>NZ_JAPENM010000012.1 GCF_026342035.1 Aldersonia sp. NBC_00410
TGCCAGAAGGCTTCACGGCGCCGTGCTGCTGCCCTTCTTCTCGTTCATGACATTCCTCATCGCGGTGCCGACCGGTGTGAAGTTCTTCAACTGGATCGGCACCATGTGGAAGGGGCAGTTGACCTTCGAGTCACCGATGTTGTGGTCGGTCGGCTTCCTGGTGACGTTCCTTTTCGGTGGCCTGTCCGGTGTCATCCTGGCCAGCCCCCCGCTGGACTTCCACGTCACCGACTCGTACTTCGTCATCGCGCATTTCCACTACGTGCTCTTCGGCACCATCGTGTTCGCGACCTTCGCCGGCATCTACTTCTGGTTCCCGAAGATGACCGGTCGCATGCTTGACGAGCGCCTGGCGAGGTGGCACTTCTGGACCACGATTATCGGCTTCAATGCGACATTCCTGGTGCAGCACTGGGTGGGTGCCGAGGGCATGCCGCGTCGCTACGCGGATTACCTCCCGTCCGACGGCTTCACCGTGCTGAACTCGATCTCCACCGTCGGCGCGTTCGTCCTCGGTGCTTCGACGCTGCCGTTCGTCTGGAACGTCTTCAAGAGCTTCCGGTACGGCGAGGTCGTCACGGTGGACGACCCGTGGGGCTACGGCAACTCGCTCGAATGGGCGACGAGCTGCCCGCCGCCGCGGCACAACTTCTACGAGCTGCCCCGCATCCGCTCCGAGCGTCCCGCGTTCGAGCTGCACTACCCGCACATGGTCGAGCGGATGCGCGCCGAGGCGCACGTCGGTTTCGGCTCCGGGCACGGCACCGTCGACGCCCTCGAACGCGACCGAGTGCCGTTCGGCGACAAGGGCGACGACCACGCCGGCACCGATAGCACCATGTAGGACCGTTGCCGCGCGACGATACGACGGAAGGCCCCGCCGCGAGGCGGGGCCTTTCGCGTTCGCCCGGCAAGCAGTTGCGACAATGGTGCGCAGGGCTGTGCTCCGGCGGCGGTGTTGCCGCAGCGAGCCGGCGAACGATCGAACGGAGATGAGCGCGTGGGCACCCAGACGACTGTGCTGGTGACGGTCACCGGTGGCGACCGGCCCGGTGTTACCTCGGCGCTGTTTGCCTGCTTGACCCGCCACGATGTGAGCCTCCTCGACGTGGAGCAGGTCGTGATCCGGGGCCGGCTCACGCTTGGGGTGCTTGTCTCCTGCCCGAACGATCCGGAGGCGTTGCAGGAGCAGCTCGAGCAGGCGATGAGCACGGTCGATGTGACGGTCGAGGTGGCGATCGGGGTCGACCCGAAGCGTCGGATTTCCTCGACGCACGCGATCGTCATCCTCGGCAGCCCGGTGACGGCGAAGGCGTTCAGTGCCATCTCGCGCAAGCTCGCCGAACAGGGCGCCAACATCGACTCCATCCGGGGCGTCGCCGACTACCCGGTCACGGGCCTCGAACTCCTCGTCACCGCGCCGAATACCGGTGCCGACGGCGATGCGCTGCTGCGCACCGGGCTGGCCGAGGTGGCGGTGCGCGCCAACGTGGACGTCGCGGTCGAACGTGCGGGCCTGGCGCGGCGGGCCAAGCGCCTCATCGTGTTCGACGTCGACTCGACGCTGATCCAGGGCGAGGTCATCGAGATGCTCGCCGCCAGAGCGGGCGTGGAGGAACACGTCCGCGCGGTCACCGAGTCGGCGATGCGCGGAGAGATCGACTTCGGCGAATCACTGCGGCAGCGGGTTGCCACCCTCGCCGGTCTGGACGCGTCCGTCATCGACGATGTCGCGGGGGAGGTGCAGCTGACGCCGGGCGCGCGCACCACGGTGCGGACGCTGCGCCGGCTCGGCTATCACTGCGGTGTGGTCTCGGGTGGCTTCCGGCAGGTGATCGAGCCGTTGGCGCACGACCTCGAACTCGACTTCGTCGAGGCGAACATTCTCGAAATCGTGGACGGCAAAATCACCGGCCGGGTACTCGGCGAGATCGTGGACCGCGAGGGCAAGGCCGTTGCGCTGCGCCGATTCGCCGCCCAAGTGGGTGTGCCGATGGAGCAGACGGTCGCTGTGGGCGATGGCGCGAACGACATCGACATGCTCAACGCGGCCGGGCTCGGCATCGCCTTCAATGCAAAACCAGCGCTGCGCGAGGTGGCCGACACCGCGCTGTCGCACCCCTATCTGGACGCGGTGCTGTTCGTGCTGGGGGTGACGCGCGACGAGGTGGAGGCCGCCGACGCGGTGGACGGTCTGGTCCGCAGGGTCCCGCTGGAGCCAAGTGTCTGAGCAGGACTTCGTGTCCGAGCCGGCCGGGTTTGCCGTGCGGCACGCGGCGCTGGCCCGCGGTTACGGCCTCGCCGAGGATCCGGCCGATCCCGCTGCGGTACTGGCCATGCAGCTCGTGCTGCACCTGCCCAAGCAGGAACCGCCGCGGCGCAGTGCGATTCTCGAAGCGGCTGCCGCGGCGACGGTCGCGCTGTGCCTCGACGAGCGGGTCGGACCGGACGGCCCGTGGTTCGACGCCTTCGAGGCGTGGACCGCCGCTCGAATCCGCAAGATCGCTCGCCGTGCGCGTGGCGCGCACTGGCAGGCTGCCGGCGAGGTGCCCGGTGTCACGGCCGAAGTCGACGGTGCGCAAGTGCGTGCCCTCGTGCCGGGGCCGGTCGGCGAGGTCGACTCGCGCATCAAACGCCTGCAGATCGGCGGCACCGACCTCGAGCACGACGACCCAGGGCAGCCCGAGCGGGGCCTGCCGGTGCTGTGGATCAATCCGACCCTCGAAATGACGCTCGGCAAGGCCGCTGCACAGGTCGGGCATGCGGCGATGCTGCTCGTCGGGGCGCTGACCGTCGCACAGGCATGGGACTGGGCGCAGAGCGGGTTCCGCAGCGCGGTGCGTGGGGCGTCGGCGAACCAGTGGATCGCGTTGCAGCAGCTCGTCGGTCGCGGTCACGCTGTCGCAGTGCGCGACGCGGGCTTCACCGAGGTGGCGCCGGGTTCGATGACCGTGATCGCGGTGCCCGACCTTGGTCTCGCGTAGCGCGCGCGAACGGTTCGCCGCGGCACGCGTGGCGCGGCTCGCGACGGCGAGCGCCGCCGCGGTGCCGCATCTCGTGCCAGTCGTGTTCGCACTGGAAAACGACTACATCGCGCTCGCTGTCGACGCGAAGCCGAAGACGACCACCCGGCTGCGGCGGTTGGACAATATCGCCGCCACGGGCCGGGTGAGTCTGCTCGTCGACGCCTACGACGAGGACTGGAGCCAACTGTGGTGGGTACGGGTCGACGGTGTCGCCGACATCGTTGCGGCAGAACAACCGTCGGGGACAGCCGCGATCGACGCACTGGTCGCGAAGTATCCGCAGTACGCGCACGCCCGCCCCGCGGGCCCGGCGATCATTGTGCGCGACCTACGTTGGCGGGCCTGGGAATTCACCCCGCATCCCGGGGACCGGGACGCGGAGTGAACTCGGTCAGACCGCGACGATCACCGACGACCCGTGCCCGAACAGTCCCTGGTTCGCCGTAATCCCGACCCGAGCGCCCTCGACCTGTCGACCGTCGGCCTGCCCGCGTAGCTGCCAGGTGAGCTCGCAGACCTGAGCCAGCGCCTGCGCAGGCACGGCCTCGCCGAAGCAGGCCAGCCCGCCGGACGGGTTCACGGGAAGTCGGCCGCCGATTGTCGTGTCACCCGCACGAAGCAGGTGCTCGGCCTGGCCACGCTTGCACAGCGCGAGATCCTCGATCCAGTCGAGTTCGAGCGCGGTGGACAGGTCGTAGACCTCGGCGACGTCGACGTCCTCGGGGGAGATCCCGGCCTCCTCGTAGGCGGCGTACCCGATCGACTCCTTGAACGTCCGTTCCGGCGCCGGCACGGCGGCCGAGGAGTCGGTGGAGAAATTCGGCATGTCCATGACGGTCTGCGGGAAGGTCGGGGTGACCGTCGAAATTGCCTTGATCCGAACCGGATCCGTGAGGCCGTGCTTGCGCGCGTATTCCACCGAGGTGAGGATCAGTGCCGCTCCGCCGTCGGAGGTGGCGCAGATGTCGAGCAGGTGCAGTGGATCGGCGACCATCGCGGAGTTCAGCACGTCCTCGGCGCTGACCTCCTTGCGGTAGCGCGCATTCGGGTTGTTGAGCCCGTGGCGGGCGTTCTTCACCTTCACCGCCGCGAAGTCCGCGGGAGTCGCCCCGTAGAGGTCGATGCGGCGCCGCGCGTACAGCGCGAAGTAGCCCGGGTTGGTCATGCCCATCAACCGGAACCGAAGCCAGTCCGGGTCGTTCCAGCGCTCGCCTGCGTTCGGTGCGAGGAAGCCCTTCGGCGTGGTGTCCGCGCCGACAACCAGGGCGACGTCGGACAGTCCGGCCAGGATCCGCGCCCGCGCCGTGTCCAGTGCCTGGGCTCCTGTCGCGCACGCCGCGTACGATGTCGCCACCCTGGCGCCGTTCCAGCCGAGTGCCTGGGCGAAGGTGGCACCGGCGACGTAGCCGCCGTACCCGTTGCGGACCGTCTCGCCGCCGACAATCAGATCGACGTCGTTCCAGGCGATCCCGGAATCGGCAAGCGCGGCACGCGCCGCGGCGACACCGTAGTTGACGAACGGCTGTCCCCACTTGCCCCAGGCGTGCATGCCAACGCCGAGAATGGCAACGTCTTTCGAGCTCACGCGTCGGCTCCGTTCGAATCGGTGACATCGGCTCCGCTTCGCTGCGCGGTGACATCGGCTCCGCTTCGCTGCGCGGTGACATCGGCTCCGCTTCGCTGCGCGGTGACATCGGCTCCGCTTCGCTGCGCGGTGATCGGCTTCCAGCGCCAGATCGTTCGTACGCCCACCTCGTCCGTGTACAGCGGTTCCACCACGAGTTCCACCGGGCTGCCCACCTTCAGATCGGCGACGCCGTGTCCGTCGGCGACCTGGCCGAGCACCACGATGCCCTCCGGTAACTCGACGGCGGCCAGCGCGAACGGCTGGTACGGGTCGGTGTTCGAGATATAGGGCGCCGGTGGCTTGTACTGGGCATCGGTGTAGGACCACACCGTGCCGCGGCGGGACAGTTCGACGTCGTCGAACTCTTCGCCGGCACAACTCGGGTTCTTGCAGAAGGTCGTCTCGCGCGGGAAGGAGATCGTGCCGCACGCTCGGCACGACGTGCCGATCAGGGCAGGCGCCGGACCGGTGGTGAACCAGCCCTCGATGGCCGGTGTCGCGGTGTCGCTCATTCAAACCTCGTCTGGTCGGGACCGTCCGGCGGCGAACCGCCGAGACCAAAATGAAACGTGTTCTAGTATTGCACGCGCTTCCTGGTTTGTGATCCCCGGCACGTGCCGGCCGGATCAGGCCTGCGCGCGCAGCGCGAGCGCCACCGGACCGGTCAGCGTCAGTACCGTCCCCGGGGCCAGCGGGGTGCGGTCCGCGGGTGTGCCGTCCACAGCCGTCGAATCGAGTACCGGCTCCAGGACTCCGTCGAACCATTCGGGGGCGGCGAGGCAGATCTCGGCTGCGGGGCCGGAATGCAGGACGAGGCACCAGCTCGTGTCGGCGAGTGGTTCCCCCGCACCCGAGTGCGAGCGGACATCGGAACCATCCACCCACATCTGCAGCGTGCGGCGCGCATCGTCGTGCCAGGCCCCGTTGACCAACTCGGTGCCCTCCGCGCCGAACCACACCAGATCGGGATGGCCGGTGTTGGTGTGGCGGCCCTCGAAGAATTCCGGCTGACGCAGTGCGGGTGCGTCGCGACGCAGCGCGAGTGCCGCGGCCACGAAGGCGGTGTGCAGCGGATCCGCGGTAGACCAGTCGACCGGCCAGGAGTCGGCCACCGGAGTCCGTTCGCGCACGCAATAGGCGTTGTTGTTGCCCTGCTGGGTGTGCCCGAGTTCGTCTCCGGCCAACAGCATCGGGGTGCCGGTGGCGAGCAACAGCGTGGCCAGCAGCGCGCGCACATGCCGGGCGCGGGCCGCTTCCACCTCGGGGTCGTCGGTGGGGCCCTCGATGCCGTAGTTCACCGACAGATTGTTGTTGGAGCCGTCCCGGTTGTTTTCGCCGTTGGCCTCGTTGTGCTTGTGCGCGTAGGACACCAGATCGCGCGCCGTGAACCCGTCGTGCGCGGTGACGAAGTTGATCGAGGTCCACGTCCGCTGCTTGGGCCCGAAGAGGTCCGACGAGCCGGCCAGCCGGGACGCGACTTCGCCGATACCGTGGTCGCCGTTCCAGAACCTGCGCACATCGTCGCGGAACCGGTCGTTCCACTCCGACCAGGCGGTGCCGAACTTGCCGACCTCGTAGCCGGTCGGTGTCGCGTCCCACGGCTCGGCGATCAGCTTGGCGCGCCGCAACACCGGGTCGGCGCCGATCGCGCCGAGCAGTGGCGCGCGCTGGTCGAAGGACATCCCGCGGTCCCGGCCGAGTACCGACGCGAGATCGAACCGGAAGCCGTCGACGCCCATCCGTTCCACCCAGTAGCGCAGGCTGTCGCACACCATCCGCACGGTGGCCGGTGTGTACAGGTTGACCGTGTTGCCGCAGCCGGTGAGATCGACATCGAATCCGGTCGGGGTGAGCTGGTAGTAGCCGGGCGCATCGAGCCCACGCCAGGACAGCGTCGGTCCGTCCACCCCGACTTCGCAGGTGTGGTTGTAGACCACGTCGAGCAGCACCTCGATACCGCCCTCGTGCAGCCGGTCCACCATCGCGCGGAACTCGGGCACCTCGTGGCCCGGCACGCTCGCGTAGCCGGGGTGCGGGGCGAAGAATGCGGCCGTGGAATAGCCCCAGTGATTGCGCATGCCACGGGCGCGGACCGACGGCTCGCTCGCAAACGCCTGTACCGGAAGCAATTCGACCGCGGTGATGCCGAGGCCGGTGAGGTGGTCGAGCACCGCGTCCGAGGCGAGACCGAGGTAGGTCCCGCGTTCGCCGGGGGCAACATCGGGGTGACGCGCGGTGTAGGAGCCGACGTGCACCTCGAGGATGACCGTCTCTTCCCAGGGGGTCTCCAGCCGGTCGGCCGCTGCCATCGCCGGGGGGTCCGGCGTGACCACCGAGAGCGGCACGTGGCCGAGCGAATCAACCTCCGAGGGGGCGCCGAACGGGTCGCCTGCGTAACCGAGCAGCGCCTCGGCCTTGCCGAACCGGCCGCTGATCCGGCGCGCCGAGGGGTCGAGGAGCAGTTTGTTCGGGTTGAACCGCCGCCCGCGCCTTGGCGTCCACGGACCGTGCGCGCGGTAACCGTAGTGCGCGCCGTCCTCGACCCCATCGAGCGTGCCGTGCCAGACCCCGGCCGTCAGATGTGGCAGGTCCAGGCGATTTTCGCGGCCGGAGCCGTCGACGAAACACACCTGCACCCGTTCGGCCCGCGGCGCGTGGACGGCGAACTGCACGCCGTCGCGCACGCGCGAGGCGCCGAGTGGGAAGGGGGAGCCCGGACGAGGATTCGCGGCCGGAATCGACACGTGCGACACAACTGCCGATCCTGCCGTGAAACGCTTTGGGATGTGCGTAAAGATGAACGAGTGTCAGAACCCGATCCGGACTTGCTCATCGATTTCACCGACGTCCTCGTCCGGCGATCGGGGAACGTTCTCGTCGGTCCGGTCACCTGGCAGGTGGAGCTCGACGAGAAGTGGGTGATTCTCGGCCCGAACGGTGCGGGCAAGACGTCGCTGCTTCGGATCGCGGCCGCCCAGGTGCATCCGACCTCCGGTACCGCGCACCTGCTCGGTGAGGTACTCGGCCACGTCGATGTGAACGAGCTGCGCCCGCGTATCGGCCTGTCGTCGGCCTCGCTGGCGAGTCGGATTCCGCCTGACGAAAAAGTGAGCGACCTGGTGGTTTCCGCCGGCTACGGCGTGCTCGGCCGGTGGCGTGAGCGCTACGAGGCCATCGATACCGAGCGGGCCGTCGACATGCTGGAAAGTGTCGGTGCCGAGCATCTCGCGGAGCGGACCTACGGCACGCTGTCCGAGGGCGAGCGCAAACGGGTGCTGATCGCGCGGGCGTTGATGACCGATCCCGAGTTGCTGCTGCTCGACGAGCCGGCCGCCGGTCTCGACCTCGGCGGCCGCGAGGAACTCGTCTCGCGCCTCACCGATTTCGCCGAGGATCCCGACTCACCGGCAACCGTGCTCGTGACCCACCACGTCGAGGAGATCCCGATCGGGTTCACGCACGCCATGCTGCTCAAGGACGGCGTGGTTGTCGCGCAGGGTCTGCTCGACGACGTGCTGAACGAGGACAACCTGAGCCACGCATTCAGCCAGTCGATCGCGCTCGAAAACGCCGACGGCCGGTACTTCGCGCGGCGGAAACGGCGGCCGGGGCGTCACCGCACCCGCTGATCCTGATCGGCGCCGGGCCGGGCTACGGTGCACAAATGAGCGATTCCGTTCCGCAGCCCACCGGCGCACCCATCAAGGATGCATCCACCGTGATGCTGGTCCGCGACACCGATACCGGTGTCGAGATCTTCCTCGTACGCCGATCCAAGGGAATGGCGTTCGCCGCGGGCGTGACGGTGTTCCCGGGTGGCGGGGTCGACCCGACCGACGCGCACACCGAGCTCGACTGGGCCGGGCCGTCGCCGGCCTGGTGGGGCGAGCGGTTCGGTGTCGACGACAAGCGCGCCCAGGCGCTGGTCTGCGCCGCGGTGCGCGAGACGTTCGAGGAATGCGGAGTGCTGCTCGCGGGGCCCACCGCCGACACCGTCGTCGCCGACACCACCGGGTATCACGAGGCGCGCGGCCGGCTCGAGCGCCGCGAACTGAGCCTCAGCGAATTCCTGACCAGGGAGAAACTCGTGCTGCGCAGCGACCTGCTGCGCCCGTGGGCGCGCTGGATCACGCCGGTGATCGAGACGCGTCGCTACGACACCAACTTCTTCGTCGCCTTGCTGCCCGACGGACAGATCCCCGACGGTGCGACCACCGAGGCGGCCGAAGTGATGTGGCGGACCCCGCAGGCGGGGATTCAGGATTGGGTCGACGGCGACACCATGCTGATGCCGCCGACCTTCACCCAGCTCCACTCGTTATCCCAGTTCGAGAACACCGCCGGGATCCTCGCCGCCGAGCCGACGATCCAGACGATCGAGCCGACACTCGACACCTCCGGCCCGAAGTGGCGGCTGTCGTTCCCGGGCGAGGAAAACTACTACGCGGCGGGGGAACTGCCGCAGATCAGCCGCTAGCTCTCGCGTAACGTCGCGCGGCATGGCTGAATTCGTCACGGTCGAGGTCTCCGACGGCATCGGCACAATCCGGCTCGACCGGCCGCCGGTCAACGCGCTCGATCAGCAGGCCCGTCGCGAGCTCACCGCAGCAGCCCGGGAGGCCGCCGCGCATCCAGAGGTCCGCGCGGTCATCGTGTACGGGGGCGAGAAGGTGTTCGCCGCGGGCGACGATGTGGCCGAACTGGCAGAGTTGAGTGTCGCGCAGGTCCGTGCGATGACCGCCGATATGCAGGAAGCGCTCGGTGCGGTCGCGGCGATTCCGCAGCCGACCGTCGCCGCGATCACCGGGTACGCGCTCGGCGGCGGGCTCGAGATCGCGCTCGGCGCGGACCGGCGGATCATCGGCGACAACGTCCGGCTCGGGCTGCCCGAGATCCTGCTCGGCATCATCCCCGTCGGCGGCGGCACGCAGCGGCTCGCACGCCTGATCGGGCCGAGCCAAGCCAAGGACTTGATCTTCACCGGCCGGTTCGTCGAGCCGGACGAGGCCAAGCGGATCGGGCTTGTCGACGAGGTGGTCGCCCCGGACGAGGTCTACAACCGCGCACGCAGCTGGGCACAACAGTTCGTGTCCGGACCGGCACTGGCGCTGGCGGCAGCGAAGTCCGCCATCGACTCCGGCTTGGAGTCCGGGTTGGATGCCGGACTTGCGACCGAGCGACGCTTGTTCGCGGAGGTTTTCGACACCGCGGATCGTGTCGAGGGGCTGCGTTCATTCCTGGCGGACGGCCCGGGACGAGCCGCGTTCAGCGGCGGATAACGCCCTGCTACCAGCGGCGCAACCATCGCGGCAGGGAGCAGAACGATAACCGGTTCGTGACCGGTAGGCTGCCCTGCATGACTGCAAGCCCGAACGAGGCCCCTGGCCGGCCCGCGACCGCCGCGGACCCCGATCCGGCGCCGAATCCGCACGCCACCGAGGAGCAGGTGCAGGCGGCACTGAAGGACACCAAGCTCGCCCAGGTGCTGTACCACGACTGGGAAGCGGAGACCTACGACGACAAGTGGTCGATCTCCTATGACGAGCGCTGCATCGACTACGCGCGCGGCCGATTCGATGCAATCGCGGGTGAGCAGCAGCTGCCGTACCAGCGTGCCCTCGAACTCGGTTGCGGCACCGGCTTCTTCCTGCTCAACCTGATGCAGGGCGGCGTCGCGGAGACCGGTTCGGTAACCGACCTCTCGCCGGGCATGGTCAAGGTCGCCCTGCGCAATGCAGAGAACCTGAAGCTCCCCGTGGACGGGCGCGTCGCCGACGCCGAGACGATCCCGTACGAGGACAACACCTTCGACCTCGTCGTCGGGCATGCCGTGCTGCACCACATCCCGAACGTCCAGCAGGCGCTGCGCGAATGCCTGCGCGTGCTCAAGCCGGGCGGCCGGTTCGTCTTCGCCGGCGAGCCGACCACGGTCGGCAACTTCTACGCCCGCTGGCTCGGCCGCGCGACCTGGGCGGCCACCACCAAGGTGACCCGGCTGCCGTTCCTGAGCGACTGGCGCCGTCCGCAGGCCGAGCTCGACGAGTCCTCGCGCGCCGCCGCGCTGGAGGCCGTCGTCGACCTGCACACCTTCGATCCGTCCGAGCTCGAGCGCATCGCCCGCGCGGCGGGTGCGGTCGAGGCGAAGGCCAAGACCGAGGAGTTCGCGGCCGCGCTGTGGGGTTGGCCGGTGCGCACCTTCGAGTGCGCGATCCCGGAGGAGAAGCTCACCATGCGCTACCGCTTGACCATGTACCGCGCGTGGTTGGGCCTGAGCTGGCTCGACGAGAACGTCATGCGGCACGTCGTGCCGCGCTCGCTGTTCTACAACGCGATGATCACCGGCGTAAAGCCGCAATGATGACAGCCCTAAAGGCCGCCTGAACCGCCGAGCAACGCGGTGAGCTATTCGTTCGGCCGCGCCGACGTCACCTACCTGTCCGGTGCCGACGGCGCGGCCGCGCTCGTTACGGCGCAGGACCTGCCACTGACGAAAGCCTCCCTGCTGCGCGATATCGAGACCGCGCGGGCGCGGTTCGGCTCGCAGTCCGGTGCCATCGTCGAGACGGTTCGGTTGCGCCGCCGCGCACTGACCAAACTCGACGGCGCGGCACACTGGCTGCTCACCGACGACGCACTGCAGCAGGCGACGCCGAGCGCGGTCGCACGGCACCGCGCGGCGCGGCTGCGCGGGCACCGCGTGCACGACGTGACCTGCTCGATCGGCGCGGAACTCGCCGAACTGGTGCCGGTGTGCCCGATCGTGGTCGGTAGCGATCTCGACCCGGTGCGGCTGGCGATGGCGGCGGGCAACGTGCCGGGCGCCGGCCTGGTGCGGGCCGATGCGCTCGGGCCATGCACCCGCGCAACCGTGGTGCTGGCGGATCCGGCTCGGCGTGCGGACGGCTCCCGAACCCACGATCCGGCGAAGCTGCAGCCGCCGCTACCGGACCTCATCGAGGCCTATGCGGGTCGCGATCTCGTGGTGAAATGCGCGCCGGGCCTGGATTTCGACCGGCTCGACTGGCCTGGCGAGATCGAGGTGGTCTCGCTCGACGGCGCAGTCCGCGAGGCGTGCCTGTGGTCCCCCGGGCCGGCAGCGGGCGCGCGCAGGCGAGCCAGCGTCCTGGACAGTGACGGCACCGCCTGGGAGGTCACCGACGCGGAACCGGACGAACTCGAGCAACGACCGCCCGGCGCGTGGATCGTCAATCCCGACGGTGCGGTGGTGCGGGCCGGGCTGGTTCGCCATTACGGTGCGCGGCACGGGCTGTGGCAACTCGATCCGCGAATCGCCTATCTGACCGGGGACGCGGTGCCGCCCGGCGCGCGCGGCTTCCGGGTGTTGTCTCAGGTGAAGTTCGCCGAGAAGGCAATTCGTGCGGAGTTGTCCCGTCTCGACTGCGGTGCGCTGGAAATCTTGGTCCGCGGTGTGGACGTGGATCCGGATCGGCTACGGGCCAAGCTGAAACTGCGCGGCGCGATACCGCACGCGTTGATCGTGACCAGAATCGGCCGTACCGCCACCGCGTTCGTGTGCGCCGCGGCGCCGGGGCGGGGCGGTTGAGCCGCCGGTCTACTTGTAGACGAACAGTTCGCCGATATAGCTCGACGTGAGCACCTCGCCCTCGGGCCCGATCGACGTCCCGACGGTCACGCCATGCGCGTCGGGGAGGATATCGGAGGCGACGGTCTGTCCGGACTCGGTGTCGAAGGTCAGCAGTGCCAGATCGTGCGACCCGCTGCGCACGACGGTGTAACCGGTCGACCCGGCGGCGATCGCGGGTGCGCCCAGTTGGTCTTGGTCCTTGCGTTCCCAGGCGAGTTCGGCGTGGTCACCGCGGTCGCGTACGGCGAGAAGGTGTCCGTTCTCGCCGCCGGCGGGCACGATCAGGCCGTCCACCACGGCTGCGCTGCCCCAGGGGGCATAACCGAGGTCGTACACCCACTTCGTCGTGCCGTCCTGCGCGTCGACCGCGATGAGCCGGCGGTCGTTGTCGCTGACGTACACGGTCGAGCCGTCCTCGGACAGCGCCGGACTCGCGCCGCTGCCGTTGGCCAGCAGGTCCGCACTCCACTGCTGCTCGATGCGGGGGTTGTCGCCGCCGGTGTAGGTGAGCGCGACGAGAGAGGCGTTCTGTGCGCCGGGTCGCCAGGTGGTGACATAGAACCGGCCGGTGTCGAGGTCGATGGCCGGGGTGTTGGCCACCGGGCAGGCCGGCCCACCGGTCAGGCAGTCGGCCAGACCCGCACCGTCGGGTGTGACCGGCATGTCCGGTGTGGCCAGAAAATCGGGACGGCCAACCAGGTTCAGCGGTGCGGCCACCCGCTCGCCGGTCTGCTTGCTGACCACATCCACCTCGCCGAGGTGGGTCACGAACAGCACGTTGCCGTCCTCGGTGAACTGCGCGCCGAGCGGCGTGCCGACCACCGGGGTGCGCCAGCGGGGCTGGCCGTGCTCGTTGAACGAGTGCATCGCGCCGGCGTCGCCGACATAGATGTTGGTGGCGCCGTCGACCACCGGGGTGGAGGCGCTGACGCCTGCGTTCAGCTGGTTGCAGAACCGCTTGCGGCCGTTGTTCATCTGGAAGGAGAAAAGATTGCAGCCGGACGGGGTGTTCGAGGTGAGGAACATCTGCCCGTTTGCAGCGATCGCGGTGTAGGTGGCCACGGTGCCGCCGATCGGGCGCGACCAGTCCAACGCGAGCGTGCGGGAGCCCTCGACCGGGCTCGAGTTGCTGTTTCGGGCGTCGGAGTTCGCGCCCGGCCAGCCGCCCGCGGACAGGATGTTGGCGTCCGAGTTGTCCGGACTGCATGCCGCGCCGAGCAGGCTCGCCGCCGCGATCAGCGCCATTGCCGCGCTTCGATTCCCCAACAACCCCGTGCTCTCCTTCGTCCGGTTCGCTCGCACGAGACTAGCCCGGCGCCCGTGAGGCGCGGGTACCAGGCAAGGCGCTCGGGCGGCGAAAGTAGGCTGACCCGAACCGGACGTGGTCCGGAGTCGGTGAACGACGGGAGGCACGACAATGACGAGCATGTGGGGGGCGCCGCTGCGCTCGCGATGGCGTGGCTCGCGTCGCCACGACAACGATCAGGCACGCTTTCTGACCGCCGCCTCGCTGCGCTGGGTGCTGGCGAACAAGGCCTACACGCCGTGGTACCTCGTTCGCTACTACCGGCTCGTCAAGTTCAAACTCGCGAACCCGCATGTGGTGCTGCGCGGCATGGTCTTCCTGGGCCGCAATGTGGAGATCCACGCGACGCCGGACCTGGCCCGGCTCGAGATCGGCCGCTGGGTCCATATCGGCGACGGCAACGCGATCCGCTGCCACGAGGGTTCGCTGCGCATCGGTGACAAGGTCGTGTTCGGCAAGGACAACGTCGTCAACGCCTACCTCGACATCGAGATCGGCGCGTCCACCCTGGTCGCCGACTGGTGCTACATCACCGATTTCGACCACAAGATGGACGACGTGACGATGCCGATCAAGGACCAGGGCATCGTGAAGTCGCCGGTCCGGATCGGCCCGGACACCTGGATCGCCGCGAAGGTCACCGTGCTGCGCGAGACCCGGGTCGGCCGCGGTTGCGTGCTGGGCGCACACGCGGTGGTCAAGGGCGATATCCCGGACTTCAGCATCGCCGTCGGGGCACCCGCGCGGGTCGTGAAGAACCGCAAGGAGGCCTGGGAGGCCGGCGCCGAGGATCGCGCGAAATACATTGCGGCGCTGGAAGATATCGCGCGAAAGAAGGCCGCCACAGGTGACGCGGTGAGCGTCGGCGGCACCGTCAACGGCAGCGCCTGAACGCGCACCTCTTGCGAGCAGCGCGCATGCCCGGGCGTGCGCGCACACCGGAACGGATGCGCGTCAGCCGAGCTGCTCGAACAGCGACACGATGATCCCTTCGGGCCCACGCACATAGGCCATCCGCACGCTGTTCTCGTACTCGCCGATGCCGCCGATGAGCCCGTACCCGTCCGCAGCCACCGCGTCCACGGCGGCTTGGAGGTCGCCGACCTCGAAGGACACGTTGCGCAGCCCAACCTCATTGGCCATCGCCGTCGGCGATCCGGGCACGTGGTCGGGGGTGAAAAAGGTCGCGAGCTCCAGTCGGGACCCTCCGCCGGGCGGCCGCAGCATTGTGATCTCACAGTGCGCGCCGGGGATACCGCAGACGGTCTCCACGAACTCGCCCTGCACGGATCCGGTGCCCTCCACCTCGAGACCCAGTCCGACGAAGAACGCGGTTGCCGAGTCGAGATCGGCGACGGTGATGCCGATGTGGTCGAAACGTTGCACGTGAGCCATGGATCCATCCTGCAATGGTTGCCTTGCCGCTTCGATGCCGGGACCGAGCCCGGGGCCGGGATCTCGCTTGCCGGAGCAGAAGATGCTTAACATTCGCGGCATGACGCGGTACGCGGCTCTCCTTCGAGGCATCGCGCCGAGCAATCCGAACATGACCAACGACAAGTTGCGGGCGGTGTTCGACGGGCTGGGCTTCGCGAAGGTGACCTCGGTGCTCGCCAGCGGAAACATCGTGTTCGGCGCGGACGAGCAGGACACGGCGCTGTTGGAGACTCGTATCCAGGAGGCGTTGCAGACCGAGCTCGGCATCGGCGGCGCCACCATCGTCCGCAGTCACGCCGAACTGCGTGCGCTACTGGACATAGACCCGTTCCCGGGACTGACACACGGCCGCAGTACCTATCTGATCGCGACGTTTCTCCGGGACGGTGCACAGTCCGATCCCGGCAAGCTGCCTGCCCCGGAGTCTGCGGGCGCCCGCATCGTTGGCTACGACCCCGCGGCGCGGGCGCTGCTGGCGGTCGTCGACAACAGCGAGCCGGGCAAGGCGTCCAAATTCATGGCGTTGTTGGAGCGCACCTACGGCACGGACATCACGACGCGAAGCTGGCTGACGGTGCAGCGCATCGTCACCAAACTCGAGTCGTGACGCTGCCGATTCAGGTACCCGGATCCCGTTCCGGCAGTGGGCGTTCCACGATGTGGGGTCGGCCGAGCGGATGGCGAACCCGGCGCTTGGCGGCGTGGTGGACCTGCGCGGTTTCCTCGGCGACGACGTGCCAGTCGAAGTCTTCGGTGAGTCGTTCGCGGGCGGCGCGGGCGCGCAGCTGCGCGGCGGCCGGGTCGTCGAGTACCTCGCGCGCGGCCGAGGTCAGCCCGGCGACGTCGCCGGGCAGGAACGAGAGCCCGGTTTCGCCGTCGACGACCGCCTCGCCGAGCCCGCCCGCAGTGGACGCGATGAGCGGGGTACCGGCGGCCGCCGCTTCGAGGGCGATGATGCCGAACGGTTCGTAGCGGCTGGGCAGCACGATCGCGTCGGCGCCGTGCAGCCAGCCGAGCAGCTCCTCGTGGCCGAGATTGCCGACGAACGACACCGACCGCGCGACTCGATACTGCCGAGCGAGCTCGCGCAGCCACGCGATCTGGGTGCCCTCGCCGGCGATGGTGAGCGTGGTACCGGGATGAGTGCGACGGATCCGGGGCAGCGCCGCGATCGCGTCCTGAATGCCCTTCTCGTACTCGAGCCGGCCGACGTAGAGCAGCTTGGGCGGTCCGCTGCGCGGCTGCCGTTCGCGGTAGCGCCAGGTCGCGACGTCGATCCCGTTGCGGATCACCGTGACGTGCGCGAGGTTCGGGCCGTAGAGCCGGGTCACCTCGTCGCGCATCGAACCCGAGCAGGTGATGAGCGCATCGGACTCGTTGGCCAGCCACCATTCGACGGAGTGGACCTGGCGGTTCACCTTGCCCGCGACCCAGCCGCTGTGCCTGCCCGCCTCGGTGGCGTGCAGCGTGGAGACCAGCGGCACGTCGAAGTGTTCGGCCAAGGCGATCGCGGGATGGGCGACGAGCCAGTCGTGGGCGTGCACCACGTCGGGTTGCCAGGCCGGTCCGACGCCGGGCTTGCCGAGCGCGATTCCGGCGCGCACCATCGCGTGACCCATCGCGAGCGTCCAGGACAGCATGTCCTCGCCGAAGCGGAACTCGTGCGGATCCTCGGCGACCGCGACCACCAGCACGCCCTCGGCGACATGGCTGAACGTCGGATGGGTCAGCGCGTCCGTGCCGCTCGGGCGACGGGAGAGCACGACGACCTCGTGCCCGGCCGCGGCGAGTTCGGTGGCCAGATGATGGACATGCCGACCGAGCCCGCCGACGACGACGGGCGGGTACTCCCACGAGACGATCAGGATTTTCATGCGGTCTCCCTGCAGGCATCATCGTCCGGCAGGCGCCGCGCGTCGAGTTGGGGGAACAACCCGTCGGCGATCGCCCAGCCCTGGGCGAGCCGCAACGCACGTTCCCGGTGCCCCGACGCGGTGGCCGCGCAGATCTCACGGACGGCGTGCGCGTGCAGGTGGGCGCGGTCGCGAGCGTATCCAGCGGCGGAGTCCTTGCTCACCATGAACGCCCAGTCGCTCGATATCGCGAGCAGCGCCTCGCGCAGGATCTGGTCGTTGACCGGGTCACGCAGTTCCACGCGCCGGCCGCGGTGCCGCAATTCCATTCCGCCTTGCGGGTCGCGGGCCTTGTCGACGGTGTCGAGGGCGAGCCGGACGACCTCGTCGTTCAACTCGACGAGGTCGTTGACCTGGTCACCGGCCCACACCCGCCAGTCCTTGCCCGAACCCCAGGACGAGGCGCCGAGTTCGAACGGTTCGCCGACGTAGCCCGCGTGCCGGGCGTCGGCGAGCGTACCGACGGTGATGCCTGCCTCCGGCAGAGCGCGCAACACCTGTTCGAGCCACTGCGGGCCCTCATGCCACCAATGCCCGAACAGTTCGGTGTCGAACGCCGCCACCACGAGCGCGGGCCGGCCGATCCGTTCCGATTCGCTGCGCAGCCGCTTGCGTACGGTCGCGACGAAATCCTCGACGTGCCGCGCAATCGCTGCGGAGGCGAGTTCCGGGTCGTAGGGCGCCTTGTCCGGGCCGGCGACCTTTCGTCCGGTAACCCGGGAAGGCTTGAGTCCGGTGCGGTGGTCGTAGGTGTGGAAGTCGCGGTAGGAGCCGTGGCCCGGATACCCCGACTTCGGTGACCACACCCGGTAGCTGACCTGAAGGTCACGCCCGAACGCGACGACGTCCGAGTCGCGCACCGGCCGGCCGAGCGAGGTGTCGCCGCGCAGCGCGGGACCGTCCACCATGAAGTGGCCGACCCCGGCCGCGGCGTAGCCGGTTTCCATGCCCGGCGAGTAGCCGCACTCCGGCGCCCAGATTCCCGCAGGCAGCCGGCCCCACCGGTGCTGCGCGTCGGCCAGTCCTTCCGCGAGCGAGAACGCGCGCATCCGGGGGTCGAGCAGGGGCTGGAACGGGTGTGCGAGTGGTCCGCCGAGCATCTCGATGGCGTTCGCGTCGATCAGTTCGCGGAAGACGGGCGAGGCGCCGTGCCGCCAGCGCTGCTCGAAGTCGGCGATCGCCTCGGCCGCGGCGCGGTGCTCGCGAGCGCCGAGATCGCGTTGGGTCGGTTCGGTCCCGAGCGCGGCCTCGTGCGCGCGCAACTGCCAGTTTCCGAGCCAGTGGTGCATGCCCGCCAGACAATGCGGGTCGTCGAGTTGGGCCGCGAGTACCGGTGTGATGCCCAGCGAGAGCAGGCCCGTGCGTCCTTCGGCGGACAGCGTGCGCAGCACCCGTGCGACCGGCAGGTAGGACGCCGCCCAGGACTGGTAGAGCCACTCCTCGCCGACCGGCCAGCGGCCGTGGTTGGCAAGCCAGGGCAGATGCGAGTGCAGCACGAGGCTGAACATGCCAGGCACGGAGCCTGCGGAGTGCCCATGTGACTGCGCGGGTGCTGAGGTGGAACGGGGACTCACGGTCGTACCGCGATCGCGACCAGGTCGAGGCTGGCGTCGATATCGTCCTCGCGCAGTTCGAAGTCGGCGATGGTGATTCCCGAAACGTCGGCGGTCAGGTCGTCGGGCCATGGCTCGCCGGCGAGAGCCCGTTCGATCTGTGCGTCGATGAACGAGCCGCCGTGTTTGGCGTCGAGGGTGCGCAGCGAGGCGGCGTGGTGCACGCCGGTCATCGTCGTGACCGAGAGCCCGGCCTGCTCGAGCAGTTCGGTGAGTTCGGCGGCATTGAGTTCACGCGTGTGGAACGGGTTGAGGGGGGTGTCGCGGCCGGGGGAGAAGGTGATCCGGTTCGGCGTGCTGACGAGCAGTTGCCCACCGGGGCGCAACACCCGTCGGCACTCCTGCAGGAACTGCAATTGATCCCAAAGGTGTTCGATCACTTGGAAATTCACCACCACGTCGACGGATTCGTCGGGTAGCGGCAGGCTGGCCAGGTTGCCGTGCAGCATTTCCACGCGGGGGTAGCGCGCCCGGATGTGCTCAACGGCGCTGATGTCGTAGTCGAGGCCGATGACCTTGTTGGCGACGTCGGCGATCATGTCCGCGCCGTAGCCCTCGCCTGCCCCGGCTTCGAGCACCTCGCGACCCGTGCAGTGGGAGAGCAGTGCGCGGTAGACCACCTCGTGCCGGCGGAACCAGTAGTTCTCCTCGGCGATGCCGGGCACGGTTCGCTCGCCGGTCAGCGGTAGCGCCTGCGCTACCGCATTCTCGGCCGTATCGCGGATGGTGTCATTGTTCACAATTGCCTCTCCCACAGCGCAGACGTTAGGCCATCGGGGTATGCCTCGGTGCAGCCGAGATCCCTCTTGGCGAATAAGTTACTCGCGGGTAACTTGACATACGGTAATCTGCGCGGTGAGCCAACGGGCGCCCGAACTGCGCCGGTGCTGCCCGACACCCGTTACAGCAACTACAGGAGGTCGACGGAGACCCATGCCAAATATCGTCGTACTGATCAAGCAGGTTCCCGATACGTGGTCCGAGCGCAAGCTGACCGACGGTGATTACACCCTGGACCGCGAGGCGGCCGATGCCGTGCTCGACGAGATCAACGAGCGCGCCGTCGAGGAAGCGCTGCTGATCAAGGAGGCGCAGGGCGGCGAGGTCACCGTGCTGACCGCCGGTCCGGACCGTGCCACCGACGCGATCCGCAAGGCGCTGTCGATGGGCGCCGACAAGGCCGTGCACGTCAACGACCCGGCCATCCACGGCTCGGATGCCATCCAGACCGCCTGGGTGCTCGCCGGCGCGATCGGCCAGATCGAGGGCGTCGAGCTCATCATCGCGGGCAACGAGGCGACCGACGGCCGCACCGGGGCCGTGCCGGCGATCATCGCCGAGTACCTGGGCATCCCGCAGCTCACGCACCTGCGCAAGCTGACCCTGGAGGGCGAGACGCTTACCGGTGAGCGCGAGACCGACGAAGGCATCTTCCATCTCGAGGCGAGCCTGCCCGCGATCGTGAGCGTCACCGAGAAGATCAACGAGCCGCGGTTCCCGTCCTTCAAGGGCATCATGGCCGCGAAGAAGAAGGAAGTCACCACCTTCACCCTCGCCGACCTGGGCATCGACCCGGAGACCGTCGGTGTGGGCAACGCGGGGAGCTCGGTCACCGCGGCGACCCCGAAGCCGGCCCGCACCGCAGGCGAGAAGGTCGCCGACGAGGGCGACGGTGGCCAGAAGGTCGCGCAGTACCTGATCGGTCAGAAGATCATCTGACGCGCACCCGACGAACCAACACTTTCGACTTCGTAGGAGACCAGAACAATGGCAGAAGTACTTGTGCTCGTCGAGCACGCAGAGGGTGCGATCAAGAAGGTCAGCACCGAGCTCATCACGGCCGCCCGCGCACTGGGTGAGCCGTCCGCGGTGGTCCTCGGACCGGCCGGCACCGCCGACAAGCTGGCGGATGCGCTGAAGGAGGCGGGCGCGGAGAAGATCTACGTCGCCGAGTCCGATGCCGTCGAGGGCTTCCTCGTGACCCCGAAGGTCGACGTGCTCGCCGGCCTGGTCGAGTCGGCGAGCCCGGCTGCGGTCATCGCCGCGGCCAGCGCAGAGGGCAAGGAGGTGACCGGTCGTCTCGCCGCCCGGATCGGCTCCGGTCTGCTCAACGACGTCATCGACGTCAAGTCCGACGGCTCGGCCCTGCACTCGATCTTCGGCGGTGCCTTCACCGTCGACGCCAAGGCCAACGGCGACGTTCCGGTGATCTCGGTGCGCCCGGGTGCCATCGACGCACAGCCGCAGGCCGGCGCGGGCGAGCGGGTCGACGTCGAGGTTCCGGCTCAAGAAGAGGGTGTCGTCAAGATCACCTCGAAGGACCCGGTCGCCGGTGGCGACCGTCCGGAGCTCACCGAGGCGACCGTGGTCGTCTCCGGTGGCCGTGGTGTCGGCAGCGCCGACAAGTTCTCGGTCGTCGAGGAACTCGCCGATTCGCTCGGTGCCGCCGTCGGCGCCTCGCGTGCCGCGGTCGACTCGGGCTACTATCCGGGCCAGTTCCAGGTCGGCCAGACCGGCAAGACCGTGTCGCCGCAGCTCTACATCGCGCTCGGTATCTCCGGTGCCATCCAGCACCGTGCGGGTATGCAGACGTCGAAGACCATCGTCGCCGTGAACAAGGACGAGGAGGCGCCGATCTTCGAGATCGCCGACTTCGGCATCGTCGGCGACCTGTTCAACGTCGCGCCGCAGCTGGCCGAGGCGGTCAAGAAGCACAAGGGCTGAGCAAACCTCATCCCTGTACGGGCCCCGACCACGTCATGTGGTCGGGGCCCGTTCTCGTTTTCGGTGAAGGCTATCGTCGGTTTCATGGACTTCGACGAGGTAGCCACGACAACCCGCGCCGTACGCAAGCGGCTGGATCTGGACCGTCCGGTGGAGCCGGAACTCATCAACGAATGCCTGCGCATCGCGACCCAGGCGCCGACCGGGTCGAACAGTCAGGGCTGGCGGTTCGTGGTGGTGACCGATCCCGATAAGCGCAAGGGCCTCGCGGACTGCTACCGGGTCGGCTGGAACGGGTCCTATCGCGGCGGTGACGCGGCGACCGGGCGGGCGTCGGATGATCAGGCGCAACAGACCCGGGTTCGCTCGTCGGCGCAGTATCTCGCCGACAACATGGAACGCGTTCCGGTGCTGGTGGTGCCCTGCCTGGTCGGCCGGCCGGTCGCGGACTCGACCGCGGCGTGGGCGGGCTTCCTCGGTTCGATCATCCCCGCGGTGTGGTCGTTCCAACTCGCGCTGCGCAGTCGCGGTCTCGGATCCGCGTACACCACGTTGCACCTGGCAGACGAGGCGAAGGCCGCACAGCTCCTCGGCCTCCCGGACACGGTCACCCAGGTGGCGTTGATCCCGGTGGCCTACACCATCGGCACCGATTTCAAGCCCGCGGTCCGGCGCCCGGTCGAGGAGATCACCTACTGGAACGGCTGGAAAGCCACGCGCTGAGATGGACCCCGGGGCGCTGGACGGCGAGGCGTTCGCCGAGCGCATCGCGGACGAGCTGTTCGCCCTCGACGGGATCGAGGCGGTGGCGCTCGGCGGTTCCCGGGCGGCGGGCACGCACCGGCCGGACAGCGACTGGGATTTCGGGCTGTACTACCGCGGCGCGTTCGACACCGAGCAGATCCGCGGGCTCGGCTACGACGGGCAGGTCTTCGCGCTGGGCGCGTGGGGTGGCGGAATCTTCAACGGCGGCGCGTGGCTGACGGTCGATGATCACAAGGTCGATATCATCTACCGCGATCTCGAAATGGTCGAGCGCGAACTCGTCGAGGCCGAGGCCGGACGGTTCCACCGTGAGGCGCTGCTGTTCCACATCGCGGGGATCCCGTCGTATCTCGTGGTGGCCGAGCTCGCGATCAACCGGGTCTTGCGCGGTGCGTTGCCGCGCCCGGAGTACCCGGAGGCGCTTCGGCGCAGCGCGCCACCGGTGTGGCGGATGACCGCGGACATGCTCATCGACTACTTGCGGACCAACGTCGTGCCGCGGGGGCAGCTGTCCGAATGTGCCGCGCTGCTGACCTGCGCGGCGATCTGCGTCGGGCACGAGGTGCTCGCCGCGCGCGGCGAGTGGTGCGTCAACGAGAAGCGACTACTCGACCGCGCCGGGCTGCGCGCAATCGACGAGATCATTGCGCGACTCCGCCCCGATCCGCAGGCATTGGCGCGTAGCGTGAATGACGTTGCGCAGCTTTGCCGTATCGCGAGGGAAGCCCGATGACACCGTTGCAGCAGTACATCGCCGAAGAGATCGCCGTCGATCATGCCGACGGGTTGATGAATCGCCGGGAGGCGATGCGCCGCCTCGGCCTGCTCGGGTTGAGTGTGGCCGCCGCGTCGTCCCTGCTCGCGGCCTGTAGTTCCGACGACGGCGATTCCGCGGCAACGGCCAGTGCCAGCACACCGCCCGAATCGACGCCGGATGCCGCGGCCGAGCCGCCCGGAATGGCGGACGCCGTTGCGACCGAGGCGATTACGTTTGCCGGACCGAACGGTGAATTGCAGGGCGCATGGGCCGCGGCGAGCGATCCGCGCGGTGCGGTGCTGGTGATCCACGAGAACAAGGGGCTGACCGACCATATCCGTTCGGTGGCAGGACGATTCGCCGGCGCCGGGTACTCCGCGCTGGCCGTCGACCTGCTGTCCGAGGAGGGCGGTACCGCCACTTTCGCCGATCCGGCCGAGGCGACCGCGGCCCTGGGTCGTACGCCGCCGGAACGATTCGTCGGCGACATGAAGGCCGGTGTCGACGAGTTGGAACGTCGTGTCCCCGGTGCGAAGGTCGGGCAGATCGGATTCTGCATGGGCGGTGGGCTGACCTGGCGGATGCTCGCCTCCAACGAGCCTCGGCTCGCCGCGGCCACACCGTTCTACGGGCCGATGCCGGAGAACGCGGATTTCACCGGCTCCGACGCGGCGGTGCTCGGGATCTACGCGGCGCTGGACGACCGCGTCAATGCGTCGCGGGACGCGGCCGAGGCCGCACTGACCGCGGCGGGACTCACCCACGAGATCGTCACCGAACCCAACGCCAACCACGCGTTCTTCAACGACACGGGCCCGCGCTACGAACCGACTGCGGCGGCGGACGCCTGGGACCGCGTCTTGGACTGGTTCGGGCGCTACCTGGGGTAACTCGGGCAACTCCGCTGCGTGCACCGTTAACCGAAGCTGCATCGACACGACACTCGGCGGACGGGCGGACGCCGCACTGCGGCGATAGACAACAGCCATGACCACACCAGTCATGGAAACAGTCCGCCGCCGCTACTCGCTCGTCGTCTCCTCCGACCGCACGCACAGGCTGGCCGCGCAACGCCTGCGCTACGACGTATTCGCCGCGGAGCCCGGCTTCCGGCTACCGCCGAACGCGCACGGTCTCGACGAGGACCGCTTCGACCGTTACTGCGACCACCTCCTGGTTCGCGACGAGGCCACCGAACGCTTCGTCGGTTGCTACCGCATGCTGCCTCCCGATGCCGCCGTCGCCGCCGGGAGTTATTACACCGAGTCCGAGTTCGACCTGTCCGCCTTCGCCGCGCTGCGCCCGCACCTGGTCGAGATGGGCCGCGCCTGCGTCCTGCCCGACCACCGCAACGGGTCGGTGGTGCCGCTGATGTGGGCAGGCGTGCTGCGCTACCTGCGGCTTACCGGCCACACCTGGCTGATGGGCTGCGTCTCGACGCCGATGCGCGCCAACCAGGCCAACCCGGTCGGCAGCGAGGTGCAAGGAGTACGTGACCTGGTGCTGCGCCGGTACGCCAGTGCACCCGAACACCGAGTTCGCCCGTATCGCCCGGTCGTCGTCGACGGCCGGTCACTCGATGACCTGCCTGCCCCGGTCGGGTGGCGGCTGCCACCGCTGCTCAATGCCTACCTGCGGATGGGTGCCTCGATCTGCGGGGAACCGGCGCACGACCCGGATTTCGGTGTCGCCGACTTCGTCGCATTGGTCGGACTGCACGAGGTCAACGAGCGCTACCTGTCGCGGCTGCAGGCGGCAGCCGCAAAACTCGACGAACCGGTTTCGCGATGAGCGGCGCGGGTCGCGCACACGCCTGGATGCCCGTCTCGGCGTGCACCGCGGCCTGTATCGATGCCGGGGGCGACCGCGTCGGCCCGGCGATGGCTGCCGCACGGGCAGCCGGAATCCTGGGTGTGCTCGCCGCGTACCCGGCGGCGCTGCTGGTCGGTCGGGGGCGGCGCGAGGAGGTGCAGCGACGCTACGCCCGCGCGGTGCTCCGCTGCCTCGGCATGCGGGTGCGAGTGGTGGACCGCCGGAAACCGCCGCGCGACGATGCGAGATTCGCCACACCGGGCCGGGGCACCCTCGTCGTCGCCGGTCACGTCGGGTGGACCGACGTGCTCGCGATCGCCTCGGTGCAACCGGTGAGTTTTGTCGCGCGCGCCGACCTGGCGGAGTGGCCGGTGATCGGCCCGATCGCCGAGTTCACCGGAATCGTGCCGATCGACCGGGCCCGGCTGCGGCAGCTGCCCGGTGTGGTGACCCGGATCGGCGACCGGCTCGCGGCGGGTGACTGCATCGCGGCTTTCCCGGAGGGCACCACCTGGTGCGGCAAGGCATACGGACCGATGCGACCTGCGCTTTTCCAGGCCGCGGTGGATTCCGGGGTGCCCGTCGCCCCGGTCGCGCTGCGGTATCTGCGTGCCACGGGCGAGCCGACGACGGTGGCCGGTTTCGTCGGCGAGGACTCGCTGCTCGGTTCGGCGGTTCGGTTGTTGCGCGCGCGTGGTGTCGTCGCCGAGGTGGTATTGCTGCCGGTCGAAGCGCCGGGCAACGACCGCCGGGAACTCGCGGCGCGATGTGAGCGCGCGGTGCGCGGCTATCGGCCACCGGAACCATCCATGCCCGCGGTGTTGCCGGCTGCCCGCGCCGTGGAGGTCCGGGAGCGGCCGGTCGCGATCGCCGGCGCGCTGGCCCCGGCCTCCTGAGACCGGGGGCGCTGTCGGGGCCGGGCTATCCTGGTTGGGTCATGACTTCGGCACAGCCGGGTGCACACGGCGCGCCCACCCCGGTCTACCTCGATCACGCAGCAACCACGACCATGCTGCCTGCTGCCATCGAGGCGATGACGGCTGTCTTCGCGACCACCGGCAACGCGGCTTCGCTGCACGGTTCCGGCCGCGCCGCGCGACGTCGCGTCGAAGAGGCCCGCGAATCGATCGCCGCCGATCTGGGGGCGCGGCCGTCCGAGGTTATCTTCACCTCCGGTGGCACCGAGAGTGACAACCTCGCGCTGAAGGGCATCTTCCTGGCTCGCCGCGATGCCGAGCCCCGCCGGAACCGGATCCTGGTCAGCACGGTCGAGCATCATGCGGTGCTCGACGCGGTGGAATGGCTCGAGCGCCACGAGGGCGCGGTGGTCACGCTGCTTCCGGTCGACTCCGACGGCACGGTGGCGCCGGCGTCCCTGCGCGCGGCGCTGCGCGAGTATGCCGAGGAAACCGCGCTGGTCAGCGTGATGGCCGCGAACAACGAAGTCGGCACGATCATGCCGATCCTCGAACTGGCCGGAATCGCCCGCGAGTTCGATGTCCCGATGCACAGCGACGCGGTGCAGGCCGTCGCGCAGCTGCCGTTCGACTTCACCGCGAGCGGGCTCGCCGCGGCCAGTATCGCGGCGCACAAGTTCGGTGGCCCGTTCGGAACGGGTGCTCTGCTGCTCGGCCGGGACGTGCCGTGCGCGCCGCTGCTGCACGGCGGCGGGCACGAGCGCGACCTTCGCTCGGGCACCCCGGACACCGCCGGCGTGGTCGGCATGGCCGCCGCGCTGCGCGCCACCGTCGCCGAACTACCCGAGCGCGCCGAGGATCTACGGGCACTGCGTGACTACCTGATCGAGTCGGTGCGCGCGATCGCCCCCGATGCCGTGCTGAACGGCCCGGCGGGCGAGCGTCGGCTGCCCGGCAACGCGCACTTCACCTTTCCCGGTTGTGAGGGCGATTCGCTGCTGATGCTGCTCGACGCCGCCGGAATCGAGTGCTCGACCGGTTCGGCCTGTACCGCCGGTGTGGCCCGGCCAAGTCACGTGCTGGTGGCGATGGGTGTCGATGCTGCGGAATCCCGTGGCTCGCTGCGCTTTTCGCTCGGTCACACCTCCACCAAGGCCGACGTCGACGCGCTGGTTGCGGCGCTCCCGCAGGTGCTCGCGCGCGCACAGGCCGCCGGTTTGACCTCCCCCCGCACAGTGTCGAGCGACGAATCGGTAAGCGCGGGCGTACCGGAAGGAGCGTTCTGATGCGTGTGCTCGCCGCGATGAGCGGTGGCGTCGATTCCGCTGTGGCCGCGGCCCGTGCGGTCGATGCCGGACACGACGTGGTCGGGGTGCACCTGGCCCTGTCCGAGGCCCCTGGTGCGCTGCGCACCGGATCGCGCGGCTGCTGCTCGCGCGAGGACGCGGGCGATGCCCGGCGTGCGGCCGATGTGCTCGGAATCCCTTTCTACGTATGGGATTTCGCGGAGCGCTTCAAGGAGGACGTGATCGACGATTTCGTCGCGTCCTACGCCGCGGGCGAGACGCCGAACCCGTGTCTGCGCTGCAACGAGAAGATCAAGTTCGCCGCGCTCGCCGACCGCGCGGTTGCGCTCGGCTTCGACGCCGTCGCGACCGGGCACTACGCCCAACTCGTCGACGGTGAGCTGCGGCGCGCCGTGGACGCCGACAAGGATCAGTCCTACGTGCTGGCGGTGCTTACCGCCGAGCAGCTTTCGCGCGCAATGTTCCCGGTCGGGGATACCCCGAAGCCGCAGATCCGGGCGGAGGCCGCCGAGCGCGGGCTCGCGGTCGCGGACAAGCCGGACAGCCACGACATCTGCTTCATTCCCTCCGGCGATACCCGGGCCTTCCTCGGCGCCAAGATCGGGGTGCGCCCCGGCAGCGTCGTGGACGACGATTCCGGCGAGGTGCTCGCCGAGCACGAGGGCGTGCACGGTTTCACCATCGGACAGCGCAAGGGGCTCGGCGTCGAAGGCCCGGCCGCGGACGGCAAGCCGCGCTACGTTACGGCGATCGAACCGGATACGGGCACTGTGCGGGTCGGCTCGGCGCAGCGCCTCCAGGTCTGGACGATCGGCGCCCAGCGGGCGATCTGGACTTCCGGGCATGCTCCCGAGGGGCCGGTGGAATGTGTCGCGCAGGTGCGCGCCCACGGCGGCACCGCGAAGGCGATCGCCGAGGCTGCGGGCGACGGTCTCACCGTCCGCCTGCTCGAGCCGTTGACCGGAGTCGCGCGCGGCCAGGCCGTCGTGGTCTATCAGCCCGATTCGGGCGGCGACATCGTGATCGGCAGCGGCACTATCAGCACAACAAGCGCGGATCGACCGACCGCGGTCGCCACCCGGTGACGGCCGACGAGGTTCGCCGTTCGCCGTTCGCCGGCGTCGCCACCGGGGTGGGTTCGTGGCCGGGCATCGACCCGCGCGAGGCCGCGGCGACGATGGTCGGCGAACTGGCCGACCTGCCGTATCTGCCCGAACTTCCCGGCCGCGGCCTCGGTGCCGACCTGGTCGGACGGGCAAGCGCCCTGCTGGTCGACATGCAGTTCGACACCACGACCCGCGCCTACCGGATCGCGTCCCGCCCGAGCGCGGTGTCGCGCCTGGCCCTCGACTACCTGCGTGCCGACCTCGACGCCATCGAGGAAGCGTGGGAGATTGCCGGACGCAGCGGCGGCACGTTCAAGGTGCAGTCGGTCGGGGCGCTGACGCTCGCGTCCGAGGTCGAACTCGCCAACGGTCATCGCGCGCTCACCGATTCCGGTGCGGTCCGCGATATTGCCGGATCGCTCGCCGAGGGGCTCGCCCAGCACGTCGGTGAGCTACGCAGACGCCTCGGTGCCGAGGTGGTGGTGCAACTCGATGAGCCGTTGCTGGGCACCGTGCTCGCAGGCAGCTTGCCGGGGGTGACCGGGCTGGACCAGGTCCGCGCCATGCCGGCGCCCGACGCGCTCGACATCCTCGACTCCGTGATCCGCGTCGTCGGCGCACCGGTGGTGGTGCATACCTGCGCCGCATCGCCGCCGCTGGCACTGCTGCGCCGCAGCGGGGCCGCCGCCGTGAGCATCGACGTCGCGCAGCTGACTGCGCGCGATCTCGACGGCGTGGGCGAGCTGCTCGATGCAGGCAAGGATCTGCTACTCGGCCTGATCCCGACCACCGAGCCGGAGCCGCGGCCGACATGGCGCGAGGTCGCCAAGCCTGCGGTGACGGTGATCGACCGCCTCGGCTTCCCCCGGACCGTGCTGCGCGACCGGGTCGGTGTGACGCCGGCATGTGGACTATCCGGTGCCTCGCTGGACTGGGCGCGTGTTGCGCTTCGGCTGTCTACCGACGTGACGGACGCGTTCGCGCAGGAAGCCGAGACGCTCACCTACACGTCCTGAGCTGTCGGCACGCTCGACTAACCTGCACGGTGTGACCCAGAACGATTCCGACTCGGTTCAGGAAGCGCCCGAAGCCGCCGGGCAGGAGGACCGCGAGCGGTGGCAAGAGCTTGCCGACGAGGTGCGCGAACACCAGTTCCGCTATTACGTGCGGGACGCCCCGATCATCTCCGACGGCGAGTTCGACAAGCTTCTCGGTGAGCTGAACGCACTGGAAGCGGCCCATCCCGATCTGCGCACGGCGGATTCACCCACCCAACTCGTCGGCGGCGGCTTCGCGACCGATTTCGCGGCCGTGGATCACCTGGAACGAATGCTGAGTCTGGACAACGTCTTCGACGAGGAATCGCTGCGCACCTGGATCTCCCGCAGCGAGGTGGAAACCGGGAAGGACGTGCACTACCTCTGTGAGGTGAAGATCGACGGTGTCGCACTGAACCTGGTGTACGAGAACGGCATCCTGACCCGCGCGGCCACCCGCGGCGACGGGCGCACCGGCGAGGACGTCACGCTCAACGCCAAGACCATCTCCGATATCCCGCACCGGCTCACCGGCCACGACGATTATCCCGTCCCCGCGGTGCTCGAAGTGCGCGGCGAGGTGTATTTCCGGCTCGAGGATTTCGCGACGCTCAACGCCGCGATCGTCGCGGAAGGCAAACCCCCGTATGCGAATCCGCGCAACACCGCGGCCGGTTCGCTGCGCCAGAAGGACCCGGCGGTCACGTCGCGTCGCAACCTGCGGATGTACTGCCATGGTTTCGGGAAGCTCGAGGGGTTCGTGCCGCGCTCACAGTTCGAGGCCTACGTCGCGCTCGCCGCGTGGGGGCTGCCGGTCTCCCCGCACACGCGACGTGTGCAGGGTGCTGACGCGATCATCGAACGAGTCGAGTACTGGGGCGAGCACCGGCACGATATCGAGCACGAAATCGATGGTCTGGTGGTCAAGGTCGACGAGATGTCGCAGCACCGCAGGCTCGGCAATACCTCGCGCGCGCCGCGCTGGGCGATCGCTTACAAATATCCGCCCGAAGAGGTCACCACCAAGCTGCTCGATATTCAGGTCAATGTCGGTCGCACCGGTCGAGTGACGCCGTTCGCGGTGATGGAGCCGGTAACGGTGGCGGGGTCCACGGTGGCCATGGCGACGTTGCACAATGCGTCGGAGGTCAAGCGCAAGGGTGTGCTCATCGGTGACACGGTGACGATCCGCAAGGCCGGTGACGTAATTCCGGAGGTGCTCGGGCCGGTTGTCGACGTGCGGCCCGCCGATGCGCGCGAATTCGTCATGCCGACGCACTGCCCGGCGTGTGGCACGAAGCTTGCCCCCGCCAAGGAGGGGGACGCGGACATTCGCTGTCCCAACACTCGGTCGTGCCCGGCGCAGTTGCGCGAGCGGGTCTTTCACGTTGCCGGCCGTGGCGCGTTCGATATCGAGGTGCTCGGCTACGAGGCAGCGGTCGCGCTGCTCGATGCCGAGGTGATCCAGGACGAGGGTGATCTGTTCTCGCTCACCGAGGACCAGTTGATGCAGACCCCGCTGTTCACCACCAAGGCCGGCAAGTTGTCCGCCAACGGAAAGCGGCTGCTCGACAATCTCGCTGCCGCGAAGGACCGGCCGCTGTGGCGGGTGCTGGTAGGTCTGTCGATCCGGCACGTCGGTCCGACGGCGGCGCGCGCCCTCGCGACCGAATTCGCGAGTCTGGAACGGATCGAGTCGGCCTCGGAGGAGGAGTTGAGCGCGGCGGAGGGAGTCGGCCCGACGATCGCGACCGCCGTGGTGGACTGGTTCGGCGTCGACTGGCATCGCGAGATCGTCGCGAAATGGCGGGATGCCGGGGTACGCATGGAGGACGAACGGGACGCGTCCATCGAGCGGAATCTCGACGGAATGTCCATCGTCGTCACCGGTTCGCTGGACGGCTTCTCGCGCGATCAGGCGCGGGAGGCGATCTTGCTGCGCGGTGGAAAGGCCGCGGGGTCGGTCTCGAAGAAGACCGCGTTCGTGGTGGCCGGTGAGGCGCCTGGCTCCAAGTACGACAAGGCGATCGAGCTGGGTGTACCGGTGCTCGACGAAGCGGGCTTCCGTGCGCTGCTCGACGGCGGGCCGGACGCCGTTGCGGTGTCCGCCGAAACCGACGCTTGACCTCAACCTATCTTCAGGTTTCACGATGGACCTCGTAGTCGATGCGAGGGAGTGCGTGATGACGAATCGGAACACGGCGCTGATCACCGGTGCGTCGGCGGGGCTCGGTCGAGCCTTGTCCCGGCAGTTGATCACCGACGGATGGCGAGTGATCGGAACCGCTCGAGGTGCGCAGCGCCTGCAGCGGGTCGGGGACGAACTGGGACCGGACTTCCTCGCTGTGCCGGGGGATATCACCGATCCAGTGCATCGGACCGGGCTGGGCCTGCTCGTGGGCGGGTACGGCGGCCTGGACCTGCTGGTCAACAATGCCAGTCGGCTCGGGCCGAGCCCGATGCCGCGGCTGGAGCGATACCCGCTCGACGAGTTCGGTCGGGTGTTCGACACGAATGTGATTGCGCCGCTGGATCTCATCCAGATTCTGCTGCCCGCGCTGCGGGCGGCCGACGGTGTCATCATGGATATCAGTTCGGATGCCGCGGTGGCCGCGTACCCGGGTTGGGGTGGCTACGGCGCCTCGAAGGCGGCACTCGACCAGCTCGGTGCGGTGCTGGCGGAGGAGACTCCCGAGTTGCGGGTCTACGCGGTCGATCCCGGCGATATGCGCACCCAGATGCATCAGGCCGCGTTCCCGGGGGAGGACATCTCCGATCGGCCGGAGCCGGCAACGGTGGTGCCGGCGCTGCTGCGATTGCTCGGCTCGCGACCGCCCAGTGGGCGATACGTTGCCGCGGACTTGGCGCAGGTGCCGGCATGACCGTACTGGCCGAAAAGAACAATGCGACAGTCGAATTCGTCCTTCCACCCGATCGCGAGGCGGCCGCGCCACCGGAGGCGCGGGGGCTCGAGCGCGACGAAGTGCGACTGCTCGTGTCGCAGGCGGGCGTGGTCGCGCACAGTGTGTTTCGCGACCTGCCGCGATTCCTGCGGGCCGGGGATCTCGTCGTGGTGAACGACTCGGCGACCATGTCGGCCGCTGTCGATGCGCGACTCGGTGACACGCCGGTGGTGCTGCACCTGTCGACGTGGCTCGACGACGGTCGCTGGGTCGTCGAAGTGCGTTCCACCGACGGCAAACCCGGCCCGTGGGCGGAACTCGACGAGGAGGCGACCGTGCTGTTGCCCGGCGGCGTCGAGGCGCGGTTGCACGAGCCGTGGCTGCTGCCGGCCCGACGGCTATGGACCGCGTCGATTTCCGGTGACGACGACATCCGCGATTGGCTGCCACAGCATGGCAGGCCGATCAGCTACGCCTACGTCCGTGAGCGCTGGCCTGCGCGCTACTACCGCACGGTTTTCGGTCGTTCGTACGGCAGTGCGGAAATGCCAAGCGCAGCAAGACCGTTCACCGATCATATGGTGACCGATCTGGTGACGTCCGGAGTCGTCGTCGCGCCGATCACGCTGCATACCGGCGTGTCCTCGCCCGAACAAGGCGAACCGCCGAGCCCGGAGCGGTTCGACGTACCGGCCACGACTGCACGGCTGGTGCGCCAGACGCGGGCAGCGGGGGGCCGCGTCGTCGCGATCGGCACCACGGTGACCCGGGCGTTGGAATCGGTCGCCGACGCCGATGGCGAGGTATGCGCCGGCTCCGGCTGGACCGACCTGGTGCTCGGACCGCACCGACCCGCCCGCGTAGTGGACGGCCTGGTCACCGGCTGGCATGCGCCGGGTGCCTCGCATCTCATGCTGCTCGAAGCGGTCGCCGGTGCCGACGCCGTGCGCGCTGCCTATCGGGCGGCGCTGGGCGGTGGATACCTGTGGCACGAGTTCGGTGACAGCGCCCTGCTCCTGCGGCGATAATCGCACCCGAGGCGATGAGTTTCCGGCGGTGGACTCGTCTACATGGGTACCAACGACCCGCGGAGGGAAACCATGACCGTCACCACCGACGAATCGGCGTTCGCCGAGCAAACCGAGCAGTACCGCCACGAACTGCAGGTGCACTGCTACCGGATGCTCGGCTCCTTCACCGACGCGGAAGACCACGTACAGGAGACGCTGCTGCGCGCGTGGCGCCGGCGCGACGGCTTCGAGGGCCGCTCCAGTCTGCGAGCCTGGCTGTACCGCATCGCCACCAATGCCTGCCTGGACACGTTGCGGCGCCATCCCGAGCGCGTGGTTCCGGTCGGCGTCGGCGGCGAACCTGCGCCAACGGATGTGCCGTGGATCCAGCCCTACCCCGACCGACTGCTGGACGCCGCGAGCCCCGTCGACGATCGACCGGACACGATCGCGATCACCAGGGAGAACATCGAACTCGCCTATCTCGCGTCCATTCAGTTGCTGCCACCGAACCAGCGCGCGGCACTCATCATCCGCGATGTACTCGGCTGGTCGGCGAAGGAGACCGCGGACCTGCTCGACACCAGCGTCGCGGCCGCGAACAGCGCGCTGCAACGTGCCCGCGCCACAATGGCCGAGCACCGACCCGCGCCGTCCGATCAGTGGGCGCCCGCCGCGGATCCCACCGCAGAGGAGCGAACGGTCCTGCAGCGCTACATCGACGCCCATCACCGCGCCGACGCTGCCGCAGTGGTGGAGTTGCTCCGCGAGGATGTGCGCTGCACGATGCCGCCGCAGCCGATGTCCTACGTCGGCCTCGACGCCCTGACCGAATTGTTCGGCACCGTCGCCTTCGGGGAGAAGGCGTTGGGCGAATTCAGGCTGGTCGAGACGAGCGCCAACCGGCAGCCGGCGGCGGTGAACTACATTCGCCGCTGGGATGAGACCGAATTCCGGGCGGAAACGATCGACGTGCTGCGCATCGAGAACGGCCGCATCACCGAAATCACCGCATTCGAGGGACGCCTGGTCGGGGCGTTCGGCCTCCCCGAGGTGCTCTGAACCCGCTCCCGGACTGCGTTGATCACGAGAGAATGGCCCCATATTTCGGCGTGTCGGGGGCGAGATGCTCGTGATCAACTTCGGGGGGTGGAGCCCCAGCGACGAGGCGCGTCCGGCGGTTACGTTGGACTCGTGGACAACGTGATCATTCGCGCCGCTTCCCCCGAGCAGTACGACGAGATCGGTGCGCTGACGGTCGAGGTGTACGTCGACGGCGGGTTCATCCCCGAAACTTCGCCGTACGCGGCAGAACTCGGCGATACGGCCAACCGTGCGGCATCTGCCGACATCCTCGTTGCGGAACTCGACGGGCGAATCGTCGGGTCCGTGACGGTCGCCCGGCCCGGAACGATCTATGCGCGGCTGGCGGCACCGGACGAGATCGAGTTCCGGATGCTCGCCGTCGACAAGTCGGTTCGGGGTAGGGGAGTGGGGACCACATTGGTCCGGCATGTGCTCGCTCTTGCTGCTGCCGAGGGATTCCGGGGCGTCGTGATCACCACGATGGATCAGATGGTCGATGCGCGCCGCATCTACGAGCGACTCGGCTTCGTCCGTGTCCCCGAACGCGATTCGGAGGTCGCTCCGGGCTTCGTGCTCCCGACGCTGGAGTACCGGTTCAGCTGAGTACAGTCGCGATGATGCCGGCAAGGTAGCCGAGGCGCGCGATTTCCGACGGCCGGAATTCCGGTCCGCCGGGGCGGCCGAGCACGAGTGCCTTGCCGGTGTTGCCGAGCGGAGCCGCGGCAAGCTTGGTGTTCATGTCCTTCCACAACTTCGGCACCCAGTCGCCCTCGTCGTCGAGGATCGTCGGCTTCTCCAGCGGCATCCAGGGCACGTCGCCGGCGTGGGTTTCGGGCGCACCGGAGCTGCCGGCCACGCGGTAGGCGCCGTTGGGGCCGACATCCATCACGGTGCTCCAGCCGACGCGAAGCACGCGCGGTGCGCCGTCGACGAGGGTCTGGAGCCGGTCGTCGCGTGCCGCCGCGACATGGTCGATCAGTTCGAGTTCGCGATGCGTGTCCAGCATCCCGGCGAACGGCCGGATCGAATCCACCCGGACGCCGTCGAGCGCCTCCGCGGCGCTGAGCAGTGTGTCGGGCAGCGAACCGGGCCCGACGTCGACCACGAGATCATCGACGGCATATCCGGCGCCGCGCTCGACCACGTCGAGCGACAGAATGTCGGCACCGACGGATCCGAGCGCCAGTGCCAGCGCGCCCAGACTGCCCGGGCGATCCGGCAGCTGCACGCGAAGCAGGAATGACACGTACGGTCCTTTCTCCGCCGCGAACGTCGAACCCCCGGCTCGGCGACGGTGCACGGCAATGGGGCAGTGCACAGCAATACTGACACCTTGTCGCGTCGAGTTCGACCCGGGCGCGGACCGCGGGCGGGCGCCGTGAGCACCGAAACCCGACGTAGCTAGGCTGTTCGCAGACCTGTGCGCGACTTCGTCTCGCGGCGGTCGCCCACCTTCGCATCGAACCTGAAAGGGGCGCACGCGGTGCCTGCCATCTCGCGCGACGAGGTTGCCCACCTCGCCCGGCTGTCCCGGCTCGACCTCTCCGAGGCCGAACTCGATCAATTCGCAGGTCAGCTGGATTCGATCCTCAGCCACGTGCGCGCGGTCGCCGAGGTCGCGGCCGACGACGTGCCCGCGACGGCGTCGCCCAACCCGGTCGCCAATGTGACCCGGCCGGACGCACCAGCCCCGAGTCTTACTCCCGAGCAGGCGCTTTCCGGTGCACCCGCGGTCGACCAGCAGCGTTTTCAGGTGCCGCAGATCCTGGGGGAGGCCGAATGAGCGACGCCGATCTCACTACGCTGTCCGCCTCCGAGCTGGCCGGACTGATCCACGCCAGGGAGGTGTCCTCGGTCGAGGTCACCCGCGCGCATCTCGATCGCATTGCCGCGGTGGATGGCGGGCTCAACGCGTTCCTGCATGTGGCCAACGATGCCGCGTTGCAGGCGGCCGCAGCGGTGGACAAGACGCTTGCCGACGGTGGTGCGCCCGTCTCGGCGCTCGCGGGTGTGCCGCTCGCACTCAAGGACGTCTTCACCACCACCGATATGCCGACCACCTGCGGCTCGAAGATCCTCGAGGGCTGGGTTTCGCCCTACGACGCCACGGTGACCACCAGGCTGCGCGACGCGGGGATTCCGATCCTCGGCAAGACCAACATGGACGAGTTCGCGATGGGCTCCTCGACCGAGAACTCGGCGTACGGGCCGACCCGCAATCCCTGGGGCACCGACCGCATCCCGGGTGGTTCGGGCGGTGGCTCCGCGGCGGCGCTGGCGTCGTTCCAGGCGCCGCTCGCGATCGGTACGGACACCGGTGGTTCGATCCGCCAGCCTGCCGCGGTGACCGCGACGGTCGGCACCAAACCGACCTACGGCACGGTGTCGCGCTACGGACTGGTCGCGTGTGCCTCATCGCTCGATCAGGGCGGGCCGTGTGGTCGTACCGTGCTCGATGCCGCGTTGTTGCACGAGGTGATCGCCGGTCACGATCCGCGCGACTCCACCTCGGTCGATGCGCCGGTTCCCGCGGTGGTGGCGGCCGCTCGGGCCGGTGCCGGCGCGGATCTGCGTGGTGTGCGGATCGGAGTGGTGAAGGAACTGCATTCCGACAGTTACCAACCGGGCGTGATCTCCTCGTTCGATGCGGCGGTCGCCGAGCTCACCGACCTCGGCGCCGAGGTGGTCGAGGTGTCGTGCCCGAATTTCGAGTACGCGCTTGCGGCTTACTACCTGATCCTGCCCAGCGAGGTGTCGTCGAACCTCGCGCGCTTCGATGCGATGCGCTATGGACTGCGGGTCGCGGACGACGGAAACCACAGCGCCGAGCAGGTGATGGCGGCGACGCGCGCGGCCGGCTTCGGCCCGGAGGTCAAGCGTCGCATCATGATCGGCACCTACGCGCTATCGGCTGGTTATTACGACGCCTATTACGGGCAGGCACTGAAGGTGCGCACGCTGATCGCGCGCGATTTCGACCGGGCTTACGAGAAGGTCGACGTGCTCGTCTCGCCGACGAGCCCGTTCACACCGTGGAAGCTCGGCGAGAAAGTCGACGATCCGTTGGCGATGTATCTGTCTGATCTGTGCACGCTGCCGACGAACCTCGCTGGGCACTGCGCGATTTCGGTGCCGTCCGGGCTGTCGAAGGACGACGGCTTGCCGGTCGGGTTGCAGATCATGGCGCCCGCGCTCGCGGACGACCGGTTGTATCGGGTGGCTGCGGCGTACGAGACCGCGCGGGGAGCGCTGCCGACGCCGCCGCTCTGAAACCGTGGCTAGGCGAAGGAAGTCCATTCGCACGGCTCGGCTCTTTGCCGCTCGGACACGTTGCTCGTACCGAGGTGTCGCTGATGCTTGGTAGGGCTCGACCGCCAGGCGGCTGCTACCCGGGGACGTCCGGGCACATTGTGGACGAGCCGAAGCCGTTTACGGTGCATATAAAGGAACCGAAGGCGGAACCGAGGCTTCCGGCGCCACTTCCGGCGTCACTTCCGGTGCCGCTTCCGACACTTTGTGCGAACGCCATGCCCGAACCGCTGAAGCTGATCATGGCTGCAGCGGCGATACCGACAATCGCTGCGCTCCTACGATGCTTTCGAATCATCCTGAATCTCCTTGGTGTAGAGCCTTCACTACCGAATGAATTGCCGGAACGCACTTAGCGAGCCATCGCGTAGGTCGTCGACGGACGGCGGGACCGCGCGTGTCCCGGGGCCAAGCCGGCTATCACTCCCGCCACCCGATCCGGATGGTTGACCGGCTCAGACGGTCTCGGCTGGGTTGTCACGAGCGCTGCCAGGCAGCAGCGCGAACTCCCAGCGGTGGGAGTTGAGGCTGACCGAGGCGATGTCGCTGCCCACGGCGTACCAGAACTGGGCGCGATAGCGAGAATTACCGAGTCCGTACTGAAACGGCCGTGGTCCATGCCCTACCGCCGATCAATCGAGGACGGTGCTGGGAACCTCGGAACGGCTATGTTTCCCCGGGGAATCCCGCGACAGTTCTTGTCTACGCGGGGCAATTGCGAGCCGGGGTTAGAATCTCACGCATCGTTGCGGAGTTGTTATGTAGTCGTTCCGGACTTCGAATCAGAGTCGCAATAAAGGGCCGACGGGAAATCGCCGAGTCCACGGAAACCACAGCGCCGAGCAGGTGATGGCGGCGACGCGCGCGGCGGGCTTCGGGCCGGAGGTCAAGCGGCGCATCATGATCGGTACCTACGCGCTATCGGCTGGTTACTACGACGCCTATTACGGGCAGGCACTGAAGGTGCGCACGCTGATCGCGCGCGATTTCGACCGGGCTTACGAGAAGGTTGACGTGCTCGTCTCCCCGACCAGCCCGTTCACTCCCTGGAAGCTCGGCGAGAAAGTCGACGATCCGTTGGCGATGTATCTGTCCGATCTGTGCACGCTGCCGACGAACCTCGCTGGGCACTGCGCGATTCGGTGCCGTCCGGGCTGTCGAAGGACGACGGCTTGCCGGTCGGGTTGCAGATCATGGCGCCCGCGCTCGCGGACGACCGGTTGTATCGGGTGGCCGCGGCGTACGAGACCGCGCGGGGAGCGCTGCCGGTGCCGTCGTTCTGACTGTCCTGGAGGTGCAGCTCGGCGGCCGGTACCCGACAAAGATCGACCCCAGGACCGGCGCGAAGCGGATCCTGGGGTCGATCTGGTGCGGACTACTACGGGGTTGCGCAGGCGTCGACGCTGCTGAAACTGCCGTTGAAGAACTGGCAGGCCAGCGAACCGAAGCTGGAACCGCCGGCGTTCGATCCGCCGACGTTGCTTCCGGCGCCCTCGCTACCGAAGCTGGGCCCCTCGCCGTTGCTTCCGAGGGCCCCTCCCTCGCCGCTCTGTGCGAACGCCATGCCCGAACCGCCGAAGCCGATCATGGCTGCCGCGGCAATACCGACTATTGCTGCGCTCCTACGATGCTTTCGAATCATTCCTGATCTCCTCGTTCTCGCAGTTGATTCAGATGGCCATACTGATGCGGAATGCCGCAGCCGTTGACTCAATGGAGTTGTTCGACGGTCCGAGTGATCGGCTCGAGCCTGCCACGCGGTGCGGACCCCCTTGTCGCCCTAACCGAGAGGGGAATTGCGCGGGGCGCCAAGCGATCCCCGTGAATTCTTCCCTCGAGTATTTGGTTTACTCCCTCCGAAACTGTCGCGTTGGCAAGATCACGCATCGTTACGGAGCCGTGACCAAAACGCTTCCCGCACTTGTATTTAAGTTTCGAACAAGTTGCCGGAATCGTCGAAATGTCCACTACCGATATTCTGACCATGTGGGGATTCACAATTGCCGATGGCAAACGGAGCGCAACCTTAATTCACTCGAGAATTCCGACGACCCCGCAGAATCTCGCTGGATTTAAAGTGCTTGATGGTGTTTCGCGTGGAATGTGCCTCGTGTACATCGGGTTTCGGGATGTTAGCTGCTGGTGCCGGTGGTCGGCACGGGACGGTAGCTGAGATTGCCAAAGGATCTGCCTAGCGAGCGAACCCGCAGGGCGAGGTCGTCGGCGGCGTGTTTGTAGCCGGATGGGTAGTAGACCGTGTCGAGCCTTCGCTTGCATCTCGATGGCGGGAAGGCGGCGACATCGAAATGGCCCGGGCCTACGTCGGCCCGGGCCACTTCCATGAGTCAACGGTGAGGGCTAGTTTCCGCTGCCGCTACTGCCGCCGCTACCACCCGTGCTCGCGGAGAACGGGCCGGGCTCGAAGTTCCAACGATCGCAACCGAAGCGAATGGCGTCGGCGTGGCCAGTCGCTGCTGGGCTGGCGCCACTGCCGCCCAACAACACGCCATATTGGGTGACGTATGCATCGGGATTCGCGGCCGCAATCTCCTGCAGCGTGGCGGTCGGCCGAGGTGATACGTTCTGTCCGCTCGCGAGGCCGCCGATGTCGCGGGTGCTCCACCATTGGCCATTTTTCAGACTATCGGCGTCCGCCCAGTTCGGCCCACCGCCGCCATTGAGTAATGGTTCCCAAACAAGGCTCGAGAATCCGTTCGAGCCGCCCACGGCACCGTTGATCCGCAGTTGGAACGTCGTCGTGCCGTCGTAATCGTAAGCGAGGTCGCCGCCGAGTACGTTGTCGAGCTGCACGTCGTTCGCGTCGTGGAAGTAGTTCACTATGGTGCCGGCCGGAGCCGTCAGGTCGAGGGAGCCGAGTCCTGGTTGTCCCCCCGGGCCGAATACGAATTCCGGTGCCCGCCCATCTTCATCCGGCGCCCAACCGCGGTTGAAGAAGGGGAATACCACGCTGTTCGTACACCTGTCGTTGCTGCCGCTGCCCGAGCTCAGATCGCCGCTGCCCGAACTCAGATCGCCGCTCTGGGCGGCGGCGGGTGCCGCGATTCCGATCGTCAGGCCGGCGGCCGCTGCGACGACCGCGCTCGTCCATGTCGTAGAACGAAGTTTCATAAGGTAACGCCCCCTGGAGGTGGGTTGGTGAGAGCAGAGTGCCATCGCTGAGAATTCGCCGAGTCGTGAATTAGCCCCCGACCCGCATGTCTCGGTCTACCGGTGACCGAATGCGACAGAATCGGAAAATCGGAAGCTGATGCGTGATCGTGACAACTTGTGACGATCGGCAACGGATGGGTTTCGATCTGGATATTCGGGTGTTGAATTGTCGATGCTGTGCATAGGTCGGCCCGGCCGCGTTAGCCGAAAATTCGCGCGCTCCAATGTGGCAACGCGCGCGAAACATGCATCTGCAGAGAGGAAGTGACATCAGGCCTGTTGTGTCGGACGCCGTCCCGCGACACCTTCCGCCGGCAATTGATATGAAATCGATCGACTATCGGACGGGGGCTTCTCGCAACAGAAATGTCGCACCCCGTGATCGGTGCGTGACCTGCGACTTCGTCACAGCTTGATTTTGCGGCACTTCTGGGGAATCTGACACAGCGTCATTTTTGCATCGAAATATCTACGTGGCGAAAGCTTCTCGAATGTCGATCTCAACCAGGCGCGAAGTGACGCCCAGTGCGAAGAATGTTGTGGAGGAGCATCGATTCCCGGTAGCCCGAAGTTATCCGAAGCGTGAAAGCGTCCACCGCAGAGCGAATCTGCACCACGGCGGGATGGCGAAACCCCGCTTCTGGGGCGGGAGAAGCGTACCCAGGCCTGTTCCGGCCCGGGTCACCTCACGACCGCTCGATCAGCTGTTAGCTGCTTCCGACACTGCCGCCGCTCAATCCGCTACCGGCACTCCCGACGCTACCGACGCTACCGCCGCTCAAGGGAGGCAGGGGTGGCAGTCCGGGTTCGAAATTCCACCCATTGCAGCCGAATTCGAGCGTATCGACCCACGCCGGCTGGATGATGCCGCCGTCGGACGAGCCGAAGAGCACGCCGTATTCAATGACGTAGCCGCTGGGGTTGTCGGCGAGGATAGCGGCGAGCGACCTCGAAACGGTTTGGTCGGGCTGACCGTTGATTGCGGCCGTGCTGATCCAGTTTCCGGTCGAGAGACCGGTCTTTTCGGTCCAGGTGTTTGCGGCGAAGCCACCGTTCTTCTCGGGGGCCCACAACAGCGTCGTGAAGCCATCGGCCTGGTTGTCGAGTCGATTCATGCCGAACAGGCGCAGTTGGTAGGTGGGGCCGAAGGACCCATCACCGGCGAACTTGTACGACAGCGGGAATTGAGCCTCCGCCACCCGTGCTAATGGCGTGTTATCGGCTGGGTGGAAGTAATCGACGACCTCCCTGTCGGGGGTTGCTGTGGTCATGTCCAGCGACCCCCTACCCGAGAGGCCGCCGGAAAGTTCGGGGCCGACGACGAAACCTGGTGTGGCGGCGTCCGCCGGGTCGGGCGTGGACCAGTTCCAGGTGAGCTGCGGCGTGACCTCGGCCTGTACACAAATACCGCCGACACCGCCTTCCCCGCTGCCCGAACTGCCGACCTGGCCTGCGGCGGGCGCCACGAAACCGATTGCCGCTCCGGCAACGGCCACGAAAGCGGCCGCTGTCATGCCGATACCACGAATATTCATCGATCCGCTTTCTGCTGGTTCCGGTAGGTGGAGGCGGGGCCATAGCACCGCCTCATACCGGCAATAGGACCCCGACGACTTCCGGTCTACCCGCGGGGCCGTTCGGTGATGACGAAAAGGGGCCAGACGTCGCCCATTCGTGACGGCAGGTGAGTGCGGGTAACGAAGAGGTATCGAGCGCGAGGTGGATATGGAGAACTTCTGCATGCCCCGTTGCGAGTAGCACACGCAGAACGGTGTGGACGTGGAAGTGGCCCGGGCGTGCTCCGGCCCAGGCCACTTCCCGCTCACTCGATCAGTCGCTAGCCTCCGCTGCCGTTGCCTCCGTTGATGACGGTGCTGCCTCCGCTGCCGTTGCTGCCGGTGTCGAGCACGGTGGGTTCGAATTCCCACTTGTCGCAGCCGTATTGAATCGTGTCCACGTACGCGGTTGCGTTCGGCTGGCCGGAGCCGACCTGAACGGCGAGCGAGGCGACCACCGCGTCCGGGTTGGCCTGCGAGATCTCGTGCAAGGTGGCGTATGTATTGACCGGTGCTCCGGCGATATCTCTGGTACTGAGCCAATTGCCGGCCGCTAGATCGTTGTCCGTTGTCCACTCTTCGGGATACTGGGCCGGCTCGAAGCGCAACGTGCTGTAGCCGCCGGTCCCACCGCCGATCGCGCGGTAGATCGTCAGTTGGAAGGCGACGGCGCCCCAGTACGTCCAGCCGAGTTTGCCGTCGGCAACCTCGCTCAGCGGACGCAGATAGCCGAAGTGCGTGTAGTTGACCCGATCGTTGGGATCGTCGCTTGTTGTGAGTTCGATCGAGCCGTCGCCGGACGGTCGGCCAGGACCTTCGACGAAGTCCGGCCTGCGTCCGTCCAGGTTGATCCACCCCGCTGTGGAGTCCGGCGAGACCTCGACGGCCGGTGGACATACGCTTCCCGAACTACCCCCGCTAAAGTTGCTGCTCAGGTCGCCGCTCTGCCCTGCGGCGGGTGCTACGAAACCGATTGCGGCTCCCGTAACGGCCACGAACGCAGCCGCCGTCAGCCTGGTGAAACGTCTGTTCATTTGTGGGCGCTCTCTGCTGGGTTCAATTGGGCCGACGTTGCGTGGGATGCCACCCGAACGCCGGAAGAGAATCCCCGACCCACCTCGGTTTACTCGCGAGCCCGTACGGTGATGATAATAACTACCTGTTCGTTGCCTATTCGTGACCGAAGGCGAGCCCGCGTGACGAAGAAGTATCGAATCCCGCGACTGACTGACGTCGAATCAATGGATTCCGGGTTATACCGCCGAAACCCGCACCTGGGTCGAGTTCACCGCCGCGTTGCCGGTGAACGTGTCGGTCGTTGCCGTGTCGTGCAGGAGATTCACGTTGGCGCCGGGGTGAGCCGCCGCGGTGGACCATCCGACGCCCTTCTCGTCGTGCCCCCAGCCGTGCGGAATGGCAACGGTGCCAACGCGGATCTCGTCGCTGACTTCCACCGGAACTTCGATGGTGCCGACGTTCGACGCGACATTGACGGGCTGACCGTCGACAAGCCCGCGCGCCGAGGCGTCCTCCGGGTGCATCAACACCGTGCACCGATCGCGGCCCTTCACCATCGATTCGATGTTGTGCAGCCAGGAGTTGTTCGACCGCAGGTGCCGTCGCCCGATGAGGTGCAGGTCGTACTCGGTGCCGTTGCGGGTACTCGAATCTTCGCCGAGCAGCCGCTTTGTCTCGGCAACGAATTCCGGTGGCGCAACATGGACTTTGCGGTCCGGGGTGGCGATCAGCTTCGCCAGCCGTGGCACGAGTGGGCCGAGGTCGATTCCTCCGGCGCTGTCCTTGACCTTCTTAATGGTCATGCCGCGGCGCGGGCCCTTGCGCAGCACACCGTGCGGGCCGAGCGCGACACCGAGAGCCGACATGCGCATGGGGCTCAGCCGACGCACGACCGCCCAGGCGAGCCGATTGGTGAACCGACGCAGCGGCACCGGCGCCACTTCGAGTGTCAGGCGGGCGAGGATCTCCCAGTCCTCAGGCGCACCGGGGGCCGGTTCGATCGCCCGCGCGTTGTACCGCGCGTTGTTGTGCACCGAGAACACCGGGAACAGGATGTCGAACTCCTCGCGCTCGAGATGCGAGATCGGGGGCAGCACGACATCCGCATGGCGCGAGGTTTCGGTGAGGTACATATCCACCGCGACATAGAAATCCAGCTTGTCGAGCGCTTCGTCGAGTCGTCCCTTCTGCGGCGTGGACAGCACTGGATTGCCCGCATAGGTGATCAGCGCGCGAACGGCTTCGGCGTCGTCGGCGAGCATTTCGTCGGCAAGGCCGACCACCGGCAACTCCCCGCGGAACGACTTGCGGGTCCCGGTGCGATCGGTCCACGCGCCGTAACCGGAACCGAAGCGCCGCAGTGCGGCAGCCATGTCGATTGGGGGAGTTGTGTACATCTGCCCGCCCGGCCGGTCGAGATTGCCGGTGACCGCATTGAGTGTGTTCACCAGCCAGTGGGTGATCGTCCCTGTGGTCTGCTGGCATACCCCGATGCGCGCGTAAACCAGAGCGGACTTTGCTTCGCGGTGCTCGCGAGCGAGGCGCCGGATGGTGTCCGCGTCGACCCCGGCCCGCGGGGCCATCGCCTCCGGCGTGCAGGGCGCGACGAGTTCGGCCAGGTCGTTCCAGTCGGCGATCGCGACAGTCGAATTGGGTGCGGTCATACCGTCGGCGAAAAGCGTGTGCAGGATGCCGAGCAGTAGAAACGCGTCACCGCCCGGCCGGACCGCGACGTGCTCGTCGGCGAGTCGGGCGGTCTCGGTACGCCGCGGGTCGATGACGACGACCTTGCCGCCGCGCTTGCGGATTGCGCGAATCCGGCCCCTGGCGTCGGGCATCGTGGTGACCGAGCCGTTCGAGACGGCGGGATTGGCGCCGAGAATGACCAGTCGATCGGTGCGGTCTATGTCGGCGACCGGCGCCAGCACGTTCGATCCGTACATCTTCCAGGCCGCGAATTCCTGCGGGAATTGATCGATGGAGGACGCGGTGTAGAAGTGGTGTGTCATCAGCGCCATGCGCAGCGCCATGCCGTACATCACCGATGGGCTGTGGGCGGCGGGATTGCCCAGATACATCGCGACCGCATTGCGCCCGTGCTTGCGCTGCACCCGGCGCAGGTTCTCGCCGATGAGTGCGTAGGCCTCGTCCCAGCCGATCTCCTCGAAGCCGTCGCCGACCTTGCGCATCGGGCGGCGAAGCCGGTCCGGGTCGTGATGCAGGTCGCCCATCGCCGTCGCCTTGGGGCAGATGTAGCCGTGCGACAGGACGTCGTCGGGGTTGCCCTCGATGCGTGTGACGTGCTCATTTTCGACGGTGACGAGAATTCCGCAGTGCGCCTCGCAGAGCGTGCATTGACGTGCGGTCGTACGAGTGCTCATGGGTGGCCCTCTCGTGAGAGTTCTCTGTGACGAAACTATCACCGACCATCGCACACGGTCCGGCACCGGCGACAGTCCGGACCTTGCTAATGGGTGCAACCCGGCATGGCGGTGCCTTGGTCCGCACCGTATCGGTGCCCGTGACCGGTCGGCATGTTCAGCGCGGACAGCAGATCGACCGAGGTCTGCAGAAAGGTGACGACAGGCAGCCACCGCGGGCGAGGCGCATCCGGGCGGGCGGCGTCGAGTCGTGGCGGCCGCACCAGCAACCGGGGTGACCACCACACCACCGGATCCGAGGCATTGGCCAGTACCGCACCCGTCACCGTGGAGGTACCGGCCGGTGGTCCCGCATACATCGCGCCACACGGTGCGGGGCGCGGCTGCGCGGCCGCTGCCGCAACACCGATCGCGCCGAGGCTCTGCCCGTACAAGTACACCCGCGGCCGGCGATCGGGTGCGAGACGCGAAACGTGCTCGGTGACAGCTGCGTACAACCGAGCGGACGACTCCGTGGCGCTGTTTCGATCGAACACGAACGTGGCCCAGCTCGGTGCCGCCGAGTACTGCACGGCCACCTCGGCCACGTCACCGTCGAATCGTCGCTCCAAACCGGCCACCGCGTCGGCGTCGATCCAACCGGAACCGGTCGGCACCGTCACCACCATGTTGGACCTGCCGAACCCGCCCGCTCGGTCGAGTTCGCGAATCGCGAGCCGGACCCGCGCATCCGGATCCGGTGCGGAAGCGAGACCGACGTAGGTCCGCACCACCGAGTCCGGGGCGGGCGCGGCGACGAACCGGCGGCCGTGTGTACCGAGCGACTCCCACGGGGTCAACGAGTCCGGGCCGCCCGACCTGGCCGGTGACGCGGGTCGGGCCACGGTTCGGTCGACGGACGAGTCGACTGCGCTGGCATGAGCGAGCTGCGGAGGCGTCGCTGGTACCGCCAAACACGCTGTTGCGCAGGCGGACACCGCGAGGGCGGCTAGCCGTGGGCGGGCCCGGGCTCGGCGCAGTCCTGCCCCGACGAGTTGGGCTGTACCAGCGAGCGCGGCGGCCACCGCAACACCACCGGCCAGGACGAGGACCCAGTAGTCCGGTCCGATCCGGCTTGCACCCATCGCGGTACGCAAGTCGTTCTGCCAGTGGTGTGCACGAAGAACGAACGACCCGATCAGCACGGCGCCCCCGGCGGCCACCGCCAAGGACGTCGCCGAGGAACTTCGTTCTGTACTGGGTCGCAATGCTTTCCACAACTTTGCGCCAAGCATGCCCAGCGCCAACAATAGCCCGGTGAGTGCGGCCTGGATCGCCGCGGAGCGGGGGAGCAGCGCGGGGCTCAGGGCGACCGAGCCGGCCAAGGTCAGCGCGACGGTAGTCGCGATGCGTGGCGCCGCGACCGAACGCGCGCGGAACCGGACCGCGGTGGGCAGATCGATGGCGGCGCTCATGGCGTCCCGTAAGACTGGCGCGCCGAATTCCAGTACACCGCCGTCGCGGCGACGTTGGCCATCGTGAAGCAGAACGTGCGGGGGACGCCGGAGCGTGCGTCGCACGCCGTGTGCAGTCGCGCGTCGAGTTGCCGATCGAGTGCCTTGCGGGCCCAGTCACCGAGGGGCGCACCGGTCCGGTCTGCGTACCGCAATATGTCATAGCCGAGATCGTGTGCTTTGCAAGGTATTTCGAATTCGTGTGGCAACGATACGGGGGACGAGCAGTTGCCGAGGGGATTGACCAGCATGCCGCCGACGAGGGTGGGTTGGTAACCGGCCGCGGCGGCGAAGCCTGCTGGGACCGCGCGGGCAGCGGCGTCGGTGTCGGTGTCGGCGCCGGTCAACAGGTCGATTGCCGCCGCGGACGCGCTGTACGTAGGTCCGGATTCGGGGATGTGTGCATCCGCGCGAGGCGGGGCGACGGTCGCCGTCACGGCGATCGCCACGCCGACGGCCAGCACGCTCAGAGTCGATATCTGCATGCCGCCGAAGCTATGTAGTGCCGCTACCCGGAGACGTCACTCGCAGCGGTGGATTCGCCGTCCCACCGACAGGCGATACGACCTCCGGGCTCGTACCGGAGGGTGAGCCACAATCTCACTCCGCAGTATGAGGACATTCCGTGCCCGAGGTTTCTAGTGTCTATCGGGTGAGCAAGACGAAGAAACCGAGGACGCGTCGACTGATGGCGGTGATGTTAGCGCCCCTGCTGCGGCTGCCGCCTGCGGCGCGCGTGGACCTGTTGCTGGTCCTCGTCGGTGCCATTCTGTACTCGATCGCGTGGCCGACACTGCATGTGACCCACGACGTTCCGGCCGCGGTGCAGCCGATGATCGCCGCGCTCGCGGCGTGGCCGATCGTGCTCGCCCGCGCGAATCCGGCGCTCGGCTGGGCTATTTCGGCGGCGGGCGCGCTGGTGATTCCGATGACGTTCGACACGGTCGGGGGGTATCACATCCCCTGGCAAGTGGTGCATGTGCTGGTGCTGATGGTGCTGTTGCTGGTCGTGAGTGCGCGGTCCCCGCTGCCCGCGGTGGTCGTGGCGTGGCTGACCACGGTGCTGCTGTTCGTCGTCTTCGTGCCCGGACAGGATGGCCGCGGCTGGGCGGTCGGCCTGACCGTGCTCGTCGTGTTCGGCCTGCTGGTCCGCTGGTTGGTGTCGTCGCGGCTCGAGCTGGCCGAGCAGGAGGAAGCGGCCGATGTCGAACGGGCCCGGCGCGCTGTGCTGGAGGAGCGGGCCCAGATCGCGCGTGACCTGCACGACATCGTCGCGCACCACATGTCACTGGTCGTGGTGCAGGCCCAGAGCGCCCCATACCGGATCGACGGTCTCTCCGCCGAGGTCACCGCGGAGTTCGAGTCGATCGGGGCCACCGCGCGCGCCGCGCTCAACGAGGTCCGCGGGATGCTTGGCGTGCTGCGCAGCGACGGGCAGGTCGCCGAGTACGCGCCGCTGCCCGGCATCGACGGAATCGACGAGCTGATCGAGAACAGCCGCCGCGCAGGCTTGGTCGTGACGGTGGAACGCGATGCGCTGCCACATGATCCATCGGAGGCAACCGGACTGGTGCTCTACCGGATCCTGCAGGAGTCGTTGTCCAACGCGGCACGGCATGCCCCGGGTGCGTCCGTGCGGGTCCGGCTCGTCGGGTCCGACACCGAGGTGGCCCTGACCGTGACCAACGATCCCTCCGGTGCGGCGGCGGCCGCCGAGAACCGCACGGGCGGTCACGGGATCATCGGAATGCGGGATCGTGCGACATCGGTCGGCGGCACCGTGACCACCGGTGCCACGATCGACGGCGGTTTCGCCGTCCGTGCCGTCCTCCCGCTCACGGTCGCCCCGGGGACCCATGTGCTTTCGGTGGCGAACATCGCCCCGGCCTAGGGTGGCCGGGTGCCCATCACGGTTTTCATAGCCGACGATCAGGCGATGGTGCGGCAGGGCTTCGGAGCACTGCTGGCCGCGCAACCGGATATCAGCGTCGTCGGTGACGCCCCGGACGGGAAGACCGCCGTCGCGGAAGTCGCGCGCCTGCGACCCGATGTGGTCCTGATGGACGTGCGGATGCCCGAGATGAACGGACTCGACGCCGCGGAGCGCATCCTGGCGGCGTCACTCGATCCGCCGATCCGGGTGCTGATGCTCACCACGTTCGACGTGGACGACTACGTCTATCGGGCACTGCGCATGGGTGCGAGCGGCTTCATGCTCAAGGACGCGCCGGCCGACGAACTGGTCCGCGCGGTGCGTGTGGTGGCACGCGGTGATGCGTTGCTTGCGCCGACGGTCACCCGTCGGCTCATCTCCGATGTCGTTCGCCGACGGATGCCGCAACGTGCCGCGCCGGCCGCGCTGGCCGCCCTGACGCCGCGGGAACGCGAGGTGCTCGAGCTGATTGCCCGTGGCATGTCGAATTCCGAAATAGCCGAGGCGCTCTTCGTCGCAGAGCAGACCGTCAAGACACATGTCGGCAAGGTGCTCTCGAAACTTGCGCTGCGCGATCGAGCCCAGGCGGTGGTCCTTGCCTATGAGACCGGGGTCGTAACCCCGGGGTGAGACATCCGTAAATCGGCAGCCTGCCGATGTAGCGGGCACGACCACCGGATTAGCGGCAAGATGGGCTTCGGACCAGAAAATATTCGGACCAAAGACTTCCGGCGCGAGGGGTAGCAATGCGAATCGGAGTGCTCACCGGTGGCGGCGACTGCCCCGGGCTGAACGCGGTGATCCGAGCGGTGGTGCGCACGGCGAGCGCCCGCTACGGCGATACGATCGTCGGCTTCCAGGACGGTTGGCGCGGGCTGCTGGAGGACCGCAAGATCCAGATTCAGAACGACGACCGCATCGACCGTCTGCTCACGAAGGGCGGCACGATGCTCGGCACCGCACGCGTGAATCCGGACAAGTTGAAGGCCGGGCTCGATCAGATCAGGCAGACGCTCGACGACAACGGGATCGACGTGCTCATCCCGATCGGCGGCGAAGGCACGTTGACCGCGGCGCATTGGCTCGCCGAGGAAGGCGTAGCCGTCGTCGGTGTACCCAAGACGATCGACAACGACATCGACTGCACCGACGTCACTTTCGGCCATGACACGGCCTTGCAGATCGCCACCGATGCGATCGACCGGCTGCACAGCACCGCCGAGTCGCATCAACGCGTGATGCTTGTCGAGGTGATGGGCCGGCACGCGGGATGGATCGCGGTGAACGCCGGGCTCGCGTCGGGTGCGCACATGACGCTCATCCCGGAGGTCCCGTTCGACGTGGACGAGGTCTGCCGGCTCATCAAGCGCCGGTTCCAGAACGGGCTGTCGCACTTCATCTGTGTCGTTGCGGAGGGATCGCATCCCGACCCGTCGTCGATGCAGCTGCGTGAAGGCGGCATCGACGAGTTCGGGCACGAGCGGTTCACCGGCGTGGCCCAGCAACTCGGGGTCGAGATCGAGCGGCGGATCAACAAGGAAGTGCGCACGACGGTGCTCGGGCACGTGCAGCGCGGCGGGACACCGACCGCCTACGACCGGGTGCTTGCCACCCGATTCGGGGTCAACGCCGTGGACGCCGCGCACGCGGGCGAATTCGGCAAGATGGTGTCCTTGCGCGGCACCGAGATCGGCCTCGTCGACCTCGGCGAGGCGACCCGCCAACTCAAGCGAGTCCCGCAGACTCGCTACCAGGACGCCGCGGCGTTCTTCGGCTGACGGGGTGGCTCCACGGGCCCTTCTGTTGCCGTCCATAATTGGCCTATGACCGCTGTGACCGCCGATCTGGTCGACTACGCCGACGTCCTTGCCACCTACGAGCCCGTGCTCGGCATGGAGGTGCACGTCGAGCTCGGCACGACGACCAAGATGTTTTGCGGATGCTCGACCACGTTCGGTGCCGAGCCGAACACCCAGGTCTGCCCGGTGTGCCTCGGGCTGCCCGGCTCGCTGCCGGTGGTCAACCAGGTCGCGGTCGAATCGGCGGTGCGGATCGGGCTCGCGCTGAACTGCGCCATCACCCCATGGGGGCGGTTCGCGCGGAAGAACTACTTCTACCCGGACCAGCCGAAGAACTATCAGATCTCGCAGTACGACGAGCCGATCGCGACCAACGGCTACCTGGACGTGCTGCTCGACGACGGCAGCACCTTCCGCGTCGAGATCGAACGCGCGCACATGGAGGAGGACACCGGTAAGTCGCTGCACGTCGGCGGCGCGACCGGACGCATCCACGGCGCGAGCCACTCGCTGCTCGACTACAACCGGGCCGGGGTACCGCTGATCGAGATCGTCACCAAGCCCGTCACCGGAACCGGTGAGCGTGCCCCCGAGGTGGCCCGCGCCTATGTGACTGCGCTGCGTGATCTGCTCAAGGCACTCGGCGTCTCGGACGTGAAGATGGAGCAGGGCTCGCTGCGCTGCGACGCCAACGTTTCGCTGATGCCGATCGGCGCCGCCGAGTTCGGCACCCGCACCGAGACCAAGAACGTCAACTCGCTGCGCAGCGTCGAGACCGCGGTGCGCTACGAGATGCGTCGGCAGGCCGCGGTCCTGCAGTCCGGCGGGACCGTGATTCAGGAAACCCGGCATTTCCAGGAGGCCGACGGCACCACCTCGCCCGGCCGGCGCAAGGAGACCGCGGAGGACTACCGCTACTTCCCGGAGCCCGACCTCGAACCGATCGCGCCCGACCCCGAGTGGGTCGACCGGCTGCGCGCCACGATCCCGGAGCTGCCGTGGCTGCGCCGCGCGCGCATCCAGGCCGATTGGGAGATCTCCGACGAGGTGATGCGCGACCTGCTCAACGCGGGCGCACTCGATCTGATCATCGCCACCGTCGATGCGGGCGCGCCGGCCAAGGAAGCACGCTCCTGGTGGGTCGCCTACCTGACCGAGAAGGCCAACGAGCGCGAGATCGAGCTCGAGCAGTTGCCGATCACTCCCGCCCAGGTCGCGCAGGTGATCGATCTCGTCGCGACCGGCAAGGTCACCAACAAGACCGCGCGTCAGGTGATCGACGGTGTGCTGGCCGGTGAGGGCGACCCGGCCGAGGTCGTCGAATCCCGCTCGCTCGGCAAAGTGAGCGACGAGGGCGCGCTCAAGAGCGAGGTCGAGAAGGCGCTGGCCGCCAACCCCGATATCGCCGACAAGATCCGCAGCGGCAAGGTGCAAGCAGCGGGCAAGATCGTCGGCGACGTCATGAAGGCCACGCGCGGCCAGGCCGATGCGGCTCGGGTGCGCGAACTCGTCCTCGAAGCCTGTGGATAACCGCGCTCAATTTCCGGAGTGAACGGAAGCGTTCACTCCGCCTAACGCACCAAATCTTCCATTCACCCCTTCGGCGGGTTGTGGATTAGTCGGTGCCGCCGCCGTTCTGCGGGATCGGGATCCGGATCACGCGATCGTCGTTCGGGCCTGGGACACCGCCGTCCTTATTGACGGTGGAGGCCCACAGGATGCCGTCCGCGCCCACCGCCGCGCCGTTGAGGCGGCCATAGCGGTCCTGCACGATCAGCGACGGTGCTGCGGTGACCGACCCGTTGTTCGGGTCCACCGAGACGAGCGCGAGCGCCTTCCCGCCGTTCAACGCCACGGCGACGGTGTCGCCGCCCGCCGCGCAGCCGGCGACGCCGGGGCGGTCGGGCCAGGTCCACACCGGTGAGGACACGACACCGTCGGCGCCGATCCGCTGCAACCGGTCCTCGGTCGCGGTGCGGTCGGTGACCCAGATGGTCCCACCCGCTTCGGTGCACACGTCACCGGCGGTGCCGATCCCGGACAGCGTGATCTGAGGTGGCGGGGTCGCGCCCGGCATCGGCGAATTCACCCTCAGTACCTTGCCGGCGAGCGACGCGGGATCGGTTGCCGCAGTGGGTGATCCGGTGTCTCCGGTGATGACGACCAGCTGGTCGCGGGCGACGAAATCCAGCGCGCCGCGATTGCCGGTCGCCCCCTTGGGGATTCCGGTCAGTACATCCTTGGGCACGTCACCGGGCGCGATCCGGACAATCCGATTGTCTGTTTCGGTGGTGATGTAGGCATAGATCAAGCCGTCCTCGATGAAGGTCGGAGACAGCGCGATATCGAGCAGTCCGCCGTCGGAGGAGGCATCCACGTCGAGTGCCGCGATCTCCCGCGGCGCCTGCCCCTGCGTGACCTGAAGCAACCGCCCGGTCCGCCGCTCGGCGACGAGCGCCGAGTTCCCGTCCGGCAGCACAACGAGACCGCTCGTGCTGTCCAGGCAGGTGGCGACGACGTTCGGGTCGGGATCGATACACGGGCCGGTGGCCTGTCTCGGCGGCGTTGTGGTGGTCGGTGGCAGCGTCGGCTCGCCGGGCTTCACCTCGGCGCCGTTGCTGAAACTCGGCTCCGGGCTGAACGGCGTGGAGGCCGAATCATCGAATCGTGCACATCCGGACGCGAGCAGCGCCGACCCCAGTGCGATCGCACATGCAACCCGGCGCCACCGCGGCGCCGCCCCAAGCCTCATGGTGCAGACGTTACGGAAATCGGCTCGCCGGTGCTCGGAGGGGGTGGCGGGAACTGCCGGGGACGCGCCGCGCACAATTCCCGGTCCGACCCGCTATCCGCCCTACGCTCATGTTTGTGAGCGACGAGCCTTCGAACCAGACGTCTCGGCCCGGGCGCGCGTCGAGTCCGTACGACGAGCCGACCGAGCAGATCCCGGTGCAGCACGGGCAGACGAGCGTTCCGCGCTCGGACGACGATCTCGGTCCCGACCCGAGCCAGACGCCGGCCTACAAGCCGACCGGGCAGTCACCGTCGGCGCATCCGACCGAGCAGCTGCCGACCTATTCCGCCGAGAACACCGGCTACACCGGGGAAAACCCCGCCGCGCAGCCGCGCACCTATGCCTTCGCCGGCCCGGCCGGACAACCGACCGAGACCGGCCCCATCGCCGAGCCCGCGCCGGAGCAGTATCGCGACGAGCCACCGCGGCGCGGCACCACCGACCTGGGTTTGCTGGTCCTGCGCGTCACCATCGGTGCGGTGTTTTTCATGCATGGTCTGCAGAAGCTCACCGGCTGGTGGGGCGGCCCCGGGCTGGATGGCATCGAGTCGATGATGGACCGGGGCGGTTGGGATCAGCCGCTCGCCACCGGAGTACTGCTGATGGTCGGTGAGATCGCCGGCGGTGCGTTGCTGATCCTCGGCCTCGCTTCGCCCCTCGCAGCGGGCGCGTTGCTGGCCATCGGGATCGACGCGTGGCTGTTCCGCCAGGTCGCCTCACCCGGGTTGCAATACTTCAACCCGGACGGGCCCGAGCTCGAATCGGTGCTGGTAGCCGCGACGACCTCGATCATCCTCACCGGACCCGGCCGGATCTCGCTGGACGGTGGGCGCGGCTGGGCGACGCGGCCGGCGTTCGGTTCGTTCTTCGTGCTGCTGCTCGCGGTCGCCGCGGCCACCTGCACGTGGGTCTTCCTGCACGGCGGCAACCCGTTCATCTGATCGCGCACCGCGATCACAGTTCGCGCACCCTGCACGGGGCGCGGAGCGGGGTGGAGGTGCGCGCTCATCTGCTGCCGAGCGTGAATGCGCTACGCAGGCGCTGCACGACTACAGACGGATGGTCGAGTTCCGGCCATGTCCAGCGGGCAACGGCTGCGCCCGTCGCCCGCAGCGCATCCTCGCGGAGTTTTTCCCGGCGGACCGCATCCGCACTCGTCTCGCCGGGGCGCAGATAGCGTGTGTATTTGCCCATTCCGTCGAACTCGCCGACGGTGTGGTGCTGCTCGACGTAGAAGTCGACGCGGCCGAGGCGCCTCCCGGTGTGCGCACGGATAACGCGTTGCAGATCGGGTTTGGGCAACCCGTGGGTGTGCATCAGCACGCGGCTACGTGATTCGCCCACCGATTCGCTGCGCCCGTCGGCGAAGGCGACCACGCGTCGCGCCCGCGGAATGCCGCGCCGCGCGGCGCCGAGCACAATCGCCACGCAGAGCTCGTCGTTGGTCACGAGTTCGCGTTGCAGGGCGGAATCAGCCGTGACGACCGCGGTCTCGAACGGTGCGGTCCGAGCGATATCGATGATGGTTCGCGCGACCGAAGTAACCGCGATGCCGTCCGTCGTCCGGACGACGTCGTCGGCCGCCAGCGGCGCGGTGTGCACGTGACGACGGCGCACGATCCGCCCACCGGAGGACGCATCGAGGGTCAGGTGCACGCGGTGTAGCGGCAGGTTCCACACCGCGATCCCGTGTAGAACCGCGGCCGAAGCGTGGCTCACGACTGCTTGCGCATCCGACGTCGCGACAGTCGCCTCGATGAGCAGACGATGTTGCGACTCGACATCCATCGCATCGACGAGTGCGGTCCTGGCATACACGCCACGGCGAACGAGTTGCAGCACACCGGATTGCCGAGCGCGTTCGAGTTCACCGGGGGTGTATCCGCGGGCAAGGGCTTGTCGGCGGTGCAGGAGACGCTCGGGCTCGGGATCCATGGATCGAGCTTGACCTGCCGTGGTCTTACCGGGTGCGGTCCAAGCGATGCGCTGTGGATGAACGCGTGCGTGTGGACTACCGGCTCACCGCGCACCACGACCCAGGTTCGCGCACCCTGCAGGGTGCGCGAACCGGGGAGAAGGTGCGCGCTGAGCCGCCTACGGCACGTACCGGACGGCGCCCTTGTCGGCGGAGGTTGCGAGTGCGGCGTAGGCCCGCAGCGCGGTGGTGACGCTGCGCTGCCGGTCCACCGGCTGCCACGGCCGCTCCCGGGTTTCCATCTTGGCGCGCCGCTCGGCGAGCACCGCGTCGTCCACGAGCACCTCGAGCGCGCGGGTCGCGACATCGATGCGGATCTGGTCACCGTTCTCGACGAGCCCGATCACACCGCCGGACGCGGCTTCGGGGGAGATGTGGCCGATCGACAAGCCCGATGTCCCACCGGAGAACCGGCCGTCGGTGATCAGCGCGCACACCTTGCCAAGGCCCGCACCCTTGAGAAATGCGGTGGGGTGCAGCATTTCCTGCATGCCGGGACCGCCCCTGGGGCCTTCGTAGCGCACGACGATCACATCGCCGGGCTTGATCTGCTTGTTCAGGATGACCGAGACCGCTTCCTCCTGGGATTCCACGACGACCGCCGGACCCTGGAAGGAAAACAGATCCTCGTCGATGCCCGCGGTCTTGAGGATAGCGCCGTCCACGGCGATATTGCCGCGCAGCACGCACAGGCCGCCCTCGACGGTGTAGGCGTGCTCGAGGTCGCGGATGCACCCGCCCGCGGCGTCGGTGTCGAGCGAGCTCCATCGGTTCTGCGTGGAGAACGGCTCGGTGGTGCGCACGCCACCGGGGGCGGCGTGGAACAGCTCGATCGCCTCTTCGGACGCCTTGCCGGAGCGGATGTCCCAGGTGTCGAGCCATTCGTCGAAGCTCGCGGTATGGACCGTGCTGACGTCGGTTTCGAGCAGGCCCGCGCGGCGCAGCTCGCCCAGGATTGCGGGAATTCCGCCTGCGCGGTGCACGTCCTCCATGTGGTAGTCGGAGTTCGGCGACACCTTGCTCAGGCACGGCACGCTGCGGCTGATCTCGTCGATCGTCTCGAGATCGAAGTCGATTTCACCCTCCTGCGCGGCGGCGAGCGTGTGCAGCACGGTGTTCGTGGATCCGCCCATCGCCACGTCGAGCGCCATCGCGTTGCGGAACGCTTTGGGGGAGGCAATGTTGCGGGGTAGCACCGACTCGTCGCCGTCGCGGTACCAGCGCAGCGCCGCCTCGACCACGGCGGTTCCTGCGCGGCTGAACAGCGCGCGCCGGGCAGCGTGCGTGGCGAGGGTGGAACCGTTGCCGGGCAGTGCGAGTCCGAGCGCCTCGGTGAGACAGTTCATCGAGTTCGCGGTGAACATGCCCGAGCACGAGCCACACGTGGGGCAGGCGCTGCGCTCGACCTCGTCGAGACCCTCCTCGCTGACCGAATCGTTGGCCGACGCCGAGATCGCGGTGATCAGGTCGGTCGGGGCCTGCGCGACGCCGCCGACGACGACCGCCTTGCCTGCCTCCATCGGGCCGCCGGAAACGAAGACGGTCGGAACATTCAGGCGCATAGCGGCATTGAGCATGCCGGGTGTGATCTTGTCGCAGTTGGAGATGCAGACCAGTGCGTCCGCGGTGTGCGCGTTGACCATGTATTCGACCGAGTCGGCAATGATTTCGCGGCTCGGCAGCGAATAGAGCATGCCGCCGTGGCCCATGGCGATCCCGTCATCGACGGCGATGGTGTGGAATTCGCGTGGCACACCGCCCGCGGCGCGGACCGCTTCTGCGACGATCTCGCCGACGTCCTTGAGATGGACATGGCCGGGCACGAATTGGGTGTAGGAGTTCGCGATCGCGACGATGGGCTTGCCGAAGTCCGAGTCCGTCATGCCGGTGGCGCGCCAGAGTGCGCGGGCGCCGGCAGCGTTGCGGCCCACTGTCGTGGTGCGCGAACGCAGGCGGGGCAGCGAGGCATTCGAGGACAGGGGTGCGTTCGAGGGCTGCGAGGACATGCGACTTCCTTGGACCATCGGGGCTGGAGTGTCCGGCAAACACGTGCCGAACGTCATGGCGAGCTCGGCTCGATGTTACTCGGCGGAGCCGTTGCGGCTGGATTCGGCCGACTGCTCTGCGGTGCCGTCCGCCGGTTCGGCGATGTCGGGCTCGGTGGGGAGCGGCGCGAGGTACGGGTCGGGGATCCGCCCACCGGACGCGGCGGCGAGCTCGCGCAGCCGGTCGAATCCGACGGCGGGCAACGTCACCTCGGTGCCGTCCTTCAGGTGTGCTCGAGCCCACCCGTGCTTGGGGAACCGGACGCCTTCGACGTCGGTCCAGGCCACCGAGCGGGAGCCAAGTGCACTGCGTAGTTCGAGGCCCTCCTCGGTGAGGACGGTGCGGCTGCGCACCACCCACACCGTGACGCCGATCGGGAAGATCAGCAGCCAGCCGAAGCCCGCGGGCCAGCCGATCACCGGGAAGCTGACGCTGATGAACAGCATCAGAACAGCGAGGTAGGCGAGCTTGGGAATCCGAATGACGTAGCGGCGCGCGGTGGGCGGTGCGGCCCGGTCGCCACCGCTGGTGGCGGTATTGTCTGCGCCGTCGCCGACGGGGGAGGATTGCGGATGTTGCGGTGTTGACACGGGACCATCTTCGCACTACGCACGATCGTTCCCACATTTTGGGATGCGGGGGTAGCGAGTTTGACTCTGCGGTAATCCGCCGAATACCGTCGTGTGCGTGTACCGAAATGAGTTGCTCGTAATCGGCAGGCGCGTCGCCGCCTGAGCCGATACTTTCAGCTCTTCGCCCGACGCGCCACCCTCGATCAGCCAACCGCTGACGAGGGTTTTTTGTTGTGTCGAGGCATTTGGCACGAATGAGGAACCCACGCGATCCGTAAGGAAGCACAGTGAGCGCACCAACCGCCCGGCCCGGGCCGTCGACCCAGCGGTCGGCAGCACAGGCCAGCCAGTCGAATCCGGCGGCTCCTGCCGCACCGACGCAGACCCGTCGCCAGCTCGCCCCCGAGCAGGTCACCGGCGCGCAATCGGTTGTTCGCGCGCTCGAGGAGCTCGACGTCGACACCGTTTTCGGGATTCCTGGCGGCGCAGTACTGCCGGTCTACGACCCGCTGTTCGATTCGGTCAAGGTGCGGCACGTCCTCGTCCGCCATGAGCAGGGCGCCGGCCATGCGGCGACCGGCTACGCGCAGGCGACCGGCAAGGTCGGCGTGTGCATGGCGACCTCGGGTCCCGGCGCGACGAACCTGGTCACCCCACTCGCAGACGCGCAGATGGACTCGGTGCCGATTGTGGCGATCACCGGCCAGGTGGGTCGTGCGCTGATCGGAACCGACGCGTTCCAGGAAGCCGACATCTCGGGCATCACCATGCCTGTCACCAAGCACAACTTCCTCGTCACCGACGGTGCCGACATCCCGCGCATCATGGCGGAGGCGTTCCATATCGCTGCGACCGGACGCCCGGGCGCCGTGCTCGTGGACATCCCGAAAGACGTGCTGCAGGCGCAGACCACGTTCAGCTGGCCGCCGGAGATGCGGCTGCCCGGTTACCGCCCGGTGACCAAGCCGCACGGCAAGCAGGTGCGCGAGGCCGCCCGGATGATCATGGCCGCGAAGGCCCCCGTCCTGTACGTCGGCGGCGGTGTGATCAAGGCGGATGCGTCCGAGCAGCTGCGCGAGCTCGCGGAGCTCACCGGAATCCCGGTGGTGACGACGCTGATGGCGCGCGGATCCTTCCCCGACACGCACCAGCTCAACCTGGGCATGCCCGGCATGCACGGCACCGTCGCTGCCGTTGCGGCGCTGCAGAAGAGCGATCTGCTCATCACCCTCGGTGCCCGCTTCGACGACCGTGTCACCGGCCGGCTCGACTCGTTCGCACCGGGCGCCAAGGTGATTCACGCCGATATCGACCCGGCCGAGATCGGCAAGAACCGCAAGGCCGATGTCCCGATCGTGGGTGACTGCGGCGAGGTGATCGCGGAGCTGATCGAGGCGATCCGCAACGAGCAGGCCGCAAATGCACGGATCGATATCGCGAAGTGGTGGGACTACCTCGACGGCATCCGACGCACCTACCCGCTGGCCTACGACCGGCCTACCGACGGGTCGCTCTCGCCCGAATACGTCATCCAGGCGGTCGGCCGGCTCGGCGGACCGGACGCGATCTACTGCGCCGGCGTCGGACAGCACCAGATGTGGGCCGCACAGTTCATCGATTACGAGAAGCCACGCACCTGGCTCAACTCGGGCGGTCTCGGCACCATGGGATATGCGGTCCCCGCCGCGATGGGCGCCAAGATGGGCAAGCCCGACACCGAGGTCTGGGCCATCGACGGCGACGGCTGCTTCCAGATGACCAACCAGGAGCTGGCCACCTGCGCGGTGGAGGGCGTGCCGATCAAGGTCGCGCTGATCAACAACGGCAACCTCGGCATGGTCCGGCAGTGGCAGACGCTGTTCTACGAGAAGCGCTACTCCAACACCAACCTCGGCACGCACGGTCAGGTCCGCATCCCGGACTTCGTCAAGCTCGCGGAAGCCTTGGGCTGCCACGGAATTCGCGTGGAGCGCGAGGAAGACGTGGAGGCCGCGATCCGCGAGGCGCAGTCGATCACCGACCGCCCGGTGGTCATCGACTTCATCGTCGGTGCCGACGCCCAGGTGTGGCCGATGGTCGCCGCAGGCACCAGCAACGACGAGATTCAGGCCGCGCGCGGCATCCGTCCGCTGTTCGACGAGGACGAGACCGCCGCCGAACCTGCGGTGATCCACGAGGCGATGGACAACGCCCAGAATGCCGCGCCGCGCAACGGCGCCGCGAAGGAGGACGCTCAGTGAGCACCACGCACACCCTGAGTGTGCTCGTCGAGGACAAGCCGGGCGTGCTCGCGCGCGTTGCGTCGTTGTTCTCCCGGCGCGGATTCAACATCGAGTCACTGGCCGTGGGCGGCACCGAGATTCCGTCGATCTCGCGCATGACGATCGTCGTCACCGTTGAGGATCTCCCGCTCGAGCAGGTCACCAAGCAGCTCAACAAGCTGGTCAACGTGATCAAGATCGTCGAGCAGGACGAGGACACCTCGGTCGCTCGCGAACTGATCCTGGTCAAGGTCCGGGCCGATGCAAGTGTGCGGACCCAGGTGATCGAGGCGGCAACACTGTTCCGCGCCAAGGTCATCGACGTTTCACCCGACGCGTTGACCATCGAGGCGACCGGAACTCGGTCGAAGCTCGAGGCGCTGCTGCGGATGGTCGAGCCCTACGGTATCCGCGAAATAGTGCAGTCCGGTGTCGTGGCGGTTGGCCGCGGGCACAAGTCCATTACGGCGAACCGCTAAATGTCGGCGAAATAGCCATAACTACAAACGCTTTCGACAATTCGAAGAGCCGAAGGCAAAGAAGAAGGGAACTACCAGTGGCAGTCGAGATGTTCTACGACGACGATGCCGACCTGTCGATCATTCAGGGCCGCAAGGTCGCTGTCATCGGCTACGGCAGCCAGGGTCACGCGCACTCGCTGAGCCTGCGCGACTCGGGTGTCGAGGTGAAGATCGGCCTCAAGGAAGGCTCGAAGTCGCGGGCGAAGGCCGAGGAGCAGGGCCTGGCCGTCGGAACTCCTGCCGAGGTTTCCGAGTGGGCCGACGTCATCATGCTGCTCGCCCCGGACACGGCGCAGGCGGGCATCTTCTCCAACGAGATCGAGCCGAACCTGAAGGACGGCGACGCGCTGTTCTTCGGCCATGGCCTCAACATCCACTTCAAGCTGATCGAGGCACCGGCCAACGTCACCGTCGGCATGGTCGCCCCGAAGGGCCCGGGCCACTTGGTGCGTCGCCAGTTCGTCGACGGCAAGGGCGTTCCCGCGCTCATCGCCATCGACCAGGACCCGAAGGGTGAGGGCCAGGCGCTCGCGCTGTCCTACGCCAAGGGCATCGGCGGCACCCGCGCAGGCGTCATCAAGACCACCTTCAAGGAAGAGACCGAGACCGACCTGTTCGGCGAGCAGGCCGTGCTCTGCGGTGGCACCGAGGAACTGGTCAAGACCGGTTTCGAGGTCATGGTCGAGGCCGGCTACGCACCGGAGATGGCCTACTTCGAGGTGCTGCACGAGCTCAAGCTGATCGTCGACCTCATGTACGAGGGCGGCATCGCGCGGATGAACTACTCGGTTTCCGACACCGCCGAGTTCGGTGGCTACCTGTCGGGACCGCGCGTCATCGACGCCGGCACCAAGGAGCGGATGAAGGCGATCCTGGCCGACATCCAGTCCGGTGAGTTCACCAAGCGCCTCGTCGCCAACGTCGAGAACGGCAACACCGAGCTCGAGGGCCTGCGCAAGGAGAACGCCGAGCACCCGATCGAGGTCACCGGCAAGAAGCTGCGCGACCTGATGAGCTGGGTCGACCGGCCGATCACCGAGACCGCCTGATCGTTCCAATCGCTCGTCGGCCCGGTACCCCGAAGGTGCCGGGCCGACGGCGTTTCACGGTGGCGTCGCACACTTTTTGGTGCCGTGCCGTGCGGAAATTCGCGCGGAAAACCGGAGGCGGTCACTTCGGGCATCGCGCGGGCACTAAACTATGCACGTCGCGGCCCTGTGTGGTGTCAACCCCGGGGCCGTCAACGACCCGCAAGCGCCCCGACCCCAGGAGAATTCTTCGTGAGCCAGAACGGCCGTCCCATTGTTCTGATCGCCGACAAACTGGCGCAGTCGACCGTCGACGCGCTCGGTGACGGTGTCGAGGTTCGCTGGGTCGACGGTCCGGACCGTCCGGCTCTGCTTGCGGCGGTGCCCGAGGCGGATGCGCTGCTCGTGCGCTCCGCGACCACCGTCGACGCCGAGGTCCTCGCTGCCGCGCCGAACCTGAAGATCATCGGGCGCGCCGGGGTCGGCCTGGACAACGTCGAGATTCCGGCCGCGACCGAGCGTGGCGTGATGGTCGTGAACGCGCCGACCTCCAACATCCACTCCGCCGCCGAGCACGCCGTCTCGCTGCTGCTGTCCACCGCACGACAGATCCCTGCGGCCGACAAGACCCTGCGTGAGCACACCTGGAAGCGGTCGAGCTTCAACGGCACCGAGATCCTCGGCAAGACGGTGGGTGTCGTCGGACTCGGTCGTATCGGTCAGTTGTTCGCGCAGCGTCTCGCCGCGTTCGAGACCTCCATCATCGCCTACGACCCCTACCTGCCTGCCGCGCGTGCAGCGCAGCTCGGCATCGAACTCGTCGACATCGACGAACTGGTCGAGCGCGCCGACTTCATCTCGGTGCACCTGCCGAAGACGAAGGAGACCGCGGGCCTGATCAATGCCGCGCGCCTGGCCAAGGCCAAGGACGGCGTGATTATCGTCAACGCCGCGCGTGGTGGGCTCATCGACGAGGATGCGCTCTACGACGCACTCGTCTCCGGCAAGGTCCGCGCCGCCGGCCTGGACGTGTTCAGCACCGAGCCGTGCACCGACTCGAAGCTGTTCGGACTCGACAACGTCGTAGTGACCCCGCACCTGGGCGCCTCCACCTCCGAGGCGCAGGACCGGGCGGGCACCGATGTCGCCAAGTCCGTACTGCTCGCTCTCGCAGGTGAATTCGTGCCCGATGCGGTGAACGTCTCCGGCGGCCCGGTTGGCGAGGAAGTCGCGCCGTGGCTCGAGCTCGTTCGCAAGCTCGGCCTCATCGCGGGCACCCTCTCACCCGAGGCCGTGCAGAACGTGCAGGTGCTCGCGAGCGGTGAGCTGTCCGCCGAAAACGTCGAGATCCTCGGTCTGGCCGCGCTGCGCGGGTTGTTCTCGGCCAGCAGCGACGAGCCGGTCACCTTTGTCAACGCGCCGCAGCTCGCGGAGCAGCGTGGCGTCACCGTCGAGGTCGAAAAGCACAGCGAGGCTTCGACGCACCGCAGCGCTGTCGAGGTGCGTGCCGTCGCCGCCGACGGCACTGTCACCTCCGTCGCGGGTGCGCTCACCGGTCTGCAGCAGGTGGAGAAGATCGTCAACATCAACGGCCGCAGCTTCGATCTGCGCGCCGAGGGCCACAACCTCGTCGTGCACTACGAGGATCGCCCAGGTGTGCTCGGCACGATCGGCACGGTTCTCGGCAACGCCGGCATCGACATCCAGGCCGCTGCGCTGAGCCAGGACTCCGAGGGCCCGGGCGCCACCATCATCCTGCGGGTCAGCGAGGTCGTTGGCGATGCCGATGTCGCCCTCATCGTCGAGCAGCTCGATTCCCGCGTCGAGCAGGTCGACCTGTCCTGAGGGCAGCCGGACCGACACCGCAGTTGAAAAAGGAAGTGAGACAGCAATGAAGCTCGCGGTCATCGCCGGCGATGGCATCGGTATCGAGGTCACTGCGGAGGCACTCAAGGTGCTGCGCAAGCTCGTTCCCGAGCTCGAGACCACCGAGTACGACCTCGGCGCGCGCCGCTACAACGCGACCGGCGAGCTGCTGCCGGCCGCCGAACTCGCCCAGATCCGCGAGCACGACGCCATCCTGCTCGGCGCGATCGGCGACCCGTCGGTCACGCCGGGCGTGCTCGAACGGGGTCTGTTGCTGAACATGCGGTTCGCGCTCGATCACCACGTCAACCTGCGGCCGTCGCGGCTCTACCCCGGCACGACTTCACCGTTGGCGGGCAACCCGGAGATGGACTTCGTCGTCGTTCGCGAGGGCACCGAGGGCCCGTACACCGGCAACGGCGGCGCGATTCGGGTCGGCACCGACCACGAGATTGCCACCGAGGTGTCGATCAACACCTGGTTCGGCGCCGAGCGTGTCGTGCGCTACGCCTTCGCGCTCGCGCAGACCCGGCGCAGGCATCTGACGCTGATCCACAAGACCAACGTGCTGTCCAATGCCGGTGCCATCTGGACCCGCGCGATCGAGACCGTGGGCGCCGAGTACCCGGATGTCGAGACGTCGTACTGCCACATCGACGCGGCCACCATCTACATGGTCACCAATCCGGCGCGGTTCGACGTGATCGTCACCGACAACCTGTTCGGCGACATCATCACCGACCTGGCGGGTGCGGTGACCGGTGGCATCGGGCTGTCGGCGTCCGGCAATATCGACGCCTCGGGAACTAACCCGTCGATGTTCGAGCCGGTGCACGGCTCGGCGCCCGATATCGCCGGTAAGGGCATCGCCGACCCGACAGCCGCGATCCTGTCCGCTGCGCTGTTGCTGCGCCATCTCGGCCGGGACGAGGACGCGGCGCGCGTCGAGCGTGCCGTCGAGGCCGATCTCGCCACTCGCGGGGACAAGGCCATCGTCACCAGCGAGGTGGGCGACCGGATCGCGGCCGCGGTCTGACCCGTCCCGCAGGGACGCTGCGTTACCCAGCAGACCGGCGATCGCGCGGCACCAGGGGGACCGCGGCGAGCGCCAAGGCGGCCGCGACCAGGTACGCGGCACCGAATCCGGTGGTGACGATGAGCGCGCCGAACACGGGTGGAATGGCCGCCATCGCGAGGTTCTGCCCCGTGTTCTGGATACCCAAACCCCTTCCGCTCCAATATGGTCCGGCAATCTCGGCGACCGCGGTAAAGGCCAGCCCGTTGTCGGAAACGGTGATCACCGAGGCGGCGAGCAGCAGCGGAATCGCGGCCCACCACCACTGCGTCGCAGCGGCGACGCCCAATGCGGCCATCGAGATCGCCGCCGCGATCGCCACCTGACGCAGCGGACCGAGCCGACTCCCCACCCGGTCGGACCAGGCGCCCGCGCCGATCCGGCCGGCCGCGCCGAGCAACTGCGTCACGGTGACGAGTGCACCCGCCGCAGCGATCGACCAGCCGATGTCGCGGTGGATCCACAGCAGGGCGAACGTCCACACCACTCCCTGCGGAACGCACAGCAGCACGGAGACGCCGTGGATGCGCCACAACGTCGAATCGCCGCGGTACGGGTTGGCTCGGTCGACACCTTTGCCGCCGGGGCGAGGCGGATCGACGATGCCGAACAGGCAGGCCACCGCAGCAACGCCTGCCATGATCGCGGGCACCAGGATCGCCGCCGAAACGCCATGTGCGGCAGCCACCGCGGGGATGGCGAGCGCGCCGATGCCGACCCCGAGCGGTTGCGCGGTCTGCCGGATGCCCATCGCGAACCCGCGCCGGTGCACGGGGAACCAGCCGACGATGACGCGGCCGCTCGCGCCGTTCGTGCTCGCGGCTCCCGCACCGCCGAGAAACAACAGTGCGCCCAGGGCCACGTTGTTGGTGGTGCAGGCGGCGGCGATGCCCGCGACACAGGTGATCAGCGGTCCGGCGACGAGCACCTTCCGTTCGCCGATGTGGTCCATCACATAGCCCCACGCGATCAGGGTGCAGACCAGGCCGACGGTCGGCATCGCCACCAGCAGACCGGCAGTCGGTAGCGACATGCCGCGATCGGTGAGCGCGGGCAGCAGAAACGGAGTGCCGTGGATGAACACCGCGCTCGCTGCCTGGGCGAAGACGCCGAGACCGAGCATCGACCACCGTCGAGTGGTGCCGATCGCCTCCGTCGTCGATACGCCCCGGGTGTTCATCGGTTGCCCTCTGTCTCATATATTGGACACGCAGTCCTACCATCTGGATTCTGGTGGGACTCTACACCGCCTTCGCCGGGGTCGCTGCCTCGGTCGATAGACTCGGCGGCATGCGCCTTGGACGGATTGCCAGCCCGGATGGTGTCGCCTTCGTCAGCATCGAAGGAGACCCCGACAACGCGATTGCCCGGGAAATCGCGGAACACCCGTTCGGTACGCCGACCTTTACCGGACGCAGTTGGCCGGTCGCCGACGTGCGCCTGCTCGCGCCGATCCTGGCCACGAAGGTGATCTGCATCGGGAAGAACTACGCCGACCACGCGGCCGAGATGGGTGGCGAAGCGCCGGCAGATCCGGTGATCTTTCTCAAGCCGAACACCTCGATCGTGGGGCCGGGCGCGTCGATCGTCCTGCCGCCGAGTTCCGCGCAGGTCGACTACGAGGGTGAATTGGCCGTGGTGATCGGCCGGCCATGCAAGGACGTGCCTGCCGCGCGGGCGCGCGACGTGGTGCTCGGCTACACCGTCGCCAACGATGTCACCGCACGCGACCACCAACGCCATGACGGTCAGTGGACCAGGGGCAAGGGCTATGACACCTTCTGCCCGCTCGGCCCGTGGATCGAAACCGACCTCGACCCGTCGGACCTCGAGATCACCACCGAACTCGACGGGCAGGTGCGCCAGCAGAGCCGAACATCGCTGCTGCTGCACGACATTCCGAAGGTCATCGAGTGGATCTCCGCGGTGATGACGTTGCTACCGGGCGATGTGATTCTCACCGGAACGCCGGCGGGGGTCGGGCCGATGCAGGACGGGCAGACCGTCTCGGTGACCGTGTCCGGGATCGGCACCCTTTCCAATCCGGTCACGAAAAAGAAGTGACCACAACACTTTCGGGCGTTCGTCCCGATTCAGAAAGGCCACAGCGAGGATGACCGCAACCAATTCGACCGCGTCCGGTCGCCCCGACGGCGTCCGCGTGCGCTTCTGTCCCTCGCCTACCGGAACCCCGCACGTCGGCCTGATCCGGACTGCGCTGTTCAACTGGGCGTACGCAAGGCACACCGGGGGCACCTTCGTCTTCCGGATCGAGGACACCGACGCGGCACGCGATTCCGAGGAGTCGTTCGCGGCGCTGCTCGACGCGCTTCGCTGGCTGAATCTCGACTGGGACGAGGGACCCGAGGTCGGCGGGCCGTACGCCCCCTACCGGCAGTCGCAGCGGCGCGAGCTACATCTGGACGTGGTGCGGCAGCTGGTCGAAGCGGGCGAGGCCTACGAGAGCTTTTCCACCCCAGATGAAGTCGAAGCGCGCCACCGAGCGGCAGGTCGGGATCCGAAGCTCGGCTACGACAATTTCGACCGCGACCTGACCGAGGATCAGAAGCGGGAATACCGCGCGAATGGCGCCGCCCCGGTGGTTCGGCTGCGCATGCCCGATCACGATCTGACCTGGCACGACCTGGTGCGCGGCGAAACGACTTTCAAGGCGGGCACCGTGCCCGACTTCGCACTGACCCGCGGCAACGGCGACCCGCTGTACACACTGGTCAACCCGGTCGACGACGCGGCCATGAAGATCACCCACGTGTTGCGCGGCGAGGATCTGCTGTCCTCGACACCGCGTCAGCTCGCGCTCTACGGCGCGCTGCAGCGCGTCGGCGTCGCGGATTTCACCCCCGAGTTCGGCCACCTGCCGTTCGTGATGGGGCAGGGCAACAAGAAGCTGTCCAAGCGCGATCCCGAGTCGAGCTTGTTCGTGCACCGTGACCGTGGGTTCGTGCCCGAGGGTCTGCTGAACTACCTGGCGCTGCTCGGCTGGAGCATCGCCGACGACCACGACGTCTTCTCACTCGACGAGATGGTCGCCGCGTTCGACGTGACCACGGTCAATTCGAATCCGGCGCGGTTCGACCAGAAGAAGGCCGACGCGATCAACGCCGAGCACATCCGGTTGCTCGCGTCCGAGGACTTCGCGGACCGGTTGCGCGGCTATCTCGTCGAGCACGGCCACCTCGGTCCGGACGTGGACGACGCGGTGTTCCGGTCGGCCGCGGAGCTGGTGCAGACCCGGATCGTGGTGCTCGCCGATGCCTGGGACCTGCTGGCGTTCCTGTTCGTGCCCGAAGCCGATTTCGGTATCGATCCCGCGGCCGCGGCGAAGAACCTCGGCGACGACGCGCGGCCGGTACTCGAGGCGGCCGACGCGGCGCTGACCGGCGCGACCGAATGGACGACCGAAGCGATCGAGACAGCGTTGAAGACCGCTCTGGTGGAGGGACTCGGTCTCAAACCGCGCAAGGCGTTCGGGCCGGTGCGGGTCGCGGTGACCGGGTCGCATATCAGCCCGCCGCTGTTCGAGTCGCTCGAGCTGCTCGGCCGGGACACGACCCTGGCCCGGGTTCGCGCCGCGATCCCACAGGAAGCGGTCTGAGCTGCGCGTTTGTGGATTTTTGCGTCGGGTTTGATAACCTCTTCCTCGGTTCGAAACGACCGCCGGAGCCGTTGGCGCGGGCGGTCGGAACGGGCCATTGGGGTATGGTGTAATTGGCAACACAGCTGATTCTGGTTCAGCCATTCTAGGTTCGAGTCCTGGTACCCCAGCGACGTCCGAGCGATTTGGAACCCGGACGCGAGCCAGCTAAGCTGACTCGGGCGCAAAGCCGGGAGACCGGCCGAGATGCCAACCAAGGCCCCGTCGTCTAGCGGCCTAGGACGCCGCCCTCTCAAGGCGGTAGCGCGGGTTCGAATCCCGTCGGGGCTACAACGAACGGCGCCACCGGAGCAATCCGGTGGCGCCGTTCTTTGTGCGCTGCTTTCGGTCCTGGTCCGGGCGCGCGGCGAGAGTGCCTGCGGCACAAGCCGGCCGGCCCCGGAGACCGGCGGCGGGTCAGTGCGGCCGGGCGGTACTGCCGCCGACCGGCATGGCGGGCAGGCCGAGCTTGCGATGGTCCCAACTGCGTACGCGGTCGGGACGCACCCGGACTGCCACGCGCTTGTTCAGCATCGCCTCGACGGCGGGGCGCAACGACTCGTCGTAAGGCCCGGTATAGCGCTCCCAGACGCTCACGCCGACCCGAAACAGCGCCTCCGGATCGTCGACGATCTCCGCGCGGCCCTCGATGGCCACGCCTCGCAGGGTGTCATAGGTGTCGCCGGCCTCGACCATGGCCGTGATGCGGTCGTCGCGGCGCAGGTTCACCACCTTCTGCGACTTTGCCTTCGTCTCGAACCAGATTTCGCCGTCGACGAGGCCGTACCACATGGCGATCAGATGCGGATTGCCCTTCGGGCCGTTGGTCGCCATCGTGACGACCCGGCTGCGCCGGAGGAATTCGCCGATCTCGTCATCGGTCATCTGGATCTGTGCACGCTGGTTGACACCCATGCGGCGACATTACCGACGACGTGTGCGCGGGCTCATCGCCGGAGGTGGGGGAGTTGTTTACAGCCGTTTGTGCAGTGCCTCCGCGGCGGCGAGCAGGTCCGCCGCCCAGCGTGCCCCCGGCCGTCGGCCCATCCGGTCGATCGGACCGGAGACCGACACTGCCGCAACGACATTGCCGCTGCCATCGCGTACCGGGGCGGACACGCTTGCCACGCCGGGTTCGCGCTCGCCGGCACTCTGGGCCCAGCCCCGCTTGCGGACCTCGAGCAGGCTGCGCTCGGTGAAAGTCGCGTCGGCCATCGCGGATCTCAGCAGGTGCGGGTCGGCCCACGCGAGCAGCACCTTGGCGCCGGACCCCGCGGTGAGCGGCAAGCGCGCCCCGACGAGGACGGTGTCCCGCAGCCCGGTCAGCGGTTCCATCGACGCGACGCACACCCGGACCGATCCTTCCCGGCGGTAGAGCTGCACGCTCTCGCCGGTAATCTCGCGCAGCCGGGGCAGCACACTGGCGGCGGCCTCAACGAGGCTGTCGTTGGCGCTCGCGGCGAGTTCGGACAATGCCGGGCCGGGACGCCAGGCCCCGTCGTCGTCGCGAGCCAGCAGGCGATGCGTCTCGAGCCCGACGGCGAGCCGGTGCGCGGTGGCCCGCGGCAGACCGGTGCGTGCGCACAGTTCGTTGAGCGTGCACGGTTGCTCGGCGACCGCATGCAGGACGGTCATGGCTTTGTCGAGAACGCCGATGCCGCTATGCTGTCTCATAGGACGATACTTGCATCTCGTATAGTGAGATTGCAAACGATGTCTCCGCAGCCCGGACAACATCAGCGAAAGCAGGGTCGCCGAGCCCGTATTCGGTCGAAAGAGGTGTGTTGATGACTACCAAGCCGCGCACGATGGCGGAGAAGGTATGGGAAGCCCACGTGGTGACACGGGGCGAAGGCGAAGGCGAACAGCGCCGCCCCGACCTCATCTACATCGACCTGCATCTCGTGCACGAGGTGACCAGCCCGCAGGCCTTCGACGGGCTGCGTCTCGCCGGCCGCCCGGTGCGCCGCCCCGACCTCACGATCGCGACCGAGGACCACAACGTGCCGACGGTCGACATCGACAAGCCGATAGCCGACCCGGTGTCGCGCACGCAGGTCGATACGTTGCGGCACAACTGCGCGGAATTCGGTATCCGGTTGCACCCGATGGGCGATCTCGATCAGGGCATCGTGCATGTGGTCGGCCCTCAGCTCGGCCTCACTCAGCCGGGTATGACCGTGGTGTGCGGTGACAGCCACACCTCGACGCATGGTGCATTCGGCGCGCTCGCAATGGGAATCGGTACCAGCGAGGTCGAGCATGTGCTCGCGACGCAGACATTGTCGTTGCGCCCCTTCAAGACCATGGCGATCACCGTCGACGGTGAGTTGCCCCCGGGCGTGACGAGTAAGGATCTGATCCTCGCGGTCATCGCCAAGATCGGGACCGGCGGCGGTCAGGGCTATGTGCTCGAGTACCGCGGCGAGGCGATCCGGAAACTGTCGATGGAATCCCGGATGACGATCTGCAACATGTCGATCGAGGCCGGGGCGCGCGCCGGCATGATCGCGCCGGACGAGACCACGTTCGAATTCATCAAAGGCCGTCCGCACGCGCCCAAGGGCGACGATTGGGACGCTGCCGTGGCTGCCTGGACCGAGTTGCGCACCGACGAGGGCGCGGAATTCGACAACGAGGTGCATATCGACGCGAGCGAGTTGACGCCGTTCGTCACCTGGGGCACCAATCCCGGACAGGGCTTGCCGCTCGGTGCCGCGGTGCCGGATCCGGCCGAGATCTTCGATGAGAACGAGCGTGCGGCGGCGGAAAAGGCGCTGCGGTATATGGATTTGACGCCGGGCACGCCGTTGCGTGAGGTGCAAGTCGACACGGTCTTCGTCGGCTCGTGCACCAACGGCCGGATCGAGGATCTGCGTGCCGTGGCCGACGTGCTGCGTGGCCGTCGGGTTGCCGAAGGGGTGCGCATGCTCGTCGTGCCCGGCTCGATGCGGGTGCGGGCGCAGGCCGAGAACGAGGGCCTCGGCGAGATTTTCACCGCTGCCGGTGCGGAGTGGCGGCAGGCCGGCTGCTCGATGTGCCTGGGTATGAACCCGGATCAGCTCGCACCGGGGGAACGGTCGGCCTCGACCTCGAACCGCAACTTCGAAGGCCGCCAAGGCAAGGGCGGACGGACACATCTGGTCTCGCCGGCCGTCGCCGCCGCCACCGCCGTCCGTGGCCGGCTCTCGGCGCCCACCGATCTCGCCCCCGCCGATCGCCACTGACTCGCCTGCCCCCGTTAGGAGTTGTTCGAAATGGAAGCTTTCACCGTGCACACGGGTATCGGAGTTCCGCTGCGGCGGTCCAATGTCGATACCGATCAGATCATCCCGGCCGTGTACCTGAAGCGGGTGACGCGCACCGGGTTCGAGGACGGCTTGTTCGCCGCCTGGCGCAACGATCCCGAGTTCGTGCTCAACATCCCGCCGTACGACCGGGGCAGCGTGCTCGTCGCCGGACCCGACTTCGGTACCGGGTCGTCGCGCGAGCATGCGGTCTGGGCGCTGTCGGACTTCGGATTCCGCGTCGTGATCGCCTCCCGGTTCGCGGATATCTTCCGCGGTAACGCCGGCAAAGCCGGTCTGCTCGCCGCCCGGATGGCGCAGCCGGACGTCGAATTGCTCTGGAAACTGATCGAAGAGCAGCCCGGTCTCGAACTGACTGTGGATCTTCGTGAGCGGACCGTGACCGCTGGAACCACCGTGCTGCGCTTCGACATTGACGACTACACGCGGTGGCGTCTGCTGGCGGGTCTCGACGACATCGGGCTGACGTTGCGGCAGGTAGACGCCATTTCGGAGTTCGAAAAGGCAAGGCCGTCATGGCAACCGGTGACGCTTCCGGAGCCCACTTCCGCGGACTGACTTCCGTTGTGCCGGGCGGAATTACTACCGCTCGGAAGCAAATTTCGCAAGGCTTTGGCGATGAAATTTGGCGTGGCACATAGACTCTTGTGCTTTCGGGGTTTACCGTGTACGTAGTCGGTCCACAAATGGGCCTCTAAGTCTGCGGAGGAAACTCGATGAACAAGGCTGAGCTGATAGACATTCTGACCGACAAGCTCGGATCGGATAGGCGCACCGCGACCGACGCGGTCGAGAACGTCGTCGACATCATCGTCCGGGCCGTGCACAAGGGACAGAGCGTCACGATTACCGGCTTCGGTGTCTTCGAGCAGCGCAAGCGCGCCGCCCGCGTGGCTCGCAACCCGCGCACCGGCGAGACCGTAAAGGTAAAGCCGACTTCGGTTCCGGCGTTCCGTCCGGGCGCCCAGTTCAAGGCGGTCATCGCCGGTAAGCAGCGGCTGCCCGCAAGCGGACCGGCCGTGAAGCGCGGTGCGGTCGGCACCCCGACCAAGACCGTGGCCAAGAAGACCGCCGCCAAGAAGACCACCGCGGCCAAGAAGACCACCGCGGCGAAGACGCTCGCGAAGTCGACCACCACGGCGGCCAAGAAGACCACCGCGGCGAAGACGCTGGCGAAGGCGCCGGCGGCGAAGAAGGCCCCCGCGGCGAAGAAGGCTCCGGTGGCCAAGAAGGCCCCCGCGGCCAAGAAGGCTCCGGTGGCGAAGAAGGCCCCCGTAGCCAAGAAGGCTCCGGTGGCGAAGAAGGCCCCCGCGGCCAAGAAGGCTCCGGTAGCGAAGAAGACCGCCGCGAAGAAGGCACCCGCCGCCAAGAAGGCACCGGCGAAGCGCACCGGCCGGCGCTGAGTCCAACCACCGCGACCGACGACGATCGGCCCCCCGGACCAGGTGTCCGGGGGGCCGATCGTCGTCAGGGCTGTGGCGACAAGTGAATTCGGGCTGACAAGCGAATTCGGGCCGACAAGCGGATCCTTCGCATCACTGACGCTGCGTCGACCCGGCGCCCGGTGCATCGGGGAAGGGGCTGTCGATGTGGTCGGCGGCCACCAGCTTGCCGTCGTACAGCGACAACACCCATACGCTGCCTTTACGGTTGCGCGCCGGTGGCAATGCGATGCCGTCTTGGTCGGCCCACCAGGCAAGCAGATCGGGAATCACCTTGCCCTGACTGCACACCACCCGGATACCGTTCTTGGCCGCAATCTTTCGGGCACGATCCCGCCCAGCCGCCGGATCGTCGCGATAGGCCTCCTCGGCGAGGGTAGGTTCCGTCGCGACCTCAACGCCGAGGGAATCGGCAAGCGGGGCGACCGTCTGACTGCACCGCGTGCGGTCGGCGGCGTGGACGTGGCTGGCACCGAAAGCGTGCAGGTTCGCCACAAGGGCATCCGCCTGATTGCGGCCGACCTCGTCGAGCGGACGGAATCGGTCGTCGCCCTTGTATCGCTTGCGCCGGCCTGCCTTGGCATGCCGGACAAGCAGCATCGTCTGGGTATCGGCCGGCAGGCGCCGAAACTGGCGCAGCACGCGGCGATCCATCGGGTAGGACAATTCGTCGAGCATGCGACTCGGCGGCATCCACAGCAGTTTGTCCACCTCGTCGGAGGGGGCGAACTCGCCGTCGATGGCCTCGGCCGCCCAGTAATCCACGCGCTTGAGTTTGCGGTGACCGGGAACCGGGTACGTCACGCGTGCGATGTGCCTGCCGAGCACACAACGCATTCCGGTCTCCTCGGCGACCTCGCGGACGGCGGCGATCATGGCGGTCTCGCCGGGATCGAGCTTGCCCTTGGGAAAGGACCAGTCGTCATAGCGTGGACGGTGAATGAGCGCGACCTCGATGCCGTCCGGGCTCGCCGGCGCTCGGCGCCACACGATCGCACCCGCGGCGAAGACGTTTGCCCGCGCAACCGCCGATTCGGTCGAGTTCACCGGTCTCCTTCCCTCCGAGCGCGGAGTCGGTTCGTGCCCCCCCGATACGGACCCCTCCGATACCGACCCTCCGATACCGACGGACCGCTATGAGCCCGCCGTCCGCCTACTGCGGATGTACTCCTCCTGATGATCGCGGACCGCCTCGCCGCGCGCCGGCGACGCCACCCAGCTGCCGTCCGAATCCAGCACCCAGCACCGGGTCTTGGGGTCGAGGGCGGAGTCGAACATCTCGTCCAGGTATCGGGTCAGCTTCGGATCCTTCACTTGCACCATCACTTCGACCCGCCGATCGAGGTTGCGGTGCATCATGTCGGCGCTGCCGATCCAGATTTCGTCGACCGACTTGAAGTGAAATATCCGCGAGTGCTCGAGGAACCGGCCGAGGATCGACCTGACCTCGATGTTTTCGCTCAGTCCCGGCACTCCCGGCTTGAGGGCGCAGATCCCGCGCACGAACACCTGCACGGGGACACCCGCCTGGGACGCCCGATACAAGGCGTCGATGACCTGTTCGTCGACGAGAGCGTTGGCCTTCAGCCGGATTCGCGCGTCTTTGCCCGCACGCTTGTGGTCGATCTCGGTCTGGACGCGCTCGATGATGCCCTTGCGCACGCCGTACGGCGCGACGAGCAGGTTCCGGTACTCGGCCTTGCGCGAGTAACCGGTCAGCGAATTGAACAGATCGGTCAGGTCCGCGCCGATTTCGGGGGCCGCGGTGAGCAATCCCACGTCCTCGTAGAGCCGGGCCGTCTTCGGGTTGTAGTTGCCGGTGCCGATGTGGCAGTAGCGACGGATCGTGGAGCCCTCGCGGCGAACCACCAGACACGTCTTGCAATGCGTCTTCAACCCGACGAGACCGTAGACGACGTGAACGCCTGCCTGCTCCAGGGTGCGCGCCCATTTGATGTTGGCCTGTTCGTCGAAGCGTGCCTTGATCTCCACCAGTGCCACGACCTGCTTGCCTGCCTCCGCGGCATCGATCAGGGCATTGACGATCGGGGAGTCGCCCGAGGTGCGGTAGAGCGTTTGCTTGATCGCGAGCACCTGCGGATCGGCGGCGGCCTGCTCGATGAAGCGCTGCACGCTCGTGGAGAAGGAGTCGTAGGGATGGTGCACGAGCACGTCGCCCTCGCGCAGCGTCGAGAAGACGCTCTTGGGCGTCTCGCGCTCGCCGAAGGCGGGATGGGTGGCCGGTACGAACGGCTTGTCCTTCAGCGTCGCTCGGTCGACGCCATAGACCTGCCACAGGCTGGACAGATCGAGCAGTCCGGGCACCTGAATGACGTCCGCGGGATTCACGTCGAGTTCGCGCAGCAGCAGATCGAGCATGTGCTCGGTCATATCGTCGGCGACCTCGAGGCGCACCGGAGAACCGAAGCGGCGCCGAGCGAGTTCGCGTTCGAGGGCCTGCAACAGATCCTCGTCGCGATCCTCCTCGACCTCGAAATCGGCGTTGCGGGTGATCCGGAAGGCGTGGTGCTCCACCACAAACATCCCGGGGAAGAGTGCTTCGAGGTGCGCGGCAATGAGCTCCTCGAGCGGCACGAAGGCAGACATCGCATGTGGCCCCTCGCCGCGGCGCACCTGCACGAAGCGGTTCACGTTGTCGGGCACCTTCACGCGCGCGAAATGTTCGCCGGCATTGGTCGAATCACGAACCGTCACAGCAAGGTTGAGGCTCAGGCCGCTGATATAAGGGAACGGGTGGGCCGGGTCGACGGCGAGCGGGGTGAGGACCGGGAAGACCTGCGCGTGGAAGTACTCCGACAGGCCGCGCCGCTCATCGGGGGAGAGATCTTCCCAACCGATGATCGCGATGCCCTCGGCGAGCAGTTCGGGCAGTACCGAATCCAGGAATACGCGGGCATGTCGCGACGCGATCTCCTGTGTGCGGGTGGCGACCATGGCGAGCTGCTCGCGTGGGGACAGTCCGTCCGCCGAGCGCACCGACAGCCCGGTCTCGTCGCGGCGCTTGAGGCCGGCCACCCGAACCATAAAGAACTCATCGAGGTTCGAGGCGAAAATGGCGAGGAACTTGGCACGTTCGAGCAGCGGCAGCGACGTGTCCTCGGCGAGCGCGAGCACCCGGGAGTTGAAATCGAGCCAGCTCAGCTCGCGGTTGAGGTACCGATCGTCGGGCAGCCCTGCCACGGTGACATCGACCGCGAGCGGCGTAGCAGCCGGCGGTGCCGTCGGAATGCGCGGCGCGAGCACCGCGCCGTTTTCGTCCCGGTGGTTGCCGTTGTCGTCGCCAGCCCGGGCCGCCTCCGGCGAATCGGTCTGCGTTGCCGCTCGTCCTGTCTCACTCACGCCTCCAATCATCCCTCACATCGGAGGTGGCGTCATCGGAGCGGTCGATCGAGCGCCCATTCTCGTCGTCGGCCGATGGCGCCGAGCGCCTCCCGGGTCGCCGGGCCGACTCCGAGTTTTACGGCGAGATCGAGGTCGGCGGGGGTGTCGACGTCGAGCCGCAGTCCCGGCCACGTGCCGGTCAGCGCGACTGCGCCGTCGTCGAGATGCGCGCGGGCGGAGTCCGGGCCGAACTGCGGCCGCAGCGGTGCGTCGGGGGTACGCCATACCAGCGCCGCCGTGCCGGTGTCATGATGATCGATTACCACGGATCGCGGCACATCGGCTGCAGCGCAAAGCATTTCGTCCAGGTCGTCGGTCCGTAGGGCGGGCAGATCGGGTTGCAGTGCGAGCAGATCCACCGGGCCGTGGCTGCGCCGCACCGCCTCGGCGGCGTGCCGCAGTGCCGCGTTGAGCAACCCGGCGCCTGCGGTGCTGTCCGTGTCGTGCGCGCCGGCCCGGACCGGGTCGGCTAGCACCTGCGCGCCGTGGCGGCGGGCGAGATCGGCGACGCGCGGATCGGGCGTCACGACCGTGATCCCTGCGACCGCAGATGACTGGCCCACCGCGGCAAGAGTGTCGGCGAGCATGGCCAGCACGAGACGTGCGCGCCCACCGGGTGTCAGCTCGGCGGAAAGCCTGCTCTTGGCGCGATCCAGGTTCTTGACCGCGACGACGGCGTACACGGTCGTGCTCATAACCCGCAATAATGCCAGCCCCGATCCGGCAACGGCCGGTGCGGCGGGGGATACAGTCGAGTCCAATTCGAGTTGCGGCGAAAGGAACGGACACATGGTGCGGGCGGCGGTGCTGGGCGCGGGGTCTTGGGGCACGGCATACGCCAAGGTGCTGGCCGAGGCGGGGACCGATGTGACGATCTGGGCCAGGCGGTCCGAAGTCGCCAAAGCGATCGTCACCGAGCACGAAAACCCCTACTACCTCGCCGACGTCGAGTTGCCGCGGATGAAGGCGACCAACGACTACGCCGAGGCGCTCGCTGGGGCGGACGTCGCGGTACTCGCCGTTCCGTCGCAAACGCTGCGAGAAAACCTCGAGCACTGGAAGGGCGCGATCGGCCCCGACACCACGTTGCTCAGCCTGGCCAAGGGCATCGAGACCGGCACGCTGCTGCGCATGAGTCAGGTCATCGCCCAGGTCACCGGGGCCGACCCGGGCCGGGTCGCGGTGCTGTCCGGACCCAACCTGGCCAAGGAGATCGCGGCCGGGCAGCCCGCCGCGACGGTGATCGCGTGCACCGACTCCGGACGGGCGATCGAGCTACAAAAGTCCTGTGCCACAGGGTATTTCCGGCCCTATACGAATTCCGACGTGATCGGCTGTGAGATTGGTGGTGCGTGCAAGAACGTCATCGCGCTGGCCTGCGGAATCGCCGCGGGCATGGGCCTCGGCGACAACACGATCGCCAGCATCATCACCCGCGGGCTGGCCGAGATCATCCGGCTCGGTGTGGCGGTAGGGGCACGACCGGCCACGTTGGCGGGTCTGGCCGGTGTCGGCGACCTGGTGGCGACCTGCACCTCACGGCTCTCGCGCAACCATTCCTTCGGTTATGTGCTCGGCCAGGGCGGGTCGCTGGCCGAGGCGCAGGAAGCCGCCCACGGGCAGGTCGCCGAGGGCGTCAAGTCGTGTACTTCGGTGCGTGCGCTCGCCGAGGCCTACGACGTCGAGATGCCGATCACGGACTCCGTGCACCGGGTCTGCCACGAGGGCATAACCGCCAGGGAAGCCGGAGATTATCTGCTCGGCCGTAGACACAAGCCGGAGTGAGAACTTGCCGTCCCGAAGGGACGTGAGCGTGCCGTCCCGCACCGACGTGAGATTGCCCCATCCCGCCGGGCGGGAGTCGGCCAACTGCGCCGACCGGCGGTACCGTCAGTGATCGTGACGAACCGGATTCGCGTCGGCGTGCTCTACGGAGGCCGCAGCAACGAGCACTCGGTGTCCTGCGTTTCTGCAGGCAGCGTGCTGCGCCACCTCGACCCCGACCGCTACGAGCCCGTGCCGATCGGCATCACCGCGGCAGGCACGTGGCTGCTCGGCACCCGCGATCCGCGCGACTTCGCCCTGGTCGAGGGCGCACTGCCGACGGTGGAGCAGTCCGGTGTCCCGGTGGCGTTGTCCACCGATCCCGGACAGCGTGGCGCACTCGTCGCCATCGGCGACGGCATCACCGATCGGGTCGTGGAACGGGTCGACGTCATCTTCCCGGTGCTGCATGGCGCCTACGGCGAAGACGGCACGGTGCAAGGACTGCTGGAACTGGCCGACGTGCCCTACGTCGGGCCGGGCGTGCTCGCCTCGGCGGTCGCCATGGACAAGGAGTTCACCAAGAAGCTGCTCGGCGCGGCCGGGCTACCGATCGGCACGCAGTTCGTGCTGCGGGCGGGCGCCGAGACACTCACCGACGAGCAACGCCGCACGCTCGGGCTGCCCGTCTTCGTGAAACCGGCCCGCGGCGGGTCCTCGATCGGTATCTCCCGGGTCAGCGACTGGGCCGATCTGGAGGATGCGATCACCACGGCGCGCAAGCACGACCCGAAGGTGATCATCGAAGCGGAGATCCCGGGCAGTGAGGTCGAATGCGGTGTGCTCGAGTACCCCGACGGCCGAGTCGAGGCCAGTGTCGTGGCCGAGATCAGGATGCCGCTCGCGGTGGACGACGGGACCGCGTTCTACGACTTCGACAGCAAGTACCTCGATGACGTCTGCGAATTCGACGTGCCTGCGAAACTCGACGACGAGACCAGCGGCGCGATCCGCGCCATCGCCGTGCAGGCATTCCGCGCGCTCGACTGCACCGGTCTCGCCCGGGTGGACTTCTTCGTCACCGCGCAGGGCCCGGTGATCAGCGAGATCAACACGATGCCCGGGTTCACCGCAATCTCGATGTACCCGCGGATGTTCGATGCGGCCGGGGTCGATTACCGCACCCTGGTGTCGACGCTGATCGAAACGGCGCTCGCGCGGGGGACCGGGCTGCGCTGACGGCGATGCCCGATCAGTTCGGCAGCGGCGCTGGATCGATGGGCCGAGCGGGCAGCGTCTCGTTCACCGTCGCCGAAACCTCCTGCACCGGCGTCGGCCCCGAGCCCGTCGGCACGGTGAGTGCGATGTACACGTCGCGGTCGACGACGTACCAGGTGCTGAAGCCGGACTGGCCCGGATCGGATACCTCGAACCACTGCACCCCGTCGACGACCTGCAGTGCGGCCGCCGCGTCGAACTCGAGCGGCCGGTCGAGGCCGCAGCGCAGGACCACCCGATCGAAGTCGCCGGCGTCGCCGCCCCACGCCTTCGTCGCCGGCGGCGCAGGCTCGGCAAGTTCGAGGCCCGTGTACTCACCGAGATCGGCGGGCAGTGCGGCCACGAGCTGCGTGCACTCCGGGCCGTCTGCCTCCGGTGCCGGAACCGTGCCCAATGAAATCGGTGTGTGGCCGGGCAGGCGGCCGGCGAGCACGGCGGCGACGATGATGCCGACCACGAGTGCGACGGGCAGTGCGACCGCGACAGCGATCAACGCGGGACGGTGCCGCGGTGAATCCGGTTGGTTCATTCGATCGGGGCGCTCACCCGATGGTTGGGGATCTGGCAGGTCAGCGTGCGAGTGATGCCGCCGACCTGCTGAATGGCGTGAATCACCTCGCCGAGCTCGTCGTCGGACGCGCCCGCGACTCGGGCGATCACATCGTAGGGGCCGACGACATCCTCGGCGGACCGCACGCCGGACAAGGCGGCGATGCTGCCCGCCACCAGAGCGGCTTTACCGACTTCGGTCTGGACCAGAACGAATGCCTCGATCGCCAACCTGAGTCCTTCCCGCCGCGAGCCATCCGGGTCTCGGTAGAGTCGGCCAGGCTGCGGCTCGGTGCGCGCGTTCGCCGGGCACGCCCCGGCTGCACGCTCAAAGTACCGCAGCTGTGCCGAACTCTCGTTCCACCGAGAAGCCAGGGCCCGAGCGCAGGCACAGGGCGGGACGCAGGTCACACTTCGACGGAGCGGAGTACGGCGATCGGGAACAGCGAAGGCACCGCAGCGCCGACCACGGTGGCCGAACTCGGCGAGTTCGGGGTCATCGAGCGGATCAACCGAGGCCGCACCCAGAGCAGTGCGGTGACCATCGGACCGGGCGACGACGCGGCGGTGCTCGCGGCACCCGACCAGCGGGTCGTGGTCACCACCGACATGCTCGTCGCCGGGCGGCATTTCCGCCTCGACTGGTCTTCCCCACGAGACATCGGCCGAAAGGCCATCGCGCAGAACGGCGCCGACGTGGCGGCAATGGGGGCTCGGCCGAGTGGATACGTCGTTGCGCTCGGTTGCCCCGGCGATACTGCGCTGGCGGTGGTGGACGGCTTGGCTGCGGGCATGTGGGCGGAGGCCGAACGCAGCGGCGCCGGGATCGTCGGGGGCGATCTCGTGCAGAGCCCGCAGTTGGTGATCTCTGTTACGGCATTGGGAGATCTGGGCGGACGCCCTCCCGTCCTGCGCTCCGGCGCGCGGGCCGGTGACATCGTGGCAGTCGCCGGCCGGCTGGGCTGGTCGGCGGCCGGAATGGCAGCTCTGGAATCGGCCGCGACCGGGCTCGACGAGTTCATCGAGCTGCACCGGGCACCGCAACCGCCTTATGCCGCAGGCATTTCCGCGGCCACAGCCGGCGCCACCGCGATGTCCGATGTGTCCGATGGGCTGCTCGCCGATCTCGGGCATATCGCCGTCGCGTCGGGCGTGGCGATCGATATCGCCCGGGCGGCGGTGCGGGACGAGCGGGTCGAGGCGGCCGCTCGGAGCCTCGATATCGATCCGGATGTGTTGGCACTGAGCGGTGGTGAGGATCACGCGCTCGTCGCGACTTTTCCCGGCGGCGTCGCGCTGCCGGGCGGGTGGCGCGCGATCGGTGCCGTGACGGCAGTCGGCGCCGACACCGCGCCCGCCGTCACCGTGGATGGACACGAGTGGACGCACGGCAGTGGCTGGCAGAGCTTTTCCGGGTGAACGCCCTCGGAGATGTCGGGCGGAGGCGGCTAGATTGCGCGGGGTGAACAGCAAAGCGATGGGAAGGGTGAGTTGATGCCGGTGCGTCCGCTCGCGGAAGTCGTCGAATCCGGCTGGGCGCAGGCACTGCAACCGGTGGCAGACCGGATCGCCACGATGGGGGATTTCCTGCGCGCCGAGAATGCTTCCGGGCGAGGCTATCTCCCGGCCGGGGCGAACGTGCTACGCGCATTTGCGCAGCCGTTCGCCGATGTCCGCGTCCTGATCGTCGGGCAGGATCCCTACCCGACGCCGGGGCACGCGGTCGGGCTCAGCTTCTCGGTCGCGCCCGAGGTGCGTCCGATTCCGCGCAGTCTGGCCAACATTTTCACCGAATACTGCGCCGACCTCGGCCACCCGATGCCGAGCACCGGAGACCTCACGCCGTGGGCCCGGCAGGGCGTGCTGCTGCTCAACCGAGTGCTGACGGTGACTCCCGGCCAGCCGGCGTCGCATCGCGGCAAGGGCTGGGAGGCGACGACCGAGCAGGCGATCCGGGCTTTGGTCGCGCGGCGCGAACCGATGGTCGCGATCCTGTGGGGGCGCGACGCGGCCACCCTCGAACCGATGCTCGACGGCGTGCCCGCGATCAAGTCGGTGCACCCGTCGCCACTGTCGGCTTCTCGTGGGTTCTTCGGTTCTCGGCCGTTCTCTCGGGCGAACGCGCTGCTCGCCGAGCTCGGTGCCCCGCCGGTGGACTGGCGCCTGCCCTGAGGACGCCCCTCCCGTTGGGCGGGGGTGGTGTGCGATTCTCGGATGGTGAGCCAATCGAAAGAGTTTGCCACCGCGACGACGAGGACTTTCCGTGGACGCGACGGCCTCGCGCTCGTCGGCGACCTCTGGGGACCGGAGGACGGTCCGCTGGTCGTGATGCTGCACGGTGGTGGCCAGACGCGGCATTCGTGGAAGTCGGCGGGTGCGCTACTGGCCGGTTCGGGCGTGCGGGTTGTCACGCTGGACGCCCGCGGCCACGGGGACAGCGCGTGGGCTCCCGACGGTGACTACACCGGGGACGCGATGGTTGCCGACCTGCTCGCCGTGCTCGAACAGCTCGGGGCTCCGGCCACTGTCGTCGGCGCCAGCATGGGTGGTCTCACCGCACTGCGGGCCACGATCACGGCCGGGCCGGACATCATCAACGGCATCGTGCTCGTCGATGTTGTGCCACGTGCGGAGAACGCAGGCGTCGAGCGGATCATGACATTCCTCGGCGGGCATCGGGACGGGTTCGCCTCGCTCGACGAGGCTGCCGACGCGGTCGCGGAGTACCTGCCGCACCGCCGCCGCCCGCGCAGCAGCAAGGGGCTCGAGCGCAATCTGCGCAAACGCGACGACGGCCGGTGGTACTGGCACTGGGATCCGGCGATGCTCGGGGACTCCGGTGTGGTCGAATCCGAGGTCAGCGAGGCCGATCTCGGTGTCGACCTGCTCGAAGAGGCGGCCCGTCATCTCGAGATCCCGACGATGCTGCTGCGTGGACGTCTCTCCGACGTGGTGAGCGAGGAGGGCGTGCAGCATTTCCTCGCCTTGGTGCCGCATGCCGAGTTCGTCGAACTCGCCGGCGCGGCGCACACGGCAGCCGGTGACGACAACGATGCGTTCACCGACGCCGTGTGCGATTTCGTGAAGGCGGTCACCGCAGATGAGGGCGCCGGGCGCGGATAGCCGCAGCGCCCGCCGCGCCCGGACGACCGGTCGCGGCGGGCTCGCGTTTGGCTAGGCCTCGTCGGTGCCGCCGTTGAAATTCGGGCGGCGCTTCTCGACGAAGGCGTTGACCCCCTCGATGCCGACGGGGGAGTCGGCGGCCGTCCCGATCGCCTCCTCCTCGCGGTCGAGTTGTGCCGACAGCGTGCTGGTTGCGGATTCGGCGAGCAGACGCTTGATCCCGGCATAGGACGTGATCGGCCCGGCGGCGAGCGTGCGGGCGACACGGAGTGCCTCGTCGGTGAGCACCTCGTCCCCGACGAGTCGGCTGAGTACACCGAGCCGGACCGCGTCATCGCCGGTGATTACCGCGTCGGTGAGCAGAATCTCGGTTGCGCGCCCGGTGCCGACGATCCGCGGCAGCGTCCACGACATCCCGCCGTCCGGGGTGAGGCCGATGCCGGGGTAGGCAGGGCGAAGCCGGGTGGCCGGGCTGCCGATCGCGATATCCGCCGCGCAGACCAGGCTCATTCCGGCGCCGGCGGCCCAGCCCTGGACGCCGGCGACCACCGGCACGGGGGCGGCGGCGAGCAGGCGCACGAATTCGTGTAGGTCGGCGGCGAGGCCGCGGATGTACGCGCCGCGGTCGGGTGCGTCGTGGAAGGCGCGGACGTCGCCACCGGCGCAGAAGTTCGCGCCGGCGCCGACCAGGAGGATCGCGCCGACCTCCGGATCGAGATCCCGAAGTGCGGCGCTGCCCGCGTTGATGCCGGCGAAGTCCATCGACGTTCCCCGGTCCGCGGTCGAGATCGTGATCTCGAGCACGGAGTCGACGACGCGGACGTAGCTGGCGGCAGGCTCGGTAGCAGTCATTCGTGCACCATATCGAGCGGCGTTGCGGCCATCATGCGGGGTATCACGCGCGGCCGGCTCGTGCTGCGCGGAACCGGCGCGAGTGTCCGGAAACACGACTGTGCCCCGGTGCGTGGGCACCGGGGCACAGTCGGGTGATGCTTCGGGTCAGCCGCGCACGACCTTGCCCGCCTTGAGGCAGGAGGTGCACACGTTGAGACGCTTGGTGTTGCCGGGGGCAACCTGAGCGCGAACGGTCTGAATGTTCGGGTTCCAACGACGGTTCGTACGCCGGTGCGAGTGCGAGACCGACTTACCGAAGCCGGGGCCCTTGGCGCATACGTCGCAGACGGCAGCCATAGTCGCGAACTCCTTGTATCGAAATGGTCAGTAAACATGATCCGGTCGCCTCCGAACACGGCCGGAGCAGCGCGAGGCAACCCTGCAAGAGTAGCCGGAACCGGTCTCGATGGCCAAACCGGGCCCTGGGGTGGTGCGCGCCACGGCGGCACCGGCGGAATGTCGCTAGTCTTTTCGAATGCCACATTCGGGGGGCACTCCGCAGGCTCCGCGCCTGTGCGCGGCGCCCCACCGGGGGTCGGGCGACGGGATTCTTGGAGGCTAGCGCTGTGTTCGATGTCCTTGCGACGCTCGATGGCGACGCCGTCGTGCGCTGGGGACAGGCCTGTGTGGACGGACTCACCGATCGCTGTGACGAGATCAACGGTCTGAACGTTTTCCCGGTGGCCGACTCCGACACCGGCACGAATTTGCTGTTCACCATGCGTTCGGCGATGGATGCCGTCGCGCGACGAAGCGCGGGGACCTCGAACGCGCGCGACGTGCTCGCGCGGATGGCCTCGGGTGCGACGATCGGCGCACGGGGCAACTCGGGCATCTTCCTTTCCCAGGTGTTGCGCGGTATCGCCGAGGTGTCGCCGGAGGGGCCGATGACCGCCTCCCTGCTGCGCGCCGGTCTCGACACCGCTGTTTCGGTGGTGCGGCGCGCCGTGAACGACCCGGTCGAGGGGACGATCGTCACCGTGCTCGAGGCATCGGCGGCCGCCGTGCGCCACTGCCCGGACGAGACGCCGCTCATCGACATCGCGACAACGGCGGCCGAGGCCGCCGCTGCCGCGCTCGAACTGACGACGGCCCAACTCGACGTGCTCGGTGCGGCCGGGGTGGTCGATGCGGGGGGCCGTGGGCTGCTCGTTCTGCTCGATTCGTTGGTGTCGGTGATCTCGGGGTCGGCGCCGCACCGGCGGCGATTCGACCCCGCCACCCAACGGATCGGGCGTGCGTACGACGTCGGCGCCGCGCAGTCCGACGACCTGGAGTACGAGGTCATGTATCTCATCGCCGATGCGGATCAGCACGGTGCGGAACTGCTGCGTAAGAAGCTCGACCGAATCGGCGACTCGGTGCTGGTCGTCAGCGATGGCAGCGGTGGCTGGTCCTCCCATGTGCATTGCACCGAGCCCGGCGCGGCGATCGAAGCCGGACTGAGCATCGGGCGACTGCACCAGATTCGGATCAGCTGCTTCTCCGTCGCCGCGGGAATCAGCGACCGGCTGCCCACCGACCGGCACACGCCGGCGCACCCCGTCGCCGACCGCGGCATTCTCGCGGTGGTCTCGGGTGACGGCGCCGCCGAACTCTTCGAGGCCGAGGGCGCGACGGTGTTGCGCTGCGACGGCGAGTTGCGCGCCATCGAGTTGCTCGCGGCGATCAAAGAGATGAGCAATCGCGAGGTGCTCGTGCTCCCCAACGGCACGCTGGCCGCCCAGGAACTCGTCGCGGTCGGCGTCGCGGCGCGCGACGCCGATCACGACGTGCTGCTGCTACCCGCGTCCTCGATGGTGCAGGGGCTCGCTTCGTTGGCAGTGCACGACCCCGGTCGGGTCGCCGTCGACGACATCTTCGCCATGTCGGAGGCCGCGGCCGCGACTCGCTGGGGATCGCTGCGGGTGTCGAGCGAGCGTGCGCTGACCGTCGTCGGGACCTGCGAGCCTGGCGACGGGCTCGGGTTGGTCGGGCAGGAGGTCGTCGTGATTCGCCCGGATGTACGCGAGGCCGGGACCCTGCTGATCGACCGCGTGCTCGGACTCGGCGGCGAACTCGTGACGCTGCTGGTCGGGGCACGAACCCCGGTCGGTCTGCTCGTCGCGCTGGAGCGCCACATCGCCGAGCACCATTCCGGCGTCGACGTGATCGTCTACCGCGGCGGGCAGGACGGCGACCTGTTCCAGTTCGGCGTCGAGTAGAACTGCGGTCATGGCGACGCTCTCGGACCGGCTCGATCACCTGCTCGGCGCGAAGGCCGCCGAACCGCTGCGCGAGCAGTTCGACATCACCACGGCGGAAGACCTGCTGCGCCACTATCCGATGCGCTACGCCACCCGTGGGCAGCCGCTCACCCAGAAGGATCCGCCGGACGGCGCGCACGTCACCATCATCGGCGACATCGTGAAGGCCGATCTGGTGCGCAACCGCAACGGCGGGTTCCGGCTCGAGGTCTCGGTGCTGACCGACGAGCAACGGGTGGGTGTGACGTTCTTCAACGGGCAGAAGGTCAAACACGTCATCCGGGTCGGCAAGCGGGCGATGTTCTCCGGCACGGTCAAATACTTTCGGGGGCGCTGGTCGCTGTCGCACCCGGGCTACCTGATCATGTCCGGCGACGGCGATCCCGCTGTCGAGACCGTCCGCGGCGGCGGCGCGCTGGCGGGGATGGCCCGCAGCGCACAGGATTCCGGACGCGGCGTGGACATGTCCATCTTCGACCGCGCCATGCTGCCGGTCTATCCGGCGTCGAGCAAGATCGAGACCTGGGATATCGCTCGGTGTGTGCGGCAGGTGCTCGACCAACTCGACCTCGACGGGGATCCGCTGCCCGAGTCGATCCGCGCACAGCACGGACTGATCGGGCTGGCCGAAGCGCTGCGGTTGATCCACTTTCCCGAGACCAAGGCAGACGTCGACAACGCCAAGGAGCGCCTGCGTTTCGACGAAGCGGTGGCGTTGCAGCTTGCGCTCGCGCAGCGTCGGCACGAATCCTTCCTCCGCAGCGCGCCACCGTGCGCTCCGCAATCCGATGGTGTGGCAGCCGATTTCGACAACCAACTGCCGTTCGAACTGACCGCCGGGCAACACGAGGTGGCGGCCGAGATCACCGCCGACCTGGCCCGTGCGCACCCGATGAGCCGGCTGCTGCAGGGTGAAGTGGGCTCGGGAAAGACGATCGTCGCGCTGCGCGCAATGCTGCAGGTGGTCGACGCGGGGAAGCAGTGTGCGTTGCTCGCGCCGACGGAAGTGCTTGCTGCCCAGCACTATCGGTCGCTGCATGCGATGCTGGGTCCGCTCGGCGCGGGCGGCGAACTGGGTGCGGCCGAACATGCCACCCGGATCGTGCTGCTCACCGGTTCGATGTCCACCGCGGCCAAACGCGCCGCGCTGCTCGCAGTGGTGACCGGCGAGGCGGGCATCGTCATCGGTACACACGCCCTGATTCAGGACAGCGTCGAGTTCTTCGACCTCGGACTCGTGGTGGTCGATGAGCAGCACCGGTTCGGCGTGGAGCAACGCGACGCGCTGCGCGGGAAAGCGAAGCAGGGCATCAGTCCGCACCTGCTCGTGATGACCGCGACGCCGATCCCGCGGACCATCGCGATGATGACACTCGGCGACCTGGAGACCTCGACGCTTCGCGAACTGCCCCGGGGGCGATCGCCGATCGTCACGAATGTTGTTGCGGCGCGCGATAAACCGAAGTGGGTGGATCGTGCATGGGCGCGGATCGAGGAGGAGGTTGCCGCCGGGCGGCAGGCGTATGTGGTCTGCTCGCGAATCGGTGACGGTGACGACAGCGGCGAGGACTCCGGTAAGAAGAGTGGCAAGAGCGGTGCGGGTAAGGCCGAGCCGCCGACCACGAGTTCGGTGCTCGAGGTCTACGACCGGTTGCGCACCGGGCCGCTGTCCGGCGTGCGGGTCGGACTACTGCACGGCAGGCTGCCCGCCGACGAAAAGGACGCGGTGATGCAGGCCTTCACCGCAGGCGAGATCGACGTGCTGGTGTGCACGACCGTCGTCGAAGTCGGCGTCGATGTGCCGAACGCGACCGTCATGGTGATCGTGGATGCCGAACGATTCGGCGTCAGTCAGCTGCATCAGCTGCGCGGCCGGATCGGCCGCGGTGCGCATCCCGGACTGTGCCTGCTGATCTCCGAGATGAGCCCGGCCGGCGCGGCATTCGCTCGCCTCAGGGCGGTGGCGGCGACCACCGACGGATTCGAACTGGCGACGCTGGATCTCGAACAGCGCCGCGAAGGCGATGTGCTGGGCGAGGAGCAGTCGGGGAAGAGGTCGACGCTGCGGTTGTTGTCGCTGCTCGAACACGACGAGATCATCGCCAGTGCACAGGAATTTGCGCGCGACGTTGTCGCGGAGGATCCAACACTGGCGGATCACCCGGGGCTGGCCGGTATGGTCGGCGCGGCAATCGATCGGGACCGTCTCGACTATCTCGCCAAGTCCTAGGACTTCACCCGATATCGGGTGTCACTCACCGATCCAGCCGTGGTGGTCGGCAGCGCGGAACAGGGCCTGTCGGAGGTCGAGAATCTGGGACGCGGTGAGCGAGGACGAGGCGTTCAGCAGGATCTCGGTGACTTCGCTCAGATACTCGGCCTCCGTCAGCAGGTCGGAACCGTCGGCGGGCGCCGCGGGCCGGTGTGCGGGAGCGTCGTTGTGCGCGCCGTCGAGCAGCTCCACCTCGCACGCCTTCGCGCCGCGATCGCCCTCCTCGGCCCGGAATCGGACATGCACCCCCGGCCGTGCATCGGCCTTCTCGAAGTACAGGTCGTTCGTGTGCACGAACAGGTCGTCGCCCCCGGTATCCGGACGGATGAATCCGTAACCTTTCTCGGGGTCGAACCTGACGATCTTGCCGGTGTCCATGTTCCCAAGGATAGTTGTCGGCCCAGGTCGTCACTCGTCAACGGCGCCGCGCGGCGGCGATATTGGGGCAGTGGGCCGCGCAACGGATGCTGACGCTCGCATTGTCGAAAACGCGCTGCATCGAGTCGAAGGCCTCACCGACGCGCGGCTGACGGTGTGAGCATCAGGGCAGGTCACGTGCTGTTTTATGACGTTCATCGCAGTGCCCGAGAATGCCTGGTCGCTGTCTCGCGATATGGGAATGCGCCTGCCCCGCGAGGATGCTCACCGGTAGGTTGAGCCAATGTTCACCAAAGTCTTGGTCGCCAATCGCGGCGAGATCGCCATACGCGCGTTCCGTGCGGGCTACGAGCTCGGTATCGGGACGGTCGCGGTGTTCCCGTACGAGGATCGCAACTCGGTGCACCGCTTGAAGGCCGACGAGAGCTACCAGATCGGTGAAGAGGGCCATCCGGTTCGGGCCTATCTCTCGATCGAGGAGATCGTGTCCGCGGCGCAGCACGCCGGTGCGGATGCGATCTACCCGGGTTACGGCTTTTTGTCGGAGAATCCGGACTTGGCGGCGGCATGCGACTCGGCCGGGATCACGTTCGTCGGTCCCTCGGCCGATGTGTTGGAGCTGACCGGAAACAAGGCACGCGCGATCGCGGCGGCGAAAGCCGCGGGGTTGCCGGTGCTCACGTCCTCCGCGCCGTCGGCGGACGTCGAAGAACTGCTCGCGGCCGCGGAGACCATGGACTTTCCGCTGTTCGTGAAGGCGGTCGCCGGCGGTGGTGGTCGCGGGATGCGCCGGGTCGCGGAGCGTGCCCAGCTGCGGGAGTCGATCGAGGCGGCGGCGCGAGAGGCGGAGTCGGCGTTCGGTGATCCCACGGTGTTCCTCGAGCAGGCCGTGGTGGATCCGCGCCATATCGAGGTGCAGATCCTCGCGGACAAAGCCGGCAACGTCATTCATCTGTTCGAGCGGGACTGTTCGGTGCAGCGGCGGCACCAGAAGGTGATCGAACTGGCGCCGGCGCCGAATCTGGATCCGGCGTTGCGGGACCGGATTTGTGCGGATGCCGTGGCGTTCGCGAAAGAGATCGGCTATTCCTGCGCGGGCACCGTGGAGTTCCTGCTCGATACGCGTGGCAATCATGTGTTCATCGAGATGAATCCGCGGATCCAGGTGGAGCACACGGTGACCGAGGAGGTCACCGATGTGGATTTGGTGCAGGCCCAGCTGCGAATCGCAGCAGGGGAGTCGCTGGCCGATCTGGGGTTGAGCCAGGACTCGATCGTGTTGCGTGGTGCGGCGTTGCAGTGCCGGATCACCACCGAGGACCCGGCGAACGGGTTCCGCCCCGACACCGGCCGGATCACCGCCTACCGCTCGCCCGGCGGCGCCGGTGTGCGCCTGGACGGTGGCGCGAACCTCGGTGCGGACGTCGGCGCCTACTTCGACTCGATGCTGGTCAAGCTGACCTGCCGTGGCCGGAACTTCGAGACCGCGGTGGCACGGGCCCGACGCGCCGTGGCGGAGTTCCGGATCCGCGGTGTCGCGACGAACATCCCATTCCTGCAGGCGGTCCTCGACGACCAGGACTTCCGCGAGGGCAGGGTCACCACTTCGTTCATCGAGCAGCGGCCGCAGCTGTTGACGTTGCGCAGTTCCGCCGACCGCGGCACGAAGATCCTCAACTACCTCGCCGACATCACCGTGAACAAGCCGCACGGCGAACGGCCGTCGAAGGTCTACCCGATCGACAAGCTGCCCGAACTCGACACCTCGGTGCCACCGCCGGACGGCTCGCGGCAGCGGCTGCTCACCCTCGGGCCGGAGGGATTCGCGAAGGCGCTGCGCGAGCAGAAGGCCGTGGCGGTCACCGACACCACGTTCCGCGACGCGCATCAGTCGTTGCTCGCGACACGCGTGCGGACCAATGGTCTGCTCAACGTTGCCGGACACGTCGCACGGATGACCCCGGAGCTGTTGTCGCTCGAGTGTTGGGGTGGCGCGACCTACGATGTGGCGCTGCGCTTCCTGCACGAGGACCCATGGGATCGCTTGGCCGCCCTGCGGGAGGAGATCCCGAACATCTGCCTGCAGATGCTGCTGCGCGGCCGCAACACCGTCGGCTACACCCCCTACCCGGAAAAGGTGACTCGCGCGTTCGTCTCCGAAGCCACCGCGACAGGCATCGACATTTTCCGCATCTTCGACGCGCTGAACAATGTCGATCAGATGCGCCCGGCGATCGACGCGGTCCGCGAAACCGGGACCGCCATCGCGGAGGTTGCGCTGTCCTATACCGGCGACCTGTCCAACCCGAACGAAACCCTCTACACCCTCGACTACTACCTGCGTCTGGCCGAGCAGATGGTCGAGGCCGGCGCACACATCCTCGCCATCAAGGACATGGCCGGGCTGCTGCGCGTCCCCGCCGCCGCCACCCTCGTGTCGGCACTGCGCAGCAACTTCGATCTACCGGTGCACGTGCACACCCATGACACCCCCGGCGGCCAGTTGGCGACCTACCTCGCCGCCTGGACTGCCGGTGCCGACGCCGTCGACGGGGCCAGCGCCCCGATGGCCGGCACCACCAGCCAGCCCGCCCTGTCCGCGATCGTCGCCGCGGCGGCCAACTCGGAATACGACACCGGCCTGAACCTGGACGCGGTGTGCGACCTGGAACCGTACTGGGAGGCGCTGCGCAAGGTGTACTCCCCGTTCGAGTCGGGGCTGCCGTCCCCGACCGGTCGCGTGTACACCCACGAAATCCCCGGTGGCCAGCTGTCGAACCTGCGCCAACAAGCCATCGCGCTCGGGCTCGGTGACCGGTTCGAAGAGGTCGAAGCCAAGTACGCCGGCGCCGACCGGTTGCTCGGACGATTGGTCAAGGTCACCCCCTCCTCGAAGGTCGTCGGCGATCTGGCGCTGTCCCTGGTCGGCTCCGGCATCGCGGTGGACGACTTCGCCGCCGACCCCGGCCGCTACGACATCCCCGACTCCGTCATCGGCTTTCTGCGTGGCGAACTCGGCACCCCCGCCGCCGGGTGGCCCGAACCGTTCCGCACGAAAGCGCTCGCGGGACGCAGCGAAGCCAAACCCGAGACCCAGCTCACCGCCGAAGACGAACAGGGCCTTGCCGGTACACCGGAAGAGCGCCGACTGACGTTGAACCGTCTGCTCTTCCCCGGTCCGGCCAAGGAGTTCCTGACCCACCTGGAGAAGTACGGGGACACGTCGCGGCTGTCGGCGAACCAGTTCTTCTACGGGCTGCGCCGCGGCGAAGAGCATCGCGTGCAACTGGAGAAGGGCGTCACGCTGCTCATCGGCCTGGAAGCCATCTCCGAACCGGACGAGCGCGGTATGCGGACCGTCATGTGCATCATCAACGGTCAGCTGCGGCCCGTTTCGGTGCGGGACCGCTCGGTCGCCAGCGAGGTCCCGGCGGCGGAGAAGGCGGACCGGACCAACGCCGGCCACATCGCGGCGCCGTTCGCCGGTGTCGTCACGCTCGCGGTTGCCGAGGGGGACAAGATCGCCGCCGGCGACACCATCGGCACCATCGAGGCCATGAAGATGGAGGCCGCGATCACCGCACCCCGCGGTGGAACCGTCGACCGCGTCGCGATCGGCGCCGTCCAGCAGGTCGAGGGTGGTGACCTGCTCGTCGTCGTCGAGGCAACGGAATCCGCAGCCGACTAGTACGCACGCGAACGAGGGGGACGCGCGGATGACGCGCATTGTTGCGGGAATCGCCCGTGGGCGGCGTCTTCAGGTGCCGCCCGCGGGCACCCGGCCGACGTCGGACCGGGTGCGCGAAGCGCTGTTCAGCGCGCTTGTCAGCCGGGTGGACCTGACCGGGGCGGTGGTGCTGGATCTGTACGCCGGATCGGGCGCGCTCGGTCTCGAAGCACTCTCGCGCGGCGCGGCGCACGCGCTGCACGTCGAGTTCAACCGCCGCTCGGTGGGGGTGTTGCGGGAAAACGTGGCGGCGCTCGACCTGCCCGGCGCGCAGGTGCGCGCGGCGACCGTGGCATCGGTGCTCAGGGAACGAGCGCCGCGCGCCTTCGACGTGGTGTTCTCCGATCCGCCCTACGCACTCGCCGATGAAGTGATCGCATCGGACCTGGCCGCGCTCGTGGCGAACGGTTGGTTGCACGCGGATTCTGTTGTGGCGCTGGAGCGTTCATCGCGATCACCGGCGACCGTGTGGCCGCAGGGTCTGGTACCCGAACCGCCGCGAAAATACGGCGAGACGCGCATCGAGCTCGCGGTGTTCGAGTCCGACGGTGCTGCTACGGTCTGAGGCCATGACAGGCGCGATCTGCCCCGGTTCGTTCGACCCAGTGACCAACGGTCATCTCGACGTGATCGGCAGGGCTGCCGCCCAGTTCGACCGGGTCATCGTCACGGTCATGATCAACCAGAACAAGCGCGGTTTGTTCACCGTCGACGAGCGGATCGACATGCTGCGCGACGCCACCACCGACCTACCGAATGTCGAGGTGGCGTCCTGGCAGGGGCTGCTCGTCGATTTCGCGCGCGAGCGTGGCGTGGGCGCGATCGTGAAGGGCCTGCGCGGCGCGAACGACTTCGACTACGAACTGCAAATGGCACAGATGAACCAGAAACTATCCGGTGTCGACACCCTGTTCATCGCCACGAACCCCACCTACAGCTACCTGTCGAGTTCGCTGGTGAAAGAGGTGGCCACCTTCGGTGGAGACGTCACGGGAATGCTGCCCGACGAGGTGCACAAGCGGCTGTTGACCCGGATCGCCGAGCGCGCCGGGCAGTAACGCCGGGGGTAAGCAGGTCCCGACACACCCCGCGGCCAACGGGACGCTCGCGGCGTGGGCAGGCAGACTGGAGCGCGACTGGTTCGAGGACGACCCGGGCCGCACTGTCGAGTGACGATTGGGGTTTCTCGTGTATCGCGTATTCGAGGCTCTCGATGAAATGGTGGCGATCGTCGAGGAGGCGCGTGGCATTCCGCCGACGCGCAGCTGCATTGTGCCCCGCGGCGATGTCCTCGACCTGCTCGACGACATGCGCGAGGCGATTCCCGGCGAACTCGACGACGCGCAGGACGTGCTCGATCACCGCGACCGGCTGATCGGGGATGCCACGGCGACCGCGAACCGGACTGTCGACGCCGCCAACGCGGAAGCCACCCATACGATCGAAGGCGCGCGCGCGGAAGCCGACCGGCTGCTCGCCGACGCGAAGGCGCAGGCGGACCGGATGGTCGCCGAAGCCACCGCCCACGCCGATGAGCTCGTCGCCGCGGCGCAGACCGAGGTCCAGCGGCTGAGCAGTGACGCGAAACGGGACTACGACGCGGTGACCGCGCGTGGCCGGGCCGAATCGGATCGACTCGTACAGGCCGGTCAGGCGTCCTATGACCGTGCTGTCGCCGAGGGTAACGCCGAGCAGCAGCGTCTCGTCGCCCAGACCGAGGTCGCGCAGGCCGCACGCACCGAGTCGGCCCGCGTGATCGACGAGGCGCACGCCGAATCGGACCGACTGCGCAGCGAATGCGACCACTACGTCGATTCGAAACTCGCCGACTTCGAGGAGTTGCTCACCAACACGGTTCGCTCCGTAGGGCGCGGGCGGCAGCAGTTGCGCACCGGGACCGGGGCGCCGGACTACGCGGCCGAGTACCGCCGCTGACCGTCCGCAGACTCCGCTCCCCGCGGAGTGAACGGAAGCGTTCACTCCGTTCAACGCACCAAATCTTCCGTTCACGGTTCCCAGAGGTAGGGGAGTGCGCCGGGATTTTTGGCCGGCCGATCCGCATCGCGTATTGTGGGGTGGTTGCCCAATCCCCCGATAGACCTCAGGAGTACAACCGTGTCCACGCAGCATGCGCGCCGTCGCGGTGGGTCCGCCCGCCCGGTTGACGCCGATTTCGTGCTGGGCACCCGCACTCTCGGACGTCGGCCGGGGTCGATGCGTACCGTCACGCGGACGTTGTCGGCGCCGGCGCGGATCGGGCTCGATCTCGTCGCCATTCCCAAGGGCGCGCAAATCGAAATGGATCTGCGGCTCGAATCGGTGTCCGAGGGTGTGTTGGTCAGCGGCGAGATCGTCGCGCCGGTCGAGGGGGAGTGTGTGCGCTGCCTCGAGCCGTTCGGGGACTCGATCACCCTTTCGCTCACCGAGCTGTTCGCCTACCCGGACAGCGCGACCGAGCAGACCACCGACGAAGACGAGATCCCGCGTGTCGTCGACGAGCACATCGACCTGGAGCCGGTCATCGTCGACGCGGTCGGACTGGCCTTGCCGTTGCAGCCGTTGTGCAGCCCCGACTGCCTCGGATTGTGCGCCGAATGTGGCATTCGCCTGGCGATTGCGGGATCCGACCATCGGCATGAGATACTGGATCCTCGCTGGGCTGGGCTCGCAGCCAAATTCGGTACCGGATCCACCAGCAATGAACCTGAGACTCGAGCAGAAGAAGCTCGCCTCGATCCAAATGCGGAGGAGAAGTAGACGTGGCCGTTCCCAAGCGCCGGATGTCGCGTTCCAACACCAGGTCGCGTCGCAGCCAGTGGAAGACCACTGCGCCGACCCTGATCACGTGCCCGAACCGTGGCTGCGGCGAGAAGACTCTGCCGCACACCGCTTGCCCGTCCTGCGGGACCTACAAGGGCCGTCAGGTAGCTTCTGCCATCTGAGTGCCCTCGCCGACGAGTTCACGTGAGCAGCATTGACCGCACCGAACTGCCGACCGCGCAAGCGGTGGGCAGTTCGTCTGCATGTGGGCCGGGCAATGGCGGCACACCGGACGACACCGAAGCCGAGTCGCGCGCGATATTGATCGCTGCCCTCGGCATCGACATCAGGCCCGACCTCCTCACCCTCGCGCTCACTCACCGCTCGTACGCGTACGAGCACGGTGGTCTGCCGACCAACGAGCGCCTCGAGTTCCTCGGCGACTCGGTGCTCGGCCTGAGCATCACCGAGCAGTTGTACCTGGCCCACCCCGACAAGCCCGAGGGTGAACTGGCGAAGCTGCGTGCCAGCGTGGTGAACATGCACGCCCTCGCCGAGGTCGCGCGTGGGCTCGGCGACGGCGGACTCGGCGTGCATCTGCTGCTCGGCAAGGGCGAAGAGCTGACCGGCGGCCGGGACAAGCCGAGCATCCTCGCCGACGGTATGGAATCGCTGCTCGGCGCGGTGCACCTCGAGCACGGCATCGACGTCGCGCGCGAAGTGGTGCTCAGGCTGTTCCGCGGATTGCTCGAGCGCGCTCCCAAGATGGGCGCCGGGCTCGACTGGAAGACCAGCCTGCAGGAACTGACAGCCGAGATCGGCGCCAGCGTGCCCAGCTACGAGGTCACCGCGACCGGGCCGGACCACGACAAGGAATTCACCGCGACGGTCATCGTCAGCGGGAAGCCGATGGGTTCGGGCGTCGGGCGGTCGAAGAAGGAAGCCGAGCAGAAGGCCGCGGGTGCGGCCTGGAATGCGCTCTCCACCGATACCGAAGCGGGCACCCGCGCGGAGTAGCCCGCCGCGAACCCATACATGCCCGAACTTCCCGAGGTAGAAGTCGTCCGACGCGGTCTGGCCGAGCATGTCGTCGGACACACGATCACCGGGGTCGAGGTCCGCCACCCGCGGTCGGTGCGCAGGCACGTCCCCGGCGGCGCCGATCTGGCCGCGCGGCTGACCGGCCGCCCGATCACCGCCGCCCAGCGCCGCGGCAAATTTCTCTGGCTCGTACTCGATGATGCATCCGAGGCCATCGTCGTTCATCTCGGTATGAGCGGGCAGATGCTCGTCCAACCCGTCGATGCCCCGCTGGAGAAGCACGCGCATATCCTGGCGACACTCGACTCCGGCACGCAGCTGCGCTTCGTCGATCAGCGCACCTTCGGTGGCTGGGCGCTCGCCCCCATGGTCGAGGCAGACGGTTCGATCGTTCCCGAGCCGGTCGCCCATATCGCCCGTGACCCGCTCGATCCGCTATTCGACGTGGAGTCCGTGGTGAGCGTGATGCGCCGCAAGCACAGTGAGATCAAACGTGTGCTGCTCGACCAGACCGTGGTGTCCGGGGTGGGCAATATCTATGCCGACGAGGCGTTGTGGCGAGCGAAGATCCACGGCGGCAGGCTCGCCGACGGACAGTCGCGGCCGAGGCTTCGCGCACTGCTGAACGACGTCCACGCGGTGATGGGCGAGGCGCTCGCGGTTGGCGGCACCTCGTTCGACTCGCTCTATGTCAACGTCAACGGCCAGTCCGGGTACTTCGAACGGTCGTTGGCGGTCTACGGTCGCGAGGAGCGGCCGTGCCGGCGGTGCGGTGCGCCGATCCGCCGGGAGAAGTTCATGAACCGCTCGTCGTACTCGTGTCCGCGCTGCCAGCCGCGGCCACGCCCGCGTGCCGAGGTCCGTACAGCCTGACCTGCGATGACCGAACGGACCGCAAAGTGCGGCGAGAAAGTCTAACCTCGAAGTCGAGGCGGCAACGAGGAGGCGTGATGCGCAAGTTGACGTACTACGTCGCCAGCACGATCGACGGCTTCATCGCCGCCGAGGACGGCTCGGTGGACTTCTTTCCCGTCGGGGGTGACCATGGTCCCGCGATTACGGCGCAATACCCGGAGACCGTGCCGACGAAGGTGCGCGATGCGCTCGGAATGCAGAGCGCGAACGAAACTTTCGACACGGTGCTGATGGGACGCAAGACCCACGACTTCGGCGTGAAGACCGGCACCTCCAGCCCGTACTCGCACCTGCGCCAGTTCGTGGTGTCGACGACGCTGCTGGAGAACCCCGCGCCCGATGTCGAGCTCGTGTCCGACGACCCGCTTGCCAAGGTGCGCGAACTGAAGGCCGAGCGGGGCGTCGGCATCTGGCTGTGCGGTGGCGGCGAACTCGCCCATCATCTGCTGCCCGAGATCGACCAGATCTTCTTGAAGCTGTACCCGGTGGTGCTCGGCAGCGGCCGCGCGCTGTTCGGGCACGGAGCCGGTGTCGACCCGATCGATTTCCACGTGGTGAGCAGCCGGGTGTTCGGCGACGGTGTCGCGTTCCTGAAGTACAGCAGGTCCTGACCGCGCGGATGGATCCAGTCGATGCGCTGCGCGAGATCGCCTTCTGGCTCGAACGCTCGCGCGCGGAAACCCATCGGGTCAAGGCATTCCGGCGTGCCGCCGACGTTGTCGCGGGCCTCGACGAGCGTAAGCGGGCCGCACATCGCGACGCGCGTAGCTGGGCGACGCTGACCGGAATCGGGCCGAAAACCGCGGCCGTCATCGAACAGGCCCGAGCCGGCAAGGTGCCCGACTATCTCGCCGACCTGCGGGCGCAGGCGGAACCGATCGGACCCGAGGGCGCGGCGCTGCGCGATGTCCTGCGCGGCGATCTGCACACCCATTCGGACTGGTCGGACGGTGGTAGCCCGATCGAGGAGATGATGCGCAGCGCCATCGCGCTCGGGCACGACTATCTTGCGCTGACCGACCATTCGCCACGGCTGACCGTCGCCAACGGCCTGTCCGCGGACCGGCTGCGCCAGCAGCTCGACCTGGTCGCGGAACTGAACGCCGACCTTGCACCCTTTCGCATCCTCACCGGGATCGAGGTGGACATCCTCGACGACGGTTCGCTCGATCAGCACGAGGATCTGCTCGCGCGACTCGATGTCGTGGTGGCGAGCGTGCATTCGAACCTGCGTGCCGACCGGGGCACGATGACCGAACGGATGGTCACCGCGGTGGCCAATCCGCTGGTGGACGTGCTCGGGCACTGCACAGGGCGCCTCGTCACCGGTGGCCGGGGCACCCGCCCGGAGTCGAAGTTCGATGCCGACGTGGTCTTCGAAGCGTGCCGGCAGTACGACACCGCGGTGGAGATCAACAGCAGGCCCGAGCGGCGCGACCCGCCCGCGCGGCTCATCGATCTGGCCCTCGAAACGGGCTGTCTGTTCGCCATCGACACCGACGCCCACGCGCCCGGGCAGCTCGACTGGCAGGGCTATGGATGCGAGCGGGCGGTGGACCGTGGCGTGCCGCCCGATCGCATCGTGAACAGCTGGGCGCTCGACGACCTCTTGGCCTGGACGACGCGATAGCGCGATCCTGCAGCAGGCGAGCCGGAGCCGACTCCCTAGGATCGTCGTCATGACCGACAAGACCGCAGATGTCGCGGCGCCGCAGAGTGCGCCGAGCACCCCGCCCGCGACCGAGTTGTGGGTGGAACGAACCGGCACTCGCAGCTACACCGGGCGTAGCTCGCGCGGTGCGGAGGTGCTGATCGGTTCGGAGAACGTGCAGGGCGTGTTCACGCCCGGCGAGCTGCTCAAGATCGCGCTCGCAGCGTGCAGCGGCCTGTCTGCCGACCTGCCGCTCGCGCGCCGGCTCGGTGACAACTTCGACGCGAAGGTTCGCGTTTCCGGCCCGGCCGACCGGGACAGCGAGACCTATCCGGAGTTGCGCGAGGTGTTCGAACTCGATCTGTCCGAACTCGACGAAGCAGCACGGGAACGCCTGCTGACCGCGGTCGAGCGGTCGATCGACAAGGTGTGCACGGTCGGTCGCACCCTGAAGGCGGGCGCGCAGGTCGATCTCGCGTTCGACATCGACGCGTAGTAGCGCGGAGGGGGGAGACAGTGAGCACGAACGACGGCGGCGGGCCGCCCGATTCGACAGGCGGCGGGCCGCCCGATTCGACAGGCGGCGGGCCGCCCGATTCGACAGGCGGCGGGCCGCCCGATTCGACAGGCGGCGGGCCGCAGGACGGTGCGCCGGAGCCGGGGTCGAGCAGTGGTCAGCAGACGCCGCCGCGGCGGGGCAACGTCAGCCGGCAGGAGCCCGGTACGACTCAGCCGCGCCCGCCGACCGTGGGGGAGGTGCGCGCCCGCAAACAGGCGCGTAAGCAGGCCGCCGAACTCGAAGCGGCCGCGCGTGCGGCGGAAGAGCGCAGGCGCAAGCGCAACCGCAGACTCATTGGCGGTGCGGCGGTTGTCGGTGTCGTCGCCGTCGTGGCGGTGGGCTACAAGGTGCTGTCCGCGCACGAAAATGTGACCGCGCGCTGTGTGGTCATGGAAGACGGCAGCGAGGTCGTTGTCGAGGACCGGTATTGCAACGGATCGCCGGGCATGAACGGCATCTTCATCGTCGGCGGCAGCCAGTACCGCTACTACTATGGCGGTAACGGCACGATCGGGCAGTCCCCGACCGGGGGCAGCACGGTCAAACCCAAGGGCGCAGAGATCAAGACCTCGTCGGGCACCACCGTTCAGCGTGGTGGGCTCGGCGCCAAGGTCGGCGGAAGCAGTGGGTCGTAACTGATGCGGCGCGTACATCGCAGCCCGCGCAACGGGTGGGAGACCATCGTCGAGGCGCAGGGCCTGGTATACGGCACTCCCGCCAGGGATGGCGGCGGCAACGCACGGCCCTATTGGGACGAGTCGGTGCACTACGAGTTCGAGATGGACGAGATCCTCGCCCTCGAAGCCGATGTCGAACTGCTGCACTCGATGTGCCTGAAGGCAGTGGAGCAGGTGATTTTGCTCGAGCGATACGCGGATTTCGGCCTGCCGGAATGGAGTTGGCCGCATATTGCCGAATCGTGGCGGCGTAGCGATCCGCATGTGTACGGGCGCTTCGACCTGCGCTACGACGGACGCCGGCCCGCGAAACTGCTCGAGTACAACGCGGACACACCGACCACGGTGCTCGAGGCGGCAATTCTGCAGTGGCACTGGCTGACCGACCTCTACCCCGAGGACGACCAGTGGAACTCGTTGCACGAGAAGCTGGTTGAGCGCTGGGGCGCGGTCAAGGGAACGCTGCCCGGCTCGGAGCTGCACTTCACCTGGTCGTCGGCGGATGCGTCCGGCGAGGACAACGTCACCACCGCTTATTTGCAGGAGACCGCGGCAGAGGCGGGATTCGACACGGTTGCGCTCGCGATCGAGGAGGTCGGATTCGACACCGAGCTCGGGCGTTTCGTCGATCTCGCCGAGGCGCCCATCGAGGCTATCTTCAAGCTCTACCCATGGGAGTGGGTGCTCGACGACGACTTCGGCAAACGGGTCGTGGAAAGCCTGCCGTCCACCATGTGGATCGAACCTTTGTGGAAGACGCTGCTGAGCAACAAGGCGATTCTCGCGGTGCTATGGGAGATGTATCCCGGCCACCCGAACCTGCTGCCCGCCTTCCTCGATGACCCGGGCATGCTGACCGAGTACGTACGCAAGCCCAAGCTCGGGCGCGAAGGCGCGAACATGACCGTCGTCGGCGGTGGGTTCGAGACCGCGACCGGCGGTATCTACGGCGAAGAAGGCTACGTCTACCAATTGCTCGACCCACTACCCGAATTCGACGGCATGCGCCCCGCTCTCGGCGCATGGATCGTCGGAGACGAATCTGCCGGGCTCGGCATTCGTGAGACTGCCGGCTTGATCACCGACGATGGCGCGGCTTTCGTGCCGCATCGCATTCCGCAGAGCTGACCAGACCCGACCACGCACCGCACCAATCCGAACGGAGACAGTGAATGATCTCGAATCTGGCACTCGAGGAGGGCTTCTGGCGCCTGCTGGGCCGCGGCTCGTATGCGATCGCGCTTTACGCTCTCGTCGGGCTCGGCCTGATGACCGTGGGCTTCTTTGCGATCGACCTGACCACGCCGGGCAACCTGCGGCACATGGTGCGTGACGGAAAGCCGAACGCCATCATCGTGACCTCGGCGGGGCTGATCAGCATGGCGTTCATCGTCGTGCTCGCGATTTTCTCTTCGGCCGGCAAGCTGTCCGAGGGCCTGATCGCCTCGATCATCTGGGGCCTCGTTGGTATTGGTGCGCAGATCATTTCGGTGCGCGTCATTGAAAAGGTGATCGGTATCGACATCGGTCGGGTAATCATGGCCGAGAAGTATCTGCCCGAGGTGCTGCTCGTCGCGGCCGCGCATTTCGCGCTCGGCCTCGTGGTCGCTTTCGCGATTCTGTAGTCGCCGAGCCGGTTCCGTGCGGTCCGGTCCGGCTCAGGCCCGCGACTCGTCGAGCACGGGCAACTCCCGGTCTAGTCGTTCGCCGCGGAAGTACGCGGGCATGCGCTCCTTGGTCAGCAGGTACAGCGGGATACCCAGCAGCAATCCGCCGACGCCGAGCAGGAATACCGAGTCAATCGTCACGTCCGTAAACGGCAGCGTCAGAGCGGTTTCGCCGAAGTCGGCCGCCCACGACGTCACTCCCGTCCACACTGTGGCGAAGATGAGCATCGCCCCGCCGAGCCCGGGCAGCACGCCGCGGACCAGTGCGACGCGGGCATTGGTGCGCAGCTCGCGGCGATACAGCCATACGCACGCCAGCCCGGTCAGCGCGTAGTAGAAGCCGACCGAAATACCGATCGCCGAGACCGCGTCGATGACCAGCAGGCCCCCGGACGTGACATCGAGCAGCACGTAGAGCGCGACCGACAGCGCGCCGAACACGATGGTCGATACGGTCGGGGTGCGCCAACGCGGATGCACCCGGCCGAACACCGCGGGCAGTGCCCCGTGCACCGCCATGGAGAAGGTGGTCCGCGACGTCGGCAGGATCGTGGTCTGGGTGCTCGCCGCCGCCGAGGTCAGCACCATCACGATCAGTAGGTTGACCAGCACCTCGCCAACCGGGCCCGACCCGAACACCGCCGCGCCCAGCGCGCCGAGCACATCGTCGACATGCTCGGGGTTCGCCAGTCCGATGCCCTCGGTGCCGACACCGGCGAACGCCTGCGCGGCCATGGTCACCACGATGTACAGCGCCACCAGCGCGATCGTGGACACCACCGCCGAACGACCGGGCGTGTGCCGCGGATCGACGGTCTCCTCGTTGACCGAGACCACCGAATCCCAGCCCCAGTAGATGAACACCATCAGCAGCGTCGCGTTCACGAATGTGGAGAACGAGTCGATCGCGAACGGGTTGAACCAACTCCAGTCCGGAGTGATCGCCTGATCGCCGGCATCGCCGAGCGCAACCCGGACCAGCGCAATGGCCGCGAACGCAACCAGCATCAGCACCTCGATGGACAACAGCAGCCGCTGCAGCCGGGCCGAGATGTCGATGCCGCGCACCGCGATCCAGGTCATCGCGACGATGTAGGCGACGCCGAGGGAGAGCACCCACGGATTCGAGGGATCGCCGCCGATCCCGTCGGCGCCGAACAACAGGAAGGTGTACTGCGCGCTGACCTGGGCCAGGCTGGCCATCACCAGCAGGTCCGCGACCACGATCGCCCAGCCGGACATCCAGCCGAGGAACGGGCCGAAGGCGCGAGTGGCCCACACGAAGGTGGTGCCCGCATCGGGATCGGCGGCATTGAGTTCGCGGTAGCCGATCGCCACGAGCAGCATCGGAACGAAGGCGATCAGCACGATGATCGGCGTCTGCAGCCCGACGGCGGCGACGATCAGCCCGAGGGTTGCCGTGATGCTGTAGGCCGGTCCCGCCGACGCGACGCCGATGACAACGCTGGAACCGAACGAGAGCGCGCCCGCGCGCAGCTTGCCACCGGTTGACATGCGGCAAGGCTAGTTTCGGGCAATTCCGCCGGTAGGCTCAACCCCCATGTCGTCGGACGCGCGCGTCACCGCCTGGGTGCACGGATACGTGCAGGGGGTGGGGTTTCGCTGGTGGACCCGGTCGCGGGCGCTCGAGTTCGGGCTGACCGGGTATGCCAGGAATACCAGCGACGGTCGCGTGCAGGTGGTCGCCGAGGGACCGCGGGAGAAGTGCGAGCGGCTGCTCGCGCTGTTGCGGTCCGGCGACACGCCGGGGCAGGTCGATCTCGTGGTCGAGGATTGGGGCGAACCCACCGGGCAATACACGGGTTTCGAAGAACGCTGACGTCGCCAATGACCGCTGCGCCGCCGCGCCACGGCGATGTGCCTGCGACCAGCCGGTAATCTGACGGCACTATGGCACTTCCTCCGGTCGCAATATGCACCTGAAAAGCCTGACTCTCAAGGGCTTCAAGTCCTTCGCATCGGCAACGACATTACGGTTCGAGCCAGGAATCACCTGCGTCGTGGGCCCGAACGGCTCCGGCAAGTCGAATGTGGTCGACGCGCTGACCTGGGTAATGGGCGAGCAGGGCGCGAAGGCGCTGCGCGGCGGCAAGATGGAGGATGTCATCTTCGCCGGCACCCCGGGCCGGCCACCGCTCGGCAGGGCAGAGGTCACCCTGACCATCGATAACTCCGACGGTGCGCTGCCGATCGAGTACTCGGAGGTCTCGATCACCCGCCGGATGTTCCGCGACGGCGCGGGCGAGTACGAGATCAACGGCAACTCCTGCCGCCTGATGGACGTGCAGGAACTGCTCAGCGACTCCGGCATCGGCCGGGAAATGCACGTCATCGTCGGACAGGGCCAGCTTTCGGCGATCCTGGAGTCGCGCCCCGAGGACCGCCGGGCCTTCATCGAGGAGGCCGCCGGTGTGCTCAAGCACCGCAAGCGCAAGGAAAAGGCGCTTCGCAAGCTCGACGCGATGCAGGCCAACCTCGCACGTCTCACCGACCTCACCGCGGAATTACGCCGCCAACTCAAGCCCCTCGGCCGCCAAGCCGAGGTGGCCCGCCGAGCGCAGACCGTGCAGGCCGACCTGCGCGACGCACGGTTGCGACTGGCCGCCGACGACCTCGTCACCCGCCGGACCGAACTGGCCGGCACCCAGGAACAAGAAAATCTCGCCCGCGAACAGCAGTTGGTCACGCAACGTGAACTCGAAGAGGCGGAGGCGCTGCTCGCCGAACAGGAGCGCGAACTCGCCCGGCTCACCCCCAGTGCCGAAGCCGCCGGGCAGACGTGGTTCCAGCTCTCGGCGCTCGCCGAACGGGTGAACGCGACCGTGCGAATCGCCAAGGAGCGGGCTCGCCACCTCGACAGCGAGCCGACCTCCGGCGGCGGTCGCGACCCGGAGCAGCTCGAGGCCGAGGCAGAGCGCGTCGAGGCCGAGGAAGCCGAACTGCTCGCGATCGTCGAAACGGCCACGGCGACGCTGGAATCGGCGAAGGACGAACTGGCCGAGCGGGAGCGCGCGGCGGCCGCAGCGGAGCACGCACACATGGCCGCAGTCCGTGCGATTGCCGACCGACGCGAGGGTCTGGCCCGCCTCGCCGGTCAGGTGGAGACGCTGCGCACCAGGGCACAGTCGGTGGACACCGAAGTCGGCAGGCTTACGCAAGCGATCGTCGACGCCCGGCAACGGCACGACGCCGCCCAGGCGGAATTCGACACCGTGCAAGAGCAGCTGGGCGACCTGGATGCCAACGAGAGCGGTCTCGACACCCGGCATGAGCACGCGGTGGCCGCACTGGAATCCGCCGATGCCCGGGTGGAGGAATTGCGCGCCCACGAGCGCGAATCGGTGCAGCTGGTCGCCTCGCTCGGTGCCCGGATCGATGCCTTGTCGATGAGCCTCGGCGTCCGCGATGGGGCGGGCTGGCTGGTCGAAAACCATTCGGGCGAAGGCATACTCGGACCGCTCGCCGGTCTGATCGGCGTCGAGGCAGGGTTCGAGGCGGCCGTGGCCGCAGCGATGGGACCCGCCGCGGAGGCGATCGCGGTGCAAGGCCGCGCCGCCGCCCGGGATGCGGTACAGGCGCTCAAAGACGCCGACGCCGGACGCGCCGCGATCGTGTACGGCGGGGGGACGCCGGAGCGCGGATCGCGTCCGGACCTGCCCCCGGGTGCGCGCTGGCTGCTCGACGTCGTCGACTGCCCAGAATCGTTGCGCGCCGGGCTTTCCGGGCTGCTCGCCGGTATCGCGGTGGTGGCCGATCTGGCCGGTGCCCTCGACGTGACAGAACGCGAACCGTTGGTGCGCGCCGTCACCAGGGACGGCGACCTGGCCGGCTCCGGTTGGATCGCGGGCGGGTCCGACCGAGCGCCGAGCCAGCTCGAAGTGCAGGCCGAAATCGACACCGCCCGTACCGGACTGCACGCCGCGCAACGCCGTGCGGAGGAACTCGCCGCGGCCCTGTCCGGAGCGCTCGACGAGCAGCGGGACCGCAGGTCCGCCGCCGAGCAGGCGCTGTCCGAACTGCACGAGTCGGATCGGGCGTTGGCCGCGGTGTACGAACAACTCGGCAGGCTCGGTCAGGCCGCGCGGATCGCCCAAACCGACGCCGAACGGTTGATGGTGCAGCGCGCCGACGCGGAGTCGGGTCGCGAGGAGACGCTCGCCGCACTGGCCGAACTCGAGGACCGGCACCGCGCCGCGCAGGCGGAGCAGACCGACCTCGACGACACCGCAGCCGACGCCGGGACCGAATCGACCGCGCGCGAACGGGAGGATGCGGCCGCTGCGTTGACCGAAGTCCGGTCGATGGAGATGGAGGCGCGCCTGGCCGTGCGGACTGCCGAGGAGCGGGCGGAATCGATTCGCGGCAAGGCGGATTCGCTGCGCCGCGCGGCAGGGGCGGAGCGGGCGGCCCGAGCGAGGGCCGAGCGGGCGCAACTAGCGCGCAAACAGGCCGCCGCCGTGGCAGCGGCGGTCGCGGAGTCCGGCCAACGCGTTGCAGAGCATCTCGACGACGTCGTCGCGCAGGCCATCGCGCACCGTGACGAACTGGTGGCCAAGCGCACCGAGCGGACCGGGGTGCTCGATCAAGCCAAGGAGCGGGCACGACTGCTCAGCGCGCAGCTCGCCGCATTCACCGACGTCGTGCACCGCGACGAGGTGGCCAAGGCGCAGGCGGCGCTGCGCATCGAGCAGCTCGAGGAGTCCATCTCCGAGCAGTTCGGGATCGGGCTCGATGACCTGATCAGCGAATACGGCCCCGCCGTGCCGCTACCACCGTCGCAGCAGGAGCTCGCCGAGTACGAGCAGGCGCGTGACCGCGGCGAGCAGGTCGTCGCACCCGCCCCGATGCCGTACGACCGGGACACCCAGGAGCGCCGCGCCAAGCGGGCGCAGAAGGATCTCACGACGCTTGGCAAGGTGAACCCGCTCGCGCTCGAGGAGTTCGCCGCGCTCGAGGAGCGCTACACCTTCCTGTCCACCCAGCTCGAGGACGTCAAGAACGCGCGCAAGGATCTGCTCGACGTGGTCGCGGAGGTGGATACCCGCATCCTGCAGGTGTTCACCGAGGCCTACGCCGATGTCGAACGCGAGTTCGTCGGCGTCTTCGAGAAGCTGTTCCCGGGCGGCGAGGGCAGGCTGGTGCTCACCGACCCCTCGGACATGCTCACCACCGGTATCGAGGTGGAGGCGCGCCCGCCGGGGAAGAAGATCAAGCGGCTGTCGCTGCTCTCCGGCGGCGAGAAGTCACTGACCGCGGTCGCCCTGCTGGTCGCGATCTTCCGGGCCAGGCCGTCACCTTTCTACGTCATGGACGAGGTGGAGGCCGCGCTCGACGACACCAACCTGCGCCGATTGATCGGGCTGTTCGAACAGCTGCGGGAGCGGTCGCAGCTGATCGTCATCACTCACCAGAAGCCGACGATGGAGGTCGCCGACGCGCTCTACGGCGTGAGCATGCGCGGGGACGGCATCACCACGGTCATCTCGCAGCGGATGCGTGGCGCGAACCTGGTCGGTTCACCCGCGTCGTGATGCAACCCCCCGCATCGACTGAACGGAACCGTTCAGTCGATCAGATCGACTGAACGGTTCCGTTCAGTCGATGGGGGGTGCGTTCAGAGCAGGCCGCCGATGTCGTCGGGGACGTCCACGGCGTAGCGGTGCAGGTCTTCGAGCGAGACGATCTCGAGCGCGCGTTCGTGCGTGGCTGCCAGCACGACGGGCGCGGCGATGCCGTCGTCACACGCCTGCTGCCAGCGTGCGGCCACGACGCACCACCGGTCGCCGGGTGTGAGCCCGGGGAAGCCGTATTCGGGACGCGGCGTGCTCAGGTCGTTGCCGACGCCCGCCTGGTAATCGAGAAACTCGGCGGTGACCACCACGCACACGGTGTGGCTGCCCACATCCTCCGGTCCGCTTGTGCAGCAACCGTCGCGATAGAAACCGGTCATCGGCTCGGTGCCGCACTCCTCGAGCGGACCACCCAATACATTGCGCTGCGACACGCCGCAGATGCTACGCGCGACTTGCGGTGTTGCGGGGTGCCCAGGTCACCGGCGCGTCCCGGATCGCATGGCTGATGAAAAGATGGCGGTGTGACTGCCCAAGTTTGGATCCTCATCGCCGTCGTCGCGGCCATCCTGCTCGTCGCGCTGGTGGCGGGCGGAACGCTCTACCGCCGCCGGCGGATCTCGCTGACCGCCCCGGACAAGCCGAAGGGGGAGATCGCCGACCGGTCGGGCGGATACCAGGCAGGCAGCGGCTTCTCGTTCACCCAGGGCGGCACCGCGACCGCACCGCCGCCGCCGACAGGGGAGCGGACCGACACCGAAGGGCAGCCGGGTGTCGGTGACGACGCCGCCGTGCCGCGGGATGCTCCGCGGCGCGGAATCACGGAGGTGCGGCTGCCCGAACCTCCGGTGGCCGAAACACCGACGGCGCCACCGGCCCAAACCCCGGCTACACCGGCGCCGGTAGCGGCCGAGCCCGAAGCAGCGGCACCGACTGCGGAAGTCCCCCCGGAAACGGCCCCTGTCGAGACGGCCCCGGTCGAGACGCCGCCGGTCGAGGTTCCGCCCGCGCCCGAACCGGTCGCGCCCGCGCCGGTGGAGGAGATCGCCCCGACGGAGGGCAGGCTCGACCGGCTGCGTGGCCGGTTGTCCCGCTCGCAGAACGCCATGGGCAAGAGCCTGCTCGGTCTGCTCGGCGGCGGCGACCTCGACGAGGATTCGTGGGAAGAGGTCGAGGACACCCTGCTGGTGGCCGACCTCGGCACGCCTATCACGACAGCCGTCGTCGAGCAGTTGCGCGAGCAAATGGCCGCCCGCAGCATCCGCACCGAGGCACAGGCACGCGCGCTGCTGCGTGAGGTACTGATCGAGCAGCTGCATCCGGAGTTCGACCGGTCGGTGCGCGCGCTGCCGCACGACAACCACCCGTCGATCCTGCTGGTCGTGGGCGTGAACGGCACCGGAAAGACCACGACGACGGGCAAGCTCGCCCGTGTGCTCGTCGCGGACGGGCGCCGGGTATTGCTCGGCGCCGCCGACACGTTCCGTGCCGCCGCCGCGGATCAGCTGCAGACCTGGGGTGAGCGGGTTGGTGCGGACACGGTGCGCGGCAAGGAGAACGCGGATCCGGCTGCCGTCGCGTACGACGCCGTGACCAGGGGAATCGAGGACGGTGTCGATGTCGTCGTGATCGACACCGCCGGCCGCTTGCACACCAAGACCGGCCTGATGGACGAGCTGGGCAAGGTGAAGCGCGTGGTGGAGAAGCGCGCCGCGGTCGACGAAGTGCTGCTAGTCCTCGATGCCACCGTCGGCCAGAACGGTCTCGTACAGGCGCGGGTGTTCGCCGAGGTCGTCGACATCACCGGGGTCGCGCTGACCAAGCTCGACGGCACCGCGAAGGGCGGCATCGTCTTCCAGGTGCAGCACGAGTTGGGTGTGCCGGTGAAACTGGTCGGGCTCGGTGAGGGCGCCGACGATTTGGCCCCGTTCGAGCCCGAGGCCTTTGTCGACGCGCTGCTCGGCTGAGCGATCGTGTCTTCGGATCCCGTGGAAGAACTGTCTCTGGAGGTTTTCGCGGCGCGCGTGCTCGGTGTGTCCGCGGCACCGGACCGGATCGCCGGCGTGATCGCGCAGATCATCGGCGACGGTATCGAGATCAAGGACGAGCGCGTCGGTCCGAGCGGTATCGGGATCGCGTCGGCGGTCGGCGAACCGGGGGAGATCGAGGCGTTGCGCAGTTCGCACGGCGATTGGGACGTCGAGGTGACGGTTCCGGTGCAGTTGCGGGTCAACGTGCAGGTCGCCGGCGCCACGGCGCGCTACCGGATCGCGGTTCGCGTGCACACCAGGATCCGGCTCGTCCCGGTGCCGCCGTGCGCGGTATTCGTCGAGATTGCCGACATCGGCCGCGAGCACATCGAGGCCGTCGTCGACCCCGAAGGCATGCCGTCGCGGATCGTCGGTTGGGTTGGAAATATCAATTCCGTGGTAGGTGACAAGGTGGTGGCCTATATCAACGATCTCTTCGACAGTCCGGAAGTGCTCGCCGTACGCCGGATCGATGTGGCACGCATGATCGACCGCGCGTGGGACGCGGGGTTCGTTGTCGAGCCGTCCGCGGTGCCGGCAAGGGAGGGGAGGACGCCACTGACGTAGCGTGTCGGGGGGAGACCCGAGTCCGGTTTGCCCGATTCGACTGCCCGATTGACGGCTCGATTCGAGCCGAAATTTTCGAGGAACAGGAGTCCTGCATGAACAGCACGATCAGTAAGTCCCGGCGGGGGTTGGTTCGCCGGCTGGGTGTGGGTATCGCGGCCGTCGCGGCCTCGATGGCCGTCTTCGCCGGCCCCACCACCGCGGCGCCCGCAGCACCGGCGCAGCCGACCGTGGATTGGAACCAGGCCGCGCAGCAACTGCGCGCCGCCGCCGCGGGGAACCCCACCGCCGAAGCGGCGATGGACCGATTGCTCACCGCGCCGAAGCAGGAGCTGCGTCAGGACGTCGCCCTGCCCGCCCAGGTCTTCCAGATCCCGGCCTACTCGCAGGAGGGCCGGATGGACGGCGTCTCCGGGCAGGTGTACGGCTCGGGCATCGCACTCGGCATTGGCGGCTTCCGCCTCGGCGTCTTCGGCGGTCCGGGCGTGTTCGCGCCCAGCCAGGCCGGCGCGCGGATGGAGGTGCTCTGGGTGAATCTGTCCACCGGCAAGTCGGGGACTGCCGTGCTCAGCGAGCACACCGACAGCATCTTCGACACCACGCTGCGGTCGGCCGATCTGAGCGGCCAGATTGGTAAGGGCACCGTCGTGGCCGGTGTGTACGGCTCGGCATGGCACCGCTGGCCGGTGCCCGTCGACGACGCGCACAAGGATGGCTTCGCCTACCACAAGGCGGAACTCTGGTTCCCGTCGCTCGGCGCGGTCATCAATAACTGACGCCGGATGTTCGCTGGGAGGGTCTCGCCGCGGCGGGGCCCTCCTTTCGTCGGCTCACAAGTCACGCCGTGCTCCTGTGAGATCGATTTGACGGGTGTCTGTCGGCACCGTCACGGCCCTGCAACGTCGCCCGCCGACACTGGCTGATCGAGGGCCGCTCAGCCCGCGGCCCGCGCGGATTCCGCCGCAACGCTCGTCTTCGATCACAGGAGTGCTGATGGACAAAGGCCTGCTCGAACGCAGTCTCGTACTCGTCGATGGCGAGGAGGACGCGCTGACCCGCCGCTTCTACGACGTGCTGTTCACCCGCTATCCGCAGGTGCAGCCCATGTTTTCGGCCGACGTGCGCCCGCAGGCCGCGATGCTGCGCCAGGCGGTGATCGCGGTGATCGAGCATCTCGACGATGCGCAGTGGCTCGAATCGACCCTGCACGCGCTCGGCGCGCGCCACGAGGGACTCGGGGTCACTGCGCCGATGTACGCTGCGGTCGCGGAATGTATGATCGCGACGATGCAGGAGCGCGGCGGCCCGGAGTGGACTCCGGCGATGAGTGCGGCCTGGACCGAAGCGCTCGGCGCGGTTGCGACCATGATGCTGGCCGGTTACCGCGACGCCGAATCGGTCGCGTGACCAGCGATTGCCTCCGGTGGCGTGCATAATCCCGCGACGAAATCCACCCGAAACACATTGTGCCAATGCGTTCACATTCGTGAAACACGTTGGCGTCATGGATGAAACACCGAGTGAGCACCCTTCTCTGCAGGTCTTCAGCCGCAATCGGCTGGGCTGATAACGAGGAGGCAGCAGGTGGATTCGTTCCCCTTACTAGGCGCACCCGACGCCGGTGACACAGCATGGATGCTGACGAGCTCGGCGCTCGTGTTGCTCATGACCCCGGGGCTCGCGTTTTTCTACGGCGGCATGGTGCGGTCGAAGAACGTGCTGAACATGATCATGATGAGTATCGGCTCGATGGGCGTCGTGACCGTGCTCTGGGCGCTGTACGGATTCTCCGTCGCGTTCGGCGACGACAAGGGCGGCGTGATCGGTGACCCGATGCAGTACTTCGGGCTCAAGAGCGTGTTCGGTGGCAGCTACCTTGCCAGCACCGACCCGATCTCCGATCCGTCGATCCCGCTTGCGGGCACCATTCCGCTGACGGTTTTCGTGGCCTTCCAGCTGATGTTCGCCATCATCACGGTCGCCCTGATCTCGGGCGCGGTCGCGGACCGCCTGAAGTTCGGCTCTTGGCTCCTGTTCGCCGGCCTGTGGGCGACGGTCGTGTATTTCCCGGTCGCGCACTGGGTGTTCGCGTTCGACGGTTTCACCGCTGAGTACGGCGGCTGGATCGCCAACGATCTCAAGGCGATCGACTTCGCCGGTGGTACTGCCGTGCATATCAATGCCGGCGTGGCCGGTCTGGTCCTCGCGATCATCCTCGGCAAGCGCGCCGGCTGGCCGCAGACCGCATTCCGGCCGCACAACCTGCCATTCGTGATGCTCGGTGCCGCGCTGCTGTGGTTCGGCTGGTACGGCTTCAATGCCGGCTCCGCGGTCGGTGCCAACGGCATCGCGGGCGCAACCTTCCTCACCACGACGATCGCCACGGCCGCGGCCATGCTCGCCTGGCTCGTCACGGAGCGGATCCGCGATGGTAAGGGCACCTCGCTCGGCGCGGCGTCGGGCGTCGTCGCCGGTCTGGTCGCGATCACCCCGTCCTGCTCGTCGGTGAACGCGCTCGGTGCGGTGATCATCGGTGTGGTCGCCGGTGTGCTGTGCGCCCTGGCCGTCGGGCTGAAGTTCCGCTTCGGCTTCGACGACTCGCTCGACGTGGTCGGCGTGCACCTCGTCGGCGGCCTCGTCGGCACGCTGCTTATCGGACTCGTCGCGACCCAGGAGGCCCCGGCCGGTGTCGACGGGCTCTTCTACGGCGGCGGACTCGACCAGTTGTGGCGGCAGGCTGTCGGTGCGGGTGCCGTGCTGCTCTATTCGGCCGTGGGCACGACGATCGTCGCGTTGATCGTCAAGTACACCCTCGGCCTTCGTGCCACGCCGGAGAATGAATCGACCGGCCTGGATGAGTCCGAGCACGCGGAAACCGCATACGATTTCGTTGCACTTGGCGGCAGCTCTGTTCTCAGCCGCTCCACCGGCAAGGAGGCATGACCCAAATGAAGCTGATCACTGCAATCGTGAAGCCCTTCACGCTCGAGGACGTCAAGACCGGGCTCGAACAGGCCGGCGTACTCGGCATGACGGTCAGCGAGGTCCAGGGCTACGGGCGCCAGAAGGGCCATACCGAGGTGTACCGCGGTGCGGAGTACTCGGTGGACTTCGTCCCCAAGGTCCGCGTCGAAGTGGTAGTCGACGATGGCGCCGTGGACAAGGTGGTGGACACGATCGTGGAAGCGGCCCGCACCGGCAAGATCGGCGACGGCAAGGTCTGGATCACCCCGGTCGAATCGGTCGTCCGGGTCCGTACCGGCGAACGCGGCACGGATGCCCTCTGACCCCACGGGGGCGAGGCCAACGGACCCCACCGGGTCGCAGACGAACGGCCCCGCCTCCGCCGGAAAGCCGGCGGGGGCGGGGTTGTCCCGTTCGCCCGTGTCGCAGGGACCGCAGAGTGCCCCCGCGCCCGCGGCCGCGGACGATCTGGTCCGCGCTGTCGCCCAGCTACTCGATGATGGCGGAGCACGCAACCGCCGGCTCGACGCCCCAACCTTGCGCCAGGCACTCGTCGACCTGTACGAGTTCTGGCTGAACACGAAGGGCTCGGAAGTCGGGATCAAACCCGACAGCGGCCTGGCGATCGTCGCGGTCGGTGGGCTCGGCCGTCGCGAGATGCTGCCGTACTCGGATCTCGATCTGATCCTGTTGCACGACAACGTACCCGCCAAGCAACTAGGTGCGACCGCCGACGCGATCTGGTACCCGCTCTGGGATGCACACGTGAAGCTCGACCACAGCGTCCGGACGGTGCCGCAGGCGCTGCAAGTGGCCTCGAACGACATTCCGGCCGCAATGGGCATGCTCGACGCGCGACACATCGTCGGCGACGAAGAGCTGTCCAACCTGCTCATCAGCGGGATTCGGCGGCAGTGGCGGGCCGGGATCCGCGGCCGCTTCGACGACCTCGTCGTGCAGACGACGGCGCGCTGGAAGCGCAGCGGCGAAGTCGCCCATCGGGCCGAACCGGATTTGAAGAACGGGCGCGGCGGATTGCGCGATGTGCAGTTGCTCGACGCGCTCGCGATCGCTCAGCTCACCGACGCCGTACCCGGTCTGGGGCCGGACGTGCCCGGCGGCGGTCTGGAGCACGCGCACCGCAGCCTGCTCGACGTGCGCACCGAACTCCACCGGGTCGCCGGACGTGCGCGCGACCAGTTGCGCGCCCAGGACGCCGACGAGATCGGCGCGGCGCTGCGGATCGGTGACCGGTTCGATCTGGCGCGGACCCTATCGGACGCGGCCCGCACCGTCGGCTATTCGGTAGACGTGGGGCTGCGGACCGCCGCCAATTCGCTGCCGAGGCGGGGGCTGTCGAGGCTGCGCCGGGTTCCGGTGCGCCGGCCGCTCGATGAAGGTGTCGTCGAACACGCCGGTGAGGTGGTGCTTGCCCGGGACGCTCGCCCAAGCCGGGACCCGGGCCTGATCGTCCGGGTGGCCGCGGTGGCCGCGCAGACCGCGCTGCCGATGTCGGCCATGACGTTGAACAGGCTTTCCGAGGCTGCGCCGGAACTGCGTGAGCCGTGGCCGAAGGAAGCGGTCAACGATCTACTCGTCATGCTCGGCTCGGGGCGTGGACTCGTGGCGGCCGTCGAGGCGCTGGACCGGACCGGGCTGTGGGGACGGTTGATCCCGGAGTGGGGCGCGGTCCGTGACCTCCCCCCGCGCGATGCGGTGCACACGTGGACGGTCGACCGGCACATCGTGGAAACGGTCGCGAACGCCAGCACGCTCACCACCCGGGTTGCCCGGCCCGACATGCTGATGCTCGGGGCGTTGCTGCACGACATCGGTAAGGGCAGGGGCGGAGACCATTCGGTCGTCGGCGCCGACCTTGCCACCCAAATCGGCAATCGGCTCGGATTGTGGCCCACGGATGTCGCGCTGCTGTCCGCGATCGTCCGCTACCACCTGCTGTTACCCGAGACTGCGACCAAGCGTGACCTCGACGACCCGGCCACCGTGCAGCGTGTCGTCGATGTGCTCGGCGGGGACTATGTGCTGCTCGAACTGCTGCACGCGCTGTCCGAGGCGGACTCGCTCGCCACCGGGCCAGGGGTGTGGGGCGAGTGGAAGTCGTCGCTGATCGGTGAACTGGTGCGCCGCTGCCGGTTGCTGATGGCCGGGGACTCGCTGCCCGAACCGGATCCGGTCGATCCGGCGTTGCTGAAGCTGGCCGCCGACGGTGAAGTGCACGTCGAACTGACGGCCGACGGGCAGCACACCCATCGCGTCACCGTCGTCGCGCCGGATGGGGCAGGCGTGCTGTCCGATGCCGCCGGGGTGCTCGCATTGCATTCGCTGCGGGTGCTGTCCGCGTCGGTGCGCAGTGAGCGCGGGTTCGCGGTGAACTCGTTCCTGGTGTCGCCGCGCTTCGGTTCGCCGCCGGATGTCGGACTGTTGCGCCAGGACATCATCCGCGCGACGGCCGGGCAGCTGAACCTGGAGAAGGCGCTGGTCAAGAAGGAGCGCGATCTCGCTGCGTTGCGGCCCGAGTCGACCGGCGAGAAGGGCATGCCGATCACCTACTCGCAGGCTCCGCCGAAGCTGATCTGGTTCGAGGGCACGCAGCCCGGCGAAGTACTGCTCGAGGTGCGTGCCGAGGACCGGTTGGGCCTGCTCAGCCGGGTCGCCGCCGCCCTCGAACGAGTCGGCGCGGATGTGCGCTGGGCCAAGGTGGTCACCCTCGGGTCCGCGGTGATCGACTCGTTCGGGCTGCGGATCGACAGCGGCGACAGCGCTGCCGGGCGTGCTCGCGTCGAAGCAGCGGTACTCGAAGTACTGCCGCACACCGCCCCGAAGGCGCCGCCGGACAGTGCCTGATCGGTGCTCGCGCGATGGCTGCACGACGATGCCATTACCCTGGTAGCGACGTGCGTACATAACGAGCTCAGGAGCGCGATCGGTGTTCGAATCCCTTTCCGACCGGTTGACCGGTGCCCTCAAGGATCTGCGTGGCAAGGGTCGACTGTCGCCAGCGGACATCGACGCGACCTGCCGCGAGATCCGGCTCGCGCTGCTCGAGGCCGATGTCGCGCTGCCCGTGGTGCGCAGCTTCATCGCGCGCATCAAGGAGCGCGCCAAGGGCGCGGAGGTCTCCGGCGCGCTCAACCCGGCGCAGCAGGTCGTCAAGATCGTCAACGAGGAACTCGTCGGCATCCTCGGCGGTGAGACCCGCCGAGTCAGCCTGGCGAAGACCCCGCCGACGGTGATCATGCTTGCCGGCCTGCAGGGTTCCGGTAAGACCACGCTGGCGGGCAAGCTGGCGCGCTGGTTCAAGAACCAGGGTCACACGCCGCTGCTCGTGGCCTGCGACCTGCAGCGCCCGGGCGCGGTCAGCCAGCTGCAGATCGTCGGTGAGCGAGCAGAATCAGCCGTTTTCGCGCCGCATCCCGGCACCTCCATCGGCGGTGGCGAGAACGCGCTCGGCGTCACCGCAGCCGATCCGATCGAGGTCGCGCGGGCCGGTGTCGCCGAGGCGCGGTCGAAGCACTACGACGTGGTCATCGTCGATACTGCCGGTCGTCTCGGCATCGACGAGGAGCTGATGCGCCAAGCCGCGGGCATCCGTGACGCGGTGGAACCGGACGAGACACTGTTCGTGCTCGACGCGATGATCGGTCAGGACGCGGTCAGCACCGCGGAGGCCTTCCGTGACGGTGTCGGATTCACCGGCGTGGTACTCACCAAGCTCGACGGCGATGCCCGTGGTGGTGCCGCACTTTCGGTCCGCGAGGTCACCGGGCAGCCGATCATGTTCGCCTCCAGCGGTGAGAAGCTCGAGGACTTCGACGTCTTCCACCCGGACCGGATGGCGAGCCGGATCCTCGGCATGGGCGATGTGCTGACGCTGATCGAGCAGGCCGAGCAGGTCTACGACGAGCAGCAGGCGCAGGCAGCCGCAGCCAAGATCAGCTCGGGCGAGCTGACGCTCGAGGACTTCCTCGAGCAGATGATGGCGATCCGGAAGATGGGTCCGATCGGCAATCTGCTCGGGATGCTGCCCGGTGCGGGCCAGATGAAGGACGCGCTCGCGCAGGTCGACGACAAGCAGCTCGACCGAGTCCAGGCCATCATCCGCGGCATGACGCCGGCCGAACGCGATAACCCGAAGATCATCAACGCGTCCCGCCGGCTGCGCATCGCCAATGGCTCGGGTGTCAAGGTGTCCGAGGTGAATCAGCTCGTCGACCGGTTCTTCGAGGCGCGCAAGATGATGGCGTCGATGAGCCGACAGATGGGCTTCCCCGGTTCCAAGCGGGGGCAGCAGCGCTCGAAGAAGGGCAAGAAGGGCAAGAAGGGCGGACGCGGTCCGACGCCGCCGAAGGTGCGCGGCGGAATGCCCGGAATGCCGGGGATGCCCGCCGGGATGGGCGGGATGCCGGCCGGTATGCCCGATCTGTCGAAGATGCCCCCGGGGCTCAACGAGTTGCCGCCGGGTCTCGAGGGCTTCGATCTGTCGAAGTTCAAACGACCCGAGAAGTAGCCGCCCGGCACTAGCGTTGGTGTGGTGGAGTCACTGCATCTGCGCGGCATCGGACTGCCGGACGAGGAGCCGCTCGAACTCTGGATCCACGACGGACTGATCTCGTTCGAGCCCGTCGCGTCGGCGACCACGATTCGCGATTCCGGCTGGATCGTGCCGGGCCTGGTTGATGCGCACTGCCATGTCGGGATCACCTACGGCGGGGGACACGAAACTGCGGCCGGGGCGGTCGGGCAGGCCGAGACCGAGCGCGAGGTCGGGGCGTTGTTACTGCGTGACGCGGGCTCGCCGATCGACACCCGGTTCATCGACGACCGCGAGGACCTGCCGAAGATCATCCGGGCCGGCCGGCACATCGCCCGGCCCAAGCGATACATCCGTGAGCTGGGCATCGAGCTCGACGACGAGCGGACCCTGCCGGAAATCGTTGCCGAGCAAGCAGAATTCGGCGACGGCTGGGTGAAGCTCGTGGGGGACTGGATCGACCGGTCGGTGGGTGACCTCGCGCCGCTGTGGAGCGACGACGTGCTGAAGCAGGCGATCGACGCCGCACATGCGCACGGTGCGCGGGTGACCGCGCATGTTTTCGGGGAGGAAGCGTTGCCGGGCTTGATCGAGGCGGGCATCGATTGCATCGAGCACGGCACGGGACTGACCGACGAGACTGTCGAGCTGATGGTTCGGCACGGTACTGCGCTCGTGCCGACGCTGATCAATATCGAAACGTTCCCCGGTATCGCGGCCGGCGCAAGCAAATACCCGGCGTATCAGCGGCACATGCTCGATCTGCATGCGGGGGTGAAGCGGACGGTGGCGAACGCGCACGACGCCGGGGTACCGATCTTCGCCGGCACCGATGCCGGCGGATCGATCGTGCACGGCCGCATCGCCGACGAGGTCGCCGCGCTCGCCACCGCCGGCCTGTCGCCGACCGAGGCGCTCGGTGCCGCGAGCTGGACCGCACGCAGCTGGCTGCGCCGACCGGGCATCGAGCATCGCGCGCCCGCGGATCTGCTGTTTTACCAGGAGGATCCGCGCACCGGACCCGAGGTGTTGTCCACGCCGGATCTGGTCGTTTTGCGCGGGCGGGTGTACTGACGCTGTCGATGGAGTGAATGTGCCGTTCGTTGCGTTGAGCGGAGTGAACGATTCCATTCACTCCGCCTGACGCACCGGATCTTCCATTCATGCCGAGCTTTCGCGGAGTACGGTCGATCTACGTGAGCATTCGACTCGGATACCAGATCCCGAACTTCAACTACGGCACCCCGGTCGCGGAGTTGTTCCCGACGGTGATTGCGCAGGCCCGCGAGGCCGAATCTGCAGGGTTCGACGCGGTTTTCGTGATGGACCACTTCTACCAGCTGCCCGGTATCGGCACGCCCGACGAACCGATGCTGGAGGCGTACTCGGCGCTGTCCGGGATCGCGACCGCGACCGAGCGCATCCAGCTCTCGGCGCTGGTCACCGGCAACACCTACCGAAACCCGGCAATGCTGGCCAAGACCGTCACCACGCTGGATGTCGTCAGCGGCGGGCGGGCCGTCCTCGGCATCGGTGCGGGCTGGTTCGAGCTCGAGCACAATCAGCTCGGCTACGAGTTCGGCACCTTCACCGACCGCTTCGAGAAGCTCGACGAGGCGTTGCAGATCATCGATCCGATGCTGCGCGGGCAACGGCCCACCCTCTCGGGCAAGTGGTACCGCACCGAGAACGCGATGAACGAGCCGCGCATCCGCGACGATCTGCCGATCCTGATCGGTGGCAGCGGCGAGAAGAAAACGTTCGCGCTCGCGGCGCGCTATGCCGAGCACCTCAACATCATCTGCGGGCCCGACGAAATTCCCCGCAAGCGCGCCGCCCTCGATCAGCGACTCGCCGAGGCAGGGCGCGAGCGCATCGAGACGAGCTATCTGGCGTCGGTGATCGTTGATGAGGACGGTGACCGTGCACGCCGGATTCAGCTCGACGGCCTGCGCGCCCGCGGCGTCGATGTCGACAAATTGACCGCCGACGAGCGGGCCAAGCTCGATCCCCGCCTGACTCGGACGTTCGTCGGTTCACCCGAAGAGGTGGCGCAGCAACTGCAGGAGCGCGTACTCGATCAGGGTATCGACGGACTGATCATCAACATGATCGCTAACGGGCACGAGCCGGGGATCGTGGAATTGGCGGGCAAGGCGCTGGCACCACTCGTCGGCTAGGCCCGGCATCGCGACTGCGGGATTTCTGCTCATCGGAGCCGCGGGCGATCGCGCGGAAATCGCGAGTGAAGTCGATCCCGCGCATCTGCGCGATGTACTGGCTGGCAAAGCCGGGGAACATCGTGGCGTTGAAGCCGTCCTCGGTGAGATACCAACTCCGGCAACCGGAGTTCCAGGTCGTGTCCCGCAGGCGTCGCTGCAGTCGCTCGTTGAACGTGCGCTGGGCGGGCTCGAACACGTCGAGCGAATGCAGATCGCGATCGAGGATCAGTGAGATCGCGGTGACGATCGCGTCGATCTGTGCCTCCATGTAGACCAGCGCGGAATTGTGGCCCGGGCCGGAGTTGGGTCCGAACGTGAAGTACAGGTTCGGATACCCGGACACCGCGAAGCTCTTGTAGGCGTACGCGCCGTGCGACCATTCCGCGGCCAGGTTCCGACCGCGCCGCCCGGTGACCGGAATCGGCGTGCCCTGCTTGGACACCTCGAAACCGGTGGCGAACACGATCGCGTCGAATCGGCGTTCCACACCTTCGGCGGTGCGGATCCCGTTCTCGCAGATCCGGGCGATGGGCCAGGTGACCAGCCGGCAGTTGTCGCGTTGCAACGCCGGGTAGTAATCGTTGGTCATCAGCAATCGTTTGCAGCCGGCGCGGTAATCGGGGGTGAGCTGGCGGCGTTGCCACGGATCGCGGACTTGGTTGCGCAGATGCGCTTTGGCGACTTTCTCGACAAGGCGGGTGAGCGGCGTATTCCACACCACGCCGAGCGCGATCGATTCGTGGCCGAAATACCAGCCGGCGCGAGCGACCGATTGGGCGCCGGGCACGGCCCGGTACAGGTGCTTCATCGGCGGCGAGATCCGGCGGTTCAGTCGCGGGAGAACCCAACCCGGCGTGCGTTGGTACACGGTGACATGGCCTGCGGTGCGCACCAATTCGGGAATGATCTGCACGGCGCTGGCCCCGGTGCCGATCACTGCGATCCGCTTCCCGGCGAAGTCGTAGCCGTGATCCCACTCGGCGGAGTGCATGCGCTTGCCGGTGTAGGTCTCGATACCCTCGATCGCGGGAAAGCCGGGGGTCGAGAGCGGCCCCGAGGCGAGCACGACGGTGCGTGCGTAGAGCGGCGCGCGGTCTGCGAGACTCACCTCCCATGCCCCGGCGAGCTCGTCGTAACACAATCCGCTGACATTGTGGCCGAATCTGATTCGCCGGTGCAGGTCATGTGCGCCGATCATCGATTCGATATAGGCGAGGATGTCGGCGCTACCCGAATAGGTATGCGGCCAGTCCGGATTAGGGGCGAACGAATACGAGTACAACCGAGAGGGTATGTCGCAAGCCGCACCGGGATAGGTGTTGTCGCGCCAGGTGCCGCCCGCCCGGTCCGCGCGCTCGAGAATGACGAAATCATCGATTCCACTCTGCTGCAACCGAATCGCTGCGCCGATACCGGCAAAGCCCGCGCCGATGATGACCGTCGAGACCGGCTCGTTCACGCGACCGCCTCGTAGGTAAGTTCCTTCGACCAGCTCGGTTGCGGTCGGAGCAGCCGTTGCGGGTAGTGGTCGGTCAGGCGAACCATGGCATCGGCGAACAGATGGTACGGATGTCCGCGGTCGATTACCCAGCCCGCGTGCAGCTTGAGCACCTGATAGGTCAGGATCCGGGTCCCTTGCCCGCGTTCGCCGTTGCGCTTGAAGCGTTTCATCGCCTCGTAGAGGCGGTCTTCGCTCAGCCCCATGTCGACGATGTTGTCGCGCACCTTGTTCAGCAGCGGCACATACATCAGCGCGCCGATCAACAGACCGGGCGAGACAAAAGTGCCCGCGGTCTGGATGAGCAGGCTCCGCAACCTGGCCTGGCCCAACAGATCGAGCACATGGAAGTCCACGGCGATATGGCGTGACTCGTCGGCGTTGATCTTGCGGAACGCGGCATGGCAGACGGGGTCATGCACCTCTTCGAGGAGGAACTTCAGCAAAGCGCCGTCGAGCGCGACCTCGAGCATGGGAATGACGGTGCCGAGCACCGACAGTGACATCCGGTCGGCGAAGGTGTCGAGCCATTCGATCGCCAACCGGATGTTGACGTTCGGCTCCGGCACCTCGTCGTCGGCGAGCATGTCCCACCGGTGCATCAGCGCCAGTTCGGCATTCGCATGCTTCTGCTCCTCGGCATGGAAATACCGGAAGATCTCGGCGAGGGTGGGGTCGGGCGCCTTCTTCGCCATGGCCGCGAACCCGCGGGCGCCGATGTTCTCGATCCACACCAGATCGGCCATGAACGCCTTCAGCTTCGGCTTCTGCTCCTCGGTGATCAGTTCGGCACCGGGCGCCGCCCAATCGATATCGGCCAGCGCCCACTGGCGTTCCTTGATCGTGGCCAGCATGTCTTCGAGCACGATGGGCATCGTCGGACTCCGATCTCGGTGGGGGCGAACTCGGCAGCGGTGGCTGGGATTCGAGGACTGTGACGGCGTCTGCCGGGCCTCCTCCAGCGGGAGCAGCATCAACCGGCACCGGTCGCGACCGCGAGTGATCCGAACGAGGTCGTCGTCACACTGACAACACCATCACCAAAGCTGCCAGTTGTCAATGGCACAGTTGTGACTGGGGTTCAACCTGGCCATACGACTGCTCGTCCCGCATACTTGGACCGGCAAGAGCGAGGGGGACCCCATGCAGCGACAATCGTCGGGACACGGTGGCAATCTGGTGACCGGCATCCTCGCGTCGCTGCGGCGCGGGCCCCGCCGCCTCGGCAGGCAGTCGCGCGAGCTCGAGGTCGCGGTCACACAGCTCATCGACGCCGCCCTACGCCAGACCCGGACCCCGCGCGGGGACGCCACCGCGGAGTACCGGATCGACGACCTCGCCCGGCAGGCCGGGATGACGACCCGCAACGTCCGGGCCTACCGGGAGCGTGGCCTGTTGCCGCCGCCCCGCCGGGTCGGTCGCGTGACGCTGTACAACGACACGCACCTGTCCCGGCTGAAGCTGATCGCGTCGATGCTCGACCGTGGGTACTCCATCGCGCATATCGATGAGCTGCTCACGGCCTGGGCGGCGGGCAAACAACTCGGTGACATTCTCGGCATCGAATCCACGCTGACGGCGACATGGTCGGCATCGGAGTCGCAGGTCACCTCGTCGGCGGAACTGTCTCAGCGCGGTGTCGGCGACATCGACGTCGAACGGTTGGTCGCGATGAAGGTGCTCGATCGTTCGGGCGACACGGTGACGGTGCTGCGACCCGATCTGATGGATGCGCTGCTTGCGATGCACCGGGCCGGCGTCGGGATGGACGTGGTGCTCGACGTTGCCGACCGGGTGGCGCCCGCCGTCGACGAACTCGGCGCGACCCTGGTCCACGCCGCCGACGATCTGGTGAAACCCGTTGTCGCCGCGCACGCTCAGGTCGACGATGCCGACTTCGCGGAGTTGATCGTCACCCTGGTGCATTTCCGGTCGTTGGCAACGGCCGCGGTCACGGCGACGCTGCACGCGTCGATGCAGTCGACGATCGAGGGGCTTGTTGCCGACCACCTCGGCGAAAAGCCTGGTGTCACAGGCGAAGCGGAATCGGTCTGACCCGACGCGAGCGCGGGATCAGGTTTGCATCGGCTACATCCGGAGCGGGGCAGTTGATGGAGATCAGCGGGCGGCAGTCCGGTAGCGCCGCTCGGGGCGTCCGGCCCGCCCGTACTGCAGCCGGATCGCCAATTCGCCCTGCTCGAGGTAGTACTCCAGATACCGTCGTGCGCTGACGCGGGACACGCCGACCAGGTCGGCGCACTCGGTCGCCGAGAGTTCGCCGTGCTCGCCGACCGCCGCGAGGACCACCTTGCCCGTTTCGGCGCTCAGCCCCTTCGGCAGCGGTTTTTGCGGCTCGTGCGCCGGTGCCGCGGGGGTGGATCCAAACAAGCTGTCCACCAGGGACTGATCCGCGCTGCCTGCCTCCAGCGCGCTCACCCGCGCGGCGAACGCCGCCAATTTCTCCTGCAGCGCTGCGAATTCGAACGGTTTGATCAGGTAGTCCGCCGCCCCGCCGTGTAACGCCGCGCTGACCGTGTCGAGTTCGCGGGCCGCAGTGATCATGATGACGCCCACCGAATTGCCCGCGGCGCGAAGTCGTCTGAGCACCTCGAGCCCAGTGAGGTCGGGCAGGTACACGTCGAGCAGGACCAGATCGGGGTGTAGGTCGCGCACGGCGGTCAGCGCCTCGGCACCGGTTCGCGCCACTCCCAGCGCGCGGAAGCCCGGTGTCTTGTCGACGACGCGACGATGGATGTCGGCGACCATGAAGTCGTCGTCCACGACCAGCACGCCGAACGCCCGATCGCCCGGTGTCAGCGGACCGCCAGTCATCGGACCGCCGGTCATCGGAGGGCGCCGATATCGGAGCGGGGCATCCGGACCGTGAAAACCGCTCCGCTCGAAGCAGAGTCGGTATCGGCGACGGAAACGCTCCCGCCGTGCTGTGCACTGACCAGACGTACAAGCGCCAGTCCGATGCCGCGCCCGCCCGGCACATCCGGCTTCGAGGTGACGCCGCGGGCGAAGATGGTGTCGCGCGCGTTCGCAGGGACGCCGGGTCCGGTATCGGTGACTTCGACAAGCAGTTCGTCGTCGTCGCGCACCCGCACCTGCACCGTCGACTCGGTGCTGCCCTCACTGACGTCGACGGCGTTGTCCACGAGGTTACCGAGGATGGTGATGACATCGGTGGACAGGGCGGGTTCGAGCGCGCCGAGCCGGGAATCCGCGGTGAGTTCGAGGGCCACCCCGGACTCCGCGGCCAGCGACGTCTTCGCGATCAGCAGCGCCGCGACCGCCGGGTCGGCGATGCGGCGGGTGACCGCGTCGCTGATTTCGGCCCGTCGCCGGGTCAGGGTGCCGACGAAATCCGTCACTGCGTCGAACTCGCCGAGTTGGGTGAGGCCGGAAATGGTGTGCAGCTGATTGGCGAATTCGTGGGTCTGTGCCCGCAGCGTGTCGGTGACGCTCTTGTGCGAGGTGAGCTGGCTCTGCATTGCGGCCAGTTGCGTGGAATCGCGCATCGTCGTCACCGTGCCGATCCGCCGGCCGCGGCTCGACGCCGGCTGCCGGTTGAGCGCCAGCACGTGGTCACGGGTGGAAAGCACCACGTCGTGCTCGCTCGCCTCCGAGAGCAGAAACTCGCGAACCGTCGGATCCACGTCCACCTCGGTCAGATGCCGGCCAACCGCGTCGGTGGGTAACCCGAGCAGCTCCTGCGCGCTGTCGTTGAGCACGGTGATGCACCCGGCGTTGTCCACTGCCACCACGCCCTCCCGGATGCTGTGCAGCAACGCCTCACGATGGTCGGCGAGGCTGGCGATCTCGGCGACCGCGAGTCCGCGGGTGTCGCGTTCGAGCCGCCGGGCCAGCAGATACGAACCGATCAGTCCGAGTGCCGCGCCGATGCCGAGGTAGAGCAGCAGTTGCGCGCCGCCCGCGGTCAGCAGCTGCCACAACGACGGATAGCCCTCGCTGACCGCAACGACCGCAAGCACATTCCCGTCGATGTCCAGCACCGGAACGTGCCCCGCGATGGAGTGCACGTCATCCACGTCGAGATCACCGGACCACGCCCGCCCGGTGGTCACATCGCTGCGTCCGAGATCGGCCGGCTCACCCCAGCGCGACGGGTCCGACGAAACCAGCACCGTCGCATCCGGTGTGACGATCTCGGCGAGGTCGGCGCCCGACAGGTCCACGGCACGGTCCACCTCCGGCGCGAGGACGCGCTCGGCGGCCGGGTTGTCGAGCTGATCGCGGACGATCGGGGTCGAGGCGAGGTTCTCGGCGACCGAGAGCATCCGCTGCGCCCGGATATCACCGAACTCGCTGGTCGACAGATGTACCGACACCGCGCCGACGGCACCGAGCACCACCGCGAGCACGACGATCTGGAGCAGCAGGAAGCGCGTCGCCACTCCGCTACCGATGAGCCGTGACCACAAAGAACTCTACTTTCATTGCGTCCGCATTAGTGACCTACATCACTGACACCTTCAGTATTGCCTCTAGATCACACTCTGCGACGAAAGAGGAAGCTATGTCGAGACGCAGACGCAGCGTCTGGCTCACCGCGGTTCTCGCGCTGGTCGCGGTCCTGGTCGGTGGCTGCGGCGTCACCCGCGGCGACGACGAATCCGGCCTGCATCGGCTGCGCATGATGGTGCCGAACAGCCCTGGCGGTGGCTACGACCTGACCGCGCGCACCGGGGTGAAGATCATGGAGGAAAACGACATCACCGGCCGGGTCGAGGTGTTCAACGTGATCGGCGCCGGCGGCACGGTCGCGATGGCGCGGTTGATGAACGAGCGCGGCAACGACGACCTGATGATGATGATGGGTCTCGGCGTGGTCGGCTCGGGCTACACCAACGGCGCGACGAATCGCGTCACCGACGCGACAGCGCTGGCCAAGGTGGTGGAGGAGCAGGAAGGCATTCTGGTCCCGGCCGACTCGCCGTACCAGACGGTCGGCGACCTGATCGCCGCGTGGAAGGCCGACCCGTCGTCGGTCACGATCGGCGGTGGCTCCTCACCGGGCGGACCGGACCACCTTTTCCCGATGCAGACCGCGCAGGCGGCCGGCATCGATCCCAAGTCGGTCAACTTCGTCTCCTACGACGGGGGCGGTGATCTGCTCACCGCGCTGCTCGGTCAGAAGATCGATGCCGGCACGTCCGGTCTCGGCGAATACGTCGACCAGATCGAGGCAGGCCAGGTGCGCGTGCTCGCCGTTTCCGGGGCCGAGCGGGTGCCCGGCATCGACGCCCCCACGCTCACCGAGGCCGGCGTCGACCTGCAGTTCACCAACTGGCGCGGAATCCTCGCTCCGCCCGGCATTTCCGACGAAGCGCGGGCAGCCATGGTCGATGCGCTCACCGAGCTGCACGACACCCCCGAGTGGAAGGAGGCGCTGGTGAAAAACGGTTGGACCGACGCGTTCGTCACCGGGCCCGAATTCGAACAATTTCTCGTCGAACAGGATCAGCGGGTCGGGTCCACGCTGACGGAACTGGGGTTGGCATGAGCGCACCGACGCACGACCGGATCGAGCCGCAGGAACCCGAGCCCAAGGTGATCGACAAGGCGCAGTTCGTCGTTTGCGGGGTGCTCGCCGCGGTGGGGACCTTTCTCATCGTCGACGCCGCCTCGCTGACCAACGCCTTCGCCAAGGTGGATCCGGTTGGCCCCAAGCTCTTTCCGATGGTGATCGGCATCGCGATGCTGATCTGCGCCGTGGCGTTCGCGGTCGCGATCATGCGCGGTTCCACCGGTGCGGCCGAGGAGGGCGAGGACATCGATCTGTCCGAACCGAGCGACTGGCGCACCGTCGGCCAGCTGGTAGCGATCTTCGTCGCGACCATTCTGCTGATCGACTCACTCGGCTGGGCCATTACCGGAACATTCCTTTTCGCCGGTGCCGCAACGGTTCTCGGCAGCAAGCATTACGTGCGCAATATCGCCATCGGCGCCGTGCTCGCCTTCGGCAGCTTCTACATCTTCTACGTCGGGCTCGGCATCCCGCTGCCCGCAGGCATTCTCGACGGGATCTTGTGACATGGACAATCTGAGTTGGCTGCTGGAGGGCTTCTCCCAGGCAGCGACGCCAATGAACCTGCTCTACGCCTGCCTCGGCGTGCTGCTGGGCACCGCGGTCGGCGTGCTGCCCGGCATCGGGCCGGCGATGACGGTGGCGCTGCTGCTGCCGGTCACCTACAACGTCAGCCCGAGCGCGGCGTTCATCATGTTCGCCGGTATCTACTACGGCGGCATGTACGGCGGCTCCACGACCTCGATCCTGCTCAACACCCCGGGCGAGTCCTCGTCGGTGATCACCGCGATCGAGGGCAACAAGATGGCCAAGGCGGGCAGAGCGGCGCAAGCGCTCGCGACCGCGGCGATCGGTTCGTTCGTCGCGGGGTCGATCGGCACGATGCTGCTGGTGCTGTTCGCGCCGTGGGTGTCGAGTTTCGCGGTGACGCTCGGGGCGCCGTCGTATCTGGCGATCATGCTGCTCGCGCTCGTCGCCGTCACCGCGATTCTCGGTAGTTCCAAGCTGCGTGGCGTCATCTCGCTGCTGCTCGGTCTCGCGATCGGCCTGGTCGGCATCGACTTCCTCACCGGGCAGCCGCGCGCCACGTTCGGCCTCCCGCAACTCTCCGACGGCATCGACATCGTGATCGTCGCGGTCGCGGTCTTCGCACTCGGCGAAGCGCTCTGGGTGGCCGCGCATCTGCGCCGCCGTCCGGTCGAGGTGATCCCGGTCGGCCGGCCTTGGATGGGGCGCAGCGACTGGAAGCGGTCCTGGAAGCCGTGGCTGCGCGGCACTGCCTATGGTTTCCCGTTCGGCGCGCTGCCCGCCGGTGGCGCGGAGTTGCCGACCTTCCTGTCCTACATCACCGAGAAGAAGCTCTCCAAGCACAAGGACGAGTTCGGCAAGGGCGCGATCGAAGGCGTCGCGGGTCCGGAGGCGGCCAACAACGCCTCCGCCGCGGGCACCCTGGTGCCGATGCTGTCGCTCGGTCTGCCGACCAACGCCACCGCCGCGGTGATGCTGACCGCGTTCGTCTCCTATGGCATCCAGCCGGGCCCGACGCTGTTCGAGAAGGAACCGCTGCTGATCTGGACGCTGATCGCGAGCCTGTTCATCGGCAACTTCCTGCTGCTGGTGCTGAACCTGCCGCTGGCCCCGCTGTGGGCGAAGCTGCTGCGCACGCCGCGGCCCTACCTGTACGCGGGCATCCTGTTCTTCGCCACGCTCGGCGCCTATGCGGTGAATCTGCAGCCGCTCGACCTCGCGCTGCTGCTGGTGTTCGGCCTGCTCGGGCTGATGATGCGCCGCTTCGGACTGCCGGTGCTGCCGCTGATCATCGGCGTGATCCTCGGACCGCGGATCGAGCGGCAGCTGCGCCAGACCCTGCAGCTCGGCGGCGGCGACTGGAGCAGCCTGTTCAGCGAGCCGGTCGCGGTGATCGTCTACGTGCTGATCGTCGGGTTGTTGGCCCTGCCGGCAATCGTGCAGCTGATCCGCCATCGCCGCCCGGAGGCGACGGTGCAGGAAATGATCGAAAGGGAGCGTGAGGACGCATGATCGTCATCGGATTCAGTGCGGACGAGTACGGCTCAGCCGCCCTCGAGCACGGCATCGCCGAGGCGAAAGCGCGCGGGACCTCGCTGCGGGTGATCAACTCGTCCAAGGGCGACTCGTGGTCCGACCCGAAGTTCGCCTCGCACGACGGCGTGGCCCGGCTCGAGGAGGCGCTCGCCGCCAGCGGCGTCCCGCACGAGATCCACCAGGAGGTGGGTTTGGACGTGGTGGACACGTTGCTCCATGCAATGACTGCCGACGACGCCGAACTGCTGGTCATCGGCATCCGGCACCGCACCCCGGTGGGTAAACTGCTGCTCGGCAGCACCGCGCAGCGTGTGCTGCTGAATTGTCCGAAGCCGATCCTGGCGGTGAAGCCGGCGGACTAGCGGTGGGCGATTTCCTGCCCGAGCACGGCGTCTGGCACAATGGAACGCTGTTCGCCCGTCTCCGGTTCCGTACCGCGCGGCGGTCACAACACCCATCTCAACGCAAAACCGGGCACGCATGCCATGCGCGCCGCCGAATTGCGCCGTGACCAACCAAAAGGAAGCGCCACTCATGGCTGTCAAGATCAAGCTCACCCGTCTCGGCAAGATCCGCAACCCGCAGTACCGCGTCGTCGTCGCGGACTCGCGCACCCGCCGGGACGGCCGGTCCATCGAGACCATCGGCAAGTACCACCCGAAGGAAGACCCGTCGCTCATCGAGATCGATTCCGAGCGCGCCCAGTACTGGCTCGGTGTTGGCGCCCAGCCGACCGAGCCGGTGCAGCGCCTGCTCGAGATCACCGGTGACTGGCAGAAGTACAAGGGCCTCCCGGGCACCGAGGGCACGCTGCGCAAGGCGGCGGAGAAGCCGAGCAAGCTCGATCTGTTCAACGCTGCGCTCGCGCAGGCCGATTCCGAGCCGGCCGCCGCTGCGACCACCCCGAAGAAGAAGTCTGCGAAAGCCGACGAGGCCACCGAGGGCACCGAGGCTGCACAGCAGTGAGCACCGTTGTCGCCGACGCTGTAGAGCATCTCGTTCGCGGTATCGTCGCCAACCCCGATGACGTTCGCGTCGAGCTGATCACCGGCCGTCGCGGCCGCACCATCGAGGTGCACGTCCACCCGGACGACCTCGGCAAGGTGATCGGTCGCGGCGGGCGCACCGCCACCGCGTTGCGCACCCTCGTCTCCGGTATCGGCGGACGCGGGATTCGCGTCGACGTCGTCGATACCGACCGCTGACCAGGCAAGCACCCGACGACGGGGGCTCGAGGACTAGGGGACAGCGCCGATGGAACTCGTAGTCGGCCGTGTCGCCAGGTCGCACGGCATTCGCGGCGAACTCGTCGTGGAGATCCGCACCGACGAGCCCGAACTGCGCTTTGCCGTCGGCACGGTGCTGCGCGGCCGGAAGCCGAAGTCGGCGCAGACAACCGAATACACCGTCACAGCCGCCCGGGAGCATTCCGGGCGGCTGTTGCTGTCCGTGGACGGTGTGGTCGACCGCAACACCGCCGACGAACTGCGTGGGACGTTGTTCGTCGTCGATACCGCGGATCTGCCGCAGGGCGATGATCCCGATGCTTTCTACGACCACGAGCTCGAGGGACTTGCGGTGCGCCTCGTCGACGGAACCGCGCTCGGCACCGTGACCGAGGTGCTGCATTCCGCGGCGGGGGAGCTGCTTTCGGTGCGGGCCGCCGGCGACGGTCGCGAGATCCTGATCCCGTTCGTCACCGACATCGTGCCGGAGGTGTCGCTGGCCGACGGCGTCGTGGTCGATCCCCCCGATGGCCTGTTGGACGTCTGATGCGTCTCGACGTCGTCACGATCTTTCCCGAATATCTCGAACCACTGCGAACGGCGTTGCTCGGCAAGGCAATCGAACGCGGTCTGATCCAGCTCGGGGTGCACGATCTGCGGCGCTGGACGCACGATGTGCACAAGGCGGTCGACGACTCGCCGTACGGCGGCGGCCCCGGAATGGTGATGAAGCCGACCGTCTGGGGCGATGCACTCGACGAGGTCTGCACCGCGGAGACCCTGCTGGTCGTGCCGACCCCGGCGGGCGTGCCGTTCACCCAGGCGACGGCGCAGCGCTGGACCGGCGAGCAGCACATCGTCTTCGCCTGCGGGCGGTACGAGGGCATCGATCAGCGGGTGTTCGACGACGCCGCGCGGCGCATGCGCGTCGAGGAAGTCAGCATCGGTGACTACGTGCTGATCGGCGGCGAGGCGGCGGTGCTCGTGATGACCGAGGCCGTCGTGCGGCTGCTGCCCGGTGTGCTCGGCAATCAGCTGTCGCATCAAGAGGATTCGTTCGCCAGTGACTCCGCTCTCGGCGGCCTGCTGGAAGGGCCCAGCTATACCCGCCCGGTCAGCTGGCGCGGCCTCGACGTGCCCCCGATTCTGCTGTCGGGCGACCACGCGAAGGTGGCCGCCTGGCGCCGCGAACAGTCCGTGCAGCGCACCGCGCAGCGCAGGCCCGATCTGTTGCGCGACGATCCGCACACCGACTGACCCCGTACCCATCGCGGCGCCCGGACTGTCCGCCGTCGCCGGTAGTGTCTGACCGCGTGACGACAGCGCTACAGAGTGTGAACAGCCGGATCGCCGAGGAACTCGCGGTCGGGAACGATCAAGTCCGTGCCGCGGTCGACCTGCTCGATGCCGGCTCGACGGTGCCGTTCATCGCCCGCTACCGCAAGGAAGCAACGGCGGGCCTCGACGACGCTCAGCTGCGGCAGCTCGAAGAGCGGCTGCGCTATCTGCGCGAGCTCGACGAGCGTCGCTCGACGATCCTCGAATCGATCGCGTCCCAGGGCAAGCTCGACGATGTCCTGCGCGGACAGCTCATGGCCGCCGAGACCAAGGCCCGACTCGAAGACATCTATCTGCCCTACAAGCCCAAGCGGCGCACCAAGGCGCAGATCGCACGCGAGGCGGGACACGAGCCGGTCGCGGATGCACTGATCGGCGATCCGACCACGGAGCCGGCCACCTTCTCCGCCGAACAGCTCGACGGCGCGCGGGCGATCCTGGTCGAGCGGTTCGCCGAGGATGCCGATCTGGTTGGTGAGCTGCGCGAAACCATGTGGCAGCGTGGGCAACTGCGCTCCGCGGTGCGGGCAGGTAAGGAGGAGGCGGGCGCGAAATTCGCCGACTACTTCGACTTCGCCGAGCCGTTCGCCTCGCTGCCGTCGCATCGCATCCTGGCGATGCTGCGCGGCGAGAAGGAGGAGGTGCTCGCCGTCTCCCTCGATGCGGACACCGAGGAACCAGAACCCGGTACCAGGACCGTCTATGAGCAGCGCATCGCGGCGCGCTTCGGCATCGCCGACCGCGGCCGCGCCGCGGACGGGTGGCTGCTCGACACGGTGCGCTGGGCCTGGCGCACCAAGTTCTCCATCGGTCTGGGCGTCGACATCCGGATGCGGTTGCGACAGTCGGCGGAGAAGGACGCGGTCGACGTATTCGCGGCGAACCTGCGCGACCTGCTGCTCGCCGCGCCGGCCGGGACGCGCACCACGATGGGTCTCGATCCGGGCTACCGCACCGGTGTCAAGGTGGCCGTGGTGGACGGCACCGGAAAGGTGCTCGCCACCGAGGTCATCTATCCGCACAAGCCGCAGGGGCAGACGGAGAAATCGCTCGCCGTGCTGGGGGCGATCGTCGCGCGCTTCGGTGTCGAGTTGATCGCGATCGGCAACGGCACGGCCTCGCGCGAGACGGACGCGCTTGCCACCGAGCTGATTTCGCGGATGCAGAGCGCCGGCACCGAGCAGAAGCTCAGCAAGATCGTGGTGTCGGAGGCCGGCGCGTCGGTGTATTCCGCCTCCGCGTACGCCACCCGCGAGCTGCCGGACATGGATGTGTCGTTGCGCGGTGCGGTGTCGATCGCGCGGCGCCTGCAGGATCCGCTGGCCGAGCTGGTGAAGATCGATCCGAAATCGATCGGTGTCGGCCAGTACCAGCACGACGTGTCCGAGTCGCTGCTCGCCCGGTCGCTCGGCGCGGTCGTGGAGGACGCGGTGAACGCCGTCGGCGTCGACGTCAACACCGCTTCGGTGCCGTTGCTCGCGCGAGTGTCCGGCATCGCCGAGGGGCTCGCCGAGAGCATCGTCGCGCACCGTGACCAGAACGGTGCGTTCCGTGACCGCAAGGGCCTCAAGGACGTGCCCCGGCTCGGTCCCAAGGCGTTCGAACAGTGCGCGGGCTTCCTGCGGATCGGTGACGGCGCCGACCCGCTCGACTCGTCGGCGGTCCACCCGGAGGCCTATCCGGTGGTGCGGCGAATCGTCGCGGCCACCGGCGCCGGCGTGCGGGATCTGCTCGGCAACAGTGTGGTGCTGCGCGGACTGTCGCCCGGCGATTTCACCGACGAGCGGTTCGGTGTGCCGACGGTCACCGACATCATCGCCGAACTGGAGAAGCCCGGCCGTGACCCGCGACCGGAGTTCAAGACGGCGACGTTCGCCGCGGGCGTAGAGAAGGTCGCCGACCTGTTGCCCGGCATGACGCTGGAGGGCGTGGTCACGAACGTGGCCGCGTTCGGTGCGTTCGTCGACGTGGGTGTGCACCAGGACGGGCTGGTGCACGTCTCGGCGATGTCGCACAACTTCGTAAAGGATCCGCGCGAGGTCGTGAAGTCCGGTGACGTGGTCACCGTGAAGGTGCTCGACGTGGACGTGGCTCGCCAGCGCATCTCGCTGACGCTGCGGCTGGACGACGAGGTGGGCGCGGGTAAGCCCGCCGCGGGCGGCGGTGATCGGCAGGCACGGCGACCGGGCGGGCGACGTGCGGACGGGCGCAACGTCGCCAAGGACGGTGGCAAGCGCAAGAGCCCGTCCGGAGGCGACCGCCCCTCGGCGACCGGTTCGATGGCCGATGCGCTCCGCAAGGCCGGTTTCGGGCGGTAGCGTCAGCCCAAGCGGAGCGGGAGTCGGCGATGCACAATTGGCTTCACGATGAGGTGATTGCGCACGGTCGGCTCCCGCTGTTGTTCTTCCTGCTCGGGTTTATCGGCGGATTCGTATTCATCCGGCTCAGCGTGCGGATGATTCGTGCCCAGGTGAAGTGGTGGCCGGGAAACGTCACGCCGGGTGGTCAGCACATTCACCACGTCGTCTTCGGCGTGGTCACGATGCTGTTGTCCGGCGGTGCGCTGATCGCGGTGTACGAGGACGGCACCCGGACCACCGGCGCGATCCTGGCGGCCTGCTTCGGGGTCGGCGCTGCGCTCGTTCTCGACGAGTTCGCGCTGATCTTCTATCTGCGCGACGTCTACTGGGCCGAGCAGGGCCGGGCCTCGGTGGATGCGGTTTTCGCTGCGATCGCGGTGACGGGTTTGGTCCTACTCGGCTTGCACCCGGTCGAATTCATCGACGTCGCCTCGTTCCGGGAAACGAACAGCGTGCCGGTGCGCGTCGTCCTCGGGTTGTTCGCCCTGATGAACCTCGCGGTTGCCGCGGTGGTGATCCTGAAGGGCAAGATCTGGACTGCGCTGGTGGGTCTGTTCGTGTTTCCGGTGCTCCTCGTCGGCGCGATCCGGTTGAGCCGGCCGGGTGCGCCGTGGTCGCGCTGGCGCTACACCGCCCGCCCGAAACGGATGGAGCGGGCGATTCGCCGCGAGAAGCGTCTGCGCCGCCCACTGATCCGGGCCAAGATCTACGTGCAGGATGTGATTGCCGGGCAGCCGAGTGTCGCGCACGCGAAGTCCGCCACCGAGGCCGAACTCGACCGGATCGTGCGTCCGGCACCGGCGCCGCACAGCGCTGCGGACCCGCAGCCGCGCGCGGCCGCCGGTCGGCAGTGAGCGAGCCGGTGACATGCGATTTCGTCTCGCAGTGCCTCGTCTGGCACAATTGACGGGTTGCCTGTATGGGCACACCGACCTATCAGGGGTACGAACCGGTCGAGCGCTGCGCTTATGCGCGCCGCCAGGTTCCTCTACTCGAGCGAAACGCAAGGATGGAATCGATGAACACCCTGGACTTCTTGGACAAGCAGTCGCTGCGCAGCGACATTCCCGAGTTCCGCGCCGGCGACACGTTGAACGTGCACGTGAAGGTTATCGAAGGCTCGAAGGAGCGCGTCCAGGTCTTCAAGGGCGTCGTCATCCGTCGCCAGGGTGGCGGCATCCGCGAGACCTTCACCGTCCGCAAGGTCTCCTTCGGTGTCGGCGTGGAGCGCACCTTCCCGGTGCACAGCCCGAACGTCGACCACATCGAGGTCGTGACCCGCGGTGATGTACGTCGCGCGAAGCTGTACTACCTGCGCGACCTGCGCGGCAAGGCCGCCAAAATCAAAGAGAAGCGCTGAGCTAGACCTTCGGGTCGTTCCGCAAGCTCCACTCCGGTCGGGCCTAACGCCCGTATCGGACAGTACGAACCACGGTGAAGCCCGGCGCCTCGGCGCCGGGCTAACCTGTCTTCTGTGACGGACGAGGCCCCACCGGTGAACGAAGCGACCGACAGCGATACGAAACCGAAGAAGAAGCAACGCCCCTTCTGGCGCGAACTCCCCATTCTCATCGTGGTGGCGCTGCTGCTGAGTTTCCTGCTGCAGACCTTCATCGCGCGGGTCTATCTGATTCCGTCGGAGTCGATGGAGCCCACCCTGCACGGCTGCGCCGGGTGCACCGGTGACCGGATCCTCGTGGAGAAGCTGAGCTACACGTTCGGCGATCCCAAGCCGGGCGATGTCATCGTCTTCCTCGGCCCCGACTCGTGGAGCGCCGATTACCAGTCGATCCGGTCCGACAATTCCGTTATCCGCACCATGCAGAACGCCGGATCCGTGTTCGGCGTAGTGCCGCCGGACGAGAACGATCTCGTCAAGCGCGTCATCGCCACGGGTGGGCAGACCGTCGAATGCTGCGACGACCAGGGTCGGGTGATGGTCAATGGCAAACCACTCGACGAGCCGTACGTGGTCAACGACTTCCCGTTCGTCCCCGGCCAACTGACCTGTGATACCGAGCGCAAATCCGGGCGCTGCTTCGGTCCGGTGACCGTGCCCGACGGCAACCTCTGGATGATGGGCGACAACCGCAACAACTCCGCCGACTCGCGCTACCACGTGGGCGACGAGCTGCAGGGGACCGTGCCGGTGGACAACGTCCGGGGCAAGGCGGTGTTCATTATTCTGCCGCCGGGCCGAATGGGCACGATCAGCTCGCCGGACATTCAGTCGAACTAGGGCAGCTGTATGGGTTCCTGGCCGCCGCGCACCGTCATCCGCAAGTCTGCGGGCCTGCGCACGCTCGAATCCGCTCTGGTCCGCGGCGGGCTCGGTCCGGTCGCGGGCGTCGACGAGGCGGGGCGTGGTGCATGTGCCGGGCCGCTGGTCGTGGCGGCGTGCGCGCTCGCCCCGACCCCGATGGCGTCGCTTGCCGGACTCGACGATTCGAAGAAACTCACCGAGCGGGCGCGCGAGCAACTGTTTCCGGTGATCAAGCGTCGTGCGCTGGCGTGGCACGTGGTGTGTATCCCCGCCTGGGAGATCGACGAGATCGGCATCCACGTCGCCAATATCGAGGGCATGCGCCGCGCGGTCGCGGGTCTCGGCGTGGTTCCGGGCTACGTGCTCACCGACGGGTTCCGGGTGCCGGGCATCCCGGTGCCGTCACTGCCGGTGATCGGGGGCGACGCGAACGCCGCGTGCATCGCGGCCGCGAGCATCCTGGCCAAGGTGACGCGGGACCGGATCATGGTCGAACTCGATGGGACGCTGCCCGGCTACGGCTTCGCCGCGCACAAGGGCTACAACACGCCGGTGCATGTCGAGGCGCTCGGCCGGCTCGGTGCCACCAGTGAGCACCGCCGGTCGTGGCGGAACGTGCCGCAGATTCCGGCCGGCGCCGACGACACCGTCATCGACCCGGCCGCCCTCGACGATGGGGCGGTGAGGCGACCCGATGGCGACCCGAGTGCGGAGTGCGACATGATGGCAGGAACCCCACGACGAGGAGGAATCCGCACCCGATGAGCGCCGAGGATCTCGAGAAGTACGAAACCGAGATGGAGCTCTCGCTGTATCGCGAGTACAAGGACATCGTCGGACAGTTCTCGTACGTCGTGGAGACCGAGCGCCGTTTCTACCTGGCGAATTCGGTGGAGCTGCTGCCACGCAACGCCGACGGCGAGATCTACTTCGAAGTGCGGATGGCCGACGCCTGGGTGTGGGACATGTACCGCCCGGCCCGGTTCGTCAAACATGTCCGAGTCATCACGTTCAAGGACGTGAACATCGAGGAGCTCGACAAGCCGGATCTGCGCCTACCGGACTGAGCTACCGGGACCGAAATCGGCTGCAACGACGACGGATTCGGGTAGCTCGGCGATCACCTCGGCGCGGGTGGCGTCGAAGCTGAGAAAGCCCTTGATCTGCATCGTTTCCGGCATCGGGTCCGCGTAGCTCCACGCCACGTCCGGCACGACCGCGTCGTCGACGACCGCGGACCAGTACGTCGCAAGGCCCTTGTAATTGCAGTAGGTCGTGGTCTCGGTGCGCTGCAGCAGGTCCGTCCGGACGTGCGCGGGATCGACGTAGAGCCGCGGCGCGAGCGATGTCTCGAACAGGATGATCGTGTCGTCGGTATCCACGAGCGTGGTGCCGGCGACCTCGACGCGCAGCCGCCGCCGGGTCGGGCGGCAGTCCACCCGGTGATAGGGATTCGGCGGGTAGTGCACGAGCCGGCGGCCCTCCTCGAACCAGGTGTCGACCGCGTCCCACGGCACGCCGACGTATCCGGGGGCGTATGGCTCCGGTTCGCCGGGCAGGTCACCGATCTCGTCGGCGGGGAACACATAGCTCAACGGGCGACCTTCGCGATGCACCATCAGTGCGTGCTCGGTGTCGATCACGGTGTCGCCGTTGCGCACCGCCCGAATACGTCGCGGATGCGGCTCGACGTACACGACGCTGTCCGGAACCGGAGGCGAGAACCACCCGGCCCGGTGCGAGCCGAACGGCCCGCGTCCCGCTACCAGACTCATCGATCACCCTCCTCGACTCTGCACTCGGCCTACAACGCACAGCGTCCCGACGGCCCACCCGAACCATCGGGACGCTGCAAGCGCACGGATCAGGCGGTTACCTGCTGCTTGATCTTGAACAGATCCAACATGTTGCCGCCCATGATTTTCGCCTGATCGGCCTGTGAGAGACCGGAGATCTCGTCGACGAAGTTGCGTGGCTCTGCCATGCCCTCCGGATGCGGCCAGTCCGAGCCGAAGACGACGCGGTCGGCGCCCATGATGTCCACGACCTCGGCGAAGTTGTCCTCCCAGAACGGGGCGACGTAGACCGCGCGCTTGAACGCGGCGATCGGATCCTCGGCGAACTCCTGCGGCATCTTGCCGTAAACATCGGCGAACTGCTTGAGCAGATGCGAAACCCACGAAGCGCCGTTCTCGATGGACAGGATGCGCAGGTCCGGGTTACGGGAGAGTGCGCCGTGGGCGACCAGGGCGGTCATAGCGTCCTCGATGGGGCGCTTGCCCATGGCGATCATCCGGAACGCGTTCGGCTTGAACGGCAGGTACTCGTCGCCCGGTTCCCAGACGTTGAGCATCTCGGCATAGCCGGAATCCGAGGCGTGCATCGACACCGGGATGCCCGCGTCCACACAGGCCTGCCAGAACGGGTCGAACTCGGGCAGGCCGAACGAACGGCTGCCGCGGAACCCGGGCACGGGCGCCGGGCGGACCAGCACGGTCTTCGCGCCGCGCTCGAGGCACCATTCGAGCTCTTCGAGCGCCCGATCGACGATCGGCAGCGTGATTACCGGGGTGGCGAAGATGCGGTCCTTGTAGTTGAAGGACCACGTCTCGTACATCCACTGGTTCAGCGCGTGCACGACATCGTGAATCGCCTCGGGATCATCCTTGAGGCGCTCCTCGACCAGCGAGGCGAGCGTCGGGAACATCAGCGCGTAGTCGAGACCGAGCTCGTCCATCACCTCGAGCCGCGGTCCGGGCTCGCGGAAGGCGGGAATCGAAGGGATCGGCTTGCCCATGATTTCGCGGTAGGACTTACCGCCACTGCCGCTGCGGTAGTACTCCTCCTGCGCGCCCGGACGGGCGACCACGTCGAACGTCGGGTTGGGGATGTACTCACTGATTTGGCCGCGCACGACGATCTTCGTGCGACCGCGCACCTCGACGTAGTCGATCAGTCGCTTGCGATTCTCCGGCAGGAACTTCGTCAGCGCTTCCCGGGTTTCGTACAAATGATTGTCGGCATCGAAGACCGGGAACGGTAACTCGCGGGGCATGACGATCCTCCACCATGGTGTTAGGGAACTTCTCCTAATTAGAGCGTGACATTCTCGTTTTCGGTTGTAAAGCTTCAACCTTGTAAACATGGAGAGGATTGCGACGGATGGCAGCGGATTCGCAGGATGTGGAAACGACCCCCTGGTCGGTGACCAAATTGCTCGACATGTTCGACGTGGCGCCGGACGGGCAGGACCGGTTCATCGGTGAGACCGGCATCGACGACGGCGAGGATCGGCTGGTCGTAGAGGGCACCCAGGTGCTGTCACAGGCCGTAGTGGCCGCAGCGAAGCGGTTTCCGGACAAGTCGGTCCGGTCGGCGCACGCGGTGTTCAGCCGGCCGATCGTCGTGGAAACGCCGGTCGAGCTGGTGCTCGACGTCGTGCACGAGGGTCGGTCGACCGCTACCACGCTGGTCTTCGCGCACCAGAACGGTCGCCGGTGCGCCTCGATCACGGTGCTCTTGGACGTGCCGTCGGCGGACGTCATCCGCCACCACGCGCCGCTGCCCGATGTCGCGGCACCCGCCGAGGCCAACGACTCGCCGATGCCGATGACCGGTCGCGAACTGCGTCTCGTCGACGTCCTCGACGTGAACAGCCCCGACGAGGTGGGCCCACCCGAGCTGTACGCCTGGCTGCACTACGAGTCCATCCCGCAACGCGACGACCTGGCCAAGGCGCTGCTGGCGTACTTCACCGGCCACCTGTCGATCTCGACCACCATGCGGGCGCACGCGGGCATCGGCACCAGCCAATCGCACTACACCGTCTCGACCGCGCCGATGACGGTGACGGTGAGCTTCCACGAGCCGGTCGCATGGGACGGCTGGCTGCTCTACAGCCACGAGAGCACCCAGGTTGGCGCGGGCATGTCCTACGTGCGTGGGCAGGTGCACACCGAGGCGGGCCAGTTGATCGCCTCGTTCGTGCAGGAGGGTTTGATCCGGCCGCTGCGGACCACGGACAGCACGATCGAGGTGCGCGCCAGGTTGTGACGGCGTGTCGCGCGGCGTGTCACGGGCGTTGGCGGGTGTGAACCGTTGCGCGGGCGGAGAATTGCGGGCATCCCGATCCGAAATGTGAGGCTGCCATGCCCGCAACGCACCCGCGCACGTTCGACACTTTCCTGGTCGCGCCCAACAACAGGTTCGCGCGTACCGCCGCTCTCGCAGTTGCCGAAGTTCCCGCGCGGACCTACGACCCGCTGTGGGTGTGGGCGGCGAAACCGGTCGGTAAGACGCATCTGCTGCGCGCGATCGAGGACTACACCAGGCGCATCCACACCGATATGGCGGTGCAATACCTGGGGGCAGCCGAATTGGCCAGGTACCCGGACCTGGTAGCGCCGTCGGTGTTGTTGATCGACGACCTCGACGAGCCTGCGGTCGATCTTGCTGCCGTACGCGAGTTGCTGGCCGAGCGGGTTGCCGCGGGCAGGCAGACGGTGCTGACCAGCCGGGCGTACCCGAAGACGATGCCGGTGGTCGAACAGTTCGTCTGCGGTCGGGGTTTGATCTGCGATATCGGGCCGACGGAGGACGGTGCGGGCGGCGATCGAGACGATGCCCCAACGGCGCCGAACTCGGGTTATCCACAGGCGTGAATTCGCTAACAGGCCCGGGCATATGCCCAGGGCGTTCGCCCGGCCACGGTCGGCGCCCGGGTCATGCTCGTCGACGTGGGGGACAACAAGGCGCTCGGCGCCCGGGGTGAAGAGCTGGCGGCGGACTTCCTCGAAGCCGCCGGGCTGCGGATTCTGTGCCGGAACTGGCGCTGCCGCTACGGCGAACTGGATCTGATCGCGCGCGACGGTCCGGTAGTGGCGTTCGTCGAGGTGAAAACGCGATCCGGTCGCGGGTTCGGGCTGCCGGCCGAGGCGGTGACATTCGCCAAGCAGGCCCGCATCCGTCGGCTGGCGGGGCTGTGGCTCGCCGAGCAACCCGGTTGGGTGGATGTCAGATTCGACGTCGTGTCGGTGCTGCTTCGCAAGGCCGCCGACCCGGCGATCGAGCATCTGCGGGCGGCCTTCTGATGGCGCTGGGGCGGGCACATTCGGTCGCCGTGTCCGGGGTGGACGGGCACCTCGTGGAGATCGAGGCCGATATCGGGCGCGGGTTGCCGGGCGTACATCTGGTCGGGTTGCCCGATACCGCGCTGCAGGAGTCGCGCGATCGGGTGCGTGCGGCGGTCACCAACTCCGGCGAGGAGTGGCCCGACCGGCGCGTCATCCTCGCGCTGTCGCCGGCCACGCTGCCGAAGGTCGGCTCCGTCTACGACGTGGCCCTGGCTGCCGCCGTTCTGGACGCGGCCGGCACGGTGCCGCGGTCACCGCTGGACAAGACCGTGCTGCTTGGCGAACTCGCGCTCGACGGGCGCATCCGGCCGGTGCGCGGGGTGCTTTCGGCGGTGCTCGCGGCGCGGCACTCGGGGCGCCCGTGCGTGGTGGTGCCCACGATGGGGCTGGCCGAAGCGGGCCTCGTCGAGGGCGTTGAGGTGCTCGGCGCCGACCACCTGCGCGACGTGCTGAGCTGGCTGCGCGGGAAAGGAGAACTCGCCGCACCCCCCGCGCGCGCCGCGGACGACGGCGGGGTCCGCGCGGACCTGAGCGAGATCGTCGGCCAGGAGGAGGCGCGCTGGGCGCTCGAGGTCGCGGCCGCTGGTGCCCACCATTTGATGCTCACCGGTCCCCCCGGCGTGGGCAAAACGATGCTCGCGCAACGGCTGCCGGGCCTGCTCCCGCCGCTGAGCGAGCAGGAGGCGTTGGAGGTCACCGCTATTCACTCGCTGGCCGGGCTGCTCCCGGACGACAACCCGCTCATCACCGTGCCGCCGTTCGTGGCGCCGCACCACAGCACCTCGGTGAGTGCAATGGTCGGCGGCGGCTCGGGGATGGCGCGTCCCGGCGCGGTCAGCCGAGCCCACCGGGGTGTGCTGTTCCTCGACGAATGCGCCGAGATCGGGGCGAAGGTGCTCGAATCGCTGCGCACCCCGCTCGAAGAAGGCGAGGTCCGCATCGCGCGCCGCGACGGCGTGGCCCGCTACCCGGCACGATTCCAGCTCGTGCTCGCGGCAAATCCGTGCCCGTGCGCGCCCGCCCGCGACATCGACTGCGTGTGTCCGCCGACCGCGCGCCGCAGATATCTCGGCAAATTATCCGGCCCTTTGATGGATCGCGTCGACCTGCGGGTCGTACTGGCGCCGATCGCCACCGGCTCCTATTCGGGCGACGTCGCCGAAAGCAGCGCGGTGGTGCGCGAGCGGGTCGCGGCAGCGCGGGCGGCGGCTGCCGAACGGTGGCGCGGGCACGGCTGGCGTACCAACGCCGAGGTCCCCGGGCATGTCCTGCGGCAGCGATACCGGCTGCCGCGCAACGCATTGCACGCGGTCGAAGACGCGCTACGGCGCGGCAGCCTGACCGCGCGGGGTGCCGATCGCGCGATCCGAGTCGCGTGGAGCCTGGCCGATCTGCGCGGCGCGGTGCTGCCGGAAGCGGGGGATGTCGCGGCGGCACTGAACTTCAAGGAAAGGCGAGGCCGATGAGCGCCGTCGACGTTCGGCGCCGCGCCTGGGCGTATCTGTCTCGGGTGGCGGAGGGGCCGTGCGCACCGCTGATCGAGCTGATCGAGGCGGTCGGCGTGCTCGAAGCCGCCCGTGCCGTGCGTGATTGGGACCTGCCCGAGGTGTTGCGCCGACGCACCGCGGCGCGGCGCCACCTCGACACCGCCGAGCACGACCTCGACCTGGTTGCGCGAATGCGTGGTCGCCTGGTGACACCCGACGACGACGAGTGGCCGGCATGGCGAATGCTCGCGTTCGCACCCGCCGCGCGCGAGGCCGCCGGGCCGGTCACGCGGGAATGTGCTCCGCCGCTGGCATTGTGGGTACTCGGGTCGGCATCGCTGTCCGCGCTCACGGATCGCGCGATGGCCGTGGTCGGGACGCGCGCGCCGAGTCCCTATGGCGAGCATGCGGCCGGTGAACTCGCCGGGGGACTTGCCGGCCGTGGCTGGACCGTGGTCTCCGGTGCGGCGCTCGGCATCGACGGCGCGGCCCACCGCGCGGCGCTGTCGGCCGGTGCGGCCTCGATTGCGGTGTTGGCCTGCGGAATCGATCAGTCCTACCCGGCGCAGCACTCGCGACTGCTCGCCGAGATCGTGCGCGACGGTCTCGTGGTCAGCGAGTACCCGCCGGGCGTGACCCCCGCCCGACACCGCTTCCTGACCCGTAATCGCATGGTGGCGGCGCTCTCCGACGCGGTGGTCGTCGTCGAGGCCGGTCGACGCAGCGGCGCTCGCAACACCGCGGGATGGGCGCGGCGCCTCGGCCGCCCGGCGCTGGCCGTGCCCGGCCCGATCACGTCGGCGACCTCGGTCGGGTGTCACCGAATGATCCGGGACGGCGAGGCCCGGCTCGTTTCCTGCGCCGACGACATCCTCGACGAAGCGGGGCCGCTGACCCTGCCGATGGCAATTGGGCAGTCGGATACGCGAGCCACCGATGAGCTTCGCGGCGATCAATTGCTCGTCTACGAGGCGCTACCTGCGGCCGGTTCGCGTGGTCCGCGAGAATTGTCCGAATCGTCGGGGGTGGCACTCGCGGACGTGCGCTCGGTGTTGCCGCAGTTGGAGATCGCGGGTTTCGTCGGCGTCGACGAAACCGGCTGGTTCCGCGTATCGGCGCGTTGACCAGCGGTGGTGCCAATGTCGGAGTCGTAATGCCGGGGGCGAAGCACACCATCTCGGCCGCACCAACGCGGTGTCCACTTCGCGCGGCGATAAGATCGAATGCGTCTGCACCACCTGGAATTTCGAGCCGAACGCGGCGGTTGGTGGCAGTCTGCGGTGACCCGGCACCAGCCCGCTCGTCAGCCTCGTGGGGCGTACATGATGAGCGCGACCCCGGCGAGGCAGACGGCGGAGCCGATGATGTCCCAGCGGTCGGGCCGGAACCCATCGAACGCGACTCCCCACAGCAGCGAACCGGCAACGAACACACCGCCGTACGCGGCGAGGATCCTGCCGAAGTTCGCGTCGGGCTGCAGTGTCGCGACGAATCCGTAGGCGCCGAGCGCGAGCACGCCGAGGCCGACCCACAGGGCGCCACGATGTTCCCGGATGCCCTGCCAGACCAGCCAGGCGCCGCCGATCTCCGCCACCGCCGCAAGGACGAACAGCAGTAGCGATTTGGCGACCGTCACGGAGTCGAGTCGCCCGCACCCGCGATGGTGGCGAGGGTATCTGCCACGAACTGCTCCACCGCCGCGGCGTCGACGTCGAGGCCGGCAAACACATTCGAGTCGTCCGCGAGGAGTGCGAGCAGGATGTGTTCGGTGCCGATGTAGTTGTGCCCCAAGCGTAGCGCCTCCCGCACTGTCAGTTCGAGCACCTTCTTGGCCGCACTCGAATACGGAATCAGGGTGGGAAACTCGGCCTCCGGGTCGCCCTGTGGCGCGATCGACTCGAGGTGGGTGCGCAGTGCTTCGGGAGTGATACCGCGATCGGCCAGCGCCCGCAACGCGATTCCGCCGGTGGTGGCTAGCAGTCCCAGCCCCAGGTCGGCCGGCTCGATTTCGACGCGCTGACCCGCGCGGGCTTCCTCCATCGCCTGCACCACGACCTCGCGGGCTCGTGGCGTGAATCGGGCGAACATATTTGCGTCCGACTTGGGTGTAAATCTTTGTTGCGCTGCCTGTTTCGTTACGCCTAGGGCATTGCCGATCTCCGTCCAGGACGCACCGCTGCGCCGGGCCTGGTCGACGAAATGACCGATGAGGTGATCGGCGAGGTCGTCGAGGTGCTGTGCCGCGATGACGGCGTTGCTGAGTTGGTCGAGTGGTTGGTCCGGGTGTGCGATCCGGATGCCGTCGATGAGGTCGTCGAGCCGCAACTTTGCCATGCCGTCAAGGCTAGATTGACGACCAATAATCGTCAACCCTACATTGACGGCGCGCGCAAAGGTGGTCGCCGTGCGGCCGTGGCAGGTAGATTCGCCGCGGGCGAGACCATGCAGCGATACCCATGCATTCGAGGCGAGAGGAACACGCGGCGATGAGCCACCCGTATTCGAACAACCCGGGCGAGTACGGGAATCCGGGTGGCCGGCCACCGTATGTGCCGCCACAGCCCCAGCCCCACTCGTCGTTCGATACCAAGTCGTTCTTCGCCGGTGTCGCGGCGACCGCGCTGACGACGTTTCTGGCCGGCACGGTGGCCGCCGCCATAGTGCAGGCGATCTACCGCCGAATGGATACCCCGGTGGTGTGGATGTACGGCAACGACGCACCGTGGGTCGCCGGTGTGTGCGGCGCGATCGCCGCGCTGCTCGCGGGTGGGCTGCTGCTCCTGCTGTTCCAGGGCGTGCCTTCCCCGGGCACCTTCTTCAGCTGGATTTCCGGGCTGATCATCGTCGCCATCATCGTGCTGCCATTCCTCGCGGCAAACAGCCTCGCGTCTGCGGTCGGCGCCGCAATCGTGAACGGATTGATGGGCATCGTGATCGCCACACTGCTGTCCACCACCCGCGCGCGAACCTTCCGGGGGCGCGCGCACTGACGCGAACCTCGCCGTATCCGCGGAAACGGCCCGGCGCGTCCGCTTGCGCCCGACCATGACGCTCGCAACCGTGGTCACATGACGCAGCAGCGCGACGGGTTCGGTGCGGCACTCGACGCGTTCGCCGAGCATCTGCAGCTCGAGCGGGGACGCTCCGAGCACACCGTGCGTGCCTATCTCGCCGACATCCGCTCGCTGCTCGGGTACCTGCGCGAACAGGATCCGGACGCCGGCCTCGGCGCTATCGACTTGCCGTTGTTGCGTTCGTGGCTGGCCGCGCAGCAGCAGGAGGGCGCGGCGCGGACGAGCATGTCGCGGCGCACCTCGTCGGTGCGGACCTTCACCGCGTGGCTTGCCCACACCGGACGGATTCCGTCCGATCCAGGTATTCGGCTCGCGTCGGCCAAGCCGCATCGGACACTGCCCGCAGTGCTCCGCCGTCAGCAGGCCGCCGATATCCTCCGCGCGACCGACGCCGGCGCGGCGCAGCAGGATCCGATCGCGCTGCGGGACGCGCTCATCGTCGAGTTGCTGTACGCCACCGGGATCCGGGTGGGCGAGTTGTGCGGACTCGACGTCGGCGATGTCGATCACGAACGGATGCTGGTGCGCGTGCTCGGCAAGGGCGACAAGCAACGGGCGGCACCGTTCGGGTCGCCGGCCGCCGCCGCACTGCGCGCCTGGCTCGAGGTCGGCCGACCCGCGCTCGCCACCGACACGTCGGGGGCGGCGCTGCTGCTCGGCCGCCGCGGCCGACGCCTCGATCAGCGGCAGGCACGGACCGTCGTGCACGAGACCGTTTCCGCGGTGCCCGGCGCGCCGGATATCGGTCCGCACGGGCTTCGGCATTCCGCGGCAACTCACCTGCTCGAAGGCGGCGCGGATCTGCGCGTCGTGCAGGAACTTCTCGGGCACGCCAGCATGGCCACTACGCAGCTCTACACCCACGTTTCGGTGGAGCGGTTGCGCAAGGTGCACGATCAGGCGCACCCGCGGGCGTAGAAACGCACTCGACAAATCCATGCCGCCGAATACCATTCGGCCAATGAACCAGCCCAGCGAATTGCGTGGCCGGCTGCGCACTGCCCTGCGAGCGGCGATGAAGGAGCGCGATCGTCCCGCCGCGTCTGCACTGCGGTCCGCGCTCGCCGCCATCGACAACGCCGAATCGGTCGACGTCGCGGACGCGCGCCCGGCTGGTGCGATCGAGGACTCCGCTGCGGGACTCGGGGCAGCGGAAGCCGCACGCCGCCACCTCGACGCCGAGCAGATCGCGGCGATCGTTCGGACCGAAATCACCGAACGCCACGATGCCGCCGAAGAATACGATCGCCTCGGCCGCGGCGATCGGGCCGGCGAGTTGCGCCGCGAAGCGCAGGCGCTGAGCAGCCAACTCGACAGCTGACTCATCGCGCGACCACCGGCTTCAGTCGCAGCGGCGCCAGGTGCAGCAGTCCCAGTGGGTCGAGATACTGACGGTCGCGTCGTACGCCCCAGTGCAGGCAGGCCGGCAGGAGGCAGCCGGGATGCCCCGTCTGCAGGGTGCCGATCGCAGTTCCACGCATGACCCGGAGTCCGAGCGTCGCAGTCGCTTCCACCGGCTCGTAGGTCGTGCGGAGCCCGCCCGCATGCTCGATCGAGACCACGGGTTTGCCCGCGACCGTGCCGGTGAACGCGATGTAGCCATCGCCCGCCGCCAACACCGCTTGGCCCGGTGCACCGGCCAGGTCGACCCCGCGGTGCCCGGGTAGCCAGTTGTGTTCGGGTTTATCGAACGCACGCACCACCGCAGGCCGTGGACGCAGCGGCCAGTCGAATTCACCGGTAGGCGCGGCAAACGCGGGTGCCGTGCCGAGCAGCACGATGACCGTTCCGAGCAGGAGGACAATCCAGGTGCGCATGCATCCATGCTGTCCGCTCGGCGGAGCGCTGCCGGCGCGAAGTTGCTTGTTGTGGATAACTTTTCGGTTATCCCCAGATGGCCCTTGCCGGTATTGCTTCCGGCCGCCCTGGGCTAGGGTGCGACCACCAGCGCGGCGAGTTCCATCATCGCGAGCAGCGCGATCGCCAGTGCGAGTGCGCCATGGCTGCGGCCGCCGCGGGAGCGGGTGCGCGCCTGCGGCGCCGCGTCGTGCCGGTACCTGCTTCGGCTCTCCACGAGCACCCAGACACAGATCGGTATCGCCACGAGCAGTCCCACCAGCGCGAAAATTCCCAAACGGTGGAGTGTCATTCGAGTGACGACAGCGGCTCCGGCCAGCACCGCCAGCGCCGTCCGTTGCCACGCCAGTGCGGTGCGCTCGTTCTGTAGACCGGGCGACGTGCTGGGCGAAGTCATAGTCGATCAGACCAGGAAGTCACCGGCGATCAGACCAGGACGGCCAGGATCGCTGCCGCGATCACGATCACGGCCGCGACAAGTGCCGCACCGAAACCGAACGCGGGCAGGCTGTCGCCGGTCCGCATCGCCCGCTCGCTGCGGGCCCAGCGCACCCACGAGGCGACGGCGCCGAGTAGGCCGAGGACGACGAGCACGATCGCGATGCCGACCTGCAGCGCATCCGGCATATCCAACTCGACTGCGTCGAGCGCGACGCCGCCGGCGAGTAGGGCCAGTGCGGTCCGCAGCCAGGCCAGGAATGTGCGTTCGTTGGCGAGGGTGAATCGGTAATCGGGATCTTCGCCCGCGGCGTAGATCCAGTGCGGTCGGCGGTGGTCGTCGCTCACCACTCTCCTTTCGTCGCCCCTCCGACGGTACCGTGGTGAGGTATACCTAAATTGGAGGGCGCGTGGCGAAGCGTAGGACGACACTGACGGTCACCGGCAGCGAGTGGCTCAACAAGCATATGGTGCGGATCCGGTTCGGCGGGCCGGGCTTCGACGAGTTCGTGCCCAACGAATTCACCGATGCCTACGTCAAGCTCGTGTTCGAGCAGGGTGGCGGTCCCGATGGCCGCTCCGCAGGCTCCGCTCCTGCCGATGGTCGCTCCGCAGGCTCCGCTCCGGCCGATGGTCGCTCCGCAGGCTCCGCTCCTGCCGATGGTCGCTCCGCAGGCTCCGCTCCTGCCGAGGTGCTGCGCAGTTACACCGTCCGTTCGGTGGACCCGCAGGCCCGCGAGATCGCCATCGACTTCGTCGTGCACGGTGACGAGGGGATCGCCGGGCCGTGGGCCGCAACCGTCGCGCCGGGCGCGGTGATCGACATGCAGGGCCCGGGTGGCGCCTACACGCCCAACACCGATGCCGACTGGCATTTGTTCGCCGGTGACGAGGCCGCCATTCCGGCGATCGCGGTGGCACTCGAGGCGCTGCCCGACGATGCGGTCGGCGATGCCTTCGTGGAGGTGGATGGCCCCGAGGAGGAGTTCGAGTTGCGCAAGCCGGACGGCGTCCGGCTGACCTGGCTGCATCGGGACGGTGCGGGTTCGCCGCAATCACCACTGCCCGCCGCCGTTCGTGGGCTGGACTGGCGCCCGGGGAAAGTGCATGTCTTCATCCACGGTGAGGCGCAAACTGTCATGCAGGACCTGCGGCGATACATCCGTCGCGAGCGCGAGGTCCCCGCCGAGTGGGCATCCATCTCGGGCTACTGGCGCCGTGGGATGGCCGACGAGAGCTTCCGGGCGTGGAAGCGTGATCTCGCCGCGACCGAACAGGCGGGCTGACCGGCCCGGAGCAGTCGGCCGGCCTGCCGGCGGGCGGTTATGACCTGGGGCGTCGACCCCGTACACTGGCCGAGCGGTCTGTGCTAGCACAGACCGACTTCGCGCGCCCGGACCCCGAAGGTGATCTTCGGACCCGGCCGTCTGCTGGTCCCGCTTGCGGGTTCGGACGGTCCACGGGCGCCAGGGCAGCCGTCACACGACGCGCTGCGAGAACCGGCAACGAAAGCGAGACACACAGCCATGGCTGTCGTAACCATGAAGCAGCTGCTCGATAGCGGCGCACACTTCGGTCACCAGACCCGTCGGTGGAACCCGAAGATGAAGCGGTTCATCTTCACCGACCGCAACGGCATCTACATCATCGACCTGCAGCAGACGCTGACCTACATCGATCGGGCCTACGAGTTCGTCAAGGAAACGGTTGCCCATGGCGGCACCGTCCTGTTCGTCGGCACCAAGAAGCAGGCGCAGGAGTCCATCGCGGCCGAGGCCACCCGGGTCGGGATGCCGTATGTGAACCAGCGCTGGCTCGGCGGCATGCTCACCAACTTCTCCACCGTGCACAAGCGCCTGCAGCGCCTCAAGGAGCTCGAGGCGATGGAGCAGACCGGTGGCTTCGAGGGTCGCACCAAGAAGGAAATTCTCATGCTCACGCGTGAGATGACCAAGCTGGACCGCACCCTCGGCGGTATCCGCGACATGGCCAAGGTGCCCTCGGCCATCTGGGTCGTCGACACCAACAAGGAGCACATCGCCGTCGGCGAGGCCCGCAAGCTGAACATCCCGGTCATCGCGATCCTGGATACGAACTGCGACCCGGACCTGGTCGATTACCCGATCCCGGGCAACGACGACGCGATCCGTTCGGCCGCGCTGCTGACCAAGGTCGTCGCCTCCGCCGTCGCCGAAGGTGTGCAGGCCCGTGCCGGCCAGAGCACCTCCGACGACAAGCCCGAGGTCGGCGCAGGCGAGCCGCTCGCCGAGTGGGAGCTCGAGCAGCTCGCACAGGCTTCGCCGGCTGTCGAGGCGGTCACCGAGGCTGCTGCCGAAGCACCCGTCACCGAGGCGCCCGCCGCCGAGGCACCGGCTGCCGAAGCCCCCGTCACCGAGGCACCGACTGCCGAGGCGCCGGCCGCGGACGCCCCGACTGCCGACGCCTGATTCTCAGGACCACTTCTTCGTTAAGGAGGCTCGCCGATAATGGCGAACTACACCGCCGCTGACGTCAAGCGGCTCCGGGAGCTGACCGGCGCCGGAATGATGGACTGCAAGAACGCTCTGGCCGAGACGGATGGCGACTACGACAAGGCAGTCGAGATCCTGCGCATCAAGGGCGCCAAGGATGTCGGCAAGCGTGCCGAGCGCACCACCGCCGAGGGCCTGGTCGCCGCCAAGGGTGGCGTGCTGATCGAGATCAACTCCGAGACCGATTTCGTCGCCAAGAACGCCGAGTTTCAGGGTCTCGCCGAGCAGATCGTCACCGCTGCCGCGGAGGCGAAGCCGGGCGATCTCGAGACGCTCAAGACAGTCAAGCTCGACGCCCAGACCGTCGACGAGGCCGTGCAGGCCCTGTCGGCCAAGATCGGCGAGAAGCTCGAGCTGCGTCGTGTCGTGGCCTTCGACGGCCCGGTCGCGACGTACCTGCACAAGCGTGCTTCGGACCTGCCGCCGGCCGTCGGCGTGTTGGTCGAGTACGAGGGCTCGGGCGACGCTGCTGCCGAGGCGGCACGTGGCGCGGCCATGCAGATCGCGGCGCTGAAGGCGCGCTACGTCACCCGTGACGAGGTGCCCGCCGACATCGTCGAGAACGAGCGTCGGATCGCCGAGCAGACCGCGAAGGAAGAGGGCAAGCCCGAGCAGGCCCTGCCGAAGATCGTGGAAGGCCGCGTGAACGGCTTCTTCAAGGACGTCGTGTTGCTCGAGCAGTCGTCGGTCACCGACTCGAAGAAGACCGTGAAGGCGATCCTCGACGAGGCCGGCGCGACCGTGAAGCGCTTCGCGCGTTTCGAGGTCGGCTCCAACTAGGCAACACCTCAGCGGCCCCGCATCCGAACGGATGCGGGGCCGCTGTCGTTGCCTGGGCGACCGAAGCCACCCAAACCCACACCGAACCGCCAACCCCGCCCATCAGGTCAGTTGCGATGAGGCAGGATGGTACGCGCTGTAGTGGGGCCGACGAAGGAGACCGATGACCGACCCGGCGACCGAACGACATGGCTACAAGCGGGTGTTGCTCAAGCTAGGCGGAGAGATGTTCGGCGGCGGCACCGTCGGCCTCGACCCCGATGTGGTGACCACGGTGGCCGAGCAGATCGCCGAGGTGGTGCGTTCGGGTGTCCAGGTGGCCGTGGTGATCGGCGGCGGCAACTTCTTCCGTGGTGCCGAGTTGCAGCAGCGCGGTATGGAGCGGGCCCGCTCCGATTACATGGGCATGCTGGGCACCGTGATGAACAGCCTTGCTCTGCAGGACTTCCTGGAGAAACAGGGCGTACAGACTCGCGTGCAGACCGCGATCACGATGGGCCAGGTCGCCGAGCCGTACCTGCCATTGCGGGCCCGCCGGCATCTGGAGAAAGGCCGGGTGGTCATCTTCGGCGCCGGCATGGGCATGCCCTACTTCTCCACCGACACCACCGCGGCCCAGCGGGCACTCGAGATCGGTGCCGAGGTGGTGCTGATGGCCAAGGCGGTCGACGGTGTCTACACCGCCGACCCAGTGCATCATCCCGACGCCACCATGTTCACCGAGATCACGCACCGCGAAGTGATCGAACGCAGCCTCAAGGTCGCCGACGCGACCGCATTCAGCCTTTGCATGGACAACCGGATGCCGATGTTGGTGTTCAATCTCCTGACGAAGGGAAATATCGCCCGCGCGGTATCCGGTGAGAAGATCGGAACACTGGTCAAGTCCTGACCGGGTACGCGTTCGTGGCGCCCGATGCTGTCCGGGTTGGCACGAGCCAACAAAGACGATGTGCGCAGCGAAGACGATGGAGGAACAGCCGTGATTGATGAAGCGCTCTTCGATGCCGAGGAGAAGATGGAGAAGGCCGTCTCGGTAGCGAAGGACGATCTGGGTTCGATCCGGACCGGACGCGCGAATCCGGGCATGTTCTCGCGGATCGTCATCGACTACTACGGCGCCCCGACCCCGATCACCCAGATGTCGAGCATTGCCGTGCCCGAGGCGCGGATGGTGGTGATCAAGCCCTACGAGCCGTCCCAGCTCGGCCCTATCGAGACTGCGATCCGCAATTCGGATCTCGGCGTGAATCCCACCAACGACGGCAATCTGATCCGTATCTCGATCCCGCAGCTCACCGAGGAGCGCCGCCGCGAGATGGTCAAGCAGGCCAAGGCGAAGGGCGAGGACGCCAAGGTCTCGGTGCGCAACGTCCGGCGCAAGGCCATGGAAGAGCTGAGCCGGATCCAGAAGGACGGCGAGGCCGGCGAGGACGACGTGGTGCGTGCCGAGAAGGAACTCGAGCAAACCACCGCGAAATACGTTCATCAGATAGACGAGCTGGTCAAGCACAAGGAAGCCGAACTGCTCGAGGTGTGACAAACGTGGGTATGTGGATTGCAGGTGGCGGGGGATAGGACGGGCTGAGCAAACGTGACGGGGAGTGTGATTGTGCCGAGTCAGCAGGGAACGCCGAAGGACGCCGTTCCCGACGCCGCGGAACCGGATGCGGTGACGCCGGCGCGGGAGGCGGATTCGGCAGGTCCCGCTGTGCAGGATTCTGCGGCAACGCGGGACGAAACGCCCGCGCCGCCGCCGGCACCCGCCGCTCCAGGTGCCAAGACTTCGCGGGCCGGCCGGGATCTGCCCGCCGCCCTGGCGGTCGGCCTCGGCCTCGGTGTCGGGTGCATCCTGCTCCTCGTTTTCGCGCCCAAGGTGTTCCTCGGAGTGATCGCCGCGGCGATGGCGGTGGCGACGTGGGAGGTCACCAAACGGCTCATCGAGGCGGACGTCCTGGTGCCCCGCATTCCGATGCTGCTCGGCGGGCAGGCGATCATGTGGTTGGCGTGGCCGTGGGGACCCGAAGGGGTCGTCGGTGCGTTCGGCGTCACGACGGTCGTGATCATGGTGTGGCGGCTGTTGGGTCACGGTGCCGGCACTGCGCCGCGCAACTTCCTGCGAGACACCGCCGTCGGGATCTTCGTGCTCGCCTGGATTCCCTTGTTCGCGGCATTCGGCATCCTCACGCTGCTCGCCGACGACGGCAACCTGCGGATTCTGGTGTTCATGATCTGCGTGGTGTGCTCCGATGTCGGCGGTTACACGGCCGGTGTGCTGTTCGGTAAGCACCCGATGGTGCCGGCGATCAGCCCGAAGAAATCCTGGGAGGGCTTCGCCGGGTCTTTGCTGTTCTGCGTGGTCGGCGCCGTATTGACCACGATCCTGATCTTGGACGGCGACCCGGCGGTGGGCATCGTGCTCGGCGTCGCGCTCGTGCTGGCGGCCACGCTCGGCGACCTCATCGAATCGCAGGTCAAACGAGACCTGCAGATCAAAGACATGGGCACCCTGCTTCCCGGGCACGGTGGAATCATGGATCGGTTGGACTCGCTGCTGCCCGCTGCGGTGGTGTCCTGGCTGGTGTTCACCACTCTGCTGTGAAAGTCCGCGCGCGCACTGCCATACGGCCGAGCCCGAACATTTGGCACTGGCCGAAGATCTACGAGATGGAGAACCGCGCGCAGGACCGCGACGGCGCGGTGCTCGCGACGATCCGCGAACTGTGCGACTGGGCCGGCCGCGACGTCGTGGATGTGGGCTGCGGGAGCGGGTTTCACCTGCCGCAGTTCGCGCAGACCGCGCGTTCCGTCACGGGCGTGGAGCCCCACCCGCCGTTGACCCGGGCTGCCGCGCACCGGGTGCGCGACCTCCCGACGGTGCAGGTTCTGCGTGGTGCCGGGGAGCGGCTGCCGCTACCCGATGCCGCGGCGGACCTGGTGCACGCGCGGACCGCGTATTTCTTCGGCCCCGGCTGTGAACCGGGTATCGCCGAGGCCATGCGGGTGCTGCGACCGGGTGGCGCGTTGGTCGTCGTCGACCTGGACGCCACTGAAGCGCCGTACGGGCGCTGGATGTGCGCGGACCTGCCGCACTACGACGCGCGCCGGGCCGAACGCTTCTTCGCCGATGCCGGTTTCGGGCTGCGCCGCGTGGACACCAAGTGGGTCTTTCCGGACCGGGCCGCGTTGCGCGCGGTGCTCGGTATCGAGTTCGGGCCGGTGGTGGCCGAGCGCGCATTCGCCGAGACCGCCGGGGTCGTGCTCGACGTGCGCTATCGCGTGCACACGCTGGTCAAGCCTTTCGGGCTGACGCCTGCGGCCGCTTGGCGACCTTCCTGATCTGCATGATCCGCCATCCGCCGACGATCGCCATGATCACGGCGCCGGCGATCGCGGCCAGCAGGATGCCGACACCGAGCGGCAGGCTGAACTCCCAGAACAGCAGGCTGACCGTGGTGCTCTCCAGGTTCTGCAGGATGAAGATCAGCAGCAGCACCATGACGACGATGCCGACGATCAGCGCGATCCAGGCGGCGCTCACCCGGGTGCGCTTGATCTTGCGAATCGGGGGTGCCGTCGCGCTCGGCGAGCCCGGTTGGGGCGGTGTCGTGCTCGGTGCGGACCCGGGCTGCGCGGTGGGATCGGAATTGGTCGCCATGCTCGATGCATACCCCGTGGGCGGGATCACTGCACCCGGTTCGGGTCACAAATTCGCATGTCGCGGCGCTCGGGTGGGACACTGGGGACACTATGTCTGTCTCCCTCCCGCTCGTCTTCGATGCGCCGCGCCGCGGAATGCCGTCTCGCCATCTCGCCGATCTCGACGCCGACGGCCGTCGTGCCGCGGTAGCCGAGCTCGGTCTGCCCGCCTTCCGGGCCGATCAGTTGGCCCGGCACTATTACGGCCGGCTCGAGGCGGATCCGGAGAAGATGACCGACCTGCCTGCTGCGGTACGGGCGAAGATCGCCGAGGCGCTGTTCCCACCGCTGCTCACGCCGTTGCGGCATGTGGCCTGCGACGACGGCACTACCCGCAAGACGCTGTGGCGCGCGAACGACGGCACCCTGCTGGAAAGCGTGCTCATGCGTTACCCGGATCGGGCGACGCTGTGCATTTCCAGCCAGGCCGGCTGCGGGATGGCGTGCCCGTTCTGTGCGACCGGCCAGGGCGGGCTGAATCGCAATTTGTCGACCGCGGAGATCGTCGACCAGGTCCGGTCCGCGGCCGCCGCCATGCGTGACGGCGAAGTCGCCGGCGGGGCGGGCAGGCTGTCGAACATCGTCTTCATGGGCATGGGCGAGCCGCTCGCGAACTACAAACGCGTGGTCGCCGCGGTACGCCGGATTACCTCGCCCGCGCCGGATGGCCTCGGGATTTCGCAGCGGTCGGTGGTGGTCTCCACCGTTGGTCTTGCGCCCGCCATTCGCCGGCTCGCCGACGAGGGCTTGTCGGTGACGCTCGCGGTGTCGTTGCATACCCCCGATGACGAGTTGCGCGACACGCTCGTTCCGGTGAACAACCGGTGGCCGCTCGCGGAGGTGCTCGACGCGGCGCGGTACTACGCCGACCGCACCGGACGTCGCGTCTCGATCGAGTACGCGCTGATCAGGGATGTGAACGATCAGCCGTGGCGCGCCGATCTGCTCGGCAAGAAGCTGCGCAAGGCGCTCGGTTCGCTGGTGCACGTGAACGTCATCCCGCTCAATCCGACACCGGGCAGCGAATGGGATGCCAGCCCGAAGCCGGCCGAACGCGAATTCGTCCGCCGCGTCAACGAGCAGGGTGTGACGTGCACCGTGCGCGACACCCGTGGTCGCGAGATCGCGGCAGCGTGTGGTCAGCTCGCAGCCGAAGAGAAGTAGCTCGCGGCGGGCGCGCGCGGCGCGTCGGTGGCGCTATCGCGGGTGGCGGCTCAGGTACGAATCGCGCAGCAGGATGCCGACGATGATCGCGGCGAAGCCGATCAGGAAGATGTCTTCGACATGTCCGTGATGGTTGCCGATGTTCATCAGCACAAGGATGACCGCAACGGTCCAGCCCGCGACGCGGAATGTCTTGCGGGACTCGCCACTCCAGCCCCAGGCGGCGGAGGGAACTTCGGCGGTGTCCACGTTGGCGACGACGACGGGGTCGTAATGCGCGGGATCCAACTCCGTACCGGCCACGATCGCTCCTCATGTTCGAGAACTCCGAAGGATGTCGGGTCTTATCGTGGCATACGACCGGCCGTCGTACACCAGCAGGGCACACCCCGGACAGGGGCGGATCGCTGCGCGCAGCGATCGGCGACAATGAAGGACGTGTCAGACAAACTGCGCGTCCTGCTGCTCGGCAGCACCGGCTCCATCGGCACCCAGGCGCTCGACGTGATCGGTGCCAATCCGGACCGGTTCGAGGTGGTCGGTCTCGCCGCGGGTGGCGGTAAAACCGAGCTGCTGGCACAACAGGTCGCGGCCACCGGTGTCCGGCACGTGGCGGTGGCCGACCCGGTCGCGGCCACGCGACTGAACGACCCGTCGGTGCTGTCCGGCGACGGTGCGGTCACCGAACTCGTCCGCCGTTGCGAGGCCGATGTCGTGCTGAACGCGCTCGTCGGTTCGCTCGGCCTCGAACCCACCCTCGCCGCGCTCGAGTCCGGCGCCCGGTTGGCGCTGGCCAACAAGGAGTCGTTGGTCGCCGGCGGGTCACTGGTCACCCGAGTCGCCGCGCCCGGCCAGATCGTGCCGGTCGATTCCGAGCACTCCGCGCTGGCGCAATGCCTGCGGGGCGGGCGCGCCGACGAGGTCGCGAAGTTGGTGCTGACCGCCTCGGGTGGTCCGTTCCGGGGGGCGCGTGCGCGGGATCTCGAGGACGTGACACCCGAACAGGCCTACGCGCACCCGACCTGGTCGATGGGGCCGATGAACACCCTCAACTCGGCGACCTTGGTGAACAAGGGGCTCGAGCTGATCGAGACACACCTGCTGTTCGGGATCGACTACGACCGCATCGAGGTGACGGTGCATCCGCAGTCGATCGTGCACTCCATGGTGACCTTCACCGACGGTTCCACGCTTGCGCAGGCGAGTCCGCCGGATATGCGGCTGCCGATAGCGCTTGCGCTCGGCTGGCCCGACCGGGTGCCGGGAGCCGCCGCGGCGTGCGATTTCAGCAAGGCCTCGACCTGGG
>NZ_JAPENM010000008.1 GCF_026342035.1 Aldersonia sp. NBC_00410
TTGTCGTCGAGGGTGTCGTGCTCCTGGGCGAAGTAGCCGATCTTCAGCCCGTGGCCGGGCTCCAATTGGCCGAGGTCGGGCGTCTCCACGCCGGCCAGCAGGCGCAGCAGCGTCGTCTTGCCCGCACCATTGAGGCCGAGGATGACGACGCGACTACCGCGGTCGATCGCGAGGTCGACGCCGGTGAAGATCTCCAGCGAGCCGTAGACCTTGGTGAGTTCCTTGGCCATCAGCGGCGTCTTGCCGCACGCCGCCGGGTTCGGGAAGCGGATCTTTGCGACCTTGTCGGCGACGCGAATGTCGTCGAGGTCGTTCATCAGCTTGTCCGCGCGCTTGGCCATGTTCTGCGCGGCGGTCGCCTTGGTGGCCTTGGCACCGAGCTTGGCGGCCTGCGTCCGCAAGGCGCCGGCCTTCTTCTCGGCGTTGGCGCGCTCGCGGCGGCGGCGCTGTTCGTCGGTCGCACGCGCGTCCATGTACTTGTGCCAGCCCATGTTGTACATGTCGGCCTCACCACGAACCGCGTCGAGGAACCACACCTTGTTGACGACGTCCGCGAGCAAATCGACGTCGTGGCTGATCACGACCAGGCCGCCGTCATGGCTCTGCAGGAACCCGCGCAGCCAGGTGATGGAGTCGGCATCGAGGTGGTTGGTCGGCTCGTCGAGCAGCAGCGTGGTGTTCGACTTGCCACCGGACCCGTCGGAGGCGGCGAACAGGATTCGGGCCAGTTCGACACGCCGGCGCTGACCGCCGGACAACGTATGCAGTTGCTGTTCCAAAACGCGGTCGGGCAGACCCAGGCTGTGGCAGATGCGCGCCGCCTCCGACTCGGCGACATAGCCACCGAGCGATGAGAAGCGGTCCTCCAGGTTGCCGAACTTGCGGACGGCATTGTCGCGTTCCGCGTCGTCGACCGCCTCGGCCATGATGGCTTGCAGCTTCTCCATCCGGCGCATGATCTCGTCGAGACCGCGCGCCGATAGGACGCGGTTCTTCGCGAGAACCTCGAGGTCGCCTTCCTTGGGATCCTGCGGCAGGTAGCCGAGATCACCGCTGCGGATCACCTCGCCCGCATAGGGCTCGCCCTCGCCGGCGAGGATGCGCAACGTCGTCGTCTTGCCCGCGCCGTTACGGCCGACCAGGCCGATCCGGTCGCCCGCCTGTACTCGCAGCGCTGATCCGGGAGCCGTGAGAAGGGTGCGCACGCCGGCCCGGACCTCCAGGTCGGTTGCGGTGATCACGCGCGTCTCCTCGCCTCGTTCATCGATTGGTGTCCCCGGTGCGCGAGTGAGACTCGAGGCCCGGGTCAAGTGTGCGCCGTTGCGCGCACACGAACTACCGATTTTACCGTGCGCATGGCCGGTCCGGACCGAGCCGGAGGGTGACTCCGCTAACGTTCGGGCTCATGAGCGACGAATCGAATCTGGTCGGCAGGGCGGCACTCATCACGGGCGCGAGCCGCGGTATCGGTCAGGCCATCGCGGCCGAACTGCTGCGCCGCGGCGCGAACGTGCTGATCACCGCCCGCAAGCCGGGACCGTTGGAGGAGGCCGCCGCCGAACTGTCCGCGCTCGGCCACCCCGGCAAGGTAGTCGCGCTCGCGGGCAACTCCGGTGACGCAAATTCCCGGGCCGAGGCGGTCGACCTGGCGGTGAGCGAATTCGGTTCGCTCGACATCCTGATCAACAACACCGGCATCAACCCGGTTTTCGGCTCGCTTATGGAGGCCGACCTCGACGGGGTCCGCAAGATCTTCGACATCAATGTTGTCGCCGCACTCGGCTACGTGCAACAGGCCTACCGGGCGTGGATGGCCGAGCACGGCGGCGCCGTGGTCAACGTGGCCAGCGTCGCCGGTATCCGATCGACCGGAGTGATCGCCGCGTACGGCGCCTCGAAGGCTGCGCTGATCCGGCTCACCGAGGAACTGGCCTGGCAGCTCGGCCCGAAGATTCGGGTCAATGCCGTCGCTCCCGGCGTGGTGAAGACGAAATTCGCCTCGGCGCTGTACGCCGCGGGAGACGACGCCGTTTCGGCCGGCTATCCGCTCAAGCGTCTCGGCGCCCCCGAAGACGTCGCAGGTCTCGTCGGATTCCTGGTCTCCGACGCGGCGTCCTGGATCACCGGCGAGACGGTGCGCGTCGACGGCGGGCTGCTGGCCACCGGCGGCATGTAGGCATCCGTGCGCGCCGATGTCCCCGTCGCGCCGGCGGATGTAGCCATCGTCGGCCTCGGCCCGGCCGGCCGGGCACTGGCACATCGGTGCGTCGAACGCGGGTTGCGGGTGGCCGCGATCGATCCGCATCCGCAACGGCCTTGGCGCGCAACTTATGCGGCGTGGGCCGATGAACTACCCGCGTGGTTGCCGCCGACCGTGATCGCGAGTTCCGTTGCGCCGATGGCGTGGACGAATGCTGCGCACCGTCTCGACAGGCAGTACTGCGTGCTCGACAACGCGGCACTTCGTAACGCGACGGTGCTCGACGGCGCACAGGTGATCGCCGATCGCGCAACCGAACTCACGCCCGGACTGGTCACACTCGGCGCCGGTGGCACGGTCGCGGCACGGATCGTCGTGGATGCACGCGGCACCGGTGCGGCGGCCGGCGCAGCTACCCAGACGGCGTTCGGCATGGTCGTCGACACGGCGACCGCCGACCCCGTGCTGGGCGATGCCGATGCGCTGTTCATGGACTGGCGTGCCGACAACGGCAGCGCACCCGACGCGCCGCGCTCGTTCCTCTACGCGGTACCACTGGGCGACGACCGGGTACTGCTGGAGGAAACCTGCCTGGTCGGCCGTCCCGCGCTCGAACTCGGCGTACTGCGCGACCGACTGCGCACCCGGCTGAGCGCGCGCGGCCTCACGCCGGGCGGCGACGAGACGGTCGAACGGGTGCGCTTTGCGGTCGAGTCCCCGGCCGGCCTGCCCGGTGTGCCTGCCTTCGGTGCACGGGGCGGATTGATGCATCCGTGCACCGGTTACAGCGTCGCGTCTTCGCTGGCGGCAGCCGATCTCGCCGCGGCGACAATCGCACACGGTGACGACCTCACCGCCGCGCTGTGGCCGCTGCGCGCCCGAGCCGTGGCGGCGATGCGCGCGACCGGCCTGCGCACGTTGCTGACCGCACCGCCGGAACAGATCGTGCCGTTTTTCGCCGCCTTCTTCGCTCTGCCCGACCGGCTGCAACGCGCGTACCTGTCCGGCCGGCTCGACGCGCCCGGCACAGCGGCGGCGATGGCGAGCATGCTCGTTCGATGCCCGGCGCCGATCCGCTCGACGATGTTGCGCTCGGCTTTTGGTCGCCAGAATGCCCGAATTCGATCATCATGAAGGTATGAGATCGATATGGAAGGGATCCATCGCCTTCGGGCTGGTCAACGTGCCGGTCAAGGTCTATACGGCGACCGAGGACCACGACATCCGCTTCCATCAGGTGCACGCCAAGGATGGCGGCCGGATCAAGTACGACCGGGTGTGCACGGTCTGCGGGCAGTCGGTGCAGTTCGCGGACATCGACAAGGCCTACGACTCGCCCGAAGGTGACCGGGTGATCCTGACCGACGAGGACTTCGCGAAACTGCCCGCGGCGGAGAAGCACGAGATCCCGGTATTGCAGTTCGTTCCGTCCGAGCAGATCGATCCGATCCTGCTGGATCGCAGTTACTACCTGGAGCCGGATTCGACGACGCCGAAGGCGTACGTGCTGCTCGCCAAGACGCTGGAGAAGATCGACCAGACCGCGCTGGTGCACTTCACTCTGCGGCAGAAGACTCGACTCGCGGCCCTGCGGGTGCGCGAGGGCGTTCTGGTCCTGCAGACGTTGCTGTGGCCCGACGAGGTTCGGGCGGCGGAATTCGAGTCGCTGGAAGATGTCTCCAATCCGCGGCCGCAGGAGATCAAGATGGCCGAGACGCTCGTGGAGAGCATGTCCGGCGATTTCGATCCGACCGAGTACACCGACGAGTACCAGATCGAGTTGCGGAAAATGCTCGAGGACACCATCGCCGCCGGCGACGGCAAGGTGGTGCACGTCGAGTCGCCCACCGAGGAGAGCGAGGACGCGGAGGTCGTCGACCTCGTGGCGGCGCTGAAACGCAGCGTCGAGGCCGCGGGCGCCAACGTCGGATCCGAGCCGAAGAAATCCGCGCCGCGCAAGGCTCCGGCGAAGAAGTCCGCGGCGAAGTCGACCGCAAAGAAAGCTACCGCGAAGAAGTCCGCCGCAAAGAAGTCGCCGTCCACCCGGGAACGCAAGGGTGCCTGACGAGCACCGGGCTCAGCGGTAGTCGGGGTTCGCGAAGTCGTAGCGGCAGCCCGCGTCCCAGCCCGAGCGCACGTTGCCGTACACCGGTACGCCCCCGGCGTCCTTCAGCATGCGGGCGAGGTGAATCAGGTTCCACGTCATGAACGTGGTGTTGCGATTGGTGAAGTCGTTCTCCGGCCCACCCGATCCCGGGTCCAGATAGGACGGACCCGGTCCGGCCTCGCCGATCCACCCGGCATCCGCCTGCGGCGGGATCGTGTAGCCGATGTGCTGCAGGGTGTAGAGCACGTTCTGCGCGCAGTGTTTGATGCCGTCCTCGTTGCCGGTGATCAGGCAGCCGCCGACGCGGCCGTAGTACAGATACTGGCCCGCGTCGTTGAGTAGATGCGACCCGCCGTACAACCGTTCGTGAACCTGCTTCATCACCGAGCTGTTGTCGCCCAACCAGATCGGTCCGGCCAGGACGAGAATGTCTGCCGCGAGGACCTTTTCGAAGATGGCCGGCCAATCATCGGTTGCCCAGCCGTGTTGACGCATGTCGGGCCAGACGCCGGTTGCGATGTCGTGATCGACGGCGCGCACGGCCTCCACCGCGATACCGTGCGCCTGCATTATTCGGGTGCTGATGTCCACCAAGCCCTGGGTGTGGCTGGGTTCGGGAGATCTTTTCAGTGTGCAATTGATGAACAGGGCACGAAGATCGCTGTAGTCGCCGGGCGGCGGGGGTTCGTTCGAGGAGGTCATGGGCAAAAGTGTGCGCCGCAGACCCCGTCGTTATTCGGCTTTCGCGCGCCCTTCGGCGAAGAATGCCGCGATCGCAGCCACAGTCGGCGCGTCATCGATTCCGCGGGCGGCACCGAACGGCGCATTCCAGAACGCGCCGGTGCGCGGCTCGAACGGAGCGACATACGCATACGGCTGATCGTGGAAACCGTCGCCGAGCGATACGCCGTAGTTGACCTCGCCCGCCGCGATACCGAGGTCGAAGTGTTCGGGCCACAGCACGGGCGTCTGATCCGGCATGAATCGACGTAATGCACTGTCCCCCAAGCTGTACCACTCCAGCAGCCGAGTGGCAGCAGCGGCATCGACGACGAGCGGCTCATCGAGCGCCACCCCGGAGTGATCGGCGTAGAGGTCCGCCGGCCGCCCGGCCTCGAGTCCGGCGAGCGCACCGAGTTCGGTACAGGTCCGGCCATGCAACGGTGCCCGCCCGTGCGACCACACCAACTCTGTGCCCTCGATACCGACGGGCAGCGCGACCCCGGCGAATCCACTCGACGTCGGGGTGAGGCGAATCGTTCCGCTCGCCCGGTACTGCGGTCCGGCGATCAGTAGCTCGGCAACACCGTGCAGCGAACGGCGGGTGGGCGCGGGACTGGGATGCTCGAGCACGATGTAGGACCTCCTGCGGCTCTCGGCGCGAGAATAGCGCGCCCAGGCCCGAGCGCGCACTGGCGTACCCTCGCCGCATGCACGATTCCGTCACCGTCGACATGGCCGCACCCGCCGACCGGATCTGGGCGCTGGTCAGCGACGTGACCAACACCGGTAAGTTCGGTGTCGAGACCTACGGGGCCGAATGGTTGGGCGGGGCAACGGCTCCCGCTGTCGGTGTCAAATTCCGCGGCACGTCGATCGCAACGGGTGGGGCCTCAAATACGCCACCGTCTGTCGGATCATCGAATGCGAGCCGGGGCGCAGCTTCGCCTTCACCGTGCTCGGGCCACGGAAAATGCCGATCAACACCTGGCGTTACGAGTTCGAACCGACCGCCGACGGCACCCGGGTCACCGAGTCGTTCGCGTTGGAGAATTCGATTCCGCTGCGGCTGTACTGGGCGCTCGCGGGTAGGCGCCGCGGGAAGACGAACCGCGCAAACATGCGCGAGACGCTGGAGCGAATCAAGGCCGCCGTGGAATAGCCGCACGCGGCGCGTGGAATAGGTCAGCGCGCCGGATTTCGCACCTCCGCCACCGCTACCCGGCGTATGGTCGGCCGCGGGAGGCGGCGTCGGCTCCCCTGTTTGCCATCGCTGCACCCGGCCGCATCGGTCGAGGCGAATGCCTCCGATTGGACGCGAGGCGAAGCCTCCAATTGGGTGGAGTGTGACCATGGCAGAACTCACCGGTGAGGATCGGCGCGAACTCCTGCGCACGATGATCCTGATCCGAACCTTCGAAGAAGCAATCCTGCGGGAGTACCACGCAGACAAGAGGCCGGCGTTCGACATCGGGGCGGGCGCGGTCCCCGGCGAAATGCACCTGTCCGCAGGCCAGGAACCGGTCGCGGCCGGCGTGTGCGCGAACCTGACCACCGACGACGCCGTGACCGCGACGCATCGCCCGCATCATGTCGCGATCGCGCACGGCATGGACCTGCGTGCGCTCGCCGCCGAGATCTTCGGCCGCGAGTCGGGGCTCGGCCGTGGTCGCGGCGGACACATGCACCTTTTCGATCCGGCGACGCATTTCTCGTGCTCCGGAATCATCGCCGAGGGCCTGCCGCCGGCGCTGGGCCAGGCGTTCGCGTTCAAGCAGCGTGGCACCCGCAACATCGCGGTCGCGGTGACCGGCGAGGGCGCGGCGAATCAGGGCGCATTCCACGAGTCGCTCAATCTCGCGGCGCTGTGGCAACTGCCGGTGGTGTTCGTAGTCGAGGACAACGACTGGGCCATTTCGGTGCCACGGGATGCGTCGACCGCCCTGAAGTCGAACGCGGACCGGGCGTCGGCATACGGCATGCCCGGCACACGAGTGGAGGGCAACGATGTCGAAGCGGTGCATGCAGCGGCGGCGGAAGCAGTGGCACTCGCGCGCACGGGCGGCGGACCGAGCCTGCTCGAGATCCACACCCTGCGGCTGTGGGGGCATTTCGAGGGCGACGCCCAGGGGTATCGCAGTGATGCATCGACCGCGTCCGAACAGGATCCGATCCCGCAGTACCGCGCGCGGCTGATCGACACGGGTGTGGTCGCCGAGGAAGACATCGCCGTGATGTCGGCATCCGCGTCCGAACGGGTCGAGGACGCGGTGTCGTTCGCGAAGAACTCACCTGGACCGGATCCCGCCGAAGCCACCCGATACGTCTTCGTGGAAGGAGCCTGAGCCATGACCGCGACACCGACGACCCCGGCGGCCGCCCACGAGCTCCCGCAGGAGCCGGACCCCGGCACCCGGCGGCTGAGCACCGCAAAAGCCATGGTGGAGGGCATCTCCCAACAGATGTCGGCCGACGACTCGGTCTTTGTGATGGGCGAGGATGTCGGCGGCTATGGCGGCATCTTCTCCTCGACCACCGGGCTGCTCGACGAATTCGGCCCGAATCGCGTTCTGGACACGCCTATTTCCGAAACCGCCTTCATCGGCCTCGGCATCGGGGCCGCGGTCGAAGGCATGCGGCCGATCGTGGAACTGATGTTCGTCGACTTCTTCGGCGTCTGCATGGACCAGATCTACAACCACATGGCGAAGATCCACTTCGAGTCCGGCGGCAACGTGCGGGTGCCGATGGTGCTGATGAGCGCGGTCGGTGGCGGATACTCCGATGGCGCGCAGCATTCGCAGTGCCTCTGGGGCACCTTCGCGCACCTGCCCGGCATGAAGGTGGTCGTCCCGTCCACCCCGTACGACGCGAAGGGCCTGATGACCGCGGCGATCCGGTCCGACGATCCGGTGATCTACCTGTTCCACAAGGGCGTCATGGGCCTGCCGTGGATGAAGAAGAACCGCCGGTCGATCGCGGCGGTGCCGGAGCAGCCCTACGAGGTGCCGATCGGCAGCGCCAACGTTTGCCGGGAGGGCAGTGACGTCACAGTCGTGACCCTGTCGCTCGGTGTGCACCACAGCCTCGACGTTGCCGACAAGCTCGTCGACGACGGAATCGATGTCGAGGTCGTCGATCTGCGCAGCGTCGTCCCGCTCGATCGCGAAACCATCTCCGCGTCGGTGGCCAAGACCGGCCGACTCGTCGTCGTGGACGAGGACTATCAGTCCTTCGGCTTGTCCGGCGAGGTGATCGCGTCGGTGGTCGAGCGCGACCCGGGCGCGCTGCACGCGGTCGAGCGGGTCTGTGTGCCGGACGTGCCGATTCCGTATGCGCGCGATCTCGAATACGCGGTGTTGCCGACGCCGGCGCGCATCGAGGACGCGGTGCGCAGCGTGATGCGGCGATGAGCGAGGTGACCTTCCCGGCGATGTCGGAGGAGGCGGACGCGACCGGCGTGCTGTCGACGTGGTTCGTCGAATCCGGCGAGCAGGTACGGGCCGATCAACTGATCGCCGAGGTTGCCATGGACAAGGTGGACACCGAGGTGGTTGCGCCGGCCGCCGGGACGATCACCCTCGCCGTCGACGAAGGTGCGGAGGTGCGGCAGGGCTCGGTCATCGCGCGGATCGAGTAGAAAAGCGAATCACGGCTGGTTCGCGGAGAACGAAACGACGAGTGTCCACGGCGACGTGAGCCGGGACACCGAACCCGGCAAGCCCGCCGGAGCATGACCGACGCCCGACCCGATAACGAGCCGAAAGCCGCCCCGGACCGCGCCGACGGGGCAAGAATGGGCCTCGCACAGGCGACGGCCAACCGAAGGCGCACTCATGAGCGATTTCGATCCAGCGAACGGCAACCGGCCCGCAGCGTGGCGTGACGGCTGGACCGACGGTCGGGACAGCAAGTTCGAGGGCCGCGAGGCCGCAGCGGAGGAACCGGAGTATCGGACGCTGACCTACGAGGTCACCGGTCGGGTCGCGCGGATTACCTTCAACCGACCCGCACACGGGAACGCGATCACCGCGGATACGCCGGTCGAATTGGCCGCCGCGGTCGAGCGCGCCGATCTGGACCCGCATGTCCACGTCATCCTGCTCTCGGGGCGCGGCAAGGGCTTCTGCGGCGGTTACGACTTGGGCATCTTCGCGGAGAATCTGGACGACGAAGCGGGCCGCCCCGACACCCGGCGCGGCACCGTTCTCGACCCGATGGTGCAGGCGCGCAACCACAATCCGTTCGCGAACTGGGATCCGATGGTCGACTACGCAATGATGAGCCGGTTCAACAAGGGCTTCTCGGCGTTGTTGCACGCGAACAAGCCGACGGTGGCGAAACTGCACGGGTTCTGCGTTGCCGGCGGCACCGACATCGCGCTGTACTGCGATCAGATCATCGCCGCCGCGGACACCAAGATCGGCTATCCCCCGACCCGGGTGTGGGGAGTACCCGCCGCAGGAATGTGGGCGCACCGACTCGGTGACCAGCGCGCAAAGCGGATGCTGCTCACCGGCGACAGCATCAGCGGCGCGCAGGCCGAACAGTGGGGACTCGTGATCGAGGCGCCACCGGCCGAGGAACTCGAATCGCGCACAGAGGAATTGGTGGCCCGTATCGCGCGGCTACCAATCAATCAGTTGATGATGGTGAAGCTGGCGCTCAATAGTGCGCTGCTCAGCCAGGGCATCGCGAACTCGACCATGGTGAGCACAGTGTTCGACGGCGTGTCCCGGCACACCCGCGAGGGTTACGCCTTCCAGATGCGTTCGGCAACAGTGGGTTTCCGGGAGGCAGTGCGGGAACGCGACGAGATCTTCGGCGACTACAAGCGGTCCCGCCCGGACACCGAGCCCACCTAGCGGACCCTGCTGGTACCCCCGGATCGGTCGGACGTTCGGCGACGCCGCATCCGCCGCCACTGTCGCACCATCTGCTCGACGTCGACCGTATACGCGATCACCCGGATGGGCGGGCCGAACTTCGGCGCGAGATGGTCGAGTTTGACCCGCCGGTTGAAATCTTCGAGCACGTCGCGCACAGCACGTTCGTCACGAATGTGCTGTAGCGAGTCCGGGAAGCCGTCGCCCTCCTTGCGCAACTGCAGGGTCGGCGGCAACGCCGAGATCGGGTCGAGACCGTCCTGTTCGAGCTTGCGTTTGATCCACCAGTTCGGGTCGTCGGTATCGGGCAGGTGCAACGGCTTGCCCTTGCCGGGCAGGTTGTCGAATTCGCCGCGCTCGGTCGCCTCCCGGATCAGGCGCTCGACGTGGGACTCGTAGCCGTCCACAGTTCGAGGCTAGCGGCGTTCCGCACGTGCGTCAGAAGGTCAGGACCGCTTTCGCGACCGTGCCGTCCCGAGCGGCCGCGAGGGCGTTCTCCAGCTCGTCGAACGGAAACGTCGTGACCAGCCTGTCGAACGGGAAGCGGCCGGCCTGCCAGAGTGCGATCAGTTCCGGAATGAACACCTGCGGGTCGACGTCGCCCTCGATGACGCCGGTGACGCTGCGCCCCATCAGCAGCGCGGACTGGTCGAGCGTGACGGGGTTGCGTTGGCCGCGCAGCCCGAGCGTGGCGCAGCTGCCCGGGGAGCGCAGCACCGAAACCGCGGTGCCGAGAACGGTTTCGGAGCTGACGGTATCCACACTGTGGTCGGCACCTCCGCCGGTCAATTTGCGCAACTGCCGGGCGAGGTCGGCGTCCGCACCATCCACCGCATCGGTGGCGCCGAGACTCAGCGCGAGGTCGCGCCGTGCGCCCACCGGGTCGACGACGACGATCTGCGCGCAGCCGGCGACGACCGCGGCAAGCACCGCGCCGAGCCCAACCGCGCCGGCACCGAACACCACGATCGACGACCCCGCGCGCGGCCGCAAAACCCGCAGCACCGCACCCGCGCCGGTCTGGATTCCACAGCCGAGCGGGCCGAGCAGTTCGATCGGCAGATCGTCCGCAACCAGGACGGCGTCACCGGCGTCGACGACCGCGTGGGTCGCCATCGACGATTGCCCGAACCAGTTGCCGTGCAAATCCGCTCCGTCGAGGCGCAGCGTCGTACTGCCGTCCGCACGGCGCCCGGCATAGTTCCGCGGCGCAAAATGTGCACAGTAGGCGGGATGGCCCGACCGGCAGTTTCGGCACGAGCGGCACGCCGAGTAACTCAGCACCACGTGATCGCCGGGCTTCAATCGCTCGACACCCGTGCCGACCGCCTCGACCACTCCGGCGCCCTCGTGGCCGAGGACGGCGGGAACCGGGACGGGGACGCCACCTGCGGCGGCCGTGAAGTCGGTGTGACAGATGCCGACTCCGGCAATACGGACCAGGATCTCGTGCTCGTGCAGATCACCGATCTCGATCTGCCGAATCACCAGCGGCTCGCCGTACCCGGTTAGTACCGCCGCGCGCGCTTGCGTCTCCACCCACACCCCCAGGTCTCGTCGCCACGGAGGCGGCACGGTGAGAATCTTGGTTAACTTACTTGACCGCGAGTGTAGAGCGGGGGCGCCACACCGCATGTGTGGCGCCCCGCTCGGTGGACTATTCGAGGATTTGGTCAGACGGTGAAGCCGAGTGCCCGCAGCTGCTCGCGGCCGTCCTCGGTGATCTTGTCCGGGCCCCACGGCGGCATCCAGACCCAGTTGATCTTCAGCTCGCTCACCAAGCCACTCTTGACGAGCGCGTTGCGGGACTGGTCCTCGATGACGTCGGTCAGCGGGCAGGCCGCCGAGGTGAGTGTCATGTCGATCACCGCGGTCGCCTCGTCGTCCTCGACGGTGATGCCGTAGACCAAGCCGAGATCGACGACATTGATGCCGAGTTCGGGGTCGACGACGTCGCGCATCGCCTCCTCGAGATCCTCGATCAGCTGAGTCGGCACGGTGCTCGCGGACTCGGTGGTTGCGGACTCGGGAGTCCCGGAATCGACCTCGGTCATGATGCCTCCTGATCTTGAATCCGGACGACAGCGTCCTTGAACGCCATCCAGCCCAGCAACGCGCACTTCACGCGCGCGGGATACTTCGACACACCCACGAAGGCAATGCCGTCACCGATAACGTCCTCGTCGCCTTCGACGGTACCGCGACTGCCGATCATCTCGTTGAACGAATCGACAACCTTCAGCGCCTGCTGCACGGGCAGTCCGATCACCTGGTCGGTGAGCACGGACGTCGACGCCTGGCTGATCGAGCAGCCCTGCCCGTCGTAGGACACGTCCGCGACATTCCCGTCGGCGTCGATATGCACCCGCAGCGTGACTTCGTCGCCACACGTCGGGTTCACGTGCTGCACCTCGGCGCCGAACGGGTCGCGCAGACCACGGTTGTGCGGGTGTTTGTAGTGGTCCAGGATCACTTCCTGGTACATCTGTTCCATTCGCATATCAGGCCCCGGCCCGATGGTCGTTCGCTGCGCTCACTCCGAAAAATTCCTTGGCCCGACGCACGGCAGCGGCGAGCGCATCCACCTCGTCGAGTGTGTTGTACACCGCGAACGAGGCGCGCGCGCTCGCCGCGACACCGAACCGGCGATGCAGCGGCCACGCGCAGTGATGCCCGACGCGGATCGCGACGCCCTCGTCGTCGAGGATCTGGCCGAGGTCGTGGGCGTGGATTCCGTCCACGAGGAAGGACACCGCTCCCCCGCGCTGCTCGTTTACGGTCGGACCGACTATCCGGACGCCGTCGATCGCACCCAGTTCGGTCAGCGCCTTGGAAACAAGCGCATGCTCATGTGCCGCAACATTTTCCATGCCGATCGCCTCGAGGTAGCGCACTGCGGCGCCGAGCCCGACCACCTGCGAGGTCATCGGAACGCCGGCCTCGAAACGCTGAGGCGGGGCCGCGTAGGTGGTGGCCTCCATCGTCACGGTCTCGATCATCGAGCCGCCGGTGATGAAGGGCGGCAACTGGTTCAGCAGCTCACGCTTGCCGTACAGCACACCGACACCGGACGGGCCGAGCATCTTGTGCCCGGAGAACGCAGCGAAATCCACATCGAGCGCATGGAAGTCGACCGGCATATGCGGCACCGACTGGCACGCGTCGAGGACGACCAGTGCACCCACGGCGCGGGCGCGCCGGACCAACTCGTCCACCGGAGCGACCGCTCCCGTGACATTGGACTGGTGCGTGAACGCCACAACCTTGACAGCGTTGGTGAGTTCCAGCGAATCGAGATCGATTCGGCCCTCATCGGTGACGCCGTACCACTTCAGGGTGGCGCCGGTACGCCGCGCAAGTTCCTGCCACGGCACCAGATTCGCGTGATGCTCCAGCTCGGTGATGACGATCTCGTCGCCCGGTCCGAGGTGAAACGGCGAGCGGTCGTCGGCGAACGAGTAGGTCACCAGGTTCAGCGACTCGGTGGCGTTCTTGGTGAACACCAGTTCCTCGGCCACGGCACCGACGAACGAGGCGATCGCGACCCGCGCATCCTCGTACGCATCGGTGGCCTCCTCGGCCAACTGATGCGCACCGCGGTGCACGGCGGCGTTGTGCGTCACCAGGAACTCGCGCTCGGCGTCGAGCACCTGGACCGGGCGCTGCGAGGTTGCGCCGGAGTCCAGGTACACCAACGGCTTACCGTCGCGGACCGTCCGGCTCAGGATCGGAAAGTCGGCCCTGATCGTGGCAACATCCAGCCCGGTGATCTCATGCGTCTCGAGGGCCGTCATGCTCACGCTCCAGCAGTAGCCGCTGTGCCGATTTCCCGCGACTGCGTCGCACCGGCCGTAAAGCGGTCATAGCCGTTCGCGTCGAGCTCGTCGGCGAGCTCGCTGCCGCCGGACTCGACGATCCGGCCGCCCACGAACACGTGCACGTGATCCGGCGCGATGTAGCGCAGGATGCGGGTGTAGTGCGTGATCAGCAGCAGCCCGCCGCGCGTAGGCTCGCCGGAGCCATCGGCCCAGCCGCGCTCCTTGTAGCGATTGACGCCTTCGGAGACGATGCGCAGCGCGTCGACGTCCAGGCCGGAATCGGTCTCGTCGAGGATCGCGATCTTCGGCTTGAGCAGCCCGAGCTGCAGGATCTCGTGGCGCTTCTTCTCACCACCGGAGAAGCCCTCGTTCACGCTGCGCTCGGCGAATGCCGGGTCGATCTCGAGCTCGCCCATCGAGGTCTTGACCTCCTTGACCCAGTGCCGCAGCTTCGGCGCCTCACCGCGGACGGCGGTCACAGCGGTGCGCAGGAAGTTCGACGTCGAGACGCCGGGCACCTCGACCGGGTACTGCATGGCCAGGAACAGTCCGGCGCGAGCCCGCTCGTCCACGCTCATGTCGAGCACGTTCTCGCCGTCGAGGGTGATCGAGCCCGACGTGACGGTGTACTTGGGGTGGCCGGCGATCGCGTAGGACAGCGTCGACTTGCCGGAGCCATTGGGGCCCATGATCGCGTGCGTCTCACCCGAGCGGACCGTCAGGTCGACACCCTTGAGAATGCGGATCGGCTCGCCGCCCTGATCCGGGTTGGCGACCTCGACGTGCAGGTCCTTGATTTCCAGCGTTGTCATCAGCGATTCCTCGTTAAATTTCGGTAAGTCGAATGGTCTACACGCCGATGGCGGCGAGTTCGTCCTCGATCGCGGCGGACAGCCGCTCGCGGATCTCGGGAACACCGATCCTGGCGATGATCTCGTGGAAGAAGCCGCGCACCACCAGGCGTCGCGCCTGGTCCTCGGGAATTCCGCGCGCGCGCAGGTAGAACAGCTGCTCGTCGTCGAAACGCCCGGTGGCGCTGGCATGGCCGGCGCCGACGATCTCACCGGTCTCGATCTCCAGGTTCGGCACCGAATCGGCGCGCGCGCCGTCGGTGAGCACCAGATTGCGATTCACCTCGTAGGTGTCGGTGCCCTCGGCTTCGGCGCGGATCAGCACGTCGCCGACCCACACGGTGTGCGCATCGGGCTTCTTCGAGTGCGGATCGCCCTGCAATGCGCCGCGGTAGGCGACGCTCGACTTGCAGCGCGGCTGCGCATGGTCCACGAGCAGGCGCTGCTCGAAGTGCTGGCCGTCGTCGGCGAAATACAGGCCGAGCAGTTCCGCGTCGCCGCCGGGACCGTCGTACTTCACGGTGGCGGTGAGCCGAACCAGGTCACCGCCGAGCGTGACGTTTGTATGCCGCAGCACCGCGTCACGGCCGAGGCGGGCGTGGTGCGCAGTGGTGTGCACAGCGTCATCGGCCCAGTCCTGCACCGCGATCACGGTCAACGCCGCGCTGTCGCCGAGCACGAATTCGACGTTCTCGCCGTAGGTTCCGCTGCCGCGCTGATCGATTACCACCGTCACCTTGGCGAAGTTGCCCAGCCGGACCTGAAGGTGCCCGAACGCGGTCTTGCCCTCGCCCGGCCCGTCGATGCGCAGGTGCACCGTCTCGGCGACCTCGACCTCGTTGCCGACCGACACGATGGTGGCCTGCTCGAACGACGAATACGCCTGGGCGGCAACGCGGTCCGCCGGCGTGCCTGCCGAACCGAGACGGCGGTCGGCACGTCCGACGGTCTCGATCGCCACACCTTCGACGTCGTCGACGGTCACGACCGCGGTGCCGTCGGCGGTCGCGCTGCCGTCATGCAGGCCGTGCAGCCGCCGTAGCGGGGTGAAGCGCCACGCCTCGTCGCGCCCCGAGGGCACCTCGAAGGCGTTGACATCGAACGAGGTGAAGACCTCGCCCTTGTTCTTGGCAGGCACCGCCTGCGGATTTGCCGCGGGCGTGCGGGCTTCGCCCGCCACGGCCACGTTTTCGACGGAACTCATTTAGCCGACGGCCCCTTCCATCTGCAGCTCGATCAGCCGGTTCAGCTCGAGCGCGTACTCCATCGGCAGTTCCCTGGCGATCGGCTCGACGAATCCGCGCACCACCATCGCCATCGCCTCGTCCTCGGAAAGGCCGCGGCTCATCAGGTAGAACAGCTGATCGTCGCTGACCTTGGACACGGTCGCCTCATGCCCCATCGTCACGTCGTCCTCGCGGATGTCGACGTAGGGATAGGTATCGCTGCGGCTGATCGTGTCGACGAGCAGCGCATCGCACTTCACCGTGGACCGCGAGCCGTGTGCGCCCTTGTTGATCTGCACGAGGCCGCGGTAGGAGGCCCGGCCTCCGCCGCGCGCGACCGACTTGCTCACGATGGTCGAGGAGGTGTTCGGTGCCAGGTGCAGCATCTTCGCGCCGGTGTCCTGGTGCTGACCCTCGCCGGCGAACGCGATCGAGAGCACTTCGCCGTGCGCGTGCTCGCCCATCATCCAGACGGCCGGGTACTTCATGGTGACCTTGGAACCGATGTTGCCGTCGATCCACTCCATAGTCGCGCCCGCTTCGGCCTTGGCGCGCTTGGTGACCAAGTTGTAGACGTTGTTCGACCAGTTCTGGATCGTCGTGTAGCGGCAGCGGCCGCCCTTCTTCACGATGATCTCGACCACCGCGGAGTGCAGCGAGTCGGACTTGTAGATCGGCGCCGTGCAGCCCTCGACGTAGTGCACGTAGGCACCCTCATCGACGATGATCAGCGTCCGCTCGAACTGGCCCATGTTCTCGGTGTTGATCCGGAAGTAAGCCTGCAGCGGGATGTCGACATGCACGCCCGGCGGCACGTAAATGAACGAGCCACCCGACCACACAGCCGTGTTCAGCGCGGAGAACTTGTTGTCACCGGCGGGGATGACCGTGCCGAAGTACTCCTGGAAGAGCTCCGGGTGCTCCTTGAGCGCGGTATCGGTGTCGAGGAAGATGACGCCCTGCGCCTCGAGGTCCTCGCGGATGGAGTGGTAGACCACCTCGGACTCGTACTGCGCGGCGACGCCGGACACCAGGCGCTGCTTCTCCGCCTCGGGGATGCCGAGCTTGTCGTAGGTGTTCTTGATGTCCTCGGGCAGGTCGTCCCAGGTGGCGGCCTGCTTCTCACTGGAGCGCACGAAGTACTTGATGTTGTCGAAGTCGATGCCATCGAGGTTGCTGCCCCAGTTCGGCATCGGCTTGCGATCGAAGATCCGCAGCGCCTTGAGCCGCGTCTCGAGCATCCACTCCTGCTCGCTCTTCTTCGACGAGATGTCGCGGACAACCGCCTCGGACAGGCCACGCTGCGCGCTCGCGCCGGCCACGTCGGAGTCGGCCCACCCGTAGCCGTACTTCCCGAGGGAGGCGATCGTCTCCTCTTGGGTCAACGGTGGTGTCACCTGATCTGCGACAGTCATCGCACTCCTTCCGGAGTCTCGTGGGCCGATGCGGGCTGTGCACGGTCCTTTGTATTGCTGGGTTTGGTGCTCTGCACCGGGATGAGCGGCACGTTGGTCGTACAGGCGTCGTTGCCGTTCGCGATCGTCGCCAAACGTTGGACGTGAGTGCCGAGCAACTCGCGGAACGCGTCCATCTCCGCCTCGCACAGCTCCGGGAATTCTTCGGCGACGTGCGAGACGGGGCAATGATGCTGGCACAGCTGGACACCGTTGCCGACCTTGCGGGTGGACGCAGCGAAGCCGGCCGAGGTGAACGCGTCCGCGATCTCGGCGGCCTTGTCCGTGGTCGACTCACTGCCGTCCTCGGCAACGGGGTCGATATCCGCGACGACGGCCTGCACCCGCTTGCGGGCGAAGTCCCTGATCGCCGCGTCGCCGCCGACCTCGCGCAGCTGCCGCATCGCGGCACTGGCCAGATCGTCGTAGGTGTGCCCGAGCCGCCCGCGGCCGGCGGCGGTGAGCTGATACTGCTTGGCGGGGCGTCCGCGCCCCTTGTGCTGCCAGGCAGCGGGCCGCAACGCGCGCGCCTGACCTGCTTCGATAAGGGCGTCGAGGTGGCGACGCACACCCGCGGCGCTCAGTCCGAGGTTCGTACCGATCGCCGTCGCAGTGATCGGGCCTTCCTCCAGCAGCAGCCGTACGACCGCGGCACGGGTCTGCCCGTCACCCGCGACCTGCGCAGACGAGCCCGAGAGCGCGGCGTCGCCACCCGCTCCGGTCCGCATCGTCTGCGTCGAGCCCACGGTTTTCACAACACAAGTGTGACGGAATTATTTCGTGCATTCCAGTAAGGGTGCCCTTGCGTGAGAAACCCCGCGCCGCTGACCGGGCGATTCGATCGCAGACCAGCGGATATTCGCTCGCCGGAGGCGGTCAGGTCAGCTGCGTGATGGCGGCTATCGCGGCCCGCTGCTCGAGCGACGCGATGACGCCACCATCGTTGAGGATGTCCGTACCCGTGAGGTAGGCGGCTTTGTCGCTGGCGCAGAACGCCAGCAGATCCGCCATTTCTTCCGCCGTGCCCCAACGCGGAACTGCCGCGGCCTCCACCATCGCGCCGGCACCGGCTTGTTCCTCGAGCCTGCCCATTTCGGTGTCGATCGATCCGGGCGACACCGAAACGATTCGCAGGCCACGACCGTTGAACCGCTCGGCCTGTGCCGAGCTGTACCACTTCACGAACGCCTTACTGATCGGGTAGGCAATGCTGGAGCGCGACTCCTCGGCAACCACACCGCACGCCGCCAACAGCTCCGCTACGAACCGCTCCTCGTCCTCGAACGCAATTGCGAATTGTTGTTCGGGGAGCATCTCGGCGGGTAGCAGATGCGCAGCCATCGAAGCCACGTTGACAATTGCCGCGCCTTGGCCCGCAATCCGGTAGAAGGCCTCGTTGACGTGGAGTGTGCCCAGCGCATTGGTCCTCAGCACGTATTCGGCGTCCCCCATACTCGGGCTGACCCCCGCAGTGTGGATCACCGAGGCGATTGGGCCATGACCCGCTGCTGTCTCGAACAAGGCCGTGACGGCGCTTCGGTCCGTGACGTCGCAGTTGATCGCCGTGGCCGCTATTCCTTCGCTGGCCAGCACCGCGATCGCAGTCTCGAGCTTGGCGGCTCGAACGTCGCACAACACAACTGTGTGGGTTAGGCCTACTACCTTCGCCGTGGCCAGGCCCATGCCGCCCGCACCACCGGTGATCACCGAAACAGGCATATCCGCATCCACCTTCTCTACGAGAACAATCGTCTCGGAAGTCAAGACGATCCCTTCGAACGCGGCAAGTGTCCGGCTTGCCGACGGGATTGGCGTCGCAATCGCCGTTCAGCGGTCGCCGAGCGTCCCTAGTCCCCCGCGGCGAGCACCGCGGTGCGAGCGAGCGCATCGTGCATGGTTGCGGCCCAGGTCGCGACAATCTCGCCGCGGCGGGCCGAATCGTCGGATAGCACGTCCGCGAGCGCAAGCCCGCGCGCAAGGTCGAGCGTGGCCTGCACTAGGTGGTGCGTGGTCGGGTCGCTGTCGTCGACACCGAGCGCGTCGATCGCCAGCCGATGCACACTACGACCGAACCGTGCCTCCAGCGGGACGATGCGGGCACGCAGCGCCGGATCGGCGGCCGCCGCGGTCCATACCTGCAGCGCGGCCTTGAACAGTGGGCTCACGTAATACTCGACGAGTTGCGCGACAACGGCTTCCGTCCGGTCCCTGCCCACCGGCAGCGTCGACAGTTCGGCCGCCGCCGCGGCGGTGCGCTGCTCGAACATCACCTCGAGTGCCGCCGTGATCAGGTCCTCGCGCACCGGGAAATGGTGCTGTGCGGCGCCCCGAGAAACCCCGGCGCGCTCGGCGACAACCGCAACGGTGGTTGGGCCCCAGCCGAGTTCGGCCAGGCAGTCCACCGCGGCGGACAGCAGTCGCGCCCTCGTCACGCGACTGCGGTCCTGTTTCGGTTCGCGGCTGGTCATCCCGGCAGCCTAGAGCGCCCAGCGCGGTGGGCGCTTCTGCAGAAACGCGGTAATTCCCTCCACCGCATCGGGTGAACCGAACGCTCGTGCCGAGCGATCGGCGAGTTCGGCGGCCTCCGCGTCGAACCGGGCCAGGACCGCCGCGTTGAGCAGGCGTTTGCTCTCGGCGAGTCCGCGGGGCGAGGCCTTGCCGAGCTCGGCCGCGAGCTCGGCGACTGCGGTCTCGGCGTCCTGCGCCGCGATCGTGATGAGGCCGATCTCGGCCGCCGTGGCGGCACCGAACTTCTCGCCGGTCAGGTAATAGCGGCTCGCGGCACGCGAATTCAGCCGCGGCAGCAGGGTCAGCGAGATCATGTAGGGCGCCACGCCGATCCGGGCTTCGGTCAGTGCGAAGGTGCTCGACGGCCCCGCCACCGCGATGTCGCAGGCGGCCACGATGCCCATGCCGCCGGCGCGCACGTGCCCGTCGATACGCGCGACGATCGGCTTGGGCAACTCCACCATGCTCCGGAGCAGGTCGATCATCGTGCGGGTACGCCGATCCGCCGCCACGGCCGGATCCTGCTCGCCGGTTTCGGTCAGATCCGCGCCCGCGCAGAACGTGCCCCCCGTGTGCGTGAGCAGCACGGCGCGCACATCCTCGTCGGCGGCCGCCGTCGCGAGGCCCTCGCGCAACTGCGTGACGAGCCGGCCCGAGATGGCATTTCGGTTGTGCGGCGAATCCAGGGTGAGCGTGGCGAATCCACCCCCCGATGCGTAGCCGACATACCGGTCGCTCATCAGTACGACTTCGGCAATCCGAGCGAGTGCTGGGCGACGAAGTTCAGCACCATCTCCCGGCTGACCGGCGCGACGCGGCCGATGCGTGCCGCGGCAAGCATCGACGCCAGCCCGTACTCACTGGTGAGTCCGGCACCGCCGTGGGTCTGGATTGCCTGATCGAGCGCCTTGATCGCGGCTTCCGCGGCAGCATATTTCGCCATGTTCGCGGCCTCGGCGGCACCGAGATCGTCGCCGTGGTCGTAGAGCACTGCGGCCTTCTGCATCATGACCTTGGCCAGTTCGGTCTCGATCTTGATCTGCGCCAACGGATGCGCAATGCCCTGGTGCGCGCCGATGACGGTCTTCCACACGGTGCGTTCGTTCGCGTAGGCGACCGCGCGGTCGAGGGCGTAGCGGGCCATGCCGACCGCCATCGCGGCACCCAGGATTCGCTCGGGATTGAGTCCCGCGAAAAGCTGCATCAGCGCGGCGTTTGGCGGTGGCATCTGGTCGCTCCGCGGGCTCCGCTCCTGCCCGACGAGCGAGTCGGCAGGCAGCCGGACATCGTCGAGGAACAGCATGAACTGGTGGTCCGGCTCGATGATGTCCATCTCCATCGGCTGCGCGACGAAGTTCTCCGTGTTGGTCGGCACGATGAATAGCGCGGGCTGCAGCTTGCCGGTTTTGGCGTCCTCGGTGCGGGCGACGATCAGCACCGCCTCGGCCTGATCCACACCCGAGATGAACACCTTGCGGCCGTTCAGCACCCAGGTGTCGCCGTCCCGGCGCGCGGTCGTGGTGATCTGATGCGAGTTCGACCCGGCATCGGGTTCGGTGATACCGAAGGCCATCTTGGTGGAGCCGTCGGCCAGGCGCGGCAGCCAGTTCTCCTTCTGCGCGTCGGTGCCGTACTTCGCGATGATGGTGCCGCAGATCGCCGGCGAGACGACCACCAGCAGCAGACCGGCGCCGGCGGCGGCGAGTTCTTCCTGGACGAGGGCGAGTTCGTAGATGCCGGCTCCGCCGCCGCCGTACTCCTCGGGTAAGTTGACGCCGAGGAAACCGAGTTTGCCCGCCTCGTCCCACAATTCGGTGAGCGGCTCACCCTTGCGCGCCTTGGGCAACACGTAGTCGCGGTAGTTGTACCGCGCACCGAGCTTCGCCACTGCTGCCCGCAACTCGCGCTGCTCTTCGGTTTCGATGATGCTCACGAATTCTCCTCTGCTTCCTCTGATTCCACGACGGCGAGCACGGCGCCGACATCGACCTGCCGTCCTACCTCCGCGTTGAGTTCGATGAGCACCCCGTCCGTCGCCGAACAGATCGTGTGCTCCATCTTCATGGCTTCCAGCCACAGGATCGGTTGGCTCGCGCGCACCCGTTCCCCCGGCTGCACCGCGACGCGAATCACCGTGCCCGGCATCGGTGCGAGCAGCGATCCCGCGCCGAGTTGTTCGGCCGGGTCCACGAACCGCGCCCGGCGCGTCAACGCGACCGGACCGAGCGGCGAATCGATGCACACCAGCGCGCCGTACCGGGTGACCTCGAATCGCCTACGCACCGAGCCGATATCGAGCACAACCCGGTCGGGCGCCGTCTCGACCACGGTGACATCGTCGTAATCGACGACCGCCACCCCCGAACGGCCGGGGCGATAGCGGACATCGTGCACCTCGCCCGCCCTGTTCTCGTACGCCTTGTGCTGCGCCTGCCCCGCCACGTTGCGCCAACCTCCGGGCAGTCCGCGACCCACCGGCGCCGCATCGCGATTCGCCGCGGCATCCGCGAGCGCGGCCGCGACCGCGGACAGCTTTTCGCCCGCATCGGAGACCAAAGGGGCAGCGAGCGTGTCGAGCCCATGGCGGTCGAAGAACGCGGTGTCGGTGTCGCCGGCGAGAAATGCCGGGTGACGAAGCACGTTGACGAGCAGATCCCGGTTCGTGACCAGACCGTGTATCCGCGCCCCGCTCATGGCATTCGCGAGCAGTCGCGCGGCCTCCTCGCGGGTCGCGCCGTAGGAGATGACCTTGGCGAGCATCGGGTCGTAGAACACGCTTACCGCGCTGTCGTTGGTCACTCCGCTGTCGAGGCGAACACCCGGCGTGACCAACGTATCGAACGATGTTGTTGCTGCCGGGATGTCGAATCGGTGCACCCGACCACTCTGCGGTCGCCAACCGTGCGCGGGGTCCTCGGCGTAGAGCCGGACCTCGATCGAGTGCCCGCGCATCGCGGGTACTTCGGCCGGTAGCCGGTATCCGTCGGCGATCTGCAGTTGCAGCCGCACCAAATCCAGCCCGGTGGTGCATTCGGTCACCGGATGTTCCACCTGCAGGCGGGTGTTCATCTCCAGGAAGAAGAAGTCACCCTTCTCGTCGGCGAGGAACTCCACGGTGCCCGCACCCTGATACGCGATCGCCCGCGCCGCCAGCGTCGCCGCGTCGAACAGCCGCTCCCGCATTCCGGGCACGCGTTCCACGAGCGGGGACGGTGCCTCCTCGACGACCTTCTGATGCCGGCGCTGGATCGAGCACTCCCGCTCGCCGACCGCCCAGACGGTGCCGTGCACGTCGGCCATCACCTGCACCTCGATATGGCGGCCGGTCTCGAGGTAGCGCTCGCAGAACACCGTCGCATCACCGAACGCCGATTCGGCCTCCCGCCGCGCCGCGGCAAGTTGCGTCGGCAGTTCGTCGAGGCGCCGCACGATCCGCATGCCACGCCCACCACCGCCGGCCGAAGCCTTCACCAGCACCGGAAGATCGGTCTCGGCGACCTTGGCCGGATCGAGTTCGGCGAGGACGGGCACGCCTGCGACGTCCATCATCTTCTTGGACTCGACCTTGGACCCCATCGATTCGATGGCCGCGACCGGCGGCCCGATCCAGGTCAGCCCCGCGTCGAGCACCGCACGGGCGAATTCGGCGTTCTCCGAAAGGAACCCGTAGCCCGGGTGGATCGCGTCCGCCCCCGCCGCACGGGCCGCGGCGATGAGCAGGTCGGCCCGCAGGTATGTTTCCGTGGGCGTGTTGCCCTGGAGCCGGATTGCGGCGTCGGCCTCGGTGACGTGTGCCGCCCCCGCATCCGCGTCGGAGAACACCGCAACGGTGCCCAGACCCATTCGGCGGCAGCTGGCGAACACCCGCCGGGCGATCTCACCGCGGTTGGCTACCAATACATTCGTGATTGCCATCGGTGCCTCACATCCGGAAGACGCCGAAGTTGGCGGCGCCGTCGATCGGGGCGTTGTGCACGGCCGACAGGCACATGCCCAACACCGTTCGGGTGTCGCGGGGGTCGATGATGCCGTCGTCATAGAGCCTGCCGGACAGGAACATCGGCAGCGACTCGGCCTCGATCTGGTTCTCGACGGCGGCGCGCATCGCGGCATCGGCCGCTTCGTCGAACGGCAGGCCGCGGGCTTGCGCGGAAGCACGCCCGACGATGGAGATCACCCCGGCGAGCTGCGCTGGACCCATCACCGCCGATTTCGCACTGGGCCACGCGAACAGGAACCGCGGGTCGTATGCGCGGCCGCACATGCCGTAGTGCCCGGCACCATAGGAGGCGCCGAGGAGCAGCGAGATATGCGGCACGGTCGAGTTCGACACGGCGTTGATCATCATCGCGCCGTGCTTGATGATGCCGCCCTGCTCGTATTCCTTGCCCACCATGTATCCGGTCGTGTTGTGCAGGAACAGCAGTGGCGTGTTCGCCCGATTGGCGAGTTGGATGAACTGCGTGGCCTTCTGCGCCTCCTCCGAGAACAGCACGCCGCGATGGTTGGCGAGGATGCCGACCGGGTAGCCGTGCAACTCCGCCCACCCCGTCACCAGGCTCGACCCGTAGAGCGGTTTGAACTCGTCGAAGTCGGAGCCGTCGACGATCCGGGCGATCACCTCGCGCGGATCGAACGGGATCTTGAGATCGGATGGCACGATGCCGATCAGGTCCTCGGCGTCGTACAACGGCTCGCCGACCTGCGCGCGGGGGGCGGGTCCCTGCTTGCGCCAGTTCAGCCGACGCACGATCGAGCGTCCGATCCGGATCGCGTCTTGTTCGTCGGCTGCGAAGTAGTCGGCCAGACCCGAACGGCGAGCATGCATCTCGGCGCCGCCGAGGGACTCGTCGTCGGATTCCTCGCCGGTGGCCATCTTCACCAGCGGTGGGCCGCCGAGGAAGACCTTGGACCGGTCCTTGATCATCACCGTGTGGTCGGACATGCCGGGGATGTAGGCCCCGCCTGCAGTCGAGTTGCCGAACACGAGCGAGATCGTGGGGATGCCCTTGGCCGAGGCGCGGGTGAGGTCACGGAACAGCCGCCCGCCGGGGATGAACACTTCCTTCTGCGTCGGCAGGTCGGCACCGCCGGACTCGACCAGCGAGATGATCGGCAGCCGGTTCTGGTCGACGATCTCGTTGGCGCGCAGATTCTTCCGCAGCGTCCACGGATTACTCGTGCCGCCGCGGACCGTTGGGTCGTTGGCGATGATCATGCATTCGACACCCTCGACGGTGCCGATACCGATCACCACGCTGGCACCGACCTGAAAGTCGCTGCCCCACGCGGCCAGCGGGCACAACTCGAGAAACGGCGAATCCTCGTCGAGCAGCAGATCGATCCGCTCTCGCGGAGTCAGCTTGCCGCGCTTGCGATGCCGTGCCAGCTTGTCCGGGCCACCGCCCGCGACCGCCTTGTCCAGTTCCGAGTTCAGCTCGGCCAATTTCGCCGTCATCGACTCCGCTGCTGCGCGATAGGCGTCCGAGTTGCGGTCGAGGGTGGAACGCAGCGCGGTCATGCCTGGAACCCCAGACGCTTCGCGGCCAGTCCGGTCAGGATTTCCGTGGTTCCGCCGCCGATCCCGAGGATGCGTATGTCCCGGTACTGCCGCTCGACCTCGGACTCGCGCATGTAGCCGAGGCCGCCGAACAACTGCACCGCCTGGTTGGCCACCCATTCGCCCGACTCGACGGCAGTGTTCTTGGCGAAACACACCTCGGCGATGAGGTCCTGCTCCCCCGCGACCGCGCGCTCGATGACCGACCGGGTGTAGACACGCGCCACATCGACGCGGCGGGCCATTTCGGTCAGCGTGTTCTGCACCGCCTGGCGGCTGATCAGCGGACGACCGAAGGTCTCTCGGTCCCGGCACCACTGCACCGTCAGGTCGAGGCACCGCTGCGCCTGCGAATACGCCTGCACGGCCAGCCCGGCCCGTTCGCTGACAAAGGCCATCGCGATCTGAGCGAAGCCGGAGTTCTCTGCGCCGACCAGGTTCGCGACCGGTACGCGGACATCCTCGAACGTCAGCTCGGCCGTGTCCGAGGCGAGCCAGCCCATCTTCTCGAGCCTGCGGCTCACCGTGAAACCCGGTGTCCCCTTTTCGATCACCAGCAGCGAGACACCTCCCGCACCCGGTCCGCCGGTGCGCACGGCAGTGGTGACGAAATCGGCACGGCAGCCGGACGTGATGAACGTTTTCGAGCCGTTCACGACGTAATGGTCGCCGTCGCGGTGCGCGCTCGTGGTGAGGTGACCGACATCGGAACCGCCGCCGGGCTCGGTGATCGCGAGGGACCCGATGGAATCTCCGGCGAGCGTGGGACGCACCCAGCGGTCGATGTGCTCCGGGTTGCCCGCGGCAATCATGTGCGGCAACGCGATTCCGCAGATGAACAACGACGCGAACGTACCGCCGGACGCACCGGCCTGGTGGAACTCCTCGCTCACGATCGCGGAGTCGATGCCATTACCGCCTGCGCCGCCGACGGCTTCCGGGAAGGCGATCCCGAGGAGTCCGAGCGCCCCTGCCTTCTTGTGCAGTTCGCGCGGCAACTCGCCCGCGCGCTCCCACTCGTCCAGGTCGGGCAGGATGTCGCGCTCCACGAACCGTCGGACGGTGGCACGCAATTCGCGCCGCTCGGGGGTGTCCCACATACTCACGCCAGCAACTCCTCCGGGATATCGATGTACCGGGACCGCAGCCATTCGGCCAGTCCCTTCGCCTGCGGGTCGAACCGGGCCTGGTAGGCCACGCCCGGTCCGAGAATTCCTTCGATGACGAAATTGACCGCGCGCAGCTTCGGCAACACGTGCCGGGTGATGGTCAGCGCCTCGGTTTCGGGAAGCAGCCGACGGACACTGTCGACGGTGAGCGCGTGCGCCAGCCAGCGCCACTGCTCGTCGGTGCGCACCCACACACCGATGTTTGCGTTGCCACCCTTGTCACCGCTACGTGCAAGGGCGACCCTGCCCAGCGGCTCGCGGCGAGACGGTCCGTACGGCAACGGATTCGGCAGGTCCGGCGGGTCGACGTCGGTGAGCTCCCGGGCTTCGCCGGGCGGCTCGATCTCCAGCCGTGTGCCGTCGGGGAGCACCGCCACCTGGATGACCGTTGCGGTCGGCACGAAGCCGGCGGTGAAAACGCCGTAGGGCGAGGCGTTTCCGGGCACCGAGGTGAAGTTGGCACCCGGGTAGCTCGCCAATGCCAGCTCGACGGCCACGTTCGAGAACGCGCGCCCGACGACGTTCGGGTCCGGGTCGCGGACGACGCAGCGCAGCAGTGCGCTGGCTTGCTCCTCGGTCTCCGCGTCGGGTCGGTCGACCCGGGACAGTGTCCAGTCCAGTTCGGCAGGGCGCGTGGTCAGCCACGATTCGAGCTGTTTGCGCGCGAGTTCGGCCTTGGCTTCGATATCGAGGCCGGTCAGGACGAATGTCATCTCGTTTCGGAATCCGCCGATGATGTTGAGCGACACCTTCAAATCGGGCGGCGGCGCCTCGCCGCGGACACCGGCAACGAGCACTCGGTCGGGACCGGCCTGACTCAACTCGATGCTGTCCAGCCGGGTCGTGACGTCCGGTCCGACATAGCGGGCGCCCTGAATCTCATACATCAGCTGCGCTGCAACGGTATCCACAGTTACCACGCCGCCGGTCTGCGAATGCTTGGTGATCACGCTGCTGCCATCGGCCCGCACCTCGGCAAGCGGGAAACCCGGGCGTCCGAGGTCGGCGATCTCGGTGAAGAACGAGAAATTGCCACCGGTCGCCTGTGTGCCGCACTCGATGATGTGCCCGGCTACCACCGCTCCCGCGAGCGCATCGTAATCGTCGCGGCGCCAACCGAAATGCGCCGCCGCCGGCCCGACGACGAGAGCGGCGTCCGTGACGCGACCGGTGACGACGACGTCGGCACCGGCGTCGAGGCATTCGGCGATGCCCCATCCACCGAGATAGGCGTTTGCGGTGAGCGGTGCGCCGAGTCCGAGTTCGTTCGCGCGCGGACCGAGATCGTCACCCTCGACATGGGCGATCCGCGCATCGAGACCGAGACGCCCGGCGAGTTCGCGCAACTTCATTGCCAACCCGGCGGGATTCAGGCCGCCCGCATTGACGACGATGCGCACGCCGCGATCCAGCGCGAGGCCCAGGCACTCCTCGGCCTGACGCAGAAACGTCTTCGCGTAGCCGAGCGTGGGATCTTTCATCCGGTCGCGGCCGAGAATGAGCATCGTCAACTCGGCGAGATAATCCCCGGTCAACACGTCGAGGTCACCGCCGTCGAGCATTTCCCGCATCGCCGAGAGCCGGTCACCATAGAAACCGGAGCAGTTGCCGATCCGGATCGAATCCGGCTGCGCAGCAATCGCACTCATGACGTCGCCGCGCCGGCGTCGAACTGTCCGGCCGCGCGACCGTTCCCGGGCGGCCCGGCGAACGCCTGCGCGAGGTCGATCCAGCGCTGCGCATCCGGCCCGACCGCGGTGACGTCGAGATCGTCGCGGTTACGGCGCTGCGTCACCAGCAGGCAGAAGTCCAGTGCTGTTGCGGTCACACGTTGGGCCGCGTCGTCGGGGCCCCACGTCCAGACGGACTCATCCGGCGCGAGCAACTCCACCCGAAACTCTTCGGCGGGCGGTGTGAGGTCGTGCACGGTGTAGGCGAAGTCGCGGGTGCGCACACCAAGATGCGCGACGTGACGGAGCCGGTGCGTCGGTGCGCGGACCGAAGCGAGCGCATCCGCGACGTCCTGTCCGTGCGCCCAGGTCTCCATCAGGCGGGCGGTGGCCATCGATGCGGCGCTCATCGGCGGACCGAACCAGTCGAGCTTGCGGCCGGCAGGAACCTCGACGAGGGCCGCGGCGAGTCGGGCACGCCCGGCGCGCCAGCGCCCGAGCAAGTCGGCGGACGGTGTGCGAGCCCATTCGTGGGCCGCATCGTCGACGAAACCGGTGGGATTGCGCCAGGCGTCGGCGAGCAGTGCCGCGAATCGCTCCGGGACGGTGGCGGACAGGATGGCGGCGTCGTCGGTCCAGGCGAGGTGCGCGACCTGGTCGGCCACCGTCCAGCCCGCAGCCGGGGTCGAGCGTGCCCACGCCGTGGCGTCGAGTCCGGCAACGAGGCGGTCGAGGTCGTCGCCTTCATCGGTGAGGTCGTCGAGGATTGTTGCGAGATCCGCCACACTGCGCTCCCGTCGTTCGAGGATGCGATCAGCATCACATCGCGTCAGAAAAAAAGCAAGCGTGCTTGATTTAGCGGCGAAAGGGCTCTCCCGTCTCGCCGGGACGCCAAAACCGACGCACTAGGCTGCGCGATGTGACGGCGCCGCAGCAGGACTCGAGCACGGCCGACGAACGGTCGCTCGAGGTCCGGCGCCTCTGGCACCGGACCGTCGAAACCGGACGCCGCATCCTCGGTCTCGACGCCCCGCCCGCCGACCACACCGTCGCCGTCCTGCACTACGACGAGCGGGAAGCGCCCGGCCTGACACCCCGCGAACTCGTCCAATTGCGTCACGTCCGCTGGTTCGGTGGCACCGGTGCCGTGCTGATGGCGATCGGGGCTCTCGGCGCGGGTGCCCAGCCGGTGCTGCAGAACCCCACCCAGGGCGTCCGAGTCCTCGGACTGTTCGCCCGAACCCAGACATCGTCGCTGGCCATCGCCATGACCGGAACGGTTGTCGTGGTTCTCGCGTGGTTGCTGCTCGGCAGGTTCGCGATCGGGTCGACCAGCAGTGGCGCGCCGCTGCGTCGACTTTCTCGCTCTCAACTCGACCGGACGCTGCTGCTCTGGATCGTTCCGCTCAGCGTGGCGCCACCGATGTTCAGCCGCGACGTCTATTCCTATCTGGCGCAGAGCGAGATCACCGCGCGTGGGCTCGATCCCTACGGCGTCGGCCCGGCGCAGGCGCTCGGAGTCGACCACGTGCTCACCCGCACCGTCCCGACCATCTGGCGGGACACCCCGGCGCCGTACGGGCCGTTCTTTCTCTGGCTCGGCCGCGCGATCTCGGCGGTGACCGGAGACAACATCGTCGTCGGCATCTTCATGCACCGACTGCTCGCGTTGCTCGGGGTGGCGCTGATCGTCTGGGCGCTCCCCAGACTCGCGCGCCGGTGCGGCGTCGCGGCGGTGAGTGCGCTGTGGCTCGGCGCGGCGAACCCCCTGCTGCTGTTCCACCTCGTCTCCGGCGTGCACAACGAAGCGCTCATGCTCGGTCTGATGCTGGCCGGGATGGAGATCGCACTCAGCGCCATCGAATCCGCGGCACCATTGCGCGGCATCAACCTCGTCCTGCTCCTCGGCGGCAGTTCGGTGATCGCGCTTTCGTCCACCATCAAGATCCCGTCGCTGATCGCGCTCGGATTCGTCGGGATGGCGCTGGCGCGACGGTGGGGCGGCAATCTGCGGGCCATCGCCGCGGCCTCGGGACTACTGCTAGCGGTGGCCGGGGCGGTGACGTTGCTGATCAGCGGCGCGAGCACGCTCGGCTTCGGCTGGATCCACACCCTCGGTACCGCGAACGCGGTGCGCAGTTGGATGTCACTGCCGACCTCGGTCGGCGTCATCACCGGATTCGGCGGAGTCCTGCTCGGCCTCGGTGACCACACCACCGCCGTGCTCAGCCTGACCCGCCCGATCGCCGCCCTCATCGCGGCGTTCGTCACACTTCGGATGCTCATCGCGGTGCTCACCGGTCGACTCCACGCGGTCGGCGCGCTCGGTGTTTCCTTGGGCACACTGGTCCTGCTGTTTCCGGTCGTGCAGCCGTGGTACTTGCTGTGGGGCGTCATTCCGCTGGCCGCATGGGCGACCACCCCGGCCTTCCGAATACCCACGATCGTGGCATCTTCCGTGGTCAGCGTGATTCTCATGCCCAACGGCGCCGAGTTCCAGCCGATCACCATCGTGCAGGCCTCGATCGCGACGATCATCACCTGCGCGGTCCTCATCGCGCTGACCCGGAACGTGCTCCCCTGGCGGGCCGAGCCGGGACCGGCGCAGCCGGTGCAACGCACGAACGCTTACGCTGGACCCTCGTGACCTCAGCTGGACCTGCCGTGCGACTGACCGGTGTGGTGAAGTCGTACGGACCGGTCACCGCGGTCGACGGCCTCGATCTCGAACTCGACCGCGCGATGGTGCTCGCGCTGCTCGGCCCCAACGGTGCCGGGAAGACGACCACCGTGGAAATGTGCGAGGGCTTCGTCCGTCCCGATGCCGGTTCGGTGCGCGTACTCGGGCTCGACCCGATCGCGGAATCCGCCGCGTTGCGGCCCCGGATCGGCGTGATGCTGCAGGGCGGCGGCGCCTACCCCGGTGCCAAGGCCGGCGAAATGCTCGGCCTGGTGGCGTCCTACTCTGCCAATCCGATCGATCCGGAGTGGCTACTGCAGACTCTCGGCTTGGTCGATGCCCGACGCACCTCCTATCGGCGGCTGTCCGGCGGCCAGCAGCAGCGGCTCGCGCTGGCCTGCGCGCTGGTCGGCCGACCCGAGCTGGTGTTCCTCGACGAACCGACCGCCGGGCTCGACGCCCAGGCGCGGCACACCGTCTGGGAGCTGATCGACTCGCTTCGCCGCGACGGGGTCAGCGTGCTGCTGACCACCCACATGATGGATGAAGCCGAACAGCTCGCCGACGAGTTGGTCATCATCGACCACGGCAAGATCGTCGCCTCCGGCACACCGTCCGAAATCACCACCCGCGGCGCCGAGGGCCAACTGCGGTTCACCGCGCCGGCACACCTCGATCTGAGCCTGCTCGAGGCCGCGCTGCCGGAGGGGTTTGCGCCACGGGAGACCTCGCCCGGCTCGTACCTGGTCGTGGGTGAAATCGATCCGCAGGTACTCGCCACCGTCACCGCCTGGTGCGCGCGGATCGGCGTACTCGCCACTGATCTGCGGGTGGATCAACGCCGGCTCGAGGACGTCTTCCTGGAGTTGACCGGACGAGAGCTGCGAGGATGAACATCATGAGCGCCAGCGACGCCGACCGGTCGGTGGGCGAGAAGGCCGCGCGGCCGGCGGGCGAGGCGACCGTCCGGCGTGCCCGGTTTGCGCCCGGCACCTTTGCACCCGCCCCGCAGGCCAGTCCCCCTGCTCGGATGCTTGCGGCGCAGACCCGGATGGAACTGACCCTGCTGCTGCGCAACGGCGAACAGCTCCTGCTCACCATGTTCATCCCCATCACGCTGCTGATCGGTCTGTGTCTGCTGCCGTTCGACGGACTCGGCGACAACCGGGTCGACAAGGTCGTGCCCGCCGTCATGATGGTCGCGGTGATGTCGACCGCCTTCACCGGTCAGGCCATCGCCGTCGGGTTCGACCGGCGATACGGGGCACTGAAGCGACTCGGCGCCACCGCCCTGCCCCGCTGGGGTGTGATCGCAGGCAAAAGTGCCGCGGTACTCATCGTCGTCGTGCTGCAAGCGATCGTGCTCGGACTCATCGGTGTCGCGCTCGGCTGGCGACCCTCGATCGGCGGGCTCGCCCTCGGCGCGGTGATCATCGCACTCGGCACCGTCACCTTCGCGACCATGGGACTCCTGCTCGGCGGCACACTGAAGGCCGAGGTCGTCCTCGCGCTGGCGAACGTGATGTGGTTCATCATGCTCGGCGTCGGCAGCATCGTCTTCGCCTCCGACGACCTGCCGGACACGCTGCGCTTCATCGCTCGGCTCGTACCGTCCGGCGCGCTGGCCGAGACACTCGAGCAGGCGCTGTACGCAAACATCGACTGGTTCGGCGTCGCCGTGCTCGCGGTATGGGCCGCGGTATGCGGCTGGCTCGCGGCGCGCCTGTTCCGCTTCACCTGATTCGGCGCCTCGGGGACGACACCCCCAGTTTGCGCGCCGTGAATGGAAGATTTGGTGCGTTCAGCGGAGTGAACGCTTCCGTTCACTCCGCTGGCCGTGGTCATATGTCCAGATGCGAATCGTCGGTGCCATCGTCGGCACTCTCCTTCTGACCGTCGGTTTCGCGGGCGCGTCCTCGGCGACCACCACGCCGTGGGGGCCGATCGCGGACAATCCCAATCTCGGCCCGACCGGCACCGCGACCATGCACGGCGACGCCGCGTCCTCGGATGCCACGCCGTTCGCCGGACCGGGCACCGGAAACATCGCAGTGTCGGTGTATCCGCTCGCCTCGGCCTGCCCCACCGTGCTGCAGGGGTCCGATGGCCTGGTCGTCGCCTTGTGCACAGCGATTCTCGGCCAGACACCGACGGTCCACCTGATCGATCCCACCGTGGGTGGGGTCGGCTCGCTCGGTAGTTCCACCGGCTCGTCGGGCGGTTCGCTGGCGAGCTTCCCGCTAACCAAGGGGACGCTGCTCGGCGGGGTCTATGCGTTCGTCGACAACGCCAACCGGCTCGTCGCCGTCGACGGCAACGGTCACCTGGTGCGCATCGGACACTCCCGCACCAACAACGGCGAATGGCAGCTGACCAAGGACGCCGACACGGACCTGAGCTCCGCGATCCCGGCCGGCGACGGCGTCACCGGCCTGACACCCGGTATCGACGGCACCGTCTGGTTCGCGACCGCGGCCGGCGTCGTCGGAGCCGTCGATGCCCAGGGCGTGGCGCAGACCGTGGCGCTCGGCGCCGGTGAGCAGGTGCAGAACAGCATCTCCACGTCACCGGCCGGACGCACCGCGGTGGCCACCACGCACGCGCTCTACGAACTCGCGGCCGACGCGTCGGGGCGGCCGCAGGTGCTGTGGCGAGCCGAATACGATCGCGGCCCGGGCCGCAAGCCCGGCATGCTGAGCTGGGGCACCGGCTCGACCCCGACCTACTTCGGGCCCGGCAACGGCGCCGAATACCTCACGATCGTCGACAACGCCGACAAGCAGGTCCATGCGCTCGTGTTCCGTTCCGGCAGCGGTGCGCAGGTCTGCTCGCAACCGGTGCTCACCAAGGGCGGACCCGGCAGCGAGAACTCCCCGGTCGGCATCGGCCGCACGATCGTCGTTGCAAGCACCTACGGCTACCCGTACCCCACCGTCCCGGAGGGTGCCGGCTCGTCCGAACCGCTGATCGCGCCGTTCACCGGTGGCATGACACGCGTCGACGTCGACGACACCGGCTGCCACACGGTGTGGGAGAACACCGTGCGCAGCGCTGCGGTGCCGCGGCTGTCCACCGCCGACGGAAAGCTCTACACCACCACTCGGGTCGGGCTGGACCTCACCACCCCGCTCGACGGATTCGCCTACACGGTGATCGACCCGGGCAACGGCAACGTCGTCACCTCACAACCGCTGCCGCCGACGATCGCGAGCGACACCCTGCAGATGGCCCCGCTACTCACCCCCGATGGCCGGATGCTGCAAGGCACGCTCACGGGGATCCTGCGGATCACGGGCTAGCGGCTCGGCCCGCAATGCCGCAGGCGTTCATCCCAACGACGGTGTGTAGTGGACCGGGCTCTACCATGGTCTGGTGCTTTATCGCGGCTTTCTGAGCCTGGTCGACCGCCTTCCGCTGCCCACACTCCGCGTGCAGCGGTGGATCGCGATCGCGGTCATCCTCTCCCAGGCCGGGATTTCGGTGACCGGGGCCGTCGTGCGCGTCACGGCCTCTGGGCTCGGCTGCCCCACCTGGCCGCAGTGTTTCCCCGGCAGCTTCACCCCCGTCGGGGTGTCCGAGGTGCCTGTGGTGCACCAGGCCGTCGAGTTCGGCAACCGCATGCTCACCTTCGCGGTGGTGCTGTGTGCTGCGCTGATCGTTCTCGCAGTGACCCGGGCCCGGCGCCGTCGCGAGGTTCTCGTGTTCGCGTGGTTGATGCCCGGCGGGACCGTGGTGCAGGCCGTACTCGGTGGTCTCACCGTCCGGACCGGGCTGCTGTGGTGGACGGTCTCCGTGCATCTGCTCGCATCGATGGTGATGGTGTGGCTCGCCGTACTTCTCTACGTCAAGATCGGCGAACCCGACGGCGGCGTGCCCACCGTGCAGGTGCCCGCTCCGCTGCGCTGGCTGACCGGCTTGTGCGGAGTCGCGCTGACCGGGGTGCTGATCGCAGGAACGCTGGTCACCGGGGCGGGGCCGCACGCGGGCGACAAGAGCATCGACAATCCCGTGGCCCGGCTCGAGGTGGAAATCGTCACGCTCGTGCATCTGCACGCACAGTTCCTGGTGGGCTACCTGGCCCTGCTGGTCGGGTTGGGCTTCGGCCTCTACGCCGTCGGCGCGTCCGCGGCGGTCAAGCAACGCCTGCACGTGGTGCTCGCGCTCGTCGTCGCCCAGGCGCTCGTCGGTGTGGTGCAGTACTTCACCGACGTCCCGGCCGTGCTCGTCGCGGTCCACGTGGGTGGGGCCGCGGCATGCACCGCCGCGACCGCCGCGCTCTGGGCGTCGTGCCGCACGCGTGAAGTCGCACCGGTCGCAGTGCCCCGCGGCGCCGCCGCCGCGCACTAACTGGGCCGAGCGCTACTTCTCGTTGCGGGCCTTCGGGAACCGCTTCTGCTTCGCCACCCAGCCGGCCATCTTCGCCCAGTGGCCCCGGCGCGGGTTGGCCTTGGCGACGAGTTCGCGCTCCCACTCTTCGGTGGCGGTCACCGACGGCACCGCGTCGACGACGGCGCGTGCGGTCGCCAGGTCCTTGACCATCCGATCGCCGAGCACGCCATCGTCACCGACCAGCGTGATCCGCACACCCATCCGGCCGATCGGCTGCAACACCGCGCTCGCCGACCCGCCGTGCTCGGCGGCAAAGGATTCGACGGAGCTGCGCACCTTCGCGGGCACGGCGATCTGGACGGGGGCGTCTTCGGTGGGCGCGGTCGTCATGCCAGCAGAATACTGCGCGGTCTGTGCCGGGGCCGATTCGGCCGGGTGTAGAACGGGAACCATGCGTGCAATCCAGGTCTCGGAAAACGGCGGTCCCGACGTACTCCTTCTCGCCGACGTACCCGACCCGCAGGTAGGTCCGGGCAAGCTGCTCGTTCGCGTCGAGGCGAGCGGCGTGAACTTCATCGACACCTATTACCGGACCGGCGCCTACCAGCGCCCGCTGCCATACGTGGCAGGCGAGGAGGGCAGCGGCGTCGTCGAAGCGGTCGGCGACGACGTGACCGGTTTCGCAGTGGGCGACCGCGTGGCATCGGCATCCGCGACCGGCAGTTACGCCGAACTCGTCGCGATCGATGCGGCGGCAGCGGTGCCGGTACCCGACGGGGTCGGGGCGCCGGAGGCGGCCTCCGCGCTGCTGCAGGGCATGACCGCGCACTACCTGCTCGAATCGGTGTACCGGCCCGAGCCCGGTGAGACGGTGCTGGTGCACGCCGGCGCAGGCGGAGTCGGCGCGATGCTCACTCAGCTCGCCGTCGCACGGGGTGTGCGCGTAATCACGACTGTTTCCACCGACGAGAAGGAAGAGCTCAGCCGCACGGCCGGTGCCGCGGAAGTGCTGCGCTACGGCGACGACCTGGCCGACCGGGTGCGCGAGCTGACCAGCGGCGAGGGCGTCGCCGCGGTGTACGACGGTGTGGGCGCCACGACCTTCGATGCCAGCCTGGCGTCGCTGCGAGTGCGCGGCACCCTCGCCCTGTTCGGCGCGGCCAGCGGCAAGGTCGACCCGGTCGATCCGCAGCGGCTCAACTCGGCGGGATCGGTGCTGCTGACCCGCCCAAAACTGGCCGACTTCGTCCGCGACCGCGAGGAACTGCTGTGGCGGGCGGGGGACGTGTTCGCCGCCGTCGCCGACAAGACGCTCACCGTCCGGATCGGCGCGAGCTATCCCCTCGCCGAAGCAGCACAGGCCCATCGCGATCTGGAGGGTCGCAAGACCACGGGTTCGATCGTGCTGTTGCCCTGAACCATCCCCTGGCGGGACGCACTCTCGTTATCGACTGAACGGAACCGTTCAGTCGATTGGATCGACTGAACGGTTCCGTTCAGTCCGGGAGCGCCGCACGACACGAGACAATGTCAGGGGCGGCGGCCAGGGCAGGCGATGGGCTCGAGCGCCTGAGCTGAATTTCGACCGTCCAGAGGGCGGTTGTCGGGAGAAGATCTCGGAATCGCGTCCGGTCACCGCCCCTTCGATGAGCCTATGGACGGTTCGCAGATCGGCCACGCGCGCTCTTGACCCGATATGTCCGCTGCGGTGTGAATGGAAGATTTGGTGCGTTCAGCGGAGTGAACGCTTCCGTTCACTCCGCCGTGAGCGAGCGCTCAGCGGCGTGTCGCACGACGGCGTGTCGGAACGGACGGGTTAGAACCAGCTGCCGACGGTGCTGAAGCCGAGCACGGAGTCCACCGCGAGCCCGACGAAGACCACCGCGAGGTAGTTGTTCGATTGCAGGAACAGCCGCAGCGGCTTGACCGACTCGCCGCGCCGCACTCCGGCGTACAACTGGTGCGCCATCAGCAGGAACCAGGCTCCGGCAGCGATCGCGACCGCGGCGTAGATCACGCCCGCGGCGGGGATCAGCGCGAACGTCGCGAGCACGGTGAGCCAGGTGTAGATGACGATTTGCTTGGTGACCGCCTGCTCGGTGGCGACGACGGGCAGCATCGGCACCCCGGCCGCCGCGTAGTCCTCCTTGTAGCGCATGGCCAGCGCCCAGGTGTGCGGCGGCGTCCAGAAGAAGATCACGGCGAACATCACCAGCGCCTGCCAGCCGATGCTCCCCGTGACGGCGGCCCAGCCGACCAGCACCGGCATGCAACCCGCCGCACCGCCCCACACGACGTTCTGCGAGGTGCGTCGTTTCAGGCCGAGCGTGTAGACGAAGACATAGAACAGGATCGTCGCGACGACGAGCAGGCCGGACAGCAGATTGGCCCGCCACCACAGCCAGGCGAACGAGGCGACGCCGAGCACGAGCCCGAACACCAGCGCGTGTGAGGTCTTTACCGCCTCGCGGGCCAGCGGCCGCCGCGCTGTGCGTTTCATCACCTTGTCGATGTCGGCGTCGACCACGCAGTTGAGCGTGTTCGCGCTCGCTGCGCCCATCCAGCCGCCGAACAGGGTGCTCAGCACGAGCACGATGTCGACCGAGCCGCGCGCGGCGAGCAGCATCGACGGAATGGTCGCAACGAGGAGGAGTTCGATTACGCGTGGCTTGGTGAGCGCGAGATACGCAAGCATCCGCCGGACGACCAGCGGTTGATTGGTTTCGGCCGGCGATCCGCTCGCCGGTGCCGGGCTGACGAGGCCATGGCCACGCGGGCGTGTCCCCATCCGCACTCGATCTCCTTGCACCAGCGCCAGTATCCGGCTCGATTCCACAGCAGCGGCGCCACGGCACGAGGCGGCTACTACAGATGATGGTAGACGGCACCAACCGCACGCGGCGCACGCCCCCGTCCCCTTCGGCATCAGATCGATGGAGTGTCGGCATCGACTCCGCCGGAGAACTAAGGTTGAGCGCGAAGCCAGTTGTTGCCGCACCTTCAGTGCAGCCGTCGATCACCTCCGAACATCGAACACGCCAGGAGAACCTCGCTCGTGACGATTACAGACGACATCAGTGTGCTCACCCAGCCGCATCATCCGCAGGACTGGACCGAGCTGGACACCCGCGCCGTCGACACCATTCGGGTCCTCGCGGCAGATGCCGTGCAAAAGGTCGGCAACGGTCACCCCGGTACAGCGATGAGCCTCGCGCCGCTCGCCTACACGCTCTTTCAGCGCGTTATGCGCCACGACCCGAACGACACCGACTGGCTTGGCCGGGACCGCTTCGTCCTGTCCTGCGGGCACTCGAGTCTGACCCTCTACCTGCAGCTGTACATCGGCGGCTTCGGGCTCGAGCTCAACGACATCGAGTCGCTGCGCACCTTCGGCTCGAAGACGCCGGGCCATCCCGAGTTCCGGCACACCCGCGGTGTCGAGATCACCACCGGTCCGCTCGGTCAGGGTCTCGCCTCCGCGGTCGGCATGGCGATGGCCGCGCGCCGCGAGCGCGGACTGTTCGATCCCGACGCCGCACCGGGCCAGAGCCCGTTCGACCACTTCATCTACGTCATCGCCTCCGACGGCGACATCGAAGAGGGCGTCACCTCCGAGGCGTCGTCGCTCGCCGGCGTCCAGGAGCTCGGCAACTTGGTCGTGCTCTACGACGACAACAAGATTTCCATCGAGCACGACACCACGATCGCGCTCGGCGAGGACACCGCGAAGCGCTATGAGGCCTACGGATGGCATGTCCAGACGGTCGAGGGCGGCGAGAACGTGACCGCGATCGAAGAGGCCATCGAGAACGCCAAAGCCGTCACCGACAAGCCGTCCTTCATCCTGGTCCGCACGATCATCGCGTTCCCGGCGCCGACCAAGATGAACACCGGCGATTCGCACGGCTCGGCGCTCGGCGCGGATGAGGTTGCCGCGACCAAGAAGATCCTCGGGTTCGACCCGGACAAGAACTTCGAGGTCACCGACGAGGTGATCGCGCACACCCGCAAGCTGCAGGATCGCGGCCGGGCCGCGCACCTGGCGTGGGACCAGGACTTCGACGCGTGGGCGGCCCGTGAGCCCGAGCGCAAGAAGCTGCTCGACCGGGTCACCAGGGACGAGCTGCCCGCCGGCTGGGACGCCGACCTGCCCTCGTGGGAGCCCGGCGCCAAGGGCGTCGCCACCCGAAAGGCGTCGGGTGAGGTACTCAGCGCAGTCGGTCCGAAGCTGCCGGAGCTGTGGGGCGGTTCGGCCGACCTCGCGGGCAGCAACAACACCACGATCAAGGGCGCGGACTCGTTCGGCCCAACCTCGATCGCGACGTCGGACTGGAACGCCCAGCCCTACGGCCGGACCCTGCACTTCGGTGTCCGCGAGCACGCGATGGGCTCGATCCTCAACGGGATCGTGCTGCATGGACCGACCCGCGCCTACGGCGGCACATTCCTGCAGTTCGCCGATTACATGCGCCCAGCGGTCCGGATCGCCGCGCTGATGGACATCGACCCGATCTACGTGTGGACGCACGACTCGATCGGGCTCGGCGAGGACGGTCCGACCCATCAGCCGGTCGAGCATCTCGCGGCGCTGCGCGCGATCCCGAACTTGTCGGTGGTGCGGCCGGGTGACGCGAACGAGACGGTGTTCGCCTGGCAGGCGGTGCTCGCCTCGTCGAGCAGCAGCGGCCCGGTCGGCCTGTGCCTGACCCGCCAGGACATCCCGGTGCTCGAGGGCACCAGCGCGGAGGGCGTCACCAAGGGCGGCTATGTGCTCGCCGAATCGTCCAAGCCGTTGCCCGACGTGATCCTGATCGGCACCGGCTCCGAGTTGCAGCTCGCCGTCGCGGCGCGGGAAACTTTGGAATCTCAGGGCATCGGGGCCCGCGTCGTGTCCATGCCCTGCGTCGAGTGGTTCGAGAGCCAGGACCAGAACTACCGCGATCAGGTTCTGCCGCCCACCGTGCGTGCGCGGGTATCGGTCGAGGCCGGGATCGCGATGCCCTGGCACAAGTTCGTCGGTGGTTTCGGTGAGATTGTGTCGCTCGAGCATTTCGGGGAATCCGCCGATTACAAGACCCTGTTCCGCGAGTACGGGTTCACGCCGGAGGCAGTCGTCGCCGCCGCGCAGCGCTCGATCGCCAATGTGAAGGGATGACCATGACCCAGAACGCGAACCTCGAAGCACTGTCGGCCGCCGGCGTGTCGGTTTGGCTCGACGACCTGTCCCGGGACCGCCTGCGGACCGGGAACCTGAAGGACCTCATCGACACCCGCAGTGTTGTGGGGGTCACCACGAACCCGACGATCTTCCAGGGTGCGCTGAGCAAGGGCACCGCCTACGACGACCAGGTGCGCGAGCTCGCCGAGCGCGGTGCCGACGTCGAGGCCACCATCCGCACCATCACCACCGACGACGTGCGCGAGGCGTGTGACGTCATGGCCCCGGTGTACGAGGCGAGCGGCGGTGTCGACGGCCGGGTGTCGATCGAGGTCGATCCCCGGCTCGCGCACGAGACCGACAAGACGGTCGCGCAGGCGGTCGAGCTGTGGAAGATCGTGGACCGGCCGAACCTGCTGATCAAGATCCCCGCCACCGAAGCCGGTATTCCCGCCATCTCGAAGGTCCTTGCCGAGGGCATCAGCGTGAACGTGACGCTGATCTTCTCCGTCGAGCGGTACAAGGCCGTGATGGGCGCCTACGTCGACGGCATCGCCGGCGCCAAGGCTGCCGGACACGACATCGCCAAGATCCACTCCGTCGCATCGTTCTTCGTCTCTCGCGTCGACTCCGAGATCGACAAGCGACTCGACAAGATCGGCACCGACGAGGCGCTGGCGCTGCGCGGCAAGGCCGGCGTGGCGAATGCCCGCCTCGCGTACGCCGCCTACCAGGAGGTGTTCGAGCTCGGTGACGCCTTCGTCGAGTTGCAGGCGGTGGGTGCCACCGCGCAGCGCCCGCTGTGGGCCTCCACCGGTGTGAAGAATCCGGATTACTCCGACACGCTCTACGTCGTCGACCTCGTCGCACCGAACACGGTGAACACCATGCCGGAGGCCACCCTGGAGGCGGTCGCCGATCACGGCGTGGCCCACGGCGATCAGGTCTCGGGGAAGGGCGCCGAGTCGCAAGAGGTGTTCGACAAGCTCGCCGCGGCGGGCGTCGACATCACCGACGTCTTCCTGGTCCTCGAGAACGAAGGTGTCGAGAAGTTCGAGAAGTCCTGGAACGAGCTTCTCGAGGCCACCGAAGAGCAATTGCGGGCCGCCGGCGCGGGCAGCTGATCGATGGCGGACTCCGGCGCCACTGTCTGGAAGAACCCGCTCCGCGACGAACGCGACAAACGTGCTCCCCGTATCGCCGGGCCATGCAGCATGGTCATTTTCGGCGTCACCGGTGACCTGTCGCGTAAGAAGCTGATGCCCGCGATCTACGACCTCGCGAACCGCGGACTGCTTCCGCCGGGGTTCGCGCTGGTCGGGTTCGCGCGCCGGGATTGGGACGACGAGGATTTCGGTCGGGTCGTGCACGACTCGGTGCGCACGCACGCGCGCACCGAGTTTCGCGAGGAGGTCTGGGAACGGCTCGCCGAAGGCATCCGCTTCGTACAGGGCACCTTCGACGACGAACCCGCGTTCGAGGAACTCGCCGCGACGCTGAGCAAGCTCGACGAGGAACGCGGAACGGGTGGCAATCACGCCTTCTACCTGTCGATTCCGCCCAGTGCCTTCCCGGTGGTGCTCGAACAATTGTCCCGGTCGCAACTGGCACAGCCTGCGCCGGGCCGCTGGCGTCGGGTGGTGATCGAGAAACCGTTCGGTCACGACCTCACCAGCGCGAAGCAGCTCAACGAGGTGGTGAATCGGGTCTTCCCCGAGGAGTCGGTGTTCCGCATCGACCACTACCTCGGCAAGGAGACCGTGCAGAACATTCTTGCGCTGCGCTTCGCGAATCAACTGTTCGAGCCGATCTGGAACGCGCATTACGTCGACCATGTCCAGATCACCATGGCCGAAGACATCGGCCTCGGTGGCCGCGCGGGCTACTACGACGGCATCGGCGCCGCCCGCGACGTGATCCAGAATCATCTGCTGCAGTTGCTGGCCTTCACCGCGATGGAGGAACCGCTCAACTTCACTCCGGACGCGCTGCAGAACGAGAAGATCAAGGTGCTTTCGGCGACGAAGCTCATCGAGCCGCTCGACGAGACGACGGCGCGCGGCCAGTACGCGACCGGCTGGCAGGGCGGCGAGCAGGTCGTCGGCTTGCTGGAGGAATCGGGGTTCGCGAAGGACTCGACCACCGAGACCTACGCGGCCATCTCGCTGGAGGTGGACACCCGACGCTGGGCAGGTGTGCCGTTCTATCTGCGCACCGGCAAGCGCCTCGGGCGGCGGGTGACCGAACTCGCGGTCGTGTTCAAACGGGCTCCGCACCTGCCCTTCGACGCCACGATGACCGGCGAACTCGGCCAGAACGCGCTCGTCATCCGGGTCCAGCCGGACGAGGGAATCACGCTGCGCTTCGGCTCGAAGGTGCCCGGTTCGAGCATGGAGGTACGGGACGTCAACATGGACTTCAGCTACGGCGAGTCCTTCACTGTCGCTTCACCCGAGGCGTACGAGCGGTTGATCCTGGACGTGCTGCTCGGCGAACCGTCGCTGTTCCCGGTGAATGCCGAGGTCGAATTGTCCTGGCGCATCCTCGATCCGGCGATCGAGCAATGGGCGGCGGACGGCAAGCCCGAACCGTACGAGTCCGGCACCTGGGGGCCCGAGTCTGCGCAGGAGATGCTGCGCCGCACCGGGCGGGAGTGGCGGCGACCGTGATCCGCAGCGCATTCGGAGGGACGAGCCGATGATCATCGAGATGCCGGACACCACCACGGTCGATGTCAACAAGAAGCTCGTCGACCTCCGCGAGAACTCCGGCGTGGTCACGCAGGGCCGTGTCCTCACCCTGGTGGTCTGCGCGCTGGAGGACGCCGACAGCGACGACACCATCGAGGCCGCGAACGAGGCGAGCAAGGAACACCCGTGCCGGGTGATCGCACTTACGCACGGCGACCGGGCGGCGGCGGTACGGCTGGATGCCCAGATCCGGGTCGGCGGTGACGCCGGGGCGGGCGAGGTGCTCGTGCTGACCCTGCACGGCGAACTGTCCGAGCACGAGAGCAGCGTCGCCATCCCGTTCCTCCTGCCGGACACCCCGGTGGTCGCCTGGTGGCCGAACGTCGCGCCGAAGGTCCCCGCGAAGGATCCGCTGGGCAAGCTCGCGATCCGGCGGATCACCGATGCCACGCTGGCCGGCGATCCGATGGGAACGATCCGGTCCCGGCTCGCGGCGTACACGCCCGGCGACAGCGATCTGGCGTGGAGCCGGATCACTTATTGGCGGGCGCTGCTCACCACCGCGCTCGACGAACCGCCGCACGACCCGATCCAGTCGGTGACGGTGTCCGGACTGCAGGAGGAGCCGTCGCTGGACGTGCTTGCGGGATGGCTCGCTTATCGGCTCGGGTGCCCGGTGCGCCGACTCGTCGGGGACCTGTTCGTCGAGTTGCACCGCCCGGGCGCGTCGATCCGCCTGAGCCGACCGCAGACCGGACGGACCGCGACCCTGCATCGCGATGGTCAGCCCGATCGCATGCTTCCGCTCGCGCGCCGCGAAACGATGGAGTGTCTCGCCGAGGATTTGCGGCGGCTCGACGCGGACGAGATCTATGCCGAAGCGTTGGAGGGATTGGAGCGGGTCAGCTATGAGTGAGCAGATCGTCGAGCGTTTCTCCGACACCGATGCCCTGGTGAGCGTGGCCGCCGAGCGCTTCGTCGCGGTGGTGACCGCGGCGCAGGCCGAGCGGGGGTCCGCGTCGGTGGTGCTGACCGGTGGCGGTGCCGGCATCGCGCTGCTCGAGAAGCTACGCGCGGACTCCGGCTCGATCGACTGGTCCGCGGTCGACGTGTTCTGGGGTGATGAGCGGTTCGTGCCGGCGACCGATCCCGAGCGCAACGAACTGCAGGCCCGCGAGGCGCTGCTCGACCATGTCGGCGTCGACCACAGCCGGGTGCATCCGATGGCCGCCTCCGATGGCGAATATCCGGACCCGGTGGTGGCCGCCGCCGAATACGCCCGGGTGCTCGCTGACCGGGCGGTCACCGGCGGCGTGCCGGAGTTCGACCTGCACCTGCTCGGCATGGGTGGTGAAGGGCACGTGAATTCGCTGTTCCCGCACACCGACGCGGTGCGTGAAGAACACGATCTGGTTATCGCGGTCATGCACTCCCCCAAGCCGCCGCCGGTGCGGATCACGCTTACGCTGCCGGCGGTTCGCCGTTCGCGACAGGTGTGGTTGCTGGTGACCGGCGATGCGAAGGCGGAAGCCGCGGCCGCCGCGATCGGCGGAGCCGACCCGGACGACATACCGGCGGCCGGCGCGCGTGGCACCGAGGCCACCGTGTGGTTCCTCGACGAGGCCGCGGCGGGCAAGCTGCCCTGACCTGGCTCCGTCAGGCAGGTTTCTCCTTGGGCACGACCGGTACCGGACGTGGCCGACCGTCGCGCGGATGCACGATCGCGGCGGTGCGACAGCCGACTCTCAGGACCGGCCGAGCACGAGCCGGCCGCATCGTGCCGCTGTGCTGCGGCTGGCAATTCGTATCTCGCGGTGTCGTGTCCACGGGTCCCCCCTCGTCGAGCACTCCTGGCCGAGCACGCCCCTGGCCGAGCAGCAGCGGAGCCTGCCGAGCGACCAGGAAGCACTGTTCCCCTTGCTGGCTATGACGTGAGCGGAGCCGATCCGGTTCCCGCCGTTGCCGATTCGGCGCCGACTGGAGTAACGCCGACAAACCCGTGATGAGGATGGGACAAGACGTGTTGAATGAGGTGACGGCAGTCGGTCCTCGACAAGATGGACGAGAAGGAGGCGAGTCATGACCTCTGGAACCGCGCTCGGTGAAGTCCGGCCCGAACACGACCCCGACGGCGTGCCGACCGAGCTGATGCAGCTGTATTACCAGCGCGGCTTCGCGGTACCGGTCGTCGATCTGTGGGAACTGATCACCGAACCGGCCGGCCTGTCCCGCTGGTTCGGCACGATGACCGGAGACCCGGCGGGCGGCCACGTCACGATCACGACCGTGGACGAGCCGGCGCGCACGGTCGTTGTCGACGTCGTCGCCTGCACGTCGCCCCATCTGCTCGATCTGACGATCGCCGATGCGGTGGTCGAGATTCGGCTCCACCAGGTGGGTGTCGTCACGACGCTGGAGGTGGTTCGGCGCCACTTGGAGCGGTCCGAGGTCGCCGAGGTCGGCCCGTACTGGCAGTTCCATCTCGACCGGCTCGCCGCCGCAACGGAAGATCGGGACATGCCGCACTGGCCCGCGTACACCGATCTCGCAGCCGAGTACCCCTGCCCCGGCTGATTTCCACGCTGCCCCGGCTGAATCCTGCGCTGCCCCGGCTGAATTCCATGCTGCCCCGGCTGAATCCGGGAACAATCGCCCCTCGCCTCGCATCTCACGGTCAGCGACGTATCGCGCCGCTGCCGGTGACCGGGAACGTCCACCGGCCAACGTTTCCCGAGGAAAGAGAGGGTCGATGATGTTTGCCAGATATCTGGTCGCGGCAATCGCGTCACTCGCGATGCTGTTCGGCGGGGCCGCCGCCGCATCCGCCACACCACTCATACCGATCGACGTAGGCCATGTCGGCATCGTGCAGGTGAGCAGTCCCGGCAACCTGGGCAAGTTCAGTCCGCCCAAGACCACGCCGAAGAAGTTGGACTCCGAGACGCACCGCTGCCAGGCGTGCGGCGGTTGGCACGGCGGCATGATCAGTCCGAAGTACTGCACCAACTGCATCGACAAGGGCCTGACCCCGATCCGGCCGGGAACCAGACCCTAACGCTACGGAGGGAGGACGACGCTCGCCCCGGGAAGACGGCCGACGAACCGGTCGGGCTCGCTCGGGGCGCGCGCCGTCGGCGATAATCGGACAAGTGACCGACGAGATGGGCTTCGAGATCGTCAACGAACCGGGCGTGAACACGAGGTGGGCCGTCACGGTCACCGAGACGGTGGCCGCGACAGCCGACGGCACAACTACGAAACATCTCGCGAACTCCCTACTCGAGATCGAGCAGACGATCTCGGACACCCTCCGTGACCGTGCCGGTCGGATCAGCAGGACGGTCCATCGCCTCGGTCACCGCGAGGTTTATTTCGAGGACGGCACCCGCATCGAATTCGATTGGGAGCCTGTTGTATTGGATTGGCGTTGCCTGGATTGCGGTGTCGACACCGACGCAATCGACGAGTACTACATGGTGCACGACGCCCTGTGGCGCGAGGCGGCGGCCGGTGAGCGGGCGCAGCTGTGCATCGACTGCCTCGAGGCCCGGCTCGGCCGAACTCTGACCGCTGCCGACTTCACCGACGCCGAGGTGAACAGCGTCGACCTGCCGCGCCGCAGCCAGCGACTGCGCGACCGCCTTACTCGACGGAGCTAGCCACTATTGCGCAGCGCGGTTGCCAAGCCGTTCATGGTCAGCAGGATTCCGCGCTTCACCAGTTCCCCCTCGTCGCCGGCGCGGAATCGCCGCAGCAGCTCGACCTGCAGGTGATTGAGCGGTTCGAGGTAGGGGAACCGGTTGAACACCGACCGTGCCAGCGCGGGGTTGTCGTCGAGCAGTCCCTCGTAGCCGGTGATGGCGAGGTACATGTCGACGGTGCGACCGTGTTCGCGCGAAATCATTCCGAACACCTTCTCCCGCAATTCGGCATCGGGAACCAGCTCGGCGTAGCGCGCGGCGAGACCGAGATCGGATTTCGCCATCACCTGCGCCATGTTCGACAAGACCGTGCGGAAGAACGGCCACTTCTCGTAGAGCTCGCGCAGCCGCGACAGCTTCGCCTCGTCACCGTCGACCCACTCGGAGAAGGCGGTGCCGACGCCGTACCAGCCGGGCAGCATCACTCGCGACTGGCTCCACGACATCACCCACGGGATCGCGCGCAGGTCGTACACGGAGTTCGTCGGCTTCCGCGATGCCGGCCGACTGCCGATGTTCAGCTCACCGATTTCCGCGACCGGTGTCGACAGCCGGAAGTACTCGACGAATCCCGGTGTGTCGTGGACGAGTTCGCCGTATGCGCGGCGGGCACGCGCGGCGAGGTCGTCGAGCAGCGCGTAGGCCGGCTCGGCGTCGTCACCGAGGCCCTCCACATCGAGCAGCGTCGATTCGATGGTCGCGGCGAGCAGCGCCTCGAGATTACGTCGAGCCAGGCGCGGCTCGGCATACTTGGCGGCGATCACCTCGCCCTGTTCGGTGATTCGCAACGAACCGGTGACCGCACCCACCGGCTGCGCGAGGATCGCGTCGTAGCTGGGCCCGCCGCCGCGACCGACGGTACCGCCGCGACCATGAAACAGCCGCAACCGGATTCCGCTCTTGCGCGCCGCTTCGACGAGATCGAGTTCGGCCCGGTACAGCGCCCAGTTGGCGGCGAGGTAGCCACCGTCCTTGTTCGAGTCCGAGTAGCCGAGCATGACCTCCTGGACGTCTCCGCGGGCGCGCACCAGGGCCCGATACACGGGGACGTCCAGCGTGGCCAGCAGCGTTGCAGCGCCCTGCTGGAGGTCCTCGATCGTTTCGAACAACGGCACGATCCCGACCGTCGATGTCGGTCCATCCGGCCCGCACTCGAGAATGCCGGCTTCCTTCAACAGGATTCCGGCCTCGAGCATGTCACTGACCGAGGTGCACATGCTGATGATGTAGTTCGGGATGGTGCCCGATCCGAGATCCCCGATCGCTTCCGCCCCGGCGCGGACGATGGCGAGTTCCTTGCTGGTGATCTCACTGAATTCTGCGTCCGGCGAGGTGAGCGGACGGCGGATGGCCAGCTCACGGGCGAGCAGGGCGACACGTTCGTCCTCGGGCAGCGACGCGTAGTCCGGATGCACGTCGGCCCACGCAAGCAATTCGGCGACGACCTCCTCGTGCACATCGGAGTTCTGCCGCATGTCGAGTCCGCTGAGATGGAAGCCAAACGTTTCGATCGAGCGACGCAGCGTCGCGAGGCGATCGTCGGCCAGCAGCGCGTCGTGGTTCGCCCGCAGCGACGCGTCGATCGCGTCGAGATCGTCGAGGAGTTCCTGCGGGGCGGCGTAGGGCTGCGCACCGGCGGACAGCACGTTCGGCGGAATGGCGTCGAGGATCTGCTCGGAGGTGGCCGTCAGCCGCGACCGAATGCCGCGGATGGCACGCCGATACGGTTCGTCCGCGCGGAACGCGGAATCGTCACCCGCGGCGTCGGCGAGCGCGAGGACCCCGTCGCTCACCTGCACCAGCCGCGCCGACATCGACAAATCCCGTTCCAGCACAAGCAACTCCGCGAGGTGGTGCTCGATCGCCACGTACGCGGCGCGGTGTGTCGCAGCGTGCACGACCTCGGCGGTGACGAACGGGTTGCCGTCCCGGTCGCCGCCGATCCACGATCCGGGCCGCAGCATCGGCGCAGGCAGCAGGTTGGCTTCGGGCCAGCGGGAACGTAACTCGTGGCGAAGTTCGGCATTGATTCGCGGAATCACGTCGAGTAGCGACATGTGGTAATACCGCAGCCCGAGGTCGATCTCGTCCTGGATCCGCAGCCGCACGATCCGGATGAGCGCGGTCTGCCAGAGCGTGACGATCTGACGGCGCAGGTCGATATCGATCTCGGCACGTTCGCTGTCGTCGAGGGCGCGTTCGCGTGTGCGCAGCAGATCGGTGATGTGGCGCTGCGTCTCGAAGATGGAACGCCGCCGGGTTTCGGTCGGGTGGGCGGTGATGACGGGTGCGACGAGTGCGTCGCGGAGCGCGTCGGCGACGGTCGCCGAGTCGAGGCCTGCGGAATCGAGTTTGACGAGCGTCGCGGCGAGGCTGCCCTTCTGCGGCGGTTCGCCGGCCGAGATGTGGATGCGGCGTCGTCGTTCCCGGTGGATGTCCTCGGCGACGTTGGCCAACAGTGAGAAGTGGCTGAACGCGCGGATCACCGGTATGGCGCGTTCGATGGCGACGCCGTCGAACATCTTCGCCATCTCCGCGCGCTCGGTCGTGGAGTGGCGGACATTGAACGATTCGACGCGCGCCTTCTCGACGAGTTCGAAGACCTCGTCGCCCTCTTGCTCACGGACCGTCTCGCCGAGAAGGCCGCCGAGCAACCGAATATCCTCACGCAGGGGTTCGGTTGCCTCGCGTCCGGGCTCGGTGGAAGCTGATCGCTCGCTCGTCATTCCCCGAGTATCGTGCGTCCCCCGGGGTATCGCAGGGCGAGCGAGTCAGAAGTGGCGGCTCAGCTGAACTTGATCTCGAAGCCGACGCCGAGGATGGCGATCAGCCACACAACCGCAGTGAAGATGGTGATCCGGTCGAGATTCTTCTCGACCACGGTGGAGCCGGACAGGCTCGATTGCACGCCACCACCGAAGAGGCTGGACAGGCCGCCGCCCTTGGCGCGGTGCAGCAGCACCAACAGAACGAGCAGCACGCTGGTCGCGACCAGCAGAACATCCAGGAACAACTCCATGCGGGACAGTCTAGAGGAGGCTCGGAGCCGTTCCGGCCGGCCCCTCACCAGAGCAGAATGCGCCCGTTCGAAGGGCGATACCTTCGAACGGGCGCATCGTTCCGCTCAGCGCCGTCGGCGCTGATTTGCGGGTTGTTCGCGACCGGTTACTGTCCGGCGATGGCGCACATGCTGGCGAAATCCTCGGCCTTGAGCGAGGCACCGCCGACGAGCGCGCCGTCCACATCGGGTTCGGCGATCAGCTCTCCGATGTTCTTCGGGTTCGCCGACCCGCCGTAGAGGATCCGCACCGCAGCGGCGACCTCGGGCGTGGCGAGCTTGGCCAGCTCGCCGCGGACCTCGCCGCACACTTCCTGCGCATCCTGGGGGGTTGCCGTCAGACCGGTGCCGATGGCCCACACCGGCTCGTAGGCGACGACGACCTTCCCGATCTCCTCCGCGGACAGCCCGGCCAGCGAACCGCGTAACTGGTTGAGGTTGTGCTCCACATGATGACCGGGTTCGCGAATCTCGAGGTGTTCGCCGATGCACACGATGGGGGTGAGGCCGTTGGCCAGCGCGGCCTTCGCCTTGGCGAGCACCACCTCGTCGGTCTCGTTGTGCAGCGTGCGCCGCTCCGAGTGGCCGACAATCACGTACGTGCAGCCCAGCTTGGCCAGCATCGCACCGCTGATCTCACCGGTGTAGGCACCGGACTCGTGCTGCGAGATGTCCTGCGCGCCGTAGGTGATCTTGAGCGAGTCGGCGTCCACCAGCGTCTGCACACTGCGCAGATCGGTGAACGGAGGAATCACCGTGACGTCGACCTTGTCGTAATACCGATCGGGCAGGGTGTATTCGAACTTCTGCACCAGCGCGATTGCCTCGAGATGGTTCAGGTTCATCTTCCAGTTGCCCGCGAGCAGCGGCGTGCGAGTTGCCACAGTCATGCCTCCAGAACTGCCAGGCCGGGCAGTTCCTTGCCCTCCAGGTACTCCAGCGACGCCCCGCCGCCGGTCGAGATGTGCGAGAAGCCGTCGTCGGCAAGGCCGAGCTGGCGTACCGCGGCGGCGGAGTCGCCACCGCCGACGACGCTGAAGGCGCCCTTGCCGGTGGCGGAGATGATCGCCTCGGCGACGCCCTTCGTGCCCGCCGCGAAGTTGTCGAACTCGAATACGCCCATCGGTCCGTTCCAGAACACGGTCTTCGCAGCACCGAGCACCGCCGCGAACCGGTCGACCGACTCCGGGCCTACATCGAGTCCCATCCAACCGTCCGGGATGTCCGCGGCACCGACGGTGCGGAACTCCGCGTCGGCTGCGAACTTGTCGGCCACGACCACGTCACGGGGCAGGTGGATGACATCGGCATACCGCTCGAGCAGGCTTTTGCAGGTGTCGATCATGCCCTCTTCGAGCAGCGACGTACCCACCGAAAGGCCCTGGGCAGCGAGGAACGTGAAGCACATTCCGCCACCGATGACCAGCGTGTCCACCTTCGGCGCGAGCGCCTCGATGACGGCCAGCTTGTCCGAGACCTTCGACCCGCCGAGCACAACGGCGTAGGGCCGCGGCTGTTCGGCCGTCAGCTTGCGCAACACCTCGACCTCGGTCGCGACGAGATTGCCCGCATAGTGCGGCAGCAATTTCGCCACGTCGTAGACCGAGGCCTGCTTGCGGTGCACGACACCGAATCCGTCGGAAACGAAGGCGCCGTCCTCCCCGACGAGCTCGACGAGCGCCGCGGCGAGCTTGCCCCGCTCGGCTTCGTCCTTGCTCGTTTCGCGAGGGTCGAAGCGGATGTTCTCGAGCAGCAGGACGTCACCGTCGGTGAGGCCCTCCGAGCGCGCGAGCGCGTCCTGGCCGACGACGTCGCCCGCAAGCTGCACGTTGCGGCCGAGTACCTCGGCCAGCTTCGTGGCCACGGGGGCGAGGGAGAACTGCGGGTCGGGCGCGCCCTTGGGACGGCCGAGGTGTGCGACGACGATCACCTTTGCGCCCGCGTCGACCAGGGCCGACAGCGTCGGAGCCGAGGCCAGGATCCGGCCGGGGTCGGTGATCTCGCCGCCGGACAACGGGACGTTGAGGTCGGCCCGCACCAGCACGGTGCGGCCCTCAACGCCGGCGCTGAGCAGATCGTTCAGTGTCTGAACAGCCACAGCTCCCGCCCTACAGGGACTTGGCAACGAGGCCGATGAGGTCCGCAAGGCGGTTCGAGTAGCCCCACTCGTTGTCGTACCAGGAGACGATCTTGACCTGGTCGTCGATGGCCTTGGTCAGGCCGGCATCGAAGATCGAGGAGTGCGGGTCGGTGACGATGTCCGACGAGACGATCGGATCCTCGGTGTACTTCAGGATGCCCTCGAGCGGACCCTCGGCGGCGGCCTTCATCGCAGCGTTGACGTCCGCGGCGGAAGCCGACTTGCGCAGGTTCACAGTGAGGTCGGTGACCGAGCCGGTCGGGATCGGCACGCGCAGGGCGTAGCCGTCCAGCTTGCCGAGCAGCTGCGGGAGCACCAGGCCGATGGCCTTGGCCGCGCCGGTGCCGGTCGGGACGATGTTCAGGGCCGCGGCACGGGCGCGACGCAGGTCGCTGTGCGGCGCATCCTGGAGGTTCTGATCCTGGGTGTACGCGTGGATCGTGGTCATCAGACCCTTGACGATGCCGAACTCGTTATCGAGCACCTTGGCGACCGGGCCGAGGCAGTTCGTGGTGCATGAGGCGTTGGAGATGATGTTCTGGCTGCCGTCGTACTTCTCGTCGTTGACGCCCATGACGATCGTGAGATCCTCGCCCTTGGCGGGCGCAGAGATGATGACCTTCTTGGCGCCGGCGTCGAGGTGACCCTTCGCCTTGGTGGCGTCGGTGAAGATACCGGTGGACTCGACGACGACGTCGACACCCAGCTCGCCCCAGGGGAGCTCGTTCAGCGGGCCACGGTGCGCGAGCGCCTTGATCTTGGTGTCGCCGACGACGATGGTGTCTTCGCCCTCGAGCGACACGTCGTACGGCAGGCGGCCGAGGATCGAGTCGTACTTGAGCAGGTGGGCGAGGGTCGCGTTGTCGGTCAGGTCGTTGACCGCCACGATCTCGATGTCGGTGGTGCCGAGCGCCTTCTGCGCATCGACGGCCCTGAAGAAGTTACGTCCGATACGGCCGAAGCCGTTTACGCCAACCCGGACAGTCACTGTTTCGCTCCTTGAGTTCGCTGAACCTGCTTTCGACGTTCGCCCTAACCTTAAGCGCACCTGGGGCGGCAGGTCACGACGACCCTGACGCGCAGTCGGTCGGTCAGGCGTCGTCCAACAAGTCTGCGGTGACCGCCGACTCGGTGTCGGGGATGCCGAGTTCCTTCGCACGGCGATCCGCCATCGACAGCAGCCGCCGGATCCGGCCGGCGACCGCGTCCTTGGTCATCGGCGGATCGGCGAGCTGACCGAGTTCCTCCAGCGACGCCTGCCGGTGTTGCACGCGCAGCTGACCGGCTGCCGCGAGATGGTCGGGCACCTCGTCGGCGAGGATTTCCAGAGCTCGTTCCACTCGGGCCGCCGCCGCGACCGCCGCCCGCGCGGAGCGGCGCAGGTTCGCATCGTCGAAGTTCGCCAGCCGGTTAGCGGTCGCCCGCACCTCGCGGCGCATTCGCCGCTCTTCCCAGGTCAGACGGGTGTCCTGGGCACCCATCCGGGTCAGCAGCGCACCTATCGCCTCGCCGTCTCGGACGACGACACGGTCCGTGCCGCGCACTTCCCGTGCCTTTGCGGAAATGCCGAGTCGACGCGCAGCGCCGACCAGTGCGAGTGCGGCCTCCGGCCCCGGGCAACTCACCTCGAGCGCCGACGAGCGTCCCGGCTCGGTCAGCGAACCGTGTGCGAGGAATGCACCGCGCCAGGCCGCTTCCGCGTCGGCGATGCTGCCGCCGACCACCTGGGAGGGCAGTCCACGCACCGGCCGCCCGCGCACGTCGAGCAGTCCCGTCTGGCGGGCGAGCGACTCGCCCTCCTTGGCCACCCGCACCACGTATCGCGCGCTCTTACGCAATCCGCCGGCGCTGAGTACGTGCAGGTCGGAGCTGTAGCCGTACAACTCGAATATTTCTCGCCGCAGCCGGCGCGCGATCGAACCGAGGTCGACCTCGGCCTCGACGACCACCCGGCCCGCGACGATGTGCAGCCCGCCGGCGAAACGCAGCAGAGCCGACAGCTCTGCCTTGCGTGCGCTCACCTGGCTCACGGTGAGCCGGCTGAGTTCGTCCTTGACCTCGGCTGTCATCGCCACGAGGCGCTCTCCTTTCCCCCCATACCCCAGTGCCGCATTCGCGGACCCGTCGATGATCGTGCTGCCCCGCGTACCGACCACGTCCCGACCAGTCCGTCGAGCGCCGCGGCGAGCTTGACCTGGTCGTGCTTGTGCGTGCCCGGTTCGGCGACTTCGGCGAACGTTACTTGGGCACGCAGCTTCTCGGCGGCGCGCTCGACATCCTCGCGCTCCCGGCTCGGCGGCACCGAGTCGGAGTCGACGAGCACATGGTCGACGGTGAAGTCCGGCGCGTGCTGGGCGAGCACATGCAAGTGTCGCTCGGCCGAGAATCCGGCGGTCTCACCCAACTCGGCGGCCAGGTTGAGCACGAGGATCCGCAGCGCCCTGGTATTGACGAGTGCGTCGTGCAATTCCGGGACCAGGACGTGCGGAATCACGCTGGTGAACCACGATCCGGGACCGAGCACCACCGCATCGGCCCGCTCGATTGCCGCGACCGCCTCCGGACAGGCGGGCGGATCGGACGGCAGCAACCGGACCCGACGCACTTTGCCGGGTGTCGTCGCGACCGCGACCTGGCCACGAATGCACCGGCTCACGCGGGGATCCGCCTCCAGCCCGGCAACGTCGGCCTCGATGTCGAGCGGGATCGACGCCATCGGGAGTACCCGGCCGTTGATGCGCAGCACCTTGCCGAGTTCATCGAGGGCCGCGACCTGATCACCGAGCACCTCGTTCAATCCCGCGAGGATCAGATTCCCCACCGAATGGCCCGCGAGCGCACCGGTGCCACGGAATCGGTGCTGCACGGTGCGTGTCCACAAGTCGGCTTCCGGATCGGCCAGCGCCGCCAGTGCCATGCGCAAGTCACCGGGCGGAATGAGCCCCAGTTCCGTGCGCAGCCGACCGGATGAACCACCGTCGTCGGCCACGGTCACGACCGCGGTCAGGTCCGAGGTGAGCCGCCGCAGCGCACTCAGCGTCGCGAACAAACCGTGCCCGCCACCGAGCGCGGCGACCGCTGGTCCCGTGCCGGAGGCGGTCATTCGCGCCCCAGATCCCGATGCACGACCCGAACCGATTGCGCCGCATCACCACTGATCAAATCCGCCAAAGCCTCCGTAATCGCGACACTGCGATGCTTGCCCCCGGTGCAACCGACCGCGATCGTAATGAACCGCTTGCCTTCCTGACGGTAGCCCTCGGTCGTCAGGGTGACGAGTCGGTGGCTCGTCGCGACGTACTCGTTCGCCCCGGCGCTGGCGAGCACGTAGTCGCGCACCGCGTCGTCCTGGCCGGTGCGCGGGCGCAGGTCGGGGACCCAGTGCGGGTTGGGCAGGAATCGAACGTCGAGCACGATATCGGCATCGATCGGTACGCCGTACTTGAATCCGAACGATTGCACGGTCGTCTGCATCGTCGATGGACGGTTGCCGCCATAAGCCTCTTCGATGCGGCGGCGCAACTGATGAATCGACAGCTCGCTGGTATCGATCACCAGATCGGCGGCGGCCTTGACCGGCGAAAGGCGGCGACGTTCCTCCTTGATGCCCTCCGACAGGGTGCCGTCGACACTTTCGCTCTGCAGCGGGTGGCGTCGGCGTTCGTGTCCGAATCGCCGGACCAGCACCTCGTCGGAGGCTTCCAGAAACAACACCCTGGTGCGGATGGAGCGGCGCTCGAGTTCCTTGATCACCTGTCTGAGGTCGTCGGTGAAGAACCTGCTGCGCACGTCCATCACGACGGCCAGCCGCCGGATCGGCGGGTCGGTCTCCAGGCCGAGCTCGATCATCCGCGAAATCAGTTCGGGCGGGAGGTTGTCGGTGACGTACCACCCGAGATCCTCGAGCACCTTGGCCGCGGTGCCGCGACCCGCACCGGATATGCCGGTGACCACCACGACGTCGGTGCCCGATTCGTCGTGTGCTCGCTCGTTCAACGGGACCCACCCTGCCTCGGCCGTGCCGTTCGCCGTCACCAGCAATGTGGCTGCAACTGTATCGCTGAACCGATGTCCGCACGGTGAGGAAGCGCAGACCGCGGCAGTCGAGTAGCGCACTACTCGTGCCCGCGGATCCCGAGGCGCCGAGGATCGAGGTGCAGCCCCGTCGAACCGGCTGCCCGCTCGCGAATTCGGCTCGGCACCAATACGCAGATCGGAGAAATGATGTTCGCACCGACACCGATGTTTCTACGCCGCCCGGACGCGCCACAGCGCGGCCCGCGGCTATCCCGGCAGGCGCGCATACAAAGCACTGTCCTGAAACGAATGGAGCCGCTGTACCGGTATCCGAAGGTCCGTCGGTTCGTCAGTCGCCTCGTCATCGACAAGTACGGCAAGGCCACGTCGCCGCGCCCGCGGCCGCTTTCGATGGCCGGCGACTACACGACCTGGCGCAGCCTCACCGACCGGACCTTCAGCGGCCGTCACCTGCCGCCCCCGACCGGTGAGTCGCCGCGGCGGCCCCCCGAGGCGGAGGTCGCCGCGCTGTTTCGGCGCGAGCAGATGCTGCCCGCCGACGACACCAGTGTCGCGTTCGGTTTCTTCGCGCAGTGGTTCACCGACAGCTTCCTACGCACCAGCAAGGACTCCCGCAAGACCAGCTCGAACCATGAGATCGACCTGTGCCAGATCTACGGCCTGACCGAAGAGAAGACCGCCATGCTCCGTGGCGAAAACGGCAGGCTCGCAAGTCAGCTGATCGGCGGCGAAGAATATCCGCTCTACCTGCACCGCGAGAACGCGGCGGGCGACCTCGAGGTGGACCCACGGTTCGCCAACCTGCACCCCGCGGACACCATGGCGGCCATCCTCGGGCGCGTTCCGAACGAGCGGCGGCGACAGATGTTCGCGGTCGGCCTCGAGTACGGGAACTCCACGATCGGGCACGTCATGCTCAACACGATGTTCCTGCGTGAGCACAACCGGGTCGCCGCAATTCTCGAGGCGAAGCATCCCAAGTGGGGCTCGGACGCACTGTTCGAAACCACTCGCAACGTCCTCATTGTCGAACTGCTGAAGATCGTCATCGAGGACTACATCAAACACATCGGGCCGAAATATCTTCCACTCGAACTCGTGCCGTTCGTCGCCGAGAAACGCAACTGGAACCGGCCGAACTGGATCGCCGTGGAGTTCAACCTGCTCTACCGGTGGCATTCGCTGGTCCCGGACACCATCGGCGACGGGGACGACGCGCTCGAGCACGAGGACTTCCTCGACAACAACCAACTCGTGATCGACTCGGGCATCGAGGCGCTGATGGCGCAGTGCTCGCGTACCCGCGCCGGCCGGATCGGGCTGCAGAACACGCCGACATTCCTCGTCGACCGCGATGGCCCCGCCGACCCGATTCCCTCGGTGATGGAGCGGACCGTCTCGTTGATGAGGAAGGCGAAGTTGGCCTCCTACAACGACTACCGCGTGCAGTTCGGACTCGAACGGCTGACGAGCTACGACCAGCTGACGTCGGACGACAAGCTGATCGCACGGCTCGAATCGCTCTACGGCGGGATCGAGAATCTGGAGTGGTACGTCGGACTGTTCGCCGAGGATCCGCCCCCGGGAATGGACCTGATGATGGGCGAATTGCTCGGCACCATGGTCGGCTACGACGCGTTCACCCAGGCGCTGACGAATCCCCTGCTCGCGCGCAACGTGTACAACGAGGCGACGTTCAGCAAAACCGGCATGCAGATCATCGCCGAAACCCGTTCGCTCGAGCAGATTTTCGTCCGAAACTCGACGCGGCCGCAGGACGTCGTAGTCGATTTCAGCTGCTGAGCAAGGGCGCGGCTCATCGGCCCTCACCGCGGATGAGTTTCGCGAGTTCGGACCGGTCGGCGACACCGAGCTTCGCGCAGATCCGGTAGAGGTGACCTTCGACGGTGCGCACCGAGACGACAAGGCGCTCGGCGATCAACCGATTGGTCAGACCCGTCGCGACGAGGTTGGCGATCTCCCGCTCCCGGACGGTGAGCGGCAGCGGGTTGGCCGCGGCCAGCAGCGCGGGTGTACGTGCCCCACCGCACAGTACGGCGAGGCGATTGGCGTGGGCCGCCGACCGGTGCTCGTCCACGCGAAAATCCCCGCCGTGCGCTGTCGCCGCCTGCGCGGCCGCGTCGGCCGCGGACAGCAGCGCGCCCATGGCCTCGAATTCGGCGGCTACTGCGTCGAGGCCCTTCCCGTCGCCCGCGGCGACGGCGGCAGCGTGCCGAGTCTGCACTGCCACCAACCGACCGTCGATTCGCTCCGCCAACTCGGCCAGCGGCGCGGCGGCGGTCCGGTCGCCGAAGCGACTGGCCGTGTGCCACGCCTCGGCCGCGACGGCCAACTGGCCCGACGCCGTCGCGGATTCTGCGGCAGCCCTGGCGAGTTCGACACTGCGGCCGACGGCACCTTCCGCGGCCGCCAGCCACGCCTCGGCCACATCCAGCTGCGGGCCGAACAGCGCCACGTGCCGGCCCATCCGGGACTTCGCGTCCGTGCACAACCGCGCCGCGTCGGCGCTCCGCCCGAGGGCGGCGTAGCCCTCAATGAGCAGAATCTTCGCCGGTAGGCTCCACGTGGCGGCCGATTTCTCCGGAAAGGCCGCGATCGCCTGTTCGAGGCGAGGCACGGCGTCGCCGAACCGACCCATGGCGACATTCGCCGTACCGATCATCGTGTTCGCCAACGCCCATGCGATGAATTGACCGGCGGAGGAGAACTCACGGTAGGCCTCGGCGCGAGCGAGCGCACGTTCGAGATCGCCGGTGAATGCGAGCGCCTGCACTTCGCAGAGCGCCGCCGGATAACGCAGCAGGCCATCCAACTCGCCCGCGACGGCGTCCATTCGGTCGACCACGCGCATTACCTCGGAGCTACGGCCCATCAGCGCGAGCGCCCGCCCTCCCCCGAAGCAGGCCCACTCGATTGCCACCGGCGGTGCGCCGCGCGCGCTCAGTACCCGTTCGGCCGCGGCCACCGCCTCGTCGAGCCGGTTCTCGTGCAGCGCGCATGCCGACGCAGCGCCCTCGACGATCAGCGACAGCGCCGGAATCGTGATCTGTTTCCGCATCGCCGCGAGTTGTTGGTCGGCCCGCACGGAATCGCCAAGAGACCACAGCGAATTCGCGATCCGGGTGAGACCCCAGCGGACCAGCTGGATCTGGTCGGACTCGATCGGTGGATGCGCGGTGAGCGTGGACTCCGCTTCCACCGCCTCGCCCTGCCACAGAAGTACGCGAGCGAGCATCGCCGCGGACGTCGCGCCGCCACCCGCATCGACCGCCGCTCGGGCGAACCGTTCGCTCAGTGCCACGTCGGCGAGTGCCATCGCGTCATTGGCTGCCGCGTCCAGCAGCGCGACATCGGGGCGCCGGTCGCTGTCGAGCCCGAGTTCGGCCAGCCGTATTCGATCCGCGACGGAGTCCACCGGGCGCGCGGCCAGTGTCGCGACCAGCCGCCCGCGCAACCGGCGGGCGGCGGCAACGCCGAGCGAGCGGCGCAGCACCTCGCCGAACAGCGGATGCTGCAATCGGGCATCGAGGCGGCCGTCGACCGGCACCAGCCGCACGAGTCGTTGATTCTCGGCGTCTTCGACCGCCTGCTCGCCGGCCACCTCGGCAAGAACGTCGGCGTCGATCGGCTCGCACAGGGTCAGCAGCCGCAGCGTGTTGAGCACAGCATCCGGCAACCGATCGAGTCGGTCCGCGAGGAGCGTCGCGAGCTCCGCGGTCACAGTTGCCCGCCCGCGCAACTGCCACACGCCATTCGCTTCGCGCAGCGAACCTGCTTCCAGCGCACCGTCAACGAGGTGCCGCAGGTACAACGCGTTGCCGGCCGACGCCTCCCAGATCAGTTCTGCACTCAGTCCTTCGAGCGGACCGCTCAGCATCGCTTCCACCAGTTCGACGCTCTGTTGCTTGGTGAACGGCGTGAGGTCAATGTGTCGGAGGTGACCGTCCTTCCAGAGCGAGGTGACCGCGTCGGGCACCGTCTCGCCGGAACGAACAGTGGCCACGATCGGCGCGGCCCGGTCGATCGCGATCTGGTGCAGCAGGGTTGCCGAAAGCCGGTCCAGCAGGTGGGCGTCGTCGACGCCGATCACCACGCCGCTCTCGGCGAGCAGCGCCTTGCGCGCCGCGGACATAAACGTCACCGGGTCGCGCGAGGTCGTCGGCCCGACGACGTGCGCGAACACTCCGAGCGGGATGCTGCGAGCCGACTCGGTACCGGCGACCCAGCGCACGTGACCGGGGAGGGTCTTGGTCACCGCCCGCGCCAGCGTCGTCTTGCCGACGCCCGCTGCACCGGTGAGCAGGACACCCCCGGCGTCCCCCCGACCGGTCAGCACCGCACGGATCTCGTCGAACTCGGTCTGCCGCTCGACCAGCGGCCAGGCGCTCACATCTGTGCAGCTTAATGGCCTGCGGCCGACTCCATGCGATTATCCCATCCGGCCGAACCGCGGCGGAACGCGCCCGCTACCTTGATCCGAGCGGCTCTCCGAGCGATGCCGCGAGTACGGAGGATCGACGTTCATGAGCACATCGCTGGCCTATTTCGAGCAGGGCGGAGCCGACCTGGTGCCGACGAAGTATGCAGTGAGTTCGTGGGCGCCGGACATGCTGAGCGGACCGGTGGTGTGCGGGGTGCTCGCGCGGGCGATCGAGAACGCCTACGGTGCGCACGACTTTCAACCGTCGCGACTGACCGTCGACATGTTCCGCCCGGCCCGCACCAAGCGGTTCGACGTCGCCACCACCCTGGTCCGCGACGGCAACCGAATTCGGGTCGCGGACGCGGAGATCGTCCAGGACGGCGAGCCGGTCGCGCGCGCGAGTGTGGTGTTTCTGCGCCGATCCTCGCCGCCGCCGGGCGAGTTCTGGTCGCGCGCGGAACGGCCGCAGGTCCCACCGGCGAGCCTGACCGACCCGACCGACCGTCCACATCATGCGGTATGGGGCAGCGATGCCGGCGGGTGGACTCGGCATCGCGGCGACCACCAGGGTGTGAGCCGTAAGCGGATCTGGCTGCGCCAACTCGACCTCGTCGCCGGGGAAACCCCGTCACCGTTCATCACCGCGGTCACCGTCGGTGAGCTGACCAGCATGGTCAACAACTGGGGTTCGGAAGGAGTCGGCTACATCAACGCCGACCTCACCGTTGCCCTGACCCGGCTGCCGGTCGGCCGGGAGATCGGCGTCGAGGCCGACAACCACCTGGCCACCGACGGCATCTCGGTCGGTACGTCGACGCTGTTCGACACCGACGGCGCATTCGGTACCGGCGTCGTCACCGCGCTGTCGAATGCCAAGCGCATGGTCGACTACTCGGGGACCCGGCCGCGCCAATTCGAGTAGCGCACTACCCACGACGATCTCCGCGCCGAGTCGCATCATTCGGTTATGACGAACACTCGTGTTCACAAATACGCCCGCCACCGACGTGCGCCCCTTGCCACCGCGTTCGCCGGGGTCACGCTTTCCGTCGTCGCGGCACTGAGCGGATGCGAACTGGAAGCAGCTTCGGGCGCAACAAGTTTCACGTCCACGCCTGCATCGGCACCGGCGAGCACGCAGCCGGCGGCCGTCACCACATCTCCGACGGCGACCCTCACCACACCGTCGCGCGGCGCCGCCTTCGTGCCCCTCCCCCCGACTGCGCCTCTCCTTCGGCCTGCACCGACCCTTCAGGCGCCACCGGCCGCTGCGGGAATGGAACCCTGATCCACCGAGCTACCTACTCGCTGCCGACGGCCCGATCTGCGCCCTCGCCGTCGGACCCGGCACCGAGCGCCGCTCGTACCGCCTTCGCCGTGGTCAGTCCGATACCCGGCACCTCGGTGATCTCCTCCACGCTGGCCTTCTTCAGGTTCGCGACCGAGCCGAAGTGCATGACCAGCGCCGTGCGGCGGGTCTCCCCCAACCCGCGCACGGAGTCCAACGCCGACGCGGTCATCCGGCGCGATCGCTTGCTGCGGTGGAAGGTGATCGCGAACCGGTGCGCTTCGTCCCGGATCCGTTGCAGCAGATACAGCGATTCGCTGGTGCGCGGCAGGATCACCGGATCGGCCTCACCCGGCACCCAGACCTCTTCCAAGCGTTTCGCCAGCCCGATCACCGCGACGTCGGTGATCCCGAGTTCGTCGAGCACCTCCGCCGCGGCCGCGACCTGTGGCGCGCCGCCGTCGACGACAAACAGGTTGGGTGGGTAGGCGAATCGGCGCGGGCGTCCGGTCTGCGGGTCGATCGCGGCCGCCGTCGCCCGGACCAGTTCCTCCGATTCGCCGATGCTGTCGGTGCGCATCCGCAGGAAGCGGCGCCGGGTGACCTCGGCGATGCTGGCCACGTCGTCGGAACGGCCCTCGCCTGCGGCTTCCCTGATGGTGTAGTGCCGATAGTCCGACTTGCGCGGCAGGCCGTCCTCGAACACCACCAGCGAAGCGACTACGTCGGTGCCCTGCACGTGGCTGATGTCGACGCACTCGATCCGCAGCGGTGCGGTGTCCAGGTCGAGCGCATCCTGAATGCCCTGCAGGGCGGCCGAGCGTGCATCGAAATCGCTGGCGCGCTTGAGTTTGTGCTGCGTGAGCGCGTCGGCAGCGTTGCGCTGCACCGTGTCGGCGAGCGCCTTCTTGTCGCCGCGCTGCGGCACCCGCAACTGCACCGCCGAACCGCGCAGCCGGGACAGCCACTGCTGCACCTGATCCGCGTCACGCGGCAGCGTCGGCACCAGCACTTCGCGCGGCACCGCGGAGGTCGGCTGCACATCCGCACCGTCGGATTCGGCGGCGGCGAAGGCTGCCTGCTCGCCGTAGAACTGCGTGACGAACTGTTCGACGAGTACGGCCAGGCCATCCTCGGGCGTCTCGTCGATGGTGGGTTCGATTGCCTCGCCAGACTTTTCCACCACCCAGCCGCGTTGCCCACGCACCCGTCCACCGCGGACATGGAATACCTGGACCGCGGCCTCCAGATCGTCGGTGGCGAACGCGACCACGTCCGCGTCGGTGCCGTTGCCGAGCACCACGGCCTGCTTCTCCAGCGCTCGCCGCAGCGCGGCGATATCGTCACGCAGCCGCGCCGCGGACTCGAAATCGAGCGCCTCCGATGCCGCACGCATCCGGTTCTCCAGATCGCGCACGAGCCGGTCGGTCTTTCCGGCGAGGAAGTCGCAGAAGTCCTCCACGATCTGGCGGTGCTCGGCCGCGCTCACCCGTCCGACGCACGGCGCGGAGCATTTGTCGATGTAGCCGAGCAGACACGGCCGTCCGATCTGGTTGTGCCGCTTGAACACTCCCGTCGAGCACGTTCTGGACGGGAACACCCGCAGCAGCAGATCCAGGGTTTCCCGGATCGCCCAGGCATGTGAGTACGGGCCGAAGTACCGCACGCCTTTGCGGCGGGCACCGCGATAGACGAACAGCCGCGGATACTCCTCGTTCAGCGTCACGGCGAGCACCGGATACGACTTGTCGTCGCGGTAGCGGACATTGAACCGGGGATCGAATTCCTTGATCCAGTTGTACTCGAGCTGCAGCGCCTCGACCTCGGTGGACACCACCGTCCATTCCACGCTCGCGGCCGCGGTGACCATCTGGCGGGTGCGCGGATGCAGCGAGAAAACGTCGGCGAAGTAGGAGTTCAGCCGGCTGCGCAGGCTCTTCGCCTTGCCGACGTAGATGACCCGCCCGTACTGGTCGCGGAACTTGTAGACCCCTGGTTCGACCGGGATGCTGCCGGGGGCCGGTCGGTACGTTGCGGGATCTGCCACGTAATCCAGATTAGTCGCGCGCGCAGACAGCTTCGCTCAGCTCATCCGATGGCGGGCAAGCAGCGCCTCGTCGTCGAGCAGTTCGGCGATGGGCCGGTCGGCGACGACCCGGCCCGCGTCGAGCAGCACCGCACGATCGCAGATCCGGGCAGCGTAGGGCAGGTCGTGGGTGACGAGCATGATCGTCGTGTCCAGTGCGAGCAGTACGTCGGCGAGCTCACGCCGCGACTCCGGGTCCAGGTTCGCCGACGGTTCGTCGAGGACAAGGACATCCGGCCGGCAGGACAGCACCGTGGCCAGCGCGGCGCGGCGGCGTTCACCAACCGAGAGGTGCGCGGGCGAGCGGTCCGCGAGCGCCGTCATACCCACCGCTGCGAGCGCTTCGTGCACCCGATTGTCGAGTTCGGCCGCCGTCGTCCCGAAGTTTGCCGGTCCGAACGCGACGTCCTGCGCGACTGTCGGCATGAACAACTGGTCGTCGGGATCCTGGAAGACCACGCCGACCCGACGCCGGATTTCGCGCACCGTGTCCCTGCGGAGCTCGAGGCCGTTGATCGAGACGGTGCCCGCGTGTGCCGTGTAAACCCCGTTGACGTGCAGCATCAGGGTGGACTTGCCCGCCCCGTTCGGGCCGAGCACGGCGACCCGCTCCCCGACGTCGATGTCCAGGTCGATCTCGCGCAACGCGGGTGTGCCGTTGGGATAGTCGTAGCTCACACCGCGCAAGGAGACCGCGGGGAGTGGCCTGTTCATCGCAACGTCCATGACATGGCACAGACCGCCACCGCCGCCGTGCCGGGCACGAGCGCAACGAGCCAGATCCGCGCGGTCGGTGCCGGGCTCCCGTAACCGGGCACGGCACCGGCGTATCCGCGCGAGAGCATCGCGAGGTGCACCCGCTCGCCCCGTTCGTAGGACCTCAGGAACAGCGCCCCGGCCCCCCGCGCGGTCGCCGCGGCCTGCCGCAACGTTCGCGGGTCGTCACCGCGGGCGATCCGGGCGAGCCGCATTCGTCCGGCCTCGGCCACGAGCAGATCGACATAGCGCAACATGAGTACGACGACAGTGGTGATCATGCCGGGGACCCGTAGCCGGGTCAGCGCTCCGGGCAGGTCGCGGACCTGCGTGGTGGCGGCGAGGGTGAGCGAAACACCAACACCGATCGTGCCCTTCGCGACGATTCCCCACGCCGCGTGCAAACCGGGCGTCGACAGCGACATTCCGAGCACGTCCGTGCGCGGCGTACCGGCGGCGAACGGCAAGAGCACGGCCAGCACCACGAACGGCAATTCGATCAGCATCCGGGGCGCCATCCAGCGCAACGGGATTCGGGCGGTGACCCATACCGCGAACAGGATGGCTGCGTAGCAGGCATACGGCCAGACCACGTCGCGTGGGGTCGCGACGACGGCGCAGACCGCGAGAATCGCAGCGACCACCTTGACGTCTGCCGGCAGCCGGTGCACCGACGACCGCCCGGGCAGGTAAAGCGCTGGAACGGCGACCACCTAAGGCGTCCGCCCGGCCAGGCTGCGTGCGGTTCCGTCGCTCGTTGGCGCCGGACGCCGTCGGGCCCCGATGGCGCGGACGAGCGCGACGAGTATGGCGAATGCGGCGGCGACCCCGAGTACCCCCGCAACGCCGGTGAGGGCGCCGTTACCGTCGACCGTGTAGCCGGCCAACGGGGAGTTCACCGGGTGGTGTTGGTTGGCCTGCTGGGCGATGCACGTGCCGTCGAGTTGCTCGACCCCACCGACTTCGCTCACGGTGCATCCACGCTGGGTGGTGGCGTCGAGGCCGTCGGGTGCACTGCCGGCCAGATAGGACAGCAGTCCGGCGACGGTCACGGCCACGAGCGCAAAGCCGACCAGGAACTGGTTTGCGGACACGCGCGCGCGGCGCGAGGCCGTCGACCGAGACCGGGTGCGGAGCAGATACACCAGGTCGGGCCGCGCGGCCGCGACGGAGGTGACCGTGATCGCGGTGATCACGCCCTCGCCGACGCCGATGAGGGCATGGGTAATCACCATGTAGCCGGTGACGGTCCCCAGCGATGCTCCGGCCGCTCCCCCGATCGCGTACTCGAGCACGAAGCCGAGTGCGGCACAGAGTGTTCCGATGAGCCCGGCGAGGAAGGCCAGCACGGCCAGGCCGGACTCGCGACGCGCCAGCAACACCGGCGCCAGCACGCGCGCGGCCAGATAGCCGACGGTCACACCGATCAGCGCCATGTTCGTGATGTTCGTCCCGAGCGCGGTGAGCCCGCCGTCCGCGAAGAGCAGCGCCTGCACGACCAGCACGACAGAAATGCAGAGGACACCGACGTACGGTCCGACCAGGATCGCGGCGAGCGCCCCACCGAGCACGTGTCCGCTCACGCCGGGCAGAACGGGGAAATTGACCATTTGCACGGCGAAGATGAAGGCGGCGACGAGTCCGGCCATCGGGGCTGTCCGCTCGTCGAGTTCGGTTCTGGCCCGCCACGCGGCGAACCCCACACCCCCGATGGCGATCGCCGCGAACAACGCCGACGTCGGAGCGTTGACGATGCCGTCGCTCATGTGCATAGCCAACGTCGCCGAAGTGCTCACCCATCGCAGGTTACTCCCCAATAATTCATCTGATCAGGTGAGCAGGTGTATTTCCTGCGTTCGTTCCGAGCTGCTGATCGCCCGCACCGGCGCACCCTGCGGTGTTAGTTTCGGGCCATGACCGCCGCGATGAGATCGGGCAAGGGAATTCGTGCCGCCATCGCGGTTGTCGCAGCATTCGGCCTCGTGGTCGGCTGCTCGTCGGACGACAACGAGGAGTCTGCGGCGAGCGCCGCGCAGACCTGCGTCGAGACGCCGAACGGCACCCCGGTCACCGCGTCCCCGACGGCTCCCCCCGTATCGGGTGCGCCCCCGACCACACAGAACCTGTCGACGAATCCTGAGGTCGCTACCGGTTACCGCTCGGACATGACCGCGGTCCACACCGCGTCCTACGCGGTGTCGACCGCCAATCCGGTGTCCACCCAGGCGGCGTGCGAGGTGTTGCGGGACGGCGGCACCGCTGCGGACGCGCTGATCGCCGCTCAGATGGTGCTCGGCCTCGTCGAGCCGCAATCTTCCGGGATCGGTGGTGGCGCCTTCCTGCTGTACTACGACCACGATTCGAAAACGGTCGACGCCTACGACGGCCGCGAGACCGCACCGGCCGCGGCGACCGAGAACTACCTGCGCTGGGTCAGCGACACCGACCGCACACTGCCCCGCCCCGACGCACGCGCCAGCGGACGGTCCATCGGTGTGCCCGGCGTGTTGCGGATGCTGGCGCTCGCGCATGCCGATCACGGTCAGACGACGTGGAGCAACCTGTTCCAGCCCGCGATCACACTCGCCGACAACGGTTTGACCATCAGCCCCCGCATGGCACAGCAGATTGCCGAGTCCGCGCCGCAGCTCGCGGTGGACGACAACGCGAGGTCCTATTTCCTCAACCCCGACGGCTCTCCCAAGCCGGTGGGCACGACGCTGACCAATCCGGCAATGGCCAAGACCCTCGGCGCGATCGCCACCGACGGCGCCGACGCGTTCTACACCGGCGCTACCGCCCGCAACATCATCGACGCGCAGGCCGCTCCGACCGGCGGACGCACACCGGGCCAGATGACGCTCGACGATCTGAGCGGGTACCAGGCCAAGAAGCGGACGGCGCTGTGTACGACCTACCGTGAGCACGAGATCTGCGGCATGCCGAATCCCTCCTCGGGCGGCATCGCGGTCGCGTCCACGCTGGGGATCCTCTCGAATTTCGATCTCGGCACGATGGGGCCGACCGAGGTGGATCGCAACGGCGGCAAACCGACCGCACCGGCGGTGCACCTTATCGCCGAGGCGGAGCGACTCGCCTATGCCGACCGCGACAAGTACGTCGCCGACTCCGATTTCGTACCACTACCGGGTAATTCGCCGGACACTTTGCTCAACCCGGACTATCTGAAACAGCGCGCCGGCCTGATCGACCCGAACAAGAGCATGGGCACCGCACAACCGGGTGATTTCGGCCCGGTGCCGCTGGCGCCGCAGACCCAGGACCGCGAGCATGGCACGAGCCAGATCACGGTGGCCGACAGGTACGGCGATGTCGCATCGATGACCACCACGGTCGAGTCGGCGTTCGGATCGTTCCACATGGTCGACGGATTCCTGCTGAACAACCAGCTCACCGATTTCTCCGCGAACCCCACCGGCGCGGACGGCGCACCGCTGGCGAACCGGGTCCAAGCGGGCAAGCGGCCGCGCAGCTCGATGTCACCGACCCTGGTGTTCGACCTCGGCAAGGACGGTTCGCGCGGGGACATCGCCTACGCCGCAGGGTCACCCGGCGGTTCGGTCATCATTCAGTTCGTGGTGAAGACCCTGGTGAACACGCTCGACTGGGGTCTCGATCCACAGCAGGCCGTGTCGGGGGTCGATTTCGGCGCGGCGAACAGTCCCACCACCAATGTCGGCGGCGAGCATCCCAATATCGACGCGTCCAACGATGGTGCGAACGACCCGCTGGTACAACAACTGCGAGCGATGGGACATCAGGTCTCGGTCGCGCCACAGTCGAGTGGACTCAGCGCACTCCAGCGCGACGGCGACGGCTGGGTGGGCGGGGCCGACCCGCGCCGCGAGGGCGCAGTCATGGGTGATGTCAAGAGTGGGTGAGCGTCTCGCCGGCCTGCTCCTTGCCGCCGGTGCCGGACGTCGGTTCGGCGGACCGAAGGCGCTCGCGACGGTGCACGGGCGGTCGCTGCTGACCACCGCGCTCGACGCGCTGCGCGACGGCGGCTGCGATCCGGTGCTCGTGGTGACCGGCGCTCGCGGCGATGAAGTCGCGCAGCGCCTCCCTACGGGTGTCACCGAGATACGTTGCGAGAAATGGTCACTCGGCATGGGCGAGTCGCTACGCGCCGGGTTGGCGGCGCTGCCTGCGACGGCCGCCGACGCGGCGCTCGTCCACCTGGTGGACCTACCCGACGTCGGTGCGGACGTGGTTCGCCGGCTCGGATCACTCACCGGGACCGACGTGCTCGCGCGGGCCGCTTACGGAACGGGCCCCGGCCATCCGGTGCTGATCGGTCGACGCTGGTGGCCCGACGTCATCGCCACCGCACGCGGAGACCGCGGTGCGCGCGACTTCCTCGCGACCCGAAGCGATCTCGTCGAAATCGACTGCTCGGATCTGGCGGGCGGTGCGGACGTGGACTACCCGGATCCCTGATGCGCGCGGTCGGCGCGCAACTCAGGCGGAGTACTTGACGTACAGCGAGCGGAACCGCTGGATCGCGGCGACCGCGTGGTCGCGGTCGTTCGACTGGATCGCGAGGACCGGAATGTACTCGTCGTCGGGCAGATCGATCCGCGCCCAGGATGCGCCGTCCGGAAACGACAAGCCCCGCATCGACTTCCAATCGACATGCTTCTCACCGAAGGCATTGCGCACGAGCACTCCCGACGCACCGGCTCGCAGCCGCGGCCGAGCGAGTAGCAGCACGCCACCGCCGAGCAGGAAACCGAGCAGCACCATGGCGATCTGATCCGACACTCCGAAGTACACCCCGGTCGCCGATGAGCGCAACAGCAACGCTACGACGATGAAGAGCACGACCAAGCCGGTGGCAATCCCGATCGCGACCCGCGCGGTCTTGCGCGGTCGGACGTCGAGTTCCCAGTCGGTGTCTGCAGTCACGGTCGGGGGGGTCATCGATTCTCGCGCAGCGTGCGGAGGGTGACGGCAGCGTCGAGCGCTGCGGCGCACGCCTCTTCACCCTTGTCTTCGGACGAGTCGGGGAGCCCGGCACGATCGAGCGCCTGCTCTTTGCTGTTGGTGGTGAGCACGCCGTTACCGATCGGAGTACTTGCGTCGAGTGAGACACGGGTCAGCCCGGCCGTGACAGCGTCACACACGTACTCGAAATGTGGTGTGCCACCACGGATCACGACACCGAGCGCGACGACTGCATCGTGGTCGCGGGCGAGTTCCTGTGCCACGACGGGCAATTCGCCCGCACCGGAGCAACGCACGATAGTGACCTCGTGTACGCCGGCAGCTTTGGCCGCGCGCTGCGCGCCCGCGAGCAGAGCCTCGCAAATGTCGTCGTGCCAGCGCGAAGCGACGACGCCGAGCCGCAGATTGGACGCGCCGCTGACGACGAGATCGGGAACGCCTTCGCCACTCATCGCAGTGTTCCGCCGGCGTCGAAATCGTCGAGACCGATCAGGTCGTGCCCCATCCGGTCTCGCTTGGTGCGCAAATACGTGAGGTTCTCCGCGTTCGCCCGCACCGGCATCGGCACACGCGCGGTGATGTGCAGCCCGTACCCGTCGAGACCGACCCGCTTGGCGGGGTTGTTGGTGAGCAGCCGCATCGACCTGACGCCGAGGTCCACGAGAATCTGCGCGCCGATACCGTAGTCGCGGGCATCGGCGGGAAGACCGAGCTGCAGGTTCGCGTCCACCGTGTCGTGGCCGGAGTCCTGCAACTGGTACGCCTGCAGCTTGTGCAGCAATCCGATCCCGCGGCCCTCGTGCCCGCGCATGTAGAGCACGACGCCGCGCCCCTCCTGGGCGACCATGTCGAGTGCGGCATCGAGCTGCGGCCCGCAGTCGCAGCGCAGTGACCCGAACACGTCACCGGTGAGGCACTCGGAGTGCACCCGCACAAGCACATCCTCGCCGCGGCCGTCCTCCGCGGGGATGTTGCCGCGCACCAACGCCACGTGTTCGACGTCCTCGTAGATGCTCTGGTACCCGACGGCACGGAACTCGCCGTGGCGGGTCGGGATACGCGCATCGGCCACGCGCACCACATGCTTCTCGTGCTTGCGCCGCCATGCGATCAGATCGGCGATCGAGATCAGCGCCAGATTGTGTTCGTCGGCGAAGACGCGCAGCTCGTCGGTCTGCGCCATCGCGCCTTCGTCCTTCTGGCTGACGATCTCGCAGATCACGCCGGCCGGACGCAGGTCGGCCATGCGGGCGAGGTCGACCGCGGCCTCGGTGTGGCCCGGACGCCGAAGCACGCCGCCCTCCTTGGCGCGCAACGGAACCACGTGGCCGGGGCGGGTGAAGTCGTTTGCACCGGTACCCGGGTCGGCGAGCAACCGCATCGTCTGTGCGCGATCCGCGGCCGAGATTCCGGTGCCGATCCCCTCCCGGGCGTCCACCGTGACGGTGTAGGCGGTGCCGTGCTTGTCCTGATTCGTCGCGTACATCGGCGGCAGACCGAGGCGGTCGCAGTCCTCGCCGGCGAGCGGAACACACAGGTAACCGGAGGTGTAGCGGACCATGAAGGCGACCAGCTCGGGCGTGGCCTTCTCTGCGGCGAAGATGAGGTCGCCCTCGTTCTCCCGGTCCTCATCGTCGACGACGACCACGGCCTTGCCCGCGGCGATATCGGCGACGGCGCGCTCGATGGTGTCGAACCTGGTCACGGCTACATTCTCCAAATCGCGAGTGTCTGGACGATGAAACTCGTCAGTACTACACAGTACGTGGGGTCATCCCGGTTGCTGAAACCGCTCGACGTGCAGGGACATCTCCGGCCTGGCTTGCCGTCCAACTCTCCGATCGCCGGCACGCGGGGCCAGTCGACCAAGGCATTGCCGCCTCGGCCGACGCACGGCTTTCTACGGCGCCGGTAAGTCGTCCAGCAGCCGAACGAACTGGTCGTCGCGACGCGACCGGCTACTCGCGTCGTCGCGGGATCAGCTTTGCCAGACTCAGTCCGGCGTAGACGAGGGTGTTGATGGCCACGAACGTCGCCATGACTTGGAACCATCCCGACTTGAGCGTTCCGTCGGAAAAGAAAATTCCGGCCAGGTTCGTCATTGGGCCACCGCCTCTCGCGGAACGTAGTTCCAGCCGGCAGAGCTGCCGGTGACAATGTCGAAAAGGGATTTCACATAGACCGCCTGCAGCATGACGTCATAGCCGACCTCCAGCGCGAGTGGGAGCGCGAGCGCCCTGCCCCGCCACCCGGCAGACCACACGGTAACCACGCGCTCGACCACGAAGATGGCGCCCGCTACCGTCCAGAACCAGACCAGCTCGAAGCCGCCTGCCGAGAGCAGCGTGATCAACATGAGGAGCAGGTACACGTTCAGAGCGATGGCGCCGTAGCCGATGCCCAACTGCTGCAACCAGTACCGCAGCGTCGCCCGGGTCAGCCCATAGGCACCGATGTTCTCCAGTGCGCCGCGCTGCCAGCGCATCCGTTGACGCCACAGCGCTCGCCACGTCGGCATCAGCTCGGTAGTGACACGGCACTGCATCGGCGAAATCATCTTCGCTCCCAGCGATTTCAACGCCAGAGTGAGCTCGTTGTCCTCCGTCATCGCCAAGGTGTCGTACACCTGACCGGGATTACCTGGAATGAGGGACCCGCGCGAGTCGGCGACCGCCTTCAGCGCATAAGCGCGGAACAGGGAGGCCGTGCCGGTGAGCACGAACACCTTCCCGCGGCGACGGCCGATGCTGCGGCCGTAGCGAGCGTATTCGTTGCGCTGCAACTGCCCCACCAACCCAGAACCAGATTCGCCGTAGAAGACTCCACCGACAGCGATGAGGTCGGCGTCGGCCTCGAGTCGTGTCATGGCCGTGTCGAGAAACTCCGGGACGATGACCGAGTCGGCGTCCATCACCATGACAACGTCACGGACGTCGATCTCGGCGAACATATCCGCCAGCGCTTGGTTGAGGCCGCCGGCCTTCTTGTCCGTGTTGGCGACCGTGGTGAACACTTCGGCCCCGTGCCGCCGGGCGATGTCGGCCGTGTCGTCCGTGCAGTTGTCGGCCACGACCACCACTCGCTGCGGTGGGCGGGTCTGGGTCCACAACGACTCCAACGTGGCCCCGATGGTGATCCGCTCGTTGTGCGCCGGCACCAGCACAGTCAGGCGCAGCGGCACCGCGGTGGCAACCCCAGCAGCGGGCAACTGGCTCGGCGGGAGGTCCGGCTCGTCCGTCACGAGCCGGACCGCCTTCGGACCGAGCGGTGTCAGCATTAGCCGGCGCATCTGACGCGCATGCGCTGGCAGCGGCGCGGGAATCCGCCGGTCGCGGGACAGGACCCGCATGGCAGCGGCCGCGTGCAGTGCCGTCAGTCCGACGATGCATCCGGTCGCCGCAGCGCCTGCAGCCAGGATCACCGAGAGCGAGGGCACGCTGGCATCCGACCCAAGCGGCAAGTAACCGACGTCGTCTCCCGGGGCAGTTCGCGATGCGATCCACCCGCCCAGCAACATCAGAACCAGGGTGAAACCTGCAAGCGCGATGGTGAGCACACTCAACCGAGCAACGCGTCGGCCGGGCGGGACTTCGTTGACTGACAAAGCCGACTCCTGGGTTCGCTGGGCCGCGCTCGTGCCCAATTTATCGTGGCGCAGTCGGTCTGGAACCCAATCCGGTGTATGTGTGCCAGCCCTGAGACGTTCTCAGCGAAGAATCCTCTGCTCTGATAACGAGCTGCCGGGATACTTTGAACGCATGACCGTTCCCCATCCCCCTTCAGGTGCCCGCAACGGCAAGCCGACCTGGGCGTCACCGGAACGATCCGGCACGGCAGCGGGTTGCACGTGAGGCTCCGGTGGGTGCCAGCCGTCCTCCTGTGTTGCCTTCTGTGTCAGCCGGCGACAGCGGGCGCCACGGAAACGGTTATTGACGATTTCAACGGGCCCGCCGGGACACATCCCGACCCAGGCCTGTGGGGTTACGACACCGGCGACGGGTGGTCCGAGTTGCAGACCTACACCGACTCCACCGACAACGTCTACCAGGACGGCGCGGGGCACCTCGTCATCAAGGCCGTCAAGACGGACGACGGCTACATATCGGGCCGGATCAAGACCCAGAACAAGTTGACGATGGGTTACGGCAGGGTCGAGGCCAGCATCCAGATGCCGTCCGGCCCCGGCAACCTCCCCGCGTTCTGGCTGCTGGGCAGCGACTACCCCAGAGTCGGCCACCCCGACTGCGGTGAGATCGACATCGTCGAATACGTCAAGTCGGCTCTCCACTCCACCCTGCACGGGCCGCAGCAGGGGGAAGCCGACTACCGACCACCTGGCACAGGCGAGTACACGGGGGTGGGGCGTTCCCAAGTGCCCGCCTTCGACCCCTCGGCAGGCTTCCACACCTACTGGATGGACCGGTCGCCCGACCTGATCACCATCGGCGTCGATGGCACGACCACCGGCGTGTTCACTCCGAACTCGCTGCCGGACGGTGCCACCTGGGTGTTCAACGACAAGCCCATGTTCGCCGTCATCAACTTCGCCATCGGCGGCCCTTGGCCCGGCACTCCGCCCGCCGGAACGCCGTTCCCGCAACAGATGGTCGTCGACTGGTTCCGATACACACCGTAAGAGAACTGATGTCGGCGACAATTGGCGTTCAATGGCAGCGAGCCGCCACCACAATCGGCGTCGGCGGAATCCCGTTGAACCTCGACGACGTCACCGAGGTGTAGGCGCCCATCATCGGACTGACCACGACGTCGCCGACCCCCAGCGTCGGCATCGGGTAGTCGCGAGCGACGACGTCGGCGCTGTCACACGTCGGGCCCGCCAAAGTCATGGGTTCCATGACCGCTGACCGGCCGTCGTCCTCGAGCTCCGACAACGCGAGGATTGGTGGGTGGACGTCCTCGGCCATCACATTGGAGTAGCTGCCGTAGACCCCGTCGTCGAGGTAGTGCCACTGCCGGCCCGCCCGCATCGCGCTGCCGACGACGCTGGTCAGCAGCGACATGCAGTCCGCGACGATGAAACGGCCAGGCTCGGCGAGCAGCGTGTGCTTACGGCGGTCGCTTCCGAGGGCCTCGTCGACGACGTCGGCGATCGCGCCGATGGGCCGCGCGTCGGCCCGGTAGGACACCGGGAACCCACCACCGATGTCGATGGTCGACGCCGTCAGTCCCAGCGTCCGCTCGACGTGCTTGCTCAGCTCGAGTGTCGAACCGATCGCGCGCCGAAACGGCTCGAGCGCGCAACCCTGACTCCCCACATGGAAGCTGAAGCCCTCGAACCGCACTCCGGCGGTGGCCACGTGTTTGACCAACAATTCGGCCTCGCCGAGTTCGGCGCCGAACTTGGTCGACAGGTCCGATTTGGCGGACGGATTGGGGAACGCCAGCCGCACGAGGATCCGGATATCGGATTCGCGGCCGACGAACTTCTGGGCCTCGATCTGGTTGTCGACGACGAAGGTGCGGATGCCCCGCCCGTAGGCGTAGCTGATGTCCGCCGGCTTCTTGACCGGATGGGTGTAGATGCACCGGGACATCGGGACACCCAGCGCCGCAACGAGGTCCACTTCGGCTGCGGTGGCTACGTCGAAACTGCTGCCGCACGCGGCCAGCACGGTCAGCACCGCTGGGTGCGGCAGGGCCTTGACCGCATAGTGCAGCCGAAATCCCCGAAGGTGTTCGGTGAGCAGCGAATATTGCACGGCCACCCGATGCGGGTCGAGCACCAGCAGCGGCGTGCCGTGTTCGGCCACCAGGTCCCGCCACTGTCCGCCTTGGGCGCGCAACGCATTGCGCAGCTGCGATCGTCGGCGCGCGTTCATCGGGCTCCTTCGGATGCCGATCGGCCGACCATCAGCAGGCGATGGAACCGTTCGTAGCTGAAGATCGCCAGCACGTAGAAGCCGATATCCGCCACCAACTTGGCGAAGATCCACCCGACCACCGTGCTACCGAACAGGATCGGCCCAAGGTAATAGGCCAGTGGCCGGACGATCAGGCTGTCGAGAACCTCGGCGGGCCCGAACTCGACGGCGACGCTACGCAGCGCGAGCGCATTCGCGACCAATGCACGTCGCACCGGGTGCAGCGACGGATGCGAGCGGGAGGCGATGCGGACCGCGGCGAGGTACGCCGCGGCGTAGTAGCCGACCAAGGCGCCGATAGTGGCGACCAACGCGGCCGCAGCCAAGGATCCGGTGATCTGGAAGGCGATCGCGGCGCCGCCGAGTTCGCCCACCGTTCCGGCGATTTCGCACGGCAGATATCGCCGCACCCATTCCACAAGCTTTCGACCCAACCTGCGGTCTCGAACCATGCATGAACTATCCCGTTAGGTGCCACGCCCGCGGATGAGTAGCGGCCTACCCGATTTCCCGCGATATCCGAAGGACGTCGCCGCATCGGGGAGGTGAGTAGTCACAGGGATTAGGGGTCCCGCGCCTCTTCCGTCCTGTCCACTCAGGCGTTGTCCCCGCTGGTGGGAGTCGTATTCCAGAGGGAGAGCCGCTCGACGTACTTGGCGATGACGTCCACTTCCAGGTTCACCGGTGCCCCGACCGGTGCCTGCCCGAGGGTGGTCAGTTCGAGCGTCGTGGGGATCAGCGACACCTCGAACCAGTCCGCGCCCTCCTCGCCGCCGCTTGCGGCGCCATCGCCACGGCCGAGCGCCGACACGGTGAGCGAGATGCCGTCCACCGTGATCGAGCCCTTCTCGACCACATACCGCGCGATCTGGGCGGGCAGCGCGATCCGCACCACTTCCCAATGCTCCGACGGGGATCGGGACACGACATGTCCGGTGGCATCGACATGCCCCTGCACCAGGTGACCGCCGAGTCGGCTGTTCAGCGCTGCCGCACGTTCCAGATTGACTCGGCTACCCACCTCGAGCGCGCCGAGGCTGGACCGGTTCAGCGTCTCGGCCATCACATCTGCGGTGAACGAACCGCCCGCAAGCACATCGACGACGGTAAGGCACACGCCGTTCACCGCGATCGAATCCCCATGTCCCGCATCGGAAGTCACGACCTCGCCGCGCAGCGTGAAGCGAGCCGCATCGCCCAGATCCGCTTTTTCTAGCACCTCGCCCAGCTCTTCGACGATGCCGGTGAACACGTGTCGCACTCCTTAGTCTTTGTCCGTGGTGCCGTTCGCGGAACCACGGTCGCCGGAATGGCCCGGCACCAGGCCGAGCAGAATATCCGGCCCGACCGTCTCGACGCTCTCTCTTTCGAACCGCAGCGCCTGCTCGATATTTCCGACGCCCGCGTCGCGCAGCGCCGCCGCGCCCTGGCCGAGTAGGACCGGCGCGATGTAGGCCTGGATGCGATCAACCCGCCGTGCGGCGAGAAACGCGCCGGCCAGCGTCGGCCCGCCTTCGAGCAGGACGTCGGGGTAATCGGACAATGCGTCGAGCACCTCGCCAGGGTCACGGGTGCGCAGCCGCAGCGTTGGCGCCGCGTCGTCCAGCACCCGGGCTGTGGCCGGAATCTCACCGATACCGACGATCACCCGCACGGGCTGATTCGGGGCGAGCGAGCCGTCGGGCAGGCGCGCGGTGAGCCACGGATCGTCGTACCGGACGGTGCCGGTACCGACGATGATCGCGTCGAGCTTGGCGCGTTCGGCGTGCACGCGAGCACGGGCGAGCGGGCCGGTGATCCAGCGGCTCGTGCCGTCCGCCGCCGCGCTTCGCCCGTCCAGACTGGCGGCGAATTTCCAGGTCACGTGCGGGCGGCCGTGGCGCTGGCGGTGCAGCCAGGCGCGCAGCGGACCCGCCGCCACCTCGTCGGCGAGCAGGCCGCGCTGCACCGCGATCCCGGCGGCTTCGAGCGTCTCCGCGCCACCGCGTGCGAGCGGATTGGGATCGGCGAGGGCGAAGTACACCGCGGCCACACCCGCGTCGATCAAAGCCTCGGCGCACGGCGGCGTCCGCCCGGTGTGATTGCAGGGTTCGAGGGTGACGACTGCGGTCCCGCCACGGGCCCGCTCCCCCGCTGCCGCGAGCGCGGAGACCTCGGCGTGCGCCCCACCCGGCGGCAGTGTCGCGCCGACACCCGCGGTGTTTCCATCCGCGTCGAGGATGACGGCGCCGACCGGCGGATTGGGGCTCGTCGTGCCACGAACCGACTCGGAAGCCTCGATCGCCGAGCGCATCGCCGCCTGCAACGCGGTCTCGGAGGTCGCCACATCGGGAGTCTAACCGCCGCCGCGATGGGAAGATTTCGACGTGACCGGTGAACGAGATCTGCCACGTTTGCTCGCCGGGGCCAGCCCCCGATTACTCCCCGCCGAGTACGTATTCGTGACGGTCGCAGCCGACCGCGTGGGCGACATTCCGGCCCGCGCCCGGATCGAGGAGGACGAAGGCACGACGCTCGTCATCGAGCGCGCCGACGCCGACGCTCGTGGGTTGTCCTACGAATTCGTTGCCCGCTGGATCACGCTGGATGTGCAGTCGGCGCTCGACGCAATAGGGCTGACCGCGGCATTCGGTACCGCGCTCGCCGTCGCCGGGATCAGCTGCAACGTCCTCGCCGGGTACCACCACGATCACCTGCTGGTACCGGCCGAGGACGCGCACACGGCCGTCGAGGTACTCGAGCAGTTGTCGCCGTGATCGATCAGCGCGACGGCGGAGGACCTCCGGGCGGACCGTACGGCGGCTGCGGCGGACTCTGCGGCGGCTGACCATACGGCGGTGGGTACTGCCCGGGCGCACCGTGGGGCCACGGGTTCTGCCCCGGCTGACCGTACGGCTGTTGGCCCTGGCCCGGCTGACCATACGGCGACGGTCCTTGGCCGGGAGGGCCATAGGGCTGCTGCCCTTGACCGGGCTGGCCGTAGGGCTGCGGCTGCCCCGGAGTGCCGTAGGGCCACGGGTTCTGCCCCGGCGGACCGGATGGCTGGTACTGCCCGGCACCGGGATCGAATGGGGGCGGCGTCTTCCTGCCGCGCCGCCGCAGCAGGACGATGACCACGATCGCAATGACTACGACTGCAATCGCGATGGCGATCAGCACCCAGATGAGGGGGCCGTCGAGGATTGCCGCCGCGCTCGGCTCTGCGCTTGCGGTTGCCTGCACATCGACGACGCCCTGCTCGTTCGGCGTAAAGGTGACTGTGCGGTCGTGGTTGCTCAGTTCGCCGTCGGTGGAGGTGACCTTGCCGGGGAAGGTGAACGTGAACCGGATGTCCGCCTTATCGAGGGCCTCGCTCATGTCGAACATTTCCTCGTCGCCCGACCCGGCCGCGTCGCGCAGATCGAGAGAGCCGGCGATCTCGAACGTGTCGCCATTGCGGGTCAGCGAGAGGTCGTCTTCCGTGCTGCCGCCGAACTCTTCGAGGGACACCTTCTCGAAGGTGCACGAGATTCCGGTGTAGCCGTCCTGCTTGTAAGACTCGGCGGTCGAATTCGGCAGGTCGCAGCCCTCGTTCATCATCTCGTCTTCGAAGCTCGCATCGTCCTGCGGTAGCAGGTCGAGAACCTCGTCCGACAAGCCGAACACGATCGAACCGGAGACGGTGTTGTCGGCATCCACTTCGGCGTCGACGATGGCGCGCATACATCCGGAGAGCACCAGGATGAGCGGCACGAGCAACAGGGGCAGGACTATGCGCCGCCGGACACGAATCATGCGCTCATAATCGCAGGTTTCGCCCGAATCGGGCGCGGTGGGCGGCTATGCCACCCCGCTTTCACGCTCGTAATCGATTCGGCGGCGGGCATCGCGGAGCAGCTCGTCCGGGTGGTGCCGGGTGTTGATCCCGACTCGTTGATCCGGGTCCGTCGCGACCGGGCCGATCCACCCGGTTCGACCTGATGCAGTGGTGCGAGTTGCCCAGCCGAGTGGTCCCTCGTTGACGAGGGCGTGGCAGGAGTCGCAGGCCAGGGCGAGGTTCTCGATGTCGGTGCTACCGCCCTTGTTCCAGCCGCGGACGTGGTGCACCGCGCACAGGCTCGCGGGCGCGTCGCAGCCCGGCCGGGTGCACCCGCGATCCGCCGCGATCAATGCCAGCCGTTGATCGGACGAGGCGAGACGGTGCGCCCGGCCCAGATGCAGCGGCCTGCCGTCATTGCCGAACACGACGAGGAACGGGTGGGCCCGCTCCGCCAGCCGTAGGGCATCCGAAATCGGCAGGACACCACCGGTAGCCGTCGTTGCGACTCCGCCAGCTGCCTGTTCGAGCTGATCGATCGCCATCGTGACGATCACGATCGCCGGAAGTCCGCGCTGCTTCCCCAGCACACCCGATTCGAGGACGGTACGGAAGACCGCTGTCAGCGCGTCGTGATTGCGCTGCGCTGTGCTGCGTTGGTCGCGGCCCGCGGCCGCAGCGAGAACGTCCCGGTCGACGCCTTCGCCTGCACCACAAGGTGATTCGGGATCGTCGGGATTGTTCATTCCGGGCCGCGCCCATTTCGCCAGAATGGTGTCGAGCATCGCCCGCGCGATCGGGTCGAGCTCACCCGCCAGTCGCGACATCAGCGCATTGTCCTGACGTCCCACTGTTACGCCGCGGCGGCGGACCCTGTCCGGCTCGTCGGAAACAGTGCCGTCCGGATCGAGATGTGCCAGAAGTCGCTCCCCCGCGGACTGCACCGCTTCGGGTGTACTTGTGCGCGACAACTCGACCAGAATCGCTTCTGCCGCACGCCGATCATCCTTCGACACCGCCGCCGGAATTTTGCGCATTGCCGCACGCACCGCCCGCACATGGTCGGCTCCGATCGCACCGTCACGCTGCGCAACGGCGGTCTGCGGCAACGTGACTGGTAATTCCGCTCCACTCGGTGCGTGCCAGACGCCGAGGTCCTGGGCTGCGGTAATCCGCGCCGACGCATCGGCCGACGATATTCGCAGCACCTCGACCAGAAACCGCTTCGGCGACCGATGGCCGCGGGCAGCCGGAATCGACCGCTCCACCACCTCCACGATCATCCGATTCGATAACGCCTCGAGTCTTCTGCGCAACTCTTCGAGCTCCCGAAGTACATCGACGACCACCGCGTCCGACATCGTCGTGAGGTCCTGCTCGAGCAACGATTTCGCCTCCACGGCTGGTCGTTCCAAACATTGCGCCATTCGATCCCCCCATCGAATATCTGGTCGGAACGCTACGCCGACCCACCGACAAGTTTCGTAGCGTGCGCATAGCTCCGCCTCACGCGCGGTACATGATTCAGGCGATGGTGTCTTCCCGACACCGCCGCCTTCTCGGGATCGAGTAGCGCACTACTCGTGACCGTTGTCGACTACCCGGACAACATGGGTGACGACCGACGACGGCGGCGGACAGGTGCACTGATGGAGAACGCTCTACACACGACGGGTTTATCCGGTCCGTCGAGGCATAGCCGAGTGCAAGCGCGGGTCGATCCCTGCGCGCGGGTCCTCCCACCGCCGGGATGTGCCCAGCAAACACGTCGCAGCACCTACCGCTCGACAGCCAATCCGTCGCGACGGCCACCGCACTCGTCCGATTACGAACGGCTGCTTCCGGTTCCGGTCACGGCGGCACGCTCCCAGCCGACACGCCGTGCCGCGTGGATCGCGGCGGGTGTGCTCGTGGTTCTCGCGGCAGTTTCGGCAGTACTCGCGTGGAACGGTCCCGTCACCGGGGAAGGACTCGACCGGCAGCACACCGAATCACGCGTCCAGCAGTCTCCGCAAATGCATCCCGGTGGCCCCGACGATGTCGGCTCGTACGTCGTCGTCTCCCGCTGACCCCACTACACAGGCCACCAGCCGTGACATGTTCGCGGCGTCAAGCCAGCGACAGATGCGGCGACGCGCTCGCCGCCTGGCGACGCAGCGCCTCGACCGCGGCACCGGGATCGCTCGCCCCGTACACCGCCGACCCCGCGACGAAGCAGTCCACACCCGCCTCCGCCGCGGCCTCCACTGTGTCTGCGTTGATCCCGCCGTCGATCTCGACAACCAGACGCAACTCACCGGAATCGACCAGTCGGCGCACCGCCTTCGCCTTGTCCAGCACACTCGCGATGAACGACTGCCCGCCAAAACCGGGTTCGACGCTCATCACCAGCAGGGTGTCGAACTCCTTCAGGATCTCCAGGTAGGGCTCTATCGGGGTGTTCGGCTTGACGCTCAGGCCCGCCTTCGCGCCTGCCGCCCGAATGTCCCGAGCGACGGCGACCGGATCGTCGGTGGCCTCGGCGTGGAAAGTGACGTTGTAGGCGCCCGCCTCGGCGTAGGGGGGCGCCCAGCGTGCCGGATCCTCGATCATCAGGTGGCAGTCGATCGGGATATCGGTGGCCTTGAGCAGGCTCTCCACCACCGGAAGTCCGAGGGTGAGGTTCGGAACGAAGTGTGCGTCCATGACGTCGACATGCAACCAGTCGGCCCCCTCGACCGCGCGCGCTTCGTCGGCGAGCCGGGCGAAGTCGGCGGACAGGATGGACGGAGCAATCAGCGGCTTCGAGATCAGGGGCTTCGAGATCAGTGGCTTCGACACATCGCAAATGATATGCGGTCCCGCATCCCCTGCCGCCGCGGATGCGCCACGCCTCTTCGAGCAACTATTGGCCCTGGGTCCCCCGTTGATCAGCGGCCAGCTGTTCGGTGTCGCCGAGACCGAACATATGGCCTGCGACACGCCGAAAACAGGGGCCACACGCTCGTGATCAACGGGGCGGGTAGACCTCAACCGCGCAGCCGGCGGACCACCACGAACAGGATCGCGCCGAGCACGAGTGCACCGACCACCGGCCCGACCCGCTGCAGCACAGAACCGCGCGCGTACTGCATGAGATCCAGCGCCTCGGGTTGCGCGCTGGACTGGGCCGCGCCCGCAGACCTCGCCGCCGACTCGGGAGTCCCCGTCGCGCCGTGCGCCTCCACACCCGCCTGCGGCGCGGCCCCGGTCACCGCGCCGGCGTCCGCCTTCGCCGATTCCGTCGCTGCCGGGGCAGGGGGCGGACTGCCGAGCTTGTCGGACAGGCACTTGGCGAACTGCTCGATGATCTTGCCGCCGACATCGGAGAGCATGCCTCGCCCGAATTGCGCCGGCTTCCCGGTCACCGCGAGGTCGGTGACCACGTTGCCGGTGGTCTTCTCCCCGTCTGCGGTGAGCGTGATCCCGATGGACGCCTTCGCGGTGCCGTTCCCGCGCGAGTCCTTCGCGTTCGCTTCGAGCACGACCTTGTGCGCGGCCTCGTCCTTCTCGAGGAATTTCCCGACGCCCTTGTACAACAAGGCAACCGGGCCGATCTTGACCTTGATCTGCCCGGTGAAGGACTCCTCCTCGACCTCGGTCAGGGTCGCGCCGGGCATGCACCCGACCACCTGCGCCGGGTCGATCAGCGCCGCCCAGACGTCTGCGATCGGCGCGTCGACCGTCAACTTGTGCTGCAATTCCATCTCATACCCCCGCTGCAGTGAGAACGGCACGGCGAGTGAGCACCTTCGCCAGGTGAGTACGGTACTCCGCGTCGGCATTCTGGTCGCTCATCGGCGACGTTCCCTCGGCAGCGTGCTCGGCCGCCGCCCGCACGACATTCGCATCCGCCGCCTGGCCGATCAACGCCTCCTCCACCGCTCGGGCCCGCAGCGGCACCGTCGCCATATTCGTCAGTGCGACACCCGCTTGGCGGATCACGCCGCCCTCGACCTGCAAGGTCGCAGCGACCGCCACCATCGACCAACTCTGCGATACCCGATGGAACTTTTCGTAGTGCGCGGCCCACCCGGTGTGCTTCGGAACGCGTATCTCCACGACGATTTCGTCGGGTGTGAGCGCCGTGGTGAAGAAATCGGTGAAGAACTCGTCCGCGGCGATGGTGCGTTGCCCGCCCGTCCCGATCACCGTCAGCGTCGCGCCGAGCGCGACGACCGCGGCGCCGAGATCACCCGCCGGATCCGCGTGTGCCAATGCACCGCCCAGCGTGCCGCGGTGCCGGATCTGCGGATCCGCCACGGTCAGAGCGGTTTCCGCGAGCAGGGCGGCATGATCGCCCACCAACCTGTCGGTGGCCACATCGTGGTGCGTGGTCATGGCTCCGATGACGAGCGTGTCGCCATCCTCGCGCACACCGCGCAGTTGTTCGATGCGGCCGAGGTCGACTAGCGTGCTCGGCGCGGCCAGACGCAACCGCAGTACCGGCATCAGACTCTGCCCGCCCGCAATGATTTTCGCGTCCTCGCCGGCAGCGGAGAGTGCGGAGACCGCCTCGTCGAGGGTTGTCGGGGCGACGTAGTCGAAGCTCGACGGGATCATCGCGCGCCTCCTTCTGCTGCCTGAATGGCTTTCCATACCCGCATCGGACTGCACGGCATTTCGACGTCACGTACCCCGAGATGACGGAGCGCATCGATCACGGAGTTGACCACGGCCGGGGTCGAGGCGATCGTGCCGGCCTCGCCGACGCCCTTGACGCCCAACGGGTTCCCGGTCGCCGGGGTCTCGGTGCGATCGGTGACGAAGGTCGGGAGGTCGGGTGTGCCCGGCACCAGGTATTCGGCGAACGACCCGGACAGCAACGTGCCGGACTCGTCGTACACCGCATCCTCGTACAGTGCCTGCGCGATCCCCTGCGCGAGCCCGCCGTGCACCTGGCCCTCGACGATCAACGGGTTCACCACGTGCCCGATGTCATCGACGCAGACGTACTTGCGGATTTTCACGAACCCGGTTTCGGTGTCGACTTCGGTGGCGCACAGGTGCGTTCCGTGCGGGAAGGAGAAGTTGTCCGGGTCGTAGGTCGCCTCGGAGTCCAGATTCGGCTCCACTCCTTCCGGCAGGTCGTGCGCCGCGAACACAGCGAGCGCAATGTCGGTGAGGCCCACCGATTTCTCGGTCCCGGAAACCCGGAACTGGCCACCGGTGAACTCGAGGTCGTCCGGGGAGGCTTCGAGCATGTGCGCAGCGATCGGACGGGCCTTACCGACGACCTTCTCGGCGGCTTTCACCACCGCGATCGCACCGACCGACAGCGAACGCGACCCGTAGGTGTCCAAGCCGCGCGGCGCGGACAACGTATCTCCGTGCAGAACCTCGATATCCTCGAACGGCACGCCGAGTTGGTCGGCGACGATCTGGCTCCACGCCGTCTCGTGGCCCTGCCCGTGGGCGGAGGAGCCGGTCACCACCTCGACCTTGCCGGTGGGCAGCATCCGGATCGCGGCGTGTTCCCAGCCGCCCGCGCCGTAGGACAGCGAACCGAGCACCCGGGACGGCGCGAGCCCACACATCTCGGTGAACGTGGAAACGCCGATACCGAGTTGCACGGTGTCGCCGCGCTCGCGGCGCTCGGCTTGCTCACGGCGCAGCCCGTCGTAGTCGAAGAGCTCCTTGGCCTTGGCGGTGGCCGCCTCGTAGTTACCCGAGTCGTAGGTGAGGCCGGCGATCGTGTCGAACGGGAACTCCTCGTGCTTTATCCAGTTCTTCTCGCGCAGCTCGAGCGGGTCCATCGACAACTCGGTGGCCAACTCGTCCATCATCCGCTCGATCGCAAAGGTGGCCTCCGGCCGCCCCGCCCCCCGGTATGCGTCGGTGGGCACCTGATTGGTGAATACATTGGTGCAGGTGAAGTGGTAGGCCGGGAATTTGTAGATGCCGTTGAACATGAACGCGCCGAGGATCGGCACCCCGGAGGTGACGAGCCGGAGGTAGGCCCCCATCCCGGCGAGCAGTTCCACCTTCATGGCGGTGACCGTGCCGTCGCGGCGTGCGGCGAGGGTGAGCTTCTGGATCTGATCGCGTCCGTGATGTGCCGCCACCATGGTCTCGCTGCGGGACTCGGTGTACTTCACCGGCTTTCCGAGCCGCTGCGCGACCAACAAGGTGAGCAGCTCCTCGGGGGTGACCTGCAGCTTGCCGCCGAATCCACCGCCGACATCGGGTGCGATCACCCGCAGCTTGTGCTCGGGAATCCCCAGGGTCATTGCGAGCATCAACCGGAGGATGTGCGGCACCTGGGTGGCGGACCACATGGTGATCTGGCTTCCGGTCGGATCGACGACGACCGACCGTGGCTCCATGAACGACGGGATGAGGCGCTGCTGGCGGAAGGTGCGTTCGATGACGACCTCCCCGTCCCGGATCGCGTCCTCGACGTCGCCGCCGGTGCCGGCCTCCGCGGAGTCGAACGTCCACACCGCGCTGATGTTCGTGCCGAGATCGGGGTGCACCAATTCGGCGCCCTCCTTGGCGGCGGCAGCCAGATCCAGCACCACCGGAAGGTCGTCGTAGTCGACGTCGATGGCCTCGATCGCGTCCTGCGCCTCGGCGGAACTGCGCGCCACCACCAGTGCGACCGCCTCGCCCGCGAATTGCACGGTATCCACCGCCAGCGCAGGCGCGTTCGGCGTCAGCATGTCCTCGGTGATCGGCCAGGCGCACGGCAAACTGCCCTGCTCCTCAGCGACATCCGCGCCGGTATAGACCGCGACGACACCCGGCATCGACCGCGCGGGCTCGGCGTCTATCCGGCTGATCGTGGCGTGCGCCACCGGGCTGCGCAGGATCGCGGCGTGCAACATGCCGGGCAGCACCAGATTGTCCGTCCAGCGTGTGCGGCCGGTGATCAGGTGTTCATCTTCCTTGCGGACCCGGGCGCGCCCGATCTCCAGCTCGGTGCTCTGCGGTTCGACCGTGGCGGTCATCGCGCACCTCCGGTTTCCTGCATATCGGCCTGCGCCGGTTGTGCGGAACCGGCTTCGATCCGGCTCGACGCATCACCTTTCAATCGTTGCGCCGCATCCAGTGCCGCTTTGACGATGTTCTGGTAGCCGGTGCAGCGACACAGGTTGCCCTCGAGGCCTTCCCGCACGGCGTATTCGTCGGGATCGGGATCCTCGGCGAGAAGGTCGATCGTCGCCATGATCATCCCCGGAGTGCAGAACCCACACTGCAACGCGTGATTGTCCCGGAACGCTTCCTGCACCGGATGCAAAGTGCCATTTTTGGCAAGTCCCTCGATCGTGGTGACGTCCGCGCCGTCGGCCTGCACCGCCAGCACGGAGCAGGATTTCACGCTGTGCCCGTTCAGCATGACCGTGCACGCTCCGCAGTTGCTGGTGTCGCAACCGACGACGGTGCCGACCTTGCCGAGCCGATCGCGCAGGTGCTGGACGAGCAGGGTTCGGGGCTCCACCTCGTCGGTGTAAGCCGTGCCATCCACGGTGATGGTGATGCGCATGAGGCCTCCCAATAACGGCGCATGGGTTGGTGCACGAACGTCGCGCAGGCGTTCACGCCTACTGTGCTCTACCTGCCCTGCTCAAACACCCGAAATGGTCAAACCTGCAACCACCGCGTGGAATTCGCTCGGAAGCGTTCGCCTCAGGCCTTGCGCATCTCGTCCAGTAGTTCCTGCAAAGTTGCGAGTGAGTGGCCGGCAAGCAGACGGTCCAGGTGCGGCAGCGCGGCCGCGATCCCACCCTGCACCGGACGGTAACCGGCCGCGCCGGCGTGCGGGTTGACCCACAGCACGGCCCGGGCGAGCCGATGCAGTTGCGCCAGCTGCTCGGCAAGCAGTGCCGGGTCGCCGCGCTCCCACCCGTCGGAGAAGATCACCACCACCGCGCCACGGGCCAGCCCACGCCGTCCCCACCGGTCGAGAAATGCCCGCAGCGTCTCCCCCAGCCGAGTGCCGCCCGCCCAGTCCGGTACCGAGCGGCCTGCTGCGGACAGCGCAGCCTCGGCGTCTCTGGCGCGCAGCGCACGCGACAATCTGGTCAGCCGGGTACCCAGCGAAAAGACCTCGGTACCAGAAGGATTCGTGCGAGTCACCACATGCGCGAAACGCAGCAACGCATCCGCATACGGGCTCATCGAGCCGGAGACGTCGATCAGCAGCACCACCCGGCGCGGTCGCACCGCCCGGCGCTGCCGGCTCGGGCGCACCGGTTCGCCGCCCGCGGCGAGCATGTCGCGGACGGTGCGGCGTGGGTCGACCCGGCCGCGACGGGACGGGCGCAGTCGCACCGCGGGGCGCAGCGGTGGTCGCGGATGCAGTACGGCGATCAACTCGTTGAGATGGGCCCGCTCCGCAGCACTCAGTTCGGCGATGTCACGGTGCCGCAGTACCTCGGTGTCGGCGGCGGCAACGGCGTGCGCGTCCGTCGCGTCGGCGCGGCCGCGCTGCTCGCCCGGGGTCAGGACCGCGGTCCGGCTCCGCCGCGGATGCTGACGACGAGTGCGCGCACCCGAAGGCGGCGGCCGGCGGTGGAACCACGCGTCGAACGCCAGGTCGTAGGGGGCGTGGTCGGCCGGATCCCGGCACAACGTGGCGCGGCCCGCCCAGTACACCTGATCCGGATCGGCGACGTCGACCAATTCCACCGCGCGCACGAACGATTCCACCGAGTCCGTCGCGACGGGTAGGCCGGCGTGCGCCAGCGCTCGCGCGAACCCGGTCAGCCCGACCAGTTCGCCGGTCACGGCGTGAGCAGCCGGTCGAGCCCGGCACGCACCACCCGGTCGAGATCCTCCCGGTATTTCAGCACCGCGCCGAGCGTCGCGGCCGCGGTTTGCGCGTCCAGTTCGTCGCGGCCCAGTTCACGAAGCGCCCGCGCCCAATCCAGTGTTTCGGCGACGCCGGGTGGCTTCAGCAGTTCCTGCGCACGCAACGCATGCACCGCGGTGGCGACCTGTTCGGCGAGTCGGGGCGCGATCCCCGGCACCCGCCGCTGCAGGATCGCGACCTCACGCGGCAGGTCGGGGTGCTCGAGCCAGTGGTAGAGACAGCGGCGCTTGAGCGCGTCGTGCACCTCGCGGGTGCGATTGGAGGTGAGCACGGTCAGCGGCGGGGTCGCGGCCCGGATTTCCCCGAGTTCCGGGATGGTGACGGCATTTTCGTCGAGCAACTGCAGCAGGAATGCTTCGAACTCGTCGTCGGCACGGTCGATCTCGTCGACGAGTAGCACGCACGGCGCTTCGGTGAGCGCGCGCAGCAGCGGACGTTCGAGCAGGAACCGCCGCGTGTAGAGGGAACGTTCGGCCGCGTCCGCGTCCAGCGCGCCACCGCTGGCCGCCTCCAGCGTGCGCAGGTGCAGCAACTGGCGGGGAAAGTCCCAGTCGTAGAGCGCCTGCGTTGCGTCGATGCCTTCGTGGCACTGCAGCCGAATCAGCGGTAGGCCGAGCGCCTGTGCGAGACCCGCCGCGAGCGAGGTCTTGCCGGTGCCGGGTTCGCCCTCGCAGAACAGCGGTCGGCCCATCCGCATCGCCAGAAACACGGTCATCGCGAGACCCTCGTCGGCCAGGTAGCCGGTCGAGTCGAGTGCCTCGGCGAGATCGGCGGGCGACCCGATCTCGTCCGGTTGCGGTGTCACCGGCGACCTAAGCGCCGCGGCCGTCCTTCTTCGCTTGTCGCCGTGCACCCGCGGCGATCCTGGACGCCTCGTACTTTTTGCGGCCCGCCGAGTCCCTGGTGGTGTCGGCGCGAGCCCGCCCAGCGGAGGTGACCTTGCCGTCGCCGCGCGTCGATGCGAATGACGTCCCCTCCTTGTGCGCCGCCGCGAGCCGTTCCTCTTTCAATTCGAGCGCGCTGTGCGCGGCGAGGGTGGCGAGGCGCAAACTGACTCTACTCAGCGCCTCCTCGAAGACCTCGGCCTTCTCGGCGTTGCGCCGATTCGCCGACTTCGCCTGTCCGCGAGCCTTCTTCGCGTCGACCTTGGCAGCGCCCTTGCGTCGGTAGAGCTTGACGTACTTGTTGCGCGCGCGCCGAACGCGGGTGTGCAGATCGATCAGGTCGTCTTCGTCGAGACCGGTCAGCTTCCTGCGTTTGGTCTCCCGGATCAGCACATACTCGGCTTCGGTGAGCAACTTCGACGGCTTCGTCATTCCGGGATCCGATCAGCGGGCGGGACGCGACTTGGCGCAATGATAGGCACACCGAACGGGGCCGCCGCAGGAGATTCGGGCCGATCAGCGGGTTAGTGCGGCCAAGAACATGGCGTCCGTGCCGTGCAGGTGTGGCCACAGCTGCACATGCGGACCGGTACCGATCTCGGGCACACCGGGCAGCAGCTCACGCGCATCGAGCTGGGTGGCGCCGAACCGGCGCACGGCGTCCGCGACCACGCCGACCGTTTCCTGCAGATGCGGCGAACAGGTCGAATACAGCACGACACCGCCCGGACGAATCAACTCGAGCGCGGCGGCGAGCAGCTCGCGTTGCAGCCGGACCAAGTCGGCCACATCGGCCGGTTGCCGGCGCCAGCGCGCCTCCGGTCGGCGGCGCAGCGCGCCGAGACCGGTGCACGGTGCGTCGACGAGGATCCGGTCGAAGCCGGGCGCGAGACCGGCGTCGCGACCGTCCGCGACGTGCACATCCACCGGGAGGTCGCGCGTGGATTTCCGGACCAGCTCGGCCCGATGCTCGGCGGGCTCGACGGCGTCCACCCGGAACCCTTCGATCGCGGCGAGCGCCCCCAGCAGGGCCGCCTTGCCACCGGGTCCGGCGCACAGGTCGAGCCAGCGGCCTCGGTCGACACCGTCGAGTGCCGCGCGGGAAAGCGCGAGCGCGACCAGCTGGCTGCCCTCGTCCTGCACCGCGGCAAGGCCATCCCGCACCGGTTCGAGCGCGCCGGGATCGCCACCGTCGAGGTGCACGGCGTACGGCGAGTACGGACCGGGCTCACCGCCGGTGATCAACGCGAGTTCCTCGGCACTGATCTCACCTGGGCGCGCGACGAGATGCACCTGCGGGCGGGCATCGTCGGCCTCGAGCACGGCACGCAACTCGCCGGCCCGCGGGCCGAGCGCGTCCGCGAAGGACTGCGCGATCCAGCGCGGATGAGCGAATTGGAACGCCAGGTGACCGATCGGGTCGCGTTCGCTGTTCGGGGCGAGCTTCGCCACCCATTGCTGCTCCGTCTTGGCGCCGGCCTTGCGAAGGACCGCGTTGACGAATCCGGCCTTTCCGCTGCCCGCCTCGGTGCGGACCAGGTCGACGGAGGTGGCGACCGCGGCGTGCGCGGCGATTCGGGTGCGGAGTAGTTGGTAGGTGCCGAGCCGAAGCACATCGAGCAGCGGACCGTCAATCTCGGTGATCGGGCGGGCCGCACACTCGGCAATCACCGCATCCAGGAGCCCTTGGGATCGGCAAGCGCCGTAGGTGAGTTCGGTGGCCAGCGCGGCGTCGCGGCCGGTGATGCGGCGTTCGCGCAGCAAGCCGGGCAACACGAGGTTGGCGTACGCGTCGCGTTCGCGAACCGCACGCAGCACATCGCGGGCGGCCAGCCGAGGGTCATCGCGTTGCGCGACCGCGGTATTCGGCGGCTGCCCCGGACGCCGGGAGCGTTCCGACGGTCCCGAACCGGGCGACTTGGACCGCCGCCGAGGCGGTTTCGACTCGCCGTTCATTTCGCCACCACACCCTCTCCGAGTCGGGCCCCGCGCGCCCAGTCGAGAGCGGGCATCATTCGCTTTCCTTGTGGCTGAACACTTTTCAAACGAATCGCATCGGTCGCGGTGCCGACGAACACACCGTCCTTGCGTACCTCGAACGCGCCGGGAGCAAGCGCGAGGCCTGGTTCGATCTCCACGGCCCCGACCTTGATCCGGTTGTCCGACACCGTCGTCCACGCGCCGGGCGCGGGGGTGACCGCGCGGATGTGCCGATCGACGGCGGCGGCGGGACGGTGCCAAACCACCCGAGCCGAATCTACGGTGACCTTGGGGGCGTGTGAGATTCCGTTGTCGGGCTGCGGAACCGCCTGCAGCGCTTCCGATGCCAGTCCGTCCAGGGTCGATTCGAGCAGCTTTGCGCCCGAATCTGCCAGTCGGGCAAGCAGTTCCCCCGCGGTGTCGTGTTCGCGAATGCGTTCGGTCATCACCCCGTACACCGGCCCGGTGTCGAGACCTTTTTCCAGCCGGAACGTCGTTGCGCCGGTGATCTCGTCGCCGGCGTTGATCGCCGCCTGTACGGGCGCGGCGCCACGCCACGCGGGCAGCAGCGAGAAGTGCAGATTGACCCAGCCGAACCGTGGGATATCCAGTGCCGCAGTTGGTATCAGCCCGCCGTAGGCCACCACCGGCGCGCAGTCGGGGGCAAGTTCGCGCAACCGATCGAGAAAATCGGGCTCGCTCGGCTTCGCCGGGGTGAGTACCGGGATACCGGCCTCGTCGGCGAGCGCACCGACCGGTGAACGGGTGACCCGCCGGCCGCGACCGGCGACGGCGTCGGGGCGAGTGAGGACGGCCACCACCTCGTGGTTGGGCGAGTCGATCAGCCGCCGCAGCGACGGCACGGCCGGCTCGGGTGTGCCCGCGAAAAGCAGTCGCATCAGCGCCCCGTTCCGTGCAGGCCGTACGGATTGGCCTTCACGACAGGCGGTTCGGCGCCGAACCAGTCCGAAGACCGAATCTGCCGCATCGCCTCGCGTCGAGCCGCCGGATCGAGGCGGTCGAGGAACAGCACCCCGTCGAGATGGTCGATCTCGTGTTGGATGCACCGGGCCAGCAGGCCGTCGCCGTCGATGGTGACCGGTTCACCGTGCATGTCGAACCCGCGTGCCACGACGCGCATTGCGCGCAGGCAGTCCGCGCGCAGTTCCGGAATGGACAGGCACCCTTCGGGGCCTAATTGTTCGTCGTCGCCGATCACCTCGAACTTCGGGTTTACCAGGTGACCGCTGGTGCCGTGCACATCGTAGGCGAAGACCCGCAACGCGACACCGATCTGCGGTGCGGCCAGGCCGACTCCCCCCTGCTCGTGCATCGTGTCGCCGAGATCGGCCACCAAATTGCGTAGCTCACGGTCGAAGTCGACGACCTCGTCGGCGCGGCTACGCAGGATCGGGTCGCCGAACAGGCGGACGGGGACTACGGTCACGGGCTGCTCCAGCGGGTCGATGTTTGGTCCGCTTCAGTCTAGGGACCGCCCACCCCGCCGTGGCGGCGCGGGCGGGCAATACTGCGCGTTGTCGCGCGGGGCGGCATCAGCCCTGGTAGAACGGCAGATGGCCGGGCGGGTGCCGATTCCCCGCCCGGCCAACTGCTGCCCCCGCGCAGGGCAGGTCAGAAATTGGCCGCCAGAACGACATCTGGTATCCCCGTGCCGAGCGCAACGAACCGGCACTCGGGTACCACCGCACGGGTCGGGTCGAGCGCATTGAGCACCAACTGCTGGGCGAACTGGTCGTAGACCATGTTGAAATGCCCCGACATGTCGATCGGGCAGAGATCCTGCACGATGATGTTCACCGCCCCTGGGCCGCGCAGGGCAATATTCGAGTTCGGCTGGATCATCTCGTCGTAGCGGGAACCGATGGTGGTGTACTGCACCCCCGGCACAGTGTCCGAGCCCGCGTTGAGCCCGGCGAGGAAGTCGGAGTTGGCCATCTGCTCGACCACCGCGAGAGAGGTGAAGTCCTGGACCGCATCGACGCCGCCGGGAATGGCACGGACCAGCGGCACGAGCCCGTACATCACGCCGCCGTAGGTCGGCGACGCGAGTCCGACCCAGCGGCGCACGGCGTCCGCGCCACCGAGCTTGTTGACGTAGTAGCGCGACATCGTTGCGCCCTGGGAGAAGCCCACCACGTCGACCTCGGCTGCGCCGGTCGCGGCGCGAACCCGATCGACGAAGTCGCGGAACTGAACGGCGCTGGTCGAAATCGCCTCGGTGCCGTAGTGATCGGCACCGGGGCGACCGCCGTAGTTCGGCGCGAAGACGCAGTAGCCGGCTCGCTTCAACCGGGGTGAGAGCCCGGCCCAGTCCGTGTACGCGGCGGTGTCGGTACCGTGCGCGAGCACGACCGGCAGCGTTCCCGGACTGGGCCGGCAGCCGAAGTCATTGGCTCCCGGGGGCGCGATGTCGGGATGGGCCTCGGCGTAGCGGATTGCGTCGCCGGGGCCGAACTGCTCGGGTCCGGCACCGGTCGGTACGACCACCGGCGAGACGCCGTCCACCGGATCGGCGCCCGCGCTGGGAAGGGCGACGAGCCACAGCCCCAAGACGCAGGCGAGCACTGCGGCGAGTCGCGGCATCATCGACCGACTCATGGCCTCATGGAAGCACGCGCGCTTGCCTTTGGACCCGGACTAGGCCGGATCGTGATCGGATCCTTGCTGGTCCGCTTCGTCGGCACCGTCAACCTCGTCGGCCTGATCGTCCTCGGCGAGAATCCGGTACATCGCGCGGCGCGCCTCGGTCAGCACCTCGCCGGCCCGCTTGGCCTGTTCCGGGGTGCCTGCCATCGCGACCTGGCCGGCTGCACCCATCAGTTGCCCGACGAGTGCGCGAAGATCGAGGGCCTGGTCGCCGACGCCGGCGTTCACGTCGGCCCACGGATCGCCGAGCTCGTCGCGGTTGCTCTCGATGTACTGGCGTCCAGCCTCGGTAAGGGTGGCCGTCTTGCGGCCCGCGATCTTCTCGATCAGCAGCAGGCCCTCGTCCTCGAGCTGAGACAGCGCGGGGTAGATCGATCCGGGGCTGGGCCGCCAAACGTCGTTGCTGCGCTCGCGGATCTGCTGAATCAGCTCGTAGCCGTGCATCGGACGGTCCTCGAGCAAGAGCAGGATCGCCGCGCGCACGTCACCGCGACGGCCGCGGCCGCCACGTCCGCGTCCTCGGCCGAAGGGTGCGCCCGGACCGAAGCCCGGACCGAAGCCCGGGCCACCGGGACCGAAGCCCGGGCCGTGGCCGCGGGGGCCGTGCCGATGGTCGTGTCCGCGCTCGGCGAGTTCTGGCCGTCCCATCCGGCCGCCGCGTGGACGTCGGTTCATCCACGGGCCGAATTCATCACGTTGATGGTCATTTTGGTACTGCATGTCTGCCTCCTCAGGCGTTGTACGTAGTATCGACGATATATCGTCAATCTATCGAACGCAAGGCGCCGATAGAATGTTCCCGGTATAGTTCCCCGCCGTGACCGGCCTGATTCGATCCCTGCAAACCGACGACATCGGCCGTGTCCGCGAGATCGAGGACGCCGCAGGTGAGGCGTTCCGCGGACTCGGCATGGTTTCCGTCGCCGATGACCCCGCACCCGCGGCCGATGTCCTGGCGGGATACGTCCGTACCGACCGCGGTTGGGTATGGACGCCTGGTCCCGCCGAGACCGTCGGGGCCTACCTGATCGCCGACATCGTGGATTCGTGCGCGCATATCGCACAGGTGTCGGTGCACCCGGACTGCGCGCACCGGCGAATCGGCGGACGGCTGATCGAAACGGCAGCGGCCTGGGCGCTCGCCCACGATCTCGACGCCCTGACCTTGACCACGTTCCGGGATGTGCCGTGGAACGCGCCGTACTACTGGCGGCTCGGATTCCGTCCGGTGCCCGAGCATCGGCTCGGCCCTGGGCTACGCGAGATTTGCGACGACGAGGCACGCGCAGGCCTCGATGCGTGGCCGCGCGTCGTCATGCGACGGGAACTGCCGCCGTTCGCCGGGGTCAGCCCAGATCGATCGGATCGATCTGTACCCGCACCGGCGGGTCGGCCTTTCGTGCACTCCGCACGGCCTGCGCCGCGGCCAGGGACCGCGACAAACTGAGTCCGGCCGATTTCGGCACCCGCAACAACAGGCGCTGGACATCGGTAGGCGCTTGCCGCTGCGCGGCGTCGGGCATCGGTACCGGTCCGAGGGTTTCGACGCCATCGGGCAGTTCCGTGCCTGCCACCAGGTCCTCGACCGCCGCGAGCGGTCCGTCGAGCGCCGCGATCCGCACGGCGGGCGGAAACCGAACCTCGGTGCGCTCGGCCAGCTGACCCGCAGCATGGCCGACCGGATCCCACCGCACCAGCGCCTGCACCGTCGCATTGGCCGGATCGGCCACCACGATCACCTTTCCCCCGGCCTCGCCGGACCGGACGAGCGCGGCGCCCGACATCCAGCGGCGCAAAGTTTCCTCCGCCGCCCGCAGATCGGCGCGGCCGAGCAGCGCCCATGCGTCGAGGAGCAGCGCGGCACCGTAACCACCCGCCGCGACCGGCTCGGCACCCACCGTCGCGACGACCACGCGCGCACCGGACGCGACCTCGTCGAGGATTTCGTTGCCACCCGAGGACTGCACGGTCACGCCGGCGAAGGCACGGCCCAGTTCCTCGGCGGTGCGGCTCGCCCCGACCACCTGTGCCCGTAGCGCCCTCGACCCGCACGCCGCGCAGCGATAGGCCGCGTCCGCGCTGCCGCACCAGCGACACGAGGGGCTCGTCGGCACGTCCCCCGAACCGGACGGCAGTTGCATCGGCCCGTTGCACTTGCGGCACCGCGCCGGGGTGCGGCATTTCGCGCACGCCAGGGTCGGGACATAACCACGGCGCGGCACCTGCACCAGCACCGGGAGATCGGCGGCGAGCGCTTCGCGTGCGGCAGCGAACGCCACCGCAGGCAATCGCGCGGCACGCGCGCCCGGGTCGCGTTCCAGCGCGACGTCCGTGTCGCCGGGCACCACGATCCGCGGCGAGCGGGTGCGGATCCGCTGCCGGGACGCGAGGAGGTCGCGGGCCCAGCCGGTGTCGACGAGCGACTGGGTTTCCGCGGTCCGCGCGAAGCCGCCGACGACGAATGCGCAGCCCGTGGCGTGCGCACGCAGCAATGCCACCTCCCGCGCATGCGGGTACGGCGAACGCGGTTCGGCGTAGGTGTCGTCTCCGTCGTCCCAGATTGCGACCAGCCCTAGCCGATCCACCGGGGCGAACACAGCCGAGCGGGTGCCAACGACGACTCGCGCCGTGCCACGGAGCACCGCGAGCCAGCGCCGGTACCGGGCGGCCGGACCCAGTCCGGCGGCGAGGCCGACCACCTGCTCGCCGCCGAGCAGTCCGACACAGGCGGCGTGCACCCGGTCGAGGTCGCGCTGGTCGGGAACCAGCAGCAACGCACCGGCACCGGACTCGACGGCAACCCCGGCCAGCTCGGCCAGCCGTTGCGGCCAATCCTCGCCGGGCAGTGCCTGCCACGCCGCGCGCGGCGCGCGACCGGCCCGCACTGCTCCAATGAAGGCAGAACCGTGCGTGTACTCGGACCAGCCATCGGCCGCAACGGTCGCCGGCGGCATGGCTTCCGCCGTTTTCGGCTCCTCGTTTTCGACGCGGGCATGCCGGGGCGGGATGGCGAGGCGCAGCACGTCCGCGCGGGTTCCGGCGTAGCGCGCGGCCACCGCGTCGGCGAGTTCGGCGATTTCCGGGGTCAGTACCCGTTCCGGCGACACGACCCGATCGAGTGTGCCCAGCTTGCCCGGATGGTCACTGGTCGCCGTCCGCGCGAGCACGAAACCGTCGACAAGGCGGCCGGCGAACCGCACCCGTACCCGAACACCCGGCTGGGCGGCCTCATCGAGCTCGTCCGGCACCAGATAGTCGAACTCCCGATCGAGGTGCGGCAGCGGCAGCAGCGGCAGCACGCGGGCAATCGGCAGGCTCCGCACCAAGTGGGGCTACAGACCGGCTGCGGCGCGCAGCTTCTCCGCCCGGTCGGTGCGCTCCCAGGGCAGATCGATATCGGTGCGGCCGAAGTGACCGTAGGCCGCGGTCTGCGCGTAGATCGGGCGCAGCAGGTCCAGGTCGCGGATGATCGCGCCCGGGCGCAGGTCGAAGACCTCGTTGATCGCGGCCGCAATGCGCGCCGGATCGGTCTTCTCCGTGCCGAATGTTTCCACGAACAGCCCGACCGGCGCGGCCTTGCCGATGGCGTAGGCGACCTGGACCTCGATGCGGTCGGCGAGCCCCGCGGCGACGGCATTCTTGGCAACCCAGCGCATCGCGTACGCGGCGGAACGGTCGACCTTCGACGGGTCCTTGCCGGAGAACGCGCCGCCGCCGTGGCGCGCGTAGCCGCCGTAGGTGTCGACGATGATCTTGCGGCCGGTCAGGCCGGCGTCCCCCATCGGTCCGCCGAGCACGAACTTGCCGGTCGGATTCACCAGCAGCCGGACGTCGGAGGTGTCCAGCGGAGTTTCCAGGGTCGGTGCGAGGTCGGCGAGGACCGAATCGAGCACCTTCTCCCGGATGTCGGGGGTGAGCATGTTGTCCAGGTCGATATCGGCAGCGTGCTGCGTGGACACCACAACGGTGTCCAGCCGGACCGGCTTGTCGTCGAGGTACTCGATGGTGACCTGGGTCTTGCCGTCCGGGCGCAGGTACGGCAGCACACCGGACTTGCGTACCTCGGTGAGCCGGCGGGCAAGACGGTGCGCGAGCGCGATCGGCAACGGCATCAGCTCGGGGGTCTCATTGTTGGCATAGCCGAACATCAGGCCCTGGTCGCCGGCGCCCTGCCGGTCGATCTCGTCGTCGGCGAGTCCGTCGACGCGTGCCTCGTGCGAGTGGTCGACGCCCTGGGCGATCTCCGGGGACTGCGCGCCGATCGCGACGTTCACGCCGCAGGAGTTGCCGTCGAAGCCCTTCGCGGAGGAGTCGTAACCGATTTCGAGGACCTTGTCGCGAACGATCTTCGGGATGTCCACATACGCGGTGGTGGTCACCTCACCGGCGACGTGCACCTGCCCGGTGGTCACCAGTGTCTCGACCGCGACGCGGCTGCGCGGATCGGCGGCGAGCATTGCGTCGAGGACGGAGTCGCTGATCGCGTCACAGATTTTGTCCGGGTGCCCCTCGGTCACGGACTCACTGGTGAAAAGCCGACTGCCGGTCGTGCCCACAGAATCTCCCTCTCGACAGGTTGCCGACACACCCCGTGTCAGCCGCTGGTAACCCTAGTACGGTGCCCCAACACGTGGCGTAGCGCACTACTTGTAATCAGAGTATTCAAGAATGCCAGCTCAGGGGTTACGGCGATGCATCGCCGCAACCAAAGCATCGAGCACTCGGCTGGCCATCAGAGCCTTCGAACCGTGCTCCATGGCAACCTCGGAGCCGTCCTCGGACAGCAGCCAGCCGTCGTTGCTGTCCACCTCGAACGCACGGCCTTCGCCGACCGCGTTCACCACGAGCAGGTCGCACCCCTTGCGGGCGAGCTTCTGGCGTGCGTGATGCAGCACGTCGCCGTCGGCGTCCCCGGTCTCGGCGGCGAATCCGACGATGGCGGTGGTCTTCTGCAGCTTGCCGTCGTCGCGGGCGCGCACCAGACCGGCCAGGATGTCGTCGTTGCGGACGAGCGGAATGGAGTCCGGTTCCGCCTTGCCCTTTTTGATCTTCGCGGTGGCCACGGTGGAGGGACGGAAATCCGCGACGGCCGCGGACATGACCACGGCATCGGCATCGGGCGCGTGCTTGTCCACGGCGACCCGCATCTGCTCGGCGGTCGTCACGTGCACCACGTCGACCGCAGCGGGCTCGGTGAGCCCGGCGGTGACCCCCGAGATCAGCGTGACCGTGGCACCGCGCTGGGCGGCCAGCCGGGCGATCGCATAGCCCTGCTTGCCGGAACTGCGGTTGCCGAGGAATCGGACCGGGTCGAGCGGCTCTCTGGTGCCGCCGGCCGACACGACCACATGGCGGCCCTCGAGGTCTCGCGGCAGCGCGTCTGCGCGCTCGAGCAGCAGCGAGGCGAGCGCGTGAATCTCCTCGGGTTCGGGCAGCCGGCCGGGACCGGTGTCGACACCGGTGAGGCGACCGGAGGCCGGCTCGAGGACGGTGTTGCCGCGGGCGCGCAGCGTCGCGACGTTGGCGACGGTCGCCGGGTGCTCCCACATTTCGGTGTGCATCGCGGGGGCGAACACCACCGGACAGCGTGCGGTGAGGAGCGTGGCGGTGAGCAGATCGTCGGCGCGGCCGTGCGCGGCGCGGGCCATCAGGTCCGCGGTCGCCGGCGCGATGACGACGAGGTCGGCCTCCTGGCCGAGCCGGACGTGCGCGACCTGGGGAACGTCCTCGAAGACATCGGTGCGCACCGGATTGCCGGACAGCGCCTCGAACGTGGCCCGACCGACGAATTCCAGCGCGGATTCCGTCGGAATCACGCGGACGTGGTGACCGGCCTCGGCGAACAGCCGGATCAGCGCGCAACTCTTGTAGGCCGCAATCCCGCCGCCGACCCCGACGACGATGTTGCGACGGTGCTCGGCGGCGATGCGTGCCGTACCGCTCACTCGCCCTCGGTGTGCTCGAGAAGGTCGGAGTGGATTTCGCGCAGGGCGATGGACAGCGGCTTCTCCTGCAGACCCGGCTCGACGAGCGGGCCGACGTACTCGAGGATGCCGTCGCCGAGCTGGTTGTAGTAATCGTTGATCTGGCGCGCCCGCTTGGCGGCGTAGATGACCAGCGCGTACTTCGAGGACGTGCGGTCGAGCAACTCGTCGATCGGCGGGTTGGTGATGCCGAGCGGGGTGTCGTATGCCGGGAGTTCCGCCTTGAACTCGGTCGCTGCGGCCTGGCTACTGCTCACTCGAACACTCCTGAATCGTTGCTTTACTACGGGCGACTTACGTGGGCAAGAACGAAGAAAATTAGTGGGCGACGCGTTCCGGCGGTCGTCCGACCAACAAGGATACCAAGGTTTCGCAGGTCCGTTGCACGTCGTCATTGACGACGACGATGTCGAACTCGTCACGCGCGTCCAATTCGACCCGGGCGGTCTCCAACCGGCGCGCGATCACTTCCTCGGATTCGGTGCCTCGTCCGGTGAGCCGAGACACCAATTCCTCCCAACTCGGCGGGGCCATGAACACCCCGACGGCTTCGGGCATCGCGGCGCGCACCGAACGGGCCCCGGCCAGATCGACCTCGACCAGCACCGGGGTGCCTGCTTCCAGCGCCGCCCGCACCGGCGCGGCAGGCGTACCGGACCGCTGCAGACCACCGTGGATCTCGGCCCATTCGAGCAACTCCCCCGCCGCGATCATCCGGTCGAACTCGGACCGATCGACGAAGCGGTAATCCCGGCCGTCGACCTCACCGGGCCGCGGCGGCCGCGTGGTCGCCGAAACGCTGAACACCAGGTCGGGGACACGCTCGCGCAAGCAGCGAACGACAGTTGATTTACCGACGGCTGAGGGGCCGACCAGAACAACCAGTCGACCCCTCTGCACATCGCCCAACTCGGCGATCACCCTCGCGTCAGGACGCGAAATCGAACTTGGCGAGCAGCGCCTTACGCTGCCGATCGCCGAGTCCACGCAGCCGACGGGTCGGCGCAATCTCGAGCTCGGTCATGATCTCCTGCGCCTTGACCTTGCCAACCTTGGGCAGAGCCTCGAGCAGCGCCGAAACCTTCATCTTGCCGAGAATCTCGTCGCTTTCGGCGTCGGCGAGAACCTGCTTCAGGTCGGTGCCGCCACGCTTCAGGCGCTCCTTGAGCTCCGCCCGGGCGCGACGAGCGGCAGCCGCCTTCTCCAACGCAGCGGCGCGCTGCTCATCGGTCAACTGGGGAAGGGCCACGGTTCCTCCGTCTCATCGTTTACCTACACGGCGCCGGTTACCCAGCAGCCGTAGCGAACCGTACCCACGGTAGCCCCTGATTGCGAACCCACCCCCCAGGTCAGACCACATTTTTTGGTGTGTCTGTCATCCGAGCACCCGCCGAACAGGCCCGAAACGGGGTCCGCAGGGGGGTGCACGGACGGTTGCGGTGCCCGCCCCTCGGCCTGCAAATAACCCCAGGTCAGCCCGGTGGGTGGCGACCGTCCGCCGTCGCGGACTAGCCTTCGAACGGCCGTGCGCAAGGCAGCGGAGCGACACGAAAGGGACCAGGCGTGGATATCGGGGTTTTCGTTCAGGAGCAGACCGTCGACACCGCCGTCGAGCGCATCCGCGAGGCCGATGAACGCGGTTTTGCCCGCGCCTGGATGCCACAGGTCTTCGGTATCGACGCGCTCACCGTGCTCGCCATCGCCGCCCGTGAGGCGCCGACGATCGGTCTGGGCACCGCCGTCGTGCCGACCTATCCGCGCCACCCGTTCGCGCTGGCCACGCAGGCCCGCACCGTCGCGCAAGTGTCCGACGGCCGCTTCACGCTCGGCATCGGCCTCTCGCACAAGGTCGTCATCGAAGGCATGCTCGGCATGAAGTGGGGGCAGGTCCGCCACCTGCGCGACTACCTGTCGATCCTGATGCCGCTGCTGGCCGGGGAGCCTGCCGACTACGCCGGGGAAACGTTGACCGGGCGAGTCGCGCTCGATATCCCGGCCGAGCCGGTCCCGACGGTCGTTGCCGCACTCGGACCCAAAATGCTCGAGCTCGCCGGGCGCATGACCGCAGGCACCGCCACCTGGATGAGCGGGCTCGAAACCGTCGGCGGGCACGTTGTGCCCTCGATCCGGGCCGCGGCCGAGGAAGCCGGGCGGCCGGCGCCGCAAATCGTCGTCGCGCTACCGGTGGCCGTCACCGACGATCCCGAGCAGGCCCGGGAACACGCCGCCAAGGCGTTCCGGATGTACGGCTCGCTGCCGTCCTACCGGGCGATGCTCGACCGGGAGGGTGCGGCCGGGCCGGCCGACGTGGTCATCGCCGGGAACGAGGCGACGGTGCGCGGTGAGGTCGAACGCTTCGCCGAGGCCGGAGCGACCGAGTTCGTCATCGTGCCGTTCTTCGAGCGGGAACGCACGCTCGATTGTTTTACCGCCGGCTGACGCGACCGAACGCTAGGGCCGCAGGAAGTCGAATGCCTCGACTGTCGCAGCGACCGCGTCGCGCAGCGTGGTGACCGACGGCCCGGCGCGCAGCACTTCCCGTGATACCGACGGCACCAGAGTGGCGCCGGTGTCGACGAGTCGACGAATGTCGGCCGGACCGCCACCTTGGGCCCCGACGCCGGGCATCAGAACCGGGCCGTTGAGCGCGGACAGGTCCGGTGTGGCGGCCAGCGTCGCGCCGACCACCACGCCGACCGAGCCGAGCGGAACGGCACCCGCGTTGCAGGCGGCTGCCTCGTCCACCATCACCTGCGCGATCGACCGACCGTCGGGCGCAGTGGCGCCCTGCACTTGCGCACCCTCCGGGTTGGAGGTCGCCGCGAGCACAAACACGCCGCGCTCGGGCGTGGCCGCGAGCGCGGGTGCCAGCGAGCCGAACCCGAGGTACGGCGACACCGTCACCGCGTCGCAGGCCAGCGGACCGTCGCCGAGCCAGGCCCGCGCGTAGGCCGCCATCGTGGACCCGATATCGCCGCGCTTGGCGTCGGCGAGCACGAGAGTGCCGGTCGCACGCAGGTCGGCGATCGTCCGCTCCAGCACCGCGATACCGGCCGAGCCGTAGGTCTCGAAGAACGCGACCTGCGGCTTGACCAGGGCGGTGCCGGTGAACGCCTCGACGCAGATCTCGGCGAACTTCTCCAGCGACACGTCCCATGCGTCGAGCAATTCGGGGTGCGGATCGATCCCGACGCACACCGGCCCGCGTTCGGCGAGCGCGGCGTGCAGCCGGGCGCCGAAGCCCGTCATGCCAGGCCCGGTCATGCCAAGCCCATCGCCTTGTGCAGATCCTGCAGCGACCGCACCCCGATATCGCCGCGGATCGCGGCCTCGATCCCCTGCACCGCGGCGGCGGCACCCTGCACGGTCGTGATGCACGGGATGTTCATCAGCACGGCGGCACTGCGGATCTCGTAGCCGTCGACGCGCGGGCCGGAGTTGCCGAACGGCGTGTTGAACACCATGTCGACCTGGCCGTCCTTGATCCGGTCCACGATGTCGGGCTCGTCCGCGATCGCGGGATCGGACACCTTGCGCGCGATCTCGCACGGGATACCGTTGCGGCGCAGCATCTCCGCGGTGCCCTCGGTGGCGAGAATGTGGAACCCGAGGTCGGCGAGGCGCTTCACCGGGAACACCATCGAGCGCTTGTCCCGGTTGGCGATCGACACGAACACGGTGCCCTGCACCGGCAGCGAGCCGTACGCCGCGGCCTGCGATTTGGCGAATGCGGTACCGAAATCGGCATCGATACCCATCACCTCGCCGGTCGACTTCATCTCCGGGCTCAGCAGCGACTCGACGTTGCTGCCCTCGGCGGTGCGGAACCGGTTGAACGGCAACACCGCTTCCTTCACCGCGATCGGCGCGCTCTGCGGCAGGGCACCGCCATCCCCCTGGGCGGGCAGCACACCGGAGGCGCGCAGGTCGGCGATCGACTCGCCGAGCATCACCCGGGCGCAGGCCTTGGCCAGCTGCACGGCGGTCGCCTTGGACACGAACGGCACGGTGCGCGACGCCCGCGGGTTTGCTTCGAGCACATACAGGATGTCGTCCTTGAGGGCGTACTGCACGTTGAGCAGACCCTTGACGCCGATGCCCTTCGCCAGCGCCTCGGTGGAGCGACGCACGTTCTCGAGGTCGGTGCGACCGAGGGTGATCGGTGGCAACGCGCAGGCCGAGTCGCCGGAGTGGATGCCCGCTTCCTCGATGTGCTCCATGATGCCGCCGAGGTACACCTCGGTGCCGTCGCACAGGGCGTCCACGTCGATTTCGACGGCGTCGTCGAGGAACCGGTCGACGAGCACCGGGCGATCGTCGGAGATCTCGGTGGCGCGAGAGATGTAGTTCTCCAAGGACTTCTCGTCGTACACGATCTCCATCCCGCGCCCACCGAGGACATAGGACGGACGCACCAGCACCGGGTAGCCGATACCGGCGGCGATGTCGCGAGCACCCTCGAACGTGGTGGCGGTGCCGAACTTCGGCGCGGGCAGGCCGGCCTCGGTGAGGACGCGGCCGAATTCGCCGCGGTCCTCGGCGAGGTCGATCGCGGCGGGGCTCGTGCCGACAATCGGCACCCCCGCCGCTTCGAGTCGGCGCGCCAGGCCGAGCGGGGTCTGCCCACCGAGCTGCACGATGACACCCTCGACGGTCCCGGATTCCGACTCTGCCCGGTACACCTCGAGCACATCCTCGAAGGTGAGCGGCTCGAAGTACAGCCGGTCGGCAGTGTCGTAGTCGGTGGAGACGGTCTCCGGGTTGCAGTTGACCATCACCGTCTCGTAGCCGGCTTCGGACAACGTCAGCGCGGCATGCACGCACGAGTAGTCGAACTCGATGCCCTGCCCGATCCGGTTGGGACCGGAACCGAGGATGAGCACCTTCGGCTTGTCCGGCTGCTCGGCGATCTCCGATTCGGCCGCAGGGTCAAGCTCGTAGGTCGAATAGTGGTACGGGGTGCGGGCCTCGAACTCGGCCGCGCAGGTGTCGACGGTCTTGTAGACGGGGTGCACGCCGAGCTGCCCACGCACCTCGCGCACGGCGTCCTCGGTGCCGAGTTCGGGTCGCAGCGCGGCGATCTGCCGATCGGACAGGCCGTGGTACTTGGCCTGGCGCAGCAGCGCCTCGTCGAACTCGGACGCGTCACGGACGGTGTTGCCGAGTTCGTGGATCTGCCGGATCTGGTCGAGGAACCACGGGTCGATCTTGGTGGCGTCGAACAGTTGCTCGTCGGTGGCGCCGAGACGCATCGCGCGCTCGATGCCGTACAGCCGTCCGTCGTGCGGAACCGCCAGCTCCGCCAGGACGGTCTCCAGATCACCGCTCGCCGGATCGTCGACGGTCCAGAATCCGGCCGCCTTCGTCTCCAGTGAGCGCATCACCTTGCCCAGCGCCTCGGTGAAGTTACGACCGATCGACATCGCCTCGCCGACCGACTTCATCGTCGTGGTCAGCGTCGCATCCGCCCCCGGGAACTTCTCGAACGCGAACCGCGGCGCCTTGACCACCACGTAGTCGAGCGTCGGCTCGAAACAAGCCGGCGTCTCCTTGGTGATGTCGTTGATGATCTCGTCGAGGGTGTAGCCGATCGCCAGCTTCGCGGCCATCTTCGCGATCGGGTATCCGGTCGCCTTCGAGGCCAGCGCCGACGAGCGGGACACCCGCGGATTCATTTCGATGACGACCAGGCGGCCGTCGCTCGGGTCCATCGCGAACTGGATGTTGCAGCCGCCGGTGTCGACGCCGACCTCGCGCAGGATCGCGATCGAGAGGTCGCGCATCTTCTGGTACTCGCGGTCGGTCAGGGTCATCGCCGGGGCGACGGTCACCGAGTCACCGGTGTGCACGCCGACCGGGTCCACGTTCTCGATCGAGCAGATGATGACGACATTGTCGCGACCGTCGCGCATCAGCTCGAGCTCGTACTCCTTCCAGCCGAGGATGGATTCCTCGATGAGCACGTTCGCGGTCGGCGACGCGGCCAGCCCGCCGCCGGCGATGCGTGCGAGGTCGGTTTCGTTGTAGGCCATGCCCGAGCCGAGCCCGCCCATGGTGAACGAGGGCCGCACGACGACCGGGTAGCCAAGCTCGGCGACGGTGTCGCGGACCTCGGCCATGGTGAAACAGACTCGCGAGCGGGCACTTTCGCCGCCGACCTTGGCGACGATGTCCTTGAACTTCTGCCGGTCCTCGCCACGCTGGATGGCCTCGAAGTCGGCTCCGATCAGTTCGACGTCGTACTTCTCCAGGATGCCGCGCTCGTGCAGCGCGACTGCGGTGTTGAGTGCCGTCTGCCCACCGAGCGTGGCGAGCACGGCGTCGATCTTGTGCCCCTGCTCGGCCTCTCGGGCGATGACCTTCTCCACGAACTCGGGCGTGATCGGCTCCACGTAGGTGGCGTCGGCGAACTCGGGGTCGGTCATGATCGTCGCCGGGTTCGAGTTGACCAGCGACACGCGCATGCCCTCGGCGCGCAGGACGCGGCAGGCCTGGGTGCCCGAGTAGTCGAACTCGCACGCCTGGCCGATGACGATCGGCCCGGAGCCGATCACCAGGATGTGGTTGATGTCTGTGCGGCGTGGCATTACTTACTGTCCTCCAGCAGGCCGGTGAACCGGTCGAAGAGATAGGCGGCGTCGTGCGGGCCTGCGGCGGCCTCGGGGTGGTATTGCACCGAGAAGGCGCGCCCGTTGACGAGCCGGACGCCTTCGACCACACCGTCGTTGGCGCAGGTGTGGCTGACCTCGGCGGGCCCGAACGGGGTGTCGAACCGCTCCCCCGCTTCGCCTTCGAGCGCGAAGCCGTGGTTCTGCGCGGTGATCGCGATCCGGCCCGTGTCGTGCTCGATGACCGGCACGTTGATGCCGCGGTGGCCGAACTTCAGCTTGTAGGTGGCGCGACCGAGCGCCCGGCCGAGGATCTGGTTGCCGAAGCAGATGCCGAACAGCGGCACCCCGGCCCCGAGCACCTCCTGGGTCAGCGCAACGGCGCCACCGGCAGTCGCCGGGTCGCCCGGTCCGTTGGACAGGAACACGCCATCCGGTTTCAGCTCCCGCACCGCGTCGAACGACGTGCCGGCAGGCAGCACGTGCACCCGGATGCCGCGCTGCGCGAACATGCGCGGCGTGTTCGTCTTGATGCCGAGGTCGATCGCGGCGACGGTGAAGCGCGGCGTCCCGGTCGGCTCGATCACGTAGCCCGCGTCGGTGGTGACTTCGCTGGCCAGGTCGGCGCCGAGCATGGACGGCTGTGCGTTGACCTTGGCGAGCAGTTCCTCGGTGCCGGCGAGCGCGTCACCGGAGAAGATGCCTGCCTTCATCGAGCCGCGGGTGCGCAGGTGCCGCACGACGGCGCGAGTGTCGATCCCGGCGATGCCGACAATGTCTTGCCGGTCGAGTTCGTCGGTGAGCGACCCGGTGGCACGCCAACTCGACACGGTGCGCGAGGGGTCGCGCACGGCGTAGCCGGCCACCCAGATGCGCGCGGACTCGTCGTCCTCGTCGTTCCATCCGGTGTTACCGATCTGCGGTGCCGTCGACACCACGATCTGGCGGTGGTAGCTCGGGTCGGTGAGCGTCTCCTGGTACCCGGTCATGCCGGTGCTGAACACCGCCTCACCGAGGGTCTCGCCGACCGCACCGAAGGCGGTGCCGCGGAAAACCTTTCCGTCCTCCAGTACCAGGGCTGCTGGTATGGCGCTCACGCGCTCACTCCGTTCTGATCGATCCATTGGGGATAAACCGTCTTGTCGTCGCCGCGGAAACCGGTGTCGATCTCGGTTCCGGTCGGCAATTGCCAGCGCACCACAAGGACGCCGTCTTTGGTCATAACTTTGCCTGCTAGGCCGCGTTCGGTGCGCACAGCGCGAATCGCTTCGCGTGGGATCCAGATGGTGCTTGCCCCGGTCCGTTCGAGCAGGATGCCCTTCTCGAACCGGGCGATCCGCGCGGTGGCCCGGTGGCCGAGATCACCTACCGCGATTCGGTCCTGCCAGCTCGGCGCGATGGTGCTGCCCACGTAGAGACCGGTGGTCGCATCGATCAGCTGCGTGCCGAGATCCTCGGGCGCGGCGGGCAGTTCGCCGATCTGCGGGGCTTGCCGCTTGGCCCGGTTGCGCCAGCCGCGGTACATCAGCCCGATCAGCGCCGCCCACAGGAGGACGAGCCCGATCACCCAGAGCGCCCGTTCCATTACGCGCTCACCCCGACCTTGCCGTCGCGCGCGGTGACGCGGCCACGCAGGAATGTGGCGACCACCCGCGCGGGCAACGTCATCGCCTCGTACGGGGTGTTGCTGGAGATGCTCGCGAGTTCCGGTCCGCTCACTGTCCATGTCGCTTCCGGGTCGACGAGCACGAGGTTCGCCGGTTCGCCGACCGCGATGGGCCGGCCCTGGTCGCTGAGCTCGACGATCTCGGCGGGCCGCTCGCTCATCACCCGGGCGACGCCGCGCCAGTCGAGGTGACCCGGCTCGACCATTGCGGCCACCACCACCGACAGCGCGGTCTCCAGACCGAGCATGCCGGGTCGGGCCCTGGCGAACTCGTGGCATTTGTCCTGCTCGGCATGCGGCGCATGGTCGGTCGCGACGCAGTCGATGACGCCCTCGGCCAGGGCGCGGCGCAGCGCTTCGGCGTCGGAGATTTCGCGCAGCGGCGGATTGACCCGGTTCACCGGGTCGTAGGTCTCCAGCCGCGTGTCGTCGAGCAGCAGGTGATGCGGGGTCACCTCGGCCGTGATCTTGATGCCGAGGCTCTTGGCCCAGCGCATCAGCTCGACGGTGCCTGCGGTCGAGGCGTGGCAGACATGCACGCGCGCACCGGCATCGCGCGCGAGCAGTGCGTCGCGGGCGACGATGGCTTCCTCGGCCGCGCGCGGCCAGCCGGCCAGGCCGAGGCGCGCCGCGTTCGGGCCTTCGTGTGCGACGGCTCCGGCGGTGAGCCGGGGCTCCTCCGCGTGCTGGGCAATCAGTACCCCGAGCGAGTTCGCATACTCCAGCGCGCGCCGCATGATCAGCGGGTCGTGCACGCATTGCCCGTCGTCGGAGAACATCCGCACCCCGGCGATACCGCTGGCCATGGTGCCCATCTCGGCGAGTTGCTTGCCGTCCAGGCCGACCGTCACGGCACCGACCGGGTACACGTCGACGAGGCCGACTTCCTGTCCGCGCCGCCAAACGTGGTCGGTGACAACGACCGAGTCCGCGACCGGGTTCGTGTTCGCCATCGCGAAGACCGCGGTGTAGCCGCCGAGCGCCGCCGCGGCCGAACCGGTCTCGATGGTTTCGGTGTCCTCCCGGCCGGGTTCGCGCAAGTGGGTGTGCAGGTCGACGAAACCGGGCAGCAGGATCTTGCCCGCGCCGTCGATGACGGTTGCATCGTCGTCGGCCAGGTCGGAGCCGATCTCGGCGATCTCCTCGTCGGCGAGCAGCACGTCCACCGGATCGCCCTCGCCGTACAGGCGAACGCCCTCGATCAGGATGCGCGCGCTCATGCGACTGCCTCGTCGGTGCCGACCAGCAGCGTGAACAGCACCGCCATCCGCATGTGCACTCCATTCGTAACCTGTTGCAGCACAGCTGCCTTCGACGAATCTGCCACGGCCGAAGCGATCTCCATGCCGCGCAGCATCGGGCCGGGGTGCAGCACGGTAGCGTGGTCGGCGAGTAGACCCATGCGACGCTCGGACAGTCCGTAGTTGACCGAGTACTCGCGGGCCGACGGGAAGAATCCGCCGTTCATCCGTTCGGCCTGCACGCGCAGCATCAGCACCGCGTCGGCGCCCGGCAGTTCGGCGTCGATCGAATGCGACACGGTGACGGGCCAGGTCTCTACGCCGATCGGCAGCAGCGTCTGCGGCGCGACGAGCACGACTTCGGCGCCGAGTTCGGCGAGCAGGAACGCGTTCGAGCGAGCGACCCGGCTGTGCAGGATGTCGCCCACGATCGCGATCCGCTTGCCCTCGATGGTGCCGAGGCGCTGGCGCAGCGTGAGCGCGTCGAGCAGGGCCTGCGTCGGATGCTCATGTGTGCCGTCACCGGCATTGATCACCGCCGGCGCGTTCCCCCGCTGCTCGAGCCAGTTCGCGATCTGATGCGCCGCGCCCGAGGCAGGGTGACGCACGATCAGCGCATCCGCGCCCGCGGCGTGCAAGGTCATCGCGGTATCGCGCAGCGACTCCCCCTTCTGCACCGACGAGCTGCTCGCGCTGACATTGATGACGTCGGCGCTCATCCATTTGCCGGCGACCTCGAAGGACACCCGGGTGCGGGTGGAGTTCTCGAAGAACACGGTCATCACCGTGCGCCCACGCAGGGTCGGCAGCTTGCGCACCTCGCGACCGAGCAGTGCCTGCTCGAACCGTTCGGCTTCGTCGAGCAGTGCGGTCGCCGCCGCCCGGTCGAGATCGGTCACCGAGAGCAGATGCTTCACTTCGCCCCACCCTGGAACAGCTGCACCCCGTCCACACCGTCCTGTTCGACGAGCAATACCGACACATCCTCCGACCGCGCGGTCGGCACGTTCTTTCCGACGTAATCGGCGCGAATCGGGAGTTCTCGATGTCCGCGGTCGACCAGCACGGCGAGCTGCACGGCGCGCGGCCGGCCGAGGTCACGCAGCGCATCCAGCGCGGCGCGCGTGGAGCGGCCGGAGAAGAGCACGTCGTCGACGAGCACCACGAGTGCGTCCTCCACGCCGCCTTCGGGCACGGAGGTCCGCTCGAGCGGGCGATGCGGCTTGGTCCGCAGATCGTCGCGGTACAACGTGATGTCGAGCGAACCGACGGCGGGACGGATCCCGGAGAACTCGGCGATCTTGTCGGCGAGCCGGACTGCGAGCGTGCTGCCGCGGGTGGGAATCCCGATCAGCACGACGCGCGGCGTGAGGGGATCGTCGGAGTCGAGCGCGGTTTTCTCGATGATTTGATGCGCGATGCGGGCAATGGTCCGAGAAACGTCGGACGCCGAAAGCAGTTCGCGCGTCGCCTCGGAATCGTGGCGACGTTGATGGGGCACCCGTTCGTCGGGCACGCTCATTCCGCGGACCTCCTTCTCCGCCTCACGGGACGGGTCGTTAAAGGATGTCTTACGGGCAGCAAGCCTAGCAGCGGAGATGCCGAACTCCGACCTCAGTCCAGCGTCGCCCCGACGAATGTGACCCGCATTGCACGGCTGGCGCGATGCGGGTCACACCGTGGCGAGTCCGGGTCTGACATCTAGGTCGCCGCGGCAGCCTTGACCAGCCCCGGCTCGAGCAGATTCAGCACGTAGGGCACCGAGAGCGGTGTCGGCGTGTTGAGCCCGGTCACGGCCATGATGTCGAGGTTCGTCACGGATCCGTTCTGCACCGACGGCAGTTCGCCGTAGCCGGGCAGCTTCTCGTAGGCGCCTTCCATGCCCGGCATCGTGCTCGTGACCAGGAACTGTGAGTTCAACTCACCGACCCGCTCGGGTGAGACCCCCATCCGGCCCTGTCCGCCCGCCGCGGCGACAACCTCCGGGGGCAGGATCATGCCGAGGGTCTGGACCTGCTTGTCCCACGGGTCGACCTGCGCCGGCGTGAGAGCCCCGACGGTCGGCGCGAGCTGCGAAAGCTTGTCGTACTTGGGCTGGTCGATCAGGAAGTTCGGCACCAGGATGAGGTCCGGGTTCAGCGCGGCAATCTGCTCGACGATGTCGCCACCGACGTTGATCACGGTCGCGTCCGCCAGGCTCGCCGGCTCCCACGGCGCCGGCTTCCCGCCGGTCAACACGCTCGCCGCGGCGGCGTACCCGACCGGTTCCACGCCGAGCGACTCCGCTGCGTCGAGCCACTGGTCACCGAGCGCGACGACCCGCTCGGGCGTCGCGTCGAACTCGGTCGTCCCCAGGTTGTGGGTGATGACGACAGTCGTTCCACCGCCCGATGCGTCGTCGCTGTCATCGTCGGACCCGCACCCCGCCACGCCGATCGCGAGATCGCCTGCGGTGCGGCGATGGCGACTCGGCGCCACCCACGCCGCACAGTGCTGTCTGGCTGCATTGACTACTCCCTCACATTGCCCATGCGGCGATACACCAGCCCCGACCCACTTAGCGCATATATGCTCTAATGGCGTGAACCGAAGGGGTCTCCGATGATCGAATTCTTGAACTCGACAGCGCTCACCATGTTCGGCGCACCGACCACCTGGGCGGAGGTGGTGGGGTTCGCCACCGGCGCATGGTGTGTATGGCTCGTCGGTCGGCAGTCGGTGTGGAACTGGCCGATCGGTATCGCGAACAACCTGGTCTGGATCCTGCTGTTCTTCACCGCGGGCCTGTTCGCCGACGCCGGACTGCAAATCGTGTATATCGCACTCGCACTGTGGGGTTGGTACCAGTGGGTGCGTGGCGACGCCGGCGCGCCGCTCGCGGTCGGTTCGACGAGCCGGTCCGAATGGGCCGTGCTCGCGGGAGTCGGAATCGCCGGCACCGCCGCGTTGACGCTGCTGCTCGCCACGGCAACCGACTCGACCGTGCCGTTCTGGGACGCCCTCACGACCGCCTTGTCGTTGCTGGCGACCTGGGGTCAGGCGCGCAAGTACTGGGAGTCCTGGCTGCTGTGGATCGCCGCCGACCTCATCTACATTCCGCTCTATCTGCACAAGGACCTCACGCTGACCGCGCTGCTGTACGCCGGGTTTCTGGTGTTGTGCGTACGTGGCCTGCTCGCCTGGCGGCGCAGCGGTGCGACCACACCCGCGCTGGTGGCCGCACGATGACCGCGACCTATCGGCATGCCCTGGTCATCGGCAAGTTCTACCCACCGCACCGCGGACATCATCACCTGGTCCGAGCCGCCGCCGGTGTCGCCGAGCGTGTGACGGTCGTCGTGATGGCCTCGACAGCCGAGACCATCCCACTCGCCGATCGGGTGGCCTGGCTGCGCGCCTCGCACGTGGCCGACGCGGGTGTGCGGGTCACCGGGATTGCTTGCGACGCACCGATGGATCTGGAATCGGATGCGGTGTGGGCGGCCCAGGTGGCATGCATGCGCGCGGCGATCCGCGCGGTCGATCCGGCCCCGATCGACGCCGTCGTCTCCAGCGAGAAGTACGGCGACGAACTTGCCCGCCGGTTCGACGCCGTGCACGTGTGTGTCGATCCCGAACGCGTTGTCCATCCGGTGTCCGGCACGGCGTGCCGCGCGGGCCTCGCCGACAACTGGGAGATGCTCGACAGCCCGGCACGGAGCGGGCTCGCCACCCGAATCGTGTTTCTAGGGGCCGAATCGACCGGCACCACGACCGTCAGCCGCGCGGTGGCGAGGCACTACCGCGACCGCGGTGGTGCCTGGGCGCGCACCGGCTGGGTGCCCGAATACGGCCGCCGGGCCACCATCGCGAAGCTCGACCGACTGCGCCGGATCAACCCAGGCGCGACCGTGGACGATATCGTTTGGACCCCAATCGATTTCGAGCACATCGCGCGCACACAGGCCCGTCTCGAGGAGGACGCGGCACGGCGGGGGTCGCCGGTGTTGCTGTGCGACACGGATGCGTTCGCCACGACGGTGTGGGAGCGGCGCTATCTCGGTCCGCACAGCGACCGCGCCGCGGCAATCCGCACCGGCCGTGCCGCCATCTACCTGCTCACCGACCACCGCGGAGTGCCGTTCGTCCAGGACGGTGTTCGCGACGGCGAGCACGTGCGCGCCGAGATGACGGGCTGGTTCGAGGATGCGCTCACCGCGGCCGGGCGGTCCTGGGTGCTGCTCACCGGGTCACTCGACGATCGAGTCGACCTCGCCGTGCGCGTTGCCGACCAGGCATTGCGGATCCGCGCGACATTCGGCGACCCGCCGGGGTGATGGCCGAGTCACCTACGGTGGTGGCATGACGTCCGGCGAACCGAGTTGGGTTTACGACGCACTGTGGTGGCAGGTCTATCCGCTGAGCTTCGTCGGAGCGCCGGTGCGGCCCACCGCGGGCGAGGCGGAACTGCTGCATCGCCTTTCCCGGATCGAGGCGTGGCTCGATCATGTCGTCGAACTCGGGCTCAACGGGCTGCTGCTCGGCCCAATCTTCGCGTCGAGCACGCACGGCTACGACGTGATCGACCATCGCCGAATCGACCCGCGTCTCGGGGACGATGCCGATTTCGACCGACTGCTCACCGCCGCCCACGACCGCGGGATTCGGGTGATCCTCGACGGCGTCTTCAATCACGTCGGGCGCGCGCACCCGGCGTTTCGCGCCGTCGAGCAGGACGGTCCCGAGGCAGCGACCGCGGGCCTGTTCGCCGTGGACTGGAATGGCTGGCAGCCGGGTGACCCGGTGCGCGCCAACGTGTTCGAGGGACACGACAACCTCGTGGAGGTGAATCACAATTCGCCGGCGGCCGAGGAGTTCGTCGGCGGCATCATCCGGTATTGGCTCGATCGCGGCGTCGACGGTTGGCGCCTCGACGCGGCCTATTCGGTGCCCGACGCGTTCTGGCACGCCGTCCTGAGTTCGGTGCGCCGCGACTACCCCGACGCTTGGTTTCTCGGCGAGGTCATCCACGGGGACTACACCGAGATCGTGCGCAATTCCGCGATGCACGCGCTCACGCAGTACGAACTCTGGCAGGGGCTGTGGCACGCCGTCGTCGACCGGAACTTCTTCGAACTTTCCCATGCGCTGGGGCGGCATCGCGAACTCCTGGACACATTCGTGCCTGCGACCTTCGTCGGCAACCACGACGTCACCCGGATCGCGTCGGCGGTCGGACCGGAGTTCGTTCCGCACACTCTCGCCGTACTGTTCACCGTTGCCGGAACGCCGATCGTCTATGCAGGCGACGAGTACGCGATGCTCGGCATCAAGGAGGAACGGCACGGCGGTGACGACGCGGTACGTCCGGAGTTTGCTTCCACACCAACAGCTTCCGCCGATCTCGACGACACCGCACGGCAAGTCGTGGACATACATCGGCAGCTGATCGGTCTGCGTCGGCGGCACCACTGGCTGCACGAGGCCCGCACCGACGTGCTCGAGGTGAACAATCTGAGTCTCGCGCTGCGGGCCGGGCGCGACGCCGATGCCGTCGTCACTGTTCTCAACATCGACGACGAGCAGGTGGAGCTTCCGGCCGGGGGCGCTGCGCGGGTCGCGGCCGGCTCGGCGGAAATTGCGAACGGGCGCGCGCGGCTGCCGGCGCGTGGCTGGGCGGTGCTGACGACGTGAGCAGCTTGACCATCGGCGTGGATCTGGCCGCCGAGCCTGCGCGTACGGCGTTGGCAGTGCTGGAATGGCGCCCGAATGGTGCGCTGGTCACCAACGTGCGACTCGGGGTGTCCGACGCCGCCATCACCGATGCTGCCAAGGGGGCAGGACGGATCGGTATCGACTCCCCATTCGGCTGGCCGGATGCGTTCGTCGAATTCGTGGCGGCACATCACGAAGGGCATCCGCCGACCGTCGAACTGCAGACCCGCGAACAGCGCCGACCGCTGACGAAACGCCGCACCGATCTCGTGGTGGCACAGCGCACCGGCATCATGCCGCTGAGCGTGTCGGCCGATCTGATTGCGCACGTGGCGCTGCGCTGCGCTGGCCTACTGGCCCGGCTGGATGTGGTCGATCGGGTCGATGGCCGGGCCGTGGAGGTCTATCCCGCTGCGGCGCTGAAGGTCTGGAGGCTTCCCTTCCGGGGGAAGTCGACCACAACAGGTTTGACGGCGATGATCGACGGACTCCGGGCCGCTGCGCCCTGGCTCGATCTCGGTGCCTTTCGCGAGCAGGTGTCAACCCAGCACGACGCGTTCGACGCCGTAGTCGCGGCACTACTCGCGCGTGCCGTCGCGATCGGCGCGACCTACCTGCCGGACGAAGCGGAGCGCGCCGTCGCGGTACGGGAGGGCTGGGTGCACGTACCGCGCAATCCGCTCTCGGCCTTGATCTCTCAGGCGGGCTCGACCGACGAAATCACGTAGCGCTGCACCTCGGCGGCGACGATCCGGGTCTGCTGTTCGTCCGACGGACCGGAGCCGCGAAAGGCCAGCAGCGAAGGCTCGTCGGTCCACCGTTCGTAGATGGTGATGCGTTCGGTATCGACCACATCGGCGGCGATGGCAAAGTCGAGGCAGCCCGGCGCGGCACGCGCGGCGCGGACCACCTCGGCGCTGTCGGTGACGTATTGGTCGCGCTCGCCGGCGGCGACGCGGAGCCACCCGGAAACGATCAAGCCGGTCTGTGCAGGATCCGTCATGGTGTGACGGTATCCCGGCATGCGACACCTACCATGGGTGGACATGACGGCCCCTCCGCTCGCGGCGTCCGTAACCGCCGCCAACGACCTCACCGCGCGCTGGTGCGCCGCGGCCCGGCGGGGCGAGTTCGTCCTGTCCGGCGCGGGATTGTGGCCGCTGCTTGCCCTCCTGGCCTCGGCCGCGGACGGCCCGGCCCGTGACGAGCTACAACGCGCGGCCGGCGAAGGCCACGGCACAACCGAGGCGATCGAGGTGCTGCGCGCCCTCTCCGGTGGAGTCGCCACCTCCGCTGCACTCGGCGTGTGGGTGCGCGCCGACCTGCCGCTTCATCGGGACTGGGTTTCGACGCTGCCGGTCGGTGTCGTCGAAGAATTGACCGGCCAGCAGCGCCTCGACGCCTGGGCCGCCGAGCACACCCGCGGCATGATCGAGCGGTTTCCCCTTCAGGTGCGTCCCACCGACCTGCTGGTGCTCGCGACGGCGCTCGCGGCGAAGACGCGCTGGCGCGAGCCCTTCGACCCCGGACCGGTGCTGACCCGATCGACTCACGACCTGGACCAGATCGCGGTGCTCGGCGGGTCGGTGACCCGGGTGGTCGTCGAGGGCGAAGACGAACTCGACGTACACCTGCTGCTCGGCCACGACGCGTTGGGTGTCGGGATCGCCGCGCTCGATGGCACGGTGGGACTGCGCTCGGGCAGCTCGCTCGAAGATGGGTCGGCGGCCCCGGGCCTGACCGTGCGAACGACACGGGGTGAGGCCGACTCGGTGCGAGTGTCGTTGCCACCGTTCGAGATTCGCTCTTCGCACGATTTGTGCGCAGATCCCGAGCTGTTCGGACTCACGAGCGCGATGGACACCGAACACGGCCACTTCCCCGCGATCAGCCCCGAGCCGCTAGCCATCAGCCAAGGCGCACAAGACGTCTACGCGGCGTTCTCCGCCGAGGGTTTCGAGGCGGCAGCGGTCACCGCGTTCGCCATGCAGCTTGCCGGAGTGTTCATGCCGCCGCGCAAGCGGGTGCGGCTGATCGAGGTGAAGTTCGAGCCCCCGTTCGGGTTCCTCGCCGTGCATCGGCCGAGCGGGCTGGTCGTGGTGGCGGGACAGGTGGCGCCGTAGGCTGCCGCTCAGCCACCCTCTGGCAGGCGTCGCTCCACCTCGACCGCCAGGCAGAGCTCGGCAACATCGCGGGGCCGCGACAATGATTTGCCGGTCCGCTCCTCGATGCGACGCAGGCGATGCCGCACCGTATTGGGGTGGCAGAAGATCTTCGCGGCGGTCTCGTTGGCGGATCCGCCGGCATCGACCCAGGCCTCGAACGTCGTCACCAGGATCGCGCGTTCCTCCGCCGGTAGGTCGTCCAGTCCGGCGAGTAACCGACGCCCGATCCGCGTCATCGCCTCGGGCGCACTCAACGCCGCCAATGCCAGCGGCGAGTCGTCGAACACGGTGATCAGCGAACCGTCCGGCGATCGTTCCGCAGCCGCCGCGCGGGCCAGCAGGAGCGCCTCACCGGTGCCGGACAGTTCGTCGAACTTGGGGCTGACGCCCACCCGCTCCCCTGCCGTCGCGCTCAACACCTCGATCAAGGCGCGTTCGGAACCCGCACGCGGCAACGCGACGAGGCCGATCTGCAGGTCGGGATCGAGCCGCCAGGCCGAGCGGACGTCTCGCGCGTCCAGCTTTGCCGCGATCTGCGGCAACGCGGTCTTGCCGATCGCCGCCAGCCGGGCCGCCACCACGACATAGGGTCCACGGGTCGGCATCCGGAGCGCATCCGCGACCTCCCACAGGCTGCGGGTATCGGTGATCTGTCCGTACAGCAGCGCTTCCACCAGCGCCGCTCGCTCGGCTTCGTCACCGAGGATCTGGATCGTGAGCTGATCGCGGTAGGCGTCCGTCATCGCCTGGGTGAACTCGTCCTGCGTGATCATGATGTGCGTGGTCGCGTCGAGAATTGCGTCCGGTGTCAGGTCGGGGTTGCGCCGCGCCTGCGCGAGCGTCTCCTCCCACATGAACCGGAAGCCGACCCGGTAGGCAGCCATCACCGAGGCCAGCGGTGCCCCCGCCGCCGCCCGTGCCGTGCCGGTCTCCCGCGCCGCCGATACGTCCGCTCCGGGCTCCCCCCGGATCGACCGGAAGACGAATCGCATGTTCGCCGCACAGCTGGTCACCAGCTCGTCGCGGGATACCAGGTCGCTGTTCGCATAGAACGGGATCTCGGCACAGATGCGCTCGGCCAGCTGATCGGCCAGCTCGGAAATCCGGGCCAGCATCGCCGAGGCCAGGTCCACGATGTGCTGATCGGGTCCGGTACTCGCCGGCGAGCGAACTGCCATAGGGGACACCCTAGGCGCGCCAAGACCTGCGCGGATGTGCTCGGGAACATTCTGCGGGGCCCGCTGTTGTTTGCGCCACCATCGACTATGCCGCCGGACCGGCCCAGGATTGGAGTAACGGAAATTACACCCGACCCTGGAGGGCGATGTGACCAACATCAGCACGAATCTTGTTGCCTCGGCACAGAAGTACGCGGACAAGGCCGCCCTTCGCTGCGGCGAGGCGACGTTGTCGTTCGCGGAGTTCGACGCTGCCGCCGCTCGCGTCGCGACCTTCTTGGAGCGCGCCGGCATCGGCCCCGGCGACCGGGTGGGCGTGATGTTGGGCAACACCCCCGCATTCGCCATCGCTTTCTACGGCATCATGCGTCGCGGCGCAGTCGCGGTTCCGATGAATCCGCTGCTCAAAGCGCGCGAAATCGAGTTCTACCTGACCAACACCGGCGCCGCCGCGCTGTTCGCGACTCCCGCATTCGAGGCCGAGGCCACTGCGGCAGCCGACTCGACCGACACCACGCTGTGGGTCGTGGACGACGCCCGCCTCGCCGCCCTGATCGCCGATCTGCCCGAGCAGGACGCGCCGGTGGAGCGCACCGACAGCGACACCGCGGTCATCCTGCACACCTCCGGTACCACCGGGAAGCCCAAGGGTGCCGAGCTCACGCACGGCGGCCTCGGCCACAACGCGGACGTCACCGCGCACACGCTGCTGAACCTCGGCCCCGACGACGTGGTGATGGGCTGCCTGCCGCTGTTCCACGTATTCGGTCTCACCTGCGCGATGAACACCTCCGCGCTCGTCGGTGCCACCCTGACGCTGATTCCCCGGTTCGATCCGCGGGAGGCGATCGAGGTCGTGCGACGCGACGGCGTCACCGTGTTCGCCGGTGTGCCGACGATGTACTCGGCACTGCTCGGCGTCGCCGCCGAGTTCGACAAGGCCGCCACGTCGACGCTGCGCGTGTGCGTGTCCGGCGGTGCGTCGCTGCCCGTGCGCGTCATCACCGACTTCGAGCAGACCTTCGACGCCATCATCCTGGAGGGTTACGGCCTGTCCGAGACCTCGCCGGTCGCCTCCTTCAACCACCCCGACCGTGAGCGCAAGGCCGGTTCGATCGGCACCCCGATCGCGGACGTACAGATGCGTGTCGTCGACACGGCCGGCGTCGAGGTCGCGGTCGGTGAGCCCGGCGAAATCCAGATCAAGGGCCCGAACATCATGGCCGGCTACTGGGGCCAGCCCGAGGCGACCGCAGAAGCGATCTCCGCGGAGGGCTGGTTCTCCACGGGCGACGTCGGCAAGGTCGACGAAGACGGCTACTTCTACATCGTGGATCGCAAGAAGGACATGATCATTCGCGGCGGCATGAACGTCTACCCGCGCGAGATCGAGGAAGTGTTCTACGAGCATCCCGCCGTCGCCGAGGCCGCCGTGGTCGGTATCCCGCACGACTCGCTCGGCGAAGACGTCGGTGCCGCAGTCGCATTGAAGGCCGGCGCGCACGCCGAGCCCGAAGAGCTGATCGCGTTCGTCAAGGAACGCGTCGCCGCCTACAAGTACGCACGCGAAGTCTGGATCGTCCCCGCCCTGCCCAAGGGCCCCACCGGCAAGATCATGCGCCGCGAGATCTCCATTCCCACCTTCGAAACGAGCAAGTGATACCCATGGCCACCTCCGCCCCGAAGAAGACGACCAACCGTCCCGACGAGCTCGCCGCGCCCCTGGATTTGCTGCTCACCGGCTCGACGCGCAGCGTCGCCGGCCGAATGCTGCCGAGCCGCTCGTGGACCCGGATGGCGACCGGGCTCGCCGGCAAGCCCCGCACCGTCGCGGGCCGCGGCACCGCGCTCGTTCGCGAGCTCGGTTCCGTCGCGACCGGCAGCTGCACCCGTGCCCCGGCGCGCGCAGACAAGCGTTTCGCCGACCCGGCCTGGAATCAGAACCCCTTGCTGCACCGCACCATGCAGGCCTACCTCGCGACCGCCGACACCGCGAACTCGCTGCTCGATGACGCCGAGTTGGAGTGGCGCGATCAGGAGAAGATGCGCTTCGTCTTCGACAACCTGCTCGAGGGCCTGTCGCCGAGCAACAACCCGTTCATCAGCCCGCTGGGCTGGAAGGCGATGATCGACACGGGTGGACTGTCGATGGTGCGCGGCCTGAGTGCCTTCGCTCGCGACATGGCGTCCAAGCCACGGGTGCCCGCGATGGTGGAACCCGACGCGTTCGAGGTCGGCGAAACGGTTGCGGCCACGAAGGGTGCGGTCGTGTTGCGCACCCGCGTGTTCGAGCTGATCCACTATGTGCCGCAGACCGAGAAGGTCCGCGAGATCCCGCTGCTGATGGTGCCGCCGGTGATCAACAAGTACTACATCACCGATATCGCGCCTGGCCGCAGCATGATCGAGTACTACGTGCAGCAGGGCCAGCAGGTGTTCACCATCTCGTGGCGCAACCCTCAAGCGCGGCACCGGAGTTGGGACCTCGACACCTATGGTGCCGCAATCATCGAGGCGATGGACGCGGTGGAGGCGATCACCAACACCGACAGCACCCACCTGTTGGCGAGCTGCTCCGGCGGCATCATCGCGGCGATGGTCGCTGCACACCTGGCCTCGATCGGCGAGGGCGAACGGGTTGCCGGGCTTGGCCTCGCGGTCACCGTGCTGGATCAGAGCCAGGCCGGCTTCGCCTCGGCGGCGCTGAGCGAAAGCGCCGCCGAGAACGCGATCAAGCAGTCCGCGAAGAAGGGCTACCTCGACGGCCGCACCCTGGCCGAGATCTTCGCCTGGTTGCGTCCTACCGACCTGGTTTGGCGTTATTGGGTGAACAACTACGTGCAGGGCCGCTCCCCCGCCGCGTTCGACGTGTTGTTCTGGAACGCCGACACCACCCGCATGGCGGCCGGCCTGCACCGCGACATGGTCCAGCTGGGTCTGCAGAACGCCCTGACCACGCCGGGCGCGGTGTCCATGCTCGGCACCCCCATCGACCTCGCGACGATCGCCGCGGACGCATATGTGATCGGCGGGATCGCCGACCACATCTCGCCATGGCAGGCCTGCTACCGCAGCGCGCGGCTGCTGGGCAGCAAGGACAACCGGTTCGTGTTGTCCACCAGCGGGCATATCGCCGCGCTGGTCAACCCGCCGGGGAACCCGAAGGCGTCCTTCCGTGCCGGTCAGGTCGGCGAGGGCACGCCCGAGGAATGGCTCGACACTGCCGAGACGAGCAAGGACTCCTGGTGGCCCGACTATGTCGCGTGGCTCGCGGAGCGTAGCGGCGCCGAAGTCGACGCTCCCGCGGCACTCGGCAACGCACAGAACCCCCCGGTCGCACCTGCGCCCGGCGTCTACGTCCACCAGAAGTGAGGGCATTAGCTGTGTCGACAGTGCACACCGTCGACGGCGACGAGGTGCACTATGTCGCCGTGGGCGGGCAACGGATTCGCGTGGCTGTCCGCCGCGGTACGGGAGTACCGCTGGTGGTGTGCAACGGGATCGGCGCGAGCCTGGAGGTGCTGACGCCGTTCGTCGACGGACTCCACGGTGAGTCCACGGTGATCCGCTTCGACGCCCCGGGTACCGGCGGATCGGCAAAATCGTTCGCGCCGTATGGCTTTCCGTATCTCGCCTGGGTGCTCGGCCAGGTGCTGGACAAGCTTGGCTTCGGCGTCATCGACGTGCTCGGGCTGTCCTGGGGTGGTGCGCTGGCGCAGCAATTCGCGTTCCAGAACCCGCGTCGCTGCCGGCGACTGGTCCTCGTGGCGACCGGCACCGGCGCAATGATGGTGCCGGCGCACCCGAGCGTTCTGGCGAAGATGGTCACCCCGAAACGGTTCGCCGATCCCGAGTACGCCGCCGCGATCGCCGGTGAAATCTACGGCGGTACCGCGCGCAAGCGCGGGCGCGAGATCGCCGCGATTTTCGACGAGCAGGAGCACGCCGGGTCCCAGATCGGCTACGTGCATCAGTTGCTTGCGGGTGCGGTGTGGACGAGTCTGTTCGCGCTGCCGGCGATCCGGCAGAAGACGCTGATCGTGGCAGGCAAGGACGATCCGATCATCCCGCTTGTCAACGCGCGCATCATGAATCGGCTGCTGCCGCATTCCGTCCTGCATGTGCACGGCGGTGGGCACGTCGATCTGATCACCAATGCGGGCGAGCTGGCGCCGGTGATCGAGAAGTTCCGCAAGAGCTAGCGATCGGCGAACTCCGATACGGGCGGCGCGCCGGTTTGGCAGGATCGAATGCGTGGAGACACTCGGCTCGCGTCAGGTGTACGCCAACGCGTGGATGACCGTCCGCGAGGACGATGTGCGTCGCGACGATGGTTCGCTCGGCATCTACGGGGTAGTGGACAAACCGCACTTCGCACTGGTGATCCCGCTCGACGGCGACCGTGTGCACCTGGTTGAGCAGTTCCGCTATCCGGTGGGCGAACGGCGCTGGGAATTCCCGCAGGGCACCGCGCCGAATCGCGCGGAGTTGGCCGCCGCCGAACTTGCCGGGCGTGAGCTGCGCGAGGAAACCGGGCTGCGGGCGGGACGGATGGACAAGATCGGCGAACTCGATGTGGCGCCGGGTATGTCGAGCCAGCGCGGCTCGGTGTTCCTCGCCACCGAACTCGTCGAGGGCCCGCACGAGCGGGAGGACGAGGAGCAGGACATGCGGAACGCGTGGTTCAGCCGTGCGGAGTTCGAGGCGATGGTGGCGCGCGGGCAGGTTTCGGATGCGCAGAGTATTGCGGCGTGGGCTTTGCTGGGGTTGTGGGAGAAGCGCCACTAGAAGGCGGCTACCACCGCGGGGTTACCTGGCAGGGCACACCCTCTACCGGCATTAGCGTGACCCCGGAGATCAGCCGGACTTGGCCGGGCGGCGTTTCGAAATCGAACTGCTGCACCAGCCGCGCCAATGCCAGGCTGGCCTCCAGCATCGCGAAGTGCTGTCCGATGCAGCCGCGTGGACCGTGCCCGAATGGGAACCACGCGTACTTGTGCATGACCTTCTTGCGTTCGGGAGAGAACCGATCCGGATCGAACACCTCCGGATTCTCGAACAGATCGGGCCGGCGTTGGATGACCCAAGCCGACGGTGCCACGTCCGCGCCGGCGGGAATGCGATAGCCGCATAGGTCGACTTCCGCGGAACTCCGGCGACCCAGGAAGGGCACGGGCGGGTACAGCCGGGTCGCCTCCTCGAGCACCATCGTCGTGTAGGCCAGATGCCGTGCGTCTTCGGAGGTCGGGGATCCGGTGAGCACCTCGTCGGCTTCCGCGCGCACCCGCTGCTGAATCTCCGGATGGCGACCGAGCAGCCACAGCGCAAAGGTCAGCGCCAGCGACGTGGTTTCCTGGCCGGCGAACAGGAAGATCAGAATCTGGTCACGAACCTCGCTGTCGCTCAACGCGTCTGCGCCGTCACGCGCCGCGACAAGGCGACCGACCAAATCGTCGGTGCTGGCGTCGGACGCTCGCCGCTGCTCCACAATCTCGTCGCAGATGCGGTACACCCGCTCGCGTTCGCGCCGTACCCGGTGGTTCAAGGGGGTTGGAAATCCCAGCGGCGTCCGCACCGCTGCGAATCCCCGGAGTGTGACGGCCCGGCTCATCACCGGAAAGGTCTCGTGCAGCACCTGCGTCATTCGACCGGCGTCCTCACCGAACAGAATCTGTACCGCCAACGGCAAGGTCAGGTTCGTCATCTCGTCGAACAGGTCGACGATTCCGGCCGGCCGGGAGCGCCGCTCCGACACATAGCGCTCGATTTCGTCCGCCATCGTCGCGGCGTAGCCGTCCACCCGCCGCGTGGTGAACAGCGGCTGGATGAATCGCTTCTGCCGCAGCCAATCATCGTCCTGACTGGTCACCAGCCCGTTGCCGAAGATCTTCCGCATCTCGTTGTACGGGTTGGTTTCCTTGCGAAACTTCTCCGAGCCCGACGCATCCAGCACCGCGGCCGCCGCATCCGGGTGGTACCCACCGATGAACGACGCGCGCAGTCCGGGCGGACCGACCTCGAACCGCACTACGTCGCCACACTCGCGGTTCGCGCGGACGCTCAGACCGAGCGGGTCGCGCAGCAGCTCACGTAGTGATCCGAGCAGTCGGGGAGCCGGTACGAGCGGCACCTCTCGCAAAGCTGTCGTCATGGTGACCTCTCGATGCAGATTCGCCCGGTGCACCGAGTATCGGGGACAAAGCGGCTGAGCACACCAGTACCGCACTACCCGATTGTCCGGACCGGCCGGCGGGACGCGAGCGTCTCCGTACACAGCGAAAGTGCCCGGTCGGGGAACCGGGCACCTTCGTCGAGAGTCAGGCTCTTGGGCGCTGGTGACCATGTGGCCTACATGGTCGACATTCTGTCCAAAGTCTTGGCGGCTCTTCACTTTTTGCGGGTGTTCATCGCATCCGTGTTTTCAACCGCGCCTTCGTGCGTATTCAGTCCCCCGGGGTCGCTGGATCCGGATCCATCGGCCGGGCTATATGAAGGTGTACGACCATCTGCAGCAGGTCCTACCGCACTCCGGTTGGTCTGTCGATTTTACGGCGACGGCCGCGCAACGACAAGGGAAATTGTGCCGCCTGATCGCCGAGCGCGTAGCCCCCGACTGCGCATCGCGATCGGCACGCAGAGGATCGTCGAGGCGGTGTAGTACAGCCGGCCGACGGTCGTGAAGTTGTCCTCTACCGCATCCGTGGCGAATGGTTCCACGAGCAGCCAGGTGTCGTCCGGTGCCAGCGCCTCGCGCACGTGCTCGGTGGCCGCACGCGGGTCGCCCATGTTGTGCAGGCAGTCGAACATGGTCACCGTGGCCTGCGGATAGGCCTGCGCAAGCAGGACCGAGGACGACCCCCAGTCCGCAGCCGACGTCGGCGACCCGCGCTCCCGTCATCGTCGTGCTCGTGCCAGGCAACGCCCTCCCCCGGTACGGAACGCCTCGGCGATGTGGGGTTGGGCGCGTGTCCAACGCGGCGACGAATGCCGCGGCTACGTCGGGGCCGATTGTGTTTGCAAGGCAGGTTCCAGCGCGCTATCCGGCAGCGCACGGGTTGCCCTGCACATTTCACGAATTGTCATCAATTGCCTTCGAAATCATGGCGTTTCGGGTCACCGGCGCGGTCAACGGTCATGGTCAGGAAGCCCGGCAAATCACGATTTGATCTGTAGATCGAACCCATCGTGCCGTCGGCACGTGTGACCACAGTCCAGCGAACGACAAGGATCGGAAAATAACGATGCCGAAGTATCTGATCGAACGGCCAGTCCCGGGAGTCGGCAAGTTGACCGCCGATGAACTCCAGGCGGCAGCGCGGAAGTCCAACGAAGTGCTCGACGTGATGGCCGGGCGGGCGCAGTGGATTCAGTCCTACGTCAGCGACGACACGCTCATGTGCGTCTACATCGCCGCCGACGAGGACGCTGTCCGTGAGCACGCCGAGACCAGCGGGTTCCTCTACGACAAGCTCTATCAGGTGCACGGGATCATCGATCCAACCACCGGAGAGGGCTGATCGTCGGCCGGGCGGCGAGGGTGGCGCCGCCCGCCAGGGCTCAGCGGCCCGAATTCCCCGTCACCCAAAATGTCTGTGACCTCTCACCACCAAGACTTCGGAGGGGCGGAACGCCGGGCGATCCGCCGCCCTGAAGCACGATCCACTCCCTCGACACCTGCAACGGACGCGCCGGCAGCGGCTTGGTGGCAGGCCCGACAGCGACGCTGCCGTCGAGATTGAAATTGCTGCTGCGGCAGGGGCAGTTGACCTCTCCGGCGGAGATCGATTCGACGGCACAACCCAAATACGTACACACCGAGATTATTCCGCGAAGGCGCGGGCTCTGGCTGAGTCACCACGATATCCCCGCGATCACGCCCGCGCCCACCTGGACGTCAGTTTGGTGCTCGAGCCGGATGAACTCGATGTCCTGCAGGCGCGGGCGCTGTTCGCCGAGGCGCAGCGGTACAAGACCGACGCGTACACGAAATTGGAACAGGCGCACGCACTCTGGCGCGGACCCGGTACTGGCCGAACTCACTGACATCGTGCCGATCGCGACCGCGGCGCAAGGGTATTCGCAGCTGCACGAGGAGGTGACGGACGCGCTGATCGCGGCCGGACTCGCCGACGGGCGTGCCGACGAAATCGGGCAGCACGCCGCGGCGGCTGCGACTGCCGATCCACTGCGTGAGCCCGCGATCCTGCTGCATATGCGCACGCTGGCGGCGAGCGGCCAGGTGCCGGAGGCACTGCGCACCGGGAGGGCATTTCGGCGCCGCCATCGACGATGACAGGACATGATCCGACCGGGCTCTGGGCGAGTCCGAACACGAGATCATCAGTGGTACAGCGGGTATCAGCGAATGCCTTTCTCACGGATCCAATGCGACCGCCCACGCGTCTGCTCGGGCGTGAGGATCAACTGGTTTCTGCATCGGACAAACCCTGCAACGCCTGCAGCATGATCACCGCAGCCATCACATCGCCCGGCACACTGGGCCACCCTCGGCGCGAGGGGAACAAGTCCACGAGCATGTCTTCCGGGAACAACCGCTGCCGATGCCCCGCCACAAACGCGAACACACTGCCCGGCCTCAACAACGGCCCGCCACCGATTCCGCGTCGAGCAAATCCCGCCGGCTCTCCGAACGACCTTGCACAACCATAATTGTCCCGAACAACCAGGTTCGACATGCGCACCGGCAGGCCGAATTATTCAGGAGTCTCCTAGAGCGCCTCGACCAGCTCGACCGGCTGCGCCACCGGCTCCGCGGCAACGGTCGCAGCGCACTCCCCGTCTCGGTATGCGAGCCAGTGATGCTCGGTGACGCCGCGGATCTCCAGCGAGCGGATCAGCTAGGTTGTGCGCGCCGCGGCGAGGCGGTGCGGTGGCCATTTCTCCGGATCGGGCGTACCGAGTTCGCCTCGGGTTGCGCCCAGATTCCGAGGATGGTGCCGAGCTCAGCGACTCGCGCCACCCTGGCGATGCATTCGGTGTGGGCGGCATCGGTGGTTCTCATCGTGCCTCCTTGAGGTGGTTGGCATCGATGGTCGAGGGGCGGGCTTGCAGCGGGCTAACGCGGGGCTGTCACGGATTGTGTCGGCCGAGTTCTTTGTCGAGCGAGCGACATTGAGCGGGTTGTTCGACCAAGTCTTCGACTAGTGCGCTCACGGACTCTCGGACCGGCTCGCTCGCTCGCAACGGCCAGGTACTGCGGCAAGAGCTTCCGTGTCCTCCTTTCGCCTGTCGTCCACTGTGAGTAACGTCAACTAAGTTTGGTCTCTACGCGGTCGAAAGGGGAGGTCGCATGGACGCCTTCGGTGTCCTTGACGAGGTTCTGGGCGACTACGAGAACTTCGTCAAGGGCTTTCTGGAGATCAAGGATGACCAGATCCGCGACAAGGTCGAAAGTGAGATCGCCAGCGGGCTGCTGTGGCCGGAACCGTGGCTCGCGCTCAATCCGGCGTTCGAGTCCGGCGGAGCAGTCGGTGAACTGGTCAACAGCCAAATCCTGCATCCCGATGCGATCAAAGTGTTCCGGGCACGATCCGAGCAAGACCCGCTCGGCCAGGAGATCACCTTCCACCGCCATCAGTCTGACGCTTTCGAGATCGCCAACCGTCGCGAGTCCTATGTGCTCACCACCGGAACCGGCTCAGGCAAGTCGATGGCATACATCGTTCCGATCGTTGACCGGGTGCTGCGCGAGGGCTCGGGCAAGGGCGTTCGGGCCATCATCGTCTATCCGATGAATGCCCTGGCCAACAGCCAGCGCAACGAGCTGGAGAAGTTCCTCGGAAAGACGAACCCCAAGGTCAGCTTCGCGCGGTATACGGGGCAGGAGAACAGGGAGGAACGTGAGAAGACCCTCGCCTCTCCCCCGGACATCCTGCTGACGAACTACGTCATGTTGGAACTGATGCTCACCCGCCCGAAAGAGCGCCAGGCCCTGATAAGTAGCGCAGAGAACCTCTCATTTCTGGTTCTCGACGAGCTGCATACCTATCGCGGTCGGCAAGGGGCCGATGTGGCGATGCTGGTTCGCCGGTTGCGGAGCGCCGTCAAGTCGAATGACGTCCAGTGCATCGGTACCAGTGCGACGCTCGCCGGTCCCGGTACGAAGGCCGAGCAGCGTCAGCAGGTCGCCGAATTGGCGACGAGGATCTTCGGGGTCGAGATCCCTGCAGCCAACGTCGTCGGAGAAACCCTACGACGTGCGACGGCGGGCGATGCAGAACCGGCTACGCTCACGGCACGGCTGGCAGCACCGACGCCGGCGGAGTGGGAAGACCTTAAGGCCGACCCGCTGGCCGTCTGGACCGAGCAGCACTTTGGGTTGCACACCGACGATGAGGGCAAGCTCGCCCGGCGCCTACCTTCCAAGCTCAGCGATGCCGCCATGAAGCTGCACGACGAGACCGGCGTAGACGAGGTCGTCTGCCGGGAGAAGCTGCAGGAGCTACTGCTCGCGGGCTCACGGGCCCGCGGCCCGCAAGGAAGCTCGCTGTTCGCCTTCAAGCTGCATCAATTCATCGGTAAGGGCGACACGGTCTACACCACCCTGGAACCCGCGGCGAAGCGGTTCCTCACCACCCAGTACCAGCGCAGCGCACCCAACAGGCCTACGGGTCAACCTCTGTTCCCATTGGCGTTCTGTCGCGAATGCGGCCAAGACTTTCTCGTCGTGAACCTAGAGCGCGGCGGTGAGAGCTTCAGCCCCCGAATCCCGAATTCCGATCTTGTTGAAAATCCCGACGCTGACGGTCTGTTGCTCCTGACAGAGAAGCCATGGCCCGATCCCCACGATCCCGCTTTGCTCGACCTCGTCCCTGAGGATTGGGTGGTGTCCAGCGGGAGCGGTCAGGTTCTCGATAAGGCCCGAATTACTAAGCTGCCCAATTCATTACGTGTCGACCAGTTCGGAACCATCACCGACGACGGTATGCCGGTCGCGTTCTTCGAACGGCTCGAATTCTGTCCGTCATGCAAGACCAGTTACGAGAGCAGCCGCCAGTCTCAGTTTTCCCGCGTCGCCAGTCTTGGTACTGAGGGTCGCGCGAGCGCCGTGACGGTTCTCTCGCAGTCAATCGTCCGGACCCTCAGAAGCGAGTCCGACCTGGATCACGATGCACGAAAGTTCCTGGCATTCAGCGATAACCGCCAGGACGCGAGCCTGCAAGCCGGTCATTTCAACGACTTCGTGCTGGTTGGGCTCATCCGTTCAGCCTTGTACCGAGCGGCCTGCGATTTCCAGGAACAGAACCCCGGAGAACCGCTGACCGACGAGAACCTCGGACCCGAAGTGGTGAAAGCGCTTAGCGGCAAGAGCCTGAAGTTCTTCGCCCGTGACGAGGAGACCGCCGATGAGCACGTCCCGCGGAAGAAGATTGCTCGCGCCCTGCGCGATGTCGTCGCGTATCGCTTGTGGGCCGATCTCAAGCGGGGCTGGCGTATCACCATGCCGAACTTGGAACAGACGGGACAACTGCGCCTTGCGTATGAGGGCGTGGACGAGCTGGCTGCCAACGACGGCAAATGGGCAAGCTATGGCGAGCCGCTCGCGGGCGCCAGCACCGAAACACGACGTGAGGTAATGCATGTCCTCCTCGACGAACTTCGCCGAAACCTCTGCATCGACACGGAGTTCCTGACCGACGAGAAGTTCGATGCCGTCCGGCGTGCCAGTAGGGAGTGGTTGAAAGACCCGTGGGCCATCTCCGACGATGCCGGGACGTACAGCGGCCTGGCATACCCCGGTGGCCGGCCGAAGGGCGTGGCCGGAATCGGCGCGGACCTACACCTCTCAGGGTTGGGTGCCTACGGGCGGTGGCTGCGACGCCCCAATCGCTTCCCCGGTTTCCAGCATGCCCTCAAGACCGCCGACGCCCAGGGCCTCATCGATAGCCTGATGGACGTCATGGCCGGCGCCGGGATCTTGGTGCGCATTCCGATTCCCAAGCGACCGACCGGCTACCAGCTACGTGCCGATCTCATCGCCTGGCATCCGGGCACCGGCGAACATCGCGCCTCCGACCCCATTCGCAGCAATCAAACCGAAGGCAGGGTCAACCCGTACTTCCGCGATCTCTACGCCGAGACGGCCAAGGCGCTCATCGGCTTGGAGGCACGCGAACACACCGCTCAGGTCGAGCCGTCCAAACGTCAGAAGCGGGAGGACGAGTTCAGCGAGGCCAGGCTTCCGGTGCTGTACTGCTCGCCCACGATGGAACTCGGCGTCGACATCAAGAGCCTCAATGTGGTTGGCATGCGTAATGTTCCGCCCACCCCAGCCAACTACGCGCAGCGTTCGGGACGTGCCGGTCGGTCAGGTCAGCCAGCGATCGCCCTGACGTACTGCGCTACCGGTAATGCGCACGACGCCTATTACTTTCGGCGCAGTCAGGACATGGTCGCCGGGGCGGTCGCCCCGCCGCGGTTGGAACTTGGCAACCAGGATCTGGTGCGCGCACACGCCCACTCGATCTGGCTGGTGAAGTGCGGCCTGGACCTGAAAGCCAGCATGGTCGACCTGCTGGATATCGACGAGCCTGGCCAACCGCTGCGCGCCGAGGTACTCACGACGATCGAATCCCCGTCGAGTCGCAGCGCCGCCACCGCCGCGATCACCGACGTCTTGACGGCGACTACCGAAGTGACCTCCGCTTCATGGTGGACGGCGACTTGGATCGCTGACACCGTCGAGCAGGCCCCATCTCGCTTCAATCACGCTGCGGACCGGTGGCGCGGGCTCTATAACGAAGCCCAGAACGAGCTCGACAGTGCAAACCAGGTCTTGAAAACCATCGGCGCGTCTGAAAGTTCGAAGCAACGTGCCCGCGGCCGCATTTCAGAGGCGCGTGCTGCTCTCGACCTCCTCAAAGGCCAGGTCGACGACGTGTTTCAAGGCGATTTCTACACCTACCGTTACTTCGCGTCGGAGGGCTTCCTGCCCGGTTATTCGTTCCCGCGACTGCCGCTGTCGGCGTTCATTCCAGCGGAGCGTCGCACCCGTAGCGGCGGTGAAGGCGACTTCATCCAGCGCCCTCGGTTCATGGCGATCAGCGAGTTCGGCCCCGGAGCATTCATCTACCACGAGGGGGCGCGGTACGAAGTCAACCGCGTGAGCCTGCCCGCGCGAGACGACGGCACTGGTGTCAACATCACCGAGAGCAAGCGCTGCAGCGCGTGCGGGTACCTCCATGAGTCCACCGACGCCGATCTCTGCCAGCATTGCGGTGCGCCGTTCGCGCCGGAAAGCACACTGACCAACTTGATGCGGCTGCTGTCGGTCAAGACTCGTCGCCGTGACCGGATCAGCGCCGACGAGGAGGAACGCCAGCGCGCCGGACACGAAATCGTCACGACCATTCGCTTTGTGCCACATGGAGTTCGGGCCGGGCAACTCACCAGCACGATCACCGAGGGCGGACACGAGCTCGGCACCATGACCTACGGCGACAGCGCGCTGATCCGCCGGATGAACGTCGGTCTGCGACGCCGCAAGGACAAGGACGTCCGCGGATACGTGCTGGACACCGTGGAGGGGCGCTGGTGCAAAGAGGCAGACCTGGCCAAGAACGTACACGGCGAGGCCCCGCGGTATCAGCGGGTGATCCCCCACGTCGAAGACCACCGCAATGCGCTGCTGCTGAACCTCGACCCAACGATCGGCACGGATCAGCGGATGGCCGCGATGTATGCACTCAAACGTGGCATCGAGGCCGCATACCAATTGGAGGGTTCCGAGCTGGCGGTGGAAGCACTGCCCAGCAACACCGGTGACCACGCCTGGTCGCGGTTGTTGTTCTTCGAGGCCGCCGAGGGCGGAGCCGGCGTGTTGCGTCGCCTTGCCACAGAAGATGGCCAGCTCCGCCGGGTGGCACGAAAGGCATTGGAAATCCTGCACTTCGACCCCGACACCGGACACGACCTGCACCGCGCGCCGCACGCGATCGAAGACTGCGCGCAAGCCTGCTACGACTGCCTGCTGTCCTATAGCAACCAGTGGGATCACCAGCACTTGGACCGACATTGCGTTGTCGACCTGCTCAGGAGCCTTGCCTCGTCGAGTGTGGCTGTCGGAGCCGGCGGCGAGGACCGTGCCGAACAGCTCGAACGCTTACGAAAAGCCTGCGACAGTGAGCTGGAGAAGAAGTTCCTTGCTTTGCTCGAAGAGCGCGGCTACCGGCTACCGGACGACGCCCAAACGATCGTCGAGGGTTACTACGTCCGGCCCGATTTCGCATATCACAGCGACGGCATGGATGTCGCCATCTTCATCGACGGTCCCATCCACGACACCGAACACCAGCACGAAAAGGACGAACAGGCACGCATGAAGCTCGAAGACGAGGCGGGATGGCTGGTGCTGCGCTTCAACCACAACAACGTTGAGGCCGGTTGGCTGACGGCCATAGCGGAGAACCAAGGCATTTTCGGCGAGGCGAAGGCGGCAACCGCATGACAGTCGTCGATTACCCCGCCGGCAGCCTGGTCAACGCCCGTGGCCGGGACTGGCTCGTTCTCCCCGGCTCCCCCGAGGGCACGCTGCTGGTTCGCCCTCTCGGGGGTCACGAGCACGAAACCACCGTGTTGCTGCCGGAGATCGACGACTTCGGGGCCGCCACATTCGGACCACCCACGGTCGACGACCGCGGGGACGCCGGCCGGGCCCGCCTGCTTCGCGACGCGCTCAGGCTCTCGTTTCGCGCCAGCGGCGGCCCGTTCCGCTCGTTCGCACGCCTGGCCGTCTCGCCCCGCAACTACCAACTGGTTCCCCTGATGATGGCGGCCAACCAGGATGTCACCCGACTGCTGATCGCCGACGGCGTCGGCATCGGGAAGACGGTCGAGGCGGGACTCATCGCCGCCGAGCTGCTGGCCACCGGCGAAGCGCAACGCCTGGCGGTGCTGTGTTCACCCCAGCTGGCCCCGCAATGGCAGGGCGAGCTCCGACACAAGTTCGGCATCGACGCGCAACTTCTGTTGCCGTCCACGGTCAACCGGCTGATGCGCGGCGTCCCGTTCGGATCCAACGTCTACGAGCACTACCCGTATCTGGTGATCTCTACTGATTTCATCAAGCAGAAGTCCCGCCGTGACGAATTCGCCTTGTACTGCCCGGAATTGGTGATTGTCGACGAGGCGCATACCTGCGTGGCATCCGCTGGCGTGGGCAAGTCCTCCCAGGCGCATCTGAGATATGCATTGCTTCGCAAACTCGCCGACGACCAGCAGCGTCACCTGCTGCTGCTGACCGCGACTCCACACAGCGGCGACGACACCGCCTGGCAGTCGCTGATCGGCTTGCTCGACGACCGCCTCGGTGACCTGCCGGCAGACCTGTCCGGCCGCGCCCGCGAAGAAGACCGCAAACTGCTGGCCAAGTACATGATCCAACGCCAACGCGCCGATATCCGCGAGTACCTCGACGAGGACACCCCGTTCCCCGACCGCGAAACCACCGAGACCGCGTACAAACTGACCGCGGGATACCGCCAACTGTTCGACGACGTGATGGACTATGTCCGCGAACAGGTCGCCGACCCGAAGCTCAGCGCCGTGCGGCAGCGCGTCCGGTGGTGGTCGGCGATCGCGCTGCTGCGGTGCCTGGCCTCCAGCCCCGCAGCGGCCGAGCAGACCCTGCTCAACCGTTCGGCGGTCGCAGCCGCTGACGACGCAGTCGAGGTCGACGCCTACGCCGAACCCCGAGTACTGGACACCGATCTCGACGACACGCTCGAAGCCGAGGACGTCACCGTCGGCGCCGACACCAGTGACACCGACACGCCCGACACGAGGAACCGAAAGCGACTGCGCGAGTTGGCAACTCAGGCTGCATCCCTGAAGGGTCCGCGGTCCGACGCGAAGCTCAAACGGCTCATCCCGCTGCTCAAGGAACTCCTCGACGAGGGCTACCACCCGATCGTCTTCTGCCGCTACATCCCCACCGCCGACTATCTCGCCGAACACCTGAGTTCAGCCCTGTCGAAGGTCAAAGATCTCAAGATCGACGCCGTGACCGGAACTCTCCCTCCGGAAGAACGTGAATCCCGCGTCGACACCCTCAGCGCCCAGGACGGCCCCAGCCTGCTGATCGCGACCGACTGCCTGTCGGAGGGCATCAACCTGCAGGACGGCTTCACCGCCGTGGTCCACTACGACCTGGCGTGGAACCCCACCCGCCACGAACAACGCGAAGGCCGCGTCGACCGATTCGGCCAGCAGGCCCCCACCGTGCGGACTGTGACGTATTACGGCGAGGACAACGGCATTGACGGCATCGTGCTGCAGGTCCTCATCCGTCGCCACGAGAACATCAAACGCAGCATTGGCGTCTCGGTGCCGATCCCGGTCGATCCCACCACCGTGATGAAGGCGATCTGGGAGTCGCTGCTGTTGCGCGGCAAGGATGCCGAACAGCTGACCCTCGACTTCGCCGAGGCCACCTCCAAATCTCTGGCCGAACAAGTCGACGTCGAATGGATCAACGCGGCCGAACGGGAGAAGGTGTCGCGTACGCGGTTCAGGCAGGCCGGACTCAAACCCGACACCGTCGAACACGCCCTGGCCGAGGTGCGCCGCGCCCTCGGCGGGCCGGCCGATGTCGAAACCTTCACCCGCACAGCCCTATCCATTCTGGGTGCTCCGGTCAGCGACACCGACGATGGGTTCACCGCGATCATCACCGCCCTCCCGGCCGCGGTGCGTGATCAACTCCCGCCCACCAAGAACGGGCAACTGCAGTTCCACCGCTCGCTGCCCGTCCCGGCCGGGCACAGCGTGCTCACCCGCACAGACGCCACGGTCGATTCGCTGTCGCGTTACGTCCTTGACGCCGCACTCGACTCCCGGCTCGACCCGACGGCCCGGCCGGCCCGCCGCGCGGGCGTGATGCGCACCCGCGGAGTCGCCAAGGTGACGACCTTGCTGATGGTGCGGCAACGGCTGGAGATCACCATCCCCGGCTCGGCCAGCACCGTCACCCAGGTCGCCGAGGAAGCCAAGTTCCTTGCCTTCACCGCGAGCGGCGACACCCTGACCTGGTTACCGCAGGCCGAGGTCGACGCCCTGCTGTCCTTGACGCCCTCGGGCAACGTCGACGACGCACTGGCCCGAATGCAGTTGAGCCGTGCGCTGGGGCGCTTGGACGCGCTCACCGGGCACCTCACCACAACCGGCAAAGACGCGGCCAAGGACCTGGTGTCCGAACATCAGACGGTGCGCAGCGCCTCCAAGGCCGGCGGACGCGCACCCACCGTCCAGTTCCTGCCGCCTGCCGACGTCCTCGGCCTCTACGTGTTCCTACCGGAAGCAGGTGCCCGGTGACCGCGCTAACCGTCTTCCGCGCCGTCCGCACGGTAGGCACCGCGCTTCCCGCCGAAGCCCTCCCGCGGGCCAACGAACTGCGCATGCCCGGCCAGACCGCGGACGCCTACCAGCTGTCACCCGGGATGGCGGTCAACGGTGCCATCGCCCGCGCGTGGGAAGCCATGCTCGCCGCGCACCACACCTGGCGCGCCGCCCTGGAGCGGCTCCCGGACGGTGACGCCGCCACCAAACTCACCCGGGACAAATGGCTGCTTCCGCTGCTCTACGAACTGGGCTGGGGCCGGCCCGATGTCATCAGCGGCGGCCTGCCCGTACCGCCTGGCCTCGGCGAGACCGAGGCGCCGCACTTCCCTATCTCGCACCGGGTCGCCTGGCCCGACGCCGCGAACGCCACAGCGTGGGTGCCGCTGCACCTGGTGGGTGCCGGAATCGACCTGGACACCAAGACCGCGGGGGTGACCGCCCGGGCGCCGCAGGCCATGGTGCAGGACTACCTCAACCGGGAAGACCACGCGCTGTGGGCGATTGTGTCCAACGGCCACCAGCTGCGGCTGCTGCGCGACGCCTCCAGCCTCACCCGGCAGTCCTTCGTCGAATTCGACCTGGACGCGATCTTCACCGACCAGCTCTACGCCGACTTCCGCATCCTGTTCCTGACCATCCACGCCAGCCGGTTCGCGCCCCGCTTGGATGACAAGTCCGCCAAAATCGTTTCCGGCAGCGAGGACTCCGGTGAGGACGCCGAGGTCGAGCAGGCCGAACCCAAACTCGACAACTGCTGGCTGGAGCGCTGGCGCACCACCGCCATCGACGATGGTGCCCGCGCCCTGCTGAACCTGCAACACGGCATCGCGGTCGCGCTGCAAGAGCTCGGCACCGGGTTCGTCGCACACCCAGCCAACGCCGCCCTGCGCGAGACGCTGGCCGCCGCCACCGATGCCGACCGCGACCTACAGCGCGCCCTGTTGCGCATCGCCTACCGGCTCATCGTGCTGTTCGTGGTCGAGGACCGCGATCTGCTGCACCGCTCCGACGTCCCCGAGAGCGCCCGCACCCTGTACGCGGACTACTTCTCCACCGCACGGTTGCGGCGGATGGCTGCCGAGCCGATCGGCGGCTGGCACACCGACCTTTGGCAGGCGCACCAGATTGTCACCGACGCAATTGCCGGCGACGGACTGCCCACACTGGGGTTGAGCGGCCTTGGTGCCACCCTCTTTTCGCGGGACGCGCTGAGCATCCTCGCCAGTGCCGAGTTGCCCAACCGAGCGCTGCTCGCTGCGGTGCGAGCGCTGTCGCAGATCGACGACCCGGTCACCGGGCTTCCGCGCCCGGTCGATTACCGCAACCTCGACAGCGAAGAACTGGGCGGCATGTACGAAGGATTGCTGGCCTACACACCCCGGTACCACGCCGACGAGCGAGCCTTCACCCTCGACGTGTCCACCGGCAACGAGCGTAAGAAATCCGGCTCGTACTACACCCCCTCAGATCTGATCGCGCTCGTCCTGGACGAAGCGCTGAACCCGCTGATCGACGAGGCCATTCGGGGATCCAATCCCGAGCAGGCGCTGCTGGGTCTCAATGTGGTCGATCCAGCCTGCGGCAGTGGACATTTCGTCGTTGCCGCGGCCCGCCGGATCGCAGCCGCGCTGGCCACCGTGCGCACCGAAGAGACCGAACCCACGCCCGCTGATCTTCGGTTGGCCACCGCCGATGTCATCGAACGCTGCGTTTACGGCGTAGACCTCAACGACCTGGCTATCGAGATCACCAAGGTGGCGCTGTGGCTGGAAGCCTTCGACGCCGACCGGCCGTTTCCGTTCCTTGATGCGCACTTCCGGGTCGGCAATGCACTGCTGGGCACCACCCCGGAACTGCTACGCCACAACATCCCCGACACGGCATTCGTGCCTCTGGGTCACGACGACAAGACGTGGACATCCAAGCTCAAAGCCCGCAACAAGTCCGAACGTCGAGCCGACCAGGACCAATTGACTCTGACCTTCGGCCCCGAAACCCTCAACGTCGAAACCAGCCAGTTCACCAAAGCCGCCCACAAAGCCGATACCGGCACGGTCGCTTCGGTAGCCGCCCTGCGCGCCCGGGCCGACGCGTGGCGACGGCTGGAAGCCGACCCCGACCTGTTGGCCGCCAAGTTGGTGGCCGATGCGTGGTGTGCGGCGTTCGTGCAGCCCAAGTCCGGGGCGACGGCCTCGGGTCAGGGCATCACTCATGCGATCGTGCGCGCTATGTCCGAGACCCCGGAATCAGTGCCAGACACCATCATCACGTTAGTCAGTGCGCTGGCCCGGCAGTACCGGTTCTTCCACTGGCACTTGGAGTTCCCCGGCATCTTCACCGTTCCCGACGACGGCAGCGCCGACGCCGGTACTGGGTGGACAGGCGGATTCTCCTGCGTCGTTGGCAACCCGCCCTGGGAGCGGGTGAAGATCCAGGACAAGGAGTTCTTCGGCAACGCCGGTCGCCCTGATATTGAGGGCGCGGCGACCGCGGCGATCCGCAAGAAGATGATCGACAAACTCGCCGAAACCGACCCCGACCTGCATTACGCATACCTGGCGGCGCTTCGGCAGTCGGACGGCACCGCGCACCTCCTGCTGAAGAGCGGCCGCTACCCGTTCACCGGGCAAGGTGACGTCAACACCTACAGTGTGTTCGCCGAAACCATGCGCACCGTCACCAATCCCGAGGGCGCGGCCGGAATCATCACCCCGACCGGCCTGGCGACCGACAAGACGACGTCGCCCTTCTTCGCCGACACCTTGAGCAATCACCGGCTCTATGCGTTCTACGACTTTGAGAACGAAGCCAAGATCTTCCGCGACGTACACCACGCATACCGATTCGCCGTCACGACCATGACCGGAACTCAACGCACGGTGCAGCGCACCAAATTCGCATTCCTCAACCGCCACATCTCCGATGTGCCGGACAACCGATTCCAGTTGGCAGCCAAAGAAGTTCTCACGCTCAACCCGAACACAGGCACGCTGCCGATGTTCCGCAGCCGCAAGGACGCCGACATTACCCTCGGCATCTACTCGCGGTACCCTGTGCTCATCCGCGACGAGGACCCCGACGGCAACCCGTGGGGATTATCTTTCGCGCGATTGTTCGACATGGCCAACGACTCTGCCCTCTTCCACACAGCAGACGACCTCGCCGACGCGACGTTCAACGGCTGGTCCTACAAGGGCGACGGCAAGGAATATGTGCCGCTGTACGAGGGGAAATTGCTGTGGCACTTCGACCATCGCTTCTCGACCTACCGCAATGCGACGCAGGCGCAGCTAAGAATGCAGACTCTGCCGAGACTCACCGACGCAGAACATGGCGATCCGAATTTGGAGTCGCTCGCGCGCTACTGGGTCGACAATGCGGAAGTAGCCGCGCGACTCGAGAGTCGATGGGAAGATGAGTGGCTTCTTGGCTGGCGAGATATCACGGGCACCGAGAAGGCACGCACCTTCGTACCTTCCGTCTGCCCAACATCAGCGGTGGGCCATAAGTTCCCCCTCGCCTTCCCTGCCGAACCGCGATACGCGCCCTTGCTCCACGGGGTTTGGTCATCCATGGTTTTCGACTACGTTGCCCGGCAGAAGCTCAGCGGCACGGGTATGACCTACTTCATATTGAAGCAGCTTGCCTGTCCCCCACCCGATCAGTTCTACGCCCCAACACTGTGGCGTCGTGGCGAGTGCCTCGATACGTGGCTCAAGCCTTATATTCTCGAACTGGCATACACGTCGTACCGCCTGCGGCCATACGCCCAAAACCTCGGCGATGAAGGCCCGCCTTTCCACTGGCTCTCAGAGCGCCGTGCACGATTGCGGGCGGACGTCGACGCCGGCTTCCTCCATACTTACGGTTTGGGTCGCGGCGAAGCTGAGCACGTGCTCGACGCCTTCCCGGTCGTCCGCAAGTATGACGAACGCGACTTCGGCGATTACCGCACCAAACGCCTCGTCCTGGAAGCCTACGACCGCATGGCCGAAGCTATTGCCAATGGCGGCAAAGGCTGGAAGCCGCTCGCCGATCCCCCGGCCGGGCGCGGTCCCCGTCACTCCGAATAGTCAAGTAACGGAGGAAGAATGCCACTCGCGATCGACAAAGGATTCCTCAAGGACCTGGGCAGGCTGGAGAAGCCCGTCTACAACCGGGTCACGGAGGTCTTCGACGAGTTCGACGCCGCGACCCACACCGGCCTTCATCTGGAGAAGATCGCCAACGCCCGCAACCCGCGGTTCCGGTCTATTCGCATCGACCAGGCCTGGCGGGGCATCGTGCTCGCCCCTGCCACCGGCGATGTCTACACCCTGTTGAAGGTGCTCCATCACGACGACGCGTACGCGTGGGCGCAACGCAGCAATATCTCGGTCAATTCCGCCACCGGCGGTATCGAGATCCGCGACGAAGCCGAACTCGACCGTCAGATCCCCGAAAGGGCAGAAGCGGCCAAGTCTGCCGGCACCCCGATCTTCGCCAACGTCAAGGACGGCGAGCTGACCAAACTCGGTATCGACCAGAAGGTGCTTGCGTTCGCGCGGACCGTCACCGATGCCGCACAACTCGACGCGGCAAAATCCTTTCTGCCCGAAACACAATGGGATGTGTTGTTCGGTCTCGCCGCCGGCTTCACCCCGGAAGAGGTGTGGGCAGATCTCGGCGCGCAAATCCTGAACGAGCCCGTCGACACCGAGGACATCGATGCGGCCATCCTGCGCAGCAGCGACCGTGTCGTCCTCGTCAGCGGACCCGACGAACTGATGGACGTGTTCGCCTACCCGTTCGCCACGTGGCGGGTGTACCTGCACCCGACCCAGCGCGCCGTCGCCGACGCGGCCTACAAAGGCCCTGCCCGCGTCACCGGCGGCCCCGGCACCGGAAAGACCGTCGTCGCTCTGCACCGCGCGCACATGCTCGCCAAGCGGGGTGGCGGCAAGGTTCTTGTCACCACCTTCACCTCCACCCTGTCCGACACGCTGCAGTCCGGACTCGACATGCTCGTCGACGACGAGAAGGTCGAGGACCGGCTCGAGGTGTCACACGTCGACCGGATCGCCCACCGCGTCTTCCGCAAGGGCCACGGCGCACCGCACATGCTCGGTGCCGAGGACGAGAAAGCGTTGTGGGCCGGTCTGATCGACGAACTCGGGCTCACCTTCACCCCCACGTTCCTGTCCGAGGAATGGCGGCAGGTGGTCCTGGCGCGTCGCATCGGCACCGCGGACGCCTACCTCGCCGCTAAGCGGACCGGGCGCGGACGAGCGCTTGGAGCGGCCCAGCGGGCCCAGGTCTGGCAGGCCATCTGGGAGTTCGAACAGGCCCTCACCCAGCAGGGCGTCTGGACGCACGAAACCATCCGACGCGAAGCGACCCGCCTGCTGGAGGAGTCGTCCGATAAGCCGTTCCGCCACATCATCATCGATGAAGCGCAGGACCTCAGCCCCGACCAATGGCGGCTGCTGCGGGCCGCGGTCGCCGAAGCACCCGACGACATCTTCATCGCCGGTGACACCCACCAGCGCATCTACGACAACCGCGTCAGCCTGCGCGAGGTCGGAATCAACATCGCCGGCCGGTCCTCACGATTGAACATCAACTACCGCACCACCGCCGAGATTCTCGGCTGGAGCTTGGGCCTGCTGCGCGGCGAGCCGATCGACGACATGGAAGGCGGGCTGGACTCCATCGCCGGCTGCAAGTCCTACGTGCACGGACAGCCGCCCGCATTGAGTGGATATCAAAGTGCCGATGCCGAGGCCAAATTCATCGCCGCAACCGTCAGGGACTGGATCGACAGCGGAATCGCACCGTCCGAGATCGGAATTGCGGTCCGCGCCAAGTGGTCGACCTCAAAAATCGAACACGCCCTCAAGGCGGCCGGGATCGACAGCGTCGACCTGGCGAGGGCGGCGGATGACGATAATGCCGTCCGCGTCGGAACCATGCACCGCATGAAGGGCCTAGAGTTCCGCTGCATGTGTGCCGCCGGTGTCAGCGCCAAGCAGGTGCCCGCCGCCAACGCCGTCACCCCGATCGAGGACGACAAGCAGACTCATAACCAAGACCTGGAAAGGGAACGCTGCCTGCTCTTCGTGGCCTGCACGCGGGCCCGCGAGGAATTGCTCGTCACCTGGCACGGCGAGCGCAGCCCATTCCTGACCGCCCTAGAGAAGAACCGAACAGGAGATATTGAGTGACCCGCCTGTCTACCCTGCTGGACGAAATCGATTCCGGCGTTGTGCTTCTGCCGGAGTTCCAGCGCGGCTATGTGTGGAACCGCGACCAAGTCCGCGGCCTGATGCGGTCGCTTTACCGTAGCTACCCGGTCGGCGGCCTGTTGGTGTGGGAAACAATGTCGGAGGACATCACCGTGCGGGGCGCCGCGGTGGGTACCGGCACTCGGCAGCTCCTGCTCGACGGCCAGCAGCGCGTCACGTCCCTGTACGGGGTCATCCGCGGTACACCTCCGCCATTCTTCGAGGGCGACAAGTCCGCGTTCACCGGGCTGTACTTCAATGTGGAGACGGAGTCCTTTGAGTTCTATGCGTCCACCAAGATGGCCGGCGACCCGACCTGGGTGAACGTAACCGAGTTGTTCGGCAAGGGTCCGACGAAGTACCTCAGAGCCTTTCCCGACGTCGATGACGACACGCTTGACACCTACATCGACCGGTTGAACAGGATCACCCAGATCGCTAACCGCGACTTCAACTCCGAGAAGATTACGGGCGCGGGCAAGACTGTCGACGAGGTGGTCGACATTTTCAACAAGGTCAACTCCGGCGGCACCAAGCTTTCCAAGGGCGACCTCGCCCTAGCCAAGCTGTGCGCCGAGTGGCCGGATGCACGGAAGGAACTGCGCGACAATCTTGACCGGTGGCACAAGGCTGGATTCCGGTTCTCCCAAGAGTGGCTCTTGCGCAACGCCACCGCGGTGGCGCGGGGACGCGCGTTGTTCTCCTCACTCGGCGACGTCTCGGCCGATGAGTTCCAGTCAGCCTTGAAGCAATCTGTCAACCACATCGGTACATTCCTGGATGCCGTCTCCGGCCGCCTCGGTCTAGATCATGATCGGGTTTTCATGGGCCGCTACGCCACGCCCGTCATCAGTCGGCTGCTGCAGCTCAACGGCGGGGGCTTCACCGATAGCGCTCACCGGGACAAAGTGTTGTACTGGTATGTCCATTCCGCGCTGTGGGGCCGGTTCAGTGGGAGCACCGAGACGGTGCTGCAGCAGGACTACGAGGCAGTCGAACGCGGCGGAATCGATGCGTTGATATCGAACCTGGAGCGGGCCCGCGGCGGCCAGCTGTCGGTCGCGCCGGACGATTTCGCCGGTGCCACGCGGGGCGCTCGTTTCTATCCCCTGCTGTATCTGCTCACCCGCGTCGACGGTGCACGCGATTTCGGCAGTGGGCTGCAGCTGCGCGCTGAGCTTCTCGGCAAGCTGACGTCGTTGCAGGTTCATCACATCTTCCCGAAGGCTTTGCTACGCAAGCACGGCCTCGAGCGCAACCAGATCAACGCACTCTCGAACTTCTGCTTTCTCACGCAGGACACCAACCTCAAGATTGGCAAGCGTGAGCCCTCCCAGTATCTACCTGAAGTGCAGGCCAAGCATCCCGGGGTGTTGGAATCACAGTGGATTCCCACTGATCCCGAATTGTGGCACGTGGATCGCTACCTTGACTTCCTCGCGGCTCGACGAGAATTGCTCGCCTCGTCCGCGCAGACGTTCCTCGAAAGTCTCCGCAACCCTGAGGCGCAGCACGAAGAGATAGCGCTGGAGCGTCTGCAGGTCGCCGAGGAAGATGTCGATGATCCACGCGCTGAACAGATCAGAGCGCTGATCAGCACTCTCGAAAGTCGCGGTTTCGCAACGCCAGATATCGATACCGAGATCGCCGATCCCGTAAATGGCACCGAACTGGCGGTCGCCGAGGCGTTCTGGCCAGACGGGCTTCAGCGCGGCCTCGGTTCACCGGTCGTGCTGGAACTCGACCCCGAGGATGCCGACCTTCCCCGGCTGGAGGAGCTTGGGTATCAAGTGTTCACCTCCGTCGATGCACTTCTGGGTTTCGTTGAAAATGAGGGGGCCGCCGCGGCCGGTGAATCCCCGGCGACGCGCGAACTCTCCAGCGAGTCACAAGAAAGCGCCCTCGAATCAGAGTTCTCGCAACGGATGAGAGCTGTCTACGACCGCGGCCGAGCGGAAGCCGGCTACAACGCCACCTACTTTCTGGGCATGTTGTCGCAATACGGACCCAAGGAGACCGCGCACAGGCTCCTGGCATCTCGGCGCCTGTCCGATGGATTCTCCGAGCTCTGGGAGCGCGGGCGCCTCGACCTCACTGTCGAGGCGGTTGTCCTCGATTCTAGATTTTCAGAGTTATTCAGTGCGAACGAGATCGCGGTCGCCCAGCGCAGGCTCGAGCAGTTCGGGTACAAGTCTTAGGAAGATCGTGGTGTCGGAACGCGCGACCACCACACGCACCGTCAGCGCACTCACGGCGTTCGAGCAGGCCGTTTGGAAGGCCGGCGTCGACTTGACCGGATCGGTGAAAGCTTTGCGCTGGTCGCTGGACGGTCGCGCCTACCGCGCCTTGGAGCGTGCGGCTATCGCCGAGGTGCGTTCGCCGGGCTCGTTGACGTTTGTACATCCGACCTACGTCGACGCAAGCGACGTGCCGGCGTTCCTGGCGCTGGGAGTCCTCGGAGGCGACGGATTGAAGGTTCGGGTGTTCCGGAACCGGTACGACGCGGCCGCGATCGCGCCGGGCACGGACGAGCTCGAAATCGCGCTCGCAGGAGCAACCGACTCTCGAATCGGCGATCTCGGGGAAGAAACTGCAGCAATCTATCTCGCCGATGTCCATGGCGCGACGATCGTGACGATGGGTGATTCGGGCATCCCCCGCTCGGTGGGGCGGCAGGACCTCGACCTCGTCGTAGTGATCGGCGGGGAGTTGGCCGTAATCGAGGTGAAGACCCGGTCTCGGCGAAGGGCGCAGGCCGCCTGACCCGCGCCGGGAACTTGTCGCGGTCAGCATGCGCCGACCAGCTTTACTGCGAGGGCGCCGGCCGGGCAGCCAAGCCTATGCGTCCGACCGACTCCACGATGTCATCAATATCGATGCCGGTTATGCCGGTGTCGAAGTTCGCCTCCTAGCGATCGACCTCATAGCCATGCTCTTACAACAATTTACCGTGAGCAACGTTGGCAGACGGACGACACCGCTTGCGCCGCCAGATGATTGCCGCGCCCCGCTCGGCGAGCCTTGGCGGCGATCATCGAACAGAGGTCCCACCTGTAACGCCGCCACCCCGCTTGCCGCGAACGAGACAGTGCATCGTGAAGTTCACAGTGCCAGCTACTTTGAAGCGTCGGAGCGGTGACGCCAGATCTCGATGACGAACCTCGTGGTCTCTTGCTCACAAACGCATAGTATGCTGGCAGTCGGGCGCCGAAACGCCGACCGCGACACCAGTATCGGTAGGAACTCCCTCATTCGACTGCGCTGGATTCGGTCTCGGCAACGACGTTGATCACGCATCCGATCGGCGACGGCCTTGCCTAGGAACACGCGTATCGCGAGAATACGACTCCGGGGGTCGCCCTCGGTAGCCGTCGCGCCGGGCAGTGCGCTGTTGCAACGCATCGCTTCGTGCACGAAAATTAGTCGAAGCGTGACTACCGTCGGGCACGGCGGTTGTATCAATCGCTGATTTGATTCAGGGTGTCGGGAGGGTATGGGGTGGCGAAGCCTACCGGAAGATGCACCAAGCGATCATCTCACCAGCAGCGCGCACGAGTTGCTCCTCGAAGCGGACCACACTGCAAGGGCAAACGGATCCCCCGGAACAGCAGCAGCTTGCCGGGATTTGTTAAGTAGTTGCGGAGAAGAACGCGCAGCACCCGGACTGCCGACGCACCCCAACTCGATCGGATGAGTGTTTGAAGACTGGCGGCGACCGCAACGTAGCTGCTGGAACATAGAAATTCGTGAATTAAGGCGAAGGGAGAGACGCGTATGCGGGTTGCGCGACTGCGGCTTCAGCGTTTCAGGGGCTTCGAATCAGCGGTCTTTGTATTCGACAGCCACACGGTAGTCGCAGGCGAGCCGCGAGCTGGCCGCAGCGACCTCATCGAAGCGTTGCGTCGGGTACTCGACTACAGAAGCACGCGAAGCCGCGTGAATCCGCTCGACATCTACCGCTCCGTTCGGTCCGACTCAGTGACGGACCCAAGTGGTGTCGGCACGAGTTCGGCCCCGACGAACAACGTGGATCCAGGAGTGACAGATGAACCCGATCGGGCAGGCACTGAGCCCGCCACGGAAGCGGTGGGCACGGTTGCTTCTGGCACGAGTCAAGTAGGCCCTGGTCCGGAGTCAGAAGAGGATTCCGGCGCGGAAACCGCGCCGCTGGTTACCGAAGTGGAAGTCACGCTGCTCGATCTCGGCGTCGATCTCGAAGATCTCTTCGACGACTATCTCGAGGCATTTAATCCACATACCGGCGAACTAGCAGCAAGCGACACCGCAGGTGAGGCCGTGCTCGGGATGCGCATGTGCTACCGCGCTCAATACGATTTTGAGACCGACACGGGCGACCATTGGGTGGACAGCCCGGCTCGCAGCGATCCCCCAGCCAATCGCTTCAAGAGGATCCCGCGATCTGATCGGGCGGCAGTACCGACCCTCTTCATCGAGCCCGGGCTACCGTTCCAAGTCCGGGCCGAAGGCGCCTTTCGTGAGCTGATCGCCAACGCGGACTCGACGGGACTTGACGATGCTCTCGCCGAGCTTGATCGAGGTGTTCGAGAAGCCACACAACGGTTCTCACGGACAGATCCAGTCAGCTATGGGAGCGTGCAGGTCATCGAGTCCGGCGCTTCTGACCTGCTCGGTGTTACGTCGGCTGACGAAATAGAACTTGTGGCGGACGATGGATCGCTAGCTGGGCTCCTCAGGTCCTTCCAGCCCGCAATCAGCCTGGACCACGCGGGTGTGTTGCCTTTGCGGTCGCACGGGTCGACCGCGCAGAGTGTCCTGTCAACCGCCGAGGCGATCTCAGCCACGTCTGCCATGAGCGGCGAACTCGTCGTACTGGCAGATGACTTCGGTGACGGCCTTGACGCGCCGGCATCTGAGCACTTGGCCTATCTGCTACAAAAGGCTTCGAACCAAGTCATCCTCACAACTCGGAGACCGGAAGTGGTGCGCGCGTTCGCGCCCGAGCAACTGCTGCGGCTCACTCGAAGTCACGGTCGACGGCGACAGCACAGGCTCAACACGGCCGATAAGCGCACTCGCATCGTCCGGCGCTTGGCGCTCGACCAGTTGTTAGCAGCACTTACAAGCCGAACAGTCGCGCTGCTCGAAGGTCCGCTCGACGTTGAGGGCTACGGTACGCTGGCTGCCCGGCTCGCCAAGAAGACGGGCTCACGTCAACACAGCTTGCCGGCGAATGGAATCCGCCTCGTCTGCCCACCAGGATCGGACGGAGGCATTACGCGCCTGAAAGGTCTAGCTGAGCTTGCAGTTGAGATGGGATTCCATGTCAAGGCGGTCGTCGACAGCGACAAGCCAGGTGCTTCGGATTCTGTAATCGTTGATTTGTTGAACACCGTCGAGCAAGTCATTGTCTTGCCCACACGGACCGCCGTCGAAGCGGCGTTGATTCGCGGAGTGCCCGCCAGGCGGCTTCGGGCAACTGTGGCGGCGCTCCAAGAAGGAGTTGGCTTTCCATCCCTGCCTGCAGACTTACCCGATGCTGAGGTTGCCAAGTACCTCATCGACAAGAAGATTCTGAAGACTCAAGGGCTACACGTTCTTTGGGCCCAGTCCGTAACTGCGCGGCCTCCCGTCGCATGCGCGGTTATTGAAGCGTTGTGCAATGACGGAACTGGGCGGTTCGATGTTCCGGACGCGACATGACCTTCACGCCTCGCGGGTCGGAACAGAAACAGATCATCGAATCGGAAGCCAAGCTGGCGGTCGTACTCGGCGGCGCCGGAACTGGTAAGACAACATGCGCGCTTGCCGCGGCCAAAGCGCATCTCGATCGGGTGACACGACCTGACCGTGACCGTGTGCTGTTCCTGTCGTTCTCGCGTGCGTCAGTTGCTCGTATATCTGATCGCTCGAACGGCATCCTCGGTACCCATACAGACCATATCGATGTATCGACCTTTCACGCCCTGGCCTACTCGATCGTGCGCAGGTTCGGCCGCCTAGTTGGGCGCGCAAACGCAGTGCTAGTAAGCCCTCCTCGCGAACGATTTGGAACGGATCCGGAGAGCATTGGCTACTCACAGCTAATGCCTCTAGCGCTCAAAATTATTCGGTCGGCACCGGCGGTTGCGGATCACCTTCGTTCACGTTGGGGACTTGTCATCGTTGACGAGTTTCAAGACACAGGCGACATGCAGCACGAGCTACTAAACGAAATCGCCTTCGGCGCTCGCGTCTTGTTGCTTGGCGATCAGAATCAATGTATATACACCTGGCGCACCGAAGATGGTGTTCGACTCGAGCGCATCTCCGAGGCCGTCGAGGCTGCCGGTGCCGAGAATACAATCCAGTTACCCGAGGTGTCGCACCGCGACCCTAGCGGAATCATTCCAAGTGTGGCGCGTGCAGTCCTGCAACGTGACTTCGCGTCACCAGCGATTGTGACGGCGGTTGATGACCATCGACTTGAAGTCAGGTCGGGTATACGCCTTGAACATGAGGTCGAAGTAGTTACGCGAGTGGTGAAAGACCTGCAGGACGAACAATATGGGGTTGCGGTATTCACCCACCACAACGACATGCTGGCTGCCTTGTCCGATGGCCTAGAGGCCGACGGCATCCAGCACGAGATAGCAGGACTCAGTGATGCACTAGCATGCGCGCTCGATACACAAGTGGCAATGTTGCAGGTCACGGTGGGAACCGGCGCGTGGTCGAGCGTGCTCGATGCGCTCGCGGTGTTTGTGACCAGCGCCCAGCGGGGAAGAGCTATTCCTCAGCTTGCCACCGAGATACTTGACGCGACCGGGACGTCGAATCTGCATTCCAGACTGAGCGAAATACGTACGCGGCTCGAAATCGCTTCTAACTGTGAAGAGGCCCTACACGTTGCCTCCCACGCACACGAATCCATCGGCCTAACAAGCAAGTCAGCTGCATGGGAACAAGCAGCGAAAATAATACGCCCCATGCGGGCTCGCGCAGTACGGCAACTCGGCGCCGCGGCGAGCGAGCGGCTGATCGCGCGCAATATAGCCTCAGCCGCAAGGGAAGCCACCTACTCGGCGCTGACCGACATCAGTGTAAATCCCAAAGACGTACAGCTCATGAACCTCTACCAAACCAAAGGGCGGGAAGCTGACGCAACAGTTGTGGTCTTGCGCGAAGGCGACATCATGGGATTCGAGCGCGAGCCGTTTCCGAGCACGAGTCGACTGCTCTATGTCGTCTTCTCCCGTGCGCGGCACCGTATAACAGTGCTGCTCGTCGGTCACACGCTGCACCCGGCGGTGGCTCCACTCGCACATTTGACCACCATTGCCCTTGTCTCAGATGGGTCTTCGGATCCGTGAGCGGGGCTAGTACGCGGTCAAATCGGTCCTTGCGGCGTGTCCCCAGTGGATGAGTCCGGTGGTGTTCTAGTGGAGGGAGACCTTCGTCGCCGCCAATCGGACGAGGCCGGCGGACTGGCCGTTGATGTGCCACCAGGTCCGGCCAAGCCACCTTGTCGGCGTCGGCGCACTGGCAAGATTCGCATGAGGGAATAGGCCTACGGCGCTGTCGAGGTCCGTGTGGGCACCAGCGCATCCGGGAACTGGTAGTCACACCCGATCTCGTCCGTCGATTCGACCGCACAGTGGTGCCGCAACCACGCGACGCACGCATCGGCGACGAGACGGACGTCGCGGGTGGACAGGTAGCCGTCGGTGCAGTCCTCGAAGTGACCGTCGAAATTCCACTGGTCGAGCTCGAGCCTGTCGATCGAGTAGTCACCGAGCAGCAGCCGGCCGGTGCAGGAAGGTTCGCGAACGGCGCACCATCAGCACACCGTCGGCCAGCATCTGTACTTTGGGCGCAGACGACAACATCGGGGTCGTCGCCCGAAACGAAGGACCGCGGACCCAGGTCGAGCACGAAGGCCACCGGCTTACCGCGCAGGGTGTCGACTAGCCACGTGGTCATGGCCTCGCACGACGTCGACGGGGAACCGGTGAACTCGGTCATGCCGGAGTTGTATCAGCGAGCACCGACCAGGTCGGGTCAGGACCGCCGACCACCTGCGCATATCAATCCCCCGCGCTCAGGTAAACCGGCAAACTCGCCACATCGTTCTGCGTCAGCACCGGCAGATTGGGGATCTCACCTAAGGGGACGGCCAGTCGCAGATCCGGGAAACGCGCGAACAGCGCCGGCAGCGCGATGCCGGCCTCGAGTCTTGCCAGCGCCGCACCCGGGCAGATGTGCGGACCGTAGCCGAAGCTGATGTTGCGCTGCGCCGTACCCCGGTGCACGTCGAACACATCCGCGTCCGCGCCGTGAATCTCCCGGTCTCGGCCGATCGCGCGGTAGGAGATCACCACCCCGTCGCCCTTGGGAATCGTGAAACCGTCCAGCTCGATGTCCTCGATGGCGAAACGCATCAGCAGATGACTCACCGGGCCGTCCCAGCGCAGCGTCTCCTCGATCACTGCCTCCCACGGCACCTTCCCCGACAGCACATCGGCAAGCTGCACGGGATTGCTCAGCAGCGCCCGCACCGCGGACAAGATCAGGCTCACCGTAGTTTCATGGCCCGCTGCCACCAGAGCTTTCAGGTTGCCGACGACCTCCTCCTCGGTCAACGGTTGACCTCCAGCGTCGGCCAGGATCAACCCCGACGTGAGGTCGTCTGTCGGTTCGGCCGCCTTCTTCCGCACCAAATCCACGTAGTACTCGTCGAGTTCGGCCATGATCCGGAGCCGGTCCTCGTGCGGGGTCAGCACCGAGAAGAACGCCTTGTACGAGCTGAGCAGCATCGGCTGATCGGCCCGGTCAACACCCATCAGCCGACTGACCACCTGCATCGGTAGTGGGTAGGCGAACGCCGTCTTCAGGTCGACGATCTCGCCGTCGCGCCCCGCCTCGGCCACCGCATCCAGCAGCTCGGCGGTGTAGCGCTCGATACTGGGCCGGAGCTCGTCGAGTCGCCGCCTGCTCAACGCCTGATTCGTTTCAGCGGCCAGTCACGCGTCACGGTGCCGTTGCGCCACAGCGACCAAGCGTCGATGGTCTTCACCAATCGCGCATCCACCAGCAACTTCCGGGCCAGCGGGTGGCTACGCACCGCCCACGCCGGAACACCCAGCAACTCAACGGGACTCACCGGGTCAGCAGTGACCAGATGCGCGGTCTCCCCCGCGAGATCACCCACAATGGGATCGATGACGAGGGGCTGGGCGTGCGGGCAAACCTGGGTCACAGCAACCTCCTACAGAAGGGACTGGGGTCGACCTCAAACTGGGTGATTCAAACGGATGCAAAGTCATACCGCGCAGGAATACTGCCGATTTCCCCCGGCAAGCCTCGGCGAGCAGTCTAGTTGCAAAGACCCGCAGCCCGTGTGGGAGACCGCGTTCGACCCACACATACCCGCATCGTGTTCAATATCGGCATGCTCGACGGCCTCCATATGCTCTTCCACCTCGCCCGCGGCAACCGCGTTGCCGAGGACCGGCAGACGACGCACACCACGATCGACGACCGTCCGCACCGTGTGCTGCGTCGCTACGGCACCCTCGCCCAGCTCGACGCTGCACGCGCTGCCGGCGCTCCCGCGGTCCTGCTGATTCCGCCGCTTGCGGTCTCGGCCCGCTGCTACGACCTCGCACCGGGCATGTCGCTGGTGGAGCATCTGCTCGACACCGGCCGGGTCCCGTATGTCGTCGATTTCGGCGACATGACCTATGCCGACCGGCACCTCGGTTTCGAGGACTTCTTCGATGACATCGTGCCGGGCGCCATTCTCGCGGTGCTGGACGACCACGGCTGCGACGAAGTCGATCTGGTCGCGTGGAGCATCGGCGGCACGATCGCGCTGATGGCGACCGCGGCGCACGCCGACCTTCCGGTGCGCTCGATCACTGGGATCGGAACGCCGCTGGACTACAGCCGGATCCAGCCCTATCCGCTGGCCAAGCAGCTCACCAAACCGACTGGCGGCAAGGCGGTCACACTGGGGCTGCGCTCGTTGGGCGGTATCCCTGCACCGCTGGTCCGCATCGCCTATCGCGCCACCGCGTGGCAGCGCGAACTCCGCAAGCCGCAGTACATCGTCCGCAACGCCGACAACCTCGACGCGCTTGCCCGCATGCAGGTCATCGATCGGTTCCAGGAGACCATGCCTGGTTATCCGGGCAGGGTGGCCGAGCAAATGTGGGAGAACCTCATCTACCGTGACGAAATCGCCAGCGGCGTACTGCGATTCGGTGAACGCACTGTCGACCTCACCTCGATCGCGGCGCCGATCCAGTTGTTCGGTAGCCATCGTGACGCGATTGTCAGCTGGCCTGCGGCGTACCACGGGGTCGAGATCTTCACCGGCTCCGCGCATGTCGAGTTCGCCACCGTGGAGACCAGCCACCTGGGTCTACTCGCAGGTGCCGATGCCGCCGCGTTCACCTGGCCGCGGATCGACGACTTCCTCGCGTCGTTGGATCGCGCGGTCGTCACTGCGGACGCGTAGACGCCCGCAGGATCAGCCGGCCGGGCGCTACTCCCCTGCCGGAACATCCGGGTCAGGAGTACTCGCCGTCGCCGCAGCCGCCGCCCGAACCTGCGGCGCGACCAAAACAATCTGCCCCAGCACCCCGTTGATGAACCCCGGCGAGTCATCGGTGGACAGCGCCTTCGCCAACTCCACCGCCTCGTCGACCGCGACGACAGGCGGAACGTCCGTGGCGTGGAACAACTCCCACACCGCGATGCGCAGGATCGCGCGGTCCACGGCCGGCAGCCGCTCCAGCGTCCACTCCTGCAGATACGACTCGATCGTCCCGTCGAGCCGGTCGAGATCGTCGGCGACGCCGTTGAGGATGGTCGCGGTGTAGGGGTTCACCGGCGCGACCTGGTCGTCCGCGATCGAGAGTTCGATGCGCTCGGTCACCAGCACCGCGGGATCGATATCGCGCGCTTCGGCTTCGAACAGCAAATCCACTGCGCGCTTGCGGGCCTTGTGCCGGGCGCCCAGCTTCTTCTGCGGAGCCGCCACCGTCCGTCCCCCGCCCGTGCTCAGGAGTTCACGCGGCCGAGGTAGTTCCCGTCGCGGGAATCCACCTTCAGCTTGTCGCCGGTGTTGATGAACAGCGGAACGTTGATCTCGGCGCCGGTCTCGAGGGTCGCCGGCTTGGTGCCGCCGGTCGAGCGGTCACCCTGCAGGCCCGGATCGGTGTGCTTGACCACGAGCTCCACCGTGACCGGCAACTCCACGTACAGCGGCGCGTCCTCGTGGGTGGCGACCTGCACGGTCATGTTCTCGAGCAGGAACCGCGCGCCGTCACCGATGGTGGCCTCATTGACCGAGATCTGATCGAAGGTCTGGCCGTCCATGAACACGTAGTCGGTGCCGTCGTGGTACAGGTAGGTCATGTCGCGACGGTCGACGGTGGCGGTCTCGACCTTCACACCCGCATTGAAGGTCTTGTCGACGACCTTGCCGGACAGCACGTTCTTCAGCTTGGTCCGCACGAACGCGGGGCCCTTGCCCGGCTTGACGTGCTGGAATTCGATGATCTGCTGAAGGTTGCCATCGATCTTCAGCACGAGCCCGTTCTTGAAATCGCTGGTGTCCGCCACTTGACTCGCCTGTCTCCTGTTCGCATGTGTCGTCTCGCTCAGACGACGGTCAGTTCCTTGCTGGTGAGGGTCAACAGTTCGGGACCCTGGTCGCGCACGACGAGTGTGTCCTCGATCCGAACGCCTCCACGTCCGGAGAAGTACACGCCGGGCTCCACGGTCACAACTGCGCCGGTAAGGAGTGTACCGGTGCCACCTTTGCCGATTCCCGGCGCTTCGTGGATCTCGAGCCCCACGCCGTGCCCGAGACCGTGCAGGAACAGCTCCCCGTGCCCGGCGGCATCGATGACGTCCCGCGCCGCGGCGTCCACCTCCGTCACCGGCGTCCCCGGTACGAGCGCCGCCCGACCCGCGGCCTGCGACTGCAGCACGAGGTCGTACACCTCGCGCTGCCAATCCGCGACCGAGCCGAGCACGAACGTGCGGGTCATGTCGGAGTGGTAGCCGCGCAGCGTCGCACCGAAGTCGAGTTTGACGAAATCTCCGTGCGCCAGGATCGCCTCGGTGGGCCGATGATGCGGGACCGCCGAGTTCGCCCCCGCGGCGACGATCGTCTCGAAGGAGATGCCGTCCGCCCCCTGCTCGAGCATCAGGAATTCCAGCTGTCGGCCGACCTCGCGTTCGGTGCGCCCCGGCCGCAGTCCACCGTTCTCGATCAGCAAGCTCAGCGCCGCATCCGCCGCCGCGCACGCCCCGCGCAGCAGCGCGACTTCCTGCTCGTCCTTCACCATCCGCAGCTGCTCGATCAGCCCGCCCAACCGCACCAATGCGACCTCACCGGCCACCTCGGTGTAGGCGCGATGCTGGTCGACGGTAATCACGTGGCTTTCGAAACCGAGCTTGCCGACGCCGTCCTTTCCCGCGAGTTCGATCAGCCGGGTACCGACCGCGCGGGTGATCTCGGCGCGCAGATCCGGCACCTGTTCGGAGACCTGGGTCAGGTACCGGCCGTCGGTGCTGATGATCGAGCGGGACTCGTCTTCGGTGTCGTCGGTGACCACCAGCAGTGCGGCGTTCGACCCGGTGAAACCGGTGAGGTAGCGGATGTTCAGCAGGTTGGTGACCAGCAGCGCATCCGCGTTCCGGTCGGCCAAAAGGGCGCGCAGCGCAAGGCGGCGGCGACGGTGGTCCTCGGACATGCGTCCAAACCTACCGCCGCACCGAAAACGCTGGTGTGCATCCCGAAACCGCGATCGGGATGTGGCCTCTGCCACAGCCCCTACCTCTACGGCTACTGTGTATCCCTATGAATGCGTGGTTGGTGCGGGGTCTCACCCTCGCTGTGCTCATTGTCGCCGTCCGGACCCTGCTCGGATTCGGGATCGGCGAATGGCCGCTGCACGGTACGCCGATGCGATTGCTGTCGTTGCTCGTCGTGATCGTCGCTGCCTTGGTGTGGGGCCTGCTCGATGCGCGACGCGACCGTGCGGCAAACCCCGGGGGCTCGGACCAGGGCACCGACCTGACCATGCTGTGGCTGAAGGCGGGTGTCCTCGCAGGTCTCGCCGGTGGGGTGCTCGCGTGGATCGTCGACAAGATCGGAAGCTTCGACCTCGGCGACAATCCGCTGTTCTTCGAGCTCAGCGCCAGCGCCGCCTTCTTCATCCTGCTGACGTTCATTCCGGCCATGATGGGTGTCGGGATCGGGCACCTGCTCGCGAACCGGGCCGAGAACAAGGAACCGGTGCGCAAACGCGAGCGTTCGCCCGAGCCGGTCGCGGTCGGCGCCTCGGGCGGCTACGAGAACGAATCATCCGAATACGACGAGTCGATCTTCCCGTCGCACTCGAGCGGCAGCGAAGCATCCTCACACTCGCGCCGCGGTGAGGCGGACGCGGTCACCGAGGAGTTCCCCGCGATCAACGACGAGTCGCAGAACGGCCGCAGCAGCTAGAGCAGGATCGCGCCGCCGCCGTTCGGGGTGTCTTCCCGAGCGACCGCGGAGTACGCGGCGGCGAGCAGCGCCGGGTCCGGACCTTCGAGCCGACCCGGCTTGGCCAGCCCATCGAGCACGACGAAGCGCAGGATCCCGGCCCGATTCTTCTTGTCGGTCTGCATGCCTTCGAGCAGCTGCGGCAGCGCGTCGGCGTCGTAGCCGACCGGCAGACCCACACTCGTCAGCACACGGCGGTGCCGGTCGGCGGTCTCGTCGTCGAGCCGGCCCGCGAGGCGACCCAACTCCGCGGCGAACACCAGGCCCACCGACACCGCGGCGCCGTGGCGCCAGCGGTAGCGCTCACGGCGCTCGATGGCGTGGCCGAGCGTGTGACCGTAGTTGAGGATCTCGCGCAGGCTCGACTCCTTGAGATCGGCGGCGACGACCTCCGCCTTCACCTGAATCGAGCGGCGGATCAGCTCGGGGAGCACCGATCCGGTCGGGTCCAACGCGGCCTCGGGATCGCGCTCGATGAGCTCGAGAATGACCGGGTCCGCAATGAACCCGGCCTTGATGATCTCGGCCATACCCGCGACGATCTCGTTGCGCGGCACCGTCTCCAGCGTCGCCAGGTCGACCAGCACCGCGGACGGCTCGTGGAACGCCCCGACCAGGTTCTTGCCTGCCTCGGTGTTGATTCCGGTCTTGCCGCCGACGGCGGCGTCGACCATTGCGAGCAGCGTGGTCGGCACGTGCACGATCCGCACCCCGCGCATCCAGGTCGCCGCGACGAATCCGGCGAGGTCGGTCGCCGCTCCTCCGCCGAGGCTCACCACGGCGTCACTGCGGGTCAGCCCGATCCGGCCGAGCACCTCCCAGCAGAACCCGGCGACGGCGAGGTCCTTACCGTCCTCGGCGTCGGGGATCTCCACCCGGTGTGCGTCGACGCCCTGTGCGGCCAATGCCTCGCGGATCGCCTCGGCGGTCTGTGCGAGCGGCGGCTGATGGAAGATCGCAACGGTGCGCACCGACTTCAACTCGTCGACGAGTTCGCCGAGCAAGCCGCGACCGATGATCACCGGGTACGGGCTCGCCGTCCGGACCTCTACGGTCTGTGGCTCTTTTGCAGTCTCCGCGCCTGACGACGGCTCGCTCACGACTTCTGCTCCGTTTCCTTCGGTTGGGCGCTCAGCTTGGCGACGATCTGTTTCACCACGCGACCCGGGCTGCGGCCGTCGGTTCGCACGCGGATCGTGGCGACCTCGCGGTAGAGCGGGCGCCGTCGCCGCATCAGTTCACGGTACTTCGCTCCCGGGTCGGGCCCGGCCAGCAGTGGTCGCTTCGTGTTCGCGCCGGTGCGACGCAGGCCCTCGGCAACGCTGATCTCGAGGTAGACGACGGTGTGGTCCTTCAGCAGTGTCCGCGTCTCGCGGGACAACACGGCGCCACCACCGAGTGACACCACACCGGTCTGCTCGTGCACGGCCCGCCGGACCACGTCCGCCTCGATTTTCCGGAACGCCGGTTCGCCATCGTTGGCGAAGATGTCCGCGATCACGCGGCCGGTCTCGTGCTCGATGGCGTGGTCGGTGTCGTACAGCGGCACCCCGAGGGCGCGCGCGAGCCGGCGCCCGATCGTCGACTTGCCCGCGCCGGGTGGGCCGACCAGGACGGCCCGCGGACGCCGCGCGAGGGCGGCGTCGGTCATCGCGGCGGACGGGCGGCGGCCCGCTCCAGGTAGGCGGCGACGTTCGCGGTGGTCTCCCGCAACGAGTCGCCACCGAACTTCTGCAGCGCCGCCTGGGCGACCACGAGCGCAACCATCGCCTCGGCAACCACACCGGCTGCGGGCACCGCACACACATCGGAACGCTGGTGGATCGCGACCGCTTCCTCGCCGGTGCTCATGTCCACCGTCGACAGCGCACGAGGCACCGTCGAAATCGGCTTCATCGCGGCGCGAACGCGAAGCGCCTCGCCGTTGGTCATTCCGCCTTCGAGTCCGCCGGCGCGGTTGGTCGAGCGCAGCACTCCGTCGCGGCCGGGCTTCATCTCGTCGTGCGCTTGGCTGCCGCGGCGGCGTGCCGTCTCGAAACCGTCGCCGACCTCGACACCCTTGATGGCCTGAATTCCCATCAGGGCGGCGGCAAGTCGCGAATCGAGCCGGTTCTCGCCGCTGGTGAAGGAGCCGAGCCCGACGGGCAGTCCCTCGATCACGACCTCGACCACACCGCCGAGGGTGTCGCCGTCCTTCTTGGCGGCGTCGATCTCGGCGACCATCGCGGCCTCGGCGTCCTTGTCGAACGCGCGCACCGGACTCGCGTCGATCGCGGCCAGATCGCCTGCGGTCGGCACGACGCCCTGCGGTGCCGCGGCGGTGCCGATGGAGATGACGTGCGAGATCACCTCGACACCGAAGGCCTGACGCAGGAATGCCCGGGCGACGGTGCCCGCTGCCACGCGAGCCGCGGTCTCGCGAGCGCTCGCACGCTCGAGCACCGGCCGGGCATCCTCGAAGCCGTACTTGAGCATCCCCGAGTAATCGGCATGGCCGGGCCGCGGACGGGTGAGCGGGGCATTGCGGGCCAGGTCGGCGAGCACGTCGGGATCGACCGGGTCGGCCGACATGACCGTCTCCCACTTCGGCCATTCGGTGTTGCCCACCTCGATGGCGACCGGTCCGCCCATGGTGCGGCCGTGCCGAACGCCGCCGACGACGGTCACCTTGTCGGCTTCGAACTTCATCCGCGCACCGCGGCCGTAGCCGAGGCGGCGCCGGGCCAACTGCGTAGCGATGTCCTCCGTCGTCACCTCGACCCCGGCGATCATCCCCTCGAGGATGGCGACGAGGGCGGGACCATGGGATTCTCCGGCAGTTATCCAGCGCAGCACGTCCGCAATCTTCCCATGTGGGACGAGGCGCTCGAGCACGCGGCCCATCCGTCTCCTCACACCGACAGTGCCAAGGCGATCACGCTCGCCAAGCACATTCCCGGACCGTGCGCGACAACCGTCGGCGCGCGGGAACGCCCGGCGCGCAACCGGAGCAGCGATCCGGCGAGCGCGGTGCCGACCGGAGCGAGCAGCGCGGCCGTCACCCACGCGCCCGGTCCGGCCAATGCCGTCGCCGCACCAAGGGCGAAGGCCAGCTTCACATCACCCGCCCCGAGCGACTGCGGCGCCGTGAGGTGGACGAGCAGGTAACCGCCGAACAGCAGCAGTCCGCCGACCACCGCGACCGACCAGCGCCCGGTCAGCGCGGCGAACAGCAGCACCGCGACCGACCCGCCCGCGGTGAGTGCGTTCGGCAGTCGGCGCTGCCGCAGATCGATGACGGTGAGCCAGCAGCACCAAGCCACGAAGACCACAGCGACGAATACAGCCATGCGCAGAGTCTGTCCCGCCGCGCGCACGCAGCGACCGCATTCACCGCACGGTTGTGGATGGGCGAGCGCCTGTGGACAAACCGGTCACCCTCATAATCGTGCGCATGGGACTTCTCGATGACTGGACCGCAGGTTCGCACACGTCCGACGCGGGCGTGACGTATCCGACCTATCGCAAGGGCAGCGGCCCGGGGGTCGTCATCATCCACGAGGTCCCGGGCATCTACCACCACGTCGTGGCGTTCGCCGAGGAAGTCGTCGCGGCGGGCTACACCGTCGTGCTCCCCGAACTCTTCGGCACGACCGGCGCGCGGAAGAACGAGTGGACGATGGCGAAATCGATTCTGAAACTGTGTGTCAGCGCGGAATTCAACTGCCTGCGCCGAGGCCGCACCTCACCGGTCACGGCGTGGCTGCGCAGCCTCGCGAACGCGCTGCACGAAGAGATCGGCGGGCCCGGAGTCGGCGCGCTCGGTATGTGCGCCACCGGAAACTTCGCCCTCGCGATGATGCTCGAACCGTCGGTGATCGCCCCGGTCGTGGCGCAGCCGTCACTGCCGTTCGCGATCTCACGTAAGCATGGCGCCGACCTCAACCTGTCCCCCGAGGACCTCGCCGTCGTGAAGGAGCGCGCCGCCGCCGGCTGCCAGGTACTCGGCTTGCAGTACCGCGACGACTTCATGGTCGGCACCCGCTTCCAGACGCTCGGCGACGAGCTCGGCGGCGCGTTCATCCCGTATTGGTTTGCCGGCAAAGGACATTCGACGCTCACCACGGAGCGCCAGCAGGTCGCGGTGGACAAGGTGCTCGAGTTCTTCGCCGACAAGCTCACTCCTGTCGGCTGACCCGGCTACTTCTTGAACAGCGCGTCCGCCATCGCCTCGCGCGGAGCGGGCATGCCGGTGAACTGCTCCACCTGCATGTAGGCCTGGTTGAGCAGCATCAGCAGTCCGTTGACGGCCAAACCCCCGGCGGCGGTCACGGCGTGTGCAAGCGGTGTCGGCCAGGGGTCGTAGATCGCGTCGAGCACGAACGGGCACTTGGCGACCGCTTGGGCGATCGGCGGAGTCGCTGCCGCGGGCATGGTGCTCACCACCGCACCCGCCGCACCGCATGCGTCGGCGACCAGCGCGGGGTCGAGGTCGATGACGCGCGCCCGCATCCCGAGCGTCGCGGACAGTTCCAACGCGAGCCGGGCCCGGTCTGCGTCCCTGGCGACGATCGTGACCTGCGCGGCACCGAGTTCGGCGAACGCGAGCAACGACGGCCGGGCGGTACCACCCGCACCGAGCACCACCACCGATGCGCCGTCGAGGTCGGGCGCGCCGCCTTGCAGCAGCGCACCGCGCACGCCATCGACGTCGGTGCAGTCGGCGTGCCAGCCGTTCTCGGTGCGTACCAGCGTGTTCGCGGAGCCGACCAGCACGGCACGGTCGGACTGCGAGGTGGCGAAGTCGAGCGCGGCGACCTTGCCCGGCATGGTCACCGACAGCCCCACCCACTCGGGACCGAGCACGGACACCAGCCCCGGCAACTGCTGCGCGGTGCACTCGATCCGCTCATAGGTCCACCCGGTCAGCCCCAGTGCCCGGTAAGCGGCCAGATGCAAATGTGGCGAGCGAGAGTGGGAAACCGGGCTGCCCAGCACTGCGGCTTTTCGAACGTCAGCGACCACTGTCGAGAATCCCGCTTTCCCTCGCCTTGTCGATATTGCGGAGGTGTTCGTCGTAGTTGTTGGTGAACAGCGTCGTGCCCTGCTTGTCGACGGTGACGAAGAACAGCCACGGACCCGGTTCGGGTTCCTCCACGGCCTTCAGCGCGTCGATACTCGGTGCCGCGATCGGCGTCGCGGGCAATCCGGCCATCGCGTAGGTGTTCCACGGTGTCGGCCTGGCCCGGTCGTCGTCGGTCGTCGCGACCTCGGTCTCGTCGAGCGCGTAGTTCACCGTCGAATCGAATTGCAGCGGTTGGCCGACCGCGAGCCGGTTCAGGATCACCCGGGCCACCTTGGTGAAGTCCGCGGGCAGCGATTCCCGCTCCACGAGCGACGCCGCGACCAGCAACTGATACGGGGAGAGCCCGCTTTCCTTGGCCGGATCCAGCAGGCCGGTCTGTTCGTAGCGCTGCGCGCTCTCGGTGACGAGTTGGCACAGGATCTGCGTTGGTGTCCCGGTCGGGTCGAAGTCCCACGCGCCCGATGCGATCAGACCTTCGAGCTGCCGGTCCCGGTCGGGGACGGCCCGCACACCGGCGACGGCCCACGCGGGAACGCACAGCGCGTTCAGATCCTCCGACGCGCCCGCGGCGTTCAGCTCGTCATAGGTCACGCATTGCGGCTGGTCGGTCTCGCCGTGGCAACTGGCCTTCGCGATCTTGGTGTAGATGCCCTCCTTGATCGCGGAGGTGCTCACGTCCCGGGAGTCGTGCAGCTGGCGACCCTCCGACAGCACCGTCTGGCCCACCCGCGAGTCCGGACCGACGAGTATCTCGACCGCCTGCTCGGCGGGAATCTTCGTCGGGATCGCGTAGTAACCGGGCTGCAGGCTGTCCATGCCGGAGTCCTGTACCGCGGCCTCGTAGAACGCGGCCGAACTGGCGACCACGCCCTTCTCGGCCATCAGCTCGGACACCTCGGATGCGGTCTCCCCCGGCGCGACCCGGATCACCACATCCGGCCCGGCCGATCCCGCGTCGTAGTCGGGGGCGGCCTCGGGCCCGCCGAGCATCTTGTTCGCGACCAGTGCGACGCCGCCGGCAACGATCAACGCCACGACCAGACCGATGACCACGACGAACCGGGCGCGCCTGCGACGCGCTGTCGCCGCGCGTTCGCGGCGGCGTCGCCCGACCCGTGTCGGCTGCGCGCGCGAGCCATCCACTGGTTGGTCTTCGTCGTCGATCTCCGCCACGTTGCCCCTGGCCGGGTGCGAACGGCTCCAGCCGTCGCTCACCGGCCGCCTCCTGCCTCCGGTACGGCTCCGTCACCTTCGGCTCGTCCCACCCGTGCACTCCGTTCGTCGAGCCATCCCTGCAGGATGGCGACCGCAGCGGCCTGATCGATCACGCCGCGCTGTCCCTTTGCCCGCACGCCGCTGTCCCGTAGCGACCGTGTGGCCGTCACCGTAGTCAGGCGCTCGTCGGACAGGCGCACCGGGATCGGCGCCACCGCCGCGCGCAACCGCCGTGCGAACGCGACGGCCAGATCGGCGGCCTTGCCACGCTCGCCTCGCAGCGTCTGCGGCAGCCCGACGATCACCTCGACCGCCTCATATTCCCCCACGATCTCGACGATCCTTCGGATATCGGGCGCACCGGGCGAGTTGTCCTTGGATCTGGCGACGGTCTCGACGGGCGTCGCGAGGATGCCCTCGGGGTCGCAGGACGAAACGCCGATCCGGACGCTGCCGACGTCGATGCCGATGCGCCGACCCCGACCGGGGTCGTCGTCACCGGGATGCTCGGGTCGCGCGTCGTCCTGTGCGGGCACCTACCCCACCAGCTCGCCGACCCGGGCACGCACGGCGGCCAACCCCGCGGGGATACCCGCCGGGTCGGCTCCGGCGCCTTGCGCCAGTTCGGGCTTGCCGCCACCGCGACCGGAGATCGAGGGTCCGAAGCTTGCGACCAGGTCGCCTGCCTTGATGCCCAGCCCGACCGCGCCCTTGTTCGCCGCCACCACGAACGGGACCTTGCCGTCGGCGCTGCCGAGCAACACCACGACCACGGGCTCGGTGAACCGGCCGCGGATGTCCATCACGAGGCTGCGCAGGTCGTTGCCGGCGACACCGTCGGGCGCCTGCTCGGCGACAAGGAGCAGCTCACCGATCCGGTGCGCCTTGTCGACATATGTGCCGGCGCCGGCCAAGACCGCGGCCGCCTTTGTCTTCTCGAGCTCTTTCTCTGCGACCCGCAACCGTTCGACTAGTTGCTCCACACGGGCGGGCACCTCCTCGGAAGGCACCCTCAGCGACGACGCGACGCCGGCGAGCAGGGCGCGCTCCTTGGCGAGGTACTTGTAGGAGTCGAGGCCGACGAATGCTTCGACGCGACGCACCCCCGAGCCGACCGACGATTCACCGAGCAGCGTGACCGGGCCGATCTGCGACGAATGCTCGACGTGCGTGCCGCCGCACAGCTCCATCGAGAACGGGCCACCGATCTCGACGACACGCACCTCGTCGCCGTAGTTCTCGCCGAACAGCGCCAGCGCACCCATCGACTTGGCCTTGGGCAGATCGGTGACGAAGGTGTTGACCTGGAAATCGGACCCGACGGCGTCGTTGGTCACCGTCTCGATGTCGGTCTTCTGCTGCTCGGAAAGCCCGCCCTGCCAGTTGAAGTCGAACCGCAGATAGCCCGGCTTGTTCAGCGAGCCGGCCTGCACCGCGTTGGGGCCGAGCACCTGTCGCAGCGCGGCGTGCACCATGTGCGTGCCCGAGTGCCCCTGGGTCGCGCCCTTGCGCCAGGACGGGTCGACCTGCGCGAGGACCTCGTCGCCCTCGGTGAGCTGACCCTCCTCGATGGTGACCTTGTGTACCCACACCTTTTTGGCGATCTTCTGCACGTCGTTGACCCGCACGCGCAGTCCCGCCGCGGTGAGAGATCCGTGGTCGGCGATCTGGCCGCCGGACTCCGCGTAGAGCGGGCTGCGGTCGAGGATGACCTCGATGTCCTCGCCCTTGCCCGCGGTCGGGATGCGCACGCCGTTGTCGATCAGCGCGAGTACGTGCGCCTCGGTGTTCAGCTCGGTGAACCCGGTGAACTCGGTGGGGTTCGCGTCGACGAACTCCTTGTAGATGGTCAGGTCGGCGTGCGCGTGCTTGCGGGCCTGGGCATCGTCCTTGGCGCGCTGGCGCTGCTCGGCCATGAGCGAGCGGAAGCCCTCCTCGTCGACCGACAGCCCCGCCTCGGCCGCCATCTCGAGGGTCAGGTCGATCGGGAATCCGTAGGTGTCGTGCAGCGTGAACGCTTCGCTGCCGCCGATCACCTTGCCGCCCTTGGCCTTCACTGAGTCCGCGGCGCCTTCGAACAGCTTCGAGCCCGAGGTGAGCGTCTTGAGGAACGCGGTTTCCTCGCCGACCGCGACCGTCTGGATGCGCTTGAAATCGGTCGCGAGCTCCGGGTACGACGGCGACATCTCGTCGCGCACCACGCTCATCAGCGCGGCCATCGTCGGCTGTTCGGCGCCGAGCAGCCGAGCCGAACGCACGATGCGGCGCAGCAATCGGCGCAGCACATAGCCACGGCCGTCGTTGCCGGGATTGACTCCGTCGGCGATGAGCATCGCGGCGGTGCGGGCATGGTCGGCGATCACCCGGAACCGGACGTCGTCCTCGTGGTTGGTCCCGTAGACCCGGGCCGTGAGCTCCTCGGCCTTGGTGATCACCGGGCGGACCAGGTCGGTCTCGTAGACGTTGTCGACACCCTGCAGTAGGAACGCGACACGCTCGACGCCGAGGCCGGTGTCGATGTTCTGCTTGGGCAGCGGGCCGAGGATCTCGAAGTTGTCCTTTCCGGTGCCGAGCCCACGCTCGTTCTGCATGAAAACGAGGTTCCAGATCTCGAGGTAGCGGTCCTCGTCGGCCTCCGGGCCGCCCTCGAGACCGAATTCCGGGCCGCGGTCGTAGTAGATCTCCGAGCACGGACCGCATGGGCCCGGGATGCCCATCGACCAGTAGTTGTCGGCCATGCCGCGGCGCTGGATGCGCTCCTCGGGTAGGCCGGCGATCTCCTTCCACAGCTCGATCGCCTCGTCGTCGTCGAGGTACACCGTCACCCAAAGCCGCTCGGGATCGAAGCCGTAGCCACCGTCTTCGACGCTGTTGGTCAGCAGCGTCCAGGCGAGTTCGATCGCGCCGCGCTTGAAGTAGTCGCCGAAGGAGAAGTTGCCCGCCATCTGGAAGAACGTGTTGTGCCTGGTGGTAAGGCCGACGTTCTCGATGTCCAGGGTGCGTACGCACTTCTGCACGCTGGTCGCGCGTGGGTACGGCGGGGTCTGCTGGCCGAGGAAGTAGGGCACGAACTGGACCATGCCGGCGTTGACGAACAGCAGGTTGGGATCGTTGAGGATCAGCGACGCACTGGGCACCTCGGTATGCCCGGCCTTGACGAAATGGTCGAGGAAACGGCGTCGGATCTCATGGGTCTGCACGAGTGTCAAGGTTACCGGTCGCTACCGGCGCGCGAACGAGCCGTCACCTCAGCCGCGAACGATCCGGCGCAGCTTGCCGACCCGCGGTCCGATCTCCCGCTCCGCGCCGTGGTCGGTGGGTTCGTAGTAGTCGACACCGACCAGCTCGTCCGGTGGATACTGCTGGGCCAGCACACCGTCGGGATGGTCGTGCGGGTACTTGTACCCGATCGCGTTGCCCAATTTCTGGGCGCCCGCGTAGTGGCCGTCGCGCAGGGGTGCAGGCACCAACCCGGCCTTGCCGGCCCGCACATCGGCGATGGCGGCACCGAGCGCGGCGGTCACGGAGCCCGACTTGGGCGCGGTGGCGATGTGAATCGTCGCCTGTGCCAGAGCGAGCTGCGCTTCGGGCATGCCGACGAGTTGCACCACCTGGGCCGCCGCGGTCGCGGTCTGCAGCGCCGTCGGATCGGCCATGCCGACCTCCTCGCTGGCCTGGATCATCAACCGGCGGGCGATGAACCTCGGATCCTCCCCGGCGACGATCATGCGCGCGAGATAGTGCAGCGCGGCGTCGACGTCGGAGCCGCGCAAGGACTTGATGAACGCGCTGATCACGTCGTAGTGCTGGTCGCCGTCCCGGTCGTACCGCACGGCGGCGCGATCGACGCTCTTCTCCACCAGTTCCAGCGTGATCTGCTCTGCACCGGTCTCGGCGGCGGCCTCGAGCGCGGTCAGCGCCCGCCGGGCGTCACCGCCGGCGATCCGCACGAGGTGGTCGACGGCCTCGTCGGTGATGGTGAACCGGCCGCCCAGACCCCGCTCGTCGGTGAGCGCCCGCTGCAACACCGTCCGAATGTCGTCCTCGGACAGGGACTGCAACTGCAGCACCAGCGAGCGCGACAGCAACGGGGACACCACCGAGAACGAGGGATTCTCGGTGGTCGCGCCCACCAGCAGCACGATCCGGTTCTCGACCGCGGCGAGCAGCGCGTCCTGCTGGGTCTTGCTGAACCGATGCACCTCGTCGATGAACAACACCGTCTGTTCGCCTGCCGTGAGGCGGCGGCGGGCGAGATCGATGACGGCCCGGACCTCCTTGACGCCGGCGGACAGCGCGGACAGTGCTTCGAACCGGCGTCCGGTGGCATGCGAAATGAGCGAAGCGAGCGTCGTCTTCCCGGTGCCCGGCGGGCCGTAGAGCAACACCGACGCCGCGCCCGAGCCCTCGACGAGCCGGCGCAGCGGCGATCCGGGCCCAAGCAGGTGCTGCTGCCCGACCACCTCGTCGAGCGAAGCCGGACGCATCCGCACCGCCAGCGGCGCGCCGGACACGATGCCGGCGAAGTCTGGGCGGTCGCCGCCCTCACCGGGCATATCGAACAGGCTTTCGGTCACGCCTCAAACGGTACCGATTCCCGATCACCGCATGTCGATCGGCGCGCGACTCGAACGACGCACAAGGGAGAGCCAACACTTCAGGAGCCCGCCGATGCGCTATCTGTTTCTCTATCGCAGCCCTACCGGACCCGAGCGGCAGCAATTCCCCCCCGCTGCGCAGCGTGCCGGCGTGCTGCTCGTCTGCGACAACCTCGGACCACCGACTCCCGGAATCCGTTCCCTTCACCGCGCAGACATCGCCGCCGAGCCCTGCGCGCCGACCGGAGTGGCGATCATCGATGTGCGGTCCCTCGATGAGGCGACCGAGTGGGCGAACCGATTCGCCGACGACTTCGATGAGATCGATCTGACGGTGCACCCGATCCTCGAGTCGTGAGCCTCCGCCTGTCGGTGGGACGTGGTGAGATTGGTGACCGTGACCGCCGATCACGAGCCTGCACCCCTTTCCAGCGCCGAGACGCACGCGGCCATCGATGCCGTGTGGCGGATCGAGTCCGGACGGGTGATTGCCGGCCTCACCCGGATGGTGCACGACGTCGGCCTCGCCGAGGAGCTGGCCCAGGACGCGCTTGTTGCCGCGCTCGAGCAGTGGCCATCCTCGGGCGTGCCCCGCAACCCGGGTGCCTGGCTGACCGCGATCGCGAAACGGCGCGCGATCGACCGGTTCCGCCGTCAGGACACACTCGACCGCAAGCACCAGCAGATCGCCCGCGATCTCGAGTCGCAGGTGAGTTCGGGAGCCGACGCCGAGGCGGTGTTCTCCGAACAGATCGAAGACGACCTGCTGCGGCTCATGTTCGTCTCCTGTCACCCGGTGCTGTCCACCGAGGCGCGGGTCGCGCTCACCCTCAAGCTACTCGGTGGGCTCAGCACACCGGAGATCGCCCGAGCCTTCCTTGTCTCCGAATCAACAGTGGCGCAACGGATCGTGCGCGCCAAGCGCAGCCTCGCCGATGCCGACGTGCCGTTCGAGGTGCCCGGCCGCGATGAGCTACCCGCGCGGCTCGACTCGGTGCTCGAGGTGATCTACCTGATCTTCAACGAGGGCTACTCGGCGACCGCTGGCGACGACTGGCTTCGGCCCGAGATGTGCGCGGAGGCACTGCGACTCGGCCGGATCCTGGCCGGGTTGATGCCCGACGCCGCCGAGGTGCACGGCCTCGTGGCATTGATGGAGATCCAGGCGTCGCGGACGGCCGCCCGCCGTGGTCCCAACGGTGAGGCGATCCTGCTGCTCGACCAGGACCGCACCCGCTGGGATCAACTGCTCATCCGGCGTGGTCTGGCCGCGCTCGACCGCGCCGAATCGCTTGCGTCCGTACCGGGGACGTACACGATGCAGGCCGCAATCGCCGCCTGCCACGCACGTGCGGCGACCGCGCTGGAGACCGATTGGCAGCGGATCGCCGATCTGTACGCCGAATTGGCCGCGCGCGAGCCGTCGCCGATCGTCGAGCTCAACCGTGCGGTCGCGTTGTCGATGGCGCGTGGGCCCGCAGTCGGTCTGGCAGTAGTGGATCGGCTGCGCGACGAGCCTTCGCTGCGTAACTACCACCTGTTGCCGAGCGTGCGCGGGGACTTCCTTGCCCACCTCGGCCGGTTCGACGAGGCGCGGGCGGAATTCGAACGGGCCGCGACGCTGACCAACAACCAGGCCGAGCGAGACCTGCTGGCCGCGCGCGCCGCGGCATGCGCAGCGGGTGTCGTTCCTGACTAGACGGGGCGAGAATGTTTTCAGCGCGCCTGTCGATTTCGGCCGGCGCCGTTCGTCGGTACCAATGCCGCAGCCCGGACTTCGGACGCGGACGACACCGGAATACCGCACGAGGAGCATCCGATGAGCAAGTACGTGGTCTTGATCTACGAAAACGAGAAGTCTTTCGCCGACGCCAGCCCAGAGACGTTGGCGGAAATCATGCAGGAACACATGACCTTTTCCGAGGTCGCCGGCCAGGCGGTGCTCGGTGGCGAAGCGCTGGAGCCGACCCCAACCGCGACCTCCATCCGCAAGAACGGCGACAGCGTCGAGGTCACCGACGCCCCGTTTGCCGAGGCGAAGGAAGCACTCGGCGGCTTCTACCTCATCGAAGCAGCCGACCTGGACGCCGCGATCGAGCTCGCAAAGCAGGTTCCGGCGCGGTTCGGGGGAGTCGAGGTTCGACCGGTCATGGTTTTCGACGGGCCGTGACGACACCTGTCGCCCAAGCTGTTTCGCAGGCGCACCGGAGCGAGTGGGCGTTCGTGCTCGCCGCGACGGTGCGCCTGACCCGCAATCTCGATCTCGCCGAGGAGGCCGTGCAGGATGCGTACGAGCGCGCGTTGAGCGACTGGCCGCGCGCCGGCATACCCAGGAACCCGGCGGCGTGGCTGACGACGGTCGCGCACCGCCGCGCGCTCGACCTGATGCGACGTGAGTCCGCACTCCAGCGCCGACTGCCCCTGCTCGTGGCCGATGACCCACCCGGGCTCCTCGATCCGACCGCAGAGGGCGCCTTGGGATCGCTCGACTCCCTCGACGGCATACCCGACGACCGGCTCCGGCTGGTGTGTACCTGCTGCCATCCATCGCTGGGCGTCGACACCCAGGTCGCGCTGACGCTGCGCCTCGTCTGCGGCGTCACGACCGCCGAGGTGGCGCGTGCGTTCCTGGTGTCCGAACCGACGATGGCGGCCCGGATCACCCGTGCGAAGAAAAAGATCGCCGTCGCGCGTATCCCCTATCGGGTGCCCGCGCTGCGCGAGCTCCCCGATCGCCTCGACGCGATCTGCACCGTCATCCACCTGCTGTTCACCACCGGCCACACCGCGCCGATCGGCGAGACCCTGCTGCGCAACGATCTCGTCGAGCGATCGCTGCAACTCGCGCGGATGATGCACGTGCTCGTCCCCGGTGACCGCGCGGTGACCGGACTGCTTGCGCTGATCCTGCTCACCGATGCCCGTCGTGACGCCCGCGTCGGCGCGGACGGCCGGCTGCTCGTCCTCGCCGATCAGGACCGAACCAAATGGGACAGGACGGCGATCGCGGAAGGCACTGCGCTGGCCCGCGCGGCGTTGCCGAGCACCGACCGATACACCTTGCAGGCTGCGATCGCCGCCGTGCACGCGGAAGCCGAGAGCTGGGCGGGCACCGATTGGCGGGTGATAACCGTGCTGTATGAGCGATTACTCCGTGAGTGGCCGTCACCGGTCGTGCGGCTCAACCACGCGATCGCGGTCGGTTTCGCCGCCGGTCCCCAACGCGGTCTCGATCTACTCGACGCGCTCGGCGGCGAACCGGCGCTGGCGGGGTACGGCTACTTCGAAGCCTCGCGCGCGGCATTCCTTGCTGCGCTCGACCGGACCGACGAAGCCAAACTGGCCTACGAAGCCGCGCTGTTGCTCACCGAGAACGCCGTCGAGCGCCGATTTCTGCTGGACAAGATCGCGGCGTTGGCGGACTAACTAACCCACCCACTTGGCGTCGAACGCGTCGGCCACCGTGTCGGCGAACGCGGCTAGCTTTTCCTCGCCGACACGTGCGGCGAACGTCGCGAGCGAGCGCCACCGGCGCGGCAGCGCGACGGAACGGCGGACCGACAGTCCGTGTTCGCGGACCTCGGCGAGCCGGGGATTGTTGTCCGGCAGGTACCAAAACGTGCTGAGCCAGACCCAGATCAGCTGGGCATCGAGAATCTTGCGCCGCAGCAGGTTGTCGTCGGCGAGCTGCGGCCACATGCCGACAACCTCGGCCCGCCAGGCCTCGATCATCCAGCGCGCCCGATCGGCGGACAGGTTGTAGTCGCACAGGCAGCCGGGGAAGGACACCAGCGTTTCGGCGATGTCCAGCGTCGCGTCCCGGAAGCCGCCCCACTCGTAGTCGAGGAACCGCACACCTTCGCCGTTGACGATGATGTTGTCCGGGCACAAGTCGGACGGGCTGAACGCACGCAGCCGGCCACCGGCGAACAACAGACTGCAGCGCTCGACCATCGCAAGGATGTCGGAAGGCACCTCGATGCCGATCTGCTGTCGCAGCAGCGGGGCGACCGCGTGCACGGACGCCTCCGCCTGCTCGGCGAGCTCGTCGTGACGGTCCATATCGGCGCGCCGGGCCAGGGCGATGAAGTCGTCCTCGCGACCGACGGTTGCGGCGTGCATCCGCCCCAGTGCCTGTGCCTGCGCCATCAGGACGTTGGTCACCGCGTTTTCGTCAGCGGTGCGCAAAAGTGACGTCATCTGCCGTTCGTCACCCAGATCGCTGAGCACCAGGAGCCGCGATTCGACGTCGTGGGCGAGCAGTTCCGGGCCAGGGCGGTTGGCCGGCGCCAGGGAGGTGGCGAACTGATAGCAAACAGCTTCGCGCACGAAGGCCGAGGCGAGCACGGACGCTCCGCGGGCGTCCGTACCGCGGTTGAGCACCTCGTATGCCGAGCCGTTGATTTGTTTGAGAATGACGGTTCGAGGCAGTGAGTACGTGTTCTCCACGACCCGAACCCGCAGCACGACGGTGCGTCGCCCCGCCCCCAGTTCGACTGGGTCGGCGAGCTTGACGGTCGAACCCATTCGCTTGGTGAGCAACTGTTGCGCAGCGGCCAGGACTTCGGCTGCGCGTTCGGCCAGAACTGCGGTCATCACCATCCAACCTACCCGTGTCCGAACGAATTGTGCCCGACAGCCAGTCTCACTACGAGCACGCGACGATGACCTCTCCGCGTTGGGCGGTTGCAAAATCATCACGGCTCGCACCTGGCAAACATGAGACCGAGCTAATGCGGAGCAAGATCACTCGTGCCACGCTTGACACCCGATACGGGCTCGGGTTGTGTCGGCGACGTCCGATTTCACCCATTCCCTCCCACTCTCCGCGAAGGATCAGCAGATGACTGAAAATCCCCCGCCGCCACGTGGCGAGGGCGGCGACGAACCGCAAAAAGACCCACAACTACCGCCCTATCCGTCGAGTCCACCTCCGCAGGGAGGTCAACCCGGCCCGCCTCCCCAGGGACCGGGGTATGGCCCACCGCCCCAGGGACCGGGGTATGGGCCCCCGCCCGGCCAGTCCGGACCGCCCCCGGGACCCGGCGGATACGGGCCGCCGCCGGGCGGCGGCGGATACGGGCCGCCGCCGGGCGGCTACGGCCCCCCTCCCGGCGGATACGGCCCGCCTCCGGGTTCGTACGGGCAGCAGCCACCGCAGGGCGGCGGGTATCCCCCGCCACCGGGCTACGGCGATCCCTACCCCGCCGCGCCCGGCGGGTACGGAGCCGGCGGATTCGACCAGGGCCCGCAGTTCTCGGTCGGCGCCGCGATCGGCTACGGCTGGGAGAAGTACAAGAACAACGCACTGGTGTGGATCGGGATCGCGCTCGCGGCGATCCTCATTCAGGCCGTGCTCCGGTTCGTGTTCAACGGCTTCAGCGTCACAAGCACCAACTTCAGCGTGCTCTCGATCGTCGGAGCACTCGTGCTGTTCGTGGTCGGCGTGCTGATTCAGGCGGCGTTCGTCCAGGGTGCGCTACACGAGGTGGACGGGCGCCGACCGAACTTCGAATCGTTCTTCCGGTGGGAGAACATCGGACAATTGGTGATCGCCAGCCTGCTGGTCGGTCTGGCCACCTGGATCGGCTTGATACTCTGCATCATTCCCGGCATCGTCATCGGCTTCCTGTTGTTCTACACACTGCAGTTCGTCATCGACCAACGCCAGGATGCGGTCGATGCGATGAAGTCGAGCTACAAGCTCATTTCGGCGAACGTCGGGCCGCTGCTGCTGCTCGCCCTGGCGTGCATCGGCCTGAACATCGTCGGCGCCCTGTTGTGCCTGGTCGGCCTGCTTGTCTCGGCGCCGGTCACCTTGATCGCGGTCACCTACGCCTATCGGGTTCTGGTGCGCGGCCCGGTGTCACCACCTACCGCCTGAGTCGAAAACGGAGACCCCGCGCCGAGTCGGCGCGGGGTTCTCCGTTTTCCGGTGGATCGAGCGCTACTTCTTCTCCGGCTTCGCGTCGATTCCCGATTCCTTGCGCTGCTGCGCGGTGATCGGCGCGGGCGCGTCGGTGAGCGGGTCGACACCGCCGCCGGACTTCGGGAACGCGATCACCTCGCGGATCGAGTCGGTACCGGCGAGCAGCGCGGTGATCCGGTCCCAGCCGAACGCGATACCGCCGTGCGGGGGCGCGCCGAACGCGAACGCGTCGAGCAGGAAGCCGAACTTCTCCTGCGCTTCCTCCTCGGTGATGCCCATGACGGCAAACACTCGCTCCTGCACGTCTTTCCGGTGGATACGGATGCTGCCGCCGCCAATTTCGTTGCCGTTGCAGACGATGTCGTAGGCGTAGGCGAGCGCCGAGGCGGGATCGGCGTCGAAGGTGTCGAGCGACTCCGGCTTAGGCGAGGTGAACGCGTGGTGCACGGCAGTCCAGGCGCTGTATCCCAGCGCGACGTCACCACTCTCGACCGCGTCCGCCGTCGGTTCGAACATCGGCGCGTCCACGACCCAGACGAACGCCCAGGCGTTCTCGTCGATCAGGTCCTGCTTGCGCGCGATCTCGCCGCGCGCGGCACCGAGCAGCGCGCGGGACGTCTTCACCGCACCCGCGGCGAAGAAGATGCAGTCCCCCGGCTTCGCGCCGACATGCGCGCACAGTCCATCGCGCTCGGCGTCGGTCAGGTTCTTGGCCACCGGGCCGCTGAGCGTGCCGTCCTCGGCGACGAGCACGTACGCCAGGCCCTTCGCCCCGCGCTGCTTGGCCCACTCCTGCCAGCGGTCGAGTTCGCGGCGCGGCTGACTCGCCCCGCCGGGCATGACCACCGCGCCCACATACGGCGCCTGGAACACCCGGAAGGTGGTGTCGGCGAAGAACTCCTTGCACTCGACGATCTCGACGCCGAAGCGCAGGTCCGGCTTGTCGCTTCCGAAGCGGCGCATCGCCTCCGCGTAGGTCATCTGCGGAATCGGGGTCGTGATGTCGTGCCCGACGAGCTTCCACAGCGCGACGAGGATTTCTTCGGCAAGCAGGATCACGTCGTCCTGGCGCACGAAACTCATCTCGATATCGAGCTGGGTGAACTCGGGCTGGCGGTCGGCGCGGAAATCTTCGTCGCGGTAACAGCGCGCGATCTGGTAGTAGCGCTCGATGCCTGCGACCATCAACAGCTGCTTGAACAGCTGCGGGCTCTGCGGCAATGCGTAGAAGCTGCCCGGTTGCAGTCGCGCGGGCACCAGGAAGTCGCGTGCGCCTTCGGGAGTGGACTTGGTCAGCGTCGGGGTCTCCACCTCGACGAAATCGTGCCCGGCGAGTACCTCGCGGGCAGCGGCGTTCACCTTGGACCGCAGCCGCATCGCACGTCCGGGGCCCTCCCGACGCAGATCGAGGTAGCGGTACTTCAGCCGCGCTTCCTCGCCCGGCTGCTCGTCGAGCTGGAACGGCAGCGGCGCACTCTCGTTGAGCACCTCGAGTTCGCGAGCGTCGACCTCGATCGCACCGCTGGGCAGGTCGGGGTTCTCGTTGCCGGCCGGCCGGTTCTCCACCAGCCCGGTCACCTTGACGCAGTACTCGGCACGAAGCCGGTGTGCCTGTTCGGCCACCGCGCCCTCGCGGAACACCACCTGCGACACACCGGACGCATCCCGCAGATCGATGAAGATCACGCCGCCGTGGTCGCGTCGCCGCGCCACCCAGCCGGAGAGGGTCACCGTCTGTCCCGCATGCTCGCCACGCAGTGAGCCTGACAAATGGGTACGGAGCACGAGAGTCCTTTCAAGATGACGTGATCACTAGCGCCGGGTGCGATCCTACGGAGCGAACCGGCGTTGCCCACGACCGGTCCGACAAGCGGAGTGACGATGACATTCAACGAGGGTGCGCGCATGGATTCCGGGCGCGTGCGGGTCGGCGGCGGCGGGCCCGGCCGCGGCGGCAAGATGGCACTCGGCGGCGGTGCCGGTGGGTTGATCGTGTTGGTGCTGTTCGTGCTACTTGGTGGCGACCCGTCATCCCTACTCGGCTCCGACGCGGGCGCCGGGACCTACGGCCAGGCATCGACGGAGACCCTCGAGCAGTGCGAGACCGGTGCCGACGCGAATGCAAACGTGAACTGCCGAGTCGCCTTCACAGCTGCGAGTCTGGACTCGGTGTGGTCGGCCGAACTCGATTCGCAGTCCGGCACGGGTTATCTCCCCCCCGAAGTCACCCTGTTCAGCGGCTCGGTGGCGACCGGGTGCGGAAATGCGACGCGCGCCGTCGGACCGTTCTACTGCCCAACCGACCAAACCGCCTACTTCGACACCGCATTCTTCGACGAACTCGTCCAGCGGTTCGGATCAAGCGCCGGCCCGCTCGCCCAGGAGTACGTGGTCGCTCACGAATTCGGCCATCATCTCCAGAACCAGCTCGGTGACATCGGTCGGTCGCAGGTCGATCCGCGCGGTGCCGCATCGGCATCGGTCCGCACCGAACTCCAGGCCGACTGTTATGCCGGGGTATGGGCGCACTACGCGGACAAAACGCCGGCGCCGAACAGCTCCGAGCCGTTCCTCGAGCCGCTGAGCGACGCCGACGTTGCCGATGCGCTGTCGGCTGCGGCCGCGGTGGGCGATGACCGGATTCAGCAGAGCGCGACCGGTCGGGTGGATCCGGAGGGATGGACGCACGGATCGTCCGAACAGCGGCAACGCTGGTTCTTATCCGGATACCGCACCGGCGAATTGGCCGCGTGCGACACCTACTCGGCGCGGAACCTGGACAAACCGCCGGCCTAGGTCAGCCGACCGTCCAGGTCTCCTTGCCGGTGAGCAAGGTCTGCAGCGTGTCGCCGCCGACCGGCTTCGCCTCGGCGGCGGCGGCGAGCTGTGCGCGGGCGCCGTCGTCGTAGGTCGGTCGCGCGACGGCCCGGAAGACACCGGTGACGACATGGTCGAGGCCCTGGTCCGACAGCCGCGACAGCGCGTAGGCGTACTCGGGGTCGTCGCTGTAGGCGTCGTGCACCACGATGTCGCCGGCGTCCACCTCGGCGGTCTTGGCGACCGCGAGTCCGAAGCCGTCGCGGACCACGCAGAACTCGCCGTCGGGGTGGTCCTCGCTCGCGCCGAATCGGATCGGCTGGTCGTGGCTGAGGCGAATCAGGTGCTTCTCGGCGTCGTCCTTGCGCAGCAGGTCGAACGAGCCGTCGTTGAAGATCGGGCAGTCCTGCAGGATCTCCACGAACGACGCGCCGCGATGCTCGGCCGCGGCCCGCAGCACTTCGGTGAGGCCCTTGCGATCGCTGTCGAGCGCGCGACCGGCGAAGGTGGCCTCCGCCCCGAGCGCGAGCGACAGGGTGTTGAACGGATGGTCGATCGAGCCCATCGGCGTGGACTTGGTGACCTTGCCGACCTCCGAGGTCGGCGAGTACTGGCCCTTGGTCAGCCCGTAGATCCGGTTGTTGAACAGCAGGATCGTGATGTTGACGTTGCGGCGCAGCGCGTGGATGAGGTGGTTACCACCGATCGAGAGCGCGTCGCCGTCACCGGTGACCACCCACACGGACAGATCCGGACGCGACACCGCGAGACCGGTCGCGATCGCCGGTGCGCGACCGTGAATGGAGTGCAGGCCGTACGTGTCGAGGTAGTACGGGAACCGGCTCGAGCAGCCGATTCCGGACACGAACATCATGTTCTCCCGGCGCAGGCCCAGCTCCGGCAGGAACGAGCGCACGGTCGCGAGCACCACGTAGTCACCGCAGCCGGGGCACCAACGCACCTCCTGATCGGAGGTGAAGTCCTTCGCCTTGAGCGGCGCCTCGGTCGTCGGCACGTGCGCGTAGGAGGTCAGGCCCAGGTCGGTGCCGACCAGTGTGTTTTCGTTCTCGATGATCGTCATCGGATTCCCCCGTTCCGGTAGGTCGCCGCCGCGAGTGCACCGGTGGTCTTTGCCAACTCCCATTCACGCAGTGAACCGTCGAATGCGGCGTCGATCACCTCCTCGAGTTCGGCGGCCGAGAAGGCCAGGCCCTGCACCTTGGTCACCGGCAGCACATCCACCAGGTACTTGGCGCGCAGCAGCAGCGAGAGCTGGCCCAGGTTCATCTCCGGCGCCACGACCGTCTTGTAGCCCGCGAGCACCTCGCCGAGGTTCGCGGGGAACGGGTTGAGGTTGCGCAGGTGCGCGTGCGCGACCTTCTTCCCCCGTCGACGCGCGCGACGCACGGCTTCACCGATCGGCCCGTAGGACGAGCCCCAGCCGATCAACAGCAGGTCGGCCTCCCCGGACGGGTCGTCCACGACGAGATCCGGTACCGCGATACCGTCGATCTTGGCCTGGCGCAGCCGCACCATCAGGTCGTGGTTGGCCGGGTCGTAGGAGATGTTGCCCGAGCCGTCGGCCTTCTCCAGCCCGCCGATGCGGTGTTCGCGCCCCGGTGTGCCGGGCACGGCGAGCGGGCGGGCGAGTGTCTCCGGATCACGCGAGTAGGGCGCGAAACCGTGCTCGTCGGCGTCGGTGGCCGACTCGAATGCCGGATCGATCGGCTCGATGTCGCTCACCTGCGGGATCGACCACGGCTCGGAACCGTTCGCGATCGCGCCGTCGGAGAGCAGCAGTACCGGGGTGCGGTAGGTCAACGCGATCCGCGCCGCCTCGATGCCGGCATCGAAGCAGTCCGCGGGCGATCGCGGCGCGATCACCGGGACTGGGCACTCGCCGTTACGGCCGAACATGGCCTGCAGCAGGTCCGATTGCTCGGTCTTGGTGGGGAGCCCGGTGGACGGGCCGCCGCGCTGTACGTCGATCACAATCAGCGGTAGCTCGGTCATCACGCCAAGGCCGATCGTCTCGCTCTTGAGCGCCAGCCCCGGGCCCGAGGTCGAGGTGATGCCGAGGGCCCCGCCCAACGCGGCACCGAGCGCAGCGCCGATTCCGGCGATCTCGTCTTCGGCCTGGAATGTCGTGACATCGAAGTTCTTGTGCTTGGACAACTCGTGCAGGATGTCCGACGCCGGCGTGATCGGGTAGGTGCCGACGAAGACCGGCAATCCGGCGATCCGGCCGGCGGTGACGAGGCCGTAGGCGAGCGCGGTGTTGCCGGTGATCTGCCGGTAGGTGCCTGCCGGCAGCGCGGCCCTGGCCACCTCGAAGGTGGACGCGAACGCTTCGGTCGTCTCGCCGTAGTGGAATCCGGCCTTGAACGCGAGCACGTTCGCCTCGGCCACCTCCGGCTTCTTCGCAAACTTCTCGCGCAGGAAGTTCTCGGTGCCACCGACCGGGCGGTTGTACATCCAGGACAGCAGCCCGAGCGCGAACATGTTCTTCGCGCGCTGGCCGTCCTTCTTCGCCACTCCGGACGCCTCGACCGCGCCGAGGGTCAACGTGGTCATCGCGACCTTCTGCACGGCGAAGTCCTCGAGCGAGCCATCCTCGAGCGGGTCGGCGCCGTAGCCGACCTTTGCCAGATTTCGCTTGGTGAACTCGTCGGTGTTCGCAATGATCGTCGCGCCGCGCGGCAGGTCGCTCACGTTGGCCTTGAGCGCTGCCGGGTTCATCGCGACCAGGACGTCGGGGTTGTCGCCCGCGGTGAGAATGTCGTAGTCGGCGATCTGAATCTGGAACGACGACACACCGGGCAGCGTGCCCTGTGGTGCGCGGATCTCCGCGGGGAAGTTCGGTTGGGTCGCCAGGTCATTGCCGAACGCGGCTGCTTCGTGCGTGAAGCGATCACCGGTCAGCTGCATGCCGTCACCGGAATCACCAGCGAAGCGGATGACGACCCGCTCCAACTTGGTGGCCTTGGTTCCGGAAGTCATCGACACCAACCTTTCACCGAAACGTTCGATCCCTGGACTTGTGTCCAAGCTCACGCGAGGGATCTTTCTAACACAACTCTAACTGCCACATTGCAGCCCCATACCCACCGGAAGTCTGCGAGAATCCGCGCGCGCCGCGCGCAGACCAACGACTCACTGCGAACCGTCTGCGCTGCCAGTCCACTCGCCGAGGCGATTACGGGCGCCCGGCCGACGTGCGGAAAACAGGCGCAGTCCGCCCATCCGGGCGCCGCCGCCCGATTCCTGTGATCTTTGTCACGTCGATCGCCGATTCCGCGGAAAGCGCTGGTCAGAACAGGGTTGGCGCAGGAGGTTGCGGCACAGCGGGCGCCGCCACTACCGACTCCGGCCGCGGCGATCCGTCCCCGCCGCCGAGTCCGTGACGAGCGATCAGCGGGTCGAGGCGCGCCCGCAGCCGGGTGGTGTACTCCGGTGCGACGTTGGCGCCGCGCCCATACAACTGCCGGTAGCGGCGCACCAACGCCGGATGATGGGCGGCGAGCCAATTCAGGAACCACCCGCGCGTGCCTGCGCGCAGATGCATCGGGAACGCGGTCACACCCGAGGCGCCTGCCGCGGCGATTGCGCCCAGCAACGCGTCGAGTTGTCTTTCGGAATCGCCGAGATACGGAATCAACGGCGCGACCATCACGTGCACTCGGAAGCCCGCGTCGGCGAAGGCGTGAATCAGGTCGAGTCTGGCCTTCGGGGTGGGCGTGCCCGGCTCGACCGACCGCTGCAATTCGGCGTCGTACATCGCCAGCGACACCGCGATACCGACGTCGACTCGCTGCGCGGCAAGCGTGAGCAGCGGCAGGTCGCGCCGCATCAGCGTGCCCTTGGTGAGAATCGAGAACGGCGTCCCCGATTCGCTCAACGCGCGGATGATTCCCGGCATCAGGCGATACCGGCCCTCGGCGCGCTGATATGGATCGGTGTTGGTGCCGAGCGCCACCCGCTCGCCCCGCCAGGAGCGCCGCGCGAGTTCCTTGCGCAGCACCGCCGCAACGTTCGTCTTGACCACGATCTGCGAGTCGAAGTCGTCGCCCGCATCCAGGTCGAGGTACTCGTGGGTGCTGCGCGCGAAGCAGTACCGGCAGGCGTGCGAGCACCCCCGCATCGGGTTGATCGTCCACCGGAACGGCAAGCGCGATTCGACGGGCACCTTGTTCAACGCGCTCTTGCACAACACCTCGTGAAAGGTGATGCCGTCGAATTCGGGTGCGGTCACCGTGCGCACGAGTCCGGCGCGACTCAGCCCCGGCAATGCCCCGTCGTCGAGATCGACACCAAGTCCCTGCCATCGCACAGCCGCAAGTCGAACACCCGTTCGAGCCGGGTGTCAAGCGGAACGCCCGGTGGCGATCACCGGGACGTGGCCAGCGCCGCACGTGGGATCTGCCCGGAGTCGCAGAAGAAGTCGACCAGGTCGGCAATCGTGTCGGCGCTGCTGCGCGGGGCGTACCCCAATTCGGCGCCGGCCTTCGTCCGGTCGACGACCGGCGAGTGCAGCATGGCGCCGAGCGACGCGCGCGAGAGGACGTCCGAGCCGAACATTTTGCCGATCGGCTCCGCGACCGGGACGATCGCACCGAAGAAGCTCAGCGGTAGGGCAAACGCCGGACCACGACGGCCCATGCGACGCGCTGCGGCACGCATCGCGTGGTAGATGGTCACCATCTCGCCGCCGAGCAGGTAGTTCTCTCCCGTGCGACCGTGCTCGGCCGCGAGGGTGAGGCCGATCGCCACGTCACGCACGTCCACCAGGTCGAACTGGCCCTGAATCATGGCCGGCACCCGGCCGCGGGCAGAATCGCGCAGCAGGCCGTTGATCCGGGAGGGGCCGTGGTCGACGGGTCCGTAGACGCCGGTCGGATTGCAGATCACGGCGTCGAGGCCCTTGTCGATCACCTTGCGCAGCTCGACCTCGCCGAACCACTTCGAGCGGTCGTAAACGGGGATCTTCGCATCGGTCGAGCGGGCCGAAGTCTCGTCGATGAACCCGCCGGCGGCGTACTGATCGAACGAGTGGATCGAGCTGCAGTGCACGAGGCGACGCACGCCGGAGGCCAGCGCAGCCTCGGCGACGTTGCCGACACCGGTGGTGTTGATGCGCCAGGCGAGGTCGTTGTTCTGGGCCAGCGTGATCATCGCGACCAGGTGGTAGACGATGTCGGTGCCCTCGAACGCCGTGCGCAGCGACTCCGGGTCGAGCACATCGGCACTCTTCCAGGTCACCCGATCGGATTGGATCGCATGGGCAGGCCGAACCCGGTCGATGGCAACAACCTCGTGGCCCTGCTCGACGAGCCGATCGAGGAGATTGGTTCCGACAAACCCGGCGGCACCGGTGACTGCGATCCTCATTCCACTCCCTGGGTACGGCCGCACGATCCGGCCACTAGCGCCCGAGAGTAGTAGAACTTGTTCTAATTTGGAACCTGTTCTATTTCAGTGGTAGATCCTGGCCCGCTCGATACGCCGGCCGAACGCGTCGAACTCGAACAGCGCCACCCCGGGTGCACCGCCGGAGTCGATGGACACCGTCACCGTCCGGCCGGCCGCGAGCATTTTGCTCCAGTGCAGGTCGGGAACGCTTTTCAGCAGCGCGGCAGCAGTCGACGGGCCACCGGTTGGGGCCTGCACGACCGCGTCGGCGAGCAAACGGTGCACACCGACCTCGTCATAGCGCGCAAGCGCGGTCAACACCTGCGTGGTGGTCCGCTTGGCTCGTCGGCCGACCCGCACGAAGCCCTGCGCGAAGCCGAGCGCACCCGACAACCCCTGGTTGCCGAGCAGCTGGGGGGTCAGCACCGCGCACGCCCGCAACCCAGGGACGCCCGCCGCGGCCAGCTGCACGACCATCGCCGGCAACTCCCAGTGCGCGAACAGGCCGCGTACCCGCAACTGCCCGTCCTGTTCGCCGAGTTCGTAGCGCAGATGCATCGGGATCCGCATCAGCGCCCCCGTGGACATCCGGGTGTGCACCACCAGGTCCCGCACCACCGTTGTGCCGCACACGATGTCGTGATCGACCGCGAAAGTGATCTCGTTCGGGCCGATGAAGGTGTCGTAGAACCGGCCGATCGCGACGGGACCGACATGCGGCCGGGACCCGACCGGATCGTTGACGGCGGCGTCTGTGGCGAAAATGTCCAGCCACGCCGCGCGATCGTGCGCGGCCACCGCCACGGGCGAACTTTCCACGAGCTCGAGCAGATTCGTCGCAGGCACAACGAAACCCTAGAACATCCCTCGTTCACAGCGACGACGGTCTACGGCGGTTAGGCTCTGCACGTGAACAAGCCTGGTATGCGTGGGTTATTCGTCGTCTGCGCCGCACTCGCGACTCTCGTGACGCCGATCGCGCCCGCCCTGGCAGCTCCGTCGCCGCTCGTGTCGACGGCATGCGGAACGGCGCTCGACGCGACCGAGATCGACCGGATCGAATTGCTGTCGGACACCACGACGCTCCCGACCGGCGCGACCCTCGTGACACTCGAGGACGCCGTTGCGCGCCACCAGCAGATCACCGAAATTCTGGTGCGCCACCGCGACTGGCGTGGGCTGTTCGCTCTGGGCCTCGACGGCGTCGAGCAGGCGGCCGTCATGCCGCTGCAGCGCGATCCCGGCGCATTCCTCGACCGCGAATATGCCCATCGCATCAGCCTCGACTTGCTGCGACGCTTCCTGGTGAACGTGCACGCCGAGTTCGGCGGCGGGACACTCGAACCGCAGTGGGCAACCTACTTCGACCTCACCCGGCAATGCGATCGATCGCCCGCGCGGGTCGCCATGGCGGGCTACAACGCCCACCTCACAGTCGACCTCACCCACGCGGTCGCGGCCGTCGGCACCCGGCCGGAGAACGCTCCGGACTACTTCGAGATCGTCGATGCGATCGCGCGCAGCGGCGACCTCATCGTCGACCGGACCAAGGCGGTCTACGGCGCCGACCTCGGCCCACTGTGGCGGTTCTATTTCGTCGGCGAGGGCCTCGACGCAGTGCTCGGCAAAGGCGTCGCGACCGGGCCGTTGCTGCGCCTCGCTGATGCCGGGGCCAACGTAGTGATCTTCGGCAATGGACTCGCGCTGCAGGATCCTGCCCTGCGCACGCCCACGGCGATCGAGGTGGACACGCTGTGGAGAACCGTCGACCTGGCGATGGAAACCCTTGCTGAGCTGCACGCTCTGTAAGGACGTCTGCCGGTCGTCGCGCGATCACCGGTAGCGGCTCGGATAGTATTGCGCTCGCCCGGCATCGACTGCCGGGCCGGGCCGGGTGCGACGTGCGCCGCGGCTTCGACGGGGGCGTCGACACATGGGGGGAACATGAGTTCTATCGAGGTGGTACCCGCTGGTATCCGCGCATTTGCGGACACCAGCGCTGCGGTTTCCACACAGCTCGCGAGCGCAGGCGGATTCGATCTCGCCGAGAATCTCGCGGCCGCGACGCCGGTCTTCGGGCTGATCGGAGCGGACTTCCTGGCCATGTTCGCACTCGCACAGGCCAAGCACGCGACGGCCGTCGGCGACCTGTCCTCCGCGTACGGCACGAGTTCGGCAACGGCGCACGCAACCGCGACAAGCTACGAACGATCCGACGATCGCCATACCGCGTCGCTGGGTGGGGTCGCCTCCGGGATGGGAGAGCTCGCATGACCGCGCCGCAGACCGGCGCGGCCGAGCCGTTCGCCGCCCCACCCGCCCCTACGGTGCTCGACGCCTTGCGCGCGAGCCCGGTCGGGCCGCTGCTCGATCAGCCGCTTCCCCAGCTTCCGCAGGTACCGACCCTCGACGGGCTGCCGCAGTTGCCCGGGCTCCCGCAGCTGCCGCCCATGCCGCCGTTGCCTGGCATCGATCAATTCCTCGCGCCGTTCAACGACCTTGCCGGCGGGTTCGGTACCGGCATCTTCGGCGCCCTCGATCCCACGCAGATCCTCGATCAGTCGTCCCAGCTCATCGACACCGCGATGCAGATCGGACTGAAGGGCCTGTCCGCTGTCGATCAGCTGTGGCAGGGCCAATCCGCCGACAACGCCCAGCAGCAGGGCCGCGGGCTGCAAGCCGACGGTGCCGAGTCGTCACAGCAGGGCACCGACATCGCGACGGTCACCCGGCAGGCCGCCGCCGTCGTGCAGCAGGGTAATGCCGAATTGACCGCCGTTGCACAAGCTTTCGCGACCAAGGCCGCGACCTTGATTCCGGTGGCGGCCACCCCGCCCGGCCAGCTCGGACTCATCGCCGCAGCCACCGAATCGCTCGGCGAGGCACTCGCCGTGGTCTCGAAGACCCGCGGCGAACTGTCCGGTCCCACCGCGGCAATGGCCGCCATCGCCGGAGTTTCCGGCAGTGCCGGCACCGGGCAGTCGCCGATCGGCATCGCCAAGCAGGTGATCGAGTCGGTCGGACAGCCGGTCATGTCGACGGTCACCGACGGCATCCGCAGCCTCACCGAGTCGCAGACCTACGCCAGTTCCGCCGATCTCGACTCTTCCTCCGGCGCTAGCCATTACACCGGCACGCACGCCGCCGGCGTGAGCGGCTCACACGGCGGTGGCGGCGCGAGCGGCGGCGGAGCCGGCGGTGGACTCACCGGTGGCGTCCTGGGTGCGAGTCCGCTCGGCGCGCCGTCTGCCGGGGGCGCCGGCCCGCAGGGCACCCCGGTCGCCGGCGGCCCGGGCGGTGCCGCGACATCGGCCGCGTTCGGCTCGGGCGTTGCGGCCGGCAGTCCCATGATGGGGCCGACGGCGGGTGCCGCGCGCGGCGTCGGCGGAGGCGACGACACGACGCGCAACTCGCCGGGCTACCTCAACTCGGTGACCGACCCGAACGGCGTGATCGGCGATCTGCCCAACGTCGTATCACCGGTGCTGGGCGCCGACTACGACGATCTCTGATCCGTTCCTGTGGTGCCGGACGCACGGCCTCGCGGTCGTGCGTCGGCGCCGCGCGACTCAGTCGAGCAGTGCCGCGACTTCGGCATCGGACAAGGTGGTGAGCGCGCCGCGCCCGGCGTCGCGCACCGTGCGCGCTGCCGCGTAGAGCGGGCGCTGTTCCAGACCCGCCTCCCGCGCCTCTGCCCGAAGCTGTTGCACCAGAACCGAAGACACGGCCGCGGCGGCGGCGAGATCGCTCGCGGCGAGCGCATCGGCGAGACGACGCAAGGCCAGCACGGCCAGTTCGGCGCCGCCGGTGTCGGTGTAGAGGGCGAGCGGCACCGTCACCACGGCATCACCGTCACCGACCCGCAACGCAACCTGGCTCACCCGTCCGGTCCGCACCTGCACCTCGGCGACCACCGCGGCCGCCGCGTCGATTCGGCGCACTCCGAGCGGCCGACGGGCATGAATCACGTTGCCGGACATCCAAATTCGGCGGCGCAACCCGAGCAGGGCAGAGATCGTCGTCGGACCGCCGATCACCGCGCCAACCAAGAGGCCGATCGGCCAGGACACCAATAGGCCGACCACCACCGCTACGGCGATCCCGATCGCGGCGGCGATGAGCGCGACCCTGCGCAGCCGTGGCGCGATCAGTGCGGGATCGACCAGGTCGAGTGCGGTCAGTTCGTCAGGCTCCGGCAAGGAGCGCTCCGATGGTGTCGATGACCCGTGCCAACTCGACGTCGCGCTGATCGCCGGTTCGCAGATCCTTCAACCCGATGGTGCCCGCCTCCAGGTCCCGATCCCCCAGCACCAAGGCGAATGTCGCACCGGAGCGGTCCGCGGCCTTCATCGCACCCTTCAGCCCGCGCCCGCCATACGCGAGATCCACCGCGATTCCCTGCGCACGCAGCCGATGGGCGAGCACGACGAGTTCTGCCTTCGCCGTCTCGCCGAGCGGCACGGCGAAAACCTCGCACCGCGCGGTGTCACCCGCAGTCTTGCCCTCCGCGGCAAGCGCGAGCAGCGTCCGGTCCACACCGAGACCGAAACCTATCCCGGACAGCGGCTGACCACCGAGCTGCGCCATCAGTCCGTCGTAGCGGCCACCTCCGCCGATGCCCGACTGAGCGCCGAGCCCGTCGTGCACGAACTCGAAGGTCGTCTTCGTGTAGTAGTCGAGCCCGCGAACCATCCGTGGATTGACCACGTACGGCACGCCGAGCCGGTCGAGGTGGCCGAGCACCTCGTCGAAGTGACCCTTCGCCGACTCGGAGAGGTGGTCGACCATCAACGGAGCATCGGCGGTCATCTCGCGGACGGGCGGACGTTTGTCGTCGAGCACCCGCAGCGGGTTGATCTCGGCCCGCCGACGGGTGTCGTCGTCCAGGTCGAGCCGGAGCAGGAACTCCTGCAGCAAGGCCCGGTACTGCGGGCGGCAGGTGTCGTCCCCGAGCGAGGTGATCTCGAGCCGGAAGCCGTCGAGGCCGAGGTCGCGGAAACCGGTGTCCGCGATCGCGATCACCTCGGCGTCGAGTGCCGGATCGTCCACGCCGATCGCTTCCACACCGACCTGCTGCAACTGTCGATAGCGACCGGCCTGGGGCCGCTCGTAACGGAAGAACGGACCCGCGTAGCTCAGCTTCACCGGCAGTTGCCCACGGTCGAGTCCGTGCTCGATGACCGCGCGCATCACCCCGGCCGTACCTTCCGGACGCAGCGTGACACTACGGTCACCGCGATCGGCGAAGGTGTACATCTCCTTGCTGACGACGTCCGTGGACTCGCCGACGCCGCGCGCGAACAGCGCCGTGTCCTCGAAGATCGGCAACTCGACGTGGCTGTAACCGGCGACACGAGCCGCCCGGGTCAGTCCGTCCCGGACCGCGACGAAGCCCGCCGAATCCGGCGGAATGTAGTCGGGCACGCCCTTCGGCGCGACGAATGAGTTCGGCTTGCTCACAGTGGCTGCTGTTCCTCTGCCTCGGTTGCGGTGTCGAAGAAATGGGGGCGGGTCTGCGCATCAAGCCTATGCGGGGTGGTCTGTCAGCCGAGTCTCAGGTGGTAATGGCAGACTTACCCCGCCGGCGTCGGCGCCGGCCGACAGCGATCACGCAAGGCGATGGAGGACTTCGGTAGTGCCCACCAACGAACAGCGACGAGCGGCGGCTAAGCGAAAACTGGAGCGCCAGGTCGAACGGCGAGCCCAGAAGGCGCGCAGGCGCAAGCAGTTGACGATCGCCGGGTCGATCGCCGGAGTTATCGTCGTCGTCGGCGCGGTCGTGGGCGTCGCCCTGCTGACCAACGGCGACGACAGCTCCGAAAACACGGCGGCCAGCGCGAGCGCCACCGCCGAGAACGGCGAATTCGTCTCGGAGAACACCCCCGGCGAGCTGCCCGAGCCGAAGGCGAAGCCGGACACGGTGAACTGCGAGTATCCCGCCTCGGCGCAACCCGCAGCGAAGCCGAACAACCCGCCGCGCACCGACGGCATCCAGACCAGCGGTGACGACGCCACGGTCAGCCTCAGCGTGGCCACCAGTCAGGGCGACCTCGGCCTCACCCTCGACAACGCGCACGCCCCGTGCACCGTCAACAGCTTCGTCAGCCTCGCCGGCCAGGGCTACTTCGACGGCACGTCCTGCCACCGGATGACGAACTCGGAGTCGCTGCGGGTGCTGCAGTGTGGCGACCCGACCGCCACCGGCACGGGCGGACCCGGCTACGAATTCTCCAACGAATACCCCACCGACCAGTACTCCGAGCAGGACCCCGGAATGTCGTCCCCGGTGCCCTACCAGCGCGGTGTGCTCGCCATGGCGAATGCGGGTCCCGACACCAACGGCAGCCAGTTCTTCATCGTCTACGGTGATTCGCAGTTGCCGCCGGCCTACACCATCTTCGGCACGGTCGACGAGTCCGGGATGGCCACGCTCGACAAGATCGCCGCGGGCGGTGTCGAGGGCGGCGGCCAGGACGGTAAGCCGGCGCTCCCGGTGACACTCACCAGCGTCCAGATCGACTAGTCACGCTTGTTGCAAATGTGTTCGCCCGCACGGAATATCGTGCGGGCGAACGCATTTCGCTATGCTGCGGATGTCACACGGTACACGTCGTAGACACCCTCTACGTTGCGTACGACGTTGAGCACGTGCCCGAGGTGTTTCGGATCGCCCATCTCGAAGGTGAACCTGCTGATCGCGACGCGGTCACCGGAGGTCGTCACCGAGGCCGAGAGGATGTTCACCCGCTCGTCGGCGAGCACCTTCGTCACGTCGCTGAGCAGCCGGTGCCGATCGAGCGCCTCCACCTGGATCGCGACCAGGAACACCGACGAGGCCGACGGTGCCCATTCGACCTCGATGATCCGCTCCTGCTGCTCGTGCAACGAGCCCGCGTTGGTGCAGTCGGTACGGTGCACGCTGACCGCGCCACCGCGGGTGACGAACCCGAGAATCTGATCCCCGGGAACCGGGGTACAGCACTTCGCGAGCTTGGCAACCGTGCCGGGCGCACCCGGAATCAGCACACCGGCGTCGCCGGTCGTGCGGGGACGCAGCGGAGTGCTGGACGGGGTGGCCCGCTCGGCGAGCTCCTCCTCCACCGCGCCGACGCCGCCGAGATGGGCCACGAGGCGCTGCACGACGTGGTGCGCCGACACGTGGCTTTCGCCGACGGCCGTGTACAGCGCCGATACGTCGGCGTAGCGCAGTTCGTGCGCGATGACCGCCATCGAGTCGGCGCCCATCAACCGCTGCAGCGGCAGCCCGACCCTGCGCACCTCCTTGGCGATCGCATCCTTGCCGTTCTCCAGCGCCTCCTCGCGCCGTTCCTTGGCGAACCACTGGCGGATCTTCGCCTTCGCCCGCGGTGACTTGGCGAAGCCCTGCCAGTCCCGGCTCGGGCCCGCATTCGGCGCCTTGGAGGTGAACACCTCCACGACCTCGCCGTTCTCCAGCTCTCGTTCGAGCGCCACGAGGCGGCCGTTGACCCGGGCACCGATACAGCGGTGCCCGACCTCGGTGTGCACCGCGTAGGCGAAATCCACCGGTGTGGAACCGGACGGCAACGTGATCACGTCGCCCTTCGGCGTGAACACGAAGATTTCCTTGACGGCGAGGTCGTACCGCAGCGACTCGAGGAACTCCCCCGGATCCGCGGCCTCCCGTTGCCAGTCGAGCAACTGACGCATCCACGCCATGTCGTCGATCTCGCCGACATCTGTGGGTTTGCCGTCCTTCAACTCCTTGTAGCGCCAGTGCGCGGCGATGCCGAATTCGGCGGTGCGGTGCATATCGCGCGTGCGGATCTGCACCTCGAGCGGTTTGCCCTCGGGGCCGACAACAGTCGTGTGCAGCGACTGGTAGACGGCGAAGCGCGGCTGGGCGATGTAGTCCTTGAACCGGCCGGCCATCGGCTGCCAGAGCGAATGCACCACACCGACGGCGGCGTAACAATCGCGCACCTCGTCACAGAGGATCCGCACGCCGACGAGGTCGTGGATGTCGTCGAAGTCGCGACCCTTGACGATCATCTTCTGGTAGATCGACCAGTAGTGCTTCGGTCGGCCCTCGACGTCGGCATCGATCCGTGATGCACCGAGCGTGGAGGTGATCTCCGCCCGCACCTTCGCCAGATAGGTATCCCGCGAGGGTGCCCGGTCCGCCACGAGCCGCACGATCTCGTCGTACTTCTTCGGGTGCAGGATCGCGAAGGACAGATCCTCGAGCTCCCACTTGACCGTCGCCATGCCGAGCCGGTGCGCGAGCGGCGCGATGACCTCCAGCGTCTCCTTGGCCTTGCGCGCCTGCTTCTCCGGCGGCAGGAACCGCATGGTGCGCATGTTGTGCAGCCGGTCGGCGACCTTGATCACCAGCACGCGTGGATCCCGTGCCATCGCGATGATCATCTTGCGGATCGTCTCGGCCTCGGCCGCGTTGCCGAGCGTCACCTTGTCCAGCTTGGTGACACCGTCCACCAGGTGTGCGACCTCGGAGCCGAAATCCACTTCGAGCTGGTGGAGCGTGTAGCCGGTGTCCTCGACCGTGTCGTGCAGCAGTGCGGCGACGAGCGTGATCGTGTCCATTCCGAGCTCCGCGAGAATGCTCGCCACGGCCAGCGGATGGGTGATGTAGGGATCGCCGGACTTGCGCATCTGATGCGCGTGCTTCTCGTCGGCTATGTCGTATGCGCGCTGCAACAGCGCGAGATCGGCCTTCGGATAGACATCCCGGTGCACCGCGACGAGCGGTTCGAGCACCGGCTTGATCGCCGTGTGCCGCTGCGCGGTGATCCGGCGCGCCAGCCGTGCCCGGACGCGCCGTGAGGCGGAGGTCGGGACCGGCGCGGGGCCGGGGCCTTGCGGCGCAGGCGCGGCGGCGCCCTGCGCAGGCGTCGTCTTGCCGGTGGACCGATCAACTTCCTGCGTCACGCCCGCACCTCCTCACCGGTCGCTCACGCGAACGTCGGCATCGTCGGACCAACGCCGATCGGGCCAACTTTAGTCCTCAGACTTGCACCAAGGATGTCAGCGGGTAATCCCCCGCGCGGGAACGTCCGCCGAGCGCGGTCAACTCCAGCACGACACCAACGGCAGTGATGCTCGCACCGGCCTGGCCCAGCAACTCCGCCGCTGCCGCGAGCGTGCCGCCGGTGGCGAGGACGTCGTCGACGAGCAGGACCCGTTTGCCGCGCAGATCGAGCCCGTCGCCGGGGATTTCGAGGCGTGCGGTGCCGTACTCGAGCTGGTATTCGCGGGTGAGCACCGGCGGTGGCAATTTGCCGCCCTTGCGGACGGCGAGGACCCCACGGTTCAGCGCGATTGCCACACCGGCGCCGAGGAGAAATCCGCGAGCGTCGATCCCCGCCACGAGGTCTGCATCCGGCCCGGTGGCCGCGAGGCCGTCGATGATCGCCTTCAGCGCCTCGCCGTCGGCGAAGACGGGGGTGAGGTCCGCGAACCGCACTCCGGGCGTGGGGAAATCATCGCGCCATCGGGTAAGCCGGTTGACCGCCTCCGCAGCGCTCATCGCTTCAGCACCCATCGGTCCATATTCCAGCCCGTTCCCGCCTTGGTCGGGTTCGGAACTCCCGCACCGAGCCCCTGCGCGAAGGCTATCGTGCGTGGCTGCGCGAACAGCGGAATCGACGGCAACTCGCTCCACAGCAGGTTCTCGGCCTCGGTGGACAGGTTCAGCTGGGAATCGGGCGACGGATCCGTACCCAGCTGGGCGACGATCGCGTCGTACCGCGGATTGGCGAATCCACCGAAGTTCGAGGCGCTGCCCCCGCGCAATGCGTTGAGCGCGTCGGTGTCGAACGCGGCACCCGCGGTCCCCGGCGCGCTCGCAGTTCCGGTAAGCACCGCGTCGACCTTGCCCGCGCGCAATTCCTGCGGCCCGAACTGTGGCCCGCTCGCGTCCTCAACGGTAATTCCGGCGGGCTTGCAGGCGTCCGCGATAGCGGTCACCGTCTTGGCACGCCGGTCGTCCGGCGCAAGGTAGCCGATTCGCACAGTCGGGTTGGTGACGCCGGCCCGGCCGAGCGCGTCGACCGCGCCGGGCACATCGCCGCCGGGGAACACGGCCCCACCCGCGGCGACGGGCGGATAGATCAGCGTGTCCTGCTGCACGATCCGGGAATTGAGCACGCCCGAGCCGAGTCCGCGCGCGTTTTCGAAACCCGGGTGCCCGAGCTGGTCGAACAACGCCGTGCGCGGGGCGCACAGTGCGAGCGCTCGACGAGCCTCGGGGTTGGCCAGCACGCCGCCGGTGCTCAGCACGAGTTGCTCGGCATTGCGCGACGGGACGTTCGCCGTGACGAAGTCCTTCATATCGAGGCCGGGCACCGATTCGGCGCCGATGTCGATCACCTGAACCGCGTCGTCATCGACCTTCGCGGCGATGTCGAAGTTTTTCGGCCACAGCACGATTCGCGGGGTTTGGGGCTTGTTGCCCCACCATCGCTCGTTCGCGACGAGCACCAGACCGTCGTCCTCGGAGTAGGAGGAGATGCGGTAGGGCCCCGACGACGGGAACAGCGCGGTGTCGAGCTGTCCCGGTGTCAGGTTCCAGCCCGTGTTCCAGAAGTCCGCGATCCGGCCCAGCCCCTGCTGGTCGCCCGCCTGGACGGTCGTCACGACGCTGTCCACCCCGGCGGCGCGGGCAGCAATATGGGCGGGCATCAGTTCGGTGGCGGAAAACAACGTCTGCCACTCGGTGAACCCTTGCCCCGGCCGGAACACCACAGTGGCGTCTTTCGCACCCGGCTGGCACTCGACGCGATCGATGTCGGAGTAGCCGGCGGTGTCGGCCGAGTCGAACATCGGCAACCGCGCGCCGCCGTCACCCGACCGCAGGAAGCGACCGCTGTTGGCGACCCAGGCCAGAACGAGATCATCGCACGTGGTCGGCGTGCCGTCGGAGTAGACGCCGTCCGGATTCAGTCGGTACTGCACGGTCAGCGCATCCCCTGGCACCACGGTGGCGGTGCCTGCATCCGTGTCGGTCACCGGGCCGCCCAGCGGCCCGACGTAGCTGAGCCCGGTCAGGGTGCGACCGAATGCGGCGAGCGCACCGGAGGACGCGCCCGCGGTGGTATTCGCGTTGTAGGTCGTGATCAGGTTGTCGATCGCGTAGCCGATCGAGGGCACCGGGCTCTCCTGCGAACAGCCGGTCAGCACCCCTGCGGTGACGCCGAACGCGGCCAGCACGGCAACGATGACACGAGCGCGTCGCCCGTCCGCGCCGGACAATCGGGCCCCCACCTCAGTGCCGCTTCTTCTGCCGCTTTCCGGTGGGCCGCGCACCCGGTCTGGGCGCCCCGGTCCGGGCCTCCCGAGCCGAGCGCTCGGCGGCATTGCCAGCGGGGCGGTCGAGAGTCGCGGTCGTGTTTGCGACGCGCACTCCCGCTGCGGTAGCGCCTGCCGGAGACGCGGCGGTTGTCTTCGCCGCCGCTCCCGTCTCCGCCTGTTCCCGGCGCGCGAGCACCTTCTTCGTGTGTGCCGCCACTGGTCCCCACCGTTCCTTGATCGACACGAGCAGCGGTGTCGCGAAGAAGATCGACGAATACGCGCCAACGATCATGCCGACGAGCTGGACCACGGCCAGATCCTTCAGTGTGCCGACCCCGAGCAGCCACACTGCGACAACCAGCAGCCCGATCACCGGCAGAATGCCGATCACTGTCGTGTTGATCGAGCGCATCAACGTCTGGTTGATCGCCAGATTCGCCTGTTCGCCGTACGTGCGCCTATTCAGATGCAGGACTCCGCGCGTGTTTTCCTCCACCTTGTCGAACACCACGACGGAGTCGTACAGCGAGAAGCCGAGGATGGTCAGCAGACCGATGACCGTTGCCGGCGTGACTTCGAGACCGACGATCGAGTACAGGCCCGCGGTCACCACCAGGTCGAAGACCAGGGCCGCCAGCGCGGCCAATGCCATGTCACGTTCGTAGCGGACCGTGATGTAGAGGCTCACCAAGACAAGGAAGACCGCGAGCGCGATCAACGCCTTCTTGGTGATCTGGCTGCCCCAGGTCTCGCTGACATCGGAGGTGCTGATCTCGTTACGACTCGGGTTGCCCGACGAGTCGACCGGCTGGAAGGCGTCGTACAGGGCATCGGTGAGGGTGGCGGCCTCCTGGAGGGTGAGCGCCTCGGACCGGATCTGGATCGTCGACGACGACCCCGACCCGACGGTCTGCACGGATACCGGTTCGGTGCCCAATGCCTCCGCATAGACAGCTTCGACTTGCGCGGTCGTGACGTTGTCCGCAGCGGGAAGCGAAATCTTCGAGCCACCCTCGAAGTCGATCCCGAGCGTGAAGCCACGGAACACGATGCTCAGGAGGCAGATCAGCATGACCACGCCGGTGATCGCGTAGTACACCCGGCGGCGCCCGACGATTTCGAACGCACCGGTACCGGTGTAGAGCCGGGAGAGCCGGCTGTGCTGCGGCGCCTGTTCCGTAATCACGGTTGCGCTCGTGTTCGACTCGCTCATCTCATGCCTCCCGTCCGGCGAGCACGGCCGCCTGCTTGCGTTCACGCGCGACCTGCTGGATCGCACCGAGACCGTTGACCGACGGTTTCGACCAGAACGACGTGCGCGAGGCGATGGTCACGAGCGGCGCGGTCACGAGGAACACGACCACCACGTCGAGGATCGTGGTCAGGCCGAGGGTGAACGCGAAGCCGCGAACCTGCCCGACCGCGAGGGCGTAGAGCACCGCGGCGGCGATGAAGCTCACCGCGTTGCCGGAAAGGATCGTCCGGCGTGCCCGGGCCCAGCCGCGCGGCACCGCGGAGCGGAAACTTCGACCCTCACGCATCTCGTCCTTGATGCGTTCGAAGAACACCACGAACGAGTCCGCCGTCATGCCGATACCGATGATGAGGCCGGCGATTCCGGCGAGGTCGAGGGTGAAGTTGATCCACCGCCCGAGCAACACCATGATGCCGTAGACCATGACACCGGAGCAGACCAGCGACAGGGCGACGATCGCGCCGAGCAGCCGGTAGTACGCGAGTGAGTAGATCAGCACCGCGATCAGGCCGATGAGGCCGGCCACCAGACCCGCCTGCAGGGAGGCGAGACCGAGGGTCGCCGATACCGTTTCCGCCTCCGACGCCGAGAACGACAGCGGCAGCGAGCCGTATTTCAGGGTGTTCGCGAGTTCCTTCGCGGTGGACGCGGTGAAGTTGCCGGTGATCGAGGTGGCACTGCCGGCCGGCGTTGCCCCCTGCACCACCGGTGCGCTGACCACCTTCGAATCCAGCACGAACGCGGCCTGCTTGCCGATGTTCTGCGAGGTGAACTCCGCCCAGGTTTGGCTACCACCGGACTTGAAATTCAGGCTGACCTCGTGACGCGCCTGCTGCGAGTTGAAGCCCGACGTCGCGTCCGCGATTTCCTGACCGTCGATGATGCTCGGACCAAGCAGATACACGTAGTCGCCCTCGGTCGAGCACGCGACCAGCGGGAGCGTCGGGTCGTCGTTGCCCTGCAACGGGTCGGGCGCGCTGCAGTCGAGTTCGGCCATCGCCTGCTGCTGCACCGTTGGATCGGTGCTTTGGCGGGTCGCCTTGGCGGCGGAGATCTCGGCTGCGGCCTGATCGGCGCTGCCGGCTTCCGCCGGCGTCTGTTCGGTCGGCGCCGGCGTCTGCTCACCGCTCGGCGCGGGCGCCTGGCTGGTCGTCGGTTCCTGCGCCGGGAACGGGCGGTTCTGTGGCTGTGGTGCCGGCTCGGCCGGTGCACCCGGTGGTGTTCCGGTCGCGGGCTCGGCCGGCGCCGGTGTGGAGGGCGCCCGGGCCTGGCCGGCGGGCTGGGAGGTGATGACGGGACGGATGTAGAGGCGCGCCGTCTGGCCGAGCGAGCGGGCCTGCGAACTGTTGTCGCCGGGGACCGTGATGACCAGGTTGTCGCCGTCGATGACGACCTCGGAGCCGGAGACGCCGAGTCCGTTGACGCGTGTCTCGATGATCTCCTGGGCGCGGCGCAGGCTGTCCTGGCTGGGTTTGCTGCCGTCGGGGGTCCGCGCGGTGAGCGTCACCCGGGTGCCGCCTTGCAGGTCGATACCCAACTTGGGTGTCGCGGATTGGTCGCCGGTGAAAAAGACGAGTGCATACACCACGGCTACGAGCACTGCGAACAGTGCAAGCAGCCGGGTGGGCCGCACTTCCTGCGAGGATGCCACAGTCTGTTGTTCTCCTAGGTCTCAGCCGTGCCGTCGGCGCAGCTGACTATTACGTGCGCGCGGCGAATCCACCGTTCACGCGCGCCGAAGCCCTCGCGGATGCCCAACTGGCATCTGCGAGGGCTTCGCGTGCATCATTCCTGGTTGAGGCGACGCTCGGTGTCTTCGGGCCGCTCCTCCGCGGTGTCCGAATCCGATACCGAGTCGATGTCCTCGGTCTCGTCCTCGTCCGCGAGTACTTCCCGGATCGCTAGCTTGAGCCAGGTCGTTACGACGTCATGCGCGATCTCGAGATCGACCGTGGTCGTGTCCACCTCGACGACCGTGCCATAGACGCCGGAGGAGGTGACGACACGATCGCCGACCTTCACCGAGTCCTGCAGGTTGGCGGTCTTGGCCAGTTCCTTGCGCTGACGCCGCATGCTCAAAAACATCGGTACGAGCAGGGCAACAATCAGGAGCGGAAACAGGAGTTCCATTGTCGAAATCAGTCCTCGGAGATTTCAGGCGGGTTCGTCACTGACCCCGGTCGGGCCAGCGCAATTACCCAGTGTGCCACTAGCGTGCTTCGATCCCTACTCTGCGGCACCCGTGTCCGCTCGGTGCCCGATGGTGCCGCGCTACTCGAACAGGCCCATCTGCGGCTCGTTCGCGCGGACCTCGATCCCGCCGATCGCCAGATCGGGAGGCGGAACCAGGCCGAGTTGCTCCCATGCGGCTGCCGTCGCGACTCGTCCGCGCGGGGTGCGCGCGACCATCCCGGCCCGGACCAGGAACGGTTCGCAGACCTCCTCGACCGTCGCGGGTTCCTCACCGACCGCGACCGCGAGCGTCGAGACACCGACCGGCCCTCCGCCGAAGCTGCGAATCAATGCGGCGAGCACCGCTCGGTCGAGCCGATCGAGCCCGATCCGATCCACGTCGTAGACGGCGAGCGCGGCCTCTGCGACTTCGACGGTGATGACTCCGTCGGCGCGCACATCGGCGTAGTCGCGCACCCGGCGCAGCAGCCGGTTCGCGATCCGTGGCGTCCCGCGCGAGCGGCCCGCAATCTCTGCCGCGGCGTCGGCGCCGAGCTCGATGCCGAGGATCCGCGCCGAGCGGGCGAGGATCAGTTGCAGCTCCGCGGGTTCGTAGAAGTCCATGTGCGCGGTGAAACCGAACCGGTCGCGCAGCGGTCCGGTGAGCGCTCCCGACCTGGTCGTCGCACCGACCAGCGTGAACGGTGCGACATCGAGCGGAATGGACGTCGCGCCGGGCCCCTTGCCGACCACCACGTCCACCCGGAAGTCCTCCATGGCGAGATAGAGCATCTCTTCGGCCGGGCGGGCGATCCGGTGAATCTCGTCGATGAACAGCACGTCGCCCTCGACGAGGTTGCTGAGCATCGCCGCGAGGTCGCCGGCCCGTTCCAGTGCCGGGCCGGACGTGACACGCAAGGCGGAGCCGAGTTCGCCGGCGATGATCATCGCCATGCTCGTCTTACCGAGGCCGGGCGGACCGGACATCAGAATGTGATCGGGTGTACCGCCGCGCATCTTCGCGCCGCGCAGCACAAGGGCGAGTTGTTCGCGCACCCGCGGCTGGCCGATGAAGTCGTCGAGCGAACTCGGTCGCAGACTTGTCTCGAGCTCGCCGTCCGAACTCAGGTACCTCGCGGTGACCGTCGAAGCCTCGGACTCCGCACCCACCTCGGGCTCGGTACTCATTTGTTTTTCCCGAGCAGTGCCAATGCGGCGCGCAGGGCACGGGAGCTGTCGAGCTCGGGTTGATCGGCGAGGACGGCATCGGTGGCCTGTTCGGCTTGCTTGGCCGGGAATCCGAGTCCGGTGAGCGCCTCCACGATCTGCTCGCGGACGGCGCCGACGGACGGGATCACCGCCCCGGAGCCACCCGGAATATCAGCTGTCGCAACGGCTTCCACTTTGTCGCGCAGCTCGACGACCATTCGTTCCGCGCCGCGCTTTCCGATGCCGGGCACCCGGGTGAGTGCGACGACGTTCCCTTCGGCCAGGGCCTTGCGCAATGCCTCCGGTTCGAGCACCGCCAGAATCGCCATCGCAAGCCGCGGCCCGACACCGGAGACGGTCTGCAACAATCCGAACAGCTCGCGCGACTCGGTGTCGGCGAAACCGTAGAGCGTCATCGAATCCTCGCGGACGACCATCGCGCTGAACAGCCGGACCTCCGCACCGCGCTGCAACGTGGCCAGTGTCGCGGGGGTCGCGTTGAGCCGGTAGCCGACGCCTGCCGCCTCGAGCACCGCATGGTCGAGGCCGATGTCGAGTACCTCGCCGCGTACCGATGCGATCATCTGGTCCCTGTCTCCTTCCGTGCGCGCGCCAGCGTCGCCGCATATTTGCGCTTCTGCTCGGCCGCAAGCTCCTCGGCCTGCGCCATCCGCTCCAGCATCGGCGCGCGCCAGCAGTGACAGATCGCAAGCGCGAGCGCGTCGGCCGCGTCGGCCGGCGTGGGCTTGGTCTGCAGCCCGAGAATTCGCGTCACCATAGTGGTGACCTGAGCTTTATCGGCCCGTCCGCTACCGGTCACCGCGGCCTTTACCTCCGATGGGGTATGAAACCGCACTGCCACGTCCCGCTGCGCCGCCGCCAATGCGATCACGCCACCGGCCTGGGCCGTCCCCATCGCCGTCGAGACCTGATGCTGCGCGAAGACCCGCTCGATCGCCACCACGTCCGGTTGATGGACGTCGAGCCAGTGGCAGGCCGCGGTGTAAATGGCGAGCAGGCGCGCGGAGAGGTCCATATCGGTGGCGGTGCGCACGACGTCGACGTCGAGCGCCGTCACCTGCCGCCCGCCGCCGGACTCGACCAGCGCGATTCCGCATCTGGTCAACCCGGGATCGACACCCATCACGCGCAATGACCCACTCCCACCCGTTGCGAACAGCTGTTCGAGAGCCTAGCGGGTGGATCGGACGCCGCCCCTGCACGACACGGCGGTGAAGCGGGCTGCGTCCCATTGCTTCGCCGAGAGTGGACCTACTGCTTCGGGAGCGGCGGATGACCCTCGGAGGCCTGCACCACGACGATCCCATTGCCGGACAGCTGCAGCTGATAGGCCTCCCCCGAACCACGACCGATCGCCGCGGCCATCTTGGCGGTTTTGCGAATACTCGACTGCAGCGAGGTCGACCACAGCACCGCACTTTGCATGTCGACGTACGTGGGTACGTCGACGCGCAGAACGACGGGAGTGCCGTACACGTTGATCGCGAGAACTCCACGGCCGGTGAACGTCGTGTTGAACAATCCGCCGCTGAGCATCGAGGCGCCCTCGACACGGTTGATGTCCCAGCGAAGTGAATTCTCGAACGCGAGGACGTTGGTGCCATTGACGGTCACCGACTCGTCCTCGAGCTCGACGAGGAAGATCTCGTCCGCGTCCCGGGCGAGGAACACGTCGCCGCTGCCGCTGACCTTCATCAGCGACATGCCCTCACCGGTGAGCGCCTTTTTCAGGAACCGGCCGACACCACCGCTGCCCTCGTAGGCGAAGTCGACCTCGCCCTGGTAGGCCACCATCGACCCCTGCCAGGCATAGAAGTAACCACCGGTGCCGGCGAGATCGACCTTCAGCATCCGGGAGTTCTGCAGGACGAACGTGCCCGGCGTGCCGGTCTGTTCGGCGTTGTCGAGGATGTCGCTTCGCATACCGCGACCCTACGACCCCGGGTCGGCTCAGACGTCGAGTTCGGCCAGCACGTCGTCGGAGACGTCGACGTTCGAGTAGACGTTCTGCACATCGTCGCAGTCCTCGAGCGCGTCGATGAGCTTGAACACCTTGCGCGCACCGTCGGCATCCACGGGCACCGTCACCGACGGCTGAAAGCTCGCCTCGGCCGAGTCGTAGTCGATGCCGGCGTCCTGCAGGGACGACCGCACCGCCACCAGATCTGTCGGCTCGCTGACCACCTCGAAGCTGTCACCGAGGTCGTTGACGTCCTCGGCGCCGGCCTCGAGCACGGCGAGCAGGACGTCGTCCTCGGACAGGTCGTGCTTCTCGAGCAGCACGACACCCTTGCGGCTGAACAGGTACGCCACCGAACCCGGGTCGGCCATGTTGCCGCCGTTGCGGGTCATCGCGGTGCGCACCTCGCCGGCCGCGCGGTTGCGGTTGTCGGTCAGGCACTCGATCAGCACGGCGACGCCGTTCGGGCCATATCCCTCGTACATGATCGTCTGCCAGTCGGCGCCGCCCGCCTCTTCGCCGCCACCACGCTTGCGGGCGCGCTCGATGTTGTCGTTGGGCACCGACGACTTCTTCGCCTTTTGAATGGCGTCGTACAGCGTCGGGTTGCCCGTCGGGTCACCGCCACCGGTGCGCGCGGCCACCTCGATGTTCTTGATCAACTTCGCGAACATCTTGCCGCGCTTCGCGTCGACAACGGCCTTCTTGTGCTTGGTGGTGGCCCATTTGGAGTGGCCGCTCATGCGCCCCTTCTTTCAACTGGCAGTCCGAACAACCATGCCAGTTTACTCGCCGGCCGAACGCTGCTTGCCCCGCAGTTCGGCAATAGCGCGGTCCTTCTCCGCATCGGTGAGATCCGGGTCCGACCGGACGATCTCGATTTTGTGCTCGATGAACTCTTCGGCGCTCGGGGCGGCCGACCGTCGCGAAAGCCGTTCGAACAGTTCGCGGCGGTCGGCGATCTCGTCATCGCTCACGACATCAGCTTTTCACGACGAGGGAGTAGTTGGGGTCGAGGAACAGCGGCGTGAAGCCCTGCCCGTCGTTGCGGACGGTGCTCTGGCTGCTGCCCAACAGCCCCCAGTTGCCCCAGTTTCCGGCGCTGTCGCGTGCGATCAGCATGGTGTTCAGGAAGCCGAGCCAGCGCAGTCCCGAATAGCTGCTCTGGAACGTCTCGACGATCGGTCCCCAGCTGCCGACCCAGCCCGCGATCTGTTCGGCCGGATTCGAGTTGTAGTCGAAGCGGTAGACCAGGTCCCAACGGTTCGCGGCCCGGTTGTGCAGCAGTACCTCGTTGCGCCAGCGCCCGGCGCCGATCTCGTAGGTCGAATTCCACACCTGGATCGTCTGCAGTCCCCACCCGTGCGCGACGGCACTGTGCAGGTAGGGGCCGATATCCGCGAAACGCACATCGGTCTGCCAGTGATCCGTACGCGCCCAGTCGAACACCTTGAACCTGGTGTCGTTCTGGCCGTTGTAGGACACGAACGCCTCGACGCCCTTCTGCGCCCGGTTGGTTGACGTCAGGTAGAGGTACGTGTTGACGTTGCCGGCGGGCTGGGTCGGGCAGACGATCTCGTAGTACAGCGAGGTACCACGGTTGAACGCGGTGCGGAACGCGGCGGTGTAGAACATCCCATAGCCGACGCCGCCGGGTGTGGGTGCCGACTCCGCCGCGAGCGCCTCTACTGCCGGGTAGCCGAGGGCAGCGGCCAGCGATTCCTCGGCCGCCGAGCGGGCAAGATTTTTGTGCGACCTCAGGGTTGCCAACTTGGCGGCGACGAACGCCCTAGTCGCGTCGGGCTCCTTCGGTGTCGTGCGGGTGATGGACCGGAACCTCGAACGCCGATCGGTGATATCGCCTTCGAAGGGGTAGGGCGGTTGTTCTGTTGCGGGGGCGAGGACGGTGGTCATGTGGACTCCCTGGTCGGTTGCGAATGTGCGCGAACCAGAGTCGGTGCACACGCCCGCCCGAGCGCGAGTGGTCGACTACTCGATTCGACCGTCGCCTCCCACTCGACTACGCAGCTGCCCGCACGATTGCGGTGAACAGTTCGTGCACGCGCAGATCCCCGGTCACCTCGGGGTGAAACGCGGTGGCCAGCACATTGCCCTGGCGCACCGCGACGATTCGGCCTGCCGCCGGCCCGTCGGGCACGGTCGCGAGCACCTCGACGCCGGGCCCGGCCCGCTCCACCCACGGCGCGCGGATGAAAACGGCTCGCACCGGATCACCGGTGAGTCCGGCGAAATCGAGGTTGGTTTCGAACGAGTCGACCTGCCGGCCGAACGCATTGCGCCGCACCGTCATGTCGATGCCGTCGAGATGCTGTGCGTCCGGCCTGGTGTCGAGCACCTCCGCGGCGAGCAGGATCATTCCCGCGCAGGAACCGAACGCCGGCATCCCATCGCGCAGCCGTTTGCGCAGCGGCTCCAACAGGTCGAACACCTCGAGCAACTTGCTCATCGTCGTCGACTCGCCGCCCGGGATGACAAGTCCGTCGACACTGTCGAGCTCACCGATCCGCCGCACCGGCACCGGCGTCGCACCACAGGAGTGCAGCGCGCCGAAATGCTCGCGAAAGTCGCCCTGCAGGGCGAGCACGCCGATCCTCGGCCCGGCGGCATTGTCACGCCGTTCCACTTCGCTACTCGGCGGCACTGTCGCACCGTTCCGCTTCGCTACTCGGCTGCACTGTCGCACCGTTCCGCTTCGCTACTCGGCTGCACTGTCGCACCGTTCCGCTTCGCTACTCGGCGGGCGGGATGCACGCTCGGGGTCGTCTGCACGCAACGAGGATACGGACCACGGCGCGATCGCTCAGCGCAGGCGAGCGATCAGCCCGGGTCGTCCGTGCGAAGCAACCGCTGCAGCCCCTCCTGGACCACGGCGGCGACCATCGCCCCCTCGCGGTTGTAGATCCGGCCCTGCGCCAGCGCCCGGCCCATCCCGGCCGACGGTGAGGTCTGGTCGTACAGCAGCCACTCGTCGGCGCGGAACGGTCGCAGAAACCACAGCGCATGGTCGAGCGACGCCACCTGCGTGTCCACACCGGGATGGATGGCGTTCGCCGACCCGATCAGCGTCATGTCGCTCATGTAGGTCAGCGTGCAGACGTGGAAGACCGGGTCGTCGGGCAGTTCGCCCCGATAGCGGAACCACACCTGTTGCTGCGACGCGATGCGTCCGTAGCGAACGACCTTGTCCTCCGGGACGATCCGGATGTCCCAATCCTGCCAGTGACTCATCCACTCGCGCCGTTCCGGGAGTTGGTCGCGCGAATCGGGCAACTCCTCGGGGCCGACCACCGCGGGCATGGTGTCCTGGTGCTCGATGCCCTCGTCACCGACATGGAACGACGAGGACATCGTGAAGATCGCCTTGCCGTCCTGCACACCGGTGACCCGGCGGGTGACGAAGGACCGGCCGTCGCGGATCCGGTCGACGAGATACACGGTGTGCGCGTCCGGATTGCCGGGGCGCAGGAAGTAGCCGTGCAAGGAGTGCACGCTGAACTGTGGCTCCACGGTGCGCACCGCGGCTACGAGCGCCTGTCCGGCGACCTGTCCGCCGAAGGTGCGCTGCAGGTGCGTTTTGACGATAGCGCCACGGAAGATGTCCTTTTCGAGCCGTTCGACCTCGAGGGCCTCTTCGATCGTCGCCATGTGTCTCCTTCTGCTGGTCAAAGGCTAGCAATCCGCCGCGGTCCGAACTTGCGCATTCGGTACGACCCGCGAAGTCGGCAAGATGGACCGGTGCCGACCTTCACGCCCATCACCGTCGACGGTTTGATCACGCTCATCGAGACGCGACTGCAGAGCATCGAAGGGCGGGCCGCGGTGGCCCTCGACGGCGCCGACGCTGCACATCCCGGCGAACTGGCAGACCGACTCGCCGCCAGCGTGCGCAATATCGGCAGGCCGGCTTCGGTGGTGTCGGTGCACGACTTCGTCCGACCGGCGTCGGTGCGGCTGGAATACGGCCACACCGACGAAACCTCCTATCGCAGTGCGTGGTTCGACTATGCCGCACTACAACGCGAGGTGATCGACGGACTGCGGTTGCACGGTAGGTGGCTGCCCCGGCTGTGGGACGAGCACACCGACCGCTCGCCCCGCGCAGCCGCACTGGACGCGGGCGGAACCGACGTCGTGATCGTGGCGGGTCCGATGCTGCGCGGGCGCGGCCTCGGTTTCGATCTCACCGTGCGGCTCGACATGTCCGAGGCCGCGCTGCGGCGCGCCACCGAGCCGGAGCAACTCTGGACTGTGCCTGCGCTGCTACGCCACGAACGCGACGCCGAACCCGCCGACATCGTTGTGCGCTGGGATCATCCGCAGCGACCCGCGGTGCAGCGCTAGCCGGACCGCCTACCAGCCCCGCTCGGCCAAGCGGTGCGACACCGGGAGATCGTCGACGTTGATGCCGACCATCGCCTCACCGAGGCCTCGCGACACCTTCGCGAGGACATCCGGATCGTCGTAGAACGTGGTCGCCTTCACGATCGCGGCCGCGCGCTCGGCGGGGTTGCCGGACTTGAAGATTCCGGATCCGACGAACACGCCCTCGGCGCCGAGATGCATCATCATCGCGGCGTCGGCGGGGGTGGCGATGCCACCGGCGGTGAATAGCGTCACCGGCAGCTTGCCCGCCTCGGCGACCTCACGCACGAGGTCGTAGGGCGCCTGCAGTTCCTTTGCCGCGACGTACAACTCGTCGGCGGGCAATGAGGTGAGCCGCCGGATCTCGTCGCGAATCTTGCGCATATGCGTCGTGGCGTTCGACACGTCGCCGGTGCCGGCCTCGCCCTTGGAGCGAATCATCGCCGCTCCCTCGGTGATCCGGCGCAACGCCTCGCCGAGGTTGGTCGCACCGCAGACGAACGGAACGGTGAACGCCCACTTGTCGATGTGGTTGGTGTAGTCCGCGGGAGTAAGCACCTCGGACTCGTCGACGTAATCGACGCCGAGGCTCTGCAGGATCTGTGCCTCGACGAAATGTCCGATGCGGGCCTTGGCCATGACCGGGATCGACACGGCCGAGATGATGCCGTCGATCATGTCCGGGTCACTCATCCGGGAGACGCCACCCTGGGCGCGAATGTCCGCGGGCACCCGCTCGAGCGCCATCACGGCGACCGCGCCGGCGTCCTCGGCGATCTTTGCCTGCTCCGCGGTGACGACGTCCATGATCACGCCACCCTTGAGCATCTCGGCCATTCCGCGCTTGACGCGCGCCGTACCGGTGGTCTGGGTCGCTTCGGGCGTGCTCACTGCCAACTCCTGCTCGTTGCTCTCGGTTGTCGGCGCACCGGACTCGGCGCGCAGCGCGTTACCCCCACGATTCTAGGCTGCGCCCGTCACGTGCCGATATCCAGTCGAATTCGACTGGTCCGCCAGGTCAGTGGATCGACCTGACCTCGGGTTCCAGCACGGCGCCCGCGACGCGCTGCGCCTCGGGCAGCAGATCGGCGAGTTCGCGCGGATAAACGGTTTCGCCGAGCGCATCCAGTCCCGCGATGTCCTCGGCTGTACACCACCTGTGACCGGTGATGGCGCGGCGTTCGAGCTCGGTCCGTCCGCCGATGTGCGGCTCGAAGGCGGGCGATTCCAGCGCGAAGAACAGTTCCTCGGAACGGATCAGCTCACCGTTGAACGGGAAGACCGCGACGCGGCGCCACATCGGGCCGCGCAACTCCGTTTCGGCGACGATCCGGCCCGTCTCCTCGCGGATCTCCCGCACGGCCGCCATTCGCAGCGTCTCGCCCGGCTCGACGCGACCACCGACGGTGAACCAGAACGACACGTCCGGCACCACCGGGTCGTGCCCCTGTAGGAGCAACGCCCTGCCGTGCTCGTCGAGCAGTACAACCCGCGCGGAGGTGCGCGTGGAGTCCAGGCTCAGTCCGGTCGCCGCAGACGGCGCGGACCGCTCGGCAATCTCGAAATAGATTGGCAGTGGCGCGGTGCCGCCGAGGTGCAGCCAACGCACCGGCCGACGGGTCCGCAGCGCGAGCGTGTCGCGCACCGAGTCGTTGTGGAACCGTCGCGCGATCAGCACCCGGGCTTCCGCGTCGGCCAACTCGGCTACGAGCTGCGGCCGCAGGGTTTCGATGTCGATACGCGACAGCGCCGCCGAGAGTTCGTTCTCCACCCATTCGCGTTCGTCACGGTCGGCCCGCTCGGCGCGGTCGGCCAACGAGACGAGTCGCTTGCTCTGTTCGACGTTGGAGACCGAGGTCGCGCCCGACACCGCACGCGCCACCACGGCGCGGCGGGCCAGCGCGGCATCGAGGGCGTGCCATGACAGATCGGTCCGCACGTGCAGGCGGTCGAGCCGGTTCGCCGTCGAATACGCCAGCAACACCGCGGCGAGAATGAGCGCGGCGATCAGCGCCAGGATGAGGATGGTCAGCGCGGAAATCGTCATTACGATGCCACCCGCACCCGTACATCGCCGACCGTGACGGTCTCGTACACGCGCAGAATCTGGTCGGCCACGACCGGCCAGTCGTAGTCGCCGACCGCGCGGGACGCGGTCGCGATCAGGCTGTCGCGGCGGTCCCGGTCGGCCAGCACGCCATCGATCGCCTCACCGAGCCGGACCGAGTCCCCGGTGGGTACCAGCACCCCCGCCGTACCGTCGCGCAGCACTCGACGGAACGCATCGAGATCGCTCGCCACCACCGCGGTGCCCGCGGCCATCGCCTCGACCAGCACGATGCCGAAGCTCTCCCCACCGGTGTTCGGTGCGCAGTAGACGTCGGCACTACGCATCGCGGAAGCCTTCTCGGCATCGCCGACCTGTCCGAGGAAGCGAAGGTGCTTCGCGCACCGCCCCGCCTCCCGACGGAGTCGATCCTCATCGCCACGGCCGACCACGAGCACCTGCAGATCCGGGTGGCGTTCGACCAGGAACGGCAGGGCCGCGAGCAGGATCGTCATACCCTTGCGCGGTTCGTCGTAGCGGCCGAGGAACAGTATGGTTCCGCCGTCGCGCGGATAGCCGGGCAGCGGTGCCGCATTGCGGAACATCGGCACGTCCACACCGTTCGGGATCTCCACCGCGTCCGATCCGAGGGCCTCGACCTGCCACCGGCGGGCGAGTTCGGACACCGCGATCCGACCGCTGATCTTCTCGTGGTACGGCCGCAGCACACCCTGAAATGTGCTCAGCACAAGCGATTTCGTCGTCGAGGTATGAAATGTGGCGACGATCGGGCCTTCGGCGATCTTGAGGGCGAGCATCGACAGGCTTGGCGCATTCGGTTCGTGGATATGCAGGACATCGAAATCGTTGTCGGTGATCCAGCGCCTGATCCGGCCGTAGGCGGTCGGGCCGAACGACAACCTCGCGACCGAGCCGTTGTAGGGGATCGCGACGGCGCGGCCCGCGGAGACCACATAGTCCGGCAGGACCGTGTTGTCATCGGCCGGCGCGAGCACGCTCACCCGGTGCCCACGCTCGATCAGCACCGCGGCGAGCTCGGCGACGTGCGCCTGCACACCGCCGGGCACATCGAACGAGTACGGGCACACCATGCCGATTCTCACGACTCGGTCCTGCCGTCTGCGGCGATCCGGGCGCGCCGCGCATCGGACAGGTCGGCCATCCAGAGTGGCTGCAGCATGTGCCAGTCGGCCGGGTGTGCGGCGATGTTCGTGGCGAAGCGGTCTGCGAGCGCCTGCGTGGCCGCCTCGACCCCGGCCGAGACGTCGATCTCCGGATGGATCGAGGCACCCCAGCCGTCGTCGGTGAACCAGCAGTGCGCCGGCAGCAGAGCGGCACCGGTCTCGATCGCGAGTTTGGCGGGACCGGCCGGCATCCTGGTCGGCTCGCCGAAGAAGGTCACGGGAACTCCGCGGCGGGCGAGGTCGCGCTCACCGAGCAGGCAGATGACTTTGTTGGTTTGTAGCCGCTGCGACAGCGCGGCGAACGGCGGCTGCGCGCCACCGGTGAGCGGAAAGATCTCGAACCCGAGCGATTCGCGGTAGGCGACGAACCGGTCGTACAGCGACTCCGGTTTCAATCGTTCGGCCACCGTCGCGAACTGCCCGAAAGTCTGCACGAGCCACACTCCAGCCATGTCCCAGTTGCCGCTGTGCGGTAACGCCACGATCGCCCCGCGGCCCTGGTCGAGCGCCGCCTGGATGTGTTCGCGCCCGGCGATGGAGGAATCCACGTCCGCGGCAACGCGCGGCAGATCCATTGCAGGCAGCCGGAAGGCCTCCCGCCAGTACCGTGCGTAGGACCGCAGCGAGGCGGCAATCAAGTCGTCGGGCACGGCGGAAGCATCGACACCGAGCACGCGAGCCAGGTTGCGCCGCAACTGAACCGGTCCCCCGTTGCGGGCGGCAAAGTTCGCGCCACGGTCGAACGCGCCGCGGGCGACCGGCTCGGGCAGCGCCCGCACAAGTCGCCAGCCGCCCGCGTATCCCAGATCCGACAGGCGTTCGCGGACATTCACGATGGTGCATTCTCCGTGCCGTCGGTGGTTGCATTCTCCGTGCCGTCGGTGGCTGCATTCTCCGTGCCGTCGGATGCCGGGCGCTGCGTCGAGATCACGTCGCGCGCCCCGGGCGAGCGGCGCACGGCGAGCACGCGCTGGAACACGGTGACGATGCTGGCCGCCGCGAGCAGCCACATCGCGACGTATACCGCCCATTCCAGCCAGTCGACTCCCCAATACCCGGCGATACCGGTGAGGCCGGTGCCGATGAGCACGATGACCAGCCGGTCGGGCCGCTCGATCAGGCCACCATCGGCGGACAGCCCGCTCGCCTCGGCGCGCGCCTTGGCGTACGAGATCACCTGCGAGGTGACCAGGCAGATCAGGGTCGCGATGAGCAGTGACTTACTGCCCTCGTGGTAGACCCCCCACCAGGCGAGGCCGGCGAAGATGGCACCGTCGGCGACCCGGTCGCAGGTCGCGTCGAGCACTGCGCCATATTTCGTTCCACCACCCCGAGCCCGCGCCATCGCGCCGTCGAGCATGTCGAACATGACGAACAGCCAGATCGCGATCGTGCCCCAGAACAGGTGGCCCGACGGAAACAGCGTGACTGCAGCGGTGATGGACCCCGCGGTGCCGATCAGCGTCACCGCGTCCGGCGTCAGACCGGTGCCGACCAGTGCCCTACCCAGCGGCGCGGTGACCTTCTGAACCGCCTCCCGCCCGAAGAAGCTCAGCACCGCGACAACTCCCGTTCTCGTGCGATCGAATCCACCGCACTGTAACCGGTCACGACTGCCATGCCGAGGCGAGCAACGCCCGCGTCTCACGCAGCAGCTGCGGCATCGTTTTCACTCCGCCGATGATCGTGATGAAGTTGGCGTCCCCACCCCAGCGCGGCACGACGTGCAGGTGCAGGTGTTCGGCGAGCGAGCCGCCCGCGACCCCGCCGAGGTTGAGACCCACGTTGAACCCGTGCGGCCGCGACACCTGCTTCATCACAGTGATAGCGCGCTGGGCGAACGCCATCAGCTCGGCGCTTTCCTCGGCGGTCAGATCCTCGAGCTCGGACACCCGCCGGTACGGCACGATCATCATGTGCCCGGGGTTGTAGGGATACAGGTTGAGCACCGCGTACACCAGCTCCCCACGCGCCACGACGAGCCCGTCCTCATCGGCCATCTTGGGGATGTCGGTAAAGGGCTCCCCCGTCGCGTCGGCCGGTTTCACGGCCTCGGCGATATAGGACATCCGATGCGGGGTCCAGATTCGTTCGAGCCGGTCGGGGTCGCCCGCCCCGCGGTCGACCAACTCCTCCTCGCTCATGCCGGACGCACCGGCTCGGCAGGAGCGGAGCCTGCGGCATCAGCGGAGCCTGCGGAGCGAACGGTTTCCGAAGTGGGCGAAGCATTCTCGCGGCGTGCGATCCACTCGGAGATCAGCGTCACCGCTTCCTCGACCGGGACACCGTTGGCCTGGGTGCCGTCGCGGAAGCGGAAACTCACCGCATCGGCTTCCACGTCCCGTTCGCCGGCGAGCAGCATGAACGGCACCTTCTGCGTGGTGTGCGTGCGGATCTTCTTCTGCATCCGATCGTCGGTGACGTCCACCTCGGCGCGCACGCCCGCGCGCTGCAGCCTCTCGATGACCTGCTCGAGATGCGGTACGTGCGCGTCCGCGACGGGAATGCCCACCACCTGCACCGGCGCAAGCCAGGCCGGGAACGCGCCCGCGTAGTGCTCGGTCAGCACGCCGAAGAAGCGCTCGATCGAGCCGAACAGCGCGCGGTGGATCATCACCGGGCGTTGCTTGGCGCCGTCGGCGCCGGTGTACTCGAGCTCGAACAGATCGGGTTCGAAGAAGTCGAGCTGGATCGTGGACATCTGCCAGTTGCGGCCGAGCGCGTCCTTGGTCTGCACGGAGATCTTCGGACCGTAGAACGCGGCGCCGCCCGGATCGGGCACCAGGTCGAGCCCGGACGCCTGCGCGACCTCGGCGAGCACCGCGGTCGCCTCGTCCCAGGTGGCGTCGTCGCCGACGTACTTCTCCGGGTCCTTGGTGGACAGCTCGAGATAGAAGTCGTCGAGCCCGTAGTCCTTCAGCAGGTCGAGAACGAAGTTCAGGATCGAGGTCAGCTCGTCGCGCATCTGCTCCTTGGTGCAGTAGATGTGCGAATCGTCCTGCGTCATGCCGCGCACCCGGGTGAGTCCGTGCACGACGCCCGACTTCTCGTACCGGTACACCGAGCCGAACTCGAACATGCGCAGCGGCAGTTCGCGGTAGGAGCGCCCCCGCGACCGGAAGATCAGGTTGTGCATCGGGCAGTTCATCGGCTTGACGTAGTAGTCCTGCCCGGGCTTGCGGACCGTGCCGTCCTCGTTGTACTCCGCGTCGAGATGCATCGGCGGGAACATGCCGTCGGCGTACCACTCGAGGTGTCGCGACACCTCGAACAGATGGCCCTTGGTGATGTGCGGAGTGTTGACGAACTCGTAGCCCGCCTCGACGTGCCGCTTGCGTGAGTAGTCCTCGAGCTCCTTGCGGATGATGCCGCCCTTGGGGTGGAACACCGGCAGGCCCGAGCCGAGCTCGTCGGGGAAGCTGAACAGGTCGAGCAGCAGCCCGAGCTTGCGGTGGTCGCGCTTTTCGGCCTCCTCGAGCAGCCGCACGTGCTCGTCGAGCGCTTCCTGCGATTCCCACGCGGTGCCGTAGATCCGCTGCAGGTCCTCGCGATTCTGGTCACCGCGCCAGTACGCGGCGGAACTGCGGGTCAGCTTGAAGGCAGGAATGTGCTTGGTGGTCGGAATGTGTGGGCCGCGGCACAGGTCGCCCCACACCTTCTCGCCGGTGCGCGGGTCGAGGTTGTCGTAGATCGTCAGCTCGTTCCCGCCGACCTCCATCACCTCGGGATCGTCGATGCCGGACTTGTCGGTGATCAGCTCGAGTTTGAACGGCTCGTTCGCCAGTTCGACCTGGGCGGCGTCGACGTCGGTGACGCGGCGGGAGAATCGCTGCGAACCCTTGACGATCTGCTTCATCCGCTTTTCGAGCTTTGTCAGATCCTCCGGCGTGAACGGGCGATCGACGCGGAAGTCGTAGTAGAAGCCGTCCTTGATCGGCGGACCGATACCGAGCTTGGCCTCCGGGAACTCCTGTTGCACGGCCTGGGCGAGGACATGCGCTGCCGAGTGCCGGAGGACGCTGCGGCCATCCTCGGTGTTCGCCGCGACCGGCTCGACCTCGGCGTCGGTATCCGGTACCCAGGACAGGTCGCGCAACTGCCCCTCGACGTCGCGCACGACAACGATCGCGTCGGCGCCCTTGCCCGGCAGGCCGGCTTCCCGCACGGCCGCGCCCGCCGTCGTCCCGGCCGCCACCCGGACCGACTCGAGTGGGACTGTTGAGGCTGGCGTGGTCACGGCAGTGTGCTCCTCGGCTTGGGTTGGGATGGATCCGGTCGATACTCGAGAACTCATCGGCCGACGCTCATGTTATCGGCCGGGCTCGAATGGGAATGGAATGCCATAGGACAGCGCGGTGCCAGTCCGGGCGTCCAACCGCCTCGGAGGTGGCCAGAAATGAGAACACGTTCTAATATTGGTCAAGTCCGGACCAACTATGGGGGAAACATGACCACCGTCCGAACAGTCGATTCCGACGTAGAAATTGCTGAGCCGGAAGCCGTCGACCTGCAAGAACCCGAGGACTACGACGTCACGCCGCCGTCGGGCGGCCGCCGTGACCCCGAGTTTCTGGAACGAGTGATGCCGCTGCTGAAGCTCGCGGTGAAGGGTTGGTTCCGTTCCGCCGTCGAGGGTATCGACAACGTCCCAGCCGTTGGTGGGGCGCTCCTGGTGTCCAATCATTCCGGCGGCCTGCTCGCGATGGACGTCCCGGTCATCGCCGTCGCGTTCGCCGAGCGATTCGGCGTCGAGCGCCCGCTCTACACCCTCGCGCACGACATGTTGTTCGTCGGTCCGGCGAAGTACCTGATGGACCGCGCCGGGTTCGTGAAAGCCGACCGCAAGACGGCCGCGCAGGTGCTGCGCTCCGGCGCCGTCACGATCGTTTTCCCGGGTGGCGACTACGACGCCTACCGGCCGACCGCGGAGGCGAACACCATCGACTTCGCCGGGCACACCGGCTACGTACGCGCCGCGCTGGAAGCGGACGTGCCGCTGGTACCGGTGGTGAGCATCGGCGGCCAGGAAGTGCAGCTGTTCCTCACCCGCGGCGAGGGACTGATGGAGCGCCTCGGGATGGCGAAGCTGCTGCGCTCGAAAATCGCACCGATCACCTTCGGGCTGCCGTTCGGCTTCACCCTCGGCGTGCCGCCCAACTTCCCGTTGCCGGCCAAGATCAGCACCAGGGTGCTCGAACCGATCGATATCCGCGCGGAGTTCGGCGACGACCCCGACATCGCCGAGGTGGACCGAGAGGTACGCAAGCGGATGCAGACCGCGCTCGACGAACTCGCGGCCGCGCGCAGGTTCCCGGTGCTGGGATGAGTACCGCGGGGCGCCCCGGTATCCGAGGACGGATCGGCCACCTGGCGTGGCTGGCCCGGACACTGGTCGGCAGCGGAATGATCGCACCGAGCACGCCTGCCAAGTACGTACGGATGATCGCCCTGTTGCGCAGGCAGGGCACCACTCCCCTGACCGGCCTCAGCCTGTCGGCCATTCGCCGACCGGACGCAACGGCCATCGTCGACGAACGCGGTGAGCTCACCTGGGCGCAGCTGGACCGTCGCTGCGACGCACTCGCCGCCGGCCTTGCAACCTTTGGACCGACCCGCCCCACGACCGTTGCCGTATTGTGCCGCAACCATGCCGGGCTCGTCGAAATGCTCGGTGCCGCAGGAAAACTGGGCGCGGATGCACTGTTGCTCAACACCGGCTTCTCGGGGCCGCAGCTGTCCGATGTGCTGCGCCGGGAGTCGGCAGAGGTGATCGTCTACGACGAGGAGTTCGCCGGGATCGTCGACCAGGCTCGCCAACACAACCCCGACCTGCGCGAGTTGATCGCGTGGACCACCGGAGCGAGCGACGCAGTTGACACCGGAGCGAGCGAGATCCCCACCATCGACGACCTCATCCGGGCCAACCTCGGTGCGCGTGCCGCAAAGCCGGCGACACCCGGCCGCGTCGTGCTGCTCACCTCGGGTACGACGGGCACACCGAAGGGGGCACGACGATCGGGTAGCAGCGGCGGCGCCCTGTCGCTCGCGGCGATGCTGGCCCGAATCCCTTGGAAAGCCGAGCAGACCACGGTTGTGGCCGCACCGATCTTCCATGCCTGGGGGTTCGGCCAGCTCGCCATCGCCGCGAGCATGTGCTGCACCGTCGTGATGCGACGCAAGTTCGATCCGGTGGAGACACTGCGCATGGTCGAGGACAACGACGCCACCGGCTTGGCGCTCGTCCCGGTGATGCTGGAACGCATCATGGAGTTGCCGAGCGAGAAACTCGACGAGTTCCGGCTGCGATCACTGCGTTTCGTCACGGTCAGCGGCTCGCGCATGCGCCCGGAGGCGACCGTCGCGTTCATGGATCGCTTCGGCGATGTCGTCTACAACAGCTACAACGCCACCGAGGCCGGGCTGATCAGTACGGCGACGCCCACCGACCTGCGCGCCGCACCCGATACCGCCGGACGGCCGTTGGACGGCACGTCGGTGCGCATTCTCGACGAGGCCCGCAACGAGGCCCCGGTCGACACGATCGGCGCCATTGCGGTCTACAGCGAGTCCCAGTTCGAAGGCTATACCTCCGGTGACACCAAGGACTTTCACGAGAATTACATGCTCTCCGGGGATCTCGGCCGCATCGACGAGAACGGCCGGCTGTTCGTGGTCGGACGGGACGACGACATGATCGTCTCCGGTGGCGAGAACGTCTATCCGCTCGAGGTCGAACAGACCCTCGACGCCCACCCGGCGGTCCTCGAAGCCGCGGTGATCGGGGTCGACGACGACAAGTTCGGGCAGCGACTGGCCGCGTTCGTCGTGCTGCGACCGGGCGAGGACGCCTCCGCGGAGGATCTGCAGAGCTATGTGAAGCAGCAGCTGGCCGGCTACAAGGTGCCGCGGGCGGTGTCGTTCCTGGACACGTTGCCGCGCAACGCAACCGGCAAAGTGGTCAAGCGTGAACTGATCGAGGAGGCGAATTGACCGACGCGGCGCTGTCGTTCTCGGTATTGACCGGCGGACGGGCACCGGCGCTCGTCGCCGCATCGTCCGGGCCGGATCTCGGCGAGGCGGGATACTCCGAGACCGAGTATCAGGTTTCCGGAATCGCTACGTCCTACACCGCACCCGAACTGCCCGCCGATGGGCGGTATGAACTGTCCGATTCGATCGAGGCGGCATTCACCACCCGCGTCGTCGTCCGGCGTCCCACCGAACCCGCCGGATTCAACGGCACCGTGGTGGTCGAGTGGCTCAATGTCAGCAGCGGACAGGACGCCGCCCCGGACTACACCTACCTGGCCGCCGAACTGGTCCGCGGCGGGTACGCGTGGGCCGGTGTCTCGGCCCAGATGATCGGCGTCGAGGGTGGACACTCCCTCGTCGGCCTGGACGTGGCGGCCGGAAACGGCCTCAAACAGGTTGATGCCGAGCGCTATTGGGCGCTCGACCATCCCGGCGACGCGTTCTGCTACGACATCTTCAGCCGCATCGGCGCCGCGCTCGGCGCGGGTGCCGCGGACGATCCGCTCGCCGGCCTACGCGTCGAACGCCGCCTCGGCATCGGCGAATCGCAATCCGCGTTCGCACTCTCCACCTATGTGAACGGGGTCGCGCCGTTGCGCGGTGTGTTCGACGGCTACCTCATCCACAGCCGTGGCGGCGCGGTTGCGCCGCTCGGCGAGGTGGGCGCGGGAGTGAACCTCGCCTTCGCGAAATCAGGCGTGCCGACCCGGATCCGCGACGATCTGAAGGTGCCGGTGATCGTGGTGCAGACCGAGACCGATCTGTTCGACGACCTGGCCTATCTCCCGGCGCGCCAGCCGGATTCGGACCTCTTTCGGCTCTGGGAGATCGCCGGTACCGCGCATGCCGACAAGTTTCAGATCGGCGAGTTCGAGTCCTTCCTCTCCTGCCCCGAACCGGTCAACCGCGGTCAGCAGGCCTACGTGCTGCGCGCCGCGCTGCGCCACCTCGACACGTGGGCACGCGGCGGCGCGCCCGCGCCCGCGGCGGCACGGCTCGCGATCACCGGCGAGGACGAGGACAGTGAGTTCGTCCTGGACGCGAACGGCAATGTCGAAGGCGGTGTGCGTACTCCGGCCGTCGAGGCACCGGTCAGCGTGCTATCCGGATTCACCGATCCCGAGGCGTCCCGAATCTGCCGATTGTTCGGCAGCACGACCCCGCTCGACAGCGGTCGGCTCGGGGAGTTGTACGCCTCGCGCGCCGATTATCTCGACCGGTACGCACGGGCCGTCGATGCCGCCATCGCCGTGGGATTCGTCCTGGCCGAGGATCGCGACGCGCTACTTGCCGAGGCCGAGCCGGACCTCATCCCGGAGTGAATCCGTATCGGCGCCAATCTCGCCGATGAATTCGTCGAGCACCGAACGGGTCTCGTGGGACAGGATCGTTCCGACATGACCGCCGGGGTGCCAGTGCACCCGGCCACCCCAGGAATCGTGCAGCCGGGCTGCCGCGATCGGCGAGGTCACTCGGTCGTTCGTCGCCGCGACGACGAGGCGCCGCGCTGCGGGGGCGCTCGGTGCGACGGTCGCCGGGTCGACGGCAGCGTTCGCGGTCCGGATCGACTCGGACCGCAGCAATGCGGCCAACCGTGCCCCGCGCCCGCCGGCGCGCTCGAGGTGGTGCGCAAGCGTCTCGTGCAGGTCGAGCATCGGCACGACGACGGCGATGCCGGACACCTCGGGCTCGAGCGCCGCGGCGAGCGCGGCGGTCTGTCCGCCGAGCGAGAGTCCGACCAGGGTGATCGAGCGGGCACCTTGGTCGGCCACCCACCGAATCACGGCGCGCACGTCGGACACGGCACGGAGCGCGGTCGCGATGTTCTCCAGCGGATCGAATCCCGGGTACGGGTGGCCGCGACGGCGACGATTTCCGTGCAATGGAAGCACCGGCAATGCGACGTTCAAGCCGAGTTCTTCGTGTAAGTGACGGGCGCGCAAGGAAACCAGGTCATCGGGGCGACCCTGACCGGCGCCGTGCAGCCAGACCACCCAATGCCGCGGCTCGTCGAGCTTGCCGACGAGACGCAGGGTCGCGTTCTCGGGCTCCGCGTGGCCGGCCCGGGCCAACACGTCCGGAAGCCGCGGCGCGCTGCGGAAATTCAGCCGTTCGAAACGAATCCCGCCGAACTGCCGCTTGACCAGCGTGTGTCGTTCGAGCGGGCCCGGCGCAGGATTACAGCCGGCGACGCCCAATTCGGCCAACTCGTCCGCGACGGCCGCGCACCGGTCCACGGCCCGAGCCAACGTCGGTTCATCGGGTACACGGCGCACGAAGGAGCTGGCGGCGACGAAGAATTCGTCGATCACCGTCTCACCGAACGGCCGCATCGCCACCGCGCCCGGCGGGACGGCGGCATCGGCACTGCGCCGATTCGCCGCGACAACGCTGGCAACCGAGCGCGGCAGCACCGCCGCGAGCAGCCCGAACCGGCTGAGCATCAGCTCGACGGGTTCGGCACAGGGCGCCGCGTTCGACCGCTCAGCCATACGCGCGCTCCGGCGTCGACACGGCGGCGGACAGTTCATCCAGTGCTTGCTCGAGGTAGCAGGCGAACCGCGGCGGGTCGGGCAGCGACTCCGGGGTGGCCACGATGCCGACCGAGAGCCGTCCCGCATAGCTGTAGGCGGTGAGGTTGACGTCGGCCGGCGCGACCGCGACGGCGAACGAGATCCAGTCGACGACCTCGATGTCGCCGATCCAGCGGGTATGCGCCGGACCGGACACGTTCGCGGTGGTGATGTTGTTGACGATGCGTGGCAGCCGGTCCGCGAATAACGCCCGCAGCCGAGGCGCGATGCGGGCGGTGTAGGTCGTGGTGCGTTCGGTGAGGTCGAAACCGAGGCTGCGCCGCAGTCGGACGGCCTGATCGCAGCTTCGCGAGGTCGCTTCCAACCGCTCGGCCGGGTCGGCGAGCTCGGTGCGCAGGTACACACTCGCGGTCGCGATCGCATTTCCCCAGCGCCGCTTGGACTTCAGGTCCGCGGCCACGCCGAAGGTGGCGACCGACGGCCGATCGGGCGATTCGCCGCGGGCGAGCAGTTCGGACCGGACCGCGCCCGCCACGACCGCGTGCAATACTCCGTTGACCTTCGCTCCGGTGTGGTCGGCCACCGACTTGATCGCACCGAAGTCGAGCGACGCGGAAACGCACACGCGGTCCGCGCCACTCGGCGTGTTGAAGCCCGTACGGCGTGCACCGAACCGGGGCGGCAGGTCCTCGCTCCGTCCGAATTCGGCGGCCCTGCGCCGACTGCGCCCCAGCTCCCCCGCCAGTCCGCCGAGCCCACGCAGCGACTGCACGGCGTCGACCACGGCCGACCTGCGCAGCGCGGCGGGCGTAGCGTGCACCGGCGTCCGTGGCGCGCATTGCGTCGCGATGGCACCTGGATCGGGAGCGGTGGCGGCGATCATCGTGTTTAGTGCCGCGAGACCGTCGCAGATCGCATGGTGCACGCGCACAACGACGGCCTGACGGCCACCGGGTAGACCGTGCACCAGCGTCATCGCCCACAACGGTCGGGCACGGTCGAGCTTGCGCTCGGCGAGCCGGGCGCACAGCGGGTCCAGGTCTTCGCCGGTCAGCAGCGTGACCTCGTCGAGGTGCGCGGCGAGGTCGAAGTCGGGGTCGTCCACCCAGAACGGCCGCGCCCCGAAGCCACGCACCGAGGTGACACGCTGTGTGCTGCGCGGCACGAGCCCGAGATAAGGCTGGACTGCCGCCCGCAGCTCGTCGAGCGTGATCGCCCGTCCGCGCCGCGACGAGTCGAGCACGGCGACCTTCAATGTGTGCATCGGCGTGTTGGCGTCTTCCATATTCAGGAAGAGCGCTTCCGATCCCGTGAATCGCTCCATGTGTCGAGCCTTCCCCCAAAAGCAGGCGCGGAAACCTATAAACATGACACCTCGTTACGAATATCATTCGTACCAGCACGTGTGGGTTGCGTCAATTCGAGAGCGCAGGCCGCGCAAGTCCGGCATATCCGCGGAAATCTTGCCGTTATCACCACGGTGAATTGCTAAGGTCATTCACAGATGGAGGACCGTCGATGACCGAACTACCACTCCGCGAGCGCCGGCGCCGACTCGACCACGAGAGCGTCATCGCCGCTGCGGAGACCCTCGTCGATCGCAATGGGTACGACGCGCTGACGATGACCTCGCTCGCGCTCGAACTCGATGTTCGCGTGTCGTCGCTCTACAACCACGTGCACAACCTCGATGACCTGCGCGCCGCCATTCAGACCCGCGCGATGCGTCGACTCGGCCACGAGATGCGCACCGCAGCCATGGGTCGGACCGGCGTCGACGGGGTGCACGCCCTCGCTGAGGCATTCACGGCGTTCGCTCGCGCGGCTCCGCATCGCTACATCGCGATGACCAGGACCCCGCTGGACCGGCATGCCTATCTGGAAGCGAGCACCGATGCGGCGGCCGCGCTCGCGGTGATGATCCGCACTGCGGGCGTGCCCGATGATCTCGTCCTGCAGACTCAGCTCGCATTGTTCTCGGCCATTCACGGCTACATCTCGCTCGAACTCACCGGTTTCTTCGTCGGCGCCACCGACAACCTCGATTCGGTGCTCGCGCAGGTCGTGCGCGGGGCCGTGACGGCGGCGGTGCTCACCGCCAGTGACGCGGCGGCGCCCGCACACCGCTGAGTGCCTGCCGCTACTCGGCCGCCATGCGCGCGAGCAGTTCGGCGCGTTCGGCCCCGTCCCGGCGAGGACAACTGATGCACATGTCGGCACCGGACATCCGATCCACCATGCAGCAGGAGACCCGGTGCACAAACCGGCGACCCGTGACGTCGACGAAACGTGACCGCGGCAGGTCGCCGATACCCTCGATGAGCGCGCGCGCCACGGCAACCGCGCCATCCTGATCACGGGCGGCGGTAAGCGCGAGGTTGCCGATCGCGTCGGTCACCACCGCACGCAGCGCCGCGGGCGCGGCACCACTCACCGCCGCGAGCGGTTCGATGACCTGCTCCAGAGTCTCGTGCAAGGCCTGCTGCGCGTGCTCCGGCGACGCGCAGGTTCCGAGGTAGCGGACAGCGGCGACACCAGCATCCGGACGCAGTGTGACGACGGCCCGATCCAGCGACGGGTCGGGAATCGCCTCGGCGCGCGCGATCGCACGAACGGGGCCGCCCAGCAGCACGTCGCAGGCCATGTACCACCACAGCGTGCCCGCCACCCGCGGGTCGGGCAGACGCCATTGCGCACCGAGTTCGTGAATCAGCGATGACAGCGTGTCCGGCTGTGTCAGGTACACGCCACCGACGGCGGTCGGCGCGGTGGTCATCAGAAGATCGGACTGCCCAGCCAGTCCTGCTCGAAGCCAAGCCAGCCACCGATCAGGCCGAAGGTGCCGAGCAGCCACAGCGTGAGCACGACAACCGCGAAGGTGAGCACCAGGCTGAGGGTCTTGACGATGGCCCCTTGGCGGCCGAACCACTCCATGAATCGGTCGTATCGTTCCCGAACGAAGCTGAGCACGCGGTGCGCCCAGGCGAATTCGGAGGCGAGGATGCCGAGACCGGCGAAGACGATCAACCAGCCGGGACCGGGGTACGGAATCGCGACGATGCCGGCCGCGAGCACCAGCGTGCCGATCACGCCGACCGCGATCCGATAGACCAGATTCGCGGTCCGGCGTTGGGCGATCCGGGCCCGCCATTGCCCCCAGCGGCCGCGGGATTCGTCGGTCGGCTGATCGAGTCGAACTTCCTGCTCGCTCAGCGTGCCCTCCCCGATCGGTTCGATTGATTGCTGCCGTCAGAATACCGTCGGCACGCGGTCATCGGAGCGCGCCGTCCAGGTAAACCCATCGTCCGTCGAGTCGGGCGAATCGGCTCCGCTCGTGCAGTTCGCCGCGACCGGCCGGGTCGCGGTAGTGCGCGCGAAATTCGACGACGCCGTCGGTGTCGAGTAGGCCGCCCGCGGCCGTCTCGAGGATCTCCAGAAACAGCCAGCGTTGCTCGGGATCGAGATCGATGTGTTCCGGCCGGGTCCGAGGATGCCAGCTGACCCGCAGATAGTCGGCATTACCGATCGCGAACGCGGTGAACCGCGAGCGCATCAACCGTTCTGCGGTCGGCGCGGCCATCGTCCCGGCGAGTACCGGCCCACAGCAGTTGTCGATAACCTCCCCCGTCCCGCAGGGACAGCGTCGCGTCCCGACCGGGTCCACTGTCCGGTCGGCCGCCATCACGGTTTGGGCACCGGGAACTGAGCCCGCATCGCGAGATCCCACACCCGATCCGGAGTGACGGCATGCTGTGCGATACCGAGTTTGGCCGACGCGGTCACCGTGTACCGCGCCCGCGGCCGGTTCGCCTCGAGCGCCTTGCGCACGACCTTCGCGACCGCATCCGAATCCCCGCCGAGCGCCTTCCCGATCGGGCCGTTGTACACGCTCGCCATGGTGTCCGCGAGTTTGGAGTTGAAATGCGCGTACGGGCTGTCGGTATCGATCGCGTCCATCGAGGCGGTCGCCGCGCGCTCGAATTCCGTTCGGATCAAACCGGGTTCGATCAGCACGACATTCACACCGAACCCCTGTACCTCGAAGCGCATCGCATCGGAGACGGCCTCGACTGCGTACTTGGTGGCATGGTAGATCCCACCACCGGGGAACGTGAGCCTGCCGCCCATTGACCCGATATTGACGACGCGTCCACGCCCTGCCTCCCGCATTCCGGGCAGGACGAGTTGACTCATCCGGATCAGACCGAAGACATTCGTCTCGAACTGGCGGCGGATCTCGTCGAGTGGGATCGACTCGACCGCGCCCGACTGCGAATAGCCGGCGTTGTTGATCAACGCACCGATCGGGCCGGACTCGCGCTCGACCTCGGCGACAGCAGCGGCCATCGACGCCTCGTCGGTGACGTCGAGTGCCATTGTGCGGCAACCGAGTTCGGCCAACTCCTGCAGCGTCTCCGGTTTGCGCGCGGTGGCGTAGACAGTGAAGCCGTGCCCGGCCAGTTCCGCCGCGGTCGCGGCGCCGATTCCGCTCGAACACCCGGTGATCAGTACCGCACTCGACTTGTCCACCGAACTCTCCCTTCGCCGTCGGGTCCGATAGTAGAGCTGGATCTCGACTGTCTCCTCAGCCCTCGACCAGAACCGGTTCCGCAGCTTGGGGCGCAGACTTGCGCGGTCCGAGCTTCTCGCCCTCGACGTCCATGCTGGGCACGATCCGATCCAACCAGTGCGGCAGCCACCAGGCGCGATCCCCGACCAACACGAGCACCGCCGGCACGAGCACCATGCGCACGATGAACGCGTCGAAAAAGACGCCTGCGGCCAATGCAAATCCCATCGACTTCGCGGCCGTGTTGGATTCCAGCAGAAATGCGCCGAACACCGAGATCATGATGATCGCCGCGGCCGTCACGACTCGGGCACCGTGGTGGTAGCCACGCACCATTGCTTCCGTGGCAGGAGCACCGTGTACGTGTTCCTCGCGGATCCGCGTCACCAGGAAGACCTGGTAGTCCATCGCGAGGCCGAAGACGAGCCCGATCAGCATGATCGGCAGGAACGTTGTGAGAGGGTGTGGATCCTCAACCAGACCCAGTGCGCCGTCCTGGAAGATCAGCACGGTCGCACCGAAGGTCGCCGCCATCGACAACACGAACCCGAGCGCGCCCAGCAACGGCACGATGACCGACCGGAACACGGCTATCAGCAGCAGGAACGCCGCAATCACAATGATCGCCAGATACGGCACGATCGAGCCGAGCAACTTGCCATCCACATCGGCGAATATCGCCGTGGTGCCCGTGACGCCGTACTCGATGCCGAACTGCTGGTTCAGTGCCGCCTCCTCGGCGCGCACATCCTTGACGAGATCCTTGGTGTCCTGGTTGTTCGGTCCCGATTGCGGCACACCCTGGAACAGGGCGCCTGAGCCGTCATCGCTGCGCTGCGGACCGACGACGTAATCCATCTCGTCGAAGGACTCCAACTTGCCGCGCAGCGCGGCGAGTGCCTCGTCGCGCTGCTCCTCGGGGACCGCGGACAGGTCCGCGGCGATCTGCAGGATGCCGTTGGTGCCCTCGCCGAAGCCCTCGGTGCGCAAATCGTAGGCCTGCCGAATGCTCGTGTCGGCCGGCATGCTTTCGTCGCCGGGCAATCCGATCTGCAGTCCGATAGCTGGGATTGCGAACGCGGCGAGTATCGCGACGGCGCCGGTCAGCGCGATCGCAGGTTTCCGCGCGATCAGTTCGGCGATCCGCTGGCCAACCGTGCGCTGCGTGTCGTCCTCGGGATCGACCTTCCCAACGAACGGAACCTTCGGACGGAACAGGAAACGTCCGAACGCGCCGAGCAGCGCGGGCATCAGTGTGAGCGCGACGATAACCGCCATCAGCGCCGCGACTGCTCCGCCGAGACCCATCCACGTCATGAAGGAGACGCCGATGATGCTCAAACCGCACAGGGCGATGAAGACCGTCAAGCCGGCGAACACCACTGCGGAACCGGCGGTGCCCACCGCCCGGCCGGCAGCCTCTTCGGGGGTCTCACAGACCGCGAGTTCGTGCTTGTACCGCGAGACGATGAACAGCGCGTAATCGATCGAAAGCGCAATACCGACCATGGTCGCGAGGAAGGTGGTGAAGGACGGAATCGTGGTTATCGACGTGCCGACGGTGATGAGCATCGTCGCGGCGGCAAGGCCCACGATCGCGGTGATGATCGGCACGACGGCGGCCAGCAGCGCACCGAACGCGATGATCATCACGATGAACGCGACGCCCATGCCGATCAGTTCGGCGCTACCACCCGGATCATCGCCCTCTTGCGCGATGCTGCCCGCGAGCTGGACGTCGAGTCCCGCGGCGCGAGCCGCGTCGGCCGCAGCATTCGCGGCCTCGCGGTCTGCGGCGGTGACGTCCTGCCACTTCTCGATCCCGAATGACACGTCGAGCAACGCGACCGAATCCGGGGTGGCCTCGTTCAGAACGTTGAGCGGGGCGCCCGAGCAATCCTCGATATAAGTGGGCCCCGATCGGTCGGCGACCAGGCACCCCATATCGGCTGCCGAGGTGAGCGGGCTGGTCAGCGGCTTCTTGTGATCCACGATGTCGAGCCCATTCAACTCCGTCACCAGGCCGTCGAGGGCGGCGCTGTACTGCGGATCGGTGAGCTTGCTGCCCTCCGGCGCCGCGATGACATAGGTGCCGGTCACGGCATCGAACGCGAATGCAGCCGACCTGCCCGGGAAGTGCTCATCCATGATTTCGGTCGCGCGTTCGGATGGCAGGTTCGGGATGTTGAAGTCGTCCTCCATCGGCTGCGCGATCGTGCTGGACAGCACGCCGAGACCGACCAGGAGCAGCAGCCAGACCGGCAGCACAATCCATTTCCTGCGGAAAGCAAATCTTCCGAGGCGGTAGAGATAGACGGACAATTTTTCCCCTCGATAGCCGGACGCGACACCGGCGGCTCGCTAACGGCGGCACGCCGCTTCCGATCATTCCGAACAGCACCAACAATTGCATCCGGGAGAACCCTGAGCTGTCAGCGGGGCCGAGTAGGCTGCGCGTTCGTAAACGCCCGCGTTCGTAAACCCGGCGTTTGGGGAAGGGGGAAGGATGGACGCAGAAGCCTGGCGCCGGTTCCGCGGCCGGCTCGCGGACCATGTCGCCGCCATGGAAGACGGCGACGTGTTGCTGCTCGAATACCGACGCTCGGCTGCCGCCGCAGATAGTCCCTGCGTTCAGTTCTTCGCCTGGGGTCGCGATCTCGTGCGTTGCGAGGTGCCGGCCAACCAGTTCCTGCACCCGGTGTACCGGCTCGACGAGGAGCGGCGCGAGCAGCTCACCGCCCTCGGCTGGGAGCCGCCGAATCCCGGCCCCAACGGGTCATCCTCCTACCACCTCGACCGCACGCGGAACCGGTCCGACGAACTCGCCGCGATGACGGTCCGGGTGCTGCGCGAATTGTGGGGCGTCCCACACCCGACGTTGCTCGACAGTGTCACGGGCGGTCGCGGGACCACCCCGGCCTTCGCACTGCGCGATCCGGGGCCGGTACCCGAATTCGACTTCGGTCAGGCCGTCCAGCCGTCGAGCCGGCGGCACCTGCAGATGCTCGTCGAACGCACCATGCGCCAGGCCCTCGGCCACGAACCGCATCTCGTCGAAGACGGGATGATCGAACTCGATGCCGCTTTCGGGCCGTTGTGGATCGCGGCCGCCCGGCACGAACCCGTGGTGGAGATCTCCACGTTGCTCGACCGCAAGATCGAGGACGAGGAACGTGCGGCGGCCGAGGTGCTTGCCCTCGGGCTGCGATTGCCTGCGGACTGGCTGGTCGACGAGTCGGGCATTGTGGTCACGGCCCGGGTGGACGGATCCCCTTTCGTGCCGCGCCATCTGGTGAACGCCTTGCACGATTTCTACGCGGCGATGCACGAACTCGATGCACATCTACCGCCCACGCTGGGCGATTCGTCCCCGGGATCGGTGAATCCGCCGGGTCCGCGCGCCTCCGGCGGGACCGTGCAGCTAGGCCTGTTCGACAACCCCGGCGAATCGACGCGCCCCGACGAGTCGGGTGATTGACCGACAGCCTCAGGCTCCAGGTGCACGGACCACCAGCGGCACCCCCGGGAAGTACGCCGCCAGCTCGGTCCGCGACTTACGCAAGGCCGCAAGTCCGAACCCGTGCTTGCGGAACTCGGGATGGATCCAGATCCGCACGTCGACCTCCCCGCCCGTGAGCTCGCCGAACACGATGCCGACCTTGTCGGCGCCCTCGAGTACCACCAGCCACACCGCGTCCTCGTTGTCCACCCGCGCCGTCGCCTGCGCGAGCTCGTCCTCGATCTCGCCGGCCGGGGCGCCCGACCCGTCGCCGGCCACACCGAGCTCGGCGGTCCGTGCCGCGAAGATGTCGGCATCCGCGTCGCGTGCAAACACCCGCAATGTCAGAGTGTCCCCGCTGCTGGCCGGCCGTTCGGCGAGGGTGAAGGTCAGCTGGCTGTTGAGGTCGTCCAGCTCTGCCTGGTTCTTGCGGCGCTCGGACTTGGTCAGCTGTCCCAGCGACATTTGCAGAATCGCTTCGGCGCCGAGTTCGGATTTTTCGAGGAGCGAAGTGATCGCCGCGACTGCCTCAGCGCGGTTCTCCGCGTCGACGATCACGTCGAGGACTTCGTGGCGGCGCTCCAGCGCGGTGAGCAAGGCATCGGTGATGTCACGACGGGTTGCGGCGCGATCGAGGTCGGTCATTGGCACATCGTAAGTGCCATCTCAACCGACCGCCGGGCGCGCCGACTTTCCCGACGGGCACGCGCGGACGAGGCGCAATTGACCATACATGGGATTAAGGATGTATGGTCGTGTGGTCAGCGGAGCGCGCGAGTGCGAGAGGAGCCAGTCGTGACCTACGTCATCACCCAGAACTGCTGCAAGGACGCGAGCTGCGTTCCGGTCTGCCCGGTCGACTGCATCCGCCCGGTCGCCTCCGCTGGCGAGTTCACCGGGACCGAGATGCTCTACATCGACCCGAACAGTTGCATCGACTGCGGCGCCTGCCAGGAGGAGTGCCCGGTCGGCGCAATCTATGCCGATACCGACCTGCCACCCGAACTCGAGCGGTTCCAGGCGATCAACGAAGCCTATTTCGAGCAGAACCCGCTCGAAACCGAAATGCTCCCCATGGCCGCCAACCACCCGCCGGTCGAGGCGGGATCGCTACGCGTGGCAGTCGTCGGCGCCGGACCGGCCGCCTGTTATACCGCGGACGAGTTGGTTCGGATCACCGGTGTGGAGGTCGATCTGTTCGAACGCCTGCCCACCCCCTACGGTCTCGTTCGCGCCGGCGTCGCTCCCGATCACCTGCATACCAAGTCGATCGTCGATCTGTTCGCCAAAACGTTCACCAGCCGGCGCATGGCCCCGCATTTCAATGTCGAGATCGGCGAGCATCTCAGCCACGAGGATCTACTCGCCCATCACCACGCAGTGGTGTACGCGGTCGGCGCGTCCAACAGCCGGGAACTCGGCATTCCGGGTGAGACGCTGGCGGGCAACTGCGCCGCGTCGGATTTCGTCGGCTGGTACAACGGCCATCCGGACCGGGCCGTCGACAACTTCGACCTGTCGGGCGAACGTGTCGTGATCGTCGGCAACGGCAACGTCGCGCTCGACGTCGCCCGGATGCTCCTGCTGTCGCGCGAGCAACTGCACAAGACCGATATCGCCGAGCACGCGCTCGAGGCGCTGGCCGACAGCGGCGTACGCGAGGTGGTCATCCTGGCCCGGCGCGGACCGCGCGAAGCCGCATTCTCCGCCGGCGAGTTCCTGGCGTTGGGCAACCTGCCCGGTATCGACATCGTGATCGAAAGCGACGACCTGACGGCCGATCCCGACGACGACGTCGAAACCGCCCTCAAGCTCGAAGTCGCGCGCGAGTACGCGGAGCGCGAGCAGTCGCCCGAGCACAAGCGAATCGTCTTCCGGTTCATGGCATCACCGGTCGAGATCGTCGGCGATGACGAGGTCACCGGCATCCGGGTGCTGCGCAACACCTTCGGGCCGACGGGCGGACTCGTACCGGGCGACCCCGAGACCGACACCGACGTGATCGAGACGTCGTTGGTGCTGCGTTCGATCGGCTACCGCGGAACCGAGATCGCCGGGCTGCCCTACGATGTCGCCGCCGGCGTGGTGCCCAACGACCGGGGCCGCGTCCTCGACGCGGACGGTGTACCAGTCCCCGGCGTGTACGTGTCGGGGTGGATCAAGCGAGGCCCACGCGGTGTCATCGGAACCAACCGGACCTGCGCGGAGCAGACCGTCGGCCAGATCTGGGAGGATTTCGACGCGGGACGACTTACCCGCGGCGTGCAGGATCGCGATTCGCTCGAGAAGTTGCTGCACGAGCGCGGCGTGGACAAGGTGGAATGGCAGGGCTGGAAGGCGATCGACGCGGCCGAGCGCTCCCGGGGCAGCAGTACGTCCCGCCCCCGCGTCAAGTTCGTCTCGATCGACGAGATGCTCAGCACCGCGAAGGGTGCTGTGAGCGTATAGTTTTCGCCGCCCTCAGGCTATCGGCGGGTCGGGTTCGAACCCGTCGGTGATACCGAAGCGCAGGACGAGTGCGCGATCGAGACGATGCAACTCGTAGAGGTCGTTGCGCAACTCCAGCACAGCGGCCCGATGGCGGCGTTCGGCCTCGACATGACCGAACCGCTGTGCCCGCGAAAGCTGTTGCTCGATCGACTCTATTGCCGCCGACGCCTGCACGATTTCGTACTGCAGGAGTTCGTGAAAGGTCTTGGCCTGGTCGAAATCCGGATCTGGGCTCGACATCGGTTCATCCGCTCCGCGCGAAACATACGCGAGCCGAACGCCGCGCCGACACCCGTCCAACGACCACGCGCGCCATTATGGTCGGCCGGCCCCAAGTGAACAACCGGTGAACACGTCCAGCTGCCCCGCGCACATTCGGACCGATTCCGGCGCCCCGGCACGCACCTTTCGGCAAAATTGGACACGAGTCTGGACGAATGGCCAGATCGATGTGTAGCGTTCGAATTGCGACCTCGTCGAGCGCACGGCATTCGCCTCGCGCGGTCCTGCTGCCGAGGTGTCAGGAAGCCGAGATCATGGGCGCGATCGACCGGGTCGGTGAGCCGAAGGCAATACACGAACTGCTCGAGTGAAGGAACCGGATGAAAACCAAAGGCGCCCTGATCTGGGAATTCAACCAACCGTGGTCGATCGAGGACATCGAGATCGGTGATCCGCATTCCGGCGAGGTGAAAGTCCAGCTGGAAACGGCGGGCATGTGCCACTCCGATCACCACCTCGTCACCGGCGGTGTCCCGATGGGCGGGTTCCCCGTCCTCGGCGGCCACGAGGGCGCGGGCATCATCACCGAAGTCGGACCGGGCGTCGAGGATCTCGCCGTCGGCGATCACGTCGTGCTGTCGTTCATCCCGTCCTGTGGCAAGTGTCCGTCGTGTCAGTCCGGGCTGCGCAACCTCTGCGACCTCGGCGCGGGCCTACTCGGCGGAGCGTCGGTGTCGGACGGAACATTCCGCATTCAGGCCAAGGGGCAGAACGTCTATCCGATGACGCTGCTCGGCACGTTCTCGCCGTACATGGTCGTGCACCAGTCCTCGGTGGTGAAGATCGACCCGAGCATTCCCTTCGAGGTGGCCTGCATCGTCGGCTGCGGCGTGACCACCGGGTACGGTTCGGCGACCCGGGCGGCCAACGTGCGCCCCGGCGAGGACGTCGCGATCATCGGTATCGGCGGCGTCGGCATGTCGGCTCTGCAGGGCGCGGTGAACTCCGGCGCACGCTACGTTTTCGCGGTCGATCCGGTGGAGTGGAAGCGGGAGCAGGCACTCAAGTTCGGCGCCACGCACGTCTACGAATCGGTGGCGGCCGCAACGATGGGCGCGGCCGAAGTGACCGCGGGTGGCATGTGCCGCAAGGTGATCGTGACCGTCGGCGAGGTGCACGGCGAGGAGGTCGACTCCTGGCTCAACCTCACCTCGAAAGGCGGGACCTGTGTCGTCACCGCGATGGGCAACCTGTTCGACAACCAGGTGACGTTGAACATGTCGATGCTGACGCTGCTGCAGAAGAACCTGCAGGGCACGCTGTTCGGCGGGGGCAACCCGCACTATGACATTCCCCAGCTGCTCTCGATGTACAAGGCGGGCAAGCTCAACCTCGACGACATGATCACTCGCGAGTACCGCCTCGACCAGATCAACGACGGCTATCGGGACATGATGGAAGGCAAGAACATCCGTGGCGTGATCCGCTACACCGACGCGGACCGGTAGGCCCGGCGATGTGCGGGCGGTGACTGCGCCGGAGGCTGGGAAGACTGCCTGCGGCGGTCACCGCCCGTTCAGCTTGGTATGCAACTCCTCGATCGACCACGGCGGCGTGTCCACGTGATCGCGGTAGGCCAGGATCGAGGGCGTCGCCCGGTCGAAGCGTCCGACGAATCCGCCCGAGGCGACGAGGATCTGGCCGGTGATCGCCTCTGCGAGATCGCTTGCCAGGTAGGCGTAGGTGGGCGCGACGTACGCCGGCGGGGCCGCATCGAGCGAGGCCTGCTTGGTTGCCTCGTCGAGCAATCCGCGGCGGTGCAGATCCTCGACGTGCTCCTCGTAGGCGACCCCCGTCGACAGTCGGGTCTTCGCGCCGGGGCACACCACGTTCGCGCGGACACCATGTCCCTTCAGTTCCGCTGCAATCGCGAGCGTCAATCCGTTCACTGCGGCCTTGCCCGCGGGATAACCGGTGCCGCCGTAGTCGCCGAGGAAGGCGAACGAACTCGTGTTCACGATCGCCCCCTTGCCGCGAGCCACCATTCGCGGTGCTGCGGCACGGCAGGTGTGGAACACGGTGCCGAGGTGGGCCCGCATCAGTGATTCGAAGTCGTCGGTGCTGATGTTGAGGATCGACGACTGCGGTGGCTCGGCAATACCCGCGCAGTTCACCAGAATGTCGATGGCGCCGAATTCGCGCTCGCACGAGGCGACGAGCGCGTCGGCGATGGCCTCCTCGGTCGGCGAGCCGGCAAACCCGACCGCGCGCCCACCGGTGGCCTCGATGGCGTCGACCGCCGTTTCCACCGCCCGGGTGTCCCTGCCATTGACGACCACGCCGGCACCGAGAGCGGCGAGCAGTTCCGCGACCGCGAGGCCGATACCGCGACTTCCCCCGACGACAACCGCACCGCGACCGGCGAGCAAGGTCGATTCATCCATCATTCCGCTTCACCTGACCTGAACAGCGTTCGCCGTGCGCGGCACGACGGTCGCAGGACCGAATACCCGATCAACATAGACGACGTTCTGTTCGACTATCCAGACATCAGTCCAATAGGGCTGTCGGGGATCGGGATTCGGCTGGGGCGGGTGCCCACCGGCTCAGCCGGGCGCCCAGCAGGGACCGTCCGGTGGCGGCGTATGCACGTAGCCCGGGTAGCACGACAGGATCTCCGGGGCGGCCGGTGCCGGAGCGGCGGGCGCGGGCGCGGGCGCGGGTGCCGCCTGACCCGGCGGGAGCGGCGAATCGGGCGCCCAGCACGGCCCGTCCGGCGGCGGCGTATGCACATAGCCCGGGTCGCACGGGAACACCCCGGGCGCGGGCGGCGGGGGCGGCGCGGGCGGTGGCGCCGGGGCGGCGGGGGCCGCCGACTGGGCAGGCAGGGCCTGCCCGGTGTCGACTGCCTCCGGTTCCTGTGCCGGTTCCTGCGTCGGTTCCTCGACGGGTGCGGCTTCGGGTTCGGTTTCGGTGGCGCCCTGCGACTTCGGCGCGCTCGTCGCCGCCGCCTTCGACGTGACCTGTGTGGACGGTGCGGTCGACCGTTCGGACGAGGTCACCACTTTCGCGACTTCCGAGGACGAGCCGGAGCCGATCAGCATGCCGCTGACGACGGCGACGACGATGACGGCGATGGCAGCGGCGGCACCGATGAGCACCTTCCGGTTCCATCCGTCCGGAACGCGGCTCGGCGGCGGCGCAGCAGTTGCCGGCCGGGAACCCGCGGCCGCGGCACTCGCGGCGCTGATGAGCTCGCTGACGGTGCGATACCGCTGGGTCGGGGCGATTGCGGTCCCCCGCGCGATGACCGCGTCGAGTCCGGTGGGCACGGCGGAGACCACCGTGGACGGTCGCGGCGGTTCGCGATCCGACCAGGGAAACGCCTTGCCGGTGAGACATTCGTAGAGCACCGCGGTGAGTCCATAGACCCCGGATGCGTTGCCCGCGTTCGTCGGTAGCCCGACCTCGGCGAGCATGACCCGCCCGTCGTCGCGGACGATCACGTTCGACGACGCGATTTCCTGCCGCGCGAGTCCGGCGGCCTGCACGGCCTGCAACGCGGTCGCCATCTCGGTGATGACGTCGACCGCCCGTTGCGGTGGCAACGGGCCGGTGGAGTCCAGTTCCTGCCAGAGGTTGGCGCCGTCCACGAGCGGCGACACCCGATAGAGCCGGTTGCCGATCTGGCCGTAGTCCTGCACCGGAACGACGTGCGGGTCGTCGAGGCGCGCCGCGATCGCGGCGTCCCGCTCGAACCGGTCACGGTAGTCGAAGTCGTCTGCGGCCTCCGCTGGAAGCGCGCGCAGTACCACTGTGCGCCGATCCGACGTGTCGTACGCGGCCCATACCTCGCCCATCACGTCCGCGCTCAGCAGACGGTTCAACCGATACCTGCCGAATAGGGCGCCGACCTGCATTTCACCCTCCCCCACTTCGTTTGGGTCACTCGGAAATTTTGGTACCCGCAACCCGGCTCGATTATAGGTACGCCGCGCGCGATGCTCGCGCCGCCGCAGTGCGGCAGCGGTGCCCCCGAGCGCGCGAATATGCCCGCCGACGTGCGGCGCGAGGCAGATCGCTCAACCGGCAACAGTGAGATAGATCAACACCACATTGAGCACGCTGATCACACCGGCAACCACCCAGGCGAGCCCGCTGGTGACGCGATGGTTGACGTCGTCGCCCATCAGCGCGCGGTCGCTGGTGAAGCGGACGAGCGGAATCAGCGCAAAGGGGATGCCGAACGACAACACCACCTGCGACACGATCAGGGCGCGTGTCGGGTCGACTCCGATCGCGAGCACCACGATCGCCGGGATCAAGGTGATCAACCGACGAAGCAGCAGCGGGATCCTGCGGCGCAGCAGCCCGTCCATGATCATCGCGCCCGCGTAGGCACCGACCGACGTCGATGCAAGCCCGGATGCGAGCAGCCCCAGGGCGAACAAGAGCGCCACGAACGACCCCAGACTGTCCGCAACGGCGGCGTGGGCGCCTTCGATCGAATCGACGCCCTCGACGCCGCGCAGCGTGGTCGCGGCCGCCAGCAGCATCGAGAGATTGACCGCCCCGGCGAGCACCATGGCGAGGCCGACATCGACCCGCGTCGCGCGGAGCAGACGTCGGCGCGCCGGCCCCGGCGGCGGATTACCGTGTCGGTCGCGCGCCAGCCCGGAGTGCAGATAGACCGCGTGCGGCATCACGGTGGCACCGAGCATGGCGGTCGCGATGAGAACGCTCTCGGCGCCGTCGAATCGCGGGACGAGGCCGCCGACGACCGAACCGGGCTCGGGCGGCGCGACGACGACGCTGGTCACGAATCCCACCGCGATCACGGCGAGCAGTCCGGTGATGACCCGCTCGAAGCCGCGTTGCCCACCTCGGTCCTGCACCAGTAGCAAGCCCATCGACACGATGCCGGTGATCACGCCACCGATAACCAGAGGTAGGTCGAAGAGGAGGTAGAGGGCTATCGCGCCGCCGACCACCTCGGCCAGATCGGTGGCGATCGCGACGAGTTCGGCCTGCGCCCAGTAGCTGAGCCGCACGCCCCGCGTCGCGCGCGCCCGGACCGTTTCGGGCAGTGACATCCCGGTCACCACGCCGAGCTTGGCGGAAAGGAACTGCACGAGGCCCGCCATCGCGTTCGCGCAGACGATGACCCAGACGAGCAGGAAGCCGAATTGTGCTCCGGCACTGATATTGGAGGCGACGTTGCCGGGGTCGACGTAGGCGATCGCGGCGACGAACGCCGGGCCAAGCAGCAGCGACCCGGAGCGCGCACGCCGAAACGCCGGGCGCACGGTGTCGACCAGTGTCACGGCGCTCCAACTCCAGCATCCAACGGGCGATTTCGGGTAGCCGAAGACTAGCTTTCGCCATCCCGCAAAGCAATCCGCGCGCGCCGATCCCGGCCACCGAGGTTCTTGGGATTCACCTGCGAGAAGCGCTATCGTAAGACATACTGTATGCGCCTCGGAAAGGAGAACAGTGTGGACAGGAACGACATGATCCTCATCAGCGTCGACGACCACATCATCGAGCCCCCGGATATGTTCGAACGGCATCTGGCGAGCAAGTACCTCGATGACGCTCCGCGATTGGTGCACATGGATAACGGGGCCGATGTATGGACGTTCCGCGACCGAGTGATTCCCAACGTCGCACTGAACGCCGTCGCGGGTCGACCCAAGGAGGAGTACGGCCTCGAACCGGAGGGCCTCGACGAGATCCGGCCGGGTTGCTACAACGTCGACGAGCGAGTGAAGGACATGAACGCCGGGGGCATTCTCGCCTCGATGAACTTCCCGTCGTTCCCCGGTTTCGCCGGGCGACTGTTCGTCACCGAGGACTCCGAGTTCTCCCTCGCGCTGGTGCAGGCCTACAACGACTGGCATATCGACGAGTGGTGCGGCGCCTACCCGGGTCGGTTCATCCCGATGGCGCTACCGGTGATTTGGGACGCCGAACTGTGTGCGCAGGAGGTGCGCCGGGTCGCGAAGAAGGGCGTGCACTCACTGACATTCACCGAGAATCCGGCCGCCCTCGGCTACCCGAGTTTCCACAACGAGTACTGGAATCCGCTGTGGCGCGCCCTCGTCGAGACCGACACAGTGCTTTCGGTGCACATCGGCTCGTCGGGCAAGTTGTCCATCCCCGCCGTCGACTCGCCGCCGGACGTGATGATCACCCTGCAGCCGATGAACATCGTGCAGGCCGCGGCCGACCTGCTGTGGTCGCAGCCGGTCAAGGACTACCCGGACCTGAAGATCGCGCTGTCCGAGGGCGGTACCGGCTGGATCCCCTACTTCCTCGAGCGCGTCGACCGGACCTTCGAAATGCATTCCACCTGGACGCTGCAGGACTTCGGCGGCAAGCTGCCCTCGGAGGTCTTCCGGGAGCACTTCCTCACGTGTTTCATCAGCGACCCACTCGGGGTGAAGCTGCGCCACGAGATCGGCATCGACAACATCGCCTGGGAAGCGGACTACCCGCACAGCGATTCGATGTGGCCCGGCGCGCCGGAGGAACTCGGCGAGGTACTCAACCGCGAGCAGGTTCCGATGGACGAGGTGGACAAGATGACCCATCTCAACGCGATGCGGTGGTATTCCTTCGACCCGTTCGCCCACGTCCCCAAGGAGAAGGCGACCGTCGGGGCCCTGCGTGCCGCATCCGCCGATCACGACGTCAGCATCCAGGCCCTCAGCCATCATCACACCGACGCCAAGGACAAACTCGCCGCATTCCACTCCCAGATCAACGCCGCCACCGGGCACACGGCACGCCGCTAGCTCACCCGCCGCGACACCCTCCCCACCTGGTACGTAGCACCCGATCGGCGCGTGGTCACAAGCGATGGCTTGTGGCCGCGCGCCGCGTCGAGCGGGCGCACCGCGTTCGCCAGCTGTTGCAGCTGGTTACAGTAAGCATTACGGTAGCGACAAGGGACAACGGGGCCGATAGGGGGAACAGTCGATGAATCGACTCTCGGGTACGGATTCTGCGTTTTGGTATGCCGAATCACCAACGTGGCACATGCATGTCGGCGCCGCTGCGGTGTGCGATCCGACGAACGCGCCCGGATTCTGCTTCGAATCGGTCAAAGATCTTGTCGCACGACGGCTTCCAGAGGTACCGCAGCTGCGCTGGCGAATCGGCGGTGACGTGGCGGGTCTCGATCGGCCGTGGTTCGTCGAGGACGACGAGCTCGACATCGACTTTCACTTCCGGCGGGTCGCTGTGCCCGCCCCGGGTGGCGACCGCGAATTCAACGATCTGGTAGGGCGATTGATGAGCTACAAGCTCGATCGGTCGCGTCCGCTGTGGGAGCTGTGGTTCATCGAAGGACTGGCCAACGGCAAGGTGGCCATTCTGACCAAGATGCACCACGCGCTCATCGACGGCACCACCGGCGCCGGCCTGAGCGAGATCCTGCTCGATATCACTCCCGAGCCCCGACCGCCCGCCACGACGGTCGACCGCTCGCTCGTCGGCGTCGGCGTGCCCCCGCTCGAGCAGCGGGCACTCGGCGGCCTGATCAATGTCGCGGTCAAGACGCCGTTCCGGGTGGCGCGCCTGGTCGAGCAGACCATCCGGCAGGAACTGGCCACCCGTGGGATCGAGAACAAGCCGCCGCGGCCCTACGACGCGCCGCGGACGATTTTCAATGCGCCAATCTCGCAGTACCGCAAGGTCGGTGGCTCGGGCGTACCGATGGCGCGCGTTCGCGCGGTCGCGGACGCCTACGGCGTGAAGATCAACGACGTTGTCATGGCACTGACCTCCGGGGCGCTGCGCAGCTATCTCGACAAGCGCGGCGAGCTGCCCGACCGCGCGCTGGTGTCCCAGGTGATGGTCTCCAACCGCGGCGACAGCAACGACGTCGGAAATCGCTTCACCGCCATGCCCGTTGCACTGGCGACCGACATCGAGGATCCGGCGGAGCGGATCGCCGCGATCTACGCCAACTCCCAAGGTGCCAAGAACACCGCGAAGGCACTTGCGGCACACCAGATCGTCGGCTTGAGCGAGGTTGTCCCGCCGGCAATGATCAGCTTCGGCAGTTGGGCCTACACCGCGGCGGGCATGGGCGGCCGGGTGGCGCCGATGAACCTGGCCTTCTCCAACGTGGCCGGTCCCGATTTCCCGCTCTACCTGAACGGCGCGCTGCTCGAGCACCTGATGCCGATGGGGCCGTTGGTCTTCGACGTCGGCCTCAACGTCACCTGCTTCAGTTACCGCGGTTCGATGGATTTCGGTTTCACCAGCACGCCCGAGATCGCCGATGACATCGACGATCTTGCCGATGCCATCGAGCCCGCGCTGCGCGAGCTCGAACAGGCCGCCGGCATCGCCGTGTCCTGAACGTCGGCCACTCAGGAGGATTCCGCCGCCAGCTCGGCGCGCACACCGGCGAGGATCCATCGGATCGCCATCGGCAGGTTGCGCGCCATGCGAATGCTCTCGGCCACGTTCTCCGCCGACGGATTCGGCATGCGCAACGCCCGCACTTCCACGATCGTATGGTTGACCGTCACGTTCACCAGAGTGCGACAGCATTCGATCGCGAGCGTGCGTGGAAAACCTTCTCGAATGGCGACTTTCACGAGTTCATTGACGTAGTCGATGATCACCGAGCGGTCGTCGAAGCTCATCAACTCGGTGAGGAACGGATGGGCACGCAGCGTGTCGCGCAACGTCAGACACCAGTGCAACGCCGTCGATTCCCAATCCGAGCGCTCGGCGAACTCGAAGGTCAGCTGCGAGAAATGACGCGCCACAAGGGCACGGATCAACGCGTCCCGATTGCCGACCTGCTGATACAGCGTCCGCGTCGAGATCTCCAGGTCACCGGCCAGCCGCCGGGCACTGAGTGCCTCGGCGCCCTCCGAATCCAGTACTGCCAAAGCATGGTCGAGAATTTTCTCGACCGGGATCAACGGACGTGCCATCGCCGAGATTCACCGCCTCCATCGCACTTCGGCATTGCCCTTGTCACCAGCGCCGCACCTTGATAGAACAACACTGTAGTTCTAATCTCACTGTAGTTCCAACACGCCGAGCGGCTTAAGGACACCCGTTGACGAACGCGCAGAGCTGGAATGAAGCCCTCACCGATCTCGACGATCGACGGCAGCACACCTTCGCGATGGGCGGGCCGGAGCGGGTCGCGAAACATCACGGCAAAGGCAAACTCGACGCCCGTGCGCGAATCGCGCATCTCCTCGATCCCGGTTCCTTTCAGGAATTCGGCACCCTGGTCGGGGGCGAGATCGCCGCGGACGCACTCGTCGCCGGTTCCGGATTGATCGACGGCGCGCCCGTCATGGTGGGCGCCGAGGATTTCACCACCCTCGCCGGGACGATCTCGCCGGGCAGCAATTCGAAGCGCTACCGGCTGGCCGAATTGGCCCTGCGCAACAAGATTCCGATGATCATGCTGCTCGAGGGAGCAGGCTTTCGCCCGACCGGCGCGCACTACGGCCGCACGCCCACCGACCTGCTGGCGCAGGCTCGGTGTTCGGGCCGGGTGCCGTTGGTCTCGGCGGTGCTCGGCCCCTCGGCGGGGCACGGTGCGCTCGTCGCGCCGATCTGCGACTTCGCCATCATGAGCAATCAGGGTGCGATCTTCACCGCGGGGCCACCTGTGGTGAAAGAGTCCACCGGAGAGGATATTTCGAAGGAGGATCTCGGCGGGCCGGATGTCGCCCTGGCGAGCGGCGTGGTGCACAACGTCGCCGAGGACGACGAGACCGTCCTCGACGCGATTCGCCGGTACCTGTCCTATTTCCCGTCGAGCGCGTGGTCCTATCCGCGGTCGGCGACTCCGGACGAGACCACAGAGCAACGCCGCACCCCGGAACTGCTCGAGATCGTCGCCCGCGACAACCGCCGGGTGTACGACATGCGTGCGGTGCTCGACGTCGTCTTCGATCGGCCGGACTGGTTCGAGGTACAACCGGATTTCGGGCCGGCGATCATCTGCGCGCTGGCCCATCTCGGTGGACACCCGGTCGCGGTGGTCGCGAACCAACCCCGGGTGCTGGCCGGATCCATCGATGCCGATGCCGCCGACAAGGCCGCGCATTTCATCGCGGTGGCCGATTCGTTCCACCTGCCCATCGTGTTCCTCGCCGACAATCCGGGAATGCTCCCCGGCAGCGCATCGGAGAGCAGCGGAGTGCTGCGCAGCGGGGCCAGAATGTTCGCCGCCCAGACCGCCGCGACCACCTTGAAGCTGCATGTCACGCTCCGCAAGGCCTTCGGGTTCGGTTCGATGGTGATGTCGCTGCTTGGATACGACGACCAGGTCGCGACCTTCGCCTACCCGGGCGCCACCATGGGCGCGATGAGCGCGGCCGCGCTCAGCCGCGCCTCGAACGCCGAGCAGGACCTCGCCGCCCAGTTGCGCGAGATGGAACTGCAGGCGTCCTACTTCTCCGCCGAGCACATGGGCTTCGACGAGATGATCGACCCGCGTGAAACGCGCAATGCGCTGCTCGTCGCATTGCAGCGCGGACTGCACAGCCGCCAGCAGGTTCCGGAGCCGGTGAGCCGCACCGTCATTACGCCCTAATCGCCGACGAGGTCGGCCAGCACGCGCGCCACGGTCTCCGGAGCGGCCTTCCCGAAGATCGGCATCGCGCGATCGATGACGCCGGCGCAGCGCGTCCGCAGTGCTTCGGCGACCTCGCCGACCGGCGCGACGACCGCGAACGCGGCGAGGATGTCGTCGTCGACGAGTCTGCCCATCGCCTCCCACTCACCGCGCAGCGACAGCTCCCGCAGTTCGGTCTGCATCTCGCCCACGCCGTGCAGGTCGAGCACCTTGCGATATGCCGGGGTCGAACCGTAGAAGGCGATCTGTTGTCGCACAGCCGACTTCGCCGTTGCCATCTCTTGCTCGTCACGTCCGGTGACGACGAAGATCGGGCAGGTGACCTCGACATCGGGCCGCTGCCGATCGCTTCGCGCCAGGCCGCGCGCCAGCGTTGGCATGGTGACCTCATCGAGATAGCGCCTGGTGGTGAATGCGTGCACGAGCAAACCGTCGGCCACCTCGCCGCACATCTCGGTCATCGCCTCGCCGACCGCGGCGAGCAGTACCGGTGGAAATGGATGCGGCGACGGCTCCGGGGTGAACATCGGCGTCATGATCTTGTGGGTGTAGAAATCGCCCTCGAACTGCAGCTTCGAACCGTCCCGCCAGGCCGACCAGATCGCTTGCAGCGCCGCAACGAACTCGCCCATCCGGCGCGCCGGATTGCTCCACGGCATGCCGAACCGTTTCTCGATATGCGGCCGGATCTGCGTGCCCAGCCCGAGGACGAAGCGTCCCTGCGAATACGCCTGCAGATCCCAGCCGAGTTGAGCGACGCTCATCGGGTTGCGCGCGAAGGCCACCGCGATATTCGTGCCCACCCGGATCCGCGACGTGTGCTCAGCGGCAAGCACCATCGGCAGGAACGGATCGTGATTGGTCTCTCCGGTCCAGCAACCCTGGTAGCCCTGCTGCTCCAGTAGCGCGGCGGCGTCCGGCACAAGCGCCAACTGGTTGGGTATGCCGCCGTCTATCGCGACAGCATTCTCATCGACGGTCGTCATCCTGCGACCTGGCCCGCGATCACCCGGCCGGCCGCGCGTTCGCCCAATCTCCGGCCATCCGCTGGAGAGTGCGCGTCAGGTGCAAAGTCTTGATTCGCCATGTCCCGTCGTGCTTTTCGTAGGTCTCGTGATAATGCCCCGCGCCGAGGAGTTCCCGCCCGTCGGCAAACACGAGCCGGTCCTCCATCGCCCAGATGCCCGTCGCCGTGGTATCGGAAGTCAGGTCGAGTTCGGGGGTATGGCAATGGTGCACCGTTGCCGCACCGTCGAGGCTGGCTAGCACGGTGGCCACGACCGCGTCCGCCCCGACGAAGGGTGGCGCGGTCATCGGATCGGCGCCACCGGTGGACACCGCGAGATCGACCACCATCTCCACGTCGGAGGCGAACACGCTGCGCCACGCGTCGGCATCCTTGGTATCGAGGAAGCGGCAGTACCGCGCCTTCAATCGGCGCAGGGATTCGAGTTCCGCCGCAACATCCACGGTTGCTGTCACTGCTTCCATCGAAACCTCCTCGCCACATCGAACATGTTCGTGATGGTATTACCGTAAGCTACACAGTATCGATGTCCAGATCGAGGAGGGCCGGTCCGTGAAGGTTCCATTCACCTGGAAGGTCACGGGGTGGTTCGTCATCGGGTGGTCCGCGGAGTTTCCCATCGGGGAGTCTCGCGCGCTGCACTACCTCGGCGAGGAGCTCGCCGCCTATCGCGACGAAGCCGGCGAATTGCACTTGCTCACGGCGCATTGCCGCCACCTCGGGGCGCACATCGGGCACGGCGGCAAGGTGGTGGGCGACTGCATCGAGTGCCCCTTCCACGGCTGGCGTTGGGGACCGGACGGCACCAATCGCTATATCCCCTACCAGCCGGACCGCCCAAACCGGGCGTTGACGCTGCGGGTCTACCCGGTCCGCGAGCAGCACGGCGTCGTGTTCATGTGGTATCAGCCGGAGGGCAAGGAACCACAGTGGGAACTGCCGGATATTTTCACGAAGTTCCCCGAGTTCGACGGCGACCCGGACGACTATTACCGTCCGTTCCCCGAGTTCTCGCGCCGCGCGGAGAACGAGCCGGTACATCCGCAGATCGTCGCCGAGAACGGCCCCGACAGTTCGCATTTCCGCTATGTACACGGCGCCTCGGTGACACCGGTCTGCCTGAACTGGGAAATGGTGGACAACGAGTGGCGTTTCCTGACCGGCTGGCCCGATGTGCGCAGCGATGATCCGGAGAAGATGTCGCTGCGGATCCACAGCCATTTCTCCGGCCTCGGTTTCGCGATCAGCCTCTTCGAGGGCGCGCAGAACCATCGGCTCATCTTCGCCTGCACCCCGGTCGATGACGAGCGCTCCGACCTGTTCTACTCGATCTGGTGGCCGCGCAACGCCGGGGACGAGTCCGACGTCCCACCCGAAGACGTACGTGCCCTGGTGGAACGCCGATTCCTGGTGACGGTATTCGAAGATCTGAATATCTGGCGCTATCAGCAGTATGTCGAGAAGCCACCGCTGGCGAAGGTGGACGCGGCACCCTACATGGCGATGCGCCAGTGGGCCAAGCAGTTCTACGAGGTGCCGCCCGCCGGGCAGGCCGCGAGCACCGCGTGAGTCCCGCCCTCGCCGACCTGATTGCGCCCGGGCACACCGCGATCGTGACGCAGGAATGCCAGGGCGCCGTCGTCGGGCCCAACGCGGGACTCGCCGCACTTGCCGACGAGGCCCGCCGAGTTGCGTTGCCCAATATCGGACGCCTGCTGCCTGCCGCTCGCGCGGCCGGAGTACATGTCGTGCACTGCCTGGTGCAGCGGCGCGCGGACGGACTCGGCTCCAACCACAATGCGAAGCTCTTTGCCCTCGGGCGCAGCGCAGTGGCGATCGAACCGGGCGGCGAAGGAGCGCGCCTGCTCCCCGAGTTCGGTCCGGAACCCGCCGACGTGGTGCTACACCGTTGGCACGGTCTCGGCCCGATGGGCGGCACCGATCTCGACGCGGTGCTGCGCAATCTCGGCGTGAGTACCATTGTCGCCGTGGGCGTCTCGCTCAATGTGGCAATCCCGAACCTGGTCATGGACGCGGTGAATGCCGCGTACCGGGTGGTCCTCCCCCGCGACGCGGTTGCCGGCATCCCGGCCGAGTACGGCGACGCGGTCATCGCGAACACGCTGTCGCTGCTCGCGACCATCACCACCACCGACGATCTGCTGCACGCCTGGAAGTAGCGCTCGCCTGTCGCGGGGGTGAGGTCCGCCCGCGGCTGCGGCATGCGCCCTTCCGTTTGTGCCCTTCGGTTGACCGCCTTCCCCCGGCTGTGGTTCCCTATACGACTATGCGGATAAACTTGGTCATTCTGACCCAATTAAAGGGGATGATGCGATGACCGCCCCGACCACACTCGAACCGGGCCACTTCGAGCTCAGTCACCTGCGCTGGCTCGAGGCCGAGGCGATCCACATCATCCGCGAGGTCGCGGCCGAGTTCGAACGACCGGTCTTGCTGTTTTCCGGCGGCAAGGACTCCATCGTCATGCTCCACCTGGCGCTCAAGGCGTTCGCGCCGGCCCGGCTCCCCTTCCCCGTGATGCACGTCGACACCGGGCACAACTTCTCGGAAGTCATCGCCACCCGGGACGAACTCGTCGCCCGCAGTGGCGTCCGCCTGGTCGTCGCGTCCGTGCAGGACGACATCGACGCCGGCCGAGTGGTCGAGAACGGACCCTCCCGCAACCCGCTGCAGACCGTGACACTGCTGCGCGCGATCCGGGAGAACAAGTTCGACGCGGCCTTCGGCGGCGCCCGCCGCGACGAGGAGAAGGCCAGGGCCAAGGAGCGGGTTTTCAGCTTCCGTGACGAATTCGGGCAGTGGGACCCGAAGGCGCAGCGCCCCGAGCTCTGGAACCTCTACAACGGTCGCCACCACAAGGGCCAGCACATCCGGGCCTTCCCGTTGTCGAACTGGACCGAATTCGACATCTGGACCTACATCGGCGCCGAGGACATCACGCTGCCCTCCCTCTACTACGCGCACCACAGGCAGGTCTTCGAGCGCGACGGCATGCTGCTCGCGGTCGACCCATTCCTGACTCCCGAGCCCGACGAGGAGGTCTTCGAGACCAGCGTGCGATTCCGCACCGTCGGCGACGTCACCTGCACCGGTTGCGTGCAGTCCACGGCCGCCACCGTCGAGGACATCATCATCGAAACCGGGATATCGCGGCTGACCGAACGCGGCGCCACCCGCGCGGACGATCGCATCTCCGAGGCCGGCATGGAAGACCGCAAGCGAGAGGGCTACTTCTGATGACCACGCTGTTGCGCATCGCCACCGCCGGCTCCGTCGACGACGGCAAGTCGACGCTCATCGGGCGGCTGCTTTACGACTCCAAGGCGGTGATGGAAGACCAGCTCGCGGCGGTGGAACGCACCTCGCGCGAACGCGGCAACGACTACACCGATCTAGCGCTCGTCACCGACGGGCTGCGCTCGGAGCGCGAGCAGGGCATCACGATCGACGTCGCCTACCGCTACTTCACCACTCCCAAACGCAAATTCATCATCGCCGACACCCCCGGCCATGTGCAGTACACGCGCAACATGGTGACCGGAACGTCGACCGCCCAACTCGCGATCGTGCTCGTCGATGCCCGTCAGGGCCTTACCGAACAGTCCCGGCGGCATGCCTTCCTCGCCTCACTGCTCGGGGTCGCCCACATCGTGCTCGCGGTCAACAAGATGGACATGATCGATTGGGACCAGGCAGGTTTCGAAGCGATCCGGGACGAGTTCCACGCGTTCGCGGCCCGCTTGGACGTGCACGATGTCACCTCGATCCCGATGTCCGCATTGCACGGGGACAACGTCGTCACGAAGTCGGACAACTCGCCCTGGTACGAGGGACCGGCGCTGCTCTCGCATCTCGAAGAGGTGTACATCGCCGGCGATCGCAATCTCGTCGATGTGCGGTTCCCGGTGCAGTACGTGATCCGGCCGCAGACCCTCGAACATCATGACCACCGCAGTTACGCGGGCACCGTCGCCAGCGGCGTGCTGCGCCCCGGCGACGAGATCGTGGTGTTGCCGAGCGGCAAGACCAGCCGGATCGCCGCGATCGATGGGCCCGAAGGCCCAGTGGCCGAGGCATTCCCACCGATGGCCGTCTCGGTCACCCTCGCCGACGACATCGATGTGTCACGCGGTGACCTCTTCGCGAGGGTCAACAACCAGCCTCGAGTGGTCCGCGAGTTCGACGCCACGGTCTGCTGGATGGCCGATGAATCCGTGCTCGAACCCGGACGCGACTATGTGCTCAAGCACACCACGCGAACCACTCGCGCACGAATCACCTCGCTCGAATATCGCCTCGATGTCAACACGCTGCGCCGCGATCAACGCGCAACGGCGTTGCGACTCAACGAACTCGGACGGATCACGGTCCGCACCCAGTCGCCGCTGATGCTCGACGAGTACAGCCGCAACACCAGTACGGGATCGTTCATCCTCGTCGATGCCGCCACCAACGACACGGTGGCCGCGGGAATTGTGCTGCGCGAGGTGTCTGCTCGCGATGCGGCCGCACGCTCGGCGAGCCCCAATACCGTCAAGCACAAGTCACTCGTCACTGCCGCGGACCGGCAGAGCCTCGGGACCACGGTGTGGTTCACCGGACTGTCCGGCTCGGGCAAGTCGTCGGTCGCCGTGCTGGCCGAACGCATGTTGCTCGAAACCGGGCGCCCGACCTACGTCCTCGACGGCGACAACCTGCGGCACGGCCTGAATGCCGACCTCGGGTTCAGCCTGGCCGATCGCGCCGAGAACCTGCGTCGACTTGCCCATGTCGCCAAACTGCTCGCCGACTGCGGCCAGGTGGTGTTGGTGCCGGCGATCAGTCCGCTCGCCGAGCATCGCGAACTGGCCCGGCAGGTGCACGAGGAGGCCGGTATTCCGTTCTACGAGGTTCATTGCGATACGCCCCTGGCGGACTGCGAGCGCCGAGACCCGAAGGGGCTCTACGCTAAGGCTCGGGCGGGCGAGATCACCAACTTCACCGGTATCGACAGCCCCTACGAGCCGCCGCAGGATCCGGACCTTCGCCTGACGCCGGACCGGACGCCCGAGGAACACGCCCAGCAGATCCTCGACCTGATCGGAATTCACTGATGACCGACCGCACAGACCACGACCGCACAGACCACGAACTTGCCGCCACACTCGCGACCGAGGCCGGCAGGCTGCTGCTCGACGTCCGCGACGAATTTGCCGACGCAACGACCGACGAGCGAAAAGCCGCTGGGGACAAGCGCGCCCACGAGTTCCTGATGCGCGAACTCCAGCGGCACCGCCCCGGCGATGCCGTCCTGTCCGAGGAAGGTGTCGACGATCCGGTGCGGCTGTCCTCGCGCCGGGTGTGGATCGTGGATCCGTTGGACGGGACCCGCGAGTTCGCCGAGCTGGGACGGTCCGACTGGGCCGTGCACGTTGCACTCTGGGAAGACGGCTCCCTGATCGCCGGCGCCGTCGCACTGCCCGCCCAGGACGTCACGCTGGCGACCCCATCCGTTTCGGCCCCGCCGGCGATGCCCGCGTCGCCGCGCGTGGTCGTGTCGCGCAGCCGTCCGCCGGCCGTCGCGCTCGATGTGTGCCGAGCCCTCGACGGCACGCTGGTCGAGATGGGCTCGGCGGGCGCCAAGGTGGCTGCCGTCGTGCAGGGACTCGCCGACGTCTACGTGCATGCCGGTGGCCAGTACGAATGGGACAACGCCGCGCCCGTCGCGGTCGCCCGCGCCGCCGGCCTGTACACCGCACGCATCGACGGCGCCGACCTCGAGTACAACCGCCGCGACCCGCTGCTGCCCGACCTCATCGTCTGCCGCCCGGAACTCGCCGCCGCCGTTCTCGCGGTCACCCGCTAACGGAGCGGACCCACATCCGGAGACTTCGGGTCGCTCCGCAGGCTCCGGTCCTGTTGCGTGGCACAATCGCCCGTATGCGCATGTCGGCCAAGGCGGAATACGGGGTCCGCGCCATGGTCGAGATGGCGACCCTCGAGGGGGGAGTCCTGGTCAAGACCGAGGACCTGGCGAAGGCGCAGGGCATCCCGCCGCAGTTCCTCGTCGACATCCTGTCCGATCTGCGCAACGCCCATCTCGTGCGCAGCCGGCGTGGTCGTGACGGGGGCTATGAACTTGCCCGCCCGCCGGCGCAGATCAGCCTCGCCGACGTCCTGCGCTGTATCGACGGCCCACTGGCCAGCGTGCACGACACCGGGCTCGGCGACCTGCCGTACTCGGGCGCCACGACTGGGCTCACCGACGTCTGGCGTGCGCTGCGTGCCAGCATGCGCGCCGTGCTCGAGGCCACCAGCCTCGCGGACGTCGCCGGCGGTCGACTTCCGCCGGAGGTCGCCGCCCTCGCGGGTGACTATCAGGATCAGGAACGCCAGCGCGGGCGCCGTCCCGCCGGCTGACGACGGTCACTCCTCGACCAGCTCACATCTTGGCGAATCGGGCCATGACGAAGCAGTAAAGCCCGTAAACCGCGATGCCGATGGCCGCCAGGAACAACAGAATCTTGCCGAATGGCGCGTCGCCGAGAGTCTTGACCGCGCCGTCGATCCCGGTCGCCTTCGAGGGGTCCGCGGTCCATACCGCCACGATCACCAGGATGCCCGCGCCCGCAAGCACGATCCCCTTGGCGATATAGCCGACTATCCCGAGCGGCTCGATCACCTTGCTGTCGTTCGTCTTCAAATCGTCCATGAAGTTCTTCGACGCGCCCTTGTACACGTGGTAGACGCCCACTGCGACAATGACCAGTCCGACGACGACGAGCACCGCCTTGCCCAGGCCGGATTCCATCAGACGCGCACTCAGACCCGCGTTCTGCTCGCCGCTCGATTTGCCCGAGCCGCGGGCGAACTGCACGGCCGTGATCGCAAATCCGATGTACACGACGGCGAGGCCGAGTGCCTTGCCCCGGTCGAACCAGTCGGATTCGTCACCGCTCTCACCGTCGGCCGAGTCGGTGCCGCCCGAACTCTCCCCCGGATGCTGGCCGACAACCATCTCGGCCAGTCGCCACAACGCCATTGCCAGGAAGGCGGCCGCGGCGACCCACAGGGCCACTGCGCCACCGGGTTTACTCGCGACCTCGGACAATGCACCGGACTGGTCGGCATTCCCGCTCGAGCCGACCGCGATGCGCACGATGAGATACGCGATGAGCAGGTGCACAACACCGCTGACCACGTGTCCGGCACGCGCTGCCCGCTCGAACGCGGTGCTGTCGGTCGCGCGGTCAACCGCCCCTGTCGATCTGTTGCCGGCCATGGTCACCCTTCGTCGACGAAAGCGGTGCGTTTGTCTGCGAAGAGTGCCACGCCCGGCCGAGATCGAAACCCCACAGCGTTCCCCGGACGTTTTTCGACCGCTCGTCACGTCCGTGGACCGGGATCCCGACTACTGACGCGACGAGTGGTGGAATTCGTTCCCCCGGCCGAGTCGGCGATGCGCCCGGCGTCGCTGTGACCACACCATCCATTTGCCCACTGCGCGGATGCCGCGTCCGAACGGTGGCACAGCAACCGAGGTGGTGATCGGAATGGGCAGGTCGGTGCCGACGATCGACCGGCGATGGCTGAACGTGTCGAACCCGGCCTTGCCGTGGTAGGCGCCCATCCCGCTGTTCCCGACACCGCCGAACGGGGCGTCCGAGGGAAACATGTGGATGCCGAACTCGTTTCGCGCGACACCGCCGCTGCGCGTGTTTGCGACGAAGTCACGGAAATCCTTGCCGTCGCCGCCGAACCAGTAGGCGACCAGCGGCGCGGGGCGGCGGTTGATGTAGGCGACCGCCTCGCCGAGGCTTCGGTAGGTCAGCACACCGAGCACCGGGCCGAATACCTCTTCGGTGCTGATCGCCATGCTGTCGTCGATGTCTCGGACGATGGTCGGCGCGATCTTGCCGGTCGCGCGGTCGGGCAACCGTTCGGATGGCGGCGCGACCGATTCCACGCGGGCGCCCTTGAGCTGCGCGTCCTCGATGAGTCCGACCACGCGCTCGAAGTTGGCCCGGTTCACGCAGGCGGGATAGTCCTCGTTGTCGGTGATCGTCGGAAACGCCGTGCGTAATGCCTCGCGCGCACCGACGACGAACTGATCGACCTTGGCCTCGGGTACCAGGACGTAGTCCGGGCAGACGCACACCTGACCGCCGTTGACCATGCGTCCGAGCGCGATCCTGGTGGCGGCGCGGGAAATCTCGGCATCCGGAGCGACGACGACCGGATTCTTGCCACCGAGTTCGAGGGTCACAGGGACCAGGTTGTCCGCCGCGGCGCGCTGTACCAGCGCGCCCACCCGCGGCGACCCGGTGAAGAACAGATGGTCGAACGGGAGGCCGGCGAACGCGGCGCCCACCTGGGCGTCGCCGGTCACGACTGCCAGTTCGGAGACGTCGAAGTACTTGGGCGCCAATGCTCTCAGGAGGTCGGCGGTGTTCGGTGTCACCTCCGACATCTTGATCATCACTCGATTGCCTGCCGCGAATGCCGCCGAGGCGGGCAGGACGACCAGGTGTAGCGGGAAGTTCCACGGCCCGATGATGCCGACCACACCCAGCGGGGCGGGCTGCACTTCGGCCCGGATCCCGAACAACCGTGCGGCCCGCGCGGGTTTCGTTGCCCGCATCCAGCGCGGGATGTTCGACCTGGTGTGCTCGATGACCGACATCATCCCGAGGATCTCGGTGAACAGGGTGCCGGTGCGCGATTTGGAGCCGAAGTCCGCGACGAGCGCGTCCACGAACGCGTCCGTGTTGTCGAGGACGAGCGCCAGGAGTCGATCAATTCGGTTGCGGCGCAATGCGACATCGGGCGGGCCAGCCCGCAGGAACGATTCGCGCTGAAGTTCCAGAACCGCCCGCAACTCGTCGGGAAGCGAAACAGCGGTGGAATCGATGATGTCGTCGGTGGTGCTCACGAACTCTCCTCAGGACAGACTCAGCGGACCGGACTCGACCACCGTGTGCAACCAGCCGAGGTCGGTGCCGGTGTTCGCTGCCGCAGCGACACACGCAGCGACATCCTTGCGCAGGAATGGCCCCGCGACGTCGACGAAGGGGGTAGGCCCACCGATGAGGTGGATCGACGACGCGGCGTAACTGCGGGCGCTACAGACCGAAAGCGCCTCCAGGAACTGAGCGTCGCGAACACCGAGTCGTTCGCCGAGTTCCACGGCGGCCGCGACGAGTTGCGCATTCGCCGCGAACAGGATGTTGTTGACCAGCTTCAGATTCAGCGCGGTGCCCAGCCCGCCGGTGCGGATGATCGGTTGCGCATATGCGGCGAGTACCGGTTCCACCCGCGCGACTGCTGCATCGTCGCCGCCGAACAGCACGGTCAGCTCGCCCGCTTTGATCTCGTCGGCCGACCCGCTTACCGGCGCATCGAGCAGGGTGGGTCCACCGGGAAACTCCGCCGCGAGTTTCTCCAGAGTCGCCACCGTGCCGGTGGCGTGCGACACGACGACCGCACCCGGCTTCGCGTTCGCCATGAGCCCGTCCGCCCCACCGACAACCTCGACGAGTTGCGTATCGGAGAAGGTGCAGACGATGACAATGTCGGCGCGCGAGGCGAGGTCGGCGACCGAGTCCGCGAGTTCTGCCCCGCGTTGCTGCAGCCGCTCCCGCACCTCCGGTCGCCGCGCAAACAGCACGACCCGATGTCCGCCGTCGATGAGGCGGCCCACCATCGGCTCGCCCATTTGACCTGCACCGACGAACCCGATCACTTCCGACACTGTCAACTCCTCACTTTCGCGGCAGCCGGTACCCGATCGTCTTCGTCTCCAGGTACTGCCCGAATCCCTCGATACCGCACTGTCTGCCGACGCCACTGCTCTTGTAACCACCGAACGGGGCGTCGGCGCCGTAGTACATTCCACCGTTGACGCCGAACGAGCCTGTCCGCACTCGGCGCGCGACACGCATGCCGCGATCGTTCGACGCAGACATCACCGCGCCGGCCAGGCCGAAATCGCTGTCGTTGGCGAGACGAACCGCCTCGTCGTCGTCGGCGAATGGCATCATCACCACGACCGGCCCGAAGATCTCCTCGCGCGCGATCGCGACGCTGTTGTCCACCCCGGTGATGACGGTGGGTGCGACGAAGTGACCATCCGCGAGATACTCCGGCAGACCCTCGTAAGCGCCACCGCCCGTGTGGATCTCGGCGCCATCGCGGCGCGCCTGCTCGAACGCGGCGAGCACGCGTTGCTGCTGCCGCGCACTGATCAACGGGCCGACGAAGGTGTCCGGCAACGCCGGGTCACCCACCGGTACCGCCGCGAACGCGCTGGTCACGTCGGCCACCGCGGCATCGAACAACGATTCGTGCACGAGCACCCTGGTATTGATGGCACATCCCTGGCCGGCGTGCACGCAGGCACCGATCGCACCCATCACAATCCGACTCGGGTCGGCATCGTCGAGTACGACAAGCGCGGATTTGCCACCGAGTTCGAGAAAGACACGCTTCATCGTGTCGGCGCCCTCGCGCATGAGCTGCCGACCGACCGCGGTGGAGCCGGTGAACGAGACCAGGTCGACGCGCGGATCAGTGCCCAGCAGTCCGGCGACCGCATTGTCCGGTGTGGGAACGACATTCACGACTCCCGGCGGGATGTCGGTGTGTTCGGCGATGAGGCGTCCGAGCCGGGTGGCATTCCACGGCGTGTTCGGGTCCGGCTTGAGCACCACGGTGTTCCCACTCGCGAGTGCCGGACCGAGCTTGTTGAGGATCACCTCGATGGGAAAGTTGGACGGGGTGATGGCGCCGACCACCCCGGCCGGTTCCTTGACCACGACCCGTGCATTGCGCTCGCCGAACAACCCGCCGCCCTCGAGCGTGCGCTCCCACTCGAAATCGTCGATCAGTCGTGTCGGATAGCGCAACGCGTCGGCGAGCGGCCAGGCCAATTGCGCAGTGTCGATGGTCATCGTGGGACAGCCCACCTCGGCGATCAACTCTTCGGCCAAATCGTCGCGCTCGGCCTCCAGCGCCGACTGCAGTTGCTGCAGACAACGCTTGCGCAGCTCGCGGTTGGTCGACCAGTCGGTGTCGTCGAAGGCCCGCCGGGCGGCGCCGATAGCTCGCTCCATATCCGCTGGCCCGGCCGCGGCCGTGGCGCCGAGGACGAGTCCGGTCGCGGGACTCAGGTTGTCGTACCGCTGCCCGGACACCGCCTCCACCAGCTCGCCGTCGATGAGCATGCGCGCCTCGGCCCGCTCCCCCGCGCGCCGCCCCAGTTCCACACTGGCACCGCCACTATCGGTCACGACCTCGCGCACAGTCAGCTCGCCTTCGCCTTCGGCGGTGAATAGTTCGGCCGGCCCAGACCCAGCATGTGCTGCGCGATCATATTGCGGAACACTTCGAGTGTGCCGCCGTAGATTCCACACAGCGGCGCCCAGCGGTACAGGTACTCGCTCGCACCGTCGTCGATCGCGCCGTCGGTGTAGGTGGGCAGCACCGAGGCGGAACCGAGCAGGTCCATCAGATCCGGTGAGACATCGCGCATCGTCTGGGCGAGCGCGACCCGGCCGTACATGTGCGGCGTCGCGAGCGCGGCCTCGATTCGGGCTGCCGCGCGGCCGAGGCGGTAGGCCGCCGAGCCGTCGTCGATCAGCCGCCGACCGTCCGGACCCGGGCGCCCGGCCAGGACCGAAACGGTGTCGACCGTCGTTCCCATGAAGTTTCCCTGATGCGACATGATCGAGACATCCTGCAAACCATCGGGATTCGCGCCGGTCACTCCGTGTTCGACGTCGAGCGGGCCGCGCAGCACCGCCCAACCGTCGTTGACCTCGCCGAGCCGGTACTTGTCGGAGATCCGGACATCGCTGTAGTAGACGATGTTGGTGCGGTCGCCGTCGACGGTCCGGATGCCCTGGATCTCGATGCCCGGCGTGTCCAGCGGCACAAGGAACATGGTCAGGCTCTTGTGCTTGCGCTCGGCATCGGCGTCCGTGTTGGTGATGAGGAAGACGTAGCGGCAGTTGTGCGCACCGGTGGTGAACATCTTGGAGCCGTTGATAATCCAGCCGTCACCATCGGGCACCGCCCGCGTCTTGCAGGTCGCGATATCGGACCCGCCTTCGGGTTCGGTGTAGCCGAGGCAGAGCCGCACATGCCCGCTGAACACGCCGGGCATGACCTCCTCGCGGAGTTCGGGCGAGCCGTAGCGCTCAACCGACTGCGCCACGATCGCAGTGGTTCCCCATGTCACCCACGGCACGTGGACGCGCCGCTTCTCCAGCGCCCAGAGCCGCCGCTGCAGGCGGGTGAAACCCCCCTCGGCCTCCGGCCGGTACTCGCGCTCCAGATAACCCGCGGCGCCCATCGCCACGTGCACCTCGTGGTCGAAGTTGTCGCCCGTCTCGCGGTCGCGGCGCCGGACATCGTCGGTCACATGGGTTGCGAGGAAGGTGCGGATCTCGTCGAGGAATGCCTGATCGTCGGCGGAGAGTTCGACACGTGAAAAGTCCATGCTTGATCCTTCTGCCTCAGGCCCGGGCCGGGTCGTGTGCGGCGTGGTTGACGCCCTCGCGAATGTTGCGTTCGGAGATCAGCTCCGCGATCCGCAGCGCACTGGCGCCCACGTCTCCCCCGGCGAGGGGCCAGCCACGCGCCCGGACGAGGTAGGCCGACGCCGCAGACTCCTCCGAGACCCCAAGACCGCCCTGCACCTGTACCGCCATCGTGGCCGCTTTCGCGGCCTCGTCGGACATGAAAACAAATGCCGCAAGCGCCAATTCACGCCGCGCATCCGGCTCGTTGTCCAGATACCACGCCGCCTTGCGGCCGAGACTGCGGCCGCCTTCCACCGCGATGGCGATATTGGCCAGCGGGTGCGAGATGCCCTGCAACGTAGAGATCGGCACACCGAGCGTGTAACGCGTGGTGGCGAACTCGGCCGCGATCCGCATGGTCTGCTCGATCAACCCCACGAGCGCCGATGCGGTGAGCAGGCGCCATTCGTCGAGCGCCCGCTCGTAGTGCGCCAGCACATCGGCGCCGCCGAGCACCGTCCTCGTGTCCGCCGCCGCCGGATCGACCCACGCCATCGGCAATCGGCCCAAGTTGTCGACCTTGGCCGGCCGCGTCGCAAAGCTCAAAGCAACGATCTCGTCACCGTCCCGGACGACGATGTGGTCGGCGATCGAGCCCGCCGGAATGAGCCGCTTCCCGGTCGTCACACCGAGTTGCGGAGCAAGGGCGGCGATTTCGCGACCCTGCGCGAGGGCCGACACGGTGCCGGCGTCGAAGTCGCCGACTTGGGCGAGCAGTCGCGCGGCGCAGACATGGTCGATCCACGGTACCGGCGCCATCCAACGCCCGATTTCCTCCGCAACCAAGGTCAGGTCGACCAGAGTCGCCCCATCTCCGCCGGCCGACTCCGGGAGCGCCATCGTCGTCGCACCGGTGCCGCACAACCGTTCCCAGAGGCTCTTGTCGAAGCCCTCCGGTTCGGCGGCGCGCACCACGTCGATCGGGCAGTGTGCCGCAAAGAACTTCGCGTAGGCGGACTGCAAATCGGCCTGATCGGCCGACAGGCTGTAGTCCTCCCTACGCAATTCGTAACGGTCCATCGTCACTGCTCCTGTTCCTGCGGGGCGTCGAAGAAGAATTCCTGCGCGTTGTTGTGCAGGTAGTTGTCGAGCACCTCTGCTGGCAGATCGAGCGCTACGGCCTCGGGAATGACGCGGCGCATCCCGAGCACCGGCCAGTCCGAACCGAAGATCACCTTGCGCTGCCCGCGGGTGCGCATGTAGTGCAGCAGGCTCTCCGGCAATCGCTTGGGCGACCATGCGGACGTCATTATGCGCAGGTTGGGGTATTTGATAAGCAGCCGAATCGCAATGTCCCACCATGGATCTGCGCCATGAATCATGCAGAGCTTCAGTTCCGGGAAGCGGACACAGACCCGGTCGAGGTGAATCGGGTTCTGCACCTCCCCGGGGATCGGCGGGCCGGGAATGCCCGTGTTCATGCACAGTGGCAGCGCGAGTTCGGCGCATTTGGCATAGAGCGGGTAGTACACGGCGTCGCTGGGGGGATACTGCGCGTCACCCCAGAAGCTCGGCCCTACTGTGGCATACGCGACCGGCAGATCTGCGACGACGGCGGCGAGTTCGCGCATCGCTGGTACCGGGCGCAGCAGGTTCATCCCGCCCATCGCGAGCGCGAACCGGTCGGGGTGTGCCTGCACGAACTTGCGCGCCGTCACTCTCGGCGTGGACAGCGAATCCATTAGGATCGCCTTGCGCACCCCTTGTTCGTCCATCTCGTCGAGCAAGTGCGCCAGGTCCACCGGCGCGAACATCGACTTGGGACCCTTGAAGTAGTCGTCGCGCACCGCGCGCATCCAGCCGGGCTGCTCGGTCTCCCCGAAATGGACATTGACCAGACAATCGATGACCTTGCGCGGCATCAGACCCCGACTTCCCGCGAAAGTTGCCGCACCGACCCGTCGCCCGTCGGCAGATCCGGATCGTCGCCGTCGACCACGACGCGATCGGCCGCCCAGCGATAGTCCGGTTTCCCGTTGCCGAGGCGCCGGATCTGTCCGACGAACAGCACCGCCTTGGGCACCTTGAACCCGGCGAGCCGGGACTTGCACAACTCCAACAGCGCAGCTTCATCCACGCCGTTCGTCGACCGCCGCGCTACCAACGCCACGACTTCCTGGCCCCAACGCTCGCTCGCCCGGCCGACCACCAGGGCGTCGGCCACCATCGGATGCGCCCGCAGCACGTCCTCGACCTCTTCGACGAAGACCTTCTCCCCGCCGGTGTTCACGACGAGCGAGTCTCTGCCGAGCACCCGGATGGCGCCGTCGTTCTCGACGGTGGCCCGGTCGCCGGGAATGGCGAACCGCACGCCGTCGATCACCGGGAAGGTGCGCTCGGTGGCGTCGGGATCGTTGTAGTAGCCGAGGGGAATCCGGCTCGACCGCGCGGCCCAGCCGATTTCGGTGTCCCCGGGTGCGAGGACCCGGGTCCGATCCGCCGATACGACCGTGCCGCCGGGACGTGGTACGAACGTCTCCGCGCTCGATCCGCGCCGGCTGTTGCCGAATCCCATGCCGCCCGTTTCCGACGAGCCGTACCCGTCGATGATCGTCGCGTGCGGTATCGCTTCGAGTAGCGCCCTTTTGTGCACCGGGTTCGTGGCGGCACCACCGGTGCCGATGACGAAAAGTCCGGACAGGTCGTAGGAGTTCGCTTGCAGTTCTCCGACAAGCGGTCCCGCGAAGGCGTCGCCGACCATCGTCATCAGGAACACCTTCTCGCGCTCTGCGGTCTCGAGTACGGTTCGGGCATCAAATTTGTGCCGATCGTCGTAGAGCACCACGGTCTGCCCGGTGAGCACACCCGCGAGTGCGGTCCACACGCCCGCCGCATGCAGCAACGGCGAGACGGCGAACCACACCTGCCCGCCGCCGCGCGCGATGTCGCGCAGCACTTCGGCCGATGCGTGATCCGATCCCGCCATGGCCGCGACGTACATGTCACTCTGCCGCCACAACACACCCTTCGGCCGGCCGGTAGTGCCGCCGGTGCACATCATGAGCAAATCGTCCGGAGACGTCGGAATGACCCGATCCGGGTCGCCTAGCGCGATGGCGTCGTCGAGGCTCACTGCGCCGTCGATGTCGGGTTCTTCGCTGCCATCGTCCGCCACCACCACCAGATCGAGGTCGAGTCCGTCGAGCGCCTCGGCCACGACCGGGCCGAGCGAACGGTGGTAGACCACGCCCCTGGGACCGACATAGTCGAGGAGGTCCCGAACTTCACCGGCCGTGTAGTGGTGGTTGACGTTGACCGGAATGGCACGGGCCTTCAGGCAGCCGAGCAACACCTCGGGATAGCGGTCGTTGCGCATGATCAACGCTATCCGGTCCTGGCCGCATTCCCAATTCGCCAGGTCTTCGCGCCGGGTGTGCATCCCGAAGCCACGGTCGGCGAGAAAGTTCGCGAATCGCCTGGTGTCCGAGGCTATTTCGGCGAACGTGCGCTTTCGGTCACCGCAGACGGTCATCGTCCGATCCGGTACCGCGCCGGCAACGGCGTCGAGGATGTCGCCGAGTGTCCATTCCGTCATTCGCCAGTCCCCCCGCTCAGGCGATCGATGCGGGCGCGAGAAACTCTGTCGCGTTGTCTCGCATGACCTTTCGAATATCGCGATCATCGAGTCCGGCGAGATCCTTGACGTAGGACGTCGGATTCTCCAGGCCCTCGCCGTGCGGCCAGTCCGAGCCGAACAGGATGCGGTCGATACCGATCCGGTCGGCGAGCGCCAGCACGTCCTCCTCGTAGTAGGGCGCGACCCAGACGTTGTTGCGCAGCTCGTCGATCGGGTCGTTCGGGAAGGTCTGGGGGAATTGGTTTGCCAGCTTGTGCAGCCGCTTGGCCAGCCGGTGCACCCAATCCGATCCGTTCTCGATACTCGCGACCCGCAACGAGGGATGCCTGCGGAAAACGCCGTGCACGATAAGCGAGGCAATGCTGTCGTGAATCGCGCGGTCGTCGACCACGATCTTGTCGAACGGGTCGACCGTGCCGAACCCCTCGAAGTTCTCCTTGCCGCCCCACATCGCCGCGATCTTGAGATAGCCGCTGTCACCGAGATGGAAGGCCACCGGCACGTTCGCCTCCGCGAGCCGGGCCCAGACCGGATCGTGCAGCGGGTCACCGAGGGAACGCGGCTTCGGGAAGCCGGGCACCGGAGCCGGCCGCACGTGCACCAGGCGGGCGCCGCGCTCGATCACCGAGTCGACCTCGGCCACCGCGGCTTCCGGGTCGGCGAGCGAGATCATCGGTGCGGTGAGGATGCGGTGGTCAGGACGGTCGAAGCCCCAGTCTTCGTCCAGCCACAGATTGAACGCGCGCAACGACGCCATCGTCGCGGGGATGTCGGCCCTGAGCGCTTCCTCGACGCCGCAACCAAAGGTGGGAAACATGACGACGGTTTCGAGATCCTGCTTGTCCACCACTGCCGCGCGTGCATCGCGGTTGTGATACTCCGGGCGCAGCTCGAGCTCTTCGACCTTCATCATGTTCGACCGGTCGTAACCCTCGGGGATCTCGCCGCGGAAGAAGGGGTCGAGGCAGCCCGGCACGATGATGGGATCGAACGTCGGATTCGGGATGAACCGATTCACCCGGTCCCCGATGATCGCCAGGGTGTGCTTGCCGTCCTTGACCATTTGCACTCCGCGCTTGCGGAATTGCTTGTCCAGGTGCCGGGTGAACGCATCGATCGGCTCGTAGTAGTGGTTGTCGACATCGATTGCCTTGTAATCGAGTTCGGTCATCATGATCCTCCGGTTGGCACGTTGTCGGTTCGCGTCGTGGGCGGGCGCGTCACTCCAGCGGTGGAAAGTTCGGGCGGCGTTTCTCGAAGAATGCGGTGATCCCTTCGATGACGTCGGGCCGGGTCAACGACTCGTTCATCAACGTCTCCGCACGGGCGGTGGCTTCGCCGATGCCACGGCCGGCGTCCCCGTACAGCTGACCCTTGATCTGTGCCAGCGAAGCCGGGGAACACTGCAGCGCAATATCTTCGGCGTACTCGAGCGCCACCGGCAGCAGTTGCTCCTGCTCGACGACGCGCTTGACGAGCCCGAGCTCGAGCGCCTCCTCGGCGAGGAAGGTACGCCCACTCAGCATCAGATCGGTGGCGACGCCCCACCCTACGAGTCGGGGCAGAATCCACGAGATGCCGTGCTCGGCGATAAGTCCGCGGCGCGCGAAGGCGGTCGCGAACTTCGCTCCGGCGGAAGCGAATCGGACATCGCACATCAGCGCAAGGGTCAGCCCGAAGCCGGCACAAGCCCCGTTGATGGCCGCGACGACCGGCTTGCGAAGGCGGGTCAGCGAATCCGGCACCCGGCCACCGACGAGCTCGGCGATGTCGACCGCGCCACCGTCCTCGAGCGAACCCGCAGACTCTGCGGATCCCATATCCGCGCCGGCGCAGAAGGCCTTTCCCGCACCGGTTACGAGCAGCACCCGCGCGGCGGGATCGGCGTCCGCGCGGTCGACGGCAGCATAAAAGGCGCGGGCGAGTGCCGGGCCCCAGGCGTTTCGCCGTTCCGGCCTGTTCAGGGTGAGCATCGCGACACCATTCGCCGTCACCTCATAGCGGACCGAGAGATCACCGTCGGCGACCTCGCCGGCACCGATGCCCTGACCGGACACAACACTCATCGCCGCACCGCCCGGTAGTCGGCGCGGTCGACACCGTGACCAACGCAACAGCCATACATTCCGGCGGGACCTCCTGATCCATGGCTACTGCCCGTCAGACCTCTACTGTATAGCTAACGGTACTACCTTCCGCAAGGATTACGGCAGGCTGTTGCGTTCACCTTGCCCGCAGTGCGCGTGGAGGGCGTCGATCCTGGCAGCGACCCGGATTGCGCCACGGCCGAATTGCCGGACGCCGCTCGGGAACACCGCCCGAAACGAGTGCGAAACACGTCCATTCTCTCGTCTTTACTGTATCGTTTACAGTATCTGCGTGAGACGGTCCGTCGGGATACCCCCGATCGGTGCGGTCCGTACCGCGCCGATCCGCAACGGTCACGCCGGCCGGAACGCCGCCAGTAGGGTTCTCGGCGACGAGATTCACCGGCGGCGCCGGATTTCGGCACCGTCGGCCTCGACGACACTGCCGACGGGGACGGGAGAATTCACGGAGGTGGCTTGGGAATGGTGAAACAGGGAACGGCGCAGAAGCGCCCGCGCCGGGAGCGTGGCTCGATCGATCCCGACGACATCATCGCCGGCGCTTTTGAACTCGCCGAGCAGGTCTCGATCGACAATTTGAGCATGCCGATGCTCGGCAAGCACCTCGGCGTTGGCGTCACGAGTATCTACTGGTACTTCCGTAAGAAGGACGACCTGCTCAATGCCATGACCGATCGCGCGGTGCGGCAGTACTTCTCCGAAGCTCCCTTCCCCGAGGCCAGCGATTGGCGCGAGACACTGCGCAAGCATGCGCGCGTCATGCGGGAGACGTTCCTGAGCAACCCGATCCTCGCGGACCTGATCCTGATCCGGTCGTCGCTGAGCCCGAAGCACGCCGTCGTCGGCGCACAGCAGATCGAGACCGCCGTTGCGAATCTCGTCGACGCCGGACTATCCCTCGACGACGCGTTCGATACGTACTCGGCAGTCCAGCTGCATGTCCGTGGTTCGGTGGTGCTCGCCCGACTGCATGACAAGAGCAAGGCTGCCGATCCCGACTCGCGCGCCTACTACGAGAATCTCGTCATCACGCCCGAGTCCACACCGGTACTGGCAGAGGGAACCTCGCGTGGGCACAGTATCGGCGCCCCCGACGAAGCGAACTTCGCCTACGGGCTCGAGTGCATCCTCGATCACGCCGACCGCCTTATCGAGGCGTCGCCCGGCAATGACGCTACTGCCCGCCGGAAGACGAAGGCCGCAGCGCGCTAGAACACGCGGCGTCCAAGGCTGGGTCTCAGAACGGCGGCGGCTGCAGTAGGTACCGGCGCCGGACCACATCGCGATGTTCGCGATGGCGTTCACGTAGTTCCGTGTCGTGTGGCGGTGGTGGGAGCGAGTCCCCCATGTTCAGTTCCCACCAGGTGGGTTCGTAGAGCAGGTCGATTTCCTCGTCGGGAGTCGGGCGGTCGGTGAACGACTCTCGCGCTTCGTCGATGCGGACCGGTGCCGGCCCCTTGGGGATCCCAGCGAGACTCCCCTGCGTGACGGTGATTCGCGCAATGCCTGCATTGCTGCGCCAGTACACAGCTCCGCCACCGAGTCCGGTACAGGCCCAGAGCTTTTGGGTCTTCATGTCATGATGTTGTTTACACAGTGGCGCAAGATTGCCGGAAACCGTCCATCCCCCGCGCAGCGGATCGGCATGGTCGAACGGCACCTGATGATCGAGTTCACACCGCGCCGAAGCGACCGAGCAACCCGGAAACGTGCAGGTCGTGTAGGTCGCGCGCACAATGTCTGCGGTCGCGGCCGAGGGCCGGTAGGTCAAGGCGCCCGGCGGCGGAACCTCGTGCCCGCCGTGTCCGTCGTTGACCGGGCACCCTCCATCGATGAACGCGGCGTACGACCGGTCGTGCAACAGTCCGACACCGTCCGGGCGCAACCGCCGCGCCACACCCGCGGACCGAGGGACGGGTCCGGGTGCACGACGGCGCCCACGGCCGGCCACCCGAGAAACCGTGACGGCAGGTGCTGCGGCATCTGGCACGCCGTATTCGTCGGCGGCAGCGTCGGGTGTCGGTCCTGCTGCCAGCGAACGCATCTCGACGAGCAGCCCCTGCCAGGTCGCGTCCTCGGCAAGGATCCGGATCAGCTCCGGGTCCAGCGGTGTTCCATCCGGCAGCGTGCCGGGGTCCTCGGAGAGCCCGAGGAGCGTCTCGATACCCACCAGGATCTGCAGCAGGTGCGCCCGCCGTTGCGGTGGCTCGGACCCGGCATGCGGGCAGTCCGGCGCGCCGCATCGGCACGACAAATACGCCTCGCCGTGCAGCAACGCCAGCAACGCATCGGCTCGGCGATTATCCCGGGTCCGCGGATCACCCGCGCACACACTGTCGGCGAGCTCGTCGATCAACCGATCTGCCTCGGAGCCCTCGAGGTCGGTCAAACACGCCGATAGCCAAGATAATCCATCGGTCCCGCGCCGCACGTACACCTTGCGCTCGCTGGCGCGCTTACCCGCCCGAACGGCCGCCGCCTCGTCGGGGTTGGCGCGCATCCATGCCCGCCAGATCGCCGACCGCAATGGGCCCGGTGTCAGGTGCGCCGCCGCGGCAAGTACCTCGGTCTCGATGGCCCGGATCGTCTCATCGCTCGCGTCGGTCAGCACCGCGGCGATCGTGCGTGCTTTCGCGAAATCGATGTCGCCGGCCCGAAAGACTTCGTTGACGATCGGGGCCCGAAACTCCAGGAGCTGCGCCGTGTCGATCATGGACTTCGCCGTGGCCTGCGAACAGCCCAGCGTGACGGCGACCTCCGCAATCGCCGACCGCGACACCGTTTCCGCGTCGCCTCCCGCGGCCTCAGCCGCACATAGCCGTACCTCCCACAGATCGCGCGCTGTGTGCGCCAACCGCGCCGCCGCAGCATTGGCCACCTGCCGGCATTCGTCGAGCACAGCCAGTGCCGTATCACCGCAACTGAGCGCATCAGGCGGGACCTGCAGCACGTACTCGAACATGCATTCGAGTTTACCCGACGAGTTCGATTGGCGCACCCCCTATTTCAGGTCCGGAACAGGCCTCTCTGCCGCAGGCGGGACTACGTCAGCGTGTACCGAATCGGCAGGTGCTTGAGCCCACCGACAAAGATCGTGGCCATATGCTCGGCAGCCCCGGCCAATTCGATGGACTCGAGTCGGGGCAGCAGCGCACCGAAGAAGCTGCTGACCTCCATTCGAGCCAGCGCCGCCCCGAGACAGAAGTGCACGCCGTGGCCGAACGCGACGTGCCGGTTCGGATCCCGGCCCGCATCGAACCGGAACGGATCGGCGAAGACCTCCTCGTCGCGATTGCCCGAAACATAGGACAGTAGAAGCGATTCGCCCTCCGCGATCGGCACGCCACGCACGACGGTGTCCCGGCTCGCGGTGCGCATGAACTCCTTGACGGGCGTCACCCACCTGATCATCTCTTCGGTGGCGAGGGGCAGCAGCGCGGGGTCGGCCTTCAATCGCGCCAGTTCCTCCGGGTTTTCGATCAGCGCATGCAGACCGCCGGAGATCGTCGCGCTTGTCGTATCGTGCCCGGCCGTCGCAATGATCACGTAGTAGGACACGGTGTCCACATCCGAGAGCGGTTCGCCATCCACCCTGGCGTTGGCGATCGCCGAGGCCAGATCGTCGGTGGGATTCTCGCGGCGCTTCGCCGTCAACGCATTGAAGTACTCGAACATGTCGAGGAGCGCGACCAACTGCTCCTCTTTCGATGTGCCGCGCTGAAATTCCGCGTCGTCGTTGCCGAACAGTTCCTGGGTCAACCCGAGCATCCGCCCGAAGTCCGACTCCGGCATGCCGAGCAGCGACAGGATCACATACAGCGGAAAGTTGACCGCGACCTCCTGGACGAAGTCGCATTCCGGTCCGCGGGCCACCATCTTCTCGACATACTGCTGAGCCAAATCGTCAATGCGCAGTTTCATCGCGCGCATGGCTTTGGGCCGGAACCAGTCGCCGGCGATGGCGCGCACCACCCGGTGCTGCGGGTCGTCCATATGGATGAGCGTCCGCACGCCGACGTTCGCCTGCGCCTCGTCGGACTCCGCCGTCATCAGCACCGGCCGGGGATAGTTGGTGAATAGCGTGGGGTCCCGCTCGATCGCCATGATGTCGGCGTGTTTCGTTACCGCCCAGAACGGCTTGTAGCCCGGCACGTCGACCCAGGAAACCGGCGCTTCGGCACGCAAATGGGCCAGCGCCGCATGCAGTTTCGGTTCATCGGCGTATGCGCTCGGGTCCGCGAAAACCCCGGCCGCCGCGTCGATCACCCGCGTTTCCATAGCCCACTCCTCATCTCGGCGTCCGCCACTTCGCCGACGAACGGACACCCGCCGTGATTGATACCGAACAACGTACCGTATAGATTTCCGTAAGGCCGCCGTCCGAATGTCGCGGCCTTTGCCGACCATCGCAACGGAGCAAGCCCATGTCGGTGCTCGTGGAGCAGCAAGGTTCCGTGCTTGTCGTGACGCTGAACCGGCCCGATCAGCGCAATGCCCTCGACGCCGCGACCATGTCCGGCATCGGCCGCGCATTCGCGGCGGCCGAGACCGACGACGGCATCGCCGCGATCGTGCTCACCGGCGCGGGCGACCGCGCCTTCTGCGCCGGACTGGACTTGAAAGCGTTCGCCGGAACAGGGCGTGCACCCCTTCCCGTCGATGGACCCGGACTCGACGTGCTGTTGTCGCGAACGTATCCCAAGCCGGTTGTGGCGGCCGCCAATGGCAGCGCCTTCGCCGCCGGTTTCGAACTGCTCCTGGCGTGCGATCTGATCGTCGCCGCAGACCATGCGCTGTTCGGAATTCCCGAGGTGAAGCGCGGCTTGGTCGCAGCGGGTGGCGGAATCTCGCATCTGCCGCGCCGCATTCCCCTTGCCGTCGCCCTCGAACTCGGCTTGACCGGAGAACCGATCGACGCCGAACGCGCCTATGCGCTTGGCCTGGTGAATCGTGTGGTGCCGGGGCCCGAGGTCGGCGCGACCGCACTGCGTATGGCCGAGACCATCGCCGCGAACGCGCCCCTTGCCGTGCGATTCACCAAGCAGCACATGCACGCCGCCGTCTCGGGCAACGACGACGCTCGACGCGCCATGCACGACGGCCTTCCGAGAATTCTCGCCAGCGCGGACGCCGGAGAGGGTGCGCAGGCCTTCGCGCAGCGCCGGGCGCCCGTCTGGGCGGGGCGATGATCGGCGCCGAATACTGCTCCGCCAAGGTATCGCAAGCCTTGCCGTATGCCTTACAGTGACTAGCGTCGCACGGACCTGTGCCAACGACCCCGCGAGACGAGGAGCAGTGTTGTCCAACCTCACGTCGAGCGCCGATCTGGGTGCGCGAGAGTTCAACATCCCGACGATCGCCGACCTGGTTGCGGCCGCGATCCCGGACCGGGAATTCATCGCTTTCCGCGGCCGCCATCACACCTACGCCGACGTGGTCGATCGCTCACGCCGGCTTGCGTCGTATCTGCATTCGCGCGATCTCGGCTGCCGAACCGAGCGATCGGAGTTGGCCGGCCACGAAGTCGGCCAGGATCTGCTCGGCATCTACGCCTACAACGGCAACGAGTACGTCGAATCGATGCTCGGCTCGTTCCGGGCCCGCGTCGCACCGTTCAACGTCAACTACCGGTACGTGAAGAACGAACTGCAGTATCTGCTCGCGGACTCGGGGGCAACCGCCCTCGTCTACCACGCGGCGTTCGCGCCGCGACTCGCCGAGGTGTTGCCGGACCTACCGAATCTGCGGGTGCTCATCCAGATCGCCGACGACTCGGGCAATCCCCTGCTCGACGGCGCCGTCGACTACGAGACCGTCATCGCCGACAGCGCGCCCGAGCCGCCGGTGCAGCCGACTCCCGACGACCTCTACGTGCTCTATACCGGCGGAACCACCGGCATGCCGAAGGGTGTGCTCTGGCGCCAGCACGACATCTTCATGGGCGCTTGCGGCGGTAAAGCACTCGACTCCGGCGATGCGGTGGCGTCCTACGAGGAGATCGTGGCGAAAGCTGTCGCCAACCCGGGGATGCGAATCATGGTACTGCCGCCGTTGATTCACGGCGCGGCGCAGTGGGCGGCACTCACCGCGTTGACGTCGGGGCAAACCCTCGTCTTCTCCCCGGTGACCGACCACTTCGACACCGACGCGGTGCTGGCGACCATCGAAGCCGAACGACCCGCGGTGGTGACCACGGTCGGGGATGCCGTTGCCCGTCCGCTCGCGGCCGCGCTGTCGGGCACGGACGCCGATACCTCGTCGCTCATTCTCATCGCGAATGGCGGCGCGATCCTGTCCCCCACTGTCAAGGAACAACTGATCGCCGCCCTACCCAACGCGATCGTGCTCGACGGTGTCGGCTCGTCGGAGACCGGCTATCAGATGACGCACATGTCGGTGAACGGCGCGGTGTCGACCGGAAAGTTCACCGGAAGCACCGATACCCGCGTCGTATCGGAGGACAAGGACGCGGTGTTGGGCCCCGGACACGACGGCATCGGCTGGCTGGCTCAGCGTGGCTTCGTGCCACTCGGCTACAAGGGCGATGAAACCAAAACGGCAGCAACGTTTCCGGTCATCGACGGGATTCGCTATTCGCTGCCGGGTGACCGCGCATGCCTGCTCGACGATGGCTCGGTTCAGCTGCTCGGCCGCGACTCCGTGACAATCAATTCCGGCGGCGAGAAGGTCTTCGTCGAAGAGGTCGAGATGGTGTTGGCTTCCCATCCCGCGGTGGCGGATGTGGTGGTCGCGGGTCGGCCGAGTTCGCAGTGGGGCGAGGAGGTCGTCGCGATCGTCGCGCTTGCCGACGACACCACCGCGGACGGGGCCGAACTCATCGAGCACGCCGGACGATCGCTTGCCAGGTACAAACTTCCCAAGGAAGTGCTGTTCCGGCCCGCCATCGAGCGCAGCCCGGTGGGCAAAGCCGACTACCGGTGGGCACGCGAACAGGCCGCCGCCTCTGCCGAATAGCTCACGCACAGTCCACTGTTCGAGGGGGAAAGGAACTCCCGATATGCACGATGTGGCAATCATCGGCGTCGGATTGCATCCGTTCGGCCGGTTCGACGGCAAGTCGGCGATGGAAATGGGTGCGGATGCCATCTTCTCCGCCTTGGCGGACGCCGGACTGCGGTGGCAGGACATCCAATTCGCGGTTGGCGGCAGCTGGGAGATCGCGAACCCGGACGCGATCGTGAGCCGCGTCGGGCTGACCGGGATTCCGTTCACAAACGTGTTCAACGCATGCGCCACCTCGGCGAGCGCAATCCAGTTGTGCGCGGACAATATCCGATTCGGCAAGTACGACATCGGAATCGCGATCGGTCTGGACAAGCACCCCCGTGGCGCCTTCACAGCAGATCCCACTCTGGTCGGCATGCCGTCCTGGTACGCCGAGAACGGCCAGTACCTGACCACGAAGTTCTTCGGCATGAAGGCCAATCGCTATCTGCACGAGCACGATATTTCGCAGGCCACGTTGGCCAAAGTGGCCGCGAAGAACTACCGCAATGGCGTGCTCAACCCGAATGCATTTCGGCGCAAGCCGATTTCGGAGGAGGACATCCTCGGCTCGCCGATGCTGAACTATCCGCTCACCCACTACATGTTCTGCGCGCCGGACGAGGGCGCCGCCGCCGCGATCATGTGCCGGGCCGAGCTCGCGCACCGGTTCACGACCAGGCCCGTCTACGTGCGCGCGGTGGAAGTCCGGACGCGCAGTTATGGTGCCTACGAGGTGAATACGACCTGCGCGCCGGTCGAGGAGGATGTCTCGCCCAGCGTGTACGCCGCACGGGCCGCCTTCGAAACGGCCGGTATCGCGCCAGCGGACGTCGATGTCATCCAGCTCCAGGACACCGACGCCGGCGCCGAGGTCATCCACATGGCGGAAGCCGGTTTCTGCGCCGACGGCGAGCAGGAGAAGCTCATCGCCGACGGCGCGACCGAGATCGGCGGCTCGATGCCGGTCAACACCGATGGCGGCCTGATCGCCAATGGTGAACCGATCGGCGCATCGGGACTGCGGCAGGTGCACGAACTGGTGCGCCAACTGCGGGGCGAAGCAGGAGAACGTCAGGTGGGCGGAACGCCGCGTGCGGGTTTCGCGCTGCTGTACGGCGCTCCCGGTACCGCGGGCGCCACCATCGTCACGACCTGATCCGAGGCCCCCAGCACTGCCGACCTCAGGGCAGCACGCGCACCGGCACGTTGCCCCAACCCGCGACATTCTGCATGGTGACGCGCGTGCAGCCCGCCCAGTCCACCTCGTAGCGGGGCATGAAGTCGAGCATCCGCTCCAGCGCGATCGCACTCTCCATCCGGGCGAGCGCGGCACCGAGGCAACTGTGCACGCCGTATCCGAACGCGAGGTTCTGCGCCTGCTTTCGGTCGCGATCGATGTCGAAGGTGTCGGCGTCGGTGAACGCGGCGGGATCCCGGTTCGCCGAACCACAGACGAGGAACACCGGCTTTCCCGCCGGGATTGTCACCCCGTGGAAAGTCGACTCCTTCAACGCATAACGGACGTTGTACTGGTTCGGCGATTCATAGCGCAGTAGTTCCTCGACCGCGGCCGGGATCTTGCTTCGGTCGTCGAGCAGCTTCTGCCATTGCTCGGGAAAGCGCGCGAAGGTCACCGCCGCGCTGCCGACAAGCTTCGCGACGGTCTCGGCGCCGGCACCGCCGAGCAGCGAGGCGAACATGGCAATCTCCATGGTGCTCAGCGTCGTCCGATCGGCATCCGGACTGCCGAACTGCGCGAGCACCAATCGCGAAATCATGTCGTCCTGCGGATCGGCACGCCGCTGCTTGGCCAAGCCGTAGTAGAACCGCGCCAGATTCACCACTGCCTCGAAGCCTGCCTCGGACATCTCCACCTGGCCGATTTCGCGATGCAACAGTTCGTCGTTCCACAGCCGTACCTGCCGACGCGCTTCCTCGGGCACACCGAGCATCCGGGAGATGACTTCCATGGGGAACAGCGCCGAGAACTCCTCCACCACATCGAAAGCCGCGGGATCGACCGCGCCGAGAAACCGATCGATCTGTTCGGCGATCATCGGACGCATCGCGGCGATCGCCCGCGGCGTGAACACCTTGTTGACCAGGCTGCGCATCTCACGGTGATCGGGTGGGTCGAGCACGATGATCGACTTGTGCGCCGGTATTTCGCCATTGCGGACGGTCGCGAGATCTATCCCGCGTGCCGAGGAGAACGTCTCGAAATCCTTGTAACACATCGCGACGTCTTCGTGCCGGGTCAGCGCATAAAAGTCGTACTGCTCGCTGTAATAGACCGGCGCCTCCTCGCGCATTCGGCGGTAGAGATCGTAGGGACCATTGAAGAACTCCGCCGAAAACGGGTCGAACACGAGCTTGGTCTTCGTCACAGGGCCCTCCCGGATCGGGCGCGTCGCAGCAAACTATCGGTCTAGTTACCGTAAGCCATACTATATATTTCTCCATCGAGGTACAGGACCACTTCGACACAACCCCCGAAGGGTGTTGTCGGGATCACCCGAAGTGTTTACTGTCTTAGTTACAGTAGCGACCGATGCGGGCGGCCCCCGCCGGTCGCGACCAGGCATGGGAGGACGCGCGTATGGGATCCGAACAGCGCAGGATTGTCGTGGTCGGTGCCGGTTCCGGGATCGGCGCCGCCACCGCCGCGCACTTCCATACCCGCGGGGACCACGTCCTCGCCGTGGACGTCCGCGAAAACGAAACGCCGGCGGCCGAGCACCGGACATGCGACCTGCGGGACACGGCCGCCGTCGACGCGTTGTTGCACGACATTGGTTCGGGCTGGGATCTGCTCGCCCACGTCGCCGGTGTGCCAGGCACAGCTCCGCCCGCGGATGTGCTGACCATCAATTACCTCGGCATGCGGCTGATGACCGAAGGCATGCTGCCGCTACTCCATCCGGGTGGCGCGGTTGTCGCTGTCGCTTCCACCGCCGGGGCGGGTTGGGCGCACCGGACCGAAGTGCTGGAAGGGTTGCTCGGCGCCACCGACACGGCTGCCGTCGAATCCTGGCTGGCGACCCAGGATCCGTCCTACCCGGTCTACAACACATCGAAGGAAGCGGTAATCCTCTACGCGAAGCGGCTCGCCGCACCCGCATGGACGAAATACGGGGTGCGAATCAACACGGTCAGCCCCGGTCCCACCGAGACACCGATCCTCGCCGACTTCGAGCAATCGATGGGGGTGGACGTGCTCGACATGGTTCGCAGCACGGTGGGCCGGCATGCCACGGTCGACGATATTGTGCCGATCATCGACTTTCTCGGTTCACCGGCCGCGCGCTGGGTCACCGGACAGGACGTCTGGGCCGATGGCGGCTTCGTGAGTTCGATACTCGCCGGAACACCGATCGACATCTAGCGTCGATCGCCACCACGACCTTTGATTCGCAGCCCGAATCGTTTGGAAAACCTGGGAGGACAACTACGTTGACCGCAACCGATGCCCCACCGGCGCCGCGCCCCTACCATCGGCACGATATTTCGGTACATGACTTCTGGGACCGGGACTTCCGTTCCCGGGACGACGTGTTCGCCGACCTTCGGGCCGAGGACGGGCTGAGCTGGCAGCCGCCGGTCGAGGCGATCTTCCCGCACGAGGAGCCCGGCTACTGGGCGGTGACGCGGCACGCCGATATCAAGTTCGCCAGCCAACGCAATGACCTGTTCGGGTCGAGTTTCGGGATCAGTGTCGATCCGATGCCGGCCGAGATCCAACGCGGGATCTCGTTCTTTCTCTCGATGGACCCGCCCGACCACACCCGGTACCGCCGACTGATCAGCATGTCGTTCACACCGCGGCAGGTGCGCCGAATCGAATCCCAGATTCGCGACAACGCCACGGAGATCGTCGATCGGCTGCTCGATGACCTGCGGGCCGGAAGGGACGTCGATTTCGCCGCGGACTTCGCCACCAAACTGCCGATGCGAACGGTCTCGGACATGATCGGCATCGATCCGGCCGACCGCGAGAAGGTTGCCTACGCCGCGGAATGTCTGTTCAGCTCAACCGATGACGACTACGCCTCGCTGGAAGAACGTGCGACACACACGATGGCGCAGCTCGGCATCCTGACCAGCGCCGGAATGGAACTGGCCCAACGCCGCCGCGTGGAACCGCGCGAGGATCTGATGACGAACATCGTCAACGCCGAGGTCGACGGCCATCGGCTCACCGACACCGAGATCGGCGCCTTCATGGTCCTGCTCGGCTCGGCAGGCAACGACACCACCAAGCAGACCACCTCGCACGCCTTCCGCGCGCTTGTCGACAACCCCGATCAGATCGCCTGGCTGCTCGACGACTTCGACGGCCGGATCGACGGCGCGGTAGACGAATTCGTGCGCTGGTCAACTCCGGTGATCAGCTTCGCCCGCCATGCGCTCGTCGATACCGAACTCGGTGGGACGCCCATTGCCGCCGGCGAGAAGGTTGGATTGTTCTACTGCTCGGCCAATCGGGACGAAGCGGTATTCGAGCGTCCGAACGAGTTCGACATCACGCGCTCGCCCAATCCGCATCTCGGATTCGGCGGCGGCGGCGCGCATTTCTGCCTCGGCAGCCAGCTCGCGAAAATGCAACTGCGGCATCTGTTCCACGAGCTGCTGACCCGACTTCCCGAGGTAACCCTCGGCGAACCGGAGTACGTGCACAGCAACTTCGTGCACGGCGTCAAGCGGATGCCGATCGCGCTGGCCTGATAGGCGCCGGCGGCGACTTCACCGCTTTAGGTGAAGTCCGTGCCGCCGTCGACGTTGATGTTTGCCCCGGTCATATAGGAGTTGCGCCGCGATGCCAGGAACGCGACGACCGGGCCGACCTCGTCGGGCAAACCTACCCGCGGCAGGTGTGCGGGGTGGCCGAAGTGCTCGGTGATCGCCTCGGCCAGCCGATAGGGATCGGCGTCGCCGACCCCCACCGACTCGGCCCAACTCACCAGCGATTCGGACGCGACGCTGCCGGGCGAGACGATGTTGACCATGATCTCGTCCTTCGCCAGCAGCAGCGACAGGTTCTTGGAGATGCTGGTCACCATCGATTTGGCTGCGGTATATGCCGCAAGTGAAACAGTCTGCCGCTGTGTCGAACTCGCGGAGAAGTTGACGATCCGGGCCCATTCCGCCGCGCGCAACATGGGCAGCGCCGACTGCACGCAGTGCACCATGCCGAGCACGCCCCCGTCGAGCGCTGTTCGCCACTGCTCGTCGGTCAACTCCTCGACCGTGCCACGCACATCCGGTCCCGCCGCATTGACCAGAACGTTGAGCGTTCCGTCCCAGCGTTGCGCCAGCTCGGCGAAGACCTCCGCCACTCGGTCACCGTCGCGCATGTCCGCGACCAGCCCCACCGCATCCGGACTGCCGAGCGCGCACAGCTCGTCGACTGCCCGGTCGAGATCGGCACGGGTGCGCGCGAGTACCGCTACCCGGGCACCGTCCTCGGCAAAGCAACGGGCGGCGGCCAGGCCCATGCCTCGACCGCCACCCGCCACCACGACTTTCGCATCGTCGAACCCAAGATCCACTGCGCTACAGCGCTCAGACTTCGATCACGACGGCGCCACCCTGGCCACCGCCGGCACACATTGCGGCGACTCCGATTCCACCACCGCGCCTGCGTAGTTCGTAAATCAGCGTGGTGATCATCCGAGCGCCCGATGCCGCGATCGGGTGGCCGAGGCTGCATCCGCTGCCGGAGAAGTTCACCAGTTCCTCGTCCAGACCGTGCTCGCGGCACGCGGCGATCGGAACCGACGCGAACGCCTCGTTGATCTCCCACAGCGCGACGTCCGACGGCGCGAGTCCTGCGCGGTCGAGCACCTTCCCGATCACCTTCACCGCACCGAGTCCGCAGTCGCGCGGCGGCACGCCGGCCGCGGCCCAGGCCCGTACCGAGCCGAGGACATCGAGGCCCTCTGTCGCCGCGTACGCCTCGTCCACCAGCGCGACCGCGGCCGCTGCGTCGTTGATACCGCTGCTGTTGCCCGCGGTGATGGAGAATCCCTCGATCTCCGGGTGCAGCACCTTCAGTCCGGCGAGGCGTTCGATCGTTGTGTCGCGGCGCGGCTGCTCGTCGACGCTGAAGTCGACCAACCCGCTCGCGGTCTGAATCTTCATCGGGACGATCTCGTCGACGAACTTGCCGGCATCCATCGCGGCAATCGCGCGTTGATGCGAGCGCAGCGCCCATTCGTCCATTTCCTGCCGAGAAATGCCCACGGCCTTGGCCGTGTTCCAGCCGACGGTGACGGCCATGTCGAGCGTGGGGGCGTCCGGCGTCTCCGGATGGCTCGGCGGCATCCACGGTTCCTTGAAGGTCAGCTCCGGTCCGGGCACCCGCCACTTCATCAACGGCCCGGTGGACAGCGACTGCACACCGCCGGCGACGAGCACGCGTTCCATCCCGGAACCGATCTGCGCGGCGGCATTGCCGATCGCGGTGAGGCTGCCCGCGCAGTGCCGATTCACCGCCTGCCCGGGCACACTATCCATTCCCGTCGCGGCCGCGGCGTATCGGGCGAGATCGCCGCCACCGTAATGTGATTCGGCCAGAATAATGTCGTCGACCGCCGTCGGATCGATCCCGGCTCGCCGGATCACCTCGGGCAGGATGGTGGTTGCGAGGGTTTCCGACGGCGTGTTGACGAGCGCGCCCTTGAACGATCTTCCGATGGCTGTCCGAGCGGCGCCGACGATTACGGGTTTGGGCATGATTCTTCGACCTCGTGCGGGCAGGCTGCGCTTGGCAGCGTGGGTATGGTGCAGGGCGCGGCTAATCGTAGGATCTACCGTATGGCCAACTGTATAGTGTCGCGAGCGGGCTGTCAGCCCCTACCCGCGGCCCGGCTCGGGCACGTGGAAGTGCTCGTCGCGCAGCCGGAACGCCTCTTTCGTTCCGTGCTCCGCCCTGGTCTTGACGAAGTTGAACTCCCCCGGCGCGAATTGCAGGTTCGTTCCGTAGGCGTGGAAGAGATAGCTGGCCACCTCCTCACCCTGGTACGCCTGACTCTGCTCCACGAGGCGAAATGCTTCCTTGGCGATGACCACACCGTCGGCGGGCATCCTGGCCGCCTTCTCCGCCCAGTAACGCGCCCGTGCCGTGACCTCGTCCGGATCGCAGGTCTCGGTGAAGACGCCCAGGTGTTCGACCGCGGCGGCCTCGATGATGTCACCGGTCAACAGCAGGCGGCGGGCGAGCACGGGACCGAGGCGATGAAAGAACATGTGCAGGCTGCCGAGCGCGGGGCCGAGGAACCGGGTTGCGGGCATGCCGATCTTCGCGTCTCGCGCGATCACCGAGATATCGGTCATCAGCGCCATTTCGAATCCCCCGCCGAGCGCGAACCCGCCGATCTCCCCCACCGTCACCTTCGGAAAGCCGAGGAGATTGTGATAGAAACCGAACGACTTCCGGTCGACGGCAAGCCGACGCCGCTGACTCGGCCGGCTTTTCGCGCTCCGCGAGTCGGAATCCCCTGCCTGCGAACCATTCTTGCTGCCGTACCAGCCGTAGGCATTGTTCATGTCCGCGCCAGTGCTGAATACGCCCTCCGCGCCGCGGAGCAGGACCACCGTCAGGTCGTCGTCGTCGGCGACATCGTCGAGATGGTGAGCGAGGGCATCCCGCATCGCGGCATCGTAGGAGTTGCGTTGCGTGGGATTGTTCAGCGTGATCGTCGCGATCCTGCTGTCCCGGTCCACCTCGAACAACACGCGTTCGTCACGATTACCCGGATCCGTCATATCGTCAGTTCCCTTCTCGCGCAACGCGCCGCTTGCCGTATCGGTGACCGATGAGCTGCTCGGGCGGCAATGCAACCGCGTCGACCGCACCGATACACAGCACCTCGCCACCGAGCAGCAGCCGCGCCGTCGAGCTGATGGCTCGGTCGGTTCGACTTCGGGTGATGTCGAATGTCAGCTCGGCCAGGACTGGCGTCGGGCGTCGGTACCGCACGTTGAGCGATCGGGTCTTGCCGGAGGGCCCTGTCGCGCAGTTGTGCTGCTGAATGACACAGTCGAAGAAGACGCCGAGGAACCCGCCGTGCACGAGTCCGGGCGGCCCTTCGTACACCACTGGGAATGCCACCGTTCCGCGTGCCGATTCGCTGGCGACGTGGTCGAAGCGATACTCGGGAAAGGCGGCGTTGTAGGACCCGATGTCGAAGGCGTGATCGAGATAGATCCGGCGCGACTCGTCGAGATCGTCGCCTACCCGTGGCGCAGGATCAGTCGGCGCGACAGGCTCGAGCGCCCTCTCCCACTCGGCGAACCGCGCGACCATCTCGTCGACCGCCGGATGTGGCTGCTCGAGCGAGAGCAACAGGCCGGTCAGTCGGCGCATCGCGGCAGCGGCCGCGATCGTCTGTGCCAGCGGTTGCTCGCCGAACCGAACACCATCCTCGGTAGTGGTGATACTGCCGATTCCGGACGCGCCGGCCTGCTGTGTCGCGTCGGCCTGCCCTGTCATGGACCCTCTTTCCACGCGCTGGTCGTTCCGCCGACGGTCATTCCTTGCTAACTTGTCCAAAACAGTAACGGTATCGCCTACCGTATAGCTAACAGTATCCCCGGAAAGGTGCGGCACACAACGGTGAGCAGCGACGTCGAGAGCGATCCGGCCAAAGGAGCCGTCGTGGTGGAACGCGACGGTGCGCTGCTACGCATCACCCTCGACCGCCCAAGCGCGCGCAACTCGTTGAGCCCCGGCATGATCGAGACACTGGTCGGCACCCTCACCGCGGCCGCAGCCGATGATTCACTGCGCGCGATCCACATCCGGGGCGCCGGGGACAACTTCTGCTCCGGTGCCGACTGGCTGGCCACCAACAACGCCGACCGGCAACGGCCACGCTCGGGCGACCTCGTTCGCCGCATCCCCCATCAGTCGCACCGCGTGATCGAACTCGTCCACTCGATTCACTTGCCGGTGGTGTGCACCGTGCGCGGGTGGGCAGTCGGGCTCGGCTGCAACCTTGCGCTCGCCGCGGATTTCACGGTCGCCGCCACCAACGCCGTGTTCTGGGAGCCCTTCCTCGCCCGCGGCTTCAGCCCGGACTCGGGCGCCACCTGGCTGCTACCCCGACTCATCGGGATCGCGCGGGCCAAACGACTGCTTCTGCTGGGTGAGAAGGTCGGCGGCACGGACGCCGCCGACTGGGGATTGATCCACGCGTGTGCGCCGGACCTCGATCTCGATGCGACGGCCGAGGATCTCCTGGCCAGGCTGGCCGCGGGACCGACCGTCGCCATCGGCATGGCCAAGCAGGCCATCAACTTCGGGCAGCACGCCACCCTCGGCGACACGATGGCGCAAGAGCTGTTTGGGCTGGAGTTGTCTTGCCGCACCGACGATTTCAAGGAAGGGCTGGCGTCGTTTCGGGAACGGCGGCCGCCCGATTTCACCGGACGCTGAGCAGTACGCGCAGAGCCCATCGATGAAGGGGACACCATGTCGTTCGACACGATCAAATATGAAGTCGATGGCCATACCGCGACCATCACGCTCAATCGTCCCGATGCACTGAATGCGCTCAGCCCGCACATGATCACCGAACTGCGCAGCGCCTACGCCGAAGCCGAGAACGACGATCGGGTCTGGCTGGTGATCGTCACCGGCAGCGGACGCGCCTTCTGCACCGGCGCGGACGTCAAGGAAATCCCCGGCGACGGCAAAGTCGTCAACGAGCGCCCGTACCTGTCCACCTACGAGCAGTGGGAGGCTCCCCAGGAGGGCACTCCCCCGTACCGCACGATGGCCAAACCGATCCTGGCCGCGATCAACGGACTGTGCTGTGGCGCTGGGCTCGACTGGATCACCACCGGCGACATCGTGATCGCCTCGGACAAAGCCACCTTCTTCGATCCGCATGTCAGCATCGGGCTTGTCGCCGGCCGCGAGGTGGTGCGCCTGGCCCGAGTGCTGCCCCGTTCGGTCGCACTTCGAATGGCTCTGATGGGCAAGCACGAACGGATGAGCGCGCAACGTGCCTACGAGCTGGGCATGATCAGCGAGGTCGTCGAGCACGACAACTTGCTCGAGCGCGCTCACGAGATCGCCTCGATCGTCAATTCCAATGCACCGCTGGCGGTTCGGGGAACCCGACTGGCGATTCTGAAGGGACTCGACCTGCCGATCCACGAGGCCGAGATGCTCGCGGAGTCGTTCCGCGAGCGCGTCACCAGGACCGAGGACGCGCTGGAGGGTCCGCGCGCCTTCGTCGAAAAGCGTGCACCGGAATGGCAGTGTCGGTGAACGGCGGGTCGATGAACGGCGGGTCGATGAACGGCGGGTCGATGAACGGCACCTTCGAAACCATCCTGCTCGACGTCGATGCAGCGGATCACGTCGCCACCATCACGCTGAATCGTCCCGAGCGGCTCAACGCGTTCGATCGAACGATGTGCGAAGAGATGGCGCGAGCATGGCACGCGGTGAAGTTCGACGAGGCGGTGCATGCGGTGGTAATTCGCGCCGCGGGTGAGCGGGCGTTCAGCGCCGGCCTCGACATCAAGTCGTCCTACGGGCAACCGGACAATGTGTGGAACCACGAGGATCCGGGTGAACTGCTCAGCCCCAAGTGGCAGAAGATGTGGAAGCCGGTCGTGTGCGCGGTGCAGGGGATATGCACAGCGGGAGCGTTCTACTTCGTGAACGAGGCCGATGTGGTGATCTGCTCCACGGACGCCACCTTCTTCGACTCGCATGTGTCCGCCGGGTTGGTGTCGGCGCTCGAACCGATCGGCCTGATGCGTCGCATCGGCCTCGGCGAAACCCTACGAATGGCATTGCTGGGCAACGACGAACGGGTCGGCGCGGACACCGCGCTGCGGATCGGCCTGGTGACCGAAGTCGTTGCACGACCGGACCTCTGGAGCCGCGCCCATCAGATCGCCGCCACCATCGCCGCCAAACCGCCGTCCGCAACGCAGGGCACTGTCAAGGCCATCTGGGAATCGTTGGACAAGCCGTATCGAGCCGCGATGGAGCAGGGGCTCATCTACACCCGAGTCGGGAATCCGCTCGGCACTGCCGAGTTGGCGGCACAGCCCAACGGCTCCGCGACCGATCCTCGCAGGGCGACCACGCCGAGGATCCGCTGATGGCGACACCCCTCGGCGACGCGGCGGACCATCCCCTCGCGCGGCGAATCTCCGCTGTCCTGGACCTCGATCCCGACGCGCCCGCAATCGAGTTCGACGGGCAGTGGCACACCTGGGGCGAGATCGGCCACCTCGCCCGCTCGATCGCCACGCTGTCCTCGACGCGGGTCGGAATCCTGTTGCGCAACCGGCCCGTGCACGTCGCCGCCTTCCTCGGAGTTTTGCTCGCCGGTGGGAGTGTCGTCGCCATCAATCCCGCGCGCGGCGACGACCGCACCAGGGCCGACATCGCTGCCTTGCGCCTTGCCGTAGTTGTCGGCGAGCAGGGCGACCTCGACACGTTCATCGCACCCGGGTCGACAACCACTGTGGCACTCGCCGGAACCGGCGCCGAACCGCGCGTGACGCCGGCACCCCGATCCCAGCGCGAGGCCGAGGCTTACCGACCGGGCGTGGCTGTGCACATGCTGACCAGCGGCACCACCGGGCCACCGAAGCGAATCGACCTGACCTACGACATGCTTGCGCACAGCGTCCTCGGCCCACCGAACTCCAGGGGCACCGTGCCGAACGCACGGCCGCGCGGTGTCGCCATCGTCAACGCGCCGCTTGTGCATATCGGCGGCGTTTTCCGGGTCCTGCAATGTGTCACCGCCGCGCGCTCTTTCGTACTTCTCCCCCGTTTCGAACTCGGATCGTGGACCGACGCCGTCCGCAAGTACCGGCCCCGAACCGTGTCGCTCGTCCCCGCGGCGCTGCGCACGGTCCTGCACTCCGACTTGAGTCGAGACGACCTGTCGAGCATCCGCGCGGTCACCTCCGGCACCGCACCGCTGTCCGCGGAAGATGCCGACGCGTTCACCGACAAGTTCGGCATACCGGTACTCACCTCCTACGCGGCAACCGAATTCGGCGGCGGCGTCGCCGGGTGGACACTCGCCGACCACCGGGAGTTCTGGACCGCCAAACGGGGCAGTGTCGGCCGCGCCGATCCCACCGCATCGCTGCGCGTCGTCGACGATGACGGCCGACCGCTCGCCGCCGACCAGCCCGGGTTGCTCGAGGTCCGGCCGGGCCAGTTGGGTCCCGACGCGGACTGGATCCGCACCACCGACATCGCCCGCATCGACAGCGACGGGTTCGTCTGGATTCTCGGCCGCGCCGATCAGGCGATCATCCGCGGTGGATTCAAGATCCTGCCCGATGACGTGCGTTCCGTGCTCGAGAGCCATCCCGCGGTGGCCGGCGCCGCAGTGGTCGGCCGCAACGACGAACGACTCGGTGCGACACCGGTCGCGATGATCGAACTCCGCCCAGCTCACGAGACCACACCCGAGGCGCTCGGTGACTACCTCCGAAGCAGGCTGGCGGGCTACGAGATTCCCACCGAGATCACTATCGTCGACGCCATCCCGCGCACCCCGTCCGGCAAGGCCGACCTAACCGCGGTGCAGGCTCATTTCGGTGCGGCAGATAGACAACATCGCGGGGCGACAGGCACCCGAGGCGAGTATGTCCGCTAGTGCCGCCACCCTGCCCGCGCTCCTCGCCGCACGCACCGGCGTCGCACGCCCGCTGCTGGTGTGCGACGCCGATCGGCTCGGCTACAACGAAGCCATCGCCCGCTCTGCCGAACTGGCGCGGGGTCTCATCGCCCTCGGCGCCTGTAAGGGCACGCACGTCGGACTGCTCTACCCGAACGGCACCGACTTCGTCGTGGCCATGCTCGCGGTGGGCCGGATCGGCGCCGTCGTGGTGCCGTTCTCCACGTTCGCCACGGGAGCCGAGCTGCACCAACAACTTCGGCACAGCGACATCGTGATCCTGTTGGCCGCAGCATCCTTCCGGGACCACGACTACATGCAGCGGGTGACCGCCGCGGTGGGCGACCTCGGCGGCTCGGAGCCCATCTTCGCACCGGACGTGCCGAACCTGCGCCATGTCGTCTTCGGACCCGTCGCAACCGCCACCCTGCCCGCGCGCAACATCGAGCACGTGTACCGGCTGGCCGACTCGGTCGACCCGGCACTGCTCGCCGCGGTGGAGCACGATGTCGAAGGCAGCGATCCACTCGCGATCGTCTACACCTCCGGATCGACCGGTGCGCCGAAAGGTGCCGTGCATTCGCACGAGGGGCTGCTTGCTCATCAAGCGAGGCTCAACCAGATTCGCGGTCTCACCGAGCACGAGACGCTGTTCTGCAACTCGCCGTTCTTCTGGATCGGCGGGTTCGCGTTCGGTCTGCTCGCCACGCTCGTCGCGGGCGCCACCTTGGTGTGCTCGAACGCCACTGACGCGGGCGACACCCTCGACCTGATCGAGGCCGAACGTCCCACCATGACAAACGGTTTCGTGGCCGGGATCACCCATCTCACCCAACATCCGAGCTTCGCTGCACGGGATCTCTCGTCGATGCGCCGCGGCAATCTCTATCCGCTGATGGCACCCGACGTTCGCCCGCGCGATCCGGAACTGCGGCACAACATGTTGGGCATGACCGAATCCGGCAGTGTTGTGCTGCTCAGCGGTGACGAGACCGACCAGCCCGAGCACCGGCGCGGCTCGTTCGGCCGCCCGGCCCCCGGCGTCGAGACCAAGATCATCGACCTCGAGACCAAAGACGATGTCGCGATTGGCGACGTGGGCGAACTCTGCCTGCGCGGACCGAATCTCATGCTGCGTCACCACCGCCGCAGCCGGGAAGAGTGCTTCGACACCGACGACTGGTTCCACACCGGGGACCTCGTCCGTGCCGACCGGGACGGCTTCGTGTATTACCTCGGCCGGCGGGACGCGATGATCAAGACCGCGGGCGCGAACGTCTCCCCCGTCGAAGTGGAGCGGGCGATCGCCCGGGTCACCGGCGGTGCCGCAGCACACGTCGTCGGCTTGCCCCACGCCGAACGCGGGCAGATCGTCGCCGCCGCGGTGGTCGTCGAGCACGAAGGCGACCTGGACGAGGCGGCCCTCCTCGACAAGCTGCGCACCGAACTGTCCACGTACAAGATTCCCCGACGCGTCGTACCCCTCGCGCCCAGCGCAGTGCCCGTCCTGTCGAGCGGGAAGGTCGACCGCCGGCAGCTGATGAAGGTTTTCGATGTCTGAACAGCCCGCTCGCGATGCGACCACGATCGGCGATCTGGTGCGACTCCGAGCGCAGACGGATGCTGCGAAGCCGATGGTGATCGATCCCGACACGCGAATCGGCTACGCCGAACTCGACGAGACGACCCTCGCCATGTCCGCCGCGTTCATCGAGGCCGGGGTCGGCAAGGGCACCAGGGTCGCCTTGATCATGCCCAACAGTGCGCGCTGGGTGCAGATTGCCTTGGCGCTCACTCGAATCGGCGCCGTCCTCGTGCCGCTCAGCACACTGCTGCCCGCCCGCGATCTGCTCGCACAATTGCGCAGCGCCTCGGTGCGTTTCCTGCTGACCGTGGCGGAATTTCGCGGTCACCGCTATCTCGATCACCTCGCCGCGGCGCTGGCGACCCGGGACGCGGACGGTGTCGTGCACTGTCCGGACCTGCCCGCGCTGCGGCGCGTCGGCTGTGTCTCCGACATCGCCCCCGCACCTGCGGAGGCGAACTCCGTGCGCGTGGCCGCGGCGCTGTCGGCCGACGTGACCGCCGCCGACCCGATGATCGTCATGTTCACCTCCGGCAGTAGCGGTGCACCCAAAGGTGTCGTGCACTCGCACGGGAATGCGTTGGCTGCAGTGCAGTCCGGGCTCGCCGAACGCTGCATCGATTCCGGCACCAGGCTGTACCTGCCGATGCCGTTCTTCTGGGTTGGTGGCTTCGGTAGCGGGATCCTGTCCGCGCTGCTCGCCGGTGCCACGCTCGTCACCGAGGAGGTCCCCACGCCGGAAACGACATTGCGGCTGCTCGAACGTGAGCGCGTGACGCTGTTTCGTGGCTGGCCGGACCAGGCCGAGGCGCTGGCCAAGCAGTCCGGCAGTGTCGGTGCCGACCTCTCCGCGCTGCGTCCGGGCAGCCTGGAGGCACTGTTGCCATCCGAGCTGCGGTCTCGTCCCGGCGCACGGGCCAGGCTGTTGGGCATGACCGAGTCGTTCGGACCCTACTGCGGGTATCCACTCGACACGGACATGCCCCAATCTGCCTGGGGCAGTTGCGGAAAACCGTTCGCGGGTATCGAAGTGCGAATCTGCGGCGAGGACGGCGGACCGGCACCGGCCGGCACGATCGGCGAAATCCAGCTGCGCGGACCGCATGTGCTCCGTGGCATGTGCCGCCGTAGCCGAGCAGACCTCTTCACCCGCGAGGGCTTCTTCCCCACCGGTGACCTCGGTCGGTTCGACGACGAGGGTTTCCTGTTCTACCACGGTCGATCCGACGACATGTTCAAAGTCAGCGGCGCCACCGTCTATCCGAGCGAGGTGGAATCCGCGCTGCGCACGATCGACGGTGTCGAGAACGCGTTCGTCACGAACCTGGCCGATGCCCGTGGCGATCGCGTCGCTGCCGCGGTGGTGTGCGATCCCGCGGGGACGGCCGTCGAGCATCTCCGTGCCGCGGCGCGCGAGGTGCTCAGCTCGTTCAAGGTTCCGTCGGTATGGCTGCTGCTCGATTCCGATGACGCGGTGCCACGCGGCTCGACGGGCAAGGTCGATGTGCGGCGGTTGCGTGAACTCCTCGCCGAGCGCTGACCGCCGGCGCTGCGGTCAGATGCGGTACTCGTCGAGCAGACGCTTGCTGATGATCTGCTTCTGAATCTCGCTGGTACCCTCGCCGATCAGCAGGAACGGCGCGTCGCGCATGAGGCGCTCGATCTCGTATTCCTTGGAGTAGCCGTAGCCACCGTGAATCCGGAAGCTTTGCTGGGTGACCTCGGCACACAGCTCACTGCACAGGTACTTCGACATGCCGGCGGCGACGTCGTTGCGGTCGCCGGAGTCCTTGAGCCGTGCCGCATTAACCATCATCAGATGAGCGGACTCCACCTTGGTGGCCATCTCGGCGAGCTGGAACGCGATGGCCTGGTGTTGGGCGATGGGCTTGCCGAAGGTTTCGCGCTGCTGCGCGTAGCGGATCGCGAGCTCGAAAGCACGGATGCCGACACCGCAGGCCCGGGCGGACACGTTCACCCGACCGACCTCGACGCCGTCCATCATGTGGAAGAACCCGCGCCCCGGCGTGCCACCGAGGATGTCCTCGGCACGTGCGACATATCCGTCGAAGATCAGTTCGGTGGTGTCGATGCCTTTGTAGCCCAGCTTGTCGATCTTGCCGGGGATCACCAGGCCGGGCGCGACCTCACCGAACCCGGCGGGCTTCTCGATGAGAAAAGTGGTGAGGTTGCGGTGCGGCTTGTCGGCGCCCTCGTCGGTGCGCACCAGCGCCGCGACGAGCGTCGAACTACCGCCATTGGTGAGCCACATCTTCTGGCCGTCGATGGTGTAGGTGTCATCTGCATTCCGCTTGGCCCGGGTCCGGATCGCGGCCACGTCGGAACCCAGTTCCGGTTCCGACATCGAGAACGCGCCGCGCACCTCGCCGGTGGCCATGCGTGGTAGCAAACGATTCTTTTGCTCGTCGGTGCCATGCTGGCGCACCATGTAGGCCACGATGAAATGCGTGTTGATCACCCCGGAGACACTCATCCATCCGCGCGCGAGTTCCTCGACGCACAGTGCGTAGGTGAGCAGCGACTCTCCCAACCCGCCATATTCCTCGGGGATCATCAGGCCGAACAGGCCCATGTCCCGCATCCGGTCCACGATGTCCTGCGGGTAGGTGTCGGTGCGTTCCAACTCCGGGGCGTTCGGAATGATCTCACGCTCCACGAATTGTCTTACTGTGGAGACAATCTCGGTCTGGAACTCGGTCAGTCCCAGCGTCTGAGCAAGGCGTGCCATGACGTCTTCCCTTTCCTGCCAAGTCAACCGACGCGTTCGAACACCGCGGCCAGGCCCTGACCGCCGCCGATGCACATCGTTTCCAGTCCGTAGCGCGCTTGCCGCCGGTGCAGTTCGCGAGCCAGGGTGGCCAGCATCCGTCCGCCGGTAGCACCCACCGGATGGCCGAGCGAGATGCCCGATCCGTGCACATTGATGCGTTCCCGATCCGCCATGGTAAACGACCATTCATGTAAAACCGCGAGCGCTTGAGCCGCGAAAGCTTCGTTCAGTTCGATCAGATCCATATCGGTGAGGCGGAGCCCGGCCTTGGCGAGTGCGACCTCGGTGGCCGGCACGGGGCCGATGCCCATGATCTTCGGCGCGACACCGGCGACACCCCAGGACACCAGCCGCACCAGCGGTGTCAGCCCGAGCTCGGCGGCCTTCTCCGGGGTTGTCACGATGCACATCGACGCCGCGTCGTTCTGCCCGCTGGCGTTGCCTGCCGTCACCGTCGCGTCGGGGTCATCGCTGCCCAGCATGGGCTTCAGCCGGCTCAGCGACTCGACGGAAGTGTCCGCGCGCGGATGCTCGTCGGTGTCGATCAGCTCCTCACCGCGGCGGGTGCGGACCGCCACCCGGATGATCTCCTCGGCGAACACCCCGTTCTGCTGCGCCGCCACGGCCCGCTGGTGCGACGTCACAGCAAGCTCGTCCTGCTCGGCGCGCGAAATGTCGTACTGGCGGCGGAGGTTCTCGGCGGTCTCGAGCATGCCGCCGGGGACCGGATAGTTCCGACCGCCGGCGGTCGTGCGCCCGCGGGCGAGGCCGTCGTGCACGCGCACGCCGGTGCGTCCGCCACCCCAGCGCATGTCGGTCGAGTAGAACGCGACATTGCTCATGCTCTCGGCGCCGCCTGCGACGACCACGTCGTTGTCGCCACTGCCGACCTGCAGGCAGGCCTGAATCACCGCCTGCAGCCCGGACCCGCATCGCCGGTCGAGCTGCATCCCGGGCACCGTCACCGGAAGACCCGCATCGAGTGCGACGACGCGTCCGATCGCCGGCGCCTCGCTGCTCGGGTAGCAGTGGCCGAGGATGACGTCCTCGACTGCGGCGGGCGCGATCCCGGTGCGGTCGAGGAGTCCGGCCAGCGCCGCGACGCCCAGGTCGACCGCCGTACGGTTGGCGAAGATGCCTCCGTAACGGCCGATCGGCGTCCGGACGGGTTCACAGATCACTGCCTGACGCATGTCGTCTACCTCCACCTTCCGACTCGGCGGCCCGGTCACATATACCGGCCGCCGGTCACCTCCAGCACCGTACCGGTCATATACGAGGAGTCATCGGAGGCGAGAAACAAAGCCACACTGGCAATCTCGCTGGGCTCGCCGGCCCGGCCCAGCGGAACTTCGGCAAGCTTGCCGTCCCAGATGTGTTTGGGCATAGCCTCGGTCATCGCGGAGCGGATCAATCCCGGCTGGATGGCGTTGATCCGGACACCGTGATGGGCCATCTCTTTGGCCGCGGCCTTCGTCATGCCCACGATCCCGGCCTTCGCGGCCGAGTAGTTCGTCTGGCCGACCATGCCCACCTTGCCCGAGATCGAGGAGATGTTGATGATCGCGCCGCGTTTGCGCTCGCGCATGATCGCGGCGGCCTTGCGCAGGCCGTTCCAGGTGCCCTTGAGATGCACTGCCATCACCTGATCGAACTGATCCTCGGTCATCGTCCGCATCGTCGCGTCGCGGGTGATCCCGGCGTTGTTGACCATGATGTCGAGGCCGCCGAAGGTGCTCACCGCGGCATCGAGCAGCGCGTCCACCTGTGTGCCGTCGGTGACGTCGCACTGCACGGCCAACGCCACCTCGGCACCGCCGAGTTGCTGCACGGCGGCTTCGGTGGCGGCGAGGTCGAGGTCACCGAGCACGACGCGCGCACCGTCGGCCACGAAGCGTTCCGCGATCGCGAATCCCAAGCCCTGCGCGCCCCCGGTTACGACCGCGGTCCGCCCGCTCAGTGCCGGCATCGCCCACCCACCTGCCTCTCGCACCCGGTCCCGGACCGGATCCTCGTCTGCTGTCTGTTCACCCTTGCACTATCGACAGGCAACTGCGGGTGCACCCGCCTCGGCGGTAGCTGCCGAGGTGCGGCAGTCGCCACCACAAGAGCCTATGGTAAGTATTACAGTCACCCTTACCACAACGGTCGACCCGAGTGCTCGAGTCGGCGGATTCGAGGAGTACATCATGGCCGCCCTGCTCACCGGGAAAGTCGCGTTCATCACCGGCGCCGCGCGCGGTCAGGGACGCGCCCACGCCGTCCGGATGGCGAACGAGGGCGCCGACATCATCGCCGTCGACGTCGCGGGCAAGCTCCCGGATTGTGTCCCCTACAACCCCGCCACACCCGAGGATCTCGACGAGACGGTGCGCCTGGTGGAGGCGACCGGGCAGCGGATCGTCAGCACCATCGTCGATACCCGCGACTACGACGGGCTGCGCGAGGCGGTCGACAGTGCTGTCGCCGATCTCGGCCGGCTCGACATCATCGTCGCCAACGCGGGAATCGCGGCTCCGCAGGTATGGAACGAAATCACCCCGGCGTCCTTCCGCGACGTCATGGACGTCAACGTCACCGGAACCTGGAATACGGTGATGGCGGGCGCGCAGCACATCGTCGACGGTGGCCGCGGCGGATCCATCGTCCTGATCAGCTCCGCAGCCGGAATCAAGATGCAGCCCTTCATGATCCACTACACCGCGAGTAAGCACGCGATCACCGGCATGGCCCGGGCGTTTGCCGCCGAGCTGGGCAAGCACGCCATCCGCGTGAACAGCGTTCATCCCGGCGCCGTGCTCACCGACATGGGCAGTGGCGACATGGTCGCCGCCATCGGGCGAACCATGGAGACGAATCCGCAACTTGCGAACATGATGACGCCCTTCCTGCCCGAGTGGATCGCCGAACCGGAGGACATCGCCAACACCGTGTGCTGGCTGGCGAGCGACCAGTCGAACAAGATCACCGCATCCGCGATCTCCGTCGACCAGGGTTCGACGGTCTACTGACCACGGGACGCGCTGATGGCGAGCAGCATGCACGCCGGCGATGACGGCACCGGCTTCGCGGAAGAGTTGACTGCGCATCTCACCGGTTACGGCGACCGGCCGTTCATCGAGTTCGAACACCAGTGGTACTCCGGTACCGATATCGAGCGCTACATCGATCAAGTGTCCGGTGCACTCGACGATGCCGGGGTGTCCGGATCGGCGCCGGTTGCGCTCGTGGTCCGCAATCGGCTTCCCCATGCAGCCGCCATACTCGGCTTCATCGCGCAGCGCCGACCCCTGGCGATGGTCTACTCGTACCAATCGGATAGTGCGATCGCACGTGACATCGAGGCGCTGCGTCCGGCCGCGGTGATCGCAGATCGCGAAGATTGGACCGATCCGGTCGTCGCGGCGAGTGCGCGGATCGGCAGCGCCGGTGTCGCGCTGAGCCTTACGGTGCCCAACGTCGAGTCCGTCATGCCACGCCGCGAGCGCGGACACGACCATGATCCGGCGTTGTCGACCGCAGGTCTGCATATTCTCACCAGCGGCACGACCGGCCCGCCGCGCCGGCTGCCGCTGCGGACGGCCGTGCTGCGCCATACGGTGCTGTCGATGACCGGTGGACTCGCGGCGGATCCCCAGGATCCCCCGGAACTGGTGTTCTGGCCGTTCGGCAGCGTCGGTATCTGCCAACTGCTCGCGGCGCCGTTCCTCGGCAAACGCATGGTGTTGTTGGAAAAGTTCACCGTGCAGGAATGGGTGCGCGCGGTGAAGACGTACCGCATCAGGCGAACCGGGGTGCAGCCGGCCATTCTGCGGATGCTGCTCGATGCCGATGTCGCGCGCGAGGATCTCGCGTCGCTCGAGTCGCTTCCCGGCGGCTCGGGACCACTCGACCCCGGGCTGCGCGCGGAATTCGAGCAACGGTACGGCATTCCGCTCCTCTGGGGTTACGGTGCAACGGAATTCGCCGGATCCGTCTGCGCCTGGACCCCCGCCCTGTACGACGAGTTCGGCGCCGCGAAGCCCGGCAGCGTCGGACGTCCACTGCCCGGTGTCGAGGTGCGGATCATCGATCCGGATACCGGAAGCGAATTGCGCGTCGGTGAGCAGGGATTCCTCGCGGCGCGGGTTGCCGTCATCGGCCCGGAGTGGATCCGCACGACCGATCTCGGGTCGATGGACGCGGACGGTTTCGTCACCTTGCACGGGCGCGGCGACGGCGCAATCAACCGGGGCGGCTTCAAGATCCTGCCCGAGACGGTGCGCAGCGTCCTGCTCGGTCATCCCGCCGTACTCGATGCCGCAGTGGTTGGTGTCGATGACCGACGGCTCGGCCAGGTGCCGTTCGCGGCCGTCGAGTTGCGGCACGGCATGCCGACACCCGGCGAGCGCGAGCTGCTGGATCTGGTGCGGGCGGAACTGCCGAGCCAGCACGTGCCGGTCGCTATTGCCGTTGTGGACGAGTTGCCGCGCAACACCGCGATGAAGGTGCTGGTGCGTGACGTGGCAGCGCTCTACGAAGCTCGGTCCGCATAGTTGCTGCGGGTGGTCGGGCGTTCGTTCGACGACCCCGTGGCAGCGCCAAATGTTCTGGTCAAAAAGGCGATCTGGTGTGCGACGGCGGTGTCGAACCAATCGTGTCCCGGCCAGACATCGAAATGGTCACATGGGTAGTGGTGTACCTGCGCCCTGGCTCGCACCGCGGTCTTCATGATCGAGGTCGGCGGGACGTACCGGTCGAAGTCGGCAATTTGGGCGAGCACCGGGCACCGCAGCCGCTTCGCCGCGTCGGCAGTCCGGATACCTGCCAGTTCGATACCCACCGCAGCATCGACCTCATTGCGCCAGGACGGCCCGGCGATGGACAGATAGCTCTCGTACGCACCGTCGAGTGTCATCGCGCCGCGATTCCCTGGCCGTGCGACGAGCGGCATCAGTACCGGATCACGGTCGCGCGCGACGGCGATCCGGCTGCGCACGCCGGCAGCCAACCAGCGCAACGGCGTCACCGGATCGCGCTGATCGACGGCGGTTCGCCCTCCGGCGAGGCCGTTGGTCAGCGGCGTCATGGCCAGTACGGCTGCGATGCCGTCGTCCTCGGCTGCGACCCGCAGGACGTGCCCACCCGACAACGACGATCCCCAGAGCACAATGCGGTTCGGGTCGGCGCCCGGAAGAAGTCGCGCCGCGGCGATCGCGGCAACGAAGTCGTGCAGCTGACGAGTGATCGAGATCGACTGACGCGGCGCACCATCGGAGGTGCCGAACCCGCGGTAGTCGAATGCCAGGACATCCAGCCCGGCCGCCGCCAATCGCTCGGCGAACGGCTCGAGGCCGGAGTCCTTGGTGCCACCGAATCCGTGCGCCATGACCACCACGGGCCGGCCGTCCGGTCCAGCGAACCGCTCGCTTTCGCCACGGAAATGCCATGCGCTGCAGCGCACACCATCGGCGAAGAAGTCGACGTCGCTGCGTATCATGCGCTCTCCCGAAGCAGTCGACTGTACGCCCCTGCACCGTCGGTGGGGCGCTGCTTCGCCCGCTCGAGACCGGCAGGCAACTCGCGAGCGCGGATGTCATGTTCGTAGATGAAATAGTCCACCTGCTGCGTGTGCCGTGGCCGGTCCGTGCAGTGCCCCGCGTGCAACTGCTGGTCGGATTCGATCACCCGCTCCATCTCGGGGATCGACGGCAGTGCGTAGCGGCCGACGGCATAGGCGCCGAGCACCCGCGCCTGGCACTCCACGAACGGGAACAAGGTGGGTACCGACTGTGCGAACCCCATGAACACGAGATTGTCGATGCCCGGCTTGAACATTCGCTTGTACAGGCCGATGTGGTTGCCCGGCGCGCTGATGAATCCGTCGTCGAAGAAGGGGAACGTGATGTTGTAGCCGGTCGCGTAGATGATGGTGTCGAAGTCGTCGCTCGTCCCGTCCTCGAAGTGCACCGTCGCCCCGTCCAGTCGTGCGACGTTCGGCTTGGGGGTGATGTCGCCGGAGCCCAGCCGCAGCGGTAGCTCCACCGATTGAGTCGGATGCGCCTCGAAGAGTTTGTGGTTCGCCGGCGGCAAGCCGTAGAGCTGCGGGTCGGTCCCCATCAGCGGCATCATCATCTGTAGCGCCTTGCGCTGCCAGGACAACGGAAGATACGGCGTGGTCCGCCAGAACTTGTCCCCCGGACGTCCGGCGATGTACTTCGGCACGATCCATGCGCTCGATCGCGTCGAGAGCGTCACCGTGTTCTGCAACGCCTTCGAAGACAACTCCACGGTGATGTCGGCCGCGCTGTTTCCGATACCGACGACCAGGATCCGCTTGCCGGTCAACTCGAGCGGCGTGCTCGGATCGATGTAGCTGTGCGAATGGATGCTCTCGCCGGAAAAGCTGCCGGGGAATTCGGCGATCCGCGGGTCCCAATGGTGCCCGTTCGCCACCACCAGCAGGTCGAATTCGCGCCGCTCCCCCGTCCAGTCGTCGATTTCCCAGGTGCCGTCGGCACGGCGCTGCGCATGCTGCACGCCGTTTTCGAACTCGATGTTGTCGAGCAACCCGAAAGCCTCGGCGTAGGCGTCGAGGTAGGCCTTGATCTCACTGTGGTGCGGAAAGGCCGGGTAGTGCTCCGGCATCGGAAAGTCCTTGAAGGACAGTCGATGTTTCGAGGTGTCGATATGCAGCGAGCGATACGCACTGCTGTGCCCGTTGGGGTTGCCGAACGCCCAGTTCCCGCCGATCCGATCGGAGGATTCGAATGTCGTGTAGGGCACGCCGTAATCCGAGAGCATCTTGCCCGCGGTCAGACCGCTGATTCCGGCCCCTATGATCGCGGTGCGTGGTAGTGGCCGATTCACTGTTACTCCTTGGTCCGTGCCGGAATGAGGTCGAGCGTGCCGAGTTCGCGGACCGCGCGCGCGCCCCGGCTCAGCATCGCGACAAACATGTCGTTGCCGCGCTCGGTATCCACCGCGAATGCGCACCCGAGGGTCGGTATCAGCAGGGCCTGCAGCATTCCGAATCGGTAATCTTGCCAGCAGGTTTCGGCGCTGTAGTCGGTGACGCCGTGTGTGGCGAGCGCGGCCCGGTATTCCTCCACCAACCCCTGCTCCACCTGCGCGCGCAATTCCGGGTCCAGGCTGGTCCCGGTGAAGTAGGCAAGGTCACGGGCCGGAAGTCCGACACCGAGTGTCTGCCAGTCGACCACCGAGACGGCGGTGTGGTCGACGTCGAACAGGAGATTGTCCAGGCGGTAATCGCCGTGCAACAGCGCAAACCGCTCCGGCTCGGCAAGCAACCAGTCGGTTACCGATCCCATTGCGGCGGTCAGTGTTTCGCGGTCGATCGGGTCCAGGTCTGCGCCGAGCCGGGCAAGGGTCATATCGGCACTCATCTTTGCGATGTCGCCCAGGCCGCGGATCGCCGCCTCGTCGGGCAGCGTGAAGGCCAGCCCGTGGAAGTCGCGCCAGGACGGGTCACACCAGGTCGGACCGTGCAGTCCTGCGATCGCCCGTGCCGCCAGCGAAGCATCGGCGGGACCGCAGCCGCCGATCTGGTCGCCCTGCGCCGCAGGTGACTGGTCGGCGAGCAGCAGTGCGTAATTGAACGCATCGTCGGTGATCTCACAGTGGAAACACTCGGGCACCGGAACGGCGACCCGGGTCGCCACCGAGGTGTAAAACGCGCATTCGCTGCGGTAACCGAGCGCGACTCGGTCGCGCACGGTGTCGTCCTGCGACGGAAGCTTGATGATGAACTGCCCGGGAAGGCCCGCCGGGTTGTGCGCGTACCGGGCCGTGACCCGGTAGGTTGCGCCGGTCTGTCCGGTTCCCACCGGCGTCACCGCGACGTGCTCGATTTCGACGGAGGTGTCGGTCTTGCTCAGCACGGTCGTGAGCCACGCGCTCGTGACTTCCGCAGGCGAGCGGGGAATCGCCGCCACCGCGCTCACCGCCCCACCACCCGGATGAATACCGAACATTGTTGCACTGCAGGAGAACTCGTCATACTCGGGTACCTTCCGTGGTCGGCGGATGCGCGGCGCGCTGTTTGGCGACGAAGCCGATGGCCAGCCGCTGCAGCAATCCCGGTGCGAGGCGGGCAAACAGCCAGGTCAAGTACGCCCGCCGCGGGGCAACCAGCAGCGCACGGTTGCGCTCGATCGCGGCCAGTGTCTGGGCGGCCAAGCGATCCGCGTCGTAGAACTTCGTACTGCCCTGTCCCACTCGATAGAACTCGCGGCCGTCGAAGTCACCCATCCAGCCCTTGTCCAGGATCGGCGTCTCTACCGCCGTGGGGCAGATGGCGAGCACGCCGACGCCATGCCCGGCGGCTTCGGTGCGCAGTGCCAGCGACAGTCCGACGATGGCGTGCTTGGTCATCACGTAGCTGGTGATCCGACCGGCGGCGGCCAGTCCAGCCATCGACGCGGTGTTGATGATGTGACCGCTGCCCTGGCGCACCATCACCGGGTACGCCGCGGCGACGCCGTGCACGACGCCACGGATATTCACGTCGATGATGGAGTTCCACTGTTCGAGCGTCAGTAGTTCCGTATCGCCGCCCCAGGTGATGCCGGCGTTGTTGAAGATCAGATCGATCCGCCCCGCCCGTGCGACCACGTCGTCGACGGCCGCCTGCACGGCCGCCGCATCCGTGACATCGACGCGCGCGGCTCGCGCCGTACCCGGGCCTTTCGACTCGGCGGCAGTCCGCTCGGCGGCGGCACCGTCGATATCGGCGCATACGACATCCGCGCCTGCCGCAACGAGGGCGCGGGCCAGCGCCGCTCCGATCCCGGAGCCCGCACCGGTCACGATTGCCTGTTTACCGTGGAAGGATTTCACGCGCCGGCGGCCTCTCGGATGTTGTGCCTGCCCATCCTGCCTCCTCGCTCGACGCGCCCCACGATGCTCGCGTCTGGTCAACGGTAATACATACGGCAAGTAGTTCGATAGGGCAGCTTCCGATGCACTGCCGGCGCCTCAGTTCGTCGCTGCGAGCGCGGCTCGCAGTCTGTCGCACTGGATATCGAAGAACCGTCGCGAGATCGGCGCACGCGGTGCGACGAGATCGAAACCGTGGAACGCTCCGGGAACGACGTCGACCACACACGACACGCCCGCCCGCTCGAGCCGCGTGGCGTACTCGACGTCCTCGTCGTGGAACAGGTCCAACGCGCCGACACCGATCCAGGCCGGCGGCAGTCCGGACAGGTCGTCGCGGCGCGCGGGTACGGCGACGTTCGGATCCGCCCCGCCGCGATAGGCCTCCCACCCGAACCGATTGCTGTCGCGGTTCCACAGCCGGTAGTTGTCCTGCCGTCCGACATGCGGGCGATCGTCGAGCATTGGATAGACGAGCAACTGAAAGATCGGCTCGACCGCACCGAGGTCATGCGCCCGTTGGGCCAGTGCTGCGGCGAGCCCGCCGCCGGCGCTCGCCCCGCCGATCGCGAGCCGAGCGGCATCGACACCGGGCATGTCCGCGAGCATGGTCAGCGCCGCGTAGCAATCGTCGAGCGCCGCGGGGTAAGGGTGCTCGGGTGCGAGCCGGTAGTCCACCGAGATCACCGTCGCGCCGAGTTCGCGACTGAATCGTCGGCACAGCCGGTCGTCGAACTGGGCGCGGCCGATGACGTATCCGCCGCCGTGGATCCACAGCAGGCCGGGGCCAAGCGTGTCCTGTCCTTCCGGACGGAAGATCCGCGCCGACCCGCCGGTCTCGAGCCGGTGGACCTCGACACCGGTGTGCCGGTCGGGCAGCACCTTGGTGAGTGCGCGCACCAGCGGAAGACTGCGCGGACCGACCGCCGCGCGCGGCAGGAACCGGGCGGTACGACGAAGATCGGGATGGAACACTTCGGTCGTCATAGCCGCAGTATGCACATTATTCGAGCAATGTGAAATACCCATTGCTCACTCGACGTTGCTCGCCTAGCATCCTCTCCACTGCGGTGTTTGCTTGTGCGCGAACGCGCGCGGGCCTTCCTGCGCGTCTTCGCTGTTGTAGCAATGCTCGGACGCATGCCGGGCAGCCTGCAGCGCCGCCGAGCGACCCATCTCGGTCGCGAGCATGACCGTGTCGCGGGCTGCTTTCACCGACAGCGGCGCACCGGCGAGAATGTCGCCGGCCAGCTCGATCGCGGCATCGAGTAAGTCCGGCGGCGCCACAACGCGATTGACCAGGCCGATCTCGTAGGCGCGCTGTGCCGAGATCGGTTTCCCGGTCAGGAGAATCTCCATCATGATGCGCTGCGGGATCATGTGAATCAGCGGCGAGGCCCACGGCGAACTGCGGCCCACCTTGACCTCGGTGACCGCGAACGTCGCGGAGCTACTGGCCACACAGAGGTCACAGGCCTGAGCGATCATCCACCCGCCGGCGAACGCCGCGCCATTGACGGCCGCGATCGTGGGCTTGGACAGCTCGATCGTGTCGTAGGGCAGCGCAAACATATCGCGCGGCGGCACGCGCATGCCGGTCTCGACCATCTCCTTGAGGTCGCCGCCCGCGCAGAACGCCTTCTCCCCCGTCCCGGTGAGGATTGCCACGCGTAGGGCCGGGTCGTGTTCGAAGCGGTCCCATGCGGCGGACAGTCCCGCTCGCACGTCGGAGTCCAGACAGTTGCGCGACTCCGGCCGGTTCAGCGTGATGACCGCGATACCGTCGGCCCTGGCGTCGAACAGAACGGCATTACTCATCAAAAACCCCTTCGCGCGATCTCGTTCGCCTCCCGCTCGAGCTCTGAACGAAAATCTGGGTGAGCGATGGCGATAAGGCGCCGGGCTCGCTCCGCCAGAGTCCGGCCCTTGAGCTCGGCGGCGCCGAACTCGGTGACGATCACGTCCACATCGGCTCGCGCTGTCGTTACCGGACCGGACAGCCGAGCCGTAATCCGGCTGATGGCACCGTTTTTCGCGGTCGACGGCAGCGCGATGATGGCGTGACCGCCACGCGAGCGCGCACCGCCGCGGACGAAATCGACCTGGCCGCCGGTGCCGCCGAGGTAAGCCGAGCCGGTCTGTTCGGCATTCACCTGCCCGCCGAGGTCCACCTCGATCGCCGAGTTGATCGTCACGAGCCGGTCCAGCTGCGCCAGTACTCCGGCGTCGTGCGTGTAGGCCGTGGTGCACATCCGTAGGGCGGGGTTGCGGTCGACGAACTCGTAGAGACGCTTCGTGCCGATCAATGCCCCCGTGATCGATACCCCGGTATCGATGGGTTTGCGGGCATTGGTGACGACGCCGGCCTCGACGAGTTCGACGAGCGTGTCGCCCACCATTCCCGAATGCACCCCGAGATCGCGTCGGTCGTACAGGCGGCGCAGCATGGCGTCCGGCACCGCGCCGACGCCGACCTGCAGCACCGAGCCGTCCTCCACGAAACCGGCGGCATAGGTGGCGATGGCTTCGTCGATCTCGCTCATCCGCGCCGGCGCGACCTCCACCGGTGCGCGTGAAACCGTTACTGCACAATCGATTCGATCCGCGGGCAGGAGTTCACCGTGGGTGTAGGGCACCTGCTCGTTGACTTCGGCTATGACGACGCGGGCCTTGGCGATGGCCGCCTGCATGTAGTCACTGACCAGTCCGAGGCTGTGGTTGCCGTCCGCGTCGGCGGGACTCACCGAGACGAATGCGACGTCGCAGCCGATGATCCCAGCTGTGATCATCGGGCCGACCTGACTGACATGGATCGGGATGACGTCGAGTTTGTGCTCCTTGGTGAGCGACTTGAGTGTGCCGATCGCGCCCATGCTCGACATCCTGAAGCCACGCACGGACTCCGGAGTGAGGATCCCGGAGAAGCTCGTCGCGGTGAACGCCGAAAGGCCGCCGATCCGTTCGCCCTGTTCGATCAGCGCCTCGACCAAAGTCGTTGGCTCACCACATGCTTGACCCCACACGATCCGATCGCCCGGCCGCACGAACTCGGCCAGGTCGAACGCGTCCGGGCCGTCGACAATCCTCATGCGCGCGTCGCCGCGTCGGAGCGAGCGGACTCGGCTGCGCGGAGCTGCGCGGCGACCTCGTCGTTGTGTTCGCCCAGTCGCGGTGCCGACCCGTCGATTCGCCCGGGTGTCCGCGAAAACCACGTCGGCGGCCCGGGAAAGCGCACGGGGCCGTACGCCGAGTCAACTGTCTGGAAGAGGCCGACGTCGTTGAGATGCGGGTTGTCGAACAGTTCGTCGAGGGTCCGCACGGGCGCGGCGGGGACGTGCAGGGATTCGAGCAGATCCAGCCATTCCTTCGTGGTCCGCTCCAGGAAAGTCTCGCCGAGCAGCATGTACACCGTGTCGATTTGCCGAGCGCGTTGTTCGAGCGTCGCGAAATGTTCTCCGGCCCAGGGAGGTTGCACGGCACCGATGAACGCACTCCACTGCTTGTCGTTGTAGACCAGTGCGGAGATATAGCCGTCCTTGGTGCGGTACGGCTTTCGGTTGGGGGTGAGCGCGCGCGGATATGCGGCAGCGCCCAACGGTGGGCTGAACATCGCACCGTTGGCGTGCTCCACGAGCATGAAGGCGGCCATGGTCTCGAACATGGCCACCTCGACCTCCTGGCCCTCGCCGGTGCGTTCACGATGGAACAGCGCCATCGTGGTCGCGTACAGGGCGGTCATGCCCGCAACCTTGTCGGCAATGATCGTGCCGACATAGGACGGCTCCCCGGTCAACTGCTCCTGCGCATAGGGCAGACCGCACTCGGCCTGAATGGTGTCGTCGTAGGCCGGTTTATCGGCGTCGCGTCCGCGGTGGCCGTAGCCGTAGCAATTGGTGTAGACGATCGAGGGGTTGATCGCGGCGACATCGTCGTAGCCGAAGCCGAGCTTGGCGATCGCCTTGGCCCGCATCGAATGAATGAACACATCGGCGTCTTCGATGAGGCGCCGCAACGTGATCTTGTCCTCGTCGGTGCGCAGATCGAGCACAACGCTGCGCTTGCCACGGTTGACGTTCACGAAGACGCCGGCCATGCCGGGTTCCGGACCGACCGAGATATAGCGGGTGTTGTCGCCGGCCGGGGGCTCGATCTTGATCACGTCGGCACCCATGTCGGCCATGATCTGGGTGCAGTAGGGCCCCATCACCATTGCCGTCAAATCGATGACACGCACGCCGGTCAGTGGGCCGGTGTGTTCCATTGCGTGAGCCTACTTTCCTGTGAGACAGCCGAATCGACACTATAGGATGAATCCTTGCAAGGATAGTGATAATAGGGTTTGGTAGACGTCGTGAACGGCGACATAGCGGGCGTGCTCGACACTGCCCTCGCGGAGCGTCCCGACGCGACCGCGATCGAGGCTGCGTCCGGCGCATGGACCTATTCCGAACTCGACGACCAGGCCAATCGGGCAGCGGGCGCACTATGGTCGCTCGGCGTGCGCCCGGGCGACCGCGTCGCCGCGTGCCTGCCCAACGACCTCGATATCGTCGCGGCGTTTCATGGCGCGGCCCGAATCGGGGCGATCTGGGCGGGTATCGGCGAGGCGCTCACCGCCGCCGAGCAGCAGGGACTGAGCGACATCATCGACCCTACGGTCGTGCTCGCCGGCCCACGCTGCCTGCTCGACACACCGAACTGCGTGACTCCCGACCGCTGGGCGGCACTGCTGGCGGATGCGCCGTCCGCGCCGCAGGTCGAGGTCGACCTCGATGCACCTGCCGGAATCGCGTTCACCAGCGGCACCTCCGGCGCGCCCAAGGCGGTCGTGCACAGCCAGCGCAACCTGCTGCTGCCCGGCGCGGCCCTGGTCGCGACCCGCGGCTGGGGTCCCGAGCTGCGCAAAGGCGACAGCTTCCCGTTCACGATCCTCAATTTGATGGTGCTCTCCACCCTGCTTACGGCGCAGGCGGGCGGGTGCGCCGTGGTGATGAACCGGCGCGACGTGGACGGGGTGGCCGAGTGGATCGCCGAACACCGCGTGACGGTGTGGAACGGCGCCCCGGCGCAGCTGTTCGACCTGGCCAACCGCCCGCATCTCGACCTGAGCTCGCTGCGCGAGGTGTGGAGCGGCGGCAGCGATACCCCGGACCCCGTGCGCCGTGCCTTCGCCGCGGCGCACGGGGTCGTGCCGCGCGCTACCTACGGCCTCACCGAGGCACCGACCGTGGTGGCCATCGACCCGGCCGGCGAGGAATGGCGCCCCGGCGCGAGTGGTCGCGTGCTGCCGCAATTCGACGTCGCGGCCTACGACGATGACGGGAACCGTCTGCCGGCGGGCGAACTCGGCGAATTGCGAATTTCCGGCGCGACGGCCGGGCCGTGGGCAGGCCACTGGGCGCCGTTGCTCGGCTACTGGTCCGATGGTGGTGTGCGTGCGCCGGATCCGGGGCCGTTCCCGACCGGTGACGTCGGCACCGTCACCGAAGATGGTTGGCTGACCGTGTTGGACCGCAAGAAATTGGTCATCATTCGCGGCGGGGCGAACGTGTATCCGCTCGAGGTGGAGCGGGTTATCGCAACCCATCCCGACGTCGCGAAGGTCGCGGTGTGCCCGGTGCCGGACGAGCGACTCGGGCAACGGGTTGCCGCGGTCGTCGAGTCGGCGTCACCGACACTCGACTTCGATGCTCTCACCGAACTGTGCCGGCGCGAGCTTGCCGCGTACAAGGTGCCCGAGGTGTGGGCAAGGGTGGACGCGCTGCCGCTCAACGCGATGGGCAAGATACAACGCACGGAGCTCGCCGGGCTCCTCGACCACGCCGGAGGCCGGCCCGAATGACCGCGAATTCTCCCTCCGGACCACCGTCGTTCGGCCTCGACGGCCGTGTCGCGATCGTCACCGGCGCGTCGTCGGGCCTCGGGGCCGCGGTGGCGCGCGCGCTCGCCTCGCTCGGCGCCCGCGTGGCGGTTGTCGCACGGAGGTACGACAGGCTCACCGATCTCGCGGGAGAGATCGACGGCTTTGCGATTTCGTGCGATCTGTCCGACCTCGGCGCCGTCGGTACGGTGGTGCCGGAGGTGGTGGCGAACCTCGGTCCGCCACAGATCCTGGTCAACGCCGCGGGCAGCATGTTCAGCTATGAACGCGCCGAGTCGGAGCCGCTCGAGGCGCTGCGCAAAACGACCGACCTCAATCTGCTCGCCCCCTTCCTGCTCGCGCAGGGCGTGTTCCCGCATATGTGCGAAAACGGTGGCGGGTCGATCGTCAACATTTCCTCGATCAGCGGCCGGGTCGGCATCCCCGGCATTCCGCAGGCGTCCTATGCCGCTAGCAAAGCGGGCCTTTCCGGCCTCACTGCGGAGCTCGCCGTGCAGTGGGCCCGACATTCGATCCGGGTGAACACCGTCGCGCCGGGCTTCTTCCGCAGCGAGATCACTGGACAGCTCTACGACAGCGAGAAGGCAGCCGAGTATCTGCGGCGCAATACACCGCTGCCGAAAGAGGGCACGGCGGACGACATCGTCGGCGCCGTGATGTGGCTAGCCGGCGATGCCGGCAGCTACGTCACGGGGCAAACAATCGTCGTCGACGGCGGCTGGACCGCACGTTGACCGGGCTGTTGACACTACTTTCTATCCATGTAAACCTTATAAGCAATGAACGGAAATGGCATTCTCGCTGGTGAGATCAATCGATCTCCAGCGCGAGCGTGGCGTGTCGGGACGTATCGGTTCCGGCCGCGAGAGAACGCCTAGCGCATTCGCAGGCACCGCCCTCTCGACCACAGGTCGGGGAACAGCCATGGCAACTCCCCCACCACTTCCGCGTGACGGTTCTAGAAAGGAACTCCCCCAGGTGTTTTCGGCAATTCTCATCGACAAGGACGAGGCCGGGCAGAATGTCGCGCGGACCAGCATCGACGAAGCGGCACTCCCAGACGGCAATGTCACCGTCGAGGTCGAGTACTCCACGCTGAACTACAAGGACGCGCTGGCCATCACCGGTAAGTCACCGATCGTGCGGAAGTACCCGCTCGTCCCCGGTATCGATCTCGCCGGTGTCGTCACCGAGAGCACCCACGCGAACTGGTCGGTCGGCGACCGTGTCGTCCTCAATGGCTGGGGCGTCGGCGAATCGCACTCGGGTGGTTTCGGACAGCGCGCGCGCCTGAACGGGGACTGGCTGGTGCCGCTCCCCGCCGCGTTCACCTCGCGCCAGGCGATGGCCATCGGAACAGCCGGCTACACCGCGGCCCTCTGCGTCGATGCACTGGTGAACTTCGGCGTGACTCCCGATCAGGGCGAGGTCCTGGTCACCGGAGCCACCGGCGGAGTCGGCAGTGTCGCGATCGCACTCCTGACGAAGGCAGGGTTCAGCGTCACCGCGGCGACCGGCAAGTCCACCGAGGTCGAGTACCTGCAGAAGCTCGGTGCGGTGGCCGTGATCGATCGCGCCGAGCTCTCCGAGAAGGGCAAGCCCCTGCAGAAAGAGCGCTGGGCGGCCGTCGTCGACTCGGTCGGCAGTTACACGTTGGCCAACGCCGCCGCCCAAACGCGCTACGGCGGTGCGGTTGCGGCGTGCGGGCTCGCACAGGGCATGGACTTCCCCGCAACCGTGGCACCGCTGATCTTGCGCGGAGTGTCGCTGCTCGGCATCGACAGCGTGATGGCTCCGATCCCGCGCCGGCTCGCAGCCTGGGAGCGGCTGTCCCGTGATCTCGATCCGGCGCTGCTCGACGACATCGCCCGCGAGGTCGGTCTGGACGGTGTCATCGACGCTGCGGGCGAGCTGATGGACGGCAAGGTCCGCGGCCGCATCGTCATCGACGTCAACCGATAAGGAGTCACCGTGGCAACGAGGAAAACGGCCGCCAAGAAGTTGGAACTCGACCTCTCCGATGTCGATCACCGGGTCGGCCAGCCGATCGGCGGTGGCCAGCAGTGGGAGCCGTGCAGTCCCTCCGATATCCGCCGCTGGGTGATGGCGCTCGACTACCCGAACCCGCTGCACTGGGACACCGAGTTCGCCCGCGAATCGAAGTTCGGCGGCCTCGTGGCGCCGCAGTCGATCCCGGTGGCGCTCGACTACGGCCACGGTGCCGCACCCGCGTGTGTGGGCAAGATCCCGGGCAGCCACCTGATCTTCGGCGGCGAGGAGTGGTGGTTCTACGGCGTCCCGGTTCGCCCGGGCGACAAGCTGTTTCAGGATCGACGCTTCCTGGACTACAAGGTCACCGAAACGAAGTTCGCCGGGCCGACCATGTTCCAGCGCGGCGAGACCATTCACAAGAACCAGCACGGCGCGCTGGTGGCCCGCGAACACGCCACCTCCATCCGCTATATCGCCGAAGAGGCCAACAAGCGGGGCATGTACGACGAATCACTCGGCGAGATCAAGCGGTGGACCCAGGAAGAACTCCTCGAGGTCGAAAAGCTGCGCTACGAGTGGCTGATGTCGAACCGGCTGGGTGTATCGCCGCATTTCGATGAGGTCAAGGTCGGTGACACGCTGCCGCGCAGGGTCGTCGGCCCGCACAGCGTCGCTACCTTCACGACCGAATACCGCGCCTTCCTGTTCAACATCTGGGGAACCTTCCACTGGACCGCGCCCGAGGGCATCGAGGATCCGTGGGTCAACCAGGATCCAGGCTGGACCGAGGGTTTCGCGTTCGACGAAGAAGGCGCGAGGATCGATCCGCGGCTGCGCGACGGCCTGTATGTCGGCCCGTCGCGTGGGCATATCGACGGCGACAAGGCCGGCGAGGTCGGCATGTCACGCGCCTACGGCTACGGCGCCACGATGGGCGGCTGGTGCACCGACTACCTGGCGTACTGGGCCGGCCACGACGGAATGGTGCGCCACAGCAAGGCCGACTTCCGCGGGCCTGCGTTCGAAGGCGACGTCACGTACTTCGACGCCGAAATCGTTGGCAAGCAGGAGCAGTCGGAGTGGGGCGTACCGCTGGTGCAGATCAAGCTGCGCCTCACCAATCAGGACGGCGGCACACTGGTGACGTGCACCGCCGAGGTCGAACTTCCGCGATAGGCACGTCAACGAGGGCGGTTGCAATGACGACGACGGGTACCGAGGCGGCGATTTCTTCGCCGAATCTCGGTGATCAACAGCATCTTTCGATCATCAGCGGTCCACCGCTGGCGGACGAGCCGGGCCTGGGCACGCTCACGCTGCCCGGGTTCCTGCGCGAGGTCACCACTCGGTTCGGTGATCGCGAGGCGCTCGTTGCCGGAGATGTTCGTTGGACCTACGCCGACCTGTGGGAGCGTTCCATCGAAGTGGCGCGTGCACTGCGTGCCGCGGGTATCGGCAAGGACGGCCGCGTCGGTGTCCTGATGACCAACCGCCTGGAGTGGCTGTCCGGGTTCTTCGGTACCGCCCTTGCCGGCGGTGTCGCGGTCACGCTCAGCACCTTCTCGACCAAGGACGAGCTCGAATACCTGATCGACGTGTCCGCAGTCTCGGTGCTGCTGTTCGAACGCCGAATCCTCAAGCGGGACTTCGCCGAAGTACTGACAGCGCTCGAACCGCAGCTCGAGACCGCGGCGCCCGGTGCGATCGCCTCCGCGAAGTATCCATTCCTGCGCCACGTCGTTGCGGTCGACGACACACCGGGCGGCGCAATCGAGGGCTGGGCAGACTTCCTCGCCCGAGGCTCGAGCGAGTCCCGCGAGTTGGTCGAGGAGACCGCCGCACGCACCCGGCCCAGCGATGCCGCCGTGCTGTTCTTCTCCTCGGGTTCGACGAGTAAACCGAAGGGAATTCTCAGCGCGCACCGGGGTGTGTCCATCCAGACGTGGCGCTTCGCGCGCATCTTCGCCCTCGGCCCGGAGGATCACGTGCGCTGCTGGACGGCGAATGGGTTCTTCTGGTCGGGCAACTTCGGTATGGCCGTCGGCACCACACTCGCCGCCGGCGGGGCGATCGTGCTGCAGTCCGGTTTCGACGCCTCGGCAGCGCTCGAGCTCATGCAGGCGGAGCGCGTCAATTTCCTCGTCGCCTGGCCGCACCAGTGGGCACAGCTGCAGGGCGCACCCAACTGGCTCGATGTCGACCTGAGCGCGATGAAGTACGTCGACCTCAATTCGCCGATCGCCCAGCACCCGACGGTGTCCACCACCTACACCGAGCCGCTGCAGGCCTACGGCAACACCGAAACCTTCACGATTACTTCGTGTTTCCCGGCCAATACCCCTGTCGATGTGCATGGCAACAGCAGCGGTGTGCCGCTGCCCGGCAACACGATTCGGGTTGTCGATCCGCTGAGCGGCGAGGTCGTCCCGCTCGGTGAACGCGGCGAGATCTGCGTCAAAGGCCCGACCCTCATGCTCGGCTATCTGGGCACCTCACTCGACGAGACGCTCGACGACGAGGGTTTCCTGCACACCGGCGACGGCGGATACATCGACGACGTCGGACGGCTGGTATGGGAAGGCCGCCTGACCGACATCATCAAGACCGGCGGCGCGAACGTATCCCCGGTCGAGGTTGACGAGGCACTCGAAACGCATCCGGCGGTGAAGCTCGGCCGCACTGTCGGCGTTCCGCACGAGACCCTCGGCGAACTGGTCGTGGCGTGCATTGTTCCGCAGGACGGAATCCCGGTTGACGCATCCGAAATCCGTGCGTTCCTGAAAGAGCGCCTGGCCAGTTACAAAGTGCCGCGCGAGGTGCTGTTCTTCGACGACTCTGAAATGGCACAGACCGGCAGTGCCAAGGTCAAGTCCAGCGACCTACGGGAACTCGCCGCCAAGCGCCTCTCCGAGTAATACGAGTAATAGCGGTGTGGCCGGCGACCCCTGGTCGCCGGCCACGCCGCTGTTGTCTATGCCCGGTAGCGCTCCGCGATCGAGCGGCGGTGCGCTGCGAGTGAGCCGTACAGCGAGCGGTTGAGCGCGGCCCGCTTGAGATAGACGTGCACGCCACTCTCCCAGGTGTATCCGATGCCGCCGTGCAGTTGCATCGCCTTACCGGTGATGTCGACCGCCGCGGCGCACGCGTATGACTTGGCCATGTGCGCGGCGAGCGCGGCATCCGCCGAATTCTCGGTCTGCCCAACCACGGCCGCCGCAACCAGCCGCCGCGCCACCGACACCGCGACGAGCATGTCCGCGCAGGCGTGTTTCACCGCCTGGAACGAGCCGATCTTGCGACCGAACTGCTCGCGGACTCCGGCGTAGGCCACGGTCGCATCGAGCATGGCCGCCGCGATGCCGAGGCTGTCGCAGGCCACGGCAATCGCCGCGCGCTGCTGCAAACGGCGCAGCTCTTCCGGCCCGTCGCCGGCGAAGTGCCACACCGACTCCTGATCCACTTCGACACCCTCGGCGGTGATGTCGGCGAAGCGTCGGGTCGCGTCGACGACCGGCCGTTCACCGACGGTGATGCCGGCAGCGCTCGGAGCCACTGCGACCAATACCGGGCCATCGGATCCGATGGCGGGCAAGAGCAATCGGTCCGCTTCGATCCCATCGGCCACGAACTCGGCTCGTCCGGAGAGCACGGCGCCATGCGAGGTGAGCTCGAGCCGGAACGGACTCGGCTCCGGGCTCTCCCCCGGCAGCCCGACGACGGGGACGGCAGTGCCGCCGACCGTGGCACACAGCAACTCGTCACGGGCCGGGCTTGGCGCGAGGGCGTTCAGCGCTCCGACCGCGAGCGCAACCGAGGAGTACGGCCCGCGAGCAGCGGCTCGCCCCACCTCATCGAGGATCACGGCCACTTCCGCGAAAGTCGCATCCGCGCCGTCGAACTCGCCGCCGACCTCCAGGCCGAGCCAGCCCGACTGCGTGATCAGGCCCCAGTCGATCGACGCCTCCTCGCCGGCCTTCGCGAGCAGGTCCCTTGCGACCGATCGCAGTTCGTCGTGCAGTTCGGCGAGTTCGCTGGATGCGTGTGTCATCGCGCAGCCTCCGGTTCGCGTGGCAGGCCGAGACCGCGCTCGCCGATGATCGTCCGCTGAATTTCGCTCGTACCGCCCGGAATCGTCCATTCCCACGAGCCGATGAAGTCGAGCATCCAGGCACCGGACTCCCACCCACTCGAGAGTGGTTTGCGCAGCTGAGTGTGCCCGGCAAGTCCGGCGACCTCGGTGGCGAAGTCCGTCATCCGCTGCAGCAGTTCGCTGTAGTACAGCTTCACGATCGAGGCGTCCGCGGGAGCGGGGTGATCGTTGGACACGAGATCGGTGCACAGTGCGCGCAGGCCGGTCAGCTCGGTCTCCAGTGTCGCGAGCCGATCGAGGACCAACGGATCATCCAGTGCGCGTTCGCCGTCCGATCCGGGACGGCCGCACATCTGCACCAGCCAGCGGAAGCCGCCATGATGCAGACGCTCGGCGAGTTCGAGCATCGTCATACCGCGTTCGGCACCGAGCGTCTGCTGCGCGACCTGCCAGCCCTGGTTCTCCGGTCCGACGAGCCGGTCGGCCGGAATCTCGACGTCGTCGAGGAAGATTTCGCAGAAGTGCGACTCGCCGGTGGCCTGCCGGATCGGACGGACCTCGATGCCGGGCGTGCGCATGTCGAGCAGGAAATACGAGATGCCCCGCCGCTTCGGCGCATCCGGATCGGTGCGAGCCAGCAACAGGCACCAGTCGGCGTGCATGGCGCCGCTCGCCCAGAGCTTCTGGCCATTCACGATATAGCTGTCGCCCACCTTGCGTGCCGAGGTGGCGAGCGAGGCCATATCCGATCCGGCACCGGGTTCGGAAAACCCCTGACACCAGATCTCGCCGTCGAGGATGGCCGGAAGGTGTTGGTTACGTTGGGCTTCCGTGCCGGCCGCGAGCAGCGTCGAGGCGGCATGATGGATCGAGACGAAGGCCAGCACGAGGCGGGGCGCGTCATGCTTGGCGAGTTCCTGATAGAGCACGACCTGCTCGGCGACCGACATGCCGCCGCCCCATTCCCTCGGCCAGTGCGGTACGGCAAAGCCGGCGGACCGCAGTTCCTGGAACCACTCCTTCTGGAACCGGACGAACTCGTCCTCTCCGACACCGGTTTGCGTCTGCCGCCAGTCCACGGGGATGTGTTCGCGACACCATTCCCGCACCGAGGTGCGTAACTCGTCGAGGTGTTCGCTCGTCGTCATCGGCGCGCCTTGGCCCGCAGCGCGAGCAGCCGCTCTCGGTGCTCATCGCTCTGCATGGAGACGACCTCGGCGGCGAACCCGGCCTGCATCGGGCCGCCGAGTGCCTGCGACAGGTACATGTTGACCACCCGTTTCGTACCGCGCAGCGCTTCGACGGGTTGCGCGGCCAGCCGTGCAGCGAGGCGATGGGCGTCGTCGAGCAGCTCCTCCGGGGTGCTTGTCTCCGATGCGAGCCCCAACTCGACGGCCTTCGCCGCGGGGATGCGGTCGCCGGTGTAGAGGTACTGGCGCGAGCGCAGGATTGGGGTCAGCAGCGGCCAGAACGCGGCGCCGCCGTCGCCGGCAACGAGACCGACCGCGACGTGCGGATCGGCGAGATAAGCGGTTTCGGACATCAGGACGACGTCGCACAGCACGGCGATGCTGCCGCCGAGGCCGACCGCGGCGCCGTTCACCGCCGCGATCACCGGCAGCGGAAACCGCAGCATCTCCTCGATGATCTGCGCGCCCTCCCGGATACTTTCGTCGCGGGCGACGGGATCGTCGAGAAACGACGTGATCCAGTCGAGGTCGCCACCCGCGCTGAACGCGCGGCCCGCGCCGGTGAGGATGACCACCTTGGCATCGAGGTCCGCGGCGATCTGGCGCCATACGTTGGCCAGCGCCCAATGCAGCGGGCGGTTGATCGCGTTCAGGTCGTCGGGCCGGTTGATGCACACCGTGCGGATGGGGCCGTCGGCGGTGACGCTCAGTTCCGGTGGCAGGTCGTAGTTCACGAGACGCGCTCCGCGTCGGAGACGCCCTCGTGCAGCGCATCGCCGAAAAGTCCGGTGAGCCCGGCAGTCCCGATGCGGCGGGTCAACTCGTCCAATGTCCCGGACGGGCCGAGCGGCAGTCGCCGCAACGGCAGGCTGTAGCGCGAAAGCCACGACAGCTGCGTCTCGTCGCAGAACCCGCTCGCGCCGTGCAACTGATGCGCCACCCGGAAGACCGTGTCCGCCGCGTCGAGGGCAGCCACCCGGAGCGAAAGCGCGTCCGCGAGCGCATCGGGCCGGCCGGCCTGCACGCTCCACAGCGCGTACTTGGCGAGAATGTCGAGACCGCTGCGCTCGAGTTCGGCGTCGGTGAGCTGGAACTGCACGCTCTGCAGCCGGGCCAGCGGCTGACCGAACTGCTCGCGCAACAGCACATGCGATCGCGTTAGATCGAGCGCCCGATCGAGCATTCCGAGCAGCGTCCAGCACGGCAGCACCAGACCCAGCGCTACGTCTGCTGCGCCGTCTTTGTCGAGCGGCTGAAGGTCGAGGGATGCGACGAATGCCGTCGTACGGGGGGAAGCATCGGTCGGACGCGGTACCGCGGAGCTACGTTCGCCGTCCAATGTCACTGCAGCCCAACGTAGATCGACGTCAGAGATCGCGCCCTTCGGCGCCGGTCCGGTAACCACGACCAGACCGTCGACATCGAGGTCGGCGGGCCGGGCGAGTCGTTCCGCAACCGGATACGGCACCGCCCAGTAGCCGGCGCTTCGGCACAATGCCGCCGCCGCTTCCAACTCCTCCGCGTCTCCACGGGGGTCTAGCTCCCATGCGCCGAGTCCGTCGAAGACTTCCGTCACCAGGTCGGCACGCCCGGCCGGATCCAGCTCCGCTCGCTGGATCAACTCGTCGCCGCCGGCGGCTTCGAATGCCCGTAATGCAAGGCTGCCGTATTCGGTGGCCTCCGCACTGAGTTCGATCTGCATACCGTCCTCCGCTACGGGCTCGATGTCCCGCTGCGTGCTCGTTGTCATGATGTTGCCAGTAGGGCTCGGGCGAGCAGAATCCGTTGCATCTCAATGCTTCCCGATGCGACAGTGGATGCGCGCGAATACTTCCAATGGTCGTCGACCTTGCTCCGGAACCGGGCGGCCAGGCCGCCATCCAGTTCGGAATCCGTCGCGTAGGCGGCAATTTCGACGAGCAGATCGGCACTGTCCTGATCGAGCTTTGTCACCGCGATCCGATACGCCGCGGCGTCCCCCGGCCGCACCCGGTCCTCGCTCTGCATCGCAACCACGCGATAGGCCATCAGCCGTGCCCGCCGGCAGTGCACGAGCATCCGCGCCCAGCGGCCGCGCAAGTCTGCGGGCATCTCGTCCCACCGGTCGGCAAGCACCTCGGGTGCCGACTGCAACAACCGCTCGCAGCGCGCGTAGCGGGCGATGCCGACCCGTTCGAAGGACAGCACCTCCTGCACGACCTTCCAGCCCTCGTCCACGGGCCCGAGCACATCGGCCTCGGTCACCCTCAGGTCGTCGATGAAGACCTCGTTGAGGTGGTGCGGGCCGAGCATGGCGCGGATCGGACGCACCTCGATACCGGGTCGCGACATCGGCACGAGGAAGATCGTCAGCCCCTGCTGTTTGCGTTCGCCGGTCGAGGTACGGGCGAGCAGAAAGCACCACTGCGCCATCGTCGCGTACGAGGTCCAGATCTTCTGGCCCGTGACTCGCCAGCCGTCCCCATCGGGTTTGGCAGTGGTGCGCAGCGAGGCGAGATCGGAACCGGCGTTGGGTTCGCTGAAGCCCTGGCACCAGATGACTTCGCCGCGCGCGATCAGCGGGAGGTGGGTGCGCTGCTGCTCGACGGTCCCGTGCCGCATGATCGTCGGACCGACCCAGTTGACGCCCATGTACTGGGCGCCGCGTGGTTCGTGCTGCGCCCACATTTCCTCGCGCACCGCGGTCTGCTCCCATACCGAGCCGCCGCGCCCACCGAATTCCTCGGGCCACGCCAGGCAGAGCAGTTCTCGTTCCGCAAGCACACGGCAAAACTGCTGGGCGGTTGCCAAATCCGCCGGATCATCGGTGAATGCGCCGAGAAAGTCCGCCGGGACGTGCTCGGCTACGAGGCCGCGCAACTCCGCGCGCAGCGCGGTGACCGCGTCCCCCATGGTGAAGTCCATAACCTGCACGGTAATTCAATCCTCATAAGGATAGCAATCCTTGCATTGTCTATATCTATGTATGGGATAGCCGGGACCCATGTATGGTTGCGCATGTGACGACGCCCCGCCGTGGCCGGATTCCGCAACGGCGGATCGCGGAAACTGTTGCCGCGGAGTTGCGTGTCCGGATCCTCGCCGGTGACGACGACTACCGCCTACCCACCCAGGATCAACTGGTGCAGGACTTCGGCGTCAGCTATCCGTCGATCCGCGAGGCCCTGCGCATCCTGGAGACCGAAGGACTCGTGACGGTGCGGCGCGGCAACGTCGGCGGCGCGGAGGTGCACCGTCCCGACGCGTCCTCGGCTGCCTACCACCTCGGCCTTGCGTTGCAAGGAGCGCGGGTGACACTCGGCGATCTCGCGACCGGGTTGCGGACACTCGAACCGATCTGCGCTGCCGAGTGCGCACGCCGAGAGGATCGCAACGAGGTAGTCGTGCCGGCACTCGAAGCCAGCATCAAGGGCTCCGTGGAAAAGGTCGAAGAGGGCGTGACATTCACCCACGCCGCACGCGAATTCCACGACCTCATCGTCAAATTCACGCCCAACGTCACCATCCGCTATGTGGTCTCCACGCTGGTCACGCTGTGGTCGGCGCAGGAAGAGGCGTGGGCGGAGGTGCTCACCAGGCGGGGCGAGTACCCGTATCAGTCGGAGCGCGCCGAAGCCGTTCATACGCACGAACGCATCGTCGAGGAGATTGCCGCGGGCCGGGCGGAAGAGGCGGAGCGGCTCTATCGCGCGCACCTCGCCGCGACTCAGGCATTGGTGCTCGAGCGCTACGACAACGGCGTGGTCAACGCGTCCTCGGACATGGCTCACCTCGCGATCCAGTCCACCCAGCGCGCCCGCGTTTGATCGGGACCCACCGCGGCCAACCTTTCGCTATCCAAGCGAGCGTCTGCTCGCGTCGCGAAATGATCTGCGGCGGAACGGGAATTGTAGATCTGCGCGCTGTTGAACTCGGCGCGGCAATCGCCGGCGTCGCAGGACTCATCGCACCGCGTCACACACGTCATGCACGGCACAGGTCGAACCGACCACCCGTTGAATGGCCTATGCTATGTCTATCCTTGTAAAGATAACAAACCTTGCATTCTCAACCCCCGCGTACGTAGACTCCTCGTCGCGAGGTGGTCTGCATCACACGGCTGAATGGCCACGGCCCCTCACCGACCTTCCGAGTCCTCACGACCCCAGGAGGCCCACCTTGACGCAGGGTGCGCGCTATGCCAGCTCTTCGATCCAGCTCGCCGAAGGGTGGGCGCTGCAACGCCTGACCCAGCCGAGCCGTCTGTTCGGCGCAAACGGTCTGCGCACCGGCCCCGACGGCCGTATCTACATCGCGCAAGTTGCCGGCAGCACGATCAGCGCGCTCGACGTCGAAACCGGCGAGGTCGAGACGATCAGCGCCAAGGGCAGCGACGTCATCGCGCCCGACGACGTGGCCTTCGACTCCCGCGGCGACATGTACATCACCGAGTACTACGACGGACGAGTGAGCGTGCGCGAGGCCAACGGCACGACGCGCCTGCTGCGCGACGATCTGCCCGGCGCCAATGGCATCACGATCCACCAGGACCGCCTCTTCGTGAACGAGTGCCGCATCGGCGGGCGCCTGATGGAGGTCGACCGAAGCGGCGGTGCGCCCAAGGTCCTGCTCGATCAACTGCCCATGCCCAACGGTATGGAGGTCGGCCCCGACGGCAAGCTCTATTACCCCCTGTTGGGCACCAACGAGATCTGGCGCATCGATCCCAACGGCGGCGAGCCCGAGCGGGTCGCGGACGGACTCGGCGGACCCGACGCGGTCAAGTTCGACTCGCAGGGCTTCATCGTCTCCACCCAGGTCGGTTCCGGCCAGGTGCTGCGGATCGATCCGCGCAACGGCGAAAGCACGCTGCTCGCTCAGCTCACTCCCGGGCTGGACAACCTCACCTTCCTCGGCGACCGGCTGTTCGTGTCGAGCTTCACCGGACAGATCACCGAGATCCTGGGCAACGGCGAGACGCGTGCCACGCTGCCCGATGGTCTGACCTGGCCGCTCGACCTCACCACCGGCGCCGATGGCACCGTGTACATCGCCGACGGCACGTTCCTGCTTGCGCTTGCGCCGGGCGGCGAACTCAGTGTTCTGGGAATGCTTTTCAGCCCCGGGTGGCCCGGATACATTCGCGGCCTCACCGCGGTGGGCGACGGCGAGTTCATCGTCACCAGCTCCGAAGGCCAGGTGTCGCGCTACCGTCCGGCCACCGCGGAAAGCGAGTTGCTCGTCGACGGGCTCGGCCAGCTCTACGGCGTCGCGGTTGCCTCGAACGGCGCCATCGCCACCACCGATCTCGCGGGCGGGCGGGTCTACACCGTCGCCGACGGCAAGGCCGAGGAGGTTGCCGCCGAGCTGGCGCAGCCAATCGACGTCGCCTTCACGAGTGACGGCACGCTGCTTGTCTCGGAGTCGGGCGCGGGCCGCATCGTCCGGGTCACCGGGTCCGGCACCGACACCGTCGTGGACGGCTTGGAGACCCCGCACGGCATCCTCGTCCAGGATGGTCTGCTGTACATCGTCGATGTCGGCGCAAAGACGCTGGTTTCCGTCGATCTCGAGTCCAAGGCTCGCGAGGTCGTGGCGAACAACCTGCCGGTCGGTGCGCCCGAGGGCGTGACCCCGAAGCCGCTGGTCGGCATTGCGCCGTTCTCCGGTCCGCAGGGTCCGTTCGCCGGCATCGCGGTCGGACCGGATGGGACTCTGTATATCTCCGGTGACGCCGAGGGCAGTGTTCTGGCGGTCCGGAAGCAGCGGTGACCTCACCCATGTCGCGCGACTTCTTCGGCCTCACTGGTCGGATTGTCATTGTTTCCGGCGCCGGCGGCGGCGGCATCGGCACCTCGGTGACGAAGCTGGTCGCCGAGGCCGGTGCGACCGTGATCGCAGTCAGCCGCTCGAAGGAGAACCTGGCGACCCATATCGAACCGTTGGCCGCCCAGGGGCTTTCGGTCGTTCCCGTCGCCGCCGACGCGTCCACCGATGACGGTATCGCCACCGTGCTCGATGCGGTTCGCGGCACCGAAGGGCAGCTGCACGGTCTGGTCAATGTCGCCGGCGGCGCCGACCCATCGACCTGGATGCCGGCCACCCGGGTCAAGCGGGAGGACTGGCGCGCCCTGTTCGCCCAGAACCTCGAAACGATGTTCTTCATGAGTCAGGCTGTCGCGGCCGAACTGAAGGCGGAGGGGCGACCCGGCTCGATCGTCTCGATCTCATCGATCAGCGGCATGAACACCGCCCCATTCCATATCGGTTACGGCACAGCCAAAGCCGCGTTGGTGGCGGCGACCCGCACCATGGCCGTCGAACTGGCGTTGGATGAGATCCGGGTCAATGCGGTGGCACCCGGCGTGACCGCAACACCCGCATCGCTCGCCTATGTCGAGGACGACGCAGAGCGGGACCGGACCGCGATCGCCATGGGCCGACGCGGTCGCCCCGAGGAGCAGGCGGGGGCAATCCTGTTCCTGCTCTCGGACCTGTCTACCTACATCACCGGGCAGACACTGCTCGTCGATGGCGGTCTGAACCTCAAGTGGACCCATCTCGGTGCCGACAACACGTCCCTGTTCCTCAAGGATGAGTCGTTCCGCGCGGCAATCACGCAGTAACGCAGCCCATTCCGCAAAGGAGAAACCTATGAGCGACACGGTTGAGGAAGTTCACGACGCGACCGCCGAGCAGCCGTTCACGACGCCCCAGATCCTGCCGGTCGAGGCGTACACGTCACGGGAATACGCTCGCGCCGAGGGTGATCGGCTGTGGGCCAAGGTGTGGCAGCAGGTCGGACGCATCGAGGAACTCCCCCGCGTGGGCGATTACCTCACCTACGAGATCATGGACGACTCGATCATCGTGGTGCGCACCTCGCCGGACACCCTCCGGGCGTATTACAACGTCTGCGCGCATCGCGGACGACGGCTCGTCGACACCCCGGACGGTGCCCGCGACGCGCGTGGTCACGGCCGCCAGTTCGTCTGCGGATTCCACGGCTGGCGCTACAACCTGGAGGGCGAGAACACCTTCATCCCCGAGCGCGACGACTGGCCCTGCGGACTCGATGCGAAGAACTCCGGTCTCACAGATGTCAAGGTGGATACCTGGGGCGGCTGGATCTTCATCAACATGGACCCCGAATGTGAACCGCTGCGGGACTATCTGGAGCCGGCCGCAAGCCTGCTCGACCCGTTCCAGCTCGAGAAGATGCGCTACCGGTGGCGGCGCTGGTTGGTCTTCGACTGCAACTGGAAGGTCGCCTTCGAGGCGTTCATGGAGACCTATCACGTCCCCTACACGCACCCGGAGTTCATGAACTTCGGCGCATTCCTCGGCTGGGCCCGGGCCCAGGGCAAGCACAGCAACATCGGTTACGACGCACCGAAGGGTATGGAGGAGAACCAGGCCAAGCTGCGCATCGGCTCCGGGCCCGACGCCCGCAAGTCGACGATTCAGCTGCAGAACTTCACCTGGGAGAACGCCAACACCAACACCACGCGCACGCTCGTAGATGCCGCACAGCGGTTGGTGGAGGAACTGCCCGAAGGCACGCCGCCCGGCGAGGTGATGCAGCACTGGCTCGCCTCTGCTCGCCGTGACGACGCCGCGCGCGGCGTGATCTGGCCGACCGTGCCGCCGGAAATCGTCGCCAAGAGCGGCACCGCATGGCAGATCTTCCCGAACTTCCAGATCGGGCACGCGCTGAACAACATGCTGTGCTACAGCTTCCGGCCCTACGGCGACGATCCCGACAAGTGCTACTTCGAGGCCGCTGTGTACGAACTGTTCCCCGAGGGCGAGGAACCCAAGACCGAGTGGGTGTACACCCCGGTCGACGATCCGGGCTGGCGCACCGTGCTGCCGCAGGACTTTTCGAACATGGCCGCCGTCCAGAAGGGCATGAAGGCCCGCGGATTCACCGGACCCAAGCCGAATCCCTACCGCGAGCGCAGCGTGGTGAACCTGCACCACAACCTGTCCCAGTACATGGGCACCGGTGCACCGCGCGACCTGAGCTGAGCGCTCGTCCCTACCACCCGCACGAATATAGGAAGCTAAATGCAGCAGAACTGCGCAGCAACGGAAACTCCGGAAGTCGATATTCCGGCCTTGCACGCGAAGTACCTCGCAGAGCGCGACAAACGGCTGCGGACCGATGGCCAAAACCAGTACCTGCAGGCCGAGGGCGGCTTCGAAGAGTTTTACGAAGGTGATCCGCACCTGCCGGTGGAGCCGCGCGACGCGATCATCGACGAAATCGACGTCGTGGTGCTCGGCGGCGGGTTTGCCGGCCTGATAGCCGCGCAGCGTCTGCGCCAGGCCGGGGTCGAAGATTTCCGGATCATCGAACTCGGCGGCGATTTCGGCGGTGTTTGGTACTGGAACCGCTACCCGGGCATCCGGATCGACTCGGATTCCTACTCCTACCTACCGCTGATCGAAGAGACCGGTTTCATGCCGAAGGAGAAGTACTCCAGCGGCGACGAGTGCTTCGAGCACGCGCAGCGCATCGGCAAGCACTTCGGCCTGTACGAGAAGGCGCTCTTCCACACCCTGATCCGCTCGCTGGAGTGGGATGAGTCGATCAGCCGCTGGCAGATCAGGACGAACCGGGGCGATGAGATCCGCGCACGCTTCGTCGTCATGTGCCAGGGCCCGTACAACCGGCCGAAGCTGCCGGGTATCCCAGGGATCAAGGATTTCAAGGGACACATGTTCCACTCCGCCCGCTGGGACTACGAGTACACCGGCGGCACCCTGCACGGCGGGCTGGACAAGATCGCCGATAAGCGAATTGCTGTCATCGGCACCGGGTCGACCGGCGTTCAGATAATTCCGCACCTGGCCGCCGGCGCGAAGCACCTGACCGTCTTCCAGCGCACACCCTCCTACATCTACGAGCGCAACAACCCACCGACCGATCCGGAATGGGTGAAGTCGCTCGAACCGGGTTGGCGCGAAGCCCGGCAGCGGAACTTCAACAACGCTGGTTTCGCGTTCTACAAGCCGGGCGAGCCGGACCTCATCTGCGATGGTTGGACCGAGGTCGCACGCAACCTGGCCGCCAAACTGAACGAGACGAACGGCTGGGCCGCGATCGCCGATCCGGTCGAGTTCGCGCGGCTCAAGGAGATCGAGGACTATCGCTCGATGGAGCGGCTCCGCCGCCGGGTCGACGAAATCGTCGAGGACCCGGAGACCGCGGAGAAGCTGAAGCCGTACTACCGGAACATGTGCAAGCGACCCGTCTTCAGCGAGGAGTTCCTGCCAACCTTCAACCGCCCCAACGTCACGCTCGTCGACGTAGCGGAGACCAAAGGCGTCGAACGCATCACCGAGAACGGCATCATCGCCAACGGTGTCGAGTACGAGGTCGATTGCATCGTCTTCGCCAGTGGCTTCGAGATCACCACCTCGCTCGACCGGCAGTTCGCCATTCGTCCGTTCGCCGGCCGGGATGGTGAGTCGCTGTACGACAAATGGGGCAACGGTTTTCGCACGCTGCACGGCATGATGACGCACGGATTCCCCAACCACTTCGCGACCGGTTTCGTGCAGGGCGGGGTGACCGCGTCGGTGACGCGGATGTACGAGCAGCAGGCCGACCACATCGCCTACATCGTCAGTACGGCCCTGGATCGTGGCATTACGCACGTCGAGCCGACCGCGGAGGCCGAAGAGAACTGGGTGCAGACCATCCGGGCCAACGCGTTCGACAACAGCCTCTTCACGAGCGAGTGCACGCCCGGCTACTACAACAGCGAGGGCGAAAAGAACGGTCGCGGCTTCCTCGGCGATCCATTCTGGGGCGGTTTCTACAAGTTCGAATTGCTGCTGCAGGCTTGGCGCGCCACCGGTGAACTGGAAGGTATGGAGCTGCGCAAGTGATGGTTCACCTGTCTCGTTGCCACAACGTGAGGAGATCGCATGACTGACCTCCGATTCGACGATCGCGTTGCCGTGATCACCGGAGCCGGAAGGGGATTGGGACGTGCCTACGCGCTCCTGCTCGCCGCCAAGGGTGCCAAGGTGGTCGTCAACGACAACGGCAGCGCGATCAGTGGCACCAACGGCGACATCGGCGTCGCCGACTCCGTGGTGGCCGAGATCCGCACCGCCGGTGGCGAAGCCGTCGCCTGCACCGAAACCGTGGCGTCTCCGGCCGGCGGGCAGGCGATCATCGACGCCGCGCTCGACAGCTACGGCCGGATCGACATCCTCATCCACAACGCCGGCAACAACCGGTACGCCTCGCTGACCGAGATGAGCTACGAAGACTTCGACGCGGTACTCGATGTCCATCTTCGCGGCGCATTCAACTTGGTGCGCACGGCATTTCCGCACATGTGCGACGCCGGGTACGGCCGGGTGGTGCTGACGTCCTCGATCGGCGGCATCTACGGCAACAAACGAGTGGCGAACTATGCCGTCTCGAAGGCGGGCATGATCGGACTGTCCAACGTGGTCGCGCTCGAGGGCGCGGAGCACGGGGTCAAGTCGAACGTGATCGTGCCGGCCGCAGTGACGCGGCTCGCGGAGGGGCTCGACACCTCCGCGTACCCGCCGATGGAGCCCGAGCTGACTTCACCCGCAGTCGGCTGGCTGGCTCACGAAAACTGTTCGATCACAGGGGAAATGCTCGTTGCGATCGCCGGGCGAATAGCCCGCGCCTACATCGCCGAGACCCCTGGGGTGTACCAGCCGGCTTGGACGATCGAGGAGGTCGGGATGCGGATCGATGCCATTCGCGATACCGACGATTCGTGGATTCTGCCGGTCGTCCCGTCGGGACACGTCGATCACATCACCAGAAGCTTTGCGATGGCCATGGAAGGCAGCACTCATCATGTCGGTTAAGGTTTACGAACGCATTCTCGACCTCTTCGAGGCCGAGGGCATCAACACCATTTTCGGTATTCCGGACCCGAACTTCGTCCACCTGTTCCACGAAGCGGAGGAACGCGGCTGGAATGTCGTTGCGCCACACCACGAGGAGTCGGCGGGCATGATGGCCGAGGCCGTGTCGCGCATGACCGGCAAGGCGGCGGTGTGCATCGGCACGCTCGGTCCGGGCATCGCGAATATCGCCGGCGCAATCATGTGCGCCAAGGTGGAGAATTCGCCGGTCATTTTCCTGGGCGGCCAGCGCGCCCGGATCACCGAGCAGCGGGTCCGCCGCGGCCGGATCCAGTTCGTGAAGCAGGCCGGCCTGGTGGAGAACTCGGTCAAGTACAGCGCCAGTATCGAGTACGCCGACCAGACCGACGAAATCATTCGAGAAGGCCTGCGCAAGGCGCTGTCCGGCACCCCCGGCCCGGTGTACATCGAATACCCTTCGCACGTCATCCTCGAAGAGCTCGACGTGCCACCGGTGCTTCCGCCGGATCGCTACCGCCTCGTCGGGCAGACCGCCGGTCAGGACAAGATCACCGAGGCGGCGGAACTCATCCGGGCTGCCAAGCAGCCGGTCCTGATCGTCGGCCACGGCGTACATACCGCGCGGGCGCAGGAGACGGTCAAGGAGCTCGCCGATCTCATGGCCTGCCCGGTGATCCAGACCTCCGGCGGTACCTCCTACATCAAGGGCCTCGAAGACCGCACGTTCCCCTACGGCTTCTCGGCCGCCGGGCTCGAGGCGGTCGTCGCCTCCGACCTTGCGCTCGCGATCGGCACCGAGCTCGGCGAACCGGTGCACTTCGGCCGGGGGCGGCACTGGGTGGCCAACGAGGCGAACCGCAAATGGATTCTCGTCGAACAGGATCCGACGGCGATCGGCGTCAACCGTCCGATCGATGTGCCACTCGTCGGTGACCTGCGCGCGGTCGTGCCGCAGCTGGTCGAGGCGCTGCGCGACACTCCGCGCACGGCCACGCCGGAACTCGCCGAGTGGATCAAGAAGGACGCCGATCGCCTGCACGAACTCGCCGAAACCGCCCCCTCGGGGCGCACCCCGGTGCATCCGGCGCGGCTGATCGTGGAGGCCACCAAGGTATTTCCCGCCGACGGCATCATGGTGCGCGACGGTGGCGCAACGACGATCTTCGGCTGGACCTATTCGCAGGCCAAGCCGCACGACGTCATGTGGAACCAGAACTTCGGTCACCTCGGTACCGGACTCCCCTACGCGGTGGGCGCGTCGGTCGCCGACGGTGGCAAGCGCCCGGTCATGCTCGTCACCGGCGACTCGTCGTTCCAGTTCCAGATCGCCGAGCTCGAGACTGCCGCCCGACTCAACCTCCCGCTGGTCTGCGTGGTTGCGGTCGACTACGCCTGGGGCCTCGAGGTCGGTGTTTACAAGCGCACCTTCGGTCACGATTCCCGCGAGACGGGCACGCACTGGAGCACGAACACCCGCTTCGACAAGGTGGCCGAAGGCTTCGGCTGCTACGGCGAGTACGTCGAACGCGAGGAGGACATCGCACCCGCCATCAAGCGGGCCTACGCCAGCGGTACCCCGGGCGTCATCCATGTGGCGATCGATCCGAAGGCGAACTCCGAGGAAATGCCCAGTTACGACGAGTTCCGCACCTGGTACGCGGAAGGACAGCAGTGAGGAATTGCCATGCGTGAATACCTGAAGTTCTACATCGACGGCGAGTGGGTCGATCCCGCAACTCAGCAGAGTTTCGACGTCATCAACCCGGCGACCGAGGAACTGGCCGGCAAGGTCGCCAACGGCTCGGTTGCCGACGTCGATCGCGCGGTGTCGGCCGCCCGGCGCGCGTTCGGAACCTGGTCGGAATCGACGGTCGCACAACGCTTGGATCTGCTGCGCGCGATTGCCGCCGAGTACCAGAACCGCGCGGCCGACCTCGGCGCGGCCCTCACCGAGGAGATGGGTGCACCGTCGGCCCTGGCCAACGGTTTTCAAATCAACCTCGGTGCCGGGCATCTCGACACCGTCATCGGCATCCTGGAGAACTATGCGTTCACCGAACAGCGTGGTTCGACGCTGATCTCGAAGGAACCGGTCGGTGTCTGCGGCTTGATCACGCCATGGAACTGGCCACTGAATCAGATCGCAGTGAAGGTGTTCCCCGCCCTCGCCACGGGTAACACGACGGTGCTCAAGCCCTCCGAGCGTTCACCGCTGAGCGCACAGATCTTCGCCGAGATACTGCACACCGCAGGCGTCCCCGCGGGTGTCTTCAACCTGGTGCAGGGCGACGGACCGAGTGTCGGCGTGCCACTGTCGGCACACCCGGACGTGGACATGATCTCGTTCACCGGCTCGACGCGGGCAGGCATCGCCATCGCGGAGAACGCGGCCAAGACGGTCAAGCGGGTCACCCAGGAACTGGGCGGCAAGAGCCCCAACGTCATTCTGGACGACGCCGACTTCGCCGATAACGTCGGCAAGGGCGTCGTGTCGATGATGCTGAACTCCGGCCAAACCTGCAGCGCTCCCTCCCGAATGCTCGTACCGAGCACCCGGATGGAGGATGCGATCGAGGCGGCCAAGCAGGCCGCAGCGGGAGTCACCGTCGGCGATCCGAACGGCGACTTCGCCATCGGTCCCGTCGTGGCCAAGGATCAGTTCGACAAGATTCAGCAGCTGATCCAGAAGGGCATCGATGACGGCGCCACCCTCGTCACCGGCGGTCCCGGCCGACCCAAGGGGCTAACGAAGGGCTTCTACGTTCAGCCGACCGTCTTCGCGGATGTCAAGAACGACATGACCATTGCCCGGGAGGAGATCTTCGGTCCGGTTCTGGTCATCATCGGCTACGACAACGTCGATCACGCGATCGAGATCGCCAACGACACCGAGTACGGCCTCGCCGGCTTCGTGGCGGGCGCCGATCTCGACGCTGCGCGCGCGGTCGCTCGCCGCATCAGGGCTGGGTCGGTCGCGATCAACGACGGATTCGACTTCTGCAGTCCGTTCGGCGGTTACGGCAAGAGCGGAAACGGCCGGGAATGGGGCGAATTCGGCTTCGAGGAGTACCTGGAGGTCAAGGGCATCCTCGGCTATGCACCCGCGGACGCCCAGTGACTGTGCGACCGAACTCCACCAGGTATCAGTAAGGAGCACGAGTTGCCTGCGATTGCGACGAAAAAACTCAGCGACAAAGTCGGCGTCGAGGTGCTCGATGCCGACGCCGATCGGCTGATCAACGATCCCGACATCCCCGCCGCGTGCATGGACGCCCTCGAACACAATGGCGTCCTGCTGTTTCGGGAACTGCACCTGACCGACGCCGAGCAGGTCGCGTTCTGCCGGCGGCTCGGCGACCTCGTACTGTTCCCGAAGTACGAGGTCCCCGAGGTCATGGTGATCAGCTTCGACCCGGACAACCCGAACCGCCGGTACTTCGAGAGCAACGACTACTGGCATCTCGACGGTTCGCTGGACCCGATTCCGGCGAAGGCCTCGATCATGAGCGCCCACATCACCGCCGAGCGCGGCGGCGAGACCGCGTTCGCGAGCACCTACGCGGCGTACGACGCGCTGTCCGACGTGGAGAAGGGCGAGTTCGCGAACCTGCAGGTGGTGCATTCGATGGCCGCCATTCAGCGGCGCGGGCATCCGAATCCGACCGAGAAGCAAGAGTCCGACTGGGCCCGTGTGCCAACCCGGGAGCATCCGCTGGTGTGGAACCACGAAAGCGGGCGCAAGTCGCTCGTCTTCGGCGCGACCGCCGACCACATCGTCGACATGGACGTCGACGCGGGACGCAAGCTGCTGCTCGATCTCGAGGAGCGTTCGACGGCACCGGAACTGGTGTACCAACACACCTGGTCGGTCGGCGACCTCGTGATCTGGGACAACTGCGGTTTGCTGCACCGGGCGTGCGAGTTCGACCGGAACAAGCCGCGACGGATGCACCGCAGCACGCTCGTGGGCAACGAACCCATCAAATGACCGGTCGCACAGCGATTGTCACCGGCGGGGCGTCCGGAATCGGTGCCGCCATCGCGCGTCGCCTGGCCGCTGATAGTGCGCTTGTCGCGATCTTCGATGTCAACGCCGACGCGGCCGTGGCGGCCGCGTCGGCCATCGAGAGCAATGGCGGCAAGGCCGTTGGGATCGGCGTGGACGTCACAGACCGGGCGAGCATCGACGCGGGTGTGGCCGAGGTACGGGCCCGGCTCGGCCGTCCCGCGATCCTGGTAAACAACGCCGGCCTAAGCTCCGACCAGCCGTTTCTCGAGACCACCGCCGAGACATGGAACCGAATTCTCGCGGTCAATCTAACCGGATCCTTCGACTGCTGTCAGGCTGTACTGCCGGACATGATCGACGAGGGCTGGGGACGTATCGTCAACATCTCATCCTCCAGCGTGCACAGCGGCGCACCACGCATGGCTGCCTACGTTTCGGCGAAGTCGGCCGTCGTGGGCCTGACGAAGGTACTGGCGCTGGAATTCTCACCTCACGGGATCACCGTCAATACGATCCCGCCCGGGTTCATCGACACCCCGATGTTGCGGGCATCGGTAGCGCGCGGGGAGGTCCACGTCTCGTCACAGGAGAAGCGCACGCCCGTTCGCCGCATCGGTCAACCAGAGGACGTCGCCGCCACGTGCGCATTCCTGGTGAGTGAGGAAGCGGGCTACATCACCGGTCAGGTTATCGGCGTCAATGGTGGCCGAAACATGTAGCAGCCCCTGCGAGCCGATCGGTCGCACGAACGACGAGCGCCTCCGCCCGAATCACGGGTGGAGGCGCTCGCGTCGGGTCGACCGCAGGGTCAGCCGCGAACCGGCAGGTATGGCACGAGATCCGGCTCGGGTTCGACCCCAAAGGTGCGCAGCGCCTTCGCGAGCAGTTCGTAGGCGCCGACGGTGAAGACGATGTCCATCAGCTGTCGATCGTCGTACTCGGCCGCCAGTTCCTGCCAGGTCGGTGCGCTCACAAACCCGTCGAAGACCATTTCGTCAGCGGCCCGCAACAGACTGCGGTCGCTGGGCGACCAACCTACGGCGTCCGGCCCGTCCGTGACACGGGCGATCTCCTCCGGTGTAAGGCCGGCGTCACCGGCCAGCAGCGTGTGCTGGGCCCACTCGTAGTCGGCTTGCCGAACACTGGCCACTCGGAGCACGAGCAGTTCGCGCACCCGCGCGGAAATCGTTGCTCCATAAAGGATGTGCCCGTTGAACTCGAGAAACGACCGCGCGAGATCCGGATGAACCGCGAGGGTGCCGAGGAGGTTCGCACCACCGGGACGTCCCTCATTGTTACGGTCCCCCTTGACTTTTGCGCGATACTCCGACATGTACGTCACCAGCTTCGGCGCCCATTCTCGCCTGCTGATCGGTGCGATTCGAGCCATGCGCACAACACTTCCTTCGACGAATCGATCGTCGTAATCCATTGTTACGAACGAAGATTTGAAAACGGTGCTACCGCTTCGAATGCTATCAGCGTCTCGTCCGAGCGCGGAGGTCTGTGGCCGCCCGATTCGATGACCGCGATCCCATCCCACGACGTGGCCGTCGTCGCCGACACCCAGATGGCAACAAGAGCGGTCGCACTCTGGTTCAATTGGCTGGCCACCACTACGGCATGCACTTGCCCGACCGGAGAGGGACCCGATGCCGCGCGCCCATTTTCGAAGCCCGTTGCACGGGCGGTTGTTCAGTCGCCGGAGCGATCTCGAGCCCGGTCCCGCGGCGAGTCGAATCAGCGCCTACATCTACGGAAACATCCTCATGCTCACGGCATTGGTGCCGTTGCCGGTTGATCGGACCGAACTCGGTATCGCAGTGCTGATGGGTACCGCGCTCTCCACGTTCATTGCGCACGCCTTCGCGGAGACAGTGGGCGACAGCGTGCGCGAGGGAACCGACATCACCCGCCAGATGCGAGTGTCGGAGCTGCGAAATTCCGTTCCGATTCTCACCTCGGCGGTCCTGCCATCTGCCGTCCTGGTTTTCGGCGCCTTCGAGGTGGTTGACGACGAGACGGCACAGCTCATTGCCGAGATTTTGGTGTTGCTCCGGATCGGCGGAATCGCGTTTGTCATCAACCGGCTGCGCGACCGGCCCGTCGGTTTCGAGACCGTCGTCGCGTCCATCGTGATCGGCACGGTGGCGTTGGCAGTCGTCGCGGTCAAAATTGCGCTCGCGTACTGATTGCGATCAGCACGATTCCAATGCTCCCCAGCGATGACCGCGACGCCTAACGTCGGCCGCTGGGAGGTGCCGACATGGCCGAGCCGCGCGAACGAACGAGTCTGTTGTCGTCACCGATCCAGGTCATTCGCAACCTGTTCCGCGGACTGCTGCGCAGTTCCTGGTCCTTCGCCTCGTCCGAGACGGGGCTGCGCACGGTGATCGCTCAACTGCGCTGATCGCCGACAACGGCTCAGCCGAGCAACCCGTCCACATTGGCAACGGAGCGAGCCGGGCCCTTCACGAAAACGTCGATATCGAGGTCCTCGTCCCGATAGGCGGCAAGCAGGTTCAGGTCCCGAGTGGCGTGCACGATCCGGTGCACCGCACCCCCGGACAGCGGATAGTCCGGTGCGAAGTGTTGCCAGTGCACGCAGACCAGCGTTCCCCCAGGATCTAGGTGATCGACGGCGTCACCGAGGGCATCACGCAGCGCGTCGCCATCGAGGTAGTAGCCGACCTCACTCAACACGATGAGATCGAACTCGCCGAGGTCCCGCCACGGCGACCCCAGCGCCCATTGCCGGCACCGAACGGTCCCGATGTTCGGTGTCGCGGCGACCCGTTCTCGCGCGGCGATCACAGCGGAATCGACGACGTCGGTGGCGATCACCTCGTCACAACGGGCGGCCAATCGTGCGGTGAGCACACCGATCGAACAACCCGGCTCGAGGCATCGACGATACCGAGGCTGCGGGAGCGCCGCGAGCGTGAGCGCGTACTTGCGCTCCTCGTACCAATGGCGTTCGAATCCCCACGGGTCACGGTCATCGTCGTACAACTTCCGGAAATAGTCGGCGGGCAGGCTGGAACCGGTCATGGAAACACCGTCTCGGTGGTGCGGGTCCAGTGCTCGAGGACGTGAGCTCCCAGCACCGGCGGTCGCTCCGGGTCCGGCGAGTCGATTTGGCTTCGAAAGTGTTCGATGGCAGCGAGTTTGGCCGAGTGCTCGGCATCGGTCAGGTTGATCGACCGCGCCCGCACCCACGGGACGATGGGTTCCTCCGGACGGGCCCAATGCCACATCCAGATCGGGTACCACACGAGCCGCGCTCCGGTCGCGTTGCATGCCTTGGCGCACGCTCGCCCAGTGGCGTCGTGGTCCGGGTGGCCGTCGCGCCGGAAAGGTGCTAAGCACCAGGTGCTTTCGGACCCCGCACGCAGGACCGATTCGACCGCCGACATGAGCATCGGTTCGTGCGCGGCAACGTCTCCGTCGGGTAGTCCGAGGCGGACTGGAACCGCCGCGACACCGAGTTCGGCGAGCGCGCGCTCCCGCTCCACCGCGCGAGTGTCGACGAGATCGGACCGCGCCGTACCGGACTCAGTGGGGTGGGACCCTTCGCCCTCGGTCACCGCAACGACTTCGACCGAAATGCCGAGTCCGGCACAGCGTGCCATCAGGCCGCCGACCCCTAGCGTTTCGTCGTCGGGGTGTGGCGCGACCACGACGAGGCGCTCACACCCGCTGATGTTCAGCTCCGGAAAGTCGATACCCGCACTCTGCCAATCGGACTCACGTGTCCCGGGCAACTGTGGCGGCGTGTCGGCCAGTGAGCTCACCATGGTTCCTCCTGATCGGCGACGTCGTGCCCCAGCATGGCAAGGTCGCGTTCGGCATGGCTCTGACGTAGGTACACGGTGAGATCGGCGACCCGCCGGGCATGCTCGGGGTCAGCGCACAACGGTCCGGCACCGAGCGCGCGTCCGACCCGGTCGATCACCTCGGTGGCGGTCTGCTCGACGACCGCTCGGACGCGCAGTGCACGCAATCTTGCGGTGTGCCGGTGGTCGAAGGGGTCGGCATCGACTTCGGCTGCCGCACCACGCAACACTGCTCCGGCAGCGTGCAACACCGCGGCAACGGCACCGAGGTGCGCTGCGCCGTGTTCGTCCGAACGCCCCTCGGCGATCTTGCGATGCAACGGATCCGCGACTGCGCACGCGGCACCGTACCAACATGCGGCGACACCGATCGCGCCATGCCAGAATCCCGCCCGGCGCAGGTACTCCCCCGGCTTACCCACCACTACCGCCGGTGTGTGATCGAATTCGACTGCGCCCGAATCACTGTCGGCCATCCCCACCGCGTGCCAGGTATCGGGAACGACGCGCACGGACGGTTCGCGGAGATCGACGGCATAGAGCGCTCGTTCGTCGCCCGCTCGTGCGGTGATCAGTGCGTGGTCGCAGATTGATGCACCGGAGCACCAGAGCTTTCGGCCGTTCAGCAGCACCCGGTCACCGTCGGGAATTGCGTCGAGCACCGGCGACGGCGGCTCAGCTGCCCATACGCCCCACAGCTGCGCGCGCTCCGGGGGCGGGCCGTCGAGTTCATGCAGGATGGCCACCGCGTCCGCGTGTGCTTCCGCGAGTCGACCGAGGACGGTGTCACGCCGGGCGAGTCCGGCGAGTCGTTCCCAGCGCTCCCAGGTTCGTCCCGCGCCCGGGTCGGGGAGCTCGAGTTCCCCGGCATGCTCCAGGTCGCGCAACTGCCGCGCGACCGGACTCAGCACGCCCCCACCCCGCGGGCGTCGGGGTCCGGACTCCCATGCAGAGTTCGCAAGTGAGCGGCGAAGCCGCTCGGCGCACGCCCGTGCAGTCGAGCCGAGGTGCGGACGGCGAGGTCACCCGCCCACGTGATCGGAACACCGTGCTGTTGCAGGCGGTGCACCAGATCGACGTCTTCCCCGGTGGCCAGCGGGGCAAAGCCGGCGACGGCCCAATAGTCATCCGACGCGACCCCGAGGTTGGCGCCGTGGATGTGGCGATGTCCGCGCTGCCCGCGGTAGGTGGCCTCGTAGTTGCGGCGTGTCCGCGCGTCCAGCGCCGACCAATCGTGCACTGCGACGGTGCCGCACACGGCCCGCGCACCACCTGCGGCGTGCGCGAGATGCCTTTGCAGCCACCATGGTTCGACGTGGCAGTCGGCATCGGTACTCACCAGCCACGCACCCGGCGTGCCGTCGCGAACGTGCTCGAATCCCGCCGCACGCGCCGCGCCCACGTTGCGGTGACGCACGAGCACAACCTCGTCGACGCCCTCGGCCGCCACCGCCGACGCATCCGTCGAGTCGTCGAGTACGACCACCAGTCGCACCGGCACGCTGACCTCGGCGCGGGCGCGCTGCAACGACTCGACGCAGCCGGGCAACCTAGCTGCTTCGTTACGCGCCGGGACGACCACAACGATGCTCGGCGGGGTGGCATCGGTCATGTGCAGCGAGGTACCCGCTTTTCGCCGAGTTCAAGCCGAGTGCACAGTTCTTCCGGTTACCGAGGCATGCTCGGCCGGAACAACTATGCGGTGGGCGTGACCGCGCAGCCGTCCGGGCCGCAAGATTCGGCATCCTCGACGCCGACCGGGACGAGCCGATCGCCCCAGGCGAGTTCGAGCGCCTGGGCGAAGACCTCGGGCGGCTGCGCACCGGAGACCGCGTACTTGCCGCCGAAAACGAAGAACGGCACGCCACTGACGCCGAGCGACGCCGCCTCTTGCTCGTCGCGCCGTACGGCGTCGGCATAGGCATCCGGATCCGCGAGCACCGCACGCACCTTCGCCTCGTCGAATCCCGCCCGCACCGCGATGTCGACGAGACGCTCGTGGCTGCCGAAGGTCGGCTCGGGTTCGGCGAAGTTGCCGGCATACAGCGCGTCGAGCAACTCTTCCTGCCGGCCGAGTTCGTGGGCGAAATGCAGCAGTCGGTGCATGTCGAAGGAACTGCCGAAGTCGCGCCCGGTCAGATACGGCAGACCGAATTCGTCGAACTGCGCGGCCATCCCGCGCTCTTTCGCAGCGACCTGTTCGATCGAGAGGCCATACTTTCGCCCGATGTGCTCCTCGATCGGGCGGGAGGCGTCGGCGGGCAGCGTCGGATCCAGCTCGAACGACCGATGCACCACCTCGATGCCATCACGCTGGGGAAACTCCGCCAACGCCGCGTCGAACCGTGCCTTGCCCAGGTAGCAGAACGGACAATTGATATCGGTCCAGATATCGACCGTGACAGTCATTCGAAGGGTCCTCTCCACTGACCGACGACGCGCCGGACTCCACCGGTACAACGACGGAACCCGCCATCCGCTTCCCGCCGCGCCGCGCGGTGACCGATGTCATGCGCGACCCGTGCGTAAATATTGTCCCGGATGCCGTGTCGATCCGAGGGGTGACCCGTTCGACCTTGGGATGAGAGGCTGGCGAGGGCGAGCCTGACAACCGTCACAGGAGGCGAGACCGATGAAATACATGCTGGTGATGCGCGCGACCGACGAGGGCTTGGCCAAGATGGCGAACGTCGACTTCACCGAGATGCTCGAGACCGTGGGCAGATTCAACGAAGAGTTGATCCGCGCCGGCGTGCTCGTGGCGGCGGAAGGGCTCGACGACGCCGCCGAGGGTGTGGTCGTCGACTACTCCGCCGATCCGCCGATCGTGACCGACGGACCGTACGGCGAGACCAAGGAGCTGTTCGGCGGGTTCTACCTCCTGGACGTGGCCTCGAAGGAGGAGGCCGTCGAGTGGGCGAAGCGGCTGCCGATGGCCGGCCCGGGCTTCAAGACCGAGATTCGGCGCGTGCCCTCGATCGATGAGTTCCCGCAGGACAACGAGTGGATAAAGATGGAACGGGCATGGCGCGAGGAAACCGGACAGCTCTGACCGACCACTGATGGCCGATCCCACCAGCGCGGAGCCTGCGGAGCGCTCATCGCGGACCAGCGCGGAGCCTGCGGAGCGCTCATCGCGGTCCAGCGCGGAGCCTGCGGAGCGCTCATCGCGGTCCAGCGCGGAGCCTGCGGAGCGCTCATCGCGGGCCAGCGCGGAGCCTGCGGAGCGCTCATCAAGGACCGGCCGTGAAGCGGTTGGCGCCGTCTGGCGGATCGAGTCGGCGCGGATCGTCGGTGCCCTGGCGCGCTACACCGGCGATTTCGCGTTGGCCGAAGACCTCGCCCAGGAAGCCCTTGCCGAGGCCCTGGTGAGCTGGCCACGCGACGGCATACCGCGCAATCCAGCCGGGTGGCTGCTCACCGTCGGCCGGCGCCGGGCGATCGACGGGTTCCGCCGACGCGCCGCGCTCGACGAGCGCTACACCGCCCTCGCGCACGGTCTGGCCGAGGGCGGGGTCGTCTCGGGTGGCGCGCCCGAAGATGTCACGAAGGCGGCGGCGGACGTGCTGTGGGATCCGGACCGGATCGATGACGACATGCTCGCGTTGATCTTCACCGCGTGCCACCCGGTGCTGTCGCCCGAAGCACGGGTGGCGCTCACGCTGCGCGTGGTCGGTGGCCTGACGAGCGACGAGATCGCCAGGGCATTTCTCGTCCCCACCGCGACCGTGCAGGCTCGGATCACGCGCGCGAAGAAGACACTCGCGGCCGCCGGGGTTCCGTTCGCGGTGCCTGCCGCACAGGAGCGGGCGGCGCGCCTCGGCTCGGTTCTCGGCGTTATCTACCTGATCTTCACCGAAGGATCATCGGCGAGTTCCGGCACCGCGGTGATCCGGCTCGACCTCGCCGCCGAAGCGCGCCGGCTTGCCACGGTGCTCGGCAGGCTGATGCCCGATGAATCCGAGGTGCACGGGCTGCTCGCATTGCTCGAGCTGACTGCCGCACGTTTTCCCGCCCGCACCGGGCCGGACGGGGCGCCGGTGCTGCTCGAACAGCAGGATCGGACGCGCTGGGACCGCAGCGCAATTCGCCGCGGCCAGGCGGCGCTGCGACGCGCCGAGCGAGCCGGACGCGGCGTCGGCGCCTATGGACTACAGGCACTGATCGCCGAATGCCACGCCGTCGCATCCGCAGTGGACGAGACGAACTGGGACCGTATCGTCGCGCTCTACGGCGCACTGGGCCGCCTTGCTCCCTCGCCCGTCGTGGAGTTGAACCGCGCGGTCGCGGTGGCCATGGCGCACGGACCCGCCGCCGGGCTGCTGATCGTCGACGAACTGAGCACGGACCCGGCATTGGCGAATTCGCATCTGTTGCCCAGCGTCCGTGGCGAGCTCCTGATCCGGCTCGGTCGCGACGGCGAGGCCCGCGCCGAGTTGGAGCGCGCGCTCGAATTGTGCGGGAACGAGCAGGAGCGAGTCGTCCTGCGTCGCAAGATCGACAGCAATACGCAGCGTCCCGGGTGAGTGCGACGCCCGGCGCGGGCGTCAGTCTGCGTTCAACACCGGGTCGGCCATGCGCGTGACATAGTCCGCGATCCGGTCCAGGTCGGCGTTTTCCAGGGCGGAGGTGGCGATCTTCTGTCGCATCACCACCACGCCGAGGATGAGGGCGTTGAGGAGTTCGGCGCGCAGCGCGCCGTCCGGACCGGCGAGTCGGTCGCCGAGGCCTTTGGTGATTCTCGACTCGATCATGTCCCTGATCACGACGGTCATCATCTCGTTGTTGACGACCCCGGCGAGCAATTCGAATGTTCCCTTACCCGACGCACTGACCTCGAGCACCTCGCGGAGCATCACGGCGGCGATCTCGTCGAGCGGGGCCGACGCGACGACATCGTCGACACTGCTGGTGCCGGATCGGACAGCCTCGACGAAGAGCTCCTCCTTGGAACCGAAATAGCGATTGATCAGCGCCTGATTGACCCCGACCACAGCGGCGATGTCACGTGTCGTGGTATGCGCGGCGCCGCGCTCGGCCAGCAGTTCGCGCGTCGCGCTCAGGAGGGCACTGCGGGTTGCCGCGGCATCGCGGCGACGCGGGTGGGTGTCGTCGGCGGCCATCGGGATTGCCCTCCCGCTCGGATTCACGGCTGGACGCCAAGCTTAGGACACTGGCCGGGCTGTGACGGGAACCACTGAGGACATAAGTCTTCACACGTTGACTCGCATCGGCTCCCGGTCGTAGATTCGCAAGTCGTCGACTGTTTACTCTTGCGTTCGGCGCCTGAGCCTGTGTCGGCAAACCCGATCTCCGGCCCGGTCCCCGCGAAAATCGACGCGACCGAGTGGTGCACCATGCTCTATCGTCCCGGTAGCCGAGCGGCTGGGAGCACCGCGCACTGTGCATCACCGCCGCACCAGCGATCGCGCGGCACCCCCTCCCGTTACCGACCCGCCAGCCCCGGCGCCCGCGCCAGAAACGAAGCAACGAATGCCGATCAGCCAGGAAGACGAACGGACTGCGCCGGAAAGCCAGGACACCGGGATCGGTGCTGCCGGTGGACTCTTGATCGCTGTCCTCTTGGTGGCCACGTTCGTGGTCATCCTGAACGAGACCATCCTCAGCGTTGCCCTCCCGCGCCTGATGGCCGATCTCGGCATCTCGGCATCGTCTGCTCAGTGGCTGACCAGTGGGTTCCTACTGACGATGGCGATCGTCATTCCGACGACCGGCTACATCCTGGAACGGTTCAACATCCGGCCCGTCTTCATCACGGCCATGACGCTGTTCTCGCTCGGCACGCTGGTGTCCGCGCTCGCGCCGGCATTCGGGGTACTGCTCGTCGGCCGGGTCATCCAGGCGACCGGTACCGGCATCATGTTCCCGCTGCTGATGACCACCGTGCTCAACGTCGTCCCGGCCGCCCGGCGCGGCAGGATGCTCGGCCTCATCTCGATCGTCATCTCCGTCGCACCGGCGATCGGGCCGACCTTGTCCGGGCTCGTCCTGCAGCACTTCAGCTGGCGGGCGATGTTCCTGATGGTCCTTCCGGTGGCGCTCGGTGCACTCGCACTCGGCGCGGTCCTGGTCCGCAACGTCACCGAGCCGCGACCCGCACACCTTGATATCGCGTCGGTCGTATTGTCGGCCCTCGGCTTCGGTGGACTCGTCTACGGCCTCACCGCCATCGGCGAATCCGCAGCCGGACACTCCGCTGTCCCGCCGTGGGCCCCCCTTATCGTCGGTGCGGTCTCGCTGACGTGGTTCGTCTTGCGACAGCGGGCCCTCGCCCGGAGTGATTCGGCGCTGCTCGATCTACGCGTGTTTTCCGTGCGGGCGTTCGGCATCGCCGTCGTCCTGCTCTGCATCATCATGCTGTCGCTGTTCGGTTCGCTGATCCTGCTGCCGATCTACATGCAGAGCGTGCTGGGAAAGAGCACCCTGGCAACCGGTCTCGCGTTGCTGCCCGGTGGCCTTGCCATGGGACTGTTCTCGCCGTTCGTCGGAAACATGTTCGACCGGTACGGTCCCCGGCCCCTCGTTCTGCCCGGCGCAATTGCGCTCAGCGCGGGCATGTGGATGTTGGCAAGCCTCGGCGAGGACTCCTCGTTGCAACTTGTCGTGGCCGGACACGTCACGCTCTCGATCGGCATCGCATTCGCGCTGACACCGCTGATGACGACGGCGCTCGGATCGTTGCCCGAGCACCTCTACTCGCACGGCAGCGCCGTCGTGAGCACCGCCCAACAGGTCGCCGGAGCCGCGGGTACCGCGCTGTTCGTGACCATCATGGCGACCGCGGCACACAACGCCGACGGTGCCACCGACATCGCCTCGACTGCGCACGGTATCCATCTCGCGTTCATCGTCGGTGGGGTCGTTTCACTGGTCGCGGTAGCGGGTTCGGCGTGGTTCATGCGGATGCCGGAGTCCGCGCGCACCACCGCGGTGGCGTAGCGGACGCAGTGGCGAAGCGGGTACCGACTTCGAAGTCGCGGCCTCGAAAATAGTCTATATTTGCGCCATGCCTTCACCGTCCGGGACCGCAGCACGACCCCAGCGACGACCGCGGCTCAGCGACGTCGCCGCCGACCACGTGCGTGAGCTGATCGTCTCCGGTCAACTCGCGCCCGGTGAGTTCGTGCGCCCGGAAATCCTGGCCGACGACCTCGGGATCAGCGCCACACCGGCCCGGGAGGGGCTGCTGACGCTGCAGAGTGAGGGGTTCCTCCGTGTCGAACCACGACGCGGATTCGTCGTCGCCGCGCTGAGCACCGCCGATATCGCCGACGTCTACACCGCGCAGGCCCTGCTCGGCGGTGAGTTGGCCGCGCGGGCCGCAGCCAAGGCCACCGACGCCGAGGTTGTCGAGCTCGAAAAGATCCAGTCCGACCTCGAATCCGCGGCAAAGGTCCAAGATTTCGAGGCCGTCGAGCGGCTCAACCACGAGTTCCATCGACGCGTGTACCTGATGGCCGATGCCCCTAAACTGCGCTGGCTGGTGCGGGCCACCCTCGGCTACGCGCCGCGGAAGTTCTTCGCCGCGGTGGAAGGCTGGCCGGAAGCATCCGCGCACGATCACCGCGCGATCATCGACCGACTCCGCGCCAACGACGGTCGGGGAGCGCGCGAAGCGATGGCGCAACACGTCCACAACGCGGGTGACCTGCTCGCCGAGCATCTCGGGGCACGCTCGGTCGAGAAATGATCACCGAATCCAGCGACCGAGCGCGCTCATGCGAATTGCCCTGTCGCGCTTGCATGCACGCGGCCGCCACCGGAAACGACTGCCAACTCCACGGTGCCCGCGTTCGACGCCGGTGTACCCTCCACCCGTAGCGGGTCGCCAAGGATAGCCGGGCTTTGCAGCCGGAACTCGAAGTTGGACAGCACCTTTCCATTCGAACGAGCGAGCTCTGCCATGTACACCGCAAGCAGCGGGCCGTGCACGACCAGGCCGGGATATCCCTCCACCCCGGTGACATAGGGATGGTCGTAGTGGATGCGGTGCGCATTCGAGGTGAGCGCGCTGAACCGGAACAACAGCGCTTCGTCCGGTTGCAGATCGGCATGCCATGGCGCGCCCGACTCCGGCAACTGTTCCGGATTGCGTGCGAAGGCCGTCGCGCTGCCGGTGTCGCTGCGGTACACCAGGTTCTGCTCCTCCACCACGCACAGCGCGTCGTCCTGCCGGTACTCGCTGCGGATCGTCACGAACAGCATCTCACCGCTGCGGCCGGTCTTCTCCTGCACTCTCGCGAGGCGCGCCCGTTTTGTCGCAGGCCGTCCGACCCGCAGCGGCTTGTGCACCTCGATGCGTGAACCGGCGAACATCCGGCGCCGGTTCGGAATCGGTGGCAGGAAGTGGCCATCGCGGGGGTGCCCGTCGACGCCGAGTTCGCTGCCCTTCGGCCAGTCCGGGAAATACACCCAATGCCACGGGATCGGCAGTGCATCGCCGGCACCGAACGTGTCACGGAGTTCGAGAGTCGCCGCGAGCCGGGTCGCCTGCGACGCTGCCAGCTCGTCGTGTTCGTCGACCGGTTCGGGATGCCAGTCGCCGACGAAGCGGCCGAGGCCGGTTTCCGTTGTCGAGTGCGTCATATGGTGCTCCCCTCACGGGATTTGGACGATTCCCGAGCGGACGAGATCGTCGACGGAAAGTTCGCGTACAGCTCAGATATCGAGCCCGCCGCGCTTGACCAGCTGCTTGGCGATCACGCCCTGCTGAATTTCGTTGGTGCCCTCACCGACGATCATCAGTGGAGCGTCGCGGAAATAGCGCTCGACGTCGTACTCGGTCGAGTAGCCATAGCCACCGTGGATGCGCACCGCGTCGAGCGCGATCTCCATCGCCGCCTCGGAGGCGAACAGCTTGGCCATGCCGGCTTCCATGTCGACGCGGGCGCCGGTGTCGAACCGCTCGGCGGCATCGAGCAGTAGCGAGCGAGCCGCGTACAGCTTCGTCCCCATATTGGCGAGCATGTTGCCGACGGACTGGTGCTTCCAGATCGGCTGACCAAAGCTCTCCCGATCCTGGGCGTACTGCAGGGCGTCGTCGAACGCGGCGCGCGCGACTCCGGTGGCACGCGCGGCCACCTGCAGGCGACCGGTCTCCAGTCCCTTCATCATCTGGGCGAAACCACGGCCTTCCTCGCCGCCGAGCAACGCATCGAGTGGCACTCGCGCATCGGTGAAGTTCAGCTCACAACTCTCCACGCCTTTGTAGCCGAGCTTGGGCAGGTCCTTCGAGATGGTGAATCCGGGGACCTTCTCGACCAGCAGGATCGAGACACCCTTGTGCGCCGGCTCTGCCTGCGGATCCGTCTTGCACAGCAGCGCGATCAGCCCGGAGCGACGCGCGTTGGAAATCCATGTTTTGCTGCCGTTGATGACGTAGCCGTCGTCCTCGCGACGCGCGACGGTCCGCATGCCCTGCAGGTCGGAACCCCCGCCGGGCTCGGTGAGCGCCATCGTCGCACGCAATTCCCCGGTTGCCATGCGGGGCAAGTACTTCTGCTTCTGCCCCTCGGTGCCGAACGTGAGAAGCAGTTTGGCCACCACCGTGTGCCCGCCCATCGCACCGGCCAGGCTCATCCACCCCCGCGAGAGTTCCTCGGTGACCTGCACATAGCACGGCATCGACACGCGCCCGTATCCGTACGGCTCCGGGATGGCCAGGCCGTAGATGCCCATCTCCTTCATCGCCTCGATGAGCGCCTCGGGGTACTCATTGGCGTGTTCGAGGTTGTGAACGACCGGCCTGACCTGCTTGTCCACGAACTCACGGACGGTCTTGACGATCGTTTCTTCTTCCGCAGTCAGCGCAGACATGAGGTTCCTTCGGAGCTGGCGACTAACTCTATGGAAAATATTCTATAGAGCAATCGGGCTGATGTCACCCCGGGGCACGCAACTCAGCCGTCGAAGGTATGTGCCGTCACCAGCGTCGTCAGCCGGTTCTCATTACCGGAATCGCGCACCTCGACCCGCCCGACCCGACCGCGCAGATTCGCGGTCGCGACCACCGGCCCGACCCGCGCTGCCTGCAGGTAGCGCAGGCCGAGGAAGCTCAGGCTCCGGCCCGGCGTCAGCGACAGCACGGCTTCCTCCGCCGCCAACGCAAGCAGGCCGCCGTTGACCGTGTTCGAGGCATTCAGTCCGTCCTCGGTGCGCGGCAGGGTCGCCACGCCCGGACTTCGCCGCTCGCAGCCGGCGCGCTCGGCGAGCGGCACGGCGAGTCGCTGCCGCGAGGGTGGAAGGTCGACGCTGAGGCCGTCCGGAAGTTGCAGATCCGGATCGGGAGCCACCATGAACGACGCGGCGCCGAACGCGATCGGCTCGCCGTCCACGGTGAACTCCATCTCCGCGACGAACACCGACCGGCCGATCTTCGCCGTCCGGCCGATCGCCACGACCGCACCGGCGGCCGGCGCAGGACGGTAAAGGTTGACGTCGAGTTCCAGCGTCACCGGCACCCGAGGTCCCATCACGACGGTGGCCAGCAGACCCGCGAGCATGTCGGCCCAGATCGCCAGAATCGAGGTACGCAGTTGGTTCGTCCCCGGCACGTGCATCTCGGGCGTAATGACGGCCGCCCCGTGCAGATCATCACCGACCTTGCGCGTGGTGAAACCGAGCTCTCGCAGGATGTGGATGCGTTCTTCCCCACCGGGTTCTTCCAGGCCGCGTTCTCCCAGGCCACTACCCACCGCTGTCCTCCTGCATCGAAGGCCCTGTCAGGACCGTCTCGACCCTATGACACCGGGGATTGCGCCGGGTGTGCCCCGCGCCTATGGGAGGTTCGCCGCCGTGCGGCGCTCAGATCGCTTCGAAAGGGTCGCCCTCCAGCGCGATCGATTCGCGATTGTCCGGTCCGACCGGCACGTCGCCGACGAGCGTGATGCGGTAGAGCCGCCGGTCGTCGTCGGTGGTGAGATCGCGCGGCGCAAGATGGACGGTGGAGCGGTTGTCCCAGAAGGCAATCGAGCCGGGCTCCCACCGGAATCGCACGGTGTATTCCGGGCGCGCGAGTTCCTCGTAGAACAGTTCGAGCAGGCGGCGACTCTCGTGCGGGGACACGTCCGCGATGTGGCTGGTGAAGCCCGGGTTGACGTAGAGCGCCTTCTCGCCGGTCTCGGGGTGCACACGCACCACCGGGTGCTCGCTGAGCAAGGGACGCTGCTCCACCCGGCGCAGGTAATCCGCCGTGGGCTTCGCGCCTGCGCCCGGGCTGAATCGGTGTACGGCCCGCAGTCCGTCGGCGAGTTTGCGCACGGGCTCGGAAAGACCGGCGTAGGCGGCCACCGTGTTGGCCCACTGGGTGTCGCCACCGTAGGCGGGCAACACCTCGGCGCGAAGGATGGATGCCGCCGGCGGGTTCACCGCGGCCGTGACGTCGGCATGCCAGCCTGGCCGGTCGTATCCGGAACTCTGTGCGACGCGTGCCTTGAATCGGTCGCGGAAGATGGGGTAGATCGTCGGATAGTCCGGGTCCGGAATCGCGTCGAACAGCGGGTGCGCGGGCGTCGGCGCGCCGAAGTACTGCGCGAAACGCAAATGCTGAGCGTGGTCGAGGAACTGGTCCCGGAAGAAGACCACCTTCCATTGCAGCAAGGCGTCGCGGATCGCCGACACCTCGTCGGCGGTGAGTTCGGAGCCTAGGTCGATCCCGCGAATTTCCGCGCCGGTGTGACCGGACTGCGGGCGTATCTCGATTCGGGTCGCGGCCTGGGTCATCCTCGGTCTCCTTCGATGCGGCAGTAGCGTTCCAGCGGGTAACACTGCCGCCGGACCACCGTGCAGACAACGCTTCCGCTCACCGCGATCGGGAGAGTTGGCACCTCGCCGCGAATGGAAGATTCGGTGCGTTGGACGGGGTGAACGGAATCGTTCACTCCGCTGAACGCACCAAATCTTCCGTTCACACTGGGCGGCGACGGGCGGCCGCCAGATCGTCGGACTACGGCGCGGGCTCGGCGGTCTGCGGTCCGAACTCGTTGGCAACGACGGAAACGACATCCGCGGGGAAGCCACCGCGCCGCGCGTGTTCGCGCACGGCAGCTTCGTCGTCGGCCTCGTGGATGCAGTAGATCTTGTCGCCGGCGACGTAGCTGGTGATCCACCGATACGGAACTCCGAGCGAGTCGACGGTGGCATTCGATGTCTGGGCGATCCCGGCGAGTTGCGCCTCCGTGAGGTCCTGGGCGTCGGGAATCTGTCGCTCGATGATGAAGCGCTTCATGGCTCTCTCCTGTTTCGTGTCGGTGTCGCAGATGCGCTAGAACTGGTTCCCACTCTGGGGCGACGGTCGCGGATCCTCATCGGGAGAAGCTGCCCATCTTCACGTCCGGCACACGCCAGGACCGCGAGGCCGCGCGCAGTTTCCGCTGGTCGGGCCGTCGGCGTGCCGGTACCATTCCAGGGTGATCCTCGCCGAGCGCGGGCATGAGCTCAGCGAACTCGAGACATGGGCAGCCAAGGCCCGCGCCGGACACGGCGGAGCGGTTTTGGTCTGCGGCGAATCCGGTGGGGGCAAAACAGCATTCGTCGAGACGTTCATCGAACAGGCCGGTAACGACGTCCGTGTGCTGTGGGGTGCCTGCGATCCACTCTCGACACCCCGGCCGCTCGGCCCACTCCGCGATCTGGAGGACCGCTTCGACGCGGGCACTCGAGTGCTGCTGCGCGGCGGCGAGCAACCCTACGAGATCTTCGCCGCCGTCTTCGATGACCTCCGGACACAACCGACGATTCTGGTGGTGGACGATCTGCACTGGGCCGATCAGGGCACCATCGACCTGTTTCGGTTCCTCCTGCGACGGGCTCCGCATACACACCTGCTGCTGGTCGGGATCGCTCGCGACGACGAGGTGGGCGTGACGCATCCGCTGCGTGGGCTGCTCGGCGACGTCGCGCGGTCCGCGCACGCACAGTCACTCACCTTGCCGCCGTTGAGCCCGGACGCGGTGGCCACCCTCGTTGGCGATCGGACGGTCGACCCGACGTGGCTGCACCGGGTCACTGGGGGCAACGCGTTCTTCGTATGCGAGATGCTCGACCACCGCACCGGCGAATTGCCGACCACCGTGCGCGACGCCATCCTCGCGCGCACCGCCGGCCTGGATGCCGAGTCCTGGGATCTGCTCAATCTGCTGACCTGCGCACCGGGCGCGATCGCAGATCACCTGCTCACCGACCTCGGCGTCACCTTGCCCGCGCTCCGGTCACTCGACGACGCCAAACTGATCAGGCGAGACGATCGTGGGGTGGCCTTTCGTCACGACTTGTGCAGACTTGCGATCACCAGCGTCATCCCGCCCGGTGCCGAACCGGGTCTGCACCGTCGTTTCATCCACGCCCACCGAGCGGCGTCACATGCGGATCCGGCGGTCATCACCCACCATGCGCTCGGTGCCGGAGACCGGGACCTGGTCACGACCGCCGCTGCGGAGGCCGGCCGCGCGGCGACCCGCTCGGGTGCGCACACACAAGCGACCGAGTTCTTTCGAATTGCGTTGAAAGAGGGCGATTTACCGAGCGAAGTCGAGGCGGAGCTGCTCGAACTCCTCGCGACCGAGTACTACCTCACCGACTGCCTCGACGAGGCGATCGCGGCGTGCCGGCGCGCGAAGCACCTGCGCGAGGCAATGCGCGCAGACGTCGCCGTGAGCGCCGACCACCACTCGTTGGCGGTCTACGAGTGGTACAACGCCAACCGCGCTGTCGCCGACGACCACGTCGCAACCGCGATTGCCGTACTCGAAGACCGCGCGGAATCGGATGAACCACAGCTTCTTACGCAATTGGGGCATGCCTTCGCGTTCCAGGCGTTCCTCGCCGTCCAGTCGAGTCGTCTCGATGCCGCGACGCGGCTACTCCGGCGCGCACGCGAAATCGCGGGCAGGGCACACGATCCCCTGCTGAATGTCCGCATCGACGTTGTCGGCGGAGTTTGCGAAGTGCTCACCGGACACGAGGTTGCCCGGGACGAGTTGCTGGAAATGCTCGGAGCCGGCCCACGTCTCATCAACGAGACCTACTCCAGCGGATACACCGCGCTGAGCTACTTCGACGTCGAGCAGCGGCGCCTCCGCGCCGCCACCGAACTCCTCGACGTCTGCCTTCCCCTCATGGTCGAGCACGACTTGCCGATCTGCCATGTCGTGCAACTCGGTTCGCGTAGTCGGCTGAAATTGCTCGTCGGCGACTGGGACGGCGCGCTCGTCGACGCCGATGCGGTCCTGGACAGGCCCAGCGCCCCGCTCGCTCATACGTGGCCGTTACTCATTCGCGCGCTCGTATCGCTGCGCCGCAGCGGCGACGACCTCGGCGGGATCGATGCGGCCTGGCGACTCGCGAACCGCTTCGGCGAGCCGGTGCGCATACTGCCGGTCGCAGCGGCGATCGCCGAGAAGTCATGGTTGACCGGCGTGCTCGATGCGCGCCTCGACGAGTGCCGTTCGCTGCTCACCACTGTTCCGGTCACCGGACTGGAATGGTCACGGGCCGAGCTCGCGACCTGGTTGTGCCGCGTCGAAGGCACCGCGACCACCGACACCCCCGATACGGCAGCGGCAGAGCCGTACCGGCTGCTCGCGAGCGGGAAGTTCGAGGCCGCGGCCGGGGCCTTCGATGACCTGTCGACCCCCTACGACGCGGCACTCGCGATGGTCGACTCCGGCGATGCCGAACTCCAATACCGGGCCCTCGATCTGCTCGACCGACTGGGCGCGGACGCCGTTGCCGCCAAGGTGCGCCAAGACCTGCGAGCGCGCGGGGTGCGGAGTGTGCCGGCGCCGCGGCGAGCGACCACGCTCGCCAATCCCGCCGGCCTGACGACTCGGCAGATCGAGGTTCTACGCCTGCTCGAGAACGGCCTCACCAACGCCGAATTGGCTGAGCAACTGTTCCTTTCGGTCAAGACGGTCGATCACCACGTGTCGGCGATCCTGACCAAGCTGCAGGTGAGCAAACGACGCGACGCGGTTCGCCGCGCCAGGGAAATCGGCATTCTGCGCTGAGTTCGGACCCCCACTCGAGCCGAACTCCCCCTGCTGTTCCACGCCCAAATAGGGAGGTTTCCCCGATGTGGGGATGCCGTGCGAACCCGGATCCTGAAGGCGTCGGAAACACCAGGACCGAGGAGCGATCTCCCATGAGCATCACCAACGATTCCGTACGGACGTCGGCCGACCAGGACGCCGACCGGCAACTCAAGGCCAAGCATCGGGCGCTGTGGGCGTCGGGTGACTACCCCGCCGTCGCGGCGGAGATCATTCCGGCGCTCGGACCCGAGTTGGTCCGGGCCTGCGGGATCGGGCCGGGACACCACGTCCTCGACGTCGCCGCCGGGTCGGGCAACGCCGCGATTCCGGCCGCGGCCCTCGGTGCGACAGTCACCGCGAGCGATCTGACACCCGAACTCTTCGACGCGGGCCGCGTCATCGCGACCCGACGCGGCGTGACGCTGGACTGGGTCGAGGCCGACGCGGAGAAGCTGCCGTTCGAGGACAACTCTTTCGACGTCGTCATGTCCTGTGTCGGGGCAATGTTCGCGCCGCACCATCAGGCGACCGCCGACGAGTTGGTCCGGGTGGTTCGGCCGGGCGGAACCATCGGGATGATCAACTGGACACCCGACGGGTTCATCGGCGACCTGTTCGCGACCATGAAGCCCTACGCGCCACCGCCACCGGCCGGCGCCAGCGCGCCCCCGCTGTGGGGCAGCGAGGACCATGTCCAGAAGTTGTTCGGCGACAATGTGCTCGGCCTGACGACCCGACGCCAGCACGTACCGATGGACCATTGCGCCACGCCGCTGGAGTTCCGTGAGTACTGGAAGCGCAACTACGGCCCGACAATTGCGGCGTACAAGTTCAATCAGGATCGACCCGAGCGGGTTGCCGAACTCGACCGCGATTTCCTGGAGATGCTCACCCGCTGGAACGAGGCCACGACACCCGGCGAAACCGCGTATCGGTCCGAGTATCTGTTGGTCACCGCCACCAAGCGGTGAGCATTGCGTCGACACGCGACCTGCCCGACCGCGTGTCGGCGTCGGAGCCGTGGCACCGGGTACGCCGGCGTCAGCGCTGCATCGCTGCCGGCGGCCACTCCTGCTTCCGCGAGATCCGGTAGTGCAGCACGAGAAACGGGAAACCAAACACCCAGAACGCATGCTCGGCACGTAGCTCATCGCCATCGACGTACACGTCGAGTTCCTCGGCGAAGCCGTTCACCTCGACCGCAGTCAACTCGCGGTTGCCCGGGTCGATATAGGCGAGGTAGTGGCCGGGGTGCTCGAGCTCGCTGCGGCTCGTCAGCACCAATCCACCACCGCTGCGTGCGCGTGGCAGCAGAGTGGCGGTGAAACTGCCTTGGGGAACGGGGAATCCGACGCTGACATACCCACGTTCCTCGTGCCGGTAGGTCGTGTAGATGCCGATATAGATCGGCTCGTCGGTATCGGCAAACGACCGGATCCAACCGCGGACCGCCACCGTATCCTCGCCGGGCGGTGTGATCGTGTCGATTCGGCTGCGGATGCCCCGCTGGGTTGCGCGCTGATTCATCGGCACGTTCGCCTGCCCGAGTGGGCGCGCCACCAACGATCGGTAGAGCAGATAGCCCGGCCGGACCCAGAGGCGCCACTCCGGCTCGATGTCGAGCCGAAACCGCGTGGTGTGCTCGTAGAACTCGCGCACTCTCGGATCCAGAGCGGCCGGTTCGAACTCGGGACCGGCGAGATCGTCCATCGACGCGACGATCCCCGCGTCCGCCGCGTCCTCGACGTAGTCGCCACCGATCTGTTCGGCGAGCTCTCGTACGTAACCCGTTCCAACATAACGGGATCGGGCCTCGCGAGGTACGACGAACGGCAGGTCTCGAGCGGCTACTCGGTCGGCGAGCAGGCTCACCTGCGCATCACGGAACAGCAACGCCGACAGCGTGCGGTACGCCACCATGGTGCCGCTCGCGACAGCCGCTCCGCGCAACGGCACCCGACGCGCTGCACTGCCGAGAGCAGCGCCCAGGGCAGGTCCGAAAAGCACCTTCTGCGGTCGTACTCCCAGCGCGCCACCGAGCGCGCCCGCACCGGTGGCCACGACCACAGGCCCGGCACCGGCCCGGTCGGCCGCCCATCCGAGCGGTGCGATCAGTGCGGCGCTGGTGGCGATTCGCTGCCAGAGCGCCGGCAACTCACCCGGACGTTGCCGGGCCCGCGCGATCCGTTCCGACGTTGCCAGCGCCGCGGCCCCCGCCAGCGCCCCGATCCCTGCCGCTTTCGGCCCACGGTGACCGGTGAGTGCGGCACCCGCGACGGCGCCAATGGCGGCGGCGGAGCCGACCGCGACCCGAAGGTCGGCCGGTCCGCGATCTCGCGCTGTCATGGTCGCAAGCTACCGCCCGACCGGCGAATGCGTGGCGAGTACGTTGTGTCGAATCAAGTTGTCCACACGTTGGCGGTCGGCTCGACCACGAATGACCAACTTGCGGTCGGCCGACTCCTCCACTGGATGCGTTGCGATGCTGAGCGATTACGTCGCCGGTCCCTCCCCCGTCGCGCCGCCTTCGTCGGTCCAGTCGGCTCGGTCGTCGGCGCCCTTGCCGGGGTCGCTCTCGACGTCGTCGTCGGCGCCACCCGGTGAGGTGGCGACGTCCTCGGTGTCCGGGTCGGGCGTCGGCACATCACGCGGTGGGCTCTCGGGATCTCCTGGGCTACTCATGTCAGGAAGGTGCCCGCTGCGAGATACAGGGAAACCCGCCCGCAGTGCCCGGCTTCCACCATTTGAAGTCGCGCTCGTACTGTTCCGCGCGCCCCGGGGTGTGCTTTCCTGGGCGTGCGATCGGCGAATTCCCGGTACGTTGCGGGGCAGGCCCAAATCGAGCAGCGCGTGATGGTTGGTTACCGACGATTGTGAGGGAATGCATGACGGTCGCGGACACGGTGGCGCCACTGGTGCACGCAGCGGTGGGTTCGGAAGTTCCGCTGCGCATACGTGGCTGGGACGGAAGTGTGCACGGACCTTCGGAAGCTCCGTGGCAGTTGAACCTCGTCAACCGGCGTGGCTTGCGACGGTTGCTCTGGGCACCCAACGACCTCGGCTTCGCGCGCGCGTACGTGTCCGGCGACATCGACATCGAGGGCGACCTGCTCGCCGGACTGGACGCCTTGGAGCGTGTCTCGGATCCGAGCCGTGGGCCCGGCGTGCGCATCGACGCGCAGACGAAGAAGGCGCTCGTGATCGCGGCGTTGCGGCTGGGAATCATTGGGCCGCCGCCGAAGCCGCCCGCCGAAGAGGCGAAGCTCGCGCGCGGGAACAGACACGAGAAGGCGCGGGACGCAGCCGCGATCAGCCACCACTACGACGTCGGCAACGACTTCTACCGACTCGTGCTCGGCGAGTCGATGACGTACTCCTGCGCATACTGGCCGCACCACGACGTCGATCTGGAGCAGGCGCAGTTCGCCAAGTGCGATCTGGTGGCCCGCAAACTCGGGCTCCGCGCGGGCATGCGAGTCCTCGATGTCGGCTGCGGGTGGGGCACCTTCGCGCTGCACGCGGCACGCAACTACGGGGTCCAGGTTGTCGGCGTCACCCTGTCCCACGAGCAGGCCGACTACGCCCGAAAGCGGATGGTCGAGGAGGGTGTGGGCGAGTCGGTGCAGATCCGCGTCCAGGACTACCGCGACGTCGACGACGGCCCCTACGACGCGATCTCGAGCATCGGCATGGCCGAGCACGTCGGCGTCGCGATGCTGCCGCGATATTCCGCCGACCTGTTCGCCCTGCTCGAGCCGGGCGGCCGGCTGCTCAATCATGCGATCTCACGACGCCCGGGCAAACCGAACACGTTCTCCAAGACGTCGTTCATCGATCGATATGTGTTCCCCGACGGCGAGATCGAACCACTCTCGACGATGATCGAAGCGCTCGAGGGCGCCGGCTTCGAGGTTCGCGACGTCGAGTCGCTGCGCGAGCACTACGCACTCACCCTGCGGGCCTGGGTGGCGAATCTGGAGGCGAACTGGGACCAGGCGGTGCGACTCAGCAGCGCCGGCCGGGCGCGGGTATGGCGGATGTACATGGCCGGCGCCGCCTTGAGTTTTTCGGGCAACCGGCTTGGGATCAACCAGGTGCTGGCTGTCAAATGCGCCGAGCGGGGGCGCAGCGGCATGCCGGCCACGCGCACCGAACTACTGCGATCCAGCGCACCGGATTCCTGATTCCGGCGCCTACCGCTTGTTGAGCTGGCCTGCGTCGACGGGAACGACCGTACCGGTGACGTAGCGGGCGTCGTCGGAGACCAGCCAGGCGATGGCGTTGGAGACGTCGATCGGTTCGATGAGGTCTACGGGCATCGCGTTGGAAAGCGCACGGGCCAGTTCCGGGGCATGTTCCATGATGGCCTTCAGGTCCCCGTCACCGGCCATCGGCGTCCGGACCGCCGTCGGGGCGACACTGTTCACCCGGATATTGTGCGGCGCAAGGAAGTTGGCCCAGGACCGCATGAGCCCGATGACGCCGTGTTTGGCCGCCGTATAGCCGAGAAAGCCGGCGGTGGGAATGCCGACGCCGATCATTCCGCCCGTGGAGCTGGTCAGCACGATCGACCCACCCTGGCCTCGTTCCAGCATCGACGGGATTGCGACGCGACCGGTGTTCCACACACCCTTCAGATTGACGCCGACGACCTCGTCCCATTCCTGGTCCTCCGACGCAGCGGCCCCACCCGCACCGATACCGGCATTGGCCAGGACGATATCCACCGGACCGAGCTCGGCAACGCCCTCCTCGAAGGCTTGTCTGAGCTCGGAGACATCGCGCACGTCGGCCCGAGCGGTGTAGATGCGCCGATCGAGCTGTTCGACCTCTTTCGCGGTTTGCGCGAGTTCCTCCGCGGTGCCCATCGGGTACCGCACAGTGTCGAGCTGAGCACAGATGTCGATGGCGATGATGTCGGCGCCTTCCTGTGCCAACCGGATGGCGTGGCTGCGGCCCTGCCCGCGGGCCGCTCCGGTGATGAAGGCGACCTTGCCGTCGAGCTTTCCCATACCTTCTCCTCGTCGAGTGGTGAAAAGCGTTGGTGGATTGGGGTTTCGAACAGATCTGTCGAGTCAGCCGACGATGAGCGGCAGGGTTTCCCAGCCGCGTACGGTGGAGGTCGGCGACAACGCGACCTGGTCCCAGTCGACGTCCCACCGTGGGAAGCGCGCGAGAAATTCCTCCATCGCCACTCGTGCCTCGAGTCGGGCAAGCGAGGCGCCCAAACAGAAGTGGGTACCGAGACCGAAAGTCCGCATATTGGTCATGCGTCGGTGGATGTCGAATCGGTCGGGCTCCGACCATCGACCGTCGTCTCGGTTTGCCGAGGCGATCAGGATCATCATGACGCTGCCGGCGGGCACAGTGCTTCCGTGCAGCTCCACGTCGGCCGCGACATATCGGGCAATCGCGTGGCCCGTCGGTTCGAACCGCAGCGTCTCCTCGATTGCGTTCGGAATCAACTGCGGGTTGTCGACCATCTCGGCGCGCTGGTCGGGGTGCTTCGCGAGCAGCGTACCCAACCAGCCGATCAGCCGAGCTGTGGTTTCATTTCCCGCACCCGCCACGACGGCGACGTAGGTCAGAATTTCCTGCCGGGTCAGCGTTCGCGTCACACCCTCGGTGTCCACGAATTCGGCTCGCAGCAACTCCGTCATCAGATCGTCGGACGGGTGATCGGCGCGCCAGTCGATATATTCCGCGAAGTCGTCGGTGTGCGGAATCGCCTTGTCGGCCACCTGCATTTGCTGTCCGGGCACGGTGCGCAGATTCGCGTCGGTGTTGGCCCGGACCGCCTCCTGGTCCGACTCCGGTATGCCGAGGAGCATTCCGATCGCGCGCATGGGTATCTCGTTCGCGAACTCCGTCATGAGGTCGAAACGATCGATCCCGGCGAGCCGGTCCAGAGCCCGGGTGCACATCGCCCGGATCTGCGGCTCTACCGCCATGATCCGGCGTGGTGTGAACACACTGCTGAGCAGCGCGCGGTGGATATCGTGTGCCGGCGGATCCTCCATCAGCAATGTGCCCGGCGGAATCTCGACGCCCGACTTGATGATTTCCATAATCGGGCCGCGTGCCGAGGAGAAGGTCTTCCAGTCCAGTAGTGCACGGTCGACGTCGTCGTAGCGGCTGAGGGCGTAGAAGTCGTGGACATCGTTGTAGTAGAGCGGCGCCTCTGCGCGCAGCCGTCGGTAGGCCGGGTACGGATCACGCGCAATATCGCGGTCGAACGGATCCCAATACGCCGAATCTCCATGGCTTTCCGGAGAAACTCCCTCGGCCGGTTCTGCGGGGCGATCTACCTGTGTTTCGGGCATGCTGCATCCTGCTTCCTGGCGTGGTTTCCAACGCCCCTGACGGTGTTTCGCATGATCACGACGCGTGGGTGGCTTGGTAGCCGGACGCCAGCCAGAACATGGTCCGGTCGATCGCGGGAAGGATGTCGGTCGCCGCGATCTCGCCGGCCGCGAAGCGCCCCATCAGTCCGTAGATCAAGCTGCTCAAAATCGCGTACAGGTCGTTGATGAAATCCAGGTCGACGCCCTCCAATACCGCCATCGCAGCTGGAAATACGGCGTCGATACCGTGATCGACCAACCTTGCGCCTTCCGCCGACGCGCGTGCGCGAAAATATGCGGCAAGTAGTCTGGGATTGCGCTCCCAGGGTTCGAAGATCGGGCGCAGGACGCGCATCAGCGCGACGTGCAGTGATTCGCCGGGCCGGACGGGGTGTTCGGGCAGATCGCCGTAGCAGTGCTCCGCCATCCACCAGTCCAACGCCGCGAGAATGAGTTCGTCGCGTGTGCCGTACAGCTTGTAAATCTTGGTGAGCGACACTTTTGCTTGCCGGGCCACTTCACGGACTTGTATTGCCTCGTAGCCCTCGACCTCGAGTAGTTCCAGCACGGACGCACGAATGCGTTGCTCACTGCTGCCGAGTGCTGATTCCATGACGGCCTCGTCGAACGCCGGCATTCCACCGCCTCTCTCGGAGCGGTGTATCTGCCACTCCATGCTGCGGTAATCAAATTACCACGTGATCTGAGGCACACAATAGGCTGGAAGTGGTCGCGTCTCGGCGCGCACGGTTTCCCCGGCAGTGGGGTGTTCGGGGTGATACTTCTGACGCATGAAGGCCGTCGTGTACGAGCGGTACGGACCACCCGAGGTGCTGCGGCTCGACGAAGTCGATCGGCCGCGACCCGGCGACGACCAGGTATTGATCAAGGTGCACGCGGTCTCGGTGAATGCATCGGACTGGGAGACCATGCGGGGCAAGCCGATGTACTCGCGAATCGGCGGGCCGCTGCGGCCGCGGTTTCGGATCCTGGGATCCGATGTCGCCGGGAGGGTCGAGGCTGTTGGCAAAAGCGTCACGAAGTTCGCGCCCGGCGATGAGGTATTCGGCGACAACCTCGCCCTGATGGGTGGTTTCGCCGAGTATGTCTGCGCGCGTGAGCAGGCGGTGGCCGCCAAACCGGCGGGCTTGTCATTCGAACAGGCCGCGGCCATCCCGCAGGCCGGCGTGATTGCCCTACAGGGGATACGAACCAAGGGGCGCGTCCGGTCGGGCGAACGAGTGCTCGTCAACGGCGCGGGCGGCGGTGCGGGCATGTTCGCGGTGCAACTCGCCAAGCTCGCCGGTGCACACGTCACCGGAGTCGACAACGCCGGCAAACACGACTTCATGCTGTCACTGGGCGCGGACGACGTTATCGACTACGCCCGAACGGATTTCACCAGGACCGGCGAGCGTTACGACGTCGTGCTCGATCTTGCCGGGCATCTCGGTGTCGTCAACTATCGGCGCGTCCTGGCACCGAACGGACGCTACCGGTACGTCGGCGGGTCGGTCCCGTCCCTGCTGCAGGTACTGCTATTCGGACCGCTGCTCGGGCGCCGGGCGGGCAAGGAGATACGTCTGCTCGTCGTGCGACAGAACCCGCAGGACCTGCTCACCGTCGCCGAACTATGCCAGGCGGGCACTCTTGTGCCGGTCATCGACCAGCGGTATTCGCTCGACGAGGTTCCGCAGGCACTGCAACGCCTGGGAGAAGGCCGCGCCAAAGGCAAGTTGGTGATCACCTCGACGGAGTAGCTTGACAGGCACCCAACCTACCGGCCGGGGGAGATCGGAGCGCAGCGAGTTGCATCGGTTACCACGGAGCGCACGACGAAGGATGCGGCGAATCGCCTTGACGCTCGCCATCGTCGGTACGACGGCGCTGGGCGTCGGGTCCGTCGGCGCTGCGCCGCTGGTCCAGCACCGCGTCCCGGCCGCGGCGCAGGTCGACCTCAACGTGTACTCCCCCGCCATGAATCGTTTCGTGCCCGTACGTGTGCTGCGCCCCGCCGACACGTCCGCCCCCCGCCCTACGCTGTACCTACTGGACGGGGCCGGCGGCGGCGAGACCGGGTCAGGGTGGCTGGACCGGACTGACGCCGCGACATTCTTCGCCGACAAGAACGTGAACGTGGTTCTACCGCTGGCCGGGCGGGCGAGCTATTACACCGACTGGCAGCACGATGACCCGATCCTGGGACGCAACAAGTGGACGACATTCTTGACCAGAGAATTGCCGCCGGTAATCGATGCGACACTCGGCACTAGCGGGCGCAATGCGATAGCCGGCCTGTCGATGTCGGCGATATCGGTGCTGAATCTCGCCATCGCGGCGCAGGGTCTCTATCAGGCGGTCGGTTCGTACAGCGGCTGCGCGCGCACGAGCGACCCTGTGGCGCAGGCCTTCGTCACATCGATGGTGGTCAGTTACGGCGGCAATCCGTTCAACATGTGGGGTCCGCCGTCAGATCCGGAGTGGGCGGCAAACGACCCGACGTTGCATGCGGATCGCCTACGCGGGACGCAGCTGTATGTGTCGGCGGGGACCGGTTTGCCCGGTCCGCACGAATCTTTGGGCGACCATGACGTGGCCGGCAACCCGATCGCGCTGGTCGATCGTGTCGTCGTCGGCGGCGGGTTCGAATCGGTGGTCGACGACTGCACGCACCGACTCGCTGCCGCGCTGGGCGCAGCCGGCGTACCCGCGCGCTTCGATTTCCGGCCGACCGGTACGCACGCGTGGGGGTATTGGCAGGACGCACTGCACGAATCGTGGCCGATGATGGCGGCCGCCATCGGGGCCTGAGCAATTCATCAACCGCCGCTCGAATCGGACATTCCTTGCAGACCAGTGTATTTCGTCCTCGGCCTGCGACAGTGGCGCGAAGTCGATTTCAAACCCAAGTTGCGCGCAAGGTGACTACAATGTAGCTGGTCCCACCGCCGAGAAATCGGCGGATTTCGCCACTGAAAGCCCTGACCGGCTATGCGCGAACGTTGTACAGTGCCGCCCATACCCACCCGGTCCTGCTTCGTGGCGTCGATGTATGTGCTGATTGTTTGAACCTCGTTTCGGCGGTGAATTCCACCAACGCCACCGCGGCACCCACAGGGAGAGGACGGATTGCGATGACCGTTCGTCTTGATGTTCGAGCCGAGCGTGAGCGGATGGCGCGCGCCTACCGCCCGGGGCAACACGTGCCCGATTTCGCCTATAGCAGCGACGAGGACGCACTGTGGTCGCGTGTTTTCGCGACGCTGTCAGCCATGCATCAGCAGCTCAGTTGTACCCAATATCGTTTGGCCGCCCGATATGTCGGGTTGCCCACCGGTCGGGTACCGCAACTGAGTGAGGTCTCGGGCACGTTACGGTCGTTGACCGGATTCGCGCTTGCTCCGGTGATGGGCGCCCTGCCGGGCCGGCTGTTCTACCCCCCGCTCGCCGACGGCATCCTCAGATCGACCCCCGATCTACGCCCGGTTGCGGAGCAATCGTTTTCGCCTGATCCCGACGTCATTCACGAGTTGGTCGGACACGCGGTGATGCTGGCCGATCCGGACTTCGCAGACATGTACCGCTGGTTCGGACGAGCGGCCAAAAACGCCACCTCGGACGAGGTGCTGACGGCGATCGCGAAGTTGTTCTGGTTCACCATGGAGGTCGGTGTGGTGACCGAGAAGGGTCATCCGCGAGCGTGTGGCGCAGCCATCCTGTCCTCGGTCGCGGAACTGGAGTCCTTTGCGAATGTGGAGTTGAGGGACTTCCGGATCGATGATGTCATCGTCAGCGACATCGACGACAGTGTTTGTCAACCGGTCCTTTTCGTCGCGGAATCGGTCAGCCGAATGAAAGATGAAGTAAAGCGTTTTCTCGATTCGAGCGCAGGCGCGTGACACTGCAGTCGCCGCCCAACGCTGAGGAACAACGGTGCTAGACCTGTCGAGAACGGTGCCTCGAAATGGCAGCGCAACACCGGATCTGGGCACCTTCGGACTGTCCGTCGCACAGTCCGAGCTGTGGCTGGCCCAACAGCTTCACCCGACAGTGCCGTTTTCGGTCTCCCAATACACCGACCTGCACGGACCTCTCGACCGCGAACTGCTCCAGCAATGCACCCAGCGGGCCGGGCGAGAATTGCAGTCACCGGACCTGCGATTTGTCGTTGTCGGCGGCCGGCCCCGGCAGTATGTCGACCATGACCTGCAGGCCCGATTCGACTGCGTCGACGTGAGCGATCACCCCGACCCCGATCACGCCGCGCAGGTACGGATGAGCCAGGACCGACAAGCCGGCATCGACCTGCTGGGCCCCGATGTGTCCCGGACGGTGCTGTTCACTCTCGGCCCCGACCGACACCGCTGGTACGCGCGCAGCCACCACATCGCAGTCGACGGCTTCGGTGCCGCGCAACTTTTGCAGCGAACGGCCGAATTGTATTCCGCGGCAATCGAAGGCCGGCCTGCACCACCGTGTCGCGCCGTGCCCCTGACCGAGATTGTCGCGGCCGAGCGACGGTATCGATCCGCACCGCGGTTCGTCGCCGACCGCGAGTACTGGGGTGCCCAACTCGCCGGCCTGAATCACGTAACCAGGCTGAAGGATCGGTACGCAGCGCCGTCGGCATGGCCACATGTCACGCACGCGACTGTCGCCCCAGAGGCAATGGCGCAGCTCGACGCCGCAGCCGGCCGGTACGGCACCGGCATGACCGAGGTCCTCGTCGCGGCGGTGATGGGGTTCCTGGCGCGGATGACCGGTGACAGCGATGTCACGGTGTCGCTGCCGGTCGCTGCCCGCACCACCGGTGGACTACGGCGATCGGCGGGCATGGTCTCGAACGTGGTGCCGTTGCGCGTGCGGGGCGTAGCGGACCGGACAGTCGGAGACCTCGTTCGACAGGTGCGCATGGGCATCATCGGGGCGCTGCGCCACCAGCTGTATCGGCACGAAGACCTGCTCCGCGACCACGGGCCAGGGCTGGCCGGTCGAAGTGGCTACGGTCCGCTGATCAACGTCCTCACGCTGCCCGACAGCATCGGCTTCGGTGCCGCCCGAGGGCGGGCGCACCTGCTCTCGGCCGGGCCGGTGGAGGATTTGACGGTCAACTGTTTCCGGTTCGGTGCTGAGCCATTCAGCATCGACTTTCATGGCAACCCGGCGCTGTACCGGGCCGATGAGCTGGATCGGTATCGGCAACAGTTCATGGACTGGTTATCGCGTTTCCTGTGGGCGGCGGCAGAGGAGAAGGTGTTCGCCATCGTCGCCGGCGAACGGAGCATCGCAGGCCCCCAGCACCGGCACCGGCCGCGGTTGCTGCCGGAATTGCTCGCGACCGGCATCGGTGGCGGTGAACGGATTGCGCTGAGCGGGCAGGGCAGGTCGGTGTCGTATCGCGAACTCGACGAGCTGTCTGCGCAGTGGGCGCGCGAGCTGATCGCGCACGGCGCCGGGCCCGAACGTGTGGTCGCGGTGGCATTGACCCGGTCGGTGGAATCGGTCATAGCATTGTGGGCGGTCGCAAGAGCGGGTGCGGTGTTCTTTCCCGTGAATCCCACCGATCCGCCGGCGCGGGTCGCGAGACTGATCGCCGATTCGCAGGCGGCGCTGGGGATCACCCTCGCCGAATGGCGCGCACCGCTGCTCGGCACGACGGTCGATTGGTTGGTGCTCGACAGCGACGAGTTCACCCGCGCCGCCGCGTCACATCCGGTCGACACGGTGACCGACGCGGAGCGGTTGCGGCCGCTGCGTGCCGCTCATCCGGCCTATCTGATCTACACCTCGGGGTCCACCGGCGAGCCCAAGGGTGTGCTGAGTACTCACGCGGGCCTGACAGCACTGAGCGACGAACTGCGCACCCGTGGTCGAATTCACCCGGAATCGGTGGTGCTGCTGGCACATTCACCCTACTGCGACGCGTCGATGCTCGAATACCTCTCCGCATTCGCGTCCGGGGCGAAGCTGGTCGTCTTGTCGCCGGATATCGTGGCCGGCGAACGACTTTCGCAGGTGATCGAGCACGATGCGATCACCCATCTGAACGTCACGCCGACCATTTTGGCGACGCTCGACCCGCACCGATTGCCGTCGCTGCAGACCGTCACCGTCGGCGGAGACAAATGTCCACCGGCACTGGTGGACCGCTGGGCCACCGGGGTGCCCATGTTCAACTCCTACGGCCCGACCGAAGCCACCGTGGTGGTGACACACTCCGACCCACTGTCCCCCGACGCCGAGGTGACGATCGGCCGGGCACTGCCCGGCGTGCAGATGCTCCTACTCGATGCCCGACTGCGCCTCGTGCCGCGCGGTGCCCGCGGCGAACTGTATCTTGCCGGTGACGCGTTGGCGCGCGGGTACCTGGGGCGGGCCGCGATCACCGCACGGTATTTCGTCGCGAACCCGCACGGGCGCACGGGAAGCAGAATGTATCGCACCGGTGACGTGGTGCGCGAGCAACCGGACGATCAGCTGGAGTTCCTCGGACGAAGCGATGTCCAGATTTCGTTGCGCGGGCAGCGCATCGAACCGTCCGAGGTCGAACGCGCGCTGGCCGCAGACGAGGCGGTCGATCAGGCCGTGGTGCGGATCTGGAAGTCCGAGACACTGGGCGACCGGTTGATCGGCTACGTCGTCGCCGCGGACCCGGAGCACTTCGACCGCACCGCCGTGTTGGCGCGGTTACGGACGGTGTTGCCACCAGGAATGATTCCGGCCGCGCTGGTACCGCTGGCTGCGATACCAATCAATCCGAGTAGCGGCAAGACCGATCGATCGGCGCTGCCCGACCCTAAGCTGCTGGCGCGTCCGGCATTCCGACCGCCACGATCTCAGATCGAGCGCACCGTTGCAGATGCGATCGCCGAAGTGACCGGCCAGCCGCGTATCGGGCTGAACGACAACTTCTTCGAGCTCGGCGGCAACTCGCTGCTGGGAGTGGACCTGTGCCAGCGACTCTCGGAGCGGACCGGCACCCCGGTGGCGATGTCGTGGCTGTTCACCCCGACGGTGCGAACCCTGTCCGCCGCAATCGAATCCGCGGCCGTCTGCGCAACGAGCGAGGTGACAGTCGCCGGTTCGGCGCTCGAAACGATCCTTCCGTTGCGTGGCAACGGTTCCGGGACGCCGTTGATCTGCCTACATTCTGCCGTGCCATTGTCATGGTGCTACACCGGCTTGCTGCAATACGTCACCGACCGGCCGATCTACGGACTACAGTCCCCCGCCATCGCCGCTGGATCGCCACGGTGCCGGACCGTCGAGGAATTGGCCGAGGTGTATCTGCACGAACTCATCCGCCTGCAACCGCAGGGGCCGTACCACCTGTTGGGATGGTCACTCGGCGGTCAACTCGCGCACGCACTTGCAGTCGGGCTGCGTGCTCGTGGTCACGACGTTGGGTTGCTCATCATGCTGGACAGCGTGGCATTTGCCGACGGCGCACCGCCGCCGCAGCCGCCGACCGTGCGCGATCTGGTCACCCACCTGCAGGGCGATGAGTCGGACGTCGCAGACAACCGTCCGCTGACTCTCGACGAAGCTTTCGACCTGCTCGCGCACACGGGTGGGCCGGGCCGCGGACTGACCCGCCAGCAGCTCGAACGCCTGTACCAGGGATATGTCGACTGCGTTGGCATGTCGGCGCGTTATCGGCCCACACACCATCATGGGGACCTGCTGTACTTCTCGGCGCGCAAAGGCATTACCGGCGAACTCACCGGCGACATATGGCGACCGTACGTATCCGGAGAGATCACCGAACACTCCGTCGACGTGGTCCATGCCCAGATGACCACTCCCGAGGCGCTCGAGGTCATCGGGCCGGTCCTGGATACCGAATTGAAACGGCGACAACACGACTACCGGGCAGGGGAGGCGATATGAGCAAGCATTTCGCAGCGATCGTGGCATTCACCGTGTCGGTGGCTTCGTCGGTTCTGCTGGCCCGGCATCGACAACGATTGCTTGGGTTGCACCTCCCGCGCCCGCTGCTGGCCGGCATCGCGGCAGTCGGTCTGGCGGTCGCCGCTAACGAGTGCACCGGTAAACCGGTGATGTTTCTGCGCTGGTCCTACGTCCGGTTCCTGTTCGGCCTACGGCATATGGGCGCCACCTGGCAGGTTGGCGACGGCCGCGAGCAGGCCTTGGCCGACTATGTGTGCGCGCATGCTCGCCGAAATGACATCGACGACGTCATCCGGGTGATCGACGAGTTTTGCTATGCCAAGAGCTACCTGATCAACATCGGTGACGAAAAGGGGCAAATTCTCGACCGCGCCGTCGTCGCGGCGCGTCCGAGCCGACTGCTGGAACTCGGCACCTACTGCGGCTACAGCGCATTACGTATCGCGCGGGTGATGCCCACCGAGGCCGTTCTGTACACCGTCGAGTTCAACTCGGCGAACGCAGCCGTCGCCCAGCAGATCTGGGATCATGCGGGCATCGGCGAGCGCATCGTGGTGATCGTCGGAACACTCGGCGACCACGGACGGACACTCAGCACGCTGCGCGAGGAACACAAGTTTGCACCCGGCACACTCGATTTCGTCTTCCTCGACCACGAAAAGGACGAGTATCTTCCCGACTTGCACCGGATCCTGGATGAGGAATGGCTGCACTCGGGTTCGATCGTCCTGGCAGACAACGTGAAATACCCAGGGGCCCCGGAGTATCGAGCGTTCATGCGCTCTCAGCAGGGTGCCGACTGGCAGACCCGGGAACACCGGTCACACGCCGAATACCAGAAGCTCATCAGAGACGTAGTGCTCGAATCGACCTACCGCGGACGACCGGCCGCCTCGGTATCGCCCCGCTACTGAGGGGGCCGGCTGCACCTTGCCAAGGGCAGCGACCGAACTGGTTCGCACTTCGCGGAAGCGTGAACGACCCAGGGCGCCTGTCACGTGTCAATCAGACACGCCACAGGCGCCGCGGTGTCGCCATCCTGGTGCCGAGATCCTTTATCGCGTAACAGGTGTGCCGCGCCGCCCGAATAGCCCGGCAAACCGGGACCGGCGCCGCGTCGGCTCCACGCGCTCGGCGGGCGTCTCCACCCGCTCGGTCGACGTAGTCGCAGTCGCGGTGGTAGCCGGGGTGGCCGCCGTGCGGTCGCCCTGCACCGCCGGTCTTTGCGCATATTGGATATCGCGAGCGGATCGGACCGACAGTCGGCCCAACGCGGTGGCCCCGAAGAACACGATGAGCGCCCCGAGTCCGTAGAAGTACGAGATCTCCAACAGCGCCCGCTTGGCATCGGAGTCGGCCACCGGTACGCCCACATCACCGATGTTCAGCGGTCCCGCGAACGCCGGACCGACCACAAACCACGCTCCTGCCACCACGGCCAGCCAACCACCGAACATTGCGGTAGCGCGGTTGCCGGAGACCAGCAATAACAAGCCGCCGAAGGCGGCGACAGCGCCGGGCAGCACTTCGAGCCAACCGCGTGCCGTCGTCCAGGCCCACGCCTCATCAGGGGTGTAGGCGAAGTCGAAGTAAGGCCCGATGAAGGGGATCAATGCGCCCCAAGCACCGAGCACAATCAGCAACAGTCCGCTCAGCGCACCACGACTGCGCGGGATCCGCATTCGCCCGCCACGCGCCGGCACACTGGATTCCACATCCGTCATGACGCCTCCTCGAAACTATGTGCCGGCCCGAGTCGCGCCGGCGATGCTAGCCGCGTACCCCCATGTCGACGGTGTCAACCCGGCGAACACCGTGCGGGCATCCGAGTGCGCGGCGTCCCGTAGTCCAGGCCACCAGGGGCAATAGCCCATTTCCAACGCCACCATGCCGACTCGCGGGCCCGAAATGTGGCGGCCGTGAGTTTCCTCCGTTCCGTATGTCGGATTGGGGATCCGGTTGCGGACCGCGGATCAGCGGGTGGTGGTGGCCGCCACGCGGGCACACACCGATCTCGTCACCGGTGCCGGTCTCGAGTACCGCGCGCTCCCGCGCGACATCGAGGCGGAGACACGGGCTTCCCCAATGGCGCAACGCCTGCTCGACGGTGGGCGCGCGATGCCCTCGCGGACGCTGGTCCAGGAGATGGTCGCGGACAATAGACCTTGCCCTCCCGGGCTGGAATCCAAGGGGTGGGGTGTTCGGTGATATCGGTGCACCACAGCTTCTCCCGCTCAGCGGTGAAGTTCCGCTTGACCAGATCGGAATGTGTGGCAATGTCCTGCTTGCTGATGTAGCGCTTCCGGTTGCCCGAGACGCCCTGAAGACCAATGATTTTCATAATCGAGTGCACTTGACCGGACCCAACCTCGATGCCCATCGCGATGGTCGGTTCGGCGCGGATCCGGCGCACGCCATAACAGCCGCGATGAATTACCTTCTGCGCATTGCCGAGGAAGGGCAGATCACCCGCGACGCGAAGCTGCTGTGCATCGCCCGGCCAGCGATGAGAAGTCGGCTCCAGCTGCTCGAAGAAATCTGGCGTCGCCCTGTTCGACGCACCCGGACGGGAGTGAAGCCCACCGAGGCCGGCTCCTACGAGCCTTTATCGCAGCACCGCTGATCTAACGTTCGTCAGGGTAGCGGTGGAGCATCCGACCGCGCCGACCGCTACGAACTGGCAGCCGTTGTCACCTACGACGTCGACCGCCTAGCAGGGCCGGTCGACGTTAAGCTCGCTTGTTCGCCGGGTTCAGATCCCGAGGCCCCTGGCAATCACCGGCCAGGAGTTCTTGAAGTCGTCCTCCCAATAGCCCCACGAGTGGGTCCCCGTGTTGCGGAAGTTGTACGTCGCCGGGATACCGAGCTGGTTCAGGCGGTTCGCCATGTTGTTTGTGCAGTAGTTCACGGCAGCCTCGATGGTCCCGCCCACCGCCATCTGGTACGCGACGAGGGCACCCGGCAGCGCGTGCGGGGCACCGAACTGCTCGTGAACACCGGGCAATCCGTTGCCGGTCGAGATGTACAGCGCCGTGTTGCGCAGCTTGTCGGCATGAATGACCGGATCGTTCGCGGCCCACATCGGATCGTTGGGTGGACCGTACATGTTCAGCGTGTTGCCACCTCCCCCCGTCTCCACCGTAAGCCGGACGAACTCTTGTCCGACAGGGTCGGCGGTCTGAGCGCAGCCGCTGTATGAGGCGACGGCCTTGTAGAACCCCGGCTTCGACTCGGCGAGGTTGAAGACGGAAGTACCCGAGCTGGAGATGCCTGCGATTCCGCTCGTGCGGTTGGTGCCGAGACCCGCATCGACGATCGGCGGCAACTCTTCGGTGAGGAAGGTTTTCCACTTGTTGAGGCCAAGCTTGGGGTCGGCCTGCTTCCAGTCGGTGTAGTACGACCACGCACCGCCTACCGGAGTCACGACGTTTGCATTCTTGTCGGCCAGAAAGTCGTAGATGTTCGTTTGCTTCTTCCAGGTGGCGGCGTCGACGCCACCGCCCGCGCCGTTGAGCAGATACAGTGTCGGCCGTGGCGCACTGGTGTCCTTCGGCCGGTAGACCATCACCGGAACCGTGACATTCATCGCGGTCGAATGAACATCGATCGTGAGGTTGCGGTCGTCCTCGACCTTTACGTCCTCCACATAGGAGCCGTCCGCCGATGTGGCGAAGGCAAACAGCTTGCCTGAATCGATGACCGGGTCCGCAGCGGCCGTGCCCACGCCCGTCAACAGCCAGCCGATCGCAAATGCGGTCGTCACCGCAATACCAGCTATTCGGGACATTGCCTTCGACCTCTGTCGCTGCATATTCAACTCTCGTGTCGACGAACTAGTACCACGATGCTCGGAGTACAGAGAACCGAGCACCTGCTCGACTATCGCGCTGCAACCCCGAAAGTTACGCGAGCGTACGAAGACGGGGCCCGTGAAGGAGTGCTACGCATAGCGAGCGAGGTCCGCTACCTGCCCATTTGCTACCTGCTGCTGCTACCTGCCCATTCTCTCCGCCGACAAAACATATCTGGCCAGATTTCCCGCATTGCCCTGTTCAAACCACGGGTCGCATTCACGCCGCTCAATGAAATGCCGGTTCCGTCGAGGTGGACCTCAGTTTTCTTCCACAGGAATCCGTCCTTTCTCGAGATGCAGACGGAGTAGCTCACCGATCTGTGCCATTGGTTCGGGGAGATCCATATCGCTGTGCGCGTATGGGATTTCGTATTCGACAATGTCGCCGGTGATCGCCGGTCGCCATCGATCGACGAGCGTTTCGTTCCGCGTCGTCCCATTGGGATCGACGGTCGCCCGAAAGATCAAGGCGTCGCCGTGATGAACGGGGGAGGTGTATTGCAGCAGGAGCCTGTCACAATTTTGCAGTATCGCGAAGACGCGATCCGCCAGCGCGGCGTACTCGGCCGAATCGACCATCTCGCCATACCGTTGCTGCGCCCAGGAATGCATCGCCCTCCGGATATCCTCCTCGGCCGACGGACTTTCGGCGACCGATACCGGGGCCTGTGGGGGTGCCGGCTCGCAGTCGATCAGCGCCAACAGCGCCACCTCGTGACCTCGCCGCCCGAGTTCTGCGGCAATCGCATGAGCGACGGTGCCGCCGAACGACCAGCCGAGGACATGGAAAGGACCCTCGGTCTGAATCGACAGGATTTGCGCGGCATAGTCTTCGACCATTTCCTCAACCGATTCGGCGATCGGCGTGTGCCCATCCAGAGCTCTCGCTTGGAGACCGTAGACGGGCCGATCGGGCAAACTGGGCACCAGTCCCTGATAGGACCAGCTGAAGCCGCCGCCGGCGTGGACGCACCACATCGGTGGCAAGGTGCCCGCCGGTCGAATCGGAAGAAGGCCTGCGAACGGATCCGAGGCGTCCAAAGGAGAACCACTGGAGATCCGACGTGCAAGTTCCCCAACAGTCGGAGATTCGAAGATCGCCTGTATCGGTACCTCCATTCCCAACACTGTGCGGATCCGCCCGACCAGCCGGATGGCAATCAGCGAATGCCCGCCCAGGGCGAAGAAATCGTCGTCGAGCCCGACCCGCTCCATCCCGAGGACCTGCGCGTACACCTGGGCCAGCACCTGTTCGACTTGTGTGGTGGGGGCGCGGTAGCGCTGCTCGTCGGGCCCGAACACCGGCGCCGGCAGCGCCGCGCGATCCAGCTTGCCGTTCCCCGTCAACGGCCACGCCTCGACCACCACCACTTGGGCCGGGACCATGTACTCCGGCACCACCGCCGCCACCCCCGCCCGCACGGCCCCCGGGTCGATCACCGTGTCGGGCGCGGCCACGACGTACCCCACCAGCACCGGTTGCCCGGCGGCGCCTTCGTGCACCGTCACGACCGCCGAGCCCACCGCCGGTTGCGCCGCGAGCGCGGCCTCGATCTCGCCCAACTCGACCCGCAACCCCCGGATCTTGACCTGGAAATCCGCGCGCCCCACATACTCGAGCTCCCCGGACTCGTTCCACCGCACCAAATCCCCGGTCCGATACATCCGCTGCCCCGAACCCCCGAACGGCGCCGCCACAAACCGGGCCGCCGTCAACCCCGCCCGACCCTGATACCCCCGCGCCACCTGCACCCCCGCCACATACAACTCCCCCACCACCCCCACCGACACCGGCGCCAACCACCCATCCAGCACATAGACGCCCAGCCCCGCAATCGGGCGACCCACCACACTCGCCCCGGTGCTACCGACCATCGCCGCGTCGAGTTCGACGTGGGTGACGTGCACCGTGGTCTCGGTGATCCCGTACATGTTCACCAACCGCGGCCCCACCGATCCATGCCGATGCCACCATGCCGACAACCGCCGCGGATCCAGCGCTTCCCCACCGAAAACCACCCACCGCAACGCCAGCGCAGGCACCCCCGTCTCCTCGTCGGCTGCGCTGTCGGCCGCGTCGAACAACGCGAACGCCGACGGGGTCTGCGACAGCACCGTCACCTGCGTGTCGGCCACCAAACGGCGGAACCGTTCCGGGGAACGCGAAGTCTCCCAGTCGATCACCACCAACACCCCGCCGTGCACCAGCGGCCCCCACAACTCCCACACCGCGAAATCGAACGCGAAACTGTGAAACATCGACCACACATCGGTCGCGTCGAACCCGAAGAAAGTGTCGGTGTTATCGAACAGGGCGACCACCGATCCATGCGGAACCTGCACACCCTTCGGTCGACCCGTCGACCCGGAGGTGTAGATCACATACGCCAGATCCGACGCGCGCAGCGGAGCTCTGCGCTCCGCATCCGCGACCGGCGCACCCGACACCCCCGACACATCGATCTCCCCCAGACACAGCACCGGCACCGACGTCGACACCCCGGCCAGATCCTCGCGACCGTGCACCACCACACAGACCGGGTTCGCGTCGTCGAGAACGAACCCGATCCGCTCGCCCGGATACCGCGGATCCAACGGCAGATACCCACCACCGGCCGCCGCCACCGCCAACGCAGCCACCACCAAGTCCTCGGACCGCGGCAGCACCACCGCCACCACCGAATCCGGCCCCACCCCACGCTCGATCAGCACCCGCGCCAGCCGATAAACCCGCCCCGACAACTCGCGATAGGTCAACGACTGCTCGCCGCACACCACCGCGACCTCGTCCGCATACTCCCGTGCCCGCTGGTCGAACCGCCCGATCAGGGTGTCTTCGCTACCGATCTTCTTCCCCGGCACGAAACCTTGTTCGAGCACCAGTTCGCGTTCGGCCGCGTCGAGCACCTCGATCCCGGCCACCACCGCGCCCGGATCGGTGACCATCGCCCCCAGCACCCGCACCAACCGGGCACCGACCTGCTCCACCCACTCGGGCTCGAACACCGCCGGCCGGTACAGCAGGCGCAACTGCAACCGCTCCCCCGGATCCACGACCACCGTCAACGGATAATTCGTCCCCCCCGTGCCCCCGACCGAGGTGAGCTCCATCCCCTCGATCGCCCCGAGCCGCGCCGCCAGCGCGTCCCGATCCACCGGGGCGGACTCGAACACGGTCAACGTGTCGAACAACGCCCCCACCCCGGCCGCGCGTTGAATGTCGGCCAACGGCACATGGTGATGCTCGAACAACCCCGCCTGCTCGGTCTGGATGCGTTGCAGCAGTGCCCGAATCGTTTCGGCCGGGTCCAGCCCGACCCGCACCGGGATGGTGTTGATCAACAACCCCACCATCGCCTCCACACCGGGCACCTGCGCCGGGCGCCCCGACACCGTCGCCCCGAACACCACCTCACTACGCCCGGCCAACTTGCCCAACACGACCGCCCACGCGGTCTGCACCACCGTGTTCACCGTCACCGACAACCGGCCCGCCAACTGCGCCACCGCCGCGGTGACCTCCTCGTCGAGCACGGTGGTCACCGTCGCCACCGGCCCCTGCGCCCGCGCCCCCAGCGGCGCCAGCAACGTCGGCTCCGCCCCCGCCAACACCTGCTGCCACACCGCCACCGACCCCGCCGCGTCCTGCTCGGCCAACCACCCCAGGTACCGGCGATAGGACACCACCGGCCCCAACACTCCCGCCTCCGCACCGGCATACACGCTCAACAAATCCCGCAACACCAACGGCATCGACCACCCATCCAGCAGCACATGGTGATACGAGAACACCAACCGGAACTCCCCGGACCCCGACCCGGCACCCGAATCGAGGGTGACCAGCCCGAACCGCAGCAACGGCGCGGTGTCCAGCTCGAACCCGGCCTCCGTATCGCGCTCGAGCAGTTGTGTCAGCGCGGCGTCCCGCTCTCCACCCGCCGCGGTGGTGGACAGGTCGGCCTCCCACCACGGCACCTCGAGCCCGTCGAGCACCACCTGCACCGGGGAATCCACCCCGTCGGTGACAAACGCCACCCGCAAACTCGCATACCGATCCAGCACCGCCTGCGCCGCCGCCCGCAACCGCCCCGCATCCACCCGCCCCGACAACCCCAGCACCGTCTGCACCGCATACACATCCACCCCCGCCCCCGCCGACTCCCCGGCCGCCCACAGGGCATGGAAAACCATCCCGGCCTGCAACGGCGCCGGCGGCCACACCGCCACCACCCCCGCATACCGCGCCTCGAGCGCCGCGAGCTGCTCGGGCGGCAGCGTCGGCAACGCCATCTCGTCGAACCGGCGCGCCGCGGCCTCGCCCGTCTCACCCGATCCGGCCACCACGGCCACCCCCGCGACCGTGCGCGCCTCGAACACCAGCCGCGGCGACACCACCACCCCGCGCTCCCGGGCCCGCGCCACCACCTGAATCGACATGATCGAATCCCCACCCAGGGCGAAGAAATCGTCGTCGAGCCCGACCCGCTCCACCCCGAGCACTTGCGCGTACACCTGGGCGAGCACCTGCTCGACTTGTGTGGTGGGGGCGCGGTAGCGCTGCTCGTCGGGCCCGAACACCGGCACCGGCAGCGCTGCCCGATCCAGCTTCCCGTTCCCCGTCACCGGCCACCCCTGCAGCACCACCACCTGCGCGGGCACCATGTACTCCGGCAGCACCGCCGCCACCCCCGCCCGCACCACCTCCGGGTCGACCACCGTGTCCGCCGCGGGCACCACGTACCCGACCAGCACCGGCTGCCCCGACGAGCCTTCCCGCACCGTCACGACCGCCGAGGACACCCCCGGCTGCGCCGCCAACACCGCCTCGATCTCACCGAGCTCGATCCGCAGGCCCCGGATCTTGACCTGGAAATCCGCGCGCCCCACATACTCGAGCTCCCCGGACTCGTTCCACCGCACCAAATCCCCGGTCCGATACATCCGCTGCCCCGCGGAACCGAACGGGACCGCCACAAACCGGGCCGCCGTCAACCCCGCCCGACCCCGATACCCCCGCGCCACCTGCACCCCCGCCACATACAACTCCCCCACCACCCCCACCGGCACCGGCGCCAACCACCCATCGAGCACCACTTCCCGCATGCCGCGGGTCGGGGCACCGATGGTGACCGGCTCGCCCGGGCACAACGGGTCGGAAATGTTGGTCATGATGGTCGTCTCGGTCGGGCCGAACCCGTTGTAGAACGACCGGCCCGGCGCCCACCGGTCGACGAGCTCGGCCGGCACCGCCTCACCACCGACCACCAGATGCTGCAACGACTGCAGGCCGGTCGGGTCCATCGAGGCCAGCACCGTCGGCGTCAGGAAGGCGTGCGTGACCTGCTCCCGCGCGATCAGCTCCGCCAGCTCCGGCCCGCCCCGCACCGCCGCCGGGGCCACCACCACCGTCGCGCCCGCCCCGAACCCGAGCAGCAACTCGAGCACCGCCGCATCGAAACTCGGCGACGCCGCATGCAACACCCGCGAGCGGGCAGTCGGCTGGTACCGCTGGTATTGCTCGACGCAGAAGTTGCCCACCCCGCGATGCGGCACCACCACACCCTTCGGCCGCCCCGTCGTGCCCGAGGTGTAGATCACATACGCCGGATGCTCGAGCCGCACCCGCCCACCCCGCTCCACATCGGTGATCGGCCCTGCCGGCACCCCCGACACGTCGACCGCGTCGAGCACCAGCCACGGCACCGACCCCGGCAACGTCTCGACCTGCCCGGCCACCGCGAACCCGGCCACCGCACCCGAATCGGCCAGCAGATACTCGATCCGCTCACCCGGCAAACCCGGATCCACCGGCACGAACGCCGCCCCCGCCTTGGCCACCGCCCACACCGCCACCACCCACTCCACCGACCGCGCCACCGCCACCACCACCACCGACTCCGGACCCACCCCACGCTCGAGCAACACCCGCGCCCACCGGTTCGACTCCTCATCGAGCTCCCCATACGACACCACCCGCGACCCGCACACCACCGCCGGCGCCGACCGATCCCGCCCCGCCGCCGCCACCAAAATCTCCGGCAAACTCGCCCCCACCGACCCCGCCGCCCCCCGCACCAGCACCAGTTCACGCTCGGCCGCGTCGAGCACCTCGATCCCGGCCACCACCGCGCCCGGATCGCGGCTCATCGCCGCCAGCACCCGCACCAACCGGGCGCCGACCTGCCCCACCCACTCGGGCTCGAACACCGACGGCCGGTACAGCAGGCGCAACTGCAACCGGTCCCCCGGATCGATGACAACGGTCAACGGATAATTCGTCCCCCCCGTGCCACCGACCGAGGTGAGCTCCATCCCCTCGATCGCCCCGAGCCGCGCGGCCAGCGCGTCCCGGTCGACCGGGGCGGACTCGAACACGGTCAAGGTGTCGAACAACGCCCCCACCCCGGCCGCGCGCTGAATATCGGCCAACGGCACATGATGATGCTCGAACAACCCCGCCTGCTCACCCTGCACCCGCCCCAGCAGGGCCTCGATCGTTTCGGCCGGGTCCAGCCCGACCCGGACCGGGATGGTGTTGATCAACAACCCCACCATCGCCTCCACACCGGGCACCTGCGCCGGGCGCCCCGACACCGTCGCCCCGAACACCACCTCGCTACGCCCGGTCAACTTGCCCAGCACGATCGCCCACGCGGTCTGCACCAGCGTGTTCACCGTCACCGACAACCGCGCGGCCAGCCCGGTCAGCGCGGTAGTCGCCTGCTCGTCGAGCACGGTGGTCACCGTCGCTACCGGCCCCTGCGCCCGCGCCCCCAGCGGAGCCAGCAGCGTCGGCTCCGCCCCGGCGAGGGTCTGCTGCCACACCGCCACCGACCCGGCCGCGTCCTGCTCGGCCAGCCACCCCAGATACCGGCGATAGGACACCACCGGCCCCAACACTCCCGCGTCCGCACCGGCATACACGCTCAACAAATCCCGCAACACCAACGGCATCGACCACCCATCCAGCAGCACATGGTGATAGGAGAACACCAACCGGAACTCCCCGGACCCCGACCCGTTCCCGCTGCCCGGGTCGAGGGTGACCAGCCCGAACCGCAGCAACGGCGCCGTCGCCAGCTCGAACCCCGCCTCGGCATCGCGCGCCAACACCTGCGCCAGCGCCGCCTCCCGCTCACCGCCCGGGGCGGTGGTGGACAGGTCGGCCTCCCACCACGGCACCTCGAGCCCGTCACACACCACCTGCACCGGGGAATCCACCCCCTCGGTCACGAACGCCACCCGCAAACTCGCATACCGGTCCAGCACCGCCTGCGCCGCCGCCCGCAACCGCCCCGCATCGACCCGCCCCGACAACCCGAGCACCGTCTGCACCGCATACACATCCACCCCCGCCCCCGCCGACTCCCCGGCCGCCCACAGGGCGTGGAAAACCATCCCGGCCTGCAACGGCGCCGGCGGCCACACCGCCACCACCCCCGCATACCGCGCCTCGAGCGCCGCGAGCTGCTCGGGCGGCAGCGTCGGCAACGCCATCTCGTCGAACCGGCGCGCCGCCTCCTCGCCCGTCTCACCCGATCCGGCCACCACGGCCACCCCCGCGACCGTGCGCGCCTCGAACAACTCGCGCGGCGACACCACCACCCCGCGCTCCCGGGCCCGCGCCACCACCTGGATCGACATGATCGAATCCCCACCCAGGGCGAAGAAATCGTCATCGAGTCCGACCCGCTCCACCCCGAGCACCTGCGCGTACACCTGGGCAAGCACCTGCTCGACTTGTGTGGTGGGGGCGCGGTAGCGCTGCTCGTCGGGCCCGAACACCGGCGCCGGCAGCGCCGCGCGGTCCAGCTTCCCGTTCCCCGTGACCGGCCACGCCTCGAGCACCACCACCTGGGCGGGCACCATGTACTCCGGCAGCACCGCCGCCACCGCGGCGCGGACCGCGTCCGGGTCGACCACCGTGTCGGCCGCAGCCACGACGTACCCGACCAGCACCGGCTGCCCCGACGGGCCTTCGCGCACCGTCACGACCGCCGAGTCGACCGCCGGCTGCCCCGCCAACGCCGCCTCGATCTCGCCCAACTCGATCCGCAACCCCCGGATCTTGACCTGGAAATCCGCGCGCCCCACATACTCGAGCTGCCCGGACTCGTTCCACCGCACCAAATCCCCGGTCCGATACATCCGCTGCCCCGAACCCCCGAACGGGACCGCCACAAACCGGGCCGCCGTCAACCCCGCCCGACCCTGATACCCCCGCGCCACCTGCACCCCCGCCACATACAACTCCCCCACCACCCCCACCGGCACCGGTGTCAACCACCCATCCAGCACCACTTCCCGCATGCCGCGGGTCGGGGCACCGATGGTGACCGGCTCGCCCGCGCACAACGGGTCGGAAATATTGGTCATGATGGTCGTCTCGGTCGGGCCGAAGCCGTTGTAGAACGACCGGCCCGGCGCCCACCGATCGACGAGCTCGGCCGGCACCGCCTCACCACCGACCACCAGATGCTGCAACGACTGCAGGCCGGTCGGGTCCATCGAGGCCAGCACCGTCGGCGTCAGGAAGGCGTGCGTGACCTGCTCCCCCGCGATCAGCTCCGCCAGCTCCGGCCCGCCCCGCACCGCCGCCGGCGCCACCACCACCGTCGCGCCCGCCCCGAACCCGAGCAGCAACTCGAGCACCGCCGCATCGAAACTCGGCGACGCCGCATGCAACACCCGCGAGCGGGCAGTCGGCTGGTACCGCTGGTATTGCTCGACGCAGAAGTTGCCCACCCCGCGATGCGGGACCACCACACCCTTCGGCCGCCCCGTCGTGCCCGAGGTGTAGATCACATACGCCGGATGCTCGAGCCGCACCCGCCCACCCCGCTCCACATCGGTGATCGGCGCCGCCGACCCGCCCCCGGGCACCGGCGCATCCAGCAGCAGCCACGGCACCGACCCCGGCAACGTCTCGACCTGCCCGGCCACCGCGAACCCGGCCACCGCACCCGAATCGGCCAGCAGATAAGCGATCCGCTCACCCGGCAAACCCGGATCGACCGGCACGAACGCCGCCCCCGCCTTGGCCACCGCCCACACCGCCACCACCGACTCCACCGACCGCGCCACCGCCACCGCCACCACCGACTCCGGACCCACCCCACGCTCGAGCAACACCCGCGCCCACCGGTTCGACTCCTCATCGAGCTCCCCATACGACACCACCCGCGACCCGCACACCACCGCCACCGCCGACCGATCCCGCCCGGCCGCCGCCACCAAAATCTCCGGCAAACTCGCCCCCACCGACCCCGCCGCCCCCCGCACCAGCACCAGTTCACGCTCGGCCGCGTCGAGCACCTCGATCCCGGCCACCACCGCGCCCGGATCGCGGCTCATCGCCGCCAGCACCCGCACCAACCGCTCGGCGACCCGCTCCACCCACAACCCCTCGAACACCGACCGCTGGTGCAGCAACCGCACCTGCAACCGCTCCCCGGGCACGACCACCAGCGACAACGGGTAGTGCGGGGCGTCGTTGGACCCGACCGCGGTGATCTGCATGCCGTCGAGGTCCCCGGCCCGCGCGGACAGGTCGTGGCGGTCGACCGGGTAGGACTCGAACACGGTCAAGGTGTCGAACAGTGCCCCGGTCCCGGCGGCGCGTTGAATGTCGGCCAACGGCACCTGGTGATGCTCGAACAACCCCGCCTGCTCGGTCTGGATGCGTTGCAGCAGAGCCCGAATCGTTTCGGCCGGGTCGAGCCCGACCCGGACCGGGATGGTGTTGATGAACAACCCCACCATCTCTTCGATACCGGGCACCTGTCCCGGGCGCCCGGACACCGTCGCCCCGAACACCACCTCGCTACGCCCGGTCAGCTTGCCCAGCACGATCGCCCACGCGGTCTGCACCACGGTGTTCGGCGTCACCGACAACCGGCCCGCCAACGCCGTCAGCGCCGCGGTTTCCTGCTCGTCGAGCACCGTGGTCACGGTCGCCGCCCGCTCCTGGACTTGGGCCCCTACCGGCGCGGGGGCGAGCAGGGTCGGCTCCGCCCCGGCGAGGGCCTGCTGCCACACCGCCACCGACCCGGCCGCGTCCTGCTCGGCCAGCCAGCCCAGGTACCGGTGGTAGGACACCACCGGGCCGAGCAGCGCGGTGTCGCCGTGGGTGTAGACGGCGAGCAGATCCCGCAGCACCAGCGGCATCGACCAGCCGTCGAGCAGCACATGGTGATAGGAGAACACCAACCGGTACTGCCCCACCCCCGACCCGGCCCCCGCATCGGTGCCGGGGTCGAGGGTGACCAGCCCGAACCGCAGCAGCGGCGCCCTCGCCAGCTCGAACCGCGCCTCGGCATCGCGCTCGAGCAGTTGTGTCAGCGCGGCGTCCCGCTCCCCACCCGCGGCCACGGTGGACAGGTCGGCCTCCCACCACGGCACCTCGACCCGGTCGAGCACGACCTGTACCGGGGTCTGGACCCCGTCGGTGACGAACGCGACCCGCAGGTTCGCATACCGGTCCAGCACCGCCTGCGCCGCCGCCCGCAACCGGCCCGCATCGACCCGCCCCGACAACCCGAGCACCGTCTGCACCGCATACACATCCACCCCGGTCGACTCGGTCGGTTCGCCGGCGGTCCACAGGGCGTGGAAAACCATCCCGGCCTGCAGTGGCGCGGGTGGCCACACCGCCACCACCCCCGCATACCGCGCCTCGAGCGCCTCGAGCTGCACCTGGGTCAGCGACACCAGCGGCACGTCCGAGGGGGTCAGCCCGCCCGCGTCGGGTTCGGCGGCGTGCGCGGCCAACTCGGCCAAGGCGTGTTGCCACAGGTGCGCGAGTTCGGTGACGTCGGTTTCGTCGAGGACCCCGGAGGCGAACCCGAACCGCGCCTGCAGGATTGGCCCGTCCGCGTCGTCGACGACGATGGCGTTGATATCGAGTGCCGCGGCGGCGGCCATGTCCGCCTCCGCGGGCACGGTCAGCGGGCCGAGGGTGTCGGTGGGCAGCCAGTCCCGGGTGTCGAGCATCCGTTGCGCATCCGCCACCGACGCCCGGCCCAGGTAGTTCAGACCGACCTGCGGCGCCCCGGCCGCGGCCAACTCCGCCGCGGTGTCGTCGTTGAGATAACGCAACAATCCGTAGCCGACACCGTGGTCCGGCACCGCCGCCAGCGCCTCCTTGACCGCCTTGAGGACCGACCCGACCCCCCCGGCCGGTATCGGCAGGCGCACCGGGAACACCGTGGTGAACCAGCCCACCGTGCGCGACAGATCCGCCCCCGCCACGACCTGCTCGTGGCGGCCGTGACTCTCGAGCTGCACCACCAGCGGGCCCGGATCCAACCCCCGCCCGTGTCGCCACCGCGCCACCGCCACCGCCAGGCCCGCCAACAACCCCGCATCGATCCCGCACCGAAACACCGCCGGCACCCGCGTGAGCACCGCCTCGGTCACCGCCGCCGGCACCGTCACCGACACCTCCCGCACGGTGGCCACCGTGTCGACCCGCGGATCCAACCCGCGCGACCCGAACGGGTCCTGCGCGCCGTCGAGCATCGAACGCCAGAACCCGAGCTCACCCACCCGCGCCGGCGCGCTCGCCTGCTCGGCCACCGCGTGCGCCCACCGCCGCACCGAGGTCCCCACCGGCGCCAACACCGGCACCTGCCCTTGCACCACCTGCGCCCACGCCGCCACCAGATCCGGGATCACGATCCGCCACGACACCCCGTCGATGACCAGATGATGCGCGATCAGCACCGCCGCCCCCGGCTCGTGCGGTCCCCGATCCAGCCACACCACCTGCACCATCACCCCCGCCTGCGGGTCCAGCCGCCCCGCCGCCGCCACCACCGCCGCCTGCGCCAACTCCCGCACCCGCCCCGGCGCACTGCCGGCCGGCACCGCCACCCGCGACACCCACGACCCCACCGCCACCGCGTCGGACGCATCGATGCGCACCACCCACCCGTCGCCGTCACGGACCAGCCGCGACCGCCACGCATCATGACGCGCGGCCACCGCCGCGACCGTGGCCACCACCTGCTCCCCGACCGCCCCCGCCGGCACCTGCACCACCATCGACTGGGTGAACCGCGTATAAGGACCGCGCTCGAGCATCCACCGCTCCACCGGCAACAACGGCCGCACACCCACCCCCGCCCCCGCCAACTCCTCGAGCACCGGCCCCATCTCGCCCGATCCGGCCACCGCCGCCAGCGCCGCGACCGTGCGCGCCTCGAACAACTGCCGCGGCGACACCACCACACCGCGCTCCCGGGCCCGCGCCACCACCTGAATCGACATGATCGAATCCCCACCCAGAGCGAAGAAATCGTCCTCGACCCCGACCCGGTCGATCCCGAGGACCTGCGCGTACACCTCCGCCAGCAGCTGCTCCACCGGGGTCGACGGGGCCCGGTAGCGCTGTTCGTCCGGTTGGAACACCGGCTGCGGTAGCGCTGCCCGATCCACCTTCCCCGACCCGGTCACCGGCCACGCCTCGAGCACCACGACCTGGGCGGGCACCATGTACTCCGGCAGCACCGCCGCCACCGCGGCGCGGACCGCGTCCGGGTCGACCACCGTGTCGGCCGCAGCCACGACGTACCCGACCAGCACCGGCTGCCCCGACGGGCCTTCGCGCACCGTCACGACCGCCGAGTCGACCGCCGGCTGCGCCGCGAGTGCGGCTTCGATTTCGCCGAGCTCGATCCGCAGGCCGCGGATCTTGACCTGGAAATCCGCGCGCCCGACATACTCGAGCTGCCCGGACTCGCCCCACCGCACCAAATCCCCGGTCCGATACATCCGCTGCCCCGACCCCCCGAACGGGACCGCCACAAACCGCGCCGCGCTCAACCCCGCCCGACCCCGATACCCCCGCGCCAGCTGCACCCCCGCCACATACAACTCCCCCACCACCCCCACCGGCACCGGCGCCAACCACCCATCCAGCACCACCACCGCCGTGCCCCGCACCGGACCCCCGATCGGCGCCGGGCCACCGGGCGCCAACGCCGCCGACACCGCCACCGCCACCGTCGCCTCGGTCGGGCCGTACAGGTTGTGCATCGACCGGCCCGGCGCATACCCCGCCACCACCGACCCCGGCACCGCCTCCGCCCCGCACAACAACCAGCGCACCGACCCCAACCCCGCCGGCGGCACCGTCGCCAACACCGTCGGGGTCAGGAAGGCATGCGTGACCCGCTCGCGGGCGATCAACTCACCCAGCTCCGGCCCGCCCCGCACCGCCGCCGGCGCCACCACCACCGTCGCGCCCGCCCCGAACCCGAGCAGCAACTCGAGCACCGCCGCATCGAAACTCGGCGACGCCACATGCAACACCCGCGACCCCGCACCCACCGCGAACCGCTGCACCAACTCCGCCGCGAAGTTGCCCACCCCGCGATGCGGCACCACCACACCCTTCGGTCGCCCCGTCGTGCCCGAGGTGTAGATCACATACGCCGGATGCTCGAGCCGCACCCGCCCACCCCGCTCCACATCGGTGATCGGCGCCGCCGACCCGCCCCCGGGCACCGGCGCATCCAGCAGCAGCCACGGCACCGACCCCGGCAGCGTCTCGACCTGCCCGGCCACCGCGAACCCGGCCACCGCACCCGAATCGGCCAGCAGATAAGCGATCCGCTCACCCGGCAAACCCGGATCGACCGGTACGAACGCCGCCCCCGCCTTGGCCACCGCCCACACCGCCACCACCGACTCCACCGACCGCGCCACCGCCACCGCCACCACCGACTCCGGCCCGGCACCTTGGTCGAGCAACACCCGCGCCCACCGGTTCGACTCCTCATCGAGCTCCCCATACGACACCACCCGCGACCCGCACACCACCGCCACCGCCGACCGATCCCGCCCGGCCGCCGCCACCAAAATCTCCGGCAAACTCGCCCCCACCGACCCCGCCGCCCCCCGCACCAGCACCAGTTCGCGCTCGGCCGCATCCAGCACCTCCACGCCGGCCACCACCGCGCCCGGATCGCGGCTCATCGCGCCCAGCACCCGCACCAACCGGGCGCCCACCTGCTCCACCCACTCCTGCTCGAACACCGCCGGCTGATACAGCAACCGCAACTGCAACCGCTCCCCCGGATCCACGACCACCAGCGACAACGGGTAGTGCGGGCGCGTCGTTGGCCCTCGACCGAGGTGAGCTGCATGCCCTCGATCGCCCCGAGCCGCGCCGCCAGCGCGTCCCGGTCGACCGGGTAGGACTCGAACACGGTCAACGTGTCGAACAACGCCCCGGTCCCGGCCGCGCGTTGAATGTCGGCCAACGGCACCTGGTGATGCTCGAACAACCCCGCCTGCTCGGTTTGGATGCGTTGCAGCAGAGCCTGAATCGTTTCGGCCGGGTCGAGCCCGATCCGGACCGGGATGGTGTTGATGAACAACCCGACCATCGCCTCGATACCGGGCACCTGTCCCGGGCGCCCGGACACCGTCGCCCCGAACACCACCTCGCTACGCCCGGTCAGCTTGCCCAGCACGATCGCCCACGCGGTCTGCACCACCGTGTTCACCGTCACCGACAACCGGCCCGCCAACGCGGTCAGCGCCGCGGTTTCCTGCTCGTCGAGCACCGTGGTCACGGTCGCCGCCCGCTCCTGGACTTGGGCCCCTACCGGCGCGGGGGCGAGCAGGGTCGGCTCCGCCCCCGCCAACACCTCCCGCCACACCGCCACCGACCCCGCCGCGTCCTGCTCGGCCAGCCACCCCAGATACCGGTGGTAGGACACCACCGGGCCGAGCAGCGCGGTGTCGCCGTGGGTGTAGACGGCGAGCAGATCCCGCAGCACCAGCGGCATCGACCAGCCGTCGAGCAGCACATGGTGATAGGAGAACACCAACCGGAACTCCCCGGACCCCGACCCGGCACCCGAATCGGTACCCGCCTCGCGACCCGCCTCGGTACCCGGATCGACGGTGACCAACCCGAACCGCAGCAACGGCGCCCTCGCCAGCTCGAACCCCGCCTCGGCATCGCGCTCGAGCAGTTGTGTCAGTGCGGCGTCCCGCTCTCCACCCGCGGCCACGGTGGACAGGTCGGCCTCCCACCACGGCACCTCGACCCGGTCGAGCACGACCTGTACCGGGGTCTGGACCCCGTCGGTGACGAACGCGACCCGCAGGTTCGCATACCGGTCCAGCACCGCCTGCGCCGCCGCCCGCAACCGGCCCGCATCGACCCGCCCCGACAACCCGAGCACCGTCTGCACCGCATACACATCCACCCCGGTCGACTCGGTCGGTTCGCCGGTGGTCCACAGGGCATGGAAGAGCATCCCGGCCTGCAACGGCGCCGGCGGCCACACCGCCACCACCCCCGCATACCGCGCCTCGAGCGCCGCGAGCTGCTCGGGCGGCAACACCGGCAACGCCATCTCGTCGAACCGGCGCGCCGCCTCCTCGCCCGTTTCACCCGATCCGGCCACCACGGCCACCGCGGCTACCGTGCGCGCCTCGAACAACTCCCGCGGCGACACCACCACGCCGCGCTCCCGGGCCCGCGCCACCACCTGAATCGACATGATCGAATCCCCACCCAGGGCGAAGAAGTCGTCGTCGAGCCCGACCCGGTCCACCCCGAGCACTTGCGCGTACACCTGGGCGAGCACCTGCTCGACTTGTGTGGTGGGGGCCCGGTAGCGCTGCTCGTCGGGCCCGAACACCGGCGCGGGCAGCGCCGCGCGATCCAGCTTCCCGTTCCCGGTCAACGGCCACGCCTCGAGCACCACGACCTGCGCGGGCACCATGTACTCCGGCACCACCGCCGCGACCGCGGCGCGGACCGCCCCCGGCTCGACCACCGTATCGGCCGCAGCCACGACGTACCCGACCAGCACCGGCTGCCCCGACGAGCCTTCGCGCACCGTCACGACCGCCGAGTCGACCGCCGGTTGCGCCGCGAGCGCGGCTTCGATTTCGCCCAACTCGACCCGCAACCCCCGGATCTTGACCTGGAAATCCGCGCGCCCCACATACTCGAGCTGCCCGGACTCGTTCCACCGCACCAAATCCCCGGTCCGATACATCCGCTGCCCCGAACCCCCGAACGGGACCGCCACAAACCGCGCCGCGCTCAACCCCGCCCGACCCTGATACCCCCGCGCCACCTGCACCCCCGCCACATACAACTCCCCCACCACCCCCACCGGCACCGGCGCCAACCACCCATCCAGCACATAGACGCCCAGCCCCGCAATGGGGCGACCCACCACACTCGCCCCGGTGCTACCGACCATCGCCGCGTCGAGCTCGACATGGGTGACGTGCACCGTGGTTTCGGTGATCCCGTACATGTTCACCAACCGCGGCCCCACCGATCCATGCCGATGCCACCATGCCGACAACCGCCGCGGATCCAGCGCTTCCCCACCGAAAACCACCCACCGCAGCGCCAGCGCAGGCACCCCCGTCTCCTCGTCGGCTGCGCTGTCGGCCGCGTCGAACAACGCGAACGCCGACGGGGTCTGCGACAGCACCGTCACCTGCGTGTCGGCCACCAAACGGCGGAACCGGTCCGGGGACCGCGAAGTCTCCCAGTCGATCACCACCAGCGAGCCGCCGTGCACCAGCGGCCCCCACAACTCCCACACCGCGAAATCGAACGCGAAACTGTGAAACATCGACCACACATCGGTCGCGTCGAACCCGAAGAAAGTGTCGGTGTTATCGAACAGGGCGACCACCGATGCATGCGGAACCTGCACGCCTTTGGGTCGACCCGTCGACCCGGAGGTGTAGATCACATACGCCAGATTCGACGCGCGCAGCGGAGCCGCGCGTTCCGCATCCGCGACCGGCGCACCCGACACCCCCGACATCTCCATCTCGCCCAGACACAGCACCGGCACCGACGTCGACACCCCGGCCAGATCCTCGCGACCGTGCACCACCACACAGACCGGGTCGGCATCGTCGAGAACGAAGGCAATCCTGTCCCCCGGATACCGCGGATCCAACGGCAGATACCCACCACCGGCCGCCGCCACCGCCAACGCAGCCACCACCAAGTCCTCGGACCGCGGCAGCACCACCGCCACCACCGAATCCGGCCCCACCCCACGCGCGATCAGCACCCGCGCCAGACGATAAACGCGCTGCGACAACTGCCGATACGTCAACGACGCGTCGCCGCACACCACCGCGACCGCGTCCGCATACTCCCGCGCCCGCTCGTCGAACCGCCCGATCAGAGTGTCTCCGATCAGAGTGTCTCCGACGCCGACCTTCCCCGGCACGCAACCCTGTTCCAGCACCAGTTCGCGCTCGGCCGCGTCGAGCACCTCGATCCCGGCCACTACCGTGGCGGGGTCGGCGGTGATGGCCCGCAGTACCCGCACCAACCGGGCGCCGACCTGCTCCACCCACTCGGGCTCGAACACCGCCGGCCGGTACAGCAGGCGCACCTGCAACCGCTCCCCGGGATCGATGACCACCGTCAACGGATAATTCGTCCCCCCGGTGCCCCCGACCGAGGTGAGCTCCATCCCCTCGATCGCCCCGAGCCGCGCGGCCAGCGCGTCCCGGTCGACCGGGGCGGACTCGAACACGGTCAACGTGTCGAACAACGCCCCCACCCCGGCCGCGCGTTGAATGTCGGCCAACGGCACCTGGTGATGCTCGAACAACCCCGCCTGCTCGGTTTGGATGCGTTGCAGCAGTGCCCGAATCGTTTCGGCCGGGTCCAGCCCGACCCGCACCGGGATGGTGTTGATCAACAACCCCACCATCGCCTCCACACCGGGCACCTGCGCCGGGCGCCCCGACACCGTCGCCCCGAACACCACCTCG
>NZ_JAPENM010000021.1 GCF_026342035.1 Aldersonia sp. NBC_00410
CATACACCCGCGTGTTCCACACGGGCGCCCCGATCGGCACCGATTCGACGTCGACCACGGTGACCTCGTGGAAGGTCACATCCACCGCAGCCTCCGTCGGCCCGTACAGGTTGTGCAGCCCCGGCCGCGGCCACAATGCCCGCGCCCGCTGCGCGACTGGACCGCCCAACGTCTCCCCCGAGGCGAACACCCGCCGCAACGACGCCACTGTCCCCGCCGACGGCTCGTCCACGAACGCCGCCAACATCGACGGCACGAAATGCACCGTCGTCACCGCATGCTCGACCATCGTCGCCGCCAATACCGCCGGATCCCTATGCACCTCCGGCGCCGCGATCACCAACCGCGACCCCACCTGCAACGGCCAGAACAACTCCCACACCGACACATCGAAGGTCACCTGCGTCTTCTGCAACACGACATCCGACTCGTCGAGCCGGTACCGGTCCTGCATCCACATCAACCGGTTCACGATCGCCGTATGGGACACCGCCACCCCCTTCGGCCGCCCCGTCGACCCCGACGTGAAGATCACATACGCCGGATGCTGCGCCCGCAACGGCGACACCCGCTCCGCATCGACTACCGGCCCCGCCGGCAACCCCGATACCTCGACCGCATCGACACGCACTACCGGCCGGTCCCCCACCGCCGGCACCTCCACCCCCAGCACCGTCAACACCACCACCGGATCCGCCGTGTCGAGAATGTGCCCCACCCGCTCAGCCGACTGCTGCGTATCCACCGGCACATAGGCCCCACCGGCCTCTAGGACCGCATAGATACCCACCAACATCGCCACCGACCGCGGCACCGCCACCGCGACCAACGACTCCGGGCCCACCCCCCGCGCGATCAGATGCCTTGCCAACCGCCGCACCCGCGCCGCGAACTGCCCGTACGAGAGCACCTCCCCCTCGACCCCGACCACCGCCGGCGACACCCGCGACGCCGCCACCCGCGCCGCGAACAACGACACCAAAGTCGCATCCGGATCCATCCGGTGTTCGGTGTCGTTCCATGTCGCCAGCACCAGTTCGCGTTCGGCCGCATCGAGCACCTCGACGGTGGCCATCACCGCGCCCGGATCGCGGCTCATCGCCCCCAGCACCCGCACCAACCGGGCACCGACCTGCTCCACCCACTCGGGCTCGAACACCGACCGCTGATACAGCAACCGCACCTGCAACCGGTCCCCGGGCACGACCACGAGGGACAGTGGGTAGTGCGGGGCGTCGTTGGAGCCGATGCTGGTGATCTGCATGCCGTCGAGGTCCCCGGCCCGCGCGGACAGGTCGTGGCGGTCGACCGGGTAGGACTCGAACACGGTCAAGGTGTCGAACAGTGCCCCGGTCCCGGCCGCGCGCTGGATGTCGGCCAGCGGCACATGGTGATGCTCGAACAACCGCGCCTGCTCGGTTTGGATGCGTTGCAGCAGAGCCTGAATCGTTTCGCCCGGGTCGAGCCCGACCCGCACCGGGATGGTGTTGATGAACAACCCGACCATCTCTTCGATACCGGGCACCTGTCCCGGGCGCCCCGACACCGTCGCCCCGAACACCACCTCGCTACGCCCGGTCAGCTTGCCCAGCACGAGCGCCCACGCGGTCTGCACCAGCGTGTTCACCGTCACCGACAACCGGCCCGCCAACGCGGTCAGCGCCGCGGTTTCCTGCTCGTCGAGCACCGTGGTCACGGTCGCCGCCCGCTCCTGGGGCCGCGCCGCCATCGGTGCGAGCAGGGTCGGCTCCGCCCCGGCGAGGGCCTGCTGCCACACCGCCACCGACCCGGCCGCGTCCTGCTCGGCCAGCCAGCCCAGATACCGGTGGTAGGACACCACCGGGCCGAGCAGCGCGGTGTCGCCGTGGGTGTAGACGGCGAGCAGATCCCGCAGCACCAACGGCATCGACCAACCATCCAGCAGCACATGGTGATACGAGAACACCAACCGGTACTGCCCCACCCCCGACCCGGCCCCCGCATCGGTGCCGGGGTCGAGGGTGATCAGCCCGAACCGCAGCAACGGCGGATCGGCCAACTCGAACCCCGCCTCGGCATCGGCCGCCAACACCCCCGCCAGCGCCGCCTCCCGCTCCCCACCCGGGGCGGTGGTGGACAGGTCGGCCTCCCACCACGGCACCTCGACCCGGTCGAGCACCACCTGCACCGGGGAATCCGCCCCCTCGGTAACGAACGCGACCCGCAAACTCGCATACCGATCCAGCACCACCTGCGCCGCCGCCCGCAACCGCCCCGCGTCGACCCGCCCCGACAACCCCAGCACCGTCTGCACCGCATACACATCCACCGGTTCACCGGTCGACTCGGTCGGTTCGCCGGCGGCCCAGAGGGCGTGGAAAACCATCCCGGCCTGCAGTGGCGCGGGTGGCCAGACCTGGGCCACGTCGGGGTAGCGCTGGTGCAGGGTGTCGAGTTGGGTTTGGGTCAGCGACACCAGCGGCACGTCCGAGGGGGTCAGCCCGCCCGCATCGGGTTCGGCGGCGTGCGCGGCCAACTCGGCCAGGACGTGCCCCCACAGGTGCGCGAGTTCGGTGACGTCGGTTTCGTCGAGCACTCCGGAGGCGAACCCGAACCGGGCCTGCAGCACCGGCCCGTCCGCGCCGTCCGCGCCGTCCGCGTCGTCGACGACGATGGCGTTGATATCGAGTGCCGCCGCGGCGGCCATGTCCGCCTCCGCAGGCACGGTCAGCGGGCCGAGGGTGTCGGTGGGCAGCCAGTCCCGGGTGTCGAGCATCCGTTGCGCATCCGCCACCGACGCCCGGCCCAGGTAGTTCAGACCGACCTGCGGCGCCCCGGCCGCGGCCAACTCCGCCGCGGTGTCGTCGTTGAGATAACGCAACAATCCGTAGCCGACACCGTGGTCCGGGACCGCCGCCAACAGTTCCTTGACCGCCTTGAGGACCGACCCGACCCCCCCGGCCGGTATCGGCAGGCGCACCGGGAACACCGTGGTGAACCAGCCCACCGTGCGCGACAGATCCGCCCCCGCCACGACCTGCTCGTGGCGGCCGTGACTCTCGAGCTGCACCACCAGCGGGCCCGGATCCAACCCCCGCCCGTGTCGCCACCGCGCCACCGCCACCGCCAGGCCCGCCAACAACCCCGCATCGATCCCGCACCGAAACACCGCCGGCACCCGCGTGAGCACCGCCTCGGTCACCGCCGCCGACACCCTCACCGACACCTCCCGCACGGTGGCCACCGTGTCGACCCGCGGATCCAACCCGCGCGACCCGAACGGGTCCTGCGCGCCGTCGAGCATCGAACGCCAGAACCCGAGCTCACCCACCCGCGCCGGCGCGCTCGCCTGCTCGGCCACCGCGTGCGCCCACCGCCGCACCGAGGTCCCCACCGGCGCCAACACCGGCACCTGCCCTTGCACCACCTGCGCCCACGCCGCCACCAGATCCGGGATCACGATCCGCCACGACACCCCGTCGATGACCAGATGATGCGCGATCAGCACCGCCGCCCCCGGCTCGTGCGGTCCCCGATCCAGCCACACCACCTGCACCATCACCCCCGCCTGCGGGTCCAGCCGCCCCGCCGCCGCCACCACCGCCGCCTGCGCCAACTCCCGCACCCGCCCCGGCGCACTGCCGGCCGGCACCGCCACCCGCGACACCCACGACCCCACCGCCACCGCGTCGGACGCATCGATGCGCACCACCCACCCGTCGCCGTCACGGACCAGCCGCGACCGCCACGCATCATGACGCGCGGCCACCGCCGCGACCGTGGCCACCACCTGCTCCCCGACCGCCCCCGCCGGCACCTGCACCACCATCGACTGGGTGAACCGCGTATAAGGACCGCGCTCGAGCATCCACCGCTCCACCGGCAACAACGGCCGCACACCCACCCCCGCCCCCGCCAACTCCTCGAGCACCGGCCCCATCTCGCCCGATCCGGCCACCGCCGCCAGCGCCGCGACCGTGCGCGCCTCGAACAACTGCCGCGGCGACACCACCACACCGCGCTCCCGGGCCCGCGCCACCACCTGAATCGACATGATCGAATCCCCACCCAGAGCGAAGAAATCGTCCTCGACCCCGACCCGGTCGATCCCGAGGACCTGCGCGTACACCTCCGCCAGCAGCTGCTCCACCGGGGTCGACGGGGCCCGGTAGCGCTGTTCGTCCGGTTGGAACACCGGCTGCGGTAGCGCTGCCCGATCCACCTTCCCCGACCCGGTCACCGGCCACGCCTCGAGCACCACGACCTGGGCGGGCACCATGTACTCCGGCAGCACCGCCGCCACCGCGGCGCGGACCGCGTCCGGGTCGACCACCGTGTCGGCCGCAGCCACGACGTACCCGACCAGCACCGGCTGCCCCGACGGGCCTTCGCGCACCGTCACGACCGCCGAGTCGACCGCCGGCTGCGCCGCGAGTGCGGCTTCGATTTCGCCGAGCTCGATCCGCAGGCCGCGGATCTTGACCTGGAAATCCGCGCGCCCGACATACTCGAGCTGCCCGGACTCGCCCCACCGCACCAAATCCCCGGTCCGATACATCCGCTGCCCCGACCCCCCGAACGGGACCGCCACAAACCGCGCCGCGCTCAACCCCGCCCGACCCCGATACCCCCGCGCCAGCTGCACCCCCGCCACATACAACTCCCCCACCACCCCCACCGGCACCGGCGCCAACCACCCATCCAGCACCACCACCGCCGTGCCCCGCACCGGACCCCCGATCGGCGCCGGGCCACCGGGCGCCAACGCCGCCGACACCGCCACCGCCACCGTCGCCTCGGTCGGGCCGTACAGGTTGTGCATCGACCGGCCCGGCGCATACCCCGCCACCACCGACCCCGGCACCGCCTCCGCCCCGCACAACAACCAGCGCACCGACCCCAACCCCGCCGGCGGCACCGTCGCCAACACCGTCGGGGTCAGGAAGGCATGCGTGACCCGCTCGCGGGCGATCAACTCACCCAGCTCCGGCCCGCCCCGCACCGCCGCCGGCGCCACCACCACCGTCGCGCCCGCCCCGAACCCGAGCAGCAACTCGAGCACCGCCGCATCGAAACTCGGCGACGCCACATGCAACACCCGCGACCCCGCACCCACCCCGAACCGCTGCACCAACTCCGCCGCGAAGTTGCCCACCCCGCGATGCGGCACCACCACACCCTTCGGTCGCCCCGTCGTGCCCGAGGTGTAGATCACATACGCCGGATGCTCGAGCCGCACCCGCCCACCCCGCTCCACATCGGTCACCGGCGCCGCCGACCCGCCCCCGGGCACCGGCGCATCCAGCAGCAACCACGGCACCGACCCCGGCAGCGTCTCGACCTGCCCGGCCACCGCGAACCCGGCCACCGCACCCGAATCGGCCAGCAGATAAGCGATCCGCTCACCCGGCAAACCCGGATCCACCGGCACGAACGCCGCCCCCGCCTTGGCCACCGCCCACACCGCCACCACCCACTCCACCGACCGCGCCACCGCCACCGCCACCACCGACTCCGGCCCGGCACCTTGGTCGAGCAACACCCGCGCCCACCGGTTCGACACCGCATCGAGCTCCCCATACGACAGCGACCGCGACCCACACACCACCGCCACCGCCGACCGATCCCGCCCCGCCGCCGCCACCAACAACTCCGGCAAACTCGCCCCCACCGACCCCGCCGCCCCCCGCACCGACACCAACCGCGCCCGCTCCTCCGCGTCGAGCACCTCGATCCCGGCCACCGCCGCGCCCGGATCGGTGACCATCGCCGCCAGCACCCGCACCAACCGCGCGGCGACCTGCTCCACCCACAACCCCTCGAACACCGCCGGCTGATACAACACCCGCAACTGCAACCGGTCCCCCGGATCGATGACCACCGTCAACGGATAATTCGTTCCCGACGTGCCCCCGACCGAGGTGAGCTCCATCCCCTCGATCGCCCCGAGCCGGGCGGCCAGCGCATCCCGATCCACCGGGTAGGACTCGAACACGGTCAGGGTGTCGAACAGGGTTCCGACCCCGGCCGCGCGTTGAATGTCGGCCAACGGCACATGGTGATGCTCGAACAACCCCGCCTGCTCACCCTGCACCCGCCCCAGCAGGGCCTCGATGGACTCGGCCGGGTCGAGCCCGACCCGCACCGGGATGGTGTTGATGAACAACCCGACCATCTCTTCGATACCGGGCACCTGCGCCGGGCGCCCCGACACCGTCGCCCCGAACACCACCTCGCTACGCCCGGTCAGCTTGCCCAGCACGATCGCCCACGCGGTCTGCACCACCGTGTTCACCGTCACCGACAACCGGCCCGCCAACGCGGTCAACGCAGCGGTGTCACGCTCGTCGAGCCCCGCCGCCACCGTCCCCGCCCGCTCCTGGGACCGCGCCCCCACCGGCGCCAGCAGCGTCGGCTCCGCCCCCGCCAGCACCTCCCGCCACACCGCCACCGACCCCGCCGCGTCCTGCTCGGCCAGCCAGCCCAGATACCGGCGGTAGGACACCACCGGCCCCAGCCCCTCGCCATCCCCGCCGGCATACACGCTCAACAGATCCCGCAGCACCAGCGGCATCGACCAACCATCCAGCAGCACATGGTGATACGAGAACACCAACCGGAACTCCCCCGCCCCCGACGCGGTGCCCGAATCGACGGTGACCAGCCCGAACCGCAGCAGCGGCGCGGTGTCCAGCTCGAACCCGGCCTCCGTATCGCGCTCGAGCAGTTGTGTCAGCGCGGCGTCCCGCTCTCCACCCGCGGCCACGGTGGACAGGTCGGCCTCCCACCACGGCACCTCGAGCCCGTCGCACACCACCTGCACCGGGGAATCCACCCCGTCGGTAACGAACGCCACCCGCAGGCTCGCATACCGGTCCAGCACCGCCTGCGACGCCGCCCGCATCCGGGCCGCGTCGACCCGCCCCGACAACCCCAGCACCGTCTGCACCGCGTACACATCCACCGGCTCACCGGCCGACTCGGTCGGTTCGCCGGCGGCCCACAGGGCGTGGAAAACCATCCCGGCCTGCAACGGCGCGGGCGGCCATACCTGCACTACTCCCGGGTAGCGCCGTTCGAGCGCCGCGCACTGCTCGGGCGGCAGCGTCGGCAGCGGCATCTCGTCGAGCCGGCGCGCCACCTCCTCGACCGCCTCGACCGCCTCGACCGTGGCTGCCGCCGCCAGGGCCGCGACCGTGCGCGCCTCGAACAACTGCCGCGGCGACACCACCACGCCGCGCTCCCGGGCCCGCGCCACCACCTGAATCGACATGATCGAATCCCCACCCAGGGCGAAGAAATCGTCGTCGACCCCGACCCGGTCGATCCCGAGGACCTGCCCGAACACACCCGCAAGCGACTGCTCGACCGGGGTCGAGGGCGCCCGGTAGCGCTGTTCGTCCGGTTGGAACACCGGCTGCGGTAGCGCTGCGCGGTCCAACTTCCCGTTGCTCGTCACCGGCCACGCCTCGAGCACCACCACTTGGGCCGGGACCATGTACTCCGGCAGCACCGCCGCCACCCCCGCCCGCACCGCCCCCGGCTCGACCACCATGTCCGCCGCGGGCACCACATACCCCACCAGCACCGACTGCCCCGACGAGCCTTCCCGCACCGTCACGACCGCCGAGCCCACCGCCGGTTGCCCCGCGAGCGCGGTCTCGATCTCGCCCAACTCGACCCGCAACCCCCGGATCTTGACCTGGAAATCCGCGCGCCCCACATACTCGAGCTCCCCGGACTCGTTCCACCGCACCAAATCCCCGGTCCGATACATCCGCTGCCCCCAACCCCCGAACGGGACCGCCACAAACCGCGCCGCGCTCAACCCCGCCCGACCCTGATACCCCCGCGCCACCTGCACCCCCGCCACATACAACTCCCCCACCACCCCCACCGGCACCGGCGCCAACCACCCATCCAGCACATAGACGCCCAGCCCCGCAATGGGGCGACCCACCACACTCGCCCCGGTGCTACCGACCATCGCCGCGTCGAGCTCGACATGGGTGACGTGCACCGTGGTTTCGGTGATCCCGTACATGTTCACCAACCGCGGCCCCACCGATCCATGCCGGCCGAACCATGCCGCCACCCGCCGCGGATCCAGCGCTTCCCCACCGAAAACCACCCACCGCAGCGCCAGCGCAGGCACCCCCGGCTCCTCGCCGGCTGCGCTGTCGGCCGCCTCGAACAACGCGAACGCCGACGGGGTCTGCGACAGCACCGTCACCCGCGCGTCGGCCACCAAACGGCGGAACCGGTCCGGGGACCGCGAAGTCTCCCAGTCGACCACCACCAACACCCCGCCGTGCACCAGCGGCCCCCACAACTCCCACACCGCGAAATCGAACGCGAAACTGTGAAACATCGACCACACATCGGTCGCGTCGAACCCGAAAAAAGTGTCGGTGTTATCGAACAGGGCGACCACCGATCCATGCGGAACCTGCACCCCCTTGGGTCGACCCGTCGACCCGGAGGTGTAGATCACATACGCCAGATTCGACGCGCGCAGCGGAGCCGCGCGCTCCGCATCCGCGACCGGCCCACCCGACACCCCCGACATCTCCATCTCGCCCAGACACAGCACCGGCACCGACGTCGACACCCCGGCCAGATCCTCGCGACCGCGCACCACCACACAGACCGGGTCGGCATCGTCGAGAACGAAGGCAATCCTGTCCCCCGGATACCGCGGATCCAACGGCAGATACCCACCACCGGCCGCCGCCACCGCCAACGCAGCCACCACCAAGTCCTCGGACCGCGGCAGCACCACCGCCACCACCGAATCCGGCCCCACCCCACGCGCGATCAGCACCCGCGCCAGACGATAAACCCGCCCCGACAACTGCCGATACGTCAACGACGCGTCGCCGCACACCACCGCGACCGCGTCCGCATACTCCCGCGCCCGCTCGTCGAACCGCCCGATCAGAGTGTCTCCGATCAGAGTGTCTCCGACGCCGACCTTCCCCGGCACGCAACCCTGTTCCAGCACCAGTTCACGCTCGGCCGCGTCGAGCACCTCGATCCCGGCCACCACCGCGCCCGGATCGGTACTCATCGCCGCCAGCACCCGCACCAACCGCTCGGCGACCCGCTCCACCCACAACCCCTCGAACACCGACCGCTGGTGCAGCAACCGCACCTGCAACCGCTCCCCGGGCACGACCACCAGCGACAACGGGTAGTGCGGGGCGTCGTTGGACCCGACCGCGGTGATCTGCATGCCGTCGAGGTCCCCGGCCCGCGCGGACAGGTCGTGGCGGTCGACCGGGTAGGACTCGAACACGGTCAAGGTGTCGAACAGTGCCCCGGTCCCGGCGGCGCGTTGAATGTCGGCCAACGGCACCTGGTGATGCTCGAACAACCCCGCCTGCTCGGTCTGGATGCGTTGCAGCAGAGCCCGAATCGTTTCGGCCGGGTCGAGCCCGACCCGGACCGGGATGGTGTTGATGAACAACCCCACCATCTCTTCGATACCGGGCACCTGTCCCGGGCGCCCGGACACCGTCGCCCCGAACACCACCTCGCTACGCCCGGTCAGCTTGCCCAGCACGATCGCCCACGCGGTCTGCACCACGGTGTTCGGCGTCACCGACAACCGGCCCGCCAACGCCGTCAGCGCCGCGGTTTCCTGCTCGTCGAGCACCGTGGTCACGGTCGCCGCCCGCTCCTGGACTTGGGCCCCTACCGGCGCGGGGGCGAGCAGGGTCGGCTCCGCCCCGGCGAGGGCCTGCTGCCACACCGCCACCGACCCGGCCGCGTCCTGCTCGGCCAGCCAGCCCAGGTACCGGTGGTAGGACACCACCGGGCCGAGCAGCGCGGTGTCGCCGTGGGTGTAGACGGCGAGCAGATCCCGCAGCACCAGCGGCATCGACCAGCCGTCGAGCAGCACATGGTGATAGGAGAACACCAACCGGTACTGCCCCACCCCCGACCCGGCCCCCGCATCGGTGCCGGGGTCGAGGGTGACCAGCCCGAACCGCAGCAGCGGCGCCCTCGCCAGCTCGAACCGCGCCTCGGCATCGCGCTCGAGCAGTTGTGTCAGCGCGGCGTCCCGCTCCCCACCCGCGGCCACGGTGGACAGGTCGGCCTCCCACCACGGCACCTCGACCCGGTCGAGCACGACCTGTACCGGGGTCTGGACCCCGTCGGTGACGAACGCGACCCGCAGGTTCGCATACCGGTCCAGCACCGCCTGCGCCGCCGCCCGCAACCGGCCCGCATCGACCCGCCCCGACAACCCGAGCACCGTCTGCACCGCATACACATCCACCCCGGTCGACTCGGTCGGTTCGCCGGCGGTCCACAGGGCGTGGAAAACCATCCCGGCCTGCAGTGGCGCGGGTGGCCACACCGCCAC
>NZ_JAPENM010000019.1 GCF_026342035.1 Aldersonia sp. NBC_00410
GTAATCGGTCAGCGTCACACCGTGTTCGGCGATCACCCGGCACTGGTAGACCGGATCGCGGTGGCCGTCGGGGGTTGCCACCACCAGCCGCGCACCCACCGCCAACGGCAGGAAATAGCCCCACAGCGACACGTCGAACGTCGTCGCCGTCTTCTGCAAGTAAATGTCATCGGCGGTGATGTCGTACTCGCCGATCATCCAGCCGACCTGGTTCACGATCGCCGCATGGCTGACCGCCACACCCTTCGGGCGGCCCGTCGAACCCGAGGTGTAGATGACATAGGCCGCGTTGTCCGGGCGCACCGGCGCCACCCGATCCGCATCGGTCACGGGGGCAGTCGAATACGCAGACAGGTCGAGGCCATCCACATTCAGGACGGACCTCTCCCCCGCCTCGAACCCGTCCCGCGTGGTCGACAAGACCACCACCGGCTCCGAGGATTCGAGCACCCACCCGATCCGCTCGGCGGGATGATCCGGATCCACCGGCACATAGGCCCCACCCGCGGTCACCACCGCATACATACCGACCACGAGATCGAGGCTGCGCCGCATCGCGAGCACTACCCGCGACTCCGGACCGACATTCATCGAAATCAGATGCCGTGCCAGCCGATTCACTCGCGCCGCAAACTCGCCGTAGGACAGCGCCTCGCCCTCGAACACCACCGCCACCGCACCCGGCGACGTCGTGGCGGCATGCTCGAACCGATCCAACAACAGACCTTCGAACGCACCCACATCCGTCGCATTGCGCTCGGTGAGCACGGCAGTGCGTTCGGCGGCGTCGAGCAGTTCGATATCGCCGACCGCCATCGACGCATCCGTCACGATCGACGCGAGCAGGCGTTCGAATCGCTGCGCGAATAACGCGACCGTGGATTCGTCGAACAGGTCGGTCGCGAATGTCACCTCACCACCGAGACCGCTCGGGATGCCGTGCTCGTCGTAGCTGTCACCGATGATGAAGTTCAGATCGAACTGCGACAGACCCGCGTCGGTTCCGGCCGGCTCAACAGTCAGGCCGGGCAGCTCGAATCGGCTCTCGGCCAAGTTCTGGAACGACAACCCCACCTGGAACAACGGGTTGCGCGCCTGCGAACGCGCCGGATCGAGCACCTCCACGAGACGCTCGAACGGCAAATCGGCATTTCCGAACGCGCCCAGATCGGTTTCGCGCGTGCGCGCCATCAGATCAACGAACGACTCACTGCCATCCACCACGGTGCGCAGCACCAGAGTGTTGACGAACATGCCGATCAGATCGTCGAGCTCACGCTCACCACGACCCGCGATCGGCGTGCCGACTGCAATGTCGTCGGTACCCGACAGTCGCGCCAGCAGCACAGCCAATGCGGCGTGCACCACGATGAACAGCGTGGCGTCGTAGGCACGGCCGAGGTCCACGAGTGCCGCGTGCACCTTCGCCGGCACCCCGATCGCAACCGTGCCACCCCGACCCGACGTTACCGCCGGCCGCGGCCGATCCGACGGCAGATCCAGCTGATCCGGCACACCCGCCAATTGATCTGCCCAATAGGCGATCTGGCGCGAAATCAACGACTCCGGATCCTCCTCGGACCCCAAAACCTCCCGCTGCCACAACGCGAAGTCGGCGTACTGCACCGGCAACGGAGTCCAGCCCGGCGTCTCACCGTGCGTGCGGGACTCGTAGGCCAGCATCACATCCCGCGCCAACGGCGCCACCGAAGCACCATCCGCGGACACGTGATGCACGGCCACAACGAGGACGTACTCGCCCGGCGCATCCGACACGTCAATCAGGTGAGCCCGCACGGGAACCCGCGTTTGGGCATCGAACCCACCCATCAGCACGGCATGGACGCGTTCGACGGTGTCCTCGGTCGTCACCGACTCGACGACGAGCTCGACTCCCGCTTCGGCCGCCGGCAACACCAGTTGCACCGGCCCGAAGCCTTCGACCTCGGGATAGATGGTGCGCAACGACTCGTGCCGGGCAACGAGGTCGCCCACCGCCGTCTCGAGCGCTGTGATGTCGAGGTCACCCGTGAGCCGGATAGCCAGCCGCACATTGTAAGCGGCCGAATCTGGATCCAACTGGTTGAGGAACCACATCCGCTGCTGCGCAAACGACAACGGCACCCGCTCCGGCCGCGGACCTGCAACCAGCGCGATCCGTCCGGCACCGGCATCCGATTCCACTGCGACAGCGAACCGTTCGACCGACGGCGCTTCGAACAACAACCGCACCGGCACCGACACATCCAGAACGGCGCCGAGCCGGGCTGCGACTCGGGTGGCAAGGATGGAGTTGCCACCGAGAGCGAAGAAATGATCGTCCAAGCCGACCCGCTCGAGGCCGAGGACCTCCGCGAACACCTCCGCCACGGCCTGCTCGATTGGAGTGGTCGGCGCACGGAACACCGCCGCCTCGAACACCGGCGCCGGCAGCGCCCGGCGATCGAGCTTGCCGTTCCCGGTAAGCGGGATCTCGTCGAGCACCATGTACACCGTCGGCAGCATGTGCACAGGCAGATGCTCGGCGGCGTGCTCGGCCAACACATCGGTGTCAAGTTTGGCCCCGTCGCCCGGCAGCAGGTACGCGACCAGCGACACCGCACCAACGTCGGAAGTGTGGCCCACCGTCACCGCGAAGTCGACGGACTCGAAAGCGCTCAACACCGAGTCGATTTCGCCGAGCTCAATCCGGAAACCGCGGATCTTCACCTGGAAGTCGGAGCGTCCCACATAATCGATCTCGCCGGACTCCGTCCACCGCACGAGGTCCCCGGTTCGATACATTCGCTCGCCCGCCACGAACGGGTTTGCCACGAACCGTTCCGCAGTCAGGCCACTGCGTTCGTGATAACCACGCGCCAATTCGGGCCCGGACAAATACAACTCACCCACGACATCGACCGGTGCGCGCCGCAGCCCAGTGTCGAGCACCCATGATGCGGTATTGCGGAGCGGGGCACCGATCGTCACACGCTCCCCCGGCACCAGCGGATCGCTGACATTCGTGACCACAGTCGTCTCGGTCGGGCCGTACCCGTTGACGAACCGACGGCCCGGCGCCCACAGGTCGACCAGCTCCGGTGGACAGGCCTCACCGCCCACCGCCACCGTCTCCACCATGTCGAGCCCAGCCGGGTCGATCGCCGCAAGCACGGTCGGCGTCAGAAGCAGATGGGTCACCGCCTGCTCACGCAGAAAATCCGCCATCTCCACGCCGCCGACAAGGTCGGTCGGAGCCACCACCAGCGTGGCCGCCGCACCGACCGCGAGCAGCAATTCCCCGACAGAAATGTCGAAGCTCGGCGAAGCGAAATGCAGGACTCGTGACTGTGCCGCCGCCTGGTATTTCTCAACCTGACTCGCAGACAACGAGGCGAGCCCACCGTGAGTGACCAGAACACCCTTCGGTCGGCCGGTGGAGCCGGACGTGTAAATCATGTAGGCCGGATTTTCGGCACGCAGGACCGTAACTCGCTCGGCGTAGCTGACCGGGTCGCCGGACTCGGTCTCATACGCGGCGACCGTGTCCGGATCGTCGAGCACAATCCAGTCGAGGGAATCGCCCAGGGTCGCCGCATGCTCCGCCGTGGTCAGGCCAAGCGACGCGCCGGAATCGCCGAGCATGTACTCGATGCGCTCACGCGGATAGGCCGGGTCGACGGGCAGAAATGCCGCGCCGGTCTTGGCGACCGCCCAAAGTGACACGATGTACTCGACCGACCGGCGCTGACCGATCGCCACGACCGACTCGGGGCCGACCCCGCGGCCAATCAGCAGTCTGGCGATGCGCGAGGACAACGCGTCCAACTCGACATAGGTCAGCGCACGGTCACCCACCAGGGCCACCCCCGCCGGGTTGGCTTCCACCGCGGCTGCCAGCAACTGCGGCAACAGTGGGGTACGCGCCGAACGCGGGCGCCTGCCCGGGCGGTCGGACCGCCGGCGCCGTTGCGAGCCCGGCTCGCGCGACTCGCCGGCAACCTCGCGCGTCATGTCCACCACTCCTTCGTTGTTACGTGCACGCGGACGTCGCCCGGCAAATCCGGGACATCGGCCGCGGCACCCACTGTCAGCACCACATCAAGCACATCTTCGGCGACATCGTCACCCAGGTCGGCGAGCACCAGAATCCGCGTCGACGCGAGGCAGGTATGTGCACCGCGCTATATCCGTCCCGTCCACCCGCCCCGCCTCGCGAAGGAACCCGACAAATTGCCCTAACGACGTCACCGCATGCGGACCCCGGCCGAGAGGGCGCAGACACGCGCCATCTCGGCGTCGAAAACTCGATGCTCACCCGGCCGCCGCCGCGTTATGGGCACCGGTCCACACTGTTCTGGGCATTGGTCTTAATATCGTTCCCGTAACCGAAGCGTTACCTACGCCACAGTTCCGTGGTTGCGGCCGCGTGCGAGTGCCTCGGCGGCAATCTCGCGCGTCATGTCCACCACTCCTTCTTGGTTACGTGCAGGCGAACCTCGTCCGGCAAATCCGGAACGTCGGCCGCGGCACCCGCTGTCAGCACCACATCGGACAGGTCTTCCGCGATATCGTCGCCGAGCTCGGCGAGCACGCCCGCCGCGACGAACCCGTGCGTCACCCAATCGTCAGCGAATATATCGCCGACCTCTTTCGCGGAATCCGCCTCCGCAAGCACCATCGCCGCACCAGTGGTCGCCGCGAGCAGGACCTCGAGCACCTGGAACCGCTCATCAGCGCGGTACAGGAACGTCCGGCTCTCCGCATCCAACCCGTAAACACCAGCAGCCGCACCCAAGAACGGCGCGAGTTCCCCATGCGTCACAGTGTGCGCGGACGGCGCGCTCGTGACAAACACCGCATGCTCGGCGGTCAGCTGGGCGCGACGGTGCGCGTAGGAAACGGGCCGGTCGTCCTGGGCCGCGATCTGTTGTGTTGTTGCCGGATCGTCGATCACCAGGTGGAGCGGATCCTGGGCGATCGGCGCGAACTTCGCAATCGTCACAACGACGCTTGCCCCAGAAACCGTTACCGCGTCTCGCAGCGCTTCGGCATCCCTGGTCGGATCCAGTAGCAAGAACGTCGCGCCGGTCTTGGCGACCGCCCACAGCGCCTCGACCGCCGCCTCGGAGCGTGACAGAACGACCGCGACGACATCGCCTGGTCCGGCGCCACGTCCGATCAATTCCCGCGCGAGCCGAGACGAGCGACCGTCGAGTTCTGCGTAGGAAACCTCCTCATCGCCGCGAACCAAAGCGGGCGCCGCAGGGTCCTGTTCGACGATCTCGGCCAGCATCGCCGGCAGGGTATCCGATGCCGTCATCGCGACCGGAGGTGCACCGGCAGCGATACCGGCACCGGCAGCACCGAGCGCGTCGAGGTCGCCTTCGTCGACGAGTTCGATATCGCGCACTCGACCGTCGACATCCCGCACGAACGTGTCGAGGATCCGACGCAGCCGGTCGGCGAGTGTCTCGATCTCGGTGGTGTCGAACACGGCCATGTCGTACTTGAGGCCGAGATCGAGTTGCGCTCCCGCGACGGTAGCGAGCAATCCGAGTGGGTAATGCGATCCGTCCAGCACCTCGACGCTGTTGACCTGCATCCCGTCCAGAGCGGAACCGGCCTCGCTCAGCGCTGCCTGGTCGATCGGGTAGGACTCGAACACGACCAGCGTGTTGAACAACTCGCCGACACCAGCGGCCTGGTGAATCTCGGGCAGGCCGACGTAATGGTGTTCGAGCAGGTCGGCCTGCTCGGACTGCAACCGGCTCAGCAACTCGGACACTGTCGCGTCGCCAGCGATGCGGACCCGGACGGGGATGGTGTTGATGAACAACCCGACCATCGACTCGACCCCGGCAAGATCGGCCGGACGACCGGACACGGTGGCACCGAACACGACGTCGGACTGACCGGTCATCCGACCCAGCAGGATCGCCCACGCCGCCTGCACCATCGTGTTGATCGTGACGCCGAGTTTTCCGGCGGCCTCGGTGAGCCGCGCCGTGTCGGCCTCGGAAAATTCGATGCTCACCCGGTCGATGCCGCTCTCGGTGTGCTGCCGCGACACGGACTCGAGCATCGTGGGTCCCGCGACACCGTCGAGCGCATGCGCCCAGGTGTCGAGGGAGCGCTGCCGGTCCTGCCCGGCCAGCCACACCAGGAAGTTGCGGTAGTCCCGCACCCGGGGCAGCACCGACAGATCGCCGCTGACCGCGTAGAGCACCAGTAGGTCGCGCATCAGCAGCGGCATCGACCAGCCGTCGAGCAGAATGTGGTGGACGGTCACGCCCAGCTGCCACGCGTCGTGCGCGGTGCGAACCAGCGTGAACCGAAGCAGCGGCGGACGGGTCATGTCGAACCCGTTGGCCTGATCCGCGGCCAGGGTGCGACGGGCGCGCTCGGCCCGGTCACCTTCCGCGACACCGGTCAAATCCACCTCACGCCACGGCACGTCGACCCGGCCGAGCACGAGCTGCACCGCGGTCCCCGCCGAGTCGGTGACGAACGCGGTCCGCAGGTTCGTGTACCGCTCGGTCAACGCCTGCGCCGCCGAACGCAATCGCTCGGCATCGAGATAGCCGCCCAGGTGCAGGGTTGCCTGCATCGTGTAGATATCGGCACCGCCGTCGGCGGTGAGCATCGCGTGGAACCGCAGACCCGACTGCAGCGGCGACAGCTGCCACACATCGGTCAGGTTGGGGTAGCGCTGCTCCCAACCGTCGATATCGGTCTGGCCGACCTCGACGAGCGGCAGATCCGACGGTGTCAGGCCACCGGCCACCGGCGCCGCACTGTGCTGCGCGAGCCCGCGCAACGCGTCACTCCAGAGATCCGCGAGTTCCGCCACGTCGGCACGGTCGATCACCCCACGCGGGAAGCTGAACCCGGCACCCAGGACACCGTCGTCGCCGACAGCTGCGTTGATGTCGATCACCGAATGCACCGGAATGGTCGACTCGACCTGCGAGGTCAGCGCGCCCAACGCCCCGGACAGTCCCCACCCGATGTCGGCCAATTCGGCCGGTACCTCGGTGCCACCGACCCGGCCCAGGTAGTTGAAACTGACCTGCCCCTGCGGTAGCTCGGCCAGCACTCCACCCTCGGGATTGAACTGGCGCAGCAGCCCGTAGCCCATACCGCGATCCGGGATCGCGAGTAGCTGCTCCTTGACCGCCTTGATCGCCTCGCCCGCGGCAGCGCCACCGTTGAAGGCATCGGCGATGTCGATCCCGGCCAGGTCCGTCCGCACGGGGTAGGCACTGGTGAACCAGCCCACCGTCCGCGACAGATCCGCACCCGGGATCAGGGTCTCCTCACGGCCGTGACCCTCCATGCGGACCAAAGCCGACGAGAGATCGACGCCCCGGTTGCGTCGCCACGCCACCATCGCCATCGCCAACCCCGCCAACAAGGCGTCGTTGACGCTGGCGCGGTACAACTCCGGCAGATCGCGCAGCACCGCGCCGGTCACCTCGGCCGGGATCTCCACCGTGACCTGATCCACCGTGGACCCGACATCGACAACCGGATCCAATGACCGCGAACCCAGCAACGGATCGGAGACGTCGAGCAGATCCCGCCACAACTCCAGCTCCGCCGAGCGGCCCGCTGCCACTGCCTCCTCGGCCAGGGCATGGGTCCAGCGGCGCATCGAGGTCGCGACCGGCGCCAGCGCCACCGGCTGACCCGCGCTCAACTGCGCCCACGCGATCGCCATGTCCGGCACCAGAATCCGCCACGACACACCATCGACCACGAAGTGATGCCCAACGATGTACAGGATCCCGTGCCGGTCGGCGCCGAAGTCGAACCACAGGAACCGCACCATGTCACCGGTCTGCGGATCCAGCTCACCCAACGCCGCATCGGTGGCCGCCGATGCGACCGCGTTCAACTCGGCGTCATCGATATCGGCCGGCAGCGGGTAATGCCGGATCCACTGTGCGACGTCGACCGACCCGACCGGACGCGCCTCGAACACCCACTCACCGTTCTCGTCACGGTGCAGCGTGGCCCGCAGCATGTCGTGCTGATCCACCACCGAAGCGATCGTCGCCCGCAGCAGTTCGGCATCCATCGACGCCGGAACCTGCACCGGCACCGACTGATTGAACGTCCGGTAATCCCCGCCACCGGCCAGGAACCCTGCCATCACCGGCGTCAACGGCAAGGTGCCAACGCCGCCACCGGGCAACTCCGGAAGCTGGACGACCTCGGCCGTGCCGTCGTCGAACACCGCGACCTCGGCCAAACCAGCCACCGTGCGCTGCTCGAACACATCACGCGGGGTAAACCGGATCCCCCGCGCCCGGGCGCGGGACACGAACTGGATCGACACGATGCTGTCGCCACCCAGGGCGAAGAACGAATCATCGACACTGACCGACCCCAGACCGAGCACCTCGGCCATCACCTCGGCAATGCCCTGCTCCAGCGGTGTCGTCGCGGCACGGAACTCGACCGTCTCGAACACCGGCTCGGGCAACGCCTTACGGTCCAGCTTCCCGATCGGGGTCAGCGGCACCTCGTCGATAACCACGAACGCCGACGGCACCATATGCCCGGGCAACCGGTCCCCGGCAAACCCCGCCAGCACCGCGGTGTCGATCACCACGCCGGGTGCGGGCTGCACATACGACACCAAAACCGTCGCACCCGACTCCAACTGGCTACCCAACGTCACCGCGAACCGCACCGACTCGTGCGACGCGAGCACCGCGTCGATCTCACCGAGCTCGACGCGGAACCCACGGATCTTCACCTGGAAATCGCTGCGACCCACGAACTCGAGTGCACCGTCACGGCGCCACCGCACCAGATCACCGGTGCGGTACATCGGTTCACCGCCCGTGGCGTACGGATTGGCCACGAACCGGTCCGCGGTCAGACCCGCCCGCTCCTGATACCCCCGCGCCAACGCGTCACCGCACAGATACAACTCACCCGCCGTACCGACCGGCACCGGACGCAACCGGGCATCGAGCACCAACGCCGACATCCCCGGGATCGGGGCACCGATCGTCACCGGTCCCGCCGCATCCAGCCTCGCGTAGGAGGAGATGATCGTCGTCTCCGTCGGGCCGTACCCGTTGAAGAACCGCCGCCCCGGCGCCCACCGCGCCACCAACTCCGGCGTGCACACATCACCACCGGTCTGCACCATCACAAGCTCCGGCAACTCCGCCGGATCCATCGTGCCCAGCACCGCCGGGGTGACGATCGCGTGCGTCACCCGCTCGGCAGCGAGCAACTCGGTCAACTCGACCCCGCCGATCACCCCCGCCGGCACGATCACCAGCGTCGCACCGTTCGAGAACGCCGCCGTCCATTCCAGCACCGACGGATCGAAACTCGGCGAACACACATGCAGGAACCGCGAATCCGCATCCACCCCGTACAACCCGGTCGCATACGCCGTCAGACCCGCCAACCCGGCATGAGTGACCGCGACACCCTTCGGGCGCCCCGTCGAACCCGAGGTGTAAATCATGTACGCCGTGTTCGACACCCGCACCGATGCGAGCCGGTCCGCATCGGTCACCGCATCGGCGGAGAAACCGGCCAACGCCTGGTCGGTATCCGGTGCATCCAGGACCAGCCACTGCACCCCATCGGGTAGCCCATCGACGTACTCCGAACCCGTAACACCAAGCAGCGCAGCCGAATCCGACAGCATGTACTCGACACGATCGACCGGATACGTCGGATCCACCGGCACGTAGGCCGCACCGGTCTTGGCAACCGCCCACACCGCCAGCACCATCGCGTAGGACCGTGGCAATGCCAGCGCCACAATGGCTTCCGGACCGACACCGCGACCGATCAGCAGTCGCGCCAACCGGCTCGACGACTCGTCCAACTCCGCGTACGAATACGACCGGCCCTCGAACCGCACCGCCACCGCAGCCGGGGACGACAGCACCGCCGCGGTCAACAACTCCGGCAACAAGCCGACCGGCATCGCCCCCGCACCCGGCACCCGGATCAGCTCGGCAACCTCACCGGCATCGAGGATCTCGATATCCCCCACCAGTGCAGCGGAATCGGTCACGAACGCCTCGAACACCCGGACCAGCCGCCGGCCGAATTCGACCATCGACACCTCGTCGAACAGGTCCGTGGCATAGGTCAACGCACCCGACATCCCGCCGGCACCGAGCTCGGACACCGTGACCTGCAGGTCGAACTTCGCCGTGTCGACACCGGCGTCGAGACCGGCCACGGTCAACCCCGGCAGTTCGAAACGTGATTCGACGTGATTCTGGAACGAGAGCGCCACCTGGAACAATGGATGCCGCGCCTGTGACCGAGCGGGGTCGAGCACCTCCACCAACCGCTCGAACGGCACGTCCGCATGCCCGAACGCGGCGACGTCGGTCGCCCGCGCCTGCGTCAACACCTCGTCGACCGACGCCCCACCCTCGACCGGAGTGCGCAGCACCAGGGTGTTGACGAACATGCCGATCAGATCGTCGAGTTCCCGTTCACCGCGACCCGCGATCGGCGTACCGATCGCCACATCGTCGCCGCCGGACAGGCGCGCAAGCAGCACCGCGAGCGCGGTATGCACCACCATGAACAGGGTTGCCTCGTGCTCCCGCGCAAGATCCACCAACCCGGCATGCAGCTGCGCCGGGACCTCGAACCCGACCGTGGCACCGCGGCCCGACGCGACCGCCGGCCGCGGCCGATCCAACGGCAGCGCCAACTCGTCCGGCACGCCCGCGAGCTGGGTTGTCCAGTAGTCGAGCTGACCGGCAATCAGCGACTCCGGATCATCCTCGGAGCCCAGGACCTCCCGCTGCCACAACGCGAAGTCGGCGTACTGCACCGGCAACGGCGTCCAGCCCGGCGCCTCGCCCCGGGTACGGGACTCGTACGCCATCATCACATCGCGCGCCAGCGGACCCACCGAGAAACCATCGGTAGCTATGTGATGCACCACGACCACCAGCACGAACTCGTCGGTGACATCGGTGATCCGGAACAGCCGTGCCCGCACCGGAACCCGCTCGGTCAGGTCGTCGAACCCGCGACCCGCGAACCCTGCAATCTCGGCGAACACCTCGGACTCACGCACCGACGCCGACGACAGTGCCACCCCGGCCTCGGCCGGCGGGAGTACCTGCTGGAACCCGATCCCATCGACCTCCGGGTACACCGTGCGCAGCGACTCGTGTCGCGCCACCACATCGCCCACCGCCAGTTGCAGTGCAACAGTGTCGAGTTCACCCGTCAACCGGATGGCCATCGGCATGTTGTAGGCCGCCGACTCCGGATCCAACCGGTTCAGGAACCACATCCGCGACTGCGCCAACGACAACGGGACACTCTCCGGCCGCGGACCCGCCACCAACGCCACCCGCCCCGCACCCGCATGCGCCTGGACCGCCACCGCAAGGCGTTCCACCGCGGACGCCTCGAACAACACCCGCACCGGGATGGTCGCATCCAGCACCTGACCCAGGCGAGACATGACCTGCATGCCCAGCAGCGAGTTGCCGCCCAGGGCAAAGAAGTCATCGTCGAGGCCGACCCGGTCGAGGCCGAGCACCTCGGCGAACACATCGGCAACGGCCTGCTCGATCGTGGTTGTCGGGGCGCGGAACGCCGCGGCCTCGAATACCGGCGCCGGCAGCGCCTTACGATCCAGCTTGCCGGACGGGTTGAGCGGCAACGCCGCCAAAGCGATGATCTGGGTGGGCACCATGTAGGACGGAACCCGCTCGGACACCGCACGGCGCACCGCATCCGCATCCACCGTGGTGTAGGCGGTGACATAGCCGACCAAGCGATCGGTGACACCGTCGTTGTGCACCACCACAACCGACTGCGCCACACCCTCAACCGCGAGCAACGCCGCCTCGATCTCGCCGAGCTCGATGCGCTGACCACGCAGCTTCACCTGGAAGTCGGTCCGGCCCAGGTACTCGATGACACCGGCACCCGAACTATCGGTCGTCCAGCGAACCAGGTCGCCGGTGCGGTAGAGCCGTCCACCGCCACCGAAGGGGTTGGCCACGAAGCGCTCGGCCGAGAGGTCCGGCCGGCCGAAGTATCCGCGCGCGACCTGCACACCCGCCATGTACAACTCGCCCGCCACACCCGGCGCCACCGGCCGCAACCGGGCATCGAGCACGAACGCCCGGCTGTTGTAGACCGGAGCGCCGATCGGCACGAACGCGCCCAGCACCGCCGGCGCCGGTGCCGCGGTCGCATGCACCGTGAACTCCGTCGGGCCGTACAGGTTGTGCACCTCCGCGCGGCTGCGCGCCCGGAACGCGGATACAGTCTGCGCCGGCAGTGCCTCACCGGCCACGAACACCGCCCGCAGCGAAGCGCAACTACCCGCGGTGAACTCAGTGACGAACGCCGACAGCATCGAGGGCACGAAAGAGGTCAACGTCACCGACTGTTCCTCGATCACGCGCACCAGGTACGCGGGGTCGCGGTGCCCATCCGCGGCCGCGGCTACCAGTCGACCGCCAACACCATTGACGGCGAACAACTCCCACACCGACACATCGAACGTGGTCGGGGTCTTCCACAGCACCACATCCAACGCGTTCACGCCGTACTCGCCCGCGACCCAACCGATCTGGTTGACCACCGACCGGTGTGCCACCGCAACGCCCTTGGGGCGACCGGTCGAACCGGAGGTGTAGATGACGTAGGCCGCATTGCCCGGCCGCAGCGGGCTCAGCCGGTCCGCGTCGGTGACCGGATCCGGGGAGTAACCCGACACATCGAGGGTGTCGAGGCACAGAAGCGGTCGCTCCGCAGGCTCCGCGCCGGTGACAGACCTCTCCCGCACATCGTCACCGTCGTCGGTGGTGGTCAGCACCACTACCGGATCGGCCGACTCCAGCACGTACGCGGTGCGGTCGGCCGGATGATCCGGGTCGACCGGCACGTACGCACCGCCCGCGGCGACCACGGCATAGATCCCGGTGAGCAGATCCGGACCGCGACGCATCGCGACCGCGACCCTCGATTCCGGGCCCACACCGATCGAAATCAAATGCCGGGCAAGGCGATGCACCCGCGCGGCGAACTGCGCATAGGTCAGCTCTTCGCCTTCGAACACGACCGCGACCTCGTCCGGGGACGTGGCAACCGTCTGCTCGAACCGGTCGAGCACCAGGCCGTCGAACGCACCGACATCGGTGGCGTTCCACTCCGACACCACCAACGCCCGCTCCGCGGCGGTCAGCAGCTCCACATCACCAACGGCCACACTCGGGTCGGCGGTGACCGCCTCGAGCACCCGGACCAGGCGCTGCCCGAACCCGGCCACGGTGGCCTCGTCGAACAGATCCGTCGCATAGGTCAGCGTCCCGCCGTACCCGGCGCCGCCGGGATCCGCACCGAGGGTGACGAGAAGGTCGAACTTGGCTGTGTCCGTCGGGTTCTCGACACCCTCGATCGTGAGACCAGCGATCTCGAACCGGGTCTGCTCGAAGTTCTGGAACGCCAACATCACCTGGAACAGCGGATTGCGTGCCTGCGAACGAATCGGATCGATGATCTCGACGAGCCGTTCGAACGGCACATCGGCGTTACCGAAAGCACCCAGATCGGTGTCGCGGGCGCGGGCCAGCAGATCGGCGAACGACTCGCCCCCATCCACACCGGTGCGCAGCACCAGCGTGTTGACGAACATGCCGACCATGTCATCGAGCTCGCGCTCACCACGACCCGCCACCGGGGTGCCGATCGCGATGTCGTCGGTCCCCGACAACCGCGACAACACCACCGCGAGCGCGGCATGCACCACCATGAACGGCGTCGCGTTCAAGCGGCGGCCGAGTTCCTCGACGCGCGCACCCAAATCCGCGTCGATATCGAACCCGACCTCGGCACCGGCAAACGACGCGACATGCGGGCGCGGCCGATCGGCAGGCAGCGAAATCTCTTCCGGCAGGCCGGCAAGTTCGCGCGTCCAGTACGACAGCTGCTGCGAAATAACCGATTCCGGGTCGTCCTCGGAACCGAGTACCTCGCGCTGCCACAAGGCGAAGTCGGCGTACTGCACCGGTAGCGGAGCCCAGCCGGGCTCCGCGCCGCGAGCGCGCGCCTCGTAGGACACCATCACGTCGCGGGCGAGCGGACCGACCGATGCTCCGTCACCGGAGATGTGGTGCATCACGACGGCAAGCAGATGCTCGTCGGTGGCGAGCCGGAAAAGAGCTACCCGGAACGGGGTTTCGCGCGTGACGTCGAACCCGCGGAGCAGGAACTCGCGGACCGCATCGATCGCACGGGCCGGATCCACCTCGACTGGCGTGACATCCGGGGTTGCGTCCGCGCTCGGGAGGACCACCTGATGGCCGACACCGTCCACCTCGGGGTAGATCGTGCGCAGCGTCTCCTGCCGCTCGACGAGATCGGTGACGGCACGCTGCAACGCATCGGTATCCACTGGGCCGGTGATGCGCAGCACCGCCGGGATGTTGTCCACCGCAGAATCCGGGTTGAGCCGGTTGAGGAACCACATCCGCGACTGCGCCAACGACAACGGGACCTGCTCCGGGCGGACCTGGGGTACCAACGCCACCCGTCCCGCACCCGCATGCGACTCGGCAGCCACCGCAAGACGTTCCACCGTCGATGCGTCGAACAAGGCGCGCACCGGCACCGTGGCATCCAATGCCGCACCGAGACGCGAAACCACCTGCATCGCCAACAGGCTGTTTCCACCGAGGGCGAAGAAGTCGTCGTCCAAACCGACCCGGTCGATCCCGAGGACCTCGGCGAACACGCCGGCCACGGCCTGCTCGATCGAAGTCGTCGGTGCCCGGAACACCGCCACCTCGAACACCGGTGCCGGCAGAGCCTTGCGATCCAACTTCCCGGAAGCATTCAGCGGGAACGAATCCAGGATCATGATCTGCTCGGGCACCATGTACGACGGCACCCGCGCAGCAACGAAAGCACGGATCTGCTCCGGATCGCTGGCGGCGTCGCCCACCACGTAGCCGACCAGCCGATCGGTGATGCCGTCGCCCCGCACCACAACCACCGACTGCGTGACACCATCGAAGGCGAGCAGCGCCGCCTCGATCTCACCGAGCTCGATACGCAAACCGCGCAGCTTCACCTGGAAATCGGTGCGCCCCAAATAATCCAACTCACCAACCGGGGTCCACCGCACCAGGTCACCGGTGCGGTACATCCGCTCGCCCGCCTCGCCGTACGGGTTGGTCACGAACCGGTCCGCCGTCAGATCAGCGCGACCCAGGTAGCCGCGGGCCAACTGCACACCCGCCAGGTACAACTCACCCGGCACCCCGACCGGGACCGGACGCAACCGGGCATCGAGGACGAACACCTCGGTGTTGAACACCGGTGCACCGATCGGCACACTCACCGTGTCCGCATCGGTCACCTCATGGAACGTCACGTCCACCGCGGCTTCGGTCGGGCCGTACAGGTTGTGCAACCCGGTGCTCGGCACCACCGTGCGCAACCGCTGCGCCACATCACCGGTCAACGCCTCACCCGAAGCGAACACCCGCCGCACCGACGGGCACGACCCCGCCGCCACCGCACCCACAAACGCCGCCATCATCGACGGCACGAAATGCAGCGTCGTCACCGACTGCTCGGCGATCAGCCCCGCCAGATACACCGGATCCCGGTGACCGTCCGGCGCCGCCACCACCAGACGCGCACCCACACCCAAGGCCCAGAACAACTCCCACACCGACACATCGAAGGTGACCGGCGTCTTCCACAACACCACATCGGAGCCATCGAGGGCGTAGGCCGTCTGCATCCACTCCAGGCGGTTCACGATCGCGCCGTGGGTGACCGCGACACCCTTCGGGCGACCCGTCGAACCCGAGGTATAAATCACATACGCCGTGTTGCCGGCACGCAACGGCGCCACCCGATCCGCATCCGTCACCGGATCCGCCGAATAGCCCGACACATCGAGGGTGTCCACCGCCACGACAGACCGATCGCCTGCATCGACGCCAGCGCGCTGCGTGGTCAGCACCACCACCGGATCCGCCGAATCCAACACGTACGCAATGCGGTCGGCCGGGTGATCCGGATCGACCGGAACGTACGCGCCGCCCGCGGCGGTCACCGCATAAATCGCCGCCAGCAGATCCGTGCCACGCCGCATCGCCACCGCGACCCGCGACTCCGGACCCACACCCAGCGACATCAGGTGCCGCGCAAGCCGGTTCACCCGTGCGGCGAAATCGGCGTAGGTCAGCGAGTCGCCCTCGAACACCACCGCCACGGCATCCGGCGTCGCGGCAACGGCACGGTCGAACCGGTCGAGCAACAGTCCGTCGAACACACCGACATCGGTGGCGTTCCACTGCGAGAGGACCGCGTCGCGCTCGGCGGCGTCGAGGATGTCGATATCCCCGACCGGGACCTCGGCGTTTGCGGCCACCCTCGCCAAGACCCGCAGGAGCCGGGCGGCGAGTGTCTCGATCTCGGTGGTGGCGAAGAGAGCCAGGTCGTATTTGAAGTCGACCACAAGTTGCGCACCGAGGTTGACCAGCAATGTGAGTGGGTAATGCGATCCGTCGAGGATGTCGACGCCGGTGACCGCCATCCCATCGAGCGCGGAACCGGCCTCGCTCAACGCTGCCCGGTCGATCGGGTAGGACTCGAACACGAACAGCGTGTTGAACAACTCGGCCACGCCGGCGGCGTGGTGGATGTCGGTCAGGCCGAGGTAGTGGTGTTCGAGCAGGTCGGCCTGCTCGGACTGCAAGCGGCCCAACAGCGCCGAGAACGTGGCGTCGGCGGCGATGCGGACCCGGACGGGGATGGTGTTGATGAACAACCCGACCATCGACTCGACCCCGGCGATGTCGGCCGGGCGACCCGACACGGTGGCACCGAACACCACATCCGAGGATCCGGTCATGCGGCCGAGCAGGATTGCCCATGCCGCCTGCACCATGGTGTTGAGCGTGACGCCCAGCGCGGCCGCGGCCTCGGTGAGCCGCGCCGTCTCGGCCTCGGACAGGTGCACACCCACCTTGCCGGTGCCGCTTTCGGTGTGCTGCCGCGACACGGACTCGAGCATCGTGGGTCCCGCGACACCGTCGAGCGCATGCGCCCAGGTGTCGAGGGAGTGTTGCCGGTTCCGCTCGGCCAGCCACACCAGGAAGTTGCGGTAGTCCCGGACTCGGGGCAGCACCGAAAGGTCACCGCTGACCGCGTAGAGCACCAGCAGGTCCCGCATCAGCAGTGGCATCGACCAGCCGTCGAGCAGAATGTGGTGGACGGTCACGCCCAGCTGCCACGCGTCGTGGCCGGTGCGGATGAGGGTGAACCGCATCATCGGCGGACAGGTCATATCGAACCCGGCCGCCTGCTCGGCGGTCAGCTCCGCACGCACCTGCTCGGCTCGCTCGGTCTCGGTCAGATCCGTCAAATCCAGCTCACGCCACGGCACGTCGACCCGGCCGAGCACGAGCTGCACCGCGGTCCCCGCCGAGTCGGTGACGAACGCGGTCCGCAGGTTCGTGTACCGCTCGGTCAACGCCTGCGCCGCCGAACGCAATCGCTCGGCATCGAGATAGCCGCCCAGGTGCAGGGTCGCCTGCATCGTGTAGATATCGACGCCGCCCGCGACGTCGTCGGCGGTGAGCATCGCGTGGAACCGCAGACCCGACTGCAGCGGCGAAAGCTGCCACACATCGGTCAGGTTCGGGTAGCGCTGCTCCCAGCCGTCGATGTCGGTCTGACCCACCTCGACGAGCGGCAGATCCGACGGTGTCAGGCCACCGGCATCCGGTGCCGCACTATGGGTGGCCAGAGCAGCCAACGCCTGACTCCACAGGTCGGCCAGATCCTGCACCTCGGCGCGGTCGATCACCCCGACAGGGAAGGTGAACCCGGCACCCAGGACACCGTCGTCGCCGACAGCCGCGTTGATGTCGATCACCGAATGCACCGGAATGGTCGACTCGACATGCGAGGTCAGCGCGCCCAACGCCCCGGACAGTCCCCACCCGATGTCGGCCAATTCGACCGGTACCTCGGTGCCAGCGACCCGGCCCAGGTAGTTGAAACTGACCTGCCCCTGCGGCAAGCCGGCCAGCACTCCACCCTCGGGATTGAAGTGGCGCAGCAGCCCGTAGCCCATACCGCGATCCGGGATCGCGAGTAGCTGCTCCTTGACCGCCTTGATCGCCTCGCCCGCAGCGCGGCCACCAGTGAAGGCGTCGGCCACGTCGATTCCGGCCAAATCGGCGCGCACCGGGTAGGCACTGGTGAACCAGCCGACCGTCCGCGACAGATCCGCACCCGGGATTAGGGTCTCCTCACGGCCGTGACCCTCCATGCGGACCAAAGCCGACGAGAGATCGACGCCCCGGTTGCGTCGCCACGCCACCATCGCCATCGCCAACGCCGCCAACAAGGCGTCGTTGACACTGGCGCGATACAACTCCGGAAGATCGCGCAGCACCGCGCCGGTAATCTCGGTCGGGATCTCCACCGTGACCCGATCCGTGCTCGACTCGATATCGACGTTCGGATCCAGCGCCCGCGAACCCAGCAGCGGATCCTCCACCGCAAGGACCTCGCGCCACAACTCCAGCTCCGCCGCGCGGCCCGGTGACACTGCCTCCTCGGCCAGGGCATGGGTCCAGCGGCGCATCGAGGTCGCGACCGGCGCCAGCGCCACCGGCTGATCCGCGCTCAGTTGCGACCACGCAATCGCCATGTCCGGCACCAGAATCCGCCACGACACACCATCGACCACGAAGTGATGGCCAACGATGTAAAGCACACCGTGCCGACTGTCACCGGCGAAGTCGAACCACAGGAACCGCACCATGTCACCGGTCTGCGGATCCAGCTCACCCAACGCCGCATCGGTGGCCTTCGACGCCACCGCACTCAACTCGGCGTCATCGATATCGGCCGGCAGCGGGTAATGCCGGATCCACTGTGCGACATCGACCGACCCGACCGGACGGGCCTCGAACACCCACTCACCGTTCTCGTCACGGTGCAGCGTGGCCCGCAGCATGTCGTGCGCATCGACAACCGTGGCAATGGTTGCGGTCAACAACTTCAGATCCATCGACGCCGGAACCTGCACCGGCACCGACTGATTGAACGTCCGGTAATCCCCACCACCGGCCAGGAACCCTGCCATCACCGGCGTCAACGGCAAGGTGCCAACGCCGCCACCGGGCAACTCCGGAAGCTGGACGACCTCGGCCGTGCCGTCGTCGAACACCGCGACCTCGGCCAAACCGGCCACCGTGCGCTGCTCGAACACATCGCGCGGGGTAAACCGGATCCCCCGCGCCCGCGCCCGCGACACGAACTGGATCGACACAATGCTGTCGCCACCGAGGGCGAAGAACGAATCATCGACACTGACCGACCCCAGACCGAGCACCTCGGCCATCACCTCGGCAATGCCCTGCTCCAGCGGTGTCGTCGCGGCACGGAACTCGACCGTCTCGAACACCGGCTCGGGCAACGCCTTACGGTCCAGCTTCCCGATCGGGGTGAGCGGCACCTCGTCGATAACCACGAACGCCGACGGCACCATATGCCCGGGCAACCGGTCCCCGGCAAACCCGGCCAGGACACCGGTATCGATCGCGGTGCCCGGCACGGGCTGCACATAGGACACCAGCACCGTGGCACCCGACTCGAGCGTGCGCCCGAGCGTGACCGCGAACCGCACCGACTCGTGGGCCGCGAGCACCGTGTCGATCTCACCGAGCTCGACGCGGAACCCACGGATCTTCACCTGGAAATCGCTGCGCCCCACGAACTCGAGTGCACCGTCACGGCGCCACCGCACCAGATCACCGGTGCGGTACATCGGTTCACCGCCCGTGGCGTACGGATTGGCCACGAACCGGTCCGCGGTCAGACCCGCCCGCTCGTGATAGCCGCGCGCCAACGCGTCACCGGACAGATACAACTCACCCGCCGTACCGACCGGCACCGGACGCAACCGGCCATCGAGCACCAGCGCCGACATCCCCGGGATCGGGGCACCGATCGTCACCGGAGCAGCCACATCCAGCCTCGCGTAGGAGGAGATGATCGTCGTCTCCGTCGGGCCGTACCCGTTGAAGAACCGCCGCCCCGGCGCCCACCGCGCCACCAACTCCGGCGTCGAGGCGTCGCCACCGGTCTGCACCATCACCAGTTCCGGCAACTCCGCCGGATCCATCGTGCCCAGCACCGCCGGCACGATCATCGCGTGCGTCACCCGCTCGGCGACCAGCAACTCGGTCAACTCGACCCCGCCGATCACCCCCGCCGGCACGATCACCAGCGTCGCACCGTTCGAGAAGGCCGCCGTCCACTCCAGCACCGACGGATCGAAACTCGGCGAACACACATGCAGGAACCGTGAATCCGCGTCCACCCCGTACAACCCGGTCGCATACTGCGTCAGACCGGCCAACCCGGCATGGGTGACCGCGACACCCTTCGGGCGCCCCGTCGAACCCGAGGTGTAAATCATGTATGCCGTGTTCGACACCCGCACCGGCGCGACCCGATCCGCATCGGTCACCGGGTTCGCGGAGAACTCCGCCAGCGCCTGGTCGGTGTCGGGTGCATCGAGCACCAGCCACTGCACCGCACCGGGCAGAGCATCGACATGCGCCGCGGCGGTGATACCGAGCAGCGCAGCCGAATCCGACAGCATGTACTCGACACGATCGACCGGATACGTCGGATCCACCGGCACGTAGGCCGCACCGGTCTTGGCAACCGCCCACACCGCCAGCACCATCGCGTAGGACCGCGGCAATGCCAGCGCCACCATGGCTTCCGGACCCACACCACGACCGATCAGCAGTCGCGCCAACCGGCTCGACGACTCGTCCAACTCCGCGTACGAATACGACCGGCCCTCGAACCGCACCGCCACCGCATCCGGCGACGACAACACCGACGCGGTCAACAACTCCGGCAACAAGCCGACCGGCATCGCCCCCGCACCCGGCACCCGGATCAGCTCGGCAACCTCACCGGCATCGAGGATCTCGATATCCCCCACCAGCACAGCGGAATCGGTCACGAACGCCTCGAACACCCGGACCAGCCGCCGGCCGAATTCGACCATCGACACCTCGTCGAACAGGTCCGTGGCATAGGTCAACACAGCACCCATACCGACCGGACCGCCCTGCGGATCCGCCTGGTGCTCCGACAACGTCACCTGCAGGTCGAACTTCGCGGTATCCGACACAGCGTCCAGGGCTGCGACCGTGAGGCCGGGCAACTCGAACCGGGTCGTGCCGAGGTTCTGGAACGAGAGCGCCACCTGGAACAGCGGGTTACGCGCCTGCGAGCGGGCCGGATCGAGAATCTCCACCAGCCGCTCGAACGGCACATCCGCGTGCCCGAACGCGCCGAGGTCGGTTTCCCGCGTCTGCGCGAGCAGATCCGCGACCGATTCGCCACCATCCACACCGGTGCGCAGCACCAGGGTGTTGACGAACATGCCGATCAGGTCATCGAGTTCACGCTCACCGCGACCCGCGATCGGCGTTCCCACCGCAATATCGTCGGTCCCCGACAGTCGCGCCAGCAGGACCGCCAGCGCCGCGTGCACCACCATGAACAGCGTCGCGTCGTGCGCGCGCGCCAACTCCACCAACCCGGCATGCAGCTGCGCCGGGATTTCGAACTCGACGTTCGCACCCCGACCCGACGCCACCGCGGGCCGCGGCCGGTCCGAAGGCAGATCCAACTGATCCGGCACGCCCGCGAGCTGGCTGCTCCAGTAGGCAATCTGCCGCGATATCAGCGATTCCGCATCATCATCGGAGCCGAGCACCGCGCGCTGCCACAGGGCGTAGTCGGCGTACTGCACCGGCAACGGCAACCAGCTCGGCGCCTCGCCCCGGGTACGGGACTCGTACGCCAGCATCACATCCCGCGCCAGCGGCGCAACCGAGAAACCATCGGTGGCAATGTGATAGGCCACGAACACCAACACGAACTCGTCGCCTACGTTGTCGCTCACCCGGAACAGTCGCGCGCGCACCGGTACCTCGGTCGTGATATCGAATCCACGCCCGACCACCCCGGCCACCGCACCGAAGAGTTCCGCCTCGGTCACCGACACCGGCGCGAGATCGAGGCCGACCTGTTCAGCCGAAAGCACCAACTGGTAGCCGATACCATCGATCTCCGGGTACACCGTGCGCAGCGACTCGTGCCGCCCCAGCACGTCGAACATCGCCGCCTGCAACGCATCGAGATTCAGCGTCCCCGACATCCGGATCGCCATCGGGATGTTGTCGACCACCGAATCCGGATTGAAGCGGTTGAGGAACCACATCCGGGTCTGGGCCATCGACAACGGGATCCGCTCCGGCCGCGGACCGGCCACCAACGCGACCCGCCCGGTGCCGGTGTGCGAGGCGACCGCCACCGCAAGCCGTTCCACTACCGGCGCCTCGAACAACACCCGCACCGGGATACTCGCATCCAACGCCGCACCCAGACGCGAAACCACCTGTGTCGCCAACAGGCTGTTACCGCCGAGGGCGAAGAAATCATCATCGGCACCAACGCGGTCGATCCCGAGCACCTCGGCGAACACCCCCGCCACCACCTGCTCGATCGGCGTCACCGGCGCCCGGAACTCGCTCTGCACGACAACCGGCGCCGGCAACGCCTTACGATCCAACTTCCCGTTCACCGTCAACGGGATCCGCTCCAGCACCACGAACCCGGTCGGCACCATGTACACCGGCAGCGACTCACCCGCGAGTGTGCGCAGCGCCTCGATGTCGAGCACCGCACCCGCCGCCGGCACCAGATACGCCACCAACCGGGCATCACCGGGAGTGTCCTCGCGCACCACCACCGCGCACTCACCCACACCGGGCAACGAAGCCACCACGGCCTCGACCTCACCCAACTCGATCCGGAACCCACGCACCTTCACCTGATCATCGGCACGACCCACAAACTCGAGCTCGGCCGCGGCAGGAGCCGAACCTGCGGAGCGACCCTCGGGCACAGTCCAGCGCGCCACGTCACCCGAGCGGTACAACCGTCCACCGGAACCGAACGGATCGGCCACGAACCGCGTCGCGTTCAGATCCCCGCGACCCAGATACCCCCGCGACAACTGACCACCCGCGATATAGACCTCACCCGCCACACCCACCGGCACCGGACGCAACCGCGAATCCAGCACATACACCCGCAGCCCCGCGATCGGGCCACCCACCACACTCGCGGCCGTGGTGTCGGTGGCCCCGATCCGGCGGTGCGTCACATGCACCGTGGTCTCGGTGATGCCATACATGTTCACCAACACCGCGTCACGATCCCCGCGCCGATCGAACCAGCCGGCCAGCCGGCGCGGCTCCAACGCCTCGCCACCGAAAATCACATACCGCAACGCCAACCCCACCGGACCATCCCCACCCTCGGAGTGGGCACGATCGGCCTCGGCGAACTGATAGAACGCCGACGGCGTCTGATTGAGGACCGTCACACCCTCGGCGGCCACCAACTCCAGGAACTGCGCCGGCGAGCGCGAGGTGTAGTAGTCCACCACCACCAGCCGCCCACCGGTCAGCAACGGGCCCCACAACTCCCACACCGAGAAATCGAACGCCACCGAATGGAACATCGTCCACACATCACCGGCACCGAACCCGTACAACTCCTCGGTCCCGGCCATCAACTCGACCACGTTGCGGTGCGCCACCGCCACACCCTTCGGGCGCCCGGTCGACCCCGAGGTGTAAATCACGTAGGCGACATGCTCCGGCCGCAGTAGCGCGGTGCGCTCGGCATCCGAAATCGGCTCCCCCGACACGGCACTCAGATCGAGGGTGTCGATATCGATCACCGTGGTCCCGGCGAACTCGTGCTCACACCCCGACCACGAAATCACACACACCGGCGCACTGTCGCCCACCACGTACGCGATCCGCTCGACCGGATACGACGGATCCAACGGCACATACCCCGCACCGGCCTGCACCACCGCCAGCATCGCCACCACCACATCCAGCGACCGCGGCAACGCCACCCCCACCAGCGACTCCGGACCCACACCCTGTGCGATCAGATACCGCGCAAGACGATTCGCCCGCACCCCCAACTCGCCATAAGTCAACCGATCCGCACCGAACACCACCGCAACCGCGCCCGGATCCCGCGCCACCTGCCCGGCGAACCCGCCCGCCAACGTCGCCGACCCATCCGCACCCGACCCGACACCCGCCCCACTCCACACATCCACCAACACCGACCGCTCGGCAGCATCACCGATCGCGATATCCCCCACCGCCACCGCGGGATCGGCCACCACCGCAGCGATGACCCGCATGAGCCGGTCTGCGAACGACTGCGCAGTGCGCTCGTCGAACAGGTCGGTGGCATAAGTGATTCCACCGAACAAGCCGGACCGGCGGATGCCGCGCCCTCCGACAACGTCACCTGCAGATCGAACTTCGCGGTATCCGACACCGCATCCAGGCTCGCCACCGTCAACCCGGGCAACTCGAACCGCGTCGTACCCAGGTTCTGGAACGTCAGGGCGACCTGGAACAACGGGTTGCGTGCCTGCGACCGAACCGGATCCAGGATCTCCACCAGCCGCTCGAACGGCACATCCGCATGCCCGAACGCACCCAGATCCGTTTCCCGAACCCCCGCGAGCAGATCGGTGAACGATTCGCCAGCATCGACACCGGTCCGCAGCACCAGCGTGTTGACGAACATCCCGACCAGATCATCGAGCTCACGCTCACCACGACCCGCGATCGGCGTACCCGACCGCAATGTCCTCGGTGCCGGACAGGCGCGCCAGCAGCACCGCCAGTGCCGCATGCACCACCATGAACAACGTCGCCTCATGCGCCCGCGCCACCCCAACCAGTGCGGCATGCAGGTCGGCCGGAATTTCGAACCCGACCGTGGCACCAGCAAACGACGCCACCGCCGGCCGCGGCCGGTCCGACGGCAGATCCAACTGATCCGGCACACCCGCAAGCTGCGTTGCCCAGTACGCGATCTGCCGCGAAATCAGCGACTCCGCATCCTCATCGGAACCGAGCACCGCCCGCTGCCACAACGCGTAATCGGCGTACTGCACCGGCAACGGCAACCAGCCCGGCACCTCACCACGAGTGCGCGCCTCGTACGCCACCATCACATCACGCGCCAACGGGCCCACCGAGAAACCATCGGTAGCAATGTGATACGCCACGAACACCAGCACGAACTCATCGGTGACCGCGTCGCTGACGCGGAACAAACCCGCGCGCACCGGAACCTCGGTCGTGACATCGAACCCGCGACCGGCAATCGCGGCCACCGCACCGAACAGTTCCGCCTCGCTCACCGACACCGGCGCCAGATCCAGACCCACCTGCTCGGCCGACAGCACCACCTGATACCCGACACCATCGATCTCGGGGTAGACCGTGCGCAGCGACTCGTGCCGCCCCACCACATCGGTGACCGCCAGTTGCAGTGCAGCAGTATCGAGTTCACCCGACAACCGGATCGCCATCGGGATGTTGTCCACCGCCGACTCCGGATCGAAACGGTTCAGGAACCACATCCGCGACTGCGCGAACGACAACGGCACCCGCTCGGGCCGCGGGCCCGCCACCAATGCGACCCGCCCGGTGCCGGTATGCGATTCCACCGCCACCGCGAGACGTTCCACCGTGGACGCGTCGAACAGGACACGCACCGGCACCGTCGCATCCAGCGCCGCACCCAGGCGCGACGTCACCTGCATCGCCAACAGCGAGTTACCACCCAAAGCGAAGAAATCATCATCCAAACCGACGTGCTCGACCCCAAGCACCTCGGCGAACACACCGGCCACGGCCTGCTCGACCGGCGTCGTCGGCCCACGGAACACGGCCGCGGTGAACACCGGCTCCGGCAGCGCCTTGCGATCCAGCTTGCCCGACGCGTTCAGCGGGAACGCCTCGAGCACCATCACCGACTCGGGCACCATGTAGGACGGCAGGACCCGGCCCACCTCGGCCCGCACCTGCTCGGCATCGATCTCGACACCAGCGGCCGGCACAACGTAGCCCACGAGCCGGTCACCGACATCAGCAGCGCGCACCATCGCGACCGCCTGATCCACGCCCGTCAAACCCAGCAACGCCGCGTCGATCTCGCCCAACTCGATCCGCTGACCCCGCAGCTTCAGCTGGAAATCGCTGCGCCCCAAGTACGCCAACTCACCCGACGAAGTCCACCGCACCACATCACCGGTGCGGTACAACCGCTCACCGGCCGGGCCGTACGGGTTCGCCACGAACCGCTCGGCCGTCAGATCCGCCCGACCGACATACCCGCGTGCCAACTGCACGCCGGTCAGATACAACTCACCCGAAACACCCACCGGCACCGGACGCAACCGCCCGTCCAGTACGAATACCCCGGTGTTCCACAGCGGCGCCCCGATCGGCACCGCGACGATGTCGACTTCGGTCACCTGGTGATAGGTCACGTCCACCGCGGCCTCGGCGGGGCCGTAGAGGTTGTGTACCGCCACGCCGAACGCCCGCATCCGCTGCGCCAGCGCGGTACCGAGCGCCTCGCCCCCGGAGAACACCCGCCGCAGCGAACCGAACCGCCGCATCGCTCCGGGCCGGTCCGCGACCGACTGCGCAAACACCGCGAGCATCGACGGCACGAAGTGCACCGTCGTCACCGACTGCGCCTCGATCACGTCAGCGAGATAGCCCGGATCACGATGACCGTCCGGCACCGCCACCACCAGGCGCGCACCCTCACCCAACGCCCAGAACATCTCCCACACCGACACGTCGAAGGTCACCGGAGTCTTCCACAACAGCACATCCGACTCGTCCAACCGGTACTGCGCCTGCCGCCACCGCATTTGATTCACGATCGCGGCGTGCGTCACCGCCACCCCCTTCGGGCGGCCCGTCGACCCGGACGTGAAGATCACGTACGCCGTGTTGTCCGCACGCAGCGGCGCGACACGATCCGCATCCGTGATCGGGCCCGCCGCGAACCCCGACAGATCCAGCGCATCAACGTTCACGACCGGCCGCTCCGCTGTGCCGAACCCGTCCGCGGTCGTGGTCAATACCAGCACCGGATCCGCGGTCTCCAGCACGTAAGCGATCCGCTCGGCCGGATGGTCCGGATCGACCGGCACATACGCCGCGCCCGCCGCCACCACGGCATGAATCCCGACCAGCAGATTCACACCTCGGCCCATCGCCGTCGCCACCCGCGACTCGGGGCCCACACCGATCGAAACCAGATGCCGGGCAAGCCGATTCACCCGCGTTGCGAACTCGCCGTAGGTCAGCGACTCACCCTCGAACACCACCGCGACCGCGTCCACGGACGCCGCGACCTGCCGCTCGAAATCATCACGAAGCAACCCCGTCACACCCGAGACCGCCGTGTCGTTCCACTTCCGCAGGATCTGCGACCGCTCGGCGGGATCGAGCAACGCCACATCGGCCACCGCCACACCCGGGTCCGCGACCATCGCCGCCAGCATCCGCACGAGGCGCGCCGCAATGGTCGCGACGGTAGCTTCGTCGAAAAGGTCACGGGCAAACAAGATCTCGCCGGACATGCCCGAGTGCTCCGACGTTCCCGGATTGTTCTCGGCGAGTCTGAACTGCAGGTCGACCTTCGCCGTCTCGATACCGGCGTCGAGCCCCGACACCGACAGCCCCGGCAGCGTGAACTCGGTCTGCCCGAAATTCTGGAATGTCAACAACACCTGGAACAACGGGTGCCGCGCTTGGGACCGGGTCGGGTCGAGCGCCTCCACCAACCGTTCGAACGGCACGTCCGCTTGCCCGAACGCGGCCAGATCGGTTTCCCGCACGCCTGCGATGAGATCCGTGAACGACTCGCCACCTTCGACACCGGTCCGCAGCACAAGGGTGTTGACGAACATGCCGATCAGGTCATCGAGCTCACGCTCACCACGACCCGCGATCGGCGTGCCCACCGCAATGTCGTCGGTGCCCGAAAGCCGCGCCAGCAACACGGCCAGTGCCGCGTGCACCACCATGAACAGGGTCGCCTCGTGCGCGCGCGCCAACCCCACCAACCCGGCATGCAGTTCGGCCGGGACCGCGAACCGCACCAGCCCGCCCCGATACGACGCCACCACCGGCCGCGGGCGATCCGTGGGCAGGCCCATCTCGTCCGGCAGATCGGCCAGTGCCCGTGCCCAGTAATCGATCTGTCGTGTGATCAGCGAACCCGGATCGTCCTCCGAGCCGAGTACCTCCCGCTGCCACAACGCAAAGTCGGCGTACTGCACCGGCAACGCCGCCCAACCCGGCGCCTCACCCCGGGTACGCGACTCGTACGCCACCATCACATCACGTGCCAACGGACCCACCGAAAAACCATCGGTGGCAATGTGATAGGCCACAAACACCAAGACGAACTCGTCCGTGGCACCGCGGCTGTCGCCGGTGACGCTGTCGCTCACACGGAACAAACGCGCGCGCACCGGAACCTCGGTCGTGACATCGAACCCACGCCCGACCACCCCGGCCACCACACCGAAGAGTTCCGCCTCGGTGACCGACACGGGCGCGAGATCCAGACCCACCTGCTCAGGCGACAGCACCACCTGGTAACCGGCACCATCGAGTTCGGGGTAGACAGTGCGCAGCGACTCGTGCCGCTCGAGCACATCGGTGACCGCGGCCTGCAACGCCGCCACATCCAACGCACCCGACAACCGGATCGCCATCGGAATGTTGTAGGCCGCCGACTCCGGATCCAACCGGTTCAGGAACCACATCCGCGACTGCGCCATCGACAACGGCACCCGCTCCGGCCGCGGACCGGCCACCAACGCGATCCGGCCCGTACCGGTGTGCGATTCCACCGCCACCGCTAGACGTTCCACCGTCGGCGCCTCGAACACCACCCGCACCGGAACCGAGGCATCCAGCACCGCACCCAGGCGTGACATCACCTGCATCGCAAGCAGACTGTTGCCGCCCAAAGCGAAGAAATCGTCGTCCAGGCCGACGTGCTCGATCCCGAGCACCTCGGCGAACACCCCCGCCACCACCTGCTCCACCGGAGTCGTCGGGGACCGGAACACCGCCACCTCGAACACCGGCGCCGGCAGCGCCTTACGATCCAACTTCCCCGACACATTCAACGGGAACGCCTCGAGCACCATCACCGACTCGGGCACCATGTACGACGGCAGCAGCGACTTGACCGCCGACCGCAACACATCCACATCGATCTCGGTCGTCGGGCCGCTGGGCACGACGTAGGCCACCAGACGGTCACCCAGATCGTCCGCGCGCACCAGCACGACCGCCTGACCCAC
>NZ_JAPENM010000001.1 GCF_026342035.1 Aldersonia sp. NBC_00410
CAACTCGATATCACCCACCACGCTCGACGCATCCGCGGCCACCGCCTCGAGCACACGGGTGTAGCGCTGCGCGAAGTTCTCGATCGTGGACTCGTCGAACAGATCGGTCGCGTAGATCAACTCGACGGCAAGCGCCCCGGGCGATCCATCGACGCCCGGGGCAGTCGTGATCGCGACCTGCAAATCGGTCTTGGCCATCGCCGCGTCGAACTCGACCGCACCCACCCGCAGACCCGGCAACTCGAACCCGGCCTGCGCAAAGTTCTGGAAGAACAGACTCACCTGGAACAACGGGTTACGCGCCGTCGACCGCGCCGGATTGAGCACCTCCACCAACCGCTCGAATGGCACCTCCGCATGCCCGAACGCACCCAGATCCGTCTCCCGCACCCGCGCCAACAACTCCGTGAACGACTCACCGCCATCCACCGCCGTGCGCAGCACCAGCGTGTTGACGAACATACCGATCAGATCATCGAGCTCCCGCTCCCCACGACCCGCGATCGGCGAACCGACCGCAATATCGTCGGTCCCCGACAACCGCGCCAACACCACCGCCAGCGCGGCATGGGCAACCATGAACACCGTCGCCTCATTCGCGCGCGCCACCGCGGCCAACGCGGCATGCAACTGCTCCGGCAGGATGTACTGGATCTTTGCGCCACGGAAGGACTGCACCGCCGGCCGCGGCCGATCCGAAGGCAGATCCAGCTGATCCGGCACACCCGCCAACTGGGTTGTCCAGTAATCGATCTGGTTCGTGATGAGTGACTGCGGATCGTCCTCGGAACCCAGGACCTGCCGCTGCCACAACGCGAAATCGGCATACTGCACCGGCAGAGGAGTCCAGCCCGGCGCCTCACCGCGGGTGCGTGCCTCATAGGCGATCATCACGTCCCGGGCCAGCGGACCCATCGACACACCATCACCGGCGATGTGATGCACCACGAACACCAACACATGCTCCGGCGCCGCCGCATCCATAACCCGCAACAAGCGAGCCCGTACCGGCACAGCAGTCGTCACATCGAAACCGACCAGCACGGTATCGAGCACCGCACCCAAGACACCGGACTCGATGACCTCGACCGGCGACAGATCCACCGGCACCTCACCGGCCCCCACAATCCGCTGGAACGGACCCGCCGCATCCTCCGGATACACCGTCCGCAACGACTCGTGCCGTTCGACCACGTCCCGCACCGCGGACCGCAGAGCATCGACATCCAAATCGCCGGTCAACCGGATCGCCATCGGGATGTTGTCGCCCGCGGAATCCGGATTCAACCGGTTCAGGAACCACATGCGCTGCTGCGCGAACGACAGCGGCACCAATTGCGGCCGCGGCCGCGCCTCGAGCGCCACTCGACCAGAACCAGCATGCGATTCCACCGCCACCGCAAGACGTTCCACGGTGGACGCTTCGAACAACACCCGCACCGGCACGCTGGCATCCAACGCCGCGCCCAGCCGGGACGTCACCTGTGTCGCCAACAGGGAGTTGCCACCCAGCTCGAAGAAATCATCATCCAAACCGACCCGCTCAACCCCAAGCACCTCGGCGAACACCGACGCGATCGCCTGCTCGATCGGCGTCGTCGGCGCCCGGAACACCACCGCCTCGAACACCGGCACCGGCAACGCCTTACGATCCAGCTTCCCGATCGGGGTCAACGGGAATTCATCCAGAACGATGATCTGCGCCGGCACCATGTACGACGGCAGACCCACCCCGACCGCCGCCGTCAACTGCGCCACATCCACCGTCGCACCATCCGCAGCAACCACATACGACACCAGCGACACACCACGCACCGGATCCTGATGACCCAATGTGACTGCCGACAACACCGCCGAATGAGCCACCAGCGCTGCATCGATCTCACCGAGCTCGATCCGCAGACCCCGGATCTTCACCTGGAAATCACTGCGCCCCAAATACTCCAGCTCACCGGCAGGAGCGGAGCCTGCGGAGCGACCCGCCGGCACTGCGGTCCAACGCACCACATCACCCGTGCGGTACATCCGGTCACCCGAGCCACCGTACGGATCGGCCACGAACCGGTCCGCGGTCAACTCGGCCCGCTGGTAACCACGCGCCAGCGCGGCACCCGCCAAATACAACTCGCCCGGGACACCACTCGGCACGGGGTGCAGCCGAGTATCGAGCACACGCACCGACATGCCGTGGATCGGACGACCAATGGTGATCGACCCCTCCGGACCGACCGGCCCATAGGTCGCCATCACGGTGCCCTCGGTTGGGCCGTACAAGTTGAAAAACCGCCGGCCCGGGCGATCCCAACGGCGCACCAAATCACCCGCGAGCGCATCACCAGCGGTCGACACGCAGGTGAACTCCGGCACCGCGTCGGGATCGACCGTGGCCAGCACCGCGGGAGTGATGACAGCATGGGTCACTGCCTCGCTCGCCAACAGAGCGGTCAGCTCGCCGCCACCGACGACCGACGGCGGCGAAACGACCAGCGTCGCACCACGTGCAAACGCCGAAACCCATTCGAACACCGAAGCATCGAAACTTGGCGACGCGACATGCAGGAACCGCGAACCCGGCTCGTCGCCGTACAGCTCCCGCACCGAGGCCACCAGTCCGGCAAGGCCGGTATGCGTGAGCGTCACACCCTTCGGCCGACCGGTCGAACCCGAGGTGTAAATCATGTACGCCGCGTTCGTCGCGCGCAGCGCACCCGACCGGTCCGCGTCGGTCACCGGCTCGGCAGGAATCCCGGCCAGCAGCGCCGCGGTCCCATCGGTATCCAACGTCAGCCAGTCGACCTCGCCGGGCAGCGCAGACGCCAGTCCCGATGCGGTAATACCCACCAGTGCACCGGAATCGGTCAACATGAAACTGACCCGATCCACGGGGTAGCGCGGATCCACCGGCACGAAAACACCACCGGCCTTGGCCACCGCCCACACCGCCACCAACATGTGCAGCGAGCGCGGCAACGCCAACGCAACCCGCGTCTCCGGCCCAACCCCGCGACCGATCAGCCAACGCGCCAACCGATTCGACTCGGCATCGAGCTCCGCATATGACATCGACTCGCCGTCGAAACGCACCGCCGTGATGTCCGGCCACCGCGCCGCCGCAGACTCGAAGACCTCGGGCAGCAGGCTGCTGTACGGAACAGCGGGACCACGGGCTCCCGACAGCCGGGACTGCTCCTCGGAATCAAGGATCGCGATATCCCCGACCGTCGCGGTGGGATCGGCGGCAACGGCCTCGAGCACTCGCGTCAGTCGCTGCGCGAAGACGACCATCGTCGATTCGTCGAAAAGATCCGTGGCATAAGTCAGCGACCCGGCCATGCCGGCGTCGGAACCGTCGCCGAACCGATCCGCGAAAGTGACCTGCAGATCGACCTTCGCGGTATCCGCCACCGCATCCAAGACCGCCAACGTGAGCCCCGGCAACTCGAACCGCGTCGTACCCAAATTCTGGAACGCCAACGCCACCTGGAACAACGGATTGCGAGCCGGCGACCGAACCGGATCCAACACCTCCACCAACCGCTCGAACGGCACATCCGCATGCCCGAACGCACCCAGATCCGTCTCCCGCAAACGCGCCAATAGTGCCGCGAACGACTCACTCGGAGCGATCTCGGTACGCAGGACGAGCGTGTTGACGAACATACCGACCAGATCATCGAGCTCACGCTCACCACGACCCGCAATCGGCGTGCCCACCGCAATATCGCCGGTCCCCGACAACCGCGCCAACAGCACCGCCAGCGCAGCGTGCACCACCATGAACGGCGTCGCATCGTGCGCACGGGCCAACTCCACCACCCCGGCATGCTGCTCGGCCGAGAGTTCGAACCCGACCGTGGCACCACGACCCGACGCCACCGCCGGCCGCGGCCGATCGAACGGCAGCCCCAATTCATCGGGCACACCCGCGAGTTGCGTTTTCCAATAGTCGATCTGCCGCGAAATCAACGATTCGGCATCACCATCGGAGCCGAGCACCGCACGCTGCCACAACGCAAAGTCGGCGTACTGCACCGGCAACGGCGCCCACCCCGGCACCTCACCACGCGTCCGCGACTCATAAGCCACCATCACATCCCGCGCCAACGGACCCATCGAGAACCCGTCCGCGGCGATGTGATGCACCACCACCACCAACACGAACTCATCGCCGACAACAGCGGCATCGGTGACGTCTGCGACGTCGGTGACCCGGAGCAGCCGCGCCCGGACCGGCACCTCGACCGTCACATCGAACCCACGACCGACAATCCCGGCCACCGCACCGAACAGTTCCGCCTCGGTCACCGGCACCGGCACGAGATCCAGATGCGCCTCGGCGGCCGGCAGCACCTGCTGGAACCCGAGCCCATCGATCTCGGGGTAGATGGTGCGCAACGATTCGTGACGCACCAGCAGATCGCCAATCGCGGCCTGCAGCGCATCCACATTCAAGGCACCCGACAACCGGATCGCCATCGGAAGGTTGTTCACCGCCGAGTCCGGGTCGAACCGGTTCAGGAACCACATCCGCGACTGCGCCATCGACAACGGCACCCGCTCCGGACGCGGACCGGCCACCAACGCCACGCGGCCCGTACCGGTATGCGATTCCACCGCCACCGCAAGACGTTCCACCGTCGGCGCCTCGAACAGCACCCGCACCGGCACCCTGGCATCCAACGCCGCGCCCAGGCGCGACGTCACCTGCGTCGCAAGCAGACTGTTGCCGCCCAAAGCGAAGAAGTCGTCGTCCAGGCCGACGTGCTCGATCCCGAGCACCTCGGCGAACACCCCCGCCACCGCCTGCTCCACCGGAGTCGTCGGGGCACGGAACACCGCCACCTCGAACACCGGCGCCGGCAGCGCCTTACGGTCCAGCTTGCCCGACACATTCAACGGGAACGCGTCCAGCACCATCACCGACTCGGGCACCATGTACGACGGCAGTAGCGACTTGATCGCCGAGCGCAACGCGTCCACATCGATCTCGGTCCCCGCCATACTCGGGACGACATAGGCCACCAACCGGTCACCCAGGTCGTCCGCGCGCACCAGCACTACCGCCTGACCCACCTGCTCCTGCGCAAGGAGAGCGGTCTCGATCTCACCCAACTCGATGCGCTGACCACGGAACTTCACCTGGAAATCGGTACGCCCCAGGTAGTCCAGGACACCGGTACCGGAGGAATCAGTTGTCCAGCGCACCAGGTCACCGGTGCGGTACATGCGCCCACCCGCCGGATCGAACGGGTCCGCCACGAACCGGTCCGAAGACAGATCCGGGCGACCGTGATACCCGCGCGCCAACTGCACACCCGCCAGATACAACTCACCCGAGACACCATCCGGGACCGGACGCAACCGGGCATCCAACACATAAGCCCGCGAATTACCTTGCAGCACACCAATCGTGACACTCGCCGCATCCGCGGGGACCTCGACCGCGGTGATCGACACCGCCGCCTCCGTCGGGCCGTACAAGTTCTGCACCCGCGCCGAAGACACGCTCGCGAACGCCTGCACCGTCTCGAGCGGCAACGCCTCGCCGATCACGAACACATCGCGCAACGTCACCAACTGCTCCGCGCGGGCTTCGCGCGCGAACACCGACAACATCGACGGCACGTAATCGGTCAGCGTCACACCCTGCTCGGCGATCACCCGGCACTGATACCCCGGATCGCGATGACCATCCGCAGTCGCCACCACCAGCCGCGCACCCACCGCCAGGGTCAGGAAATAACCCCACAACGACACATCGAACGTCGTCGCCGTCTTCTGCAGGTAAATGTCATCGGCGGTGATGTCGTACTCGCCGATCATCCAGCCGACCTGGTTCACAATCGCCGCATGGCTGACCGCCACACCCTTCGGCCTACCGGTCGAACCCGACGTGTAGATGACATAGGCCGCGTTGTCCGGGCGCACCGGCGCCACCCGATCCGCATCCGTCACCGGGGCAGTCGAATACGCAGACAGGTCGTGGCCGTCCACATTCAGGACGGACCTCACCCCTGCCTCGAACCCGTCCCGCGTGGTCGACAAGACCACCACCGGATCCGAGGACTCGAGCACCCACCCGATCCGCTCGGCCGGGTGATCGGGATCCACCGGCACATAGGCCCCACCCGCGGTGACCACCGCATACATACCGACCACCAGATCCAGACTGCGCCGCATCCCCAGCACAACCCGCGACTCCGGACCCACACCCAACGACACCAAATGCCGCGCCAGCCGATTCACCCGTGCCGCGAACTCGCCGTAGGACAGCGACTCACCCTCGAACAGCACCGCGGTCGCACCCGGGGCGGCGGCAGCGGCCCGCTCGAACCGATCCAACAACAAACCCTCGAACGCACCGACTTCCGTCGCATTACGCTCCACGAGCACGACGCTGCGTTCAATGGCATCGAGCAAGTCGATATCACCAACCGGCACAGCAGGATCGGACACAGCCGCGTCGAGCAGCCGGACGAAGCGCTCGGCCAGCCGGGTGACCGTCGAGGTATCGAACATGTCTGTCGCGTAGTCGATCGACCCGGCGATACCGGCGTGCTCACCGGAATTCTCGGTGAGTGTGACGTACAGATCGAATTTCGCAGCCACTACCGGGGCGTCGATTCCCTCAACCGTCAGCCCCGGCAACTCGAACCGCACCGAAGCGAGATTTTGGAACGCCAGCCCAACTTGAAAGAGGGGGTGGCGCGCCTGAGAGCGAACCGGATTGAGTACCTCCACGAGGCGCTCGAACGGCACGTCCGAATGTCCGAACGCCGCGAGGTCGGATTCGCACACCCGCTCGAGCAGACCGGTGAACGATTCGCCGGGCTGAATCTCCGTGCGCAGCACGAGGGTGTTGACGAACATGCCGATCAAGTCGTCGAGAGCAGCCTCGCCGCGTCCGGCTACCGGTGTGCCGATCGCGATATCGTCGCCATCCGAGATCCGTGCCAACAGCACGGCGAGCGCAGCATGCACCACCATGAACCGGGTGGCGTTGTGGCGGCGCGCGAGTCCATCGATCTGCTTGTGCAACTCGGGCGAGATCTCGAAGCCGACCTGCGCGCCAGCGTAGGTGGCCACCGCCGGGCGGGGCCGATCCTTGGGCAGCGCCGTCTCATCGGGCAGCCCTGCAAGGTTGTTCGTCCAGTAGGCGAGCTGGCGCGAGATCAGTGATTCCGGATCATCCTCGGACCCGAGCAATTCCCGCTGCCACAGCGCGAAGTCGGCGTACTGCACCGGGAGGTTCGCCCATGTCGGCGGCCGCCACCCGGTCCGTAAGGAGTAGGCGATCATCACGTCGCGCGCGAGCGGGCCCATCGACCAGCCGTCCGCGGAGATGTGATGAACAACCACCGTCAGCACGTGGTCGGTGTCATTGAGTGCGAACAGCCGCGCGTGCAGCGGAACCTCGGTGGTGACGTCGAAGCTGATCAAGCTGGTCTCGCCGAGCAGACGCGACAGTTCCTCCGCCGTCACTTCGATCGGCGTGAGGTCCGGAACCGATTGCGGCGCATCGAGAACTACCTGCGTGGCTCCGGTGGTCGACAATGGGAAGACGGTCCGCAACGACTCGTGCCGCTGGATCACGTCGAGGATCGCGATCTGCATCGCGGCGATGTCGAGTTCGCCACGCAGCCGGATCGCCACGACGATATTGTCGGCCGACAGCGATGAGTCGAACTGGTTGAGGAACCACATTCGCTGCTGTGCGAGCGAAAGCGGCACCACTTCCGGGCGCTCGGCGGCAACAAGTGGGTGCCGTCCGTCGCGGCCCCCATCGACCTCGGCGCGCGCGGCGAGGCCGGACACCGTCGGCGCGTCGAATACCAGCCGCACCGGGACGGTCGCGTTCAGCGCGGCACCGAGGCGCGAGGCAACCTGCGTAGCGCTCAACGAGTTCCCGCCGAGATTGAAGAATTCGTCGTCCGCGCCCACCCGGTCGATACCGAGGACCTCGGCGAAGATGCCGGCGACGATCTGCTCAATCGGGGTGCTCGGTGCCCGGAATTCGTGCGTCTCGAACACCGGGGCCGGCAACGCCGCGCGATCCAGTTTGCCGACCGGTGTGAGCGGAACCGCGTCGATGACGACTACCGACGCGGGTACCATGTGGCCTGGCAACGTCCGGGCAACGAACGAGGTTAGATCGTTCGTGTCGACCGACCGGCCGCGCTTCGCGGTGACGTAGGAGACCAGCATGGTCCCGAATGCGGCTTGGTGTGCCACCGTCACAACGAAGTCCACGTCCGGGTGTACAGCGACCGCTGCGTCGATTTCTCCGAGCTCGATGCGGTATCCGCGCACCTTGACCTGAAAATCGCTGCGGCCGAGGTACTCGAGCGCGAGGGGTGCCGCGCTCGGGTCGTTCAGCGAGGGCACACCGTCGACGGCGTACCACCGCACGACGTCTCCGGTGCGATACATCCGCGCGCCCGGCGCACCCCATGGATTGGGCACGAATCTGCCCGCTGTCTGCGTCGGTCGGGCGTGATAGCCGCGGGCCAGCGCGCTTCCCGACAGATAGAGTTCGCCGGCAACTCCTGCCGGCACCGGACGCAACCGAGCATCGAGCACCAGCCCCGACGTCCCCGGGATAGGCGACCCGATCGTCACCGGCCCACCCGCGTCGAGTTCCGCATACGACGAGATGATCGTGGTCTCGGTCGGGCCGTACCCGTTGAGGAACCGACGCCCCGGCGCCCAACGCGCCACCAACTCCGGCGTGCACACATCCCCACCGGTCTGCACCGTCTCGAGGTCCGGCAACCCCGCCGGATCCATCGTGCCCAGCACCGCCGGGGTGATCATCCCGTGCGTCACCCGCTCGGTGGCCAGCAGCTCGGTCAATTCGACGCCACCGATCACCCCCGCGGGCGCGATCACCAAGGTCGCGCCGCGTGAGAAGGCGGCGGTCCACTCGAGCACCGACGGATCGAAACTCGGCGAACACACATGCAGGAACCGTGAATCCGAATCCACCGCATACAACTCGGTCGCGTACTGCGTCAGTTCCGCCAATCCGGCATGCGTAACGGCGACACCCTTCGGGCGCCCCGTCGAACCCGAGGTGTAGATCACGTAAGCCGTGTTGCCCGGGCGAATCGGCGCCGCCGGCACCGTCCGGGTCGCCTCGTACTTGGCCAGCGTCTGGTCGGTATCCGGCGCATCCAGCACCAGCCACTCCACCCCACCGGGCAGACCCTGTACATGTGCCGAAGCCGTAATACCCAGCAGCGCTGCAGAATCAGCGAGCATGTACTCGACACGGTCCGCCGGATAGGTTGGGTCCACCGGTACATACGCCGCACCGGTCTTGGCCACCGCCCACACCGCTACGACCATGTCGTAGGACCGCGGCAATGCCAACGCCACCAACTTCTCCGGCCCCACACCCCGACCAATCAACCACCACGCCAACCGATTCGACGATTCGTCCAACTGCGCGTACGTGTAGGACCGGCCTTCGAACCGCACCGCCGTCGCCCGTGGATCCCGCCCCACACCTGCGGTCAACAACTCCGCCAACAACCGCACCGGCATCGCGCCCGCCCGCAGCACCCCGGTGAGCGACGCCAACTCATCACTGTTGAGGATTTCGATATCCCCCACCGGCGCAGCGGGATCGGCAGCGAGCAGCGCGCCGATCACGGCAACGAAACGGTCGTAGTGCGCACGCAGTTCGGACTCGTTGTAGCGGTTGGGGTTTGCTTCGAAGTCGACGCGAGAGAGGCCGTCCTCGCTCGGGTAGATGTTGACCGACAGATCCTCGACCGGACCGGTGGACAGCACGTTGAACCGGCCCGCGTACTCGCCGAGAACGACGTCGGACGGGAAGTTCATGATGTTGATCGCCGGTCCGTAGAACCCGCGCGCGGATCCGCTGCCGATATCGCGGCGCAAATCCTCCGCGCGGTACCGCTGATGGCGCAGCGCACCGGTCAGCTCGAGCTGGGCGGCAGTGACCAGATCGCGCAGCGACGTTGTCGGCGTGACCGAAAAACGCAGCGGGACGACGTTGGACATCATGCCGCCGGAGCGGCGCAGCACCGCGCTCGTTCGGGCCGAGACCGGCAGGCTGAGCACCAGATCGGAGGTGTCGGTCAACCGCGCGAGGAACACCGCGACCGCCGCAATCGTGATTGCGGTTTCCGCGGTATCGAGGGTCGCCGCCGCGTCGCGCATCGCGGCCGCGACGCCATCGGGCAGTAGGCCGCCGACGACCCGGGACCGGCTGTCCATGGTGCCGGCACGCACCGCGAGGGTGCCGGGTGCGGGGAGGTCCGCGGCCTTCGCCAGCCAGTACGCGCGGTCCTTCTCGGCGCGGGTTGAGCCGTAGTACTCGTCCTCGGTGTCGTTGATGGCGGTCAGGTCCGCGATCCGGGCCTGCGCCGGCTCTTCGTTGCGGATCGCGGCGGTGTAGCGCTCCGCGGTCCGGCTCAGCAGCTGGATCGCGCCGAACCCGTCGAGCGCGATGTGGTGGGCGCAGGTGTACCAGTAGTAGTGCTCGTCGCCGAGGCGCAGCACCGCGGAGTTGATCAGCCGGTCGGTGAGCAGGTCGCGTGGGGTGGAGTGATCGGCGAGCATCCACTCCCGCGCCGCCGCGACCGGATCGGGCGAATCGCGCAGATCGACGCTCTTGTTGACGAAGCCGAGGGTCGGGTCGACCACCTGGTGCGGCACGCCATCGACCTCGACCAGGCGCAGCATCGAACTGCCGAACTCATGCGCAGCGTCGCTGCACGCCTGCGAGAGCACGTCGACATCGAGGATGCCGTGGATCTCGACATAGGTCGCGATCAGGATCGGAGTGTCGGGCGCGAGATGCTGGGCGAACCAGATACCGCGCTGTGCGGCGGTGAGCGGAAACGGCCGCATGGACCGCCCTGCGACGGTCTCTTCATCGAATCCGTCGAAGTTCACGCGATCCAATCCGTTCCCCTAACACCTGCGTCCGCAGCCGGCCGGCCGCGGACACCCCGACATGCCGTCACCTCCACCAAGAGGGGAGGAACGGCCGACAAGTGTGAAACATCCATGTGTTTATCTACCGAATGTGTCTTGCGTTACAGTTTTATATCGAACGTGCCACGCAACACAGCGCCGGGGGTCATGTTTCGAGACTCCGCCGTGACACGGGGTGCCGATCGGCGCATCGAATGCAGGCGCGGCGGGTGCCCCGCCTGGTCGAAGTGGGTGTCGCCTCAACCCACCGAACCGCGGTCGCGGCGGCTGTCGTAGAGGTGCGAATCGCCACCGCGGGCGCGTCCGACGGCCGCACCGGCGATGATCACCGCGGCCTGCCGCAGACCGGCGGCCTCGACGCGCTCGGCGATGTCACCGAGCCGGCCGCGGAGCACCAGCTCACCGGGCTGACTTGCCCGGTACACGACCACGACCGGGCAGTCGACGCCGTACTCCGGGATCAGGTTCTCCACCAGTTCGGGGACGTGCCGAATCGCCAGGTGCAGCACCAGCGTCGCCCTGGTCTGTGCGAAGTTGGCCAGCGCCTCGGATGCCGGCATCTGCGTGGATCTGGCGTGCGCGCGGGTGAGCACCACGGACTGGACCACCTCGGGGACCGTCAGCTCGACCCCGAGCCGGGCCGCGGCGGCGGCGTAGGCGGGCACGCCAGGAGTCACGTCCCAGGGCACACCGTGCGCGTCCAGCCGACGGGTCTGCTCGGCGAGTGCCGAGTAGATCGACGGATCACCCGAACACAGTCGCGCCACGTTCTGTCCCCGCTCGTACGCGGCGACGAGGTGCGCGGTGATCTCGTCGAGGTCGAGTTGCGCAGTGTCGATGCGGCTGGCGCCCGGCGGGCAATGATCGAGCACCGCGGCATCGAGATAGGTGCCCGCATAGAGGCACACCTGGCTGGTCTCGATGAGCCGCACGGCGCGCACGGTCAGCAGGTCGGCGGCGCCCGGTCCAGCGCCGATGAAGTGGACAGTCACCTACTCAACCCGTCACATCGAAATTTGCGATCACCTTCGTCGGCCGCACCCGGACGACGAACTCGCCGGGCACGCCGTTGCGACGGCCGAACTCATCGGCACGATCGGCGCCCATATAGCGCCGCCCGATCTGGGTCGCGGTACGTACCAGTTCGACTGGGTCCTCGGATACCTCCGCGACGCCCTGCACCTGGACGAAGGCGAACGGCGGCTCGTCGACGTCGACGCAGACCGCGACGCGGGGGTCGCGCAGCAGTGCGCGCCCCTTCGCGGTGCGGCCGTTGGTGTTGAACACCAGTGCGTCGCCCTCGAGCACGAACCACACCGGGGCGACGAGTGGCCGCCCATCGGCAGCGGTGAAAGCCAGTTTGGCAGTACGGGTGCCGTGCGCGAGGAACTCGCGGACACGCGGATCGGACAGGCTGGCCATTCGAGCCAGCCTAATCGCGCACGGCACCGCTCGAATCAGGCAGTCTTCGACCGGAGGATCAGGGCGTCACCCTGTCCGCCGGCACCACAGAGCGCCGCCGCTCCGATGCCGCCGCCACGACGCTGCAGTTCGAGCGCGAGGTGCAGCGCGATGCGCGCGCCGGACATGCCGATCGGGTGACCGATCGCGATCGCGCCACCGTTGACATTCACCTTCGCCGGATCGACGCCCAGTTCCCGGGTCGAGGCGATACCGACTGCGGCGAACGCCTCGTTGATCTCGATGAGGTCGAGATCCTTCGGGTCGATGCCCTCACGCTCGCAAGCGTGGGCGATCGCACGGGCCGGCTGCGACTGCAGCGTCGAATCCGGGCCGGCGACGTTGCCGTGCGCGCCGATCTCGGCAATCCAGCTCAGTCCGAGCGACTCCGCCTTGGCCTTGCTCATCACCACGACTGCAGCGGCGCCGTCGGAGATCTGCGAGGCGCTACCTGCGGTGATCGTGCCGTCCTTCTTCGCGAACGCCGGGCGCAGCTTCGACAGCGACTCGACGGTCGTATCGCCGCGCACGCCCTCGTCGGTGGTCACGACGATGGGGTCGCCGCGACGCTGCGGGATCGTTACCGGCACGACCTCGTCGGCGAACAGCCCGTCCTTCCAGGCCCGAGCTGCCTTCTGATGAGAGTCCGCGGCGAACGTGTCCTGCTCCTCGCGGGTGAGGCGCTGATCTTCGTCCTGGTTGCGCTGCTCGGTGAGGTTGCCCATCGGCTGGTCGGTGAACACATCGTGCAGACCGTCGTAGGCCATGTGGTCACGCATGGTGACATCGCCGTACTTGAAGCCCGCGCGGCTGTTCTCGAGCAGGTGCGGCGCCCGCGTCATCGACTCCTGGCCGCCGGCCACGATGACGTCGAACTCGCCGACCCGGATCAGCTGGTCGGCGAGCGCAATGGCGTCGATACCGGACAGGCACATCTTGTTGATCGACAGCGCCGGAACGTTCATCGAAATCCCGCCGGCGACAGCGGCCTGTCGGGCCGGCATCTGCCCGGCCCCGGCGGACAGCACCTGCCCCATGATCACGTATTCGACCTGGTCAGGCGAGACGCCGGCCTTTTCCAGGGCGCCCTTGATGGCAACCCCGCCAAGGTCGGATCCGGACAGGTCCTTCAACCCGCCCTGCAACCGCCCAACCGGGGTCCGCGCCCCGGCGACGATGACGGAAACGTTGTCCTTGCTCATTTGCTCGTCCCTTCGAGTTCTACCTTCAGCTCCACACCGGTGGCGGCCTGCACCTGTTCGACGGTCACGTCGGGTGCGAGTTCACGCAGGATCAACCTCCCGCTTTCGATGTCGATCACCGCGAGGTTGGTGATGATGCGGTGCACCACGGCCTGTCCGGTCAAGGGCAGCGAACACGTTTCGACGATCTTCGCGCCACCGTCCCGGTCGTTGTGTTCCATCAGGACGATGACGCGCCGCGCACCGTGCACGAGGTCCATCGCGCCGCCCATGCCCTTGACCATCTTGCCCGGCACCATCCAGTTGGCCAGGTCACCGTTGCGCGATACCTGCATGCCCCCGAGGACCGCGGTGTCGATATGCCCGCCGCGAATCATGCCGAACGACAGTGCCGAATCGAAGAACGCCGCCCCCGGATTGACGGTCACCGTCTCCTTGCCCGCGTTGATCAGGTCGGCATCCACCGCGTCCTCGGTCGGGTACGGACCGGTGCCCAGGATCCCGTTCTCCGAATGCAGCACCACCCGCACGCCCGGCGGCAGGAAGCTCGGGATAAGGGTCGGTAGCCCGATGCCCAGGTTCACGTACTCGCCGTCGACCATCTCGGACGCGGCGCGGGCGGCCATCTGGTCTCGTGTCCAGCTCATCGGTTGCCCTCCGTCCGAACGGTGCGCTTCTCGATGCGCTTCTCCTGCTCGCCCGTGTGCACCACGCGCTTCACGAACACGCCCGGCAGGTGGATCTGCTCGGGGTCGAGTTCACCCGGTTCTACCAGTTGCTCGACCTCGGCGATCGTGATGCGCCCGGCCATCGCGGCGAGCGGGTTGAAGTTCATCGCCGTCTTGTTGAACACCAGATTGCCCTCGGTATCGCCGATCTGCGCATGCACCAGCGCGAAGTCCGCGACGATCGACTCCTCGAGCACGTATCGCTGTCCACCGAACACGCGAGTCTCCTTCGGTGGCGACGCAAGCGCGACCGAACCGTCCGCGTTGTACCGCCAGGGCAGGCCACCGTCCGACACGGGCGTACCGACACCGGCGGGGGTGAAAAACGCCGGAATCCCCGCGCCGCCCGCTCGCATCCGTTCCGCGAGCGTGCCCTGCGGGGTCAGTTCCACCTCGAGCTCGCCCGACAGATACTGGCGCGCGAACTCCTTGTTCTCACCGACGTAGGACGCCGTGACCCGACGGATCTGACCGGCTGCCAACAGAATGCCGAGACCCCAGTCATCGACCCCGCAGTTGTTCGAATACACCTCGAGCGACTTCACGCCGCGCGCGGCGAGAGCATCGATCAATTCGGTCGGATTTCCGCACAGCCCGAAACCGCCAACTGCGAGCGTCGAGCCGTCACCGATGTCCGCGACGGACTCGGCCACCGATTCGTAGACCTTACTCATTCAATCGACCTCCTCTCCTCAGGCGCCTGCGCGCCGAACAATCGCCTCGGCGTGCCGGAACACCGGCGCGTCCACCATCTTGCCCTCGAACTTGAATACGCCGCGCTCGTCCTCGGCGGCGACGAGAACTCGCTTCGCCCAAGCAAGTTCGTCCTCGGACGGTCGGTAACCGTCCCGGACGACCGTGACCTGACTGGGGTGGATGGAGACCTTCGCGTCGAATCCGCTCGCCACCGCGTCGGCGGTCTCGATGCGCAGGCCATCCAGGTCGGGGATGTCGAGATACACCCCGTCGAGTGCGAAACGACCGTAGCTCTTGGCGGCCAGCAATGTGGTCGACCGCATATGCCGGGCCACGTCGCGGTAACTGCCATCCGGATGCCGGCTGGACTTACCGCCGAGTCCGGCGATCAGATCCTCTGCGCCCCACATCGACCCGATCACGTTCGGCGCGGTCATGATCTCCGGCACCCTGAGAACCCCGAGCGGTGACTCCACCAACGCGATCACCGACAACCCGACGAGCGAGCGCACCTGCTCGACGGATTCGGCCTTGGGCAGCATCACGATGCGGTACTCGGTGTCGCGCAGCGCGGCCAGGTCGAGATGCTGATCCTCGGTGCCACCGGGATTGATCCGCACCACGGTGCGCGCGGGGTCGAGCGGGGTGTCCACCAGCGCCCGACGCGCGGAGGTCCGATCGTCGGCGCCCACGCCGTCTTCGAGGTCGAGGATCACCACATCGGCCGCGGCCGCCGCCTTCGCGAACCGCTCGGGGCGATCGGCGGGGCAGAACAACCAGGACGGTCCGGGGATGGGCCAGTCGGTCACGAATTGCTCTCCTTCGTATGTCCGGGGTGCTTGCGGACGAGTGTCTTGCGCACCGCCGTCGCCACAATGTCACCGTGTTGATTGTGCGCGGTATGAGCGAAGGTCAGGATGCCTTCGCCGGGTCGAGACTTCGATTCCCGTTTGTCTGTCACCACGGTTTCCGCATACATCGTGTCACCGTGGAACAGCGGCTTCGGGAAGTTGATCTCGGAAAACCCGAGGTTTGCGACGATGGTGCCCTGCGTCAGCTGGGCGACGGACAGGCCGACGAGCGTGGACAGCGTGAACATCGAGTTCACCAGCCGCTGATTGAACGGCGGCAGGGCGTCGGCGAACGCGGCGTCGAGGTGCAGCGCCTGAGTGTTCATCGTCAGCGTCGTGAACAGCACGTTGTCGGCCTCGGTGATCGTCCTGCCCGGGCGGTGCTTGTAGATGACGTCGGTCTCGAATTCTTCGAACCACAGGCCGCGTTGCACGATGTGCCTGTGCTCGTGCAGGTGCTCGCCGCTCACAGTCCGAGCTCCCGCGCCACCAGCATCAGCTGCACCTCGGTGGTGCCCTCGCCGATTTCGAGGATCTTGCTGTCGCGGTAGTGGCGCGCGACCGGGTACTCGTTCATGAATCCGTAGCCACCGTGGATCTGGGTGGCGTCGCGCGCATTGTCCATCGCCGCCTCGGACGCCACGAGCTTGGCGATCGCGGCCTGCTTCTTGAACGGCTTGCCGGACAGCATCAATGCCGCCGCGTCGTAGTAGGCGGTGCGGGCCGCGTGCGCGCGGGCCTCCATTCGCGCGATCTTGAACGCGATGGCCTGATTGCGACCGATCTCGCGGCCGAACGCGGTGCGTTCGTTGGCGTATTTGACGCTCTCGTCCACACATCCCTGAGCGGCGCCGACGCTGAGCGCGGCAATAGCAATGCGCCCCTCGTCGAGGATGCGCAGGAAGTTCGCGTAGCCGCGGCCTTGTTCGCCGAGCAAGTTCGCCTCCGGGACACGCACATCGGAAAAAGTCAGTGGATGCGTGTCAGAGGCGTTCCAGCCGACCTTGTTGTACGCCGGCTCCGCGGTGAATCCCGGTGTGTCGGTGGGCACCAGGATCGTCGAGATCTCCTTCTTGCCACCGGGCTGGGTGCGAGTCACTGCGGTGACCGTGACCAGCCGGGTGATGTCGGTACCCGAGTTCGTGATGAACTGCTTGTTGCCGTTGATGATCCACTCGCCGCTGTCCAGCTTGGCGGTGGTCTTGGTGCCGCCGGCATCGCTTCCCGCGCCCGGTTCGGTAAGCCCGAACGCGGCAAGCGCGCTACCACTGGTCAACTGCGGCAACCACTCCTGTTTCTGCGCCTCGTTGCCGAAACGGTAGATCGGCATGGCGCCCAGCGACACCCCGGCCTCCAGCGTGATCGCCACGCTCTGATCGATCTTGCCGAGTTCCTCCAGAGCGAGGCAGAGCGCGAAATAGTCCCCTCCCATGCCACCGTACTCTTCGGGGAACGGCAGCCCGAACAGGCCCATCTCGGCCATACCGGCCACCACCTCGTAGGGGAAGGTGTGGTTGGCGTCGTGCTCGGCGGCGACCGGAGCCACCACCGTGTTCGCGAAATCCCGGACGGTCTTGGCGAGTTGTGCATACTCGTCGGGCAAAGATCCGGTGGACAGGTAGTCGGACATGGTTACTCCTCGGCGTCTTTCGTGGCTTCGGCTCCGGACTCGTGGTCGGATTCGGGGGTGTTCGGCACCACCCGCGCCAGCAGTTGATCGACCTTGACTTGTTCGCCCGCCTTGACGAGCAGTTCGACGGTGCCGTCGACAGGACTGGCGAGTGCGTGCTCCATCTTCATCGCCTCCACGACGACAACGGTGTCACCCACACTCACCTCGGCACCGTCCTCGACGGCGACCGCGATCACGCTGCCCGGCATCGGACTGGTCAGTTCGGCCTCGCCGGTGTGCGCGTCGGCGGCACGGATATTCGGTTCGCGGGCCTCGTGCGCCGACCAGGTTCCGCCTGCGCCCGCGATCCACAACTGGTCGTCGTGCTCGACCACGCGGTAGTCGCTGCGCAATCCGTCCACCGCCAGCGCGATTCCTACACTGCTGCGTTCGACCGTCAGCGCGCGGACCGGACCGTCCTCGATCCGCACATCCGCCGCATCCGGACGCCCACTCAGGTGAACGTGGTCGATGCGCGACGGGGTGTGCAGGCGAACCGTCGACACGGCGTGCGCGCCGACCCGCCAACCGGACGGCACGGCCCAGGGATCGGCCGTTTCCGGGACCGGCCACCCGGCGAGCCAGCGGTATGCGGCAGCGGCGATCAGTACTTCGTCGGGAGTGGTTGCCGCCTCGAAGGTTTCGAGCCGGCGGTCGAGCAGTCCGGTATCGAGGGCACCGGCCTGCACCTCCTCGTCGGCCAGCAAGAACCGGGCGAACTCGATATTGGTGACCACGCCGAGCACATGCGTGTCAGCGAGTGCGCGGTCGAGCCGGCGCAACGCCGTCGCGCGGTCCGGACCGTGCGCGATGACCTTGCTCAACATCGGGTCGTAGTCGCTGCCGACCACGGTGCCGACAGCAATACCCGAATCCACCCGCACGCCCGTGCCGCTCGGCTCGACGAGCCCCGCCACCGTGCCACCGGTCGGCAGGAAGCCGCGGGCGGGATCCTCGGCGTACACCCGGACCTCGATCGCGTGACCGTCGAGCGTGACGTCGTCCTGGGCGAAGCCCAGCTTCTCCCCCGCCGCAACGCGCACCTGCCACTCGACCAAGTCGAGGCCGGTGACGAGCTCGGTGACCGGATGCTCCACCTGTAGACGGGTATTCATCTCCATGAAGAAGAACTCGTCGGGCGCATCCGCGGACACGATGAATTCCACGGTGCCCGCGCCGACATAGCCGACGCTGCGCGCGGTGGCGCACGCCGCCGCACCGATGCGGGCGCGGGTCGCCGGGTCGAGCAGCGGCGAGGGTGCCTCCTCGACCACCTTCTGATGGCGGCGCTGCAGGCTGCACTCGCGTTCGCCGAGATGCACCACGTTGCCGTGGGTGTCGGCGATGATCTGCACCTCGATATGGCGCGGACGGTGCACGAACCGTTCGAGGAACAGCGTGTCGTCGCCGAAGGCGGACCCGGCCTCGCGTCGCGCGGAGACGAGCGCGTCGCGCAGCCCGGCGATCTCGGTGACCAGGCGCATGCCCTTTCCGCCACCGCCGGCGGACGGCTTGATCAGCACCGGATAGCCGACCTCGTCGGCTGCGGCAACCAAGTCGTCGTCGGTGAGGCCGGGCCGCGAGATGCCGGGCACGATCGGCACCTCGAACGCGGCGACCGCGTTCTTGGCGGTGATCTTGTCGCCCATCGTCTCGATCGCGCTTGCCGAGGGTCCGAGGAAGGCGATTCCGGCTTCGGCACAGGCCAGTGCGAAGGCCGAATTCTCCGACAGGAAGCCATATCCCGGATGGATGGCCTGCGCGCCGGTGCGCCGTGCCGCGTCGAGCACCTTGCCGATATCGAGATAGCTCTGCGTCGCCTGCGCCGGCCCGATGTGCACGGCTACGTCTGCCTCGCGCACGTGCAGCGCTCGGGCGTCGGCGTCGCTGTAGACGGCAACCGAGCGAATGCCGAGCCGGCGCAGCGTGCGGATCACCCGCACGGCGATCTCACCGCGGTTGGCGACGAGCACGGTATCGAAAAGCTGGGTAGCAGAAGTTGTCACGTTCATTTGCATCACATCCGGAAGACGCCGTAGGAGACCGGCTCGAGCGGCGCTTGTGCACACGCCGAAAGAGCCAGTCCGAGCACTGTTCTGGTATCCGCTGGGTCGATGATGCCGTCGTCCCACAACCGCGCGGTGGAGTAGTAGGGGCTGCCCTGATGCTCGTACTGGGCCCGGATCGGAGCCTTGAACCGCTCCTCCTGCTCGGCGGTCCACGGCGTCCCGCTCGCGTCGAGCTGATCGGACCGGACCGTGGCGAGCACCGACGCGGCTTGCTCACCACCCATCACCGAGATGCGGGCGTTGGGCCACATCCACAGGAACCGAGGCGAATACGCGCGACCGCACATCGAGTAGTTGCCCGCGCCGTAGGAGCCGCCGATGACGACGGTCAGCTTCGGCACGCGCGCGCAGGCCACCGCGGTGACCATCTTCGCGCCGTGCTTGGCGATGCCGCCGGCCTCATAGTCCCGGCCGACCATGAACCCGGAGATGTTCTGCAGGAACACCAACGGGATGCAACGCTTGTCGCACAGCTCGATGAAATGCGCTCCCTTGAGCGCCGATTCGCCGAATAGCACGCCGTTGTTGGCGATGATGCCGACAGGATGCCCGTGAATGCGAGCGAACCCGGTGATCAGCGTCTTGCCGTACTCGGGCTTGAACTCGTCGAACTTGCTGCCGTCCACCACGCGGTCGATGACCTCGTGCACGTCGTAGGGGGTCCGCGAGTCGGTGGGCACCACGTCGTACAACTCCCCCGGGTCGGCGAGCGGCTCGATGGTCGGCGCGACCTCCCACGGCCGCGCAGCGCGCGGGGCGAAGGTCGACACGATATCGCGCACGATCCGCAGTGCGTCGCGGTCGTCCTCGGCGAGATGATCGGTGACGCCGGAAACCTTCGAATGCAGTTCCCCGCCACCGAGTTCCTCGGCGGTCACGACTTCGCCGGTTGCCGCCTTCACCAGCGGTGGCCCGCCGAGGAAGATGGTGCCCTGATTACGCACGATGATCGCCTGGTCGCTCATCGCAGGCACGTACGCGCCACCGGCGGTGCAGGAACCGAGCACCGCGGCGATCTGCGGGATGCCCTTGGCGCTCATGGTCGCCTGGTTGTAGAAGATGCGGCCGAAGTGCTCGCGATCGGGGAACACGTCGTCCTGCATCGGCAGGAACGCACCGCCCGAGTCGACGAGATAGAGGCACGGCAGCTGATTCTGCAGCGCGATCTCCTGCGCGCGCAGATGCTTCTTCACCGTGACCGGGTAGTACGTTCCGCCCTTCACGGTCGCGTCATTGGCGACGATCACGCATTCACGGCCGGAGACCCGGCCGATTCCGGTGATGATCCCGGCACCAGGGCAATCGTTGTCGTACATCCCATCGGCCGCGAGCGGCGCGATTTCGAGAAACGGACTGCCGCGGTCGAGCAACGTGTCGACGCGGTCGCGCGGCAACAGCTTGCCGCGGGACTCATGCCGGTCGCGCGCCTTTGCCGGGCCGCCGAGCGCGGCCGTTGCGAGCTTGTCGCGGAGTTCACCGACGAGCAGGCGATGCTGCTCACGGTAGGTTTGCGTCGCGGTCACGCCACCATCCCCAAGTTTGAGTTAATATAGAATAACTGAAATGAGGTTAGCTGGGCGCGCCCGGTTTGTACAGGCCACCCTCGCGACCACCCGCGGCATTGGCAGGATGTGGCAGTGACGAGGACAGGACAGGGCAGTGACGAGGACAGGGCAGTGACAGGCACCGAGCCGATCCCCGACCCGCCACTGACCGTGCGTGGGCGCGCGAAGGCGGACCGGCGCAGGCAGTTGTTGCGCGCAGCGGCACGTCTCATCGCCGAACGTGGTTTCGCGGGGGTGCGACTCGAAGACATCGGCGCGGCGGCCGGAATCAGCGGTCCGGCCGTGTACCGGCACTTCCCGAACAAAGATGCGCTGCTCGCTGCGCTGTTGGTGGATATCAGCCACCGTCTCCTGGATGGCGGCACGACGGTGGCGGCCGGCGCAAGCGACGCGCACGACGCCCTCATCGGCCTGGTCGAGTTTCACCTGGATTTCGCCTTCGGCGAGCCGGACCTCATCCGGGTGCAGGATCGCGAGCTCACCTCGCTGCCCGACGAGGCACGCCGCGAAGTGCGGGTGACACAGCGCCGCTATGTGGAGATCTGGGTCGACGTGCTGCGCCGGATCGACAGCAGCCTGGACGATTCCGCGGCGCGCGTAATGGCGCACGGGACATTCGGACTGATCAACTCGACGCCACACAGCGCCGATCCCGCCGATCCGGTAACGAGCCGAAAGGTGCTGCAGCGCATGGCATTCGCGGCACTGGACCCTCGAACCCAGCTCGGCCCCGAGCTGATCGCCCGGGGCCGAGATGTGGTCCGCTAGCTACTATCCGGCTTTACTTCGCGAGGCGATCGAGCCGTAGGCGAGGCACAGCACGGCTGCGACGGCGATGCTGATGATCCAGCGGATCCAATCGATTCCGGACGTGTCACCCTCGTCCGAGATCGCGCCCCAAACCCAGTATCCGATCAACGCGCCCGCAATACCGATGAGGACCGTGATCAGAAAACCCATCGGCTGCTTGCCCGGCAGCACCAGCCGGGCCAGAACACCGATGACCGCGCCGAAGATGATGGTGCCGATGATGTCCCACATGGGCCGCTCCGTTCCGAGTCCACGCGACGGCGACGATGCCGTCGACTCTGCCCAATCGACGACGATGCCGTCGACTGTGCCCAGTCACTACCCCGACGGTACCCCGCAGCAAACACGCACTGCTATCGATTCGGTACCGGACAGGCTTCCACAGCCTCGGCGACCACAGTGGGTTCGGCAGCCGGCGCCGGCCGCCTGCCCTGCTCCCAGTCCGCCCCGGTGATCGAAGGTTCGGCGTCGAGGGCGGCGGTCTCCGTTGCCGTGAATGCCCGCGCACGACTGAGGAAGCGCAAGCCCTCCGGCGCTTCGAGGCTGAATCCCGAGCCGCGGCCGGGCACCACGTCGAGGATCAGCTGGGTGTGCCGCCAGGCCTCGAACTGCGGGCCCGAAATCCACACCGGCACAGCATCTTCACCTTCCGGCGTGTCGGTCCGGACCGCACCGGGTGCCAGTCGCAGATCGAGCACACCGACGAGCACGTCGCGGTCGCCGACGATGAATTCCCCATCCAGGTAACACATCGGCGCGGAACCGTCGCAGCAACCACCGGACTGGTGCATCATCAGCGGACCGTAGCCACCGCGGAGGCGACGCAACAGATCCATCGCCCCCGCGGTGGCTACCAGTCGCGGCGCGGACACCACGCGAGCACGGCTCATCAGAAGAAGCCGAGGGCCTTCTGCGAGTAGGACACCAGCAGGTTCTTGGTCTGCTGGTAGTGGTCGAGCATCATGCGGTGGTTCTCGCGACCGATGCCGGACTGCTTGTACCCACCGAACGCGGCGTGTGCCGGGTACTGGTGATAGCAGTTGGTCCACACGCGACCCGCCTTGATGTCGCGGCCCGCGCGGTAGGCGACATTGCCGTTGCGCGACCACACTCCGGCGCCGAGACCGTAGAGGGTGTCGTTCGCGATCGAGATGGCCTCGTCGTAGTCGTCGAACGACGTCACCGACACCACTGGTCCGAAGATCTCCTCCTGGAAGATCCGCATCTTGTTGTGGCCGGTGAAGATCGTCGGCTGCACGTAGAAGCCGCCATTGAGGTCGCCACCGAGCTGTGCACGCTCACCGCCGGTGAGCACCTGAGCACCCTCACCCTTGCCGATCTCGATGTAGGACAAGATCTTTTCGAGCTGGTCGTTGGAGGCCTGCGCACCAATCATCGTGTCCGTGTCGAGCGGATCGCCCTGCCGAACAGCCTTGGTGCGGATCGCGGCCATGGCGAGGAACTCGTCGTAGATGTCGGCCTGAATCAGCGAACGCGACGGGCAGGTGCACACCTCACCCTGGTTGAGGGCGAACATGGTGAAGCCCTCGAGCGCCTTGTCCTGGTAGTCGTCGTTGGCGGCCAACACATCCGAGAAGAAGATATTCGGGCTCTTGCCACCGAGTTCGAGCGTGACCGGGATCAGATTCTGGCTGGCGTACTGCATGATCAGCCTGCCGGTGGTGGTCTCACCGGTGAAGGCGATCTTCGCGATCCGGTTGCTCGACGCGAGCGGCTTGCCCGCCTCGGTGCCGAAACCGTTGACGATATTCACCACACCGGGTGGCAGCAGGTCGCCGATCACGTCGAACAGGAACAGGATCGAGGCGGGCGTCTGCTCGGCGGGCTTGAGCACGATCGCGTTGCCGGCAGCCAGGGCGGGTGCCAACTTCCAGACCGCCATCAGGATCGGGAAGTTCCACGGAATGATCTGACCGACGACACCGAGCGGCTCGTGGAAGTGGTAGGCCACCGTGTCGTCGTCGATCTCCGACAGCGAGCCCTCCTGCGCGCGGATGGCGCCCGCGAAGTAGCGGAAGTGGTCGACTGCCAACGGGATATCCGCGTTCAGCGTCTCGCGGATCGGCTTGCCGTTGTCCCAGGACTCGGCGAGCGCGATTGCCTCGAGGTTCTCCTCGATCCGGTCGGCGATCTTGTTCAGGATCACGGCGCGATCGGCCACCGACGTCTTACCCCACGCCGGGGCCGCGGCGTGCGCGGCATCGAGCGCCTTCTCGACGTCCTCGGCGGTGGAACGCGCCACCTCGCAGAAGTTTTCGCCCGTGACCGGGGTGGGATTGGTGAAGTACTGGCCGTTCGTCGGCGGAACCCACTCGCCCCCGATCCAGTTGTCGTAGCGGGGCTGGAACGACATCAGCGATTCCGGTGCGCCGGGGCGTGCGTAGACGGTCATGCGAACTCCTCGATGGCGTGGTGAAGCGCCGCAGTTGATGAAGCGCTGTGACCCGGACCATAGGGACTCGAACGTTGCAACAACGTTGGGCGTGAGTTCAGGCCTACCCGAGCGGAGCGAGGATTCAGCTGCCGAGTTCGCGATCGAGCACGGCGATCCGCGCCGATGCACGAGCGAATGCCGTCGACCCTGGATCCAGGGCCGCTCGGTACACCGCCCAGAGTTCGCTGTCCTCGCGTCCCTCCGGGGTCGCGAGCCAGCGTCCGAGCTGCCCGGGATCGCCCGCGCGCAGCATCGCGGCACGCATCTGTTCACGCAGGTCCGCGCGAATCCGGACCACCCCCGGGGCGTCCGACGCGGGCAGCACCGGCCCGCGGTAGAGCCCGATGGCCCGCTCGAGGTCACCGCGGTCGAGTGCGTCGCACACATCGCGCACGTCGGAGTTGACCGGCGCGCGAAGCCGATATGGGCGCGACGAAAGCCCTTCGGCGCCATACACTTTGCGCAGCCGCGACACCTCGGCGCGGATCGTCACGGCGTCGAGTTCGTGCTCGTCGAGCAATACCGCCAACTGTTCGGCGCTCAGTCCCTCCGGATGCGCGCCGAGCAGCAGCAGGATCTCGGCATGCCTGCGCTGCAGCGGCGACGGTTGCCCGCCCCGGATGATCGTCGGCGTCGCGGTGCACAGAAACTCGACCCGCGGCGTTTCCGAATCGAACAGGTGCGGACGTTCGAGCAGATGGAAACGCAGTTCGGACTCGACGGTCGCGACCGTGGCCCGGATCAGCGCGAGCACCTCCGGGACGGCGACGCGCGGCCCGCCGGTGATGTCGATGGCGCCGAGGATCTGCCCGGTGTTCGGGTTGTGCACCGGCGCCGCCGAGCAACTCCATTCGTGCACGGCGCGGCTGAAATGCTCGGCTTCGAAGATCTGCACCCCGTGGTCGACGGCGAGCGCGGTGCCGGGTGCGTTGGTGCCGGCGCTGCGCTCGCTCCAATCCGCGCCCTCGGCGAAGTTCATCCGTACCGCGCGGTCCTTGGCGGCGCTGTCCCCCTCGACCCAGAGCAGACGGCCGTTTTCGTCGGTGATCGCCACGATGAGCCCGGATTCGGCGAGATCCTCCACCAGCAACTTGTCGATGACCGGGCGGATGAGCGCCATCGGGTGTGCGGAACGATATCGGTCTAGGTCGACACCCGACAGGACCGACTGCTCGGCCAGCGAATCCGGACTGACCCCGCCACGGTCGCTACGCAGCCAGGAATCCCTGACGACCGCACGTACCCCCGCAGCATCGGCGCTCTCCACGAACGACCGGTGTGCCGCGGCAACCTTCTGGGCGAGCTGCGCGAGATCGTCACCGGGGCGCGTCGCGGCCCACTGGCGGGCAGGTTGCGAACGCTCGATCGACATCAAGATCTTCTTCCCACCTGCCGGCACTCGACGACCGCCTCGGGCGCGAGACCTACCCGGTTGTTGCGTATTCGACCACTGTAACGCGGGTCACGTCCGGAACTGCCCGCCGAGATAGTCGCCGGGGAGCAGCTCGCAGACGTCGAGACCGTCCCTGCGTGCCCGCCGCACGAAGTCCGCTCCCGGACCGAAGAATTTGCCCGGCCGCACCGAATCCATGCCGATCGGCCACAACGTGCCGTAGTGGATCGGGACCGTGCGCCGTGCACCGATGGTCTGCGCGGCGAGGACCGCGCGCTGCGGATCCATATGGCCCGCGCCCAGCGTCGGACCCCAGCCTCCGACCGGCAACAACGCGAGATCGGCATGCGCCACCCACTGCCCGAGATCGGGGTACACATCGGTGTCCCCGGCGAAGTAGGTCTGCGAATCGCCGGACACGACGTACCCGAGGGCCGCGGTGGTGTGCGGGCCGCGACGCCAGCGCCGACCGTCGTGCGCCGCCGGCACCGCCCGGATGGTGACGCCGCCGATCTGCACGGTGTCGCCCGGCTCGACCTCGATGAGCCGGGATCCGACCGCCCGAAGTGCCGGTACCGCGTCCGGCGCACGCCGGGGAACGACAATCGGCACGTCGTCGGCAATCATCCGCAGGGACGGCAGATGCGTGTGGTCGGCATGCAGATGCGACAGCACCACAACGTCGGGGTCGAAGACATGCGGCCCGGTCGGCGGAAGCCCTCGGCGACGACGCAGATGTGCGACGCGCGGAGTGAGCACCGGATCGGTCAGCACGACGGTGCCGCGGTCGGCGATCAGGGTGGTCGCATGGCCGAGCCAGCGCATTCCCGGACCCGCGAAGGCCGCTCCGGAGTCGTCCGCTACGTCGTCCACACCACTACGATCCCAAGACGGACGAAAGGATGCCATGCGGACGACTGCCGGAGTCTTGCGCGTCTTTATCGAATTCCTTGTGCTGTGGCTCTCGTCGGCCTTGGCGATCCTCGTACTGGACTGGGCGCTCGACGGGATCACGCTCGACCCGGTCGACTACGGCATCACGGACTGGGAAACGCTGCCCGCGGCGTTGGTGCTCGCGTTGGTGTTCGGCGTGCTGAACGCGGTGCTGTGGCCGCTGATCGTGCGTTCGATGGCCTGGCTCGGTCCGGTGCTGCTCTTCGTGATCGTCTTCGTTTCGGCGGGTGCGATCATGTTCTTCACGCTCTATCTGGTCCCAGTGGCGTCGGTGAACGACCCGATCGCGGCGTTCGTGATGGCGGCGCTGTTGTCATTGTTCAGCTCGGTGGTTTCCGGCGCCATCGCCTCCCGCTCGGACACCTCGTATCGGGTGATGCAGGTGCGTCGCCAGCGTTTTCGATTGCGCCGCAAGCCCGAAGCTGCCGATGCGAGCCCGGGCCTGCTGTGCATTCAGATCGACGGCCTCGGCTACGACGTATTGCGCCGGGCCATCGCAGATGGCGTCACGCCCTCGATCGCGCGGCTGGTCCGCGAAACGCACCGGTTGATGCCATGGCACACCGATTGGAGCAGCCAGACCGGCGCCACGCAGCTCGGTGTGCTGCACGGTTCGAACCACAACGTTCCCGCGTTCCGCTGGTACGACAAGACCACCGGCCTGATCTCCGTTTTCAGCGACCCGCGCAGCAACGAGGAGCGCGAGTTGGAGCGCGCCGACCTGCCCGGGCTGCTTTCGGAGGACGGGGCGAGCCGCGGCAACCTGTTCACCGGCGGCGCCGAGGACAACGTGCTCGTGGTCAGTCGCATGCGCGGCGCGCAACTTGGCGGCGGTGCCGGGTACCGCTCGTATTTCGCCGATCCGGCCAGCGCGCTGCGCACGTTCGTCCGCATGTTCGCCGAGATTCAACGGGAACTGCGGCAGTCGTTGCGGCAGCGGCGCCGCGATATCCGGCCCCGTGTGCCACGCGGCGGGGTGTATCCGTTCGTGCGCGCATTCGCGACGGTGCTCGCCACCGACGTCACCGTTGCGGCGGTCGTCGGGGATCTCATCAAGGGGCGCAGCATCATCTACCTCGACCTGATCGGCTACGACGAGGTGTCGCATCACTCCGGCATTTCCCGGCCGGAGACACTCGCGGTGCTCACCAAACTCGATGATGTGATCGACATGCTGCTCGCCGTCGTGGACCAGGCCGACCGGTCCTACCACGTGGTGCTGCTGTCCGACCACGGTCAGAGCCAGGGCGCAACGTTCCTGCAGCGCTACAACGAGACACTGGAAGCGCTCGTAATGCGGCTTTGTGGGCGTCCCCAGGCTGGGGCCGCGGCGCCCACCGACGCAGCGCATCGTCAGGCCGGCGCCGAGGGACGCGCGTATGCGGCGGCGAGCGTGCACTCGACGACCGCGACCGAGGAGCCGGCCGTTCCCGAGGGAGCGCCCGTGGTCCTCGGCTCGGGCAACCTCGGGTTGATCAGCTTCCCGACCCTCCCCGGTCGGGCCGACACCGCCGCGATCGAGGACGCCCATCCGGGTCTGCTCGACGGGCTGCGCGTGCATCCGGGCATCGGTTTCCTGCTCGTCGCCAAACCCGGCGGCGGATCGGTCGTGCTCGGCAACGGCGGCGAGATCGACATGGCAACCGGCACGGTCACCGGCGCGAACCCGCTCGCCGGATTCGGTCGCGATGCGCTCGAAAAGATCCGCCGCACAGACGCCTTCGACAATGTCGCCGATATCATGGTGGGCGGCGCATACTGGCCCGAAACCGACGAGATCGCCGCGTTCGAGGAACAGGTCGGCTCGCACGGCGGGATGGGTGGTCCGCAGAGCACCGCCTTCCTGCTGTATCCCGGGCACCTGCCCGCACCCCCATACCCCTTGCACGGCGCCGAAGAGGTGCACAAGGTTCTCGCGGGCTGGCGCGATCTCGCGAAGGTTCCGGTAGCCGAGTCGTCCTGACCGCGCCGCGAGCTCGCCTACTTCGCGCAGCGCACACCCTCGCTATCGACTGAACGGAACCGTTCAGTCGATCTGATCGACGGAACGGTTCCGTTCAGTCGGTGAGGAGCTGCACCGAGACATCGCGCATCTCGACCTTGCGCACCTTGCCGGTCACGGTCATCGGGAACTCGTCGACGATGTGCACGTAGCGCGGGATCTTGTAGTGCGCAAGCTTTCCCGTGCAGAAGGCCCGCACCGCGTCCGCGTCCAGCGGTGTCGTTCCCTCGCGCATCCGGATCCACGCCATCAGTTCCTCGCCGTACTTGGCATCCGGCACACCGATCACCTGTGCGTCGAGGATGTCGGGGTGGGTGTAGAGGAATTCCTCGATCTCGCGCGGGTAGATGTTCTCGCCGCCGCGGATCACCATGTCCTTGATGCGCCCGGTGATCGCCACGTAACCATCGGAATCCATCACGCCGATGTCGCCGGTGTGCATCCAGCGGGCGCTGTCGATCGATTCGTTCGTCTTCTCGACGTTCTCCCAGTAGCCGAGCATCACCGAGTAGCCGCGCGTGCACAGTTCGCCCGCCTCGCCACGGGGCAGCGTCAATCCGGTGGCGGGATCGACGATCTTGACCTCGAGGTGCGGGCCGACGGTGCCGACGGTCGCGGTGCGCTGAACGAGTGAGTCGTCGCGCCGGGTCTGCAGCGACACCGGCGAGGTCTCGGTCATGCCGTAGCAGATCGACACCTCGCTCATCCCCATCCGCTCGAGCACCTGTTTCATCACCTCCACCGGACACGGCGAGCCGGCCATGATCCCGGTGCGCAGCGTGGACAGATCGTGGGACTCGAAACTCGGATCGGAAAGCTCCGCGATGAACATCGTCGGCACCCCGTACAGCGAGGTACAACCGTGCTCGGCCACGGCGGACAGGGTCTCCTTCGGATCGAATGCGGGAGCCGGAATCACCATCGCCGCACCATGACTCGTGCACGCAAGGTTGCCCATCACCATTCCGAAGCAGTGGTAGAACGGCACCGGGATGCACACGATGTCGCTTTCGGTGTACCCGCACAGTTCGCCGACGAAGTACCCGTTGTTCAGGATATTGTGGTGGCTGAGCGTCGCACCCTTCGGGAAACCCGTTGTGCCCGAGGTGTATTGAATATTGATTGCGTCGTCTGCGGAGAGTTCCCGTTGCGCCCGCCGCAATTCGTCACGGTCACCGGCGCGACCCTGCTCGAAGAGTCGCTCCCACTCGGGCGAGCCGAGCAGCACCACCTGCTCGAGCCCGGCACACTTCGGTGCCGCCTCGGCGATCATCCCGGCATAGTCCGAGGTCTTGAACGACGGCGCGGCGACGATCATCGCGACGCCCGCCTGGTTGAGCACGTATTCGAGTTCATGCGACCGGTAGGCGGGATTGATGTTGACGAGGATCGCGCCGATCTTTGCCGTGGCGTATTGCACGACGGCCCACTCGACACAGTTGGGTGCCCAGATCCCGACCCGGTCGCCCTTCCGGACGCCCGCGGCGAGCAGCCCCAGCGCCAAGGTGTCGACCTCGTCGGCCAACTGCCGATATGTCCACCGGCGCCCGGACGCGTGCTCGACCAGCGCGTCCCGGTCCCCGAATGCCGCGACCGTCCGATCGAAGTTGTCGCCGATCGTGTCACCGAGCATCGGCTTGTCCGAAATGCCCGAAACGTAGCTGGGTAGTGCCGTAGACATCGTGGTCTCCTTCCGGCCGCAGGCCCTCAGCTCAAAAGAGTAGTGACCCCCGACACACTCGAACTACCCCCCGATGGGGGTGCCCCCGCATCCTTGGCCATCAGTTCCGCCGCACGCTCGGCGATCATCACCGCGGTCGCATGGATGCCACGGCTGATCGGAGTCGGCGCGATCGACGCGTCGACCACGGAGAGACCGTCGACGCCGTGCACCCGGCAGTCCGCCCCCACTACCGCCAGGGGATCGTCGGCCGTCCCCATCCGGCATGTCCCCGTCATGTGCTGCGAGGTGCCCAGGCGCGCGCGCAGCCAGTCGTCATGCGGCGCGTAGTCCGGATCGATTTCGGCCACCACCCCGGCGGCGCGCATCCGCTCGAGGACATCCCGGGCGACCTCGGACGCCGCGCGCAGCGCCGCGCGGTCGGACGCGGCATCGAGATGGCGATAGGCGATCACCGGCGCCTGCGCCGGGTCCGCGGTGGCCAGCGACAGCGTTCCGCGCGATTCCGGTGCCATCAGCGCGAGACCGAGCATCCGGCGTGGCTCGTGCACCGTATCGGCGAGGTGTTCGAACGACCTTGTGTACGGCCGGAGTTCGACGGTGCTGTCGTTGAGCATCGACTGCAGCACCGGGACCGATCCGTCGTCGAGCCCGGCCCGCAGTCGGTACGGGACGCCGATCTCGGCGTGGTCGGCCAATCCGGTCCCCACCCCGGCCAACGGTGCGACCACCGCGATCCCCAGTGCGCGCAGCCCGGCGGGCGCACCGACACCCGAGCACAGCAACAACTGCGCGGATTCGATCGCACCGGCACAGAGCACGACGTGATCGGCGGCGATGAACTCTTCGACGCCACCGCGCACCGCACGTACCCCGATCGCCCTACTGCCGTGGAAAACGATCCCGAGCGCGCGCGTCGATCCACTTATCCGCAGGTTCGCGCGCTCGGCCAAGGGCGCGAGATAGGCTGCCGCAACGTTGATTCGACGGCCGCCCTCGACATTCAACGGAACCGGACCGACACCGGAGGCGGTGGGCGCATTGTGGTCCGCGCAATACGCGTGGCCTGCGTCGAGGCACGCTCGAGTGAAGGCAGCACTCGTCACGGACAGGCGCTCCGGCGGCTCGCGCCGCACCGGAATCGGACCCGCGGTGCCGTGCACGTCGTCAGTGAAGTCCCGGTCGGATTCCGAGCGCCGGAACGCGGGCAACACCTCGTCGAACGACCACCCCGCAGGCCAGCCGGTGAAGTCACGCGGCGTCGCACGGACGAAGTAGCACCCGTTCACCGCACTCGACCCACCGAGCACACGCCCCCGCGGCACCGCGCCCGAGATGCCGTCGGCGAGCGCGACCGGGAAATGCCTGACCCACCTCGAATCCGGCCCGATCGGCAATGCCGCGGGATCGACCAGTTCGGCGGGCACCTCCGCAGGCAGCCATGCGGGCCCGGCCTCGAGCAACGTGACCTCGGCGCCGGGCAACGCGCTGAGCCGGGCTGCGAGCACGCTGCCGCAGCTGCCGCCCCCGACGATCAGGTAGTCAGCCACCGAAGGTGGGCTTGAGTGCCTCGACGCTGCGTGCCCGGGCGGCGCCGCGCCAGAGTCCGGCTCCGTAGGCGAGATCGTCGAGGCGCTTGTAGGCGATGTAGCGGACCGGGTCGAGTCCACCGGTTTCCCTGTGCTTCAACCAGTCTGCGATACCCTCGCCGATGGCAAGCGCGACGGCGATGCGCCGGATCCGGCTCGAACACAGCGTCGCGATCAGGGTCACCGGCCAGTAGTGCCGACATGCTGCGGAGGCGAGTTGCCACAGCCCGGACCCGAACCCACGGGCGGCGTAGATCGCCGCGACACGGGTCGGTTGGTCCAACTCCACGAACGTCCGGCGCAGCCGGAACACCGTCGTTCCCATCGCGACGAGCGCTCCGAACACACCCCACTTGGTCAGCGTGGCGAGCAGCGCAGCGGCCGCGATGGTCCAGGGGGATACCGACAACGGCGCCACCGCGCGGGCGTGGCGCTCGCCGAGCGGAGCTGCGCCCGTGCCGTAATACATTTTCCGGGTGAACCAGTGCCGGAACGTCACTCTGTGGTCGTGCGCCACGTGCGCGGCCGGCTCGTATCGCAACCGCCACCCGGATTCTTCGAGCCGCCAGCACAGGTCCACGTCCTCGGCGACGCGCATCGTCTCGTCGAAGCCACCCTCGTCGAGCAGGACGCGGCGCCGGGCCAGGATCGCCGCGCTCGGCACGTAGGAGACGACACTGCGCGCGCGGACCGCCGCCTCGCGTGGTCCCAGATCGAGGGACGACCGGCTGTGCTCGTAGCGGGCGAGATCGTTCGACTCGATGTCGAGCGCCACGATGCGCGGCGCGACCAGTACGACCGACGGGTCGCTGAAATGCCCGAGCATCACCTCGAGCCAGCCGGCCCGCGGAACCACGTCGGAATCCAGAAACGCCACGAATTCCGTTGTTGCCGAACGCATCCCCACGTTTCTCGCGGCCGCCGGACCGCGCGATATCTCCTGCCGCAGCACCGAAATCCGGCCGCTGCCCCCGGTGAATGCCGAGATGTCGATCGGCGATTCGGACCCGTCGTCCACCACGATCACATGGTGCCCGCGCAGCGCCCCGAGCAGCCGTTCGAGTCCCTCCCGGTTGTTGCGGGTGGGGACGATGACGGTGACATCGTCCACGGCGGGAAGCAGCTGGGGGCGCGGGTTGGCGACACCCGAGTCGAGCAGGCGTCGAGCCACCTGGGCGGTCTGCTGATCGTTGACCTCGAGGAACCCGTCACCGCCGATCATCGCCGCGGCGGCCGGGGCGAGCTTCAGCATCCGAGTCGGTGAACCACCGATCAGAACCCGGCCGTCCGAATATGAGCGCACGCGTGGATCGATCCGCACCCCGAACCCATCGGGAAGTCGGCCCTGACGCATTCATGCGATGCTATGCGATCCGGCGCGGCGCGGCGGAGGCAACCGGCGAATGAATGTGGAACTTATTGCAATCGCCCGAATCCGTCCGGTGCCCACCTGGCGAAACAGTCGGCGGCCAGCACCACCATCTGTTCGAAGAGGCGCTCGCCCTCCGCTGCGGACGCGCCGGTCGGGTCACCCAGCACGCCGTTGGCGCTGACGGCCGCCATGCCACCCGCGCGCAGTCGCGGCAGCAGCGCCGCGATCGATTCGGTATTGCCCGCCTCGGCGAGGTCCGTACGTACCGATTCCGGGTCCAGGTGCAGCATCAACGAGGTCTCGGTACGGCCCGCGTGCGCGTCCGCGCGGGGCACGGCGCACGGCAGCCAGCCCGCGTCGCGTCCCTCGAATCGCAACAGCCGCACCGCATCCGCCACGGCAACCGAATTGCCGCCGTGACCATTCACGAAACAGATCCGGGGCGCCCAGCGGCAAGCCGACCGACCCAGCTCCACCAGCACCGAGCTCAGCGCTGCCGTACCGATGGACATCGTCCCGGCGAAACCCTCGTGCTCACCGCTGGCACCGAATGCCACCGCGGGTGCATGCAGGCCGGGCAGCGCGGCGGCCACGGCCGTCGCGATCGTGGTGTCGGTCGCCAGCGGCAGATGCGGTCCGTGTTGTTCGACCGATCCGACGGGGACGAGCAGTGCACCGGACACGTCCCGCAGTTCGGGCCAGGCCCGCGTCCCCAGTTGATCCTTATCGGTCATAGCGTTGTCCCCACCCGATGGCCTTCCCGAATCGCCGCGTCGATCCGTCGCGGCACGCGCGCATCACCGATGCACAGTGTATCGAACTCACTGTCCACCAACTGTTTCCGCAATTCATTCGCCGGCTGCTGATGCAACGAGCACACCACCCAATCGAAGGCTTCGGTGCCGACCCGCCCGGTGGGATGGTGCAAGATCTGGACCGAGACCACGGGCGGGACGGCCACCGCGCTCATCGGCACCACGTCGGTGCGCGTCTCGATCCCCTTCGCGGCCGCCCGGCGCAGCCACCCCGGCAGATCGAGGGTGAGGCCGAGATCCTGCCCGACCACCAGTGCATTCGTCGCCAGGGTGACCACACACCCGCGGTCGGCAAGCAACTCGGCGACCGACGTGGCCTGGTGAAAGCCCAGTTCGTCATAGACCAGGATCCGCCCGGTGGGGACGACCGCGCCGGACAGCACCTCTCGCACATCGACGATCGAGCGCACCGTCCCCGCCCAGCGCGGCCGGATCGGACGCGCCCCGGTCGCCAGCACGACGGTGTCGGGCCGAACACCCCGGATGACCACCGGATCGGCGTCGGTGCCGAGCACGATCTCCACCCCGGCCCGCTTGCACCGGTCATGCAGATCGGCTGTCACCATGGACAATTCGCCACGAAAGGGTGCCGCCGCGGCAAGCCGCACCTGGCCGCCGACAACCTCGTCGCGCTCGAACAGCGTCACCCGATGGCCATGCTCTGCTGCCGACGCGGCGGCTTGCAGCCCGGCCGGACCTGCCCCGATCACCACAACCCGCCGACCCGCCCGCGTGGTCGGCGACGGCAACCACTCGGCCCCGGCCCGGGCATTCACCACGCAACCAAGCGCGTGGTTGAGTCCGACCCGCCCGATGCAGTCCTGATTGCACGCCAGGCAGGTACGCACCGGCGCGCGTCCCGCGCGAGCGAGCGCGGCGAACTCGGGTTCGGCGATCTGGCCCCGCACCACGCCGACCAGATCGCACACCCCGTCGCCCAGTGCACGCTCGGCCTGCTCCGGATCACCGAACCGACCAACACCGATCACCGGCACGTCGACGGCTGCGCGGATCGCGGCGGGAATGTAGTTGGCATAGCCGCGCGGCGTCGCCATCGATGCCTCGATGGTGTGCAGCGACGCGGTGGCGACCCCGATCGCGGTGTTCACATAGTCGATCTGCCCGGTTGCGGCGACGAGGCGAGCCACCGCCACGGCGTCGTCGAGTTCCGTTCCACCGTCGATCTTTTCGTCACCGCACAGCCGGACCCCCAGGATCGGCTCCGGTCCCAGCGCCTGCCGCACCGCGGCCACCACATCGAGCAGCAGCCGCGCGCGGTTGGCCACGCTGCCGCCGAACCGGTCGGTGCGCCGGTTCGTGGCGGGCGACAGGAATGCCCGGATGATCGACGATTGCGAGCATTGCAACTCCACCCCGTCGAAGCCGCCGTCGCGGCAGTGCCCCGCGACCAGAGCGAACCCCTCGACGACCTCGGCGATCTCGCGATCGTCGATCTGCTTGGGCACCTCACGGAACATCGGGTCGGCAATCGCGCTGGGCGCCCACAACGGCAGCCTCGAATACATGCCGGTCCCCTGGCCACCATTGTGGTTGAGCTGGGCGAGAATCGGCACGCCGTACCGGTGTACCGCGTCGGTTATGGCGCGGTACCCCGGTATCGACGCCGGGTCGTACCCCCGGATCAGCTTCTCGTAGGGGTGATCGGTGGGGTGAGTGGTGTGCTCCTCGGTGATGATCAGCCCCGCACCACCTTTCGCGCGGGCCGCGTAGTACGCGGCGTGCTGCGAGGTCGGCAGTCCGTCGGTTGCGTAGTTCGTCAGGTGCGCGCAGAAGACAATGCGGCTCGTCAGTGTGCGCGGCCCGATTCGCAGCGGGTCGAAAAGGCGCGGGAAGTTGGCGGTCACACCTCGAGCCCGCCAACGGACGTGGCAGTGGCGGTACTCGCGGGGCGGGTAGCGAGCGCTGCGGCCCGTCCTTCGCGGATCGCTTCGGCGAGCGTGCGCGGTGCGACGCAATCCCCGATTCGCACGGTTTCGGGCCGCGCCCGCCATAGCGCGTCGTCGGGCACACGATGCCCGCAGTCGACCAAGGTTGCGCAGGCGACGCCGAACTGCTCGCCGGTGAACACGTCCTCGAGCATCGTGCCGTCTGCACCCGCCGAGCGGATGACCACCCCGAGATGTCGTGCGACACCGGCCCGTTGCAGCCGGTGGTTGGCCCCGACGAGATCGCCCGTCATGGCGAGTTGGCTGCCGACGAGCCGATCACCGGTAGCAATCGCGACCTCGTGTCCGCGTGCGGCGAGCCATTCGGCGAGCGCGACCGCAATCGGTCCCCCGATCGGATCGTCGAGCAGTACCGGTCCCGCCGGTAGTTGTGCGCCCACAAGCACCATCGGCGCAGTGAGCAGCCGAACCGGTGGGTCGACGCGGTATCGCGTTGGGGCGTCCCGACTTCCGGTCGCCACGATCACGGTTTCGCCGGCCCGACGAGCGGCGTCGATGTCGTCCGCGCCGACCTCGGCGTCGAGTTCGATCCGCACTCCGAGGGAGTGACATTCGTTCGCCAACCAGTCGGTGAGCCGGGCGAGCATGGTGCGACTCTCCCCGACCGCAGCGGCTCGGGCCATGCCGCCCAACCGGTTCGAGCGCTCGCGCAGTGTCACCGGATGCCCTCGCTCGGCGAGTACCCGGGCAGCCTCCAACCCGGCGGCGCCACCGCCGACGACAAGGGCGGCACCCGACTGTTCTTGCGGTACCGGCGGGCGATCCATTTCATGGCCCGCGTCGGGGTTCCCGATGCAGCCCACGAGTGGGTTGCGAACATCGCGGACGAGACAGGCCTGATTGCACAACACGCACGGCCTGGGCCGGTGGCCGCTGCGCACCTTGCGCACGAGATCGGGATCCGCGATCTGCGCGCGCGTCATCTCGACGAGGTCGGCGACCCCGTCGTCGAGGGCTTGCTGCGCAGATTCGGCGTCGATCATGCTGCCCTGCAAAACAATCGGGACGCGTCCGGCGACCCGGCTACGGATGGTACGGGACAGGTCGCGGTTGAATCCCGGTGGCATGTGCGCGTCGGGCCGGTATGCCGCGAGGTGCAGAGCGCCGCCGCGGACCACCGTGAGCAGGTCGATCGAGTCGGCGAGGGCGGCGGCATCCTCGGCCGCCGATTCCGGCGTGATGCCGGCCCACGGCGCCAGCTCATCGCAGGACAACCGCAGCGCGAGAATACGATCCGAGCCAATTGCGGCGCGCACCCCCGCAATCACCTCACGCGTGAAGCGCAGCCGGTCCGTGCCGAAGGTGTCGGTGCGCTCATTCGTCAGCCCGGAGTGGAACTGCCGAAGCAGGCCGGTCGCGCCGGCATCGAGCTCGACACCGTCCACACCGGCGCCGGCCGCGAGCGCAGCCGCTTCGGCGAACCCGGACACGACTGTGGCGATATCGGCGGGCTGCATTTCACTCGGCAGTTCGCGCGATCCCGGATCCGGGACCCGGGAGGGCGCGTACAGGATGCTGCGCGAATACGCGGTGGAACCCTGAGAACCGTTGTGGCTCAATCCCGCAAGCAGCAGGGTGCCGTGGGCGTGACATGCGGCGGCACTGTCCCGCCAGCCCGTGACGCACTCGGTTGCAAGGGGCGCGCGCTCGTACGGCCAGTCGTCCGGACCGACCGACGCATACTCGGTCACCACGATTCCGGCGCCGCCACGGGCTCGACGTTCGTAGTACGCAACGGATTTCGGCGAGAGCGACCGTCGGTTGCACAGATTCGTCTCGTGCGGGCCGAAGACGACCCGGGAGGTGGCGACCCGGCCGGCGAGCACAACCGGTTCGGTGAGCACGGCCGCCCGCGGCCCATTGGCCAGGGCCGCCCGGGATCGGGTTCGCGCTGCCCATCCGTCCGCGGTCACGCGCGCTCCTGCGCGCGAGCGGCACGAACGAACATCGACTCTCTCCTAGTACACCTGTGAGCTGGCTCACCACTGTAATGGCATCGAGTGCACAAACGGAAGACGGGGGCACACCTGGCCTGCGAAGATGGCGACATGATCCAAAGCTCGAGGTCGTCGGCCGCACCGAGCCATGGCTCGACGGGACCTGCCGGTCGTGGCTCGACGGGACCTGCCGGTCGTGGCACGGCGGGAAATATCGGCCGACGCCCGGCCACGACTAAGGACCGGATCAGCGGTATCGGCATCGAGCTGTTCACCGAGCGCGGGTTCGAGGACACGAGCATCGACGAGGTCGCCGAAGCGGCCGGAATCGCGCGCCGGACCTTCTTCCGCTACTTCCCGTCGAAGAACGCGCTGCCCTGGGGGGACTTCGACGGGCATCTCGGCCTGATGCGCAGGCAGTTGAGCGAGATCCCGCTCGACACTCCGCTCCCCGACGCCCTGACCCGGGCGCTGCTCGATTTCAACGACGTCCCGGCGGACCAGATCGCGCTGCACCGAAGCCGAATGGCACTGATCCTCACGGTCCCGTCGCTGCAGGCCTACTCGATGGTGATGTACGAGGGCTGGCGCGGCGTCGTCGCCGATTATGTGGCCATTCGGACCGGCACCGCAGCGACCGACCACGGCCCGCGAACGGTTGGTTGGCTGCTGCTCGGCATCGCGGTAGCCGCCTACGAACAGTGGCTGCTCGATGACGAAACGTCGCTATCCGACCTGCTCACAGCGGGTGCGCGCAGTCTGCACGGCGGCGTGGCCGGCCTGCTGCCGCCCGACGACTGACCGGCGCAGATCGGCCTGCTTGTCACTGCCGGGGAAGGTCAGTAGCATTCCCACTAGAACACGTTCTAGTTTTTTCCGCCCGACAGGAGGATCCGGCCGCCGATGACCACCGTTGACGTGCCACACGGCTCCCGCTCGGTCATCGTGACCGTGGCGGAGGTCATCGCCGAGACCGCCGACGCGTGCTCGCTGGAATTCGAGATTCCCGAGGAGCATCGCGAGCGGTTCCGCTACAAGCCGGGCCAGTTCCTCACCCTGCGCGTCCCCTCCGAGCGCACCGGCTCGGTCGCCCGCTGCTACTCACTGGCCTCCTCCCCACACACCGACGACAAGCCCAAGGTCACCGTCAAACGCACCGTCGACGGCTACGGCTCCAACTGGCTCTGCGACAACCTGAAGGCCGGCGACCGGATCGAGGTACTCCCCCCGTCGGGCCACTTCAGCCCCAAGGACCTCGACGCCGACCTGCTGCTCTTCGGCGCCGGGTCCGGCATCACCCCGGTCATCTCCATTCTCAAATCGGCCCTCGACCAGGGCAGCGGCAAAGTGGTGTTGATCTACGCAAACCGCGACCAGGACTCGGTCATCTTCGCCGCCGAACTACGTGAACTGGCCGCCGAATACCCGGACCGGCTCACCATCGTGCACTGGATCGAGGCAGTGCAGGGGCTGCCCACCGCCACCCAGTTGGCCACCCTCGCCGCCCCATTCACCGCGTACAACGCCTTCATGTGCGGGCCGGGGCCGTTCATGGACGCCGTGCACGACGCGCTGGCCAAGCTCGACATCCCGCGCGCCCGCGTGCACGCCGAAGTGTTCAACTCGTTGGCCGGCGACCCGTTCACCGATGCCGCTCCGGTTGAACTCTCCGCCGAAGACGAAGCCGATGCCGCCACCGTCGCGGTGCAGCTCGACGGTGAAACGCACACCCTGAAATGGCCGCGCCGCCAGACACTGGTCGACCTCATGCTCGCCAAGGGCATCGACGTGCCCTACTCCTGCAACGAAGGCGAATGCGGATCGTGTGCCGCCACCCTGCTGAAGGGCACCGTGGACATGGACAACGACGAGATCCTCGACCCCGCAGACATCGCCGACGGCATCATCCTCGGCTGCCAGGCCCACCCGACCGCGGACGATATCGAAATCGAGTTCTAGGAACGGCGCCGAACACCGATGACCAACCCGGACCGCATCAGACCGCCCCGCTGGCTCAAGCCGTTGAACCGTGTCCTGCTGCTGGTGCGGCGCGTCGGCGCAATGCGCGACCTACCGGTGCTGACCGTTGCGGGCCGCCGCAGTGGCAAGCCCCGCCGAACGCCGCTGACGGTGGTCACTCTCGACGGCGTTCGGTATGTGCTGGAAGGATTCCCGGGCGCCGACTGGGCCCGCAATGTCCGCGCCGCCGGCGGGATCGCGGACCTGTCGGTGGGTAAGACCGTCGAGCGGGTCCGCCTCGTCGAATTGGACTCGGCAGCAGCCACACCCGTGCTGCGCGCATGGCCCGTACAGGCCGCAGACGGGGCGAAGATCATGAAGGACGCGGGTGTCGTCGACGCCGTCACCCCGGACGCCTTCGCGACCCTGGCCGGCCGCTGTGCCGTATTCCGAGTCGAGACAACCTAATCCCGCGCCGCGCGCAGACGCGCCCGTGTTTCGGGGTCGAAATGCTCGGTGGCATAGCTGAGCGCAGTACGTCCCATCTGCGGCGCGTACCGCTCGAGAAAATCGAGCAGAACGGCTCGGTCCACCCGCTTGCCCACCTCGCGCAGCATCCAGCCGACCGCCTTCTGGATCAGATCGGCGCGGTCCGCGAGCAGACGCTCGGACAGTGTCAACGTGGTCGTGGGATCACCGGATTTGATGAACGCTAACGTGGCGAGTAGCGCCACCCGTCGTTCCCACAGCACCTCGCTGGCGGCGAGTGCGTCCAGGACATCCCGCGGGCGATCGAGCAACCAGGCGCCGAGCACGTATTCGGCCGAGGAATCGACGAGATCCCAGTTGTTCACCCTGCCCCGGCGCACGGCCGCGAGATACTGCTCGACGATCCGCTCGCGCGCCGCCTGATTGGCAGTGCGCGGGCGCGACGCGCGGGCGAACTGCGCATTGAGGATCAGCAACGCGGCGAGGCGATGCTCGTGCACCGCACTGTCGAGCAGCTCGTCCACCTCACCCGCGGGCAGGGCAACGAACTCTTTGACGACAGACCTGGTGGCAGGCACGCGAACACCGATGAAGACGTCGCCCTCTCCGTACTGGCCGGGGCCGGTCTTGAAGAACCGTTGCAGGTGGACGGCATCCGCGGGGTCGGCGCGTTCGGCAAGCGCGGCCTGCACGTCGGCAGCGGTCGCCGCCACGGTCACTGCGCGGGCTCGCCGGCGCGCTCCGCGCCGAGAATGCGGCCTGGCTCGAAAGCTGCAGCACCGGAGGGCAATACAGCGGGTCGGCCACTCGCGATCACTCGCACTGTGCCGGTGGCGGTACCGGTCACGGTGCCGATCGGCAAGGCGAGCGCATCGATGCGGCGCAACGTCTGCGCGGCGACCGCCTCCGCGCTGTCGAACAGCCGCACCCCTTCCGGCAGGCCGGCCGTGATCGCGCCCGCGACAAGCGGATAGTGCGTGCAGCCGAGGACGACGCCCTCCACGGCGTCCGGCGTGGCCGCGACCGCGGCCGCGATACCGGCGTCGATCGCATTCAGGTCGCCGCGGTCGATCGCCTCCGCGAGACCATGACACGCCACGCCGACCACGTCGGCCCCGTTGCCGAACTGCTCGATCAGCTCGGCCTGATAGCGACTCGCCGTGGTGGCCGCCGTCGCCCACACGGCCACCGAACGGCACACCGCCGCAGCCGGTTTGATGGCGGGCACGGTACCGACGACAGGAATCTGCGGCCCCAGCGCGGCGCGCACGTGGTCGAGCGCCGTGACGCTCGCGGTGTTGCACGGCAGCACCACGACCTGCGCACCCAACTCGACTGCGGCGCGAGCGGTGCCCACCACCCGCTCGATCATCCACGGCTCGGGCTTCGGGCCCCACGGTGCACCGTCCGGGTCGATCATCAGCAGCAGATCGAGCTCCGGGCGCAGCTTGCGCAGCCATGCCGAAGTCGGCAGCAGCCCGAGCCCGGAGTCGATCAGCGCAACCGTGAACACGCCGCCCAGACTAGTGCCGGTCAGCCGAGCAGTTCCTCGATGGGTACGCCGTTGGCCACCTTCATCCGGGTCTTCATCACTTTGCCGGGCAGCCCGCCGCCCACCACCGCGGTGAGCCTGCCGTCACGGGAGTAGTAGGCCAGGAACTTGCGTCCGTCGTCCTCGACGATGTGTACATCGTCCTTGGCGTCGGGCGTACCGAGGGCCTGGATCTTGATCTCATACTGATCGCTCCAGAAGTACGGCACCTGCGCCGACGGCGCCGAGTCGGCACCGAGCATCGCAGCGACGACGACGCGCGCCTGCTCACCGGCGCTGGTCCAGTGTTCGACCCGCTTCTGCTTGCCCGTCTGGTGCAGCCAGGCCGCGACGTCGCCGAGCGCCCAGACATTCGGGGTGCCGGTCCGGCCCTGCTCGTCGGCGAGCACGCCGCCACCGACGGAACGGTCTGCCAGCGCGATACCGGAGTCGGCCAGCCATTCGGTGACCGGGTTCGAGCCGACACCCACCACGACAACGTCGACGTCGAGTTCGGCGCCGTCGGTGAGTTTGGCCTTGCGCACCCGGTCGTCGCCGGACAACGAATCGAGCCCGACCCCGCAGCGCACGTCCACGCCCTCCTCGCGGTGCAATCGAGCCACCAGCGCACCGACTTGCTCGCCGAGCACGCCGGCCAGCGGCGTCGGCTGCGGTTCGAGCAGGATGACGTCCACGCCGAGCTTGCGGAAACTCGCGGCGAGTTCGCAGCCGATGAAGCCGGCGCCGACCACCAGGGCGCGCTGTCCCGCGGAGAGTTCCTCACGCAGGGCGAGCGCGTCGTCGACGGTGCGCAACTCATGGATACCGGCCAGTTCCGGCAGTCCGGGGATGCGCTTGGGGGTGAGTCCGGTCGCGATCACCAGTTCGTCGTAGGCAATCTCGCCGCCATCGGCCAGGCGCAGCGTCCTGGCCTCGGGGTCGACGCCCGCCGCGGCGATACCGAGCCGTAGTTCGATCCCGTTCTCGTCGAAGAACTCGGCCGGACGAAGCGTGGTGTCGTGGGTTTCGCCGCGCACGACGTCCTTCGACAGCGGCGGCCGGTCATAGGGCAGGTGCTTCTCATTGCCGACCAGGATCAGCGTTCCGTCGAAACCGCCGAGGCGCAGCTCCTCGGCGGCTCGCAGACCCGCCAGCCCCGCACCGACGACGACAATTCTCTTTTCGCTCATGCACCCACTCCCGGGACTGGAACCTGTGCGTCGGTGATCGGCACCGACACAGCACTGAACAGATAGCCGATCACGTCCAAGATCGGCGCGCTCGCTCGGCCGCCGGCGAGCGGCACGCTCTCCGCGACACGCCGCCCGACGATTCGATCGGTCGTGACCGACTCGAGACCGAAGCGCCTCCCGAGACCCGCGATCGCGGGCGCGGCGGGCGACCGCGCGCCGATGCGCCGGCCGTCCGTAGGCAGCAGCGCGCCGACCACGGACCCGCGGCCACCGGCACCACCGGTGACCAGAGCAGTTCGGTCCATGATCGTAGTGTCTACCACCCGGATGTGCCCGATTTCACTGGCACCACCAAGTGTGACGGTGACCCTCGCCACCCCGATCGGCCCGACCTCGGGAAACGACCCGGTAACGATGAAATCCGCAGGTCACGAATGTGAGTCGAGTCACACGAATATCGTTGATCCGGGGCTCGATCGGTGGGATAACGAGGTCATACATCTCTCCGGGCGGAGGTCGCCAATGAACGTCTACACCTCGAGCCGCGCACAGGACGTGACGGCTGTGGTACTCGGCGCATTCACCGCACTGAGCCCAATCTGGGTCGGCACGGACGACGCGGCCCGCGCGACGCTGATCGCGCTCGGCGTGCTGATCGCGGTGTCCGGACTGGCGCAGATGCTCTTCCCCGACGTGTCGATGACAGACGTCGCGATGGCGGTGTGGGGCTTCCTGCTCTTCATCTCGCCATGGGTGATGGGCTTCACCGGCTACGGGGGCGCGGCGTGGACCGCGTGGATCGTCGGAGTGCTCACCATCGTCGTCGCTGTCGCGGCACTGCCGGCCGTCAACGGAATGATGCACGGCCGTCCGGTCGCCCACCCCTGACTCGTCCACGAGCCCGAACATCTGGCCCGCGACACGCCGGTGGGTGCGGCCATTTGCTCGTGATCACCGCGGGCCCGGGGGCCCAGGCAGTGCCCAGACAGCAGAACGGCGCCGCCCCTTGCGGAGCGACGCCGTTCTGTTGGTGTGGAGCTTACTTGACGATCCCGTAGGCGGAGCCTACTTGACGATCTTCGTGACGCGACCGGCGCCGACGGTGCGGCCACCCTCGCGGATCGCGAAGCGCAGGCCCTCGTCCATGGCGATCGGCTGGATCAGCTTGACCGACATCTCGGTGTTGTCACCGGGCATGACCATCTCGGTGCCCTCGGGCAGCGTCACAACGCCCGTCACGTCCGTGGTACGGAAGTAGAACTGCGGACGGTAGTTGTTGAAGAACGGCGTGTGGCGGCCGCCCTCCTCCTTGTTCAGGATGTACGCCTGGCCCTCGAACTCGGTGTGCGGCGTGGTGGTGCCGGGCTTGACCACAACCTGGCCACGCTCGACGTCCTCACGCTTGATGCCACGCACCAGCAGGCCGACGTTGTCGCCCGCCTGGCCCTGATCGAGCAGCTTGCGGAACATCTCGATACCGGTGACCGTGGTCTTGGTCGAGGTCGGCTTGATACCGACGATCTCGACTTCCTCGTTCACGTTGACGATGCCACGCTCGACACGGCCGGTGACGACGGTGCCACGACCGGTGATGGTGAAGACGTCCTCGACGGGCATGAGGAACGGCTTCTCGGTGTCGCGAACCGGGTCCGGGATGGACTCGTCGACCGCCGCCATGAGCTCCTCGATGGACTTGGCCCACTCCGGGTCACCCTCGAGCGCCTTCAGCGCGGACACCTTGATGACCGGCGCGTCCTCGTCGAACTCCTGGGCGCCCAGCAGTTCGCGGACCTCCATCTCGACGAGCTCGATGATCTCGTCGTCGTCGACCATGTCGGCCTTGTTCAGCGCGACCAGGATGTAGGGCACGCCGACCTGACGGGCGAGCAGCACGTGCTCGCGCGTCTGCGGCATCGGGCCATCGGTGGCCGCGACCACGAGGATGGCGCCGTCCATCTGCGCAGCACCGGTGATCATGTTCTTGATGTAGTCAGCGTGACCCGGCGCGTCGACGTGCGCGTAGTGGCGCTTCTCGGTCTGGTACTCGACGTGCGAGATGTTGATCGTGATGCCGCGCTGCTTCTCTTCGGGAGCCTTGTCGATCTGATCGAACGCGAAGCTCTCGTTGAGATCCGGGTACTTGTCGTGCAGGACCTTGGTGATAGCCGCGGTCAGCGTCGTTTTGCCGTGGTCAACGTGACCGATGGTCCCGATGTTGACGTGCGGCTTCGTCCGCTCGAACTTCGCCTTCGCCACTGTGGTGTCCTCCTGGACTTGTTGGTACTTGCTGTGTTGCAGCAGTGCGGTTGTTTTTTATTTCGGTGAACCAGCGCCGGAGCTACTCGGCCAGCGCCGGCGATCGGCTATTCGCCGGTCGCCTTCGCGATGATCTCCTTGGACACGTTGGCCGGAACCTCCGCGTACGAGTCGAACACCATGGAGTAGTTCGCCCGGCCCTGGGTCTTCGACCGCAGATCACCGATGTAGCCGAACATCTCCGAGAGCGGAACCAGCGCCTTGACGACACGGGCACCACTGCGCTCCTCCATGGCCTGAATCTGGCCACGGCGGGAGTTCAAGTCGCCGATCACATCACCCATGTAATCCTCCGGGGTGATGACCTCGACAGCCATCAGGGGCTCGAGGATAACCGGCCCGGCCTTGCGGGCGGCTTCCTTCAGCGCCTGCGAACCGGCGATCTTGAAGGCCATTTCCGACGAGTCGACGTCGTGGTAGGCACCGTCGAGCAGGGTCAGCTTCAGGTTCACCAGCGGGTAGCCCGCCAGCACGCCGTACTGCATGGCGTCCTGAGCGCCGGCGTCCACCGACGGAATGTACTCGCGCGGAACGCGGCCACCCGAGACCTTGTTCTCGAACTCGTAGGTCGCACCGTCTTCGCCGACGAACGGCTCGAGGGCGATGATCACCTTGGCGAACTGACCCGAACCACCGGTCTGCTTCTTGTGGGTGAAATCGTGCTTCTCGACCCGCTTGGTGATCGTCTCGCGATAGGCGACCTGCGGCTTACCGACGTTCGCCTCGACCTTGAACTCGCGCTTCATGCGGTCCACGAGGATGTCGAGGTGGAGCTCGCCCATGCCGCCGATGACGGTCTGGCCGGTCTCGTCGTCCTGCTTCACGGAGAAGGTGGGATCCTCCTCAGCGAGCTTCTGGATCGCGGTGCCCAGCTTCTCCTGGTCGGACTTGGTCTTGGGCTCGATCGAGACCTGGATAACCGGGTCCGGGAACGTCATCGACTCGAGCACGATCTGCTGCTGCGGATCGCACAGGGTGTCGCCGGTGGTCGTGTCCTTCAGACCGATCACGGCGTAGATGTGCCCGGCAGACGCGACCGGAACCGGGTTCTCCTTGTTGGAGTGCATCTGGAACAACTTGCCCAGGCGCTCCTTCTTACCCTTGGTCGCGTTGATGACCTGCGAGCCGGAGTCCACCTTGCCCGAGTACACCCGGACGTAGGTCAGCTTGCCGAAGAACGGGTGCGTGGCGATCTTGAACGCCAGCGCCGCGAACGGCTCATCGGTGCTCGGCTTGCGGGTGAGCAGCTCGTCCTCGTTGCCGGGCGCGTGGCCCTGCACGGACTCGACGTCCAGCGGCGACGGGAGGTAGTCGATCACCGCGTCGAGCATGGGCTGCACGCCCTTGTTCTTGAACGCGGAGCCGCACAGCACCGGGTAGAGCTCGGAGCTCACGGTGAGCTTGCGAATCGCGCCCTTGATCTCGTCAACGGTGAGTTCGTCGCCACCGAAGAACTTCTCCAGCAGCGCCTCGTCGGACTCGGCGACGGTCTCGAGCAGTTCCTGGCGGTACTGTTCGGCGCGCTCCTGCAGATCCGCGGGGATCTCCTGGACCTCGTACTTCTCACCGAGCTTGGTCTCACCGGTCCACACCTTGGCGTTCATCTCGACCAGGTCGACGACGCCCTCGAACTGGTCCTCGGCACCGATCGGCAGCTGGATGACCAGCGGCTTGGCACCGAGACGCTCCTTGATGGTCCGCACGGTGAAGTAGAAGTCCGCGCCGAGCTTGTCCATCTTGTTGACGAAGCAGATACGCGGCACGTCGTACTTGTCGGCCTGACGCCACACCTGCTCGGACTGGGGCTCGACGCCCTCCTTGCCATCGAACACGGCAACCGCACCGTCGAGCACGCGCAGCGACCGCTCCACCTCGACGGTGAAGTCGACGTGGCCGGGCGTGTCGATGATGTTGATCTGGTTGTCGTTCCAGAAGCAGGTGGTTGCCGCGGACGTGATGGTGATGCCGCGTTCCTGCTCCTGCTCCATCCAGTCCATGGTGGCTGCGCCGTCGTGGACCTCACCGATCTTGTAGCTGATACCGGTGTAGAAGAGGATGCGTTCGGTTGTGGTGGTCTTGCCGGCATCGATGTGCGCCATGATGCCGATATTGCGGACCTTGTTCAGGTCGGTGAGCACGTCCTGTGCCACAGGATTCTTCCCCGCTCGTAGCTTGTAGTTCCAGTCGGTCGGCGCAGATAAAGCGCCTGTTCAAAGCGCCGGGACGATGCGGAAAGTGCTCCGCCCCGGCATGCCGTCACCAGCGGTAGTGCGCGAAGGCCTTGTTTGCGTCGGCCATCTTGTGCGTGTCTTCCCGGCGCTTCACCGCGGCACCGAGGCCGTTGCTCGCGTCGAGCAGCTCGTTGGCGAGGCGCTCGATCATGGTCTTCTCACGACGCTGCCGCGCGAAAGTCACCAGCCAGCGCAGCGCGAGGGTGTTCGACCGGCCCGGGCGGACCTCGACCGGCACCTGGTAGGTGGCGCCACCAACGCGGCGAGACTTCACCTCGAGTGCCGGCTTGACGTTGTCGAGCGCACGCTTGAGGGTGACGACCGGATCGGTGCCGGTCTTCTCACGCGCCTGCTCGAGCGCGCCGTAGACGATGCGCTCGGCGGTCGACTTCTTGCCGTCCATCAGGATCTTGTTGACCAGCTGCGTGACCAGCGGCGAACCGTAAACCGGGTCGTTGATCAGCGGACGCTTGGGTGCGGGCCCCTTGCGTGGCATATCAGCTCTTCTCCTTCTTCGCGCCGTAGCGGCTGCGCGCCTGCTTGCGGCCCTTCACGCCCTGGGTATCGAGCGAACCGCGAATGATCTTGTAGCGGACACCGGGGAGGTCCTTCACACGGCCGCCGCGCACGAGCACCATCGAGTGCTCCTGCAGGTTGTGGCCTTCACCGGGGATGTAGGCCGTGACCTCGACCGAGCTGGTGAGGCGCACGCGAGCGACCTTCCGGAGCGCGGAGTTCGGCTTCTTCGGAGTGGTCGTGTACACGCGGGTGCACACGCCACGACGCTGCGGGCTCCCCTTCAGGGCCGCGGTCTTGGTCTTGGCGACCTTGTCGCGACGACCCTTGCGGACCAGCTGGTTGATGGTTGGCATAGACCGGCTTTCTTCGTGTCGTTTACGTCTGTCTCAAATACTCGAGCGCCTCGTGCAGACCGCGCGCCGCGTCCCGGATCCCGGGGTCGGGCGTGTCGGACGCAGCAATAGCCAGCATTTCAGGGCACGACTCTCCGAGTCAGCCGCTCTCGCTGGCCTACGCACTGCATTCACACTGCCCGCACGCTCCGGGCACAATGTTCCACAATACGCGTCGGCGTGCCCTGCGGCAAAACGCGCCCGCGATCGGCTCTACAAATCCGCTGCTCACCTGCTCAGCGAGAGCGTCAACTCGGCCAGCTTACGCGCCGCGTCGCACGGATCCGGGTGCGGCGACCCCGGCCGGTAGTGCACCCACCACCCGATCACACCCTGGTCCGGCGCACCGGCACTGACCCCGCAGGAGTCGCCGTCGCCGGGCCGGTGCAGCAGGATCGCGCGTCTGCCCTCGATGGTGGTGTCCTCCACGCCGTAGCCGAGCTGCTCGTTGGTCTGCCGTTCCACCTCGAGCGACCCGGTCTCGAACCAGTTGAACACCACCTTGATTCGTCCGCTCGGCCCGCTCGCATCCCACCGGCAGATCGCGCCGAAGAACGTCCGCGAGATCGCCTCGGCGCCCACCGCGTCGGCGATCTGCTGGTCGCCGACCGCGTCGCACTCGGTGAGCAGATTGCGGAATTCACCGTGCTCCCCCGACGACCCAGCGGGGAGCGCGGTGCCCTCGACGGTCTTCGAACATCCGGTCGCCAGCGTCGCAATCGCCGCCGCCGACAACAGCGCGCCGGCCCAGCGACGCAGTTGCGCCCTCATTTCGTCCTCGATGCGGTGAGGTTGGCCAGATCGGTCGCGACCCTGCATGGATCCGCGGTCGCGGGAGTGTCGGAGTAGCTGACCGACCAGTGGAAGAAGCTGTCGTCGTACTGCACGCCGATCTCGCACAGTTCGTTGGCGATCGAGCCGCGGAAACCCGCATGCCCGGCGATCTCGATCTTTTCCGGCGGCCGGCCGATCAGCCCGGACCCCGCGGCCTCGCGCCCGATCGGCGAACCGCGGTACCAGCTGAAGCTCACGCTCGGACCGAGGATGTCGCCGGTCTCCCACACGCACCCCACCGAATCCCTGGTCACCACGGGTAGATCCGGGATGGCGAAGGCGGCCTCGACTTCCTCGTCGCTCACCGATCCGCATTCGCCGAAGAATGGGCCGGGGGCCGCCACCGGTGGCCGGGTCGTGGTCGGCGCAGCCGTTTCCTCTGCCTTGCCACCCCCGCAGCCGGTGAGGAGCAGGCCGCACACGAGTGTGGTGCCGATCGCCAGCTTGCTTCGCACGAACCGAACTCTACCGACGCACCGCACCGGCACGAGCGGCGTGCAGCCCTTCGGGCAACGGTGCGGGCGCGAGGATCTCGGCGAGCCACCCCACGATCGTGGCCGACATGATCGCCTTGTTCTCGCGCTTGACGATCTCGTGGCCCTCGTCGTCGAAGAAGAGCAGCTCCGCGCGTCGCCCCCGTTCGCGCAGTGCCTCGACGATCTGCTCGGACTCCGAGACCGGCACGTTGGTGTCGTACGCGCCGTGCACCACGAGCAGCGGCGCGACGAGGTCATCGATCCGGTGAATCGGGGACAGTTCGTGCAGCAACTCGCGGTCGAATTCGGGATGGCCGTACTTCGGGTAGGCCGCGGCCGCGATCCACGACTCGGTGTTGGCGTAGAAGCTCTCCAGGTCGCTCATGCCGCAGATCGCGACACCCGTGGCGAACAGCCCGGCGTGGAAGGTCAGCGACGCCAGCGTGAGGTAGCCCCCATAGGAACGGCCGGCACAGGCCACCCGCTCGGGATCGGCGATACCGGTGTCCACGAGATAGGCGACGCAGTCCGCGACGTCGTCGATGCCGGCGAACCGGCCGTAGCGGTCGTCGGCGTGGGAGAACGCGCGCCCGTAGCCGCTCGACCCGCGCACGTTCGGCGCGAACACGGCGATCCCGGAGGCGACCAGCCCGGGGAACAGGAAGTTGTAGCCGGGTCGTTCCTGCGCTTCCGGACCGCCGTGAAAATAGAGCAGCACCGGACCCGGCCCAGGCCCGCCGGTGCGGTGCAGCCAGCCCGACAACGGCGTGCCGTCGCGCGCCGAAAACTCCACCAACTGTGGGACGTGCATCTTCTCGATCTCGGTGCGAGCCGGCTCGACCGGACCCCATTCGCCGGTGCGCGGATCGACCAACTCCACCGAGGGCGGCATGCCCGGGCCCTGCACCGTTACCGCGAGTAGCGATCCGTCGGCGCTGATGGACAGCTCCGAGGCCACCATGCCGGGCAGCGCGATCGGGTCGTTCAGCGAACCGTCCGCAAGGTTGAGAATCTGAAGTTCACTGCAGCCCTTGATGTTCCATAGCAGCGCCACGGTGCTGGTGTCGTCGCTGACGATGAACTCGTCGAGTTCACAGTCCAGCCGCTCGGCGAGCACCCGGTAGGACGTGCCCTCCGCGGAGGCGACCACCTCGAGCAGCCGGGCATACTCGCAGCCGTTGTCGCTACGGACCAGGATGCGGTCACCGTAGGCGCGCGCACCGTATGCCCCGCTGCGCCGGAACGGATTGGCCGGACCGGCCGGGCTGTGATCGTCGAGGATGATGCCCATCTCGGTGGTCGAGCCCGGGTCGGCCGGCAGCAGCGGCGCCTTCTCGCCGCGGGACAACAGCAGCAACTCCCGATAGCCACGTGGACCGACGCGCAGCAGGGCGTAGCCGTCCTCCTCGTCGGCCCGCCAGGCGTCCACCAGGTGACCGCCCGAGCGGCGATCGAGTACCACGACATCATGGGTCGACGGGTCGACCAGTCGGGCCTCCGCCACGCCTTCCTCGTCGGTCGCCACGAGCGCGACGAGCGTGCCGTCCCAGCCAACCAACTCGACCATCGGGTCGTCCGCCGTGCCGAGGCGACGGGCGGCGCGATCGTCGGGATCGGTGGTGACCACCCACACCTGGGTGCGGTTTCCGCCGTGCGGGGCGACCTGGCACGCGAGCCAGCGGCCGTCCGCGGAGTGAATGACCCGGGTGATCGGGCCGTCGACCGGCAGCTGCACCCAGCGCGCCGACGTGGTGCGTCGGCCGGACAGAAACCGCTGCACCGCGCGCGGGTAGCCACCGTCGTCGACGATGCAGGCGAACGCGGAACCGTCCGGGGACAGGGACGCACCCGAGGTGAACCGGATGTGGTCGAGATCGACCTCGGCCCCAGCTACGACGGCCGCGGGTGCCCCATCCAAGACGGGCGCCCCATCGGAGTCAGCCACCACCGCCAACGTTGTTCTCCTCCATCGTCTGCAGCCACATTTCCAACATGGCGACCTGCCACAGCGCGTTGCTGCCCAGCGTCGTACGCGCCTCGTTGGGCGCCGCGAGCAGCCGCTGGACCGCCTCCGGCCGGTAGATGGCCCGGTCCAGGGCGCTACGGCTACCGAGTGCGTCCCGCACCAGATCCAGCACCGCGCCGTCGAGGTGCCGGATCCCCGGTACGGGGAAGTACCCCTTTGTGCGGTCGATTATCGCGGACGGCAGCAATGCGCGGCTCGCGTCCTTGAGCACGCCCTTGCCGCCGGCGGCGAGTTTGAGCTCCGGTGGGCAGGTCGCGGCCAGTTCGACGAACTCGTGATCGAGGAACGGCACGCGCGCCTCCAGACCCCACGCCATCGTCATGTTGTCCACCCGTTTCACCGGGTCGTCGACGAGCATCACCGTGGTGTCCAGCCGCAGCGCCGCGTCCACGGAGGTCTCGGCGCCCGGCGCCGCATGATGCGCGGCGGCGAACTCACGGCTCGGGTCGTAGTCGAGGCCGTACTCGGACGTGATCAATGCGTTCACGTCCTGGTGCGAGCGGTCGAAGAACACCTTCGCGTAGGCCTCGGTGGTGTGGCTGCGGTCCACGCCCTGCAACGGTGGGTACCAGTCGTAACCGCCGAGGATCTCGTCGGCGCCCTGGCCGGACTGCACCACCTTCACCGACTTGCTGACCTCTTCCGACAGCAGATAGAACGCCACGCAGTCGTGGCTGACCATCGGTTCGCTCATTGCCGCGACGGTGCGCGGCACCGCGGGCAGCAACCGGTCCGAGTCGATGTGGATCTTGTGGTGGCTGGTGTCGAACGTCTCGGCGACCAGATCGGAGTAGGCGTACTCCTCCCCGGATTCACCTCCGGCGGAATCGAATCCGATGCTGAACGTCGCCAGGTCCCGCTGCCCCTGCTCCGCGAGCAGCGCGACGACGAGGCTCGAATCGATACCGCCGGACAGCAGCACGCCGACCGGCACATCGGCGACCATGCGGCGCGCCACCGCGGCGCGCAGCGAATCGAGCAGTGCCGCCTGCCAATCCAGCGCGGACCATCCAACGCGCTCGGGCGCGGGCGAGAAATCGGGCTGCCAGTACCGGCGACTCGTGGATTTACCGTGTGCGTCGATGGTGCGAATCGTGGCCGGCGGCAGTTTGCGCACCCCGTGATAAATGGTGTGCGGCGCGGGCACCACGGAGTGAAACGTCAGGTAATGGTGCAGCGCGATCCGGTCGATCGAGGTGTCCACGTCTCCGGCCCGCAACAGGGCCGGGATCGAGGACGCGAACCTCAGCCGGCCCGGCGACTCGGCGAGATAGAGCGGCTTGATACCCAGCCGGTCGCGGGCGAGCGTGACGGTGCCCGAATCGTGCGACACGACGGCGAAGGCGAACATCCCCTTGAACCGATCGACGCAGTGCGTGCCCCAGGCGTGAAAACCCTTGAGCACCACCTCACTGTCGGCGCTCGAGAAGAACCGGTAGCCGAGCCCGCGCAGTTCATCACGCAACTCTTGGTAGTTGTAGATGCAGCCGTTGAATACCAGAGTGAGCCCGAGTTCGCTGTCCACCATGGGCTGGCTGCCTCGGGTGGACAGATCGATAATCGAGAGCCTGCGGTGGCCGAACGCGACGGCACCGTGCTGATGCACCCCGGACCCGTCGGGCCCGCGCGGCGCCATGGCCGCGCACATCCGGCCGACCGCGGCGATATCGGGTGCCGCCCCGTCGAACCGGACCTCCCCGCAGAGTCCGCACATTCGATCTCCTTCTACTCGAGGATCCAGGTGTCCTTGCCGCCACCGCCTTTGGAGGAGTTGACGATCATGCTGCCCGCCGGCGCCACTCGGGTCAGCGCCGCCTGCGCAACGCGTGCGGTCGGGCCGGCGGGCCCGGGACGCAGGTGCACGAACGCACGCAGATCGACGTGGTGCGGGTGGAACCCGGTGCCGTCGAAGGTCGGATGGGTGGACAGCGCCACGACGTCCTGGGCGATGAATCGTTCCGGCTGCGCGAGCAATTCGAGCCGTCGAGCGTTGAGTTCGGCCTCCGACGATTCCGGTCCGATGGTGATGCCGTACCCGCCGAAGCCGTCCACCGGCTTGACCACGAGTTGATCGAGCCGTTCGAGCACATAGTCGCGCTGGTCGCGTTCGGCGCACAGATAGGTGCGCACCTGCTCGAGCAGTGGCACTTGTCCAAGATAGTACGAGATGAGCTGCGGGACATAAGCATACACAGCCTTGTCGTCGCCCACACCGTTGCCGAGTGCGTTTGCGATAGTGAGTCGCCCATGGCGTACCGCGTCGAGCAGGCCGGCGCGCAACGGTTTTCCGTCGCGCCCGATCGAGGACAGCAGCATGTCCTCCTGCATGCGCACATAGAGGACGTCGATCCGATCCGAGCGCGAGCCGTTGTGCAAATGCAACACGCCGTCGACTACGGCCAGATCCTGCGTGCGCACCAGCGGGAGCTTGGCGCGCTCGGCAAGCATCTTGTGCTCGAACCACGCCGAGTCCTCCCAGCCCGAGCTGAGCATGGCGACGCAGACATCGTCGGGCGCGGCGGGCGGCGCGGCGGCCAGCAGAGTATCGCGGATCATGTCCGGCATTCCCGACACATCGCGCACCGGCGGCATCGGGATGTCGACGGCCACGTCGGTCATGAGTGCGCGGTTGGCCATGGCGTAGCCGATGCCGGAGGGCACTCGCAGGTTGTCCTCCAGCACCAGCCAGCGACCGTCGCCGGAACACACCAGGTCGACGCCGCAGATATGCGCCCGCACAGCGGAATTCGCTGCGCAGCGACCGCTGTCGCGCAACCCCGGGGCGCGATCGATGACCTCCTCGGGCATGATCCCGTCGCGCACCACGGCCCGCTCGGAGTAGACGTCGGCGATGAAGGCGTCGAGCGCGAGCGCCCGCTGTTCCAGTCCGGGCACCAGGGCTTCCCATTGCTGCGCGGTGATGATCCGCGGCAGCACGTCCATCGGGAACAGTTGCGCGCGGCCCTCGCCGCTCACCCGGAAGGTCATGCCCTGCACGCTCTGTTCGTGTTCGATCGCGACCTGCAGCTGCCGCAGCGCCGCCGAGCCGAGGCCCGCTGCCCCGGTAAGAACTTCGACGTACTCGGGACGCGGTCGGCCGTCCGGCTGTACCGCCTCGTCGTACCCCGTGTCGTTGCGCTCCACGACAATCGGCACGTAGCCGTGCAGCAGCGTGCGGTCCGGGTCGTTCACCTTGGGCAGCGACGTTTCCAGGCTCGCCGTCTCCTCGGTCAGCAGATCGACGACGTCGGTGAGCCTGCCGCGCCTGCGCAGCGCCCGACGCTGCCGCGAGGCCGAGCTGCCCAGCTCGAGCGCGCGCTCGGTCAGCACCGCGATCTCGTCCCAATCACCGTTGGCATCCAACTGGTCGCGCAACTCGTCGACCAGGCCCCACACGATTTCGGCCGCCGGACGCGGAGCGGGCACCGCGACGTCGACGAGATCGCCCTCCAGCCCGGACCTCGCGGCCCGCCACAGCGCGGCACGGCCGAGCGTCGGTGAGATCACCAGCGGTGCGACCCCGGCCCTGCTGCGCGCGAGCTCGCGCTCGACCAACGCCCGGAACAGACCGGCCACCAGCACCACCGTGTCCACGCTCGGACAGCTGTCGCAGATACGCAGTTCCAGCGTCGGCAATTTCGCGGAGGGTCGCACGTCGTAATAGACCATGCCCGGATCGGTGATGACGCCGCTGGCCACCAGGTCGACAATGATCGCGTCGTACTCGGCCGCCGACCCGGCGGGCGGCGCGACGCCGGTAGTCGGCCAGCGCTGCCAGATGAGCGTGCGCGCACTCGCGTAGCCGGTGTCGGTGCCGTCCGACCAGAACGGCGAGCTGGCACTCAGTGCGAGGAAGATCGGCAGGTAGGGCGCCACCCGGTTCGCGACCAGCACGGCCTCGTCCCGGTCGGGCAGCTCGACATGCACCTGGGTGCCGCAGATCAGTTGTTCGCGCGCGAGCAGTTGGTAATCGGCGAGCATGCGCCGGTAGCGCGGCGTCTCGGTCACTTCCATCTCGGCCGGTACCGCGAGCGGGACCGCGCCCGCCGCGACAACGCCGAGCCCGATCTCGGCCGCCGCGGTGCGCATGATCCTGCGGTGCGTGACCAGATCGGCACGCAGCGCGGTGAGATCGGTATGCACCGCGCTGTTGGTCTCGATGACGCAGCGCTGCAATTCCGCGACGTACGCGGCGCCGGCGAGCCGGTCGAGCAACTCGGAGGCTCGGGGAGTCAGACGCCGGGTCACGGCGTCGATCAGGTGAAACTCCTCCTCAACGCCGATCTTGCGGCGCACCTCGGCGGACATCGGCCAAGGCTAACGACGCGACGTGACGCGGGCGTTACGTCTTGGCGGCGGACCGAATCCGTGGGCAACGGGCATCTTCACAACGTACTCGAGAAACGCTCACTCGGTAGGCAGGAGCTCAAAGGCCGGCGCTTTCCCCGGTTCGAGGAAGGCGAGCAGCCGCCTGCCCTCGGCCTCGATCGCGCTCGCGCCACGCTTGCTGATCCGGCCGACCGGCCGGATCACGAGCCGGGCGTTCGCGGCATCGGCATCGATCCGGTACCAGGCCGCCACGTACCCGTCGAACAGCACCGGCGAGGGCGCGTAGGCGAGCGACTGCGGCACCTTCGTCGCGGCTTCGGTTGCCACCCGCGCACGGTCCTGATGGGACAGCAGCGCGTTGTCGTAGACCCCGAGATAACGCACCGGGGCGGGCAGATCGGGGTCGGCGAGTTCGGCGTCCGCCGCGTCGTAGAGCACTCTGCCGCGCTCGTCGCGGTAGCTACGGACCCGGTCGCCCAACCGTCCGATCACCTCGCGCAGCCCGGTCAACCGTGACCAGGTCTGCATGTCCATCGTGGACGCGGGACCGAATGCGCGCAGGTACCGCAGTAGCAGCTCCTCGACCGGATAATCCTCGAGCGGCCTGCCCAGCCACGCTTCGGTTCGTGCCCAGCGCGGCCGCTCGTTGTGCCCCCATTTCCCGCGCGGCGGCGTCTGCAGCACCGGCAACAGGTACAGCAGTGCCTGCATCACTGCGCCGGGATCGCGGTCGGGCCACTCCGCGGCGCAGCGCTTGCGCAGCTCGCTCGACGAGATCGGCTCGTCGCCGATCAGCTGCTGCGCCCGGGCCCGCACGTCCTCGCGTTCCATCCCGACCGTGGCGCCGAAGAAGAACCCCTTACGGAACGGTGCCTTCTCCAGTTCGGGTTGGATCAGCGGCGCGATTCGGACCGCATCGTCGGCGGTAACCAAGTGAATCGTGCCGCGCATCAACGTGATCCGGACCAGGCTTCGGTCGTCGAGACCGGCCGAGACGGCCGCCGGGTCGAAGCCGGCGATCCGGCTCCACAGCCCGATGAACGGAGGACGCACCTCTTGCGCCTGCAGTCCGACCAGGTGCGTGCACATCTCGTCGGTGCTGCGCGACGAGCGTTCGAGCAGGTGCTGACGCGCGAGCAGCGTGCGGTTGAGCACCCGGTTCGACAGCACCGGGTTCGGCGTCGGCGGGGTGGCCACTGCGCCGACCTATCGGACTTCGAGCACGACCTTGCCGAGCGCGCCGCGGTTCTCCAGCGCCGCGATCGCAGCGCCTGCCTCGCCCAACGGGTATGTCGAGGTCTCCGGTGCGGGGATCGTGCCGGCAGCCAGCAGCGGCTCGATCCGCTCCCACTGCTTGGCCAGCAGAGTCCGGTCGTGCATCCACCAGTCGCCCCAACCGACGCCGATGACCTCGACGTTCTTGAGCAGCAGGCGGTTCACCTTCACGGTGGGAATGTCACCGCCGGTGAATCCGAGGACCAGCACTCGGCCGCCGCGCCGCAGCGAGCGGATGCTGTCGGTGAACCGGTCCCCACCGACCGGGTCGACGACAATGTCGACGCCCTGCCCGTCGGTGAGTTCCTTGACCTTGTCGAGCCAGCCGTCGACGAGCACCACGTCGTTCGCCCCGGCGGCGCGCGCGACCTCGGCCTTTTCCTCGGTGCTGACGACCGCGATCGTGCGGGCCGCACCGAACGCCGGCGCGAGCCGCAGCGCGGACGTGCCAATCCCGCCGGCAGCTCCGTGCACGAGCACGGTGTCGCCTTCCTGCAGGCGACCGCGGACGTTGTAGGCGAAGTCCATGGTGAGGTCGTTGAACAGCAGGCCGGCACCGGCCGCCATCGGCACGCTGTCCGGCAGCGGGAACGCCAGAATCGACGGCACCACAGCGACCTCGGCCATGCCACTGCCGAGCGCGGTCAGCGCCGCGACGCGGTCACCGGCCTTGACCAGCGCGCCCTCGGGCGCGGTGCGGACGATGCCGGACACCTCGCCGCCGGGAACGAAGGGCAGCTCCGGCTTGTACTGGTAGAGCCCGCGACTCATCAGCGCATCGGGAAACGCGACCCCGGCCGCGTGCACGTCGATCACCACGTCATCCGGCGAAGCAGCCGGTTCGTCGATTTCGACGAGCTCGACCGACTCCGGTCCTTCGAGCTTGGTCACGTGGATGGCACGCATGAGCTTCCTCTCTCTCCCGGGGGCAACTAACGCGAACAGTACTCACGGTGCCGTGCCGATCGCGGTGACCCACTAGTCGCGTCGAGGGGCCCGATCCCGGGCGAAGTTCCGAAAAGTGGGCGGTGACGAGCGGGTGGACGTACATTCCGATCATGTCCGCCGGCGACACGATGCGGGCCTGGCAGGTGCAGCGGCCCGGCCCGATGCGCTCGAACCCGTTGCGCCGCAGCCGTATCGCCATTCCCGTGCCTGCCCCCGACGAGCTGTTGGTGCGGGTGCGGTGCTGCGGCGTGTGTCGGACCGACCTGCACGTCGCCGAGGGCGATCTCGCTGTGCACCGCGAGCATGTCGTACCCGGGCACGAGGTGGTCGGCGAGGTCGTCGCGACCGGCGACGCGGTCACCGAGTTCGCGGCAGGGGCACTGGTCGGCGTCGCGTGGCTGCGGCATACCTGCGGGCAGTGCCGCTACTGCCGGCGCGGCGCCGAGAATCTTTGTCCGCAGTCGCGCTACACCGGCTGGGATTGCGACGGTGGCTACGCGGAGTACGCCGTCGCCCCCGCCGCGTACGTCCACCCGCTGCCGATCGGATACCGCGATATCGAGCTCGCTCCGCTGCTGTGTGCAGGCATCATCGGCTACCGCGCGCTGGTCTCCGCAGCGCTGCCGCCGGGCGGACGGCTCGGTATCTACGGCTTCGGTGGCAGTGCGCATATCTGTGCTCAGGTCGCGATCGCGCAAGTCGCCGAAGTGCATGTCATGACCCGAGGGGCAGCCGCGCGCGAACTCGCCCTGCAACTCGGTGCCGCCTCCGCGCAGGGCTCGGACGATCCACCGCCGGTGCCACTGGACTCGGCGATCCTGTTCGCCCCGGCAGGCGGGCTGGTGCTGCCCGCGTTGGCAGCACTCGACCGCGGTGGGACGCTCGCCGTCGCCGGCATCCACCTCACCGACATCCCCGCGCTGAACTATCAGCGGCACCTGTTCCAGGAGCGGCGGCTGCGCTCGGTCACCTCGAACACCCGCGCCGACGCCAGGGAGTTCCTCGCGTTCGTCGCCGAGCACCGGATCCGGCTGAGCACGACGGAGTATCCGCTCGACGCGGCGGACCGTGCGCTCACCGACCTGGCGGAGGGCCGGGTCACGGGCGCGGCCGTGCTGATGCCCTAAGCGTCCGTGTCGATGTCGGTGAGGTCGACCCGGACGCCGAGCAGCCGCACCGGGCGGTCGAGCGGGAACAATTCGAGCAACGAAGCGGCGGTGGTGACGATCTCGTCCACGTCGGTCGACGCGCTGGGCAGCTTGCGCGCGTGGCTGCTGGTGAAGAAACTCGCCGTCCGCACCGTGACCGCAACCCGTTCGACACTGCGCCCGGCCGCCACCACCTCGTGCGCGACCGCCGCCGCGAGTTCTTCGACGCCCGCCGTGATCTCGGCGGGGTCGGTGAGATCGCGGGGGAATGTGCGGGAGTGGCTGCGGCCGCGCGGTATCCGCGGTTCGGTGTGCACCTCGGTACGCCCCGTACCCGCGCCGAGCAGGTGCAACCACGGCCCGGTACGCGCACCGAACCCCGCGGCGAGCGCAGCGGGGTCGGCCGCGGCCAGCTCACCCACCGTGGCGATGCCGATCGCTGCGAGGCGCTTCGCGGTCCGGGCGCCGACACCCCACAGCGCGTCCGGCGCCCGCTCGGACATCACGGTGTCCCAGTTCTGCGCGGTCAGCCGGAACACCCCCGTGCGCGTCGGCGCACCGGCTCCCTTCGGCTTCACGAACCCGGTGGCGAGCTTCGCGCGATGGGTGTTGTCACCCACCCCGACCGAGCAGCGCAGTCCGGTCTGCTCGTCGACCCGAGCGCGGATGCGCTGCGCGAGGGTCTCCGGATCGTCGGTTTCCACGCCGAGGAATGCCTCGTCCCAGCCGAGCACCTCGACGTTGCCGAACTCGCGTAGGACGTCCATCACCTGCTCGGATGCGCGCTCGTAGGTGTCGTGGTCGACCGCGAGGAACGCCGCGTCGGGGCATCGCCGTGCCGCCGAACGCAGCGGCATTCCGGCGCGCACGCCGTGCTCGCGCGCCTCGTAGGAGGCACAGGTCACCACGGTGCGAGACTGCGTCGGATCCCCCGACCCGCCGACGATCACCGGCCGGGCGGCCAGTTCAGGATGACGCAGCCGCTCGACCGCCGCCTGGAATTGGTCCAGGTCGACGTGCAAGATCCACGCGGTCATCCGGCCTCCCGGTTCCATCATCACCTGCCGTCATCGCGTCCGGGCGGGCTCGAAATCATCGGGCAGATCGGCGATCGCTGCCGCGGAAAGTCCGGCGACGCACGTACAGTCTGCTAGCGAAGCTTTGGGGCGTTCCGCAAGCGCCTGGCGCTGACGGTCACCGCCAGTCTGTGAAGGAGGACTCGTGGCCACCACGGTCGACGAACCGCTGACTCCCCCGCCCGGCCCGAATGTGGGTTTCACCTCGTCCTGGCCGGTCCGCGCCGCCGACATCGACCCGGACACCAGAGTCCGGCTCGACGGCATCGCGCGCTATCTCGAGGACATCGCCTGGGAGAACCTGCAGGCATCCATGCTTCCCGGTACCGACCCGATCTGGATCGTGCGCCGCACCGTGATCGACGCCGTCCGGCCGATCAACTGGCCCGACCGGGTGCACCTGCGCCGCTGGTGTGCGGGATTGTCCACGCGATGGACCGCGATGCGGGTGCGGATGGAATCCTCGCGCGGCGGACTGATCGAATCGGAGGGATTCTGGATCAATATCAGCGAATCCACCGGCATGCCGACCCGCATCAGCGACGAGGGACTCGCGTACCTGCAGACGATGACCGACGAGCACCGACTCAAGTGGCGGCGCTGGCTGGGCGAAGACGCGCCGCCGGAATCGGGGGCGGACCTGCATTTCCCGCTACGCGCCACCGACATCGATCAGTTCAACCACGTCAACAACGCCGCGTACTGGCAGGCCGTCGAGCAGTATCTGGTGGACTATCCCTCGCTCGTCGCGCAGCCGTTCCGGGCCGTCATCGAGTACAACGCGCCGATCTTCGCCGGCGAGGACGTGATGGTGCGCGGACGACTCGACCCCGGGGTCGACGACACCGAGTCGGATCAAGCGCAGCCGGCACTGCGGCTGTGGTTCATGGTCGGCGAAAGCGTGCGCACCGCGGTCAGTATCGGTCCCATGCCGGAAGCTGCCGGGCCGGGCGGAGACTCGCCGTCATGACCACTCGCACGCTGATCCTCATGCGGCACGGCAAATCCGCCTATCCGGATGACGTGGACGACCACGACCGACCGCTCGCACCGCGTGGTCAGCGCGAGGCCGGCCTGGCCGGCGATTGGCTGCGTTCGACGCAGCCACCGATCGACGCGGTGCGCTGCTCCACGTCGCTGCGCACCCGCCGGACCCTGGCGGCAACGGCGGTGGATGCGCCGGTGGAGTTCGACCGCGCGATCTACGGCGGCTCCCCGCGCGAACTCATCGAAGCCATCACGATCGTCGACGACGATGTGCGGACTTTGCTTCTGGTCGGTCACGTCCCCGGAATACCCTGGACCGCTTGGGAACTCGCAGAAAACCGCAGCTCCCCGCAAGCGGAGCAGATTCAGGAGAAGTTCCCCACCTCCGCGCTCGCCGTGCTCGAATTCGACCGGCCGTGGGCCGAAGTCGCGCCGGGCACCGGCGAGCTGATTTGTTTTCACGTGCCCAGGTAGACACCCGCAGTACCGTCGGGGTGTGTCCCTCGTTGCCGGAATAGATTCGTCGACACAGTCGTGCAAGGTCGTCGTCCGCGACGCGGATTCGGGGGCTCTGGTCCGCGAAGGCCGCGCGGCGCACCCACCGGGAACTGAGGTCCATCCCGATCACTGGTGGGCGGCGCTGACCGCGGCGGTGGCGGCGGCGGGCGGTCTGTCCGACGTGGCTGCCGTGGCGGTCGGCGCCCAGCAGCACGGCATGGTTTGCCTCGACGACCGGGGCGAGGTGGTGCGGCCGGCACTGCTGTGGAACGACACCCGCTCCGCCGCTTCGGCACAGGCGTTGGTGCACGACCTCGGCGGCGCGCAGGCGTGGGCGAACGCCACCGGGGTGGTGCCGCTCGCGGCGATCACCGTGTCGAAGCTGCGCTGGCTCGCCGATCACGAACCCGGCAACGCGGATGCCACGGCGGCGGTGTGCCTGCCGCACGACTGGCTGACCTGGCGGATCGGCGGTGCCCCCTCGATCGACGCGCTGGTCACCGACCGTGGTGATGCGAGCGGCACGGGCTACTTTTCCGCTGCCGACGACAGCTACCACCCGGAGTTGCTGGCGTTGGCTCTGGGTGATCGAAAACCGTTACTGCCCAGGGTTTCCGGGCCGAGCGAGGCGATCGGCGCGACGGCCGTGTTCGGCGACGGAGCGGTGCTGGGACCGGGGACGGGCGACAACGCCGCCGCCGCGTTGGCGCTCGACGCCCGCGAGGGTGACGTGGTCGTGTCGATCGGCACGTCGGGGGTGGTGGCAGCGGTGTCCTCGATCCATGCGCACGACCCGTCCGGCGAAGTCGCCGGGTTCGCGGACGCGACGGGGCGGCAACTGCCATTGGTGTGCACGCTGAACGGCGCGCCGGTCCTGGACGCCACCGCGCAACTGCTCGGGGTCGACCACCACCGGCTCGCCGAGCTCGCGCTCAACCAAGCGAGCGACGGACTGGTGTTGGTGCCCTATCTCGCGGGCGAACGCACACCCGACCGACCCAACGCGTCCGGCGCCCTGCACGGCCTGCGCCCGGGCACCGCCACACCAGGTCACCTCGCCCGCGCCGCGGTCGAGGGGCTGCTGTGCGGGCTCGCGGACGGCATCGACCGATTGCGCGCGCAGGGCATCCGCACCGATCGGGTATTGCTCGTCGGCGGCGCGGCACGCTCCCCCGCGGTGTGTGCCCTCGCTCCGGCCATCTTCGGTATGCCGGTGAACGTGCCGGCGCCCGGCGAGTACGTCGCGGACGGCGCGGCACGGCAGGCCGCGTGGGTGCTTTCCGGCGCGCCGGAGCCACCGCGGTGGGACACGTCGGCGGTGCAGCGTTACGAGGCCGATCCGATGCCCGGAGTGCGCGAAAGATATGCGGCGGTAAGGGATCTCACGGATGGATCACCACTACTGGGGTAACCAACGACGCCGTAAGTTGTGGTTGAGACCCGGCCCACCAGTTAGGAATCGATCAGCCGAGTAGTAACTCCCGGCAGCTCGTCGAACCGCGCGCGCCGATCGGTCGTCCACAGCGTTCGTTCCGTTGCACGCGCGGTGGCGGCGATGATGAGATCGTGCGCACCCCGCTTGCGGCCCTTGCGTTCGACATAGGACAGCAATTCCGCGTGATGTTCGGCCACCGAGCGGTCGTAGTCGCAAATCGGCACGACCGCCAGCACATCATCGAGAAATGCGCGCTGTGCGGCTCGCCGGCCCACGTCGGGATCCAACATCACGCCCGCCAAATACTCGGCTATGACGACCGCGGGCATGGCCACATCCGCGCCCGATGGAACGTCAACGAGCCCTCGCGCTCCGGCGACCAACACGCCCGAATCGAGGATCACTCGTTCCACGGATCACCGTCCAGATCCGCCGAGACCGACCGACGCCCGGCCGAAACACGATCGGCGAAATCCGCGTCCAGCGCGGGCGATCCGCGCCATCGTGCGAACACCTCCGCCAACGCAGACCCCGACTCCGCCGGAGCGGCAGCGATCGACGCAACCCGTCGACCCGACCGAGTCACGACGATTGTCTCGCCCTGCTCGACCGCATCCAACACGGCCGCGAAGTTTCGCGACGCCTCCGAAGCAGACATCTCCCGCATGGATATCAGAATATCAGAATCTGATACTTCGTAGAGATCGCGTGCCTTCACGAATCGAGTAGCGAACTATGCCCTCGGTCCGATCCGTCTGCCGCAACGATTTCGAGTACTGTCGGGCGCGCCGGAGCCAACGCGGGGGACACGTCTCCGGTGCAGCGTCACGAGGCCGATCCCGTTCCGGCGGTACGTGAGCGTTATGCGGCAGTGCGAGATCTGACCGATGGGCCGCCGCTGCTGGGTTGACGCGCAACGAAGCCATCGATGCGGACGACAGCGGCGCTGAGCAGGTACCCGGTTATCCCGACGACGAGGAGCAGTCCCCAGGCCGCGGCGGCGTCGAAGCTCTGCTGGCTTTCGACCAACAACCTGCCGATACCGGTCCCGGCACCGAGGATCTCCACGAGCAGCGCCACGACGAGTGCGAGTGCCGCCGCGATCCGGACGCCGAGCAAAATTGCCGGCGCCAACGTGGGCAGGACGACTTTTCGCCATTTGTCGGCCGTGGAAAGCCGGAGTGTGCGCGAGACGTCGAGCCGCACCGCCGGAACCGTGCGCATCGCGACGGCGGTTTCGAGCAAGATCGGCCATGCCGTGACCAGCGCGACGACCGCAACCTCGCTCGCCATCGAGGTACCGAGCAGGAGAACGGCGATCGGCACGAATGCGGCCGCCGGGACCGCCGCCAAGAACTCGACCGACGGCGTGAGAGCCCGGTCGACCCAGCGCGAGGCACCGATCGCGATACCGACGGCGGTCCCGATCAGTGTGGCCAGCGCAAGGCCTCCGACGACCACTGCCACCGTGTGACCGATCGCGGGCAGCAGCGCCCCGTCGTCATGCAACCCCGCCAGACCGGTGAACCACGCGCTCGGGGGCGGAAACGACTGGGCATCGCGAACAAAGAGCTGCCAAACCACCAGCGCGCCGACCAGTGGCACCAGCCCGCGCAGTGGAGCCGCCGGCTGCCGCACGGCCGGCGAACCACCGAAGGTGCTGCCGGGACATGCGCGGCGAACGCCCTGCCGCAACAGGAGATTGACCAGAAAGCCGACGAATCCGCAGATGAGCGCGTACGCCCACATGCGGGCGGGCGCGAGCGCGTGCAGCGACTCGGTGAGACCGCCGCCGAGTCCGCGCGGCCACATGATCATCTCAGCGACGATCGCGACGAGCAACGCGGCAACGGCTGCCATCCGCGTCCCCGCCAGCCACGCCGGAACAGCCGCGGGCACGACGATCGTTCGCACTGTCGCGGCGCGGGAGAGATGGAGAGTGCGAGCAACGTCGTATTGCCGAGGGTGTACTGCCGCAACGCCGGCCGCGGTGCTGAGCACCACCGGCCAGACGGCGGCGTACACCGCGAGGACGACCTCGGTACGAACCGCAGGTCCAAGGGCGAGCAGCGCAATCGGGACGAGCGCGACTGCAGGCACCACCCGAAGGACGTCGATGCCGGCCGTCACGTTGCGACGGACGAGTGGCAGGAGCCCGATGGCGAAGCCGAGCATGCCGCCCAGCGCGGTACCGATCAGGGTCGCGATAACCGCGACTCGCACGGTGTGCACGAGATCGCCGACGAGTTCCCCCTCTGCCACCAGATCTGTTAGAGCGGCGGCGATTTCGCGGGGCGACGAGAGGTATTCGTAGTCGAGCACACCCAACACGCCCAGCACTGTCCAGCCGACAACCGCAGCGCACGGCAGCAGCAACCCCACAGGAACCAGACGGCTAGTCATCGTCGCCCCGCAATGCACGGCCGAGCAGGTGGCGCACCTCGAGGTAGCGAGCAGACTCGCGGGTGTCGAATTGATCTCGCGGCCTTGGTAACTCAGTTTCAATGGTGAGCACTACGACGCCCGGCTCGCCGTTCAGCACGACGACCCTGTCGCTGAGATAGATGGCCTCGTCAAGGTCATGGGTGATGAACACGATTGTGGTGCCGGTCTGTTGGTGCACATTCAGCAGCACATCCTGCAGCGCGGACTTGGTCAACGCATCGAGCGCTCCGAAGGGCTCGTCCATCAGCAGCACTGCAGGTTCGACGGCGAGCGCGCGCGCAATCTGGACGCGTTGTGCCATGCCACCTGAGAGTTGCTCCGGGTAATCGGAGCTGCGATCGGACAGGCCAACCATCTGCAGGGCGCGGTCGACCTTCGCTCGACGCGCGGCACGCCCGACGTTGCGTTCGATCCCGAGCGCCGTATTGCGTGCGACAGTGCGCCACGGGAGCAGCGCGTTGCCGTAATCCTGAAACACCATGACCACGCCGTCCGGCGGTCGGGTGACCGGCCGCCCGAAAATCGACACGGATCCGCAAGTCGGCGAATGCAATCCGCCGAGGACGCGCAGCAGTGTCGTCTTTCCGGCTCCGGATCTGCCGACGATGCCCACGATCTCGCCGGTCGCAACGGCGAATGTGACATCGCGCAGGATCTCTCGCGGTCCGTCGGCGGACGGCATGCGCACCCCGACGGATTCGACTCGATAGACGGTCAAGGGCCCTGCCACACGATCGAATCGACATCCGGATCGCCGTTGATCGTGCCGACCGTCCGGGAGATCGTGACATAGGGTTGCAGGTCGGGGGGGCTTACCTCGACGATCCAGTTCGGTAGCGGCGCTCGCTCGGCGACCTCCGGCGGCATCTTCAACCAGGACTGCAGCAGGGCACGTGCCTCGTCGGGGTGTGCTTTCAGATGGTCGATGGCCTCGGTGAGCGAATCGCGCCACGCCTCAATGGCCTCGGGGTGCTCGCGAGTGAACCGCGACGACGACGCGAACAGTACGGTCATTCCGGTGTCGACGGCGCCGCCACTTGCTTCGTGCGCCGCTAGCGCGACGACGTCGTCATGGATGCTGAATCCGCGCGCGGCGAGACCGGACCAGAACGGAATGGACGCGACGACGGCATCCACGCGTTCCGCAGCCAGTTGGTCACCCATCGATCCGAACGGCATCGGCACGAGGTCGACCGCGTCTCGGTCGACGCCGTTGCGCTGCAAGAGATACACCAGCGAATCGGTCAGCACACCGGTCAGTGCGGGCACACCAATCTTCGTCCCGGACAGCTGTGCGAGCGAGTCGATCGAATCATCGCGCGTCACCCACACTGCATTCGGCTCCTCCGCCGACGACTGCTGGATCCGGGACACCACCTGCACGTCGAGCCCATGCTCGGAGCCGACGAGAACCGTGGTCGGCACGCTCATCACGACGTCGTAGTCCCCCTGGTCCAACGCGCTCAGGAACACCGGGATGTCCTGCCCCTCGGTCATGGTGACGTGGAGACCGTGGCGCTCGAAGATTCCCTCCTGTTCGGCGAACTCCACGGGCAGCACGTTGCCGGTTGGCGCAAGCGCCACCCGCACATCCGCGACGGTGGCCGCGGCCGTCGGGGCATCACCGGACTGCCCGCCGCACGAACACGCGAGGAGCGCCGCCGCCGCGAGCACCGCAAGACGCCACAACGGCCTATGCGCCGCCTGCGTGCCGGTCGCAATCAGCCCATCCGTCGCATTCATATATGTGATGATGAACGAACAGCCGGTTCGCGACAGGGGTGACAGCCGAAAGTGTCGGCCGAAGGTCTTTCCCCCGCCCGCGTCCTCCTCGAGCGTGCGGATGACATCGCGGCGCTCGATTTCGCGCTCTCCGAGACCGCGATCGGCACCGGGCGGGTGCTGCTGATCGAGGGCCCACCGGGCATCGGCAAGACGGTGCTGCTCGAGGAACTCCTACAGCGGGCCCATGATCGTGGCATGGCGGTCCTGTTCGCTCGGGGCGGGGAGTTCGAGCGCGGATTCGGATTCGGTGTCGTGCGCCAGTTGCTGGAAGGCCGGTTGGCCGAATTCACCGACGCGGATCGCGCCGCCGTCCTGACCGGTGCCGCGGGCCTCGCGGAGCCGGTGTTCGCAAGCGTCTCGGACTCGGCACCGGGCGAAGACGTCGCGTTCGCGACACTGCACGGGCTCTATTGGCTGGTCGTCAACCTCGCCGAACGGGCCCCGCTTGTGCTCGCAGTCGATGACGTGCATTGGGCCGACGAGCCCTCGCTACGGTTTCTGTTGCACCTCGCGCGCCGACTCGCGGGTTTGCCGGTCATGCTCGCGCTCACCGATCGGTCCGGCGTGGACAAACACCGCAGTGACCTCGCTGCGCTGAGGCTCGAGGCGCAGCGCCCGATTCTGCGACCCAATCCGCTGAGTGGCACCGCCGTCGCGACCCTCGTTCACGAGAACTTGGGTAGCGGGGCGAAGTCGGAGTTGTGCGAGGCGTGCGCCGAGGCCACTGGTGGAAACCCGTTTCTGCTCGCCGAGGTGCTCGGGGAACTGCGCCGCACCGCGGCAACTGCCGACGACATCGACCCGACGATCGTCCTCCGGCTCGCGCCGGGACGGATCGCCGCCGCCTTGCTGCTGCGGGTCGGCATGATCGATTCTCGGGCTCCCGCCCTGGCGCGCGCCGTCGCAGTCCTCGGCGACGAAGCCGAGCTGATCAACTGCGCCAAGCTTGCCGACGTCGATACGCCGATCGGCCGCTCACTGGCCGATGCCCTCGTCGAACTGTCCGTTCTCGCGCTCGCCGAGCCGCTGCGCTTCGTACATCCGATCGTGCGCACGGTGATCTACGACGACATGCCCGCGGGCGAACGCAGCCGCCTGCACGCGCGCGCGGCGCAACTGCTCGCCGCGCAGCAGGCCGATCCACGCGCGGTAGCTGCACACCTGCTCGAATGTGATCCAGTCGGCGACGGCCGGGTGGTGACGCTGCTGCGCGCCGCGGCCCGGCACGCGCTGAGCAGCGGAGCGCCGGACACGGCGGTCACGTTGTTGCGCCGCGCGCTCGCCGAACCGCCGGACGATCGCGACCGGGCGCAGGTGCTGTTCGATCTCGGTACTGCGGAGCACGAGATCGGCGACGCGGCGGCAGCCGACCATCTCCGCGAAGCCGGTGAGACGGAACTCGATCCGGTTCGCCGCGCACGAGCCGTGATCTCGCTGGCATGGACAAACCACACCAATCCGGCCCGGCAACGCGCGCAGCTGCCGCTGTACGAGCGTGCCGCGGCCGACGTGCGCGAACGCGAACCCGAGCTCGCGCTACATCTCGATGCCGCGCGGTTGGGCGCACTGCTGTTCAATCCCGACCTGCCGATCCGGTTCGAGGACGAAGCCCGGCAATTCCGTGACCGCCCTACCGGATCGGCAGCCGAGTGCCTGCTGGCGTCGTTCGTGGCACGCGCCATGCTCGCCTCGGGCAGCGGCGTCGCCGAGGCAGCCGACCTCGCCGAACTATCCGCGGCACACCCTGCACTGACCGGACAAGCCGGCCATCCGCTGTGGCGCACGAACATCACGTTCTGCCTGATCGCGGCCGAACGGTACGACGCCGCCGAGACAATGCTTTCCCGTGCACTCCGGCACGCCGAACGCGCGGGCTCGCCGCAGTGGATGGCTCGGGCGCTGTGGCTGCGCGGGTTGACCCGCCATCGCCGCGGCGACCTGCGTGATGCGGAAGCCGACCTGCACGCCGCAACGGATGTGCAGGGGCTCGGCTACCCGCACTTCGGCTACACAGTCGTCTTCCCGCTCATCGACGTCTTGACCGATCAGGGCCGTGTCGACGAGGGCGAAGAGTTGCTGATCGAGAACAGGCTCGACGGGGACCTCGCATTTGTCCCGATGGCCACCGCTTCGTATATCGTCCGTGGCCGATTGCGTGCAGCGCGCGGCGAATTCACCTCGGCCCGCGCCGACCTGGAGCAGTCCATTCGGCTGCTGCGCACATTTCGCGGACTCGTGCCGTGGGACAACGACGCCCGGGTAGCCCTCGTGCGTGTGTTGTCGGCGCTCGGCGACGACGACGCCGCACGCACGCTCGCCGATGAGACGTTGCACTTCGCGCGGGAGACGCGGTCGGCAAGAGCGATCGGCGGAGCATTGCACGTGAGCGGCCTCCTGCGGACCGGCGCGCAACGAGTCGAACTGCTTCGCCGAGCGGTCGAGGCGCTATCCGAATCGCCGGCGCTGCTCTGGCGCGCCGAGGCGCTCCTCGACTACGGCACCACCCTGCGTCACGACGGGCACAACGCGACCGCCCGCCCGATCCTGCGTCAAGGCATGGAGATCGCACAGCGCTGTGCGGCAACGCCACTCGCGGACCGGGCGATCACCGAGCTGCGGGCGACGGGAGCGCGACCACGCCGGCGGGCTGGCACCGGCGTCGACGCGTTGACCGCGAGTGAGCGCCGCGTGTCCGAGATGGCCGCGACCGGCAGTAGCAATAAGGAGATTGCCCAAGCCTTGTTCGTGACCTTGCGCACCGTCGAGATGCACCTATCCAACGCGTACAGCAAGCTCGACATCCACTCCCGGCAGGAGCTCCCGCAGGTGCTGCACGGCTGAACCTGTCCCGCCAATTCCTTCGGTAGGTGCTTCGGTCGTACCCCGTAGTACCGCGGCGTACCGCGGATGAGGCTCGGTGTAAGGCGACGCGGCGAAGGGAATTGCCATGAGCTACAACACCAAGCACCTCGGACGGATCGGCGGAACGGTCGCGGCGGTAGGGGTGGGACTGGCGGTCGTTGCCGCGCCTGGCGTGGCGCTCGCCGAGCCCACGGGAGGCGACTCATCGTCAACATCGGATTCCGGCGCCGAAAGTTCATCGGAGCGTAGCTCGGACGACGACTCGCATCGGTCGAAGGGGCGCTCCGAATCGGAGACGACGGGCAGCGAGTCGGTTTCTTCGATCGACTCTTCGTCGGGGAACGAATCGAAATCGAAAGATGCGCAATCGGACTCGACACCACGGGACGTGTCGTTGGACGCGGAATCCGCCGGCGAGGCGGACGGGACCGGAAATTCGCCTCCCGCTGATAATGCGGTCGCGAACGACACCGGCACGACAGCGGCCCCAGCCGCGCCCGCGCCGGCAGCCGACGCGGCGACCGCGAGCACGCAGTTCGATACGGCGCCTGCCGCTCCTGTCGCCACAGTCGCGGACAACGGCAGCACGGAACCATCGCTGCGGCGGTGGCACGACCGTTCAACCGCGCCACTGGACACCAGTCCCGCAACCGCAGGGCAGTCCGCAGGGCAGTCCTGGCCGGTGTCCGTGCTGCGCGCGCCGGAGGTCCTGGTTTCGCGACCCGCCGCGACGGCGCCGACCTCGCAATCGCCCACATCGCAGTGGACGACATCGGCGTGGACGCAACCGCCGGCCACGCAGTATTCGGCGGCGATCGTGCCGAGGGGCGTGTCGTCGCCGTTGCTCGATCCAGGCGTTCCGGCCGAGACCGCAGCCCGGGTGCTGACCGGGATCCTGGCAGCCGTGGGTCTGAGCCCGGCGCTGCTGAACGGCCCGTTCACACCGATCGAGTCACCGATGTTCTGGGCAATCGCGGCGGCCTGGTGTCGGCGCCAGGAGCAACAGAACTGGGCCGACGCGACACCGAGCCTGGCCTACGCCCCGGATACGACCGGCCAGCCCAACGAAACCGCCACCGCCCGCGCAATGAGCCTCCAGACCTCGGCAGCCGCGGTCGCGCCGACCATCGGCGTACTCGACCGCGCCACCGGGACAGTGACCGGGCAGATCAATGCGCCGGGAACCTACTCGGTCACCGGCACTCCCACCCGCGGCACGGCCACCATCGACAGCACCGGCCGCTTCACCTACACCCCCACGAACGCAGCCCGCATGGCCGCCGCGCAGGACCCGAGCGCGGACTTCGACTCGTTCACCATCACCGTGACAAACGGACAAGCGAGCACGCCCGTGACCGTGAGAGTGCCGATCTCGGCGGCACGACTGCAGGTCGACCAATCGACCACCGTCGGCTCCACACCTACCGGTGTCGCGATGAGCGGCAACAAGGTTTACATCGCCAACCGTGCCTCGAAGACCGTGTCCGTCCTCGACAGCACCAACACGGTGATCGCGACCGTGCCGGTGGGCACAGCCCCAACCGGCGTCGCGGCCAACCCCAACGGCAAATGGGTTTACGTAGCGAACAACGGCAGCAACAACGTCTCGGTGATCGACACCGCCACCAACAAAGTCGTCTCCACGATCACGGTCGGCACGTCACCGACCGCAGTTGCGGTCAACCCGAGCGGAACTCGCACCTACGTCACCAACACCGGAAACATCTTGACCGGCGGTACCGTCTCCGTCATCGACACCACCACCATCAACGGCATAGCCACCAACAAGGTCATCGCCACCATCAAGGTCGGCACGTCACCAACCGCAGTTGCCCTCAACCCGACCGGCACCCGCGCCTACGTCTCCAATGCGGGAAACATCCTGACCGGCGGCACCGTGTCGGTCATCGACACCACCACCAACAAAGTCGTCTCCACCATCGGCGTCGGCAGCACACCCAACGCAGTCGCCCTCAACCCGAGCGGAACCCGCGCCTACGTCACGAACTATGGCAGCAACAGCGTCTCGGTCATCGACACCACCACCAACACCAGGGTCGCCACCATCGGCGTCGGGTCGCGGCCAACCGCCGTCCTCGTGACACCCGACGGCAGCGCGGTGTACGTCGTCTCGGACACCGACACGTTGACCGTGATCGACACCAAGACCAACACCGTCGTGTCCAACGTCGCCATCGACACGCCCGCCGAAGCCGGCGCGCACAGTATCGCATTGAGCGCCAACGGGTCTCGGATCCTTGTCACCGACGCCATCGACGGACGGGTGCGCGCTCTTTCACTCGCACATGTGAACTCCGCGCCAGCGGGAACGGTAACCGTCAGCGCGCCGCGCGCATCCGACGGCGCGGTCATCGTGACCCTCGAAACCACCGACCCCGACGGCGACCCCGTGACCGCCTGGTACAGCTCGGCGACCTCGGGCGCGGTGCTCGGATCACCCGACGGGGTATACACCTACATTCCGACCCGGGCCGCACGAGACCGGGCGCTACAGACGCCCGGCCCGGACTCGGACGGGTTCAGCATCAGGCTCGATGACGGGCAAGCCAGTTCGTCGGTCTGGGTCACAGTCCCGATTCTCCCGTCCAGCACGGCCCCACAGGTCGCGCTCGACAGCCAATCGCACGTCGGTGTCCCGGACGCCACGACCGGCGCGGTCACCGGACACCTCGCTCGCGTAATCGATCCGGACACATTGGTGCTGAACTACACCGTGGCCCGTGCACCGGCGCGCGGCAATGTAACCGTCGATCCGCACAACGGCGACTTCACCTACACGCCAACCGCGGCCGGCCGGACCGGCGGCGGCATCGACACCTTCGCCGTCGAGGTGAGTGACGGCACGGCGTCGACAACGGTGAACGTGACCGTGCCGGTGCGTGCTCCCGAACTCGCGGCCACCCAGACCACGATTACGACCGGCGCCAACCCCGACTACTTGAACGTCGACGGCTCAAAGGTCTACGTCCACAACACCGGCGATCGCACGATTTCGGTGATCGACAACGAGACCAACGTCGAGATCGCCGAGTCGGCGCCGCTGCCGCTGCAGTACAGCGGCAGCATGGTCCTGAGCCCGGATGGCACGAAAATCTATGTCTTCGGGCAAGACCAACAAACCTACCGAGCAGTTGTCTTGGACGCGGAAACGCTCGAATCGATCGGCACGGTCGACAGTGGAATTTCGACCGATGGCGGGCTCTACGTCGACGGCACAATTGCGACCAGCGCCGACGGCCGGTATCTCTATGTCCCTATGACCTTCGGACGCGGCGGCGAGGGCGGCGGCATCATCGTCATCGACACTACCGGCGCAACTCCCCCCGAGGGTCGAATGTGGTTCTCCTCCGGCGCCAACGCGACGCGCAGTCCGCGTGGCGATGTCTATTACGCCGACTTCCTCGGGTATAGCGTGGTCAGTGCGGACAATGGTGGCGGATTCGGTGTCGGCGGGCACCCGTGGGGTATTGCGTTCAGCCCGGATGGGAGCCAGATGTACGTCACCACAACCGACGGCGGCACGGTGGACGTGGTCGATCTCGACTCGAACACCCAAATCGCCTCCGTCACGATCGACGTCCGCTCGGACTGGCTAGCAGACACAGTCGATCAATCCGAGCCCCGAGCAATCGCGGTCAGTCCCGACGGCCGACACATCTACGTGGACACGGGCATCGACCTCGTCGTTATCGACGCAGCCAGCAATACCGTGATCGGAGCCGTCCGGATCGACGCCGACAAGCCGCCCAGAGCGTCGTCATCGCTCGCCGTTGCGGCAGACGGAACTGTGTATCTCACCACGCGCGATTCGGTGATCGCGGTAGACATCGATACCCCGATCGAACGCCCGCTCTGAGCCGGATGCGTCCTGCCGGCTCGGTATGGGGGCGGCGCGGCGAAGGGAGTTGCCATGAGCAACAGGGCGCACCGAGTGGCTTACCTGGCGCACTGCTGACCTGACCGGACTTCTCGTCCATTGTTGGCGCCGATTCAGGTAGCGAACTACGCGCGCGCCCCGGCCTGTCTGCCGCAACGATTCGAGTAACAGCCCGAATCGAGCGAAGGACAAGGCATGCGAAACAGGACGATCGGAACCGGCATCGGCGCACTGCTGCTCGCCCCGGCCATGTTGTTCACCATGCCCGCGACGGCGAACGCCGCCGTCCCCAGCGAGCCGATCGTGGTGGCCGGTCGCGAACGGGTGAAGTTCACGCTGCTGAACAACACCACAACGTTCCAACACTGCACCGCCGAGATTGTGGGCGGGGACCACGCGGAGACCCCGTTGAACGGATTCAATCCGGGTGACACCTATTCGGTCGTCCTGCCGGCGGCCCCGGGGCCGCGTCAAGCGCGGGTGTTCTGCCTCGCCGGCATCGCGGGTGTCTTTATCTACGACCGGATCCTGCAGGTGGAACCGGCGAACCCCGTGCTCGACGCGGTCGACGCAGTCCTCGGGGGCGTGGGCAGCAGCGCACTCACCACCGATCCGACGCTGCGCTGAGTCTCAGCCTTTTGCCAGCGCCTGCACCGTCGCCCGTGCGCCTGAGTTGTGTAGCGACTCGAGCGCCCACAGATAGGCGGTGACGAACCGAGGTTCGTCGACCAGATCGCCGAATACCTTGCGGTTGGCGATGAATGCCGTCGGATCCTCGCGTTGGCGGCGTGCGATCGGCACCAGCGTTTCGCGCAGCGGGTCAACGACGTCGATCGGCTCACCCTGCTCGTCGGTACCTTCGGTGTATCGCGCCCAGCTCGCTACTACTGCTGCGGCACATTCAATTTCACCATCGTGAGCGAGTTGGTTGCGCACCACGGGCAGCAACCATTTCGGGATTCGGTCGGACGACTCCGCGCACAGCCGGGCCACGGTGTCGCGGATCGCGGGATTCGAGAACCGCTCGAGCAGTGTGCGTTCGTAGGCGGCAAGGTCGACCCCCGGCACCGGCAACAGCGTCGGTTGACCCTCCCGAGTCATGTAGCGGGTGAGGAACTGCGCGAAGGCGGGGTCCTGCGCCACCTCGTGCACGAGCCGGTACCCGGCGAGATAGCCGAAGTAGCACATCGCCTGATGGCTGGCATTGAGTAGCCGCAGCTTCATCAATTCGTATGGCTCGACATCGTCGACGACCTGGACATCGACCTTCTCCAGGGGTGGCCGCCCGGCGGTGAAGCGATCTTCGAGGACCCATTGGGTGAACGGCTCGGTGGCGACCGGCCAGGAGTCTTCGATCGAATACCGTTGCCGCACCTGCTCGCCGGTGTCCGGCGTGGTGGCAGGCGTGATCCGGTCGACCATCGAGTTCGGGAAGGCAACCTCGCGCTCGATCCAATCGCCGAGTTCGGCATCACGCAGCCGGGCAAACGCGGTAAACGTGTCTCGCGCGACGTGCCCGTTGCTCTGAATATTGTCACACGACATCACCGTGAACGGCGTGCCACCGCGAGCCCGGCGGCGGGCAAGCGCTTCGACCACCAGACCGAACGTCGTCGACGGGATCGCGCCGGGCGCGAGGTCGGCCACGATGGCCGGATTCTGTGCATCGAACTCGCCTGTGGCAGCGTCGAAGTTGTAGCCGCCCTCCGTGATCGTGAGGGAGACGATTCGAGTCTGCTCGTTCGCCATCTTCTCGATGACCGCCTCCGGATCGTCGGGGGCGTAGAGATATTCGACGATCGAGCCGATCACGCGGGTGCGCCAGGTACCGTCGGCCGCGGTCTCGGACAACGTGTAGAGGCAGTCCTGCGCGCGCATGACATCGCGCATGCGCGCGTCGCCCGGGAGCACACCGACTCCGCAGATACCCCACTCGAAAGCCTCGCCACGCTCGAGCAGTCGGTCGAGATACATCGCCTGATGCGCCCGGTGAAACCCGCCGACCCCGAAATGCACGATCCCGGTACTGATCAGCGCGCGGTCGTAGCTCGGGATCGACACCGCACCGTCGAGTCCGGCGAGCGTCGTGCTGTTCAGCCCAACCGGCTGCTGCGCTGTCGTCATTGTTCGCGCTCCTCTGCACTCGTCCGACGCAGGTCCACGACGGCCTTGATGTTTCCGGGCACCCTGTCGGCCTCCAGTGCGCTTGCCACCTCGTCGAGGTCGAACCGCCGGGTGACCATCGCGTCGAGGTCGACCGCGCCGGAGGCCGCAAGGCGGATCGCGAGCGGCCAGGTGTGGGCGTAGCGAAACACCCCCGTCAGCACGAGTTCCCGGTTCTGCACCAGCGACACCGGGAGCGGAAGTTCGTCGACGCCCATGCCGACCAGCACGACCCGGCCGGCCGGGCGCAGCGCGTGGATGCCATCGACGATCGCGGACGCCGCGCCGGAGGCGTCGATGAACGCATCCACGCAAAGCTCGCGCACCGGATGCGCCGCGGGATCGACCACTGCACTGGCACCGTAGCGCGCGGCGCGGTCGCGGCGCTCCGAATCGGGGTCGGAGACCACGATCCGGGTGGCGCCGTGCGCCTTTGCGACCGCGGCGGTAAGCAGCCCGACCGGTCCTGCGCCGGTAACCAGCACCTCCGAACCCGGTGCGATGTCGGCCTTGCGGACCGCCGCAATCGCGACGGAGAGAGGTTCGAGCAGCGCGGCGGCGTCATCGCTGACCTCGTCCGGGACGGCATGGGCGAACGCCGACCCGATAGTGACGTACTCGCAGAACGCCCCGTCGACGGGTGGCGTTCCGTAGAAGCGCATGTGCGGGCACAGGTTGTAGTGGCCGCTGCGCGTCTGGGCGGTGGCTGGGTCCGGATGCTGCGGTTCGATCGAGACCCGCTCGCCGATCCTGGCCCGCGAGACCTCCGGCCCCACCGCGACGATGCGACCGGAGGCCTCGTGCCCGAGGACCAACGGGGCCCGCAGCACGTGCTCGCCGATCCGGCCGTGCCGGTAGTAGTGCGTGTCGGATCCACAGACGCCGACTACACCCACCGCGACCAGCACTTCATCGCGCACCGGTACCGGAACCGGCCGGTTTCGAACTTCGATCCGGCCCGGTTCGACGAGCACGCTCGCGCGCATATTTTCCGGAATCGGGGGAACTTCAGGTGTTGTGTAGGTCACATTCTTGATGATAGCGTCTGTGAGCAGTTGTTCAAGTCATGAGCATTTGCTCACCGAGGTTGCTTCGAGAAGGAGCGCCATGCCGACAGACCCGACCCGACCCGCGGTGTCCAGCGACGTCCGTCTCGCGCTGCGGGCCGCGACGCTTTATCACCTCGAGGGCGCCACCCAGGCGGAGATCGCCACCAAACTCGGTGTCTCCCGTCCCACCGCCGGGCGACTCATCGCCCGTGCCCGGGCGCAGGGGCTGGTCCGCATCGAGATCAGCGTCCCGGACGACGTGGACGTGCACACCGATATCGAGCGCGACCTCGAACGCATCTTCGGCCTGACCGAGGCCGTCGTGGTCGGCGCCGTCCCGGACGGATCCGACTCGGGTTACCGCGAACTCGGCGTTGCGGCCGCGAATCTGCTGTCGCGCCGTCTGCACCCCGACGACACACTCGGCTTCACCTGGGGCCCGGAAACCGTTGCCGTCGCACAGGCCCTGCGTCCGGGGACCGCGCGGTGCGCCACCGTGGTGCAACTCGACGGCTCGATGACTTCGCTGGACTATCAAACCGGCGTGGACTACACCCTCGGCCGCTGCGCGGAGCAGCTTGGCGCCAAACCGGTTCGGCTGCATGCGCCCCTTTACGCCGATCCGGCGACGGTAACTGCACTGGAGCGAGACTCGTTGCTGGGCAAGGCGATCACCACTGGACGCAACGCCGATCTGATGATGTTCGGCGTTGGCCCCGTCTCCACATCGACGACCCTGTTCGAGGGCGGCTATCTCGATGACGCGATGCTCGACGAGCTGAATTCGCTCGATGCGGTCGGCGAGGTCGGCGGCCGGTTCTATCGGCGCGACGGCACCGACGTCGACGGTTCGTTGCTCGCGCGTGCGATATCGGTGCCGCTCGACGACGTTCGGAGTTGCGCAGCAACGGTTCTCGTCTGCGGTGGACAACTCAAGCACGAAGCGATGCTGGGCGCGCTCAACGGCCGACTGGCGAAGGAATTGGTCACCGACATCGAAACAGCGCGGTGGTTGCTCGAACAGAAGGAGGAGCAATGAGGCCGGGTAAGAGATTGGCCGCAGGGCCATTTGGAAAGCTCGCCGTCGTGACGATGGCGGCGATTACCGCGCTGACGGTCGGAGGCTGCGCGGGCGCCGGGTCGTTCGGCAGCGGCGGTGAGGACACGGTGACGATCGCGATCGTGTCGAACTCGCAGATGCAGGATGCGATCAGCCTGTCGGACAAGTTCGAGGCCGAGAACCCGGGTATCAAGCTGAAGTTCGTCTCCCTGTCGGAGAACGAGGCGCGTGCCAAGATCACCGCTTCGGTCGCGACCGGTGGCGGCGAGTTCGACGTGGTGATGATCAGCAACTTCGAGACCCCGCAGTGGGCCGAGAATGGTTGGCTGGTCAACCTTTCCGACTACGCCCGGGAGACACCGAACTACGACGAGCAGGACTTCATTCCGTCGCTGCGAAAGTCCTTGTCCTACGACGGCGATTTGTATTCGGTGCCGTTCTACGGCGAGTCGTCGTTCCTGATGTATCGCAAGGATCTGTTCGAGCAGGCCGGCCTCACCATGCCGGCACAGCCCACCTGGGAGGAAGTGGCCGGATTCGCCGCCAAGCTCGATGATCCCGACGCGGACATGTCCGGCATCTGTCTGCGCGGCAAGCCCGGCTGGGGCGAGGTGCTCGCGCCGCTCGACACCGTGATCAACGCCTTCGGCGGTCGCTGGTTCGACGAGAACTGGAACGCCCAGCTCGACAGTCCCGAGGTACGCCGTGCCGTGCAGTTCTACGTCGACACGGTCCGTGAGCACGGCGAACCAGGCGCGGCCACCAGTGGATTCAGTGAATGTGCCACGCAGCTCGCCCAGGGCAACACGGCGATGTGGTACGACGCCACCTCCGCAGTGTCGGTGCTCGAGGATCCCGCCGAGAGCACGGTGGTCGGCAAGATCGGCTACGCGCCGGCACCGGCGATGGCGAAGGCGGACAACGGCTGGCTCTACTCCTGGTCGCTCGCCATCCCGAAGACCAGCCAGAACCCGGATGCGGCATGGAAGTTCGTCTCCTGGATGACCAGCAAGGACTACATCCGGACGGTCGGCGAGGAACTCGGCTGGTCGCGCGTGCCGCCGGGCAGTCGGCTCTCCACCTACGAGATCCCCGAATACAAGGAAGCTTCGGCTGCCTTCGGCCCACCGACGCTTGCCGCGATGGCGGCCGCAGATCCGGAAAAGCCTACGGTTCAGCCGGTTCCGTACACGGGGATTCAGTTCCTGACCATTCCGGAGTTTCAGGATCTCGGCACCCGGGTGAGCCAGCAGATCAGTTCCGCCGTGGCAGGGCGGACCAGCGTCGACGACGCGCTCAAACAGGCCCAGAAGTACGCCGAAGTGGTCGGCAAAACCTACCAGGAGGAGCAGTAGTCATGACCGCCACTGCACCCACGGCCCCCGCCTCCGCGGCGCCGACCAAGGTGACCACGCTGCACTCCAAGCGTGACACCATCACCCGCGCCGAAGGCTGGCGCCGACGCGGCCCACTGCTACCCGCACTGATCTTCATGATCGTGGTCACGCAGATCCCGTTCCTGTTCACCCTGTACTACTCAACCCAGTCGTGGAACCTGGTGCGGCCCGGCTCGCGACACTTCGTCGGGTTGCAGAACTACGCCGACGTGTTCGCCGACCGCCAGTTCTGGCAGGTCACCATCAACACCATCGTCCTGATTGTCGGCACGGTGATCATCTCGGTATTCCTCGGCCTGCTGCTCGCGTTGCTGCTCGACCGCAAGTTCCTGGGTCGTGGCATCGTGCGCACCCTGCTGATCACCCCGTTTCTGGTGACACCCGTTGCCGCGGCATTGATCTGGAAAACCACCATGCTCGATCCGGTCTACGGCCTGGTCAACTGGGCACTGAGCCCGTTCGGTGTGGGCCAGGTCGACTGGGTGAGCAAGTTCCCCCTCCCCGCGGTGATGGCCGACCTGGTATGGCAGTGGACGCCATTCATGATGCTGCTGATTCTCGCCGGCCTGCAGTCGATGCCGCGCGACATCCTCGAAGCCGGCCGCGTGGACGGGGCCGGTGCGTTCAAACTGTTTCGCGAACTCACGTTGCCGCATCTGCGCCGATTCATCGAACTCGGCGCCGTGCTCGGTGCGATCTACCTGGTCAACACCTTCGACGCGGTGTACATGATGACCCAGGGCGGACCCGGCGTGGCCAGCGCCAACCTGCCGTTCTACATCTACCAACGCGCCTTCCTCGGCTTCGACATCGGCCAGGCCGCGGCCATGGGCGTGATCGTCGTCATCGGCACCATGGTCGTCGCCTCGTTCGCGCTGCGACTGATCTTCAAGAGCTTCACCGGAAAGGAGGAGGCGGCATGAGTACAACGACGGCCACCGAGGCGACCAGATCCGATGCCGGCCCGGCCAAGGCAGGTGACATCAAGTCACGCCGCTGGAAGACCGACTCGCTGTGGGGCTTGCTCGCCTGGATCATCGGCATCGCGTTCTTCTTCCCGGTCCTGTGGATGGTGCTGACCTCGTTCAAACAAGAGGCCGACGCCTACACCGACCCGCCGAAACTGTTCTTCACTCCGACGCTGGACCAGTACCGATCGGTCCTCGACAGTGGGATCGGGACGGCGCTGATGAACTCGCTGTTCGCGACTGCGGTGTCCACGATTTTCGTGCTGGCCCTGGGTGTTCCGGCGGCGTTCGCGCTGTCACTGCGCCCGGTCCGCAAGACCCAGGACGCCTTGTTCTTCTTCATCAGCACCAAAATGCTGCCACTGGTGGCGGCGATAATCCCGCTCTACGTCATCGTCGGCGACATCGGCATGCTGGACAACATCTGGACGCTCGTCATCCTTTACACCTCGATGAGCCTGCCCATCGCAGTCTGGATGATGCGCTCGTTCTTCCTCGAAGTGCCCAGCGAACTTCTCGAGGCCGCGAGCATGGACGGCGCGAGCCTGTGGACCTCGGTCCGCGAGGTGATCCTGCCGCTGGTCTCCCCTGGCATCGCCGCGACCGCGCTGATCTGCGTCATCTTCTCCTGGAACGAATTCTTCTTCGCGGTCAACCTGACTGCCGTTCAGGCACAGACACTGCCGGTGTTCCTGGTCGGCTTCATCACCGGGCAGGGCCTCTACTGGGCCGAGCTATCCGCCGCCGCGGTACTCACCGCCCTACCCGTCATCCTCGCCGGCTGGTTCGCGCAGAACAAACTCGTGCGCGGCCTGTCCTTCGGCGCCATCAAATAGACCGTCCCGAATAGACTCTCCGAGGAGCACATCATCATGGCCGCAATCTCGTACAAAAACGCCTCGTGCGTCTACCCCGGCGCCGACACCCTCGCCGTCGATTCCCTCAACCTCGACATCGCCGACGGTGAGTTCGTCGTCCTGGTCGGACCATCCGGCTCCGGAAAGTCCACGGCCCTGCGCATGCTCGCCGGTCTCGAGGAGATCGACGACGGACACATCCTGATCGACGGCAAGGACATGGTCGGTGTCTCGTCCAAGGACCGCGACATCGCGATGGTGTTCCAGAACTACGCGCTGTACCCGAACAAGACCGTCGGAGAGAACATGGGATTCGCGCTGAAAATGCGCGGCGTGCCCACCGACGAGCGCAAACGCAAGGTCGAGGAAGCCGCGAAACTGCTCGACCTCACCGACTACCTCGACCGCAAACCCGCCAAACTGTCCGGCGGACAGCGTCAACGCGTCGCCATGGGCCGCGCCATCGTGCGCGAACCGCGGGTGTTCTGCATGGACGAACCGCTGTCCAACCTCGACGCCAAACTCCGCGTGCAGACCCGAACCCAGATCGCCGCGCTGCAAAGGAGATTGGGCACCACCACCGTCTACGTCACCCACGACCAGGTCGAGGCCATGACCATGGGCGACCGGGTCGCAGTACTGCGGTTCGGCAAACTCCAGCAGTTCGCCTCCCCCACCGACCTCTACGACCGGCCCGCCAACGCGTTCGTCGCCGGGTTCATCGGCTCCCCCGCGATGAACCTGTTCACCACCCGAGTGGTCGCCGATGGTCTGGATGTCGCCCGCAGCACATTGCGGCTGCCGCGCGAGACCCTCGCCGCGCTGTCGTCACGCAACCTGGACACCGTCACCGTCGGGATCCGCCCCGAGGAAATCCAACTCGGCGCCGACGACGGCTTCGACGTGACGGTGGAACTCGTCGAGGAACTCGGCAGCGAGGCCTACGTCTACACACGCAACACCGGCGAACCACTGCGAGGGCTCGACGGCGAACCGATGGACTTCTGCGCGCGTACCCAGGGACGGATGCCCGCCCGGCTTGCCGACACGGTCAAACTGAAGGTGAAGCCGGAGGGACGAATCCACCTGTTCGATCCGACCTCGGGCGAACGCATAGTGCACTGACGGCGAATCCAGCGCCCGATCAACACGGGGGGGTTGGATACGCGGTCAACCGTTGGCGAATTCGGCGAGCCCGGTCGAAACCCGTTCGGGCATGCCGTCGTTCTGGCGGGCGGATGCGGTCAACACGTCGATGTGGTTGTAACCGGCCAGGGTCAGCAGTACATCGCCGGGGCGTACGTCGGGAGTGGCGCCGAGTCCGTCGGCGGCCTGTGCGGTGAAGACGCGATGGCGCACAATTCCGTCCGGATGCAGCAGGTGGGCGGCGATGTCCGAGTCGCCGGCCGCGGACATGTCGACCGGCAGCCGGCTCGGGAAGTACCACTCGGTGAAGTCGAGCGGCTGCTCGCACAGGTTGCGGGCCAACTGCCCGATCGCGGTGACCTCGCGGCTCGGATCGCTGAACGCAGTGGTCGGCACCGCGTCGTAGTCGTCCCAGCCGTACACCGCCGCCGGATCGGCGGGCGCGACGAGCGCCGGGTTCGGCTGCGGAAAAGACTTGGGCCGCACCGGTCCCCGGGGAAATCCCACACTGGCTTGGATGAATCCGAACGGCATCGAGTTGTCGTCCATGATCATGCCGAGCACCGCATTGTTGGTCGCATGCAGTGCCCGTACATCGGGCATGCCGGTGATGAATCCCGCGTAGTCGGCCGACAGGAGCGTCCGCAGGGTGAGGTCGATGTTCGGATTGTGTGGCAGCCGGGCGACGATGTCGTCGACGCCGCCGGGATCGAGGCGCGCGGCCAGCCCCGTCATCGCCAGCATGTTCGTGGTCTCCGGGTTGATCACTGCCGGAAGCCGGAGCACCGGCGAGAGTGCGGCAACCGCGTCCGCGGAGCCACTTGGCAGGCTCACCTCGGTCGGCAGGTCTGGTCCGGGCGAGCCCGGCGCGATCACCGTGTCGAGCGCGAAGTACCCGGCGCATTGGGCGAATCCGGCGTCGTCGGTGGTCGCCGGGTTCGCATCGAAATCCCACTCCGCGAAATAGCCGGTGATCGAACCGCCGAGCGAGTGGCCGCCGCAGAGAACCTTGTCGCGGCGAGTCGCGGGATCGGGCAACTCGTGACGCAGCAGGTCGTACTGGTCGCGCAGCGTCTGCGCGAGGCCGATGTCGGCGAGCCAGGCGGTCTGCGCGCCGTCGGCGTACCCGGCGAAGCTCTTCCCGTCGACGGGTGCGCCGTGAAAGTAGTAGTCGGTGGCTACGTCGAGATCGCCCGCGGCCAGACCCGCCGCGGTTCCGGTGTGGTCCTCGAGGCAGTTCGAGCGGCGGTCCAGCGCCCAGAACTCGATCTGCCTGCCCTGTGCCGCGGCCGCCGAAACCGTGTTGCGTGCAACGCTTTCGAACGCACCCGCGCCTTCGAAAATGCCGGGCTGCGCGATCAGGATGCGGTCGGCGTCCGCCGCGAGGTCGGGCCCGTTCGCCGCCCGGAATCGCAGATACGACAACCGGTCGCATGCGGCGGGGTGCGGCTGCACGGCGGCCGGCAGCGGCGCGGGTATCGAGACGACGGTCTCGACGACGTCGGTGATCGGGGAGCTCGACTCGACCGGAGTTTCGGCTCTACCCGGCTGCGCGGACGCGAGCGCGGGCGGAAGGGCGATGCCGGCACTGAACGCGCAGGTGACGACGAAAACCCGAGGCACCCACGTGTGTCGCCGAAAGATTCGCACGACCCATTTTCAACGAGGACCGGAGATGTCCGCAATAGGGTCGAGACTGTTGATTACCGACAAAGAGAGGGGATCACGATGGACTGGACACTCGAACTCGTCATTCTTCCGGTGACCGACGTCGACAAGGCCAAGGACTTCTACACCTCGATCGGCTTCAACGCCGACCACGACCACACGGTCAGCGAAGATCTGCGTTTCGTTCAGCTGACCCCGCCGGGCTCGAATTGCTCGATTGCAATCGGGAAGAACGTCACGGACGCGGAACCGGGCTCGGTGAAGGGCCTGACGATCTGCGTCTCGGACCTCGACGTGGCCCGCAAGACCCTCCTGGACGCGGGCGTAGATGCCAGTGAGGTCGACATCCAGGCCTGGGGGCACTTCGTCTACTTCGCCGATCCGGACGGCAATCAGTGGTCGCTGCAGTATCTGCCGTACCGCTACGGCAAGTAGTCAGCGGGTGATCTTGTAACCGACGAATGCGACGAGCAGGACCGCGGCGAGCAGCGCCCAGCCGAAGCCGGCCAAGAACCAAATCAGCGCGAAGCCGACCAGGGCGGGTACGCCGAGCACGCCCACCATCACCGGGCTCTCCTTGACCGTCTCCAGCGCGGCGCCGGCGGTCTGCTTGTCGAGCTTCTTGCCTGCCATGGTGATACCTCTTCGTGCTGCCGGTGTCGGATGTGTCCGGTTGCCACCAGGCTACCCGTGCGGCACTGCCCCGCTATTCGACCGGTGTGAGCTCCTTGCGCCGAGATCGCAGTGGATTCCACCAGTTTGCGGCGCCCATCAGTGTGACCAACGCCGGCACCAGCAGCATCCGGATGATCGTCGCATCGATGGCGATCGCGATCGCCATACCGAGGCCGGCAATTTTCATCAGGTTTACGGCCGAGAGCGCCGCCGCGCCGGTGACGATCAGCAGTAACAACGCCGCCGAGGTGATCACCCGTCCAGTGCTGGAGAGGCCGATCCGGACGGCACCGGGCGTGTCGGCACCGCTATCGTGTGCCTCGACCATTCGCGACATGAGGAAGACCTCGTAGTCGGTGGAGAGCCCGAACACGACCGCAACAATCATGATGATCGCGGCGGCAGGCAACGGACCGCCGGTGATACCGAGGAACTCGGCCCGCGCGCTGTTCTGAAACAACCAGGTCAGAATCCCGAAAGTGGCTGCAAGAGAAAGGAATGCCATCAGCACGGCCTTGATCGGCAACACCACCGATCGGAACGCAAGGAACATCAGCACCAGCGTGGCCGTAACCATGACGAGCACCATCAGCGGGAAGCCGTGCAGAATCGCGTCGGTGCTGTCGGCCTCGAGTGCGTTCTCACCACCTACGAGAACCGTGACATCGTCGGGGAAATCCAATGTTCGGATCGCCGCGATCGCGTCCGCGGAGCCGATAGAGAAGTCGCTGCTGGTCAGCGTCGCACGCAGGACCGTGAAGTCCGGTCCGGCCACGATCTGATCGACGGAACTCACGTCCTCGAGCGACCGCATGGACTCGGTAACCGCGTTCACGTCGGCCGGATTCGCCGGACTCCCACCATCACCCCGAACGATCACCACCGCCCCGTTGCCGGCGTCCGGGAACTGGTCAGTGACCAGGGTCTGCGCCTCGCGCGCCGGGTTGCCGACAGGCAGCCCCGACACATCCAGACTGCCGAGTTTCAATCCGAATGCGGGTGCGGCCAGCACCGCGAGCACGCCGACCACGACGAGAGCAATCGTCCATGGTCGCGCAATCACGAAGTCCGCGAGCCGGGTCCACAGCACCTTCGACCGCTCCTCGGCACGCGTGACCGACACCCGGCGCCAAGACCACGCATCGACGCGGCCGCCCAGCAGGGCGAGTACCGCAGGAACCGCGGTGACCGAAACCAGCGCCGCCAGGGCCACGGCGATCATCGCGCCGTAGCCGAGTGAACGCAGCATCGGAATCGGGTAGACCATCATCCCCGCGAACCCGCAGACCAAAAGCAGCGCCGAGAAGGCAATGGTGCGGCCCGCGGTGACCAGCGCGCGCTGAGCCGCCGCGATCGGATCGAGCCCACTGCGTGTTTCCTCACGGAATCGGGTGACCAGAAACAGCCCATAGTCGATGGCGATTCCCAGCCCAAGGATCGACGCCATGTTCACCGCGAAGGCACTGACGTCGGTCGCGTACGACAGCGCGCGTAGCGCACCCAACGACCCGAAGACCGCCAATCCCCCTACCGCGAGCGGGATCAGAGCGGCGACAACACCACCGAACACGAACACCAGTAGCACCAGCGTGATTGGGATAGCGACCGCTTCCGCACGGACCAGATCGTGCTCGGACTGCTCGTTGTAGGCCACCGTTGTCGCGTTCCAGCCGGCGAAGGCGGTCTGGACTCCAGCCACCTGCGCGGCGTCGACAACAGCGGGATAGTCGGCCAGCCGTTCGCTTTCATCACCGGCCAGGGTGAGTATCGCAAGCGCCTTCGTATGGTCCGCCGAAACCAACGAATCGGCGACAACCGGCATCGACGTCCAGTACGACTCGGGCGACTTGGTCAATGAGTCGCGGTCGATCGAACCGAGGCTTTCGCGGACCTGCGGGCCTATGTCGTCGACGGTCTGGCCATCGGGCGCCGTGTAGATGACGACCACGTCAGCGGCCTGCCGGCCGAACGCATCTCCGATCAGGCGTTCCACCTCTGCCGAATCGCTGTTCGGGTCGGCATACCCAGCGAGATTGAGCCGATCGAAGACACCGAGGCCCCACAGTCCGGACAGCAGCAACAGCGAAACCACTATCCACACCACTGCTCGTCGAAACCGCAGGATCCACTCGGCATACCGGATCATTGCCCGCCCCCGTTCGGTCCGCACGGCCCGCCTGCCGCAAACGATATGAGAGTAAACGTCACACTGCAAGTGACTATCACGATTTGTCGGCCGCTATCCTTAGCCCCGTGAGCGAGCGACCGACCGAACCATTCGGACTGCGGAGCCAACTCCGTGTCGCCGCGATGCGGGAGGTGCAGAAGGCCGCCCTCGACCTGTTCGACAGCGAGGGATACGGCAACGTCACCATCGAACGGATCGCCGGCGTCGCCGGCGTATCGCCAAGCTCGATCTACCGCTATTTCGGAACCAAAGAGATGCTGGTCGTTTGGGACGACTACGAAACACACGCCATCGATATGGTTCGCGAAGCATGCCGCCACGCCGCCGGACTCGAGGAACTGATCGGCACGGCGAAACTCGCAGCGCCACTGCTCAGTGCGGCAATACTGTCCGGCGACGAGAGCTTCATCAAGCGCCGAATGAAGCTCATCAACGCGGAGGACGAGATCCGTGCCGGCCACCTTCGCGTGATCCAACGGCTCGAAGGCCGACTGCGCGAGCCGATAGCCGAATGCCTGCATCTCGATCCGTTCGGGCTGACAATCCGGCTCATAGTCGCGCAAGTGATATGGAGTTTCGTCGCCGCTCTCGACTGCTGGGTCGACGGCAGCTTCGCAGAACCGTTGCAGGACCTGCTGACCGAGGCTCTGGACAGAGTCCTGACCGGGATATCCGCCCAGCTCGATAGTTAGCGCACACTTTTGCGAACTGCCGCCGGTCACGCCGTGAGGTCGACGAGCAGAGTCGCGACGCTTTTCGTCGAGGCACCGTCGGTCCAACGCACGCTCTCCGCGCCCGGTGCGATACGTGCCGAAGGAAATGCCAACACAAACGCCCGCGTCGCCAGGGCCAACTGGTCGAGCGCGAAGCCGTCACCCGGACAGCGATGCTTTCCGAACCCGAATCCCAACCCGTTCAATGCTTCCGAGTGCCAACGCCGCTCGTCGCCGAGCACACACGCACCCGCGTCCGCCAGTCCAGCGACGACCAGGTCGCCGTGGTCGAGTGAAGTGCTCCCGAGCACTGCCTCACCCAGCACGCGGCGGGGGAAGCTCACCGTGGTCACCGGAACGGCATGCGTCAAGGCACGTACAACTGTCTCTCCGGCGACCGGGTCGAGCATCGCACGCGCGAGTACGCCCGACGACAACACGGCATAGAGCACGATCGAAAGTTGCCCGGCCACGGTATGGAAGCCCGCGGTGAGCAGCGCGAGAATTAGCTCGAGCACCTCGCGCCGCGAAAGATCCTGATTTGCAGCAAGATCCACAATCATTCCCGGGCGCAGCCGCTTTCGCTCGACGGTCAACATTTCGATGGTGAAGTCGACAAGTCGTGCGATACGCGCCGCAGCCTGTTCAGGCGGCACCGAGTCCAGATCGAAGAAGACGTCGGCGCAATCGAGGATGTCCGCCATCCTGTCCTCCGGCACGCCCAGGAGGTCGGCCAAGTCGATCATTGGGAGTACCGAGGTAAAGTTCGATACTAGGTCGACGGATCCGCCACTTCCGAAACCGCGCAGCCGATCGATCGATTCCTCGACTCGCTTGGCCACATTCGGTTTCCACGCAGCGGCGTTACGTTTGGACAGCCAGACCGACAACACACGCTTCAACTGTGTATGGCGTGACCCATCGATGCTCATGATGGACGATGCGGAAATTGTCGGATTCGCCTTGAGCGCCGGGCTTTGCGCCCCCGCCGCTGCGCTGCGGCTCACCGCATCGTCGGACAACGCCTGCCGGCATACCTGTGGGCCGCGTGCCAGCCAATACTCCGCGCCGGTCGACGCCCTCCGCAGGACCGGGTCGTCCTCGGCGAAGTCTGCACAATACTGCGGCAGCTCGAGTTCCCCGATGCAGCGGATAATCATCGATGTCGGGATGTCGCCTTGATCGATATTCTTCACATCGCACTCCGCTCGTCGTCGATTCTGCGTGGGCGGCGCCCGCGGTGATCCTGCGTCAGAATTCGGCACCGGGCCCGGCCTATCCCCCTGAACCAGAAAGAATTTCGCGAAACACATCATTGATTTGCGACGAAGGCTCGACGCCGAGTTCGACGCGCAAGATTCGGCACGCCCGGCGGTAGGCCGAAATCGCTTCGTCCCGACGGCCTGCCCGTCCCAGCGCGAGAATCAATTGAACATGCAGTGATTCGCGCAATGGATACTGCTCGATCAACCCGCTCGCGAGCCGAACGGCGCCGCGATGGTCACCTGTGCGTATCAGACCTTCGGTTAAGAGATGCCACACTTCCTCCTCGTCCTGCTCTGTGCGTGCCACGAACGAGGCGATGATTGGACCATCACCCCGAACGTCTCCCAGCGGACGACCCCTGATCAGGTCAGCTGCGTCGCGGAGTATCGCTACCGAACCGCGTGTATCGCCTTGTGCCAGCAGTAGACGTCCGGTCGTGAGTCTCGAATGAAGCAGATCCACATCGAATACATCGGACTGTCGCGGCTCGAACGCGTAGCCGCCGGGACGGGTAATGATACGCGCTGCGGCCGAGTCATCGTAATTTGCAGCAGCATTCGCCGAAATGCAGCGTCGCAGACCCGATATGTACACCTGGACCCCCGCACCAGCCCGTCGCGGCGGGGCGATCGACCAAATCTCCTCGATGAGCTGGTCGGGCGACACGACATGTCCTCGCCGAATCATCAAGACAGCCAATGTCATTCGAACCTTTGCCGGCGTGATGACGCATTCTCGTTCGCCCTGCTGCACGCGAATAGGGCCCAGCAATCCAAACCACAATGTCTCCCCCGTTGTCGCATTGATCGCGCCGGACAGAGTGTCCCCCAAGGGCAGTCTTACACGAAGGCAATCCCTCAGCAACTGCGCGTAGTGATCGAAAACACCACGGTGCCACCGAAGTTCTCATCAAACTGACTGTCACTTTCACCGCGACAGATACTGTCGAGCAATCGTTACCAACCGCGAGTTCGACGCGCCCCGACCCGCGAAGCAATGGGCACAAGTGCTGCTCGGCTCGCCACCAGAGGCTTTAGCGATCCTTAAGCGGTTCGTCGTAGCGTTGCGACATCCCTTCGATGGACTGCAATTTCGGCCCATCGCTCGATCAGGCGAACAATCGGACCGGCACTTGCGCGGCAGTGTCCGCACGCTCGACTCGCCGGCGGACACGACGCAGTGGCCGTTCGAATCACTGCGATTCCACTCCGGCTCGAACCGTGGCAATTCCCCACCTGGTTCGTTGCCACGCGGTCCGACTTCGAAGCCGTCCACGCTGCCGACGACGACGAAAGGTGCTCAGTGTCAAAAAATGTCCTGAACTCCCGATTTGCGAACGATCGCCGACTCGCAGTGCTGCAGGAGGTCAAGGCGGCCGGTGCGCTTCCCTTCTTTCGACGCATGGACAGTGCAGTTGGCCCAATATCGATTCTCGAAGGCCGACCCCGAATCATGCTGGGATCGAACAACTATCTAGGCTTGGGAAATCACCCCGCGATCACCGAAGGCGCCCGGAATGCGCTATGCGCGATGGGCGGTTCGACAACCGGCACGCCTCCGCTCAACGGCACAACTTCGCTGGTTCTCACTCTCGAGGAGGAACTTGCCGATTGGCACGAGACCGAGGATGCACTCGTGTTCACCAGCGGTTACCAGGCCAACCTCGGAACCGTCGCCGCGCTGCTAGGGGCGGGTGACACCGCCATCCTCGACGTGGAGGCGCACGCATCACTGCACGATGGCGCGCGGCTGTCCGGTGCCGGTATTCGGACATTTCCGCACAACGACGTCGCTGCACTACGCCGGCAACTCGAGCGGGTCAGCGGACGCCGCGGTCTCGCACTTGTGGTAATCGACGGTCTCTACTCGATGCGCGGCGACCTCGCCCCGATCGATCGAATTGCCGCCCTTACCAAAGAGTTCGGCTTTCCCCTGATGGTCGATGAAGCGCACAGCATCGGTGTGATGGGCGCGCGAAGGACGGGCGCGGTCGAACTCTTCGGGGCGGAATCGGATGTCGAGATCCGGATGGGAGCGTTGTCGAAGGGAATGGGCTCGACCGGCGGCTTCATCGCGGGTCGACGTACCCTCACCGACGCCCTCCGTCTGCATGCGCGGGCGCTATTATTCAGCACTTCGGCCGCCCCTGCCGCACTAGGTTCATCGCTGGCGGCGGTGCGGTTGGTCAGGTCCCCGGAAGGCGCCGAGCTCGCCTCGGCTGCCAACGCCAATGCCGTCCGACTGCGCAACCTATTACTCGACGCCGGTATCGATGTGGGCGGAATATCGAAACTCCCGACCGGGGAAGTCGTCGTCGCACCCAACCTGTCGATTGTCATCGGTGATGACGTTCGCACGATCCGGGCGTGGCGGTACGCCTTCGAAAACGGCGTCTTTTGCGCTGCCGCGTTGCAGCCCGCCGTTGCATCGGACGGCGGTCTACTCCGGCTCAGTGTTATGGCCACGCATACCGAGAGTCAACTCCAGCAAGCTGCCGAGATCGTCGCCGATGCGGTGCAAAACCACGGAATATCCCGTGCCACCGAGCGATCCGAGCAAACGGTCGCGTGAGGTAGCCAGAACCTTTTTCACCTGTTACTTCGACCGAAAGGGCAATTGATGTCTCTGTTCATGGACCGTCTCTTGGAGACGGGGAAGACGAGCGACTTCGGCCTGCACACCGGCGACCCCGCCGCGATGCAACGAATCGGTTGGCGCGAAATCCTCGAGACTTCACGACGATTCGCCGGCGGGCTCGCCGCACAAGGCGTCGATCATGGCGACTCGGTCGCGATCCTCGCGGGCGAGGCCGCCGATATCGCCCCCGTGATCCAAAGTGTTTGGCTGCGTGGCGCAAGTTTCACGATGCTGCATCAACCGACACCGCGAGCCGATCTCGCGGCATGGGCGGCCGCGACGGTCGAGTTGCTTTCCATGATCGACGCCCGAGTAGTGGTCGTGGGCAGCCCCTTTACGGGGATCGAGTCACTACTCCGTTCGCGCGGCTTCGTCACCACTACTGTGGAGCAGCTCCGCGCGCACACAGAATCCAGCGGAATCGTTGAGTCGGACGAAACCGACACGGCGATACTCCAGTTGACGTCCGGTACCACCGGCGTGCCGAAGGCCGTCGTCATCACCCACGCAAATCTGCATCACAACGAAGTCGCGATGCTGGCCTCGTCCGCGGGCGGTCCAAGTGATACCACTGTGAGCTGGCTACCGCTGTTCCACGACATGGGCATGATCGGCTTTCTGGTCCAACCGATGCTGCACGGCGCCGAGGCGGTGTGTGTGAGTCCGACTGCCTTCCTGCGCTCGCCGCTGGTGTGGCCCGAACTCATCACGCGCTACCGGGGGACCATGACTGCGGCTCCGAACTTTGCGTACTCGATTCTCGCCCGACGACTGCAGAACGCGCCGGACGGGGCATACGATCTGACGTCCTTGCGATTCGCGCTCAACGGCGCGGAGCCACTCGACATCGACACAATCGAGGCATTTCTCTCGGCAGGAGCGCGATTCGGGCTACGCCGCTCCGCGATGGTCGCCGCATATGGGATGGCCGAATCGACCCTGGCCGTGTCCTTCAGTGCGCTCGACACACCGATCGTCGTTGACCGGGTCAATCGCCGCGCACTCGAGGTCGAGGAGGTGGCGCGGCAGGCTGAGCCGGAGGCCGATGCCTGCCGACTGATCATGCTGGGTGCCCCGATGCCAGGACTCGATGTGCGCGTTGTCGATTCGAGCGGAATCGGACAGCCGGCCCGCGCGATTGGCGAGATCGAGATTCGCGGCGGGGCTGTGACAAAGCAGTATCTCACGACCGAGGGAATCTCCGAGGCTGCCGGTCCCGACGGCTGGCTGCCGACCGGCGATCTCGGCTATCTCACCGACGACGGTCAGATCGTGGTCTCGGGAAGAAAGAAGGATGTCATCATCGTCGCCGGCCGAAACATCGCCCCAATGGACATTGAGCGCGCCGCGCTTCGGGTCCGCGGCGTGCGACCGGGCAACGCCGCCGCGGTTCGGCTGGTTCGGGCCGAACGGCGTGAGGAATTCGCCGTGCTTGTCGAATCGGTCGACGGACTCGATGAGGACGAGATCGGCAGAATCCGGCACGAGGTTTCGCGCGCGATCTACGCCGACCTCGGCGTAACGCCGCAACAGGTCCTCGTGTTGCCTCGAGGCGCCCTCCCGAAGACTCCCTCCGGAAAGATCAAACGATCGTCGGCTTCCCGCCTGATTCCCGAGTCCCGTTCGCATGGCACTGACTCCGCGCCCGTCCGCGGAGTCGTATCCGTCGGCGAAGGCAGGTCCTAATGACCGACCTCGATAGCTGCGCACCTGCCGTCCTCGAGATCGTGCGCAGCGACCTCGCCATACCGTGCACCGAAACCGAGTTGGACGCGGAATTGCTGGCAGACCTCGGCTTCGACTCGATTGCCTTCGCCATCGGGCGGGTCGCCATCCATGAGCGTCTGGGCGTGTTGTTGACCGAGGAACAAGTCCATGGCTGCCGGACGGTGCGCGACATCGTCGACATTGTCGATGGCTCCATCGGAGTCGCGAAACTTGCGGAGGAAAGCCATGGAGCGTGATGGAATCGAAACAGACGTGATCGAACTGGTCATCTCATTGGCCCCGGATCGCCATGGCACCTCAACCGCGGCATCGTCACTCGTCGACGACCTCGGATACGACTCGGCACGACTGATCGAGTTGACCGCGGTTCTCGAGCAGTACTTCGGTTGTTCGCTCATCGACACGCAGCGGGACGATCCGCCGGCAACCGTCGGGGACGTCGCAGATCTCGTCAGCGACTCCATTGCACAACAACGGAATTCGGCATGACTGGCCGAAGTTTGGTGTTCGGCGGCGACGATCACTGGCGAGATCGCCACGTGGTGGTCACTGGCGGCTCGCGAGGAATAGGCCGGGCGATTTGTGGCGAACTTGCGACACGCGGCGCTCGCGTGTCGATGATCGCGCGCAACTCCCTTCAGCTTGCTGCTGCGGCGCGAGAATGCGGCGCACGCTGGTCGTCGGCCGACGTAACCGACGAAGAAGGCCTGCAGAATGCGGTGCGCTCGTTGACCGAACGGGCCGGCCCCTGCGATGTACTCATCTCCTGCGCCGGGCTTGGAATCCCCGGCATGGTTGGCGATCTCAGCAGCGATGACATTCGAATTCAGTTGCACACCAACTATCTCGGCGCCGTCAATGCCGCCCGTGCGGTGTTACCAACGATGGTGGCACAGGGGCACGGGCGCATCGTTCTCACCAGTTCTACCGCGGGCCTTGTGAGCGTCATCGGGTTCGCCGGGTATTGCCCGACGAAGGCCGCGGTCCGCATGTTCGCTCTCGCACTCGACCAGGAACTCGTCGGTACCGGCGTCCGGATATCGACGGTCTATCCACCCGACACCGACACCCCCGGTCTAGCCGTCGAGAATCTTCGCAAACCAGCTGTTACCCAAGCCGTCTCCGGGACCATCCGGGTCCGGTCGGCCGCGGAGGTCGCTCGGAGGACGATCCGCGGAATCGAACGCGACCGACGGAACATCACCATGGATCCACTCACCACTGTGCTGGTCCGCTGGGCCAACGGTCCCGATTTCGCCGCACGGCTGGTCACCCGCAGAACCATCGCGCGGCACCGGCAACTCGACAACCTCACCGGCACGGTCGAATCAGCAGAAGGAGCAGCAAATCCCTATGCCCGAACTCTTTGATCATGCCGATCCCCACCATCCGATGACGGATCTCGACATGCAGTTCTTGCGGCTGGAACGCCGTGCGCAGCCCATGCATTGGGCAATAACCTTCGAACTCGACGAACATGCGGACCACCTTTCGCTCGGTGAGCTCCGGACGCGGGTACGGGAAAGGTCCGCTGCGTCACATCGCTTCGACATCCTTGTCCCGGACCGCGGCTGGCGCCGTCCGGTGCCATCCACGATGGCGGCCGACAGCGACGTCGACCAAGTCGAGGCTGTGCTCGTCGATGATCACGCGGCGCTGCAGGTATTGCTCGGACGCATGCTGTCGCGCCAACTCGACCGGACCAGGCCGCTATGGCGGGTCACGCTTGTCACCGTGGAGGAAACGGGGCGGCAGTACATCGTGCTGCGTGGACACCACAGCATGGCGGATGCAATCTCCGCAGGGGGATTCGCCTGGCTGTTCGCGGACAGCGATGTCAATTCGTCACAGTTCTCCCGCTTTTTGGACAGCTCGCACTACGAGGTCCCACCGATCGGCGTTCGCGCTACCGCACGCTCGCTCACAGGCCTCGGGCGGAGCTGGCGGGAAGGCGCGGCATCCGGGCGACTGCCGAAGGTTTCGCGCACCGGCGAGCGTCGTGCACGCATCATCAAGATACCGACTGTGCAGTTTCGCGCGTGCGCCCGCGCGCATTCGGCATCGCTCATGGAGTTACTCTGCGCATCGGTAGGCGCAGCGCTGAGCCGGAACCAGTTCGATCCGAAGCATCCGGTATCGCTATTCCGGACGACGATTCCGGTCACGCTCGATCCGGAACTCCGCCATGTGGGGAATGCGGTGTCGATGGCGATGCTGAACATCCGCGGCGACGAGCCCGACCTTGCGAAGCAATTCGTACACGTTCGCACACAACTGGAATCGGCAAAACGGGACCGAACCGAGCTAGCCACCTACCAGCTGAGCCGGACACCGCGCTTGCCGTGGCCGGTGGAGCGGTTCCTCACACGCGGATACTTCGCCGCCCTGAGGCCCGACATCGATGTCACTCTCAGTCCGGCATTCAGCAACACCTCCTCGGCGTTGGGCCGCAAGGTATCGGCCGTGTACCCGCTCGGCCCGCTCATGGGCTACCCATTGGCGATCAATGCACTGGTTCTCGGCGACACCGTCGCCGTGGGAATCACCGCGGACGCAACGAGCCTGCACGGATATGAACAGGTCATCGGTACGGCGATACTAGATCTGATCATGGCACCAGCCGACATCGTGGCCGCTATCCGATAGGTGGACCAGCGTCACCAGCTTGACCGCGGACCTCGCCGCGCTCTTCGACTTTCAGGTCAGCACGTCCTTGCAGTCGATTCTGGTGGTGGTACTTTTCGGCGTCGGCACGGACTACATCGTCTTCCTGCTGTTCCGCTATCGCGAACGACTGCGGCACAGTGGCGACGATCAGAACGTCACGGAGTCGTTGGCCTTCTCGACTGCCGTCGTCGGTTCCACAACGGCTTGACGCCTCGAGCTGCGGCGCGAGTCGCCATCGCCAACGCGACTCCTGAGCCCCGGCCGGGATCGGATCATTTCGGTGCGGTCAGCTCCAGCGCGATGTTGTCCGGGTCGCGGAACTCGAGGATATAGGCCGGTCCGATGTCCTTGATCGGCTCGTGTGCGATGCCGAATTCCTCGAGGTGCCCAGCCGCCGAATCCAATTCGTCCTTGCTGTCGAGCCGGAACGCGACGTGGTCGAGTCCTGTCCGATCCTCGTCGAAGCGGTCGTCGGCGACGGGCCGCAACCCGATCAGTGCGCCGCCGATGTTGTAGATCACGCCGCCGAATAGAAATCCGAGTTGCTCGCGAAGTGCGTCATCGGCGCCTTCAGGCATCTCGACGAGGACCGGCCAGCCGAACACGCCCTCATAGAACCGCCGTGAGCGCTCGATATCGGTGACGGTAAGTCGAACGTGCGCGATGGACGTGGTGTTGATCGTCATGCAATCCATGCTGCCAGGCTCGAGAACTCTGGCCACGTATCGCCGGTCGGGATCTCGGCAGTGCCGGTTCGAAGGACACCCAAACCGGGCAGAAGCGACAGCGGCCCCGCACTCGAAACGAGTGCGGGGCCGCTGTGGTCTTGCAGACTACCGGTAGTCGCTGAATCCGTAGTCGTCCAACGGAACCGCAGCACCGGTGCCCTGGCCGAAGCCTTCCGGGCTGTAGTACTGGTCGTCGTAGGACGGCACGGCGTACGCCGCGGCGCGCGCCTCCTCGGTCGGCTGAACCTGGATGTTGCGGTACCGGTTGATGCCGGTACCGGCCGGGATCAGCTTGCCGATGATGACGTTTTCCTTCAGACCGATCAGCTTGTCCGAGCGGCAGTTGATCGCCGCGTCGGTCAGCACGCGAGTGGTCTCCTGGAACGACGCCGCCGACAGCCACGAATCGGTGGCCAGCGATGCCTTGGTGATACCCATGAGCACCGGACGACCCGCTGCCGGCTCGCCGCCCTCGGCGACGACCCGACGGTTCGCAGCCTCGAACTCGGCACGCTCGGTGAGCGAACCGGGCAGGAACTCCGTCGAACCCGAATCGATGATGGTCACGCGACGCAGCATCTGGCGCACGATCACCTCGATGTGCTTGTCGTGGATCGACACACCCTGGCTCCGGTACACCTCCTGGACCTCCTTGACCAGGTGGATCTGCACCTGGCGGGGACCCATGACGCGCAGCACCTCGTGCGGCGAAGCCGAGCCCTCCAGCAGCTGCTGGCCGACCTCGACGTGGTCGCCGTCCGCGAGCACGCGCTCGCTGGCGTCGTCGTGCTTGAACACACGCAGACGCTGACGCTTCGACAGCTTGTCGTAGACGACTTCCTCGCCACCGTCATCCGGGATGATGGTGATCTTGTAGAACCGGTCGTCGTCCTCGATGCGCACGCGGCCACTGACCTCGGCGATCGGGGCGAGGCCCTTCGGCACACGCGCCTCGAACAGTTCCTGGACACGCGGCAGACCGCCGGTGATGTCCTCACCCGCGACACCACCCTGGTGGAAGGTACGCATGGTCAGCTGCGTACCCGGCTCACCGATGGACTGCGCGGCGACGATACCGACCGCCTCGCCGATATCGACGAGCTTGCCGGTGGCCATCGACCGGCCGTAGCAGGTCGCGCAGACGCCGGTGCCGGTGGTGCAGGTCAACACCGAGCGGACCTTCACCTCGGTGATCCCGGCAGCGAGCAGCGCCTCGATCGCCGGATCGCCCAGGTCGGCGCCCGCCTCGACGATGACGTTGCCGTTCTCGTCGACCGCGTTGGCGGCCAGCGTGCGGGCATACGTCGAGGTCTCGACATGCGCGTCGCGCACCAGCGTGCCGTCGGACAGCCGCTCCGCGATCGTGGTGTTGATGCCACGCTCGGTGCCGCAGTCGTGCTCGCGCACGATGACGTCCTGCGACACGTCGACCAGACGACGGGTCAGGTAGCCCGAGTCGGCGGTACGAAGCGCGGTGTCGGCCAGACCCTTACGGGCACCGTGGGTGTTGATGAAGTACTCCAGCACGGTCAGGCCCTCCTTGAAGGAGGACTTGATCGGACGCGGGATGAACTCACCCTTCGGGTTCGTCACCAGGCCCTTCATGCCGGCGAGCGAGCGGACCTGGGTCATGTTGCCCGCCGCACCGGACTTCACGATCATCGGGATCGGGTTGTCGTCGGGGAAGTGCGACTCCATGGCCCGGCCGACCTCGTCGGTGGCCTCCGACCAGATCTTGACCAGCGCACTGTTGCGCTCGGTACGGTTGAGCGCACCACGCTGGTACTTCTTCTCGATCTGATCGGCCTGCGCCTCGTAGCGCTCCATGATCTCGGGCTTCTCCGGCGGAACCAGAACGTCCGAAATCGACACCGTCACACCGGAACGCGTGGCCCAGTAGAAGCCGGCGTCCTTGAGCTTGTCGACGGTCTGCGCGACCACGATCATCGGGTAGCGCTCGGCGAGATCGTTGATGATCGTCGCCTGCCGCTTCTTCGGCATCTGCTCGTTGATGAACGCGTAGTCCGCGGGCAGCAACTCGTTGAACAGCACGCGCCCCAGGGTGGTGTGCGTGGTCCACGCGTCACCGCGGGTCCAGCCCTCGGGGAACAGCGCCGCCTCCACGTCGGCGGGCGGACGCTGCTGCGTCAGCCGCACCTTGATGGCGGCGCGAACCGAAAGCACCCCGAGATCGACGGCCATGATCGCCTCGGCCGGCGAGGAGTACACGCCTTGCTCGGCCGTGTTCTTCGTCGCGGACCTGTACTCGCCGATCGCGCCGTCCTCACGGCGGGTCAGGTGGTACAGACCGGTCACCATATCCAGACGCGGCATGGCGAGCGGACGACCGGACGCCGGCGACAGGATGTTGTTCGAGGACAGCATCAGGATGCGTGCCTCGGCCTGCGCCTCCGCGGACAGCGGCAGGTGCACGGCCATCTGGTCACCGTCGAAGTCGGCGTTGAACGCCTCACAGACGAGCGGATGCAGCTGGATCGCCTTGCCCTCGACGAGCTGCGGCTCGAAGGCCTGGATGCCGAGGCGGTGCAGCGTCGGTGCGCGGTTGAGCAGCACCGGATGCTCGGCGATGACCTCTTCGAGCACGTCCCACACCTGCGGGCGCTGCCGCTCGACCATCCGCTTGGCGGACTTGATGTTCTGCGCATGGTTCAGGTCGACCAGACGCTTCATCACGAACGGCTTGAACAGCTCGAGCGCCATCAGCTTGGGCAGACCGCACTGGTGCAACTTGAGCTGCGGGCCGACGACGATGACCGAACGGCCGGAGTAGTCGACACGCTTGCCGAGCAGGTTCTGGCGGAACCGGCCCTGCTTGCCCTTGAGCAGATCCGACAGCGACTTGAGCGGACGGTTGCCCGGTCCGGTGACCGGACGGCCACGCCGGCCGTTGTCGAAGAGCGCGTCCACGGACTCCTGCAGCATCCGCTTCTCGTTGTTGACGATGATCTCGGGCGCGCCGAGATCGATCAGTCGCTTGAGGCGGTTGTTGCGGTTGATCACGCGGCGGTACAGGTCGTTCAGGTCGGAGGTAGCGAAGCGGCCACCGTCGAGCTGAACCATCGGGCGCAGCTCCGGCGGGATCACCGGAACGGCGTCGAGAACCATGCCCATCGGCGAGTTGCCCGACATCTGGAACGCCGCGACGACCTTGAGTCGCTTGAGCGCACGCAGCTTCTTCTGGCCCTTGCCGCTGCGGATGGTCTCGCGCAGGTTCTCGGCTTCAGCCGGGATGTCGAAGGTCTCGATGAGCTTCTGGATCGACTCGGCACCCATGCCACCGGTGAAGTACTCGCCGTAGCGGTCGACGAGCTCCCGGTAGATCATCTCGTCCGGGACCAGATCCTTCGGGGACAGCTTGGTGAAGGTGGTCCAGATCTCGTCGAGCCGGTCGAGTTCGCGCTGTGCCCGGTCACGGAGCTGACGCATCTCGCGCTCGCCGCCGTCGCGCACCTTGCGGCGCACATCGGACTTGGCACCCTCCGCCTCCAGCTCGGCCAGGTCGGCTTCCAGCTTCTGCTGGCGGGCGGCGAGATCGGCGTCGCGCTGATCGGCGAGCGCCTTCTTCTCGACCACCATCTCGGCCTCGAGCGTGGACAGCTCGTTGTGCCGCATGTCCTTGTCGACCGAGGTGATCACGTAGGACGCGAAGTAGATGATCTTCTCGAGATCCTTCGGCGCCAGGTCGAGCAGGTAGCCAAGGCGCGACGGGACGCCCTTGAAGTACCAGATGTGTGTAACCGGCGCAGCCAGCTCGATGTGGCCCATCCGCTCACGACGCACCTTGGCGCGAGTCACCTCGACGCCGCAGCGCTCACAGATGATGCCCTTGAACCGGACACGCTTGTACTTGCCGCAGTAGCACTCCCAGTCCCGGGTGGGACCGAAGATCTTCTCGCAGAACAAGCCATCCTTCTCCGGCTTGAGCGTGCGGTAGTTGATGGTCTCCGGCTTCTTGACCTCGCCAAAGGACCAACGGCGGATGTCCTCCGCGGTGGCCAGGCCGATTCGGAGTTCATCGAAGAAGTTGACGTCTAACACGTAACTTCCTTTCCCCAAGAGTGGGATTGTTTCTAGCAAGTTCGACAAGGACTAGAGGCGGCGGCCACAATGCGCGGCCGCCGCCGGCAGACTAGTTCGCCAGGTCGTCGACGGTGGCGGACTCGTTGCGGGACAGGTTGATGCCGAGGTTGGCCGCAGCGCGCTCCAGATCCTCGTCGTCGCCGTCACGCATCTCGATCGCCGCACCATCGCTGGAGAGCACCTCGACGTTGAGGCACAGCGACTGCAGCTCCTTGAGCAACACCTTGAACGACTCCGGGATGCCCGGCTCGGGGATGTTCTCGCCCTTGACGATCGCCTCGTACACCTTCACGCGGCCGACCACGTCGTCCGACTTGATGGTGAGCAGCTCCTGCAGCGTGTAGGCGGCGCCGTAGGCCTGCATGGCCCAGCACTCCATCTCACCGAAGCGCTGACCACCGAACTGCGCCTTACCGCCGAGCGGCTGCTGCGTGATCATCGAGTACGGCCCGGTCGAACGCGCGTGGATCTTGTCGTCGACCAGGTGGTGCAGCTTGATGATGTACATGTAGCCGACCGAAACCGGGTACGGGAACGGCTCACCGGAACGACCATCGAACAAGGTCGCCTTACCGTCCTGACCCACCATGACCTCACCGTCACGGTTCGGCAGGGTGGAGCTGAGCAGGCCGGTGAGCTCCTCCTCACGGGCACCGTCGAACACCGGGGTGGCGATGTTCGTGTCGGGTCCGGCGGCGAGCATCTCCTCGGGCAGCGTCGCCGCCCAGTCCGGCCGCGAGCCATCGTCCGCGATCTGGACGTTCCAGCCGGTCTTGCCGATCCAGCCGAGGTGGGTCTCCAGGATCTGGCCGATGTTCATACGCCGAGGCACGCCGTGCGTGTTCAGGATGATGTCGACCGGGGTGCCGTCGGGCAGGAACGGCATGTCCTCCGCGGGGAGGATCTTGCCGATGACGCCCTTGTTGCCGTGCCGGCCGGCGAGCTTGTCGCCGTCCTGAATCTTGCGCTTCTGCGCCACGTACACGCGCACCAACTCGTTGACGCCCGGCGGCAGATCGTCGTCGTCCTCGCGGGAAAACACCCGGATGCCGATGACCTTGCCGGACTCGCCGTGCGGCACCTTCAGCGAGGTATCGCGCACCTCGCGCGCCTTCTCACCGAAGATCGCGCGCAGCAGCCGCTCCTCCGGGGTCAACTCGGTCTCGCCCTTCGGGGTGACCTTGCCGACCAGCACGTCGCCGTCGCGAACCTCGGCACCGATGCGGATGATGCCGCGCTCGTCGAGATCGGCGAGCACCTCATCGGAGACGTTCGGGATGTCCCGGGTGATCTCCTCGGCACCGAGCTTGGTGTCGCGGGCGTCGATCTCGTGCTCCTCGATGTGGATCGAGGTCAGGACGTCCTCTTCCACGAGGCGCTGCGACAGGATGATCGCGTCCTCGTAGTTGTGGCCTTCCCACGGCATGATCGCCACGAGCAGGTTCTTGCCGAGTGCCATCTCACCGTTCTCGGTGCACGGGCCGTCGGCGAGGACCTGGCCGGTCTCGACACGCTGCCCCTCGTCCACGATCGGACGCTGGTTCGCGCAGGTGCCCTGGTTGGAGCGGGCGAACTTGCGCATCCGGTAGCTGCGGCGGGTGCCGTCGTCGGCCATCACGGTGACGTAGTCGGCCGAAACCTCCTCGACTACACCGCTCTTCTCGGTGACGACGACATCGCCGGCGTCCACCGCGGCGCGCAGCTCCATACCGGTGCCGACCAGCGGCGCCTCGGAACGGACCAGCGGCACGGCCTGACGCTGCATGTTCGCGCCCATCAGGGCGCGGTTGGCGTCGTCGTGCTCGAGGAACGGAATCATCGCGGTCGCGACCGAGACCATCTGCCGCGGCGAGATGTCCATGTACTCGACCTCGTTCGGCGTGACGAGTTCGACCTCGCCACCCTTACGGCGGCAGAGCACGCGATCCTCGGTGAAGCTGCCGTCCGCGTCGACCTTGGCGTTGGCCTGGGCCTTGACGTAGCGGTCTTCCTCGTCCGCGGTCAGGTACTCGATCTGATCGGTGATCCGACCGTTCTCGACCTTGCGGTACGGCGTCTCGATGAAGCCGAACGGGTTCACCCGCGCGTACACCGACAGCGAGCCGATCAGGCCGATGTTCGGGCCTTCCGGGGTCTCGATCGGGCACATGCGGCCGTAATGCGACGGGTGCACGTCACGGACCTCGAGGCCGGCACGCTCACGGGACAGACCACCGGGGCCGAGCGCCGACAGACGACGCTTGTGGGTCAGACCCGACAGCGGGTTGTTCTGGTCCATGAACTGCGACAGCTGCGAGGTTCCGAAGAACTCCTTGATCGCGGCCACGACGGGGCGGATGTTGATCAGGGACTGCGGCGTGATCGCCTCGACGTCCTGGGTGGTCATCCGCTCGCGAACAACCCGCTCCATGCGGGACAGGCCGACGCGGATCTGATTCTGGATCAGTTCGCCGACCGTACGCAGGCGACGGTTGCCGAAGTGGTCGATGTCGTCGACCTCGATCGGCACCTCGATGCCGCGCGGAGCGGTCATCGACTTGTCCCCGGCATGCAGGCGCACCAGGTACTCGATGGTCGCGACGATGTCCTCGCGAGTGAGCACCGTGGCGGTGATCGGCTCGCCCGGATTGACGCCGAGCTTCTTGTTGATCTTGTAGCGACCGACGCGCGCGAGGTCGTAGCGCTTCTCCTTGAAGAACAGGTTCTCCAGCAGGTTCTGCGCGGACTCCTTGGTCGGCGGCTCGCCCGGACGCAACTTGCGGTAGATATCGAGCAGCGCCTCGTCGGTGTTCTTCGCCGGATCCTTCTCCAGCGTGGTCATCATGATCTCCGAGAAGCCGAACCGCGCACGGATCTCCTCGTCGGACATGTCCAGCGCCTTGAGCAGCGTGGTGACCGGCTGACGGCGCTTGCGATCGATACGCACGCCCACGGTGTCGCGCTTGTCGACGTCGAACTCGAGCCACGCGCCGCGGCCCGGAATGACGCGCACGCTGTGCAGGTCCTTCTCGGTGGCCTTGTCGACGGAGTGGTCGAAGTAGACGCCGGGCGAACGGACCAGCTGCGAGACGACGACACGCTCGGTGCCGTTGATGATGAACGTGCCCTTGTCGGTCATCATCGGGAAGTCACCCATGAAGACCGTCTGGCTCTTGATCTCGCCGGTGTTGTTGTTGATGAACTCCGCGGTGACGAACAGCGGGGCCGCGTACGTCATGTCCTTGTCTTTGCACTCATCGGTCGAGGCCTTGACCTCGTCGAAGCGCGGATCGGTGAACGACAGGGACATCGAGCCCGAGAAGTCCTCGATCGGAGAGAGCTCCGCAAGGACTTCTTCGAGACCGCCGGTAGCCGGCTCGCCGGTGCGGGCCGTGGTGCGCTCGCGCCACTCCGGGGAACCAACAAGCCAATCGAATGAATCGAGTTGAAGATCGAGGAGCCCGGGCACCTCCAACGGCTCACGAATCTTCGCGAAAGACACCCGCTCGGGGGCTCCGGGGATTCCGGTAACTGCCTTGGTCTGGGTGGAGACTGCCAAGATGCGTCCTTCCAGCACCTCACGCGGGCCGCGTCCGAAATGCGCGACCATCGCTTAATCTGCTACGAATCTCGCTGGTTACAACCCGAACGAAACTCGACGAGCAGGGCAGCAAGATCACGTCCGAGAACGTGATATCGAGCAATGCGATCGAGGGGTGGACAGGAGGCAGCCAGCGCAACGTCCAAGCTTACACCCAATGCGGGATTGTGTCCAGCCGGGCAGCATGAAAAGCATCCGAGTACGGGTCCGTGCTGATCTCGACGCTGGTCACCGGGGCACAGTCCACAATTTCTCGCATGTTCGTGCCAATAGAGTGACGCTTCGGCTTGCCGACGTCAAGGCTTAGCGCCCGTGTTTTGCCGCCGATGTCTGCGACCCCGTTCAGTCCAGGACGATGTCGGCGAGCAGCCACTTCCCGTCGACCTTTTCCATTCGGGCCAGCTGCGGGCCCGAAGAACTGCCCTGGGCGACCCCGTCGTTGGTCACGCTGACATTCATGAAGGCGAGTACCTCGGCATGGTCGCCGTCGATCAGCGTCACACCGGTCGGGTCGATCTTGGTCTCGGTGCTCGTCTTCGACTGTTGCGCCGCGGACTTGGTCACCTCGACGGTCTTATCGAACTCGCCTTGCATCTTCTCGTTGAGCACCTGGTGCGACCGATCGGCCCAGCCGTCCATGTCGTCGAATTTGTAGGCGGTGATCGTCGTCAGCGCGTTTTCCGCGGCCGCCTTCACCTCTTCGGTCGCGGCCGTGTCGACGTAGGCCTGGTTCGAGATCGACCGGTCGAGCGCGAATTTGCCTGCCACCGTGGCGATACCGATCAGCACGAGCAGCACGACAAAGCCGAGAGCGGCCAGCTGCAGCGGATCCCGCCGCCGTCGCGGGGCGTCCGCGGCCCGCGGCGCGACGTCGGCCGGCGGCTCGGCGAACCCGACGGCTTCCGGCTGCGCGGTCGGCGCCGCCGGTTCCGGCGCGGGGGCCGGCCGGGTTTCGGGCGTCGGGGCGGCTTCGACCGCCGCCTCGACGGCGGGGGCCGCCTGCGGCCGCGTGGGAGCCTGCTGCACGGGAACCTCGGCGGCGCCCTGCGGTGCCGGCGAAGGCGTCTGCTCCGGAGGCTGCGGTGCGATCGACCGGCCGGTGCCGGCGATCTTCGGGCGTCGACGTGCGGGACCGGGCTGATTCACCCGACGATTCGGTGGCACTGGGAACTACTCCTTCGATACGTAGGTTCGTCGAAACTGCGACGGACCTACGGCCCACCTTCTTCGGCGGGCGCGGGCGTGTCGGCCGGCGCGGGGGTATCGGCGGGGGCCGGTGCGCTACCGGCGGCCCGGCCTTCGAGCAGCACAGGCTGGCCCATCGTGGTGGCCTGTGCGGCCTTCCAGACGCCGTCGGATTCGCTGAGATCCAGCGTCCAGGTGACGCGCTGCTTCGTCGGCTGCTGGTTCGGGTAGGTGCTGGTCTGCGCGACCACGACGAGCGCCTTGGCGTTGTCGTCGTCGGTGTTCAGCTCGGTCAGCGCGGCGCTGAGCACCTCGGCATCGAGGCGCGCCTTGCTCTGTCCGGCGAGCTGGGCGACCTGATCGCGGTTCTGCTCGATCTGGTCGTGCATGTCCCCGGTCGTCGAGGACTCCATCAGCGCGACGCTGCCCTCGATATCGTCGGGGTTGATCGAGTTGAGGTTGATCGCGGCCTGCCGGGCACCATCGAGCGCGGCGTCCCGGGTATCGGCGATCTGCTTGTCGGCGGTCGCCCACTGATAGCCGAACCAGCCGGCTCCCACGAGCGCGGCGAGCGCCACGACGGCGGCTACGGTGACGGCGAGGATCTGCGGAAGCGAGCCTTTCCGGTCGGGCGGTGAGGCGGGCACAGCTGGGTCGGTCACACCGACATCTTACTGACGAGTCGGTTCGGTCCGGTCATCGCACTCATCGTGGGGTGACCCCGAGCAGCACGGCCAGCTGCTCCGCCGCCGGGCTGAGGTTCAGCGTGTCCGGCATCGTCTTCGGCGTGTCGTCCCAGGGCTGCGGCACCTGCGGGTCGCTGTAGATCGCGCGCGCGCCGCCGCGCACCGACGTCGGATTACCTTGCGGCACCTTGCATCCCGCCTTCGTGTTGAACGGGAAGTTGTCCTGGGTGTCATCGAAGTCCGGGTTCTGCGCCTTGAGCTGCCGGAGCTCTTCGTAGGTGCTCTCGTAACCGCGGGTGCACGCGATCGGGTTGTTGGTCTCGAGTACCAGCCCGAAATGCGTGGTGCCGTCGCCCGGCGCGGTGGACGAACCACCGATGGACAGACCCGGGAGCAGCTGCAGCAGCGGCTTCAGGTTGAACGCCTTCGGCGCCACCGCCGTCGTCAGTTCGTTCAGGTTGGTGAGGTTCTCGGTCAGCGCCGGTCCGCTCTCCTGCAACAGGGCGTACGTCTGGTCGCTGAAATCGGTGCCCGTCCCGATCAGCCGCCGAATGTCGGGATCGCTGTCGCGCAGTTGTGCGGTGACCTTGTCGAGGCCGTCGCTGAAGGCGCGGATCGAATCCGATTGCTCGGCCTGGGTGTCGAGCACGATGCGACCGTCGCGGATCAGCTGCAGCGTCTCCGGCAGTGTCTCGATACCGGTCTCGGTGAAACTGTTCAGCGAGTCGACGAGCACCTGCAGGTCGTCGCCCTTGCCGTCGAACGCGGTGCCGAGCTCGGTGATCGTGGTGCGCAGATCGTCGAGCGGCACCGAACGTGCGAACGAATCGACACTGCGGATGACCTCCTCGACGGGCAGCGGCGTCGTGGTGTTGTCCGCGGTGATCACCGAGCCGTCCTCGAGGTACGGGCCCTCGTCGGTCGTCGGCTGCAGATCGAGGTACTGCTCCCCGATTGCCGAGCGGTTGGCAACGACCGCCTTGGTCGACGCCGGGATATCCGGCCCGCCGTTGTCGAGCTTCGCCTCCACCACGAGTCCGTCGTCGGTGAGGCGCAGCGCACCGACCCGACCGACCGGCACGCCCCGGTAGGTGATCTCGGACTGGGGGTACAAACCACCCGATGTCGTCATCTGCACCGTGACGGTGTACTGCCCGAAGCCGAGCAGGTTGTCGAGGCGCACGTAGCGCGCACCGACGTAGACGATGCCGAGCACCGCCACGACGACGAACGCAATCAACTGGTACCGAACGAGTTTCGTTTTCATCGGGGTCCACCGCCCAACTTCTCCAGGAGCGAACCGAGCGGATCGAGCGGCGCCGCGGCCGGCGCCGCCGCGGGCACGATCGGTGGCAACGGCACCAGCGAGATGGTCGGCCAGCCGGGCGTCGGGCCATTGCCGTTGTAGTACGGGTTGTATGGATTGATATTCGGCTGCGGACCGACCGGCGGCACATATACCGGATCCGGCTTGCCGACACCGAGGTTGCTCAACGTGGTGCCGATCTGGAGGTCGACGGACAGCCAGGTGTTGACCTGACCGCCGATCGCGGCGGGCAACACCGAGTCCGGGAACGGGTAGGTGGGAATCAGCGGGAACGCGGTCACCAGATCGGGGGCCGCGGCACCGAGCGCCTGCAACGTGGGCCGCAGCGAACGCAGGTCGGTGATCAGGTCGTCCTTGGACGTGTTGATCACGTCGTAGCCGACCTGGCCGAGCCGGTCGAGTTGGGCGAGCAGCGCGACGAGCTGCGGACGCTGCTCCTCGAGGATCTGCACACCCTTGGGCAGCTCGTCCAGGATCTTGCCGATCTCTTCGTTCTGATCGGCCACGCGGGCGCTGAGTGTGTCGAGCCCGTCGATCGCCCTGGTAATCGAGTTGACCTGCTCGTCGAGGCCGCCGATCAACGTGTTGGCCTGCTCGAGCAGCGACCGCACCCGCGGTTCGCGGCCACCGAGCGCGTTGTTCAGCTCGGCGATGATCGGCTGCAACTGAGCCACCCCACCGCCGTTGAGCAGCAACGACAGCGCACCGAGGACCTGTTCGATCTCGGTCGCGTGGCCGGTTCGGTCGATCCCGATCTCGTCGCCATCGGCGAGCCGTTCCGGGGACGGGTCCGCGGCGGGCGGGGCGAGCTCGATGTACTTCTCACCGAGCAGGTTGGTCTGCTTGACCTGCGCGACGGCATTGGCCGGCAGGTCGACTTCGGACTGGATGACCGTCGACACGGTCGCCGTCCAACCATCTGCACCGACGCCGATGTCCTCGACTCGACCAACGGCGACACCGTCGACCTTGACCGCGGACTGCGGCACGAGATCGAGCACGTCGTCGAAGGCGATCTGGATGTGCATCGGGTCGGAGCCGACGTCGGTGCCACCAGGCAGCGGAAAACCGTAGACGCCCTCGCTCGAGCAGCCGGTGGCGGCCGAGAAGACGACACCTGCGCCGACGGCGAGCGAGGCGATGCGGAGGCGAGCGCGCATCAGTTGCCTCCCCCCTGCTCGGACGGTGCGACACCGTCGGTCTGACGTGGTGACGGGTTGCCGGGGACGGTTCCCGGAACCGGATCGCGCTGCTCGTTCTCCTTGCTCAGGATCCCGAAGGGCAGGTTCAGCGACGGCGTCTTGATACCGGCGGCGATCTGGTCGGTGAGCGCGGTGCAGGTGTCCACGATCGGCCGGAAAGCCTTGCCGAGAGCTTCGAACTGCGGGTCGCCCGGCTTGAGCTTCCCGACGTCGATCAGCTTGCACACCAGGCCGAGAGGTTCGGCGATTTCGGGGATGTTCGCGCGCATGTCGAGCGTGCCCGATTCCGCGTCGTGCACGTTCACCAGGTTGCTCAGCGCGACCGGCAGCACCGGCAGCGCGGCGGCCACGTTGTCCTTCTGGTTCGCCAGCGTCTGGGTGAGGTCGATGAGCGCGTCCGCGTTGCCCTGGATCTGATCGCGGTTGTCGTTCACGAACCGCGCGACATCGCCGAGCGCCACCGAAAGCAGGTTCAGCGCTTCGCCGAGATTCTGTCGTTCGCCGGAGAGGAAGGTACTCAGGTCGGCGAGCTGGGCGTTGAACTCACGCACCTGAGCGTCGTTGGCCGCGAGCATGCTGACGAACGTCTGCAGGTTCTTGACCGTGTCGAAGATGTCACCGCGCGCGTCGGACAGGTACCTCGATGCGCGGGAAAGCTGGGTAATGCTGTCCCCCAACGCTTTTCCGTTGTCGCCGAGGTTGGCTGCGCTGGTATTGAGTAGATCCGACACGGCACCGTTGGCGTTCGCGCCGTTCGGGCCGAGCGAGTCGGACAGCTTCGCGATGCTGGAGTACAGCTCGTCGACCTCCACCGGGGTGGCGGTGTTCTCGCGCGCGATGGTGGCCTTGCGGCCCATCTTCTCCCCGCCGGAGTAGGCCGGCGTGAGCTGGATGTAGCGGTCCGCGACCACGGAGGGGGTGATCTGCACGGCCTTCGCATCGGCGGGAACGTCGTAGCCGCGATCGACACTCATCACGACCTTGACCTGATCGCCCTGCGGATCGACCGACTCGACCGAGCCGACCGGGACGCCGAGGATCCGCACCTCCGAACCCTCGTAGATGCCGACCGAGCGGTCGAAGTACGCGGTGATCTTGGTGGTGTTCATCCGGCTGAACACCCACCATCCCACGCTGGCAACCACGATGGCCGCGATGACGATCAACGCGACCGGCAACCAGCGGCGCACCCGGCTGCGCTCATTCGTCGAGTGGTTCTGCACGCTCGCCATCAGTTACCCCCGAGCTGACGGAACGGCGGACGATCGGTGATGATCTTGTCCGGCAGTCCCGGCGGGGTCAGGTTGACGACGACCGCGTCGAACCACCGGCCGTTGCCGAGCACGTCGGCGTAGATGCTGTAGAACGGCGCCGCCCTGTCGAGTGTCTCGTTCACGTTCTGCAGGTTCTGGTCGAGGATGTCCACCACGGCACGCAGGTTGGCCAGCGTCGGCCGAATCTGCTCTTCGTTGTCGTGCACGAAGGCGCTGAGTTCGGTGCTGAGCCGGCGGGTGCTGTCCAGCAATATCGAGATCGACTGCTGGCGAGTGTTCAGCTCGGCGAGCAATTCACCACCGCGCGCGAGCAGCTGCTCGAACTCGGCATTGCGATCGGCGAGCACCTGGGTGGTCTGCTTCGTCGCGGCGAACAGCTTCTTCAACTCCTGATCGCGTTTGGCCAGCGTCTCCGACAGCCGGGTGACCCCGTCGATCGAGCTGCGGATGTCGGGCGGCGTGTCGGCGAACGCGTCCGAGAGCACCACCATGCTGTTGGCCAGCTGGTCGGTGTCGATGTCCCCGATCGTGGACGCCGCGGCACTGAACGCGTCGATGACGTCGTAGGGCGAGGTCGTCCGGCTGAGCGGGATGGTGGAACCGGGTCTGGCATGGTCGTCCCCGCCGGGATCGAGCGAGAGGTACTTCAGGCCGAGCACGGTCTTGATCTCGATCGCCGCGGTGGTCTGGTTCCCGACCCAGGCGTTCCGGGTGCGGAAATCGACGAGTACGCGATCACCGTCGAGCTTGATGCCGGAAACCGTGCCGACCTTGACCCCCGCGATGCGTACCTCGTCGCCCTCACGCAGCCCGGCGGCTTCGGTGAACTCGGCGGTGTACTTCGTGCCCGCGCCGAGGATCGGCAGCGAATCGAGGAAGAACATCGACAACGTCACCAACAGCACCATGAACACGCCGATGGCACCGATCGAGGTTGCGCTTCTGCGGCTCTGCTCGATCACCGGCCACCGCCCTGGTTGCACCGGGGCGCGGCGTTCGTATAGAGCGCTGCGTTCACCGTCGGCAGGCCGGTGGGCAGATTCAGCTGCGGAGCGTCCTTGTCACCGGGTCCGATGACGATGTCGATACCGCACAGATAGAACTGGAACCAGGATCCGTAACTGGCGGCGGCGCCGAGCCTGTCCAGCTTGACCGGCAGGTTGGTGAGCGCCTGGTTCACCTCAACCTCGCGTGAACTCACCTCACCGGTGAGCTCGTTCAGGCCCGCGATCGCACCCTGCAGCGACGGCCGGGTCGGTTCGAGCAGGTCGGCGGTCGCGCTGGTCAGGTTCGCCAGCGAGGTGATCGAATCGCCGATTGTGTTCCGGTCGGCGGACAGCCCGCTGACGAGCTGCTCGGTCTTGATGATCAGATCGTTCAGCTCGTCGTCGCGCTGATTGACGGTTTCGAGCACGATGTTGAGGTTGTTCACGAGGTCTCCGATGACCGCATCCTTGTCCGCGATCTTGTTCGTCAGGCTCGCGGTGTCGCGCACCAGATCGGTGATCGTGCCGCGCTCACCCTGGAAGACCTGGATGATCTCGAATGACAGCTTGTTGACGTCGTCTGCGCTCAGCGTCTGGAACAGCGGCCGGAAGCCGTTGAACAGCGTGGTGAGGTTGACCGCGGACTTGGTGTGGTCGAGCGGAATCGTGCCGCCGTCGGTCAGCTTGAAGCCCTGCTGCCCGGAGCCCTGCTCGAGCGCGATGTAGCGCTGCCCGACGAGGTTGCGGTACCGGATGGTGGCCGTGGTGCTGGCCGGCAGCCAATCCCGGTCGCTGATCTGGAATTCGACCTCGGCCTCGCGCTTGTCGACGATCCCGATCTTGGTCACTTTGCCGACGCGCACACCGGCGATGCGCACCTCGTCGCCCTTGTTCAGCGACGTCACGTCGGCGAACCGCGCCTTGAACGAGGTACCGCCACCGCCGTAGTTGGCAATGGAGATGAACAGGACGCCGGTGAAGAACAGCGTGACCACAATGAAGATGACCAGTTTGACCAACGGTCCGGTCAAGCCCCTCATCGAACGCTCACCTCCTGTCCGCGGAGCGCCGGTGCCCCGATCGCGGTGGTCCATTCCGGAATGTCTTGTGGTGCAAGCCCGGTCGCACCGCCATAGACGGCGGAGAGGCTCTCGCGCTCCATCGGCGAGCCGATCACCGTGGCCGGCATCGTGGCGAACTGCGGAATCGGGTACTGCGTGGGCTCCGCGCCGGGGTTACGCGTGGGCGGCTGGTAGGAGCCGTCGTTGATCGACCCGCCCGGGTACTGACCCGGATCCACCCCGAGTGGTCGCTCGGGCTCGCACCACGGACCGCGGGTATCGAACCAGCGCGGCTCGTCCTGATTGGGCAGGTATCGCCCGCGGGGATTGGTCAGCTCGATCGAGACATGCGGACCGGTGTGCGCGGTCCCCTGCCCCATGAGTTCGTCGATGCGCGGCTTGAGCTGGGCGAAGTTTGCCAGCGTGCAGCCGAAGCTCGGCGAATAGGTGGCCAGTAGAGACAACGTCTCGTTCGAATTGGCCGCGATCGAGATGATGTTGTCGCGGTTGGCCGTCAGGAAGTCGGTCACCGTCGGCGCGGTCGCGGTCAGGCTGGCGAGCAGCGTGTCGATCTGTGGGCGCATCTGCACGATCGTCGCGTTCGTCGTCCGGAAATTGTTCAGCGCGCTGACCAGCTGTGGCGCGGCGTCGGCGTAGGTCTCGGAGACGGTCGCGAAGCTCTGCAGCGCAGCCTGCAGGTTCGGCATCTCGGAATTGACGCCGCGGAAAATCTCCTCCAGCCGGTCGATGGTGACACCGAGCTGTTCGCCGCGCCCCTCCAAGGCCTGCGCGAGCGCACCGAGCGTGGTCGACAGGTCCTGCGGCGGGACCGCCTGCAGCAGCGGCAGCACGCTGTCCAGCAGCCGGCCGACCTCGACGGCGTTCCCGCTCGCATCCTGCACGACCGTGTCACCGGCGGCGATCGGCGTTCCGCTCGGTTGCGCGGGTACGACGAGATCGACGTAGCGCTCGCCGAAAAGGGTCTTGGGCAACAGCCGCGCGGTGACGTTGGACGGGATCTCCTGCGCCTGCTCGGGGTTCAGTGCCATCTCGGCCTTGACCTTCGGACCGTCCGGCTCCGCCGAACGGACCTCGCCGACGAGCACGCCGCGCATCTTCACGTCGGCGTGCAGCGGCAGCGCATTACCGACGCTGTCGGTGATCAGGTCGACCTTCACGACGTCCTGGAACGTCTTGTTGTACACCGCGATCGTGAACCAGATGAACAGCGCGACGATCAGGAAGAACGCGAGACCGAGTAGGCGCGTTCCGAGCGTCGACCCAGAGCGGATCATCCGGCCACCCGCACCGTGGTGGTCGTGCCCCAGAGCGCGAGGCTGAGGAAGAAGTCGAGCACGTTGATCACCACGATCGCGGCGCGAACGGCCCGGCCCACCGCGACGCCGACGCCCGCGGGGCCGCCGGTGGCGTGGTAGCCGTAGTAGCAATGGATCAGGATGATCACGAACGCGAAGATGAGCACCTTCGCGAAGGAGTACAGCACGTCTTGCGGTGGCAGGAAGAGATTGAAGTAGTGGTCGTAGGACCCGCTCGATTGCCCGTTGAACAACGTACTGACCAGCCGCGACGCCAGGAACGCCGATAACAGCCCGACGATGTAGAGCGGGATCACCGCGATGAAGCCGGCGATGACCCGGGTGGTCACCAGGAACGGCACGCTCGGGATCGCCATGACCTCGAGGGCGTCGATCTCCTCGGAGATCCGCATCGCGCCGAGTTGCGCGGTGAAGCCGCAACCGACCGTGGCGGAAAGGGCGAGCGCGGCGACCAGTGGCGCTAGTTCACGGGTGTTGACGTAGGCCGTGATGAAGCCGGTCAGCACCGAGCTACCGAGCTGATCGAGGGCGGCGAAGCCCTGCAGGCCGACGACGACGCCGACTGCGCCGGACATCAGCAGGATGACACCGATCGTGCCGCCGATCACCGCGAGCGCGCCGCTGCCGAAGGTGACCTCGGCGAGCAGGCGCAGCGTTTCCTTGCGGTAGTGCTGCAGGGTGCGCGGCGTCCAGGCGATGGCGCGTGAGTAGAACGACATCTGTTCGCCGGCGCGATCGAGCACGTTCAGCGGTGCGCGCACGACGTCCCTGGTGCGTGCGAGTGCGCGGTCGTAGCGACCGTGGGCGACGGTCATCGCGTCACGCCCCCTTCGCCGGGACGACCTGCAGGTACACCAGGGTGAGCACGAGGTTCACAAAAAACAGCACCAGGAAGGTGATTACCACCGACTGGTTCACCGCTTCACCGACGCCCTTCGGCCCGCCACCCGGGTGCAGGCCCTTGTAGCAGGCGATAACGCCGGCGAGCAGGCCGAAGATCGCCGCCTTGAGCTCGCCGACGTAGAGGTCGGGTAGCTGCGCGAGCGCGGAGAACGACGCCAGGTACGCGCCGGGGGTTCCGCCCTGCAGCCAGACGTTGAAGAAGTAGCCGCCGGCGATGCCGACCACGGACACCAGTCCGTTGAGCAAGACTGCGACGAGCACCATCCCGAGTACGCGGGGGACGACGAGCCGCTGGATCGGATCGATGCCGAGGACTTGCATGGCATCGATCTCCTCGCGAATCGTTCGCGAACCGAGGTCTGCGGCGACCGCCGAACCCGCGGCGCCCGCGATCAACAGCGCGGTCACGACCGGGGCCGCCTGCTGCACGGTGGCGAGCACGCTCACCGCGCCGGTGAACGACTCGGCACCGAGTTGCTTGATGAGTGAGCCGGTCTGCAGCGAGACCACGGCGCCGAACGGAATGGCGACGAGCGCGGTCGGCAGAATCGACACGCTCGCAATGAACCAGGACTGCTCGATGAACTCACGCCACTGGAATGGCCGCACGAAAATCTTGCGAAACACGTCGATGAAGAGCTCAAAGATATTGCCGGCCTGGGCGAGGCCGGCATTGATCGGTCGCATGAATCCTGATTGAGCGCCGTTCGCCATCCGGTTACCTGCCCGCGCCCGACGAGGAATACTCGATCCCGCCGACCCCGACTGGAATCGCCGCGGTGACCGCGCCGGAATCGCCGTCGTACATATCGTCCTCGTCGTGGTCGAGGCTGTCCTGGATGGCGGCCTGTGCCTCCGGCGGCAGGTTGTTCAGAATCTGGCGGACCCGCTCCCGGCGCCGGCCCACAGCCTTGCGCTCGGGCATCCCCGGCGTCGCCTTGATCTGCGGAATGATCCCCGTAACCTCTTCCGCGCCACCATGATGATGACCCGCATCCGCCATGGCCTGCTCCTCGGCCATCTGCGACTCGTCCTTCTCCTCGCTCATCCCGATCGGCCCCAACCGCCGACCATTGATGAACTGCTTGACCACCGGCTCCGCACTGGTCAACAACACCTCACGCGGACCGAACATCACCAACTGCCGACGAAACAACATCCCGATGTTGTCGGGCACCGTCCGCGCCAAGTTGATGTTGTGCGTCACGATCAGAATCGTCGCGTCGATCTGGGCATTGATATCGATCAACAACTGCGACAAATACGCCGTCCGCACCGGATCCAGACCCGAGTCCGGCTCATCGACCAAAATGATCTGCGGATCCAACACCAACGACCGCGCCAACCCCGCCCGCTTACGCATACCACCGGAAATCTCACCCGGCAGCTTGTTCTCCGCCCCCAACAAACCCGTCAGCTCGAGCTTCTCCATCACGACCTTGCGGATATCGGACTCCGACTTCTTCGTATGCTCACGCAACGGGAACGCCACGTTGTCATACAAATCCATCGACCCGAACAACGCGCCATCCTGAAACAGCACACCGAACAGCTTGCGGATCTCGTAAAGCTCCTTGTGCGAACACGTCGTGATATCGGTGCCGTCGATCATGATCGAGCCCTCTTCCGGGCGCAGCAAACCGATCAACGACTTCAAAAACACCGACTTACCCGTACCCGACGGACCCAGCAACGCCGACACCTCACCCGAAGGCAACGTCAACGACACGTCCTGCCAAATCGTCTGCGAACCGAATCGCTTCGTCACGTGATGGGTGCTGACCTCGACGCCCACGCTCTTCCTCCGCCCGATTCAGCCATTGCGGCCGCCCACGAATCCTTACCCCCGGTATGGTTCGCGTCACTCTAGCGTATGGCCGTGCGGTGTTTCGCTCGGCGCTACTGACAAGTAACTTCGTGCACAGCGGTATCAATGCGCGACGGTGCGTCCCGGGTCCCCGATAACTTACTGCACAGTAGGCTTCGTGGACAATGTGGACCGGCGACCATGTGGATAAACCCGGAAGACACGAAAACGGCAGGGCGACTCCCGATATGGGAGCCACCCTGCCGTTTACAGCAGTGCGACGTTCCGGCGCAAAAGCGCCGGAACACCAATTACTTGACGCTGATCTTCGCGCCGGCAGCCTCGAGCTTCTCCTTGGCGGCGTCGGCGGCGTCCTTGGCCACCTTCTCCAGGATCGCCTTCGGCGCACTCTCGACGAGGTCCTTGGCCTCCTTCAGGCCCAGGCCGGAGACGATCTCGCGAACGACCTTGATGACCTGGATCTTCTTGTCGCCGGCACCCTCGAGGATGACGTCGAACTCGTCCTGCTCCTCGGCGGCCTCGGCGGCGGCCGGGGCGGCACCCGCGGCAGCAACGGCAACCGGGGCAGCGGCGGTGACCTCGAAGGTCTCCTCGAATGCCTTCACGAACTCCGAGAGCTCGAGCAGGGTCAGTTCCTTGAACGCGTCGAGCAGCTCGTCAGTGCTGAGCTTCGCCATAGTGGCGGTCCTTCCTTGTAAGTCCCTGTCGGCGATCCGCGACCGGGATTGGTGTCGTGATGCGCTTGGTGCGGATCAGCTTTCGGTGGTCGCCTCGGCGGCGGGAGCAGCAGCACCCTCGGCCTCGGCAGCCTTCTTCTCCTGCAGCGCGGCGGCCAGGCGGGCCACCTGCGAAGCAGGAGCGGCGAACAGGCCGGCGGCCTTTGCCAAGTTGCCCTTCATCGCGCCGGCGAGCTTGGCCAACAGGATCTCGCGGGACTCGAGGTCCGCGATCTTGTTGACCTCGTCCACGGACAGCGCGCGGCCGTCCATGTACCCGCCCTTGATGACGAGAGCCTTGTTGTCCTTGGCGAAGGTCTTGATCGCCTTCGCCGCGTCGACCGGCTCGCCTGCGATGAACGCAATGGCGGTCGGGCCGACGAACAAGTCCTCGAGGCCTTCGACGCCAGCCTCGGTGGCTGCACGCTTGACCAGGGTGTTCTTGGCGACGGAGTACGTAGCGCCGGCACCGAGCGCGCGACGGAGCTCGGTGATCTTGCTGACCGACAGGCCACGGTATTCCGTGACGACTGCCGCCGTGGAGCCCTTGAACTGCTCGGCGATCTCCGCAACCGCGGTGACCTTCTCAGCCTTTGCCATACTTCGCCTCCTCTCTTGACGGTCTGGTCCGCTAGGGACCGATGCTCTACGGGCGGACCGGAGGAAGGCGGAAAAAGCAAACGCCCCGGGCGCAGGGCGCACCGGGGCTCAGGAGATACACAGCCCGCGCAAGGCGGGCGATATCCCTACCTCGATCACCTGCGTGGGCCGCCGGATGTTTCCGGACCTTCAACCGCGCGTGAGCACGGTGACCAACGGTCTTGGGTAGAACGTGATTGGGTCGGCGTTCGATGGCTCGAACACCGTGGTAGAGCATAGCGGCTCGGTGGGCGAACTGCCAAAACGAGCCGTGTAGAACTGTGCACATGACGATTCCGGATATCCGGCGCGGCAAGGCGGCCGCCAACGGCCTCGAGCTCGCCTACGAGGATATGGGTGATCCCGACCGCCCCGCCGTCCTGCTGATCATGGGTTTCAGCGCGCAGCTGACGTTGTGGCCCGACGACTTCTGCGCCGCCCTCGTCGACGGCGGGTACCGGGTGATCCGCTTCGACAACCGCGATATCGGACTGTCCAGCAAACTGCACGGCGTCCGGGTCGGTGGCTCGACGTTGCTGCGCATGGGCGTTAGCCAGCTCGGCCGCGCCAGCACCGTGCCCTACACGGTCGCGGATATGGCCGCCGACACGGTCGGCCTGCTCGACCACCTCGACATCGAGGCCGCGCACATCGTCGGAGCATCGATGGGCGGCATGATCGCCCAGGTGTTCGCCGCCGAGTATCCGGAGCGGGTGCGCTCGTTGGGCATCGTGTTCTCCAGCACCAACCAACCTCTCTTGCCACCGCCGAGCGTCGCGGCGATCCGGACGCTGCTCGCCAGCCCGGGCGCGAACCCGACCCGCGAGCAGGTGATTGCGCAGAGCGTGCGCGCCCGGCAGGTCATCGGGAGCCCGCAATTCCCGGAAGCACCCGAGGTCCTCGCGGAGCGCGCCGCACGCGACTACGACCGCAGCTACTACCCGGCCGGAGTCGTGCGGCAGTTCGCCGCCGTCACCGGTTCGGGCAGCCTGCTCGGCTACAGCCGCCGGATCGATGCACCCACCGTCGTTATTCATGGCAGCGCCGATCCGCTCATCCGCCCGGCCGGCGGGCGTGCGGTGGCGCGAGCGGTCGAGGGCGCGCGACTGCATGTCATCAAAGGCATGGGCCATGACCTGCCGGCTCCCTTGCTGCCGGAGATCTCGGGCGAGCTGCTGAAGAACTTCACGCGCGGCTGAGGACCGACACAAACGGCGAGGGCCGGCACGGAGTGATCCGTGCCGGCCCTCGCCGTTGATTCGGTACCGCTGTTGATGCGGTTGCCTACTCGGCGCCGTCCTCGAGAAGATTGCGAGTCCGGTTCGGGTCCACCGGGATGCCCGGTCCGGTGGTAGTCGAAACGGTGATCTTCTTGACGTAGCGGCCCTTGGCGGTAGACGGCTTCGCACGCAGGATCTCGTCCAGCGCGGCGCCGTAGTTCTCCACCAGCTTCGTGGCGTCGAAGGACGCCTTGCCGATCACGAAGTGCAGGTTGGAGTGCTTGTCGACGCGGAAGTTGATCTTGCCGCCCTTGATGTCGTTGACCGCCTTGGTCACATCGACGGTGACCGTGCCGGTCTTCGGGTTCGGCATCAGGCCGCGCGGGCCGAGGACACGCGCGATGCGGCCGACCTTGGCCATCTGGTCCGGGGTGGCGATCGCGGCGTCGAAGTCGAGCCAGCCGCCCTGGATCCGCTCGATCAGATCCTCGGCGCCGACGGCGTCCGCGCCGGCAGCCTCGGCCTCGGCGGCCTTCTCGCCGGCCGCGAACACGATCACGCGAGCGGTCTTGCCGGTGCCGTGCGGCAGGTTGACGGTGCCGCGCACCATCTGGTCGGCCTTGCGGGGGTCGACGCCGAGCCGAACCGCGACCTCGACGGTCGCGTCCATCTTGGTCGACCCGGTTTCCTTGGCCAGCTTCGCTGCATCGAGCGGGCTGTAGAGCTTGGTGTCGTCGATCTTCTCTGCCGCGGCGCGGTAGGCCTTGCTTTGCTTTGCCATGTCTTGCTATCCGTTCTCGTTCGTTCGGTTGTGGTTTCGGGCCTGGCCGGCCCTCCCACAGGTGCAGCCGTGCGCGATCGGGAGTTCGATGACTCGTCGACTGTGCACGAGCGCGGAGTTATCCCTCGACGGTGATCCCCATCGAGCGCGCGGTGCCGGCGATGATCTTCGCGGCCTGCTCGATGTCGTTCGCGTTGAGGTCTTCCTGCTTGGTCTTGGCGATCTCGCGCACCTGGTCCATGGTCACCTTCGCAACCTTGGTCTTGTGCGGTTCACCCGAGCCCTTGGGGACACCGGCGGCCTTCAGCAGCAGCTTCGCGGCCGGCGGGGTCTTGAGCTTGAAGTCGAACGTGCGGTCTTCGTAGACCGAGATCTCGACCGGGATCACGTTGCCACGCTGCGACTCGGTCGCGGCGTTGTAGGCCTTGCAGAACTCCATGATGTTTACGCCGTGCTGACCGAGCGCGGGACCCACCGGAGGGGCAGGGTTCGCCTGGCCGGCCTGGATCTGAAGCTTGATGATCCCGGCGAGCTTCTTCTTCTTGGGGGGCATCTTTCGTTTCCTTGGTTGGGGTCTTGCGTTTTGCAAGTCTTCGGTCCAGGGGGGCGGAGCCTCCGAGGGGTTGGGGGTGCACGGGGGCGGAGCCCCCGTGGGTTAGATCTTGGCGACCTGGGTGAAGGCGAGCTCGACCGGCGTTTCGCGGCCGAAGATCGACACCAGCACCTTGAGCTTCTGCTGCTCGGCGTTGACCTCGCTGATGCTGGCGGGCAGCGTCGCGAACGGTCCGTCCATCACGGTGACGGACTCGCCGACCTCGAAATCGACCTCGATCGCGGGCTTGGCCGCGGTCTCGCCACCGGCCTCGCCGGTGCCGCCCGAGGCGGCTGCCGGCTTCTTCTGCGCGGACTCCGGCAGCAGGAACTTGATCACTTCGTTGATCGACAGCGAAGTCGGACGCTGGGTCAGGCCACCGGAGGCCTGCGTGCTGGCCGTCGCGCCAACGAACCCGGTCACGCCGGGAGTGTTGCGAACCGCCGCCCACGACTCGTTGTTCAGTTCCATACGAACGAGGATGTAGCCCGGCAACACCTTGCGCTTGACCTGCTTGCGCTGGCCGTTCTTGATCTCGGTGACCTGTTCCGTCGGCACCTCGATCTGGAAGATGTAGTCACCGACGTCGAGGTTCTGCACGCGGTTCTCGAGGTTGGACTTCACCTTGTTCTCGTATCCGGCGTACGAGTGGATGACGTACCAGTCGCCTGGCTTCAGTCGCATCTCCGCCTTGAACGCGGCAACCTCGTCCACCGGCTCGTCGACCGGCGCTGCTGCGACCTCGGTGGCCTCGGCGGCGTCCTCGGACACCTCGGTGCCGGCGTCAGCGGTGTCGGCGTCGGTGGTGTCGGACGCGTCCGCCTGTTCGGCCTGCGCCCCGTCAGCTGCCAGGTTCTCGTCGACAAACCCCTCGATGGCCGTGGCGTCGTCCGCCACGGCCTCGTTCAGTTCGCCGTTCTCCGGGGTGCTCACTTGGCACTCGCTCCTCGTGTCGTCAACGTGCATCTCGGGCGCGCCGGGCGCGCACCGCGTCATGTTCCTGCCTGTCCTGCGGGATCACCGCCGGCTAGCCGAACAACCAACTGACGCCCTTGATGAACGCCAAATCCAATCCGCTGATGAACGCGACCATGAAGACCACGAACACCAGCACCACGCTCGTGTAGGTGATCATCTGCTTGCGATTCGGCCAGATCACCTTGCGTAGTTCGGCCACGACCTCGCGCAGGAACTTTCGCAACCGCTTGAAGGGGTTGCCCCGACCTTCGGTCTTGACCTTCTTCGGCTTCTTGTCGGCAGCGGCAGTCGACGCCTTCGACTTCGGGGTGGCTGAAGCGACCGCTACCGAACCCTCTTCTTGGGTCCGACGGGCGGCGCGTTTCCCACTCGGCCGATTGACCGAGGATTCGGAATTTCCGTTTGCGTCGGCGGCGGACCGGCGTTTGCCGTCCGAACCACCGTCGAGCGTGTCTCGCTCGTCGCTCACTTCGATCCTCTCAGTCGCTGACACCAAGGGCAGGGGCGACAGGACTTGAACCTGCAACCTGCGGTTTTGGAGACCGCTGCTCTGCCAGTTGAGCTACGCCCCTTCGGCCGGACCGTGCCGTCGGATCGCGTCCGGACGACGGCCTGTTCCGGCCACTCTGCGATCACACAACACACGCGCCACCCCTCGACCCGGAACAGGTCGGTCGGGCAGCGCGCAGCGCTGAGTGTCCCCAGAAGCTTTAGTGTACGTTACCGTCCGCGCCCGGCCGAAATCGCGGTGGTCACATACTCGATCATGCCAGCTGAACCGTGGCAGTGGCCCGACCGAAGATTTTCCGTCCGGCGGACTTCGCAACGATCGCAATCACGGCGGTCCGGGATTCGGGATCGACCGACTTGATCCGGCCGGTGAATTCGACCTCGGCGGCCTGGCGCGGATCCACTTTCACCGGACTGGTGAACCGAACGCTGTAGTCCTTCACCACGCCGGGATCGCCTGCCCAGGACGTGACGAAGCCGGCACCGAGACCCATGGTCAGCATGCCGTGGGCAACGACGTTGTCCAGACCGGCCAACTTCGCGATCTCGTCGCTCCAATGGATCGGGTTGGCATCACCCGAGACACCGCCGTAGTTCACCAGATCGCCGCGGGTGAGCCGCACGATCCGCGGCGGCAGTTCGTCGCCCTGCGCGACCGAATCGAACGCGCGCACCAACGCACTCGGCTTCTTCGCGGGCGCCCGCTTCGGCTCGGCGACGGGTTTCGGACCGCCGACCGGCACGGTTTCCGGCGCCTCTGCACCGACGCCGTGCATGACCACGTCGTGCACGCTGGCGGCGATGTTTTCGTCGACCTCGGTCCCGGTGCGCCCGACCAACGTCGTGTAGGTGGTCTGCACCAGGTTGTCATGCTGATCGGTGACGACGTTCTTCGTCACGATGATGTCGGCGCCGGAGGACTGCCGGAACGAGTCGAGATAGACGTCGCAGGTGAGTTTGTCGCCCGCCTCGATCGGCTTGTGGAACTCGAGCACCTGATCGGTCTGCATGATCTGGCTCAGGTCGTAGCCGGTGACGACGTTTTCGAACAGCTTGCGCTGGGCGAGGATGCCGACCAGGGAGATGAAGGTCAGCGGAGCGAGCAGTCCGTTGTAACCATGCTCGAGCGCAGCGTTCTCATCCCAGTGCAGCGGGTGATAATCCTGGACGGCCCGCGCGTACTCGCGCACCTTCTCGCGGCCCACTTCGTAGTGGTCCTCGACGCGGTAGTGATGACCAACCATGCTCAACGCGTGTGCCGCCGGGTCACCCGGGACGTCGGCGGCCCGAGTCTGCACAGAGTTCTCTGAGACGCTGTTCACGTTTGATGGATCCCCTTATCTACCCCGGCGAGGGAGAGAGATACCGGGTTCTCGCCAGGGGGCCGTCGGGTTGGGCTCAGCGAGATTCGCGATGCGCCCGGTGAGTGCCGCAGTTCGGGCAGAACTTCTTCAGTTCGAGCCGATCCGGGTCATTACGACGGTTCTTTTTGGTGATGTAATTGCGGTGCTTGCACACCTCGCAGGCCAAGGTGATCTTGGGCCGCACATCGGTGGAGGAAGCCACGACACGCCTTCTTTCGCCTCTACTGATCGGCCCCGGAACTTTCGGTGCCGTGGGCGATCGATTCGTTAGTCTCTTGTAGCGATGGCCGGACTTGAACCGGCGACACAACGATTATGAGTCGTTTGCTCTACCGACTGAGCTACACCGCCTTGCCCTTTTCGGCACCGAGTTGACCCGGCACCGCAATCCAGCGAGCCCCCTAACGGAATCGAACCGTTGACCTTTTCCTTACCATGGAAACGCTCTACCGACTGAGCTAAGGGGGCATGGCTTCGCTCGCACCTGATTCGGTTCAACCCGTTCCAGGGTGCGTTCGAAGCCTTCAAGAGGTTACACAGACTGGAGCCTGCGCGCCAAACCGCGAGGTCAGCGCCCTTTTCAATCTCGCCTCCCGGCCGGGTTCACCGCTGGAAAGCGAAGACCCCGGGTGTCATCGACAACCGGGGCCTTCGAGTGGCAGATGTAGGATTCGAACCTACGTAGGCATAAGCCGACGGATTTACAGTCCGCTCCCATTGGCCGCTCGGGCAATCTGCCGTTCGCGTGGATTTCACCGGTTTCCCGGTCGTTCCCGACGCGCAGAGCAGAATACAACGAACCCACACCCGCGATGCAAACCGGGTGGTCGAACCATGACTCACCGCTTGCTAGCGTCGTGAAACGTCCCCGTGCGCCGGTTTCGGCGCTCCCGATCAACGCAAGTATGAGGAGCTGTTGTGGCCGATTCGTCGTTCGATGTGGTGAGCAAGGTCGACCGCCAGGAGGTCGACAACGCCCTCAACCAGGCCGCCAAGGAATTGACCCAGCGCTACGACTTCCGTGGCACCGGCGCTGGAATCGACTGGTCGGGCGAAGAGGCGATAGTCATCACCGCCGACTCCGAGGAGCGCGTCAAGGCCGCCGTCGACGTGTTCAAGGAGAAGCTGATCCGCCGCGACATTTCGCTGAAGGCGTTCGATGCCGGCGAGCCCGCCGCGTCCGGGAAGGTGTTCAAGGTCACCGGCACCCTGGTCCAGGGCATCACCTCGGAGAACGCGAAGAAGATCTCCAAGAAGATCCGCGACGACGGCCCCAAGGGCGTGAAGGCGCAGATCCAGGGCGAGGAGCTGCGGGTCAGCAGCAAGAAGCGCGACGATCTGCAGGCCGTGATCGCGCTGCTGAAGAACGAGGATTTCGGGATCGCGCTGCAGTTCGTGAACTACCGGTAGTTGCGCGGCCCGCCGGCCATCCGCTCGAGCCGCTCGATCCGCTCCGCCATCGGCGGGTGCGTGGAAAACATCCGGCTCATCTTGTCGCCGGCCCGGAACGGGTTCGCGATCATCATGTGCGACTGCGCGGCGATCTTGGGCTCCGGCGGCAGCGGCGCGGCCTGGGTGCCGCGCTCGAGCTTGCGCAGCGCGGACGCGAGCGCGAGCGGATCGCCGGTGAGTTCGGCGCCGGACTGGTCGGCCTGGTACTCGCGCGACCGCGAAACCGCCAGCTTGATCAGCGTCGCCGCGATCGGGCCGAGCAGCGAGACCAGCAAGATGGCGAACGGGTTGCCGCCCTCGCGATTGCCGCCGAACATCGAGGCGTAGAACGCGAAGTTCGCCAGCCCAGAGATGACCGCGGCGAGTGCGCCCGCGACCGACGAGATCAGGATGTCGCGGTTGTAGACGTGCGAGAGTTCGTGGCCGAGCACCGCACGCAGCTCGCGTTCGTCGAGAATCTGCAGGATGCCACTGGTGCAACACACTGCCGCGTGGCGTGGACTACGGCCGGTCGCGAACGCGTTCGGCGCGTTGGTGGGGCTGACATAAAGCCGCGGCATCGGCTGGCGCGCGGTGGTGGCCAGCTCCCGCACGATCCGGTAGATCACCGGCGCCTCGAGTTCGCTCACCGGCTGGGCATGCATCGCACGCAGCGCGAGCTTGTCGCTGTTGAAATAGGCGTACGCGTTCATCCCGACCGCGAGCAGGATCGAGAGGAACAAGATCGTGGGGTTCTGGAACAGCGCGCCGATGAAGACGATCAGCGCCGACATTCCCACCAACAGTCCGAACGTCTTGAACCCGTTCGCGTACCCGTGACTGTGCATCTCGTCTCCTGGCTCCCGGATACCGATCCGTACCCGTCAGTGTGTCAACGACTGCGCCGGTCGGACCGGTTCCCAAGCGATCGATGTGTCAGCCGACGCGCTCGATCGTGTAGCGCACCAGCTTGGCCAGCGCATCGTTCGCGGGACCGGCGGGCAGCTTCGCCAGCGTCTCGAGTGCACGATCGGCGAAACCTTCCAGCCGTTCCTTGGCGCGCACCATGCCCTGCGACTCGCCCAACAGCGCGAGCGCTTCGGCCAGGTCCTCATCCGAGGTGACCGGTCCGTCGAGCAGATCGCGCAGCCGGTCACCGTCGGGACCGTCTTCCCGCAGCGCGTACAGGACGGGCAGCGTGTGCACGCCTTCACGCAAGTCGGTGCCCGGTGTCTTGCCGGACTGCGCGGACACCGACGAAATGTCGATGATGTCGTCGGAGACCTGGAATGCGGTGCCGACGATGCTGCCGAGTTCCTCGAGCAACGCGACGTGTTCCGGGTTAGCACCTGAGAAGGTGGCGCCGAACCGGCCGGAGGCGGCGATCAGCGAGCCGGTCTTCTCCCAGACCACCTTGAGGTAGTGCTCGACCGGATCGGTTTCCTGCTTCGCGCCTAGAGTCTCGCGCATCTGCCCCGTCACGAGCTGGGCAAACGTGTCCGCGATGATGCGTACTGCTTCGGGACCGAGGGTGGAGACCAGCCGCGACGCGTGGGCGAACAGATAGTCGCCGGCGAGGATGGCGACGCTGTTACCCCAGCGCGCGTTCGCGCTCGGCGCCCCGCGGCGCATGCTCGCCTCGTCCATCACGTCGTCGTGGTAGAGCGTGGCCAGGTGCACGAGTTCGACAACCGTCGCCGCGGTCACGATGCCGGGGGAGGTGGGCGCGGGACCGAGTTGGGCGGTGAGCACGGTGAACAGCGGCCGGAACCGCTTGCCACCGGCGTTGACCAGGTGCAACGCCGCCTCGGTCAGAAAGTCTTCGCCCTCGGAAAGTTCGGCGATCATCAACTTCTCGACCTCGGCGAGGCCGGTCCGAACGGCTGTCGCCAGTTCCGGATCGCCGAGGTCGATACCTGCCACCGTCGTGTTGTCGTCGCTCACGCTGGATGTGCCCGTCTCTTCTCGCGCCATAGCGTTCCAAACCACCCTAAGAACCTAGCCGGTCGATGTGCTGCGCGGCGCGTCGCCATGAGTGTCGTGCCACCGCGAAGCATGAGCGCCGTGCCACCGCGAAGCATGAGCGTCGTGCCACTGCGAAGCATGAGCGCCGTGCCACCGCGAAGCATGAGCGCCGTGCCACTGCGAAGATGGATACGTGTCAGCCCCCGATCCCCGATCAGTCGAGTCTGCCCGCATCCCCACGGCGTCCGAGGTACTCGTCGTCGGCGCGGGTCCAGCGGGTTCGGCCGCTGCGGCGTGGGCGGCCCGGCGGGGATACGAAGTACTACTCGTCGATGCGGCGGCGTTCCCGCGCGACAAGACCTGCGGCGACGGCCTCACCCCCCGCGCCGTAGCCGAGCTCGATCGGCTCGGCCTCGGCGACTGGGTTCGGGCGCGGGCGACGAATCGTGGGCTGAAGCTCGCCGGCTTCGGCCATGAACAGGTCATCGCCTGGCCTGGTGGCGCCCTGCCGAGTGTCGGTAGCGCGGTGGCCCGCACCGAACTGGACGCGCGCATCCGCGAGGCCGCCGTCGATTCCGGAGCCAGTGCCGTGCAGGCCCGCGCCGTGGATATCGAGCGGGATGGCCCCCGGGTCGCCGCGGTGACGCTGCAGACACCCGAAGGTGTGCACACCGTCGCGTGCCGGACGCTTGTCGTCGCCGACGGCGTGCGCTCCCCGATCGGCAAGCTGCTCGGCCGTACCTGGCACCGAGACAGTGCGTACGGCGTCGCCGCGCGCGCATACGCGAAGACCGAACGCAGTACCGAGGAGTGGATCAGCTCCGACCTGGAACTTCGCGATCCGTCCGGCAAGCTGCAGCCCGGCTACGGCTGGGTGTTCCCACTGGCCAATGGCGAGGTGAACATCGGCGTCGGATCGCTGGCGACGGCACGCCGACCGGCGGACGTCGCGCTGCGCCCACTGCTCGAGCAGTACGCGACGCTACGCAGCGCGGAGTGGGAATTCGAAGGTCCGCTGCGTGCGGTGTCGTCGGCGCTACTGCCGATGGGTGGTGCGGTCTCCGGGGTCGCCGGGCCCAACTGGGCTCTGGTGGGTGACGCCGCGGCGTGCGTCAACCCGCTCAACGGTGAGGGCATCGACTACGGACTGGAAGGCGGGCGGATGCTCGCCGACCTCCTCGACGCACCCGATCTCACTGCGCTGTGGCCGGCGACGCTGCGGGCACACTACGGGCGCGCGTTCTCGGTGGCGCGGCGGCTCGCCGCGCTCACCACACTCCCCCGCGTCCTGCCCACGGCGGGTCCACGTGCACTGCGCTCGGGCCGGGTGATGGGTGTTGCGGTCCGGGTGATGGGCAACCTGGTGACCGATGAGGACACCGATCTCGTCGCGCGGATGTGGCGGGGGTCGGGGGGATTGTCGATGCGGACGGACCGGCGGGCGTTGTTCGCGTAGCGACTCAGCCGGAGCGGCTGCTCTCGTCGCGTTCCCAGCGAACTTGCGTGCGTCCGCGACGTCGGCCGGCGAGTGCAAACGCGACATATACCGACGTGTCGATCGCGGAGCGCGGGCCGCGGACACTGGTCAGGACGGTCTTCAAGCTTCGCCCCGACGACGAACCGCCTGGCTGATCGTTGGTTCCTTGATAGACGCGTCGCAGCGTTCTGATCAGACTGCGGCTGTCCCGTGGAGTCGCGACAAGGGTTGGCTCGGTGGGGACAACCGCTTTCTCGGTGCGGTTGAATTGTTGGTCTACCCAGAGGTCGTCTCCGGTGACGGCCGGGAACCGTCCGATTCGCACGTGCCCGGCTTCGTTGAGGCCGTAGGCTCCTGCTCCCCACAAGGCGTCACCGAACTGCGGAATGCGGGCGCGTGCGCGGTAGTAGCTGCGCACCGGTCGACTGGCCCCGGTTGTGTCGTACCTGGAGGCCGGCCGTGCAGCAAGCACCTCACCCGACCGTAGGACGTCGAACACCTCGGCGACTGCCTGCGGGGTGATCCGGATGTCCGCGTCGAGGTACAGCCGGGGCCAGCGCGTCGCCACATCGTCGCCGGCGTTGAGTGCAGCGACCTTCGACGCCTCCGCGATCTCGAGCACCTCGATCCCCGGGACGGAGCGGGCAACCGCGGCGGTGTCGTCGGTGCACCCGTTGCACACCACCAGCACCTCCAAGAGCCCCGTCCGGGCGGTGTCGCTCAACGGCGCGAGAGTCTGCGCAATGACGGCGGACTCGTTGTGGGCGGGCACGATCACCGAGCCGGACATCTGCTGCATGCAGAAATCATCTCCGCGCGGGCGAAATCCGTCCACCGAGCGGCGGCCGGGTCGGATCGGCGCCCGCGCGGGATAGCGGCAAAGTGGCTGGGTCTGTAACGTCGCCCCTATTCGTCCCGACTTGGCTGCATGACACCCCAATCGTCGTCGAGCGCTGCGCTCGATGCTGGCCCGCCGCGGACGGTAGCGAGAACATGAATCGAAATATCCCGGACAGCCTGGCCGTCGCCGTCGTCACCTACAACAGCGCGGACCATCTCGAGGCGCTGTTGGATTCGCTGCCCGCCGCCGCCGGATCGCTGACCCTATCGGTGCTCGTCGTCGACAACGCGTCAAGTGACGACTCCGTCGCGGTGGCCCGCCGGTATCCGGGAGTACAGGTGATCCAGACTGGTGCGAACCTCGGTTATTCGGGGGCGATCAACGTCGCGCGTGACCACTTTGGCCACACGAACCTCGCAATCCTCAACCCGGACCTCACCCTGGGACCCAAGTGCCTCGAGGTCCTCGTACACGGATTGCGGGGCACCGTCGGAATCAGCGTGCCGAAACTGACCGCACCCGACGGCGAGGTGTTTCGGGATCTGCGTCGGGAATCATCGGTGCATGGCGCGTTGGGGGACGCCGTGTTCGGTGACCACTGGCCGATGCGCCCGCGCTGGCTCACCGACGACCTGCGTCGGCCATCGGACTACGACGAGCCTCGCGAAGTCGCGTGGGCGGGCGGTGCCGCGTGGGTGGTCTCCGCCGAGTGCAATGACCGCGTGGGGCGGTGGGACGACGAGACCTTCTTCCTGTACTCCGAGGAGACCGACTATGCCCGTCGGGCGCGCGGCCTCGGATTCACTGTCCGCTACGACTCGGACGCATATGCCATGCACCATGGCGGCGGCTCGGGGACCTCGGCTGCGCTACTTGCGCTGCTCTCCGTGAACCGCGTCCGATACTTCGAGCGGTACAACGGTCCTGTGCGAACGGCGTGCTTTCGTGCCGCAGTCGTGCTCGGTCATATGCTTCGAGCGTCATCGGTGTCGGGCCACCGGTACGCCCTCGGCATCGTCGCGAATCGGCGCAGGTGGAGCGAACTGCCGACGGCGGAGACGCGCATCGACACATCCGGCCGGAGCGCGTGATGCTTGCGACGAACCGGATTGCGACCATCTGCTTCCACGGAATCGGCACGCCCGAACGCGAGCTCGAGCCGGGCGAGGAGCGGTTCTGGATAGAGCCGGCAATGTATGAGGAGATCCTCGACGTGATCGCCGCTCATCCGCGCCCAGTGGATCTCACCTTCGACGACGCGAACGCCTCCGATTTCGTCTACGGTCTACCCGGATTACTGCGCCGGAATATGCGCGCGGAGTTCTTCGTGATCGGCGGGCGACTCGGACAGCCCGGGTCACTGTCCCCCGACGAAGTCCGTGAACTTCGTGACGCCGGCATGGTGATCGGCAATCACGGTCTGCGCCACCTGCCCTGGCGCGAGGTCCCCACGCTCGACGAGCTCGAGGAGGAGGTCGGCGAATCGGCGCGAATCATCGAGCGCGAGACCGGGATTCGTCCGGTGAATGCAGCATGCCCGCGCGGGTCATACGATCGTCGTGTGCTGAATCTGCTTCGACGCCACGGCTACCACCGGGTGTATAGCGTCGATGAGGGCACCTCACGAGCGGGCTCCTGGGTACGCAGCCGGTACTCGGTAATCCATTCCGACACAGCGGAATCCATCCGCCGACGACTCGACGATCCGGATGGGCCATGGCCAGATCGGATGCGCCGGGGCGCGGCGCAAACCGTGAAGCGTTGGCGATGACCACCGTCCTCGTCGGCTTTGCCGAGTCCTTCGCAGCAATCGAGGCGACCTGGTCGCTGCAACGGTCGGGCATGCGCGTGATCGCATTCGCCCGACACGGCACCAGACCACCGCTAAGGTTCGCCGACGGCGTCGAACTCCATCGGGTGCCCGCACCCGAAGCCGACGTCGCGGGATGCCTGGCCGAGGTCCGCGAGGTGATCCGCAAATATCGTCCGGACGCGTTTCTGCCGCTCGACGACGCGGCACTGTGGCTCACCCGCGAACTCGGTCCGACCGAGTGCATCGTCGCTGGGCCATCGTCCCTCGGCATCGACGTCGCACTGGACAAGGCGGCCCAACTGAAGGCTGCCGCAGCCGCCGGGCTACTCGTACCCGACACCAACGTGGTGGCCACCGTTGCGGAGATCGAGCCGCCAACCGAGCCGATCATTATCAAACCCGCCGACGCAATTCGTATCCAGGGCACAGGGCTGGTCCGTCCGACCGGCCGCATCTGCGCGAGCGCCGCCGAACTCGCGCAGGCGCGGACACAACTCTCCTCGGGACCATTGCTCGTCCAACCGGTGATCCGCGGCCGCGGTGAGGGCCTGTTCGGCACCGTCGGGCCGAGCGGCGACACCCCGTGGAGCGCGCATCGCCGGATCCGAATGGTCAACCCGGCCGGTTCGGCATCCTCGGCGTGCGAATCGGTCGAGGTGGATTCCGCATTGCGGGCAGGTGTTGCCGACATGCTCGACGGGCTCGGCTGGCGCGGTCTGTTCATGGCGGAGTTCCTCCGCGACGCCGCGGGCCGGGCGTGGTTCATGGAACTCAACGGTCGGGCTTGGGGCAGTTTGGCCCTGGCCACCGGGCGGGGCTTCGAGTATCCGGCCTGGGCCGTCCAGGATGCGCTGGCGCTACCGCGTTCACCGTCGGCACCATCGGCGCCGCCGCACATCCGCGCCCGCCACCTCGGGCGCGAAGCCGTCCATCTCGCCTTCGTTGTGCGTGGTCCACAGTCGGCAGGAGTCGCCGATTGGCCGCGCCGTGGCCGCACCGTCCGGGATTTGTTGCGTATTCGGCGCGGCGACCGCGTCTACAACTGGAATCGCCGCCAACCGAAGGTGGCCGTGGCCGACACGTGGCGCACCCTGGCGGACCAACTGCAGTCGCTGCGGAGGAATTCGATATGACCCGACACCTGCGACTCGCGTCGCACATTCATTCGTCCTGGTCGGACGACTGCGACTGGCCGCTACCGAAGCTCGCACGCACACTTCGCCGAGTCGGCTTCGACGGCGCGCTGATCTGCGATCACGATCGCACGATGACCGAGGATCGTCGGCGACGACTCGTCGAGGAATGCGCCGCGGTCGGTGCCGGCGGATTTCTGATGGTTCCCGGTATCGAATACCAGGACCCAGACCACGTGGTGCACATCCCGGTCTTCGGTGACGTGCCATTCCTCGGGCGCAGCCTGCCCGTGCTGGACATCCTCAAGGAGGGGCATTCGGCCGGTGCGGTGACCGTGTTCGCCCACCCTGCGCGCGCGCACGCACACGCCCGGTTCGACGAACGCTGGGTCCCGCACCTGACCGGCATCGAAGTGTGGAACCGGAAGTACGACGGCGTGGCACCGAATGAGTGGGCGGCCCGCACCGCCAAACAGTTTGGGCTCGGACCGTTCGTCGGGCTCGACTTCCACGGTCCCCGCCAGTTGTTTCCACTGTCTGTCACGGTCGAATCGGACCGCACCGACGACTGGACCGCGGTCATCGACGCGCTGCACGCCGGGAGCTATCGCGCGACCGCGCTCGGCACGTCGGCCATGTCGGTGGCCGACGGTCCGGTGGGTGCCGGCTTGCGTCGCGCCGAACGCGCTCGCCGCGCGATGGCGCCACGAATTCGTCAGTTGGAGAGCAAGATTCGCCGAAGGCCCGCCGCTACCGCACCGACCGGGGATTGCCGATGAACGCCGCCGCAGACCATATCCTCGTGACTCGGTTCAACCTTCCCTCTGCAGGAGCGGAAAGCCTGATCCGCGCGAAGGAGGGTTGGCTGCGCAGCCGGGTGGATTTGTTCGAGCGCTACTGCCTGCCGTCGGTTCGAGCTCAACGCAACCAGAATTTCCGGTGGATCGTCTACTTCGACCCGGAGAGCCCACAGTGGTTGCACGAGCGCATCACTGCCCATACCGATGCGGGCGGGTATGTCCCGCTGTACCGCACAAAGGTCGAGCCGGCAGATCTGGTGGCCGACCTTCGCAACCTGATTACCGCGCCGGGCGACGTGCTCATCACGACAAACCTCGACAACGACGACGGGCTGGCCGTCGACTTCACCGATCGGCTGCAACGGATATCGACCCATCATGAGCGGGCTGCGGTATATCTGGCGAACGGCTTGATCAAGAGCCCGTCCGCCGTCTACTTCCGCAACGATCCACACAATGCGTTCTGCTCGGTTCGCGAGAACTGGTCGGCGCCGCGGACTTGTTGGGCCGATTGGCACAATCTGCTCGGCACCACGATGCCCACTCTCGAGATCGGCGGCGCCCCAGCGTGGCTGCAGGTGATCCACGGGGCCAACGTCAGCAATCGCGTCCGCGGCAGGCTGGTCTCCCCCGCACCGCATCGTGACCGGTTTCCGGGCGTGCTCGACGACGTCGCCGAGCCGACGTCCACAGCCCGGATGCGCGATCTGCTGGTCGATCGTCCGCGCCGCCTCGTGCGCGAGTCCGGACGCTCCGCCGCCAAGCGCGCGGCGATGTCGATCGGCGGCAAGAACGGCCTGGACCGGCTGAAGACCTTTGTCGCGCAGCGCGGCCGCCGGGCGCCGGCGGCGCGCGAGGTCGCCGGTAATTAGCTGGCTTGTAACAACGATCGATGAACGCCCGACAATTTGGTGATGGATCGTCGATAGCATCCGGTCGATGCGCCGCCCAGCGCAACGATGTAGCGAGGCATAGCGGTCCAACGGCCTTGCGAAAGCAATCGCCACCCACCGAAGAAAGCCGGGGCCGGACTTGAACCTCATGCCCACCGTCGTCGGCGCATCGTCCCCGTTTCGTGACTCTGCACTGCATGCCATGCCGCTCGGCAAGGCCAGCGAGTCGCCATCCGCGGCAGCGCTCAACTCGGCGGCGCAGAAGACCTTGTCCGTGGCCATCGTCGGAATCAACTACGCGCCCGAGACCACTGGTATCGCCCCGTACACGACCGGTCTCGCCGCCGGGCTCGCCGCCCGCGGTCACAACGTCCAGGTGTTCACCGGCCAACCGCACTACCCGCAATGGGAGCGCCTCAGTGGATACGCACACTTGCGTTCGACGGAAGACGCCGCAGGCGTCCGGCTGCGACGCTTCCGTCATTTCGTGCCCCGCCGACAGTCCGCGAAGTCCCGCGCGTTGATGGAACTGACATTCGGCTTGCAGGTGGTCACCGCCGGCTGGCGCCGGCCCGACGTCGTGGTCTGTATCAGCCCGCCGCTGCTCGCCTCCGCTTTGTGCGCGGCGAGGTCCCGACTCTCGGCTCGTGGTCCCGCCGTTGGCGTGCTTGTCCACGACGTTTACAGCCGCGCCCTGGTCGAGATGGGCGCTCAAGCATCCAGTCCAACCCGCGCAGTGGGCGCGGTCGAATCATTCGTGACCCGCGCGGCGGACGGCGTTGCCGTGATTCATGAGGGTTTCGCGGATGACCTGATCACCAAGTTCGGCGTCGCTCACGATCGAGTCCGCGAGATCCGCAATTGGTCGCATGTGACGGCTCCGACGCCACGGGAGAGCGCCGCGTTTCGCCGCGAACAGGGGTGGCGCGACGACGAACTCGTGGTGCTGCACGCAGGAAACATGGGCAGCAAGCAGGGGCTCGAAAACGTGATTGCGGCAGCACGGCTCGGCGCGTCCCGCGGCGCCCGGGTCAAGTTCGTCCTGCTCGGCGACGGCCATCAACGGCGGCACCTGCACGACATTGCCGCCGACGTGCCCGAGTTGCAGTTCATTGCGCCGGTCTCCGACGCGCGGTTCCCCGCCGCACTCGGCGCCGCCGACGTGTTGCTCGTCAACGAGTTGCCCGGGGTCGCGCAGATGGCGATGCCGAGCAAGCTGACCTCGTATTTCGTCGTAGGAAAACCGATTCTCGCCGCCGCCGACGACCACGGATTCACGGCCCGCGAGATTGCCGCGTCCGGCGCAGGTATTCACGTACCGGCCGGTCGGCCGGACCTGTTGTTGAACGAAGCTGTTCGACTCGGCTCCGATCGGCAGCTGATGTACCGGCTCGGCGCGGCCGGTCGCCGTTACAGTGAAGCCAACCTGTCTGCGGTTGCGGCGCTCGACCGGTACGAGACCTGGATTCGCGACCTCGCTGCGAACCGCCACCGGCAGGCCGTGGTCCAGGGGGACACTTGACGGTTCGACGCGCGCTGATCACCGGGATCACCGGACAGGACGGTTCGTACCTCGCCGAGTTCCTCCTCGACAAGGGCTACGAAGTGCATGGCATCATCCGGCGGAGCTCGACGTTCAACACCACCCGGATCGACCATCTGTACGTCGACCCGCACACCCCCGACGCGCGGATGTTCTTGCACTACGGCGATCTGCTCGACGCCACCCGGATGATGACTCTGCTGACCCGAATCCGGCCCGACGAGGTGTACCACCTCGCGGCGCAGCCACATGTCCGGGTGAGCTTCGACGAACCGGAGTACACCGCTGAGACGACCGGGCTGGGCTCGCTTCGACTGCTGGAGGCGATCCGCCAGCTCGACCTACCGTGCCGGTTCTATCAGGCGTCGAGCTCGGAAATGTTCGGCAGCACGCCGCCGCCGCAGAACGAGGATGCACCAATGCACCCGCGCTCGCCGTACGGCGTCTCGAAGGTCTTCGCGTACTGGGCAACTCGGAACTATCGTGAGGCATACGGGATGTACACCGTCAACGGCATTCTTTTCAATCACGAATCGCCCCGCCGAGGGCCGACCTTCGTGACGCGCAAGATCAGCCGTGCCGTTGCGCGCATCCAGGCGGGTCTCGACGAGCACCTGTATCTCGGGAATCTCGACGCCGTACGGGACTGGGGTTACGCGCCCGAGTACGTCGAGGGAATGTGGCGCATGCTGCAGTGCGACAAACCAGATGACTACGTACTGGCAACGGGACGTGGCCACACTGTGCGCGAGTTTCTCGAGCTGGCCTTCGATCACGCCCGCCTCGACTGGACCCAGCATGTGCTCTTCGACGAGCGGTATCTGCGGCCCGCCGAAGTGGATTCGATCATTGGCGACGCCACCAAGGCCCGGACCGCGCTGGACTGGCAGCCGCGCGTGCAGTTGCCCGAACTGGTCCGCATCATGGTCGATGCGGACGTCGAATTGCTCTCCGGCAACTCGGAGCGTCCCTGGATCGACCGGCCCAGTCTGACCGGCTGGCGGGGCGTTCCCGATCCGGACCGACGTCCGATCTGATCGAACGGAGAGCGCAATTGGCGAAAGTGCTGATGGCACTGCACGCAATCGTGTGGCTGTGCCCGTCCGGGCGCTGGAAGAACGCACTGCTGAGGCGGTTCGGACACGCCATCGGGAGCGGCGTCACGCTCGCACCCACACTCGTCGTCGGGTGCGGCCGGTTCGTGCTCGACGACGGCGTCCAAATTGCCTCGTTCAATGTGTTCCGTGACATGGTCGCGGTCGTGGCCCACGACAACGCCCGCATCGGTTCGTGGAACTGGTTCAGTGCGCATCCGCGGTACCGCAATGATTCCCCCGGCAACGGCACGTTCGAGATCGGCCGCGACAGTTTCGTCACGTCCCGGCATTACTTCGACTGTTCCGGTGTGGTTACTATCGGCGAGCTCAGCGCAATCGGCGGACAGCGCAGCACATTTCAGACCCACGAGCTCGACCTTGTGGCCAACTGCGAGACGGTAGGCCGAATCGAGGTCGGCGACCGGGGATTCGTCGCAACCGGCTGCATTCTGTTGCGCGACTCGCGTCTCCCTTCCCGCTCGATGCTCGCCGCGGGCTCGACACTGACACGCCTCGACGACACGTCCGACACACCGCAAGGGCTGTGGGCGGGTACTCCGGCGCGCTTCGTGAAGCCAATGCAAGGTCGATGGTTCGACCGCAATCTCGATCAGGTTCGGTAGTCGTCCTGATGATCGACGAACCATTCGTAGGTACTTTTCAGGCCGTCGGCCAGACCTATTTTCGCCGTCCAGCCGAGTTCGGTGAGCCGGACGATGTCGATGAGTTTGCGCGGCGTGCCGTCCGGCCTGCTGTCGTCCCAACGAATGACGCCCTCGAATCCCGCGGCATCGGCCACCATGCTCGCCAATTCGGCAATGCTGCAGTCGGTTCCGGTGCCGATATTGATCGGACGCTCGTCGTCGTAATGGTCGAGCAGGTGATGGCACGCGGCGGCGAGGTCGTCGGCGTGCAGGAACTCGCGCCGCGGTGTGCCGCTACCCCAGCACGTCACGCTTTCGGCCCCGCCTCGCGCGGCGTCATAGAACCGGCGGATCATCGCAGGCAGCACGTGGCTATCGTGCGGATTGAAGTTGTCCCCCGGCCCGTACACGTTGGTGGGCATCGCGGAGATGTAGCGCAGTCCGTATTGGCGGCGAATCGATCTCACGTGCATTATGCCGGCGATCTTGGCCATCGCGTACGCCTCGTTCGTCGGCTCCAGCGGCCCGGTGAGCAGCGCGTCCTCAGAGATGGGCTGATCGGCGAACTTGGGATAGATGCAGCTCGAGCCAAGGAACAGCAGCCGATCCACGCCGACAGAAACCGCGCTGTCGAGCAGGTTCAACTGGATCCGGAGGTTGTCGGAGAGGAAGTCGACCGGGCGCGTCATGTTCGCCGCGATGCCACCCGTGCGGGCGGCGGCGTCGATGACCACCTGCGGACGGGTCCGCTCGAGAAAGTCGCGGGTGGCTCCCGGGTCCCGCAGGTCCACCTCACGCGATCCCGCACCGATCAACGCGTCGTAGCCGCGCGCCGCGAAATGCCGCCACAATGCGGCGCCAACCAGCCCGCGGTGCCCCGCGATGAAGATCCGGGTGTCCTGCGTCAAGTGTTGAGCGACCACGCCGTCCATTGTTCCAGCCCGTCCCAGCCACCTCGGCATCGCCGCCACCGGAGCCCGGATACCTCGACATGACAGCGGATCCTGAGACCACCCCCAGCACGCACCGGCGTTCGCGACGGCTGCGCTGGGCACTCGTCGCGCTCGCAGTCCTAGGTGCGCTCGTCGTGGCTGCGACGGTCCTGCCGATCTCGTTGTACCGGCAGATCGGCGAGGTCGACGTCGATCTCGATAGCCTTACCGACCGGCCGGCGAAATCTGCCGAGGCGGGCGGCACTGTGAACATCGCGGTGCTCGGCACAGTCGCCGACCGGTGCGTGTCGCTCATGATCTTCCATATCGATGCCGACCGTAACGCGGCGTCCTTCATCTCGGTTCCCGATTCGGCGGTGTGTGGGCCGGACGCGCCGACATGGCACAGCGCCGATCTGACGGCGCTCGCACAAGATCTGGAGAATCGAAGCGGCGTATATCTCGACCATCTGGCAGTGCTGGACTGGCAGGCGATCGCCGACCTAGACCACGTCGCTGGCGATGTGGAGATCGCGCTCGATGGAGCTGCGTTTCAGCCGTACCCGAACACCTACGTCACGATCCCTGCTGCCGATGTCACCGCCTACATCGGAGCGCCGGTCTCGGCGGGGCACGAAGAACAGGCGCGGATCCGCAAGCAGCAGTTGATGATGAAAGAGGTGCTGCGCGCGACGCTGCACCAGGAGATGCGCCGGGACCCGCGCGACCTCTACCGGTTCCTCGACATTCTGTCGACCCATTTGGATCTGGACAGTGATTGGTCCTGGACGGACCTGAGCCGACTCGTTGTGTCGCTGCGAAACATGCGTTCGGGGCATATCAGCTATTACGCGGTACCGGACGGGGCCGGTCCCGAGGATGAATTGTGGACCTCCGTGCGTGAGGATCGCGTGCATGCCGACTGACCGTGCGTTGCGAATCGCCGCAGCTCGCCTGTGGACCTATCCCCTGTGGCGAGCGGTTACCCGATCTGCCGCTGGCGAAATCGTCGCTTACGAGGTGGACCGCTGGATCGAATGCATCGGCGATGACGGGCTGCGCCGATTACAGCCCTATGCACGGTTCGCCTACCTGGCCGCCGCCTTGCCCGAGTTCCGCACGCTGCTGCATTACCGCCTCCGCGGATCGCCGTCGGCCGTGCGGCTTGTCCTTCGCGCCGTGTACCGACCTGCGCCCAGCCTCCTGCTCGACGCCAAGTTCATCGGCCAGGGACTCTTCGTACAGCACGGATTGGCGACCGTCGTCAGTGCCGAACAGATTGGGCGCGACTGTTGGATCAACCAACAGGTCACCGTCGGCTACGACAGACGCGGGCGGCCGACGATCGGCGACCATGTCCGGATCGGCGCGGGGGCGGTCGTCGTCGGAAACATCACGGTGCACGATGGCGCCACGGTCGGCGCAAATGCGACGGTGGTCCACGACGTCCCTGCTGGACAGACTGTCGTCGCTCCACTGGCGCGACCCCTCATCCTGCCTACGTCGACCGACGATCAAGGTCGCGCGTCGACGAGCTGATCCGTCCTGCGACGCACCAGCCTCGGCACCCAGGTCAGATCGGGAATCACCTGTCCCACCAGCACACCGATCAGCGCCGCTCCCACCACTCCGGCGGCGCCGATCGGCCCTGCGAGCACCGCGCCAAGACCGAGACCAAGCAATGCCATCACGGCGATGCAACCCGCTTGCCAGCGCGCCTCGGCGGGCCGCGTCAGCAAGACCCCCGCAGGTAGGTGCGCACTCTGCAGCACCAGGAGCGCACCGAAGGCAAGCGCAAGAGGAACGGAGATCTCGATGGCGCCGCCCGACAACCACGTCCCGGTCCACGGGCCGAACGCGGCGAGTGCGCACCCGCCGACAACGCCCATCGCACTGAACGCTGCCGTGACCTGCCACCACATGCGGATGGTCGCTTCCGTCTCCGCGCGCCGTCGGACGAAGATCGGCCAGAATGCCACTCCCGCAGTGCTGATCACCGACCACGTCAGTCCGTATAACTGGGCCATCAACGCATAGTTCGACAACTGCACTGGAGTCGACAGATGTGCAAGCAGGAGTCGTCCGCCGTGCAGCCCGATGGGTACGCCGATCGCGGCGACGAACAGCCACAGGCTCCCCGCCAGCAGCCGTTTTCCGCGCCCTGCCACGCTGACCGAACCGAATGCCGACCACCCGAGACCCGAGATACGCAGGGCGAGCACGGTCGCGATCAGGTGGCTGACGAGAACTCCGGTGAGCGAGGACATCGCGAACCAGATTCCGTCGACGCCGATGCCTGCCAAGATTAATGTAGCGCCGAGCGTAAAGGCGGAACTGCTCATCAGAGCGACCGTGGCGAATTGATTGCGATCGATGCCGATCAGGATCCGAGTGCCGAGCCCGGCGGGAATCGTCGCCGCGAATAGCACTGTGGCCGCCGTGATCGCCCACCGATCCGCGGGCCCGGTGGAGATACCGAGGAACACAGACCACTTGTCGAAGGCCATGACGGTGAGTGCCATCCCCGTGATCGCCAGGGCGACCGCGCCAAGTACCCGGTATCCACGACGGATTACATCGACCGCGTTCGGATCACGCTGTGCGCCGGTGAGATTCGCGGCCGCGCTCATGACCGTCATGCCGATGCCGAGGTCGACGAAGGGAAAGAGCAACGTAAACGTCCCAACCAGCGACACGAGCCCGAACACGTTCGCGCCGGTTTCACGCACGATAATCGCGGTATTGAGTAGGCCGAGCGCGGCAATCAGTGGAGTTCCGACGACGCGATACACGGTGCCGCGCAGCACCGCGCGATGTTCGTCCGGTGCCAACCGCCCGGTTCCGTGCGCGATCATCGCCCGAGCACCCGGCGGATGGCGAGTTTCCCGCCCGCGACCCCCTCGGCGATTGCGACCCCCGCCATGGACGTCCTGCGCCCACCCAACGGAAAGTAGCCGGTCTCGTCCAGAACCCGGCGCACGTCGCGGTAGTGCTCGCGAACAGACCGTGTCGACCCGGCACCTGTCGTGTCGAAGTCGCACACCGCTCTGTCGAGCACCACCGGCGGGGCGTGCAGCGCGGTTCGCAGCATGTACAGCTGGTCGGCCGCGAGGCCGAACCGAACGTCGTACGGGCCGACCCGGCGGACCAGGTCGGCGCCGAAGAAGGCAGCCTGGTGCGGAATCGGCCGATCCCCGAGCGCGAAGCGGCGCAAGCGGAACCGTCGATAGCCCCAGTCCCGCAACGTGCCTCCGCTACCGTCGACCAAGTTCGCCCGGCCGAACCCCCAGCGGCCACGCCGGCCGGGACCGAGCGCATGCAGTGCCGCGGCGATCGCGTCCGGATCGGCGAACCGATCCCCCGAGTGCATGAACCACACGACGTCCCCAGTGGCGTGCGCGTTTCCCTGATTCATCGCGTCGTAACGTCCACCGTCCGGGCGTGACTGCCAGTACGCCAACGCCGCGGAATTCCCACGCAGGTACTGGCTCACCGCGTCGCCCGAGCCGCCGTCGATCACGACATGCTCCAGGTCGAATTCGCCACGCTGGGCGCGCACGCTGGACAGCGTGCGCTCCAGCCCGGCGATGTCCCGGAAGGAGATCGTTACGACCGACACCTTCGGAAGAACGGGACTCATCCGCGGTTCCACCGTGCGAACGCCGACCAGATCCGCTGCGCGACAAGCCGAGCCGCGTTGCCCGCCGCGTAGGCCAACGCGTACGGGCCCGGGCGCCCGTAGCGGACCGATGCATACAGCGCGGAGCCAACCGACCGGATCGACCCGGCCGAAACCGCGGCACTCACCGGGCTCGTGCACAGGTAGTCCCCACGTACCCGGGCCGGCTCGTCGCGTAGGTGCGCCAATCCCCACTGGATGTATTCCGCCGACCGATCGAGGCGCGAGTTGGATAGCGACGCGTCGCCGATGTAATACGTCGCAAGCGTCTCTTCGAGTTGCACGATTCGCAACTGCGGTACGGACTCCTGTAGTCCGAGTAGCCAGGTGGCTTCGTCGTGCGCCGCGTCCGGGTTCGCGTCCCAGCGGACCACGCGAGCGAGCCGTGTGGGAAAGCTCAGTGTCGAGGTCTGCAGCACTGCTCCACCCGATCGCAGGTCGGTCCGGCGGTAGAGGTAATCGGCAACGGATTGGCCGGGTTCGATAACCCGACGCGGCCAGACCCGTCGACGCACGCCAGGACCGATGACGTCACTGCGCGAAGTCACGACCCAGTCGGCAGTCGGGCGATCGGCCACTGCCTCCAATTGCCGCGCGAGTTTCTCCGGATGCCACTCGTCATCGTCGTCGAGCAAAGCGACGACATCACCGCGCGCCGCGTCGATACCGATCTGGCGCGCGCGAGCGGAACCGGCGCCCGGTCCGGCGCGCAGCAGTGACAATCTCGGATCGGCCGGTAGCGGAACGGGAGCAAGTGTGTCGGCAACAACCACTATTTCGACCGGTGACAGTGTTTGTGCAAGCACCGACCGGACGGCTCGGCCCAACGTCTGCCTACCCACGGTGGGAATGACGACGCTGACTGCCGGCATCGATCCGTTCACTCGCGGCGCCATCCGAAACCACGACGCGCGCGTCCGACGCGGGGCGCCGGGGTCGTCGCCGAGGCAGGCGGCATCGCCACGAACAGCAGCGCGATGCATGCGTAGACCGGAAGGAGGTTGTAGCTCCACGGCGAGTACAGCAGGTCCCAGATTCCTTGGATCGCAACGGTAACGACCATGGCCGACCAGACTCCGAAGCGCGGGTGATTCCACATCAGCGCGACACAGGCGCCGAGCAACCACACCGGCAACAGCAGCGCGAGCACCCCACCCTCGGCCCAGGAACCGAGCAGGATCGAGTGCAGGGCGGTGTAATCCGGCGGGATTCGCCAGTAGAGATCGAACGGAAGTGTCGGAGCGTAGCCGAGCCGAATAGCCAGATGCACCGCGTCGGTGACCACCTCTGGCGTGACGCGATCGACGCTCCCCCAGCCGACCAACGGGTGTGCAGCGATCGCGGTAAAGGACAACGGAGGCTCGGTCCGTCCAGCGAACAAGATCGGTAGGTGACTCGCGTCTTGCTGCGCGATCTTCGCCTGCAAGGCCGAGCCGAGCAAACCTGCCCGCGCGACGATCGGCATCAGGACGGCGAAGACGGCGGCGCCACCGAACACTGCGACGTACTGCCAGCCACGCCCGACCCGCGGCGCGATGACCCTGCCGGTGAACAGCAGCATTGCGGCGACCAGGCAGATCAGAGCATGCGAACGATAGTTGAATACGAGGCTCACCACAGCCAGGAGCCCCAACGCCAGCGGGTGGAATGCCGGCCGGACGCCTAGTACGACCAGCACGAACAGCACCAGAATCGTCACTGCGCCCGCGATCCCGTACTTCCACAGATCCAGGAAGCTGCCGGTGTTGGTGAGTTCGATGCCCCAGATCACGTGATAGAGCACCGTCCCGGCGGCGATTCCGGCCAGCACGGTAAGGATCGACCGGATCGAGCGGCCGACCAGCACGGTGAGGCCCATGACATACAGCCCGAATGCAAGCGGTGCCAGGGCGGTCGGGCCGAACGGATCGGCGCCATTCACGACACACGCCACGAGGTATCCGAGCCAGCCCAACGCAGCAAGCACCACCGGCACGAGATCCACTGCGCGCTGCCCGACGAACAGGTAGCCGGGGACCAGGAGCAGACAGGCGATGGACAACCCGGTCGCGGTGAAGTTCGCGATCTGCACGAAGGACAGCGCGCCGACGCCGAACACGGCGCCCTGGGCCAGCACGTTGCGGCGGATCTGCTGGCGTTGCGCGAACGTCCGTGGTGACGGAGGCAAGGCTGTTTCGGGCACAGCAGCTGTCACGGTCATTGATCCGCCCCCTTTCGACCCAGCGGAGACCGCGCGACCAACGCTCTCCGCTACAAATCGGGTCCTACCGCATACCGTTACGAGTGCAGCCATGGCATGGATCGAGCAAGGGATGTCCGATGACCGGATTGTCTGCCAGACGTTCGCTGGCGGCTCGGCGTGGCCGGCCGTACGACAAGGGCCGGGGCATCGTCGCACAGTCGCTCTGGGTTGCCGTGTCCACGTTGGTATTTATCCGGGTGTGGTGCCCCAGCCGGCTGCGGTGTGCACTGCTGCGCTGGTTCGGGGCCGAAATCGGCCGCGGCGTGCTCATCAAGCAGCAGGTTCGCGTGCAGTGGCCGTGGAAACTCAGGATCGGGGACAATTCGTGGGTGGGCGTCGGTGCGGAGCTCTACAACCTCGACGACATCCGAATCGGCTCGGATGTGTGCATTTCCCAACAGGTCTATCTCTGCACCGGCAGTCACGACCGGAAGTCCCCCACATTCGAGTTCGACAACGCGCCGATCACCGTCGAGGACGGCGCGTGGTTGTGTCTGCGCTCGACGGTGCTGCGCGGCGTGACCATCGGCGCCGACACCGTCATCGGTGCAGGCTGCGTGATCGGCCGGGACGTCCCGCCGGGGGCTCTCGTGCGGACCCCCGACCCGGTCGTGCAGCCAGGCTGACAGGTGCGGATTCTGCACGTCGTCACGCTGGTCAGCCCGGACGGCGCCTACGGCGGCCCGGTGCGGGTGGCACTCAATCAGGCGCAGGCCCTGGTCGCTCTCGGCCATGAAGTGACCGTCGCTGCCGCAACGCGCGGGTACCAACGGGCGCCAACAGCGCTCGATGGGGTCGCGCTGCGGTTGTTTCCCGCCCGGACGCTCCTACCGCGGACCGGTTTCGCCGGGCTCGGCGCACCGGCGCTGATCCGCTGGTTCCGTCGGCACGCCGGCGATTTCGATGTCGCGCATTTCCACCTCGGACGTGACCTGGTGACACTCCCCGCTGCGGCCCTCGCGCGACGTCGCGTCCCGTACGTCGTGCAGACCCACGGCATGGTCATTCCGTCGCACCATCCCCTTGCGGCGCCCCTGGACATGTTCGGCACCCGGCCGGTGCTTCGGGACGCACGCGCCGTCTTCCATCTGACACCGCTCGAACGGGCCCAGCTCATCGTGGTCGCCGGTCCGAGGCTGCGGCTCGTACCGCTGCGCAACGGTGTTCCGCGGCCACCACTATGGCCAACTCAGACCGGTGAAGCGGAGGTACTTTTCGCCGCTCGCCTGCACGCCCGTAAGCGGCCGACGGCATTCGTCGAGATCGCGCACGCGCTGCTCGCCGAAGGTATCCAAGCCCAGTTCAGCCTGATCGGCCCCGACGAGGGCGAAGGCGCGGCCGTGCAAACGGCGATCGCCGGCGAGCCGCGCATCGAATGGCTGGGGCCGCTCGCTCCGGCCGCGGTGCCGGCGCGGATGGCCACGGCGAGCGTCTTCGTCCTACCTGCGATGGCCGAGCCGTTCCCGATGGCGGTATTGGAGGCGATGTCGGTCGGGATCCCGGTCGTGGTGGCCACTGACTGCGGTCTCGCCGAAACGATCGAGCGGACCGGTAGCGGAATCGTTGCTTCGGCCGATGTCATAGCCATGACCGCAGCAGTGCGCACACTCCTGCTCGATCCCGGAGCGGCTCGACGCATGGGTGAACGAGGCCGGCGAACCGTTTCCGACGAGTTCACCATGTCCGCGGTGGCCGAGGTTCTGGATCGTATCTACAAAGAAGTGGCGGGATATCGGACTTGAGGCGACTCGTAAGGACGCCACCGATATGGGGTGCACTGGCGCTGGTGCTCGTCACCGCGCTGGTGACCGCGACGGTGCTGACCATGCGCGGCGACGCCGACGCTGCTCCCCCGCTGCCGCTGCGCATCGCGGTCGTCGGTGGCTACGAGACGGTCGGCACGCAGAACCTCGTGGTCTGGCCGACACTGCTGGCCCAGCAGACGGGTTGGGCCGTCTCGAACAGCGCCCTTCCCGACGCAGGTTATGTCGCCGACGGCCGGGGCGGATACGCCTTTACCTACCAGGTAGACCGCGCACTCGCAGGCGATCCGGACATCGTGCTTGTGGTCGGCGGCAGTAGCGACGCCGGCACCGATCCGGAGCGAGTTGACCACGGAATCACCGAAGTACTCGGAAAGCTGGACCGCAGCGGCGTCCGCACGCTCGTGATCGGCCCGACCTGGTACGAGACTCCGGTGCCCGACGCGATCGCGCGACTGGCCACCGCTATCGGCGACGGCGCAGACGCCGCCGGGTTGTCGTTCTGCGATGCACTCGACCCGCCCTGGTTGACACCCGATCTCATGCGGTCCGACGACACCGGCCCGACCGACGCCGGACAAGCGGTATTGGCCGACCGGATCGCAGCGTGGCTGCACACGGAGGTCGACACATGAGCGCGCGGGGATTCGTTCGCCGCCATATCTTCCTGTTGTCGTCGGTAGTACTTGCGGTGGTGATTGTCGCCGGTAGTGCGCTGTTGGTCTGGCCGCGCGAGCCCGTTTCGGACGCGCAGGTTGAGCGCTCCTCGTTACCGGTCGCAGCGTCACCACCCGCCGCACTGTTCATTGGGGACAGTTTCACCGCGACCGCGGACCTCGGCGAGATGTCGTACGCATGCATGGCTGCCACCGAGATGGGCTGGAAATGCGACCTTGCCGCGCTTCCCGGCACCGGATACTTCAGTGGTGGCTCGGCAAACCGCTTCGTCGTGAACCCCTATACGGGCCAGCGAACAACCTCCTACTCCGAGCGAATCACCGAGCTCGCCACCACCAACCGGCCCGACTACGTCGTGTTGGACGGCGGCCGCAACGACGTCTTCGCGCCCGCCTCGGTGGTGTACGGCGAGATGGTCAACACACTCGCGCGTGCTCGAGAAGCTTGGCCCGACGCGCAAATCGTGCTCGTGCGGCCGCGTGAACTCGTCCGGCCTGCGGATGATCTGGGCTACGACGACGCCTTCTTTGCCCGCCTCGGTGCCGAGCCGGCAGCGCGCGGCGTGGTGTTCGTCGACCCGCTCGCCGATCCCCGGTTCGAGCGCGCGGATACATCCCAACTGGTCGGCGCGGACGGACGGCATCCGAACCAAGAAGGCACCGACGAGATGGGGGCTGCGCTGGTGACTGCCCTGACAGCAGCGGCAACGGCGGCGAAATGGTGACCCAAGCACTCGCGGACTACAGCCGGGCCCTTCGCCTGCGCTGGCGTTGGGTCGCCGTCGCGGCAGCGCTCGGCCTTGCCGTCGTGATATTGGCGATGCTGGTGGCACCGCCGCTGTACCGTTCGACGGCGACGGTATTCGTCCGCACGCCGGGCGATGTCAGCAAGGCAATCGACGGCGGCGACACCTACGCCAGGCATCGCGCACCGACCTATGCCGACATCGCCGACAGCCCCGACCTCGCTGCCCAAGTGGTGGCCAGCCTGGGACTGGACATCGACCCGACGCAGCTCGCAAGCCGGATCAGCGCGACGAATCGGCCCAACACAGTGTTGATCGACATCACTGTCAATGGCGACGATGCGGCACAGACCCAGCGCACGGCCGGCATGGTCGTCACCGTCTTCGCGCGGCAGGTCGCGCAACTGGAATCGGTGACCGGATCGGTGGTGCCACGCGCCGAACTCGTGACCGTCGATCCGCCCAGCCGGTCCACCCGCACCCTCGCCTGGGGGCTACCGGTGCCTGCGGCGCTACTAGCCGCCGCGCTTATCGGCGCTCTGCTCGGCGCGGGCGTCGCGACACTGCGCTCTGTTTTCGACCGGACGGTCCGCGATAGGGCCGACGTGGCACGCCTTACCGGTCTGACTGTGCTCGGACCACTCGCTGGCGACAACGACTCGCCACGGCTCGTGGCCCGCGCGCTGTTGCGAACGATCCGGTCCGATTCGGGGGTCCTCGCCCTCACCTCCGCTGCACCGCAGCAGACGGCGGCTGGATACGGCCCGGAATTGGCCGCCGCGCTCGACCAACTGACCGGCTCTGCGATCCACACCGAGACGTCACCGCACGCCGGTCCCGGCGACCTTGCCGCGGCCCGCAGCCGGCTCGACGACATGCGTTCCCAGCACCGATGGGTCGTCGTCACCTGTCCGCCCGCGCTCGGCTCCGTCGAACTCGACCTACTCGGTAGCGCGGTCGATGTTGTCGTGCTTCTCGTTCCACTCGGCGGCATCGACGAGGACACGCTGCAGCAAGCGAACCGTGCCCTTCCGCCCGAAGTCGAGCGGATCGCGGTCCTCGTCCGGCCGGGCGGCACAACCGAATCGACAACACCCGCCCCCACGGAAAGCGCGGACGTGTGATGAATCTGAAGGAATCCATTGACATTCTGCGGCTGCGGTGGCGCACGTTCGCGGTCGTGTTCGTGGTGTGTGTTGCCGTCGCACTGGTGGCGGGTGCATTGATCCCGACTCGGTACACGTCCTCGGTCCAGCTCATGGTGACCGCGCGGGGCAGTTCCACCGCAGCCTCGTATCAGAACCTCGAAATGGAGTACGCCCGGACGACGAGTTACCTGAGTCTGCTGAAGAGTTCGGTCGTCGACCAGCGCGTGGTCGATGACCTGCACCTGCCGTATTCGGCAGCGGAGCTTGCCAACCGGATCAATGCCGCGGTCGTCCCCAAGACCACCGTGCTCGACGTCGAGGTGGTCGGCGACTCCGCCGACGAGGCACGGCAGACGGCGGATTCGCTCGCACGGCACTTCGTCGCGTACGTGACGGCGATGGAATCGCCGACCGGCTCGGACAGCCAGCGAATCCAGACGACCGTGGTGAGTTCGGCGTCCGAACCCACCCGGCAGAATCGCGGCCTGCCGACGTTCGCTCTGCTCGGTGTGCTCGCCGGATTGATCTTCGGAGTGATCGGAGTCTGGCTGCGCTCGCGCACCGACCCGATCGTGCGTACGGGCGGTGACGCTGCCGCCGCGACCCGACTTGCGCTGCTCGGGACGACCCGCAGCGAATCATCCGCGACGAGCTCTGGCCTCGACCGCGACCGACTGCTGCGAACTCGGCTGATTGGGACCGGCGACGACTCCGGCGACAAGCGCACGTGGCTCGCGGTCGGCGTGACTCCGACGGCGGGTGACAGCTTCCCTGCGACCGAGTTCGCGCGACTTCTCACCGGCGGGGTCGAGCACGTATTGCTCATCGATACCGCAGCCGAGGACGACGAGTCCGCGCCTGGACTGCGCTCGCTGCTGCACGATGGCCCGTCGCGCGCGAGTGCCGTGCGTAACACCGACGACCCGTTGCTGGATATTCTCCGTGCGGGCGCCAGTGCAGATGACTCGCTCGACCTCGAGTCGGCAGGCTCGTTGAAGGTAGCGCTCGCCGAACTGCACGGGGATTACGCCCATCTCGTGCTCAGTTCGACGGCCGCCGACATTGTCGGTGTCGCGGTCGTGAGCGGATGTGTCGACGCGGTGATTATCGTCGCCGTGGCCGGAAGCACCCGCCGACGTGACCTCGCCAGGGTTGCCGACGCGTTGCGAACCGGCGGCGTTGCGGTCGCCGGGGTCGTGGTCGTGGTCTGCGACCAACCGCACGAACCGAGCACGCACACTGTCGCTCGGGAAGAAGAACAGCCGGTTCGACCTGCCGAGTCGAGCCAACCGAATTGATCGACGAAGTGCCATCGGCAACGTCGGGGATGACGAGGGTGTAGCTGTGGATCTGTTCGACGTCGCCAAGTCATGTGCGCGACGGTGGTGGGTCTTCCTGCCATTGGTCGCAATCGTGACATTCTTCAGCTACCACACGTACTCCGGCGTGCAGCCGGTGTACTACAGCAGTGCCACCGTCGGCCTGGTCGGACCGGCGATCACGCCCGCGACGGGTGTGGGTGCGCCGACCAACCCGTTGATGAACGCAGGTGGCGTGCCGCTGCTGTCCAACCTGCTCGCGATGGGCATGTCGGATGCCGGCGTCCGAGAGCAGGTCGTCGCACAGGGCGGCATGTCCGATTACACGGCCAAGGTGTTCTCAGTTGTCGGTGGCCAGCTTCCCCTCGTCGTTATCGAGGCCACCGCGCCCGACCCGGCGATCGTGGCGTCGACACTGCAGGCCGCCACCGGTGTGGGCGACGGGACACTGCACCAGATCCAGGAAAACGCAGGTGTGCCACCCGACCAGATGATGCGCACCTACCCGATCGGGACGATCGGCGAACCTGCGCCCGCGATGCCCAGTCGGACCCGAAGCACAGTCGCAACCTTCGTCGCCGGGTTCGGCCTCAGCGTCGTGCTCACGGTGATCGTCGACGTACTTCTGATCAAATGGCGGCGACGCAAGGCGCCTGCCGAGTCCGACGGAGCGGCCGAGGTCGCACTCGACCCGATACCCTCGTCGAACGGTTCGGGCCCGTCCACGACTGTGCTCGACAACGCTTCCTCCGCACAATGACCATGCCGCGGCTGGCTTCCGCGCCGAGGCTGTGGAAGCGCGCGAACACCGATGCCGATCTCGGTGAGGTGGAACCGAAGCCTCGACTCGTGGCGCTGCTCTGCTTCATCGTCCCCGCCCTGCCCGCCTACGAGGTTCTCCCCGGGCCGCTGCGCGGCAACGGGTCGCCCGCCCGCCTGATCGCGTTTATGTGCTTCACGCTCGTTGTGCTGGCGTACTTCACGACGAGGAAACCGCGCACCAGGCTGCGCGACGTCAATCCAGGCGTGCTTATCATCCTGCTGTACTTCTTTCTGCAGCTACTTACCTACGCGACCGGACTGTCATTGCCGGGCAACGCCGTAATCGATTCGAGTAAGACCCGCACGCTGATCGTGCTCGTCGCCGACGTGGGGGTCGCTCTCTACGTTTGCCAGACCGTGCGCACAGTCCGACAGCGAAGCTATGTGATGGGCTTTCTGGTGGCCGGCCTCGCATTTGCCTGTTTCAGCGGGCTCTTGCAGGGGTTTACCTCACTGGACATCCGCGCGCTGCTCGTGCCTCCCGGGTTCGTCGAGGTAATCGACGCGTCGACGCTCGACGACCGCGGCGGTGCCTTGCGCGTTGTCGGTACTTCCGAACACGCCATCGAGTTCGGCGTGCTCGCGGCAATCACCGTACCGCTGGCATTTCACCTCGCCAGATACGCCGAGAAATCGTTGCACCGTCAACTCGCGACGATCGCGTGTGTGCTGGCATTCGTCGTGATGCCCTCTGCCGTATCGCGCAGCGGTGCACTGGCGTTGGCAGTGTGCATGCTGATCTACATGTTCACGATGCGGGTTCGGCTACTGGCAAACGTGGTCATCATCGGCATGGGCCTGCTGCTCATGATGAAGATCGCAGCACCGAACTCGATCAACGCGCTTTGGGCAACATTCGCCGGGTCAAAGGACGACGACAGCGTGATCTCCCGCACGGACGACTATCAGGCGGTTGCCGAACAATTCAAGCAACATCCGTGGTTCGGCCTCGGCCTCGGCGGCTACCCACCCAGTGTTTACCGGTTCCTCGACAACCAGTGGCTGCAGGCGGTGGTGCAGGGCGGCATGATCGGCGTGGTCGCGATGTCAGTGTTGGCACTGGGCGGCGCAGCTGGGATGACGGCTGGATTGCGTCGGGCGCGTTCGATGCGCGAACGCGATCAGCTATACGCCCTCGGGGCATCGTTTGCTGGGATCATGTTCTCGGCGTTCACCTTCGACTTGTTCTCGTTCCAGCAGGCGACTTATGTGTGCTTCATCCTCTTCGCGTTGCTGTGGTCGGTTCGGCATTCCAGTGCTGCGACAGCAACGTCAACTGGCGTGGCGCCGGCGCGTCCGGCCGGCGCCAGATGACCCCAGCGCCGGTAAGAATTCAGCGAAAGGTGCTGTCACGGGGCAGAAACACGAGGTCGAGCTGGTAGAGCGCGCGATCCGCTGCGCGACAGAACCCGCCAACCACGTCGTAGAGCACGAAGTCTCGTTCGGCCATGAATGCCACCACTTCGGCGAATCCGGCGCCGCCCTCGAACACGTCGAACAGGGTGACTTCGAGTGTCACGCTGAGTGTTTCGCGAAGTACGCTGGGCGCTCCGCGCAATACTTCGAGTTCGGCGCCCTCGACGTCGACCTTGAGCAGATACGGCCCGGACAACCCGTTGCGCTCGACGAGATCGTCGAGCCTGGCAGTCTCTACCTCGTACTCCGTCCAGTCCCGGTCGTCACCCGAATCGTCCTTGGCATAGAAGGTCGCGTGCGACGGCGAATCCGGCACCCGGATCAGCATGGACCCGGGACTGTCGCTCGCGGCAACCCGCTCGTATGCCGCCCCCATCGAGGATGCGAGTTCGGTGATGGTGGACTCCCATTCGCGCAACGGATCCACGAGCAGAAAGCGCGATTCGGGAAAGGCCGTGTACAACTCCGGGGTACCCATGGCGACGCCGACGTCGATGACGGTAGCGGGACGCATGCCTATTCGGTTCATCTGTTCGAACGCCTCGGCAAGCGTGCTGCGGCGCTTCAACGGTCCGTATTGCACGATATCCATTCCGAAACGGCGGATACTGCGGCGAACCGCGTGCTTCAAACGGCCAGAGTAGTCGATTCGCGAAGTGGCCATTGGGCCTTACACATCCTGACGGGTTCGGTTCTGCTCACCATCGGCTTCGCCACACTGGCCGCGCGGCAAGCTACACCTCGGTAACGCCGCGATGCAGGAGAGCGAAGAGCAACACAGGCCCGGAAAAAAGACCTGCTGCAATTCCCGGCAAGGAAGGGCATCCCGCATGAAGCGGCGTACATACACGATAGCATTTGTTGCAATGTTCGTTACCCTGCTGCCAGCCTGCGATTCACCGAATTCGGTTGCCAATTCGGACTTTTCGACTAATTCGCCCCCCTCGGTAGAGGCTTCTACGGTCCCGGTGCTCGATCTGCCGCGCGTTCCGTGGGAAGGTGGCCCCGATTTTTACCGGCAATTTCCGCGCGCCCAAGACTGGACCAACCCGAACTTTTTCCCGATCGGAATCTGGTTCGACGGGTTCTCCAGTCCCGAAGAAGTCAAATGGGACTGGGACCATGGCATCACGTTCTACGACGGTGGCGAATGGGAAGGCACCGATTTCGGGCTACTGGCCGCGAACGGCGACCACGGTTCGATGTATTGGGTGGGTGACCGCGTCAACGCCAGCAACGACGAGCATCCCAATCTGTGGCCGGGGTGGCTGATCGACGACGAGCCGGACGGCACGCATGGCGAGGACTACCACGCGGGCTACGACTACCTCACCCAGCGGGTGGCGACGAGTCCCGACGCCGCCGGACGATTTCACTGGGTGAACTACACCCAACAGGTCATGGGTCCATATATGCCCGTCGCCGACCAGGAGAAGTTCGTCAACGACTACGGGGACATCAACTCGATCGACCAGTACTGGTACACGATTCCGGTCTGCGACGGCAAAGGTTCCAATGGATACGAGGGCAACGACTTCGCGATGCCGATCCCCCAGCAGACCTGCCGCAGTGCATCGTCCTACGGGAAGACACTCGATGCCCTGCGCCTTCGGGATGCCGCCGACGGTGAGCAGCACATGCACTGGCAGATCATCGAGAACTTGAACGGCATGATGGGCGACCACGTTCGCTACATCACCCCCGCCGAGTTGAAGGGTGCCGCCATAAACTCCCTGATCCACGAGGCGCGAGGTATCTCCTGGTTCAACCAGTCCTACACCGGCGACTGCCACGCGACGAACGTCATCCGGAGCGCTCAGACCAACGAAAACTGGTGTGGTGATACACAAATCGAGGCGATGGGCGAAGTGAATAGTCAGATCAAGGCACTCGCGCCCATGCTGAACACGCAGTCCTACCAGTGGACGTTCGGCGACCGACTCGACACCATGCTGAAGGTGAAGGACGGCACCGCATACATATTCGCGATGACCGACGGGAGCACGGGCGAGCGGACATTCACACTGCCGGCCGGATTGACCGGCGACATCACCGACGAGAGCGGCCGTACACTCGCGGCCGCCGACGGACGGTTCAGCGATACCTTCGAGACCGAGTCCGAGTACCACATCTACCGAATCTCGCTCGCGTAGAACGATTCAGCAGCCCGATTGCAGGAACGCGCGCGCGAATCCGGCCGTCTGGTACATGTAGTTCCATGCGATGGCGGAGACCGCCACGTCTTCCTGTGTATTCGCCATCATCACCTCACCGTCGTAGCAACGGTCGATAATGTAGCGCGCTCGCGAGATCTGCGGCGTGTACGTAACGACGATGACGCTGTGCCAGCCCTCCTCGGTTGCCAGCCGGCCCAGTTCGCGTGCCTCCCCGCGGGTCGTCATCGGGTCGGGCAAGAAGCACATGACGTCGAAGTCGTATCGCTTGTGCTCGCAGAGGTCGGCGAGCCAGATGTTTCCCTCGGTCGAAGCAATAGGGTTGGACATCACCACTCGTGGCGCGAGACCCTTCAACGCCAGCTCGAGTGCGGCCGTGTAGCGCCCGTCGCCCGAGCCGCCGAGCACGAAAATCGCGTCGGCCTTGTGCAATTCGTCCGTCTTCGGCGAAACGTAGAGCGGTACTCCGGCCACCGCGAAAATGAGAAGCGCGGCCAGCACGGCGACGAGGAGCCATCGAAGCAGCCTTCTCATCCGAGTCCACTCGTTTTGCTTCGACCGCATTCCGGGTTGCCTCCGCCTGTCTGTGCTCAGCATGGAAGTAATTCGCTTCGCGCCATGCCGACCAACTTCCGTAAGCGGCGGACAACGCCCCGCTGGTGTCGACGCAGGTAGTAATGGCGCACAACCGACTGGCGTGCACTACGGCGCTGCCCATCGTCAAGATCGGATTGGTCGACCCAGCGAATCATTTCGCGCGCAGCGAGCGCGGTCGAGATACGACCCTGCCAGCGGGGCACCGCGAGCCGCTGCGCGAGGACCGACTGTGATTCGAATTCCCAGTTGCGCCCCATGAGAACCTCGGGGACGTGCGCCCACGGCCCGGCGAGCGCCATCTTCGTGGCGAATACTTCGTCGTCACGCAGCATATTGCGCCGCGGTATCGCAATCATTGTTTCCCTGTGGAACAGCCCGTACAAGGGATCCATGAGCAAGTAGCTCTCATTGAGCAACCGCAGCATCTCGGCCAGTCGGATGACCGGATCTTCCGAACCAAGATCCGTACCCGAATACGCAGCGGTTTCGGTGCGGCCGTCGACGCCGCTGTAGCCAACCTGGGTCGTGACGAGTACCAGTCGTTCGTCGGCGGCGAAAGCATCCACGCCCTTACCGATACAGGTTGGATCGAGCCAGTCGTCGTCGCCGATATACCGGAAATAGGTACCTTTGGCGAGTCGCAGCGCGGAATCGAAATTCTGATTCAGCCCGATGTTGGCCGGATGGCGGTGGTACACGATCCGCTCGTCCTGCGCGGCCATGGTCCGGCAGAGGTCCTCGGTGCCATCGGTCGACGCATTGTCACAAATGACCAACTCGAGGTTCTCGTGCGTTTGCGCCAGTGCGGACTTGATCACGGGTTCGACCCGGTCGGCGCCGTTGCGAACCGGCAGCCCGATCGAGACAAGCGGGGCCGACGCGCTCATGCGCGCTCCTCCCGGCGGGGCCCGATGCCGGTGGGAATCACACCCGCTCGAGCCAGATTTCGCGGAAGAACGGCACGAACTCGCGTGGGCCAACTAACGTTGTATACACGGCCGCAGACGCTGTCCTCGAGCACGATGCGCGCGGTCTTCATGGTGAGCAGCTCACCGGTCTGCTCGACCGCATTCTGGGTTGTCTCTACCTGTCTTTGCTCGGCCTGGAGGTAGTTCGCTTCGCAGCATGTCGACCAATTTCCGCGAGCGGCGAACGACGGCACGCTGGTGCCGACGCAGATAGTAATGGCGCACAACGGCTCGGCGTGCACTGCGGCGCTGCCGGTCGTCGAGCCCTGATTGGTCGACCCACCGAATCATTTCGCGCGCGGCGAGTGCGGTCGAGATACGACCCTGCCAGCGCGGCACCGCAAATCGCTGTGCAAGTACCGACTGTGATTCGAACTTCCAGTTGCGCCGCATCAGAACCTCGGGCACGTGTGCCCACGGTCCGGTGAGCGCCATCTTTGCGGCGAACACTTCGTCGTCGCGCAGCATATTGCGCCGCGGTATCGCGAGCATCGTCTCCCTGCGGAACAGCCCGTATTCGGGATCCATCAGCAGGTAGCTCTCGTTGAGCAACCGCAGCATCTCGGCGAATCGGCGGACCGGATCATCCGAACCAAGGTCCGCCCCCGAATACTCGGCGGTTTCGGTGCGGCCATCGACCCCGGTGTAGCCCACCTGGTTGGTGACGAGCACCAGTCGTTCGTCTGCCGCGAAGGTATCCACACCCATACCGATACAGGCGGGATCGAGCCAGTCGTCATCGCCGACATAACGGAAGTAGGTACCGGTGGCGAGTCGCAGCGCGGCATCGAAGTTCGGATTCAGCCCGATGTTCACCGGATGGCGGTGATACACGACCCGCTCGTCCTGCGCAGCCAAGGTCCGGCAGAGGTCCTCGGTGCCATCGGTCGACGCGTTGTCGCAGATGATCAACTCGAGGTTCTCGTACGTCTGCGCGAGTATGGACTTGATCACCGGTTCCACCCGGTCGGCGCCGTTGCGGACCGGCAGCCCGATCGAGACGAGCGGGGCGGACACGCTCATACACACTCCTTCGGGCGCGGCCCGATGCCGGCCGGCACTACACCCGCTCGAGCCAGATTTCACGGAAGAACGGCACGAACTCGCGGGGGCAACTTCCGTTGTAGACGCCACCGCAGACGATGTCCTCGAGCACGATGCACGGTGTCTTCATGGTGAGCAGCTCGCCGCTCTGCTCATCGAGGCACACCGTCACCCTCGCCTTCACCCGGGCGACCTTGCCGCAGTGCCGGGCCGATTCCTCCTCGAAGCCCATTCCCCGGTTCATCCGTTCGGCATTGAGCGTCAGCTCTATCTGCTCCTTGCTCTTCACGCGGACGAGTTCACCCACCTGAAGATTGAGGTCCTCGACGGGAGTCCGGCCGAGCGCAAGGCCCCGAACGAAGCCCCACGGTAGACCGTCGCGGAACCACATTCGTTTCGGCAGGAACTTGCGGCTCAGGCCCTGGAACCGGTTGAACAGCAACACCAGGAACGCGAGGAACGACTGCACCGCGGTCACGTTGCCGGTCTGCACGTCCCGCACGTACTGCCCGATGTTTCGCACCGGAAGGCAGGTCGGCGCCGCGCGCATCAGTTCGGTGGCCTGGCAGGAGTAGCGCGGCGAGCCGTCCGGGCCGGGCGCGCGGCGAGTGTTGATCTCGAGTAGCGGCAGATCGATGCGGCCACTGCCGGACGGACTCGGGGTGCCCGGCTCGACGCGTTTGAGCCACGCTTCCTTCCAATACAGCGAGCATTCGGTCTGGCAGCCACCATGCGCCGATCCGTCGCAGCGCGAACCCATCAGGTGAACAGCGTTGGACATCTTGTGCAACCCGGTCTTGGTGACCGTGTCGCATAACTTGTGGGCGACCTTGTGGACTGTCAGTCGCTGACCGCAGAACGGCAGCATCTCGGGCATGAACGGGAGGTTCTCGTATTCGCCGCGCTCGTCGAGTGTCGCGAGGATCTCCTCCGCACTCCTGACCTCGACGAGCTCACCGACCCGCAGGCCCAGCGGAGACGAACGAGTAATCGACTGAGTCATATGGGAGCTACTCCTGATCGGTCCTGGCTGAACGAGAAATTCGACATCCGTCGACGGCCTGCGGATCGACGCGCGCGATCCATCAACGCGCGCGGGTTGCCGTCACAACATCCCCATCGTTATCGAATCCGGGTTCGTTTCACCGGTTGGTGCACGAAATTCTGCACGAGCAACAAGGCCAGGACCAGGGATAACCGGACATTTGCGACACGCAGTCCCGGAGCCGGAAACAGGTGGATCCGGAGCCCGGTGACCAGTAACAAACCCGCGTACCACACCGACACTCTGGCGTGCGGGAAAATACCTCGACGGCAGAGAAAAACGATGTTGTCGTAACGTTCGGCCTCGAGTCGTTCGACGACGCCGTCGAACGCGAATTTTGTCGTCCCGCCGACCAGTTGCTGCTCGCGCTCGCCGCGGACGACCGGATAGGCGAACTGCTGGTCGCGGACCCGTGGCGGTCCTCTGTCAGCGCACTGAAACGCCGGCGGGTGGCGCGGCTCAGCACACCGCTCGAGATCGGCGGTCGCACCGCCGTCCGCGTCCGCCCGCAGCGGGTGCGCCGGCGCGATCCACTCGACCTCGCTACGACCGAGGCCTCCTATCGACGTTACGGAGAGTTGCTGGGCCGGGCCCTCGCCCGCGGGCGCGGCGAACGCGAACCCGCCCCCGCATCCGCGGTCCTGGTCACGTGCCACCCCTGCATCGCCGCATTCTGCGACGCGCCCTGGATCAGCAAGATCATCTATTTCGGCCGCGACGACTGGGCCACCGGCGCCGAAGTCGCCGAATGGGCGGATATCTATGTCGAGGCCTATCGGCGTATCGACGAGCGCAAGGCCACGATCTTCGCCGTCTCCGAGGAACTCGCCGAACGACTGTCGGCACGAACCACCGTGGTGCCCAACGGTGTCATCGCCGACATCTGGCGGCCGCACCTCCCTGCACCGGCGCGGATCGCGCAGTTGCCCGGCCCACGCGCGATCTACACAGGTTCGCTCAACCAGCGCCTCGACCGGGAACTCGTCGAAACGACCGCGCGGAATGTGGGATCGGTCATCATGCTCGGGTACGCAAACGACCGCCCCACGGTCGACTGGCTCCGCTCGATAGACAACGTGCACGTCTTCGAGCCTGTGGGCCAGCGTGAACTCGCCGCCACGGTTCAGGCGTGCGATGTCGGGCTCATTCCCCATGTCGATCATCCGTGCGTCCGCGCAATGTCGCCCTTGAAGCTCTACGAATACCTCGCGGGCGGGATTCCGGTTCTGTCTGTCGACCTACCACCCGTACGCGGTGTCGACGAGACCCGCGTGCGCATCAGCGATTCGGCCAACTGGGCAGAAACCCTCGCCGAGGCGATCCGGATGGGCCCGGCCGACGAGGATCATCGACAACGCTTTATCGACGACGTTTCCTGGCAGCAGCGAATGCAGGTCATGGTGGACGCCGCGACCGCACCCGAGTAAGGGCAAGCATGCGCATTACAGTCATCGGCACCGGCTACCTCGGCGCGACTCATGCGGCCTGCATGGCCGAATTGGGCCACGAGGTGCTCGGTGTCGACGTGGATCACGACAAGGTCGCCCGACTCGCGGCGGGCAAACTGCCCTTCCACGAGCCCGGCCTGCCCGAACTGCTCGAGCGTGGAATCGCCTCGGGGCGCCTGTCGTTCACGTCTTCCTACGAGGAGGCGGCCGCATTCGCCGATGTGCACTTCCTGTGCATCGGCACGCCGCAACGCCGCGGCGAAATGGGCGCGGACCTGTCGCATCTGCAGTCCGCGGTCGACGCACTCGCCCCCTTGTTGACCCGCCCGGCCACGGTGATCGGCAAGTCCACGGTGCCGGTCGGTACGGCGGCACAGCTCGGTGTGCACTTGCGCGCGCTCGCGCCCGCCGGTGGCGAAGTCGAATTGTGTTGGAGCCCCGAATTTCTGCGTGAGGGCCATGCCGTCGAGGACACGTTGTCACCGGACCGGATGGTGCTTGGCGTCGACCCCGCGCGGCCGAGTCGCGCGGAGGCTGTGGTGCGCACTATCTACGCCCACGCGCTCGAGGTGGGGACTCCGCTTATCGTCTCCGATCTCGCTACCGCGGAACTCGTGAAGACCGCGGCCAACGCGTTCTTGGCCACGAAGATCTCATTCATCAACGCCATGTCGGAAGTGTGCGAGGCGTCCGGTGCGGACGTCACGGTCCTCGCGGACGCCCTCGGTCACGACAAGAGGATCGGCCGCCGGTTCCTCAATGCGGGACTCGGTTTCGGCGGCGGCTGCCTGCCCAAGGACATCCGCGCATTCATGGCGCGTGCGGGCGAACTCGGCGCCGAGGAAGCACTGACGTTTCTGCGCGAAATCGACGCGATCAATATGCGTCGACGCACACGCATGGTCGAACTCACTCGGCAGGTGTGCGGCTCCCTCCTGGGTACGCGCGTGGCCGTGCTGGGAGCGGCCTTCAAGCCGGATTCGGACGACGTCCGAGACTCACCCGCGCTCAACGTGGCCGGCCAAATACAGTTGCAGGGTGCGATGGTGAGTGTCTACGACCCACAGGCGATGGAAAATTCGCGAAGGCTGTTCCCCACCCTCGACTACGCCGCTTCGGCCCGCGAAGCGTGCACGGGGGCGGACGTCGTACTCGTGTTGACCGAATGGCGCGAGTTCGTCGAGCTGGCCCCAGCGGATCTCGATGGTGTCGTCCGCCAGAGAGTCATCGTGGACGGCCGAAATTGCCTCGATCCGACGGTGTGGCGCGACTGCGGCTGGACATATCGCGGCATGGGACGGCCGTAAGAACCGCGTTGGTGATCGCGCAACCCGGCTCGCAACGCGAGTTTTCGGTCAGATCGACGTCCGGTGTCGACCCCGACCCGACCGGTGTCGACCCTGATCTGCAGGGCTGGGTCGAAGCGAAGGCTCGTTCCGACGTCCGCCTATCATGCGACGAACCATGAAGATCAACTCTTCGAACTGGCGCCGGTGAACTAGCCACAGCACACCGATTCCCACCGCGGCGCCCGTCAACCCGCCTACGACGAGCACGAGCAGTTCGCGCCCTGGAATACTCACCGAGACAAGTAGATATGCGGCCGAGACCCAGGCTGCGACGTGAATTCCGGGAAGCCAGGCGGCAGCCTGGCTACCCAGGCTCATCCCAAGCAATCGGCGCCGCATCAGCCATTCGACCGGCACGATCGCCGCAGTCGCGACGGTGTATCCGGCCGCAACTCCGAACGGGCCGAAAGGTAGCCCCCCCACGATGCCAATGGTGGTAAATATTGCGGTTAGCCAGGCGTAGCGGAGATTGAGCCCGGCGTCTCCGAGCCCGAGCACCATCGGCGTCGTCGAGGGTCGGTAAATCGCTTGTGCGGCACCAGCGAGCGCAAGCACCTGGATGATCGGAATCGCGGGCGCCCAGTCCGGGCCGAACAGAACAAGAACCAGCTGTGGTGCACCCGCCGCGACCAAGGCCATCACGGGAAGTGCCAGGATCGCCAGCGTACGAGTCGCCCGCACCATCTCGCTGCGCATCCGATCGATATCGAATGAAATCCGCGCGAATGCGGGAAACAGCACGCCACCGACGGTTGTGCAGGCAAGTTGCACCGGCAGGAGCAACAACCGATACGCCAGGCCGTAGAACGCGAGCGCCTGGGGACCCTGGAATCTGCCCACGAGCAAGTTGTCGATGTTTCGCGAGAACGAGTTGATTAACAGGCCGGCCGCGAAGGCCCGCCACGAGAAGCCCGCAATCTCTCGTAGCAATCGGAATTGCATGTTGGGTCGGTATCCGGCACCCATTATGAGCAGCACGACCAGCAGAACCGCGTCCGTGCTCACCACCTGGACCACAAGTGCCCAGTACGAACCCCCGGCGAATGCGACAGCGAGTCCAAGAATGCCGCCTGCCAATGCGGAGACGACGTCGGCAATACCGATCAAACGGAACTGCAGATCGCGGGCAAGCAACACGCGAGGTGTGACCGTCGCAGCGCGGAGCAGGAGATCCGGCGCAAGCATTACCAGCACCAGCGCCAACTGTGGGGTGTTCATCCAATCCGCCCACAAGGGCGCGATCGCGATCGTGGCCACACTCAGCGCCGCGCCGACGCCGAGATTGACGGTGACCACGACGCCCGGCATGCCCGGCTCGAGTTTCTCCCGCTGCACCAGTGCGCTGGAGAACCCTTGATCGAGCAGGATCGACACGATCCCTACGAACACCATCGCTTGGGCGACGATGCCGAAATCGTCGGGTCCGACGATCCGCGCGAGCAGAATCGTGAACACGGTGCGGGCCACCTCACGGCCGACGACGGAGATGCTGCTCCACCGCATGCCGGAAGATAGGCCTTGCTCAGCCACCTGGTCTCCACGCCGGCTCTATCACGGGACTTCTCTCACTGGTCTGTACGGAACTGCAAAACGCGATCGCCCGTGCATGAGATTCGCGGTGCCAGCCGCGACCGTTACGTTTGGGAGTTGTCACGTTCGACTGGTTCACAAGCCGACCGACACGAACGCTGAATGTTCGCTCGCCAATCTGGCACGCCGTGCGACGAGCCATGCCGGTGGGCCCTGCACCAGGTATCGGTTGGCCATCCGCCGCGGTTCCATCGCGAGCCGATACAACCACTCGATTCCCAGGTCCTGCATCGGCTTCGGTGCCCGTGATGCGGCACCGGCAAGGAAGTCTGCGGCGGCGCCGAACGCCAATGCGACGCGCGCGCCGGATGCTGTGCCGTAGCGATCGATCCAGAGTTCCTGGCGGGGTTTGCCCAACCCGACTACCAGCAACTCGACCCCCGCGCCCCGCACGGCCGCCGCCAAGGTCGCCGCACGCTCGGGATCCTCCAATTCCGCACGCTCGGGCGCCCAGAATCGTACGTCGGTCAGACCAGGAAACCGCTGCCCGAGTTGCTCGGCCAACGCTTCGTGCACATCCGCCCGGCCACCGAGGAAGCCAACCGAGCTGCCCTGTTGCTCCGCGATAGCCAGGATGGGTGCCAGCAGGTCGGCGCCGGTCAATCGCGGCCAATGCACACCAGTAAGCTTGCGTGCTCGTCGCACTATTGGTGCCCCGTCAGCGAGCAACACCCAGTCCACGTCTCCAGCGCCGATCACATGCGGCTCCCGCGTGGGTGAGCGTCGCGCGAAGTGATGCAGATGGTCCAAGTTTGCCGAGCCCACCGCAAGGAGCCGACCCCTCGGCCGGATCTCGAGCTGCCGCCGAATCGATCCGAACACGACCGATTCGCGGCACGCCGCTACCTGGACAGCGTCAATCAGTATCGTCGCAACCGCCCGGTCATTCAGCATCGATACCCCGTCCTGGACCAGACGGTCCGTGCCCGTGCGGACCTTCCGCGGAGCGGGCCACTCCCATATTTTCGAATTCGGGGACATCGGTGTTACTCCTCGCAAATCCGCGGCCCGACTCGCATCGGTATCGGGGTTGGCCAGGTTCAGGTAGCTACCGGGGCGAGCGTTCACTCGAGTACGGAATTCTCAGTGCGACGGACTCGACCTTCGCCTGAGGCGACGGCTGAGGCTCCGCTCGATACGCGCAGGCATACTTCGAGTTCGGTCGGCAATTCGTTGGCCCCGCCGAATCAACGCGGGAGACCGCACTGGCACATCGGCAGCCGAGTGGTACGGGTCGTCTGCGGGGAGCGCGGCTGGAAAGAGCGCGAAAGCGGTGTCCCGCGCAAAGGTGCCCTCGACGAGGAGATACGCGGTCGGCGTGACTCTGGGGTTCAGCTCCAGCAGCACGGCATCACCGGTGCCGGTCAAGACGAAGTCGAATCCGCAGAAGCCACTCAGACCCAACCGGGCGACGAGTTGCTCCGCGGACGCCACCATGGACCGATTCTCGATGGGTTTGACGACCGTCGCGGCGCCGGCGTCCGGCATCGCTCGAACGACCTCCAAACAGGCGATCGAGAGAATCCGACCGTCGAGGCATGCCACCGTCGCGATTGCGTCGCGACCGGCGGCGAAGACCTGCGCGTTGACTACAGGCCGCTTGCGAGTGGCGCAATCGATCAGCGTGCCAACTTCGAAGTTCACCAAGAGTCGCTTGATCGCCTTCAGCAGCGTCGGGGGGCGGGAGGCAGCGCGCCAGGCGCGCGCGATGCCCTTCGCATTCCGCGCGACGACGACCCCGCGGCCACCCCAGCTACCGTCCGTTTTCAGCACGACTGGAAAACCGTGCCGGTGCAGCCAGGCACGTAACGCGGCAAGATCTCGGACAACCGCTGTTGGCGGCACGGGAACTGCCAGTTCGCTAGCAACGTCCGCTAGCCCGGTTCGAGACTCCAGAACCGGCCAACTCGAGACGAGCCCCAACGATCGGGCAAGAACGTCGGCCATCGGCGGATCGGAGACGCAAACCTGCCAATAAAGCCGGCGCAACAGAGAGAGCGCGCGTTCATCGTCAGGAAGGACAATATCGGGCCGCGTTTGTCGAATCGCGTGCGCGATCGACCCCATTCGGTTGAATCGGCTGACGGGTCGAATGCTCACCACACCCTCGACCGCATCGAGGGGGTGAGATCGCGGCCGGCAGGCAGAGACTTCAAAGCCGGACTCGACGAGCGTGCTCGCCAATCTCGCCGCCGAGAACCACTTCATGGTCGTGACAATCATGGGGCGTTCGAAGCCCGGCCGCGGACAGAGGCCCGGCCAGTCCGGGCGAGCGAGCTCGAGCCGGTAATCGATCAGGCGAGCCACCGCCGACGCGCCCTCGCGCATGACGGTCAGGTGATCCCCTGCCACTCGGTCAATATCCAGTCGCCGCGCTCTCGATGCCCACAGCCGCGCAGTGTCCGCGCCGAAATGCACACCGGAAGTAGGGGCGATAAGTGTAATAACGCCGTCGTAAAACGCCGGCTCGTATCCGATCATTGCGGCGTATGCCTGCTTCGCTGAGGGTGTCTCGTCGACCGGAGCCAGATCACTCGTCCCCTCCCTGCGTTTCGATAGCCGTCGCGCCAACCGGGTGCCTCGATGGAGGGTCTCGGCGAGTGCCTCGCGCAGCGGCAAACGAGCAATTCGCCCCAGTTGTCGGGCCGTGCGTCGAATCATCGAAGTCGCCCATACATTACGTGGCCAGAAGCGCTCGTCGTATATCGCGTCGATGAGGAAGAGACCGGTCACAGATTCACCGGCAGCGCGCAATTGCTGCGCCATCTCGAGGGCGAGAAGGCCGCCGTAGGAGTAGCCGCCGAGGCGATATGGCCCGCGAGGTTGGCATTGCCTAGTTGCGGAAACCATCAGTCGAGCGATCTGGCGTAGCTCGTCCGATGGCTGGACTGAATACACCACCGGTGGCAGAACCGCGAAAACTTCCTGCCCTCCCGAGAACGAGTTGACCAGCGGTAACAGTTCGTCGGCGGCGCCCTCCAGTCCGGGAACGAGAAACAACCTGTCACCAGACGAGCCTTCGCGCAGTTGCAACACGCGAGCCGCTCCGTGACCCAGGTGTGCATGCTCTGGACCCGGACTCAGCGAGATTGACCCGTCTCCCGCCGACTCGGAAGCCGCAGTCGTGCCCGTCACGCGTTGGTCGCCGCGCGGACAGGCTCCCGACCGCTGGTGACCTTCCTCAGCCGGCGAGCAACCAACGGGGCAATGTATTCAGCGCCGACCATGAAGCGCATCAGGGGGCCAAAGCTGTCCACCGCCGGAGGGCCAACGAAGTAAAAGCCCGGAACCGAAGATTCGGAGAAACGAGAAACCATCGGCATGTTCTCGTGCGTTCGAAGTTCTCTTCTCAACCCGTCGCTCAGGAAGGGCAGTCGGGCCACATCTGGCCGATAGCCTGTCGCCGAGACGACGTGATCGACCCGGAGTTCGCGGCGGCTTCCATCCGCACACCGAAGTACCAAGCAGACTTGGCCGTCCTCCTCGTACGCAGAATCGATGTGCACACCGAGAAAGGTCGTTACCGCGTCTTCGAACCGAGCCTTCATTGCGAACGCGGAACTCGGCCCCAAGTGTCGCTTCACGATCTTTAGCCGCGCCTTACCCGGAAGAACGCGGAACAATCCCGGAAGATTCTGGCAAGCCCACGATCGCCACCCCGGCCCAATACCGGTCGCGGGCGCCTTCAGTCGTTCCCCCCGGCCGCGCGGACCCACCGCGGGCGCGGAAGCGAATTTGATCCGGTCACGCCGCGTAACAAGCGACACGGCGGCACCCGCCTCCGCCATCAATGTAGCGATGTCGACAGCCGAAGCCCCAGCCCCAACCACGGCAATCCGTTGGCCGGAGAACTGGGACAGACCGCTGTGCGCAGAACTGTGCGAAGCCAAGTTGCCTGGGAGACCCATGAGTTCCTCGGGCAGCACGGCGAAATGGGAAATACCGACCGCCGCGACGACGGTGTCTGCGGTGAATGTTTCGCCGTCGTCCAATCCGACCAGGAAGCGACCGGCGGAGCGCTCGACGGAGACGACTTGCCGGTCCTCCAACTGTGGTACGAACCGCCGCTGAAAATCAGTCGCGTATTCGTTGAAAACATCGAGCCGCACCGGGAGTTCAGTTGGGTGGTACGCCACGGAGTGTTCGGCGCAGTACGCGGCGAGAGTGCCGGCGCCGGAGGGCTCTGACAGGTTCGACGCAAAACCATCCGACTTCAGCAGCATCCCAGCCGGAACGTGGTGCCGCCACGTATCCATGGCCGGTCCGAATATTCGGTGGTCGACACCGAACGCGCGCAGGTGCGCGGCTATTGATAGTCCGTAGGGACCGGCTCCGATGATTGCAACCTGCGTCATCCTGCAACTCCTTAGACCGTAAAGGTACGGCCATCTTTCGGTAACCTTCGGTTCCAACCCGCTTCGCGTTACGGCCGGTTTATGGGCGACCACATGGTCCACGTCGCCGCGAACGACGAAGCTGGCAAACTGTCCCAACTCCTTGTTTTCGAACGTGGACTCCCCGCCGTTTCAACGTCCTCCGGCAATGCGGATGACGATGCGACCGAACGGTGTCCAAATGGCACCAGATGCGGCTCGATAGCGGACATATACGGCATTTCCGGCACAGAATCTCTCTGCGCCATGCGGTATTCGCAACCTCCGCCCCTGCCGCCCTGGCCGGAGAATCGGCTAAATCGACGAATTGCCGAAATCTTCAGGTCCGACGTGACGCGCGAGTGCGATCATGAAGACCATTCGGGCTAATTCACGCCAGCCACCGAGATGCTGCTCCATCGCGTGCCAGGCGACAATCCGCCAGCGCTCGGTATAGCGGACAGCGATGTGGCCGAACGGCGACCATCAGCATCTCATGCCGCTCGATGACGGGCGATCCGATTTTCCCGGCGCCGACTTGGACCTACTCAGTAGGTTGGTTCGTCGCCCGCGTGCACGCCCATAGATCCATCGTGCGAAATGTCGCGTCCGCGGCCGAATAGCAGTGCATCGTCCCTTCACGTCGCAGCCCAACATTTTCGGCGAGGCGTTCGGCGTTGCTGTTGCTCGGATCAAGTGCGATCGAGACTCGACGCAGCTGCAGATCTTCGAAGGCATGGCGCAGCACGGCGCGAACCGCGCACTTGGCTATGCCTCGATTGGCGTGCCCGGGAGCGACGCACACGAAGAGTCGCGCCGAACGGTTTCCGTCGCCCAGGCCGGACAGGCCGCAAAATCCAACGACGTGGCCATTGGCCTCTATTGCCAGCGCGCGTGTGCTGTGTTGCCGTGCCAAGCACGACGTTCGATAGAGAGTTTGCTGCCGGTAGCTCTCCGGGGCCGAGGTGCCGAGGCGTGATGCAGGGCCCAGATAGAATTTCAAGTCGGGCCGGTACTGATCGACGATGCGCGCCAAGCTTGCGCGATCCGACCGATTCGCGGTGCGTACCCGAAGCCCAAAACCCGAGCATTCCAAGTTAACCCGCCGAACCGCCGCGAAACCAGCGAAAAGCGCGCGAAGACGGACGTACTCGAAACGTGCGATCCCGCCTGCCAAAATCCGCGCCAGTCGCAGTGTGTTGAATGGCCTGACGTCTCGCGATTCGGCGGCCCGCGGTGGTCGCATTTCGGCGGACGCCGACGCGCGGGTCAGCGAGGACGCGTTGTCGCGTTGTTTCCAGCGGTCGGCTGTCATCGACCACAATTCGTGGTCCTTCGTCCGCCCGCCTGCCTCCATGTAGTCGACCATGACCGCCTCGCGCAGGAATCCGAAGGTCGGCATGCCCTGCAATATCGGTGCGTTGTCGACCGCGATGGGAGCGGTGACACGAAACACTCCGAGGTACTCGAACGCGTACTCCAACAGCATCTCGGTTGCGACGCTACCTACGCCGAGACGTGCGAATTCGGAGTCGATCCACAAGCTCAGTTCGCCGGTGCACGCTTCGTACGGCACGAGCACAAGATTGATCTGACCGACGAACCGACCGTCCACCTCAACGGCCAAGGGCAGACCGTTCCCCGAATGTGCCCACGACCAATACCTGATGCACTCATCGATCCAACGGGATTCGGTGTGGCGCTCCTCCCAACTCATCGGTGAGGCGAACCAGAACGGTTCGATGAGCCGGCGGTCCCGCAGTCGGATGCGGCTCCAATCGGCGAAGTCGGCAAACCGCGGCGGTCGCAGGACCACCGACCTTCCGCCGAACCAGACGGGCCCGATCCGGACACGCGAGATAGCCGTTCCCGGACGTTGTTTGTTCATGCTGATCTTCCCCGGACCGTCGAGTTCCGACTGCTTCCGGACGATTGTCGACACGCGGCTGCGACGCAGTCGCGGAGCTTCTGCCACTCGCATCGCATTGATCATCGTTTCGTGCCTCACTCAGATAGCGGTTGGAGCGATACGACGCGGCGCGGCGCCGCGACGGATCGCCGGAGCAACCGGTCTACCAATCAGCAGTCCCTCGACTGTTCCTGCAACAATCGCCTTACGGTAGAGGTCGAGCGCCTGCCGCACCGCATCAATCGTCAGATCGATGTCCGCGTCGGTGTGCGCTGCGGAGACAACGAACGACTGTCCCAAAACGCCGCGGTTCAGCAGTTCCTGTAGAAACAGCGTTCGGAATCCCTGAGAAGGCGCCTTGTCCTGATCACAGGTGGTGAAAACCAGACAGGACGGTCGGCCGATCACCCGAACATATTCGGCCACGTCGAGTTCAGCGGCAGCAGCGTTGACACCCTCAGCCAGGCGCTGTCCGGCGCGTTCCATCCGGCCGATCGGATCTACCGTTTCGTAGGCTCGAACCACCGCGCGGAACGCTGCCAGCGCGGAAGTCTCGGGGCCATGGGTGGTCGAAAGGAGAAAGACTCGGTTCCGGTCGGTGTTCAAGCCGCCAAGTTCCATCAACTCGCGCTTTCCGGCAAGCGCGGCGATGGGGAACCCGTTACCCATCGCCTTTCCCCAGCACGACAGGTCCGGCGTCACCCCATAGAGCGTCTGGGCACCGGGCATCGCCCACCGAAACCCGGTAATCATCTCGTCGAACACCAGCACAGCACCGTATGTGTCACAGAGGGCGCGCACGCCGGCCAGGAATCCCTCGGCGGGCTCCATCGTCGCCGTCGCCGCCTCGAGGATTACGGCCGCAATGCCGTCGGGATTCGCCTGGAATCGAGCCTCCAACGTCGCGAGATCGTTGTAGTCGAATCGAACGACATCTGCGGTTGCGGCAACAGGAATTCCTGCGGCCATCTCGGTCAAACCGATGAACCAGTCGTCGACGGAGAAGAACGGGAGCCGGCAGACGGCAATGCTCGTGCGGCCGGTCGCCGCCCGTGCCAATTTGATCGCAGCCGTCGTGACATCGGAACCATTCTTGGCGAACTTCACCATTTCCGCGCCGGGGACTATTCTCAAGAAATCCTCTGCCGCAAGAACTTCCAGCTCGGTTGGCCTGGTGAAGTTCATCCCGTCACACATCGCGGCGTGCGCGGCGTCGACGACCGGACGATAACCGTGGCCCAGTACAACCGACCGAAGCCCCATGCCGTACTCGACGTACTCATTGCCGTCGACATCCCAAACCCGCGCACCCTCACCGCGGGTCAGGATCGGCGTCATGTGCTCGGGGTATTGGTCGGAACCACGGGCATAGGTGTGCGCACCGCCGGGTACGAGTTCGTGCAACCGGGCCTGCATGCGGTTGGACCGGGCGAAGGAGCGAGAACAGTCGGAGACGTTCCGATCAGCTGCGGTCATGCGCACAATCCTTACGCTCGAGACGGACCCGTGCTGCGAAGCGCGCCGCGTGGAACGTCGCAGTGGTCGATGGTGTGCGAGCTGCCTCGATGATCATGGCCGGACCACCCAGCGCCCAGCGAGCGACGGAAGGCTTTGCGAAATTTCTGGGAGCAAGTCGGGAAGGGTAAGTAAGACCTTGTCCGGCTCGGACGACGTCAGGTCGGCGGGGCTGATGATCGGCACATCGGTACCTGGCATTCGGCGCCCCTGCTTCGTCGGTGATGCGTCGGCCACTGCCTGAACCAGCCGCCGGTCTACATTCGCCAGGCTGAACAGCGCCACTGCGCGCGATGCCGCACTGTAGGCGAAAACCCTTCGCCCGGTGGCTGATTCCGCACACAACCATTCACGAAGCGCGCCCACCTGTTCATCGAGCGCGCCTTGGAGTGTGGATACCGCATGATGATCGCAGATTCCGAGTTCATTCTCCTCCGCGAGAATCTTGGCAACCGCGGCGTCGGGCGCGACCTGTCCGTGCACCGCCGCGATCAACACCGTGCCACCGTACAGATCGAACTCCCACGCGGAAGCAGGGCTCATCCCCGCGTCGGCGAGCAATCGAAGCAGTGCATGCAGTGAGTAGTACGCAAAATGCCCGTGCCGCAGCGCATTCCACTGACCCTCAGTCACGATACTCACCAGTGAGTGGTACTGGAGCAACAGCACCCCGTCCGGCGCGGTGGACTCGGCGCGCTCCCGAAACGCTGCGCGTTGGTCGGGTTCGTGCATGATGCCGAGTGTGTCGAGAACGAGGCTTGCGGGTGTTTGGGGAGTCGCGAGCGAAAATCCGCGCTCCTGTAGCAACGGCAGCCAGCTTCCGCCATGTGGACTACCGAACTCCCGGACACTTCCGCCTCGCAACCAACCGGCGCCCGAGACCCTCGAAACGGCGTCCTCGGCCTGGTCGCGCAGTGCCTGCGGTTCAACGCCGCGCGGTTCCTGGGTGACAGTATCGTCGTCGGCGAGTTGGGCCAGCGCACACGTCTCACACAACACCATGACGAGCGGATGCGCCGATTCGCCGGCCCGCACCGGCTCGTCCGCGGGCGGGAAGTAATCCGCGGCCGGCACGGCCCCAACGTCGAGCACGGTGTGGAGATCCGTGCCGCCGCATCCTCTACACGCGCGCATGACGTTCCTCGCATCTGGTTCCGGTGTGCGGCACGATGGTCGCGTGCAGATCGAATCGACCGAACTCGCCGATGTGATCGTCTTCGTCCCGACGCCGTTCCGCGACGATCGCGGCTTGTTCACGCGAACGCTGGACGCCGAAGTATTCGACGCCACCGTGGGCGGCGGCGTCGAAGCGGCATCCTTCATTCAGGATTCCCAATCGCGATCGGTGCGGGGGACGATCCGCGGGATGCATGGCCGTTCGGGGCGCGGTGAAGCGAAACTGGTCCGCTGCGCGAACGGCGCCGTCAGCGACGTTCTTGTCGACATCAGACGTGATTCGCCGACCTTCGGCAAGCAGCAGGCGTTTCTGCTCGACGACGTCGAATTTCGCCACCTGTACGTGCCGCCCGGCTTCCTGCACGGTTTCCAGGCACTGACGGAGACGGCCGACGTGTGCTACCGGATCGATCGACCGCACGACCCGGCCGAGGACCTCGGGGTGGCGCATGACGACCCGGATCTGGCCATCGAGTGGCCGCTCGCGGTCACCATGATCTCCCCACGCGACGCCAACGCCGGTAGTTGGGCAGATCTGGTGGCGAGGCTGTAACACGATACGAACTCACTCCCTGTCGAGACGGCGCATCGATGCGTCCAGCGCGCCCGCTCGTTGCAGCCCTTCGAGGTGCGGCAGGCGTGTGAAGCGGTTGAAGAAGTCGTGGCTCGTGAGCCCGGCTGCGGTGTATTCCTTGTACAACTCTGCGGCCCCGTCAGGGATCGACCACTCCGCCTCGTACGCCAGAGCCGAACGGATGGCCGAGAAGTCGACGCGGTACGAGCGGGGGTCGGCACCGCTCTCGCCGGTGATCAGCAGTTGCGCGCCGGGCACGACATCCACAACCGACTGCGCGATCTCCGCCACCGTCAGGTTGTTCGCCTCCGTGCCGACGTTGTATGCGGCGCAATGGATCTTCTCGACCGGCGCGTCGAGTGCAATGACGAAAGCCTTCGCGATGTCGCGAGCATGCACGAGCGGCCGCCACGGGGTGCCGTCCGACAGCACGCGCACGTCGCCGGTCAGCACTGCATGACCGACCAGGTTGTTCAACACGATGTCGGCACGCAGCCGCGGGGAGAAGCCGAACGCGGTGGCATTGCGGAGGAATACCGGGGAGAAGCTGGCATCGGCTATCGCGGCGACGTCATCCTCCACGCGGACCTTGCTCTCCGCGTAGGGCGTCAACGGCCGTAACGGTGCGTTCTCGGTGACCAGATCGTCGCCTGCCGAGCCGTACACCGAGCACGTGGAGGCATAGAGGAAGCGGCCGACGCCGGCATCCTTGGCAAGGCGCGCCAATCGGACCGATGCGTGATGGTTGATGTCGTAGGTGATCTGTGGAGCGAGAGCCCCGAGGGGGTCGTTGGACAGCGCGGCGAGGTGAATCACCGCGTCGAAGCCGGACAGTTGGTCGACGGTGACGTCCCGCAGGTCGACCTGCAGGCCGGGTGGATCGTTGGGCACATCGCCGAGCACGCAGTCGGCGAAATAGCCGGTGTCGAGCCCGACGACATCGTGACCGGCCGTTTGCAGGATCGGCACCATGACGGTGCCGAGGTAACCTTGGTGGCCGGTGACCAATACGCGCATCTCGTGTCCTCAGATTTCGTGTGAAGCAGTCTTGGTGTGTGGCGGGGCTGTCAGGTGAACGCCGGGGCCGGCTGTTTGCCCTCATATGTCAGTGCGACGTCTTCGGCAATTCGCTCGAAATCACGGGCGCGCAGAAAGTCTCGAAGCGATGTCCCTGTGCATTCCGAATCGACGTTGGGCGCTTCGGTACGGGAAACCACGTCGTCGAGATGGACTGTGCGGAAGTCGATGCTGAACCTTGTCCGTCCCGAATCGTTCGGCACCGTGGAGTGCAGTTGGTTCCCGGAGAACAACATGACACCGCCGGCCTCCGGAACCACGCGCACCTGCGGTTCGAGCTCGATCGGCTCCTCGGGTTTGGGTTGATCGCGCGTGTCGGTCTTGATGTGCTGGGCCGCAGTGGCTCGACTGGTGCGGTTCCACTCGTAGTAGTTGTACCGGCGCGACCCGTTGCGAACCGGGTTGTCCCAATAGCGTGGGTGGAAGGCCATGACGTTCTGTGGCAACACCGGGAAAATCGGAATCCACCAGTTGAGTTGGCAGAACGGCGCGGAATACCACGTGTCGCGGTGTGGGTGGAACGCGTATGAGATGCCGGTACTGAGGTAGTCGTTCGAGGTCGAGGTACGCATTCTCGGGACGTCGAAGTACGTCTTGTCGAGGTCACAGTCGAACTCGGCAAGTAGGTCGCGAATCAGCGATTTCGACGTCGGGTGATGGATGAACTTGGGCTTGAGGTCGGCAAGCACCCCAGCAAATTCTTCGACCGGCATGACGAACTGAGCGAGTTCGGGGTCCAGGTCTCCGAACGCTTCGGCAACCAGAACTCCGGCGTGTTCGATGAGAGCCCGGGAGGCTGGCGACGCCGGGAACACCAGGACCCGACCGCGATACAGCTCTGTACGCCTCGTCTCATCGTCCATCTGTGGATTCGAGTACACGGTAGTCATCGTCGTGTTCTCCTTCAGCGATTTCCGAAACTGATGGCGGCCTTCTCCAGTACGAACGCCTCCGCGTGCGAGCTCCGGCATTGCACCCCGCGGAGGCGGGAAAGCCCGAGAAACGACTGCTCGTCGAACCAATCGTGCGACGTCTGGGACGGATAGTGCTTGTACAGCAGGCGCGCCTTCTCTTCGGCGACCTGCAGCGTAAGTGGATGGAATGCCGTAGGACGAGGTGTGTCCGTCTCCCATTTCAAGATCTCGTAGCCGAGAATGAGGTGGTCGCGAAATTCGGTTGGCACTAGTTCGGCGAGCAGCCGATGATCTTGATGGGCATCCCCGCGGTGCGGACCGAAGACCAGCTGCGGTTCGCAGCTCTGCCGAAACTCGTTGAGCGCATTCTTGATTCGATCCCAATACGCCGGCGCTCGGCCATCCGGAATGGCCAACACAGTGATGTCGAGATCTGCACCCGGACAGAAGGCGCCGAGAGCCGAACGCTCCTCTGCTTCACGTTCGGTCCAGGCGCCGGACAGCACGAGGGCGCGCACCCGAAGACCCGGGACCGCCTCCGCCAAACTCAGCAACGTGCCACCCATGCCGATCGCGATGTCGTCGCAATGCGCGCCGAGCACCGCGATCTCCTCGATGGCGCCGGTGTCGAGCGCGATCATCGCACCAAGGTGGTTTCGGGCGAAGGCGGCTTCGCCTCGGCCTCGCCCTCCCATACCATCCACGGCCGAACACCCTTGTGGTAGCCGGCCTCGAGTTCGGCGCGCTCCTTGAAGGTGTCGGCGGGCTTCCAGAATCCGTCGTGCCGGTAGCCGAACAGTCGCCCCTCGCCCGCGAGCGTTCCGCAGACGTCGGCCACCAAGTCGCCGCCCGGCGGGAGGTAGTCGAAGATCTCCTGGGTCAGCACGAAGAATCCGCCGTTCTCCCAGATCGGCAACTCCGAGACCGGAGTGATGTCCTTGACCTCGCCGGACTCGCTCACCTCGACGCAATGGAACGAGGACTGCGGCGGCACGACCATCATCGAAGCCGCGGCACCGGACGCCTGCATTCGATCGACGATGTGATCCATCGGGGCGTCTGTCAATACGTCGGCATAGTTGGCGAGAAAGTATTCGTCACCGTCGAGGTAGCCACGCACCCGGCGCAGCCGCTCGCCGATCGGCGACTCGAGGCCGGTGTCGACGAAGGTGATCGTCCAGTCGCTGATATCGGAGTGCATCAGTTCGACCTTGCCGCCGCGCATCACGAAATTATTCGACGCGGCCTCCTGGTAGGTCAGGAAGTAGTTCTTGATATGCGAAGCGCCGTAGCCGAGGCAGAGGATGAAGTCCTTGTGCCCGAAGTGCGCGTAGTAGCGCATCACATGCCAGATCAGCGGCCGCGGTCCGACCATCTGCATCGGCTTCGGTACGGCGTCCTCACTGCTGTTGCGCATCCGCATTCCGTACCCACCACAGAACAGGACGACCTTCATTGTTCTTGCCTTCCACTGGCTTCCGAAACGGACAGGTCCGCGCTGTGCAACGTCGGCAGCGGGAATACGAGCTCGCCGCCCCATTCGGCGATGTAGCCGAGCTGCTCGGTGAGCTCGGTCTCGAGATTCCACGGCAGGGCGAGGACCACGTCGGGGCGGTCCTTCGTGATTTCCGCGGGGTCGTGGATCGGGATACGGGTTCCGGGAGTGAACCTGCCGTGCTTGTACGGGTTGCGGTCGACGGTGTACCCGAGTAGGTCGCTCCGGATTCCGCAATAGTTCAGCAAAGTGTTTCCCTTGCCGGGGGCGCCGTACCCGACGACCTGCTTGCCTTCGGCCTTTGCCTCGAGTAGAAAACGCAACAACTCTTGCCGGACCGCCTCGGTGCGCGGACGCAGTTCCAGATATCCCGCGACCTCGTGCAGCCCTGCCTCCTCTTCGATGCGCAAGACCTCGGCGACGCGCTCGCTCGGCGTGCCCGCCGACTCCGCTGGCCGTGCCCAGACCCTGATCGACCCGCCATGGGTGGGGATCAGTTCGACATCGACCACGCTGAGCCCGGCTGTGGCGAGCGCTCGGCTGGCGGACAGCACGGTGTAGTACTGGAAATGCTCATGGTAGATGGTGTCGAACTGGCCGAGACTGACCAGATTCAGGGCATGATGCACTTCGATGCTCAGCCACCCGTCGTCGGCCAGCAGACCACGTAGTGAACGCGTGAATCCGAGCAGGTCAGGGATGTGCGCGTAGACATTGTTCGCGACCACGAGGTTCGCCGGACCATGCTCGGCACGGACTCTTGCGGCGAGATCCTCGTCCAAGAATGCCGTCTCGGTGGGCACACCACGGTCGCGGGCGGCGGCACCGACGTTGACCGACGGCTCGATCCCGAGGCATGGCACCCCGGCCGCGACCGCGTGCTGCAACAAATAGCCGTCGTTGCTCGCGACCTCGACGACGAACGAGTCGGCAGCCAGACCGAGACGTTCGATCGACTGATCGACGAATCGCTTCGCGTGCTCAACCCAGCTGTCGGAGTAGGAGGAGAAGTAGGCGTACTCCGTGAACGTCTCCTCGGGCGTGATCAGCGCCGGGATCTGCAGGAGCAGGCAGTCCTCGCACAGCCGCAGATGCAGCGGATATGTTGGCTCTGGAAGATCAAGCTCCTCGGCCGCCAGGAATTTCTCGCATGGCGGCGTAGCGCCAAGGTCGAGGACGCTCAGCAAACGGGTCGAATCACACAGTCGGCAGCGCACCCAGCCCCTCGATTCATCAGTGGGTGTGACAAAGAACTTCAGCTATGGCTGCTTTGTCGCCCGCCGCTCACCCGATGTTACGAGCAACACTCGGGCAATTCGCCCTCGCGGGCGGGAGACCCGCGCTGACCGGGGGGTGAACCGCACATACCCCGGCAGTTGCCACCTCCCCGAGTCCGAACCGCCGCGGATTCATCCCGTACCGGGATCGTCGTGGGTGATGGATCTGGGCAGGTGGCTGACCACGTTCAGCCGAGCGAACGTCCTGTCATGGGCCTCGGACCGGCACTTCTCCCGGAGGGTTGTCGATCGGCGCCTTGAACGGTCAGTCCTGCTCCTCATCGGAGGGCGACCGCGACGGCCATCCTGGACCGTGATGAAGCCATCGCGCATCAGCGCCACGTCGTTGCACGAATCCGCCCTGGGTGCCGCCGGGCTCGCCGGACTATCGGGCGAAGAGTTTGGTGGTGAGGACCCCGCGGGCGTCAACCGACACTTCTCGAAGGCCTTCGTCGCAGTCATCGGGCCAATCCGTAGGTTCCTTCTTCGACGCGCGCTCGAACCATACGAGCCACACTCTCTGGTAGGGCGCTAAGGCCTCCTGTGTGCATTCCAGTCCGCCGCGTTCGAGCGTGGTGAAGCTATTGTCTCCGTGCGGATTCAGCGGATCTGCAACGTCTCTGTCGGAGAGGTAGTAATGCATCGCGGACCGCCCGAGCCAGTGGTCCAGGACGATTGCGTCGCCGGGGCGTGCCTCCGCTTCGATACGTTCGAACACGGCCCTGAAGTCTTCGCCATGACCATCTGCGTTGCGGTAATCCAGCACGATCGGTGCGGACAAGACCGCGAGCAGGACCGCGAATACTGCGTTGATGTACCACTTCCGAAACGCAAGCACGACAATTAGCGCGAAGAACGGTACCGCGAAAAGACCGTACCGAAACAAGAAGACGTTCTGCACCTGCGAAATCAGCCAGAGCGGAGCGGGAAAGATCGCGATCGCCAAAATCCAGGAATATTCCGTTATTTGTCGTCGACGCAGCGTGGCGAGTATGAACCACGCCGACGCCCCGACGAATATCAGCGCGATCGTCCTGTTGGTGAGCAGCGCATCGGTATATGCAATGAGTTCCCTGGGCGTGGGCCGCGGAAGGTAGACGTCCAGCATCGTGGAGCGCTGCGCGTAGCTGATCGCCGCAACCGCTCCAGCCACAAGGACCGCCGGTACCGCAGCCAGAGCAAGGCTCTTGCCACGTTTGACGTACAACCCGTACAGCAGGTGCGCCACGAGAAGGTAGAGACCGAGCAAGTTGAACAGCGGGATGCAGGCAACAACAATCGCGTAGACGATCCACGGCCACCGCGAGTTCCGCTGTGCCGCTATATGAAGAGTGAGGGTCGAAACGACCGCCAGCATGATAACCAGCGCGCCTTCGCGAGCTTCTTGCCCATACCTTGTGGCCGCAGGCATCAACGCGAAGATGAACGCACACAGCACTGCATTCGACTGCGTGGTGTAGGTCCGCGCAATCGCCATGAGCGCAACTGCCGCGACGGCGATTGCGACCGCCGAGGGCAGACGCAACGAAACCTCTGAACAACCGGCAACGCTCGTCCACACCGACTCGAGCAAATAGTACGGCGCATGCACTGCGTCGATATCGTTGCTCACTTCGAGGATTGTGCGCCAACCGGTCTGAGCATTGTCCGCGGTGGCGGCTTCGTCACGCCATAGCGACGGTGTACCGATCCGCCACAGCATCAGAAGCAGAACAGCGAGACCGACCGCGACATCGACCGGCCACCGAAAGGCGCCAGTCCCATACCGTTCCGAGGCAACGCGAGAAGGTCTTTGCGTCACGTCCGGCCGAGTGTCGGCCAATCCGCCGCGCGGCCCAGATACCAACGAACTCCCCAAACGTCGACGCGGCAGCGTCCCCGTGTGCGAACGACTCGATCCTGTCCGTCAACATCGTCAGGGTGCTTGATGCCGTTACAGATTCGCCCACACTGTCAAGTTTTGGGGCGCGCAGCGCGCAGCCGCTCGGCGGTCGAGCGGAACCCGGTCCTATCGGTCAAACGCCCTATCCCACCTCGAACCGCCGCGGAATCCAGTTCTGCGAGTCGATCGGCGGGCGCGCGTACGACCGCTCCTGCCGGGGCGGCAGCTCGATCTTCTCGTGCGGCACGTCCTCGTACGGGATCAGGCTGAGGAAGTGGCTGATCACGTTGAGCCGGGCGGATTTCTTGTCGTCGGCGTCGACGACGTACCAGGGTGATTCCTTGGTGTCGGTGTAGGCGAACATCTCGTCTTTGGCTTCCGCGTAGTCCACCCAGCGCTCGCGCGCGTAGAGGTCCATCGGGCTCAGCTTCCAGCGCTTCTCCGGGTTCTTGATCCGGGCCTGGAATCGGCGCTCCTGCTCGTCGTCGGACAGCGAGAGCCAGTACTTGACCAGGATCAGCCCGTCCCGGATCAGCCCGCGCTCGATCACCGGGCACTGCCGCATGAACTCCTCGTGCTGTTCGGGGGTGCAGAAGCCCATCACCTTCTCCACGCCGGCGCGGTTGTACCAGCTGCGGTCGAAGAGCGCGATCTCACCGCCGGACGGCAGTTGCGCGATGTAGCGCTGGAAGTACCACTGCGTCTTCTCCCGCTCGGACGGCGTGCCGAGCGCGACGACGTGCGCGTACCTGGCGTTGAGCCGCTCCAGGATGCGTTTGATCGTGCCGCCCTTGCCCGCGGTATCCCGGCCTTCGAAGATCACCATCACGCGCTTCTTGTGGTAGACCACCCACTCCTGCATCCGCACCAGCTCGGTCTGCAGGCGCTCGAGTTCCTTCTCGTACTCCTTCTTGGTGAGTACGCGCGTCTCTACGTCAGCGGTGCCGGTTTTCCCGGGCTTCTCGGAGGCCATGCACAAAGATTAGTCAGTACACGTCGCGCAGGTAACGCTTCTCGCTGGTGAGCCGTTTCTTGAACGCCAGCGCGGCGTCCCGGTCGAGCTTGCCGTGTACCTCCGCGATCTCGAGCAGTGCCTCGTCCACGTCACGGGCCATCCGGGACGCGTCCCCACACACGTACAGGTGCGCACCGTCCTGCAACCAGGACCACAGCTCCGCGCCGTGTTCGATCATCCGGTGCTGCACGTAGATGCGTTCGCGCTGGTCCCGGGAGAACGCGAGATCGAGCCGGTTGAGGAAGCCGTCGCGGAACATGTCCTCGAGCTCGCTGCGGTAGTAGAAGTTGTGTGCGGCGTGCTGGTCGCCGAAGAACAGCCAGTTCTTCCCGGTGTGCCCCTGGGCTCGCCGATCGTGCAGGAACCCGCGGAACGGTGCGATCCCGGTGCCGGGTCCGATCATGATCATCGCGCCGGCCGGGTCTTCGGGCGGTTTGAACGCGGGCGCACTCTGCACGTACACCGGCACCGGATCGTCTGCGGCGCGGTCGGCGAGGAATGTCGAGCACACGCCGTCACGCGGTGCGCCGTCGTCGCCCGGGTAGCGCACCACCGACACCGTCAGTTGCACCTCGCTGGGCGTCGTACGCGGGCTGGACGAGATCGAGTACTGCCGCGCGGCAAGCTTTTTCAGCACACTGCGCCATTCGATGAAGTCGGCCTGCACCGGGAACGCCCGCAACAGGTCCGGCGCGTGCCTGCCCCACATGAACTTTGCGAGGTCGTTCTTGTTGTCGCGCCGCAACAGTCGCGCGAGCTCGGGATCCGAGTTGCGCGCGGCGACGAACTTCAACAGGTCGGGGGTGATCTTGCTGATGTCGAACCGGGTCCGCAGCGCCTCCGCGAGCGTGATCTCCACACCGTCAAGATCGATTCGGCGATCGCCGTTCAGTCCTGTAGCCGTGAGCCAATTATCCACCGCGGGAATGGTATTGGTGGGATAGATGCCCAGCGAATCCCCCGCCGCATAGGTCACCGCAGTACCACTGAGATCGAAACCGAACCGGCGCACCTCCTTTGCCGAATCCGCGCTGGTGAGCAACTCGTTGCGGACCAGGCACGCGAGCACCGGGTTGGCTCGCGTGCCGACCGGCGGCGCGGCCGGCGTGATCACCCGCGCGGGGGTCGGCGGGGCCAGCGTCGCGACACCGCCCGGTGCGGGACCGGCACCCGCACCGAATGGCTCGGGGCCCGACGGCATGACCGCGCCGCCATCGTCGTCCGCACCCAGCAGCGTCACCATCTCCGCGAGCCAGGCGTCGGCGGGTTCGGTGTCGTCCGGCTCGCATTCGACCCGCTCGCGTACCCGGCGCGCACCGAGGTTCTCCAGCCGTGCGTCGATGTTCTTCGCGTGCCCGCAGAAGTTGTCGTAGGAGGGATCGCCCATGCCGAGCACCGCGTAGCGCACGCCGTCGAGTCGCGGCGCATCGTCGGCGTCGAGTTGGGACCAGAAGTCGGCGCCGTTGTCGGGCGGTCCACCGTCGCCGAACGTGCTCGTCACGACCAGCAGGTCGCGGATTCCGACCAGGTCGGCCGGGGCCGCGTCGTCCATCCCGAGCGACCGGACCGGGATTGCGCAATCGGTCAACGTCGACACGGCATGCGCGGCGAATTCTTCGGCATTTCCGGTCTGCGATGCCCAGAGCACAAGTACACCAACTGATTTTGTATCCTCGACCGTCTCGGTCAGCACCGCGGGCGCGACCTCGCCGGACCGGCTGAACATGCCGGCCAGCACGCCGTCCACCCACATCCGCATCGATTCGCTCAACGGCGCCGACGCGGGCACCGTCGGTACGCCCACCGGCTCGGCACCGATCCCGGCGAGCAGGCCGGCGAGGTAGTACTTCTCGTTCTCGGTCGGCGTCGGCGGCGCGAAGTCGTCGAGCCCGAGCATCGCATGCAGGTTTCCCATCGCGGGCGCGGCGGCCGGTACCTGCACCGGCACTTCGACCGGGCGCAGGGCGACCGCACACGCCTTGAATTCGGGTTGCAGCGACGCGGCATCGGTGGCGTCGTTGGTGACCGCGTTGATGGTCAGGTACTCGCCGTGTTCGTCGTTCCAGTGGAACGGCACGAAGCAACCGCCGGGACGCACGCGATCGGTCACCACCGCGGGCAGCACGGCCCGGCCGCGCCGTGAGGCGATTTCCACTTCGACGCCATCGCGGATCGCCAGTCGCTGCGCATCCTCGGGATGAATCTCCACGAACGGCTTCGGATTCAGCTTGTTCAGCTTCGCGACCTTGCCGGTCTTGGTCATGGTGTGCCACTGGTGTTGCAGCCGACCGGTATTCAGCACGATCGGGTACTCGTCGTCGGGCATTTCGCGCGCGTCCATGTGCGGGCGGGCGAAGAATTGCGCACGGCGACTCGGCGTGGGGAACGCGAGTCGTGGGGTGTGTCCGTCCCCGGCGACGAACAGGTCCTGGCTGACGCCGTCGTTGAGATACCGAATCGGGTGCCGGTGGTTGTCGTCGGCGGGCGGCGCGGGCCACTGCACCGGCTCGCGTCGCAAGCGCTCATAGCTCACCCCGCGCAGGTCGTATCCGGTGCGCAGGTTGGAGAACCGACGGATCTCGTCGAAGATCTCCTCGCTGGACTTGTAGCTGAAATCGTCGGCGAAACCGAGCGCGCAGGCCACGTCCGCGATCAGCTGCCAGTCCGGCCGCGCGTCACCGGGCGGCTCCGTGGAGCGTTTCAGGAGGGTCATGTTCCGTTCCGAGTTCACCATCACCGCATCGGCTTCCGACCACAGCGTGGCGGGCAGCAGGATGTCGGCGTAGGCGTTCGTCGCGGTCTCGGTGTAGGCGTCCTGTGCGATCACCAGTTCCGCGTTCTCCAGTCCGTTGATCACCGTCTTGCGATTTGCCACGGAGGCAACGGGATTGGTGCAAATTATCCAGCACGCCTTGACGTCGCCGGTGCCGAGCCGCTCGAACAGCTCGATGGTGCCTGGCCCGACGTCGCTGCGGATGGTGCCGGGTTCGAGGCCCCATTCCTGCTCGCAGAACTCCCGGTCGGCGGGTGCGAGAACCGCGCGCTGGCCGGGCAAACCCGGTCCCATATAACCCATTTCGCGGCCGCCCATGGCATTCGGCTGCCCGGTCAGCGACATCGGCCCGCTGCCGGGTGTGCAGATCGCGCCGGTCGCGAGGTGCAGGTTGCAGATCGCGTTGGTGCTCCAGGTGCCGTGCGTCGACTGGTTGAGGCCCATCGTCCAGCACGACATCCACGACTTGGCGTGCGCGATCATCCGAGCGGCGGTGCGGATGTCGTCTTCGGCGAGCCCGGTGATCTCGGCGACCCGGGCGGGCGGGTAGTCGGCGAGCAGTTCGCCCATCGCCTCCCAGCCCTCGGTGTGCTCGGCGATGAACGTCTCATCGATGTCACCCGACTCCACCAGCAGATGCAGCAACCCGTTCAGCAGTGCCAGATCGGTGCCCGGCTTGATCTGCAGGAACAGGTCCGCCTTCTCCGCAGTGGTGGTGCGGCGCGGGTCGACCACGATCAGCTTCGCACCTGCCTTGAGCCGATCGGCCATGCGCAGGTACAGAATCGGATGGCAATCGGCCATGTTCGAGCCGATCACGAAGAACAGGTCGGTGACGTCGAAGTCCTCGTAGGACCCGGGCGGGCCGTCGGCGCCGAGCGACTGCTTGTAGCCGGTCCCGGCAGAGGCCATGCACAGCCGCGAGTTCGACTCGATGTGCACGGTGCGTAGGAAGCCTTTGGCCAGCTTGTTCGACAGGTACTGCGCCTCGATCGACATCTGTCCCGAGACGTAGAGCGCAACCGCGTCCGGGCCGTGTTCGTCGACGATCGCCCTGATCCGCTCGGCGGCCTCGGTCACCGCGTCGTCCACCGGCACCGGCGTCGGCTCGCCGCCGCGCTGGGGACGGATGTACGCGGTGGACATCCGGCCGTCGACGGCCGCCATCATCTCCGCGTGCGTCGCGCCCTTCGTGCACAGCCTGCCGAAGTTCGTCGGATGCAACTTGTCGCCGCTGACCTTGGCGATCAGCGGATTGCCCATCGCGTCGGGCTTGGTCTCGACCACGACACCGCACCCGACACCGCAGTACGAGCACGCGGTTCGAGTCCTGGTCGTCGTTGCTGATGTCTCGGCCATCGCCACCGATGATTACGGCGGCGCGTTCCACTTGATCGACAACGACGTTAGCGATGTGTCACGGCTGGCTCACGTGCGTGGACAATTCCGGGTGAGGAGGGGGAACGAGCAGGTCAGCGCGCGAATTGCCGGCCGAGCGTGGTGGTGAGATGAGTCTCACACTTTGTGCGCGCGATGCAGCGCGACGATACCGCCGGTGAGGTTGCGCCACTGGGTGCCGGACCAGCCGGCGTTGTCGATCCGGTCGGCGAGCTTGCGCTGATTCGGCCACGCCCGGATGGATTCGGCCAGGTAGACGTAGGCGTCGGGATTGCTGGAGACACGGCGCGCGACCTGCGGCAACGCCTTCATCAGGTACTCCAGGTACACCGTGCGGAACGCGGCGTTGACCGGGGTGGAGAACTCGCAGACGACGAGCCGGCCACCGGGCTTGGTGACCCGCGCCATCTCGCGCAGGCCGGCCTCGAAATCGAAGACGTTGCGCAGGCCGAACGAAATCGTCACCGCGTCGAACACGGCGTCCGCGAACGGCAGCGCCATCGCATCGCCCGCGACCATCGGCACTCCGCGCGACCGTCCGGCGGCGAGCATGCCCTTGGAGAAGTCGGTCGCCACACACCATGCGCCGGACTTGCGCAGCTCGACGGTGGAGACACCGGTGCCGGCCGCCAGATCGAGCACCCGCTCCCCCGACTTCGGGTCGAGCGCCTTGCGGGTCGCGTGGCGCCAATACCGGTCCTGGCCCATCGAGATGACGGTGTTGGTGATGTCGTATCGCTTGGCCACCCCGTCGAACATCGAGGCCACCTCGTGCGGTGCCTTCTCCAGCGACGCGCGCGAACCCTCGGTTTCCGCCACGCCCCAGACCGTACCGGTTCGCCGAGCGCACACTTCTTCCGGCTGCGGGGGCGGCCAGAGCAGGAAGAACTATGCGGTCGCGCGGATCGGGTCGACGCCGAGCACGTCGGAGTAGTGCCCGAGCAGTTCGTCGCAGACCGCCGGCCAGCTGCGGCGCAACACCGATCGCCGGGCGGCGGTGGCGAACTTTGCGCGCAGCGCCGGATCGGCCAGCGCACCGACCGCGGCAGGCAGCAGTTCGGCGAATCGCTGCGGCGGCAACAAATACCCGGTTCGGCAGTGCGCGATGAGGTCTCGCGGTCCACCCTGGTCCGGGCCGATGGCCGGCACCCCGCTGGCGAGCGCCTCCTGCACCGCCTGGCAGAACGTCTCGTGCTCGCCGGGGTGCACGAACACATCGAGGCTCGCGTAGGCCTGGGCGAGCTCGTCACCGCCGAGGTGACCGGTGAATATCGCGCCGGGCAGCAGCTGCTCGAGCCGCGCCCGCTCGGGGCCGTCCCCCACGATCACCAGCTGCACCCGCCGATCACGAGCGAGCACGGCGAGTCGATCGACATGCTTCTCCGGCGCCAAGCGACCCACGAATCCGACGATCAACCGACCGTCGGGCGACCACTGCGCGCGCAGCGCGCTGCGGCGGGCATGGGTCCCGAACCGCTCCAGATCCACCCCGCGGCCCCACCGCTGCACGCGCGGGATGCGGTGGCGTTCGAGGTCGGCGACCGCGGCGGTGCTCGGGGCGAGGGTCCGCGCCGCGCGGCTGTGAATACGCCGGGTCCAGGCCCAGGCGGCCCGGCTGGTCAGGCCGAGACCGTAGCTGTCGGCGAAGCCCGCGACATCGGTCTGGAACACCGCGACCGCGGGCACGTCGATTCGCAGCGCCGCGGCCAGGCCACCCGCGCCGAGCAGAAACGGCGAGGCGAGGTGCACGACGTCCGGGTCGAAGTCGCGCAGCAGCGAGGTCATTCCTGGCTGCGGCAAACCGATCGGCAGCGAGTTGATCCGGGGCACCATCACCGCGGGAAACCGGTGCACCGGCACACCACGATGGCTGGTCGCCGGGCCGACCGGTGCGCCCGCAGGTTGACCGGGAGCGAGCACGATCGCCTGGTGTCCACGGCGCTCCAAGTGAGCGAGCACGTGCAGCACCGAGTTGGTCACGCCATTCATGTTCGGCAGGAACGATTCCGCGACTATTGCTACTCGCACATACGCGAGTGTGACCGCGGCAGCTCCGGATCGGCCCACCAGGACGTGAAGGTGGGTGGAAGATAAGACGAACGGTACGTGTCGGCGCGCGGCAGTAATCTGGCCGCATGTCAGCAACGCTGGAGGAACTGGAAGCGCGAGTTGCGGCGCTGGAAGCCGAGCGTGCCGATTACCGCGCGGTACTCAGCGCGATCAACGCCCTGGGCGCGAATCAACGCGAGCACTCCGACCGAGTCCACGCGGTCGAGGACGGGCTATCGGGTGTCGAGCAAGCCCTGTCGGAGGTGCAGCGCACCGTCACCGATTCGATCGGGCAGATCCGTTCCATCGACGAGCACCTGGCGGAAGTAAAGGACCTAATCGTGCGCGCGCTCGACCGATAGATCGCTCGCGCGCCCGCGCCGGATCCGGCGATCGAGATACAAGGCAGGCAGCGCGATCGCCCAGGTCACCACGACCACCGACGCGGTGGGAATGATCGCGACCCGGGCGTCGCGACCGGCGACCCGGACCAGGTCGGGATCGGTGCGCGAATACTCGACATCGATGTGCTCGCCACTGGTGAGGTTGGTTGGGTAGAGCACGCCGAGTTCGGGATTGTGCGTGACACCGTCGGGGGTGACGAAGCTGACCGCCGACCGCAGCTTGCCGGCCGACAGCACCTCGGCGGTGGCCGTGCCCATATCGGCGGAGATCTTCTGGTCGTCGCGCCACGCGGCAAGCAGCAGCAGAATCGCGAGCACCGTCACCGAGATCGCGGCCACGAGAATGGTGGTGGCGAGCCGGGAGCGACGACCTGCCTGCGGATCGTCGGTCGTCGGGACGTCCGGCGCGTGGTCGATCACAGCCGGGCGCGGACCGCGGCGTGCAGTTCACGCAGCCCGGACCGCTCGGTGGCGACTTCGAGCACCCGCAAGCCGTCGGTCGACTCGCCGAGTTCGACGGCCAACTCGGCGGGGTCCACGAGGGCGTGCGGCACCCGGTAGGCGCGGCACAGCGCGGCCAAATCCATGCCGTGCGGCGTGCCGAACACCCGCTCGAACACGCCCGCGTACTGCGGGTCGCCCTGTTCGAGCAGTTCGAAGATGCCACCGCCGTCGTCGTTGGCCACCACGATGGTCAGGTCGCGCGGTCGCGGCTCACCGGACCCGATGAGCAGTCCGGCCGCGTCGTGCAGGAAGGTCAGATCGCCGATCAGCGCGACGGTGCGGCCGTCGTGTTCGAGCGCGGCGCCGACCGCCGTCGACACCGTGCCGTCGATCCCCGCGACACCGCGGTTGGACAGCACCTTCACGCCCGGCTTCGGATGGCTCACCAGGGCCGCGTCGCGGACCGGGTTGGACGCGCCGAGCAACAGCTGATCGCCCTCGTGCAGGGCGTCCATCACCACCGCAGCGACATGCAGCCCGGTCGGTTTGGGGTGTGCGGCAAGTTCTTCGCGCACGGCGCGGTCGGCGCTCGCGCTCACTCGCGCGCATCGCGCCAGCCAGGCATCCCGCGGCGCGCCCGAGGTGAGGGCGCGCGTCCCGGTCGCGAGCACGTTTCCCGAGACATCCGGCCAGCGCGGACCGGTGGTGAGCGCGTACACCGCGACCGCGGGATCGGCGAGCAGTTTCGAGACCGGGCGGTGCAGGGTCGGGCGGCCGGTGATGATCGCCTGCCGCGGCTCGAGCAACGGCAGCACCAGCGGATGCAGGGCAGGTCCGTGCAGCGGGGCGGTCGGCTCGGCGACCGTCGGCAACCCGGCGAGTTCGGGCCGGTAGGCAGCGCCGTGACCGGAGATGACCACGGTGTCGGGCGTCAGGTCGATCTCGACCGGCACATCCAAGGTGGCGTGCTGGGTCGCGGTCCACGGTGCGCCGTCGGGTCGGCCCGCGGGTGCCCCTGCGCCCGAATGCACGTCGGGGACCAGCGGCTCGCGCAACGGGATGTCGAAATGCACGGGGCCGGCATTGCCCGAGCGGGTGCCGCGCGCCGCGGCGAGCACTCGACAGACCGCCGAGCGCCACTTGCTGTTCTGTTCGCGACCTATCTCGTCACGGTCGTCCTCGGCGAGCCCGAGGCTGATCGTGGCGCGCACCTGACTGCCGAACAGACCGAGTTGCTCGACCGTCTGGTTCGCGCCGGTACCGAGCATCTCGTATGGGCGGTTGGCCGAGAGCACCACCAGCGGGACGCGCGCGTAGTTCGACTCCAGCACGGCGGGACCGAGATTCGCGACCGCGGTGCCCGAGGTCATCACCACTGGAACTGGGCGCCCACTCGACACCGCGAGGCCGACGGCGAGAAATCCCGCCGTCCGCTCGTCGATCCGCATGTGCAGGCGCAGTCGCCCGTCCACATCGGCCTGCTGCAGCGCGAACGCGAGCGGCGCGTTTCGGGAGCCGGGACAGAGCACCACCTCGCGAACACCGCCGCGAACGAGTTCATCGACGACGACGGTGGCCTGCGCGGTGGACGGATTCACCTCACCAGATTGTCAGAACCCACGGAAAATGCATTCAGCGCTTCCAAATTAGGGTTCGCTAACCTAAGCTCGGCTGCACATCCGTATGAGCGAGGAACCCATGGCCAAACGCACCAAATACGTCAAGCCCGAAGAGCCCACGCTGCTGCGCGCGCAGGTTTTGGCGAGCAAGCAGATCAGCCCGAACTTCGTCCGCGTCACCGTGGGCGGCGACGAGCTGAACAGCTTCACGCCGATGGGGTTCGATCAATGGTTCCGGCTGTTCATCAAGCGCGACGGCCAGACCGAGCTGAAGCTGCCGACGCAGACCAGCATGCTCTGGTACGCGCAGTACCTGATGATGGGCAAGGACAAGCCGACCGTGCGCAACTACACCGTGCGCGACTTCCGCCCGGCCGGCGCCGGCCTGTTCGGCGACGGACCGGAGATCGATATCGACTTCGTCTCACACGGCGACGCGAGCCCGGCCTCCGCATGGGCGAACTCGTCCGATCCCGGGGAAGAGCTCGCGATGCTCGACGAGGGTCTGATCTACAACCCCGACCCGGAAGCGGACTGGCAGTTGCTCGTCGGTGACGAGAGCGCGCTCCCCGCGATCCTCGGCATTCTCCGATCCGCCGAGCGCGATCTGCGCGGCGAGGCGTTCATCGAGATTCCGCACGCGGACGACACCCAGGACGTCGACGCGCCCGCCGGCGTGAACGTGCACTGGCTGGTGCGCAGCGATCCGCACGATCGCACCGGCGACCTGGCGCTGGCGACCCTGAAGGCGGCCACGCTCCCCGAGGGACGCGGGTTCGCGTTCGTCGCCGGCGAGCGCGACCTCGCCACCGGCGTCCGCCGTCACCTGGTCACCGACCGCGGCTTCGCCAAGGAGGACGTCTCGTTCACCGGCTTCTGGCGCAGGGGCAAGGCGCAGGGCTGAGATCGATCGATGAACGTTCGTGCGCGCGGCCAGTGCATCCCCCGACCGAGGTCGCCATGCACAGACCGCGCGCACGCTTCGTTTCTAGCCCGCGTGTCGCTCGATCACGTGTCCGACGCGCGGTAACGCGTCGATGACGTGTCGCTTCGCGGCAGGACGCATGGTCGCGTACACCCGCTTGACGGCCTGCATCGTGCTGGCGGCTACGCGACCGTCGGTCACCTCGAGCAGTTCCTCGGCGACGTCGTCGGCGCGCTCTACCAGGAACTCGCCGAAGGTTCCGGTACCTGAGACCCGATAGTCGTACCAGTGCCGCTCGAGCCGGCCGACGAGCTCCGGCAGCAACGCGACGAGTGCATCGGACACCAGGTCCGGGTTCATGCGGTTTACCGCGCCGTAGCCGGCCTTCACCGCGAGCCCGGCTGCGCCGCGCTTGCCGGCAACTTCGGCGTCGATGACGGCAACCGCATCTTTGACGAACGCCGGGTGACGCGTGACTAGCAGCGCGTCATAGAGCGTAGTGACTGCGACCACCGGACTCTCCTCCGAATACCTGTCAGTCGGTTTTTAGCTAACCTACTGTTCAACCATAGTTTACTAGGAAGTAACAATCACTGACGCGTTGCGTCCACCACACCCTACGGTCTCGTGGTGCCGCCAGGCGAGTTAGCAGGTCCGGGTCCGGTTCGACCGAATCCACCGGCACCACACCGGCATTCATTCCCCCTACCGGCACGACATCGGTCTCGAAGAAGCCGCCGGTGCCGAGCCCGCAGGCCAGGCTCAGGTTGGGCAACGCTGCCGCCGCCGCCACGCCCGCCGCCATACCCACCGCCGAATCCAGCGCGCTCGACACCACCAGATCGGCGCCGAGCTCACGCAGCTGCCCGGCCAGCGCCACCGTCGCGCGCATTCCGCCGAGCGGCGCCACTTTCACCACAGCGACGTCCAGGCCGCCTGCCCTGGCGACCCGCAGCGGGTCGGTTGCTCGCCGGATGCTCTCGTCGGCCGCGATCGGGACCTCCGGGACCCGGCGGCGCAGCTCGACCAGTTCGTCGACCGTCGCGCACGGTTGCTCGGCGTACTGCAACGGACCCGACACGGTCAGCGCGCGCAGCGCCCGCACGGCCTGTTCGACGGTCCACCCGCCGTTCGCGTCGACCCGAACATTCGGGAGCAGGGCGCGCACCGCCTCGACCCGTGCGACATCGTCGGCCAATGTCTGCCCCGGCTCGGCAACCTTCACCTTCGCGGTGTCCGCGCCGGGGAAGCGGTCCAGGATCTCGGGCACTCGCTCCGCGCCGACGGCGGGGACGGTCGCGTTCACCGGGACGGCGTCGCGCAGCGGGGTCGGCGGGCCGAGCCACGCGGACTCGATGGCCGATCGCAGCCAGTTCGCGGACTCGGCCGTGTCATACTCCAGAAACGGCGAGAACTCCCCCCACCCGGCGGGCCCGCGCAGCAGCGCGACTTCCCTGGTGGTGATCCCCCGGAACCGCACGCGCATCGGCAGGCGCAGGACATGGAGATCGGCGAGTACCTCGGACAGTGGCGGCAGGTCGAGCACGGGTCCATTCTGTCCCTGCGCGGGGGCGCATCGTTTACGCATCGGACGTACGGGTTAACTCAGACGCATGAGACACACCTTTCGTGCCGCGGCAGTTGCCCTGGCCGGCCTGGCCGCGATCGGTTTCGGAACGGCGACGGCGACCGCCCAGCCGGCCGCACCCGGACCCCTCCAACCGATCTCCAGCCTCGACCTCGACCGTTACCTCGGCCGCTGGCATCAGCTCGCCGCCATCCCGCAACCGTTCAGCGTGATCTGCGCACGGGACACGACGGCGCAATACGGCCTCACGCCGGAGGGAAACGTCTCGGTGCGCAATGACTGCACCACCTGGGCCAACACCCCGAACTCGATCACCGGCACCGCGCAGGTCGTCGACCCGGTGACCAAGGCGCAGCTGCGCGTGACGTTCCCGCAGAACGGATCCGCAGACCCCACCGACGTGTTCCCCAACTACATCGTCACCGCGATCGCGCCCGACTACAGCTGGGCGCTGGTCGGCGATCCATTCCGGACCTCGGGATTCCTGCTGTCGCGCACCCCGGCGCTGACCGACGCGCAATGGCGCGCGGCGCGCACCGCGATCGCCGACGCGGGCTACAACGGGTGCGTCTTTTTGACTTCGCCGACCACCGGCGGGCGCTCGGACGTCAGCCCGCTCTGCTGAGCGCCGACTCCGCGCATCAGGTCATGAATGGAAGATTTGGTGCGTTCAGCGGAGTGAACGCTTCCGTTCACTCCGGAAAAATGGGGGTGTGCCGTGGGGGTCAGGGCTGGTGCGGCAGCAGTTGCACCATCAGCGCCTCACAGTCGGCGAGCAGCTTGCCGGAGGTGTCGGTGAGCTTCGCGCTGACGAATGTCTTGCGACCCTCGACGCGATCGGCCTGCCCCTCGACCACCAGTTCGGTGTAGAGCGGGGTGACCGCGCGGTAGTTGATGTGCAGGTATGCGGTGCGGCTGATCGGCCGGCCCGCCGCGTGCACGATCACGCCGAACAGGTCGTCGAACAGCAGCGGCAGCACGCCACCGTGCACGGCCGCGTTGCCGCCGAGGTGGTAGCGGGTGAACATGCCCGTGCTGCGCACGCCCTCGGGCCCGAGCTTCTCCCACGTCCAGGGCAGCATCAGCAGGCTGCCACGGCCGGGCAGCCTGGGCAGCCGGCCAGCCGGGCCGACACCCTCGGGGGCCTCGTAGGGATCGAGCAACTCCGCGAGTTCGTGCGCCAGCGAATACGCTTTTTCGATCACATCGGCGGGAGCGTCGATCGATACGGCGAGATCCTGAACCCGGCGCATCTCGGCCACGAAGTTGCCGAAGGCCTCCGGCGCATCGTCAGCGGCGGTGTACTTCGGGAAGCCACCGTGATGCTCGTAGGTGTCGTCCTTCGGCGCAAACGGCGCGCGCTGCGGCGCGTTATCGGTCATAGAAGCAGGTTAACGATGCTTTCCGGAGTTTCGACGAGCGGCCCGTGTTACTTGCCTCGCACTGCGGCGACGGCCGCTGCTCCCCGGGCCTGCTCGCGCGCGAAGAGCAAGCCGTAGGTGAAGCCGTTCGCGGAGCCCGAGGTACCGGTCCGCGCACCGAGCCGCCACAGCGTCTCGGCCGCCACCGCGGCGTCCTGATGATCGCCGAGTTCGGTCTGAATCTTCTTGTAGTGCTTGACTTGCCGCTTCGATTTCGCTTTACCCAGCACCGGCCGGCCCAGTTCGGCCGCGTATCGGGCGCGCTTGGCCGCCTTTCGCGCGCGGTGCAGCGGCTCGTCCTCACGCGCGCGAATGCCCTGCTTCAACCGCTTGTCCGCCTTGTGCTCCGCGGCCGCGATCGCGTCGCGCAGCTTGCCGTCCTCGGCGTCGGCGACCACCGGCGGCCGTGCAGCCCACTCGGTCAGCAGCGCGAGCAGCGCGCGGTACCGCTCGCCGGCCATCACTTCGGTGACCACCGTGCGGGCGCGCAACTCTTCGCCGAGCAGCGTCTGCTCGATGTCCGCCGCAACCGACCCGAGCACGTGCTCCGGCGGCAACGTGGCCAGCGCCCCGGTGAAGTACTCGCGCTGCACCTGCCGGTCGCGCACCTCGCCCAACGTGCCGGCGAACCACTTCAGCTCCTCGTCGACCTCGGGCGCGGCGGAGGTGAAGTCGCCGAACACACGCAACGTGCTGCGCAGCCGCCGGATCGCCACGCGGGTGGCGTGAATCGGGTCGACGCCGCGCCGCAAACCGACGTCACCGCGCAGGATCTCCTCGACCTGTTCGGTGACGTACGCGGCGACGGCGGACGTGGCCCGCGTGCCCTCGATCGCCGGGCGCGCGGGCGCGCCGAGGACGCGGGCAAGTTTGGACGACGAAGCCGCCGTCGACGCACCGGCGGCGAGCATCTGCTTGCGCGCAGCGCGCAACACGCTCGGCGGGGCGGCGACCACTTCCACCTCGACCTCACGCCATTGCATCGGCTCCGCGTCGGCGCGCAGATCCTCCGCCTCGACCCGATCGTCGGCGACCTCGACGAGCGCCTCGCCCTCGGCGTCGACAATCCGATCGATCGATCTGCGGGTGACCATGTGCGCGACCACGTCGAGTGGCTTACCGAGCCGGACGCCCTCGATGACGTCGAGTAGCCGCTGCGGAATCTGGCCGCGATCGCCGAGCGGTTCCTGCAATTCGACGCGCGCTTTGCCTTCGGGCACCTTCAACTGCCAGCCCTCGTCGCTGCCGCCGATCCGGCGGCGCAACAGCAATCCGCGGGCGAGCAGCGACCCGTCCGCGGTGTCGAAGTAGGTGTTCTCCAGCCGAACCTCGACGTGCTTGCGGCGTGCCCCGTCGACGGCCGTCACCAGATCGGGCAGGACGAAGTCCTCGGCGACGTCGTACTTGTCCTCGCGCTCGAGATATTCGGTCATACCGACAGCATTCCCTACCGTCGCGGCTCGACAACCTGTGAGACGGCCAACACGTCAGGCGACGAGCCAGAGCCTGCGCCGCACAACACGTTTCATATCGTCGATCACGCCCATCGGGACACCGCGCGGCGGCGTGCAGCCCAACGCCACGTCGAGTTCCCGGAAGAAGTCCGCCTCCCCGACGCCGAATTCCGTACGGATATCGGCTGCCGGGCCGCCGCCAAGGCTGTACCAGCGCAGCTCGAACTCGACCATTCGTTCGTGGTCATCGGGACCGATGGCGGCCATGGGCGTTCCCTTCCGTCGCACAAGTGCGCGCACACCATAGCGCCGCCAACGGGTAAGAGAGAAGAATTGGACAGGCAACGATCCGATCACTGCGCTACGGTCGCGACCATCACCGGATTGCACGGGACCGAATCGGACCGCACGGCCCGCCTCCAACGGCGTGGGCGAGACCGAATTCGCAGGAGGTGCGATGCAGGAAGCACCACTTGATTCGCGGCCGCTCGCACTGGCCGCACAAGACCTCGCGCGACGCCTCACGACCGACGAGCCACGCCTGTTCGATCACCTACGCGGTGTTGCCGCCCGCGCCGAATCCTTCGCCCCGACCGTCCCCGCCGATGACCGCGACGCGCTCATTGCGGCCGCCTGGTTACACGACATCGGCAAGGTGCCCGCGCTCCACGACACTGGCCTTCATGGGGTCGACGGAGCGCGCTTCCTGCGTCGCTCGGGTTGGCCGGCACGGGTGTACAACCTCGTCGCCTATCACTCGGGCAGCCGCTTCATCGCCCCCCTTCGTGGGCTCGCCACCGAGCTACGCGAGTTCACCGACACCGACGACGAGGCCACCGATGCGCTCACGCTGGCCGACCAGACCACCAGCCAGGACGGCGCCGAACTCGACCTCGACGAGCGCATCGCCGACATGCTCGCCCGGCATGCCCCGGACTCACCGACCGTGCTCGCCCACCCGCTCCGCGAGGGCTACCTGCGCGCGGTGGCCAACCGAGTGAGCGGGCGCATTGCCGGACTGAAAGCGACCGGGTCGTAATCTCGGGGCGTGACCTTCAACCCGACTCTCTGGCGCCCGGTTCCCGGCTTCGAGAACCTCACCGACATCACCTACCACCGGCACGTCGAGGTCCCCGTCCTGCGGGTTGCCTTCGACCGGCCGGAGGTGCGCAACGCGTTCCGGCCGCACACCGTCGATGAGTTGTATCGCACCCTCGACGACGCACGGATGACCGCCGATGTGGGCGCGGTGCTGCTCACCGGCAACGGCCCGAGCCCGAAGGACGGCGGGTGGGCGTTCTGCTCCGGTGGCGATCAGCGGATCCGCGGTCGCTCGGGATACCAGTACGCCGCCGGCGAGACGGCCGACACGGTGGACAAGGCACGCGCCGGCCGGCTGCACATTCTCGAGGTGCAGCGGCTGATCCGCACCATGCCCAAGGTCGTCATTGCTCTGGTGAACGGCTGGGCCGCGGGCGGCGGGCACAGCCTGCACGTGGTGTGCGACCTGACCCTCGCGAGCCGCGAACACGCCCGCTTCAAGCAGACCGATGCGGACGTGGGCAGTTTCGACGGTGGTTTCGGCAGCGCGTACCTCGCCAAGATGGTCGGGCAAAAGTTCGCCCGCGAGATTTTCTTCCTCGGCGAGACCTACTCCGCCGAGGAGATGCACCGGATGGGCGCGGTGAACAAGGTGGTCGACCACGACAAGTTGGAGAACGTCGCCATCGACTGGGCGGCCACGATCAACGGCAAGTCGCCGCAGGCGCAGCGGATGCTCAAGTACGCCTTCAACCTCACCGACGACGGGCTTGTCGGCCAGCAATTGTTCGCCGGCGAGGCGACCCGGATGGCGTACATGACAGACGAGGCGGTCGAGGGTCGCGACTCGTTCCTGCAGAAGCGCGAGCCGGACTGGTCGTCCTACCCCTGGTACTTCTGACGGCCAGGACACGGCAATGGACTGCGCACACCGGGTAAACATGAGCCGTGGACATCCTCAGCAGCCGCACCCTCCTGCGTCCCGCCGACTACGAGCGCACCCTGGCCTTCTATCGGGACGCGCTGGGCCTCGCGATCGCCCGCGAATACCCGGGCGGCACCGTGTTCTTCGCCGGGCAGAGCCTGATCGAGGTAGCCGCACACGGCGGCAGCACGGGACCGAACAACTTCCAGGGCGCGTTCTGGCTCCAGGTCCGCGACATCGCGGCGGCACAATCCGAACTCGAACGCAACGGCGTCGAGATCGACCGTCCCGCCAAGCAAGAGCCCTGGGGGCTGCACGAGATGTGGATCACAGATCCGGACGGCGTCGCGATAGTCCTGGTCGAGGTGCCGACAGACCATCCCATCCGACGCGATAGTCGCCAGTCGGATTCGCGCTGAACGGACCTCGGCGGAGAGAATCGTCGAGGCGTGGTGCCTCCAACGCTTTTGATCGGCCATCAAACACACGCTGACAACGTCGCCGAACAGTTTGGTTTTAACCTGCCGAGTAGGCACACTCCATGAGTGTGAGCGCAGAGTTCCTCGTTCTAGCCATCGTTGTCGTAACGGCCCTGGCGTTCGACTTCACCAACGGCTTCCACGACACCGCCAACGCGATGGCAACTTCCATAGCAACGGGGGCTCTTCGACCGCGAGTCGCGGTCGCCCTGTCGGCCGCATTGAATCTGCTCGGCGCATTCCTCTCCGTCGCAGTCGCTGCGACCGTCGCCAAGGGAATCGTCAACCTCGGTGACGCGAGCGGCGAGGAACTGCTCGTCATCGTGTTCGCCGGCCTGGTCGGCGGCATCCTGTGGAACCTGCTCACCTGGCTGTTCGGATTGCCGTCGAGTTCCTCGCACGCCCTGTTCGGCGGGTTGATCGGCGCCACGATCGCCTCGCTCGGCGCCAGCGGCGTCGACTGGTCCGGCGTCGTCAGCAAGATCGTGATCCCCGCCGTGCTGGCACCGCCGGTCGCGGCCATGATCGCCGCCCTCGGCACCTGGGGCGTCTACCGGATCACGCGCGGCATCCGTGACGACGATCGGGTCCGCGGATTCCGCTTCGGCCAGATCGGCACCGCGTCGATGATCTCGCTGGCGCACGGCACCAACGATGCGCAAAAGACGATGGGCATCATCTTCCTCGCGCTGGTGGCCTACGGCACCGTCGATCCCAATGAGGGCATGCCGTTTTGGGTGAAGGTGGTGTGCGCGCTCGCCATCGCACTCGGCACCTACCTGGGCGGCTGGCGAATCATCCGCACCCTCGGCAAGGGGCTGGTGGAGATCGTTTCGCCGCAGGGCTTCTCCGCCGACTCGAGTTCGGCGGCCATCATCCTCACCTCGAGCCACTTCGGGCTTCCACTGTCGACAACACAGACCGCCACCGGTTCGATCCTCGGCAGCGGGCTCGGCAAGCCCGGCGGCGAGGTGCGCTGGAAGGTACTCGGCCGAATGGCCGTCGCCTGGCTGCTGACCCTGCCCGCGGCCGGCATCGTCGGTGCCATCTGTTGGGTCATCGCGAACGCCATCGGCGGGCTGCCGGGCGTCATCGTGGTATTCGCGTTGCTGATTGCCAGTGCCTCAGCGATGTGGGTGCGCTCGCGCCGCAATCCGGTCGACACCACCAACGTCACCGCGGACTGGGACGAGGACACCCCGTCACCCGTTGCGAACCCTGCCGTTGCGAAACCGGCCGTCCGGAAACCGCCTGCAGGGTCGGTATCGGACGCCGGGAAGGTCTGAGAGGTATTCCGCATGCAGACCATTTCCAACACCCTCGACTCGCTCTGGCAGGTGCTGGCCGTCGGCGTCGCGTTCGGCGCCGGCGTCCCGTTGATGTTCGCCTGCGGACTGCGGTTCCTGAGCGCGCACGGCGATGACGTCGACGCCGACGGAACCGCGAAACGCAACGTGCGCACAACGATCGCCGCCGGCGCGTGCTTCGCCGTCGTGCTGATCACCGTGATCACGGGAATACTGTTCATCATGAAGGACTTCTTGGCCAATGACCTGGGGATTCATATCTTCTGACGAGCCATGGTCACTTGCCGAAAGGGGGATTTTCGTGGCGTTCAATCCGCTGAGTGCAGCACTCAACTGGCTGCGTGGCGGCTATCCCGAGGGTGTGCCACGCGAAGATTACGTTGCGCTGCTCGCCGTGCTCCGGCACAAGTTGACCGATGTCGAGGTCCGCGAGGTCGCGGCGGCGCTCACCGCCGAACGAGAAAACGGCGAGCCGATCGATCCCGAGGAGATCGAGGCTACAATCGCCGAACTGTCGCTGCAGGAGCCGTGCGAGGAAGACGTCGCACGCGTCCAGGCGCGCCTCGCCGCCGGTGGGTGGGTTCTCGCCGAGGCCGTGAAGGAATAGCGGCCGTGGCTATCGATCTGCCTCCCATCCTGAGCAACATCGTCGGCTGGCTCCGGGCTGGATATCCGCAAGGGGTTCCCGAAGCCGACTACATTCCGTTGCTCGCGATACTCACTCGTCGGCTCTCCGACGACGAGGTGCAGCAGATCACCGACCAGCTTGTCGAGATCGGCGTGCTGCCCGTCGAAAAGACCGATATCGGCGTGATGATCACCCGAGTCACCGACGAGATGCCGCTCGAGAGCGATGTACAGCGCGTGCGCACCCATCTCGAATCCGGCGGCTGGCCGACCGCCGGCATCGACGAGGCCAGTTGAGCCGACGGCCCGCGTGACGCCTTCCCTGCGCACCCTGACGATTCCCGCCGGGCAGCGCGCCCTCGACGTGCTCCCCGCCCTGCGGGACATCCTGCACGGCGACGATCCCGCAGTCCTGCCCGTGCCCGCCGACGATCCGCGCGAGATCGATCGCCTGACTTCGGCTTTGCGGCCAGGCGAGCCAATCGAGGACGGGATCGCCTTGGTGGTGGCCACTTCCGGCACCACCGGTGTGCCGAAGGGCGCGATGCTCTCGGCGGCAGCTTTGCGAGCCAGCGGCACCGCGACACAAACCTTCCTGGGCGGGCCGGGTGCCTGGCTGCTCGCCCTGCCGGCGCACCACATAGCCGGGTTGCAAGTGCTGCTGCGCTCGCTGCTCGCCGGCACCGAACCCGTCGTGCTGGATGTCTCGTCCGGCTTCGACCCCGCCGATCTGGTGCGCGGTATCGAGGCCATGTCCGGGTCGCGGCGCTACACCTCCCTTGTGCCCACCCAGCTGGTGAAGGCGCTCGACGACCCCGCCGCGACCGCGGCGCTCGCCGATCTCGACGCGGTACTGATCGGCGGCGCGGCGACCCCCGTCGTGCTGCGCGAGCGGGCCGAGGCGGCGGGCATCACGATCGTGCGGACCTACGGAATGAGCGAGACCTGCGGCGGCTGCGTGTACAACGGCGTCCCGCTGGACGGAGTGCAGGTACGGATCGCAGAGGGCGGTCGCGTGCTGCTCGGCGGCGACGTGCTCGCATCGGGGTATCGCGGACTGCCCGAGCACCCCGCGTTCGCGGAGCGGGGCTGGTTCCGCACCGACGATGCGGGCAGCGTGCGCGACGGTGTGCTCACCATTTCCGGGCGCCTCGACGAGGCAATTTCGACCGGCGGCCTCACCGTGGTGCCTCAGGTGGTGGAGGCCGCGCTGAGTACGCATGCCGGCGTGCGCGAATGCGCGGTCGTCGGTCTCACCGATCCTCGCCTCGGTCAGCGGGTAGTGGCGGCGGTGGTCCCGTCCGCAACCCCGCCCACCCTCGATGAGCTGCGCGAACATGTCATCGCGCGGCTCGACCCGACCGCGGCGCCGCGCGAGCTGTACCTGCTCGATGCGCTGCCGCTGCGCGGCCCGGGCAAGGTCGATCGCGCCGCGCTGCGGGCCGCGCTTGCAGCCCGCTCGTCGAACTGAAAGCGGGCGCAAGTATCACGCAAGGGCGGTGCAAGCCGGGCCCGGCAATCTGATGCCATGACCAATCCAGCTACGCAGTTCGCCGTCGAGGCCGAGGGCCTCGTAAAGACGTTCGGAGAGCAGCGCGCGGTCGACGGAGTCAGCCTCACCGTGCCCACCGGGTCCGTTTACGGCGTGCTCGGGCCGAACGGTGCCGGCAAGACCACGACCATCCGCATGCTCGCCACCCTCCTGCGCCCGGATGCCGGCAACGCCCGCATCTTCGGCTACGACGTGGTGCGCGAACCGACCGCCGTCCGCTCGCTCGTCGGCGTCACCGGGCAGTACGCCTCGGTCGACGAGGACATGACCGCGACCGAGAACCTGGTGATCTTCTCCCGACTGCTCGGCCTCACCCGCGCCGCCGCGAAGCGCAAGTCCGCAGAGTTGCTCGAGGAGTTCGATCTCGTCGAGGCCGCGAACAAGCCGTTGAAGAACTTCTCCGGTGGTATGCGGCGCCGGCTCGATCTCGCCGCCAGCCTGATCGCCGCTCCCCCACTGCTGTTCCTCGACGAGCCCACCACCGGACTCGACCCGCGCACCCGCGCCCAGATGTGGGAGACGATCCGCCGGCTGGTCCGCGACGGCTCGACCGTCCTGCTCACCACGCAGTACCTCGACGAAGCCGATCAGCTCGCCGATCGCATCGCCGTGATCGACCGCGGCCGGGTGATCGCCGACGGCACCGCCGACGAACTCAAATCGTCGGTCGGCGTCTCCACGCTGCTGCTCACCCTCGTCGACCGCACTCGCACCGAGGACGCCCGCCGCCTGATCGCCGAACAACTCGGCACCGAGGTGGCCATCACGCCGGAAGCCGGCCGCCTCACCGCGCCGATGAACAATGCCCGTGCCACGCCGGAGATCCTGATTCGGCTGCGCGACAACGGCATCGACGTCGACGAGATCACGGTGTCCAAGCCCAGCCTCGACGAGGTTTTCCTCACCATCACCGGCCATCCCGCCGACGACGCGGATCCGGCCGATACCGAACGGAGCCTGGTATGACAACCACACTGACCGCGCCGAGCGAAAGCACGGTCACGCGGCCGGCGGCGCGGCACCGGATCAGCCTGCGGCAGACCGTCGAGAACACCCTCACGATGGCCTACCGCGGCATCATCAAGATCAAGCACAACCCCGAGCAGCTGTTCGACGTGACGCTGCAGCCGATCCTGTTCACCCTGATGTTCACCTACATCTTCGGCGGCGCGATCTCCGGTGATGTGCACAGCTACCTGCCGGTCATCATCCCCGGCATCCTCGTGCAGACCGTGATCATCACCTCGGTGGTCACCGGCACACAGCTGCGCGAAGACATGGACAAGGGCGTGTTCGACCGGTTCAAATCGCTACCGATAGCCCGGATCGCCCCGCTCGCCGGCGCACTCACCGCCGACATGGTGCGTTACGGCATCGCCACCGTGCTGACCTTCGTGATGGGCTACATCATGGGCTACCGGCCCGGTGGCGGGATCCTCGGCGTCGTCGCCGCCGGCCTGCTGGTGATCGGCTGCTCGTTCGCCGTCAGTTGGATCTTCGCCCTCATGGGTGTGCTGATGAGCAAGGCCTCTGCGGTGCAGGGTATCTCGATGCTGATCCTGTTCCCGCTGACCTTCATGTCGAGCGCGTTCGTGCCGGTCGAGACCATGCCCGGCTGGATGCAGGCCTTTGTCAACGTGAACCCGATCAGCCACCTCGTGTACGCGGTGCGCGATCTCGCCAACAACGGCCACATCGGCTCGCACTTCGGCTGGTCGGTCCTCGGTGCCGCGATTATCGTCGCGATCTTCGCACCGCTGACCGTGAAGATGTACATGCGCAAGGCCTGAGCACGCACCCACTGCGGACCCCCGGCGAGTATGCGGTACTCACCGGGGGTCCGCCGTGTTTCCCGCAGCGCACCCTGCAACTGGTGTTGAATGCACTCGACCCGGCCACCGCCCGTGCACCGCAGCGCCATCCAGTGGCCCTGCTGACGCTGAACCGAGGAACGATGACGTCTTCGTATCGCACGGCAGTCGCCGCTGCGCTGCTGATCGGCACGTCCGTGATCGGCGGTGGCGTCGGGCAGGCCGAGCCGGCGCCCGATACCTGCCGGCCGTGGACTGCCACCACCATCAGCAGCGGCCACGGCATGCTGGAGAACCTCGCCTTCGATGGACGCGGCGCGATGCTGCTGTCCCGATTGGCATTCGGCTCGCCCGGTTCGATCGACCGGCTCGATCCGGCAGGCAACTACGCCACCGTGGTGGCTTCGGTCGAGTCGCCGGGCGGGATCACAGTGGCGGGCAACACCGTCTACTTCGCCACCGGAAACTCGCCGGTGTCCCTGCTGACCGGCGCGAAGGACGGCACCGTCGACACCTACGACCTCGACTCCGGGATGCGACAGACCTACGCTCGCGGTCTCACCATGCCGAACGGCCTCACCACGCTGCCCGACGGCGACCTCGTGGTCAGCGGCAACCAGCGGCTCACCGTGGTGCACCGCAGCGATCCCGCCCGGCCCGAGCCGTACGCCCTGGCCGGGGTCAGCACGAACGGGCTCGCGGTCGATCCCACCGGGCGGTGGCTCTACACCGACAGCACCTTCGATCCCACCACGAAGGTGTTCGGTGTGGACATCGCCGCTCCGGGTGCGCCCGCGCGCGAGTGGCCGGTCCCCGGGTTCGGTCTGCTGAACATCGGCGACGATCTGACGACGGACGCGGCAGGCAATGTCTACATCGCACTCAACCTGGCGGGCAAGGTGATTCGCCTGAACCCCGCGACCGGTGCGCAGTGCACGATCGCACAGGGTCTCACCCTCACCTCGTCGGTGCGCCTCGGCGCGGGGCCCGGCTGGGATCCGAATTCGCTGTACGCCACGGGCTGGGACGGCAGCGTCCGCAAGCTGACGCCCTAGCGAATTCGTGCGCTCAGCGCCCCAGCAGATCGAGAATTTCGTCGGCCGCCCGTTGCCGAGGTATCCCGACGGCCGCGGCCAGCTTTTCTTCGACCCGCGCGTCGCCCAGAACTTCCCGCGCGCGGGCGAGATGATTGACGATCGCCATCGACGGAAGATCCTGTCGGGCATGGGTATTCATCGCCAACGTGAGCATTCGCAGACCCACTTCCTGGTCCGTGCCCGTGGCGATCCGGTAGCTGCCGATCGCCGCACCGAGCGCGCCGATCTGCGGCAGGTCGGGATAGATGGCCATCCACTGCAATGCACTCGCGGTGAGATCGGCTGCGATTGTGGTGATCTCGGCTGCCCGACCGTGTTGCACATGGGCGCCGATCACTCCGCTGGCGATCATCGTCTCGGACGGTCCGGGGTTGGGCTGCACCGTGTGCGGCCAGCCAACGATGGTGAGGGCGTTGCGATATGCGGCGAGTCCACGGTCGATCCGGCCTTCGGCCAGATCGGCTTCGGCGAGGGCCGCCTGCACGCTCGCCAGGCGCTGACTCGCCTCCGTGCCCGCCCCGACCTCGGATCCGATCAGGCTATCCGTCGTACCGACCAGATCGGCGAGGTCGCGGCGCGCCTCCGCGACCCGGCCGGCACCGATCAACGAGGCATCCAGGTATGCGCGGATCGAAATGGTTTCCTCGTGCGCATGCAAAGTCGTGGTCGCATCCAGGGCGCGCCGGTAATACTCGACGGACTCCGCATACTGCGCGGACTGCCCGTACAGGCTGCCGAGATGCTGGCTTGCCATCGCGGTGGTCCATACGTCGTTGCCCTGTTCGGCAAGGACCAACGCGGCCAATGCGTCTCGCCGGGAAAAGTATGCGCGACCGAAGTTCTCGCTGAAATTCGCGCGGGCGATCAACGCCGCGACTCGAGTTGTACGGTCGGACGACCGCACCCCGACGGCGAGTAGGCGCGACAGTCCGCGCCCCTCCCGACCGATAAGCATCAGCCGGGAAACGAAACGCGCCGCCTCGGACAGCTCGGTGCGTTGCAGCGCGCGAACCTTGCTCCGGGCGCGGGCGAATGCCCGGAAGTTGGCACCGATCGCCATGTGCATGCCCGCCATCATGTAGCTCAGGGCAAGCAGATCCACGGGAATGTCGTCGGGCGCATCGGATGCCGGACCGAGAGCGAGTACGCGTGGCGCCCAGTTGAACACCTCCGAGTGGGCGCCGCGCATCGCCCACAATGTCGCGAGCACCGCGAACACGTGATGCGTGGTCCGGACGTCGTCCCGGGCGACGGCCGCACGCAGCACCGCGACCAGATTGTCATGGTCGGCTTCGATCCGCTGCACGGTGCGCACCTGCTCGTCGACCGCGGATTCGGCGACCCGCACTGCGAATTCGCACGCCCACTGCGCCGTTCGCCGCGCCACCTCGTCGGCCTCGTTCGGCTCCTGCTCGAGCAGTTCCTCGCCGAATTCGCGGACGGTTTCGAGCATGTGGTAGCGCAGACCCGTGTTCGCGGTCTCCTGAATGTCGAGCAGCGACTGGTTCACCAAACCGTCGAGCGCCAACGCCATATCGTCGACAACGCCCCATTCGGCCACTGCAGCAGCAGATTCCAGCGTGAACCCGGCAGGAAAGCGACACAGCCGGCGCAACGCCGCCTGCTGCTGCGGATCGAGCAGTTGCCAGCTCCAGTCGATCACGGCGCGCAGCGTGCGGTGCCGATCCGGCGAGGTGCGATCGGCGCTGCGCAGCAACGCGAAGCGGTCCGCGAGCCGGTTATTGATCTCTTCCACCGACATCGTCCGCACCCGGGCCGCAGCGAGTTCGATGGCCAGCGGCAGCCCGTCCAGGGTGCGGCACAGCCGGGCCACCTCGGCGGGGTCGAGCCGGGCCGAGGGCCGCACCGCCCGCGCCCGCACGTGGAACAGGTCGGTGGCGGGCGAACCCGCCTCGTCGATCTCCAGCGGCGGCAGCGGGTAGACCGTCTCGGCCGAAATCATCAGTGGTGCACGGCTTGTGGTGACCACCGAGAGCGTGTCGCCGGCGGCGACGAGGTCCGCGACGACGTCGGCGACCGCGTCGACGAGGTGCTCGCAATTGTCCAGGATCAGCAACATCGGCCGCAGCGACAGCGCGACCTTGAGTCGCTCGTAGGCGGTGTGCAACTGCGCGCGAACCCGGATGCCCGGCTGCAGGTCGGTCTCGCTGAGTCCGAGCACCGCGCAGATCGAGGCGACCACGTCGTCCCCGCTGCGCAGCGAGGCCAGCTCGACCAGCACCACCGGGCGGTGCTGCGCGATCCGCTGACCGATCTCGTTTGCCACCCTGGTCTTGCCCGCTCCGCCCGGGCCGAGGATGGTGGTGACCCGCGCCTGCTGCACCGACCGTTCGATGGCCGCCAGGTCGTCCTCCCGGCCGAGCAGCGCATTCGGGGCCGCGCGCAGCCCGATCGAGGCGGGCAGCCGATCGACGGTGCGGGTCTCGGTTTCGCCGCGCAGGATCCGGGTGTTGAGCTGCACCAGCTCGGCCCCGGGATCGGCCCCGAACTGGTCGGCGAGACGCTCGCGCAATGCCGCGAAGACATCGAGCGCTTCGTTGCCGCGGTTCAACTCGGCCAGCACGTGCATCAGCTCGAGATGCGCGGGCTCGTCGAGCGGGTTGCGGTCGGCCCGCGCCCGCACCAGCGGTAGTGCGGTCTCGAGATCGCCGAGCGTGCGGCGCGCCGCGATCTCCAGGTCACCGAGCGCGTCCAGGCACGCCTGCGCCTCCTGATGGACCGCGCGGGCGGGCTCGCCGTCGGGCAGATCCGCCCCCGGCTCGCCGCGCCACAGCTCGCGCGCCCGCGCCACGGCGTCGAGACAGCCCCGCGCGTCGCCCAGCTCGGCGGCGGTGCGGGCTTTGCGCGCCAGCACACGGGCGAGCGTCAGATCGACCTCCCGATCGTCGAGGGTGAGGCGGTAGCCCGCCGGCCCGATCTCCAGCGCGCCCTCGGGCAGCGCCGCACGAAGCCGCGACACCTGGGTGTGCAGGGCGTTCATCGGCGACCGCGGCGGCGCGTCACCCCACACATCGTCGATGAGACCTTGCGCGCTGCGACTGTGTCCGGGGCGCCGCGCCAGCGCCGCCACCAAGCTGCGGGCCCGCGCGCCGGGCAGCGGCACCAGGTCGCCGTTGCGACGGGTGCACACCTCACCCAGCAGAGCCACAACGACCGATGCGTTGTCGAGCTCCGCCGGGTCGCTCCCCATCGCGGCTGACTGTATTGACACGGTGCTCCGAATCGTATTCGTGCGAAGGGGTGTGCGGCCACCAGGCGGGGTCGCCGGCCGGCCGTGCAAGGATCTGGTCATGGCTTCAATGGCCCAGTGGATCGAAGGCGCCCGCCCGCGCACCCTCCCGAACGCGATCGCCCCGGTGCTCGCGGGCACCGGCGCGGCGGCGTCGCTGGATGGCGCAGTGTGGTGGAAGGCGCTCCTCGCGCTGGTCGTGTCGTTGGCGCTGATCATCGGGGTGAACTACGCGAACGACTACTCGGACGGGATCCGCGGCACCGACGACGAGCGGGTGGGTCCGTTGCGGCTGGTCGGCTCGCGTCTGGCGACGCCCGCTTCCGTGCGCAACGCCGCCGTCGCAAGCCTCGGTGTCGCGGCCGTGGCCGGCCTGGTTCTCGCCGTCACCTCCGCGTGGTGGCTGGTGCTCGTCGGCGCGCTCTGCATCGCCGGCGCGTGGTTCTACACCGGCGGGCGGAAACCATACGGCTACAGCGGCTTCGGTGAGATCGCGGTATTCGTGTTCTTCGGCCTCGTCGCGGTGCTCGGCACCCAGTTCGTGCAGGCCGACGAGGTCGACTGGGCCGGCCTGGTGTGCGCGGTCGCGGTCGGCAGCTTCTCCAGCGCGGTCCTCGTGGCCAACAACCTGCGCGATATTCCGACCGACACCGCCTCGGGCAAAGTCACGCTGGCGGTCCGGCTCGGCGATACGCGCACGCGGACATTGCATCTGGCGCTCCTGGTAGTGCCGGTGGTCGCGACTCTCGTGCTGGTCGCGCGGACCCCCTGGGCGCTGCTCGGGCTGCTCGCCGTCCCGTTCTCGGTGCGCGCCAACGCACCGGTTCGGTCCGGCCGACACGGCCTGGAACTGATTCCTGCGCTGCGCGATTCGGGCCTGGCGATGCTGCTGTGGGCGGTCGCGACCGGGATCGCGCTCGCGATCGGCTGAGGTCAGTCGCGATCCGGCACGAGCATCCCGAGCACCCAGTTCACGATCGAGATGATGATCGAGCCCCACACGGCGGTCCAGAACCCGTCGACGTGCAGGCCGTAATCGGTGCTCTCGGTGATCCATGACGTCAACAACAGCATCAGCGCGTTGATGACGATCAGGAACAACCCCAACGTGACGAGCACCAACGGGATCGACAGCAGCTGAACCAGCGGCTTCACCAGCATGTTCACCACCGTGAACACGGCCGCGATGCCGAGCAGCACCACGATGTCCCAGCCCGTGCCGTTGTCCGAACTGGAGATGTCGATGCCCGAAACCCAGGCCGCGGCAAGCCAGATCGCGACTGCGTTGATGACCAGACGTGCGAGGAAGATCATGCTGCGATGCTGGCATAGTCGCCGTCCGGCTGTCTCAGGCGGCCCGATCGAGCAGGTCGAGCACCTTGGCGCGCAGATCCGCGACCGCGATATGAGCCTCGATGAGAGCGCGCGTGGTGTCGTTCGGTGCGCGCAGCACGCCGAGCAGGAGGTGCTCGGTCTCGATGCGGTCGTCCTTGCGCGCGATGGCTTCACGCAGGCCGAGCTCGAGGATCTTCTTCGCGCCGGCAGTGAACGGAATGTGGTTGCCGCGCAGGCGGGCGAGGAAGCCGCGCGACTCCTCGGCCGGCGAGGTCCGGTCGAGAGCATCGGGGCCGAACGTCTCCTCGAGGCTGCGGCGCACCGCATCGAGATCGATCCCGATCGAGCGCAATGCCTCCGCGTCCGCCTCGCCGAGCGGCTGTGCACGCCCGGCCTCGTCGAGCGCCTCCTGCACCGCGTCCCGGCTCAGGCCGAGGTCGTCGAGCAGTGTCGCGAGCGGGGCGTCCGCGGTGGCGATGATGCCGAGCAGCACCTGCTCGACGTCGATCACCGGACTGTTCCCGGCGCGCGCCTGCTCCTGCGCGGCAAGCACGGCTGCCCGTGCACTGTTGCTGAACCGCTGGAACATCAGCGGGCCCTCCCTCTTCGATTGTGCTTCTGATGGACCGCCTGCCTGCTCACCTCGAGCGAGTCCGCGATCTGCTGCCAGGACCAGCCCTGAGCGCGCGCGTTGTCCACCTGGATCGCCTCCAGTCGCTCGGCCAGCCTGCGCAGTGCGATGACTGCCCGGAGCCCGACATTCGGGTCGGGACTGCCTGCTGCGGCGGCAAGACTCGTTGCCTCGGTCATGGCTGTCAATTTACGTTGACAGAACCTCCGTGTCAACCTTTATTGACAGCCCTCGGACCTCGGTGATCACGAGCAACTGGCCCCTGGATTCGGCGTGTCGGGGGCCATTCGGTCGTGATCACCGCAGCAGAGGGGCCACTTGTTCGGGCTCGCGACAACGAACAAATGGCCTCCAAAACGGGGCAAATCGGGGCCATTTCCTCGTGATCACCGCGGATGCAGGGCCATTCGGTCGTGATCAACGGGGGTGGCAGAGCGAGCAGTGCGGTCAGCCAGCAGGCCAACGCCCGGTCTTGACGAATTCCTCCAGGACGACGGCGTGCGGGGCGAGGTCGAGGCCCTGCGCCTGCACCCAGGCGTCGTCGAAATACGTTCCGGCGTAACGGTCTCCGCCGTCACAGAGCAGGGTGACGACGCTGCCGGACCGGCCCTGTTCGAGCATCTCGGCGATGAGCGCGAAGGTGCCCCAGAGGTTGGTGCCCGTGGAGCCACCGATGCGCCGGCCGAGCACGGTGCTGGCATGCCGCATCGCGGCGATCGAGGCCGCGTCGGGCACGGCGATCATCCGGTCCACCACCTGCGCGACGAACGACGGCTCGACCCGCGGGCGGCCGACGCCCTCGATTCGCGACGGCATTCCGGTCCGATAGCCCGGGTCGCCGGTCTCGTAGGAGCCGTAGAACGCCGAATTCTCCGGATCGACAACCGCGAGGCGAGTGCCGTGGCGGCGGTAGCGGATATAGCGACCAATGGTGGCGCTCGTCCCCCCGGTGCCTGCGCCGACCACGATCCAGGTGGGCACGGGGTGCAGTTCGTGCAGCATCTGCTCGTAGATCGATTCGGCGATGTTGTTGTTGCCGCGCCAGTCGGTGGCCCGCTCCGCGTAGGTGAACTGGTCGAGATAGTGCCCGCCGGCCTGTTCGGCCAGGCGCGCCGCCTCGGCGTAGATCTCCGACGGGCGATCGACGAAATGGCAACGCCCGCCGTGGGATTCGATCAGCGCGATCTTTCGCGGACTGGTGCTCTCGGGCATCACCGCGACGAACTCGAGGCCGAGCAGGCTCGCGAAGTACGCCTCGCTGACCGCGGTGGATCCCGAGGACGCTTCGACCACGGTGGTCCCCTCGGTGATCCAGCCGTTGCAGATCGCATACAGGAACAGCGATCGGGCCAGCCGATGCTTGAGGCTGCCCGTGATGTGGGTCGACTCGTCCTTCAGATAGAGCTGGACCGGCCAGTCGGCCGGTAGCGGGTAGCGCAGCAGGTGGGTGTCGGCGCTGCGCTGAGCGTCCGCGTCGATGAGCCGGACCGCATTGTCCACCCAGGTGCGGGGGGTACTGCGGTCACATGCGGTCATCGCGACGCGTCGCCGCCTTCTTCATCACCGCGCAGCCGCGCGCGTAGGTCGGCCTTGTCCCTGCGCCGCTTCTCGTCGACGTCGGCGATGGCTTCGTTGACCTGAATCCGCAGCTTCTTGAACAAAACCAGCGAAAGCGGCAGCGCGATGACCACCGCGAAGATCAGCACGACGAGGAATGGGATCGTGACTCCGGCCAACTTGCCCACACCGAAGATGACGGCCGCGAGAACGACGACGAGCAACAGCCGTGCCACCGTGTAGAGCGCGAGATTGCGCGCGAGCCGACCGCCCGGGCTCGGCGTCGCGTCGGAGTTCGGAGTATCTTCGGCCACCAGGTCAGCGTAGGCGATGCCGCCGCGCCGCTTTGTCGCCGGGATCCACGCTTCGCCGGGCCGTCTCCCGGTATCCGTTTTGTCCATTACTTCCCCTTTACCTGAATTAGAGAGTTCGAGTACCTGCGGTCCCGAGTGCCACTATGGCGACGTCAACCGACCGTCTACCCCGGGGGTACGAACCAATGACCTCACCTGCGTTCCATGGTGGCCACGAAGCGCTCATGACACCTGGTCAGGTGGCAGCGCTTTTCCACGTGGATCCCAAGACCGTGACCAGGTGGGCGCTCGCCGGACGACTGAGTTCGCTGCGTACGCCGGGCGGACATCGCCGGTTCCGCGAGTCCGAGGTCATGAATCTGCTCGCGTCGCTCACCACCGAGGCGTCCGTCGGCTGAGTTCGTTCTCCAGTAGCTGAACAAACGTCCGGTAGGGAACTTACTTGCCGGACGGTTAACAGCAGGTGTAATTTCGGGTCCACAGGAGGGTCCGATGACACCAAGCGTCAGGTCATTCGACTCGGCCGACCGGCCGGGCCGCACGCCCACCGATAGCGTGCGTGGCAAGCCGGCGGAGCTCGTGCCACCCGATCTCCCGCTCACCGCCGGCGTGCGGGCCCCACACCCCCGGCGCACGGTCGGCGCAGCGCGGCGTCCCGCCTGGTGGTTAGAGATCGCACTGATCGCCGCTTGCTACGCGATATACAGCATGATTCGCAACCACGTCGGAAACGTGCGCGTTGCCGCCTACGCCAACGCGGACACGATCGGCCACATCGAGAACACGTTGGCGCTCGATGTCGAGCGCTTCCTCAACGACTGGCTGCACGGCAACCCCGTCTTCGCGGTACCGGCCTGCTTCTACTACGCCTCGTTGCATTTCGTGGTCACGCCGGCGCTGCTGATCTGGCTTTACGTTCGCCGCCCGCAGGTCTACCCCCGGGCACGCACCGTGCTCATGCTGGCCACCGGCGCTGCACTGATCGGGTTTTACCTGACCCCGACGGCGCCACCACGTCTCATCGGCGGTGCCTTCGGACTGCACGACATCATGGCCGAGTTCGCCGACTGGGGCTGGTGGCCCCCCAGCGGGGCGCCCGCCTCCGACGCGATCTCCAACCCGTATGCGGCGATGCCGTCCGTCCACTGCATGTGGGCGATCTGGGTCGGCCTCGTCATCTTCGCCTGTGCGCAACCGATCTGGGTTCGCGTGCTCGGACTGGCGCACCCCATCATCACCATCGTCGTGGTGATGGCGACCGGCAATCATTTCCTGCTCGACGCCGTCGCCGGTGCCGCGCTGTTGGCGATCGCACTCTCGGTCGTCGTACTGTTCGGGAAGCGGTCCCGTGCCCGGCAGCCCACCGAGGCCGACGAGACCGAGGACAGAGAATTCGCACGATGACCGCCCCATCGCCCACCAGGGAAGGCACCAGAGAGCGCATTCTGGCCGCTGCCGTCGACCTGTTCGCCGAGCATGGATTCGAGGCGACGTCGCTGCAGCAGATCGCCGATGTCCTGCCGGTGACGAAGGCGGCGGTGTACTACCACTTCCGGTCCAAGGACGACCTGCTCGCCACGCTCGTCGAGCCCGTTTTCGCCGACCTCGAAGCGCGCCTGCAGGCCGCCCAGATCGGCAAGCCCTCCCCCGCGGCGCGCCGTGCGGCACTGACCGGATTCCTCGACGGACTCATCGCGCACCACCAGATGATCGGTTTCATCACCCGCGATCCGGCGGTCCGCGCGAACCCGGTGGTGCTCGCCCGCGCCGAACGAATCCAGGACCGGATCGACACCGTGCTGCTCGGCGCCGACATGGACGAGCCCTGTCGGATCGTGGCCAGCATGGTGCTCGGCAGCATGTACAGCGCGGTCGTCGAACACGGCGACGCCGACCCCGCGCTGCTGCGGCCGATTGTCGTGGAATCCGTCGAGGCAATGCTGCGCACCGTGCGGCGGCGACCGAAAGTCGCACACTAATCCCACGTCGGACGACGTATGTGCCTTCTCGGCTGTGCGAGGGCTAGTCTCGGGTGTAGGAGGTGAGCGTCGTGATCTACCTGTTGGCCCTGATCGTGCTGGTGACGCTGGCGGTGTTGAGCTGGAAGGCGTTCGGTCCCCAGCTGCGCGCGCCGAGCGCGCCCAAGCGCGTCGTCGGACCGGAGGACGATCCCGACTTCATCTGGCGGATGTCGCGGCCGCGCCGGACGGACGGCACCGAGCCGGACAAGCGCGACCCGCAGTAGTCGCACACCGGCTAGTTCAGCCCCGCGTACGAGTGCAGCCCGGACACCACCATGTTGATGATGAACAGGTTGAACAACATCGCGGTAAACCCGGCGACGTTGATCCAGGCCGCCCGGGTGTCCCGCCAACCCGACGTCGCCCGCGCGTGCAGGTACGCCGCGTAGACCACCCAGGTGATGAACGACATCGTCTCCTTGGGGTCCCAGCCCCAGAACCGGCCCCAGGCCGCCTCGGCCCAGATCGCGCCGAGGATCACGCCCGCGCCGAACAGCGGGAAGCCGATGATCGTCGTCTTGTAGGCGAGCCGGTCGAGCGTGCGCGCATCCGGTAGCCGGCGCGCGATGGCACCGAGGCGACCGCGCTCCTCGCCCTCGGGCTGACGCAGCCGCAGCAGGAACAGCAGGCTCGCGATTCCGGAGACCAGGAAGATGCCGCTGCCGGTGCTGACGATGGTGACGTGGATCGGCAGCCAATACGACCGCAGCGCAGGCACCACCGGTGCGGCATCGGCGTAGAGCACCGTCGCGGCCAGGAACATCAACACCATCACCGGCACGAGCAGGAACACCCACATCGCGCGGTAGCGCTGACCACGCAGGAACACGAGCCCGACGATCATCGCCGCGGCGGTCGCCATGGTGACGAACTCGTACATGTTGCCGAGCGGGAAGCGGTGCGTGGCGAAGCCGCGCAGCACGATCGCGGACACGTGCAGCACGACGCCGACCACGAGCACCGCGTAGGCCATGTTGCCGAGCCGTTCGGACAGCGGTTTGCGCGGCTGCTCGATGATCCGCCCCGGCACACCGGCCGCGGGCGGCGCCGCTGCACCCGCGCCGACGAGTTCGCGCGCCTGGACCTGCTGCGACCGCGCCCCGGCGTACTGCCAGATCAGCAGGACGAACGCGATCAGGTACACCGCCCAGGCGGATTCGAATGCCAGGTCGCTGTATCCGGCGATGGTCTCATCGATCGGCATGGTGGTCCTTCTCCGCTTCGGTCTCAAGTAGGCGGCTGCGCAGCCGGTCGAACTCGTCGCCCCAACCGGCATGATCGGTCCGCGCGAGCCCGCCAAGCTCTACTACGGTACGTCGTGAATAGGTCGCTCCGCAGGCTCCGCTCCCGGGTGAATGGGGCTGCTCACCATCGGCCGGGTAAGCGCGCACCCAGATCCGGCGCCGCCGGATCAGCAGCGACACCAGCAGCCCGGCCATCATCGTCACCGCGCTGACCAGCACCCAGCCCTGCGCAGGGTCGTGCGACACCTGCAGGTTGACGAATTCCTTCGCGCCGTCGAAGCGCACCTGCGTGCCGTCCGGCAGCGTGGTGGCCTCCCCCGGCTTCAGGTTCACCCTGGCCTGCTTGATCAGCCGGTTCTGTTCGACGAGGTCCTTGTCCAGCGAGAACAGCGACTGCGGCTTACCGGTATCGAGGCCGGCGTCGCCCTTGTAGACATCCACCGCGACGGCCGGATCGGTCATCTTCGGGTACACCGAGGTGAGCAGCGAGCCGTGGAAGCTGGCGGTCGGCGCGAACAGGCCCTCGATCGCGATCTGCTGCTTGCGGCGCTCGTCGCCGTCCGGGTACATCCCGGCGGGCGGGTCGATCCGCAGCGCACCGCTGGACAGGAACGTGGTCGCGTCGTCGGGCCGCCACTGCACCGTCTCGGTGCGGGTCTCGCCGTTCGGGAACGTCACGGTGAACGTCGGCGCGTACCCGTGGCCCTGCAGATACACCCGGTCGCCTGCCACCCGCAGCGGGTGGTTCACCTGCAACTTGTCGTCGCGCCAGGTGTTGGATACCAGATCGTCCCCGGCCTGGTACTGAATGTTCGAGGTGAACATCTCGGCCTGGCCGTTCTCGAGGTAGTCGGCCTGGAAGTCCTTGACCCGGACGCAGACCGGCGTCATTCCGGTGCCGTCGCGGACATTGCCCGCACGGAACGAGTCGAACGCCGCGGGCGAAGTGGAACAGAAACCCGGGCCGTCGTCGGCGATCACGATGACGCTGCCCTCGTAGCCGAACAGCTTGCCGACCGCGATCGACACCAGCAGCGCCACCAGTGCGAGATGGAACACGAGGTTGCCGAGTTCGCGGGTGTAGCCCTTCTCCGCGGACAGCGTCACCTCGCCCGAATGCGCGGACCGCGCCGTTCCGCGACGCACCACCGTGCGCCAGCCGCGCAGACGGGCGCGGATCCGCTCGACGACCTGCTCGGGCGTTTCGTCGACGCCTGCCTCGAAGTGGTGCGGCAGCCGAGCCAGGTTGCGCGGCGTCGGTACCGGATCGGTGCGCAGCGCACGGTAGTGGTCGAGGCAGCGCGGCAGGATGCAGCCGACCAGCGACACGAACAGCAGCACGTAGATCGCGGTGAACCAGAAGCTGGAGAACACATCGAACAGCTCGAGCCGGTCCATCCACGGACCGAGCGTCGGCCGGTTGGCGATGTACCGGTCGACCTTCTGCGCGTTGAGGCTGCGCTGCGGCAACAGCGCGCCGGGGATCGCGGCCAGCGCGAGCAGGAACAGCAGCGCCAGTGCGGTGCGCATGCTGGTGAGCCCGCGCCAGGTGTTGCGCACGAACGCGAAAATCCGGCCGAACAGCGACTGGCGCCGCGGCGGGGTGGGAGCGCTCGGCGGCGCTTGCACGGTCGTCATATCGGCAGCGTCACCTCCGACACGAACCCGTCGCGGATCCAGCCGACGAAGTCGTCCCACACGCCGGTGACCAGCGCGACGCCGACGCACACCAGCAGCACGCCGCCGACGACCTGAATCGTGCGCGCGTTGCGCCGCAACCAACCGACGCCGCGCAACGCACTCACCGAACCGAACGCGAGGATCACAAAGGGCAGGCCGAGCCCGAGGCAGTACGCGACGATCAGTGCGACGCCGCGAGCCGCGGTGGTGCCCTCGGTGCCGGCGGCCACGGACATCACGCCCGCCAGTGTCGGCCCGAGGCACGGCGTCCAGCCCAGGGCGAACACCGCGCCGAGCAGAGGTGCGCCGGCCAGGCCGGTCAGCCGGCGCGGTTCCATCCGGGTGTCGCGCTGTAGCGCCGGGATCAGGCCGATGAACACCAGACCCATCACGATGGTGACGACGCCGCCGATACGTTGCAGCACTTCGCGATTCACCGCAAGCGTCTGGATGAGTCCGAACACCGATGCGGTGGCGAGCACGAAAACGACGGTGAACCCGGCGACGAATAATCCCGCCGCACCGGCCACCCGCATGCGGCCGGATCGGACCGCCGTCGCCGTGCCTCTGGGGCGCTCCGCAGGCTCCGCGCCTGTATTACCCCGCTCCGCGACCGTCACCGGTGGTGCGTCGGCACCGACGACGCCGGCGAGATACGACAGGTAACCCGGCACCAGCGGGATGACGCACGGCGACGCGAACGACACGAGACCCGCGAGCACACAGGCACCGAGCGCGAGCAACAGCGGCCCGTCGGCCGCCGCGCTCTGGAAACTGTCCCCGATGCCCGCGAGGTTCACGAGCTCTGCTCCGCCGCCACCCGGGTGACAACCGGCTCGAGGTCGTCGGCGAGCAGCTCGCGCAGGAACACCGCCGCAACCCGATGCTCCTTGTCGAGCACGAGCGTGGTTGGCACGACGCTGGTCGGGAAATTGCCGCCGAGCGCGATCAGGGTGCGCATCGACGGGTCGTAGATGGACGGGTAGCCGATCGCATTGTCGGTGACGAAGTCGCGCGCCTTGTCCTGCTGGAAATCACGAACGTTGATGCCGAGGAAGGCCACCCCGGAATCCTTGGTGTCCTGGTAGACCTGCTCGAGGTCATCGGCCTCGCCACGGCACGGTCCGCACCACTGGCCCCACAGGTTGATGACGACGGCCTTGCCCGCGAAGTCGTCGAGCGACACCGTCTTGCCGTCCTCGGTGAGGCTGGGCCCGGCGAGGTCGCCGAGCGTGCCGCGGGTCTCCGGCGGGTTGTAGAAGATCTCGGTCTTGCCGCCCGGGGACACGAAATCGAACGTGCCGCCCTGAGCGACGGCGTCGGAGCCGGTCGAGCAGGCCGGGACAGCGCCCATCGCGACGGCTGCGACAAGCGCAGCCACCGTTCGACGGCGAATCCTGGTCACGCCCCGGTCACCCTCGGATCCGACTGGCCGGCCGGCTCGGAGTAGACGATGTCGACGAGCGTGTCGCCGAGATAGACGAGCGAGGTGAGCGACGCGAGCGAGCACTGCCGCTGGCGCGGGTCGTGCCACAGCCGCTGGCCCTGCAGGAATCGGCGCAGTGTCCACACCGGGAGCTGATGCGAGACGACGACCGCCTCGTGCCCGGCGGCCTCGGCACGTGCCTTGTTCACCGCGGCCAGCATGCGGTGCGCGATTTGCAGGTACGGCTCGCCCCAGGACGGGGTGAACGGGTCGCGCAGCTTCCACCAGTGCCGCGGCTTGCGCAGCGCACCGTCACCGACGGAGACGCGCAGGCCCTCGAACGTGTTGCCCGCCTCGATCAGGTCCTCGTCGGTCTCCACCGACAGCCCGTGCGCGGCGGCGATCGGCGTCGCCGTTTCCTGCGCGCGCTCGAGCGGCGAGGCGATCACATGGGTGATGTCGTGGCCTGCGAGCGCCTTGGCCACCGCGGCGGCCTGTGCGCGGCCGGTCACCGACAGCGCGAAGCCGGGCAGCCGGCCGTAGAGGATCCCGCGCGGGTTGTGCACCTCGCCGTGCCGCAGCACGTGCACGATCGTGCGCAGTTGCTCGGACTTGGGTTCGGTCACGACGTCGTTCCTTCGGGTTCGGGAGCTGTTGCAGCAGCAGCCGCTGCGGCGGGCAGTGCGTCGGCGATTCGCTCGAACGCCGCGTCGTCGAGCGCGGCGGAAACGAACCAGGCCTCGAACGCGCTCGGCGGGGCGTACACGCCGCGCTCGAGCAGCGCGTGGAAGAACGGAGCGAATCGCCAGGTCTGCGCCGCCTTCGCCGAGGCGTAGTCGGTCACCGGCTTGGCCGAGAAGAACACGCTCACCATGTTGCCTGCGAACTGCACCCGGTGGGGCACGCCTGCGGCGCTGAGCGCCGATCCGAGCAGGTCACCGAGGCGGAAGGCGTTGGCATCGAGTTTCGCGTAGACGCTGTCGTCGGCGGCGCGCAGCGTGGCCAGGCCGGCCGCGACGGCCACCGGATTACCCGACAACGTGCCCGCTTGATAAACCGGGCCGGCCGGGGCGAGGTGGTTCATGATGTCGGCACGGCCACCGAATGCCGCTGCGGGCAGCCCGCCACTCATCACCTTGCCGAAGGTGTACAGATCGCCCGCGACGCCGTCGATGCCGAACCAGCCGGATCGGCTCACCCGGAAGCCGGTCATCACCTCGTCGACGATGAGCAGCGCATCGTGCGCATTGGCCAGGCGGCGCAGGCCCTCGTTGAAGCCGGGCTCCGGCGCGACCGCGCCCATGTTTCCTGCTGCGGCCTCGGTGATGATCGCGGCGATCTGTCCGTGGTTGGCGGCACAGGCCTGTGCGACCGCGTCCAGATCGTTGTAGGGCACGACGATGGTCTCGCCGGCCTGCGCGCCGGTGACACCGGGCGAGGTCGGCAGCCCGAGCGTCGCGACACCGGAGCCCGCGTCGGCGAGCAGCGCGTCGACGTGACCGTGGTAGCAGCCGGCGAACTTGATGATCTTCGTCTTGCCGGTGAATCCGCGGGCGAGCCGGATCGCGCTCATCGTCGCCTCGGTGCCGGAGTTCACCAGCCGGACCTGCTGCACCGGGTCGACCCGCGCGATGATCTCCTCGGCGAGTTCGACCTCTCCGACGGTCGGCGCGCCGAAGGACAGACCGCCGGTGGCGGCCCGCTGCACGGCCTCGACGACGGCGGGATGCGCGTGGCCGAGAATCATCGGACCCCAGGAGCAGACCAGGTCGATGTAGGAGTTACCGTCAACGTCGGTCAGCGTCGCGCCGGCGGCCTTGGCAATGAACCGCGGCGTCCCCCCGACCGCCGAAAACGCGCGGACCGGCGAATTGACTCCGCCGGGAATCACCGCACTGGCCCGCTCGAACAACTCGGCCGACTTCGTGGAACTGAAAGACACGACTTCCAGTGTCTCAGTCGATGGCAAATCGGAAACGACAGGGTGTAGTGGTCTGGGCCACGCTCAGTGGCGCAGCGCGTAGGTCAGGCGCCGAAGAAACGATTTCCGGCGCTGCGCAGCCTGGAACACGGCATCTTCTTCGAGGATTTTTGTGGCGGAAGCCACCCGCTCGCGGGCCTGCGCCACGGCCATGGACGTACGCGTCGTACAGCCGTGCGGCGCGTTGCTTGGACACAGGCCACCGAGGCCATCGGCGAAGACCGCCGCGGTCTGCGCGCGAACTGATCGTCGTCCGCCGAACGCCGATTTGGTTTCGACGCCTTCGCCCGTGGGGATACCGTCGGGCATGGCCATCACCCGCGAACCGACGCTGACCACCGCGGATCATCTACGCCGCACGCTCGATGGAGCGTGGCACGACACGAAGGAAAAGGTCCGCGTCGATCTGAACCGCGATGAGTTTCTCCCGCATTACACCCCGGACCTCGCCGAGGCGCGCGCCAAGACACTGGAGCAGATGGCGCTGCTCACCGCAGCGGGCAACGCCGCCAACGGTTTCCGGATCGAGCACGGTGGCACCGGCAATGTTGGCGCGGCCGTGACGAGCATCGAGTTGCTCGCCATGTCGGACCTGTCGTTGATGGTGAAGGCCGGCGTGCAGTGGGGCCTGTTCGGCGGCGCGGTCGAGAACCTCGGTACCGAGCGGCACCACACGCGCTACGTCAAACCGACCATCGATCTCGACCTGCTCGGCTGCTTCGCGATGACCGAGACCGGGCACGGCAGCGACGTGCAGTCCCTCGAGACCACAGCGACCTACGACCCCGACGCCGCGGAGTTCGTCATCCACTCCCCGACCCCGTCCGCGCGCAAGGACTACATCGGCGGTGCGGCCCAGCACGCGACGATGGCGGCAGTGTTCGCGCAACTCCTGGTGCCCGGCACCGACGGCGAGGAAACCGAATCGAAGGGTGTGCACTGTCTCCTCGTACCGATCCGCGATGAGGAGGGCAATGACCTGCCCGGTGTCACCACCTCGGACTGCGGGCACAAGGGCGGTCTGCCCGGCGTGGACAACGGTCGCATCGTCTTCGATCACGTCCGTGTACCGCGCGAGAACCTGCTCAACCGCTACGGCGACGTCGATGAGGACGGCAACTACACCTCGCCGATCGACAATGTCAGCCGGCGGTTCTTCACCATGCTCGGCACGCTGGTCCGTGGCCGGATCACGGTCGGCGGCTCGGCTGCGGCCGCAGCGCGGGTGGCCCTGACCATCGCCACCAAGTACGCGTTGCAGCGCAGGCAGTTCAGCTCACCGGAGGGCGACACTGAAATCGCGATCATGGACTACCTGGCCCATCAGCGACGGCTGCTGCCGCTGATCGCGCAGGCCTATGCGCTCGCGTTCGCGCAGAACGAGCTGGTCTCCACCCTCGACCGGTTGCAGACCTCGCCCGACCAGGACCCGCAGGCGCAACGCGAACTGGAGAACCGCGCCGCCGGGCTGAAGGTAGCCAACACCGCCTTCGCGACGAGGGCCATCCAGGAATGCCGCGAGGCGTGCGGCGGCGCCGGCTATCTGATGGAGAACCGGCTCGTCGCACTCAAGGCAGACACCGACGTCTTCACCACGTTCGAGGGCGACAACACGGTGCTCACCCAGCTCGTCGCGAAGGAGCTGCTCACCGGCTACGCCGACGAGGTGCAGGGCATGAGCCCGGTGGAATGGATGCGGTTCGCCGTGGACACCGTCGGTGATGTCGTCAAGAAGCGCACCGCCGCAACGCAGATCATCCAGACGCTGCTCGACACCCGCCAGGACAACGAGGAAGAGGGCAGCCTGTTCAACCGCGGCACCCAGCTCGACATGTTCGGCGAGCGCGAGGAGTACCTGCTCGCCAGCGCGGCGCGCCGGCTTCAGGGCGCGTTCAAGCGCGAGGACGATCCGTTCGACGCGTTCAACTTCGTCCAGGACCATGTGCTCGAGGCGGCGCGCGCGCATATCGACCGGGTGGTGCTCGAGGCCTTCGTCGCCGGTATCGACGAGTGCGAGGACGAAACCGCCAAGGAACTGCTCGGCGAACTCTGCGACATCTACGCGCTGACCGTCATCGAGGACAACAAGGCCTGGTTCATCGAACACCGGCGGCTGTCGGTGGAACGCGCGAAGGCCGTGACCCGCGGCGTCAACGAGCGCTGCCGCTCGCTACGGCCGCACGTCGACACGATCGCCACCGGACTCGGCGTGCCGGAATACCTGCTCGGTGCCGCTCTGCTCGACGGCCCGGGCACCGACGGCTGACGGGCGCAGGCCGCGCACTTTGACGGGGGGTGCGCGGCCCGCCCCGATGCCGTGTTGATCTGGCCGCCGGCCCGTGTTGATCTGGCCTCCGACACGCCGAGAACTGAGGCCATTCGCTCGTGATCAACTCGGGACGGGGGCCACCGGCTCGTGATCAACAAAGGGCGTAGGGGCGCGGTGGCGAAGGCTGACTAGCCCGCGGGCTTGACGAGCAGCACCTGATCCGTACCACCACCGTTGTCGGTGGTGAGCAGGAACGAGCCATCGCCGAGCGCGGTTGTGGACTGCAGCCGACCGAACTCGACGAAATACGCCGGAGCGATCAGGAGCGAACGAGACGCGCGATCGCCTCGGAGGCCTCCTTCACCTTCGCGTCCGCGTTCGGCCCGCCCTGTTTCGCGGCCTCGACCACGCAGCCGGCGAGGTGGGCGTCGAGCAACTTGAGCGAGACCGACTGCAGCGCGCTGGTCACCGCCGACACTTGCGTCAGGACGTCGATGCAGTACCGATCCTCGGCGACCATCCGGGAGATACCGGCGACCTGACCTTCGATCCGACGAAGCCTTTTGAGCAATTCGTCCTTCTCCGGCGAGTAGGAGTTCATCTCTCCACGGTACCCCCGGCGGGTACTCCCGGCCGGGTTTCCGAGCTGGTGCGCAGCCGCCGAACGAGGTCGATCACCAGCACTCCGGCCAGCGCGACCGATACCGACGCCGCGATGATCCACGGCCCGGAGTAATAGGTGCTGTCGAAGGCAGGCCCGTCCTCCCGGACCGGCCCGAAATGCGTCACCTGCACGCCGGCCTGCCAGCAGAACACCGTCAGAACCAGCAGTCCGACCGACCCCACCACCTCGGCGACCACCACCGTGCGGCGGATCATTCGGCGGCCTCGTCATCGGGCAGGTTGGCCGGTTCGTCCACACTCGGGGCCGGTTCCTCGCGGCGGGGTTCGTCGTGCCGCGGGGCCGACTCGGCACGCCAGTGGTCACCGGTGCCACCGAGGGCGGCGACAAGCGCCAGCCGCAGCATCGTCTCGTCTTTCGCCCAAGCGCGCACCAGCCGTCCACGCTTCAACTGCAGGCCGATCGGATTGCGCCGACGCGGCACCTCGGCCAACTCACCGAGCGTGCGCGCGGTCTCCCAGGGCGCGAACTGCCGGGAGGTCTCGTCGCGCGGCCCGAACACCTCGACGATGTGGCGCAGCGGTAGCTCCTCGGTGCCATTGCGCAGCACCTCGGGGGTGAGCACGACGCTCGCGTGTCTGCGCGCGGCGACGATCTGTACCGACACCGCGGCGGCCAGGACGGCGGCACAGATCGGCAACGTCAGCCAGTGCACCCCGGACCCGGTGGAGAGTTCGACGATCAGCACGACCAGGCACAGCAGCGGCCCGTAGCCGGCCACGCGCCAACGCGCCCCCGGCTCGGCGAACAGCACGATCGGCGGCGTGCCGTCGGGCCCGTCATTGGACACGGTGGAACCAGGGCGCAGCGGCCGGACGATAGACAAGGAACGTGGCGACCAGCATCGCCACCGCGACGATCACCAGCGGGAAGTACGCGATGCCGATGGTGGTGGTCACGACCAGCATGAATGCGAACACCACCGAGAGGACGGCGAGCGCGCGCCGCATCCGGGCTTTCCCCTTGCGGACCTGCCCGACCAGCGCCGCGATGACCAGCCCGACGACGATGGTGATGCCGCCGAACCCGCGAATGAGGGTGAGCGCGGCATCGACGTCGGCGTCGGGGTTTTTGTCCAGCATGGACTCGCGCGTCGCATCGCCGGCGATGAATAACGCCATGACACCGAAGAACACCAGCGCAGCGGCGGCGACGATCCAGACCCAATACGCGGCGGTCACCACGTTCGGACGCTGCGGAGACTCCAGAGGACTGGCAGAAGACGACACGGAACTATCCTGCGTGACGCATGCGGTGCGGAATGAGGCGGGGGGTCAGCCGACCAGGCTGGGAACCAGCAGCACGGCGACGGTGATCAGACCGAACAGGATCATCAAGGTCAGGAACACCACTTCACGTCGTGCACTGTGCCTCTGCTCGATCACAACCCGCATACCGCCGTGCTCCTCCCGGATACCACATCCTGTGATGGTCTTCACACAATCACATCGATACCCACTACACAAATCTTCAATCGCTGCGCTGATCAGCGCACCGGAGGTCCCGGCAGGAAGTAGGAATTCGACTCTCGGCGATGCATCAGGACAATCGCGCCGGCCGCCGCGACCCCACCGAGGATGGCCAGCCCGCCCGCCAGCACCGCGACCGCGCCGGTCGCGGTGCCCAGGCCGAACACCGACGGCACGGCGAGCACGACGAGAAACGAACCGAGCACAGTGAGAATCGTGCGGGCCCAGCCACGGCCGCGCCGCATCTGATACGCGACCACGAGCACCACGGTGCAGACCACCACGCCGATAACGACCGCGATCAACAGCCCGGCGTACAGAAACAGCTCCGCGGTGCTGCGAGTCAACGCAAATTCGGCATCGCGGCGGGCCATATCCGAGAGCAGCTGATCGACGAGTGCGTCGCGGTCACCGATCGCACCGAGCAGCGCGCAGAGCAACTGCGCGAAGCCGAACCCGGCCACCAGCCACCACAATTGGAACGCAGTAACGACATCGTCCGGCGTCGGCCGTGGCGGTTGGGTCACGAGAGTCGGCGCGCGACTTCGGCGGCCCAATACGTCAGCACGATGTCCGCACCGGCGCGACGAATACCAAGCAGCGATTCCAGCACCGCGGCATCCCGGTCGATCCAGCCGTTCTGGGCCGCGGCCGTGATCATCGAGTACTCGCCCGAAATCTGGTATGCCGCAACGGGAACCGTCGAACGGTCGGCGACGTCACGGAGGATGTCGAGATAGGCCATCGCCGGCTTCACCATCACGATGTCGGCGCCCTCGACGAGGTCGAGATCGACCTCGCGCACCGCTTCGCGACGGTTCGCCGGATCCTGCTGATAGGTACGCCGATCGCCCTGCAGCGATGAGCCGACCGCCTCCCGGAACGGCCCGTAGAACGCCGAGGCGTACTTCGCGGCATAGGCGAGGATCCCGGTGTCGATGTGGCCTGCTTCGTCCAGAGCGGACCGGATCACGCCGACCTGCCCATCCATCATCCCGCTCGTACCGAGCAGCACGGCACCCGATTCGGCTTGGGCCAGAGCCATATCCACGTAGCGTCGCAGCGTCGCGTCATTGTCGACCGAGCCGTCGGCGGCGAGCACGCCACAGTGACCATGGTCGGTGAACTCGTCGAGGCAGGTGTCGGCCATGACGACCGTGTCGGCACCGACCTCGGCACGCAGCGCCGCGAGGCCACGGTTGAGAATGCCCTCGGGCGCACTGGCCAAAGTGCCGTCGGCGTCCTTGTCGTCGGGGCGCGGCACCCCGAACAGCATCAGACCACCCACCCCGGCGTCCACCGCATCCACGGCGGCCTTGCGCAGCGAATCGAGCGTGTGCTGTACCACGCCGGGCATCGAGGAGATCGGACGCGGCTCCGTGATGCCGTCGGCGACGAACATCGGAAGCACGAGATGCCTTGGCTCCAGCGATGTTTCGGCGACGAGACGGCGCATTGCAGCGCTGCCGCGCAACCGACGGGGACGATCGGCAGGAAACACGGGCCTCCTTGGAGTGCCGAACGTCAGCGGCGGCGGCTCTTCTTACGCGGCGGCGGCAACAGACCTTCGGCGCGCAACCGGGAAGCGTGCTCGGCGAGCGCCTCGACCAACGGGCCGACCTGCGCGGTCTCCGGCTGCACATCCACGCGCAGACCGAATTCCGTTGCCGTCTCGGCGGTCTTGGGACCGATACACGCAACGATGGTGCGCGCGTGCGGCTTCCCGGCGATGCCGACGAGGTTGCGCACCGTCGAGGACGAGGTGAACAGCACGGCGTCGAATCCACCGGTCTTGATCATCTCGCGGGTCTCGGCCGGCGGCGGCGCCGCACGCACGGTACGGTACGCCGTCACATCGTCGATCTCCCAGCCCCGCTCGCGCAGACCCTCGGCGAGGGTTTCCGTCGCAATGTCTGCGCGCGGCAACAGAATTCGGTTGACCGGGTCGAAGATCTCGTCGTAGTCCGCGAACTCGTCGAGCAGGCCGAGACTGGACTGCTCACCCTTGGGAACCAGTTCGGGCTTGATACCGAAGGAGCGCACCTTGTCCGCGGTCGCCTCACCGACGCAGGCGATCTTGACACCGGAGAACGCGCGGGCATCGAGACCGAACTCGGCGAACTTCTCCCACACCGCCTTCACGGCGTTGGTCGAGGTGAACACCACCCACTGGTAGCGGCCGTCGACCAGGCCCTTGACCGCGCGCTCCATCTGCGCGGGACTGCGCGGCGGTTCGACCGCGATGGTCGGCACCTCCATCGGGATCGCGCCGTGCGTGACCAGTCGCTCGCTCATCTCGGCGGCCTGATCCTTCGTGCGCGGTACGAGCACGGTCCAGCCGTACAGGGCGCGCGACTCCCACCACGACATCTTCGCGCGCTGGCCGACGATCTTGCCGACGGTGACGACCAACGGCCCGACCAGTTCGGAGGCGGACTCGTTGAGCGTGGCGAGAGTGGCTTCGACAGTGCGCTGCTGACGCGTCGTCCCGCGCACGGTCACCGCGACCGGGGTCTGCGGGGCCAGGCCATGTTCCACCAGTGCACTGGCGGTCTCGGCGAGATGACCCGAGGTCGCATGCAGCACCAGCGGTCCCGGTGCCGCGGCGAGCGAGGCCCAGTCGACCTCACCGCGCACATCGGCCTCGGTGTGCCCGGAGCCGAGTGCGAGCCCGGCGTAGGCGGGCACCGCGGTACCCGACGACAGCCCGGGCAGCGCCTCGAACTGCACGTGCGCCCTGGCGACCGCGTTGACCTCGGCGATCACCGAGTCGGTGGTGAGCGGGTCACCGGAGACGACCCGGACCACGTCATGGCCGTTGCGGGCCTCGGCGACCAAGGTCTTGGCCACCTCGGCTGGATCGCCGAGCGCGGGACGGATATCGGCGACGAGTTCCTCGCCGTCGGCCGTCTCGCCGTGTGCCTCGGGGTCGATCGCGGTGCCGATGAGGGCGACGACGCCCCTGTCGACATCCGGGTCCGTGAAGGCAAGTACTGCCTGTGTCAACACCTCGCGTGCGCGCACGGTCAGCAGCGCGGGGTCGCCCGGTCCCGATCCTACGAAGAGGATCCGTCCGGTCGTGTGCTTACGTGCTCGGCTCATCGGTGGTTCTCCAGTGCATTTCCAGCGTCCAGCTTGATGCGGTCGGTTCTTGGGGTCTGGGGCCATCGGCGTTTTCGCCGGTGACCCCGTGGTAGGTCGGTCATGTCGCACCCCCGCTCGCGCCCGACGATTCGGTTCGGACGCCCATCAGTTCGTGTGCGCCGAGGTCGATCAACTCGCGCGCGACGGCACGGCCGAGACCGGCGGCGTCGGTGAGTGGGCCAACCCCGGATGCGCGCAGCACGTCACTGCCGTCCGCGGCGGCGGCACAACCGCGCAGCGAGATCTCCTCGAACACCCGACCGTCGTCGTCGAGTGATTCGACGACCTCGGCGAGTGCGCCGACCGGTGCGGTGCAGCCTGCTTCCAATTCGGCCAGCAGCGCGCGCTCGGCGATCACCGCGGCGCGCGTCGACTCGTCGTCGAGCGCACCGAGAGTGGCCACCAGGTCGGGTTCGTCGCTGCGGCACTCCACCGCGAGCGCTCCCTGCGCGGGCGCGGAAAGCAACTGCACCGGCTCCAGCGCCTCGGTTACTTCGTCGGCGCGGCCGATCCGGCACAGACCGGCCCTGGCCACCAGCACGGCGTCGAGTTCGCCGTCGGCAACTTTGCGCAGCCGGGTGTCCAGGTTGCCGCGCAGCGGCACGACCTCGAGACCCAGGCCGAGGGCGAGCAGTTGTGCGACCCGGCGCGGCGCCGAAGTGCCGATCCGCGAGCCGGCGGGCAGTTCGCCGAGCACCAGCCCGTCGCGGGCCACGAGCGCGTCGCGCGGATCCTCGCGGGGCGGGATCGCGGCGATCGTGAACCGCTCGTCGGGAGCGGTCGGCAGATCCTTGAACGAGTGCACCGCGATATCGATGTTCCCGGCCGCGAGTTCCTCGCGCAGCGCGGTGGTGAACACCCCGACGCCGATCTCCGCGACCGGCGCGGCGGACGCGTCGCCCGCAGTGCGCACGATGGTCAGCTCGGCCGCGTGTCCGGCCGCGATCAGCGCATCGCGCACGGTGCCCGCCTGCGTGGTGGCGAGCTGGCTACCGCGCGTGCCGATGCGCAGCACCCGGCCGGTATTCCCCGGGCGAGGGCCGGAGGCCGTTTCGGTGTACGTGCTCACGGAGTGTGACCCCGATCGTCGTGCAGTCCACCCGTGGTGAAGTCGTCGGCGAGGTCGGCGGCGCGGAATTCGCCCGAAACGGCGGTGAGAAATTCGTCGCTCGCAGCAGTCCGGATCTCCATCGGCGCGGCCACTGCCTCCGCCGCGCCGGGCTCGAGGGCGAACAGCTCGCGCAGTGCCTCGGCGTAGCTGTTGCCGCCCGGCGTGGATGCGAGCTGCTTCACCCGCACGGTCGGTGCGTGCAGCAGTTTGTCGACCACGCGGCGCACGGTGCGGGCGACCTCGTCGCGCTGCGGGTCGTCGAGGTTGGGTAGCCGAGATTCGAGGCGGAACAGTTCGGCTTCGACCACTTCGGCGGCCCGCTGCCGCAGGGCGGTGACGGTCGGGGTGACTTCGGCCTGGCGCTGTCCGGTCAGATACGCGGAGAGTTCTTCGGCGACGATCGCCCGTGCGGCCTCCGCGTCGGCCGCGGCGGCACCGGCGGCGGGATCGCGTTGCAGCGTCTCCATGTCGATGACGGAGACGCCGGGCAGGCCGCCGACGGCGCGTTCCACGTCGAACGGCAGGCCCAGGTCGCAGATCACCAGCGGTCGAGATACGGCGTCGCGCTGCGACAACGCGCGGTGCGCGTCGCCGATGGTGACCACCGCACCCACCGCGCCGGTACAGGTGACCAGGACGTCGGCGGCCGAAATTGCGTCGGCAAGGTCGGCGAGGTCGATCACGGACGACTCGACGCCGTTGGCCACGGCGGTCGCAGCGAGACGTTCGGCGCGCTCGCGGGTGCGGTTCACGATGATGATGCGCCCGATTCCGGCGCGGGTGAGATGTGCGACCGAAAGTCCACCCATCGAGCCCGCACCGATCACCGCGGCGGTCCGGCCTGCCAGCCCGGTGCCGGTCTGGCGCACGAGCGAGCGATCGGCCCGGTCCAGCGCGACGGACACCACCGAGGCTCCGGCCGAATCGATCCCGGTCTCGGAGTGCACCCGCTTGCCGACTCGCAGCGCCTGCTGCGCGAGTTCGTGCATGACGCGCCCGGCGGCCTGCTGCGCATCCGCGGCGGCGTAGGCGGCGCGGATCTGACCGAGGACCTGCTGCTCGCCGACGACCATCGAATCCAGGCCACTGGCCACGGCGAACAGGTGCTCGGCCGCAGCCTCGCTGTAGCGCACGTAGGCGTGCCGAGTGAGATCCGCCATCGCCATCCCGGAATGCTGGGCGAGCAACTCGCCGACCACGGCGAGCGCGGCGTGGAAGGCGTCGACGACCGCGTACACCTCGACGCGGTTGCACGTCGAGACGATCATCACCTCGGAGATGTGCCCCGAGGCGAGCATTCGGTCGGTGAGCTTCGGCCGATCGGTTTCGGTGATCGCCACCTTCTCCAGCACTGCCACAGGCGCACTGCGATGGGAAATCCCGACGAGGAGAACACTCATGGTGTGGCCACCGCCCCCTTGGTCGCTGGCGCCGCCCCCGTTGGCGACGACAGTGATCGTTCTGGCGCAGAGCGCCCAGACTGTTGCGAATTACGTGCGCTGATAAACGACAGCAACTGCAGCTCCACCGCAAGATCGACGCGACGGATATCGACTTGGTCCACGGCGGGCGCGCTCACCTGCGCGAAGCTCAGAACGCGCCGAACACCGGCCGCGACGAGCTGATCGCACACTTCCTGAGCGGCATCGTCCGGTACCGCGATGACACCGATGGTGGGTTCGAGATCGGCGCACTCCGACTTCAGGTCGTACACGTCGTGCACCTCGAGCCCGGCGACCTCGGTGCCGATCACCTCCGGGTCGACGTCGAACAGACCGACGATGCCGAAACCTCGGCGACCGAACCCGCCATAACCGGCGAGCGCGCGACCGAGATTGCCGATGCCGATGAGCACGACGCGGTGGCCCTGGCCCATGCCGAGCGCACCCTCGATGCGGGCGCGCAGCCGGTCCACGCCGTAGCCGACACCGCGCACTCCGTTGGGGCCGAGGAACGACAGGTCTTTGCGTAATTTCGCCGAACCGACACCCGCCGCAGCGGCGAGTTCCTCGCTCGATACGATTTGCGTCCCCTCATCGGCGAGGGCGCCGAGCACGCGCAGGTAGATCACCAGTCGGGCAACCGTGGCCTGCGGGATGTCCTTCTGATCGCCGGTATCGGCCTGCCGATAGCGCAGAGCCTCGGGAGAAACGCCGGGCACCCTCGGCGTCTCGTCGCGCTCTGTCACTTCGGTGGCTCCTCGTGCGGCCGTGGAAAATGGCCGGGTTCCGCTCGGCAATCCGGGATTGTTCACACCACGGTAACTGCTTGTGAACCGCTGCACAAAGTCGGTGAAATCCGCCACTACCAGGACCGGCCCATCCGGGCGCGAGCGGGGGTGCGCTCAACGCGCCAGGTCGGCCCGCAATCGCCGCTCGTCGACCTCGAAGTAACTGTGCTCACGATCGTCGAGCAGAACCACCGGCAGGCGGTCGCCGAATTGCGCCCGTAGCGCGGGGTTCGTACCGGCGACATCGTCTACGTCGACAGTGCCGACCTCGACCCCGAACTCGGCGCAGATCCCGCGCAACTGGTCGAGCGCCCGGGTGCACAGACCGCAACCGGCGCGGGTGAGCAAGGTAACGGTGTGCCCGACTGTCATGCCTTTCACTGTGCCACCCCGTTTGCGCGGTCGGGATAGTGTGGTCGCGTAGATCAGCGAGGTCGCGGGATGGTGCCGCGGCAAGTGGAGGTGCAGGTGCCGGAGCGACCGGAATCCAAGGTGTCGGGCCTGCTGCCGGCGGGATTCGTGCCCGGCCGATTCGGAGCGCGACCGCTCGTCGGTGGCCGCAATCGCAACCCCTTCCGGCCGAGTGACGCCGAGGTCCGGGCCAACCTTGCCGGTGAGGCGAGCGCGGACGTGGCCCATGCGCTGCACGAGGCCGAGGAGAGTTCGACCGAACCCGCGGACGACGAACCCGCCCCACCCCCCGACCTCACCGCCGCGGCCTTCTTCGACGTCGACAACACGATGGTGCAGGGCGCCTCGATCATCCACTTCGCTCGCGGCCTGGCCGCGCGCAAATACCTCAAGACCTCCGACCTGGTCGACTTCGCATGGAAGCAGGTCAAATTCCGGGTCTCCGGCAAGGAGAACAGCGAGGACGTGGCCAGCGGTCGGGAAAAGGCGCTGACGTTCATCGCCGGCCGCTCCACCGCCGAACTCGCCCGGCTCGGCGAGGAGATCTACGACGAGATCATCGCCGACAAGATCTGGCCCGGCACCCGTGCGCTCGCCCAGATGCACCTCGACGCAGGGCAGCAGGTGTGGCTGGTCACCGCGACCCCGGTGGAGCTGGCCCAGGTGATCGCCAAGCGGCTCGGTCTCACCGGGGCGCTCGGCACCGTCGCAGAGAGCAAGGACGGCCTCTTCACCGGCCGCCTCGTCGGCGACATCCTGCACGGCGCGGGCAAGGCGCACGCGGTGCGCTCGCTTGCGATCCGCGAAGGCCTGAACCTCAGGCGCTGCACGGCCTACTCGGACAGTTACAACGACGCGCCGATGCTGTCCCTGGTCGGCACCGCGGTCGCCATCAATCCGGACTCGGACCTACGCGAACTCGCCAAGAACCGAGGCTGGGAGATCCGTGATTTCCGCACCGCTCGCAAGGCGGCGAAGATCGGCGTACCGACCGCCCTCGCCTTGGGCGCGGCCGGTGGCGCGGTCGCAGCGGTGATCACCCGGCGTCGGGAGCATCTGCTCGCGAGCTGACATTCGCGCGCTGCGGAATTAGCAAGCGTCCGCCGTGCCAATGCGGTGGCCGCAAGCGTCCGCCGGTCGGAATCCAGCGCCCGAGCGCGCGGTGCAGCCCCGCCGCGAGCGGCACCGAGATCGCCAGCGTGACGAAGAACGCGACCAGGGTCGAACCCTGAAACGGCTTGTACCCCAGCACATCCACGACGAGTTCGAGCACCATCACGTGCACCAGGAACAGCTCGTAGGAGATCTCTCCCAGCCACACCACGGGCCGTCGGCTGCACAGCCAGCCGACCGGCCCCGGGTCGTCGCCGATCACCAGCGGCGCCATCAGCCCGAACGCAATGACGAGGTACAGCGCGGACTTGATGATCGCCGCCCCCGGATCCTGCGGGGTGATCGTCGCCTCACCGCCCAGCGGCGTACAGGCCATGAAGAACGCCACGGCGGCAAAAAGCAGCAGCAGGTACGGGTTGACCGCGCGCACCAACCACTGCGCCCGCCCTCGGCCGGCGTGGTGTGCGGCGAGCGCGAGCAGCATGCCGCCGGCGAACCACGCCATGAATCCGGGCAGCCACAGCCGCGCCGTGAAGTCGATCGAATCGTTCTCCAGAGTGAACAGATGCCACAGCGGCGTGACCAGCATCAGCGCGCACAGCAGCGCCGTCAGCCGGATCGGGTGCGGGCCACCGCGACAGACCACGCGCACGGCGAACCAGCCGATCAACGGCAGCACGACGTAGAAGCTGGCCTCCACGGCGAGGCTCCACGTCTGGGTGAGCCCGAGGTGCAGGTGCCCGAACCCGTAGATCTGGGTGAGCGTCATGTTTCGCAGATAGCCGTCGAAACCGCCGCCGATCGGGCCCGGGTCGCGGACCAGGTAGATCAGGTAAACGACGGTGACGACGAACCAGTACGCGGGCAGCACCCGGCGGGCGCGGTGGCGTAGGTACTCCGTCGTCGACGGCAGCGGCCGGGCTCGCTGGGCAGCACGCACCCAGCCGCGGAAGAGCAGGAACCCCGAGAGCATGAAGAACATCGTGACGCCGACCTCGAGCCGCGAGAAGAACCCGCCGAGCAAGTCGTTGGTATAGCGCCCGGTCCAATACCCCGCATGCGCGAGGACCACGAGCAGCGCCGCGATGGCGCGGATTCCGGTCAACGCGGCGATCCGCTCGGCTGCGCGATGGCTGGGTGTGTCGGGGCCGGGGTTGCCGACCGGAGTCCTCACGCCGGATCCTGCGTCGGTGTGACGGTGCCGATCGGACCCGCACCGATGCACAGCGACAATCCGGGCGTGCGCGGCTGCACGGCGAGGTGGTAGCCGCGGCCGGCGACGCGGACGAACACCTGATTCAGCCCGGCCGCGACGGCCACCTCGACCGGCGCACCGTCGGGAAGTCCCACTTCGATGGTGCCGTCCCGGTCCGCGAAGTAGTTCAGCTGCGCAGTCCAGCCCCAGTTCAGCAGCGGCCCGTCGAGCGGCAGCTCGGTCACCGGTGCGTCCTGTCCCGGGGCCCCGGCGGGAACCCGGAAACCACAGTCCGGCTCGGGGCCCTGCGGAATCGCCCTGGTCCAGGTCACGACCGCCTCGACCATCCGGCCGGAATCGTCCAATTTCCGCAGCTGTGGGGTGGAGGTGGTGAACTCGGGCCGATCCGGCAGGGCATCGAACACGCTGCTGACCATGTTGGAGGGGTACGCGACGGGGAGCAGCACCCAGATCGACACGGGTTCGTCGAGCAGCGGCACGTCCCGGTGCGTAGCGAGCGCGACGCGTGCGTTGGCGAGATAGTCGGTGGTCGGGTTGTTGCGCCACGCGCGCTGGAAGCTCACCGACGAGACGACACTGCCGATGGTGAACACGACCACGAGCGCGGCCACCGCGATGGTTCGCGCTCGGGGATCAGCCGCCGGCCGCGGCACCGTGACACCCGCCCGCATCGGTGCGCGCACGGTCAGCGCCAGCGCGATCGCGATGATCACCGCCGCGTCGGCGACGTAGCGCAGTGTCTGTCCGAGCTCGTAGGCCGTGCCGTCGCTGGACCGGGTGACGATCATCGCGGCCTCGCACACCGCGACGTAACCGGCCACTCCGAGCCACACCGCCACGGCGCCGCGCTTGTAGTAACAGGCCGCCGCCACTGCGACCACGACCACCGCCAGGGCAAGCCACACCAGCGCGCCCGGTGGACTCGCCCACGGCGGGCTCGGTGGCCAGCGGTCCCACCGCAGCGGCCCGCCGACCGCGGCCGGGAACAGTCCGAGCGCGGTGGTGTGCCAGATCAATCCGGGAACGCCGGACAAGTGCGCGAACATCGGCCGCGACTCGACGATCGTGAGGTAGAGCACCGTCCAGCAGCCCAGCAGCGCCGCGCACGGAATCCACAGCGCCCGTCCCGCACGCAGCACCGTACGCACCGGCCTGCTACGGCCGTCGATCCGCGCGCACAACGCCACCACCGCAAACGCGACGAACGGCACGAGCACCGACTTCTCGAAAAAGGCGAGCGACAGCGCGAACACGATCACACCCGAGGCCGCATACCGGCACCGGCCGGTGCGTGCCAACAGCAGCGCATCGCCGGCCACCCAGGCGAGCGCAAACTGCATCGGCAGCGAGTTCAGCGCCGCCGCCCACCAGGCGAACGACGGCAGGGTCAGCGGCGAGAAGAGATAGAACGCGAACACCGCGAGCAGCGCCGGTCGGGCCCCGAGCAACAGCCGGAGCAACCGCAGCACGGCCAACCCGGCGGCGGCTTGCATGGCGACCAGTGTCACCGCCGGCCAGACCCATTGCAGCGGCGCGAGCTTGGTGGTGATCGCGGCGACGAAGAACGCGGCGGGCATGAAGTGCCCGTCATGATCGCGCAGCAGCAGGTCCGCGGAGAACAGCCCGTTCGAAGATCCGCGCCCGACCAGGATCAGATCGTCCCAGTAGAAGTCACCGTTAGCCGCGATCACGCCTCGAACCAGAAGCGCCCCACCGAGCAGCGCGAGCGCCGCGACCAGGACGGATCGTTCGGATAGCTGCCGACGCGAGCGCCCTTCCACCGCGGATCGGTCTTCGAGGGTCAGGACGGACTGCACCGACACACCATCTCATCGACCCCGCGGCGGACCGGCACGACCCGGCGGTTGCACCTTCGAACCAGCCGAGGAAGCGTTATTCGCTCAGCCGAGGAAGATATTGCGGCGCTTCGCGAGCAGCCGGTACAGCGTCTGCTGGATGGTCTCCCGGACGTGGTCGGTGACGTCGAACATGACCATCGGGTCGTCCGCGGTGTCGGGTTCGTAGCAATCGGTGTAGATCGGCTCGCCGAACTCGATGTACCACTTCGACGGCAGCGGAACCATCCCGAGCAGACCGAAATGCGGGAACAGCGGGGTCACCGGGAAGTACGGCAGTCCGAGCAGCCGGGCCAGCGGCGCGATGTCGCCGATCTTCGGATAGATCTCCTCCGAACCGACGATCGAGCACGGGATGATCGGCGCACCCGTGCGCACCGCCGCCGACACGAAGCCGCCACGGCCGAACCGCTGCAGCTTGTACCGGTCGGCGAACTGCTTGCCGACGCCCTTGAATCCCTCCGGGAAGACGGCGGTCAGCTCGCCACTGCGCAGCAGCCGTTCCGCGTCCGCGGTGCAGGCCAGGGTGTGGCCGGCCTTGCGTGCGGCGGTGCCGAGGAATGGCGTCTCGAAGACCAGGTCGGCGGCCAGCATGCGCAGCGCGCGCTGGTTCGGATGGTGGTCGTGCACCGCGACCTGGGTCATCAGCCCGTCGATCGGGAGCACGCCGGCATGGTTGGCGACGACGAGCGCAGCACCGGTGAGCGGCAGGTTCTCGATGCCGCTGACCTCGACGCGGAACCACTTCTCGAACGTCGGGCGCAGCGCGGGGAGCAGTACCGAGGTGGACAGATGCTCGTCGTAGCCGAACTCGTCGATGGTGTAGTCGCCGCCGAGCCGCCGGCGCAGGAACGATGCGGCTCCGGTGACCTGCTTGGCGAGCGTGCGGCGCACGCCGTCCACGAGCTCGGTCGGACCGCCCGAACCGGACAGCCGATCCGTGAGTGAGGAAACGGTGCCCAACTGGTCGCCGAGGCCCGCAGGACGGCGCCGGGAGTCGGGCCGTGGATCGGCGTGGAAGGGGATGATCTGCGCGCCGTCCGCCACCGTGGCCTGCGCGAGTGCCGGTTGCGGCTCGGTGGTGTCGATCGGGGTGTCGTGAGTGATGTCGTTGGTCACTGTGCTCCCGCTTTCGCTCCGACGAGGTTCAACAGGCCGGCCTCGGCCGCATCGATCCAGTCGGGTTTGATTACAGGTCGCAACGCCGCGCCCTTGACGAAGTCATCGAATGCTTGGGGGGTGGTCCAGCGCGGCTCGAAGCCGAGCGTGGTGCGCATCCGCACGGTGTCGGTTGCGCAGCCGAACTGGAAGTAGTCCATCTGCGCCGACGTGAACTCGCGCATCAGCGGACCCATCAGCATGCGCCCGACGTTGCTGAACATCGAGAACGGCATCGGCACCTCGACACGGCCCGCCCGGCGGATCGCCTGCGACAGCATCAACAGGCCATCACCGGCGATGTTGAAGGTGCCCGCCGGTCCGGAAACGGTGGCCAGTTCGAGGGCCGCGAGCGCGTCCTGCTCGTGCAGCAATTGGAGACGGGCATCGCGTCCGAGCACGCTGGGCACGAGCGGCGAGCTCACGTACCTGACCGCGCTGCCCAACAACTGCGGGCCGACGGTCGGCGCGAGCCGGAGTACCGAGATCGCGATATCGGGCCTGCGCCGGGCAAGCCCGCGAGCGAACCCCTCGACCTCGATCATGTCGCGCGCGAACGCACCGCGCGGCGGCCGCAGCGCACCCATGTCCTCGGTGAACTTCACCGGGTCCTTCGCGCTCGATCCATATACCGACGTCGACGACCGCACGACGACCTTGCGCACGCTCGGCGTCTTCTGGCAGACCGCGAACAACTGCATGGCGCCGAAGACATTGGCGTCCTTCATTGCCGTGCGGCTGCCCGATTTCTGCGGCCGCGACATCGTCGCCGAATGGACAACGGTGTCGACGTTATTACCGGCAATTACCTTGCTTATCAATGGATTTCGAATATCCGCCCGAACGAATTCGGCACGCCCCATCCGCCGCAGGAGATCCTTGGAAGGCGTCTTGGCATCGACCGCGATCACCCGCTCCACCGCTGGGTTCTGCGCAAGCCGAGCCACCAGATACGCGCCGAAGAACATGCTCGCACCGGCGACGAGTACCACCCTCGGCGGAGTGCTGCGTTCCTCATCAGTCAACGAGAATCCCCCAGTTTCGTGTTATCCGGATCACTTTAGAGCACGGTCAGCCTGGATGATCGAAGGCTTAACGAGGTTCTAACGATGATTTAATCGGCAGTTCGAACAGGCCCCTGTGTCAAAATCCGACGTTTCAAACACAAATGCCCGCCACCCATTCGGGTGGCGGGCATTCGGGTCGGCACTGGCGCCGCTTACTTACCGAGTTTGCGACGCTGAACTCGTGTGCGACGCAGCAGCTTGCGGTGCTTCTTCTTCGACATGCGCTTGCGGCGCTTCTTGATCACAGAACCCATTCGGGCAATCCTCACGTTCTCTATAGCGTTCGCGCACGCCGGTCACGTACGCCTCTCTTGCGCAGCGCTGACGGAACCTGGCTGGCACGACGAGCCCCGATACTACCGCCCGTGCATGACGCGCACGAAACCGCCTCGGCACTCCTCCTCAATCATCCGCGTGACATCACTCACCCGGCGTCGAAGTACGAGGTCTCCAAATAGTCGTGCACGGCTTTCGCATGCACACGGAATGAGCGTCCCACCCGCACTGCCGGGAGCTCACCCGCGTGCACAAGCCGATACACCGTCATCTTCGAGACCCGCATCAGGTTCGCCACTTCGGCGACGGTCAGGAACTGTGTTCCACCGAGGGCTTGTTGCGGGTCGTTCGACCCGCCCATGCCCTGCGACGGCTTGTTTGCAGACGCCATCAACCCACAACACCTCCGGCACGACCGCGCCACCGGCTTCCCCACCGGCGGAACAGACACGCACGTGCTCTCAGCAGCTTAGCGTTACCAGTGGTGTTACTGCGACGGCTGAGCGCAATCGAATTACGAATCGGTGTCGGAGCCGAGCTGCACGGACCGATTCTTCGCCGCGTGCAGCGCCTCGATGAACGCCGAGCGCACCCCGTGCCGTTCCAGCTCACGGATGGCGGCGGCAGTGGTTCCGGCGGGCGAGGTGACCCCGGCACGCAACAGTGCGGCCGGCTCGTCGGTGACGGCAAGCATGGCCGCGGATCCGGCCATCGTCTGTACGACCAGCTCGGTGGCCGTGGCGCGCGGGAGCCCGAGCCCAACGGCCGCCTCCACCATCGCCTCGACGACGAGGAAGAAATAGGCCGGCCCGGACCCGGAGACCGCGGTGGCGGCGTCGATCTGATTCTCGGCGATCGTGGTGACCTGGCCGACGGCGCCGAGCACCTCGTTGACCAGCTCGAGGTGCTGCTTGCGGGCATAACGGCCGGGCGCGATTGCGCTCATGCCCTGCCCGATCAGCATCGGCGTGTTCGGCATCGCGCGGACCACCGGGAAGCCGGCAGGCAGTTTGAGCTCGAACCGCGAGGTCGGCACGCCCGCGACGAGCGAGATCAGCATCTGCTCGCGCTCGCCATCGAGGTCGACCTCGCCGATCGCGTTGAGCACGGAATCGACGTCGGCCGGCTTCACCGCGATCGCGATGACATCGGCGCCTTCGACGGCGTCCGCGACATCGGTGACACGAATGCCGTAGGCCGCCGCGAGCTCCTTCGCGCGCGCCTCGAAATGCTCGGCCACGACAAGGTCCTTCGTGGCCCGCCCGGATTCGAGCAGGCCGGCGATCAGCGCCTCACCGATCTTGCCGCCGCCGATCACTGCGATTCTCGTCATGGCCGACAGCCTAGGCGGCGGGTCAGGGCAGGTGTGCCCGGGATCGGCGTCCGTGCGCTGCGCTACTTCGGCGCCATGGCGAGCTGGCGACTCTGCGCCACCACCGCGCCCGTCGAGTCGACCAGCACATGATCCTCGTCGAACAGCACCGATCCGATGGACTTGGCGCTTGACATCACGCGCAGCCAGCCCGCTGCCGGGATGCGCTGCAGATACGTCGTGATCTGCACGGTCGGCGCCCAGCCCAGCTGGCCGAGGTTCATCAGCACGGGCGGGCTGATGTCGGCGGACATCATCGCGAACAGCACCCGGGTGTCGAGATCCTCGTCGTCGGCGTCGAACGGCCGGGCCCACATCCGAACGGCAGGCTCCCCGAGCTCCCCGGACAGGAACTTCGCCGACGTCGTATCGAGCCGCAGATGACAGCCGCGTGCGACGTTGACGATCTTGCCCATCGGTGAATCGCCCTGATAGTCGTCGCTGTTCGCAGCCGGTTCAACGGCCATGTCGGTCAGCCCGTCGATCTGATGCACCGGCCGGGTCTGCTCCGGGAATCCGAGGGTGACGGCCGACCTGACGAAGGTGCGCTCACCCTGCATCAGCGCGACGTCGGCAAGGCAGATCTGCCGTCCGGTCTTGCGGACGGTGACAGCGAGGGTGACATCGCCCGGGTCGGGTGCACCTTGGAAATCGACGCTCGCGGCAATCGGCTGCATACCCGCGGCGACATCCGGGGCGTCCGCGCGCAGCTCGGCGCGGGCCGCGGCGGCGGTGACCGCGAGCATGACGCCGCCGTGCACCTTCGGGCCGATTGTCCACATCGGATCGATATGCGCCCCGTACCTGCCCTCGCCAAGTGGGCTGAGCGTGCACAGCTGCCGGAAGGGCGCGGGCCCTGCTCGAGAGCCGCTGTCGGCGCCTTCGGGCCGGTCAAGGGCGGTCGGATCAGCGCTCATCGACTTCTCTCTCACTCTTCTTCCGCGGGTCCACGCGTGACATCGGTCAGGGTCCGAGCGGCCAGGTCCTGGTGCGCAAGCCGCCACATCGCCGCGATGACCGGCTCATAACAAACGGTACCGAGCACCGCGTATTCGATCGCTGCCCGGGGCGAGTCGGTCGGCATCTCGGCGAGGTCCGCTTCGGCGATGCCGCGCACATGGCGGCCGTATGCGCGCAGCTTCTCCTCGCTCATCGGGATACCGATCTGCTCGAGCGTTTCGAGGGCGTGCTCGAGCTGGGCGACCGCCGGATAGGTCGGCGTGTAGGTCTGGCCCAAGCAGCCCAGTGCGGCGCGTGCCCTCGGATAGTCGACCGGCAACGCGTCTTCGTCGCCAGGATCTTCGGCGGCACCGTCGGGGTAGGGCGGCAGGGCGGACAGGGCGGTACCGAGCGAGTCGAACAGTGCGCCGGTGGGCGCGTCGATCGCCTCGATGATCACGCGCACCTTCGCGACGGGCAGACCGAGCGAGGTCAGCGACTTGATCAGGCGCAGCCGACGGATGTGCTCATCGCCGTACTCGGCGCGGGTGGCGCTCGTCGCCGCACCGGGCATGAGCAGGCCCTCGCGTAGATAGAACTTGACCGACGCGAGGGGTACGCCGGTCGCCGCGACCAGTTCCGAGACCCGCATCAGAACCTCCTTGACATTGGATACTAACACTATCCATTATTGGATATCCGAAGTATCCAATCGGGCTCACGCTCCGGAGGGAGCCGTCATGACCACCACTGCTTCGACTGTCGAGCCGCTGTCGCCACTGCTGGCGACAGTCATCGGAATCACCGTGCTCACCGTGATCGGCATCGCGTTCGGCGGGACGTTCATGCTCCGCGTGGTGACCGGCAAGCAGGGCGCCAACGACCTACAAAAGACCTTCTTCCGCGCCGGTCACGCGCACGCCGGGGTGCTCGTCATCCTCGGCCTGGTCGTCGCCCTGCTCGGCACCGTGTCCGGGGCGAGCCCGGGTTGGGCCGCCGCAGGCGCGATCACCGTGTTGTGCGCGGCGATCTTCATCCCGCTCGGATTCTTCTTGTCCGTGCTCGGCACGGATCCGCAGCGGCCCGGCCGGATGATCGCCTCGATCTGGGTCGGCGCCGCGTGCCTGGTGGCCGGGCTGCTGATCTCAGGCGTCGCCGTGCTCGTCGCCGGCATCGGCGGACTCTGAGCGAGAGCCGGCGATAGGCGTCCCGTAGTCGCTCGGACCGGTCAGATGCGTGCGCGCGAACGTCAGAGCCTGGCGCAGCATCACGGAGCGCTCGGCGAGGTTGCGCACATTCTGCGTATTGACCTCGAGCACGACCTGGCCGGCGAAGTTATTGCGCGCCAGCGTGTCGAGCACCTCGGCGCACGGCTGCGTGCCCTCCCCCGGGATCAGGTGCTCGTCGTAGGCCGCGCCCCGGCCGTCGGCGAGGTGCAGATGCGTGAGGTTCGATCCCATCCGCTCCGCCAGCGCCATCGCGTCCATACCCGCGGTCGCGGTGTGCGACAGGTCGAGTGTGTAGTGCGCGTGGCCGGTGTCGGTTGGATCGTAGGACGGGCTGAACACCGACAGCGCGGCACCGGGTCCGCCGCGCCGCTTCATCCGTTCCGCCGACGCTTCACCGCGACCGAACAGCGTGTCCGCCCGCATCGGAAACATGTTCTCCACCGCGACCGCGACATTGCTCTTGGCCTCCAGCTCCGCCACCTGGTCGGCGAAGCCGTCGGCGTAGCGCCGCTGCCAGCGAAACGGCGGATGCACCACCACGTTGTCCGCGCCGAGCGCCTCGGCCATCCGCACCGACCGTTCGAGCTTCGCGACGGGATCGGCACCCCAGACGCGCTGGGAGATGAGCAGGCACGGCGCGTGCACTGCCTGCACCGGTACCGCGTACTTGCGTACCAGCGCCTGCACCCGACCGAGGTCCTGGCTGACCGGCTCGGCCCACACCATCAGTTCGACGCCGTCGTAGCCGAGTTCGGCGGCGTAGCGGAACGCGTCCTCGGCGTTCTGCGGATAGACCGAAGCGGTCGACAACCCAACCGGAATCTTCCGGCGCACGGGTCGGTCGGTGCTGACTGTCATTGCGGCTAACCCGTACTGAGCAGGAAGGCGAGGGGGCCGATCGTAATGAAGATGCCGACCACGATCGCGATGACGAAGCTCAGGATGTCGTCGGTCTTGCGAACCACCCGCACCAGCGCAACGAGGCCGAGGATCACCAGAACCGAAAGGACCAGCGCGACCCAGGGCATCATGTCCCACAGCCGCTCGAAGCCCTTGAACAGCAACCCACCCACGATGAGCGCGACCGCGGCTTCGCCCGCCAGCGCGAGCCACTGCTTGATGGAGTCGCGCTCCGAGTGCTCGTCCGGTTCGGCGTCGGCCTCGGTCGAGTCGGTTGCCTCGTCCGTCTCCGGATCGGTGTCGTCGGTGGATTCCGCGGTACCCGCCGACACCTGGGTGGTCGGCTCCGCTTGCTTCGGCCGATCGATGGCGCCCTTCTCGGCCGTGCCTTTTTCGGCAGTGTCCTTTTCGGCGGTGTCCTTTTCGGCAAGGTCGTCGCGAACGTCGACCTCGCCGGTGATCGCCCAGGTCGGGACGTCGACGATGGGGAACTCCTGAGCCGCGTCCGGCGCCTTGGCGACCTGGGGTTCGGGCGCTTCGGACTCGGGCTCGGGCTTATCGGGCTTATCGCGGGTGGCCTCGATCGAGTTGCGCAGCAGTTCGCTGGCAACGCTGCCGCCGGAGAGCAGCTCGGGCTCACGCTCCAGCGCGGACCAGGCGTGCGAGGTCGTGTCGTCCTCGTGCTGCGTCTCCACCGGCTCGGGCGCCGCTGCGGGCGTCGGGTCCGGCGGTGCGGAGACGGCCTCGGCCGGGGTTTCGTCGGCCTCGTCCGGATCGAGGACCGCGCGGCGGTGCGAAGTGGTGGCCCGCACCTTCGGGAGCTCGCCGGTCAGCTCGGTAACCGAGATGCCGCCGCCGCTCTCCCCGCGCCGACGCCGACCGCCACCGCCGGCGCCGCTGCTGGTACCTGTTCCGGTACGGCCATTGCGGGCCAGTAGCTCCGCGACGCTGATCTGCCCGGTGTCCGTCGGCGATTCCTCGGCCGTACTCACTGGACCACCTCCATGAGCGGCGTTTCGGTTTCGTGGCCATTCGGCTCGGTATCGAGTTTGCGCAAAATCAGCCCTTCGCGCAGCGCCCAGGGGCAAATTTCGAGTTGCTCGACCGACAGCGCCCGCATCGCCGCCTCGGCGATCAGGGCGCCCGCGACGAGTTGCTGGGACCGATCTGCGCTCACGCCTTCCAATTCTGCCCGGTCCGCGGCAGTCATCCGAGAGATGAACGCGATCACTTGGCGCAGACCCGTGGCCGTAAGCGTCCGCCGCACCCGCAAACCGGCACCGGACGGTGCCGCGCCGGTAAGCCGCGCGAGCGAGCGGAAGGTCTTCGACGTGCCCACCGCGAGATCCGGCTTGCCCGCGGCCTTGATCTCTTTCACCGAATCGACGAGTTCGGCATCCAGCCAGTCCCGCAGGACGGCGACGCGGCGCTTGTCCGGCGGATCTCCCTGAAGCCAATCGCGTGTCAACCGACCGGCCCCGAGGCGCAGCGAGAGGGCCACGTCCGGATCCTCGTCACCACCGCTGCTGAGTTCGAGCGAGCCGCCGCCGATATCGAGGTTGACGATGCGGCCGGCGCTCCAGCCGAACCAGCGTCTGGTGGCCAGGAACGTCAGCCGAGCCTCGTCCCGACCGGACAGCACCTCCAGCGCAATGCCGGTCTTATCGCGGACCGCGGCGAGTACCTCGTCGGAATTCTCGGCCTCGCGCAGCGCGGAGGTCGCGAAGGCCATCAACTCGCCGCACCCCGAACTGCGCGAAATCCCGGAAAACTCATCGACCGTGCGGATCAGCCGCTCGGCCCCGGAAGTGGTGATCCGGCCGGCGTCGTCCAGGTTCTCCGAAAGCCGCAGTGGGGCCTTGGTCGAACTCATCGGCATCGGGTGACCGCCTCGATGGGCGTCCACCACCAAAAGATGGACGGTATTGCTGCCGACATCGAGTACCCCTAAACGCACAGGTACACGGTACTGGTCTACCGTCGGCGTCTGTGACACCAGGTGAGCGCCCGCCGTCGCACAAGATCGATCCGGCGCCGGAGGTCGAACTGGACTTTCCGCGCGAATGGATCGAATTCGTCGACCCCGACAATGACGAGCACCTGATCGCCGCCGATCTGACCTGGCTGCTTTCCAGCTGGACTTGCGTGTTCGGCACCCCGTCGTGCCAGGGCATCATCGAGGGCCGCCCGGACGACGGCTGCTGCAGCCACGGCGCGTTCCTGTCCGACAAGGACGACCGGAAGAAATTGGCCCGGTCGGTGAAGATGCTCACCGCGCAGGACTGGCAGTTACGGGACAAGGGGCTCGGGAAGAAGGGCTATCTCGAGGAAGACGAGCTCGAGGACGAGCCCGCGCTGCGCACCCGCCGCTACGACGGTGCGTGCATCTTCCTCAACCGGCCCGGTTTCGAGGGCGGCATCGGCTGCGCGCTGCACATCATGGCGGTGCGCAAGGGCATCGAGCCGCTGGAAGTGAAGCCCGATGTGTGCTGGCAACTGCCGATCCGCCGCACCCAGGACTGGGTGACCCGCCCGGACGGCGTCGAGATACTGCGCACCGCGATCGGCGAGTACGACCGCCGCGGCTGGGGCGAGGGTGGCCTGGACCTGGACTGGTACTGCACCGGCTCCCCCGACGCGCACGTCGGCTCGCGCCCGGTCTGGCAGTCCTATGCGCCCGAGCTGACCGAACTGATCGGCGCCGCCGCCTACGCCGAACTGGCCCGGCACTGCAAGCGACGCGAGGGGCTGGGACTCATTGCGGTGCATCCAGCGACCACGCACGCGCATCCGGAGCGTTAGTCGGGTTCTGCGCGCGGTGATCACGAGCAAATGGCCGCCCCGCCCGCAGTGATCACGAGCAAATGGCCCCAAATTTGAGCGTTCGAGGGGCCACATGTTCGGGCTCGCGGGAGTGGCGGATTCGCCCCGTTCGGTGATCACCAGCGAATGGCCCTGTGGACAACTTTCTTCTTATCCACAGTTGCTGATTCCCTCGCCCGCTCGGTCGCGATCGGTCGCAGCATGACCGCGTGGACAGCGAACTTCGGAGCATCTTCGCCCAGGCCGGTGGTGCGGCGACCTATGCCGAACTAACTCGCGCCTGTTCTCGTAAACGGCTCCGCACCCTCGTCGCCTGCAATGAGGTCGCGAAGTTGTGGCACGGCATCTACGCGCCCAATCCGGTGACGCTGGAGCACCGCCTCGCCGGCGCGAGCCTGGCCTACGGTCGTCCGGTTACGGCCTGCCTTGGGACTGCCGCTCAACTGTTCGGCTTCTGCACCGAGCCCGTGCCCGGCCTGCACATCCTCGATACCGAGGACGTGCATCCGCACGGACACCGGGGGCTCGTGGTCCATCAGCGGCTGGGCGCGCCGATCACGAAATTCGACGGACAATTGGTCACCGAACCCGCTTGGACCGCAATCGAATTCGCTCGGACTCTGCCGCGACCCCGCGCCCTCGCGACCATGGACGCGGCTCTTGCGACCGGACTCTGCGACCGGGACGCGCTGCGCGTAGCGGCGCGGCGCCAGGGTGGGCGGCGCGGCATCGTGGCGGTGCGGCAGCTCGTCGAGATCGCGGACGGCCGCGCGCAGTCACCCATGGAGTCCGAGACCAGGCTCGTTTTTGTCGATGCCGAACTCGAACCCGACCTACAGGTACCCGTCCTCGACGAAGCGGGAATCCCGCGGTTCTACCTGGACTTCGGTTGGCGGGAAGCCATGGTCGGCGTCGAGTACGACGGCGACGCGTTCCACAGCGATCCGCTCGCGGTGCGTCGCGACAAGGCCCGCATCGGCTGGATGCAGGACCGCGGCTGGCTGATCATCGTGGTCTCGGCCGACGATGTGCGACGCCGACCGGACGCGCTGGTGGCGAGGGTCCGACGCCAGCACGCTGCGCGTCGACCCGCGGCCTGAGCCGTCCCGCTCCCCTCCCGCGAGCCCGAACAAATGGCCCCCAAAACACCGCTCAGCAGGGCCATTTGCTCGTGATCACCGCGGAGTAGGGGCGGCCATTTGTTTCTCCTATGTCAAGCGGCTGCGGCGTGTTGCTCGGTGGGGATGGCGGGTTGGTGTTTGAGGGTTTGGTAGACGAGGCGGGCGAGTCGACGTTTGAGGCAGCGCAGCGCTTCGGCGTTGGAATCGCCGGTGGCGCGGCGTTTGTCGTAGTAGGCCTTGCCGGGGCCGGCCAGTTGTAGCTGGGTCACGGCAATGCGGTGCAGGGCGGCGTTGAGTTGGCGGTTGCCCGACCGGCACAGCCGCATGCGTCCGGCGGTGCGTCCGGACCAGACCGGGATGGGTGCGGTCCCGGTGTAGGCGGCGTATTTCGCTTCGTGGGCGAAGCGGTGTACCCCGGCGGTTTCGCCGTAGATCTTGGCCGCAGTCAATACCCCGCACCCGGGCAGGGCGAGCAGTTCGGGAGCCAAGGCCTGCATCCAGGCGGTGATCTCGTGTTCGAGGTCGTCGATGACCGGGGTGATCCGGTCGATGTCGGTGAGGATGTCACGGGCCAGGCGGGCATCGATCCCGGTCCGGTCGACCAGCCACTCCCGCAGTCCGGCTCGGGTGCCGGCGCGGTGCAGGGTGCGTGCGGGTGGGTCCGCGATCGGGTCGCCGGGCCCGAGCAGGTGCAGATGCCACCGTAACCGGTTGATCATGCGGGTCCGTTCGGCTACGAGGTCCTCACGCCGATCGACCAGCAGTTTCACCTCCCGCGCGGTCTCCTCGGGACGGGCGATCGGCAGGTCGGGCTCGCGTTGGGCCGCCCGTGCCACCGCGAGCGCGTCGATCGGGTCGGACTTGCCGCGCGAGCGGGCGGTGCGGCGTTGTTCGGCCATCAACTTGGCCGGTACCCGCACTACCGCCTGCCCCGCGGCCAACAGGTCGCGTTCCAGTCGTGCCGACATGGCCCGGCAGTCCTCGATCGCCCACCGCAGCTCGGTCCCGAACCGGTCGTGGGCCCAGCGCAGTGCTTTCGCGTGCCCTTTCGGGTCCGCGGTGACGGTGAGCTGCCCGAGCGGGCGGCCCAGATCGTCGACCGCGACGAAGGTGTGGGTGCGCTTGTGTACATCGGATCCAACTACAACCATGGTGGTTGCCTCCTGCACTGAAGTGGCGGGGGGAATGGTTGGACCGGTCGGCGGACACATCTCAGTTGGGGGCGGTGTCACGCTCCTATCAAGTCACGCCGGCCGGTTCCATCACATCCGGTGCCGGCAAAACAAATGCAAGCCAACCCGACACCCTCAGCGGCATCGTGATCATGAGCCAGACACCAGATGATCAGGACCCAACCACCGCAACAGCGGCACCACAAACGGTGACACTGAGCTCGTGATCACTGCGGAAACAGCAGCTCCTACGACTCGAGCTTGTACCCCAGCCCGCGCACGGTGACGATGTACTGCGGCCGGCCCGGATCCTCTTCGATCTTCGAGCGCAGCCGCTTGATGTGGACGTCGAGGGTCTTGGTGTCGCCCACGTAATCCGCGCCCCAGACCCGGTCGATCAGCTGGCCGCGGGTGAGCACCCGGCCGGTGTTGCGCAGCAGGTATTCGAGCAGGTCGAACTCCTTGAGCGGGAGCGTGACCTGCTGGCCCTTGACGTGCACGGTGTGCCGGTCGACGTCCATGCGCACCGGCCCGGCGTCGAGGACTCCGCTGTCGAGCGCGCCGCCATCGAGATCGCCGTCGGGGCCGCGCCGCAGCACCGCGCGGATTCGCGCGATCAGCTCGCGTGCCGAGTACGGCTTGGTGACGTAGTCGTCGGCGCCGAGCTCGAGGCCCACCACCTTGTCGATCTCGCTGTCGCGCGCGGTCACCATGATGACCGGTACACCGGAGCGGGCCCGCAGCTGCTTGCACACCTCGGTGCCACTCATCCCGGGCAGCATCAGGTCGAGCAACACGATGTCGGCGCCGGAGCGGTCGAATTCGGCCAGCGCGGACGGGCCGTCGCCGACCACGGTCGCGTCGAAGCCCTCCCGGCGCAGCAGAAACGCCAACGGATCGGCAAGCGACTCTTCGTCCTCGACGATCAACACGCTGGTCAAACTGTTGCCTCCACGACTCGATCGGTCCGGGCCGATGCCGGAGCGTGCACATTGTCGATCTGTACCGGCTTGGGATGCGCGACGTAGTCGGGCCACAGCGGCAATTCGCTCAGCGGCACCTTCACATCGACGTCCTCGTAGGCCGGAATGCGAATGGTGAACGTCGACCCGACACTGGGCTTGCTCCACAAGTCGATCTCGCCGTTGTGGTTGGCCGCGACATGCTTGACGATCGCCAGCCCGAGCCCGGTGCCGCCGGTCGAGCGCGAGCGCGCCTTGTCGACCCGGAAGAACCGCTCGAACACGCGCTCCTGGTCGTCCTTCGCGATCCCGATCCCGCGGTCGGTGACGGCGATGGACACCTTGCCATCGCGCATGGCGCGGCTCACCGATACCCGTGAACCGGCGGGCGAGTAGGCGATGGCGTTCTCCACCAGATTGGTCAACGCGGTGAGCAGCAGCGATCGGTCGCCGGTGACTTCGAGCCCGCTCGGCCGGTCGGTGATGACGGTGATGTTCGCGGTCTCCGCGGAGATCCGGGACCGGACCACGGTCTCGGCGATGAGCTCGTCGACGTCGACGACCGCCATTTCGGGGAGCTTCTCTGCGCCCTGCAGCCGGGACAGCGAGATCAGTTCCTTGACCATGTTGCCGAGCCGGTTCGATTCCGAGAGCACCTTGGCGCCGAAGTGCCGGACGGCGTCGGGGTCGTCGGCGGATTCGAGCAGGGCCTCTGCGAGCAGACTCATCGCGCCCATCGGAGTCTTGAGTTCGTGACTGACGTTGGCGACGAAATCGCGGCGTGTCGCCTCCATCCGGACAAGTTCGGAATCGTCGTCGGCGAAGACCAGCACCAGGTTGCTGTCGTATTGGGTGAGCATTCGGGCCGCGCCGTGCACCGAAATGTTTTCCCGGGTCGGGCCGTACTCGTGCGCGCTCAAGTCGCATTCGGCGCGTTCACCGTTGCGCAGGGTCGATTCCACCGCCACCCAGGCGCGGTCGTCGAGCCGTCCGCTGTCGTCGACGAGCCCGAACTCGACGGCACGCGGGTTGTAGAGCAACACGTCGCGGTGTTCGTCCACCACCGCGATACCGGTCGGTGCAGAGCGCAGGATGTGGTCGAGCACCTGGGCGACAGTCATGCCCGCTTCGACGGTGCATCGCCGCGAGCGCCGATCGCGCCAGAAGGGCACGACGACGGCACCGGCGACAAAGCACATGACCGCACCCGCGACCATGGCCAGTATCTGAACAGTGCCCACGCCGCAATCGTACGGTCACCGACGCTTCGGTAAACCCACAGACTGCAAAGGGCGGGCATCGTCACAGTCATTCCGAAACAGTATTCCGCTGTCGTTAACCCGCCGTTCGCCCAACAGCGGCGGTGACCGAGCCTCGCCCTACTTCGACGCGCCCTGACTCGCGACCGCGGCAGCACCCGCAGCGGCCGCCTCCGGATCCAGGTACGCCGACGGCCCGAGCGGTTTCAGATCGTCGTCGAGGTCGTAGCGCAGCGGAATCCCGGTGGGGATGTTCAGCCCGGCGATGTCGTCGTCGGAGATCCCGTCGAGGTGCTTGACCAGCGCGCGCAGCGAGTTGCCGTGTGCCGCGATCAGCACGGTCTTGCCGGACAGCAGCTCCTTGGAGATCGTCGACTCCCAGTACGGCACCATCCGCGCGACGACGTCCTGCAGGCATTCGGTGCGCGGCACGTCGATACCGGCGTAGCGCGGGTCGCTGTCCTGGCTGTACTTGCTGCCCAGTTCGATCTCCGGCGGCGGGGTGTCGTAGCTGCGCCGCCAGAGCATGAACTGCTCGTCGCCGTACTCGTCCCGGATCTGCGCCTTGTTCTTGCCCTGCAGCGCGCCGTAATGCCGCTCGTTGAGCCGCCAGTCACGCACCACCGGGATCCAGTGCCGATCCGCGGCATCGAGCGCGATATTCGCGGTGCTGATCGCGCGACGGAGCACGGAGGTGTAGACGATGTCGGGCAGGATGCCGTGCTCGGCGAGCAGCGTTCCCGCACGCTTACCCTCCGCGACACCCTTGTCGGTGAGGTGCACGTCCACCCAGCCGGTGAACAGGTTCATCGCGTTCCATTCGCTCTCGCCGTGGCGGAGCAGGACCAGGGTTCCGGTGCTCATGACGCCCATCTTTTCACGCAGCGCACAGGCGCGCCGACGGAACCCGGACCGCTTGCCGATCAGTCGTCGTCGGAGTCCTCGACGAGGTGCTCGAACGCCTTCAGGTTGGCCAGTGACTCACCCCGGGAGACTCGCCACTTCCATTCGCGCCGAATGGATTCCGCGAACCCGAGTTCGAGAATCGTGTTGAAGTCGCCGTCCGCGGCCTCGAGTGTCTGGCCGAGCACGCGATCGATTTCGTCGGGGGTCACCGCATCGCTGGAGATCCGGCCGACGAGGTAGATGTCGCCGATCTTGTCGATCGTGTAGTGCACGCCGTAGAGGCGGCGATTGCGGCGCAGCAGATACCGGTGCACACCGGCCTCGTTCTCGTCGGGATGACGCGCCACGAACGCCTCGACCCGCACCCCGTGCGCGCCCACCGTGAGCAGACACGTCGTCTTCAGCTTGCGCTCGCCGGGCAGTTCGACGATGAAGTTGTCCTCGCCCTTTCGGGTGAACTCGAGTTCGCGTTCGGTCAGTGCGGCGTCGAGGATCTCGCGCGTGTGCTCGGCACTCACGCGCGAGCCTCCGGCCGCTTGGTGCTCATGCACGCACCTCGGTGCGGCGCGGCGACCACTCGGCCGTGCCGCGGCTCGACCAGGCGAGCGCGGGCGCCTGTTCGACCGGTGCGGTATCGCCGGGGCGCTGCCGCGCGAGCGCAGCGGCGTAACTGGCCGCGAGGCCGTCGGCGGTCGCGTCCCAGGAGAATTCCGACGCGTGGCGATGGGCAGCGTCGCCCATTTCACGCAACCGATCGGGTTCGCGGAGCAGCGCACCGAGCGCCGCCGCCCAGTCGTCGGTGCGGTGCCCCTGCACGAGCAGCCCCGTCTCGTGGTTGCGGACGGCGGTGCCGAGTCCGCCCACGTCGGCCGCGATGACCGGGGTGCCGCACGCCTGGGCCTCGATCGCGACGAGCCCGAAGGATTCGTTGTAGCTCGGGACGGCGACCAGATCCGAGGCCCGATAGATCTCGACCAGTCGTTCCGGGGGCTGCGGCGGGAGGAAGCGAACCCGGTCGGCGATACCCAGTTCCGCGGCCAGGTCGATGAGCAGGTCGGGGCGTTCCAGCCCGGTCCCGGACGGCCCGCCGACGACGAGCACGCGCAGCCGCTGGTTTGGGTGGTCGGCGAGCAACCGGCCGACCGCGCGCAGCAACACGTCCGGTGCCTTGAGGGGCTGGATGCGGCCGACGAAGGTCACCACGGCCTCGTCCGGCGCGAGCCCCAGCCCGCGGCGCGCCGCGGCACGGTCGCCGGGCCGGTACCGGGCCAGATCCGCGCCCGGTGCGACGACGTCGATCTTCTCCGGCGCCGCGTCGTAGGTCTCGATGAGTTGCTTGGCTTCCTCCGCGGTGTTCGCGGTGAGCCGATCCGCGGCGGCGACGACCTGCTTCTCGCCGATCACGCGCGCGGCCGGTTCGGGGCGGTCGCCATCGGCGAGCGCGGCGTTCTTCACGGCGGCCAGGGTGTGCGCGGTGTGCACCAGCGGCACCCCCCACCGGTCGCTCGCCAGCCAACCCACCTGCCCGGACAGCCAGTAGTGCGAATGCAACAGGTCGTAGTACCCGGGCTCGCGCCGTGCCTCCTCGCGCAACACCCCCGCCGCGAACGTGCACAACTGGGTCGGCAGGTCGTGCTTGTCGAGTCCCTCGAACGGGCCGGCGACGATATTGCGGACCAGGACGCCCGGTGCGGCCTGCACCACGGGCTCATCGGCCGACGACGTCGCCCGGGTGAAGATCTCGACCTGCGTGCCACGGCGGGCCAGTTGCACCGCGGTCTGCAGCACGTAGACGTTCATCCCACCCGCGTCGCCGGTGCCCGGCTGCGCAAGTGGGGACGTATGCAGGGACAACACCGCGACGCGGTTCGGCCGGCTGCTCTGCGCTGAACTCACCCCTCCATAGTGCCTGTTTTCGCAACGGGGCAGCGACCTTGGGGTAGGCATCCTCACCCGAGCGAGGCGATGAACTCGCCGACCTCACGGACGAAGCGGGCCGGGTCCTCGATGAAGGGGCCGTGTTGGCTGCCCTCCCAGTAGGACGTGTGCACGTTCGGAATCAATTGCGCGGCATGGCGTCCAGCCTCGATGTCCACCACCGGGTCGGCCGTGCCGTGGATCAGCAACGCCGGGACATCGAGCCTGCGCAGCACATCGTCGTGGTCGAGCGTGCGCAGAAACAGTGCCTTGCGCACCCGCGGCGGTGTGGCGAGGCTCGCGCCGAACATCCGCTGCGCAATGGCGCCCTTGTCCTCCCCCGGACCGGTCATGGCGTTGCCGAATGCCGAAAATGCCCGAATTGCCGCACCCGGGCGCTCGGCGAACACCCCCGGAATCGCGTTCTGCATCGCGTCGCCGGTCCGGCCGCCCGGCTGCCCGGGTCCGATTCCATTGATCGCGCCGACGAACACCACGCCCGCGATGGCGCCCGTGCCGTGCACGGAGAGGTAGTCGGTGATGACCAGACCGCCGTAGGACCAGCCGAGCAGCACCGCATCGGAGGTGACGAGTTCGGCGGTGAGCACCGCGTCGAGGTCTGCGGCCCAGTTCGCCGAATCGTCGTAGCCGGACTCTGGGGCATCGGAGTAGCCGTGGCCACGCAGATCCACCGCGATCACCCGGTATTGCCCGGCCAACTCCTCCGCGGCGGTGCCCCAGCAGGTGAGGTTGGCGGACCAGCCGTGGACCAGGACCAGCGGTCTGGCGTTCTCCGGCCCGGTCACCCGGTAGACGATCGCCGTCCCGTCGGCGCTGCGTACCTCACGAATCGGCATGGCCGCGAATCCTCTCACAACGCGCCGTGGCGACCAGTCGGATGCCCTGCCGTGCCGGCCAATCGTGGCTAGCGTGACGTTCATGACTCTGCTGCAGCGATACCGGGCGACCGGCGCCGACCTGCCGTACGGCGATCCGCTGCGCGCGCACGGCGTGGCGATGGAGGGTTACTTCTGGCGGTTCACTCAACCCGACAGCGGCCGGGTGGTGATCGCGCTGATCGGCGTGAACCGCGGACCGGACGGGCCATGGGCCACGCTCGGGCTCGCTGCGCACCCGAACGGATTTCTGCGCACAGTCGCGCATCCGACCGGCTGGGCGGACCCGGATCGGCTCGGCGCGCGGGCAGGTGACGTGTTCGTCGCCGACGCGGACCGAGTGCGGGTGGACCTCGGGCCGGATGCGCAACTCGATGTACGGATCACCCAGCGGTCGCCCTGGCCGCGCCGAAGTCTCGGCGGATCGAGTGTCTTCCAAGCAGTTCCGGCGCTCAACCAGTATTGGCATCCGTGGCTGCTCGGCGGGCACGCACAAGGCACCGCGATTCTCGGCGGCGAGCGCTGGGATCTCGACGGGGCCCAGGCCTACGGCGAAAAGAACTGGGGTAAGGGTGGTTTCCCCGATTCGTGGTGGTGGGGCCAGGCACAGGCGTTCGCCGAACCGCAGGCGTGCGTCGCGTTCGCCGGCGGCCAGGTGAACGCCGGTCCATTGCGCACCGAGGTGACCGCGGTGGTGGTACGGCTACCGGACGGCGAGGTGATCCGGCTCGGCGACCCCCTGGTCTCCGCGGTGCGGGCGAAGGTCACCGATGAAACCTGGTCGCTGCACGGCCGCGGACCGAACACCGCCGTCGAAATCGAGGGCAGCTCACCACTCGGCGCGGCCCACGTGCTCCCGGTTCCGTTGCCGGACGAGGGACGCAACGTGCCCGGCGCGATCGAGCACCTCGCCGGTCGTCTGAACGTCGTGGTTCGGCGCCGCGCGAAGATTCTCTGGAGCGGCGAATCCACCTTGGCGGCACTGGAACACGGCAGTATCGAACGGGCCCGCGCGGAGGTGACCCGGCGCGGCGGCGACGAGAATGCCGCCGACGCCGCGCCGTTCTATGGGTAGCTGCCGTCCCGACCGAGCGCTATGCGCCGGCACGCACTCCCGCCGAGCGGCGCACCGCGGGAATCGGATCCGCGTAGATCGCACTCAACGAGGTCACCGCACCGGCGAACTCCTGAACCCGATTGCCGAAACCGGTGATCCGAATGTCCTTGCGCGTCAATGTCGATCGGCTTGCGAAGGCTTCGGCGACATGTGGCACCGCGGCGGGGTACTCGGTGAACGCCTGACCGCCGAGGATGACGCGGTCGGGGTTGAGGACGTCACGCAAAGTAGCAACCGCCCGTCCGAGAATCCGAGCGCGCTCGACGAGCAACTCGTGCGCGGGAAGCGAGCCGTCTCGGGCGGCTCGATACAGTTCGCCCATCACCGGCCGACTGCCGGCCGGATCGATCAGGCCGAGTTGCACGGCGCGAGTAAGCACCGCACGGTCGCTCACCGCGGCCTCGAGGCAACCGCGTTGTCCGCATTCGCAATCCACGTCGGATACGGTCGGCAGATGGGCGATCGATCCGGGGCCGTTGTTCGGCGTGTGTACTCGGTCGTCGAGCGAGATGGCGACGCCGGCAGTTTCCCGCGCGTAGACGTACAGGCTGGTGCCGCCGCGCGGGGTATCGGACGGATTGCGCTGCGCCAAAAGCAGTTCCGCCGCAGCCATCGCCTCGACATGCGCCGCGACCGAGGTCGGCAGGCCGAGCACGTCGGCGACGATCGCGCCGACCGGCACCTCATGCCAGCCGAGCCGCTCGTGGTCGACGATGCCGGTCTCCGGGTCGACGCGCCCGCCGAGCGCGACGCCCGTCCACAGTGGCCGGCGGCGATGCCACCGGGCAGCGAATTTCCTTGCGCTGTATGCAATTGCGGCCACGGAGCGTTCGGCCGGGCCGGACGGTGTGGGAATTTCCACACCCCCGAGGATGCGGCCGCGCAGGTCGGCCGCGATCACGCTGGTGACGACGGCACCCACATGAATGCCGACAGTCAGGTAGGAGTCGTGGTCGACCTCGAACGGCACGCGGGGTCGGCCGATCGCTCCGGGTTCGGTGAGATCGGCTCGCTCACGCAGTAATCCGGAGCCGAGTAGCGCAGCGACCTGACGATTGACGGTCGCGATGCTGGCCCCGGTGATGCGAGCCGCCGCGTCACGAGCGATCGGCCCGTGCTGCACGGCCGCCCGAAGAACCGCGGCCGCGGAGGAGTCGGAGATACGGAAATCGGGGGCGACGACCCGAACCCGGTTGGTGGGTGCGGACGGCGCGGCGACCACCTGGGTGGGAATGGGTGCAACAAGAGTTGAGACGGACATCGGTTCCTTCTTCTGCCCCGGATGCGGGGTGGCGAATGTCGACGCGGGCATGCGGAGAAGCTGCACATGGAGCCGTCAATGGCGGTGAAGTCGATGGCGATGAACTGGAATCGAGTTATCGCGATGCGCCGGGCCGGACCGGCCCTTGACGACTAGCTGCAGCTACAGCTGCGCGGACAACACAGTTCGCGCGGGTGCGGCAGCCGCGAACCGAGCGCACACGTCACGAAAGTGACGCGAAGGATGCGCGATCGGCCAGTGGACATGCGTTCAAATTAGCACCCTTACGCTCAGGTGCCAATTTCCACAATGCAAATTCTCGCTCACACGGGCGCGGAGCCTGCGGAGTGCCCCATCAGCACGGGCGCGGAGCCTGCGGAGTGCCACATCAGCACGGGCGCGGAGCCTGCGGAGTGCCCATCAAGCACAACCGTATTTGTGCACGCAGCGCTGCCTTGCGCTCACGGTGACCGAAAGCCTTCCGCGGTCCATGGATTCGCTGATTGTCTGGCACGAGTACGGCCACCCGTGCCGCAGCCCCCCGTTCTGTGCGTCGAAAGGCATCGTCATGTCCATCGGTCTCGCCTCATCCGCCGACGTGCAGGCCACGTCCACCAGCTCTCTCGGCTCTGTCGGCTCCGCCGGTGTCGTCAAGCTCGGCGCCCACATCGGCGCCCGGATCGACGGGGTGTCCCTCGGTGGCGATCTCGACCCCGCCACCGTGGCGCTCATCCGGCAGGCGCTGCTCGAGCACAAGGTCATCTTCTTCCGCGGTCAGCACCACCTCGACGACGATGCGCAGTACGCGTTCGCCGAACTGCTCGGCATCCCCACCACCGCGCACCCGACGGTCACCTCGCGCGGCACCAAGACCCTTGCGATCGATTCGGACTATGGCAAGGCGAACAGCTGGCACACCGACGTCACCTTCGTCGACCGCATCCCGAAGGCCTCGATCCTGCGCGCGGTCGAGCTGCCGGCCTACGGCGGTTCCACGGTGTGGGCGTCCACCGCCGCGGCCTACGCGGCGCTGCCCGACTCGCTCAAGCAGCTCGTGGAAAATCTCTGGGCCGTGCACACCAATGTGTACGACTACTCCGCGACTGCCGCCGAGCGGGCTCAGGACGATAAGTCCGCGGAGTACCGGGCTGAGTTCCAGTCGACCTACTTCGAGACCGAGCACCCCGTCGTGCGAGTGCACCCGGAAACCGGCGAGCGCACGCTGCTGCTCGGCCACTTCATCAAGAACTTCATCGGGCTTTCCACCAAGGAGTCGCAGATTCTGTTCAACCTGCTGCAAGACCGGGTGACCAAGCTCGAGCACACCGCCCGCTGGAACTGGGAGTCGGGCGACGTCGCCATCTGGGACAACCGGGCGACCCAGCACTACGCGGTCGCCGACTACGACGACCAGTACCGCCGGCTGAACCGGATCACCCTGGCCGGCGACGTCCCGGTCGGCGTGCACGGCGAGCGCAGCCGCGTGATCAAGGGCGACGCCACGCACTTCTCACCGATCGCGAACTGAACACCACCCACCTCACGGCGAGGGGGCACGTGTCGTTGTCGCCGCCAGGCGAACGCAACGGCCACGTGCCCCCTCGCCGGTTTCTAGGATCGGAACATGACCACGAGTAGCACCCCCGTCGCCGTCGTCACCGGAGCCAGCTCCGGGATCGGCGAAGCCACCGCCCGCACGCTCGCCGCGCAGGGCTACCAGGTCGTCGTCGGCGCGCGTCGCGTCGACCGGCTGGAGAAACTGGCCGCGGAGATCGGCGGCACCGCGCTCCCCCTCGACGTCACCGACGAGGACTCCGTCGCCGCCTTTGCCGCGGCCGTCCCGCGCGCCGATGTCCTGGTGAACAATGCCGGCGGCGCAAAAGGCCTGGCCACGGTCGCCGAAGCGGATCTCGACGACTGGCGCTGGATGTGGGAGACGAACGTCCTCGGCACGCTGCGGGTGACCAAGGCGCTGCTGGGGAAACTGATCGATTCCGGCGACGGCCTGATCGTCACCATCACCTCGGTCGCCGCACTGGAGGCCTACGACAACGGCTCCGGCTACACCACTGCCAAGCATGCGCAGGCCGTGCTGCACCGGACGCTGCGCGGCGAGTTGCTCGGGCAGCCGGTGCGTCTCACCGAGATCGCCCCCGGCGCGGTGGAGACCGAGTTCTCGCTGGTCCGCTTCGAGGGCGATGCGGAGCGGGCGGCCAAGGTGTACGAGGGGATCGACCCGCTCGTCGCCGCCGACATCGCGGAGATCGTTGGCTTCGTCGCCTCCCGGCCGGCGCACGTCAACCTCGACCAGATCGTGGTCAAGCCGCGGGACCAGGCCGGACCGGGCCGGTTCGCGCGCCGAACGAGCTGAGCCGGTCGGGCGCTACTCCGCGGCGTCGTGGCCTGGCTCGTCCTGCTGGTCGAGGATGCTGATCGTCACGCCGTAGGGCAGGAATCGGACCCGGCGGCGCGGATCGGTGTTCTCCCGGTTCGCGCGCAACGCGTCGAGTTCGGTCGGATATACCTGATCGACGCGGGCGATGCCGAACTCGTCGAGCACGAAGATCGCCCACACCCCGGCACCGGCGTCGCCGGTGGTTTCCGGCTTCGGCTCGGCGGGCTGCTTCGGCTGCGCGGACCGGGCGAGGTCGGCGAAGACCGACGTCCAGGTGCCGCGGCCCTGTTGGCCCAGGCCGGCGGTGAGGTTCTCGAACACCTCGCGCAGACCTTCACCGGCCTCCCGCGCGGCGCGCTCGAAATCGTCGGGATCGAATCCGAAGGATTTGTTCTCGTCCATCGCCGTTCTCCTTGCTGTCGCGGTTGCGCGGGTGCAGCCTCAGCCGCCGGCAACCGGGGCGGGCGCGACCGGGGTCGCGGACACCACGCTCGCGGGGGAGCCGTCCAGGGCCGACATCGACTGCCACGTCGGCCAATCGATGGTCCAGTCATAGATGTCGCCGTCGGCTGCGGACAGATCGATCCGGGTACCGGTGACCTCGACCGGATCGCCGTACATTGCCGTCGGATAGTAAGCAGCGGCATCGCCGTTGGAGAGGTTGATGCAACCGTTGGTGACGTTCGACGAGCCCTGTACGCCGGTGGTTTCGGGGTTGGCGTGGATGAATTCGCCATTGTTCGAGATGCGCACGGCCCAGCGCTCGCGCACATTCTCGTAATACGGCGGGTTGGACATCAGAAAGTCCTCGTGCTTCTCCGACACCACGTGGATGCCACTGCGCGTCACGTTACGCGCTTCGTTGCCCTCCCCGTAGCTCACCGGGAAGTCGAAGATCACCTGGCCGTCCTGGACCACCTGCATGCGATGGCTCGGCGCCTCAGCCTTGACGATCTGGCTGCGGCCGATGGCGAAGTCGGAGGTCAGGTCCGAGTCGCCGTAGGCGCCCTCACCGAAGTCGACGCCGTACAGCTTCGCGTCCACGTGCACCGTGGTGCCCGGCGTCCAGTAGTTCTGTGGACGCCAGTGCACGCGCGAACCGTTGTCGTCGGGCAGCCAAGCCCAGGAACCGACCGTCGGCGGGTTGGTGGTGACGGTGAGCGCACGTTCGACCGCGGCCTTGTCGGCGACGTGATCGTCGAACTGCAGAATGATCGGCGCCGCGATCCCGACGATCTGACCGTCGGCGATCTGCACCCGCGCCGAGGTGGTGGATTCCGGTTCGACGGTGGTGAAACTGCCGTTCACCGGAACCGGCTTGTTGTCCATACCGATCGCGGTCCCGCTCCAGGTGTAGGTCGCCCCATACCCGAGCGGTTCGGTGATGGTGAACGTGGTGGAGTCCGGGCTCAGCAACCCGGCGACGACCTTCCCGTTCGCGTTGGTGAGTGCGACATCGCGCAACACGCCGTCTTCGACCCGGACCGAGATCGGCGCGGTGGGGTTGATGTCCGTCGAGTCGGCCGCGGGGTCCGCGGTGACTTTGGCCACAGGTGGCTGTTCGACGGGGGTACCGGAGTCGGTGGTGGCGTCGTCGCCACAGGCGACAACGAACGCGAGCAGGGCGAACACTGCTGCGATAAGCGAAATCAAGCGGGAGGGACGCACGTGTAGCCAGAATACCGTGACAAACCGCCCACACCCGTTGTCAGCGGGCGCGCGGGGCTACAGTGCGTGCCCCACCAGCACCGGCTCGGGTTCGAGCCGCACACCGAAGGCAGTCTGCACACCGTCGCGCACACTTCGCGCGAGCGCAACCAGATCGGCCGCCGTCGCGGCGCCACGGTTGGTCAGCGCCAGGGTGTGTTTGGTGGACAGCCGCGCCGGGGCATCCGCGCCGGGATACCCCTTGCCGAAGCCGGCACGCTCGATCAGCCACCCCGCGGACAGCTTCACGCCTTGGTCGGCCGGGTAGCGCGGCACGGGCACATCGCCGAGGCGCTGCGCGATCGCCGCGAGCACACCCGCCACGCGGTCGGGGGCAATCACCGGGTTGGTGAAGAACGAGCCGGCGCTCCACGTGTCGTGGTCGGCGGCGTCGAGCACCATGGCCTTGCTACCGCGCAGCCCGAGGACCGCCTCGCGCACCTGCGCGGCCGGCCTGCGCTCACCCTCGCCCGCGCCGAGGGCCGCGGCAAGTTCGCGGTAGCGCAGCGGCTCGCTCAGCCCGTCGCTGTGCAGCTCGAACTCGGCGGCAAGCACCAGCGCGTCGTCCCGATGCTTGAGCACGCTGGTGCGGTAGCCGAGACCGAGCCGCTCCGGCCCCGCCCAGGACACGTCGCCGGAAGTCCGGTCGAGCAGTTGCACGCGGCGCAGCAGAGCGGCGATCTCCACGCCGTAGGCGCCGACATTCTGCACCGGCGTCGCACCGGCCGACCCGGGGATCCCGGACAGGCATTCCAGCCCGCCGAACCCTGCCGCGACGGTCTTCGCGACGACGTCGTCCCACACGGCACCGGCCTGCACGAGCACCCTGGTGCCGTCGATCTGCACGCCGTCGTTCGCGATCCGCACGGCGACGCCGTCGAAGCCGGCATCGCAGACGAGCAGGTTCGATCCACCCGCCACCAGCAGCGTCGGCACACCGGCGTCGTCGAGGGCCCGAACGGCCTCGACCAGCGTCTCGGTGCTCGCGCATTCGGCCAGCAGCGTCGCCGGACCACCGACGCGGAGCGTGGTCAACTCGGCGAGCGGCACCCCCTCGCGCAGCAGGGCACCGGTCCGTCGCAGGTCGTCACGAATGGCAGGGCCGATCACAGCCCCAAACGGTAGCGTGCCCGCTATGGCGACCCCGATCGAGCACAAGGTGACGTTCCCGGCACCCCTGGAACGCGTGCATGCCGCGTTCACCAACGAGCAGTACTGGGACGACCGGATCGAGGCAGTCGGCGGTGCCGGCGGCCGGATCGACGAGTTCACCGTCACCGACGCCGCCGTCGACGTGAAGATGGTGCAGACCGTCGCGGCAGAGAACCTGCCCGGCCTCATCACCAAGATCCATCCCGGCGATCTCGAGATCGACCGGACGCAGACCTGGGGGCCGCTCGACCCCGCCGGGAACGGCGCCGCGGGAACGTTCTCGGCCGCAATCCCCGGCGTGCCCGCCAAAATCGGCGGCACCGTGACGCTCACCGCCGACGGTGCGAATTCGGTGATGTCCGTAGCCGGTGAGGTGAGTGTGAAGATCCCGCTGATCGGCGGCAAAGCCGAGTCGGTGGCGGTCGAGCAACTGACCAGGCTGCTCGACAAGGAGGATGAGTTCACCACCGAGTGGATCGCGCAACACCCGTGAACGTGACGCCAGTCGGACCGGCCCGCCGGGCCGCCATCGACCTGGCATACATGCGCGTGTTCTGGCAATCTGACCGCCCGGTAACTTGGTGACCATGGCCCGCCGATTGGACTACTCCGCTCGCTACCCCTTGCACACCACGCGCGAGGTTTACGACGCACTGACGAGCCGCGACTACTGGGAAGCGCGCGTCGAGGAGATGCGCAAATACTCGCCGAACCATGTCGCGAGCTTCCAAGTCGACGACTCGGGGATCGAGCTCGTGCTCGAGCACATCCTGCCGCGCACGGAGCTACCCGAGATGGCGCAGACCGTGATCCGCAAGGACATGGTGATCACGCGCAAGGAGAGCTACTCGGCCTTCGGCGACGGCGAGGTCACCGGTAAGTACGAAGCCGCTATACCGGCGGGACCGGGCAGCCTCACCGGCACGATGCGACTGTTCGCCACCGACACCGGGGCGACACTGCGCACCTCGTCCGAGGCAAAGGTCTACCTGCCGATGATCGGTCCGCGGCTCGAACAGCTGATGCTGGTCAACCTCGTGGACCTGTTCCGCGCCGAGGCGGAGTTCACCGAACGCTGGCTCGGCGAGACCTACCCGAGCTGAACACTCGCCGGAATCCACACCGCCCGCAGGGCGGCATCGAACATCGCCCGCAGGGCGGCATCGAACACCGACCGCAGGGAGTCATCACCCGCGGCACGACCGGCATCAACCGGCTGCGCCGCAGCGACCGCTGGCTCGTGCACGACGCCGAGGTGCGCGCGGCTCTGGCGGACGCCCCGGATCCGTTGGTCGTCGACCTCGGCTACGGCGCATTGCCGGTCACCACGTTCGAACTGGCCGCGCGGCTGCGCACCGTGCGCGCCGACATCAGGGTGGTCGGGCTGGAGATCGACCCGGCACGCGTGGTGCCCGGCCGCGACGGGGTGAGCTTCGCCCGCGGCGGCTTCGAACTCGCCGGTCTGCGCCCGGTGCTGGTGCGCGCTTTCAACGTGCTGCGGCAGTATCCCGAGGCCGCCGTGCACGAGGCGTGGGCGACGATGCAGGCCGCACTCGCCCCGGGCGGGCTGATCGTGGACGGCACCTGCGACGAACTCGGCCGCCGCTGCGCGTGGATCCTGTTGGACTCCACCGGCCCGCGCACGCTGACCCTGGCCTGGGATCCGTTCGCCCTGGCCCGGCCGTCCGATATCGCCGAGCGACTGCCGAAGGCGTTGATCCACCGCAACATTCCCGGCGAGCGGGTCCATGCGCTGCTCGCCGCCGCGGACCGCGCCTGGGCCGAAGCCGCGCCGCTCGCGCCGTTCGGCCCCCGCGTCCGCTGGCGGGACGCACTCGAACGACTGCGCGACCACGGTGTCCCGGCGCGCAGCTACCGGCACCGGATGCGCGATTGCGTGCTGTCGGTCCCGTGGGAGACGGCCATGCCCGCGAACTAACCTGGGCTTGCACGCGATTGAAAGGACCGCCGAATGCGTTCGACACTGCTATCACGCCAAGATCTCGAGTTCCTGCTCTACGAGTGGCTCGGCGTCGAGGAGCTGACCAAGCGCGAGCGCTACCGTGACCATTCGCGCGAGACCTTCGACGGCGTGCTCGACCTCTCCGAGCAGGTCGCGACGAAGTATTTCGCCACGCACAACAAACTTTCCGACGCGAACGAGCCGCGCTTCGACGGCGAACGGGTGCACCTGATCCCCGAGGTCGAGGAGGCACTCGACGCCTTCGCGCGCGCCGAACTGGTTGGCATGACGATGGACGCGGCGGTCGGCGGCGCGCAGCTACCCGCGGCCGTCGGAAACGCCGCGTTCGCCTACTTCCACGCCGCGAACGTCGCCACCGCCGCCTACCCGCTGTTGACCATGGCGAACGCGAACCTCATCTGCCGGTTCGGCACCGCCGAACAGGTCGATCGCTTCGTCGCGCCGATGCTGGCCGGGCGGTTCCACGGCACGATGGCGCTGTCCGAACCGCAGGCCGGTTCCTCGCTGGCCGATATCGTCACGCGCGCCGAACCCCAGGACGACGGGACGTACCGACTGTTCGGCAACAAGATGTGGATCTCGGCGGGCGAGCACGAACTCGGCGACAACATCGTCCACCTGGTGCTGGCCAAGATTCCCGGCGGACCGACCGGCACGAAGGGCATCTCGTTGTTCCTGGTGCCGAAGTTCCTGCTCGACGACGACGGGAACCCGGGCGAACGCAACGACGTGTCACTGGCCGGGCTCAACCACAAGATGGGCTTCCGCGGCACGGTCAACACGGTGCTCAATTTCGGTGAGGGCGAGCACACGCCGGGCGGCGGCGCGGGCGCGGTCGGCTACCTGATCGGCGAGGCGCACCGTGGCCTGCCCTACATGTTCCACATGATGAACGAGGCCAGGATCGGCGTCGGCCTCGGCGCCACCGCCCTCGGCTACACCGGCTACCTGAAATCGCTGGACTACGCGCGCAATCGGCCGCAGGGCCGCTCGGTCGTGCACAAGGGATCAGCGTCACCGCAGGTGCCGATCGTCGAGCACACCGACGTGCGACGGATGCTGCTTGCGCAGAAGGCCTACGTCGAGGGCGCGCTCGCGCTGAACCTGTACTGCGCCAAGCTCGTCGACCTCACCCGCTCACCCGAGTCCGACGCCGAGCGCGACACTGCGCAGCTCGTGCTCGACATCCTCACGCCGATCGCGAAGAGCTGGCCGTCGCAGTGGTGCCTGGAGGCCAACAATCTGGCGATCCAGGTGCTTGGTGGCGCCGGCTACACCCGGGAGTACGACGTCGAGCAGCACTACCGGGACAACCGGCTCAACCCGATCCACGAGGGCACCCATGGCATCCAGAGCCTGGACCTGTTGGGCCGCAAGGTACCCCAGCAGGGCGGTGCCTGCGTGGCGGCGCTCGGCGGTGCGATCGCGAAGACGGTCGCCTCGGCCGGGGCGTTGACGGGTGACCCGAGCGAGCTCGCCGAGCAGCTCGACGCCGCGTGGCAGCGGCTCGTCACGGTGACCGCGTCGATGTGGGCCTCGGGCGACCCGGAGCTGGTGCTGGCCAACAGCGCGGTCTACCTCGAGGCGTTCGGCCACCTGGTGATTGCCTGGATCTGGCTCGACCAGTTCGTCGCCACACAGGGCCGGACCGGTGACTTCTACGACGGCAAGCGGCAGGCCGCGCGGTTCTTCTTCGCCTTCGAACTGCCGAAGGTGGGACCGCAGCTCGATCTGCTGGAACGGCTGGACCGCACCACGTTGGACATGCGCGACAGCTGGTTCTGAGCCGAGCGCTCAGCAGGTCGCCGACAGCGCGGCACTGATCCGTCGCGCCACCCGGTCGGGCGCTGCGGCGGCCGCCGCGGCTATCGAGTCGGCGTCGGCGCGCCCGATCGCGAGCGCGTCACCGACCACCTCGTCGAGCATGTGCTGCGCGATCCCGCAGTCGGCGAGGTCGAGAATCGTGCGTTGTGGCGTGGTGACGACGAACGTGCCGGCCGACTCGACGTCGCGGGCGGTCAGCGTGGCCCGCCGCACCGCCACCTCGGCGACGCCGACCGGCGCGCCGGTGGGCGCACTCAAGTGCACCAACCGCGGCCGCAACCGGCCGAGTCCGTGCAGTTGTGCGGCGCTCTGATGCGAAACCGTCGCCGTGCCCTCGAACCATGCACACCATTTTGCGTACTCGTCGAACGGACCGGCCGGCCAATACGCGAGGCGCAGCAGGTTGGTGTGCACCTGATACAGGTCCGATCGGGTCAGTCCGGCGCGCAGCCGGGCGGGGCTGCAACCGGCCGCACGGGCCTGTCGCGCGGTCAGGTATCCGCCCTGCCGACGCGCGAGGTCGGCGAGCATCGGGAAGACCTCGTCTTCGGCACGGTCGGCACGCGGCATGGCGACAGGCTACGCCCGCCGATGTGTGCCACGTCACAGATTTACGGGAGTTGCTCACAGGGCCTGCTCAGCAACTTCGGGGACAATCGGCGCAATGGTGACCCAGATGAACGCTCCCGCACCGGCGCCCAAGTCGAGGCGCAATCGGGTGCTGGCCATCGTGATCGTCGTCGTGGTGTTACTCGCGGCCGGCCTGGTCGGGGCCGAACTCTACGCCCGCCACACGGTGGTCAACTGCCTGACCGAACAGTTCGAGGCCGACCTCGGCTCCCAGGTCGATATCGGCCTGAGCGCGAAACCCGTGCTGCTGCAGGCGATCGACAAGCAGGTCCCGCACGTCACCATCGACAGCGCGGACTCCTCGTTCGGGCCTGCCCAGGACATGCAGGTGCACGCTCGGGCGAACGACATCGACATCACCGGCACCGATACCTCGGCCGCGTCCATCGGTAACTCGAGCGCAGACATCGCCTGGAGCGCGGACGGCATCCTGCGCACGGTGCAAGCACAGACGTTCGGCGGCCTGATCAGCTCGGTGCAGTCGAGCGCGGCCGACGGCACGCTCACCTTCGATGTCGGGCCGGCCGGGCTGGCCCAGCTCGTCGTGCGGCCGGTCGTCGGCAACGGCATGGTCGACGTCGAGACGGTGTCGGCCGAGGTGCTCGGCCTCGGCATCCCCACCGACCTGGTGGACGGTGTCGTGCAGATCATCAGCACCAGCCTGCAGAACTACCCACTCGGCATGACTCCGCAGTCGCTGGTGGTGGACGACACCGGTATCACGATGTCGCTGGCCGGCGGCGCCTATGACGTGCCGCAGGCAACCGATGATTCGGCCCGGTGCGGCGTTTAGGCGTCGCGCCGCTACAGCCCGTCGAGCACCGCGCGAGACTGTGAGAGCCCGAGTCGGGTCGCCCCCGCGGCGATGAGTTCGAGTGCCGCTCCGGCAGTCCGGATGCCACCGCTGGCCTTCACGCCCAACCGGCCGCCGACGGTCTCGGCCATCAGCGCCACCGCGTGCACGTCGGCCCCGCCGGCAGGGTGAAACCCGGTGGAGGTCTTCACGAAGTCGGCGCCGGCCTGCTCGGCAGCACGGCAGGCGCCGACGATCGCCTCGTCGGTGAGCGCGGCGGATTCGATGATCACCTTCAGCACGGTGCCCTCGCCGATGGCCTCACGAACGGTGACGATGTCGGCGAGGATCGCGTTGAAGTCACCCGCGACCGCGGCGCCGACGTCGATCACCATGTCGATCTCGGCGGCACCCTGCTGCACGGCGAAGCGCGCCTCGGACGCCTTGACCAACGAGTGGTGCTTGCCGGACGGGAACCCCGCGACCGCGGCGGTCACCAGTCCCGGCGCCTGCACCGGCAGCATCGACGGCGATACGCAGACGGCCAGCACGCCGAGTTCACGGGCCTCGGCCACCAGTGCGGCCACGTCGTCGGGAGTTGCCTCCGGCTTGAGCAACGTGTGATCGATCATGGCGGCCACGTCGGCCCGGGTCGGCTGTGCATCGGACATGCCCGTGAGCCTGTCACACGGGCCCGAAGGCGCGAACGCGCCACTACGATCGCGTCATGCCTCAGTCGGAGTTCGCGGCCGTCTTCAACGCCGGTCGCGATTCGTTCATCCGAAACACCCCGCTGATCTGGGGCCCGACCGGACAAGCACTGGCGTACCAGTTGCAGTTGCGGCCCGGCGAGACCGTGCTCGACTTCTGCTGCGGCGCAGGCTCCTCCGCGATTCCCGCGGCGATGGCGGTCGGACCCACCGGTCGGGTGCACGGCATCGATCTGGCCGACGACCTGCTCGAGGAAGGCAGGCTCGTCGCTTCCCAACGCGCGCTGCAGAACGTGGATTTCGTGGCCACGGACGCGACCCTATGGGAGCCGCCGAGCTCGGTTCCCGACGCCGGCTACGACGCGCTCAGCTCCTCCTACGGGGTGTTCTTCCTGCCGGACATGGACCGCGCCGTGCACCGGTTGCTCGGGTTGCTCCGGCCGGGCGGGCGGTTCGGCGTGTCGGTGTGGCGATCCGGCTCGCTCAGCGCATTCACTGGCCCCTACTTCGAGGTTCTCGGCCGGTATTCCGACGAGGAGCCCGCGCGACGCACGGTGGATGCGGGCGCGGCCCGCGACCGGGCCACCAAACTCGACACGATCGAACATCTCACCGAGTGGCTGACCAGGATCGGCGGCAGTGCGGTCACGGTCCGCGAGCTGTCCGCCTTCGTTCCCGCGACCGAGCAGGTGTGCTGGGACATGGTTGCGGGCAGCGCGCTGCGCGGCACATTGGCGAAGTTCGACGGGGAAACCGTGGCACGGATTCGCGACGACTATCTGTCCCTGCTGGTCGAGCGGGACGTGCACACGATCGACCTCGGCACCTTGATCGGTACCGCGACGATCGGCTGATGGGCGGTCGCCCGGGAGTGGGTGCGGACCTCGGTGAGACAACTGCCACACTGACGACATGATTGCGCGCGTTTCGAGTACGACGGCCAATTCCGCCGACCGTCGCTATGTGATCTCCCTCGGCTGCCGCGACCGCACCGGCATCGTTTCCCGGATCAGCGGTTTCATCGCCGAGCTGCGGGGCTCGATCGTGGAGGCCGGTTATCACGCCGACGCCGATACCGGTTGGTTCTTCACCCGCCAGGCCGTGCAGGCGTCGTCGTTGGACATCGACGCCGACGAGTTCCGCGAGCGGTTTACCGCGGTCGCCGCCGACCTCGGCCCGGACACGGAGTGGCGGCTGCACGACACCGGCAAACCGAAGCGGATCGTGGTGCTCGTCAGCCGTGAGGCGCATTGCCTGCACGACCTGCTCGGCCGCGCGGCGGGCGGCGAGCTGCCCGGCACCATCGAAGCCGTCATCGGCAACCACAAGGATCTCGAGCCGATCGCGGCAGCGCACGGGATCGGCTTCCACTATGTGCCGTTTCCGGCGGACCCGGGTGACCGCGCACCCTCGTTCGAAGCGCTCCGCGAACTCGTCGATGCGCACGACCCGCACGCCGTGGTGCTCGCCCGGTTCATGCAGGTGCTGCCCGCACCGCTGTGTGAACACTGGGCCGGCCGGGCGCTCAACATCCACCACAGCTTCCTGCCCTCGTTCGTCGGCGCCCGCCCCTATCACCAGGCGTACGCGCGCGGGGTGAAGCTGATCGGCGCGACCTGCCACTACGTGACGTCCGAACTCGATGCCGGACCGATCATCGAGCAGGACGTGATCCGCGTCGACCACGCCGACGCGGTGGCCGACATGGTCCGGCAGGGCCGCGATATCGAGAAATTGGTGCTCTCGCGCGGCCTGCGCTGGCATCTCGAGGATCGGGTGCTCATGCACGGCCGCAAGACCGTGGTGTTCAGCTAGCCGGTTTCGACCAGCGCGCGCGACTTCTCCGCCAACCGAAGCAGTTCGGTGTTGAAGCGCCGCGCCGCCTCGATATTGCTGAGGTGACCGGTTTTCGGAATCACCTCGAAGTGGTCGAGCACCCCGGCCTGCTCCAGCGCCTCGGCGAGCCGCTCGGCGTGCACCGGCGGCGTCAGGTTGTCGCATTCGCCGGCCAGCACGCTGGTCGGGACGTCGAGGTGATCGAACGCGGCCCGCAGGTCGAGCCGGGACAGCACGACGCCCCACTTACCGCGAACCCGCGGGGGGCAGTCGAAGATGATATTCGAGGCGAACTCCACCTGCTCCGGGGTGGCGTAACGACACATCACCCGGTCCTGCAACGCCGCCCGCACCAGCTTCGTCCTGGGCAAGGGCAAGGGTGCACCGAGCAACATCCGTCCGGCGATCACCGGCATGGCGGGAGCGCGTGCCGGCATTGGAATGAGCTTCGAGTCCGGCACGAGCCGATGCGAACCGGTGTTGGCCAGCAGCACCGCACCCGCGTAGCGCCGCACCTGATCGGGATAGCGCGCGGCCCACGCCATGATGCTCATCCCGCCCATGCTGTGCCCGGCGATGACCGCGGTCCGCCCCTCCGGCACGACCGCGGCGAGCACGGCCGCGAGATCGTCGGCGAGCAGATCGGTGCTGAATCGCTTGGGGCCGATCTCGCTTCCGCCGTGACCGCGCTGGTCGTAGGCGATCACTCGGTACTCCCCGGCCAGTGCATTGATCTGCGGGTACCAGTACTCGATGTTGCAGGTCCAGCCGTGGCTCAGCACGATGACGTCGCCGTCGGCCGGTCCGTAGGCATGCACCCGCAGTCGCGCGCCGTCGTCGCTGGTGACCTCGATGACCTCGGGCGCGAGTGCGGGGGTGTTGAGCAACTCATCGTCGTACCGGCCCCGCGGTGGATCGTCGCCGCGGGCGCGCAGGGCCGCGGCGACTCCGATCGCGCCGGCGGCTCCGGCGGCGATCGCGAGCCCGGTGAGGATGGTTCGCTTGGTCACTCGACACTCCCCTGTGTGGCGTTTTCCGGAATCGAAAGCCGGCGGGCAAGTCGCTCGAGCGACTCGGAAATCGCCTCTTCCATCGCCTCCGCCAGCAATGCGGAGACCGCGTCGGCGGTGACCTTGCGCGCCTTGTCCGACAGCTCCTCGGCCAAGCGAGAAACCGCCTGCTCGTCGACTTCGAGTGGCGCGGCGGCCAGGTACGGGTCGGTGATCAAGCCGACGAAGCGCTGCGCCACGTCGCGCAAATTGTGCCGGACCGCGGCCGCCTGTTCGATCAGCGCACCGGGTGTGACGCCGGCCTCGGTGAGTATCCGCGTCGCCTCGATAAGCCGGGCGCTCGCAACCCGGTAGCCGTCGCCAACGGGCACACACAGGCCGGCCGCGATGGCCGCGGCGAGGTTTTCGGCGCCAAGCAGGTCGGCGAGCTCGGCAGGGTGCAAGGTGACCGGCACATCGGCGGGAGTGCCGGGCGCGTCCAGGTTCGCGCGAGCGAGGACGTCCTCGACGCGCATGCCGTAGCGCGCGGCGGTGAGGAGTTCCCCGATGGCGGCGAACGTGTAGCCGCGGTCGAGCATCCGGCCGATCAGGTCGAGTCGGGCCAGGTGCGCCTCGCTGTACCAGGCGGTGCGGCCGGTGCGGCGCGGCGGCGGGAGCAATCCACGTTCTTGGTAGACGCGGACGTTACGCACGCTGACGCCTGCCGCGCGGGCCAGGTCGTCGATGCGCATTTCTCGCGGTGCGTCCTCGCGCGGCTCGACGATTTCTGCGAGCCCGCGTAACAGGCGCGCGGATTCGGACGCGAGAAAGCCAGGCATCCAATCACACTAGCATTGTCCCAATACTCATTGGCAAGGTCGTGGCCCAGCGCGCCACCGATCGGAATTCGTGCCGGTGTGGTGCGCTACCAGCGCGGGCCACGCTGGATCTCGTCGACGCGCGGGCGGACGTCCACCAGATACACGCAGACGGCGACGACCGCGATGATGCCGAAGAAGCCGACCACCGAAGTGATCATCAGGACCAACAGCGAGACTGCGAGGATGCCGAGCCAGATCGGCTTGCTGAGCTTGTCCACCGCGGTGAACGCGTCCTGCCGCTGACGCACGGCGTGGACGAGCGCGAATACCGCACCGGCGACCGCGATGAGCCAGAGCACGAAAAGGATGGCGCCGGTCAGCCCGTTGATGGTGTACACGCCTCCAATATAGAAGAAAGCCGCTCCCCGCCGATGTGGCGGAGGAGCGGCTTTCGTTCCGCGATTCGTGAAACCGAATCAGTCCAATGGGGACGTTTCGGCGAGTTTGATCAGCTCTCGGCCGGAGCAGTCCGCTTGGCCGGTGCCTTCTTTGCGGGCGCCTTCTTGGCCGGAGCAGCCTTCTTGGCGGCCGGCGCCTTCTTCGGCGCCGGAGTCGTAGCGGCTTCCTCGACCGTCTCGGCGACGGCGTCGGTGGCCTCCGCGACGACCTCTTCACCCTTGGCGCTGTAGCGACCGGTCAGCTTCGCGGCCTGCTCACCAACGGAACGGGCCTGCTCGGAGACCTTGGCCAGCGCGTCCTGGGTCTGGTTGACGGCATCGTTGTAAAGGCCCTCGACCTTTTCGATGCGCTCGCTCACGGTCGGCTTGGTGCGCAGCCGCTCGACGGTCTCCTCGCCGCGCACGGCGAGATCCGAGTAGAGATCCAGCGCGACCTTGAGGTAGGACTCGGCGGCCTTGCGCAGTTCTTCGGTGGTGAACTTCTCGCGCAGTTCGGCGATGTCCTCGGGCAGCTCGGACGGCAGCGCGGCCAGTCGCTCACGGAGAGCCTCGATCTGCTCCTGCACGTCGGCAGGGAGGGTGGCGAACCGCTCGCGGGCGTCGTCGACCCGGCCCGAGACGTCGGTGCTGGTGTTTTCGGCGCGCTCACGGACCTGGGTGACCAGGTCGGCGATCGCCTCGTAGGCAGCGTCGTAGGCGCCAACGGTGGCGAAAAGCGGCTTGCGGACACCGTCGATGGTGGTCGGCTCAGTCATTGTCGTACTCCTTAACTCGAGGCGAGTTGTCGTTGGCGGGCTCGGCGGGACCGGGTTGGGAAGCATCCGACGCCGCTGTCGGGTCTGCTACCGGGCGCGTTGCCTGCAATTTGTCGTTCTCACTGCGGAAGGAGTCGTAGATCTCCAGCAGCACCTGCTTCTGCCGTTCCGTGATCGACGGATCGGTAAGCACGGCGTCGCGGATGGGTCCGTGCGGTCGCTGCTCGAGCAGCCCCGCGCGGACATACAGAACTTCCGCAGACACGCGCAGACCCTTGGCGATCTGCGCGAGGACCTCGGCCGACGGATTTCGCAGCCCGCGTTCGATCTGACTCAGGTACGGGTTACTCACTCCCGCCAGCTTTGCGAGCTGACGCAGGGAAACTTCGGCGGATTCGCGTTGCGTGCGAATGAAACCGCCGATGTCCTGCGCGGCGTTGACCACCAGTTCGTGCACGTTCTCCAGGGCTTCGGTTGCCTCCCCGGATACGGTGCCCGACTTCTCGTGGTCGTCTGCCATCACTCACCTTCCGGCCGTTCGTGCATTCGCCAGCCTACGAGCAGGTGCTAGCAATTGCAAGCAGTCTGCTAGCACCCCGCCGCGCGGGCGGAGTCAGGCGCCGAACAGCACCTGCGAGATCGTGTAGATCGCCAGGCCGGCCAAGGCACCGACGACGGTGCCGTTGATCCGGATGAACTGCAGGTCACGGCCGACTTGCAGCTCGATCTTCTTGCTCGCCTCCTCGGCATCCCAGCGCGCGACAGTGTCGGTGATGATCGTGGTGATCTCGGTCGCATAGTTCTCGGCGAGATAGCGGGCGCCGCCCTCGATCCACCGGTCGACCTTGGCACGCAACTGGTCCTCGTTACACAACCGCTCGCCCAGCTGCTGGATATTGATGGCGAGTTTGCGGCGCAGCGTGCTGTTCGGGTCGTCGACCGACTCGAGGATCAGCCGCTTGGCCACCTTCCAGGTCGTTTCGGCGAGGCCGCTGATCTCCTCGCGGCCCATGATCTCGTCCTTGACCCGCTCGGCCTTTTTGATCGTCGCCTCGTCGTACTGCAGATCCTGCGCGAAATCGACCAGGAAACGGTTCGCGGCCAGGCGCACCTCGTGGTCCGGTGTCGAGCGCACCTTCCAGGTGAATTCGACCAGCTCGCGGTAGATCTTCTCGGCCAGCAGAATGTCGACGAATTTCGGGGACCACGACGGCGAGTCGCGCAGCACGATCTTGTCGATGGTCTCCTGGCTGCCGAGCGCCCATTGATGGGCGCGGTCGGCGAGCATGTCGATCAGCGGTCGCTGCCGGTTCTCGGACAGCAGCTCCGCGAGCACCTTGCCGATGGGCGGTCCCCACTGCGGTTCCGCGAGGCGCCGCACGATGGCCTGGTCGATCACCTGGTGCACGTCCTCGTCGCGCAGCACCCCGACCAGCGCGCCGAGCATCGCCGAGGCCTCCGCCGCCACCCGCTTGGCATGTCGCGGCTGCGCCATCCAGCCCCCGAGCCGCAGCGGCACCTGCGTCGAGGCGACCTTCGCGGTGACGACTTCGGGCGCGAGGAAGTTCTGTCCGACGAACGCGCCCAAACTCTCACCGAGCTGGTCCTTCTTCTTGCGAATGATCGCGGTGTGCGGAATCGGCAGCCGCAGCGGATGCCGGAACAGCGCGGTCACCGCGAACCAGTCGGCCAGCGCGCCGACCATGCCCGCCTCGGCCGCGGCTTTGACGTAGCCGACCCACTCTCCCGCATCCTGGGTCTCCAGCCAGGAGCAGAACAGGTAAACCGCGGTCGCGACGACGAGGAATCCGGTGGCCACGGCCTTCATCCGCCGCAGGTCACGGCGCTTGGCCTCTTCGTCCAACGGGCCGGGCGGACTTATCGGCTCGCCCGTGCCGCCGGTCCGGCGCGGTGCGGGGTTCGGCGCCGGCTGTTGGGTCGTCATCGCTTCCACATACCGATTGTGCCGAATCGGGGAGCACATCCCGGGCATGCCAATGCCCCGGCTTCGGACGCACGCCGGGAGGATGATGGGAAGCGGCTTAAGCTGGAGTGGGCGCGACCCGTCGATACGGTCCGCCCGAAACCCGCAATCCGAGGAGCGACCCTGTCCACCGACGAAGCCATTCACATCGATCGGCCGGCCGCGACGGAGAAACCGGACGGGCGCAAGCGACGCTGGCGTGAGCACAAGATCGCGCGCCGCGAGGAACTCGTCGACGGCACGCTGGCCGCGATCCGGGCACGCGGGAGCAATATCGGCATGGACGAGATCGCCGCCGAGATCGGCGTCTCCAAAACCGTGTTGTACCGCTACTTCGCCGACAAGGGCGATCTGATCAACGCGACGATGCTGCGCTACGTCGAGACGATTCTGGCGCCGCGCATCTACGCCGCGATCGCAAGCGGCGGCGGCGAGTTCGAGCTCACCCGCTCGGCGATCACCGCCTATGTGGACACCGTCGCCACGGATCCGGACATCTACCTGTTCGTGATGAACAACAACACCGGCGCGAACCAGCACGTGATCGCGGACTCCGAGCGAATGTTCGCCGAGGTGGTCGCCACCGTGCTCGGCGAACGCGCCCGCCTACTGGAGATGGATTCCGGCGGCTCGGTGCCCTGGGCCTACTCGATCGTCGGCGGCGTGCAGCTCGCCACCCACTGGTGGATCTCGAACAAGTCGATGTCCGCCGAGGACCTCATCGACTACCTGCTCATGATGACCTGGAGCGCCATCGAGGGCGTCGCGCGCTACGGCGGTTCACCAGCCAAGTTCAAGGCGCAGGATCACGAGCTCCCACGCCCCGACGCCCCGCCGACCGCCTAGGCAGCCGCGACCTCGTCCGGCTTCGCGGGACGCGCGGGACGGATCAGCACCTCCAGCGCGACCAGCGCGAGCACGGCAAACACGACGATCCACCCCACGACGAGGCCGGTCGGGTACCGCCAGAACATGAGCGCGATGGCGGCAACAGCGACGATCGCCACGCGCAGTGGGATCCGGGCGTTCCAGCCCCACCGCTCGAACTCGCGGGGCTCGCGACCCGAGCGGCGCTTGTTGACGGCATCGAGCCCGCGACCGAAGCCGCTGCGCACCGCGACCGCCGAACGCGAGCCGCCGACCAGATACGACACCACGGCGATGACGATGCCGAGCACCGCGACCGCGCGCAGCGCCGTCCGCAGCGGCACCAGCAGGGTGTCGATCACGGCGGTCGCGGCGCCGGGGGTCAGCACGTCGGCCGGCACGTTGTCCAGGTAGACGGCTCGACCGATGAGAATGCCGATCGCGAGCAGCAGCATGCTCACCACCAGCGCGACTCCGACGAGCATCAGCGCGCGCAGCCGTCGGCCGGTCGGGGCAAGCGCGACCGCCGCCGCGGCCGCGGCGATGGTCAGCCAGGGCAGCCAGGTCGCCACCTTGTCGAGGGCATTCACGGCGCGTTGTGCCTTAACCAGATCGGGCGACTGGATGAGTACGAACTGCTTGTCGACGGCGGGGATCTTGTCGGCGAACGCGAATCCGCGCTCGGCGAGCCTGCTCTTGACCTGTTCGATGATCGGCGCGAGCGAGATGCTCACCGTGCCCTTGTCGTCGATCTGCACGGCTTCGGGTCCACCTTCGCCGGTGACGACCGTGACGAGCGCCTTATGTGCGGCGCGATTGGCCGCGATCCAGAGGTCCTCGAACTGCTGCGACTGCACCAACTGCGTCACGGTGTCGTGCACGAAATTCTTGGCCTGGCCGGCGATCACCGGCGCCAGCCCGACCACCGCGGCATCGAGACGTGGCGTGTTGCCGTCGAGAACGGGGATCTGGGTCAGTGCGGTCAACGCGTTCGCGGTCATGGTCTCGATGTCGACCCGGTCGAACACTTCGTCGGTGATCTGGTCGGCGATGTTGGCCTGTACCGCCGAGTCCGACCCGATCGGCGCGATCGTCGAGACATAGCGGTCGGTGTCGAGCACTTGGCTGCGCACGAATCGTGTCGTCACCGAGGTCAGCGCCAGCACCGCGACCAGCACAATCAGGATGCCGACCCCGATCCATCGCCAAATGTGGTGCGGCGCCCGGGGTGCCGTCCCGAGATCGGGACCGGATGTCGGCGGCGTGGGGGCGGCGCCGGCGCGCAGCTCCGCGACCTCGGCACGCAGCCGCTCGAGTTCGGCGCGCTCATCGTCGGCGAGTCCGCTGCCGGCGGTATCGGTGGTGACCATCACGATCCCTTTCCTTACACCGGACGGTTTCTCCGTCGGCGGCATCACGTCCCAAGTGGGGCCGTGATGCGATCGTCCGCTATTGCCGCGAGCAACGCGGCGTGATCGAGCTGATTTTGTTCCGAATACGACGTGGCGAAAGAAACCATGGCGTCGTCGAATTCGTCGGTCGATCCCAGGTACGAAGCGATCGCGATGCGGTCACCGGACCGGGCGTGTGCCTGGGCCAGCACCCGCGCACATGCCCGCCCGTATCCGGTCAGGCCGGTGGCCGACAACGATTCGACCTCCGCCGGCCCGGTCCGGTCGACGTGCCTGCGCAGGTAGAAATCCCGTCGCGCGCCGTCGAGATCCCACCCGCTCGCCCAGCCGAGGAACGGGTCGGGGGTGTGCTGCATCAGTCGCTGGCCCTCCACCACGCGTTCGCCCTGATTCGCGAAGCTCGGCCCGCCGAGATAGCCCGCAAGGACCGACGGCTGAGCCTCCTTGGCCTGCAGCAACAACGGATCCCGGTCGACCACCCCGCGCAGGTACAGCAGCCAGACTCGGGCGCCGACGCTGCGCACGCCAATTGCCGTCCGAGCGGCCTGGATCAGTTCGAACTGATCCACCAGGACACGTGTCTCCCAGCGCAGCGTCGTGCGAAACGCGCTCAGTCGACCGATCAGGTTCCGGTAGCACTCGTCCGCGTCGGCGAACAGTTCCTCGATCGGCACGACGGTGGGCGGCACGCTGATGATTCGATGCGCACCGTCGAGCATGTCGGTCAACTCGTCCGCCGCCCGGGGGGCGGCCTCGTTCGCCGGCGGCGCCACCCCGGACTCGACGCCGGCGTACCAGACCGCGAGGGTGCCGCGCTCGGCCGCGGCCGCCATCGTCTCGCGGTATTCCGCTGCGCATGCTCGCGTGATCCGGTCACGCTGCGCCACGGTGCAGCCGGTCTCGTCCGCGGCGATCGCCAGACTCGTGACCAACCGCTTGACGTCCCATTCGAACGGCCCGGGGTGGGTCTCGTCATACTCGTCGATCCCGAATACCGGCACCTGCTCGGGGCTGCCGAAGAACCCGAAATTGCTCAGATGCGCGTCCCCGCACAGTTGCACCCGCAAACCGGAATTCGGCGCTCGATACAGGTCGTCTGCCATCAGCAGCGCAGACCCGCGGGAGAAAGCGAAGGCGCCGTCCGACATTCGGCTGTAGTGCAGGGGAACCAGGTCGGGCAGACGCGTCTGCGCCTGCCTGCCCAGCAGTCCGATCGGGTCACGACCGGACCCACAGTGGTGTACCGCCAGCATCGCAAAGCTGGTGATCGCGCGGGCTCGCCGGCCGCGTCCCGCCCGTTCCGGAGCGGTGGGAACGGCGGTGGTGCGCTGTATCGCCGGCTGCGCCATGGCGGCCCTGCCCCCTTTCGGCGGCCTGCGAACATCGACGGTCAGGATGCCAGAATCTTGGCCTTCTCGGCGGCGAACTCTTCTTCACTCAGCACGCCCTGCGCCTTGAGTTCGCCAAGTTTCTGCAGTGCCTCGATCCGGTCGTACGTCGCCGCTCCGCTAGCGGCCGGTGGTGGCGTTGCGACCGGCTGGGCCGGGGGTGGGGGCGGCGCTTGTTCGTATTCCTGCTGCGCCCAGCGCTGTCCCTGCCGGCGCGAGACCCGGTTCGACACCGAGGTCGCCGTACCGGCGATCACAGCGGTTCGTGCAACTCCGCGCAACAATCCAGGCATGCTTGTGCTCCTGTCGTTTCAGTTGTCGCCGTCGAGCGCATCGACGGATTCGAGAAGACCCTGGGCCGGGATTCGCCCGGACGCGACGAGCTGTGCGCCGCTGCGTCGCACGGCGGCGGCAAACGGTGCTGCCCAACGGTTCTCGTACACGAGGACCGCCGCCGAGGAGCCCGGCTCGAGCACACCGCCCGCGTCGTTGAGATCCCCGGAATCGAGCAGGCCGCTCGACGCCTCGGCGAACAACGCGACGTCGATATGCCCGTCGAGGTTGAGATCTGCAATCTCGGTGATGGCGATGGTTCCGTCGGCGTCTTTGCGGATGAACGTCAGGTCGAGGACCCGCACGATGTCACGGTCGACGAGGTCGAGTAGCAGGGTGAGCGCGGTACCGTCCGGCGTCCAGCCCGGCGGATACTCCACGACGAGATAGTCGACAGGTCCCAATTCATCCGCGGTATCGAGTACCGAATCGGCGATGTCACTGGTCATACATCGAACTTGTCACCTCGATCGGCCGTGCGGATCATCCGAGTGGTATGAGCCCGCCGGTCGTGCGTCAGATCAGCTTCAGCTCGCGCGCCCGATCCACCGCGTCACGCCGGGTGGAAACGCCGAGCTTGCGGTAGATCGCCTGCTGATGGGTCTTCACGGTGTTCACCGAGATGAACAAATCCGCAGCGATCTCGGATGCCTTGAACATTGTCGGAAGATATTGCAGGACAATGAGTTCTCGCTCGGTCAGCGGTTCGCCGGCGGCCAGATACGGATCTGCGGGCGACCCTGGGTGTTCGCGCGCCGCGAGCAGACCGGCGGTGAAGTCCACATGCTTGGCCACAACGTGGCGGTGCCGTTCCAGCAGGACGGGAACCCGCGCGCCCGCGGCGAGGAACGGTCTGATCGATCCGATCGCGACGGCCAACTCGACCGCCTCGGCGATCTTGGTCAACGCAAACGAGTCCTGGCGCAGTTGATCCGCGGCGACGGCAGCAAGTACATCGACCTCGACCGCCACCCCGCGGTACGGCGACATTTTCCGGCTCGTGCCGAGGACCTCGAGGGCGGCGTCGGGTTGCCCGAGTCCGATCCGCGCTTTGGCGAGGGCGATGCGTTCCAGCCCGGCGACATAGCTGTCCTCGCGTCCTGGATCATCGACCATTTCGAGCACGGCGGCGAATTCCCCACCGAGCAAGCAGATATCGGCTTCGGCGGCAGCGCACCAACGGCCGAGAAACTCGGGCAGATCACCGGCGCGCGCCCGGGCGCCGCGCAACCGCTCCGCGGCGGTCCGAGCGGCCGACTCGTCGCGCCGGGTCACCGCCACACCCACCGCCGCCACGGTGAGCAACAATCGGTTCGCCGCGTCGATGCCCGGTCCCCTCGTCGCGAGACCGATATCGATGCGTTCGTCGGCATCGTCGAGCCGGTTCGTTTCCAGGGACGCCAATGCCTGCGCGGCGTAGCGCGCCAGTGCTTGCGGCTCGGCGCTCCAGCCGTGGCGTTCGGCCAATCGCTCGGCTTCGTCCGCGCGCAGCGCGGCCTCGGAAAACCGGCCGTGGATCACGTCGAGCAGTGCGAGTTGCGAGTGTGCCGACATCTCGGTCGACCCGAGTTCGAGCCGGTGCGAACCCTCCGCCGTCACCTTGAGGTTGGACTCCGCTTCGTCGAGCGAACCGGCGAACAACTGCGCGACGCCCAGGTTGTTGCGCGCGATGACGGTGTAGGGCAGTACCGCGGGAAATTGTTGCCGCGGAATGTTTTCCAACATTCCGAGCAGCCGGCGGGAGCGCTCCAGCGCCAACGCCGGATCCCTGGACCCGGCGTGCACGAGGCGCAGCACGCCGATCATGACGTCGGCGGGTCCGCGTTCGGCCGGTGCCGTACCTTCGAGCAGGTCATCGGCATCGTTCGCGTCGCGCAGCATCGCATCGAAATCGCCACGCTGGTAGTGGCACGCCGCGGCGGCGAGCAGCGTATCCGGAGTCGGGTGCCTGGCTGCCTCGGCCGCCGCCGGCGCAAGTGCCGCGACCAGGGCCGTACCGCGCGGCGTGGCGATCAGCGGCAGCGCCTCGGCAATGAGCACACGCGCTACTTCGCGCCAGTGCCCGCCGAGCGCCGCATGCCGGATCGCGCTGATCGGGTCGTCCGACCTGCCGAACCACCGCGCCGCACGACCGTGCAGATCGTCGATGTCATCGGGGCGTTCGGACGCAAGCCGCTCGCACAGCACCTCGCGCAACAGCGGGTGGTAGCCGAACCATTCTCCTCGATCGGCAAGCCGCACGACCAGTGCGTTACGCGCGACGAGCTCCTCGAGTATCTCGGAACTGTTCGGCCGGTCGGTCAGTTCGCGTGCCAGTCCACCACTGACCCGTTCGACGATGCTCGTCGTCAACAGGAAGTCCCGGTCCGACTGCGACAGCTTGCCGAGGACCTCCTCGCGCACATACTCGGCGATCATCCGATGACCCTCGACGAACCGCCGGGGACGTCCGACACCGTCGGAATCGCTGCTCAAGAGTGCGAGCCGCATGCCCGCCGGCCAACCCTCGGTGCGGCCGAGCAACAAGTTCAGCTCGTCGGGTGCGACGGCCACTCCGCTGCGACGGCAGAACTCGCGCGCCTCGATTTCGGTGAACGCCAGGTCGTCGGCACGAATTTCGGTGAGTCCGCCGTCGAGTCGAAGCCGCGGCAAACGCACCTCCGGTTCGATACGGGACACGAGCACGATGCGAAGTTGGCGAGGTTGGTGTGCCAGCAGACGGCCGAAGGAATCGAGCACCTCGGCACTCCGGACGAAATGGAAGTCGTCGAGAACAAGGATCACCGGGATTGGAAACTCGGCTATGCACGCGGCAATCCGCAGTACCTCGGGAGTACCGAAGCCCGCGGCAGGCACCATCTCCCGTAGCGGACTGTTGGAATCGACCACGCCCGCGATCGTCAACGCGCCCAAGACATCGGACCAGAAGGCCGCATTCGACACGTCGGTGTCGTCGACATTCAGCCAGGCCACCGGTCCGGGCACAGACTCCGCGCGCGACCACGCCGCTACCGCCAGCGATTTTCCGTAGCCGGGCCCGGCGCTGAGGACCGTCAGAGGTCCGGTGACTCCCTCGGACAGCAGTTTGTCGAGCCGGCCGCGGTGCACAAATCCAGCCGGAACCACCGGCCGCGAGGTGCGCACTCGGAGCCCGCCCGAGTATCGATCGACTGCTGAATGCATCTCGGGGCATTCCGATCCGGCAGCTCCCCAGCCACCCTTTCGGCAAGCCTAACCCGTTCCGTCGCTGTGGGGGGGCCGGAGAATCATCTGACTCGGATGATCCCCGTGACGTGCGGCGAAGCGAAGGATTCGAGGTGAAATTCGAGCGGACCAGCTCGAAAACACTTGGAGGGCCAGCCATGGCGAACGAGCGGCCGACCCGTGCCGAGCGGAAAGCCCACGGAAAGTCGGCGCGCGCAGCGGTGCCGCTGGATTCGCATCGCGTGTTCGAGCCGGCCCCGGACCGGGATCCGGTTGGACTCCTGCTGAGTCAGGCACAGTCGCGGGTACCCGAGTTGGTACCGATCCGGCACGGCCGGATGCTCGTGTCCCCGTTCACCTATTTTCGCGGTGCCGCCCTGCCGATGGCCGCCGATCTGGCGACCACCCCGACCACGGATCTGCGCGTGCAGTTGTGTGGGGATGCGCACCTGTCCAACTTCGGTGCGTTCGCCGCGCCGGATCGCCAGCTGGTGTTCGACGTCAACGATTTCGACGAGACGCTGCCGGGTCCCTTCGAGTGGGACGTGAAACGGCTCGCAGCGAGCCTTGCCGTCGCTGGGCGGGACAACCAGTTCACCCCAGCGGAGCGCCGCACCGTGATCGTGGAGGGCGCGCGGCGTTACCGCACGGCGTTGCGCGAATTCGCGGACATGCCGTTGCTCGACGTCTGGTACGCCCGCCTCGACATCGAAAAAGCGATGGCCGAGGTGGGCACGCAACTGGCCGCGAAGAGCATGAAGCGCACCGAGAAGGCGTTGGCCAAGGCGCGCACTCGCGACAGTATGCAGGCACTGAGCAAACTGACCACCCTGGTCGAAGGCCGGCACCGGATTGTGAGCGACCCGCCGTTGATCGTGCCGGTCGAGGACCTGTTCTCCGACGTGCAGTCCGACGGGCTCTACGCCCAGATCAACGACATGTTGACCAGTTACCAGACGACACTGCAGTCCGACCGCAGATACCTGCTGCAGCAGTTCGATCTGATCCAGATGGCGCGCAAGGTCGTCGGGGTTGGCAGCGTCGGAACCAGGGCGTGGATTCTGCTCCTCGCCGCCGACGACGGGCGAGAGCCGTTGTTCCTGCAGGCCAAGGAGGCCCAGACGTCCGTGCTGGCCGGCTACTGCGGTGCCGGCGAATACACCAACGAGGGTCAACGCGTGGTCGCCGGACAGCACCTCATGCAGGCGGCCAGCGATATCTTTCTCGGCTGGCAGCGCTCGGTCGGCGTCGACGGCCTGGAGCGCGATTACTACGTCCGGCAACTTCGTGACTGGAAGTTCTCGTTCCCGATCGAGCAAATGGTCGCGAAGGGCATGGCCGCCTACGCAGGCCTGTGCGGCTGGACGCTGGCCCGCGCGCACGCCTGCTCAGGGGATCGCGTCGCCCTGGCCGCCTACCTCGGCAAGAGCGATGTGTTCGAAACTGCCATCGCCGAGTTCGCCGAGAAGTACGCCGATCAGAACGAACGTGACTTCGCAGCGCTGGACGCCGCGGTCACCGAGGGGCGCGCGCAAGCGCAGTCGGGACTGTAGGACCTGACCGCCGACAGCCTCGTTGAAGACCGTCTCGTCGAAGACCGCCTCGGGGTCAGGCGGGGATGTGCTTGTTGACGAACGCCCCGATCCGCTCGATCGCGTCCGCAGCCTCGGGCACCAGATCCGCAGCGGCCTGGAAGACGTGGAACTGGCCTTCGTAGAGCTCGAGTTCGCAGATCGCACCGGCATCGGCGATCTGCGCCGCGATGTGCTCGGCGTCCACGGCAAGCAACTCGGCGGCACCGGACTGGACCAGCACCGGGGGCAGAGTGGACAGATCGGCGTCCAGCGGTGAGCCGACCCGGCCGTGGTAGAGGTGGCCGCGCTGCGCCTCGACCTGCGTCATCAGTTCGGTCAGCCGGATGAGGGCGTTGGCCGGGAACAAGGGGTCGAGCATGTCGCCGAGCCATTCGAGCTTGCGACACGGATCGGTGTCGATGAACGGCGACTGACACACGATCGCGGCCGGGCTCGGCAGCCCACGTTCGCGCGCGAGCAGGGCTGTCATCAGCACCAGGAACCCGCCCGCGGAATCACCTGCGAAGACGATCTGATCGGCGCGGTAGCCCTGGTCGAGCAACCATCGATACCCGTCGAGACCGTCCTCGACCGACGCGCTGATGGGCGTGTCCGGCAGCATCCGGTAATCGACGCTGAGCGCGGGTGCCTCGCACGCGGCCGAGACCATCGAAAGCAGCCGGCGGTGGGTGTTGAGCCCGCAGCAGATGAATGCGCCGCCGTGCAGGTAGAGCAGCACCCGGTCGTCGTTGGTCACCTCGGGCGCGCGCAGCCATTCCGCGTCGCAATTGGGCAGCTGCACCGGGTGATGTCGGGTGCCTTTGATCGGCGGCAGCGCCTCGCCTACCTTGTCGATCACCCCGAACGGCCACGGCAGGTTCGGCAGTGCGCCCCAGGTCTGCAGGATGGGACGGATGGTCAACTGCAGCACGCGGCGCAGCGCGAGACTCTGCCAGCTGGGACCGTCGAAAACGGTGATCTTCGGAACGTTCTCGGTGACGTAGTCGGCCGCCACCGGTCGCTCGTAGCCGTTGACAGCCACACCGACTCCCTTCCCCATCTCGGGTGAAACTACCGCAACGTGCGGACCACGATAGCTACGAAACATCCCTGCTTCAGAATTTGGCCGCACGGGCACCCCTTTCCCGAACAATGTAACGCCCGTCACCTCTTGCCCTGTATCTTCGCCGCTCGAGACCATATGGTTACGCTGCCCCGCGCGGCACATCGGCGCGCTGCCGCGCAGCGGCCAGGAATGCACAGTTCGGACAACGGAGGTTCGAGTTGCCCAAACAAGTGCCGACGTCACGTCTGGCCAGGGGCTCGAAACTCGGCGCCGCTGCGGCCGGGCAGGTGCTGCGCAGCGGCCGAACCAGGATGGCGATGGTCGGCCGCTCCGAGCGGGTGCGCGAACAACTGCGCGAAGAGTCGACGGTCCGCGCGGCCGAGCAGCTTGTCACCGTGCTCGGCGGCATGAAGGGCATCGCGATGAAGCTCGGCCAGATGCTGTCCGTGCTCGACCTCGACCTCGTTCCGCCCGAACATCGCGAGGCATTCCAACAGAAGCTCGCGGTGCTGCGCGACAGTGCGCCGACGGTGCCGTTCGCCGATATGCGGGCGGTGCTCGAGGCCGACCTCGGCCGACCGATTTCGGAGCTGTTCGCCGAGTTCGAGGACGAGCCGATCGCAGCCGCGTCGATCGGGCAGGTGTACCGGGCCCGGCTGCACGACGGCCGCACGGTGGCGGTGAAGGTCCAGTATCCGGGCATCGATACCGCGGTGCGCGCCGACCTGCGCAATCTCGTGATGCTGCGCCGGGTGCTGCAGTCCGCGGTGGCCTGGGTGACGCCTGCCCTGATCGACGAACTGGCCCGCAACCTGGAGAACGAACTCGACTACCGGCTGGAGGCGAGCACGCACGCCCGGATCGCCGGCGTGTTCCGCGGCCACCCGTTCATCGCGGTCCCACCGCCGATACCCGAACTGTGCAGCACCCGGGTGCTGGTGAGCGAATATTTCCCCGGGATCGGTTTCGCGGGCATTCGCGAGCTGCCGCAGCACGCCAGGGACCGCATCGGCGAGATCGTCTACCGGTTCTATATCGGCTCACTGTTCAGCTTCGACGAGTTCTGCGGTGACCCCCATCCGGGCAACGTCCTGCTCGGCGCGGACGGCCGCGTTGCGTTCATCGACTTCGGGTTGTTCAACAAGATGGACCCCGCCCTGGTCGATTTCGAACTCGCCTGCCTGCGCGCGGCCGCCGAGGACCGCGGCGAAGACCTGCACCGCCTATGGCGGGAACGCGGGGTGTTCGACTCGACCACGCCGGTCTCGGTCGACGAGTGTCTCGACTACGTGTACGCCGCCTCCGAATGGTGCCTGGTGGATCAGGCGCTGCGGGTCACGCCCGAATTGGCCAGCGGCGCTTTCCTGCTCGCGATCGACCCCCGCGCGACCGAGTTCGTCGGTATGAAGCAGCAGAACCTGCCGCCCGAGCATCTGTTCTCGCGGCGCGCGGATTTCCTCACCTTCGGCGTGCTCGGCCAGCTCGAGGCCTGCGCCAATTGGCACCGCATCGCACGGGAGTGGATGTACGGTGACGAACCGGCCACCGAACTCGGCCGCGCGCATCGGCAGTGGCTCGACACCAGCGCGCCGCGTAGCGTGCGAAAGCGACTACGCGCACGATCGCAGCACCGAACGGTAGCCAACGAGACGGGGGAATGATGAGCGAGCCGACGACAGAGCCGACCCGGCCCGGCGAGCGCGAGTTCGATCTCGTGCTTTACGGCGCAACGGGTTTCGTTGGGAAGATCACCGCGGGTTATCTCGCCGGTGCGGCCCCCGCGACTGCCCGCATCGCACTGGCCGGACGCTCGGCCGAGAAGCTCGCCAAGGTTCGCGCCGAACTCGGTGCGACCGCGCAGGATTGGGCGATCGTGACCGCGGACGCCGCGAGCGCGTCCGATGTCGCGGCGCTGGCAACACGGACGCGAGTGGTGGTCACCACCGTCGGCCCGTACGCGAAATACGGTCTGCCGCTGGTCGAAGCATGCGCGCATGCCGGCACCCACTACGCGGACCTCACCGGCGAGGTGCTGTTCGTGCGCGAATGCATCGAGCGCTTCCAGGAGCACGCGCTTGCCTCCGGTGCACGGATCGTGCATTCGTGCGGATACGACTCGGTCCCCTCCGATCTCGGTGTCTATGCGACCTACAAGCAAGCCCTCTCCGACGGCACCGGCGAGCTTACCGAGGCGACGATGGTCGCGACCGTGAAGGGCGGAATGAGCGGTGGCACGATCGCGTCCGGACGGGGCCAGGCCGAGGCGGTCATGGCGGATCGGTCGCTGCTCAAGATCAGTGGCGACCCGTACGCACTGAGCCCGGACCGTGCGCTCGAGCCGGACCTGGGTAAGCAGTCCGATTCGGCACTGGCGTCGGCGAAAAGTATCGACCCGAGCCTGTCGGGCTGGGTTGCCACCTTCGTGATGGCCGCCTACAACACCCGAATTGTGCGGCGCAGCAACGCATTACTCGGCTGGGCGTACGGCAAGGACTTCCGCTACCGAGAGGTGATGGGCACCGGCAAGGCGCCCGCGGCCCCGGTGGTCGCGGCAGGCATCGCCGGCGGACTCGTCGCGGGCCTCGGCCTGATGGCCGTACTCAGCCGCGGGTTCGGCAACCGGATCCTCGACCGGATCCTGCCCAAACCGGGGACCGGACCGAGCGAAAAAGTACAACGCGCAGGCTGGTTCAAATGCGAGACATTCACTCGCACCTCCTCGGGCGCGAAGTACCGCACGGTGGTTGCCGGCAAGGGTGACCCCGGCTACGCGGCGACCTCGAAGATGCTCGGCGAATGCGGTCTCGCGCTCGCCTTCGACGAGGCGAAGCTGTCCACCGTGACCGGCATTGCCACGCCCGCCACCGTCATGGGCGACACCCTGCTCGAGCGGCTGCCGGCGGCCGGGCTGACCATCACCGTCGAACGCCAACCCTGACCGCCGCACACCCCCACCCCATCGACTGAACGGAACCGTTCAGTCGATCAGATCGACTGAACGGTTCCGTTCAGTCGATGCTGGGGTCGGTCGTTCACCGTTGGCGAGATCGTGGGGAACCGACCGCGTCAGCCGCCACAGCCGCTTGGTCACTGCCCCGTCGTACATGCCGACTTCGGCAAAGTAGCGCAGCATCGGCTCGGACATGAACGTCATGTTGGCCCGGTACTGCGGACTGCGGAATGCGGCGACGAATCCGCGTGCGGGGTTGATCCCCACGGCGCGGTAGACCCGAGGGGTGACCATCAGCGGGTAGACGTTCAGCGCAAACAACGCGAGCGCCGCACGGTGCGGTGCCCGTCGAATCGCACCCCGCTTTCCGAGTCCACGACGCAACTCGCCGCGGGCGAACCCGATGTGCCTGGACTCTTCGAGCACGTGGATGCGCATCAACTGGCGCACGTGCGGCTGCACGTTCTCGTCGGCCATCGCCTCCCGCTGCCCGCGGTCGAGTACTTCCTCGATGAGCAGCGTGCCGCCATAGGTCGCCGGACCGATCGGCATCAGTTGCACCGCCTTGTCCAGCAGTCGGGCGAAGCGCGGCTGGCGGTAGGGCGGAATGCCGGTCTTCTCGATGAGACGCGCGAACATCGTCGAGTGCCTGGCCTCCTCGGCCAGCTCGGTGAGCGCGTAGAGCGAATGCCGCGACGTCACCGGGCCGCGCCCGACCACGCGCAGCAGCACGGAACTGAGCACCCCTTCGGCCCAGATCCCGAAGCCGAGCAGGCTCACCAGTTCGTGTTTGCCCAGCTCCACGCGCTGCTCCGGGGTGAGCTGTTGCCACAACTTCGTGCCGTAGAGGGATATGCGCCGCTCGGGTAGCCAGATCTTGCCGTCCACCCACGGCGCGTCCCAGTCGATGTCGACGTCCGGGTCGTAGAACCGTTCGGCGGAGGAGCGCAGTAGCCGTTCCGCGGTGCGCTCGCGATCCTCGCCGTCAGCGATCCTGCGCAGTCGTCGCCGTCGCCTGTCGACATTCGGTTCGACACTCGACACCGTGCCCACCTCCGTTGGTAGCACGCCGATCGCGGGACCGTCCGACACCGACTCTTCCGGTGCCGATTTATCCGGTACTCCGCGTAATAGGTACAACCACGAGTGTGTTCCGCGTCGCGATCGCTGTCAAGATCGGGCAGGCAGCGCACATTTCGGTCCGAGACCTCGAACGCCCTCGGACCGCAGCGGCCGCTCAGAACATGTGTGGCGTGTCTTGATGCAGCCGGTGGTCGTGCCGGACCGTGCCACCGACAATCGCCACGCCGAGCAACACTGCCCCGACGAAGCAGATGCCAGAAATGACCGCCCATCCCGTGAAGCCGTAGCCGGCGGCTACCAGGAAGCCGGCAAGCGAGATCACCGCGACCAACGCGAGCAGATAACCGGCCCAGCCGGCAAAGATATTGAGACTCATGAGGGCTCCTCTCCTCATGTACCAAAGCGGATCCGTTACCGATGTCCGCCAATACTGAATTCAACGTTACTCCCGGTACACCCACTTACCGGCGCAGTTCATGCGAATGCGTCGAACCGGGATTATCCAGGTAGGCGCTGGGTACTGTTTGAACGTGAAACCGCAGGCCACAGGCAATGACGACTGGTACAGCAGTGCGCGGAACGAAACGCACACCGAGCGCCTCGACCGCAACTGGTTGAGCCTGCTGCAGGAACTGCGTGTGGTGCAGACCGGCGTCCAACTGCTCACCGGGTTTCTGCTCACTCTGCCGTTCCAGAGCCGTTTCGAAGAGCTCTCCGACACGCAGACCGCGATCTATCTCGCGACCGTGATGTGTTCGATCAGCGCCACGGCGCTGCTGGTCGCCCCGGTGGGGATGCATCGCCTGCTATTTCGCCGCCATCAACTCGACCAGCTCGTCGACGCCGCCCACCTGTGCGCGCTGATCGGCCTGCTGCTGCTCGGCCTAGCACTCACCGGCGTTGTGGCACTGATATTTTCGGTGGTCGTTGGCACGCTTGCGGCGAGCCTGGCCGCCGGCGGGGTCGCGGCGCTCCTGCTGGCGTGCTGGGTCATCCTGCCGCTGTCCGCCCGGCGCAACGGCCCGGCCGACGAGGCGCCAACCGATCTCGGCGAGGCGAAACAGAACTCCTAGCTAGGCGCGGAACTCGTCCTCGTCGTCGCCCCGCACGACTTCGATCTGCTGCTCCCAGACGTCGGCCGGATTCGCTTCGGTCGATACCGCATCCGGGTTCGGCAGGTCGGGTTCCTCGCCGACCTCTTGGCGCTGTTCGAAAACGTCGTCGAGCGGTTCTTCGATGTCAGGTGACTCGCTCATGGCTGCGATTGTCCTCCCTTCGTCTCGACTCCGATCGCGAACAACGACCAACGGCCGGAGCGGTTGATCCCGGTCAGTTCGGTGGTCCCTCGTCCAGTTCGAGCACGGTCCGGCGCAGGGCACCGCCGGAGTCGATCCAGCCCAGGTCCAGCATCTCGCCCGGTTGCGCTCGGGTGATCACGGCACGCAGATCTTCGGTCGAACCCACCGGCCGACCGTTCGCCGCCGTGATCACTGCACCGTCCGGAATACCCGCCCGATACGCGGCCGAACCATACAACGCCACATCGACTTTCGCCCCGCCCGGCACGTTGGAGATCAGCGCCCCGAGCTCTGCGGTCCGTCCCACGTGCACGGTGTCCGACGTGCGACCGGACCGGATCTGGTCGACCACGCCCATCGCGTCCGCAATCGGGACCGCGTATCCGTTCGTCGGCTGCGCCAGTTCCCGCGTGAGTTCACCGGACGCCGCGGTCACTACGCCGACCACCGACCCGGACCAGTCGACCAGCGATCCACCGGACTGCCCCGCCGAGACGTCGGCCTCGATCTCGATCAATCCGTCGAGCGACTTGCGTGAATAGTCGGCCTCGTTGCGCGCAATGATCGAGCGGTCCAGATCGGTCACCACACCGAGCGCGCCGGTCGGCTCGCCGCCATCGCCGCCCGCGTTCCCGATTGCCATCACCTCGTTGCCCACCCGGACCCCGGCGGAGTCACCGACGCGCGCGACGGGCAACTGCGCGGCACCGTCGAGCTGCAGCAGGGCGATGTCACGGGTGGCGTCGTAGCCGAGCACCTCCGCGTCGAAGGTCTCGCCCGTGCCGATATCGGTGACCGCGATCGAGCTCGCGCCCTTCACCACGTGGTGGCTGGTGAGGATCTGCCCATCGGGGGTGAGCACGATTCCCGTTCCGGCGCCGCGCAATCCGAGCGGTTCGATGGACACGTCGATGTTCGCCAACACCGGGTCGGCGATCCCGCGTACCGCTACCGGGTCGAGCGGCGGCGGTGAGGGCGGGGGCGGCGGCGCGGGCACGGTTTGCACGGCCTGCGTGCCGAACGACCAAGGTCCGCTGCACTGTTCGAAGCCGCCGAGCACAACGAACACCGCGAGTATGGCGAACAGGACCGGAACGACGCCGATGCCACGACGACGGGCGCGTGGTAGCCCCGACGGTGCTCGTTCGCCTCGAACCATAGGATCCCGCCTGCGCAAGTCGCTTACGGCCAAGCCTAATCGTCACCACGGTGCGGCACACGGCGGCCGGAAAACCGGCAGCTGTGCACACACCGTCTGGAACACTGCTCCGTCTGGAACACTGACGCCGTGCTCGATCGGTTTCCGGTCGCACGCCGTGGTCTGCTGACGATCTTCGCGGCGGACGGTGCGCTGTTCGCGTCGTGGGTGAGCCGGCTACCCCAGGTGCAGGACGACATCGGCGCCGACGCCGCGGGTCTGGGCAGCGCGCTCGCCGGGACCGCCGTCGGCGCACTCACCGCGATGTCGATCACCGGCGTCATCTGCCATCACCGCGCGCCGTACCGGGTCGCGTGCGTGACGCTGCTGGCGTTGTGCCTGGCCATCACGCTGCCCGCAATGGCGGGCTCCGCCGCCAGCCTGGGCCTCGCCCTGGTCGTCTTCGGCGCCTGTTACGGCGCGACCGATGTCGCGATGAATTCGGCCGCGGTCCAGCTCGCCGATCTCGCGGGCCGGCCGATCGTGCCGCAGTTCCATTCCGCGTTCAGCCTCGGGTCGCTCGCCGGAGCGGGCCTCGGCGCCGTGGCCGCGGCGATCGACCTCGACGTGCTCACGCACCTCGCGCTGGTCGGCGCGGCCGGGATTGTCGCGGTGCTGCTCACCAGTGCGCGCCTGTTCGTGACGACCGGCCCACCGATTCCGCCGGTCGAGCCGACCGAAACCGCCGCCGCCCCGACTGGTCGACCGGTTCGTCTCGCCTGGGCGGCGGTGCTGACAGCGGCCACACTGACGGCAGGCACGGCGTTCGCGGAAGGGGTGACCGCGAGCTGGTCGGGGATTTATCTCGCCGACGAGGTGGGCGCACCGCTGTGGGTGGCACCGCTGGGATTCGCATTGCTCTCCCTGGTGATGGCGGTGTTCCGGGCCTACGGAACGCGGCTGATCGAGCTGTTCGGCACCCGCACCGTGGCAGTCACCGGCGCGCTGGTCGCGGCCGGTGCGCTGTTCCTCGTCCTGATTCCCGCCGTACCGGTGGTGCTGCTGGGCTATGCGATCGCCGGCGCCGGCGTGGCGTGCCTGTTCCCCATCGGGATCGCGCACGCCGGCGCGGCGAAGGGCAGCATCGGCGTCTCGGTGGCCTCGGCGCTCGGCTACGCCGGTTTCCTCATCGGCCCGCCGGTGATCGGACTCGTCGCCCAGCGCACCGGGCTGCCGACGGCGCTGGCGCTGGTCGCCTGCTCGATCCTCGTGGTGGCAGTCGCGGCGGTCGCGTTGCCGAACGACCGGCGCCGCGACCCTGTGCCCGGCTGAGATCCCTACCGCACGCCCCGTGCGGCGCCAACCCCGGCGCGCGCCGCCACCCAGCCGCCATGCGCGGTGATGTCCTCGCCGCCGAGTCCCGCGGCGTGGTCGCAGCCGAATCCGGTGATCCAGGTGCCGTCGTCGAGTTCGACCGAGCCGAGCATCATCGGCGCAGGCAGCGCCGCGAGGAACGCACCGAGCGCCGCCGGGGAAAGCACCCAGCGCTCCCCCGCGATGGCCGCGCCGCCCGATTCGGTGCGCAGCAGGCCCGGCTTGGTCGGCGTCGTGTCCAGCGCCTTGAGCCGGTACTGCGGTGCCGTGCGCACCTCGCCCGCCCATCGCGCGCCGCGGCCGGTCAGCTCGGATTCCAGCGGCTGGCCGCGTAGATGGGCACCGAACACCGCGAGTTCGCAGGTCGGCGCACCGGCTCGCTCGGGCCAGGACGGCATGGCCCGATCCACCACGACGACCGCGCGTGCCAGATCTGCCACCACCGCATCGCCGAATGCCGGCGCGAGCAGCGTGACGCCGAATTGTGCGACGCCGCGCGCGCCCTCGTCGACGGTCCCGGCCGGGATGGCCACGGCGCACATGTCGAAGAGGTTGCAGAAGTTGGTGTAGGTGCCCATCCGCGAATTGACCCCGATCGGGTCGGCGGCGACCTCGGCGATGGTCGGGTGGGCGGGCGCGGTCGGCACGAGTAGCGCATCGCAGCCGTGCAGGCTCGCCAACGCCTCGGCGCGCAACTCGGCGACGCGGCGACGATCCCGCAGCAAGTCCGCAGCGCCGAAGCGCCCACCGCCGGAGATGATCGAACCGACCGTGTCGTCGATGCCCGCCTGCGGGCCGGCGTTCCAGACGAAGTCGCCCACCGCGTCCCAGCGCTCCGCGACGAGCGCGCCGTCGTAGAGCAGCCGTGCGGCGGCCAGGAACGGCGTGAGGTCGACCGGGACCGTCTCGATGCCGAGTTCATCGAGCCGCGCCACGACGCGGGCGAAGGCCGCGCGCCACGCATCGTCGAGCGCGGGCAGCTCGGCAGGAATCGCGACACGCGCGGTCGGCGGCGCCGCGACCGCGATGTTCGCGGGCCACGCCCGACCGGGCGCGCCACCCGCCATGACCGCCATCGCGTTCTCCGCGTTGACGAGGTCGCGAGCGAAAATCGTGACACAGTCGTAGCTTTCGCAGGCCGGCACGACGCCGCCGGTGGACACCACGCCGACGGTCGCCTTGATGCCTACGATCCCCTGCAGTCCGGCCGGCACCCGCCCCGATCCGGCGGTATCGGTGCCAATCGCGATATCGGCGAACCCCAGCGCGACGGCCACCGCGGAACCCGAACTCGATCCACCCGAAATATGTTCGGGCCGTGCGGAATCGCGAACGGCGCCATAGGGACTGCGGGTGCCGACCAGCCCGGTCGCGAATTGATCGAGGTTGGTCTTGCCGATGACGACGGCTCCCGCGGCACGCAGCGCGGCGACCGCGGCCGCATCCCGCTCCGGGGTGTACGCGTAGCCGGGGCAGGCCGCGGTGGTCGGCAACCCTGCCACGTCCACATTGTCCTTCACCGCGAGGATCTGCCCGGCCAGCGGCCCCTCGGCGGCGAGCGAGGCTCGATAGTCGGCTTCGACCTCGTGCTGCGGACGCAGCGTCAGGAAGACCTCGCTGCGACCGCTGGCCGCAATCGCCTCGTACGTGTCGGCAACCCTGCTCACACGGACTCCTTTCGCGGCGCGGCGAATTCGCCTGCATCGGCCCAGCGCTGACGTTCCTCGGCGCGGGCCTGCTCCATCCTCGTCCGCTTCGCATCGATGTCGGCGGCGTTCGCGGCGAGGAACCGATCGTGCTCGGCGAGCGAGAACTCGCCGTCGGTGATATCCACGGTGCCCCGCCCGGCGGCCATGTCGGCGCGCAGGTCGGTCAGTTCCTCCGCGGATACGGGGTACCAGCTGATCCGGTCGAAAAAGCGCAGCAGCCAGGGATGTTCGGGCTCGAACCCGCCCGCCGGCTCGGGATGCCGGTGGTTCCACACCTGTGTGGTGCGACCGACGAACTGGTATCCGCCCGGGCCCTCCATGCCGTAGATGCACAGGTAGGCCCCGCCGATACCGACCGCGTTCTCCGGCGTCCAGGTGCGCGCCGGGTTGTACTTCGTGGTGACCAGGCGATGGCGCGGATCCAGCGGTGTCGCAACCGGCGCGCCGAGATAGACGTCACCGAGACCGAGCACGAGATACTCGGCGTCGTAGACGACCCGGTGCACGTCGTCGACACTGTCCAGACCGTTCATTCGGCGGATGAACTCGATATTCCACGGGCACCACGGCGCGTCGGAGCGGACGCCGTGCATGTACCGCTGGATCGCCTCGCGGGTGGCCGGGTCGTCCCAACTCAGCGGCAACCGCACGGTGCGACTCGGCACCACCAACTGTTCCGCCGGCGGCAGCGCCGCTTCCGTCTCGGCCAGCAGGTCGGCGAGCTTGCGCTGACTCAGCCGGGCCGGGTCGACCTTGATCTGCAGCGAACGCACGCCGGGAGTGAGATCGATCAGCCCGCCGGGAGCCTGCTCGTCGAGTGCGGTGTGCAGCGCGTGCACCCGCGCGCGCAGTTCGAGGTCGAGGCGCATCTCGCCGTATTCGACGAGGATGTTGTCGTCACCGCTGCGCCGGTAGGTGATCTCCACCTCGCCGTCCGCGGTGCGGCCACGGCCCAGAATACCGCCGTCCTCGTCACCGCCGGCAGAGAACACCGCAGGTGCCGATGCGCGTCGGAGGGCGCCGAGTTCGGTTGCCGGAGCGGCATGTTCGGTGCGGACGGGAACGAAGCGTACGGTCGCCCCCGGCGCGAGCTGGCCGAGCTTCCAGCGGTCGGCCGCAGTGACGGTTACCGGGCACACGAAGCCGCCCAGGCTCGGACCGTCCGGACCGAGCAGGATCGGGGTGTCACCGGTGAAGTCGAGCGCGCCGACGGAGTACGCGTTGTCGTGAATATTGGACGGGTGCAGTCCGGCCTCGCCGCCGTCGGGACGGGCCCATTCCGGCTTCGGCCCGATCAGCCGCACACCGGTGCGGTCGGAATTGAAATGCACCTCGTAGTCGGTCGTGTAAAGCGTCTCGATGTCGTTGGGTGTGAAGAACTCCGGCGCGGAGTGCGGGCCGACGGTGACGGCAAGCTCCCAGCGCGAGGCGATCGCGGGCTGCTCGTCGGCGCCGATCCGCCGCCGCGGACCGGTGGCAGCGCCCGCCGAGCGCAGTTTGTCGCCGACCTGCAGCGAACGTCCCTCGTGACCGCCGAATTTGCCCATCGTGAAGGTGGACGCGCTGCCCAGGTAGATCTCCGCGGACACGCCGCCCGCGATGGCGACGGCGATACGCAGGCCCGGTCCGGCGACCATGCCGATGTCGAGCACCTCGCCGGCAGGCACGAGCACCGGCTGCCACATCGGTCGCAGCTGCCCGCCGACCGTGACCGGTGCGGGTGCGCCGGCGACGCACACCCAGGTGTCGGTGTCGAAGCGCAGGGCTGGGCCGCCCAGGGTAGCCTCGAATCCCGTTGCGCCTTCGTCGTTTCCGACCGCAGTATTGGCGAGGCGGAACGACAGGTCGTCCATCGGCCCGGACGGCGGGACGCCCACCTGCCAGTAGCCGACCCGGCCCGGCCAGTCCTGCACGGTGGTCGACATGCCCGGCCGGACCACCTCGATGACGGTCATTTCGTATTGCCCTGGTCGGGGCTGGTGACGATCATCCGAACCGGCGTCGGGTCGAAACCGTTGCACGGGTTGTTGATCTGCGGGCAATTCGATACCAACACCAGCGTGTCGATCTCGGCGCGCAGCGCGAGTCGCTTGCCCGGTGCGGAGAGCCCGTCGACGATGCCGAGCGAACCATCCGGATCGACGGGCACATTCATATAGAAGTTGATGTTGCTCACCATGTCCCGCTTGGTCAGCCCCCACCGCGCGCCCTCGCCGATGAAGTTCTCCACGCACGCGTGCTGATGCTTGGTGTGGTGTCCGTACCGCAGTGTGTTCGACTCCTGCGAGCACGCGCCACCGATGGTGTCGTGGTTGCCGACCTCGTCGGCGACGATGGTCATCAGCGCCGCCCCGTCGGCGTCGCGCAGCACGCTGCCGGTGCTCAGGAAGACGTTGCCCTGCATGGCAATCGTGACCGGAGCGCTGTAGCGGACGGTGTGGTCGTCCGCACCGAAGAACAGGGTGTCCACGGCCTGGTTGCCACGCAGGTCGACGATGGTGAGGATGTCACCCGCGCGCACGATCGCGGACCACGGCCCGCGGGCGCGGACTGTTTCGTCGAGCACGACGGTGCCCGGGACCAGCGCAAGCGACTCGGCGGGCGCGGTGGCGAAATCGACGGTCACTGCGGTGCTCACAAAGACTCCTCGGCGGTAGGGATTCGGGACTTCGCTGCGCTCAGCCTGGCGGGGTGGGCGGCGTGCCAGACGTCCTCGGAATTATGGAAGGCGCGTTGGTATTCCGGTTCGGTGGCACCGATGCGGGCGGTGAGGTCGACCAGATCACCGGGCGCGGACCAGGCCAATACCTCGACCGATCCCACCTCGAATCCCTGCGCCGGGTCCAGTGGGTGGGCGGTGTTGGCGATCGCCACGACGATCGGCAGGTGTACGAGGAGGTCGACATGGGTTCCCGCACCGGCGGACCCGGTGGAGGCGAGTGATCCGTCCGCATCGACGCGGACACCGTGGAAGAAGGACACCGTCGGCGCGATGTCGCGACGCGACAGACCGTGCTTGAGCGCGGCGAGCGCGAGCAGTTCCCGGCCCGCAGGCGATCCCGATTCCGGTGCACCGGCACCGTATTTGGCAGTGTTGCCGGCGAGAGTGGTGGTGCCACACAGTGCGTCGTGCTGCCCGGAGGTGTCCGCGACGATCGTGGCGAGCACGTTGCCCTGGTCCGACAGCAGCGGGTGACCGGCGCCGAGGTACGCCTGCCAGGGCACCTTCACCGTGTCGGCCACGTTGAGCCGCTCCCACGGTGCATCGGCGCGCCACGCCATCAGGTGCGCGCAGCCATTGCCGTGCACATCGTGCAGCCGCAGCCGGGTACCGCGGCCGAGCACCTTGGCGGTGTACCGGCCGCCCGGCACCGTCTCGGCCCAGGTGAGCAGGGTCGGGTCGAGGTCGGCGGGCGGTTCGGGCCAGTTGCGCGCCGGCACCACCGGCATCGAGTCGGTGATGGTCCCGGCCTGTGCGCGGGCGTGCTCCTTGGCTCCGGTGGTTGTTGCGGTGGACACAGTCAGGCTCCGATCGTGACGGGCTTGGGGTGGGTCTTGCCACGGGGGAAGCAGATTGCGCCGACCGCGACCACTGCGATGATCGAGAGCGGTCCGGCCCATTGCAGAATCGGGTATTCGCCCGTGGGATTGAAGATTTCGGCGCGTGGCCAGGCAAGGTTCACGACCATCACCGTGCCGTAGGCGACGGCGAGGATGTTCACCACGATGCCGAGCCGGCCGAGCGAAAACAGCGGCTTGCCTTCGGCGTCGACCAGGTTGCGCTGCTGCGGCCACCCCTTGAAGCGCTGGTAGAGCAGCGGCGCGGTCACCGTGAGGTAGGCGAGGTAGATCAGGATGATGCACACACTGGCCAGGGTCGCGAAGATCGCAGAGTTGCCGACGTTGACCACCAGAATGCCGATGCACGCGAGTCCGATCAGCACCGACGGCCAGATCGGGGTACCGGTGTGCGGATTCACCCGCGACAGCAGCGCGGAGGCGGGCAGCCGGTTGTCCCGGGCCATCGAGAACATCAGCCGCGAACACGCCGTCTGAATTGCCAAGGTGCAGATGGTGATTGCGATGCATACATCGATCAGCAGGACCGTGCCCCAGGGCGAGCTCAGCACCGACTCGAGCACGTAGGGCAGGCCTTCGGAGGCGAGCCGTCCATCGGTCAGGCTGGGTGCGGCCATCAATGCGCCGAGCAGCATCAGTCCACCGCCGAGCGCGGACACCGACAACGCGAGCCGAATGGTGCGTGGCGCGACCCGGCGTGGATTGCGGGTCTCCTCGGCGAGTTCACCCGCCGACCCGAAGCCGACCATGACATAGGCCGCCATCAGGCCCGACACGATCCAGGCCCAGATGTAGCCGGGCTGATCACCGGGGGTGCCGGTGTCGAACACCACCTGCGGACCCCGCTGCGCGTGGGTGAAGAAGACGCCGATCACGGCGACCACGCCGACCAGCTCGCACAGCACGCCGGCGGTGTTGACCCGCGACATCCATTTCACGCCGATGCAGTTGATGATCGTGGTGAACACAAGCAGGACCGAGCCGAGCAGCACCGCGTTCTGCGCGCCGCTGGGCGAGGTGAGGTCGGGATCGTCACCGATGACCTGGAAGCCGGACCAGATCGACGGCAGCACCACCTGCAGCGCGATCGCCGCCGCCGACGCGGTGACCATCTGCGCCAGGATCATGAACCAGCCGCCGAACCAGCCGATCACCTCGCCGCCGACGCGGCGCGACCACTGGTAGATGGCGCCCGAGATCGGGTAGCGCGCCGCGAGTTCGGCGAAACACAGCGCGACGAAGAACTGGCCCAGGAAGACCGCAGGCCAGGTCCAGAAGAAGGCCGGACCGCCGAAGCCGAAACCGAGGCCGAACAGCTGGAAGATCGTGGTCAGGATGGACACGAAGGAGAATCCGGCGGCAAAGGACTCGAACTTTCCGAGCGAGCGGTGCAGCTGCTGGTCGTAGCCGAATTCGGACAGATCGTTGGAGTCGGCGGCCGACGATTTGTTCGTGCGGTCGGCCGACATGTCGCCGGTAGTGGCGGTCGTTGTCATGGATGGCCTCTTGATTCGGTGGGGTCGGAGGGTGGAGCTTCGGCGGGGATCGACATCGACCCTTACCTGTCGATTGATAGATTCCTTCACGGCCATGACCTCGCGGTCACGCGAAAGTTAGCGATATGTAACCGAATGCTCACGCCGCGGCGCGCCTGCAAGAATCGCCGCATGCCACTCGAGCCGAGTTTCGGCGATGCAGGAGAGCCGAGCTTCGGCGACGCAGGAGAGCGCGCCGCCGCCGCAGCCGACGAACGCCAACTCGCCGCCGCAATGGCCCTCGGCCGCGACGCGGTCGTCGCGGCGTTGTCCGCGCACACCCCGGCCACCCGGATCGCCGAGTCCTGGTCGGCCCTGGTCCGCGCCGCGGTCGCCACCGCCGCCCGAATCACGACCAGCACCACGCCGATCGACTGGGACTGGCACGTCTCGGGCAGCACCGGACGCGGCGAGGCGTTGCCCGGCTCGGATATCGATTCGCTGCTCGTCCTCGCCGACAACGAATCGGGCCGCGTCCGCGAAGCCACCGACCGTGCAGCGCAGGTACACGAACTCCTCGAACGGCTCGGCCTGCACGGCGACGACAAGGGCGCGGTGGCGAGCCGTGGCCGGTTCTGCCGCACCGCCACCGAATGGGCGGCCGGCATCGACCGCTGGACGAGCGAGCCGCGCGCGGACCGTGGCATCGTCATGACCGGATTGCTCGCGGACGCGACGAGCACCCTCGACGCGGACGGCCCCGGGGTGCTGCGCGCCGACACCGCGGCCGCGGTCCACCGGCATCCCGAATGCAGCCGGCTGATACTGCAGGACGCGACCGCGCACCGGTCCGGCGTCCCGTCCCGGCTCAAGGTGTTCACCACCGGTGACGACATCGTCGACCTCAAGGCCGCCGCGCTGGAACCGGTCGTCGCTATCGCGCGCTGGGCCGCGCTCGGCGCGGGCTCGGCGGCGGTGTCCACCATCGATCGCCTGCATGCGGCGGCGGGAACCGATCGACTCGGCGAGCAGGACGCGCAGACCCTGCGCGAATGCTTCGCCATCACCATGCGGCTGCGCTGGCGGTACCGAGCCAAGGACTGGATCGAAGGTCGGCCGTGCACCGACGTCGTCACGCTGTCGACGATGTCGCCGCAGGACCGCGCGGCCCTACGGGCAATCGGCGGAGAGATCGCCGGGATGCGCCGCAAACTTGCCTACCTCGCGACCACGGCCGCGTTCGGTTGATTACGCCGGGGCCCGCGCTCGACCACGCGCTCACCCAGACCCTCGCCACCGAACGGTTCGAGGGCTGGCAGCCGACGCCGGAGCACGTCGCCGATCTCACCGCGCTCCTCACCGGCGCAACCCCCTTCGGGGACTACCTTGCGAAGTACCGCGCCCGGTACGTCGATCCGCCAGGCACCCGCGTCCGGCCGCCGCTGTTCGCTCGTCGCCGTCCCTACTATTGGCCGGGAACGACGGTGCTGCGCAACAACTTCGCACTTCACACACCGCCCCCGCTGCGCGATCTGGAGTTCGTCGCCACCGCGGGCAGGCTCGCGCAGTTTCACGCTCGGATCGCCGCCGGCTTACTCTCCACTGCCGACCTCGACCTGCACGCGCTCCATCAACACGTCTTCGCCGATGTGTATCCATGGGCCGGTCACCTGCGGATCACCGAGATCCGCCGCGGCGAATCGATTTTCGCCAGGGTCGACGACCTCGATCAGCGGCTCGCCGACCTCGACGAGCTCAGCACCCATGTGTACAGCGTGCGACCCGACACCGCCCAACTCGGTTACTGGCTGTCCCGGTTGTACGCCGACTACAACCACACGCACCCGTTCCGGGAGGGCAACGGCCGCACCGGCACCCTGTACCTGCACGTTGTCGCCCAGCTGTGCGGGCACCGACTGCGCCTCGACATGATCACCCGCACCGAATGGATCGCGGCATCGCAGGATTCGATGCCGCTGCGACGGATCGGCCGGCCCAATCACCGACCGTTCCTCGCGTTGTTCGCCCGCGCCCTCGCCTGACCCGAGGGAAAGGTGACGGCCGTCGTGACCGCGCGCATCGCGGCTCGCAGCAGCGCGGTTAGTATTCGGTGGTCCGGGTATGACATCGGCATGTCCGGTATCCGTTCACAACGCAGACCGCTTCCAACACCGAACGCCGGGCAGCTGAGCTCGGGAAAATCGGCAACGCCGCGGCTGGGATCAAGGTGGTAGGTGTGACTCTGCAAGACACCGACGCGGCCGTGGAATTGCGGGTGCGCGCAGATCCCGGGCAGCTTGGCGTGATCAGGGCAGTTGCTGCCACGATGGCGGCCCAGTGCAACTTCGACCTCGATGAGATTGCCGACGTCCGTCTCGCCGCCGATGAGGCTGCTTCGTTCCTCATCGTTCGGGCGCAAGCGCGTGCCCAGCTGATATGCAAGTTTCTTGTCGAACCGGGTCACCTCTGGATGTCGGTCTGCACTCCCATCGGTGAGACCGTGCCGCCGTCGCGGCGTGGCTTCGGCTGGCATGTGCTGACCACTCTGACCGACTCGGTCGATCTACATCAGACGCCGACCCCGAACGGGACCGATGCCTTCCTGTCGACGATCGAGTTCACCAAGCAATCGATCGTCGGCGTGGCCGGCGCGGAACTGGACGGCGCGCCCGGCAGAGGCAGCGGCCCAGCGTGACCAACCAACGCCCGTCTCGTCAGGCGGACGAGTACGACGACGTCAAACAGAAATTTGCCGAGATCGCGAGTCTCGATGCGGATGATCCGCGTCGGGCACGTTTGCGTGACGAGTTGGTGACCCGCTGCCTTCCGCTCGCCGAGCACATCGCCCGCCGCTTCGACGGCCGCGGCGAAGCGCATGACGATCTCGTTCAGGTCGCGCGGGTGGGCCTGGTCAACGCCGTCGATCGGTTCGACGTAGAGCGCGGCTTCGACTTCGTATCGTTCGCGGTGCCGACGATCATGGGTGAGGTGCGTCGGCACTTCCGCGATGCCGGTTGGGCCGTCCGGGTGCCGCGCCGAATGAAGGAACTGCATCTCGCGCTGAGCCGCGCGACCGGTGAGATGTCGCAGCGGCTCGGCCGCTCACCCACGGTCAGCGAACTCGCGGCCGAACTCGACCTCGACCCCGAAGAAGTCGCCCAGGGCCTGATCGCCGGAAACGCGTATCAAACCGTCTCGGTGGACCGCCCGGCCGGCGATCGCACCGAGGAAGTGTCCCTCGTCGACACGCTCGGCGACTACGACGCCGCACTGGAAAACGTGGAAAACCACGAGGCCCTGCGCCCGCTGCTGGCCGCACTGCCGGAACGTGAACGCACGGTGGTGCTGCTGCGCTTCTTCGGCAACATGACCCAGACCCAGATCGCCGAGAAGCTCGGCATTTCGCAGATGCACGTCTCCCGACTGCTCACCCGCACCCTGGCCCAGCTGCGCAAGGAACTGGAGTAGCGGCCCGGCTGAATCGTCGCGCCGGCGACCCGGCTAGATTGTCGCCGTGTCGATGACGAAGCGGTACCGCACGTCGCTCGACACGGCGCGGTCGTAGGCCTCGTCGATCCGGTCCGCGGAGATCAGTTCGATCTCGGCCGTGATGCCGTGTTCGGCGCAGAAGTCGAGCATCTCCTGGGTCTGCGCAATGCCACCGATCATCGATCCGGCCAGTGCACGGCGGCCGTTGGCGAGCGAGGAGACACGCACGCTGATCGGCTTCTCGGGCATGCCGAGTTCGACCAGCGTGCCATCCACCGCGAGCATCGACAGGTACCGGTCGATATCGAGATTCACCGACACGGTGTTGATGATCAGGTCGAACCGCTTGCGCAGCAGTGTGAAGGTCTCCGGGTCGCTCGTCGCGTAGTACTCGGCGGCGCCGAAGCGCAGCCCGTCCGCACGCTTGCTCAACGACTGGCTCAGCACTGTCACTTCGGCGCCGAGCGCGTTCGCGATCTTCACCCCGACATGCCCGAGCCCACCCATGCCGACGATCGCGACGCGCGTGCCGGCGCCGGCGCCCCAGTTCATCAGCGGTGAGTACAGCGTGACTCCGGCGCACAGCAGCGGAGCCGCGGCATCGAGCGGGATCTCGTCGGGGATGGACAGCACGAAGCCTTCGGTGACCACGACTTGCGTCGCGTAGCCACCGAAGGTGTGGCCGTCGGCAAGTCGACCGTTGTAGGTCATCAATGCGCCCTTGGCGCAGTACTGTTCGTCGCCGTCCCGGCAGGGTTCGCACTCGCCGCACGAGTCGACGATGCAGCCGACGCCCACCCGGTCGCCGACGCTATGCGTGCGCACCTGCGATCCGACGGCCGCGACGATGCCCGCGATCTCGTGGCCCGGCACGCACGGATAGCGGGTGGCACCCCATTCGTTGCGGGCGGTGTGAATGTCGGAGTGACAGATACCTGCGAACCTGATGTCGATCAGTACGTCCTTGGGACCGAGGTCACGACGCTCGATGGTGATCTTCTCGAACCCGGCCCCAGGCGCGGAAACGGCATAGGCGGCAGCACTGCTCATGGCTCAATCAGTACAGCCGGAGCCTATGTCCCGCAAATCGCACACTCCGGCGAGCACGCGCGTCAGGAGTGTGCCTGCTCCGCCTTCTGCAGTTTCTCGGCGCGCCGCCGCAGTCGGCGTGCCGCGGCGACGAGGTTGCGCAAGGACGGCTCGAGCTGCCAGTAGTGGCGGGTCTTCAGGCCGCCGTCCGGATTGGCCCACAACCGGTCGAGATCGATCGACTCGGATGCCTTGGTGAGCAGCTCGTCGAGCTCGTCGATGTCCGGGATTCGGGCCGACCGGCTCTCGTAGACACCGGGTCCGACCCCGCGCGTGAGGCCGGTACCGACGCTGACATCGCCCTTGAGCGCCTCCAGCACCCATTCGATCGATCGGGTGGCAACGATCGCGGTGACGTCGGCATCGAGTTGCTCGATCGCACCGACCACTTCGGACAGCCCGGAGTAACCGAGGTGGGTGTGAATCTGCGTCTCGGCCTTGACCCCCGAGGTGGCCAGCTTGAACGCCCCGACCGCCCAGCGCAGGTACTCCGCGCGGCCCTTCGCGCGCAGCGGGAGCAGTTCGCGGATCGCCGGCTCGTCGACCTGGATGATGGCGATCCCGGCCTTCTCCAGATCAACCACTTCGTCGCGGATGGCGAGCGCCACCTGATCGGCGGTTTCGTAGAGCGGCTGGTCCTGGCGGACGAACGACCGCGCCACCATCGTCACCGGTCCGGTGACCATGCCCTTGACCGGCTTGTCGGTCAAGGACTGGGCATAGGTGCTCCATTCGACCGACATCGGCGCGGGACGGGACACGTCGCCGTAGATGATCGGCGGCCGCACGCTGCGCGAACCATAGACCTGAACCCAGCCGAAGTGCGTGCTCGCGAACCCGTCCAGTAGCTCCGCGAAGTACTGGATCATGTCGTTGCGCTCGTGCTCGCCGTGCACGAGCACGTCGAGTCCGATGTTCTCTTGCAGCCGGATCGTGTTCTCGATCTCGACCTGGATGCGCTTGTAGTACTCCTCCCACCCGAGCCGGCCCTGGCCGAGCTCGTAGCGCGCCTTCTTGATGGCGTCGGTCTGCGGGAAGGAACCCAGCGTGGTGGCGGGAACCGTCGGCAGGTTCAGCTTCTCCTGCTGGGCGGCGCGGCGCACCTCGTAGGGCTCGCGTTCGCGCATCTCCGGCTTGATCGCGTACACCCGCTGACGAACGGCGTGCTTCTGCTTGAAGTGCACTTCGGTGGGCCGCTTGCGCCACTTGTCGGACGGGCCCTCGGTGAGCGCCTTGGCGAGCGAGACGACCTCGCCGACCTTCTGCTTGGCGAACGCGAGGCGGTCGGCGACATTGCCGTCGATGTCGTACTCGGCGAGCACGTCGTAGGGGACGTGCAGCAGCGTCGTCCCAGTGGACACCACCAGGTCGGGGCACACCTTGGCGAGGTCGTTGAGGTAGCTCAGCGTGACGTGGCGATCCGCGCGCCACACGTTGTCGCCACTGATCACGCCGGCGTAGAGACGCTTGCGCTTGATACCCGGGATCTTCGCGAGGTCCTCCGGACGCAGCCGGTGGCTCGCCAGATCGAGCCCGATGGCCTCGACCTTCGATGCCGCGAGGATCGCGAGTGCTTCACCGAAGTCGCCGTACTGCCCGGTGACCAGCATGCGCGGTCGCATTGCGGAGGTGGACAGCCGCTGGTAGGCGCGCTCGAACGCGGCCAGCTCGGCGGGCGGCCGGTCGCCGGTGAACCACGGCTCGTCGAGCTGCACGCACGTCGCACCCCGCTTGGCGAGGATCTCGAACAATTCCTCGTACACGGGCAGCAGTTTGTCGAGCAGGCTCAGCTTGTCGAAGCCGCCCTGGTCGATGGCTCCGGACTCGGGGGTGGGACCGGCCTGGCCGACCTTGGACAGCAGCAGCAGCGAGACCGGGCCGATGACGACCGGGCGTAGCTCGATACCGCGCTTCAACGACCGGTCGAACTCGTCGAGCAGCCCCTCGGCGTGCAGCGAGAATTCGGTGGTCTCGTCGACCTCCGGCTGGCGGTAGTGGTAGTTGGTCCCGAAGAACTTCACCAGTTCGAGCGGCGGGAAATCCGGCTTGCCGCGAGCCATCGTGAAATAGAAGTCGAGCGCGCCCATGGTCTCGCGCAGCGGCTTGAACCGCGTCGGGACCGCGCCGAACAACAGCGCGTTGTCCAGGACGTGGTCGTAGAGGGAGAACCAGTTGCCCGGGACCTGGGTCAGTCCGGTGGCGGCCAGCTCCGAGATGGTGTCGTCGGTGATGTCACGGGCGACCGTGAGCAACTCGTCCTTGCTACGGCTGCCGTGCCAGTAGCCCTCCAGGGCGTACTTCAGCTCACGGTGTGCACCGATGCGCGGGTAGCCGAGAACGCTGGATCCGAATCCGTCGGCAACGTTGGCCATGACCGTTCCCTTCACTGCGAGACGAGCGCGGGCGAGCGGACGGTGAGACCGGCTCCCGCCGATCCCACTATCCACTCACCCGCAAATTGTCTTACTTTGCGACGCGGCCGTTCTCGTAGGTGTAGAAGCCCGCGCCGGTCTTCTTGCCAAGCAGCCCGGCCTCGACCATGCGCATGAGCAGCGGCGGCGGCGAGTAGAGCGGCTCCTTGAACTCGGCGTACATCGAGTCCGCGATCGACTTCACGGTATCGAGTCCGACGAGGTCGGTCAGTGCGAGCGGCCCCATCGGGTGCGCGAGGCCGAGGACGATCGCCTTGTCGACGTCTTCCTTGGTCGCGAAGCCGGACTCGACCATGCGGATTGCCGAGAGCAGGTAGGGCACGAGCAGTGCGTTGACCACGAAGCCGGACCGGTCCGCAGATCGGACCACCTGCTTGCCGAGCACCTCGGCGGCGAACCGCTCGGCGCGCTGCGACACGGCGGTGCTGGTCTTGAGGGTGGTGACGAGCTCGACGAGCGGCAGCACCGGCACCGGGTTGAAGAAGTGCATTCCGATGACGCGTTCGGGCGCCTTGGTCGAGATGCCGAGCTTCATGATCGGGATCGACGACGTATTCGACGCGAGTACTGCGTCGGGGTCGGTGACCACCTGGTCGAGTTCGGCGAAGATGTCGGTCTTCACCTTCTCGTCCTCGACGACGGCCTCCACGACGAGCTGCCGGTCGGCGAAGTCGCCGAGATCGGAGGTGAAGCGCAGCCGCCAGGCGGCCTGCTCCCGCTCGCGCTCGGTGATCTTCCCGCTGCTCACGCCTCGGTCGAGCGAGCGCAGAATTCGAGCACGGCCCGCAGCGGCGAGCTCACGAGTCTGCTCGTACATCAGCACGTCGACGTGCGCGCGAGCGCACACCTCCGCGATGCCTGCACCCATTTGTCCGGCGCCGATGACGCCGACCCGTTGAATCTTTTCGCTGGTCACGGCAGCTCCTGTCGGTGGAAGACGGGCGCGAAGGCACAGCTTCGTAGGCTATGCCCCCGCGCCCGCGAGGTGTCTTCGATTTAGTGGAACTGGCCTTCTTCGGTGGAGCCCTTCAGCGCCGCCGTCGAGGTGTTCGGGTCCACCGTGGTGGCGATGCGGTCGAAGTAGCCGGCACCGACCTCACGCTGGTGCTTGATGGCGGTGAAGCCACGCTCTTCGGCAGCCTTGAACTCGCGCTCCTGCAGGTCGACGAAGGCGGTCATGCCCTCGCGGGCGTAGCCGTGCGCCAGGTCGAACATGCCGTAGTTGAGCGAGTGGAAGCCGGCCAGGGTGATGAACTGGAACTTGAAGCCCATCGCGCCGAGCTCACGCTGGAACTTCGCGATGGTCGCGTCGTCCAGATGCGCCTTCCAGTTGAACGAAGGCGAGCAGTTGTAGGCCAGCAGCTGGTCCGGGAACTCGCTGCGAACGGACTCGGAGAACTTCTTGGCGACCTCGAGATCCGGCACGCCGGTCTCCATCCAGATGAGGTCCGAGTACGGCGCGTAGGCCTTGGCACGGGCGATGCACGGCTCGATGCCGTTCTTCACGCCGTAGAAGCCCTCGGCGGTGCGGGTGCCGTCCAGGAACTCACGGTCGCGCTCATCGACATCGGACGTGATGAGGGTCGCGGCCTCGGCATCGGTACGGGCGATGACCACGGTCGGCACGTCCGCGACGTCGGCCGCGAGGCGAGCCGAGGTCAGGGTGCGGATGTGCTGCTGGGTCGGGATGAGCACCTTGCCACCGAGGTGGCCGCACTTCTTCTCCGACGCGAGCTGGTCCTCCCAGTGCGAACCGGCAACGCCGGACGCGATCATGGCCTTCTGCAGCTCGTAGACGTTGAGCGCGCCACCGAAGCCGGCCTCACCGTCGGCGACGATCGGGGCGAGCCAGTTGGCGACCGAGGTGTCGCCCTCGACCTTGGCGATCTCGTCGGCACGCAGCAGCGCGTTGTTGATGCGGCGCACGACCTGCGGCACCGAGTTGGCCGGGTAGAGGCTCTGGTCCGGGTAGGTGTGGCCGGAGAGGTTCGCGTCACCGGCGACCTGCCAACCGGACAGGTAGATCGCCTTGAGGCCGGCGCGCACCTGCTGCACGGCCTGGTTGCCGGTGAGGGCGCCGAGGGAGTTGATGTAGTCCTCGTTGTTCACGAGATCCCACAGGATCTCCGACCCACGGCGGGCGAGCGTGGCCTCCTCGACAACCGAACCCTGCAGCTTCACGACCTGCTCGGCCGTGTAGTTACGGGTGACGCCCTTCCAGCGCGGATTGGTGTCCCAATCGTTCTGGATCTCAGCAACAGTTTTCGGGGTGCCGGTCGTCGACATCTGTGCTCCACTCTCTCGTCGATGGCCCGCCATGGTGGCGCGCTTCACAGCCTTGCAAGGCCCTGTCTGGATACCAGCCAAGTCTCGCACAGCGAAAAACCCAGGTCGACCTGTTGCTAATGCCAATATTCGCTATCTTTTCAACACCGGTTGCAAAGTTTGCGAAGGTTCTCGGGAGCACATTCGGCGCAAAGGTTACCGGCGAGTAGAATTTCCGCAGGTAGCGCAGCGTTTCAGCACGACGCCCGATCGGCGGGCGATCTCGCGCCCGAAAACCCTCCAGGGCGTACCCCGCCCCCGGACCGCGGATGATTTGTGACCACATTCACAAGCTCGCCGGCCCTCGCGACCAGCCGGATCGGCGCTGTCGCGGCCATAGCCGTAACCCGACGTTATAGCTAGAGTCATATTTGTGACCGCGCGCACCGATCCCGCGAACCCGGGCACCCCAGCGCCCGGTTACGCAGGTCCGGCCGCCGTCGTCATCGACGGCGCCGAGTATCCGGTCACCGTCGAACTGCGCGGCACCGTTCAGCCGATCGACGGCATCTTCCGCTGGTACGGACGCGTCGCTCCCTGTCCCGAACTCGATGCGGCGATCGGCGGCGGCAACCGACCGGGCCGGCTGCGCACCCCGGCGGGCGAAGCGGACGCGACGATCGGCGACCGCGATTTCTGGGACCGCTACCGGGTGACCGGCCGCGGCCGGCCACCGTTCGAGACACCGTTCGACCGGGCGCGTTCCGACCCGGTCCCCCGGGCGACGGGATGAGGACCCCGGCAACGGCACTCGATGCCGCCCGCGACCTGCTGTATCCGGCGCAACTGCGCACCTCGGCGTCCACGGCACACGGATATCTCGACGTTTTCGCACCGAGCGAGGACGACTCCGCGCCGGACCGTCCGACGATCGCCGCGGCGGCGATGAACACACACGCGCTCGCGACCGTGTACGAGCGCGCGTGGCGCCCATTCGCGTTCTCCCTCGCCACCGGACTCACCACCGCGACCGAGCGCCGCAACGCCGTCACCGACCTGCGGCTGCGCGGCGAGCAGCGGGTGCTCGATGTCGCATGCGGTCCCGGCAATTTCACCCGCTACCTGTCCGACGTGCTGACCGGTGCCGGACTCGCCGTTGGATTCGATCTGTCCGAGCCGATGCTGCGCCGGGCGGTTGCCGACAACTCGGGTGCACGTGTGGCATACGTGCGCGGCGACGCCGGCCGGCTGCCCTTCGCCGACGAGACCTTCGATGCGGTCTGCTGCTTCGGCGCGCTCTACCTGATGCCCGACCCGTTCGCCGCGATCGATGAGATGACCCGAGTGCTCGCGCCCGGCGGCCGGATTGCGGTCATGACGAGCTACCCGGGCGGGCCGGGCGTCGTGCGTCCTGCCGTCGTGGCGGCGGGCAACCTTGTCGGGGTGCGAATGTTCGACCGCGACTGTCTGCCGCAGCGGTTCACCGATGCCGGACTGGTCGAGGTGGAACAGCGGATCCGCCGCGTGGTGCAGTACGTGAACGCCACCAAGGCCTGACGAACCGCCCATCCTCGCCGCGGACGACGGGAGCTGAACCGGACGAAGCCGACACTGGCGCGCGAACGCAAAACCGTTCGCCCCCAAAGCCGCAGGTTTGTTCGGTACGGTATGCGAAATCGCGCGGTCGGAGCGCACCTGGCAGGGTCACGGAGGGTGGCATCGCATGAGTTCCCGCGAACGGCCCGCGGAGGACACCGACCTCACACCGGATTCCATCGATGCACTCACCGACAGCCTGCTCGTCGCCTCCCGGTTGCTGATTGCGATCTCGGTCCGCTCGGTCGCCGAAGCGGACGTCGACATCACCCTCGTTCAGTTCCGCACGCTGATGCTGTTGTCGGCGCACGGGCCGATCAACCTCGCGACGCTCGCCGGCGACCTGAACGTGCAACCGTCCACGACGAGCCGAATGGTCGACCGTTTGGTCCGGGCGAATCTCATCGAGCGACGGGCAAGCCCGAGTTCCCGCCGCGAAGTGCGCATCGAGCTCACCGACGACGGCCGCGCCATTGTCGGACGGGTCGTCCGGCGCCGTCGTGCAGAGATCGAAACCGTGGTGCGCAAGATGCCCCCGGAGCAGCGCGTCGGACTCGTCCGCGCCCTGACTTCGTTCACGGTCGCGGGCAACGACCCGACGGCGCACGAAGCCATCAGCCATCTGTGGCCGTGACCGCGATCCCCTCCGGCAGCAACGCCCGCACCGCATCGATCGTGTCGGCCTCGGCCGCCGTCTTGTCCGGGCGATAGCGCAGCACCCGCGCGAACCGCAGCGCCACCCCGCCCGGATACCGGGAACTCACCTGCACACCATCGAGTTCGATCTCCACGACAAGCTCGGGACGCAGATAGACGGTGCGGGCGTCGCGCTCCCGCTCGTGTTTCGGAAACTCGGCGGTCTGCCACTGCAGCAACTGGTCGGTCAGTCCCTTGAACGTCTTGCCGACCATAATCGGCGCACCACCGTCCGGGTCGCGCGCGCCGAGATGGAGATTGGACAGAAATCCGGTGCGCCGGCCATAGCCCCATTCGGCGCCGAGCACCACGAGGTCGAGCGTGTGCTCGGGCTTCACCTTCTGCCACGCTCGCCCACGCCGACCGGCCGCGTACGGCGCGTCGAGCGACTTGACCATGATGCCCTCGTGGCCCGCGGCGAGCGCGGCATCGAAATGTGCTGCGGCCGCAGCGTCGTCGGGTCGCAGCAGCGCGGGGATGCGATGCGCGCCGGCGACGCGGTCGAGCGCATCGAGCCGGGTGCTCAGTGGCTCGTCGAGCAGGTCCACGCCGTCGAGGTGCAGGCAGTCGAAGAAGTACGGCCGCAACAGTAATGCACGCAGTTGCCCGTCATCGGCGCCGACAGTGCCTGCGGTACCCGATCCGAACCTGCTCATCGTCTCCTGAAACGGGCGGGGTCGCCCGGCATCGGTGAGCGCGAGCGTTTCACCGTCGAGTACCACTGCAGTGCAGGGAAGTTCGCGCGCAAACGCGACCAGTTCCGGAACGGTTGCGGTGATCTCGCGCAATGTGCGGGTGAAGACGTGGACCTCGTCTCCGTTGCGGTGCAACTGAATTCGTGCGCCGTCGAGCTTGTACTCGACGCTGACCGCGCTGCCGAGATCGGCCATCGCGCCCGCGAGCGATTCGGCCGGCGACGCGAGCATCGGGCGGACCGGCCGGCCGACGTCGAGCCCGATGGCCGCGAGCCCTTCGGCGCCGTCCGCCAGCGCCACAACCGCGGTCTCGGGTAGCCGGCCGGACAGCATGAAGGCACGCCGCACCGTCGCGAGCGGGGTGCCCGACGCGTTCGCGATCGCGTCGGTCATCACCCCTTCGAGTGCGCCCTGGCGCAGGTCCCCGGTGAGCAATCGGAACAGGAAGTCCTGCTCTGCAGCGGTCGATGCGCCGAGCACGGCCGCCAGCAGTTCGCGGCGGCGCATCGTCGAGCCGGACCCGGTCGTCTCGACGACGTCGCTCAACGTGCGATCGACATCGCCGACGGTCAGGGTCGCCGATTCTGCCGGCTCGCCGCGCACGGCAGCCAATGTTCGCCAGCCGATCCCGGTGCGCCCCTGCCGCGGCGCCCCGGCGAGCCACGCGACCACCGGCACAATCTCGGCGACGTCGAGCTCACCGAGCAGACGCGCGAGGGTGTCGATCTTCGTGCGGCGCGAGCGGGTCTCCCCCAACGCCGCCGACGTCGCGACCACATCCGCGAACAGCATGGATCGACGGTAGCGCTCGCCCCCGACATTTAGCCCGGATGCTCGCTACTCGGGGTAACGACGCTCCGCAACCGCTCCTCGCCTTGTGCGACACCGATCCCGGCCAGCAACCGGGTGGGCGGTTAACCGGCGTCACCCGACTCCGGCCGAGCTATCGGCACCCAGCCGCCACCGGCCGCCCCGCGATCCGGTCGTCGATCCAGCCGAACGCCAGCGGCATTCCACCGGCAACGGCGAGCAGGTGCTCGCCGAGAATTTCGTCGAGGCGGACATTCGCACCCTGGGCACACCAGGAGTCGCGGAGTCGCACAGCGCCCTCGCGAGGGATCCAAAAGTCCTGTTGCCCTTGGTAGATCAGCACGGGGGCACGGGGTGCGTCGCGCCCCATCGTGGTGTCGTCGAGGACCTGCCGAACAATTGGCGTGTCCACCACGTTCGGCACGTCCGACAGCGCCTGCACCGGAATGGGCGCGATCCCCAGCGGCGCGATGGCCGCGAGGCACCAGTCCTTCGCGATCACGCCGAGGCGCCAGGCGTTGTCGTTCATCAGGCCGAGCAGTTCCGGATATTCGCGGGCGACGCCGAGGCTCGCGGCCAGGAACACCGCCGACGCCAGGTTGGTCCCGTTCATCGACGCGAAAAGCAGCCGATAGTCCACCGGCGCTCCGCCGATCGCGGCGCCGACGACGTTGAGGTCCGGCGCGTAGGTCGGGGCCAGTTCGGCCGCCCAGCCGGCAGCGATCGCGCCGCCCGAGTACCCCGTAATCGCCACGGGCGCGTTCGGCGTCAATCCGAGCGATGGCGTCTGCACCGTCGCGCGCACGGCGTCGAGCACCGCATGCCCGGACAACCGGCCGCCTGCATAGGCCTGATGCGGTCCCTGATGGTCGGTGACCACGACCGCGTAGTTCTTTGCCAGCATGGTGTTGATCGGCACGACCTCGATCTCGGCGGCGCGCGGCAGGGTCCAGGACGGCACACAGGTCAGCCCGAGCGAGTCGATCGCGGTGTTGTAGGCGATGACCGGGCGCGCACCCGGGCCCGGCCATGGGGTGGTCGGCACCATCACCGTGGTGACGATGGGCATCGCGTTGCCGTGCGAATCGGTCGACCGGAGCAGCAGTTGGCTCGATGCGGTTGGCACAACGAGGAGCGGAATGACGACCGGCCTGCTCGCGAGCACCGTTCCCGCAGGCTTGCTTTCGTAACCCGGCGCAGGGACCACCCACGGATCGGGCGCGGGCGACGGATAGATCTGCGCGGGGTCACGCTGCGGATTGACGAAATCGAAGGGCACCTGTGCTGCAGGGGCCTGCGCGGGCTCGGCCTGTGCCACGGCATTCGGCCCGGATAGAGCGACGAGCGCCGTTACGGCGACGAGCACCACGAACACCGACCGATACCACGCCATTGTGGCCACCTTTCGTTACCGACGATTATCACTCCTCGGCAACCGATCGGTGGGCACATTTGCGCAGGTCGTATATCAATTTGCTAACTCTGCGAATACAGAATTTGCACAATCTGACAGATTCCGCAACCATGTGGCATGGCCAAGACTTATGTCGGCGCGCGGTTGCGGCAGCTCCGCAACGAACGCGGGATGAGCCAGGCCGCGCTCGCCAAGAGCCTGGAAATCTCCGCGAGTTACCTCAACCAGATCGAGCACGACGTCCGCCCGCTGACCGTGCCGGTGCTGCTGCGCATCGGTGAGGTGTTCGGGGTCGACACCACCTTCTTCTCCTCGCAGGACGACACCCGGTTGATCGCCGAGTTGCAGGAGGTATCGCTCGACGAGGAGATGGGCATCACCGCCGACGTCCACGAGATCGCCGAAATGGTCACCGCCCATCCAACTCTGGCGCGCGCTCTGGTCAATATGCATAGGCGTTACCGCAATACGACCGCGCAATTGGCCGCCGCCACCGAGGAACGGTATTCCGACGGCAGCGGCAGCGGCTCGATCAGCAAGCCGCACGAGGAAGTCCGCGACTACTTCTACGAGCGGCAGAACTATCTCGACGAACTCGACCGCGCCGCCGAAGACCTCACCGCGCGAATGCGATTCCATCGCGGCGACGTCGCCGGCGAAATCGGTCGCCGGCTCACCGCCGTGCACGAGGTGCAGATCATCGAGCGGATCGACCTCGGTGACAACGTGCTGCACCGATACGATCCCGACCGGCGAGTGCTCGAGATCGCGCCGCACCTCTCCGGCGGACAGCGGATCTTCAAGTTCGCCGCCGAGCTTGCCTACCTCGAATACGGCGACCTCATCGAAAAGCTCGTCGACGAGGGAAATTTCACCTCCGATTCGTCCCGCAAGCTCGCCATGCTCGGACTGGCGAACTACTTCGCGGCCGCTACCGTGCTGCCGTATACGCGGTTCCACGAGGTGGCGGAGGACTACCGCTACGACATCGAGCGACTCTCGGCCTTCTTCTCCCAGAGCTACGAGACCATCTGCCACCGGCTCTCCACGCTGCAGCGCCCGAAGCAACGCGGGGTGCCGTTCTCGTTCGTGCGCGTGGACCGCGCGGGTAACATGTCGAAACGGCAGTCCGCCACCGGATTTCACTTCTCGTCGAGCGGCGGCACCTGTCCGCTGTGGAACGTGTACGAAACGTTCGCCTACCCCGGCAAGATCATGACCCAGATCGCGCAGATGCCCGATGGCCATAAATACCTCTGGGTGGCGCGCACGGTCGAGCGCCGCGCGGCGCGCTACGGCCAGCCGGGCAAGACCTTCGCGATCGGCCTCGGCTGCGAGCTGCGCCATGCGGGTCGCGTCGTCTACGCCGACGGCATCGACCTGCAGGACGCGAACGCAACGCCAATCGGCGCCGGTTGCCGCGTGTGCGAGCGCGCCAACTGCCCGCAGCGTGCCTTCCCGCCGCTGGGCAAGGAACTCGACATCAGCGAGCACCGCAGCTCGGTGTCGCCCTACGTGCTCCGCTAGTACCGTCCGACCATGCGACTGCGCCTCGGACGCCCCGATATCAACGCCTACCTCGACCGCTTCGATGTGCCGCCCGCGGGCGAGGGACTCGCCGTCACCTTCCTCGGCGTCTCCAGCCTGCTGATCGACGACGGTTCGTCGGCGATCCTTACCGACGGGTTCTTCAGCCGACCGTCGCTGGCACGCGTTGGCCTGGGCAAGATCGCTCCCGAACCGAGGCGGATCGCCGCGGTCCTCGACCGGGCCGCAATCACAGCCCTCGACGCGGTGATCCCGGTGCACACCCACTTCGATCACGCACTGGACTCCGCCGAGGTGGCGATACGAACCGGCGCGCCGCTCGTCGGCGGACCATCCGCGGCGCAGGTCGGTCGCGGACACGGCCTGCCCGACGCCAGGATCATCGTCGTGTCCTCGTCCGAGCCGTGCAAGCTCGGCGGGTACGAGGCCGCGTTCGTGCCGTCGCACCACTGCCCACCGGACCGGTTTCCCGGTGAGATCACCGAGCCGGTTCGGACCCCGACGCGCGCGGCGGCCTTCCGCTGCGGTGACGCGTGGTCGATCTTGCTGCGCCACAACGCCACCGGACGGTCGGCCCTGATCCAGGGCAGCGCCGGGTACGTGGCCGGGGCCCTCGCCGGTCGGGCGGCGGATGTGGCGTACCTCGGCGTCGGCCAACTCGGGCTGCAGTCGGCCGACTACATCGAGACCTACTGGGGCGAGACGGTCCGCACGGTAGGCGCCCGCCGAGCGGTGCTGATCCATTGGGACGATTTCTTCAGACCGCTCGACGAGCCGCTGCGCGCACTCCCCTACGCCGGCGACGATCTCGACGCGACGATGCGGGTGCTGATCCGACTCGCCGAACGTGACGGCGTGCAGCTCAGCTTCCCAACCGTGTTCGCCCGCGAAAATCCCTGGGCCTGAACGTCAGATCGTCCGCTTACCATCCGGACGCCGACCCAGAGCCGAACCGCGCTGCACTCGGCTAATATTCCCGGCTGGGGATCACCGGCCAACCGAATGCCGGGATGACGCATATCTGGGGGAATCGTTGAACGAGCAATATCCTTCTGGGCCGACCTATGCCCGGAACGGCTCCGACGTGCCGCTGCAACAGCAACCGAACCGGCCGAAGAAAGGGCGGGGACGGATCTTCGTCGCTGCTGCCATCATCGCGGCGATTCTGGCCGCGGGCGGCGTCTGGCTCGCAGTGACCGTTCTCGGTGCCGACACCGGCAACCCTCCGGTGGACAACTCGGCATTCCAGGCGGCGCATACTCCGGCGGACAAGGTGGCCGCGGCGTTGCACATCATGCGCGACTCGGGGTCGGTTCGCAGCACCGCGACGAGACCGAACGGCACCCGCACGGTGAGCCGGGCCGACTTCGGCAACCATGTCATTTCCGGCGAGATGACCACCAATCAGCTCGGCGCGGTCGAGATGGTCGCGCTCGGCGAGGGGGCGGAACACATCTACGTCCGATTTGCCGACGGGCTCGGTCCGATCAAGCCCAATGTTTGGTACCGCGCACCTTCCTCGATGGTGGGCGCCGTGGGCGCCTCGCTCGACTCCAAGTACTTCGACGAGGTGCTCGCGGCTTCGCCGAGCGTCGTCGAGCAAGGGGCGATCACGATCGACGGCATCGATGCGACGCACTACGTAGCGACCGTGAACAAGTCCGCGATGCTCGACTACATGCTGTCGCTGTTCGATTTCGCGTCGTCGGAACCGGGCGTGGACACCGAAACGATGCGCAGCGCAATGGCATCGGCGGTGCCCGACACGCTGGACTTCGCCATCGACGATTCCGGGCGGCTCATCCAGACCATCGCGGGCGACACGACCACCCGCTTCGACCAGTACGGCGAGTCCTTCGACGCGCCTGACATCGACGAGTCCACGGTCGAACAGCTGCCCGGCAGCTGACCGTCACCGGCTCGGCGCGCACCTGTTCGGGTGTCCGCGCGCGCCCCGGCGTGCGCGGACACCCCAACGGATGCGCGATACCGTCGTGGGTCATGGCATGGGAAAGAATCGGACTGAGCGGAAACGTTGTGAGCACTGCACGTGCACAACACAATTCGCTCGGTGACCGTAAACGAGATATACCGCGGCGACGATGCGGTGCGGGAATCGCTGCGCCTGCTCGACTACTACGACGGTAGGAACTTCATCGCGCCCGACGGCGAGATCGAACACGACGTGACCGTCATCGGCGGCGGCCAGAGCGGTGTGGCGATTGCCCACGCACTGCGTCGCGCGGGTGTCACCAATGTGTCGGTACTCGATGCGAGCAGCGGCGAATCCGATCTCGCGTGGCGGTCACTTGCACGCATGCGGACGCTGCGCACGCCGAAGACGGTGTCGGGGCCCGAACTCGGGAACCCGACACTTACGCCCGAGGCCTGGTACGACAGCGTGTACGGCCGCGGCTCATTCGAATCGGTCGATCGCATCGCCACGCGCGACTGGGCCGACTACCTCACCTGGTTTCGCGAACAGGTCGGCGTGGAAGTGCGCTGGGGTGTGCGGGTGAGCTCCGTCGAACCCATCGCCACGGGCCGGATCCGCCTGCACCTCGCGACCGCGGACAGGACCTGGACCGAGGACACCCGCAAGCTCGTCCTCGCCACCGGAGTCAGCGGCACGGGCGGGCCGCACTTGCCCCGCGTGCTCTCGGAACTGCCCGAGCACCGCTACGCGCACACCGCCGACGACATCGACTTCGATGCGCTGCAGGGCAAGACGGTCGCGGTGCTCGGTGCCGCAGCCTCCGCATTCGATGCGGCCGCGACGGCACTCGAGGCCGGCGCGGAAGAGGTGCATGTGTATACCCGACGAGCCACCCTCGTCGTCGCGCCGATCGATCCACCAAGGCCGAACTCGTTGGTGCAGGAGGTCTTCCATCTGCTGCCCGACGCGCAGCGGTGGCGGCAGCGCTGGGACGCCGCCGCGAATGGAGCAAACGTTCCTTCGGATTCGGTCGATCGTGCCGCGGTGTTCCGGAACTACCGTCTGCACCTTTCCGCCGAGTGGAAGTCCGCGGTCGAACGAGACGGCAGGGTGCTTGTCGAGGCCGCCGACGGGACCCGATCGTTCGACTTCGTCATCGCCGGGACCGGATACCAGCAGGACCCGGCGACGCGCCCGGAACTTGCAACGATTGCGCCGTTCGTCGCGCGCTGGTCGGACGTGTATACGCCACCGACGGGCTTCGAATCCGAATTGCTCGGCGCCACTCCATATCTGGGCAGCGGCTACGAACTCACCGAACGGACCCCCGGTACGGCGGCCTGGCTGGCCGACATCCACGTATTCAGCATCGGCGCCACCGTCAGCTTCGGCCGCCCGGTCGGCGATATCCCGAGCCTGCGGGCCGGTATTCCCCGGCTGGCGGATGCGATCGCGCGGGACCTGGTGCTCGCAGATTTGGGCCGTGCGTGAAGGCTTAGAAAGCCGCCTCGTCGAGTTCCATGATCTCGATGTCGAGATCCGCGATCACGCTACGCACCGCGGTCAGTCGCGGGAGCACGTTCTTGGCGAAGAACGAGGCTACCGCGACCTTCCCGGTGTAGAAAGCCCGATCCCGCTCGGCTGCATTGGCAGGAGCGGAGCCTGCGGAGCGACCGGAAAGCACATCGAGCGCCTCCTGCGCGACCTGCGCGCCGACGAGCAGCCGCCAACCGATCAGCAGGTCACCGAGCGCAAAGAGGTACCGCACCGACCCGAGGCCGATTTTGTAGATCTCGGTCGACTGCTCCTGCGACGCCATCAGGTACCGGGTGAGCTCGGCGGTCATCGCCTGCACGTCGTCGAGCGCGGTACCGAGCAGGGCGCGTTCCCGCTTGAGCCGCCCGTTGCCCGCATCGCTTTCGACGAACGCGCGGATTTGCCCGGCGACGTGCCCGAGCGCGACGCCGTGATCGCGGGCGACCTTGCGGAAGAACAGATCCTGCGCCTGGATCGCGGTGGTGCCCTCGTAGAGGGTGTCGATCTTGGCGTCACGGATGTACTGCTCGATCGGATAGTCCTGCAGATAACCCGAGCCGCCGAGTGTCTGCAGACTCTCGGTGAGCAATTCGTAGGCCCGCTCCGAGCCGACCCCCTTCACGATCGGTAGCAACAGGTCGTTCACCCGCGCGGCGAGTTCTGCATCGGCACCGGAAACCAACTGCGCCACATCGTCGTTCTGATGTGCTGCGGTGTAAAGGTAGACCGCGCGCATGCCCTCGGCGTAGGCCTTCTGCATGGCGAGGCTGCGTCGCACGTCGGGATGGTGCGTGATGGTGACGCGTGGCGCCGCCTTGTCGGTGAACTGCGTGAGGTCCGCGCCCTGCACGCGCTGCTTGGCATAGTCGAGCGCGGTGAGATAGCCGGTCGACAGTGTGCCGGTGGCCTTCACGCCCACCGTCATTCGGGCGTTCTCGATCACCATGAACATCTGCGCGATACCGTCGTGCTCACCGCCCACGAGCCAGCCCACCGCAGGAACGTCGGTGGCTCCGAAGGTCAGCTCGCAGGTCGGCGACGACTTGAGACCCATCTTGTGTTCGACGTTGGTGACGAACACCCCGTTGCGCGCACCGAGTTCGAGGGTCTGCGGGTCGAAGTGATACTTCGGCACGTAGAACAGGCTGAGCCCCTTGGTGCCGGGTCCGGCGCCCTGCGGCCGGGCGAGCACGAGATGGAAGACGTTTTCGGCGGTATCGCCGACGTCCGCACCGGTGATGAACCGCTTCACGCCCTCGATGTGCCAGGTGCCGTCCGGTTGCTCGACCGCCGTGGTGCGACCGGCGCCCACATCGGATCCGGCGTCCGGCTCGGTGAGCACCATGGTGCCCGCCCAGCCGCGCTCGAGGCCCTCCGCAGCCCAATGCTGCTGCTCGGGCGTGCCGACCGAGAACAGCACCGACGCCATCGCCGGACCCATATCGAAGAAGGCGGCGTTCGAGTTCGCGGCGACGATCATTTCGCTCACCGCCCAGCGCAGCGCGGCCGGCGCGGGGATACCGCCCATCGCTTCGGCCATGCCGAGCCTCGACCAGCCCGCCTCGGCGACCGCGGCCACCGTCTTCGCCAACGGCTCGGGAACGATTACCTCGTTTCGTTCGGCGTCGAATCGGACCGGGTCACGGTCCGCAGCGGCGAAGGACTCGGCCACCGGCCCCTCGGCGAGCCGGGACGCTTCGGCGAGGATGTTGCGCGCCGTCTCGGCGTCGAGGTCACCGTAGCCACCTGCGTCGAGTAGTCCGCCGAGTCCGAGTACCTCGAACAGGTTGAACTCGATATCGCGCACATTGCTCTTGTAGTGCCCCATGGCTGCGTTTCCTCCTTGAATCGCCGACCGAGTGAGACTGCGACATGGCGGGATCGGTACGCAACCGTAGGTTCGAGTTAGGGTGCCCTATCCAGGGCATAGCGGGTGACAAACCACTCAACTGGCAGTTACCTGGACGTGTTCACAGGCTGGTAACCCGGGAAATCAACTCGTCATTGAGAGTCATTCAGCCGCAACAGTTCTTCCCTAATGTGCGCAGCGATGTGCGTGCCGGCGGGGCGGTTCGCGTGACCCGAAGACGGAAGGCAGTTACATGCTCGCTTCTCGGCGGCTAATCGCCGCGCCCGCCGCACTTCTTGCGGCCGGGCTGGTGCTGACCGGATGTGGTTCCAAGGCCGACGACAGCGGTGAATCGACCGCCACCGCGGCCTCCTGCGTCGACACCTCCGGACCGACCATCAAGGTCGGCTCGCTGCACTCTCTGTCGGGAACCATGGCCATCAGTGAGGTCACCGTCCGCGACTCCACCCAGCTCGCGGTCGACCAGATCAACGCCAACGGCGGCGTGCTCGGCAAGCAGATCCAGGTCATCGAGGAGGACGGCGCCTCCGATCCGAAGACCTTCGCCGAGAAGGCCGAGAAGCTGATCAGCAGTGACTGTGCCGCAGCGGTATTCGGCGGGTGGACCTCGTCGAGCCGAAAGGCGATGCTGCCGGTCTTCGAGGACAACAACTCGCTGCTGTACTACCCCGTGCAGTACGAGGGCCTCGAGGACAGCAAGAACATCTTCTACACCGGCGCCACCACCAACCAGCAGATCATCCCGGCGCTCGACTACCTCAAGGAAAAGGGCGTCAAATCGCTCTACCTCGTCGGCAGCGACTACGTCTTCCCGCAGACCGCCAACCGTGAGATCAAGGCCTACGCCGAGGCCAACGGCATCGAGATCAAGGGCGAGGACTACACCCCGCTCGGTTCGACCGACTTCTCCACCATCGTCAACAAGGTGCGCGCCGCCGACGCCGACGCGGTGTTCAACACCCTCAACGGCGACTCGAACGTGGCGTTCTTCCGCGAGTACACCAACGCCGGACTGAAGGCCGCGGACATGCCGGTCGTTTCGGTGTCGATCGCCGAGGAAGAGGTCGGCGGCATCGGCGTGCAGAACCTCGCCGGGCAGCTGACGGCGTGGAACTACTACCAGACCGTCGACAGCCCGACGAACAAGGCGTTCGTCGACGCGTACAAGGCGCGCTTCGGTGCCAACAAGCCGACCTCCGATCCGATGGAAGCCGCGTACACCTCGGTGTTCCTGTGGAAGAACACCGTCGAGAAAGCCAATTCGTTCGCGGTGGCCGACATTCAGGGCGCGGCCGACGGCGTCAGCTACGACGCCCCCGAGGGCACGGTCACGATCGACGGCGACAACCACCACATCACCAAGACCGCTCGGATCGGTGAAATCCGTCCCGACGGACTGATCTACACAATCTGGGAATCGAACGGCCCGATCGCGCCCGACCCCTACCTCACCACCTACGACTGGGCCGGCGAACTCTCCGGCAACTAGTCGTCTGCAGCGCGCGTGCGCGGTCGGGTAAGCCCGGCCGCGCACGGGCCGTAGGAAGGGAGACATCGGTGGATGTCGTTATCGGACAACTCTTCACCGGGCTCAGCCTCGGGTCGATTCTCTTGCTCGCAGCGCTCGGGCTGTCGCTGACGTTCGGGCAGATGGGCGTCATCAACATGGCCCACGGCGAGTTCATCATGGCCGGCTGCTACACGACCTACGTGGTGCAGAAGGTCATTTCCTCGGCCGGCGGCTCGCTGATCGTTGCCCTGTTCATCGGCTTCCTGGTCGGGGGCGCGATGGGTGTGCTGCTCGAGGTGACGCTGATCCAGCGGATGTATCATCGCCCGCTGGACACCCTGCTGGTGACCTTCGGTGTCGGGCTGATTCTGCAACAGCTCGCCCGCGACATCTTCGGTGCGCCGGCGGTGAACGTTGTTGCTCCGGAATGGCTTTCCGGCGGTGTCGAGATCCTCGGCGCGGTCGTGCCGAAGACCCGCATCTTCATTCTCGTGCTCGCCATCGTCTGCGTGGCCGCGCTGTCGTTTGCGCTGCAGAGCACGTCGATGGGACGACGGATCCGCGCGGTCGTGCAGAACCGCGACCTCGCCGAGACGAGCGGCGTGTCGAGCCGACGCACCGACATCACCACGTTCTTCATCGGTTCCGGGCTCGCCGGCGTCGCCGGTGTCGCACTGACACTGATCGGGTCGACGAGTTCCACCGTCGGCACGAGCTATGTCGTCGACGCATTCCTGGTGGTCGTGGTCGGTGGTCTCGGCCAGATCCGGGGCGCGGTGATCGCCGCATTCGCACTCGGCATCCTCAACTCGTTCATCGAGTACAACACCACCGCGTCGATCGCGAAGGTGATCCTGTTCGTGCTGATCGTCATCTTCCTGCAGGTGCGTCCACAGGGCCTGTTCACGGTCAAGACAAGGAGCTTGGCATGAGCGAGTCCTTCTCCCGTTCCGCGGCGCGCACCGGCATCCTGGCGGGCTGGCGCGGCACCTTCGCCGGTTTCGCCCTCGCCGCAATCCTGCTCTTCGCCGTCGCCCCCGCCTTTCTCAGTGATTTCCGGCTGAACCTGCTCGCCAAGTTCCTCTGCTTCGCCATGGTCGCGGCGGGCATCGGCTTGGCTTGGGGCCGAGGCGGAATGCTCACCCTCGGGCAGGGCGTGTTCTTCGCCATCGGCGCCTATGTGATGGCCATGCACCTCAAGATCGCGGACGCCGACCTGCGTGGTGACGACGTGCCCGACTTCATGCAGATCGCCGGCATCCGCGAATTGCCCAGCTACTGGACGCCATTCGCATCACCCATCGTGACGATCCTGGCGATTGCCGTCCTGCCCGCCGCCATCGCCGCCCTGCTGGGCTTCGGCGTCTTCAAACGACGAGTCAAGGGCGCATATTTCGCCATCCTGAGTCAGGCGCTCGCGGCCGCGCTCGCTATCTTCCTCACCGGCCAGCAGTCGATCGGCGGCTTCACCGGGCTGAACCGCTTCCGTACGTTCTTCGGGTTCAACCTCAGCGACCCGGCCAACAAGCGCATGCTGTTCTTCATCGCCGCAGGCACCCTGCTGGTCATTGTCGCGATCACTCGGCAGTTGATGTACAGCCGCTACGGCGAACTGCTCGTCGCGGTGCGCGATCAGGAAGAGCGGGTGCGCTTCCTCGGCTACGACCCGGCCAACATCAAGGTCGTCGCCTTCACGGTGGCCGCCTTCTTCGCGGGCATCGCCGGTGCGCTGTTCGTGCCGATCGTCGGCATCATCTCGCCCGCCGACGTCGGTGTCGTGCCCTCGATCGCCTTCCTCATCGGTGTCGCGATTGGTGGCCGAGCCACCCTGCTCGGGCCGGTACTCGGCGCGATCGGCGTTGTCTGGGCACAGAGTTCGTTCTCCGAGCGCTTCCCCTCCGGCTGGGTCTATCTGCAGGGGGCGCTTTTCATCGTGGTGGTCGGCTTCTTCCCGGCCGGTATCGCCGGCATCTGGGCCCTGCGACACCGGTTGAAGATGCAGCGCAAGCAAACCCCACCACCCGAACCGGTCGACGAGCACAGCGACCATGTCCCCGTGGAGGCACGATGAACACGACCACCGCCACGACCGCGCCGGAGCCAACTTTCGGCGGCAATGCCGGCATGTCCAGCGACTATCTCGAAATCCGCGGGCTCACTGTCGAATTCGACGGCTTCAAGGCGGTATCCGGCGTCGACATGACGCTGCTGCAAGGCGATCTGCGGTTCCTGATCGGGCCGAACGGCGCGGGCAAGACCACCCTGATCGACGCCATCACCGGCCTGGTGCCCGCCACCGGTTCGGTGAACAAGTCCGGTGTCGAGTTGATCGGCAAGAAGGTGCACAAGATCGCCCGCCTCGGCGTCGGTCGCACCTTCCAGACCGCGAGCGTGTTCGAACAGCTCACCGTGCTGCAGAATCTCGACATCGCCGCGGGCGCAGGTCGGTCGGCGACGACGTTGCTGCGGCGACGCACGACCGTGCTGCCTGCCATCGACGAGGCGCTCGAGATCACCGGCCTCGCCGCCCTCATCGACGCCCCGGCCGGCATCCTCGCGCACGGCCAGAAGCAGTGGCTCGAAATCGGCATGCTACTCGTGCAGAACGCCTCGGTGCTGCTGCTCGACGAGCCGGTGGCGGGCATGAGTACCGATGAGCGCGAGGAGACCGGAAACCTGTTGCGCCGCATCGGCGGCGAACGCACCGTCGTCGTGGTGGAGCACGACATGGATTTCATGCGGGCCTTCGCAACCTCGGTGACCGTGATGGCCGGTGGCAAGGTGCTCAGCGAGGGCACCGTCGCCGAGGTGCAGGCCGATCCGAAGGTGCAGGAGGTCTACCTCGGTACTGCCGCCGGCGGCGAGGAGCTCGAAAAGGTGGCGGTGCGCGACGAAGTCGCGAACGTCGATCCGGAACAGGAGAGCACCGATGCTTGAACTGGTCGATGTGCGGTGCGGTTACGGCCGCACCGAGGTGATCCACGGCGTGTCACTGGAGGTTCCGGAGAACGGGGTCGCCGCCGTGATGGGGCACAACGGCGCGGGCAAGACCACGCTGCTGCGCGCCGCGGTCGGGCTGATCGGCACGAAGTCGGGCAAGGTGCGGTTCGACGGCGCGGACATCACCGGGCTGCGGCCGAGTGCGCGGGTCAGGCGCGGACTGGCCTACGTTCCGCAGGGACAGCAGTCGTTCGGGCAGCTGACCACCGCCGAAAACCTGCAGGTGGTGGCAGACGGTCGCAAACGCGGCAAGGCGTTGATCGACGAGGTACTCGAGTTGTTTCCCGCGTTGCAGGAGCTGCTCGGCCGGCGCGCCGGTCTGCTGTCCGGGGGGCAGCGTCAGCAACTCGCGATCGCCCGCGCGCTCATCACCGAGCCGAGGATGCTGATCCTCGACGAACCGACCGAGGGCATTCAGCCGTCCGTGGTCGCCGAAATCGAGCGCACCATCGTGGCACTCACCGAGCGCGGCGGGCTGAGCGTGCTGCTGGTCGAGCAGCACATCGGCTTCGCGCTGCAGGCCGCGCAGCGCTATTACGTGTTGGAGTCCGGCCGGTGCACGTCCGCCGGGGTGGGTGGCGCCGGGTCGGAGGCGACGGTCCGAGCCGCAATGGCAATTTGAGTGTTAACTTCGGGGCGTGAGCACTCCCCGTATCGAACCCGGCAGGCTGCGTGAGCTCGGACCGATCAACTGGGTGCTGTGGCGGGCCCTGTCGATCGGTGCGGGCGCGCCGGACGCGCATCTGTTCAGCACCCTCGGCCGCGCTGGCGGCCTGTTCCGCGGCTGGCTGCACTACAGCGGAAAGCTGATGCCGGGTGGCCGATTGCAGCGGCACGAGTCGGAGCTGGTGATCCTGCGGGTCGCCCATCTGCGCGACTGCGGCTACGAGATGGACCACCACATTCGCCTCGGCCGCCGCGCCGGCGTGACGTCGGAAATCCTCGACCGCCTACGCAGCGGACCGGACGCCGAGGGCTGGAACGCCAAGCACCGCGCGCTGCTCACCGCGGTCGACCGGCTCGTTGCGACCAAGGACATCGACGATGACACCTGGTCCGCGCTCGCCGAGCACTACGACGAGCGCAAACTGATCGAGATCGTGTTGCTCACGACGCAGTACGACGGGCTGGCCACCACCATCGGCACGTTGCGCGTCGCGCGGGATTTCGGCTAGCCCTGCGTTGCTGCCCGAGTTGATCACGAGCATCTCGCCGCCCCCGTCCGAGTTGATCACGAGCATCTGGCCCCCGACACGCCGAAGAGTGGGGCCACATGTTCGGTCTCGTCGACACCGAACACTCATGATCAACGCGAATGGCGCACGCTCAGCCGACGCCGTCCACGATCAACGGCCACACGCCGGCACTGCCCGATGCCACGGCAGCATCGCTGAGCACATCGTCCCAATACCGCACGGACCCGAATTCCGAACGCCAGGAAAGCATCCGATTGGTGAACCGGTGCAGTTGGTGCTCCATGGTGAACCCGATCGCACCCAACGTCTGGTGCGCATTTCGGGCGACGAGAGTCGCGGCGTGGGCGGAGGTGGATTTCGCTGCCGCCACGGCGAATTCGATACGCGGACCGCGCCAGTCGTCTTCGGTGACCACCGCGACCGCGTGTTCGGCGGCGGCGCGGGCGAGTGCGGACTCGGTCGCGATCGCGGCCACCATCGCCTGCACGGCCTGGAACTTCGCCAGCGGCCGGCCGAACTGCTCGCGGGTGGTGGTGTGCTCGACGCAGATTCGCAACACGCGCTCCATCGCCCCGCAGCTCTGAATGCTGCGAGCCAGCGCACCGCGCAGCCGGAACTGCTCGACCGCAACGTCATCGAGTGCAACACCGGTCAACGACCCGAGATCGACACGCACCCCGTCTCGGGGCTCGCTCGCCGCGTTGGCACCCGGCGTGATCGTCACGTCCGACGCCGGCACGTCGGCGGCCAACCAGCCGTCACCGCCCGGCCAGGCCAGGACGATCCGCTCCACCCGACCCGCCCACGGAACCACGGCCGCGACCCCTTCGGCGTCGAGCAGGCCCGCGGTTCGGATAGTTTCATCGCGGGGCAGCCCCGCCGCATCGAGCAGGTACCCAGCCAGCAAATCGTTTTCGGCCAGCGGTACCGCCGCGAGTTGCTCGGCACCTGCCGACAGCAGCGCCGCAGCCTCGCACCAACTCGCGCCGCTGCCACCGGTTTCCGCACTCTCGACCAGCCGGGTGAGGCCGGCCTCGTCCAGCGCGGACCATAGCTCCCGGTTCAGGGTCAGCGGCCCGTGTACCTCGTTGTCGTCGTCCCGGAAGCGCTCGAAAATCGAGCCGATCAGCTCGGTCAGCGCGGGATCGACCGTATCCTGTTGTGCCACTAGCGCATCCCCAATCCACGCGCGATAACGCCGTCCAGGATCTCGGTAGTGCCGCCACGCAACGTGAAACCGGGCCGTTGCATCAGACCGGCGCGAACCAGTTCGCCGAACCGCGCGGTGGGCGGTTCGGCACCGGACAGTTCTTCGATGATCTCGATGACGTCGCCCTCCAGTCGGGTACCGAGGGTCTTCACCACCGACGCTGCGAGGTCCGCCTTCTCGCCGCGCTCGAGCACCTGCGCCACCGACAGTGACATCGTGTGCAGTGCCGTCATACGCGCGACGAGTCTGCCGATCTCGGGTGTGCCCGGCAGTTCACCGCTGCCGATCAGATCGAGCGCCTCGGCGAGCAATGCGAAACTCGACAGGAACCGTTCCGGGCCGCTGCGTTCGTAGCCCAGTTCGGAGGTCACCTGCGCCCAGCCGGCACCGATCTCCCCCAGCACCAAATCGTCGGGCACGAACACCTCGTCGAGGATCACCTCATTGAAGTGGTGTTCGCCGGACATGGTGTGGATCGGCCGGATGGTGATACCGGGCGAGTCGAGCAGCACGATGAACTGGCTCAGCCCGTCATGTCGATGTGCGGAATCCAGCGGCGTACTGCGCGCGAGCAGGAAGAACGCATCTGCCAGGTGGGCGCCCGAGGTCCACAGCTTGGTACCGGTTATCTGCCAACCACCTTCGACAGCAACGGCTTTCGTGCGCACGCTGGCCAGATCGGAACCCGACTCCGGCTCGCTCATGCCGATTGCCCAGCACAGTTCGCCGGCCGCGATCCGCGGCAGGAAACGTTGCTTCTGCTCTTCGGTGCCGTATTTCAGCAGCGATGGCGCGGCCTGCCGGTCCGCGACCCATTGGGCGGCAACCGGCGCGCCGACCGCGAGCAGTTCCTCGGTGACGACGAACCGTTCCAAGAAGGTGCGCCCGCGTCCGCCGTACCCCACCGGAATGGTCATACCGATCCAGCCACGCTGCGCCAGCGTCCTGGTAAAGTCCGGATTCCATTTCGTCAGCCAGGTGTCGACACCGGGGGTGAACACACCATCGGCGATCTGTTCGGCGAGAAACGTCCGAACCTCGATCCGCAGTTCCGCCAACCCGTCCGGCAGCGGCGCCGCGGGCGGAACCAGTCTGTCGGTCGGCATGTCAGGCCCCGGTGTAGTTCGTGGGGCGCTTCTCGGTGAAGCCCGCCAACGCTTCTCGATGGTCCTGGGTGTGGTGGGCGAGCGGCTGCATCGCGGCGGACAACTCGAGCAGGCTCTCCAGCGTCATGTGCTGTCCCTCGCGCAACAACTTCTTGGTCATCCGCACCGCGGTGGGTGGATTGACGGCCACTCGCTGCGCCAGCGTCATCGCCTCGTCCAGCAGTTGTTCGGGCGCCACCACTCGCGACACCAGCCCCCAGTCCAGCGCGGTTGCCGCGTCGATCGGGTCACCGGTGAACGCCATCTCCGCGGCGCGGGCATTACCGACCGCGCGCGGCAGCAACCACGCGCCGCCGTCGCCGGGGATGATGCCCAGCTTCACGAAACTCTCTGCGAACACGGCCTTTTCCGAGGCGATCCGCATGTCTGCCATGAGCGCCAAATCGCATCCTGCGCCGATCGCGGCCCCGTTGACCGCAGCGATCAGGGGCACCTCGAGGTGGTACAGCGCACGCGGAATCCGTTGGATGCCTTTGCGATAACCGTTGCGCTGCTCGTGCGGCGCCCCACCGAAGATGCCGACCCGGTCGACCATGTGCTTGACGTTGCCACCGGAGGAGAAACCCTTGCCCGCGCCGGTGATGATGACGACGCGAATATCCACATCGTCGTTCGCCGCCGCGACCAGTTCTTCGATCCGCTCCACCACCGACTGGTCCGAAATCGGGTTGCGCTGCTCGGGAAGATTCAGTGTCCAGGTGGCGACGTGTCCGTTCGTCGTCGCCAGGACGGTGTCGTTGCCCATCGTTTTCCCTTCGCGAGATCGCCGCCGCCCGCACGGGACCTGCGGGTTCGGCTCACGGTACCGTCGGCTGCGTCGCCGTCGGTGACCCGGGTCACCCGCACGAGCCCGACGCCCGACACGCATGACCACGGCACAGCACCGACCGGAGGAGAGGCAATGGCGCGACGACCTTCCCCCGAACGCACCTAGCCGTGCTCGGTCACGACGGCCGCGAACTCGCGGCGATCTTCCTCGGCGGGGCACTTGGCGCGTTGGCCAGGGCCGGTCTCGGTGAGCTGATGAATTCCGATCCGGCGCGGTGGCCGTGGCCGACGTTCACGGTGAACATCGTCGGCGCGATCCTGCTCGGCTACTTCACCACACGATTGCTGGAGCGCCAGCCGTTGTCGAGCTACCGGCGGCCGTTCCTCGGCACTGGCCTGTGCGGTGGGCTCACCACCTTTTCCACGATGCAGGTCGAGACGGTGCGGATGCTGGAACACGAGCACTACCGGCTGGCGTTGAGCTACACCGTGGTGAGCATCGCGGCCGGTCTGGTTGCGGTCTATGTCGCCACCTCGGCCGTGCGGCGCGTTCGGGTACGCCGATGAGCACGGTTGTGGTGTGGTGCGGTGTCGGGGTGCTCGGCGGGATCGGGGCCATCCTGCGCTTCCTGGTCGACGGTGCGGTGTCCCGCAGAGCGGCCCGCGCCTTCCCGTTCGGGACCCTCACGGTCAACCTCAGCGGCTCGCTGGCGCTGGGGCTGATCGCGGGTCTGACGTTGAGCGCCAACGCCGCCCTGCTTGCGGGTACCGCCCTGGTCGGGGCGTACACGACGTTCTCTACCTGGATGCTGGAAACCGAACGGCTCGCCGAGGAGCGGCAGGTGTTCGCCGCGGTCGCCAACATCGTGGTGAGCGTGGTGTGCGGCCTCGCCGCTGCGGCGCTCGGACTGTGGCTCGGAGGCCTGTGGTGAACGACGACTGCCTGAAACTGACGTCCTACTTCGGCGAGCGGCAACGGACCGAGCGTGCGTTTCTCGCGGACGCCCTACTGGATCTGTACGGCCGCAACGAGATTGCCACCAGCGTGATGCTGCGCGGCATCGCCGGATTCGGCGTGCGGCAGCACCTGCGCACCGACGAACTGCTGTCGCTGTCGGAGGATCCGCCCGTTGTGGTGGCCGCCGTCGACACCAGGGCGAAGATCGAACGCGTCGTCGGCGACGCCGTTGCCATGACCGCGCGCGGTGTGCTCACCCTCGAACGCGCCCGCCTGGCCGGCGACGATCTCGTCGCGACCGCACTGTCGGACGAATTGCGACTGGCGGACGAACTGCACGAGGCGGCCAAACTCACGGTCTATCTCGGTCGCCAGGAACGGGTGTCGGGGGTACCGGCCTACGTCGCGGTATGCGATCTGCTTTATCACCGGGGGTTGGCCGGCGCGTCGGTATTCCTCGGGGTGGACGGCACCGCCCACGGCCAACGGCAACGCGCGCGCTTCTTCGGCCGCAACGTCGAGGTGCCGATGATGCTCATCGCGGTGGGAACCGGGGATCGGATGGCACCCGTGCTCACCGAGTTGGGCGACCTGCTGCGCCGACCACTGGTTACCCTGGAACGAATCCGGGTGTGCAAACGCGACGGGGAACTGCTGGCGCGACCGCACACGCTGCCCGCGGCCGACGAGCACGGCCGGCCGCTGTGGCAGAAGCTGATGGTGTACACCTCCGAGGACACTCGACACCGCGGTGTGCCGATCCACCGTGCTCTGATTCGGCAACTGCGCCAGTCGAATACGGCCCGCGGGGCGACTGTGCTGCGCGGTGTGTGGGGCTTTCGCGGTGACACCGAACCGCACGGTGACAAGCTGTTTCAACTCGGCAGGCACGTCCCGGTCACCACGATCATCGTGGACACCCCCGCGAATATTGCGCGCAATTTCGACATCGTGGACGAGGTGACCACCAAACACGGCCTGGTCACGAGCGAGATGGTTCCCGCCCTCGTCGCGCCCGACGACGACGGGAACCGGGCGGTTCGCCTGGCGCGGTATCGATACTGATACCGCGCCAGGAAAACGGGCTACCGCGGTGGCGAATCGCTTCTACTTCACCAATTCGAGAATGGTGGCGTTGGCCTGCCCACCGCCTTCGCACATGGTCTGCAGGCCGTAGCGAATGTCGTTGCGGCGCATGTGGAAAATCATGTCGGTGAGGATGCGGGCACCCGAGCCGCCGAGCGGGTGGCCGAGCGCGATTGCGCCGCCGTTCGGGTTGAGCAGCGCCTCGTCTGCGCCGATCTCCTTCTGCCACGCCATCGGCACCGGCGCGAACGCCTCGTTGACCTCGAAGACGCCGATGTCGGACACCGCGAGGCCCGACTTCGCCAGCGCCTTCTCGGTGGCCGGGATAGGCGCGCTGAGCATCATCACCGGGTCCGCGCCGGCGACGACGGCGGTGTGCACACGAGCGATAGCGGTGAGATTGTGCTTCGCGGCGAACTCGTCGCTGACGATCAGCAGCGCGGCGGCACCGTCGGAGATCTGCGAGGCGTTACCCGCGTGGATGACGCCGTCCTCCTTGAAGACGGTCTTCAGCCCGGCGAGCTTCTCCACCGTGGTGCCGCGCCGGATGCCCTCGTCCTTGCCGATCACGTCGCCATCGGGGTTGGTGACCGCGACGATTTGCGCGTCGAACAGGCCGGCGTCCTGCGCCGCCGCCGCACGCTCGTGCGAGCGGGCCGCGAAAGCGTCCACCTCGGCACGCGAAATCGCCCACTTCTCGGCCATCATCTCGGCGCCGACGCCCTGGTTCGGACGCGCGTTGTACCGCTCGGTGAATTTCGGGCTGATCGGGCTGCCACCGACGGCGGCGCTGGTGCCGATCGGGATCCGCGACATCGACTCACAGCCACCGGCGATCACCGCCTCGTAATGCCCGGCGAGCACGCTCGCGACCGCGAAGTTCAGCGCCTGCTGCGACGAGCCACACTGCCGGTCCACGGTCACGCCGGGCACGGACTCGGGCCATCCCGCGGCGAGGACGGCGTTTCGAGCGAGGTCGTTGGTCTGTTCGCCGACCTGGCTGACAACGCCCCAGATGACGTCGTCGATCAGCTCGGGCGCCACACCTGCCCGGCTGACCAGCTCGTTCAGCACGAGAGCCGACAGGTCTGCCGGATGGATACCGGAGAGCCCGCCGTTCTTCTTGCCGACCGGGGTCCGCACTGCCTCGACGATCACTGCACCCATTACTTGCTCCTTCATCGCCCCGTGTCCGGGATCACTTTGCATGCCGCGGGGACGGCTGCGCTACATTTCTAGGGATAGCTTAACGAGCGCTAGCTATTGGCGCTCGACCGGGGTAGCGAACTCGCGGCGCCTACGCAGCAGGCTGGAGATGAACATGAAGGTCGATCTACCCCTCGGCGCCCGCGGCGGCGGGCTCACCGGCGTCGACGAACTCGCCCGCAAAGCGGAGGCCATCGGCGTCGACGGGGTCGCGTTCAGTGAGACGACCTGCGACCCGATGCTGCACCTGACCGTCGCTGCCGGGGCAACCAACCGGGTCGACTTGCTGAGCAACATCGTGGTGGCGTTCGCGCGCTCGCCGATGACGCTGGCCGTGCAGGCGACCGCGCTCCAGGAGTACAGCGGCGGTCGGCTGCACCTCGGCCTCGGCAGCCAGATCAAGCCGCATATCGAGCGCCGGTTCTCGATGCCCTGGAGCGCACCCGCCGACCGGATGGCGGAGTTCGTCTCGGCGATGCGCGCGATCTGGCACAGCTGGGCCAGCGGCGACAGGCTCGATTTCCGCGGCGATTTCTACACCCACACCCTGATGACGCCGATGTTCGTCCCGACGTGCGAACGGCCCGCGCCCAAAGTGATGCTTGCCGCGGTCGGCACGAAGATGACGGAAACGGCAGGCCGGGTGGCGGACGGTCTGCTGCTGCACCCGTTCACCACCGACCACTATCTGCGCGAGGTCACGGTGCCCGCACTGCACCGCGGCCGCGCGGCCGACGGCGCGCCCAGCGACGCACCCGAGATCGTCGCCGCCACGTTCGTCGTCACGGGACGGACCGAGGAGGAGTTCGCCACGTCCAAGGCCGCGGTGCGCAGACAGATCGCGTTTTACGGTTCGACGCCCGCGTATCACCCGGTGTTGGAGCAGCACGGACTCGGCGACCTCGGCCCCGAACTCAATGCGCTGTCCAAGAGCGACCGCGAGCACAAGTGGGCGGAGATGGGCGAGTTGATCGACGACGACCTGCTCGCTCTGTTTGCGGCGGTCGGTACCCCAAGGGAGGCGGCGGCCGAGATCGCGACGCGGATGGGCGATGTCGCGACCCGGTACATGCTCAACTCGGTCGGCGTAGCGTCGGCGAAACTACGCGCCGAGGTCATCGGCGCGGTACAGGAGGCGACGCGCTGATGACTCCGGAGTGGTTCACAACTGCCCTCGCCGCGCCGACGAAATCGCGATTCGTCGAATCGGCAGGCGCCAACGTGCACTACCGCATCTGGGGTGCCGAGCACACCGGGCCGGGCGTGCTGCTGGTGCACGGCAACACAGCGAACACGCACTGGTGGGACCATATCGCCCCGGCCCTGGCCACCGACCGACGCGTGGTCGCCATCGATTTGACCGGGTTCGGCGACAGCGGCCGCCGCGAGAAATACTCGTTCGACCTGTGGGCCGACGACATTCGAACCGTGCTCGACGCCGCGCTCCCGCCCGGCTCGGTGATCGTGGCGCACAGCATGGGCGGTAAGCCGTCGTATCTGGCGGCAACCCGGGATGCCAAGCTCGGCGGCCTGGTCCTGCTGGATTCCAACATCGCGCGCAAGCCCGACCCGGACCGTGCCGCAGTGCTCGTCAACCGCGCCGACACCGGTCCGCGGATCTACCCCGAGCGCGAGGATGCCGTGCGCGCCTACCGGTTGTTCCGACCGGACGACAGCAGCACCGAGATCCCCGCTTACGTCACCGAGCACATCGCACGCAGTTCGGTACGTCGAGTCGCCGATGGCTGGAGCTGGAAGTTCGACTATGCGGTCTACCGTTCCATCCTCGATCCGCCCGCACCGTTGCGTCCGATGGACTTCCCGGTCGCGGTGGTCCGGGCCGGGCACCACTCGGTGATCGACGACGATTGCCACGACAAACTGCTGCGCGGGTTCGGCCCGAGCGTGGTGGCGGCCGACCTGCCCAACGCCGGACATCATGCGATGCTCGACGATCCGCAGGCCGTGATCGACCTTCTGCTGCAGTTGCTTTCGGCCTGGCGCTGAGCCGCCACAGCGACAGGGATCGCGAGACTTCGCCGACGTTGGGTTTGCCAAATCTCTTCCCGTATGGCCGCGAGTGCGCGAAGCTGGCATTTGCCGAGCAGACCCGCTTCGAGGAGTTGTTGTATGTCCCTTGCGCTGACCGAAGACCACCGCGCCCTCGCGGAGGTGGCCCGATCGCTGCTTACCGACCAGAAGGCCCAGCAGCTGGCTCGCGCGGTCCTCGATGACCACGGCACCGACATCGGTCCGCTCTGGCGGGAACTGGCAAAACTGGGCTGGCTCGGCTTGCACCTGCCCGAGGAGTTCGGCGGAGACGACGCCGGGATTGCCGAGCTCGCCATCATCGGCGAGGAACTCGGCCGCGCTGTGGTGCCGGTGCCGTTCCTCCCGACCGTCGTGTCCTCCGCCCTGCTCGCCGCGGCCGGCGACGACGCGGACAAGCGGCGCCTGCTGCCCGGCCTCGCGGACGGTTCGCAGCTCGGCGGGCTCGGCCTCGGCGGCACACTCGAGCAAGCCCCGGATGGCACGGCGAGTGGCGACGCCGGTTATGTGGTCGGCGGGGCGATCGCGACGTTGCTCGCGCTGCGCGCCGGGGACGACGTGATCCTGGTCGATGCGGCCGCCACCGGGGTGAACGTCGCAGCCAAGAAGAAGGCCGTCGACCCGACCCAGCACATCGCCGCCGTCACGCTGGATGGCGTCACGCCCGTGGCAGTGCTGCCCGGTACGGCAGCGCGGGCGCGGCGGCTGGCGCAGGTGCTCGGCGCCGCCGAGGCCGCCGGCGGTGCACACGCGAGCCTCGAGATGGCCGTCGAATACGCCAAGGTGCGCAAGCAGTTCGGCCGCATCATCGGATCGTTCCAGGCGATCAAGCATCACTGCGCGAACATGCTCGTCGCCGCCGAACTGGCCGTCGCAACGGCCTGGGACGCGGCCCGTGCGGGCGTGGACGACGAGCAGGGCGCGCTCGCCACTGACATCGCCGCAGCCACCGCGTTCGACGCTTTCGCCCGCAACGCCGAGCTCAACATCCAGATCCACGGCGGCATCGGCTTCACCTGGGAGCACGATTGTCACCTGTTCCTGCGGCGGGCCGCGAGCCTGCGCGGTCTGCTGTCGGACTCCGAGCACGCGCGCGACGACCTGCTCGCACTGTCCATTGCGGGTGTGCGGCGCAAGACTGCCGTCGACCTGCCCCCGGAGGCAGAGACGTACCGCACTCAGGGCGCGAAGTTCGTCGAGCGCTTCCTCGACACCCCCGAGGAACAGCGGCGTGCCCTGCTCGTCGACGAGGGCTACCTCGTGCCGCATTGGAACGAGCCGTTCGGGCGGGGCGCCTCGCCCGTCGAACAGCTTGTGCTGGAACAGGAATTCAAGTCCATCGACGTGCCACAACTCGGCATCGGCGGCTGGGTGATGCTCACCATCTCCCAGCACGCCACCCCGGAACAGATCGAGCGCTGGATCAGGCCCGGGCTGCTCGGCGAACTCGTGTTCTGCCAGCTGTTCAGCGAGCCCGGTGCCGGGTCGGACGCGGCGGCGGTGTCGACGCGCGGGGTGAAGGTCGACGGCGGCTGGCGAGTGTCCGGGCAGAAGGTGTGGACGAGCGACGCGCACTTCTCCACGCACGGTCTGGCCACCATCCGCACCAACCGCGATGCACCCAAGCACCTGGGCATCACCACGATGGTGATCGACCTGCACGCGCCGGGCGTCACCGTGCGGCCACTGCGCCAGATCAGCGGCGACTCGAACTTCAACGAGATCTTCTTCGACGACGTCTTCATCCCCGACGAGGACGTGGTCGGCGCGATCGACGCAGGCTGGACGGTGGCGCGGGCAACGCTGGGCAATGAGCGCATCTCCATCGGCAACGCGCCGACCCGGTTGAGCGCGTTCCTCCTCATCGACAAGCTCGCCGATACCCCGTCGGACCGCTCGGTGAACCGAGAGCTCGCCGACCTGATCGCGACCGAGCAGGCGATGAAGGCACTCAATCTGCGCCAGGTGCAGCGCGCGCTGTCCGGCTCGGGACCGGGCCCGGAAGGCAACGTCACCAAGCTGGTGTCCTCGGAGCACATGCAGCACACCGCCGAGCTGTGGCTGCGGATAGACGGCGAGAAGGCTGTCGGCGGCGACGACCCGTCTGGTCCGTACATGTACCTGGCCAGCCGCGCGATCACGATCGCCGGCGGCACGTCGGAGATCAACCGCAACGTGATCGCGGAGCGGCTGCTCGGGCTGCCGCGGGAGGACGTCAAGAACTGACGCCTAAGGTGGTCGAATGGTCGAAGCCGCCGCAGAAGTTCCGGATCGCATCGAGGGCGGACGCCCGCCGCTCGACCGGATCCTGGACCTCGTGCCGCTCGACGACGACGTCTTCGAGGGCCGCTCCTATACCGACGCGGAGCGCCTCTACGGCGGCCAGGCAATCGCCCAGGCCATCATCGCCGCCGGTCGCACCGTCGATGCAGACCGCCACCCGCACTCGGTGCACGCAAATTTCCTGCACCCCGGCAACACGACTACGCCGGTCGTCTACCGCGTCGACCGGGTCCGCGACGGGCGCAGCTTCACCACCCGCAATGTCGCTGCCGAGCAGAACGGCAAGACGATCTTCGAACTGGCGGCCTCGTTCCAGGTCGCCGAGGACGGCCTGTCCCATCAGCCCGAGCCGCCGACCGTGGCCGCGCCGGAGGACCTGCCGGACTTGCTGGCGAACGTGACCGACGAGCAGAAGGCGCGCCTCGAGTGGTTGCGCAATTACGAGCGCCATATCGCGATCGATTTCCGCATCCCGGGCGAGGACTACCCACGCCTGGTGAGCCGGAGCAGCGAACCCCGCGAGCCATATCAAGTCGCCTGGGTGCGTGCCGCACAGCGACTATCCGACGACCCGCTGGTTCATGCCGGCGCATGGGGCTACATCTCGGACATGTTCCTGATCTCCACCGCCCTGCTCCCGCACGCGGTTCCCATGGACGCCAACCGAACTCAGGTCGCCAGCCTCGACCATGCGATTTGGTTCCACGCTCCGTTTCGAGCGGACGAGTGGCACCTCTACGAGCAGGAGGGCATCTGGACCGGCGGTGGCCGCGGCCTGTCCCGCGGCAGCCTCTACAGCCGGGACGGCCGCCTCGTCGCGACCACCATGCAAGAAGGACTTTTGCGCGTCCGCTGAGCCATTCGCTCGGTCTTATTGCCCCGCAACGGTATTCTGCGCGCGACCGCGATCGATGACCGCTTCGCGCCGCTGCGCGACCGACTCCGGCGTGAACTGTGCCAACCACGCCTCCGAGACCGTAGCTTCGGATGCGAGAGCCGGAACCTCGACGTGCTCCCCGGCGCTGCGATATGACCCGAGCAGCGTGCGCACGGCGCGGGTGTCGTTGCCGGAGATGGTGTTTGCCACCGCGAGTGCCGTCTCCAGCAGCACCTCGTGCGGCACGACCTGGGTCACCAGCCCGGCACGTAATGCGTCCCCGGCCGGCACAAAATCACCCGAGAGGCTCATCCGAAGCGCGAACCCGCGTCCGACTGCCGCCGGCAACCGGACCGTCAGTCCCCAGCCGGGCAGCACCCCGACCCGTGCATGCGTGTCGGCGAACCGCGCCCGGTCGGACGCGATCAGGAAGTCGCAGGCCAATGCGAGTTCGAGGCCGCCGGTGATGGCCGCACCGTTGACCGCGCCGATCACCGGCTTGCTCAGCGGACGCCACGGATGCCCCACCGGAATTCCCTCCACCGCAACACGGTTCGCGTTGTCGTCGCGGCTGCCGAGCTCGCGCAGATCGACACCCGCACAGAAGGCCGGATCGGTGCCGGTAAGTACCACGACGTCCACCTGCTCGTCGGCATCGGCGGCCGCGAGTTCGCGGCGCAGTGTCTCGATCAGGTCGATATTGAGCGCGTTGCGCGACTTCGGGCGGTTCAGTGTCAGAATCCGAACTCGGCCCCGTTGCTCGGTCAACAGGATCGCGTCGACCTGCTCCGGGTTCGGCATGAGTACTCCTCGTAAGTGCGGCGAACGTGACGTGGCACACTGCACCCTACAGAGCTAGCGTTCGCTCAGGAAGCGTGCGTGGAGAGGACTGCGCAATGGGCACCGAGGGGCAGACAGCGACCGGAGCGCCGGTCATCGTCGAACGGCCGCGACCGGGCGTCGTCCTCCTGCGGATGAACCGGCCGGACCAGCTCAACGCGATGAACCACGACCTGGTCGACGCCCTGCACACCGAGCTCGATCGGCTCGGGAACGACCTCGAGACCCGCGTCGTCGTCCTGACCGGCGCCGGACGCGGCTTCTGCTCGGGCCTCGACCTCGGCGGATACGGCCAGATCCCGGGCGCCGAACAGCTGGGCACAACTCAGCAGTCGTACCTGCTGCAGAGCCGCATCGCCCTGCTCGTGCAGAAGATCCGCCGGCTCCCGCAGGTGTTCGTCGCGGCCGTGAACGGACCTGCCGCCGGTGGTGGGCTCGCGCTGGTCTGCGCATGCGATGTCCGGCTGGCCGCGAGCGAGGCGATCTTCGCCGTCTCGTTCATCCGAATCGGCGTGTCCGGCTGCGACATCGGCGTCTCGTGGCTACTCCCCCGTCTCGTCGGCGCGGGCCGTGCTCACGAATTGATGCTCACCGCACGACGTTTCGGCGCCGACGAGGCGCTGCGCATCGGCCTACTCGCCGACGCCGTGCCCGGTAGCGAACTGCGTGCTCGCGTCGATGCCACGATCGACGACCTACTGACCGCCCCGCCGATGTCCTTGTCGCTCACCAAGCGCGGTATGTGGCTTGCGCTCGAAACCCCCGGCTTCGACACCTCCGTCGAGTTGGAGAATCGGCAGCAGTCGCTCACCTTCGGCACCGCCGATCAACAAGAGGCGATGGCGGCCTACATCGAGCGCCGCGCACCCGAATACCACAACCGCTGACACCCGCTCCCCCGAAAGATCTGGAGACGATCATGTCCCACGCCAGCCCCGTCGCCGTCGTGTCCGGGGCGGGCCGCGGAATCGGCCGCGGCATCGCCCTTCGCCTGGCCGCCGACGGATACGAGATCGTCGGCACGTTCAACCGCGACGAGGCGTCTGCCGAGCAAGCCGCGAAGGCCGTCGCCGACCTGGGCCGCGAATGCCGGATGGTCCGCTCCGACGCGGCCGACCCCGATGCTGCGGCGGCACTGGCCCAGGCTGTGCTCGACGAGTTCGGTCGAGTGGACGCGCTGGTGCTCAACGCCGGCATCGCGAGCCGCGGCCGCACAGTCGCCGACACGGACCCCGCCGAGATCCAGAAGGTGCTTTCGGTGCACGCGCTCGGGGCGTTCTACCTGTGCTCCAACTTCGCTCCGGCAATCCGCAACAGCGAGCGCGGTGCGATCGTGCTGATCTCGAGCACCACCGCGGCCCGGCCGAGCCCCGGCGGGGCGCCGTACATGATGGGCAAGGTCGCGCTCGAAGCGCTCGGCCGCACGCTGGCGTTGGAGGAGCAGCCGCACGGCACGCGGGTCAATATCGTCGCGCCGGGCCTGGTCGCCACCGATATGGGTGACCGGCTGGCACGGGCAATAACCGGCGCAGCGGACGCGGCGACGCTGGACGCCGAGATGCCGTTCGGGCGGGTCACCCGTCCGGAGGACGTGGCGGAATTGGTGGCGTTCCTGATCTCCGATCGGGCGGCGCTCATTACCGGCCAGCGTATCGAGGTGCACGCCGGACGGCCCAGCATCACGCACTGAGCGTTGGGCAGAATATTGTTCCCGCGACTGGCCGGAACGAGCCCATCAAGAGCTGACAAATGAACGTCAACCGAACGACAAGTGTATTCGATATCTGTGGTCCGCCCAGTTTTCCGACCAACATAGTTCGGCCGGAAGACATTTCACGTTGGTAAATTTCACGTCCGGAAATATCCCGAAAAAAAAGGTTGAATATCGTAAATCACGAATCAATCTCGATTCAATTGAATTTCGCCAAAGGAGATACTGCCGTTCAACGATTGGGTCGACCTCTTTCGAGCACCTTCAAGCCGACCCTTCAGGAGCTGAGATATGAACCTCAAGCTAATTGCAAGTGGGCTCGCCGTTAGTGGCGGGGTCGCGGCGGCCACGATGTTCGGTGGCAATCAAGCCTCGGCTGTGACGTACTACGGGTGCATAGTGCCCGTCACCGGCGGCCTCCTCCTGGTCGGCACCACTCCACCGATATGCACTCTGGGCTCGATACCTATCCAGTGGAACGAAGAGGGCCCGCCCGGACCGACCGGCCCGACCGGCCCGGCAGGACCGACCGGCCAGGCGGGACCATCCGGCGCGCCAGGGGCAAAGGGCGATACGGGTCCGGCAGGGCCGACCGGCCAGGCGGGACCCACCGGCCCGGCAGGACCGACCGGCGCGCCAGGGGCAAAGGGCGATACGGGCCCGGCAGGACCGACCGGCCCGGAAGGCCCCCAGGGGCCTCCCGGGGAGTTCGGCTTGGGCTCCAGCGGCAGTAGCGGCTCGTCAGGATCCTGACGCGGCAGCCGACGCAGCGGCGTGAATCTGCGCCGCGCTCGTCGAGCACGGCGCAGATTCACAATTCCCGAGTTGGAACCTATTGCCCCGCAACGGTACTGCGCACGGTGACGATCGATAGCCGCGGCACGGGCGGCTGAGCATCTCGCACGGAAGCGGCTAGACGTCCGGGTCGAGCGTGTAGCTGGTCAGCCCGGGCGCACCCGCGAGCAGCGGACCGAGCTCGGATATCGCGCCCTCCGGAGTCGCCCGCCAAGCCCGATAGGCCTTGTCGGCATCGAGGGACTCCCACTTCTCGACAACCACCCAGTGGCTCTCGTCGGTGTTGTCGACCAGCACGTCGACGCCGAGGCAGCCATCGAACGCCCGGGTATCGGCGAGCACCTTCGACATGACTTCCTTTGCCTTGTCGAGGGATTCGGGCTTCAACTTGAGATCGAGAAACGCCGTGAGGGCCATGCGAGTGTGCTCCTTGATTCGAACTTGACTGGTCGATCCAAGCTAGCCGCGGACCGCCCGTCAGGTCACTACTTGACCCGACGGGCCGGGCACGGTATGGGAATCCCCGCCACCCGCCCCGTATTGCCCACCCCGCATTGCCCCGCCCGCATCGACTGAACGGACCGTTCATGCGATCAGATCGACTGAACGGTTCCGTTCAGTCGGCCGGCGGAGGTGCGAAGGTGCGGATCAGAAGTTGATCATGTGGCCCGCGAGGCCGTGGATCGCTTCCTGCAGCGCCTCGGACAGCGTCGGATGGGTGTGCACGTTGCGGGCCAGCTCGTTGACCGTCAGGTCCCACTTCTGCGCCAGCGTCAGCTCCGGCAGCAGCTCGGAAACGTCCGGGCCGATCAGGTGCCCGCCGAGCAACTCCCCGTACTTCGTGTCCGCGACAAGCTTGACGAAACCCGTCGCGTCACCCAGGCCGTGCGCCTTGCCGTTCGCGGTGAACGGGAAGGTGGCGACCTTTACGTCGTAGCCCTCGTCGCGGGCCTGCGCCTCGGTGAGCCCAAAGCTGGCGACCTGCGGCTGACAGAACGTCGCGCGCGGCATCATCCGGTAGTCGTCGATCGGCAGCGTCTCCGCGCCGCCGATGGTTTCCGCGGCGACCACGCCCTGCGCCTCGGCGACGTGTGCGAGCTGCAGTTTTCCGGTGACGTCGCCGATCGCGAAGATATTCGGCACGTTGGTACGCATGACGTTGTCGATGACGATCGCGCCGCGTTCGGTTTCGACACCGGTGTTATCGAGGCCGAAGCCCTCGACCCGCGGCGCGAAGCCGACGGCCTGCAGCACCTTGTCGACCGTGACGGTCTCGGTGTTTCCGCTCTTGTTGTCCTTGATCGTGACGGTGACCTTGGAGCCGTCGTCGTCGATCGACTGCACCGCTGCGCCCGTCGAGATGGTGATCCCGAGCTTCTTGTAGGCCTTGGTGATCTCCTTGGACACGTCGGCGTCCTCATTGGGCAGCGCGCGGTCGAGGAACTCGACGATCCGCACGTCCACGCCGTAGTTGCGCAGGACGTAGGCGAATTCCATACCGATCGCGCCCGCACCGACGACGAGGATCGAACCGGGCAGGTCCCGGGTCATGATCTGCTCTTCGTAGGTGACCACGTTGTCCGACAGCGAGGTGCCGGGCAGCAGCTTGGTGGTGGTGCCGGTGGCGATGATCGCGTTGTCGAAGGTGATCGTCTCCGAGCCGCCGTCGGATTTCTCCACGGCGAGCGTGTTCGCGTCGGTGAACGAGCCGTGCCCGTCGTACTCGGTGATCTTGTTCTTCTTCATCAGGAAGTGGACGCCCTTGACGCGCCCCTCCGCGACCTTGCGGCTGCGGTCGAACGCCGCGCCGAAGTCGAACTTCGCCTCACCCGAGATCCCGAAAAGCTTCGCATCCTTGGTGAAGATGTGCGCGAGCTCCGCGTTCCGCAACAGTGCCTTCGACGGGATGCAGCCGACGTTGAGGCACACCCCTCCCCAGTACTGCTTTTCCACGATTGCGGTGCTCAGCCCGAGCTGCGCCGCGCGGATAGCAGCGACGTAACCACCGGGACCGGCACCGAGTACAACGACGTCATAGTGTGAGGTCACGGTTTCCCAGGGTAGTCCCGCCCCGATCCCGTGTCGCCGAATGGCTCATAGACCGCGCTACGGTGTGCGCCGCATCACGCGACGTGCTCGCGCACCCCTCGGCCCAGCAGGTCGTCGGCATGCGCGCGCGCGGAGACGGCCAGGCGCAGCTCCATCTCGGCATCCCGGTCGCCACACCCGGCGAGGTACTCGTGCAGCCGCGACTTCGCGAGGTACCAACGGGCGACTCGTTCGGGCGGATCGCCCGGCTGCGGTCGAGCGAATGCCAGCTCGGTCATCTCCTCCACGACGTTCATGGCCGTCTTCTTTCCTCTGCACCGCGTACCCACAGTTTCGCAGTGCGCACCGACAGAAACGGTCGCGACACTCCAGCGCTCGCACGTGCCGGCAAGTCCCGCGAGACCAGAATCCGCGGTCCAGCCGCACGGGGCACGAGTAGCGCGACACCCCAACCGGCGAACGCGCCAGGTGCAGGTAGCGAAATACCTACGCGGTCCACACCTGCCGGGCCGCGCGGTCGAAGTTGCCGTGCGCCACCGCGGCGATCGCGGCGTCATCGAAGCCGCGTTCGGCCAACACATCCCACACCCGCAGCGTGTCTTCGGGCGGAACCCACTGCAACGGGCCGAACATGGTGTATGCCGCCGAAAATGCGCCGGGGTTCTGTTGCATCTCGTGGTTGAAGTCGACGTGATCGAACGAGTAGTCCGATCCGATGCCGACATGGTCGATTCCCACCAGGTCGATTCCGTATTCGACGTGGTCCGCCATCGCGGCGAGGCGGCCGGCTCCGTCGTGCGGGTCGTTGCGGCCGAGAAAGATCCCGACGCCGTTGATCCCGATGACTCCACCGGTGTCCGCGCACGCCCGGGCCTGGTCGTCGGTGATGTTGCGCGGGTGCGACCAGAGCCCGGCGAAGTTGGAGTGGCTGTAGATCATCGGCCGTTGCGTCGTCGCGGCGAGATCGAGGCCGGTGCGCACCGAACAGTGTGAACCGTCGACGAATACGCCGACCGCGTTGAGTTCGCGCACGAGATCACGCCCGTACGCGGTCAGGCCGGTGTCGTCGGCGTCCAGACACCCGCAGCCCGCCGCGTTGACGTGGTTGTAGGTGGGTAGCAGGGACCGCACGCCGAGTGCGTGGAAATGTTCGACATTGGCGAGATCGCCGTCGAGTGGACCGGAGTCCTCGAGATCGAACGCGAGCGCAATCCGCTCGTCCGCGCGCGCGACGGCAAGGTCGTCGCGCCCGGTGACGAGGCGAAATCGACTGTCAGCCGAGGCGTTCCAGCGGAAATACTCCGCGAGTCGGGTCGAGTCCGCCTTCGACTGTGGCGAGTACCCGATATTGATCGACAGATAGGATCCGGCAGGGTAGCGGGCGAGTTCGCTGATATCGGCACGACAATGGAGCGGCAGGCAGCAATGCTGCTCCCAGAGCCACCGCGACGGGGACGGCCGAAGACCGGACACCCGCGCAGATTACCGCCGCGATCCCACCGACGCGGGACCTCGCGGTTAGGTAAGAATGAGCCATGACCGACGAGGATCCATATCTCTGGCTCGAAGCAGTCACCGACGACCGCTCCCTGGACTGGGCTCGCGAGCGCAACGACGTCGTCCGGGAGCAGTTCGCCTCGTCGGAGCGCTTCCTCGGATTGCGTGACCGCATCCTCGCCATGCTCGACACCGACGAACGAGTTCCCTACCCGGGCCGTCGCGGAGAGTGGCTCTACAACTACTGGCGCGACGGTGACCATCCGAAGGGGCTGTGGCGGCGCACCACGTTCGTCGAATACTGCAAGGACGACCCCGAGTGGGACGTGCTCATCGACGTCGACGCGCTCTCAGCGGCCGAGGACGAGAACTGGGTATGGGCGGGCTCATCCGTGCGCCGGCCGGCCCAGGACCGTGCATTGATCAGCCTGTCCCGCGGCGGGGCGGACGCCAGCGTGGTGCGCGAATTCGACATGCGCACGCGTACCTTCCTCGACCCCGCCGACGGCGGTTTCGCACTGCCGGAAGCGAAGTCGAGCATCAGCTGGATCGACCTCGACACCGTCTATGTCGGAACCGATTTCGGGCCGGGCACGCTGACCGAGTCCGGCTATCCGCGGATCGGCAAGCGCTGGCGCCGCGGCACCCCGCTCGACTCGGCCGAGACGGTGTTCGAGGGGAAAGTCACCGATGTTTCCGCCGGCGCCGGTTACGACCGCACGCCCGGCTACGAGCGGCACTACGTCTACCGCCATCCCGAATTCTTCACCAACGAGACCTATCTGCTCGCACCCGACGGCACGACGACTCATATCGACATTCCGGCCGATGCGTCCGAGTCCTGGTACAAGGATTGGTTGCTGGTGCGGCTCAAATCGGATTGGACAGTTGGCGCCGCGACTTACCCCGCGGGTGCACTGCTGGCCACCAACTTCGACGACTTCCTTCGCGGCGCACGCGAATTCGAGGTGGTCTTCGAGCCGGATGCGCACACCTCGCTGAACGGTTACGGCTGGACCGAGAACTACCTACTGCTCGCGACCCTTGCCGACGTGCAGACCCAGCTGTACGTGTGCACACCCGGTCCAAACGGGTGGCAGCGCGAGCCGTTCGCCCAAACTCCGCCGATGGCCACGACCGGCGTGCTCAATCTCGACCCGCTCGACGGCGGCGACGACTACATGATGACGACGAGTAGCTTCACCACGCCGCCAACACTTCTCAGTGGCACCATCGGGGAACCGGCGACGCCGCTGAAGGCCGAGCAGAGCTACTTCGACGCGGACGGTCTGACCACCGAACAGTTCTTCGCCACCTCGCTCGACGGAACCGCAGTGCCGTACTTCGTCGTTCGCCGCCCCGGCGCGAGCGGGCCCACGGTGCTGTCCGGCTACGGCGGTTTCGAACTGTCCCGGACCCCCGGCTACAACGGAGCGGCCGGGATGGGCTGGCTGGAACGTGGGGGCATCACCGTCACCGCCAACATTCGTGGCGGTGGCGAATACGGGCCAGCGTGGCATACCCAAGCGCAGAAGGCCGGGCGGCACAAGGTTTACGAGGACTTCGCTGCTGTCGCAACCGATCTCGTCGCCCGCGGAATCACCACTGCGGAACAGCTCGGTGCGGTGGGCGGCAGCAACGGCGGACTGCTGATGGGAGTCATGCTCACCGAATACCCGCAGTTGTTCGGTGCGCTCGTCTGTCAAGTGCCGCTGCTGGACATGAAGCGCTACCACCTGCTGCTCGCGGGCGCGTCCTGGGTGGCGGAGTACGGCAACCCGGACGACCCGGCGGAGTGGGAGTTCATCGCCAAGCATTCGCCGTACCAGAATGCCCGCGCCGATGTGCAGTACCCGCCGATCCTGCTCACCACCTCCACCCGCGACGACCGGGTGCATCCGGGGCATGCGCGCAAGATGACCGCGCGGCTCGAGGAGCAGGGGCACCGGGTCTGGTACTACGAAAACATCGAGGGCGGGCACGGCGGTGCGGCGGACAATGCCCAGGCCGCGTTCCAGGCCGCGCTGGTGTACGAGTTCCTGTGGACCATGCTGACCCGCTGACACCCCGCCGCCGATGCCTGGAAGGGCCGCCCGACGGATCGACTGAACGGTACATTCATGCGATCAGATCGACTGAACGGTTCCGTTCAGTCGAAACAAAAAGGGGTGTGCGGTCAACGGTCGTGCAGCCACTGCTCGATCCGGTCGACGGTTGTTTTCGGCGCACGGATCCAGCCGTTGTGCCCCAACCGTTCCGGCTGCAGCCAGCTCGTGATCGGCGCGGCCGGGAGTTTGTCGGCGAGATGCTTTGCCGACGACGCGGGGGCGACCTCGTCGCCGTCGATGGATATCGACAGCACCGGTAGCTTCAGCCTGCCGATGCGCTCCTCGTAGTCGATGTCCGCGCCCTCGGGGTCGAAGCGTCCGGTGCGGGCCAGCCGCGACCAGTCCGAGATCAGCACCCGCGACTGCCGTCCGAACCCACCGAAGTCGAGGCGGTCGCCCGGCCAGAACCCGGCGACGTTCGCGGTCAACGACATTGCGGCCGAGCCGACCAGGATGCCGGGCGATCGCGCACCGCGGAAGCCCCGGTAGTACGGCGTGCCCGACGCGATGAGGATCAGGCCGCCGAGCCGTCCCCGGATCCGCGCCGCGTAGCAGACGCCGAGCTGCCCACCCATGCTGTGCCCCAACAGATATGGAGTGCTATCGGGAAACCGATCGCGCACCACCGAGAAGATCGCGGGGAAATCCACCGAGACGAGTTCGTGGTAGCCGTACCGGCTCATCGCGCTCGGCCGCGGACGGCTGTCCCCCTGTCCACGCAGTTCGCCGATCGCGGCGTCGAATCCGCGCGCGGCCAGCTCGGCGGCGAACAGGTCGTAATACCCGCCCGGAATGCCGAGACCCGGCACGATGACCACCACCGGTCGCGGCGCGTCGGGCGTCGGGCGGTGTACGTGCGCGGGGTCGGCGGGAACCAACCGAACCGGGATCGTCGTGCCGTCGGGCATCTGGATGGGAACCGTCTCCACCCGCAGAACCCTATTCGCTACCCGGCTGACCTATCGGGCGCTACGCAGGCTACGCGCCAGGCCTATCGGGCGCTCCGCAGGCTACGCGCCAGGCCTATCGGGCGCTCCGCAGGCTACGCGCTGGGAAAGCTACTCACCGATCACGTCACGGGCCCGCCCGACGATCCGCGGATCGGGCTTGCCGACGAGCTCGTGGTCCTTGTTCTCGTAGTCGAACAGGCTGAGCACATGCCGCATCGCGTTGACCCTGGCGCGCTTCTTGTCGTTGCTCTTCACGACGGTCCAGGGCGCGAAATCGGTGTCGGTGTGGCGGAAGTTCGCCTCCTTTGCGGCGGTGTACTCCTCCCACTTGTCCAGCGACTCGAGGTCCATCGGTGAGAGCTTCCACTGCCGCACCGGGTCGACCATGCGGATGGCGAAGCGCGTGCGCTGTTCGAGCGGCGACACCGAGAACCACAGCTTGACCAGGTCGATGCCCTCCTCGACGAGCATCTGCTCGAACAGCGGGGTCTGGCGCAGGAACCGGTGGTACTGCTCATCGGTGCAGAAGCCCATCACCCGCTCGACTCCGGCGCGGTTGTACCAGGAGCGGTCGAAGAGCACGATCTCGCCGGCGGTGGGCAGGTGCAAGACGTAGCGCTGGAAATACCACTGCCCGGATTCGCGCTCGGACGGCTTCTCCAGGGCGACCACCTGTGCGCCGCGCGGATTCAGGTGCTCCATGAAGCGCTTGATGGTGCCGCCCTTGCCCGCGGCGTCGCGGCCCTCGAACGCAATCACCAACCGACGACCGCTGGCCTTGATCCACTTCTGCAGCTTGAGCAGCTCGATCTGCAGCAGCCGCTTTTCGCGGTCGTAGTCGGACCGGCTCATCCGCTCGTCGTAGGGATACTGCTCGCGCCAGGTATCGACCACCTGGTTGCCTGGCGACGTGACCAGCACGGGATCGTCGTCGTCGTTGTCATCGACCTGAAACCCCGCGAGTTCGGCAAGGTCGACAGCTGTTTTCAGGTCGGCAATCGAGCTGAGGTCGATCCGGTGACCGTTCGCCTCGATCATCCGGACCACATCGCTATCTCGTAGTTCGCTCATCGCCTTCGAAAATATCGGTTGCAGGCCGCCGACAGGTGTCCCTGCGGTGAACGCAACGAATTTGGGACGATTCGGGGGCTTCAGGCGACAATCGCGCCGAGGAGCATCCGGCGCAGCACCCGCACGACGTCGTCGAGCGGCCGGCGCGGTTCGGCGACGCTCCAGTCGTAGACGACGTAGTTGACCGCACCCATCAGGGCGCTGACCCGGATGTCGAGATCACCCGCGGGGATGCCCCCGCCCTTTGCCGCGCGGCGGACGATCGTGTCGAGCAGCGCCGACCACTCACGGCGCTGCTGCGTCCGCTTTTCCTCCACCCGGGTACTGGCGCCGACCACCTCGACGAGCGATACCCGCGCCTTGCGCGGGTCACCGCCGATGGAGTCGATGTAGGCCCTCGTCGCCGAGTCGACGTAGGCGACCGGATCGGCGCTGAGACTGGTGGCCACGAGGGCCGCGGCCACCGAGTTGCGCGCGGTCTGCTCGATGTCGATATACAGCTCGATCAGCAAGGCCTCGCGGCCGGTGAATTCCTCGTAGAACTGCCGCGAAGACAAGCCGGCGTCGCGGCAAATGGCGCCGACGGAACTGTTCGCGTACCCGTCGCGCGCGAACACGGTGAGCCCGGACTCGAGAAATCGTGAGCGCCGCTCGCGCTGACGATCCTCAACCGGCTGTCCGGCGTAGGTCCGCCCGACAGAGACTTCCTGTGTCATTAGTCCCGAGAATACAGAACGGCCCGGTTCGCATACCGCAAACCGGGCCTTCCGAGGGCGTGTGCCGAGCTACGCCTCGCTGCTGAGGCTGTCGATGAGCGTCTGAATGAACGTGAACAGCGGGACGTCGCCGCTGCTGAACTCGAACGAACCAGAGGGCAGCATGTAGAGCCCGGCCTGCATGCAGGCCGGGCTCTGGGTAACGAGTTGCTAGGGGGCGGGCGGCGGGGTGGTGCCGGTGCCCGTCAGAGATCCAAAGATCCCGTTGATGAGCGCCACGAGGTTCGGTCCGATGTCGATGATGCCGGACGAGAGGTTGCTGGTGTCCTGCTTGAAGGATGATGTATTGCGCACGTGGTTCTCCTGCGTTCCCCGATGACGCGTCGTGCGCGACATCGCCGAATCGGCCGACTGAATTGCCGACCTTTCAGTTAATTCGCAAATGAGATATTTCCGTTACCGGAATGACACAGGAACATCAACCAAAGTTGACGCGAACGACAGCAAAAATCACTATGGAATTGGACACATGACCGGAAAAGAGTAATGCAGGTCATGAGACGGCAACAGCCCGGTCCCACCGAAGTGGAACCGGGCTGCTGGTGAACCGGGTTTGGACCGAAAAGCCCAGTTGGCTCGGACTTAGAAGTCCATGCCACCCATGCCGCCGGTCGGATCGCCCGCGGGCGCTCCGGCCTTCTCCGGCTTGTCGGCGACGACGGCCTCGGTGGTGAGGAACAGAGCCGCAATGGACGCCGCGTTCTGCAGCGCCGAGCGGGTGACCTTCACCGGGTCGGCGATACCGGCCGCGAGCAGATCCTCGTACTCGTTGGTCGCGGCGTTGAGGCCGTGACCGCTGGGCAGTCCGCGCACCTTCTCGGCTGCAACACCGGGCTCGAGGCCCGCGTTGAAGGCGATCTGCTTGAGCGGAGCCTCGAGCGCGACGCGGACGATGTTCGCACCGGTCGCCTCGTCACCCTCGAGCTTGAGATCCTCGAGCGCGGGAGCGGACTGCAGCAGAGCCACGCCACCACCGGCGACGATGCCCTCTTCGACGGCAGCCTTGGCGTTGCGCACGGCATCTTCGATGCGGTGCTTGCGCTCCTTGAGCTCGACCTCGGTGGCAGCTCCGGCCTTGATCACCGCAACACCGCCGGCCAGCTTGGCCAGGCGCTCCTGCAGCTTCTCGCGGTCGTAGTCGGAGTCGCTGTTCTCGATCTCGCTCCGGATCTGCGCGACGCGCCCGGCGATGGCGTCGGAATCGCCCGCGCCCTCGACGATGGTGGTCTCGTCCTTGGTGACGACGACCTTGCGCGCCTGGCCGAGCAGCTCGAGGCCTGCGGTCTCCAGCGAGAGGCCAACCTCTTCGCTGACGACCTCGCCACCGGTGAGGATGGCGATATCGGCGAGCTGCGCCTTGCGACGGTCACCGAAGCCCGGGGCCTTGACGGCGACGGACTTGAAGGTGCCACGGATCTTGTTGACGACCAGCGTCGACAGGGCCTCGCCCTCGACGTCCTCGGCGATGATCGCCAGCGGCTTGCCGGACTGGATGACCTTCTCCAGCAGCGGCAGCAGGTCCTTGACGGTGCTGATCTTCGAGCTCACCAGCAGGATGTAGGCATCCTCGAGCACGGCTTCCTGGCGCTCCGCATCGGTCGCGAAGTAACCCGAGATGTAGCCCTTGTCGAAGCGCATGCCCTCGGTGAGCTCGAGCTGCAGGCCGAAGGTGTTGGACTCCTCGACCGTGATGACGCCTTCCTTGCCGACCTTGTCCATGGCCTCGGCGATGAGCTCGCCGATGGACGGGTCGCCGGCCGAGATACCGGCGGTGGCAGCGATCTGCTCCTTGGTCTCGACCTCCTTGGCGGTCTCGAGCAAGCGCGCGGTGACGGCCTCGACGGCCTTCTCGATGCCGCGCTTCAGGCCGAGCGGGTTCGCGCCGGCCGCAACGTTGCGCAGACCCTCACGAACGAGCGCCTGGGCGAGCACGGTGGCGGTGGTGGTGCCGTCGCCAGCGACGTCGTCGGTCTTCTTGGCGACCTCCTTGACGAGCTCGGCGCCGATCTTCTCGTAGGGATCCTCGAGCTCGATCTCCTTGGCGATGGAGACACCGTCGTTGGTGATCGTGGGGGCGCCCCACTTCTTCTCCAGCACGACGTTGCGACCCTTGGGGCCCAACGTCACCTTTACTGCGTCGGCGAGGCTGTTCAGGCCACGCTCGAGGCCGCGACGGGCCTCTTCGTCGAACGCGATGATCTTGGCCATTACGAAGTGATCCTCCGGATATGGGGGGTGACACACAGGACAACCGCTTGTCGGGTTGCCCCATCAACGCTGGGCCAGGACTCGGTGCCCGCGACGGACGACCGGGGTGTCATTGTTCCGGTCTCACCGTCCCGACCTGGCACTCACAGTTCGCGAGTGCCAAGTGCCTTTTTAGCACTCGGACCAGGGGAGTGCAAGGTTGGCATGGGCCGGTGCCCCGCTTCCCATGCACCGCTCCGGCGCCGCAACTGTGCAGTCGGCGGGTCGGCTCGACCTGGATTATCGTCGGTAGATGCACACACTGGGTGGCGTGCTCTTCGATATCGACGGGGTACTGGTCACGTCCTGGGAGCCGATCGCGGGAGCGCGCGAGACGATCGAGGCGCTCGACGACAATTCGATCGCCCGCACCTTCCTGACCAACACCACCTCGAAGTCACGCAAGCAGATCGCCGAGGCACTGTCCGAGGCGGGCATGGCGGCGAACGCAGACGAGGTGCTGACCGCAGCCGCGCTCACCGGTGAGTACGTGCGCGAGCACCATCCGGGCGCGCGCTGCTACCTGCTCAACAGCGGCAACGTGCGCGACGACATGCCCGGAATCGAGTTCGTCGACGACGATCCGGAGGTGGTCGTGCTCGGTGGTGCGGGCGAGGAGTTCGGCCACCGCGAGCTGTCCGCGGTCTACGAATGGATGTCGCAGGGTGTGCCGGTGGTGGCGATGCACCGGAGCATGACCTGGTCGACCCGCGAGGGGCTGCGCATCGATACCGGGATCTACCTCACCGGGATGGAGGAATCCTCCGGTCACAAGGCAACTGCGGTCGGCAAACCCGCGCCCGCCGGGTTCCTCGCAGCCGCCAACCGGATGGGCGTCGACCCCGATGATGTCGTGATGGTCGGCGACGACCTGCACAACGACGTCCTGGCCGCGCAGGTCGTCGGCATGACCGGCGTGCTGGTCAAAACCGGCAAGTTCCGGCCCGACACCCTGCGCCGCTGGGCGCGCGACGAGTTCGCCATGCAGCCCGACCACGTCATCGACACCGTCGCCGACCTGCCGAAGGTGCTCGGGATCTGATGTGTAAGGGATTTTGTCAAGCGGGCAGGGTGAGGCGCCGCCGGCGAGGCGGCGACCTCACACCGGATCCCGGCCGTGGTCAAGGCCTGCGTGCACATCCAGTCCAACGCTCGCACGCTCGGTAAACACCGGGGCCTTCCACAAATGTCGGATAGTCCGAGCAGGCGGCCCCTGCCCGGTAACCCAACGAATGTTGTGAGCGAGGCCCCGGCCCGCAACCGCTCCCCAGTAAGCAGTCACGTCATACGCTCTAGTCCCCGAGATCGGGGGTTCGGTTAGGAAGAACCGTAGGTGGGCGGAGTCCCGGACGACGTGACGGTGACCACCTTGGCTTCCGAGGTCGAACCGAAGTATCCGGACGTGCTGCCGCTGTACTTCGCAGTGACGCTGTGTGGGCCCCCTGTCAAGTTGTAATAAGTGATGCTCGCACGACCGTTGGTCACTGGAACGGCAGCACCGATAGCGTCCGTGCCGTCGAAGAACTGCACGGTGCCACCGTTACCGTTCGGTGCCGGATTCACGACGACGGACAATGTCACGCCCTCCGCCGGCCTCACGGTCTCCGGTGCGGTCAGCGTGGTGGTCGTGACCACATAACTCGATAATGGGACCGTCACCGCGATCCTTGCTGCCGGTGCCGACGAGGCGACGAACCCGGGAGCACCACTGAACTTCGCGGTGATCGAGTGCGAACCCGCGGTGGCGAACGCCTGGCTCAGCGTCGCCGTGCCGCCGGTGACGTCAACCGGTGCGCCGAGCGGCTTAGCGCCGTCGAAGAACTGCACGGTGCCGCCGGTGGGTGCGGGCGAGACCGTCGCGGTCAGGTTCACCGACGCGCCGGTGTCCGCCGTCGCCGGCACCGAGAGCGTGGTCGTGGTGGCAACATCAAGCGGCGCCGAGACCGTTACCGCAACCGTTGCTGCCGGTGCGGACGAGGCGACGAACCCGGGAGCACCACTGAAGCTCGCGGTGATCGAGTGCGAACCCGCGGTGGCGAACGCCTGGCTCAGCGTCGCCGTGCCGCCGATGGCGTCAATCGGTGCGCCGAGCGGGGTAGCGCCGTCGAAGAACTGCACGGTGCCGCCGGTGGGTGCGGGCGAGACCGTCGCGGTCAGGTTCACCGACGCGCCGGTGTCCGCCGTCGCCGGCACCGAGAGCGTGGTCGTGGTGGCAACATCAACCGGCGCCGGATCCGACACCTCGACGTTTGCTGCCGGTGCCGCCGAGGCGACGAACCCGGGAGCACCACTGAAACTCGCGGTGATCGAGTGCGAACCCGCGGTGGCGAACGCCTGGCTCAGCGTCGCCGTGCCGCCGATGGCGTCAACCGGTGCGCCGATCGGGGTACCGCCGTCGAAGAACTGCACGGTGCCGCCGTCCGGGGCCGGGCTGACCGTCGCCACCAGATCCACCGGCGCACCGTTCGTCGCCGTTGCCGGCGCCGTCAGGGTGGTCGTGGTGTCGGCATCCGGGATGGTGCCCTGGACCGTCCGTAGGAGCGTCCACTGGCCGGCGGTTGTCGACTGGCTTACGGGCGCAGCCCACGCCGCCCCCACGCCGAAGGATGCGGCGAAACCCGCTGTCACCGCTACCGTGCTCGCGCCGGCCAATAGCCGACGCAGCTTCTTGTTCTGCACTCTTTCGAACCTCCGTCTGGAACGCCCCGACCAGAAGCGGTGCGCTGTGCTCAGTTCTGATTTCCCGACATCGGCGACAATCCGCCTACCGGTCGGCCGACTGAATGGCCTACCTTGCACAGACTTCGCCCGACGTAACCTTTTCGTTACCACAAATAGCGCAGAAAGAAATCGGCAAAGTTGCTGTAGATAGCAGGAATTAGGACGCTGTCGTTGTGCAGACCGTCCCATCCAGATGCCCGACGGAACGACCGTCCCGGTGCGCCTCGTTCATCGATGCCGGATCCGACGTTGGGCGAGCGACGGCGGAACCGGTGGTTGCCGCTGCCGGGCAGGGTGGCTAAGACGTGCCGCAACCGCTCCTCAGCAAGCAGTCACGTCATACGGTCCAGTCCTACGGCCCTAAGCTCGGATCGCGGGCTCGCCCGGTGCGGTGCCGCCCCGGCGGTGGTGGCTCTCGTACCCCGCCCACGCCTTGCGCCGCTCGGCGTGCGGGTCGAACGCCACCCACGGCGGCGCGTCGAAGATCATCGTCGCGCGATCACCGGTGTTGTAGCCCGGCCACGACGCGAGCGGTCGCCCGCGACGGCCGAACGCCAACCAGTTGTCCTGCATCGCGTGCGTCACCCGGCGCATGCCGCGGCGGCCACCGAGTGCGGTGGTGGTCCGCCCGATGCCGGTCTCCCCCATGCCGAATACCGGGATCATCTCCATCGCGTGCGTCGCACCGAGCCCGATGCCACCGAGCAGTCGCGGCGCGAAGTCGTACCGGTACATGAACGTCGGCGCGTACTCCGAGTGCGCCTCGGCGATCTCGACACTGGGATGCCAGAAGGTGACGTCGCTACCGATCGCGCGGGCCGCCGCCTTGCCCGGATAGCCCGGGTAGGCGGCGATCACCCGGTCGCGCACCTTCGGGTCGGTGGCCTCGAACATTGCCTCGATCCGGTTCGGCTTGGTCGGCAGCGCGTCCGGCATCCAGGCGAACAGGCTGCTTTCCCGCCGGTTCGCGCCGATGATCAGCGGCACCCGATTCGCAGTGCCGTTGCGGAACGCGGCGGCCGGCCACTCCGGGAAGAAGTCACCGTCGATGGTCGGCTCGAGCGGGAAGTGCCCCGGCACGTCTTTCGCCACCGTGCGGTACAGCGCGAGCATTGCCTTGCCGAGTTCCTTCGGGGTCGCCGTGTCGATCGCCCGCGCCGCGCTGTCCGGTGTGCCACCGAGCAGATCGACGTACGTGCGTGCCCACCGCTCCGATTCCTCCGGGTCGTGCGCCCAGTGCGCGGGGGCGCTCTGCGCGATCGCGCGATGGAACAAACCGTGCGCGGACGGGGTGACCATCAGCGACGTGACGGCGTTGCCACCCGCGGATTCGCCGAAGATCGTGACGTTGTCCGGGTCGCCCCCGAACGCCGCGATATTGCGCTGCACCCACTCGAGTGCCGCCACCTGATCGCGCAGACCGAGGTTGCTGTCGATCGGGCGTTCGGGCGTGGCCAACGAACTCAGGTCGAGATAGCCGAGCGGTCCGAGTCGGTAGTTCATCGAGACGAACACGACGTCACCACGTTCGACGAGGTGCACCCCGCTGTATAGCGACAGCGCCGAGGTGCCGACGATGTACCCGCCGCCGTGGATGAACACCAGCACCGGGCGCGGGGTATCACTCGGCTCGGCGGGCGCGACCACGTTGAGCGTCAGACAGTCCTCGCTGACCGGCTGCAAGGTGCCCGGCGACAGGCCGGCGCCCCAGCGCGGCTGACACGATGCGTTCGCGAACTCCGTCGCATCGCGAACGCCGTTCCATGGCGTGACCGGAGCCGGAGCGCGCCAGCGCCGCTTCCCGACCGGCGGGGCGGCGAACGGGATCGACCGCCAGCGCCGCACCGCGCCCTCGGCGCGACCCCGGACGGATCCCTCGCTGGTCTGGACGACGAGCCTCGACGCCATCGTCACACTCCCCTCACCTCGGTGTTCCTCACTCCCGTACCCAATCTCCTATACCCAATTTGAACACGTTCTAGTTTGGTCACGCCGTGTGATGTCGTTCTCGAGACACGCTGACCGTGGCGCCGATCCAGTCCGGACGGGCTACCGCGTCGGCATTGACTCGGCCGACCTGACTGCGCGAGACCTTTTCGGCAGCGATGCCATCGCGCAGGTCGACGTGCGCCGGCACGGTCTCCTCGCCGTCGTGCAACGCGACGGGTCGGATCAGCGTCCAGTCCAGACCGCTGTTGCGGGTGAGTTCTTCCTGTCGCTCGGTGTCGGCGATCTGCGGTGCCAACACGAGCCGGAAGAAGAGCTTGTAGAAGGTCGACAGGTTGGCGAAGGCGCTGCCGAGACCGTAGGTGGACTGCACCACCAACCGACGAATATCGTTCGCCCGCATCGCTTCCACTACTCGCGCGGTGCCCGCCGAGCGGACGTCGAGAGGCGTCTTCGCGCGCCGCAGCATCCGTACGCCGAACGGGTTGTCCGAGATGCCGAGGGTCACGATCACCGCGTCCTGGCCGATCATCGCCTTCGCCAACGCATCCCGGTCGAACACGTCACCGGTGACGACTCGCACCCCCTCGGGCACCTCGCCCGTGGTCCGCGCGAACGCGGTGACCAGGTGTCCCTGCTCGACCAGCGCCGATACCACGGCCGCGCCACTTCCCCGACTCGCTCCAACCACCAAGACCTTCATGATCTGCTCCTTCGTCTCGATCCGATGTGCCTGTGCGATCCAGACTCGCGCGCTCGATCGATACGATCAATGCCAGATATGCCTTGATTGTTGCTCGATCGTCCAGAGCGGCGCACACTGAATTCATGGCCTCCGATCTCGTCACCGCGACGCTGCAGGACTTCGGCATGAGCGGGGTGTTCTATGCCGCCTCCGAGGCATTCGCGCCATGGGGGATCGAGATGCCGCCGATGCCGGGCACGCTGATCTTTCACCTACTCACCGAGGGGTCCGCGGTCGTCCTCGTCGACGGCGAGGAGCGTCGGATCGGACCGGGCGAGGTAGTCCTCGTCCCCCACGGCACCGGTCATCTACTGCTCGACAACGTGGATAGCCCCGCCACCCCGCTGTTCGACCTGCCGCGCGAAGAGCTCACCGACCGCTACGAGCGAATCCGGATCGACGGTAGCGGAGCGCGCAGCAGTCTGATCTGCGGTGCGGTCGCGTTCTCCGGGCTCGCCGTCGCACGGCTGGTCCAGGCGCTGCCGCCGGTACTCGTCACCACCGGCGCGGATGCCGAATGGCAGCGTGCCGCACTGGAACTCATTGCCGCAGAATCGCGCAATCCACGGCCGGGCAGCGAAGTTGTCACCGCGCGTCTCGCCGATGTGCTGGTGGTGCAGGCAATCCGGTCCTGGCTGGAAACCGAACCACCACAACGCGGTTGGGTCGCCGCGGTGCGCGACCCGGATATCGGTCGGGCGCTCGCGGCGCTGCACGCACGGCCCGCGCAACCATGGACACTACAATCACTCGCCGCTGAGGCCGGGATGTCGCGCTCGGCCTTCGCCGGGCGGTTCGCCACCCTGCTCGGCGAGCCGGTGATGAGCTACGTGACGTCGTGGCGGATGGACCTTGCCGCGCGGTTCGTGCGCGAGGGCGGGCTGCCACTGGCCCGGGTCGCCGAGCGGGTCGGCTATCGGTCCGAGGCCGCGTTCAATCGGGCCTTCCGGCGTGCGCACGGCTGCACGCCCGGGGTATTCGCGCGGCGCGGATCGGGGTTCCTGGACCGGGTCGACGTCCCGAACGCCTATTCGTGAATGGAAGATTTGGTGCGTTCAGCGGAGTGAACGATTCCATTCACTCCGCCCAACGCAACGGATCTTCCATCCACAATGTGGGAACGGGTGTGTCAGCGAGGGCGTAGTGCCCACGCCGCGATCTCCGTGCGGTTCGCGCATCCGAGCTTCGCCAGAATGCTTCGCACATGCGTCTCGACGGTGCGCTCCGAAAGCACCAGCCGGGTGGCAATTTCGCGATTCGCCAACCCCTCCGCGACCAGTCCGGCAACCTCGGTCTCGCGCGCGGACAACGGGTTCGCGTCGCGCGCGGCGGCATCGAGTTGCGCGATCAACCGGTCGGCGGTGCGCAGGTGCCCGGGCATGCCGATCCGGCGGAACTCCCCGGCTGCGGTCACCGCCGACTGCCGCGCGTCGGCACTGTCCCCGCTGCCGTTTCGAGCCGTGAGCGCCTGCGCCAGACCCAGCCTGCTCTGCGCGATGAACGGGCGCGCGCCGATCCGAGCGTTCATCTCGATCGCCCGCCGATACAGGTCGATCGCCTCCGGCACGTGTCCGGCAGTGAGTGCGACGTCGCCGATCATTCGCGCCATCGCACCACCGAAGTAGAACGGCCCGGTCCCCTCACCGGAATACCAGCGGTCGAGGTCGCGCGTCTTGCGGTACACGCGGTCGGCCGTCTCCGCGTCGTCGAGAAGGGTTGCGGCCAGTCCGATGTGGATGAGCAACGCGGCCCACCGCGGTCCAATCGGCACCGTCTCGGGCATCATGCGGAACTCCTCGAAAGCGGCTCGCGCCGAATCCGTATCCCCGACCAGGGCATGGGTGATCGGCAAGAAGATGCGCGCCAGGGCGATATGTCGTGCCGCCCCGATCGCCACCACATCACCATCGGGGTCGGAGACCTGCCCGCGCACGACGTTCAACTGCGCACGGAACGCGAGATGCATTCCAGTCAGGGACATATCGCCCGCCGCCCGCCCGATGACCAGCGCGGCATCATTATGCTGCTCGGCGGCGGCGAGGTCTCCGGTCAGCAACGCCCGCGCCGCGCGGATCCGGCACAGGTGCCACTGTGCGATCGGCAGGCGCCGGGAGCTGGCCAACTGCTCGACCTCTGCCGTCGTACGGTCGGCCAGCCCGGTATCGCCGAGTTGCATCGCCGCCTCGATCCGCCACAACAGCGCCCACAGTGTCGCGAGGGGTTTTCCTGCCGCCCAAGCCATTTCCAGCGCGCGGTCGGCGATGACCAACCGCTCGTCCACGAACTGCGGTGCCGAGAGTGCGAGATGTCGAGCATGCAGCCCGTCCAACACCGCGATCGGATCTTCACTGTGCTCCGCCAGTTCCAATGCCCGAGCAGATATTTCGCGTGCGAACTCGACGTCCTCATCCTCGATCACGGCGATCACACGGCGAGACTCCAGCCGCGACCGCAGGGCGGTTTCGTCCGCAGGCAGCAGGTGCAGGGCCGTACGGCAGATCCGATCGATCGGATGCAGGACCTCCGGAGAGCCGATGCCCTCGATCACCAGGGCGGCAGCAGCGACGTCGCGCGGACGGCCGGCGCGTTCGGCTGCCGCCGCCACCTCGGTGCAATGCGCGAGACTCCGCGTGATGCGCCCGGCCGCGAACTCGGCGCGCGCGAGCGCGAGTGTCGATTCGATCGTCTGCGCCGGTGACGTGTCCGAACCGGAAGCTTCGAGCTCGAGTTCGCGAAAGGTGATCGCCTCGGCATAGGCGTGCGCTCCCATCGCCGAATCGGCTGCCCGACGCGCCCATTCGGCGCAGCGTCGACGATCGTCGACGCCACCGGCGCGGTGCCAGTGCGTCGCGACGATGCCGGCCACGAGTTCGGCGTCGACCCGCGTGCTCAGCACCTCGGCCGTTCGGCGGTGTAATGCCGCACGGTCGAGTGGGGACAACTCGGCATACACGGCGTCACGAATCAGCGAGTGCGCGAAGGCGATTCGACCTTCACGCAGCGTGGTGACGCCGGCACCGGACGCTTCGGCCAGCATTCGTGTGACCTCGTCCTCGGAGCGGTCGAGCACCGGCGCGAGAACCACCGGTTCGATGCGCTCGCCGAGCACACTCGCCGCGTCCAGCGCGGCACGAGCGTCGGCACTCAGCCTGGTGAGCTGGGCGAGCACCAACCGGCGGACCTGCGGATGCAGCGCCGCCTCGGACAGCAGGTCTGCCGGGTCGCGGGCGGACTCCACCAGCAGCCGGACGAACAGCGGATTCCCGCCGGTCCGAGCATGCAGTTCGGCAGCGACGGCCGGCCCACCGCCGGGCACTGCGGTCGCGAGCCATCGCGCGATCTCCGCGGTCGACAGGCCGCCGAGTTCGATCGTGCGCGCATCGGCCGCACGCAGTAGGTCGGGTAGGTGGTTTCCCAGCGGAGTCTCGTCGCGTCGGGTCACGACATCGCGGTAGGTCACGACGAGCACCAGCCTGGCGCCGAGCAGATCCGCCGCAATCTGACGCAACAACAGCAACGAGGTGTCGTCGGACCAGTGCATGTCCTCGAGGACCACGACGAGTCCATCCGCCTCGGCCGCGGCCCGCAACCAATCGGTGATACCCGTGAACAGCTCGAACCGGTCGGTGGCCGAGTGCAGTCCCTGCACGGAGAGCGGTTGCGTCGGTCCGGGAACGTGGCGGGCAAGACGGCGCCACGGCCACAACGCCGGCATCCCCGGATCGTCCACCGCGTACCCGCGCGCGATCGGCATGCCGTACTCCCCCGCAATCGCGGCGAGTTCCTCGACCAGGCGCGACTTGCCGATCCCGGCGGGGCCGCCGACCAGCACCAGCCGCCCCACGCCGCTGCCGGCCGACACCACGGCGGCACGCAGCAGCGCGATCTCGCGCTGCCGTCCGACGAACGGGGCGTCCACGTAGGAAGTATCCCCCGCCACTGTGCGCGAGTTCAGTACCCGACTACGTACTGGCACTGATTCGCAGACCCGCTCACGCTCCGAGACTGATTGCTGTCAACCGAACATTCACATCGATCACTCCCAGGAGTTCAGATGTTTGCCCAACTCACCTGCTTCGACGGTCCACGAACCGACGAACAAGTTGCCGCGGCCGCGTTCGCAGGCCGCGAACGAATCGCCCCCGCCGTCGCGACCATTCCCGGCATCGTCGGCGGCTATGTGCTGCGCGGCCCGGACAACGCCGAGATCGTGCTGACGCTCGCCGAAACCGAGGACGCGCTGACCGACGCGCAACGTGCGGTCATGTCCACCGAGTTGCTGCCGGGCGAGAACCCGGCGCTGCTGACCGGTCCCGACCGAGTCGAAATCTTCTGCATTGCCGATCAATTCGGCGCGATGCCCAAGGAGGCAGGGCGATGACCGAGCTCACCACCACAGCGGCACAGCCGGTCGCGAGCGGCCGCTGGACGATCGACTGCACCGAAAGCACCGCGACGTTCGCGGTGCGCGACCTCGGCCGCACCGTCAATGGTTCGGTACCGGTCAGCTCCGGTGAAATCTGCTTCGACCGCGACGGCCGACTCGTTTCCGTGTGCGGAACCGTCGATCTCGCCGCGATCGACACCGGGAATCAGCGCCGCGACAAGGACCTGCGCAATCCCCGGTTCCTCGATCTCGACACGCATTCGTCGGCGCGTTTCGTCGCCGACGAGATCACGCCCGACTCGGACGGCTGGGCGGTGGCGGGCACCCTCACCATGCGCGGCACGCCGGTCCCGGTGTGCTTCCACGCGCATCGCGACCCGGAGGTTTCCGGGCTTGTGGTGCGGGCCGAGGCAAGGGTGGACCGCAGGGAGTTCGGTATCCGGGCACCCCGCGTGCTGATCGGGCACACGATCACGATGCGGATCAGCGCGACCCTGGTGCCGGCGCCGTGAGCACCACTCGATCGCCGCACAACTTCCGTCGAGACGCATAGGCTGCCGCAGGCTGGAGCGTATGCGCGGGCTCAGGATGTGTGCGGCGTTCCGCGGTCGGTGCCCACAACCGGCTAGTGGATGTGGTTGCGCCAATCGAGCGGTACCCGCCCCTTGGGACCCGGCGTGGGCTGGTCGGCGGGGTGGCTGCGCGGTTCCGCGAGTTCCGGACCGCCGGTGATCTGCTCGGTCGAATAGTTCCAGAACCAGTCCTCACCCGGCTCGAAACTTTGCACGATCGGATGCCCGGACGTCTTTGCGTGCGCGGTGGCGTGTTGCGCGGGCGAAGAGTCGCAGCAGCCGATATGCCCGCATTGCGCACACCGACGCAGGTGCACCCACCAACCGTCGACCGCGCCGCATTCCGCGCACCCGGTTCCGCTCGGCGGCGCGGACGGATCGATGCCGAGTATTTCGGTCATGCCGGATTCTCCTCCTGTGCAACTGTATTCAGGGGCAATCGAACCAAGAATCGGGTGTCGCCGGGTTCGGATTCGACTCGGATGTCGCCCCGGTGCTTGTTGACCACGATACGGAAGGAGATGTCGAGACCGAGGCCGGTGCCCTCGCCGACCGGTTTCGTGGTGAAGAACGGTTCGAAGATTCGCCCGCGAATGTCGGCCGGAACGCCCGAGCCGGTGTCACCGATTTCCACGATGGCGCAATCATTTTCGCGGTAGGTGCGCACCGTGAGCGTGCCCCGACCGGCCATCGCGGCGATGGCGTTGTCGATCAGGTTGGTCCACACCTGATTGAGTTCTGCGGCGTAGCAGGGTATTTCGGGAAGGCTGCGGTCGTATTCCTTGACCACATCGATGCCGTCGCCGATTTTGCGGCCGAGCATCACCAGAGTGCTGTCGAGCAGCGTGTGCACGTCCACCACCTGATAGGGCGCGCGATCCATCTGCGAGTACTGCTTGGCCGCGTCGACGAGCGTGGAAATACGGGTGGTCGAGTCACCGATCTCGTTCATCAACAGCTCGGTCTCGACGGTGTAGTTCAGCCAGCGGATCGCGCCCTCGAAGGTGCCCTCGCTCGCTCCTTCCAGCGTGCTGACGACCCGCTCGAGCCAGTCCTCGTCGATGCCGGCCTGCACGAAAGTCGGCGCGAGCTGCCAGCCGTCCGCGATGCCGTGATCGTCGAACCAATCGCCGAGCGCGTCCTCCCGGTCCGACTCCTCGATCGGTGTGAGCGTCGGCGCCTTGGCCACCTGCGCGGCGGCCTCGTCCTGCAACCGCACCAGTGATACCAGTGCGCCGGGGTCGAATTTGCCCTTGGCGATCATCGCCAGCTTGTGGCGCTGCCCGGCGATCCGCTCGCGCAGCGACGAGGTGGCGCGCACCGCGGCGGCGGCCGGATTGTTCAGCTCGTGGGTGAGCCCGGCCGAGAGCGAGCCGAGGGCCAGCAACCGCTCGCGCTGATCGAGGATCTCGCGGGTGTTGCGCGATCCGAAGAAGATCCCTTCCAGCAGATGCACCGCCATCGGGAACCACTCGTGCATCATCCGCGCGAAGGTGGCGGCCTCGAGAATGAAGAACCGCGAGGTGGTCTGCACGTACATGCTCGCGTCGTAGTTCTGCTCGACCCGATCGCCGAGGTAGGCGCTCCACGCCCCCGCGTAGGCGCCACGCTGATCGCTGCGCACCGTTTCGATCTCCTCGCCGCGCGACATCCGGGTGAGCCGCAGTTCGCCGTCCATCAGCACGTAGAAACACGTCGCCGGATCGCCCTCGCGATAGACCCGGCCCGGTTCGAGCGTGACGATCCGGCCGTCGCGACACAACCAGTCGAGCTGCGCGTCGTCGAGCTTCTCGAACAGGAACAGCGAGCGCAGTTCGACTGGGTCGCAGGGTAATCCGGTGGTCATGGGCTTCTCCTAGAGATCAGGCCAGGTATTTGTGCACCAACATCACGGCCATCGCCCCCTCGCCGACCGCGGACGCCACCCGTTTCGCCGAGTCCGACCGCACGTCGCCGGCCACGAAGACGCCCGGCACACTCGTTTCGAGGTGGTGCGGTGCGCGATCGAGTTCCCACCCGGGCGGGCGCACCCCGCCGATGGTGAGATCGGGTCCGGCGAGCACGAACCCGTGATCGTCGCGGACCACGGTGCCGTCGAGCCAGTCGGTCTGCGGCGCGGCACCGATGAACAGGAACAGCCACTGCGCCTCGGCCTTCTCCTCTGCACCGGAGGCATTGTCACGCAACAGAATACGTTCCAGATGGCCTTCACCCTCGGCACCGATCACCTCGGTGCAGGGGCGCACCGTGATGTTGGGTATCTGCTCGATCTGCCGAATCAGGTAGTGCGACATGGACGCCGCGAGCGATTCGCCGCGCACCAGAATGGTCACCGAGCGTGCGGTGCGCGACAGATACACCGCGGCCTGTCCGGCCGAGTTCGCGCCGCCGACGATGTAGACGTCCCGGTCCGCGCACTGCGACGCCTCGGTCATCGCCGAGCCGTAGTAGACGCCGAGGCCGGTGAAATCGTCCACTCCGGGCGCGGGGTGACGGCGGTAGTTCACTCCGGTCGCGACCACCACGGTGTGCGCGTCGAGGCTCTCGCCGTCGGCGAAGCGGACGGTGCGTGCCGAGCCGTTGACTTCGAGTCCGACGACGTCACGGGTGGTGATCAGCTCGGCGCCGAACTTGGTGGCCTGCCTGCGCGCACGGTCGGCAAGCTGGCTGCCCGACACCCCGTCCGGAAAGCCGAGGTAATTCTCGATTCGCGAGCTTTGCCCCGCCTGCCCACCGGTGGCGGTGCGCTCGACGAGCGCGGTCCGCAGCCCTTCCGATGCGCCGTACACCGCGGCGCCGAGACCCGCAGGCCCGCCGCCCACCACGATGAGGTCGTAGAACTGCTGCGACGGCGTGGTGGTGAGGCCGACCCGGCCGGCGAGTTCCGCGTCGGCCGGATCGACCAGGGGTTCGCCGTCCTCGGTGATGATCACCGGGCAGCTGGTGGCATCCGCTCCGGCGGCATCGAGCAGCTTGGCCCCCTCCGGTTCGTCGGCGAAGAACCAGCGATAGGCGACCTGGTTGCGGGCGAGGAACTCGCGGACTTCCGAGCAGCGCGCCGACCACCTGTGCCCGACCACCTTGGTCTCGGTGATCGGCCGGTGATCGGCGGCCCGCCAGGCTTCGAGCAGGGCGTCGATCACCGGGTAGAGCTTCTCCTCGGGCGGATCCCACGGCTTGAGCAGGTAGTAATCGAGATCGACCACATTGATCGCGTTGATCGCAGCGTCGGTGTCGGCGTACGCGGTCAGCAGCACTCGTCGCGCGAACGGGTGCAGATCCATCGCGGCTTCGAGAAATTCGATACCGTTCATGCCCGGCATCCGGTAGTCGGCGACGATGATGGCGACCTGCTGGCCGCGCAGCTTCGTCTCGCGTAGCAGGTCGATGGCGGCCGGGCCGGACTCTGCGCGCATGGTCCGGTAGTCCCCGCCGTAGCGACGGCGCAGGTCCCGCACGACGGCGCGGGACACCCCGGGATCGTCGTCGACACTGAGAATAATCGGCTTGGCAGACGTGCTGGTTGCGCGGGTCGCGCGCGGGGTCGTCACCTCATCGAGTATGCCCAATCCGGCGCGAAGTGGGCGACGAGTGCGACCGGCTCACTGAACACGCGAATGGAAGATTTGGTGCGTTGGGCGGAGTGAACGCTCCGTTCACCCCGCAGCGGATCTTCCATTCACGACCGCGAGAGTGCCGGTGCGGTCAGATTCGGTGCCGCTGCACCTGATCGATTTCGTTCGGAGTGAGCAGACGCTCGAGCTTTTCACTCGGCCAGGACTTCGGGCTGCCGCTCAGGCGTGCAGACTTCAACAGGGGTACGGACTGCCGGTGCAGGAACGAACTCAGCTTCATGATCGAACACTTCCGTGACGTGCCTGGTATTGGCGTTTGCGCGTTGGTGCATGCTCAGTTTGCTTGATCCCTACATCGAGAATCTTGCCTCGAGCATTACTTTTCGCCGGTGAGGCGCGCTGGAAAAGTTTCGCGATCGGGTCGGCTCGTGGGCACAGGCATTCCGGTCGGACCGTTCGGTAGTGTCCCGGTGCACCCTGCCCCCAACGGACGGAGCTCTCCCGTGGCACAGCCGCTCGAAGCCAGCATCGACATCGACGCCGCACCGGAGCGGGTCTGGGCGATCGTCTCCGACCTGGAACGGATGCCGCAGTGGAGTCCACAGTGCACCCGGATGAAGGTGATCGGCCGGCTCCGCGAGGGCGCGCTGACGCTGAACCTGAACCGCGACGGCTGGAAGCGGTGGCCGACGACCGCGCGGGTCGTGCGCGTGCAGCCGAACCGTGCGGTGGCGTTCCGGGTGATCGAGAACCGGGCCATCTGGTCGTTCCAGATCGAACCGACCGCCACCGGGAGCACGCTGATCCAGCGCCGCGACGTCCCCAACGGCACCTCCTGGATTTCACGCACGCTCATCGATCTCGCGCTCGGCGGTGGAGCCGAGTTCGACGTCCGGGTCGAGGACGGCATGCACCGATCACTCGCCAAGATCAAGGCCGCGGCCGAACGGCCCTAGGTCACTTATTCGATTCCGATTCGGGCGTCTTCAGGAGAAGCCGGGCTCCCTCGGCGACTACAGCAACATCCCCCGACCAGCCGAGTACCTGCAGCGCCGCCACCGGGAAGACCTGCGCCGCCCACTTCGGCGAGCGGCCGTCGTCGGACCGGATGCTGATCGATGATTCGACAAGCCGGAACGGCAATTCGGCGACCGCCGGGTCGAGCGCCGGGCCGCTGGGCGCGGGATCCTCGGTCGCGCGCAACGTGGCTATGACGGCGCCGGCGAGCGCAGCGTAGTCGCGGCGCAAGAGGTTTCGCTGCCGCCGGAACTCCGCGAACCGCTCGGTGCGCAACTCGGGCAACAGGTAGAGCGCGCCGAGATTCCACCGTCCCGCGCACAGTTGAGTCACGTCGAACTCCACGAGCCGGTACAGCCGCGCGTCGCCGGGCGCGTCGACGCCGACGAGCCACCGCGACAACGCAAGCGCATCGGCGACCGTGTCTGCGAGCAGCGCGTCGAGGATGTCGTCCTTGGTTGCGAAGTGGTGATACAGCGAGGCCTGCCGGATGCCGACCTCGTCCGCGATCCGGCGCGTCGAGGTGTTGGCGTAACCATTGTTGGTGAACAATTCCGCGGCGGCATCGAGAATCTCCGCGCGCGGAGTCTTGCCGGGGCGCCGCCGCTGTTCGAGCCGGGGTCGCCCGGGACCGGGATTGGCCATCGGGCAATTCTGGCATTGCCGCATCTCGTGGGCCACGATGGGGCAATGCGACGTGTCGATCAGCGAAGTACCGAAATGCGGACAGCCGCGCATACAACCGTCACGAGGTCCGGCGTTGCGAAGACGGGCGCTGCCGTGCTCACGGCCGTCGTGCTCGGCGCGGGAGCAGTGGCCTGCTCCAGTTCCGACTCCGATACGCCACGCGAGGTCACCGTCGTCGGCAACGGCCAGGTACAGGGCGCACCGGACATTCTCAACGCCGACATCGGCGTCGAGGTCATCGCGCCCGACGTGTCCGGTGCATTGTCCGAAGCGAACGAGCGCGTGCAGGCGATGATCGACGCAGTGGTCGCGGATGGCGTTGCGCGCGAAGATGTTCGGACGACGCAAGTGTCGTTGCAGCCCGAGTACGCCAGCCCCGGCGTCGGCGGCGGCAGTCGAAGCGTGTCGGGCTATCAGGCCACCAACACGGTGCGGATCACCATTCGCGAACTCGGCAAGGCGTCACAGATTCTCGACGACGCACTCCGTGCCGGTGGCGACGCGGCCCGGCTGAGCAACGTCGCGTTCGCGATCGAGGATGATTCGCAACTGCTTTCCGACGCCCGCGAACGTGCATTCAACGACGCGAAGGCCCGAGCGCAGCAGTACGCCGACCTCGCCGGAGAATCGCTCGGCGACGTCATCACGATCAACGAGACCGCTTCGGGCACACAGCCGCCGACACCCTCGAGCCGGCTGGACGCCGACGCGACGTCCGTTCCGCTCGAACCGGGCACGCAGACCGTCAGCTTCGATGTGACTGTGACGTGGGGACTCGGCTGAAAGGGGCCGCAATAGCGGCGGCCGCCCTCGTGGTGGTGGCCGGTTGCGGCAGCGACTCCGCCCCGCCCCCAACCGCCCCGCCCGCGGCGGATCTGCCTTCGGTCGAGGTGAGCACCGTGCTCGACGGCCTCGACCACCCGTGGGACGTGGTCACGGCTGCGGACGGCACCCTGCTCACCGGCGAGCGTGGCGGGCGCTTCGTCGCTTTGCTGCCGACGGGCGAGCGGCGCGAATTGCGTGCCGATCTCGGCGATCTGTTCGCGCGCGGCGAGACCGGACTGATGGGACTCGCTCTCGTCGAGTCCGCGCAGGGCCGGAAGTTGTTCAGCTGTCAGGGCTTCCAGGACGGCGGGCAGAACGACGTGCGAGTTGTGTCCTGGACCATCGACCCACAATGGACAGAACTGATCCGGACCGGGACGGTCATCGACGGATTCCCCTCGACCAGCGGTCGGCACGGCGGTTGCCGAATTCTGCCGATCGGCAACGACCTGCTGATCGGCACCGGCGACTCCGCCCAGCCGACAGTCTCGCAGGACCCGGAGTCACTGGGCGGCAAGGTACTTCGCGTCGATGCCGAAACCGGGCTGCCCACGGCGGGAAATCCGTACGGCGACAGTCCCGTCTATACCCTCGGGCACCGCAACGTGCAGGGCCTCGCGGTGCGGCCCGGCACCGACGAGGTCTACTCGGTCGAGCACGGACCGACCGTCGACGACGAGGTGAACCTACTCGAGCCGGGCGCGAACTACGGTTGGAAGCCCGACCGCGACCCCTCGACGTACGACGAATCGGTGCCCATGACCGACCCCGACCGCGTTCCCGGTGCGGTTGGCGCGGTGTGGAGTTCGGGTCCGAGCACGATCGCGACAGCGAGTGGGACCTTCCTCGACGGGCCACAGTGGGGTGCCTGGAACGGCGCCTTGGCGATCGGTGCGTTGAAGGGCAAACGCGTGGTGCTGCTGCGACTCTCGCCGAACGGGCACACGGTAGACGCGGAGACGACGGTGCCGGAATTGGACGACACGGTCGGCCGGATCCGCACGGTCGTTACGCAACCGGACGGATCGCTGCTCGTCACCACCGACAACGGCGGCGGTGACGACCGGATACTGCGGGTCCGACCCCGATAGTGCAGTGCCCGCTAGTGCAGTGCTGCTACTCGCCGAGCGACGGCAGCTTGACGACCTGCCCCGCGTAGGCGAGTCCGGCGCCGAAGCCCATCAACAGCGCGGTGTCGCCCGGCTTCGCCTGACCGTTGCGGAGTACCTGCTCCATCGCGAGCGGAATCGAGGCGGCGGAGGTGTTGCCGGTCTCGATGATGTCGGTCGCGACAACGCACTTCTCCGGCAGCTTCAGCACCCGCACCAGTACGTCGGTGATCCGCAGGTTGGCCTGATGCGGCACGAACACGTCGAGGTCTTCCATCGTCAGCCCGGCGTTGTCGACGGCTGCGCGGCACGCCTTCTCCAGGAACGAGGCCGCCCAGCGGAAGACCGCGGTGCCCTCCATCCGGATGAACGGCCGGACCGTCGCCGAGCCCTGCTCCGCAACCTCGGCGAAGTACTGGTCGAATGGTTTGTCCTGTCGGATCGCGGCCCACTGGGTGCCGTCCGAACCCCACGCCACCGGGCCGATGCCGACCTCGTCGGACGGACCGACCACGACCGCACCGGCACCGTCGGCAAAGATGAACGCGGTGGTTCGGTCGGTGGGGTCGAGCAGATCGGTGAGACGCTCGACGCCGATCACCAGGACGTGGCTCGCGGTGCCCGCCCGGACCATGTCCGAGCCGACGCTGAGCGCGTGCCCGAAGCCGGAACAGCCCGCCGCGAGATCGAAGCCGGCGGTGTCGTTCATGCCGAGCGCCGTAGCGACCTGCGCTGAGGCGGCGGGGCCGAGCACCATGCGCGACGAGGTCGCCACGATCACGCAGCCGATCTGCTCCGGTGCGATGCCGGAGGCGTCGAGCGCGCGGCGACCGGCCTCGATGGCCATCGTCACCGGAGTCTCACCGTCGGCCGCGAATCGGCGGGTCTGAATGCCCGAGCGAGTGCGGATCCACTCGTCACTGGAATCGATCGGTCCCGCGATGTCGTCATTGGTGACGACCCGCTCCGGGCGGTAGACGCCCAGTCCGAGCATTGTCGTGTTGGCAACGCCGGTGCGCGACGCGATGCGAGCAGCCATGGTGTTCTCCTGTCGAAAAGGCGGCGCGCTACGCCGCGGCCCCAGCTCGGAGCTGAAACCTTGGTGTCCCCCGTGCCTGTGACGAACCAGACATGAGGACTCCTCATATTACTCTGCGCATACGCTGGTTGTGTTACATCTTCCAGCGATGCGTCACACGGTACCGGGGCGCTCAGGGTTCACGGTCACCGCCGGTAGTCTTTGACCGCGACGACGATCATTCGAGGTTGAAGAGGAGCCTGTGGCACGCCGCCCAACCCCTCCGGGGACACCGACGCCGTCGGGAATCCGACATTTCGTCGAGCTAGCGAAGTCGACGATCCCACCACTGCACCCCGCCGGCCTGCCGTTCGTTGCGGCACCACTCGCCATCGCCGCGCTCGGCCGACGCCACCCATGGATTCGGCGCATCGGCCTGACCACCGCGGCCGCGAACGCCGCGTTCTTCCGGCATCCGCACCGGGTGCCGCCGCATCGGCCCGGGATCGTGGTGGCGCCGGCAGACGGCGAGATCGCGCTGGTCGACAAGGCCGCACCGCCGACGGAACTCGGCCTGGGCACCGAACCGCTGCCGCGCGTCAGCATCTTTCTTTCGGTCTTCGACGTGCACGTCCAGCGGGTGCCCGCCGCGGGGACGGTGCGGTCGGTGGTGCACCAACGCGGCCAGTTCCGCTCCGCTGACCTGCCCGAGGCCAGCGACGTGAACGAACGCAACAGCGTGGTGATCGATACGCCCGAAGGCAAGCAGGTCGTGGTTGTTCAGATCGCGGGACTGGTGGCGCGCCGGATCGTCTGCGACGCCAAGCCCGGCGATGTGCTCACTCTCGGCGACACCTACGGGCTGATCCGGTTCGGCTCGCGCCTGGACACGTATTTCCCCGCCGGAACCCAACTCCTCGTGCAAAGGGGCCAGCGGGCCGTCGGTGCCGAAACGGTGCTCGCGGACCTGTCGGCGTCATGACCGCACCGGTCGCCACACTCCCGCGGGAGGTTTCGTGAACGCACGCGAGCGACCGACACGGCTGCTCAACACCGGCCCGGTGCGGCTACTGCCGAGCGTGGTCACCATCCTCGCGCTGTGTGCGGGGCTGTCGGCGGTGAAGTTCGCACTCGAGGGTGAACTCGGCGTCGCGCTCGCGATGACCGGCGCCGCCGCCGTCCTCGACATGCTCGACGGACGGATTGCCCGACTGCTCGATGCCACGAGCAAAATGGGCGGCGAACTCGACTCCCTGGCCGACGCGATCTCCTTCGGCGTCGCCCCCGCCCTGGTGCTGTACGTGACGCTGCTCGACGGCAGCAGTGCGGGCTGGATCATCGCCCTGCTCTATTCGGTGAGCATCGTGCTGCGACTGGCCCGGTTCAACACCCTGATCACCGATACCAGCCGGCCCGGCTACACCCAGGAATACTTCGTCGGTGTGCCCGCGCCGGCGGGCGCGTTGGTCGCGCTGCTGCCGATCGCGCTCTACGAGCAGTTCGGCGACGGCTGGTGGGCCTCGTTCCCCGCGGTCGCGGCCTGGACGGTGTTCAGCGCGGCACTGATCGTCAGCCGCATCCCCACCATGGCGATGAAGTCGGTGGCTGTCCCGCCACAGGCGGCCGCTGGACTCCTCGTCCTCGTCGCGCTGGCTGCCGCGGCCCTCGTCACGTTCCCGTTGATTCTGCTGATCGTGCTCGACGCGCTGTACCTGCTGCATATTCCGTTCGCGGTACGGTCGCAGCGCTGGGTCGCCGCCCGGCCCCAGCATTGGGAAAGCAAGCCCTCGGAGCGACGGGCCGAGCGGCGCGCCATCCGTCGCGAACCGGGCGCCCGACGTTCGGTGGCCCGGCTCGGGCTACGCCGTCCCGGCGGTCGGTAGCGTTGCCGACATGGCGGAACTCGCGCTCACCGCGCGGCTCAACACCTCGGCGGCCGACACCCGTCGCGGCGTGGTCCGGCTGCACCCCGAGGCACTGACCGCACTCGGGCTGCGGGAATGGGATCCGATCGCGATCACGGGCGCTCGACGGACCGCGGCCGTCGTCGGCCTCGCCGGATCGGGGACCCCGAGCGGGACCGCGCTGCTCGATGACGTGACGCTGTCCAACGCCGGCCTCAAGGAGGACGCGACCGTCGTGGTCGCGCCGGTGACCGTGTACGGCGCCCGATCGGTACGGGTGACCGGCTCGGCGCTTGCCACCGGGTCGATCCCGTCCGCCACCCTGCGACAGGCGTTGCTGGGCAAGGTGGTCGGCGTCGGCGACGCGGTGTCGCTGCTGCCGCGCGACCTCGGCCCCGGCACCAGCACCGCTGCCACCACGCAGGCCCTCTCGCGTACCTTCGGCGTCGCCTGGACGACCGAGTTGCTCACCGTGGCGGTCACCGACCCGGCCTCGGTTCCGGTCAGCGTGCAACCGAACACGTCGGTGGAATGGGGTACGGGCCCGGTGCGGCCCGCGCCGGGCGCGACCGCGAACCCGGTGGCGCCCAGCCTGCCGCCGGTGCGCAGACCGACGCTGAGCGTCGACGAACTGGTCGGGGTCGGCACGCAGGTCGCGCGCCTGACCGAATGGCTCACGCTCGCCCTCGACGAGCCGGAACTGCTGCGCACGCTCAACGCGCCCGCCAGACTCGGCGTTCTGGTCACCGGGCCCGCCGGGGCGGGGAAAGCGACGCTCGCCCGGGCCGTGCTCGGCGGGCGGCACGTCGTGGAACTCGACGGCCCGACGGTCGGCGCCGCGGAAGCCGGTGCCCGACTGCGTGCCGTCAGCGAGGCCGTCGCCACCATCGCCGGCGGCGGCGTCCTGCTCGTCACCGACGTGGACGCGCTGCTGCCCGACGATGCCGAACCGGTCGCGACGCTCATCCTGGAACAGTTGCGGGCCGCGATGACCGGCCCGGGCGTCGCCTTCATCGCGACAACCGCGCACCCGCAGCAGGTCGATGCCCGGCTGCGCGACCCCGACCTGTGCGACCGCGAACTGACAGTGTCGTTGCCCGATGCCGGGATTCGGCGGTCACTGCTGGAGGCGCTGCTGCGGCGGGTCCCCACCGCGAAACTTGTTCTCGATGAAATTGCTTCCCGAACACCAGGATTCGTCGCCGCCGACCTGGCCGCGCTGTGCCGCGAGGCCGCGCTGCACGCGGCGGCGCGGGCAAGTAAATCCAAGACGGACCCGATCCTGCGGCAGGAGGACCTCGTCGCAGCGCTCGACGTGATCCGGCCGCTGTCGCGTTCGGGCACCGAGGAACTCGCCATCGGCAGCGTAACCCTCGATGACGTCGGCGACATGGTGGCCACCAAGCAGGCACTGACCGAGGCGGTGCTTTGGCCGCTTCGCCATCCGGACTCGTTCGCCCGCCTCGGAGTCGACCCACCCCGCGGCGTGCTGCTGTACGGACCGCCCGGCTGCGGCAAGACGTTCCTGGTACGAGCGCTCGCGAGCACCGGGCAATTGAGTGTGCACGCGGTCAAGGGCGCCGAATTGATGGACAAATGGGTCGGCGCCTCGGAGAAGGCGGTGCGCGAATTATTCCAGCGCGCCAGGGATTCCGCGCCGTCACTGATCTTCCTCGACGAGGTGGACGCGCTTGCGCCACGGCGCGGGCAGAGCGGCGATTCCGGAGTCGGGGACCGCGTGGTAGCCGCGCTGCTCACCGAACTCGACGGCGTCGAGCCGCTGCGCGAGGTGGTGGTGCTCGGTGCAACGAACCGCCCCGAGCTGATCGACCCGGCACTACTGCGCCCCGGCCGGCTCGAGCGCCTGGTGTTCGTCGAGCCGCCCGACGCCGACGCGCGCCACGAAATCCTGCGCACCGCAGCGCGTTCGGTACCGCTCGCCGACGATATCGACCTCGCCGCGCTCGCCGCCGACCTCGACGGCTACTCCGCCGCCGATTGTGCCGCGGTGCTGCGCGAGTCGGCGCTGGCCGCGATGCGTCGCAGTGTGGACGCGGCGACCGTCACCGCCGCCGACGTGGCATCCGCGCGCGGCGCGGTTCGACCGTCGCTCGACCCGGCTCAGGTGGCCGCGCTGCGCGCCTACTCGGACAACCGCTCCGGCTGAGCCGGGGGTGCGGCGATTCGAGTAGCGCACTACTCGCGCCCAACCCGCCGGCCCGGCGTTGACTGGTCATACCGAAACCCCTGCGAGCAGGTGAGCAGTCATGGCGACACCAACGAACGTGCCGACCGGCAGCAAGACCAACGGAGGCGGCAGCGGCGTCGCGCAATCTGTGCAGCGCCAGCCGCATCCAGCGCTGAGCAAGTTGCGCAATGCCACACCGAAACGTCTGCACGTAACCAACTCCCGTGATCAGTGCATCGTCTTCGCACCGCTCGAGACGCGCGCACTCGACGAATTCGTCCAGGACTGGCCGTGGGACGAACTACTGCGACGCGGACTCGTCACCCGGAACACGACAGAAGGTCACCCCACCGCGGGCCAGGCCCGTCGGCGCCCGCGCAAACGAGAGCAAGCCAAAGCGAATTCGGAGCGAAGCTCAAAAAGGCTGTGGCGACGAATCTGGGCCTGGGTGCGCCGCGACAAGTCGTCCCCAGAGACCGTCGGGGACGGGCGAGCGAATCAGGCCGAGCAGGCGCCACAGGACACCGCGGGGCGCACTGACAAGGACGCCGTCGACCGCTCCAGCGGAGAAAAACAACGCTCACGGCGCGGTGTGCATCTTGCGGCATTGTGGAGCATTCTGCTGATCAGCGTCGGCGCACCGATCATCGCGTACTTCGCGCATCTGATGCCGTCGCGATCGCCCGGTGTGGCGATCTCGTTTGTCGCAATCGCGACGATGCTGCCGGGACTTTTGTTCTTTCTATTCGATCGACAACGACTCAGCACACTGCGGGACAGATTCGAGCGGCAGATCTTCCGACTCGACCCCAATGTCGAGACCCTCGCCGACGTCGAGGCTCGGTACGGCAGCCAGATGGACGAAGTGTTCTTCCCCCGCAATGCGATGACAACGACCGTCAACGCCGCCCAACGACTGTGGCCGATTGTCATTGCGACCGAGGTCATCGCACTCGGGTGGATCATGTCCATTCACCCGAGCACCGAGCAACTCCAAGCCAAGGCCCCCGAGGGAGGGGCGACGCCGTACCTCTATGCCTATCTGGACAACCCGCTCTCCTTCGCTTTCCTGGGTTCATACTTCTTCTCGCTCAATATGTGCCTGCGTCGGTACGCGCGAAACGATTTGCGCCCCAAGGCTTACAGTGCAATTACGGTGCGCGTGATCACGGTTGTCGTGCTCGCCTACCTGCTGCAAGCCATTGTCGGAGAACAAGAGTCGGGACTGTACAAGGGCATTGTGCTGCCGCTCGCGTTTGTGGTGGGTGTGCTTCCGGAAACCGCGATGGTGCTCCTCCGCGATCGCGTGCAGGGATTCGGGCAATTTGCGGTGGCGACAAACCAGCTCGAGGAGCAGCTTCCGCTCACCGAGCTCGAGGGAATCGACCTCTACGACCGCGCGCGACTGATCGACGAGGGTGTGAGCAATATCGAAGGCCTGGCTCATCACGATTTCGTGGACCTGCTCCTGGAGACCAGGATTCCGGCCGGTCGCCTCGTCGATTGGGTCGATCAGGCAATCCTCGATCTGCACCTGCGCAAGGGACCGATCCGCGGTGCCACACCTTCGGGCACCGACACCAAGGATCGCAAAGCTGCCAAGGCCGACGCTGCCAAGGCCAAAGCTTCCGAAGCTGCCGAAGCTGCCGAATTCTTGGTGGTTCGCAATAGGCTCCGTGCGTTGGGTGTCCGCACTGCCACCGACCTGATTGCGTCCGCGAGGACGCGCAAACATCGACGACTGCTCGGACGAGCGTTCGCCCGGTCGTTTGAATCAGACGAAACTGGGATGGACCGACTGAACATCTTCCTCGCCACAATCTGTGACGACGAATGGATGAGCTACGTTCAAAGTTGGCGCAGCAGCGTGGTTCGCGACTTGCATATCACCCTCGACGACAACGGCTTCGTGACCGAGTGCGAGCACGACGGGCGGGATGATTCGATGTCCAACGGCCAAGCCGGCCGGCGTTCGGTGGCCGGCGGCGCCGGCCACCGGTTCGACTCACCGGCACCGCGGTGCGCCGAATTCGCCCGCCGGTCCGCTGAGCGCCGCCCACCGCAGGGACAGGAAAGTTTCGGCCCTGGACCGCAAGTGGGCGCGCAAGTGCGTCATAAGTCGATGCCAAGCGAACGCTAAGCGCACCCCGGTTTCCTGTTGTGGACACGCCCCCACCACACCGAAGGATCTCCGATGTCAACCGCAATGCAGAAGTTCGCAACCGTCGCCGCAGCGCCCGCGCTCGCCGCCGCCGGCCTCGCCCTCCTCGTGCCGAGCACCGCGCAGGCCGAGGACACCACCACCGTCAACGACAGCGTCAAGTCGTCGGTGGTGCAGATCTATGCCGAATGGACGGGCTACCTGCAGGTGCCGCCCACGGCCGACGATCCACAGGGAATGTGGCTCGGACCGACGACCGTGAACTCGAGCTGCAGCGGCTTCTTCGTCGACCAGACCGGCTTCATCGCGACCGCCGGGCACTGCGTCGACCCCGACGGCAGCGACGTCAAGGAAGCGATCCGCGCCCAGAGTCTGGCCGATCTCGCCGCGAGCGGCGGGTTGTCCGACTCCGAGCTCGAGACCGCCACCGAGGTCGCCAATGCCCAGCAGTGGACCGTCGAAGGCAAGGACAACGGCGCTCCGATCGAGCGGCATATCGAGGTCGTGCAGGCGCCCAACACCGACGGCACGGTCGTGGACAGCTGGACCACCGCGCAGGTGGTGACCTTCCAGAAGTTCGAGGACGGTGACAACGCGTTGCTGAAGCTATCCGGCGTGCCGGAAACGACGCCACTGGTCGTCTCGGCCTTGGCGCCCAAGGACGGCCAGGACCTCACCGCCGTCGGCTTCCCGGCGAACATCGCCCGCGCCACCGACATGACCCGGGTGCAGCAGCCGTCATTCAAGTCCGGCACCGCGTCCAGCCAACAGGTCAGCGAATCCGGCGTGGCGGGCACCGAGATCAACGCCGACCTCTCCGGCGGCATGTCCGGCGGCCCCACTGTCGACGCCGAGACCGGCGAGGTGCTCGGGGTGAACTCCTATCTGCTCACCCAGGGCAGCCAGCAGAACTTCAACTTCATCACCAACGCGCCGGCCTTGCGTTCGTTCCTCGCCAGCAACGGCGTGCAGCTCGCCGAGGCGCCGGCACCGGAATCGGGCACGCCGGTGTGGATCTGGGGTGCCATCGGCGGAGCTGCGGCAGTGCTCCTCGCGGCGATCACGGCAGTGATCCTGCGCGTGCGCCGCAAGGCCGACCCGGCGCCACCGTCCCATGCGCCCATCGGTTTCGGACCCCCCGTCGGTTCCGGACCACAGCAGCCGACCGGCGCGGCTCCCTACGGTTACCAGCCGCAACCACAACCGCAGTGGGTCGCGCAGTACGGCGGCCAGCCGGTCGGCTACGCGCCGCCGGGACCCGGCAACGCCCCGAGCACGCCGGTCGGGCGCTAGACGCCATCAGCAGTAGCACCACCGCCCACTTTCCGGCGATGCGCGCGGGATCCCGCGTGATCGGCCGAAAAGTGGGCGGTGTGTGTGCCGGTGCCTATCCGGCTATTTCCACCGCGCGAGCAACCGCTGTGCCTCGGTGGCGAGCGCGGCCTGCAGGAACGGCCCGAAGCTGATCCTGCCGACGCCCGCGGCGGCGAACGTCGCCGGATCGTCCTCGCCGGGCAGCGCGATCGCATTCACCGGCAGCGGCAGTTCGCCGGTCAGCCGGCGCAAGGTCGCGTCGTCGTGCCGTCCCACCGGGTACAGGACATCGGCGCCCGCGTCGGTGGCGAGCTGCAATCGTGCGATTGCGCGATCGACCCGGTCCGATGCATCCCCGTCACCGCGCAGGAACAGGTCGGTGCGCGCGTTCACGACCAGATGGACGCCGGCCGCGTCGGCCGCCTGCCGCAGTGCACGAACCACATCCGCGTGTTCCTCCGGGGACCGCAGCCGACCGCCCTCACCGTGCACGGTGTCCTCGATATTCAGCCCGACTGCGCCTGCGTCGAGGAGTCCTTCGACCAGTCGGGCGGGTTCCTCGCCGTAGCCGGACTCGATGTCGATCGAGACAGGCACGTCGACGGCAGCGGTGATGTCGCGGACCCGCCCGAGCAACTCGTCGAACGTCATCCCCTCGTTGTCGGCGCGACCGAGTGAATCGGCGACCGGATGACTGCCGACCGTCAGCGCCGAAAATCCCGCATCGGCAGCCAAATTGGCCGACCACGCGTCCCACACGGTCGGCAACACTGCGGGCGCACCCGGGCGGTGCAGGGACAGGAACGTTTCGGCCTTGGCGCTCAACGAGGTCATGCCACGATCATTGCGCGCTTCCCCCGGCAAATGCCAGAGCCCGGGTCAGCGGCAGAACTGTGCCCCATAGCCGAAGTTCTGCCCGGTGATCGCAACCGACGGCGGCCAGTAGTAATCGCCGCTGCGCCGGTCCTCGGGCACGTTGTTGAAGATCACCTGTACGCAGGCCACGCCCGGGCTGTCGGCGACGGTGACGAGCGCACCGGGACGGAAGCCGACCGGACCGACGACCACCGGCGGGAGATCCCGATATGCGCGCAGCGCATTCGCCGCGAGGTCGGTCTCGGACTGACTGAGGCTGACGGCGATATCGTTGCGCGTCTGGTTGTACTGCAACAGATTGCCCGCATTGTCGGTGATGTAGATGTCACCGAGCATCGGCGCGATGATCGCCTTGTTGACCGGTAGGTCGCCCGCCGGCGCGTACATCACGTCGGCGGTCGCGGCGCCCGCGCCGACAATCGCACTGGCACAGCCCGCCAGGCCGAGAAAAGCGATCCGCCTGAATTTCATTCGTTCCCCTTTGGGTCCCGACCCTGAGGCTGGTTCGTCAGGGTCTTCATCGTCGGCTGCCGGAATTGGTTACGAAAGAGCAACTACCCGGGCTTCTCATCGACATCGAGAAACGCGCGGCCGCGCTGACTGATCCGGTAACCCACGTCGAGACTTTCGGTGAGGCCGAGGTTCTTCAACCGCCGCACGCGCAATTTGAACGCGGGCCGGTCGATTCCGGCGGCGGCGGCAAGCTCGGTGGACACGACCTCCGGATGCGCGGCGATCAAGTGCAGATACCGCCGCGTCCAGGGTGCCTCGGCAGCCTTGTCCATCCGGTCGAGGCGGGTGCGCAGATCGACGACTTCGGCGTTGTCGAGGTCGGCCGACGCCCGCAGCGCACGCCGCGGATCCTCGCCGCCATACCGCAGTTCGATCCGGTAGAGGGTGTTGCCGTGCGCCTTCTTGTCGACCAACTTGCGGAGCTTGTCCGCGTCCTCGAACCCGGCGGCCTTCGCGTCGGCGGCACTGATCGTGTCGACCTCCTCGACCGACACGATCTCCACCACACCGCGGGCATTGCGGATCGTCGACCCCGGCCGCACCCGTGGCTGCGCCCACCGGCGGAACGCCAGTGTCACCCGCCCCTCGGCGATCGCGTCGATGGTGGCCGGCGGGATGAGCATCGGCTAGTCCACCAGCCCGAGTTCGGCAAGTCTGCGAAACACGAGCATCGACCCGGGCGCGACGTGCGGCATGGCCGCGTACTCGGCAACGGTGAAGTACCGCAGCTCCGCGATCTCGCTCGTCGGAGTCGGCTCGTCGGTCAGTTCGGCGACGAAACACGTCATGTGCAAGTGCGTACCCGACGGATGACCGTAGGCGGGGGCCTCGAACACGCCGAGTTCGCAGAGGCTGTCGGCCAGGATTCCGGTGTCGAGTTCCTCACGTACCTCCCGATACAACGCGTCGGTCGCGCTCTCACCCGGATCGATTTTTCCGCCCGCCATGTAGAACGCCGGGTTGCCGACCGAACGGGTCTGCAGCAGCCGCCGATCGCGCATGTACGCGAGCGCTGCGGTGCGGATCTCGCTGGGCACAGCGCCGAGACTACGACCACATCGGCGTCTCTCGTAGGAGGCTCGGCGAACCCGTCAACGTAGGATGACCGAGCAACACCCCGCCGAGCCCAACCACCGACGACGGAGTGCTCCCGCTTGCTCGTGATCCTGATCGCCCACGCGATTGCCGCACTACTGGCACCGGTCTGCATACGGATCCTCGGACGCAACGCATTCCTTCTCCTGGCTCTGGTTCCGCTCGCCTCGCTCGGTTGGGTCATCGCGAATTGGGGCGACGAGCGCACGGTCTCCACCGAATGGGTGCCGAGCCTTTCGATGAATTTCGATCTGCGCTTCGACTCCCTCGCCGGCATCATGTCGCTGCTCGTGCTCGGCGTCGGCACCTTGGTGCTCGTCTACTGCGCGCGATATTTCGAAGACGACGAGCCCCGCCTGGGCATCTTCGCCGCCGAAATGGTGGCGTTCGCCGGCGCGATGTTCGGCCTGGTCACCAGCGACAACATGGTGCTGCTCTACATCTTCTGGGAGATCACCACCGTGCTGTCGTTCCTGCTGGTCGGGCACGCGTCCGAGCGGGCAACCGCGCGCCGCGCCGCATTGCAGGCGCTGCTGGTGACCACCGCGGGCGGGCTGGCCATGCTCGTCGGCATCATCATCCTCGGCGAGTTCTCCGGTAGTTACCTGCTCTCCGACGTCATCGCCGCAGCCCCGCGCGGGTGGCTCGTCGACGTCTCGATCGTGCTCATCCTGATCGGCGCACTGAGCAAGTCCGCAATCGTGCCGATGCACTTCTGGCTGCCCGGCGCGATGGCCGCCCCGACCCCGGTCAGCGCCTACCTGCACGCGGCGGCGATGGTGAAGGCCGGCATCTACCTGGTCGCCCGGCTGGCGCCCGGGTTCGCCGACGTCGCGCCGTGGCGGCCGATGGTGCTCACCCTCGGTGTGGCGTCGATGCTGCTCGCCGGCTGGCGCGCCCTGCAGGCCAACGACCTCAAACTGCTTCTCGCGTTCGGCACCGTGAGTCAGCTCGGCCTGCTGGTCCTGCTCGTCGGCCTCGGCACACCTGATGCGGCGCTGGCCGGCATGGCGATGATGCTCGCGCACGGCATGTTCAAGGCCGCGCTGTTCATGGTGGTCGGCATCATCGACCACGCCACCGGCACGCGTGACATGCGCAAACTCGCGCACCTCGGCAGGCGCGCCCCGTTACTCGCCGCGACCGCCGCACTCGCTGCGGCCAGCATGGCCGGGCTGCCGCCACTGCTCGGCTTCGTCGCGAAAGAGGCGGCGCTCGATTCGGTCGGCAGCAACGACGTGCTCTCCCGCGGTTGGACCGCGGTCCTGCTCGCCGGCGTGGTGCTCGGCTCGGTGCTCACCGTCACCTACAGCATTCGGTTGATCTGGGATGCGTTCGGTGACAAGGGGCGACCGATACCGAGTTCGGCGGTCGAAAACCTGCACCGGCCCGGCCCGCTGCTGCTGTCGATGCCCGCGGTGCTGGCGCTGGGCGGGCTCGTCGGCGGTCTCGCCGCCCCCGCCGTCGATCGGCTGATCGCGCCGTACGCGCAGACCCTGCCCGGCGAGCTGAACTACCACCTCGCGCTGTGGCACGGCATCGGCCTGCCGATCGCGCTCACCGTCATCATCGTCACCGGTGGCGTGCTGGTGTACCTGCGGCTGGAGGGCATTACCCGGTGGCGGCGCCGCAGCTGGCTCGGCAACGCCGATCGCGGCTACGACCGCGCCCTCACCGGCCTCGACGCGGTGTCGATGGCACTGACCCGATTCACCCAGCGCGGTTCGCTGCCGCTGACCCAGGCCACGATCCTGACCACCTTCGCGCTGCTGCCGACGATCCTGCTGCTGGTCGGTGGTGCCCGGACCCAGGTGGACATGCGGCTGTGGGACTCCCCGATTCAGGCTGCGGTCGGCGCGATCATCGCGGTCACCGCGATCGGCACCACCGTCATGCGAAACCGGCTGGCCACGGTGCTGCTCGTCGGCGTCACCGGGTACGGCTCGGGCGTGCTGTTCGCGGTACACGGGGCACCCGATCTGGCGCTGACTCAGTTCCTCGTGGAGACGCTGACCCTGGTCATCTTCGTGCTCGTGCTGCGGAAACTGCCCGCCGAAGTGGACGATCGCGGGGCGGCACGATGGCGCCCGGTGCGCGTCGTCCTCGCCGTTGCGGTCGGTGCCGCGGTCACCGCGCTCGGCGCCTTCGCGGTCAATGCGCGCTCCGCCGTGCCGATCTCGTTGCGCCTGCCGGATGCCGCCTACCACCTCGGCGACGGTAAGAACGTGGTGAACGTGCTGCTCGTCGACATTCGCGCCTGGGACACCCTCGGCGAAATCTCGGTGCTGTTGGTGGCCGCGACCGGCGTGGCGTCGCTGGTGTTCCGGCACCGCAGGTTCGGCTTGGCGCCCCGCGTGTCCGACGCTCCACCCGACGACGTCACCTCCAGCACCGACGCGGTCACCTGGTTGCGCGGCGGCGACCTGATCCCCACACGGCACCGGCTGCTGATCCTCGAGGTCACCACCCGCCTGGTCTTCCCGACGATCATGGTGTTGTCGGCGTACTTCTTCTTCAGCGGCCACAACGCACCGGGCGGTGGCTTCGCCGGCGGGCTCACCGCCGGCCTCGCGCTGGTGCTGCGCTACCTGGCCGGCGGGCGCTACGAGCTCGGTGAGGCGTTGCCGATCGAGGCCGGGCACATCCTCGGTGTCGGTCTCATCTTCGCGGCAGGCACCGCGGTGACCTCGATGCTGCTCGGCGCACCGGCGCTGTCCTCGGCGACGATCGAGGCGACCCTGCCACTCATCGGCGACATCAAGCTGGTCACCGCGCTGTTCTTCGACTTCGGCGTCTACCTGATCGTCGTCGGTCTCGTCCTGGACGTGCTGCGCAGCCTCGGCGCACGCCTGGACAGCCCAGAGGAGGCCAACCGGTGAGCGCGAACCTCGTATTGCTGATGGTCGTCGGCGTGCTCGTGGCGTGTGGCGTCTATCTGGTCCTCGAACGCAGCGTGACGAAGATGCTGATCGGCCTGATCCTGATCGGCAACGGCGTGAACCTGCTCATCCTCACCCTCGGCGGCCCCGACGGCTCGCCGCCCATCGTCGGCCGCGGATCCGCGGTACGCGACACCATGGCGGACCCGCTCGCCCAGGCGATGATCCTCACCGCGATCGTGATCACGATGGGCGTGGCGGCGTTCGTGCTCGCACTCGGCTACCGGGCCTTCACGCTGACCACCAAGGACACGGTCGAAGACGATCCCGAGGATCTCAAGGTGGCCGCCCGGCGGTCGCGCGCCGAGGCCCCCGACCGCGACCGCTCCGACGACCCCGAGACCGGCGATGCCACCCCGCTCGGCGACGCGTTCGACGCGAATGGCAACCCGATTCCGCTCGATCGGATCCCCAGTCGGGAGGACATCGAGGGGTACGAGGACCTGCACACCGGTGGCCTGGCGCGCAGCCGGATCTCGCGCAGCGGGGACGATTTTCGATGACACTGCCGAACAGCCTGATCACCACGCTGGTGCCGCTGCCGGTGCTCGTCCCGTTGCTCGCGGCCGCGGTCACCCTCGTGCTCGCCCGCCGCCCGCGCACGCAACGTGTTGTCACCGTCGGCGCGCTGTGTGTGGTGGTCGCCGTCGCCGTGCTGCTGCTCTACCTCACCGACCGAGACGGCACGACCGCGCTGCAGGTGGGTGGCTGGAACGCGCCGATCGGCATCACGCTGGTCGCGGATCGGCTCGCCGCCCTCATGCTGGTGGTGTCGTCGACCGTGCTGCTCGCCGTCATGGTCTTCGCCGTCGGCCAGGGCGTGCGCGACGGCACCGAGGATCAGCCGGTGTCGATCTTCCTGCCCACCTACCTGGTGCTGACCGCGGGTGTGTGCAACGCGTTCCTCGCCGGTGACCTGTTCAATTTGTACGTCGGGTTCGAGGTGCTGCTGGCCGCATCGTTCGTGCTGTTGACGCTCGGCGCGAGTCAGGACCGGGTCCGCGCCGGGGTGGGCTACGTGATGGTTTCGATGGTGTCGTCACTGATCTTCCTGTGCGGTATCGCGTTCGCCTACGCCGCGACCGGGACGCTCAACATGGCGCAGATGGCGCTCCGGATGGACGCCGTACCGGAGGGCATCCGGACCGCGATCTTCGCCGTGCTGCTCGTCGCGTTCGGCATCAAGGCGGCGGTGTTCCCGCTGTCGAACTGGCTGCCCGACTCCTACCCCACCGCGCCCGCCCCGGTCACCGCGGTCTTCGCCGGCCTGCTCACCAAGGTCGGCATCTACGCGATCATTCGCGCGCACACCCTGCTGTTCCCCGGTGGCGACCTGGACAACGTGCTGATGGTCGCCGGCCTATTGACCATGATCGTCGGCATTCTCGGCGCGATCGCGCAGAACGACATCAAGCGACTGCTGTCCTTCACCCTGGTCAGCCACATCGGCTACATGGTCTTCGGGATCGCGCTGTCCACCACCGCGGGGCTGGCCGGCGCGGTCTACTACGTCGCGCACCACATCATCGTGCAGACCGCGCTCTTCCTGGTGGTGGGTCTGATCGAGCGCCAGGCCGGCTCGTCCTCGCTGCGCCGACTCGGCGGACTGGCCGCGAGCCCGGTACTGGCGTTGCTCTTCCTGATTCCCGCGCTGAACCTGGGCGGCATCCCGCCGTTCTCCGGGTTCATCGGCAAACTCGCCCTGCTCGAGGCGGGCACCCAGCAGGCGAGTGTGCTGGCCTGGGTGCTGGTCGCGGGCGGCACGGTGACCAGCCTGCTCACCCTGTATGCGATTGCCCGGGTGTGGACGAAGGCATTCTGGCGGCCGCGCGGTGACGCCCCGGAGGGCGAACTCGCCGACTCCGCCCCGTCGGCGCTGATCGACGAATCCTTCGACATCGACTTCGCCAAGCGTGCCGATGTCGGCCGGATGCCGGTGTTCATGCTCATCCCGACCGGTGCGCTGATCGCCGTCGGTCTGGCGCTGATGGTGTTCGCCGGGCCGATAATCGGATACAGCGACCGCACGGCGGTGGACCTGGAGGATCGGTCGATCTACATCGACGCCGTCCTCGGTCCCGGCTACACCGAACAGGTCGACGCGGTAGGAGGGGAGCCATGACACCCGTGCCGGAGGCACAGCCATGACACGATCCCGGCTCGTCCAGCTCGGCGTGTTGCTCTGGTTGACGCTGGTGTGGTGCTGGCTGTGGGGTCACGTCTCAGTCGGCAACATCCTCGCCGGACTCGTCGTCGGCCTGATGATCATGGTGCTGCTCCCGCTCCCGCGGGTTCCGATTTCCGGCCGAATCCATCCGTTGTCGTTCCTGAAGCTGGTCGGTCTGGTCATCTACCTCTCGCTCGAGTCGAGCTTCCAGGTGGCCTGGCTCGCCGTCCGACCAGCGCCACCGCCGGTCACCGGGGTGCTGCGCATCCGACTGGCCATCCAGTCGGACCTCGTGCTCGTCCTGTGTTGCGATGTGCTCAACGTGATCCCGGGGACGATGGTGATCGAACTCGACCGAGCGCGGCGCGTCGCCTACGTGCACGTGCTCAATGTCGGCAGCGACAAGGCAGTCGACGCCTTCTACACATCGACGAGGCGAATCGAACAGGCCTTCATCGACGCCTTCGAGCGTCCCTCGGAATGGCAGGGCCCGACCGAGATCGAAACGAGCGAGGAGGCGGGCACATCATGACAGTGGTGGCCATCATCGCCGGCGCGATCCTGCTCGTCGCGGCCGCCCTGACCACGTACCGGGTGCTTGCCGGGCCGAACACGCTGGACCGGCTGCTCGCCATCGACACGCTCGTCGCAGTCGCCATCTGTGGTCTGGCCGTGTGGGCCACGTGGAGCCGGGACACGACCGTGGTGCCCGCGATCGTCGCGCTGTCGCTGGTCGGCTTTCTCGGCTCGGCCAGCGTCGCCCGCTTCCGGGTGCGCGACGACGACACCCAGGACGAGGAGGTGCGGCGGTGATCGTGTTCGACATCATCTCGGGTGCGTGCATCCTCGTCGGGGCGGTGCTGGCGTTGACGGCGGCGGTGGGGATCGTCCGGTTCACAGACACGCTCTCGCGAATGCATCCGGCGACGAAACCGCAGGTCATCGGGATGCTCCTGGTGCTGACCGGCGCGGTGATCGAGCTGCGCGGCAATGTCGACATCTGGATGCTGGTGCTGGTCGGCCTGTTCGCGCTCGTCACCGCCCCGGTGATTGCGCACATGGTCGGCCGGGTCGCCTACCGAGAGCAGCGCGGGCGCGACGGAATGTTGGCGATCAACGAATTCGACGACCGGCCCGAGCTGGACTAGGACCGCGCTACCAGCCACCGTCGTCCGATTTCACGGCCGGTAGTCTTCCCGGCATGCAATCGCGCGGTGCCTTTGTCGCGCGGATGCGGGGTGGCTTCGTCGGCGCCGTGTCGGGCGCGGTCGCGATTGCGGCGCACGGCGCGGCCGGCGGTGGCATGCCGCCGGGCCAGGCGGCGATCGTCGCGCTGGTGCTGGCCTGCACCGCGGTCGGCGCGGTCGTCGCGAATGCCGGGATCACCGAGCGCATCGTGCCGTTCCTGCTGACGGTGCTCGCCGCCGGTCAACTGGTCGGCCACACGACGCTCGCGCTCACCGCCGACCATGCGCACGGTTCGCAGCTCGGCACGTCGATGATCGGCGCGCACGCCGCGGCCACCGTCGTCGCCGCCGCCCTTATCCGCGCCGCCGAACACGGCTGCGCCGCAGTGCTTGCCGCGCTGGCCCGCATTGTGGTGGCCATTCTCGCGCCGCTGCGGGTCCGAACCCCACTGTGGACGATGACGCCGCGCGAGCGCGGCACCCACGCGCTACTCCTGCTCACCGGCAGCGCCGACTTCACCCGCGGTCCACCGGCTCTCGTCTGATTCCCCCGTACCGCCTCGTCCAGCTTCGCGAGGCGGATTCTCGCGCTGCGCAGCCGGCTTCCGGCTTGCGCTGCGCGCCCAATTCGAGCCGACGCCGCCTGGTCTCGTACCCGTTGGTCGGCTCGCCGAATCGAATCGAGACATCAATGACCCTGTCCGAACTCGGCCGCGGTGATCTCGCCGCGGACTTCTCCCCACCGCCCGGTGGCGCTCCGCGACGCAGCCTCCGTCCGCTGATCCTGCGGCTGCACTTCTACGCCGGGATCCTTATCGCGCCGTTCCTCGTTGTCGCGACCATCAGCGGCGGTTTGTACGCGCTCGCACCGTCGTTGGAGAAGGTCGTTTACCGCGACTATCTGCACGTCGACTCGACCGGTCCGGCGGCGCCGGTCGCCGATCAGGTCCGCGCGGCGCAGTTGGTGCAGCCGGATCTGACGTTGAACGCGGTGCGTCCCGCCGCCCAGCCGGGTGACACCACGCGGGTGCTGTTCGACGACCCCAGCCTCGGCGAGTCCGAGCGCCGCGCGGTGTTCGTCGACCCCGTGACGGCCACACCGCGCGGCGATCTCGTTGTGTACGGAAGCAGTAGCGCACTGCCCATGCGGACGTGGATTTCGCAGTTGCATCGGCACTTGCATCTCGGTGAGCCGGGCCGCATCTACAGCGAACTCGCTGCGTCCTGGCTGTGGGTGGTTGCGCTCGGCGGCTGCTACCTGTGGTTCGTGCGCCACCGAACCAACCGCGCGCGCAACGGCTCCGCCGCGCGACTCTGGACATTGGACCGGTCCACGCGTGGACGGGCGCGGACGATGAACTGGCACGGCGTGGTCGGCATCTGGCTCGCGGTGGGCCTGGTGTTCCTCTCCGCGACCGGGCTGACCTGGTCACGCTTTGCCGGGGAAAACATCGGCGAATTGCGCACCGCGCTGAGCTGGACGACGCCGACGGTGGACACCACGCTCGGCGGAGGGCACGAGGGCCACGGCGGGATGGCGGCGACCGCCGGCGCGGAGCCTGCGCAGATGCAGGCCCGAATCGACGAGCTCGACGGGGTCCTGGCGCTCGCCGCTCGCAACGGGGTGAGCAACGCGGTGGAGGCGAGCATCCCGACCGATGTGCATACCGCGTTCACCGTGGCGGAGACGCGACAGCCGTGGCAGTTCGCCACGGACACCGTCGTCATCGATGGCGCGTCCGGCACCGTCACCGACGAATCCCGCTTCGCCGACTGGCCGTTGGCCGCGAAGCTGACCACCTGGGGCATCGGCCTGCACATGGGCATCCTGTTCGGCCTTGCCAATCAGATTGCGCTCGCGCTGCTCGCGGTGCTGTTGGTGACGGTGATCGTGCGCGGCTACCTGATGTGGTGGCGGCGCAGGCCGGTGCGGAGCGGCCGGCCCATCGGGCACAGGCCGGTGCGGAGCGGCCGGCCCATCGGGCACAGGCCGGTGCGGAGCGGCCGGGTGGTCGGTCGCCCGCCCGTGCGGGGCGGGCTGCGGCGGATCGGGCCTGCCCGGCTCGCCGGGGTGATCGTTGCGACGGTGCTCGTCGGCTGGTTCGTCCCGCTGCTCGGGCTGAGTCTGCTCGGCTTCCTCGCGGTCGATCTCGCGGTCGGGCATTGGCGGGCACGGTCGGCGGTCACGCCGTGACCTACCGACCCTGAACAGATTTCGCTCAGCGGCCGGTTCGTCGGAGGAGTTCGGCGGGCCGGCCGTTGGCGTGCAGACCGGTGCTGCGGCTGGGCGCGGCGCCCGAATCCAGCACGCCCGAATCCAGCGCAGCCGACTCACCGTCGTGATCACCGCTGGGCCACGGGCGCACGAAGAAGGTCCGGTAATACCCGCCGGCCAGCGCGGCGACCACGCCGACCAGCACGATCCCGGAAGGCAGCGGATACGTTGCGAGCGTGACGGAGAGGAAACGGTAGGACAGCAGCAGCCCGGCGAGCGCGATCACTCCGCCCCCGACCAGCCGGACCCGGAACCAGCCCCAGCCGCGTTCCGGGTCGCGCAACGCCGACTCGACCGTAAGACACAGCACCGCTCCGGCAAGGAGATCGACGCCATAGTGGTAGCCGAAACCCAAAGTCGCGCACAGTGTGCAGGCCAGCCACAGCGCGCCGCCCCACCGCAGCCACCAGGGCGCTCGTCCCCCGTCGATGTCGCGGCGCGAATGCAGGAACAGCGCCAGCGCCCACGCGGTGTGCATCGATGGCATGCAATTGCGGGGCGTGTACTCGTCGAACGGCATTGGTTGTGGTTCGCCCAGCGCCGGCAGCGTGTTCGGCCAGTAGTTGCCGACCTGGAAACCGTCTCCCTCCGAACCGAACGCGAAGATCGGACCCACGACCGGGAACAGCAGATAGATCACCGGCCCGATCAGGCCGAGGGTGAGAAATGTGCGGACGAGGTAGTGCGCGGGCCAGGTGCCGGTGCCGGCCACACGGCGCAGCTGCCAGATGGCGACCGCGATCGCTCCGACCGGCAGCTCGATATAGACCCAATGCAGGATGTTGTAACCGACCGGACCGATCGCCTCCACCGCGCGGCCGAGCAGCCAGGAGGGGTCGCCGAGGGCGCGATCCGTGGTCAGCGCGAATTGATCCCAGACGTTCGGGCGCGCCGACGCGGTGAAGTGCAGCCAGGTGTCCCCGATTTTCGTCGCGAGGATAAGCAGCGCACCTAGGCCCGCGGCATGCAACGCGTTGCGCCGTTCGGTGCCGTGCCAGCGCAGCCATGCGATCAGCGCAAGCGCGGTCAACACGATCGTGGGGCCGTTGCCGACGGTCAGCGCCCCGCCGAACAACACCCGCCCGGCGGCAAAGACGATGTCGATCGCCGCCGCGGCCGCGAGTGCGATCACCCGACGGCGCGCGCCGATACCGACCATGGCAAGCACGAGACCGGCCCACGGCACCGACGCCGACTTGGGCGTCGCGACGTAGTCGCCGGCAAGACTTTCGAGCGGCCCCTGGAAACCCGCCAGCGTCGCCGCCATCTGGACCCCGACGAGGAGCAGCGCGACACCCGCGAGCAGTAATCCGATCACCACGAACGACCGCGACCGCGTTTGCGGCACCCTCACCCGTTCGAGCAGCACCCGCCGATAGTAAACGGCCGCTTAACAACGTCCGACACTTGCTCTACCAAATGGTTACGAATCGAGTTCCGACACCAACGAATCGACCACCGCCACCAGGTCGCCGTTATTGGCCGCAGCCACCTGACGCTGCCGCTGATAGGACGCTCCACGCCGCGGGATGTCGGCCACGAGCCGCAGCTCATCCGCGCAGCCGAGGCGTGCGGCGGTCGGTTCGAGCCGGTTCAGCAGGTCGTCGAGGTCCTCTGTGATGAGGCGTTCGTTGCTCTCCGCGTCGACGATGACGATCGCGTCCAGGCCGTACCGCGCGGCGCGCCACTTGTTCTCCTGCACATGCCACGGCGGGATGCTCGGGAGCTGTTCGCCGGCCTCGAGGCGGCGGTCGAGGTCGACGACCAGGCAGTGGGTCAACGCAACGAGCGCGGCCAGCTCCGACCGGGTGGAAACGCCGTCACAGACCCGGATCTCGATCGTGCCCCACTTCGGCGCGGGCCGGATATCCCAGTGCATTCCGCCGAGCTGTTCGATGACGCCGGTCTTCATCTGGTCGCGCACGAATGCCTCGAACTCCGACCAGTTCGCGAACTGGAACGGCAGCCCTGCGGTCGGCAGCTGCTGGAACATCAGCGCGCGATTGCTTGCGTACCCGGTGTCGGAACCCGCCCACATCGGCGACGACGCGGACAGCGCCAGCAGATGCGGATACTGCAACAACAGCGAATTCAGGATCGGGAAGACCTTCTCGTGGTGCGACAAACCGACGTGCACGTGCACGCCCCAGATCAGCATCTGGCGGCCCCACCACTGGGTGCGTTCGATCAGCTCGTCGTAGTGCGGCGACTGCGTCAGCTGCTGCTTCGACCACTCCGCGAACGGGTGGGTACCTGCGCAGAACAGGTCGACACCCTGCGTCGATGCGGCGCGGCGCACGATGTCCATCGTCGCCCGCAGGTCATCGATCGCTTCGCCGACCGTATCGTGCACGCCCGTCACCAGTTCGACGGTGTTGCGCAGCAGTTCCTTGGTCAACGGCGGGATGCCATTGCGCGGCGGGAGGTCGCCGACCTCATCGAACACGGCAGCTGCGGTGTTGGAGAGGTCGCGCGTCTTCTTGTCGACGAGCGCGATCTCCCACTCGACACCGAGTGTGTGACGTGGCGACGCGTCGAAGTGGAGCCGTGGAACCGCGGATGCCTCGGTCATGCGACTCCCGTCGCTCGGCTCGTTGTCAGCTACTTGATGACGCCGCAGGCCACGCGACCCCCGGCGTCTCCGGTGCTCAACGTCGTCTGATCGGGTACCGGCGCGTTGTCGGGCAGCGCGTAGCGGGTCGGGATGTTCGCGAAGTTGTCGGCGTTCGCGTGCACGATCACGGCGTGGCCTTCGCCCGAGGTCAGGTCATCGAGGGTGAACGCGTCGGTGGTCGTGACGAGCGAGCCGGTGCCGTCTCCGCGCACCTGCAGCGAAGTCAGGTCACCGCTGGACGGATGACCGGTGTGGCCCTGCACCTGCAGATGACCGCCCGCCGAGAGGAAGTTCCCCGGCGCCCCACCCGTCGGGGCGACCGAATTCGGCTCGCACTTGCCGAACTCGTGGACGTGCAGACCATGGAAGCCCGGCTGCAGCCCACTCGCCTCGACCTTGATCTCCAGGTAGTCGCCGTCCTTGGTGAACGTCACCGTGCCGACGGACCTACCACTCGGATCCTTCAGCTCGCTTTCGACCGACGAGGCCGCTTGGTCACTGCCTGCGGCGGCGCCCTCGGTTCCGCTAGCGCCGGGCGCGGGCGAACCGGTCCACACCGGTGGTGTCGTCCCCGCGACGTCGCTCGGCTCCTGACTGTTGGAGCACGCCACGAGTCCGAGAGCCGCAACCGCGACGATCGGCGCCGCAAGGCGAACGGTGTTGCGACGAACACGGGACCGGGCCGGGGAAACCATCAACCGCTCCTAGAAAGAGACGACAAGGAAAGAGCTGGCAAGCAAGTCGGAATGATCATAGACGCGGGGGCCGGCCGCACCTCCGCACGCCCGCAACCCAACCGGTCAGTCTCCGCTCAGGATCACCGTGACACCGTCACCGATGCCCCCGGTGGACGGTGCGGTCGTGGCCCCGATCTGTTCGGCGATCATCGTGGCGGCCTCTTTCTCGCCCGGCCCGTCGCCGTAATACACGGTGTTCTGCGCGATCTGGGTGTCGCTGTAGTTGCCCGTCTGGCTGACGGTCCAGCCCTCCCCGCGCAGTTCCGACGCGGTCGACGCGGCAAGGCCGGAAACAGAGCTGTTGTTCAGCACCCGGACGGGAACGGACGAGACGACGTCGGCGCTCGCGGTACTCGTGGCACTGGCGCGTGTCGACGTTGCGGATGCGCCGGACGTGGTGGTCGGCGCCGACGATCGGGTGGTCGTTGTCGACGCTTCGTCCGCCTCTTCGTCGGTGGTCGCCGCGGCGGGCGCAACGCTGGTGGTCGCCCGTGGCGAGGCCATCGGCTGGGTGTTCGCCGCTGTGGTGGTGGCCGCCGCAGCGGACGCGTCGTCGTCGGACTCGGAGGACCAGGACAACGCGCCCAGGCCCGCGAACAGAATCGCGAGCGCGATCAGCACCATTGCGAGCGCGCGAAGCGGGGGTCCACTGGACGCCGGATTCGGAGTGCTCACGGTCGGAACCCTAGTCCACGTTCGGCCCGCAGCAAGGTAGGCCGAACCGGTCTAGGTGACGTCGAACCCGAGCCGGCGCGCCGCGCGCGCCTTCTGCCGACTGGCACGCAGCCGCCGCAGCCGTTTGACGAGCATTGGGTCCGCGGCAAGGGCTTCCTGCCGGTCGACCAGCGTGTTGAGCACCTGGTAGTAGCGCGTCGCGGACATGTCGAACAGTTCCTTGATCGCTTCTTCCTTGGCGCCCGCGTACTTCCACCATTGCCGCTCGAACGCCAAAATGTCGCGTTCACGGCGGCTGAGGCCCCCCTCGTCGCGGTCGTCGGCCGCCCCCGACACACCGCCCGGTCCAGGCTCGTTCCGACTTTGCGCAGCTGCGCCGTCCATTTCGCTCCCTCGCCGAATGCACTGGACGAACTACACCAATGTGGTTCGTCGACATTCAATCACGTGACGGCCGGTCGGGCAGGGCGTGCGGGGCGGGCGAGTCGCAAGCGCCGACATGCGGGAATCGAGCCGGACCACCGAAATCTGGCCCGGACCACCGAAATCGAACCCGGACCGCCGAAGTATTCTCTCGACCATGGCTGTCCTTCCCATCCGCATCGTCGGCGACCCTGTTCTGCACACCCCGACCGAGCAGGTCACCGCATCACCGGATGAGATCGCACAGTTGATCGCGGACATGTACGAGACCCTGGACGTGGCAAACGGTGTCGGGCTCGCCGCCAATCAGGTCGGCGTCGGACTGCGAGTGTTCGTCTACGACTGCCCCGATCTCGATCCGGATGGCAAGCAGTACTTCCGTAGGGGCGAGGTCATCAATCCGGTGCTCGAGACCTCCGAGGTCCCCGAGACCATGCCCGACCCGGACGACAACGACGAGGGTTGCCTCTCGGTGCCGGGCGAACAGTTCCCGACCGGCCGGGCGGACTGGGCCCGGGTCACCGGCACCGACGCCAAGGGCGAACCGGTCGAGATCGAAGGCACCGGATTCTTCGCGCGCATGCTGCAGCACGAAGTGGGCCACCTCGACGGCAAGCTCTACGTCGACGTGCTCGTCGGCCGCAATGCGCGCGCCGCGAAGAAGGCGATCAAGCGCAACGGCTGGGGCACCCCCGGGCTCAGCTGGACGCCCGGAGTGGACGCCGACCCGTTCGGCCACGATGACGAGGACTGACATCCCGATCGGCGCCCGAGTGGTCATCCGGTACCGGCGCTGCGACGGGTCGACGCCGCCGTTGACCGACGTCATCGGCGAACTGCTCGGCTACGATCCGCTGACCGTCCGCAAGGCCGATGGGGAGTCGGTGCTCGTGCCGCGTGACCGGGTGGTCGCGATGAAGGCCCTCGGCCCGCGTCCGGAACGGCGGTGACCCGCGACCCTGCCGCTCCACTTTTCGGCCATCCGCGCGGGATCCCGCGCATCGCGTAGAAAATTGGGCGGCGACGCTCGGCTCGTTCACCGCAGAGAAGATCGGAGCGCCCGTGCGCCTCGCCACCTGGAACGTCAATTCGATTCGCACCAGACTCGATCGCGTGCTGGCCTGGCTGGATCAGCACGACATCGATGTGCTCGCCATGCAGGAAACCAAGTGCCGCGACGACCAGTTCCCCGCCGAGCAGTTCGCCGAGGCCGGCTACGACGTCACGCATATCGGGATCAACCAGTGGAACGGGGTCGCGATCGCGTCCCGGGTCGGCATCGAGGACGTGCAGGTCGCCTTCGACGGGCAGCCCGGCTTCGACCGGGACGCCGCCGAGACACTCATTCCCGCACCGATTGTCGAGTCCCGCGCAATCGCCGCGACCTGCGCCGGCGTCCGGATCTGGAGCCTGTACGTGCCGAACGGCCGCTCGCTGTCCGACCCGCACTACGACTACAAGCTCGACTGGCTGCGTGTGCTGCGCAAAGAGGCCGAGCAGTGGCTCGCGGCCAACCCGGACGCCCAGATCGCGCTCGCCGGCGACTGGAACATCGCCCCCACCGACGAGGATGTGTGGTCGCCGGAGTTCTTCGCGGGCAAGACGCACACCACCACGGCCGAGCGGGAGGCATTCGACGCGTTCGCCGCGACCGGTTTCACCGACGTTGTCCGGCCCTTCACGCCCGGTCCCGGCGCCTACACCTACTGGGATTACACCCAGCTGCGCTTCCAACGCCGCGAGGGCATGCGCATCGACTTCGTGCTCGGCTCCCCCGCGTTCACGGCCCGCGTCGAAGCGGCAGGTATCGACCGGGAGGAGCGCAAGGGCACCGGCGCGAGCGATCACGCCCCGGTGTGGGTGCAGCTGGGCTGAACGCTCAGTCCTCCAGGGCGTGCTCGAACGCCGCCAGCGACGTGACCAGCGCGCTCCGCTGCTCTTCGTTCAGCCGGTCGAGAGCGGCCGCGACATTGTGGATCCGCGCGGAGTGCAGCCCGGTGGCGAGCGCACGCCCTTCCTCGGTGGCGGCAAGCAGTTGTGCGCGACCGTCGTCCGGGTCGGGCGTGCGGACGAGATAACCCGAGCGGTCCAGGCCGGACACGATGCGAGACATCGTCGGTGCGGTGACTCGTTCGGCCGCCGCCAGATCACCCAGCCGCATCGGACCCGACCACACCAGCGTGGCGAGCGCGGACGACGAGCCGGGGCTGAGCGCGGCGGCGTCCCCGAATCGGCGCAGGGTGCGGACCAGCCTGCCGATCGTCAGCGCGACATCCACCGCGTCGCGGAGGTCGTCCGGGTCGCCGACAGCGGTGCGTTCTGCTGCCGCTGCGCGGCCCGTAGTCACCGCCGGCCCGCTTCCGCGAGGTCGGCCTGCACCAACTCGACCGACTCGTCGTGCACGTACCGCGCACCGGCGAACCACGAAGCGACCGCGCCGATCAGCATCATCGCCGCAGCTGCGAGGAAGACCACCGTGAGACCGCTGTGGAACGGACCGGTGATGAGGTGCGGGAAAAATTCCTGCCCGGTCAGCGTCGCGGCGTCCACGCCGGGCTGCTCGAGCTCGCCCGTCGAACCGAGCAGCTCCTCGATCGGGTTGTAGCCGAGGAACGCAGCGAACAGGCTGCCCACCGGCGGCAGGTCGGCGACCTGACCCGCCACGTCGGCGGACACGCCATGACCGGTCAGCCCGTCCTGAAGCGCGCTGGGCAGGGTGTTGGCCAGCCCGATGATCATCAGCGAGAAGAAGATTCCGATCGACAGCGCACTACCGCCGTTGAACAGCGTGCCGCGCATACCCGAGGCGATACCCCGCTCCTTTGCCGGCACGCTGGACATGATCGCCGCGCTGTTCGGGGAGGAGAACAGACCCGATCCGACGCCGTTGACAAAAATGATGAAGGCGAACAGCCAGTAGTCGAAGTTGACCGGGATGATCATCAACGCGATGAAGGTTGCCGCGACGAGGAGCGCCCCGCCGGTCGCGAACGGCCGCGCGCCGTACCGGTCGGAGAGATAGCCGGAGATCGGCCCCGCGACGAGGAACCCGAGCGTCATCGGCAGCAGGTAAATGCCCGCCCAGAGCGGGGTGGCTTCGAAGTCGTAGCCGTGCAGCGGCAGCCAGATGCCCTGCAACCAGATGATCAGCATGAACTGCAGGCCACCCCGGCCGATCGAGGCCATCAGCCCGGCGATGTTGCTGAGCGTGAAGGCCCTGATCTTGAACAGCGCCAGGTTGAACATCGGCTCTGCGATCCGCAACTCCACGACACAAAAGATCGCGAGCAGTGCGAAGCCGCCGAAAATCGCGCCGAGCACCCACGGGTTGGTCCAGCCGGTGGACGAATCACCGTAGGGCTGAATGCCGTAGGTGACACCGGTGAGCAGCATGGTGAGCCCGAGCCCGAAGGTGAGCGTGCCCGCCCAGTCGAGCCTGCCGCGGGAACGCTGACCAAGCTCCTGCAGCGACCGATAGGACCAAACGGTGCCGATCACCGCGAACGGCACACTCACCCAGAACACGGCGCGCCAGTCCCACTCGGACAGCACACCACCGATGATCAAGCCGAGGAACGAGCCACCGATCGCGGCGACTTGATTGATGCCGAGCGCCATGCCGCGCTGGTTCGACGGGAACGCGTCGGTGAGAATCGCCGCCGAGTTCGCCAACAGCATCGCGCCGCCGACTCCCTGCAGAACGCGCCAGGCGATCAGCCAGATCGCGCCCGCGCCGCCGTGCAGCGGGTCGAACGACAGTGCAAGGGCGCACACCGCGAACACCATGAAGCCGAGGTTGTAGATCCGCACGCGACCGTAGATGTCGCCGAGCCGGCCGAACATGACGACGAGCACCGCCGAGGACAGCATGAAGCCCATCAGCAGCCACAGCAGGTAGCTGACGTTGGCCGGTTCGAGCGGATTGAGCCCGATCCCGCGGAAGATCGCGGGCATCGAAATGATGACGATCGACGAGTTGATCGCGACCATGAGCATGCCGACGGTGGTGTTGGACAGCGCGATCCACTTATAGCCCGGGTGGTCTTTTTCCATCTTGAACCGTCGCCGGATCGTCTGGACATCGCCTTCGTCCACGGTCTCCGCGGAATCGCCGGCGCTGCGCGTCGAAGTCAAGGAACGCTCCTGTAAGGAATTCGATCGTGCGACTCAACGCTGAGCACCACTACCGAGACATTTAGTTGCTATCTACTAACTAAACATCTGCTTGGGCGTCTTCGCAACCGAGGGAGGCGGCATGCGACGAAAACCCCTCCGCGTGCCGACACCCTTGCTGGATGCACCGGCGAGCAAGAGCGAAGCGACTTGCGGCGATCCTTGCCTGGGAGCCGTCCGCAGTGTTCAGCCATCGCACGGCGGCCTGGCTGTGGCAGATGCTGCCGGAACCCACGGTGTTCGAGGCGACCGTTCGACCCAGCCTGCACAAGTCCGGGCCATCGTGGATCTCCCTGTACCGCCGCCACCTCGCGCCGGAGGAAGTGGTCGAGTCCTGGGACATGCCCACGGTCGGCCCGGAACAAGCACTGATCGACTGCTTGGCCGTACTGCCATCCGACGATGCGGATCTTCCTCGTGCTGCGCTACGCCGCGGCAGACGGGTTCGACAGCGCCACCGCCGTCGCGGACGAGGTGATGCTGGTGGCGCGGCGACGCCACAAGTCGTTGGGGTGACGACGCGTGACCGCTCGACCCATGGCCGGACGGGATCCCGGCGAATTGAGCCCCGACCGGTCAATGAGCGTCACGCCCCCCGTTAGGGTCGCCCCATGGAGCTACTCCCCCTCGCACCTCCCGGCACCACCCCGGTTCGCGCGCTGACCATCGCCGGTACCGACTCCGGCGGCGGAGCGGGTATCCAGGCCGACAGCCGGACGATGGCGCTGTGCGGCGTGCACGCGTGCGTCGCGGTGGCCGCGGTGACGGTGCAGAACTCGCTGGGTGTCAGCGGCTTCCATGAGATTCCGCCGCAGATAGTCGCGGATCAGGTCCGCTCGGTGGTCGGCGATATCGGCGTGAGCGCGGCGAAGACCGGGATGCTCGCCTCGTCCGCGATCATCGCCGCGGTCGCCGAGGTGTGCGACGAGGTGGGCATCGGCAAGGACCAGGCGGTGCCGCTCGTCGTCGACCCGGTCTGCGCGTCCATGCACGGCGATCCGCTGCTGCATCCCGAAGCACTCGACGCGGTGCGCAACGTCCTGATCCCGCGGGCCACTGTCGTGACGCCGAACCTTGACGAGATCCGGCTGATCACCGGTATCGACGTGGTCGACGACGCCACTGCGCGCCGCGCCGCCGAGCAACTGTACGAACTCGGCGCGCAGTGGGCGGTCGTGAAGGGCGGCCACCTGCGCAGCTCGACCGAGAGCACCGACCTGCTCTTCGACGGCAACGAGTTCCACTCGTTCACCACGCCGCGCATCGACACCGGCAACGACCACGGCGGCGGGGACACCCTCGCGGCGGCCATCGCGTGCGCGCTCGCCCACGGGTACTCGGTGCCGGACGCGTTCGGGTTCGCCAAGGAGTGGGTGACCCGCTGCCTCGCGGCCGCCTACGACCTCGGCGGCGGGCACGGCCCGGTCTCACCGCTCTGGCGGCTCGAACAGGCCTGACCCGCACGACAGCAGCGGGTCACAGACCGTACGAAAGCACCCGATCGGGCCGAATCCGGATGAGTTCGTTGGAGAATCCCGGTCCCAGGGCCGGTTGATCGCGCAAAGCCTCGGCGGTGCCGCGTATTTCGATGAACCGCACCTGCCACGGTTGGGTCGAAACAACGTCGTCGACGACGAACGCGACACGCGGTTCGGCGGCGAGATTCTGAAACTTCCTGCTCGCGCCCATGTTGTGTCCGCCGATGTCGATCGTCCCGAGGTCGGCGTTGTAGGTGAACCCGACGGGCTTGTTCTGGGGCGCCCCGCCCGGCGTGACGGTGGCCAGGCGGCCCAGTGGCTGGGTTCGCAGGTAAGCGATTTGGTCGTCGGTGAGTTGAGCCTGTCGTGTCGGCATGGGCCGACCATAGGACCTCGAGTGCACTCGAGGTCAAGTACCGACCTCCACGCCTACGCCCGCTCGGCCGCGGCCGCCGCCCGCTCGAGCAACAACGAACGCTCGTGCTTGGTGGGGGCTTGCCCCGCAGCCGATTCCAGCACCTGCGCCGCGTCCGCGTAGCGGCCCAGCCGCACGAGCACGTCGCCGCGCACCGCGCCGAACAGGTGGAAGCCGGCCAGTCGCGGATCGTCGCCCAGTTCGTCGAGGGCGGCGAGCGCGGCCTCGGGTCCGTCTGCCTGCAGCACCGCCACCGCGCGGTTCAACTGCACCACCGGTGACGGCGCCAGCTCGCCAAGCGCATCGTATAGCGAAACAATTGCCTCCCAGTCGGTTTCGTCGAACGAGCGCGCCCTGGCATGGCACGCCGCGATGGCGGCCTGCACCGTGTAGGGACCCAACGGTCGGCGCAGCGCAATGGCTCGGTCGAGCGCAGCGAGTCCGTGCCGGATCAGTGTGCGGTCCCAGCGAGACCGGTCCTGATCGGGCAGCAAGACCGGCGCTCCGCGGGAGTCGACGCGCGTGGCGAAGCGCGAAGCCTGCAGTTCCATCAGCGCAAGCAGACCGTGCACCTCCGGCTCGGCCGGCAGCAGGCCGGCCAGCACCCGCCCGAGCCGCATCGCCTCTCCGGCGAGATCGCGGCGCACCCATTCGTCGCCCGAGGTCGCGGAATAGCCCTCGTTGAACACGAGATACACCACTTCGAGGACCGCGGACAGCCGCGGCGCGAGATCGTCGGCCTGCGGCACCTCGAACGGCACATGCGCTTCGGCAAGCGTCCGCTTGGCCCGCGAAATCCGTTGCCCGAGTGTCGCCGACGGTACAAGAAACGCTCGCGCGATTTCCTCGGTGCGCAGCCCCGCCACTACCCGCAGGGTCAGCGCGACGCGGGACTCGCGCGGCAGCACCGGGTGACACGCGGTAAATACCAGCGCGAGCACGTCGTCGCGCAGCGCCTCGGTGTCGGACGGATCGTCGGCCTGGTTCGCCAGCTCGCGTCCGATCGCGGCGTACTTCTCGTCGCGGTTGGTCTCGCGCCGGATTCGGTCGATTGCCTTGTTCTTGGCGGTCGTCATCAGCCATGCGCCGGGGTTCGGCGGTACGCCGCGCTCGGGCCACTGCTCGAGCGCGGCGAGAAACGCCTCCTGCGCCAGTTCCTCGGCCAGCCCGAGATCGCGAACCACTCGAGTCAGCGATGCGATGACCCGTGCCGATTCCATTCGCCAGACCGCTTCGACGGTCCGGGCCACGTCCGTCATCCGGTCACGATTCGCGCTGTTTCAACTGCTCGGCGAGTTGCTCCTCGCGTGCCCGGATCTCGTCGGTGTACTCCGCGCCGAAGTCCTCCGGGGTAGCGATCGGACGGATCTCGAGCAGCGACCTGCCTTCGCCGCCCGGATCGGCCGGGCAGCGCTTGGCCCATTCGATCGCTTCTTCCAGTGAGCTGACCTCCCAGATCCAGTAGCCCATGACGATTTCCTTGGATTCGACGAACGGGCCGTCGACGACCGACGTCGTGCCGCCCCGAAATTCGATCCGTGCCCCTTTTGCCGTGGGTAGCAGCCCTTCCCCGTCCAGCATGATGCCCGCTTTAACGAGTTCCTCGTTGTAGGCGGTCATCTTCTGGAACATCTCCTCGGTCGGCGTGGCCTTGTCCTCGTCGACCCCGTCACCCTCGACCATCACGATGACTCGCATTGCGGCCTCCTCTGTCGGTACCGCACGACTCGGTGTCGAGCGGCTACACACACTCTTCGAACGGGCACCACCCGTTTTCTACCGACTCGGGAAAGAAATTCGCGGTGATTTCCATCCGACGGCAAACTGGCGGCGTGGAGCTGTTGATCGCGACGAATCCGGACGCCGATTCGAGCCTGCCCTACCTGTTGCGGCTGCCGCTCGGCAACGGCCTGGTGTTCCGGACATCGGGCACCTGGCCGCGCACCAAGGCGCTCTACTGTCATCCCGCGACACTTGAAGAATGGCCGGCCGAGCCCGAGGTCGTCGAACGAATCGACCTGACCTCGTGCCAACGGCGCGGCGCGGCGATCGACGTCGTGGCCGCGCGGCAGCGTGAGAGCCGCTCGCAGCTCGTCTACACACGCGCCCGCGGTCGCGAGATGGTGTTCTGGCAGAGCGCGAGGACCCGCAAGCAATCCCGGCCGGGGGTGCGCATACCCACCGCAAGGGCCGCAGGGATCGCCGAACTCGAGATCGTCGTCGATTCGCGCGAGCGCTACGCCTACGACTTCGCCGGCAAGCAGGTCCACATCACGCGGCGCGCGCTGCCATGCGGTGACTACGGGCTGGTGCACCAGGGCAGGTTGATCGCATCGGTGGAACGCAAGTCACTCGAAGACCTCACTTCGAGCCTGTTGAGCGGAAAGCTGAAGTATCAACTCACCGAGCTAGCGGCGATGCCACGCGCGGCGGTCGTCGTCGAAGAGCGTTACTCGCAGATTTTCGCGCTGACGTGGGCGCGTCCCGCATCGGTGGCCGACTCGCTCGCCGAACTGCAGGCCACCTTCCCAACCGTATCGATCCAGTTCTGCGACAACCGCAAGCTGGCCCAGGAGCACGTCTATCGCTACCTCGCGGCCGTGCACACTTGGGCGCAGGACACGCTCGACACTGCCGGATCGCTCGGAGCCGAGCCCGCGTTCGAAGCAGCTCCGACGCAACCGGAACCCAGCACCGCCGAGATCCGGGTGTGGGCGCGCACTGTCGGCCTGCCCGTGCCCGACCGTGGCAAATTACGCCCGGAGATCCGGCAGGCATGGAACGCGGCGCACACACGCGGATCGGCGGCACCGAAATCGGTCGACTAACGGAGATTGCGCCGCTCAGTACGGTGGCTCATCGTCATCGGTCGGCTCCGATCCTGGGTGCCAGCGCAGCGGGCCGGAGCCGACCGTCGCGGTGAGCGTGGCGGCGGGTGCGCTGGTGAGTCCGGCCGTTGGTGTGGTGACGAGGTTGTGGCCGTAGCTGCTGCGCCAGGCCACGTGCCCGCCCGGTGTCATCTGGGCGTGCCAGAGTTTCATCGTTTTGAGTTGATGGTGAAACGCGCAGAGGCACTGCAGGTTCGACGGCACCGTCCAGCCACCGCGGTCCGGGCGGTGGCGATCGTACGCGACGACATGGTCGAGTTGGCAATTGGCCGCGGGCGTACGACAGCCGGGGAACCGGCAGTGCCGGTCACGGGCGCGCACCACCGCGGCAGTGGCGGCGTCGGGGCGGTAATCGAGTGCTCCCGGCGGTGGGTGATGGTGTCCGCCGTGCCCGTTGCGGGGCGCGGCGTGGAAATGCCGGTCGAGTTCGGCGACGCCGTGGGTGGCGGCGGCGACGGTGCCGAACGGCGGCCGTGCGGGTGGGGCCGGCATGCAGGGCGCGGGCACAACCCCACCGGGGCGCCGCGAGCCGCGGGCACGGAAGGTGCTGGTGCACAAGCGGTCCTGGGCCGTGGATGCCGGCGCAGAATCATTCGTCGCAGCACCGTGCGCAATGAGCCCTTCACCGCCGGCGATCATGTGCAGTTCGGTGAGCATCCCCTGCCACGTTGCATCCGTCGCGAGTTGTCGCGCCAATTCGGGATCGACCGGCCCATACCCGGGCAACTACGCCGGCTCCGAACGCAAACCGAGCAAGCTCGCGACGTCGATCCCGATCTGCACCAACGGAGTCCGGCGACGCAGCGATACCGGCGCGATTACCGCGACGCAGTCCGACCGGCCACACTCACAGCCCAGCCGATTCTCTCCGTGTACGAGCGCCAGGAACGCATCCACCATCCGGTACTGCCGATTGCGCCGGTCCTGCCCGCACACCGTGCCCGCAACCTCGGTGACGCGCTGCCACGCCGCCTCGGCCTCCACCGGGGACAGATCCACCTCGAGCCGCGCGAGCGGACCGACCCGGCGTTTGCGAATACGACGGTCGCGTTCGGCCTCCTCGCGGCGGGCAGCAACCTCCGCGGGCGCGATCCGGATCAGAATGGTGTCGATCTCGCCCGCCAACGGACCGGGCGAAAGGACCCGCGCCGCGGCAAGCAGGTCCGGCTCCGCCAACGCGACCGTGCCGGGCGTGAACCCGAGAGTGTCGTACACGATGCGGCGCACCCGCGCGAAATCCAGCTCACCCGCGGCGAACGCCGCTCGCACTAACGGCAGTCGCAAGCGCAGCTCCATCCCGACCACCGCGAAACCCTCGGCGATCGTCTTCGAACACCCCAACCGGACCGCGATCTCGGCCAGAGCATTGTTGCCGCAATCCACGAAACCGTCCCGGCCCAGCTCGGCGTCGCGTTCGACCCAGGTCTCCCACAGCCGCCCGGCCAGCACCACCTTCCGGTACGCCGCACAATTCTCCGCCACCGCGGCAGCAGCCAACTCGTCGAGCAACGAACCATCATCGAGCACAGCGGCATCGACAAGACCAATAGTTGAGCTCCCCCCGAGCGTCATACCACCACGCTAGTCGAACATCTGTGCGACGGCAATACCCGCGCGCCGAACTGATCGGAGATACGAAAATCGTTTACTCACAACTAATTTCGCACGAGGTGCCCGCACCAGGGGGCTAACCGGTCACCCGCGCTCGCTCGCCACGGCCGCCCGCACGGCAGGGGCCACGTCGTCGGCAAACGTCCGGATCGTATCGAGGTCGTCGCCCTCGGTGCCAAACACGAAGGTGTCCATGCCGCCGTCGACGACGAGTTCGGTCAACTCGTCCACCCACTGCTGGACCGGCCCGTTCAGGAAGCCCGCGGACGTGCCGCCGGTGATGGCGCCGAAGACGTTGTAGATCCGACGGATCTGGCTCGGCTCCCGCCCCGCGGCGACAGCGGCGTCGTCGATGCGGGCGTGCGCGTCGGCCAACTTCTCGGGCGGGAAGTAGCTTGCCGACGGGACCCAGCCGTCCGCCCGTCGGCCGAGTTCGGCGAGCATCCGCGGGCCGAGCACACCCCACCAGATCGCGACACCGTGTTGCGGGGCCGGGCCAGGGTGGACGCCGGACAGTCGGTAGATCTCGCCGTCGACGCGGACGGACCGTTCGCCCGACCACATCGCCCGGATCACATCGGTGGCTTCGACGAGCGCGTTGGCCGCCTCGCGGGGTGCGCGGCGCGGGCCCCCGATCGCCTCGATCGCATCCCAGAACCCGCCGGCGCCGAGCCCGAGCTCGAATCGACCGCCGGACAGGATATCCAGGGTCGCAGCGGTTTTCGCGAGGACGGCGGGTGGGCGCAGCGGCAGGCACGCCACGTCGGGAAACACTCGGATGGATTCCGTGCGCGCGAGCAGCGTCGTCATCAGCGCGAATGCGTCGAGGAACCGGCGCTGGTAGGGGTGGTCCTGCACCCCGATCAAGTCGAGGCCGGCGCGGTCGGCAACCTCGGCGACCCGCACCACGTGTTGGGCGGATTCGACGGCAGGGTCGGCAAATACGCCGAAGCGCGGATCGTGCCAGTAGTCGCTCATGGTGACCTCCGATCGACTCTCTCGCCACCCTAGCGAGTGGCAACGCCGAGCGGGCCGGTCTCAGGCGCTGCCGCCCCGGATCCGCTCCCGGTCCGCCCGGGCGGGAACGCCGTTCGGTCCCTCGGTCGAATCGGCGTAGCTTGCGATGGTGAACGCGACCGCGGCGGCATGGGCGGCAAGTGCGTCGCGATCGACATTGGCCGCGGTGTCACCGGCAGTGTGATAATTCGGGTCGTAAGCCTGTCCCGCTGTCCCGCCCCACAGTTGCGCTTCCGCCTCGGTTTTCGCACCCTCGGCGCCGGTGTCGGTGCCGCCCACCGGGATTCCGTGCGCGAGGAAGGCGCCGTAGTCCGAGCGGCCGTCCAAATCGTCCGGGCGCGGCTCGACACCACGGGAGAGCAGGGACGAGGAGAGCGTGCGTTCGATGCCCGCCGATCCCTCCGGACCGCCGGGCTCCCCGGACTTCTCCGAATCGTCGCCGTCGTAGACGAAGTGCCCCGCGTTGGGCGAGCCGAGCATGTCGAAGTTGAGATACAGCGCGATATCGAGACGCTGGGCCGGTTCCAGCGAGCGAACATAGGCGGCCGAACCGAGCAGGCCTTCCTCCTCGGCACCCCAGAAGGCGAACCGCACCGCGTTGCTCACGTCCGGTTCCGGGCCGAGTTGCAGCGCCGTTTCCAGCACAGCTGCGGTGCCGGTGCCGTTGTCGTTGATCCCCGGCCCCTCGGGGACGCTGTCGAGATGGGCACCTGCCATCACCACGTTGTCGGTAGCCCCGGTTCGGGTCTGGGCGACCACGTTTCGCGTGGTGATTCGGCGGGACTCCGCATCCACCAGCACGGTGACCGGCGTGGTGGCGGCCGCGACGTCCATACCGGTGTTCTTGTCCACCACCATGATCGGAATGCTCCCAGCATCGGGGGTGCCGAGTGTGGCGGCTGGGGCCGGGCCGTCTTCGTTGTTGGCGACGACGACCGCGAGCGCTCCCGCGTCCGCCGCGATCCGCGCCTTGTCCACGAACGGGCACACGCCACGCGATACCACCACGATCGCGCCGGTGGCGGGGCGACCGTCGTAATCCGCGGCCTCGCAGCCGGGCCCGTCACCATCGGGCAGCGCGAGAACCGGAGCGGTCACGCCGCCCGCCGGCGTAGCAGGCGAATACTCCACCACCCGTGCGTCCGTCGCGCGCCCGCCCACGGTCAGGCCCTGCGCCTTGACGCCGTATGTCCCGAAGTCGAATTCGGGTGTCTGCACGTCGAATCCGCGGTCCCGTAGCGCACCGGCCACGTAGTCGACGCTTGCGTCGTAGCCCGGTGTACCCGCTGCGCGATTGCCGTCGTGGTCGTCGGCGGCGCGCTGCAGGTTGTCCAGATGAGTGGCGAGGGCGTCCACCTCGATCGCGTCGGCCACAGCGGCAGGCCCCTGCTCGGGCTGGTCGGCACTGCATCCGGACAGCGCGAACAGCAGCGCGAGCACACCCGCCACCGCGCCGGCGCGGATCGATTCAGCGCCGCCGCTGCCGACACGCATCAGGCGTCGCGCCGGTTCACCACGAAGACGGCGGCCGCGAACACGACCGCAACGAACACCGTGAAGTAGGCGAACCCGCCCCACGGTCCCCAGTGGAAGTCGATGCCCTGGTCGCTGCCGAGGAACAGTTGCGCATTGGCGAACGGCAGGAACGGCTGGACATTGCGGCCGAACGAGCCGAAAAGTCCGAACAGGCTCTCGATCAGCAACGGCCACAACAGCAACAGCGCGATTGCCGCCGCCGACTGCCGAAGCAGCGCACCCACCGCGATCGAGAGGAAGGCGCACAGCAGCGCATAGATCGGGATGCCGTACATCGCACGCCAGTCGTTGCCGCTCGACAGCGACAGGTCCTGGCTTCCCGATGTCCCGGCGACCGCCTTCGCCAGATAGAAGGCAACGAACGCCAGCACGAAGGTGAGCACAGCGCCGTAGACACCGGTCAACACACCTTTGGCGACAAGGACTTTCGGCCGCCCAGGAATGGCCTGGAAGCTGGTCCGGATCATCCCGAAGCGGTATTCGCTGGTGACGGTGAGCGCGGCGAGAATCATCAGCACCATCACGCCGAAACCACTGACGCCACCGGTCGCGACATCCACCGTCAGGCCGGGGAAACCCTCCGCCCCGTCCGGATCGGATGCGGCCTGCTTGCCGACCCAGCCCATCAGCGCGGCAAAACCGAGCCCGATCGCGACGATGATCAGCGAGCACCACCACGGTGAGCGCACCGAGGTGAATTTGATCCGTTCGGCCGCCAGCACGCTCATCACAGCGCCCCTCCCATGACCTGCTCGATTTCGTGTCCCTGGTACTGCACATCGCCGCCGGTCAACTTCATGAAGGCGTCCTCGAGCGAGCCGCGCTGGGCGGCGAGCTCGAACAGTGTGATGCCGTTGTCGGCGGCGAGCTGACCGATCGAGTCGGTCGTCGACCCGAGGACGAGCAGCGCACCGTCCGCGCCGTCGTCACGGATCTGCAGGCCCTGTGTCGTCAGTGCGCCGCGTAATTGATCGAGCTGCGGGCTGCGCACCCGCACGGTCGACTCGGAGGATTTGTCGATGAAGTCCTGCACCGTTGTCTCGGCGATCAACCGGCCGCGACCGATCACCACGAGATGGTTCGCGGTCTGTGCCATCTCGGCGAGCAGGTGGCTCGATACCAGCACCGTTCGGCCTTCGGCCGCGAGGCGCTGCATGAACCGCCGGATCCAGGCGATGCCTTCGGGGTCGAGCCCGTTCACCGGTTCGTCGAACATCAACACCGGCGGGTCGCCGAGCAGCGCACCCGCCAGCCCGAGGCGCTGGCTCATACCGAGCGAGAAGCCGCCGGCTTTCTTACCTGCCACTTCGGTGAGCCCGACGAGGTGCAGTACCTCGTCGACACGGCCCGTCGGGATCCCGTTCGAGGCCGCCATCCACCGCAGGTGCGCCCGCGCCGAACGGTTGGGATGCACCCATTTGGCGTCGAGCAGCGCGCCGACGGTGCGCAGCGGGTTCTGCAACTCCCGATAGTGCTTGCCCTGGATCAGTGCTTCCCCTGCGGTGGGCCGATCCAGGCCGAGGATCATCCGCATCGTGGTCGATTTGCCTGCGCCGTTCGGGCCGAGGAACCCCGTGACCTGCCCGGGTGGCACGGTGAAACTCAGGTCCTCGACGGCCTTCGTGGCGCCGAAGTGTTTGGTCAGACCCCTGACTTCGATCATGGCTCCACCGTATAGGCGTGCGGCGGTGACGTCGGGGCGGCTCCGCAAGCTCCGCGCCGCTACAACGCCGGGGACGACGCCTGGGCCCAGAACCGCTTCGGGATCCTGCCGGCCCGGCGCGCGCGGTGACCTGCGCGGACGGCGTCGGCCATGGCCGCGGCCATCAGCTCGGGCCGGCGGGCCCTGGTGACGGCGGTGGCGAGCAGAACCGCGTCGCAGCCGAGTTCCATCGCCAGCGTCGCATCGCTGGCCGTGCCGATACCGGCGTCGAGGATCACCGGAACCCCGGCAGCCTCGACGATCATCTCGATGTTGTGCGGGTTCGCGATGCCCAGCCCCGTGCCGATCGGCGAACCGAGCGGCATCACCGCGACACAGCCGACGTCTTCGAGCCGCTTGGCCAGCACCGGGTCGTCGGTCGTGTAGGGCAGCACGGTGAAACCGTCGTCGACGAGTTGCTCGGCCGCGGCGACCAGCTCGATGGCGTCCGGCAACAGCGTGCGCTCGTCGGCGATCACCTCGAGCTTCACCCAGTCGGTCTCCAGCGCTTCGCGGGCGAGCTGCGCGGTGAGCACCGCTTCGGCCGCGCCCCGGCACCCGGCGGTGTTGGGCAGCGGCGCGATCTCGAGCCGCTTGAGCAGGTCGAGCACCCCGGTGCCGCCCGCCGCATCGACCCGGCGCATCGCCACGGTGGTCAGTTCCGTTCCGGACGCGAGCAGCGCGTGCTCGAGCACGGCGAGGTTCTCGGCACCGCCGGTGCCCATGATCAGTCGCGAGCCGAAGCTGCGGCCCGCGATGACCAGCGGTTCGTCGACGATTGCGCGTTCAGCCACCTTGCACCGCCGTGAGAATCTCGATGTCCCACCCGCGCCCGACCGCCTCGTCCCAGCGCGACTTCGGGAACACCGCCCCGTCGACGGCGAGCGCGATTCCTCGACACGGCAGGTTCAGCCGGTCGAGCAGCTCGTGCACCGTCAGCTGCTCGTCGAAATAGTGTTCGGCCCCGTTGACGGTGATGCCGATCGGATTCGAGATCATCGCTTGCCTCCAGGAAAGCGGTCCGGACGTGCGTGTTTGGCTTCGGCGAGATGATCGCCGCGCAGTTCCGCCAGCACCGCATCGACGGTGAGCGGGGTGGTGAGTATGCCGTTGCGGCCATGTCCGGTGGCTACGACGACGCGGTCGCTCACTCGTCCGATCAGCGGCAGGTTGTCCGGCGTCATCGGTCGCAAACCGGCGATCGCCTCGTACAGCTCGTATTCGCCGATACCGGGCATCAGTGCTTCCGCGTCGGCGATCAGGTCGCGCACCCCGGCGACCGTGACGTGGGTGTCGGCGGCCTCGTACTGGGTGGCGCCGACGACGACGCCGTCCGCGCGCGGCACGAGGTACACCGACCGGCCGTGCACGCGAGCCCGGACCACCTTCTCGGGCGGCGGGGTGGTGCCCGCGCGGGCACGCAGCCGCAGGATTTCGCCCTTCACCGGCCGCACCGGCAGGCCCGCCCACACCGTCGGCGAGGTGTGCCCGGCCGACACGACGATCTGATCGAAGCGCAGCGTGCCCACGCTGGTCACTTCCTTGGCGACGAACTCGACACCGGCCGCGACCGCCGCCCTCAGCAGCGCGGTGATCAGCGCCCGGTTGTCCACGGCGAGTTCCTCCGGCGCGAACAGTCCCAGGCGCGCACCGCGGCTGAGCGCGGGCTCGATCTCGCGGACTCCGGCGCGGTCGAGCAGCCACAGCTCGAAGCCCTGCCTGCTCACCCATTCGGCGATGGTCCGCAGGTCGGCGGCGTCGGCGGTGTCCAGGGCAACGGTGAGCACGCCGTCGGCGGCGAAGACGGAGGTATCGGTGACGGTTTCGAGCCGCTCGGCGAAATCGGGCCAACGGGCCAGCGACGCGGCGCCGAACTCGAGCGCCTGCTCCTCGCCGGGCCAGCCCTCGGACAGCGGTGCCAGCATTCCGCCGGCCACCCATGAAGCGCCGCGGCCCGGATCCGGGTCGAACACCGTGACCGACCAACCGGCCTCGGCGGCGCGCCATGCGATCGCGAGCCCGACGACGCCACCGCCGACGATCCCGAGACTGCGCATCGATTCCACCTCACTCCCCGCGCCGGCATGATCCGGATCAGGTCCGAACGGTCGGGGCTCCCGCCCCCTCTCAGCCCCTACCGGCCAACGGCCGATCCGCGTGGTCGAGCAAGGTCAGGCAATGCGGCGGGACTCCCGTGTTGTCTTTCCACGGTAGCCGCTACGGTCGAACACGTGCATTCCACCCGGCAGACGCCGCGCGAACGACTGGCCGGCGCTCGGCTCTATCTCTGCACCGACGCCAGGCGCGAGCGCGGTGACCTCGCACAGTTCGTCGATGCCGCCCTCGCCGGAGGTGTCGACATCGTGCAGCTGCGCGACAAGGGATCCGCTGGTGAGCGGGAGTTCGGGCCGCTGGACGCCGGCGCCGAATTGGGCGCGCTTGCCGAGATCCGCGCGGCCACCCGCCGGCACGGCGCACTGCTCGCGGTCAACGACCGCGCCGATATCGCGCTCGCGGCCAATGCCGATGTGCTGCATCTGGGCCAGGACGACCTGCCCGTGCATTACGCCAGGCAGATCCTCGGTCCGGACGTGGTGATCGGCCGCTCGACGCACAGCCGCGCGCAGGCCGGGCTCGCCGCGATCGAGGAGGGCACCGACTACTTCTGCACCGGACCGGTGTGGGCCACGCCGACCAAGCCGGGGCGCGCCGCCGCCGGGATCGACCTGGTCCGCTCCACCGCGGGCGCCAACCCGACCCGCCCATGGTTCGCGATCGGCGGGATCGACGCGACGAACCTGGCCGAGGTGCTGGCCGCGGGCGCGACCCGGATCGTGGTCGTGCGCGCAATCACCGAGGCCGCAGACCCGGAACGGGCCGCGCGCGAACTCACGGATTCGCTCACGGCGTGAGCGCACAATAAACAGATGACGAACCTGGCCGACAAAGTTGTCTTCATCACCGGCGCGGCCCGCGGGATCGGCGCTGGAACGGCGCGAGCGCTGGTGGGCGAGGGTGCACGGGTGATCCTCGTCGACGTCGACACCGAACCGTTGAAGCTGCTCGCCGACGAGCTCGGCGAGCGCGCGGTCGCAGCGGTCGCGGATGTGCGTGATCTCGATGCGATGACCGCTGCCGCGGCGACCGGTACCGAGCGGTTCGGCGGCATCGACCTCGTGCTCGCCAACGCCGGAATTGGCAGTTACGGCAGTGTGCTGACCGTCGACCCGGATGCGTTCAAGCGTGTCATCGACGTCAACCTGCTCGGCGTGTTCCATACGGTGCGGGCGACGGGGCCGTCGGTGCTCGAACGCCACGGCTACATCCTCATCGTGTCGTCGATGGCGGCGTTCGGTGCCGCGGCGGGGATGGCCTCCTACAACGCCTCCAAGGCAGGCGTCGAGCATTTCGCGAATGCGCTGCGGCTCGAACTCGGCGAGCACGGCGTCGATGTCGGGTCGGCGCATATGTCCTGGATCGACACCCCACTCGTGCGTGACGTCGAATCCGACCTGTCGGGCTTCTCGGAGATGTTGAAGAAGCTACCGGGTCCGCTCGGGCGAATCTCCCCGCTCGAGGATTGCGTGGATGCCTTCGTTGCCGGGCTGGATCAGCGGAAGCGACGGGTATATGTCCCGCGCTCGATCGGTCTGGTCGGCTGGGCACGGATGCTGCTGACCACCGGCATCGTCGAGCGCGCGATGATATCGCGGTCCATTGGGCAGTTGCGCCAGATGGACGACGAAGTTGCCGCGCTCGGCCGGTCGCTGAGCGCGCGCATCGACAAGCTCACCGGCCGGTGAGCCGACCGAACGACCGGGGACGCGAGGAGACGAAGGTGGCCGAGGCCGAACACGTGGATGTGCTGATCGTCGGGGCCGGGTTGTCCGGAATCGGCGCGGCCCACCACATCCAGCAGGCCTTCCCCGGCCGCACGTACACCGTGCTGGAGAGCCGCGACGCGATCGGTGGCACCTGGGATCTGTTCCGCTATCCGGGGATTCGGTCCGACTCCGACATGTACACCCTCGGCTACCGGTTCCGGCCGTGGCTCGGCGAGAAGGCCATCGCCGATGGCCCCTCGATCCTGGAATACGTCCGCGACACTGCGCGCGAGAGCGGCATCGATCGCCGTATCCGTTTCCACCACAAGGTGACCCGGATCGAATGGTCGAGCGCACGCTCGCAGTGGACGGTGACCGTGCAACGCACCGACACCGGAGAAACCCTGCAGCTCACCGCGAACTTCGTGATGGCGAGCACCGGCTATTACCGCTACGACCAGGGGTACACGCCGGAATTCCCCGGTCTCGAGTCGTTCGCGGGCACCGTCGTCCATCCGCAGCACTGGCCGGAATCGCTCGACTACGCGGGCAAGCGGGTGGTGATCATCGGCAGTGGTGCAACGGCGGTCACGCTGGCGCCGAACATGGCCGACGAGGCCGAGCATGTCACGGTGCTGCAGCGCTCGCCGTCCTACATTCTGTCGTTGCCCGGCCGGGACTCGCTGGCGGCGAGGTTGCGCGGCCGACTGCCGGTCAAGCTCGCGTACCGCGTTGTCCGGACGAAGAATGTGCTCGGCGCCACCGCGCTCTACCAGTTGTGCCAGCGCTATCCGAAGTTCATGCGCGGGCGTATCCGGTCCCTGCAGCAGCGTTGGCTGCCACCGGGTTACGACATCGACACCCATTTCAAACCGCGCTACAACCCGTGGGACCAGCGGCTGTGCCTGGCCCCCGACGGCGACATCTTCCGGGCGGTCCGCAACGGTACGGTGTCCTTCGAGACCGACACCATCGACACGTTCACCGAGTCGGGTGTCGCGCTGTCCTCCGGTAAGGAACTGCCCGCCGACATCGTGATCACCGCGACCGGGCTGAACCTGCAGGTCTTCGGCGGGATCACGGTCGCCGTCGACGGACACGACGTCGACCTGACCGAAACGATGGCCTACCGCGGCATGATGCTGTCGGGGGTGCCGAACTTCGTGTTCATCGTCGGGTACACCAACGCCTCGTGGACGCTGAAGGCCGATCTGGTGTGCGAGTACACGTGTCGCCTGCTCGCGCACATGGATTCGCACGGCTACACCTGGGCGGCAGCGCAGCGCGACCCGTCGGTCGGCGAGGAGCCGTTCCTCGATTTCAGCGCGAATTACGTGCTGCGCTCGGTGGATTCGTTCCCCAAGCAAGGGTCGCGCGCACCCTGGCGGCTGCGGATGAACTACCTGCGCGACCTGCCGATGTTGCGGCACAGCCGGGTCGAGACCGCGATGGCGTTCGGCCGTTCGGAAGTGGTGCCGTTGCGCACGGGAACGAGCGCGCGTGCTGCCGGCCGGCGGACGGGGTAGCGCCTAGCAGACAGCTTTTCCGATGTCCTCGAGTTCGCCGAGGAGCGCCTCCCCCGCCGCGTCGCGCCGGATGCTCGCACCGAGGCTGCGCGCACCGGCACGGTAGCTGTCGTCGGTGACGACGTTGCGCACCGCGGCGGCGATCTTCTTCGATGATGCGTTGCGCGACAACGTGATGCCCGCGCCGCGAGTGGTCACCCGAACGGCGTTGTCGGCCTGGTCGCGGCCGTGCGGCAGGATCACCAGCGGCACATCGGCGGCCAGGGCGCGAATCACGGTGCCGTGTCCGCCGTGCGTGATCACGGCCGCGGCCTCGGCGAGAATCTGCGAATGCGGTGCCGCCGCAACGACGCTGACGTTGTCCGGTGCGGTGATCGCGTCGGGCGCGAGCGCGGGCCCGGTGGTCACGATGCCGCGGACCGGCAGCCCGGCGAACGCGTCGACGATGCGCTGCAGGCACGCGGCCTGATCCTGGAAGGTCGAGGACAATGCGACGAGCACGAGCGGATCGTCGCCCACCGGTGCCGCCCACGGCTCGGACTGCGCCCACGCCGGGTCGTCGAGTACCGGGCCGACGTAGCGAACGTTGCCGGCGCACTCGGTGGTGAAGTCGAACTCCGGCGAGGTGAGCACAAGGTGCCGACGGGCGTGGCGAATCTGGTCGAAGAACGTGTCGACGGGCTCGAGCCCGAGCGATTCGCGCAGCGCGTTGATCCCGGGCAGGCCCTTGGCCCAGAGCCGGCCGGACACGCCCGCGACGGCGCGGTCGCGCAACCGGCCGACCGGCCCGCGCGCGGGACCGAGCCCGAAGCCCATCGGCGGTTGGCCTTGCGCGGGTAGCAGGTAGATGTTGGGGAACAAGACATCGAACGGCACCCGCGCGGCCTCGGCGGCAGCCATCGCGCCCATCGCGAACATCGAGCACACCACGAGATCGGGCTCGACGTCGGCGATCGCAGCCGCGGTGTCCGCGGCGTAGGCGGGGGCGGGGCCCACGAACTGCCGGTCCAGCACCCGCGCGAACAGCTGCAGCGGATTGCTGCAATCCCAGTCCCGATACGGGTCGTCCTCGGGCAGGCGGCTCGCCCGATTGGTCGCCTGCACCCAGGGGCGGAAGACCGCGCCGGTCGGCTCGACGTCCGCGCGCATCGAGTCCTCCGCGAGGACGACGACGCGGTGCCCGCGGTCGTGCAGCAGGCGCGCGACGGCGAGTTCGGGCGGTACGGTGCCGCCGCCGTCGACCAGGGCGAAGAGGTAGGTGTTCATCGGTCGGTTCCCTTCAGGATGCCGACCACCAGGTCGACGATGGATTTCTCGGTTTCCGAACGGGTGAGCTTCAGATCGCGGCGCAGCAGTTTCCAGGTGTAGACGTCGGTCGCCGCATGCAGCGCGACGACGGCCCGGCTCCGGTCGCCCTCGGTGTCGGGCAGGTCGGGGCCGAATACTTCGGCGATCCAGCGTTGATGCCCGGCGCGCGCCCCGTCGAGCACTTCCGCGAGTTCGGGGATCCGGTCCGCGGATGCGGCCCAGCGAAAGTTCGCGTCACCCATGTGCTCGTAGTCGCCGACGAGCGCGTGCACCGCCCCCGCCACATCGCCCGGTTCGGCGCGGCGTGCCGCCGCGGTTTCCGTACTGAGCAACTCGGCGACCGCGAGCACCACGCCGAGCTTGGAGTCGAGATGGTTGAGCACCGTCTGATGCGAAACGCCGGAGGCACTCGCGATGGTGGCGAGTGTGACGTCCTCGTAGGCACTTTCGAGGAAGAGATCGTGCGCCGCGGCGATGATGCGCTCCCGGGTGGCGACCTTGCCGTCGGCCCGGGCGGTCTGGGTGTAGCTACGTGTCGTTTTCATTTGACCGCTACTCAAACACGAATTTGAGTGACGGTCAAGCGAAATTTGGACACGATTCGGCGCGGGACGTGGAAATGGTGATTGCGGGGAGCCGCGAACGGCTCAGCTCGCGAAGACCTCGTCGACGGAAAGGGTGAACACGTCACCGACCAACCCGCCCGGACTCGACCCGGTCGTGATGACCGCGGTGATCTGCGTCGGCGCGTCCGCCAGCTCTGCGAGAGCTGTCTCGAGCGACGGCAGCCAGGCGAAGCCGGCACCGGGCAGCGCAATGGTCCGCGGCAGCGCAGCACCGAGCACCGCCACATCGGCAATACCGTCGAGCACGAGCCGCGCGCAGCTGGTTCGCAGCGTCGGCCACGCCAGCGCGAAGCCCGGATGCAGCGGCAGCGCGACGACATCGTCCTCGGGCACCCAGCGCAGCTCCGCGCTTTCCATGTTGCGGCTCGTCGCCAGCGGCTCGGTGGTATCCGCGACGACGGTGGTGTAGGTCCAACCGCCCGCCGCCCTGGCCGTGACCCGCTCGGCGCGGACCCGGATCATCGCGGGATCGATTCCCGCTTCCTCCCAGGCCTCGCGCACGGCGGCGTGCTCGTTCGTCTCGTGGCTGTCGCGCGCCCCACCGGGCAGCGCCCAGGTACCGCCCTGATGACTCCAGGCCGCCCGGTGTTGCAGCAGCACCCCCGGCCGCCCGTCATCGAGCGGGGCACGCAGCAGCAGACCCGCTGCCCCGTGCCGACCCCAGTTCCGGGTGCCGTCCGGACTGAACCACCAACCGTCGCCGTCTCCGCGCATAGGCGTCGATCCACCTGTTCGTCGTAATGCTGTTCGCCCTGGCGACACTATTCGCCTGCAGCGAACTGTATTCGCTGTGCGCGTGTACGAGAATGGTTAGTGTCTGTTCGGATTCGGCTCGCCGACGGCGGGCCCCGGGTGTCGGAGGTGCTCGTGGCTGCCCCAGCGGAGGCACGTCCGATCGGGCCGACCCTGGAGAACCTCACCCCACGAGCGGCTGCGGCGCTGGTCCGCCAGCATATCGATCCGGCCGATACCAGGGACTTTCTTCGCTCGTCGCCGGCCAAGCTCGCCGCGGTCGGCATCATCGCGATGATCTTGTGCATCCTCGCGGGTACGGTCACCGCGCTCAGCGCAGGCGAACGGCGCGGCGGACTCGAGACGCTACTCACCGAAACCGAGCCGTTCGCTGCCTCGGCGCAGCAGCTATACATCGAGCTGTCGGTGGCCGACGCGGCGGCGAGTACCGGATTCATTTCCGGCGGCCTCGAGCCACCCGAGGTGCGCAGCGCGTATCTCCAGGCGGTCGGTGCGGCGGCGACCGAAACCACCGGCGGCGCGGCGGGCGACGAGGCACCTGGCAGCCCGACCCGTATGGAGCTGGCCGCGATCGCCGCCCGGCTGCCGAGCTACGCGGGCGTGGTCGAAACCGCGCGGGCCGACAACCGCCTCGGATTGCCCGTCGGTGCCGCATACCTCACCGAAGCGTCCAACCTGATGCAGTCCGAGATGCTGCCGATGGCCGATCAGCTCTACCAGCAGCGCGCCGACCAGGTCGCCGACACGCTGCAGCGCTACGACCACCCGCCGTGGGGCGCGATCATCCTGCTCGCACTCGCGATGGCGGCGCTGGCCTTCGCCCAGATCTACCTGCTGCGGAACTGGCGGCGGGTATTCAACCCCGGCCTGGTGCTCGCGTCCTTCGCAGTGCTCATCATGGTCCTGTGGGTAGGTGCAGGCACATCGATCGCGGCGGCCGACACCCACCGGGCGCTCGAGGAGGGCGCCACGCCGACCGACATGCTGACGCAGGCGCGCATCCTCGCCCAGCAGGCCCGGTCGGCCGAGACGCTCAAGCTGTCACGCCGCGACACCGGCGGCCAGTACGACCAGTCGTTCGACACGGCAATCGGGGAACTGCGCAACGTGCTCGCGGCATATCCGGAGGATGCGACCGGCGACGACTCCGTCGGCGACGCCGAGGAACACACCGACGGCTGGGTGGCGGCGCACGAGCGGACCAACGACGCCATCGCCCGTGCCGACTACACGACGGCGGTGAACATCACCATCGGCCCCGGCCCCGACGACGCCACGGCCCACTTCACCGCGGTCGACGAGGACCTCGAACGCGGTATCGCCGACAGCCGCGACGACCTGCGCACCAAGGTCGCCAACGGTGCCAGAGCGCTGGAGGGGGTCGTCCCCGGAGCGCTGTTGCTGACCCCGATCGCAGTACTGAGCATCGCGATCGGGATGGTCCCCCGCCTCCGGGAGTATCGATGACGCCCAGCCGGCCGACCGGCCGCCGGATACTCACCGGCGGCGCGCTCGCCATGCTGCTCCTGTTATCCGGCTGCGCCGAGTTCGAGGCCCCGCCGGCGCCGAACTCCGCACCGACGACGTTCGCGCCGCCGCTGCCCGCCCGCGCCACCGAGATCGAGGCGGGCGCACCAGCGAGCGCGACGGCGCAACCCGATTGCGGCGATCCGACGGCGAGCTTGCGTCCCGACCCGGACCCGGCACTGCGGGTCGGTCCGACGATCGACGCGATTCGCGCGCGCGGCCGACTGGTCGTCGGACTCGACACCGGCAGCAACCTGTTCAGTTTCCGCGACCCGCAGACCGGGACGATCCAGGGTTTCGATGTCGACATCGCGCGCGAGATCGCCCGCGATCTGCTCGGCGACCCAAACCTCATCGAATACCGGACTCTCGGCTCGGCCGACCGCGAAGAAGCACTGATGAACCACACCGTGGACATCGTCGCCAAAACCATGACCATCACCTGTGCACGGCGCCAGCACATCGACTTCTCCACCGTCTACTACAAGGCCGCTCAGCGAGTCCTTGCCATCGCCGACGGCGGTACCGGCACTCCGAGCATCGACGGCATCGGCGATCTCGCCGACCGGCGGGTCTGCGTGGTGAACGGCACCACCTCGATGCAGCACATCCAGCAGTACCAACCCGCCGCCGCACTGCTGACCGTGCCGAACTGGGCCGACTGCATGGTCGCGCTGCAGCAGCGGCAGGTCGACGCGATCAGTAGCGACGACTCGATTCTGGCCGGACTCGCCGTGCAGGATCCCTATACCCGGGTGGTCGGTGATCCCATCAGTGCCGAGCCCTATGGCATCGGAATCGCCCAGAATCAAACGGATCTGGTGCGCTTCGTGAACGCGACACTGGATCGCATCCGCACCGACGGCACCTGGAATGCCCTCTACGACCGATGGCTGACGGTGCTGGGTCCCGCGCCCGGTCCACCCGCGCCGCGCTATCTGGATTGAGGGGCGGGCCATGTCGCAGCACTCCGAACGATCGGTGCCGTCGGAAAGCTCGGTGCCGTCGGTGCCGTCGGAACGGGACACGACGGAGGTCGGCACGAAACGTGCCGACCCGACGCAGCTTCCGACGTTCCTGGACCCCGAGCCGCCGGTGCGCGGGTCGGGTCGCACCGCGCGGACCACTCGCCATACGACCCGGCGACTCGGTGGCGGTCTGGTACCCATCCCCGAGGTGGAGCCGGTCGATCCGAAGGACGCGGTGCTCGCCAATCCCGAGGTGGAGGAGGAGCGCCGGTACTGCTGGAAATGCAACAAGCCGGTCGGCCGGGCGGGCGATGGAACGTCCGCCGCCCCGGTCGGCACGTGCCCGAACTGCGGTGCCCCCTTCGACTTCCGGCCGCTGCTGCAGCCCGGCGATATGGTCGCGGGCCAGTACGAGGTGCAGGGCTGCCTGGCGCACGGTGGGCTCGGCTGGATCTACCTGGCGATCGACCGCAATGTCAGCGATCGCTGGGTGGTGTTGAAGGGTTTGCTGCACTTCGGTGACGACGACGCGCAGGCGGTGGCTGTCGCCGAACGCCAGTTCCTCGCCCAGGTCACCCATCCCAGCATCGTGAAGATTCACAACTTCGTCGAGCACCAAGGCCCTGACGACGCGAGCCACGGCTACATCGTCATGGAATATGTCGGTGGTCGATCGCTCAAGGAAGTGCTGAAGACGCACGAACGGCCGGAGCGAATCCCGGTCGCCGAGGCGATCGCCTACCTGATCGAAATCCTGCCCGCGCTGGAGTACCTGCACTCGATCGGCCTGGTCTACAACGACCTCAAGCCGGACAACATCATGCTGACCGAGGACCAGCTCGAACTCATCGACCTCGGCGCGGTCGCCCCGTTCGAGGCGTTCGGAAACCTGTACGGCACACCGGGTTACCAGGCCCCCGAGATCGTGCAGACCGGTCCGACCATCGCCTCGGACATCTTCACGGCCGGCCGCACGCTCGCCGTACTGACCCTCGACATGCCCAAACGCAAGGGGCGCTTCCAACCCGGCATCCCGACGCCCGAGCAGGCGCCCGTGCTCGCGCGGTACCCGTCCTTTCATCGGCTGTTGCTGCGCGCAACCAACACCGACCCACAACAGCGGTTCGACTCCGCGGCAGTCCTGCGTCAGCAGCTCACGGCGGTCCTGCGCGAGATTCTGGCGCAGGACACCGGTGATGAACGTCCGTGGCTGTCGAGCGTATTCCGCCCGGCCCGTTCGAGTTTCGGGACCGACGAGGCCATCTGGCAGACCGATGCGTTCGCCGACGGGCTGCCGCGCGACGACAAGTTGCGGGCCGCGACCGTCGCGCACTCGCTGCCGCTGCCACTGCTCGATCCAGGCGACGCCTGCAGCCCTATGATCGCGGCGACGATCCGCGATGACCCGCAGCTGAGCGTCGAGTCGCTGCGCAGGGTGCACAACGAGGTGCACGAGGGCAAGATCAGCGCACCACCCAATTTCGACTTCGAGGTGACGCTGGCCCAGGTGGAGGCGCTGCTCGATCTCGGCGAGACCCAGCTCGCATCGGGTCTGCTCGACGAGCTCGACAACGGTGTGTGGCGAATCGACTGGTATCGCGGACTGATCGCGTTGCTGGAGGAGCGGCTGACGGACGCGTTCGGCCGGTTCGATGCCGTGCTCGATGCACTGCCCGGCGAGATCGCGCCCAAGCTTGCCCTGGGGGCGACCTCGGATCTCGTTCTGCAGCACGATATTTCATCGGACCATGAACACTGGCGCAGTGAAGCCGAACAGTACTACCGAGCCGTCTGGCAAACCGATCACGGTGTGGTCAGCGCGGCATTCGGGCTGGCCCGCCAGCTTGCCGCGCGCGGCGACGTGCCGGCGGCGGTGGCGGTGCTCGACGAGGTGCCCGCCACCTCACGCAATTACACCATCGCCCGAATGACCAGTGTGCTGGTAATTCTCACCGGTCGGCCGGTGACAGATCTCGGCGAGGAAGACCTGCGCAACGCAGCCGCCCGGGTGCGAATGCTGCCCCCGACCGAAGGCCGGGCGGTGCAGTTCCAGACCGTTGTGCTCGGGACCGCACTGATGTGGGTGCGCGCCGGACACACGCCGAAATCCGAGGCTCCGCTGCTGAACTGCCCGTTCACGCCGCGCGGATTGAGCTACGGCACCGAGTCCGGCTTGCGCACCATGGCCCGTGGCGCACCCGCCCGCAGCCACCGCTACGCGCTCGTCGACCTCGCGAATCAGGTCCGGCCGGTGAGCTGGCTGTAGGGCCGCTCCCGTTCGGAACCTCAGCCGGGTCGCACCAGCCGCAGTGCCGCCCGCGCGATCGCCAGCTCCTCGTTGGTCGGTACCACGAGAACCTGCACCGGGCTGCCGTCCGGTGAAATGACCCTGGGCACCTTGCTTCTCGTGTTGTTTCGCTGCTCGTCGACCGCTATCCCGAATCCTTCGAGCCCGGCGAGCGCCGCTGCCCGCACCGCCGGGTCGTTCTCGCCGACTCCCGCCGTGAAGGTGATCGCGTGCACGTTGCCGAGGGTCACCAGGTAGGCACCGATATAGCGGCGCAGCCGATGGATGTAGACATCGAACGCCAGTTTCGCGGCGGCGTCTCCACGTTCGACCAGCGTGCCGAGTTCGCGAAAATCGTTCACCCCGGAGAGTCCCTTGATCCCGGAGTTGCGGTTGAGCAGATCGTCCACGGCGTCACTGTCCATGCCCGCACTGCGCTGGAGGAACCCGAAGATCGCCGGGTCGATATCCCCGGACCTGGTGCCCATCACCAACCCCTCGAGCGGAGTCAATCCCATCGTCGTGTCGACCGCCTGCCCACCGCGGATCGCCGACGCAGAGGCGCCGTTGCCCAGATGCAGCACGATCTGGTTGAGCCCGGCAGGATCGCGGCCGAGTACCTCGGCGACCCGGCCGGAGACGTACTCGTGCGAGGTCCCGTGAAACCCGTATCGCCGAATACCGTGCTCCCGAGCAAGCTTCGCATCGATCGCGTATGTTCGCGCCGCCGCGGGCAGCTCGTGGAAGAACGCCGTATCGAACACCGCGACCTGCGGGACGGTCGGCAGCAGCGCCCGCGCGCTCTCGATTCCGGCGGCGTTGGCGGGCATGTGCAGTGGCGCGAGCGTGCACAGCCGATGGATCGAGGCGAGCACGTCGTCGTCGATGAGCGTGGGTGCACTGAATTCCTCACCACCGTGCACGACCCGGTGGCCGACCGCGCCCACCCCGGCGGCGGCGAGGTCCTGTCCGGCCTCGGCAAACATGTCGAACACGAGTCGCAGTCCTGCGGTGTGGTTTTCGATCCGACGGAGGTGCTCGACAGTCTGCTCACCACTGGTGTGGCTGAGCCTGCCGTCGTGCTCGCCGATCCGCTCCACGAGCCCACCGGCGAGCGCATGGCCGCCGACCGGATCCACGAGCTGGTACTTGATCGAAGACGAGCCCGAGTTTATGACGAGGACCAACGTCGCGCTCATTGCGCCACCTCGCCGAGCGCTTGTGCATCGCTCAGGGCCTGTGCCTGAATTGCCGTGATGGCCACCGTGTTCACGATGTCGGTGACCAGCGCGCCGCGGGACAGATCGTTGACCGGCTTGCGCAAACCCTGCAGGACCGGGCCGACGGCGATCGCGCCTGCGCTGCGCTGCACCGCCTTGTAGGTGTTGTTGCCGGTGTTCAGGTCCGGAAATACGAACACGGTCGCCTGTCCGGCGACCCGTGAGCCCGGCAGCTTGGCGCTGGCGACCGTCGGTTCGATCGCGGCGTCATACTGGATCGGGCCCTCGACGAGCAGGTCCGGTCGACGATCGTGCACGAATCCCGTGGCAGCGCGGACCTTGTCGACGTCGGCACCGGTGCCGGATTCGCCCGTCGAGTAGGACAGCATCGCGATACGCGGCTCGATGCCGAACTGCTGGGCGGTCGCTGCGGACGAGATTGCGATATCGGCCAGCTGATCCGCGGTCGGGTCCGGGACGACGGCGCAATCGCCATAGACGAGTACGCGGTCGGCGAGACACATCAGGAACACACTCGATACCGTCGACACCCCCGGCTGGGTTTTGATGATCTCGAACGACGGCCGAATGGTGTGCGCGGTGGTGTGCGCCGCGCCGGACACCATGCCGTCGGCAAGCCCGAGGTGGACCATCATCGTGCCGAAATAGGATATATCCGTGACGAATTCGCGGGCACGCTCCTCGGAGATGCCCTTGTGCGCACGCAGCCGCGCATACTCTGCGGCGAATTCGTCGATGTGCTCGGACTCCGTCGGGTCGAGCACGCGGGACTCGCCCAGGTCGACTCCCAGTTCCGCAGCGCGCCCGCGCACCGCGGCCTCATTGCCGAGCAGGGTGAGGTCGGCGACGCTGCGGCGCAGCACCCGTCCCGCTGCACGCAGCACCCGGTCGTCGGTGCCCTCCGGTAGCACGATGTGCTTGCGGTCCTGCCTGGCCCGGTCGATCAGCTGGAACTCGAACAGCTGCGGGGTCACCACGCTCGGGATGGGAACGGCGATGTGGCGCAATAGTTCCGCCGAATCAATGTGCTGCTCGACGAGGTTGAGGGCAGTGTCGACCTTGCGCTGCGATCCGGCGGCGACCCGACCGCGGGTCATCGCCGCGGCCCGCGCGGTCTGATAGGTGTTCAACGTGGTGGTCAGGATCGGCAGCCGTGGTTTGATGCCCTCGACCAGTCGTGCCACCGACTTGTGCGGCAACAACCCGCCGTTCATGATGATGCCCGCGAGCGACGGAAAGCCCTCCGCCTCATGGGCATTCACGAGAGCGAGAAGGACGTCGGAGCGGTCTGCCGGCGCGATCACGGCCAGCCCGTCGGTGAGCCGTTCCAGGATGTGCTCGCTGGTCATGCCGCCGACCATCACGTCGAGCACCTCGCGCTGCAGGAGTTCCGGGTCTCCGCTGTAGAGTTCGCCGCCGATCGCGTCGCGTAACTCTGCGACGGTCGGCGCGGTCAGCAGCGGCACCTCGGGCAGCGCCCAGGACGGCACGCCGAGTTCGGCCAGCGCGCTCCCCACCTCGTCGACCGCATCGGGGTCGCAGCGGTTTGCCACGACGGCCATGAGGTGGGCGTTCTCGCCGTCGAGCTCGGCGCGGCACAACCGCACCACGTGTGCGATCTCCTCGGGGGTACGGTCCAGGCCGCGCACCGTGAGCAGTACGGGCGCACCGAGGTTCACCGCGATGCGCGCGTTGAAGTTCAGCTCGCTCGGGCTCGCGACGTCGGTGTAGTCGCTGCCGACGATCACCACGGCGTCGCACTCCTGCGCGACCGCGTGATAGCGCTCTACGATTTCGGCCAGCGCCGATTCCGGGTCGTCGTGCACCTGCTCGTAGCGCACGCCGATCGCCTCGTCGTAACCCACGTCCGCGGTGGTGTGCGCGAGCAGCAGTTCGAGGACGTAGTCCGACTCGTTGGCCGAACGCGCGATCGGCCGGAACACGCCGACCCGAGCGGCGTGCGCGCACAACATGTGCAGGACGCCGACGGCCACCGTCGACTTGCCGGTATCACCTTCGGGGGCAGCGATGTAGACGCTCGACGTGTGATGCGCGGTCGGGGCGGCCATGAGGCTCAGCCTAGCCATGTGCCCCGATCGCTTCCGAATGAACGGAACCGTTCAGTCGACCTGATCGACTGAACGGTACGTTCATGCGGTCGGTTGTGGCCGCCGCGGGGCCGGAACCTACGCGGAGACCAGCTTCGGGTCGTGCAGGTCGTAGAACTTCACATCACCCATCAGGCGCTGTTCCTCCTCGAACAGCGACCGCAGATCGTCCGGGATCTCCAATTTCTCGTGTTCGCGAGCCTCCGACTCCGAGGTGAAGTAGGCGACCTCCACGTAGGAATCACCGCCACCATCGGTACACAACATGCCGCCGATTATCTCCGGGCGCAGTTCGTGCACCCGTTCGCCAGTCTCGCGAAGAAGCTCACGCATCCGACCGGCGTCGGTGGTGTGGCCTTCCATGATTTGCACGAAACCCGCGTCGTCGGAACCGCCGCCGAGCCATTCGGTTACGTCCGGGCAATCCATGAACGACACCGGGCCGTCGAAACACCGTTCCGTCTCGGCCCACCACGCGCCTTGTTCCGGACGCTCGCTGTTGCGCCGCGCCGCTTCCGCCGATTCGAACCGGGCGAGCGCGACGAACATGCCGTCGTCACAGATACCGGACGTGGTGCCGAGATAGCCGGTCGCACCTGGCCGAAGTTCTTCGCCCCAGCGATCCAGACAGCGCTGCAGCCCGTCCGGATCGGAGACCTTCCCGTGAATGAGTTGGACAAACATCGATGCCTCCTTGCGGGGATCGCCCGCAGTGAGCACAACCGGTGGCCGACCCTGCGCGGGTCTCCGTCATTCGACGGCCCAACGCTGCGGCCACTCCGCAGTTATCGTCCGCCTACGGTTCGAGCGGCGCAAGGCCGCCGGGCCGGAGCCGCTAGCCGAACGAGCGCAACCGCGGCGCGAGGTCGCGCTCGAACAGGTCGAGGAAGCGACGCTGGTCGTGCCCGGGCGCATGGAACACCAAGTGGTTGAGGCCCGCCTCGATGTAGGGCTGAATCCGGGTGACCACGTCGTCCGGGTCGGACCCGACGATCCAGCGCTTGGCGACCTGCTCGATCGGCAGTTCGTCGGCGGCCTTCTCCATCTCGATCGGGTCCTCGATGCTGTGCTTCTGCTCCGGCGTCAGCGACAACGGCGCCCAGAAGCGGGTGTTCTCCAGCGCGAGTCCGGGATCGGTGTCGTAGGAGATCTTGATCTCGATCATCTTGTCGATGTCGTCGGCGTTGCGTTCGGCCTTCTGTGCGCCTTCGGCGACCGCCGGCATCAACTTGTCGTTGTAGAGCTCCATGCCCTTGCCCGAGGTGCAGATGAAACCGTCGCCCGCGCGTCCGGCGTAGCGCGCGACCACCGGGCCGCCGGCCGCCACGTAGACCGGGATTCCGCCCTCGGGCACGTCGTAGATCGAGGCGCCCTTGGTCGTGTAGTACTCGCCCTCGAAATCGACGCGATCGCCCTTCCAGAGTTCCCGCATGAGCGCGACGGACTCCCGCAGCCGAGCGAAGCGCTCCTTGAACTCCGGCCATTCGCCCGCGTATCCGGTGGCGATCTCGTTGAGGGCCTCGCCGGTGCCGACGCCGAGCATCACGCGGCCCGGGTACAGGCAGCCCATCGTCGCGAACGCCTGCGCGATCACCGCGGGGTTGTAGCGGAACGTCGGGGTGAGCACCGAGGTGCCGAGCATGATCCGCTCCGTCCGCTCACCGACGGCTGTCATCCAGGCCAGTGAGAAGGGGGCATGCCCGCCCTTGTGCCGCCATGGCTGGAAGTGATCGCTCACGGTGGCGCTGTCGAGACCGTGATCCTCCGCCGCGACCGCGAGTTCGACGAGTTCGCGCGGGCCGAACTGTTCCGCCGAGGCCTTGTATCCGAGCTTGAGTTCCGGCACGCCCACTCCTTAGATCACGACTCCGTTTCGCAACGATCCCTTCCGACACTAGTTCGAGCGACGAACCGCCCGGCAAAGGGGTGAATTCATCGCCACAATTTCCCGTCATTTCACATCGGACACATGCTTCACAGTTGTAATCTTTCTGCGACCTCCCGGTCGTGCGCACACTCAACCGCTTAGCGAAGGGCGGTCGTCATGTCCGGTCCCCGATTGCGCAGAATATTCACCACCGTCGCGGTCCTCACCGCGACGGTCATTCTCCCTGCCGCACCCGCACTCGCACAGTCGACCGGTTCGGGTAGCTCGGGTAGCTCGTCGGGTAGCGGCCCGCTCGCGGCCCCGATCCCGAGCCCGGCCGGCCTCGCAGCCCTCGCGGCCGCAACCACTCAGACCGGCAAGCCCTATCTGTGGGGTGGCACCGGCCCGAATGCATGGGATTGCTCCGGTCTGGTGCAGTGGGCATTCAGGCAAGCCGGCGTGAACCTGCCGCGCACCACTTGGGAACAGGCCGAGGTCGGCCTGGAGGTGCCGCTGTGGGCGCTGATGCCGGGTGACGTCATCATCCTGAACCGAGATGCCTCGCACGTCGGGATCTACACCGGCTTCGGACAGGTGTTCAACGCCTACGGTCGCGGCGTTCCGGTCGGGCTGACCCCGCTGTCGGAGTTCGAGATCTACTCGATCCGCCGGTTCTGAGCCGCGCGGCGTCGCACAATGAGGCGGTGACTGCTGCTGCGCCGACCCCGGAGATCTCCTACCTCACCGACATGGACGGCGTGCTCGTGGCCGAGGATCGGCTGGTGCCGGGCGCTGACGAGTTCCTCGCCGAATTGATCGCGAACGACATCAAGTTTCTTGTGCTGACGAATAATTCGATCCGGACACCACGTGACCTGCAGGCGCGGCTGAGCCATACCGGCCTCGACATCCCCGAATCCGCGATCTGGACCTCGGCGCTGGCGACAGCGACATTCCTGGATAGTCAGCGACCGCGCGGCACCGCCTACGTCGTCGGCGAATCCGGTCTCACGACCGCGCTGCACGACATCGGCTACGTGCTGACCGAGAGCAACCCCGACTACGTGGTGCTCGGCGAGACGCGGACCTACTCGTTCGAGGCGATCACCACGGCGATCCGACTCGTCGAGCGCGGCTCCCGGTTCATCGCCACCAATCCGGACGCCACCGGTCCGTCGGCCGAAGGAGTGCTGCCGGCGACCGGCGCCGTCGCCGCGCTGATCACCCGCGCGACCGGACGCGAGCCGTACTACGTCGGCAAACCGAACCCGCTGATGATGCGCTCGGCGCTGCGGGCGATCGGCGCGCACTCCGAGAACACCGTGATGATCGGTGATCGGATGGATACCGACATCATCTCCGGCCTCGAAGCCGGCCTGAACACAATGCTTGTGCTGACCGGTATTTCGACGATTTCGTCGGTCGAGATGTTTCCCTACCGCCCGACTAAGGTGCTCGATTCGGTGGCGGATCTGCTCGGGCGCACGCGCAACCCGTTCGACTGAGTACCGCGCCCTTGGCGTCCGAGTGCCTAGTCCGCCAGCGGATCGCACCAGCGCAGGCCCGGGAATCGCGCGAATCCCCGGTCGGTGGTGACGAACTCGCTGCCGGACTCGATCGCCAGCGCCGCGTGATAGGCATCGGCCACATCGTTGCCGCGCGCGTCCACCGTCCGGCACAGCTCGGCGAACACCGCAAAATGACGCGGACCCGGGCGTACCACAACGCAATTCGGCCTAGTGAGCAGCAGGTCGGCGAATTCGAGGGCCATTGCCGGCGGGGTCGGTGTCCGAAAGATGCGCGAGTTGGTGACAATCCGCACGAAGCCGCTCACTACGAGTTCGCTCAGCGCGAATGCGGCCGGCCCGTTGACCAGATCGGTTAACCAGGAACGGTATTCCCCATGCCGAGGGGACTCCGTCCGGAACGCGTAGACGAGAACGTTGACGTCAGGGAGCAGCATCGGAAAGTCTGGATCGAATCTCGGCGTCTTCCTCCTCGTAGCCGACATCGCGAAGCGCGGCCGGATCCGCGAGGTCGATGCCCGCGTGCACGCCGCTGCCCCCGAAGGTTGGCAACACGACGTCGACTCGGGCCTGCTGCTCGTCCACCGACGCAAGAACCCGTCGCAGCCCCTCTTCGATCAAACTCGTCAGAGTCCGGCCGTCGGCGGCGGCGCGCTGTTTGGCGCCGCGGAGCAAAGCGTCATCGAGATCGAGCGTGGTCCGCATGCAGATGATCATACGATCGTATGCAGATTTCTGCACATGTGCGCCGCACGGTCAGGACAGCGCCCCGTCGAGGTCGCCCAGCAGGTCCTCGAGGTCCTCGAGCCCTACCGAAATACGCACGGTCCCATCGGTGATGCCGATCGCCGCCCGGCCCTCCGGGCCCATCGCACGATGGGTCGTGGTCGCCGGGTGGGTGATCAACGACTTCGCGTCACCGAGGTTGTTCGAGATGTCGACTATCCGCAGGGCATCGAGCACCTCGAAGGCACGCTTTTTGCCCTGGTCCTCGGGGGCATCGAGTTCGAAGGTCACCACGGTGCCGCCGCCGCTCATCTGCCGGCGTGCCAGGTCGTACTGCGGATGCGACTCGAGGAAGGGGTACTTCACCCACTTCACTGCGGAATTGCCTTCGAGGAACTTGGCGATCTCGAACGCCGACGACGTCGACTGGCGCACCCGCAGCGGCATCGTCTCCAGCCCCTTGAGCAGGGTCCAGGCGTTGAACGGGCTGAGCGCAGGCCCGGTGTGCCGCATCAGGTTCTTCACCGGTTCGTCGATGTAGTCCTTCGGACCGAGGATCGCGCCGCCGAGCACGCGGCCCTGACCGTCGATGTGCTTGGTGCCGGAGTACACCACGACGTCGGCACCGAGGTCGAAGCTACGCTGCAACAAAGGTGTGGCAAAGACGTTGTCCAACACCACCTTTGCTCCGGCGGCGTGCGAGAGTTCGACGACCCGCGGCACGTCGACGAGGGTCTGCATCGGGTTGGACGGCGTCTCGAAGAAGACCGCCTGCGTCGGCTTGCTGAGCGCCTGCTCCCACTGGTCGAGATCTTCACCGTCGACGAAGACGGTCTCCACGCCCCAGCGCGGCAGGATTTCGTTGCACACCACGAAGCACGAGCCGAACAGGCTGCGAGCCGCGACGAGCCGGTCGCCTGCGCCGAGCAGGGCACCGAGTGCGGTGAATACCGCACTCATTCCGCTCGCGGTCGCGAAACAGGCCTCGGCGCCGTCGAGCAGCCGCATCCGCTCCTCGAACATCGCCACCGTGGGATTGCCGTAGCGCGAGTACACGAAGTGCTCGACGTCGCCGGTGAACGCCGCCTCCGCCGCGGCCGCGCTTTCGTAGACGAAACCGGAGGTGAGATAGAGCGCCTCGGAGGTCTCCTCGAAACCGGAGCGTTGCACACCGCCGCGCACGCCGAGCGTCGCGGGACCGACGTTGTCCGGCAGCCGCTTCTGGAAGGCGCCGCCGGTGGGGCCGCTCATGACTGCCGCCACGGCAAACCGAGTGCCCGCCAGCCGACTACGCCGCGATGACCGTTGTCGTCGAGCGCGCCCTCGAAGCCGTCGAGCACGTTGTAGGACGGGCCGATACCCGCCTCGGTCGCGGCCTTTGCGGCACCGACCGAGCGCTGACCCGAGCGGCAGAGGAACACAACGGGCCGTTCGCCGGTGATACCGGCCTCGCGGAGCTGGTCCACGAAGTTGTCGTTGCGCGCGCCCGTCGGATGGCTCACCCACTCGATGAGTACGGTCGGCCGGCCGATCGCGGAGGTATCGGGCACACCCACATACTTCCACTCGGCGTCCGTGCGGACATCCACCAGAACCGCGTCCGCATTCTCGGCAAGCAGGTCCCACGCCTGCTGCGGCGAAATATCGCCTGCATAGCTCACGTTCGATCGCCTCTCACATGCCAGGGACTCGCCGGCACTGCGATTTGCCATGGAGTCCGCGCTTGCCCCGCCACCTTCGGCACGGCCCGGTCGTCACCCGGAGCACCCCACCGCGGAGGAGGGTTGCCGATCAGCCAGCCGGGGCTTGTCGCTGATGCTCTTGACCTGACCTGGTATTTACCTGGCGCGGGCCGCAGTTGTCAATTCGATCGGCACTCAATCACACACCCGCCAGTGGTCGTTGGCACGGGTGAACACCCAGGCTGAGGTCGTTTCGGCGCCGTCGGTCTCGACCGTGACGTCGGCGGTTCCGTGGTCGCCGTCGACCTTCACATTCTCGACCCGGACCACAGTCGCCGAACCGGACAACGGTGCGCGGTCCATGCTGAATTCGGCACAGCTGGCCGCGTCGATCCGGTCCTGCTTGCCTCCGGCCACTGCGGCGGCGAAATCCCGCGCGGAGGTGTTGATCAGATCCGTCTCGGTCACGTTGTCCGCGGCCGGCGACACCAACTGCGCGACGACGATGCCGATGACGATCACGGCAATCGCGCCGACCGCCGCCAGAAACGGGACGATCGTGCGCGGATCCTGATCGGAGTTCGCACCGCCGCGAGCGGCGCCGGAGTCATCGCCGCGAGCGGCGCCGGATTCACCGCCGCGAGCGGCGCCGGTGCCGCCATCCACCGGTTCGGTCTGCTCGTCGCTCATGACGCAGATCATTCCCTGCACCGGGCCAGCGGTTCGACGCGACCCGATAGACTCGGGTTTTCGAGACATGGCCCGCGGCGCAGGAATTCTCCGCCGCAGCACGGCAAGACAGGCCGGAGGTTAGGCAATGCTAGCCTAAATTACCTGCCACTACCCACCATCGAGTTAGGTCCGAAAAACTGATGACTGATCAGACCCGCCCGCTCCGCGTTGCCATCGTCGGCGCAGGTCCCGCAGGTATCTACGCCGCGGACGCCCTGATGAAGTCCGACGTGACGATCAGCATCGATCTATTCGAACGGATGCCGGCACCCTTCGGCCTGATCCGTTACGGCGTGGCGCCGGACCATCCCCGAATCAAGGGCATCGTCAACGCGCTGCACAAGGTGCTCGACAAGCCCGAGGTGCGGCTGCTCGGCAATATCGACTACGGCACCGACATCACGCTCGAGGACATGCGCCGCTTCTACGACGCGGTGATCTTCTCCACCGGCGCGAACGCCGACCGCGCGCTCGAGATCCCCGGCATCGAACTCGACGGCAGCTTCGGCGCCGCGGACTTCGTGTCCTGGTACGACGGCCACCCGGACGTGCCGCGCAGCTGGCCTTTGGAGGCGGAGAAGGTGGCGGTGCTCGGCGTGGGCAATGTCGCACTCGACGTCGCGCGCGTACTCGCCAAGACCGGCGACGAGCTGCTGGCGACCGAGATCCCACCGAACGTCTACTCCGGGCTCAAAGAGAACAAGGCCGTCGAGGTGCACGTTTTCGGCCGCCGCGGTCCGGCGCAGGCCAAATTCACCCCGCTCGAGCTGCGCGAACTCGACCACTCGCCGACGATCGAGGTCATCGTCGATCCCGAAGACATCGACTACGACGAGGCGTCCGAGGCGGCTCGCCGGCACTCGAAGCAGGTCGACATGGTGGCCAACACGCTGCAGGACTGGGCCATCCGCGACGTGGGCCACCGCCCGCACAAGCTCTTCCTGCACTTCTTCGAATCACCCACCGAGATCTTCGGCGAGGACGGCAAGGTCACCGGCCTGCGCACCGAGCGCACCGAGCTCGACGGCACCGGCAACGTCCGCGGCACCGGCAAGTTCAACGAATGGGATGTGCAAGCGGTCTACCGCGCGGTCGGCTACCTGTCGCAGAACATCCCCAGCCTGCCGTTCGACGAGCAGGCCGGCACCGTGCCGAACGAAGCCGGTCGTGTGCTGCTCGACGAGAACGCCGAAGGACCGGGTCGATTCATGAACGCGACCTATGTGACCGGCTGGATCAAGCGCGGTCCGATCGGCTTGATCGGACACACCAAGGGCGACGCGAACGAGACGATCGCTTGCCTGCTCGACGACCGCGAGTCGTTCGCCGGCGCGTCCGAGCCGGACACGCAGTCGGTCGTCGACTTCCTCGAGGCCAACAAGGTTCCCTACACGACGTGGGACGGCTGGTACCGGCTCGACGCGCACGAGCGCTCCCTCGGCGAGCCCGAGGGGCGCGAGCGGGTCAAGGTCGTCGAGCGCGACGAGATGTTCCGCGCGAGCGAGCCACACAAGGCATAAGCCGGGCAATCGCGGGACCGCCCGGCTCCGATGCACCCGAGCCGGTGCGGCATTCTGGTAGACGTGTTCGACGCCCATCTACACATCATCGATCCGCGGTTTCCGCTGATCGAGAACGACGGCTTCCTGCCCGAGCCGTTCACCATTGCCGACTACCAGTCCCGCATGTCCGGTTTCGGGGTGGACGGCGGTGCGGTGGTGGCCGGTTCGTTTCAAGGCACCGACCAGAGTTTTCTGGTATCCGCGTTGCGCCAGCTCGGGCCCGGCTGGGTGGGCGTGACCCAGCTGGACGTCGACGCCACCGACGACGACATCATCTCGCTCGATCGGCTCGGCGTCCGGGCGGTGCGCTTCAATCTCAAGCGCGGCGCCACCGATATCGAGCGACTCACCGCGCAGGCGTTGCGCGCGCATGATCTCGTCGGCTGGCACGCCGAGTTCTACACCGATGGCCCGATCCTCGGTTCGCTCGAACCGGTCCTGGTCAAGCTGCCCGCCCTGAGCATCGACCATCTGGGGATGTCACGGAACGCACAGCGCTACATACTCAATCTCGTCGACCGTGGCGTGCGGGTGAAGGCGAGCGGCTTCGGCCGGGTCAATCTCGATGTGGCGCAGACGTTGCGGCAGATCCACCGAGTCAATCCCGAGGCGCTCATGTTCGGCTCCGACCTGCCCGGCACCAGAGCGCGGCGCACCTTCGAGGCCGCCGATATCGACCTGATCGCCGACTGCGTGGGCGACGATCTCGACGCGGTGCTGCGCACCAACGCCCGCAAGTTCTACCGGCTGCCTACCGAGCCGGGGCCGGCCCCGGGCGGCAACCGCACCCTGGAAATGCCCGCGGTAGCTGCCGCGGCCGGTGGGGACACCGCGCCGCTACCCGCCGTCGAACACGAATAGCACTGCGCGGGTGTGGAGTTCGTGAACTCCACACCCGCGCAGTGGGCAATTGCCAGTCGGCGCCCAAAGTCAGGCGCCCAGTCTCAGGTGCTCAGGCGATCGAGCAGCCCGCGACGGGCTTGTCGGCCAGGCGATCCATGAGGTACGGCATGACATTGTTGGCGACGTAGGCGTCGACGATCTCCGGCCCGAAGTGGCCGGGAATCGTGGTACTCGGCAGCAGCACCGGGAAGTTGTTGGTCCGGAAGGTGATTGGCGCACCCTGACCGCACCAGTCCGTGGCCAGCTGACGAGCCTGACCGTAGGGCACCGTGTCATCGTTGATGCCGCTGGTAATCAGTACCGGACTCGTAGGGGCCAGCCGCCCGATGCGCTGGTCGTCGATAGCGCGCATGGCAATCGGCTCCGATTGCAGGTTCTCCAGCAGCGATCGGTGGTCGCGGGTCATACTGTTGGTCCGCATGAACGGGTGCTTGAGGATGACGTCACCGATGCACTCGTTGCTGGCGGTGACCAGCATCGCCTTGCCCTCGGGCGAGGCGACCCGGTCCAGCACCGCCTGCAAATCCGGGTAGCGCGCGAGGAGGCCGTTGACTGCGAACCCGATCGCGCCGCCGATGAGGGCACCGTCGACCTTGGCGAGCACCGCACCGATATCGGCCGTCGGCGCACCGGCCCAGGTGCCCTTCAGGTTCAGTTCCGGCGCGTACGTCGGCTGCAACTCGGCGGCTGCCGCCGTTGCGCCGCCGCCCTCCGAGTAGCCCCAGAACAGCAGCGGGGTTTCCGGCCCCGTTTCGGAGAGTCGGTTCGCGGCGCGCGCCGCGTCGAGCACCGCGTGCGCGCCCTCGGCGCGGTTGACGTAGGTGTGGACGCCCGGCGTGCCGAGTCCGATGTAGTCGGTCAGAAAGACCCGCGCGCCCATCAGATTCCAGAGCACCGCCCCCGGCAGTTCCTGATTCGCAGACAACGAAAGGGTGCCCGGGTCGACGACCAGTCCGGTCGGGAGTGCGACCGAGATCGCGCACTGGTCACCCTGACCCTGGGTTCCCGGCGCGATGACGACGGTTGGGCGGGGACCCGGCCCACGCCACGGCGCGGCCGAGTCGATGAACGTGCCGGACACCGCGGTCGGCGTTCCGTCCTGCAGACGCGACGTGTACATCACCTTCTGCGCCGGCACCGGCCAGCCGGTGCGCACCGGCACCGCGGCGAGCACGCCCAGCGGTTCGGTCTTGATGATCGCCCCCGGGTCGGCCGAGAACTGCGGCGGCGGGGTGTAGAAGGGGCTGACCGGCGCGGCAGCCGCCGGTGTGGCGCCGAGCGCTGCTCCGGCAACCACCGTAAGCGAAGCGATGACCGCTGCCGTGGCTACGCGACCGAGCCGCACGAAGGTCCCCCGGCGAACGAACCGACTTTCTCGAATCTGCATGTTTGTCTCCCTGACCTCCACCCGCGCGCCGTCGCGCGGATGCTCCCCGCCGGGAGACTGAGAGCGAGACACCCCCGACCTTCGCCCCCCGAGCTACCGCACAGTAACAAACGCCGAGTGCAGCACATCTCTGCTTTCCTAGAGAGTGAGGATCATCACTGCCTGCGCTCGCCACATCGCGCCCCCCGCGAGCGCCGCCTATAGTGCCAAATCGCTGGCCAGACCTGGGTAAACCACTCAGAAATCCGGTCGCGGGCCGCCTAGCTTGCGAGGACGGCCGCCAGCCAAATTCCTGCGGCCGCCAATGCGCCGAAGAGTTCGACCAGCATCGACAGGCCGACCGCCTTCGTCGCGTGCACGGTCGCCGGCCACGCCGGACCCAGGCCGCGCAGCCGCTGCACCTCGGACAGATAGGTGCCGAGCAGGAAGCCGAGGAACAGCCCCACCACAGGCACGACGAAGAAGCCCACGATGCCGAGCAGTCCGCCGACGATGATCGACCGGTTCGGCACACCGGCGTCGCGTAGGCGCCGCCCAGGCCAGGTGTACTTCACGACGCCCGAGACCACCAGCAGCGCCAGACCGACACCGACGACGGTCCATGCCGTTGCCGTACCCACCACGATCGCCCACACCAGCAGTGCGGCGGCGATCAGCACCGTGCCCGGCACGATCGGCACGACGATTCCTGCCAGGCCGATGAGGATTGCAAGTCCGACGAGTAGTTCTCCACCAACGCTCACAGCCTGCGATTGTGGTCGAGAATCGGTCACCTAGCGAGCGTTAGTAATGTCCGGGTTATTGTCGTGTCGTCAACTGCTCTAGCGAGCTAGATCTATCCGAGGAGCATTCGTGTCCACCAAGCAAGGCCCACTCGCAGGCATCCGCGTCATCGAACTCGCCGGCATCGGCCCCGGGCCGCACGCCGCGCTGCTGCTCGCCGACCTCGGCGCCGACGTGGTCCGTGTTCAGCGGGCCGGTGGCCTCCGCCCGGAGGGCACGCCGACCGACGCCCAGCTGCGCAGCCGCACCATCGTCGAGGCGAATCTCAAGGATCCCGCCGACATCGAGAAGGTGCTCGGCCTCATCGAGCGCGCCGACATTCTGATCGAGGGCTTCCGCCCCGGCGTCACCGAGCGCATGGGTCTCGGCCCCGACGTCACGCTCGAGCGCAATCCGCGTCTGGTCTACGGCCGGATGACCGGGTGGGGCCAGGAAGGCCCGCTCGCGCCGGTGGCCGGGCACGACATCAACTACATCTCGCTGACCGGCGTCCTGCATGCGATCGGCCGCAAGGGCGAGCGCCCGGTGCCGCCGTTGAACATGGTCGGCGACTTCGGCGGCGGCTCGATGTTCCTGATCTTCGGCCTGCTCGCCGCACTCATCGAGCGGCAGACCTCCGGCAAGGGCCAGGTCGTCGACGCCGCGATGGTGGACGGCGCGCTCGCCCTCTCGCACATGATCTGGGGCTTCCGCGGCCAGGGCATGTGGAACGACGAGCGTGGCAACAATCTGCTCGACACCGGCATGGCGTTCTACGACACCTACGAGACCTCCGACGGCAAGTACATGGCCGTCGGCGCGATCGAGCCGCAGTTCTACGCCGAATTGCTGCGTTTGCTCGAGCTCGATGCGGCCGATCTGCCGGGCCAGCTCGACCCGGCCGGCCAGGACACCCTGCGCAAGACTTTCACCGAGACGTTCAAGTCCAAAACCCGCGACGAGTGGGCGGCCATCTTCGAAGGCACCGACGCGTGCACGTCGCCCATCCTCACCTTCGCCGAGGCCCCGCAGAATGCGCACGTCGCGGCCCGTGGCGCACTGATCGAGTTGGACGGCGTCACCCAGCACGCCCCGGCGCCGCGCTTCTCGCGCACGCCGAACGGCACCCCGACCGCACCCCCGCGCGTCGCGACGCCGATCGACACCGTCTGGAACTGACGCCAACCACGCCGTCTGGAACTAGGCGCTAGACCACCAGCGACGGCGGACTCGCCGCCGCTGGTGTTCGCGGCGCCACCACTTGGTATGCCGCGGCGATCCCGCTCACCGCGAGGCGAAGATCGGCCTCGGGTTGGGCGTACGGCAGCCGGATGAACCGCTCGAACGCGCCCTCGACGCCGAACTTCGGGCCTGCCGCGAGCACGACACCGAAGTTCGGTGCGGTGGCGGCGAGCGCGCTCGATATCGGGGCAGGCAGCCGCACCCACAGTGACAGCCCACCGGGCCCGGGCGCGACGTGCCAATCCGGGAGCATCTCGGCGAGCGCGTCGAGCAACACGGCACGGCGGCTGCGCAACAGCTCGCGGCGCTGCTCCAGCACCGGTTCCGGTTCGACGAGCAAATGCGCGGCGGCGAGCTGATCCATCACCGGCGTGCCGAGATCGATCGATGCGCGGCTGCCGAGCAACCGGTTGATGAGCGAGGGGTTCGCGCGAATCCAGCCGACCCGCAGGCCGCCCCAGAATGACTTCGACATCGAGCCGACCGACACCACCTCCGGCCCGCGCGCGAACGACGCCACCGGCACCGGAGCGGACTCGTCGAGCCCGAGATCGACCATGGACTCGTCCACCACCACGGTCATTCGGGTATCCCGCGCGATAGCGGCGAGTTCGGCGCGGCCCGCCACGCCGAGACACAGCCCGGTCGGGTTCTGGAAGTCAGGCACCAGGTAAGCCAGTGTTGCTGCGGTTTGCCTTGCCGCACTGCGGATTCCGTCCAGATCCCAGCCGTCACGTTCGGGCCGCATGGGAACCGGGACGGCGCGCGCGCCGACATCACGGACGGCCTGAATGGCGTTCGGGTAGCTCGGGTGCTCGATCAGAACCCGTTCGCCGGGGGCGGTGAACAGGGTAAACAGCAGTCGCAACGCGTGCTGTGCCCCGAGGGTGACGAGAATCTGCGTCGGATCGGTCGACACGCCACGCTCCGTGTAGCGCGCGGCAATCGCCTCGCGCAGTAGCGGAATTCCGAGCGGATCCATTCCGTGCGTCGGCAGGTAGGACGGAAGTTGTTCCAGTGCAGCCGAATACGCGCCTTGAACCTCGGGCGGCGCGGGCAGCGCGGCGTACGACAGATCGACAAGGGGGCGATCGGGTGCGTCGAGCGAGGCCGTGATCCCCATACTCGGCGCCTTCGCCGACGGCGGCAGCGCAACCACGCCGCGGGCACCCTGCCTGCTGATCAGGTAGCCCTTCTCCCGCAGCAGCGTGTAGCAGGATGTGACGGTGGTGCGGCTGACGTCGAGCGTCGCGGACAGGTCGCGTTCGCTCGGCAGCGCGGCACCGAGTGGGACTCGGCCGTCGTGGATCAGCATCCGGATGCTCTCCGCCAGGGCGACGTAGGCGGGTCGCGCGGACCGTCCGCTGTCCGCACGCCACACTCCGAGGTCGCGAACCAACGAGGACGCGCCAATCACCCGAGCAGCCATAAGGCCAGTATTCCGCAACTGGCTATACATTCCAAGTCCAGATTTCGGCACCATGGGTTCATGACCGCAATCGCCACACTGCTCGCAGTGGCGCTGTTCGCCGCCGCGATCTACCACTACGCTCCCCGCACATCGGAGCGGAACCTCTTCCACCTGGACCAGTTCCGCCCCGCCGCACCGCTCGCCGGGCTTCTCCCGGTCGACCACGACCAGCAGCGCCTCTACAGCGATCTGGCCGCGGTGCACGCCCATAAGCCGGAGGACGAGTCCGAACGCGCCGCCTGACCAGTCCAGTTGGCGACAACTGGCCTGCTTGCCTTGTCGCCGCCCCGTCCGCGTTGATCACGAACAGATGGCCCCAATTTCCGGCGTCTCGGGGGCCAGTTGCTCGTGATCAACGCGGGGTGGGGGCCGGTTGCTCGTGATCAACGTGGGGAGCCGGGCCCGCAGCGCGGGCCGTGTCGGTGCCTCCCGGCACACTGAGCGGGTGCTGGCCTACACGCTGTTCGACACCGCGATCGGATGCTGCGGTATCGGCTGGCGCGGGCAGCGGGTCACCCGCCTACAGCTGCCCGAAGCCGACGCCGAGACCACGCGCATCCGATTGGCCCGCGGCGGCGCCGTCGAGGGCGTGCCGCCCGAAGCCGTCCGAGCGGTACGCGACGGCATCCGCGCACATCTCGACGGCGACCTCGACGACCTGCGCTGGGTCGATCTCGACCTCGCCGGTGTCTCCGAGTTCGATGCCAAGGTGTACGCCATCACCCGCGCGATCGATCCCGGCCACACGCTGCGCTACGGCGACGTCGCCCTACGGATGCGCGCGCCCGGTGCCGCACAGGCGGTCGGGCAGGCACTCGGCCGCAATCCCATCCCGCTGATCGTGCCGTGCCACCGCGTGCTCGCCTCCGGCGCGAACCCCGGTGGGTTCTCCGCGTTCGGTGGCGCGGTCACCAAAGCGACATTGCTCGCGATCGAGCGAGCGCCGGGATTCGGGGAGCCCGTCCTGTTCTAAGTGCCGCCTACCCGGCCCAGCCGGGCGCCTTCGTCTCCCCCGACTTCGTCAGCGCCGCGAGCGCATCGCGGTCGGTGACGTCGAGTTTCGCGCACGCCCGATAGAGATGGCCCTCGACGGTGCGGACCGAGACGAAGATACGTTCGGCGATCTGCTTGTTCGTCAATCCGGCGGCAACCAGGTTGGCGATCTCGCGTTCCCGGGCAGTCAGCGGCAACGGCTGCGCCGACACCCGCAGGGCCGGTGTCATCGCTCCGCCGCATTCGGCGGCGTTACGGTTCGCGGCCGCGGCGGCCTCTGCGGTGGCCCGCTTGTTGCCTGCCCGCTCGTGCGCGCTCGCCGCCTGCGCCGACGCGTCGGCGGACGAAAGCAGCGCGCCGATCTGTTCGTATTCGGCAGCTGCAGCGTCCAATTCCGCACCATTGTCCGCGGCCACCGCGGCCGCGTGCCGGGCATGCACGCCGATCAGCCTGCCGCTGAGCTGCGCGGCCAACTCGCCGAGCCGCTCGGCCACGGTGCGGTCCCCGAACCTGGCCGCGGTGTGCAGCGCATCCGCCTCGACCGCGAACTGATGCGCCCCGGCCGCCGAATCACCTGCAGCACGGGCGATCTCGATGCCCCGGGCGACGGAACCCTCGGCCGCGCGCAACCATGCCTCGGCGAGCTCGAGCTGGGACGCGGTGACCGCGAGGTGCGGACCGAAGCGCTGCTGCGCCTCGGCGAGGTTGCGCGCCGCGTCCTCGGACCGGCCGAGCGCCGCGTATGCCTGCACGAGCTCGGTTCGGGCCGGATAGCTCCACGTCGCCGCAGCGTCGGATGCGGTTGCGGCGAGCGCCTGCTCGATCCGTGTTGCCGCGTCCAGGCACCGACCCGAAGCCAGATCCACCGTGGCGAGCAAGAAATTCGCCATCGCCCACGCGAGATACTGCCCGGTAGAGGAGAATTCCAGTCCCCGCTCGGCGTGGGCTCGCGCAGTCCCGAGGTCACCGCAGAACGTCAACGAGAGGATCTCGCCGCGCGCCGCAGTGAAGCGCAGGAGACCGTCGGCCTGTTGCTCGTGCCGATGGAACCGTTCCGCGATCGGCGCGACCTCGGTGCAGCGGCCCATCAGGGCCAGCGACCACATCGCCCCGAACGATGCCCACTCGACTGCGTTGGGCAGCGCCTCCTCGTTCGCGAGCACGGCCTGCGCCTCGCTCAGCGCGTCGTCCAAGCGGTTCTCGAAAGCCGCACATGCGGATCCGAGCCCGGCCACGACTTCCGCGAGCGCCGGATGCGTCACGCGGGCACGGACCATCGCGAGAACCTGGTCGGCACGTTCGGCATCGCCCTTGGACCAGAACAGATTTGCCACCCGGGCGAGACCCCAGCGAACCAGTTGCACCTGATCCAGCGAATCGGGATCGAATTCGGCGAGAATCCGCTCCGCCTCGTCCGGCTGCCCCTGCCACAGCAGCGTCCGGGCGAGCACTTCGGCCGCCTCGAGCCCACCGCCGCGCTCTATCGCAGCGCGCGAAAGTCGCTCACCGAGCGGATGATCCGCGAGCAGCGTCGCGTCCTCGGCCGCCATCGCGAACAACTCCGCGTCGGCCTGCTGGTCGCTCTCGAGTGCCAACTCCGCCAACCGAATTCGGTCCGATGCCGTCTCGAGCGGACGGGTGCGCAACGCACCGACCAACTGGCCGCGCAAGCGCCGCGACGATGCCAGACCGAGCCGGCGCCGGATGACCTCGCCGAAAAGCGGATGCGTGAACTGCACATTCAACGAGCCGCCCTGCGGCACGATCTTCACCAGCCCACGTGTCTCGGCGTCTTCCACTGCCTCCTCGCCGGCGAGTTCGCACAGCACGTCCAGGTCGAGCGGTTCGCAGAAGGTCAGCAGCTTGAGCACTTGCAGGATCTCGTTCGGCAGCTGGTCGACCCGGCTTTCGAGCAACGCAGCGAGCTCGGAGGTGATCTCGGTGCGGCCGCGCAACTGCCAGATCCCACGCACCTGCCGCAACGCACCGGACTCCAGCGCGGCCTCGACGAGGTGGTGCAGGAAAAGCGCGTTGCCGCCGGAGGATTCCCACATCAGATCCGCCGACAGTCCCTCGAGCTTGCCGCCGAGCACCTTTTCGACAAACCCGATGCTCTGCTTCTTGCTGAACGGCGCCAGATCGAGACGGATGAGGTGCCCGTCCTTCCAGAGCGAAGTGACCGCATCGGGCACCGATTCCCCGCTGCGCACGGTGGCGACGATCCGCACTGCGCGGTCGATGGCCAGTTGATGCAGCAGCGTCGCGGACAGTTGGTCGAGCAAATGGGCATCGTCGACGCCGATCACGGAGTGTTCACCGCTGAGCAGCGACTCCCGTGCGGCGGACATGAACGTGACCGGATCACGTGAGGTGGAGGAACTGACCAGGTGCGCAAAGACGCCCAACGGAATGCTGCGCGCCGACTCGGTACCGGCGACCCAGCGCACGGTTGAGCCCAACGACCGCGTCGCATTGCGAGCGAGCGTTGTCTTGCCCACGCCGGCATCGCCGGTGAGGATTACGCCGCACCTGTCCGCTCGCGTCGACAACGCCGTTCGGATCACGTCGAATTCAGTGCGTCGCTCGACCAAAGGCCAACTGAGCGCCATGGCTTCAGATTCTAGAGTCACTGGCATCCGAATTCATTCCTATAGTCGGCCGCGCGGCACGCGGAACCTTCGGATCAGGCGTCGGTGCCCGATCGCCTTGCCTGCAGAACCGGCTCAGGTTCCGCTCCCGAGTGGGTCGTCGGCCGGTTCAGGACTCAATCATCGCCCCGCGAAACGGTCTCGGCGCGAGTAGTCGACTACTCGAATGCGCGTAATCCGGTGCTTTCCGCGCCCCCTACGGGCCCGGCGCTAGCCTGCGCTCTGGACGGCCTTCGCGAGACCATCCCGGTCCGGGACGTCGAGCTTGGTGCAGGCCCGATAGATGTGCCCCTCGACGGTGCGCACCGAGACGACGAGCCGCTCCGCGATTTTCTTGTTGGACAACCCCTGCGCCACCATCGAGGCAATCTCGCGCTCGCGCCCGGTCAGCGGCAGCGGATGTGCCTCGGCGCGCAGCGCGGGCGTGCGGGCGTCGTCGCACTGCTCCGCGAGCCGGAAAGCCAGACCGGACACTTTGGTCTTGTCTCTGCGCTCGTGCACCCGCTCGTAGGCGGCCGCCGCCTGCGCAGCGGCATCGGCGGCGAACAGCAGGGCGCCGAGTCCCTCCCAGCGCGCCGCGACCGCAGCCAGCGCGGCGCCGTCCTGCTCCGCGACCCCGGCAGCGTGCGCCGCCTGCACCTGCACCGTTTCACCGTCGATCGCGGTCGCGAGTTCGGCCAACCGTTCGGCCACCGTACGGTCGCCGAACCGGGCGGCGGTAAACAGCGCGTCGGCCTGGACGGCGAACCGGGACGCAACACCGGCCGCCTCGGCCGCGACGTGCATGTGCGCGATCGCCGCGGTCGTTTCGCCGCGCGCCGCCGCAAGCCAGCCGCGCGCCTGTTCGAGCTCCGCGCTGAACAACACCCGGATTCCGCCGACGAGCCGCTCGACCCGCTCGATCGCCTCCTCGGCGGCGGGCACATCACCGAGCGCAGCACACGTCATGCAGAGGAAGCTCGACGCGAGAAACTCCCACACATAGCCAACGCCACGCAGCGCGGCGATCGCCTGGGTGAACTCGATCTGTGCCGCACGCAGCCGGCCGCGCTGCAGCAGCACCAGGCCGAGCAGGACGCCGGCCTTCGCCCGCGCGGGTTGCTGCCCGACTGCGAAGTCCAGGTATCGGCGTGCAGCGTGCTCGGCGGCGTCGCACGGCCCGAGCGTGATGTAGAGCGGGACCTCGGCGAGGCCGAGATTGAACCGAAGCAGACCGGACGCGCCCTGAGTCGCGGCGATCAGCCCTTCCTCGACGAGCCCGCTCACCTCGTCGAGCCGACCCATCTGCCCGAGCGCCGATGCGGCCGTGAACGACGCCCAGCCGCGCGCCACCGGCATACTCCAGCCGGAGTCGAGCACCGCGCGCGCCGAGCGCAACGAATCCGCAAGCCGCCCACCGAATTGTGCCTGCAGCATTTCAACCAGGTCGACGGTGGCCGGGAACGTCAACCGGGTCCGGGCGTTATCGAGCACATCGCTCGCCCGTGACGAATCGGCGAGACCCCAAAAGAGATTCGATGCCCGGACGGTCGCGAGGATGAGCAGCTCGATCTCGTTCATCGCCGCGGGATCGGCCTGCGCGAGCACCGTCTCGGCTTCGGCGGCCTTGCCCTGCCATGCGGCGGCCACGGCGAGCAGCAACTGCGCGGGCAGCCCACCTCCATCCAGCCAAGCGTGCCGCGCGAAGCGCTCGGCCACCCCAACATCACCCAGCGTCAACGCATCCGACGCGGACGCGGTGAGCGCCTCGATCGAGGGTGGATCATCGCTGCCGATCGCAAGGTCGACGATCCGGATCCGGTCGCTGACGTGATCCGTGGGCCGATGCGAAAGTTCTTGCACAAGTTCACTTCTGATCCGACGGGCATCGAGCACGCCGGTCGCGGACCGGACCACCTCGCCGTAGATCGGGTGGCTCGCCGTGACCGACAACCGGTTCGACGGACCACCGATCTGCACCATCCCCGCCCGCTCGGCCGCCTCGACTGCGCCGCGGCCGCGCAGTGCGACCACCAAGTCGAGATCGAGGCTGCCACCGAACGCGAGCGTCTCCATCACCCGCATGACCGGTTCGGGTAGCTGCTCGAGTCGCGCGGAGACCAGCGCGGACAATTCCCCGGTGATCACGGTTTCCCCGCGCAGCTGCCAGACACCGGCCTTCTCGCGCAGATGCCCGGCCTGCCGCGCCCCTTCCACGAGGTGGCGCAGGAACAGCGGGTTGCCGCCGGAGGTTTCGAAGATGCGGTCGATGCTCACCGTTTCGACCGGGCCGCCGAGCGCAGACTCGACCACGGCGGCGGTTTCCCCCCGGGTAAACGGGCTCAGGTCGATCCTGGCCAGCAGATCGTCCTTCCACAGCGCGCTGATCGCGTCCGGAATCTGTTGCCCGGTGCGAACGGTTACGACAAACGAGGCGGCGTGCTCGATCGCCAACTGATGGACCAACGTGGCCGACAACTCGTCGAGCATGTGCGCATCATCGACCCCGATGAGCACATCGCCACCGCCGCCGAGCAATTGCGCGCGGGCAGCCCGCAGCACGGTGTGCGGTTCGGCGGCGCCGGCGACATCGACGAGATGAGTGAGCGCACCGAGCGGAATGCCGCGCGCGGTTTCGGTCCCGGCCACCCAACGCGCCCGCGCGCGAGCCGCCTGCACGGCGCTGCGCGCCAGCGTGGTCTTTCCGACACCGGGCCCACCGACGAGCACCACACCGGTATGGCGGTTGCGGGAACGAAGTTGGCCGGCAACCGTCTCGACGTGCCGCTGTCGCACTACGGTCGGCCACCCGGACGGCATGCAGCGAGTCTATGGGCACAGCCCTGCACTATCCGCTGGATCGTCATGTGGAGCGCCGTGTCGTGCAAATGGAGTACTGCGTTACTCGTGCCGTTGGAGCGGAGCCCGCGAACTCTTAGGGGAAGCGGCGTGCCGTCGCTGCAGCGAGCCATCGAGATTGGAGGGGTCGTGTCGGGGACCATCAGGCCACGCACCGGGCGTGGCGCACGGTTCGTCGCGGCCTCGGTGCTGCTATTCGGTGTGTTCGAGATCGGCGCGGGGCCATTTCTCGATACCGCCCCGGTCGCGCATGCCCAGATCGCGCATACGCAGTCGAGCGACGACCTCGTCTCCGACCCGACACTCGCGACAGCCGGCGAGACGGTGGCGCCCGGCTCGTCCGTCACCGTCACCGGCACGGGCTGGAACTGCTCCTCAGCCGTGTCGATCACAGCGGAGTGGGCTCCCGGATCCGGGCTCGAAACCGATGTGGTCGACGGCGGGTTGACAGCCGCCATCCCGGTCGACGGCGATGTCGAACCCGGCACGTACACCATCTCGGCACAACAAATCCCGGCCCCCCGAATCGCGTCTCCCCCCACAGTGGGGGGTGCCACGGCCGTCAGGGAATGCGCGAGCGCGAGTGAGAGCCAGTCCGCCACGGTAGAGGTGGTCGCACCAGTTCGTCCCACGCTCGATGTGCAGGATTCGACGGTGGCGCAGGGTTCGTCCGCCAGAGTCATCGGCACGGGCTGGAACTGCTCCTCCACCGTCTCGATAACACCGGATTGGGCCCCCGGATCGGGGCTCGAAACCGATGTGGTCGACGGCGAGTTGACGGCCGACATCCCGGTGGGCCGCGACGTGCAACTCGGCACGTACACCATCTCCGCCATGCAAACCGCGTCCCAAGTAGACCCGGCCACCGATTCCACAGCCGTGGTGGAGTGCGCGAGCCAGTCCACCATGGTCGAGGTGGTGGCGGGCGTGACGGCGAGCACCACGCCAGTGACTTCCACTCCTGTAACGACTTCCACTCCTGTAACCACCACCACAGGCGACCGGAAGGACGCGGCGAGTTCCGCGCCGAACTGGGAAGTTCCCGCGGCACTGCTCACGTTGGCTGTGGCGCTGGGTGCGGCGACATTGATTCGGCGCATGAGAAAGTCACGCCGGCAACGTGATACACGGCCCACCGAACCCGATCGGGTGCATGTGCGTCCGAACCCGGATCCGCGTCCGCGGATGGACGTGACCACACTCGACGGACCACCGCCCGGTCCGGTCATTCGGGTGAGTGCGCACCGCGGCAATCACATCGCCACACTCACAGGAGACGAGTCCGATGAACCACCCAGCTGAAGTCACCGCGCTCGACGTATTGCTCGGCACGCCGGGACGGCCTGCGGACGGCGCAGACCTGACGACCGTCCTCGATCGGCGCGGGGCCACCCGGGCGGCGCTGCACGGCGTATCGGGCATACCCGGCCAACTGCTTCGCTCAGTCGAGCGGCAGGTGAACGAGACTGTCGCGGGTCTACTGCAAGTCGACGTCGGCAGCACGCTGATCGAAGGGTGGCGGCGTTATGCGCTCCTCTCCGACGCCGCGCGGCGCACGCGATCGGGTAGCCGAGAGATAGTGCCACTGGCGCAACACACCGTCACGTCGAACCACAACCCCTGGATCGGGATCGAGACCGATGGCGTGACGATCCGCCGGATCGACCTGTATCTGACGATCACTGCGGTGCTGCATGGTGTCGATGCCGTCGTCGCCGACGCGAAGCTGATCGCGGTGGGGTCCGGCGACTGTGCCGTTACCGTCGCATTCGGGGTGGCGCCGCAGGGTGAACTGATGAAGCGCCGACGGGAATTCGCCGTTGGGGCGATCCTTCGGATACCGCGTCCGGTCCCGCTGCTCGCCGATTTTCGCGGGGTCGCGTAGTTGTAGCGGCCCTCAAGCGAGGACGTCGTGCCGAACGATCGTCTGATCGCGGCCGGGGCCGACACCGATGCAGGACACCCGGGCACCGGAAAGTTCCTCGAGGCGCAGCACGTAGTTCTGCGCGTTCTTCGGCAGATCCTCGAAAGTGCGGGCGTGCGAGATGTCCTCCCACCAGCCGGGCATTTCCTCGTAAATCGGGCGCGCATGGTGAAAACCGGTCTGCGTCATGGGCATTTCGTCGACCCGCTCGCCATCGACCTCGTACGCGACACAGATCGGCACCGTGTCGAGCGTCGACAGCACGTCGAGCTTGGTGAGGAAGTAGTCGGTGATCCCGTTGACCCGGGTGGCGTAGCGCGCGATCACGGCATCGAACCAGCCGCAGCGGCGGGCCCGTCCGGTGGTCACACCCACCTCGCCGCCGGTCTTGGCGAGGTACTCACCCGACTCGTCGAACAACTCGGTCGGGAACGGACCGGAACCGACGCGCGTCGTGTAGGCCTTGAGGATGCCGAGGACGGTGTCGATCCGGTTCGGGCCGATACCGGAACCCACCGCCGCGCCGCCCGCGGTCGGGTTGGACGACGTCACGTACGGGTAGGTGCCGTGGTCGACGTCGAGCAGCGTGCCCTGTGAGCCTTCGAGCAATACCGTGTCGCCGGCCTCGAGCGCGGTGTTGAGCCGAAGCCGGGTATCGCAGATGCGGTGTTTGAATCCCTCGGCCTGCGCGAGCACCTCGTCGACCACGTGCGCGGGGTCGAGCGCACGGCGGTTGTAGATCTTCACCAGGAGCTGGTTCTTGATCTCGAGCGCGGCCTCGACCTTTTGGGTGAGGATCTTCTCGTCGAGCACATCGGCGGCGCGGACGCCCACCCGCGCGATCTTGTCCTGATAGCAGGGGCCGATCCCGCGGCCGGTGGTGCCGATCTTCTTGTTGCCCAGGAAGCGCTCGGTGACCTTATCGATGGCCACGTGGTACGGCATGATCAGGTGCGCGTCGGCGCTGAGCAGCAACGATGTGGTGTCGACGTTGCGCTTCTCCAGGCCGGCGAGCTCCTCGAGCAGCACACCCGGATCGACCACGACACCGTTGCCGATGACGTTGGTGACGCCCGGGGTCAGGATGCCGGACGGAATCAGGTGCAGCGCAAAGTTGTCCCCGTTGGGCAGCACGACGGTGTGGCCGGCGTTGTTGCCACCCTGGTACCGGACGACCCACTGAACGCGGCCGCCGAGCAGATCCGTCGCCTTGCCCTTGCCTTCGTCGCCCCATTGGGCGCCGATCAGGACTATTGCCGGCATGGTCTCTCCTGCGTCGATGTGCACCCGGCTTCGCCGGCCGCGTGGTCAATGTGCAGCCGGCTTCGCCGGCCGCAACGGTGTCCGATTGCAGCGCACCTTCGGAAGCTGCAGCGTCTGCCGTCGGAGGCATCGGCCGGGAGGCCAGTCTAGTGCAGGGCGCGGACGCGCCTCCAACCGAACACGCGGCCGGGGCGAAGCCGCCGGGCGAATATGCACAGCCTGGGGCGCGTCGGGTCGGCCGCGGTTCCCGGCGCCGTGCGGACGGCTATGGTGACTGTCGAGTCCGACGCTGTCCGATTTGCGTCGGCGCGACCACCTCACGCCGGAGGGGAGGAGAGCGCTTGACCAGGTTCGTACTCCGCTGCGGAGACGTACCGGTGCCGATCACGCTCGCTTCTCTCCCGGCAAGCTCCGCAGCGCCGATCCCCACCGATGACGAGATCGACGAGACGCTCGTACCGCTCGGCGCCGAGCCCGACCCCCGTCTCATCGTGCTCGGCCGCGATTCTGGACTCGCCGCCGTGCTCACCCGGTTGATGCGCATCGAGCGACTCGACGTCGAGATCGCCTACGTCCCGGTCGAGCGGTCGGCAGCCTCCGCGATCTACGGCACCGGCACGGGCGCGGCGGCGGCCAAACGCGCTGTCGGCGGCGTCGCCACTCCGATGCCGCTGATTCGCGACGATCTCGGCATCGCGCTCGTCGGCAAGGCCCGTATCGACGGGCCGGGCAACGAGGGCCTCGTCGGCGAGGGGTTCGTCGACGACACCCGGATCTTCGCGAACAAGGCCAACTCGGTGCACATCTCCCCGATCGGTGAACTACCCGGCCTGCGCGCCTGCGCAGTGCGGGGGCAACTCCGCCGGCCCAAGTGGGTGACTGGCCGGGCAGCGCAGGTGGGCGCGGAGGCTGCGGTCGTCACCCGGGACGGCGTGCGCGGCGATCGCACGGTCACTCGGTCGACGTTCTATCGACACGTCGAATCGTGGCAATTGGTCCGCTAGGCACACGGGGATACTCGGTGGCATGACCACAGCGCGCACGATCGGGGCGGTTCGGCCGAGCCCGGTGTTCCTCGGCTTCGTCGCTCTCACCGCGGCCGGTGGCGTGCTCGCCTGGCGCTCCGAGCTGGACTCGATGCCTGCGCGCGCCGGGGTGTTCGTGCTCGTGGTCGCGGGCTGGGTCGTCAGCCTGTGCCTGCACGAGTTCGCGCATGCCTTCACTGCCTGGCGAGCCGGTGACCACGAAGTGGAGTTGCGCGGGTATCTCACGCTCAACCCGTTGCGCTACAGTCACCCGCTGCTGTCGATCGGGCTGCCGATCGCATTCATCGCGCTCGGTGGCTTCGGCCTTCCCGGCGGGGCGGTGTACGTGCGTCCGGGATTGTTCGGGCCGGCGGTGCAACGGCGGATCAGCCTCGCCGGACCAGCGGTCAACGTGGCGCTCGCGGTGCTGCTGCTCGTGATCGTGCGCGTGTTCGCCGAGGGCAGCACGCATGCGGCGTTCTGGTGCGGGGTGAGCTTCCTGGCGTTCCTGCAGATCACTGCGTCGGTACTGAACCTGCTGCCGATCCCCGGGTTGGACGGTTACGGCGCGCTGGAGCCGTCGCTGTCGCCGAAAACACGCCGGGCGCTCGACCAGTACAAGGGGATCGGACTGCTCGCAGTGCTTGCGCTGCTTTGGGTGCCGTCGATCAACGCGTTCTTCTTCGACGCCGTGTACTGGCTGTTCGAGCTTTCCGGGGTGCCGGCGAACTGGTCGCGTTACGGCGCATACCTCACCCAGTTCTGGCGCTAGCCACCACGCCGCACAACGACCGACGCGGAGCAGAAATGCCCCGAGCCGTACCGCGGCGTTTCAATCCACCGTGATCGCAATCATTTCCGTCTTCGGGCGCTCACCGCAGGGCAAGCTCACCGAGATCGTCGACCACGTTGTGCCGGAGCTGCAGCGGCGCAATGTCTTCCACCGCGAGTACGCAGACGATGCAGCTACCTTTCGGGACGAACTGCGTGCGGGGGTGCGCGGTTCGTTGGGCGCTGCGGATTACGAACCTGCCTGAGCGCAACCGTGGCGTCGATCGGCGCACTCGAGGAGACTTCGCCCACAACGAGAACTCGCCTGCAGGAGGAAAAGGATCGTGAGTCGTCAACCCGTGCTCGGAATCGATCTCGACACAGCGGTCGTCGCCGATATTCTCGATCCCGACGGCGCGCTCCCTGCCGCCGAATTCGGTGCTCTCCTCGACGCATCGGGCGTGGACTTCGTCGTCCTCGGTGGTGACCTGGTCGACGCGGACGCCACCACGTCCGGTGCGACACTCGATTCGAGTGTCGCGGCGGCCATCCTCGCGACGCATACGCGCGGTGTCGGCCTCGTCGTCGCCGCGGCACCCGGCCGCCAGCACCCGTACAACCTGGCCAGGCGCCTGGCCTCGCTCGATCATCTCGGACGCGGGCGGACCGGCTGGTTGGCCGGCACCGAATCGCTCCGCGGGGCGGCGGGCAGTGCCGTGGCGGCCAACGCCGACGCCACCGCCGACGCGATCCTGGTCGCGCGCAAGCTGTGGGAAAGCTGGCCGGCCGACAGCATCGTCGCCGACCATGAGCGAAGCGTCTTCACCGAATCGGAGCGGATCACCCATATCGATCACGAAGGTGTGTATTCGGTGTCGGGGCCGTTGAACGTGCCCGCTCCGCCGCAGGGGCACCCGCCGGTGTTCTGGCGTCCGCGCGGCGAGGCCGAGTTCGTCGCGGCCCAGAACTTCGCCGACGTACTGATCGTGCCCGCGCACCGCGTTGGCGCCGCGGCGGACATTGCGACCGCGCTCGCGGACGCAGAGTGGTCGGGCTCGCGTTCGGTGTTCGACGACATTCCGCTCGCCGCTGCCGGCATCGTCGTCCGCGTCCGTGCCGCAGTCGATCTGCCGGCCGTGCTCGCGGCCACCGTACACCTCCACCGCGAAAGCCCGGCGGCAACACTGCGGGAACGGCTTTCACTTCCGGCACCGGATTCGGTGCTACACGGATATGTGCGCAGCCTCTTCCCGGTTTCCTGATCACGAACGAAGGAGAACCTCCCGATGACCACCACGTCCGACACTCGCGTCGACATCGCGGACGTACCCGCACCCGGCACCGAGATCACCCGTGCCGAACTCGTCGCGCAGATCGCGGCCGACGCCGACCGGCGGCGGCAGGCCGGCGGCACCGAACCTCCGTTCGCCGCCATCGAACTGCTCAAGCGGCACCGGATCGGTGCGGTGCGGGTTCCGGTCGAGCTCGGCGGGGCGGGCTACTCGCTGCGCGACCTGTTCGACCTGCTCATCGACCTGGCCGAGGCCGACCCGGACGTGCCGCACATCGTGCGCGCGCATTTCGGCTTCGTCGAAGAGTTGCTGCGGGTACCGACTACCGAGGCCAAGCGCCGGTGGCTGCCGGAAATCCTGGCGGGCAAGCTGTTCGGCGGCGCTATCTCCGAGCTGAGCACCCACACCGTCGGCGCCTACCAGTTCGATACCGAACTCACGCCGGCCGAGGACGGGCATCGGCTCAACGGCACGAAGTTCTACAGCACGGGATCGCTGTTCTCCGATTACATCCGGGTCTCGGCGGCGCGTCCCGACGCCGATCCCGTGCTCGCCGTCGTGCGCGCACATGCACCGGGTATCGAACACCGCGACGACTGGGATGGGATCGGGCAGCGGCACACCGGTAGCGGCACCACGGTTTTCACCGATGTGGCGGTTGCCGACGCCGACCTGCTGCCGTTCCGCCCGAAGCTCGGCGGCACCCGTGCCCGCCAGTCGCTGCCGCAGCTGTTTCTGCACGCGATCGCGGCCGGCATCCTGCGCTCGGTCGCGACCGACGCCGCCGAAGTGGTGCGCACCCGCCGACGGACCTACGCATTCGCGACCGCCACCGAGCCGCGCCACGATCCGCAACTGCTGGAGATCATCGGGTCCATCACTGCCACGGCGTTCGCCGCGGAGGCGGTCGTGCGGGTCGCGGCGGAGGCCCAGGACGATGCGGCCGCCGTCGCGCGGACCACCGGGGTCGACGCCGAACTCGAAGCCCGCGCATCCATTCTCGCTGCCAAGGCGAAGGTTGCCATCGAGGAGTCCGCGCTGCGCGCCGCCGGCCGGCTCTTCGATGTCGGCGGCGCGTCCTCGACCAGGGCATCCGCGCATCTGGATAGGCACTGGCGCAACCTGCGAACCCTGTTCTCGCACAACCCGACCGTGTACAAGGCTCGCGTGCTCGGCGACGTGTTCGTCAACGATGCAGCGCTGCCCGATACCGGATTCTTCTGATCGACAAGGGGAAGTCATGACGCTCCAAGAGCCTTCGCTGGTGCTCAACGTCAACGTGCTCGACGTCGGCGTCGCGCCCGGCGCGTGGAAGCTCGGGGTAGCGCCGAACGCCTTCGTCGACGCCGCTCATTTCGCCGAAGTGGCGCAGATCGCGGAACGCGGCACTCTCGACGCGTTCTTCCTCGCCGACGGCCCGGGGTTCTGGGAGAACCCGCGGGTCAAGCCGACTCGAGCGCTGGAGCCGAGCGTACTGCTGGCGACCGTCGCGGAGCACACCTCGCATATCGGGCTGATCGGGACCGCCTCGACGACATTCAACGATCCGGTCGAACTGGCGCAGCGCTTCCTTTCGCTCGACCATGCGAGTGGTGGGCGGGTGGCCTGGAATGTCGTGACCACCTATTCCCCGGTCGCGGCCGCCAACTTCGGTTACAGCGTCATTCCGGATCGCGACACGCGCTACGCCCGCGCCGAGGAGTTCGTCGATATCGTTCGACTGCTGTGGGATTCGAGCCTGACCGGGAACCGGGTGCAGTACCACGGCGCCCACTTCGACATCGATACCCGGCTCGATGTTCGGCCTTCCGCGCAGGGCTATCCGGCCCTGATCCAGGCCGGCGGCTCCCCAGCGGGACGCGAACTGGCGGGCCGAACCGCGCACGGCGTGTTCAGCGCGGAATTGACGCTCACCGAGGGCATCCGGCACTACCGGCAGGTGAAGGATGCCGCGGTGCGTGCCGGGCGCGACTCGGACGAGGTGAAAATCCTGCCGGGCCTGATTACCGTGCTCGGTTCGACCGAAGCCGAGGCCATCGAACGGCACGAGCGGCTGCGTGCCGACGTGCCCTCGGACTTCGGACTCGACCGATTGAGTACCACCCTCGGCGCCGACGTGCGCACGTTGAACCAGGACGCCCCGATTCCGGCCGACATTCTCGCAGCGCCGAAAGATGTCGCCAATTATCAAGGTTCGCTTGGCTTCCGCGAGTCCGTCGTCGGCCTTGCCACCGAGGGAAACCTCACCGTTCGCCAGTTGCTGCGCGCCCTCAACGGCAGTGGCGGCCACCGCGCCGTGATCGGTACTCCCGAACAGGTTGCCGACACCATCGAGGAGTGGTTCCGGGCCGGCGCAGCAGACGGCTTCAACCTCATGCCGGACGCGTTCCCGTCGGGGCTGGCCGACTTCGTCGACCACGTCGTACCGATCCTGCGCCGACGCGGCATCTTCCGCCACGACTACGAGGAGAAGACACTGCGCGGCCGGCTCGGTGTGCCGGTTCGGGCGCTCGATCCCGCGCGGTAAAGCTGGTATGCCGGAAGGTGTGGCCCGCGGCGATCATCCGCAGCGCACCCCGTTCTACGGCGCGGTGCTGATGATCGTCGCGTTCGTCACCGGCAGCCTGACCGCACCGGTGGACATGCCGACCGCGGCGCACGCGGTGATCATCGTGTGCGCGGTGATCGTCGGCCTGATCGGCTTCGGGATGACGTTCCGCGACCTGTCATGAACGGGAACGACGACGGATGCGGGCAACGACCTCGCGCAGTGGCTTCACATGTATGCCCTGCAACGCGGCTTCGCGTCGAGCGGTCGTGCGGGAGATGAGTACCCCCACAATGGCCAGTGCCCAGATCGGGTACTGGACCAGCCACGCAAGCCGGAAGGCGTCGAAGGTCAATCCGCCCGCCCGGTCGAGCACGATACCGATCACCTCGATGGTGACGAGACTCGCAGCGAAGCCGCCCACGTTTACCATGCCCTGGGCGGTACCCATACTGGTGCTCGGGTTCGAGGTGCGCGCATAGTCGAATCCGATCACCGAACCCGGTCCACCGACCGAGATGACCACGACGAGCGCCACGAGCAGCCACACCGGCGCTGGATGGGGAAGCGAAAGCACGATCGTCCACATCGTGACGGTGCCGGTGATGCTGCCGAGCACCAGCCAGGAACGACGCAACGGATAGCGCCCGGTGAGCAATCCGAGAATCGGGCCCGCGATGACCGCGGACAGCACCGAGACGGTGAGCATGCCGCCCGCAGCCGACAGCGAAAGCCCCTGTGCAGAAACCAGATACGGAACGCCCCACATCAGCGCGAAGGTGGTGATGGAGAACTGGGTGCCCATATGACTGAAGAATCCGAGCCGGGTGCCGGGTCGTCGCCAGACGGTGGCTATCTGGCCGCGGAGTTCGCGCAACCCACCGCTGGGCCCGACCCGCGGGTGCGCCGGGTGCGGCGAGTCCTTGATGACGGCCAGCGCGAGGCAGCACGACAGCACCCCGACCGCCGCGGCGGAAAGGAAGGCGGTCTCCCAGCCCGGCCCGCGCAGCAGTGCCAGCAGTGGCACGGCGGAGAGCACTTGGCCGAACTGACCGAGGATGCCGGTGAGCTGGGATACCAACGGGACCCGGCGCGGCGCAAACCACTCGGGCACCAGGCGCAGTACCGCCAGGAAGGTGAACGCATCGCCGGTGCCGACCAGGACGCGCCCGAGCACCGCGACCGGGACGGCGCCGGTGAGGGCCAGCACCGTCTCCCCCGCCGCCATCGCGATCGCACCCGTCGCGATCATGGTCCGCGAACCGAGTCGGTCGAGCAGCAGGCCGGCCGGGATCTGCATTCCGGCATAGACGATGACCTGCAGGACGACAAAGCTGGCCAGCACCGAAGGATCGACCGCGAAGCGCTCCTGCGCCTGTAGACCGGAGACCCCGAAGGCGGTCCGGTTCAGCACGGCGATCACGTAGGCGAAAACGCCGACGATCCAGATCGACCAGGCGCGTTTCATTACCTACGAAATTACCGCCGGGCCCGTGTGGCGCGGCAGCCAACCGCGCCACACGGCTCGCCCCGACGGCGAAACCCGGTCCGGGCGACCGGGCGGAACTACCCGGTCACGATCCGTAGAACGGCTCGCCCGACACCGACTCCGACGATCGCCCGTCGACACCCTTGGGCACGTCACCCTCGAGCGTGACGCGGTACAGCACGCGGTCGTGACCCAGGTGCCCGGCGTCCGGAATCGCCAGATGCGAGGTGGCTCGGTTGTCCCAGAACGCGACGGTGCCCGGCGCCCAACGCAGGCGCACGGTGTACTCGGTCTTCGTCGCCTCGTCCCACAGCACCTTCAGAATCCCCTCGCTCTGGCTCGGGGTGAAGCCACGAATCTCGCGCGCACCCCGGGTGAAGCCCGGGCTCACGAACAGCGCGCGCTCGCCGGTTTCCGGATGCACCCGAACCGCCGGGTGATAGGTCACCAAGTTCGCCTCGCGCACTTTGCGCTCACGCTGACTGCCCTCGGTTGCCCGGGTGTTGAACTGATGCTTGATGTCGATCGTGTCGACGAAGTCCCGCAGCTCTTTCGGTAGGTTCTCGTACGCCGCAACGAGGTTGGTCCACGCGGTGTCACCACCGTACGGCGGCAGGATGTCGGCGCGCAGAATCGACGCCGCGGGCGGATTCACCAACGCAGTGACGTCGGTGTGCCAGCTGCTGTCGTAGGAGGTGCGCTTGCGACCGAGCCGCGACTCGTAACGCCGGCTGTCGATGGGCAGGATTTCCGGGAAGCCCGCGGGCGGTTCCTCCTCGTGCGGGTGCGCCGGAGTGACTTTGCCGAACCGGCGCGCGAAGGCGATCTGCTCGGCGTGGCCGATCTCCTGGTCGCGGAAGAAGACGACTTTGTAGGTGTGCAGAGCGTTTCGGATCTCCTCGATCACGCCCGCCTCGTGCGCCTCGCGCAGATCCACGCCACGAATTTCCGCGCCGATATAGCCGGCGAGTGGGACGACGTCGAGGCCGAGGCCGACGTCCTTGAGTTCGGTCATGGGCTGACTCCAATTTCGACGATTGTTTCCGACCGCGCGGCAGGAAGAACGGCGTCCCGCGACGCTGAATTCAGCGTCCGATTCCCGGCCGACCGAAACAACGGTCCTGAGCTACGGAAATCTTGCAGTGAAACTTAATCCGCCAGTCCGATTGCGAGTTAAGTTCACCGAGTCCAAAACCGTTGCTCGGCATCGTGTACGGCGCGACACTCCTGCAGTGGTACTCGATAGATCCCGTGACCGGCGCCTGTTTCTCAGCGTCGCGCTGAACAGCACCGGTTCGGCCGGCCGATCATGGGCCTGGCCTGGCACCGAGTGGGGGCGCTTCGGCAACTGGGAACACTATGTGCGGTCTGCACAGCTCGCGCACGAGGGTGTGTTCGACATCGTCTTCGTCTCCGACCATCCCGCGTTGCAGCGCGACAATCGGTCTCGGCCGCTGCACAGCTTCGACCCGACCGTCTTGTTCGCGGCGATCGCCGCCGCGGTCCCGGATATCGGGTTTCTGCTGACCGCGTCCTCGTCCTATAACTCTCCGTACAACCTGGCCCGCCGACTTGCGACCCTGGACCACATATCCGGTGGACGGGTGATCTGGAACGTCGTCTCCAGCTTCAATCCCGATATCGCCGCGAATTTCGGCGACGCTCCGCTGCCGCCGCGGGCCGACCGGTACCGACGCGCAGACGAATTCCTCGACGTCGTCAAGCAGCTCTGGCTCAGTTGGGATCCGCCGAACGACGCAACCCCCACCGACACATTGTGGGACGAGACCACCGCGCGGCGGATCGACCACCACGGCGAGTTCTTCGACGTGGCCGGGCCACTCAACGTTCCGATCGGGCCGCAGGGCCACCCCGTCATTGCGCAGGCGGGTGCATCACAGGCGGGTGTCGACCTGGCTGCCAAGCACGCAGATATTGTGTACGCGTCGCTATTACACAAAGACGCGGCCTTCGAATACAAAGCGCAACTATCGAATCGCGCCCGCGCCCACGGCCGCAATCCGGACGAGATCCGGCTGATGCCCGGTTTGGTGGTGATCCTCGGCGAAACCCGCGAGCAGGCCTACCGCAAGCACGAGGCGTTGCACGGCCACGACAACGAAGACGGCTTGCTTGCGGACTTCTTCCGACGGACCGCGGTTCTCGACATCACCGACAACCTCGACCCGGACAAGCCGATCGACCCCGATCTGTTCGGCTACACCGAGGATCAGTCCGCGCCGGTTGGCTTTGTCCGCTCCTTCGCCGAAATCGCTGCCGCAGAGCCGATCACACCGCGACAACTGGTGCGTCGCGTCGACGGCGGCCACCGCCTCGTGGTCGGCACGCCCGCGGACGTCGCCGATTCGATTCTGCAATGGTGGGGCGAGGGTGCCGTCGATGGATTCAATATCCACATCCCGGTGCTGCCCGACGGTATCGCCGAATTCAACCGCGAGGTCATTCCGCTGTTGCAGGCTGCTGGTGCATATCCGACCGGCTACGACGGCTCGACCATCCGGGAACGGCTCGGGTTGCCCGATCCGCGCCACGCTCCCGCAGCGGACGGGAGTGCATCGGGCGCGGCGTGAGGCGTGCGGGCATTTCGCCGTTTATGTCGGACCCGCGCGGCAGGATGACGCTATGGCAACCTGGAACGAATTCGTGGCCGAGGCGCCGCAGCTGGCCGAGGCCATCGAGGCGCGGCTGAAGGCACACAAGCACCATCTGCTCGCGACATTGCGGCGGGACGGCTCGCCACGAATCAGCGGGACCGAAGTCGAGTTCTTCGAGGGTCAACTCGTCATCGGCTCGATGCTCAACGCGCTCAAGGTGCGCGATATCAGCCGCGATCCGCGCTACGCGCTGCACGCCAACCCCGGCCACCACTCGATGGAGGGCGGCGACGCGAAGGTGTCCGGGCGGGCCCGCGAGGTACACGGCGAGGAGAAGGACCGCATCGTCGCGAACTACGAGCACGACCCCGGCGAGGCGCATTTCGTCGTGCTCGATATCGACGAGGCGGTGCTCACCACCGTCGACGAGGCGCGCGAGCACCTCAACATCGATCTGTGGCGACCGGGCGCCGAAGTGCAGCGGTTCTTCAAGTAGCCGCTCTAAACTTCAGGCGGCACACCGGGGTTCGCGACGGTCGGCGGCAGCAGTGCCATCGCCGAGATGCGTTGCATCCCGGCGACTTGCATCAGATCGACCAGGGTGGAACGCAACTGGCCGAACACCACGTGCGCGGAAAGACCTGCTTTCTCGACCAATTCCGGTTTCGCATCGATTGCGACCGACCGCAGCACCCGGGCGGCCTCCGCCTGATCGGGCTGCTCCCCCGGCTCGGCGAGCATCATCTCGCGCAGCACATCCACCGCATGCGAGAGCTTCTCGATCTCGTCGACGAGGCGCGGATCGAGAATCTCGTCGTCGCGAACGACGCTCAGCGAGCGGCGCACCAGGACGCGAATATTGCGGACCGCGTTGTCGAGCGGGTCCGCCGTCGCCTGCAACCGGTCGTGTCGTTCCCGGGAGTTCCAGTACATCGGGGAGATCCGGGTGATCTCGTGGCCACCCTTGAGGTCGGCGCGCATGCTGTCGATCTGCGCCTGCGTCGCCCGGGCACGGTCGAGCGCCTCGCGGATGGGCGCCGGATTCTGTTCGGTCAGCCCGTCCGCCGTTTTGCGCAACACATCGGCCGCGGTCGCGAGCACATTCGCGGCCTGGGTTCGGGCACGCCGCACCGGATGAGTCGGCACCACGGCAACCACCGCGACACCCACCAGCCCACCGACCAGCGCGTCGAGCATCCGCTCGTAGCCACCCGCATCACCCGGCGGGATCAGGGTCGCGACCAGCACCGCCGAGCTCGCCGCCTGCATGGCGATGATCGGACCACCGTCGAGGAACACCGCCGCCGCCATCGCGAGCATCACGACGACGGCGATCTGCCACGGCCCGGTGCCGATCGCCGTGATGATCAGGTCGCCGACCCCGATCCCCACGGTCACCCCGACGACCAGCTCGACCGAGCGGCGCAGCCGCGCCCCCAGCGAAACGCCGAGCGACACCACCGCGGCGATGGGCGCGAAGAACGGCCGGGAGTGACCCAGCAGATCGAACGCGACCCACCAGGACAGGCCCGCGGCCAGTGCGCATTGCGCGATCGGCAGCGCGGACACGCGCAACCGGGCTGCGGACTTGCGGAGCCGGTTGCGCGGTCGTCGGGCGAGGTTAGTGATCGAGGCCAAGTTGTTCGGCGGCGCGCGGATCGCAGTCCTCCAACAAGTCGAGGCAGCGGGCGTACTCGTCCGTCTCGCCGATTTCCTTCGCAGCGCGGGCCAGCGTTGCGACGCAACGCAGGAACCCCTGATTCGGCTCGTGACCGAACGGGACCGGCCCGAAGCCCTTCCAGCCGTTGCGGCGCAGCTGATCGAGACCGCGGTGGTAGCCCGTGCGGGCGTAGGCGTACGCGGTGATGGTCGCGCCGTCGGCGAACGCCTGTTCGGCCAGGTACGCCCAGGCGATCGACGCAGTGGGATGGTCGGCGGCAACCGCAGCGGGGTCCCGCTTGTCGAGCAGTTCCGACTCGGCATCGTCGTCACCGGGCAGCAAAGTTGGCTGAGGACCGAGCAGGTCACCGAAGGATGTCATGGCCTACATTCTGGCAGGTCTGCTCGTTGCTGACGGCGCGGGCGGATAGGCTGCCCGACAGCCGCAGAGGTTCCGGCAACTGCCGACGCTGCTCGTGGCGACGAGGAGGAGGTCATGCGTGCCCGACGAACACGATCGGCCGATCGCCGCGCCACCGGGACCCGCCGCCCGTCCACAACGCATCGAGCCGACGGCGCCACCGGCAAAGCCGAAGCGCAAGCGTCGTCGATGGCTGGCCACGGTTGTTGCCGCGCTGGTGCTCATTGTCGCGCTCGCCGCGGGCTTGACCTGGTTCATCGCGCGACCCGAACCCGGCCCGAGCACCGAAGATCAGATCCGCACCGCGATCGACGACTTCGGCACCGCGCTCGGTAGCGGCGACCTCGCCGCCCTACAGAGCGTCACGTGCGGGCCGCTCGGCGACTACTACCGCACGGTGCCGCCCGACGAGTTCGCGCAGGTGCACCGGGCGACCGTCGAACAGGGCAGCATCCCGGTCGTGGCGAGCGTGGACGCGATCCAGGTCACCGACGACACCTCGGCGATCGCGCAGATCACCGCGTACCGGCCGGCCGATCCGGCGAACCGCTCGGTCCGCACGTTCAACCTGCTCAACACGCCGGCGGGTTGGCAGGTCTGCGAACCGCCGCTCTGAAGCGTCCGAGCCCGGATACGAAAAAGCGCACCCCCACCGCACGTTCGCGGTGGGGGTGCGCTGTCGAACGAATGGTGCCGGTCAGCCTGTCGAGCTGACGGACCGTCCGGCGGACGCCAGGTCGTTACAGGCCTGCACGACGCGCTCGCTCATCGATGCTTCGGCCTTCTTCAGCCACACCCGCGGGTCGTAGGCCTTCTTGTTGCCGACCTCACCGTCGATCTTCAGCACACCGTCGTAGTTGGCGAACATGTGCCCGGCGACCGGGCGGGTGTAGGCGTACTGGGTGTCGGTGTCGACGTTCATCTTCACCACGCCGTACTGGAGCGAATCGTCGATCTCGCTCTTCAGCGAACCCGAGCCGCCGTGGAAGACGAAGTCGAACGGCTTCGAGCCGGCAGCCAGGCCGAGCTTCTCCGACGCGACCCGCTGCCCCTCGGCCAGCACCTCGGGTTTGAGCACCACGTTGCCCGGCTTGTACACACCGTGCACATTGCCGAACGTCGCGGCGAGCAGGTAGCGGCCTTTTTCGCCGTCGCCGAGCGCGTCGATGGTCTTCGCGAAATCGTCGGAGGTGGTGTAGAGCTTGTCGTTGATCTCCGCCTCGACGCCATCTTCCTCGCCGCCGACCACACCGATCTCGATCTCGAGAATGATCTTCGCGGCGGCGGCGGCCTGCAGCAGCTCCTGGGCGATCGACAGGTTCTCGTCGATCGGCACCGCCGAGCCGTCCCACATATGCGACTGGAACAACGGGTTGCGTCCGGCGTTCACCCGCTCCTGCGAGATGGCAAGCAGCGGCCGGACGTAGGTGTCGAGCTTGTCCTTGGGGCAGTGATCGGTGTGCAGCGCGATGGTGACGTCGTACTTCGCGGCGATCACGTGCGCGAACTCGGCGAGCGCGACGGCGCCGACGACCATGTCCTTCACACCGAGACCGGACCCGAACTCCGCGCCGCCGGTGGAGAACTGGATGATGCCGTCGCTGCCCGCATCGGCAAAGCCCTTGATCGCGGCGTTGATGGTGTTCGAGGACGTGCAGTTGATGGCCGGGAAGGCGAAGGAGTGTTCCTTGGCCCGGCTGAGCATCTCGGCGTAGACCTCAGGGGTTGCGATGGGCACTGAAACCGACCTCCAAGTCGTGTTCTGGGCTATTCGTGCTGCTCACCCTATGACAAAGGTCGGGCGGACGTAACGTTGGTCTCAGGGCCGGCGCTGCCCGGATCGCCGGAACACCACCGGTACCCTGGCAGACGTGATCGAGACCATTGCTGTTCAAACGACCACCACGCAGGCCCTGCTGCCGGGCTTTCTCGACCCGATCACGCTGCTCGGGTACTTCGGGAGTTGGGCGCTGGTCGGACTGCTCGCGGTCATCCTCATCGAATCCGGCGTGCTGTTCCCCGTGCTGCCGGGTGATTCGCTGTTGTTTGTCGCGGGCATGGTCGTGGCCGGCGAGACCACCGAGGTGGAGAAGTTCGCCTCGCTCTGGCAACTGCTCGTCCTCATCCCGGTCGCGGCGATCGTCGGCGGGCAGATCGGCTACTGGATCGGCCGCTACGCCGGTACGAGCATGTTCAAGCCGGACGCCCGTTTCCTCAAGGAGCGCTACCTCGTCGAGGCACACGAGTTCTTCGACAAGCACGGGCCGGTCACGATCTTCCTGGCCCGGTTCGTGCCGATCGTGCGCACCCTTGCGCCCATCGTCGCCGGCGCCGCGCGGATGAAGTTCTCGGTCTTCTTGTTCTACAACGTGCTCGGCGCGATCGTGTGGGGCTGCGGTATCACGCTGCTCGGTTACTGGCTCGGCCAGTTCGAAATCATCCAGAAGCTGATCGAGCCGATCTTCATCGTGATCGTGCTCGTCTCGGTGCTGCCGATCGCGTGGGAGTGGTACAAGCGCAGGCGCGCGACGAAGAACGCAGCTCCGGCCGGCAGTTCGGTCACCGTTGCAGACTCGGCGCCCGACGAGGACACCGTGTCCGGCCGGGCTAAGGCCGACTAGAGCTCACCCTCGGGACCGGGTGCCGCCGCGACCCGGTGCGCGGCTTCCAACAACAACCAACCGGCGAGCTGCACCGACAGGTCCCGCTCGGGCGCACCTGTGCCCGGTCCGCGTGCCTGCACCGACCAGTCCGGACCGAATACCGGCCGGCCCTCGATCTCGATGCGGTTGTCCCAGGCCGCCGCTGCGGAGGCGAGCACAATCGCCGCGGCACTCGCGCGGGCGCGTCCGTCTACGCTCGAATCCCCCGGCAGTTGCACCGCGACCATCGCCAGGTAGCGCGCGAGAATACCGGCGAACAGGCCCCCATCTCCCCCGCCTGCGCCCACGATCACGTCGCTGCTGGTGAGCCGGTGTGCCACGGCGTCGACCAGACGATGGACCCGTTCGGCGTGTACCGAGTCGGGGGTCCGCAGCGCCAACTCGGTCTCCAACCCAAGCGCGACGCCCTGACAGTAGGTGTACATGTTTTCCTCGAGCCGGTCGCCCGGCTGGTGAATCCCGTCGAAGATCAGGCCCGTGTCGGGATCGCGCAGCGTCGCGTCGAGCCAGTCGGCCATCGCCACCGCGCGGTCGAGCCGGTTCACGCGGGCGAGCACGATACCGGCCGGACCGTTCGCCGGCGTGTTGAAGAAGTCCGAGTGGATCCGCCAGGGAATGCCACCGCCGCGCTCGGGTGCCCACGCGTCGTAAAGCGGGTCGGTCAGAGTTGCGAGCGGCACCCCGAAGTCGATGCCGACCAACCGCTGCGCACGTTCGAGCGCGATCGCGAGCCAGGCCATGTCGTCGTAGTAGGAGTTGCTCCAGCGCCCGAAGTTGCGGCGTCGGATACCGCGGGCGATATCGGCGATCCGGCGACGCCGGACCTCGCTCGGCGCGCGCACCTCGGCGTCGACGGTGACGTCGAGCAGGTGTGCCTGCCACCAGTAATGCCACACCAGAAACATGCGTTCGTGCCGGGTGGCGGGAGCGGCGACGACGCCGAGCGAGGTGCCGGGAATCAGCCAGAGGCGACGCAGGTTACGTTCGTGCACAGCCGATTCCGCGAGGCCGGCCCGCCAGGCCCACTCGGAGGCGCTCACCGTCGCGTTCACCACGCCCGCCCGAGGTCGGCATGCTGCCTGATCCAGGCGTGCATCGCGATGCCGGCGGCCACACCCGCGTTGATGCTGCGCGTCGAACCGAACTGTGCAATCGAAACCGTCAGGGCAGCAGCATCTTTCGCATGATCGGTGACTCCGGGGCCTTCCTGGCCGAACAACAGCACACAGTCGCGCGGCAGTTCGGCGGTCTCCAGCGGCACCGAACCGGGCACGTTGTCGACCGCCACGACGACCAGGCCTTGCTCATCGGCGAATTCGAGCAGTCCGGCCATGTCCGAGTGATGCCGCACGTGCTGGTAGCGGTCGGTGACCATGGCACCGCGGCGATTCCAGCGTCGGCGTCCGACGATGTGCACGGCAGCGGCGGCAAAGGCGTTCGCGGTGCGGACCACGGTGCCGATGTTCGCGTCGTGTGCGAAGTTCTCGATCGCAACGTGGAACGGGTGCCGGCGTGCGTCGATATCGGCGACGATCGCCTCGCGCGTCCAATAACGGTAGGCGTCGACGACATTGCGGCGGTCACCGTGCGTGAGCAGGTCCGGGTCGAAGCCCGGTCCGGTCGGCGTCGGGCCGTCGCGGTCGGGGTCCCATGGGCCGACACCGTTCGGGTTCTCGCCCCATTCGGTGGGGCCGGCATGTTCCTCGGACACGTCAGGTGTGGCTCATCCGCTTGTTGGTCAGCCGGGTGGCCCAGTCCGGCGAGAATTTGGCGAGGTTGGCGAAAGCCTTGGCCTGCCTGCCGATTGGGTAGTGCACCTTGCGCAGCAGGCGGGGACGGTGACCGACAGCGTCGACGATTCCGTCGGCGACATCTTCGGCGGTGAGGTGAATTCCGAGCGAGCGCGTGGTGCCGGTATCCATCCCGTCGACCATCGCCGTCCGAACGAACATCGGCCACACCGCAATTACCCGGATGTCGTACGGTCGCCATTCGAGGTCGAGCGCCTCGGTGAGCCCTCGCACCGCGAACTTCGTCGCCGAGTACGTCGCGAGTTCGGGCTGACCGTAGATCGCCGACGCGGAGCACAGATTCACCAATTGAGCGCTTGGGGTCTCGCGCAGGTAGCCGAAGGCCGCTCTGCTCCCGTTGACCACGCCGTTGACGTTGATGTCGACCATGCGCCGATGGGTGGCGATATCCATCTCCTCGAATCGACCCGAGGCGAGCACGCCGGCGTTGTTGATCAGCACGTCGAGTCGCTGCTCGTCGGCGTGAAACTGCGCGAGCGCGGAGTCCCACTGCGCCGCGTCGGTGACGTTGAGCAGGCCGACCCGGACACTGCCACCGATGGCTTCGATCTCGTCGCGCAACAGTCCGAGTCCGGGTTCATCGATATCGAACGCGCCTACGTGGTAACCGAGCCGGGCGAAGGCGTGCGCGGTCGCCCGACCGATACCGGCCGCGGCGCCGCTGATGAACACCGTTGGTCTGCTCATGAATGTAGAGGTTATGCCGCGCGCTACTCGATGCCGATCGGTCCCGGCATTTCGGCGATATCGAGCATGCCTTCGACGAGGAGCGCCTGCGCGGCAGCGTAGGAGGCAAGGATCGCGCCCTCCGCGACGCGGCGCGATGTCGACCCGCGCAGCAGGGTGCGCCGCACCACGATAAGTCCGTCGGAGAGCGTGAACAGCAACGCGCCGAGGCCGAGCCTGCTGGCCGGGCGACGCCCGGGGACGACCAGTCCGGCGACGGCGCGCGCGTCCGGCACGAGAGCGGGATCGGAGGCCAGCGTGGTTGCGGTGCCGAGCGTCAGTCCGTAGGCGGTCAGCGGTGCCGCGAGATGGCGGGCGCGCGCGCCGAGCAGGCCGGCGGCCGCGATCGCGCCGGTCACGCGCGGCAAGGCGGCCGGTGCGGTCGGTCGCGCACCGGCGCGATGCAACAGCGCCGCATACCCGAGTTGCATCGCCGCGAAGGCCGTGGCACCGGCGACGAGGCGCCGGTCGTCGTCGGGCTCGATCAGCAGCACGTCACCCACAGTGGCCGCGGTCAGGCCGCCGAGGAGCAGCGCGGTGTCGACCGGGGCGGTGCGCTCACGGGCCCGCCACACCTGCGCCGCGAGGGTGGGCGCGATCAGCGGTTTGGCAATCCATTGCAGTGCTTTGCGCTCGGTGAGTGCCCCGGTCACCGTCAGTGCCACTGCCGCAGAAAACACCGCCCGATCACGGGCAATCCGTGTACCCATCCGCCCTCCTCGCGTCCGTTGGAGGAAATCACTATGTCGTAGGTTTACATCAGATAGTTAGCAAAGGATCATCGTGAGCTGCTGTTCACCTCCTACATGCTCGTCACCGGTGTCGCCATGCTCATCACCGGGGCCGCGTCGAGTCGATTCGGCGCCAGGAAGACCCTGCTCGCCGGACTCGCCCTGATTGTGGTCTTCTCGGCCTGCGCGGGCATGTCCGACACGATCAACCAGATCGTCGGCTTCCGCGCCGGGTGGCCCGGCAACATCAGCTGGCGCGGTCCCTTCTTCGGCGTGGCCGTGCTGATGGCTGTGGCCTTCTGCCTCATCGCCGTCATGCTGCCGTCGGGCCCGAAGGCAGTAGCCCCACTCTGCCCTCTCCGTGGCGCCGCTGCCCCCGTACCTGGCCGGCAAGATGGGCGAGCACAACCTGCACCTCCCGTTCTGGGTCGGCGCCATCTGCACGTTCCTGGCAGTCGTCGTGCTCTTCATCGGGCGCAAGACAATTCACAGCGAGCACCGCCCGGGCGCACACAGCCTCGAAGAAGCGGAAGCCATCACCCTCGGCGACGACTGAGCCTGTCTCTCCCGTTTGCTAGCGTTACCCCCGCAATCGCGGCGTCTCATGCCGCGGTCCGGGGGGTTCGTTTTTTCAACCGAGGGGGAAACACATGAAGGTTCGTCAGTTCGCCATGCGCGCAGTATGTGCGGTGGCGGTTGCGGCGGCGGCCACGATGGGCGCGGCGAGTGCGGCGTCGGCGGAGACCGTGCCACTGCCAACGTTCTGGCCGTATTCACCGATCAACCTGACGCTCGGCCAGAATGCCTGGTGCAACGGCATCGTGGACAGCGGCATCGAGACCGACCCGGCGAAGCCGGGTTTCGTGACGGCGGTTCTTTCGTCACGCGGGATGCACGGCGTCGGGCCGGAATGGGCGCAGAATCCGCACTGCAAGGTCACATGGGTGTTCAGGGCCGACAACGGGCTCTTTTCCAAGACGCCGCCGATGGCGATCCGAACGGAATTCGGCGAGCAACCCGAGTCCGTCCGCAAGGAGTTCTGGGTCGGCAGCGGCTTCACCGGGTTCACGATCGGCGCGACCTTCCTCGACCCTGAGACACAGCAGTTGATCCCGCAGGTTTCCTACCTCGGCGGCTTCGCCTTCGCGATCGTTCCGTAGCACCCCTTTGCCGCACACCAACTGACGCCCCGCATAACGACTCGCCAACGAATTCGTATGCGGGGCAACAGGAAGTGTGCGGCGAACTGCGGTCGAACCGACGCTGAGCCCGCTCAGGCCGCCACCCCGCCGGATCCCAGGTACGCCTGCTCGATCCGGCGGGGGTCGGCGCGCAGCACTGCTGCCGGCTCTTCGAGTTGCACCGCGCCGTGCACCAGCACCACCGCGCGGTCGCACGACTCGAGCGCCAGGTGCACATGCTGCTCGACGAGAAGCATTGCGGTACCCCGCTTCTGCGCGACATCGCGTAACGCGGTCAGGATCGATTCGACAATGGTCGGCGCGAGGCCGGTACTGAGTTCGTCGATCAGCAAGACGCTCGGACGCTGCAGCAGGGCGCGCCCGATCGCGAGCATCTGCTGCTCGCCGCCGGAGAGTTGCCCGGCCTCGACGCCGAGCCGCGGCACCAACGCGGGGAACAGTTCGAGCGCATCGTCGATCGCACCCTTGGCGTGCACCCGGCCGCGGACCGCCAGCCGAAGGTTCTTCTCGGTGGACAGCTTTCGGAACAACGCACGGTCATCGGGCACGAGTACCGCGCCGGCCCGGACGGCCGCGCGCGGATTGCCACCGGGCACGACGTGCCCACCGACACGCACCTCGCCGCCGAAACGGGGAAGCAGGCCGGCGATGGTCATCAGCGTGGTGGTCTTACCCGATCCGTTCGGACCGAGCAGGCACACCATCTCCCCCGCAGCGACGTTCAGATCGAGGTTGCGTACACACGGGCGGCCCTTGAAATAGCCCGTGGACAGGCCGGTGCATTGCAGCGCGGTCACGGCGCCACCTCCGATCGTGCTGCCGGCGCGGGTGTTTCGATCGCCGCCGTCGGTCCCGTTCCCAAGTATGCGCGAATGACGTCCTCGTTCTCCCGGATCATCTGCGTGGTACCGCTGGCGATCACCTTGCCGAGGTCGAGCACCACGACCCGGTCGCAGATGCTCAGCACCAGATCCATGTCGTGGTCGACGAGCAGCATCGTCACACCACTATTGCGCGCGGCCTGCAATCGTTCGCCCAGCCAACGGCTTTCGGTGCTGTCCAAGCCCGCGGACGGCTCGTCGAGCAGTGCCACCTCCGGATTGCCCGCGAGCACGCGAGCCAGCGACACGAGCTGTCGATGCCCGACCGACAATTCGGCCACCGTCGCCTGACCGATCGCGTCGATACCCAACAGTCGCAGGACCCGCTCGACGGCGTCGGCATCACCGTCGGTATCGCTCGTCGTTCCGACCCGCACGTTGTCGATCACGCTCAGGTCGTCGTAGAGCTCCATATCCTGGAAGGTGCGGCCCAGGCCCAGCCTGCTTCGGCGGTGCGGCGCAAGCCCGTTGAGGTCGTGCTCGCCCAGACGCAGTGTCCCGGTGGCGGGCGCGAAGCCACTGATCGCGTCGATCAGGGTCGTCTTCCCCGCACCATTGGGGCCGATCAGGCCGAGGATCTCGCCGCGCCGTACCTCGAATCCGACGTCGTCAACCGCCGTCACCGCACCGTATTTCACGGTGACGTTCTCGACGGTGAGCACAGCCTCGCCGGAGGCGGCGCCCGCCTCCGCACGAGCCGGGGGCACAGGGAGAGCCGTGTCCCCGGCTTCGCCGAGCGTCACGTCCGTGCGCGGCACGGTCCGGATGCGTCCGGGCAACCGCAGCGCGTGCAGATGCCCGGCGATACCGTCGGGACTCGTCGCTACCGTCAGCACCAGCAGGATGCCGCTGACCAGTGCGTAGTAGTCACCGAAGCTCAGGAACCGGTCGGTGATCAGGTAGAACACCCCGCCAGGGGCCAGCACACCGGCAAGTAGACCACCGGTGATCGAGGTGACGCCGGCGATATAGAGCACCGCGAACAACGCGATCCCGGCGAAGACGGTGTAACTTCCCGCGGTCGCCAGTGTCTGCTGATAACCCATCAAGGCACCGGCGAGGCCGGCCAGGAACGAGCCGATCGCAAACGCGGTGAGCTTGGTGCGTCCCACATCGATCCCACTCGCGGCCGCCGAGCGCTCGTTCGCACGAACGGCGAGCATCTCCGCACCGAGCCGGCTGCGCCGCAGCCAGGCCACCGCGAGCGCGGCCAGGATCACCGCGACCAGACAGACCACACCGAAAGCTATTCTCGGGTAAACGGATCCGGCTCCAATGCCGAGGTCGATGCCGAACAGTGTCGGCGCTTCGATCGGTGCGCCCTCCATGCCGCCATTGAGGCTCTGGTTGCGGAACCAGAATGCCTCCATGAAGACCGCGAGCGCCAACGTCACCACCATCAGCGGCAGCCCGCGCACCCGCAGCGAGGGCAGGCCGACCACGACACCGATCACGGTGGCCGCCAACGCGGCAGCAATCGGTGCGATCGGGAACGGCAGCCCCAGGTCACTGGTGAAGCGGCTCAGACTGAATGCGCCGACACCGGCAAGAGTGAGTTGCGCCAGTGACACCTGGCCGGCGAAACCGGTGATCACAACCTGGGACAGGCCGAGGATGGCGAAGATCATCGTCGCGATCACCGCGGCCCGGTAACTGCCCGATGTCGCAGTGAGCGCGACGATCCCGACGAGTGCACCCGCCACCGTGGCGAGCGTGAGCCGCCGCGGACGCGGCGAGCGCCCGAGATCCTGACGAACCAGGGTGCCGCGACTCGGTAGCGACTTACCCCGCACCAGCAGCACTACGAGCATCAGGACCAGCGGAATGGCCTCCGCCACACCCATATCGGGCAACCAGTCCCAGTTCGCCTGCAGATTGGTCGCTTCGGCCTGCAGCATCCCGATCGCCAAACCCGCGAACACCGCGGCGGCCAGGCCGGTGAAGTTGGCGACCAGCGCCGCCGCCAGTGCCGGGACGATGAACATCGAGTACGCGATCGGATTCAGCGGCACGATCGGCGCGATCAGGATCCCGCTGAGCCCGGCGATGACCGACGACAAAGCCCAGTTGCTCAGCGCGATACGGTCGGGCGAAAGCCCGGTGACATAAGCACCCTTCTCCGACTCGGCCGCCGCCTCGGTCGCGATGCCGAACCGGGTGTAGCGGAACACCAACCCCGCGCAGACACCGATCGCGATCACCAACAGCGCAAGCCAGATCCGATCCGTCGGCACCACCTTGTCACCGATCGTGACCGACCCCTTCGGGAAAATCGGCGCCACCGCCACCAGGCTCGACCCGATCCGCAACGCGATCAGCGCCTGCAGCACCAGCATCAGACCGATCGACGCCACTGCCTTCGCCAATGCCGGGGCCGCCCGCATCGGGCGAAACACCAACGCGTACAACAGCGCACCGACGACCGCAGCCATCACCAGCGAAAGCGCCATCGCAGGCAGGACGTCCCACTTCCCACCCACATCGATGGTGGCCGGGAATCCGGGAATCGGGTTGAGCAGCTCACCCCGTCGCAGGAACGCGTAGGTGTAGGCGGCGTACAACGCGATCGAGCCGCTGGCGAAATTCACCACGCCCGAACTCTTGTACGTCATCACCAACGCCAGCGCCAGCGCGGCGTACACCGCGCCGTTGCCAAGGCCCAGCAACAGGAACGCCACATGATCGGTCATCGAACACCCCGCCTAGCGGTTGTAGACGGTGAAGTCCTGCACGTGGGCTTCGTCGTCGACGGCGCCGACGAGAATCTCCTTGCTGCAGACCGAGACCAGCATCGGGATGGCCTTGCCATCGCAGGTGAACGTGATACCGCCACCCGCGGGCAACGGCACGTCCTTGGCCTGGTGCATCGCCGTCATGATCGCCTCCGGCGTGAACTCACCGGTGATCCCCTCGGTGGCGCGGGCGAACCCGAGCACCAACTGGTAGCCCGTCGAGGCGAAACCGTTGGGTTCGGTATCCGGCGCGTACTGCTCGAGCACGGTGCGATACAGCACCGAATCGGGATCGTCGGAGTTGACGTCGGTCGCACCGAACGACGTACCGCCGGCGACCGCATCGGTTCCCACGGCGTCCACGACGCTGGAGTCCAGGCAGGACGCGACGAAGAAATCCTGCACCTGTGGCGTCGCCTGCAAGGCGGTCAGCGCCGAGATACACATCGACGGGTCGCCGAGGATGGTGACCGCGTCCGGGTTGTCGGCGAGACCGGCGGTGATCTGCGGCGTCGGGTCCGGGGTGCCGAGCGGGATGGTGATGATGCCGAGTTCGACGCCGGCCTGCTTGAAGACCGGATCGCCGATCGCCCGGATCGCGGGTATCGCACCGCCGCTGTCACCGATGATGATCGACACCTTCTTCATGCCCCGCTCCTTGGCCACCTGCGCCTGCGCGGAGAGCACGGCGGGGATACCGCCGGTCAGCATGAACGACTCCTTAGACATCATCTCCGGCGCGGAAACGCCCGTCGATCCGATGTAGGGCAGCCCGGCCCCGGCGATGATCGGAAGCATCACCGCACCCTGCGCACCGGCCCCCATCAGCACCGCACTGACGTTCTGCTCGACCATGTCGTTGGCGCACTTGGTCGCCGACGCCGGGTCCTCCTGCTGCTTGCACACCACGAGTTCGATCGGATGCCCGGCGACGCCGCCGGCGTTCTCGTTGACGTAACGCACCGCCGCCTCGGCACCCTCGCGGGTCATCGGCAGCGACGCCGGACCACCTTCCAGCGTGATGAAGCCCAACCGGATCGGAGTGCCCGTCGCCGGATCCGACGGCAGGGTCGTCGTTGATTCGGCCGACGAGCTCTCGCTGCTGTCCGAGTCGCTACTGCACGCAGTCGCGCCCGCGAACACGATCACCGCCGATGCGCCGACGGCCAATGCGGAACGAACACCGCGCCGGTGCTGCCAGATCGCCCTCATCAAATTCTTGCCCTTCTGGCCCGGAACCTGACTGGTCAGGCTCACATTCTGAGTTCGACCGCGCGTCACCGCCCGACACGGCGACGTGACAATCGTGAGGCGAACTGTAACGAACATCACACCGTGATGTACATGGGTTTGGGCGGGTCAGTTTCTCCGGAATCGACATGTAACGCCGCGCGACGAAAGGCAGATATGGACGTGCGGCCTAGGCTGAAGGCATGCGGGCATCGGCTGGCGTGGGCCTGCTCGTGACATGCCTGGTCGCGAGCTTCGTGGCCGCGGATGCCGCCGCCGACCGCGCCCGCCAGGTTCCGGGGGCGCAGCATACGATCGCCCAGGAGCCGGTCGGACTGAGCGCCACTCCCGTTGCGCTCTCCGCCGCAATGACCGCTGGCATATCGTCCGATCCCGTCCCCGGAAGTCGGGACAGCACAACGGAGTTCGATGGCCCCGCGGTACAAACCAGCGGCTGGGACGAGTACCCGTACCTGCGCTACACCGCGACATTCCCACCCGGCACCCGTGCCGCAACCGTGACCTGGCACGGCAGTTCGGTGAACACCAACGATCTCGCGCTGCACGTCTGGGACGGACCGTCGGGCAGTTGGGGCAGCGCGCTGGCCACCGCCCGACCCGCCGCTCCCGGCGGCCCGGTCGTGCTAATGGCGGACGTCCCGATCACCGCCGACGGCGGCGTCGACCTGCTCGTCATCGACGGGCCACGCGCCGACCGGAGCTTCGCCACGCGCAACGCCATGCCCGACGACGCGTTCGCCGATCCCGCCACCTACGACTTCGCGCTGGAACATTTCAGCGATACCCAGTACGTCTCGCGCGACGATCCGGATGTGTACCGAGCCCAGACCCGATGGATCGTCGACAACGCCGAGTCGCGAAAGATCGCCTACACCATGCACACCGGCGACCTGATCCAGAGCTGGATCCGCCCGGGTGCACCGGATGCCGGGGCCCGTGCGGAGTTCGAGGCGGCGAGTGACGCCATGCGCACCCTCGACGAGGCGGGGATGCCGAACGGCGTACTGCCCGGCAATCACGACAACCTGTGGAATGTCGGTGCTCGACTGGTGCCCGGTACGCACGAGGAGAACCACGCGCTCTACAACGAGTTCTTCGGGCCGCAGCGCTACCGCGACCGGCCGTACTGGGGCGGCTCGATCAGCGACGGCGACAACTCCGCCCACTACGACGTGCTCGACATCGCCGGCGCGAAATTCCTGATGCTCTGCATCGGGTACAACCCACCCGGAAAGGTGCTGCGCTGGGCCGAGAACGTGCTCGACGCACACCCCGACCACAACGTCGTCATCGGTACGCACTACTATCTGGACGAGGTTGGCAATCGTAATATGATGGGGTTCAACGATATTCAAGCCAGCGCAGGTGAGATTATCTGGAACCGACTGGTATTGCCGTACGAATCGGTGTTCCTCGTGCTATCCGGCCACGCCGACGGACAGGCCACCGTCGTCGACCGGAACGTCGGATCAACCGACCGGACCGTGGTGCAAATGCTCGCCGACTATCAATATTTCACCGTGAACGGCAAGCGCAGCAACGGCTTCCAGCGATTGCTCCAATTCGACCTGGACGCGAGCACCATCGCCGTCGACACACACTCCCCGGTGCTGAATTCGTTCCGGGTCGAAGATCACGACCCGCGCAGGCGGTTCCGTCCCGAGGACGGGCAGTTCGTCACCGACATCTCGCTGCGGGCCGACGTGCCCCGTGCCGTCGGCGCAGGCTGACCGCGGCGCTACGCCAGACCGAGATCCGCCAGACCGAGCAGCGGCCGGTACTCGAGCCCCTCCGCGGCAATGATCTTGTCCGCGCCGGTATCCCGGTCGACCACGGTAGCCACACCGACCACCGTGGCACCGATGTCGCGCAGGGCCTTGACCGCGGTGAGCGGCGAATTGCCGGTCGTGGTGGTGTCCTCCACCACCAGCACACGCTTGCCGACGACATCGGGACCCTCGACCTGGCGCTGCATGCCGTGCGCCTTCGCCGCCTTGCGCACCACGAACGCGTCGATCGGCCTGCCCGTCGCGTGCATCATCGCCATGGCAACCGGATCCGCCCCCATCGTCAGTCCACCGACAGCGTCGAAGTCCCAGTCGGCCACCGACTCTCGTAGCAACTTGCCGATCAACGGCGCGGCCTCGTGGTGCAGCGTGGCGCGGCGCAGATCGACGTAATAGTCGGCTTCCTTGCCCGAGGACAGTGTCACCTTGCCGTGCACAACCGCCAGCTCGCGCACCAATTCGGCCAGCCGCTCCCGCTCGCTCATCCCAGGACTCCCGCGTCGATCGTTGATTCCAGATCCATAATCGCCGGCCGCGGCGAAGCGCGTCCAACCCGCCCGCGGCGAAGCGCGTCCAACCCTACGTTTCGCACGCTCAGGTGCGCCCGCGACCCCGTCCGACAAGCTTGGTGACGCGCCGCGCCAGGCCGCGCGGTACGAGCCTGCTCGCCGAGGTGATGACCTTGTACTGCCAGCCGGGGATGCTGATTACCTTCCCCTTCTCCAGATCCTCGAACGACGCGGTCACGACCTGGTCCACCGAAAGCCACATGAACTCGGGGATGGACTCCATCGGAATGCCGGCGCGCTCATGGAACTCGGTGTGGATGAAGCCCGGGCAGAGGGCCTGAATCTGCACTCCCGTGCCGACGAGACCGTTCGAGAGACCCTCGGTGAAGGCGACGACGTAGGACTTGGTCCCGGAGTAGGTCGAGCCGCGGCCCGGCACCAGGCCGGCGACACTGGCGACGTTGACGATGCTGCCCTTGGCATTGCCGAGCATGCTCGGGAGCGCAGCCCTGGTCAGTTGGGTGACGGCGGTGACGTTCACGTCGAGTTGCGCCTGCAACGCCGCCGGTGCCGCCGTCCAGAACTCCCCGCTCAAGCCGAAGCCGGCGTTGTTGACGAGAAAGTCCACCCCCTGGTGCAGGCGTTCCACTGCGGCCGCCCGGCCCTCGTCGGTGCCGAGATCGGCGGCGATGATCTCCGAGCGCGCGTCGAACTGCTGCTCCAGGTCGGCGGCGAGATCGGCCAGGCGCTGCTTGTCCCGCGCGACGAGGACGAGGTCGTAGCCGCGGCGCGCGAGCCGCTCGGCGAATCCGGCTCCGAGACCGGAGGTGGGGCCTGTGACCAGGGCGACCGGACGAAGCGAACGCGATGCCATGGCGGTCAGCCTATCGGCTCAGAGCTGGGGCGGTGGACCTTGCTCGGGGTGGCGCTGCCGACGTGGTTCCGACACCGGACCGGCGCCCGCGGAGACCTCCCCGAACGCCACCGTCGGATCCTCCGAATCCGGATCCTTGGGTGCAGTCTCCTCGCCGGGCACGAAATGAGGATACGGCCGCCCCGGGTCGTGATCGTAGGTGTCGAGAAACTCGGGCTCGATGACCGGCGGGAGGGCGTGCAGAATCGCGGACAACCGCGTCACTGCCTCGATCGCCTCGTACCAGTCCTTGCTCGTGACGGTCACCGGGATCGAGCCGAGCGTCCACTGTCCCTCGGTCCACAGCACCTGTACCCAATCGGGCAGCCCTTCGGCGAACCGCACCATGCGCTGATCGCAGACCCGCCGGGCGACCTCGAGATCGGTTGCGAAAATCAGCCGCGACCCGATCGCGCCGAGGAGTTCCAGGTCTGGTTCCCGCGGCGGGGCCATGGTCTTCAGCCGCAGATCCAGATCGACGGCGGAGGCGGACTCGCGGCGCACCGCGATGATCGTCGCGTTCTCCTCCAGATCGAACATCACGAACTGCTCGCCACGCCGGACACCGTTCACAATGTCGATCGCCGGCAGATAGTCCTGCTTGGCCATCGTCGCGCGATTCCAGGTGGCGGGCAGGTGATCGTCGTGTGCTGTGTAGGCATCACCGTGCGACTTCGCCCACTGCGCGCGGACGCGACCGGTGCGCCGCCGCTGGAGCTGGTCGATATACAGCAGGGCGGCCGCGCCGGCGAGCGCAATGGCGGCAAGCCCGAACCACATTCCGGTCATCGAAGCCACCCTAACCAGTTGGGCCAACTCTCGTGCACGCGTCAGGCGCCGAAATCAGCGACCGAATCCACCGAAGTCGCCGAAGTCACCGAGCCCCGGCAGCGCCATCGAGACGAGCACCTTCGCCTGGAACGTTCCGTCGCTGTTGCGATCGCCCTGGGCGGCGACCTGGTCGCCGACCTTCAAATCCGAGACCTGGTTGCCGGAGGTGGTGATTACCTCGGTGCTGGAATCGGTATGGATCGTGGTGCTCCCGCCGTCGATCATGTCCTCGATTTCGAGCGTCGACCCGTTGTTCTGCTTGATGGTGCCCATCGCGAAGCCGACTTCGCCGAACGCGTCACCGAGGCCGGGGATCGCGGGGAATCCGGACGGCGCGGACGGCTCGCTGGGCGAGGCGCTCGGCGATGGGCGTCCGGTCGCCGACGGGGGCAGCACCTGGGTCGGCGCGGCACCGTTGGCGGCCTGTGTCGCGGAATCATCGGAATCGCCGCCGGCCAGGAGGAGCGCGATACCCGTGACCGCAGCCAAGGCGACCACGACAATGCCCGCGACGATGAGACCGGTCTTGTTCTTCTTCGGCCCGCCCGGCTGCTCCTCGAGGGGTGGGACCTCGCCGGGGTACGGCTGGCCCTCGTAGGTCGGATAAGCCATCGTCGGGTTCGAAGGCGGCGGGTATCCGCCCTGCTGGTAGTAACCCTGGTTCGGATAGCCCTGCTGGGAGTACGCCTGGTTCGGGTCGCCCTGGCCGGTGTAGCCGTACCCGGGGTACGCGCCGTACGCCTCGGTGGGCGCGTGATCGCCGTACGCCTGATACGGGTCCGCGGTGTACTGCTGCTGCTGCTCGGTCGGCGCGGAGCCGCCGCCATACGATTCGGTCGGCGCGGAGCCGGCGCCATACGATTCGGTCGGCGCGCCGAATTCCTCGGTCGGCTGGTCCGGCTGCTCCTCGGGGCGCTGCGACCACGGATCGTTCGGATTCGGCATGCCACGAGGGTACGCACCGTTGCCGGACACAGCGGTGCGCGGTTTGCGGGAATTCGCAACCGCAAACCGCGCACCGGCCGACTCTTATGCGCCGACGATCAAGCCGTCCCCATCCGGCGAGACGTCGACCTTGACCGTGTCACCGTCGTGCACCTCACCGGCCAGCAGCGCCTTGGCGAGCTGATCGCCGATGGCCTGCTGGATCAACCGGCGCAGCGGACGCGCACCGTAGACCGGGTCGTAGCCGCGCACGGCCAGCCAGAACCGGGCGCCGTCGGCGATGTCGAGGGTGAGCCGACGCTGCGCGAGTCGCTTCTGCAGCTGCGCGAGCTGGATGTCGACGATCGACTCGAGCTGCTCCTCGGACAGCGGGTGGAAGACCACGACGTCGTCGAGGCGGTTGATGAACTCCGGCTTGAATGCCGATCGCACCGCCGCCATCACCTGGTCCTTGTCACCCCCGGCACCGAGGTTCGAGGTGAGGATCAGGATGGTGTTGCGGAAATCGACCGTGCGGCCCTGCCCGTCGGTCAGCCTGCCCTCGTCGAGAACGGCGAGCAGGATGTCGAAGACGTCCGGATGGGCCTTCTCCACCTCGTCGAACAACACCACGGTGTACGGCCGGCGCCGCACCGCCTCGGTGAGTTGACCGCCCTGGTCGTAACCGACATAACCGGGAGGTGCACCGACGAGGCGAGCCACCGAATGCTTCTCGCTGTACTCGCTCATGTCGATCCGGACCATCGCACGCTCATCGTCGAACAAGAAGTCCGCCAACGCCTTTGCGAGCTCGGTCTTGCCTACACCGGTCGGGCCGAGGAATAGGAACGAGCCGGTGGGCCGATTCGGGTCGGCGACGCCGGCGCGGGCGCGACGGACCGCGTCCGACACCGCAGTGACCGCCTCGGACTGACCGACGACGCGCTTGCCCAGCTCGTCCTCCATGCGAAGGAGCTTGGCGGACTCGCCTTCCAGCATCCGGCCCGCGGGGATCCCGGTCCACGCCGCCACCACGTCCGCGACGTCGTCGGGGCCGACCTCCTCCTTGAGCATCACGTCGCCGTCGCCCGCCGTGCCCGAGGCCCGCTCGGCCTCGGCCAATTGCTTTTCCAGCGCCGGGATCCGGCCGTAACGCAGCTCGGCGGCCTTGCCCAGATCGCCGTCACGTTCGGCGCGCTCCGATTCGCCGCGCAGTGCCTCGAGCTCTTCCTTGATGACGCGCACCGAGTCGATGGCCTGCTTCTCGTTCTGCCACCGGGTGGTGAGCTGGGACAGCTTCTCCCGATCGTCCGCGAGTTCGGCGCGCAGCTTCTCGAGTCGCTGCTTGGACGCCTCGTCGGTCTCCTTCTCGAGCGCCATCTCCTCGATCTCGAGCCGGCGCACGGCACGCTCGACCTCGTCGATCTCGACGGGGCGCGAGTCGATTTCCATGCGCAGCCGGGACGCGGCCTCGTCGACGAGGTCGATGGCCTTGTCCGGCAGGAAACGCGAGGTGATGTAGCGGTCCGACAGGGTCGCCGCCGCGACCAGCGCAGAGTCGGTGATGCGCACGCCGTGGTGCACCTCGTAGCGCTCCTTGAGGCCACGCAGGATGCCGACGGTGTCCTCCACCGACGGCTCGCCGACCAGCACCTGCTGGAAGCGCCGCTCGAGCGCGGCGTCCTTCTCGATGTACTTGCGGTACTCCTCGAGCGTGGTGGCACCGACCATGCGCAACTCGCCGCGGGCGAGCATGGGCTTGATCATGTTGCCTGCGTCCATCGCGGACTCGCCGGTGGCGCCGGCGCCGACGATGGTGTGCAACTCGTCGATGAACGTGATGACCTGGCCCGCGCTGTTCTTGATGTCATCGAGCACGGCCTTGAGCCGCTCCTCGAATTCGCCGCGGTACTTCGCTCCGGCGACCATCGAACCGAGGTCGAGCGAGATGACGCTCTTGCCGCGAAGCGACTCCGGCACGTCACCGGCAATGATGCGCTGGGCTAGGCCCTCGACGATGGCGGTCTTGCCGACGCCGGGTTCGCCGATCAGCACGGGATTGTTCTTGGTGCGGCGGCTCAGCACCTGGACGACGCGGCGGATCTCGGTGTCCCGGCCGATGACCGGGTCGAGCTTGCCCTCGCGCGCAGCGGCCGTCAGATCGGTGGAGTACTTCTCCAGCGCCTGGTACGTGCCTTCGGGGTCGGGACTGGTCACCCGCGCGCTGCCACGCACCGTGGTGAACGCCTCGCGCAGTGCGGCCGGGGTGGCACCGTGGCCGGTGAGCAGCTTGGCGACATCCGAGTCGCCGGCAGGAGCGGAGCCTGCGGAGCGACCCTCATACCCCGCGAGACCGACGAGCAGGTGCTCGGTGGAAACGTATTCATCGTCCAGGTCGGTGGCCAATCGCTGCGCGGCGGTAAGCGCCGCGAGTGCTTCGCGGCCCAACTGCGGCGTGGTGGTGGCGCCCGTCGCGCGTGGCAGGCGGTCGACGAGGACCTGAGCCTCGTTGCGGACCGTCACCGGGTCCACGCCGACCGCTTTGAGCAGCGGCGCGGCGATGCCGTCGGCCTGTTCGAGCAGCGCCACCAGCAAGTGCGCGGGCCGAATATCCGGGTTGCCTTGCGACGATGCCGACTGCAGGGCAGCCGTCAGCGCGGCCTGGGTCTTGGTGGTGGGATTGAACGATTCCACGTGTCACCCTTTCTGGGGTCGAGTTCTGTTACTCGCTACAACGCAGCAAAGGTTGAGTCTGTTCCGCTCAAGTTTAGCCAGATCGACGCGACCGCACACTCCGAGTCTCCACCGCGCACCCGCGATCTCCGGTGTGCGGGTCACAGCCGGGATGTGCGGTCATCGAACCGGTCGACCGCGCGCGATCGCCCGTTCGAATCGCGCCAGCAACCGCCGCGAAGTTGTCGAGCTCACCCAATGTCCACCGGACCAGCTGCCAGCCCGCATCGCGCAGTGCGTCCTCGCGAACCTTCTCCCGGAAAACCGCGTCACCGGCAGTCTGCCCGGGCCGCAGCAACCGGCCGTACTTCACCTTTCCATCGAACTCGCCGATGACGCCATGCTCGGGCAACGCGAAGTCCGCCCGCCCGAGGAACCGACCGTCCGACGCAGCCACCTCGTACTGGAGTTCGAACACCGGCAACCCCGCCGCGCGCAACCTAACCCTGCTGCGCGATTCGCCGACACTCTCGCTGCGAGCGTCCATCCACGCCATGGCACGCCGCGCCGCCGGCACGCCCGGCCAGCGCGGCATACGTTCCAACGCGACGGCGGGCTGCGCATCGGCCGCGCCGTGGCGCAGGAGAGCATCACCGATCACCACGGCCTGCTCGACCGGCGCGCATCGCGCGAAGTCGGCGATCGTCCGCGCTGCGTTGGTGACCCGAAGGCCGTCCACGACGACGACGTCGTCCTCGCGCAGCGGAGCCGTGTGCAGATGGCGCCCGGTGGTCGAGATCGCCCTCGGCCGTCGACACGAAGACACCTGGCCGCAACCGACGCAGGCCGCCGGTGCGACATTGCCGGCGCACCTCGCCGTCGGTGAAGCCCTTCGCGAGCGCATCCGACCGGTTTATCAACTCCATGCCCGCGATCTTCACCCTCACAGTGCTCACGAACGGCCGGGAGAGCAGCGCTATGGAGATAACTCTCCGCGGACCGCGCACGCGCACGCCGCGCCGGTGGCTTGGCCCGTTCCCGCGAACGCGACTAACCTGCGTCAGGGGGGTGCGTCATCGCCTGGACGCACCGGAGGGAGCTCGATCGTGGACTCGCGTGATATTGCGCTGGTTCGCGCCAACTTCCGGACGGTCTCGTACTCCGCGCACAGCCGCGGGAAGCTGACCAATGCGTTCTACGGCCAACTGTTCGGCCGCGACCCTGCCCTGCGGCAGCTCTTCCCGCCGGCAATGGACGTCACCCGGCACCGGTTCATCCTTGCGCTGCAGTTCATTCTCGACTCGCTGGACACCCCCGGCGCCGCCGAGGAATTCCTCGAACAGCTCGCTCGTGACCACCGCAAATACGGGGTCGACGCCAAGCACTACCGGTCCGCCGCGGACGCGCTGCTCATTGCACTGCGGGCGCACACCGGTGAAGCGCTGTGGACGGACCCGCTCGATACGGCCTGGACCAGGTTTACCGACCTGATCGCGAACTCGATGATCGCCGGCGCCGAAGCCGACGACCTGCCCGCACACTGGGAGGCGACGGTGGTCGGTCAGCATCAGCTGCTCGACGATCTCGCGCTGGTCCGGCTGCGGGCCGACGCCCCGATCCCCTACGAATCCGGCCAATACCTGCCGATCCGGATACCGCAGACGCCGAACATGTGGCGCTACCTGTCACCCGCGATTCCCGCCAATGATGGGGGCGAACTCGAGTTCCACGTCCGCAAGGTGCGCGGCGGCTGGGTGAGTCCGTCGATCGTCAACGACACCAAGCCGGGCGACCGCTGGCTGATCGGCGCCCCGCTCGGCGGGCTGCACGTCGACTACGAATGCGGCCGCAACGTGCTGATGATCGGCTCGGGCACCGGAATCGCGCCGCTGCGCGCCCAGGTCATGGAAATGGCCCGGCGCGGAGTGAACCCCCAGGTCCACCTGTTCCTCGGTGGCGTGTATCCGCGTGATCTCTACGACCTGGAGAACATGTGGCGGCTCTCGCTGATCAATCCGTGGCTGTCGGTGATCCCGGTCGCCGAACACCAGAACAACCCGTGGTGGCATCCCGAGCCGCCGCCGGAAACACCACCGGGCATGCACCGCAGGCTGACCGGTTCGATCGGGCATATCGTCACGAGCTTCGGCTCGTGGGCCGAACATCAGGTGCAGCTCGCCGGGTCGCCCGAGATGGTCTACACCACGACGCAGACGCTGATCGCGGCCGGCGTTCCCGAGGAACGAATCTCGCACGATCCGCTGTGGTGACCGCCCGCAAGTGGAGTCGGTTCCCGACCGCAGGTCGGTAGTGTTGCCGTCGTGTGGAAATCGACCGTCGTCGAGCACCATCGGCTCCGCGAGGACATCGCCGTGGTGCGGTTGATCGGTGATGCGGTCCCCTTCACTACCGGCCAGTTCCTGACCGTCACCGTCCCGAATGCACCACACGCACGTCGACTGTCCCCGGCGTTGCCGCCCTCGCTCGACGGCAAGCTGGAATTCCACGTGCGCGCCGTTCCCGGTGGCTGGGTGAGCGGACCGATCGTCACCGACACCCGCCCCGGCGACGTCTGGCAACTGGATGCGCCGGCGGGCGGCGATCTGCACATCGACGACTCCGGCCGAGACGTGGTGCTGGTCGCCGGCGGAACCGGTCTGGCCCCGCTGCGGGCGCTGATCGTCGATCTCACCTACCAGCCGCACCCCCCGCGGGTGTTCCTCTTCGTCGGTGGACGCAACCCGCGCGACCTCTACGCCGGCGACATGCTCGCCCTGCTAGCCGCCGAGTTGCCTTGGCTCACCGTGATTCCGGTGGTCGAACGCATAGACAACCCCGGCTGGACCGACGACTGGCACGAACGGACACGCGTCGATATCGGGTTCACCGAGGACGATCTGCTGCTCGGCCGCCTGCCCGATGTAGTCGCCGAGCACGGGCCGTTCCGCGACCATCAGGTGCTGGTGTGCGGCTCGCCGGGAATGACCGCGGTGGCGATCGAGCGGCTGACCGCGGGCGGCACACCGGCGGGCAACATCCGGCACGACCCGATCTGAGCGGTCGGGGGTGTAACCGATGCCGGATCGAATCGTCGGACGAACGCACGCCGGGCGCGATTCGTGGCACGATCGCGGGTAGCGACCCGCACGACGACAACCGCCCGTGATCGAAACGAAAGCGTCGAACCGATGACCGACCCCAATCCCGCTCGACCGACTGCGGTGCCGCACCCGCTGCGCACCGAGGAGTACGACTCGTCGGAAGCCCCGAACACCCAGGGCCGCACCGTGATTGCCGACACAGTGGTCGCAAAGATCGCCGGCATCGCGGCACGCGAGATCGGCGGTGTGCGCGAGGTGTCCGGCGGTGCGTCGCGGATGGTCGGGCGGCTGCGCGAGACGGTTCCCGGCGCGTTCGCTGCCCCGAACACCGGACAGGGTGTCTCCGTCGAGGTCGGCGCCCGGCAGGCCGCGGTCGACATCGGGATCGTCGCCTATTACGGCGTCGCCCTGCACGAACTCGCTGCGGCGATCCGGCGCAACGTCATTGCCGCCATCGAGCGGATGACCGGACTCGAGGTGACCGAAGTCAACGTCACCGTGCACGACGTCTGGTTCGACGACGACGACGAGACCGACCCGGATGCGCGGCCGCGGGTGCAGTGACCGAATACGCGGACCCGACCGCCGACATCGCCCGCCGCGTCGCCGCAGCGGCGCACTCGGTCGACGGCGTTGTCGCGCTCGACGGCGGGCCATTCGGTGAGATCGCGACATATGTTCCCGGCGAACGGGTTTCCGGCGTCCGGCTCAGCTCGGAATTCGGCGAACTGCATATCGTCACCGACCTGCGGCGAAACCTGCGCACGGTCGCCGAGGAAGTGCGGGCGGCGGCGGAGTCACTGACCGGACTGCCCTTCGTCGTAACGGTGGCCGATGTCCGCATCGATCTTCCCGACGATAAGGGCAGTGCACAGAATAAAGGCAGTGCACAGATGGAGGAACGATGAACAACGCGACGCTCGGGCTGTTCGCGGGATTGCTGCTGGCCATCGCCGGCGCGGCCGGCGGGTTCGGCGGCTTCCTGTTCGCCGTGGCGCTCGGCGGCCTCGGACTCGCGCTCGGCGCGCATCGCGACGGCACCGTCGACCTCGGCGCGCTGCTGCGGGGCAAGGGACGTGGCTGAGCCCGGTGCCGACGCGGTTCCCGGCAGCGCCCCGCCGACCGACCCGAGCAGCCGGGGCGAGCTGGTCATCCGGGGGCGTGCGGTATCTCGGATCGTGGAGCGGGCCGTGCTCGATGTTCCCGGCGTGCTGCGCAGTTCGAGTCGCATCGGGCCGATCACCCGCCGCGAACTACCCCGCGCAGTGGTGGACATGAGCACACCGCACCCGAACATCCGCGTCGATGTCGCACTCACCTGGCCCAGCCCGGTTGCCGAGCTGTGTCGCGACATCCGCGCCCGGATCGATGTCGAGGTGACCCGCATAATCGGTCGTGCCCCGTCCCGTATCGACATCGCGGTCACCGAATTGATCGCCGAGGAGACCTTCCCCGCCGACGCCGAACCGGAGCCCGCCCGGTGAGTTCCACCGATCCCGTGGCACCGGGGCAGCGTCCACGCCGCACTCCTGCCGCCGCTCCCATCGCGATCGTAGCCGCGATCGCACTGATCGCCGCAGGTGTCATCGCAGGCCGGGAACTGCTCATCGAGAATGACATCATCGACGAAGCCCCATGGGTCGCCAACACATTCGGCTGGATCAGCAGGCTGACCTGGCAGACCTGGATGCTGCCGGCTGCGATCGGCGCGGTGCTGGTCGGGCTTTGTTTCGTGGCCGCGGCCATGAAACCGCGCGCCCGCACGCACGTCGGGACCGTGACATCGCCGACGCTGTGGCTCACGACCACCGACACCGCGCGCGCATCCACGGCAGCGGCGCTGCACGTCGAGGGCGTCGTCCGGGCGCACACCACCGCCGATCGGCGCACCGTGCGCGTGCATATCGTCAGCGACGAGACGGCTCCGGACGTCATCGACAGCGTGACGCACCGAGTACAGCGGGCCCTCGGCGAGCTCGACCCGTCGCCGATAGTGCGGGTGTCCGTCGATCGGCCCGGCAGTCGATGAAACGGACCGTCGCCGGTCTCGACCGGTTCGTCAGTGCGATCCTCGGACTCGCCCTCGTCGTGGGAGGGTTGCTCGTCATCGGCTGGTGCGCCGAGATCGCCTTCGTCCGCGACCTGTTCGAGCGTGCCGACCAAGAGTGGTATTCCAGTGCACCGGAACAGGACTGGTGGGGTTGGGCGCTGGCCGCGGCAATGGTCGGCGGCATCGCCCTCGGCGGTTGGCTGCTGGTGGCGAATGTGCGGCCCAATCGGGCGGGTGAGTTGGAACTGACGACGGGGGTCGCCATCGGTACCGCCACCGTCGACACCGGCCAACTGGCCGGCGCCATCGCCGCGACGCTGAGCCGGGCGCCGGAGGTGGTGGAAGCCAACGGAACCGCCGTCGACGATCGCGGCGGGCGGACGGTACGGATCACAGTCACGGCGAAACCTGATGTGCCGCTGGAACATCTTCGTCGATTGGCCGAAGACGCCCGCGCCGATATCGCGCGGGCAATCGAAACCGATGAGCTGGCAACGCAGTTCTTCGTGCATTACCTGCCGGTCGACGAACCGGACTGAACTGTTTCAGCGGCGGTGCTTGGGCTGCCACACCACGAGTGCGGTGCTGCGCGGCACCGGCACCAAATCCCGGCGGTGGCTCTGCTGGATCCGGCTGATCTCCTCGGCCATTTCCTCGATCCGCGACTGCAACGCCTCGACCTGGTTGGTCAGCTCGATGATCCGTTTGATGCCGGCGAGGTTGACGCCCTCGTCCTGCGACAGGCGCTGCACCTCACGGAGCAGGGCCACGTCGCGGGCCGAATAACGCCGTCCGCCACCGGTGGTGCGGTGCGGCGTGACGAGCCCGAGCCGGTCGTAGGTGCGCAACGTCTGCGCGTGCATGCCGGACAGCTGCGCGGCTACCGAGATGACGAAATACTGCGTTTCCGTCTCGTACTGCGGGCCGCCGTCGCCGACCCTGGGATCGGTCGGGCCCAGGCCGGGCTGCTTGCGTGACTCATGCATCGCCACCCGCCCAACCTTCCCGTGGCGAGAATCCGCTGGCCCGTTCGGCCTCGACGTATCTGCGCAACGCCTCGATGGCATTGTCGTCCAGCTTTGGCGGAACGGCGACCTTCACCGTGACGAGCAGATCGCCCGCGGTGCCGTCGCGGCGCTGCACACCGCGGCCCTTCACACGCAGGATGCGGCCGTCCGCGGTGCCGGGCGGCACCTTGACGCCGACTCGGCCGTCGAGGGTCGGCACCGAAAGCGTGGTGCCGAGCACCAATTCGTCGTAGGCGACCGGGACGACGACCGTGAGGTTGTCCCCGCTTCGGCCGAACACATCGTCGCTCTTGACGTGCACGGTGACGTACAGATCGCCCGATGGCGCGCCACGCAGGCCCGCCTCGCCGAGACCGGCCGCGCGGATGCGTTGTCCGTCGGCAACTCCGGGCGGGATGCGCACGGTGACCGTGCGCGTGCGGTTCTGCACGCCCGAACCGGCACAGTCCGTGCACGGCTCGTCGATGATCGAGCCCGTCCCGCGGCAGTCGTCGCAGGGCTCGCTGAACCCGAACGCGCCCTGGTTGCGGCTCACGATCCCCGTGCCGTTGCAGCGTGGGCAGACGCGCGGGCTGGTGCCCGGCTTCGCTCCGCTGCCATGGCAGGTGGTACACGAGGACGGGCTGGTCATCCGCAGTGGCAGGGTCACGCCCTGCGTCGCCTCCCGGAATCCGAGCGTCGTCTCGGTTTCCACGTCGGCGCCACGACGCGGTCGGTTACCGGCGCCGGCGCGAGCGCCGCCACGGTTGAACAGTCCGCCGAAGATATCGCCGAGACCGCCATCGCCCGCGCCACCGCCGAACAGATCGTTGACGTTGAACTCGCCGCCGCCGCCCGGGTTGAAGCCGCCGCGGCCGAATCCGCCACCCGAGGCGAACATCCGCCGGGTGTCGTCGTACTCCTTGCGCTTGGCCGGGTCCGACAGCACGGCGTTCGCCTCGCTGACCGCCTTGAACCGCTCCTCGGCTTTGTTGTCACCGGGGTTCTTGTCGGGGTGCAGGCTCGAGGCGAGCTTGCGGTAGGCCTTCTTGATCTCGTCGGCAGACGCGTCGGAGGCGACGCCCAGCTCCTTGTAGAAGTCCTTCTCGATCCACTCCCGTTGGCTCACTGGGCGTCTCCTCCTTTCGCGCTGTCGCTACTGCTGGTCCGGCACACTCGCCGGATCGGCCTCGTCCGGTGCGGCCGCGGCGGCGGGTGCCTCCGGCACCGCATCCACGACCCCGACCATTGCGGTACGAAGCACTTTCTCACCGAACCGGTATCCCTGCCGCATCACCACGCCGAGCACCGGGTTGGACCCGTCGCCCTCGTGCTGTACGGCCTCGTGCACGGCCGGGTCGAAAGGCTCGCCCTCGACGCCGAACGGCTTGACACCGAGTCCGTCGAACACACCGGCGAGCTTGTCCGCCACCGCCTTCAGCGGCCCGGATTCGAGATCGCCGTGCGCGCGGGCCCGGTCGAGATCGTCTAGCACCGGGAGCAGCGCGCCGAGCACCGACGCCTTGGCGGTGTCGATGGTCGACTGCCGCTCGCGGTCCTGGCGTCGCCGATAGTTGGTGTACTCGGCCTGCAGTCGCTGCAGGCTGTCGGTGAGTTCGTTGATCTTGACGTCGCGGTCGTCGGCCGTTTCTTCAACGGCCCCGTCCACAACCTCTTCGACCCCGTCGATGTCCACCGAACCGGGCGGTACGGATTGGTCGCTCCGCAGGCTCCGCTCCTGCCGCGCCGTACCAGTGCCCGCTAGAGGCTCTGCTACCGGCTCCGCGTCCCGTACCTCGCCGGTCTCCGGGTCGATCTTTCGCTTGTCCACGAAAGTGACCGGCTCCTGCTCGGTGTTACCTGCGCTCACTTGCGCTCCGCGTCGCTCGGCTCGTCGACCACCTCGGCGTCGACGACCTGATCGTCGCCACCCCCGGCCGACGCACCGTCACCGGACGCCGCAGCGTCGGCGGCCTGTGCGTCGTAGATCGCCTGGCCGAGCGCCTGCGATTCGGTCGCCAGCTTCTCCACCGCGGACTTCACGGCCGAGATGTCGGACCCGGCTAGCGCATCCTTGGTCTCCTTGATCGCTGCCTCGACCTTGTCCTTCACGTCGCCGGGCACCTTGTCGGTGTTGTCGGCGATGAATTTCTCGGTCTGGTGGACGAGCGACTCGGCCTGGTTGCGGGTTTCGGCCTCTTCGCGACGGACCTTGTCCTCCTCGGCATGCGCCTCGGCGTCCTTGACCATCCGGTCGATCTCTTCCTTGGACAGGCCGGAGCCGTCCTGGATCTTGATCGTGTTCTCCTTGCCGGTGCCCTTGTCCTTCGCGGTCACGTGCACGATGCCGTTGGCATCGATGTCGAAGGTGACCTCGATCTGCGGGACGCCGCGCGGAGCCGGCGGGATGCCGGTCAGCTCGAAGGAGCCGAGCAGCTTGTTGTGCGAGGCGATCTCGCGCTCACCCTGGAACACCTGGATCTGCACCGACGGCTGGTTGTCGTCCGCCGTCGTGAAGGTCTCCGACCGCTTGGTCGGAATGGTGGTGTTGCGCTCGATGAGCTTGGTCATCACGCCACCCTTGGTCTCGATGCCGAGGGAAAGCGGGGTGACGTCGAGCAGCAGGACGTCCTTGACCTCGCCCTTGAGCACACCGGCCTGCAGCGCCGCGCCGACGGCGACAACCTCGTCCGGGTTGACGCCCTTGTTCGGCTCGCGGCCACCGGTGAGTTCCTTCACCAGCTCGGACACGGCGGGCATCCGGGTGGAGCCGCCGACCAGCACGACGTGGTCGATGTCCTTGACCGCGATGCCGGCGTCCTTGATCACCGACTGGAACGGCGCACGGGTCCGGTCGAGCAGATCGGAGGTGATCTTCTGGAACTCGGCGCGGGACAGCTGCTCGTCGAGGAACAACGGGTTCTTGTCCGCGTCGACGGTGATGTAGGGCAGGTTGATGGAGGTGCTCTGGCTCGAGCTCAGCTCGATCTTGGCCTTCTCCGCTGCCTCACGCAGGCGCTGCAGCGCCATCTTGTCCTTGGTCAGGTCGATGCCATTCTGGCTCTTGAACTTCTCCACGAGCCAGTCGACGATCCGCTGATCCCAGTCGTCGCCACCGAGGTGGTTGTCGCCGGAGGTCGCGCGGACCTCGACGACTCCCTCACCGATCTCGAGCAGGGACACGTCGAACGTGCCACCACCGAGGTCGAAGACCAGGATGGTCTGCTCCTTGTCGCCCTTGTCGAGGCCGTAGGCAAGCGCGGCCGCCGTGGGCTCGTTGACGATGCGCAGGACGTTGAGACCCGCGATCTGGCCGGCCTCCTTGGTGGCCTGGCGCTGCGCGTCCTCGAAGTAGGCGGGGACCGTGATCACCGCATCGGTGATCGTTTCACCCAGGTAGGCCTCGGCGTCGCGCTTCAGCTTCATGAGCGTGCGCGCGCTGATCTCCTGTGAGGTGTACTTCTTGTCGTCGATCTCGACGGCCCAGTCCGTGCCGACATGGCGCTTGACCGAGCGAATCGTGCGGTCGACGTTGGTGACCGCCTGGTTCTTCGCAGGCTGACCGACGAGTACCTCGCCGTTCTTCGCGAATGCGACGACCGACGGTGTGGTGCGCGACCCCTCCGAGTTGGCGACCACCACGGGTTCGCCACCCTCGAGAACGGAGACGACCGAGTTCGTGGTCCCGAGGTCGATACCGACCGCACGAGCCATTTTGTTCCTCCTTGTGGTTCTGTCCCACCGGCATCTTTACGCCGGCCGAACGTTGCGCCCAGGCTTGCTGAGCGTGGTCTGCTCAATATTCAGGCCGGATGCCTGACATCCAACCCAGCAACACTGAGCGGGGTCCGCTCAATCTTGCCTCGACATCTCGCGCCGAGTCAATTCCATACTTGAGCCTACTGCACTCAATGTTGCTATCGAGACAACGGAGTGGGGTTGGAGTTTGTTCCCGGGGTCGCCGAGCGCCCGGCGCCGAACCGCAAACGACACGCCGCAACCAGTTGGCCACAATCGTGTAACCCTGGACACAGTTATGGCGACAACCTGACAAAGGGCGTTCCCGCCCTGAGATCAGTGTGGGTACGGTGCCAAGACGGCATCGGCCGCTCGCCGATGCGCGGATCTCGTGTACGAGAGGGGTCGGAGCATGGCCAACGGGGTCGGCCTCTGGATCGGCGCGGCGCAGAGCACCGCCGTGATCGTCCGCGATGGAGATGCGAGCGTCACCGCGGACGGAACCGGGCCACTCACCGAGACCATAGTGCGCGACACCGTGCTGCACATGTCCGCGGAGGGCACCACGCTCGGTGGGCCGGCAACCGACGATGCGGCCACGGTCACGGTCACGGATTTTGTCGACCTCGTCGGCGACCCGGAGGGTGTTCCCCTGGACGACGGCGCGGCATATCGAGCCGAGGACCTGTACGCGACTGCCCTGTTCTGTCTACTCGATGTTGCCTCGGCCGACCTCACCGGCGACACGGAGGTCATCGCGGCGTATCCGCCGGAGTGGCCGGCCGATGTCCGCACCGCGGTCCGGGATTCGCTCGACTACCTCGGATTGCGGCACGTCCGGCTGCAGTACGCCCCGGTTTCGAACGGGACCGCGCGTACACCGGCCGAGCCCGCACGGGCCGCCGCCGTTGCCGCCGTTGCCGCTGTCGCCGCCGCGGCCGACGAACCGCCGACCGAAGAGCTTCCGGTCCTCCGCGCTGCAATGGTCGACGAACAGGCTTACTCGGCGGTGCTGCCGGTAGTGGCCGCCGCGAACACGGTGCTGCTTCCACCGATCGCCGCCCCGCTCCGGGTCGCACCGACCGCGCCGACCGCTCACGTCCGCACCACCCGCACCCCACTGCTCGTCGCGGCAGGTTTCGCCGTGGCAATGGTCCTTACCGGCGCCACCATCGCGTTCGCCCTGCGCACCGACACGTCGTCGGAAATTCCGGCGATCACCGCCATCGGACCGGCTCCCACCACGACCCCACCGGCACTCGCCCCTGCACCGGTGCTTCCCGCTGCCGCCGAACCGATCTCGTTCCCCACCGTCACGTCGGTGGAGGCGCCGCCGCCAACGGCGGTCTGGACGCCGCCGCCCGCGCCGGTCATCGAGGTCGCCGCGTCCGTGCCGCCCGTCGAGTCGCCGAGCCCGACCCCGACCCCGACACTGCCCCCGGCGACAACCACCACGCCGACTACGACCACCACCCCGCCGACTACGACCGAAGACGAAGAACCGGCACCGCCGGAACCCACCGAGTCGACCGCGGAGCAGGAAAAAGACTCCTCATTCGAGACGCCGGAAGGCGCGCAACCCAACCGGAACGGGATACCCGCCGAGGCGGACGATTCGCGCAACCGGAGCCCGTGGTACCCGTTCGACACCGGGCGAGACTACGACTACTACTTCGGAGACACGGACAATCTGGGCAACCCGTGATCCCGCGGGATCCGGGTCGCAGCTGTGACCTAATGTGAACCTCTGCCAGTTCGATCCGGACCCATTCCGAAGGAACTCCATGCGCAAGTGGACGGCGCTGCGCGCCGCGGTCGCCGTGGCGGCCCTAATTCTCGCCGGTTCCTCAGCAGTTTCCGTTTCCGAACTCGCGCCCACCGCCGGCGCGGCACCCTCCGCTGCTACGGCGCTTCCCGCGGAACTCGTCGAGGCGATCGGCCGCGACCTGCACATCACTCCCGAGCAGTATCTCGAAAGGGCCGCGCGGGCACAGCAGCTGGGCGGCTACGCCGCCGGCTTCCGCACGGCGCGGCCGACCGAGTTCAGCGGCGCATGGCTGAACAACGATGGCGAGGCGGTCGTCGCGGTCACCTCCCCGGGCGCCGCGGAGCACGCCGCACGGGATGGCTTCCGCACGCAGCTCACGGCAGTATCGGCGAACGACCTCGAGTTCGCCGCGGGCCAAATGAACTCGTTCATCGCCACCCTGCCCGATTCCGTCTTGGCGCAGATCAATTCGGTCCTGATCGACGTGCTCAACAGCCAACTGGTGGTCGACATCGCGAACAGCCCGACCGGGCGATTGCTCAACCTGCCGACGGTGATCGGGAACGTCAAGGTTGTGCTGGCTCCCGGCGGCGGCGGTCCCGTCGACCCCGGCCCCATGGGCGGCGACACCTACATCAGTGCCAAGGCACCGCTCACCGATGGCGCGGTCACCGAGATCGGCGTGTGCTCGTTCGGGTTCAACAGCGTCGACGCGCAGGGTCGGGCGTACAACATCAGTGCCGGACACTGCGATCCGAATTTGACCGGCGGTACCGCGACCGACGGCGGCGCGGTGTACCTCCCCAATCTGCGCGACGTGCGGCAGAGTCCCCAGGTGGGGTCGTTCGCGCGGGCGACCATCGGCGACCCCGCACATCGAAACCTCGACTACTCGCTGATTCAGTTCAATGACAGCGTCGGCAACAGCCCGCTCGTTCGGCCGGTCGTCCGCGGCGGTAACGGCACCACACTGACTGTCACCGGGACAGCCGACCCGGTCACCGGGGCGCCGGTGTGCAAGTCCGGGCAGACCTCGACCTTCACCTGCGGCGTGATCGTCGCCGACAGTGTCGCGACGCACCTGTTCAGCGGCGAGGGTGACCCGCTGATCGTGCACGGGTTCGCCAGCTCCGCATGCACGCTCGCCGGCGACAGCGGCGGTGCCATCGTGAGCGGCACGCTTGCGGTGGGGATCAGCAGCGGATCCAACTCTGCCAGTGCTCCGTCGTGCACCGAAGCCAACATTTCTCTCGCACCGGGCGGCGGTACCGCAAGCCTGGGCATCCCGATCCGCGACATCGTGGCCGATATCGACTCGCAGTCCGGCGGCGGTATCGGCTCCGGCATCCAGGTGCGGACCGGCTGAGGCGTCGCCGTGGGTCGTGTCGCCACCGATCGTCGACGATTCCGTAGTTTGCCTGGATGGGTATGTATTCGCCCGGGCCACGCAATATAGTCGGATGGCTCACTTGTCTTCACCGGTCGCGCCGGTAGGCAGACTTCCGTACCGCACTACTGCCCCACCCGCACTCGCCGCCACGAGCCTGCCGAGGAGACGCCAATGGCACGATCGATCGCTCGACAAATTCTGACGGTCGGTGCCGCGGCTCTCCTCCCGCTCACCGCCGGTGCCGTCGCGCACGCCGCACCCGACTCAGGGGTGTCCGACCAGGCACCACTGCTGCCCGTCGAGCTCGTGCAGGCCATCCAGCACGATCTGAAACTGAGCCCCGCCGAGTACCTGCAGCGCTCCGAGGTCGCCCAGCAGCTCGCCGAGTTCGCCACGATCGCCGAGCAGCTGTACCCGGACGTCTTCGCGGGGTCCTGGCTCGACCAAGACGGGCAGCCGATTATCGGACTCGCGCCGGGCGCGCAGACGGCCGCGGCCCGCGCCGAAATCACCGCGAACGGCTTCGCGGTCAAAGACGTCGCAAAGAGTTCGGCGACATTGCGCAATGAGAAATCCATGCTGAGCGACTGGTTCGCGGGTCAGCCCGCGCCGATCGCGTCGCTGATGCGTGGTATCGCCATCGACACCATCAACAACACGCTCGCCGTGCAGGTCACCGAACTACCGGGCGGCCTGCGACTGCCGAGTTTCGTCGATCCGGCGCAGGTGGTCGTGATCCCGTCACTGTCCGCGCCCCAGCCCGTGCCGGTACCGCGCACGAACGCCGCGGCAATCCCGCCCGGTGCGCTGGCCGGCGGCGACGGGTACATCGCCGCGACCGACGAGTCCGCGGCCCGTTGCTCGCTCGGCTTCAACGGCATCGATGCGCGCGGGCAGGCTGTCACCATCACCGCGGGTCACTGCAACCCGGATCTCGCGTCGGCAGGCACGGCCACCGCGGCCGGAATGTACGAACTGCTCGAGTACGACCGCGCCGGTGCCCGGCTCGGCACCTTCGTTCGGTCCCGCCTGGACGGCCACGACTGGTCGATAGTCGCGATCACGCCGGCCGCCCAGGCCCGGTTTGCGAACAACGGGGTCCGAGTTCCGGGCGCCGCACCGCTGGCCATCGACGGCACCGCCCAACCCGTGGTCGGCGCTCCGGTGTGCAAGTCTGGATCGCGGACCGGGTTCAGCTGCGGCACGGTGCTCGCGGTCGATCAGGACATCGCCGTCGGCGACCATCGGCTGACCGGTTCATTCGCCTCCAGCATCTGCGCCCTGCCCGGCGACAGCGGCGGCGCAGTGGTGACCGGGACGCGCGCGCTCGGAGTGTCGAGCGCATCATCGGTGGCCGATTATCCGATCTGCGAGATACCGAACCTGCTCGGCATGCTGACCGGCGACGGGCCGCTGCTGTTCTCGACGCCGATCAACACGATCCTCGCCGACAACCCCGGCCTGCGGGTGCGCACCAGCTAATCCGCGGCGCCGCAGCGCACTGGCACCCAGGCGAGCGACGCGCCAGTTCCTGTCCGGGCAACACCTGAGCGACACAGCGAAACGGCCCGGCCTCCCGTGGGAGATCGGGCCGTTTCGCTTGGGCCGGTTGGACTGGTTACCTGGTGGGCGCCTCGGTCGCCTTGGGGGGCGCCGGGACGGGGGTCGTGTAGTTGTACTTGGTAGTGCCGGGCTTCGCCATCAGCGTCGAAACCAGATCGATTGCCGAGTAGACGAGCACCGGCCCGCCGACCGCGACCATGCCGATGATTCCGCCGAGCGACGCTCCGACCGTCGCCGCAGGCAAGCAGCCGAGCCCGAAGAACGGCGAGCCGAGTACACAGCCGATCACGCCGCCGACGACGACTCCCGCCGCGGTACCGAGGAACGTGCCGATGGCGGTCCCGACACTGAACATCGACGAGAACATGCTGAGCGCACGCTGATCCTCTTGCGGCGAGGCAACCGGTCGTACCAGCACCGGGCGTGCGTTCAGCACGCTCATGTCCGGCGTCATCCTGATCTCCGTGCCGTTGTTCGCCACGGTGGCGGCGACCGGATGCGCGATGCTGTCGAGCGTGAACGAGAGCGGGACTCGTAGCACCGCTGCGCCGGTGGTGTCGACGATGTCGACGGTGCGCCGGTCCGCGGCAATCTTGAAGGTGCCGCCTTCAAGGGTTGTCACGACCGTCTTGTCGACCAGGTTGGTGTGGTAGCGAATGTCTTGGGCAGGTGCTGCCTGACTGGTACCCACGCCGCCAACCACCGAGGCGACAACCAGCGAAGCGATCGCCACGATGCGAGTGAACTTCATAGGGGTTCTGTCTTTCCGTCGTCTTGCGAAACCGCACGCACAGAGCCCCAGGCAAGTACAAGAAAACTCCCTCGCAACGGGACAAGCCCGCCTCGAAGCTTTTGTGGCCTAGCGCACTTGACGTCGAACCATATCGGATGGCGAGGCAAATGTGTAGTTAATCACGTCTAAAACGTCACCATTTAACCTAACACTTGCCCAAGGTTCAATTTGTGCATCGGAGTCGCCCGACAGAGTCGCGCGACCGCCCGGCCCGATTCGGTCGGCGCGCCCGCTACCGTGCGGGCGCAGGCGGCGGCTCCGGGTAATTCCACTTCGTCGTGCCGGGCGGAGCGGTGAGTGTCTGGATCAGGTCGACCCCCGCGATGATCGCAGTCGGACCGCCGACCGCGAGCGTCCCCAGAATTCCGCCGAGGGTGGCTCCGACTGCCGCAGCCGGAAGGCAACCGAGTCCGAAGAACGGTGAGCCGAGGATGCAGCCGATGACCGCACCGGCAACCACGCCTACGCCAAGGCCGACGAGGCTACCGATCGCCGTGGCGATCCCGAGTTGGGACTGGAAGTTCTGCTGTGCGCGAGTGTTTTCCTCGGGCGAGGCGACCGGCCGGACGAGGGACCGACCTAGCTCCGGCATCCCGTTCGGCGTCAGCTCCAGGATCTTGCCGTTGTCCTTCACGACTTGATTCAACGGAAACAGGACGCCGTTCACATGGACGGCAAGGGGAAGATTCACCACCGTGTTGCCCGCCAAGTCCTTGATATCGACCGTCTTTCCGTCGCCCTGAACTTGAAAGAATCCTCCGTCGAGGGTGGTAACTACGGTCCTGTCGACCAGCATGGTTTCATAGCCGATCGGAACCGGCACCGGGTGCGCGTTCGCCGTTCCCGCTCCTACCGACAGCGCCGCGACTGTCATGACAGCGAGCGTCGTCGTTCGAATCAGTCTCATAGTTGCCACACCTTTACTGCGAGTAGCCGACACGCAGCGCCGAGGTATGCCGAACACCAGGTAGTTCGGCTCCGCCTAGCAGGCCGATCGATTGCCCCCCGAGCACTCTTATGTCGACGCCATACGCAAGCTGAATGTTAGCTGAATCACATCCCGAAGCGAATGGGAATCGCCAACTCACTCGAAGTTAGCCTGACCTTCGCTGCGCTCGGCCTGCACGTTCACCTACCGTTACGGAGACTCACCAACGATCCTTTGCCTCGTTCGCTACTCGCCGGTAACTTAGTGGACATTAGACTGCTTCCCTACCTCCACATCGGTAGGCATGCATGAGAAACGAGAGGTCGCGACATGAATGCCCTGACGATCACGTTGGGCACGATTGGTGCACTACTAAGCCTGCTGTGTTGGGCGTCATTCCTCGACGGCGCGGTTCGGATGGGCCGCACCGTCGCAGTCGGCCAACCTGCCCCCGATCGCTGGCGGCCGTTCTTCCCGCGCTTCAAGCAGATGATCGTCGAGTTCATCGTGCACACGCGGATGGCGAAGTTCCGCACCGTCGGCTGGGCGCACTGGCTCGTCATGATCGGCTTCCTCGCCGGCGCGATTCTGTGGTTCGAGGCGTACGGACAGACGTTCAACCCCGAGTTCCACTGGCCGATCTTCGGCGACTGGGCCGTCTACCACCTGATGGACGAGATCCTCGGCATCGGCACGGTGGTCGGCATTCTCACGTTGATTGCCATCCGCCAACTCAACCACCCGCGTCTGCCGGAGCGACTGTCCCGGTTCAGCGGCTCCAAGTTCGGCCCCGCCTACTTCGTCGAGTACGTCGTGCTCATCGAGGGCCTGGGCATGATCTTCGTGAAGGCCGGCAAGATCGCGACCTACGAGCACAGCAATCCGTGGACCGATTTCTTCACGATGAACCTCGCGAAGCTGCTTCCGGCCAGCGTCGTGATGGTGTCGATCTTCGCGTTCATCAAACTGATGTCCGGCATGATCTGGCTGCTCTTGGTCGGCCGCAACATCACGTGGGGTGTTGCGTGGCACCGGTTCAGTGCGTTCCCGAACATTTTCTTCAAGCGTGAGGACGATGGTGGGGTCGCGCTCGGTGCTCTGAAGCCGATGATGTCCAAGGGCCGCGCCTTGGACATGGAGAATGTCGACCCCGATACCGACACCCTCGGCGCGGGCGCGATCGAGGATTTCAGTTGGAAGGGTTGGCTGGATTTCACCACGTGCACCGAGTGTGGTCGGTGCCAGTCGCAGTGCCCGGCGTGGAATACCGGTAAGCCGCTCTCGCCGAAGCTGCTGATCATGTCGCTGCGCGACCATGGCTACGCCAAGGCGCCGTATCTGTTGGCGGGCGGGCGCAAGGATGGCGGCGGTGAGGAGATCGGTCTGGTCGACGCCGAGGGCAACCTGCGCGAGGACAAGCTGAACGGCATCTCGCAGGCCGCGCGTACCGAGGCCGAGCGTCCCCTGGTCGGCGACGCGGAGGCGGGCGGCATCATCGATCCCGAGGTGTTGTGGAGCTGCACCACCTGCGGCGCGTGTGTGGAGCAGTGCCCGGTGGACATCGAGCATGTCGATCACATCATCGATATGCGTCGCTACCAGGTGCTCATCGAGTCGGAGTTCCCGTCCGAGCTGGCCGGGCTGTTCAAGAACCTGGAGAACAAGGGCAACCCCTGGGGGCAGAACGCCAAGGACCGGCTCAACTGGATCAACGAGATGGACTTCGAGATCCCGGTGTTCGGCCAGGATGCGGATTCCTTCGCCGATTACGAGTACCTGTTCTGGGTCGGTTGTGCCGGTGCCTACGAGGACCGCGCGAAGAAGACCACCAAGGCGGTCGCGGAACTGCTCGCGACCGCGGGCACGAAGTTCCTGGTGCTCGGTGCCGACGAGACCTGCACCGGCGACTCGGCGCGCCGCGCGGGCAACGAGTTCCTGTTCCAGCAGTTGGCGATGCAGAACATCGAATTGCTCGACTCGGTGTTCGAGGGCGTCGCGGACAGCAAGCGCAAGATCGTCGTGACGTGTGCGCACTGCTTCAACGCGCTCAACAACGAATACCCCCAGGTCGGCGGCAACTACGAGGTGGTGCACCACACCCAGTTGCTCAACCGGCTGGTGCGGGCGAAGAAGCTGGTTCCGGTCGCACCCATCGGTGGCCAGAACGTCACCTACCACGATCCGTGCTACCTGGGCCGGCACAACAAGGTCTACGACGCGCCGCGTGAGCTGATGGCCGCGTCGGGTTCGACGTTGACCGAGATGCCGCGCCACGGCGAGCGGTCGATGTGCTGCGGTGCGGGTGGTGCGCGGATGTGGATGGAGGAGCAGCTCGGCAAGCGGATCAACGTCGACCGGGTCGACGAGGCGCTCGACACGTTGAGCGCCTCGAGCAACGGTGCGGGCCCGGGCAAGATCGCGACCGGGTGCCCGTTCTGCCGTGTCATGCTCAGCGACGGCGCGACGGCCCGTCAGGACAACATCGAGGGCGACAAGGTCGAGGTCGTCGATGTCGCGCAGCTGATGCTGGATTCGATCACCCGCCTCGATCCGGCGCAGCTCGGCGAGAACATCAAGGTCATCCCGCGGCCGCGGGCCGAGCCTGCGCAGGCCCCCTCAACACAGGCAGAGCCCGTACCGCAGAAGTCCGACATTGCTGCAGAAGACGCTGCCGAGGCGGAGGAAGCCGAGCGGACGGAGGAGGTCGAGGCCGCGGCATCGACACCCGCCGCGAAGGCCGCCCCCGCCGGCAAGGGACTGGCGATGAAGGGCCTGGCCAAAGCACCCGGAGCCAAGGCACCAGGCGGCGCGAAGCAGCCCGCGGAGGCCGTTGACGAAGCGCCGGCCGCCGAGGCTCCCAAGCCCAAGGGACTGGCAATGAAGGGCCTGGCCAAGGCGCCGGGCCCGAAGGCACCCGGAGCGAAGGCCCCGGGCAAGCCCGCCGTACCCGAGCCCGCGACCGATGAGGCGGCCCCTGCCGCGGAAGCACCGAAGCCCAAGGGGCTGGCCATGAAGGGTGCCGCGAAGGCACCCGGCAAGGGCCTGCAGATGAAGGGTGCCGCCAAAGCACCCGGTGCGAAGGCACCCGCCGAGGCGGAATCGGGCGCAACTGCCGAGCGGCCCGAGGCAGCGGAGGCGGCCGTCCCCGTCCAAGCGACGGAGTCGAAGCCGACGGTAGCTGCAGCGGAATCCAAGCCGACTGTCGCGGCGAAAGGCCTGGCCATGAAGTCGGGGTTCAAGAAACCCGGCGCCAAGGCGAGCCCACCAGCGGCGAAGCCCGAAGCGGCTGCCGAGCAGCCGGCCGAGGCGTCCGCACCCGCCGACGCCCCGGCGGAGTCCAAGCCGACTGTCGCCGCAGCGGAATCCAAGCCGACTGTCGCGGCAGCGGAATCCAAGCCGACTGTCGCGGCAGCGGAATCCAAGCCGACTGTCGCGGCAGCGGAATCCAAGCCGACTGTCGCGGCGAAAGGCCTGGCCATGAAGTCGGGGTTCAAGAAACCCGGCGCCAAGGCGAGCGCACCAGCGGCGAATCCCGAAGCGGCTGCCGAGCAGCCGGCCGAGGCGTCCGCACCCGCCGAGGCCCCGGCGGAGTCCAAGCCGACTGACGCGGCAGCGGAATCCAAGCCGACTGTCGCGGCAGCGGAATCCAAGCCGACTGTCGCGGCAGCGGAATCCAAGCCGACTGTCGCGGCGAAAGGCCTGGCCATGAAGTCGGGGTTCAAGAAACCCGGCGCCAAGGCGAGCACACCAGCGGCGAAGCCCGAAGCGGCTGCCGAGCAGCCGGCCGAGGCGTCCGCACCCGCCGAGGCCCCGGCGGAGTCCAAGCCGACTGTCGCCGCAGCGGAGTTTAAGCCGACTGTCGCGGCAGCGGAATCCAAGCCGACTGTCGCGGCCAAGGGCCTGGCAATGAAGTCCGGGTTCAAGAAGCCCGGCGCTCGACCGGCGGCAGCGGCACCGGCCGCACCCGCCGCGCCGGAACCCACAGCGCCCGCCGAGCCAGAACCCGCAGCGCCGGAACCGGAAGCTACCGCCGAGCCGGAACCGCAGCAGCCCGAGTCTTCGAACGGCAGCGACGCTCCGGCGCCGCCGGCCGCCAAGCCGGGCGGACTCGGCTTCAAGTCGGGCGCGAAGGCGCCGGGCCGACGCTCCTAGCCGGAGCAGCACACACCCGAATGCGGTGTGCGAGTGCGTGACGACGCGCCCTCGCACACCGCGTTTTCTTTCCGGCCGTCCCTTACAGTCTCGAATGTGACCACTGCTGCCGGCTCCCCGGTCGTGGACGTCGAAAGCCTCACGCGCACCTTCGGCGAGCGCCGGGGTATCGCCGAGGTGAGTTTCAACATCGCCGAGGGTGAGATTTTCGGCTTCCTGGGACCGAACGGTGCCGGGAAGTCCACCACGATCCGCCTGCTACTCGGTCTCTATCGCCCGACATCGGGCACGATGCGCGTGCTCGGCCACGATCCCACCCGGGACCGGACCGAAATGCTGCGCCGGATCGGGTACCTGCCCGGTGAAGTAAAACTGTTCACCAGGCTCACCGGACGCCAGCATCTCGATCGTGTGGCACACATCCGTGGAGTGACCGATCTCCGGCTGCGCGACGAGCTGGTCGAGCGGCTCGGCGCCGAGCTCGATACCCCATTACGCACCCTGTCGAAGGGAAATCGACAGAAGCTCGGCCTGGTCATGGCGTTCATGCATCGGCCCGATCTGCTCGTCCTGGACGAGCCGACGTCGGGACTGGACCCGTTGCTGCAGGAGGAGTTCGCGCATCTGGTCGGCGAAGTGGCCGGCGAAGGGCGCACGGTGTTCCTGTCCTCGCACGAGCTCGACGAGGTGCAGCGACTCGCGCATCGCGTGGCAATCATCAAGGAAGGCAGCCTCGTTGTCACGGACACCGTGGAGAACCTGCGCCGGGCGGCACCACGGACGATCGAGTTCGCCTTCGACGGACCGATCGACCCGGACCGGTTCGCCGCCATCGACGGGGTCACCGTGCGTGGGTATTCCGATGACTTGCTGACCCTTTCGGTGACGGGTGCGATTGCGGCGGTGCTGCGCGCCGCCGCAGACCTCGATCCGATCGACATCAACGCCCGTCGCGCCGATCTCGACGAGCTCTTCCTGGCCTACTACCGGGAGGCGCCGGATGCGAACTGACATCGCCGGACTCGACCTCCTGCTGCGCCGCCGGTCCCTGCTCGGCTACGCGGTCGGCATGGCGCTCTACACGCTCGTGATCGTCGCGCTCTACCCCTCGTTCAAGGACGCGGGCAATCTCGACTCGTTCACCGAGGACAGTCAGACCATGGCGGCGCTGTTCGGCATCACCGGGTCGCTGACATCGCCCATCGGCTGGCTGAATGCGAACCTGTACAACAACTTTCTGCCGCTGATCCTGCTGCTGCTCACCATCGGCTATGGCGCGTCGTGCATCGCGGGCCAGGACGAGGAAGAGACCCTCGGCGTGATCGCCACCCTGCCGGTGTCCCGCCGCCGTATCGCGCTGGAGAAGTTCGGCGCAATGTTCGTGCTGACGCTGCCGGTCCTGGTGGTCACAACCCTCGTCGTGCTGGTCGGCCGGGGATTCGACTTGACCGTCGACATCGGCGATCTCCTCGGAGTTACGCTCGGAACGCTTTTGCTCGCACTGCTTTACGGGGCACTCGCGATACTGATTGGTGCCGCAACGGGCAGCCGCGGCACCTCACTCGGCGTCGCCTCGACCCTTGCCGCAGCCGGGTACCTGATCAATTCGCTTGCACCCGTCGTGGACTGGCTCCATCCGGCCAAATACCTCTCGCCGTTCTTCTACGCGATCGGCGACAATCAGCTCGAGGACGGCTCCTCACTGTGGTGGCTGTTGGTGCTGATCGCCGTCACCGCCGCGCTGCTGGCCGCCGCACTGGTCGCGTTCGACCGACTCGATATTCGCTGATCGCGTCACGGTGGCTCGACGAGGATTTCACCGGGGTGGTGGAAGCGGTTGATACGCGGGCGTTGTCGCGCGTCCACGTGTTCCGGTGGGCGCCAGAGGGTGCGCGAGCGCGGACCAGCGGTCGTGCGCCACTGGTCCGCGCTCCGGCCGGCGAGTTTGTGGTGCTCGGGGCAGACCAGGGTCAGGTTGTCGATATCGGTCGCGCCGCTGTCTACCCATTCGCGGACGTGATGGGCCTCCGTGAGGTAGCCCGGCACGTTGCAGCCGGGAAAGCTGCAGCCGACATCGCGGGCGTGCAGCACGATCCGCTGATCGGGATTCGCTATTCGTTTTGCACGGCCGAGGTAGAGCGGACGGTCGTCGAGGTCATCGAAGACCGCGAGGTAGCGGTTCGCGTGGGCGGCGAGGCGAACCAGGTCGCGGATCGGGAGTAGCGACCCGCCCGCGGTCGCAGCGGGACCGGCCGTTTCCGTCAGCTCACACAATGTGGTCGACACGATCACCGTGACCGGGAGACCGCGATGCTGCCCCAACTCCCCGGACACCAGCAGTCCGCGGCACATCGCTTTCACCGCGTCGTGCTGCCGCTGTCCCATCGAGCGGGTATCGCGCTTGGCCTCATGCTCGTTCGGTTCACCCTCAACCGTGGGTGTTTCGTCCTCCGGATTGCACATACCCGGCGCGGCAAGCTTGGCCAGGATCGGCTCCAGATACGCCCGCAACTCCGGATCGATCAGTCCTTTGATGCTGCTCATCAAATCCGGGCCCTGCCTGCCGAGCCAAATCCCACGCTTCCGCGCACGATCATCATCGCTGAACTCCCCATCCGGGTTCAGATACGCCGCAAGCCGATCCGCGATCTTCTTCAATTCATCCGGGCGCATCGTGGCCGCGAACCCCGCCAGCTGCGCCTCCGCCTGCTCCCGCGTCCCCGCATCCACCGCCGACGGCAGGTGCCGCAGGAACGACCGGATCACCTGCACATGCGGATCCCCCAGCACACCGTCCCGCGCCCCCGCCGCGGTCGACGGCAGTTCGGGTTCGAGTGGCTCGCCGGTGAACGACGAACGAGTCGCCAGCTGCTCGGCAGTATCGAACCGCCGCTTCGCCTCAGTCCGGTTGATCCGCAACGCATCCGCGACCACCTGATGGGAATGCTCCCCGCCGAACTCCCCCGGAATGCGCTGCTCCGCGAATAAATACAGCACCTCATGAACGACACTTACTTGCTTACGAGCCACACTCTCGAGTTCTCGCAACACCCCGAGACGCTCCTCGTTCGACATCGCCCCGAAATCCAAATCCGAGACAACGGACACCGCAGCATGGAGCGACTCCAACGCCCGAGCGGTACCCGATGTCGAATGCATGTTCGGATGGTATCGAGCTGGTCCGACACGTTCTGTCCACGGAATTGCGCACACAGCGACCTCCCAGCCAGCTCCCAGCTCGAGCATCGGTTCCGGGCGCAGACTCGCAATCGAACCAACTCGGCACCCGAAGCCGAATGCGAGGAGAGGCAATGGCACACCGTGACAGGTCGCTTCCATGACCACCTACCAGGGGCGCAGGCTGCCGCGCCCCGACGAAGAGGTCGTCGACCAAGGACTCGGCTTCGATGTCGGCACACTGATGAATCGCCGTCGGATGCTCGGCTTGTTCGGCATCGGCGCGGCCACCGTCGGCCTGGCTGCCTGCGACAGGTCGACCACCGCGACGTCCGCAGCGTCCTCGACCGCGAGTTCCGCAGCGACGGCGACGACCTCGCTGACCGAGATTCCCGACGAGACCGCGGGTCCGTACCCGGGCGATGGTTCCAACGGCCCGGACGTGCTCGAGCAGAGCGGCATCGTCCGCAGCGACATCCGGTCGAGCTTCGGTGCTGCCACCGGTACCGCCGAGGGCGTGCCGATGACGCTCGAGCTGACCATCCTCGACCTCGCGAATGGAGGAGCTCCGTTCGACGGAGCGGCGGTGTACGTGTGGCATTGCGACCGCACTGGTGGTTACTCGATGTACTCCGACGGCATCGCCGACCAGAACTTTCTGCGCGGCGTCCAGATCGCCGACGCGGCCGGGAAGGTCCGCTTCACCAGCATCTTCCCGGCCTGTTATTCGGGGCGGTGGCCGCACATCCATTTCGAGGTCTACCCCGATCAGTCCTCGATCACCGACGCCACCGCCGCGATCGCCACCTCACAGGTTGCGCTGCCGAAGAACGCCTGCGACGCGGTGTTCGCGACCAGTGGGTACGAGGCCTCGGTCGCCAATCTCACGCAGGTCAGCCTGACCAGTGACAACGTCTTCGGCGACGACGGCGGCGCCAGCCAGATCGGCACGGTCAGCGGTGATCTCAGCTCCGGCTACGCCGTTTCGCTCACGGCCGCCGTCGACACGGCTACCGAACCGACCGGCGGCCAGCCGCCGAGCGGTGGCCCCGGTGGCAGGCGGGGCCCGGGCCCGGGCGGCCCGCCGCCGGGTAGATGAGGCCGCGCCGCGAATCGACGCGTTCCGGGCGCCCGGACCGTTGAACCCTCATGCTGGATCGAGCGTGTCCGCTTCAGCCGAATTCCGAGGAGCGCAATGTCGACCATCAACGGCCTTCCGGCGCACGTTCTGCTGGTTCATTTCGTCGTGGTCCTGATTCCCGTCGCGGTTGTGCTCGAGATCGCCGTGACCCTATGGCGACGACTGCGCGACCTGCTGTGGTGGGCCCCTCTGGTGTTGACCGCCGGCCTCGTCGTGCTGGTCCGGTACACCATCGACGCCGGGGAGTGGTTCCAGGACCGACTCGGCCATCCGCCTTTCATCAAGGAGCACGCGGACCTCGGCGCGACGGCGATCTGGTTCGCGATCGCGCTGCTCGTCGTGGCCGTCGCGATCGCCGTGCTGCATTGGCGCGAGCGCCGGTCGGGCAGTAGTACCGCGCTCACCGCGATCGTCGCGGTGCTCGCCATCGTGGTCGGCGTGGCCAGTTGCGTGCAGGTCTACCGCATCGGCGACAGCGGTTCGAAGGCCGTTTGGAGCGACACCGTGGGCCTCGCGCCACCGCGGTGAGTTTCGAGGCAATGAAAAACCGCTGGACGACGGATGGCACCATTGAACTCGTGAGTAACCCGAACCCGTTCCAGCATCGCGCCCCGCGCGTACTGGAACAATCCACCAAGCTGCAGAACGTCGTGTACGAGATCAGAGGTCCGGTACACGCACACGCAGCACGGCTGGAGGCCGAGGGACACCGCATCCTCAAGCTCAACATCGGCAATCCCGCCCCGTTCGGATTCGACGCGCCGGACGTGATCATGCGCGACATGATTGCGGCGCTGCCGTACGCGCAGGGCTACTCCGAGTCCAGGGGCATTCTGTCCGCGCGCCGCGCGATCGTGACCCGATACGAGTTGGTGCCCGGCTTCCCGGAGCTCGACGTGGACAGCGTCTATCTCGGCAACGGCGTTTCCGAGCTGATCACGATCACCATGCAGGCGCTGCTGAACAACGGCGACGAGGTGCTGATCCCCGCGCCGGACTATCCGCTCTGGACCGCGATGACGGCCCTGGCCGGCGGCACCCCGGTGCACTACCTCTGCGACGAGTCCAACGACTGGCAGCCCGATATCGCCGATATCGAAGCCAAGATCACCGATCGCACGAAGGCGCTGCTGGTGATCAATCCGAACAACCCGACCGGCGCGGTGTATTCGGCCGAGGTACTGCAGCAGATCGTCGATCTCGCTCGCAAGCATCAGCTGTTGCTGCTCGCCGATGAGATCTACGACAAGATCCTCTACGACGACGCCAAGCACATTTCACTGGCCTCGCTCGCACCGGATCTGTTGTGCCTCACCTTCAATGGATTGTCGAAGGCCTACCGGGTGGCGGGCTACCGCGCGGGTTGGCTGGCGATCACCGGCCCGAAGGAGCACGCGGCCGGCTTCATCGAAGGCATCGACCTGCTTGCCTCGTCGCGGCTGTGCCCGAATGTCCCTGCCCAGCACGCAATTCAGGTTGCACTCGGTGGGCACCAGAGCATCGAGGACTTGATCCTGCCCGGCGGGCGACTGCTCGAGCAGCGCGATGTCGCCTGGGAGCGGCTCAACATGATTCCCGGTGTGTCGTGCGTCAAGCCGCGCGGCGCACTCTACGCATTCCCCCGGCTCGATCCGAACGTGTACGAGATCCACAACGACGAGAAGCTGGTTCAGGATCTGTTGCTGCAGGAGAAGATCCTGGTCGTGCAGGGCACCGGGTTCAACTGGCCGCATCACGATCATCTGCGCATCGTCACGCTCCCGTGGGCACGTGATCTCGCCGTAGCGATAGAGCGATTCGGCAACTTTCTCTCGTCGTACTCCCAATAGCACTACTAATCCCGTAGCGGCCATGCATCGCCGCGGCATCGAGTAGGTTCGATCCGATCCTCATTGCCTTCGCGATTCGGATGGGACCGGTCAATGCGGCGAATGAGTACGGTGTGGATCGCGACGGTGCTCGCGGTCCTCTCGGGCCTGTTCTGGGTGTCGGACACCATATCGGCCGGTGCCGCTCCCGGTCCGATTCCCCGGGATGTGTCGCTGCCGTTCCAGTCGCTCGGACTCGGGACAACCGTGACGGTGTTGGGCTCCGATGCCTCGAGGACTGTCGCGATCCCAGTGCCGAACGGCCTGACGCCAATCACCCTGCGCGCCAATGCCCAGCTCCCCGCCGAGGTCGGTCGCGCCACCGTCGAGGTGCTCTCGAACGGGCGCGTTCTGGACCGCGCCGAACTGCCGCGCGGGGTCGCCTCGGTACCGGTATCGCTGTCCTTGCGCGGCGTCCCGGTCGTGGACAGTGCGGCGAGCGTGCAAATCCGCTCGACGATGCAGCCGATCGACTCTGGTTGGTGCCCCGACGACTGGGAAGACCAGGGCGTTGCTCTGCTCGATCCGGTCGTCGACTACGCGGGTGCGGAAATTCAGCCCACCACGGTGAGCGAATTTCTGCCGCCCACGCTGAGCGCCATGCGGATCTATGTTCCGCCGCAGCCGAGCAGGCCCGAGAGTGACGCGGCACTCGAACTCGGCGCTGCCATGGACGCGAAGTACACGAACGCCAAGCCGACGGTCACCCTGTCGACGTTGCCGCCCGGCACATTGCCGGCCGAACAACCCGGCCTGCTCGAGCGGCGGATCGCGATCCGGGAGGCCGACAACGCGGCGGTGACGCTGGAAAACGCGCCCGGCGGACCCGTGCTGACGATCACCGGCCGTGGCGACGCGCTACTCGACCAGGCGCGGCTGCTGTCGAGCGATCTGTCGTCGCTCGCGGTAGCAACCAGTGCATCGGTGGGCACCCTCGACGCGGCACCGATCTACGGACCACAGACCACCACCGTGTCTTCGCTCGGACAAACATCGCTCTCGGCGACCGGCGTCGGCCGAGTACGGGTGCGCATCGGGATCGATCAGACCCGGCTCGCCCGACCGTCCGGATCGGTTCGGCTGCATTTGACGGGCAACTACACCCCACTACCCCAGACACAGAACGGTCAGCTCACCGTCTCGATCGGCGACAACGTCATCGACCATTGGCCCACCACGGCAGAGGGCACTATCGATCGCTGGATCGACCTGCCCGATGAGCTGCTCGACCGCTATACCGAAGTGGTCGTCACGCTCGATACCGTGGGTGCCACTACATGCGGCACGACCCAGCCGGTGACACTGACGATCGACCCCGACAGCGTCGTGACCAGTGATCAGGTGACCCCGCCGAGCCCGGCCGGTTTCCGTGCGCTGCCCCAGGCGCTGATGCCCAAGTTCCAGGTCGGCTTGTCCACGGGTGACTTCGCGAATCTGAACCGGGCATTCGAGATAACACTCGGGCTACAGGGCACGACGAGCATGCCGCTGCGACCCGAGTTGGTCGACTACGACACCGCACTCGGCTCGAGCCTGCCCGCTGTCGTCATCGCCGTCGAACAGCAACTCCCGCAGGATATTCCGCTGCCCATCCGCACCACCGGCGAAGCAACCATCGAGGTGACCGGAGCGGACGGCGAGACCGAATCGATCGACGTCCCGGACATGAGCTTCGGTTCACTGCAGGCGGCCTGGGACGACGGGCGGGGCCGGATGCTCGTCGCCGCGACCTCGGCCGATGCACCCGGCAGCGTGGACCGGATCCTCGATTGGTTCGCCGCGGATACCTCGCGCTGGGGCACCGTCGACGGCAACGTCGTGCTGCAGACCGCCGACAAGGAGCCGTTCGCATACGGCGCCGAGGCTGCGGCAGCGCCGGCGGCCGACGATGGCGGGCTGAGCACCGCAGAGAAGATCGTAATCGCCATCGGTGCAGCCGCATTGGTCGTCGGAATCGTCATCGCGCTCGCGGTCGTGTTCCGCCGCCGGCATGCGGGTCGCGACTCCACACCGGCCGATCCCTCGACCATGGGGTGACGTGATGGGGCCGGCGGCGACTCTGACCATCCGCTGGACGGCGATCTCGGTCTGTTCGGTCATCGCCTTCTGGCCCGGGATCGACCGCACCTTCGACGATTTTGCCGCCGGTGGACTGCTCGGCTACATGTTTCTCAAGCCACTGATGGCGATAGCCGCCGCCATCGGTATCGCGCGCAGGCGCGACGACAAAGTCCATGTCCACGACCGTGAATCGGACACAATCGTCGGCGCACTCACGATGGCGGTTGCGGTCGCGGTGTCGTGGCTGCTCGTCCCCCGGACCGGGGTCAATTTCGAACTGCTCCGGGTGGACATGCTCGGCTTCTGGGTGTTCGTCTTCGGCGCCTGCACGCTGCTGTTCGGGCTACGTTCGACCGGCCGCTACTGGCCCATCTGGCTGATGGTGATGGCGCTGTGGCCGGGACCGTACCGAACCGCGGTGACGCTGCTCGGTGGCGGCTGGCTGGCCGCCGGTATCGTGCTGCTGCTCTTTGCTGCCACGGCGCTCGGTATCGCCGCCGCCAGGACGATCTGGTGGGGCCTCGTCGGCTTCACGGCAACGCTTCTCATCGGCGGGGTCATCATTCTCTTTTTCGACGCGGCCGACATATCCGGGCAGGTGATGCAGCTCGTTCCAGCGATCGTCTCCGGCGCGGTCGTCGGCGCCGTTCTGGTGGTGCGGACCGTGTGGGTGACGCCGGTAAACACCGTGCTGCGACCCACTCGTCCGCCGATCGTGCAACGACCGTACAAGTCGGCGCTGCTCGTGGTCGCCGCGACCTTCCTCCTCATCGTGGTCGCGGACCCGCCCGTCGTCGATTTCACGCCGTCCGACGGGCCCAGCGCGGCGGGACCGTTGTTCGGCCAGGACATCCCGCCGGGGTGGAAATTGTACAAGACCGAGCAATATGACTGGTGCAAACCGTATTTCGGCGACGGGTGCACACTGACCCGACAGCGGATCGTCACCACCGACGTGAATCCGGATTGGGATGACAAGGGGCGCAGACGATATGCCGTAATCGACACTTTGCGCACGTTCGAGCCACAGTCGCTTCGAGTATATCCGGTCGAGGCCATGTACGACGTCACCAATGGTCGGCAAAGCCCGAAGGTGCCACTCGATCTCGGTGCCGGCGTTTCGGCAGATCTGTGCACGGTCATCGATGACGACTTACTGGTCACCTGGACGAATCTGCGGTTTATCTGGATACGGGCGGGTGCATACGAGCGGGTCACAGTGCTCACAGTCGACAACCACAACCCGGATGCGCCGTTTCCGGACCTGCGGATGTCGGTCGAGAATCGGGCACTTCTTGCAATCAACGTGATGTTACGTGGCAAGGAGGTGGTGTCGGACTTCAACTCGCAGTACAAGGATCGCGACCTGATGACCGTGTTGGGGAACGACTTGGTGGACTACCAACTCGATGAGGTGCGATCGTGACCACGTCCCTCGACGATGCCGAATTCCGTGCACATGCACTGCGCGATGCGGTGGACGGACTTCGCGAACGTGACCCGGACGCCTCGGCCGCCGTGCCGTTCGTGCCATGGCAGCGCGTCGTGTTTCTGGCGATCGCAGCACTCATGATCGCAGGCTTCGTATTCGCCGTTGTTCCCACGCTCATCGTGGTGATTGCGTTGTGCACGATCGCCTATACCGCGACCGTAATCGACCGCGTCATCGTGTTCCGGCGCGGATTGCGCGCCGACGCGATACTGCGGGTCTCCGACGAACGAGCACGCGCGGTACCCGATTCCGAGCTGCCCTCATACACGATTCTGCTGCCCGCATACGACGAGCCCAAGGTGGTGCACAACCTTGTCCGCGGGATGGCCGCGCTCGACTATCCGCGCGACAAGCTGCAGATCCTGCTCCTGCTCGAGGGCGACGACGAGGTCACCATTTCGGCGATGCGCGACTCCGCCGTCGCCAATTCGGAACTGGGCGATTTCGTCACGACGTTACTGGTGCCACCGGCCGACCCTCGGACGAAACCGAAGGCGTGCAATTTCGGCTTGCACTACGCGACCGGCGAGATCGTGACGATTTACGATGCGGAGGACACTCCGGATCCACTCCAACTGCGCCGCGTCGCGGTCGCGTTCGCCGAATTACCGGAAACCGTGGCCTGCCTCCAGGCGAAGCTGGGTTTCTACAACGACCGGCAGAACATGCTGACCCGCTGGTTCACCGTCGAATACGGCGTGCTGTTCAGCTTCCTCCTCCCCGGCCTGATGGCGAGCAATTCACCGATCCCGTTGGGCGGCACGTCGAATCACATCAGGCGCACACTGTTCGACAAGATCGGCGCCTGGGATCCGTTCAATGTCACCGAGGACGCCGATCTCGGTGTCCGGATCGCGGCACGCGGCTACCGGACCATGGTCATCGACTCGACGACCATCGAGGAAGCCAATATCGATGCGATCAATTGGATTCGGCAGCGCTCGCGCTGGTACAAGGGCTACCTGCAGACCTGGCTGGTACACACCCGGCACCCCGTGCGGTTGTGGCGGACCCTGGGCCCGGTCGGCTTCATCCGCTTCACCGTCCTGCTGGCCGGGACGCCGTTGATCGCGGCGCTCAATATCGTGTTCTGGTCGTTGACGTGGACCTGGCTGCTCGGACGACCCGACGTCATGCACGCCGTGTTCCTCCCGCCGATCTACTTCCCGTCGCTGTTCTGCCTGATACTCGGAAACGCGATCACGATCTACATCAATGTCATCGGTTGCCGAGAGAACCACCAGGAGCACTTGGCACTCGCGGGATTCCTGGTCCCCGCGTACTGGCTGCTGATGGGCATAGCCGCGGTAAAGGCCTGCTGGCAGTTGCTGGTCAACCCGTCCTACTGGGAGAAGACCCAGCACAACCTCGGCGAACCCGAGTCATGAGTAGGGGCGGGTCGTGACGGCGCGCCACCCACGCCGAACGATCTTCTGGACCACCTTCGCCGGCTACGCGCTCGTCGGCGTGGTGTTGTCGGTGGGCCACGGGATCCTGATGGGTGATGCGCTGAGCCGGGTGCAAGCCGCGCAATCGGTGTTGTTCAGCCGGGATCCACATGTCGCGGCGATCGGTTTCGTCTTCTCGCCGCTCACCGCGATCGCAGAATTGCCTGCAGTAGCGCTGAGTCCGTGGATTCCGGCCCTCACCCGCTACGGCGTGGCCGGTGTGCTGATGTCGGCACTGTTCATGGGCGGTGCGGCGGTACAGATCTGGGGCATTGCCGGCGATCGCGGTGTCCCGCGGTGGCTGTGCGTGGCGGCCACGGCGCTGTTCGCACTGCACCCGATGATCGTGATCTACGGGGCGAACGGGATGAGTGAGGCGCCGTTCCTGTTCTGTGTGTGCTGGGCCGTGCGCCGAGGCATCCGCTGGACCCACACCGATGACGTGCACGATCTGGTTGCGCTCGGCTCGGCGCTCGGGCTGGCCTATCTGGTCCGCTACGACGCCGCGCTGGTCATATTCGTCGCCGCCGTGTTCGTCGCCCTGCGATCCGCCGTTCGGACAAGACCGTTCGACTGGTATCGCGGCGGAGTCGATCTCACCATCGTTGCGCTGCCGGGCGCGCTGGCGTTCGTGGTCTGGGCCGCGGCCGGGTGGCTGCTCACCGGAGATGCGTTCGCACAGTTCTCCTCGAGCTACGGCAACAGCGCGATCCTGGAACAGTCCCAGTACGTTGCACAGTCGATTCCGGCATCGCTCGCGTTCTCGGCTGTGGAGGTTCTCGTGCTCGCGCCCGCACTGCCGCTGCTCGCGCCGCTGGCGACCGTGCTTGCGGTACAGCGGCGCGATCTCGAAGTGGTCGTCGCACCGTTGATCCTGGGCACGGTGCTGGCTTTCCAGACGCTGAGCTACGCGCGAGGGTTGACCTTCGGGTTCCTGCGGTTCTATATCTGTGCCATACCGCTCCTCGTCATTCTGGTGATTCAGCTCTATCCCGCGCGCGGACAAGCCGTCAGCCCACGCCCCGGCCGGTTCGCGAATACGCGGCTCGGCAGCGGGCCGCAGTCGCCGCTGGCCGGCGTTGCCGCGGCTGCCGTTGTGCTGCTCGGCTTTCCGATCACCGTCGTCGGATTGGCCGTACCGAGCCTGTCGGTGCAGCAATATTCGCTCGCCGCATTGTTTGCCGATGACGACGACACCTCCCAACGCATCGCGGACGCGCGCCGGATCAACGCCTCGTTCTCCACCGAGCGGCGGCTCAACGACTACCTCGACCAATTGGACCTGCCCCGTGGATCGGTTTTGATGGACACCGTCTACGGCTTCGCGGTGGCCGCCGCGTCGGCGGACCCCGACCGGTACGTGGTGCCCTCCGACCAGGATTTCGTGACGATTCTCGACGACCCTGCGGCCAACGGCGTGAAATACATTCTCGCCGTGCCGAACACGGACCGAGGCACGTCGGATGCGGTCAATCTCCGTTATCCGACCATTTACGACAACGGGTCGGATGTCGCCGCACTGGAACTCGAGATCCCCAACGACGGTGCCGACCTGCCCACCTGGCGGCTGTACCGCGTCACCACCTGATCGCGGCGCATGCCCGGTCGGCCCGCGCCGGTCAGCCTGTGTTCAAGCGCCGCAATTCGGCGTAGATGGGATCGGCGATCCCGACGTCGAAGGTGCATTCCTGCGGCCGCGGATCGGGGACGAACGCCCACACGAGAGCGCCGGCAGATCCGGCCTCGCGCTGTCCGGTCATGCGCGCAGAGATGTCCGAAGCACGCACGGCTTCGCTGCGGCACGACCCCGCATGCTCGCCGATCTCGGCAACCAACAGCGGTTTACCCACCTGCCGTGCCTGCTCGAGCCGGCGAGCCAGTCCGTCCCACTCATTGCCGGGAAGGGGGTTCGGGCCCTCGCTGTAGTCGTGGTATTGGAGTATGTCGATTCCGGGAGAGGCTGCGACAGCGGCATACTCGTCGCCTTGTGTGCCGCACTGACCGCCGCCGGCAAAGCCGACGGTGGTGAGCGTGTCGCTGCTCGTACGGACCAACGCCCCCACCTCGTCGACGAAACTGCGAAGGACGTTCGCGGCGTCGGGCGGGCAACGCTGTTGTGGTTGCGATCCGCACTGCGCGAACGAGCAACGCGCCGGTTCCGGCTCGCCGATCAGGTCCCATGCCGCGACCACCGCCGACCCCGACCACCGCCGCACAGCGGTGCCCACCCATTGTTCGTAGCTCAACGCCTGCGCCCCCGGTTGTCGCCACCCGCCGCGGAACCATTCGGCAGTCTTGTACTGCTCGTCCTCGCAGGCGCCGTCCTGCGCGACGAGGACGGGTACGAGTAGTTGTCCGTGTCGCTCGGCGGCAGCGAATACTGCGTCGAGCGCGGTGAAGTCGAGCTGTCCGGTCGCCTTGTTCGTCGCGAGCGCTTGGAACGCGTCGAAGCGAGTCAGCGATCTCGGTGGCAACGCCCCGAAGTAGGCATCGAGGTCCACCTCCGCACCACAGCCACGGTTCACCGAGTAGTTCGTGCCGAGTTGGTAGGCATTGAGTCCGGCGGGCCACCACGGTCTGCCGTCGAGCCGTAAACCGCCCGGCGACACCGTGACCCGAGCGGACGACGTCGTCATCGGGGTGGGCTGTTGCGAGCCGGCCTGGCATCCCGAAGCGGCGAGCACAGCGAGGATCAGCGCACAGACCAGCATGGTTCGCCATCCGTGCCAGCCCGGCATTGGTTCAGCCTAGGACACCGCCGCCGCTGCAACTCGATCCCCGCGGACGCCGGCCGGATATGTGCGCTTGCGCACAAAACAGCACACGATCCCGCTACTCGCCGAAAAACCGTACCGATTGGAAGATTTGGGATGTCCCGGTTAGCCTGTCACAGGCACCTTGTGCCCGTCCGGGCCACCACCCCCCTGGTCGTCCGGATAGGGGTGGCGGAGACTATCCCCCCTTGCTCTCCGCCACCCTCCGCACATTCCGGGGTAGCTGCACATCGCTCGTACACCTGCGAGCACTCGCTATGCTCGCTCCGGTGCACCTCACTCCGCCGGATTCCCTCGTATGAGTAGCCACCACGGCCATGGCCACACGGGCCCGATCGAGATCGGCCCGAACGCCGCCCGGATCGTCGTCGGCACGGTGGTCGCACTCGGTGTGCTGGTGCTCGCCGGACTGATCGTGCTGTGGCCGAGCAAGCAGACCGTCGACATTCCGTTGCCTTTCCAGAACGCCGCAGGCGGCGCGGTCACCACCGAAGCGGGAACGGTCGTCGAACAGAGCATCGGCCCGTGTGGCAGTCCGTCGACCGGTCGAGTATTCGGTGGCGCACCGACGCCGCCCCCGATCTCGTCCTACGACTGCACGCGCAGCGTGATCAAAATCGAGACCGGCCCGAACGCAGGCACCAAGACGTTGTTCGAGATCGCACCGGGGCCAGGCCAACCCGATCTGCAGGCGGGCGACCACATCCGGGTCGTGCGCCAGACCGACCCGACCGGCGCGACGTTGTATGCATTCGACGACTATGCGCGTGGGTTTCCCCTTCTCGCGATCGTCGTCGTGTTCGCGGTCGTGGTGATCGCGGTCGCGCGGTGGCGCGGGCTACGCGCGCTGCTCGGTCTGCTGTTCACGTTCGCCGTTGTGGTCAAGTTCCTGTTGCCCGCGCTGCTCGACGGCCAACCCGCGATACCGGTGGCACTCGTCGCCGGTGGAATGATCCTCTATGTCGTGCTCTATCTGGCGCACGGCGTGAGCCTGCGGACAAGTTCGGCGTTGCTCGGCACGCTCGCCGCGATGCTGCTCGCCGCGGTGCTGTCCTATGTCACCATCCGCATGACCCAGCTCACCGGACTGTCGGAGGAACAGAACACGAACGTCGCGACCTACCTCGAGCACGTCAGTATCACCGGTTTGCTGCTCGCCGGATTCATCATCGGCTCGCTCGGTGTGCTCAACGACGTGACGATCACGCAAGCGTCGGCGGCGTTCGAACTGGCCTCGCTCGACCCGGACTCGTCGCGGCGCAACGTCTTCGCCGCGGCTATGCGAGTGGGTCGTGATCACATCGCAAGCACGGTGTACACCCTGGTGTTCGCCTATGCGGGCGGCGCGCTACCACTGCTCCTGCTGTTCAGCGTGGCCGGCCGATCGGTCAACGACGTGTTGACCGGCGACGCGGTCGCGATCGAGATCGTCCGCTCATCAGTAGGTGGGATTGCGCTGGCGCTGTCCGTCCCGCTGACGACTGGGATCGCGGTCGCCCTCGCCCGCCCGTTCGGCAACGGGCGCACGGCCACAGCAGACACGACCCGGGCGCCCAAGTCGAACGCGGCACCGAAACGGTCGGGCGGAGCGCACCGCTCCCGGTCGTGACCGCTCCGCCGGCTCAGGGGAAGCGCGGTAGCCGGGGCAACGGCGGAATGTACTGCGGCGGAATCGTCGGAACCACGATCGGCGGCAGACCGGGCACGGAAAAGGTGTTCGGTCCGGGTGCCGGTGCCGGTGCGGGTGCCTGGTAGGAGTCCTCGTCCCACGTTGGCGGCGCCTCCGCGGGCGGGGGCGGCGGCGGCAGCGTGACCGGGGGCGGTGCCACGACAGGTAACGGCTGCCCGCCCGGCAAGCCATTGAACGAGCCGCCGCCAGGCGTCGCGCTCCCCGGCGCCCCCGCCGCATCGGTCCCCTGCGGGCTGGTTGTCTGCAGGGTGCCGCTGCTGCCGGCCGTACCGTTGAACAGGTCGGTCGATTTCGTCAGCCCGAATCCGAGAACGGCGAGTAATGCCAGACCGCCCACCGCGATAGCCGCCGAGACCAGTTCACGCCGTCGGCGGATCTTCTCTGCGGCGCCCGCAGGCCCCGCGGTTTCCCGGCTCTCCTGCCATGCCCGTCGGCGCGACACCGGGTGCGCGAGCAGCGCGGCACCACGGGCGGCGACCGTGTCGGGGTGGTTTGCCACGATGACCGGCAGACCCGCGACGCTGCGCAGCACGTTCGCCACGAGCGGGATCCGTGCGCCACCGCCGATCAGCACGATGGCCTCGACCGGTTTGCGTGAACCCACGATCGTATTGCGCAGCAATCGCGCGGACGCCTCGACGGTAGGGGCGATGAGCATCTCGAAATCCTTGCGCGACAGCAGAACCAGCCCTTCGGGCGCGGGCAGGGCGACGGCGGTGCTGGTCGACAGCTGTTCCTTGGCCTCACGGCACAGCAGGTCGAGGCGGTTGAATCCGTCCGCGTCCGTGGGCAGCGCGAGCCTGCCGCTGGCGATCTGCGCTTCGCCGATCATCGCGTCGAATGCGCGCCCGCTGATGTCGGTGGTGCGCTCCGCGCCGTGCACGATCTTGCGTTCGGTATCGACGACACTGATCGACAGCCCGGAGGTGCCGAGGTCGTAGACGGCGACGCTGCGGAAGCCGTTCAGCTCACCGGTGGAGGCGAACAACTCGAGCGAGGCAATCACTTCGGGCACGAGCTGATAGTTGGCCAGCTTCTCGTGAGCCAACGCGGTCCGCAGGGCATCGGCGCGGCCGTCCTGCCTGCACGCGACCGCGGTCGCGTCGATCCCGTTGCCTCCGGCGAGCGCGACGCCGATGATCTCGGCGGTCAGGTTCTCGGGCCGTTGTTCGGAGACGTCGACGCGCTGCAGGTCGAACGGCACCGGATGCCCGTTGATCCGCGAGCCCGGCCGCGCCATGTGAATGGCGCCCGTGCCCATCGAAACACCGAGTACCGAACCCATTGCCGCCTGTTCCTTGGATCGTCCTTGGACAACGCACGCGCTTTTACTGGCACCGTAGCCCACTCAAACTGTGCCTGGCGGCTACGGATGCTGGGACTTTACCGGTCCGCTCCGCGGAATGCATAGACGGACATACGGTTGCCGACCAGCCGGTTCCGTGTTGTGACCTGGGGAGTCAGGGCCTGCCCATACCGCGGTAGGTCCACCCGTGCGAGCGCCACAGCGTCCGGTCGAGGCAATTTCGGCCGTCGATGATGGACCGCTGCCGCACCACTTCGGCGAGTCGGTCCGGACGCAACTGCACGAACTCGTCCCACTCCGTCAGTACCAGGACGACATCGGCGCGCTCGCAGGCCTCGATAGTGGAGGTGGCGTAGTTCAGCGTCGGGAACAGGCGTCGCGAGTTGTCCATCGCCTTGGGGTCGTAGACGGTCACGACAGCGCCGTTGAGCTGGGTGAGCCCGGCGACGTTGAGTGCAGGTGAATCGCGCACGTCGTCGGATTCGGGTTTGAACGCGGCACCGAGCACCGCCACGTTTGCGCCGAGCAGCGAACCACCGCAGGCCTGCGCCGCGAGTTCGGCCAGTTTCGTCCGCCGGCGCATGTTGATGTGGTCCACCTCGCGCAGGAACGACAGTGCATGGTCGGCGCCGAGTTCGCCTGCGCGCGCCATGAACGCCCTGATGTCCTTGGGCAGGCATCCGCCGCCGAAGCCGAGCCCGGCGTTGAGGAAGCGACGCCCGATCCGCGCGTCGTGCCCGAGGGCATCGGCCAGCGCGACGACGTCCGCCCCGGTCGCCTCGCACACCTCGGCGACGGCGTTGATGAACGACACCTTGGTGGCCAGGAACGCATTCGCCGACACCTTCACCAGTTCGGCTGTGGCGAGGTCGGTGACCAGGAACGGGACGCCGGCCGCGAGCAGCGGCGCGTACAGCTCGCGGATCAGCGGCTCCGCGCGCCCCCCGGCGGTTTCGTCGATGCCGAGCACGACGCGGTCCGGGCGCAACGTGTCCTCGACGGCGAAACCCTCGCGCAGGAATTCGGGGTTCCACGCCACCTCGACATCGGCCTGCGGGGTGTCCCGGCGGATTCGTTCGGCGAGGTGCGCGGCCGTACCGACCGGGACCGTCGACTTGCCGACGAGCACCGCCGGCCGATGCAACCTGGGCGCGAGGGTGTCCACGACCGCGTCGACGTTGCGCAGGTCGGCGCCGTACTCACCCTTCTTCTGCGGAGTGCCGACGCCGAGGAAGTGAATATCGGCGAAGTCGGCCGCATCGTCGTAGGACGTGGTGAAGCGCAGTCGGCCGGCGTCCACGTTGCGGCGCAGCACCTCGCCGAGGCCCGGTTCGTAGAACGGCACCTCGCCCGCGCCGAGCTTGGCCACTTTTCCTGCGTCGATGTCGACGCCGAGTACGTCGTGGCCTATTTCGGCCATGCACGCGGCGTGCGTAGCGCCCAGATATCCGGTCCCGAACACGGTGCATCGCATAGCTCGATTGATATGCCCAGCCGGTTAGCGGATCGCATCACCGAAACGAGGAGCGGAACAATTTCGCATGTACATGCGGTGCGGGACGGGCGAGACGGTCAGTACGCGCCTTCGCTGCGCGAGACGACTCCCAACGTGCGCTTGATGATCAGCAGATCCTGCATCATCGACCAGTTCTCCACGTAGGACAGGTCGAGGCGCACGGTCTCCTCCCAGGACAGATCCGATCGTCCCGAGATCTGCCAGAGCCCGGTGACGCCCGGCTTCACCAGCATCCGGCGCCGTACGTGACCGTCGTACTGCTCGACCTCGCTGCGCAGCGGCGGGCGCGGACCGACGACGCTCATGTCACCGCGCAGCACGTTGATGAACTGCGGCAGTTCGTCGATGCTGAACTTGCGCATGAACTTGCCCACCGGTGTGACCCGGGGGTCCTCGCGCATCTTGAACAGCGGTCCCGCGCCGTCGTTCTGCGCGACGAGAGCGTCCTTGTGCTTGTCGGCGTCCTGATACATGCTGCGGAACTTGATCATCTGGAACGGCAGACCGTCCAGACCCATCCGCTCCGAGCGATAGAACACCGAACCCGGACTGGTGAACTTCACGGCCACCGCGAAGACCACAATCACCGGCAGGATCAGGAGCAGCGCACCGAGGGCGAAGACGAAGTCGAAGCTCTGCTTGTAGATCGACTTGGCCCGGTCGTATTGCGGCTTCTCGATGTGCAGCATCGGCATCTGGGCGACCGGCCGGCTGCGCAGCCGCTGTCCGGCGATGTCGACCAGGCCCGGGGTGACGATCAGGTCGACGCCGAGTTCGTCGAGACTCCACACCAGACGCTTGATCTGATCCGGACGCAGGTGGTCGGTCGCGGTCAGTGCGACGGTATCGGCGCCGGTGATTCGCACCGCTTCAACGATCTCCTGGTCGACGCCGACGATCGGGATCTGCTCGCCGTGCACCTCGATCGACTCCCGCGTGGCGGTCGGTCCCTCGGGTGTGCAGACACCCACCACGTGATAGCCCGAGCCCTTGTCCCGGGCGAAGGCCTGGGCCATGTCCGGCACCGCGCGACTTCCACCGACGACCAGCACGGACGTCTGATACCGCTCCCGCGCTCGCTGCGCAACCGCGTACTGGCGCCATGCGCGACGGTTGAGCAGTAGCAGGACGAGGCCGAGCGGGAACGCGATGGCGAGGTAGCCGCGGGCGATATCCATGCGCAGCATCAACGAGATGATCGCGAGCACGCCGAACAGCCGGAAAGTTGCCGACGCAATCAGGCGGTACTCCTCCGCTCCCGCGCCGATCACGCGCGGCGATCGGGTGTTGAACAACGCGAGAAACCCGATCCACAGGACGGCGAGCATCGCGGAGACAGCGGTATAACCGAGGGGCGACGAGGGCGCCCACACGAGCGTCTCGTCTTTCGCGGTACCGCCGAAGCGAACGAACTGAGCCACCGCAATTGCCACGCAAACTACGACGAGGTCACTGATCACCAGGTTTCGGACGTACGCGGCCTGCCAACGTTCTCGATCCGAGCGCAGGTAGGTGCGTGACCGGACCCGGCCGCGGACATAGGCCGACGGCGGCGCGCTACGGTCCCCGCGGAAAAAGAAACGGGAACGACCAGAGAGATCGACGGTTTCTCCGCCGGGAACGCCGTAACTCATATGGATCGCACCAGCCTCAGGGAGCGGAATTGTCGCGAAGGACGAGCCCCCGAGACATCAGCGGTTGAAAACTTGATGTTCTACCCGCCTGTCGCCCCCACTCGAGGGTTTGTTACAGGTCACCTGGCTCCGCGTAGCGAACTTCCAGTAACAATTTTCAGTGCGCAACCAATCGCTGCTCAGCGCACGAAGTTCAGGTACGCCTTCGAGGGCGTCGGACCGCGCTGACCTTGGTATTTGGAGCCCGCTTGGGAGCTGCCGTACGGGTATTCGGCGGCGCTGGTGAGCCGGAGCAGGCACAGCTGGCCGATCTTCATTCCCGGCCACAGCGTGATCGGCAGGTTCGCGACGTTCGACAGCTCGAGCGTGATGTGCCCGCTGAAACCGGGATCGATGAAGCCCGCCGTCGAGTGCGTGAGCAGTCCGAGCCGGCCGAGGCTCGACTTCCCTTCGAGCCGTCCCGCCAGATCGTCCGGCAGCGTGCAGATCTCGAGGGTGGACCCGAGCACAAACTCGCCGGGGTGTAGGACGAACGGCTCCCCCGGCGTTGGCTCGACGAGCGTGGTCAGCTCGTCCTGGCGCTGTGCGGGGTCGATATGGGTGTATCGGGTGTTGTTGAAGACTCGGAACAGGTTGTCGAGGCGGACGTCCACACTCGACGGCTGCACCAGCGACTCGTCGAACGGTTCGATCCCAAGTCGGCCCGAAGCAAGCGAGGCCCGAATGTCGCGGTCGGAGAGCAGCACGAGTGCAGCCTATCCGCGGCGAACATTCGAACCCCGCTCGGTGGGCCGTCGACTAGAGCGCCGCCCAGACCGACTTCGTCTTCAGGTACCCCTCGACGCCTTCGCGTCCGAACTCGTGGCCCCAACCGGACTGCTTGTATCCGCCGAAGGGCACATTGTGATCGAAGACGAGCTGGCTGTTCAGCGTCACGGTGCCGGCCTGCAGGCGCTTCGCCACACGGTGCGCCCGGCTGAGGTTCGTGGTCCACGCGGTGGCGGCCAGACCGTAGGTCGTGTCGTTGGCGAGCGCGACGGCTTCGTCGTCATCGTCGAACGGCAGCACGGTCACGACCGGCCCGAAGATTTCCTGGCGGTAGAGCCGCATGCCGGGGTCGACGTTGGCAAGCACGGTCGGATGCACGAAGTACCCCTTCCGATCCAGCCGGTGCCCGCCAGTGACGACCTCGACGCCGTTGCTCTTGCCTTCATCGATGAAGCCCATCACCCGGGTCAGCTGCTTCTGGCTGATTAGCGGGCCGCTCATGCAACCCTCTTCGTCGGGACCACCGAGCTTGAAATTGTTCGCCACGTTGGCGATGCCCTCGACGACCTGGTCGTACACGCCGCGCTGCACGAAGATGCGTGATCCGCAGACGCAGCCCTGTCCGGAGTGGATGAAGATGCCCATCGACGCCATCATGATGGCCATATTCAGATCGGCGTCATCGAAGATCAGTACCGGCGACTTGCCGCCGAGTTCCAGCATGACCTTCTTGAGGTTGCCCGCCGACGCCTCCACGATGCGCTTGCCGACCTCCGTCGACCCCGTGAACGCGATCTTCTCGACATCGGGATGCGTGGTGAGCGCCGCGCCCGCGGTATGGCCATAGCCGAGAACCAGGTTGACGACGCCTTCCGGCACACCCGCTTCCTTGATGAGTCGGTCCAGCAGCAGCGCCGACAGCGGAGTTTCCTCGGCCGGCTTGACGACGCTGCTACAGCCGGCGGCCAGCGCGGGCGCGATCTTGGCGCACGCGTTGAAGATCGGGCCGTTCCACGGGAAGATCAGCCCGACAACGCCATACGGCTCCTTGAGAGTGTAGGCGTGCATCTCGGCGAACTCGCCGGAGACACCGCCCTCCATCTGCACCTCGTAGGCGTTGCCGTTGAGCTTCGTACACCAGCCGGCGTAGTAACGGAAGAACTCGGCACAGGTGGGCACGATCATTTTCGCCTGCGCCAGCGGCATCCCGGTGTTCAGCGAATCGAGTTCGGCGAGTTCGTCGGCGTGCTGGTCCATCAGGTCGGCGATGCGCCACATGACCTTCGCGCGCTGGCGGGCCGGTAGACCGGTCCAGACGCCTGCCTCGTACGACGCGCGGGCCCGGGCGACCGCCTCATCGACCGCCTTCTCACCGCCGTCGGTGAACTCGGTGATCTGCTCTTCGGTGACCGGATCGATGATCGGGATCACCTCGCCGGTGCCGGGTCGCTCACGAATCTCGTCAAGTAATGCCTGCAGCGTCATGCCGACCTTCCCTCGTTGGACAACTGGTTCGGTTGTTCTGTGCCCCACACAGTTCGGGCATCGCGCGCCACTCGACACGCAACAACGCTACCGAATGTAGCGTAACTAGATTCTCTCGTGAAGAGAACTGGCCTACCAGTGTCCTCGAGATGCTCTGCGTGAGCGGTTTCGGCCGGTTCCGCGAGTGCCGGGCAATCGCCGGACCGCGTGGCGTTCTTTGCTACAGTGGCGAAGCGCTGCGGCGCGCGCCGATGTAGTTCAATGGCAGAACATCAGCTTCCCAAGCTGAATACGCGGGTTCGATTCCCGTCATCGGCTCTCTCATCCCTTCCCCACTCCACCCGAAATGCCCGTTTGGGTCCCCAATCTCCCGTGGTGGCTGTAACGCAGGCGCCTCAGCGGCCCCGTCGCTAACTGTTACACGGACCACGTGTGGATATTGCCCAGTGGCGCAGGAAGATCGGGTCCGTTTGAGTGGCGACTTGGGCAGAATAGGCGCGTGGAGCAACGCGTGGGTCGGTTGACGACGACTGACGGCGACGACATGGCTTACGCCACGATCGGCGCCGGCCGGCCGCTGGTCTACGTCTCCGGCTGGCTCAGTCATCTAGAGCTGAGCTGGGAGCTGCCGGAGGAGCGGGCGTTCTACGAAGATCTGGCGCAGGGCTGTCGGCTCGTGCGATACGACCGCGCTGGATGTGGGCTGTCGGCGCCATCGACGCGGTCGCCGTCGCTGGCGCACGAGCTCGATCAGCTTGCCGCGGTCACCGCGCCCCTCGGCCCGGAGCCCTTCGATCTGATCGGCACCTCGATGGGCGCACTGGTCGCGGTGGCGTGGGCGGCAGCGCACCCGGACACCGTCCGGCGGCTGGTGCTCTACGGCGGCTGGGTGTCCGGCGCAAATATTTCCCCGCCCAGCGCGCGGGAACACGTCCTCGGACTGGTCGAGTCGCATTGGGGACTCGGCTCGGACGTGCTCACCGAGATCTTCGCTCCCGACGCCGGTGCCACGACGCGCAAGGAGTTCGGTCGCTACCAGCGGGCCTGCTCGACCGCCGCCACGGCCCGGGCGCTTTTGGCGATGAGCTACGAGCTCGATGTCAGCGACCTCCTCGTTCAGGTGCGCGCTCCGACGTTGGTGGTGCACCGAGCCCACGACCGGGCCGCTCCCGTCGAGCAGGCCGCAGCACTCGCCGAGGGCATCACCGGTGCGCAGCTCATGGTGCTGCCCGGCCGCTCGCATTTGCCGTACGCGGGTGACGCCGACGCGCTTGTGGCGACGGTTCGCCGGTTCCTCGGCCTGCGCGTCGCGCGGCGGGGCGCCCGTACATTGACGGCACGGCAGCGCGAGGTCGCGGCGCTGATCAGCGAGGGGTGCACGAACCGCGAGCTCGCCGCGCGCCTGGGCATCGATGAACGGTCTGCCGAGGGTCATGTCGAACGGATCCGCCTGCGCCTCGGGTTCCGCTCGCGAGCCCAGATTGCTGCGTGGTACGCCGCCCGGCGCGACCGGCCGGAATCGGCGGAGTGAGGTAATTCCACGCCTGACAGATCTAACGGTGTCGCGCATCGTTGTGAGATCGACAAACAACGAGACACCGCTGGAGCAAAGATGATCGACAGGACTATCACCACCCCGTCAGCGAACACCTTCGAGCCGCACGGCGGTCGCGGCCGGTTCAATGCCGCGTTCTTCCAGGTCATGGGTCCGTACTTGGAATGGAACCTCCGCCGACGTAAACGACGCGTGTTCGCCGGGCTCCCGCGCGAGGTCGTCGAGATCGGGCCGGGTGTCGGCGCCAACTTCCGCTATCTCCCGGCCGGCGGGACCCTCGTCGCCATCGAACCGAACCGGTACATGCATAGCCGGCTGCACGCCGCAGCGCGCCGCCGCGGCGTGCAGCTCGATCTGCGCGAGCGCACGGCCGAGCAGACGGGCCTGCCCGACCACAGTGTCGACGGCGTCATCTCCTCGCTCGTGCTCTGCTCGGTACAGGATCCCGCGGCCGTGCTCACCGAGATCCGGCGCATCTTGCGCCCCGGTGGCACCTTCCGCTTCGTCGAACACGTGGTGGCCAGGAGCGGCACACCGACACGTGCCGCGCAACGGATCCTTCGCCGGCCGTGGGCCTGGACCTTCGAGGGCTGCTCGTGCGAACGAGACCTGGAACATTCCCTGCATGCCGCCGGATTCGAGAGCGTCACCATGGACCGCTACCGGGTGCACACCCCATTCCTCCCGTTCAATACCCACATCGCCGGCACCGCGAAGGCGTGAAACGGCGCATCGCAATTGACTGGGAGCGTGAGTCGCTCGTTGGTTGGGCGGAACCAATGCGTTCGTCGAGGACCTCGAGAAGCAGAAACCCGGGCTCACCTACACCTCAGCCAGCACACGCCGCAGCAGATGCATCGCGACGGTGGTGGAGCGATCACGAATATCGGCGCGGTTGCCCGGCATTCGCGTGGTACGGCGCAGCGTCGTGCCGTCCGCGAGTACGACACAAAACGAAACCGTGCCCACCGGCTTTGCCGCGGTGCCCCCGCCCGGGCCGGCGACGCCGCTGATCGCGACCGCGGTATCGGCACCGAAGCGCCGCAGCGCACCGACCGCCATCGCTTCCGCAACCGGTTCGGACACCGCGCCGTGCGCCTCGATCAACGCCGGGTCCACCCCGAGCAGGCCCACCTTGGCTTCGTCGGCGTATGCCGTCACCCCACCGACGACGTACGCCGACGATCCCGGCACCTCGGTCAAGCGGGCAGAAAGCATTCCAGCCGTGCAGGATTCCGCCGTCGCGATCCGCCGGCCGGTCAACAGCTGCGCGACCTGATCGTCGACCAGCGCGCCATCTTCGGAGAAGATCTCGCGCGCATGACGGTCCCGCAACAGCTTGACGAGCCGCACATACACACCAGCGGCGTCGGGTTCGAAACGGGTGACCATCTCGACCTCGCCACGACGCAGGCACGTGGTGATCTCGAGCCCGCCGATGCCGGGCACCAGCCGTTCGGCGTCCCGCAGAGTGTCGGCAAGGCCCGACTCGGCCAACCCGAACATCCGAATCGTCTCCTGCCGGTACGCCGTCCGGCCGACGATCGCCGCCTGCAGCGGCTCGGTTCGTACGGCCTTGTGCCACATCGGTTGCAGCTCGCGCGGGGGGCCCGGCAGCACGACGACCGTCGGCGTGCCCGCCACGACGAGGCCCGGGGCTGTTCCCACCGGGTCGAGCACCGTGGCACCGACCGGTACGAGCGCCTGTTTGCGGTTGGCGGCCCGCACGGACTCGAAGTCGACGTTGTCGAAGCGCGCCATCAGCGGCTTCACGATCGCGGCGATCCGCTGTTCGAGTGCGACGTCCAGCACCAGGTCGAGCCCGCAGAAGCGCGCGACGGCCGCGACGGTGAGGTCGTCGGCCGTCGGGCCGAGGCCGCCACTCGTGACGATCAGGTCGACGCCCCGCGCTGCGAGGAAATGCAGCGCCGCGTCGATGTCGTCGGGCCGGTCACCGCAGATCGTAGTGTGCGCCAGCTCAACGCCCAGTTCGAGAAAGCGGTCGGCCAACCACGGGCCGTTGCGATCCTGGACTCGCCCGGTCAAGACCTCGGTTCCGGTGACCACGATGCCCGCGCGTGCACTCACCAGCTAGACCCTACGCAAACAGCTACAGGGGAAGGCCCCCGCACGCGGTGCGGGGGCCTTCCATTCCGAGTTGTCGCCGACCTGATCAGGGAGTGGGTGCGTTGGCGACGTTTGTTCCATTAGCGCCGTTGGTCGCCGGTACCGGAGTTGCCGGCACCGCCGACGCCACCAGCGCCACCACCTGCGCTTTGATTGGTCAAAATCACGCCGGCAGCATGCAACTTTCCGTCACCATCACCCACGGGTGAAAATCGGTCAGATGACTACGTGTTCGGGACGTTCGAGCCGCCCGTCGGTATGCCGGGCAAACCGGGTCTCGGACTTCGGATGGACCACATCTGTCCGATCCCACGGCCAGCCACCGAATTGTGTTCGCTGGTAGTCGTCGTAGGCTTCGGCGATCTCCGCGCGCGTGTTCATCACGAACGGCCCGTGCTGCGCCACCGGCTCCCCGATGGGCACCCCCTGCAACAGCAACAGCTGGGCGGAGGAGTCACCTGTCTCGACAACAGTCGCCCCGGGCGATGTTTGCGCGTATCCGAAACCGTCGGCCACGTCGTTTCCGTCGATGATCGCCGCAGCGCCGTCACCGTAGACGTAGAGCGCCCGACGCGCTTCGCCGCGCAGCGCAGCCGGCAGTTCAACTCTGGCGTGCGGCTGCAGGTCCAGCATCCACACCGCAACATCCGATTCTGGCCGTGCCGCCCACGAATTCGACGGCGTCGCAAGGGGTTCGGTGTCGCCGTAGCCGCCGGCGATGATCTTGATCTGCGCCTTGCCGCCGTCCGGTCCGGTCACTTTCACGACGGGTATGTCCTCATTCCACAGCATGGTGAACTCGGGGTCGGCCTTCTTGTCTACGGCAGACAGGTTGAGCCAGATCTGAAACAGCTCAAAGGGGTTGTCGGAGTCCTCGTTCAGCAGCGGGAACATCTCCGAGTGCGACACCCCGTTGCCTGCCGTCAGCCATTGCACGTCACCCGCGCCGTAGCGGGCCGCCGCTCCGGTGGAGTCGGCGTGATCGACAAAACCGCGCGTGACGATGGTGATCGTCTCGAAACCCCGATGCGGATGCGCGGGGAAGCCGGGCACGGTCTGGCCGTGATACATGCTCCAGCCCTCGGGATTACCGAAGTCGCGGCCCAACGCATGGCCGGCGAGCGATGCGGCCGGCGTCATCTTCGGCGTGGCCTTCGGATAGTTGTCGACGTGACGGGTCGCGAAGAGGAAGGGGGCCAACGCTTGCCAGGGACGGTCCAGTTGAAAGGTCTGACCGGAACCACGCTGTGTGCGCATGACACTCTCCATTCGAGCAGACGGAGTCTCCGTCGCAATGATGCGCTCGGTTGCGTCTCGACCTCAAGCGTCCGACGACGTCTGCTCTTCGCGGTCCCATACCTCGAGCAGCGTGCGTAGGATCTCTTCGGCACGGCCCAGCCCGGCGAGATGGCTTTCACCGTGGATCGGGTGCAGGTGTGCATCGGGTAGCAGCGACACCACATGCTCACCATGGGCGAACGGGATGATGTGGTCCGCATCGCCATGCCACCAATGCACCGGCACCTTGACCTCGTGCAGGCGGAACCCCCACGGGCGGGCGAACGCGACGACATCGGCGAATGGTGCCGACATCTGCTTTCGGGAGCCGTTCAGCAGGTCGTCGAGGAACATCGCACCGAACTCGGGCCGCAGCAGCAACCGGCGATCGCCCTCCGGGGAGACCGCGGCGTAGAGCTGCAGCGCCGAGTTGGCAACGGGCCTGATCAACCTGATCAGGGTGACGGCCGCCATCCCGATGGGCACTCCGGCAACTTCCAGGACCGGGGCGAGGAATGAACCCAGCGTCATCAAACCGCCGCTGATGGCGTCGGGGCCAACCGTCGGCGCAACACCGCCGAGCACACCCGCGACCACCACTCGGTCGGGCATCGCGGCAGCACATCCCAGGGTGTACGGCCCACCGCCGGACAGCCCCACCACGGCCATCTTGTCGATACCGAGGACGTCGGCGATTTCGCGTAGGTCGGAAGCGAATTCGCCGACCGATCCGTACAGGAAGGGTGTCGACGAGCCGATACCGGGCCGGTCGATGCCGATCAGTCGGACGTGGTTGAGTTCGGCAAACAGTCGGGCCTCGGACGGGATCTGGCGGCGCGCTCCCGGGGTGCCGTGCAGCCAGAAGATGGCCCGACCCTGGGGGTCGCCGAACTCGGCAAAGCCGATCTGCCGATCGTCGCCGACGGCGATGTTCCCCTCCAGCTTGGGGCGTTCAATGTTGTGACCCATGTCAGCGAGTCTCACATGTGATACGGAGTTGAAACAGCCCGGGTACCGCACGCGGGATCGACGTGGCCGATCGCGATTCAGTTGCTCCGGTCTTCCAGCCAGATTCCTGCGGGCGCAGCAGGCAATCCCACGTCCTTGAGGGTAAGGATTCCGGCGGGGGCGGCGGAAACGTTCAGTGCGGCACTGACCGCCGGCATCGCCGTCATGGTGTCCCATTCGTGGTTGCCCCAGGTTTCGGGCGGGACGAAGCGGATGCGGGTCTGCACTTCGGGTTCGCCCTTGATGACGACGTGATAGTGGTCGTCGTCGAACTCCCAGTCTCCGTTGAGCGTCTTCGTGAGGTACCACGCGACATTGGACTGGATGACGGTCTTGCCCTTCACCTTGCCGTTCCAGCCGGCACGGAGGGCGGCGATGGTGTCCTTGCTGATCTTTAGCCAGCCAAGGTCGACGTCCTCGGACGCGGTCTGGTGTTCGATGAAGAACTCGAGGTCGTCCAGTTCGAAGTCCAACGCGACTGCCATGCGCTCCACGGAATCGCGGAACGTGCTGAGCCACAGTTTCGCCATCTCGATCACCGCGGGCGACGCCTCGGGCAGCGCGAAGCCAAGTGCCTGCCACGTTTCCGCCGACTCATAGACCGAAACGTCAGCCGACTCGGAAATCGACACCTGCTGAACGTCGCGACAGACGGCCGTCAGCCCCGTCACCATGGTGTTGATCCAGCCCGGATTGATGCCGGTGATGTAGAGCGAACTGTTGCCCTTGGCGCATGCCGCGGCGAGCCTGTCCTTCGTCTCGCCCTGGATGCCACCGACGTTGAGGAATAGATTCGTGCTGATGACGTCGAGTCCGCTTTCGAGCAGTCGCACTGCGTGATCCACATCGGCCATGAACGGGTTGTAGAACACGGTGTCGGCGCCCAGCGCGATCAGCGCGTCGATATCGGTGGTGGCGAGCACCCCGGTGTCCGGTCGTCCGCACAGCGCTCCGGCGTCGGTACCCGCTTTCTCGGCAGAGTAGGCATACACCCCGACCAATTCGAGCCGGGGATCGTCGAGAATGCCCCGCATGCTCAGCTTTCCGACCTTGCCTGTGGTCCATTGAATGACGCGCAGCTTGCTCATGGGTTCCTTCGAATCTGTCGGCTGATCGGGTATCGAGCTCAGTGTGTTCAGTTCGGGTTCAGGAGGCACCGGAGCGACCTACCGTTGGGGATACTAGACACTATTTCTCGTAATTAATCTAGGCTCCCCGCATGGACGAAGTGCCGCGCCTCGGCCGACCTCGAAGTCAGGCAACACACGACGCGATCCTCAATGCCGTGCGCGACATCCTCCTCACTGGCGGCTACGCCGAAGTCGCGATGGATCGCGTCGCCAGCGCGGCCGGGGTCGGGAAGCAGAGCCTGTATCGCCGCTGGCCATCGAAAGCACCGTTGGTCGCCGAGGCCGTGATGGCTGCCTACGGGCAGCACGGTCCGTTGCAACTGCCCGATACGGGCGACATCGAAGCCGACCTGCGCACGTGGCTGCAAGGACAGGCCGTATACCTCGGCTCGGCGCGAAACATCGCCCTCAGCCGCGCGCTCGCCGTCGCCACTGCGGATAATCCGCTTGATGCCGATGCCCTCTACAGCCAGCTCGCCGACCCGAACCATGACGCGTTGGTACGCCGCCTGCAAGCTGCGGCGCAGTCGGGCGATATTCGGGCGGATGCCGATCTGGAAGCGGTCGCAGACGCAATTATCGGCGCGACGGTGTACCGCATCCTTACCCGCGTCAGGACGGTCGAGGAAATCTCGAAACGCTTCGACGGGCTCGTCGACTCTCTGATTGGGGGGTTGCGGGCATAGCGGTACTGCGTACCGAACACCAACGGAATTCAGGACAAACTGTCCATGAGTACGCGGCCACCATGCAACCGCGGATCGAAACTCTCTGTGAACCAACCATCGACCGTTCCGAGATTGCGCGCACTCGTCCGCCGCGGCTAGCCTCGATTTCATGCCGGTCCCCGACATTCTCGGTGGCCGCTACGAACTCCGCGGCGTCCTGGGACGTGGCGGAATGGCCGAGGTCCGCGACGGCTGGGACCTCCGCTTGCACCGGGCCGTCGCGATCAAGCTGCTGAACCCCGCGTTCAGCAGCGCCAACGCTGAGCAACGCCGCCGGTTCGAGGCCGAAGCGAGGTCGGCCGCCGCACTCAACCATCCGAATATCGTCGCCGTCCACGACACGGGCGATTACAACGGGGTGCCCTACATCGTGATGGAGCGACTCCCCGGACGCACTCTTGCCGACGACATCGCGCTCGGGCCGATACCGGAGCGGACGGTACGCCGAATCCTCGGCGAGTTGCTCGGCGCGCTTGCGGCTGCGCACGACGCCGGAATCCTGCACCGAGACATCAAGCCGGCAAACATCTTGTTCACGACAACCGGTGCGGTAAAGCTGACGGACTTCGGCATCGCGAAAACCCGCGACGCAGACCACACCCGCACCGGTCAGATTGTGGGCACGCTGGCCTACGTCAGCCCCGATCGGCTCTACGGGCGACCCGCCGCCGTTACCGATGACCTCTATGCGGTCGGCGTCGTGGGATACGAAGCTCTCACCGGCCGCCGGCCATATCTGCAGAACAACCCAGCGGCGATGGCGCGCGCGATCTCCGACGGTCCACCACCACCACTGGAGACAGTGCGGCCAGGCCTGGACCCCACGCTCACGGTCGCCATCGGAAGGGCCATGGCGCACGACCGGGACCTTCGGTTCACCGATGCGCGAACGATGCTCGCGGCCCTCGCAGCGCCGCCGGAGGGTGCACCCGTGCCGCAGCCTGCGCCGAGGCAGATGCCGATTGCTGTCCCGCCCGCCGCGACCCTCATCGGCGCGCCCGCACCCGACCCCTCGCACAGAACATCGCCGCGCACGCGCACCAGGATTTTGGCTGTCATCGCAGCGGTCGTCGCGATCCTGGCCGCCCTCACCTACGCCCTCGCCACCGCTGGGCAGCAGGAAGACTCGCCGACACCGGGCACCACCACCGAAACGGTCGTTCCCGCCAGCGCTGCACCACCCACCACGCCCGCAAGCATCCCGGTCCCCGTGGCCCCCGTCGAACCCCCTGCGAACGGGAACCCGCAACCGGACAATGGCAACGGCAACGGCCAGCAGAAGGAAAAGGAGAAGAAGGAGAAGGGCAACAACGGCCCACCGTGAGGGAGCGCCCGGTGATGAACGAATACCACCCTCCAGTCAAACGGTCCGCTCTCAGGACAAGCTGTCCACAAGCGCGCGCGCATCCTGCAGGTCGGCGGTATCGAAGCCCTCGGTGAACCAGTCGTAAACAGGCACAAGCAATTCCCGCGCCTCGTCGCGCCGTCCCTGCTCCTGCCACAACCGACTCAGGCTCGTGGCCGCACGCAACTCCCAGGACTTCGCTTGTTGTTCGCGGGCAACCTGTAACGCGCGCTCGAAGCACTGTTCTGCCGCGGCGGTGTCAGGTCCGTCCTGCTCGAGCAGCAACTCTCCCCTGATCCGGTACACCTCGCCCTCGTAGAGATGCTCGTCATTGCGATGCACCCACCCGAGCGCTTCCTCGAGTGACGCCAAGCCCGCCTCCACCTGTCCGGCCTTGCCGTACGCCTCGGCCAACAAGGCATGGAACCACGGATACACCGCAGCAATGCCAAGGGCACGGCGGCGTTCCAACGCTTCGCAGATGTCCGAGATGCCCCTGGTCACTTCGCCCTCTTCGGCCAGCGCCCAACCCCGGGGCAGAAGGCACCAGAGCTCCACTGCGTCAAGGCCATGGTCCCGAGAAATCGCAAGTGCCGCTTCCGCCTGTGTCCGTGCGGATTCGGGATTCCGGCGCAGTTGAGCCAGCTGGGCAGAGAAGAGAAGTGTCAACGCGACGCTGTAGCTATGTTCGAGCCCGCGCGCATGCGCCACCGTCCGCTCCATCGTCTGCACCGCCTGCGTTGGGTAACCCAGCACCCAGTCGGCGAGCGCACTGAGATATCCGCACAGCACCCCCGTGTCCTGGAGGTAGCTGACCACACATTCTTGGTGCTGGTCCTGGGCATAGCAGGCGAGGCCCTTCGCGCTGTGGTTACGCACGTCGACGACATCGCCCTGCCACCACGCCGTATAGGCCAGCATTCGGTGTCCGACCCCCATGATGAGCGGGTCGTGCTTCGGTTCGGCCAGCCCCACGAACTCCTCCGCCAGAGCCCGCGCCTTCGGCAAATGCCCCTGCACTATCTGTGCGTATTGCAGGCCGGACAGCGCCGGGAACAGCTCCGGGGTGCCGCCAACCTGGCGCGCGAGATCGCACGCCCTGGCGTAAATGCTCTCCACGGATTGCGGCCCGTCCACGCTGCCCAAGCTGGTGCCGAGCAATATCTGCAGGGAAATCTCCTGCCTGTTGCGCTCGGGTGTATCGGGCAACGTGGCGAGCAGTTTCAAGCCCCGATTCGCGTGGTTGGCGGCCTCGCGGTTGGCGGAGTGCTGCAGGGCGCGCTGTCCGGCGGCGAGCCAGTACGGGATGGCCTGTGCCGTCAGTCCAGCCTCGGTGTAGTGGTGCGCCAGCAGTTCGGGTTGGGTGGAAACTGTTCCAGGGAAATCGGATTCGAGCGCTCGAGCGATGCGTTGATGGTGGTGTTGCCGGGTGCTTATCAGCAGCGACTGGTACGCCGCGTCCTGGAGCAGGGCGTGCTTGAATCGGTAGGTGGACTCCGGCGGCGACCCGTCTTCGTACAAGAGCTCCGCGTCCGTCAGCCGGCGCAACCCCTGCCGCAAATCGTGCTCGTTCCCCGGCGCAACGGCCCGCAGTAACGCGTAGCTGAACTCGCGCCCCAGCGTCGCAGCCAACTGGGCAACCGATTTCACCGGTGACAACTGATCCAGGCGCGCGGTCAGCGAGTCGTGCAGCGTGTTCGGAATCGCCAACGCGGGTAGCGGGCCGGTCAACTCGTAGCGTTCGGCGTGCTCGACGAGTAGCCCCGATTCGAGCAGCATCTTGGTCAGTTCTTCGACGAACAGCGGCACACCGTCGGTCTTGGCCATCACCTGGCCCATAACCTCCGCCGGCAGGCGCTTGCGCCCCGCGACTCGGCTCGCCATTTCGGCAGCATCGCCGGGCGGCAAGCGGCCGAGAGTGATTGCGGCAACGTGCGGCAGCGGTGGCCACGGTGGTTCGAAGTCCGGTCGATAGGTGAGCAGCATCATGATCCGAGCGGCCGGCACCTGCTCGATGATCAGGGTGAGCAGCTCGACCGTGGTGGGATCGATCCATTGCAGATCTTCCATGACGAATAGCAGGGGCTGCTGAGCCGCTCTGTCGAGCGTGACCTTCACGATCGCCTGCAAGGTTTGCTGCTTCAGCTGATCGGGCGGCACGGTCACTCCGGTGTATTCCGGCGTCAACGGAATCGACAACAGCGACGAAAACAGCGGCACCGTATCGGCGAGGGGCTGTCCGTTCTGGACCAACCAACCCTCGAGTTTGCGCATCTTCTGAACGGCGGAGTCATTGCGCTCGAAGCCCAATGCCATCCGTTCGAATGTGTCGATCACCGGATGCAGCGCAGTGTGCTGATAGAAGGGCGAACACTGGAGTAGCACGAGCCATGCGGCGTCGGAGGTCTGTTCGCAGATCTGCCGCACGAGGCGGGACTTGCCGATGCCCGCCTCACCGCTGAGCAACAGCACCTGTCCCCGGCCGTCGACGACTCGCGCCCAGCTTTCTTCCAGGCACTGCATTTCGGTTCGACGACCGACAAGGGCGGTCAGGCCGGCTTTGCCAAGCGCTTCCAGCCGGGTCCTGGCGGTGCTTTCGTTGAGCACCTGGTAGGCCTCCGGCGGCGCGGCGACGCCCTTCAGCACTGGACTACCCAACGACCGGCAGGTAAACAAGCCGCCGAGGAGTTGATGGGTCAAGGCACCGATTACCAGCGTGTTCGGTTCCGCGATGCCCTGCAGCCGGGCCGCGATGTTGGGAGTTTCGCCCAGTGCCATGTCGGCGTGACCGGTTCCACTCAACTCGCCGACCACCACGAGTCCGGTGTGGCATCCCAGACGCACAGCGAGCGACAAGCCGTATTTCGCCGTCAGGTCGACGTTGAGCCGTCCGATGGCCTCCACCATCCCGAGCCCTGCGCGCACTGCCCGTTGCGCGTCGTTTTCGTGAGCGACGGGATAGCCGAAGTAGACGAGTAGTCCGTCGCCGAGGTAGAGGGCTATGTGGCCATCGAATCGCGCGATCACTTTGCCGCACGCGTCGTAGTAGGCCCGCATGATCTCGCGCCACACTTCGGGATCGAACCGGCCGGCGAGCGGCGTCGAATCCACGACATCGCAGAACAACATCGTCAGATGCCGACGCTCGGCCGCCGGAGAACTCGGCTGCGGAGTGGCGGACGGGATCGCGGATTCGCCGGTCCACACAAATCCGGAACCCTCGTCACGAATCGTTGCACCATGCGCGTAGCGGAGCTCTTCTGCGACAGCTTTGAAGCGGTTGTCATCCAGATCGAATTCGAGCTTCAACCCTTGGTAAGACACCCGACCGCGGGTGCGGACCATCTCGACGACCTGGTCCAGCACCGTGTAGAAGTCCATCGTCGACGCTCCACGTCGTCAGTTCCCCCGTTGGAGTCTTGCACGAACCTGGATCGCGCGCGAACGACAAAAGCCCGGCCCCAAGAGGGCCGGGCGATGACGGTGCGACGTTTACTTCAGGTTGACGGTAACGCCGTTGGAGAACATCGAATCGTGCAGTTCGATGTGGTCGGCAACCGCGCCGGCGGGAAGATCGAACACGACAACGGTGTCGATCTGGTTCCCGGGATTGATGCCGGTCAGCATCGTGGAATTAATATCCGATCCGGCCTCGATGGCGATCTCGGCGCTCGTGTCGTTCGAGAACTTCCGGTCCTGCGTATCGAACAGGTCCTGCGACATCTGGAGGAAGTCCTTGGGCTTGTCGCTGGTGTTGCGCACCGTCAGGTGAACCACGGTGTACTGACCCTGGGCAGTGGACTCGAGGTAGGGATTGTCGCCGACCGTGGTCAGGCCCTGCTCGACGTTGGTGACGACGAACTCGAACTTTCCATCGCGGACGGGCGCGCCGATGCCCGGTGTGCTGTCCTCGACGGCTGCTGGCGCCGGTGCACCGGCTTCTGCGGCTGCGGCCGGCACGGGCGCGCCTTCCGACGCCGCCGTATCGGTGTCCGATCCGCCACCCGCGTTCGAGACGATGATGATGGCGACGATCGCAACGCCTGCACCGAGTACCCACCGCAACTTGCGGCTCTTCTTCTTCTGCGGCGGCTGTGGAGGCGCCCCCCATTGCGGGGCGCCCTGTTGCGGATACTGCGGGGCATACGACTGCTGACCGCCCGGCTGTTGAGCGAATTCGGTTGGCACGTTGTTACTCATGAATTTCCTGTCTGAACTATTATTTGTCGTCTATTAAATTACCGTCGGCTGTACAACAATTCTGTGTGCATTTGTCACACGGCGTATGGACCTTGGTCACCTGCACGCGAATGCCGAATTGCGCAGCGTAGATATATTCCCAAACGATTTGAATTTGTGACGCTTTTCACCCGCGGCGATCCACGCCCCGGGAATAATTAGCCTTGGCGCCCACACACTTTCGCGACACACATTACTGTCGCGACGACAGAATGTGAGCGGCGAAAGCAGCATCTGGATGCCTGAAACGGCCCTTGGAACTATCCGACGATCAACACACCGGCGAACGAAATGCCGGTCACCAACGCCGTTGCCGACGCGGCGAGAACGATTGGGCGCCAACCGAGTCCGCGCAGTACTGCGATTCGCACGCCGGTTCCGAGAGCGAACATCGCCGCAGTGAGCAGGAGCGTCTGGATCGTCCGCGCGAAGTCGAGGGCGTTGGGTCCCAGGATTCCGGTTGTCCGCACGGCCACGCAGGCCATGAAGCCGACCAGGAACAGTGGCACGATCGGCGGGCGCTGGGCGCTGACGGGCGCATCGGACCTGCGCCGAGCCGCCACCGCGACCCAGGCAGAAACGGGTGCCAACAGCGCGACTCTCGCCAACTTGACGGTAACTGCGATGGCGAGGACGCCGCCGCCGGCGGCTGCCGCGGTGTCGAGCGTGCCGCCGGCCGCCACGACCTGAGCGACCTCGTGAATCGCTGCACCGGCCCACATTCCGCCCTGCTCGGGATCGAGCCCGAGCAAGGATGCGGCCGCGGGAAGCAACGGGATCATGGCGGTGCCGAACACCACGACCAGCGCGACCGTGGTGACGAGGTCCTTCTTACGGGCACTCACGACGCCGTCGATCGCTGCCGCAGCGGCGGCCCCGCAGATCGAGAAGCTACATGCGATGAGGATGCGTTGCGGCCAGTCCAGGCCGAGCAGCTTCCCGATTGCGAGGGTGCCGGCAATTCCGCCGACAACCACAGCGACCACGACTGCGAGGGTTCCCCAGCCGAGTGCCAACACTGCAGGCAGCAGCAACTGCAGGCCGAGCAGCGCAACTCCGATGCGGAGCAGCCGGCGCGAGGCGACGGCGATACCGGGTTCGAACGTTGCGGGGGGCGGCACCAGGTTGGCCAGTACCGCACCCAGCAGGATGGCGATGAGCATCGGACTCGTACCACCGAGCAGTCTCGCGAGGACGAAGGCCGCCGCGGTGGCGATCGCGCAAAGCGCGAGCCCCGGAACTGCAGTGCGCAGCCCCCCGAGTGTCCGTGTCGCACCGACGCGCCGGTCCGCGTCCGGAACCGCTACTGCGGTGTCCTCCGGTGCTGTTGTCATGTGCGACACGGACATTCTCCTGATCGGTTCGGTCGAGTGGTGTTACTTGGCGGTGGGCGCAGGTACCGCGGGAGTGAACGGCGCGTTGATCGTGGAGAGGTACTGGATCGCTGCTCCGATCACCACGGGGCCGGAGACCAGAAGCGAGCCGCCCAAGGTGCCGAACGGGAGGAAGGTCGCCGCGCCCACCATGCAGCCAATGACGGCACCGGGCACCGAGCCCACCAGGAAGGCGAATGCACCGACACCGGCGCCGAGCGCAACGCCCGCGGCGCAGCCGACGGCAGCTGCACCGACGGCGCCGACGACGGCGCCGACCGCCGCGCCGGTGGTGATCGTCGTGGTCAGCCGCGCCCAGGCGGCCTGCTCACGCTCGTACGGGGTCTTCCACGGCGCGCTCTCCTGGAACGGCAGGCCAACCGGCTTGTACACCGCCCGGGTCGGATCCGGCGTCAGGGTCGCGGTATTGCCGGCCACCTTGGCGTCGACCGGCATCGAGATGTCGTCGACTCGCAGTTCGAGCGGGACGCCTCCGACGATAGTTCCGTCGGCGGCCTTGATCTGGAATTGCCCGTTCGCGACGGTGAGGCTGCCCGCGTCGGTCGTGATCACGGCCGCAGTCCCGTTGTTGTGTGCGGTGTAGTTGATCCGCGGCGCGATCTGCGTGCTCGGCGCCGTCGTCGACGCGACGGGCGCTGCGTTGACGGTGCCCACGGCCGAACCGATGGTGGCGACGGTGAGTGCCGCTACTGTGATTGCTTTGCGAATCTTCATGAAACTAATGCACTTTCGATGTTGGAGCTGATACGGGAGGGGATGTTCGACGATTGCTCGGCGAGGGCCGCCACGAGTGCTTCGGCGGGCTGCCACGGTCCGAATCCGGCGGCGGGGTTGAGATGTCCGACCGGGCCGATGTCGACGAGGCGGGAGTGCCATTGCTTGGCCAGGGCGACGACGCTGTCGTAGCGGGCGAGCGGGTCGTTGCTGCTGGCGGCGAGGATGCTCGGGAACGGCAACGGCCGGCGCTGGGTCGGATACCACCCGTTGTCGCGCAACTGCTCTCGAGTCGGGTAGCCGTCGGGCAGTGCGACGGTGAGGTCGGGCGGTGTGGCCAGCAGCGCGCCGGTGATCGGGCGGGAGTGCTGTTGGGCCCACGCCGCGGTGATCAACACGCCGGCACTGTGCGCCACGAGGACGACCGGGCCGTCCACGTCGGCGAGCACCTTGTCGAGCGCGGCGACCCGCGCATCGAGGCTGACCTTGTTCTCCCTCAGCGGCTCGACGGTCCGAGTGCGGGGAAGTTCGTCGGCGAGCAGCGTCTGCCAGTGGTCGGCGACATGGTCACGCAGACCGGGCACGAAGACGACGGTGGTGGAGTCGAGCGCGCTCATGCGTTGGCCTCACTCTTCGCCGTGAGGGTGGCCAGCTTCTGCAGTCCCTGTGGGTAGCAGCGCTTTCCGAGAACCAGGACAACTATTGCCGCGAGGTAGACCAGCGGTGCCAGCTGCAGTGCCTGGATCAGGCTCATCTTGTCGGCGAGCACGCCGACGATGAACGGGCCGGCGGCGAGACCGAGCAGGCTGTTGGCCAGCGTGAGCGACCCGAACGCCGAGGCTCGCACCGAGGAGTGGGTCAGGTTGGCGACCATGGCCGTGATCGGTCCCGAAGAGCCGGCGGAGAAGAAGGCTCCGGCGCCGATGAGGACCAACTGGGCAGTGCCGGTGTCGAGCCGGAAGGCGACGACGAGGAACACACACGACAGCACGCAGAAGATGATTGCGGTGGTCCACTTACGTCCCGGATCGGTACGCGAGACCCGGTCGGTGAGGATGCCGCAGAACACCATGCCTGCGCCGATCAGCAGGACGAATATCGCGGCCATCCCGGCTGCCTTGTCAGCGGCCAGGCCGTAGGCCCGGTTGAAGTAGCTGGGCAGCCATGCCATGAGCGCCGCAGCCGTGAACATCTGCAGGCCGCCGCCGATGTAGGCGCACAGCACCGCGGGGTTGGTGAACAGGCTCGAGATCGGCACACGCACCACAGCACCGCTCACGTCCGAGGTCTGCTCGAGGACGTGGGGAGCGAGCTTGCGGTCGGTGACGAAGGCGCGGAACATCGCAACGAGGATCAGGCCGAAGACCGCCATCGCGGCGAAGGACCACCGCCAGCTCAGCTGCACAGCGATGACGCCACCGAAGGCAACGCCGAGCACCGAGCCGAACGAACCGCCGGCCATGAATGCACCCGACAGCGACGCCCGCAGTCGCGGCGCGAAAACGCTGAGCACAAGCGCGATTCCGACGCTACCGTAGGCTGCTTCGCCCACGCCGACGAGGAAGCGCGCGGCAAGCATCTGGTCGTAGGAGCCGGCGACGGCACAGAGCAACGTAGCAAGGCTCCATAGCGTGGCCATGACAACGAGTGCGCGTGCGCGGCCCCATCGATCGGCAAGCAGCGAGAGCGGGAGCGTCAGCAGGCCAACCATGAGCGCGACGACGCTGTTGAGGGATCCGAGGTGCGAATCGGTCAGTGACCATTCGACCTTGAGAAGGGGGAACACCGCGCTGAGCACCTGCCGGGACATGTAGTCCGACAGCAGCAGCCCGAAGGTGAGCGCGAACACGATCCACGGGTAGCGGCGGGAGAGTAGTTTGCGGGTGGCGGACGGCGCGGCGGCCGTGGTGGCCGTTTCGGCCTTGGAGGTCGTGGGAGAGACCATGATCTTCTTCCTCGGTGGAGAAGTGTTGTGGACGAGCCGGATTGGCATACTTGTTGGGGGCGTGGCATAGGGCCTATGCCACGCCCCCATCGAGTTTGGCTAGTGGGTCAGGCGTGCTGGGTGAAGCCGCGCTGGCCCGGATGGCGGTTCGGCGCGTAGCCGAGCTTGGCGAGGGTTTCCTCGGCGCTGGAGTAGTGCTCGTCGAGCCGGTAGATCTCGCGAGCCTCCTTACCGGTGGCGACCTCGCGGCCGAGCTCGTTGGCGATCCGGACGAGCTGCTCGATCTGCTGGACGGAGGTCAGCTTCTCGCCCTGCCGGCCCCAGAGGGTGTCCTCGGTGCCACAGCGGGCGTGCAGACCCATGGCGATGGCCATGGTGTTGACGGGCAACACGCTCCGCATCAGGGTTTCCAGGGTGAGCACGGCGCCGTCGGGGGTGCGACGGATGAACTCCATCATGTTGTACGGGTTCGGTCCGTCGAAGCCGCCGCCGATGCCGACCCAGGTGACCATCAGCGGGCCGGTGTAGACGCCGCGGCGGATCAGCCGCTCGACGGTCTCGAGCTGCGCGACGTTGGCGAGCTGAAAGTGCGGCTGGATGCCGTTGGCCTGCAGGCGACGCAGGTGCTCTTCGACCCAGCCCGGTCCGGCGGGGACGGTCATCTCGCGGTAGGCGTCCCAGACCTCGGGGCGCTCGAAGGAGGTGCCCGCGACGTCACTCGGGGTCATCAACTCGACGATGTTCATCTGGTTGGTGTTGATCGCGATGGTGACCTGGTCCGGCTTGGGGTCCAGCTCGGCGAGCATGTGGCGGGCATCGTCGGACAGCCACTTCGCATCCGCACCATCACCTTCCGGCGCGAACGAGATCGAGCCGCCGACCTGCAGGATCATCTCCGGCACGGCCTCGCGGAGCCGGCCGAGCAGCTCGTTGAACTTCGAGAGGCGCTTGGAGCCCTTGCCGTCGAGTTCACGCACGTGGATGTGCAGCACCGTGGCGCCGGCCTCGTAGCAGTCGACAGCCTTCTGGACGTGCTCGTCCATGGTGAGCGGAAGGTCTTCGCGGAAGTCGTCGATCTCCCACTCGGGGCCGTACGGAGCGACGGTGATGACCAGCTTCTCCTGGGTCTCCGGGAAGAGCGAATCGTCGTGGAAATGCATTGGTAATTCCGTTCTGTGGTTGGTTGGGCGGCTTCGAATGAATGCTCAGAAAGTGGGAGTGCCGACGATTCCGGCACGTTCCATCTTGCGCACGGCGGGCCAATAGTCCTGCACCGCATAGTGTTGCGTGGACCGGTTGTCCCAGATCGCAACGCTGTTGGGTGTCCAGCGCCAACGCACCTGATACTCCGGGATCGCGGCCTGGCTGATCAGGTAGCGCAGCAGGTCGCCGGCGCCGGGGGCGTAATCCGCACCGAAGCGAACGTTTGCCGGTGTGTGGTAGTTGACGAAATGGGTCGTGAAGGCATTGACGAACAGGACCTGTTCGCCGGTCTCCGGATGGGTCCGCACCACCGGATGCTCGGCGTCGGGGAAACGCTCGTGCATCGCATGCCGCTGCTCGATTGGCAGGTTCGCCCCGAAGGAGGCCTCGATGCTGTGCCTGGCGCGCAGGCCGGCGATCTGTTCGCGCACGGCGGCGGGCAGCTTGTTGTATGCCTCGACCATGTTCACCCAGATCGTGTCGCCACCCACCGGCGGAGACTCCACGCAGCGAAGCACCGATCCCATCGGCGGAATCACCCGCCACGTCGCATCGCAGTGGAAAGCGTTCTCGTAGTGCTCGGCGGGGCTGTCGAGGTCCTTGTAGATACGCACGAGACCGGGATGTTCCGGGTCGCTACCGGCGACCGGATGGTCCTCGAGCGGCCCGAAGCGCTCAGCCAGCGCGACATGCTCGCCGCGCGTGATGTCCTGGTCCCGGAAGAACAACACCTTGTGCCGCAGCAGGAGTGCGCTCAGCTCGGCGAATTGTTCCTCGCTGCGCGATACCTCGCCGAGGTCGACGCCGAACACCTCGGCGCCGAGCGAGCAGGTCAGTTGCTCTACCCGCCATTGCATTCCGGTGTCGGCCGGATCAACCGCAGTGATGGTCATGTCAGTTTCTCCTGTTTTGCGATTGCGATGATCAGACGGCGAAGACAGAGGCGCCGACCGACTTGCCTGCCTCCAGGTCGCGGTGCGCGGCGACCGCGTCGCGCAGTTCGTAGCGCTGATTGATCGAGACGTCGATGCGGCCGGCCGCGATGTGGCCGAACAATTCGCCGGCGAGCTCGGCCCGCTCGGCGGGATCGGCGATGTAGTCGGCGAGCGCAGGACGCGTGACGTAGAGGGACCCCTTCACCGCGAGCTGCATCGCGTTGATCGGCGGGGTCGGACCGGACGCGGTGCCGAAACAGACCAACAGGCCACGGCGGGCGAGCGAGTCGATGGAGGTCTCGAAGGTCGATGCGCCGATGCTGTCGTACACCACCGGCACGCCCGCGCCGTCGGTGATCTCACGGACGCGCTCGGCGACGTTCTCCCGGGTGTAGACGATCACGTGCGCGCAGCCGTTTGCTCGCGCAATCTCGGCCTTCCGGTCGCTCGAGACGGACCCGATGACGTTGATACCCAGCAGGTTTGCCCACTGCGTGAAGATCGATCCGACACCACCGGCGGCCGCGTGCAGCAGTACGGTGTCACCGCGCTTCAGCGGCGCAATGCGACGGAGCAGGTAGGCGGTGGTGAGTCCCCGCATCGTTGTCGCTGCGGCGGTGTCGAAGCCGATTCCGCCCGGCAGCGTGATGAGATGCTCCGCCGGCATGATGCGTTCGGTGCTGTATGCACCGAGCGGGCTGCCGGTGTAGGTGACCCGATCGCCCTCGCGCACACCGGTCACGCCGGACCCAATGGCTTCCACGGTCCCGGCGGCTTCGACGCCCATGCCCGCGGGCAGCGGCGCCGGGTACAGCCCGGTCCGGAAGTAGGTGTCTGCGAAATTCAGGCCGACGGCGCCGTGCCGAACCCGCACCTCGCCGGGGCCGGGGTCGCCGACTACGGCGTCTTCCCAACGCAACACCTCGGGTCCACCGGTCTCGTAGAATCGAACAGCGTTCGCCATGGTGTTTCCTCTCCTCGATCGGAACTCGATCGGATTTCGAATATGTAGCGGCGTAACAGGTTTCGTGCGTGGCCTGTGCGCCTGCAGGCGATCGGCGCGCCTACCGCAGTTCTCGGAGGTGAGGCCCCTCACCTCGGTCCTGCTTTTGTGATGTCACTGACACTACGGTGGAAACTCCGACAATACTTATCACTACGGGACACGAACTGTGCTTTTCGGGACAGCCGTTCCGGAGTAGCGTCGTGATCGATGAAGCCACTGGTTCGATACGCCTCGATCGCCGGCTATCTCGATCTGGTCCGGTCGATGGGTGAAGACCCCGACCCGCTGATGCGATACGTCGGGCTGGATCCCGCGGGGCCGAGCTCGGCCGATCGCTGGATTCCCGCTATCGCGGTGACCCGGCTGCTGGAGATCACGGCCGCGGTGACCGAGCACCCCGATTTCGCATTGCGCCTGGTGGAGCGGCGGCGGTTCGCCGACCTGGGCCCGGTGAGCCTGGTCATCCGAGAGGAGCCGGATATCCGCAGCGCAGTGCAGTTCCTGATCCGCTATCAGCACATGTACAACGAGGCGTTGCGGATCAGGGTGGTCGAGGACACCCGAGCGGAGCCTGCGGAGCGACCCCTGCACAACCTCGCCTCGATCCGGCTCGGGATCGAACTCGGCGAACCCGGCGACACTCGCCAGGCCACCGAATTGGCGGTCGGGGTGCTGCATCGGCTGCTGCGTGACCTCGTCGGCGCAGCATGGCAGCCGCTCGCGGTGTCGTTCACGCACCGAGCTCCCGCCGACGCGACCACGCACCAACGAGTGTTCGGCACGACGGTGCGCTTCGATCAGGAGTTCAGTGGGGTCGTGTTGTCTACCGACCAACTCGATTCGCCGAATGTCACGTCCGCGCCGGAGTTCGCACCCTACGTGCAGCGATACCTCGACTCCCTCAATGCCCGCGATGAAGCGACCACCGTTCGCCGGGTGCGCGAACTGGTCGAGTTGCTACTCCCGACAGGGCGCTGCTCGGTCGACCAGGTCGCCCGGAGCATGGGCGTGGACCGCCGGACGGTGCATCGCCACCTCGCGGCACACGGTGAGACCTTCAGTTCGGTGCTCAACACCACCAGGGTCGAACTCGCCGAACATATGGTCACCGGCCGCCGCTACAGCCTCACGGACGTCGCGGCGCTGCTCGGCTTTTCGACAGCGGGCAATTTCTCCCGATGGTTCCGCGAACAGTTCGGACGCAGCCCGCGACAATGGCGAAACACCCCTACGCAGGAAGTAGCACAAGGCGTTGGCGCCATTCCCGCCACGGCGCCTCGCGATTGGTAGCGGACTCATCCGGCTCCCTTGACGCACCGCTGTGCGGTACGGTCGGGGTCCCGCACTCACACCAACCGGGTGAGTCGTAATCGGCTCTCGCAGTGAAAGTCACCGGCATATGCATGCTTCCCGGGCTCGAACCGAAGGCATCGACGGCGATCACGAGTCCCTCGAATTCGGTGGGGGTGGACGGTGGCCGGTCCGAGCGCGATAGCCGCGCGGCTTCCGGGATTGCGTGTGGCACGCAATTACCAGAAGAAGTGGCTTCGAAACGACCTGGTTGCCGGGGTGGTGCTGACGGCACTCCTGATCCCCGCCGGCATGGGTTATGCCGAGGCCGCAGGACTTCCGGTAGAGGCCGGGTTGTACGCGACAATCGTGCCGCTGCTGGTGTACGCAGTCGCCGGTCCGTCGCGGATCCTCGTGCTCGGACCCGATTCGTCGTTGGCGCCGATCATCGCCGCGGCGATTCTGCCGCTCGCGGTGGTGGGGTCCGATCGCGCGGTGGCGCTCGCGGGCCTGCTCGCGATCATGGTCGGTTTGATACTGGTCCTCGGCGGACTGCTGCGCCTCGGGTTCGTCACCGACCTGCTGTCCAAACCGATTCGGATCGGTTACCTCAACGGTATCGCCCTGACCGTCGTGATCGGGCAGCTGCCGAAGCTCCTTGGGTTCTCGGTCGATGCCGATACGTTGCGCGGCGAGGTGGCCGGGGTGGTGCGCGGCATATCCGATGGCGAGGTCGATGGTGCGGCATGTGCGATCGGAATCGCCTCGCTGCTGGTGATCGTCGGCTTGCGCGTGGTCGGCAGCAAGGTCCCCGGGGTGCTCGTCGCCGTCGTCGCGGCGATGATCCTCGTCGCAGTTGCAGGCCTGGCTGACCAGATCCCGGTGGTCGGAGCCCTTCCGCGGGGTCTGCCCGCACCGGCGCTATCCGGCATCGGCTGGTCGGACGTGGCCGAACTGATCGGTCCTGCGTTCGGGATCGCGCTGATCGCGTTCGCAGACAGTGGCGTCCTCTCCCGCACGTTCGCCGCACGCCGCGGCGAAAGCGTCGACGGCAGCCAGGAGATGCTCGGGATCGGCGCGGCCAACATCGGTGGTGGACTGCTCGGCGGGTTCCCGGTGTCGGCTTCCTCCTCGCGCACTCCGGTCGCCGAGCAGGCCGGTGCACGCAGTCAACTGTGCGGTGTCGTCGGGGCGATTCTCATCATCGCGTTCGTGCTGCTCGCCCCCGGGCTCACCGCGTATCTGCCGTCCTCGACCCTGGCTGCTGTCGTCATCGTCGCGGCGGCCGGACTCGTCGACTTCCGCGGGGTCGCGTCGCTATGGCGGGTCGATCGCGTCGAGTGCATGTTGTCGCTCGCCGCCTTCGTCGGCGTCGCCGCGATCGGGGTGCTCGAGGGAATCCTGATCGCGGTCGGTTTGTCGTTCGTCGCCTTCGTCAACAATGCTTGGCGACCGTATCGCGCCGAATTGGGGCAACGCCCCGGGGTACCCGGCTACCACGACCGCGCTCGCCACTCCGACGCACAGCCATTCCCCGGCGTCGTGATCGTCCGGTGGGATGCGCCGCTGTTCTTCGCCAACGGCGGCGTCTTCGACGACTACGTGCGCTCCGTCGTCACCGGCACCGAACGCGCGGTGCACACCGTTATTCTTGCCGCCGAGCCGATCACCGATGTCGATACCACGGCCGTCGACGAACTCGTCGAGCTCGACGATTACCTTGGCGCGCAGGGGATCACACTCGTCTTCGCCGAGATGAAGGGCCCGGTCAAGGACAAGTTGCGCCGTTACGAACTGGGCGGGCGGTTCGACGCTGACCGATTTTCGCCGACCCTGACGGGAGCGGTCGCCGATGCGAGCGACCGCGACCCTGGTGGCCGGTAGTAGCTCAGCGCGCCCGTGACGGGACGAGCGCGGCAGCAGGCGGCAGCGCTACCACCGGAGCGGGGCGACGCTGCCGGCGAACGACTTTCGCCCCTTCGATGACAACCGGGATAATCAGCGACCACCCGATGCACGCCAGCCACTGACCGCCGGTGAGCGAGGTGGTCAGGAGCAGTTCCTGCAGGAAGCCGAGTTCCACGGCAAGCACGGTTACCACGATCGGGACAACCAGAATCTTCAGCGCGCCGAGGACCGGCGCGGTGAGGCCGGATTCCGGATCGCGGCGCATCACAAGTCCGGCAAAGATCGATCCGAGCGACAGCACTACGAAGGTCATCGTCATCGGAACATTGGCCTCGGTTGGACTCATCTGTCCGGGAGCCAGCAACATCGCGGCCAGCGCGACGACGAATTGCAGGATTCCGTAGGCCAACCATTGCGTCATCGAGGTGCGGTTCGTAAGCGGCACCTTCGGGTCCCGGGGCGGATTGTCCATCAGGTTCGGTGCCGGCGGGTCGGCCATGATGACGATCACCGGGAAAAGGGTGATGAAGAAATGCTGAAAGACCACCATCAACGGTGACAATGCCACCCCGTCGTTGATGTTGAAGATACTCGCGACCAGGAACAGCAGGACGAGCGAGAACAGCTTGGCCATCTGATAGCGAATGTAGGAGACGATCTTGTCGTAGACCCCCCTACCAAGGCGGATCGCGGTGATCAGCGTGCCGAAGTTGTCATCGGTGAGGATGATCTTGCCGGCCTGCTTCGTCACCTCGCTGCCCGATCCCATCGCAACGCCGATGTCGGCCTTTTTCAGTGCCGCAGCGTCGTTTACGGCGTCGCCGGTCATCGCGACGACAGCGCCCCCGCGCTGCATCACGTCGGCCAGGCGAAGCTTGTCCTGTGGCGTCACCCGCCCGAACACGTGCGTGTTCGGCAATACGGCAATCAGTTCCTCGTCGGTGAGCGCCGCCAGTTCGGACCCGCTCATCGCGCCCGGTCCCAGGCCCAGGTCCGCAGCGATCGCCGACGCCGTGATCGCGTGGTCGCCGGTGATCATCCGCACCTCGATGCCCGCCGCGCGCGCGGTGTGCACGGCCTCGATCGCCTCGGGCCGCAGTGGATCGATGATGCCGACCAGGCCCACGAATACCAGGTCGTCGACGGCCCGCATCGGGTCCGCGAGCACCTCGTCCTCGCGACCATCGAGCAGGCGGTAGCCGAAAGCCAGTACACGTAGGCCCTTTTCGGACAGCTCGCGATTTGCGGTGTCGATTTCGGCACGCACCTCGGCGATGTCGACGACCGCGCCGTCGGCCCGAGACGCCGCGCCACAACGGGCGAGCAGCACATCCGGTCCGCCCTTGACCAATTCGATGAACCGCGTGGTCCCGCCGACCGGTAGGTGATGGAAGGTGGCCATGAACTTGTACGCGGAGTCGAACGGCACTTCGGCCATTCGCGGATAGCTCTGCCGGGTCAGCGTGGCATCAACTCCGGTTTTCGCCGCGAGGACGACGAGGGCCACTTCTGTTGGATCCCCCACGATCGCGCCGGCGTCGGAAATCGTGGCGTCGCTGGCCAGACACAAGCCATAGGCGAGCAGGGTGAAATCCGGGACCGCCGCGCCGGCGGCGTGGGTGATCGCACCGGTCTTGGCGTAGCCTTCGCCGGCCACCGAGTACCACTGGCCGTGAAAGTAGAGCGACCGCACCGTCATCTGGTTCATGGTCAGGGTGCCGGTCTTGTCCGAGTTGATCACGCTGGTCGCGCCCAAGGTCTCGACATCGCTGAGGTTCTTGACCACCGCCTTCGCCTCGGCGAGTTGGCGGGCGCCGACGGCAAGCATGGCCTGCACGAACGTCGGAAGACCGGTTGGGATCGCGGAGACGCCCATCGAGATACCCAGCAACAGCACGATTGTGAGGCTCTGGCCACGCAGCAGCCCGATCACCACGATGATGGCGACCGACGTCCACGCGATAATGCCGAGCACCTTTGTGAGCGTGTCGAGTTCGCGCTGTAGCGGGGACTTGTTCGGAGCCACCGCCGACAGCATCGATGCGATCCGGCCCATCTGCGTTGCCATCCCGGTTTCGGTGATGACCACTCGCGCAGTACCGCGGGTGACAGAGGTGTTCTGGTAGAGCATGTCGGTGCGATCGCCGAGGCCGACATCGGGTCCATCGACCGTCGTCGGGTCTTTTGGGATCGGTGCACTCTCGCCCGTCAGCGACGCTTCCTGCGTCTCCAGCGTCGCCGACCGGAGCAGCCGCCCGTCGGCGGGTACGACGTCGCCGGCTTCGACGTCGACGATGTCGCCGGGCACCAGCTCCGTCGCGGGCAGCATGCGCAATTCGCCGTCGCGGAGCACCCGCGCCTGCGGGGTCTGCATCTTGGCCAGCGCATCGACGCTGGCGCGGGCCTTCAACTCCTGCTGTGTGCCGAGGACGATGTTCACCAGCACCAGGACTGCGACGATGATGGCGGTCGGAACTTCCCCGATGATCAAGCTGACCACGACCACTGCGACCAGCATGAGGTTCATCGGGTCTTTCAGCTGTGCCACTGCGATCATCCACGCCGACAAGGCGGGCTCGGCGGCGATCACGTTTGCACCGAATCGATCCTGCCGCGCCGCGGCCTCGCGGGTGGTGAGGCCCACGCTCGGGTCGGATTCGAGGGCCGCAACCACGGTCGGTGCGTCGAGACCGTGCCACGCTGGCTCGGTTGGGGCACCGGGGCGGCGCGGCGGCGCGGGAGGGGCTTCGTTCATCGTGCTGATCTCCCTTTGAAAGCCGATCCGCAGTAATCCGAACACTACAAATGTTGCCAGTGCACGGATTGAGTGACTTCATCCGAACCGGATGAGGCGCGGTACCGCCTGCGCAGGGCAATGTCGGCATGGACTCGGACCGAAGGGGAACAAGCAGATGACACAAGAGGCGACACAATATCCGTCGACGTCGGACAGCGTGGCAGCGGGGACCTCGATCGCGGCGGCATGCATTCTCGTCGCGATCGGCGCGGTGGAGATTTTCCAGGGCATTGCAGCCATCGCGAAGGATGACGTCTTCGTCGTCGGCATCGAGTACGTCTACAAGTTCGACCTGACAACGTGGGGATGGATCCACCTCGTTCTCGGCATCGTCGTGGTACTCATCGGGATCGGTTTGTTCACCGGTGCCACCTGGGCAAGGATCGGAGGTGTCGTTGCGCTCGCGCTGTCGATCGTCGCGAACTTCCTCTGGATTCCCTACTACCCGTGGTGGTCGTTGACCGTCATCGCCCTCGCCGTGTTCGGAATCTGGGCCGTCACGGCCTGGAAGCCCGATCGGATCTGACGCAGCGCCAACAGCACGGCCACGGTCTGGCCCGGACACCGCCTCCCCGGCGCGTGTACCGGGCCAGACCCTCGTCGTGACGCGACACGGAGCATCGACGCCGTGCACAGCGCACTCACCGACAGGCGCTACTGGGAAGATCGGATGGTCGAGAGTGCGGAGCCGCTATGCAGGCACGACGGTGATCGTTCCGCGGCACACCGCGTTCTGCGAATTGATCAACCACCAACCCGCGCCGGTCTGAACGGTGACGGTGAAGTCCACCGTTCCGGCTCCGGACAGCGTGCGGTTGATCGGGATCCCCGGCTTTTGTTGCAAGGCCACCTCATCGCTGAAGCTGCGCCCCGACACACCGTTCGCCCGGTTGGTCCAGTCGACGAACAACCGCGTGCCATACCAATTGGGACCGATACTCGGGAAGAGACCGCCCGGCGGCACGGGAAGTTCGTTGTTGCCGCTGAGCAGAATCGACGGTTCGAGTACGGACCCGCCCGGCGGGCGCGATGCGCCCGATGACGCCGTGACGGTCCAGGTGAACGACGGTGCCCAGAACAGAGGATTCAGGCTCGAGCATGTCATCGTGGTCGAGGTCGGGGGCTGCGCACTCGCGATACCGCCGGCGGCGGTTGTAGCGGCGGTCGCAAGCCCAATAGCGACAAGCGCCGTGGCGCACAAACGTCCCAGTTTCTTGCTCGTGTCCATGATCAGTTATCCCGAAAGCTGCGCCGATTCGTTACGGATCGGACAAATGCGACGGCACCGTTTCAGCCGCTCCGCGGTCATCAATGCTGGCCGGGGGGCAATCCGAGACCCACCAGGCCGGCATGCTGCAGCGTCTCCTCCGGCGTGAACGGGTGGAACTTGGCGGCCCGAACATCGCGGTAACACCGTTCGATCGTCCCGCGGTAGTACGACTGCCCGCCGGTCACCTCCATCGCGATATCGCACACCTCGATCGAGGCGTGGGCGATCTCGCGTTTGGCGGCCATCACCGCAACGACCGTCTCCATCATCGGTGCAGGGTCGTCACCGACCGCGTCGAGCGCACCGTCGAGTGCCCAGGACGCCACCTGCAGCCGGTTGTTCATCAGCCCGACCGCCCGCTGTACCAGGGGATTCGCTGCCTTCGACGTATCCCGAACCGCGGCGACGGCCGCGTCACGTGCGGCTTCGGCCACGCCCAAATACACCGCCGCGACCACCGGCAGCGCAATGCTGAAGATCACTTGCAGCGGCGGGTCGAGTACGCCGTAGGGACGGCGCGCCAGCACCGCGGCATCCGGCACGAAGACCTCGTCGAGTTCGATGTCATGACTGCCGGTCCCACGCATGCCGAGCGCATCCCAGTTGTTCTGGACCGTGACCCCCTCCGCGCCGAGCGGCACAGCCATGTTCAACACGATGCGCCCGGACTCGGGATCGGCGTACGGGAACATCGTCGACATCACGGTGCCCACCGGTGCCTGGCTGCAGAAGATCTTGCGGCCACTCACTCGGTAGCCGCCGTCCACGCGTCGCGCGCTGCCGCGTGGATGCGTCGCATCGGCGCCGCCGGTCGAGACGAGCACAATTGCGTCCTGCACAATCCGGCGCAGTGTCTTCTCCGCACCGGGGAGCCCGCGCCGGTAACGCCACGCGGTAAAGAGCGTGACGTGCTGATGCATCGCCGAGGCCAACGCACTCGAGCCACAGAATCGGGCCAGCGTTCGCTGCGCGGCCGCCACGTCACGAATGGAGGCGCCATATCCGCCAAGTTCTTCCGGCACCGCGAGCGCGAAATATCCGGAGCGGGAGAATAGTTCGTATGCCTCGGCAACGAATGTTCCAGCGCGATCGTGACTTTCGCTGAACGGCTGGATCTTTCGACCCAGATCGGTGGCAAATGAAACCGGGTCGAGGGTGTGCTCGACGGGGGCAGGAGCGGGGGCGGTAATGGTCATGCAAATGACGCTAAGCTGCGCAAGAGTGTCCAACTAGTATCCATTCTGGACTTCAATGCCGCAGATCCGGCACCTACCCTTGACCCCATGCATGAATACGGTCAGTACTGTCCGGTCGCCTTGGGTAGCGAGGTGCTGGCCGACCGCTGGACGCCGCTGATCCTGCGCGAACTCGTACTCGGCAACACTCGTTTCAACGACATCGAACGCGGACTTCCCGGGATCTCGCGCACCCTGCTGTCCTCCCGACTACGCCATCTCGAGAGTGTCGGGGTGCTCGATCGCATTCCCTCACGAACCGGACGGGGCAGCGAATACCGGCTTACCGATTCCGGGCGGGACCTGGAACCGGTCATTCAATTGTTGGGCGAGTGGGCGGTGCGGTGGCGGTTCGTCGAACCCGAACCCCGCCTCGTCGATCCGGTCACGCTCACCTGGTGGATGCATCGCCGGATCGACCGCACTCGGCTACCCGCCGGGCGCGTCGTGATCGAGTTCGTCTACCAGGGCAACCCGGCGACGGTGCTGTGGCTCGTCCTCGACAGCGGCGAACCATCGGTGTGCATGAAGTATCCCGGCTTCGACATCGATCTCGTCGTACGCACCGACGCGGTGTCGATGATGCGGGTGTTCTCCGGGCAGAAGTCACTCGCCGCCGCGCGCGGGGACGGCACGGTGCAGATCGGTGGCCCGCCCGCGCTCGAGCGTGCGTTCGGCACCTGGTTCCTCTGGAGTCCGTTCGCGCCCGCGGTCCGTGAACGGATGGGCGCGCACGACACCTGACCGCCGCGAACGGAAGCGCTGGAATGTCTGTCGAACTCAATCACACGATCGTGTACGCGTCGGACCGGAATCATTCGGCCCAGTTCCTCGCCGACCTGCTCGGCCTCCCCGACCCGACCGACTACGGTCCGTTCCGCATCGTCCAAATAGGTTCCTTGTCACTGGATTTCATGGACTCAACCGGTCCGGTAATGCCGCAGCACTATGCGTTCCTCGTCGACGTGGACGACTTCGATGCCATCTTCGCGCGGATACGCGAACGGGGAATCGAGTACTGGGCGGATCCGTTCCACAACCGGCCAGGGCAGATCAATCACAACGACGGCGGCCGCGGCGTGTATTGGAGCGACCCGGACGGTCATTCGCTCGAGATCATCACCCGCCCGTACGGCGGCTGATCGCCGGCCTCAATTCGCATCATCAGCGTCACCATTCACATTGACGGGGTGCATCGCCCCGATTTCCACTAAATATTTTGCGAAAACGCCCCGAACAATTGCGGAACGTTGATTAACTTGTTGTTGACAACGACGTTCCCGGGCAGTTGCCCGCATACCGTAGGTGGGGTCGATGATGGACGGGTCCAATCAGCGACAATCTCGGCGGAAGTTTCTGCAAGGAGCGGCCGGCGCGGCCGCAATAACGGTGGCCGGCGCGGCGGCGGCCAATGCGCAGTCGGTGACGGGATCCTCTGGCGGCGGAGCCCTCAGCAACGAGAACGGCAGTAACAGCGGCAGTGCGGGTTCCCCGCAAACGAGCGGACGCCCCAACGGTAAGACGGTCGCCGTGTTCGGCGCCGGACCGGCGGGCCTGACTGCGGCGCACGAACTGGCCGAACGCGGGTTCGACGTCACCGTCTACGAGGCGATGTCGGTATTCGGCGGAAAGTGCCGCAGCCTCTACGCTCCCGGCACAGGCCTACCCGGCGAGCATGGATTTCGCAGCTTCTTCGGCTTCTATCACAACCTGCCGGACACATTGCGCCGAATACCGTTCCCGGGCAACAGTAATGGTGTATGGGACAATCTGGTCCGGCTCAACGCGGCGATGATCGCCGGGCACGACCGCGCCAATCTCACTATCCCGCTCCCCCTCCCGCTGCCGTTCTCTCAACTGCCCCTCACCCCACAGCAGTTCGTCGATTCGACCGTCGCAGTATTCCAGACCCTGTTCCGACTGCCGTTGTACGAGGCGATATTCGCCGCCGAGCGGCTCGGCGTGTACGTCACCAGTTGCGACGCCCGCAAGGTGAATCAATGGGAGAACATCACCTGGACCGAATTCGCCAAGCTGGACAACTCTTCACCGGAGTACAACCGTTTCCTCGGCGATGGCTTCATCAAGGAACTCGTTGCCACCAAGTCGAGTAACTGCAGCGCCAACGCCATCGGCGTGGTCGGCGAGGAATACGTATGGTCGCTGCTCAATCTCAACAACGACGACAGTTTCCGCGGAAATGACCGGGTACTGAACGGCCCGACCACCGAACAGTTCGTCACACCGTGGACCAACTATCTCGCTTCCCTTGGTGTCAAATTGCGGCTGGGCACGAAGCTGGCCGGGCTCCAGATGGACGGTTCGCATATTCGTTCGGCCACGGTGAGCACCGCGTCGGGACCCCAGACCGTGCAAGCGGATTACTACCTGTCGGCGATTCCACTCGACAAGTGGCCGGCGCTACTGACACCAGAGGTGGTACGTGCCGACCCCGCCCTGGAAAGTATCCGCGAGTTGCAGGCCGCCTGGATGGTGGGGCTGCAGTACTTCGTCACCGAACCCGCTCCCATCGCGAACGGCCACGTCGGATACAACGACGCGCCCTGGGGCGTGACCTCGATCAGCGAGGGACAGTTCTGGCACCGGCCGCTCACCTCCTACGGCGACGGTCGCGTGAAAGATGTTGTCTCGGCGATTATTTCGGACTGGGATACACCGGGTATGTTCACCGGGAAAACGGCGCGCGAGTGCAGTCCGGCGGAACTGGCCCGAGAAACGTGGCTACAGATTCGCTCACATGTCGACGGCAAGGGTGGCACCCGGCTGACCGACGACATGCTGCACTCGTGGATGATCGACACCGCGCTCACAGGGGCAGGGACTCCGCAAATTGCCTACGAGGACCCGATTTTCGTCCAGAACCCCGGATCATGGCATGACCGGCCGGACGCATTCACGAAGATCGACAATCTGTTCCTCGGCGGTGACTGGATCCACACGCAGATGAATGTCGCGTGCATGGAGGGCGCCAACGAGGGCGGCAGGCTTGCCGCGAACGCCCTCCTGCACGCCTCCGGGTCGCCCGAGCCGTCGGTCACCATCGAGCCGCGTTTTCGTCAGGTGCTCTGGGAGCCGTTCAAGATCATCGACCAGCAGCGGTTCCGCGCCGGGGAAGGCAATCTGTTCGACATCGTCGACGGGTTCCGCCGGCCGAACTGATGCGTCGAAAGGAGCCCGGTCGCGAGCACTACGCGTCGTGGCCGGGCTCGAGCTCGCGCACATCCTGGAACGTCACCAGCCGGTCCAGGCCGTGGCCCACCTCACCCGCGCCGGGCTCGAGCAGGAACGCGGTGTGGTCGCCGAGGTCGAAATGTTCGAGCGTGCGACCCGAAAACCACCCGGCGACATCGTGCAACACCGGTATGCCCAGCGGACCGTCGGACCAGTCGCACCGCGCGAATTTGTCCACCTCGTCACCGGTTTCGCCGCCGAACAGTTCGGCGAGCTCGAGGTGGTCCGTCGCCAGGACATGCACTACCAGACCCGGCGCGTCCAGCGCGATCCGATAGGTGTGGTTCTGCTTGGACAGTCCGACGAGAAAGCGTGGCGGATCGATGCTCGTCTGTGATGCGAAGCCCACCAGGCACCCGGCCAGCCGATCCCCCGCCCTCGTCGTCACCAGGAACATCGGGTAGTCGAGCCCGCCGACGATCGTCTCGAAGGCCTGATCCGCTCCGGCCGGGAGTGCAGCATCGCTCATGTCACCGTCCTACCACTCGACGCTCGCGAACTCTGCTGCAACGCGATGACCGCGCCCGCGGTCCCGACCACGTACGCGCGATCGTCCGGTTCGAACCTGGCGTCTCGACGCGGCAACTCGTGTCGGCCGGACCGCTTGCGGTGCAACGCCACCACCCGCGCCGCGCCGACGAGATCGGCCATCGCCGTCCCGACCAGCGCACTGCCCGGATCGATATCCAGAGTGCCGACGATGAAGGTCTGCTCGGCGATGACGAATGTCGCGGTTACTTCGAGTCCGAGCGCGGCGCCGACGAACCACGGCGAGGCAAGCTCCTCGGTGGATTGCGCATTGGTGAACGCGAATCGGTCAGCCACCGTGCGCCGCAACGAGCGATCGAAGACCCGCATCACCACCGGAACGTCCGGACCGGCGGTCCAACTGTCGCCGAACATGTCCCGCAACGCGATACCGGTCTCGATATTGACCATGTCGTCGCTCGTCACGACCGCGATTCCCGCCGCGTGCGTCGCGCGGGCCACATCGAGGGTGACCGCCAGCGTGGCGTCACCGAAGATCGCGGGCACGCCCAGCACCGCGAGCTCGGTGAGGTGCCGGTTGCGTTCGTCGCGTTCGAGGACCACGACCTGCTTTCCGCGGGCGATGAGCTCGCGCACCACGCCGAGTCCGAAGGTGCCCAGTCCGATCACGAGATAGTGCCCCGCCATCGTCCGCACGCGCCGTTTCCCCGACGTGTTTCCGAGGCGTCGGCTGATCAGCATGTCGGTGATGAACGCCATCAGCACCGCCACCGTCGTTATCCCGCCGATCATCAGCGCGATCGCCCACATTCGCAGCCATGCCGGCTGATCGCTGAAGCTGAAGTCGCCGTAGCCGACGGTCGCGATGGTTTCGACGCTGAAGTAGACACCGTCGAGCAGGCTCATTCCCGGTTTGCGATAGTTCTGCCAGAGCAGCACCGACGAACCGGCCACGAGAACGAACATGAACACGAGCGCCCGAAACAGGCCCGGCTCGAATTCACCGAGGACGCCGGCCACCGTGGCCCTGGCCCTCATCAGCGGCCCGAGCCGGTGCCCCGAGCCCCGCGGCGCGGACGGTCGTTCCAGCAAACGGACCCGCTGTTCGGGTCCGAGGATGATCGCCCGATCGCCGGTGTGCACCGCCAGGTCGCGACCGGGGCAGGCAACGACTTCGACAGACTCGCGCCCGCGCACCACCGCGACCGGGGTCAAATCACCGAAAAGCTCCCGCAGTGTCGAATCTGCGTCGATATCGAGCGTCGCGGCGACGAACCGGATCCCGTCGATCTCGAGATCCGTCGCGTGCCGGCCGAGGGCGGCCTCGGCCAGCGCCGGCGAGGCGAGGCTGGCGATATTGAGCACCGCGCCCGGGCCGTTTCCCACCGCGACCGCCCGCGCGACGGCGGTGTTGTCGAGGCTGGCCACGACCCGCACCACCGCGTTGCGGTCGCGCGCAAGCAGTGCGATCTCCAGGTTGAGCAGGTCATCGGCCATCACGCATACGATGGCCTGCGCCCTTCCGATGCCGGCGACGTCGAGCGTTCGCGGCAGATCGGGCAGCAGCTCGATCCATTCGACTTCCGCACGCATCGGGCCGGCTATTCCGCCGCGGCCGGAGTCGTCGATCACCGTCACCCGCTCGCCCGCACCGACCAGCTGCTCGACGATGCGCGTGCTGATACCGCCGACGCCACAGACGATGACATGCCCGGATCCCGCATCATCGCGCGTTGTCATCGCTCTCCTCGTCACCGCTGCCCACCCGGCTCTGGAAAACACTAGAGACGCGGCGGGCCGCGCGCGCACTATCCGGGCGTGACGGCCATGACGGTGAGGGTGTTCTGACCCGAGCCGAAGCTCCGCACGGTCACGGCATGCGTGATCGCTTCGAACACCCACGGCATCGTCTGCGGATTCTGCGAATCGAGCGTGGCCTTCGACAGCGCGAGATATTCGATGCGCTGCCAGCCGCCGAGTTGCTCGGCAACCGCCGGGTCGCTGTCGACCTTGTACACCCACACGTTGTTGTCACCGACAAACCCGGCATTGTGCAGATCGAGCCAGAGCTCCGCCTCCGAGACGAGAACCGCGTCGTGCGGCACGTGATCACGTAGCCACGCCACGGCATCGCGTTGCGGGGCGTCCGCGTCGGTTGTCCACTGCCTCGCCACCCCGGATTGCCAGGCCGGGCCCGCCCAGGTCAGCGAAAGCGTCCAGAACACGGCGACCGCCACCGTCGCCGTCGCCACCAGGACTGTGCCGGCGCGACGACCGGAGGGCGGATCGCTCGTGCGGGGCCACCACTGATCGCAGAGTCCGGCAATGGCGAGGGCCAATAACGGCGTGAGCATGACGACATACATCGCCGGTAGGTATCCCGTCCGCAGCAGCATCAGCAATTGCAGCAGCAGCGCCAGCATCAAGGGTCGGAATCTCCGATAGCACAACAGGACTGTTCCGGCGACGACGCCTGCCACCGGCAACCACGCGTCGAGTTCGAGCCATGAGCGCACCAGGTTGTTCGCATCACTGCCCGCGTCGAACACGCTGCCACTGCCGGCGCGCTCGCCGAGTTGCCAACGCATGGCGTCGACCAGGCTGACGTGCCCTGCACCGGAGAACAACTCGTGCTTGACGACGGCGTAGAGCGGATACATCGCCACCGACAGGGCACCGACAATGGCGAAGGAGGTGAACGCGAATGCCCGGTTGGCGGAGTCGCGGTAGTTCTGCCACAACGCGAGCAGCAGCGCAGGCAGAAGCAAGACCAGTGTTTCCTTCGTGGTGACCGCCATCGCGAAACACAGTGCGCTGCCGATCGCAGCGCTCCAACGGCACCGCGGCGACAGCGCGAGCACGAACGCCGCGAGCACCCACGGCATCGCGATGTTGTCCAGCAGCGCGAGCCGGCCGTAGTGCATGGCGAGCGGACTGAATACGAACAACACCACCGCCGCGGCAGCCCAGAATCGGCGCATGCCGATCCGGCGGGCGAGCACGAAGAGCATTGCGCACGAAACCATTCGCGCGAACAGTACGAACTCTCGACCGATCATCGTCGTGTTGTGTTGCCAACGGGTCCACGCGCCGGTGACCTCGGCCCATACCGACATCTGCAACCAACCCATCGGCGGGTGGTCGTACCAGTAGGTGTAATGGGCGAGTTCACCCAGATGTGGCACCGCCCAGGCCTGCGCGACGTAGGTCCCCTCGTCACCGAACCTGGCGGGGTACCCCGAAAGATTGATAGCCGTCGCGATACCACAAACGAGGACGAGCACTGCGCCGATGCCGACGGTGAGCCTGCGGTCCTCGCTCGCGACCGGCCGCCTGCCCGCGGCCGTCGACAGCGTGGCCGACAGCTCGGCGGTGTCGGACCTCATGCCGGCTCGACCGCGACACCTGCGGCCGGCGATGCGGATTCGGCGACCCGCCGAAAATGGTCGCCGATATGCGCCGTCTTGTCCCAGCCGAGCCGGCCGAGCGCGTACCACAGCACGGCCTGGGCGGCGGCGTAGGACAGCACGAGTTGGTACGGATAAAACGTCACCACGAATAGCACGTGCACGTGCCAACGCACGGGTCGACCGTAGACACGGCCGTACTCATTGATGTGCAGCAATTGCAGCGCCATGGCCAGCAGGATCGGAATTGTCGGGATACACATCGCAACGGCAAGCGGGGCAGGTGATTTGATCAGGAACGTCGTCGCCAGCGTCAACGGAAACATGACGAAGGCAAGCGTCTGAAACAAGCTCATGGTGAGAATCCAGAATGCGATCATCCGCTGCCGGAACCTTGGCAGCGATCGCCAGTTGCCTGCCATGAAACTCTGGATGAAGCCGATGTTCCACCGCCGTCGCTGCTTGATCAGCGTCGTCAGATCCGGTGGTGTCTCCTCGCGGGTGGTCAGCCGTGGATCGTAGAAGGTGAGCGTCCGCGCGCCGTGCACCGCGGTGGCTCGCACACCCAGCTCGCAGTCCTCGGTGAGAGACATCGGCCAACCGTTGGTCTTGTCCAGCAACGAGGTCCGCAGGAATACGGTGTTGCCGCCGAGCGGCATGAACCCCTTGTCCGATTGGTAACGCATCTGAGAACTGAACCAGCGCAGGTACTCCAGCAGGTTGTGCCAGGCATACCAGCGACGCAACCGTCCGCACGTGCGCTGCCACCACGAACCGAGATGGTCGGGATCCATCAATTGAATTCCACCCTGGACGATTTCGACGCCCGGATCGTCGGCGAATGCCTGATCGACTGCGGCGAGCAGGCCCGGCGCCGCGATGCTCTCGGCATCGAGCACGGTGAACACGTCGACCGCGTCACGCAGGAGTCGGTACGCGAAGTTGAGCTGCTGCGGCTTGTTCGGTCGCCGGCCGTTCAGTGGGTAGACGAGGACTCCGAGCGGGCCGGGCCCGATCGCGTCGAGCAGAACGGCGACCGAGCGGTCCGCACGGGCCAGTGCCTCGTCGAGCTGCCGGGCGCCGATCTCCTGCGGAACACGGTGCAGCAGTGCTGAATTAACCACGGCCGCGGTGATCGCCGCGACTCGGGTGGTTTCGGGATCGTCATCGTTGGTGATTGCGACGATCCGATGCCTGCCGTGGTCGAGCTGGGTGTAACAAGTGTTGAGCATCGTGGTCGCGAGCACGCTCGTTTCGTGCCGCGCGGGGATGAGCACCGCAATCGCCGCGGTGGCAGGACCGCGCGGCGGGGCGAGCAACAGTTCGTCCTCCAGCCCCGACTCCCGCTTGGCATAGGCGAGCGAAACGAGGAAGGACATGCTCATCAGCATGGCGAATACCGAGAAGAACGCACCGGCGGCGATGAGGAAGTGCCGGAAGCTATCGACTGCCGAATACCCGCCGACGAGGATGAGCAGCACCACTCCGGCAAAGGCTCCGAGATGGCGTCGCGTCACCCGTCGCGCGCGCTCGCCGTGCACCAAGTGCGCGGCGCGGGTACGTGGCGCAGGCGCGTCGAAGACCGACGGCACGACCGATGAGCTCACTGGAAACCCTCACTGCCGCAGTGCAATTGCGCACGAATGAACATCGATCGGCCGCGCATGGAGCTCGTCGATGCGATTCCGGTTCCCCGACGACCGGCTGCTGTTTGCATATTCAACAACAGGGGCTCGACCCCGCCCGGGCGCGCGCGGTTAAAGCTGGGTGAATATCCGCCACCGCTACGCCGCGCCGGCAGCCGGTAGAGTCGTCCCCGTGCCTGCCGGTTCCCATTCGTTCACGAGCGTCTTCGGTGACGACCCGACATCCGACCCCGCGATTCTCGACGGGGCGCTATCGGCGTTTCTCGATTTCGGCATTCGCCGCGCGAGCATGAACGAAATCGCCAAGCGAGCACACATCAGCCCGGCCACCCTGTACCGGCGATTCGCCAACAAGACCGCTCTCGTCGAGGCCGTCGTCCTGCGCGAAGCACGAGAGTTCGTGACCGCCGTGGACAACCGTGTCGACCGCGCCGCTTCTGCCCGCGAACAGGTGGTCGAGGGTTTCGTCGCGTTCACCGTGATGCTTGCCGGCAACCGGCTGCTGCGCCGACTGCTGATCACCGAGCCCGAGACGATCCTTCCGCAGCTGACGACCGGTGCCGCGCCGACCCTCGCGGTCGGTCGCGCCTATCTCGCGGAGACGATGCACCGACTGCAGAACGAGGAGGGCCTGCCGAGTTTCGACGTCGACGGCGTCGCGGAGATCTGCGCTCGGCTCGCCCTCTCGCTGGCGCTGACGCCCGATGGCATCATCCCGATCGACGACGAGGCCGCAGCGCGCAAGTTCGCCGACGAGCACATCACCGCCCTGGTGCGGCTGCCCGGCCGCGAACAATAAGCCCGGCTCGATAAGCACCCTGCCCGCCGACACCGCCTTCGACGACGACCTCGGCCACCTGCACGGGGCGCTCGCCGACTGGCCCGCGCCGGTCGCCGCACTGCTCGCTGCGACCGAACGGGACGCAGTCTCACGACACGACATTTACGATCGAACGATCGCGCGTACCTGGATATCGGGCGCAGTCACGCTCGTCGGAGACGCCGCACACCCGATGCGTCCACACCTGGGGCAAGGCGGCTGCCAGGCCTTGGAGGACGCAGCGACCCTGGCGCAACTTCTGGCCCAGCAGCACCCGGTCGACGCGTTTGCGGCCTACGAGTCGGCTCGACGGCGACGCGCCCTGCGGTACGTGCGACTGTCGGCACTGGCAGGGCGCGTGCAGCTCATCCCGGACGCGCTGCGTCCGATGGCGTACCGATTGTTCGCGGGAGTGCCCGAGCGCATGGTCGCACGTCAGCTGAGCGCAATCGCAAGCGCTACAGCATTCGGCTAGTTATCGCATTCCGAAACGCCGATTCGTAATTGAAAAGGAATGTTTAACTTCCAGGGGCACCCGGTTACCTGGCAAACTGGGGAAATGGCTTGGCTGATTCTGCTCGGGGTCTGGGTAACGGTGGCGATCGCCGTTGCCTTGCTTCTCGGCCAGATGATCCACAACGGCCACCGCAACGATCCCCCCAGCGTGCCCGATCGCACACGCGGATCGAAGGGCGTTCGAGCCGACCGATGACCTGCCCTCGCAGGACCGGTTGCGACATGCGCTGATTCCGAATTGGCACCCGTCAGGCGCAATCTTGTTACACTTCTGTGGCTTTCGCAGCGGACTAAATCGGCCCATTACGCTGGTCGAAAGCCGCTGCGGTCCTGCAATTGCGAGAGAACAGGACTCGAAATTGAACCGGAAACTGAACCTGACGGCGCTCGCGCTCGCGCTGACAGCGGGCACTGCGCTGGCCTTTGCCACACCGGCAGGGGCCGATCCCAACGCGGTCAACCCGATCCCGATCCTGAACGGGACGGTCGGTCTGCCGAGACTTTCCGGTCCAACGCAGGCGATCTTCCAGGTGACCGGGCTCGGCAGCCCGAACAACACGCAGAACTACAACGTTCTCGGCACCGACCTCGGCATCATGTGGGACAACGGCAGCGGCCAGATGCTGACCGCGTACGGCGACACTGCGGGACTCGGGGTGCCCAATCTCCTCACCGGAAGCTTCTGGTCATGGCGCAGCAATGTCCTGATGCGCAGCAACGACAAGACCCCCGGCAACGGCATCACCTACGACAGCGTGGTCCGCGACGGGTCCGGCCAGGCGAAGGACCTGATTCCGAGCCCGAAGATCCCCCTCGTGGAGATCAGCCGGATCCCGACCGCAGGCATTGCGGTCGACGGCGTCCAGTACATGAGCATGATGTCGGTGAAGAACTGGGGCGACCCTGGCCAGTGGGACACCAACTTCTCCACCCTCGCTTTGTCCGGAGACAACGGCGAGAACTGGGTCGAAGCACCGGAGACGCGGCGGCCACCCGTCGGCGGCGACCTCAATTTCCAGATGAACGCGTTTCTGAAGAGCAATGGATTCGTCTATCAGTACGGCACGCCGCCGGGACGCAACAACTCCGCCTACCTCGCGCGCGTCCTGCCCGAAAACATCCGCAACCTGGCCGAATACGAATACTGGAACGGCAAGGAGTGGCGGAAGAACGACGTCAACGCGGCCATCCCGATCGTGCCGAGCGGGGTCGGCGAGCTCTCCGTGGTCTACAACCAGTTCCTCGGCCAGTACGTCATGCTCACCACGGACGCGTTCAACTCGGTCGTGATGATGACCTCGCCGAATCCGGAAGGACCATGGAGCCCGCCGCGGGTACTGATCGACACCCGGCAGTTGCCCACCGCCTACGCCCCGTCGATCTACCCGTATCAGACCGGCTCGGACCTGTACTTCCTCACCACGATTCACTCGCAGTACAACGTCGTGCTGATGCACACGTCGCTGCGGTGACCACGCCGAGTTCCCGGCGTCGCCGCGTTGCGACGCCGGGCTGATGGACGCCGGGGACTGGGACCAGCGCTACCGCTCGTCCGCACTCGTGTGGGGTGCGCCGCCGAACACCGTCGTCGCCGAGCTGTGCTGGGATCTGCCGCCCGGCCGCGCCCTGGACCTCGGCTGCGGCGAGGGCAGACACGCGATCTGGCTGGCGGAACGCGGGTGGACGGTGACCGCCATCGACTTCTCCCAGGTGGCGATCGACAAGGCACGCACCGTGGCCAGCCGCACAAACAGGTCGGTGCGCAACCGGATCACCTGGCATTGCGCGGACGTCACCACCATCGAGTTCGAGGATCCCGCCGACCTGATCGTGGTCGCATACTTGCACGTGCGCTCGATCGAGCGCAGCGAGTTGCTGCGTCGCGCGGCCGACGCCCTCGCGCCGGCAGGCACGCTGGTGGTGGTCGGTCACGACGTGCGCAACCCGACGGAGGGCTACGGCGGACCCGACGACCCCGATGTGCTGTACGACCCGGACGAACTCGGCACCGAACTCGAGGACCTTCTCGACGTGCGGATTGCCGAGCTCCGCCGGCGCCTCACCGAGGGCCGCGATGCGATCGACGCGGTGCTGCTCGCGTTCCGTCCCCCGCCCGTCGTTGACTGACCGATAACCGGCGGCTAATGCTGCCCGCTCCACCGGCGCAGCCACGGTTCGAGGACCGCGACGATTTCCGGGCCGGCCTTCTTCAACGCGTGGGTCTCGCCGGACAGCACGTGTACCAGCGCTGCGTCGGTTGCATCCGGGATACCGAACGGATCGCGGTCACCGTTGAGGACGACGGCCTCCGCCGTCGGACGGGCGGCCCGCAGTTCATCGGCTCGGGACTTTTCCGGCTTGCCCGGCGGGTGCAGCGGATAGGCCAGGCAGATCACTCCGGTTGCGCCGGCACCAGCGGCCGTTCTGCAGACCACGCGGGCACCGTTACTGCGCCCGCCCTGAATGAGGGGCACGTCGCCGACGCGTTCGCGCAGCGCGGTGATGACATCGAGCCAGGCCGCATCCTGCCGGGTCGCCGAACCCGGCGCGCGTCCGCCGGCAACCCGGTAGGGCTGCAACACCCGGGCGACGACGCCACCGAGGTCGCGCGCGAGCGAGCGCACCGCGAGCAGATCCGACGAGTCCACCCCGCCGCCCGCGCCGTGCGTGAGGACAAGGAGGAAGGCCGGATCGGTCGCGGTGTCGAGATGAATTCGCGCCGGGCCCGCAATCGTCTCGATATCCATGACCTCACCGTAACGCCTGCCACACTCCCGAAACATGACGGAATCCTCAGATTCTCATCCTCGTGAAACACTCAAATACGCTGGTAGCCAATGGGTTCGACATTGCTGTGAGGTTAGACACACACGTGGATTACACCGCTTGAAGATTGGTTTACCCGGGAGTAACATGAGTCGTAAGTTACCGGTGGGTAGCAGTTACCCGATCCCATCGTGACCAACCTGGGCGGGAACCGACAGCCGAATAGCGGGACCGCACCAACCCACCCCATCGACGGAGAGCAAAAACAGCATGGGCCACTACAAGAGCAATGTTCGCGACCTCGAGTTCAACCTTTTCGAGGTACTGGGAATCGACGAGACCCTCGCCACGGGCGCGTACGGAGACCTGGACGGCGACACCGTCCGCGAAATGCTCGCCGAGGTTCGCCGGCTGGCCGAGGGCCCGCTCGCCGAGTCCTTCGCCGATGCAGACCGCAACCCGCCGGTCTTCGATCCCGAGACGCACAGCGTCGCGCTGCCCGAATCCTTCAAGAAGTCCTACCGCACCTTCGCCGAAGGCGGCTGGGACAAGCTCGGCATCAACGAGGAACTCGGCGGCATGGCCGTGCCTCGCGCGGTGTACTGGGCCATCGGCGAAATGTTGCTCGGCGCGCAGCCGGCCGCGTTCATGTACGCGGCGGGTGCCGGCTTCACCGAAATCTTCTACGACAACGGCACCGATGAGCAGAAGGAATGGGCGAAGGTCATCGCCGAGCAGGGCTGGGGCGCCACCATGGTGCTCACCGAGCCCGACGCCGGCTCCGACGTCGGCGCCGGCCGTACCAAGGCCATCAAGCAGGACGACGGCTCATGGCACATCGAGGGCGTGAAGCGATTCATCACCTCGGCCGACTCGGACGACCTGTTCCCGAACATCATGCATCTGGTGCTGGCCCGTCCCGAGGGTGCCGGACCGGGCACCAAGGGCCTGAGCCTGTTCTTCGTGCCGAAGTTCCACTTCGATCCGGCGACCGGCGAGCTGGGCGAGCGCAACGGCGCCTTCGTGACCAACGTCGAGCACAAGATGGGTCTGAAGGTCTCGGCCACCTGTGAGGTCACCTTCGGCGGCCACGGCGTCCCGGCCAAGGGCTGGCTCGTCGGCGAGGTGCACAACGGCATCGCGCAGATGTTCCAGGTCATCGAGCACGCTCGAATGATGGTCGGCACCAAGGCAATTGCCACGCTGTCCACGGGCTACCTGAACGCACTCGGCTACGCCAAGGAGCGCGTGCAGGGCGCCGATCTGACTCAGATGACCGATAAGGCCGCCCCGCGCGTCACGATCACCCACCACCCGGATGTGCGTCGCAGCCTCGCGCTGCAGAAGGCGTACGCCGAGGGCCTGCGCGCGATCTACCTCTACACCGCCGCGCACCAGAACGAGGACACCGCCCTGAAGGTGTCCGGCGCGGACAAGGAGCTGGCGTTCCGCGTCAACGACCTGCTGCTCCCGATCGTCAAGGGCGTCGGCTCCGAGCGGGCCTACCAGTACCTGACCGAATCGCTGCAGACCCTCGGTGGCTCCGGCTTCCTGCAGGACTACCCGATCGAGCAGTACATCCGCGACGCGAAGATCGACTCCCTGTACGAGGGCACCACCGCGATCCAGGCGCAGGACTTCTTCTTCCGCAAGATCGCCCGCGACCGTGGTGTCGCGCTGGCCCACGTCGCCGGCCAGATCTCGGCGTTCATCGAGAGCGAGGCCGGTAACGGCCGACTGAAGCGGGAGCGCAAGCTGCTTGCCACAGCGCTCGAGGACGTGCAGGCGATGGCCGCGACGCTGACCGGCCACCTGATGGGTGCGCAGGAGAACTCCAGCGAGCTGTACAAGGTCGGCCTCGGCTCGGTCCGCTTCCTGCTCTCCGTCGGTGACTTGCTCATCGGCTGGCAGCTGCTGCGTCAGTCCGAGATCGCCATCAAGGCGCTCGACACCGGTGCATCGGAGAAGGACAAGCCGTTCTACGAGGGCAAGATCGCGACCGGGGCGTTCTTCGCTCGCAACGTGCTGCCCGAGCTGACCGCCACCCGCAACATCCTGTCGAACCTCGACAACGACATCATGGAGCTCGACGAAGCCGCGTTCTGATTCACCGCCGATCTGCGTTCGGCAGCGCCCCCGGGACCCACAAGGTGCCGGGGGCGCACTGCATTTCGGGCAGGTTTCTGCGCTCCCGCCGCACATTTGCTGACGCGCCGCACACAGTCCCGCACCGCAAACCTTGTGCGCGCCGTCAGCATGTGTGCGGCTCGTCGAGGGGACTCAGCAGTACGGGTTCGGGCTTCGGCAGCGGTGCCTGCACGATGGTCGCGGTGGGGTCCGCAAGTCGCGTACCGCGTTCGAGTGCGCGACGGATTTTCGCCGGCAGACCTACGGCGTCGAGTTCCGGCCACGTCCAGCGGACCACGACAAAGCCCGCATCTCGCAGGTTGTCCTCCCGGAGCTTCTCGGCATAGACAACCTCGGCGGAGTCCCCGCCCGGCCGCAGCGTGCGGCCATACTTGGTCCGGCCGTCGAACTCCCCGACAACCCCGTGATCTGGAAAGTAGAAGTCAACGCGTCCCAGGAAGCGCCCGTCCGCGGCGGTGACCACGCCCTGGCCGAGCGGCAACGGCAGGTGACTGCGCAATATCATTGCGCGGCTGCGTGACTCGCCCGGACTCTCGCTATGGGCGTCGAGCATCGCGATCAACCGCCGCGCGCCCGCCGCACCGCGTCGATGCTTGGCCCGCTCCAATTCGAGCGCCAAGGTCTCGTTGTGAATTCCAAACCGTCGAACGGCCGCCTCACACACCACGAGCGCCGATTCGAACGGCAGCGTCCTGGCCAGATCCACGATGGTGCGGGCAGGCGAGGTCAGCAGCACCCCCTCGACCCGCGCCACCCCGTCATCGATGGGAGCACAGTGCACCGCGAGCGAAGTGCGCAGTCGTCCGCCGTTGCGCCGGTTCCTGGTGATGTGCACACGATCCAGCGGCGCATTCCACAACGGCAGCCCGTACATCACCGCGGCGGACTGATGGCTCAATACGGCCGCGCGCGCCATCCCTGGCAGGGTCGCCTCGACCAGATAGCGATGTCGACGCGAATCGTCCGACTCCTCGTACACGGATCGGCTGAGATAACAGCCTCGCCCGATCCGCTCCCAATGGCCATGCCGGCGCTGCTGGCGAATCTCGTGGTCGGTCAGTCCCAGCCGCAGCGCTTCTCGGCGGCGAACCATCGAGCTGTCCATGCGGTCGATCCTGCAGCACCGTGGCTACCGAAACCGGGGCGAACGCCAACCTGTGGATAACTTCACCTTCGTCCACAGTTCGCCGCACACTTTCTGAGGCCGCGCACACGCTGTAGCACCCCAAACCCTATGCGGCGCCGCAGGAAGTGTGCGGCGAAGGGGGATCCGGTGCGAGTCCAGCGCCGAGAATGACCGGAACGTCAGGACTTCTTCGCCGCAGCCTTCGCCGCTCGTTTGAACTCGCGCACCTCGGCGAGTGAATCGGCGTCCACGACATCGGCGATCGACCGCCGGGAGCCCTCGTCGCCGTAACTGCCGGCCGCCTCCCGCCAGCCGTCCGGGTGCACGTCGATCTGCTTACCGAGCAGGGCGAGGAAGATCCGGGCCTTCTGATCCCCGTAGCCCGGCAGCGCCTTCAGCCGCTTCAGCACCTCGCGCCCGTCCGGATCTCCCTCGGTCCAAATCCCCGCGGTGTCGCCCCCGTAGGCCTCGACGATGTAGGCCGCCAGCGCCTGGATCCGCTTCGCCATCGAACCCGGGAAGCGATGCACCGCAGGAGTTGTCGAACAGAGCGTGGCGAACTCGTCCGGATCGGCCTCGGCGATGCGGTGCACATCGATGCCGCCCATCCGGTCGGCGATCTTCTTCGGACCCAGGAACGCCGTTTCCATCGGCACCTGTTGATCCAGAAGCATCCCGACCAACAGCGCAAATGCATCACCGGCCAGCAGCTCGTCCGCTTCCCGGTCACCCACAAGGTTGAGCTTCACCATGTCCCGATCTCCCTACTCGGCGAGCAGCTTCTCCGTCGCCGCGACGAGCACACAGGTCGCCAGGCCGTCCATGGCCGTGCCCAGTTCTTCCGTGCCGGGGAAGCTCGGCGCAATACGGATATTGCGGTCGTCCGGGTCTTTGCCATACGGGAAGGAGGCGCCGGCCGCGGTCAGCGCGATCCCGGCATCCTTGGCCAGTGCGACGGTGCGCGCCGCGGTGCCGTCGAGCACGTCGAGGCTGATGAAGTAGCCGCCCTTCGGCTCGGTCCAGGATGCCACCTTCGACGCACCGAGCCGGTCCTCGAGGATCTTCAGCACGAGCGCGAACTTCGGCGCGAGCAATTCGCGATGCTTCTCCATATGCGCCCGCACACCCGCCGCGTCGCCGAACAACCGCAGGTGTCGCAGCTGGTTGAGCTTGTCCGGACCGATGCTCATCTTCGCGGTGTGACCGAGATACCAATCCAGGTTCGCCTTCGACGAACCGACGAAGCTCACTCCCGCACCGGCGAAGGTGATCTTCGACGTCGAAGCGAACACATACGGACGGTTCGGGTGGCCGGCCTCCGCCGCCATCCCGAGCACGTCGTACACGGGCGCCACCTCACCGAACAGCGGATGCACCGCGTAGGCGTTGTCCCAGAACAGCCGGAAGTCCGGCGCAGCGGCCCGCATCGTCGCCAGCCCGCGCACGACCTCCTCGGAGTACACCGCGCCGGTGGGATTGGAGTAGTTCGGCACCGCCCACAGACCCTTGACCAGCGGGTCCGAGCCGGCGATTTCCGCGGCGGCCTGTACGTCCGGGCCGTCATGCCCCATCGGGATCGAGATCAACTCGAAGCCGAGCGACTGCGCGAGCGCAAAGTGCCGGTCGTAACCCGGGGCCGGGCAGAGGAATTTGCGCCCCGGCTCGGCGGCCCACGGCCGCTCGGAATCCAGGGTGCCGTGCAGCAACCCGAACACGAGCAGGTCGTGCATAATCTCGAGGCTGGCGTTGTTGGCGGCCAGTAGATTGTCGACGCCGATACCGAGCAGCTCACCGAAGATGGCGCGCAGCTCGGGTAGACCGGTCAGCCCGCCGTAGTTGCGACAGTCGGTGCCGTTGCCGTCCCGGAAGTCGTCGCCGGGCAGGGTGAGCAGCGCCCGAGACAGGTCCAATTGCTCGGGCGACGGCTTGCCGCGGGTCAGGTCCAGCTTCAGCCCGGCGGCCTGCAACTTGGCGTAGTCCGCGGTGTGCCGCTTGGACTCGGCCTCCAACTCGTCTCGGCTCATCAACCCGATCTGCGTTTGGCGGGGCATCCCACGCGCACCTTTCGTCTGCTTCGCGTCCACAGCAAGCTGTCGCGACCACGTTACCTGGGGGCGGACCGGCGATGTCGGCCGAGAGCCGGGGGCACGAGAAGTGTGGCGGCCCGAGAGGTGGGGGCCGGAAAGTTAAGGGGACCCCGCGCACCCGGCAGAGCCCGTTGACCCTTGCTGCCTTCCGGCCCTGGGGGAGTTCACAGGATGCGCGCCGCGCGGGATCCATCGGCAAGTGTAGCGGGGTTCGATTTGGAGGGTGCCGGGGGTCGCCCGGTATGCTCATCGACGGAGGATTCGCCTAGTGGCCTATGGCGCTCGCCTGGAACGCGGGTTGGGTTAACGCCCTCAGGGGTTCAAATCCCCTATCCTCCGCCACAAGCGCCCCGGGCCTGCTGTAGCAATTGCTACGCAGGGCCGGGGCGCTTTCGTGCGCGCCGAGCGAATTGCCCCTTCCCCACTGCCCGGCCACCGTGTAGACAAATGACATTCGATGTCTACGGCTCGAGGATCGGAGCGTGCACGGTGGCGAGTACAGATCGAGCGCCATTGCGGGTGATTCAGTGGACGACGGGCAATATCGGGCGCCGGTCACTGCATTCGATCATCGAACGCCACGACATGGAGTTGGTGGGCGTCTATGCCCACGGCGAGGAGAAGGTCGGAAAGGATGCCGCCGACCTGTGCGGGTATCCCACGTCGACCGGAGTGATCGCCACCAACGACATCGCCGAACTGATCGCACTGAAGCCGGACGCGTGCTGCTACAACCCGTTGTGGTCCAGCGTCGATGAACTCGAGGCGTTGCTGAGCGCCGGGATCAACGTGTGCACGACGGCGGGCTGGATCACTGGCGGCAAGCTGCCGCAGTCCGATCGTGATCGAATCGAAAATGCCTGTCGGGCAGGTGGTTCGACGATGTTCGGCAGCGGGGCGCACCCCGGCATCACGAACATGGTCGGCATGGTGCTGAGCGGCTGCTGCGAGCGCGTCGACGAGATCCGGATTACCGAGTCGGTGGACTGCTCCACCTATCAGTCGGCAGGCACGCAGACCGCGATGGGCTTCTCGCAAGACCCCGACACCCCGGGGCTGGCCGAATCGGTACGCCGCGAAAGTGAAGTGTTCGCCGAGTCGGCGGCGATGATGGCCGACGCGATGGGGGTCACGCTCGACCGGATGACCTTCGACGTGCAGTTCACCGCCGCCACCGACGACAGTGACCTGGGCTTCATGAAGATTCCGAAGGGCACCGTGGGCAGCGTGTACGGCTACCACCGCGGTTGGGTCGGTGACCGCAACATCGTCAGTGTCGGCTTCAACTGGACGATGGGCGAGCATGTGACCCCGCCCAAGCCGCTCGCCGACGGACACGTCATCCAGGTCTTCGGAGTGCCCAACATGCGCACGGTGATCCATTGCCTGCCGCCGTTCGACTGGGACACCCCGGAGCAATGGATGGAACTGGGCATGATCTACACCGCCCTCCCCGTGACGAACGCGGTCTCCCGTGTCGTGGCCGCGCCGCCCGGCATCGTCACCCTGGCGGGCCTGCCGCCGATCACCGGGTACGTCAAGCCCTGACTCATGGCCGGGGATGATGACTGGATGGGCGCGCGCGACCGGCCCTCGGTGCCCACACGCTCCGATCGCGACCGCATCCTCGACGCGGCCGAGGTCTGCCTGCTCGAGCGAGGCATCGGCAAGACCACCATGGCGGAAGTCGCCGCCGCGGCGGGAGTATCGCGTGCCTGGCTCTACCGGCTCTACCAGGACAAGGTCAGCCTGTTCGGTGCGGTGATGGTGCGCATCGACTCCGTGCACTGGCAAAGCGAGGGTGTGCGGGTGCGTGCGGCCACCACCCTGGTGGACACGATCGTGGAGTCGGTGCTGCTTGCCCGCCAGATGCAGCAACGGCCGCTCATCGTCAAGCTGCGCGAATCCGAGCCGGCGGCATTCAGCCAAGTCGCCGAGATCGGCATGCAGCACTTCATCCCCTGGCTGTCGGCGACGTGGCGCGGCTACCTCGTCGCCGCACAGAGGCGTGGCGAGGTCAGTCCCGAAATCTCGCTGGACTTGGCCTCGGAATGGGTGGCCCGAATTGTGCTGTCGATGTGCACCGTGCCCAGTCGGGTAGTCGACACCGACGACCGGGACTCGATGCGCCCCTTCGTCAACCAGTTCCTGCTGCATGGTTTGCACGCACCTACAACGGCTGCAGAAAGCGAGAAGGCTAATGCCTCAACAGGTTGAAGAGTGCGACGTCCTGGTGGCCGGTTCCGGGGCGGGCGGACTGGTCGGCGCGTACACCGCGGCCCGTGAAGGACTCGACGTCGTCCTGGTCGAGTCGACCGACAAATTCGGTGGCACGACAGCGTATTCGGGCGGCGGCGGGATGTGGTTTCCGTGCAATCCGGTGCTGCTGCGCGAGGGCACCGACGACACTCTCGAGGACGCGCTGGAGTACTACCACGCGGTCGTGGGTGATCGAACTCCCTTCGATCTGCAGGAGACCTACGTCCGCAGCGGCGCTCCACTGATCGAGTACTTGGAGCAGGACGAGAACCTGAAGTTCCAGGCAATGCCGTGGCCGGACTACTACGGCAAGGCACCCAAGGCCCGCCTCGACGGCCAGCGCCATATTGCCGCGCGAGCGCTCAAAGTCGCCAAGGCGCCGCAGTACCGAGATGTGGTGCGAGGCCCACTGGACGTCGAGCGGTTGGGCGCCGATGTGCCTGACGACTATTACGTCGGCGGACGCGCGCTCGTCGCCCGGTTCCTTACTGCAATCGAGAAATACCCAACGGCCGCACTGCATCTGAACACCGCGTTGGTGGAGTTGCTGCGCGACGAAGAAGGAACCGTGATCGGGGCTGTCGTCGAGCACGAGGGCACGCGGCGCGAGATCCGCACCCGCCGTGGAATCGTCTTGGCTGCAGGCGGTTTCGAGGCGAATGTTGAGCTCCGGCAGCGGTACGGCGTGCCCGGAGATGCCCGCGACACGATGGGATCGCCCGGCAGTACCGGTGCCGCACATCAGGCCGCCATCGCCATCGGCGCCGACACCGACCTCATGGATCAGGCGTGGTGGTCACCGGGTTTGATTCATCCGGACGGACGCGCCGCTTTCGCGCTGTGGTTCACCGGGGGCATCTTCGTCGACAATACGGGCAGGCGTTTCGTCAACGAATCCGCACCCTACGACCGGCTCGGACGGGTGATCGTCGATCGGCTGCAGAGCGGCGAGATGACCTTGCCGTTCTGGATGATCTACGACGACAAGGCGGGAGCGGTGCCACCGGTGCAAGCCCCGAACGTGACGATGGCCTCGCTCGAAAAGAATGTCGAGGCCGGACTGTGGCACACCGCAGACACTTTGGAAGACTTGGCAGCCATGATTGGAGTACCGGCCGAAAACCTGGTCGCCACCGTGGACCGGTTCAATCAGCTGGTATCCGCCGGTGGTGACGTCGATTTCGGACGCGGAGACGAGGCCTACGACCGTGCCTTCTCCGGCGGGGAACTGCCACTGGTATCCATCGACCAGGGGCCGTTCCATGCTGCAGCATTCGGGATCTCCGACCTCGGTACCAAGGGCGGCCTGCGCACCGATATCGACGCGCGCGTCCTCGACTGCAACGGTAAACCGATCCGCGGTCTGTACGCCGCGGGCAACACCATGGCCGCGCCGAGTGGAACCGCCTATCCGGGTGGCGGCAACCCGATCGGGACCAGCATGGTGTTCTCCCACCGAGCGGTGCGGGCAATGTGCGGCTGAGCGCGGCCCGAGTTCGGTAGCGCAGCGTCTGCCCGCTTCGTCCGATCTCCGCATCGTCGCATACACTCAGCGGCCATGTACGTCGATGCGCGGGGGGCGCATAGCCGGATCAGCGGTCTGCGGCCTCGATGAAGTTCACACAGGTGTTCCGGAAATACGGCTTCGCGGGTCCGATCATGAGAATCGTCGGGGCGCTCGTCGCACTTGCGGTTTTCATGTTCGTGGTCGCTTGGGTCGGTAACCCGTATTTGAAAGACGATGAGGGCAATGCGGCACCGGCGTGGATCGCGCCGACGACCGTGCCGCCGGCGACGAGCACTACCCCGGTTGCGGGCTTGCCGCCCGGGTTTCCGTCGATGCGGCGTCCTCCGCCAATGCCCCAGGTGGCCGAGGGGCAGCCGCAGCCGGTGCCCACCAAGTTCGGGCTCAGCTACACAGTGCCTTGGGAGGGCTGGCGGGCCAGCAACGCCATGGTGATGGGCTGGAACGACGCGCAAGGGAATATCGCCACATATGGGGCGACAAGTGACTACCGCTACGGCTATTGCCCCGAAGTCGATAGTGCATCGCTGGCCAGTGTTGCGGCGACCGGGCGCAATGGTGTCGACCTCAACACCGCGGCACGCGAGGAAGTCGTCAAGGCCAATCGGATCTTTGCCGACGACACCAACGGCATCGCCCCGACGGTCGAAATTCGCGGACCCTTCAGTCTGGAGGTCTCGGGCCGCGCTGCTGTCCGCTATACCGCTGTCGTCACAGCCATTCCGAAGACAGACGCATGCACACCGAAGGACGCCCGCTTCGACATCGTCGCGACACCCGGGTACGCAAGCGCAGAAGTCATGCTGCTCATGGTCGAACACCGCGTCGGCCCAGCACATGCGCTCTCGGATACCGACGTCGATTCGATTGTCGGATCACTCTCCAAAACGGAGCATTGATGGTTGAGCAATTTCGCGCGCTGCCCAGTCAAATCGCCGGGCTGAGTACCTTGGTGACTTCCCTGGGCGAGGACAGCGCCAAAGTTGCGGGGTTCATCGACCAGAACGGCCCGCCAAGCGGAGACTTCTCCGGGCCCATCATCAGCGATCTGCTCGAGCCACTGCGCACGTGCGCGACCGTCACCGGTGGGCGTATGCGCGATATCGGCGTCGCGAATACCAGCAGCGGTATCGAGCTGAACAAGGCCGCGTGGATGTACGACGATCAAGAGAACAAGAACTACGCCGCGCTGAATGCCGTCACCCACGATGTGCCGAGCGCGTCACCGGTGGACTACGGCCCGGATACCGAGCGTCCCGGGCAAACGGATACCTACGACGACGTCACAACCTACAACAAGGTGGAGACCTTCAAACTCGATGCGCCATCGGCCAATAAGGAGGATGTCGCCGATCTCGTCACCGAGGTCGCGGGCTGGTTGGGCGATGTGAACGAAACGATCAAGAGCATCACCAGGACCATCGGCGCTGAGGTCAACCCGCTCGACATGGTGGTTTCGCCACTCACCGGAAACTGGAACGAGCTCAAACGAATCGGCGAGTCGTACAAGGTCGCCGGCAACGCGATGGAAGCGACCGGGAAGAACCTCGAGGCCGGCGTCAAACAGGTCGGCGAGTACTGGGATGGCAAGGCGGCCATTGCCTTCGAGGAGAACTGGGCACGTCGGCAAATTGCTGCCATGAAGTGGGAGGGTCCGGTCGGCCGGATCGTCAACGACGGGCTCACCGTCGTCGCCAACGAGATCCGCGAGGGCATCAAAACCGCGGTACTCAAGCTGAAGGACATGCTCGAGGACTACGTCGATATCAAGACCGCCAAGGGCATACTCAAGAACGTCCTCAAAAAGGTTCCGGTCCTGGGCTGGACCCTCGAAATCGCCGATCTCGCGCGCAAGATCGCTACGGTCGTCGACTCGGTACAAGAAATCGTTCGCAAAGTCGAGGAACTGAAGAACCAGCTCCAGGAGTTCCTGCGCGTCGTCACCGATCCGGCGCACGCGGCTATCGACAAGATGAATCAGAAGCTCGAACCGATCACCACCAGGATCGATGACGGTGCTCGAAAAGTGGCTATTGCCAATGACATAGCTTCCGCCACGGAAATCAACTCCACCCTCGACCGGCCGAGAGAGGGCTACGAGGTGGGCACCGAACACCAACCCTGGGAGGACGGATGACGCCGAATCGGCGAGCTCGCCATGAGGAGGACGTCGACCCCGACATCGAACAGGCGTACCGCCGCCTGATGGATCGCGCCGACGATCTGGAAACCGCACGGCTGCGCGCCGAGCGGCTCGACGTGCACGCACTGATGTCCGAGCCAACGGTGGTGACCGAGGAATTCATGTCCCAGCTCGCCACGATGCCGCACTCCTCGCCCGAGCTGCGCGCGTTCGCTGAGCGGGTATTCTCCGGCGAATGCCGTTGGAGCGAGATTGACTTCGCCGCTCGACCAGTTCCGCCCGAGGTGGCCGAGCTGAAGGATTCGCCCAATTTCGCCTGGACGTGGACCGCCCCGACAGACAATCCGCCGCAATCCGGGCGGCGCCAGGATCCGGACGACAACGACGACGATTACGAGCCGCCGCAATCATGGCTGCAGTGAGCCGACGCCGAGCATCGATGAGAAGTGCAAATACCCGGCGTCGCTATGCCACTGGCGGCATGGTCGCAAAGATCGCACTGTCGTTCGCCGCGCTCGCGGTACTCGCACTCGCCGTCTATTGGGTCGGCGACTCGTACCTGACGGACGAGGAGGCAGGTGCGGTGTCGGCGTCGAGCAGCACGACCGCTGAATCCTTCCCGGAGGCGTATGGCAGCTTGATGGACAGCGCCGACGATCTCGAGGCCGCTCGCGAGAGCGTCGAGAACCTGGACGTGCACTCGCTCTTGTCCGAGCCGACCGTGGTGACCGAGGAGTACATGGCGGACCTGGCTGCGATGCCGATTGCCTCGCCCGAGCTGCGCGACTTCGCTGAGCGGGTGGCTGCCGGCGAATGCCATTGGAGCGATATCGAGGTTCTTGCTCGGCCGCTGCCGCATGAAGTAGCCGAGCTGAAAGAGTCGCCCAACTTCGTTTGGACATGGTGACGTCACCCGACCCGCGCTCGGTACTCTGGCCTTATGGTCGATCGGAGTCGGGACGAATCCGGCCGGGCCCGAAATGCCCGGCCCCGTGACGAACTCGGCCGACCGCTGCCGCCAGGAAGCGAAGGTGTCGAGCGCATCCCCGATGAACTCGATCTGCCACCCGACGAAACCCTGCGCTACGCACAAGAATTGATCGATCGTGGGCGGGCGTTCCATGCCCACGAGGTGCTCGAGGCGGCATGGAAGAACGGGCCCGACGAGGAACGGGTGCTCTGGCAGGGCCTGGCCCAGCTCGCCGTCGGCATCACGCATGTTCAGCGCGGCAATCCGAAGGGCGCGATCAAGCTGCTACACCGGGCCGCGCTGCGGCTCTCGCAGGAACCAGCGCCTTACGACATCGATGCGCCGGGTCTCGTTGCCTACGCCGAGCAATTGGCCCACGGACTCGAAAGCGGGGCCACCGATGTCCCAGAGGACGATCTGCGGCCCCGCCTGCGCGGCTGACTCCTGGCGACTACTCCCCCGACAGATCCGCCGAGAGGTCTGCGACCGCGACACCCTCGGGCACCATGACTTCCTCAATGAGCTCGGGACGGTCGTCGAACTCCAGCTTCAGGGCACGGCAGATCGTGGCGTGCATGTCGTACATGCAGGTGATGTACGTCAGCTCCATGATCTCCTCATCGGAGAGATGCTTCTGGAGCACCGCGAACACGCCGTCCGAGGTCCGGCCGCCGTCGTAGACGAGCGAGTCGGCGTAGGCGAGCACGGCGCGCTCGAGTTCGGTGAACTCGTCGCTCACCTGCCAAGCCGGCAGCGCCGCGATCTTGCTCTCGGACATGCCGAGCGAACGCATCTGCTTGCAGTGCTGAGAGAAGACGAACTGGCTGCCGCGTGCATACCCGGCCCGGCCCTGTCCCAGTTCCCGCAGCAGCGGATCGAGCTTGGCATTGCGGTACAGCGAGAAGCCACGCACAGCGTGCTTGAACACCGCCGGGGACGTCGCGAACACGGTCCACCAGTCGCCGGGGGTCGCATGGATGGTGCCGTGGTCGACGGCCGGGTCCTTGTCCGGGCCGAACAGCCGGTCGTAGAAGAACAGAATCTTCTCGTCGCTGACCTCGGCGCGCGGGATCTCCCGAAGACGGGGCATATCGGATTCCTCTCGAAGTAGGTGTCAGAGCTCGGAACGGACCTTGCGGTCGGCGGCGGTCTTCGGCTCGTGGGAGACGTCGGCCTCGGTGAACTCCCGCGTCCAGCTGGCAAACTCGAGCAGCACACCGTCGGGGTCCATGAAATAGAAGGACCGCACGAAGGTGCCCGGGTGAATGTTGCGGGACACCCCGGACGGACTGTCGTCGTGGTTGAGGATCCGGCTGACCTTGATGCCCTCGGCCTTCATCCGCTCGTAGTACTCGTCGAACTTCTCCAGCGGAACCTGGAAGGCGACGTGGTTCATCGAGCCGATGGCGCTGGCGAGCTCCCCCTCATCGGGCAGGCCCTTCGGTGCGGCGACACCGGGCGCGGCGTCCGGCGAATCGGAAAGCCAGAAGAACGCGATGCTGTTGCCGCCACCGCAGTCGAAGAAGAAGTGCTGTCCGAGATCGCCGGGCAGGTCGAGCGTCTTGATCAGCGGCATGCCGAGTACGCCGGAATAGAAGTCGATCGTCCGCTTCATATCCGAGCAGACCAGCGCAAGATGGTTGATACCGCGAAATTCGTACTTCGGTTCTGAGGCGTTCATGGCGGTCCTTTCGGCGCTGCGGGCCGGGTGGCTCTGCAAGAAATGACTTGACAGTCATGTCATGTTCATCAATAGTTTGACTGTGGCCAAAGCATCTGTCAACAGTCCTTCGGGACCTGCGCCTGTCGAGACGCTGACGACGCGCGGCCGCAAGACGCGCGATGCCCTCCTCGACGCAGCGCGCACCGTCTTCGAGGACGTCGGATTTCCCGACGCGCGGGTGGAACTGATCAGCCAGGAGGCCAACGTCTCCTACGGCACGTTCTACCGGTACTTCGAATCGAAGGAAGACATCTTCCGAGTGCTCAGCACCCAATTGTTCGAGGACATCCACCGCCGCGAACCCCACGACTCCAGGATGTCGCCGGCCGACCGCCTGATCCACGCCAACCGGACCTATTACCAGGCCTATCGACGGAACGCCCGGCTGATGGCCATCGTCGAGCAGGTGGCGACCTTCAACGACGAGTTCCGCCGGCTCCGCCACGAGCATCGCCACCTGTTGATCGACCGCACCGCGCGAGCGATCGCCCGCTGGCAGTCCGAAGGGCTGGTCCGGCAGTCGCTCGATCCCGAGATGGCGGCCAGGGCCATGTCCGCCATGGTCGATCACACCCTGTACCTGTGGCTCGTCCAAGGCGACGAGGCCAACGAGGCCGCGCTGCTCGACACGCTCGACCAGATGTGTGTCGGCGCCCTCGGTCTCGACCGGGAATGACCACGACTCATTGGCCCCGAGGAAGCGAGACACCCGCATGAACGACATCGCCGATCGTTTCTTCACCGCCGTCTCCCGCGGTGACGAAGCTGCCCTGACCGATCTCTATGCGCCGGATGCACAGATCTGGCACAACGACGACGGGCTCGAGCAGACCGTCGCCGAGAATCTCCGCGTGCTGCGCTGGCTCTCCCGCACGCTGGAGAACCTCCGGTACGAGGAGATCCGCCGCTACGAGTTGCCCGACGGCTTCGCGCAGCAGCATGTCCTGCGCGCCGAACTGCCCGGCCACGGCCGGATCGAGGTGCCGGCGAGCCTGTTCGTGAAGGTGAACGACGGACAGATCACGCGCATCGACGAGTACGCCGATTCCGCCGCCACCCAACCGCTCTACGAGAAGGCCGCCAACGACCGGGAGAACCGCCGATGACCACGAACCAGCCCGATACGGGCGAAGCCCGCGGAGCGACCCATCCGCAAGGACACGTTGCCGAACTGTGCGCCCGGATGCGCACTTTCATCGACGACGAAGTGATCCCGGCCGAGCCGGTCCTGTCCCGCGCCGACGAGGCGGCCCGCAAGCAGCTGGACGTGTTGCGCTCTCGCGCAAAGGCACTCGGCCTGTGGGCGCTGGGACACCCGTCGGACATCGGCGGTGGCGGTGTTCCGTTCCTCGATTTCGTCTATCTCAACGAGGTTATCGGGCGTTCCGAGTACGGCCAGTTGGCCGTCGGGTCGGTGTCCATGCAGGACACGCTCATGCTGCGCAAGCACGGCACCGAGGAGCAGCAGCGGCGCTGGATACCACCGCTGGTCGCGGGCGAGTTCCTGCCGTCGGTCGGGCTGACCGAGCCCGATGTGGCCGGCTCCGACCCGACCTTGATCGAGACCCGCGCCGAGCTCGACGGCGACAATTGGGTCATCAACGGGCACAAGTGGTTTACCACGGGTGTTGCCGACGCCGGCTATTGCAGCGTCTTCGCGCGCACCGAGTCCGAGGAAGTCCCGCGGCATTCGCGCATCAGCTCGATCATCGTGCCGACCGACACGCCGGGCTTCGAGATTGTGCGGGCGATCCCGACGATGGGCCACGATCCGAGCGATCACTACGAGGTCAAGCTCACCGACGTGCGGGTGCCGGCGGCAAACCTGCTCGGCGAACGCGGCAAGGGCTTCATCGTCGCCCAGGACCGACTCGGCCCGGGTCGGATCTTCCACTCCATGCGCTGGCTCGGCCAGGCGCAACGCGCCTTCGAGCTGATGTGCGAGCGCGCCAACACCCGCTACGCACATGGGTCGCTGCTGGCCGAGAAGGGCGAAATTCACCGATACATCGCCGAATCCGCGGCCGAAATTCAGGCCGCCCGCCTGATGACGCTGGACGCGGCGCGCGTGATGGACTCCGGAGACGACGCCCGCGTACAGATCGGTTTGATCAAGTTCTGGGGGGCGCGGATGCTGCACAACGTCGTCGACCGTGCCATCCAGGTGCACGGCGCGCTCGGCCTCACCGCCGATACGCCGCTGGAAGGTATGTATCGCCGGGCGCGTTACGCCCGCGTCTATGACGGCCCGGACGAGGTGCATCGCATGTCGACCGCCCGACGGCTACTGCGCGATCCGGATGCGGCGCCATGGCGGTGATCGAGGTAGCCCCCACGATCGGGGATGGCATTGGAGACGTGCTGAGCGCGGCTACCGGCAGTGACGTAACAGTTGGCGAGGCAAGGCAACTCACCGGCGGTGCCAGCAGACAGACCTGGCTCGTCGATACCTACGACACGCAGGGCCTGCACGTACCGGTGGTGTTGCGCCGCGACCCACCCGGTCACGGCGACGCGGACCGCATGCGCGCGGAGGTCGCCTGCCTGCGAGCCGCTGCCGCCGCGGGCGTTCCCGTGCCGACTGTGCTCGCCTCCGGCGACACCGCACCGGGCATCGACGCGCCGTTTCTTTTGATGGACAAGGTCGACGGCGAAGCGATGCCCCGCAAGCTGCAGCGCAACCCTGAATTCGAACAGGTGCGTACGCATCTGGCCGAGGACATGGGTTTCGCCCTCGGCCTGATTCATCGAAGTGACACCACCGAGCTTGGCATGCTCGATACAACCGATCCGCTGGACGCGATCGAGAAGATCTACCTCGACCTGCACGAGCCACGTCCCACCGTCGAGGTAGGCCTGCGGTGGCTGCGCGCGAACCGTCCGGCGAAACACCCGAACACCCTGGTGCACGGCGACTTCCGGCTCGGCAACCTCCTCATCGACGGCACCGGGATCACAGCTGTACTGGACTGGGAGCTCGCACATCTGGGTGATCCGATCGAAGACCTGGGTTGGCTCTGCGTCCGCGCCTGGCGCTTCGGCGCCGAGGCCCCGGTTGCCGGGATCGGTACCCGAAAGCAATTGCTCGACGGCTACCAGCGCGCCACCGGCCTCCGTCCGTCGGCGGCCGAACTGCGCTGGTGGGAAACCTTCGGCACGCTGAAGTGGTTGGTGCTGAGCCGGTTTCAGGCAGAGCGGCACCTTGGAGGCGCCGAGCATTCGCTGGAGTTGGCAGCGATCGGACGGCGGGTCTGTGAATCCGAATACGACCTGCTGTTGATTCTCGGGCTGCTCGAGGATGCTGCGGCACCTGCCATTTCCGACGCGCCGCGTCCGACGTTGCACGACCGGCCCGACCTGGCCGAGATCCTCGACCTGGTCGCCGGAACGCTCACCGACGACATCGCGCCAACCCTACAGACACACGATCGCGAGCGTTACCTGCTCCGGATCTGCACGAACCTGCTGCGCACCGCCGCACGCCAAGTCGCAGCCGGCAATGGTGCCGACACCGCACTGGAAGACCTGCTCGGATCGCTCGGCGCGGCATCCGAAACCAACCTCGCTCGACTGCTGCGTTCCGGGATCGTCTCCTATACCGATCCCACCGTGTGCCGTGCCATCTCGACGGCCGTCCTCGCCCGACTGCGGGTGGCGAACCCACGCCACTTCATCGCCTGATTCGAAAGCAACCTCATGTCAGATCTGCTGCACACTCCGTCCGCGGTTCGGCCTCGGCTGCGCCAACTGCTCGATTCCGGCCAACCGGTACTCGCGCCCGGTGCATTCGACGGCCTATCCGCGCGGCTCGTCGAGGCCGCGGGATTCAGCGCCGCGTACATGACCGGGTTCGGTACCGCCGCGTCGATGATCGGTCGCCCCGACGTCGGCCTGCTCACCGCCACCGAGATGGCCGACAACGCCCGTCGCATGGCCGCAGCGATCGACCTGCCGTTGATCGCAGACGCGGACACCGGATATGGCAATCCCATCAACGTGATTCGGACGGTTCGTGAGTACGAGCGCGCCGGGGTTGCGGCGATCCAGCTCGAGGATCAGGTGGCCCCCAAGCGGTGCGGACATATGGCGGGCAAGGCGGTGATTCCCGTCGGCGAGATGGTAGCCAAGGTCGAGGCCGCCCGAGCCGCACGCACGGACCCGGACTTCCTCATCATCGCCCGCACCGATGCCGCCGCGGTCGACGGCCTCGGTGTCGCGATCGACCGGGCAAAACGGTACGCCGACGCCGGTGCAGATCTGCTGTTCGTCGAGGCGCCCGACAGCATCGACGAGGTACACGAGATAGCAACCCAGCTGGCCGGCCACCGGCTCGTGTTCAACTGGGTCGAGGGCGGCCGCACTCCCCCGCTGTCCCTGGATACCCTCGCCGAACTCGGTTTCGCGCTCGTGCTGTTTCCGATCGGGGCGCTGCTGGCCGCCACCCGGTCAATCCAGGAGTTCTTCGCGACGATCCTGCGCGACGGAACTCCGGCTGCGGCCATGGATCAGCTGCCGGCATTCGACGAATTCACCGGTTTCATGGGCCTGCCCGAGATCAACGAACTCGGCCAGCGGTTCGCGGACCGCTGAACCGAGCCCACCTGGGCAACAGAAGGGGCCCGGGACGACCGTGACGTCCCGGGCCCTTCTCGTGTCCGCTAGACCGATGTGTGCGCCAGTTGATCGCGAAGGTCGCGCTTGAGGATCTTGCCCATCACGTTGCGGGGCAAGGTATCCACGAACTCCACCCGGCGGGGCACCTGGAACCCGCCGAGATGCTCGCGGCAGGTAGCGATGATGTCGTCGGCAGTCGCGGCTGCGCCCTCGCGGAGAACCACAACGGCACAAACGATTTCGCCCCACGTCTCGTCCTTGACGCCGATGGCCGCCGCCTCGGCGACCGCCGGGTGACGGTAGAGCGCCTGCTCGACCGCCAGCGAGGCGACGTTCTCACCACCGCTGATGATCAAGTCCTTCATGCGGTCCACGATGTAGACGAAACCTTCCTCGTCCTGACGCACGAGGTCACCGGTGTGGAACCAGTTGTCGGTGAAAGCGGCTGCGGTGGACTTCGGATCACGCCAGTACCCGGTCATCACCTGATCGGCGCGCACGACCATCTCGCCGACCGTTCCGGGCGGGACGTCGCGCATCTGGTCGTCGACGATGCGAATGTCCGCCAGCCGCATCGGCTTTCCGGCCGCGGCGAGTAGCCCCGGCTCGCCCGCGGCGGCACGGCGGTGCGCCTCCTGGTTGAAGTGCAGCACGTTGCCGGCCAGCTCGGTCATGCCCATGCCCTGGTAGAAGTCGACGCCGAGGCGTTCGAGTCCCTCGCGCAGCACGGCCGCCGGGATCGCCGAGGAGCCATAACCGATTGCCTCGAGTGTGCCCAGATCGAACTCGTCGAGCTTGGGGTCCTGCAGCAGGAAGTTGATCATCGTCGGGGCCAGGCCCGTCTGAGTGACCTTCCACTCCTGCACCAGGCGCAGGAACGTCTGGTTGTCGTAAGCACGAACGATGCCAACCGTGCTGCCCGCCAGGTGGTTGAGCAGTGTGACGTAGCCGCCGACATGGCACAGCGGGAAACAGAACAGGAAGACCGTGTTGTCGGGCAGTGCCCACTCGAGCGCCGAGGAAGTGATGCCGCTGACCAGATTCCGGTGGCTGATCATCACGCCCTTGGGCATCCCGGTGGTTCCGCTGGTGTACACCATCCAGGCGATGTCGTCCGGACTCGGTTGCACGGCAGGCAGTTCGGCGGAGACTGTGCCGACGAAGCCTTCCCAGGATGTTGCCGCATCCGTTCCGCCGATCACGACGACCGTATGCACCGTCGGGATGCGGTCGCGAATCTCGTCGACGACATCGGCGAACTCCGCGCTCACGACGAGCACACTCGCCTCGGAATTCTGGATGAGCGAGGCGATCTGGTCGGCGTGGAGCCGGAAGTTGAGGATCGTCAGGGCCATTCCGGCCATCGGAACACCGTAGTAGCAATCGAAGTACTCGACGCAGTTCGTGGACAGGATCGCGACCCGGTCCGTGGGTTGTGCGACGGTCAGCAGGGCGTTGGCGAGACGGCGGCTGCGGTCCCGTAGTTCGACGTAGCTGACGGCCTGGTCCTCGAAACGCACGGCGATGCGGTCCGGGTGCTTGCGCGCGCCGTACTCGACGATGTCGCTGACGAGCATGCGAATTCTCCTCGAATCAATCACTTTTCAGGGGTGGAAGGTTCGCTGGGTCAGCGAATCGCGAGCGGATTGATCGGGGATCCCACACCGCGCGTGAACTGCAGCGGCGGGCCCGCGTAGAAGAAGTCGTACTTGCCGTCCGCAGCACACGCCACGGCGAGATCCTCGAAGTCGAGCATCTCGGCGAGCGTCATGCCCATGTCCCGGATGAGGACCATGTGCAGTTCGAACAGCGCACCCGGGTTCTCGCCGGGCATCACCTCGACCGCCCAGTTGTCCGAACCCACGACCGCCACATCCCGATCGCGCAGCCACTGTGCGGTGGCCAGGCTCAGACCGGGCTCGCCCGCCATGTACGCGGCCGGATCCTTCTCCGCGAGGAACTTTGCGCGCCAACCGGTCCGGAAGAGCAGGATGTCACCGGCGCCGACCTCCACGCCCTGCGCGGCGGCGACGGCGTCGAGCTCGTCGGGTCCGATCGCTTCGCCGGCCTGCAGCCAGTCGACGCCACGGTGCCGAGCGATGTCGAGCAGCACGCCACGGCCGGCGATGCCCTTGGCCTGGGTGTGGATACCGCACTTGTCCGCTCCCTTGACCGTCACGCCGTCACCCGGGTGACCGTTGTAGAGCTGCTCGTCGTAGTGCACGTGCGCCAGCGAGTCGTACTGCGACCCGGCCTGCAGCGGCATGAACACGTAGTCGTCGGCCCACTTGAAGCCACCGGGCAGCACCTGCTCCTGTCCGTTCTCCGCCATCAACCGGATCGGGTTGATCCGGGCGCCACCCGGCTGGGGGCCGTCGGAGTCGAGCGGGATACCCAGCTCGAATACCTCACCGGTCCGGATCAGCCGGCCTGCCGCGGCGATGCGCTCGGCCGTGATCAGGTTCGTGGTGCCGCGTTCGTCATCGGCACCCCAACGTCCCCAGTTCCGCACGTTGGTGCCGAGTTCGCGCATGTCGGGAATGGACGCAGACATCAAAACTCCTCTGAAAAGTTTATGACGTGACAGTCATGTCACTTTTTCGATTGTGACGGCAGGCACACGACCTGTCAACTCCCTCGGCCCGCGACCGCGGCGGCAACGAATGGCAGGGCACAATCGCGCCATGACGACTGCGGACGCCGGTGCCGGTGCCGGTGCCGGTCGCTTCGCTCCCAGCCCGTCCGGCGACTTGCACCTCGGCAACCTGCGCACCGCCCTGCTGGCCTGGCTGTTCGCCCGGTCCTCGGGTCGGCGCTTCCTGATCCGGGTAGACGACCTCGACCGGGTCCGTTCCGGTGCCGAACAGCGCCAACTCGCGGACTTGGCGGCGCTCGGCCTCGATTGGGACGGCACCGTCAGCCATCAACGCGACCGCCTCGACCGCTACCACGAGGTGGTATCGCGACTGCGGGCCGCTGGCCTCGTGTACGAGTGCTTCTGCACGCGGCGCGAGATCCAGCAGGCGGCGTCCGCACCGCACGCACCGCTGGGCGCCTACCCGGGGACGTGCCGCCAGCTGACCCGCGCCGCGCGTGCCGAACGCCGGGCCCAAGGTCGCCCGCCCGCACTGCGGCTGCGCGCCGAGGTCCAGGAGTTCACCGTGCGCGACCGGCTGCATGGCAAGTTCACCGGGCTCGTCGACGACCTCGTGCTGCAACGCGGTGATGGCGTCCCCGCCTACAACCTCACCGTGGTCGTCGACGACGCGGACCAAGGCATCGACCAGGTGGTGCGCGGCGACGATCTGCTGCCCTCCACTCCGCGGCAGGCCTATCTCGCCGAGTTGCTCGAGTTGCCCGTCCCCGAGTACGCGCACGTCCCACTGGTCGTCAACGCCGAGGGCAAGCGCCTCGCCAAACGCGACGGAGCGGTCACTCTCGCCGACCAACTGGCGCTCGGGCACGCACCGGCGCAGGTGCTCGCCCGGCTCGCCGGGTCCCTCGGGCTGCACGGCGCAACCCCTAGCGCACTGGTCGACGGGTTCGACCCGGCGCACCTGCCGCGCGAAGCCTGGTCGTTCGCCGCCTAGAATCGCCGGGTGACAGAGACGCAGACAGTTACCGAGCGCGCCGCATTCGCACGGGTCACGCACGGCTACTATCCGATTCTCGTCGCCGTGTTCACGGCGACGCTGATCATCTCCAACGTGTGCGCGACCAAGGGGGTCGCGTTCTTCGCCGACTCGGACGTCTCGCTCGGTCCGTTCCAGATCCTGCCGATCAATACCGACGGCGCGTTCTTCCTGTTCCCGCTGTCCTACGTGATCGGCGACGTCCTCAGCGAGGTATACGGCTTCAAGGCCACGCGCCGCGCGATCTACATCGGGTTCGGATCACTGCTGCTGGGCACCTTCTGCTTCTGGCTCGCCACCGAGCTGCCTGCCGCGGCGTTCTACGAGAACCAGGCCGCGTTCGAGACGGTGCTCGGCGTGGTGCCTCGCCTGGTCCTCGCCGGACTCGCCGGCTACCTCGTCGGGCAGACACTCAACTCCGTGACGCTGGTGCTGATCAAGGAGCGCACCCGCGAGAAGCATCTGTGGGCCAGGCTGATCGGCTCGACGGTCGTCGGAGAATTCGGCGACACCCTCATCTTCTGCTCGATCGCCGCGGGTGCCATCGGGATCAGCACCTGGTCCGACTTCTTCAACTACCTGATCGTCGGATTCATCTGGAAAACGCTGGTCGAGATTTTCGTCATGCCGATCACCTACCGGGTTATCGCCTACATCAAGAAGCGCGAGCCGAGCTACGCGCCGCAGCCCAGCGACATCTCGGTCTGGAACACATAGCCCGACGAACCCGCGGAGCACCCGATGTACCTGCCGGCACATTTCGTTCCCGGCGACGACGCCGTCGCCGACCTGCTGACGAACAACGGCGCCGCGGACCTGATCACCTCGACCCAAGCGGGTCTCGTCGCGACCATGCTGCCGTTCATCTTCGAACCAGAAGTGGGTGAGCACGGCACGCTGCTCGGACACCTCGCACGCAACAACGATCAGTGGCAGGAACCGGCCTTCGGCGAGGCGCTGGTGATCGTGCGGGGGCCCGACTCCTATGTCTCCCCCAGTTGGTACCCGAGCAAGTTCGAACACGGTCGCGTCGTGCCGACCTGGAACTACGTCACCGCGCACGTGTACGGCGAGCTGATCGTGCATGACGACGTCGAGTGGGTGGCGGGCCTGGTCCGCCGCCTCACCGATCTCCACGAGGCAGCCAACCCGTCACCCTGGTCGGCGGACGACGCGCCCAGCAAATTCATTGCCGGGCAACTGCGCGCGATCGTCGGGGTAGAAATCCGAATCACGCGCGTGCAGGCCAAGTTCAAGCTCAGCCAGAACAGGCCCGCGGCCGACATCGACGGCGTCATCGCCGGACTCGACGCAGCGGGCGCGCACGACGCGGCAGCCGCCGTGCGCGCCACACGGATTCAGCCGAACATACCCGGCTCGTAGCCGCCCGCCGGTGTCGCCGCGATGACATTGAGTCGGTTGTAGGCATTGATCAGTGCGAGCAGTGAGACGAGCGCGCCTATCTGCTCGTCGTCGTAGTGCTTACGCACCTGGTCCCAGGTGTCCCCGCTGACCCCGGTGGCGGCATCGGCGAGACGGGTGCCCTCTTCGGCAAGTGCCAACGCGGCACGCTCGGCCTCGGTGAACACCGTCGCTTCCCGCCAGGCCGCAACGAGATTGAGCCGCACCGAGGTCTCGCCCGCGGCGGTCGCATCCTTGCTGTGCATGTCGGTGCAGAATCCGCAGCCGTTGATCTGGCTCGCACGAAGCTCGACCAGGTGCGCCGTCGCCTGCGGCAGTGACGAGTCGACGATCACCCTGCTGGCGGCGTTCAACCGCTTGACGAAGGCACCGGCAACGTCGTTGTTGAACAGGTCGATTCGAGGTTCCATCGATCTCTCCTTGCTCGAGGTGGTTACACAAGGAAGACGAGGAGAGCGGTAACGATGTGACACGCGCAGCAGTGTGACCTGAGTCACTTACGACGGGGACGCCACCTGCCGAGGGTCTGCTCCTTGAACTCATCGAAGTAATCGCCGTCGATGCTTGCCCGGATGTCGTCGACGAGCCGGATGGTGAATCGCTCGTTGTGGATCGTGCACAGCGTGGAGGCGAGCATTTCCTTGGCCTTGAACAGATGGTGCAAATACGCCTTCGTGTAGTTCGCACAGGTGTAGCAGTCGCACTCCGGGTCGATCGGCGTGAAATCCCGCCGGTAGCGGCTGGTATCGACGTTGTATCGGCCGTCCAGGGTGTAGACGGCGGCGTTGCGCGCCACCCGGGACGGGTTGACGCAGTCGAAGGTGTCCGCACCGTTCTCCACCGCCACGAACACATCCTCGGGTTCGCTGATACCGAGCATGTGGCGCGGTTTGTCCTCGGGCAGTTCGGCACTGCACCATTCGACGATCGTGCCGAGGTTGTGCTTCTCCAACGCGCCGCCGATGCCGTACCCGGCGAAACCCTCACCGTCCGGCCCGGTGAGCGAGCGAAGCCCGCGACACGCTTCGCGACGCAGATCCTCGTACTGCGCGCCCTGAATCACCCCGAACAGCGCCTGCCTGGGCCGGTGCGTGCGCTCCTGGGTGAGGAGGAGGTGTTCATCGAGGCAGCGCTGTGCCCACTTGTGTGTGCGTTGCACCGAACGTTCTTGGTACGCACGGGTATTGAGCAGGGTGGTGAGCTCGTCGAAGGCGAAGATGATGTCGGCGCCGAGGTGATGCTGGATCTGCATCGACACCTCGGGGGTAAACCGGTGCCGGGATCCGTCCAGATGCGACTTGAACGTGACGCCGTCGTCGTCGACCTTCGCGAGGCGCTCCTTGCCCTTTGCGATGACGTCGTCGTTCTGCACGCCGACCGACTCCATCGCGAGGACCTTCTTGAACCCGACGCCGAGCGACATCACCTGGAAGCCGCCGCTATCGGTGAAGGTCGGCCCCGGCCAGTTCATGAACGCACCGAGCCCGCCCGCTTCGTCCACGATGTCGGGCCCGGGCCGCAGATACAGGTGGTAGGCGTTGGCGAGCACGGCCTGTCCGCCGTGCTCGCGAATCGTCTCCGGCAGAACGGCTTTCACTGTCGCCTGGGTGCCGACCGGAATGAACGCCGGGGTGCGGATCTCGCCGTGCGGGGTGGCAATCACCCCGCTTCGGCCGTGCCGGTTGTCGAGTCGGGCGCCGATGGTGAACCCGAGCTGTGGACGGTCGTCGGCCCGGCTGTCGAGCGATCGAGTGCTGTCGGGGGCCGGCTCCACGTCAGGCCTCGACCGCGGCACCGACGAACTGGGCGTGGTACAGCCGGTGGTACGCGCCGCGTGCCTCCAGCAACTCGGCATGCGTGCCCTGCTCGACGATCCGGCCACGTTCCATGACGAGAATCAGGTGCGCGTCCCGGATCGTGGAGAGCCGGTGGGCAATGACGAAACTCGTCCGGTCGCTGCGCAACGCCGCGGTGGCGTGCTGCACCAGAAGTTCGGTGCGGGTGTCCACCGAGCTCGTCGCCTCGTCGAGGATCAGGATCGACGGCTTGGCCAGGAACGCCCGCGCGATCGTGATGAGCTGCTTCTCCCCGGCGCTGACGCCGGAACCCTCCTCGTCGATCACCGTGTCGTAGCCCCGGGGCAGCGAGTGCACGAACCGGTCGACGTAGGCCGCCCGCGCGGCTTCGAGGATCTCCGCCTCGGACGCGTGCGGGTTGCCGTAGGCGATGTTCTCCTTGATCGTGCCGCCGAACAGCCAGGTGTCCTGCAGCACCATGCCCATGCGGGCACGCAGATGATCACGGGTCATCGCATCGATCGGCACACCGTCGACGCTGATCGTGCCCGAATCCACCTCGTAGAAACGCATCAGCAGGTTCACCAGCGTCGTCTTGCCCGCCCCGGTCGGGCCGACGATCGCGACCATGTTCCCGGGCTCCGCGACCAGCGACAGGTCTTCGATGAGCGGCGTTTCCGCGATGTACCGGAACGACACCCGGTCGAACTCGACCCGCCCGAGATCCGCGGCCGACCGCAAGTCGCGAACCGGGTCGGGAGTTTGCTCCTCGGCATCGAGCAGCTCGAAGATTCGTTCCGCCGAGGCGACGGCCGACTGCAACAGGTTGATCAACGACGCGATCTGGGTGAGCGGTTGGGTGAACTGGCGCGAGTACTGGATGAAGGCCTGCACCTCGCCGAGCGACAGCGAGCCGGACGCGACGCGTAGGCCACCGACGACGGCGACGAGCACATAGTTGATATTGCCGAGGAACATCACCGTCGGCATGATCAGCCCGGAGATGAACTGGGCGCGGAAACTTGCCTCGTAGAGCTGGTCGTTGCGTTCGTCGAACGCACGCTCCACCTCGGGGCCGCGACCGAACGCCTGGATCAGCTCGTGCCCGGTGTAGGCCTCCTCGATCTGCGCGTTGACGCCACCGGTGTACTTCCACTGGTTGATGAAATGCGGCTTGGATCGTTTGGCGATCTGCGCGGTCGCGAAGATCACCACGGGCACGGTCAGGATCGCGATCAGCGCCAGCAGCGGCGAGATCCACAGCATCATGCCGAGAATGCCGATCACCGAGAGCAGCGACATCAGCATCTGGCTGATCGACTGCTGCAGGCCGGTCGACATGTTGTCGACGTCGTTGGTGACCCGACTGAGCACGTCACCGCGTGCCGACTTGTCGAAGTAGCTCAACGGCAGCCGGTGGATCTTCGCCTCGACATCGCTGCGGATCCGGCGGATCGTGCGCTGGATGACGAAGTTGAGCAGGTAACCCTGCAACCAGCTGAACACTGCCGAGCCCAGATACAGCGCGAGCGCGATCATCAGGATCCGGCCGACCTCGTCGAAGTCAATGCCGACCCCGGGCACCACATCCATGCTCGACAACATGTCGGCGAGTGTGTTCTGCCCATCGGCGCGGAGGCCGTCGACTGCCTGTTCCTTGGAAATTCCCGCCGGCAGCTGGTTGCCGACCACGCCGTCGAAGATCACATTGGTGGCTTTGCCGAGCAGGTACGGGCCGAGGATGGTGAGCACGACGCTGATCACGGCGAGCACCATGATCAGGACCACCAAGATCCGCTCGGGCTCCAGCTGCCGCAGCAGCCGCAGCACGGACGGCTTGAACGACTTCGCCTTGGTTCCGGGCGCGCCTGGCATCGCGCCGGGCGCCATCCCTGGGCGGGTCATCGGGCATCCTCCGCGGCGAGCTGGGAATCAACGATCTCGGCGTAGGTCGGGCAGTCCGCGACCAACTCGTCGTGGGTACCGCGCCCCACCACCGCACCGTCGTCGAGAACCACGATCTGATCGGCCTCGCGGATCGTGGAAACGCGCTGCGCGACGATGATCACGCAGGCATCCGACGTCACCGGCGCGAGCGCATGCCGCAGCCTTGCGTCGGTCGCCAGGTCGAGCGCGGAGAACGAGTCATCGAACAGGTAGACCTTGGGCTTCTTCACCAGGGCACGGGCGATGGCGAGCCGTTGCCGTTGCCCGCCCGATACGGTCGTGCCGCCCTGCGCGACCGGCGTCTCCAGGCCTTGCGGCATTTCCCGCACGAAGTCGGCGGCCTGCGCGATGTCGAGACATCGCCACAGGTCGTCGTCGGTGGCGTCCGGGTTGCCGTAGCGCAGGTTGCTCGCGACCGTGCCCGAGAACAGGTACGGCTTCTGCGGGATGATGCCGATCTGCGATCGCAGCAGGTCCGGATCGAGCTTGCGGACATCGGTTCCACCGACGAACACCGCGCCCGAGGTCGCGTCGACGAGCCGCGGAATCAAGTTCAGCAGCGTGCTCTTGCCCGATCCCGTGGCACCGATGATCGCCGTGGTCTTGCCCGGCTCGGCCCGGAAATCGATCGAGAAGAGCACCGGCTCATCCGCGCCGGGATAGCTGAACTCGGCACCGCGCAACTCGACGAGGCCCGGATCGTCGACGAACGGTTCGGGACGTTCGGGCGGCACCACCGAGGACTCGGTGTCGAGCACCTCGGCGATGCGCTCGGCACAGACCGACGCGCGGGGCGCCATCATGGCCAGGAACGAAGCCATCATCACCGACATCAGGATCTGCATGATGTAGCTGAGCATCGCGGTGAGCGAACCGATTTCCATCGTCCCGGAATTCACCTCGTGCCCGCCGAACCAGATCACCGCGACGCTGGTGATATTGCTGATCAGCATGACCGTCGGGAACATCAGCGCCGCAAGCTTGCCCACCCGCAACGCGGCGTCGGTGAGTTCGTGATTCGCGACGCCGAAGCGCCAGACCTCCTCGCGCTCGCGCACGAAAGCGCGCACCACGCGGATACCGGTGATCTGCTCGCGAAGCACGCGGTTGACCGCGTCGAGCTTGGACTGCATCATCCGGAAACCGGGCACCATGCGGGCGATGATGAGCGACATCGCCAGACCAAGCGCGGGCACTGCTACGACGAGGATCCAGGACAGCCCGAGATCCTCGCGCAAGGCCATCACGATGCCGCCGACGCACATGATCGGCGCCATCACGAGGATCGTGCAGCTCATCACGATGAGCAGCTGCACCTGCTGCACGTCGTTGGTGTTGCGGGTGATCAGCGACGGTGCGCCGAAGTAGCCGACCTCGCGAGCCGAGAACGTGCCGACCCGGTGCAGCAGTGCGCCGCGCACATCCCGGCCGGCGGCCATCGCGGCCTTCGCGCCGAGGAACACCGACGCCGACGAGCAGACGATCTGGACGAACGACACCGCGAGCATCCACAACCCGGTGTTCCAGATGTACCCGATATTGCCCTTGGTGACGCCGTTGTCGATGATGTCGGCGTTCAGGCTCGGCAGATACAGCGACGCCATCACAGCGACGAGCTGCAACAGAACAACCCCCACCAACTGTTTGCGGTAGGGGTAGAGATACGTGCGGAGCAGCCTGATCAACATGGTGATCGCAGACTACCTGCGAGGGCAGACCGACTTTCCCCGGACATTGCCCACGGCTCGGCGCGGGAGTCCGGTGATGGTTCACCGGCTCCCGCGCCGTCGCGGACGTGTCTAGTGCTCGTGCCCGCAGCCGCGGCAGAACCGGTCGGTCGACGCAGCCTTGGCTCCGCACGCCGCGCAGTATCTCGACGGCGCGGTCGGTCGATCGAGCGTCGCCACCCCGGTCGTTGACTCGGCACCGGCCTGCCCAGGCTCCGGGGACGCCGCGTGCATCGGCGGAGCGAGCATGGTCAGCGGTTCGTCGTCGGCCCGCGGTGTGATGGCCGGATCCGGCGCCGCCGGTGCGGTCGCGGGGCGCCGGCGCTTGCGCACCAGGAGCAGTGCCAGTCCCATTGCCACCATCGCGGCCAGTGCCCCGCCGCCGATCAGGTACCACAGGTGGTCGTCGGATTTCGGAACACCCCAATCGCCGTACTTGTCGCGCAGTTGGGTCGCGTCCGTTTTCAACTCGGGCGCCTTGGCGTGCTCGGGCGCCAACGCCAGGACCTTGTCGAAATCGGCGATCGCATCGGTGTACCGGCCGGCGTAGAGCGCGTCGAGTCCGTCGCGGAAGGTCGTGTCGACCGGGCCGAGTACGGAATCGACACCGTTGCGATCGAGCAGTTCGGTCAGACCCGAGCTGGGTGCGATGAAATTGAACGGCTGAGACTCACCAGCAATGGTGAAGCTGTTGACGCCGAGCACCTTTCCCGCGGTGTCGACGGTGGGTCCGCCACTCATCCCCGGTGACACCGCGGCACTGATCTCGTAAACCGGCACACTGCCCTGGGTTTTCTTCGAACTGATCGCACCTTCCTTGTTCGACGGTTCGGCGGACTGGTCGGTGACGAGGTCGGTGCTGGCCGGGTAGCCCACCGCCAGCACCTGATCGCCAACCTGCACGTCCGGATCGGTGGCGAGGTCGGTCGACGGCATATCGGCCGCGTCGACCTTCACCAGGGCGACGTCGCCCTTGCCGAGCGGACGGAAGTCGACCACCCGGGCCGGCAGTGCAGCGGCATTGGGATCTCCACCCGGATGCACGCCGATCTGCACGTCGAGCGGGGAACCGGGGGTGAAACCCTCTACCCGCCAGTTCATTACGCCGAAATTGTAAAAGTCCTCGGCCGATACCCCTGGCCGGCTCGCGCTCGCCTCGAGTGCCGCATGCTGGATGAAATCGTCACGGAACCCTTCGGGACCGGAATCCACGCAGTGCCCCGCGGTGGCCACCCAGCCGTCCGGGTTCACCACGAATCCCGAGCAGGTGGCTTCCATCTCGTACGGGTTGCCCTGGTTGAAGATATTGCCCTGCTCATCGAAAACGTATCCGGTGATGTGCATTTCGAGCGATACGATCGCCGGCCGGATCAGTGCGGCGGCCCGCTCCAGCTGATTGGGCGCCTGCAAACCGTCTGGCGCCGTGCCGGATTCGTCGGCGCTACATGCGGTTCCGGCACCCGCCGCCAGCAGAGACAGGGCGGCCAGCGCTGCGATCCTGGTTCGCGACCGACGTCTGGACATGGGAACTCCTCGGGGGTGCGCGGCATCTCGCCGACTGCGCGGCCGACTTTCGACCTGCCAATATGGTCGGCGACCGGCGGGGTGTGCGGCTACGACCCCAAGGTGGCTATTGCCCTCCCCCTACACGCGCAAAGCGTTGTTCTCGTCCCGGGAGAGGTCAGAGCCCGGTCTCGCACGGGGACACATCCGCGCGCGCGTTCTGATCCGGATTTGTGATCGCCAAAGGCGTGACCACCACATAGAACAGCGCGATCAGCGCCAGCGGGATTCCGATCACGAACACCGCCCAGCGCCATCTCCGGCCTGTGCCGAGGGTGAAGAGTGCGATCACGACCGCGATGAGGGTCACTACCGACGCGGCGACAAGTACCCATATCCACACGTCGGCGGATCCAGGGATCGGCAACATCGGCTGGCATTGCGTGTCGAGCAATCGCTGCCATCGGTTCTCGAGGACCCGGTCGTAGGCGACCGCCGACCAGACGAGCAGTCCGAAGGCGAGTACGCCAACGACAGCCGCGAAAAGACCGACTCGCCGGCGGGTAGATGCCATCTCCGGCCGAATCAGTTCTCGCCGACTCATTTCAGGCCGTCCAGGGCGGTGACGATCCGAGACAGCGCCTCGGCGTTCCGGCCATCGACGGCCGCATAGTTCTGAGCCGCCACCACGATCTTGTCCCCCATGGTTTTCAGCGAATCCAACGCGTCGTTCATCTCTCGTTCGAACGAGGCCATAAATTCGACGAGCGCCGGTCCGGTCCGCCAGCCCGGGTTGCCATCGGCGGCGGCTTGGCCACTGTCGAACCGGCCCGCAACCGCTGCCTTGGCATCGCTCGCACCCGTGGTGACCGCCGCGCCGCTACCCGCCACGTCTTCGGGCCGGATATCCACATTCGGTGCGCTCATCGGACTCGTCCCCTCACCATGACTGCTTCGGTCGAACCACGAACACGTTCTGGTCACCCTCGGCCTGTTCACCCATCGGAAGGCGTCCCTGCAAACTCAGGTTCTGGGCCGACGGACTGTGTTGGGTGTAAAGCACTTCCCCGTTGGGCAGAACGGCCGTCACAACGGCGGCATGATGCGCCTCACCGGAATTCGCGTGCTCCCAATAGACGACGTCACCGGGCCGCGCATTGGCGACGCCCACGTCCTCACCACCGTTGTCGAGCAGGAAGTTCTTCTGCGCCTCGGCGTACGTCCATGAGTCGGTATGCGACAAGCCTTCGAGTGAGCCGGGACCGGGCCAATCCAGGTCCCAGCCCCAGTCACCGGCCTTGCTACGACCCCATCCGTCATCGTCCGTGGTGAACGTCCCCTTCTCGTCGAGACCCGCACCGAGCAGCGCATTGGAAACAAAATTTGCGCAGTTGTTGTCGAAGATATCGATCGATTGGTCGTCCCAATGTTCCTTGGCATACCGCACCATCTCGAGTGCGTCATACCCGCGATTGCCCCGGAGTCCGTCGACGACGTCCTTGGGAATCCCGTCGAGACCGGCGAGTTCCACAGGAACGGCGCGTTTGAATTGGGTTCGCTCTTCGGGCGTCAGCGCATCCCACCACCGTCGCACCGCCTTCGGCGACTGCCCATCCGGCAAAGCGTCGCGGATCATGTCGAGTGCATCCTGGTTGGCCTGCGCCTGCCGCTTGCGGGCATCGTCGGTGCTGATGATGTCCGGGTCTACCGCCAGCCGACCGAGGGCGGAGACACCCTCGTCGTCCGCACCTGTCGCGGCATCCAACGCGTCACCGATCATCGCGGAAACGTCCCGCAGCCGCTGGGCGCTGAGCGGATCGTCCTCGAACTCCGGCAGGATCGTCGCGGTCCCCTTCTCGTCGACACCGATCCCGACCGACGCCGCGTAGTCGAGCGCTACGGTCAACTCCTTCTGCGCGAGACGTGCAGCGTTTTCCAGCGTGTCCATCGCCGTCGTCGCGCCGCGCAGGAGCACACCCATGGTGTCGAGTTTCTGCGTAACTGCGATCAGGTCGGCACGGACCATCTGCCCCAATTCGTCGGGCCAGCTGTCGGCAAGCTTGCTCGCGCCGTTCGCATGAATGGCGGCGGCAGCCTGCTCCGCCTCCTTTGCCGCGGCGAGCATGTCGTCGGCAGCCGCCTGCCACGAGGCGGGCGTCGCACCGCGCAACTCACCGAAACCAACCATGGTTCCCCCCAAGTCCGGTCGGCTTGGCAGTGTAGCCGGATCCAGGACGTCGATGCGCTCGGCAGCCGGCCAAATGCACCGAGCGCCCACTTTCGAGCGGTTCGGATTCCGCCGAAACTCGAAAAGTGGGCGCTCAGGCTACTGCTTCAGAAGGACCGAACTACCTAGCCGGCTCCAGCTCCCGATGCTCTTCGCGCGGGTACCGCTGTTCGAGCTTGGCACCCTCGACGTCGACGTTGGGCAGGATGCGATCCAGCCACTTCGGCAGCCACCAGGCCTTGTCGCCGAGCAGTGCCATCACCGACGGGATGATCACCATCCGCACCACGAACGCGTCGAAGAACACCGCCGCGGCGAGCGCGAAGCCCATCGCCTTGATGAACGAGTCCGGTTCGGCCATGAACGCCCCGAACACCGAAATCATGATCACTGCCGCGGCCGTGACGACTCGGGCGCCGTGGCCGAAGCCGGAGACCACCGCGTCCTTGGCGGACATGCCGTGGGTGTATTCCTCACGCATCCGGCTGACCAGGAACACCTGATAATCCATCGCCAACCCGAACACCACACCGATCAGGAAGATCGGCATGAAGCTCACGATCGGCTGCGGGTTGCCGATCAGGCCGCCCCAACCCTGCTGGAAGATCGCGACCGTCGCGCCGAACGTCGCGACGACGCTGAGCAAGAATCCGAGGGTCGCGGTGAGCGGCACCAAGATCGACCGGAACACCAGCATGAGCAGCAGGAACGCGAGGCCGACCACCACGAGCAGGTACGGCAACAGGGCGTCCTGCAAGGTCTTGGAGATGTCGATCTCCATCGCGGTCTGCCCGGTGACGCCGTAGGTGAGGGCGTAGTCCGACTGCAGCGCGCCTTCGGCGTCACGCAGGTTCTGGACCAGATCCTTGGTTTCGTCCGAGGTGGCCCCACTCTGCGGGGTGACCATGATCTGGGCGGTGTCGCCTGCGTTGTTCACGCCGACGATCTGTGCGTTCGCGACATCCGACTGGGCGTCGACGGTCTCGAGCACCTTGCCGAACGCTTCCTGCGCAGGCACTGTCGCGTGCTGCGCGTCCACCACGACGAGCAGCGGGGCGTTCTTACCCGGGCCGAAGCCTTCGTCGACCAGGTCGTAGGCCTGGCGCGAACTCGTGCCCGGCTCCGCGGTCGCGTCGTTGGGCAGTGCGAGCGACAGCTTCATCGCCGGGATGGCGAGCAGGCCGAGCAGCACCACTCCCGCGATGAGGAACAGCGCGGGCTTGCGGGTGACGGTGCGCGCATACCGCTGTGCGGCATTCGGCTTGGCATCGGCGGCCTCGAAGTCGCGTGACTTCACGAACGGCACTTTGCCCGCGAACGCCTTGGCGCCGAACAGTCCGAGGATCGCCGGCAGCAGGGTGAGCGCGATGAGCACCGCGATGAGCACGGTGAAGGCCGCGGCCGCGCCCATGTCGGACAGGAACGGGATGCCGACCACCCGCAACGCGATGAGCGCGATGATGACGGTGAGTCCGGCGAACACGACAGCCGATCCCGCGGTACCGACGGCCCGACCGGCGGCCTCGGCGCGATCGTCGTTGACGGTGATCTCATGTCGGTAGCGCGAGACGATGAACAGTGAATAGTCGATGGCGACCGCGAGACCGATCATGATCGCCAGCGTCGGCGTCATCGCACTCAGCTGGAAGAATCCGGTCGCGATCGTGATGCCCATACTGCCGATGGCGACGCCGATGATCGCCGTGATCAGCGGCAGGCCGGCGGCCACAAGCGAGCCGAAGGTGATCATCAGAACCACTGCGGCAACACCGATACCGACCAGCTCGGTGGCGCCCCCCGGCGCGGACTGCGCCTTGGCGGCGGTGCCATTCGCTTCAACCGTCAGACCCGCGTCGCGTCCCGACTGCACCGCTGCGCCGATCGAGGAGACGAGTTCGTCGGTGACGGCGGCGGCGTCACCGGTGATCGGCACGTCGACATACCCGACGGTGTGATCCGCGTTGAGCGGCGACAACGCTTTCGCGTCCTCGAGCGCACGGCCGGCGAGCGTGGCCGTAAGTGTCGAGTCCGCCGCCACCGGGTTGACCAACGCGTTGCGCGCCTCGTCCTTCACCTGCGGGATATCCCGAATCTTCGCCAGCACGCCGTCCATCGCGGCCTGGTTCTGCGCCGAATCCAGCGCCTGTCCGTCCGGCGCCGCGAAAACCAGGCGCGCACTGAGCGAATTGAGCGGGTCCGCGGCGGTCGGGAACCGCGCCTTCATCAGGTCCTGAGCCTGCTGCGCCGGTGTACCGGGAATGGAGAACGATTCACTGGTCGGACCCGCGAGCGTGGCCGCGCCGATACCGAAGAGCACGAGCAGCGCGATCCAGATCGACAGCACTACGCCCTTTTTGCGATAGGCGAATCTGCCGATTCGGTACAGATAAGTAGCCACAATTCGTCCTAAGGGTTTCGCCTCTGTCGAGGCGTCGAGCGGATACGACACGGGGCCGGAAGATCAGCTCCGGTGCGACATCAACGTCGCGGGTTGCGGGAATCCGTTCCGGACCAACGCAAAAGCTTCGGTCACCAACTGCTGTGGCGACCGGTCACCGGCATTCCCACTGACCGCGAGTTCCAAAACGGTCTTCATGGTGCCGCCGACTGCTACTTGAATGAGATTGGGATACAGGTCACGGTCGATGTTCGTACCGGTGCGCTCGGCGATGACCTCACCGAACATCCGAGAGACGTTGTCCTGCACGTGCTTCGCCATCAATGCCGGCGTCTCCTCGAGCAGGCGCGGCACCGCGCACATCTCCTCGAGCTCGCCGAGTGGAGCCGAAACGACCTCGTGCGCAATATATTCGAACGAATCCAAAATCGGCTCATCGGCCGGTCGATTACGCAGCATCTCGACCCAGCCTTGGATCTCGAGTTCGATCTCGTGGAGTACCGCCTCCTCCTTGGAGGCGAAGTAATTGTGAAAGGTGCGTGTCGAGACACCCGCTTCCGCAGCGATCGCCTCGGAGGTCACCGATTCGAGACCGAACTCCTTGGCCAGCCGAACCGCCGCACCGCTGAGGGCCGCGCGCGTGGCGGCCTTCTTGCGATCGCGGAGTCCGAGTGCGCTGGTCATAGGCATCAGCGTACCGATCTTGCAGGACCGTGCAAATTTGCAGAGGCCTGCAAAAATGTGCGTTCCGTTACAGCCGGTGGCGTGCGTGGCGCCGATCACTCACCTTCGGGCTCCCTGCGCCGCCAGGCCCCCGGATCGGCCGTGAGGTCGGTCACGAATGCGGGCAGACTGTCGTTCGCGACATCGGCGACGCTCACCTGCTCCAGCACCGAGCGCAAGTTGACGCGCACAGCAATCCAAACCTGTTGCAGCGGAACCGCGGCGCCCGAGTAGGTCACGTCTTCGGGCCGTTCGCCGCGGACCGATGCGAGCGGACCCTCGGCAGTACGGATGACGTCGGCGATGCTGATCTCCGATGCCGGGCGGGCCAGCCAGTACCCACCGTCCGGTCCGCGCCGACTGCACACCAGTCCGCCGTGGCGAAGGTCGGCGAGCACCGCCTCGAGGAACTTGGGTGCAAGATCGGCCGCCTTGGCCAGCGCGTCGGCCTTCAGTGGCGCGCCGCCCTCCCTGGCCAACTCCGCCAACGCCCGCACCGCGCAATCGGCTCTCGCGGTGATGTGCACCGACACGGTCCTTTCCCCTGCCACAACGAACTCCGACGCGATGAAGCGTCTCATTATCGCCCGCAGTCTGTGCCACAGGTGAAACGCAGGCACGTTCCGAACCGACTACGCCAAGGAGCCTTAGCAGCGAGAGGGGCATTCGTGACCAGCTATATCGGCGAGCCCGCCGAGCCCGCCACCGCTGTTCCCTCGCCGAAGCGCGCGTGGGCGATTGCCGGCGCCTTGGCCGGACTGCTCGGCGTGATCGGGATCCAAGTGAGCGGCACGATCGACGCGGCGTACGACACCGACCGCGCGGGCGACGCGACGGCGATCATGTCCGCGCTTGCCGAGCAGCGCACCGCGCTCATCGTGGAGCACGTCCTCCTGTCGCTGTCGGCACTGCTCCTGCTCGTCTTCGCCGCAGGCCTGTACCGGCACCTCGTCGACCGACTGCCCGACGGCAGCATGCTGCCCGCCCTCGCCGCATTCGGCATGGTCGCCACCACCGCCGTCGTTCTCGTTGGTACGGGCCTGACCACCGAGATCGTGTTCGGTCTCGCCCGGCCCGAGGAGCTCGTCCCGGAGTTCGCCGTGGTCGCGGCGCACTGGGTCGGGACGCTGCCGTGGGTATGGGCGGCGACCGGGGTGAGCGCGCTCGCGGTCGCCGTCGCGACGCTGCGGCACCACGCCGAGGCCGCCTGGCTCGGTTGGCTTTCGGCCGCGCTCGGTGTCCTGACCGCGGGCCTCGGCATCTCGCCGCTGCAGTACCTGGCCGGACTCACCGGGCCGCTGTGGGTGCTGGTAACCGGTGTGACGCTGGCAGTGACGCGGGACCGCTGAGGCACCAATCTGTTCGTGAATGGATGAGCCCCCGCCTGCGTCCGTGGCTGTGGTGTCCCCAGACGCTCGGGTGGTCGGACAAGTATCCGTTTTGATGTAACGAAACGCGGGATTTTCAGATCTATCCACTGTCGGTCGGCATCCCCCCGATTTGTCGACCTGACGGCTACACGGCCTGCCCTCACCCCCCTGAGAGGGCAGGCCGTTTCCGTGTGTCAGCGACTGTCGAGGTTCGCGGAGGCACCGATCAGGCCACCTGGTTGGACTCAGCGTGGCCGCCACGGCCCGCAATTGGAAAAAGCCCCCCGCCTGCAACTACAGGCGGGGGGCTCTGGCGGTGGCGGAGGGATTTGAACCCTCGGACGGGGGTTACCCGTCACACGCTTTCGAGGCGTGCTCCTTAGGCCGCTCGGACACGCCACCGCCGGTGACTTTACCGGAGTGCCAGCCCAGAACCGAAATCGCGACCTACAAACGGTTCGGCGCGAGAGCGTGCCCGGAAGGGTCGCGATCAGCGATCGGTTGGCCGCTGACTGCCTGCGGCGCGCTGGCCTGCGAAGAAGCGTTCGAGAAGTGCGCTGCATTCGTCGGCGAGAATCCCGCCGCGTACTTGGGGCCGGTGGTTGAGTCTGCGGTCGCGCACGACATCCCAGAGCGAGCCCACGGCACCGGTCTTGGGTTCCCAGGCGCCGAAGACCACCCGGTCGACCCGGGCGAGCACCGCAGCACCGGCGCACATCGTGCAGGGTTCGACGGTCACTGCGAGCGTCGTGCCGACGAGCCGCCAGCCGTCGCCGAGCGCACGCGCCGCCGCACGCAGGGCGAGGACTTCGGCGTGCGCGGTCGGATCGCCGTCGGCTTCGCGCGCATTGACGGCTCTGGCCAGTTCGGCACCGGACGCATCGAACACGACCGCACCGATCGGGACGTCTCGTGGACCGGCGGTGCGCGCGGCGGACAAGGCCGCGCGAATCATCGCCTCGTCGTCGATGGCCCTGTCGTCAACCGCGCCGCCCACCGGCTCGGTCAGCGCGGCAGCTTGTCGAGCACCGCGGACAGCTCGTTGGCGAAACCGAGGCGCCCGGCGATCATGCCGAGCTGCTCGTCCGGGTACAGATCGGTCTCGGCGACGATGACACTGAGCACCGGTTCGGGCAGACCGAGATCGGACAGCACACCAAGGTCTCCCTCCTCCCACGGCTCGACATCGTCGAGTTCGTCCGGGTCGATGTCGGGAATCTCGACGTTCAACGCGTCGAGCACGTCCGCGGCGATGTCGTAGTCGATCGCCGCGGTCGCGTCCGACAGCAACAATCGGGTGCCGGACGGCGCGGGCCGCACGACGACGAAGAACTCGTCATCGACGTCGAGCAGCCCGAACACCGCACCAGAACTACGCAGTTCGCGTAGCTCGGTTTCGGCGGTCGCGAGGTTGGTAAGCGCGCCATGGTTCAGCGGGGAGCAGCGCCACTTGCCCTCCTCGCGGACCACGGCGACTGCGAAACCCTCGAGGTCGTCGTCCTGGATGGACGGCACCTGGTTCGTGCTCGCGCGTTGTGCCATGGCGCAAACGGTAGTCCGTGGACACTGCTTTAACGAAGTCTGTGCCAATCTGTTCGGGTGTCGGAGCGATCGAAAACTGCTGTCTGCGTGCTCGGACTCGGGCTGATCGGTGGGTCGCTGCTGCGCGCAGCGACCGCGGCCGGGCGCACCGCCTGGGGGTACAACAGGTCATCGGAAGCCGTGGACGCGGCGCGCGCCGAGGGTTTCGACGCCGGTACCGACCTCGCGGCCGCCCTCGCCAGGGCCGCAGCGACGGACGCGCTGATTGTGGTGGCCGTGCCGATGCCCGCCGTCGAAGCGATCCTCGGCGCGGTCGCGGAGCACGCTGCGGGTTGCCCGCTGACCGATGTGGTGAGCGTGAAGGCACCGGTGCTCGCCGCGGTGCGCAGGCACGAACTCGGCGCGCGTTATGTGGGCGGGCATCCGATGGCGGGCACCGCGGAATCGGGCTGGTCGGCATCCTTCGCGGAACTGTTCGAGAACGCCGTGTGGGTGGTTGGCGCCGAGGACGACTCGGACCCGCAGGTGTGGGCTGCCGTGGCCGGCCTCGCGCTGGAGTGCGGCGCCGTCGTCGTCCCGGCCGAGGCGGGCGAGCACGACGACGCCGCCGCCCGAATTTCGCATCTCCCCCATCTGCTCGCGGAGGCGCTGGCCATCGCCGGTGCGACCGGCGGTGATCTCGCCCTGAGCTTGGCGGCCGGTTCGTTCCGCGACGGCACCCGGGTGGCCGGCACCGCGCCCGAGTTGGTCCGCGCGATGTGCGAGGCGAACGCCGACGCGCTGCTCGCGGCGCTGGACGAAACCCTGGAGGTACTGAACGCGGCGCGCCTTCAGCTCGCAGAACAGCGTTCCACCGTCGACCTCGTGTCCGTCGGGTACACCGCGCGACGGCGGTACGAAGGCACCGGGCGGACCGAGATCACTGGAATCGCGCCGGGTGCTCCCGGTTGGGTTCAGCAGTTGCGTGAAGCGGGTCGCGCCGGCGGCGTGCTGCGCTCACTGTGACCGGTGTAATCCCTGGTCAGATGCGCTCGGCGAGCCCGGGGTAGTCGAGCACGAACCCGTGCTTGTCGACCGACAGGGTGGCGCTCGAGACCGGAGAAATCACGCTGATGCCGTCACTGCCGCTGCTATAGGTGAGCGAGGCTTCCCGCACTGTGAGGTCGGGCAGGCTGACGTAGGCAACCGGGACTTCCACGTCGACCGACTCGGCGTGCAGTCCGAGACGACGGATCGGCAGCGTGTTGAAGAACGGGCTGAGCACCACGTCCACCTCGACCGCACCGCCGAAGGTGGAGCGCAGGGAGTTGGTGCCGTCCTCGACCGTCCAGTAGCTGTCTTCGTCGCGGCTGATCGATTTCTGCCGCGTACCGCTCGCGACGAGCGCGCGCAGCGACAGGCGCGTGACCGTGCCCGCCTCGTCGGTCGCGAGGTCGTAGGACGCACTGAAGGCCGGGTGCTCGGCGCAGTCGGCACCGATGATCCGCCCGGACGCCCGGATCCTGTTTCCGCTCAGTTGCACCCGCACGGACTCCATGCGGGGCACGCCGTGGGCGCGCCACGTCAGGATCCGAGGCCACGCCGACGCAGTCGGGGCCGCGGCTTGTGCCGTACCTGAAGCTGGCTTGCTCACCCGTCTACGGTAAGCGACGACGTTCCGCCGCACACACGGGTGGGCCGATATCGGTGTATTCGATGTGGGCTGCGGCACAGCCGTCGTATGCCGGAAAGCTGTCGGCCGGCTCGGCTAACGTTGCTGCCCAAGCGAACGAGTGCGAAGGGGTGCCATGGCGTCGGTGGGGAGGGCGGCCGGCGTGAGTGCGCACCGCGCCGCGACCGGCGGCCGGATGGTCGGGTTGTTCGCCGGGATCGGCGGGCTCGAACTCGGTCTTACCGAGCACGGCTGGCACACCGAACTGCTGTGTGAGATCGACCCGGGCGCGCGGGCCGTGCTCGGCGCGCGATTCGTCGATGTCCCGATACAGCCCGACGTCACCCGATTGCGTGCCCTGCCGGCAGGCACCGAACTCGTCGCGGCGGGCTTTCCGTGCCAGGACCTGTCCCAGGCCGGGCGCACCGCGGGGATTCGCGGCGCCCGCTCCGGCCTGGTGGACGAGGTGTTCCGGCTGGTCCGCAGGCGCCGCGGTCCGCGCTGGCTGCTGATCGAGAACGTTCCGTTCATGCTGCAACTCGGTGGTGGCGAAGCGATGCGGCACATCACCGACGCACTGTCGGACCTCGGCTACACCTGGGCGTACCGGGTCGTCGATGCCCGCGCGTTCGGCCTGCCCCAGCGGCGGCAGCGGGTGTTGATGCTCGCGTCGCGCACCGAGGATCCGCGCACGGTGCTGTTCGGTGAAGACGCGGGCGTGAGCCATGAGGCCGACCCCGACGCGCATCCGTGCGGCTTCTACTGGACCGAGGGGGTGCGTGGCCTCGGCTGGGCAGTCAACGCCGTGCCGACACTCAAGGGCGGTTCGACCATCGGCATCGCCAGCCCGCCCGCGGTCCGGCTGCCGTCCGGCGAAATCGTCACCCCGGGGATCACCGACGCGGAGCGATTGCAGGGCTTCGACCCGGACTGGACGCTGCCCGCGCTCGACGCCCACGGTGTGCGCGCCGGGCACCGCTGGAAGCTGGTCGGCAACGCGGTGAGCGTGCGAATGGCGTCCTGGGTGGGTCACCGCCTGAGTAACCCACTGCCGTACGAGGATTCGGATGCGATCGAGCTGACCCGCACCCAACGCTGGCCGATCGCCGCATGGGGACGCGACCGGCGCGCATTCAAAGTGCCGTTGTCCACCTGGCCGGTACACGACCCGTACGAGGACCTCGCCGGGTTCCTCGACGAGTCCCGGCTGCTTTCCGCACGCGCCACCGCCGGGTTCCTGCGCCGGGCGCGCTCGGGCAGCCTGCGGTTCCCGGTCGGCTTCCTCGACGACGTCGAGAACCACCTCGACCGGATGGGCGGCTTTCCGCAGGTCGCGGCATGACCGCTGACCCGCTCACCGAGGCGTTGTTCGAAAGTCCGCTCGTCGCCTATCCGCTCGCCCGGGCATTGCGCACCGCCGGTGCGCGGCCGATCGCGGAGGCCGATCGCGACGCGAAGAAGAACTACGCCCAGCGGCTGTCCAATCAGCTTGCCCAGACCGTCGCCGACGCGCTGCGCCCGCACTATCCGGAGATCACCCCCACCACGAGCGGGGCTGGTCAGGAGGCGGCGGTCGACGTGGCGAAGGGCCGGAAACGACTCGACGTCAAGGCCGTCGATCCGACGCTCGGGCTGATCCTGTGCGTGTCGATCAAGACCTACAGCTTTCAGGACTACTCCCCGAAGAGCGGCAGACTCGGCCGCTGGACAAAGAACATCGTGCGCAACGATCACGAGCTGCGCAGCGAGGCGATGGTGCTGCATCAGCGCCAGCCATACAGCGTGCTCGTCGCGGTGATGTTCGAGCCGTATGCCGCATGCGACGATGGGGATCCGAGCAAAACCAACGATGTCGGGAAGTCGTCTTTTGCCCACCACGTCACAACGCTGTCCAAGCGCACCGGCCGCGGAAAGCGTCCGGTGCTCGGTGGCAGCGACCGGCTCTGGGTCGATCTGGGTGCGGAGGACACCCGGTACGACCTGTTCGAGAAGGTTTTCATCGGGCTGTACGACGCCGACGGTGCGTGCCGCTTCTTCGATGTCGAGCAGTCCCCGCCGCGGAACGGCCGCCCGCCCGAGTCGCAAACCCTGTCTTTCGACGAGTTCGTCGCGTCCGTGCACGCCGAGGTCGAACGGCGAAACCGATTCGCGCCCACCTGGTCCGAGCCCGAGGGCGACGACCCGGCCGACGATCCCGCCGACGACTGATCCGGTGCGAGCGGCGCAATGAGCCGACCGTCCACCGACGCGCGCACCAGCGCGCGGCTGAGTCGACAGCGCACTCGTGACACCGCGCCGGAGGTGGCGCTGCGCCGCGAGCTGCACCACCGCGGTCGCCGGTTCTTCGTCGATCGGGCGCCGCTGGCCGGCCTGCGGCGGCGCGCCGACCTGGTATTTCCCAGCCGGCGGGTGGCGGTCTACGTGGACGGCTGCTTCTGGCACAGCTGCCCGGTGCATGCGACGTACCCGAAGAACAATGCGCAGTGGTGGGCAGACAAGCTCGCCACCAACGTCGCGCGTGATCGCGATACCGACGCCAGGCTGGTCGAGCACGGCTGGCGGGTGGTGCGGGTCTGGGAGCATGAGTCGGTGCTCGAAGCCGCCGACCGCGTGGAGGCGATCTTGCGGACAGACCCCACCGAGGGCGGCTGCACAGAAATCGCCGAGGGCGGCGATGTCTGATCGTCCGGTTCGCATCGCGATCGGTGTGCTGCTCGTCGTTGCCGGAATCTGCTATTCGTCGTGGCTGCTCGAGTTCGTCGTGGACACCGGCCTCGACCCGATCCACTCGTTCCTCAGCGAGCTCGAAGCTCCGGACCGGCCGTACCGGGATTGGTTCGAGTACGGCGACGTCATCACCGGGTCGTGCACGCTTATCGCCGCGGTCGCCGGGCTCGTCTGCCTGCCGCCGCGACAGTTGTACTCGACGGTCGGCTGGGTGGCGCTCGCGGTGTTCGGCGGCGCCACCATCGCCGACTCCCAGGCGCCGGTGGGCTGCGTGCCCGCCCCCGCGCATCCGTGCCCGGACGAACCGAGCGGGCTCCTGCCGCAACTGCACCACCTGCACGCACTCACCAGCACGATCGCGGTGACCGCGATCTTCGTCGCGATGGTTTCGTTCACACTGACTGCGCGCCGTGACCGGCGCTGGCCGACGATGGGCAGCCTCGGGCTTGTCCTGCTCGTCCTCATCGCGGTCGCGACGGTGTGGATGGGTCTGTCCAGCATTCTCGACACGGACTGGGCGCTCGGGGTGGCGCAGCGCATCCAGGTCGGCGGCATGTCGTTGTGGCTGATCACGCTCGGTGTTGCCATCGGTCAATCCAGCTTTCGACCAGCTCGAACAGGTCCGCCCGGCCCGTGACCAACGCCGGGTCGCCTCGCACTGCGAGTTCCGGAAGCCCGGCCAGGATGACCGCCGCGTAGTATCCCGACGTGCGCAGCTCACCGTTGGCGCCGCTGCGCGGGTACTCGCCGTGGCCGGTCGCACCGTCCCGGGGTACCCCGTCGGGCGTGGTCGTGGCGTCGGTGTCGAGGTGGGTGAAATCGGACCGGTAGCCCGGGCTCCAGCCGAACCGGTTGAGATGGGCGATCGGGTCGTCGTGCGCGGTCATTTCGAAGGCGTGGCCGGGCGCGATGTGCAGCGCCTCGAACCCGGTGTCGCCGAAACCGTGCCCGGTTCCCACGCCCGGCGAGCCATAGACCAGCAGGTCGTCGACCACGTGCGGGCCGGGCTCCAGCAGCGCCAGGCCGGTGACCAGCGACCCGTACGAGTGCCCGATCGCGACGAGGTGCTGGTCACCGCCGTCGTGCGCGGCGGCGATCCCGTCGTAGAACCGCGCCAGATAGGGCGCACCGGCGCGCGCGTTGTGCGTTCCCGCGGCGTCGAGCGCACCGTCGACGGTTTCCTGCGCGACGAGATCGGCGTCCAACTGCGGCGGGTCGTAGCCGATCCAGGCGATCGCCGCGACCGACTCGGCCCGGTGGTCGGCGGTGCTGCGTAGCGCGAACTCGGCGGCCCGCTTCAGGCGGTCGGCTTCGTCGACCATGCCGGCGAGCGACCCGCCGACGGTGGTGTTCAACCCTGGTGTGGTGACCGAGACGTGGCCGGCGGTGTCCGGGTCGCCCACGGCGACTGCAGCATGGGTCTGCGCACCCGACGCGGTGTCGAGGAGCAGCAGCATCCGGTTCGGGTCCAGCGCGAGGGTGTCGTGCACGGCCTGCAGATCCGCCAGCCGCGCGGCGAGCGCCGGTTCGCCCGCACGGGCGCGGGTCAGCTCGTCACCGAGCTTGATCCCGTTGTAACGGTCCCGATCCGCAGCCGGCAGCCCGTCACGGTTACCCAGGTAGTTGTCGTGCGCGTACAGCGCGTCCTTCTCATCGGGAGTCAGCCCGGTCCACAGCTGATGCAGTTCCGTTGGATCGCGGGGCAGTTCGGCCCGGCCGTCGACGATCGCGTGTACCGCCGCGCCCAGACGCTCGGGCGGGGCGGTTGCGAGTTCCGCTACCGCGATGGCGATCTGCCGAGCGGCGCGTTGCTCGGCGGCCTCGAACCGCGCCAGCTGTTCGGCGATCCGGGACGCGAAAAACGCTGCGCGGGAATCAAGTTCGGATCCAGCCCGCGGCGTGCCCGAGTCGAAGGGACCACGTATCGCAATGACCGCGCCGTCGTCGGCCACCATCATTCCCGCGATCGGCGCCTCGACGTCGACGATCCGCAGCAGTGCCTCGCGATAGCCGTCGAGTTCGGCGCCGTACGTGGCGAATTCGTCGGAAATCGCCAGCACCGCCGCTGCGACGCGACCGGCGGACCGCCGCTCCGATTGCGCCCGCGCCTGCGCCGCGCTCGCCGCAGCACCGCGCCAACCGAGCAGCGCATCGTCCACCGCCCGGTGTGCGCACTCGACGCGGTCGGTGAAAGTCCGGTTGGCGATACACAAGGAATGCGCGTACTCGACCATCGACCGGGGTGTACTGCGCCGCACCCGGGTAATTGTCATGCCGGCAGTTCGCATGGGCCGCCACGCAACCGGCGAGCGAATTCGATGTCCGCCGAATCGTATTCGGTGGCATTCGATCGGCAGACGACCACGAGACACTCCAACCGGTTGCCGGTGCGGCGGTAGGCCTCGCGCACCGCCGCGGTGATCGGCACGGCGCAGATCGGCGATCCCGGCATCACCACCGCAGTCTCGATCGTGATGGCCTCGACTGCCGTCGCACATTCGTCGAGCGTGCCGGCGAGGGCACGCAGCCCATCGCTGTCGGCCTGCAGAATATCGCTCACTCCACCCCCGTGACCACCCCTGAGCTGGCACAACGCTAACAGGAACCGAGTGGCGCGGCGCGAAGTTATGCACACCGAGCCTGGCCTGTGGAATTCCTTGCGAGACTTCTTTGCGAGACAATGTCGAACAGCGGGGAACGGCTCCGACTACTTCGGTGATGGCGCTCTGCCTGCACCTACCGAGAGGAAACGACCATGTCCCAGAAGATCACTCCGGCGCTCTGGTACGAGACGAACGCCGAGGAAGCCATCGCGTTCTACGCGGGAATTTTCGACGATTTCACGTTGATCTCGGAGTCGCGATACGGGCCGGGCACACCGATGCCGGAGGGCACCCTGCTGTCCGCCACGTTCGAACTCGCCGGCCTGCAATTCATGGCGATCAACGGTGGGCCGCACGACAAGTTCAACGACGCCGTCTCGTTCTACGTCAACTGCGCCGATCAGGCCGAGGTCGACCGGTACTGGGACGCTCTCACCGCCGACGGCGGCGCGGAGGTGCAGTGCGGCTGGCTCAAGGACAAGTTCGGCATGTCCTGGCAGATCGTGCCGGTACAACTCAGCGAGTTCCTCGAGCAGTCCGAACCCGAGGCCGCCCAACGGGTGATGCAGGCGATGCTGCAGATGGTCAAGATCGACGTCGAGGGATTGCGCGCGGCCCGCGACGGCGTGAGCGTCTGAGCGGCGCGACCTCCGCCAAGGGTCCCGGGCACGATGCCCGGGACCCTTTCTCGCGTGCCCGCTAGCGAGCGGCGACCGTTTCCTTCGTCATGTCGACGAGCTGGGCGTCGTCACTCGGCTCGATATCGATCGTGCGCCTTAGCGGCCGGTTCGGCAGCAGCACCACGGCGACCAGGGTCACCACTGCCACGGCGGCGGCGATCATGAAGATCCGGCCGGTGGCGTCGCCGTAGGCGGCACGCATGATTTCCTGCACCGGGGCAGGCAACGCCGCGAGGTCGAGGCTGCCGCCGCCTCCGCCGCCGCTGATGCCCAGGTTGGCCAGGCCGGCGGCGGACAGATCGGCGACCCGGGTGGCCAGCATGGAGCCGAGCACCGACACTCCCACTGCGCCGCCGAAGGTGCGGAAGAACGCGACGCTGCTGGAGGCGGCACCGACGTTCTGCACGCTGACGGTGTTCTGCACGGCCAGCACCAGGTTCTGCAACAGGTTGCCGACACCGAAGCCGACGGTCAGCATGAACACGCCCAACAGCCACAGGCTGGTCTGGTGATCGATCGTGCCGAGCAGGCCGAACCCGATGACCAGCAGCGCGGCGCCGAACACGACGAAGGCCTTCCACTTGCCGGTGCGAGTGATGATCTGACCGGAGATCACCGAGCCGAGCAGCATGCCGACGACGAGCGGGATGGTGAGCAAGCCCGCGTCGGCGGGCGAAAAGCCGCGGGCGATCTGGAAGTACTGACCGAGGAAGGTGGTCGCGCCGAACAGGCCGACACCGACCGCGACGGAGGAGATTATCGCGAGTCCGGTGGTGCGTTCGGTGACGATCTTGAGTGGGATGATCGGCGCCTTGGCCTTCATCTCCACGAAGATCGTCGCCGCGAGCAGCGCAACGCCTGCACCGACCAGGATCACCGTTTGCTCCGACATCCAGGCGTAGGAGTCACCTGCGAACGACACCCAGATCAGCAGGGTCGACACACCGGCGGTCATCAGCAGTGCGCCGAGCCAGTCGATCGAGACGTCGTCCTTGCGGACGGTGGTGATGTGCAGGGTGCGCTGAAGCAAGAACAGGGCGATCACGGCGAGCGGGATGCAGACGAAGAAGCACCAGCGCCAGCCGAGCGGGCTGTCCACGATGACGCCGCCGAGGATCGGGCCGCCGGACATCGAAACGGCCGTGACGGCACCCATGTAGCCGGAGTACCGGCCGCGGTCACGCGGCGCGACGATCGTGCCGATGATGGCCACGACCAGCGCGGTCAAACCACCCATGCCGACACCCTGCACGGCGCGGGCGGCGAGCAACAGCGGCACGTTGTGCGCGAAGCCGGCGAAGATCGAACCGCATACAAAGATGACAATGGCGATCTGGACCAGGGACTTCTTATTGAACAGGTCGGCCAGCTTGCCCCAGATCGGGGTCGAGGCGGCGGTGGTGAGCAACGCCGTGGTGATCACCCAGGAGTAGGCGGTCTGCGTGCCGTTGAGGTCGGCGATGATGGTCGGCAGTGCGGTCGCGACGATCGTCGAACTCAGCAGCGCCGTGAACAGCGCCGCGAGCAGGCCAACGAGCGACTCGAGAATCTGGCGGTGTGACATCGCGTTCGGATCGCGCTGCGTCACCGGTTCGGTTGCTATCGACATTCGACAGTTATCTTTCGTTCGAGGCAGCCATGAGCGCGCCGAACCGGCGCTGGGCATGGTTGGTCTGGGCGTGCTGGCAAAGGGTCTTGCTCAATTTCTGGACGGTGTCGAACGCCTTCATGGCCTCGGTTTCCGACCAATCGGCGAGCGCATGCTGGAGTCGCTCCGCGCGCATGCGTCGCAGGTTTTGCAGTAGTTCGTATCCGGCGGAACTGACCCGCACGAGCGAGGCCCGGCCGTCTTCGGGATCGGTGGTCCGATCGACGTAGCCGCGGCCGACAAGTTCGGCGAGCTGTCTGCTGAGCGCCGACGGCGTGATGAACAGTTCGTCGGCGAGCGCGTTCTGCCGGCTCTCGCCGTAAATGGCGAGGGTGAGCAGGACCGCCGCGGATCCGGGCAGTAGATCGGTCCCATCGTCGGGGGCGAGCGCGCCACGCATCGAACGACCGAGCCGGAACAGCTCATCGATGAAGTGCTCCGCGGTTTCGGGTGGTAACGGCATGGCACCCCCTCACACGATGGAAACGGACAGTTAATTAACTTCCGCAACTATATAGGTGGATACTTGCGGCAAGCAAGTATATTTGGCTACATCACCTTGATCCGACTGGTGTGAATCGCGACACTTTCGGGTAGTTAGGCGAGTGCACGGCTCCTTCTCGTTGCGGTCGAGGGCGATTTCATCGACGATTACCCTCAACCCCTAAGCGCCGAGAGCAAACCGGGAGCAACCCGTGCACACTGCTCGTCGGCGCTATATGTTGTTCGCTCGATCGCTTGATTCGGGAATGAGGTTTCGGTGTGACCGAACGGATTTTTCGCAGTCTGCCGCTGCGCGCGGCGTTCTTGGCGTGCCTGACGGTGGCACTGGCGATGGTGGTGTCGCCGGCGCCCGCCGGCGCCCAGCCCATCTATCCGATCCTCAATCCCGACCCGTTCTACGTGCAGCCACCGGATCTGGCGGGTAAGCGTCCCGGGGACGTCCTTGCGGTGCGCCCGATGCCGCCCATCGCGGCATTCCCGGGCGTCGGCGTCGTACAGATCAAGTTCCGCTCCACGAGCTCCGAGGGCAGGCCGATCGCGGCGACCACGCTCGCGCTGCTGCCGGCGAACCGGCAGCCGGGTGGCCCGTTGCTGTCGTATCAGCACATCATCAACGGACTCGGCACGCAGTGTTCACCCTCGTCGACGCTGTACACCAATGATCCAAACCTCGTCGTGCGGGAAGCACCTGCGCTCAACGTCGTGCTGACGCGCGGCTGGTCGATCCTGCTTCCGGATCATCTCGGCCCGAATGCGGCCTACGGTGCCGCGAAGCTCGGCGGCCAGATCGTGCTCGACAACATCCGCGCCGCACAGCGGGTCAGCGAGCTCGGACTGGCGGCCAGCCCCGTCGCGATGGCCGGGTACTCCGGCGGCGGCATGGCCACCGCATGGGCGGCTGCGCTCGCCCCGAAATACGCACCGGACCTGAAGATCGTCGGTGCGGCGGAAGGCGGTGTGCCGGCGAACATCACCAAAATGGCCCGTCAGCTCGGCTTCAGTCCGCACCCGGCGTTCGGCTTGGCGATGGCGGCCGCGATCGGCCTGGAACGCGAGTACCCCGACCGGTTCCCGCTCAGCGAGCAGCTGAACCCGCTCGGGATCGACATTCGCAACAAGATCGCGAACGCCTGCACCAACGACATTCTGGCGGCCGGCGCCGGCCACAGCGTCCCCGAGCTCGCCTCGACGCTGGAACTCACCAGCGACCCCAAGGCATGGTCGATCGCCGATGAGAACAGCCTCGAGCTGTACTCCGAGGTGCCGAACATCCCGATCTACGAGTGGCATTCGCCGATCGACGGACTGATTCCGATCGACTCCATCCTCAACACCATCAGCCGGTACTGCGGAGCGGGCGTACGCGTGCAGTCCGACACCTACCCCGTCCCGGATCACCTCACCGCCGCTGTGCTCGGATTGCCGACTGCGCTCAACTACCTGGAGCAGCGGTTCCAGGGGGCGCCTGCGCCGAGTAACTGCTAGGTCTGGCGAAAGCCGACGAAACTTGTCGGTGCTGCTCGATGGACTTGGATCATGCTGGGGGGGCAACGATCCTGCTGAGGCGTTGGACGCGCCAACGCCGCCCGCTGCGTGGTCGCATGACCGCGACCCGGTGCCGCGGCGGCGAAACGAGTAGCGCGTTACTCTGTTTCCCGCCACCCGCAGCCGGGATGCTGGTCACATGAGCGAGCCAATCGACCCGTCCGATACCCGCATCTCCGCGCGGATCACCGCACCCGACCGGGAGACGGCGTTCGATATCGTGCGCCGCTATCCGCTCGATTACGGGTGCCGCCCGGTCGCGCTCCCGACCGATAGGGGTTTCGAGGTGCCCGCTCTGCTCTCCCCCACCGATCTCGACACGCTGCGGGACGCCGGAATCGAGGTCGACATTCGGTTCGATGTCCGCGACCGGGATAACGCACCCATCGGCACCGGCGATCGGTTCGAGGGCGGCCAGCGCGCCCCGCAGGGTGTCGGCACCCGCCGCGAAGGCCAAGGCGACGATGTCGGCCCGATCCTCAACGTCGACGAAATCGGCTCGGCCATAGACGGACTCGTGAACGAGTACGGCATCCCCACCTTCACCCTGCCGAACGGTACCGCCGAGGGCCGCCCGAGTACCGGCGGACAGATCGGCGATGTCGACCCCGATCTGTACCACGTCTATTTCACCGCCGGCGTGCACGCACGCGAGCGCGGCGGACCGGACGCGTTGATCTATTTCATCGCAGACCTGCTGCACGCCAACAAGTTCGGTACCGGAATCACGTTCGGCGCCCGCAGCTACAGCAACGCCGACGTGCACAAGGCGCTCAACACCGGGATCGTGTTCTTCCCCCTGGTCAACCCGGACGGCGTCGCTTGGGATCAGCGGACCGACACCCTATGGCGCAAGAACCGCAACCCGGCCAGCGCGATTCCCGGATCGGCCAAGTCCATCGGCGTCGACATCAACCGCAATTACGACTTTCTCTGGGACTACCGCACCCACTTCGACCCGTCGATCACCGGCAATTCCGCACTCGCCTCCGACGATCCGAGCGCGGAGACATTCCACGGCACGGCGCCGTTCTCCGAGCCCGAGACACGCAATGTCGGGTGGGTCTTCGACCGGTTCCCGCGGCTGAACTGGTACATGGATATCCACTCCGCGGTCGGCGACATCCTCTACAACTGGGGCGATGATGACGACCAGGTCGGCGATGAAGGGATGCGGTTCTTCGATCCACGCTGGGATGGAGCGCGAGGAGTGCTGACCACCAACGACTATCGCGAGTGGTTACCCGAAGCCGACCTCGGGCGGATCAAGAACGTTGCCCGGCGCACCGCGGCAGCGATGGCCGCAGTCGGCGGCCGGCCATTCCGCCCGATACCCGCGGCCGACCTCTACGCGACGTCCGGCGCGAGCGACGACTACGCCTACAGCCGCTCCTGGATCAATCCGGATCACAGCAAAGCCCACGGTTTCACCATGGAATTCGGGTATCCGACGAATTTCTACCCCACGCTCACCGAGTACCACCAGAACCTCGCCGATGTCGGTGCCGGACTGATGGAGTTCTGCCTCGCCGCGGCAGACCACCCGGTGTAGCGGTCAGTACTTCATCGTCCCCCGGTCGACGGCAATCTGGCTACCGGTGATCGTCGAGGAGCCGTCGCCCGCAAGCCAGGACACCACATCGGAAACCTCTGCGGGCGTGAGGAATTCCTTCAGTCCGCTCTTGCCTTCGTGGTTGACCGGGCGCAGCGGCATCGGTGCGAAGCTGTGGATGTAGCTGGGGTGCTTGCCGAACACCGCCATCATTGCTTCGCGCTCGATCATGGGCGTATCGACCGAATAGGGGTGAATCGAGTTGACCCGGATTCCGAACTCGCCCACCTCGAGCGCCAGCGCGTTCGTCAGCGCGACGAGTCCGTGCTTGGAAGCGGAGTAGTGCGAGTTGCCCGGGGTGGCCTTCAGGCCCGCCGACGAACTCACCACGATGATCGAGCCGCCGTTGCCGGCCTCGATCATCGCGGGCACGGCCGCCCGAATGGTGCGCCAGGTGCCGTTGAGGTTGACGTCGACGACGGTGTCCCACTGTTCCTCGGACATCTCGAATATCCGGCCCCAGCTCAATACGCCGGCATTGGCTACCACAATGTCGAGTCGGCCGAACTGCTCGACACCAGCGGCGACGACCTGCTGCAGCGCGGCAAGATCGCGGATATCGGCCTCGTGCGCGAGCACCTTGCGGCCGGTTGCCTCCACGGCCTGCACCGTCTCGGCGAGGTCATCGGAAGTGGCCGCCGGGTAGGTGATCGACTCCGCGACCGGCCGGCAGATATCGACGGCGATGATGTCCGCACCGTCTTCCGCCAGGCGAATCGCGTGGGAGCGGCCCTGCCCGCGTGCCGCGCCGGTCACCAGCGCCACCCTGCCGTCGAGGGGTTTGTTCGAGGCCACCGTCGCTCCTTTCGTAAAGCTGCAGCCAGGCTAGCAGTCGACTGGAACGTGTTCTAGTACGCGGCGCGCAGGCACAGCTCAGGGAGCTCCGTTTGCATCACTAATCGTTAACCAGAACTCAGCACTGCGCCAGTAGGCGGCTATTGCGATAGCATTCGACGATGAAGGACCGTTTGCATATAGTCGCCGGGTGAAGACCCCCGACGCGGGACGCACCTCGGGCGCAGCCACTCGCGCGCGCACGGCCCGACTCCCCGCAGCAGCACGGCGGGCCGAAATCCTGCGGCGCTCGGCTCGGTTGTTCCAGCTGCGCGGTTACACCGGGGTCAGTATCGATGATATCGGTGCCGACATCGGGATCAGCGGGCCCGCACTGTATCGGCACGTCACCGGCAAGGAAGCGATCCTGTTCGAGATCGGGGCCGAGTTCCTCGACCGACTACTTGCCGCAACTAGCGGAGCGCTCCGGGAGACCGAATCTGCGAATCCCGACGTCACCAGCCGCCTGCTCATCGATGACGTGGTCGACGTAGCGCTCGACTACCCGTCCGAATTGACGGTCACGATCCGGCACATGTGGAGCCTCAACGACGAACGGCGCGAACAGATCTCCGGACGCTGGGGTCGGCTCGGGCAAATGGCCGTACCGGCCTTCGCCGCCGCGCATCCGAACCTCGATCCAGCCGATTCCGGCCTCTATGTCCGGGCCGGTGCCGGTGTGCTACTCGGGTTCGCGCGCGGCCTGCGCAACGTGCCGCGACCACGCATCAGCGCGCATGCATCGACTGCGCTCAACGACATGCTGTGCGTACAGCTGGCCGCGTGCAGTCCGGAAACGGCCCCTACGACCGACAGCAGACTGTGGGAGCGCTCCTCGCGACGCGAGCAAATCCTCGGTACGGCAATCGCATTGTTCCGCGAGCGTGGCTTCCGCGGTGTGTCGATGGCCGAGATTGCCGAGGCTGTGGGAGTTACTGCCGCGGCACCGTACCGGCATTTCAAGAACAAGGAGGACATCCTCGCGACCGCAATCCTGCGAGCCGGCGAACGGGTCACCATCGGCATGAACGAACAGCTCGCCAGTGCGACCTCGGCAGTCGAGGCGCTGGACCGGCTCGTCCGTTCCTATATCGACATCGCCGTCGCCAACTCCGACCTGTTCGCGGTGACCGCCACCGAGTGGCACCACATCTCGGCGGACGCCATGCAACAGCGGCGGCGCACTCAGCAACTCATCGCCGAAGAGTGGACGCACTGCCTGGCAACGGTGCGCCCGGACCGCAATGGCGCCGAGGCGACCGCGATGGTGCAGGGCATCGTGGGCATGGTCAACGAGGCGGTGCGCTCACGCGCGGTGGCCCGTCGCCCACATCTCGCGGATGACCTGTACGCACTTGCGCAGGCGATGCTGCACCAGCCGCGAACCGGTAGCGTCGCCGTGTCCTGATTACGGCGAAACCGACTACAGCGAAGGCGATGTCAGCGACAATTTCGACCAATGCGGTTACCCACGAAAACCAGGTGACGCGGGCCGCCGGAGGCGCGTTGATGAAACTGTCGCTGAAGAATCCCCAGGTCGGAAGCAGGTGTGCTGCGGTGAATCCCACCGCGCTGAGGGATCCGCGTGATTCCGGCAGCGACAGCGGAACTGCCGGAGCCGATTCGAGGAAAACCGTTCACCAATTCAGGCCCACCGCCGCTTCCCGGCAACCGATATCGAAAAGTTAGCTGCGGGAGCGGTTGGGCGGGCCCATTGTGGCAATCCCGGTGACTACCGGGCACGATCGGTCCAGTCAGCCGATCGCCGGGCCGTAGCCAGTACTTCTCCACGTATTTATGCAGGTCAGATGCCCGAAACGGGCGTAAAATCCGATCTTGAAACGTGCCGGCTCGGATCGAAGGCGGACTACTCGGCGGCAGGGGTGGAGAGCGTGTTGAGACGGATTTGCTTCACAATTCTGGGGGCGACAACGGTCGCAGCGGGAGCGATCGTGGGAGCTGGAGGCGTGGCCTCGGCGCTCGCCCCGGGGGTGACGTGCGTGTACAGCACGTGTACCAACAACTCGAATATGGATCGGACGATCACCGGAACGGCAACCTGTCCGAACGGCTCGACCGTCCTCGCCACGGCGTTCGTTCCCGCCCACGGCTCCGGCGTCTTGCTCGCCGGACGTTGCCCCGATCTCGGTGTCGCAGGCGCGCCGTATACCTACTGATCCCACGCCGCGCACTCCGACTTACGTCGACACCCCCGCGATCGCGGCGGTGCGGATTCGAGGCCGGGTGTGCGCTCGCCCCCGACGCTCGCCAGTTGTGCACGATAGTCGGGTGCCGACTGCACTACTGCCACCGAAAGCCGCGGCTGTGCCCAACATCTGCCGATGCACGAAGAAGCCCCCGACACCTGGTCGAGGGCTTTCGCTGTGCGCCCGAAGGGATTCGAACCCCTAACCTTCTGATCCGTAGTCAGATGCTCTATCCGTTGAGCTACGGGCGCCGGTCTTCAGTTGTTGTCAGTGGTACCGAAGTACCAACTGTGTCACGGGCGGTGTCGAAACACCGACGTGGCGGAGGCGAGAGGATTTGAACCTCCGGTCCCCGTGAAGGGACAACTCATTAGCAGTGAGTCCCATTCGGCCGCTCTGGCACGCCTCCTGAGCCTTCTTGCGAGGCACCGGTCCTTTCGAACCGCCGAGGGGAAAGGTTACACAGGCCGGAACCGGGAAGCAAAATCGCCCCCTCCGCGAGCGGGCATCGGGCATCGCCTAGCGGAGATTGGCGTCGAACCAGTCGAAGATGCGGGTCTGCGCGTCGACCGACGGGTCGTTGTCCGCATCGAAATCTTCGTCATTATGGTCGGGCCGGTCGGCACGATGTTGCAATCCCGCATAGCTGACGACGTGTGCTGCGACCGCGGCCTTGCCGACCTCGTCACGCAACCGCTCCACGTGCTCGGCCGGTGTCTCCGGGTCGTCGCCGCCGTACAGGCCGAGCCACGGCGCCTGCAATGAAGGAGCAGCTTCGATGAGCGCAGGCGCATCCGCGCTGAGCGGCTGGGTGATCCCCCGCGCGGCGACGCTGACCGCCGCACCTATCGGACGGTTCGTCGCGACCAGGAAGGCCGCGGTGCCTGCGTCGTCGAAGCCGAGCGCACCGATGCAGTCCGGAAACACCCCGCGATGGGTCAGCCAGTCGAAGCAAGCGTCGAAGTCCTCGAACAAGTTCTCGCCGAATACTTCGCTCTCGGAATCGTCGGGCTCACGATGGAACAGGTGCGGAGCAACCGCGATCCAGCCCTCGTTCGCAAGGGAGCTCAGCAAGTCGAGCAGCGCGGGGGTGAACTCGCGCGATTCGTGCAGCACGACGATGCCGCCGCGCGCGTGACCTTCGGGTTCGATGGCGGTGACGGGCACCGTCTCGATGGTTTGTTCGTCGTCGTCCGCACGCCGCAACTGTGCGGTGTCGGTGAAGAATCCCGGCATGGGACCAGAGTAGGTAACAGCGGGCAACTGTGCGGAAGATTGTTTGGCACGGAACCGTCTCGGTCGGGGTATCGATCGAGGTGTTGACCTGCAGACCTGCCGATCGGCGCGGATTCCCACCCACGCATACTGGATCGGTGAGCGCACGCACCCGTCCAGACCTCGCCGGTATCCCCTCGTATGTGCCGGGCCGCAGTTTCCCCGGCGCGATCAAGCTCGCCAGCAACGAGACGACGCACGCTCCGCTGCCAGGGGTGGCCGGTGCGGTCGCCGAGGCGATGCAGACGGTGAACCGGTATCCGGACAACCGCAATGCCGAACTCGTGGAGGCGCTGGCCGCGCGGCTCGGCGTGCCGTCGGAGCAGGTGACGATCGGCTGCGGCAGCGTCGCGCTGTGCCAGGAATTGGTGCAGATCACCTGCGGCGCGGGCGACGAGGTCGTGTACGCGTGGCGCTCGTTCGAGGCCTACCCCGTGGTGACGCAAGTGGCCGGTGCGACGGCGGTGACGGTCCCGCTGACCCCCGACCACGTGCACGACCTCGACGCGATGCTGGCGGCGATCACACCCCGCACCCGGCTGGTGTTCGTGTGCAACCCGAACAACCCGACCGGCACCGCGGTCGGGCGCCGCACGCTCGAGCAGTTCCTCGATGCGGTGCCCCGCGAGGTGCTAGTCGTGCTGGATGAGGCGTACTTCGAGTACCTCCGGATCTCGCCCGAGGATGCGCCCGACGGCGTCGAACTCGGTCGCGGCCGGCCGAATGTCGTGGTGCTGCGGACGTTCTCGAAGGCGTACGGCCTGGCCGGCCTGCGAGTGGGTTACGCCGTGGGCGACCCCGCGATCATCGGCGCGCTGGCGAAGGTGCACATCCCGTTCAGCGTGAACCGGCTCGCGCAGGCGGCCGCGCTCGCGTCGCTCGAGGCCCAGGACGCATTGCTCGACCGCACGCACGCCGTCGTCGACGAGCGGCAGCGGGTTCGCGCCGCACTGATTTCGGCCGGTTACGCCGTGCCGCCGAGCGAGGCGAACTTCGTCTGGCTGCCACTGGGCGAGCGGTCCTTCGAGTTCGGCGAGGCCTCGGCCGAGTTCGGTGTGCTGGTACGTCCGTACGGCACCGACGGGGTGCGCGTGACGATCGGCGATCCGCAGGAGAACGACGCGTTCCTCGCGTTCGCGACCGCGCCGGGCACGGCGGCCGAGTATGTCGGGGCGGCGGCCTCGGCGGGTTGAGCCGTCGGCCCCGCTATCCGAGGGCCTTGGCGAGGGTCGGCCACGAATTGTGCAGGTCCTCCTGCCAGTACGGCCACGAGTGAGTCCCGACCGGACGATAGACGAATTGCGCTGGGATGCGGAGTGAATCGAGGCGGGCCTGGAACTGCCGCGTGCAGTTCATGGTGAGCAGCTCGAGCCCGACGCCGGTAGCCGAGTCGACCAGTGCGGTGCTGGACTGCAGGTCGCCCGGACCGACCAGCCCATTGCCGACCGACAGATAGACCGACTTCCCGCGCAGGGCATCGGCATTGGTGACCGGATCGTGCGCCGCCCAGTCGGGGTCGTTGTCCGGTCCCCACATGTTGGTCGCATTACCGCCGCGGGACGCGACGGTCGCCCGAACCGATTGCTGCGCATTGGCATCCGTCGAATCCGGACAGCTGCTGTAGGCCGCGACACCGCGGTAGAGCTGCGGGTGGCGGGTGATCAGGTTGAGTGCGGCATGGCCACCCATCGACAGTCCCGCGACCGCGTTCGCGCCGGTTCCGTCGAACCGCGCGTCGACGATCGACGGCAACTCGCCGGTGAGGAACGTTTCCCAGGCATTGACGCCGAGCACCGGGTCGATCCACTTCCAGTCGGTGTAGTAACTCGCCGCGCCACCGACCGGGAGGACGACGTTCACGTTTTTGTCGGCGAAGAACACCGCTGCGTCGGTGCGCTCGGTCCAGGTGTTCTGATCGTTGCCAGCGTCGACGCCATCGAGCAGGTACAGCGACGGGCGCGGCTTATCGTTTACGGGGTGCAGGATTTGCACCTGCACGACGCGATGCATGGCCGGCGAATCGATGAACAGTGCCGTGCGTTGCGGCCCGAGTTGCTTGACGTCGGTCACGCGGGCGCTGCCATGTGCCGGTTCCGGCGCAGCCTCCGGAGCGGACGACCCGGTGTCCACCGGATCAGCGATAGCAGGCGCCGATCCCACCATCGTTATCGCGAACAGCAGGCATGCGTACGCCGGTGTTCGTCGTTTCACTCCTGATCACTCTCCCCCCGGCGCAGCCGAGCGAGCTCTGCGTTTTGACCTACGTCACCGTAACCTACCGGCGAGTCAGAGAACAGATCGGTTGCCGATGGTTGTGGTCGTTGGCCGAAGCATTGCCGGTCTGCATCAATCTGAAACGTAATGTCTCCACTTGTCGCTAGTTCGGTGTGCCGGGACACATCGGCTCTGTACCCCGTTCGGACGTAGAAAACACCGAACTCAGCCTTCGGCAATCAATCGGTTGACCAGGTCGAGCGTCGCAGCGGTACCGCATTCCAGTGCCTCGGCATCCGCGTCGCCGAGCCGCCCGCACACCCAGTCCCAGTGCGCGGCGACCACATCGCCCCCGGCCGGCGCGGCGGTGAGCGCGGAGCCACCTTTGCGCCACCGCACGACCTCGGGCGCCGGTGCGCCCAGCTCGAGACGCCGCCCGTCATAGACCAGGGGCGACGACACCAGTTCGAGCTCATCTCCGCTGACGTGCTGCACCGTCCCCCAGCGGATACGACAGGACTGCAGCACGCGCAGCGGCGTCGCCGGATCACCGCGTCCGAGAAATCGCACCCACGGATACACAACGCAGACATGAAAGCTGTGGTGCGCGGTCGCGGTCGGCACGTCCGCGAGCAACCCGGTCGCCTGGCCGGCGAACGCGGCGCGCAGCCGGGCGAGTAGCACACCGGGATCGAGATCGTCGAGCAGCGGACTTCCGACCCAGTAGGTGCGCACGACCGCGGGATCAAGCGGTTCGGTGCCGATCGCGGCCGCGATGGCCTCCAGGTACGGCCAGGCGCCGTCGAATTCTCTTGCGCGGTCGGCGAGTTCGTCAAGACTGGCCGACTCCGGGCCGCAGTAGCCGAGCTCGTTGGGCGGGAACGCGTACCGAGCGAACAACTCGTGACCCTCGCGCAGCGATGTGCCCATTCAGCAGATCCGCGGAAGTTGCTCGCCCACAGGCAGATCCACCACCCGGGTGCCGCCGAGCGCGGTCCGAGTCACGACCATGCCTGGATGTTCCGCGACACAGGTGCCGATCATCGTCGCGCGGGTGCCGAGCGGATGCGCCCGCATCGCGTCGAGGACACGTTCGGCGTTGTCGGCGGGGACGAACGCGACGAGTTTGCCTTCGTTGGCCACATAGAGCGGGTCGAGTCCGAGCAGACCGCACGCGTCGCGGACCTCGGGTGGGATCGGCAGCGTCCGCTCGTCGAGCTCAACCCCGACGCCGGCCGCCTTCGCGATCTCGTTGAGCGTGGCCGCAACTCCACCGCGGGTCGGGTCGCGCAAGACATGCACGTCGGCACCGGTGTCCAGCATGGTCGCCACCAGCCCGTGCAGCGCGGCGGTGTCACTCGACACGGTCGTGCCGAACTCGAGCCCCTCCCGGCAGCTCAGCACCGCAATGCCATGCACCCCGATATCACCGCTGATCAGCACCGCGTCGCCCGCGGTCGCACGGTCGGGGCGGATATCGGCACGCGGGTCGACCAGCCCGATCCCCGCAGTGTTCACGTACACGCCGTCGCCGTGTCCGGCGTCGACGACCTTGGTGTCCCCTGTCACGAGCTTGACTCCCGCCGCCAGCGCGGCCGTGCCCAATGCTCGGGCGACATGCGCGATCTCGTCGAGTGCCGTCCCCTCTTCGAGGATGAACGCGGTCGAAAGCACCAGCGGCTGCGCGCCCGCCATCGCGAGATCGTTGACCGTGCCGTTGACGGCGAGGTCGCCGATGCTGCCGCCGGGGAACACAAGTGGCCGCACCACGAACGAGTCTGTCGAGAACGCCAGTCGCGTGCCGCCCACCTCGACCACCGCCGAGTCACCCATTGCGGCGTCGGCGGCGGGACCGAACGCGGGCAGGAACAGATGCTCGATGAGTTCGGCCGACATGGCACCGCCACCACCGTGACCCATCACGATGTTCGGCGAATCCCGCAGCGGGGCGGGACACACCCACGCCCCGGGGTCAATGGAGGCAGCATCGATCGACACTTCAGGCATTGGTCACCTCGAGCCGCCGGTACAGGTAGTACGCGGCGCACGCGCCCTCGGAGGAGACCATAGTGGCGCCCAGCGGATTTCGAGGTGTGCATTCCTTGCCGAATGCGGCACACTCGTGCGGCTTGATCAGACCCTGCAACACCTCACCGGAGCGGCAGATCGACGACTCCGCCGTGTGTAGGTCCTCGACGGCGAAGCGATACTCGGCGTCGAACTCCCGGTACTTCGGCGCAAGTCGCCAGCCGCTGCGTGGAATCATCCCGATGCCACGCCACGCGCGGTCGGTAACTTCGAAGACATCGGCCAGCATCGCCTTCGCCGGTTCGTTGCCCTCCGGCCGGACCGCGCGCGAATAGGCGTTCTCCATTTCGTGGCGCCCGGATTCGAGCTGGATGACGGTACGGCGGATACCCTCCAAGATGTCGAGCGGCTCGAAACCGGTCACCACGATCGGCACCCGGTACTTCTCGGTGAGCGGCGGGTATTCGGCAGTGCCCATCACACAGCACACGTGTCCCGCGGCGAGGAAGGCTTGCACCCGACAGTCGGGGGACTCCATGATGGCGGCGACCGCGGGCGGCACCAGAACATGCGAGACGAGCAGCGAAAAATTCTTTACCCCGAGCCGTTTGGCTTGATAGACGGTCATCGCGTTGGCGGGAGCGGTGGTTTCGAAGCCGATCCCGAAGAACACCACTTGCCGGTCGGGGTTGTCGCGCGCGATGTTCAGCGCATCCAGCGGCGAGTAGACGACGCGGACGTCGCCGCCCTCGCTCTTGATCCGGAACAGGTCCTTGCTACTACCGGGCACGCGCAGCATGTCGCCGAACGAGCAGAAGATCACGTCCGGCCGCGAGGCGATCTCGAGGGCCTTGTCGATAATCTCCAGCGGCGTGACGCACACCGGGCAGCCCGGACCGTGAATCATCTCGATCTCATCCGGGAGCAACTGGTCGATCCCGTGTCGGATGATCGAATGCGTCTGCCCACCACAGACTTCCATGATCGCCCAGCGCCGGTCGGTGGCATCGTGGATCTGGTCGAGCAAGTTGCGGGCCAGGTCGGGATTGCTGAACTCGTCGAGGTACTTCATCACTCCGCCCTTCCATTCGGCTGGGTCTTCCCGTTCGGGGTCGGCAGACCGGCCTGCTTGGCGGCGATCTCGAAGCCGTCGCCGAACTCCTCCTTCAACACGCCGAGGTGCTCGAACTCGGCCAGCGTCTGTTTCGCGGATTCCTCGTCGAGCCGCTGGATCGCGAAGCCGACGTGCACCATCACATACTCGCCGACGGAGGCGTCCGGGATGTATTGCAGGCAGACGTCTTTGCGGACGCCGCCGAAGTCGACTTCCGACATCAGCGTGCCGTCCCGATCCTCGAGGCTGAGGATCCTGCCCGGTACCGCAAGGCACATAGCGGCCTCCTAACTCGCGTTTCCGACCATGAGTTGTCCGAGCGCGAGCCCGCCGTCATTGGGCGGCACACGCTGGTGGGTGAGCACGTCGAACCCGCGTTCGGACAGCAACGCGGTCGTGCGGCGCAGCAGCGTCGGGTTCTGGAAGACACCGCCGGACAACGCAACGGTGTGCTGGCCGGCACGCTCGGCGAGCGCGACGATCAGCTGGGCGACGGCTTCGTGGAATCGGGCGGAGATGACGCCCGGTGCCACCCCGGTCCGCACGTCGTGGACGATTGCCCGCAACATCGCCGCCGGATCGAAACTTTCCGTTCCGAGGCCGAATTCGTAGGCGCCGGCGGCGATGCCGCGTCCGACACCCTCGAACTCGATTGCGGCCTGGGCCTCGTAGTCCGAGATCTGCCGCACCCCCGCGAGCGCGGCGACCGCATCGAACAACCGGCCCATGCTGGATGTGGGTACGCAGCGGAGCCCGGTGTCGAGTTGATGCGCCAGCACCCGACGTTCCTCGGGCGGGCACGCCGCCACTGCGGGCATGTCGTCGTCCCACTTGATCCCCGCGGCGTGCAGGTGTGCGAGCGCCATCCGATACGGCCGGCGAACGGCGAGGTCGCCACCGGCGAGTGGAACGTAGGCGAGGTGGGCAAGACGGTGGAAGCCCTTGTAGTCGGCGAGGAGCGCCTCACCGCCCCAGACCGCGCCATCCGGTCCATAGCCGGTGCCGTCGAACGCGAGTCCGGTGACCCGCTGCGATCCGTCGAGTCCGTGCTCGGCCATGACGGCGGCGATGTGGGCGTGGTGGTGCTGCACGGTCCGAACCGGTCTGGCGCCGGCGTGGCGGCGCGCCCAGTCGGCGGAGCGGTATCGCGGATGCGCGTCGGTGACCAGCAGGGTCGGAGTCACGCCGGTGAGTCGTTCCAGGTGCTGCTCGGCCGTGGCGAACGCCGAAAGGGTGGCGAGATCGTCCATGTCGCCGATGTGCCCGCTGAGCCAGGCGTAGCGGCCGTCGGCAAGAGCGAACGTATTCTTCAGGTCACCGCCGACCGCGAGCGTGGGTGCCACCGGCACCGGCAGCGCCACAGGTAGCGGGGCGTAACCGCGGGAGCGCCGGAGCGGGAATTCCGGGCGCAGCACGGAGTCGTCGCAGGGCACCAGGATCGGGCGGTCGTGGCGGAGTAATCCGTCGGCGATCCCGGCCAGGCGTTCGCGAGCGTCGTCGTCGGCGTGGCAGATCGGCTCGCCCGCCAGGTTTCCCGAGGTCATCACCAATGCGTCGGGCATGGGACCGTCGAGCAGCAGTTCGTGCAGCGGGGCGTAGGGCAGCATGACACCGAGGTCGGGATTGTGCGGTGCGACCGCTGCGGCGACGGGAGCGTCCTGTCGGCGGGGCAGCAGCACGATTGGGCGTTGCGCGCCGGTGAGCAGGCGGTCGTCGTCGATATCGACCAGCGTTCGAGCGGTGTCGAGGTCGCGCGCCATCACGGCGAACGGCTTGTCCCCGCGCCGTTTCCGCTCCCGCAGTGTGGTGACAGTGCCGTCGTCGGTGGCGTCGCAGGCCAAGTGATAGCCGCCGATCCCCTTGACGGCGAGGACCTTTCCGTCGCGGATCAGGTCTCGTGCGGCCGCGAGCGCGGCGTCTCCGGTGAGGTCGCCGAAGCGCAGCGTCGGGCCACAGTTCGGGCAGCAAATCGGCTGCGCATGGAAGCGGCGGTCGGCCGGGTCGGCGTATTCGCGCGCGCAGTCTGCGCACATGGCGAAGCCGGACATCGAGGTGCTCGGCCGGTCGTAGGGCAGCGCGGCGATGATGGTGAACCGCGGGCCGCAGTTGGTGCAGTTGATGAACGGATGTCGGTAGCGCCGGTTGGTGGGGTCGCGCAATTCGGCGCCACAGTCGGCACACATGGCGACATCGGGCGACGCGAGGGTCCGGCCGGCTCCGTGCTGGTTCGTGTCCGCGATGTGGAATCCGGTGCCACCGCAGGCCGGGAGGTCGTGAGGCGTCAGGGATTCGATGACGGCCAGCGGCGGCGGATTGCTCGCAAGTGTGTGCACGAACGCGTCGAGATTGTCCGTCTCGCCTTCGATTTCGATGAGCGCGCCGGATGGGTCGTTTCGCACCGACCCGCTCAGTCCGAGCGCGGCGGCGGTGGTGTAGACAAAGGGACGGAAGCCGACGCCCTGAACGACGCCGCGCACCTCGATCCTCCGCCGCCCCCGGCTCACGTCGAATCGCCTCGGCCCATCAGCTTCAGTCCACCGAGAGCGGCTTCTGCGCCAGCCTCGTCGGTTCGTTCCACGACGAAACCCAGGTGAATGATCACCCAGTCGCCCGGACCGAACGTTTCCTCCGGCAGCATTCCGACGTTGACCTTGCGTTCGGTGCCGTTGACGTCCACGATCGCGAGCATGTCGCCGTAGCCGTCGAGCATTCGCACCACCTGACCGGGGATTCCGAGGCACATCGGTCAGCCCACCAGGTCCGCGAGAACGGTGTCCAGCGCCTCGACCGCGGGACCAACCGCGGCCGACACCGGTTCGCTCAGCCCCATCCGTTCGCCGACATCGGCCGCCTCGCAGCCGACGACGACGGTGCGCGGCGGACTGCCGCCGAGCGCGCGCAGACTCACGAAGACGGCCGACGGGTCCATGCTGTGCGCGTCGAGTCCGGGTGTTCCGGGCAGCGTTTCGTGATCGGCCTCGAACACCCGCAGCGCACCGGGGTGACCGGTGGATGGCACCGCGTCGATGAGCACGAGCGCGTCCCAGTCGTCGAGAAGGTCGTACGCGAGGTGCATGCCGCGGATCCCGTAGTCCTCGATCCGCACACCGTCCCGCGCCGAACCGGTCGCGCGGCGTACCACCTCGGGCCCGAATCCGTCGTCCCCGAGGAAGATGTTGCCGATACCGGCGACCAGTATTCGCGTCACATCTGGCGGATCTTGAGGTAGCGCTGAATGTCCGGGATCGACCTGATGCCGATCACCACACCCAGTACGACGAGGGCTCCCGCCGCGAACGTTGCGAACTCACCGACGAATCTCATGGTTGCGCTCCTATCGGTTCGACTTCTTCTGGCGCGAAGTACAGGTAACGGCCGTACCAGTCGTGCAGATCGGCTGCCGGATCGTCCTCGACCACCACCGCGACGTGCTTCTGCCCGTCGACATCCTCGTGCACGGCCGTGACGCGGGCAGTCTTGCCGGCGAAGAACAGGTCCTGCGCGTCGGCACGCCGGGACGGATGCAGCCGCACCCGGCTACCTTTCGCAACCGGCACACCGTTCACCAGCACCGCATCTTGTTCGGGTTGGACGGCGTTGTCGGCGAACGGGTCCCACCAGTCGACGCCGTTGGGGACTTCCGGGATCAAGCCGTGCGGCTCGCGCAGGGTGCCGTGCAGACCTTGCATCGCCTCGGGCGTCATGGCGTCGCACTGGTCGATGATCGCGGCCGCGCGTGGATCCGTGGCGCGAGCCTGCGCCTTCTCCTCGTCGGTCATCGTCATGACCCGAAGCGTGAGGATTTCGTCGATCTCGGTCGCGTCGAACAGCGCGCCCTCGCTCTGCTCGGCGACCTCGGGATGGTCGTAAAGGATGATCGGCGAGATCAGCAGCAGGTCGTGGTCACCGGGCTTGCCGGCCAGGACGGGAAAGCAGCGGTGCTGGGTACACGCGGCGACCGCGGACTCGGCCTCGGGCGGCGGCTCCAGCAGCGAGACGAAATCGCCCTCGGCGATGACGTGCGTTCCGATCATCGGTTGGGCCGCATCGAGATTGCGGACGGTGAGGCTGACCTGCCACTGGTCGCCGATCCGTTCGCTGCGCAACGCGACTACACCCGTGACCGCTTCCGCGCGCACCGGCAGCGTCTCATCGAGCCCGGTCACGTCGAACGGACCGAACTCCAGCTCACATTCGACGCCCTCGTCCCACGCCGGCGTGTCCCCCTGCGCCTGCCTGTGCCGCAAACGCAGGAACCGCACGCAGAGCGAGATCTCGCCCGAACAGATGAATTGCGCCGACATCGAATCGGGTTCGTCGCCGCCGAGCACCCCCCACTGGAAGCGGGCGACGTTCTTCATCGAGTTGGCGCGGTACGGGTAGAGCAGATACCCCTCGTACAGCACCGCGTCAGCGATGGTGCGCGCTCGCTCCCAGCCTCCCGCGCTCATTGCGAGTCCCCGTTCGCGAGCAGCTTCTCTACGGCCTCGTCGAGCGACAGCAGCCCGTGTGCCGACTTGTATTCGGCGAGCGCAGTGACATTGTCGTGACTCAGCCGCACCCATCCGGCATGCGGGTAGTGCTGGTCGACGAGATCGCGCCAGACGGCAACGGGCATGTCGTAGTTCGTGTCCCGGTCCCACGGCACCTGTTGCACGGCAAAGCCGTTGTCCTTGACGAAGATCGTTCCGCTGAATAGGAACTGCAGTGGAACCGCGCCCTCGCGCAGCGCGTGCAGGTACTTCGACGCCGTGACCTCGAAGTCGTAGGTGCATTCCAGTGGCAGCGCGACGTCGGTCTCCGCGGTGAAGCCGGGCACCATCGCGGTCGTGTGCTGCCAGAGGAATGTCCGCTGCGTGTTGGCCCAGCGCTCACGTGGCCCGAACAGGTCGTGCAGGCCCGCCCCCTCGGCGTCGGAGTAGCTGCGCCGCAGCGGATCGATGCGGATCTGGGCGCGCAGCGCGATCGCGTGCACGGGCGACGAGGCCGTAACCGCCACCCGTGCAGTCAGCATGGGCGTCACCGCATACGGTTCGGGTGCGACGTCGATGACGGCGAAGCTCACCTCGGTCATGACGCCACCTTCGCCCTATCGGCGACGCCCGCGAAGAAGTCGTCGATGAACTGGTTCGCTTCCTGCCCACCGTCGAATCCGCGCCACAGCATTCGCAGCCGACCGACAAGTTCGTAGCAGGCGTCGATCGGCACCAGGTAGCACTCTTTACCGTGCACCAGCAGCGCCTCGACATCGTCGGCGAGCAGGTCGACACGCGGTTCGGCGGTACGCACCGCGTCCCAGGAATCCAGCGACAGCTCCGATTCCGTCGCCCCGGCCGAACCGGGATAGAACGCGACCATCCGATCGAGCGCCGAGTTGCGGAAAAAGAACGCCAGGCCAACCGGGATCTGCAACGCCGCCAAGTCGATTCGCGCGTCCGGAAAGGCCAGATACCGATCCGGAACCGACCGGTAGCGCAGTTCGGCGTGCTCATCGGTGAACAACAGGTAGCAGCCCCGGCACACGCACATCAGCTGCCGCCCAGCGACGTTGACGATATGCTGATGCTCGTCGGCGATCTGTTCGGCGCACATCTCGCAGCGCTCCCCCACCGGTTGCGGTGGGCGACCGGCCCGAATCTTGGCGAGCACGTCGAAGGGGGTCGTCATCCCGCGACCCCGGCCAACGAGAGCACGCCGTCGCGTTCGAGCAACGGCAGCGGATCGAGGTGCTGGGCGGTGAATCCGGCGCCGGCATGGACGACGTCGAACCCGGCGCCGCAGGTGCAGGTCAGCATCCCGCCGTCGAGCGTCGACCCCGCGAGGCTGCCGTCGCAGACCGGGCAGTGGTCGCGGTAGGCGAAGAGATCCGGACCGATCCGGCAAGCGAGGAACACCGTCTCGTTCACCGCGAAGCCGCCGACCTCGCCCGATCCGAGGGCGGCCACCTCCGGCACCGGGTGCCAGGAATGGTCGTGGTGCTCATGCCGAATGTGCTCGAACAGCGAGTCCGTTCCGATCACCGACGATTCCGGCTCGGCGGCAACCACTTCGATCGAGACGATCTCTGGCGCCGCCGCGCGCACCGCGTCCTCGACCGCAAGCTCGAGCGTGACCGAGGACGACGGGCAGGTCTTGCAACTGCCGCGCAGCTCCAAACGCACCACGTCACCGTCCACTTCGATGAGCGACACGTCACCGCCGTGCGAGCCGAGGTAGGGCCGCACGGTGTCGAGTGCGTCGGATACGCGCCGCTCGACCGAATGCGGGTGCAGCCCATGCACCAGCAGCAGGCTCGCGACGAGATCGTCCTTGACCAGCAGCTCGGGGTCGATCAATGACGTGATGCGTTGCAGCCCGGCACCATAGAGGTCGACGACCTCGCGCACCAGCTTCTCGGCACGCTCGCGCGCGAGCGCGCCACCGGACGCACTCGCATCCAGCAGCGTCGCTATGCGGTCCCCGGCCTCCCGCCACCTGACATCATCGTCGCGTGTCACTTCACTCTCCGGTCGGTGACCCAGTGGGCGAGTGCACCATCTCCAGCGTCTTGCCCTTGCCGAGATACATGTGCACACCGCATGGAAGGCAGGGGTCGAAACTGCGAACCGTGCGCATGATGTCGATGCCCTTGAAGTTCTCCCGGTCGTTCTCCTCGAAGATCGGTTGTCCTTGTACCGCATCCTCGTACGGACCCGGCGTGCCGAAGCTGTCGCGCGGGTTCGCGTTCCACGGCGTCGGCGGGTAGGGGTGATAGTTGGCGATCTTGCCGTCGCGGATCACCATGTGGTGCGACAGCACGCCGCGCACCGCCTCGGTGAACCCGCACCCGATGCCTTCGTCGGGCACCTCGAACTTCTCCCACGTCTTGGTCCGGCCGGCGCGGATCTCGACGAGCGCCTTCTCCGCGAAATGCAGCGCGCAGGCTGCGGCATAGGCCTGGAAGTAAGTTCGCGCACGGTTGCGTTCGATGGTGTTGCTGCCGTGTTCGGGGATCTTCCACTCGAACTCGACCGGTCCCTTCAGTGCGGTCTTGGGCAGGTTGATCTGCACGCTGTGACCGGTGGATTTCACGTACCCGATGTCCACGAGGTTGGCGAGCGCCGTCGACCAGAGCCGAGCGAGCGGGCCGCCGCCGGTGTCGAGCGCGAGGTGGTCCTTGCCGTCGTACCAGCGCGGCGACATCACCCAGCTGTACTTGTCCTCCAGGTCCCGCTTCTGTGGCTTGGGGTTGGTGTGCTGGTTCCAGGGGTGGCGCCGGTCCACCGGGTTGCCGAGCGGATCCCTCTCGACGAAGGTCTCCTGGTCGGTCCAGTCGTCGTAATACGAACTGCCCAAAAGAATCCGGATGCCGAGGTTGATGTCCACCAGGGACGTGGTGACCAGCTTGCCGTCCACCACGATGCCCGGGGTGACGAACATCTTGCGTCCCCAGTCCTCCATGTCCTTGTAGGCGAAATTGCAGAACTCCGGGTCCTGGAACGAGCCCCAGCAGCCGAGCAGGGTGCGGCGCAGGCCGACCTTCTCGTAGCCGGGTAGCGCCTCGTAGAAGAAGTCGAAGAGGTCGTCGTGCATGGGGACGACCTTCTTCATGAACTCGACGTAGCGCATGAGCCGAGTGATGTAGTCGGTCATCAGCTGGATCGTGGCGACGGTGCCGACCCCGCCCGGGTAGAGCGTGGATGGGTGGACGTGGCGTCCTTCCATGAGGCAGAACATCTCTCGCGTGTACCGGCTGACCTGCAGGGCCTCACGGTAGAACTCGCCGGTGAACGGATTGAGCGCGCGCATGATGTCGGCGATGGTGCGGTAGCCGTGCGCGTCGGCGTGCGGGGCCTGGGTGTTCTCGGCCTTGGCGAGCACACCCGGATTGGTCTCGGAGACCATCTTTTCGCAGAAGTCCACACCGACCAGATTCTCTTGGAAGATGTTGTGGTCGAACATGTATTCGGCGGCCTCGCCGAGGTTGACGATCCATTCACCGAGGTGCGGAGGTTTGACTCCGTAGGCCATGTTCTGCGTGTAGCAGGAGCAGGTGGCGTGGTTGTCGCCGCAGATGCCGCAGATGCGACTGGTGATGAAGTGGGCGTCGCGAGGGTCCTTGCCCTTCATGAAAATCGAGTAGCCGCGGAAGATCGACGATGTGCTCTTGCACTCGACGACTTCTTTGTTTTCGAAATCGATCTTGGTGTAGATGCCGAGGCTGCCGACGATACGAGTGATCGGATCCCACGCCATTTCGACGAGGGCACCGGGTTCAGCGTTCATCTGCGACGGCTCGGGGATGATCTGAGTCATCGTGTCTTCTTTCCTGTTACCAGGTGCGGGTCGCTCCGGTGACGAGTTCCTTGCCGCGGTGCCGCCAGCGCGGCTCCTTGTCGACAGTGCGCCCAGTGACGTTGCGCAAATTGCGGATGACCGATCCGTACAGCCCCGACGCGGTGGTGGAGAACTTGCCGCCGGGCGGTTCGTCCATGAACGGCTGGAACTTGTCCGGGAATCCGGGCATGGTGCAACCGATGCAGATACCACCGACGTTCGGGCAGCCGCCGACACCGTTGATCCAGCCCCGCTTGGGCACGTTGCATTTGACGACCGGTCCCCAACAGCCCAGTTTCACAATGCATTTGGGTGAGCCGTACTCGGTGGCGAAATCGCCCTGCTCGTAGTAGCCGGCTCGGTCGCAGCCCTCGTGCACGGTGGCGCCGAACAGCCACTTCGGACGAAGAGCGTCGTCGAGCGGGATCATCGGCGCCTGATCGGTGGCCATGTAGAGCAGATATGTGAGCGTCTCGGACAGGTTGTCCGGATGAGTGGGGCAGCCGGGCACGCAGACAATCGGGATGCCCGCTTTGCTCTTCCAGTCCCAGCCGAGGTAGTCCGGCACACCCATCGCCCCGGTCGGGTTGCCTGCCATGGCGTGAATGCCGCCGTAGGTTGCGCAGGTGCCCGCGGCGACGATGGCGGTGGCCTTCGGCGCGAGGCGATCGAGCCATTCGCTGGTGGTCATCGGCTGACCGGTGGCGGGGTTGTTGCCGAACCCGCACCAGTAGCCTTCGTCGTGGAGTTGTTCGTTCGGGATCGACCCCTCGACGACCAGTACGAATGGATCCAACTCGTCGCGATCGGCTTTGAAGAACCATTCGAGGAAGTCATCGGCTCCCCCGTTCGGTCCGCATTCGAAGTCGATCAGCGGCCAATGGACGGCGATTTTCGGGAGCCCGGGGAGCGCGCCAAGGGCGATTTCCTCGACACTCGGTTGGGTGGCGGCAGTCAGCGCCACCGAATCGCCGTCACAACTCAAGCCGGCATTGATCCACAGCACGTGGATCAGAACCTCTTCTGCTTTGACTGCTGCCTCGCTGGGCATGGGCTGCAGCTTTCCGGGGCCGGGCCTGTCGGACCCCTGCCCTACCGGAGTCGACCTTCGGCCCACTTGCGCAGGGCTAGGTCTGTCTCTACTCCGGGCAGATGATCATGTCAACGGGCGGTAGCCGAAACTTCGCTCGTGCGGGTCGCGATCCAGTCGTACCAGCGTTGCAGGCCTTCGCCTTTCGTTGCGGAGAGCGGGATTATCTCGACACCGGGATTGACCGAGCGCGCGTAGGCCGAGCACGCGTCGAGGTCGAAGTCGACGTAGGGCAGCAGGTCGGTCTTGTTGATCAGGACCAGGCCGGCGGCGGCGAACATGTGCGGGTATTTCAGGGGCTTGTCGGTGCCCTCGGTGACCGAGATGATCACGACCTTGCAGTGTTCGCCGAGGTCGAAGAGGGCAGGACAGACCAGGTTGCCGACGTTCTCGATGAAGAGGATCGAGTTGGGTGCCGGGTCGAGGTCGTGCAGCGCGTGGTGCACCATGTCCGCGTCGAGGTGGCAGCCCGCGCCGGTATTGATCTGGACGGCGTTGGCGCCGGCGGCCGTGATCCGATTCGCGTCGAGCAGCGTTTCCTGGTCGCCCTCGATGACGGCGATCGGGCGGTCGAGGTCGCGGATCGTTCGCTCGAGGAGGGTGGTCTTGCCCGCGCCGGGCGAGCTGGTCAGGTTGAACGCGAGAATGTTGCGGTCGGCGAGGTGGGCGCGGTTGTGCTCGGCGAGCTCGTCGTTCTTGGCCAAGATCTTCTGCTCGAGCGTGATGGTCTCTGTGTGGTCGTGCTCGTGGCCGTGGCTGTGTTCGTGTTCATGGGTCGCCGGAGGTGCCTCGGGATTCCCGCAGCCGCAGGTGGCGCACATGGTCGGGTCACTTCACTTCCATGGAGAGGATCTTCAGTTGCCGCCCGGAGATGACCCGGACGTTCGCGCTCCCGCAGTTCGTGCAGAGCAGGATCGGGTCTGGGAGCTCGAAATCTCGTTCGCAGGTCTTGCAGTGGGCGCGGCCCTTGGGCATGTCGATGTGCAGCTGGGCGCCCGCGGCGATCGTGCCCTCGGTGGCGAGGTCGAAGCAGAACTGCATGGCGGCGGGGATGACCGCGGTGAGGGTGCCGACTTCGACGTTGACCGCAAGCACGCGGCGGCCGGCGGCGTGGGTGCACACCGCGTCGACGACGCTCTGCGTGATGGCCATTTCGTGCATGGGTGGCCGTTCGTTGGGGTGGTTTCAGGGTAGGGCGGGGGTGAGGCGGGGCACAACCGGCGGGGTCTGCGCAGGTGGCGGGGTGTGGCCTTCGGGTATTCTGGCCGCTGTCGCGCGCGTGGTCGCGCGGTCCACGGGGGATTGGAAAATCGTGGCGCGCGCTGTGCGCCCGAATTCGGGGGTATTGCAATGACTCGGCACGTCGATATGCAGGCGCTCGACGCGATCGCATCGTCGTTGGGCTCGGCGAGTCAGGATCTGGACGGAGTGGGAACAACAGTTCCCAGTGGTGTGGACGCCGGGGATGCGACCGCGGCGGTGCTCGGGATTCTGTCGCGCCTGGTGCAGGACGCCGGCCAAATGGTCGTCGGACTCGCCGCCGCAAGTGACGCCGTGACCGACGCCAATGCGAAGTACCGCACCCAGGACGCGGAAATGGCGGATGACCTGATCAAGAGCTGGACCGAGTAGCAATGCCGATCGACACATCCATCAAGGGCAACCCCGAGAGCATCCACGGGGTCGCCGACTGGTTGCGGTCATCGCTGAAGCCCAAGCTGGATTCCGGTGTCGACGCGATCGACCGGTCGCGCAGCACGGCCGAGGGTGGCTGGGACGGCGACGCCGGGGACTCGTTCGTCACTCGGATGCGATCCGGCGGTACGCACGCCGACGACCTTGGCTCCGCCACCGCGAACTGCGCAACCAGCCTCGACACGGCTGCCGGTGCGATGCGCCGCGCGCAGGACGAGATGCGCGCGGTGTGCGAGGACGCCGCCGCGGCAGGGCTGATCGTCATCGATGGGGTCATCGGTGAGCCCGGGGCCGCGCCCGCGGACCCAGGGGACCCGCCAACTGGTTCCGCCGCGACGCCGGAGGCTGTGTCTTCGTATAACGCGGCCGTGACGTTGGCTGCGGAGTATGAGGCGAAGGTTCGGGCGTATGAGGCGGCGCAGCATGCATCCGATGCCGCGGAGAAGTCGTGGAAACTCGCGCTGGACACGCTGAAGAACGTATGGGCAGACCTGACCAGCAAGTGGTTCTTCGTGGTGAGCGACCTCATCAATGGCGGCGCCGAAGCTATGGGTGCGGCGCACGCTTCAACACTTCTGAAGAAATCGGAGTTCCTCGCTGAGAACTCCGCGAGGTACCTCCAACTGGCGAAGACCGCACCCGCCGGAACACCGGCCGCACTGGTCTACCGCGACTTCGACCTGTCGCGGCAGCTCGCGTATTCGGCCGACGAGGCTGCCGAGGCGGCCTCGACCAGCGAATCCCGCGCAGGGCGCATCGGGCTGAAGGTGGGCGGTGCACTGGCCGCGGCCGGAGTTGCCTACGACATCTACAAAGGCAAGGACGTCGACCAAGCGATCGTGGCCGGTGGCGTGGGTTTTGGCGCTTCAGTGCTTGCCGGCGCAACGGCAGGCGCAGTAGTCGGGTCGGCAATTCCCATCCCCGGGGTAGGCACCGCCGCCGGCGCCCTTGTCGGTGCGACCGCAGGGATCTTCGCTTCCGGGGCCGTCGACTCCATCTACCAGAATGGAATCGACGACGTTGGTGAGGTCGCCAGCGACGGCGCCGACGCAGTCGTCGATACCGGTGCCGCGGTCGGTAACCTCGTGAAGGGTGCGTGGGATGCGGTCTTCTGAGCGGAAGCTTCCACCGGAGTGGCCGACCATTCGTACGCGCGGATTGCGCTTGTACGCCGGCACGGCTTTCTTTGCGTTCGCGGTCTTCGTGTGTCTCTTCGTCACCGCAGGCGCTGCGATGTCGGGTGACTACTCGGGGATCAAGTACACCCTCGCGTTCGCGCTATTCTTCGCGACGATTCCGCTGTACGGCTGGTCTGCGGCGCCGAAATCGAACGGGTCACTGCGAGTCGAGGATTCCGATGAGGGCAGCATCGTTCGCGACGCGTGGCAACCGTTCGCCGCGCTGCTCGCCATGACATTCTCGATGGGTTTGCCATTCGCGTTCGGGGCCTACGATTCGCTCCCGCACCCCTACCGTTGGGACGGACTGGGCGGAACGGTCTTCTTCGGCGTTGTCGCACTGGTCTTCTGGAGCTATCCGATCGCCGCGGCCGCGGGGCGCTTGCGGCCTGGGTCGATCACGTTTACGTCCGATGGGGTTCGCCAGCGCGGCTGGAGCTACGAGTCGTTCCTTCCCTGGGAATCGATTGCCGGCTCGACGGCGGCGTACAACGGGTATCCGTCGACGCTGATCATCGGATATGCGAATGCACAGTGGGAGCGGACGTACACCGTCGGGCGGTTTTGGCGGATCGATCGGCTGCCGCCGGTTCCGCTGGTCGAGGTCGATCACCGGCGGATGCGGGATGATGCGGTGTTGTTGCACGAGTTTGTGATTCGGGCCGTCGGCGAGACCTCCGTGGGTTGATCGCCGGCCCGAGGACTCGGGGCCGCAGCCTCCCTTCATTCATGACGGCAATGGAGTACCCAGGAAATCGCTGTATCACCGCCAGCTGGTACCCGAGCACTCTCTCGAAGATGTTGGTTATCAACTCGAGGGGGCCGACCGTGGGCGACGAGTTCCTGTTCGGCCTTTGGAGAACACCGAGAAGATGCGCTCCTCTTGACGCATAGACGCGTAAGGCCCTCCTCGTGATGCCCCGCTCGGAAGCGGCCGTTGTGTCTACTACGCTGCTCCGCTGCATTGAGCAGCGGTTGTTTCGACCGACACAGAACGACCGACAATTGTTTCGTGGGTGCAGTCAGTACGAATATCCGTGCCGACTCTCCATGTGCCCGTCGGAATGCATCCAAGATTTGCAGACATAAACCGCTGCGAGGTTGCGGTCCTGCTCTGGGATCCACCAGGGCGCAGCCAACCCATACTCAACCGTCACACCTTCGGCGGCCACCTCGCTACTTATCCACACACTTGGCGGGTCGCCGGTGAAGTGCCAAGTTTCTCCGTGCAGCGGACCGCCATAGAATTGGATCCGGGGATCTTCAGGGGACATTGGGCACCTCGGTCTTTGTTAGTTCCAGATTGCGGAGGTCTGGACTTGCGAGTGCCAACAGGCAGACGACCGCGGTGAACACGCCGACGACCTGCATAGCCGCCGCGACGCCGACAACGGCGGCTATCCCGCCGGTCAGGAGGTATCCGACTGGCAATAGGCTCGTAGTAGCCAACAGCTCGAAAGATGCGATCCGGGAGAGGACCGCGCGAGGCACGGCCCGTTGCACCAGCGTGCTGGACAATACTGCGTACACAGTCAATGAGGCGCCCGCGCAGAACTGCAACATGGAGATGGCGACGACGGGTAACCCCGATGCCAGGAACAGCGGCTGTGCCGAGAGCGCGCCCAACAGCACTGCGCACCAAACCGCGGGTCTGTGTGGCGCCATGCGTGTTGCGAGCACACCGCCCAGGATGCCGCCGAGCCCGAACGCCGTTACGAGCACACCCCACGCCTTCGGACCTCCGAGCGATTCCTCGGCCAGACCAGGGCCAAGGCTGAAGACGGCAGATAGTGACAGCAATTCGAAAAGTGCTGAAATAACAAACAAGATCAAGAGCCAACGTCGGCGTGTCAGATTCGCCCAACCCTCTCGCAGGTCGGTGAATACCGAACGTCGCGTGGTTGGTTGCCTCCGCAACCGCGGCAGGCGGGCGAGAAAGAATGCACTGACGGCGAATGTTGCGGCATCGATCGCAAGCCCGAGCGCTCCGAGCCCAGTGCCGACTAACAGGCCTCCCATAATGGGACCGGCGACCATTCCCGTATTGACGGTGCTACCGAGCCAACCGTTGGCCCGTTCCAGCGCGGCTTCGGGGACAAGTTCGGGCATGAGCCCGGCGGCGGCCGGCTTGAACAACGCCTCGGCCGCGCCAAATACGAGTTGCAGGATCGCAAACGAGATCACCCCTGCGTGTCCCGTAAAGACCAATGCCGCGGTTGCTGTCTGCGTCATGAACCGAACAACGTCGGATATCACCATTAGTCGCCGACGGTTGCTTCTATCTGCGAGCACTCCGCTATACAGCACCACCAACGCGTATCCCACAGCACGCGCGGCGAGCACGACCGCCAATCCCGATACCGAGACTCCGATCATGAGCAGGGAGAACGGAACCACCACATAGCTGATGCGGTCGCCGATTGCGGAAACGCCTTGTGAGACCAGCAGCTTTACGTAGCCACCACGCCACCAATCACGCGACACTGCACCTTCTCCGCCGCGCGGCGCACCTTCCAGAGTTGACTCACTGTCTCGACCAGTACTCACTATCCCCCTCTTACCGCTCTTCGATCATCGACACGGAATGCAGCACCGTCCGACCAATCTTCGCAATGTGCTCTCGCACCTGTGGTAGCGAGATCGTGCATCGATCTGAGGGGCCGGGCACTGGCGTCCGCACCAGGTCGGCTAGCCCTTTAAGACCCGCAAGCAATGAATAGCGAGCCCTCTCCCTGCTTGGCGGCACCAACGTCGTGCTGCAGGACGCGTACGTCGCATAGTCCCAGTGTGCAGTCCCGAGTCGCGCGTCCGCCCAGTCGATGAATATAGGTCCCGCCTCAGCAGAGAATAGAATGTTACCAAGGTGGAAGTCGCCGTGCACTAACTCGAGTGGGCCTTCCAGACTGGCGTCCACGCTGTCGAATAGGTCCGTGCTGTCCTGAAGTTTGGCTTCGAGTAGTGCCGCCAATCCGGCGTCGAGCCATCCCCCGGAATAAGAGCGACATGTGCGGACTATCGTTTCGGCACATTCACGCGCCGAGATCAATGGAATCTCCATTGCCTCGCACGGTTTGGCTAGTTCGGTGCAGATTATGTTTCTAAGTTCAAAAATTGATTCGTCATCGATGCCGCTTACAGCCGATTGGGGAACATCCTCCAGAATAACAACACCAAGCTCGGGCTCGCAGCCCACCAACCGGGGGACGCCCGTCAGCCGTCTGTCGTGCGCGGCGGTGAGAATCTTCGATTCCGTATCCCGATCCGGAAGTACGCTGATCTTTATCCAATACACCCCTGTGCTGGTCTCTACTTGTGCTGTTGCTGACCATGGCGTTATCGATTGCCGCTTTAGAATAAGCCTCCCAGAATCCAGTTCGGTTCTGGCCCATTTCATCGCCCTACTCAGATCTTGACAAGCAACCATGGAATCAGCCCAGCGGGTGTGGTAGTGGTGGCACCGAATCGAGCGTTCGTCCGCGTTCGTCAAGTCGACTACGCAGGACAGGATGAGCTAGTCGTCGTCCACGACCCGTTGACGGGAATGGCAGAAGATCCTCGCTGAAAACTTGTATGTGGTGCAATCCGTACACATCCAACAGTGGACTGTGTCGTTCTGCGATCCACAGGCGCGCCTCCGCCTCGGCTAAAGCCTGCAGCGGGCAACATGAAGACGCTGACGGACTGGCGATTGGATCGGCGGACAGGTTGAGTCGGCGCAGGATCGCGCCGGCGCCGGACGGTTTGAGAAAAGTGGCAAGATCACCGCCAATATCGGCACCGGCAGCACGCCAGACCTCGAATCCCTCGATCGCCTGAACTATCTCGTGCGCGGCGGCACGTGCTGCACCTCCAATCGCATCTGCCATACCGTTAGCATTGCCGAGTCCGATAATTGCGGCCGCGGCCTTATCTGATCGATTCCGCCGGACCGCGACGGCGAGAACAACCGGTAGCGCATGGGTTGAGGGCAGTAGGTGTGCGGTCAATTCCCAGCCCTGCGATTCAAACCACTCCCGCAGACTCGACCAGGCAGCGTCGGTCGGCCGGACGGGCAAACTTTCGTCGAGTTCGTACCACCACGTCACAAAGGCATGCCGTTCCAACAGTTCGGCAACGGCCTTGCGCAACGATTCCTCCCGACTATGAGCAACTGCGGCACCGTTGCTGGTTGGCCGGTAGAAGCCGGACTCCGACCATCCCGGCTGGTGCATCCATCGCCTCGTTCCTTCGAGATCTGTGGAGCGAATCCAGCCGACCGGACAGTCGAGGTCATAGCGGAGGACCTTGGCGGGTTCGTCGCCAGGGATGTCGAGGCCGAAAGACTCTGGAAGTAAGCATGTGTCGCCGAGTTCTCGCACTGTGGCGTAGATATCGGGAACTGCGGTGAAGAGGACCACCCTTTCTATCCACTCCCCCACGGCTGACCCGATTCGCTGTTCGCGGGCAGAGCCCTTGCCGAGGGCCGTCACTCGTCCGCCTTGTGCTACGACGATCGGCAACCCTGCGAACGTCTCGAAGCCATCTAGTTGTTCGGGCGTGATCAGATTGACCCGAGGTGCGCTGTACGTACGCCACTGCATATATGGTTCCTATCGTGGTTCGAGGATGTCCTGGTGCCACGCGCTCGTGGCCTCCACAACATCGCGAACCGCTGATATTGCGGTATCGAGTTCCGTACGCGGTATTTGACCGCGATTCAATATCACTGCAGCCCCGAGTCCACTGTGACCCGCAGACAAATTCTCGACAGCGTGCCACCAAAGTGGCTGGATCGATCTTCTACTGAATCCGTGCGATCGGAGCAGGCTGCCGAATAGAGGGTCGTCGTTCATGTCGGTGCACAGTGGAGGCCGCTCGATGAAGAGCATCACCGCCGCATAGGCAATTGCGCTTGCCTCTGCGGCGGATCTTAGGGCGCTAATGAATCGCGCTGTAGCTTTTGCGGGCGGCCGAAGGTCCACCGTCTTGAAGTCGAGTCCGAACTGATGAAGTGCGGGTCGGTAGATTCGCCAGTGCCAGGATTCGTCCTCGTAGAAGCGTTGCCAGAGCAATCGCTCAGCAGCACTCATGGCGTGGCCGAACACGGGCGCAATGTGTGTCGGTGCGCTTTTCGTATAGTGGTAGTTCTCGACTAGCCACTCGACTACAGCCGACTGTGCGTACTCGCCGGCGATTAGCCTATTCAAAGCGTGGCTACTCGGGAATGCCTTCACCTCGTGTTGATGGATTGTGTCGATAACGGTCGTCAGCGTGTTTAACGCCGACACAAATTCCGCCGTATCGGAAGGCACAGCATCGGACAGGAATCCGCAAGCGGCCAGCTTTTCCATTAGCTGCCGCCAGCACAGCGCGAGCCCAGCGGTCGACATTCCTGCCCCCTGACCCCCCAATGCTCGCTGGAAGGGCGCACAAGCGTCCACGGGTAAGCTTATCTCAAGGGCACAGCCGTTGCGGAATAGTTTGATCCCTACCGGCGTGTTGGTGATTACGGTTTCCGGTGCGAGCCGTACAGATTCGGGCAGCAATAGCACGAAACCCGATTGTTCTGGAATCGGGAGAACCGTCTTCATTGGCGCACTTCCTGAACTGACATACTCTGTGCACATACTTCAACTAGCCTGTGGCGGTACGAATCCCTAAACTCGTGCGGTTGTAGGCGTGGCCCAAACGGAAGAAACATCGACGTGTGCAGCGATGATCCAATTGCGGCGGGTGCGTTACTCCATCTCCGGACGGCGGTTTCATACACTAGATATGGTTCCTCTTTGCCATCGGCTAGAAGCAATAGATCTGAAGCCCATATCTCGACCCCCCCTGCAGGATCGCGACGCAAGTCCGTTCCGGTCGGCGCTGGAACGAACTCGAGGAATCCTGGATCAAAGATGAAGTTTCGACTACCACCGTCGTCACGCAGTCGTAGTGCCACTGTTGGCAGCAAAGTATTTGCTGGATCCGATGCCAATTCGAACAATTTCCTGACGAGAAGTGGGGCATGGGCGTTTAGTAATTGACCAAACCGAACTCGTACAAATTCAATCGCCCGTTGCATTTCTTCCCTGGATAACGCTTTCACTCCCGACCACGGGTTTCCTGCTATTGCTCTCGTGTAGCCGGAGTAGTCGCGAGCCGTAGTCGGTCGGAGTGAGATATAGTTAGCGATTGTTCCGTCCGCAGACTCTCCGCCGAGTCCGATTCGCGTGCCCGGAAGTGGGGCTGACCAATCGATATGCGGGTACGTACGAGAAAGCAAAGGCAGCATGCTGTCGTGGGTGACATTAAAGAATCGATTGTTCAGTTCAGAATACATGGGTGGATAGCTCCATCCTTGGCCGCTGAACACAACTCGTGCGGGGTTCAGCTTCTCGACGCCTCCGACGAGCGTCGTCAGCATCTGCCCGGTAGCAAAGCGATCTGTTCCGACTACGCCGGTCAGCTCCGGCAAAGGTTCCAAATAGTTATTTGTAAAGTTGTCCACCGACCGCTGCGGGCAATATTCTCGGAGCCATTCGATTGTCTTGGCATGAGGCATGCCATCGACACTCGTAAAGAAACTCGTGCCGTCGTCTCCTTGCACTACAAACCCGTAGGCGTCGGGCTCCCACAACGACCAGTCCAGGGGCAAGACCGTAACACGCACCCCAGTAAATTCCAGCACCTGGAAGGGGCGTATCCGCGATACCGAGTAGCCCATTTCGACGAGAAGTTCGTACATCGAGCGACTGCTTCGGTCGGACACGTAGACCGTCCCCCGCCATGGCATTCGATGAAGGGTGTCGATATCAAAATGGTCAGAGTGCTCATGGGAGAGAATTATTCCCACGATCGGACCAAGCGCCGACGGGTCGACTTCCCGGTCCGGCCAGACCGGTAGTTGGACGCCAGCGTTGCCAATCGAGCGGAAGACTGGGTCAATGAGGACGTGGCCATGTAGTGATTCGACGGACCAGCCTTGATGGCCCAAATACGTGACGATCATTGCATTCTCTCCGAATCTATCGGTCGCGGGCGGCCTACAGCGACTGCAACGACAGGAACGCCGTGCCGATCGACGACAGCCTCGGTAGTCCCTTCGGCGGAAACAGCCGACCAGTATGGCTCGTCGAATACTGAGCCGAGGACACACGTCCCCAGGTTGCGATTTGTCGCAAACAGAACGATGTTCTGCAACGCTTGACCTGTTTCCAGGAGGCCTAGGTCGTATGCATTCGCGTATTTTCTTCGCCTTTTCATATGGACGCACAGAAGCAGGATGGCGGCCGGTGTTGTTATATCTTTCATGTCGACCAAGGTTCTGAGTTGCTCGAAGGAAATTCGGCTCAAGCGGTTCAATGATCGGTCGTCGGGTGTGATTTCGTACATTCCCTGTTCGAGCATAGCCCCGTTCAAGTGCACAGTGTTTATCAGTAGCATTGTAGAAATAGCCGAGATATTTCCCGGTGTAGCAAATGCGGGGCGACCGTCCGAGCCTCGGAGGGACGAAAGGACGACGTCGAGTAATTCGGATGCGTCGAGTGAGGCTGTTGCGAAGGTTCGGCAGGTCCTTCGTGAGTCGATCAACGCAGACAACGATGAGGTGGGCTGCCCAAGAGAATCTCTCGTTGCAACAGTCACCGGGCATCCGATAAAGGAACCCTGCGGCAATGTTGCACAACCGCGTGAAATGCGATGCATTGCGACCTCGGTCTCTGTCCAGGTGGCTGCGCGCAGTGCTTCATCTGCGGCCACACTTGATGCGGGCGATCTCATACTTCCTCCGGAGCCAGGAAGGCGTCTCGACGACTGAGTGGGCGTTGTCGGGGGCGCCTCGATTATTTCGGGCCGCGTGCAACGGATATTGCGCAAGCGTGACTGAGCATGCCCGATGTCTCGGTAACTACGGCCACGGCGCCGTAGCCTACAGCCGCGCCGCGGGTATATACCCCCGCAGCAGGACCCGATCTATGTGTACAGGGATTTGCGCGTGCTTAACGACCGCGCACTCCTTGCTGCCGCGCACGATAGACACGCTGCCGATTCCGCGCGTGACGAAGGGTGCGGGTCCCGCAATCCTGGGCACATTGGAACTTCAATGTCCACCCCGACGACCCCGGGCCTTGCGAGTTACAGACTTACCGCCTGAAGCAAACGGTGTTCACCCTGTCAATCATGTCCGCATGCCTGAATCGCGCTCGGTGCAGTTGTGGGAGAACCGGGTTGGCCGCACAGTCGTGGCCGGCCAACCCGGATACTACCGCGCCGTGACTAGTTGCAGCGCGCAGACGGGACGACGGTTTCGGCCATCTCCACGATCTGGAGAGGTGTCGATTCCGAAACCTCGACTGCAAAATCGAAATCGTCTTCGGCGACCTCGAACTGCGTGGTGTCCTGCGTCATTCAAATTCCCCCTCTATCGACGTCGCCCACTATGAGCGACGGTCTCCTCCAATTGATCGTCGCCATAAATATCGCGACGGTCTTACACAGGACGCGCTAATGTCCTGCAAGACAAATAGTTTTCCTGATCCGAGCAAACTTAAGGCAGACGTAGACTTAATCCGGGCGAATTGTTGAAGTAGACGGATCGGACACGACTTCCGGAAACGGCCAGTTACGATCGCGCGAACTCCCAGAGAGAAGCGGAAGTCGGCGCTGCAGGACATTGCACAGCCGACGCTTAACAATAGCGCGTCGAGTTATGAACTGTGCGGTGCTGGTATCGAGAGCGACCCAGTTTGATACGCGGTCTTGGACAGCGCTACACGACACTGACATGACTCCCCCCGGATGTCATTGGCAGGCAACCCCCCGTTGATCTGCCGCCAACCATATTGATCTTCCTTGGGCGTGATGTCAACACGGCATCCCCAGCGGCGCCGAGCATGACTTCCTCTGCCGCAACAGGGTCCGAATCGCCCGAGGTGAGCGCCACGAGGGTGTCGCCGTCTCACCCGGTGCCGGCTGAACGGCTCGTCGGCTCACCCTGCCCAACGCTATGGCTCAGGCGATTCGCAATTGCCCGCCCATGTGAACCTCGGCCTACGACAACGACCGCGGCGTCCGACGGTGGGTGGATCGCCGGGTTAGTCGACCTGATGTACTGGCCGGACTCGATGCGGGTGATCGTGCGCAGAGGAAACCGCGCCCGGGTGCCCCTATGCAATTCACGGACCGTGACGGTCTCCGGTCGACCGTGTTTGGTCCAACACCTCCCAAAGTCAGCTCACCGAATCCACGCTGCGCCATCGTCGTCGCTGCCTCATGTACGGCGGCATCCGTGCCACGAAAGCAACTGTGCTACAGACCCTCCCGCTGCGAGTTGCGGACTGCGCCATATCTCTTGCGCGGTCGTGCAACTCGCCGGTGACCTGGTTGCCGGGACCCGACTGTTCGCCCTCACGAGGAGCGACGCAACGGCGGCGGGAGCCCAACAGCGGCTATGCGTGATCTCGATCGCACGCCGCATCAGCCTCACACAATGCTGCACACGACTGTGCCGCGATGCCAACACCAATCTGTGGACTGCTCGCCGCTGCAGTACAACACCGGAATCGCAAGTCACGAACGGCTTTAGGCAGGCGTGCGGAGTGAGTGGGCACGAGCGGATGAGTGACTACGCAAAGTCACCGCAGGAATGGTCCGACCGCAATGCCGCTCGGCTCGAGCAACTTCGGCGCTCGGGGGAAGCGAAGCGGGAAGCGATTGAATCGGTTCGAGGCCACGCGCAGAGTCGAACCGGTGCGGTGCAGGCGGAAGTAGGGTCCGCGGGCGAACTCCTCGATCTACGCCTCAGCGATACCGCGTTGACTATGGGGCCTGCCCGATTGGCCCGGGTGATCCAGGAGACGATCAACGAGGCGCGACGAGCGGCAGCAGACGCACTCACCGCGGCGCTGGGTACCGACGCGATGGATCGGGCGATCGAGATTCGCGACGAGCTCGCTGATCGGTCCGGAATCGGTCGTCCTGACCCACCAGCCCCGCCTGCCGACGACACCTTGGAGGAGGACTGGCCAACCGGACGCGGATTTCTGCGCGACCCGTAGGCGGCCCCCTGACCTGTACTGATACCCCCGCAGGCCCTGTGGAGGACACAGAAGACTCCACGTCGGGTAGTGTGGAACACAGCGGAGTCAAGACCGTCGTCCAGCGACTCTTGACCCAACTGGCCAATTGACCGACACTTCGGTTCAACGATTGGTACCAGACTCCGCCCCCGGCGCCGACTACCAGCAGCGCGCCGCTCTACTCAACTTGCGACGACCGCGTCCGCGGACCGTCGCCACCGCACCACACGAAAGAGACACCATGAACAAACTGCCCGAGTTCATCGAACCACCGCAGCCCGAGGGCGAGAAGAACCCGCCTGCCGACACCGCAGAACAGCAGGCAACCGACCGCAACAAATCGGCCGTCTACACGGACCTGTTCTCCCGCCGCGACTGACCACCCGGCTCACCCGCCGAACAGCAGATACAGCCCGGTGAACGTGTAGCCGACCATCGTCACCATCAGCGCCAACTGGCCGGTGAGCTGATACCCCTTCGGAAGCAGGCGCAGCGAACGATCGTGCGCCGCCACCACGCCGGCGATGTGCCCACCGAGCACACAGCACACCTTGATCGTCGCGAGCACCGACGGGTGCTGGGACAGCACGTAATTCACGTCCAGATCCCCAAGGCCCAGCAGATTCCAGCCGCGGTCGAGCGGATCGGCCAGCCGAATCACCGTCTGCTGCCCGCGCTCCACCAGATACGACAGATAGTGGGCGAAGATGTAGCCCACCACGATCGGGATCAGTGAGTGCGCCATCAGGCCCGGCATCTTTCGCCGACGCTCTGGCGTCAACCCGCCCGTCGCCCGCGTGGCGAGCGTGAACGTCCCCCATACCACCGCCACAAACACGAGCAGGCCGACCGTCCGCACGAGTGACGCCGGAACCGCATCGGACAGGTCGTCCACGGTCGAACGCCACTGCGGCATCGCGGAGAAGCTGTCGAACGCCGTCGAGCCGAGCAGAACCGACAGCACCGCAACGATTCCCGGGCGCACGGGCAACGTCAGCAAATGATCGAACGGGTTCCCCACCCCGACCGCTCCCCCCGCCCCGCGACGCAGCGGAGACAACCGGGACGCGACCACGCTGTACACGTCGAACGGGTCGGCGCGTGCGAGCCACCGATCCCCGCACAACACGGCACCACCCAGCGTCACCACGACGTATACGAGCAGCCACGACTCGATCGCCCGCTGCGACGCCGGCTCCGGCGAGGCGAGTTCCAGCCACACGAACGCGAACAAGCCCACCACCGCAGGCCAGTAGCCCCAGTGCACCGGATACTGCACTCGTGCCGTGTGCGGGTCGCGGCGCGACACCAGGCACACCATCCTGTGCACGGTCCGCACCGGCGAAATCACCCGCCACACCGGGCCGAACAGCACCGAGGCGAAAACCAGCCCGACCCACAGCAACACGTAAAACACACCCGGCAGCGCGTTCTCGCCGGACTGCGGACCGAAGAACGCAGCGATCACCACCCACACCGCGAAGAGCAGGGCAACGATCGCGACACCCCACCGCAGCACCGGCGAATCGACCGCCGCGCTCACCCACTGCGGCAACGGTTTTCCGGGCTTCTCGGCATCGAAGCGCGGCCGCTTCCACGCGAACGCGACCACCACGAACGAGGCCGTCAACGCCCACGCGGCGCCGATCAGCGCATAGGTGTAGGGAATCGGGAGATCCGATGAGCCGCCCAGCCCGTGGGCGAGCACGGTCATCCGGGCACCGCTCACTTGGTGACGTCGATCGTGGCGACCGTGCGCCCCAACTCGTGCAGTTCCACCTCGACCCGCCCCGGCACCGTCACGTCGAACTCGAAGCTCTGACCGGCACGCGGCTCGACCGTGAACTCGTGGTCGGGCACGGAATGCACGTGCAGCTCGTCCTCGGCATCGCTGGTCACGCGGAGCACGATCGGCTGACCGACAACGGCTTTCAGCTGCGCATTGGTCGGCGTGACCGAACCGTTCGCGATCGTGATGTCCACGGCCAGCTCATCCGCGCCGGACGCAACCGAAGTGAGCGTTGCCTCGGAATCCGACGACGAACTATCCGAGGATGAGCAGCCCACGGCCGCGGCCACCACGAATCCCATCGAAACCAGTAGCGTCGCTGCGCGAGTCATGTGTGTTCGTCGTTCCCTTCGTCGAAATCATCTGTGTACTCGGGATCGTCGCCGTCCTCGCCGCGCCGCCGTCGGTCCCGTACCGCCAGCCAGACCACCACCCCGGCGATGAGGATCGCGGGCCCAACCGCCGGAAGGGCAAGCAGCAGTGAATGGTCGGCGAGGTAGGTGACCTGCGGATCGGCCATTACGCGTGCGGTTGGACGCGCGGTCGTTGTTCGCGGCCTACCCCGGCGGACGAGCCGCTGCCGGCGATCCGGCCGGCACCCCAGGTGAGCGCCGCGATCAGGATCAACGTGCACACCAGAACCACCAGCGACGCCACCGAATACAGCCATGACGGATGGTCGAAGTTGCGTTCCCGCTGCAGTACCTTGATCTCCTCGACGAAGGGGCTTGTCTCCGAGGCCACGGCCGGCTTCTCCGTGGCGCCGATGCCCGGATCGGCGGGCAGGTAGATCGGCACCGCTGCCATCGTCGTACCGTCCTGCAGGCGCAGCAGGGTCTTCCACGATCCCCACACCGGAACGGGTTCGGTCGAGCGGTACTTCCCGGGACCGACCTCGTCGAGCCGATTGATGAACAGGCCGCGATCGTTGTCGAGACCGCCCTGCCACGCCAGAATGCTCACCCACTCGGGGTCGTCGCTCACCGCGTCATTCGGGTTCATCTGCACCTCTGCCGAGACCATCCGCTGTCCCCGATCGCTGGGCAGCTCGGTCAGCGTCACGGTGGCGGTGACGTCCTCGGGGACGGTGGTGCGCAGGCCGTTGCCGACCGCGAGACCCACGACCAGCACGGTCGCGACGACGACGGACACGCCGACCGCGCGGCGGGGCAACGGTTTACCGGTCAGCACCATGCTCAGCAATCCACCGCACAAGCCCATCAGCACGGCGACCGGAACGGCCATCGCCAACGCCTCGGCCCACATGCCGGTGGGCCATGGGTATTGGTAGACCGCGTCGATCCACAGCGACTCCAGCCACAGCCCGACCGTCCCGACCAGCAACCCGCCGACCACACCGAACACGATGGGCCGCTTGAACAGAGGCGTCAGCGCAAGCAGCTCGATCACGATCGCCGGCCCGAGGTAGAGCGCGAAAACGCTGTGCGGCGCACCGAGTCCGGCCTCGACCAGCAGCGCGACGGCGCCTCGCAGCACCGCGGCGAACACGGCGGCGACGAGCGCGGCCCACGGGCCGAGCGTCAACCGCGCGGCCACCAGCGCAAGCGCTGCGGCACCGGCGATCAGCATCGGTTGCAGCACCAGCCGGAACTGCTCGACGCCGAAGTCGTACTCGATCTGGAACACCGACAGGCCGATGACCAGACCGCCGAACGCCAGGCACCGGACGAGCCACATGCCCAACTTGTCGGGCGGGGAGTCCGGCGGCTTTGCCTGACGACCTTCCCGCTCGAGCAGCAGCACCGCGATGAGCGAGAGACCGGCGCCGCCGATGAGCATCAGGTGCGTCGGGCCCCACAGGGTGACGTCCTGCCCGAAGATCCGGTGCCAGATGTCGTCGAGCGGGAAGCCGATCAGGGCGTACAGCCCACAGCCCGCGAGCAGCAGGCCGCCCACCGGCACGTACCAGCCGCGGGTGATCCGGACGGCGGCCCGGCCGGGCCGGCCGAACGGCAGGATCATCGACAGCGCACCGGAGATGAATAGCAGAAACAGCCCTACGAGGATGAAGTAGTGCGCCGGGTTGGCCAGCGGCCCCGCGTCGCGGCCCTTGCCGATGTGCAGGCTGACGTCCCAGATGAACCCGAACAGCGCGCAGACGATGGTCGTGATGAACAGGAAGATCGGCAGCGCGGCCCAAGGTGGCCGGTGCGTCCATTTCCCGGCAAGTTCACCGAGGCGGGTCAGCCAGGTGATCCGGTGCGTGCGATGCAGGTAGGCGATCCACAACAGGCCCGCGGTGACCACCATGGCAGCGATGGACAGGCCAATTACCTGGTCCAGCGCCGCACCGCCGGACTCGTCGGCGGCGGCGAGAAAGGTGGGACTCGGAGTAACAGTCATTGTCACGCTCTGAGTATGAAGGATCGGGCTCGGCCTTACGACCGGTTGGTCCTACTTGGACGTGCGACTTCGTCGCATACCCACATATGGTTGCGTATGCTCGTATGCATGCGCACGTCGATGAACCTTCCCGACGCACTACTCGAGCAGGCTCGCGCGCACGCGACTGCCACGGGCCGCACGGTGACCAGCCTGGTGGAGGAGGCGCTGCGCAAGTTACTCGCCGAACACAGCGTCGAGGCACGAGCGCCGCGGGTCGCACTCACCACCGACGGCATGCCCGACGGACGCCTGCTTATCGACGTCACCGACCGCGCGGCACTCTGGGCAGAACTGGACCGCGCGTGATCCTGCCCGATGTGAACGTGCTCGTTTACGCATTTCGGGAGGGAGCGGAGAACCACCGCGAGTACACCGATTGGCTCACCGATCTGTTGTCCGGCGCCGACGAGCTCGCACTGGTCGACGCTGTCCTCGCCGGGTTTGTTCGGATCGTGACGCACCCGAGAATCAGTCAGCCGCCTGCTTCTACCAGCCTGGCGCTCGACTTCGTCGCGGATCTACGCAAGGCCCGCCGCGCCGTCTGGCTGCCCCCGACGACTGCCGTCTGGGAGCAGTTCGCGGAACTTTCGCGGCGTGACCGGGCAATCGGGGGCAACCTGGTTCCCGATGCGTACCTCGCCGCCACCGCGATTGTGCATGGCGCCGAGATCGCCACCGCGGACCGCGGATTCGCCCGATTCCCCGGGCTGCGCTGGTTCGATCCGATGGCAGGATAGCGCCGACGTGGTTAACGTCTGGCCAGAAGGCGATCGAGCGCACCGCCTTCGGAATCCCAGTCCGACTCTTCGCCGGTCTCGACTCGCGGCATGGTCACGACGCCGAGCAGTTCGCCAGTGGTCGACGTGTTGCCGGAAACCGCTGCCGCCGACAGGATCGCGCGCGCAGTTTCCGGATCCGTCTGCGCCGCCACGACGAGCAGCGTCAATCTCCTGCGGCCACGCCCGCCGATGGATACGGTGTCGGCCGCCTGGTAGTGGTACCCCGAGAGCTTGATACCGTTCCCGTCGAACAACATTCGCGTCGGCGCCCCGTCCCAGCCGTCGAATCTGTACGTCACGTTGACGACCCGGCCGAGCCGCTCGGATACCGCGGCGAACAGCGCAGGTAGCTCTGCGGCCAATTCTCGGCCTCGCGGCCACCATGCCCCATCGACGGCACCGGTCGCGGGTGCCGCCGGCTTCAACATCACCCGCGCCGCCAGCGGTGTAAGCGTGTCCCAAACGTCGTGGTGGGTACTGAGTTGTTGCGTCATGTCGACGCTCCTGCTCCTGCCGAGATCCGGCCAGATTCGTTGAATGGAAACGGCGTCGCATGAATGCGCGCGCGAAAGGCCTCCACTGCCTCCAACCCTACGCGCATACACCGACTTCGCCGACTACAGTGTCGTCATTGCCGGCAGCTCTCGGATCGATGGCCGCTAAGGAATTTTGTGGCCGCCGTCCACCACGGCACGCATGTCCTCGAAGGCGCGCTGCGGCAACGTGGTCGACGGAATGAGCACCAACATCGTGCAGCGACCATCGGTTCCGAATAGGAACATCACATCGGTGGGCTGGCCCAGCAGCGGCCCGGTGCAACGGATCCCATCGATGCCGTCGATGCGGCGTTGATTGACGCTCACCGTGTCCCAGTCGAACGCGACCCGTTCGATCGGACCCGTCCGTGGCGTCAGCGCCGAGATCACGTCGTGAAGCTGGGCGGTCAGATTCGATGTCCACGGCCACCAGGCGCCGCTCAGCTGTTCGGAGCCTGCACCCGGGCTGCGCAGAACCAGCCGGGGGGTGCGGGTTGGGCTCGGGAACGGCTGCAGCTGGTCGGCGGTGTCGACCTCGTCGAGTAGACCGATTCCCGGAACGGATTGTCGCGTCATGGCGGAGACTCCCTCATCGGAGGACGACGCCGACTGGTGTCCAACCGTGGCACTGTCGAGCGAACCGCCCAGCGACATTGCACCTCGATACGCTGAGCCTACGCCCGCACGTGCTTGCCCTGGTCAGAACACCGCTGGATCGGTCGGCGGACCGAGGTGCGGTTTCGGATTCGCGTGCCAGTCGTAAACCACGGCAGTCCCGAGCAGGATGTCCTGCAGCGAACGCCGTCGCCGATCGAGCACGGCCCAGTACAGCCCGAAGCCGAACAGCACGTAGAGCCACGCGCGCACGGCCGAGCGGCTGACGACGCGCAAGCCCATCGCGACCGCGCCACCGTGCGGCCGCTCGCCGCCCAGCACGTCGCGAGGTGGCCCGGGGAAAGAGGCTGCGGCGGCGCCCGGCTTCGAATACGCCCCGGGTCTCGAACAACGGGACACCGCAGTTGACTTCGGGTGCACGGCGGTGACGGTCCGCAACGCGGGCGATCGCTTCCGACGTTCGTGCTATCGTCTCGTCCGGGGGTTCCATCTCGGGGGAGATATCAGCCGTATTCGGCTGTCGTACAGGGGAATCACCACAATCCGCGACACGCCCCGAGCTGTCGCGCGCCCACTCGCAACGAAAAGAGGAACTGCAGTGTCTTTGACCCGGGGGAAGCACGTGGCTACTGCTCCAGCAAACAAGATCGGATGGGTTGCCGCCGTCGGCGCTGGTCCGATCACCCTTGCGCTCGTTTCGGCTGGCATGGCGAACGCCGCACCAGCAGACATGCGAACCGCGATCGATTCCGCTCTCCAGCCGGTCGCGAATGAGATTCAGGTGCCGACGGTCACAATCAATCCGAACCCGACGCCGAGTCCAGAGAAGATTGCCGAAGGGGTCTCGACGGCTCTCTCCATAGCTGGCGGAGCATGCGTGGGCGGCGGGATCGCCTGGGGCGTCGTCGGAGCAGTGGTCGGTCTGGGCATAGGAGCGGTGGTTGGCGCAGGCGTTGGGGCACCGGTTGGCGCTGGAATTGGTGCAGCGGTCGGGGCGGTCGGCGGATGCGCCGGGAGTGCGCTAATTATCGGCGTACCTGCAGGGGTCGGCGCGGCACTTTTCCACACCGACGTTCTGCGCGGCGGGACTCAGCCGATCTCCATTCCGTAGGAGCGGGCGCCTGTAGCGGCTTCACGCTCGATCGGTCGGCGGACCGAGGTGCGGTTTCGGATTCGCGTGCCAGTCGTAGACCACGGCAGTCCCGAGCAGGATGTCCTGCAGCGAACGCCGTCGCCGATCGAGCACGGCCCAGTACAGCCCGAAGCCGAACAGCACGTACAGCCACGCGCGCACGGCCGAGCGCGGCCAACCGAGCAGCTGGCCGCGACGGCTGACGACGCGCAAGCCCATAGCCACGGCGCCGACGGTGCGGCCACTCACGGCCCAGAAGGTGGTGAGGTAGACGAACGAGAACATGATGAACACGGTCATCGTGGCGAGGGCACCGATATCGGGGAAGGTGAATTCCTGTGGCGCGAAAAGCAATCGGGTCAACACCCAGCCCACGTACAGGCTGCCGATCGCGGTCACCACGACGATGACGTCGATACCGGCGGCGATGGTGCGGGTGACGACGCCGGCCGGCCGGTGCTCGGGTGACCGCATTCAGGGCCGGTCGATCGGGGCGGCGGGGGCGCGGCGTAGCACCCGGTCGACGATGCCCGACACCGCATCGTCGGCTCGCATGCCCTGCGTCCGCACGCCCGCGACCGCCTCGCTCGACATCGACCCGGTGGACTCGCGAATGATGTCCGGCAGGTCGATGCCATCCACGATCCGGTTCGCGATCACCACCAGGTCGACGTTGTCGTTGATCAGCTTTGTCAGGTCGACGTCGCCCACCGCCCCGCGCACGATGCTGCGGACCACCACCGCGACCGCGTGGTCGGCAACTCGGCCCACCTCGCGCAAGGCGGATTCGCCTCGCCGGTCGAGAATGACGAGCGCCGAGTCCACCACCGGCAGCCGTTGTGCCACAGCTCCGCCGAGGCGGGCGAGCCCAATCAGGCCGGCGACGGGTATTGCTGCCGCGCCAACCACCACCCGCGCCGGACCGATTGGTCCGGCGCCGGAAACCTCGGTACTCCGGTCCGCCATACCCGAGATTAACCCCGAACGGCTGCAACATTGTCCAGTCGATCAGATTGAACGTCCGGTCACACCGTATTGAATGCGCGAACCCGCAGGTCGCGGGCAAGATGGTCACGCTGCTCGATGACGAGTCGGCGCAGCGCGGCCGGCGCCTCGGCATTGGCCTCCAGCCAGGTGTCGACCGCGTCGAGGCCGTCCGAAGCGGGAAACAACCCGAGCACGATGCGCCGGGCGATCTCGATACTCCGCTGTTCCCAGACACCCCGAAGCGCCGCGAAATACTGCGTGTCGAACCGCGCGACCAGATCGCGCCGCCCACCTGTGCGGAACCCGGCGATCGTGGCGTCGAGGTGGTCGTTGGTCAGCGAGCGATCCTCGAAGGCCGACGTCCACGCCTGGGCCTTGACCTCTGCCTCCGGTCGCGCGGCCATCGCCCGGATCCAAGCTGTCCGCCCAGTCGCGGTCGCATCCGCGTCCAGTTCCGCATCCAGGTCCGCCGCCGACGCATGACCGGTCGCGGCAAGCGCTGTCCAGAGCAGCCAGCGCAGGTCGGGGTCGAGTTGCAGTCCATCCACCACGACGCTGCCGTCGAGGATGGCGCGAACTTCGGTGGCGCGGGAGTCGTCGTACACGGCTGCGGTCGCCGCCGCGCGGGCCCAGGTGAGCTGGGCACCGGAGCGGGGTGCGGCCTCGAACAGAGCCGCCCACGACGCGTCCAGCCACTCCAGCCGCGCCGCGCGACGCCCCGCGTCCGGAACGTAGTTCTGCACGGCATAGGCGGCATTCGCCGGCGCCGACTGCTGCAGCGCCGAATTCATCTCGGCTGGAGCATGATTGCGTACTACGGCCAGATACCGATCGGCTGCGAGCGCACCGTCGCGGCACGCGTTCCACAGCGCCGACCAGATCAGCCCGCGCGCAAGCGGATCGGCCACCCGCGACAGCGACGCCTCGACCGTCACCAGCGACCGCTCATCGAGCCGCACCTTCGCGAACGTCAGGTCCGCGTCGTTGAGAAGTATGAGCGGTGCGTCGGCCAGCTGCACCGGTGTGCGCGCGTCGGAGATGTCGAGCAGCTGCCGGCCCGAGAGCACCAGCGCCCCGGCATCGTCGAAGTCGTAGAGCCCCACCGCAAGCCGATGCGGTCGGGGGTCGGTTTGCACGATCGCGCCATCATCGAGGCGGATCGTCGAGACGCCGGTCGTCTGCAGCCACGCGCGCGACCACTCGGCGAGGTCGCGGCCCGAAGTCGCGGACAGGGCGGACAGCAGGTCGTCGAGGGTGGTGTTGCCGAAGGCGTGCTGCTGGAAGTAATTTCGCGCGCCCTCGTAGAATTCTTCGACCCCGACGTAGGCGACGAGTTGCTTGAGCACGCTCGCGCCCTTCGCGTAGGTGATGCCGTCGAAGTTGAGCTTGGCCGCCTCCAGATCGGGGATGTCCGCGACGATCGGGTGCGTGGTCGGCAACTGATCCTGCAGGTACGCCCACGCCTTGCGTCGGTTCGCGAACGCCACCCAGGCGTCACGCCACCGCGTCGCCTCCGCGCTCACCGCCGCGCCCATGTAGTCGGCGAAAGACTCCTTGAGCCACAGGTCATCCCACCAGCGCATGGTCACCAGATCGCCGAACCACATGTGCGCCATCTCGTGCAGGATCGTGTTCGCCCGAGCCTCGTATTGCGCATCGGTGGCGGCACCGCGGAACACGTAGGACTCGGTGAACGTCACGCAGCCCGGATTCTCCATCGCGCCGAGGTTGTATTCGGGCACGAACACCTGGTCGTACTTGCCGAACGGGTACGGGTAGCCGAAGTGGTCGTGATAGAAGTCCAGGCCCTGTTTCGTGACTTCCAGAATCGTGTCCGCGTCCAGATACTGCGCCAGCGACTTGCGGCACAGCACCCCAAGTGGAACCACGAGATCGTCTCGGCTCCATACAGATTCGACGCGATGGTACGGGCCGGCGACGATCACGGTGATATAGGTGGAGATCGGCAGGGTCGGCGCGAACTCCACCACCCCGGACTCGTCCGCAGCGTGGCTCGTCGCTTGGTTCGAAACCACGTGCCAGCCCGCCGGTGCTGTCACTACAAAGGCGAAGGGCGCCTTGAGGTCCGGCTGCTCGAAGCAGGCGAACACCCGACGGCAATCGGCCGGCTCGTACTGGGTGTAAAGGTAGATCTCGCCGTCCACCGGATCCTGGAACCGGTGCAGCCCCTCCCCCGACCGGCTGTACCGACCCGTCGCGGCCACCTCGACGACGTTGTGGGCGTCGAGTCCGGTCAGCGCGATCCGGGCTGCGTCATAGACCACCGGCACCGCCTCGCCGTTTACAGTGACCGACTCGACGGACTCGCCGACGAAGTCCAGCCAGGAATCGGATGCGTTCGCAGTGAATTCGACTGTGGTGACCGTCGGGAAGGTGACGCGCTCCGGGTCGGGGGCGGCGGAGAGGTCCAGTTCGACGCGGTAGCTCGTCACCGCGATCGCGGCGGCACGGGCGGCGGTCTCGGCGCGGGTGAGGTTCGCGGAGCTCATCCCTCGATCCTGCCAGCGCCGCGTACGCTGCGCGCTGACCTGCACGAATCCGAAATCCGCTGCCGCCCATCGCGCACGTTGCGAGGTGGTGTACAACCCGGTAATCTTTCGCGTCGGCCCACCCACCAATTTGATCTTGTGAGACGGGCCCGACTATGCGCTGCCCGGCGTGGCTCGACCCGCCGGCGACCGACCCGGCAAGTTCGACGGGTTGGCCCACGCGTGCGCGCAGCCGGGTTCGAGCGCACAAAAGGGAACACACGGATGAACGACGCCGACGTACTTCGCTACACGCTCGACTGGACAAGTACCAACCACTACGCGATCACAACCTCGCAGATCCTGACCGAGCTCATTTCGGTCGCCCGGCAGCACGCGGGCTCGCCGGACTGCGACGCGGCGATGCACGCCGCCGCACGCCGCCTCGAGGCGCGCGACAACGAGTTGGCACTGTCCGGCTCGGCGTTCTGATCCACTCGACTCACCAAGTCGGCGGAACGACAGGCAGACTGGGCGCATGAGTCCCGTGAGCCGCGGCCGGAAACCGAAGAAGAAGCCGAAGCAGCAGCGCAAGTCTGCCGGGCAGGAACGCGTCATCATCGGCGCCGGTGCCGACGAGCCCTGCGACTGCCCCGAGTGCACGGGCGAGCCCGATCTCGACGCAGTGATCGACCAGTTCATCGGCGTCAACGCCGAACTCCCCACGGCCTCGGATCCGCTCGACGGCGAGGTCGGCGGCGCGTTCATCCTCGCGCTGGTCGGCTCCGTCGGACCGGACTTCGAATACGCGATGGTCGACGGCATCCTGCCGGCCATCGAGGAACGCGCCACCCCCGAGGCGCTCGCCACGTTGCTCGCGGTCGGCTCCGTCGCGGACGGCCTGGTCGGCACGGCAGCGGATTCCGCCGCGGACCGACTCGCCGCGTCCGGAATCCCCCGCCCGCCGTGGGCCGACGAGGCACTGCTCCCGGTCGGATCCGCCGAACATCAAGTCCTCGCCGATGCCGACGAGACGATGTCGGTGCTGTCCTGCACGTTCAACCGCGCGGGTCGCGCACACGCGATGGTCGTCATCGTGGACGAGTTCGACTGCGGCGCCGCCAGCGAGATCGCGCTGCTCGAGGCGGACGAACTCGCCGGAGTGCTCGACGATTTTCGGACGGAAATGCGAGCAGAAGACATCGAGCTCGTCGCCGAAGCCATCGCTCCCGAGGAGTTTCGCTGGCAGGTGGACAACGCCCTGAGCATTCGGGCGGATCACGACTTCGAGGACGCCGAATCCGGGGAGGAACCCGAGCTCGAGGAAGAGGAGATCACCACCTACGAGTCCATGGCGGCCCTACTGCGCCGCCGGCTTCGCGATCTTCCCCGATCCGACAAGCCGCCCCGCCCGCACGGGGATGGCATCGAGTTCACGCCGGAGGGACCCCAACAGATGTAGCGCCATTTTAGCGCTGCAGCGCTAAACTAGCGCTATGGCTACGATTCAAGTCCGCGAGATTCCGGAGGACGCCTACGAGGTGATCCGCGAACGTGCACGCGCCGCCGGCCGGTCGATCCAGTCTTATATGCGCGATCTCATTGTCGAATTCGCGGCGACACCCACCACCGACGAGGTGCTGGCCGAGATCGCCAGCGCCAGAGAAAAGCACGGTCCGTCCCGAGTCACCCGGGAGTCGATCCTCGAGGCATTGGACGCGGATCGGCGGTGATAGTTCGGGTGATCGATGCCTCAGCACTGGTATTGGCCGTCGCTTCGACCGGCGCCCAGGCAGACGCCCTGCGAGATCGACTACCCGGTTGGCGCCTGTCCGCTCCGCACCTGATCGACGCCGAGTTTGGCAGCGTAATTCGCCGCCACGAACGGGCGGGCCTGCTCAGTCCAGAGCAGGCCCTCACCACGCTCCGAGCTACACCCGCGCTCATTGCGGATCGCTATCCGCACACCGGGCCAGTCGCCGAATCCGCCTGGGCGCTGCGCGCAAATCTCACGTTCTATGACGCGCTGTACGTCGCGCTCGCCGAACACCTTCGGGTACCGCTCGTTACGGCCGATGCCCGGCTGGCGAATGCTCCCGGTTTGCGGTGCGACATTGAGTTGGTTTGATGAGCGCCCCCCGGCCAGGCCCTTCGGAAATAAACCCCTCACCCCGCTCGTTACGGTGATTGAACCTTAAACTAAATGGGAGGGTCACCATGCAGTTCGGAATCTTCACCGTCGGCGACGTCACCACCGACCCGACCACCGGGCGCACCCCGACCGAGGCCGAGCGGATCAAGGCGATGGTCGCGATCGCGCAGAAGGCCGAAGAAGTCGGTCTCGACGTCTTCGCGACCGGCGAGCACCACAACCCGCCGTTCGTGCCGTCGTCGCCGACCACGATGCTCGGCTATATCGCCGCGCGCACCGAGAAACTGCTGCTGTCGACCTCGACCACGCTGATCACGACCAACGACCCGGTGAAGATCGCCGAGGACTTCGCGATGCTGCAGCATCTCGCCGACGGCCGCGTCGACCTGATGCTCGGGCGCGGCAACACCGGCCCGGTCTACCCGTGGTTCGGCCAGGACATCCGCAACGGTATCCCGCTCGCCATCGAGAATTACCATCTGCTGCACCGGTTGTGGCGTGAAGATGTCGTCGACTGGCAGGGCAAGTTCCGCACCCCGCTGCAGTCCTTCACCTCCACCCCGCGTCCGCTCGACGGCGTCGCGCCGTTCGTCTGGCACGGCTCGATCCGTAGCCCCGAAATCGCCGAGCAGGCCGCGTATTACGGCGACGGCTTCTTCGCCAACCACATCTTCTGGCCCACCGACCACTTCCAGCAGCTGATCGACCTCTACCGCCGCCGCTACGAGCACTACGGGCACGGCTCGGCCGATCAGGCGATCGTCGGACTCGGCGGACAAGTGTTCATGCGCAAGAACTCTCAGGACGCGGTGCGCGAGTTCCGCCCGTACTTCGACAACGCGCCGGTCTACGGGCACGGACCGTCACTCGAGGAATTCACCGAGCAGACCCCACTGACCGTCGGTTCGCCCCAGGAAGTAATCGACAAGACGCTCACCTTCCGCGAGCACTTCGGCGATTATCAGCGCCAGCTGTTCCTCATGGACCACGCCGGGCTGCCGTTGCAGACCGTGCTCGAGCAGCTCGATCTGCTCGGCGAGGAAGTGGTTCCGGTGCTGCGCAGGGAACTCGACGCCAAGCGCCCGGCGCATGTGCCGGACGGACCCACGCATGCCGCGCTCGTCGCTGCCGCCGCCGACAAGGAGAAGCTGGAGGCGCTACGGTGACGATTTACCGCGACGGGGCCGCACCGTTGACCACCCCTCGGATCACTGTCGTCACCGCCGGCCTCGGCCAGCCGTCGTCCACCCGACTGCTCGCCGACCGGCTCGCGGCCGCGACGACGAAACAGCTCGTATCCGCCGGGCGCACACCGCTGCTCGACGTGATCGAACTGCGCGACCACGCGCACGACCTCGCCAACAACCTGGTCACCGGATTCGCGCCGCCGGCCCTGCGGGAAGCGATCGAACAGGTCACCACCGCGGACGGGCTGATCGCCGTCACGCCGATCTTCACCGCCTCCTACAGCGGGCTGTTCAAGATGTTCTTCGATGTGCTGGAACCGGATTCGCTGACCGGGATGCCCGTCGTAATCGGTGCGACCGGTGGCACCCCACGCCACTCGCTGGCGCTCGACCACGCCGTGCGCCCGCTGTTCACCTATCTGCGTGCCATTGTCGTGCCGACCGGCGTGTACGCCGCGACCGACGACTGGGGTGCGGCCGACGGCGAGCATGCGCTCGCCGGCCGGATCGACCGGGGTGGACGCGAGCTCGCCGACCTCGTCGCCGGACGGCCCGCCCGTCGGGTCGCGGACCCGTACGCCGAGCCGACGCCGTTCGAGCAGCTACTCGCCGGGCAGGGTTGAGTCAGCCGTCGGACACAAGCTCCCGCAGTAGCAGGTACAACGGCACCGCGAAACAGATCCCGACGCCGAACGTCGCGGGGATGACAGCCCACCAGGCCCGCACCCCGCGCCGCTGCGCATCCCAGAACGACCACAGCCCAAACGCTCCGCTGGTGATCAAGAGGTCGGCCGTCAATTGTTGCGTGGGGATCGAGTCCACCCAATGCGCGAAATAGGCGCGGACGCTGGCCCCCGATAGCCCGTTCTCCTTGAAATACCGGTACACGAACGCATTCGGTGCGACGAAACCGATCACGGTCAGCAGGGTGAGAGCGGCGAGGCGGACGTTGCGCGAGGGAACGGGGCGGCTCGACATGGTGCGACTGTAGCCACCGTCCTACCGTTTCGACCCGGACGACACACCCGGTCGGTGATACTGCGAGAGCAGCATTCTCTCGACGACGCGAGGTGGCGTTATGCGGAGCACCTGGGTAATGGCAGCGGTGGCCGGACTTGCATTCTTGCTGGTCCGCGGGGTTGCGCAGGCAGTACCACCGCCCACGGCGTTCGCACCACCCAGCTCGCCCGGCCCCGCGCTGACCGTGCCACAGCAGGTGCTCGACGACGCGTTGGCATGCAAGACCGACCTGGCCGCCGCGGGGCAGGAACCCGTCCTGCTGCTCCCCGGCACCTCCACCACGCCGGAAGTCTCGTTCGACTGGAATTTCATTCCGGCCTTCGACGTGCTCGGTGTCCCGTACTGCACGCTCACGCTGCCGATGAACAACAACGGGGATGTGCAGATCCACGGCGAGTACGTCGTCAATGCGGTGCGCAGCATGTATGCCGAGTCCGGGCGCAAGGTGCAAGTGCTCGGTTGGAGTCAGGGTGGCGGTCCGATGCCGCGCTGGGCGCTGCGCTGGTGGCCGGACATCCGCCCGATGGTCGACGGCCTCATCGGCGTCGACCCCTCCAACTCCGGAAGCGCGGTCGGTGATCTGTTCGGTTGCGAGATTGTCGCGTTGGTGTGCCCGCCGGCCCTCTGGCAGCAGATGCCGCAGTCGAACTTCATCGCCGCGCTGAACTCGGGTGCGATGACCTTCTCCGAAGTGAACTACACGGTGATCTACAACCGGCTCAGCAATCTCGTCCAGCCGAACCTGAACGGTGAATCGTCTGCGCTGCCGCCCGGTCCCAACGTGACCAATATTGCGCTGCAGGACTTCTGCGGAGGCATGCTGTCGATGCTGCCCGACCACGGTGTCGCCGTTGGGAATCCCGCGACGCTCGCGCTGGTGCTCGACACGCTGGCGCACCCCGGCGCACCGGGCGACCCGAATCGAGTGGACCGGACGACGTGCGGGCAGCTGGGCACGCCGTACGTGTCGGCCGCCGATCAGGCGCAAGCCATCGGATCGTTGTACGCGGACGCGTTCCTGCGCACGGTCCCGCGGGACACCGTGCCGGCCGAACCGCCGCTGCGCTGCTATGTCTACACCACGGCCGCTCGGCCGGCCGGGTGCTCGTGACCGGTCGGGCTACGAAACCTGCTTCTGCGCACCACTATTGGTAGTCGACGCGACCGCCGCACCCCGCGAGAACTCGAGATCGTCGTCGGCCACCGGTGCGTATCGCAGGGCGAGCGAATCGGCAATGAAGTTGCGATACACCTTCCACGGCCGTTTGGTGCCCTGCCGGGGGAAGCGCGCCCGCTGGATATAGCCGGAACTGAGCAGCCAACTCGGACGGGTCGTGCCGGCCCACGTGCTCTTCGGCGTGCAACTGGCGTAACCATGCTCGTCGAGATGGTCGAGCAACCGCGCGACGTAACGGCAGGACAGGTCGGCCTTCAGTGTGTAGGACTGCTGCGGGTAGCCCGTCACGTGGGCGAAGTTCGGGATCCCGCTGAGCAGCACACTCTTGTAGTACAGGGTGTCCGCGAGATCGGTGGGCGTGCCATCGATCAGCACCTCGACGCCGGGCAGGATCCGCATGTCGAACCCCGTCGCGGTGATCACGATGTCGGCCGAAAGATCTTGTCCGGAAACAGTTTCGATGCCGTCCTCGGTGAACGTCGCGATCCGGTCGGTGACGACGGAGGCCCTACCTTCGGCGATGGCCACGAAGAGGTCGCCGTCGGGAATCGCGCACAGCCGCTGATCCCACGGGTTGTAGCTGGGCGCGAAATGGGTGTCGTAATCGTAGTCCGCACCCAGGTGCACCTCCGCCCGCTTGCGGATCATCGACTTCACCATGTTGGGCGCGAGCACGCTGAGGTAAAGGATGAATATCTGGAACAAGATGTTCTTCCAGCGCACGATCGGGTGGGCGAGCCGCTCGGGCAATAGCCGAGCCAGCTTGGCGCGGAATGCATCCGGGTCGTCGAAGGACAGGACGTAGCTCGGCGAGCGCTGCAGCATCGTGACATGCTCGGCGGTGCGCGCCATCGCGGGAACCAGCGTCATCGCGGTTGCGCCGCTACCGATTACGACGACGCGCTTGCCCTCGTAGTCCAGATCCTCGGGCCAGTGCTGCGGGTGGACGGTCCGGCCGCGGTACCGCTCCATTCCTGCGAACTCCGGTGTGTAGCAACCATCACCGTCGTAGTAGCCGCCGCAGGAGAGGATGAACCGGCAGTTGAAGTTCACGGTCCGGGTCGCGCCGGCAGGTTCGGTGAACTCGGCCTCGACGGTCCACCGCGAGCGCTGCGACGACCAGGTCGCACGTACCACCCGGTGCCCGAAGCGGATCCGGCCATCGATCCCGTACACCTGCGCCGTCTCGCGGGTGTAGTCGCGAATCGCCGGTCCCGGCGCCAGCGTCTCGGCGCCGTACCACGGCCGGAACGGGAACTCCATCGTCTGGATATCCGAGTCGGAGCGCACGCCCGGGAACCGGAACAGGTCCCAGGTACCGCCGATGCCCGCGCGTTTCTCCAGAATCACGTAGGACGTTTCGGTATCGCGCTCCTGCAATCGGTAGCCGGCGCAGATGCCGGAGATCCCGGCACCAATGACAACGACATCGAACTGTTCGGCGTCGCCGAGTTCGTTCGCTTCGGCGTCGTCCACTTCGTTGTCTGACGTGGAATTCATTACGGTGCCTCCCGAGCGGGAGTGTATGTCCCGATCTCTCCGCGAGGAACCCGTTTCGACGGGAAATCCCCCGCCGAGATAAGCGCATACTGGTGACGGTGTTGTGAACGAGGAGGTACCCATGTTCGGACGTCGAGCGCGTCGGTTCGGCCTAGCCGCAGTGGGGCTGACGGTTGCCGCCGCCGTCATGACACCCGCCGGCGCGAGTGCCGACCCAGTCAATGACGTCCTGTGCGCGGTCGGATCCTCCGCACCGGAGTTCTGCCTCGCCGCACCGCCGCCGCCCGGACCGACTCCCCCTCGCGCCGTGCCGCCGCCTCTGGTGACGCCGTACACCTACCAGAACTGCACACAAGCGCGAATCGCCGGCGTGGCCCCGATCCATCGGTGGGAGCCCGGCTACTCGCGACGTCTCGACCCGGACAACGACGGCGTCGCCTGCGAGTACTGAGGCAGTTCGGCCGTGCGGAAACCAGCTCAGGCGGCAGCTTCGGCGAGCGCGGCGCAGATCTGGTCGTAGGCGACAACGGTCTCCGGCCGCAACCGGGAGTGATCGACCACGCCGCCGAACGCGAGTTCCGCGTCGTAGGGAATCGAGACCACATCTACGACACGACCGGTCAGATGCTGCCGCAGCACGTCGATGTCCTCGTGCCGAATGCCGGGCCGCTGGCTTGTAATCACCACAACCGTCGAGCGCAGACGGTCGACACCACCGAAATCGGCCAAGCAATCGAGGCTGTACCGCATGCGATTGAAGCAGTCCGGGCGACTCGGCACGGTCAGCACGATCGGCGTCGACGGGGGCAGCCAGCACAGCGGACGCACGTGGGCGGGGCGCCACAATCGGCCCGCGTCGTAGATGGCGGAGAACTTCCGGTACCGCAGGTAGGGGTCGAGCGGACGGAGGTCGCAATCCGGTTCGCGGTCACCGGCCTGGTGCAGGATCGTCGCACCGACGCTCGTCGCCGAACTGCACGCCGCGAATGCCTCGTCGTTCAATGCTCCGCGCGCATCAGCGGAGGCGAGCAGCTCCTCCACGGCGTGCTCGCTCGGTGCACCTGCAGCGCCGCGGTCGACGAGATCGCCGCCGCCGACGGTCGCGTCGATGGCCACCGCCCGATCCCCCGCGATGGCACTCGCGTTCGCGATGCCGAGTGCGGTGGTCGTCGACCCGGCTCCACCGCAGGCACCGACGACGAGAACCGCGGCCGGGAAGACGAGATCCGCGCCCTCGGTGGTCGGCTCCTCGTCGGGCTGGGCCGGCTCGGTGTCTTGCGGCTGCGCAACCGTCACCGGCTGATCCCACTTCAACAACTGCTGCCAGTCGGGTTCGTTGCTCATTCCACTGCTCCGATCGAGGTGATCACGTATTTCCCGTCGCGGTTCGCGGTGGAGACGGTCTGCTTGTAGACGACGGCGGCACCATCGGGACGTTGCTCGGTCAAGCGCACCGCAACGTTTCCGTTCTCGCCTGCGTAGGTGATGAGCACGCAGTGCTTGGTGCCGACCGGGATTTCGGAATCGATCGCGTACTGAAGGTTTTCCGCGGTCACGGAAGCGGGATCTGCCGGCGCCAGGAACTCGCGGGCCTTCACGCCATCGCGCAGCACATAGTAGGCGTGGTCGAACGCGAGGACGACCGATGCGGGGTCGTTCTGACTGCCCGGACCGGCGCCGGACACCATCTCTCCGCTCGTCGTCGGCGGGCACCAACCGGATGCACCGGCCTCCCCCGATACGGCTGCGGCCGAGCCATCGGTGTCCGCTTCGCTCGAGAAGGCACCCGAGACGGCGAGCACGCCGCCGATCAGGACCGCCGCCAATGCTGCGCCGATCAACAACGCGCGGCGTTTGCTGCCCGAGGGCGGCGGACCGCTGCCGCCAGGCAGAGCCAGGGCGTAGTCGGGCCGGCGGAGCGGGAGCGGTTCGATCTCGCCGTCGATGTAGTCGACCTGCGCGTGGTCGGCAAAATAGGCGCCGGTCAGTTGTCGCGGTCCGGTCGTGTCGCTCGATCCGGCGGACAGCCAGTCGGTGTGCCTACGGTCCAGGCCTAGAGAGGGGATCTGGCGGCGCGCCGGGAGGTTGCCCCGCACCGCCTCCCGGGCGGCGCGGCGTAGCGCGGCTTCGACGACTGCTGCGTCCTGGCCCGCGAGCGATGCGGTTTCGGTCGTGGCCGAGGACGACTGCGGTTCGTCGGGCGTCGATGGTTGCGCGGCCGATTCGGGTTCCGTGCTGTCACCGTCGTCGGGATCCGATTCCGGGGGTACCGGGGTCTCGGCAGCGGTCGGCCCGAACGCGGGGTTCCCCGGATTCGCATTCCACACGTTGGGACCATCTTTCACTGTGTCACTTCGCGACCGCGGCTAGCCGCGGCTTTCGATGTTGGGTGGGAGGGGCGCCGCCACGAGCCGGCCGAGGTCATTGGCGGCGGGAGCGAAGACACCGTTGTCCAACGCGACGCCGACCCCCGCGCCGATCCCGGCACCGATGCCAGCGCCGATCCCGGCGCCGCCGATGACGAAGACCGGCGCCGCGACGACACAGGTCACGAGCGAGGCGACGAACCCGCCGACCGCTCCGACGCCTGCGCCTACGCCTGCCCCCACCGCCGTGCTGGTGGCCACCGTCGGTGACACGCCGAACGGCAGGTCGCTTCGCGGTGGAACGGGCGGCGCCGGCGATGCGACGGGCGGCGTGACCGGTGGTGCGGGTTCCGCGTGGGGTCCGGGCTGGGTGTACGTCCGGTTCGGCACGGGGGGCGACGTTGTCGTCGTGGGTGGGGCAGTCGTCTGCGGTGCCGGAGCGCCGAAGGGGATCGGTGCCGGTGTCGACTGCATCGGCACGGTGCCGGGCTGTGCGGGTGCCGCGCTCGCTGCAATGGGTGCAACCATGGCCACGGCAATGGGGAGCGCACCGACGACGACCGCGCGGCCGGCGGGCGCCTTGATCGCGTCGAGACGAGTCGGTGCCCGATGCCGTCCGCGAGTCCTGTTCACTGCTCGGTGTCCTCTTTCGTTCGGCCCGCGCCATCGCCGGCCTCGTCGTTTCTGCGTCACGGTCATCGTCTGTTGCCTCGGCCGATCCTAGCCGCTACCTGCCAGCTACCCCCACTCCAAACGTGCGGCGGCACCTACGCGGCCTCGATCGCGGTAATCACGTACTTCCCATTGCGATTCGCCGTTGTGACGGACTGGTTGTAGGCGACCGATGTGCCGTCCGTGCGCCGTTCGCTGAGTTGCACCGAGAACCGTTCCGGCATAACCGGATCGGGCCGGATCGACAGACAGTGTTCGGTGCCCCGCGGTATGGCGGTGTCGATCGCGTTCTGCAAACTCTCCGCGGTGACGACAGCCGGGTCCGACGGTTCCATCAAACTGCGCGCCTTGGACCCGTCGCGTTGCACGTAGTACGCGTAGTCGAAGGCAAGAATCACTGCGGGCCCGTCGTTTTGGCTGCCCGGTCCGGCACCCATCGTCAGCTGATCCGTTTCCACCGTCGGACACCACGCGGATGAGGCGTTGGACTCGTCGGCGGCTGCCGTGGCGGTTGCGCCTCCGCCGTTGGAAGCGGAATCGCCACCCGTCAATGCACCCGACGCTGCCAGCGCAATGCCGCCGGCCAGGATCGCGACCGCTGCGGCAATACCTCCGTATACCAGATCTTTGCCCCGTTTCTTCTGCGGCGCAGCGGGTTTCGAGGGCCCGAGGAAGTCGTCCACGTAATCGAGCGGGGCCGGCCCGAGGTCGGCGGGTGGCGGTTCGTCGCCGTAGGTCATTGGTACAGGCTCGGGCTCACGCGGCTCGACTGGTTTGCGATCCTGCGTGGGCGGTGGGCCGTACGGATCGGCTGGCCTCGGCGTGGGAGGAAGATCCTGCGGATCCTCCTGCAGCCAACGCGGCTGCTGCTCCTCGTACGGCGGCTCGGGTTCCCTTGATACAGAAGAAGTCTGGGGTGGCTCGGGAGTGTATGGCCGGGTCGGCGGCACGGGACTTGCGGGGCGGGACGGACGAGTCGGGCCCTTCGCTCGAACGGCGTCTCGGGCGGCGAGGCGACGCTCCGCCTCAACCGTTTCGTCGGCAGGCGTGGGGTTTACCTGTGCTGCAGGGTTCTGCGCACGCATCCCCTGGTCGGGTTCGGCTGGGAGCGGCGCAAACGGCGGATACCACTCATCCAGCCGGGACCGCGCCCCCGCTGCCTTCTTGGCGTTCCACACGACTCGTCAGTCTTTCATTTCATGCTCATCGCGGTGTGGGGCCGCCGATGGTCGGCGACCCCACACCGCGACAATGCGGGACTATCCAATCGATCGATCAGCCGGCGTAGTACACCCCGTGGGCGGCCCCGCCAATCTGCGCGACCTCGGTCGGCATACCGGCGCCGGCCTCCTGTGCGGCAGAAACGATCTCGTTACCACCCGGCTGCCCGAGCTGCCAGGCGACGAACGCGTCGTTGGCCTGCTGGCCCGCGGTCACGACCGCGTCCGCGACCGGGCCGGACTGCTTGGCGATCGCGGTCGCCTGCGCGGCAACACCCGGGAGGGCATTGAGTGCCTCGGTGCCACCCGGCTGGGCCTGCACGAAGTCGACCGTGGAGTTCGTGGTGTTGACCACGGCCTGGGCGATGTCGTGCGGGGTGGGGAGGATCTGCGGGGCGACGGACTCCTGGTTGGGGTCGCCGTTGCTGAGCGCGGTTCCAATGCCGACGCCGATCACGGCACCGGTGACTGCCCCGATGGCGATGCCCGCGGCTTCGCCAGCAGCGAAACCGGCGACCGCGCCGATGCCGGCGCCAGCCGCTGAACTGGCGGCGCTTACCGCGGCCACAGCAGGCGCCGCACCTCCGGTCGCGACAAGGCCGATGCAAGCGATAGCGTTGACCGGCGTGATGGCGCAGGGAACTGCCCCGCCGATTAGTGCGCCAATCACCGCTCCTCCGGCGCCAGTAGCGATCGACACAGGGAATGCAACGACCGCTCCAACACCTGCACCGACCACTGCGCCTGTCACCCCGGCCGCAGTGGCCGTGGCGGCGAGACGGTCGGATCGCTGCGGCGACACACCCGCACGGTTCCACGAGCGCGCGATCTCCGACTCGCCGTACGCCGCCCAGCGGTTCGCGCTGCGCGCGGCCTCCGGTGGCACCCAGTCCGGCTTGTCGGTGACAAAGTCACCGAAGCGAACCTTGTTCTCCGGCGGAGCAATCGGAGCAAGGTTCACTTCTGGCTGCGGAGCGGGAGCGGCGTCGTCGCCTGCTTCCTGCGGCGCGTCCTGCGCGGGCTCCGAGTAGTAGGCGTTGTCGTTGTAGCTGTAGTCGTCCGAGTCGTAGGTCGGTATCTCGCGCGACGGCAGCACCGGCGGGTCGGGGATCAGACCCGGACCCTCCAGATCGGGACGCGGCGCCGCCTGCGGCTTCGGCGTAGTGGTGGCGCCCGGCTGCGACGGTGTGGTCGACGTACCCGGCTGGGCCGGCGTGGTGGTGCCCGGCTGCTGCGGCGACTGCGTGGTGGTGCCCGGCTGCGCGGGATCGGCGATCGCGACACCCGATGCGGCGACCGCAATGGCAAGCGGAATGGTGCCGACCACGACGGCGCGGCGCGCAGGCGTCCGGACCGCGTCGATCACGGCCTCGGCGCGGGATTGCGCCCGATGGCGGCCTTTCGAGCTGTTCAAGTCTGTTGTCCTCTCTGTTCGACCGCCAGGCGGCCGGGAATGCATGTTCCGCGCGACCGGCGCGGAAACGGTCGGAGGGCAGAGTTGATGGCGCGAACACGTTCGCAGATGGCGGATTAGCGGCCGCCACCGCATTTCTGCTGGCCCCCCGGAGTGCCCAAGCACCTCGGCAGCATTGATGTATTCAGCTATAGGCCCCGTACCCCCGTTTTCCCCTTGTGACCTATCGCACGCGATGGTAACTGCAAATATTTGGCAAACTCAATTTCGACTCGAGCGATCTTGCTCACGTTCCGCACCGGCTTGCCTACTGACTTGGACGCGCGACATCGCGTTGAGGTTCCAACGTCTGTGGAATCACGTTCCTCGAGCAAATCCGCGACCAGCCCTCCCCCCGCGATTACGTCCGCGAAAACCGCAGGTCAGGGGGCAATGAAGTACACAGTCGAGGGTGCGGACAAGCTGTTCAAGGCAATAGTCGACAACCCGGCAAGACCGGAGCCAACCTCGATATCTTCCCGAACAAGCGCTCCCGGCGCCTCACCGGCGACGAGCTTCACGAACCGAGTGTGACTATAGGGGGCCGTCCCGCTCAGCGAAGAAACCTGAAAAGTTATGGGGCAGGATGGATTACGAGCCCATTCTTCGCCAGCGCCACGCATCCCGCGGGAAGTGAAAGTGACCGTTGCGTGCCCCGGGACCGCGGGATCAGTCTCGACTCCGAGGTCGACGATCCCTGTGCAGAACGCATTCTCGCCGATCGCAGGAATCGCAGACCCGTACATCCACCACCCCTGCACCGGGGCGGGCGCGGCCGCAGCGGGTACGGCCGCGACCGTCATCGCTGCGGCCCCCACCGCGCCGACACCCAACGCGCGCACGACAAACTGACGAAGCTTCATTCGATTCCCCTCCGTAGACATCCCCCGAACCGAACGCCACTCCCCGGGCGCCGGCGGCACAAGAATCTCACAATCCGTGACGGCCCGACAACGCGGTAGTGCGCACTGTTCGACGCTCGTCGCCGGGGCCTTGCCACACGGTTCGGGGATCGCCTCCGAATATCGACCGGTCAGCGGCGCAGGTACGCACCCTTGATAAACGCCGCCTGCCCGACATGTTCGAGATCGTCGTCGAGCACGCTGATCAAACGCACACCGAGCGACACCGGCGGATCCCAGCGCTCGTCCACGATCCGGTCGAGATCGGCCTCGCTCAGCCCGGCGATATAGCGCAGCGTCTGTTCGTGCACCGCGTCGTAGTACCCGGCGAGCAGATCGCCGGACACGTCCACCTGTGCCACCTCGTCGGGCGACTGTCCGTAACCGGTCGCGCCGACCGAGAACGGCAGGCCGAACCGCTCCTGCCAGCCCTGCGCGGTCCACGTCTGCTCGGTGCCCGCGACATCGGCGACGTGATCGTCTTGAACCCGAGTCAGATGCCAGATCAGCCAGGCAATCGTGTTCGCGCCATCGTCGACCCGGTAGGTCAATCCTTCCGCGGGAAGGTCATCGAGCACACCGTGCACGCTCGCCCGGATGCGGTCGTATGCGTCGGTCAGTACAGCGGGCAGATCCACGGTGCGCTCCCCTCGTCGGAACTCGCCCGAGGCTACCCGGATCTGCACCGGCTCAAAGCGGAAGCGGCAAGGGTGTGCATCCGGTGCACACCCTTCCGTCGGGGGACTGAGATTTGAGTAACACCGTGTAACGAAATGTGGGATTTCCAGATTGAACCACTGTCGGTCGATGCTCCGCGGTGTGTCGACCTCGACGGATACACGGCCTGCCCTATCACCCCTGAGAGGGCAGGCCGCTACGGCCTGCCCTCATCCCCTGACAGAGAGGGCAGGCCGTTCCGTGTCGGCGGCACTCGAAGTCCGCCGACCTACACATGCTACCGATCGGCGTCCAATCCGCTGCACGGCAGCGGCGGCAGTGATGACCAATCCCTGGACGGGCCGGTCCCGCCGCGAACGCCCAACGCCGCGGACAGGTTTCACGAGCGCTATAGGCAGAGCTGGGGGCCCGGCGTCTCTCACGCACTGTGGGCAAGCGAGCGGCAGTAGCTCACACCGAGGGTGCGAAACGCCCGCCACCCGCGCGAACACGTGACGGGCGTGAGCGGAAGCGGAGGGATTTGAACCCCCGGTCGTTCTCACGACGCTCGCTTTCAAGGCGAGTGCATTCGGCCGCTCTGCCACGCTTCCTCGCGCGAAATCCTAGCCGGTCAGGGCTCGCGGTCGCCGATGACCTCGTCGACCTTCTCGAATACCTCGGCAATGACGGCGAGTTGTGCGGGGGTGAACAGGTCGACGAAGTTACGCCGAACGTCATCGACGTGATGCACCGCGGCGGCCCGCAGCTTGTCGTATCCGCCGTCGGTCAGGTGCGCGAGCACGCCGCGACCGTCCTCCAGGCAGCTGCTGCGTCGAACCAGCCCCTGCTCCTCCATGCGCCGGATCTGATGGGTCAGCCGGCTCCGCGAGGACAGCACGCCATCGGCGAGGTCGCTCATCCGCAGCGCCCGATCGGGCGACTCGGAAAGCAGCATCAGGATGCGGTATTCGGCAAGCGAAAGTGCGTGCGCGGCCTCGAGTTCGCGGTTGAGCTGATCCATCAACCGTTGGTTGCCATCCATATACGCACGCCACGCCCGCTGCTCGTCCGCGGTCAGCCACCGGGGCGCAGGAGTGTCGGGGCCCTGCCCGTTGGACGGGGCCACAGGTTCGCTTCGCACCGCTCCATACTATTCACGACCGGTGCCGAAGTGGGATTCAAGCCGTGACCTGCACGTTTTCGCCCCCGACGCCGGCCACTGTTGCGCAACCGGCAAGCCCCATCGCAACATCGAGGTCCGCCAGCAGACAGCGCAGTGCGTGCCGCACCCCCTCGCGACCGCCGATGCCGAGCCCGTACACCCACGGCCGGCCGTACAGCACGGCCTTCGCGCCGAGCGCGAGCGCAATCATCACGTCCGCACCACTGCGGACCCCGGAATCGAAGAGCACATCGGCGCGGTCGCCCACCGCCGCCGCGATCGGTGCAAGCGCATCGAGCGCAGCGATCGCCCCGTCCACCTGACGACCGCCGTGATTGCTCACCACCACCCCGGCCGCACCCGCGTCGACCACGGCCCGCGCGTCGTCGGGATGCTGAATTCCCTTGACCGCGATGGGCAGATCGGTCCACTCCCGCAGCCGCGGGATATCCGCGGGACGCACCGAGTGGTTGCCGAACATCCCCGCCCAGGTGAGGATCGCCAGTTGCATCGCCTCCCGACTCTCCTCCGGCGGATTCGGCAACCGAGACCGGAACACCGGATCGGACAGGTAGTTCGCAATTCCCTTGCCCTGCAGGAACGGCAGATGCGCCACCGCCAGATCGCGTGGCCGCCAACCCAATCCGGGCGTGTCCGCGGTAACGACGATCGCCTTCGCGCCGGCCCGCTGCGCACGCTGCACGAACGAGCGGGCCACCTCGTCATCGGCAGGCCAGTACAGCTGGAACCACCAGTCGCCGGCCGCATCCCCGACCTCCTCGATCGTCGACGACGCGGCGGTGGAGAGCACCATGCCGACACCGACGTCCCTGGTCGCCTCGGCCACCAGAACTTCGCCGCGCGGCTGCATCAGCTCGAGCACTCCGACCGGCGCCGTCAGCACCGGGGCGTCGAGGCGAGTACCGAGAACCTCGACCGAGAGATCCCGCGCATCCGCGGCCGCCGTGCCGCGCAGCATCCGCGGGACAAGGCGGACACGGTCGAACGCACGCAGGTTCGCCGCCGCGGTCCGCTCCGTCGACGCGCTGCCCGCGACGTAGGCGAACGCCTCCGGGCTCAGCAGTTCCGCCGCACGCTGCTCCAGACCGTGTGCGGTCATGGGGAATTCGGGTCGTGCGCCGCCGAGTCCAGCGAAGTAGATCTCGTTCTGGAAGTTCGCGAAGTTCACCACGGCCGGAAGGCTACGCCCGCGCCACGCGCCATATGTGCGAAGTGACCGGACCGGTCGCACGGCTGGGTAGCCTGCGAGAGTGCACGCGATAACACTGCCCGAATTCGGCGAGCCCGAGGTGATGCGGTGGGCCGAGCAGCAGGACCCGCAACCGGGCCGCGGCCAGGTGCTCATCGACGTCGTCGCGACCGCGGTGAACCGCGCGGACCTGCTGCAGCGTCAGGGCTTGTACGCACCGCCGCCCGGCGCGACCGAGATCCCCGGCCTGGAGTGCTCCGGGGTGATCGCCGAACTCGGCGAGGGCGTCACCGACTGGCACGTCGGCGACCGGGTCTGCGCATTGCTGTCCGGGGGCGGTTACGCCGAGCAGGTGGTGGTCCCGGACACCCAACTGCTCACCATTCCCGAAGGTCTCGACCTGCACGTGGCCGCCGCGCTGCCCGAAGTGGCGTGCACGGTGTGGTCCAACGTGGTGATGGACGCCAAACTGCGCGCGGGTCAACTGTTCCTCGTGCACGGCGGCGGCAGTGGTATCGGCACCCACGCGATTCAGGTCGCCACCGCGCTCGGCGCAACCGTCGCCGTGACGGCTGGCTCGGCGTACAAGCTCGAGCGCTGCAACGAACTCGGCGCCACGGTGCTCGTCAACTACCGCGAGGACGATTTCGTCGCCGCGGTGCGCGAGCACAACGGCCGCGGCGCGGACGTCATCCTGGACAACATGGGCGCGGCCTACCTCGACCGCAATGTCGACGCGCTCGCCCCCGACGGCCAGCTCATCGTCATCGGGATGCAGGGCGGCGTGAAAGCGGAGTTGAACCTCGGCAAGCTGCTCCCCAAACGTGGCACCGTCCGCGCGGCCGCACTCCGCGCCCGCCCGGAGCGTGGCCGCTCCAGCAAGGCCGACATCGTCGCGGCGGTGCAAGAGCAAGTCTGGCCGATGATCGCCGACGGCCGGGTCCGGCCGATCGTGCACGCGGAGCTGCCGATCACCGATGCCGCCCAGGCCCATCGGCTGCTCGATTCCGACGAGACCGTCGGCAAGGTGGTGCTGCGTGTCCGCTGAGCGTTCGGCGTCAGAGGGTCGAAAGCGCGCTGACGAGCTGGTCGATGTCTTTGCGCGTCGTATAGGGCGCAAGCCCGATGCTCAGTGCACCGCCCTCGTCGTTCACCCCGAGCGCATCGAGCAGGCGGCTGCCGAAGGGACCGCCGCAGTAGACCGCGATGCGCTTCTCGGCGAGCTTGGCCGCCGCCTTCTCCGCGGACAGGCCCGAGACCGTGAAGCCGATCGCCGGGATCCGGCTCGACGGTTGACCGATCAGGGTGATGTTGGGCAGCCGCCGCAGGGCGGCGAGCGCATGGTCGAGTAGACCGTCCTGGTACAGCTGAAGCGATCCGAGCGACATGTCCAGGCGTTGCCGCCGGGTGCCGGTCGCGGCCTCGGATAGGTTCGCCAAGTAGTCGATCGACGTCACCAGTCCGGCGAGCATGGCGAAGTTGTGCGCACCCACTTCGAGCCGCTCCGGGCCCGCGGCGTCCGGGTTGAGCGACATCGCCGGGATGCGGTCGAGGAACGACGGATCCCGGAACACCAGTGCACCGACCTGCGGCCCACCCCACGCCGGAGCGGCAATGGCGAGAACGTCCGCACCGAGTTCGTGGATGTCGAGCACGGCATACGGCGCCGCTCCCCCGGCGTCGACCACGAGCAGTCCGCCGACGTTGTGAATCCAGTCTGCCGCCACCCGCACGTCGGGAGCAGTGCCGACGATCGGCGACGCGGCGGTCAGCGCGACCAGTCGCGTGGTGGGCCCGACCAATTCCTCGAACTGCCAGGCCGGCAGGTCACAGGTGTCGATCTCGACCTCGGCCCAGCGCACGTGCGCGCCGAACCGATTGGCTACGCGCAGCCACGGTGCGACATTGGATTCGTCGTCGAGCCGGGACAGCACGATGCCGGTGCCGAGTCCGAGCCGGGAGCTGAGCGACTCGGCGAGCGTCGAAAGCAGCAACGTGCGGTCCGGTCCGAGCACCACGCCCGCGGGGTCGGCACCGACCAGATCGGCCACGGCCCGACGCGCCGAGACGAGCAGCGCTCTGCTGCGCTGCGAAGACATATGTGGACCGGTGTGCGAGAAGGCTGTGGTGCGGAAACCCGTTGATACCGAGCGGGATACGGCGTCGGGAACCTGCATGCCGGATTGCGGGTCGAGGTGCACCCAACCGTCGCCGAGAGACGGGATCAGACCCCGAACTCGGGCAACGTCGTAGACCATGCCCGACACTCTAAGCGTTGGCAAATCACGGGTGTGATGTGCATCCAAATGTGTAACGCACGCCGCTGCACCGCCCGGTCGTCGACCCGGGACACATCTCGACCGGCAGCGCAGGGGACAATATGGAGTCATGAGCCCATCGGAGAATGAGCACATCCTCGTGGTCGGTCCGGACGGTCGTCCGCTCGGCCTGAACCAGGACGAAACCGCGGCGCTCGCGCAGTCCGCCGGCGCGAGCCCCGCCACCGACGGCCAGGCCGACGGCGACGCGCTCGCCGAGATGGTCGAGCAGCCCGCCAAGGTGATGCGGATCGGCACGATGATCAAGCAGTTGCTCGAAGAAGTTCGCGCCGCGCCGCTCGACGACGCGAGCCGCAACCGGCTCAAAGAGATCCACAAATCGTCGATCCGGGAACTCGAACAGGGCCTGGCGCCTGAATTGCGCGAAGAGCTGGAACGGCTCGCACTGCCGTTCAGCGAGGATTCCATTCCCTCCGACGCGGAACTGCGGATCGCGCAGGCCCAGCTCGTCGGCTGGCTCGAAGGGTTGTTCCACGGCATCCAGACCGCGCTGTTCGCCCAGCAGATGGCCGCCCGGGCCCAGCTCGAACAGATGCGTCAGGGGGCACTGCCGCCGGGGATACAGGGCGGCGACCTCGGCCGCGGACCGGGCGGCGGGGCCGGCCAGTACCTCTGAGTCCGCGCGGCAGCCGTCGACGCGCGGCCACCGGGCGTCGACCCCGGCGAATACCGGCCGGGTACCCTCGGACCTCGTGTCGACAGCAGCAACGGACGCCGGATCACCGGCGCCACCCATCTCGGACTCGCAGACCTTCCGGCGCGGGTTCCGAGATCTGCGGCACGGCCTGACCCAGCGCGAGCTCTGGCTGTCCCTCGGTTGGCAGGACATCAAGCAGCGTTACCGCCGCTCGGTGCTCGGCCCGTTCTGGATCACCATCGCGACCGGGTTGCAGGCTGCCGCAATCGGCATCCTTTACTCGGCACTGCTCGACATCCCACTGTCGGACTTTCTGCCCTACGTCACCATCGGCCTCATCGTCTGGAACCTGATCAGCGCGTCGATCCTCGAAGGGTCCGAGGTCTTCATCGCCAACGAGGGCCTGATCAAACAACTGCCGTCGGCGCTGAGCGTGCACGTCTACCGGCTGGTGTGGCGACAGATACTGTTCTTCGCGCACAACATGGTGATCTACCTCGTGCTGTTGGTGGCGTTCAGCCTGTGGCGCCATCTGGACTGGACGGTGCTGCTCTCGATTCCGGCGCTGGTCCTGCTGCTGCTCAACGCCATGTGGGTGTCGCTGGTCTTCGGCATTTTCGCAACGCGGTACCGCGACATCGCCCCGATTCTGGCCAGCACGACGTTGATGCTGTTCGTGCTCACCCCGGTGATGTGGACGACGCAGAGCCTGGAGGCCCAAGGCGGCGACGTTGCCGAGCGGGCCAAACTCGCGCAGATCATCCCGACCTACCACTACCTCGAGATCATCCGTGCCCCGCTGCTCGGCGAGCCGAGCAGGGCGTACCACTGGTACATCGTCATCGCCATCACGGTGGTTGGCTGGGCAGTGGCCCTGCTCGCGCTGCGGAAGTACCGGGCTCGCGTCCCATACTGGGTGTAACGGAGATATGACGACCTGGCGAGCGAAGCGACGGACGAATTGACAGAGCATGTGAGCATCGAGACCCACGACGCCTGGGTCGAGTTCCCGATCTTCGACGCCAAGTCGCGATCGCTGAAGAAGGCGTTCCTCGGCAAGGCCGGCGGCGCGATCGGGCGCAACTCGTCCGACGTCGTGGTCGTCGAGGCCCTTCGCGAGATCACCCTGTCGCTGAAGGAAGGCGACCGGATCGGGCTCGTCGGCCACAACGGCGCGGGCAAGTCGACGCTGCTGCGGCTGCTCGCCGGTATCTACGAGCCGTCCCGCGGTTCCGCGCAGATCCGGGGCCGGGTTGCGCCCGTCTTCGACCTCGGAGTCGGCATGGACCCGGAGATCTCCGGCTACGAGAACATCATCATCCGGGGCCTGTTCCTCGGCCAGACGCGCAAGCAGATGCTGGCCAAGATCGACGAGATCGCCGAATTCACCGAGCTCGGCGATTACCTCGACATGCCGCTGCGCACCTATTCCACCGGCATGCGGGTGCGGCTCGCGATGGGCGTCGTGACCAGCATCGATCCGGAGATCCTGTTGCTCGACGAGGGCATCGGCGCGGTGGACGCGGAGTTCATGAAGAAGGCACGGATCCGGCTGCAGGAACTCGTTTCCCGCTCCGGCATCCTCGTGTTCGCCAGCCACTCCAATGAGTTCCTCGCCCAGCTGTGCGATAGCGCGATGTGGATCGATCACGGCCATGTGCGGATGCACGGCGGGATCGAGGAGGTCGTACGCGCCTACGAAGGGCCCGAGGCTGGCGATCACGTCGCACGGACGCTGGCCGAAATGGCGGCGCACGAGGCGGCCGGCGTCGCCGGTGACCTGTCGGCGGCCTCCGGCGCCGGTGACATGTCGGCGGCCTCCGGCGCCGGTGGCGGGCGCGCGTGACGCGGATCGTCGCGGTCGTCGTCACACATAAGCGCCGGGAACTGCTCACCGAGTCGCTGCGCGCGGTCGCCTCGCAGGCGCGGCCGGTGGACCAGCTGATCGTGGTCGACAACGGCAATGAATCAGCGGTACGGGAATTGGTCGAGAGCCAGCCGGTGCCAACCACGTATCTGGGCTCGCAGCACAACCTCGGCGGGGCGGGCGGTTTCGCACTGGGCATCCTGCACGCACTGTCTATCGGCGCGGACTGGGTGTGGCTCGCCGACGACGACGGCCGCCCGGAGGGTCCCGAGGTGCTCGCGACACTTTTGTCGTGCGCGCAGCGGCACGGCCTGGCCGAGGTGTCGCCGGTGGTGTGCGATATCGACGACCCGCAGCGGCTCGCGTTCCCGCTGCGGCGCGGCGTCGTGTGGCGACGGGAGCGGTCCGAACTCGGGGACGAAGATCTGCTGCCCGGCATCGCGTCGCTGTTCAACGGTGCGCTGGTGTCCGCGGCGGCCATCGATGCCATCGGTGTGCCGGACCTGCGGCTCTTCGTACGTGGCGACGAGGTGGACGTGCACCGGCGACTCGTCCGCTCCGGGCTGCCGTTCGGCACCTGCCTGCAGACCGCGTACCTGCACCCGAACGGTGCGGCCGAGTTCAAGCCGATCCTGGGCGGCCGGATGCACACCCAGTACCCGGACGACGAGACCAAGCGCTACTTCACCTACCGCAACCGCGGGTACCTGATGGCCCAGCCCGGGATGCGCAGGCTGCTGCCGCAGGAGTGGCTGCGGTTCGGCTGGTTCTTCCTGATCACCAGGCGCGATCCGGCCGGGCTGCGGGAGTGGCTGCGGTTGCGGAAGCTCGGGCGGCAGGAGCGGTTCCGCCGGCCCTGAGTGGGTTGTTGCCGGGGACCGGTGTCTAAATCGGCGAATCTGATTCGATTATTGAGTGAGGCACTCGGCAAGCGAAGGAGAATCCGATGGCAATCGTGATCGCCAATATGTCGATGTCGCTCGACGGCTTCATCGCCGATCCCGACGATGGCGTCGACCTGCTCTTCGAGTGGTACTCCGCCGGTCCGGTCGCAGTCGACACGGCGAACGAGGACATCGCGATCAATGTGTCCGAGGCAGACGCCGAGGCGCTTTCCGACTTCGGCGAACTCGGCGCAGTGGTCGGCGGCCGCCGGTTGTTCGAGATCGCGCAGGGCTGGGGCGGGAAACATCCCACCGGGGCGCCGGTGTTCATCGTGACCCACGCGCCACCCGAGGACTGGTCGCACGGCGGCATCACCTTCGTGACCGACGGCGTGGAAAGTGCTGTCGCGCAAGCGAAATCTGTCGCCGGCGACGGGACGGTCGCAGTCGCGAGCGCGAACGTTACCCAGCAGTGCTTGGATGCCGGGCTGATCGATGTGATCTCCGTCGACCTGATTCCGGTGCTGCTCGGGGCGGGCATCCCGTTCTTCGCGAATCTGCGGTCCGCACCGGTGCGTCTGTCGGATCCCGAAGTGCACCGGGGCAATAGGGTGACACATCTGCGGTATCGCGTGCTCGGGCCGGCCGCGGGATAGCGTCGGCGAGACGAGCGGACCGCGCGCAAAAAATCGGTTGTACGCCACGCCGCACAGTGCGATCGTGGAGGTAATTGCAGGTCGCGACCAGGAGGTGCAGGGCCATGGCTGCCCGGACGGTGATTTCCGCTGCCCAACCCTCCTTCGTCAAAGGACATCTCTCATGGCCGATCCTGGCCTCCTGCTCAATTACGGCTGGTCCGACTCGGTAGCCGAAAGTTTCGATCCACATCTGCACATTGGCTCAATCCCGGCGCGTGTCGTGCGCGTCGACCGCGGCGAATCCTATGCGGCGACCTCGGACGGGATCGTGCGTGCCCGCACCACCGCCGACCCGGTCTGCACCGGCGACTGGGTGGTGCTCGACGAGTACCATCGCGTGGCACAAATCATCCAGCGCCGCAGCGAAATTCGACGCGCATCGGCCGGTGCGCAATCCGCCTCGCAACTGCTCGCCACGAACATCGACACGGTGCTCGTGGTGGCCGCGCTCGATCAAACACTCTCCCTCGGCCGCGTTGAACGATTGCTCGCGCTGGCCTGGGAGAGCGGTGCGCAACCGGTCGCGGTGCTGACGAAATCCGATCTCGCCAACGATCTCGAGACCACACTCGACGAGGTCCGTGCCTCTGCACCCGGGGTGCCGGTGGTCGCGGTCGGCGCCACCACCGGCGACGGGATGGATGTGCTGACGGCACTGCTCACCGGCACCGTCGTGCTGCTCGGCGCGTCGGGTGCGGGCAAATCCACCCTCGCCAATGCGCTGCTCGGCGAAGAATGCCTGGCCACCAACGATGTTCGCGGTGTCGACGGCAAAGGCAGGCACACCACGGTCGCCCGCGAACTGGTGCCGTTGCCCTTCGGTGGGCAGCTCATCGACACACCCGGGTTGCGCGGAGTGGGTCTGTGGGACGTCGTGGACGGGCTGAACAAGGCCTTCGCCGACGTCGAGGAATTCGGCGTGGCGTGCCGGTTCGGCGATTGTGCGCATTCCGGGGAACCGGGCTGCGCGGTACAAGAGGCCATCGACGCGGGCCTCCTGCCGCAGCGCCGGCTCGACAGCTACCGCAAACTCGCCAGGGAGAACGAGTGGATGGCGGCACGGTCGGACGCCCGGTTGCGCGCCGAGCGGACCCGGGCGGTCAAGATTCAGACCCGCGCCTCGCGGTCTCTGTATCGGAGCCGCCGCTAACCCCGCACGGTGCCGAATCGCCGCTAACCGCGGACGAAGGCGTACGCCTCGCGCGCGAGCTCCAACCAATCCAGGCTGGACTCGGGCGCGAGGCGCAGCCACTCCTTCATCGGCTTGCCTTTGTTCGCGTCGAACCGGTTCCCGTGAGCGGCAGCGACCAGCTCGTCGACGCGCGACTTCGGCAGCTTGACCACCAGCCGACCGTCGGCGAGCATCGCGAAGATCTTCCGGTCCACCTTGATCGCACTCGCACCGAAGCTCCGCCCGGCGTTCGGGGGTTCAACCCCCGGCTCGGGCAGCAGCGCCGCGACCAGCTCCTCGAAACGGTCCGCACCGTCCATCTTCGCGACGGTACCGGGGCAGTCCGACAGCGCTCGTCCGTAGGATCTGGCACGAACCCCCGCTTTGCACGACACCGCGACAACGAAGGAGTCCCCATGACGGCTGCCGCTACGAAACCGCTGGCCGGGAAGACCATGATCATGTCCGGCGGCAGCCGGGGCATCGGGCTCGAGATCGCGAAACGGGCCGCCGCCGACGGCGCGAACATCACGCTCATCGCCAAGACGGACACCCCGCACCCGAAGCTGCCCGGCACCATCCACACCGCCGCGGCCGAGCTCGAGGAAGCCGGCGGCACCGTCCTCAAGCACCTCGGCGACGTGCGGATCGACGATTCGGTCGCCGAGGCGGTGCGACTGACCGTAGACCGCTTCGGCGGCATCGACATCGTGGTCAACAACGCGAGCGCGATCGACCTGTCCCCGACCGACGCGATCTCGATGAAGAAATACGACCTGATGCAGGACATCAACTGCCGCGGCAGCTTCCTGCTCTCCAAGCTCAGCATCCCGGCGCTGCGCGACTCGGCCAAGGCCGGGCGGAACCCGCATATTCTGACGCTATCCCCACCGCTGAACCTGAACCCGCGGTGGGCGGGCGCATCGCTCGCTTACACTATCGCGAAGTACGGCATGAGCCTGACCACGCTCGGGCTCGCCGAGGAGCTGAAAGGCGATGGTATCGCGGTGAATTCGCTATGGCCGCGCACCACGATCGCGACCGCGGCGGTGAAGAATCTGCTCGGCGGCGACGACATGGTGGCGAACTCGCGCACCCCCGATATCTACGCCGACGCCGCCTACGCCGTGCTGACCTCGCCCGCCGCCGACACCACCGGCAACTTCTTCATCGACGATGAAGTACTTGCCGCACAAGGGGTTACCGACTTCGACAAGTACCGCGTCGTCCCAGGCGACGCTGAGCTGCAGCTCGACCTGTTCCTCGACGCTTGACCCACACCTGGCTGAGCTCTACCGGTACAGCCGATCCCAGTTCTCGCGGCTCGTGAGCCCCGGCACCGCATCGCGATACTCGCGCTGCAGCCGGGGCAGCTCACGCTGGAAGCGGCGCAGCGTACGGATCGTGCGCAGGAGCAAGGCCCGGGCTTTCGCCTTGTCGCGCTGCCGAACTCGGACACCGGACTGGGATGCGTCGGTCACCACGACATGGTCGAACAACGACACGTGCCACCAATGCGCGTCCTCGCGGGGCACGCCGATGATGCCGTGCTGCGTGCGGCCGAACCACTGACCGATCGCGCGTTTGACCAGGATCGTCTTGAGCAGGCTCGGCTCGCCGCCTGCGCGACGCACATGCACCTCCGCGGTCGGCACGGGTGCGTCGGTCGCCGAATGCTTCACCGTCTCCGGATAATCCGCGCGGCCGGAACGGATTGCCGTGAGCGCTGCCTGTCCGCCATCCCGCAGGATCTGCGGACCGGACAGAAAGTCCTCGATGCCCTGCAGGGTGGTGTGCGCGAGCCCGTACTGCATTCCGACCAGGTACTCGGCGAGCTGGCGGAAAAGCCGGCGCGACAATGCTTTCGCGTCCATCTCGGAATGCAGCGCGGCGACGATCAGCGAGTTGCGCATGCTGAAATAGCGCGCCCAGTCGTCGAAATCCTTCCAGTAGAAGTCCGCATGCCACACCGCCGCATTGGGCAGGGTGACCGTGACGAAGCCGGCCTCGCGGGCACGGATGCCATACTCCACGTCGTCCCACTGGAAGAAGATCGGCAGCGGCAGACCGACTTTCGCGATCACTTCGGCCGGGATCAGGCACGTCCACCAGGCGTTGTAGCCGGCGTCGACGCGGCGCTCCTGGTTCTTCTTCAGCATCGACGTGTTGCGCAGCGCCTTCGACACCTTCTGGCCATGCATCAACTTGTGCAGATGCACTTCCTCGGCCCCGACATTGAGGTAATCGGGGTTGAGGAGAAACAGCATCTGCGCGCCGACCAGCGTGGGCTGCGTGGTGAGGTTGGCGAACGCGCTCAACCGCAGCACGGTCTCGGGCTCGCAGAGGATGTCGTCGTCCATCAGGATGACGTCGCAGTGCTCGTTGGCCGCGGAGATCTCGGCCATACCGCGGGTGAATCCGCCGGCCCCGCCCAAGTTCGGCTGACGCAGGTAACGCAACTTGTCACCGAGCTTCGCCGCGGTCTCGGTGAACAACTCGCGGTCGGCGACGACATCGGTGCCCTGATCGACGACGTACACACCGTCGATGCCGTCGAGCACACGTTCGTCGGAGGCAAGCGCGGCGACCGTGTTCGCACAGTCATCGGCTCGGTTGAAGGTGCAGATTGCGATCGCGACGGGCCGCAGCCGATCGGGCGCGCCGACCGACCACGCCACGTCCTCGACGCCGACCTCGCCACCGCGCGCCTCGAGCTCGAACCACAGCGCACCGCCGTCGAGAAACATGTCGAGTCGGGCCGTCAGCTCGACTACACCCGCGGTCCGGTCGATTTCCACCGAGTCGACGATCCGGCGGTGGCCGGCGATATCGGAGGCGAACAGCTGGACCCGGGCGCGGTCGCCCACGCCGAGCCGCATGCTCAGCCGCACCTCGGCCACCTCGGTCCAGCGCTGCCAGTACGCGGCGGCGAACCGGCCGAAGTAGGTGTTGGTGTGCATCCGCGCGCCCGCGGCGAGCCGCACGGTGAGTCGCTCGCGGCGCGCATCCCCCTTGACCACCGCATACAGCTCATCGCTCACCCGCGCGGACGGGCCCCTGAACAGCCCTCGGGCGACCACCAGACGGTCCGGCGCGCGGTGATCGGTGAGCAGCGCATCCGGCGCAGCAACGGTGCTCGTCGGCTCTACTGTGGTCGCGGCTTCGCCCGCCGGCTGGTTCATGAATCCCCGAAATCGTCTCGAACGTAAGTGACCCCACTGGCCGCCGCGAGGATATCAACCCCGCCATCTGCCGCCGGGTCGAGCGAGCCGAGCAAGGGGTGATCGTTATCGGCATGCGATGCGTTCGGCACACCACATTGCGAGGTTCCCACTGCGTTTACCGGTAAGGTCCGGGTCGAAATCGATCCCGAGCGGAACGGACAAGGGACCCGGCGAGGTGGACACCGACGAATTGCGCATCGCTGCGATAGTCCCTTGCCACAACGAGGAGGCAGCGGTCGCGAAGGTCGTCGGCGATCTGAAGACCGCCGTCCCCGGAATCGTCGTCTACGTCTACGACAATCTCAGCACGGACGCCACCGTCGATCGGGCGCTCTCGGCCGGTGCGATCGTGCGGCGGGAGAACTCGAAGGGCAAGGGCAACGTCGTGCGCCGCGCCTTCGCGGATATCGAGGCCGACATCTACGTGATGATCGACGGCGACGACACCTACGACGCCGCGGCAACTCCGCTGCTGATCAAGACCCTGCTCGACGGGCCACACGACCACGTCCTCGGTGTGCGCCGCCAGGACCCCGGATCGGACGCGTACCGCCCCGGGCACGAGACCGGCAACCACCTGCTCAACGGCATGGTCGGCTGGTTGTTCGGCGAGAACGTCACCGACATGCTCTCCGGGTTCCGGGTGTTCTCCCGACGATTCGTGAAGAGCTTCCCCGCGATGTCGCGCGAGTTCGAGATCGAGACCGAGCTGACCGTGCACTCCCTGCAGCTGCGGGTGCCGCAGACCTCCGTCGAAGTCGGGTTCCGGGACCGGCCGCCGGGCAGCACCAGCAAGCTGCGCACCTATCACGACGGTTTCCGGATCCTGGTGCTGCTCAGCACGCTCGCCCGGCACGAGCGTCCGGTCGCGTTCTACGGCGTGGTCGGGATCATCAGCTGGCTCGTCGCTGTCGGCATGTCCGTGCCGATCCTGGTCGAGTACTGGGACACCGGCCTGGTTCCACGCTTCCCGACTCTGTTCCTGGCGTTCACGCTGCTGCTGGTCGGGTGCCTGGCCTGGACCGCGGGGGTGATCCTGGACGGCATCCGCAGCTCCCGGCATTCGACGGCACGGCTGCTGTACCTGCATGACCCGGCCCTGCGACGCTCGGACGAGCCGTGACCGGCCCCTTGCCCTCGGACGCGTGTTGACCTCGACGGATGCCGCTCCACGGACCGACGACGCCGTGGGCGAGCCACCGCAACCGGCCCGTCGCACCGCGCTGACGCGGACCCGGGACCTGGTCCGCCACTGGGGTACCGCGTCGGTCGTCTTCACGATCGTCGCAGCGGTGTTCGGGGTCGTGTTCGCCGTGATCACCCCGCCGTTCTGGGGACACGACGAGATCACCCAGTTCGGACGGGCGTATCAGGTCGCGCACGGCGGGCTGTTGCCCCAGGAGATCAACGACACCCGGGGCGTGTCCTACGGCGGCGACGTCCCCATCAGCGTCGACGCGTTGATGAACTACGCGCTCGACGATTACACGAACAGTCCCCCCGAACCAGCGCCGCTCGCGCAGAACGCACGCGGCTACGAGGTGCTGGAGAACCTGTCGGTGTCGGCGGACGAGCGCACGATCTGGTTCACCAACACCTCCGCGTACTCGCCGCTGCCCTATGTGCCGGCAACGGTCGGGATCCGGGTTGCCGAAGCGCTCGACCTCGATGTGGGCGGGCTGATGCTCGCGACCCGGCTCGCCGGGCTGGCCGTGTATCTGGCGCTGGTCGGGTTCGGACTGCACGCCCTGCGGCGCCACCGCGTGCAGTGGTTGGCCTTCGCGGTGGCCCTGCTGCCTATCGGGGTGTTTCAGGCGGGCACCATCACCGCCGACACGATGACCAACGCGATCGCGATCGTGCTGTCAGCGCTGCTCGTGAAGGGCCTGTTCCTCGGTGTCCGACTCAACCGCCTCGAGACCGCCGCGTTGCTCGCCGGGGCGGTGGCGTTGCCGCTGTGCAAGCCGGCCTATGTGCTGTTGGCGATGGCGGTTCTCGTCGTGCCCGCCGAGCGAATGGGGTTGATCGGGCGCATGCGGTTGCTGCCCTGGCTGTTCGCTGGGATCGGTGCGGCCGGATTCGCCGCTTGGACGGTGATTTCGGGGCCGACGACCGGGGGCATGGGCCTGATGCGAACACCCTCGCAATGGCACACCGTGATTCCGGGCGACCAGCTTTCCGGCGTGCTGCACGATCCGGCGCGGTTCGCGAACGTGCTCGTGCAGAGCGTGCTGCGCCGCGACGAGGAGTGGTTCGGCGAGTTCTTCGGGGAGCTCGGCTTCGGCTACGTGACCGTCCCCGCGCTGTCCATCGTGGCCTGGCTTGTCGCGTTGGCTGTCGCAGCCGGTACGGCGGAGCGGTTCGTCGCATCGCACCGGCGCACGGCGGTCGTCGCCCTCGGCATCGTCGTGTCCGTCGCCGCGATCGTCGGGACGCTGTATCTCTCGTTCAGCCCGGTCGGCTACTTCATCGTCGACGGTTTGCAGGGCAGGTATTTCCTTCCGCTGGCAATCGCCGCGTTCGCGGTGCTGCTGCGCTGGCTACCGCTTCGCCTCACCCACGCGGACGGCCGCGCGCCCGGTCACGGCGCGGCCATCGCCGTGGTTGCCGCGGTCGTGATCGCGCTGGCCGCAGCGGTACTGAAGTACTACGCGATGGTGTGGGGATAGGCGCGGTCAGTGGCCCTTCGCGGCACCTTTGGCGGCCAGTTTCAGCGCCTCCGCTCCCGCGCCTTTCTCTGCGCCGGACAGGGAGCTGCCCCATGAGACGTCGTCTTCGTCGGATCTGGCGTCCTCGACGGTCTGCCCCACCCCACCGCTGACGCCTGCGGTTGCCACCTCCGTCGCAGCTCCACCCCAGCCGCCCAGACGGTCGGCGTAGTGGCCTCCGATGCCGTCGATCGGGGCAGTGGCGAGCGACTCGACCGAGCTGTCGACGAACGTGTCCATGATCCTTCGCCCGTCCAAATGCGGCATGTTCAGATCGATGTCTAGGTGGCCCTCCCTCGGGCTGAAGTCGATGTCGACGAGGTCGTCGCCCTGCTGCCAGAGCTGTCGGCCGATCTCCTTGCCGGTGTCCTTCAGAACGGACTTGAAGTACTCCTGCGCGGTCTTCTTCAACAGATCCACGATCAGTTGCCGAATGACCATGCGGATCGTGGTCGCGGTCGCGGCCTCTGCCGCCGCACCGGCGGCGGCACTCGTGCCGATCGAGACCACAAGGGTCGCCGCTGCCGCCGCGAGTTCGGCAGCCAACAGGCTCAGCGCACCGATGATTGTCAGCTTTGCGTGCTCTACGTCGGACGCGCCCTCCTCGAGCTCGGCGACCAGATCATCGAACTGCTTCTCGAGCTCACGCAGGGCACCCGCGGAGCCGCCGATCTGCGCCCACTTCTCGGCCATCGCATCGGCGGAGGCACCCTCGATGGTGGTGCGGACGTACCGCAACTCCGCGTCACCATCGTCGGCCAGCTCGGACACCATCGTCGACGCCTGCTGCCAATCGTCTGCCAGCCGACGCATCGCGGTCTCATCCGCGTCCGGCCAGTCGGCGCCCACAACCTTGTCCGACACCCAACGCAGGGCACCCGGAATTTCGATGCCCACTACTGGCCCCCACCGATGCGGTCGGTGATTCGCGCCATGCTCGAACCGTGCTGCTGTTCGGTCATCTGGAGTGCGTCGGCGGTGGCCCGAATGCGGTCGGCGACGCCGGCGAGCACGTCGACCATGGTTTCGGCACTGCCGATCGCAGATCCTGCCGGCGCGACATATTTCGAGGCGAACGCAGCGCCCGGCTCGTCGGCTCCCCAGCAGGCCCCCTCCGCGTCGCGGCGCCATTCCAGGTTCAGTTTCAGCCGCAGCAAACGCTCTGCGAGATCCTCGAACTTCTGCGCCGACCACCGATACCGCTCGTGTTCGACACGCACGAAGCCGCTCATCGCGCGTCCCGCAGGATCGAGCCGCCGAAATCATCGTCGTCGTCGTCTGCCACCGACGGGCGCGGGCGAACGGGCCGCGGCGAATCGATCTCGGTGCGCAGGATCGGCTCGCCCCAGCTGTCTTCGCCGGGCGTGTTCGCCGGTTCGGCGGTAATGGGCCCGGGAGTCGGCGGGTTCAGCAGATCCTTCAGACTCGGTGCGCCCGGCACCAGGTCGGACAGGTCCGGCATTTCGTCGGCGATCGCGCGTACCGGCGCAATCGCCTCCCGGGCGAGTTGCGCCGCGGCACGAGCGGCCGCCTGCGCGGCTTCGGCCACGGATGCGCCAAGCCGGTCCGGCCGCGAGCGCTTGAACGACTCCGGATCGAGATGCACCCCGATGGGCACGCCCGCCGCGTTCACCGTCACCCGCACCAGACCGTCCGCGGACCAGGCCTCGGCCGTGGTGGTCGACAATCGGGCGGTCGCTTCGCCCAGGTGTTCCTGCTGACGCTCGAGCGCCTCGAGCATCGAGTCGATTTGTGCCCGCAACGCGTCGTTGCGCGACCGCAGCGCGCTTCGTTCTGCCGCATCCATCCGCTACCCCTTTCTTCACAGGGGTAGACGCGGTGAATCCGCGCGCGGTTCCACCTCGCCACGTGGGCCGGCTACCTCGGCAGTTCGTCCACCAGGAATGCGGCGTCGCGGGTCAGGGTGACGCAGGCGTCTTCCTTCGGCGCCCGTGTCGATGGTGTGGTGACCAGGGAGACGAGCGTCGCCCCCTGATAGATCGGGAATGCGAGATTGCAGGAGCGGCTGTTGGTCGCGACGAAATCATCGCCGAACATCAGCGCCGGCCGATTCGCGACCACCACGCTGCGGATATCGCGGAAGTGCGGATTGCCCTGTATGTCGTTTGGCATGAGGTGCGTCGAATACACGACGAGGTCGTAGTTGGATGCGCTCCACCCGCAGGTCTTTGCGTCAGTGAGCGGCATGCCGACGAAGTCCGGCGTCTCGGTGCCGAGTTCGACGCCGGTCTTGTCCACGACCACACCGGGAATCGAGCACGGATCCCACAACGGCATGGCCCGCGCCGGTGGCTTCGGCGACGAGGTGGCGACCGAAAGATCCGAATCCGCCTGGCTCGCAGCGGTCGTCGAGCATCCCGTCGCTACGAATCCACTCACGGCAACCGCGAGCACGGCTGCCACCGTCCGTCCCAGCACACCCGTCCCCAACTCTCTCGATTAGGTGTGACCCACCATATACAGACTCGAGACCCAGCTGTGTCCAACGCCGCGTAAAAAATCTGCTCGGTGCCGGAAATCACAAGCGGCCCACCGATTCACCGATGTCGCCGATTCACCTATGTCGCCGATGTCATCCACGCGGGTGCGGCGATCAACGTCAGTGCGTGGGCAGGGTCCGTTCCCCCTGAGCGGCGTAGGCGTGTTCGACCGCCTCCTTGCGCGGGCGCCACCACGACTCGTTCTCCCGGTACCAGCGCACGGTCGCGGCGAGCCCCTCGCGGAAGTCGCGGTAGCGCGGTTGCCAGCCCAGCTCGCTGCGCAGCAGCGTCGAGTCGATCGCGTACCGCATGTCGTGCCCGGGCCGGTCGGTGACGAAGTCGAAATCGTCCGGGTCACGGCCGAACTCGGCGAGCAGAGCGGCCACGACGGACTTGTTGTCGAGTTCGCCGTCGGCGCCGATCAAATACGTCTGCCCCAGTCGGCCGCGCTCGAGGATGTCCCACACCGCCCGGTTGTGGTCGTCCACGTGGATCCAGTCCCGCACGTTCCGGCCCGCGCCGTAGAGTCGCGGCCGAATCCCGTCGATGAGGTTCGTGATCTGGCGTGGAATGAATTTCTCCACGTGTTGATAGGGGCCGTAGTTGTTGGAGCAGTTCGAGATTGTCGCGCGCACCCCATACGAACGGGCCCACGCGCGGACCAGCAGATCACTCGACGCCTTCGTGGCGGAGTACGGGCTGGACGGGTTGTACGGGGTGGACTCGGTGAACCGCTCCGGGTCGTCGAGTTCGAGATCGCCGTACACCTCGTCCGTCGAGATGTGGTGGTAGCGCACGTCGTGCCTGCGGACCGCCTGCAGCAGCGAGAAGGTACCGACGACGTTGGTCTGCACGAACGGCCACGGGTCGGCCAGCGAATTGTCGTTGTGCGATTCGGCAGCGAAGTGCACCACCGCATCCACGCCACTGACCAGTTCGTCGACGAGATCGAGATCGGCGATGTCGCCGTGGACGAAGTCGATCCGGTCGGCCACCGAATCCAGCGATGTCCGATTCCCCGCATAGGTCAGCGCATCGAGGACCGTGACGGTGATTTCGGGGCGCTCCGCCACCGTTTGCAGCACGAAGTTGGCACCGATGAATCCGGCTCCGCCGGTGACGAGAATGCGCACAACGCGACAATACCGACGCCCGACCGCCGCGCTCAGGCGATTCGACCCCGGCCGGTGCGCGGCGGCGAGGTGCGCGATCGGATGAACCGGGCGACCCCTGCCAGCGCAGCGCGACTCTCCGGCAGGTTCGGTGCCAGCGCCGGGAAGGCATGCACCTGACCACGCCACAGCTGCAGTTCGGTCGAGACCCGCGCCCGCCGCAGCCGCTTCGACATCAGCTCGGCGTCGCAGCGCAGCACCTCGTCCTCGGCGCAGAGCAACAGTGCCGGCGGAAGTTTCGCCAGCGCACCGTTGACCGGCGAGAGCAGCGGGTCGATCACCCCGTCCACCGCGCCGCCGAGCCGGCAGACCGCGGCAAGGCCACGTACCGCCACGAACGCGTCGAGTTTCGCGTTGGCATGGGTGAATTTGTCCGCACAATCGAGGTCGAGCAGCGGCGACATGCCGACCAACCCGGCGGGCCGCGGCAGCCCCTCCTCGATCGCCTTCAATGCCGTCGCGAAGACCAGGAAGCCACCCGCCGAGTCACCCGCGAACACGACCTTGCGTGGGTCGGCACCCTGATCGAGCAGCCACCGGTAGGCGGTGAGACAGTCCCGAACAGAGCCCGCGATATTCGTCTTCGGTAGCTGCCGATACTCGACGTTGATCACCGGCATTCCGGTTCGGCGCGCGAGGCCGGCGACCACCGAACGGTGCGTGTTGGTGCCGCAGGCGACGAATCCGCCACCGTGGAAGTACAGCACCACCCCGTCGCCGTGGTGCGCCATCCGGTCGACGGGCCGTACGACCTCGAGCCGCAGCTCGGGCAGTCGCACCCGGTCGCAGGCGATGCCGGACGGAACGCCGCGCACCCCGGCGAGTGCTTCGATCAGGAATGCCGCGCGCAGTCCGAGCGAGGTGACCGGCGCGACGCGCACCGCGGGGCGGATGACACGGCGGCACAGCTCGAGCACAATGCGGGATTGCGGACTCGGGCCCGCCGGGTTCATCAGAATCGCCTCATCGGCCTTGCGGCGACGACGGGCGGAATGATCCGGCCGTATCTGCGGCTCCGTTACCGGCATCGCGCACATGCAATCCTCCACTCCACGCGCACCGACACGACCGCGACGGAAGCGGCATGGTGTGAAACGTCGGCGCTGACGGTTTCCTGCATCTTTCCCGCATCGCTAGCAACGGAAACACCCGAGGCGGCGACCGTCGCCGGATTTGCCGAATTCGACGAGAAATCGGTAGGCAACCGTGATCGACCGTGACGAACCGTGATTTTTCCGCCCGACCTGGACGGATCCCCTCGATCGCGATCCGTAACGTGGACGCGCGCGGCTGAGACACTTACTGCGTGCGCGGAATCATCCTGGCCGGCGGAACCGGCTCACGACTGCACCCCATCACGCTTGGGGTGAGCAAACAGCTCGTGCCGGTCTACGACAAGCCGATGATCTACTACCCGCTGTCCACGTTGATGCTCGCGGGAATCCGGGACATCCTGGTGATCACCACGCCCGGCGACGCGCAGGCGTTCACCCGGCTGCTCGGCGACGGTTCCCGCCTGGGTGTGTCGATCAGCTACGCGGTGCAGGAGAAGCCGGACGGGCTGGCCCAGGCGTTCGTGCTCGGCGCCGACCACATCGGCACCGACTCGGCAGCACTCGTACTCGGCGACAACCTCTTCTACGGCCCCGGCCTGGGCAGTCAACTGCATCGGTTCGGCGACGTGCACGGCGGCGCCGTATTCGCGTACTGGGTGTCCGACCCGACGGCCTACGGCGTCATCGAATTCGACCCGAACGGACGGGCCGTGTCGATCGAGGAGAAGCCGAAGAAGCCGCGGTCGAATTACGCGATTCCCGGCCTGTACTTCTACGACAACGACGTTGTGGAGATCGCCCGCGACCTGCGGCCGTCCGAGCGTGGCGAATACGAGATCACCGACGTCAACCGCGCCTACCTCGACGCGGGCCGACTGCAGGTGGAGGTGCTGCCCCGCGGCACCGCCTGGCTCGACACCGGAACCTTCTCGTCGCTGCTCGACGCCTCGAACTACGTGCGCACGGTGGAGGAACGTCAGGGCCTCAAGATCGGCGTGCCCGAGGAGGTCGCGTGGCGGCGCGGCTTCATCACCGACGATCAGCTGCGCGAATGCGGCGAGCGCCTGACGAAGTCGGGCTACGGGAATTACCTGCTACAACTACTGGACCAGGGGCGGGAATGGTAGGGCGGGCGAGACACCGCCGGGATTGGTAGGGACGTCGGATGCAGATTCGGGAGCTGTCGATCGCCGGCGCATGGGAGATCACGCCGAAGCAGTTCGGCGACGGCCGCGGCGTTTTTCTGGAGTGGTTCAAGTCATCGGAGTTCCAGCGCGCGACCGGCGCACCGCTGGCACTGCAACAGGCGAACTGCTCGGTGTCGGCGGCCGGCGTGCTGCGCGGCATCCACTACACGTTGAGCCCGCCCGGGCAGGCGAAGTACGTGACGTGCGTGCGCGGCGCCTTCCTCGATGTGGTGGTCGATCTGCGCCCGGACTCGCCGACGTTCGGCACCTGGGACAGCGTGCTGATCGACGATGTCGACCGGCGCGCGGTCTACCTGTCCGAAGGCCTCGGACACGCCATCCTGTCGCTCGAGGACGACTCGACGGTGATGTACCTGTGCTCGATCGAATACACCCCGGAGCTCGACCGGGACGTGGATGCGTTCGACCCGGCGATCGGTATCGACTGGCCGACCACGGCCCGGGACGGCCGGCGGCTCGAGTTCGTCCGGTCCGGGAAGGACGAGGCGGCACCGAAGCTGGCCGACGCCGGACTCAGACGAGTTCGATGAGCCGCTTGGCGTCGAAGGGCGCGCGCACTTTGACGTCGTTGTCGAAGTAGACGTACACGTCCCGACCCGATGCCGCCCAGCCGCGAACCTTCGCGGCCCAGCGCTGCAGTGCGTCCTCGGTGTAGCCACTGGTGTAGAGCTCGACATCGCCGTGCAGCCGGACGTAGACGAAGTCCGTCGTGAGGTGTTCGAGGTAGGGGAATTTTCCGGCGGTGTCGGCGACCACGATTGCCACCCCCGCCTGCTTCGCCAGCTCGACGAACTCGTCGGACGCGAAGCTGGCGTGGCGAACCTCGATCGCGTGCCGCAGCGGCCGGTCTTCGTCGGTCGTCGTCCAGGCCCGCTCGTCGATGCGCTCGTCGTGGCCGAGGGCGAGTTCCGCCGCGCCGGCGGTGGTGTGCGGCAGCAGACCGAGAAACGCTCGCAGCGTCCGCAGCGATTCCTCTTGAAACTGAAAAGTGGGCGGAAGCTGCCACAGCAGGGGTCCCAGACGAGGTCCGAGCGCCAGTACACCGGAGGCCAGAAAGTTGGCAACCGGAGTCTCCACGTCGCGCAGCCGTTTGAGGTGGGTGACGAACCGGGGCGCCTTCACAGCGAAGACGAAATCGGACGCCGTTTGCGATGCCCAGTGCTGGTAGCTGGCGGGCCGCTGAAGCGCATAGAACGATCCGTTGATCTCGACCGAAGTCAGTTGGTCGGCGAGGTACGCCAGCTCCTTGCGCTGCACGAGACCCGGCGGATAGAACACCGAACGCCACGGCGGATAGACCCATCCGGAGGTGCCCACGCGGACCGTGCCGATCCGTGAATGTGCCGCAGCCACAACTTGATCCTTCTCCGCGCCGGGAGGCCAATACCACGGTGATCACCACCACATCGGCTGAACAGCGCAAACGGCCCAGTCGAAATGAAAATGGAAACAACCTGTAACTATTTGTGTGACCTGGACGATAGTCCGGGAAACGTGTAGCTACTCGATCCAGAAATGGAGGATGTAGTGCTGACTCTCTCCCCACCGGCACCGCCTCACGCCATGAGCGCACCCGCTCCAACGTACGACCGCCACGACTGGACAGTCACCACGGCGGCCGATGAAGTGTCGCTGCTGACAGACGACAACATGGGCGGAATCGAACTCGCCGGTGATCTCGCGCGCGGTGTGCATGAGTACCTGCACGTGAACGGGCTGATCGGCCCGGTGCTCGAGCTTCCCGGCAGCGAGTTCCGGGAGATCCACGTGGTCGCGGGCCTCGCGAAGGCCGAAATGGCACTCGCCTGGCTGATCGAGGCCGGTGCGACCGTCCACCGCGGTGGCACGGCGATTCCGCTGCCGGCGACCGAGTCGGCTGCAGCCGGCCAGTGGTCGAGCGCCCCCGATCGCGCTATGCCCGCCGCCGTCGCCCTCGCGGCCGCGGTTCGTGCGGTACAGGCTCGGAATGCGCGCAGTGCGACGGCGCACGCCCGTTCCGCCGCCTCCTGACCGGGCCGCAGCGCGACAGCCACAAATCGACTTTCCTCTCCCCACCCCGCACACCGACGGGCGCAATCCCCCGCGCAATCCCTGACCGTCGGTGTGCGGGGTTCTTTTTGTCGGTCCTGCGGCACAGAATGAGTGCCATGCCGACCCCTGAACCTCGTCGAAACGAAACTCGTCGAACCGCAGGCTCCCGACGGACCGTGCTGCGCACCTGCCCGCTGTGTGAGGCGGTCTGCGGACTGCAAATCGAACTCGACGAGCACGACCGCGTCGTCTCGGCCCGCGGCGACCGGGACGACCCGTTCAGCAAGGGGTTCATCTGCCCGAAGGGCGCGAGCCTCGGCAAACTGGACGAGGATCCCGACCTGCTGCGCGCGCCGATGATCCGCACCGGTGACACCTGGCGCGAGGTCGGCTGGGACGAGGCGTTCGACGCGGTGGCCGCCGGCTTCGGCGCGGTCGTGGCCGAACACGGCCGTTCCGCGCTCGCGCTCTACGCCGGCAACCCGAGCGCACACACCGTGGCCGGCGGGCTGTACCTGCCGGTGCTGCTCCGTGCACTCGGCACCCGCAGCTTCTTCAGCGCCAGCACCGCCGATCAGATGCCCAAACACGTTGCGTCCGGGTTCATGTTCGGCGATCCACTCGCCATCCCGGTCCCCGATCTCGACCGCACCGACTACCTGTTCATGCTCGGCGCCAACCCGATGGAATCGAACGGCTCGCTGTGCACCGCGCCCGACTTCCCGGGGCGGATGAAGGCGATCCGTGCTCGGGGCGGGAAGGTCGTCGTGGTCGATCCGCGCCGCACCCGCACGGCCGACCGCGCCGACGAGCACATCTTCATCCGGCCGGGGACCGACCCGTTCCTGCTGTTCGGGATCGTGCATGTGCTGTTCGCCGACGAACTGACCGAGATCGATGTCCGGAGCGGAACCTGCGGAGCGACCAAAATTCCGGTGGCGGGTCTCGACGAGCTACGGGCCGTGGCGACGCTGTTCTCCCCCGAGATCGCCGAGGCGCAGACCGGCGTTCCCGCGGCGACCATCACCCGGATCGCGCACGAACTCGCGGCGGCGAAGACCGCGGCCGTGTATGCGCGAATCGGCACGTGCACCGCCGAGTTCGGCACCCTCGCGCAGTGGCTCGTCGAGGTGGTCAACGTCCTGACCGGGAATCTGGACCGACCGGGCGGTGCGATGTTCGCGACTCCCGCGGTCGGCCGGATCCGGCGCAGCCGGCCCTACCGCACCGGACGCTGGACAAGCCGGGTGCGTGGGCTGCCGGAGGCGAACGGCGAGTTGCCGGTCGCCACCCTCGCCGACGAGATCGAAACACCGGGCGAGGGCCGGATCCGCGCGCTGGTCACGGTGGCGGGCAACCCGGTGCTGTCCGCGCCGAGCGGCGACCGGATCGGCCGGGCGCTGCCGGAGCTCGACTTCATGGTCAGCGTCGATCGCTACCTCAACGAGACCACCCGGCACGCGAACGTGGTGTTGCCGCCCCCGACCACGCTGCAGTCACCGCACTACGACTTCGCGCTGCTCGGATTCGCGGTGCGCAACTACGCCCGCTACTCACCACCTGCCCTGCCGCTGGACGCGCAGCCGTCCGAGGCCGAGATCTTGGCCCGGCTGGCGATGGCCGCCGCCGGGCAAGCCGGCGATCCGGCCCTCGCCGACGAACTGGTGATCGGCACGACGCTGCAGAAGGCGGTCACCGTCGCCGGGAGCCCGGTCGAGGGCCGTGACACCGCAGAACTGCGCGCCGAACTCCGTGGCGAGACCGGCGCCGAACTGCGGCTGGACATGATGCTGCGGCTCGGCCCGTACGGCGAATGGAACGGCGGCACGCTGAACCTGCAGGCACTGCTGGACAACCCGCACGGCATCGACCTCGGCCCGCTGCAGCCCCAGCTGGACGAGCGGCTGTGCACGGAATCGCGGCGGGTCGAGCTCGCCCCGCCCGCGCTGGTCGACGATGTGGCGCGGCTGCGGGAGTACATCGCCCGTGCCCGGCCGGAGCTGGTGCTGATCGGGCGGCGACAGCTGCGTTCCAACAACAGCTGGATGCACAACGTTGCCTCCCTGGTCGGCGGCTCCAACACCTGCACGCTGCAGATCAATCCGGCCGACGTGGACCGACTGGGACTCGGCGACCAGGCCGTGGTGAAGTCCGCGGCGGGCGAGCTCACCGTGCCGCTCGAACCGACCGACGCGATCATGCCCGGGGTGGTGAGCCTGCCGCACGGCTGGGGTCACGCGCGCAGCACGCAATCGGTTGCCGCGGCGAATGCAGGAGTGAACGCGAACGAACTCACCGACGACGCGCTAATCGACGTGCTCTCCGGTAACGCCGTGTTCAACGGGGTGCCGGTGACGCTTGCTCCGGTGACCGCCTGACCCGTTCGTCGGTTAGCTCTCTGGCCTGCGCCGGGAGCCACGGATGCTGGATGCGGTCGTTTTCGGTGAGCGGTTCGGCGGGCTGCACCGCGGCCTCGCGCTGCAGGCCGGGATCATCGAGTTCGAGCCAGCGCACGCTCGGCGGCAGCGGGGTCAGAAACGCCCCGAGCGTGATGCCCAGGTCGGCGCGGGCATCGGCCACCACCGCGGAGATGCGCCAACCTGGTAATCCTGGATCGACCGCGACGCTGTGCGCACCGGCGCGCACCACCGCGGATTGGGCCAGGCGGGTGTCCTCGATCGAGCGCAATGCCGTGACCACCGTGCTACCGGGACCGACGCCATAGCCGACCAGCATGCGCGCGAGCTGATTGGCGCGCCGATCGGTCTGCTGCGTTCTCGATGCGTCTCTCGTTGTGTCTTGGCCGTCCATCGTGGCCTCCCGGCTCCCCCAACCTCCAGTAGACGCCCCGTTCGGCAGCGCCGCCACCCGGACTCGCTATTCGGATCGGCCGGTCAGTGAATTCGGAAGATCACCACGCGCTGCACGATGAAATTGATGACCGTCGCCGTGCCCTGTGCGATGACGAAGGCCACCGGCACGCGCCACCATTGATCGGGCAGCGCGTGGTAGAGCGCGAAGTTGATCCCGACCTGCACCGCGAAGGTCACGCCGTACAGCGCGATGACGGCGGCGAACCGGGCGCGACTCGGCGGGGCGTTGAATGTCCACCGCCGATTGATCACGTAGGCGGTCGACGTGCCGGCGATGAAGCTGATCGATTTGGCGACGCTGACGTGCAGCCCGGCGGACAGCAACGCCACGTACAGGCCGAAGTCCACGATCGCGGAGAGGCCGCCGGTGATGGCGAACCGGACGACCTGCGTGACGAGGTCGACATCGGTACCGCCCGGCTCGTCGGTGAGCGGCAGTTCGGGCGGGAGCGGGAGATGTGGTTCGTGGGTACTGGCCCCCCGCTGTTCGCCCCCACTGGTTTCGGCTTCGGACACGGTGACGAGGGTAACCGGCGGCCGAACGACGTCCTACGAGCCGCGCGATCGGTGCTGGGCGCTGAGGTAGCCTCAATGCCGATGTCTCAGCCTATTGACCTCGAAAGCGCCGCAGCGGCACCGGTCGCGAGCCCGCTGCCGACGCAGACCCGCTCCCTGCACGGCTGGGGGCGCACGGCTCCCACCACGGCGGAAGTGCTCCGCACCCCCGACACCGAAGTGATCGCCGCAGCGGTCAAGCAGGTCGCCGAGCAGAACGATGGCAAGCCGAGCCACCTGCGGCGCGGCGTCATCGCGCGCGGCCTGGCTCGCTCGTACGGCGACAATGCGCAGAACGCGGGCGGACTCGTCATCGACATGACCGCGCTGCACAAGATCCACAAGATCGACGCGGGCAGCGGCCTGGTCGAGGTCGACGCAGGGGTCAACCTCGACCAGTTGATGCGCGCCGCCCTGCCGTTCGGCCTGTGGGTTCCGGTGCTGCCGGGCACCCGTCAGGTCACCGTCGGTGGCGCGATCGGATCCGATATTCACGGCAAGAACCACCACAGTGCGGGCAGTTTCGGCAACCACGTGCGCTCGATGGACCTGCTGACGGCGGACGGCGAGATCACGACGCTGACCCCGAAGGGCCGCAACGCCAAGCTGTTCTGGGCAACCGTCGGTGGCTGCGGGCTGACCGGCATCATCCTGCGCGCCACGATCGCGATGACCCCGACCGAGACGGCGTACTTCATCGCGGACGGCGACGTCACCGCGAGCCTGGACGAGACGATCGCCTTCCACAGCGACGGCTCGGAGAGCAAGTACACCTACTCCAGCGCCTGGTTCGACGCGATCAGTGCGCCGCCGAAGCTGGGCCGGGCGGCGATCTCGCGCGGGTCGCTCGCCACCGTCGACCAGCTGCCCAAGAAGCTGCAGAAGAACCCCCTCGGGTTCAGCGGCAAGACGTTCTTCACGGTCCCGGACGTGTTCCCCAACGGGCTGGCCAACAAGTACACCTTCGGTCCGATCGGCGAAGCCTGGTACCGCAAGGCGGGCACCTACCGCGACAAGGTGCAGAGCCTCACCGCGTTCTACCACCCGCTCGACATGTTCGGTGAGTGGAACCGCGCCTACGGCTCGAACGGCTTCCTGCAGTACCAGTTCGTGGTGCCGCCGGAGTCGGTCGGCGAGTTCAAGAACATCATCATCGATATCCAGAAGTCCGGGTTCTACTCGTTCCTCAACGTCTTCAAGCTGTTCGGCCCGGGAAACCAAGCGCCGCTGAGCTTCCCGATGGCCGGCTGGAACATCTGCGTCGACTTCCCGATCAGCGACGGTCTCGATGCGTTCCTGTCCGCCCTGGACCAGCGGGTGCTCGAGTTCGGTGGCCGGCTCTACACCGCGAAGGACTCGCGAGTACGGGCCGAGACGTTCCACCGGATGTATCCACAGATCGACGAGTGGATCAAGGTCCGCCGTACCGCCGATCCCCATGGTGTGTTCATGTCCGACATGGCCCGCCGCCTCGAACTGAACTGAGCTGGAGTCGTTTTGATCAACGCTGTCGGTAACCCCCAGACACTGCTGCTGTTCGGTGGCACCTCCGAGATCGGTCTCGCGATCTGCACCGAATATCTGAAGAAGGGCCCGATGCGGGTCATCCTCGCCACACTGCCCGGCGACCCGGGCCGCGACGACGCGGTGAAGCAGCTGAAGTACGCGGGTGCGAGCAGCGTCGAGGTGATCGATTTCGACGGGCTCGACACCGACTCGCACCCGAAGGTCGTCGACGAGGCGTTCGGTCAGGGCGACGTCGACGTCGCGATCGTCGCGTTCGGTCTCGACGCCGACCCCGAGGAACTGTGGCAGGACCAGCGCAAGGCAGTCCGGATCGTCGGCGTCAACTACACCGCGGGCGTCTCGGTCGGCGTGCTCGTCGCCGCGAAGATGAAGGCGCAGGGCTTCGGCCGGATCATCACCATGTCCTCGGTCGCCGGCGAGCGGGTGCGGCGGTCCAATTTCGTCTACGGCTCCACGAAGGCCGGACTCGACGGGTTCTACCTCGGTCTCGGCGAAGCGCTCAAACCGTTCGGCGTCCGCGTGCTGGTCATCCGTCCCGGCCAGGTGCGCACCCGGTTCAGCGCACACGTCAAGGAAGCCCCGCTCACCGTCGACAAGGAATACGTTGCCGCGCTGGCCGTTTCCGCCTCCGACAAAGGCAAGGACCTGGTGTGGGCGCCCGGGCCGATGAGGTACGTGATGTCCGCGCTGCGCCACGTCCCGCGCCCGATCTTCCGCAAGCTGCCGATCTAGGCGGGGGTTCCCGGACCCCCGGTGTGATTCGCCACAGCCCTTGGCCTCGGCCGCGCACCGTGGTTTAGCGTCGATGTATCGCGAACTACGGGGGGTGGATGTCGTGAGCACACATGTCGTCATCATCGGTGCGGGGTACGCCGGGGCAGGCGCGGCCAAGCGCCTACTGTTCAAGAATCCGAATCTGCAAGTGACAGTGGTCAATCCGCGCACCGAGTTCGTCGAGCGAATCCGGCTGCATCAGCTCGCGGTCGGAAACCGCGAGGCCACGCTGCCACTGGCGGATGCGCTGCATCCGAAGGCGCAACTGGTGGTCGGCACCGTCACCGCCATCGACGCGCCCGAGCAGGAGGTCCGGCTCGCGAACGGGCGGACGCTGCGCTACGACCACCTGGTCTACGCGGTCGGCAGCACTTCCCGGGTCGACCACATCGCCGGCGCACGCGAACACGCCTTCCCGATAGCCGAATACGAGTCGGCGTCGGCCTTGCGTACACACCTTGCCGCACTTCCTGCGGGAGCGCCGATCGTGGTGGTTGGTGGCGGATTGACCGGCATCGAGACCGCCGCGGAACTCGGTGAACAGCAGCCCGGGTCCCCCGTCACGCTCATCTCGAGCGGCCCGGTCGGGGACGACCTCACCGAGAAGGCCCGGACACGAATCCGCCGGGTGCTCACCTCGCACGGGGTCGACATCGTCGAAGGCGCCACGGTGACCCGCATCGATACGACCAAGATCGAACTGGCCGACGGACGGGTGCTCGGCGCCGAATGTGCCGTCATCGCAACGGCGTCGGGGGTGCCCGCGTTGGCCCGCGACAGCGGCCTGCCGACCGACGCGCACGGTCGACTGCTCGTCGACGCCACCCTGGAATGCCCGGAATACCCGGGCATCGTCGGCGCGGGCGATGCCACCGCGATCGCCGGCGGCGCGCTGCGGATGAGCTGCCAGGCGGCGACTCCGCTCGGCGCCCACGCCGCCGACACCATCCTGCGCCGCCTCGACGGCAAGGCGCCCAAGCCCGTCCGCCCGCGCTTCGTCGGCCGGGCCATCAGTCTGGGCCGGCGCGACGGCGTCATCCAGCGCACCGATTTCCTCGACAGCCCGGTCGGCACCGTCGTCGGCGGCCGCGTCGCCGCCATGCTCAAGGAACAGATCTGTGTCGCCACGGTGAGCTGGGGCGTCAATCCCCGGCGACCGGTGCTGTTCACCTGGACCCGATGACGCACCCGCCCGCGCCGGGAGGCTGGGCAGCGGTGCGCGCCTAGACTCACGGCTCGTGACGACCACCGCCACCCCCGTATCCGCCGAACCGACGCCCGACCGCCCGGCCCGTCCCGCGCGTCGCGCGCTGCGAGTCGTCGGGGAGATGGTGGCCGCGATCGTCGTCGCCACCGTTGTCGCGGCGGTCGGACTCACCGCGTTCGCGATCGTCGAATGGCCGTCGTTCAACTCCTCGAACGTCACCAAGGCGCTGACCACCGTCGGGCAGTTCGTCACCCTCGCGGTGCTCGGCGTATCCATCGTGTTGATCCGGCTGCGTCGGTGGCCGTGGCTCGGGAAGGTGCTGTCCTGGGCCGGGCTCTCCGGGTTCGTCACCGTCACGCTCGGCATGCCGCTCTCGGCCACCAAGCTGTACCTGCTCGGCATCTCGGTCGATCAGCAGTTCCGTACCGAATACCTGACCAGGCTCACCGACTCGGCCGCGCTGCACGACATGACCTACGCCGACCTGCCGCCGTACTACCCGGCGGGCTGGTTCTGGATCGGTGGCCGGGTCGCGAATGTGCTCGGGATGGACGGCTGGGAGGCGTTCAAGCCGTACGCGATCGGGTCGCTCGCCGTGGCAGCGGTGGTGGCGCTGGTGCTGTGGTCCGAACTCATCCGTGCCGACTGGGCGGTGGCCGCCGCGACCGCCGTCACCGCGGTGCTGCTCGCGTTCGGCTCGCCCGAACCGTACGGCGCGATCATTGCGCTGCTGCTCGGCCCGGCGCTGATCCTGGCCTGGGGTGCGCTCTACCGCCCGAACGCCGCCCCGCGAGCCGGGTGGGCCGCAGTGGCCGGAACCGGGCTGTTCATCGGGCTCGCCGGGACCTTCTACACCCTCTACGCCCTGTTCGCGGCGTTCGCGATCGGGCTGATGGCGGTGGTCGCGGCCGGTGTCGCGATTTACCGGACGGGCACGTGGCGGGCGATCCGGCCACCGGCCGTTCGGCTCGTCGTGATCGGCGCGATCGCCCTGCTCGTCTCGCTCGTCGTGTGGCTGCCGTATCTGCTCGAACTGCGCAACACCCGTCCGCCGAACAGCGGCAGCGCGACCCACTACCTGCCCGACTCGGGGGCGCACTTCCCGCTGCCGATGCTCGATCCGTCGCTGCTCGGCGCGCTGTGCATGCTCGGCACGCTGTGGCTGGTGTTCCGCTCGGCCACGTCGCGGCGGGCGCAGGCGCTCGGCATCGGTGTCGTGGCGATCTACCTGTGGACATTGGCGTCGATGACGTTCACCGCGATCGGCAACACGCTGCTGTCCTTCCGACTCGAGCCGATCCTGCTCGCGCTGCTCGCCGCGGCGGGGGTGTTCGGATTCCTCGAGGTCGCCCGCGTGCTGTACCAGTTCTTCGGCGAGCCGGCCCGGTTCCGGATCGCCGTCGCGTTGGTCGGTGTGCTCGGCGCCGCCTCGTTCGCGCAGGACATCCCGCACACGCTGACCCCGGAGATCACCACCGCCTACACCGACACCGACGGCGACGGGGTGCGCGCCGATCAGCGTCCACCGTCCGCGGTGTCGTACTACGCCGAGGTGGACCGGGCGTTGACCGCGCAACTGCCTCGGCCGCGCAACGAAACCGTCGTGCTGACCGCCGACATCTCCTTCCTGTCCTATTACCCGTACTTCGGTTTTCAGGCGCTGACCTCGCACTACGCGAACCCGCTCGGCGACTTCGCCGGCCGCGCCGCCGAGATCGGGCGGTGGAGCGAACTGCAGACTCCCGACCAACTGATCGCTGCGCTCGACGCGAGCCCGTGGCGCGGCCCGGACGCGATCCTGTTCCGGCAGAGCGAGGACGGTTACACACTGCGGCTCGCCGAAGACGTGTATCCGAACGATCCGAACGTCCGCCGCTACACCGTCACGTTCGATAAGGCCCTGTTCGACGACCCGCGCTTCCAGGTGACCGAAATCGGGCCATTCGTGCTGGTCGTCCGCCGATAGCGGGCTCCGCGGTCTATTCACCTGTACCCTGGACCCCCGGACCGTTATCGAAACGAGACACCCGGGGAGACGGATGCGCGAGCAGGAGGCTGTTGCCGAACCGCTCGCCACGCTCCCCGACGCCGCCGTCAACGCGGTTGTAGCCGCGCCCGTCGTCACCACTGCCCCCAAGCTCGCGCCGCGGCGCACCCGCGAAAAGCTGCGCCGGTGGTGGAATCTCGACCGAGCGGATGCCATCGCCGCGCTGACCTACCTCGCGCTCGCGGTGTTCGTCCTGCACCGGCAATGGCGACACCTGCACAGCGGCTACCTCGTCAAGAGCGGCCAGGACCAGACCATGTGGGAGTGGTTCTTCGCCGTCACCGCTCACTCGGTGGCGCACCTGGACAACCCGCTCGGCACCACGCTGCAGAACCACCCGCTCGGGGTGAACATGATGGCGAACACGGCGATGTTCGGCGTCAGCATCCCGCTCGCCCCGCTCACCTGGGCATTCGGTCCTACGATGACCTACGTCCTGGTGCTGACCGTCGGCCTGTTCGGCACGGCCATGGCCTGGTACTGGCTGTTCTCCCGCGAACTCGTCGACTCCCGTCTCGCTGCCGGGGTCGGTGGCGTGTTCTGCGGATTCGCCCCGGCGATGGTCTCGCACGCGAACGCGCATCCCAACTTCGTGGTGCTGTTCCTGCTGCCGATCACCGCACTGCTGCTGATCCGGATCAGTCGGCGCACCCCGACCCTGCGCTCGGTGCTGCGCGACGGAACCCTGCTCGGGGTGCTGATGGCCGCGCAGATCCTGCTCGGTGAGGAACCGCTGCTGCTGTTCGCGATGGGCCTCGGGCTGTTCGCGCTCGTCTACCACGCGCACCGGCCGATCAGCGGGCTGAGCGCGCTGCTTCGCGTCGCGGCGCCGGTGAGCCTCGCGGCAGTGCTCGCCCTCGCGTTCACGGTCGTACCACTGTGGTGGCAGTTCCTCGGCCCACAGAGTTACCGCTTCATCGACCACGGTCAGATGGGCAACGACCTCAAGACGCTGATCCAGTTCCCGTCCGAGTCGATCGGCGGGCTGCTGCTGCCCGGCCAGAACGTCGCGATCAACCCCACCGAGGAGAACGCCTACTTCGGCTGGCCGCTGCTCGGGTTCATCGCGATCCTGGCGGTGTGGCTGTGGCGCAACCGGGTCGCGCGGGCGGCGACGGTGACCGTGCTCGTGATGGGCGTCATCTCGCTCGGCGCCGAGCTGACCATCGGGGAACGGGCGACCGGGATCGAACTGCCGTGGCTGTGGCTCGGGAAGTATCCGCTGCTCGAGTCGGTGCTGGAGACCCGGTTCGCGATGGCCTGTATCCCGGCCATCGCGGTGCTCCTCGCGCTGGCCGTCGACCGGGGCCTGCGCTCGGGCTACCTCGCGGTTCCGGTGTTCATCGGGCTCGCAGTCGCGCTTGTTCCCCTCGCGCCGACCCCACTCCCGGTGGTCAGCCGCTCGGCGACCCCGGAATTCTTCACCGATGGTTCATGGCAGCAGTTCAGCAGCGGCGGCTCGGTGGTGACCGTGCCACTGCCCCGGCCCGAGGACGCCACCGCACTGCGCTGGCAACACGATGCCGGGTTCGCGTACCCGATCGCGGGCGGCTACTTCGTTGGACCGGCCGGTGCCGAGAAGAAGGGCAAGTACGGTCCCGACGACCGGCCGACAGCCCTGCTGCTGGCCAGGATCGCGTCGACGGGCACCGTGCCCCCGATCGATGAGCAGACCAAGGCGACCGCACGCGCGGATCTGCGATTCTGGCAGGCCGACATGGTGGTGCTGCCGCAAACCCAGAACCGCCAGGTGCTGCAGTCGGCATTGACCGATCTGCTCGGCTTCGAGGGCGAGCGGGTCGAGGGTGTGCGGGTGTGGGACGTGCGCGGGCTGCGCTGAGGATCTGGCCGCACGTCACGTTGCGGGATGGCGGCGATTCGGCGCGAAACGCGCACAACGAGTGGCTTCGCAGCCAGGCGCGCCGGTCGCTGGCGGGAGTGTCCAGCGCTCTCCCATACCATCGGGGCTTGTGTCTGTTCGTGATTCGCGCGATCTGCGCGTCCCCCGCCTGATCGCGCTCGTCACCGGACTCGTCGGTTTCCTCGCGGCCATCCTCACGCCGCTGCTGCCGGTCCAGCAGGACCAGGCGTCGATCGACTGGCCGCAGCCGGGCGCCACGAGCGTCGAGGCACCGCTGGTCGGTTATGTGCCGCAGTCGCTGAACGCGACCATCCCGTGCAGTGCGATCGCCGCGGTTGGCGCCGGAGGCGGCAACCTGTTCTCCACCGTTCCACCGCAGTCGTCCGACGACACTGCCAAGGGGCTCGTGGTGCGAGTCGTGCCTGCCGGGACGAGCACAGACAGCGGTGCCCGCCCCGCGACCGTCGAGGTGATTCAGCGCGACAATCCGCTGCTTTCCGCACCCGTATCGGAAATTGCCGGCTGCCGCGAAATCGCGATCTCCGCGACCGCGCCCGTCACCAGCGCGGAATTCGTCGGCACCACGCGGGCCGACGGCACCCCGTTCCGCGGCGAGGTCACCCGCGATATCCGTCCCCAGGTGGTCGGGCTGTTCACCGACCTGAACGCCGACCAACTGAGCGGCGCCAACGCGCACATCGAAATCGACTCCCGGTTCACCTCCACACCCAGCGCCATCAAGATTGTCGCGATGGCGCTCGCGGTGCTATGCACGCTCGCCGCGCTGATCGCGTTGCACATCCTCGACGGCACCGACCGTCGCCGGGCACGCCGCTTTCTGCCCGCGCACTGGTGGCGATTCACCGGCGTCGACGGTGTCGTAGTCGGCGTGCTGCTGCTGTGGCACTTCATCGGCGCCAACACCTCCGACGACGGCTACATCCTGACCATGGCCAGGGTCGCCGACCACGCGGGCTACATGGCGAACTACTTCCGCTGGTACGGCGTCCCGGAGGCGCCGTTCGGCTGGTACTACGACGTCTTCGAGGAGATGGCGAAGATCTCCACCGCCAGCCCCTGGATGCGCCTGCCCGCCTTGATCGCCGCGATTCTGTGCTGGATGGTGATCAGCCGCGAGGTGCTGCCCCGCCTGGGCACCGCGGTCCGCCGCAACAAGGTCGCGCTGTGGACCGGCGGACTGCTCTTCCTCGCGTTCTGGCTGCCCTACGACAACGGTCTGCGTCCCGAACCGGTGATCGCACTCGGCGCGCTACTCACCTGGTGCTCGATCGAACGTGCCATCGCGACCGGTCGGCTGCTGCCCGCGGCGATCGCGGCGCTGATCGCCGCGTTCTCGCTCGCCGCAGGACCGACCGGACTGATCTGTATCGCCGCGCTCATCGCCGGGTCCCGACCGCTCCTGCAGGTGCTCATCAAGCGGGGACGTGTCTTCACGACCGGCACCGGCTTCCGTCCCGCGCTGCAGGCCTACGCACCACTTGTCGCGCCACTGCTCGCCGCGGGCACACTCGTGCTGATCGTCATCTTCGGCGACCAGACGCTGAGCACCGTCATGGAGGCGACCCGGGTGCGCACCGCGGTCGGCCCGAACGTGGTGTGGTTCGACGAGCGGGTGCGCTGGGACGCGCTGATGTCCATCTCGCCGGACGGTTCGCTGGCCCGGCGGTTCGGCGTCCTCACCATGCTGCTTTGCCTCGGCGTCTGCGTGCTGCAGATACTGCGCAAGGGCGGGCGCATCCCCGGCACCTCGCGCGGCCCGTCGGCCCGCATTCTCGGCATCGTCTTCGCGTCGCTGCTGCTGATGATGTTCACCCCGACGAAGTGGACCCACCACTACGGCGTCTACGCCGGCCTGGCCGGGTCGCTCGGCGCGCTCGCCGCGGTCGCCGTCGGGCAGACCGGGCTTCGTTCACCGCGCAACCGCACGCTCTTCGCGGCCGCCGTGTCCTTCGTGCTCGCGATGTGTTTCACCGGCTCCAACGGCTGGTGGTACGTGTCGAGCTACGGCATCCCGTGGTGGGACAAGGCGCCGTCCATCGCGGGGAAGGGCCTGTCGACGGCGTTCCTCGGCTTGACCGTGCTGTTGCTGCTCATCGCGGCCTGGCAGCACTATCGCGAGCCGTACCGGACGACGGGCGAGGACGGTGGCGGGGGCGGCGGCGGCCGGCTGCGCCGGTGGGCATCTGCACCGCTCACCATCGCGGCCGCGTTCGTGGTGGTGTTCGAGGTGCTGTCCTTCGTCAAGGGCGCCGTGTCGCAGCGTCCGGCGTACTCGCTGGCGACCGGCAACCTGCGCGCGATCGCCGGGGACACCTGCGGGCTGGCCAACGACGTGCTCGTCGAGAACGACCCGAACTCCACGATGCTCACCCCGCTCAACGGGTCGGCCGCCGACGGGCTCGACGCGGAAAGTACCGGAGCGGAGCCTGCGGAGCGACCAGAAAACACCGGTTTCACCCCGGACGGCGTGGCGACCGACCTGACGGCGGACGAGGAGGAGAAGGCTGCGGGCGGCGCGAACACGGTGGACACCGAGAACACCCGCACCTCCGACACCACCGGCGCAGGCACCGGCGGCGGCACCGAGCAGACCACCGGTATCAACGGCAGCAGCGTGACTCTGCCGTTCGGCCTCGATCCGGCTCAGGTGCCGGTGCTCGGCAGCTATCAGAACGGTGACCAGCATCAGGCGTCACTGACCACCGAGTGGTACGGACTCGATCGTTCGGGGCTCGGTCCCGACGACAAGATCCTGGCGATCACCGCGGCCGGCCGGATCGCGTCGGTGGACGCGGACGGGATCGCGCAGTACGGCCAGGAGGTGCGCGTCGAATACGGCACGCGCACCTCGACCGGCGTCGAGCTGCGCGGTTCGGTGCAGCCGCTGGACATCGGACCGTCACCGTCGTGGCGCAACCTGCGCGTCCCGCTCGCCGACATCCCGGCCGAGGCGAACGCGGTGCGCATCGTCGCGGTGGACAACGACATCACGCAGCGGCAATGGGTGGCGGTGACTCCGCCGCGGGTGCCGCATCTGGAAACACTGGACTCGGTGGTCGGCCACGAGGCGCCGGTGCTGCTGGACTGGTCCGTGGGTCTCGCATTCCCGTGCCAACGTCCGTTCGACCACCAAAACGGGGTCGCCGAAGTGCCCGATTACCGCATCCTGCCCGACCGTGTCGGGGCGGATTCGACCAACGCGTGGCAGGACGACATCGGCGGTGGCCCGCTCGGCTGGACCGGACTTCTGCTCGACGCACAGACGATGCCGACCTACCTCAACGACGACTGGCGGCGGGACTGGGGCTCGCTGGAACGGTTCACACCACTCGATCCGGACGCCGTGCCGGCCGAAGTGTCCGAAACGACCACGACGCGTTCCGGTGTCTGGCGTCCCGATCGGATGAGGGTGGAGTAAGCACGGCTACCATCGTGAACCGTGCCCGACGTCGTTACTGTGCCGCAAGCCGAGCCACCAGCCCCTGCTGAACCGACTTCGGCGACCGCTGCCGACGCTGCGGACAGTCGGGCGAAGTACCGGAACGCGCGGCTGATTGCGCTGGTCACAGGCCTGCTCGGGGCAATCCTTGCGATCCTGACCCCGATCCTGCCGGTGAATCAGACGACGTCGGCGGTGAGTTGGCCGCAGAACGGGTCGCTGAACGACGTCGAGGCCCCCCTGGTGGCGCAGGTGCCGCTCGACCTGTCGGCGACCATCCCGTGCTCGGTGATCGAGCAGCTGCCCGCCCGCGGCGGCATCGTGCTGTCCACCGCGCCCGCCCAGGGCACCGGCGCGCCGCTGGAGGCCATGTTCGTCCGGGCCTCCGAGACGACCGTCGACGTGCTCGACCGCAATGTCGTGGTGGCGACCACGGACCGCAGCCGGATGAACGAGTGTTCGCAGATCACCATCAGTTCCGATATCAATCGCACGACCGCGCAGTTCGAGGGTCTGGTCTCGCCCGAGACCGGGCAGCCGGTGGCCGGTGAGCTGAAAGGTGACCTGCGCCCGCAGGTGGTCGGTGTGTTCACCGACGTGACGGGACCGGTCCCGCCGCGGCTGTCGTTCACGATGAACGTCGACTCGCGCTACTCGTCGTCGCCGACGCTCATCAAGCTCGTCGCGATGATCGGCGCCGTGCTGTGCACGCTGCTCGCACTCGCCGCGCTGGCCCGCCTGGACGGCGTCGACGGTCGCGGGCATCGACGCTTCCTTCCCTCGCACTGGCTGCGCCCGACCCCGGTCGACGGTGTGGTGGCCGGTGTTCTGCTGCTGTGGCATTTCGTCGGCGCGAACACCTCCGACGACGGCTACCTGCTCAACATGGCCCGGGTCGCACCGCACGCCGGGTACATGGCGAACTACTTCCGCTGGTACGGCGTGCCGGAGGCACCGTTCGGCTGGTACTACGACGTGCTGGAGATGTTCGCGAAGGTCTCCACGGCCAGCCCGTGGATGCGGCTGCCCGCGCTGGTCGCCGCGCTGCTGTGCTGGATGGTGATCAGTCGCGAGGTGGTGCCGCGCCTGGGCCGGGCGGTGCGCAACAACCGCGTCGCGCTGTGGACCGGCGCGCTGGTGTTCCTCGCGTTCTGGCTGCCCTACAACAACGGCCTGCGCCCCGAGCCGATCGTCGCGCTCGGCGCGCTGCTCACCTGGTGCTCGATCGAGCGCGCCATCGCCACCGGACGACTATTGCCCGCCGGGGTCGCGGTCCTCATCGGTGCGTTCACGCTCGCGGCCGCCCCGACCGGCCTGATGTGTGTGGCGGCGTTGATCGTCGCCATCCGCCCGCTGACGCGGATCGTGGTGCGCCGCCGCCAACTCGTCGGCACGCTGCCACTGCTCGCGCCGATCGCGGCCGCCGGCTTCCTCGTGCTCGTCGTGGTCTACGGCGATCAGACGTTCGCCGGCATCCAGGAAGCCAACCGGGTGCGCCAGCTGACCGGGCCGAACCTGGCCTGGTACGAGGACTTCCTGCGCTACTACTACCTGTTCGTCGAGACGGTCGACGGATCGGTCTCGCGCCGCTTCGCATTCCTGACGATGCTGCTGTGCCTGATCACGACGGCACTGGTGCTGCTGCGCCGCAAGCGGATTCCGGGCGTAGCGTCCGGTCCGGCATGGCGACTGATGGGCATCGTCTTCGGCACGATTTTCTTCATGATGTTCAATCCCACGAAGTGGACCCACCACTTCGGGGCCTACGCCGGGATCGCCGGTTCGCTGGCCGCGCTGACCGCCGTCGTGGTGTCCGCGACCGCGCTGCGCTCGCGACGCAACCGCTCGATCTTCCTCGCCGGACTGTTGTTCGTGCTCGCGCTGTCGTTCTCCGGCATCAACGGCTACTGGTACGTGTCCAGCTACGGCGTGCCGTGGTTCGACAAGCGGGTCTCGCTGCACGGCTACCAGTCGAACACGCTGATGCTGATGCTGTTCGGGCTCGCGCTTGCGCTCGTGGCGTGGCAGTACCTGCGGGAGGGCTACGCCAAACCGCAGGTCAAGGCGAACACTGCGAAGGGCAGACGGATCCGCACGTTCGCCGCCGCACCTCTGACGGTGATCGCCGGACTGATGGTGCTGTTCGAGGTGCTGTCGCTGGTGAAGGGCGCGGTGTCGCAGTACCCGGGCTATTCGTTGGCGCGGTCGAACTTCGCGGCGATGGCGGGCGACACCTGTGGGCTCGCGAACGATGTGCTCGTGGAATCGAATCCGAACTCGGGCAACCTGAGTCCGCTGATCGACCCGGCGCATCCACCGCAGAACCCCAACGATCCGCTCGGCGGCGGAAACCCGGTCGGCTTCTCTCCCAACGGTATTCCGAGCGACCTCAGCGCGGACGCGGTCGAGGTGAAGCCCGGCCAGGGCAACACCGACACCCAGAGCGTCGGCCCGGCCTTCGCGGAGGGACAGAGCGCGGGCACCAGCGGCGGCACGGGCGCGATGGGCGTCAACGGCAGTACCGCGAAGCTGCCGTTCGGTCTCGACCCGGCCACCACCCCGGTCCTGGGCAGCTACCAGCCGGGCGTGCAGGAGCCGGCGTCGCTGGTGTCGAGCTGGTACCAGCTGCCACCGCGCTCGGATGCCACTCCGCTGGCAGTGATTTCGGCGGCCGGGCGGATCTGGTCGGTCGACGACACGGGCGCAGCCACCTACGGGCAGTCGCTGACCGTCGACTACGGCAAGCGGATGCCGGACGGCTCGGTGCAGTCGCTCGGCAACTACCTGCCGCGCGACATCGGCCCGGCACCATCGTGGCGAAACCTGCGGGTGCCACTCGACGAGATCGCGCCCGACGCGGACGTGATCCGCATCGTCGCCAACGACCCGAACCTGACCGGTGACCAGTGGCTGGCGTTCACCCCACCCCGGGTACCGACGCTGGTGTCGCTCAACGACAGCATCGGCAGCGAGCAGCCGGTGCTGCTGGACTGGGCTGTCGGCCTGCAGTTCCCGTGCCAGCGGCCGTTCTACCACGAGTACGGCGTGGCGGAGATGCCGAATTACCGCATCCTGCCGGACCGTCCGCTCGCGGTCAGCTCGACCGACACCTGGCAGGCCGCGGAATTCGGTGGGCCGCTCGGGTTTACCGAGATGCTCGCTACCGCAGTGACGGTGCCGACATATCTGAAGGACGACTGGGCCCGGGACTGGGGCTCGCTGGAGCGCTACGACCGGTTCAACCCGCAGGCCACCGCGGCGCAGATCGATACCGGGCAGGCCACGCGGTCCGGGCTCTGGTCGCCGGGGCAGATGCGGGTGTTCTAGACACGGGTTGGAGGCCCTGGCTCGCGCTCGATGATCACGAGCATGTGGCCCGGATTTCTCGACGTGTCGGGGCCATTTCTTCGTGATCAACACGGAACGGGGGCCGTGCGGTCGGGCTTCAGTCCGGCGGGGTCGGGGTGAAAACGCGCTCCACGACGTCGTCACCGATCACCAGCGCGGTGCTGACCGGCACCTCCCGCCACAGCCCCGGCAGATCGACCAGCGGCTCGGACACCACCACGCGGGCGGTGTCGGAAAAATGTTGCAACCGCTCCTGCTCCGGATACAGCATCCGCACCGCGGCCGCGGACTCGCTGACGTACAGCGAGTTCACCGTCGGCCCGGAGGCATACCGGACCGCGTAGAGCCGGGTGCCGTCCGAGACTGCGACGGTCATCTGCAACGGCTCCGGGATACCGGCCGCGGCAGCCATCGACTCGACGAATCCCGCCATCCGCTCCAGCCCACCGACCGGGTCGTCGGTCAGCCCGAAGGTCAGCGCGAGGTGGAAGAGCAATTCGGAATCGGTGGACCCGCCGATGTTGCCGAACAAGTCCGGCCGGACCGCGAACAGCAGGTCGCGTCGCAATCGCTCGTACTCGGCGATGAAGCCGTTGTGCATGAACAACCAATTTTCGTAGCGAAACGGATGGCAGTTCGTCTGCTGCACCGGACTACCGGTACCGGCGCGCACGTGCGCGAAGAACAGTGGCGTGCGGATCTCCCCGGCCAACTCGTAGAGGTTGTCATCACCCCACGCGGGCGTGACGCTGCGAAACAAGGCCGGCATCGGGCGGCGGTCGTACCAGGCCAGACCGGTGCCGTCGCCGTTGGGCAGCGCCATATCCGGCGCGTGCCTGCGGCTCTGCTCGATCAGCGACCGCTCGGTGTCGTGCAGCAATTCCTTGGGCGCGATCGGATTTCCCAGGTATGCGACCCAGCGGCACACGGCATCCTCCTCTAGCGGCGGGCAGTCCGATCATCACCGAGTCTCATCATGACCAAAGGCGGGGTGCGGCGCAGCCAACTCCAGCACCAGGCGCGCCCCGCCGAGCGGACTGTCCTCGAAATATGCACGCCCACCGTGCAGTTGGGCCTGCTGAGCGACCAGCGCAAGACCCAGGCCCGAACCGCCCTTCGCGGCGCCTTCGCCGCGATGAAACCGCTCGAACACCGCCCTGCGTTCGCCCGGCGCGATGCCACGACCGTCGTCGTCCACACAGATCGTGACCCAGCCATCGTCGCGGCGGTGCGCGGAGATCAGCACGTTACGGGCCTGCCCGTGCCGGACGGCGTTGGATACCGCGTTGTCGACTGCGAGCCGCAGACCGGCGGGCAGGCCGGATATGACGATCGTGGGGTCGGTCTGCACGCGGACCTGCAGCGTCGGGAATTGACGTCGCGCATCGTGGGCGGCCAGGTCGCACAGTTCCGCGACATCGGTCGGCACATGATCGCGTTGCGAGGCCAATTCGCCGGACGCCAGCTTCTCCAGCGCGGTGAGCGTCGCTTCCACCCGGCCCTGGGTGCGCTGGAGGTCGTCGAGAATCTCCGCCCGTTGCGGTTCGTCGAGATCGAGCGTGCGCAGCACTTCCAGGTCGGTGCGCATCGCGGTCAGCGGGGTGCGCAGTTCGTGCGCGGAGACGGCGGCGAAATCGCGGGCAGTGTCGAGCGCCGCGGCAGTCTCGGCCTGCGCAGCGGTGACCCGTGCCAACATGTCGTTGACGGCAGTGGCCAGCTCCTCGGCCTCCCGCACGCCGGTGACGGGCGGGATCGGTTGTGGTGGGCGGGCCCGCACGCGGCGCGTCAACTCGACGATCGGCAGCACCGCCCGCCCGCCGAGCAGCCAGCCCAAACCGCCGGCCGCCGCAATCGCGAGCAGACCACCGCCGAGCACCCACTGCCGCTGATCCGCGGTCGTGCGTTCGGCCTCCACGGCGGGCAACGCGATCGATGCTTGCGCGCCGTCGGGGGTCGCAACCGTGTACGCCCGGTAGGGCTCGCCGTCGACCTCGACGGTGTGCGACCCGTCCGGCAGCGGCGGCAGCGTGACATCCGAGCTGGAGGCGACGCCGTCGCTGCCGCGCACCGTGAGCGTCAGATTGCTTGCCGGCCCGATCCTCCCGAGCACCCGTACGGCCAGTTCGGGATTTGCCAACACCACCCGGCTGACGGTCTCGAGCCGAAGATCGATCTGCCGCAGGTTGTTTCGTTCCAGCGCCTGCGCGGCAAGCAACCCCAGCGTCGCGACGATGATGGTCGCGCCGAGTGCCGTCGCCGCGGCAACGCGGATCCGCAGCGAGAACGCTCGCCTCATCGCGGCGCCCGCAACACGAAGCCGACCCCGCGGATCGTCTGCACCAGCCGTGGATTTCCGTTCATCTCGAGCTTGCGGCGCAGATAGCCGACGAACACGTCGACGACGTTGGTGTCCGCGGCGAAGTCGTATCCCCACACCAACTCGAGCAACCGTTCCCGGCTGAGCACCACGCCCGCGTTGCGCGCCAACACGGCGAGCAGCTCGAACTCCCGCTTGGTCAGCTCGACCTCGGCACCGTCCAGCAGCGCGCGATGCCCGGGGAGGTCCATCTCGAGCGGTCCGACCGTGATACCCGCCGACGCGCTCGGCGCGGGGTCCGCGCGCCGGCGCAGCAGGGCGCGCAGCCGCGCCACGAGCTCGGCCAGCACGAACGGCTTGACCAGGTAGTCGTCGGCCCCGGATTCGAGCCCAAGGATCCGATCGTCGACGGAACTGCGGGCGCTGAGCACGCAGATCGGCACGTCGTTACCCATCGCCCGCATCGCGGTCACGACGCCGACGCCGTCGAGCACCGGCATATTGATGTCGAGCACGACGGCATCCGGTGTGTGCTCGGCGACGCTGCGCAGCGCGGTCGCGCCGTCGGTCGCGGTCAGTACCTCGAATCCCGACAGTCGCAGACCGCGCCGCACAGAGGTGAGCACGTCCTGGTCGTCGTCGACGATCAGGACGCGGGGTTGCTCGGGCACGGTTCGATTCTGCCCGCGCGGTTCCTAGTAGTTGTGGCAGGTGTCGGCGATCTGGCGCGCCTTGTCCTTGAATTCGCCGAAGCGCGGGTGCGACTTGCCGTCCTCGATTCGCTGTTTGGCCTGCGGGTGCTTATCGAGGAACTGCTGGGCGGCCTCGGCCCGCTCGGCCGGGGTCTTGTCGAAGAACTGCGCCACCTTGGCCTTACGGTCCGGGTGCGCGTCGAGGCGCTGGGCGAGGTGCGGAGCGACGTGGTGCGCCGCGGCATCCACTTGCGCGAAAGAGCAGGTGGTCTGCAACAGCGGATTGTCCGCGGGTGCGGCCGACGCCGTGCCGGGCAGCAGGAACGCGCCTGCGACGGCGAGCCCGGCGGTGGTCAGCGCGGCGCGGGCGAAGCGGGTGCGGGTCGTCGTCATCGGCAGATCCTCCATGTGTCGGAATGTGACGGTTCCGACGCTATGCGGCGCCGATAGGAGAGCCGTGAGGCAACTCTGAGGGTTCTCTGAGGACCGAGGGCCCGGTGATCACGAGCAGCTGGCCCACGTCCACCGGCGTGTCGGGGGCCATTCATTCGTGATCAACAGGAAAAGGTGCGCGGGCGGCGAGGCACCCGTGCAGGTACACCGACTTGCCCACGGTATCCGGACCGAATCCGGGCGGCGCCGAATACCATTGCGATACCGCGCGAAAGGTTCCGGCGTTGGCAAAAGACATCGACGTGCCGACCGAGATCGGCGGCCCGGGCGAGACACGCTCCGTTAGCGACACGCAGCTGGCGGTGGCGACAGCGGTCGCGCAATTTGCCGAGGCATGGCACAAGTCGAGTTCGCCCGAGTTGGGCGCATACCTGCCGGCCGCAGCCGATGTCCGCACCATTTGCCTGGTCGAGCTGATCAAGGTCGACATGCACAACCGATCGCAGCGTTCCAACCCGAAACGGCTGGCCGAGTACCTTGCGGACTTTCCCGAATTGGGGACCGCGACGCTGCCACCGGATCTGCTGTACGAGGAGTTCCATTGCCTGCGCCGCGCAGGCATCGCGGTGGAACCCACCGCGTACGGCGACCTGCTGGCGCCGCGGCTGACCGCCGGTGACTATCGCAGCACGTTGCTCGCCGCCCCACGGGCCATCGACCCGCTGACGGCCCTGACGGCGGGTGCCGAAATAGAAGACTTCGAGCTACTGCTCGACGCCGGCAGCGGCGCGTTCGCACGTGTCTTTCTCGCCCGCCAACGTTCCATGCGGCGCCTGGTCGCGCTCAAGATTTCGCACAATCACGGCACGGAACCGGAGACTCTCGCACAGCTCGATCACCCGAACATCGTGCGGGTGTTCGACCAGCGCCTGCTGGCCGAACGCGACCTCAAGCTCATGTACATGGAGTTCGTGCCGGGCGGGACACTGCTCGATCTGCTGAAGCGCGCCGCGAGAACCCCGCCGGCGCAGCGCAGCGGCGACTTGCTGTTTGCTTCCGTCGACGACGCCCTCAGCGATAAGGGGGCGCTGGGCGCCGAACCCGCCTCGCGCGGCACGATTGCGGGGTTGTCGTGGCCGGAAACCGTTGCATGGCTTGGGAAATACCTCGCCGAGGCGCTCGCCTATTCCGCCGGGCACGGCGTCCTGCATCGAGATATCAAGCCGGCCAACGTGTTGCTGGCCGCGGACGGCACGCCCAAGCTCGCCGACTTCAACATCAGCTTCGACAAACACATTCCGGGCGCGAGCCCAGCGGCGTACTTCGGTGGTTCGCTTGCGTACATGTCCCCCGAACAGCTCGAAGCGTGCCACCCGCACCTGCCCGCCACGGCGGCGAGTCTCGATGGACGCAGCGACATCTACGCGCTCGGTGTGATGCTCTGGGAGCTGCTGACCGGCCAGAAACCATTCGATGACGAAACCCGCGCCGGCGACTCGTCCACCTCGCTGGAACGAATGCTCGCAATCCGTCGTCGCGGCATCCCCGAGGCTCGACGCGACGACCTGCCCGACGACTGTCCCGCAACCCTGCGCCGCGTTCTCCTGACTTGCCTCGCCCCCACACCGGAGTACCGGTGGTCGTCGAGCGCCGAGCTCGCTCAACAGTTCGCGCTGTGTCTGGACGCCCGTGCCCGCAACCTGGTCGACCCGCCGCGCGGAAGCATTCGTGAGCGCCTCGCGCTGCAACCGCTACCGGTAGCGACGACAGCGCTCCTGGTCGGCCAGCTCCTCGCCGGGGCCTATCTCTTCGGCCACAATGCGAAACTGCTCGATCGCCACCTGCCCGCCGATTCCGAATCGATGTTCCACACGATGTTGGTGCTCGTCTCGATCACCGTCATCCCGCTGTGCAGCGGCGTGATTGCCTATGTCTGCCGCAGGGTCATCACTGTTCCCTGGGGCGTGCGGAAGGGCAGGCGGTACGACGCAACGACGCTCGCCCGCGCCCGCCACGACACCCTGGTCTGCGCCGATCGCATGGCGGTGATCACTTTCGCCGGGTGGATTTCCGCACTCGTCGTGCTTGGCGCGGCGATACTGCTCTCCGCAGATATGCCAGCCCCGTTGTTCGCCAACATCTTCGCCTCGCATGTCGTGGCCGCGATGATCGGCGCGGTTTTTCCCTTCTTCTTCGTCACCGTGCATGTTGTTCGCTGGTATTACCCGGCGTTGCTGACCTACGGGACAACGACGCCCGACGACGCCGCGCAACTCCGCAGGCTGGCACGCCGCTGCAAGCAGCTGCTACTCGCCATGGCGCTCATCCCGGCGCTCGGTGTCGCCGCCGGAATCGTATTCCTCGGGCCGGCGGATCTGCATATGGTCGCCGGCGCCCTCATCGGGCTGGGCGTCATCGGGGCTGCTGCGATAGTGGCCGCGCACGCGTTGTTCAGGATCGTCGACGCAGATCTCGAGGCGCTCGTTCGAGTGGCAAGCACGGTCGCCCCGACCGCGGACAGTACCGGCTGACAACTCAGATCGGCAGCAGGTGATGCTTGCGCGGGTTCTTGATTATTTCCTTGTCCCGCAGCAGGTGCAGCGCCTTGCGGAGTTCGAGCCGGGTGGACGACGGTTCGATGACCGCATCGATGTAGCCACGCTCGGCGGCGATCCATGGGGTGGCCATGGTGGCGTTGTAGAAATCGATCAGCTGCTGCCGGACCGCCGCGCGGTCCTCGGGTGCGGCGGCCTCGATCTGACGTCGACCGATGATGCTCACCGCGCTCTCGGCACCCATCACCGCGATCCGGGCGGTCGGCCAGGCGAAGTTGACGTCGGCGCCGAGTTGCTTGGAACCCATTGCCGCATAGGCGCCACCGTAGGACTTGCGCACCACCACGGTGACCTTCGGGACCGATGCTTCGACGAAGGAGTAGATGAACCGGCCGCCGCGCTTGATGACGCCGAGCTTCTCCTGCTCGACACCGGGCAGGAACCCGGGGGTATCGACGACGAACACCAGCGGAATCTCGTAAGCGTCACAGATCCGGATGAACCGCGCGGCCTTGTCCGATGCCGCCGCGTCGAGTGCACCCGCCGAGACGAGCGGCTGATTCGCCACCACCCCGACGCTGCGCCCATCGACCCGCGCGAAACCGGTGAGGATGTTGAGCGCGCACTGCCCGTTCACCTCGTGGAATTCGCCGTCGTCGAAGATCCGCAGCAGGATCTCGTGCATGTCGTAGCCGGCGTTGTCGGCGTCCGGGATGAGCTCGTTCAATTCCCGGTCGCACGCGGTGATTTCGGGTTCGAGGCCGGGATTGACGATCGGCGGCCGTTCCTGGCAACTCGACGGCAGGAACGACAGATAGTCACGCACCCACTGGAATGCGCCCTGCTCGTCCTTGGCAACGTGATTGATGTTGCCGTACACGGCCTGACTGTGCGCGCCGCCGAGTTCCTCGAGGCTGACGTCTTCCCCAGTGACCTCCCGGATCACATCCGGGCCGGTGACGAACATGTACGACTCTTCGGTCGCCACCACGACATCGGTGTTGATCGGCGCGTAAACCGCTCCGCCGGCACACTTTCCGAGGATGATCGAGATCTGCGGCACCAGCCCGGACAGCGGCTCCTGCCTGCGCCCGAGTTCGGCGTACCAGGCCAGCGAGGTCACCGCGTCCTGCACGCGAGCGCCGCCGGAGTCGTTGATGCCGATGCACGGGCAGCCGATCTTCGCGGCGAATTCCATGATCGCGGCCACCTTGCGGCCGAACATCTCACCGACGCTGCCGCCGAAAACCGTTTGGTCGTGCGAGAACACCGCGACCGGCCGGCCCTCCACCAACCCACGGCCGGTGACCACGCCGTCGCCGTAGAGCGCGTTCGGATCGCCCGGCTGCTTCACCAGCGCGCCGACTTCGACGAACGTCCCCGGGTCGAGCAGCATGTTGATCCGGTCGCGGGCGCTGGGCAGACCCTTCTTGGCGCGCTTGGCGATACCCGCCTCGCCGGCCGGCTCCTGCGCCACTTCGAGCCGCTTGCGCAGCTCGGACAGCTTTTCGGCGGTCGTTCCACTCATTGGATATTTCCAAGCTTCTTCGTCAGATCCGCACCGATCTTCGCGATATACGGCTCATCGATGATTTGCACATGGTCGCCGCCGACGTGGATGACCTCGAGATTGGGCACGTGTTCGTCCCAACCTCCGTTGGGCGCACGGTTTTTGTACGCCGGCTCGAGTTCGATCATGCCGTCGTGATACCGGTCGGCGAGGTACAGCACGACGTCGCCGTCGTAGTGCGTCGCTTCGGCCTTGGCGAGCGCGCGGCTGTCGATCCACGAGGTGCGCTCGTGCTCGATCATGCTCGCGGGCACGTTGGCGCCGCTCAACTTGATCATGTCCATGATGATCTGGACCTGCTCGTCATCGGAGGCATGGGACAACCGATCGAGCGGCAACGCCGAGGTGTCGACGCCGTAGGTCTTGTTGGCAAAGGACGCATATCGCTCGATGCGTGCCCGCGCCGCTGCCGGCCCCTCGGCGGGCCGGTCCACGGGCAAGGCCAGGTCGATCATGCCGACGATGCGAACGTCGGCACCCTCGGCGCGCAGCAACTTGGCCACGGCGAAGGCCAGCACGGCGCCCAGCGACCAGCCGTACAGGACGTACGGCCCGTTCCCCTGAATCTTGCGGAGTTCCGGAAGGTATTGGCGCGCACGCTCTTCGATGTCGCCCTCGACGCGTTCGATGCCGTACATCGGGGTGTCGGTGGGCAGCCGTTTGAGCAGCGGTTCGTAGACAACGGTGGTGGAACCGGACGGATGGAACGCGAATACCGGTACGGCCGTTGACCCCTCGGGACGGGCGCGCAATGCACGCACGAATCCGTCGAGGCCAATACCCTCGGTGACCCGGCGGACGACCTCGGCCAGCTGTTCGATCGTTTCTGCGTCCAGCACGTCGTCGACGGTGATGTCGCTCTTGGTGCGCTCGGACAGCCGCGCCGCAAGCTTCTCCGCCACTTCCTCTTCCAGGATCGGCAGTGTGTTCTGGACACCCTTGGCCGACTCGCCGGTCACCACCGCCCAGGTGGCGAAGGTCAGCCGCTCCGCCGGATCTCGCGGTGAGATATCGGATTCGCCGACCTCGGCACTCACCGCGGCCTCCGGCGCGGGTGCCGGCTGCTCGGCCTGCTCGAGAATCGCCTCGGCCTCGGCTTGGACGGAGGTGTCTTCGTCATCCAGCCGCGACTCGACGTTCTCGGTGGGCGCGCCGGTCCCGGCGGCATCGGATGCATCCGCCGCTTCCCGCTCGGCCTGTTGCTGATCGGCGAGCGCCTGCACCTCGTCGCGGTTCTCCACTGCGTAGCGCAGGTACTTGCCGACCCCGACGAGGTTGGCGTCGCGGACCGCCTGCAACTGCAGCTGTGGAATGTCGAATTCGTACTCGACGCGGTTCTTGATCCGCACCGCCATCAGCGAGTCCAGACCCAGCTCGATCAGCGGGATCTCGGCGGGTAGGTCCTCGGGCGCGTAACCCATCGACTCCGCCACGATGTAGGCGAGCCGGTCCTCGAGCGTCTGGCTGCCGTTGGGATCCCACCTGCCGCTGAAGGTCTCGATGACCTCGGGCAGTTCCTCGACGAGACCGGACGGCTCCGCCGCGGGAGCCTGCACCGGCGCGAATGCGGCACCATTCTGCGCAGCCGTGCCGGCACCATTCTGCGCAGCCGTGCCGGCGACGGCCACCGCGGGCCCACCGGTGACGACCGCGTCGTACACCAGCCGGAACGCCGCATCCTCGCGGGCGTGCACCTGCACCGATGCACCGCCCGGGTGTGGGGTGAGCGTAGTTGTCAGCGTCCCCGCCGACGAGAGATCACCGTGCGGGATCGCCGCGCCGAGCGTCGCGTCGCTGAGCACCTGTGCGGCCGCTGCGGTGACGAGTGCACCGAGGTCGGTGACGACACCCGCCTGCACCTCCCAGGCGTGCCTGCCGTCCGGCATCGCGACATGCGCGCCCGGGATCCGGTTGTTGCCGGAACCGCCGCCGAGACGGCCCGTCGTCCAGTACGGCTTGCGCACGAACGCGGTGCGCGGAATGTCCCCGTAGCCGCCGGCCTCGAACAGCGACGCCAACGAGACGTCGTGGCCGACCACATACAGCTGGGCTAGTGCGGTCAGCACGCCGAGCGACTCGTCCTCCTTGCGCTTCAGCGTCTGGATCAGCTGTGCGTCGTGCATGCCCGCAGCGAAAGTGGTGGCCGCGACCTGCATCAACGCGACCGGGTTCGGCGCAAGCTCGAGGTAGGTGCTGTGCCCGGTCTCGACTGCGACGCGCACCGCGTTGGTGAAGTACACGCTTTGCCGCATGTTCCGCACCCAGTAGTCCTCGGTGTGGATCGGATCGTGCCCGGCCCGGTAGAACGTCTCTTTGTCCACGGTCGAGTACACCCCGACCTTGGGCTTGTTCGGTTCGAGGCCGGCCAGTTCGGCGGCAAGTTCGCCGAGCAGTGGGTCCATCTGCGAGGTGTGTCCCGCGCCCTTGGTGGCGAGCACACGCGCCAGCTTGCCCTCTGCTTCGGCACGCTCGACGATCGCGTTGACCTGCGGCTCGGGTCCGCCGATCACGGTGTGCGTCGGCGCGGCGTACACCGCGACCTCGAGATCGGGGAAATCGCCGAGCACGCCGATGATCTCCTCGGCGCTGTATTCGACGAGGGCCATGCGGCGAATATCGTCGCCGGACAGCGTCGCTTCGCCCTCGCCCATCAGACGGGACCGCGCGCAAATCACCCGGACCGCGTCGACCAGGTCGAGGCCGCCCGAGATGTACGCCGCCGCAACCTCACCCATCGAGTGGCCGACCACGGCGGCCGGCTCGGCACCGTGATGACGCAGCAACACGGCGAGCCCGACCTGGATCGCGAAGATGCCGACCTGCGAGGTGCCGACGTCGTAGTCCTGCTCGTCGTCGAGGATCATCTCGCGCACCGAATAACCGGCCTCGTCGACGATCAGCTCATCGACCTCGTCGATCGCGGCGCGGAAGACCGCGTTCTCCAGGTAGAGCTGCTTGCCCATCTTGCGGTGCTGGGCACCGAAACCGGACAGCACCCACACCGGGCCCTGGGTGGCCGGGGCGTCATTGCTGAACACACCCGCCGCCGGCTTACCGTTCGCGACCGCGCGCATGCCGGTCACCGCGTCCGCGTGCGTCGTCGCGAGCACCACGGCACGGGAGCGGCCGTGGTTGCGCTTGGCGAGCGCGCGACCGATGTCGGCGAGCGGCGTGGTGCTGCCCGTTTCCGTCTCCAGCCAGTCGGCGAGCTCCGCGGCCGCACGACGGCGGCGCGACGGGATCGCCCCGGACACCGCCAGCAGCACCGGCAGCGGTTCCTCGCGCTCGGATTCCTGCTCGGCGCCGTGCGCCCCATCCACTTCGGCGCCGTGCGCCCCATCCACTTCGGCGCCGTGCGCCCCATCCACTTCCGTGTCCAGCGCCTCGGCGAGCACGTCCGGCTGGGCGGCGGTCTCATCGGCGTCCGCGTCGATCACGTCCGCCCCGACCGGCGCGGGCACGTACTCCTTGACCACGACGTGCGCGTTGGTACCGCCGAAGCCGAACCCGGAGACACCGGCGATCGCGTTACCGCTGTAGCGCGGCCAGTCGGTCGGCTCCGGAATCACCTGCAGGTGCGCCTTGTCGAAGGCGATGTACGGGTTGGGACCCGCGTAGTTGAGCGAGGGCGGGAGCTTGTTCTCCTGCAGCGCGAGCACGATCTTGGCCAGCGACGCTGCACCGGCCGCCGACTCGAGGTGGCCGAAGTTCGACTTCACCGAGCCAAGCAGTGCCGGCTTGTCGTCGTCGCGGCCGCGACCGACGACCCGGCCGAGCGCGTCGGCCTCGATCGGATCGCCGAGGATGGTGCCGGTGCCGTGCGCCTCGATGTAGTCGACGGTGGTCGGGACGATGCCGGCATCGCGGTACGCGTGCCGCAGCACGTCGGCCTGCGCGTCCGGATTCGGCGCAAGCAGGCCGTTCGAGCGACCGTCGGAGTTCACCGCGGTACCCGCGACCACCGCGAGAATGTTGTCGCCGTCCCGCTCGGCATCTTCGAGCCGCTTCAGCACGAACAGGCCGCCGCCCTCGGAGCGCACCATTCCGTCCGCGTCCGAGGAGAACGCCTTGATGTGCCCGTCCGGCGCGACCGCGCCGACCGAGTCGAAACCGAGCGTGATCGCGGGCGCGAGCAGCATGTTCACGCCGCCGACCACCGCCACGTCGGCCTCGCCGCCGCGCAGCGCGCGGACGGCCTGATGCACCGCGACCAGCGTGGACGAGCACGCAGTGTCGATGGCGACCGATGGGCCGCGGAAATCGTAGAAATAGGACACCCGGTTGGCCACGATCGATGTCGCGGCACCGGTGAGGCTGTAGGCGTGCGTCTTGGTCGGCTCGAGCGCGGCCAACATCGAGTAGTCGTTGGTGGACGTGCCGATGAAGACGCCGACCGGCTTGCCCTTGAGCTCACTGGCCGGGATGCGGGCGTGCTCGAGTGCCTCCCAGGTGAGTTCGAGCGCGAGCCGCTGCTGCGGGTCGACCCACTCCACCTCACGCGGGGACATGGCGAAGAACTCCGCGTCGAAGCCCTTCACGTCGTCGAGATAGCCGCCGCGGGTGTTCGCCTTCTCGACCGCCGCCGCGATCTCCGGGTCGGAGGTGAACTCGGTCCAGCGTCCCGGCGGCAGATCGCTGATGCCGTCGCCGCCGCCGATGAGGAACTCCCAGGTTTCCTGCGGGGTACGCCCGGCCTTCGGGAACCTGGTGGAAAAGCCGACGATGGCGACGTCGTGCGCGTCGCCGAGGACCGCGGAGGTGTAGTACGTCGAGTCCGCCGTGTCCTCCGGGACCTCCGGTTCACCCTCGATGATCCGCTGTGCCAGCGAGGAGATGGTCGGATTCTGGTAGACGACGGTGGCGGTCAGCACCACTCCGGTCAGGTCTTCGACATCGCCGGCGAGCGCGATGGCGTCGCGGGAGGCGAGCCCGAACTCCTCCATCGGCCGGTCGACGGTGATCTGCTCGACCGGCTGACCGGTAGCCTCGGCAACCCAGCTACGCAGCCATTCGCGCAGCTCCGCAGCGGTCAAATCGGGTCGCTCGACGAGCGCCGACTCCGCGCCGGTGGTCTCGGTCCGGTCGACGAGTTCGGCCGGGGTCTCGGGTTGGCCCCCGAGTCCGGCCCCGGTCCCTGCGGCGGACGTATCGGTCTCACCCTGCGAAATGGGCGTTTCGTTCTCAGCCATCAGTCCCTCAAGCTACCCGTCCGATTTCCAGCTCTCGAATACCCGGTCTCGAATTCCCCCCGTTTCGAATTCCCGTGTCGTAATGCTCGCTCGATCTCAGTCGGTCTTGACCGAGTCGGCGTTATCATCGCCGTCGACCGCGTCCGGGAATGCCGTCTGCGTGTACCCACCGCGCAACGTCCCTTCCAGGTACGCGGCTCTGCACGCGCGGCGCGCGATCTTGCCGCTTGAGGTCCGCGGGATCGAGCCGGCCGGGACCAGAAGCACGTCTCGCACCATCACGCCGTGCCGCGCCGAAATCGCGGCACGCACCGTGTCGGCGATCGGCTGCGGCTCGGCCTTGCCCGCACCGGGACCGCGTTCGGCGACGACGACCAGTTGCTCGGAGGCATCGTCCGCGTCGTACTTGGCGCCGAGACCGGAGTGGCTGCCCTGCTCGAAGACCAGCGACGGCAGCTGGTTCGCGGGCACCGAGAACGCCGCGATGAAGCCGGGGCGCAGCGCCGTGCTCGCTTCCTGCGCGGAGAACTCCAGGTCCTGCGGGTAGTGGTTGCGGCCGTCGACGATGACGAGATCCTTCACCCGGCCGGTGATGTAGAGCTCGCCGCCGAAGTACACCCCGTAATCGCCGGTGCGCATCCAGTTCGCGGACTCCGGCGCGCCGGTGGCGTGGCTACCGTCGGCCAGGCGCGACGCCAGCTTGGCCTCGAACGTCGCCGCGGTTTCCTCCTTGCGGTTCCAGTAACCGCTGCCCATGTTCTTGCCGTGCAGCCAGATCTCGCCGACATGACCGTCGGCCTGTTCGTGGCCCGTCTCCGGGTCGACGATCGTGGCCCACTGGCTGCGCGCGATGAACCCGCACGACACCTGCGCGACAGCATTCGGATGCGACTGTTCGATCTTCACCATCCGGCCCGCATTCAGCTCGACGCGGTCGACGTAGGTCACCTTCGCCTCGTCCTCGTGCCGGGTGGCCGAGACGAACAGCGTGGCCTCCGCCATGCCGTAGCACGGCTTGATCGCCGTCTTCGGCAGCCCGTACGGCGCGAACGCTTCGTTGAACTTGCGCATCGACGACGTGGTCACCGGCTCGGAACCGTTGATCAGGCCGATCACGTTGGACAGGTCCAGCGACTCGCCGGGCTTGGGCAATCCACGCGCGGCGGCATGCTCGAAGGCGAAGTTGGGTGCGGCGGCGAACGTACCGGCGCCGTCGGAGTGTGCGGCGAGCTCGCGGATCCAGCGACTCGGACGGCGCACGAACGCGCTCGGCGACATGATGGTGATGAACTTGCCGCCGAGGGCCGGGAGGATGACCGTCAGCAGGCCCATGTCGTGGAACATCGGCAACCAGGTGACGCCGCGGGAGTTCTCCTGCAGCTCGATCGCGTCGATCATCTGCAGCACATTCGTGCCCACCGCGCGGTGGGTGATCTCCACGCCGGCCGGGGTGCGGGTCGAGCCGGAGGTGTACTGCAGATACGCGATGTCCTCGACGGTCGCTTCCGGGCGCACCCACGATTCACCAACACTGTCCGGGATCGCGTCGACGGCGATGATGCGCGGCCGCTCCTTGGCGGGCAGGTAGCGGAAGAACTGGCGGACGCCGGCGGCGGAGTTGCTCGCGGTGAGGATCGCGGACGGCTTGCAGTCGCCGAGCACGGCGTGCAGGCGGTCGGTATGGCCCGGCTCCTCGGGGTCGAACAGCGGCACGGCGATGGTGCCGGCATAGATGGCCGCGAAGAACGCCACGACGTACTCGAGGCCCTGCGGCGCGAGTACGGCAACCCGGTCGCCCGGCTTGGTCACCTGCTGGAGGCGAGCCGCCACGGCACGCAGCTTGTTGCCGAACTCGATCCAGGTGAGCTCCTGCGCCTCGCCGTCGCGCTCACGCGAATAGTCGATATAGCGGTACGCCAGATCGTTCGCGTCGTTGCGGGTGTGCTTTTCGACGTGGTCGACCAGCGTTCGATCCGCCGGGATCCAAATGTTCCCGTCGGCGTCGAGGTAATCGTCGAACTTCTCGTGCATATTTCTCTACTCCTCCACAGCACCCGCGTCAGGCAGACCCGCACGCAGCCCGCCTGCCTGACATCGCTTTCGCCGGTTGCTACGCCCCCGCACGTGGCACGCATCTCATTCCCAAGATTCGCGCTGCACTAGCGAACAAATTCCAGTTATGTTACTGAGCCGACCTTCACTCACCCTTCAGCAGGGTGATGATGGGCGCAAATGCGTCCATCTGGGTAGGGAACACGCCGACGTAGGACATACCCGTTTGAGCACGGACGGCCCGGACCTGATCTGCGATTTCCTCGAAGGTCCCGATCGCGATATACGGCGAGTTCAGGATTTCCTCGACGGATAGCTGCACATCGACGTCCATGTTCGGCGGAAAGCCCTTGTCCAGGGCCGCGAGCGCCATCTCGGCAACCTTCTCGCGATCGTCGGTGATCACGATAGTGGTGATGGTCCAGTTCAGCTCGATGTCGGCGAACCGAGCACCGGCGGCCTGCTTGATCAGCTCGACTCGCTCGACGGTCTTCTCCATGGTGATCCCGGAGAGCCGCAGTTTGCCTTCCGCCGTGGTGACCGGGACCACGGAGACGATGTCGGCGTGCTTGGCGGCGAGCGCGAGCATCTTCGGTCCGCCGCCGCCGACCGCGAGCGGTGGGCGTGGGCCCTGCCGTGGTCGCGGGCTGCCCTTGAGTCCGCGGATCTGGTAGTGCTTGCCCTCGAAGTTGCATTCCTGACCGCGCAGCAGCACGTCCAGGATGGTCAGCGCCTCGTCGAGCTTCTCGATCCGCAGCCCCGGCCGGTCGTAGGCGATCCCGGCCTTGTCGAACTCTTCCTTCATCCAGCCCGCGCCGATGCCGAGTTCGAGCCTGCCCTTGGACAGCACGTCGATGGTCGCGGCGTCCTTGGCCAGGATTGCCGGGTGGCGGAAGCCGTTGGCCAGTACCGCCGTCCCCAGCCGGATCTTCTCGGTCGCCACGGCGAGCGCACCGAGTGCGGCGATCGGGCTGACCTGCGGACCCAGGTGGTCCGGAATCATGAAGCTGTCGTACCCGTAGTCCTCGGCCTGCTGAGCCAGCCGAATGAACTTCCGAGCGCCGCCCTCCTCGGGGTTGCCCTCACCGCCGGCGGCAAATCGAAACTTCCGCAATGGTGCCGCGGGGGCAGTTTCGGCGGCTGTCATGAAAGGCATCTCCTGGGTTGCACTGCGGGCGGGGGCACGCTGACCGTCCTGCACTCTAGCGGGTCGGCCGTTGTTGACCTACTGACAGTTAACATTCGGGCAACACTCTTGACCAGACCCAACTTACTTTTGAGTCAGGTAATTTCGGGTCATTCGTGCGCCGGATGCGGCGCGCCGTCGATCAATCCGGACGCCCAGCCCGTGGTCCACTGCGTCGCCGTCGTGCCGGCGTCGTCCACCACGAAACTGTTGTACTCCGCGTGCACCGGATTGCCTCTCGCACCGGCAAGCGCGGCGAGGCTGCTGGGGATGTTGACCGGGTTCAGCGCGGCCTCCGGGGCGGCACAGATCAGGTCGCCCGGCGCGCAGATCGTGTTTGCCCGATCCGTGAGCGAGCCGAATCCGCCCGGGCGCGGGCCGGTCATCGTGATGCCGGGAACCTTCAAGCCCTTGAGTGCCACCTCGGCGCCGACACCGGGCGGGTTCGGGCCGATCTCGGTCGCCTGACCCGTCTCGCGCCGCCCGTCGGCGATCAGCGTCACGCCGAGCACCTGGTCTTGCGACACCGGGCCGGTCCCCGCGCCGATCTGCGCCGCGACGTCGCCTGCGATGACCGCGCCCTGCGAGAAGCCGGCAATCACGTATGTCGTCAGCGGACACCGCGCATGCATATCGGCGAGCACGCCGATGGTCGCCTGCGTGCCCGCGGTGCGGCTGTTGTTGTAGGACTCCTGCCCATCCGGTGGGAACGCGATCGGGTTCGAGAACTCCGCCACGTAGGGCACCGTGTAGACCTGCACGCGCGAGGACGGGAACTGCTCCTGCAGCGGATCGGTGACGTTGTGCAGCAGTGCGGCCGGGACTGCGGTCGGGTTGAACGGGTCGTCGGTCGGGCTGGACTCCCACGTGCCCGGCACCGCAACGAACTGCACATCGGGGCAGTCCGCCGCCTGCGTGTCCGGCTTCGTCGGGCCGGGCAACGGCCCCTCTCCCGGCTTGGGCAGGCGACCGGCGGCGATGTACCAGATGACCACGATGACGATGATCAGCAGCAGCGCGAGTGCCAGTAGAAGAAGGACAATCGGAGTTTTGCGTCGGCCGCGCCTGCGGCCGTTTCGAAGTGCGTTCACGAGCAGTACGAACTCTTCGCGACGTCGATGTAGATCTGGCCGGCCTGCTCCGGCGACATCGAGCTACCGGTGATGCTCTGCTCGACACCGGTCATGGCGTTGACGTTGACCACGATCGTTGCCTCCGGCTCATTGGCCTGCGTCGCGGCGCAGATGTAGTTCGCGATCACGACGGCACTCTCGCCTGCGCCGGACACCTCGACGCCCTCGTCTTTCAAGTCCTCGACGAACTGCTTCTCGCGCTCACCCATTGGTTCCGCATCCGGCCCGGGGAAGTCGCTCGGTTGCGCTTGCGGGGTCTCCGGGGGTGCGGTGGCGGCCGGGCCGGGGCTGGTGACCGGCGCGGAGCCGCCGCCGTCGGCCGCGTCCGATCCGGTGGGCACCGCGTCCGATCCGTTGGGCACCGCGGCCGACGACGTCGACGCCGCAGCCGGCGCGGGGGTCAGCGAGCCGGGTGTGCTCGTCGCCGTCGAGTCGTCGCCACAGCCGGCAAACACGCCGACGGCAGCAACGGCCAGCGCGGTGAGCGAGACCGCGCGCAGAGTCATACGAGGCATCGTGGTTCCTATGCTTTCGGTTTCGTACAGGCTACAGACGCGCGCGCCGGGGCCGATCGCCGTGCAGCCCTGAGGCGCCTCGCTCGCGCTCGGCTGGACACCGTAGGAAACCGACTCCGAGGACGCCGGGTCGGCTAGCGGACATCGGCCTTTCCGGCGATCAGCGTGATGTTGCCGAACTGGAAGTTCTGCTGCTTGCCGCCCGGAATATCGAACTCGTCACTCGTCGGGTAACCGAGCTTGCCGTTCTCGAATCCGACATTCTTGTACGCCTCGAAAATCGGGCCGTTGCGCACCGCCCACGCTCCGGAAAGCGGGCTCCAGTAAAGGTTTCCGTTCTCGAACTGGTTGAACTTGCCGAAGTCCTTGAGCGACGCCTCGCTGGTGGTCGGGAAGCCCAGCCAACTGTTCTCGTAGCCCAGTTCGCCGTATTTGCCGAGAATGAGACCCTGCACCGAATGCGCGCCGACGGCTGGGCTGTAGAACACCGAGCCGACCTGGAAGCCCTGCGAGGCGCCGTCCTTGTTCGGCGTCTTGCGTTCGTCGCCGGTCGGGTAGCCGAGTGCCCCGCGCTCGTAGCCCTGCCGTCCCCACTCCTCGAGCACCGCGCCGCGCACCGCATGGGCACCGGTGTCCGGCGTCCAGTACGAGATGCCGTGCTCGAAGACCTGCAACCGGCCCTTGCCGTCGGGCGCGGGAATTTCGAAACCGGCAGGCATACCGAGAGCCCCGCCGGGGCCGCCGGTGGCCTCATAACCGCCGCCGATCCGACCGGCCACCGGGTAGGTGCCCGTCACCGGCGAGTAGAAGACCCGCCCGGCGCGGAAGTCCTGCGCAGTGCCACCGGGCACGTTGTACTCACCGGTGATGCAGTCGCCGAGCCACTGGTTCGCCGCGGCCGTGCCCGCGATCGCCCCGCCGACCCCGCAGGCCGGCTTGTCGATCTGCGTGCCGAGGGCGGTCGCCGCCTGCGGCCAGGACTGGCGCATCTCGAAGTCCCAGTACGGCCACGAATGCGTGCCGGAGGGCCGGTAGTTGATCTGTGCCGGGATGGCGAGCTTGTTCAGCTTGGTGGCGAACGTCTGCGAGGTGAGCCGGGACAGAATCTCGAGCCCCATCCCCGCCACATTGGTGCTGACGCCGGGGATGCCCATCGCCTGGTCGTACGGCCCGGTCATGCCGCTGCCGCTGGACACGTAGAGGCTGACGTTCTTCAGCTTGTCGGCCAGCAGGTAGGGGTCGTGCTCGGCCCACGCCGGGTTGGTCGGCAGACCCCACATCGCCTCGGAGTCGAACCCACCCGCGTCGCCCATCGCGAACGAGATGGCCTGCGGCATGCCGATCGACGTCGTGGACAGGAATCCGGAGTAGGACGCGGCGTAGCGCGCGAAGCCGGGATTGCGTGCCGCCAGGAACATCGCCGACGTTCCGCCCATCGAGAGGCCCGCGAGGCCGCGGATGTCGGTGGTACGCCACTGCGTCTCCAACAGCGGCGGCAGTTCCTTGGTCAGGAACGTCTCCCACTGGTAGTTGACGCCGTTGTCCTTGGTCAGCCAGTCGGAGTAGAAGCTGGACTGTCCGCCGATCGGCAGCACTACGTTGACGTTCTTGTCGGCGTAGAACGATTCGGCGCCGGCATCGTGGGTCCAACCGCTCTCGTTGTCCTCCGCCCGCAGGCCGTCGAGCATGAACAGCGCAGGGAACCTGGCGTCCGGTTTGGTGTGCCAGTCCCGAGCCAGCAGCAGCTGGATCTGGACGGGGGTGCTCATCGACGGCGAAACGATCCAGAGCGCAACGCGCCGGTCGGTGAGCCAGTCGATGCGCTGCACGGTGGCGACGCCACCGGCCTGGGTATGCGCGATCGGCGCGGCGAGCGCAGGAGCCGCCAACGCGGTGCCGACCGTGAGCGTCGAAACGACCGCGGCAGTGAGTAGCCCGACCATCGATCCGCGGCAGCGGAAGTGTGTTCGCGATCCGCGGCCGCGGAAGTGTGTTCGCGATCCGCGGATGCGGGAACGCCGACCATGACCCCGTCGCATGAAAGTGCCCTCGCTTCCATCCCGTAAAACCGGGCGCGAGCAGCACGTACGCCCGGAGATGCAGCTACTTTCTACCGCGAGCAGGGGCAGGAACCGGGGAAGGCGCGCTGTGACGGCTGTGACAAATGTTGCGAAACCGTACTCGCCCGAGCGCCTCGCCACACACCTTTTCGCGGCGCGCACACCAAATGGGCGACGAATCGATGCGCGCGGCACAACATGCGGTGCGCCGCGGGCACCCACCTGCGAAACGACGAACGCCGCCCCAATCCCCGGCAATTCGGGGTGGGACGGCGTGTCGACGGCGTCAGCGAGACGCAGCGCTCGGGACTAGTGCGCGTTCAGCGCGTCCAGGATCTGCGGACGCGACTTCCACAGCTCGCCCTCCCAGTACTTCCAGCCGTGCGTGCCGGTGAGCGGGAAGTCGAACCGGGCGGGGATCTGCAGCGTCGCCAGGCGGATCTGGAACGCGCGCGAGGTCACCATGGTCAGCGACTCGAGTGCCATGCCGGTCGTCGTGTTGTACACGCCGATGAGCGAGTTCGGCCGGTCGTACTGTCCGGGGATGCCGGTACCCGCGGAGATGTACATCGACAGGCCCTTGAGCTGCGGCGCGAAGACGAACGGGTCATTGCGCAGCCAGCCCTTGCTCCACGGCGGGCCCCACATCGAGTCGACGTTGAAGCGGCCGGCGTCGAGCATGGCGGCACGGATCGCCTCGCGCATACCGGGCGCGGACAGGTTCAGCAGACCGGAGAACGACCCGGCGAATTTGAACTGATCACGGTGGTAGGCCGCGAGCGCGAGCGAGGCGCTGCCACCCATCGACAAGCCGACTATGCCGTTGTTGTTCCGCGAGACGCCGTAGTTCTCGAGGAAATCGGGCAGTTCCTTGGTCAGGAACGTCTCCCACTTGTAGGTGATCTTCTGCCCGTTGGTGTTACTCGGCGAGTACCAGTCGGTGTAGAAGCTCGACTGGCCACCAACCGGCATCACCAGCGTGACGTTGTCACCGGCGAACTGCTGCATGGCGTTCGTCTCGAACGACCACGCGTTCCGGTCGTCGCGGGCGCGCATCCCGTCGAGCAGGTAGAGCGCCGCGTTCCCGCCCCGAGACGCCCACTGCACCTGCACCTTGATCGGCCCCATGGTGGACGGCACGGACAGTTCGTCGAACCCGCCGGCCGGCGACTGATGCGCCGGCGTGGCAAGCGGTGCCGCCGTCGCGGCCGCGCCCGCGGCGATCGGGACAATCAGCGCCACGGCGCTCACACCGAGCATTCGTCGCTTCCAGTTGCCGGAGCGGATCCGGCTACCGAACCCCTTCGCGCCAAAACGCATTCGCCAATACTCACTTTCTGCTCTGCAACGTCGCTATCGCGACGCGCACCCTCGCATGCCCCCCGAGGTTCCGAACCCCGAAATAACGAATAGGTCACACAGATCTGCGCTGGAACCTTATTCGACCCTAACCCGACCCGGCAACTTGTACCCGGTAGGGGACGCGACCAACGTTACGTTATCAATTAGTTATCAGTTCGCGACCGGTCCGTGTTATCGCAAACCCGGGGTGACGCTCGCCACCTTGCGCCGCAGGAGCCCTCGGAGCAGGTCAACCGATGTGGGCACTCAGGTCCGGAATCATCCGGAACAGCTCGTCCTGCCAGTAACTCCAGGAATGCACGCCGACGCCAGGGAAGCTGTAGACCACGTTGTTCGCCCCGAGTGTGGCCATCCGGATCTGAAAGGATCTGGTGTTGAGCAGGGCGAGTTCTTCGAGACCCATGGCGTTGACGACGTTGTAGGCGTCGAGCAGGCTGCCGACCCGGTCATTGGGGCCGGGCAGGGCGCTACCGGCGGAGATCCACAGTCGGGTGTTGTTGTTGCGCAGGATCGGCGCGAAGACGAACGGATCGTTGCGCAACCAGGACCGATCCCAGGGCGGGCCCCACATGCTGTCGATGTTGAAACCGCCGGAGTCGAGCATGGCCACCCGCATCGCCTCGCGCATGCCAGGCGCGGAGATATTCAGATAGCCGGAATAGGACCCGGCATAAACGAACTGGTCCGGGTGATAGGCGGCCAGCGTCAAGGCCGCACTGCCGCCCGAGGACAGCCCGAACACACCGTTGCGATTGGGATTGAACCCGAGCCGGTCGCGCAGGGCCCAGCGCAGATTCTGTGTGAGGAATGTCTCCCAGCGGTACGTAGTCGGCTGCCGGTTGAAATTGCTGGGCGCGTGCCAATCCGAGTAGAAGCTGGACATGCCGCCGACCGGCATCACGACGTTGATGTTCCATCTGGTCAGCGCGTTTGCGGCGTCGGTTTCGATCTCCCAGCCGCTGAGATCGTTGCGGGCCCGCATGCCGTCGAGCGCGTAGACCACCCGGTTGGTGTTGCCGTCCGCGGCGCGGAAGACGCGGCTCTTGATCGGGCCCATGCTCGAGTCCACCCAGAAGTCGAACCCGGTCGGCGTGAACGCGGCCGACGCGACCCCGCCACTGCCGGTCAGCGTCGCCGCTAGCGGTACGACCAGCGCAATCACCAAGGCCATGATCAGCCGGGCGAGCCATCCAGCAGAGCGCCTGGGCGTCCCGGCGGACGGGGTGTCGGACGTCGAATCGGGTCTGAAAAAAGCTCCACGCATGGTCGCGACCTCCTCGATGCGGGTGCGATAACCCACCCGAACGCGGGTGGAGGGCATGGGGCCCCTGTCGACACTGTGCCGCAGTTATCGCGGTCCGCTTGTATTCCCGGTAAATCGATGCGCCAGCGCAACACGTTAGCGAAGCAACGGCGAACCCGGCGGGGAAAGCGGGAATGTCCCAGGCCACCGGGGGACGGTGGTGGGCGTGGGTCAGCGCGTGCCGACCGGTGGCGGAGGCTCGAGTCCGCACAGCTCGATCGCGTACTTCGGCACCCGGTCGAAGCGGTACTTCGCGAACTCGAAGGACCGCTTGAAGTTCTGCTTCCACCGCTCCCAGGTGAGGTCCGCACGTGAGGATTCGAGCAGATCCTGGGTCTCCGGGCAGGTCAGCGCCACCTTGGCCTGCGCGACCCAGTCCTCGTCGAAGTACCACGGCAGCCACGGGTGCTTGTCGACCATGCCGGTATCGGCGACCACCCAGTCCGCGTACAGGCTCTTGTCGTGGCCGATCCGGCCGTCGGTGAGTCGGTCAGAATGCGCGGCCAGTGGGTACGCCAGTCCCATCTGGTCGATGACGCGGACGTCCAGGGGGACGTTCATGCTGGTCATGCCGAGGTTGAGGAAGTAGACGGTGTGGCCGACGCCACCTTCGGGGATGGGCAACGGTGGTGGCACCACATCCCAATGCGTGAAGGACGGGGTGTTGATCAACAGCCCGCCGTCCGGGGTCGACTCGATCGCCGACACCATCGCCCGCATGCGCGGGTAGTCGAGGTAGTCCTCGGCCCGGATCGGGTGGTCGTGGCCGGTGTTGAGCACGTAGTAGGCGCGCTCGTCGACGATCCCGGAGCGGCCGATCGTGCTGCCGGTGACCATGCCGGTCGTGTTCGAGGCGATGTAGGCCCAGCCGAGCACCGCGATCACCGCAACTCCGCCGGCCGTCGCGGCGAGACTGCGGCCGCGTTCGGGCAGCCGGACAGGCAGCACCGCGAAGGGCAGAATCAGGCAGAACAAAACGGGCAGCAGCATCCGGCCGTGCATGAAATCGCCGCCGACACGCAGCGAGTACACCTGCAACAGCAGGGCGCTGAGCAGGAACAGGGTGACCACCGCGGCGGGGGTGCGCAGCTTGGACTGCAACCTGCGCAGCCGACCGCCCGCGGGTTCATGAATGGAAGATTTGGTGCGTTCAGCACCGTCGGGTCGCTCCGCAGGCTCCGCTCCCGTGGAGTGAATGCTTCCATTCACTCCGCCAGAACGGGGTGTGTCGCCGCCGAAGCGCGCGAGGATGATCCCGGCCACCGCGAGGATGACCAGTGGGAGCCAGAGGAAGTAGGGGTCGACCAGGTTCCACAGGTAGGTGAAGCCCTGGCCCCATTTCGCGCCCGCCGCATCCTTGGCGACCGCGGTGTTCGGGTAGGGCAGGGCGTAGTAGCCCATCCGCCAGATTTGATAGCCGACGGGCACGGCACCGGCGATCACCACGAACGCGGTGCGGACAAGCCACGGCCGCGGCGTGGGTGCCAGGAACACGAGCAGCAGCGCGAGCGCGGCCACCATCAGCAACTCGGGGCGCACCATCGGGCCGAGCCCGGCGACGAACGCCAGCGTGAGCAATGCCGGGATGCGCACCGTTTCGGCCTTGCTCCAGCGCACTAGCAACAGCCACAGCAGCCCGAGCCAGAAGATCACCAGCGCGCTCTCCAGCCCGGAGGTGGCGTAGTCGCGCGCGGGCGGCACCGCGATGTACACCACGGCACCGGCGGGGAGCAGGAAGCCGGCCTTCGTGCCGCCCCACAGCCGGCCTGCACCGAGCATGGCCAGCACGATCGCCGCCACCGACAGCACCAGCGTGAGCGTCAGCACGACGTACTCGAGCCGGGCCTGGGTCAGCCAGCTGAAGGCGTAGACGATGTAGGTCCACGCGGCGCTGGTGTTCGTCTCGACGCGATCGTCGATGTTGAACACGGGCCCATTTCCGGCCAGCAGGTTGCGCACGGTGCGCAGCACGATCAGCCCGTCGTCGGCGATCCAGCGCCGCTCCCAGCCGCCCAAGGCGAAGAACAGCGCGGTCAGCGCAATCCCGATCGAGTAGACGGCGCGCGGCACCCACCCGGGCCGCGACCGGACGGCGGCCCGGTGAGCAGCGCCGGACGGGGTCGACGCCGTCAGCTCGTCACGAGATGTAGACAGCGACACCGACCACCCCGATCCAGGCGAGCGCAAGCAGCTGCAGCACCCGGTCCCCGAACGCGATCTCCTCGGGCTCCCCGGCTTCCCCACCGTCGACATCGACGGCGTACCGCAGGATCGCGATGGTGAACGGCACCATCGAGATGGCGAACAGCTGGGTGTCGCGCAGGCTGTCCTGCTCGAACGCCCACAATCCGTAGAACACCACGACCGCGGTCGCCGCCATCGTCCAGATGAACCGCAGGTAGGTCGGGGTGTAGTACTCCAACGACTTGCGGATCTTCGCGCCGGTATCGACGGCGAGCTGCAACTCCGCGTAGCGCTTGCCCGCGGCCATGAACAGCGAGCCGAAGGCCATGATCAGCAGGAACCACTGCGACAGCGGGATGTCGGCGGCCACACCACCGGCGATCGCGCGCAGCAGGAAACCCGACGACACGATGCAGATGTCGAGCACGGCCTGATGCTTGAGCCCGAAGCAATACGCGAGCTGGATGACGATGTAGACCGCCATCGTCAGCGCGAGCTCCCAGTTCGCGATGAAGGAGAGCGCGATCGATCCGACCAGCAGCACGACGGCCATGCCGTAGGCCAGGTTCAACGGAAGCACGCCCGCCGCGATCGGCCGGAACCGCTTGGTCGGGTGCGCCCGGTCGGCCTCGACATCCCGCGCGTCGTTGACCAGGTAGATGCCCGACGCCGCCATACAGAACACGACGAACGCGAGTGCGGCCGGTCCGAGCACGGACAGCTCGTCGATCGCCCCGGCCGCCAACGGCGCAGCGAGGACGAGGACGTTCTTCACCCACTGGCGCGGCCGAACGGCCTTGATGATCGCGGCGGGGAGAGTCTTCGGCGGACCCTTGACCGCGGCCTCCTCCAGGTCGTGGCCGGTCGGCTCCTCGCTCATTTCACTCCAAACTTCTTCTCGGCGGCGAGCACCGCCGCGGCCGATGCCGCGCCGAGCGCCGATCCGGCGAGCACGTCGGTCGGGTAGTGCACACCGAGCACGATGCGCGACAACAGCATCGGCGGGACGAGCACCGCAGGCAAGGGTAAACCGGTGAGCCGACCCATCAGCACTGCAGCCGCCGTCGTGGAGGTGGCATGCGAGGACGGGAAGCTCAGCTTGCTCGGCGTCGACACGTTCACCTGCACGGACGGGTGGTTCGGTCGCGGCCGGCGCACGACCCGCTTGATCACGATCGACGCAGCATGCGCACCGACCGCGCCGACGGCGACACCCGCCCACTGACTGCGGCGGTCGCGGTCGAGTGCGTAGCCCACAGCCGCGATTCCTACCCAGCCGAGCGCGTGCTCACCGAAATGTGACATCCCGCGTGCCGCTTCCAGGACGCCCGGTACGGCCCCGACCCCGGCCTGCACGGCATTGAGGATCGCGACCTCGCGCGGTGCGGGCGGGACGGTCACCGCGAATTCGGCGTGCCCGTCGGTTTCAGTCACCCCCACCGGCTCAGATGCCGAAAGCATCTTCCCACCTCTCCTTGCTGGTCAGCGCGGGATGCGCGGCCCGGTACTCGCGCTTGAGTTCGGGGAAGCGGCGGGCCAGCTCGCGGCGCAACCGCAGCGCCTCGCGCAGCAGTTGGGCTGCCTTGCGTGGGCTGCGCTTGCGGAACACCACGCCGCGGCCGTCCGCTGTCGTCACGGTGACACCGTCCACCTGCGAGAGCAGGTACCACCGCGCGTCCAGCGTCGGCACGTTGAGCTGCGGCTGCTCGTGATGGGTCGGATCGGCCGGGGTGAAGTTGTGCGCGATGCCCTTGCCGAGTCGGGCGACCTTGGCGAGCGGGTTCGACGGCTCGCCCACCGCTCCGACGCCCGCTCCCGACGCCATCGGCAGCTCGGTGGACGATCCGACGACCACCGCGTCCGGGTACTGCCTGCGCAGGTCGTGCACTGCGCCGAGCGCGCTCGGCAGCAGTTCGAACAGATGGTCGGGACCGGCCATGAAGTCGGCGATGGCGAGGTTTTGGATCGCCACGGTGGAGTACTCGAGGCACAGCAGGTGCTTGAACGTCGCCTTCACCGTGTCGAGCACGAGACCGCGTCCGTTGCCCGGCATGTACAGCGACGCGACGACGAGCCGGTTGCGCAGATGGAAGTAGGCCTGCCAGTCGATGGCGTCGTCCTTGTCGGTCCACGCCATATGCCAGATGGCGGCGCCCGGCATGGTCACCGTCGGATAGCCGGCGTCGCGGGCGCGCAGACCGTACTCGGCGTCGTCCCACTTGATGAACAATGGCAGCGGCTGCCCGAGTTCTTCGGCAACGACGCGCGGGATCATGCACATCCACCAGCCGTTGAAATCGACATCGATACGCCGGTGCAGCAGCTTGGAGTTCTCTCGGTCCGACAGCGGGTATTTGGAGAAGTCGTGGTCGTACTCGACGTTCGGCGCCGCGGACCACATGAACCGCCCGCGGGCGATGACCTCGCCCATGGTGTGCAGGTGGCTGCGTTCCTGCAGGTTGAGCATCTGCCCGCCAACCAGGGTCGGCTTCTTCGCGAACCGGGCCATCGCGAGCGCGCGCAGGATCGAGTCGGGTTCGATCTCGATGTCGTCGTCCATGAACAGGATGAAGTCGGAGCTGGTCGTCTTCAGTGCTTCGTACATCACCCGGCTGTAGCCACCGGAACCGCCGAGGTTGGCCTGGTCGTGAATCGTCAACCGGCCCCCGAGGGCCATGTCCGCCGCCGCGAAGCCCGGTTCCTCGCGCACCTTGCGGGTGCCCTGGTCCGGGATGATGATCGCGTCGATCTTCTCCAGCACGAGCGGATCCGAGGCCAGCGCGACGAGCGCCTTCACGCAATCGGTGGGGCGGTTGAAAGTCGGGATGCCCACCGCAACGGTGCCCGTGCCCGGCGCCTCCAGAGGCGCGAACCAACCGGCCGAGACCAGCTCCACATCGGTGTCGGTGGTGATGTCGAACCAGATCCAGCCGCCGTCCTCGAACGGCGCGAGCTCGACCTCGAACTCGACGGTGGCGGGACGTGCCTGATTGGCGTTCGCGCCCTTCGAGCCGCTGGACCCGACGAATTCGCGGCCGGCGACGTGGATGCGCGACGAGTCCGCCTTGGACCGGTACACGTCGACCCGGCCGTGCCCGATCAGCTCCAGCCGCAGCACCACCGTGGTGAGCACGCTGTAGCGCCGCCAATACGAGGCGGGGAACGCGTTGAAGTACGTGCAGAACGACGCCTCGGACTCGGCGCCGACCGACAGCGAGGTCCGGGAGGTGGCGTGCGCGCGGCGGGCGTTGGTGGTGGCTTCCTCGAGATAGAGGGTGCGCACATCCAACGGCTCGCCCGGGCGCGGCAGGATCACGCGCTGCAGCAGCGATTTTCCGCGCAGGTTCGGGTCGAGCGCGGGTTCGGCCTCCTCGAGCAGGTGCTTCGGGGTCACGCGGCGCCACCGTTCTCGCCGTGCAGCGCAGCCCCGGTTTGCAGATGCGGTGCGAGCACGTTGTCGTACATGCTCAGCGCACTCGCGATGGCCATGTGCATGTCGAGGTACTGGTAGGTGCCCAGACGCCCACCGAAGAGCACCCTCGCCTCGGCGGTCTCCTGCTTGGCACGCTCGCGGTAAGCGGCCAGCTTCGCCCGGTCGTCCGGGGTGTTGATCGGATAGTACGGCTCGTCGCCGGACTCCGCGGATCGGGAGAACTCCCGCATGATCACGGTCTTGTCGGCCGGGTACTGCCGCTCGGGATGGAAATGCCGGAACTCGTGGATCCGGGTGTAGGGCACGTCCGCATCTGCGTAGTTCATCACCGGAGTGCCCTGGTAGTCACCGGTCTCGAGCACCTCGGTCTCGAAATCGAGGGTGCGCCAACCGAGTTCGCCGTCGGCGTAGTCGAAGTAGGCGTCCAGCGGACCGGTGTAGACGATCGGGGCATCCGGGTTCTGCGCGCGCAGCTCGTCGCGGACATCGAACCAGTCGGTGCCCAGCCGCACCTCGATCTTCTCGTCCGCGGCCATGTTCTCCAACCACGCGGTGTACCCGTCGACCGGTAGGCCCTCGTAGGTGTCGTTGAAGTAGCGGTTGTCGAAGGTGTAGCGCACCGGCAGCCGGGCGATGTTGGCGGCGGGCAGCTCCTTCGGGTCGGTCTGCCACTGCTTGGCCGTGTAGTTCTTCACGAACGCCTCGTACAACGGGCGACCGATCAGCGAGATCGCCTTCTCCTCGAGGTTCTGCGCCTCGCCGGTCTCGATCTCGGCGGACTGCTCGGTGACGAGGGCCCGTGCCTCGTCCGGGGTGAAGTAGCGCCCGAAGAACTGCGACACCAGGCCGAGCCCCATCGGGAACTGGTACACCTGCCCGTCGTGGATCGTGAAGACGCGGTGCTGGTAACCGGTGAAGTCGGTGAACTGGTTGACGTAGTCCCACACCCGTTGGTTGGAGGTGTGGAACAGGTGCGCGCCGTACTTGTGCACCTCGATGCCGGTCTCCGGCTCGGGCTCCGAGTAGGCGTTGCCGCCGATGTGCGGGCGTCGATCGAGAACCAGCACACGCTTGCCCAACTGGGACGCGACGCGCTCGGCAACGGTCAATCCGAAGAAACCGGATCCGACAACGATCAGATCGAACGGGCCGGGCGTCGTCTCACCTGGGGATACAGCAGTCACGGGTTCTCAGGGTATCGGACCTGTGTGGCCGCGCCGCCCGGCACGGCGGTAACCCCCGGTCCGCCGTCGAATGAACGGAACCGTTCAGTCGATCCAATCGACTGAACGGTTCCGTTCAGTCGATGCAAATGCCGAGCTGCCCGCCACGGTCAAGGAGTCTCCGGCCTCGACAAACGCGTGCGGACGTACGCCTCCATAGCGTCGCGCACGAACTCGGCCGTGCCCGCGCCGTGGACGTCGTAGTTCTGCCGGAACCGCGGATCGGCGACGTACATCTCGCCGAGCCCGGTGAACGCCGCCGCGGATATGGGTCGCTCCGCAGGCTCCGCTCCCGCGGATATGGGTCGCTCCGCAGGCTCCGCTCCCGTGGATATGGGTCGCTCCGCAGGCTCCGCTCCCGTGGTGGGCTTGCGGCCCTGCCAGCCGATGGCGATCCAGTCGTAGTGCCGCGCGGCGATGGCGAGCACCTCCGCGCTGTCGGGCGCGCGGCCCTCCCGGTGGGCAGTGCCGTAGTCGGCCGCGATATCGAGGTGGCGCTGCTGAAAGTCGCGCTTGTCCTGTTCGGACATCGAGCGCCACCACGTGTCGCCGCTCGCATAGGCCTCTCGCCCCCAGCGTTCGATCACCTCGTCGCGGTACACGGTGTGGTCGAAGCCGTCGAATACTTCGTCGGGCATGAGCCGTTGTCCTTCCTCTGTTTTGCGCAGGGTGGTCTGTACGGATGCGATTTGCCGCGCAATCCGGTCCTGTTCGTTGCGCAGTAGCTCGAGATGGGTGCGCAATGCGGCGGTGGAGTCGCGCTCGCCGTCGAGCACGTCGCCGATGGTGCGCAGCGGCAGCCCGAGCTCACGCAGCAGCAGGATGCGCTGCAGCCGGATCAGGGCGTCCTGCCCGTAGTAGCGGTAGCCGTTCGCGCCGATCCGGGTCGGTACGAGCAGTCCGAGATCGCCGTAGTGGCGCAGGGTGCGGCTGGTGGCGCCGGCGACCTTTGCCAGCTGGTGGATCGACCACTCCTCGGGCATGAACCCAGGATGCAACTTGACGTCGCGTCAATGTCAAGGCGTTCGTTCCGCCGGACCTCAGGTCAGCAGAACCTTCGCGACCAGGGCTCGGTGGTCCGCGCCGGGCAACCCGACGGTCTCCACCGCAATCGCGCGGCCGTTGGCGAGCAGGATGTGGTCGATACCGACGAGCGGCGGCCATCGCTTGTCGGTCGGGTAGGTGACCAGATGCCCGGCACCCGCCTGTTCGGCAGCATCGCCGAAACGGCCGGCGACCAAAGCGCGGTACTGCGAATGGTCGTAGGTCGCGTTGAAATCGCCGCCGACGATCACCGGGCGATTCGTCGGTGCCCGGTCGAGAATGCCGTGCAGCCGGGACAATTCGTCGGCCCAGACGTCTGTGCCGAATACGGGCGGCACCGGATGGAACGCGTACACCGTGACCGGTCCGGTCTCCGGGATATTCGCCGTCGCCGAGAGTTGGTTCAGCACGAACCCGTCGTACTCAACCGTGTCCGACAACGGGTACCTGCTCCAGATTCCGGTCCCGGCCGCGGTTCTGCCCGGGGAGATATGCCGGTACGGCAGCAACCGGTCGAGCCCCGCCCGGCCGAGACCGTCGACCGTCGCGGGCGTGAGCTCGTTGACCGTGAGCACTTCGATCTTGCGCGCCCGCACCTGATCGACCAGCGTTTGCGGGTCGGCTCCGTCGAAGAGCAGATTGGCCTGCATCACCATCACTGCCCGGCCGCTGTCTTTGTCCGAGTGACTGACATACAGCGGAAGTTGCGTCCACGCTGCGGCGGCAATGACGACGATGGCGACCCCGACACCAATCCAATGTCGCAGGGCCACAAACAACACCAGCCCAATTACCGCGGCAACCATCAGATAGGGCGCAACAGAAGCGGCCAGCACCAACATCCGCGCCGACGACCCACTGAAGTGCAATGCAAGTCCGGCAGCTCCCGTCAGCGTCGCAAGCCATGCGAGCAGAGCCAGACCAACCGAAGTCACTTCGACATCATGCTCGACGCCGAACCGACGCGCTGCTCAGTGCACCGCGCACCGTCACGAAGTGGCGCGAGACAGCATCGTCACGAAGTGGCGCGAGACAGCACCGTCACGATGGGATGCGCCCGAGCACGGCCGGCACGACGAACTGTTCGAGCATCGTGCGCTCCTCGGCCGCGTCGGCACCGGGCATCGCGAGCAGCGACACGATGACCCGGACGAACCAGCGCGCGGCCGGGCTCGGATCGGCGTCACTTATGCCCAGGCCGGCAAAGAAGTTCGCGGCGAACCCCTCGATCACCGCGGACGAATTGGCGAGATCACTTGTGATACCCGCGTTGTCGGTGCGAAACCACATCACCAGGAGCGGCTCGGCGCGCACCCGCGCGAGCGCCGACTCGACGACCGCTACGATCCGCTCCCCCGGATCGTGCACGTCGGCGATGTCCGCGCGTACCGCGGACCCGATTCGACGCGTCTCGCGGTGCACCAAGGCCACCTGCAGCGCACGCCGGTTTTCGAAATAGCGGTACAGCGTCGCCCGCGAGCAGCCCGCGGCCCGCGCGACATCGGCCATCCCCACAGCTGCGATGCCACGCTCGGAGTACAGCTCCGCAGCGGCGTCGAGAATCCGCTCGGCGGCAAGGTCGGTCCGGTCGGCCGCGAGCCAGTCGCTCACTTGTCGCTCACCCGGAACGGGACGTGCAACGGCCGGCGCACGTAGTTGCCACCGGCATAGACGACGCCGTCGAGGTCCACGGTGAAATCCGGGCAGCGGACGAGCAGTTCCTCCAACGCCACCCGGGCCTGCATGCGCGCGGCCGCGGCGCCCAGGCAGTGGTGCGCGCCGTGGCTGAAGGTGAGGATCTGCCGCGGATTGCGCCGCACGTCGAGTTCGTCGGCGTCGGGACCGTACACGCGCGAGTCGCGGTTGCCGGAACCGTAGAGCAGCAACACCTTCCGGCCCTCGGGAATGACGCGGCCGTACATCTCCACCGCCCGAGTGGTGCACCGCGCCAACCCCTGCACCGGCGACGTGAGCCGCAACAGCTCGTCGATCGCGGCCGGGATGAGTGCCGGGTGATCGATCAGCAGCTGCCGCTGATCGCGTCGCTCGGTGAGCAATTGCACTGCGCCGCCGAGCATTCCGGTGGTGGTGTCGTTTCCGCCGGTGACCATCGTGAAGGCGAAACCGAGGATGCCGAGCAGTCCGGCGATATCACCGTCCGCGCCCATGCCCGCCGCAACGAGATGCGAGATGGTGTCGTCCGCCGGCTCGGCGCGCCTGCGTTCGATGAGGGCACCGAAGTAGGTCATCATCTCGGTGACCGCGGTGGCGGCCTGCAACGGATCGCCGAAGGCGTTCGCGGCGACGATCGCCTCGGTCCAGCCGTCGAACTGGTCGCGATCCTCCTCGGGCACGCCGAGATAGTGGGCGACGACCATGCTCGGCAGCGGCTTGAACAGCTCGGTGACGATGTCCCCCTCGCCGGCCGCGCACAGGCGTTCGAGCCGGTCGACGACGAACGACCGCACCGCCGGCTCGACTGCCTCGACCTGGCGCGGCGTGAATCCCTTCGCCACCAGCCGGCGGAAGTCGGTGTGGTTGGGCGGGTCGAGCATCACCATTGGCGGATTGTCGGCCATGCCGATCTTCTCCAACTCGCCGTAGCTCGTGGTGAGGCCCTGGTTGGCGGAGAACGTCGTGGTGTCGCGCGCTGCTGCGTAGATATCGGCGTGCCGGGACAGCACGAAGTAGTCGAGCCGGGGCGTCTCGTCCGGCACGACATGGTGCACGGGGTCGTACTCACGCAGGTCGGCATACATCTGCCAGGGCCGCAGCCAGGACTGGCCCTCGCACGGCACAAACTCGACGCGCTTGGACGCAGCGATCGACATGTTTCGATCATGAGACATATCGCTAAATGTGTCAAGAAAGCTCGCGAGCCCGAAGGCGGTCGATTCTCGGGACTTTCGGCCCTACGAGCCGGGCGGCAGTGCACCGACGATGGCGTCACCGGCACGCGCAGTGTCGGCTGGCGCCGAACCGGGAGACGCAATGGCGAGCCGCGAACTGACCGACAAGGAACTCCTGCACGAACTCGAGGAGTTCGCCGAGGCCGAGGTCGAGCGACACCTGTCGATGGCGAAGGACTGGCACCCGCACGACTACATACCGTGGGACGCGGGGCGGAACTTCGCCGCGCTCGGCGGGATCGACTGGGATCGCGAGCAGTCGCAGCTGAGCGACGCCGCGAGGGCTGCGATGTTCACCAACCTGCTCACCGAGGACAACCTGCCGTCCTACCACCGCGAGATCGCCGAGAACTTCTCGCTCGACGGCGCGTGGGGCACCTGGGTGGGACGGTGGACCGCCGAGGAGGCGAGGCACTCCATCGTCATGCGGGACTACCTCGTCGTCACCCGCGGCATCGACCCGGTTGCGCTGGAGGAGGCGCGGATGGCCCACATGACACGCGGTTTTAGTGTAGGAGAACAGAATTCGATGCTGCGCTCGGTGTCGTACGTGACGTTCCAGGAGTTGGCGACGCGAGTCTCGCATCGCAACACCGGCAAGGCGTGCGGCGACCCGATCGCCGATCGAATGCTCGCGCGCGTCGCGGCGGACGAGAACCTGCACATGATGTTCTACCGCAATATCGTCGGCGCGGCCCTCGACGTCGCACCCGATCAGGCGATGCGTGCCGTGGTGGAAATCCTGGAGAACTTCGCGATGCCCGGTTACTCGATGCCCGGGTTCCGGCGCAACGCGGTGCTGATCGCGAAGTCCGGAATCTATGACCTGCGCCAGCACCTCGACGAGGTCGTCAGTCCTGTGCTGCGCAAGTGGAACATCTTCGAACGCAACGACTTCGGCTCCGAAGGCGAGCAGCTCCGGGACCGGCTCGCGGCGCACCTCGAAGAGCTCGAGGTGAAAACCGTGCGGTTCGAGGAGTCCCGCGATCGCGCACTGGCCCGGGCGGCGCAGCGCCGGGAGCCCGCGCACGCGCGCTGAGCGCTCGCACCCCCAGTGCTACTCGCCCTCGGGCAGCAGCTTCGCCAGCGCGCTCAGATCGAGTTCCTGGGCACCGAAGTCCGGAGTCCAGAGGATGACGCCGCCGGTGTAGATGCGGAACATGCCGAACCCTTCCGGCAGTTCGATCACCGGGCCGACCGGCGCGCCGATCGTGGCGTTCAGTCCGCCGAGCGAGCGGTACTTGTCCTCGATCGCGGCCTGGCCTGCCGACGGCTCCGCGCCGGAACTGCCCGTCGATGCGTCACCGTCACCGCTCTCCGCCGGCACGACAGCGTCGGGTGCCGGTGCCGCCGGCACAGCGGGCGGCGGTCCGCCCGGCCCTTCGCTGATGTCGAACCAGTCCGAGTCGAGTCCCAGCTTGCCGCGGGCGTCCTCGCCGGAAACGTCGACCGCGCCGCCGGTGCCCTCGACGTGCAGGTTGGTCACCCGCCCCGCGGGGTCGCGTCCGGTCACCGCGATCGAGGTCAGTTCGCCGACGCCGAACGCCTGCCCGATCTCGGCGGCGGTCATCGACTTCGACCAGCCCTTCTCGGGTGCCGAGCCGTCGCCGGCGTCGACCACACCCGGGAAGTCGCCGCCTGCGGTGGCACCACCGGTGGACGCCGAGTACTCCGCGCGCACCACCTGTCCGTCGCGCATGAGCACGGTGCCGCTCGTGGAGCGGACCGCATCGGTGGTGCGCGGATCCTCCACGCCGGCACCGCCGTACACCTGGCACGACTGGGTGTCACAGGACTGCGCGTAGTCGTAGCGGCTCTCGGCGAGCACATAGGACCGGGCCGCAATGGCCTGCGCGCGCAGCGCCTCCGCACCACCCTGGTCCGCCCAGTTCGGCTGCATCTCGCGCGGTACGACGCCATAGAGATAGTCGTCGACGTCGACGGCGTTCACGGTGCGGAACGAGACACCCTCGAACGCCACGCCGAGCGCGCCGCGATAGGCCACATCGCCGTCGCAGAGTTTCAGGAATTCGTTCGCCGGCCGGTTCGGGCCCGGGTCCACCGGATCGACCCATGGGTTGTCGGTCGGCTGCTCCCATTGCACCGCGCCGCCGCAGCCCTCACTCACCGTGACGAGCGCGCCGCCACCCGGCGTCGGGGCCAGCCGTACCGCCTGCCCAGCGGGTACCCGCTGACCTGCGACGATCATGCCCGTATCGGAGTAGACATCGAGCGGTCGGTCGTCGCGGCCCATCAGCCGGATGGCGACCTTCGCGGGCGGATGCGGGGCCAGGGCGGTCCCGCCGTAGTAGTAGCCGAGGATCCGCTCGGCGGACCAGCCTTCCTTCGCGTAGCCGAACGCTCCCCACTGCCCCATTCCGCGGCCGTGCCCGTTGCCCCGGCCGGCGATGGTGAAGACGGTGTCGGCCGAGACGGCGGGGGCGATCCCGTCCGACGGCGTGGAACGCACCGCGATCCCGGCCACCACACCGCCTGCGACGAGAACCGGGACGACCGCGAGAACGGCGCGCCGCAGCACGACCGGTCCCCCGCCGCTGCGTACGGGCCGGCCGACGACGGTCCGCCGCCGCTTCCGGCCCGGCGTGGTCCAGCCCGGCGCCTGGCGTACCCAAACATCTGCCCAGCGGTTGGCGATCCTTCTGTTGCGCATAAAACGGCTCCCTGCTCGGGTGGTGTCGTCGCGCGACTCCGCACTCCCGGTGCGGTCGGCCGCAAAGACTCTCAAGTAGAGATTGAGTCTTGGGGCATTTGTGACTAGTGTGATCAATGTTGCGTTCGCATGCAACATAGCCCGCTCGAGTAACAGCAGCATCACCTTTGCGGAGCAACCAACCGATCCGTTGCGACCAAATCCCGAACATTCGATGGGGGACTTCGTGCCACAGCGTGGACCGACCTGGCTTCCGAAAACCTGGCTTCCGAAACCACAGGCACGGCGTCAAGGGAACCTGGCCCATTCGGCACAACGCACACTTCGGCGGCGATCGTTGGTGCTGGCCGCGGTCGCTGCCGTGGTGATCGGCAGCCCCTTCGCCGCGGGGGCGCTGCACACCGCGATGCGGTCCACCGACGAGGTCGAGCCGACGCGGCAGCAGGGTTCCGCCGTCCCGACCCAGATCGCCCAGCTCGCGCTCGCCACACTGCCCGATGTCGTGATCCCGCTGAAGCAGCTCACCGGGCTGAACCTGCCGGACCTGCACGTCGCCGACCTGAAGAAGCTGCCCCTCCCGGCCAGGATCCCGGTCCCGGATGGGCTCCCGATCCCGACCGACGCGGCGGCGCTGTCCGACCTCATCGAGCAACTCCCCGTCGGGGCCGCGCTGTCCGAACTTGCCGAGCTGATGCCCACCGACGCCGTGGCCGGCGCCCCGCAGTTGTCCGACCCGGCCGCCCCGATCGCCGCAGATCAGCTGCCGACCGACATTGTCGACCAGTTCGGCGCCACGGTGAAGGAGCTGAAGAGCGACTCTCCGTTCAGCATGGTTGCGCTGACCGCGGCCGATCTGGCCAACACCGACATCCGCGTCCGAGCTATGACGTTGGACGGTTCGTGGAGCCAGTGGTACTCGGCGGAAAACCTGGTGAGCAACGGTGCGCCGGGTCGCGACGCCGGGACCGAGCCGATCTATGTCGGCGAGGCCGGCGCCGTCCAGGTGATGGCCACCCGTCGCACCGCCGCCGCGCCGGCACCGGAACCCGCCGTGCCTGCCCAGCCCGCCGTGCCTGCCCAGCCCGCCGAGCCTGCCGCCGGCGAACCGCCGCTCGGCTACACCCCCGCGTCGCTCACTACGCCGCTGCCGCAGCAGGCACCGGCGAGCGAACTGCAGGATCTTCGTGTCGCGCTCATCGAGCCGGGCACCGGCGATTCCGACGGGCTGCTCAATGAGGCCGCGGCGCCGCTGGCCGGTGGCGGTCCGCGCGTGATCAGCCGGGCGCAGTGGGGCGCCGACGAGTCGATCCGCTGCCAGGACCCCGATTACGACGACTTCGTCGGCGGCGCGACCGTGCACCACACCGCGGGCAACAACGACTACACGCAGTCCGAATCCGCCGGCATCGTGCGCGCGATCTACGCGTATCACGCGCAGACGCTCGGCTGGTGCGACATCGGCTACAACGCGTTGGTCGACAAGTACGGCCAGATCTTCGAGGGGCGCGCGGGCGGGCTCGACCGTCCCGTGCAGGGCGCACATGCGGGCGGATTCAACGAGAACACCGTGGGCGTCGCAATGATGGGCGACTTCGAAACCGTCGCGCCGAGCGACGCGGCGATCGACGCGACCGGCCGCTTCCTCGGCTGGCGGCTCAAGCTCGCGGGTCTCGACCCCAAGGGCCAGACGACGATGTACTCCGAGGGCACCGATTTCACGCCGTACCCCCAGGGCGCAGCGGTGGATTTGCCGGTCATCTTCGCCCACCGCGACGTCGGCAACACCACCTGCCCGGGCGATGCGGCCTACGCCCAACTCGATCGGATCCGCGACATCGCGGCCGGTGCGGGTGCCCCGCTGCCACCGACCCCGGATGTGTTGGCGGCGGCACCGGGGGGCGGCCCGGCGAAGCCGACCATCGACGTTCCGCGTCTGGTCGACACGCTGGTCAAGCTGTCCGACGACAACCCGATCTCGCGGGCCTGGGCCGCGCAGGGCGGCGCCGATGGTCCGCTCGGGCAGGCGTTGACCGGGCTGATCGAGGCGAAGAGCGGCCAGCAGTACGCGAAGTTCACCAACGGCTACGTCTACACGGTCCCGGGCGGACAGATCATCACGCTCGGTGGCCAGATCCTGCAGAAGTTCATCGCGCTCGGCCTCGATGGCGGCGAACTCGGTCTCCCGCTGACCGGTGAGTACGCGGTGCCGGAGGGGATGCGGGCGGACTTCGAACAGGGTTCGCTCATCTTCAACGAGATCACCGGGTTCGTGCAGACGATCATCGACACCTACCAGCAGTCCTACGCGGACGCCTACAACAATGCAGCTGCGGCGGTGCCGGGGGCGGCCGCGCCGAATGCAGCGCCCGGGGGCCCGGGCCTGCAGATTCCTTCGGCGGAGGATCTTGTCCCGGCCCCGGTCGCGGCTCCCGTCCCTGCTCCCGAGGCAGCCGTACCGGCGCCCGTGGACGAGTCGATCGTCCCCGCCACCCCGTGACCGCCTAGCCCCACCAGCGTTCGAGTACCAGGGCGACGCCGTCGTCGTTGTTCGTCGCGGTGATCTCGTCGGCCGCCGCGAGGGCGTCCGGATGGGCGTGCGCCATCGCGACGCCGTGCCCGGCGAACTCGAGCATCGGCACGTCGTTGGGCATGTCACCGAAAGCGACGATCTCGGCTCGGTCGTCGATGCCGAGGCGGCGGGCCAGCTCCCGCACCCCGGCGGCCTTCGTGACGCCGTGCGCGGACACCTCGATCAGGCCTTTGTTCGTCGAATAGGTGATGTCTGCGCGATCGCCGACGTGCGGGGCGAGTGCGGCACGCATGGTCTCGCTGTGTTCGTTCGGCGAGCGGATCAGCAGTTTGATGGCCGGCGCCGCGAGCACTTCGCGCACCGAGACCTCGGTGTTGTCCGGGTTCAGCCACGCGTGCTCATAGTCCGGGGAGCTGACGAATTGCGGGGTCGCGGCGTCGTGCGCACTCGCTCCGATTCGCTCGGCGGCCAGGCCACAGCCGGGCAGCACGCGGTAGGCCAGTTCGGCCACCCAGTCGAGGGTGTCGACATCGAGCACGCTGGCATCGAGCACCCGGTCGGCGTCGCTGTCGTAGAGGACCGCGCCGTTCCCGCACACCGCGAGCGGCGCGAAGCCGAGCCCCTCCACGACCGGTGCGATCCAGCGCGGCGGGCGTCCCGTCGCGAGGATGAAGTGGGCGCCGTCGGCGACCAGCGATTTCACCACCGCGCGCGTACGGGCGGAGATGTGCTCGTCGTCATCCATCAGCGTGCCGTCGACGTCGCTGGCGATCAGGCTCGGTTTGACACCGACGATCGGCCGCGGCGGACGAGTCGACGGCTCCGGTCGGTTCGTTGCCACGCCCCAATACTGCCGTAAACACCGCCGGGTGGCGCCCGCCGCGTCGCAGCACACACCCAGCCGACCGTCCTTATGATGCGTGCACTATGGCTGGGTTCCTGCTGCGTCGCGCGGCCAACTATCTGGTGTTGCTGCTGCTCGCGTCGTTTCTGACCTTCAGCCTGACCTCGCTCATATTCCGTCCGCTCGACAGCCTCGAGCAGCGCAACCCACGCCCGCCGCAGTCGGTGATCGACGCGAAGGCGCAGGAGTTGAACCTCGACGAACCGATCCCGAAGCGATACGTGGAATGGCTGGGCGGGGTGCTGCACGGCGACTTCGGCACCACGAACACCGGCCTGCCGATCACGGACGAACTCGGCCGCCGGATCGCGGCGAGCCTGCGCCTGCTCGTCCTCGGGTCGGTGATCGGTGCCGTGCTCGGCGTGCTGATCGGCGCGGCGGGCGCGATCCGGCAGTACAAATTCAGCGACTACTTCACCACCGCAGTTTCGCTGTTACTGCTCAGCACGCCGGTGTTCCTGGTCGCGACCCTACTCAAATACGGTGCGCTAGAGATTAACTCGGCCACCGGGCAACAGATCTTCCTCTACACCGGCGAGACGTCCGCGACCGCGGTGGAGGGCCTGTGGGCTCAACTCGTCGACCGTGGCAAACACCTCGTGCTGCCGACTCTGACTCTCGCGCTCGGCGCGATGGCCGGCTACAGCCGATACCAGCGCAACGCGATGCTCGACGTGCTCGGCGCCGACTTCATTCGGACCGCCCGGGCGAAGGGGCTGACCCGGCGCCGCGCGATGCTCAAGCACGGATTGCGGACCGCGCTGATCCCGATGGCGACACTGTTTGCCTACGGGTTCGGCGCTCTGGTCACCGGCGCCACATTCGTCGAGAAGATCTTCGGCTGGCATGGCATGGGCGAGTGGCTCATCACCGGAATCGACACCCAGGACACCAACATCGTCGTCGCGTGCACGTCGTTCATCGGGCTGGTCGTGCTGCTCTCGGGCCTGCTGGCGGACGTGGCCTACGCCGCGCTCGATCCCCGGGTCCGGGTCGGCTGAGGAGAGACCAATGAGCGAAGTCGAGATCGTCACCCACAGCGAGGTCGATGTTGCCGCGGCGGGTCGTCGCACGCTGGTGCGCCGGCGCTTCCTGCGCAACCGACCGGCAATCGCGGGCGCGGTGATCCTGGTCCTGCTGTTGTTCGCGAGCTTCCTACTGCCGCCGTTTCTGCCCTACGACTATCAGGAACTCGACTACACGGCACTGCTGCAGCCGCCGAGTCGCGAGCATCCGTTCGGCACCAACCAGATCGGCCAGGATGTGCTGGCGCAGACCCTGCGTGGGTTGCAGAAGTCACTGATCATCGGGGTGTGCGTGGCACTGTTCACCACCGCGCTCGCGGCGACCGTGGGTGCATTGGCCGGCTACCTCGGTGGCTGGACCGACCGGGTGGTCATGTGGGTGGTCGACCTGCTGCTGGTGGTGCCCAGTTTCATCATCATTGCGGTGTTCAGCCCGCGCACCAAGGCCAGCGGGTCGATCTTCTTCCTGATCGTGCTGCTCAGCGTGTTCGGCTGGATGATCACCGCCCGCATCGTGCGCGGCATGACACTGTCGCTTCGGGATCGCGAATTCGTCCGCGCCGCAAAATATATGGGTGCGCCGGCGCATCGGGTCATCGCGACACATATCGTGCCGAACATCGCCTCGATCCTCATCATCGACACCACGCTCAACGTGGGCGCCGCGATCCTCGCCGAAACCGGTTTGAGCTACCTCGGTTTCGGTGTTCAGCAGCCGGACGTGTCGTTGGGTTCGCTCATCGCGAGTGGTACCGCGTCGGCGTTGACCTATCCGTGGCTGTTCATGTTCGCCGGTGGACTGCTGGTGATCACCGTGCTGTCGGCGAACCTCATTGGCGATGGGCTGCGGGATGCGTTCGACCCCAGCGCAACCGGCGCGCGGAAGGCTCGCCGATGAGTCAACCACTGCTCGAGGTCTCCGATCTGCGGGTGAGCTTTGCGAGCGAAGAAGGCCGCGTCGAGGCCGTGCGCGGGGTCGACTACCGCGTCGACGACGGCGAGGTCGTCGGCATTGTCGGCGAGTCCGGCTCCGGCAAATCCGTGTCGTCCTTGGCCGTGCTCGGACTGCTGCCCGAGCACGCCCGGGTGACCGGATCGATCCGATTACGCGGGCGCGAACTACTCGGCATGGGCGACCGGGAACTGTCCGCGCTGCGCGGCGCGTCGATGAGCATGGTGTTCCAGGACCCGCTTTCGGCGCTGACGCCGGTGTACCGGGTCGGCGATCAGATCGCCGAGGCCCTGCTGGTGCACGGCCGGGCCGCGAATCGCGCGGAGGCCGCCGAGCGTGCGGTGGAACTGCTGCATCTCGTCGGTATCCCGGATCCGGCATTGCGCGCCAAGGCTTTTCCGCACGAGTTCTCCGGCGGGATGCGGCAGCGCGTGGTGATCGCGATGGCCATCGCGAACGATCCGGAACTGATCATCTGCGACGAGCCGACGACGGCCCTCGACGTGACGGTGCAGGCCCAGATCCTCAACTTGCTGCGCAAGGCGCGCGATATCACCGGCGCCGGCGTCGTGATGATCACGCACGATATGGGGATCGCCGCGACGCTGGCGGACCGGATCATGGTGATGTATGCGGGCCGGATCGTCGAGTCTGCCACGGCGACAAATGTTTTCTCCCAGCCGCGGATGCCGTACACCGCAGGTCTGCTCGGCTCCATCCCGCGACTGGACGCTCCGGCGCGGGCGCCGCTGGTGCCGATCGCGGGCGCGCCGCCGCAGCTGCACGCCCTGCCGCCGGGCTGTTCGTTCGCCCCGCGCTGCCCGCTGGCCGAACCGCGCTGCGTGACCGCGGAACCACCGCTCGAGCAGGTACCCGAATCCACGGAAACCCACCTCGCGGCTTGTGTGCGCACCGACGAACTCGGCAGCGACGCGTTGTTCGCAGCCTTCCGACGCGAGGCTGCCGAAATGCCCGAGGTTCCGGAAGGTGACGGGGATCGCGTGGTGCTGCGCGTGCAGGACCTCACCAAGACCTACGCGATCACCTCGGGGCTGGTGTTCAAGCGGCAGCGCGGCGAGGTCCGCGCCGTGGACGGGATCAGCTTCGAGCTGCGCGCCGGCCGGACCCTGGCGCTCGTCGGCGAGTCGGGTTCGGGCAAGTCGACGACGCTCACTCAGATCCTGGACCTCGTCGCACCGGAGTCCGGATCGATCGAGGTCCTCGGGCACGATGTCGCGACACTGACGCGCGCGCAGCGGCGGGCCCTGCGACCGCGGATGCAGATCATCTTCCAGGACCCGACCGCGGCGCTCGATCCGCGGTTGCCGGTTTTCGACCTGATTGCCGAACCGCTGCGGGTCGACGGCCGGCCGCGCAGGGAGATCGCTCGTCGGGTGCCCGAGCTGCTCGATCTCGTCGGATTGCAGCGATCACATGCGGACCGCTACCCGGCCGACTTCTCGGGCGGGCAGAAGCAGCGCATCAATATCGCGCGGGCACTCGCGCTCGATCCGGAACTGTTGGTGCTCGACGAGCCGGTGTCGTCGCTGGACGTCTCGATCCAGGCGGGCGTGCTCAACCTGCTCCGCCGACTGCAGGCCGACCTCGGGATGTCGTACCTATTCGTGTCGCACGACCTGTCGGTGGTCCGGAATCTGGCCCACGATGTGGCGGTTATGTACCGCGGCAAGCTCGTCGAGCAGGGACCGGCGGAGCGAGTCTTCGACGCGCCCGAACACGAATACACCCGTGAGTTGCTCGCGGCGATTCCGACAGCGTCACAGCTATGACCGCCGGATCTCAGCGACTACGCTGCCCCTACCCCAGGCAGGAAGGAAGCCAATGCGCCCAGGTCTTCGGTTTGTTGCACCCCTGATCGCGCTCGTTCTCCTGCTGGCCGCTTGTGGTGGCGACACGGCCGATTCGAGCGACGCCTCGGGCTCGCTCGGCACAACGAACGACATCAACCCGACCGATCCGGACCTCGTCGCGGACGGCGGGAATCTGCGACTGTCCCTTTCCGCGTGGCCGGAAACCTGGAACAACCTGTCGGTCGACGGAGCCAATGGCGAGATCGGCAGTCTCGAGCGACCGATGCTGCCCAGGTCGTTCAAAACCGACGCGGCCGGGGGGCTCTCCCTCAACACCGACTATTTCACCAACGTCGAACTGACCAGTTCCGATCCTCAGGTCGTCACCTACACGATCAACCCGAAGGCAGTGTGGTCGGACGGTACACCGATCACCTGGGAAGATATTGCGGCACAGGCGAATGCGCTCAGTGGCCGTGACCCCGCCTACCTCATCGCGAACACCAGCGGCTTCGAGCGAGTGCAGAAGGTGGAACGAGGTGTGGACGACCGGCAGGCCGTGCTCACCTACGCCCAACCGTATGCGGAGTGGCAGGGCCAATTCGCCGGAAACTCGATGCTGTTCCCCAAATCTGTCACCTCGACCCCGGAAGCATTCAACACGTCGCTGACAAACGGGATTACGCTCACGGCAGGACCGTTCATGGTGGCCAACCTCGATCGCGGCCAGAACCGCATCACCCTCGGCCGGAATCCGCTGTGGTGGGGCAACACTCCGAAGCTCGACACCATCACGTTCAGTGTGCTCGATGACGCGGCGCGCGTACCGGCGTTGCAGAACAACGAGATCGACGCGGTCGGCCTCGCCACCGTCGACGAGTTGAAGACCGCGCAGAACTCGGCCGGAGTCGTGGTGCGCCGGGCGCCCGGAAATCAGTTCTCGCATGTGACGTTCAACGGCGCTCCGGGTTCCATCATGGAAGATGCCCGGCTAAGGACAGCGATCATCAAGGCCGTCGATCGCCAAGGCATCGCCACCGCAATGCAGAACGGCATGGTGGCCGATCCAAAGCCGCTGAACAATCACGTCTACCTGCGCGGACAGGACGGTTATCAGGACAATGCCCCGGGCTACGATCCCGCTGCCGCAGAACAGGAATTGGACGCGCTTGGGTGGAAGCGCAATGGCGAGTTCCGCGAGAAGGACGGTCGCCGGCTCGAGATCCGCGACGTGATGTACCAGTCCACGACCTGGGTACAGATCGCGCAGATCATTCAGCAGAACCTCGCACAGATCGGGGTGAAGCTGAACATCGATACCCGCAGCGGTCAGGGCTATTTCACCGATGTCATCCAGCCCGGCGATTTCGACATCGCGCAATGGTCGTGGGCCGGCGACGCATTCCCGATCAGCAGTCTGCCGCAGATCTACGCCTACAATCCGGACGATCTGCAGGGCAACTACGGCCGGATCGGTTCACCGGAACTCAACGATCTGATCGAGCGCACCACGTCCGAGCTCGACCCGCAGAAGGCGACCGAAATGGCCAACGAAGTCGACCGGCAGGTCTGGGCCGAGGGGCATTCGATGACACTCGTACAGGCGCCCGGAAACGTGGGCGTGCGTGACAATCTCGCGAACTTCGGCGCGGCAGGGCTGGCATCCTACGACTACACGATCATCGGCTTCCTGAAATAGGTGCTTCCGCAGGCCCTGCGCTACCCGGCTGGGACGGCGATCTCGGCGATCTTGCTCTGCCTGGCGCTCGTACCATTCGGCAACGCGGATGAGGTCGCGGCGCTGGCCGTGGTCGTGCTGGTCGTCGCCGGCTGGACCGGTGTTCGTCTCGCGGGCACGCGGACCGATCCCGAGACCCGGCCGGTGCGGGTGCGCCGGGTGCGCGTGCAGCACCGACTCTCGAGCCGATCCTGGCTCGAAATGCGTGACGACGAGCGGACCTACTGGCTACCGGTGTATTTCGATCCCGCCCTGATCGCCCTGCCGTCGCCGACGGCGGGGACCGCGGGTGCGCGGGTCGTGACGGTGGACGGCCGGCGGTTCCTGGCCTCGGGGCGGCCGCGCAGTACCGAGCCGGTGGGCCGGCTGATCGACAATCCTTCGCGCAGCGCGCCCGACGCAACGGCTCGCGGGCTGGCCGCCAACCACATCGGTCGAAGGTTGTTGCTCGATGCGCAGTCCGCGGTCGGCGCGCCGCTGCTCGGCGTCCTGTGGGTCTTCGTCGCAGGTGGCGGGATCGCAGCCTTCGCCGGAGCGACCATCGTCGGCGCATGCGCGGCCATCTGGTGGTCGGCGATCGGCGGATCCGATCCGAGCTGAATTGGTCTGACCACTTGACCTACAGCCACCGCCCGGCCACACTCGTCGGATGACGTTGGAGCCGGTCAATCGGCGCTCGGTGCCCGAGGAGGTGTTCGAGCAGATCGCCGCGAAGGTCCTCGACGGTGATTTCCGGCCCGGCGAGGCCCTGCCCAGCGAACGGAGGCTCGCCGAAGTGCTGGGTGTTTCGCGACCCACCGTGCGCGAAGCGATCAAGCGACTGTCGGCCGCCGGGCTCGTCGAGGTCCGTCAGGGCGATGCGACGACCGTGCGCGACTACCGCCGGCACGCCGGGATGGAACTGCTTCCTCAGCTGCTCATCCGCAGCGGCGGGCTCGACGTCTCCGTCGCCCGCAGCATGCTCGAGGCGCGGATGCACAACGGCCCGAAGGTCGCGGAGCTCGCGGCCCTGCGCGCCGACGAAAACGCGGCCACGGCACTTCGCCGGCTCGTGGATGAACTCGAATCGGCAACCGATCCGGTGCAGCGCCAGCTCATCGCGATGTCCTACTGGGATCGGGTCGTCGATGCCGCCGACTCCATCGCCTTCCGGCTCATGTTCAACACGCTGCGCGCCGCCTACGAACCGGTATTGCCGGCGATGGCATTCGTGATGGACGCCGAGGTCGGCAGACCAGAGGCCTACCACGCGCTCGCCAATGCAATCGGCGCAGGCGAGCCCGCCGCGGCCGCCGCCGCCGCCCGCGACCTCCTCGAACCCGCCACCTTCACAATGCTGACCGCACTCGATGCGCTGGAGAAAATGCCATGACCACCCGCCGGGCAGATCGATCGCGCGCCCGGATCGGCGAGACTCTCCCCGCCGCGTTCGTGGAGTTCCTGCGCCATCCGTCGCCGTGGCTGATCGTCACGACACTGACCGGTGCCATCGTGGCGCGGATCGCGTTGGGCGACTGGCAGATCCGCGATCTCCTGATCCCGGTGATTTTCTTCGTCGCCTTCCCGTTCATCGAATGGGGCATCCATGTGGCGCTGCTGCACTGGAAGCCGCGGAGCATCGTCGGGCTCGGGATCGATCCACTGGTGTCCCGCAAACACCGTGAGCACCACGTCGATCCGCGGATCATTTCATTGATCTTCGTGCCGTGGCAGGTGCTGCTCTGGCTGCTCCCGGCGCTCGTCCTGATCGGGGTCTTCGCGTTCCGCAGCGTCGGGCTCGCATTCGGGTTGACGTTCTCGGTTACCGCACTGAGTTTCCTCATGGTCTACGAGTGGATTCACTACCTCATCCACACCGACTACAAGCCGAGGCACGCGCCCTACCGCGCGGTGTGGCGCAACCACCGCCACCACCACTTCAAGAACGAGCACTACTGGTTCACCGTCACCAGTTCGGGCACCGCCGACCGCGTGCTGCGCACCTATCCCGATCCCCACGAGACCAGGACGTCGAAGACCGCGCGGAACCTGCACGCACTCGACGGGGCGGCCTAGCCACGACCATGGGATTCGCGATTTCACCGAATCGCGATCTTGTGACGTTCGGATCGTTATCATTGCGGTGCGCTATTTACCGTTAACCGACTCGCACCGACAACCCCCGTGGCCGGTGACAGTTGCGGCGCACCGGCGCCGCACATCGCGGAGGGACCGCAGGAAAGTGGCCGCATTAGGAGCTGGTGGATTCGTCGGTCGCTGGGCAGTTCGCTTGGGCGCCCCGGCAATGGCCGCACTGGTCTTCGCCGGCGCGACGGCATCGGCCGCGCCGATCATGACACCCGATGCGGGGAACCTCGGCGCCACCTGGACGGCCGTCGAAGATGGCCCGCAGCAGTATCCGAACGTTCACATCGATTGGGACGTGCCGATCACGATGAGTGACGGTGTCGTGCTCAAAGCGAATGTCTACCGTCCCGCCGATGCGTCCGGCCGGCCGATCGACACCCCACTGCCGACGATTCTGAACATGACCGCGTACACGAAACTCGTGTCGGCGGTGGCGGATGCGACGCTGTCGATTCCCGGCTTCTCCGACGCCTTGATGAAGTACGCCCGCGAGTTCGACCTGTCGGGAACACCGTTCGCGGGAATCACCGAACTCACCCAGGCCCTCGGTGGTGGTTTCGCACGCAACTTCGCCGTCGATCGCCAACTCGTCCGCAGCGGCTACACGCAGGTCGTGGCCGACGTGCGCGGCACCGGGTTCTCGCAGGGCGTCTGGAACGTCTTCCAGGCCCGCGAGCAGCAGGACACCGTGGAGACGATCGATTGGGCCGGCACCCAACCGTGGTCCAACGGGAAAGTCGGCATGACCGGCGCCTCCTACTCCGGGATCAACCAGGTGCAGGCCGCCGCCAAGCACCCCCCAAATCTGGAGGCGATCTTCCCGGTCGTCCCGGGCAACGACCTGATGCGCGACATCGTCGCGCCCGGCGGCATGGTCGGTGTCGCCTTCCTCGTCCCGTGGCTGCTCGCGGTCAACGGCACCAAGATGATTCCCGACGTAAGCGCGCTGGCTTCCGGAAGATTCGACTGGAAATGGCTTTCCGATCGGATCGCCAGTCCATTCACCTTCGTAGACCTGGTCCTCGCGTCGCTCACCACACCGACCATCGACGCCGTGCCGCCCAACCTCGCGGAACTGCTCACCGACGTCAGTTCGATACGCCAGGACTGGCTCGGGCAAGCGAGCAGGATCAGGATTCCGACCTTCATCATCGGTGGTTGGCACGATCTGTTCGCCAACGGCGAGCCGCGCATCTACAACGAGATTCCGCTGCCGCCCGGGCAGAAGCAGTTGGTGATGGGCGATACCTATCACATCTCGGCGAGCAGCGGCTTCGGCGAACCGGGCGCTCCGCCGCGCACAGACGTGCTACAGCGCGCGTGGTTCGACAAGTGGCTCAAGGGAATCGACAACGGCATCGACCGCTACGGCCCGGTCAATCTGTTCCAGCAGGGCGGTGGGTGGACCACGACGAGCGCGTTTCCCCGGCCCGGCACGAGCTACCAGCGCATGTACCTGTCGGCGGCGCCCAGCGGGACTGCCGCGCATAGCCAGTACGACGGCAGCCTGCTGCCCACCCCGCCCTCGAGCACCAACCAGCTCACGATCGGCCCCGGCGTCACGAGCGTCTGCTCCCGCGACACCGCCTACATCACCGCAGGCGCGTCCGCGGTGCTGGTTGGCTGCAGCCGCGATGCCCGGCCACAGGAACTCGACGGGCTCACCTTCACCGCCGCACCGGTGACGAGACCGACGCCGATCTCCGGGCCGATCAACGTGCATCTCAACACCGTGCACGACGCGACCGATGGTTTCTGGACCGCCACCCTCAACGATGTTGCGCCCGAAGGCACCTCGGTCGTGCTCACCACCGGGCAGTTGACGTCGTCATTGCGCGAGGTCGATCCGTCGCACAGTCGGTACTCGGCCAACGGCGATCTCACCGACCCGTACAACACGCTCACCCTGGCATCGCGCCAGCCGGTCGTCCCGGGGCAACCAACGCAACTCGACGTCGGCCTGACTCCGACCGATGCCGTGCTGGCACCCGGGCATCGGCTGCGGGTGGATATCTACGCAAGCAACTTCCCGAAGGGCACGCCGCTGCGGCCGCTGCTGAACGAGAGCGCACTCGCCCAGCAGCACCTGCTGCTCGACCCCGACGCGCCCAGCTTCGTGAATGTCCCGCTGGGATAGCGCGCACAGGGCTGGTAACGGGTAGCGGGAACATACCGAGCGCGAGCCGCATCCAAGCGAGCACAGGCGCGATGTCGAGCCTTCGGAAACTCCTTGCTTGGAAGGAAAATCGTTGTACCCAAATCAGTTCCAGACCCCCGCCCCGAGCAACGTCCCCGGTGGACCGATGCACCACCCTCGCCCAGCGTTGCCGCCGATCAACGCCGGTTGGGCCGCTGCGACCGTCGTGTTTTTCTGGCCGTTGGCATTCGCCGCGTTCAACCACTCCTCGCGGGTGTTTCCACTCTGGTCGATGGGCGACTACGCCGGCGCCCAACGCGCATCCGACCAGACCAAGTCGTTGGGCAAGATCTCCCTCATCCTGTGGGCCATCCTCGGCCTCGGAATCCTTGCCCTGTACGGCTTCGCGATCTGGGCCGCGATCGCCCTCGACAGCGACACCAGCACCCACACTCACCATTAGGCACAGCGAAGCGCCCGCCCCACGAGACTTCGGTGGAACGGGCGCTTCGCGGTGCTCAGTCCGGGATCAGCGTCCCGGGCCGGTGATGAGCGGGAGGTCGAGCGTAGTGCGAATGCCCGGCTTCGCTGCGACGACTGCCGGGGCGGCGTTCACCACACGCATCGCGGTGGCAACCAGCCCGGCGTGGTTGTGGTCGCCAAGCGAGCTGGACAGGCACAGGTCGAGTGCATAGTTCGGCTCGCCGGTGACTTCGATCCGGTACGAGCCGCCCTCCTGCGCCGGTTGCGGCCAGTCCGGTGCGAGGTCGGCCCGCGTGCGGGTGACGTGCTCGAGCACGACCGGGATCTCGTCACCGACCACACCGCGCACCTCGAACCTCATTGCGGCGGTGGTGCCTTCGGCAATCTTGCCGGACGAGATGTCGAATGATTCCGGTGCGGGCAGCCGCTCGTGGACCTCGGTGACCGCATCGAGCTCGATACCGAGACCGGCTGCGAGTTGGCGGACCACACTGCCCCAGGCCAAGGACAGGACGCCCGGCTGCAACAACATCGGCGTCTCGTCGAGCGGCTTGCCGAAGCCCATGATGTCGAACATCACCGCCGGATTGTCATAGGTGGCGTAGTCGACGATTTCCATACAGCGCACCTGATCGACCCGCTGGCAGGTGCCGGTAAGGGCAAGCGGCAGCAGGTCGTTGGCGAAGCCGGGATCGATACCGTTGACGAAGATCGACGAGTTGCCCTCGGCTGCTGCCTTTTCCAGTGGCTCGAGCAGGTTCGCAGGCAGCACGTCCCACGGGTACTGCAAGAACACCGGTGCGCTGGCCACCACGTTGACGCCCGCGGCGAGGATCGCGCGCAGATCCTCGAGCGCTTCCATCAGGCGGTTGTCGGTCATCGCGGTGTACACAACGACGTCGGGCTTGTCCGCGAGTACGCGGGCCTTGTCGGTCGTCGCGAGGACGCCCGTCTCGACATCGAGTCCGGCGAGCGCGCCGGCGTCCACACCATTCTTCGCCTCCGAGGAGACGACGACGTCGACGAGGTCGAACCGCGGGTCTTTGATGATTCCGGTCAGCGCGTGCTTTCCGACGTTGCCGATGCCCCAGGCCGCGACACGAAGACTCATTCGATTCCTCCTACAGATCGGGTAGTGGCATTTCCATGTTCGGGGTATTCAGTCCGCCGTCGACCTCGAGCACCTTTCCGGTGAGGTAGCGACCGGCAGGCGAGGCAAGGTAGAGCGCGGCGGCGGCGATATCGGACGGGTCGCCCAGGTAGCGCAGCGGCGTCGCGGCCTCCATCGGCTTACGCAGTTCATCGACGCCCGCGACGATGTCGAGCGCCGAGGTGAGGATCGCGCCCGGTGCGATGCCGTTGACCCGGATCCGCGGCGAGAGGTCGAGCGCGGCGAGCCTGGTGTAGTGCGCGAGCGCGGCCTTCGCGGTGCCGTAGGCACCGAAGCCCCGGCCCGGCAGCCGACCCACAGCCGAGGTGATGTTGATGATCGAACCGCCGCCCGCGGTCTCGAGCATCTTCGGCACCGCCGCGGTCAGCAACGCGTGCGAGTTGATCACGTTGAACGAGAACGCCGCGGCGAGGTCCTTGTTCGTGGTGTCGAGCAGCGGCTTCGGCATGGCACCGCCGACATTGTTGACCGCGATGTCGAGCCGGCCGAACTCGTCCACGGCGGCCTGCGCGAGCGCGGCGACGGCCTCATGGTCGGAAAGGTCCGCGGCGACCACGTGCGCCCGCTGCCCGGCGGCGGCCACCTGGCCCGCGACCTTGTCCAGATCGGCGGCCGTTCGCGCCGCAATCACGACGTCGGCACCGGCCTCGGCGAATGCCAGCGCAATCGCGGCGCCGAGTCCGCGGCCGGCACCGGTCACGACGGCGACCTGCCCGTCGAGCCGGAAGTTGTCGAGAATCATCGCTGGCTTCACTCCCTAAGCAATCGCTTACCGTCGAATATTCGACTTGCAATCGCCGAATAGTCGATGCACAGTAGCGCCGACGGGACGTGACGACAAGGGAGGGACGATGGCACCGCACAGCTCCTCGCCGCCCACCCGGCGCGTCGTGGACGTGATCGCGCTGCTCACCGAATCCGCACGCGGATACACCATCGCCGAGATCGCGAAGGCGACCGGCGCCGCGCGCGCGACCGCCACCGCCGTGTTGACCGAGCTCACCGCGGCCGGATGGACCATCCGCGATTCCGAACTGCGCTACCGCCTCGGTCCGGCACTGTCCGGCCTACACGTTCCCGCCCCGCCCATCCCTGCCGGGGTCGACGACGTACTCACCGCGCTTGCCGCACGCGCGGGGTGTGGGGTCACGCTGAGCCGCATCGAACCGCGCCGGCTCACCGTGGTCGCCAAACACCATGCCGGTTTGCGGATTGTGCCGGGACTGTCTGTGGGACAGCGTATTCCGCTGGCGTATCCAGCGGGCGCGGCGGTCATGCCGTGGCGGGAGCGCGACGACCGAGACGCCTGGCTCGCCACCGCACCGGCACCGCGCCGCGCAGGCATCGAACTGCTTGGCACCGTGCGCGAATTCGGGTGCGCGGTTTTTCGTCCCGTCGCCGACGACGTCGGCCTCGTCGACGTGCTCGCGGATCTGCTCGCTGTGGTCGGCAGCGACGTCCTGCGGCCACAACTGCGCGACCGGGTGCTGCGCCAACTCGCCAGCCTCACGTCGCGTCCGTACACCGCAACCGAACTGCATTCGGACGCCGCGCTGCCGGTGAGCTACCTGACCGCGCCCGTGTTCGACGACGCACTGCCCGGCTTCGAGGTGCAGCTGGCGCCGTTGCGCCCCGCGGTGCCGGGCGCCGAGCGCGAGGCGTATGTCGCCGCGCTGCGCGAGGCGGCGCAAGAGCTCTCCGAACTTTCCGTTGCGGGCGGGTCCGGTCGCGCACCCGCCAAGGTGTGAATGGAAGATTTGGTGCGTCCAATCGACTGAACGGAACCGTTCAGTCGATCTGTTCGACTGAACGGTTCCGTTCATCCCGTCAAAAGAGGGTGCGGCGGCGCGGTTTCCGGGGTGCGGCGAGCGCTGCTGCGGCCTTCGCCCGACGGGCGGCGAACTCCGCGATCTCGAGTTCCTTCGCGGTCGCCGGATCCGGTGCGCTGCCGCCGAACCGCGCGGGGACCCAGGGTGCGCCGGGCTCCATCGGGTATCCGGTCTGCGCTTTGTCGAGCAGCACCGACATCGCGGCACGCAGTTCGACGGTGAGTTCGTCGACCGTCCCGTGCGGCGGAATCGGTTCACCGATAACGATATTCACCGGGAATTTATGCCGGCCGAGCTGGCGCGGGAAGCCCTTGGTCCACACCCGGTGCGCACCCCAGATCGTCATCGGGACGATCGGCACGTCTGCCTCCAGCGCCATCCGCGCCGCGCCGGTCTTGAAGTCCTTGAGATCGAAGCTGCGGCTGATCGTTGCCTCCGGGTACACGACGACGATCTCGCCGTCGCGCAGCGAGTTCACTGCCTTGCCATAGGACTCGGCGCCTGCCTCACGATCCACGCCGATCGCCTTGCAGTGCCGCATCAGGAAACCGACGACGGGATTGCGTTCGAGCTCGGCCTTCATCATGTAGCGCACATTGCGGCCCGACTTGCGGCCGACGAGCCCGGCCTCGAAGAAGTCCACGTACGAGGTGTGGTTGACCGCGAGCACCGCACCACCCGACCGTGGCATGTTGCGCTGGCCGGTGATCGCGATGCGCAGACCCTGCGCAGCGATCACCGTCTGCACCAGCACGGACAACGCGTCGTAGACGGGTTCGCGCTTCATCGCGGTCACTCCCCTGGTCGGCTGCTTCCTACTCGCCCTGGTCGGCTGCTCCTACTCCCCCTGGTCGGTGGCCTTCGCCGCGCGCCGCTTGGCCTTCGCCGCGGCTTCCTCGGCGTCCATCCGATCGGCTTCCTCCAGCGTGGGCGCGCTGCCGCCCAGCTTCGCCGGCACCCAGTACTCGCCCGCCGGATGCGGGTAGTCCTGCTGCAGACCCGCCAGCAGTTCCTGCATCGTGGCGCGCACCTGTGCGGTGAGTTCGGCGGCGGGCTCGAACGGCGCGATCGGTTCCCCGACGGCGATCGAGATCGGTGTGTTCGAGCGTCCGAGGTGCTTGTCGAAGCCCTTGGTCCACACCCGCTGCGCACCCCAGATCACGACCGGCACGATCGGCACATCCGCCTCGATGGCCATCCGCGCAGCGCCCGACTTGAACTCCTTGATCTCGAAGCTGCGGCTGATCGTCGCCTCGGGATACACGCCGACGAGTTCGCCCTTGCGCAGGACGTCCACCGCGGCGCGGTAGGAGTCCGCGCCCGCTCCGCGGTCCACCGGAATGTGCTTGAGCGCGCGCATGATCGGACCGGAGATCTTGTTGTCGAACACTTCCTTCTTCGCCATGAAGCGGATGTAGCGCTTCGGGGTCCGGACGGGCAGCCCGGCGTAGGTGAAGTCCATGTAGCCGGTGTGGTTGATCGCGATCACCGCGCCGCCCTTTGCGGGGACGTTCTCCGCGCCGTGCACGGTGAAGGTCAGGCCTTGCAGAAAGAAGACGGCGCGGGCGAGGCCGATAGCCGTCCGGTAAACGGGATCCACAACGAGTGAGCCTATCCGTTCGGGGCACATCGGACGGTGCTGGCACCGGGTCGCGTCACGGACGGCCATTTCCGGTGCGACGTAGAGTAGTCCCCTGTTCGGGATGGCAACGGAAAGGAATCCGACAACACCATGCAGGTCACCAGCGTCGGGCACGCCGGATTTCATATCCAGACGGCGGCAGGATCGATTCTGTGCGATCCGTGGGTGAACCCTGCCTATTTCGCCTCATGGTTCCCGTTCCCGGACAACACCTTGCTGAACTGGGACGCGCTCGGCGATTGCGACTACCTTTACGTCTCCCACCTGCACAAAGACCATTTCGATCCGGCGACGCTGGCCGAGCACGTCAACAAGGACGCCACCGTGCTGCTGCCGGACTACCCGGTCCCGGACCTGCGCCGCGAGCTGGAGGCCCTCGGGTTCCACAAGTTCCTGGAGACCGAGGATTCGGTGAAGCACCGGGTCACCAACAAGCTCGGCAGTCTCGACATCATGATCGTCGCGCTGCGCGCACCGGCCGACGGGCCGATTGGCGACTCCGGGTTGGTCGTGTCCGACGGCGAGACCACGTGTTTCAACATGAACGACTCGCGGCCGATGGATATGGACGTCGTACACGACGCGTTCGGCAAGCTCGATATCCATCTGGTCCAGTTCTCGGGCGCGATCTGGTACCCGATGGTCTACGACATCCCCGAGCGCAGCAAAACGGTCTTCGGCAAGCAGAAGCGCCAGCGCGGCATGGACCGGGCACGCAGTTATATCGAGCAGGTGGACGCCACCTGGGTGGTGCCGTCGGCCGGGCCGCCGGTGTTCCTCGACGCGGATCTGCGCTACCTCAACGACGACCGCGGCGACGAGGGCAACATCTTCCCGGACCAGCTCGTGTTCCTGGAGCAGATGAACCTGCACGGCGCCGATAACGGGTTGTTGATGATCCCGGGGTCGGTCGCCGACCTGCGCGGTGGCGAGCTCACGCTCACCCACCCGATCCCGGACGGCGAGGTCAAGGCGATCTTCGCGAACAAGGCCGACTACATCGAGGACATGGCGCGGCGGGCTGCCCCGGTGATCGCGTCCGAGAAGGCGCGGTGGGCACCGGCGGCTGGCGAGCCGCTACTCGGGCCTTTGCGCGACCGGTTCGAGCCGCTGATGCGCCAGAGCGACCTGATCTGCGACGGCATCGGCTATGCGGTGGCCCTCGAGCTGGGATCCGAGACCGTGGTCCTGGACTTCCCTACCCGCACGGTCCGTGCACCGGCACCCGACGACAAGAAGTACCGGTACGGCTTCCGCATCGCCCCCGAACTGGTTCGCACGGTGCTGCGTGACAACGAACCGGACTGGGTCAACAGCATCTTTCTGTCCACCCGCTTCGAGGCCTGGCGCATCGGCGGCTACAACGAATTCCTCTACACGTTCTTCAAATGCCTCACCGACGAGCGGATCGCCTACGCCGACGGCTGGTTCGCCGAGGCCCACGACGACACCGCCTCGATCGAGGTGGCCGGCTGGGAGGTGCAGCGCCGCTGCCCGCACCTCAAGGCGGACCTGACCAAGTTCGGCGTCATCGAGGGCGAGCGGCTCACCTGTAATTTGCACGGCTGGGAATGGGATCTGACGAGCGGACGCTGCCTCACCTCGAAAGGCCACGAGCTGCGCTCACGCAGGCTCTGACCGCTCAGCCGACGGCGTCGGGCTCCGCCGTGTAGGTATTGCAATCGGCGAGCCGGTTCCTGGTGACGCCATGCTCGAACCACGCGCCCACGTTCGCCCGCTGCCCATGGTCGGGCTCGCGGCCGGGCCCGTCCCCTCGGCGGTAGGCGTCGCGTACGGCGAATTCGACAGCGGTCGCACCGAACGTCGCGCCGTAGAAGATCCCGGCCAGGCACTGGGCCTGCAGTTCGAGCCGACGGCTGAGTTCGAGCCCTTCGGGGCTGTGCTCGCCCGCGGCGGTTTCCCTCGCCCGTGACGCGTGACCAATCCCGCTGAGGTACTGCAGATGGTGCCCGTACTCGTGCGCGAGCATGGCCATCGCGGTCGCCGCGGAGAACTCGATGCCGTCCGGCGTGCTCAGATAACTCTCCGGGACCACGGTGATGAGGTCGTTCGCCGAACAGTAGTAGCTGTTGTACGGATCGAGCCTGCTGCCGCCACATGGCGTCGTCTTGCTTTCCAACGTCACCTCGAGCGCGGGTGGACGCCACGGCAGGTTCAGCTGCGCCATGATCGGCCGCCACCGCGCGTCCAGGCAGTTCAGACCGGCCCGAAGAAAGTCCATGACCCCCTTCTCGTACTTCGACCACGGCGGCAGCACGCACCCGCCGTCCGGCATGCCGAGGTCGGCCATCAGCGGATTCGCCGCGGTCGCGGCGACCGGGCGCGGGCCCGCGGGCACCGGCGGCCTGGTTGGAGACATCGGGAGCGATGGCGTGGTCACCGAATCGTCGGTCGCCGCATACGACTCTTCAACGGTGACAACTGGATTGGGGTCGGTGCGTCCGACCGCTGCCCGTGACCGCGAAGCGTCGAGCGCGACCCTCGTCAGCACCACCAGCGCAGCCAGGACAACGACGAGCGCGAGCGTGAGCCCGGCGATCGCCCATTTGCGACGCGGTGCGTGCGGCGGCGCGTGGCCGCCCGACGGCGCGTTCATGCCGGTACTCCCCCCGAAGTGTTCTCCCCCGAACCGGAGCGACTTTACCGTCGCAGGTCGGAACGCTTCGCATGCGCCGGGTAGTATTCGCCTGCCCCGATGTGGTCTCGCACGACGCATCACCGGGCGGGGGGGTATGACGGCTACCGCTGCGGCGGTCGATGATCCGGGGGGATCGTAATGAGTACATCGGGTGGCGGTCCCGATCCGCAGTACGTCCACGCGCTGGCCGTGGACGGGTGGAGTCTGGGCAAGATCGTCGGGCTCGTACAGCCCATGTCGGCAGCGGGGCCGGGCGGTCTGGACGCCGGATGGGCAGCGTTGGCCAAGGACATCCATGCGGAGATCACACAGTTCTCCACAACCTCGGCAACGAAGCTCGGGGAGACCTGGCAGAGCAAGGCCGGGACGCTCGCCACGGGGGCGTTGACCAAGGAATACGCGCCGACTGCGGACCAGGGCGCGGGCGCCTTCCAAGAGGTCGCGCGGACGTTGACCGAACTTGCCGGTGCGGTAAGTGCTGTCCAACAAGGGGTTCCGGAGAAGATCGACAAGGGCTTCTGGGACAAGGTGTCGCCCTGGGACACCGATACCGAGGACGAGTACTACCGGCGCCAGGGTGAGGCCCGCGCCGCACTGACCAGTTACAACACGAACCTGGTCACCACCGACGGCACGGTGCCGGGGTTTACGGCGCCGGGCTCGTTGTCGCCCACCCCCGGCAAGCCGGTCATCAGCGGTGCCGGGGGCGATGGGAACAATGGCAACGACGGCACGACCAACTCCCGCACGCCGAGCAACAGCGACGGTAACCGCGGAACGGATGTGCCCGGTACCGACGACCCGACCGACACATCCGGGGATCCCACCGCGGCGGACACCGCGGACACCTCGGACACAACCGATCCGTCGTCACTGACCGACCCTTCCGCAACGAGCCCCGCTTCGGCGGACGCGACCAGCCCGGCGAGCGCCGACGGTTCCTCGCGTACGGGTACCGGAGTCGGATCCGGTTCGGGCGCAGGCAGTTCCGGTGGATCCGCATCGGGCGGCGTCGGCTCGCACACGGGCACAGGCGGTGTCGGTGGTGCCGCGATCGGTGGCAAACTCGCGGCGCCGTCGGCGGGAAGTCCGAGCGGTGCGGGTCTGTCCGGCGGACGCGGCGGTGGCGCAATCGGTGCCGCAGCAGGTGTCGGTCGTGCCGGTGCGGCAGGCATGGGTGGAATGGCCGGCGGGCACGGTGCCCGCGGCAAGGGTGACGAGGACAAGGAGCACCGCTCGCCGGGCTACCTCGTGACCGTCGACAACGGCAAAGAGCTGATCGGTGAGATGCCGAAGATCGCGCCCCCGGTGATCGGCGCATGATCAACTGGAAAATGGGGGCCGCCCAGTTCGGCGCGCTCTGGTACGGCACCGGCCTGGATCGCTATCCGTTCCCGTTCGACATCGTCTCCGGGTTCACCTGGCGCGACGATGCCGAACGATTCGAGCAGCAGGTGCGTGACGCGTTCGCCGGTTCGGAGCACGAGCGGATGCGGGCCGCCGTCAGCGTGCTCGCCAACCCCGAGGTGCATGTCGCGGTGTCGGGCCGTACCGCTGCGAATGCGCGGATCCGCGTGATCGGCGCGCAGGCGCAGCGATACGCGGCGATCGCGGTGCAGCAGCCCGGACCCGACGACGAACAAGGCGGCGACGTCACGCTCGGCTTCGGGCCGGCGGGCCGACTCGCCGGCCAGATCGTCGGCGTGCTGCCACCCAATGCCGGCGGAACCAGCGAATTCAAAGGCCCCACCGAACCTGCCGAAGACTCCCCGCGCGGATTCACCACGACCGTCGCCGTCTCCCGCCGGGCTGCTCGCCTCGAGCAGGTGCTCGCAACCCGGCATGCCGGAGATGGCACGATCCGGGTGTGGTCGGGCCCGCGGTACGGGCGGCAGTCCGAGACGGGCCAGGTGCGCTGGATCGACATCGCCGGCGACGGTCGGTACGTGATCGGGCCGCGTGATCGCACCCGCGCGGCGCCGGCCGACCCGCAGCGCCTCAGCCAGATCGTCGACGGGCTGCTCGAGCGGGCCTCGGAAGAGTTGAAGGAGGGACAATCGCGATGAGCACTCCCGGCAATGTCGATGACTATCTGACCTCGCTGACCACCTCGGCTCCGTCCACCACGACCACGCTCGAAGGTTTGCTCTCGGCCGGCACCGCGACGCCGCCGGTCGCACCCGCGCCGGCGTTGAAGCGCACCATCGACCAGTACATCGAGTCGGGGCAGGACCTGACGATGGATCCGGACGGGCTGCAGGAGGTTATTGCGAACTGTGAGAAGCACATTAGGGCCCTCAGCGATCTGCAGCAGCGAGCACGTGACGAGTTGTATGTGGAGTCGCTCGGAATCGGCGAGAACGGCTTCGAGCCAGCCAAGCAGCTCCTCACGAAATACCAGCACAAGGCGCGCGGCGGCGGCAGCATCCCCGAACAGAGCTCTGCCGTCGGCTACATCGCGTCCCTGATCACCTGGGTGACCGACTTCCGCGACGCGTTGCAATCCGCCCGCAACGCCTATCTCGCCACCGACGCAGCGACCGACGGCAAACTCGGCTCGATCGCGATCGCGATCGCGATCGACCAGTGAAGCGCATCGCGAGCGTCGTAAGCATTCTCGCTGGTATCGCTGCGCTCGCCGCCGGCTGTTCCGGCGAGACGGACAACGCCGCCAGCCCAGCTACTACCGTCACCACCGTCGCGGTGAGCCTGGACCCCTGTGAGCCCTTTGCCACCGCATTGGCCGCTGGCGGATACGACACGCCTCGACGACGCCCGGACCGTACGACCCCGTATCCCGAACTGAGCTGCGGATTCGCGCACGACAACCCGGGCTACTCCGCCGGGATCTACGTGATGGGCAAACCGTACGAGGACGTGGTCGCCGACGATCGGTTGGTGGAACGCGAGCCGCGCACCGTTGCCGGACACGACGTCTCGATCGGAGATGCTTCCGCAGTCTCGGACATGTGCATCATCAGCATCGACATTCCCCCCGGCACTCTCCAGATCCGAGTGGGATACGTCCCGCCGCCAATAACTCAGCCCGACGCCCTGACCACCATCGACCAAGCCTGCGCCGAAGCCGAGAAGGTGCTCGACATCATCACCCCCGTCCTCCCGGACCAGTTGTGACAGGCGCGCGATGAGCACTCCCGGCACTGTCGATGACTATCTGACCTCGCTGACCACCTCGGCACCGTCCACCCCGACCACCCTCGAGGGTCTGCTCTCGGCCGGCACCGCGACGCCGCCGGTCGCTCCTGCGCCGGCGTTGAAGCGAACCATCGACCAGTACATCGAGTCGGGGCAGGACCTGACGATGGACCCGGACGGGTTGCAGGAGGTTATTGCCAACTGCGACAAGCACATTGACGCGCTCCGCGTGTTACAGCAGCGGGCACACAATGAGCTGTGGGTCGACTCGCTCGGAATCGGCGAGAACGGCTTCGAGCCAGCCCAGCAGCTCCTCACGAAATACCAGCACAAGGCACGCGGCGGAGGCAGCATCCCCGAGCAGAGCTCCGCCGTCGGCTACATTCGAGCGCTGATCACCTGGGTCACCGATTTTCGCGACGCCCTGCAAGCGGCGCGCAACGCGTACCTCGCCACCGACGCGGCAACCGCCACCACTCTTGGGAACGTAGAGGCCGACACGTGAAGCAATCCGCAGCGCCGGCGATCCGAGCTGTCATTGCCATCGGCGCGCTAGCCGTAGTCGCCTCAGGGTGCTCCGATGACGGTGACACCGCCACGGCCTCGATCACAACCGCCACCACCGTTCCAGTGAGTGTGGACCCCTGCGAACAATTCACGGCCGCCATGGCAGGCAGCGAATACACCTCGCCGGAACGCCATGACGGCACTTCACCAACCCCTGAACTGGTTTGCTACTTCGTCCACCACGACCCAAACCATTCGCCAAGCATTCACGTCGTCGGCAAGCCATACGATGCGGTCGTGGCCGACAAGCGGCTCGTCGAGCGCGAACATCGCACCGTCGCCGGACGCGACGTCTCGATCGGAGACGCGTCCGAAGCCACGAACCTTTGCATCATCAGCATCGACATCCCGCCGGGCACGTTGCAGATCCGCGTCGGTTACACCCCGCCGGCCATGGGTCCACTTCCCGGCGATATCACCACCATCGACCAAGCCTGCGCCGAAGCCGAAAGAGTCCTCGACATCATCACCCCGGTCCTCCCCGACCACCTCTAACGCGACCGAGCCGCCAGCGCAACGGCGAAAACCGTGAGCACGCAGGCCACCACGGCGGTGGCGGACAACCCCGCGCCAGTCGGGGTCACGGCGTCGAGCGCGACGGCGCCCACCAACTGGCCGGCGACCGATGCCAGACCGAGCAGCAGCACCCCGATCCAGCGGACCGCCAGCACGCCCGCCGCGATGAGCACTACGCCGAGCGCGCCACCGAGGTAGAGCCACGGCGTGCTGGGCCAGTCGCCCGGCACCCCGCGCAACGCCACGACCACGCCCGTGACCAGTACCAATGCGGCTGTACCTGCGGCGAAGTTGACCCACGCGGCGACGATGGGGCCGCCGACCGTCCCGACCCTTCCGTTGACCGCCTGCTGCCAGGCCAGGCTGCCACCGGCAATTGCCGCGAGCACCGCCATCCACAGCGAGCCCTCGTCGGTCCGCCATTCGCCCACCCCCGCGACCGCCACCGCAGCCACCGCGATCCCCGCCCCCAGCAGCCGAGTCACCGTGATCGGGGTCGCGCCCGAGGGCGCCAGCCCACTCCGATCCACCCACAGACTGCCCAGCACCTGCCCGCCGACGACTGCGACGGTGAATGCTGCGACGCCGAGCGACGCCACCGTCAGGCCCTGGCAGGTGACCAGCCCTGCACCGCACAATCCGCCGGCGAGTTGCCAGCGCGGCAGGCTGTGGTCACGGACCGCGCCGCGCACCGCACTCATTCGCTTTCGCAGCGATGGCACCGAAACCACTGCGGCGCAGAGCAGCGCCAATCCGCCGGCAAAACTGACCAGCGCCGCCAGTACTGCGCTGCCGAGTCGATCGCCCAGTTCACCGTTGACGCGGGCCTGCGTCGCGACGAGCACGCCAACCAGAAAGGCCAGCGCGAGGCCGGCACGCCGACGCACCGGCTCAGCTCACCGCGTTCGGCAGCGCCACCCACGTGTTGCAGACGTCGAGCGAATTGCGTTGCAGCCCTTTGGTGAACCAGTCGCCCCAACTCTGCGGGGTGCCGTGCGACTGCGCGCCACCCGGCTGGTCCCCCCGGGTGTAATTGTCCTGCTGGGCCAGCGCCACACTCGGCGGATCGAATGTGACGCCAAAAAACATCCCGGATAGGCACTGCGCCTGCAGCTCTGCGCGGCGCGAAAGCTCAAGTCCCTCCGGTGTCCCCCGCCCGGCCGCGTTCATCTGCTCCACCGACGCCGCCAGCGTGCCGCTGAGTCGTTGCAGGTGATGGCCATACTCGTGCGCCAGCATGCCCATCGCCGCGGCCGGCACCCCACGCGCACCGGTGGTCGTGTTCCGGTAGCTGGCCGGCACCAGATAGATGGTGCCGTCACAGTAGAAGCTGCTCTGGGCAGGTACCGCGCTGCACTGGCCGCCGGTGACGGTCTCGGTGACCACCACGGAGGCGGGTGCGAACGGCAGCTTCAATCGCTCCAGGATCGGGCGCCACGCCGTGTCCAGACAGCCGAGTGCGGCTTGCAGGAACGTCGTCTCCGCAGCCGCGTCCTCCCCCCAGCCGGGTAGCTTGCACGCCTGCCGGGAGAGCGAAACACCCACGGTGGTAAGCGGATTGGCTGCCGTTGCGTTCACGGGCTGGGCCGCGCCGGGAACGATTGGCAGCAAGCCGGACACCGCGCTCGCGCGCGTGGAACTACTCAGCGGCACGACCGTCGGCGGTACCGGAACGGGCGCTGGGGGGATGTCCTCCGCGGTGAGCGGGACCCCGGTCTCCGGGAAATCCGCCCCGGCCGTCGACGGTGTCATCGAGCCCGTTGCCGTCGACAGCGCATCCGACGAGTCCGAACCGCCCGCAAAACGCACGGCAATCACCACCGCCGCACCAGCGACCGCGAGCACTGCGATCACGACCCACAGCACCAGCAGGCGGCGCTCGCCGGGGCTCATGCCCCCGCTGGTCGGACTCGTCACATCGCGGCTTTCCGGTCGATTCGACACTTTCGTAACGAATGTATCGGGCGGACCCGCGATGATCTGGCGGTTCGCACAGCAGTGTCGCTCGTCACGTGTTCAGGAAGCTGTGCCGAGTTCAACCCCGCAAACCTTTGCCGTCTCCGCGCAGCCTCGCTAGCGTTGGTGCAGTACTGATGTGTGCAACGAGGCACGCTCTACCAGCCTCGACCCAGGAGTACGAATCCCATTGATTACTTCCGTACGTAAATTCGCGCAGGCCTTCGACCGGCTCACCCTCGTGACGCTGAACGCCCCGCGCTGGGACGCGTCGAACCGTCGCTACGTCCAGCGCTGACCCACCCCCGCTACCCGGGCAGCCGATCTTCGGTTGCCCGGGTAGTGCCGTCTTCGGCGACGATCGCCCGGGCACGCGGTAGCCAGCGCAGCGCGAGGAAGCCGGACAGCAGCACCGGAGTGGCGAGCAGTGCCAGCGTCGCGGAGATGGGCAGGACCGCCGTCAGCACCGCGACAGCTGCGAAGATCGCCAGCGACACCAGCTCGGACAACAGCCCGGCCGCCGAGGTGACCGTGGCGCGGGCGGGGCCGGTGATCGCGTCCTGCAGTCGCGCCTCGGTCACCACCGTGGCGTTCATGACGATGCCGTAGCCGACGCCGATCGCGGCGAAACCGGCCGCCCCGAACAGACCGGGACCCCCGATCAGCGCCCCGACGGCGAGTGCGAGGCCGGCGACGATCAACGCGGCGGCCATCGCGCGCGCCCGCATCCCCGAGGTCCGCGCGGCCAGGGTGCTGCCGATCAGGGAGCCGGCGACGGTCAGTCCGACCAGCAGCGGCACGGTTCCGGTCGCCGCGCCCGCATCGTGGGCGAGCAGTCCGAAATACTCGTCGATCGCGGTCAGGCCGTAGAGCAACGCGGCGAGCAGCACCCCGCGCCGCACCACGCCATGGCGCATCGCCTCGCCGACGCCGCTGCGCAGCATGGCCAGATAGCCCGCCAGCGGTGTGCGGCGCGCAGTCAGCGGCTCGGCGACCTTGGGCGCAGCTGGGAGCGTGGACGCCAATGCCACCTGCACGAGGGCGGCGGCCACGCTGCTCCACCCAACCAGCGCGTAACCGCCCCAATCGAACAACGGCGCCGCCGCCAGGATCGCCAGCAGCGCGGACAACTCCGCGGCAGCCGTCGCGTAGCCCAATATGCGGGCGTAGTCGCCCGCCGCGCCGCGGGCGTCGAGTTCGTCGTAGAGCAACGCCTCGAACGTGCCGGACTGCAGCGCGCCACCGACACCCCACAGCAGGAATCCCGCGGCGAAACCGATGAAGCCGGGAAAGATCGACCAGCATGCGAATCCGACCGCGGTCAGCACCCCGGCCATCACGAGCAGCAGCCGCCGCGACACGAGGTCGGCCCACGCCCCGGACGGGACCTCCAGCACGAACGCGGTGAGCGACCAGACGGCGAGCAGGGCGGAAATCTGCGCCGTGTTCAGGCCATGGTCGGCGAACAGCAGCGCGTACAGCGCGTAGAACGGAATGAACTCACCGGCGCCTCGATAGGCGACGGCACGCAGCGCAAGGGATCGATCGGAATCGGTTCAATTCGGGGCGCGGGCGAACATGGCTCAACTCTGCGACCCACGCGCAGCCGCGTCAAGCGAATTTCGCGCTAGTTCGGCGGGCGCAGCACGTCGGTCCCGACGAGCGGCGCCAACGCGGCGGGCACCCGCACCGAACCGTCGGCCTGCTGGTGGTTCTCCAGGATCGCAACCAGCCATCGGGTGGTCGCCAGCGTGCCGTTCAACGTCGCGGCCATCTGCGGCTTGCCGTTCTCGTCGCGGTACCGGATGGCCAATCGCCGCGCCTGGAACGTGGTGCAGTTCGAGGTGGACGTCAGCTCGCGGTAGCGCTCCTGTGTTGGCACCCACGCCTCGCAGTCGAACTTGCGCACCGCCGACGAGCCCAGGTCACCGGCCGCGATGTCGATCACCCGGTAGGGCACCTCGATCGCCGTGAGCATTTCCCGCTCCCAATCGAGCAGCCGCCGATGTTCTGCGTCGGCGTCCTCCGGACGGCAGTAGACGAACATCTCGACCTTGTCGAACTGATGCACGCGGATGATGCCGCGGGTGTCCTTGCCGTAGCTGCCCGCCTCGCGCCGGAAGCACGACGACCAGCCGGCATAGCGACGCGGCCCCTTGCTCAGATCGAGGATTTCCCCGGAGTGGTAGCCGGCCAGCGGTACCTCGGACGTGCCCACCAGGTACAGGTCCTCGTCGGCGAGCTTGTACACCTCGTCGGCGTGCGCGCCGAGGAACCCGGTCCCGGCCATCACCTCCGGCCGCACCAGCACCGGCGGGATCATCATCTGAAACCCGTTCGCCATCGCCTTCTGCGCAGCGAGCTGCAGCATCGCCAGTTGCAGCATCGCGCCGTAGCCGGTGAGGAAGTAGAACCGGGCGCCGGCGACCTTCGCGCCGCGTTCCATGTCGATCAAGCCGAGCGACTCGCCGAGTGCAAGATGGTCCTTCGGCTCGAAGTCGAAGGTCCGTGGCTCGCCGACGGTGTCGAGCAGCCGGAAGTCGTCCTCGCCGCCGGGCGGCACCTCGGGCGCAATCACGTTGGAGATCGCCCGGTGCGCGGCGTCCAGCGCTGCGTCGGAGCTGTGCTGCAGCGCCTCGGCTTCCTTCACCTTCGCCGCGAGTTCCTGCGCCTGGGCGAGCAGTGCGGGGCGGTCCTCGGCGGACGCCTTGCCGACCTGTTTGCCGAGCGCCTTGTGCTCGGCCCGCAGCCCATCGGCGGTCGCGACCGCGGAGCGGCGCGTCACATCGGCGTCGAGCAGGACATCGACCAGCGCGGGATCCTCGCCGCGCGCGGTCTGCGATGCACGCACCACATCGGGCTGGTCACGCAGAAACTTGAGGTCGATCACGCTTGAAAACCCTACTTGGTGCGCCGAGTCGGCCGGTCGACGCCTCACCCGGCGGGGAAGTACTCCTCGCGGCCGAACATCCGCGCGGTGTCCAGTGCATTCGGCTTGCCCGCGGCGGGATCCGCGCCCGCCTCGATCAGCACGGCGACGATCTCGTCCTCGCCCTTGAAGACCGCGCCTGCCAACGGGGTCTGTCCGCGATCGTTGACGCGATCGACATCGGCATCCCGGCCCACCAGCAAACGGACCACTTCGGCGTGCCCGTGATAGGCGCCGAGCATGAGCAGCGTGTCGCCCTTCTCGTTGGACAGGTTCACCGGCACACCGGCGTCGAGGTAGGCCTCGAGGGTGGTCGCGTCGCCCTCCCTCGCCATCGTGAAAAGGCGACCCGCGAGTTCGTGCACGTCTTCGCTCATCGCGGCCCAAACTACCGACGCCGCCGGGCTCCCGCGTCCCGGTTCCTGCCTCGCGGCTTCCGCGCCCGCGGGGATTGGGCATTATGGACCGCGATGCCCGAGGAAGAAATGCCAACCAAACGCAATCCACTCGCGAAGCTGCGCGCAAGCCTCGCGGGTCTCGGTCCGTCGCGCGACCGGGCCGGATCGGAACCGAACGGAACCGATCCGGCACCCGAGCCGGGCGGCGGACGGAATCCCGAGCCAGCCGGCGAAAGTAGTCACCGCCTGCACTTTTCCGCGTCGACGACCCGTCGCGCGCTCGCCGTGATCGCGTTCGGCGCGGTCGCGGCCGCGGTGGTCACCATCTTCCTGACCGGCGGATTCAGCAACGATTCCAACCTGCAGACCCGCCAGCCGGGGCAGGCCGCGGCCACCGGTGCGGCGGCGGGCGAGGCGTTCGGCACCGCGCGACCCGGTGACTGCCTGACCTGGTCGAAGTCGGATGCCAGCGACCTGAGCAAGGTCGACTGCGGCGGCGAGCATCTGTTCGAGGTCGCCGCGGAGATCGATCTGAGCACGTACCCCGGCGCCGAATTCGGCCCCGGTTCGAAGTTTCCCGGTGTGCTGCGCTTCGCCGAACTGAAGGATCAGCTGTGCACCCCCGCGGTGGAGAACTACCTCGGCGCGAAGTTCGACCCGAGTGGCAAGTTCAGCGTCGGCCTGATCAATCCGGGTGACGCGGGCTGGGCGTCCAACGAGCGCACGCTGCGCTGCGGGCTGCAGTACTCGGGCAGCTCCGGTGCGCTGCGGCCGATCATCGGCACGGTCGCCGAGCAGGACCAATCCGATGTGCTGGAGCCCGGTGTCTGTGTGGGGATCAACCAGAATCTGCCTGCCGATCCGGTGGACTGCCCCCAGCCGCATGCCTTCGAGACCGTCGGGATCGTCGACCTGGCCGCGCAGTTTCCCGCCGGCCCGCCCTCGGTCGAGGACCAGGACAAATTCATCGAGCCCGCCTGTACGCAGGCCTCCACCGCATACCTCGGCTCCCCCGACGCGCTGCGCAACAAGACGTTGACACTGTTCTGGGGACAGTTCGACGCGACGAGCTGGTTGGCCGGCAGTCGCCGGGTGAACTGCTCGGTGGGTAAGGGTGCCGACGTCGGCTTCGCGCCGATCCAGGGTTCGGCCAAGGGCGACATCCTCATCGACGGGCAGCCGCCGGTTCCGCCACCCGCGGTTCCGGACGGTCGATCGGTTCCGACGCCGCTGCCGGGCGCCGCGCCCGCGCCGCTCCCACCGGGCTGACGCCGTGCCGGTCACGATGAGCGACGAGCGCTTCGACGAGCTGGTCGGCGATGCGCTCGATCTCATACCCGAACAGCTGACCCACGCGATCGACAACGTCGTCGTGCTGGTGGAGCCGAACAATCCGGAGGAACCGGGGCTTCTCGGGCTCTATCACGGCATCGCACTCACCGAGCGGGACAGTCACTACGGCGGCTCGCTGCCGGACACGATCACCATCTATCGGGAACCTCTGCTGGCCATCTGCAACAGCGAGGCCGAGGTGGTCGAGGAGGTGGCGATCACGGTGATTCACGAGGTCGCGCACTATTTCGGTATCGAGGAGGAGCGGCTGCACGAGCTCGGCTGGGGCTGAGGCGGAGCCGCGCCGATTTATTTCGCGCGGCACGGAACCTTCGCCGGTCGCACCGCGTCGAACTTGTCGAGGGGATTTTCGGGCGCTGACGCTCCCGACTCCGCGCCGCACGGTCTCGAGACATCCGGTCCCACGAAGGAGTTCGAATATGACTCACGTTCTCGTCGTCCCCGAGATCGTCCTCGCCGCCGCCGCGGAACTCGACCTGCTGGCCGACCGCCTGGCCGGCGTCGCGGCAACCACCGGCCCCGCGACCCACGTGATCCCGTCCGGGACCGAAGAGGTCTCGATCCTGGCTGCCACGCACTTCAACCAGGTCGCGACCCTGCAGGATCAGGCACTCGGCAAGGGCATCCTCGAACTGCGCAACGCCGCCAACACGCTGCGGACCCACGTGGCGCAGTACCTCGGCCAGGACCTGGCCAACGCGGCCACCATCGGCACGATCCCGGTCTGATCGGGACGCCCACCGGCATCGCACCAACCACTACGGGGGAGAACTCATGACTCTGGGCATCACGGGCGTCTTCTGGCTGCCCCGGATGGCGGCGGTCAATTCGACGACGCTCAACGCCGGCGCGCACGCGGTGCCGATCTCGGCGGCAAGCGGGGCCTGGACGGCGATCTCGGCCGCGTACGCCGATGCCACGTTCACAGCGGCCCGAGTCATCGCCGAGCTCGCCGTGGGTATGCAAGGTGTCAACGGTGTCATCGCAGGCGGCAAGCTCGCCGGGTTCGCGGTCTGGGCCGAGCGGTGCGCGGAGAATGCCGCGGTGATGGCCACCAAGACCGGTGCCAACGCCACCGCCTACACCGTCGCCTCGATCGCGATGCCGAGCCTGCCCGAGATCGTCGCGGTCAAGTCCGCGAAGGCTGCCGCATACACCACCGGCGGCGTACTGAACGGCACCGCCGAGGCGGCGGAAGTGGCCGATCGCGCGATGGATATCCGCGCGGCAATCACGATGGAGGCCTACGAGGCCGCGACGACCGCCACGGTCCTCACTCCGAGCATCTTCCCGCCCGCGCCCTCGATCGCATCCGGCGTCGGCCAGGCGCAGTCCGGCGACGACGCCGATCCGCTGCGTGCGCTGGTGGAGGGGGATCCGGTGCGGGCCGCTTCACTCGCCGCCACCGGGCTGCTGCAGAACCCGGGCGTGCAGACCGTCGCCGCCCAGGCCGGACAGATCGCCAGCACCGCGGCCTCCACGACCGCCTCCGCGGCAAGCAACATCGGCAACGCCGCGGTGTCGGCGTTGACCGGCGGCGGCACCGGCGCCGCGGGCGGACCGTTCGCCCCGGTCGGTGGACTCGGCGGGCTCGGCACGGGTGGCGGTGGCGCCGGGGCGACGTCGACCCGCGCTGCGGGCGTCGGCGATATGAACGCCGCACGGCTGTCGCCGGTCGCGCTGCCCGAAGGCTGGGCGGGCGGGCAGGTCGGCGGCACCACGTCGGGCCCGGGCACCGGCATCGCCGGATCGGGCGCCGACGGCGGCCAGCAGACCTACAGCGCGGGTCGCGTCGACCCCGCCGCGGCGCGCACCTCCGGGATGGGTCAGATGATGCCGCGCACCGCGGGTGCCGACGACGAGGGCGAGCACGAAACTCCCGACTACCTGCGCAACATCGAGCACTTCGAGGATGGCCGGATGGTCGTGCCGTCCGTGCTCGGCGCGGATCCCGGAGCGACGCGGTGATCGATCTCGGCACCGGCCACACGCCGTCCTCACTCGAATCGGTCAGGCTGGGCCTGGACGAGATGCAGTGGCTGCTCGAGTCGCTGGAGGACGTCGACCTTCCGGTCGTCCTCGACACGCTCGGCCGCTACGACAATGCCGACGAGCACGATGCGGCGATGAGATTGGCGCGCGAGTCGCTCGATGCCCGCGGGCTGCTCGACGGCGACGCGGTCACCCGCGAACTCGAGGACCGCCTGCAAGTGCTCGGTCGCCCGCACTGGGTGGTGGCACTGCGCCTGTTCACCGGCGAACAGATCTCCCGACTCTGCGTCGCGCGCGGCGCGGACATGTCGGTCCTCGCGCTGCGTGGACCGCAGTCCTACCTGATCAGCGAACTGACCGGCGACCCGGCCGGTCCTGTGGTCGCCGCACTCGGTCCGGCACAACCGCTCGCCTTCGGCGGGCTCAATGCCCCCACCGAGCAGCTCAGCCCGATCTTCGACGACACCGGGGACCCGGACCGGACGAGCAACCACTTGCAGCAACTGGGCGCTCCGGCCAACGACGCCGCCGCAGTCGGCAATGCGATGCTGCACTGTTTCTCGCACGCGGAGATCGTCGGGATCGGGTACGGCGACGGTGTGCGCGAGCAGGCACCCGGCCACCTCGCCGTGTTCGACACCCACCACGGGCGCTTTCTCGCGACCGCGAGCGAAGCGCTCGACGGCACTAAGTGGACAGCCCTTTCCCCGGGCAGTGACACCCGGATCCGGCAGGCGCTGCAGACGCTGATGAACGGCCTACCCGAGGAATCGCCCTTCCCGTACCGCCGGGTCTGAGCAGTCGCACACGGCGAGGAGCTCAGATTTCCGTCGTTCTGAGCGCACTGGTACGCGGGCGGAAGCTGGACATCGGCAACGCTTCGCCGGGAGGGCTGGGCAATGACTTCGGTGTGCTGGGCATGACCTTTGGGCCGATGTACATTCCGCATACCCGAAGAAGGGTACGAAATGGAACACGACGCTTGACGACCTCAATCAGGTCCGCAACGCGGTGGCGCACAGTCACGGAACGAAGATCACCGAGGTCAGACGCAAACATCCGTTGAGTCTGGCAACGTTCAAGAAGTGGAGAAGTTCGCTCCACGGCGCTGTCTATGGCTTCGACAAAGTGGTGGGTGGATACTTGCAGCACCTGACGGGATCAGGTTGGAACGAGGCGGGAGGTGACCAGTGAGTAAGCACAACAACCCGGCACTAGAGCCGGGAGATCGTATCCGGGTGCGCTTTGGTTACCGGCTTGTCGACGGGATCGTGACAAGCGCGCAAGACGGCTTGATCCATGTCGAACTCGACGTCGACGGCACAGACGAACCGGTCACAGGGCTCTACCGGGAGAGCCGGCTAATCGCCATCTAATCCGCTGCGCAGCAACGTCATTCGCTAGCAAGCCGGGCGGTCTTAGTTGACGCGAGGATTCACTCTTCTATGGATACATAACCCGATGTACCGTTGACCCATGCCCCCAACGCTCACGCAGGTCTCGGTGCTCAGCAGATTCGGGCACGCGCTCTCCGACGCGACCCGCACCCAGATCCTGCTGGCGCTGCGCAGCGGGCCGCAGTACCCGGCCGAGTTGGCCGAATTGGCCGGCGTATCGCGCCAGTCGATCTCGAATCATCTTGCCTGCCTTCGTGGTTGCGGGCTCGTCGTTGCGGTTCCCGAGGGCCGGCGGACCCGCTACGAACTCGCGGACGTCAATCTCGCCCGAGCGCTCGACGACTTGCTGCACGTCGTCCTCGCCGTCGACCCTGCGCATTGCGACTCGGCGGCGGCCGACGGTTGCTGCTGATGGCCACTGCCGCAGCACCGTCCGCCGCTCGGCGCGCCGAACTCGGTCGGCGTATTCGGTGGCTCGTCGCCGCGACCATCACCTACAACGTGATCGAGGCGGTCGTCGCACTCGCCGAGGGCGCGCGGGTCTCATCGACGGCGCTCATCGGATTCGGCCTGGACTCGGTGATCGAGATTTCCTCCGCCGCCGCAGTGGCCTGGCAGTTCGCGGCCGCCGATCCCGAGGTCCGAGAGAAGACCGCGCTGCGCATCATCGCGTTCTCCTTCTTCGGGCTCGCCGCGTACGTGAGCTTCGATTCGGTCCGCACCCTCCTGGGCACCACCGAGCCACAGCCCTCGACGGTCGGGATCGCCCTGGCCACAGCGAGCTTGGTGATCATGCCGATACTTTCCCTGGCGCAGCGGCGAACCGGGCGCGAACTCGGTTCGCTCTCGGCGGTCGCCGACTCCAAGCAGACCCTGCTGTGCACCTATCTGTCCGCCGTACTGCTGGCCGGACTACTCGCCAACAGCCTGCTCGGTTGGTCGTGGGCCGATCCCGTGGCCGCGCTGTTCATTGCCGCCATCGCCGTGCGAGAGGGCATCGATGCTTGGCGGGGCGATCCGTGTTGCCCGGCTCCGACCGCCTCGACAACCGCCACTGCCACGCGCGACGATGCCGGCGACGAATGCGACTGCTGCTAGCCGCTCAGCCCATCGGGTCGTCGGGCAGCGGACTGACATCTGCGGACTCGAACGGCGGCTCGAACCGCCCCCACCGCACACAGGTCCAGCCACCACCGACCACCGGTACCAATTCGATGCGCTCGGTGTTGTCGAGATGGTTCTTCGAGGCGAACCCCGACGGCAGCTCCAACAGGCGCGCCGCGGCCAACCGGATCACCGCACCATGGCTGACGACGACGAGGTCGCGACTCGGCGCCGCGCCGGCGTCGTCGCTCGGTACGTCGAGGTACTTCGCGCGTAGGTCACCGAGGATCGGCAGATAGCGGTCGAGCACCTCGTATCCGGTCTCACCACCGGGCGTGCGCGCGCCGAGTTCGCCTGTGTGCCAGCGGTGATAGACATCCTTGAACAGCTCATGGGACGGCTCGTCGTCACGATCTTCGAGCTCACCCACCTGCACCTCGTGCAGGCCGTCGACCGCCTGCGCCGAGACACCGGTGACCGACTCGATATGGGTTGCGGTCTGCCTGGCCCGCAACGCCTGCGAACTCACCAGCGCCAGCGGCGGCATCGCCGCAAGCACCGACCCGACGGTCCGCGCCTGCTGCGCGCCCTTGGGGGTCAGTGCAGCACCGGGCAGGCGGGTGTCGAGGCGACGCGCGACATTCGCCTCGGTCTCACCGTGCCGCACCAGGATCAGTTTCCCGCTCACGTGTCGGCTTCCCCGCTGCGCAGCGCGGCCAACCACTCCGCCGCGTCCGCGTCCGATGGCGGCGGCGAACCGGACGCCGAGTACGCCGGCCACGACCCGAGGAAGCGCACCTGCACCGTGCGGTGCAGCGCCTTGAGCGCTTCCGCGACCGCGGTGTCGTCGATATGCCCGACACAGTCGAGATAGAACCGGTAGGTACCCAGCCCGGTGCGCGTCGGGCGAGACTCGATCCGGGTGAGATCGATCCCGCGAGTGGCGAATTCGTCGAAGGCACGCATCAATGAGCCGGGCTCGTTCGGCAATCCGAGTACGACCGACGTGCGGTCGGCGCCGGTGCGGGCAGGCGCGCGCCGAGGCGGTGTGCACAGCACGAACCGGGTGACCGCATCGGCATGATCGGCGACACCGGACGCGAGTTCGATCAGCCCGAGCCGCTCTGCGGCGAGCGGGGTGGACACACCGGCATCGGCGGCGCCGGCAGCGACATCCTCGGCCGCGGCCGCATTCGACGCCGAGATCACCATCTGCGCGCCGGGCAGTGTGCCCGCAATCCAGCCGCGAACCTGATCGGTGGCAATGGGATACGAGGCGAGCGTACGGACATCGGCCATCGTCGTCCCCGGGCGAGCGACGATGGAGAAGCGCACGTCGAGTTCCGTCTCCGCGACGATCTGCAGCCGCGAACCGGTCGCCAGCGCATCGAGCGTGATCGGGATCGATCCGGTGATCGAACTCTCGATCGGCACCACCGCACCCTCGACATCACCCGAGCGCACGAGCTCGAGCGCCGCGAGTTGGCTCACCGCGACGACGCGCTCCACCTGCCCCTCGAACGCACCGGCAGCCTCGATCGCTGCGAGAGCCATCTCGGTGAATGTCCCCGAGGGACCGAAGTAGGCGATGCGCGGCACTCTACGAGATTACTCAACGGTCAGGACAGCACTACGAGGTCGCGGGCGACGGCGACCGGATCGGTGACTTCGATGCCGACGAGCACGTCGCGCACCGCCTCCGCCGCGGCCGGGTTGAGCCGCGCCAGCGCCCCGACGTCGGGGGTCGCGAACGCGGTGCGCACATCGTCACCGCGCAGTGCCGCCACGGTCGCGGCGATACCGGCGAGCGCTTGGGCTCCGGTCCACGCGCGCGCGACGAACCCGGTGTCGGCGTGCGCGAGGACCGCGAGGAAGTCGGCGATTTCCACACCGGATACCGCGAGATCGATGCCGGGCCGCCGCCCGGCCGACACGACGCGGCGCACCGCTGCCACGTCGACCGGACCGTCGAGGAAGACCACGGCGCGGGCGGGCAGCGCGAGCACTTCGCTCAGCAGGTCCGGCGGGCAGTCGATGTGCACGCTTACGCCCCTGGGCAAGACGAGTTCGCTCTCGTGGTCGTGTTCGTGCAGGTCGACCGCCACGATCACGCTGCCGGGCGCGACGCCGGCGGGTATCGCGGCGAGCGGAATGACGGGCGTGCCGAGCAGTCGCGAATCGTCTGCGTCCCCGCCCGGAACGGGCCCCGGCACGTCGAGCCGCGGCAGGAGCAGTCGGTCGACGAGCGGGCGGGCGTCCGGGCGGTTCGGCACCCCGAGCGTGAGCGGAATCGGCACGCGTCAACGGTAGCGAGCGGCTCGGATTGTTAGGAAACCCTTGCCAGCATCCGGTCTATGTCTTAGCTTAGGTTTACCTAACTGACCCCGGCGTCGAGGGAGACCCGATGACACGCTCGATCGCAACCGATGGACCGACCACTGCCGAGCGCATTCACAGCGCGTGCGCCCGAGCAGAGAGTTCGGTGCTCGCGATCCCCGGCAGCGATCCGGTCCCCACGCAGTTGCATCGCCTGCGGGCCTGCGGCGATGCGGTCATCGCGATCCCGACCGATTCGCCCGCGACCGCGATGGCGTGGCAGTCGAGCCGAACCGGCTTGCCCGCCGTGCTCGAGCTGACCGACGAAGCGCCGCTCGCGCTGCGCGAACCGGTGCGGTCGCTGGTGTGGCTGCGCGGCACCGTCACTGCGGTGAGCAGCCAGGCCGAGCGCGCCCTCGCCGCCGAGGTCGCCGCGGAGCATCCACATCCGTCTCTGCTCGATGTCGGCCACGGCTCGACGCTGCTGCGCCTGACGATCGCGTCCGCCGTCGTCGCCGACACATCCGGTGCCGAATCCGTGCAGCCGGACGCCCTGCGCAGCGCCAACCCGGACCCATTCGCCGAGATGGAGAAGCCGTGGCTGCAGCATCTCGACTGCGACCACCCCGATGTTGTCGAGCGGCTCGCCCGGCGCCTGCCCACCGGAATGCGTCGTGGTCGCGTCCGCCCGCTCGCACTCGACCGGTTCGGCCTGACGCTGCGCGTGGAAACCGCCGACGGCGATCGTGATGTGCGGATGCCGTTCAACGACCCGGTCACCGACTTCACCGAACTCACCAAGGCAATCCGGATTCTGATGGGCTGCCCGTTCCTCAACGGTCTGCGCGCGCGAGGCTGACGCGCGCCGAAACCGGGGTCGCCGCGCTAGTTTGAGCGCATGGCTGCCACCCGCGGGAAGCCCCCATCGGTCGAGCTCGAGGTGGGCGAGCGCACCGTCCGCATCTCGAACCCGGATCGCGTCTACTTCCCCGCTTCCGGGCTGACCAAGCTCGATCTCGTGCAGTACTACCTTTCCGTCGGTGACGGCATCGTCCGGGCTCTGCGCGAACGACCCTGCATGCTGCACCGCTTTCCGGAGGGACTCGCGGGTGAGAAGGTGCACCAGAAGCGGCTGCCGCGCGGCGCGCCCGACTGGGTCGAGACCGTGCGAGTGCATTTCCCGCGCTACAACCGCACGGCCGACGAACTGTGCGTCACCGAACTCGCCAGCGTGATCTGGGCGGTGCAGATGTCCACCGTCGAGTTCCATCCGTGGAACTCGCGCCGGGCCAACACCGAACGCCCCGACGAGTGGCGCATCGACCTCGACCCGATGCCCGACTGCCCGTTCGACCGCGTCCGGCGCGCTGTCTCATGTCGCGCAACGAGGTGCTC
>NZ_JAPENM010000017.1 GCF_026342035.1 Aldersonia sp. NBC_00410
GCGGGGAATCGAGCGGATCGTCGACGGCCCCCGTTCCAGTTCGTCCAACTCCCCCAAGCAGTCGCACCCCCCGGCATAAAGTGCACATGGATACCCCATGACGAACAGGCCTAAACGTTGCGAACGACCGTCGACAACGCACCATTTCTGCTGTTGTCGATCCGCGCCGAGGACGAGGCGGCCGACGACGAGTACCGCGCCGTGATGCGCTTCGGCGGACTCGACGCCACCGGATTGCAGCGCATCCGCCTCACCGAACAGGAATTGGGCACGATCGACCTGGCCGACTGGTCGGGCATTATCCTCGGCGGCGGGCCCTTCAACGTCAGCGATCCCCCGGCGGAGAAGGATGGGACACAACTGCGGATCGAGCGCGAGTTGTTGCCGTTGATCGGCACCATCGTCGATCGGGACCTTCCCTTTCTCGGATGCTGCTATGGCGTCGGCACTCTCGGCACTGTCATCGGTGCGACGATCGACCGGACCTACAGCGAGCCGGTAGGCGCCGCGACGATCACCCTTACGGCAGCCGGTCGCCGCGACCCCATCTTCGTGGACCTACCCGAGGTCTTCGACGCCTATGGCGGCCACAAGGAAGGGGCGACGGTACTGCCACCGCACGTGGTCGCGCTCGCATCGTCGGCACAATGCCCGGTGCAGGCCTTTCGCGTCGGCGAGAATGCGTACGCGACCCAGTTCCACCCCGAACTCGACGCCGACGGGATCTGCACCCGGATCGACGTCTACAGCGACCACGGCTACTTTCCACCCGAGACCGCGGAAACTCTCAAAGTAGCTGCACGACAACGGAATGTGACGCATCCACCGGCGATCCTGCGCCGGTTCGTCCAACGATACGGGCGGCCTGTCGATCGTCGATGACCGGAACGGGCGGGCTAGCCGCTCGGCTCGACCTGCCGGCCGAGAAACGCAGCGAGCTGGTCGATCGACGGCGCGCCGGGCGCGACGGACTGTGGTTCGGCGAAGCGTCCTGTGCGCGGCATCGTGGCAAGCTGGTCGCGAACGAACAGGAGCGACTGCGCGGCAAGGTCATTGGGGAGATCCGCGGCGATACCGGTGGCCCGGCCCAGATCCCAGCCGTGGACAAGCAGATCGTAGAGCCGGATCTGCAGGGTTTCGGCGCCCGTGACGACGCCCAACGGTCCGGGGTAACGCCGGTCCAGCACGCCCGGCCCACGGAGGGCCGCCTGCAGGTCGGCGGCTGTTTCCCGGAATGCGGCCGTCGGGTCGTCACCGAGCAGGTCGGAGCCCTGCTCCGGCATCGCACCGCCGCCGAGCCGGGCGACGAAGATCAGATTTCCCGCGACGAGGTGCCCCACGAGCCGGCGCACGTTCCACTCGGTGCATGGCGTGGTCAACTCCCACTGATCCGGGGCGATGTGCGCGATCACGTCACCAACCGTGTCGCTTGCCCGCGCGAGGTCCTCGACTACCACCGTCACGCAGCGAGGCTACGCCCGTCGCTTGACCGCGGACGGCGAATGTGGCCCCGCACGCTACGTCTTCGAACCGAACTGCAGGCAAGAACGTGTCCCGGTCAATGCGCGTGAGACCGTCACCGCCGAAGTTGGGAGCGACGATGCTGTGGTCGGCCCGTATCTGCACGATTTTCATCGTTGGTGTGGCCGGGGTCTGCGCGGCGGCTCCCGGACTGGCCACGGCCGAACCCGAACCACCACCGCCGGGCGCGCTCGTCGCGAAGTTCTGGCGCAATCAGATTCAGAACTGCGAAGCGATCTGCCCGTATCTGCTCCAGGGCGTGGTGAACGTGCCCGTCGCGGCGCTGCAGGCACCGGGGGTCTATTCGGCAGCGCTCGCGGCGACCGGCTCCGAGTCGCGTGCGCAGGGGACGGCGGCGGCATCGGTGGCCCGGTCCGCGAACGCCGCGATGACCGGGATCATCGACAACGACCTCAACCGCGTGCTCCCCCGCGCGCAGAATGCGTTCGAGGTCGCGGTGGTCGAAGCGACCGACGTCTTGGCCGCGATCACCGAACCGCAGGCGCCGGACCGTCCGTCTCCCGCGGCCGCATTCGATACCTTCCGAGCGAATTTTGCTGCCTCGCTCGACAAGCCCCTGACCAGAAATCCACCACCCACCGTCGAGACCGACGACGCGGCGCAGGACGCTCTGGTGAATCAGATCCGGCTCGCGTCCGCCGTGTTGTTTCAGGCCCCGGAATCGCTGCTCGTAGGTGCGACCGCGGCGGCCGAGACGGCCGCGACGACCCTGGCCGGTACCGGCGACATGGACGCCGCGCGGAGCGCCGGCCAAGCGCAGATCGAGGCCACCCTCGCCAGTGCCGGTGACGTGATCGCATCGGCGCTACGGGCGCAAGATGCACCCCGGTGACCACGGAAACGAGTAGGTGACTACGCGCGACCCGCTCGAAAACTCCTCGCATGCTGAAGCGGCCGACAGCCGAGAGGGGCCGCGATGATCATCGACCGGACCGCACGTCGTTCCGTTATGTGGGCATGTCTACTCACCCTGGCGACGGCGCCCTTGGCGATACCGGCGCCCGCGGCAGCGAATCCATTTTGCCAGCCGGGCATTGCCACGTACGCGGCCCCTGGGGCCTACGCCTTCACCGTCCCGCCCGGGCGCACGTCGATCTCGGTCGTCGCGGTGGGCGGCAAGGGCGGCGACCACGCGGACGGGTCGAAGGGCGGCCGGGGCGCCAAGGTGACAGCACAGCTCGCCGTCGCGCCGGGTGCCACGCTCATGGTCACCGTGGCCGAGCCGGGACACAACGGCGCGAGCGGGCCGACCCCGGCATCGGGCGCGGGGCTCGGCGGCTCCGGCGCAGGCCCGGGCGGCCATGGCGGCAACCCGTACGGGGGCGGCGGCGGTGGCGCATCGGCCGTCGCCGACGGCAGTAGCGGATCCGCCGGTCGCCTCGTGGTCGCAGGTGGCGGCGGGGGTGGCGGCTACGGATTCACGCCCGGTGGAGGCGCCGGACAGAACGGGTCGCCCGACTCCGTTGTCGCAAACGGAACGTACTTCCCGGGCGGTCGCGGCGCGGTCGGGGCGGTTCCCGGCGCGGGTGGCACCTACGCGACCGAGAGCGGGGCGCCCGGAAGCAACTCGGGAGCCGGTGGCAATGCCGCGGGATACCCGAACGGTTCGGCCTGGGGCGGCGGAGGCGGCGGCTGGGCCGGTGGCGGGGGCGGCGCGTTCGGTGGCGGGGGTGGCGGATCGTCGCTGGGCGACAGCGTCGAACTCAGCACCGATCCGCCTTCGGTCACGATCACCTACGCCGACCCATCACAGTGCTGCTTCGGATCGCTGTGCTTCCCGGGCTCGCTCGGCTGAATGCGGCGAGTTGCATCGCTCGCATCCCGTGAGCGGAGCGTTCAGCTGTCGACACCCTCCTCCGGCAGCAGGTTCTTCTGGTCGAGTACGTAGAGCAACGCCATCGCAGGGAGCACGATCAGCGCAACCGCCACGGCCGCGACCAGCAGCGCGGTCAGCGTCCCACTGGGCGCCGCCGCCTCGGAAACCTTGGTGGTCTCCGGGAGCAGGTAGGGCCATTGCGCGATGCCCCACGCGGCGACCACGGCAACCACCGCGGCGCCGGACAGTGGACGGGCGAATCGGTCGTTGCCGCGCAGGATGAGCGCGAGCGAGGCTCCACCGCACACCACCGACACGATCACGGCGGGTAGTGCGCGAGATGTCAAGCCGTCGAAGAGGTATGAGGCATCCGCGTTGAGGATCGGAGTTCCCGCCGCGACGACGATCCCGGCCACAATCGCCGACACGACGGCGCGTCGGCGGAAGTAGGCGGCCATGTCGTCGTCGCCCATCCGGCGGGCGTCACTGGTCAGGCGGACCGCGGCAAGGTAGGCAAAAAGGACGACGGCGAGCACTCCGCCGAGGATCGAGACGGGGTTGACCCAACTCTCGACCGGGTCGCCCGCTTCCCCTCCCGGCGGGACCTTGCCACCGGCGATGGCTCCGGCCACAGCACCAAGGCAGTACGGCACCAGCACCGAGGATGTAGCGAATGCGGCGCCGAACCTGCGTTGATCCCGCGTCCGGAACACGGACTTGCGAAACGCGAAGCTCGACCCGCGCGCCACGATGCCGAGGGCCGCAAGTGTGAGGGGCACGAACAGTGTCAGCGTGATCGATGCGTACACGCTCGGAAATGCGGTCCACAGCACCACGAAACAGAAGATCAACCACACGTGGTTGGCCTCCCACACCGGCCCGATCGACCGGTCGATCGCCCCCCGCGGCCGCTCTCCGCGCGCGGTGCCGCCGGCGATCAGGTCCCAGAAACCCGCGCCGAAATCCGCGCCGCCGAACAACGCGTAGGCAATGACCCCCGCGAACAGCGTGGCCGCGATGGCGGTGCTCATTCGACCGACACCTGTTCCGGCGTATCGCGAGGTTCGCTCGGCCCGTAGGGCACATCGTGGTCGGCGAACCCCGCGGAGCCCGGATGGCCCGGTGCCGAGTCGGCCACCCGTGCCCTTCTGCTCATGCCGCGCAATACGAGAATCGTCGTCACCCCAAGGACGAGGTAGAGGAGGACCACCGCGACGAAGGTGATCCACACGCCGGTGTTGCCGGTGGCGGCGTCCTCGACCTTCATATAGTTGTAGACAATCCAGGGTTGCCGCCCGACCTCGGTGACCACCCAGCCGGCCTCCATCGTGATCACCGCCAGCACACCGCAACACGCGGCGATTCGCAGAAACCAGCGACTACGGGGCATGTCCCGGCGAAATATCCAGCTCGCGGCGTACCAGACGGCAATAAGGAACAGCAGCGTGCCCAGTCCGACCATGACGTCCCACGCCAAGTGCACGGTATTCACCTGCGAGACGGTCGGGCGATCCTCCGCGGGCCAGGTGTCCAGACCCTGTACGACGGTTGACTTTCCGGTGGACGGGTCCGACAACCACGACGCCAGTCCCGGTATCGGCAGCCCGCCCTGCACGGTTCCGTCCTCATTCAGGTGACCGAGCAGGGTCTCGGGCACGTCGCTGCTTGTCGTGGGAACGAGTTCGATCGCTGCGAACTTCGTCGGCTGGTTGTTGTACACCCACCTCGCCAACGAGTCACCGACGCCCATCTGCGGGACGATCGTCGCGCACGCCACCGTGAACGCGATGAGGAAACCGACCCGGTGATAGCGGTCGTGCCGGCCGCGCAGCATGCCGGCCGCGTACACGGACGCGACCAGAAAGCCGCCGACAACGTAGGCGGCCAAGATCATGTGCGCGGCTTGCAAGGGCATCGATTTGTTGAAGATCACCCCGATCGGGTCGACCTCCACCACAACGCCATTCGAGTCGAGGGTGAAGCCCGATGGCGAGTTCATCCACGCATTCGCGGCGACGACGGATGCACTACCGAGGATTCCGGCGAGCACGATCGGAATCCCCGTCACGAAGTGGGTCCACGGTTTCAGCCGCCGCCAACCGTAGATGTAGATCGCGACGAAGACCGCTTCGGTGAAGAAGAACAGACCTTCGAAAGCGAACGGCACACCGAACGCCTCACCCCACTCGCCCATGAATCGTGGCCACAGCAAACCGAATTCGAAGCTCAAGACGGTTCCCGTGACCGCCCCGACGGCGAAGGTCACCGCCATATACTTCGACCACCGTTGCGCGAGCAGCAAGGCGTCGGCATCGTCGTGTTTGACCGCCCGGTAGTTGGCGACGAGCGTCATGAACGCCCACGAAACACCCAGCGGTACGAGAATGATGTGGAACGCCAAGGTGAACGCCATCTGCGCGCGCGCCCACGGAACAGGGTTGACCTCGGGCATCGAGAGGAGAACCTGCGCCGCGCTCATCGCGGCACTCCCCCTCGACTCATCCGAGGCGCTCGGTCAGGTGCTCGCCGACGCGGATTGCGTTGGCCATCACCGTGAGAGCCGGATTGACCGCGCCGATACTGGGAAAGAAGCTCGAGTCGACGACGTAGAGGTTGTCGAGTTCGTGTGCCTTGCAGTTCACGTCGAGGACCGACGTCGCCGGGTCCGTACCGAATCGGCAGGTCCCGGCTTGGTGGGCGACACCGGCGACCGGGATGTCCATACTCATGTAGAAGTTCTTGCGCAGGACGTGGTGCTGCGCCATGCCGACATGATTGAGAATCTTCTTCAGTTCGTGGTACAGGCCGTCGGCCTCGGCGTCGTTGTTGGAGGTGTAGCTCAAGACAATTCGGCCCTGGCCGTCGAGTGTGACTCGGTTGGCCGGGTCGGGCAGGTCTTCGGTCGTGAGCCAGAAATCGACGGCGTGCTCGGCTACCTCGTCCAGGCTCCAGTGTGGCGCGAGGAGGGTGAGCTTTGGCTCTTCGCCCTTCATCGCCCAACCGTTGGACTTGCCGACCATCTGAATATTCCCCAGCGGAAACTCGGACGCGTCCCCGGCTGAGTAGAAGTCGTTGATACCCAAGGTTTTCTGAAAAACCGTGTCGTTGGGTTCCTTGGCCAGCGCCACCACGGCTTTGGAGTTATGGAACATGTAGTTTCGCCCGACCTGATCCGAGCCGTTGGCGAGTCCGCGGGGGTGCTGGTCGTTGGCGGATTGCAGCAGCAACTTGGCGCTGTTCGAGGCACCCGCAGCTACCACAACGATGTCGCCTCGGTAGCGCTCGAGTTCGTCGCCGTGGGACACGACCACTCCGGTGACCGTACGGCCGGTCGGGTCGGTCTCGAGTTTCACCGCCTCGGCAACGACGAGCAACGTCACGTTCGGCGCTGTCAGCAGGGGGCGCACGGCGATCGTCTCGGCATCGGACTTCGCGTGCACCAGGCACGGGTAGCCGTCGCACCACGTGCATCGGATACACGTGCTGCGGGCCCGGTCCGCTTCGTCGAGCTGGATTCCGCACGGTGCCGGGAAGGGGTGGTAACCGCCCGCGGCCAGGGAGTCGGAAATCTCCTGGATCCTCGGCTCGTGTGACACCGCCGGCCACGGATATTGCCGCGACCAGGTCCCTTCGGTCGGGTCTGCGCCGTGGCTGCCGTGGACCTGGTAAAGCCACTCGGCCTTGGTGTACCAGGGCTCGAAATCGTCGTAATCGAGGGGCCAGGCCGGCGATTCTCCGTCGACGTGCCGGATCACGCCGAAATCCTGGGGTCGCAACCGATACAGCGCCGCACCGTACAACTTCGTCGCGCCGCCGACGAAATAATGGACCTGCGGCTGGAAGGTTTTGCCGTCCGCGTCCGTCCAGGTGTCGGCGGAGATATAGCGCCCTTTCAGGAATACCGCTTCGGAGTCCCAGTTCTCGGTCTCGCGCGGGAGGAAATCACCCCGTTCGAGCAGCAAGATCCGCTTCCCCGACGCGGCCAGGGTGTGCGCGATTGTGCCGCCACCGGCCCCAGTTCCGATCACGATGACGTCGTATTGATCATTGTTGGTCACAACGGTTCTCCTCGGTCGTTGCAAAACCTATGAACCCGTTCAACATGTCGAACAAGACGACTCGGCCGAACATCGGTCGGCGAGGGTGACTGGTCCCCATCCCGCCCCTGACGTCGTTGGCTCGCGCTCGATGGCCACCGAAGGAAGGTCGGCGAGTGAAAACGCAAGCGCGATGGGCGATGACTCAGTACGATACCAGGGAGATATGGCTCCAGCCCGGACAATTCGATACGCGAGGGCACCGAGGAAGACCGGATACGTGGCGAGTGCGCCTCGGGCGATTATCTTGTCCCCGAGGGGATTTGGGCGCTCCAACCACCTGTCGACGCTGCAGGAGTTCACCAGGAATTCACGCGGCTGCGCCGACGTTCCGACCGACTGGGTGCAGCATGAGCATGTCTGGGCGCCACCGAAGTCCGAAGGAGACGTGCCGATGACAAGCTCCGTGAGTACTGGAACCGAGCCCGCGGCCACGGGTGAGCAGAACGCAGCCGATGTGCTGGTCATCTTCGGGATCACTGGTGATTTGGCGAAGGTCATGACGTTTCTGTCGTTGTATCGGCTCGAGCGTCGTGGGTTGCTGGCGTGCCCGATTGTTGGTGTCGCGGCGAACGACTGGACTGTCGCGGATCTGGTCGAGCGGGCCCGCACCTCGATCGAGACCGCCGGACACGAGCCCCTGGACGAGGCAGTTTTCGAGCGGCTCGCGGCGCGATTCGCCTATATCGGTGGCGATTTCGGTGAACCCGAGACGTTCGCGAAACTGGCGCGGCAACTGTCGGGGGCACGCAAACCGGTGTTCTACCTCGAAGTGCCGCCATTCCTGTTCGCCACTGTGATCAAGGGCCTGTCCGAGGCCGGGCTCACCGACACCGCCCGGGTGGTGGTGGAGAAACCCTTCGGCCACGACCTCGCCTCGGCACGCGAACTCGCCGCCCAGATCCACCAGTACATCGACGAGTCACAGCTGTTCCGGATCGACCACTTCCTCGGCAAAAAAGGCTTCTCCGAAACCCTGTACCTGCGTTTCGCCAACGCCATCTTCGAACCCATCTGGAACCGCCAGTACGTGTCCGAGGTACAGATCACGATGGCCGAAAGCTTCGATGTCGCCGACCGCGGCCACTTCTACGACCCCGTCGGGGCGCTGCGCGACGTGGTGGTCAACCACATGATGCAACTCGTTGCCGCCGCCGCCATGGAAGCACCCTCGTCTCCGCACGCCGCCGCACTCAAAGACGCGATGGTCAACGTCTACCGGGCCATCCCCGCGGCCGACCCCGCGCACTACCTGCGCGGACAGTACGAGGGCTACCGCGACGTCGAGGGAGTGGCAGCGGACTCGACCACCGAGACGTATCTGGCGCTGCGCCTCGAGGTCGACAACTGGCGCTGGTCCGGGGTGCCGTTCTACCTACGCACCGGCAAATGCCTCCCGGTCACCCAAACCGAACTGCGACTGGTGTTCCGTCGCCCCCCGCGGGTGTGGTTCTTCGACGCCGAACACCAACCCGAACCGGCGCAACTGGTGATCAAACTCGACCCGATGACCGGCATCCGCATCAAAGCCGAAGCCCAACGCGGCGAAGGCACCCAACCCGAACCGATCACGCTGGACATGGAATTCGCCGACGAAGGCGGCGAAGGCGCCACCCCCTACGAGGTGCTGCTGCACGCCGCCATGACCGGAGACAGTGCCCGATTTACCCGCCAGGACGGCGTCGAAGAAGCCTGGCGCGTGATGCAACCCCTGCTCGATGCGCCGCCACCGGTGCAGCCCTATGCGAAAGGGTCATGGGGTCCGCCGAATCAGCTGTTGCCGGGACAGGATCGCTGGCACGAACCGTGGGTGCCGGCATGAGCCCCGCCGACCCCGACGACGCAAAATCTGAGGGTCAGCCACAGAGTGCGGCGGCACCATCGGCATTCCCGCCAATTGCCGACTATGCGTTCCTGTCGAACTGTCATACGGGCGCGTTGATCGCCGCCGACGGCGCCATCGACTGGCTGTGCGTCCCGTCCTTCGACTCCCCCAGCGTGTTCGGCTCCCTGCTCGACCGCGAAGCCGGAGTGTTCCGCCTCGGCCCGTTCGGCATCAACGTGCCCGCCGCCCGACACTACGAACCGGGCACCAACACCATCGCCACCACCTGGAACACGTCGACCGGATGGGTCGAAGTCCGCACCGCACTGACCATGGGACCCACCCGCGGCGAGGACACCACCACCCCCCACACCAGACCACCCGCCGACGAAGACGCCGACCACATGCTCGTCCGCACCGTCCGATGCCTGTCGGGCAACGTCGAAATCGAGCTGGTCTGCGAACCGGTATTCGATTACGGCCGCACCGAAGCCGACTGGACCCTGCTCGAGGACAGCCGGCACACCGCCGACGCCACCGGCGCGGGACAAACCCTGCGGCTGCGCACCGACATGGCCCTCGGCATCGAGGGCGGCCGGGTCCGCGCCCGCCACACCCTGACCAAGGGCGAATCACTGTTCTGCGCCCTGTCCTGGGCCGATGGACTCGACGGCCCCGAAACACTCGACGACGCACTGACGCGCCTGGACGCGACCACCGAGTTCTGGCGCTCCTGGTTCGGACGCGCCCGCTTCCCCGACCACCCCTGGCGCGCCGCGATCCAACGCTCCGCGCTCACCATCAAAGGCCTCACCTACCTGCCCACCGGCGCGACCGTGGCCGCACTCACCACCTCACTCCCGGAAACACCAGGCGGGGAACGCAACTGGGACTACCGCTACACCTGGATGCGCGACTCCACCTTCACCCTGCAAGCACTGCACTACCTGAACCTGGACTGGGAGGCCAACGAATTCATGCAATTCGTCGCCGACCTCGAACCCAATTCCGATGGCGCCCTACAAATCATGTACGGCATCGACGGTCGCCGCGACCTTACCGAAACCCTCCGCGAAGACCTCTCCGGCTACGCAGGCGCCTACCCCGTCCGCATCGGCAACGGCGCCTTCGACCAACGCCAAAACGATGTGTTCGGTGCCGTACTCGACTCGATCCTGCTGCATTCGGTGCGAAGCAAGCGGCTCCCGCGTCGGCTGTGGCCAATCGTGCAGACCCAGGCGAAGTGTGCGACCGACGTGTGGCGTGAGCCCGACCAGGGCATCTGGGAGGCACGGGGCGCGCCGCAACACTACGTCTCCTCGAAACTCATGTGCTGGGTAGCCCTGGACCGCGCCGCGAAGATCGCCGAGATCCGTGGGGACAAGGCCGCGGAGGCCACCTGGCGTGCGACCGCCGAGGAGATCCATGCCGACATACTCGCGAAAGGTGTCCGCGACGGCGTGTTGCGCCAGCATTACGACACCGACGCACTCGACGCCTCGACCCTGCTGGCGGCGGTTTTCGGCTTTCTCCCCGCCAACGACGAGCGACTGCGCGCCTCCGTCGAGGCGATCGCGAACGACCTCACCGAGGATGGCTTCGTGCTGCGCTATCGCACCGGCGAAACCGATGACGGCCTATCCGGCAAGGAGGGCAGCTTCCTGATCTGCTCGTTCTGGCTTGTTTCCGCGCTTGCGGTCGTCGGTGAGTCGCAGCGTGCCCGGGATCTGATGGATCGCTTGATCAGCATCGCCTCACCGCTCGGCCTCTACGCCGAGGAATACGACACCAGTACCGGGCGCCACCTCGGCAACTTCCCCCAGGCCTTCTCCCACCTGGCCCTCATCGAGGCCGCGGGCCGCATCGTCTTCACCGACCTGTTGGCAGAACTGTCATGACGCGGTGACCACACCCGATCCCTTTGCCGTCATGCGCAGTCGCGGCTATGTCGCGCTGCTGATCCTCGCCGCGGTCGTCGGGGTGCCGGTTTCGGCACTGGCATACGGTTTTCTCAAGCTCGTCGATGTGCTGCAGAACTGGGTCTTCGTCGACGTGCCCGACGCGATCGGCGACCCGATGTGGTGGCCGGTCGTACCGCTGACCGTGGCGGGCGTGCTCGTGGCAGCGACAATCCGGTATCTGCCGGGCAAGGGCGGACACTCCCCTGCCGATGGATTCAAGGCCGGCGCCGCGCCCCCGACGGCAGCCGAGCTTCCGGGCGTCGCGATCGCCGCAACGGCGACCTTGGCGCTGGGCGTGGTGCTCGGACCCGAAGCACCGCTGATCGCGCTCGGCGGCGGGGCCGCGTTCCTGATCGTGCGGCTCGCCAAGCCGAACGCGCCGGAACGGGTCGGAAACGTGGTCGGTGCGTCGGGAAGTTTCGCCGCGATCAGCACGCTGCTCGGGTCGCCGCTGCTCGGCGCCTTCCTGCTGATGGAAGCGACCGGGCTCGCGGGCGCGATGCTCGAGGTCGTGCTGCTGCCCGGCCTGCTCGCGGCCGGTGTCGGGTCGCTGGTGTTTCTCGGACTGGACTCGTGGACCGGGTGGGGCACGTTCGCGCTGTCGATACCGGACCTGCCCGACTTCGATCGACCGAACCTGGCGGAGTTCGGCTGGGCGCTCGTAATCGGGGTGGCAGGTGCGTTCGCGTCCGTCGCCATCCACCGGCTCGCCCTATTTCTGCGGCCGCGCGTCGAACCACGAATGTTGTTGTTGATGCCGGTGATCGGTCTGTTGACCGCCGGGCTCGCCATCGGTTACGAGCAGCTGACCGATCACGAAGCCACCGACGTGTTGTTTTCCGGCCAGTCCGGACTCGGCCCATTGGTCACGGGCGCATCCGGTTACACGGTGGGCGCCTTGCTCCTGTTGATGGTCTGCAAGGGTTTGGCCTACGGCGCCGCGCTGAGCAGTTTCCGCGGTGGCCCGGTCTTTCCCGCTCTGTACCTCGGCGGGGCCGGCGGAATTGCGCTGTCACACCTACCCGGCCTTCCACTCGTCGCCGGAGTAGCCATGGGCGTCGGTGCGATGTCCGCGGGGATGCTGAAGCTGCCGATGACCTCGGTACTGCTTGCCACGTTGCTGTTGGCCTCCGACGGCGTCGCCGTCATGCCGCTCGTGATCGTCGCTGTCGTGGTCTCCTACGTCATCACGGTCCGGCTCACTCCCAGTCCTGACACGGTACCGGAAGAACCTGCACCACACTGATATTCGCACCGCAGCGGTTGTCCTACCTGCGATCCGCGCATTCCCCGCCCGTCACGATCGGAACCCGTCGCCCCGGATTGGCATTACCCGACACCGGAATACGGATGGTCAGAACACCTTCGACATATTCAGCGGCGATCTCTGCGGCCATCGCGCCGGGCGGCAACGGTACCGACCGCTGCATCCTGCACCGGCGGACTACGGATCGCTCTCCGGCATAACGCTTTCCGATACGTTCGGCGGTAATGGTCAGGTTGCCGTCACATACGGTGATGTCGATGTCGCGTGCCGGATCGACACCGGGCAGCGTTGCCCGCAGGGTGTAGCAGTCGGGCTCGCGGCGCACCTCGAGCCGGAGCGTGCGGCCCGGCGCGGGCCACGGCGAGACGGTCTCGAACCGGTTCATCAGCTCGGACCAGTCCGGTGACATCGACCAGTCGGCGAAACCGTGCCAAACGGGCTGCGGGGTGCGACCGGAAATGGTGCTCATCGCTCCTCGGTTCTTCGCGCGCGGCCGATCAGCCCCGGGCGATATAGGACTCGAGCTGCTCTCGGTCGTTCTCCAACTGTGTGATGCGGCTCTTGACCACGTCGCCGATGCTGACGATGCCGGTCAGACGACCACCGTCGAGTACGGGGACGTGCCGGATCCGCCGTTCGGTCATGGTTTCCGCGAGGCTGTCCACCGTGTCGCCAGGGTCGCAGAACAGCACCGTCCTGGTCATGATGTCGCCGGCCGAGAGACCGAGCAGATCCGCGCCGCGGTCGCGGAGACCGCGCACCACGTCGCGCTCGGACACGATGCCGACAACGCTGTCTCCGTCGGTGATCACCACCGCGCCGATGTTGCGCTCGTGCAGCAGCGACAGCAGGTCGAGCATCGGGGTATACGGGGCGACGGTGCAGACCGCGGAGCCCTTGTGCCGAAGCACGTCCGAGATTCTCATCCGGCACCTCGATCCGGTTTGGACCGGTCGACCGCTGACCGGTCACGACACTGACCAGGGTAAACGCTGAGCGGCTGCCGAGGGAAGAGAATGCGTGTGCCGGTCAGGCCGCGGCGCTGCCGACCGCTGCGGGGGTGAACTTCACCGGCATATGTTTGATGCCGTTGATGAAGTTGGACCGCAGCCGCTGCGCGGGCCCGGTCTGTTCCATGTCCGGCATGCGCTCGAGGATCTCGCGCAACATGACTCGCATCTCGGCGCGTGCCAGGTTGGCGCCGAGGCAGAAGTGGTGGCCGCCGCCGCCGAAGGCGATGTGCTGGTGCAGGTGGTCGTTCGGTGCACGGTCGATATCGAAGGTGTACGGATCGTCGAAGATCCGCTCGTCGCGGTTGCCGGACATGTGCCAGATCACCACGCGGTCCCCCGCGGCGATCTCGACGTCGCGCAGCACCGTGTCCACCGTCGCGGTGCGGCGGAACTGCATCACCGGGGTCGCCCAGCGCAGGCCCTCCTCGATCAGCCCGTCGAGCTTGCTCGGATCCTCGAGCAGCTTCCGGCGTTGCTCCGGGTGCTCCATGAGTGCGAGCTGAGTGTGCGAGATGGCGTTGCGGGTCGTCTCGTTGCCCGCGACCGCAAGCAGCATGAAGAACATGTCGAAGTCGAAGTCGCCGAGCTTGTCACCGTCCACATCCGCCTGAATGAGCGCGGTGGCAATATCGTCGCGCGGGTGCCGGTGCCGGTCCTCGTACATTGCGTGGCTGTAGGCGAACATCTGCTCGGCCGCGGCACGTTCCTGCCCCTCGACGGCGTGGTACTCCGGGTCGGATGCGCCGATCATCTGATTGGTCAGGTCGAAGATCAGCTTCCGGTCCTCCTGCGGAATGCCGATGAAGTCGGCGATCGCCTGCAGTGGCAGCTCGGCGGCGACGTCGACGACGAAATCGCATTCGCCGCGTTCGATCACGCCGTCGATGATCGTCGCGGCGCGCCGGGCGAGAATCTCCTGCAGCTGCGCGATCCGCCGCGGTGTGAAGCCCTTGTTGACGATCTTGCGCAGCTTGGTGTGCTGCGGCGGGTCCATGTTCAGCATCATCAGCTGCTGCCCGACGAGATCCTCGGGCGCGAGCTCGTCGATGTAGACCGCCCCTTGCCACGAGGAGAAGGTCTCGGCGTCCCGGTTCACCGTGACGATGTCCTCGTGGCGGGTCACGCACCAGAACGGCTTGCCGAACGCATCGAGGTGGCGAAACACCGGCGCCTCGCGGCGCAGCGTCTCGAACATCTCGTGCGGTACACCGTCGACGTAGGTGTCCGGATCGTAGAGGTTGATGTCGTCGAGCTGCATGGCGCCTCCTGCCTCACTGTCGATCGACAATACGTCCGCATCGCCCGCGCAGAGCCCGGTTTATCGCAGGAGCGTGTCGCTCAGACGCGGCTGATCTCTGCCGGCGCCACCGCCTCGACGGGCACATTGCGGTCGAGTTCGGCCAGCCACGCCGCAGCCGACGCATCGGACGGGGCGCGCCAGTCGCCGCGTGGCGACAGCGAACCGCCCGATCCGACCTTCGGTCCGTTCGGCAGCGTCGAGCGCTTGAACTGGCTGGTCTGCACGAAACGGCGCAGGAATTCGCCGAGCCAGTACTTGATGGTCGGCAGGTCGTAGGCGTTGCGCTTGTCCTCCGGCGTCAGCTCCGGCCAGCGGCCGGCGTCGACGTCGCCCCACGCGTGCTCGGCCATGAACGCGATCCGGCTCGGCCGGTAGCCGAAGCGCAGCAGGTAGTACAGGTGGAAGTCCTGCAGCTCGTATGGTCCCACCTTGGCTTCCGAGCTCTGCGCGGGCTCGTCGCCGTTGCCGTCGCTGCTCGGCACCAGTTCGGGCGAGATCTCGGTGGTGAGGATCGACCGCAGCACCGCGTCCGCGTCGGACCCGAACTCGCCGGTCTCCACCGACCACAGAATCAAGTACCGGATCAGCGATTTCGGCACCGAACCGTTGACGTTGTAGTGCGCCATGTGGTCGCCGACGCCGAAAGTGCACCAGCCCAACGCCAGTTCACTGAGATCACCGGTACCGACCACCAACCCGTTGTGCTGGTTGGCCAGCCGGAACAGATGCGAGGTCCGCTCGCCTGCCTGCACGTTCTCGTAGGCGATGTCGTACACCGCTTGTCCTTCGCCGGCGGGGTGTCCGAGGTCGCGCAACATCTGCAACGACGAAGGTTTGATGTCGATCTCGTGTGCGGTGGTGCCGAGTGCGGCCATCAACAGGCGCGCATCGTTCAGCGTCCGGGAACTGGTCGCGAATCCGGGCATGGTGTAGGCCAGCACATTCGAGCGCGGCAGCCCGAGCCGGTCCATCGTCTTCACCGCGACGAGCAGTGCCTGCGTCGAGTCCAGTCCCCCGGAGATACCGATCACCAGGTGCTGCAACCCGGTCGCCTGCAACCTGGTCGCCAGTCCCGCGACCTGAATGTGGTGCACCTCCGCGCAGCGCTCGTGCCGGGTCCGCGGATCGGCGGGGACATAAGGAAACCGTTCGATCTCGCGACGCAGCGGCATCGAGCCGGCCGGGACCGGCAGCTCGAACTCGACCCGCCGGAACCTGCACAGCCGTTCCCGGTGGTCATGCACGTTGTCGGCAAAGCTATTGGTACGCAACCGGTCCGCCGCGATCCGTTGCAGGTCCAGATCGCTGAGCACCACCTGCTCCTGCTCGGTGAACCGGTCGCCCTCGGCGAGCAGGTCACCGTTCTCGCAGATCACCGCCTGACCGTCCCAGGCCAGATCGGTCGTCGACTCGCCATTGCCCGCCGCCGAGTAGAGGTAGGCCGCCATGAACCGCGCCGAATGCGATCCGCACAGTTGCCGCCGGTAGTCGGCCTTGCCGATGACGCTGTTGCTCGCCGACAGGTTGACCAGCACGGTCGCGCCCGCGAGCGCGCCGAAACCGCTGGGCGGCACCGGCACCCAACCGTCCTCACAGATCTCGATGTGCAGCACGAAGCCGGGCAGGTTCGTCGCGGCGAACAGCAGCTCGCTACCGAACGGAACTCGCTGGCCTGCGATGGTGATGTGCTCGACGAGAACTTCGCGGGCCGCGGCGAACTGGCGCTTCTCGTAGAACTCGCGGTAGGTCGGCAGGTAGCTCTTCGGCACCGCGCCGAGCACCCGTCCGTCGTGCACCACCACCGCACAGTTGAACAGCTTGCCCTCGACGCGCAACGGCGCTCCGACCAGCAGGACCGCGCCGATCTCCCGGCTTTCCTCGATCACCCGGGCGAGCGCCTCGTCGACACCGTCCTGCAACGCATCCTGATGAAACAGGTCGTCGGCGGTATAGGAGGACAACCCCAGTTCGGGGAAGACCACCAGCACCGCGCCTTCGGCCGCGGCGCGCCGTGCCAGCTCGAGCGTGCGCGCCACGTTGTGCGCCGGATCGGCGACACGGACCTTCGGTACCGCGACCGCCACCCGGGCGAACCCGTGCCGGTAGAGCGAATCGAACGGAAGGTCGGCGATCACGATGACTCCCTGTCGCGGACGGACACCATGCCGCGAATCTACCCCGCGGCCCGTCTACCTAACGTGCGCCGATGGCCGGCCCGATCGTTGCCCAGGAGTCGTGCAAGGCGTCCTGCCAGTACGGCCACGAGTGTGTTCCGGTCGGACGATAGGCGACCCGCGCCGGGATCCGCGCCGCCCCGAGCCTGGCCGCGAACGCCGCCACACAGGGCAATACGTACGCCTCGATCGGGCCGCCGAGGAAGATGGCCTCGGGCAGTTGCGGTTTCAATTCGAACTCGTGCGGGCCGGGCATGCCGTTGCCCGTCCAGAGGTAGATCGCCTTGCCGCGCAGCGCGCCCACGTTGAGGGCCGGGTCGTGTGCGGACCACGTCGGGTCGCCGGGCAGGCCCCACATATTCGCCGGGTTCGCGCGGCGAAACGCGATCGACGCCATCATCGGCAACTGCGCGAAACCGTTGTCCGGACAGGCGCTGTACCCCGCCACCGCGCGGTAGAGCCATGGGTTACGCGTCGCGAGCGTGAAGGCGGCGTGCCCGCCCATCGACAGACCGCCGATCGCGTTGACACCGTTGCCGGCGAACTCGCGATCGATGATCGGCGGCAGCTCGCGCGTGAGGAACGTTTCCCATTTGTAGGTGCCCAGCACCGGATCCGGGAAGTTCCAGTCGGTGTAATAGCCGGCGAGTCCACCGATCGGGAGGACGACATTGACGTTGCGGCCGGCGAAGAAGCGTTCCGCGTCCGTGGCGTTGGTCCACGTGCTCTGGTCGACGCCGGGATCGAGACCGTCGAGCAGGTAGAAGCTGGGCCGGGCGCCGGCACCGGCCGGATGCAGTACCTGGACCGCGATGTCGCGCTGCATCGCGCCGGAGTGGATCCACAATGCGCTGCGGCTCGGTGTCAGCTCGTTGCGACCGAGCAGCACGGTCGGGCCGGGAATGGCCGGCGGTGGCCCCGAACTGCCGAGCCCGGAACTGCCCGCTCCCGATTGGGCCGCCACGGGCGGCGCGAGCAGCATCGCAAGGACGATCACCGTTGCCGCCACCACGAGACCGCGCATCCGATTCTCCTCGGTCGAACTCGTGTTCACGGTAGTCATTGCGCGTCGGTGCGCAGGTCCGATTAGTCGCGATACCAGTTCGGATCGGTCGCGATCGAGTGTCTGCCACGGATCTGCGCGCGGGCCGTAGAGTCGATTCGTGGATCTGCCCGTGCTGCCGCCGGTCAAACCGATGCTCGCGAAGTCCGCCGCCACCGTGCCGCGCGAGGCGGGGCTGCGCTACGAACCGAAATGGGACGGGTTCCGCTGCATCGTCTTCCGCGACGGCGACCGCCTCGAACTCGGGTCACGCAACGACCGCCCGCTGACCAGGTACTTCCCCGAACTCGTCGAGTTGCTCGCGGACGCGCTGCCGGACAAGGCCGTGGTGGACGGCGAGATCGTGCTGGTCACCGGCACCGGGCTCGACTTCGACACGCTGCAGAACCGGCTGCATCCCGCCGCGTCGCGGGTGCGCAAGCTCGCGGCAGAGACACCGGCGAGTTTCGTGGCTTTCGACCTGCTCGCCCTCGGTGACCGGGATCTGACCGGCGAACCGTTCGCCCATCGACGGGAACTGCTCGAAACCATCCTCGACGACCGGCTCGCGCGGGTGCACCTGACGCCGTTGACCGACGATCCGGATGTGGCGCAGGACTGGTTCACCCGGTTCGAGGGCGCCGGTTTCGACGGAGTCATGGTGAAGGCGGCCGACCTGCCCTACCTGCAGGACAAGCGGGTGATGATCAAGGTCAAGCACGAACGCACCGCGGATTGCGTCGTCTCGGGTTTCCGCTGGCACAAGGATGGCAAGGGCGTCGGATCGCTGCTGCTCGGGCTGTACGACGACGAGGGCACGCTGCACCACGTCGGTGTCGCCGCGAGCTTCACCGCGGCTCGGCGTTCCGAGTTGGTCGACGAGCTAACCCCATTGCGCGACGGCGCGCTCGAGCAGCACCCATGGCGTGCGTGGGCGGCCGCGCAGGCCGAGGCGACCGGACGGATGCCGGGTGGTCAGAGCCGTTGGAGCGGTGGCAAGGATCTGTCCTGGGAGCCCTTACGGATCGAGCTGGTCGCCGAGGTCCGCTACGAACACGTGCAGGCGGGACGGTTCCGCCACGGCGGCCGGCTGGTGCGATTCCGGCCGGACCGCACCCCGGACTCGTGTACCTACGCCCAGTTGGACGAGGTCGCACCCGCCGAACTGGCCAACCTGTTCACCGAACTCGCGGCCGCACCCGACCCCGACTGAACGGAACCGTTCAGTCGATTGGATCGACTGAACGGTCCGTTCATTCGATCAGGGGCGCTCGGAAACCGTCGGCACCCGACGGCACGCGGCATCGGTTCAACCTGCCCGAACAGCCGATCACAGCACCTGCACTGGCCCAGTTCGCCGCCATTCAAACGTGAGGCGCATCACCGCGGAAAGTTGAAAAGCGTTCAGGGATAAGTAGACTCGCCGCCGATGAGTGCCGAACAACTTGCCTTCGAACTGACCGACACGAGCCGCGACTGGTTGATCCACCGGCCGATCGAGGTCGCGGTCTACATCGTTATCGCGATCGTGCTGCGCTTCGCGCTGCACAAGCTGATCGACCGGATGACGAAGCGTCCACAGGAGGGTGGCCGTCCGACACTGCTGCGGCCGCTACAGGAACGCGCCGGCCGCGTCCCACGCGACAGCCTGTTGACCGAGCGCCGCTCGCAGCGCGCGAAGACGATCGGCTCGGTCCTCAAATCCGCCGTGTCGATCATCGTTCTGGTCTGGTGTGTGCTGCAGGTGCTCGGCATTCTCGGCGTCAACGTCGCACCGTTCATCGCCTCGGCAGGCATCGTCGGTGTCGCGCTCGGTTTCGGTGCGCAGAACCTCGTTCGCGACTTCATCACCGGAATCTTCATGCTGCTCGAGGATCAGTACGGCGTCGGAGACGTCGTCGACCTGGGCGAGGCTGTCGGCACAGTGGAGACGGTCGGGTTGCGGGTGACCACCGTGCGCGACCTGAACGGCACGCTTTGGTACTGCCGCAACGGTGAGATCGCCCGTGTCGGCAACATGAGCCAGGGGTACGCGGTCGCCGTGCTCGACCTGCCGATCGCCCATTCGAGCAATATCCAGGAGGCTTGCGAGGTGGCGCTGACCGCCGCCGAGCAGGCGGCCGACCGCGACGAGCTGTCGCGCGACGTGATGGAGCCGCCCGAGCTGCTCGGCGTGAACAGTGTGACCGCCGAAGGGGTGATGCTGCGGTTGACCGTGCGGGTCCGGCCCGGCAAGCAGTGGGCCATGCAGCGCTCGCTGAACCGGGCGATCCTGTCCGCGTTCGATTCCGCCGGGATCCAGGCGCCCTACGCGTCGATGCTCGGCATGAACCGGCAGACCGAGAGCGCTTGAGTCCCGATGTGCCTCAGGCCTGCAGCTCGGCGCGGTGGTGCAAGTCGATGAGGCGCACGTATTCGTCGAGCAGCCGGGCCATCGGCGGCCGCAGATCACCGGAAAGCTGCTGGTAACCGACGAGCATGGCCATACCGAGCGTGGTCAGCACCTCGGCCGCCTCCTCGTCGGAGACGACCCGACGCACGGCCCGGTGCACCGTCGTCCGGCGAAGCTCGTCGACACGCCGCTGCACCTCACGCACGGTCTCGTCGTTGGCGCTCCAGGCGCGGATGGCGGCCTCCGCCGCCTGGTTGAGGCCGACCGTGAGCTGACGCAACGCGGCGATATCGGTAGCCCAATTGCCCCGGCCGAAGTTCAGTTCTCGCAGCACGGCGGCCTGCCCGCTCTCCCACGAGTGCAGGAAGCTGTCGACGAAGTCCTGCCAGCCGGTGAAGTGATGGTAGAACGAGCCGCTGGTGACGCCGAGGGTGTCGCACAGTTTCCCGATGTTGAGGCCCTTGAAGCCGGTGTCCGCCAGGATGCCGAGTGCGGCTTCGAAGTACTGCTCTCGGCTGACGATGCGTGACATCGACCTCTCGCTCCCTCGCTACCCCGTGTTCCCTGGAGTATGCCGCACGGGGTATCGGCTGCCGTGTGCGCCTGGTGGGGCACGCGGGACGTCAGTGGTGATACGGGAGTCAGTGGTGATACGGATGCATCACTGCGTGCCCGCGACCGCGGCCGATCAGCCATTTGTTCACCGGAACCGTCACGACGAACGCGACCGCGAGCGCCGTGACGAGCGTTCCCCAGAACAGCGCGTCGGCGAGTCCTGCGTGCATGGCACCGGGCACCTGGGTCAACACCACGTTGTCGACGATCTCCATCACGGCGATCGAAATGGTGTCCGCAGCGAGCGCGACGCGCACGGCCCGGCGCAACCCGGTGCCCGCGGCGAGCACCGCGCGCATGGTGAGCGCATAGCCGAACGCGAACGCCAGCACGACCGAAAGCACCACGGTGGTTCCGTTCGCCAGGCCGGCGGCGGTCCCGATGACCATCCCGAGGACTTCGCCGATCGCGCACCCGGTGAGACAGTGCAGGGTCGCCGCGACAGCCGCCGACCACCCATGCGGGTGCTCGTGGTGGTCGGCGTGTGCCGGATGGGTCGCCCGTTCGGACATAGTTCCCTTTATACCCCCATGGGGTATGAAGGCCAAGCCCGGCGCGGCGTCAGTTCTCGCGCAGGCGAGGGAAGGTCTGCGTCACGAGTGCTTCGAGCAGGTCGGTCAATAGCAGCTGTACCTGTGCCCGCGTGAGCGCGGAACGAGTGATCCACTCCCGGCTGGCCGCCTTCACGATGCCGCCGAACGCCCGCACCATCGCCAACAGCTCGGCGTCGTGCTCGGTTCCGGTCAGCCCGAGCAGCGCGAGCACCCGTTCGGCGGCGGCTTCGTCGGCCGCGTCGAGGATGCGCTGTACCTCGGGATCGTCGCCGACCCCCTCGGCGCCGGTTACCGCGACCCAAGTGCTGCCGTGTTCCTCGATCACGCCGAGCAGCCAGTCGATCCCGGCCGCGGCGCGTTCGCGCACCGTGCCTGCGGGCAACGTGACGCGATCGAACGGCGGGACGTCGACCATGCGACGAACCACGGCCAGGTACAGATCGCGCTTGGTGCCGAAGTAGTGGTTGATCAGACCGCGCGTCACACCGGCTTGTTGCGCGAGGTCCGCCGTGGACACCGCCGAATAAGGACGGTCGCCGAACATGCCGATCGCACATTCGAGGATCTGCTCACGCCGCTCGTCCGGCTCCAGCCGTCGGCGCCGCGACGCGTCGGCAACGCTCACGAGCACCTCCGATCGCCGAACCGGGCCTAATGGGCGCTGCGCAGGCTCCGCGCCTGCCAAACGGGCGCTACGGCAGGCTCCGCGCCTGTCCGGGTGCCTCAAGTATCTGCCCTTGGTGGATCGCTGATCGCGACCGGGCTACGGCTCGGCCACGAGGATGGCCGAATCGACTGATCCGAGTATGACCTGTGTCACACTGGCGCCAGATGGCTCCGGAAGCTTCCACCCATGGCGGACAAGGGAGGCACGATGGCACTGTTCGGATCGCGCCGCGCGCGCTCGATCCTCGCCCTCGGCACAGCGTTGGCCAGTTGTATCGCGATGTCGGGCTGTAGTAGCGATTCCGGCCCGCCCAAACTCACCTGGTACATCAACCCGGACAACGGCGGACAGGCCACCCGCGCTCAGCAGTGCGCGGACGCGTCCGGCGGGGCGTACCGGGTCGACATCCAGATCCTGCCGACCGACGCGACCCAGCAACGCGAACAGCTGGTGCGCCGTCTCGCGGCAAAGGACTCCTCGATCGATGCGATGAGTCTCGACGTCGTGTACACCGCGGAGTTCGCCAACGCCGGATTCCTCCGTCCCTTTACCCCGGAGGAACAGGCAAGACTCACCGACGGCATGCTTCCTGCACCGATCGAGACGGGGATGTGGAAGGACACGCTCTTCGCCACTCCGATCAAGTCGAACGCGCAGTTGCTCTGGTACCGCAAGTCACTGGTGGCCAAGGCAGGAGTGGACCCGACCAGTCCGACCTTCATCTGGGACGAGATGCAGAAGACGGCAGTCGAGCAGGGCAAGAAGATATCGGTGCCGGGTGCCCGGTACGAGGGCTTCATGGTGTGGATCAACGCACTCGTGCTCTCGGCCGGCGGTCAGATTCTCACCGACCCGGAGGCGGGCAAGGACGCCGTCCCGAGCATGGCCGGTCCAGCGGGTGACAAGGCCGCCGAGATCGTCGGCACCCTCGGACGTTCGCCCGCTGCGCCGGCGGATCTGACGGTCGCGCAGGAGGAACAGGCCCGCGCGGTCTTCCAGGGCGACAACGGCATGTTCATGGTGAACTGGCCCTACATCTACGCCGCGGCCCGCACCGCGGTCGAGGAGGGCACGCTCGACCAGTCGGTCGTCGACGACATCGGCTGGGCCCGCTACCCGCGTGTGTTCGCCGACCGGGAGAGCGCGCCGCCACTCGGCGGCGCCAACATGGCCATCGGCGCCTACTCGAAACACCCCGATCTCGCCGTGCAATTGGCCGAATGTGCCACGTCGGTGGAGAAGGCCACGCAGTACATGCTCGACGAGGGCGAGCCCTCGCCGTTCGCAGCGTCCTACGACGATCCGCGCATCCGGGAGGCGTACCCGTTCGCCGACCTCATCCGTGAGTCGATCGCACAAGGCGGGCCGCGGCCGATCACACCGTTCTATGTCGACGTGGCAGGTTCGGTGATCAACACCTGGCACCCAGCGGAATCGGTCGGGCCGCAGACCCCCGCCGACACGGACAGCTTCATGGCCGACGTGCTGAGCGGAAAGCGCTTGCTGTGAGCCGCAATCCGCAGGAAAGGAGAGTCGGATGACCGCCATCGATACGCGCCCCGAGACACCGGCGCCGCCGGCGCCACCGCCGAAATCGATCTCGGGCCGGGCCCGGGGCGAACGACGCCTCGGCCTATGGCTCTCGGCGCCGTCGTTCATCGTGATGATCCTCGTGACCGCATATCCGCTGATCTACGCGGTTGTGCTGTCGCTGTACAACTATCGGCTCACCGATCCGGAAGGGCGCGAGTTCGTCGGCCTGAGCAACTATTTCGTGATCCTGAAGGACCCGGTGTGGTGGAACGACTTTGTCACCACTGCGGTCATCACCGTGGCGACCGTCGCGATCGAGCTCGTACTCGGCTTCTTCTTCGCGTTCGTGATGTACCGGATCATCCGTGGACGCAGCGCGATCCGCACAGCGATCCTCATCCCGTACGGGATCGTCACCGTGGTCTCGGCATTCATCTGGCGGTACGCATTCGCGCTGGATTCCGGGTTCGTCAACCAGTGGTTCGGTCTCGGCGACTTCAACTGGTTCGGTGATCGATGGTCGGCGATTTTCGTCATCTGCCTATCCGAGATCTGGAAGACCACACCGTTCATTTCACTACTACTGCTCGCCGGCCTGGTGCAGGTTCCCGAGGATATGCAGGAGGCGGCGAAGGTCGACGGCGCGACCGCCTGGCAGCGGCTGTACAAGATCACGCTGCCGAACATGAAGGCCGCCATCATGGTTGCGCTGTTGTTCCGCACCCTGGACGCATGGCGCATCTTCGACAACCCGTTCATCATGACGAACGGCGCGAACAACACCGAGACCATCTCGTTCCTCGCCTATCGGCAGAACGTCACACTGGTCAATCTCGGTATGGGTTCGGCGATCTCGGTGCTGCTGTTCCTCTCCGTCGTAGCCATCGCGTGGGTCTTCGTTAAAGGCTTCAAAACCGATCTCTCCCAGGTCAGGGGTGAGTGATGAAACAGAGCCGCTGGTGGACGGTCGCCGGAATCGCGATCGTTGCCTACAGTTTCTTCCCCATGGTCTGGATGATCAGCCTGTCGTTCAAGCCACCGTCCGACATCGTCTCCGGGAAGCCGCAATTCCTGCCGACGTCGTGGACGTTCGACAACTTCACCGAGGTGTTCAGCCAGTCATTATTCACCCGGGCGCTGATCAACTCGATCGGCATCTCGCTGATCGCCACCACGCTGTCGGTGATCGTGGCGATGTTCGCCTCGTACGCGATCGCGCGGCTCGAATTCCCGGGCAAGAAGCTGCTGCTGTCCCTCGCGCTTGCCATCGCGATGTTCCCGCAGGCAGCGCTGGTCGGTCCGCTGTTCAACATGTGGCGCAGCATCGGTATCTACGACACCTGGATCGGTCTGATCATCCCTTACCTGACGTTTGCGCTGCCGCTGTCGATCTGGACCATGTCCGCGTTCTTCCGGCAGATCCCGTGGGAGATGGAACAGGCCGCGCAGGTGGACGGCGCGACCGCATGGCAGGCGTTCCGCAAGGTGATCGTGCCGCTCGCCGCCCCCGGCGTGTTCACGACCGCGATCCTCACCTTCTTCTTCTGTTGGAACGACTTCCTGTTCTCCATCTCGCTGACCTCGACCGACGCCGCACGGACCGTGCCGGCGGCACTCGCCTTCTTCCAGGGCGCGTCACAGTTCGAGTCCGCGGTGCCCTACGTGATGGCCGCCTCGGTCGTCGTCACGATCCCCGTCGTCATTCTGGTGCTGGCATTCCAACGCCGGATCGTCGCCGGCCTGACTTCCGGAGCTGTGAAGGGATGAGCCATGGCTGAGATCACAATGAAGAACATCGTGAAGACCTACGGAGACGGATTCGCGGCCGTCAACGATGTGAGTCTCGACGTGGCCGACGGTGAGTTCATGATCCTCGTCGGCCCCTCCGGATGCGGCAAATCGACGCTGCTGCGGATGATCGTCGGCCTCGAGGACATCACCTCCGGCGAGGTGACCATCGGCGGCGAGCGGGTCAACGACAAGGCGCCCCGCGAGCGCAATCTCGCGATGGTGTTCCAGAACTATGCGCTCTATCCGCATCTGACCGTCTACGAGAACATCGCGTTTCCACTCCGCCTGCAGGGCAAGCATTCCGACGAGGAGATCCGCCGGCTGGTCACCGAAGCCGCGGAGACTCTCGAACTGCAGGAACACCTCGAGCGCAAGCCTTCTCAGCTTTCCGGCGGCCAACGCCAGCGTGTTGCGATGGGCCGCGCAATCGTTCGGCAGGCGGATGCGTTCCTGTTCGACGAGCCGCTGTCGAATCTCGACGCGAAGCTGCGCGGGCAGATGCGTACCGAGATCCTGCGACTGCAACGTCGGCTCGGGGTGACGACGGTGTACGTCACCCATGACCAGACCGAGGCGATGACCCTCGGCGACCGCGTCGCGGTACTCAAACGCGGTCTGCTGCAACAGGTCGCGAGCCCGCGCGAACTCTACGAGCAGCCGGTCAACTTGTTCGTGGCGGGGTTCATCGGTTCGCCACCGATGAATTTCGTCCCCGCCGTGATCAAGGACGACGTCCTCGAACTGCCGTTCGTGGACCTCCCGCTGCACGACGAATGGCGCTCTGCGGTGGGCGATGGGACGCTGTTCATCGCCGGCATCCGGCCGGGCGCCTTCGAGGACTCCGGGTTGGTCGATCCCAGCAAGAAGGATCGCGGCGTCACCTTCGATGTCACCGTCGACGTGACCGAATGGCTGGGCAACGAGCAGTACGCGTTCGTGCCGTACGAGGCACCGCCCGAGATCGCCTCGAAACTCGCCGAGCTCGCAACTGAACTCGACAGCGAGCAGATGCGCACTCAGATGTGTGTCGAGCTCGACCCGATGAGCCGCGTCGCCGACGGCGCCAGGGCATCGCTGTGGCTCGATCCGTCCCGGATCCATCTGTTCGACCCGAGGTCGGGCGATAACCTCACGCGCGTCGCCACCGACGCGGACACCGGCCCGAACAGTGGTCGGCACCGCCTCGGCGGCGAGTCCCCCGACCCGGCCGAACCGCCCCAGCCGGCGGAGCAATCCGGCTAGCGCGAGCGCGCCGTGCGCGCACCGGAGCTTCGACTTCGGGCCGCGACCCCCGACCTGATCGCGCTGCCCTGGGACCGTCCACTCGCCGAGTGGTCGGTCCCGGAGGTGGCGTTGCGGGATGTGCCGGTCGGCCCGAGCCGGCACCTCGTGAAGTTCGCCGAGGCCGACGGGCGGCTGTGGGCGCTGAAGGAACTCCCGCCGCGGATCGCGCACAAGGAGTACACCGTGCTGCGGCGGCTCGAGGAGATGGCGCTGCCCGCCGTGCGCCCGGCGGGACTGGTCGTCCAGCACGCCGCCGGAGCGAAGCCTGCGCAGCGACCCGCTGAAACCGGAGCGGAGCCTGCGCAGCGACCCCCCGAAGCAGCGGAGCCTGCGCAGCTACCCACTGAAACAGACACCGCGATCCTGGTCACGCAGTACCTGACGGGGTCGTGGCAGTACCGGCGGCTGTTCAAACGCCTGCCGGCCGACCAGCCCAAGCACCGGGCCCGGCTGCTGGACGCGATGGCCGGACTACTCGTCGAGCTGCACCGGCACGGCGTGTTCTGGGGCGACTGCTCGCTGGCGAACACCCTGTTCTCCCGCGATGGGCAGGTACTGCAGGCGTGGCTCGTGGACGCCGAGACCAGCGAGGTGCACCCGCGCCTGTCCGACGGCCAGCGCAATCTCGACCTGGACATCCTCGTCGAGAACGTCGGCATGGGAATGATCGATCTGGCCAGCCGGCTCGACCGGCCGCCCGAGCTGTTCGGGACCCTGCTCGCCGAGGCACGTGGCATCGTCGATCGGTACGCCGAGCTGTGGCGGCTGCTGCACGCCGAACCGGAATTCGGTTTCGACGACCGCTACCGCGTCGAGGGCACCATCCGCCGGCTCAACGAGCTCGGTTTCGCCGTCGACGAGGTGAGGTTGCAGCCGGTGTCCCCGGATTCGGGCCGATTGCGTCTCGACATCGCGGTCGGCGACCGCCGCTACCACGCCGAGCGGCTGCGCGAGCTGACCGGACTCGACGTCGGCGAGGGCCAGGCACAGATCCTGCTCGGTGAGCTGCAGGCGTACCAGGCGGGACTCTTCCGGTCCCGCGGCCGCGATGTGTCCGACGAGGTGGCGGCACAGAAATGGCTCGCGGACGTGTTGCGCCCCGGCATGGCGCGGGCGCACGCCGCCGTCGAATCCGTGGGCACCCCGATCCAGGCGTACTGCGATCTACTCGAGGTGCGCTGGTTGTTGTCGGAACGGGCCGGTCACGACGTCGGTGACGACGCGGCACTGGGCGCGCTCACCCAGCGGGGCGGCGTGCCGGTGGATTCGGCGGCGAAAATGGGCGTGGCCGACACCCCGACCAGCCGGTTCCGCCGCATCGACCCCGACCGGTAGCGGGTGGTGGTCGGGATCACCGCTATGCGCCGCCGAACATGACGTCGTCTGCACCGGTAAAGGCGTCCCTGCACAGGTGAGATAATCACCCTCGTGACCCAGACGATCGACTCCGACGACCTCGCCGTGTGCCTGCGGGTGCTCGAGCAGGCCGCCGCACTCGACGCCGAGCATCCCGACTCGGTGGCGGTGCAGCACGCCGTCGGGCACATGTTCAAAAAGCTCAAGCAGCGTCGCCGCAAATCGACCCGCGATGCCGTCTCGGCGGCCGATCGCGCCGTGATCGAAGCGACCGCGACCGGGTCGGCGGAGCGGATCGACGACGAGACCGCGGGCATCCCGCTGCGCGCCACCGCGCCGGGTGCGACCGCCGGACGGCTGATCCGCGCGCGGCCCTGCTACATCTGCAAGACCGACTTCGTCGACGTCGACGCGTTCTACCACCAGCTATGCCCGGAATGCGCGGCGATGAGCCACGCCAAGCGCGACGCGCGTACCGACCTGACCGGCCGCCGCGCCCTGCTCACCGGCGGCCGCGCGAAAATCGGCATGTACATCGCCCTTCGCCTGCTGCGCGACGGTGCGCACACGACGATCACCACCCGCTTTCCCGGTGACGCGGTGCGGCGGTTCGCCGCACTGCCGGACAGCGCGGACTGGCTGCACCGGCTCCGGGTGATCGGCGTCGACCTGCGCGACCCCGCGCAGGTAGTGGCATTGGCCGACGACGTTGCCGCGCAGGGCCCGCTCGACATCCTGATCAACAATGCCGCGCAGACGGTGCGCCGCTCCCCCGGCGCGTACTCGGCACTCGTCGCCGCGGAGTCCGAGCCGTTGCCTGCCGGGATGCTGCCCGAGGTGATCACCTTCGGTAAGCCGGCGCTGGCCCACCCTGCCGCACTCACCGAGGCCTTGCCCACAACCCTGCCCGCCAGCGTAAGCGAACTCGCGATGGTCGCGGGATCTGCTTCGCTGCAACGTATTTCACAAGGGATCGCCATCGACGCCGGTGGCCTCGTGCCCGATCTCGCGCATACCAACAGCTGGGTGCAGACGGTCGGTGACGTGGATGCGACCGAACTGCTCGAGGTGCAACTGTGCAATTCGGTGGCACCATTCGTCCTGATTTCGCGGCTGCGCCCGGCCATGGCCGCCGCGCCCGCACACCGCAAGTACGTGGTGAACGTTTCGGCGATGGAAGGCCAGTTCGGGCGCGGTTACAAGGGCCCCGGCCATCCGCACACGAACATGGCGAAGGCCGCATTGAACATGCTGACGCGGACCAGCGCCGGCGAGATGCTCGAAACCGACGGCATCCTGATGACCGCGGTCGACACCGGCTGGATCACCGACGAACGTCCCCACTTCACCAAGGTGCGCCTGGCCGACGAGGGCTTTCATGCACCGCTCGACCTGGTGGACGGGGCAGCCCGGGTTTACGATCCGATCGTGCAGGGCGAGCTCGGCAACGACTTGTACGGCTGCTTCCTCAAGGACTATCGGCGCGCAGCCTGGTAGACCCGCGTGATGATGGGTAGCTTCCAGTCATGGGCCAGGACGTCGAGCTGCGGAAGTTCACCCGCCAGGATCGGCTGCGCTTTCGGCTGAAGGCGCAGGAGTGCCTCGACGTCCTCGCCTCGATGCTGTCGCACGGGCATTTCGAGGTTGGCGAGCCGAAGATCGGCATGGAGATCGAGCTCAACCTCGTCGACGAGGCGATGCAACCGGCCATGGCCAATGCCGAAGTGCTCGAGGCAATAGCCGACCCGGATTTCCAGACCGAACTCGGTCAGTTCAACATCGAAATCAATCTTGCCCCCCGCCCGTTGCAGGGCGATCACATCCGCGAACTCGAACGCGACGTGCGAAAGTCGCTGAACTCGGCGGACGAGCGGGCTCGATCGGTCGGCAGCCGGCTCGCCATGGTGGGCATGCTTCCCACGCTGACCGAGCAGCAGTTCGAGCACAAGTGGATCTCGGCGAATGCCCGCTACGACCTGATCAATCAGCAGATCTTCGCCGCCCGCGGTGAGGACATCGAATTGAACATCGGCGGTGTCCGGCTACCCGGCTCCCGTGAGGTGGAGTCGTTGTGCACCACGTCGGACACCATCATGCCGGAGGCGGCGTGCACGTCGGTGCAGCTGCACCTGCAGGTGGCGCCGGAAAGCTTTGCCGCACATTGGAATGCGGCGCAGGCGCTGGCCGGCGTACAGGTGGCTTTGGCGGCCAATTCACCGTTCTTCGCGGGTAGGGCGTTGTGGCACGAGACCCGGATCCCGATGTTCGAGCAGGCCACCGACACCCGGCCGCCGGAACTGAAGAACCAGGGGGTGCGCCCGCGAGTCTGGTTCGGGGAACGCTGGATCACTTCGATTTTCGACCTGTTCGAGGAGAATTCGCGCTACTTCCCTGCCCTGCTGCCGATCTGCAACGACGAGGATCCGCGTGCGATGTTCGAGCGCGGCGAGGTGCCCTCGCTCGCCGAGCTGAAACTGCACAACGGCACCGTCTACCGGTGGAACCGGCCCATTTACGACATCGCCAACGGCCGCTACCACCTGCGGCTGGAGAACCGCGTGCTCTCGGCCGGACCGTCGGTCATCGACACCCTCGCCGACGCCGCCTTCTACTACGGCACGCTGCGATCGTTCGTCGACGCGGACCGGCCGGTGTGGACCCAGATGTCCTTCGACGCGGCGTTGGAAAACCTGCACTCCGCCGCCCGCAGCGGTTTCAGTGCGCGGCTGTATTGGCCGGAGGTGGGCTGGGTCAGCCCGCAGGAATTGGTGTTGCGCAGGCTGCTGCCGATGGCACATGCCGGCCTCGAGGCATGCGGGGTGTCCGCGGCGGTGCGTGACCGCTACCTCGGTGTCATCGAAGGCCGTGCGCTACGGCAGCTGTCGGGTTCGGGCTGGCAGCGCGAAGCCGTCGTCGCCCGGGAACGCGCCGGCGACTCACGTGAGCAGGCGCTCGCGGGCATGCTGGCCGACTACCTGGTCAATATGCACCACGGCGACCCCGTGCACACCTGGAGTTGGTGAGGCGATGGGTTCCCGGCTGCTGGTGGATGTCATCGTCGTCGCGCATCTCGCGTTTATCGGCTATCTGGTGGCCGGTGGCTTCCTGGCGTGGCGCTGGCGGCGCACGATCTGGCTGCATATCCCGGTGGTGGCCTGGGGTTTCGCCAGCGTGATCGTCGGTGTCGAGTGTCCGTTGACCCATCTGGAGAACCGGGCCAGACAAGCCGCGGGAATGGCTGGGCTGCCGCCCACCGGGTTCATCGACCACTACCTCACCGGAGTGATCTACCCCGAGAGCACTCTCGCCGTGGTGCGGATGCTCGTCGCGGCCTGCGTCATCGGGTCGTGGTGCGGCTTCGTCGCGCGCGGCGGTGCACGTCCGGCCCACCGATCGGATCGGACGCTCGCACCGTGATTCTGCTGGACGACTGTGCCGCCGCATTAGGCTGGCCGGCAGACACTTTCGATCCACCAGCACTCGAACAGTCGGCATCGAACGACACTCGGCTGTTGGCCGCGACCCTGCCGGTAGCCGCCCTCGCCCTCGGCGCGGTCAGCGTTTTCGCCACCGCAGCCGACCGCTACCGCGCGGCCATCGGACTACCGGCGCAACGCAATCGACTCCGCCTCGACCGGGTGGCCGCCTCGTTCGCCGCGGACCGGATGATGCGCATCGACGGCGCACCCATCTCCGGGTTCGCCGAACTCTCCGGATTCTTCCCCACTTCCGACGGCTGGATCCGCACCCACGCCAACTATCCGCACCACCGAACGCGACTGCTCGAGGTGCTCGATCTCCCGCCCCACGCGGACCGCGATCTCGCTGCCCGGCGGATCGAGACCATGCGCGCCGCCGACCTCGAGGATGCGGCCGCGGCGGCGGGGGCCATCGCCGTCCGCGTCCGCGACGAAACCGAATGGGCGGCAAGCGAACCGGGTCGCGCTGCCGCACAGGCACCGATCGTGGACGTACAGGACCGGGATGACCGCGCCGTGACCGGGCCGGGCGACGCGAGCGCCACCGTCGACAAACCGTTGGCCGGTATGCGCGTGCTCGACCTGACCCGCGTCATCGCCGGTCCCACCGCCAGCCGTGCGCTGGCCCTGCTCGGCGCCGAGGTATTGCGGATCGACTCCCCCGCGTTGCCCGAGATCGAGTGGCAGCACCTGGAGAACGGTCAGGGCAAGGCGTCCGCGTTGCTCGATGTCGTCACCGACTCCCCCGCCGCCCGCGGCCTCGCCGCGCGCGCCGACGTGCTGGTCACCGGCTATCGGCCCGGCGCGTTGGGCGGCTTCGGTGACCTCGCGCCGACCGTGGCGCCGGGAATCGTCCGGGCACGGTTGTCCGCGTGGGGCGAGTCGGGACCGTGGTCGGGCCGGCGCGGGTTCGATTCCATCGTGCAAGCCGCGAGCGGGATCGCCTTCGTGGAAGGGGCGGTCATGGAAGGGGCGCCGCAGCCGGGCGCGCTTCCCGCTCAGGCGCTCGACCACGCGACGGGCTATCTCCTCGCTGCCGGTGTCCTCGATGCCCTCACCCGCCGCCGCACGGACGAACGCGGGCACGACGTGCGTGTGTCACTGGCGCGGACCGCGGCGTGGCTGCTCGCCGCCCCCGGTCGCGACCCGTATCACCCGGCGCCCACGCTGCCCGGCGAGGACACCCTGGTCACCAACGGACGGATCAGGGCACCGCGTCCCGCGCTTGCGGAGTACGACGATTATCCCGAACCTGCGCACCCCTGGGGCAGCGATGTTCCAGCATGGCTGAATACCTGACGCCGGGCAGAGGAGTTCGGGTGGCGATCGACAACGACGTCTACGACCGCATCGGAGCGGGATGGTGGGACGAGGAGAATCCGCTCAACATGCTGGCGGGCAGCATGACGCCCGCCCGGTTCTCCTACTTCACCTCGGTGCTACGCCGGCACGGCATCTCCCTCGATGGCGTACGCGCCCTCGACGTCGGCTGCGGCGGCGGATTCATGGCCGAACAATTTGCCCGCTCGGGTGCGCGCGTGCTCGGCGTCGACCCCTCCGAAGTCTCGATCGCGGCAGCGCGTCGGCACGCGGCGGCCGAAGATCTGCCGATCGCCTACCGCGCCGGCGTCGGCGAGCGACTCCCGGTCGCCGACGCGGAGTTCGACATCGCCTACTGCTGTGACGTGCTCGAGCACGTCGAGGATTTGGACCGGGTGCTCGCCGAGACCGCACGCGCGATCGCCCCGGGCGGGTTCTACTTCTTCGACACGCTCAATCGCACGTGGCTGGCGAAACTGCTCATGATCAAGATCCCCCAGGACTGGCGGTTGACCCGAGTGTTCGATACTCCGGTGCACGACTATTCGATGTTCATCACCCCGGCGGAACTCGGCGAAGCGTTGCGGCGCAACGGTTTTGTGGTCGGCGAGTTCGTCGGTCTCGGTCCGCGCCCCGTCGATCCTCGGGTGGCAGTCGACCTGGTGCGAGCCAGGCTCGGGCGGGTGAGTTTCGGCGAGTTCAGCCGTCGTCTCCGTTTCGGCAGGCTGCCGTTCACCCGAGCCGCGTACATGGGTTATGCGGTGCGGTTCGCCGGCTGAGACGCGGGCCGTAGAGCGTGCGCCGCAGGGGCGCGCACGCACAGACCGGTATGTTCGCAACTAGTTGTTTCACACCAGAAAGAGGACGACACATGCGGCGCAGCGCGACCATGCTGGGAGCAATGGCGGCGGCAGCGGCCATCGTTACGACCCCGGTGGCCCTGACCGCAACCACGACGCCCGCGCTGGCGGCTCCCGCGGCCACGCAATCGTCGGTAACGCAGGCCGGCGCCCGGATCGCGCTCGACGGCACCGAGAACACCCGCACCCTGGCCGGTTTCCGCACCACGGACGGCAGCGTCGTGCGCGCCAATCGCGTGCTGCGCTCCGATGACCTGTCCACGCTCAGCCCCGCCGATTTCGCTCGATTGCAGGAACAGCGTCTCGGCGTGGTCGTGGACCTGCGCACCGGGTTGGAACGCACGCTGCAGCCCGACAAGGCGGTGCCCGACACCCGTGCCGAATGGTTCGACGTGCTCGGCGCGCTGCCGTTGACCTCGCTGGTCGACCTGTCATCGAGCTACCGCGCATTCGTCACCGACCCGGCCGCCCGCGCCGCGTTCGGCGCGACCCTGCACACCATCGAAGCCACTGCCGCCGACGGCAGGGCCGTGCTCTACCACTGCTCGGCGGGCAAGGACCGCACCGGCTGGACCACGGCGGTACTGCTCACCATCCTCGGCGTCGACCGCGAGCAGGTCGAAGCCGACTTCCTGGCCAGCAACACCTACCGCAACGCCTCGCCCGCCGACCCGCTCAACGGGGTCGATATCGACTGGCTGCGCACCGCATTCCGTACCGCCGACGCAACGTTCGGCAGCTTCGACAACTATGTTCGCGACGGCCTCGGCCTGACCGCGAGCGACATCGACAGCCTGCGCACCGAGCTGCTCGATCCCGCAGGCGCCCCCGCGGGAAAGTAGTCAGCCGCCGGTCGGCGGGGGCGGCGCGTCGACGATCTTGATATCGAAGTTGGCGGTGCCCTGGTCCACGGTCGTCACTGTTGCCTGGGCACCGTAGGTGGTACCGCCACCGACGACAGTGCATGTTTCCGTCGCCCCAACCTCGGCGGCCAGGTCGTTCGCGCACGTCACCGAGTCAACGGGGCGACCCGCCATGGTCAGCTGCTGCTTGATCTGCGACGCCACGTCCGGTGCGGCAACGCTCTTTGCGTCCGCGCCGCAGGCGCCGAGCGCGCCCAGCGAGACCGTTGCGAAGACCAGAGCACACCCGATTCGTGATCGTGCCGACATGCCTCATCACCTTCGATTCGGGTTGACGGTTTGCTCAACGTCGATGGTTGGCTCGACACCGTCCAGGCTCGCACACCGCTGCAGCCCGCGCGGCAAAAGAGCGAGAGCCGCCCGCGGCGGTTGCGGCGAAGGTTGCATGATGGTCCGGTGACGAAACTGGTAGTCGATGTCGATACCGGGATCGACGATTCGCTCGCCCTGGTGTTCCTGCTCGCCAGCCCCGACGCCGACATCGTCGGTATCGCGAGCACCGCGGGCAATGTCGGTGTCGCGCAAGTCGCGGCGAACAACCTCGCCTGGCTCGATGTCTGCCAGGCACCGCCGATCGAGGTCGCGGTCGGTTCACCGGTCCCGCTGGTGATTCCACTGCGAACGACCGAGGACACCCACGGGCCGCAGGGAATCGGCTTCGCCGAGCTACCGCCGTCCGGCCGTGCGGTGTCGGATCGGTCGGCCGCGGACATGTGGGCCGATCTAGTGCGTTCGAATCCGGGCGAAGTTACCGGGTTGGTCACCGGCCCGCTGACCAACCTCGCGCTCGCTTTGCGGATCGAACCCGACCTGCCGCACCTGCTGCAGCGACTGGTCGTCATGGGCGGTGCGTTCAACTACGCCGGGAACACCACCCCCACCACCGAGTGGAACATCTCGGTGGATCCGGAGGCGGCCAAGGTCGTGTTCGACGCGTTCTCGGTCGTACCCCCGGAGCGCCGGCCGATCGTGTGCGCGCTCGACATCACCGAACGGATCGAGATGCGCTCCGAGCATCTCGAGCGGCTCGGCGCCCGAGCCGGCAGCAGCCCCGCCGAACGCGTCGATGCCACCGACCCCCAACACGCCCGGTCCGCGGCGAGCAATCCGGTGGTGCGCCATCTCTCCGACGCCGTGCGGTTCTACATGACCTTCCACCGCCAACAGGGGCTCGGGCATATCAGCCACATGCACGATCCCTTCGCCGCCGCGGTCGCGCTCGATCCGTCGCTGGTCGCCACCCGACCCGCGACGGTCGATGTCGAACTTGCCGGCACATTGACGCGCGGCATGACGGTCGCAGACTGGGCCGGCATGTGGGGTCGCCCGCCGAATGTCGACATCGCCTGCGACACGAACCCGGACGCGTTCTTCGACCTGCTCATCGAACGGGTCGGGGATTTTGCAGCACGTCTCTACCCACCGGAGGGAGCGCGACCATGACCGCCGCCGACAACCCGGACCGCTCGGACGAAATCGCGGCGGTGATCGCGTTCTGGCGCGGGCTCGGTCTGCCCGGAATCGTCGATGTGCACACGCATTTCATGCCCGACCCGGTGATGCGCAAGGTGTGGGAGTACTTCGAGGCCGGCGGCCCGCTGATCGGCGGGCCCTGGCCGATCTCGTACCGCGACGACGAATTGACCCGACTGAACCTGTTGCGCGAGTTCGGTGTTCGAGCCTTCACTGCGCTGGTGTACCCACACAAGCCGGGCATGGCGGAGTGGCTCAACGCATGGTCGGCGGAGTTTGCCGCGCGTTCCCCGGGTTGCCTGCAGACCGCGACATTCTTCCCGGAGCCGAATGCGCTGTGGTACACCACGGCGGCAATCGAGGCGGGCGCCCGAGTTTTCAAAGCGCACCTCCAGGTCGGCAATTACAACCCTGCCGACCCGGCGCTCGACGATGTGTGGGGACTACTCGAGGACAGCGGCGTGCCGGTCGTCATCCATTGCGGCTCGGACCCCGTGCCAGGCAAGTTCACCGGTGTCGAGCCCATGCGTGCGCTGCTGCACCGTCATCCCAACCTGCCGGTGATCGTCGCGCATCTCGGCAGCCCGGAGTTCGTCGAGTTCCTCGACCTGGCCGAGGAGTTTCCCGCCATCTACCTCGACACGACGATGGTGTTCACCGATTTCACCGAACGAATGGCGGCGTTTCCGCGCACCGAACTGGACCGCCTCGCCGACTTCTCCAACCGGATCCTGTTCGGCAGCGATTTCCCGAACATCCCCTACCGCTACCTCGACGCGCTCACCGGCCTGCCCGGCGCCGAGCTGGGCGAGGACTGGCTGCGCCGGGTCTGCTATCACAACGGCGCCGAGTTGTTCGCGCTGCACGAAAACTAGGCTGCGCAAAAACTAGAACACGTTATTGCTCTGGCGCGGCTGGCGTGGAAAGCTCTGCGCATGGACCTCGAGGCGATCGAAAGCATCCGGCAGCTCAAGTACCGCTATTTCCGGTCGCTCGACCTCAAGTTGTGGGACGAGTTCGCCGACACCCTTACCGACGACGTCGATGGCGCGTACGGCACGAAGGTCTACGGCGAGCCGCTCTCCTTCACCGGCCGTGACGAGGTAACCAAGTTCATGCGGGAGAACATCACCGAGACGATGCTCACCGTGCACGTGGCCAACCACCCCGAAATCGAGGTCAACGGCGATACCGCGACGGCCTCTTGGTGTTTCGAGGACACCGTGATCGTGCCGGAGTACCGCGTGAAGATCCGGGGCGCCGGCTACTACAGCGACAGCTACCGCCGTGACGCCGACGGAAAATGGCGGATCAGCAAGATCGGCTACACCCGGATCTACGAGGCGATGGAGTCGCTCGACGACACCCCGAGCTGGAAGCTGCTGCACCCCGCCTGAATTCCACAGCCACCTCCGCGGAGTGAACGGAAGCGTTCACTCCGCTGAACGCACCAAATCTTCCGTTCACGAGACGAGCGCGACAGGGTTATCCACACCCCCATGCCCGAATGAACGGACCGTTCAGGCGATCTGATCGACTGAACGGTTCCGTTCAGTCGATGGGGACGAACCCGTCAGGCGTCGAACGCGTTCAGGATCTCCTGCGCGGCCAGTGCCGCGGTGAGCGATCCGTCGCGCACCTGCTGTTCGACGCCGCCGCGGATCTGCTTGACCCGCGGATTGTCGGCCAGCCGGCGCAGCAGCTGATCGTTGACCATCGTCCAGGTCCAGTCGACCTGCTGACGGCGGCGCTTCTCGTCGAACTCGCCGGCCTCGCTGAGCACGTCGCGGTGTTTGCACACGGTGTCCCAGAACTTGTCCAGGCCATTGCCTTCCAGCCCGCTCATCGTGATCACCGGTGGGCGCCACAGTGACTCGCGCGGATGGATCAGGTGTAGCGCCCCGGCGAGTTCGCGCGCGGCGGACTTCGCCTCGATCAGATGTTTGCCGTCCGCCTTGTTCACCGCGACCAGATCGGCGAGCTCGAGCACACCCTTCTTGATGCCCTGCAACTGATCTCCGGTTCGCGCCAGCGTCAGGAAGCAGAACATGTCGACCATGTTGGCGACGGTCACCTCGGACTGCCCGACACCGACCGTCTCGATCAAGATCACGTCGTAACCCGCCGACTCGAGCAGCACGATCGTCTCGCGCGTGGCCTTTGCGACACCGCCGAGCGTGCCCGCCGTCGGCGACGGACGGATGTAGGCCTTCGGGTCCACCGACAGCCGAGCCATCCGGGTCTTGTCCCCGAGGATGGATCCGCCGGTGCGGGTGCTCGACGGATCGACCGCGAGCACCGCCACCCGATGGCCGCGCTCGATCAGGTACATGCCGAGCGCGTCGATGAACGTCGACTTGCCGACGCCGGGCACACCGGTGATACCGACACGGTGCGCGGTCGCCCGCTCACCGGCATCGGACATCAGCTCGAGCAGCAGGCGCTGCGCCGCTTCGCGGTGATCGGCACGGGTCGATTCGATCAGCGTGATCGCGCGCGCCAGCCCGGCCCGTTCGTTGGCGCGTACCGCTTTCGCGAGCGCCTCGACATCAACCGGGCGGCGGCCCGATCCGCCTACCGGACGATCACCCATCGGTGAGGTCGTGACCCAACTGCTTGCCCAGCTTCTCGAGCAGGCCGATCGCCGCGTCCGCGATCACCGTTCCCGGCGGGAAGATCGCCGATGCGCCCGCCGCGTAGAGCTCGTCGAAGTCGCCCGGCGGAATGACGCCACCGACCACGATCATGATGTCTTCCCGGCCGACCCCGGCCAGCGCCTCGCGCAGCGCGGGCACCAGGGTGAGGTGACCGGCGGCCAGCGACGAAACCCCGACCACGTGCACGTCGTTGTCCGCCGCCTGCGCCGCCACCTCTTCCGGGGTCTGGAACAGCGGTCCCACGTCGACGTCGAAGCCGAGGTCGGCGAACGCCGTGGCGATCACCTTCTGACCGCGGTCGTGACCGTCCTGGCCCATCTTGGCGATGAGCACACGCGGCCGGCGGCCTTCATCCTCGGCGAACTTCTCGACCAAGTCGGTGGCCTTGGTGATGTTCGGGGACTTGCCCGCCTCGTCTCGGTACACGCCACTGATTGTCCTGATCTCGGCCTGATGGCGCCCGTAGACCTGCTCGAGCGCGTCGGATATCTCGCCGACCGTGGCCTTGTGGCGAGCGGCGTCGATGGCCAGCGCCATCAAGTTGTTCTCCATGCCGCCCTCGCTCGAGGCCGCGGCACGCGACAGGTTTGCCAGCGCGGCAGCGACGGCGTCGGCGTCCCGCTCGGCACGCAGCCGCCCGAGCTTCTCGAGCTGCTCGCGGCGCACCTTCGAATTCTCGACCTTGAGCACCTCGATCGAGTCGAGCTCGTCGGGGATGTACTTGTTGACCCCGATCAGGGTCTGCCCGCCGGAATCGATTCGCGCCTGCGTACGGGCGGCGGCCTCCTCGATGCGCAACTTCGGGATACCCTCGCCGATCGCCTGCGCCATGCCGCCGGCTTCCTCGACCTCGGCGATATGCGCACGGGCCCGCTCGGCGAGGTGGTGGGTGAGCCACTCGACGTAGTAGGAGCCGCCCCACGGGTCGATCGGGCGGGTGGTGCCGGACTCCTGCTGCAGCACGAGCTGGGTGTTGCGCGCGATGCGGGCGGAGAAGTCCGTCGGCAGCGCGATCGCCTCGTCGAGCGCGTTGGTGTGCAGCGACTGGGTGTGGCCCTGGGTGGCGGCCATCGCCTCGATGCACGTGCGCGCCACGTTGTTGAACACGTCCTGCGCGGTCAGCGACCAGCCCGACGTCTGCGAATGTGTCCGCAGCGACAGCGATTTCGCCGACTTCGGGTCGAACTTCGCGACCAGTTCGCTCCACAGCAGCCGCGCCGCACGCAGCTTGGCGACCTCCATGAAGAAGTTCATGCCGATGCCCCAGAAGAACGACAACCGCGGGGCGAACTTGTCGATGTCGATACCGGCGTCCAGACCGGCCCGGATGTACTCGAGGCCGTCGGCGAGGGTGTAGGCCAGCTCCAGATCGGCCGTCGCGCCGGCCTCCTGGATGTGGTATCCGGAGATCGAGATCGAGTTGAACTTCGGCATATGCGTCGAGGTGTACTCGAAGATGTTCGAGATGATCCGCATCGACGGCTTCGGCGGATAGATGTAGGTGTTGCGGACCATGAACTCTTTGAGGATGTCGTTCTGGATGGTCCCGGCGAGCTTCTCCGGCGGCACCCCCTGCTCCTCGGCCGCCACCACATAGAGCGCGAGGATCGGCAGCACGGCGCCGTTCATCGTCATCGACACCGAGACGTTGCCGAGGTCGATACCGTCGAACAACTGGCGCATGTCGAGGATGGAATCGATGGCGACGCCGGCCATTCCCACATCACCGGCGACACGCGGATGGTCGGAGTCGTAGCCACGGTGGGTGGCCAGGTCGAACGCGACCGACAGGCCCTTCTGGCCGGCCGCCAGGTTGCGGCGGTAGAACGCGTTGGATTCCGCGGCGGTGGAGAAGCCGGCGTACTGCCGAATGGTCCACGGCTGGTTGACGTACATCGTCGGGTACGGGCCGCGCAGGAACGGCACCTGACCGGGGAACGTGTCGAGTGGATAGCCCTGTGCAGCAATCTCTTTGCGGTCGGCGTCGGTGTAGACCGGCTTGACGTCGATGCCTTCGGGCGTGGTCCACACGACCTGGTCGGTGGTGTAGCCGTTGGCGGCAGCACCGGCCTCGATATGGGCGCGCGCGTCGGTCTCGGTGGGCGCGACCGGGGCCGGCGCCGCCGGGTCGACGAGGGGGACATCGGCGAAGCTGCCGATGGTGTGATGCACCGTCGTCATGGTGTCAGGCTCCCAACTTCTCGAGCAGCTCGGTCAGCGCCGCGACGGCGTCGATCTTCATGGTGAGATAGCCATCCGGCTTGTGCTCGGCGTCCGCGAACGCCTTCTCAGGTCCGGCCAACAGCACCTCGCGAATGCCCGCGGCGCGCAGCGCGTCCACGGCCGCCGCGCCGTCCGCGCCGTATGCCTTGTCGGTGCCGCACAGCACGGCGATGCTCGCACCGGACGCCGTCGCCTCGGCGCCGAGCGCGTCGAACGCGATGGGCCCGGGGTTCACCGCCTCGATGCCGCCGGACGCAAGCAGGTTGGCCGCGAACGTCGTTCGCACGTTGTGCTCGGCAACCGTGCCGAGCGGGGCGAGGAACACCGTCGGGCGCGATCCGTTCGCCGCGAAGAAGGCATCGGAGCGATCCCGCAGCGTCTCGAAGTCCTGCGCGTACCGCGCGACCCCGGGCAGGCGTCCGGCGGTGGCGGGTACGACGGGCTCGGTGAGGTTCGGGAATTCGTTGACACCGGTGAGCGAGGTCTTGCGGTGCGCGATATCGGTGCGACGGCGCGCGGCTGTTGCCGCGATCCGGTCGGCGACGACACCGGACTCGAGCGCCTTGCGGTATCCGCCGGCCGCCTCGATCTGCTGTACGAACTCCCACGCCTGCGCAGCGAGGTCGGTGGTCATCGACTCCACGAACCAGGACCCGCCTGCGGGGTCGAGCACCCGGCCGAGATGCGACTCCTCGAGCAGCAGCAGCTGGATGTTGCGGGCGACGCGTTGCGCGAACGACGCGGAGACATCGAGGGCGCCGGCGGGCAGCGCGGCATCGAACGGCAGCACGGTGACCGTGTCCGCGCCACCGACACCCGCACCGAACGCGGCCAGAGTCGTGCGCAGCATGTTCACCCAAGGGTCGCGCTGCGACATCATCGCCGCGGACGTGACCGCATGCTGTGGTGCGCCGCCGTGCCCGGGGGCACCGACCACCTCGGCGACGCGCGCCCACACCTGACGGGCCGCGCGGAACTTGGCGATCGCGGTGAACTGGTCATCGGTGGCCGCGAACCGGAAGGCGAGCTGACCCAGTGCGGCCTCGACGCTCAGGCCCGCATCGGCACCGGTGAGCGCGCGCAGATAGTCGAGACCGACAGCGACCGCGGCACCGAGTTCCTCGGCGTCGGAAGCGCCCGCGTTGTGGAACACGGCACCGTCGACGGTGATCGCGCGGATGGTCTCGGGCCGATCGTGCGCGGCGACGGCGAGTTCGACCAACGACGCGGTATCAATCGTGTCGACGCCGGCGAAGCGATCGGTGAGCGGTGCGGCACCGAGATCGATCTGCACGTCGGCTCGGTCGGCAACGCCGTCGACTGCCGCGATCCGCTCGTCGAGCAGCGCGAAGATCGCGGCAGCAGCGGCGGCGACGTCGGCACCCGCGTCCAGCGTGAGTGGCGCCAGATCCAGCAGCACGCCTTCGAGCGCGGCGCCGAGATCGGCAACCGGGACACCGGCCGACCCGGTTGCGAGCCACAGCGCGCCGACACCGTTGTCCAAGCCGTCGAGTACGAGCCGGTTCACCGCTGCCGCGTCGGCCCCGGCGGCGCCGTAACGCGCGCCGACGAACCACCCGCGATTCACGTCACGGTGCGCGTCGCGGCCCCGGACGTAGGGGAACGCGCCGGGCAGCGCCGGTTCGGTGAGTTCGTCGTGCTCGGTATAGAGCGGAGCAACGGTCACACCGTCGTAGGTGATGACATCGAGCAGCCGCTCGGGCTCCGCCGGGAGGTCTGCGGGATCGGTCCGGTGCGCCTTTGCGAGCACCGCCCCCACGCCTTTACGCCAGTCGGCGTAGGCCTCGTCCCGCCCCGCGTCGGGCCCTGATGCAATCGGCATTGCTGATGCTTCCTCTTCCACTCGACTCGTGGTGTGACTACCGTGCGTTCGCTCGGTCGATGTGGCCCGCGTCGCTCGGTTGTCATGATGCTAACCGGACGGGCGGGTGCGCCTTTCCCGTGGTCGCGAGTACCCACGGGTAACCTCTTTCTTCGTGCGTACGAAAGCCGATCCGAAGCTGCTGGCCGGGGCTGCCGCCCTGGCCGCGGCGATCGTCATCGCGTTGCTCGTTCCGCATCCGAATGCCGACGGGGTCGAGCACTGGGTGCGCTCGTTCGGTCCCTGGGTTCCGCTCGTGTTCCTGCTACTGCACGCCGTGGTCACCGTGGCGCCGTTCCCGCGCACAGTGTTCACGCTGTGCGCCGGACTGCTTTTCGGGCCGGTCGTGGGCGTTGGCCTGGCAGTTTCCGCTACCACGGCGAGCGCGGTGCTCGCGTTGATCCTGGTGCGCGCCCTCGGCCGCGACGCCGTCTCGGCACGCCTCACCCACCCGGTGGCGCGGGCCGTCGACGTGCGCTTGGCGCGGCGGGGATGGCTCGCCGTCGGATCGCTGCGTCTGATGGCTCCGGTGCCGTTCTCGGTGATCAACTACTGCTGCGCGGTGTCGTCGGTGCGGATACTCCCGTACACCCTGGCGACGCTGATCGGTGTGATTCCCGGCACAATTTCGGTGGTGGTGCTCGGTGCGGCGCTCACCGGCGACGCACATCCCGCGATGTTCGCGGTTTCCGCTGCCTGCCTCGTGCTCGGCGCGGCCGGACTCCTCATCGACGCCCGACTCGCGGCACCCGCGCCCGTGCCCGCGGCGAACGAAAAGCGGACGGATCCGGATTCGGCTCCATCAAGCGCTAGTGCTTGAACTGGGACAATCAAGCTTTTTGACTTGATTTGAATAAATCAAGCTTCTACACTTAACGAATGTTCGTCCTCACCGTCGATCAACAACGCAGTCGACGTGACGTCGATCGCGTGGATGACCTGCTCGCCGACCTCCCGCCCGTGCCGATGGTGCGCGGCTTCGAACGCACAGCAGGCGACGAAGTTCAGGGCGTCACCGCTTCGGCCGAGGCGGTCGTCGAACTCGCTCTCGACTTCATCCGGCGTGGTCACTGGAGCATCGGCATCGGCATCGGTTCCGTCGAAGAACCCCTCCCCTCGTCCACGCGCGCCGGCCGTGGCCCCGCGTTCGAGGCGGCGCGCCGCGCCGTCGACCGGGCGAAGCGTGCACCCGCGAATCTGGCCGTCGAGGGCGGCGATGACACTCGCGCCGCGGACGCGGAAACGGTGCTGACCCTGCTGGCACTGCTCGTCGCCCGGCGCTCCGAGCACGGCCACGCCGCGGTCGCGCTGATGCGCACACATCCGAGTCAGTCGGTGGCGGCCGATACCCTCGGCATCAGCAATCAGGCGATGTCGCAACGACTGGCGGCGGCCGGGTGGCACGCCGAGGCACCGGGACGATCGCTTGCCGTCAAACTGCTGACCGAAGCGGGAGCCGCATGAACACCCAGGCGATGGCCGGATGAAAGCGACGGCCCGATGAATATTGCCGCGCTGATCCTGCTCGGCGCCACCGCGGTGGCGCCGCTGTTGTTGGGCCACCGCCGGATTCCGATGTGGATCTCGCCCGCCGTCACGGCCGCCCTCGCCACCGCGGCAGCGATTCTGGCCGGTTACGGCGATGCAGTGCACGGGTTCGCAATCGGTGCGACCGCGGTGCTCTCGGTCGCCGCCGCCGCGCTCGGTGGACTCCCCTTCGCACCCCTGGCGTTCCGCATTGCCCGCCGACAGTCCGATCGCGCGGACCCTGCGGACAGTGCCGATCTGCGCGACACCACCGATCCCGGTCCGTTGCGCGGTGGGCTGATGATCGGGGTCTTCGAGCGCATCGCGATCGTCGTGACGGTGCTCGCCGGCTGGCCGGAGGGAATCGTCGTGGTACTCGGCGTGAAGGGCCTCGCCCGCTATCCCGAACTGCGCGAACCCAAGCCGCACGCCAGCGAGCAGTTCATCATCGGCACGTTCGCCAGCGTGCTCTGGGCCTTGGCCATCGGGGGCATCGGGCGAGGCATGTTCACCTGAGTCCGGTCAGTCAGCTCGTCGGTGGCAGCTGCTCCGGTGGCTGCCACCCCACCGACTCCTGCTGACGCTGATGCAGCTGCGGGGAGATGTGCGTCGGATTCTCCACCGGCGTGCGTGCGTCGGCCTCCGCGGCCCGGACCGCGCGCTGGATCTCCGGATCGGTGGTCGTGTCGAACCAGCCGGCCACCTCGTCCGAATCGTCTTCGGGCTTAGGCACATCCACGTCCTCGGGTGGCTGATACCGGAAGACGCCGTCTTCGCCCGGCGCACCGAGGCTCTTCGCGAAACCCTTGAGCGCGTCGCCGAAGTCGCTCGGCACCAGCCACACCTTGTTGGCGTCGCCTTGCGCCATCTGCGGCAACGTCTGCAGGTACTGGTAGGCCAACAATTCCGGCGTCGGCTTGCCCGACTTGATCGCGGCGAACACCTTCTCGATCGCCTTGGCCTGGCCCTGCGCCTGCAGGTATTTGGCGGCTCGCTCACCCTGTGCACGCAGGATCCGGGACTGCCGCTCGCCCTCGGCGGCCAGAATCGAGGCCTGCTTGGCGCCCTCGGCCGACAGGATCTGGCTCTGCTTCTGGCCTTCGGCGGTCTTTATCGACGATTCCCGAATCCCCTCGGCGTTGAGAATCATCGCGCGCTTCTCGCGGTCCGCCTTCATCTGCTTCTCCATCGACTCCTGGATCGACGCCGGCGGATCGATGCTCTTCAGTTCCACCCGCGCGACGCGCAGACCCCAGCGCCCGGTGGCCTCGTCGAGCACGCCACGCAACTGCCCGTTGATCGAGTCACGCGAGGTGAGCGTCTCTTCCAGCGTCATGCCGCCGACCACGTTGCGCAGCGTGGTGACGGTCAGCTGCTCGACCGCCGCGATGTAGTTGCTGATCTCGTAGACCGCGGACTGCGGGCTGGTGACCTGGAAGTAGACGACGGTGTCGATATGCAGGGTGAGATTGTCCTGGGTGATCACCGGCTGCGGTGGGAAGGACACCACGCGTTCGCGCAGGTCGACCTTGGCCCGGATCCGGTCGACGAACGGCACCAGAAACGTCAGCTGTCCCGACACGGTGCGGGAGTAGCGGCCGAGACGCTCGATCACCGCGGCCTCCGCCTGCGGAATCAGTGCGACGGCCCGGTACACGATGATCGCCGCCAGCAGCACGACGACCGCCAGCACGATGAGTGCTGCCATTACGACCCCTTCCACACGACGGCGGTGGCGCCGTCGATCTTCATCACAATGACGGTGCTCCCGGCGGGGTACACCTCGGTCGTGTCGAGCGGACGCGCGGTCCAGACCTCACCGCCGATCTTCACCTGCCCGGCGTGTGCGCCGATCTCCTCGAGCACGAGCGCGTGCTTTCCGGTCAACGCGGCGACATTGGTCGGTGTCGGCGGCGGCGCGGAGAACCTGCGCAGCAACATCGGACGGACAAGCAACAGCAGTGAAATCGAGGTAACCGCGAAGACCACCCCATCGATCCACACCGGCCAATCCGTCACCGCGCTCACGCCCGCGGTGACGAGCGCACCACCGGCGAGCATGATCAAGAAAAGGTCGCCGGACAACGCCTCGGCGGCAGCCAGCAATATCCCCCCGACAAGCCAAACAAATGGTGCCACAACACCACTCTAGCCAAGGGTGGCACGCAGTCCGCGACTTGCGAACGACATGGCGAATCGTGTCAGTCCACCGGCTCGGTGACGAAGTCGACGAGTTGTTCCACCGCGCCGATCAACGGCGCCTCCAGATCCCGGAACGAGTTCACCGCCTCGTAGACGCGGCGCCAACCCTGCTGCGGCGTCCCCCAGCCCAACCGCCGGCAGACGCCGGTCTTCCAGTCCTCGCCGCGCGGCACCTCGGGCCAGCCGTCGATGTGCAGCGCCTGCGGTCGAACCGCTTGCCACACATCGACATACGGGTGACCGGTGACGAGCACATCGGGCCCGAGGCCGGTGGTCAGGTGGGTTTCCTTCGAGCCGGTGACGAGATGATCGACCAGCACCCCGACCCGACGGCCCGGCCCCGGCACGAACTCGCCGAGCCGGGCGCCGAGGTTGTCGAGGCCTTCGAGGTGTTCGACGACGACGCCTTCCACCCGCAGATCGTGCCCCCATACTCGCTCCACCAGCGCAGCGTCGTGCACTCCCTCGACCCAGATCCGGCTTGCCCGCGCCACCCGCGCCCGCAGCCCCTCGACCCGGGTGGAACCCGACGCCGACCGCGTCGGTGTCGCCGGGGTGCGCCCAGCCGGACGGACCAGGGTCACCGGGGCGCCGTCGACCAGGAAAGCCGCCTCGCGCAGCGCGAACAGCCGAACCCGGCCGTGCCGATCCTCCAGCTTCACGAACTCGCCGTCGTAGCTGCGTTCGAAGCCGACGACGGCACCGCAGAAACCCGTCGCCGCGTCTTCGACGACGAGATCTCGGGCCCCCTCGACCCGCGGTACCTGCTTGCGGCGGGTGCGGGAATGGCCCGCCAAAATGTCCGCGCGATAGCGATCTTGCCCAGTCACGAGCGAAGACGGTAGGCGAGTGAGGCCGCCGCGCGCGGCTCGCCACGCCGTCCTATCCTCGATCAGTATGTGCACTCCCAGCGCGACCCTGACGGCGTGGGCCGGTTCGTGGCTCGCCGGTGCCGCCGCGCCCGACGACGTCCTCGACGCGCTGCACGCGTGGGCACCGAGGCACCGGGTCGGCGCAGCGGACGCGGTCACCGCGGGATGCGTCGGAATGCCGTGGCCGGAGACCGAGACGACCGGGCTCACCGAGCTACTGAAAACCGTGCGCGAGGCGGTCGCAGCGCCCGGCGCGCGACTCCGACTGGTGCTGCCGGTGGCCGGAGACGTACGCGGGCTCGCCGCGGGCAGTCCGTTCGCGGCCGCGGCGGTCGCGGCCGGTGAAGGCCTGCTCGCGGGGACACCGGGCGCGACGGGTGTCGGGTTGGTGCCCCATCGGCCCACGGCGGAAACGATGCAGTGGACGCTGTTCAGCGAAGTGTTACCCGATCTGCCCGAGGAGATATCGCTCGGCGAGGCCGAATACGCGATGCGCGAGGCAGTCCGCGCCGCCGCCGACGCATTGGCCGCGCTACAGAGCGTCGCCGTCGGTTCGGCCGCCGACCCGAGGGCACTTGTCGAAGCAGAGCTGAATCGATCGGCCTCGCACTCCTACCCGAGTTCGATGCCGATCCGGGCGCGCCGCGTGCTCGACTCAGCCGACCGGGTGGCGGCAATCCTCACGGTGGCCGCGCGGCAACCGGCTTCCGCACCCGCGTCGGTCTCCGGGGCCGGCCTGCAGGAGGACGCGCTGCGCCCGCTGTGGACGGCGATCCGCACCGCTCGTCTCGCCGCGGTCAACTCAGCGTCCTGATCCTCCGCTCCGCGCAGCGGAGAGTTCGGATCCACAGCAACTCGGATGGCACACCGTGCCGTCCACTCCGACGCCGTAGCCGGGCACCGTACCGAGCCGCCGAACGGGTGTCTGCGCCATAACTTCGCGCACGAGTTCCACCACCATCCGCGCGAACCGCGGATCGCTCCCCGGCGTAGCGGCGCGGGCAAAACTCAGCCCGAGTTCCTCGGCCTTCGCGGCGGCTTCGTTGTCGAGGTCCCACACCACTTCGAGGTGGTCGGAGACGAACCCCACCGGGCAGACAACGACCGCTTCCACGCCCCCGCCGGCCAGCGCGTCGAGATGGTCGCAGATATCGGGTTCCAGCCATGGCACCGATGGCGGGCCGGACCGCGACTGCCACACCAGGTCGTACTCGGTGAAACCAGCTGCGCCGGCGCACAACCGCGCGGCCTCGGCGACCTGCCGGCTGTAGAGGCGGCCACCATCCACGGGCGGGCCGGCACTCTCATCCGCGGCGACCGGGACCGAATGCGCGGTGAACACCAGTCGCGCGGCCGCCCGGTGCTGTTCGGGCAGTTCGGCAACCGCAGCGGTGATCGCGTCCGCGAAGGCCGCGATGAACAGCGGGTGGTCGTAGTACTGCCGCAGCCGGGTCAGGGTCGGCGCACCCGTGCCGACCGCAGCGCGGGCGCGGGCGATGTCCTCGTGGTACTGCCGGCAGCCCGAGTAGCCACCCCAGGCGGAGGTGGCCAGCACGAGCGCCGATTCGACGCCGTCCGCACGCATCCGATCCACCGTGTCCTCGACCATCGGATGCCAGTTCCGGTTCCCGAAATACACCGGAAGATCGATTGCCGCCGTGGCGAACTCGCGCTCGACGTCGGCAATGACGGCGCGGTTGAGCGCGTTGATCGGCGACACTCCCCCGAAGTGGTGGTAGTGCTGCGCCACTGCCTCCAGCCGTGCCCGCGGGATACCACGCCCCCGGGTCACGTTCTCCAGGAACGGCAGCACGTCTTCGGGGCGTTCCGGGCCGCCGAACGACAGCAACAACAGTGCCTGGGCGTCCATCGATCAGCCCGCGAAGCCCTCCGGGAACCAGGTGTTGTGGCTCGCGCCGCCGTCGACGTACACGATCGACCCGGTGGTGCCCGGCAGCCAATCCGAGAGCAGCGTCACGATCGACTTGGCGACCACTGTCGGATCGTCGACGTTCCAGCCGATCGGCGACGCACCGTCCCAGTAGGTGTTGAGCATGTTGAGCTGCTTGGCATCGTCGGTCGCGGTGCCGGCGATCGCCTTGGCAGCGAGCGTCTTGATCGGGCCGGCGGCGACGAGGTTGGAGCGAATTCGCTTGGCAGCTCCCACTTCTCGTGCCACGTACCGGTTCACCGACTCCAGCGCGGCCTTGGCCACGCCCATCCAGTTGTAGTACGGCATCGCGGTGCGCGGATCGAAATCCATGCCGACGATGGAGCCGCCCTCGTTCATCACCGGCAGCACGGCGCGTGCCAGCGAGGCGTAGCTCCACGCGGAGATCTCGAATGCCTTCGCCGCATCGGAGCCGGGGCCGTCGAGGAACGGCACCGCGTCCGGGCCCATCAGGGTCTTCGGCGCCATCGCGATCGAGTGCAGCACGCCGTCGACGCCTTCGGGTGCGAGCTCACGGACCTTGTCCGCGAGCGCGTTCAGATCGTCCTCGTTGGTGATGTCCAGCCCGATCGCCGGCGGCACCTCCTGCGGCAGACGCTTGGCGATGCGGTCGATCAGCCGCAGCCGCTCCGGGATACCGGTGATGACGACCTTCGCGCCCTGGTCCTGCGCCATCGCGGCAGCATGGAACGCGATCGACGCGTCGGTGATGATCCCGGTGATCAATACGGTCTTGCCTTCGAGCAGTCCGCCCATGTTGTGTCGTCTCTCCCTGGAGTGGTCGAAAGATCTAGTGGCCCCGGCTATTAGAGAACCGGCTTATCAGTGACCCATGCCCATGCCGCCATCGACGGGGATCACGGCCCCGGAGATGTAGCCCGCCTCATCGGAGGCGAGGAAGCTGATCACAGCGGCGACGTCCTCGGGCTTGCCGGTGCGGCCGAGCGGAATGGCCTGCTTGGCCATTTCGATGTACTTGTCCTCCATCTCCGCGGTCATGTCCGTATCGATGAAGCCCGGCGCGACGACGTTGGCGGTGATGTTGCGCGAACCGATCTCACGCGCGATCGAGCGGGCCATGCCGATCAAGCCCGCCTTCGAGGCGGCGTAGTTCGACTGTCCGGGGACACCGGACATCGCGACGACCGAGCCGAGAAAGATCATCCGGCCCCACTTCGCGCGCTGCATGCCCCTGGTGGCCTGCTTCGCGCAGCGGAACGCGCCGGTCAGGTTGGCGTCGAGGACGCGGCTGAAATTCTCCTCCGTGAGGCGCATCAGCAGCATGTTCTCGGTGATGCCTGCGTTCGCGACGAGCACCTCGACGGGGCCCTGCTTCTCGGCGACCTCCTTGAAAGCGGCCTCGACCGACTCGTTGTCGGTGACATCGCACTTCACGCCCAGGATGCCGTCCGGCGCGCCGGAACCACGGTGCGTGATGGCTACTTTGTGGCCATCGGCGGCGAGGCGCTGCGCCACCGCGAGGCCGATGCCACGGTTGCCGCCGGTGACGAGTACCGATCGGGCCGTTGTTGAAGACATGTGCTCAACCTATCTGGTCGTAATGGTTCCGCCGGGAGAGGACTCAAGGTAGACGCTGACGATAGACCAACGCCGTCGCGAGGCCCGCGGTCGTCAGCACCACACCGAGGATCAGCCACGGTCGACTGGCGTCGCCGCGCGTGGTCTCGTACCCGATCTGTTCCTCGAGCGTGTCGTAGACCTTGGTCAGTTCTTCGAGGCTGGACGCGGTGAAGAACTGGCCGCCGGAGAGGTTCGCGATCTCGCGCAGGGACGGATCGTCCACCGGCACCGGCACTCGCTCGGAACCGCCCGCCTCGTTGGGGATGTCGACGGTGCCATAGCTGGTGCCGAACGAGATCGTCGAGATCGGCACGTTCTGGTTCTTCGCCTCCCGCGCAGCGGTATAGCCGCCCCGCGGGTCGTCCGGGCTCTCCGGCACCGTCTGTTTGCCGTCGGACAGCAGCACGATCCGCGCGGGCGGCGGTTCCTCGGCCCCGCCGAGTACCGCACCGAGCGTCTGGATGGACTGCAATGCGGTGAAAATCCCCTCGCCGGTGGCGGTCCGTTCGCTCAGCTGGATCTGGTCGATCGCCGACTTCGTCTCGTTGCGGTTCGGGGTCGGCGACACCAGGACCGAGGCGGTCCCGGCAAAGGTCACCAGGCCCAGGTTGATACCCGGCGTCAGCCCGTCGGCGAAGGCCTTGCCGGCCTGTTGCGCGGCCTCGAGGCGGCTCGGCTTCACGTCGGTCGACTCCATCGACAGCGACACGTCGATCACCAGGATCACGGTGGCCCGGTTGCGCGGGATCTTCTTGTCCTTGGTCGGGCCCGCAAGCGCGACGGTGAACATCAGCAATCCGACCAGCAACAGCGCGATGGGCAGGTGCCGCAGCCGGCCCGGCCGCTCCGGCGCTACCGATTCGAGTAGTTCGAGGTTGCTGAACCGCAGCATGTGCCGACGCCGACGACGCTGCGCGACGATGTAGACCGCGACGAGACCGAGCACCACGAGCGCGAAGATCAACCACCACGGTGATGCGAACTGCGAAAGACTCACTGGCGCGGCACCTTGCTCGCCGCACCGAACGTGTGCCTGCGGGTGGACACGAAACGCACCACATCGGTGATCCAGTCCCGGTCCGTGCGCAGCGTCAGCACCGGGGCGCCGCAGCTGCGCAGCACCAGTTCGACCTCGTCACGATGCCGCTGTGCAGCTTCGGCGAAGTCGGCGCGCAGTTTCGGCGTCACGGTGAACTCGCGGGTGCGACCGGTTTCCGGATCGTGCAGCACGATGTCCTCGACGTCGGGCAGCTCGAGGTCACGTGGGTCGAGCACCTCGACGGCGAGCACGTCGTGTCGTGCGGCCACTGCTCGCAGCGACCGCTGCCAGTCGATCGGGCCGAGGAAGTCACTGATCACGACAGCGAGCCCGCGCTTGCGCTGCGGGCGGCGCAAGGATTCGATCGCACCGCGCAGGTCACCGCGGACGCCGTCCGGCGCCCTCGGGGTCGTCGCCATCTTCCGCAGCATCGCCTGGGCATGGACCCGCCCGCTGCGGGCGGGCATGCGGACGGTGTCGGCGCCCGTCGCCACGACCGCGCCGATCCGATTACCACCGCCACTGGTGAGGAAGGTGATCGCGGCTGCGGCGGCGACGACGAGGTCGCGCTTCTCGCAGCCGGTGGTGCCGAAATCGAGGCTGGCCGACAGATCCGCGACCATCCACGTCTCGAGTTCGCGGTCGGCGACCATCTGCCGCACATGCGGGTGTGTGGTCCGCGCGGTCACCGACCAGTCCATCTGCCGGACATCGTCGCCCGGCTGATACAGGCGCGCGTCCCCCGGCTCCGAGCCGGGCCCGGGTATCAGCCCGAGGTGATCGCCGTGCAGCACACCGTCGAGACGACGCCGCACCGTGAGTTCGAGGGTCCGCAACGCCGCGGACAGTCGAGGGTCGCTCAGCTCACCGGCCTGCAGCGAAGGTGGCGGGTGCGCCGTCACTGCGGCGTGCTGTTCGCGTTCGGGTGCGCGGCGGCCGAAGGCACCGCCTGATTGGGTGCCTGCCCCGGGGCGGGCATCGGACCGGCGGGAACGGGACCATTGGCTCCCACCGGCACAGGGGCGGGACCATGCGGGCCCGCAGGCGCGGGGGCGATCGCCTGCGCGGCCACCTGCGGCAGACCGACGGTCTGCAACACCCGGGTGATGACGTCCTCCGGCGAAACCTCGTCGGCCAGTGCGTCGTAGGACAGCACCAGGCGATGCCGCAGCACGTCCGGGATCACCTCGAGCACGTCCTGCGGGATGACGTAGTCGCGACCGCGGATGAGCGCGAGCGCCCGCGAGGCCGCGATGATGCCCAGGCTCGCTCGCGGCGATGCGCCGTAGGACACCCAGCCCGCGACGTCATCGAGGCCGAACTCGCGCGGCTTGCGGGTGGCCGCGATGACCCGGACGACGTAGTCGACGAGCGCGTGGTGAACGAAGGTGCCGCTCGCCACCCGCTGCAGACGCACCACTTCCTCTGGACCGAGAATCTGCTTGGCCTCCGGCGGCGTCACGCCCATGCGGTAGACGATCTCCCGTTCCTCTTCGACCGAGGGATAGTCGACGACGACCTTGAACAGGAACCGGTCACGCTGCGCCTCCGGCAGCGGGTAGACGCCTTCGCTCTCGATCGGGTTCTGCGTCGCCATGACCAGGAACGGCTCGGGCATCGGGTAGGTCTTGCCGCCGATCGACAGGTGCCGTTCGGCCATCACTTCCAGCAGCGCCGACTGCACCTTCGCGGGTGCGCGGTTGATCTCGTCGGCAAGCACGAAGTTCGCCACGACCGGGCCGAGCTCGGTGTCGAACTCCTCGCGGCCCTGACGGTAAATCCTGGTACCGACGAGGTCGGTGGGGACCAGGTCGGGCGTGAACTGCACGCGCGAGAACGAGCCACCAACCACCGTCGCGAATGTCTCGACGGCGAGGGTCTTTGCGATACCGGGAACGCCCTCGAGCAGCACGTGCCCGCGGGCGAGCACACCCACGAGCAAGCGCTCGACGAGTCGGTCCTGTCCGACGATGACGCGCTTGACCTCGTAGATGGCTTTCTCGAGTGTCTGCACATCACGCGCCAGGCTCGCGCCCGTGTCGGGAACGTTTCCTGTCGGAACGTCCACGCGGTCAGTTGAGGTCACCGACAGTCCCCGCTTCCGGCTCGTCCTTGAACGCGTTTTCGCGTATCGGTACAACTATTCCAGGTGTACGCGAAAGGTGCCGCAAACGCCTCCCCTTCGGCAACTGCCGCGTCGCACGCCGCGAGCAGTGGCGGCCGCCATGCCGCCCGCGCGTGCGGGCCGATCTTCACGACATTGCCGGAATGCGGGGTTCGGGCATGGTGCCGTCGCCCAGGCGGAGCGAGATGGACCTGCTGTCGTTGTGGCCCCAGTTGTGCCGCTCGGGTGAGGACATGCGCCGATGTCGATGCCGCGATGATCCGGCGACTGCGTCGAGATCACACCGCACGGACAGCGGCATCGCCGAATTCGCGGTCACCACCCTCGCCACGTACCCGAAAACACAGTCGTCACATGCGGAGGAGCCTTCGTGCGCCTCCTCCGGTAGATGGCCGGGAGTTGACCAGCGCCGACACTGCCCGAGGCCGGGCAGACCGATTTCAGGCGCGACAGCGGTGGAGGTGAGTCCGGATGGGGTGTGGGTATGGCTTTCGCGCGAAGGCCGGCACGAACTATCGCCGACACTGAAGATTCGGCGATTTACTTCCTTGTTCAACGCGCTGAACTGCGGCAATTGGTGTGATACCGACTTGGGCCAGGAAAGCGCTCCCCGCGGTTACCGAGGGACGGCAGGGCGATCGCGGCGGCGTGTAATGACTTCGGGTGGGCCCCCGATGCTTTCTGTAGATCTGTGATTCAACTCACATTTACCTGGGTACCGTTATCGCTAAGCAAACACTCAGCGCGGCTGCACGGGAGGGAAAGGTGCGCGACATGGCCCGACGAACGGCACGGCATCGGAAAACAAAGACCCCCGGGGCAACCCCCCAATCCGTCCGTTGCGGAGTCCGCTTCCGCGCCGCCGGCGGCGGACCCGCCTTGCCGGTCGCGATTGCGACCGTAACGGCAATCATCGCCTTCGGCGGCGTCCCCAACGCGTCGATCGCGTCGGCCGACCAAACCCTCCCCCTACCTCTCGCGCCGACTGGCGCCGGTCCGGCGGGCGCAGATGGTGGCTTTGGAAGTGGATTTCCGTTTGGCGTCGGTAACGCATTCGGCTCCGGCAGCGCCGAAGCATTGGGCACCGGCAGCGCCGATGCATTGGGCACCGGCAGCGCCGAAGCATTTGGCGCCGGCAGCGGGCTGGGCGCGGGCAGCGCCGGCGAGGCGGGCACCGGCAGCGCCGGCGAGGCGGGCGCCGGCAGCGCACTGGGCGCGGGCAGCGCCGAAGCATTGGGCACAGGCAGCGCCGAAGCATTGGACACCGGCAGCGCACTGGGCGCGGGCAGCGCCGAAGCATTGGGCACCGGCAGCGCACTGGGCGCGGGCAGCGCCGAAGCATTGGGCACCGGCAGCGCCGAAGCACTGGGCACCGGCAGCGCACTGGGCGCGGGCAGCGCCGAAGCATTGGGCACCGGCAGCGCCGAAGCACTGGGCACCGGCAGCGCACTGGGCGCGGGCAGCGCCGAACTCGGCGCAGGAAGCGCGGCCACGCTCGGGGCGGGCAGCGCCGAAGCATTGGGCACCGGCAGCGCACTGGGCGCGGGCAGCGCCGAACTCGGTGTCGGAAGCGCGGCCACGCTGGCCGCTCTACTCGGTCTGGGCAGCGGCAGCGCCGCCCTTGGCAGCGCGGAACTGGGTGCCGGCAGCGCGGCGACCCTCGGTGCACTACTGGGCCTCGGTACCGGAAGTGCCCTGGGCAGTACCGAACTCGGTACCGGGAGCGCAGCTACCCTTGCTGTACTGCTCGGACTCCTGGGCAGCGGCAGTGCACTCGGTAGTGCCGAATTCGGTACCGGCAGCGCGCTCGCCCTGGAAGCGCTGCTCGGCACAGGAAGCGCCCTTGGTACCGGCAGCGCACTGCTAGCCCTGCTCCTCGGCACGGGCAGCTTGGGCACCGGCAGCGCACTGGGGTCCCTCGGCGCGGGCAGCGCCGGCGAATTGGGCACCGGCAGCGGGCTGGGTTCCCTCGGCACCGGCAGCGCACTGGGATCCCTCGGCGCAGGCAGCGCCGGCGAATTAGGCACCGGCAGCGCACTGCTAGCCCTGCTCCTCGGCACCGGCAGCGCTCTGGGATCCCTCGGCGCGGGCAGCGCCGGCGAATTGGGCACCGGCAGCGGGCTGGGTTCCCTCGGCACAGGCAGCGCACTGGGGTCCCTCGGCGCAGGCAGCGCCGGCGAATTAGGCACCGGCAGCGCACTGCTAGCCCTGCTCCTCGGCACCGGCAGCGCACTGGGATCCCTCGGCACAGGCAGCGCACTGGGGTCCCTCGGCGCGGGCAGCGCCGGCGAATTAGGCACCGGCAGCGGGCTGGGGTCCCTCGGCACCGGCAGCGCACTGGGATCCCTCGGCACCGGCAGCGCACTGGGTTCCCTCGGCACCGGCAGCGCACTGGCGGTTCCGCTCGGGATTCTCGGCGGCGGAAGTGCACTCGCGATCCCAGGACTTCTGGCGCTGTTCGGCCTCGGCTCGTCGGGTGGGGGCTCCGGCGGCGGCGCTCCCGGTCCTCAGGCAAGCCCGCAAGGTCCCGGTGGTCCCGGGGGTCCCGGTGGTCCCGGGGGTCCCGGTGGTCCCGGCGGTCCCGGTGGTCAGGGCGGCGGGGGCGGTGGTCCTTACGGCGGCGGTGGTCCCGGGGGTCCCGGCGGCGGACCGACGGGCATAGGTGGCGGCGGTGACGTACCTGTCGGGTTCATGGAGAACGTCGCCAAGAATGTCGTTCCCCGCGGCTATCCGGAAACAGGTGCCGGCGGTGCAGCCCAGCTGGCACGTGACAATGCGGTGCCGTTGACCGGTTTGACTCTTGTCTTGCTTTGCCTTGCAGCGATGATCGGGTCCCGCCGCAGAAGCAACGCTCGGAGCTGAGCGTGGCCGCATCCCCTCGCACGGGGAGAACGCGTTGGACGAGACTGTTCACGCGACTCCTCGTGATAGTGGGTGTGCTCGCAACGGTTTTCGTCACCGGGGCTGCCCTGTCGACCCCGACCGATCGACCGCAGGCCGACCCGACAGCGGTCGCACTCCCACCGGGAACTGGTGCGCCGCAGTCGATTCCGCCGCTGTCGCCGTCAACTCCGCAATCGCTGCGGATACCGGCCATCGACCTGTCGATACCGTTGATCTCGCTCGGGCTCAACGCCGACGGAACCGTGGAAGTCCCCACCGACTACGCGCAAGCAGGCTGGTACCGGCACGGACCCACACCGGGGGAAGCCGGCTCCGCGGTGATCCTCGGCCACGTCGACTCCTACCAGGGCCCCGCCGTCTTTTCCCACCTGCGCGAGCTACGACCCGGCGATCGCGTCGAGATCACACGCGCGGACAGCAGCATCGCCGAATTCGCGGTCACCACCGTCGCGACATACCCGAAGACACAGTTTCCCGCCGAACAGGTCTACGCGAACACCGACGGAAACCACTTACAACTGGTCACATGCGGAGGAGACTTCGACAGCCAGGCGCGCAGCTACCGGTCCAACGTCGTGGTCTACACGACGATGATCTCCACCTCACCGGATAGCGCGCGCCACCCGACAGGCTGAACGTCGAGCAGACCCCGACAACGCATGGAGTGCGGTGAATTACAGATTGACCAGCTCAGTCCCCGACCCTTCGCACCACCATCCGCACGACCCGCCGACCGACCGCGCTGAGGGTGGGCACGCCGGTTCATCCGCTCGCCTTCCACTTCTCGGCATCGACTCGGGGCAGCGACAGCGCCGCTGGACGATCCTGTTGCGATTGATACTCGTGCTTCCGCATTTGCTCGTGTTGACCGTCGTCGGTATCGCTGCCATCGTCGTCAGGCTTCTCGGCTGGCTGGGCACTCTGTTGATCGGGCGCCTACCGGGGTGGTGCCGTCGCTTCTTGGCGTGGTACCTCAGCTACGCCATCAGAGTGAGCGGCTATGCCTACCTCCTGGTGGACAGATACCCGCCGATCCGACCGAGTTCCGAAAACTATCCGGTGCGGATTGTGTTGCCGGAGCCCACCCGCCTCAATCGCTGGGCGGTGTTCTTCCGGACCTTGCTGAGCTTCCCTGTCCTGGTGTTGAGCGCGCTTTTCGTTGTGGGCTGGGCCGTTGCGGGACTATTCATCTGGTTGATCGTTCTGGTGCTCGGACGGATGCCGAGTCCAATCGCCCAGGCCTCCGAAGCGATCCTGCGACTGAACCTACGGACGCAGGCCTACTACGACCTGCTGACTCCCGAGTATCCGAAGCGCATCTTCGGAGACCCACTCCCGCCGAGCAAGCACGCGGCACCAACCGGCGACGACACCGACCTTCCTCCCGAGTTCCGCATCCACGTGTCCACCGGCGGACGTGCGCTCATGGCGGCAATGCTGGCCTTCGGCATCGGTGCCTATTGCGCCCAGTTGGCGTCCTCGCTCGCCATCGCGGACATGAATCGCGCTGAGCGCGAAAGTGTCGTCGCGACGGCCGAACAGGACGCCGTGATCGCGGCAGTGTCGAACTACTACCGAGCGGTCGCCGCGAACGATGGCGCACAGGCGTGCGCAATCCTCTCCCCCGCCCTCGCGCAATCGCTTGCGACACAGGCACGTACCGACAGTTGCCCGGGCGCAATCTATCTCTCCCACCGACGTGAATCGCAATCGAGGCTCGATCGGATCGCCAACATCAAATTCGACGCACGAGACGCCGACATCGACGGAAACGACGCATCGTTAGGGATCTACGAGGCCCGCAACGGCTCCGCCGAGTTGGCTCAGAAAGTGTTGCTGAAGATGCAAGAAAACGGGCAGTGGCTGATAGTCGGCCTCGGATAGGACGTCCGTCCCGATCAGGGGACCAGGCGCGCCACGTACGGCATCATGCCGTCCTCGCGCACGGGCGATACCTTCACCACGTCGCCGGACTGCGGAGCCTCGAGCATCGTGCCGTCGCCGAGGTAGAGGGCGACGTGCTGACTGCCGTTCGAACCCCAGAACAGCATGTCTCCGCGACGCATATCGTCGGCGGGGACCTGTTCGCCCGCGGTGTATTGGTAGCCGCTGTAGTGCGGCAAGGAAATACCGATGCCGGCGAACGCGTAGATCATCAGCCCGGAGCAGTCGAAGCCGACCTTGTTGTAGTCACCGTGCGCATCGGCAACGCCGCCGTCCCTGATGCCCTTGGTCGGGCCGTTTTCGTCGCCGCCGCCCCAGGCATAGGGCACACCCAGTTGCGACATCCCGCGGTCGACGACGATCTCGACCGCGGCCGGCCCGATGACCGATGGCAGCTTCGGCAGCGAACGCTTGCGCGGGGGTGGTGCGGGCGCATCGTCGTCGTCCTCGTCGAGGGTCGTGTGCGGGCGCTGCCCGGCTGCGAGTTCTGCGGCCCGGTCGCGCTGCGCCTGATCGGCTGCCACTCGCGCCGCCGCGGTAATCGCGATCTGCTTTGCCGTGTCGGCGAGCGCCGAGATCGCGGCCGCCTCTTCGCGTCGCTGCCCGTCCCAGGTGGTGTAGGCGTCCCGCTGCCCCTGCAGGCCCGAGACGTCGGCCCTGGCCGCGTCGAGTTGGACCTGGGCAGCGTCGCGACTGCGTTGGAGTTCGGACTTGCGTGAGTTCTGCTGCGCGAGCGCGGACTGCGCTGCGGCGATCGCCTGCTCGGCCGCGTCCTTCTGCGTCTGCGCCTGCGCGGCGGCGGTATCGGCATCCTGTTTCGCCTGCCGCGCGGCCGAGGCCTTGTTGGCTTGCTCGGCGCGGGCGCGCTGCAGACCGTCGAGCACCGCCTGCTGTGACTTCGACGTCAGCGCGAGCATCTGCGCCCGGTCCAGCACCTCGTCGGGGTTCTCGGCGCCGAAGTACGACGCGATCGACGCTGCGTCGCTGCCCTGGGTGTAGGTCCGCGCCGCCGACTTGTCGAAGCGCTGCTGGGCCTGGTCGATCTGGGTACTCGCGTCGGTGACTCCCTGCTGCGCGGTGCCGACCGCTGCGGTCGCGGTCGCTGCGGCGTCGCGCGCATCCTGCAGGTCGACGAGTGCCTTGTTGACATCTTCGCGACGAGTGGCGACCTCGTCGTCGAGGCGCTGCAGTTCCTCGTTTGCCGAGGCCACCTGGTTGATCAGGGCGCCAACCTGGCCGAGGACGCCGTCGACCTGTGCGCTCGCGGCGGCGATATCGGATTCGCTCGGGTTGGGCGGGGGCGGTGGAACCGCCGTGACCGAGCCGGCACAGACGACCGCGAGAACGGTGGCCAGCAGAAATCCGCAACCTGCCCGCGACACCATCGGTGGGCGCCGCCAACTTCGGGTTGTGCCCGTGCGCGACGGCTCGGTTGCCTTCGACCTTCGCCTCACTGGTTGCTCCCTCGGTCGGCTCACCACCCGGGGAGGACACGGTCACAGCTGCCCGTGCATAGCCATTGAACCCACGCGCCACCACAGAACCAACGGCACCACTGCACGCTCTGTGACACTTCTTCCCCAAAAAGTGTCAATCGCACCGTACGACACTTTTCACCCTAATGAAACTGGAGTCACAAATAACAAGGCGGTAATTCGAGGTGCCCTCACCTGGGCAAATGATCGAAAGCCGGCGTCCGGGCGAAAGCGCCGACGCCTATGCAGAAGGAATTGAAAGGGGTCGCGAAATTACTGGGGCGTGTCGGCCGCTTCGGTCGACTTCGCCGCACGCCCGGCCTTCACCAGGTACAGGCCTGCCACGGCTAGGACCGTGATGGCAACCAGCACCGCGGTCAACACGGTCCACGACAGGGCCGGCCCATCCACTTCGTCGACGAAGTTCCCGGTTGCGACGACCGGATCGCCGACAAACTTCGCGTGATCCTCGCCGGCCTCGAGTTTGACCCGGCTGATCGAATCGCTGTAGGTGCCCGCCCAGTCCGGACTGAGCACGAGCACCGTGCCGCCCTCGTCGCTCCCGACCTCGGTGGCCAAGTTTCGCAGCAACGAGTCGTGCGGTCCGTTCTCCGGGACGACGACGACGCTCAGTTGCAGTCCATCGGCACGGGCGTGCTCAACCTGTTCGGCAATCTGCGGTTCCACGTCACTCGGCGCGTACACGTGGTCGCCCGCAAGTCCGGCGACGATCGTGTCGACATCGGTATCGGGCGGGAGGTCGGCTGCGACGGGCACGAAGGTATGGGCGAACGACATCGATCATCCGGTCTCGTAGGCGGTGTGGACTCGCTCAGCACAGTACGCGAACAATCGATGCATCCGGCGGCGGACACGAGCGCCCGAATTCCTCCGCGCGATGGCCCGGGATGACCGTCGAAGACTTCTTCCAACCGCCCGGCGAAGTTCACAGGACAAGCGTACTGTTAGGCTCGGTCGGGTCGCCGCCACCGGAGCCGAACGCCCGGACCAGACGACCGATCATCCCGCCGACACAGCCTGGTCGGCGGACGTCCAAAGACGACTGGAGCTGACGTGACCGCAAGTATCGATACGTTCGGCGCCAAGGGCACCCTCGAGGTCGGAAGCGAGTCGTACGAGATCTTCCGTCTCTCCGCGGTGCCGGGTACCGAAAAACTTCCCTACGCTCTGAAAGTCCTCGCCGAGAACCTGCTGCGCACCGAGGACGGCGCCAATATCACCAAGGACCACATCGAGGCCATCGCGAACTGGGATCCCTCGGCGCAGCCGAGCGTCGAGATCCAGTTCACCCCGGCCCGCGTGATCATGCAGGACTTCACCGGCGTGCCCTGCATCGTCGACCTCGCCACCATGCGCGAGGCCGTGACCACCCTGGGCGGCGACCCCAACAAGGTCAATCCGCTCTCCCCCGCCGACATGGTCATCGACCACTCTGTGATCCTCGACGTCTTCGGTCGCGCCGACGCACTCGAGCGCAACGTCGATCTCGAATACCAGCGCAACGGTGAGCGCTACCAGTTCCTGCGCTGGGGCCAGGGCGCTTTCGACGACTTCAAGGTCGTCCCGCCCGGCATGGGCATCGTGCACCAGGTCAACATCGAGTACCTCGCACCGACCGTGATGACTCGCAACGGTCAGGCGTACCCGGACACCTGCGTCGGCACCGACTCGCACACCACGATGGTCAATGGCCTCGGCGTGCTCGGCTGGGGCGTCGGTGGCATCGAGGCAGAGGCGGCCATGCTCGGCCAGCCTGTCTCCATGCTGATCCCGCGCGTCGTCGGCTTCAAGCTGACCGGTGAGATCAAGCCGGGCGTGACCGCGACCGACGTCGTGCTCACCGTCACCGAAATGCTGCGCAAGCACGGTGTGGTCGGCAAGTTCGTCGAATTCTACGGCGCAGGCGTCGCCGAGGTGCCGCTGGCCAACCGCGCCACCCTGGGCAACATGAGCCCCGAATTCGGCTCCACCGCTGCGATCTTCCCGATCGACGGAGAGACGATCAACTACCTGCGCCTGACCGGCCGGGACGATCAGCAGCTCGCGCTCGTCGAGGCCTATGCCAAGGAACAGGGCATGTGGCACGACGCGGACCGCGAGCCCACCTACTCCGAGTACATCGAACTCGACCTGAGCACCGTAGTGCCCTCCATCGCCGGACCAAAGCGTCCGCAGGACCGGATCCTGCTGTCGGAGTCCAAGACCGCGTTCCGCAAGGACATCCACAACTACACCAGCGACGAGGAGTCCGGACCCGCCGCGGCGACTCCGCACACCCACCTCGACGAAGCCGTCGAGGAGTCGTTCCCCGCCAGCGATCCGGCTGTGCTGTCGTTTGCCGATGACGACTCCGTCGATGTCGCCTCGGCAGCGAACGGCGCCGAGGGACGTCCGAGCAAGCCGATCAAGGTGACTACCGAGGAGCGTGGGGAGTTCATCCTCGATCATGGCGCGGTCGTGGTCGCAGGCATCACCTCCTGCACCAACACCTCGAACCCGTCGGTCATGCTCGGCGCCGCACTGCTCGCCCGCAACGCCGTGGAGAAGGGTCTGTCGACCAAGCCGTGGGTCAAGACCAACATGGCGCCCGGTTCACAGGTCGTCACCGACTACTACGAGAAGGCCGGTCTCTGGCCGTACCTGGAGAAGCTGGGCTACTACCTCGGCGGCTACGGCTGCACCACCTGCATCGGTAACACCGGCCCGCTGCCGGAGGAGATCTCCAAGGCGGTCAATGACAACGACCTCACCGTCACAGCGGTGCTGTCGGGTAACCGCAACTTCGAAGGCCGCATCTCGCCCGACGTCAAGATGAACTACCTGGCTTCACCGCCGCTGGTCATCGCGTACGGCCTCGCGGGCACGATGGACTTCGATTTCGAGCACGACGCGCTGGGCCAGGACACCGACGGCAACGACGTCTTCCTCGCGGACATCTGGCCGTCCGCGCAGGAGATCGACGACACCATCAAGTCGGCGATCAACCGCGAGATGTTCACCAAGTCCTACGCCACGATCTTCGCCGGCGACCATCGCTGGCAGAACCTCGAGACCCCCGAGGGCGACACGTTCGCGTGGGACGAGAACTCGACCTATGTCCGCAAGGCGCCGTACTTCGACGGCATGGAGATGGAGCCGGCTCCGGTCAGCGACATCGCGGGCGCCCGCGTGCTCGCGCTGCTCGGCGATTCGGTCACCACCGACCACATCAGCCCGGCCGGCCCGATCAAGCCCGGCACCCCGGCGGCACAGTACCTCGATTCGCACGGCGTGGAGCGCAAGGACTACAACTCCCTCGGCTCGCGGCGCGGCAACCACGAGGTGATGATCCGCGGCACGTTCGCGAACATCCGGCTGAAGAACCAACTGCTCGACGATGTCTCCGGCGGCTACACCCGTGACTTCACGCAGGACGGTGGCCCGCAGGCGTTCATCTACGACGCGTCGCAGAACTACCAGGAAGCCGGCATCCCGCTGGTCGTCCTGGGCGGCAAGGAGTATGGCTCGGGCTCGTCGCGCGACTGGGCCGCGAAGGGCACCAGCCTGCTCGGCGTGAAGGCGGTCATCACCGAATCCTTCGAGCGGATCCACCGCTCGAACCTCATCGGTATGGGCGTCATCCCGCTGCAGTTCCCCGAGGGCGAATCGGCCAAGTCGCTGAACCTCGACGGCACCGAGACCTTCGACATCACGGGCATCGCAACCCTCAACGAGGGAAAGACGCCGAAGACGGTGCATGTGACCGCCACGAAGGAGAACGACGAGAAGGTCGAGTTCGACGCGGTGGTGCGCATCGACACCCCGGGTGAGGCGGACTACTTCCGCAACGGCGGCATCCTGCAGTACGTGCTGCGGAACATGATCAACAGCTGATCCGACAGCGATCGCCGAGTGTGATACCCGGCCGGCGTCAGCGCGCCGGCCGGGCGTCTCGCTCACCCGAAGGCGGGCACGTGCCCACCCGCCGACGAAGGAGGCAGCATTTGCCAAAGGTCAGCGAGGACCACCTCGCGGCGCGGCGCAGTCAGATCCTCGACGGCGCGCGACGCTGTTTCGCCGAGTTCGGCTTCGAGGGCGCGACGGTTCGTCGGCTCGAGGAAGCGACCGGCCTGTCGCGCGGCGCGATCTTTCACCACTACCGCGACAAGGACGCGTTGTTTCTGGCGCTCGCCCGCGAGGACGCGCGCCGGATGGCGGACGTCGCCGCCAACGAGGGCCTCGTGCAGGTCATGCGCGACATGCTGTCGGAACCCGAGCAGTTCGACTGGCTCACGACGCGGCTCGAGATCGCGCGCCGGCTGCGCACCGACTACGAGTTCCGCAAGGATTGGTCCGAACACTCGGCCGAACTGACCGACGCGACACTGGCCCGACTCGAGAAGCAGCGGGCGGCGGGACGACTGCGCGAGGACGTCCCCACCGATGTCGTGCTCGGCTTTCTCGACGTCGTGCTCGACGGACTCATCGCCCGGATCGCCTCCGGGCAGTCCGACGACAACCTGCCCGCGGTGCTCGACCTGGTCGAGGAGTCGGTGCGGCGCAGCGGCTGAGCCGCTCGACGAGCACAGCGGCTGAGCCGCTCGACGAGCACAGTGGCTGAGCCGCTCGATCAACACCGCGGCCGAGTATGTCTATCCGGCGCCCGGCTTACGCCGGTTCGCCCCGCCGCGTCCCCGCAGTGTGACGTCGGCTTCGACCAGCACGTTGTGAATGAAGCCGTACGAGCGACCGGTCGCCTGTGCGAGCGAGCGGATACTGGCCCCAGCCTCGTACTGCCTCTTCAGCTGGCCCTGCAATCTATCGCGGGATTTTCCGGTCACCCGCGTTCCCTTGGGAATTCCCGAACCGCTGCCCATGGCGTCCTCCCGTTCGGCTGAGCCGGGCTGCGTTCAAGGCTAGCGACCTCGCGCCGCGATGATCAACGAAATCGCAGATCGCGGGGGGATTTCCCTCGGCAAACGTGTACGGGCGAACTCGCCTCAGGCGAGCGTGATGAGATCGAGGTAGTCCTGGGACCAATGATCCTCGGTGCCATCCGGCAGCAGGATCACCCGTTCCGGCGACAACGCCTCGGCTGCACCGGGGTCGTGGGTCACCAGAACGACGGCGCCCGCATAGCTGCGCAACGCGTCGAGCACCTGCTCGCGCGAGATGGGATCCAGGTTGTTGGTGGGCTCGTCGAGCAGCAGCACGTTCGCCGCCGACGACACCAGTCCGGCGAGCGCGAGACGCGTCTTCTCACCACCGGAAAGCGTGCCGGCCGGCTGGTCGAGCTGCGGCCCGGTGAACATGAACGCGCCGAGTAGGCCACGCAGATCCTGCTCCCCCGCGTCCGGCGCGGCGTGGCGGATGTTCTCCCACACCGTCGCGTTGTCGTCGAGGGTGTCGTGCTCCTGGGCGAAGTAGCCGATCTTCAGCCCGTGGCCGGGCTCCAATTGGCCGAGGTCGGGCGTCTCCACGCCGGCCAGCAGGCGCAGCAGCGTCGTCTTGCCCGCACCATTGAGGCCGAGGATGACGACGCGACTACCGCGGTCGATCGCGAGGTCGACGCCGGTGAAGATCTCCAGCGAGCCGTAGACCTTGGTGAGTTCCTTGGCCATCAGCGGCGTCTTGCCGCACGCCGCCGGGTTCGGGAAGCGGATCTTTGCGACCTTGTCGGCGACGCGAATGTCGTCGAGGTCGTTCATCAGCTTGTCCGCGCGCTTGGCCATGTTCTGCGCGGCGGTCGCCTTGGTGGCCTTGGCACCGAGCTTGGCGGCCTGCGTCCGCAAGGCGCCGGCCTTCTTCTCGGCGTTGGCGCGCTCGCGGCGGCGGCGCTGTTCGTCGGTCGCACGCGCGTCCATGTACTTGTGCCAGCCCATGTTGTACATGTCGGCCTCACCACGAACCGCGTCGAGGAACCACACCTTGTTGACGACGTCCGCGAGCAAATCGACGTCGTGGCTGATCACGACCAGGCCGCCGTCATGGCTCTGCAGGAACCCGCGCAGCCAGGTGATGGAGTCGGCATCGAGGTGGTTGGTCGGCTCGTCGAGCAGCAGCGTGGTGTTCGACTTGCCACCGGACCCGTCGGAGGCGGCGAACAGGATTCGGGCCAGTTCGACACGCCGGCGCTGACCGCCGGACAACGTATGCAGTTGCTG
>NZ_JAPENM010000011.1 GCF_026342035.1 Aldersonia sp. NBC_00410
GCGGATCGTTCGATCCCGGAGCCCGGCCACGGTGAGCGAGGTGAACGGGAGGCTCACCAACCAGAGCCCCACGGCTACGCACGCGAGCCCCACGACGATCGCCGCCCAGCGCGGCGGGTTGCGCAGCCACGCGGTCGCGAGAGTGGCTTGTCGACGAAACGTCGTGGCGAGCGGCACTGGGCGAGTATCGCAACCTGGTATCCGGACTGTCTGCATGCGCCGGAATTGCGGGCGCACAGTAGCGTGTGGCTGCATGAGTCTGGCGCGCAGTGAGCGCATCGCCCTTGTCGCGACGATGACCGAAGTCGGCCCCGATGCGCCGACGTTGTGTGATGGGTGGACCGCGCGCGATCTCGCGGCCCACCTGATTACTCGGGAGCGTCGCCCGGATACCGGACCCGGCATTCTCATTCCCGCATTCGCCGGCTACACCGACAAGGTGCGTCGCAAGGCGGCCGAGCAGCCGTGGACCGAGCTGCTCGAGCTGGTGCGCTCCGGTCCACCCATCTGGTCGCCGCTGCGGCCGCTGGATTCGGCGGTGAACACGACCGAGATGTTCGTCCATCACGAGGACGTGCGCCGCGGCGCGCCCGACTGGGAACCGCGCGCGCTCGATCCTGCCGATGAGGCGAAGCTCTGGTCGGCGCTGCGGCGGATGGCGAAGATGGCCTACCGCAAGGCCTCGGTCACGCTGGTGTTGGAGTCGCTGACCGGTGATCGGGTGGTAGCGCACAAGGCGGGTGACCGCGAGGTCGTGCTGACCGGCGCGGCGTCGGAACTGCTGTTGCACGCCTTCGGCCGGGACGCCGTCCGGGTCGAGACCACCGGTGATCCGGCCGACGTGGATGCGGTGCTCGCACTCGAGCGGGGTCTGTGATCCGAGGGCGGTAGCCCGCTGATGATCATGTGACCAGTGTGGCCTATGGGCAGTGTGGGGCAGCAGCGACTAATCTGAGTGCATGGCAGGCAAGTCCGGCAGCTCCACGGCGTCGCGTTCGCGTGCGCGGGCGACCACGGCATCGCCCCGATCCAAAGCTCCTTCACGCAGGTCACGCACGGTAAACACGCCCAAGAAGCGGGCGACGCGGGGGCGGCGCAAGGCAAGCCCATTCGGCGCCATCGGGCGCAGTCTCGGATCGGGCTGGTCGATGCTGGCGCGCGGGGTCGGAGCGACCACCCGCACGGTGAGCCGGGCACACGACATCGAACACGGCCATCGCCGCGACGGCATCGCGCTTGGTCTCGTCGCGATCGCCGGCGTCACCGCCGCGGCGGTGTGGGTATCGGCCGGCGGCCCCGTCGGTGGCTGGGTCGCCACAGGACTGAAAGCCATCGTCGGCATGGCCGCGATCCTGGTGCCGATCGTCGCGCTCGGCGTGGCGATCGTGCTGATGCGCACCGAACCCGACCCGCACACCCGCCCGCGCCTGGTCCTCGGCTCGCTGCTGGTCGGGCTGCCGCTGCTCGGGCTCTGGCATCTGGCCGCGGGCTCGCCCGCCGACGCCGACGGCCGCGCAGACGGCGCGGGATTCGTCGGGTATGCCGCGGGTGGACCACTCACCGACGGACTGACAGTCTGGCTGACGGTGCCGTTGATGATGCTCGCGATGCTGTTTGGGCTGCTGCTGCTCACCGGCACGACCGTCCGTGAGATCCCCGAGCGGTTGCGCGAACTGTTCGGTGCATCGGAGGACGACGAATACGACGAGGACGAGATCGCCGCTGGGCGCCACGGCACACCGGCGGAGAACTACCCGACCGACGAGTTCGGCGGCGACAACGCCCGTACGGAGGTGCTGGCCGGCGAACCACCGTTGGCGGACGCCAAGGCCACGCCGAAGCGCCGCCCGAAGGCGCCCAAGCGCGTGCCCGAGCCGGAGTCGGCGTCGGATCCGCAGTTGCCATTGCCGAAGGAGTTCGTGCCCGACCGGGTGGTCGAGGGGGACTACACGCTGCCGCCGGCCGCGCTGCTGATCGACGGCGACCCGCCGAAGAAGCGCAGTTCCGCCAACGACACCATGATCGAAGCGATCAATGGAGTGCTCGAACAGTTCAAGATCGACGCGGCTGTCACCGGCTGCACGCGCGGGCCGACAGTGACCCGCTACGAGGTCGAACTCGGCCCCGGCGTCAAGGTCGAGAAAATCACCGCACTCGCCCGCAACATCGCCTACGCCGTTGCCACCGACAACGTCCGCCTGCTCGCGCCGATCCCGGGCAAGTCCGCCGTCGGTATCGAGGTGCCGAACTCCGATCGCGAGATCGTCCGCCTCGCCGACGTGCTCAAGGCGCCGTCGACCCGCAAGGACCATCATCCGCTGGTGATCGGGCTCGGCAAGGACATCGAGGGCAATTTTCAGTCCGCGAACCTCGCGAAGATGCCGCACCTGCTGGTGGCCGGCTCGACCGGCTCGGGCAAGTCGAGCTTCGTCAACTCGATGCTGGTGTCGCTGTTGCAGCGCGCGACGCCCGATGAGGTGCGGATGATCCTCATCGACCCGAAGATGGTCGAGCTCACCCCGTACGAGGGCATCCCGCACCTGATCACGCCGATCATCACGCAGCCGAAGAAGGCTGCGGCGGCGCTGGCGTGGCTGGTCGAGGAAATGGAACAGCGCTACCAGGACATGCAGGCCAGCAAGGTCCGCCATATCGACGACTTCAACAAGAAGGTGCGCTCCGGCGACATCACCACACCGCTGGGCAGCGAGCGGGTGTACCGGCCCTATCCCTACATCCTGGCGATCGTCGACGAGCTCGCGGATTTGATGATGACCGCGCCGCGCGACGTCGAGGACGCGATCGTGCGGATCACCCAGAAAGCCCGCGCCGCGGGCATCCATCTCGTGCTCGCCACCCAGCGACCGTCGGTGGACGTGGTGACCGGCCTGATCAAGACGAACGTGCCGTCCCGGCTGGCGTTCGCCACCTCCTCGCTCACCGACAGCCGAGTCATCCTCGATCAACCCGGCGCGGAGAAGCTGATTGGCATGGGCGACGCGCTGTTCCTGCCGATGGGAGCGGGCAAGCCGACCCGCCTGCAGGGCGCCTACATCACCGACGAAGAGATCCATGCCGTCGTCGACTTCACCAAGAACCAGGCCGAGCCCGAATACACCGAGGGTGTCACGGCGGCGAAGGTGGGCGAGAAGAAGGACGTCGATGCCGATATCGGCGACGACCTCGACCTATTCGTGCAGGCCGTGGAGCTGGTGGTGAGCAGCCAGTTCGGTTCGACGTCGATGCTGCAGCGCAAACTGCGCGTCGGGTTCGCCAAGGCCGGCCGGCTGATGGACCTGATGGAAACTCGCGGCGTGGTCGGGCCCAGCGAAGGTTCGAAGGCCCGCGAGGTGCTCGTCAAGCCCGACGAGCTCGACGGCCTGCTCTGGTCCATTCGCGGCGGCGGGGACACGCCGCCCGAGCCCGATGAGTTCGACTGACCCCAACCGGTCCGACCGCGCCGCGCACCCCCTTTGGACCGAATGAACGGAACCGTTCAGTCGATCAGATCGACTGAACGGTTCCGTTCAGTCGATTGCAGGGCGGTGGATCGGGACGGTCAGAACGGGCACCACCACGGCTTCTTGGACAGCTTCTCGACCTGAGCTTCGAGCTCCTCGATCCGCTGCAGCGCGGCAGCGAGGCCATCCACGACGGTCCGGTTGTGTCCGTCGGCGTCGGTGCCCAGCTGCGGCCAGCCGTTCAGCCCGGGCCCGCGCAGTTGGGTTTGCACGTCGCGCAGGATCGCGTCCTGTTCGGGGGTCACATCGTCCTCCTCGGGTTGCCAATCCCATTGACCGAAGTCGACGGTGATCGCTTCGTTCACGTCGCAGACAACGCCGCCGACGATCACCTGCCGGAGCGTCTGATGGATGTTGCGCCGGGTCTCCACGTTCACCCCGGACCAGGCATCGGTCTGCCACACCCACGCGGCGGTGCCGTTGTCCAGCGCGCGGTTGACCGGCCAGTGCCCGCCGTAGATGCCCACGTTCTCCGCACCGAGCACGGTGGCGGCACCGCGCAGGTACGCATCGATCGGAACCTGATCGGCCGGGGTGGCGTCGAAGTCCGCCGAGAAGTAGATCGGCCGGTCCGCACGCCCACCGCACGCCAATACGTGGGCAAGTCCGGCGCGGGCGTCGGTGACGCCGGCGTCGTAGCCGTCCAGCATTCGGTTGGCCCACGTCTCCCAGTTCGAGACGATCGAGATGTCGTGTGCGCGCAGGTCGGCCGCCTCGGCGGGGGTGAGCTGCTTGCCGGGCAGGCTGCTACCGCCGGGCGTGAGGTAGCGCACCACGAAGTCGAATCCGGCCGCCTTGATCGCTGCGCCGCCGGGCCGTCCACCTGCGTAGTCGAGGCCGAGGCGCATGCCGTCACTGTAGCGATGTCCACGTGCCGGATCGGTTCGCGGCAACGGTCGGGGCCCGACCCTGTGGTTGAATGGACATCGCTGTTGGAGGGGAGTACCCCACTCTGGCGGCCGCGTCGTCAACACGTCCGGCATCGTTGCCGGTCCGGTGCGGTCGGTTCGATGTGAGAATGTCGAACGGGGGAGACCTCCGGTATCGACGAATGTCTACCGGAGGCACACCTATATGCACGTAACCACGCTCGAATGGATCGTCACCATCGTGGTGATCATCGGTCTGTTCGTATTCGACTTCTTCGCCCACGTCCGAAAACCCCACGAGCCGACGTTCCGCGAGTCCGCGTTCTGGTACTCCGTGTTCGTCGGCCTCGCGGTGCTGTTCGGCGTCTTCGTGATGCTGAAGTGGGACACGACCTACGGCGGCGAGTATTTCGCCGGCTACATCACCGAACTGGCGTTGTCGATGGACAACCTGTTCGTGTTCATCATCATCATGTCCTCCTTCGCCGTGCCGAGGCAGTACCAGCAGAAGGTGCTGTTGATCGGCATCGTGATGGCGTTGGTCATGCGCGGCATCTTCATCGCCGTCGGCGCGGCAGCGATCAACACTTTCGCCTGGGTCTTCTACCTGTTCGGCTTCTTCCTGGTCTACACGGCGTACAAGCTGATGAAAGACCACGGTCACGAAGAGGAAAGCGAGAAGAATCGCGACTCCAAGATCATTGCGACGGTCAAACGTTTCCTGCCGACAACCGAGGAATACGACGGCGACAAGCTGACCACCAAGATCGACGGCAAGCGGGTCGTGACGCCGCTGCTGCTCTGCTTGGTCGCGATCGGATTCACCGACCTGCTGTTCGCGCTCGACTCGATCCCCGCGATCTACGGCCTCACCAAGGAGCCGTACATCGTGTTCACGGCAAACGCCTTCGCGCTGATGGGTCTGCGGCAGCTGTACTTCCTGATCGGCGGGCTGCTCGAACGTCTGGTCTACCTGTCCTACGGTCTGGCCTTCATCCTGGCCTTCATCGGACTGAAGCTGATCCTGCACGCGCTGCACGAGAACACCCTGCCGTTCATCAACGGCGGCGAGCACGTGAACGTCCCCGAAGTGTCCACGGCGATGTCGCTCGGGGTGATCATCGCGACGCTTGTCGTGACGTCGGTGGCCAGCCTGCTGAAGACGCGCAGTCAGGATGCGGAGAAGCACACGGCCGACGATTAGTCAGTCTGCGAAGGCGCCCATCGCCGGTCGCCATTCGTTGATCCGCACGTCCGCGACGAGCTGCTCGACGAGGAACGGATCGGCGTCGAGTAGGTTGCGCACGGCCTCGGCATCGGTGCCCTCGATCAGGATGAGGGCGCCGGTGCCGTCCGCGTAGGCGCCGGCCGAGACGACGATGCCCTGCTCGAGCAGGGCAGCGAGCCACGCGCGGTGGGCGGGGCGGTGCTCGTCGCGCCCGGCGGCGGTCGGCTCCGCGTAGGTGTAATGGACGGTGTGCAGCGTCATCGATGGCCTCATTCCTGTCGGGGTAGGTCGAGCGTGAGCAGCATGCGGGTGTTGCCGAGCGTGTTCGGTTTCACGTAGCTGAGATCGAGGAACTCGGCGACGCCCTCGTCGTAGGACCGGCACATCTCGGCGTACACCTCGGCGGTGACCGGGGTTCCGTCGATCTCGACGAACCCGTGTGCGCCGAAGAACTCGACTTCGAAGGTCAGTACGAACAGCCGGCTCAGTTCGAGCTCGCGGGCCATCTCGATCAGCCGGTGCACGATCAACTTGCCGACGCCGAGGCCCTTGACCACCGGATCGACTGCCACGGTGCGTATCTCGCCGAGATCGGCCCACAGCACGTGCAGGGCGCCGCAGCCGATCACTTCGCCGCGCCGCTCGGCCACCCAGAACTCCTGCACCGACTCGTAGAGCGTGACGAGGTTCTTCTCGAGCAGAATCCGGCCGGCGTAGACGTCGATGAGGCGTTTGATCTGCGCGACGTCCGAGGTTCGCGCACGGCGGATCTTCGGCAGATCCTCCGACGATTCGGGCGGCGCAGAAGTCATGCGTGCAGAGTAGTCACCGCAGATGCCGATACTCTGAGGGTGTGTCGGTTGCTTGTCGTTTCAGCGCGCGGGAGTGCGTCGTGGTGCCCTGTCGTGGCGGGTTGCGCGGTATCGCCTGGGCCGACCCCGCAGGAGGGCCGCGGCGTGAGCGCCCAGCACGATGACCTCACGCCGGTGAACGAGTTCGTCGAGGCCGGCGAAACCGAGCCGGCCCCCAGCCTTTCCGTCGCCTCGTCGGCGGTCGCACCCGACCCGGTCGAAGCCCCCGCCGCACACGCGCGGGTGCCGCTGCTCAATGTGGCGAACGTGCTGACCGTGGTGCGGATACTGATCGTGCCGGTGTTCCTGGCGGCGCTGTTCGCCGGCGGTGGCGATGACACCGGTTGGCGAATCGTGGCGACGCTGCTGTTCGGCATCGCGGCGGTGACCGACCGGATCGACGGTCAGTTGGCGCGCAAATACGGGCTCGTCACCGACTTCGGCAAGCTGGCGGATCCGATCGCGGACAAGCTGCTCATCGGTGCCGCCCTGATCGGTCTGTCCATGCTGGGCGATCTGGCCTGGTGGGTCACCGGCGTCATCGCCGCGCGCGAGATCGGTGTCACGCTGCTGCGCTTCGCCGTGCTGCGGCACGGAGTGATCCCGGCCAGTCGCGGGGGCAAGCTCAAGACCCTCGTGCAATCTCTCGCGATCGCGCTCTACCTGCTGCCGCTGCCCGATGCCGCGCACATCGTGGCGGTGTGGGTGATGGGATTTGCCGTGGTGCTGACTGTGATCACCGGGCTGGACTACGTGGTTCAGTCGATTCGACTGCGCGCGGTCGGCCGGCGTCGCACCGGATCGGCCGCGTGAGCGACCCGCAGTGCTGCCGAGTGAGCGACCCGCTCGGGGCAGCCGAGTGAGCGACCCGCTCGGGGCAGTCGAGTGAGCGACCCGCTCGTTGCCGCGGTCCCGGCTCGCGAATTGGTGCATGCGCTGACCGCCGTCGAACAGACCGTTGCGACTGCCGAGTCGCTGACCGCGGGACTGTTGTCCGCGACCATTGCCGGGGTTCCGGGGGCGAGCGCGGTTCTGCGCGGGGGCGTGGTGGTGTATGCGACCGACCTCAAGCACAGCCTCGCCGGTGTGGACGCCGCGGTACTTGCCACCGATGGTCCCGTCGCTGCGACGACCGCCGAGCAGCTCGCCGTCGGCGCCAAGGTCACCTGCGGCGCAGACTGGGGGATCGGCCTGACCGGTGTGGCCGGACCTGACCCGCAGGACGGTTGGCCGGTCGGGACGGTGTTCCTGGCGGTGGCCGGCCCGGACGGTACCGAAGTCGTGCGGCTCACTCTCGACGGCGACCGCTGGGCAATTCGACTCGGCGCGGTGCGCGCGGCGGTGACCGAGTTGACCCGCCGCGTGGGCGCCTGACTGCGTGCGGTGCCGGTTTTGCCTGCTCGCCCGCGGCGCGTTTCGGCCGACTCGCCGCGTGGCCGTCGGAGCGGCGCGCTAAGGTCGGGAACCAACGATGCGGCTGCGGTCGTTGACCCTATGTTCGGTAGGTCGTCGATCGTTCGTTGGGGCGGCACGTCGTACGTGACAGGAGGAACAAGATGGCGCTGTTGATGCGCGAAGCTATCGGCGACAGTCTGCGGCGTACCCGGGTATCGCAGAGCCGCACGCTGCGGGAAGTCTCCAGTTCCGCGCGGGTGAGCCTCGGCTACCTGTCCGAGGTGGAGCGGGGGCGCAAGGAGGCATCGAGCGAGCTGCTCGCCGCCATCTGCGACGCGCTCGCGGTTCCCTTGTCCGACGTGTTGTACGAGGTCAGCGAATCGCTGGCGGTCACTGCCGACCGCGAACTCGAGTCCGCGAGCGTCGAGACGACGCCCGAACCAGTGGCGGCAGGAGCGGCAACCGTGTCCGCGGCCCGCACGGAGGCCACATTCGTCACCGACGACACGCTGATCGTCATCCCCGCGCCCGCGTTGGTCGCCGCCTGAGCATTCACGACAGCCCTGAAACACGGCGATGGCATCGAGAGTCGCGTTCGCGGTCGTGGACGAGAGAACAAACCGATAGATTCACGAGTAGGCGCCGAACGTCGGTACGGCGGTCGGAGTCGAGTGTCGGTCCGGGGCGAGTAGGTACCGCGGACTACATGGCGCGTGACGGTCGCGTGCCGGTTCGCGCGTAGCGCGGCGCAGCAGATGGAGGCGGAGCTCAACCGATGGCAAATCCGTTCGTCAAGGCCTGGAAGTACATGATGGCCCTCTTCGATTCCAAGATCGAAGAGCATGCGGACCCGAAGGTCCAGATTCAGCAGGCGATCGAGGATGCCCAGCGTCAGCACCAGGCGCTGTCCCAACAGGCGGCCTCGGTCATCGGAAACCAGCGTCAGCTCGAAATGAAGCTCAACCGGCAACTCGACGAGGTGGAGAAACTCAACGCCAACGCGCGCCAGGCAGTGACGCTCGCCGATCAGGCGGCAACCGCGGGAGACAACCAGAAGGCGATCCAGTACACCAATGCCGCCGAGGCGTTTGCGGCGCAACTCGTGACCGCGGAGCAGTCCGTGGAGGATCTCAAGGTGCTGCACGACCAGGCGCTACAGGCGGCCGCGCAGGCGAAGAAGGCAGTCGAACAGAACGCGATGATGCTGCAGCAGAAGGTCGCCGAGCGGGCCAAGCTGCTCAGCCAGCTCGAGCAGGCCAAGATGCAGGAGCAGGTTTCGGCGTCGTTGCGCTCGATGGACAGTACGCTGTCGGCACCGGGCAGCACGCCCACCCTCGACGCCGTGCGTGACAAGATCGAGCGCCGCTACGCCGACGCGCTGGGGTCCGCCGAGCTCGCACAGAATTCGGTGCAGGGCCGGATGATGGAAGTCCAGCAGGCGAGCATCCAGATGGCGGGGCACAGCCGGCTCGAGCAGATCCGGGCCTCGATGCAGGGCGAAGCGCTGCCCGCCGGTGGCAACACGGCGACCCCGACTCCCGCGCCAGCGCCGAACTCGCAGCCGCAGAGCAACCCCGGCGAGACCGCCACCTCCTGACGTCCAGGTCGGCGCCCCCGCCCGGCAACGGGCGGTGGCGAACTGGGTCGGTATGAGCCCCTGGATCGCGTGGTGAGGGTATCGGGGTGATCCCTGATCTTTCCCTGATTTGTGGTCTGACCTCGTGATTTGTCGCCCGATCCCTGCCACGCTGGAACCTACGAGGCGCCCGATCCGGCGTTTCACCGCTGTTAGGGAGGCTGAAAGTGTTCTGGAAAATCGTCGGAATCGTCGCGCTGGTATGGCTGGCGTTCATCGTGGTCGGCGCCCTGATCAAGGGGTTGTTCCCGATCCTGGTCATCAGCGCCGTCGTCTTCGGTCTGTACCTGCTGTACAAGGCGATGAGCGGGTCGGACGCCAAGGACATGACCCGGATGCCGTAGCGCGGGATGGAACCGGTACCCGAGGATTGGCAGCGCGCAATTGTGGTCGCCGCGCATCCGGACGACATCGAATACGGTGTCGCGGCGGCGGTGGCGCGCTGGACCGATCAGGGCAAAGACGTGCGCTACGTCCTCGCCACCAGTGGTGAGGCCGGTATCGCAGGCTTGTCGCCCGCCGAGTGCGGTCCGTTGCGCGAGCAGGAGGAGATTGCCGCGGCGGCGGTGGTCGGGGTGACCGAGGTGGAGTTTCTCGGTCACCGCGACGGCACTCTCGTCGACGGACCACCGCTGCGCCGGGACCTCGCTGCGGTCATCCGTAGGCACCGCCCCGAACTCGTCGTCACTTTGCACTTCGGCCGGACCTGGCGGCCCGGCGCGCTCAACAGCGCGGATCATCGTGCGCTGGGCAGTGCGGTGCTCGACGCCGCGGCCGATGCCGGCAACGAGTGGACCTTCCCCGACCTGAGCGAGCCGCCCTGGACTCCGCGCTGGGTCGCGGTGATGGCGCCGGGGGCAAGCCACGCCGTCGACGTCACCGGCACGGTCGACCGCGCCGTCGCGTCACTCGTGCAGCATCGTCGGTACCTCGAGGCGCTCGATACAACACCCGTCGACCAGCAGGCGCAGGACGTGATCGACATGGTGATCGGGCGCATCGACGGATTCGATGCCGAACGGGCCGTGGGCTTCGAACTGTTCACGTTCGCCGGTTAGACGTTCAGCCGACTCCGCAACGTTTCGACGCCCGCGCCGTCGAGCTCGCGCAGCCCCGCGGCCCGCCCGGTGCAGGCCAGCAGGACCGACGCGATCGGCCCACGCACCGGCAGCCCGCCGCCGCGCACCCAGTCCGTGTCGGTCGCCTCGATTCGCAGACCACGGAACCGGCGCTTCGCGCCGAACGGGAAACCGCGCCCCCACACGAACGTCGCGGCCGCAGCGGCGGGCCCGGCCGGCATCGCCACGGTGCGTCCGAGCGGAATCGCGATGTCCTGGGTGTGCACCAGAGCGTCGACCAGCGGGTCGAAGGCAAATGTGCCGGGCGGATGCCTGCGCGAGTCGATGACCGCTTCGAAGTCGGCGACCAACTGTTGCGGCTCGGCCGCAGATCTTTCGCGAGCGGTCTCGAGGACCATCCGGTTGAAATTCCCGCCCCGGCGCAGCACCTCCCAGATCGCTTTCCAGCGGCCGAGGCTGGGACCGAGGACGAGATGAGCCACGACCTCGCGTACTCGCCAGCCGGGGCACAGGGAGGGTGCGTCCCATTCGGAAGCGGGCAGCGTGGCGAGCACATCGGCGAGGGTGCGGCGTGTCTCGCGGGTGGCCGCCCAGATTGCTTCGTTGTCCCAGCCGGTGACGCGAACGGGGAGCATGCCGGCACCTCTCAATCGATCGGATAAGCCTAGTCAGCGGCGATATTCGCCAACCGGGGATCACCCGCGCGGTTGCCCTCAACGACTACGCGCGGCGAACCTCGGCAATAGGCGTGTGGCACCCTGTTGCGATGCAGGTCGCAGTTGTCGCCGGTCCGGACGCCGGTCATGCCATCCCGGCGATTGCGCTGTGCCGCAAGCTGCTCGACGTCGGTGACGAGCCGACACTGTTCACCGGCGCACCGTGGCTCGACTCGATCGCCACCGAGGGCATCGACGTCAGGCTGCTGCCTGGCCTCGCACCACGCGAGGTCGACGACGATATGGACGCGGGGCGGCGGATCCACGAACGGGCCGCCTACATTGCCACCCTGCTCGCCCCGGAACTGCGCACCCTCGCGCCCGACCTCGTCGTCTCCGATGTGCTCACCGCCGGTGGTGGTCTGGCCGCCGAGCTGTGCGGACTGCCGTGGGTGGAGCTGTCGCCGCATCCGCTGTACCTGCCGTCCAAGGGTCTGCCGCCGATCGGCAGTGGCCTCGCGCCCGGAGTCGGGCTGCGCGGGCGTCTGCGCGACACGGTGATGCGGACGCTGACCGCCCGCTCGATCCGCGCGGGTGAGAACCAGCGCGCGCAGGCGCGGGCCGGAATCGGCCTACCCACGGTGGATCCCGGTCCGGTCGCACGGTTGATCGCCACCCTCCCCGCGTTGGAGGTGCCCCGGCCCGATTGGCCGGACAACACCCACGTGGTCGGGCCATTGCTCTGGGAGCCGACCGACCAAGTGCTCGCGCCCCCGCCGGGCGACGAGCCACTGGTGATGGTGGCTCCTTCGACGGCGTTCACCGGCGCGGACGGGATGGTGCCGACCGTGCTGCGTGCACTCGACGGGGCGGGGGTGCGCGTCGTGGTGTCGATGCTCGACGAACCGCCCACCGACCTGCCCGGGTGGGCGCGCGCCGGACTCGGCCGTCAGGACATGCTGCTGCGCGATGCGTCGATCGTGGTGTGTGGCGGTGGGCACGGGATGCTGGCCAAGGCGCTGCTCGCGGGTCGGCCGGTGGTCACCGTGCCCGGCGGCGGCGATCAGTGGGAACTGGCGAATCGCGCACAGCGGCAGGGGAGTGCGCTGTTGGTGCGTCCGCTGTCCGAGGAGGCGGTGCGCGCGGCGGTGCAGCGGGTGCGTGACGAACCGGGATTTCGGGCGGCGGCGCAATCGGCGGCGGTCGGCATCGCCGAGGTGGCCGACCCGGTGCGGATCTGCAGGGACGCGGTGGCGACCTACCCGGCGCCGTAGCGCAGAGCACCACCCCGGATTCGAACCGCCTGGTGTCGATCAGGCGAAGGTCGGCACTGGCGTCCTTTTGCTCGCTCGCCGGCTCCGCTCCGGCGTTTTGCTCGCTGCGCCGGCTCCGTTCGATCCTTGTCGGTCGCGGCGCTACCGTTGGCGGAATGCGTCTGACGGAGTTCACCGAATTGCTGCACACCGAGTTCGGGACGGCTCGCGGTGACGCCCTGCTCGCCGATCATGTGCTCCCCGCGCTCGGTCGTACCGGCGCGCGGGCGATCGAGGAGGGTGTGGAGCCGCGGGAGGTCTGGCGGGCCCTGTGTGCCGACTTCGATGTGCCGCGCTCGCGCTGGTGATCTCGCGAATACGGGAGACTCGTCCGGCGTGTCGACCCCGAGAAGATTGACTCGAACACCTGTTCGCCTATGCTGATGTCCATCGGAGCGGTGCGGGCGCCATCCACAGGCCGGATTTCATCCACAGGGCATGTGGCGGGACCGAGAACTGTCGGTGCCGGCTCCTAACGTAGCCACCGACCGCTGGATGAGCATCGAGTAAGGGGACCGACGATGGCAGCACGCGAGAACGATCGCGACAAAGCGCTGGAACTGGCGCTGGCGCAGATCGACAAGAGTTTCGGCAAGGGCTCCGTGATGCGCCTGGGCGAGGAAGCCCGCCAACCCATTGCGGTGATCCCGACCGGATCGATCGCGCTCGACGTCGCGCTCGGTATCGGCGGCCTGCCGCGCGGGCGTGTCGTCGAGATCTACGGCCCGGAGTCCTCGGGTAAGACGACGGTTGCGCTGCACGCGGTCGCCAACGCGCAGGCCGCCGGTGGCATCGCGGCGTTCATCGACGCCGAGCACGCGCTCGATCCGGACTACGCCCAAAAGCTCGGTGTGGATACCGACGCATTGCTGGTCTCCCAGCCGGACACCGGTGAGCAGGCGCTCGAGATCGCGGACATGCTCATCCGCTCGGGCGCACTGGACATCCTGGTGATCGACTCGGTTGCCGCGTTGGTACCCCGCGCCGAGATCGAGGGCGAGATGGGTGACAGCCACGTCGGTCTGCAGGCCCGGCTGATGAGCCAGGCGCTACGGAAGATGACCGGTGCGCTGAGCAACTCGGGTACCACTGCGATCTTCATCAACCAGCTGCGCGAGAAGATCGGTGTGATGTTCGGCTCGCCCGAAACAACCACGGGCGGTAAGGCTTTGAAGTTCTACTCGTCCATCCGCCTGGATGTCCGCCGGATCGAGACGCTCAAGGACGGCACCGACGCGGTGGGCAACCGCACCAGGGTCAAGGTGGTCAAGAACAAGGTGTCGCCGCCGTTCAAGCAGGCAGAGTTCGACATCCTCTACGGCATCGGGATCAGCAAAGAGGGCTCGATAATCGACATGGGCGTGGAGCACGGCTTCATCCGCAAGTCCGGCTCGTGGTTCACCTATGAGGGCGACCAGCTCGGGCAGGGCAAGGAGAACGCGCGAAAGTTCCTGCGCGAGAACATCGATATCCGCGACGAGATCGAGAAGAAGATCAAGGAGAAGCTCGGCATCGGGGCGGACGTGACGGTGGACGATACCGACGCGGTTCCGGTCGAGTTCTAGGCCGGGATGGTCGTGACTGGTCACGGCGACGGCAACTCGGTCGTGACTCGTCACGACGGCGACTCGGTCGTGACTCGTCACGACGGCGACTCGGTCGTCACGGAGCCAGGCGGCGGCACGGAGGCGCAGGCGCGGGAAGCCTGCCTGCGCCTGCTTGCCGCCCGCGCCCGCAGCCGCGCCGAACTCGAGCAGCGACTCGCCAAGCGCGGCTTCGGCATCGACGTGACCGAGCGGGTGCTGGCCTGGTTGACCGAGCACCGGCTCATCGATGATGCCGAGTTCGCCGAGGAGTGGGTGCAGGCTCGGCACTACAACGCGGGCAAGGGGAAGGCAGCGCTCGCCGTCGAACTCCGCAACAAGGGTGTCGCCGCCGAGGATGCCGAACGGGCGCTGGCGACAATCACCCGCGACGACGAGCGTGACCAGGCCGCCGAACTGGTCCGCAAGAAACTGCGTACTACGAAGGTGGCGCCGGCAGAGCTCGACCGTGCCGAACGGGACCGCCTCGTCCGGCGCCTCGTCGGCATGCTCGCGCGCCGCGGCTACCCGCAGGGAATGGCATTCGACGTGGTCCGCGCCGAGCTCGCGGACTGTGATTTCGAAGGCGTCCAGGATCTGGAAGACGCCCAATACGATTGAGCGGCACCCGGATTGTGGTGACAGGATTGTGTTGGGACAGGGTTACTTCGACGTGAGCACGAGCGGCGCGCCTTCGGTGATCGCGATGGTGTGCTCACTGTGCGCGGTACGCGAGCCGTCCGCCGAGCGGATGGTCCACCCGTCGGCGTCGTAGACGATCTTGTCGGTGCCTGCGGCGAACCACGGTTCGAGCGCGAGGGTCAAACCGGGACGCAGTGTCAGTCCGCGGCCCGCGCGACCGGTGTTCGATACGTGCGGGTCTTCATGCATGGTGCGGCCGAGTCCATGACCACCGAACTGGGTATTGACCGGGTACCCGTATTCGGCGGCGACCGCGCCGATCGCCGCCGATATGTCGCCGAGTCTGTTGCCGGGTAATGCGACGGCAATGCCTGCTGCCAGGGCCTTTTCGGTTGCCGCGATGAGACGCTCGTCTTCCGGGCGTGGCGCACCGACAATGATGCTGCGGGCAGAATCGGCTACCCAGCCGTCGATGGACACCGCGATGTCCATACTCAGCAGATCCCCGTCGCTCAGGACGTAGTCGTGCGGCAAGCCGTGCAGTACCGCATCGTTGACCGACAGGCAGATCACGTTCCGGAACGGGCCGCGCCCGAATGACGGCGCATAGTCCCAGTAACAGGATGTGGCCCCTCGCTCGGTGATCATCTCGCGGGCGCGGTTTTCCAGATCGAGCAGATTCACACCCGGGCGGGCGCGGTCTTCCAGATCGTCCAGCACCTCGGCAATGAAGGTGCCGGTCACGTTCATCGCCGCAATCTCGCGAGGTGTCTTCAGTTCCAACACGAAGCGGTTCCTTCCCAACGAGATGACCAGTCCGGTATTAAAATACCAGCTGTCATCGCTGTTCCGGTATTTTCATACCGTTCCGGCGCGTATGCTGCCCGTATGGTGCGACTCCCGCTCACCCCGGAACAGTTGGCCGCCGGCAAGCGCCTCGGACAACAGCTACGCCAGGCCCGAGGCGATCGAACCCTCGCCGACGTTGCCGAGGCGGCGGGGATCTCTCCGGAGACGCTTCGCAAGATCGAGACCGGGCGCATGGCCACTCCCGCGTTCACGACCGTCGCTGCGCTCGCCCGCGTGCTACCCCTGTCGCTCGATGGGCTCGCCGATACCTGCCTCACCCGCACCGAGTTACAGGAAACCGGATAACGGGATTCCGATTGCCGCGACCGAAGTTGTGCGGTGCCGAGCGAGCCGGGGGGACTACGACTTCGAACCTGCTGCGAGGTAGATTGCTCCTCGCGGGCCGGGCGGCTCGCAGCTCGGGGGTGGGGCTCGGCTGTGGGGGTGGGGATTGACCGAAACGGCGATCGAGCGAATGTGCCGGGAGACCGGTATCGACCGCGCAACCATCGCAGGACTCGGCGATCTCGATGTCGACGACATCGACCGGCTCCGCGAAGCGTTCCTGGCTGCGCAGCGCAAGCGGGATGCCGATCTGACAGCGGCAACCGAAGACGGGTTGCGGGTCGTACCACGGCTTTTGCGGCCGGCGATCAAGAAGATCCTGTTCGGTTGACGCCCCGGGGGGACGAATGACAAGCCTGGCTACACGTGCCGAGGTGATCAAGCTCGCTCGCGAATTCCACGTCGATGCGGGCGACCTCGTGTTCCTTCAGGATGCGCCGCCGGAGGCCATCCGGACCTTCCGCAGCGCCGTGGCCGCACAGCTCGATGCACCGCACCGGCCGATGTTCCGCCGGCTCGGCGCGGCCAGCGGCCTCGTACCCAATTCGATTGCTGTCGCCGTCGCGACCCGGTACTTCGGCCCGATGCTGTGCGGCATGGTCTCGACCGAGATCGGTGCCGACCGTGCCGCCAAGCTGATCGGCCACGTCCCGGTCGACTTCCTTGCCGATACCGCCCCGTATATCGATCCGGGCGCGGCGGTGTCGCTGATTCGGCAGCTGCCCACCGAGACGATGATGCCGACGATGCAGGAATTGTTGCGGCGCAAGGATTATGTGACCCTGGCGCGATTCATCACCGCGGTCACGGACGAGCAGCTGATCGACGCGCTCCCGCTCGTCGAGTCGGGTGAGGACCTGCTGCTGACCGCGTTCAACGCGGAGGGAATGGACGGCTTCGAGGTCGCGATGGCGAGCCTGACGGAGGAGCGAATCCAGTCGATCATTCAGGCCGCGGTCGACCACGACCAGTTCGCGGAGGCACTGACGTTCCTGCCGCACCTGAGTGTGGACACATTGCGCCGGGTTGCCGATGCGACCGCCGCGATGGGGCCGACGGTACTGATCGCGATGGTGGAATCCGCTCATCGGGAGAATGCCTGGGCAGAATTGGTTCCGGTGGTTGCCGTCATGTCTCCCGACAATCTCGCCGTACAGGCGAATCTCGACGTCTGGAACGACGAGAACCTCACCGGCGCAATCGAGGCGACGCGAGAGAACGATCTATGGCATTCCCTACGGCCCCTGATAGCGGCGATGGACACGACGCGCCGCGGCCGATTGCGTGACCTGCCGATCGTCACGGAGCTGGACGTGCGGGCCGCGCTCGGTGACCTGCTCGAGTAGATCGTGGCCGCGTGCATTTTGCGCCAGCTTCGAAAGTCCGCGTTGGTCGGACTACTTCGGTCCCGCCAGGTCCATCCCCGGTGCCCCTGCACCGCCGACGCCGACCACACCCGCACTGACTACGCCGCCCTCGCCGCGCACCCGCCGGGTTCGGCGCAGGCGGGCTTCGAGCGTGGTCGCGACATAGCTGAGCGTCGAGTTGAGCACGATCATGATCGCCGCGACGACCAGTAACGCGGGCAGATAGTTGCCGTAGTACGAACCGAGCTGCTGTCCGGAGCGCACCACCTCGACATATCCAATGAGGTAGCCGAGTGCCGAATCCTTCAGGGCGACAACCATCTGGGACACCAGCGCCGGCAGCATCGCCGTGACCGCCTGCGGCAGCAGGACCTGACGCATCATGAGGTTCTTGCGCATGCCCAATGCCTGCGCGGCCTCGGACTGTCCCTTGGGCAGCGACAGGATTCCGGCGCGGACGATCTCGGCGATCACCGACCCGTTGTAGAGCGTCAGACCGGTGACCACCGCGGCGAGCGCGAGGTCCTTCGACTTGAATACGTCGTACTCGGCGTAGAGCTGATAGGTGAAGATCATCAGGATCAGCACCGGGATGGCCCGGAACACCTCGACGAACGTGCCCGCCACGGCGCGAACCACGCGATGGTCGGACAGCCGGCCGATGCCGAGGATCGAGCCGAGGATCAGCGCGAGCACGATCGAGATCGCCGCCGCGATCAAGGTTCCCTTGATGCCGGGCAGCAAATAGGTGGTCCACGAGGACGACTCGATGAACGGCTTCCACTTCTCTGCGGTCAGCTGCCCATTCTCGTCGAGCTTGCGGTAGACGAACCACGCCACCGCGACGAGCACCAGCGCGACGACCACGGAAAGTATGTGGTTGCGGACCCGCGCTCGCGGTCCGGGCGCGTCGTAGAGAACAGTTGCCTTCGCGCTCATCGGGCCACCCCGTACCGCCGGCTCAGCCAGCCGAACAGGTACCCCATCGGCAGGGTCAGGCAAACGAACCCGGCCGCGAAGATGCCGCCGACCGCGAATATCGCGGCCTCGTTCTCGATCATTGTCTTCATCAGCAGCGACGCCTCGGCAACACCGATCACCGAAGCGATCGTGGTGTTCTTGGTCAGCGCGATCAGCACACTGCCGAGCGGGGCGATGACCGCCCGAAACGCCTGCGGCAGCACGATCAGCCGCAGGTTCTGCACGAACGTCAGCCCGAGCGATCGTCCCGCCTCGGCTTGACCGACCGGCACCGTGTTGATGCCGGAGCGCAGCGACTCGCAGACGAACGCGGCGGTGTAGACGCTCAACCCGAGCACCGCAAGCCGGAAGTTGTTGTCCACGAGAAACGTCGGCGAATCCTCACGCGCGAGGTTGAAGTGCAGGGTCTGGGAGAGCACGAACAGGCAGAAGATGATGATCAGCGTCAGCGGCGTATTGCGGAATATCGTCACGTAGGCGGCGCCGACCCAACGCATCACGGGCACCGGCGACACCCGCATACCGGCGAGGATCGTGCCGATGATCAGCGCGCAAACCGCCGACGCCGCAGTCAATTTGATCGTGATCCAGAACGCGTCGATCAGTTGGTCGTCGTACTTGGATAGCAGATCCACCCAATCCCTCCTCGCTCACCGGGAGTCCAACGCGAGCGGGTGGGGCGATCGCCGCCCCACCCGCGTGGGCGGGTCAGTACCGGTTGACCTGCGGCGGAGTCGGAAGCGGATAGCCCGACGGGCCGATGGTCGATTCGAAGGCCGCCTGCCACGAGCCGTCCGCGATCATCTCCTCGATCGCATCGTTGATCTTGTTGCGGGTATCGGTGTCGCCCTTGGCAAGTCCGATTCCGTAGTTCTCGGTGGAGAAGGTGTCGCCGACAACCTTGAGCTGCCCCGGGTACTGCGCCGCATAGCCGGCCAGGATGACGGCATCGGTGGTGACGGCGTCGATCGCGCCGTTACGCAATGCCTCGACGCACGCGGAGTAGGTGTCGAACTCCTGCAGCTGCACGTCCTGCGCATACTGGTCTTTCACGCGCTGCGCAGGCGTGGAACCCGTCACCGAACACAACTTCTTGCCCCCGGACAGCGACTCCGGGCCGGTGATTTCGGTGTTGTCCTCGCGCACCAGCAGCGACTGGCCGGTCGTCAGGTAGGGCCCCGCGAAATCGACCTTCTCCTTGCGGGCGTCGGTGATCGAGTAGGTCGCGACGACGTAATCGACCTCGCCATTCTGGATCAGCGTCTCGCGTTGCGCCGACGGCGATTCCTTCCACGTGATGCCGTCCGGCTGGACGCCGAGTTTGCCGGCGACGTACTTGGCGACCTCGACGTCGAAGCCGCTGTAGGTGCCGTCCGGATTGCGTTGCCCGAGCCCGGGTTGGTCGAACTTGATGCCGACCGTCAACGATCCGCCCTGCGCGCTTTCGGAGGCGCTTTTCTCCTCGTCACCGCCACAGGCGGTGGCGACGAACGCGAGAGCGGCAACGGCGACACCGAAACGTGCCACGCGGGTCAACCTCATCGGAATTCCTCCAAACTGTCGGGACAACACGGTGAAGCGGTGATCGGTGGTGCAGGGTCAGTGACTCAGGATCTTGCCGAGGAAGTCTTTGGCGCGGTTCGAACTGGGGTTGGTGAAGAACGTGTCCGGGTCGGTGTCCTCGACGATCTGTCCGTCGGACATGAACAGCACGCGGTCACCGGCCTTGCGCGCGAAGCCCATCTCGTGGGTGACGACGAGCATCGTCATGCCGTCGCGGGCCAGGCCCACCATCACGTCGAGTACCTCGTTGACCATCTCCGGATCGAGCGCCGAGGTCGGCTCGTCGAACAGCATCACCTTCGGGCTCATGGCAAGTGCGCGCGCGATGGCGACGCGCTGCTGCTGGCCACCGGACAACTGTGCCGGATACTTCTCGGCCTGCTCGGCGATGCCCACCCGTTCGAGCAGTTCGACCGCGCGCTTGCGGGCGTCCTCCTTCTTGATCTTGCGGACCTTGCTCGGCGCAAGCATGACGTTCTGCAGAATCGTCTTGTGCGAGAACAGGTTGAACGACTGGAAGACCATCCCGACGTCGGCACGTAGCGCGGCGAGCGCCTTGCCCTCCGCGGGCAGTACCTGTCCGTCGACGGCGATGGTGCCCTCGTCGATCGGTTCGAGCCGGTTGATGGTGCGGCACAGCGTCGATTTACCCGACCCGGACGGACCGATCACGATCGCCACCTGACCGCGCGGGATTTCGAGTTCGATATCGCGCAGCACGTGCAGTTCACCGAAGTGTTTCTGTACGCCGTGCATGGCAATCATCGGATGCTCGGGGCGCTGCGCTGGCTGCGCGCCCAGATGCTCGGGTCGCTGCGCAGGTTCCGCGTCCAGATGCTCTGGTCGCTGCGCAGGCTCCGCTCCTGCTGGTCGTTCGGCCGCGTGGTCGGCGTCGTCGACGGGCGTCATAGCCAATGACTCTAGGCCGATTCGCGGCATTTGCCGCCCGGAGCGCGAATCCGAGTCGTAGGGTTCGCGTACCTGGTTCTCCCGAGGCGGTGGGCGATGGCACGACGATGGCTCGTGGCGCTCTGCGGAATCTTCGCAGTGGTGTTCGGCTCGGGCGCAGTGGCCATCGCGGATCCCGGCGGGTACACCAGCGAATTGCTTCACTTCGCCGTCCGGGTCGGCCCGGACGCGCAGCCATGCAACATCGTCGGCGAGTTGTTCGTTCCCGCAGGCGCATCGGCCGCGAACCCGGCACCGGCGATCCTGACCACCAACGGATTCAGCGGTTCCTACCGGGACCAGATTCCGTTGGCCGAGTTCTTCGCTCGCGAGGGGTACGTCGCGCTCACCTACTCGGGCCTTGGCTTCGGTGGATCCACGTGCAAGATCTCGCTCGACAACCGGGACGACGACGGACGGGCGGCAGCACAACTGGTGAGTTTTCTCGGCGGTGCGGAGGGCGTAGCGTTCACCGACTCGGCACTGACGAACCCCCGCCCTTCGCTGGATACGGTGCTCCGCGACAGCGTCGACCATCGCGGTCAGCCGTCGGTGCACGACCCACGGGTAGGCATGGTCGGTGGTTCCTACGGTGGCGGTATTCAGTTCGCCGCCGCGGCGGTCGATCCGCGGATCGACACGATCGTCCCGCTCATCACGTGGAATGACCTGTCGTACTCGCTCATTCCGAACGGCACCGGCACCACAACCGGGGTGACGACGGCATTGCCCGGTGCCGCGAAGATCTACTTTGCCTCGCTGCTCTTCGCGAACGGGGTCCTCGCCCCCGGTGTCAACGGCTATCGGGCCGATCCGAGTCGTGCCCTCGGCTGTCCCAACTTCCAGCGCGACATGTGTACGGCCATCGCCCTGGCGAACACCACGGGCGAAGTCAGCCCGGATATCGAGCAATACCTGCGGCATTCGTCTGTCGCAACGTTCTACGACGAGATCCGGATTCCGGTGCTGCTCGGACAGGGACAGCAGGACGCCCTGTTCGACCTCAACGAGGCGAGGGCCACCTACGAAGCGCTGAAGGCTCGCGACATCCCGGTGAAGATGATCTGGCACTCGTGGGGGCACAGCCACCTCGAGCCGGCGCCCGGCGAGTTCAGCCAGACCGCGCCGGATTCGAACACGCAGTACGAGACCGGACGCATCCTCGACTGGTTCGACCACTACCTGCGCGGGTCGGCGGTCGGCACCGGACCCGAGTTCGCCTACTTCCGGCCCTGGGTGCCCTATACCGGCAACGCTGCGCCCGCGTTCGCATCGGCAGACCGCATCGACGTCGGCGCGCCGCACACGCTCTACCTCTCCGCGGGCCGTGCCCTGGTCGACGATCCGGCCACCGTCCGCCCGGCCGCGCGGACGGTGGTAACCGCGCCGAGCGCAGGGCCGGCCGGTATCGAGTCGATCGATCTGCTGCCGAACGCCAACCTGCCGAACGTGCCGATACCGGGTACCCAGGCGACCTGGACGTCGGCGCCGATGTCCTCGCCGTTGGACGTGGTCGGCGCGCCGACCGCCACGCTGCGCGTCGATGCGGCCGGGGCGCCGTTGGTGTTCGCGCAGATCTACGACGTGGCGCCGAACGGCGCTGCCACCCTCATCAATGGGCTCACCATGCCGGTTCGTATCACCGAACAAGCCGTGCCGGTCACGATGCCCGCATTCGTGCACCGGTTCGAACCGGGGCATGCGGTGCGGTTCGTCATCGCCGGCGGCAACGAGAGTTTCCGCGGCGGGCCCGTCGCCACACCGGTCACCGTGCACGCCGAAGGCTCGGTGCTGAACCTGCCGGTTGTCGGCTGATCGGGGTCAGTTCTTCGACCGGGTGCCGTCGGTCTGATCGAACATGTGCCACTCGCCGTCGTCGTGGCGTACCTCCATGCGGTAGCCGAGCCTGTCCGACGGTACTTCGACGTTGTTGAACCAGTCATAGGCGTCCGAGGCGTTGTCGAACTCCTTCGTGTCGATCACGGCTTCCTTCGGGTCGAGGACTCGGTACTGCGCCATGTGCTTTCCTTCCCTCGGGAGTCGGTTCCGGCACGTGGTTACCCGCCGATTCCGGTATGCACACCCGACCGCCGTACCCTGGACAGGTGGAAACGATCGACCGGGTGACCCGCAGCTACGAGGTTCGCACCTACGGCTGCCAGATGAACGTGCACGATTCCGAGCGCCTGTCCGGACTGCTCGAGGACGCCGGCTACACGCCGGCGGCGCCTGGCGCGACCCCCGATCTGGTCGTCTTCAATACGTGCGCGGTCCGCGAGAATGCCGACAACAAGCTCTACGGAAACCTCAGCCACCTCGCTCCCGTGAAGGCCGCCACGCCCGGCATGCAGATCGCCGTCGGCGGCTGCCTGGCGCAGAAAGACCGCTCCACGGTTGTCAAGAAGGCGCCCTGGGTTGACGTCGTGTTCGGCACGCACAACATCGGTTCGCTGCCCGCGCTGCTCGATCGAGCGCGACACAACGAGCAGGCCCAGGTGGAGATCCTCGAGTCGCTCGAGGCGTTTCCCTCCACGCTGCCCGCCAAGCGGGACTCGGCCTACTCCGGCTGGGTGTCGATCTCGGTCGGCTGCAACAACACCTGCACGTTCTGCATCGTGCCGTCACTGCGCGGCAAGGAGGTCGACCGGCGACCGGGGGACGTGTTGGCCGAGGTGCAGGCACTCGTCGACGAGGGCGTCCTCGAGGTGACGTTGCTCGGCCAGAACGTCAACTCCTACGGCGTCAACTTCGGCGACGCCGCGCCACGCAACAAGTCGGCGTTCGCCGAACTGCTCACCGCGTGCGGCAGTATCGAGGGGCTGGAGCGGGTCCGGTTCACCTCGCCACACCCGGCCGAGTTCACCGACGATGTCATCGAGGCGATGGCGACCACCCCGAACGTGTGCCCGCAGTTGCACATGCCGCTGCAGTCCGGCTCGGATCGGGTGCTCAAGGCGATGCGGCGTTCGTACCGCAAGGCGCGCTTCCTCGGCATCATCGACAAGGTGCGTGAAGCCATGCCGCACGCCGCGATCACCACCGACATCATCGTGGGCTTCCCCGGCGAGACCGAAGAAGACTTCCAAGAAACGCTGGACGTCGTGCGCAAAGCTCGTTTCTCCAGTGCGTTCACGTTCCAGTACTCCAAGCGGCCCGGCACCCCGGCGGCCGAATTCGATGAGCAGATCCCGAAGGGAGTCGTGCAGGAGCGCTACGACCGGCTGATCGCGCTGCAGGAGGAAGTCTCGCTCGATGAGAACCGCAAGCTGATCGGCACCGAGGTCGAACTTCTCGTCGCCGCGGGCGCCGGGCGCAAGAACGCCGCGACCGCGCGGATGAGCGGGCGTGCACGCGACGGGCGGCTCGTGCACTTCCGCCCCGGTCCTGAGGCCGGTATCCGGCCCGGTGATCTGGTCACGGTCGACATCACCGCCGCGGCGCCGCACCACCTGATCGCCGACGGACACGTCCACAGCCACCGCCGTACCCGCGCGGGTGACGCGCACAAACGGGGAATCATGCCCAAAACCGCACCGATCGGTGTCGGCCTGGGACTGCCCAGCATCGGCGCGCCCGTGACCGTGCCCGCCGCCGCCACGACTGGGTGCTGCGAATGAGCGAGCAGCCCGAAGACCAGTCTCAGCCGTTCGACGAGGAGATCCGCCGCGACGTCGATGCGGTGGAAAAGAAAATGGCCGGCGAGATCGATCCGGGTGCCCGCGCCGTGGTCGTCGCGATCCTGGTGTTCGCCCTGCTCGGTTCGCTCGCCCTGCCGCATACCGGCGGCGCGCACGGCTACGACGTGCTGAGCGGTAACGACGTCGCACTCGCGGAATCGATCCAGCTGCCGTCCCGCCTGTTCGCCTGGTTCGCGCTGGTGTTCGGGGTCGGTTTCTCCGTGCTCGCCCTGCTCACCCGGCGGTGGGTGTTCGCCTGGATCGCGCTCGCCGGTTGCGCCATCGCGTGCGTGCTCGGCATGCTCGCCATCTGGACCCGCCAGACGCTGGCGCCGAACCTGCACGGCGCCGGTCCCGGCGTCGGCCTGGTGATCGGCTGGATCGCGGTGCTGCTGCTGACCTTCCACTGGCTGCGGGTGGTGTGGAGCCGCACCGCGGTGCAACTGGCCGCCGAGGAACAGCGCCGCCTCGCCGCGGCCGAGGAAGAACAGCGCCAGCAGGAGTGGCGTCAGCGCGGCTGAATCCCGCGGCGTGACTGCATCGGCTCGCGTCAGCCCGATCTATTGGGCCACAGCTTGCCTTCGAGAATCTCCTGCTCGCCGGGGTAGAGCCGGTTCGGTCGGCGAGGCTTGTCCTCGGGCACCTTGACCAGGTAGTCGGCCGTACGGATCGTTGCGGGCCGGTACGTTCCGACGAAACTGATCAGCACCGATGCGCCCCGAGCTGCCGAACCACCTTCCACGCCCTCCCGGACGCCGTTGAGCGTTTCTTCGATGTCGCGCCCATCGCTGCCCACCGTGAGCGATCCGTCGTGATTGAACACCACGAACGTCCCGTTGTCAGCGGCGATGGTCGCCGCAGCCGCCATGCCGAGCGCCGGGTCGATGGACACGACGAAGTTGGGTGTCTCGCCCTTTTGCTTCGTTCCGGCCGAGGGCAGTTCGCTGCCGACGCCGAGGCGTACGAACTCGCCGAGGGCGTTGTGACGGCCCGACTCCAACACGTCCCAACGATGGTCGCGTGAGTAGACCTTCACCCGGCCGTCGGCGAAGAATCGTACGTAGTCGCCGGTCCCGTTGACGATCAGTTCACCGTCGGCTTTCGCCATCGATCACACCTCCCAGGTCCGCAGCCGTGTGCGGTGCGCGGCACTTCGCTCGGTGGTGCGATCGGCTTAGAGATTGCTGACCGCGCCCTCTGCTGCCTCGGCCCACTCACGCCACTGCTTGGCCTGCTCGCGGGCCTGCTCGGCGTCTCGGGTGTTGCCGGCGGCCTCCGCCTTCGCGGCTTGCTCCTCGAACGCGGCCACCCGCTCGCGGAACTGGGCCGCACGGGCCACCGCCTCCGGATCGGAGCGACGCCACTGCGAGTCGGCGGCCTCGCGGACGCGCTTCTCGATGGCGCGCAGGCGGCCTTCCAGGTCGTGCATGCGCTCGCGCGGCACCTTGCCGACCGCTTCCCACTTCTCCTGCAGGTCGCGCAGCGCGGCACGGGCGGCATCGACGTCATGGGACGGATCGATGCGTTCGCCGGCCTTGAGCAGTTCTTCCTTGGCATCGGCGTTCTGCTCGAACTCGGCATCGCGTTCCGAGGACGCGGCGTTGCGAGCGGCGAAGAAGATGTCCTGAGCACCCTTGAACCGGCGCCACAGCGCGTCATCGGCCTCGCGTGGCGCGCGACCCGCGGCCTTCCACTCGCCGAGCAGCTCGCGGAATGTGGCGGCGGTGACCACCCAGTCCGTTGACCCGGACAGCTCCTCCGCGCGGACGCAGAGTTCCTCCTTGCGCACCTTGGCCGCGGCACGCTCACGGTCGAGATCGGCGAAGTGCGCGCCGCGGCGGCGGTTGAACCCCTCGCGGGCCTTCGAATAGCGCTTCCACAGTGCGTCGTCCACCTTGCGGTCGACGCCTTTGATCGTCTTCCATTCCTCGAGGATCTCGCGCAGCCGGTCGCCCGCGGCCTTCCACTGGGTGGATTCCGTGGCGATCTGTTCGGCCTCGGCGGCGAGTCGTTCCTTGCGTTCGGTCTGCTCGTGCCGGTGCCTGTCCTTCTCCTCCTTGGCGTGTGCGGCTTCCTCGTCGGAGTGCTCGATGATCGCCTGCAGTCGGACCGCGAGGCTGTCGATATCGCCGATCACGGCCGCGGTCGGCAGCGATTCGGAGAGTGCCACGGCAGCGGCCTTGGTCTTGCGGGCATCGCCGACGTGGGTGGCCAGCCGGGCCTCGAGCAGCGCGACCTCGGTGGCCAGATCGTCGAACCGACGGCCGAAATGCGCGAGGCCCTCGGCGGCGTCACCGGCCTGCCACGAACCGACCTGCCGTTCGCCCTCGGCGGTGCGCACCCAGGCGATGCCCTCGTCATCGACCCGGCCGAACTGGCTGGGGTCGCTCACCACCGGGAGATGGGCGAGCGCGGGATCGTGGACGTGTGCGTGCGGCACCGGGTGCGGTTTCGGCGCCGGCAGCCGAGCGGTGCCCGGCCGTGCGTTGCCCGGGCTCGGGGTGGCGGGACCGGGGGTGACGGGACTGGGGGTGGCGGGACTCGGCGGGCTCGGCCGCGGGGGCGCCGGACGCGGGGATCCGCTGTCGCCTGGACGAGGGCCGTTCGCGGCCGGTGCCGGGCCGGGGGCTGCGGGCTTCGGCGCCGACGGTTTCGGCGCCTCCGACGCTGTCTCATTGGGCGCCTGCGGCGCGGTCTCATTGGGCGCCTGCGGCGCTGTGCCCGTCTGCTCGGTTCCGTTGCTCTCGGTCATGGCTCCTCGTCTCTGCCGCGCGACACGGCTGCCTGTCTGCGTTGGTCGGAGCGTGTCCGCTCGTGGACGTGAACAACGTCGCTCGCTCCTCGGGAACGATCACCGCTGCCCTGGACTCCGACTTTTGCGGTCCTGCTCGGTCCTATTGAACCTGGTCTGCGCCCGTCATTCCATCGAAACGGGCAGAAGGACGCGCCGTGGGGCTTCCGACGGGCGGGGAGTGGGTGCGTCGGTCGAGCGCTACTAGCGTTGACCTTGTGTTCACTGCCGCGGCTCTGGTGCCGTCACCCCCGATTGTCGTCCCCGAACTCAATGGTGCCGACGCGAGTCCGAGCGAGCCACTGCGCACGGCAGCGCTGGACGCGGTCGCGACACTCGGTGCGCGCTGGACCGTGGTCGGTGTCGGGGAAACCGAGTGCGAACTGTCCGCGAGCGCGGTCGGCACGTTCCGGGGGTTCGGCGCCGACGTGCGCGTCGCCCTGTCGGACGGCGCCGACGGGCAGGTGGACGCTCGACTTCCGCTCGCGGCGCTGATCGCCGGCTGGCTGCGCGAGCGGGCTGGACAGCACGCCGTCGCCACCGCCCGGATCGTCGCGGCGGACACCTCCCCGGTGTACTGCGCCGAACTGGGCCGGCAGTTGCGCAGGGAGATGGACGCGGACAGCGCGGCGCATGGCCTCCTGGTGGTCGCCGACGGCGCGACGACGCTCACCGCCAAGGCGCCCGGGGCGTTCGACCCGCGCGCCGAACCGGCGCAGCGCGAACTCGATGACGCGATCGCGGCGGGGGATTGCGCCACCCTGGCCGAACTGGATCCGGTGGTATGCGCGGAACTCGGTATCGGTGGCCGCGCCGCGTTCCAGGTGCTCGCCGGTGCTTTCGACGTCGCACCACGCCGGGTCGAGAGCCGCTACCGGGACGCGCCGTTCGGGGTCGGCTACCACGTGGCCGTGTGGCGGCCGTGACGCGTCCGATCGCGGTCGTCGGTCCGACCGCCACCGGCAAGTCCGACCTCGGGCTCGATCTCGCGGAACGCCTGGGCGGCGAGATCGTCAATATCGACGCGATGCAGCAGTACCGCGGCATGGACATCGGTACCGCGAAGCTGCCGCCGAGGGAGCGCCGCGACATTGCGCACCACCAGCTCGATGTGCTCGACGTGACCGAGACGGCGACGGTCGCGCGTTACCAGGCCGCGGCGGTCGCCGATGTCGAGGCGATCCGGGCGCGCGGCGCGGTCCCGGTGATCGTGGGCGGCTCGATGATGTACATCCAGGCGCTGCTCGACGAGTGGGCGATTCCGGATACCGACCCGGTGGTCCGCGCGAAGTGGGAGTCGCTGCTTGCCGATGGCGGGGTGAGCGCCGTGCACGAGGCGTTGCGCGCGGTGGACCCGCAGGCCGCGGCGACGATCCTGCCCACCGATGGGCGTCGGATGGTGCGCGCGCTCGAGGTGGTCGAGCTCACCGGCGCCCCGTTCGCGGCGTCGGCGCCGCAGATCGGTACTCCGCGCTGGGACACGGTCATCGTCGGTGCCGACCGGGAGACCGGACTGCTCGACGAGCGCATTCGGCTGCGGACCGACCGGATGTTCGACGCGGGACTCGTCGACGAGGTGACCGCGTTGCTCGGGCACGGGCTGCGCGACGGGCTCACCGCCCGCCGCGCCATCGGCTACGCCCAGACGCTGGCCCATCTCGACGGCGAATACGACCTCGCCGAGGCGCGGGAGCGGACCTTCATTGGCACGCGGCGCTATGTGCGCAGGCAACGGTCCTGGTTTCGCCGCGACCGCAGGGTGCACTGGGTGGATGCCGCTCGCGCGGACCTCGTCGAGCACGTGCTCGCGCTCGTCGAGGCCCGCGCGATGGACTAGCCGGCGGAGCGAATCATCAGCCGGCGGAGCGAATCATCAGCCGGCGGAGCCGGTGCCGCCCGGACCACCGTCGGAGCTGCCGCCGATCGGCGCGTTGCCGACGCAGCGCACCTTCGATTCGGGGAAACCCTGCGGATCGAGCCCGTGCTGGATCCAGTCGATCGCCCGCGGGGAGTACGCAATGCTCAGGTGATCGGAGATATCTGTCGGGCAGCCGTCCTGCAGCGTGACGTTGCGCACGGTCGCGCCCGGCCCGGACTTCAGGAAGGTCCAGTCGAACGGCGTGGTGACCTCGTCGAACATCGTGCCGATCACGGTGTAGTCGACGCCCGGCATGGTGTCGCCGCCCGCGTTTAGCCGGTTCAGCACCGCGGAGTCGAAGACCTGCTGCATCGGCGCGTATCCCACGAGGTAGTTCAGCGCCGGGTCGAGATCGAGGCCGAGGCTACGGATGGCGCGGTCGAGAGAGCCGATCCCATCGAGCGTCGTGCCGTGATTGGTCGCGCCGAGGGTGACGAGGTGGGCGACCTTGTTCTTGCTCGGATCGCCAGCGTTCGCCCCGCCCTCGAACTTCAGGTACTGCCGGGCCATCAGGCCACCCTGCGAGTGACCGACGATGTCGACCTGGCCGGCGCCCGTCTCGCGCAGCACCGCATCGACGAAGCCGGCCAGTTGCTTGGCCGACTCTTCGATCGGTCCGACGCCGTTCGTGTTGGGCAGCACGGTCCCCAGGCCGCCGGACTCGAGCAGGCCGACGCGCCCGTAGTTCAGTGCGAACACGCAGTAGCCGGCCCGGGCCAGCACGGGAGCGACACCGGAAAAGTTGTTGTACGCGTTTTCCCAGGTGCCGTGCACCAGTACGACCGGACGCGGATGGTCCGCCGAGGGCTTGCAGTTCCAGTCGTTCGCGCCGACCGGGGCCGCATCGGGGGTGAGCAGCGACTGCGCGAACGCTCCGGGGAAGTTGTTCGTCGCAGGTCCGACGCCAACGGTGTTGGGTGGCGCGGGCGGGGGAGCGGCGGTCGCGGGCGCGGCCGCGAGGAACGCGGCGGTCACCGCCAGTGCGGCCCCGGCGAGAGTGCCGCGGCTGCGGCGGTAGCGGATATCACGGCGAAGTTTCGATGTGAGCGCAGGCATAGCGACAAAACCTAACTTACCCACCGGTCAGTTCAAAGTTGGCCCTGCACCGAAGGTCGACATTCGTGAGATCGACGTGGATTCGTATTACCGGTTGCGGGCGTGGAGTTCCACTATGCGGAGGCCCCGCGTCGGCGCTCTCTAAACTCGGAGACATGGACTTCGCCAAGGGGCACGGCACTCAGAACGACTTCGTCGTGCTGCCCGACGAGGACGTGCGCCTCGACCTGACACCTGGTGCGGTCACCGCGCTGTGCGACCGGCAGCGCGGCCTCGGTGCCGACGGCGTGCTCCGCGTCGCGCGCGCGGGCGCTCTGCGTGATGCCGGCGTGCTCAGCGATCTTCCCGACGGCACCGACACCGACGACTGGTTCATGGACTACCGCAACGCAGACGGCTCGGTCGCGGAGATGTGCGGCAACGGTGTGCGGGTGTTCGCGCACTATCTCGCCTCGACCGGGCGCGAGTCGCGCACCGAATTCGTGGTCGGCTCCCGCGCCGGCGCACGACCCGTGACCGTGCACTCCGTCGACGGATTCCATGCCGACGTGAGCGTCGACATGGGCATCGTGCGCGAACTCGGCACGTCGACGGCAACGGTCAACGGCCGGGTGTTCACCGGCCTCGGTATCGACGTGGGCAATCCGCATCTGGCCTGCGTGGAGCCGCAGCTCACCCGCTCCGGACTCGCGGACCTGGACCTCGTCGGCGCGCCCGGCTACGACCCCGCTATCTTCCCGAACGGCGTCAATATCGAGTTGCTGACGCCGCTGCACGACGGAGCGGTCGACATGCGCGTCTACGAGCGCGGGGTGGGCGAGACCAGGTCCTGCGGCACCGGGACCGTGGCCGCTGCGGCCGCCGCGGTTCGCTACGGCGGCGGCGCGCCGGCGGGCAACGAGGTCACGGTGCGAATCCCCGGTGGCGAGGTCGTCATCGGCTTCGAGGCGGACCGTGCGACTCTTCGCGGCCCGTCGGTCCTGGTGGCCACCGGACAGATCGACGAGGCCTGGTGGCGCGACCTGCGGTGACGTCCAACCATCCCCGAGGTCGCGCACGGGATAACCCGATGCGAGTACCTGCCGGTCCGTGGGATCATGGAGGGGTATGACGAAACCACATGATGCCGATGTGTTCGGTGCAGATGAACAAGACCCGGACGAGGCGCGCGAGCCGCTCAACGGCAGACCGCGCCGCTGGTCGCTCGATCGCCCCGGCGCCGACCCGACCACAGGCGAACTCCAGCTCGAGGACCGCAGCGCGTTGCGTCGCGTCGCGGGGCTGTCCACCGAACTCGCCGACGTCACCGAGGTCGAGTACCGGCAGCTGCGACTCGAACGCGTCGTGCTCGTCGGGGTCTGGACCGAAGGCAGTGCCGCCCAGGTCGAGGCCAGTCTCGCCGAACTCGCCGCGCTGGCCGAGACGGCCGGCTCCGAGGTGCTCGAGGGATTGATTCAACGGCGCGACCGGCCGGATGCCTCCACCTACATCGGTTCGGGCAAGGCCGAGGAGTTGCGCGTGGTCGTGCTCGCGACCGGCGCGGACACGGTGATCTGCGACGGTGAACTCACCCCTGCCCAGTTGACCGCGCTGGAAAAGGTGGTCAAGGTCAAGGTGATCGACCGCACCGCCCTGATCCTGGACATCTTCGCGCAGCACGCGACCTCCCGGGAGGGCAAGGCGCAGGTGTCGCTTGCGCAGATGGAGTACATGCTGCCGCGGCTGCGTGGCTGGGGCGAATCGATGTCCCGGCAGGCCGGTGGTCGAGCCGGCTCCAACGGCGGTGTGGGCCTTCGTGGTCCCGGTGAGACGAAGATCGAGACCGACCGGCGCCGCATCCGCGAGCGAATGGCCAAGTTGCGCCGCGAGATCAAGGACATGAAGACCGCGCGCGACACCAAACGCACTCGGCGCCTGCGCAATTCGGTGCCGTCGGTGGCTATCGTCGGATACACGAACGCGGGCAAGTCGAGCCTGCTCAACGCGCTCACCGGATCCGGTGTGCTGGTGCAGGATGCGCTGTTCGCGACGCTGGATCCGACGACCCGGCGGGCGGAACTTCCCGATGGGCGAGGTTTCGTGCTGACCGACACGGTTGGATTCGTGCGGCATCTGCCGACCCAGCTCATCGAGGCGTTCCGATCGACGCTGGAGGAGGTCACCGACGCCGATCTCTTGTTGCACATCGTAGACGGGTCGGACCCGTTCCCGACCGAGCAGATCAAGGCGGTACGCGAGGTGATCACCGACGTGCTGCGTGAAACCAACGCGCCTGCCCCGCCAGAATTGATCGTGGTGAACAAGATCGACGCCGCCGACCCGGTGACCCTCACCCAGTTGCGCGGCACGCTGCGCAATGCGTCGTTCGTGTCCGCACGGACCGGCCGCGGCATTCCCGAGCTGCGCGATCGGATCGCGGAGCTGCTCGGTGGGCTCGACGTCGAGGTCAACGTGCTGGTGCCGTACAGCCGCGGCGATCTCGTCGCGCGCATCCACTCCGACGGCACGATCCTGCAGTCCTCGCATGAGGCGGACGGCACCATGGTGCAGGCCCGGGTGCCCAAGTCGCTGGCTTCCGCGCTGCTCGAGTACGCGCACGGCTGAGGCGTGCACCGGGTCTGGGCGACGGTGCCGGCGGCCGCCGCCGCACTGCTGGTCGCAGCAACGGCTGCGCAGGCGCAGCCATCGGCGCCGGTGCCGGCTCCGCAGAACTTCGAGGTGTATTGCCAGCCAACCGACCCCGGCCTCGCCGAGCTGTCGGGCATGGCCTTCGCCGACGGGGCGCTGTACGCCATCGGGGATAGTGGCACCGACGAGAACATGGCCGAACTCGATGCGAATTGCGCTGTACAGCGCTGGATTCCGGTGCCCGTCGATCCCTACGACATCGAGGACATGGACGCGCGTGACGGCACGATTTGGCTCTCCGATACCGGGGACAACCGGCGCCAACGCGACACCGTCGCGCTGATCGGCGTCGATCCCACGGCCGGGACGGGTGCACTGCACCGCTTGACCTACCCCGACGGGCCCCATGACGCCGAAGCGCTCATCATCGAACCGGACGGGCGGCCGGTGATCATCACCAAGGAGTTCGCCGGAACATCCGGCGTGTACGTGCCGGATTCCGACACGCCCGCGGCGGAGCTGCCGAGCCCGGGGCCCGCGGCGTTGCGGCGGGTGGGTGCGCTGCATTCGGGCCCGGCCACAGCGGGCGGGGCACCGGTACCGGGTGAACTCGTCACCGGCGCGGCCCTGAGCGCGGACGGCTCGGTGGCAGCGGTGCGCAGCTATGGGCGGGTGTATCTGTTCCCGGTGTCCGACGGTGATGTCGCCGCGGCGATCACCACGCAGGCGCCGGTGGTGATCCCGGCGCCGATCCAGCCACAGGGCGAGACGGTCGAGTTCACCGAATCGGGCGATCTGCTGATCGGATCGGAGTCCGGCGGGGAACTACGGCCGCTCCCGCCGATCATGGTGCTGCGCGGGGCCACCGAGCTGGTTGCGCCGGTGGTCGACACCGACACCGGGACAGCCGAAAGCCCGGCCGATGCCGCCGGGTCCAACGCCGCGTGGTGGGCGGGGGGAGCGGTCATCGCCGGGCTTGCGGTGGTGGCGGGCGCCGTCGTCGTGTGGCGACGACGCTGACCACCATGCGTCAGGCGTCGAGGTCCTCGGCGACCAGCTTGGCGATCTTGTCCAACGTGGCCTGATCGTCGGCGGTCACCGTCACCTCGGTGCCGTTGGTGGCGCCCAAGGTCATGATGAGCAGCGCCGAGCCGGCGTCGACGGGCTCGTCACCACCGACCGAAATGGTCACCGGCACACCGCCTTCGGCTACGGCTTCGGCGATGATGGCGGCGGGGCGGGCGTGCAGCCCGATGGACGATCCGACGATGACGTTGGTGCTTGGCATTGCTACTCCTTGTGTTCGTGGATGATTCATGTGGTTGGGTGTGCCGGTTAGCACGTGCGGTCAGGCGTGAACCGCCTGGAATTCCGCCTCCGCGGCGATCTCCTCTGGCGAGCGGCGGAACTGCTTGGCCGTCACCACGAGCGCCGCGCTGAGCGCCGTGCCTGCTGCGAGCGCGACCAGGAACAGCGGCCAGCTGCTCATCGCGAAGAAGACGAAGACGCCGCCGTGCGGGGCGCGCAGTTCCACGCCGAAGGCCATGATCAGCGCGCCCGAGAGTGCGCCGCCGGCCATCATCGAGGGGATGACGCGGAACGGGTCGACCGCGGCGAACGGGATGGCACCCTCGGAGATGAACGACGCACCCAGTAGCCAGGCGGCCTTGCCGTTCTCGCGTTCGGGCTCGGCGAACAGCTTGGGCCGCAGCACGGTCGAGGCCAGTGCCAGAGCAAGCGGGGGCACCATGCCGGCGCACATGACCGCGGCCATGATCTGGAACTGGGCATCGCCGGCCGTCGCGATGTCGGCGATACCGGCGGTCGCGAACAGGTAGGCGGTCTTGTTGACCGGGCCGCCCAGATCGAAGCACATCATCAGGCCGAGGATGACGCCGAGCACGATCGCCGAGCCGCCGGACATGCTTTCCAGGCCGCTGTTCATCTGTTCGGTGAGCCAGGCCAGCGGCTTGCCGAGGACGATGTAGAGCAGCCCACCGACGATCATGCTGCCGAACAGCGGGATGATGACGACCGGCTGTAGTCCCCGCGCCCACTGCGGCAATGGGAGTCGGGCAATCCACAGGCAGGCCACACCGGCCACCAGTCCGCCGATGAGGGCGCCGATGAAGCTGGCCCCGACGGCGAGTGAGACGAGACCCGCGACGAAGCCGGGTGCGATGCCGGGGCGGTCGGCGATCGCGAAGGAGATGAATCCGGCGAGCACCGGGACGGCGAGGCTCATCGCGGCCGCGCCCACGGCGAAGCTGACCGCGCCGAGGTATTGCAGCAGTCCGCCCGACGGGAGGTCCCAGAGACTGTTGTGCAGCGCGATGTACGCGGCATCGTTCAACGTCTCCGTCGCGTCGAGTGTCGTGTTGGAGATCTCGTAACCGCCGAGCAGGAAGCCGAGCGCGATGAGCAGGCCACCCGCCGCGACGAACGGAATCATGTAGCTGACACCGGTCATCAAGGCCTGCCGGATCTGGCCACCGAGGCCGACGCCGCTCGGGGCGGAGCTTGCAGCGGCCGCACCCGCGGTGCCGCCCACCCGCGCGGCGTTGGGGTCGAGGCTGGCGCGCAGCGCGTCGGCGACCATTGTGTCCGGCTCGTTGATCGCCCGCTTCACGCCGGAAGCCACGACGGGCTTGCCGGCGAACCGATCGCGATCCTTGACGCCAACGTCGGTGGCGAAGATGACGGCGTCCGCAGCGGCGATGGTGGCGGGGGACAGCTTGCTGCCACCGCTCGAGCCTTGCGTCTCGACTTCCAGGGTGACGCCCGCACGCTCACCGGCAGCGGTGAGCGCGTCGGCGGCCATATAGGTATGTGCGATACCGGTCGGACAGGCGGTCACCGCGACGATCCGCTTCGCGGCCTCCGCGGGCGGCTCCGAGGCGCCTGGCGGAACTGCCGCGGCGGTCGTGGCTGCCGCCGCGGACGCGGGGGCTGCAGCAGCAGGCTTCGGTGCGGCCGGGGCCGGGTTGAGCACACCGTCGACGAGCGCGACCACGTCCTGCGGCTGCGGCGCCGACCGCAGTGCCGCAACGAAATCTGGCCGGACCAGTGCACGCGCGAGGCTGGAGAGCAGCTTCATGTGCTCGGCCCCGGCACCTTCCGGTGCGGCGATGAGGAACACCAGATCGGCCGGTCCGTCCGGAGCGCCGAAGTCGACCTTCGGCGCCAGGCGTGCGAAGCCGAGCGACGCCGCGACCACCGAACCGTTGCGGCAGTGCGGGATTGCGATCCCGCCCGGCAGTCCGGTCGCCGACTGCGCCTCGCGGGCCATCGCGGCCTCGCGCAGCGCCTCGACGTCGTCGGCACGGCCGTCGTCGGCCAGTCGCTGCGCGAGTGCAGCGATCACGGCCTCTTTGTCGTGGCCCAGGTCGACGTCGAGAGCGATCGTCGCCGGACTGATAATTGCCGGCGTCGCGCCGGGTCTGGTCGTCGCGTTCGACATTGCGGTTTCCTTTGTTCCTTACCGGTTTCGGTCGGCGGAGGTTTCCGGCGACCGGAGCTTGTGGTGGTGGGTGGGGTTCACAGCGGGGTGGGGGACAGTGCCGTGACCTGCACGGCATTGGGATCGGTGTGATGCGGGCTGGGCAGGGCGGTGCCGGGGAGCGCCGTGGCGGCGCTGCCGTAGGCGACCGCGTAGGCCAGCCGGCGGGCCGGATCGGCGCCGTCGAGGTCGGCGAGCAGGTAACCGGCCAGTGCGGAATCGCCCGCGCCCACGGTGCTGCGCGGGGTGATCGGTGGCGACGCGGCATACCAGGCGCCTTCCGCGGTGGCGAGCACGGCGCCCGCCGGACCGAGAGTGGCCAGCACCGCAGCGGGTCCGCCCTGCTCGATCAGCGCCCGGGCGGCGCGCGCGGTCGGTTCCGGGTCGCCCGCGCGGGCCGCGTCTTCCAGTGCCGCGCCGTCGAGTCCGGTGAGCTGGCCGAGTTCCTCGGCGTTCGGCTTGATCAGGTCGGGGGCGACCGAACCGAACGCGGCGGCCAACGCGAGCAGTGGTGCGTCGGAGGTGTCGACCGCGATCCGGGCGCCCCGGCCGCGCAGCGTCGCAACGAGTTCGGCGTACCAGTCGTCGGGCGTGCCCGGCGGCAGCGATCCGGACAGCGCGATCCAGGACGCGGTCCCGGCGGATTCGCTCAGCGCTCGGGTGAGGGCGGCTCGGCATTCGATGGGTAGCGGCGCGCCCGGCTCGTTGATCTTGGTCGTGGTGCCGTCCGGTTCGGTGATCGTGAGGTTGGTCCGCGCCGCGCCGGGGTAGGGGACGGCCAGATGCTCGATACCGGCCTCGATCAGCGCGGCCAGCAACGGATCACCCGGATTCCCCGGCAGGACGGCGATCGCCGGGACCGTGGCGGCGGCGACCACCCGCGCCACATTGACGCCCTTGCCGCCGGGATGCGCGATGCTCGCCTCCGCGCGATGCACGGCGCCGCGACGCAGTGCGTCGGTCAGCGTGACGGTCCGGTCGATGCTCGGATTCGCCGTGAGGGTGACGATCATGCCGCCACCACCTCGACGCCGGCGCCGAGCAATTCGTCCCGATCGGCCGGGTTCAGGTCCGTGTCGGTGATGATCGTGTCGACCAAGTCCAGCGGCGCGAAGCTCACGAGGTCTTCGCGGCCGACCTTGGTGGAATCGGCGACCACCACCACCCGGCGCGCGGCGGACACGATCGCGCGCTTGACCGCGGCCTCGTCGTTGTCCGGGGTGGACAGCCCGTGCCGTGCGGTGATGCCGTTGGTGCCCACCAGCGCGACGTCGACCCGCAACGTCTCGAGCACCCGCAGGGCTTCGTCGCCGACGGTCGCGAGGGTGACACCACGTACGCGCCCGCCGAGCATGTGCAATCGAACGCCGCCGAGCGCGCTGACGCGGGAGGCGATCGGGATCGAGTTCGTCACCACGAGCAGATCGCGGTCGGTCGGCAGATAGGACGCGGCGCGGTCGGTTGTGGTGCCCGCGTCGATCAGCACGCTTCCGCCGGTGTCCGGCAGGTACTCGAGGGCCGCTTTGCCGATTCGGTCCTTCTCCTCGGCGCGGCTGTGTTCGCGTTCCGCCGTGCCGAGCTCGATGGTCAGCGTTCCGGCGGGAATAGCACCGCCGTGCACCCTGCGGATCAACCCGGCCTTCTCCAGTACCGCGAGATCACGGCGGACCGTCTCCGTGGTCACCCCGTACAGATCGGAAAGCTGTGCGACTGCCATCCGACCGCGTTGCGCAATCAGCGCGGCGATCGCTTGCTGGCGCTCCTCTGCGTACATCTGCCGTCCCTCATAGTTTGTTGGTTCATGTTGTTTTATGCCCGTGTGTGTTGCTTTGTCAAGCTTTTTGGGTAATATTCATCACAGCTACAGACGTGAGCGATGCACATCACTCATCGCGCAATCGCCCGGAGGAGGGCAGATGTCGAGTTCAGTACGGGTTCCGATGGCGAAATTGGTGCTGCAAGGCACCCCAGTGGTTCCGGGGGTGGTCGCGGCACCCGTGATCCGGCCAGGTGCCCGGTTACGGCCGGCCATCGACACCACCGAGATCGCCGAGGACGCCAGGGACGCCGAGCGCGACGCGTTCCGCCGGGCAGCCGACGCCGTCGCGCATCGGCTGCGTGACCGGGCAGGCAGCGCCTCCGGCGCGGCGGCCGAGGTCCTCGCCGCGAACGCGGCAATGGCCGAGGATCGTGGCTGGCGCTCTGCGGTGGAGAAGCTGATCGGAAGCGGGAGCGGGGCGGTCTCGGCCGCCGTCGCGGCCACCGAACAATTCGCTGCCATGTTCACCAAGCTCGGCGGGTTGATGGCCGAACGTGTCACCGATCTGCACGACGTCCGGGATCGGGTCGTCGCGGACTTGCTCGGCGTGCCGGAACCAGGTGTGCCGACGCCGGACGTACCGTCCGTGCTGCTCGCCGAGGATCTCGCACCCGCCGACACCGCGGGTCTCGATCCCGCGCTGATCGTCGGCCTGGCCACCACGCTCGGCGGGCCGACCAGCCACACCGCGATCATCGCGCGGCAGCTCGGCATTCCGGCGATCGTGGCGGTGAGTGGGCTCGAGAACATCGATGACGGCGTGTTCGTGCTGCTCGACGGCACGGCCGGTGAGGTCCGGGTCGCGCCCGATCGGGATCTTGCCGCTGCCGCCGTGGCCGAATATCGGAAACATGCCGAGCGCACGGCTTCCTGGCGTGGTCCCGGTGCGACGTCGGACGGGCATGCCGTCGATGTGCTGGCCAACGTCCAGGACGGCGCAGGTGCCCGCACGGCGGCACAGACGCCCGCCGAGGGAATCGGGTTGTTCCGCACCGAACTCTGCTTCCTCAACCGGGAGACCGAACCCTCGGTCGAGGAGCAGACCCGCATCTATCGCGAAGTGCTCGACGCGTACCCCGGCGCGAAGGTGGTCGTGCGCACGCTCGACGCGGGCTCGGACAAGCCGCTCAAATTCGCCGATCACCCCGACGAGGCGAATCCGGCGCTCGGCGTACGCGGTATCCGGATCGCGGCAGGCAACCCGAGCCTGCTCGACCGGCAGCTCGACGCCATCGCCGCGGCCGCCACCGACACGGAGCGGCGGCCCTGGGTGATGGCCCCGATGATCTCCACCCCCGCCGAGGCCGCGGCGTTCGCCGCGAAGGTGCGCAGCCGCGACCTCGTCCCGGGTGTGATGATCGAGGTTCCCGCTGCGGCGCTACTCGCCGACAAGGTGCTCGCGCACGTCGAGTTCCTGTCCATCGGGACCAACGACCTCGCGCAGTACACGATGGCCGCCGATCGGATGTCCGCCGATCTCGCGTCGCTCACCGACCCCTGGCAACCGGCAGTGCTGACTCTGGTGGCCCGCACGGCCGAGGCGGGCGTGGCGGCGGGGAAGCCGGTCGGCGTGTGTGGTGAGGCCGCCGCGGATCCGCTGCTGGCCTGTGTCCTCGTCGGTTTCGGGATCACCTCGCTGTCCGCAGCGGCATCGGCGGTCGCGGCAGTCGGCGCCAAGCTCGGCTCGGTGACGCTCGGCGACTGCCGCGCCGCGGCCGCCGCCGTCCTGGAGACCGCCGACGCGGCGAGTGCGCGGGCCGCCGCGCGCAAGGTCCTCGGCTGAGGCCCGAACGGGTGGTCGCCAATTCTTGTCGATCACGAAGTTATGGCCGCTGAGCTGCGGTGATCACGAGCAAATGGCCGCGTTCTCCGGCGTGTCGGGGGCCATTCATTCGTGATCACCGCGACTGCGGGCGGTGGGCGCCGGGCGCGGCTAGCGTTCCGAGACATGAGTCAACGGGGTATGAGTACTCGCGGCCGTGCCGGGCTTCGCTCCCGAATTCCGCGCTGGACCCTGGCCGGCGACGGCCGAACGATCGCCGACGGCGCGGTGGTCGCCCCGGACGAGCGGCTGAGCTGGCCGCGCACGGTCGGCATCGGCATGCAGCACGTCATTGCGATGTTCGGTGCCACGCTGCTGGTGCCCACGATCACCGGGTTCCCGGTCACCACGACGCTGCTGTTCTCCGGCATCGGCACCGTCATCTTCCTGCTGCTCACCGCGGGCCGGGTGCCGAGCTATCTGGGCTCGTCGTTCGCGTTCATCGCGCCGCTGACCGCATCGACCGCCGACGGCCAGGCCGCCCAACTCGGCGCGGTCTTCTCGGTGGGCGTCGTGCTCGTCGTGGTGGGCGTGATCGTCCGCATCGCCGGCTCGCGGGTGCTGGACGCGGTCATGCCGCCCGTCGTGACCGGCGCGGTGGTCGCGCTGATCGGACTCAACCTTGCCCCGGCGGCGGTCTCCTCCTACGAGGCGCAGCCGCTCGTCGCGACGGTGACGCTGCTGGTGATCCTGCTCGTCACCGTCCTGGGGCCGGGGCTGCTCGGCCGGCTTGCGATTCTGGTCGGCGCGGTCACCGGCTGGCTGTTCGCCTGGGCGATCGGCGCGCTCGCCCAGGATCGGGTGGACGCGATGCGCGACGCCGCGTGGGTGGGCCTGCCGGACCTGAACGGGCCCTCGTTCGACCTCTCGGTGATCGTGCTCGCGCTGCCTGTGGTGATCGTGCTGATTGCCGAGAACGTCGGGCATGTGAAGGCCGTCGCGGAAATGACCGGGCGATCGCTGGACGACGTGGCGGGCAACGCGATCCTCGCGGACGGCATCGCCACCGTGCTCGCCGGTGCGGGTGGCGGCTCGGGAACGACGACCTACGCGGAAAACATCGGCGTCATGGCCGCGACCAGGGTGTATTCGACGGCGGCCTACTGGGTGGCTGCCGCCACGGCGATCGTGCTGTCGTTCTCGCCGAAGTTCGGCGCCTTGGTTTTCACCATCCCGGACGGGGTGATCGGCGGTGCCACGCTGGTGCTGTACGGCCTGATCGGGCTGCTGGGCGTCCGGATCTGGATGGACGCCCGGGTCGATTTCACCGACCCGGTAAATCTCACGGTGGCGGCCGCGGCGCTGGTGGCCGGGATCGGCGACCTCACACTCAGCATCGGCAACGTCGAACTCGGCGGCATCGCGTGGGGCTCGTTGGGCATTTTGATCGGCTATCCGGTCATGCGCCGCCTCGCTCGGCTGCGCTGAGGACCGACGGCGGCTCGATACCGAAGTAAACGGGGATTCGCGTTTGGAGTAACGTGGGAGACACGCCACGTGTCAGCGATCACCATTGAGGAGTGCCAGTGGAGCGCACCATTTTCGAGCCCGAGCATGATCTGTTTCGGGAGTCCTACCGCAAGTTTCTCGACCAGCACGTCGCGCCGAACCACGCCAAGTGGGAAGAGCAGCACATCGTCGACCGTGACGTCTGGCTCGAGGCAGGTAAGCAGGGATTCCTCGGAACCGATGTCGCGGAGGAGTACGGCGGCGGCGGAGTGAAGGACTTCCGCTACAACGCGGTCGTTACCGAAGAATCCACCGCCGGCGGTTACAGCGGGCTCGGATTCGTCCTGCAGAACGATGTCATCTCGCCCTACCTGAACGAGCTCGCGACCGAGGAGCAGAAGCAGCGCTGGCTGCCCGGCTTCTGTTCGGGCGAGCTCATCACCGCGATCGCCATGACCGAGCCCGGCACCGGTAGCGACCTGCAGGGCATCAAGACCCGCGCCGTCCGCGACGGCAGCGACTGGGTGCTCAACGGCAACAAGACCTTTATCACGAACGGCATCAACTCCGACCTGGTGATCGTGGTCGCGCAGACCGACCCCGAGAAGGGCGCGCAGGGCTTCAGCCTGCTGGTTGTCGAGCGCGGCATGAAGGGCTTCGAGCGCGGCCGCAACCTGGACAAGATCGGCATGCCTGCCCAGGACACCGCAGAGCTGAACTTCGACAACGTGCGCATCCCCGCCGAGAACCTGCTCGGCCAGGAGGGCATGGGCTTCATCCACCTGATGCAGAACCTGCCGCAGGAGCGCCTGTCCATCGCGGTCGGTGCGGCCGCCGGTATGGAGCGTTGTCTCGACATGACCAAGCAGTACGTCCGCGATCGGCAGGCCTTCGGCAAGCCCATCGGCGCCCTGCAGAACACCCGGTTCGTGCTGGCCGAGCTCGCCACCAAGACGACCGCGGTGCGGGTGTTCGTGGACAAGTGCATCGAGTTGCTCAACGAGGACAAGCTGTCCGTGCAGGAAGCCGCCATGGCCAAGTGGTGGTCCACCGAGGAGCAGCTCGACCTGATCAACCGGTGCCTGCAGCTGCACGGCGGTTACGGCTACATGAAGGAATACCCGATCGCGAAGGCGTACATGGACGCCCGCATCACCACGATCTTCGGTGGCACCACCGAGATCATGAAGGAGATCATCGGTCGAGGGCTGAATTTGTCCTGACGGCCGGGAGGTCTGAACCCGGCCTGATGCAAGCGAAGAAATCCCGGGATGGCGGTGCGCCATCCCGGGATTTTCGTCTGTCGCGGCAGTGCGCCCGTCAGATCTTGCGGATTACGGTCACGACCTTGCCGAGAATCGCCGCGTCGTTGCCCGGGATCGGTTCGAACAACGGATTGTGCGGGAGCAGCCAGATCTTCGAACCGGTGCGCTTGAAGGTCTTCACGGTCGCCTCGTTATCGATCATCGCCGCCACGATGTCGCCATTGTCGGCGACGTTCTGCTGGCGCACGACGACCCAGTCGCCGTCGCAGATCGCGGCATCGACCATTGACTCGCCGACCACCTTGAGCAGGAACAACGACCCTTCGCCGACGAGTTCGCGGGGCAGCGGAAAGACATCTTCCACGGCCTGTTCGGCGAGAATTGGGCCACCTGCGGCAATCCGGCCGAGCACCGGGACGTAGGCAGCCGCGGGAAGCTGCTCATCGGGGCGCATCGACGGCTCCGCCGCGGCAGAGGTGGCCGCGGAGATTTCATCGAGACCGCGGACGTCCACGGCGCGCGGCCGGTTCGGATCGCGACGTAGGTAGCCCTTGCGCTCGAGGGTGCGCAACTGGTGTGCGACCGAGGACGTCGAGGTCAGACCGACCGCATCACCGATCTCACGGATGCTCGGCGGATAGCCGCGTTCGACGACCGAGGCGCGGATGACCTCGAGCACGCTGCGCTGGCGTTCGGTGAGTCCCGCGGCGATATCCGGACCGTTGCTGCTCGCGTCTTTCATGACCTGGCTGCCTTCATGACCGAACACCCTCCATCGCACACCCCTCCAGACCTCGACCGATCAAATGCTTCGGCATCGAACTTAGCGCCGCGAGCACGTTCTTTCAAACATTTGTTCGAGCATGTCGCGAATTTGTCGGAGGGCCGTGATAGAACTTCGAACATCAGTGCATCGAACGCGTGATCGAACGCCGTGCGACAGCCCGCAGCAGAGAGGGAGAAGTCCATGAGCACCACGACGATGAGGTACACGGCCGCCCAGCGGCCCGGTTCGGCAGCCGCAAGCCGCCCCGGCCAGGCCCCCGCCGAGGCAAGAATCGCCACCGTCCCTCGCCCGGCCCACGTCGCCGGATCGCGTCGCCGCCGGCCGCCCGGCGCCCCGCTCCCGTACCGGGAGCGGTCCTACGCCTCCCGGCAGGCGACCTCGCAGCGCGGCCGCCACCCGCTGGGCCCGGACCCCCGACGCCTCGGCCAACCGCGGGATGTCGGCTTTGCCGGGATGGTCGTCGCCGGGTTGATGACCGCACTCGTGGTGGCCGCGATTCTCGGTCTCGCGCACCTGCGTGCCACCCCGGCCGCGACCGCACCCGCCGACACGGCAGTGGTCGCGGTGCGCGACGGTGAGTCGCTGTCCGACATCGCGCGGCGGATCGCACCCGACGCCGGGGTCGGGGCGACCGTCGACCGGATCATCACGCTCAACGGCATGTCCGGTGCCGGTGTCCGGTCGGGTCAGTTGCTGGTCGTTCCCGCCTTCGAGCGATGACTCCCGCGCGGGGCGCGGCACGGTGGCCCGCATATCCGGCGTTGATTCCCACCGCCGGTCCGGCGTTGATTCCCACCGCCGGTCCGGCGTTCATTCCACTGGTGCTGTGCGCCATTGCACGGCAGGTATCCTCGGATTCGGTTGGCGATACCTCGCCAAGCGGCCGTGTCGATCTCGCGCTACCCACACGCGGTGCTCGTCCGATCGGGTGGGCGTCGGATGTGCGAGTCGGCCGCAGACCGCTCGGCACCGACGAAGGATCACACATGCACTGCCCGTTCTGCCGGCATCCCGACTCTCGCGTTGTCGATTCGCGCGAGGCGGACGAGGGTACGGCCATCCGGCGGCGCCGGTCCTGTCCGGAATGCGGTCGCCGATTCACTACCGTCGAGACGGCGGTCCTTGCGGTCGTCAAACGCAGTGGTGTCACCGAGCCGTTCAGCCGCGAGAAGGTCATCCGAGGTGTCCGTCGCGCCTGTCAGGGCCGTGAGGTCGACAACGATGCCTTGAACCTGCTCGCCCAGCAGGTGGAAGACTCGGTCCGCTCCTCGGGGTCGGCGGAGGTGCCGAGTCACGAAGTGGGCCTGGCGATCCTGCAGCCCCTGCGCGACCTCGACGAGGTGGCGTACCTACGTTTCGCCTCGGTCTACCGCTCGTTCAGCTCCGCGGAAGACTTCGAGCGCGAAATCGAGGATATGCGCGCCCGCCGCGCCGAAGCCGCGGCCGCGGAGTAGGCCGGTCCAGCGGCAGGCCGCGGTGTAGAACTAGCGGCTCGCCGCGGTGTCGCACTAGCGGCTCGCTGCGGTAATTGCCCTCTCGATGCGCTTCTCCGACACCGGGATCGGGGTGCCGACCCGCTGCGCGAACAGGCTGATCCGCAGTTCCTCGATCAGCCAGGAGATCGCAAGGACATCCGGCGCGGCCGCGCGTTCGGACGGCAGCGACGCGAGCAAGCGTTCGTAATGGGCGTAGACCCGGTCGAGAACGGTCATGCCTGCGCGGTCACGTGCCGCGCTCGACGGCAACGCTTGCAACCGCACCAACGCGCCTTCCAGGTAGCGCGGTAGCTCGCGCAGCCGCGCGGCGCCCAGATCGGCCACGAACCCGTCGAAGACGAGGTTGGCGAGCTGATCGCGAACGTCCTCGGCAATATCGTCCGGCGCGCTCCCGATTTCAGCGCGGACCTGCGTCGCCCCCCGCAACACCGGCAAGACCAATCGCACGATCTCGGCGACGCGAGCGGCGAGTCGGGGCCGCACCGTCGCCAGCAGCGCATCGAAATCCTCGGGCGTGCGCACATCGCCCGCGGCGGAGACGAATTCGTCCACCGCGCACACCCGGCAGTCTGCAACAAGGGCGTCGAGCGAGACGTAGGGGCTCTGGCTCAGCACGAGCCGGTCCGCCGCGCCGAGTCCGGCGAGCGCGGATTTCGCCGGCGTGCTCACCGCCCGCAGGATCAGTTCGCGCACACCGGTACGCATCGCCGCGGACTGCTCGCGTGCCGTGCTGAGTACCCGCACCGCCACACCACCGGTTTCGGGCACGAGCGCCGGGTAACCGGTGACCGACTGCCCGCCGATTCGCTGGGTCACCGTCGGCTCGAGCGTGCCGAGGGTTTCGCTGGTCCACACCGTGGCCGGCGCACGTTCGGCCGCGGCGGTCGCCGCCGCGACGGCCGCGTTGGTCTGGGTTGCGAACCGCGCCTTCAGTTCCGCGAGCGCCCTGCTGGTGCCGAGCGCCTCGCCGTCCGGCCCGACCGCGGCGAATGTCATGCGCAGATGATCGGGTAGCGCCGACGGGTCGAAGTCGCCGGCCGAGATTGGGGTTGCGCCGAGCCGGGACAGCTCACGGGCCAGCCCGGTGTGTAACGGTTCGGCCCGCGGGGTCAGCGTGGCCAGCGCGGCGCGCGCGAAATCCGGTGCGGGAACCACGTTGCGGCGCAGTTGCTTCGGCAGCGACTTCACCAGCGCCGCAGCCAGTTCCTCGCGCAATCCGGGGACCAGCCAGTCGAATCCGACATCGCGGACATGCGCGAGTTGCGCGACCGGGATGCGCACCGTGACACCGTCGTCGTCGGCACCGGGCTCGAAGTTGTAGCGGAGCGCGAACTGCAATTCGCCTTGCCGCCACGCGTCCGGATACTCGCCGCCGAGCACGGCCACGGCGTCCCGATTGACCAGCGTGTCCGGGGTGAAGTCGAGCAGATCGGGCTGCTTGCGGCGTGCCTGTTTCCACCAGGTGTCGAAATGCCGGGCCGACACCACTTCCGGGCCGACCCGCTCGTCGTAGAACTCGAACAGGGTCTCGTCGTCGACGAGGATGTCACGGCGCCGGGCCCGGCTCTCCAACTCGGCGACGTCGTCGATCAGCTCCCGATTGCGCTGGAAGAAGCGGTGATTGGTCTGCCACTCGCCGTGCACCAGCGCATGCCGAATGAACAGCTCACGGGACTGGTCGGGGTCGATCCCGGCGTAGGGCACCAGGCGCCGCGCCACCAGTGGTACCCCGTACAAGGTGACCCGCTCGTAGGCCATCGCCGCCCCGCGCTTCGCCGACCAATGCGGCTCGGAGTAGGTGCGCTTGACCAAATGCGGCGCGAGCGTCTCGGCCCACTCCGGTTCGATCCGGCCCACCATGCGGCCCCACAGCCGCGAGGTCTCCACCAGTTCGGCGGCCATCACCCAACTCGGTGGTTTGCGGGCCAGCGACGAGCCGGGGAAGATCGCGAACTTCGCCCCACGCGCACCGAGGTATTCGCGGCCACCGCGCGGCCGCTCGCTCCTCTTCGGATCGCTCTTCTTGGCGTCGCCCTGTTTCGGGCCGGTACTGCCACGCTCGTCGAGCTGACCGATATGCGACAGCATGCCCGCCAGCAGTGCCCGATGCACCGAGTTCTCCTCCGCGGGCGCGGAATTGAGCGTCCAGCCCATGCCGCGGGTGATGGTGCGCAGCTGCCCGTGCAGATCCTGCCATTCCCTGATCCGTAACCAGTGCAGGAACTCGGCTCGGCACATTTTGCGGAACTGGTTGGACGACAATGACTTCCGCTGCTCGCCCAGGTACTCCCATAGCTTTGCGAAAGCCAGGAAATCCGAGCCGGGGACGTTGAAGCGGGCGTGCGAGGCATCGGCGGCCTGCTGCTGGTCGACCGGCCGCTCGCGCACATCCTGGATGGACAGTGCCGCGACGATCACCAGGGTCTCCTGCAGACACCCGCCGCGATGCCCCTCGACCAGCATCCGCGCCATCCGCGGATCGACCGGTAGTTGGGCGAGTTCGCGGCCGGTCGGCGTCAGCGTCGGCGTGGTCTGCCCACCGACGGTCGTAATGGCGCCGAGTTCCTCGAGCAGCGCGATACCGTCGCGGATACTGCGCCGGTCGGGCGGTTCCACGAACGGGAAGCTCTCGATATCGCCGAGACCGAGGGCGGTCATCTGCAGGATCACCGCGGCGAGATTCGTGCGGAGAATCTCGGGTTCGGTGAAGACGGGCCGCGCCTCGAAATCCTCCTCGGAGTACAGCCGGATGCAGATGCCGTCGGCGACGCGGCCGCACCGACCGGCGCGCTGGCGCGCGGAGGCCTGCGAGATGGGTTCGATCGGCAGCCGCTGCACCTTCGTGCGCACCGAATAGCGCGAGATGCGGGCCGTGCCGGGATCGACCACGTACCGAATACCCGGCACCGTCAGCGAAGTCTCGGCGACGTTGGTGGACAACACCACTCGTCGCCCGGTGTGCGACTCGAAAACCTTGTGCTGCTCGGCGGCAGAGAGCCGCGCATACAGCGGGACGATCTCGGTGCGCGGCAGCTTCAGGTCGCGCAACGCGTCCGCGGTATCGCGGATCTCGCGCTCACCGGAGAGGAACACCAGGATGTCGCCATCGCCCTCGGTGCACAGTTCGAGCACCGCCTCGCCGACCGCGTCCACCGGGTCCCGGTCGATCAGCTGGTCGCCAACTTCCACCGTGAGCGGTTGGTAGCGCACCTCGACCGGATAGGAACGACCGGAGACCTCAACGATCGGTGCCGCGCGATCCCCGCGTGAAAAGTGTCGCGCGAACAATTCCGGGTCGATGGTCGCCGAGGTGATGATCACCTTCAGATCGGGGCGGCGGGGGAGCAGCTCGCGCAAGTACCCGAGGAGGAAGTCGATGTTGAGGCTGCGCTCGTGCGCCTCGTCGATGATGATCGTGTCGTAGCTGCGCAACAGCCGGTCGCGCTGAATCTCGGCGAGCAGGATGCCGTCGGTCATCAGCTTGACCAGTGTGTTCGGCGAGGCCTGATCGGTGAACCGGACCGTGTAGCCGACGACGTCGCCGAGTTCGGTGCCCAGCTCCTCGGCGATTCGTTCGGCGACGGTGCGCGCGGCGAGGCGGCGCGGCTGGGTGTGCCCGATCATACCGCGGATGCCGCGGCCGAGTTCGAGACAGATCTTCGGGATCTGGGTGGTTTTGCCCGACCCGGTCTCGCCCGCGACGATCACCACCTGGTTCGCCGCGATCGCGGCGGCGATGTCGTCTCGCCGGGCGGAGACGGGCAACGTCTCGGGGTAGACGATCGCGGGCACACTTGCCGCGCGCGCCGTCAGTCGATCGCGGGCACGATCGATGTCGGCCGCGATCGCAGTCAGTGCGCCGTCGTCGCGGGCGCGTTCGAGACGGCGGCGCAGCCGGTGTTCATCGCGCAGGGACAACTCCGCAAGCGCTGATTTGAGGGCGCGGCGGTTCGGGCCGGTCGGCGCCGCGGGGGAACTGGACATCTCGATTTCCAAGCCTAGCGTGCGGGTTCGCGCACCTACGATTGGCGTTGGGGGCCGAGATCGCCGAACAGGAGCACACATGGGTTCGTTGTGGCATGGGTTCGCAGACATGGGCGCCGTCGAGCGCGACGGAGCGTTCGTGATCGCGCGCGGGGAGGGCGCCTACATCTGGGATGCCGCAGGAAACCGCTACCTCGACGCAACCGCCGGGCTGTGGTTCACCAACGTCGGGCACGGCCGCCGGGAGATTGCCGACGCAGTCGGGTCGCAACTCGCCGAGTTGGCGCACTACTCGAACTTCGGCGACTTCGCCTCGACCGTCACCGTCGAGCTGGCCGAGCGGCTGGCCGCGATCGCGCCGGTGCCGGGCAGCAAGGTGTTCTTCACCTCGGGCGGGTCCGACTCGGTGGACACCGCGGCGAAACTCGCGCGCCGGTACTGGCACGAACTCGGCCGCCCGAACAAGCGGATCATCGTGGGGCGGCAGAAGGCCTACCACGGCATGCATGTCGCGGGGACGGCGATCTCAGGCCTGCCGCCCAATCGCGAGGGGTACGGCGAACTGATGGCCGACGCACGAACAGTCGCGTGGGACGACGCGAAGAGTCTGCTCACGCTGATCGAGGAGGTCGGCGCGGACACGATCGCGGCGTTCTTCTGCGAGCCGGTCATCGGCGCCGGCGGGGTGTACTCGCCGCCCGAGGGCTATCTCGGGGAGGTGCGCCAGATCTGTCGCGATCACGAGATCCTGTTCGTCGTCGACGAAGTGGTGACCGGGTTCGGTCGCATCGGTGGAAGTTGGTTCGCCGCAACGCGGCTCGGGCTCGAACCGGACCTGATGACCACCGCGAAGGGGCTCACCTCGGGGTATGTCCCGATGGGGGCGGTGTTCATCGCACCGGCGATCGCTGCACCGTTCTATGCCGGCGGTACCTGGTGGCGACACGGCTACACCTACGGCGGGCACGCCGGTGCGGCGGCCGCGGCGATGGCGAACCTCGACATCATCGAGCGCGAGGGCCTGCTGACCGAGGCGAAGCGGCTCGAATCGACGTTGCACGCAGAGTTGGCGCCGCTGGCGGATTTGCCGGCGGTCACGGAGGTGCGCAGCGGTCTCGGTGCTGTCGCCGCCGTGCAACTGGCCGACGCGGCGGACGCCGCACCGGCGGTGCGACGGCTGCGCGAGCACGGTGTCTCCGGTCGTGCCGTCGGCAATGGGGCACTGCAGTTTTCACCCGCGTTCGTGATGACCGACGAGCAGGTCGCCGAGCTGGCGGCGGCGACACGGGCCGCGTTGACCTGAGTATCGCGGCTCAGCCGCGGTCGACCCGGGCGTAGCGGGCGTGCAGCCGTTCGCGCACCTCGTCGGGGGTGTACGCACGGCGCTGCCGCTCGGACCGGGCCACCAGCACACCGGTCGCCGCAACACCGACCAGCCCGGCGATGCCGGCCAGCTTCCATGCATGAGAACGCGTGAATCGCATGCCCTTCAGAGTGACACATCACCCTTAGGCTGAGGGCATGTCGAGCTCATCGGTCCGCCTCGATGCCGCTGTGGACAACGCCCGCACCGGCGACATCTGGATCTTTCGCGGTAAGTCCGGCCCGGATCGCGCGATCCGGGCCCTGACCAACAGCCCGGTCAACCACGTCGGGATGGCGGTGGTCCTCGACGACCTGCCGCCGCTGATGTGGCACGCCGAGTTGGGAAAGTCGCTGCAGGACATGTGGACCGGCAAATTCCAGCGTGGTGTGCAGCTGCACGACCTGCGCCAGTCCGTGCAGGTCTGGTACGGCAGGTACGAGCAGCGCGGCTGGGTTCGGCAGCTGAGCCCGAAGGTATCGGCCGAGCAGGAGGACGCGCTGCTGCGCACGATCGCCCGGCTCGACGGCACGCCGTTCCCGTCCACGGCGCGCGTGACCGGGCGGTGGTTCGCGGGCCGCGTGCCGAGACCCAAGCGGCGGGAACCGAACCCGGACCTCGAGGTCGCCTACTGCGCCGAGGTAGTCGGTGCGACCTACGAGGCGATGGGCCTGATGCGCAAGCAGCGCCGACCCAACTGGTACGACCCGGGAAAGTTCTGGAGCGGTGACCATCTGCCGCTCGCGGACGGGTTCACGCTCGGCGATGAGATCGCGGTCGAGTTGACCGAGGCGGAGATCAACGCGGGACGTAGCACCTGACCTGCATATGCGAAAGGCTCCGAGTCGCAAGCGACTCGGAGCCTTTCGAGCGAACCGTCAGTGCTCGTCGGGCGCGTGTCCGGACTCGCCGTTACCCGACTGCCCGTTACCCGACTGGCCGTTGCCGGACGTATCGAATCCGTGCACCCGGTCCTGGTAGGCGCGCAGCACCGCGAGCTGTGTGTGCTCGGCCTCGTGGTCGGCCGCCGCGAGGGCTTCGCTCTCGCTGACCGGGTCCGGTGTGAAGAAGCTGCCGGAGCCGGGTTGGCCGGCCGAACCCAGCGCGTTCATCTTCTTCGGGATCGCAGCGCCCTGGTACTCGAGCGGGAGCGGGTGACCGTGACCGTCGACCGGTCCGAGCGGCTGGTGCACCTCGATGTACTCGCCGTGCGGCAGACGCTTGATGACACCGGTCTCGATGCCGTGATCGAGCACCGCCCGATCCGCCCGCTGCAGACCCAGGCAGAAGCGGTAGGTCACGTAGTACGCGATCGGCGGAGCGATCAGCAGACCGATGCGGCCCATCCACGTCGTCGCGTTCAGCGAGATATCGAACTTCAGCGCGATGATGTCGTTGACGCACGAGAGCGTGAGCACCAGGTAGAACGCGACGGCCATGGCGCCGATCGCGGTCCGGACCGGTGCGTCGCGCGGACGCTGCAGCAGGTTGTGGTGCGCGTCGTCCTTGGTCAGCCGCTTTTCGATCCACGGGTAGGCGATCAGCACCGCGAACACCAAGCCCATGATCATCGCGACCCAGAACACCGCAGGCACGGTGTAGCGGCCCAGGTAGAGCTCCCAGGCCGGCATGAGACGCGCCATGCCGTCGGTCCACATCATGTAGAAGTCCGGCTGCGAACCCGCCGACACCTGCGAGGGGTTGTACGGGCCCAGGTTCCACACCGGGTTGATCTGCAGCAGACCACCCATCAGGGCGATCAGACCGGTGACCATCGCGAAGAACGCGCCGCCCTTGGCCGCGAACACCGGCATGATCCGGATGCCCACGACGTTCTGCTCGGTGCGGCCGGGGCCGGGGAACTGGGTGTGCTTCTGGTACCACACCAGCGCGAGGTGGGCCGCGATGAGCGCCAGGATGATGCCCGGGAACAGCAGGATATGGGCGACGTAGAGGCGCGGAATGATGATGTCGCCCGGGAAGTCACCGCCGAAGATCAGCCAGTGCATCCAGGTGCCGATAATCGGGATGCTCATCGTGATACCGCCGAACGCGGCCCGCAAACCGGTGCCGGAGAGCAGGTCGTCCGGGAGCGAGTAACCGAAGAAGCCTTCGAACATCGCCAGGATGAGCAGCAGGCAGCCGATCACCCAGTTCGCCTCGCGCGGCCGTCGGAACGCGCCGGTGAAGAAGATGCGCAGCAGGTGCACGATGATCGAGCAGGCGAACAGCAGGGCCGCCCAGTGGTGGATCTGACGGACGAACAGACCGCCGCGTACCTCGAACGAGATGTTCAGCGTCGTGGCGTACGCCTGCGACATGTGCACACCGCGCAGCGGCTGGTACGCGCCGTCGTAGACGACCTCCTGCATGGAGGGGTCGAAGAACAGCGTCAGATACACACCCGAAAGCAGCAGGATGATGAACGAGTACAACGCGATCTCGCCGAGCATGAAGGACCAATGCGTCGGGAAGACCTTGTTGATCTGGCGTTTCATACCCGCGGCCAGGTGGTAGCGCGAGTCCATCGCCTGCGCTTGGCCGGCGGCGACGTTCTGGATCATGCTCATGAGCGGCGCTCCCAAAATGCCGGGCCGAGGGGTTCGATGAAGTCACCATTGGCGACCAGGAAACCCTCTTCGTTCACTGTAATCGGCAACTGTGGCAATGCGCGAGCAGCGGGACCGAACAGCGGCTTGCAGTACTCGAGCGCGTCGAACTGCGACTGGTGGCACGGGCACAGAATCCGGTTGGTCTGCTGCTCGTAGAGCGAAGTCGGGCAGCCGAGGTGGGTGCAGATCTTCGAGTAGGCGAAGTAGTCGCCGTAGTTGAAGCTCTCCTGACCCTTGCGCTTGATGACCTTGGCGGTGTCCTCGGTGCGCAGGCGGATCAGCATGACGGCGTTGCGCACGCCACGCAGTGCCTCGAACAGGGCTTCCTCGTCACCGCGCTCCGACTCGCGGAACGGGAAGACGGTCTCCATCGCGCCGGCGTCGAGATCCTCCGGACGCACCAGCACGATGTCCTCGGGCCGGCCGGTGTCGCGGCGGATGTAAATCGTCTCGCCGGGGTAGTTCGGGGTCCAGCCCGACACCCACAGCGGCGACTTGTCGCCCTTGGCCCACGGGTTCTTGATCATGCCGCCGACGAACGGCAGCAGCGCGCCGACACCGAGCAGGCCGACGCCCACTCCGGCGGTGCGGGTGATCAGCTTGCGGCGGCCGAGCGTGGAAGTCTCTCCCGCGTCGCCGAGCAACGCGACCATGGTGCGGCGATCAACCTCGGAGGACTGCCCGTCGTGGCGGTCCTGGATGGACAGCTCCTCGGGGATGAACTTCTTGGTCAAATGCACCAGACCGATGCCGAACGACAGGATCGCAAGGCCGAGGGTCAGACCGTAGAGGGGCGTCGCGATCGTGTAGGCGAAGTTGCCGTCGTCGCCTTCGCCCTTGTACTCCCACGGCCAGAACAGGTAGATCGCGATGAAAGCGAGTGCCGATACGCCGCCCAGTGCGAGCCAGAACGCCACCGTGCGCTCGGCGCGCTTCTCCGCGCGTGTGCCGGGCACCGACCAGCGGTGGCGGCGGAACGCGATATCGACGCCGTCGAGTTCGGTACCGAGCTTGACGAGCTCGGCACGACTCATCGCGTCGAGTTCGGCCTCGGTGTAGTCCTTCTTCGGGGTGTCCCCGCCGCTCATGACCTCGCTCCGATCCACATGGCCGCGCCGACGACGGCGACGATGCCGATTGCCCAAATGACCAGGCCCTCGGTGGCCGGGCCGAAGCCGCCGAGCCCCCAGCCGCCTTGCGACTTGGTTTCGGTCGCGGACTTCACGTAGGCGATGATGTCGCTCTTCTCCTCGGGTGACAGCTGCCGATCGGAGAACTTGGGCATGTTCTGCGGGCCGGTCAACATCGCGGCGAGGATCTGCTGCTCGTTCGACTCGGTCAGCGCCGGTGCGTACTTGCCGGACGAGAGCGCGCCGCCCTTGCCGGTGAAGTTGTGGCACGAGGCGCAGTTGAGCCGGAACAGTTCGCTGCCGCGGCCGACGTCTTCGCCGCGCAGCGATTCCTGTGCGATCTCGCCGTTCTCTTCCCGCACGACCACCGGGCCGCCACCGTTGGCCTGCACGTAGGCGCCGAGCGCGTCGATCTGCTCCCCGTTGAATTTGGGGTCCTTGCGCTCGGCCTGGGCCTCGTTGCGCACCGCGGGCATACGCCCGGTGGACACCTGGAAGTACACCGCCGCTTCGCCGACGCCGATCAGGCTCGGGCCGCGATCCTGCACGCCCTGCAGATTCGCGCCGTGGCACGTGATGCACGACGTGTCGTAGAGCTGCTGGCCTTGGCGGATCAGCGCCGCATCGTCATTGCTCGCGGTCGCAACCTGCGGGGTCGGCGTCAGCGCCGACGCCAGCAGTCCGGCACCGACCAAGCCCACCATGAGCGCAAGCGCGCCGGCGATGCGGCGGCGGATTTTCCGCTGGCGACGCGACCGGCTCGCGGATGCGGATGGGGGAGATGAACTCATCTGTATCCCTCTTTGTTAGGACCGACTCTGATCTGGGACCAACCGTGGGGCTAGCGGACGAAGTAGATCGTTCCGAACAGGGCGATCCACACGATGTCGACGAAGTGCCAGTAGTACGAGACGACGATCGCCGCGGTGGCCTGTGCCGGAGTGAACTTGCTGAGCTTGGTGCGCACGAGCAGGAAGATGAAGGCGATCAGACCGCCGATGACGTGCAGGCCGTGGAACCCGGTGGTGATGTAGAACACCGAGCCGTACACACTGCTCGAGATCGAGGTGCCCTCGTGCACGAGGTTCTTGTACTCGTAGCCCTGACCGGCCACGAACATCGCGCCCATGATGAGGGTGATCACGTACCAGCGGCGCAGGCCGAAGACATCACCCTTCTCGGCGGCGAACACACCCATCTGGCAGGTGAACGAGGAGGCGATCAGCACGGCCGTCACGGGCACCGCGAGCTTCATGTTCAGCTCGGTCGGCTCCGGCGGCCAATTGCCGTCCGCCTGGGCGCGAGCGGTGAAGTACATCGCGAACAAACCCGCGAAGAACATCAGCTCGCTCGACAGCCAGACGATGGTCCCGACACTGACCATGTTGGGTCGGTTCAGCGAGTGCACGCGCTGGGTGATTGCCGATCCTGGAGTCCCTACTGCCGTCGTCACACGGAAAGTATGACCCGTCGTAGTACCGAAGGCGAAGCCGGGTGCGAAAGTCGCTGTCGGGTGTCGTGTCTCGCGGCAATTGTGGCCGGTCACGGGCCCGTGGTTTCGGCGTGCGAGGCTCAGGTGATGACGGGTCAACGAAGGGGAGCGGCGAAAGGTTCCGCACCCGGGTGGCTCGGTCGGCTGCTGCGTCGCAAGCGGACCGAAGTTCCACTCGATCCGGACCGCGGCGACCTGGTTGTGGTGGTCGATTGCACCGAGGATGCGGAGGCTTGTTCGACCGCCCTTGAGCGGGGCGCGGACGGCGCTCCGGCGTGGCGCCCGGACGAGCAGGCGGTGCTGCGGCATCACCTGCGTGTGCCCGCCGGCGCGGTCGACACCGTGACCGCGATTGCCGGCCAGGACGGCTACCTGGCCAGGATCATCACCGCAGACCAGGATCCGGTGCAGGTCGACCTCTACCGCGTGCAGCTGCTCGACGCGCTGCATTGCAGCCAGGAGCGCTCGCGGATGGCGGGTCTGGCGCAGCGCCACGGCGGCGATGTCACTGGGTGGGATGCGCTGCAGCCCGGCTCCGGCGCAGCCGGATGAGAACGGCACCAATCCGGCACAGCCGGGCGCAGATCGTGCTGGCTAAGCTGCACGGGTGATCAGGGCGGACATCGAGGCGAACCGATGAACACGACACCGGACGGGACCGAGCGCACCTGGCCGCAGGTGCTCGGCGCACTTGCCGACCGGCACGACCTCGCCGCCGCCGACACCGCCTGGGCGATGGACGAGATCATGTCCGACAACGCCACGTCGGCGCAGATCGCCGCATTCGGCGTCGCGCTGAAGATGAAGGGGCCGACCTCCGAGGAGTTGACCGGTCTCGCGGCGTCGATGCTGGCGCACGGCGTGCGGGTCGATCTGTCCATCCCTGCTGTCGACATCGTCGGGACCGGCGGCGACCGCTCCGGGACCGTCAATATCTCCACGATGTCGTCCATCGTCGTTGCTGCGGCAGGGGTGCCGGTGGTCAAACACGGCAACCGGGCGGCCTCGTCGAAGAGCGGCGGTGCCGACGTCCTGGAGGCGCTCGGCGTGCACCTCGGTCTCGGGCCGTTGTCGGTCGCGAGATGCGTCCGCGAGGTCGGCATCGGATTTTGCTTCGCCCCGGTGTTCCATCCGGCGTTCCGGTTCACCGCGGGGCCGCGCAAGGAAATCGGTATTCCGACCGCTTTCAACGTGCTCGGGCCGCTGACCAACCCGGCTCAGCCCGGCGCCGGCCTCGTCGGCTGTGCGTTCGCCGACCTCGCGCCCGTGATTGCGGGCGTGCTGGCCAAGCGCGGCAGCAATGCGCTCGTCGTGCGCGGTAACGACGGGCTGGACGAGATCACCACCTCGTCGACCACCGAGATGCACGTCGTCGCGGGTGGGCAGGTCCGGCACGTCACTCTCGACCCGGTAGAGCTGGGGATCGAGCGCGCGCCACTCGACGCGCTGCGCGGTGGTGACGCCAAGTTCAATGCCGAGGTGGCCCATGCGTTGTTCGCCGGTCGGCGTGACGCGGTGCGCGATGCCGTCCTGCTCAACTCGGCGGCGGCGCTGGTCGCGTTCGACGGCCCGGGCGCGGATCTGCTGGACGCGTTCGCGGCCGGTATCGAACGGGCGGCGACCGTCATCGACAACGGTGCCGCGGCGGCGCTGCTGACCACTTGGGCGGCCCTCACCGCGCAACTCGGTCCCGAATAAACAGGGTCCGGTCGACGCGGGCTATTCGCCGATCGAGAACGCATCCTCCACGTCCGCACGCGAATACGTCTTGAACGCGATGTGCGTGGTCGTGGTGCGTACCCCCGCCACCTTGTTGATCCGGCCGGTCACCACGCCGGCGATCTCCTCGTGGTCGCGGCACCGCACGATTGCCACCAGGTCGACGTCGCCCGCGCAGGAATAGACCTCGCTGACCCCTGGCGTGTCCGCAACAGCCTGTGCGGTTTCCGGGATGAGGTTGGCCTCGGCGTCGATCAGGACGATGGCGGTGATCATGTCGATCAGCCTATTGGTCCCACCCGAAGCGGCGCTCGGATTGGGCCGCATCCTCGGCCAGCCCGGACCATTCCAGCCAGCGGCCCGCGCCATAAGCCGGTTCGCGGTAACCCTCGGTGGTGGTGACGATGCGGGTGCCGGAGCCTTCGAGCCAGCGGGCGATGAGCGCGACTTCTTCGGGCGCCGCCCCGCGCAGCGGAGTCTCGTCCGGCATCACCGTCTCTGCTGCGGCGATCAGCGCCTCGACCACCGGCATCGGTGCGGCACCGCGCGGTGACCTACCCGCCGATGCCAGCCGGCCGTGCCTGATGACGGCGAATTCCCAACCGCCCTCGAATGCCGGGCGGGCGGCGACGAGTTGCTCGACCGTCGCGAGCGCGGCAAGCCGCTGAACCCTGCGCAGCGCGCGGATCAGCGCTGCCGCGCGATCGCGAAGCCGTGCGGCACTCTCGAACAACTCGTCCGCGGCTAGGCGCTCGATATGGTCGTGCAACTCGGCTATCCGGTCATCGGCACCGCCCGTCATCAGCGCCCGAACTGCTTCTGGGGCGCTTCGATAGGTCTCGGCATCGAGCGCGGCGCCCGGTCGACTCGCCGGACAGCCGCCCACCGGGACCGCCGGACAGTCGTGCCGGCCGTCGTGGGCGATGCGGCGCGAACAGGTCCGTAACGCGCAGTACTCCGCGATCGTGTCGGCGACGGCCGCTGCGTCGGCGCGCGACCCGAACGGGCCGAGCGCGTCGCTGCCCGCGGTCCGCGTGATCGAGAGCCGGGGAAACGCCTCGGCGGTGAGCGAAATCCACCAGGCCCGCTTGGGGAACTTGGACCGCCGGTTGTAGGGCGGTGCGTGCGCGACGAGCAGCCGCAGTTCACGCACGCCTGCCTCCAGCGCATGCGCGCACTCGACGTGGTCGATGCGGGTGGCGAGGGCGACCATCTCCTTCATCCGGCCGCGCGTCTCCGACCCGGTGAAGTAGTTGCGCACCCGGCGTTGCAGGTTCACCGCGGTGCCGATGTAGAGGACCTCGTCCGACGGCCCACGAAACAGATAGACGCCCGGCGTGCGGGGCAGATTCCCCGCCAGGAACCGCTTTGCCCGCTGTCCGGCGGAGACGTGGGGCAGGTAGTCGATCAGTTCGGTGTAGCTGTGCACACCCTGGTTGCCGACCCGCCCGATCAACTCGTGCAGCACCTCGACGGTCGCGCGGGCATCGTCGAGTGCGCGGTGGGTCGGCTGGTTGTCCACGCGAAAAAGCGACGCAAGCGCGGACAACCGGACCGACGGTGCCTCCTCGCGGGTCAGTACCCGGCGGGCGAGTTTGACCGTGCACAGCACCCTGGGCTTGGGCCAGGTGAGGTCGGCGCGCTCGGCGGCGGCCCGCAGAAAGCTCATGTCGAATCCCGCGTTGTGCGCGACCAGCACACAGTCGCGGGAGAACTCGAGGAAGCTCGGCAGCACCTGCTCGATGCGCGGGGCGCCGACCACCATTGCCGTGGTGATTCCGGTCAGCTCGACGACGTAGGTGGGGATGCTGCGGCCCGGATCGACGAGGGTGGCGAGTTCGCCGAGCACCTCACCGCCACGAACCTTCACTGCCCCGATCTCGGTGATCGCGTCTTCTGCAGCGCTGCCGCCGGTCGTTTCCAGGTCCACGACCACGAACGTGGTGTCGCGCAGCGAGACGTCGAGTTCGTCGAAACTCAGTTGCTGCCCGGCCGCGGTCCTGGTGGCCGAGCGACGCACCGTCATCGAGGTGGCTTGTTGCGGCCGAATCGGCATCGACCGGGATGCCCGCGGATCGAGCGGCAGCGGCATCGGCAAGGTCACGGGCGTCAGCGTAGGAGCGGGGTCCGACACCGCGGGGCCGACACGCGCCGGGGGCGCGCGGCTTCCACCGCGACGTCGCGGGTACGCGCGGCTCCGCCGCGACGACGCACGCCCGACGAGGGCGTTTCGTCCGGCATGTCGGTGGCCGGGGTTAGCGTGCGCGCGAACGCGACAGGCCGATTTCGGGGCGCTTTTCCACCGCGCCCCGCCGAGCGAGACGGGGATCACAGTGATTGTCGATTGCAATGAGTGCACGGTGCGCGGGCAGGCGTGCGCCGACTGCGTCGTCACGGTTTTGCTCGGCTTGCCGGCGCCACCCTTGCGGCGTCCGGGCGGTGCTGCGTCGGTTGCCGCGCCTATCCGCTTCGAGCAGGCCGAATGCGAGGCGCTCGACGTTTTGGCGGGCGAGGGTTTGGTGCCCCGGCTGCGGCTCGTCACGGCGCGGATCCCATGTGCCGAGCCGAAAGGTAACGAAGAAGTCTCGGAGCGTGGCCTATCCCACACCGAGTAAGGGCGCCGGCTAGTCACATGCCGGTGATTCGCGCAACCGATTGGTTCTACTCGATATCGCTTCGTAATCTTTTCGAGACCTTCGCGGAGGTTGTTCGCGCCAGCCGGCGCGGCGCCGCAAGGTCACCGCCTAATTGTGGCAAGCGATCCATTGGATTGCGCCACAAGCCGGGGACCCACATTCCCTGGGGTGAATCCCGCTGCCGAGTTGCGCGGCGGGTAGGGCCATCTTCCCGGCCCGAACCCGACAGCTAACTCGGTCGGCGGGCAGTGGAAGAAACGGAGTACCCCTGTCGTGGCCACCCTCGAATCCAAGCGTTCCGTCCGTCGTGCCGCCGTCACCGGCGCCCTGGTGCTCGGTGCGATTGTCGCGCCCGCGGCCCCGGCGCTCGCCGCTCCGGTGTCCGTGCCCGGCGTCGGCACCTTCGACATCCCCGAAATCCCCGGTGTCGCACTGCCGCCGTTGCCGGGTGCGCCCGCCGCGCCGGCACCGGCGCCTGCGCCGCAGCTGACCGCGGGTGACCGCGCCTTGCAGGCCGCCGAGTCCAAGATCGGCGCGCCCTACGTCTATGGTGCGGCCGGCCCCAACTCGTTCGACTGCTCGGGCCTCGTGCAGTGGGCCTACTCGCAGGCCGGCGTCAACGTGCCGCGCACCAGCGAGGCGCAGCTCGGCGCAGGCACACCCGTCGCGATCTCCGACCTGCGTCCCGGTGACCTCGTGTCGTTCTACGGCGGCGGCCACTCCGGCCTGTACGCGGGCAACGGCAATGTCGTGCACGCGTCCACCTCGGGCCAGCCGGTGAAGGTTGCGGCGCTGTCGTCGATGCCGGTCTCGGGCGCCCGCCGCTACTGAGTTCGACCGACGGTCCGGAGTGGACACGAAAGGTTGCCATTCCGTAATCTTTCCGAGATCAATCGGAGTCCGGAATCGATGACGAACGGAAGTGCGACTCGCGTGGCCCCTCACCGCATCCGTCGGCCGGTGGTCGGCATCCTCGCGACGGGGCTGCTCGGACTGGGTCTCGCGATCGGCCCGAGTTCGGCCGGAGCAGACCCCGTTGCGATCGGCAGCCCGAGCGAGGCGATGCAGCAGCTGTCCGATCTGTCGCGCCAGTCCGAGCAGACCAACGAGGCCGTACACCAGGTGCAGGCCGACCTCGACGGCAAGATGGCCGCCTTGCAGGCCGCACAGGACCAGCAGGCGCGCGACCAGGCCGCGCTGACCGAGGCCAAGTCGCGGATTGCCGGGTTGCAGCCGATGATCGACCGGGCCGCCGCAGCGTCCTACCGTGGTGCGCGCACCAACCCGCTGGTGTCGGTGCTGATGAGCGATTCGCCGCAACAGGTGCTCGACCAGATGTCGGCCATCGACGTGATCTCCTCCGAGACCGGGGCAGAAACCACCGAATACAAAAACGCGATTGCCGCCGCCGCGGCCGCCGAGGACGCCTCGCGCAAATCGGCGGAGGTGGCGGGCAAGACGGCCGATCAGGCGCGCACCGACCGTGACACCCTCGCGGGCAAGCGCTCCTCGCTCGACGTCGAGATCGGCCGCGTCACCGAGGCGTGGGCGAAGATGTCCGGCCCCGAGCAGGCCGCGTACGCCGCGCAGGGCGTGCTGTCCGGCTTCAGCGTCGAAACGCTGTTGCGCGGACTCACGCCCGGCAGCAATACCGGTGCACTGCAGGCCGCGCTCACCAGGGTCGGCGCTCCCTACGTCTGGGGCGCCACCGGCCCCGACTCGTTCGACTGCTCGGGTCTGGTCGTCTGGGCGTACAAGCAGATCGGCAAGCCGCTACCGCGCACCAGCCAGGCGCAAGCCAGCGCCGGTACCCCGGTCGGCCGCGACGAACTGCAGCCCGGCGACATCGTGACCTTCTACTCCGACGCCTCACACGTCGGCATCTACGCCGGAAACGGACTGGTACTGCACGCCTCGACCTTCGGTGTGCCGGTCGGTGTCTCGCCCATGTCGCAGATGCCGTTCCACGATGCCCGCCGCGTCTGAGGCGGACTCCACCGACCGGCGAACCGGATCGAGGGGCCTCTCCGGCCGTGAATCGATTCTGCTCGCCGGCCTCGTCCTCGTGCTCGCGGCAATCCTCGTGATCATTGCCGTCGCGGTGCCGGATTCGCGATCCGCCGAGACGTCCGGTGCGAGGGACGCAACATCGGCCACCCCGGATCCCTACCTGGCGCAGCGGCGGCAGGGCGTGCAACGACTGCTCGACGGCTGGGCGGCCGCACTGCGCAGCGGCGATCCCGCCGCGCTCGACACCCTGTTCGACCCGCGTGCCGACCCGGTCTTCCGCGCCGCCGAACACGACCGTGCCGCGAACCTGCGCGACGTGCCGCTGGCCGATTGGGGTTTCGAGATCGGCGACGATCCCGAAACGCCCGTTCCCGCCGACGTTTTCACCGCACTCGACGCCTCCGATGCCTGGTACCCCACGGTGTGGCTGCGCTACGCGGTCGACGGCCCCGATGCGACATCGACGCGCAAACCGGTGTCGCTGACCGTGGCCAGACACGGCGACGACTGGTATCTGGTCTCGGATGCGCCGGTCGCCGGCCGCTCCACCTGGCGCGGCCCGTGGGACTTCGGACCGTTGATCGGCCGCCGCGTGCCCGGACCGGACGGCCGGGCGTCGGTGGTGCTCGGTCATCCTGACCAGACCGCGGAGGTCGTCGCCCTCGCTGCGGAGGTCGACGATGCCGAAGCCGCGGTGAGCGCAGTGTGGGGCCCGGACTGGGCCCGCGCTGTGCTCGTCGAAGCAGCAGGCGACCAGGCCGAGTTCGCCGCCCTGGCCGGCGCCAATCGCGATGCGTCCCAGGTCGCCGCGGTCACCGTGGCCGACGCCACGGACCGCGAGCACGACACGGCGACCGGGCAGCGCATCATCTTCAGCCCGGACGCGGCGGACGGGCTCACCGACGAGACCCGCCGTTCGGTGCTGCGGCACGAACTCACCCACGTCGCCGCCCGCGCGAGCACGCTGGACGGCTCACCGATGTGGATCACCGAAGGCTTCGCCGACTATGTCGGCCACCGCGGGTCCGATCAGGGGTTCGACCGGATCGCACCCACGCTGGCCGCCGCCGCGCGTTCCGGTGACCTGCCGGCCGCGCTGCCCGCCGACGCGGATTTCGCCGGGGCACGGGCGGTCCTGGCCTACGAGTGGGCGTGGTCGGTGAACGCCTTCGTCGCCGACGAATTCGGCGAACCGGCGCTGACCGCGCTGTACCGGGCGCTCTCGGACGGCCCGGCCGATCCGGAGCAGATCGATGCCGCGACGCGCGACGTGCTCGGTGTCGGCGCCGGCGAGCTGATCGATCGGTGGCGCGCATGGGTGACCCGACAGGTGAGCTGAACCAAACGTCCGATCGCCTACGGTGTCCCACATGCCGCGGACGCTGCTGGTGACCAACGACTTCCCGCCCCGCCCCGGCGGCATCCAGTCCTATCTGCATGCCTTGGCCACCCGGTTGCCCGCCGACGAACTGGTCGTCTACGCGCCCCGCTGGCGTGGGGACAGCCACCGTCGATTCGACGCCAAGCAACCGTTCGAGGTGGTCCGCCATCCCACGACCCTGATGCTGCCGACGCCGCTGGTCGCCCGGCGTGCAGCCAAGCTGATTGCCGAACGCGAATGCGACACCGTCTGGTTCGGTGCCGCCGCGCCGCTGGCCCTGCTGTCGCCGGTGCTGCGGTCGGCAGGAGTGCGGCGCATTGTGGCCAGCACACACGGTCACGAGGTGGGCTGGTCGATGCTGCCGGGTGCGCGGCAGTCGCTAAGGGTGATCGGGGACCACACCGACGTCGTCACTTACGTCAGCCGCTACACCCGCGGCCGGTTCGCGGCGGCGTTCGGTCCGCGGGCGGCGCTCGAGCACGTGCCCCCCGGCGTCGATACCGGCGCCTTCCGCCCGGACCCGGGCGCCAGGTCGGAGTTGCGGGCCCGTTACCGGCTCGGCGACCGGCCCACCGTGCTGTGCCTGTCCCGGCTGGTACCTCGCAAGGGCCAGGACGCGTTGATCCGAGCGCTGCCCGCCATCCGCTCCCGTATCGACGGCGCCGTCCTGGTCATCGTCGGTGGCGGGCCCTACGAACAGGCACTACATCGCCTCGCGCAGCGCTGCGGGGTTGCCGACCACGTCGTGTTCACCGGCGGCGTGCCCGGCGCGGAGCTGGCTGCGCATCACACCATCGGCGACGTCTTCGCGATGCCGTGCCGCACGCGCGGGGCAGGCCTGGACGTCGAGGGCCTCGGCATCGTTTTCCTGGAGGCGTCCGCGGCCGGGGTTCCGGTCGTCGCGGGCACCTCCGGCGGTGCCCCGGAGACGGTAATCGAGGGCAAAACCGGGCACGTCGTGGACGGCCGGTCCACCGATTCGATCGCCGCGGCCATAGCGGGCCTGCTCGCCGACCCCGACCGTGCCGCCGCGATGGGCGCGGCCGGGCGGGCCTGGGTCGAGCGGGACTGGCGTTGGGACAGCCTGGCCGGCCGGTTGCAGCGGCTGTTGCACTGAGCCGGAGGGCGGCTGTTGCACTGAGCCGGAGGGCGGCTGTTGCACTGAGCCGGACCACGGCTGTGGTGCACTGCCACCGGATTGCGGCAGCCGCGCTACAAGCGCGCCGACCATGCCATTAGGCTCCCAGTGGTGAGCAGCATTCAGGTTGCCGACCAGACCTTCGTCGCGGGCGCGCCCGAGCGCGTCGCCGAGGCGATCGCGTCGCCGTCGAAATGGCGCGCGTGGTGGCCGGGTCTGCGCCTCGAGGTGCGAGAAGACCGCGCCGAGAAGGGAATTCGGTGGTCGGTGGCGGGCACGTTGACCGGCACCATGGAGGTCTGGCTCGAGCCGTCGCTCGATGGCGTAATCCTGCACTATTTCCTGCACGCGGACCCTTCCCCGGATCGGCAGGTGCGCGATCTCGCGGCGGCCAACCGGGAGTGGCGGGTGGCAGGAAAACGCATGTCGTTCGAGGTGAAAGGACGCATCGAAGCGGGCCGCGCCGCCGGCGAGCCCGCCGCCTGACGGGCTCGGGGCGGTGCTGCCTCTCGACGCGCCGAACCCGATCGTGTGTGATAGGCAATCGGACCGCCGCCTGGGAAAGGAATCGTTGCCCGAATGGCCGACAAGACCAAGAGATCGATCGACATCGACGCGCCGTCGGACAAGGTTATGGACGTCATCGCCGACCTTGCCGCGTACCCGGATTGGGTGTCGGCCGCACAATCTGTCGAGGTGCTCGAGTCCTTCCCGGACGGTCGCCCATCCAAGGCGAAGTTCGTCCTCGATGCGGGAATGCTCAAGGACACCTACGATTTGCAGTACGAGTGGGCGCCGGACGGCAAGTCCGTTCGGTGGCATCTGATCGCCGGTGGCCTGCAGAAGGCCCAGGACGGTGAGTACACCCTGGTCGACACCCCCAGCGGGGGCACCTCGGTGACCTATGAACTCACTGTCGACGTGAACATCCCGATGATCGGCATGTTCAAGCGCAAAGCCGAGAAGATGATCACCGATGCCGCCCTGAAGGAACTCAAGAAACGGGTCGAGGGCTGAGCGTAGGAAACGGGCACGCACCCGGCCGAAGGACGGCGGACACGACGAGCACGGTTGAGTTCTTCGTCGGCAAAGGCGGCGTGGGAAAGACGACGCTCGCCTGTGCCGCCGCGATCGGACATGCCCAGCGCGGCAGGCGGGTGCTGGTCGCTTCCATCGACCAGGCTCACTCGGTGGCCGACGCCTTCGGGATCACGATCGCGCGGATGCCCGGCACGACTGCCGGCATTCATCGAGTAACCGAACGGCTCGACGCCGTGGAGATCGACTCGCTCGCGCTGCTCGAACAACGCTTCCGGGACACGACCCGGCTCATCGCCGCGGGCGGCAGGCACGAGCACGGTTTCGACCTCACCGCGCTCGACCCAGCCGAGCTCACCGGTCTACCCGGTGTGCAGGAGTTGCTCGCGCTCGCCGAGGTCGTCGAACTCGCAGGCAGCGACGAGTGGGACATCGTGATCGTGGATTGCGGTGCGACGGCCGATCTGCAGCGCACGATCGCGGCCCCGGCGACGCTGCTAGGCTACCTGGAACGGATCTGGCCGCAACACGAACGCGTCGGCGCGGCGATCGGTCCTGACCTGCGACTCGCGGTCGTGGTGGCGACCCTGGAACGCGCCGTGGAGGCGGTGACCGCGATTCGTGATCTGCTCGCCGACCGGGAGCGGACCACCGCGCGGCTGGTCACCGTGCCGGAGCGGGTCGCGTTGGCCGAGGCTGCCAGGACCCGTTCGGCGATGGCGTTGTTGAACATGCGCCTCGACGGCGTGATCGTGAACAAGGTTCTCGATCAACTCGATTCGGCCTCGCGCGCGCCCGCAGACCCGGTCGTGCGCTGGTACCGCGAGCGCCGCGCCGGACAACTCGACATCATCGCCGAACTCGAACGGGTCATGGCCGACGTGCCGATCGTCGTCGCGGCGCACACCGGAACGGAGCCGGTAGGGTTGGCGCCGCTCGGGGCACTGGCCGGCACCGTTTGCGAAGAACGGGTCGGCGTCGACGGTGGAGTGGCCAATGGCGCGCCGTCGACGGTGCGATTGGAATCGGGGGCCGGGGTGGATTCCATCTACGCCATGCGGATGCATCTGCCGCTCGTCGATCCCGCAAGCCTGAGCCTGGGGCGAGCGGAGGACGACTTGATCGTGGGCGCGGACGGTGTGCGGCAGCGGGTGCGGCTGGCATCGGTGCTGCGGCGATGTGAGGTGGACAGCGCGGAACTCGACGGTCACAGCCTCGTCGTGCGGTTCCGGCCGAACCCGGCGGTGTGGCCGCAGCACAGCGACGGGACGCCCCTGTGACGGATTCGCACAGTGACCTCGCCGAAGAACTCCGGCTGCTCGTGGACACCGTGCTGGCACGGATGGAGCCGGCGTTGCGACGTGCCGCCACCGGCGAAGATCAGCAGGAGTGGGCGAGTTGCTCGTGGTGCCCCTTGTGCGCCGCGGTCGCGCTCGTCCGCGGCGAGCATCACGAGGTGGTGGCCACCCTCGCCGAGCACGGGACCGCGATGGTGACGGTGCTGCGCGAAGCGCTCGCCGGGATGCCGGTCGACCCGATCTGGCCGCCCGGCCACGAACACAGCACGGACGGACCCGCCGGCGATCGGCGCCCTGCCGACCCCGATTCGGGTGGACGCGGATCCGCCGAGGTCGCCGATTCCAAGCAGTACAAGCCGATACCCGTCACGATCAAGACATGAGGACTTCCGCCGACGGCACCGGGCGTAGGCCCGCCGACGGCGCCGTGCGCGCGGCCACCGTCGGCATCGACATCGGCGGCACGAGCGTGCGCGCGTCGGTAGTGGACGCGTCCGGTCAGGTCATCGATACCACCCAGGCGCCGACCCCGCACTCGGCGCGCGCGCTCGAGGACGGGCTCGAGCATGCGGTGCGCGAACTGGGCGGCCGGCACCGGATCGGCGCGGTCGGCCTCGCGGTCGCCGGGTTCATCACCGACGATCGCACCACCGTGCGGTTCGCGCCGCACTTGCCGTGGGTCGATGCCCCGGTCGCCCACGACCTCGGCAAGCGACTCGGCCTGCCGGTGCTGCTCGAACACGACGCGAACGCCGCGATGTGGGCCGAGCACCGATTCGGTTCCGCGGCCGGTGGGCACAACGCGGTGATGCTGGCGATCGGAACCGGGATCGGGGCGGCGCTGCTGGTCGACGGCGTGCTGTACCGCGGCAGTCACGGTGTGGCACCAGAACTCGGGCATATCCAGGTGGTGCCCGACGGGCGGGCCTGTCCGTGCGGCAAGCGCGGCTGCTGGGAGCGGTACTGCAGCGGAACCGCGCTGGCCGAGACGGCGATCGAACTGCTCGCCGCGGACCCGTCGCGGTCAACCATCTTGGCGCGCGAGGAGTTTCGCGATCCGGGCTCGTTGACCGGGCGCCGGGTGGCCGCCGCCGCGCAGGATGGCGACCGGATCGCACAGCGGGCGATGGCCGAGTTCGCCCGCTGGCTCGGCATCGGCCTCGCGATGGTTGGTGACATCTACGATCCCGACCTCGTGGTGATCGCGGGCGGGGTGAGCACGTCGGCGCCGTTGTTTCTCGACGAGGCGCGCGAGAACTACGCCGGGTTGGTCACCGGAGCAGGGCACCGGCCGCTGGCCCGCATTCGCACCACCCAACTCGGGGAGGCCGCCGCGATGATCGGCGCCGCCGAACTCGCCCGCGCCGCGTACTCCGTCGCCTGAGCGGAACCTCTCCCGCGGAGGCAGCCGAGTGTGAGATTTCCCTGGACGAGTGACCGTTGTGTGGCTGGTACCACTGTTGCTCGGTAGAGTCTTGACCATCCTCGTTCTGCCCGATCGGGCTCGCACGAGCGGAGCCTGCGCAGCGATATCAAGTCGGAAAGGACGCCATGTTCTATTGGTTGCTCAAGTTCGTGTTCGTGGGACCGTTCATCTCGTTCTACAACCGGCCGAGCATCGAGGGACTCGAAAACGTCCCCGCCGATGGACCGGCGATCCTCGCGGGTAATCACCTCTCGATCGCGGACTGGCTCTTCACGCCGCTCATGGTGCCGCGGCGCGTCACCTATCTGGCGAAGAGCGAATACTTCACCACCCCCGGGTTCAAGGGCTGGCTGCAGAAGATGTTCTACAGCGGTGCCGGCCAGGTGCCGATCGACCGCAGCGGCGCCTCGGCCGCCGATAATGCGCTGACCACCGCGAGCCGTCTGCTCGACGAGGGCAAGCTCGTCGGGCTGTACCCGGAGGGCACCCGCTCGCCGGACGGACGGCTCTACAAGGGCAAGACCGGGATGGCCCGGATCGCATTGCAGACCGGTGTGCCGGTGATCCCGGTGGCCGTGATCGGCACCGACCAGGTCAGCCCGCCCGGGCCGTTCAAGTGGCGTAGGCACAAGATCGTCGTCCGGATCGGTGCGCCGATCGACTTCTCCCGCTACGAGGGCATGGGCGGCAACCGGTTCGTCGAGCGCGCGGTCACCGACGAGGTCATGTACACACTTATGCAGATGTCGGGCCAGGAGTACGTCGATGTCTACGCGGCATCGATGAAAAAGGGGTACGTGCCGAGAGACGCCGTGGACAAGGCCGCGACCGCAGACCGCATCCCGGACACCCGCGCCAGCTGACGCCGGAATTTACACCGCAGCGGCGGCGCGCGCCTCGTCGGCGGCCACGTCCGCGACGGACCGCTGCACCGGCAGCACCGCGATGAGGACCAGCGTCCCCAGGCCCCACCACACATAGGACGACGCCAACAGCTGGTCGGTGATCGGCCAGCCGAGTCCGTCGTAGCGGCCGGACGACAGGCGCCAATGCGGCGCGAAGTGGAACATCACCGCGCCGAGCACCGCCCAGCCGCCGAGCAGCACGCTGCGCCGTCGGTGGGCGAGGACGACCATGGTCAGCAGCAGTGGGATCGCCCAGACCCAGTGGTGCGACCAGGACACGGGAGAGACGAGTAGCCCGGCCAATGCGTTCGCGCACAACGCCAGGGCGGGTTCGTCCGCCTTCAGCGCGCGGCGCATCGCCACGATCGTGACCGCCAGCACGAGCACCGAGGCCAGCAGCCACAACGGGGTGCGCAGATCCTCGACGCCGAGCCGGGCGAGGAATCCGGTGATGCTCTGATTGGCCGGATAGGCCGGACGGCCGATCCGATTCGAGTCCGGCAGGATCTCGGTCCAGTACTTCGTCGCATCGCCGAACGCGAGCACGAACCCGATCGCAGTGAACGCCGCGAAGCTGATCGCGGATACGACGATCGCGCGGAAGTCCTTGCGCAGCAGCAGATACAGCACGAACACCGCCGGGGTCAGCTTGAACGCGGCGACGAAACCGATCAGTATGCCGCGCGGCCACGGGGTGCGCTTGGGCAGGCAGTCGGCCAGCACCAGCGCCATCAGCACGAGGTTGACCTGCCCGTAGTTGAAGGTCGAGAAGACCGGTTCGGACAGCATCGCCAGACCGAGCGCCAGCCCGCCGCCCCACAGCAGGGTGGTGGGCATACCGATCCCGTGCGAGCGCAGCGTCAGCGCGATCGCGGCGAACAGCGCCACGACCGATACCACCGTCATCACGATGCTCGCCTGCGCGAGGCTGACCCACGACATCGGCCCGAACGAGATGGCCGCGATGGGCGGGTAGGTGAACGGGAGCGGGTTGCCGATCTGCGTCGGTGGCAGCTGCCCGTAGACCTCCGCCCCCTTCGCGAACGCCGTGCCGCCGAGCCGGTACACGTCGAGATCGATGCGGTACGAGCTGCCGAACGAGCGGCCCAGCCACGGCAGGCCGACCAGGTTGTAGACGATGCCTACCACCGCGCCCACGATTCCGACGACGGCGAGGCCGGTCAGCAGAACCCGGTTCCAGCCACCGCCGGCGGTCGGCGCGGCCGTCTCGTCGGGTCCCTGGGCGGGCGCCGGTCCGGTCATCGAATCGATCACGACTTCCTCTTGCTGTACTGGGTTGGGGTCGAGGTGCGTCGCGCGCAGGTCGCTGCACCTCGACTGGTCAGGTTGGCATAGGGTCCCGTGCGTGCGCTACTTCTATGACTGCGAGTTCATCGAGGATGGTCGCACAATCGACCTGGTATCGATCGGTGTCGCCGCCGAGGACGGCCGAGAGTTTTACGCCATCTCCACCGAATTCGACCCGGACCGGGCGGGTCCGTGGGTGCGCCGCAATGTGCTGCCGAAGCTCCCGTCGACGGGATCGAGCGCATGGCGCAACCGGGAGCGGATCCGCGACGACCTCTATGCGTTTCTCGTGCCGCGCCCGACCGTCGTGCCCGAATTGTGGGCCTGGGTCGCCGCCTACGATCACGTCGCGTTGTGCCAGCTCTGGGGCGATATGACGGCGCTGCCCAACGCGCTGCCCCGTTTCACTCGGGAGCTCAAGCAGCACTGGGAGGATCACGGCCGTCCCGACTTGCCGCCGATACCGGACGATTCGCACGACGCGCTCGCCGACGCGCGGCACAACCTGGCCAAGTTCGAGGCGATCGAGGTCGCTCGCCGGCGGCAGCCCTGACGAGCCGCGCACCCGTCGGAACCCGCACACCCGCCGAAACCCTCACACCCGCTGAAACATGGGCTCGGCGTCGGGTACCAAAGCGAGGACCTCGCCGAACCCGTCCACCACACAGTCGAAGAACAGCTCCGGCTCGGTAATCGCCGCGGCGTCGTGGTTGATGCCGAGGCAGCCGGTCGAGCCGTGCGTGAGCATGGTGGCCATGACCGCGCAGCCGGGCAGCGGACCGAACGGATAGCTACGCTGCACCTTCGCACCCGCCATGTAGGTGTCATGACGCAGCCCGGGCACGTTGCTGGCCTGCACGTCGTTGACGGAGGTGGTCTTGCCTGCGAAACCGAGCAACTCCGACGGAAGCCAGGCCAGCACCGGGCCCACCGCCTCGAGAAGACCGGCCGCGGGCTCGGTGCGAGCCAGCCGCACCTGCGCGCCGATATTGTGCATCCGTTCGACGGGATCGACGATCGAGAGCGGCGCGGCCACCCGGCCGACGGTGATTTTGTTGCCGCCGGCGGCGTCGCCTTCGGTGCGCAGCGAGATCGGCAGCGCGAACGGCATCACGTCGATGGGGTGGCCGAGCTTCTCGTGATAGAGCCGCATCGCTCCGATGAGTCCGGCGAGGTAGGCGTCGTTGAACGACGCATTGGCGACCTTGCTGGCAGCGCGGAGGTCGACGAACCGAACGTCGTAGGTGCTCAGCCGCCAGGACAGGCTGCGGTGGGCGAGCAGCGGCGAGCCGGGCGGGCTCGCTATGCCGGAGACTCGCCGTGCCGACAGCCCGAAATCGATCGCCCGCCGCAGGGATCCGATCGGGTCGGTGATCGAACGTGCACCGTCCCGGAGTGCGCCGAGCACCGTCGGCACTCGGTGCATCGAGGAGGTGATCTGGTTTCCGATCACCTCGGCTGGACCAGGATGTTCGGGCCTAGCCGGGAGCGGCTGCGGTTTCCCCGGCTGGTGCTCGCGGGTGGTGGAACGCAGCAGGTTCATTCCGAGCATCGCACTCAAACCGTCGGCAACCGCGTGATGCACCTTGACCACGAACGCGGCCATGCCGTCCGGAAGCCCTTCGAACAGGTAGGCCTCCCAGGGCGGGCGGGCCCGGTCCAGTGGTGTCATCGCGATCGCCTCGACCGCCCGGAGTAGATCGCTCCACGTGCCTTCGCCGGGTACCGCGGCTCGGCGCACGTGGTAGTGCAGGTCGAAATCGGCGTCGACGGCCCAGGTCGGGACGCCGATTCCGAGCGGCGAGTCGACCACACGCTCGCGCATGCGCGGCAGCATCCGGCTCGCCCAGTCGATCGCCGCCACGAGACGGTCCCAATCAGGCACACAGTCGTAGAGTTCGACGCCGAAAACGGGCGCCCGGAACCGGCGATCATCATCGGCGCGCCACATGATCGCGTCCGCGGGGCTCATCACTTTGCTTGTCGCCCAGTCCAGCGGCCGGTCGGCCGGCTGGCGGGCGATATTGGTGCGGTTGTCGGTCATCGGTTGACTCCTGGCCAGTGTGGGCGGTGTCGAAGAATTCATCCCTGGGTGTAATGATCCCGCCACCCTGTTCCGGTCGGCGGGCGAATACCCTGTAAGGGTGAACTGGACTGTCGACGTTCCGATCGACCGCTTGCCCGAACTGCCGCCGCTGCCTGCCGAGCTACGCAACAAGCTCGACGCGGCGCTGGCCCGCCCGGCCGCTCAGCAGCCGTCGTGGCCGGAGGGACAGGCGGCCGCCATGCGCACCGTCCTCGAGAGCGTGCCGCCGATATGCGTGCCCGCCGAGGTCGAAGAACTGCAGGGACTGCTCGCCGAGGTGGCCCGCGGGGAGGCGTTCCTGCTGCAGGGCGGCGACTGTGCCGAAACCTTCGCGGACAACACCGAGCCGCACATCCGCGGCAACATCCGCACCCTGCTGCAGATGGCTGTCGTGCTGACCTACGGCGCGAGCCTCCCGGTGGTGAAGGTCGCCCGAATCGCCGGGCAGTACGCCAAGCCTCGCTCGTCGAACATCGATGCGCTCGGCCTGCAGTCCTATCGCGGCGACATGGTGAACTCGCTGGTGGCCGACGAATCGGTGCGCCAGCACGACCCGTCCCGGCTGGTGCGTGCCTACGCCAACGCCAGCGCGGCGATGAACCTCGTGCGCGCGCTCACCGGCGCAGGCATGGCCGACCTGCACAAGGTGCACGACTGGAACCGCGAGTTCGTCGCGAACTCGCCCGCCGGCGCCCGCTACGAAGCTCTGGCCGAGGAGATCGATCGCGGCCTGCGGTTCATGAACGCGTGTCGGGTGACCGACCCGAACCTGCAGTCGGCCAAGATCTTCGCCAGCCATGAGTCGCTCGTGCTCGACTACGAACGCGCGATGCTGCGGCTGTCCGAGGACGAGCAGGGCAACCCGGTTCTGTACGACCTGTCCGCGCACTTCCTCTGGATCGGCGAGCGCACCCGCCAGCTCGACGGCGCGCACGTCGCGTTCGCGGAGTTGCTGGCCAACCCGATCGGTCTCAAGATCGGCCCGACGACCACGCCCGAGCAGGCGGTGGAGTACGTCGAGCGGCTCGACCCGACCAACAAGCCGGGCCGGTTGACCATCGTGTCCCGGATGGGCAACACCAAGGTGCGCGACGTGCTGCCGGCGATCATCGAGAAGGTGCAGGCCACCGGCCACCAGGTGATCTGGCAGTGCGACCCCATGCACGGCAACACCCACGAGGCGTCCACCGGTTTCAAGACCCGCCACTTCGACCGCATCGTGGATGAGGTGCAGGGCTTCTTCGAGGTGCACCACGCGCTGGGTACCCATCCGGGCGGTATCCACATCGAGCTGACCGGTGAAGACGTCACCGAATGCCTCGGCGGCGCGCAGGACATCTCCGATCTGGATTTGTCCGGTCGCTACGAGACTGCCTGCGATCCGCGGCTCAACACTCAGCAGTCGCTGGAGCTGGCGTTCCTGGTCGCGGAGATGCTGCGAGAGTAAGTATTCGGTAACAGTGCCTGGTGTCACCATCCAGGACTTGATTGGGATTTTGGGGCAACTACGGGGCCCTCGATCCGGGTTGTGGGATCACGGCAGCGAGATGATCGTGATCTTGCTACCCGGCTCGACGCGCGAACCCGAACCCGGGTTCTGCGTGATCACCACCGAGTTATCGGTCTTGGCGACCTGCCGCACCTGCACGCGCAGGCCGAGCTGCTCCAGCTCGGAACGCGCCGATCCCACCGACGATCCGACGACACCGGGAACCTTTACCGCGTTCGAGACGATCAGCACCACGCTGTCCCCGCCGTCGAGCGTGGACCCGGCGGCGGGATCGGTGCCGATCACGTTTCCCTCGTCGACGTCCGCGTCGAACCGTGTACGTGTCTCGCGCACCGTTACGCCGAGGTCGGCGAGCGCGGCTGTGGCGTCGGCGACCGTGCGGCCTTTCAGGTCGGGGATCGGCGCGGGTGGCGCGCCCTTGCTGCGAAGCACCTTCACCTGCGCATCGACCGCGACGGAGGTGCCCGGCGTCGGGTCGAGCGCGGCCACCGTGCCGCGCGCCGCCGTCCGGCTGTAGGTCTCGCCGCCGTCGACCGGCTTCAGCCCAGCTGCCCGGATACGTTCGAACACGTCGTCCGTCGCATCGCCGGGGGTGAACGCGGGCACCGCGGGCCGGCCGAGTGACACGAGCACGGTCACCGTGCTGTTCTTCGGGATCCTCGACCCCACCGGAGGATCGGTTCCGAGCACCGCGTCGACCGGCACGGTGTCCGAGTGTTGGCCGCTGATCTTGGTGGACAGGCCGGCGTTCTCGATGGCCGTGACCGCGCCACCACGGTCGAGTCCGTCGATGGGCGGGATGGCGGTGTAGCGACCCGATCCGAGCCACCAGCCGCCCACGCCTACCAGCAACGCGAGCGCGAGCACGATCAGCAACCAGACGATGGTCGTGCGTCGGGATCGGCGCCGGTCGTTCTGCAGGTCCGGGAACCGCGGGTGCCGCGGGTCGCGGTCCGGTTCGTGTTCCGGCGCCGTGTCGGGACGCGGCGTCACCGTCGTCACGACCTTGGTTTGGTGCGGCGGAGCGGCCGGTGGCTGGGCATGGGGGTGGGCCTGTGGCTGGGCAAGCACGGTGGTCGCGGCCGCCGTGCGCGCGGCGGTGGGTGCGCGAGTGGTCGGCGCATCGGGCGGTGCGGCCCGGAAACCTGCGCTGGCATGTTGGGCCGACCGACGGGGTGCGGGCACACGGTACGGTGGAAGTTCGAGTTCGACTGCGGCAGATCGCAATTCGGCTGCCATTGCACCCGCGTTCGGGAATCGCCGGCTCGCATCGTGCTCGGTCGCTGCGAGCACGAGATCGTCGAACTGCTCCGGCACGCCGTCGATGAGTTCGCTCGGCCGCGGCACTTCGTTGTCGATGCGCTGATAGGCAACCGAGAGCGAGTTGTCGCCGGTGAACGGCACCCGGCCGGTAAGCATCTCGAACAGCATGACGCCCATCGCATATACGTCGCTGCGGGCGTCCGCCGTTCCGCTGGTGACCTGTTCGGGGGACAGGTACGCGGCGGTACCGAGAATCACGCTGCTCGACGTCGTGTTCGAGGCGGCGACGGCGCGCACGAGACCGAAATCGGCGAGCTTCACCTCGCCGGAATCGGAGATGAGCACGTTCTCCGGCTTGATATCGCGGTGCACAAGGCCCGCCGCATGCGCGACACCGAGCGCATCGAGCACCGGTTCGGCCACCGCGCGGGCCGCGTGCGGCGGCATCGGGCCGCGCTCGCGCAACAGCTCGCGTAGCGTCCCGCCCTCGACGAGTTCCATCACCAGAAACGCCAGTTCGCCATCGACGCCCTGGTCGTACACCGCGACCAGTCCGGGGTGCTTGAGTCGCGCGACCGCGCGCGCCTCGAACTCGAACCGGGCCAGAAACTGCGGATCGGCGGCGAACTTGGGATCCATCACCTTCACCGCTACCGGGCGGTCGAGACGCACGTCGAGGCCGCGGTAGACCATCGACATCCCGCCCCGGGCGATCGGGGCGTCGAGCCGGTAGCGCCGCTCGAGCAGTTGGCCCAACAGCTGGTCACGCCCGCCACGCATCGCTTTGCCCCCTCTCGTCTCGGCACCGACGGGTCGGTCGGTGATTCGCCGTGGTTACACGATGGTAGCCAGGACCAGCGCGAAGTCCGGTATCGCGACATGGCCTCGGGTACAGATCCGATGCGGCGAGCCGATAACGTTAACCGGGTGAGTTCCATCCCCTATTGCGATGATGTCCTGTCCGCCGATGTCTCGCTGCTGCAGCTTCCCGATGTCGCCAAACAGTTGGGTCTCGTCGTTACGCGAGTACACCAGATGCTGCGCGACCATCAACTGATCGCCGTCAAGCGGGACGGCTACGTCGGAGTGCCGGAGGACTTCTTCGGTTCCGACGGGCAGGTTCTCAAGTTCTTGCCCAGTCTGCTCTCGGTGATGCGCGACGGCGGCTACACCGAGCCGGAGATTCTGCGCTGGATGTTCACCGAAGACGAGAGCCTGCCGGGTACCCCGGCGGCCGCGTTGCACGGGGATCAGGCCCGCGAGGTCATTCGCCGCGCACAGGCGATGGCCTTCTGACCCGCACCGCGGGGATGGCCTTCCGACCCGGCGGGGCGGTTCACACCGCGTGCCGCAGTACTCCCTTGCCGAGCTCGGTGACCGCGACCGCAAGCCGCCGTCCGCGCGGCACCACGGCGCGGGTTTGCAGCACCGCGAAGTCGTCGTGCTCGATCCGGTCGAGGATCTCGCCGTAGAGGGTGAACGCGGCACTGATCCCTGGGCGTACGCGCGGTTCCAGCATCGCGATACCGGGTCGCGCACGCCGATAGATCGACCGGTTCAGCGCGGCTAGATGCGCCAATGCGGCGCGGACCCGGCGGTCCGAGGTTCCGGTGCGCCTGCAGTAGGCGAGCAGTTCGTCGTCGACGCCGAACGCGGCGAGCTGATCGGAGGGCAGATACACCCGATCCCGGTCGAGATCCTCGCCGACATCGCGAATGAAGTTCGTCAGCTGGAACGCCTCGCCGAGCGCGGCGGCCGGTTCGGCCGCTTCCTCGACCGGCACCACGGTCCCGAGCACCGGCAGCAGTTGCAGGCCGATGACCGCTGCCGAACCGTAGATGTAGCGGCCCAACTCGGCCATGTCGGCGAAGCGGTTGCGGAACAGCGGGGTACCCGGGACGTCCATGCGCATCGAGTCGAGGAACGCCCAGAAGTACTCGCGCGGGATTTCGTAGGAGCGCACGGTGTCCTCGAACGCCGCGAAGACCGGGTCCCACGCCGGGGTCAACTCGTCGGGTGTGCCGGTGCCGCGCAGCCGCCGTTCGATCCGGTCGAGGTCGCGCGCCTGGTCCGACCAGGGTCGACGGGCCCCGGCGTCGATATCGACGACGTCGTCGACCGCGCGCGCGAAGGCGTACAACGCGTGCACGGCGGGGCGGCGCTGGGCAGGGAGTAGCCGGGTGGCGAGGAAGTAGGTTCGTCCGTGCCGTGCGGCGATGCCGCGGCAGATCCGGTACGCCGCGGCGAGATCGGTGAATTCGGCCATGACCGGCTCAGTCATGATCGCCGGCCACCGCGGACTGCGACGATCGATCGGCGGCCGCGGCGGGCGGTGGCGGGGCCTGCGGACGCGTCGCCCGCAGCCGGAGGGGATCGACGGTGCGCAGCGAGAGCGCCGCAACGACAGCCGCGAACGTCGCCAGGGCAACGTGCAGCGGGTTGTAGAGTCCGATCGAGCCGTCCGGCTGGAACACGAGCATCAGCCAGGTGGACACCCCGACCAGGGTCATCAGCGTCGGGGTGGACAGGGCGAAGCCGGCGCCGAGGGCGAGTGGCCACGAGTAGTACCAAGGCAGCGCGGCGGGCGACAGCACCACAATGGCGCAGAAGGCGATCAAGATCCCGAGCACGGCCTCGCGTTCGGTGCGGCGGAACCGCCACCACGCCCAGGCCAGCACGCCGAGCAGGGCGATGCCGCACAACATCCGGGTGACGTCGAGGACAGGTCCGAGCGCGAGCGGGGTGAACCAGGTGACAATGTGCGCGAGGATCGTCGGCAGCGACAGCCAGTTGATGATCTTCGCCGAGCCGGACAGCGCCGTCAGCCAGCCGATGCCGACGCCGGCGATCACCGAGGCCACGACAAACACCGCGGCGAAGACGGCGACACCCAGCGCGGCGGTGCGCGCGAACAACGCGACCGGATGTGGGAGCGGCCCCTCGCCACGTTCGGCTCGCCGCTCGCGTTCGTGCTGCATCCAGATCCATACGATGAACGGCAACGCGATTCCGGCGGTCGCCTTGATCGCGACACCGATCGCGACGAGTCCGATACCGGCGACATGATGCCGCTCCAGGACGAGCGCGATGCCTGCGGCCATCAGACCGACCATCAGCATCTCGTTGTGCACGCCGCCGATGAGGTGGATCAGCACCAGCGGATTGAGCACTGCCAGCCACAGCGCGACCGCCGGTTTGCCACCGAGGTGGCGGGCCAGATGCGGAACCGCCCACATCATCAGAGCCAGGCCGGGCAGCATCGTCAGGCGCAACAGCAATGTGCCACCGATCACGCTGTCGCCGGTGATCGAGGTGATCGCGCGGCCCAGCAGCAGGAAGACCGGGCCGTAGGGGGCCGTCGTCGTGGTCCAGACATTGCTGACGTTGTCCAGCAGAATGCCGGGGTTGGCGACCGGTCCCACCGCGTACGGGTCGAAGCCGTCGCGCAGCAGTGCGCCCTGCGCCAGATAGGAGTAGGCGTCGCGGCTGAACATCGGCACCGCGAAGAGCAGCGGGAACAGCCAGATACCGACGATGGCGCGTAGTTCGTTGAGGGTGACGCCGCCGGCGATGGTGGTCCGGCCCAGCCGCACCCAGGCGGCGATCATGAGCAGTACGCCGACCCAGACCATCAGCGACGACAGCACCAACCCGTGGCCGAAGCGCAGCCAGGACAGGTGCGCGGCCTCGAGTACCGGGTCGCGACGGCGCACGCTGCCCGCGCCGAAGCCGCCGAACGTGATCATCATCGCGCCGAACAGGCCGAGCACGGCGTGGTGTCCCTCGGGACTCCGGACGAAATCGGCGACGGTACCCAGCCGGGACCGGAATCGGCCGGCCGACTTGATCGGCTCCGCGGCGCGCCCGTTGGAGGCGCTGGTTTCCGACGTCGTCGACGAGAGGGACATAGCGCTGCTTGCCTCCCGACGTCGTTTGGGCGAGGCCGGTCGAGTGACCGGTCGAGCCCACAGCTTAGTTGGTGTGGTCGGAAATGACGTTCAAGCGTCGTCTCTCCTTTGCCACTGTCGCTGCTAGGGCCGGGCACGCGGGCCGCCGACCCGCGCGGCGGCGAGCTTTCCGGAAAGCAGCGCGGTGGGTACGCCGACCCCCGGTGTGGTTCCGCAACCCGCGAGAACGACATTGTCCGCGGTAGGGACGAGGTTACGGGTCCGGAACGGCCCGGTCTGCCGGAACAGATGTGCTGCGGAGAACGGGCTGCCGGCGATCATGCCCTGCGCCTGCCAGGTATGTGGAGTGTCGAGGTGGTCGACGGTGAAATGCTCCGCGATACCGATGTAGCCGCGCGCCTCGAGGACGCCGAGCACCTCGCGGATGTAGGCAGGCCCGAGCGCGGTCCACTCCAGCGGCGCGCTCTCCAAGTTAGGGCACGGTGCGAGTACCGAGAGCGGCTCGTGCCGAGTGCCGCCTGTTGGGCTCCCGCGCTCGATGTACTGACCCGGATCGGTGCACGCCGGGCGCGTGATCAGCAACGACGGATCCGACATCGGCCGGCCGCGGCCCCGGCGGGCGGTGATCTCGGCGAACGTCGAATCCCAGGCGGCGCCGAAATCGATGACGTGATGCGCCTGCCCCGGCCAGCGGGCGCTGACCTCGATCGGGACGGTGCCCAGCGCGACCACCGCGGATGGTGAGGCACGCAGTCGGCGGCGCCGCGGGACGCCGAGCCCGGGCAGCGCACCCAGGTCGGCGGTGGCGATCACCGTGTCGCAGTCGATCCGGGCGCCTTCGGTCGTCGTGATGCCGCGCGCGCGACGGCCCTCGAAATCGATGCGCGCCACGTCGGTGCGCAGTTCGAGCTTGCCGCCGGCCGCGACGAACGCCGCGGCCATCGACCGCGCGATCGCCCGCATGCCGCCGACCGGGAAATACACCCCGAGGCAGGTGTCCATATGCGGGATCGCGGCGTACACGGCGAGCGCCTCGGCGGGCGCGACGCCGGCGTAGAGCGCCTGAAAGGTGAACAACCGGGCCAGCGCCGGGTCTTTCAGGAAGCGTCCGATCTGCGGGCCGAGCCGGCCGAAGCCGCCGAGCCTGGCGAGTCGGCCCAGGTCGGCGAGCGCGGCGCGGGAGTTGACCAGGTCGAGCGGCGAATCGAAGTTCGCGTCCAGGAAGCGCGTGTACTCGGCGTCGAACACCTCGCCGAGCCAGCCGCGCAGCCGTCGGTAGGAGGTGGCTTCGCCGGCACCGCAACTGCGCTCGACCTCGGCCGCCATCGCGTCCGGGCCGCCGTAGACCTCGATGACGCGGCCGTCGTGGAACCGCGCGTGGTAACCCGGTTCGATCCGCTCGATGCGCAGCGGCTCCGGTCCGGTGGCCGGGGTGGTGCCGACGGCCGCCAGCGCATCGGTGATCAGCTCGGGCATGGTCAGCACGGTCGCGCCGTTGTCCATCTCGTAGTCCGGGCCGCGGAAAACTCCGACCCGCCCGCCGGGATGGTCGGCCCGTTCGACGACGGTGACCTCGTGCCCGGCGCCGCGCAGATACAGCGCCGCCGCCAGCCCGGACAACCCGGCTCCGATGATCAGCACATGGTCGGTGGGACCGGTGACGGTGCGCATCAGGCCGTCCTCCGGGTGGCGGAGCGCGCCATCGCGCGAAGGTGCCGCTTCGCCGCCACTGTGGCGCTGCTGTGCTCCACGGCGGCGAGGCCGCGCGCGGTGAGTTCGGCGATCCGCCGCTCCACCTCGTCGACCGCCCCCAGCTCGTTGAGCACGGTGCGCAACTCATCGACCTGCGCGTCGGTCAGGTCGGTACCGATACGGCGGCGCAGCAAAGCGGCGGCTTCGGGGGAGCGCTCGTCGGCCCGCTGCAGCGCGATCGCGAAGAGCACGGTGCGTTTGCCGTCGCGCAGATCGTCCCCGGACGGCTTGCCGGTCGTCGCCGGGTCGCCGAACACCCCGAGCAGGTCGTCGCGCAGCTGGAACGCGATCCCGACATCGGTGCCGTACTGCCGGTAGGCCGCGATCAGTTCGTCCGGTGCGCCCGCGAGCGCGGCACCGATGTGCAGCGGTCGTTCGATCGTGTAGGACGCGGTCTTGAAGCGGTCGATCCGGATCGCCGCCTCGACCGTTTCGTCGCCTCTCGATTCTCCGGTGATGTCGAGTAGCTGACCGCCGAGGACCTCGGTGCGCATCGCCGACCACACCGGCGCCAACCTGGCAGCCGCCGCCGACGGGAGACCGGCTTCGCGCACCATGTCGTCGGACCAGGCCAGCGCGACATCGCCGAGCAGGATCGCGACCGCATCGCCGTACCGCGACGACGTGCCGGTCCAGCCGTCGCGGGCATGGCGACCAGCGAAGGTGACATGCACGGTCGGGTGGCCTCGGCGGGTCGCGGAGGCGTCGATGATGTCGTCGTGCACGAGTGCGCAGGCCTGCACAAGTTCGAGCGCCGCACACACCTTCAGCACCGCGCGCGCCGTCGGTCCGTCGGGATCGCCACCGGCACCGAGCCACCCCATCCAGGCGAAGGACGGGCGGATGCGTTTGCCGCCGCGCAGCACGAACTGCTCGAGCTCGTCGACCGCCGCCACGAATTCGCCGCCGACCCCCTGGACGAGGTCACGGCGCGAGGCGAAGAAGTCGGCGAGTTCGGATTCGACCGCGGACGGAAGGGCGGCCGGGTCGGCTGTCGCTGCCGCCGAAAGGCTTGGTCCGATACTCAGGGCTGCCTCCGCGGCGAGTCGATGGGGTCGCTGTTCACGATAGTGCGGACGCTCGGCGGGGGACCGAGGCACTTTATGCTGGGGCCGTGAACTCCGATTCCGACACCTGCGGCACGCCGCCGGTCGGCACCGCCGCACCGCAGCCGATCCGGGGCCGCGCCAGCGCGGGCTGGGTGTCATCGACACCGTCCGTGGTGGAGCGCCTGGCGTCCGCGGAGTGCGGTCGGGTGCCGTTTTCGGTGGAGTTCTCGCCACCGCGTGACGAGGCCGCGGAGGCCCGATTGTGGCGTGCGGTACGCGAATTCGAGCGTATGCGTCCGGCGTTCGTGTCGATGACCTACGGCGCGGGCGGATCGACGCGCGACCGGACGGTGCGCGTCACCGGACAGATCGCGACCGAGACCACGCTGCTGCCGGTTGCGCACCTCACCGCGGTGGAGCACACCGTGGATGAGTTGCGTGCGCTCGTCGGGGCATACGCGGACTGTGGGGTGCGCAATATCCTGGCGCTGCGTGGCGACCCGCCGGGGGACCCGCTTGGCGAGTGGATCACCCATCCCGATGGTGTCGAGTACGCCCACGAGCTGGTCAGCCTGGTTCGCGACCTGGGCGATTTCCATGTCGGTGTCGCGTCGTTCCCGGAGGGCCATTACCGCTCGCCCGACCTCGACCACGACACCGAGTTCCTGTGCGCCAAGCTCCGCGCCGGTGCGGAGTACTCGATCACCCAGATGTTCTTCGACGTTGAGCACTTTCTGCGGTTGCGGGACCGGGTCACCGCGTGCGACGCCGAACAGGGCGCGAAACCGATCATTCCCGAGCTCATGCCCATTACTTCGTTGCGGTCGGTCCGGCGGATGGTCGAGCTGTCCGGTTCGCACCTGCCCAGCGCCCTCGAAGAGCGGTTGACCCGCGCGGCCGGCGACGGACCACAAGAGAACCGCGCGGCGGTGCGGGAGATCGGCATCGAACTCGCCACCGAGATGGGCGAGCGCCTCATCGCCGAGGGTGCGCCGTGCCTGCACTTCATCACGCTCAACTTCGCCAGGGCCACGAGCGAGGTACTGGCCAACCTGGGGCTCGGCGCAGCAACCGTCTGATCTGGACCCGTCCGACTGCCGGGGAGGTGCAATGGCTCGCACCCGCCGCGCGCGCGTGCAGGACGTGCACGACCTCGCGCTCGGGATGCCACACGTCACGGTCGAGTGGATCTCCGACGATCGTCCGGTGTACCAGGTCGGCCGTAAGTCGTTCGTGTTCTTCCGCAACCCCCGGCCGGATGCGAAGGACCCGGAGACCGGCGAGCGCTATCCCGACGTGATCGTGTTCTGGGTGCCGTCCGTGGACGACAAACAGGCACTGATCCAGGACGAATCGACGCCGTTCTTCAGCACGCCGCATTTCAACGGACACCTCTCGGTGCTGTGCCGGGCAAGCCGGATCGGCGAGCTGAGCCGCCGGGAACTCGCGGAGGTGATCGAGGACGCGTGGCTTTCCCGGGCGTCCGCCCGACGGGGCGCGAACTGGCTTGCCGCCAACGAGCGCTAGACCGGTCGCCCGCGCCAGCGGGTCGCGCCGCGCCGATGCGCCCGGTGCGATCGCACGGTGAGCGCCAGGTAGGCGGCGATCGACACCGGATGGGACAGCGCCACGGCGAGGTCGGTGCGACGCAGCGGAGCCGCGGTTTCCATGGACCGGGCCGACACACGCGACGAGACGGCGGCCGCGTAGCCGATGGCGCCCCAGACGCGCACCCGGCCGTGGCCGCACAGCGCCACGGCGGGCGGCAGCAGGTCGACGAAAACCAGCGCCGCGGCCACCGCCAGGCTGCCCGCCGCACCGCCGTAGGCCGACCACAGCCAGCGTGTATAGCCCGCGTCGAGCTCGGCTGAGCCGCGGTACATCCGGCACCGGACGAGGTCACCGGCGGGCAGCGCCGCGGTGTGCGCCCCCGAGCGGCGCAGGGCGCGGGCCAGCGCGAGATCCTCGGTCAGACTCGCCGCGACCGCCGCGTGTCCGCCGATCCGGTGGTACTGCGCGGCGTCGAACACCAGAAACTGCCCACACGCGACGGCCATCGAAGGACGTCGCGACCGGTTGGCGACCGGCATCGGCAACAGCGCCGCCCACGACCAGCACAGCAGCGGCTGCACCAGCAGCTCGGCCGCGGAACCGGCCAGTTGGTGCGGCCACGGCGAGAGCAGCGCCACTGCGCTGGTGCGCAGCGCCAGGGCGGCGGACGCCAGCGCTTCCGGTGCCAGCCGCACATCGGCGTCGAGAAATACCAGTACGCCGTCCGGTACATCGGCCAGCGCGGCGAGCCGGTCGCACGCGGACTGCTTGCCGACCCAGCCGGCCGGCGGTGCCTCGGTGTGCCGGTACAGCGCGAACCGGTCGTCGTCGCCGATCGCGGCGCGGGCAACGCCGAAGGTGTCGTCGGTCGAGTCGTCATCGAGGATCAGCACCCGCAGGTCGGCCACATCGCGCTGTGCGCGCAGGTCGGCGATGAGCGCGGGCAGTCGGCTGCTTTCGTTGCGCGCCGGAATGCAAACCGTAACGGGACCGGGAGCGGAGCCCGGCGCGGCCGCGGCGAGCCGCGGGAACGCGTAACGGTTGTACAGCGTGAGCCCGGCCCGAGCCAGGGCCAGCAGCGTCGCCGCGCGGACCGGTAGCACTACGCGTCTTCGGTTTGCCGTTCGGCGGTGCGCCGGGAGGGTCGCGGGGGGCGGGGATTGCGGTTCATGTAGGCCAGCGCGGCCACGATCGCCGCGACCCCGAGCGTCACCCCGCCCATGATGCCTGCCCAGCCGGCGAAGCTGCGGGTACTCGGATCGGCGTACTTGACCTCGGCCCGCAGCGTGCTGACATCACCGGGAGCCAGCTTCCAGGAGACGATCGAGTCGCCCTCCCTCGTGCCGTTCGTGGTGGCCACCCGGGCCGGGAACGCGATGGTGAACTGCACATCGGAGCCCTGCGTCGGCACCGATTTCAGGTCCACCTTGCCGTCGAGGGTGACCAAGTCCCCGGACCGCTGCAACTGGATCTGGAAGGTTCCGGAGTTCTCGGCGGACAGCTGTCCGAGCTGCTCCACGTCACCGAATGTGAGATCGGAGAAGAACGCCTGCGCGCCGACGTACCCGTCCTGGCTGTAGGGCTGAACGCGCACCTTCGAGGTGAGCGAGTCCGGCACGACGAGTTCGGGTCCCTTGTCGTTCTCGTCCGCGGGCACCGTGGCCGCGACGATCTGGCCGGACACTCGGTCATCGGCCGAAACGCCCATCGACACCTGGACGCGCAGGCAGCCGGACAGCAGCGGAATCAGGAGGACGAGTGCGGCGAGCGACGCGACGCGTGCGGCGCGCCGGGATCGGGGCTGAGTCGGCTGCACATCGGCCATGGTGCCAGAGTTTCCGGCGTGCAGGCGTGATCCTCACCCGGTGCGGCGGCGCAGCCTGACGAGCAGGGGGACACCGAGCACACCCATTCCAATCAACCCGTAGAGCGCCGACCACCGCAGCTCCGGTCCGAGGAACACCGCGTGTGCCAATGCCGAGCCGAGCCAGGTCCACAGGAACAGCGCGATCGGCACCGCGCGCGACGTGGGTGGACGGGCGCTGCGCGCGGCTGCGGCAATGCCGCCGGCCATCACGGCAGCGACCACGAACCAGCCCAGATAGTTCGTCACCGGGATGCCGTCGACACCGGGCAGCGCGGGCGCGGTCGAGCACCACTGCCATTGGCCGTCGTGCACCATCTGCGGATCGAGGTAGAGATCCCACCCGACGGCACCGATCGCGGTGAGCGCGGTCTGCGCCGGAACCGTGCGGGCGACGACGGTGGCCACCACCCACACCGGGTAGATGCCGGCGGTCCAGGCCAGCGGGACGACGAGCGGGACGCCGGCCACCGCCGGTCCGAGCCGGTCGCTCGCGTAGTCGTAGCAACCGAACGGGACGCCGGTCGCGACGCCGACGATTTCGGCGCCCAGCCCGATACCGGCGGTGAGCAGCAACAGCGACACGGCGAACCGCCCACCGCGCTGAACGGCGGCATCGCTGAGCGCGGCCGCGGCGCCGAGCAGTACCACCGCGGTCGTCACCAGGTCGCGTGTGGATCCGGACGTCAACGGGTAGCAGATCTGGGCGAGCACCGCGCCGAGCGCGAGGACGATCGGCAGCTTCGCGGTGCCCGCAGGGCTGTTCACCGCTGCAGGAACCGGCGCACGAACCCGGGTTTCGCGTCGGCGAGTGCGACCTGGGCGGCGGTGCGTCCGCTCGCGCCCGAGACGCCGCCGCCGGGGTGGGTGGACGCCCCGGTGAGATACAACCCCGGCGCTCCGGGAACGCGGTGCCTGGCCAGTTCGGGCAGCGGCCGCCAGAAGAACATCTGGTCCAACGACATCTCCACGTGCATGACGTTGCCGCCGAGCATGCCCAGCTCGGACTCGATGTCCGCCGGGGTCTGCACGTGGCGGTGCACGACCGAATCGGCGAATCCCGGCGCGAAGCGGTCCATCACGTCGATGATCCGGTCGGCTTCGCGCTCGCCCACATCGGCCCAGGTCCGGCCACCGGACAGGGCGTAGGGGTGCCATTGCGACCAGAGCGAGAGCTGATGCTGGCCCGGTGCCGCAATGGACGGGTCGAGGGCGCTGAAGCTCATCGCGAGCACGGCAGGCTCCGGTGGCAGTTCGCCCGCGAGCGCCGCTCCGTGCCCGGCGTGCAGTACCCGCCGGTCATTGACCAGCAGTTGCAGGCCGCTACTGGTTTCGGCGGACGAATCGACGCCGCCGTAGCGGGGCAAGTCGGTGGTGGCCAAGCGCACCACCATCCCGATTCCCGGCCCGACCCGGATGCGTCGGCGCCATCGGTCCAGCTCGGTGCTGTCGTGTCCGCCACGTTCGAGCAGGTCGAGGGTGGTGAGGATATGGCAGCCCGCGACGACCGTGCGGGCGGTGACCTCGCGACCGCCGACGGTGCGAACCGACCAGTGCTCGCCGCGCCTGGCGATCGCGGCGACCTCGTCCCCGGTGTGTACCCGACCACCGTCCGCGGTGAGCCGCGCGGCCAGTGCCTTCGTCAGTGCGCCGCTGCCGCCGACTGCGCGTCCGGGCGGGAGGGTGTGCATGAGCGCGGCGAACCCCACCATCGGTGCGGTGCCCGGTTCGGACATCGGTGGACCGGACTGCGCACCGAACCAGGCGAGCGCGGCTTTGAGCCGTTCGTCGTCGAACCATTCGTCGAGCAGGGCGTCGCCGGAGCCGAGGAACTCCCGTGACAACGCGCTGCCGGCGCCGGGAGTGGAGCCTGCGAAACGACCCGATGATCCGGAACCGCGCTCGGGCGTCAGTCCCCAAAACGCTCTGGCCAGGTTCGGTGCGGTCGGTGTGGCACCGAACGCGCGCATCACCCGCGCGCTGCGCGGTCCCCAGACCTGCACGAACCGGCGGTAGGCGTCGGCATCGCGCGCGCCGCATGCTGCCTCGATCGATGCGCAGGTGTCGCGCACGCTGCGGCGGAACACGATCGGCGGTGCGTCCGAGTCGGGTGGGGCGGGGGCGAACGCCCACGGATCGCAGTCGAGATAGCGCAGCCCGAACCGGGCCAGCTCGAGATCCTCGACGATCCCGGTGTGCCGGATCATGATGTGCGCGGACGATCCGCGATCGACCTGATGTCCGGGGAAGCGCTCGACGGTGGAGACCGCGCCGCCGAGCACGGTGTCGCGTTCGAGCACCTCGACCGACCAGCCGGAGCGGGCCAGGTAGCAGGCTGCGACCAGGGCGTTGTGTCCGGAACCGATGACCGCGGCGTCGAGTATCACAGCGGTAGGCGTCGGCCGAGGACGGCGAAGGGCCTGCTGTCGCCGGCGAAGGTGAAGTTGCGTACGACATCGGTGAAGCCGAGTCGCCGGTACAGCCGCCACGCGCGATTGTTCTCACCGCTGACCTCTGGGGTGGAGAGCAGCGCCCGCTCCTCGCTCCGCCCGTCGAGCAGTTTCGCCAGCATCGTTTCGCCGAGCCGGTGGCCCTGTGCGTCGGGATGCACGTGCACCTCGGTCACCTCGAAGTAGTTCGCCAGCATGGTACGGATATCGGCCTCTCCCCAGCCGGCCTTGCGCATCCCGGCGTGGACCTGCGTCTGCCACCACTGCTGGGGCGCACCGCGATAGCCGTAAGCGATCGCGACGAGTTGCGACGCGGTGGCTATTTCGCCGCTCGCGGCGGTGCCGATTTCGCCGCTCGCGGCGGTGCTCGTGGTCGGGAGCAGCGCGCCGACCGCCCGCCAGCCGGGGCGGGTGACGTGCTCGGTCCACATCGGTGCGCGATGGTGTTCGGTGCCGCGCGGATACCCCATCGCCGTGACGTAGACGTCGAGCGCCTCGTACAGGCGGCTGCGCAGATCCTGCGCCGAGAGTTCGACGACGACCGGCTTCGCTGGGGTGTATTCGACGGCCATGACCATTTCCGTGAGAGCGAACTTGTCGGTGGGCGTGGCTACATTCAATCTGTCGAATGAATGTTCGACATCGGCGATCCGGCGATGGGCCGAGGGAAGCGGACCATCGCCGGGTCCCGGCGACGCGAGGAGGTCGTCGATTGGCTGCTCAGCGTGAGGGGTCGAGAACGGTAGGGCGGCGCGCCCGCGCGACGCGCAAGCACACCCTGCTCGACCGGGCGGACCGGCTACTGATCGAGGCGATGGGCGAGCGGGACCCGCGGGAACGGTTCCGTGCGGCCTATCTCGCCGCCCTGCGCGGCGCGGGCGCGGTCCTCGCTATCACCACGGCGAGTGCGCCCACCAGGGCGAAGTCCCGCAGCGCCTGGGTGTTGATGGCGCGTGCGGCGCCCGAGTTCGTCATGTGGTCGGACTACTTCGCCGGTTTTTCCGCGACGCGGGCCGCGCTGGAGGCCGGGATCAGCCGAGACGTCACCGGCGCCGAGGCCGACGAGTTCTGTCTGCGGGTGACGGCGTTCCTGCACGATGTCGAGGACCTGATCGGCGACGAGTCCCGGTTGCGGCCGGCGGCGGCGACCGATATGTCCGCATGACCTCACGAACGGGTGTAACGGGAACTTCGCGGGAAAGATTGAACAAGTCGTGAACCAGAGTAGGTGGTACCACCTAGGTTCACCTCGTATCATTGCAAGTACGTAGCCGAAATGGTCGGCTACGCGTCGTCTTACCCGGAGGCGGCGGACCATGTCTAGTGCCGGGGGAGGTAACCGTGCCACTCTCCGAGCACGAGCAGCGCATGCTCGAACAAATCGAGAGCGCTCTCTACGCTGAGGATCCCAAGTTTGCGTCGCACGTTCGCGGTGGACGGCTGCGCGGCACGTCGAATCGTCGGCGGCTGCAAGCAGCGACGCTCTTTGTCCTCGGTCTCGTGCTTCTCGTTGCAGGTGTAGCACTTCCGTTCAAGCCGGGCGGGTTCCCGATCATCAGCCTGCTCGGCTTCATCGTCATGTTCGGTGCGGGAGTGTTGCTGCTGATAGGAACGTCCCGTCCCGGCCTCAGCGTCGTCGACGATGGGGGGTCGAAGCCGAAGGGCAGCGGTCCAGGCGGTTCAGGAAAGTCGGCCGGAAAGCGGAAGTCCGGTGGGTTCTCCGCGCGGATGGAGGACAGGTTCCGCCGCAGATTCGATCAGTAGTAGCCCCGGGCAGTAATCAGCCCGACTGGGCAGATGCAGACGGCGTGTACCTCGGTGCACGCCGTTTTTCGTGCGCCGGCAGGGTGGTGCGCCGCACTGCGCCCACCATCCCCACTCGGCCCCACAATCCCCACTTCGCTCCACACGGGCGCCCAAACGCTGCGAATCGGTCGCCGCAAGCCCCATCGGGCCGGTAATTGGCCGAGTCTTCTGCCGGAATACCGGCAGCTCTCGGTCGCGGCCGGCCTATCGAATTCTGCTGTGACCGATTTGTCGCACCTCGCAGTAGTTCTCTCACCAGCGGATAGTCCGAGATCAGGCCGAACACGCAATCCGTAGCGGTTGTAAGTGGGGGGAAGTGGGGTAAAGTGGGGCACATCGGAGAGCGGTGGCGATCCTTGGAGGTGTCGAGATGTTCCTCGGTACCTACACGCCGAAGCTCGACGACAAGGGGAGATTGACGTTGCCGGCGAAGTTTCGTGACGAATTGGCGGGAGGGTTGATGGTCACACGAGGTCAGGACCATACGCTCGCCGTCTATCCGCGCGAAGAGTTCGTCAAGTTGGCCCGAAAGGCCGCATCGGTGTCACGGAGCAATCCGAAGGCGCGTGCGTTCATTCGCGGGCTCGCCGCCGGTGCCGATGAGCAGCGCCCCGACGCACAAGGACGGATAACGCTTTCCTCCGACCACCGGACGTACGCGAACCTTTCGCGCGAGTGCGTGGTGACGGGATCGGTGGATTTCCTCGAGATTTGGGACCGCGAGGCCTGGGAGTCCTACGTCGGAGAGAACGAGGAGGACTACTCCCAGGCCGGCGACGAGTCGCTGGGCGAGATCTTCTAACCGCACCCGAGCCAGGCGAGTGCCGCGAGGCCTCTGTCCGAACTGGATCCTGACGCACTTCCCCAGCGCCAGGCGCCAGTCATCGGACAGAGACCCCGAAGCATTCGCACCCACCGAGAAGCGCCTGCGCACGTGCGGCGCGAAGCGACTGCAGGATCGGAGTGACGACGGTGGACGGCGAAGCGGGCGACGACCGGGAGGCATCCGGTGGCTCGGCCAATTCGCCCGACTCGCGCCACATTCCGGTCCTGCTGCACCGCGCAGACGAACTTCTCGGGCCCGCGCTGCGCGAGGAAACATCAACGGGCACAGTCGATATCGATGACGCCATCTACGTCGACGCGACCCTGGGGCTCGGTGGCCACGCGGAGCATTTCCTGCACAACTACCCGCGGATGCGGCTCATCGGGCTCGATCGCGACACCGAGGCGCTGCGCCTCACGCGTGCGCGGCTGAGCCCCTTCACCGATCGAATCACCTTGGTGCACAGCCGCTACGACGAGTTGCCGGAGGCGCTCGATGAAGCCCGACTGGCCCGCACGGAATCCGTGCGGGCCATCCTGTTCGACCTCGGGGTCTCGTCCATGCAACTCGACGAGCAGGATCGAGGCTTCGCGTATTCGGTCGACGCGCCGCTGGACATGCGGATGGATCAGTCGCGCGGACTCACCGCGGCCGAAGTGCTCAACACCTACAGCCACGGCGATCTCGCGCGAATCCTCAAGGTCTACGGCGAAGAACGGTTCGCGGGCCGGATCGCGAGCGAGGTCGTCCGCCGCCGCGCCCAGCAACCGTTCGACACCAGTGCCCGGCTCGTGGAACTGATCTACGACGCGATCCCGGCGGCCACCCGCCGCACCGGCGGCCACCCCGCCAAGCGCACCTTTCAGGCGCTGCGGGTGGAGGTCAACGGCGAGCTCGATTCGCTGCGCACCGCCGTTCCGGCAGCGCTCGACGCGCTCGAGGTGGGCGGCCGCGTGGTGTTCATGTCCTATCAGTCGCTCGAGGACCGAGTGGTCAAACAGGAACTCGCACCGCGGACTGTTTCCCGCACGCCGCGGGGGCTCCCCGTCGAACTGCCGGGGATGGGCCCGGAGTTCCGCCTGCTCACCCGCGGCGCCGAGCGCGCAACTGACGAAGAGATCGAAGAAAACCCGAGATCGGCGCCCGTGCGGATGCGGGCGGCGGAACGGATTGCCAGGAGGTCAGCGGCATGAACGCGCGCACCAGCACACTCGACAACGCGTCCGGTGGAGCGAAGCGGGGGGAACGCGCACGGGGCGCGAAGCGGGAGGGAAGCGCACGGGGCGCGAAGGGAGCCGAAGACAAGCGCGGCGGAAGCGACCGGAAGAGCAGGTCGTCCGAGGATGGCCGGGCGGGCGGCAAGAAGGGCACCGTCGCGGTCCGCGCCGCGGTGGACACCGATTCCAGCACCCGCTCGGGTGCGGCGCGGCGCGCCTACGAGCGTCGTCAGCAGCGCGCGGCGCTGCACCGTGGCGATACCGCCGCGATTGCCGCGCTGCCCAAGCGAAGTTCGCAGTTCGCCGCACGGATTCCGTACGTAGCCACGGTGATCGGCCTGCTGGCCTGCGGCCTGGTGTGCACGCTGCTGCTCACCACCAGGTCGGCCGAGGACAGCTACGAACTCAGCGCCGCGCGGGTGCACAACCAGCAGTTGTCACAGCAGCTGGCGTCGTTGCAGCGTGATGTGGAGACCGCGGATTCGGCTCCCGACCTCGCCGCGAAGGCCCGTGAGCTCGGCATGATCCCGGCGAAGGATCCCGCCCGGCTGGTCGTGGCCCCGGACGGCGGCGTTGCCGTGGTCGGCACGCCGACACCGGCTCAGGGCCCGCCGGTGCCACTGCTCAACGGGCAGTCGCGGGACAACACCGTGCTCGGGACGGCGCGTTCGGCGGCGGGTTCTCGTGCGACGGCCCAGACGCCGACGGCCCAGACCCCGACGCGGCAGACCGGGGCGGGCGACACGCCGCAGCGGACCGGCGTGAATGCGCAGCCGCAGGGTGAACAATTGGTACCCATGGCCATTCCGGGACAGGCGAGCAGCGGGCAGCCGCGGTGAATCGCGCCCGCGGAACGAGCAAAAACTCGGGCGGCGCGGCAAGAACAAGGGCGAGTGCGACCAAACGCACCGGCGCGCAGCGTCGGCCGCCGGCTGGCCGGCCACGCCCCCGCAGCGCGAACGACCCGCTGCGGTTCCGGCTGGTGTCCGGCCGCGCGGTGATGCTGATCGCGTTGTTCGCCGTGGTCGTGCCCTTGTTCATCGCGCAGGCGATCTCGGCACCGCGGCTGCAGGCCGAGGCCGCGAGCCAGCGCAGTACCACCGTGGTCGACCCGGCGACCCGCGGCGCGATCGTGGATCGCAACGGCAAGCCGCTGGCGTTCACGATGGAGGCCAAAGCGCTGACCTTCCAGCCGGTTCGGGTGCGCAAGGAGCTCGCCGAGGCCAAGGCCAAGGACCCCGGCGCGCCCGATCCCGACCAACGGCTCACCGATATCGCGAAGCTCGTGCACGACAAGCTCGGCGCTGCGGCGCGCGAGAAGGATGTGCTGGAAAAGGTGCGTAGCGAGGAGACGTTCGTCTATCTCGCGCGCAGTGTCGATCCCGCTGTCGCCGCCGAAATCTCCGACAAGTACCCGGAAGTGGGACTGGAGCGCCAAGATATCCGGCAGTACCCGGGCGGGGCGTTGGCGGCGAACATGGTGGGCGCGACCGGCTGGGACGGGCACGGCCTGCTGGGGCTCGAGTCTTCGATGGACTCCACGCTCGCCGGCACCGACGGTTCACAAACCTACGACCGCGGCTCGGACGGCGCGGTGATCCCGGGAAGCTGGCGGGACCGGCAACCGGCGGTGGACGGCTCGCAGGTCGAGCTGACCATCGACTCGGATCTGCAGTACTACGTGCAGCAGCAGGTGCAACAGGCCAAGGACCTCTCCGGATCGAAGAACGCGTCGGCGGTGGTGCTGGACGCGCGCACCGGCGAGGTGCTCGCGATGAGCAATGACAACACCTTCAATCCGTCCGAGGGCGTCGGGGCGAAGAAGTCCGCGCAGCTGGGCAACCTCACCGTCACTACACCGTTCGAACCCGGGTCGGTGAACAAAATCGTCACCGCATCGGCCGCGATCGAATACGGCCTGACCAATCCCGACGAGGTGCTGCAGGTCCCCGGCAGTATCCATATGGCCGGTGTCACGGTCGCCGACGCGTGGGGGCACGGCGTCGCGCCGTACACCACCACCGGGATATTCGGGAAGTCCTCGAACGTCGGCACCCTGATGCTCGCCCAGCGGGTCGGGGAGGACCGGTACGCGGAGATGCTGCAGAAGTTCGGGCTCGGGCAACGCACCAACGTCGGACTGCCCGGCGAGAGCGCCGGCGCGGTGCCGAGCCGCGACCAGTGGTCGGGTGGCACGTTCGCGAACCTGCCGATCGGGCAGGGCCTGTCGATGACGCTGTTGCAGATGACCGGGATGTACCAGGCTGTCGCCAATGGTGGTGTTCGCATGCCGCCGCGCATCGTCCGGGCCGAGATAGGACCCGACGGCGAGCGGGCCGAGCCCGACCGTCCCGAAGGCGTGCGCGTGGTGAGCGAGCAGACCTCGGCGACGCTGCTGTCGATGTTTCAGTCGGTGACACAGCGTGATCCGATGGGGTATCAGCAGGGCACCGGCTCGTCCGCGAGCGTGGCGGGATATCAGGTGGCCGGCAAGACCGGCACCGCGCAGCAGGTCGACGCCGCGTGCAAGTGCTACTCGAGCTCGAACTACTGGATCACCTTCGCGGGCATCGCCCCGGCCGACAACCCGCGCTACGTGGTCGGCATCATGCTCGATGCCCCGCAGCGCGGCGTGGACGGTGGCGGCGGGCAGTCCGCGGCGCCGTTGTTCCACAACATCGCCTCGTGGATGCTGCAGCGCGACAGCGTGCCGCTCTCGCCGCCGCCACGCCACTACACGTTGCAGGCCGACTGAACCGATAGCGCCGCAACGGGCCGCCATGCCCGGGACTGCGTTCGGTGTCCGGGTGAATCCTCGGTAACGTGACACGTCGGCTCTGCCGCGCCTGCAGGCGCAGCGGTGACCGGATGCGTTCGAAAGAAACGGAAGGAGCACGGTGCCCGCGCAAGTCGGTCCACAGACCGCGCTCCGTCCCAGCGCGCCACCGTCGACTTCGGTTTCGGCGCTGGCAAGCTTCATCGACGCAACGGTGATCCACGGGCCGGGCGATTCGGCCGACGCGACGGTCACCGGCGTCGAACACCGGTCGTCCGCGCTGTTGCCGGGTGATCTGTTTGCCGCGCTGCCCGGGTCGAAATCGCATGGCGCGGGCTTCGCGGCCCAGGCACTCGAACGTGGCGCCGCGGCGGTGCTGACCGATGAGGCCGGGCAGCAGATGCTCGACGAGGCCGGCCTCGACTCGGTGCCGGTGCTGGTGCACCCGTCCCCGCGCAGCGTCCTCGGCGAGGTCGCCGCAACCATCTACGGGCGACCGTCCGAGCAGATGTTGGTCATCGGCGTCACCGGCACATCCGGTAAGACCACCACCAGCTACCTGATCGAGGCCGCGTTGCGCGCCACCGGTCGGGAGCCGGGCCTGATCGGCACCATCGAGACCCGGGTGCAGGGCCGGCGAGTACCGAGCGCGCTGACCACCCCGGAGGCACCGCAATTGCATGCGCTGTTCGCCGCGATGCTCGAGCAGGGCACCGACTGCGTGGTGATGGAGGTGTCGAGCCACGCGCTCGCACTCGGGCGAGTGGACGGCACCCGCTTCGATGTTGCCGCGTTCACCAACCTGTCGCAGGACCATCTCGACTTCCATCCCACCTTCGAGGATTACTTCGCGGCCAAGGCCAGATTGTTCGCGCCCGATTCCTCGGTACACGCCGATCGCGCCGTGGTGTGCATCGATGACGAGTGGGGCCGGCGGATGGCGGAAAAGGCGGCTGGTGCCCTCAGTACGGTGGCCACGTCCGGGCCGGCGGATTGGACCGCGACGGCGGAGCATGTGCTGCCGACGGGGGGCCAGGAGTTCCGGATCGTCGGACCGAGTCCGTGGCAGGGGATTCCCGCGCGATTGCGCCTGCCCGGGCGCTACAACGTCGCCAACGCGCTGCTCGCGGTCGCCACCTGCGCCGCGGCGGGCGTCGATCCGGTCGCGGCTGCCCGTTCGCTTGCCGAGGTGGACGTGCCGGGCCGGGTGGAACGGGTCGATCGCGGGCAGGAGTTTCTCGCGGTCGTCGATTACGCGCACAAGCCGGCCGCGCTGTCGGCGGTTATTTCCACGCTTCGCGCCCAGTCGGCGGGCAGAATCGCGCTCGTGGTCGGCGCCGGCGGTGACCGCGACGTCGGCAAGCGACCCATGATGGGCGAGGTTGGGGCCCGGTTCGCCGATCTCCTCGTGATCACCGATGACAATCCGCGCACGGAGGACCCGGCGGCGATTCGGTCGGCGATGCTGGCCGGCGCCACCGCGGTTGCCGAGGACGAGCGCGGCGAGGTGCGCGAGATCGGCGATCGCGCCGCGGCGATCGCGGCGGCGGTCGACTGGGCCGGCGCCGGTGACGTGGTGTTGGTGGCCGGCAAGGGACACGAAACAGGTCAGGAGATTCAGGGCGTGAAGTACCCGTTCGATGATCGCGAGGTGCTCGCGAGCGCCATCGAGCACGCGGGGGAGGCGACCGGCGCGTGATTGCACTGTCGTTGGCGCGGATCGCCGAGATCGTCGGCGGAACGTTGCACGATGCGGCCGACCCGGACGCGGTCGTGACCGGCTCCGTCGAGTTCGATTCGCGCAAGATCGCCGCCGGTGATCTGTTTCTCGCGCTGCCCGGCGCCAGGGTCGACGGGCACGAGCACGCCGGATCCGCCGCAGCGGCAGGCGCGGTCGCCGCCCTCGCCGCGCGCCCGGTCGATGTCCCGGCCATCGTCGTGCCGCCGATCCCGACCGACGCCACGCCCTCGGCCGGTGTGGCCATGGCCTTGGAACACGACTCCGACGGTTCCGGCGCAGCAGTGCTGGCCGCGCTGGCGAAACTGGCCCGGTTCGTGGTCGACGACCTGCGTGCCCGGACCGGCCTGACCGTAGTGGGCGTGACCGGCTCGTCGGGCAAGACGTCGACGAAGGATCTGCTCGCCGCCGTGCTGCGTCCGCTCGGCCCGGTTGTGGCGCCGCCGGGCTCGTTCAACAACGAACTCGGCCATCCGTGGACGGCGCTTCGTGCCGACGCCCAGACCCGTCACCTCGTGCTCGAGATGTCCGCGCGCGGAGTCGGGCATATCGCCGCGCTGGCCGCCATCGCGCCCCCTCGCATCGGTGTGGTGCTCAACGTCGGTACCGCGCACTTGGGCGAGTTCGGTTCGCGGGAGGCGATCGCCCAGACGAAGGGTGAGCTCGTGGAGGCGTTGCCGTCGGCGGCCGACGGTGGCGTCGCGATCCTCAACTCCGACGATTCGCTGGTGGCCGCCATGGCTGCGCGGACCACGGCCAGAGTCGTGATGGTCGGCCAGACGCCGGGTGCGGACGTGCGGGCCACCGATGTCGTGCTCGATGACCAGGCCCGGGCGCGGTTCGTGCTCGACTGCGCGGCCGGGCGGGTGCCGGTCGAGCTCGCGGTGCACGGCGAGCACCAGGTCGGCAACGCGCTGGCCGCCGCGGCCGTCGCGCTGGAATGCGGGCTCGATCTCGACGGTGTCGCCGCCGCGCTCGGCGGGGCGCGGGCGGCATCGGCGCGGCGGATGGACGTGCGGACCCGCGGCGACGGCGTCACGGTGATCAACGATTCGTACAACGCGAACCCGGATTCGATGCGGGCGGGGCTCAAGGCACTCGTCTCCATGGCTCGTTCGACGCCGCAGCGGCGGCGCAGTTTCGCGGTGCTCGGCGAGATGGGCGAGCTCGGCGACGACTCGGTGGTGGAGCACGATGCGATCGGCCGGTTCGCGGTCCGCCTCGACGTCGGCAAACTCATCGTGGTCGGCACCGGACGCCCGTCCCGCGGGATGTATCAGGGCGCGGTGATGGAAGGGTCGTGGGGCGACGAAGCGGTGCTCGTCCCGGACGCGCGTGCCGCGATGGAGTTGCTCGATGCCGAACTTGCGCCCGGTGATCTCGTGCTGGTGAAGGCGTCGCAGGCGATCGGGCTGTGGACCGTCGCCGAGCATCTCCTGGATGACAGCGCCGAGCATCCGCTCGGTGACATGACGGAGGCAGGGAATTGAGACAGATCCTGTTCGCGGCGGGGATCGCCCTGGCCGTGTCGATCCTGCTGACGCCGCTGCTGATTCGGGTGTTCTCCCGGCAGGGCTTCGGTCAGGAGATACGCGTCGAGGGCCCGGCGAGCCATCAGTCCAAGCGCGGCACCCCCACCATGGGCGGTGTCGCGATCATTACCGGGCTCTGGGCCGGGTACTGGGGCTCGCACCTGATCGGGATCGGCTACCAGGCCGACGGGCCGTCCGCGTCGGGCCTGCTCGTGCTCGGCCTGGCCACCGCGCTGGGCGGCGTCGGTTTCCTCGACGACTTCATCAAGATCCGCAAGCAGCGCAATCTCGGGCTGAACAAGACTGCCAAGCTCGTTGGGCAACTGGTGGTCGCGCTGATCTTCGGCGTCCTCGCGCTGCAGTTCCGCGGCGCCAGCGGGCTGACCCCGGGCAGCACGCACCTGTCCTACGTTCGTGACATCACCACCGTGTCGATGGGCTCGCTGGTGTTCATCCTGTTCTGCTACCTGCTGGTGAGCGCCTGGTCGAACGCGGTCAACCTCACCGACGGGCTCGACGGTCTGGCCGCGGGCTCGATGGGTTTCGTGCTCGGTGCGTACGTGATCATCACGTTCTGGCAGTACCGCAACTCCTGCGAGACCAGCCCGGGCCAGGGCTGCTACGACGTGCGCGATCCGCTCGATCTCGCGCTGATCTGCGCCGCCGGCGCCGCGGCATGTGTCGGGTTCCTGTGGTGGAACGCCGCCCCGGCCCGCATCTTCATGGGCGACACCGGTTCACTCGCGCTCGGCGGCATGCTCGCCGGGCTCTCCATCACCACCCGCACCGAACTGCTGATGGTGGTCATCGGTGCGCTGTTCGTGGCCGAGGCCGCCTCGGTGGTGATCCAGGTGGCGGTGTTCCGTTCGTCGCGTCGCCGCGTGTTCCGGATGGCACCGTTCCATCACCACTTCGAACTCGCCGGCTGGGCGGAAACCACGGTGATCATCCGGTTCTGGCTGCTCGCCGGTACCGCCGCCGCAATCGGGCTCGCCCTGTTCTATAGCGAGTACCTCGCGGCGATCGGGGACTAGGCGTGCCGCTCGCGGAGGATCTGCACGGACTTCGTGACGCGCGTGTGCTGGTGGCCGGCTGGGGGATCTCCGGCCGGGCGGTCATCGACCCGCTTCGCATCCTGGGTGCCCGGATCGTTGTCACCGACGGGCGGGCGGATTCGCTCGCCGAGGCTGTCGGGCTCGGGCTCGACAGCGCACCCGAGGCCGAGTTGCTCGCGGCGGGCGGGCTGGACGACATCGCGCTGGTGATCACCAGCCCCGGTTTTCGTCCGGAAGCACCGCTGCTGATCGAGGCCGCGCGGCGCGGCATTCCGGTGTGGGGCGATATCGAGTTTTCCTGGCGGGTGGATCATGCCGAGTTGTACGGGCCGACCCGGCGCTGGCTGGTGGTGACCGGGACCAATGGAAAAACCACCACCACGACGATGCTGCACACCATCCTGCGCGCGGCAGGCCTGGGCAGCGCCGCGTGCGGCAATATCGGCCTGCCGGTGATCGATGCGCTGCGGCGGCCCGATGTGCGGGTGCTCGCGGTCGAACTGTCCTCGTTCCAGCTGTACTGGGCGCCGTCGGTGCGCCCGAACGCCGGGGCGGTGCTCAATATCGCCGAGGACCATCTCGACTGGCACGGCGGGCTGTCCGGCTATGTCGCGGCGAAGGCGCGGGCTTTGGCCGGCAACGTCGCGGTGGTCGGACTCGACGATCCGGTGGCCGCCGCACTCCCGCACACCGCCGGCTTCCGCATCGGGGAACCCGGGCCGAAGGAGCTGGGCGTACGCGATGGCCGGCTGGTGGACCGGGCGTTCGCCGAGGATGCCGATCTGGGACCGGCGGATACGATCAGCCCGCCCGGACCGGCGGGGATTCTGGATGCGCTCGCCGCCGCCGCGCTGGCTCGCGCGATCCTCGTCCCGCCAAGGGCCATCATCGCCGGACTGGCCGCGCATCACGTCGGCCCGCACCGCGCATCGGCGGTCCGCGAACTCGGCGGGGTCACCTTCGTGGACGACTCGAAGGCCACGAACCCGCATGCTGCGCGTTCCTCGCTGCTCGCGCACCCGCATGTCGTTTGGGTGGCGGGCGGTCAGCTCAAGGGCGCCACGGTGGACGACCTGGTCGCCGAGGTGGCGTCGCGGCTGCGCGGGGCGGTCTTGATCGGGGTCGATGCGACCAAGATCGCAGCAGCTTTGGCGCGACACGCGCCCGAGGTTCCGGTGCTGCTCGTTCCGACGCGGGACGATGCAGGAGTGACTGCTGTAACAGATGTGACTCCAGCAACGGACGTGACGGACCCCGACGCCGTCATGGCGAACGCGGTGCGTGCCGCTGCGCGACTCGCCCGACCCGGCGATACCGTGCTCCTCGCGCCGGCCGCCGCCTCGCTGGACATGTTCCGCAGCTACGGTCACCGGGGTGACAGCTTCGCCGTGGCGGCCGCGGAGCTTACCGAAGCCGATCTCGGGACCCACTGGTGATCGGCCAGAAGGTGATCGGGAACAACCGCATCGGCACCTGGCTCGCACGACCGCTCGCCTCGTTCCATCTCGTCGTCACGATCGCGACCCTGCTCACCGTGCTCGGCCTGGTGATGGTGCTCTCCGCGTCGAGCGTCGAGTCCTATGCCGGCGGCGATTCGGCCTACGCACTGTTCTCCCAGCAACTGATGTACGCGGTGCTCGGGGCGGTGCTCTTCTACCTCGCGCTGCGGGTGCCGATCCGGGTGCTGCGCAAGCTCGCGTTCCCCGCGTTCGCGGTCACCATGGTCGCGCTGGTACTCGTGCTCATCCCCGGCATCGGCGTGGTCAGCGGTGGTGCGCGCCGCTGGTTCATGCTCGGCCCGCTCTCGGTGCAGCCGTCCGAGGTCGCGAAGGTGACGTTGGCGCTGTGGGGAGCGCACGTGCTGGCCTCGCGCATCCCGCAGCGCACGAACCTGAAGATGATCCTGTTTCCCGTGGTGCCCGCTGCGCTGATCGTCTGCATGCTCGTTGTGCTGCAGCCGAATCTGTCCACCACGATCGCACTCGGCATCATCCTGGTGGCGCTGCTGTGGTTCGGTGGCCTGCCCACCAAGTTGTTCATCACCATCTCCGTCTCCGGCGTGGTGGCCGCGGTCGCGCTTGCCCTCACCGCCGGATACCGCTCGGACCGGATGAAGGCGTTCTTCAGTCCCGGCGAGGACCCGCAGGGCATCGGTTACCAGTCCCGGCAGGCGATGTACTCGCTTGCCGACGGCGGGTGGTTCGGCCGTGGGCTCGGACAGAGTCGCGCGAAGTGGAGCTACCTGCCGAACTCGCACAACGACTTCATCTTCGCGATCATCGGCGAGGAACTCGGATTCGTCGGCTGCATCGCCGTCATCGGCCTGTTCGCGCTGTTCGTCTACACCGGAATGCGGATCGCGTCGAGGTCCGCGGACCCGTTCCTGCGTCTGCTCGTGGCCACCGCAACCACCTGGATCGTCGGCCAGGCACTGATCAACATCGGCTACGTGGTGCGCATCCTGCCCGTCACCGGTCTGCAGTTGCCGTTGGTGTCGGCCGGCGGCTCGTCGCTGGCGATTACGCTGCTGATGTTCGGGATCATCGCGAGCGCCGCCAGGCACGAACCGGAGGCGATCGCGGCGCTGCATGCAGGCGAGGACGGACGGTTCAGCCGGATGCTCCGGTTGCCCATGCCGGAGGCCTATGCGCCCGGCCGGGCGCAGGTCGCCCGGGCGCGCGCCGAGCGGCGCACGCCGGTGCGCTACCCGGCGCGCGGTGAGCTCGACGGCCGCAAACGGACCGCCTCGACGCGGGTCCGCGAACCGGCCGGCACACGGGCGACGGCAAAGGCGTCGCCGAAAGCGGCGACTACGCGGTCGGCGGCAGCGCGGGCAAGCGCTCCGAGGTCGGCGACGCGGGCAACGCCACGAAGAGCGAGGACGTAGATAGGTGAGTCAGCCTGACGGACTGTCGGTGATCGTCGCGGGAGGAGGCACGGCCGGGCATATCGAACCAGCGCTCGCGGTCGCCGATGCGCTGCGCCGACTCGAACCGTCGGTGAAGGTGACCGCACTCGGCACTGCGCGCGGCCTGGAGACGACATTGGTCCCCGAGCGCGGCTACCCACTCGAACTGATCCCACCGGTGCCGTTGCCGCGCAAAGTGAGCAAGGATCTGCTTCGGCTGCCGAAGCGGGTGTGGGACTCGGTGCGCCGGACCCGCGAGGTGATCGACCGATCCGGCGCGGACGTCATCGTCGGGTTCGGCGGTTACGTCGCGCTGCCTGCCTATCTGGCCGCGGGGTTGTCGCGGCGTCGCCGGGTTCCGATCGTCGTGCACGAGGCGAACGCGAAGGCCGGCATCGCAAACAAGGTCGGGGCCCGGTTGGCCACGCGCGTGCTCGCTGCGGTGCCCGGTTCGGGCATTCACGCCCGTCGCGCGCCGAGTGCGGAGCTCGTCGGTATTCCGGTTCGCTCGTCGATCACGGGGCTGGACCGTTCGGCGTTCCGGGCCGGCGCCCGTGCGCATTTCGGGCTGCCGCAGGACGGTCCGGTGCTGCTGGTGTTCGGCGGTTCGCAGGGTGCGCGTTCGCTCAATATCGCCGTGTCCGGTGCGGCAGCGGAGTTGGCCGCGGCAGGTATCTCGGTACTGCACGCGCACGGTCCGAAGAACACCCTCGATTTGCCCGACAGCGCCCGTGCGGGCGTCCCGCACGACACCGCGCGCAACGGTGCCGCGCCGTACGTCGCGGTGCCGTACCTGTCCCGGATGGACCTCGCCTACGCCGCCGCCGACGTCGCGATCTGCCGGTCCGGCGCGATGACCGTCGCCGAGGTGTCCGCGGTCGGGCTGCCCGCGTTCTATGTGCCGCTGCCGCATGGCAACGGCGAGCAGGAACTCAACGCGCGGCCGGTGGTCGCGCAGGGTGGTGGCACAATCGTCGCCGACGCGCAATTCACCCCGCAGTACGTCATCGACCGGGTGATCCCCGCGATACTCGACCGGAACGGGTTGCGTGAAATGGGGCTCGCCGCGGCCGGCGCGGGCCACCGCGACGCGGCGAACGAGGTCGCCCGGATCGTGCTGGAGGTGGCGCGCAAGTGATTCCCGTGCAGGACGGCGGCCATTTCCGCGGCGCGGAGGACGGGTCGACGATGTCGGCGCTGCCCGCACAGCTCGAGCGTGTCCACATGGTGGGCATCGGTGGCGCCGGGATGTCCGGGATCGCCCGCATTCTGCTGGCGCGCGGCGGCGCGGTGTCGGGGTCGGACGCGAAGGAAAGCCGCGCGGTGCTCGCCCTGCGTGCCCGTGGCGCCCAGGTACGGGTCGGGCACGACGCGTCGGCGCTGGACCTGTTGCCCGGCGGGCCGACGGCTGTCGTCACCACCCACGCCGCGATCCCGAAGACCAATCCCGAACTCGTCGAGGCGCACCGCCGCGGGCTGCCCGTGCTGCTGCGCCCAACGGTGCTTGCGTCGTTGATGCGCGGCTATCGCACCGTGCTCGTGGCAGGCACGCACGGCAAGACGTCCACCACCTCGATGCTCGTCGTCACGTTGCAGCACTGCGGTTTCGACCCGTCGTTCGCGGTGGGTGGGGAGCTCAACGAGGCAGGGACCAACGCCCATCACGGCACCGGCGACGTCTTCGTGGCCGAGGCCGACGAGAGCGACGGTTCGCTGCTCGAATACGACCCGGGCACCGTGGTGGTGACCAATGTCGAATCCGATCACCTCGACCATTTCGGCACCACCGAGGCCTATGTGCAGGTATTCGACGACTTCCTCGCGCGGCTCGCACCCGGTGGCGCGCTGGTCGCCTGCCTCGACGATCCCGGTTCGGCGGCGCTGGCCCGCCGCGTCGTGGCGGGCCCGCGCGGGGACATCCGGGTGGTCGGTTACGGCACGCTGCCCAAAGTCGCCGCCGGCGAGTCGCCCAAAGTCGCCGCCGGCGAGTCGCCCAATGTCGGCGCCGACGAGTCGCCGAGCACTGCGTCCGGCGAGGTTCCCGCGGTGTACGAGGGTGTCCCGGTGGGCGTCTGGCTGCACAGTTGGGAGCCGCGCGACGTCGGCGGTGTCGCGCAGTTCCAGGTCGTCGGCGAGCCGAACCCGCGCACGCTTCGGCTCGCGGTGCCGGGACGGCACATGGCGCTCAATGCGATCGCCGCGATCGCCGCGGCCCGCGATGTCGGCGCGGACGTGGAGGAGGCGGTCGAGGGGCTCGCCGTATTCGGCGGCGTGCACCGGCGTTTTCAGTTCACCGGCCGTGAGCACGGGGTTCGGGTGTTCGACGACTACGCCCACCACCCGACCGAGGTGCGCGCCGTGCTCGGCGCCGCGGTCGAACTCGTCGAGCAGGAGGCACGCGACGGCGCCCGTTCCCGGCGCGGCAGCGTCGTGGTGGTGTTCCAGCCGCATCTGTACAGCCGCACCGCGACATTCGCGACGGAGTTCGCCGCCGCGCTCGACCTCGCCGACGAGGTCGTCGTGCTCGACGTCTACGGCGCGCGAGAGGAGCCGCTGCCAGGGGTGAGCGGCGCGTTGATCGCCCAGTCGGTCGGCAAGCCGGTGCACTACCAGCCCGATATGTCGCGGGTCGGTCGACAGGTGGCCGCGCTGACCCAGCCCGGTGACGTGGTGATCACGATGGGCGCGGGCGACGTGACCATGCTCGGTAGCCAGATCCTCGACGCGTTGCGCGCCCGGCCGCGGTACGGAAAACCGAACGGATGAGCCGACGGTGGCTGTGGGTGGCGGTCGGCGTGGTCGTGGTGATCGCGTTGGCGGCCCTCGCCTGGTTCACCCCGCTGCTATCGGTGCGCACGGTCGAGGTGCGTGGGCTGGCTTCGGTTCCCGAGGATCAGGTGCTGGCCGCGCTCGACCTGCCGCAGGGGCAGCCGCTGCTGCAGGTCGATACCGGCGCTGCCGCGCAGCGGGTGGCGCAGATTCCGAAGGTCGCGCAGGCGCGCGTGCAACGTGAGTATCCGTCGACCGTGCGGGTGACCGTCGACGAGCGGGAGCCGGCGGTGTTTTACGACTCGCCGCAGGGAACGCACCTGATGGACTCCGGCGCAGTCGATTTCGCGATCGAACCGCCGCCGCCCGGCGTGCCCCGGCTGACCGTGTCGAGCCCGGGACCCGACGACCCGGTCACGCTCGCCGCGCTCGATGTGCTGTCTACCATCCCGCCCGGGTTGCGCACCCAGGTCTCCGATGTCGCGGCGCGGTCGATCTCGGACATCCGTCTCACTTTGCTGGACAAGCGGGTGATCGTGTGGGGGAGTGCGGACAACGCGGACCGCAAGGCCGCCATCGCCTTGCCTTTGCTGACACAGCCCGGGCAGACCTACGACATCTCCAGCCCCGACCTGCCAACTGTGAAGTAGTGCCGATTTTTTCGCGTGTCGCGGCGCGCCTGCGTCCGGTTTGCCGTTCCGGCGAATAGCGTTCTGCGCAGTCGGGTACTTGACATAACGCTAACCCTGTGGTTTAGGTTTAGGGTTTCGGGTACTCGCCCCCCACCCAAGCCCCGGGATCGAAGGAAGGCGAGAGCATATGACGCCCCCGCACAATTACCTCGCCGTCATCAAGGTCGTCGGAATCGGCGGCGGCGGTGTCAATGCGGTGAACCGCATGATCGAACAGGGACTCAAGGGAGTCGAGTTCATCGCGGTCAACACCGACGCACAGGCGCTGCTGATGAGCGACGCCGACGTCAAACTCGACGTCGGGCGTGAACTCACCCGTGGTCTCGGCGCAGGCGCCGACCCCGACGTCGGTCGCAAGGCCGCCGAGGACCACAAGGACGAGATCGAAGAAGTGCTCAAGGGTGCCGACATGGTGTTCGTGACCGCCGGCGAGGGCGGCGGCACCGGCACCGGGGGCGCTCCGGTCGTGGCCAGCATCGCGCGCAAACTCGGTGCGCTGACCATCGGCGTCGTCACCCGGCCGTTCTCGTTCGAGGGCAAGCGCCGTGGCGGACAGGCCGAAACGGGGATCAACGGGCTGCGTGAGTCGTGCGACACACTGATCGTCATTCCGAACGACCGCCTGCTGCAGCTCGGTGACGCCGCGGTGAGCCTGATGGACGCTTTCCGTTCGGCCGACGAGGTACTGCTCAACGGCGTGCAGGGCATTACCGACCTGATCACCACGCCCGGCCTGATCAACGTCGACTTCGCGGACGTGAAGTCGGTGATGTCGGGAGCAGGCAGCGCGCTGATGGGTATCGGTTCGTCGCGCGGTGAGGGTAGATCGGTGAAAGCCGCTGAATCGGCGATCAATTCGCCGCTGCTCGAAGCCTCGATGGAAGGCGCCCGTGGCGTCCTGCTCTCGATCGCGGGTGGCTCGGACCTCGGCCTGTTCGAGATCAACGAGGCGGCCTCGCTCGTGCAGGAAGCGGCCCATATCGACGCCAACATCATCTTCGGCACGGTGATCGACGACTCGCTCGGCGACGAGGTTCGGGTCACAGTCATCGCCGCCGGTTTCGATGCGGGCACGCCCGCGCGCAGGCCGGTGGAGGCGGCGCCGGGTCGCAGCTCGATCGGCGTCGGCCGGGCCGGCCAGATCGGTGCGCGCGGCAATGGCGCCGACGCCGCGCCGAGCTACCGGGACGTCGAACCTGCGCGTGCCGAAGAAGTGGCACCGGTCGGCCTGCACGGTGGTTCGCGCGGGCGGGTCGAGCAGGACGATCTCGAGGACGACGTCGATGTTCCGTCCTTCATGCGTCGTTGACCGGGCCGCAAGGACAGCCGACCGGTAAACCCGCACGCAGCACGAAGGTTCGCCGGGTGGTCACCACCCGCGCGGGCGGCGTGTCCGTCGCCCCGTACGACAGCTTCAACCTCGGTGATCACGTCGGCGACGACCCTGTCGCGGTCGCAGCCAACCGAGTCCGACTGGCCACCCAGATCGGCCTGACCCCGGACCGGCTGGTCTGGATGGAGCAGATTCACGGCCGCAACGTCGAAGTGGTGGACGGCCCGCGCGAGCACGCCGTCGAGGCCACCGACGCCCTGGTCACCAGCACACCCGATCTGGCGCTCGTGGTGCTTTCGGCCGACTGTGTTCCCGTCCTGCTCTCCGATGACGAGGCCGGTGTGCTCGGCGCGGTGCATGCGGGCCGGGTGGGCGCCCGGATCGGGATCGTCCCAGTGGTTCTCGACGCGATGGTGGCGCTCGGCGCGCGCCGCGATCGGATCGGCGCTTTCCTCGGTCCCGCCGCCAGCGGGCGGCAATACGAGGTACCCGCGCAGATGCGCGCCGACGTCGAAGCCCATCTGCCCGGCAGCGCGACCACGACGGCGAAGGGCACCCCCGGTCTCGACCTGCGCGCCGGGTTGCGCCGCCAGTTGCTGGCGGCGGGCGTCTCGGCCGTCGCGATGGATCCGCGCTGCACGATCGAGGACGCGACATTGTTCAGTCACCGCCGTGCTGCGCCCACTGGCAGACTGGCCAGCGTGATCTGGATGCAGTCCGTGCCCCCGGTGCCGTGACAGACGGTCCGAATTGGCCAGTGCCGTGACCGACGGTCCGAATTGGCCAGTGCCGTGACAGACGGTCCAAACAGGACAGCGCCGTGAGCCGACGGTCCGAGCTGGCCGAAGCGCTGGACCGGCTGTCGCACCGACTGGATGCCGCCTGCCGCGCGGCGGGACGCAGCCGCGACGAGGTCGCCCTGCTCCCGGTCACGAAGTTCTTCCCCGCCGCCGACGTGCAGATTCTCTACGACCTCGGGTGCCGTGAATTCGGTGAGTCCCGCGAGCAGGAGGCGTCCGCGAAGGTCGCCGACACAGGGCATGAGGATGTCCGCTGGCACCTGATCGGTCGCTTGCAGCGCAACAAGTCTCGCGCGGTCGCCCGTTGGGCGTACGCGGTGCACTCGGTGGACAGCGTGCGACTCGCACAGACCCTGGCACGCGCCGTCGCGGAGGCCCACGACGAGGGTGAGCGCGCCGCCGCCCTGCAGGTCTTCGTTCAGGTCAGCCTCGACGACGATCCGAGCCGCGGCGGAGTGGCCGCCGCGGGCCTGGCCGAACTCGCGGACGTGGTCGCCGACGCCGCGCAGCTGAATCTGAAGGGGCTGATGGCAATTCCGCCGCTCGACGTCGAGCCGGAACGCGCATTCGCCCGGCTCGCGGAACTGCGGGCGGCATTGACTGCCGGGCATCCCGGTGCCACCGAGCTCTCCGCGGGGATGTCGAACGATCTGGAAATTGCTGTGCGCCATGGATCGACATGTGTGCGTGTCGGTACCGCCCTGATGGGCTCGCGGCCGATAATCTCGGACTAGAACGCGGAACCACTCCAGTCACAACAGAAACACCCCCACGCTGTCTCCGCCGGAAGTCCACCAAGTTCAGAAAATCGGGCCCGCCGCGCCGAGGAAGGTCGATCAATGAGCACCCTGCACAAGTTCAAGGCGTACTTCGGCATGGTCCCGTTCGAGGACTACGAGGACGACTACCTCGAAGAGCCGCGGCGTCCGGCCCGCGCGAGCGTTCGTGAGGAGTACGCCGAGCACGATGCCGGCGACTACCCGGAGCCCGCCTACAAGTCGGCCGCTTACGCGCGCCGCCCCGAGTTCGAGGACGATCCGTACGAGCCGCGTCGTCCCGCACGGGTCGAGTCGATCACGCCCCGCGCGTCCCGGCCGACTGCTCCCGTGGCGCGTGGCACGGGCGGGCGGGCGACCCACGGTGCGCTCGCCGTCGACACAGGGATCGAGCGCCGTGCCGAGGAGCGCCGCACCCCACTGTTCGACGAGAGCGGCCCGCTGTCGAAGATCACCACGCTGCGCCCGCGCGACTACGGCGAGGCCCGCACCATCGGCGAGCGGTTTCGCGACGGCACTCCGGTGATCATGGACCTCGTCGACATGAGCAACGCGGATGCGAAGCGACTCGTCGACTTCGCCGCCGGATTGGCATTCGCCCTGCGTGGGTCGTTCGACAAGGTGGCGACGAAGGTGTTCTTGCTCTCACCAGCCGACATCGACGTTTCGGCGGAGGAACGCAAGCGCATCGCCGAAACCGGTTTCTACAACCAGCAATAGGCAGCAGCGCAACGGCCGCCGGGCAACCGGCGGCCGTCGTCGTTTCGTTCGCAGGTCGTTTGGTTTTGATCGCTCGCCGATAGTCAGGCAGAGTGAATACGTGGTCCTGTTCGCGGTGTTGTACTTCGTACTCTTCATTTTCTGGCTGTTGTTGATCGGCCGGATCATCGTGGAGTTCATCCGTGCGTTCGCCCGCGACTGGCACCCGACGGGGATCGTCGTGGTGATTCTGGAAACCGTCTTCACCATCACCGATCCACCCGTGAAACTGCTGCGCCGGATCATTCCGCCGATATCGCTCGGCGGGCTCCGGCTGGACCTGTCGATCATGGTCCTGCTGTTCGTGGTTTACATCCTGATGGAAATCGTCAGCCGACTTGCCCAACCGGCCGGTTTGGCATGACTCTGCGCACCACGGTTACAGTGTTGAGGTTCGATGACGCCCAGGCGCCGATCCGACCAGTTGCTTTGCCGCTCCGAAATGCGTGAAGGGATCCTTCCATGCCGCTGACCCCAGCTGATGTGCACAACGTCGCGTTCAGCAAACCGCCGATCGGAAAACGCGGCTACAACGAGGACGAAGTCGACGCATTCCTCGACATGGTCGAGCAGGAGATGGCCCGCCTCATCGAGGAGAACGCCGATCTGCGCCAGCGGGTGAGTGAGCTCGACACCGAGCTCGGCGAGGCCAAGAACGCCCCGCAGCAGGCCACACAGGCCGCGCCCGCCCCCAAGCCGGAACCGAGGCCCGAGCCGGAGCAGCCCAAACCGGCGCCCGCGCCGGCGGCTCCGGCGCCGTCCGCTGATGCGAACCTGCAGGCCGCGAAGGTGCTCGGGCTCGCTCAGGAGATGGCCGACCGGCTCACCGGCGAGGCGAAGGCGGAGTCGGAGCAGCTGCTCACCAATGCGCGCACCAACTCGGAGCGCCTGGTCAGCGATGCACGCTCGCGTTCGGAGACGATGATCGCCGAGGCACGGCAGAAGTCCGACGCACTGCTCACCGACGCGCAGACCCGCTCGCAGAATCAGCTGCGCGACGCGCAGGAGAAGTCCGACGCGATCGCGGCGGAATCCGAGCGCAAGCACACCGAGGTCATGGCCACGATCAACCAGCAGCGCACCGTGCTGGAAGGACGGATCGACCGGCTCAAGACGTTCGAGCGCGAGTACCGGGTGCGGCTGAAGTCCTACCTGGAGTCGCAGCTCGAAGAGCTGGAGAACCGTGGCTCCGCGGTGCCGGCCGACGGCGGCGACGCCTTCGACACGGCCAATAACCACGGCCAATCCACCTTCGTGAACGAGAGCAACTAAGCTCGCAGCCTTGTGCTGGTACTGACGCTGGTCATGGCCGCGGTCGGCTTCGGCCTGCTCGTGATAGCCCTGACGACCGGGTCGGTCGCGTGGGCATGGGGGAGCATTGCGGTATGCCTACTCGGTGCCGTGCTGCTCCTGGTCAGCGCACTGTCCGGCCGCGGCAAGGCACCGTGACCGCCGGTAGGCCCGCGCGGTGCACCCGGAAAACCGATTTGCACAGCGCCAGTAGAATCGAAAATGTTCGGCGTCGATCCGGTCATCACCGGGGAGCCTTCGGAAGAACGGCGAGATCGCTCGCTCAGTAGAACCGAACGGGAGAGCCCGTCACAGCTCGCGGGAGAGTGGCCCCGGCACCGCGGTGCGGACCTGGGCAAGCGGGGTGGTACCGCGGTAGCAGTGCACGCAGCACTGCCGTCGTCCCCGTGCCGAGCAACTGGCACAGGAGATGCGACGATGGCCGATCAGCGAAACACCGACGGGCAGACCTATCCCCGCGTCGACCTGACCGCGGGCATCGATTCCAGCGCCCCGCTGTTCCCCGAACTCGAGGCCAAGGTGCTCGACGAGTGGGCGGCGTCGGGCACCTTCCGCAAGAGCATCGAGCAGCGCGGCGACGCGACCGAGTTCGTCTTCTACGACGGCCCGCCGTTCGCCAACGGTCTGCCGCACTACGGCCACCTGCTCACCGGCTACGTCAAAGACCTCGTGCCGCGGTACCAGACCATGCGCGGGCACAAGGTCGACCGGAGATTCGGCTGGGACTGCCACGGGCTGCCCGCCGAACTCGAAGCCGAAAAGCAGCTCGGCATCAAGGACAAGTCGCAGATCGACGCGATGGGCCTCGCCGAGTTCAACGCGTACTGCAAGCAGTCGGTGCTGCGCTACACCGGCGAGTGGCGGGACTACGTCACCCGTCAGGCCCGCTGGGTCGACTTCGACAACGACTACAAGACGCTCGACATCGACTTCATGGAGTCGGTGATGTGGGCGTTCAAGACGCTTTACGACAAGGGCCTGATCTACCAGGGCTTCCGGGTGCTGCCCTACAGCTGGTACGAGCAGACGCCGCTGTCGAACCAGGAGACCCGGCTCGACGACGCCTACAAGATGCGGCAGGACCCGGCGCTGACCGTCGACATGCCGCTGCATGTCCCCGCGGACCACCCGCTGGCCGCCCTGGACGGCGCCAACGCGCTGATCTGGACCACCACGCCGTGGACGTTGCCGTCCAACCTGGCGATCGCCGTGCATCCGGACTTGCGCTACGTGCAGGTGCGAGGTGGCGATGGCAAGCGCTATCTGCTCGCCGCCGAACGGGTCGGGCACTACGCCAAAGAGCTCGACGGGCATGAGGTGTTGGGCGAGTACGACGGTGCCGCGCTGGTCGGGCTGCGTTACGACCCGCCGTTCGGCTTCTTCGTGGGGCATCCGAACGCACACCGGGTGATCGGCGCGGACTACGTCACCACCGATTCCGGTACCGGCATCGTGCACATGGCGCCGGCCTTCGGTGAAGAGGACATGGAGTACTGCTCTGCCAACGGCATCGAGCTGGTACAGCCCCTCGACGAGGGCGGCCGGTTCACCTCGATGGTGCCGCCGTACGAGGGTCAGATGGTCTTCGACGCCAACCCGAACATCATCCGCGACCTCAAGGCCGCCGCAAAGGTGTTGCGGCACGAGACGATCGAGCACTCCTACCCGCACAGCTGGCGTTCGGGTCAGCCGCTGATCTACATGGCGGTGCCGAGCTGGTTCGTCGCGGTAACCAAGTTCCGCAACCGCATGGTCGAGCTCAACCAGGAGATCACCTGGGTCCCCGAACATATCCGCGACGGTCAGTTCGGTAAGTGGCTCGAGGGCGCGCGGGATTGGAACATCAGCCGAAATCGATACTGGGGTAGCCCGATCCCGGTGTGGATGTCCGACGATCCGGCGTATCCGCGGGTCGACGTGTACGGCAGCCTCGACGAGCTCGAGCGTGATTTCGGTGTGCGCCCGACGGATCTGCACCGGCCGATGATCGACGAGCTGACCCGGCCCAACCCGGACGACCCGACCGGGCGCTCCACCATGCGCCGAGTGCCCGAGGTGCTCGACTGCTGGTTCGAATCCGGCTCGATGCCGTACGCGCAGGTGCACTACCCGTTCGAGAACCGGGAATGGTTCGAGGGCACTGCGGAGGCCGAGGGTCACTTTCCGGGCGATTTCATCGTCGAGTACAACGGTCAGACGCGGGGCTGGTTCTACAACCTGCACGTGCTCGCGACCGCGCTCTTCGACCGTCCGGCGTTCAAACGAGTTGTGGCGCATGGCATCGTGCTCGGCGACGACGGCCTGAAGATGAGCAAGTCGAAGGGCAACTACCCCGACGTCAACGAGGTGTTCGACCGGGACGGCTCGGACGCGATGCGCTGGTTCCTGATGAGCTCGCCCATCCTGCGCGGTGGCAACCTCATTGTCACCGAGCGCGGTATCCGCGAGGGTGTGAGCCATGCGCTGCGGCCGCTGTGGAACGCCTGGACGTTCCTGCAGCTGTACGCGGCCAAGCCGGGTACGTGGCGCACGGATTCGCCGCATGTCCTGGACCGGTATGTGCTGGCCAAGCTTGCGGCGCTGCGCGATTCGATGACCGACGCGCTCGACAGCTACGATATCGCCGGTGCCTGCGAGGAGCTTCGGTCGTTCTGCGACGCACTGACCAATTGGTACGTGCGCCGGTCGCGTCAGCGTTTCTGGCAGGAGGAGCAGGACGCGATCGACACCCTGCACACCGTGCTCGAGGTCGTCTCGCGGCTTTCGGCACCGCTGCTGCCGCAGATCAGCGAGGTGATCTGGCGCGGGGTCACCGGCGGTGAGTCGGTCCACTTGACGGATTGGCCTGCCGCGGAAGAAGTTCCGGCCGACGCCGAACTCGCCGACACGATGGACGAAGTCCGCACGGTGTGCTCGACGGTGCTGAGCCTGCGCAAGGCGCAGAACCTGCGGGTGCGCCTGCCGCTTTCGGAGGTCACCATCGCGGCCGGCGATGCGGACCGTCTCGCACCGTTCGCCGACCTCATCGCCGACGAGGTGAACGTCAAGAAGGTCGATCTGACCCCGAATGTCGACGTGCACGGCAAGTTCGAGCTGGTCGTGAACGCCCGCGCCGCGGGCCCGCGGCTCGGTAAGGACGTGCAGACCGTGATCAAGGCGGTCAAGGCGGGTGACTGGGCCGAGGATGCCGAGGGCGTCGTTCGAGCTGCAGGTATCGTCTTGCTGCCCGAGGAGTACACCCAGCGGCTCGTCGCGGCCGAGCCCGAGTCCACCGCCGCGCTGCCCGGTAATGCCGGTCTGGTCGTGCTGAATTCGACCGTCACCGAGGAGCTCGAGGCCGAGGGTTGGGCGCGCGATGTGATCCGCGAACTGCAGGAGGCCCGCAAGTCGGCCGGCCTCGACGTGTCCGACCGAATCAGCCTAGTCCTCGAAGTCGATGCGGCACATGAGGACTGGGCCGGCAGGCATCGCGACCTGATCGCGGGCGAGGTACTCGCCACCGAGTTCGGGCTCGGTGCAGCGGGCCCCGGCGCCGTCGATGTGCTCGACGGAGTGCGGGCCCGGATCACCCGGCGCTGACGGGCCTCGTCGAAGACGAGCAGACGGCCCTACGGGGTCACGAAAAACGTGCCGACGCTGGGCGTGACGATCACCTCGCCCAGATCCGGTATCCGGACGGATGCCGTGACGACGACCTGGCCGGAGCCGGTCGTGGTGGCGGCATCGGTCGGCTGTTGCTCGGTGATGGTTCCGGAGCCCCCGGTGCTCAGGTTGACCCAGGTGTAAGTCCATCCGTAGCCCTGTCGTACCGGGTGGATCCGGCCATGTCCGTGCTCGATCGTCGGTGTGTACGGTGCCGCACCACGGGTAATCGGCAGCCCGACAATCACTCCCGGCACCTGCAGCGTGGTCGCGCCGTCGAATGTCACCGGTTCGGCGGCGGCGGGCGCCGTCGAGCCGATCCACATCCCGACTCCGAGCACACCGACCACCAGTCCGCCAATTGTTCGCACCACGCAACTCCTCGCTCTTGCAACAAATTCCGCAGTTACTTCCGATGTGCGCGGTCGTTCGTTACGCAGGCTGGCGAGGCAGGTCGGACTAGTGTGACTGGTCCGACCGGTCAATTACGAGTATCGTTTGCGGACATGAGGACGACTACCAGCACCGAGGCCAAGGCGCGGCTTAATGCGCTACTGGCGGAGGTTGCGGAGACCGGGGAACCGATCACCATCACCAGTCACGGGAAGCCCGTGGCCGTCCTGTCTCCCGCTGTGCCGATCCCACGTCGATTCGGGCAGATGGCTGGCCGGTTGACCATTCCCGCCGATTTCGACACGCCTCTCGATGACGCCGATCTTGCACGCTGGGAGGGTGGCGAGTGATTTCGACCGGCGTCCTGCTCGATACAAACGCATTGCTGTGGTGGGTTGTCGATCCCGACCGAATCGGACCGGATGTGCGTGAGCGGTTGGCGGACCCGTCGACGCAGGTGTTCGTGTCGGCGGCATCGGCATGGGAGGTGGCGATCAAGACCCGCTTGGGCAAGCTTGCCGGTGGTGAGGCGTTGCTATCCGTGTGGGACGAGACGCTCGCGAGTATCCGCGCGACGGCGATCGACATGACGGCCGCGGACGCGATCATGGCGGGCGGTCTCCCGTGGCCGCACCGGGACCCCTTCGACCGGATGCTGGTGTCGCAAGCTGCTCGGCGCGGTCTGACGTTGGCCAGCAGCGACGAGGTAATTCTCGCCGGCGCCATGTCGCCGACTCTCGACCTACGCCGATGAACTGCCGACGCGACCGGTGAAGTCCTCGACTATCACGATCCCGATAAAATAAGTCAACTGCGGGCTCGCGCGATTTCCCAGCCCGGGCTGGCTGGCCGAGGCGCGACTCTTGCCTGCAAGGTGAGGATGGGCCGTTAATGGTGGACTGTCACGAAGCACCATTCCCCATAGCCGCCTATTTCGACATGAATGTGTGGGTCGAGATGGCGAAGGGCCTGAAAATAGGTAACCCGGACTGGCTGGCTGCTGCCGACGAACTAAAGGCTGCGGTTCGAGAGTCCCGACTAGTGGTTCCTCTCAGTGCGGCGCACTACATGGAACTCTGGCACCGCCGTGACCAGGCCTCACGCGAGGCTGTGGGCGCTCTGATGCGCGACATCGCGGACTACGTGTCCCTATCGCCAATTCAGCGAGTGCGCGACTTGGAAGTCGATGCGCTAGTTGATCGCCACCTTGGTGGCCGGCGCCGGATAGAGGCACCGGATCTTCTTGCGAGGGGAGTCGTTCATGCCTCCGACTCGCCCCACGGCCGGCTTCGGTTTGTGTCGTCGATCGAAACCGCGGACGAGCCGGAGGGGTCGGCGGCCGATGCGCCGGTCGGGGTCGAGGACCTTCGGGCGCAGCCACCACTCTGGGAGTGGATACACCTTGTAGGCACCCAAGAACTCATAGCGGCAGACGGCCTCGATCGGACGCCCGAACATCGTCATGGAAGCCGATACGTGGACCAAGAGCTGGATCTACGCCGTCGAATATCGGCGGATCCATCGCTTCGTTCGCGACTTCTGGATTACATCATCACCGAAGAGATAACCGACCTGACTGATGCGATCAATAGGGCCTGCCGGGAACGCGAAACAGACCCCCACATTCTGATCCTTGGGCGCGGAGGCACGCCTGCTGATGCCATTCGCAAAGTCGTACTTGAGATTCCTAGTGTGGATGTAGTCGTGAGGCTTCGCTGGTGGAAGCACAAGGATCTTGGTCTGCAATGAACAGCACGACAAGACCGACCTCATGGCGCTGGGTGTCGCCACCCCGTACTCGGACATTGTCGTGACGGAGCGTCGATGGTCACACCTGCTCCGAGTTTCTGGGCTGGCAAGCCGATATTCAACGGCTGTTGGCCAAGGGCTCGGGGGCGTCAGGACGGCGCTCGGTCTTTGCGACCGTCCACCTTTTCGTGTCTGATGTCGAAAGGGGGAACTCTGGTGGACCGGCTCGGTCGACCACGCTTGGCCTGGAACGTTTTTGGGAGCTTCGCCGACCGGAGCCTGCGCCAACTATCCGGCGCTGGTCACGCTTCGAAGCGGTAGCCCATCCCCGCCTCGGTGAGCAGATGTTTAGGGTGTGACGGGTCATCCTCCAGCTTCCGCCGCAGCTGCGCGAGGTACACCCGCAGGTAGTGGCCCTCGTTGGCATAGGCCTGGCCCCACACCTCCTGCAGCAACTCCCGGCGACCGACGAGCTTGCCGCGGTTGCGCACGAGCATCTCGAGGATGCCCCACTCGGTCGGGGTCAAGTGCACATCCGTGCCTGCTTTGGTGACCTTCTTCGCGGCAAGATCCACCGTGAACGACTCGGTCGCGACGACCGGCTCGTCCGTGTCCGCGGCCACCGACCCGCGCCGCACCGCGGCGCGTAACCGCGCGAGGAATTCGTCCATGCCGAACGGTTTGGTGACGTAGTCGTCGGCGCCCGCGTCGAGCGCCTCCACCTTGTCGGCGGAGTCGGTGCGCGCGGACAGCACGATAACCGGTGCAGCACACCAGCCACGCAGTCCCGCGAGCACCTCGACGCCGTCCATGTCCGGCAGGCCGAGATCCAGAATGATCACATCCGGGCTCTTTTCCGCGGCCGCCCGCAAAGCGCCCGCGCCGGATGCCGCGGTTGTCACGTCGTAACCCCGGACGGACAGGTTGATCCGCAACGCACGCAGGATCTGCGGCTCGTCGTCGATCACCAGCACTCGCGTCACGGTGCGTCCTCGATCCGGCCGAGCGGATTGCCGGCGGCGAGTTCCACCACGATGGTCAGCCCGCCACCGGGGGTATCGGTGGCTGTCACGGTGCCGCCCATCGCCTCGACGAACCCGCGCACCACCGAAAGCCCGAGCCCGACGCCGGTGCTGTTGTCGCGGTCGCCGAGGCGCTGGAACGCGTCGAACATCTGCTCCTGCTCATCGCGCGGTATGCCCGGACCCTCGTCCGCGACGGTGATGAGCACCCGGTTCCCGGTCTGCGCCGCCGCCACCCGGACCTTGCCCGCCGGTGCGTACTGCAGCGCGTTCTCCACGAGATTCGCCAAGACCCGCTCGAGCAGGCCGGCGTCGGCGAGCACGCAGGCGTCGCCGACGTCCACTTCGACGCGGTCGAGGGACGGTCGCAGCCGGCTCGCGCCGGTGCCGATGCCGAGGAGCACCCGGTGGATGGCTTCGTCCACGTAAACGCGCCGGAGTTCCGGCCGGACCACCCCCGCCGCGAGCCGCGTCGTATCGAGCAGGTTACCGACGAGCGCGGTGAGCTGGTCGGTCGATTCCTCCACGGTGGCAAGGAGTTCGGCGGTGTCGTCGGGGGAGAATTCGACGTCGTGACTGCGCAGGCTCGAGACGGCCGCCTTCACCGCGGCCAGTGGCGTGCGCAGGTCGTGGCTCACCGCCGACAGCAGCGAACGGCGTAGCCGGTCGGCCTCGGCCAGCGCCGCCGCCGAGGCCGCCTCGTCGGCGAGCTGCCGCTGCCGGATCAGCCCGACGGCCTGATTGGCGACGGCGTTCAGGACCCGGCGGTCGCGGGCAGGCAACTCGGCGCCGCCCAGCAGCAGGAAATAGTCGCCCTCACCGACCTCGATCGCGGTGTCCGCGTCCGCCGGCGTGCTCGGCGGGTCGGTGCCGACGGAGGCTATCGCCCCCTCGGCTCGGCCGACGATCGACACCGCACGCTGCGAATACGTCTCGCGCACCCGCTCCAACAGCCCGGGCAGGTCCGCGCCGCGCAGCACCGAACCGGCGAACAATGCCAGTAGCTCGGCCTCCTGCGAGGCGCGGCGCGCCTGCGCGGCGCGTTTCGCCGCGCTGTCGACGAGCGCGGCCACCGCCACCGCCACCGCCAGCAGCACCAGCACCGTGACGAAGCTGTCCGGCTCGGCGATCGTCAGGCTGTGGCGCGGGTCGACGAAGAAGAAGTTGAGCATGGCGCCGGAGATCAGCGCCGACAACACCGCAGGTCCGATGCCGCCGAGCAGCGCAACGAGCAGCACCACCACGAAGAACACCGCGCTCTCGCCGCCGAGATCCAGGATCCCGTCGAGGAACAGCGCGGTCACGGCGCACGCGACCAAGGGCACGACGATCGCCGCGAGCCACGCGAACACCCGGCGCTCCTTGGGTGCGAGGGAGGCGAACCGGAATCCGGTGCGTGCCTCTTCGTGCGTGACCATGTGCACGTCGATCTTGCCCGACTGTTGCAGGGTGGCCGCGCCGATGCCCTCGTCGAAAATCCGGGCCCAGCGCGATCGGCGCGAAGTACCGAGCACCAACTGGGTGGCATTCACATCCCGGGCGAACTCCAGCAGGCTGGTGGGCACATCATCGCCGACGATGCTGTGCACGGTCGCGCCGAGGCTGGACGCGATCCCGCGCACCTTGCCCATTTTCGGCGCAGAGACCCCGGCGAGTCCGTCGCCGCGCACGACGTGCACCACCATCAGTTCCGCGCTCGATTTCGACGCGATCCGGCTCGCGCGCCGCAGCAGCGTCTCGGATTCCGCGCCGCCCGTCACGGCGACCACCACCCGTTCCCGGGCCTCCCAGGTGTCGGTGATGTCCTTCTCCGCGCGATACTTTGCCAGAGCGGCGTCGACCTGATCGGCCAGCCAGAGCAAGGCCAGCTCCCGCAACGCGGTCAGGTTGCCCGGCCGGAAGTAGTTGCTCAGCGCGGCGTCGACCTTCTCGGGGCCATAGACATTGCCGTGCGCGAGCCGGCGCCGCAGCGCTTCCGGGGTGATGTCCACCAGTTCCACCTGCGCCGCGCCGCGCACCACCTCGTCGGGCACCGTCTCCTGCTGCACGACCCCCGTGATCTGTTGCACCACATCGTTGAGACTCTCGAGGTGCTGCACGTTGACAGTGCTGATCACCGTAATGCCCGCGGCGAGCAGCTCTTCCACGTCCTGCCACCGCTTGGGGTTCGCGCTGCCCGGGGTGTTGGTGTGCGCGAGCTCGTCGACCAGCACCACCGTAGGTCTGCGCCGCAGCACCGACGGCACATCCAGCTCCGGCATCCGGGTACCGCGATAAGGCACGAAACGCGGTGGGATCATCTCGATTCCGTCGAGCAGCTCGAGGGTCTTCGTGCGCCCGTGCGCTTCCACGACTGCTGCGACCAGATCGGTACCGCGCTCGAGTCGGCGATGTGCCTCGCCGAGCATCGCGTAGGTCTTGCCGACCCCCGGTGCGGCACCGAGGTAGATCCGCAGCTCGCCCCGTTTGGGTTTGTCCGACAAGCTCACACCTAGATCATCCACCGAGCGGAGCATGCGGAGCGACGTTGTGACCGCATTCGGGCGCGGCGTGCCCGAGCGCGAGATTGAGTTCGGGCACATCGACGCGCTCTGCCCCGAGGAACCCCAACGTGCGGGTCGAGGTGTGCTCTTCGACCAACTGCCGCACCCGGTCCTCCGCCATGCCGTTGACCCGCGCCACCCGCGGCACCTGGATCGCGGCGTACGCCGGACTGATCTGCGGATCGAGCCCGGAGCCGGATCCGGTGACCGCGTCCGCGGGAACGGCGGACGGATCGACGCCGTCGCGTTCGGCGATCGCCATGCGGCGCTGCGCGACGAAGTCGGCGAGCGTCTCACTGCTCGGCCCGAGATTCGACGCCGCCGACGCGGCCGGGTCGCCGGTGGCAAACGGGTCCTGGTCCGCCACCGAGCCGAGCACCCGCGCGTGGAAGAACGGATCGGGTTCCCCGGCCGGGACCTGCGGGTCGATTCCGATCAATCGGCTACCGACTACGCAACCGTTGGCGTCTGCGAGCGCCGACCCCTCGGCGGCGCTCGCGTCGATCCGGCTCACGGTCCACACTGCCGCGGGATAGCCGATGCCGAGCACGAGCGTGAGCGCGAGCATTACCAGTAATCCGGCCCACGTTTGCCGGAGCAGTCCGATGACGAATCGCATTTCGATCACCCGATCCCAGGAATGAGACGGACGACGAGGTCGATCGCCCAGATGCCGATGAACGGCGTGATGACCCCACCGATGCCGTAGATCAACAGGTTTCGCCCCAGCAGCGCCGAGGCCGACGACGGCCGGTAGCGAACGCCGCGCAGCGACAACGGAATCAGCGCGACGATCACGAGCGCATTGAAGATGACCGCGGACAGGATCGCCGACTCCGGTGTCGCGAGACGCATGATGTTGAGCGTGTCCAGTTGCGGATAGATGGCACTGAACAGCGCCGGCAGGATCGCGAAGTATTTCGCGAGGTCGTTGGCCAGCGAAAACGTGGTCAACGCGCCGCGGGTGATCAGCAGTTGCTTGCCGATCTGCACGATCTCGATGAGCTTGGTCGGGTCGGAGTCAAGGTCGACCATGTTCCCGGCTTCTTTGGCGGCCGAGGTGCCCGTGTTCATCGCCACGCCGACGTCCGACTGGGCAAGGGCGGGAGCGTCATTGGTGCCGTCACCGGTCATGGCGACGAGGCGCCCACCCTCCTGCTCGCGCCGGATCAGCGCGAGCTTGTCCTCGGGCGTCGCCTCGGCCAAGAAATCGTCCACCCCGGCCTGCGCGGCGATCACCTTGGCGGTGAGCGGGTTGTCGCCGGTAATCATCACGGTGCGAATACCCATAGCCCGCAACTGCGCGAACCGCTCGGCAATGCCCGGCTTCACCACATCCGATAGCTCGATCACGCCGAGGATGCGGACCGCATCGCCGGCGGACCTCGCGACCACAAGGGGAGTGCCACCGCGGCCGGCGATGTCGTCCACCGTGTCGGGAATCGATGCGGCAACTTCCCCGGCGCGCTCACGCACCCAGGCCAGCACGGAATCGGACGCACCCTTGCGGATTTCGGTGCCGTCGAGGTTCAGCCCGCTCATCCGTGTCGTCGCGGTGAACGCGACGAACCCGCCGACGCTCTCGGCCTCGCTCGGATACGGGTCGAGGTGGGACTGCTCCGCGCAGAGCGCCACGATGCTGCGCCCCTCCGGGGTCGAGTCGGCCAGGCTGGACAGTCGTGCGGCAACGGACAATTCGTCGGCGCTCACCCCGGGCGCGGGATGCAGGGCCGTGGCCATCCGGTTCCCGTAGGTGATGGTGCCGGTCTTGTCCATCAGCAGCGTGTCGATGTCGCCCGCCGCCTCGACCGCACGTCCGGACATCGCGAGCACGTTGCGCTGCACCAGTCGGTCCATCCCGGCGATGCCGATCGCGGAGAGCAGCGCTCCGATGGTGGTGGGGATCAGGCACACCAGCAATGCGATCAGCTTCACCGGATCGGGTGCGCTACCCGCGTATTGGCCCATCGGCCCGATCGCGACGACCGCGAACACGAAGATGATCGTCAGCGCGGCGAGCAGGATGTTCAGTGCGATCTCGTTCGGGGTCTTCTGCCGCGCGGCGCCTTCCACCAGCGCGATCATCCGGTCCACGAAGGACTCTCCGGGTGCCGCGGTGATCTGCACGACGATCCGGTCGGAGAGCACGGTGGTGCCGCCGGTGACCGCGCACCGGTCACCGCCCGATTCCCGGATCACCGGCGCCGATTCACCGGTGATCGCGGACTCGTCGACGGTGGCGATGCCCTCGATTACGTCACCGTCGCCGGGAATCACCTCGCCCGCCGCCACCGCGACTCGGTCACCCGGGCGCAGTGCGGTTCCGGAAATCTCCTCGGTCCGGCCGTCCGTGCCGATTCGCCGGGCGACGGTGTCCCGCTTGACCGCGCGCAGACTGGCGGCCTGCGCCTTGCCGCGGCCCTCCGCGACCGACTCGGCGAGGTTGGCGAACAGCACGGTGAACCACAGCCACACCGCGATCAACCAGGTGAACAGAGTCGGTTCTGCCACTGCGTAGGCGGTGGTTATCACCGACCCGACCCAGACCACGAACATCACCGGATTGCGGGCCATATGACGGGGATTCAGCTTGCGGGCCGCGCCGGGCAGCGACGTCCACAACTGATGGGGATCGAACACACCCGCGGCGACCGGCGACACCCCATGGTGGCCCGCATCGTCACGAGCCCGTGCCGCCGAGGTCGGCAGCCCACCGACCCGGTCGGCCCGTTCGACGGTCGAACTCATTGCAGTGCCTCCGCTATCGGTCCCAGCGCAAGCGCGGGGAAGAAGGTGAGCGCCGCGACCAGTGCGACGGTGCCGGTGAGCAGGCCGACGAACATTCGGCCGTTCGTGGGCAGGGTGCCCGGTCCGGCCGGGTGCGGGGTCTGGGTCGCGAGCGAACCGGCCAGTGCCAGTACGAGAATGATCGGCAGGAACCGGCCGAGCAGCATGGCGACGCCGAGCGAGGACTGGAACCAGTCGCTCGTCACAGTAAGCCCGCCGAACGCACTGCCGTTGTTGTTCGAGGCGGATGCGTAGGCGTAGAGCACTTCGCTGAACCCGTGAATCGACCCGGGCGCTCCGGGTGGGCCACTGTTGCCCTGGAAACCGGTGGTGGAGGACAGGATCACGGTGATCGCCGTACCCGTCAGCACCAGCGCGGGCATCACCAACACGGATAGCGCGGCGAGCGTGATTTCCCGCTGGCGCAGCTTCTTTCCGAGGTATTCGGGCGTGCGCCCGACCAGCAGTCCCCCGACGAACACCGCGATCAGTGCGAGCACGAGAATGCCGTACAACCCGGTACCGACTCCGCCCGGCGCGATCTCGCCGAGCAGGATGTTGAGCAGCAATGCGCCGCCACCCCACGCCGAGTAGCTGTCGTGGAAGGAATTCACCGCACCGGTCGAAGTGCCGGTGGTGCTCACCGCGAACAGCACCGAGCCGGGGATCCCGAAGCGAACGTCCTTGCCCTCCATCATGGCGCCGGCCGCCTGCGCCGCGATCCCCCGGGTGTTCGACTCGGCCCAGAGGGTGAACGCGAGCAGGCCGGCCCAGATGATGCCCATCACGGTCAGCAATGTGAGGCCCTGGCGGCGGTTGCCGACCATCGTGCCGAACGTGCGGGTAAGGCAGACCGGGATCAGCAGGATCGCAATTACCTGCACGATGTTGCTGATCGGGGTTGGGTTCTCGAACGGATGCGCCGAGTTGGTGTTGAAGATGCCACCGCCGTTGGTGCCGAGTTCCTTGATCGCCTCCTGAGAAGCGGCCGGTGCCAACGCATTTGTCACCGGCGTACCGTCCAATCCGGTCGCGGTGAACCCGCTGTGGAACGACTGCACGACGCCCTGGGTCAGCAGGACCAGGGCGATCAGAAACGCCAGTGGCAGCAGCACTCGCAGCGTGCCACGAGTGATGTCGACCCAGAAATTGCCGATCTCACCGCCCGCCCGGACGCGGACGAGGCCGCGGATCAGCGCGATAGCCACGGACAGTCCGACCGCCGCCGAAACGAAGTTCTGCACCGCGAGCCCTACCGGTTGGGTGAAGTTGCTCATCGTCGTCTCGGGAACGTAGGACTGCCAGTTGGTGTTCGTGACAAACGAGACCGCGGTGTTGAACGCGACCGCCGGACTTACTCCGGCGAGGTCACCGTGCAAAGGGAGCACGCCTTGGACGCGTTGCAGCACATAGAGCAACAGCACTCCGGCGAGCGAGAAGCCGAGCAGGCTCGATGCGTAGCCGAACCAGGTCTGTTCACGCCCGGAGTCGATCCGGCACACGCGATAGAGCAGCGACTCGGCCCGCAGGTCGCGGTCCGAGGTGTAGACCTTGGCGATGTAGTCGCCGACCGGGACGTAGGCGATCGCGAGCACGCCGATGACGAGCGCGCTCTGCAGTCCCGCAGCAAGCGCGGGATTCATGACTCAGAACCTCTCCGGATCCAGCAGGGCCACCAGGAGATAGAGCACGAGCGCGACCGAGATCGCCAGCAGCAGTGCGCTGATCACACCGGCCGCAGTCATTTCGCGGCCTTGGTGTTCAGTGCGCGCAACAGCAGCGCCAACCCGAAGAACATCGCGAGGGTGAGCAGCACGAATGCAAGGTCGGCCATCGACTTCCCTTCTCGACCGACAGGGCGGTTCCCCGTCGCACGCAGCATCGCGCGCGGAGAAGGGCGTGCAGCGGTCGTTGACGGACCCCTGACACGGTGACCTGGAGTCTTGACGACTTCTTGATGCCGGTACTACTCGAGCGGGTTAGGGGGCCAGCGTGTCGAGCACCTCGTGCGCCCAGCGCATCGACGCAAGAGGGTCCGCATCGGGGTTCCCGACACTCGGATCGAAGTTCAGGTCGAGGAAGGTCTCCGTGATGCCGGCGCGCGCGAGCTGGTCGAGATCGGCGCGGATCTCGTCGAACGAGCCTGTGAGTGGTGTCGAGCGCTCGGCATTGCGCAGCACGCCCCGGCAGACGAAGCGCAGCGCGTTCTCGTCTCGCCCGGCCTCGCGCGCCGCCGATTTCACGATCTCGACCTGTTCGCCGATCTCGGTGAGGTTCGTCCGACTGCTGCTCATCCAGCCGTCCGCGAGCCGGCCCGCGCGCTGCAGCGCCGCGGGTGCGCTGCCGCCCAGGATGATCGGCGGGTTCGGCTGCTGCACCGGCTTGGGCCGGATGCTCGACCGTGGAATCCGGTAGAACTCGCCGTCGAATTCGACCGGATCGGCGCCCCACACCGCGTGCAGCGCCGCGACGTACTCGGCGCCCCGCGCGCCGCGTCGTTCGAAGTCGGCACCGGCGGCGACGAACTCGTCGATCGACCAGCCGAGGCCGAGCCCGGCGTCGAGCCGCCCGTTCGACAGCACATCGAGGGTGGCGAGCTGCTTGCCGAGGATCGCCGGTGCCTGGAACGGCACGTTCACGATGCCCGTCCCGAGCCGGATCCGCTCGGTTACCGCGGCGGCGAAGCCAAGCGCGGCAATCGGATCGAGCACGCTCGCATACGGTGGACCGAGCGGGGCCGATTCGGCGACGAGGATGCGCTGGAAGCTCCACAGCGTCGAGTAGTCGAGCTCCTCGGCGCGGTGCGCAATCTCCACGATGTTGGCCGGCGTCGCCCACGACCCCGACACGGGTAGTCCGAATCCGAGTTTCATGCTCCCCACTCTGCCCGCCGACCCGGCACGAACCCAACGGGAACATTCCCGCCGCGCGCCGTATCCAATGTTCAGCCGCAGCCGATCGGCTCGCGGACCCGACACCGAGGAGTGAAAACAATGACGAACCCCTTCCTTCCGCAGATCCCCAACCTCGACGACCTGCTCGGCGGCGCGCCGGCCAACGTCTCGATCGACATCCTCGACGGCGTTGTCCAGGGGCAGGCCGGGTTCGACGCCGACGGCGGCGTGGAAGCCTCGGTCGGGGTACCGGGCGGGCCGGAGCTGTCGTTCGGTGCCGACGGCTACGCCTCGGCCGATGCCGGTATCGCCGCCGAAGGCAGTTACACCCACATCGCGGCCGACGACGGGGGCCCTGTCGGCGATTCGCTGTCCATCGACACCCTCCATGGCGGGGTGGCCGGCTACGGCGGCGTCGATCTCGGCGGCGGGATCGAGGCCTCGCTCGACATTCCGGGTGGCCCGGAGCTCGGTCTCGACGGGCAGGGTGAGTTCGGTGCGCACGGTGGCTTCGAGGCCCAGGGCGGCTACACCCACATCGAGACGCACGACGTCATGTGAGGTGCGGGTTCGATGCGACGCGTCTTCGACGTGTCGGTATCCATGCGACACGTCTTCGACGTGTCGGTATCCATGCGACACGTCTTCGACGTGTCGGTGAGTCGGCGTAGCTTTCTTCCCGTGAGCACCCGACGGGAAACGATCGACCTCGTGCTCGAGCAGCTGCGTCCGCTCGACGTGCGTAGCCACCCGATGTTCGGTGAGTACGCGCTGTACTGCGACGAAAAGGTGGTCGGCTTCGTCTGTGACGACACCCTGCTGATGAAGATCACCACCGTGTCGCCGGAGTTCGCGGCCGAGCTCCCATTCGGCCGTCCGTACCCGAACGCCAAGGACTACCACGCGGTCCCGGCCGAGCGGCTCGCCGACATCGACTGGCTGCAGGCCTTCGTGCAGGCCACCGCCGACGTGCTGCCCATCCCGAAACCGAAAAAGTCCCGCGCAAAGACGTGACTGATCCGACGCGCAGTGCCCGGTGGGTGCTGCACCTCGATATGGACGCGTTCTTCGCCTCGGTCGAGCAACTCACTCGGCCGACATTGCGTGGCCGTCCGGTCCTGGTCGGGGGGACCGGCGGCCGCGGCGTCGTCGCCGGCGCGAGCTACGAGGCGCGGGTGTTCGGCGCGCGTTCGGCGATGCCGATGCATCAGGCCCGCCGGCTCGTCGGCGCGACCGCAGTGGTGTTGCCACCGCGGGGCAGCCTGTACTCGGCGATGAGCAAGACCGTGTTCGACACCGTTCGCGAGCGGCTGCAGGTACTGGAGCAGCTGTCCACCGACGAGGCGTTCGGCGAGCCCGCCGAGCTCATCGGGGCCGACGCGGCGACCGTCTGGGGGTACTGCGAACAGTTGCGCGCCCATGTCCGCGAACGCACCGGACTTGTCGCCTCGATCGGCGCGGGCAGTGGCAAACAGATCGCCAAGATCGCCTCGGGACTGGCCAAGCCCGACGGGGTCCGGGTGGTGTCGCCGGCCGAACAGCACGACCTGTTCGCCGCGCTGCCGGTGCGCAAGCTGTGGGGGATCGGGCCGGTCGGCGAAGCGAAGCTGCGCCGGCTGGGCGTCGAGACGATCGGCGCGTTCGCCGCGATGCCCGAATCCGAGGTCGCATCGCTGCTCGGCGGCACCGTCGGCCCCGCGCTGCATCGGCTGGCGCGTGGTATCGATGACCGGGCCGTGGAGGAGCGCGCCGAGGCCAAGCAGATCTCGGCGGAAACGACGTTCGCCGCCGACCTCGTCACGCTCGGGGAGCTGCGTGCGGCGATCGAGTCGCTGGCCGCGTCGGCGCACCGCCGCCTCGGCAAGGACGGTCGCGCCGCCCGCACCGTCGTGCTCAAGCTGAAGAAGACCGATATGAGCGTGCTCACCCGCTCGGTGACGCTGCCGGCCGCGACGACCGAGCTCGCGACCCTCGCCGCCGCCGCGCAACGATCGGCGATCGACCCGGTCGAGCTGGGGCCGGTCCGGCTCGTCGGCGTCGGCTACGGCGGACTGTCCACCGTGCGGCAGACCTCGCTGTTTCCCGAGCTGGACCTGCCCTTCGAACCGGACGCCGCGACCGACCACGATCCTGACGACGAGGCCACCGAACTCGAGACTGCCGCCGAACAACTGTGGCGTCCGGGCCTCGACGTATGCCATATCGAGTTCGGGCACGGCTGGGTGCAGGGCGCCGGCCACGGGGTGGTCACCGTGCGGTTCGAGACCCGCTCCACGGGCCCCGGACCGGCCCGAACGTTCCCGGCGGACGCGTCCGGCCTGGTCGGAGCCGATCCGCTGGACAGTCTGCGATGACAGGTAGCCTGGGCACGAACCGCGAAACCGTACGACGCAAAGGACGGGCAATTGAAGTTTAGGAAGACCAGTAGGGCAGTGGTTGCGGGGATGGCGGTAGTCGCCGCTCTCACCATGACGGCGTGTAGTTCCGACGATGACAACGGCGGAAGCAGCACCACCACCAAGGCGACGACGAGCGCGAGCACAGCGCAGGCCGACGTCCCACCGGTGCCGACGGTCGAAGACCTCAACGCCGAGTTGCAGCGCGCGCTCGACCCGTCGGTGCCGTCCGCGGAGAAGGCAGAGATGGTCCAGGGCGCCGAGGCCGATCCGGAGCTGCCCAACACTCTTGCGCAGGCCTACCAGCAGTCCGGCGCCACCATCGTGGTGACCGGCGTGCAGGACCTCGGCGGATCGCTGCAGGCCAACGCCGACTTCACGATCAACGGTCAGACGAACCCGGTCACGGTGCCGTTCGTCGCCGAGGACGGCAAGTGGAAGATCGAGAAGACCTGGGCCTGCTCGGCGCTGATGAATCTGCAGATTCAGTCGCCTGCCTGCGTCTGACGTACGAATCGCGAAATGCCGGTACCCGCTCGGGTACCGGCATTTTCGTTTTCGCGGTGGGTCCCGTTCGGCTACTGGGCGGGACCGCGCAACCGATCGGCCTGCGTCTGTGCCAGGCCGGTGAGCAGCGCGCCGTCGACCGGTGACGTCGCGGTCGCGGAAAGCTGGAAGACCGTCGAACCGACCACGCCGATGACGACATCGGAGGTCAGTGTCAGCCCGTCGCTCATGGTCGTCACGCGGACCGATCGGGAGGAATCGCCGACTCTGGGCCCGCTGAGGTCGGCGATGCGGTACTCGACGGTGACACCGTCGGCATCGGTGCCGGAGTAGGCCGTGCACCGACCGAGCAATTGCTGCACCGAGTCGAAGACAGCGGCGACGCTGTCGGCCGGGTAGCTCGCCGCGTCGATATCGATGCTGGAAAACCCCGGGCCGCCGAACCGTTCACCGGCCTCGGCAGGCCCACCCGGTGCCTGATCGGCAATCGGTGCGAGGACGCCGGCGCACTCGGCGGGATCGGTGTGCGACTGGTCCGCCGGCGGATCGTCGGTCGCGGCGCCGCCGGGATCGGTCGGCAGGTCGAGGGACGCGTAGCCGGGTGGGAGATCCGCTGCGGTGAGCAACTCGGCGGCGAGCGCCGTGGAGTCGGCAATCGGTGGCGCGGTGGCCACGCCGGGCGCGGTCACCGCCGGCTGCAGCGGCGCCGGCGCGGTGCCGGGAGTGGTTTCGGTGTCGGACCCGCAGCCCGCCACGGCGAGGGTCACCGCCGCCCAGGCCACGCACAGCCGTGCAGCTACTTCAGCCACTGCACCGTTGTGTTGATGGTCTGATTCAGGTGTGTCACGTCGTTGGGCACGTGGTAGGCCTGCTGACCGGCCATCGTGACGGTGCCCTCCACCGGCAGCGGCATCCGGAGGTCGATCGTCACCTGTCCGGTGCCGTGCATATCGTATCGATCGATGTCGAGCATGCCCGCACCGTTGGGCAGGTTCCACACGTCCCCGCGCGGGGTCTGCGCCACGTCGAGCCCGATGGTGAGCACGTCGCCGTCGCGGGCGAGCAGGGACGCGGTGGCGACCTGGTCGAGCGTCACTCCGCCGGTGATCTGTTGTTCGATCGTCCACACTGCGCCGACTCCGAGATCGGCGTCGGGAAACACCACGGTCTGGTAGACGGCCTGGTAGAACGCCTGCTCGATCGCCCGGCGAGCCGAGTCGGACGCGTCGGCGGCGGGCGTGATCTGCAATGAGGTGACCGCGCCGTTGGCCGCGAACGTGAGCCCGGCGTGCGAACCCTCCGCGACGGCGAGCGCCTGTTGCAGGTTGGCGTCCGGGCACGTGATCGCGCCGATGATGAGGTCGACACCGCCGTCGGCCATCGTCGCCGCGAGCGGCATCGTCATCGGCGGAGTGGAGAAGTTCTGGTCGGGCTGGTTGTCCACCTGCTGGTGCACGCCGTTCTCGGTGTGCAGCGTGGCGTTCTGCTCGGTGCCGGGCGCAGAACTCGGCGTGAGCCGGCTGCGCGGTTCGGCCCCGGGATCGAGCACATGGGTCTGCACGGGCGGGATGGGGACGGTGACTTCGTTCGCGGCGGGTTCCACGTCGTCGGTGTCGGAGTTACCTGCCGAGCCGCTGCATCCCGAAACCAGGGTTGCGCAGCCCACTGCCACTGCTACGAACAGCGCGCCGCAGCGCGCGGGGATCAACAACGCCGCCACACGCACAGGCTACGGGCCGACCCTGAGCATCGGATGTGAGGTTGGGGCCGCGACCGGCCGGAATGCGGACCGGCGGTGCCGATGAGGGATGATGGCCCGGTGAGTACCGATCGACCGACGGATGGCGACCCGGCTGTAACCCCGGGGGGCGACGCGCCCGTAACCCCGGGGGGCGACGCGCCCGGCACGCCGACCGCTGTGGATGGCACGGCGCGTCCACCGTTGCGGCTGCGCATGCTGCTGACCGTGGGGGCGGCCGTCATCGCGCTCGATGTCCTGACCAAATGCCTCGTCGTCGCGAACATCGAACCGGGCAATCCGGTGCACGTCATCGGTGACCTCGTCACCCTGAAGCTGGTACGCAATCCCGGCGCCGCGTTCTCCATGGCAACCGGAATGACGTGGCTGCTCACGATCATCGCCGTCGCGGTCGTCATCGGTGTGATCCGGATGGCGCGTCGGCTGCGCTCGCCGTGGTGGGCACTCGGCCTCGGCCTGGTGCTCGGTGGTGCGATCGGGAACCTCATCGACCGCTTCTTCCGTTCGCCCGGTCCGCTGCGTGGTCACGTCGTCGACTTCGTATCGGTGGGCTGGTGGCCGGTGTTCAACGTCGCGGATTCTGCCGTGGTGTGCGGCGCGATTCTGATGATCGCGCTCACCCTGTTCGGTTACGAACCGGACGGCAGCCGAAGGCCGGCCGCATGAGGGAAAGCCGGTCCATGCCGGTTCCGGACGGCCTGGACGGTATGCGGGTCGACGCCGGCCTGTCCCGCCTGCTGGGACTGTCCCGCACCGCAGTCGCGGCGTTGGCCGAGGAAGGCGCCGTCGCCATCGACGGTGTGCCGGTGGCGAAGTCGGAGAAGCTTGCTGCCGGCGCGTGGCTCGAGGTCGAACTGCCCGAGCCGAAGCGCCCGCTCAGCGTCGATCCCAAACCCGTCGAGGGCATGGACATCCTCTACGCCGACGACGACATCGTCGCCGTCGACAAGCCCGTCGGTGTGGCCGCGCATACCGGGGTCGGCTGGTCCGGTCCCACCGTGGTGGGCGGACTCGCGGCCGCGGGCTACCGGATCTCCACTTCGGGGGCGCACGAGCGCCAAGGCATCGTGCACCGGCTCGACGTCGGTACCTCGGGCGTGATGGTGGTCGCGACCTCCGAGCGCGCCTACACGGTGCTCAAGCGCGCGTTCAAGGAGCGGACCGTGGACAAGCGATACCACGCGCTCGTGCAAGGGCACCCCGATCCGAGCAGCGGCACCATCGACGCCCCGATCGGGCGGGCGCGCGGTAACGACTGGAAGTTTGCGGTCACCGCCGACGGCAGGCCGAGCGTCACGCACTACGACACGGTGGAGGCGTTTCAGGCGGCGAGTCTGCTCGACATCCATCTCGAAACCGGTCGGACACACCAGATTCGGGTGCATTTCGCGGCGATTCACCACCCGTGCTGCGGTGACTTGACCTACGGTGCGGATCCGAAGCTGGCCAAGCGGCTCGGTTTGGAGCGGCAGTGGCTGCACGCCCGAGCGCTCGGCTTTGCCCACCCGAGCGACGGCCGGTGGATCGAGATCACCAGCGCGTATCCGGCGGATCTGCAGAATGCGCTCGACGTTCTCCGGAATGCCTAGCCCGCGGACGCTTTTCACCGTCCTCGCGGTTCTCGTGCTGGCCGGAGCGCTCATCGCCTTCGGCGCACTCGCAGGTCCGCGTGACGGTGCTGTGATCACCGATCGGCTGGGACCGGAGCCGAACGAGGCGGTCGATGCGTACCTGGCGCGGGCGACCGAATCCCTGTCCGATGACACGTCCGATCCGCGTTTCGCACTCGTGTCGTTCACCACGACGCTCGCGCCCGCCGATGCGCTGGCCACGGTGGAAGGGGCGCGGGTCTCGGAGTTGATCCACCACGTGCCGATCCCACGAGTGCAGACACCGATCGTCGAGGTGGCGGTACCGGACAACGCGGATGCCGCGCTGCGGTCCGCCGACGCCGCCGCCGAACGAATCCGCAGTTCCGGGGCGGCGACCGAGCGGGCCGCGGCAGCGGCCGCGCTATCGGCGGATCGGCTCTCTGCCGGATGTGCCTGTGTCGCAGCGGCACTGGTACGCGCGGATGCCACGACGCTCGGCGAGATCGCGCGGCGCGACCGGGTACGCGCGGTGCAGGCTTTGCCGGCCGACGCGGTGTACGGCCGCTTCGCGGTGATGCCGCTGCTGCCCGAGCAGGACCGCGTCGTGGAACCGGGTCCCGACGATGGCGTGATTCCCCAACGCTGAACCTACTGTTCGACGAACGCCACGATCGCCTGGTGCACGGTCTCGGGCTGTTCGAGCTGCAGGAAGTGGCCGGCGTTCGCGACGTGGACCACCTCGCTGCCCGCGGGCAGGGCTTCGCCGACGCGGGCAGTCAATCCCACGGCGAGGCATCCGTCGTCGTCGCCGTGCAGGTAGAGCGTCTGCACCTCGGGGGCGGAGATCCAGTACCGCTGCGCATCGCGGTACCGAGCGGGTACCTTCCTCCGGCCCGCAACCGCACGGTAATACCCCAGCGCCGCAGCACGATTCGCCGGCGAGGCGAGGCTGGTCATGACATGGTCGAGATCCTCGGTCGCGTCATAACCGGGTGACCAGTGTCGCCATAGCAAGGGGATGAGCCGGTCGAGTGACCGCTCCGCGAGGCGGGGGATCTGATTGAACGCGATGTACCAGCTCATCCTCGACTGCTTCAGCAGCAGCAGCGCGAACCTCGGAGTGCGCCGCCACGACGCACGCTCCGGCTGCATCGCCGGGATCGGCGGTACCGCCAGCGAAACCACCCGGCGGAAGGGCGATTCCGGGAAGGCCCCGAGACCGTTCGCGGTGATCGCGCCCCAGTCGTGACCGATGACCACCGCACGCTCGTCGCCGCCGAGTGCACGGTGCACGCCGATCGCGTCGTCCATCAGGGCGCCGACGTGATAGCTGCCGTCACGGGGGATCTCCGATGGCGCGTAGCCGCGCGTGAACGGTGCCACGACCCTCCAACCGCGCGCTGCGAGCACGGGACCGAGGTGCCGCCACGTCCATGCGGTGTCCGGATAGCCGTGCAGGCAGACCGCGAGCGGTCCGTCCTCGGGCCCCCAGCACAGCGCGGTCAGGGAGACCTCGGGCAGATGTATCTCGACCGTCTGGGGACCGGGCCGTGTCGTCTCGTCGGTCACCGGGTCACCTCGTCGGGCAGGTACGCCGTTCCGTCGAGGAATCGGCGGCATGCACCGGTCAGCACGACGCGATCACCGGTCACCCGGCAGCGGACGGTGCCGCCGCGCCGAGAAAGCTGGCGAGCCACGAGTTCGGTGCGACCGAATTCGGCGGCCCAGAACGGTGCGAGTTGGGCGTGCGCGGAACCGGTCACCGGGTCCTCCTGGATGCCCACTGCGGGGGCGAAGAAGCGCGAGACGAAATCGACACCGGGCTCGTCGCCCTGTGCGGTGACTGCGACGCCGCGGTGCAACGGTGGGAACGCCGCAAAATCCGGTGTCACGCTTCGTACTTCGTCGGAGGTGGCGACCACGATGATCTCGTCGGTCGCGCGCAACGCACGCACGGCCGCCACCCCGAGCGCAGCCACGAGTTCGGCCGGGGGCTCGGTGGGCGCGGGCGGTTCGGCGGGCAGGTCCATGTCGAAACCGGCACCGCTGCGTTCGACTGTGTCGAATTGGGCATCGCTGCGCGCCACCTCCAACCACCCGCTGCGGGTGAAGAACGCCACCCGCGCTGCGTCTGCGTGCACGTCGGCGAGCAGGTGCGAGCCGGTGGCCAGCGTGGCATGGCCACACAAGTCCACTTCGGCGCCCGGGGTGAACCAGCGCAGGTGATAGGACGGACAGTCCGGCGCCGATCCCGCGTCGGGCGGCAAAGCGGCAGTGTAGAAGGCGGTTTCGGACAGATTGTTCTCCAGTGCGAGCTCCTGCAGTGTGGCGTCGGGCAGCCAGTGCGGCAGGGGCATCACGGCCGCGGGATTGCCCGAGAACGGTGTGTCGGCGAACGCGTCGATCTGGTACAGCGCGAGGTCCATGGCCTGCACGCTATCGGTTGCGCCTACGCTCGGGCAGGTGAAGCGACCGTGGTCGACCCCGGTGTCGGCGGGGCTCGCGGCCGGGGCCGGGGCGTACCTGTTGTGGGGCCTGTTCCCTGCCTACTTCGGTCTGCTCAAAGGGGTCGGTGCGCTCGAGGTACTCGCCTCGCGCATCGTCTTCACCCTCGTGGTGATGCTGATCGTGCTCGCGGTGCTCGGTCGCCTGGCCGAGATGCTCACCATCGCCCCGCGCACGTGGCTACTCGCTGCCGCCGCGTCGGCGGCGATTTCGGTGAACTGGGGCATGTATGTCTACGGCGTGGCGACCGATCGGGTGGTCGAATGCGCGCTGGGCTACTTCATCAATCCATTGGTGAGTGTCATGCTCGGCGTCGTCATCTTCCGCGAGCGGCTCACCCGCGCCCAGGTCACGGCCGTCGCGCTCGGCGCGGTGGCGGTCATCGTCCTCACCGTCGACTACGGTAGCCCGCCGGTGATCGCGCTGACACTGGCCTGCTCGTTCGCCACCTACGGGCTGATCAAGAAGGTGGTGCCGCTCGACCCGCTGCGCAGCCTGACCGCGGAGGGCATCGTGGGGGCGCCCTTCGCGCTCGGCTACCTGGTCTTCCTCGCCGTCACCGGCGCAGGCGCGTTCGTCACCGACGGCCTCCGCACCACGCTGCTGCTGATCGGCTGCGGGCCGATCACCACGATTCCACTGCTGCTCTTCGGCGCTGCGGCCCAACGGGTTCCACTGAGCACGATGGGACTGATGCAGTACCTGACACCCGCGTTGCAGATGGCGTGGGGAATCGCTGTGGTGCACGAGTCGATGCCCGCGTCGCGCTGGATCGGTTTCGCGCTGATCTGGCTGGCGCTGGCGATCTTCACGACAGACGCGCTGCGCCGGGCCCGTCGCACGCGGCTAAGTGCCCGAGGAACCGAACCCGCCGAGAGCGGGGCGCCAGGGGCCGGTGATCGCCAGAGTCAGGCCGGGTGACTGGATATTGGCGAACAGGATCTGGCCGTCGCCGCTGAATGCGGGTCCGCAGAACTCGCTCTCGTTGAGCTCGTTGCGGGCCATGGGGAACACCGATCCGTCGGCGGCCACTCCGATCAGGTGACTGATGCCCTCGCCGTCCTCGGCGAGGATCAGCCCGCCGTAGGGGGACACGGTGATGTTGTCCGGTCCGTCGTAGTGGGTATCCGCGGCCGGGTCCGGGTTGACGCCGAACAGGTTCTTCAGCGTGACGGTCTCGGTTCGCGGGTCGTAAAACCACACCTGCCCGTCGTGTTCGGCGGCGCTGCCGTCGCTGTTGCGCGCATAGCTGGCGACGAAGTAGGCGCCGCCGTCGGCCCACCACTGGCCCTCGAGCTTGCGGCTGCGGGTGATCGCGTCGTCGGTGAACTGCTTTCGCGTCGAGGCGGCGCGGGCGTCGCGGTCCGGAACCGGCACCCAGCGCACCGCGTAGCGCACGCCCGGGGCCGAAGCCACGGCGAGGTCGGGCACGAGCCGGTCACCGTCGTAACAGGTCATCGCGGTGAGTTCGCCCGCGGTGTCCCCGCCCGCTGCCTGCGCGAGAACTCGCAGCGCGTTGGGGCCGGGCCGGAACCCCGCCGGTGGCAACCAGCGGTAGTACAGCCCGTTCGGCCCGGTGGCGTCCTCGGTGAGGTAGATCGCGCCGGAACCCGGGTCCACCGCCACCGCCTCGTGGGCGTACCGGCCGAGGAACTTCAGCGGCACCGGACTCTTGCCGAGGTTCGTCGGTTGGCCGGCCGGATCGACCTCGAAAACGTAGCCGTGGTCGCGCGAGAACCCATGGCTGCCCGCGCGGTCCTCGGTTTCCTCGCAGGTCAGCCAGGTGCCCCACGGCGTGCTGCCGCCCGCGCAGTTGTTCACCGTGCCGGCCAGGCTCACGTACTGGCCGAGCCGGCGACCGTCCGCGCCGACCGTGGTGGTCGTGGTGCCGCCGCGCGCGGCCGGATCGTAGGTGAGACCCGCGACGGTCGGTACCCCGAACGGCTCGTTGCTGCCGATCTCGTGGTTGGTCACCAGGGTGCGCCCGAAGACGCCGTTGGCGTCGGGGTCACTCGGGACCGGACTGCCGTCGTCGAGCTTGGTCTCGCCGGATCGGTTGAGCACCGCGTAGGAGAAGCCCAGCGGCAGCGCGAGGATGCGGTTCGGGTCGGGAATCAGCGGGCCGTAGCCGAATGGCGGTGCAGCGCTGGCGATTTCGGGGCGCAAAAGCCCCTCCATACTGCCGGCGAGCGTAAGGCCGAGCCCGGCGAGTGTGGTTCGTTCGAGGAATCCACGACGATTGAATCCGACTGTCGGGGCCAACGTTACCTCCGGTCACGAGTTTGCGGACATACTGGACGCTAGGACGCCGCCCGCCGTGTTCGGTGGCGTGCGGGTTGCCCCCGTATGAACGGTCCGAGAATTCGCGGTACCCGGGACCGCCGGAAAAACCGGAGGCGGATTGCGCCCGTTCGGCGTAGTTTCAGCCGGTAATAACGACAGGGAGGAGCACAGGATGACCGCCGCCGACGACGATCAGAAGCGACGCTTCAAGGAAGCGCTCGACCGCAAGAATCACCAGAGCAAGACGGGGACCTCGCACCTGGACGGGCACGCCAAGGCCGACCATGCGCAGTCTTCCGCCTCGCACAAGCGGGAGTTCCGCCGCAAGAGCGGCTGAGTATCACAGCGCCTCATTCGTCACACCCCCGCGTGCCTCCTTCCGGTGTCGGTCCACCCGCCTAGACTGCCTAGGACGCGACACCGGAGGGATGGCCTTGGCAGACTCGTTCGTCCACCTGCACAACCACACCGAGTACTCGATGCTCGATGGTGCAGCCAAGATATCGCCGATGTTCGAAGAGGCGAAACGCCTGGACATGACCGCCGTCGGCATGTCCGACCACGGCAACATGTACGGCGCGTCGGAGTTTTACAACACCGCCAAGAAGTTCGATATCAAGCCGATCATCGGCATCGAGGCCTACGTCGCGCCCGCCTCGCGGTTCGATACCAAGCGCGTGCTGTGGGGCGATCGGGCCCAGAAGTCCGACGACGTGTCCGGCAGCGGTGCCTATACGCATATGACGCTGGTCGCGGAGAACTCGACCGGTCTGCTGAACCTGTTCAAGCTGTCGTCGCTGGCCTCGATCGAGGGTCAGCTCGGCAAGTGGGCGCGCATGGACGAAGAGCTCATCGCCCAGCATGCCGAGGGCATCATCGGCACCACCGGTTGCCCGTCGGGTGAGGTGCAGACCCGGCTGCGGCTCGGGCACGACCGCGAAGCCCTCGAGGCCGCCGCCAAATGGCAGGAGATCTTCGGCCCGGACAATTACTTCCTCGAGCTGATGGACCACGGACTCGACATCGAGCGCCGGGTCCGCGAGGGCCTGATCGATATCGGTCGCAAGCTCGAGATTCCGGCGTTGGCGACCAACGACTGCCATTACGTCACGAAGGACGCGGCGTCCAATCACGAAGCGCTGCTGTGCATTCAGACCGGAAAGACGCTGTCCGACCCCACCCGGTTCAAGTTCGACGGTGACGGTTACTACCTCAAGTCGGCCGCCGAGATGCGGGCGATCTGGGACAGCGAGGTGCCCGACGCGTGCGACTCGACGCTGTTGATCGCCGAGCGCGTCCAGCCCTACGACGACGTCTGGGCCTTCAAGGACCGAATGCCGATCTTCCCGGTGCCCGAAGGCGAGGACCAGGATTCCTGGTTGCGCAAGGAGGTCGACCGTGGCCTCGAGCGTCGTTTCCCCGCCGGTGTCCCCGACGAGTACTACACCCGCGCCTACTTCGAGCTCGACGTCATCAAGCAGAAGGGTTTTCCGGCCTACTTCCTGGTGGTCGGCGACCTGGTCTCGCATGCCAAGGAGGTCGGCATCCGGGTTGGACCGGGCCGTGGTTCGGCGGCCGGTTCGCTGGTTGCCTACGCCCTGGGCATCACCAATATCGACCCGATCCCGCACGGACTGCTGTTCGAACGGTTCCTGAACCCGGAACGCCCGTCCGCACCCGATATCGATATCGACTTCGACGATCGCCGCCGCGGCGAGATGGTGCGCTACGCCACCGAGAAGTGGGGCAGCGACCGCGTCGCGCAGGTCATCACGTTCGGCACCATCAAGACCAAGGCCGCGATCAAGGACTCGGCGCGAGTTCAGTTCGGCCAGCCCGGGTTTGCCATCGCCGATCAGATCACCAAGGCGCTCCCGCCGCCGATCATGGCCAAGGACATCTCGGTCTCCGGCATCACCGATCCCACCCATGAGCGGTACAAGGAAGCCGTCGAGGTTCGGCAGCTGATCGACACCAACCCCGACGTGGCCAAGATCTACCAGACCGCCAAGGGACTCGAGGGCCTGATCCGCAACGCGGGTGTGCATGCATGCGCGGTGATCATGTCGTCGGAACCGTTGATGGACTCGATCCCGGTATGGAAGCGCGCCCAGGACGGCGCCATCATCACCGGCTGGGATTACCCGTCGTGCGAGGCCATCGGCCTGCTGAAGATGGACTTCCTCGGTCTGCGCAACCTCACCGTCATCGGTGACGCGATCGACAACATCAAGGCCAACCGCAGCATCGATATCGATCTCGACACGCTTCCGCTGGAAGACCTGGCAACATACGAATTGCTTTCCCGCGGTGACACTCTCGGCGTGTTTCAGCTCGACGGCGGGCCGATGCGCGACCTGCTGCGGCGAATGCAGCCGACCGGCTTCAACGATATCGTCGCGGTGCTCGCGCTCTACCGCCCCGGCCCGATGGGCATGAACGCGCACAACGACTATGCCGACCGCAAGAACGGGCGCCAGCCCATCAAGCCCATCCATCCCGAACTCGAGGAACCGCTGCGCGACATCCTCGCCGAGACCTACGGCCTGATCGTCTACCAAGAACAGATCATGTTCATCGCGCAGAAGGTCGCCGGCTACTCGATGGGCCGAGCCGATGCGCTGCGCAAGGCCATGGGCAAGAAGAAGCTCGAAGTGCTCGAAGCCGAGTACGAGGGCTTCCGCGCGGGCATGACCAGTAACGGCTTTTCCGAGGCCGCGGTGAAGGCGTTGTGGGACACCATCCTTCCGTTCGCCGGTTACGCCTTCAACAAGTCGCACGCGGCCGGCTACGGCCTGGTGTCGTTCTGGACCGCCTACCTCAAGGCGAACTTCCCGTCCGAGTACATGGCCGGTCTGCTCACCAGCGTCGGCGACGACAAGGACAAGGCCGCGGTGTATCTCGCCGACTGCCGCCGGCTCGGGATCACCGTGCTGCCGCCGGACGTGAACGAGTCCGAGCTGAACTTCGCCTCGGTGGGGGAGGACATCCGGTTCGGTCTCGGCGCGGTACGCAACGTGGGCTCGAACGTGGTGACGTCGATCATCAATGCGCGCAACGCGAAAACGAAGTTCACCGACTTCTCCGACTACCTGAACAAGATCGATGCCCTGGCGTGTGCCAAGAAGGTCACCGAGTCGTTGATCAAGGCCGGTGCGTTCGACTCGATGGGGCACCCGCGCAAGGGTCTGCTCCTGATCCACTCGGACGCCATCGACGCGGTGATGGGGACGAAGAAAGCCGAGGCGATCGGCCAGTTCGACCTGTTCGGCGGCGGCGACGCAGACGACGCGATCGCCGGGGTGTTCGACGTGAAGATCCCGGACGAGGAATGGGACGCCAAGCATCGGCTCGCCCTGGAACGGGAAATGTTGGGGCTGTACGTGTCCGGACATCCACTCAACGGTGTGGAGCATTTGCTCGCGGCCCAGTCCGACACTCAGATCCCGAGCATCCTGGAAGGGGATGTGAAGGACGGTGCGCAGGTGATCGTCGGCGGCATTCTCGCGTCGGTGAACCGGCGGATCAACAAGAACGGCATGGCGTGGGCCTCCGCGCAGCTCGAGGACCTGGTCGGCGGGATCGAGGTGCTCTTCTTCCCGCAGTCGTATTCGGTCTATGGCATGGACATCGCCGAGGACACGGTCGTGTTGGTGAAGGGGCGCGTCTCGGTCCGCGACGATCGAGTGTCGCTGATCGCCAACGACCTTGCTGTGCCCGATCTTTCGGCGGTGGGTGTGGCGAAGCCGATCGCGGTGAGCATCGCCACCCGGATGTGCACACCCGACAAGGTCGGTGCCCTCAAGCGCGTACTGACCAGTCATCCCGGCACGTCGGATGTGCACCTGCGGCTGTTGAGCGGGGAGAAGGTGACCATGATGAAGCTGGACGACAGTCTGCGGGTCACGCCGTCGCCGGCACTGATGGGCGATCTGAAGGCGCTGCTCGGACCGAGCTGCCTGGCGACCTAGCCGCTACCCCGCGTCGATCGTCCGCGCACTCAGAACGTGATCGAGTATCAGTGCCGCACAACCCATCACGCCGGACTGCTCGCCGTGTAGCCACGGCAGGATGCGCAGTTCGCGGGTCGGGAGTGCGGCCGCGTTGCCATACAGCGTCTCGCGCAGGCCGGCCACCAGCGTGTCGTATGCCTGCGCCATGTCGCCGCCAACGATGATCGCGTCCGGGTTGAGCAGGTTCACCGCGGCGGCAAGCACCTCACCGAGATGCCGGCCGCTCTCGCGTAGCATCCGCCGCACCTCGGGATCGCCACCCAACGCGAGGTCGACAACATCGCGGATGTGCCCGACCGGACGGCCCTGCTGCTGCAGCGCGCGGACCAGGGCCCACCCGCCCGCGATCGCCTCCACACAGCCGGTGTCGCCGCATCGGCAGCGCACGCCTGCCGCGGCCGCGGTCTTCGTGTGACCCAGTTCCCCGGCCGCCCCGAGTGCGCCGCGCTGCAGTTTGCCGCCCGAGATGATCCCGGCGCCCAGCCCGGTCGAGGCCTTCACCAGCAGCATGTCCCGATAGCCCTCGCGACGATCGCGTCGCTCGGCCAGCGCCATGACGTTCGCGTCGTTGTCCAGCAGCACCGGCGCGTCGGTCAGCTTCCGGAGATATGGGGCCAGGGGCACCCCGTCCCAGCCGCTCATCACGGGGGAGTCCAGGCTGCAGCCGCGCTCGGTGTCGGCGGTCCCGGGAAGGGACAACCCCACTCCGAGGATTGGGGCCCCAGCGTGGCCCGACTCGGCGAGCAGCACTTCGAGCCGCTTCGCGAGGTCGGGCATCAGGTCGTCGGGGCCGATGCCGATTTCCTGGTCGACGTTGGTCATCGCGAGGATCTCGCCGTCGAGCCGGCACACCGCGAGCTGTGTGCGGCTGCGTCCGATCGCACCGACGAGCACCACGCCTGCGTCCGCATCGAACACCAGACGCACCGGCGGTCGCCCGCCGGTCGACGAACCGTCGGCTCGTTCGGTGACCAGGCCACGGGTCTGCAGATCCGATACCCGGGCCGCGACGGCGGTGCGCGACAGTCCGGTCACCCGGCCGACCTCGGCGCGGGTGTCCGCGATGCCGTCACGAATGAGCACGAAGACGTCGCCTACGGTCGCAACCGCCGTCGAGTGCCGTGACATGCGCATATGGCCATTGAAGCAACCGAAGTAACGTGCGGCAACTCCGACTTTTACCCAGAAAAAACATAAGTACGCTTTCCATCGGGCCAAAGTGTCTCTACGGTTGAGCACGACCGCCAGCCCTAAGGAGGCGTCATGCCGACAAGCACGCAGGCCGTGGATTCTTGTGATTTCGTGGTGTTCGGAGGGACCGGAGACCTCGCCGTCCGAAAGTTGTTGCCCGCCCTCTATCAGTGCGACCGCGCCGGTCGCCTGTCCATCCAGACCAGAATCGTCGCCGTATCGCGATCGGGTCTCGACACCGCCGGATACCGCGACAAGGTGCTCGGCGAACTCGCCCGATTCGTCCCCGCCGAATCGCTCGACGCGACGATAGCGGAGCGCTTTCTGGCTCGGCTGGACTACGCCACAGTCGACGTCTGCGACCCCGGCAGGTGGGACGAACTCGTCGAGGCGCTGCACGTCCGCCCCGGTACCACGAGGGTCTACTATCTCGCCTGCGCACCAGAGCTTTTCGGTCCGATCTGTGCCGGCCTGGCCGACCGAGGTCTGGTCGACGAGCGGTCCCGCGTCGTCTTGGAGAAGCCGATCGGCCATGACCTCGCCTCGGCGCGGGCCATCAACGACGCTGTGGGAGAGGTCTTCTCCGAATCGCAGATCTTCCGGATCGACCACTACCTCGGCAAGGAGAGCGTGCAGAACCTGCTGGTCACACGTTTCGCCAACACCGTGCTGGAGCCGTTGTGGAATTCCGGTTCGGTCGATCACGTACAGATCACCGTCGCCGAGACGCTCGGCGTCGGAAGTCGCGGCGGCTACTACGAATCCGCAGGTGCGCTGCGCGACATGATCCAGAACCATCTGCTGCAGGTGCTCTGCCTCGTTGCGATGGAGCCACCCACCTACGTCGGACGCGAAACCGTGCGCGACGAGAAGCTGAAGGTGCTGCAGGCGCTCGCGCCGCTCACCGCCGACGATGTCGCTACCCGCACGGTCGCAGGCCAGTACACCGCGGGCCTGGTGGACGGCGCGGCAGCACCGGCCTACACCGCCGAAGCCGACAATCCGGCGTCCCGTACCGAGACCTTCGCCGCGATCAAGGCGGAGGTGCGCAACTGGCGCTGGGCCGGCGTGCCGTTCTATCTGCGCACCGGCAAGCGGATGGCGCGGCGCACGTCGGAGATCGTGATCGCCTTCAAACCCGTTCCGCACCCGATGTTCCCGAACGCCACCGGCACCACCGAGCCGAACAAGCTGGTCATCCGGCTGCAGCCGGACGAGGGTATGCGGCTGCACATGACCGCGAAACAGCCGGGTCCGGGCGGGATCCGATTACGCCCCGTTTCGCTGAATCTCAACTACACCGACACATTCCGCACGCCGTCCCCGGATGCCTACGAGCGGTTGCTGATGGACGTCGTCAAGGGTGACCCCACGCTGTTCATGCGCCGCGACGAGGTGGAAGCGGCCTGGGCATGGGTGGAGCCGGTACTGGTCGGATGGCAGGAGTCCGAACGCGGGCCGCGCAGCTATCCCGCCGGTACCGACGGACCCACCGCCGCCAACACCCTGATCGAGCGCGACGGTCGAATCTGGCACGAAGGAGCAAGCGCGTGAGCGATATTCATCCGGTACTGCGGGACACCACCGAGCGCATCGCCGAGCGGAGCGCCCAGCAACGCGATGCGTACCTCGCTCGCATCGCGAACGCAGCACGACGTGGCCCTGCCCGCGGCCGCCTGGCCTGTGCGAACCTCGCGCACGGTTTCGCCGCCGCCGGCGAACAGAAACGCGCGTTGCGCGCCAACGTCAAGCCCAACATCGCCATCGTCTCCGCATACAACGACATGCTCTCCGCGCACAAGCCACTGGCGGAGTTCCCGGATCAGCTCAAGGCAGCGGTGATCGAGGCGGGCGGGATCGCGCAGTTCGCGGGCGGCGTACCGGCCATGTGTGACGGCATCACCCAGGGCCGTGACGGCATGCAATTGTCGCTGTTCAGTCGCGATGTGATTGCCATGTCCACCGCGATCGCGTTGTCGCACGACATGTTCGACGCGGTCCTGCTGCTCGGTGTCTGCGACAAAATTGTGCCCGGAATGCTCATCGGCGCACTCGGTTTCGGCCACCTGCCCGCGATGTTCGTCCCGGCCGGACCGATGACATCGGGACTGCCGAACGGGGAGAAGGCCAAGGTGCGCCAGCTCTACGCCGAGGGCAAGGTCGATCGCGACGCGCTGCTCGAGGCGGAAGCGCAGTCCTACCACGGCGACGGCACCTGCACGTTCTTCGGCACCGCGAACTCGAACCAGTTGCTGATGGAGGTGATGGGGCTGCACCTGCCCGGCTCGAGTTTCGTCAATCCCGGCACCCCGTTGCGTGCGGCGTTGACTGCCGAGGCCGGCCGCCGGGTGACCCGGCTTACCGATCTCGGCGACGACTACACCCCGCTCGGTGAATTGGTCGACGAACGTGCGATCGTCAACGCGTGTGTCGCGCTGCTCGCCACCGGCGGGTCGTCCAACCACACCATGCACCTGGTCGCCATTGCCCGGGCCGCCGGAATCACGTTGACCTGGAACGACATCGCGGAGCTGTCCGCGGTCGTGCCGTTGATGGCGCGGATCTACCCCAACGGCAGCGCGGACGTGAACCACTTCCACGCAGCGGGTGGACTCGGCTTCGCCGTCGGCTCGTTGCTCGATGCGGGCCTGCTGCACGAGGACGTGGCCACGGTCGCCGGTCGCGGCCTGCGCCGCTACACCGCGGAGCCCACGCTCGCCGCCGATCGCGTCGAGTGGCGCCCCGGCACGCGCACAAGCCTCGACACCGACGTATTGCGCAGCACCACGGATCCGTTCGCTGACGAAGGTGGCCTGCGGGTGCTCGACGGAAACCTGGGCGCAGCAGTGGTCAAGACATCGGCGCTTGCGCCGCAACACTTGACGGTGACCGCTGCGGCACGGGTGTTCGACGATCAGGCAGACTTCCTCGCGGCCTTCGCCGCGGACGAACTCGACACCGACCTGATCGCGGTGCTGCGCTACCAGGGGCCGCGGGCCAATGGCATGCCGGAACTGCACAAGCTCACCCCGGCCCTGGGTGTGCTGCAGGACCGCGGGCGGCGCGTCGCGCTGGTGACCGACGGCCGGATGTCGGGCGCGTCCGGAAACGTGCCGGCCGCAATCCATCTCACCCCGGAAGCGGCGTCGGGCGGTCCGCTCGCCAAGGTGCGCGATGGCGACCTGCTGACCCTGGACGCGGCCACCGGCGCACTGACCCTGCACCTTTCCGATGACGAACTCGCCGCGCGTCCCGAGACCGGGCGCCGGCTCGGTGACGACGAGTGGGTCGGCACCGGTCGGGAGATCTTCGCGACCATGCGTGCCACGGTCGGCCCGGCCGACCAGGGCGCCAGCATCTTTCCCTTCGCTACCCAGAACTGAGGAGATCAGAAATGACCGAATCGCTGCTCGACCGAGCACCCGTCGTTCCCGTCGTCGTCATCGACGACGTCGAGCACGCCATCCCGCTGGCCCGGGCGTTGGTGTTCGGCGGCCTGCCGGTGATCGAACTGACACTGCGCACGCCGGACGCGCTCGATGCGATCGAACGGATCGCCGCCGAGGTGCCGGAAATCCTCGTCGGTGCCGGCACCGTGGTCACGCCCGCGCAGGCCAAGCAGGCTGCCGACGCCGGTGCACAGTTCCTGGTCTCGCCCGGGAGCACGCCGGCGCTGCTGCGCGCGATGACCGACACCGGTCTGCCGCATCTACCCGGTGTGGCGACCGTCTCGGAGGTGCTCGGATTGCTCGAGGCGGGCTACACCGAGATGAAGTTCTTCCCGGCGCAGGCCTGCGGCGGCGCGAAGTTCCTCGCTTCGATCCATTCGCCCGTGCCGGCCGCGCGGTTCTGCCCGACCGGCGGCATCACTGCGGATAACGCCCCGGACTACCGCAAGCTGCCGAACGTTGGTTGCGTGGGCGGATCGTGGATCACGCCGTCGGACGCGCTCGACGCGCAGGACTGGACCGCGATCGCGGGCTATGCCCGCGGCGCGGCGCGCCTCTAAGTATTCGGCGCGGCGCGGCTCGGCGTGGGTGCCCGCCGCTCGCGAAGCAGGCCCAGCACCCAGACCACCGTGCCGGCCGCGGCGCCACCGAGCACGGCGACCTGGGCGGACTGGGTAGCCAATAGCGCGAAGAGGAGCACGACCAGGGCACCGGCGAGGGCTTCGAGCTTGTACAGCGGCCACACCGTCCCAGCGATCTCGATGCCGGTGCGGGGCGAACTTGCCGTTCCGGCGCGCTCCACGGTCGTCATGTTGTGAGGGTACTGCGCGGACTTGATTTCGGCCAGCCGAACTTTCGAGTTCAGTTGTGCAAGGCGCCTTCTCGCGTGTGGAAATCGCGTTCTCGGGAATAGTCGCCGTGCAGCATGGTTGCATCGGGCATGCCATTGATCGGTGAATACGAACCCAGTCCCAGCGCCTGGTCGCGCGAACAGGCGGAGACCTTCGAGCAGACCGACGGCCGCGAGGCCAACACCATGAAGGATGTGCCGATCATCCTGCTCACCACCAAGGGAGCCAAGACCGGCAAGCTGCGCAAGACGCCGCTCATGCGTGTCGAGCACGACGGCGAGTATGCCGTCGTGGCATCGCTCGGTGGCGCGCCGAAACACCCGGTCTGGTACCACAACATCGTCGCCGAACCGCATGTGGAACTGCAGGACGGCGCCGAGCGCCACGACTACACGGCGCGTGAGGTGCACGGCGAGGAGCGCGACCTGTGGTGGCAGCGGGCAGCCGAGGTCTGGCCGGATTACAACGAGTATCAGACCAAGACCGACCGGGTCATTCCGGTCTTCGTGCTGACCCGGCAGTAGCCCGAACGTCGGAAGCCACCCCGGTACCGGACCCGCCCGCGAAAGTGGCAGCATATTGCGGGTGTCCGGAACTCCGAACGTGACCGAGCCGACCGAATTGTCCACCGTGGTTACCGCGGAGGACATCGATGCTGCGAACGCGCGGATTTCGCCCGTCATTGCCGCCACTCCGCTGCAGCGCTGCGACCGGCTGTCCGCGGTCACCGGCGCGGAGATCTATCTCAAGCGTGAGGACCTCGGCGTGGTGCGCAGCTACAAGCTGCGCGGGGCCTACAACCTGATCGTTCAGCTCGATCCCGAGGAGCTGGCCAGGGGTGTCGTCACGGCCAGTGCGGGCAATCATGCCCAGGGTGTCGCGTTCGCGTGCAAGAGCCGCGGCATCAACGGGCGTATCTACGTGCCACGCAATACGCCGAAGCAGAAGCGCGACCGGATCCGCGTGCACGGTGGGGAGTTCGTCGAACTGATCGCGATCGGGGACACCTTCGACGACGCCGCGGCGGCCGCCCGGGACGACGTGGCACGCACCGGCGCGGTCATGGTCCCGCCGTTCGACGACCCACGCACCGTCGCCGGGCAAGGCACGATCGCGGCGGAGATTCTCGACCAGCTCGGCCGGGCGCCGGATCTGGTCGTGGTCCCGGTCGGGGGCGGCGGCTGCATCTCGGGCATCACGACCTACCTGCGCGAGCGCGCACCGCAGGCGAGTGTGCTCGGCATCGAGCCTGCGGGCGCGGCGTGCATGACCGCCGCGATCGTGGCGGGTGGTCCGGTGACGCTGCCCGAGATCGACCCGTTCGTCGACGGCGCCGCGGTTCGCCGCGCCGGGGACGTGACGCACGCGGCCATGGCCGCGCTTGGGGCGCGGGTCGGGTCCGTGACCGGTGCGCCCGGCGAACTCGCGCTGTCCCACGTCGACGAGGGTGCCATCTGCACCGCGATGCTCGAGCTGTACCAAAACGAGGGCATCATCGCCGAGCCGGCCGGCGCGCTCTCGATCGCCGCGCTGGCGTCCTTCCCGCCCGACCCCGGCTCGACGGTGGTGTGCCTGGTGTCCGGCGGCAACAACGACGTCTCTCGCTACGGCGAGATCGTGGAGCGCTCGCTGGTCCACCTCGGTCTCAAGCACTACTTCCTCGTCGACTTCCCGCAGGAGCCGGGCGCGCTGCGCCGCTTCCTCGACGAGGTGCTCGGCCCGGACGACGACATCACCTTGTTCGAGTACGTCAAGCGCAACAACCGGGAGACCGGCGCGGCGCTGGTCGGCGTCGAACTCGGTCGCCGCGATGGGCTCGAGCCGTTGCTGGAGCGGATGGACAAGTCGCGCTTGCAGATCGAGCAGCTCGAACCGGGTTCGCCGGCCTACCGCTACCTCACCTGAGCGAGCCCCTGCGCGCAGACGGCTACTGCTCGATCACCACGAACGAGTGCCCCGGCACGGTCGTCGCCGAGGCGGTCGGATTCGACGTCACCGGTTCCCACCACAGCACCGGCGTGCCCCCAACCGGCACATCCACCGCATCCGCGCCGAGGTTGCATACCACCCGCAACCGGCCGCGGTGCAGCACGATCCAGCGTGCGTCCTCGTCGTAGTCCACACCGAACTCGGTCAGCCACGGCTCGGTGATCTCTGCACGATCGTGTCGCAGCGCGAGCAGATCGCGGTAGCAACGCAGTAGCCGCGCGTGCCGATCCTCGTCGAGCTCGTTCCAGTTCAGCTTGGACCGCGCAAACGTCTGCGGATCCTGTGGATCCGGGACATCGTCTGTGTCCCAGCCGTGTTCGCCGAATTCTGCCTTGCGCCCCTGCGCGGTCGCCTCGGCGAGTTCGGGTTCGGGGTGGGAAGTGAAGAACTGGAACGGGGTGCTCGCGCCCCACTCCTCGCCCATGAACAGCATCGGCGTGAACGGGGCGAGCAGCGCGAGCGCCGCCTTCACCGCGAGCTGTCCGTCGTCGAGGTAGGCGCTCGGGCGGTCGCCGATCGCGCGGTTGCCCACCTGGTCATGGGTGTAGGTGTAGGCGAACAGCGAACTCGCCGGAATGTGCGCGATGTCCAGCGGGCGACCGTGCACACGGCCACGGAAGCTCGAATAGGTGCCGGCGTGGAAGAAGCCGTGCCCGAGGGTGAACGCCAGGCACGACATCGACCCGAAATCGCCGTAGTAGCCCTGCCGTTCGCCCGATACCGCGGCGTGGATCGCATGGTGGATGTCGTCGTCCCACTGCGCCTGCAGTCCGTAACCGCCTGCCGCGCGGGGAGTGATGAGCTTGGGGTCGTTGAGGTCGCTCTCGGCGATCAGCGTCAGCGGGCGCCCGATGTGCGCGGCGAGGGCCTCGGTGCGGATCGCGAGTTCCTCGAGCAGATGCACCGCGGTGGTATCGATGAGCGCATGTACCGCGTCCAGACGCAGCCCGTCGATGTGGAAGTCCCGCATCCAGCGCAGCGCGTTCTCGACGATGTAGCGCCGCACCTCTGCCGATTGCGGACCGGCCAGGTTGAGCGTCTGCCCCCAGGCGTTGCTGCCCTCGGTGAGGTAGGGGCCGTAGCGGTCGAGATAGTTGCCGGACGGACCGAGGTGGTTGTAGACCACGTCGAGCAGCACCGCCAGGCCATGTTCGTGGCAGGCATTGACGAAGCGCTGCAGGCCATCCGGTCCGCCGTAGGTCTCGTGCACCGCGTACCAGAGCACGCCGTCGTAGCCCCAGTTGTGCGTCCCGTTGAACGCATTCACCGGCATGATCTCGACGAACGAGACGCCGAGCGAGACGAGATGATCGAGCCGCTCGGTGGCGGCGTCGAACGTGCCCGCCGGGGTGAACGTGCCGATGTGCAGCTCGTAGACGACGCCACCGGCGAGCGGGCGACCCGTCCACGCGGAGTCCGTCCAGCCCGCGGGATCGAGCTCGTGGCGCTGCGATCGAGCGTGCACGCCGTCGGGTTGCCGCGGCGAGCGCGGGTCGGGCAGCACCGTGTCGTCGTCGTCGAGCAGGAAGCCGTAGCGAGCGTCGGGACCGGCGGCCACCTCGGCGCGCCACCACCCGTCCGGCGCGCGGCGCAGCGGATGCGGCGTGCCGTCCACCTCGACCCGCACCCGATCCGGGTTCGGCGCCCACACCTCGAAGACCGTCATCTCCCACCTCGTCAACGTTGGGCGTCGCGTACCAGCAACACGGCGGGCAGGTCGGCGAACAGGTCGACCGCGCGGGCCTTCGCCGAGTAGCTGTGCCCGCTGAGCCGATCGGTCCACCGACCCTCGGGGAGTGCGACAACAGTGTCGCGCCAACCGGTTTCGCCCACCGAAACGGTATGGCGCGCAGCCGCTACGACGACCTGAGCATCGAGGCCGGTCGGTGCGACGACGCCGCGGGCATACGCGACGATATGGTCGGCGGCGGCACCGTCGGCCAGCACCGGGGCGTAGCCGCCGCCGACGAAGCAGTCCGGCCGGTCGCGGCGCAACCACAGCGAATGCGCGACCGCCCAGAGCTTTGCGCGACCGGTGCCGTCCAGGGGCGGGCGCGCGGTGAGCGAGCGGAGGATCTCGGCATGCGCGGCGAAGTCGACCGTGCGGCGATTGTCCGGATCGACAAGGCTGTCCTCCCACAGTTCGGTGCCCTGGTAGACGTCCGGGATGCCGGGCGCGCACAGCTGAAGCAGCTTCTGCGCGAGGCTGTCCGACCAGGCATGCGGAGCGAGTTCGGCGACGAACTCACCGAGTTCGGCGCCGACGGGTCCGTCGATGACGGCGTCGATCCACGCATGCACGTCGTCTTCGAACTCGGCGTCCGGCTCGTCCCAGCTCGTCTTGCGCCCGGACTCGCGCATCGCCTTCTCTGCGTAGGCGTGCAGTCGCTCGCGCAGCGCGGGGGTGGGACCGCCGTCGGCCGGCCAGACACCGAACATGTTCTGCAACAAGAACAGAGCGGTCAGCCCATCCGGGCTCGGGGTGAGCTTCTCCCACCCGGTGAGTTTGTCGGCCCAGCGCTGTGCAACCTGCGAAAGCACCCCGATGCGGGCGCGCACATCCTCGCCGCGCTTGGTGTCATGGGTCGACAGCGTCGTCATCGCGGCGGGCCAGCGGATCGCCCGCTCACTGTTGGCGAAGTGGAACTCCGAGAGTGTGCGGCCGAACGTGCCGGGCGACCCGCCGACCTCCTGCAGTGAGACCAGCCGCGCGGTGCGATAGAACAGGCAGTCCTCGACGGACTTCGCGGTGACCGCACCACAGATCTGGTTGAACCGTGTGGCCGGTTCGCCGCCCGCGAGTAGTGCCCGGGTGATAACCGAAAGTGGTTCGGCCAGTTTGGGATTGCGTTTCTCTGTCTCGCCGGCGACCCGGCCGAGCAGCCCGCTGAGCGGACTGTAATCGGTACGGTAGACGGGCACGTTGGTGAGCAGTTCGACGAGCGCGGTGCTGAGCTGGGCGACGCTGCATTGCGTTGGTGCGACGCGGCGGATCGCGGTGACGAGCCGTCGCAGGTCGGGAGCCAGGGCGGTCTGCAGGACGCCTTGCTTGATCCGAAACTCGTTGGCGTGCAGCCAGGCGGCATCGCCGGGAGCTCCGGTGAGCGTGGTCGAGAGCTCGGTGAGCGCCGCTTCGCCGGCGCGATCCACCAGGACGCCGCCGAGCTCGGCGAGTGCGTCGTACCCGGTGGTGCCGTCCACGGCGAGGCTGGGGTCGAGCGGTTCGTGTTCGCCGAGGATCTTCTCGACCAGCAGCAGCCGCTGTGGCCCGATGAGGGTGCGCAGCCAACGCAGATACTTCGCGGGGTCCGCCAGCCCGTCGGGATGGTCCACGCGGACCCCGTCGATCAGGTCCTCGGCGATCCAGCGCGCGAGCTCGTGATGGGTGGCCTCGAAGATCCGCGGATCCTCCTGGCGCACCCCGGCGAGTTCGTTGATCGTGAAGAACCGGCGGTAGGTCGAGATGCCGGCCTGCCACGGCACCAGCCGGTAGAACTGCCGATCGTGGATGCGCACCGGATCGGCGTCGTCGGAGCCGGGCGCGATCGGGAAATGCTTGTCGTACAGCGCCAGCGTCGGCTCGGCGCCGGACCGGTCGACGGACAGCGAACTCAGATCGGCCGCGCTGCCGAGGATGGGCAGGGCGAGCCGGCCGCCGGCACCGTTGTCCTGGCTCCAGTCCACGTCGAACCAGTCGGCATAGGCCGAGTCGCGGCCGTGTTTGAGTACGTCCCACCACCACGGGTTCTGTCGTGGATCACCGACGCCGAGGTGGTTGGGCACGATGTCGACGATGAGTCCCATACCGCGCTGGCGGACCTCGGCCGCGAGGGCCCGCAGCGCGTCGGGGCCGCCGAGCGTGGCAGACACCGAGGTCGGGTCGGTAACGTCGTAGCCGTGCGTCGAGCCGCGGGCCGCGGTGAGAATCGGGGACAAGTACAGGTGGGTGACCCCGAGTCGGTGCAGGTAGTCGACGATCTCGCGGGCGTCGCCGAGCGTCAGCGCGTCGGGGCGCAGTTGCAGCCGGTATGTGCTGAGAACCTTCGATGTCATGCGGTGCGTCGGAGCACGAGCAGGGACCTGCTCTTCACCGGGACCTCCGCCCCCGCCTCGTGGACATTGTCGGACAGCCCGGTCGAAACGGCAGTATCGAGCACCACCGCCCACTTGGTCCCGTAATCGGCGGGCGGAAGGGTGAAGTCGATGTATTCGTGATGGGCGTTGAAGCACAGCACGAACGAGTCGTCGACGACGCGCTCACCGCGCTGATCCGGTTCCGGAATGCCGTCGCCGTTGAGGTACACCGCCAGCGACTTGCCGAAGCCGCTGTCCCAATCCTCCGGGGTCATCTCCTCGCCGGAGGGGGTGAACCAGGCGATGTCGCGGCGCTGGTCGCGAGAGCGGATCGGCCGGCCCTCGAAGAACCGACGACGCCGGAATACCGGATGCTTGCGGCGCAGGGTGATCGCGTTGTGCGTGAAATCGACCAGGTCGGAGTTCTTCTCGATCAGCGACCAGTCCATCCACGACAGTTCGGAGTCCTGGCAGTAGACGTTGTTGTTGCCCTGCTGCGTTCGGCCCATCTCGTCACCGTGCGCGAGCATCGGAGTGCCCTGGCTCAGCATCAGCGTGGCAATGATGTTGCGGCTCTGGCGGGCCCGTAGGTCGAGCACGTCCGGGTCATCGGTCGGCCCCTCCACCCCGCAGTTCCACGACCGGTTGTGGCTCTCGCCGTCGCGGTTGCCCTCACCGTTGGCATCGTTGTGCTTCTCGTTGTAGGACACCAGGTCCCGCAGCGTGAAACCGTCGTGCGCGATGACGAAGTTGATGCTCGCCGATGGGCGTCGCCCGTCGTCCTTGTACAGGTCCGACGAGCCGGTGAACCGGGAGGCGAACTCGCCCAGGGTGGACGGCTCGCCGCGCCAGTAGTCGCGCACGGTGTCGCGGTACTTGCCGTTCCACTCCGTCCACAGGCCGGGGAAGTTGCCGACCTGGTAGCCGCCCTCACCGATGTCCCACGGTTCGGCGATGAGCTTGACCTGGCTGACCACCGGATCCTGCTGGACGAGATCGAAAAAGGCCGACAGTCGGTCGACGTCGTGCAACTCGCGCGCGAGGGTGGAGGCGAGGTCGAACCGGAAACCGTCGACATGCATCTCGGTCACCCAGTAGCGCAACGAGTCCATGATCAGCTGCAGGGTGTGCGGGTGTCGGGCGTTGAGGCTGTTGCCGGTGCCGGTGTAATCCATGTAGTGCTCGGGGTCGCCGTCGACGAGTCGGTAGTACGCGGCGTTGTCGATGCCGCGGAAGTTGATCGTCGGGCCCAGGTGGTTGCCCTCGGCGGTGTGGTTGTAGACCACGTCGAGAATCACCTCGATGCCCGCCTCGTGGAAAGTGCGCACCATCGCCTTGAACTCGGAGACGGTGCCACCCGGCTTGTTTGCCGAAGAGTAGTCGGCGTGCGGCGCAAAGAAGCCGAAAGTGTTGTAGCCCCAATAGTTTCGCAGCCCCTGATCGAGCAGCGTCTGATCCTGCAGGAACTGGTGTACCGGCATCAGTTCGATCGCGGTCGCCCCGAGTTCCTTCAGGTGCTCGATGACCGCCGGATGGGCGAGTCCGGCGTAGGTGCCGCGCAGTTCGGCCGGGACACCGGGGTGGGTCGCCGTCATGCCCTTGACGTGGGCCTCGTAGATGACCGTTTCGTGATAAGGCCGCTTCGGCTGGCGATCGGCAGCCCAGTCGAAGAACGGATTGATCACCACGGTCGTCATGGTGTGCCCGAGCGAGTCGATGCCGTAGGTGTGCAGCGACTCGTGCCCGTCGAAGTTGCCGTCGAAGGCCTTGCCGTACGGGTCGAGCAGCAGCTTGCTCGGATCGCAGCGCAGCCCCTGCTTCGGGTCGTACGGTCCGTAGACCCGGTAGCCGTAGCGCTGACCGGGCGCCACCGAGGGGAGGTAGGCGTGCCAGACGTAGCTGTCCACCTCGTCGAACGGCACCCGGGTCTCGGTGCCGTCGCGGGCGATCAAGCACAGTTCGACGCGTTCCGCGACCTCGGAGAACAGCGAAAAGTTTGTTCCGGCACCGTCGTAGGTGGCGCCGAGCGGATAGGCACTGCCGGGCCACACGCCGAACGGGCCGGTGTCGGCGGCTTCGGCCTTCGAGGAGGACACGGGCGGAGTCATACCAAGAACCCTAACGCCGGATCGGGCCGTGTGCCGTGCCGGCAATCGGTGATCCTCGTCGGTCGTAGGGTGAGTCGGTGAGCTCAGCGAGCATGACGTCCGAGCAGGTCGCGGCCATCGACGCCGCGCACGTCTGGCACCCCTACGGTGCGTTCCCGCCGTCGACGACGCCGCTCGTGGTGGACAGCGCTGCGGGGGTGCGGCTGCGCCTGGCCGACGGCCGCGAGGTGATCGACGCGATGAGCTCGTGGTGGGCTGTCGTGCACGGCTATCGCAACCCCGTCCTGGATGCGGCACTCATCGACCAGGTACATCGGATGAGCCACGTGATGTTCGGTGGCCTCACCCACGAGCCCGCGGCGCGGCTGGTCGAGTTGCTGGTCGAGTTGACGCCCGCCGGACTGGACAAAGTTTTCCTGGCCGACTCCGGGTCGATCTCGGTCGAGGTGGCCGTGAAGATGTGCCTGCAGTACTGGCGCAGTGTCGGCCGGCCGGACAAGAAGCGGCTGATGACCTGGCGCGGCGGCTACCACGGCGACACGTTCACGGCGATGAGCGTCTGCGACCCGGACGGCGGGATGCATTCGCTGTGGACCGACGTGCTCACCGAACAGGTATTCGCGCCGCGCCCGCCGGTCGAGTTCGACCCCGGCTATGTTGCCGAGTTCGAGGCGCTGCTCGTCGCGCACGCCGATGAGCTGGCGGCGGTGATCGTGGAGCCGGTGGTGCAGGGGACGGGCGGGATGCGCCGCTACGACCCGCGCTACCTGTCCGAGCTGCGCCGGATCTGCGACGCCAACGAGGTGTTGCTGGTCTTCGACGAGATCGCCACCGGCTTCGGTCGCACCGGTGCGCTGTTCGCGGCCGACCACGCCGGTGTCGCGCCGGACGTGATGTGCGTCGGCAAGGCGCTGACCGGCGGTTACATGACGCTGGCGGCGACGCTGTGCACCAACCGGATCGCCGAGTCGATCAGCGCAGGGCATGGCGGGCTGATGCACGGCCCGACGTTCATGGGTAACCCGCTGGCCTGTGCGGTGGCGGTGGCGTCGATCGAACTGCTGCTCGCGCGGAATTGGCGCGCCGAAGTCACCGGCATCGAGGCGGCGCTGCGAACCGGTCTCGCCCCGGCTCTGGACCTGCCGGGGGTTGCGGACGTGCGGGTGTTCGGTGCGATCGGGGTGATCGAGAAGACCGAGCCGGTGAACATGCAGGTCACTACCGATGCCGCGCTCGATGCCGGGGTATGGCTTCGGCCGTTCGGGAAGCTGATCTACACCATGCCGCCGTTCATCAGTACAGCCGATGACGTGGCCACGATCACGCGCGGGATGCTGGCCGCCGCCGGGGCTGCCTGACCGAGCCGCGTACACCCCTCTCGGTCTGCACACCCCGCCGCACCGCACACCCCCTCTCGCCCTGTCGCGCACCCTCTCGCGGTGATCACGAGCAAATGGCCCCACTCGGGGCGCTTTCACGGGCCATTTGTTCGGTGTCGCGAGCCCGAACAAATGGCCGCTGTTCCACCCTTTCGAGGGGCCATTTGCTCGTGATCAACTCGGGGGCGAGGAGCCGGCACGGGACGCTTGAACGCCGTTCAAGTATGCTCGTCACCCGTGGGAACCGATCGTGATGCGCTGAGCTGGCTCGACGACCGCGCCGACGAGCGCAATGCTGCCGGCCTGCACCGCACGCTGCGCCCACGGACCGCCGGATCGACGCTCGTCGATCTCGCTTCCAACGACTACCTCGGCCTGGTCCGCCACCCCGATGTAATCGAGGGTGCGATCACCGCCGTGCGACGCTGGGGGACCGGATCCACCGGCTCACGCCTGGTCACCGGCACCACCGCCGAACATGAACTGCTCGAGCGCGAGCTCGCCGAGTTCGTGGGCACCGAATCCGGTCTGGTCTTCGCCTCCGGCTATGCCGCCAACCTCGGAGTCGTGACCGCGCTCTCGGGCCGAGAAGCATTGGTGGTCTCGGACGCGGGCAGTCACGCCTCGCTCGTCGACGCATGCCGGCTCTCGCGCTCGCGCGTGCAGGTGGCCCCGCACGGCGATCTCGAGTTCGTCGAACGCGCACTGCGAGAGCGCACCGAACGCCGCGCGCTGGTGCTGACCGATTCGGTATTCAGCGCAGATGGCGACCTCGCCGCTCTGCGCGAACTGCACCGCATCACCCGAGCGCAGGACGCCGTGCTCATCGTCGACGAGGCACACGGCATCGGCGTGCGCGGCAAAGGTGGCCGCGGACTGGTGCACGAACTGGGCCTGGCCGGCGAGCCCGACCTCGTCGTGACTGCAACGTTGTCGAAATCCCTTGCCGCGCAGGGTGGTGTCGTTCTCGCGCCGGAGCGCGTCCGGGCGCACCTGATCGACACGGCGCGCACCTTCATCTTCGATACCGGACTCGCGCCCGCCGCCGTCGGTGCCGCGCGCGCCGCGCTCGGCGTGCTGCGCCGCGAGCCGCAACGCGCGCAAGCGGTGCTGGATCGCGCAGCCGACATCGCGCGGATGGCTGGTGTCGCCACGCCGGAGTCGGCGGTGGTGTCGGTCATTCTGGGTGATGCGCAGCGGGCGTTCGACGCGTCGGTCGCGTGCCGCGAACAAGGTTTGAGCGTCGGTTGTTTCCGCCCCCCGTCGGTACCCGCCGGCACCTCGCGGCTGCGGCTCACCGCCCGCGCCAATCTCACCCCGGAAGAACTCGCGCGCATCGAGGCGGTACTCGCGGATGTGCTGTCGGCCGCTGCGCGATGAGCATCCTGGTCGTCACAGGGACTTCCACCGAGGTCGGTAAGACCGTCGCTACGGCCGCGCTGGCCGCAGTGGCCTTGGCCGCGGGCAGAACAGTCGCGGTCTGCAAACCGGCTCAGACCGGTGTCGCGCCCGACGAACCCGGTGATCTCGCCGAGATAGCGCGACTCGCCGACGTCCGAGACACCGTGGAACTCGCGCGCTATCCCGAGCCGTTGGCGCCGGACACGGCCGCTCGTCGCAGCGGCCTGCCGCTGCTCCGGCTCGGGGACGTGACCAGTGCGGTGCGCAAACTCGATGCGGCGCACGATCTTACGATTGTCGAAGGCGCGGGCGGTGCGCTCGTCCGACTTGGTGAGCGCGGCTTTACCGTGGTCGATATCGCACGCGAACTCGGCGCCCCCGTCGTCGTTATCGCCGCTGCCGGACTGGGCACGCTCAACCACAGCGAACTCACCGTGCGCGCGCTGGCCGCGGCCGACGTCGAATGTGCGGGCCTGATCATCGGAGCGTGGCCCGATGAACCCGACCTGGCCGCGCAGTGCAACCTTGCCGACCTGCCCGAGGTGACCGGCGTGCCGCTGGCCGGTGCGATACCTGCGGGGTCGGGGGCACTGCCACGCGAGACTTTTGTGTCCGATTCGCCGGGATGGCTGGACAAGACTTGGACGGTGCGCTACCTGTTGGAAACATGACGCACTGCGGCGTACGGAAGTCCTTGCGACAATGCACAGTGTGAGCGACTTCGATGTCTTGGTCCTGGGTACCGGGCCGGGTGGTCAGCGCGCTGCCATCGCGGCGGCGAAGCTCGGCAAGCGAGTGGGCATCGTCGAACGCCGCGACATGATGGGCGGTGTCTGCATCAACACCGGCACCATCCCGTCGAAAACTTTGCGCGAGGCGGTGCTTTATCTCACCGGCATGAACCAGCGCGAGATGTACGGCTCGTCGTACCGGGTGAAGGAAGAGATCACCACCGAGGATCTGACCGCCCGCACTCAGCACGTCATGGGCAGGCAGATCGACACCGTCCGCAGCCAGCTCACCCGCAATCACGTCACGGTGCTCACCGGTGTCGGACGATTTACCGATCCGCACACCATCGAGGTCGAGGACGGCACGGGCCGCGCGACCATTGCGCACGCCGAGAAGATCATCATCGCCACCGGTACCAAGCCGGCGCGTCCGTCGACGGTGGAGTTCGATCGGGCGACCATCATCGATTCGGACGGCATCCTGCAACTCGACCGGGTGCCGACCTCGATGGTCGTCGTCGGTGCGGGCGTGATCGGCATCGAGTACGCGTCGATGTTCGCGGCGCTCGGCACCAAGGTGACGGTGATCGAGAAGCGGCCGCAAATGCTGGAATTCTGCGATCAGGAAGTCGTGGAGGCGTTGAAGTTTCGGCTGCGCGATCTCGCGGTCACGTTCCGGTTCGGTGAGACCGTTGCCGCGGTCGAACGGTATGCGCACGGTGCGGTGACGGTCCTCGAGTCGGGGAAGAAGATTCCCGCCGAGACGGTGATGTACTCGGCGGGTCGCCAGGGCGTGACCGACGACCTCGACCTGCCCAAGGCGGGCCTCGATTCGGATGCGCGGGGCCGGATCGCCGTCAACGACAATTTCCAGACCGAGGTGGACCACATCTACGCGGTCGGGGACGTGATCGGCTTTCCCGCGCTGGCGGCGACCTCGATGGAGCAGGGCCGCCTCGCCGCGCATCACGCGTGTGGCGAGCCCGCGCACGGCATGAACGGGCTGCAACCGATCGGGATCTACACGATCCCCGAGATCAGTTTCGTCGGGAAGACCGAGGAAGAACTGACCGCCGAGAAGGTGCCGTTCGAGGTGGGCATCTCCCGGTATCGCGAACTCGCCCGCGGCCAGATCACCGGTGACACCTACGGTGTGCTGAAAATGCTGGTCTCGCCAACCGACGGCAAGATCCTCGGGGTGCACGTATTCGGTACGCAGGCAACCGAACTCGTGCATATCGGTCAGACGGTGATGGGCTGTGGCGGTACGGTCGACTACCTCGTCGACGCGGTGTTCAACTATCCGACGCTGTCCGAGGCGTACAAGGTCGCCGCGCTCGATGCGACCAACAAAATCCGCCAGCTCGCCGTGATCGGCGACTAGCGCCATATCGCTGGAACGGCTGGGTAACGAACCAGAAACACGGCAGTTCTAACGTCGCTGTACATGTCGCAGCACATCGAAAACCGAGCGGTGGAAGCCGATCTCGATACGATGACCGCCACCAAGGAAACCTTGGAGGACTACACGCTTCGGTTTGCGCCACGCAGCTACCGCAAGTGGTCCACCGGCGTCGTCGGGATCTCCGCCCTCGGCGGAATCGCCTACCTCGCCGATTTTGCCATTGGTGCCAACATCGGCATGTCCTACGGAACGACCAATGCGCTGTGGGGCATTCTCATCTTCGCCGTGGTGATCTTCGTGACCGGATTTCCGTTGGCGTACTACGCCGCTCGCTACAACATCGATCTGGACCTGATCACCCGCGGCAGCGGCTTTGGCTACTACGGTTCGGTGGTCACCAACGTCATCTTCGCGACGTTCACTTTCATCTTCTTCGCGCTCGAGGGCTCGATCATGGCGCAGGGACTCGAACTGGGGCTCAACATTCCGCTGCCCGTCGGATATGCGGCCTCGACGTTGATCATCTTCCCGCTGGTGATCTACGGCATGAAGGTGCTGTCCAAACTGCAGGTGTGGACGACGCCACTATGGCTGTTCCTCATGGTGTTTCCGTTCGCCTATCTGGTGATCAGTCATCCGGAGTCGGTCGGTGACTTCTTCGCCTACCAGGGCGAAGAGGGCAACGGCGCAGCCGATTTCGGGTCCATGCTGCTCGCCGCGGGCGTGTGCCTGTCGCTGATCGCGCAGATCGCCGAGCAGATCGATTATCTGCGCTTCATGCCGCCGCGCACGCCGGAGAACAAGCGCAGTTGGTGGACCTGGTTGGTCCTCGCCGGCCCGGGCTGGGTGATCTTCGGCGCGATCAAGCAGGTCGTCGGGTTGTTCCTGGCGGTGTACCTGATCGCCAACGTGGCCGACGGTGCCTCGATCGCCAACCAGCCGGTGCATCAGTTCTTGGAGATCTACGAGAACTTCATGCCCGGATGGCTGGCCATGACACTCGCCGTCATCCTGGTGGTGATCAGCCAGATCAAGATCAACGTCACCAACGCTTACTCCGGCTCGCTGGCGTGGACCAACTCGTTCACCCGGGTGACCAAGCACTACCCGGGCCGACTGGTGTTCCTCGCCGTCAATCTGGCGATCGCGCTGATCCTGATGGAAGCCAACATGTTCGACTTCCTCAACACCATCCTGGGGTTCTATGCCAACTGCGGCATGGCCTGGGTGGTCGTGGTGGCCTCGGACATCGCGATCAACAAGTACCTGCTGAAGATCTCGCCGAAGGAACCCGAGTTCCGTCGCGGCATGCTGTATGCGATCAATCCGGTCGGCTTCGTGTCCATGCTGGTTGCGGCGGGCATCTCGATTCTCGCGTTCTTCGGTGTGCTCGGCTCGGCGATCAAGCCCTACTCGCCGCTCGTCGCGATCGGGCTGGCGTTGGTGTTGCCGCCGATCCTGGCGATCGCGACCAAGGGGAAGTACTACCTGCGCCGCGAACACGATGGCATCGATCTGCCGATGTACGACGATCACGGCAACCCCTCGGGCGAGCATTTGCTTTGCCACGTCTGCCATCACGAGTACGAGCGGCCCGACATGGCTGCCTGCGACACGCACGACGCGCATATCTGTTCGCTGTGCCTGAGCACGGACAAGGTCGCCGACCACGTGCTGCCGGCGCACACGTAGGCGCCCGATCACCCGCGCCCACCGCTCAGTGCTCTCGCCACGTCCGCTCGAACGGCAGCCGCCAGGCGTGCGGGGCGATGAGTTGGTGAATGGCGTTGGGCCCCCACGAGCCCGGCGCGTACGGCTTCACCGGCGGTGGGTTGTCCAGCAGGGGAGTGGAACGCTCCCACAGGCTTTCGATGCCTTCAGCGGTGTTGAACAGGGTGTGGTCGCCGCGCATCGCGTCGAGCAGCAGCCGCTCGTAGGCCTCGAGCACCTCCCCGGCGTGACCGGTTTCGTCGACGGAGAACTGCATGGACAGCTTGTCCAGCTTCATGCCGGGGCCGGGTCGCTTGCCGTAGAACGACAGCGAGACCTTCGGGTCGTCGGACAGGTCGAAGGTGAGGTGGTCCGGCCCTTCGGTGCCGACGCCGGATCCGGCCGGGAACATCGACTTCGGCGCTTCCTTGAACGCGATCGAGATGATCCGTTGCCCCTCGGCTAGCCGCTTGCCGGTGCGCAGATAGAACGGGACGCCGGCCCAGCGCCAGTTGTCCAGGCCGGCCTTGAGCGCGATGAAAGTCTCCGTCTCGGACTCCGACGCCACGCCCTCCTCGCTGCGGTACCCGGCGTATTGGCCGCGCACCACCAGGTTCGGATCGAGCGGCAGTAGCGAGCGGAAGACCTTGTTCTTCTCCTCGCTGATCGCCCGCGGCTCCAATGCTGTCGGTGGTTCCATCGCGACGAAGGCCATCACCTGGAACAGGTGCGTGACGACCATGTCCTTGAACGCGCCGGTCGACTCGTAGAAGCCGGCGCGGCGGTCGAGCCCGAGCGTCTCGGGCACGTCGATCTGGACGTGGTCGATGAAGTTGCGGTTCCAGATCGGCTCGAACAGGCCGTTCGCGAATCGGAACGCGAGGATGTTCTGCGCGGCCTCCTTGCCCAGGAAATGGTCGATGCGGAAGATCTGGCGCTCCCGAAAAACGCCGTGCACCTGGTCGTTCAGCTCGATTGCACTCTGCAGATCGGTGCCGAACGGCTTTTCCATCACCACCACGGATCGCTCGACGAGATTGGCGTCGGACAGCATGGTGACCACGGCCAGCGCGGCCTTCGGCGGCACGCTGAGGTAGTGCAGCCGCCGCACGTCCGGACCCAGGGCGGCCTCCGCGTCGGCGACCGCGTCGGCGAGCGCCTGCGGACCGGCGTTCTGCGGCACGTACCGCAGCCGTTGCGCGAACGACGACCACTGCGACTCGTCGAGCTTGCGGCTGCCGAATTCGGTCACGGCCTGGTGGGCGAAGTCGCGGAACTTGTCGGTGTCGATATCTTCCAGTGAGGTGGCGACGACCTCGATGTCCGGGGTGAGCGAGGACAGCGACAAATGCGTCAGTCCGGGCAACAGCTTGCGGCGCGCCAGATCGCCGGTGGCGCCGAATAGCACCACGACGTGCGGTGCGAGCCGCTCGGGAATCTGGCCGGTAGGGCGTGACCCCGGTGCGGGATAGGCGATGGTCTGCGGTGGCTGACTCATTCCCCGATGATCCCATCGCCGACGCTTCCGCGAGGGTTACCGAGCCAGCCGGTTCCGGTTCGGATCGGCGCCCGCGAGCACCTCGCTGATTCCGCCGACGAACAATCGGAGCCCGAAGTCGAATCGTGATGTGGGGTCTGGAGATTCGAACATCGGGGAGTCGCCCTCGGGGAGCACGCCCAGCGAATCGAGCTGGATGCGCGCCTGCTCGTCCACGGTGTGGCCGAGGACGTAATACAGGAGGGTGTCCGCGGTGAGTTCCGCCTCGGTGCGGGACATGTTCGCGGCGAGCGCGGCGGCGATGAACCTGCGCCGTGCTCGGCTCGTGGTGGTTCGGGCGGCCAGGCTCGCCGAGACGAGTTCGGCGCCGTCCCGATGTGACAGCAGCGCGTCGCGCAGTCGGTGGGCGAGTTCGGTGATCTGTTCGTCCCAGGATTGCGCCGCCACCGGTGCGTCGAGTGGTTCGAGGATTCGATCCGAGACCGCACCGAGCAACGTTTGCTTGTTCGGAAAGTGCCAGTACAGCGCGCCGGGCTGGACACTGAGTGAGCTGGCCAGACGCCGCATGGTGAGATCGGCGAGACCGTACTCGTCGAGTATCGCGATGGCCCCGTCGAGGACGTGCGTTCTGTGCAGTTGCACCCTACCCCCCAGTAACTCGATCCTGCTTTTGCGCCGTGATGGCCGTTACTCTAGCCTGAACACCGTTCAAGTTCGCTCGCCGCTGCGCGGCATCAGTGGCACCGCCGCTGCGCGGCAACAGATCCACCGCCACTGCGCGGAAAGAGAGAGGGACGCGCCGTGACCCAGGCACCCGTCAGGACCGATATCGACCAAGCGACCGGCGACATTCTCGCGATCGCTCGTGAGCAGGTGCTGGAGCGCGGCGTCGGCCTGTCGCAGGACCAGACCCTGGAGGTGCTGCGGCTCGGCGACGACCGGCTCGAAGAGATGCTCGGGCTCGCGCACGAGGTGCGGATGCGCTGGTGCGGTCCCGAGGTCGAGGTCGAGGGCATCATCAGCCTCAAGACCGGCGGCTGCCCGGAAGACTGCCACTTCTGCTCGCAGTCCGGACTCTTCGAGTCCCCGGTGCGTTCTGCGTGGCTCGACATCCCCAGTCTGGTCGAAGCGGCGAAGCAGACCGCCAAGTCCGGCGCCACCGAGTTCTGCATCGTCGCCGCCGTGCGCGGACCGGACAAGCGGCTGCTCGCCCAGGTCGCTGCGGGTATCGAAGCGATCCGCAACGAAGTCGATATCCAGATCGCCTGCTCGCTCGGCATGCTCAGCCAGGAGCAGGTCGACCAGCTGCGCGACATGGGCGTGCACCGCTACAACCACAACCTCGAGACCGCCCGATCGCACTTCCCCAACGTCGTCACCACGCATAGCTGGGAAGAGCGCTCGGAGACCCTGCGCATGGTCCGCGATGCCGGCATGGAGGTTTGCTGCGGCGGCATCCTCGGCATGGGTGAGACGCTCGAACAGCGCGCCGAGTTCGCCGCGAACCTCGCCGAACTCGACCCGCACGAGGTGCCGTTGAACTTCCTCAACCCGCGCCCGGGCACGCCGTTCGGCGACCTCGAGGTGCTGCCGGCGTCCGAGGCGCTCAAGGCCGTCGCGGCGTTCCGTCTCGCGCTGCCGCGCACGATGCTGCGGTTCGCAGGCGGACGCGAGATCACCCTCGGCGACCTCGGTGCCAAGCAAGGCATCCTGGGCGGCATCAACGCGGTCATCGTCGGCAACTACCTCACCACGCTCGGTCGTCCCGCGGAGGCGGACCTCGACCTGCTCGGTGAGCTGGAGATGCCGATCAAGGCGCTCAACTCCACAATCTGAGGCGACACCATGGAATCGTTGGTCGAGATGGACGAACGGTACAACCCGTACACGGGAAAACGGCTGGTGCCGGGTATCGACGATGTCACCCCACGCGCGGCGAGCATGGGCCTGGAACCGCCGCGCTTCTGTGAGCATTGCGGGCGCCGGATGATCGTGCAGGTCAGCCCGGATGGCTGGTGGGCGAAATGCTCACGGCACGGTGTCATCGATTCGTCGCTGCGCGAACAACAGCGTTGATGCGAGCCGAGGTCCGCACCGCCGCGCGCGTGGTCCTCGGTGCCGTCGTGCTCGGTGCCGTTGGTGGCATCGTGTGGGGCTTGCTCGCCCCGCCCATTCAGGCGATTGTCGTGACCGCCGGCCGTGCCGCGCCGGTGACCGGCGAGAGCGATCACGAGTTCGATGCGGTTGCGATCTTCGCCTGCGTCTCCGCGGTCGTCGCGGTGCTCACCGCGGTCGGCGCCTGGCGACTGGCTCGCCCGCGCGGACCGGTTCTCTACGGCGGGATCCTGCTCGGCTCTGTGACCGGTGCGGCGACGATGGCCGTGATCGGCGAAGGCGTTGCGCGCCTGCGTCATCCACATGTGCAGGCGCCGCAGGTCGATGAGCTCATCGCGCTCGCGCCCGGTATCGGCACCGCGATGGTGCTGATCGTCGCGCCGATGATCGCGAGCCTGGCCATACTCGTGCTGGCCATCTTCAATCCGCGCGACGACCTCGACGCCGCCGACGAACGTGTGCACGAGGCCGAACTCGCGCGCTGAACCGCGCGAGCGGAGCCTGCGGAGCGACCGGAACTTGGAGTGGAGCGGCCTACCCGATTGTCTGGATCGCCGCGGTGCGCGACGCTGGAACGGTGCAGGCCCCAGATCCGGTGGAGCAGGGCCGCGCCGCCTTCGCGGAATCTTCCTGGCGGCGTGCATTCGACTGCCTTGCGCAAGTCGATCCTGCATCCCTGACGGCCGACGATCTCGAGCTGCTGGCGTCGTCGGCGTACCTGACCGGGCAGCATGCCGAGTCCACCGCCGCATGGGCACGTGCCTACGACGCCCAACTCGCCACCGGACGTCCGGACCGGGCCGCGGGCTGCGCGTACTGGCTCGTGTTCGGGTTGCTGAACCGCGGCGAGTTCGCCAGCGCGGGGGGTTGGATCACGAAGGCGATGCGGGTGCTCGACACCGCCGGGATCGATTGTGTGCAACGTGGATACCTCGCCTCGGCGATCGCGGTGCAGCAGCTGTGGCAGGGCCGGCCGACGGAAGCGCTCGACGGAGCGCTCGCGATCGCCGATATCGCCGAGCGCTTCCATGACCCGGACCTGCGCAGCCTCGCCGGCCTGATCCATTCACAAGTGCTGGTGCAGCGCGGTGAATTCACCGGCGGTATTGCGCGGCTGGACGAGATCATGGTGGGAGTCATCGGCGGCGAGGTCTCGGCACCGGTGGCCGGGCTCGTCTTTTGCGCGGTGATCGGGGTGTGCAACGACCTGTTCGATCTGGACCGGGCACGCGAATGGTCGTCCGCCCTGGCCCAGTTCTGCGACCGGCAACCGGATCTGATCCCGTACTCCGCTGCGTGCCAAGTACATCGTGCGGAAATCATGCGGCTGCACGGCGATTGGACCGACGCCGTGCTCACCGCGCAACGCGCCCGGGAGCGGTCCGTGCTCGCCACCGATCAGGTGTCGGCGGGGGAGTCGTTTTATCTGCTCGGCGAGCTACGCAGGTTGCGGGGCGAATTCGACGCGTCCGAGGAGGCCTATTGGCGGGCCAGCGAATACGGCCGAGATCCGCAGCCGGGCCTGGCGCTGTTGCGGCACGCGCAGGGCCAGCCCGAGACCGCGGTGCGCACGATCGCGCGGCTGCACAGCGAGCCCCAGCCGCGCGACGTGCTGCGGGCCAATGTGCTCGTTGCCTACGTCGAGATCATGGTCTCGGCAGGCGATCTTGACGCCGCGGGTGCCGCGGCCGAGGAACTCGGGCGGACCGCGGAACGTTACGACGCGCCCTACCTGCACGCGGTGGCCGATCATCGCGGCGGTGAGGTGCTGTTGGCGCGGGGTGAAGCCGGTGCGGCGTTGGCCCGCCTGCGAAAGGCGCTGGAGCGATGGCGCGGACTCGGCGCGCCCTACGAGGCGGCGCGAGTCCGTGAACTCATCGGCCGGGCCTGTGCGGGTCTGGGCGACGACGACAGTGCCAAGCTCGAATTCGATGCGGCGCGTGCGGCTTTCACTGCCCTCGGTGCCGTACCGGACGCAGCGCGACTCATCCCGGTGTCGGAGTCGGGAGCAGGCGGCCTTACTGCGCGCGAACTGGAGGTGCTGCGCGCCGTGGCGTCCGGCAAGACCAACCGGGCTGTCGCTGCAGAATTGTTCCTCAGCGAGAAGACCATCGCCCGGCACCTGAGCAACATCTTCACCAAGCTCGGTGTGGGCACGCGGTCGGCGGCGACGCGATACGCCTTCGAACAGCACCTGCTCTGAGCCCGGTGCGCAGAACTACCCATCAGTGTCCGACACGGATTGGGTAATTCGACCGACGCGGACAGGGCAGAGGAACTCCTACCGTCGAAGGACGGAAAGGAGCCACCATGGCGACAAATCGGATCGATACCCTTGTGATCGGCGCCGGGCAGGCGGGCCTCTCGACCGCGTATCACCTGCAACGGCGTGGCATCGACTTCGCGGTGCTCGAATCGCATGCCCGGGTCGGCGACGGATGGCGGCGTCGATTCGATGCCTTGCGGCTTTACAGCCCCGCGAAGTACGACGGCCTGCCGGGCTGGGGCGTGCCGGGCAAGGCCTGGTCATGGCCCACCAAGGACGAGTTGGGCGACTACCTCGAGGCCTACGTAGACCGGTTCGACCTGCCGGTCCGCACCGGAATGGCGGTGCAGCGACTGTCCCGCACCGCGGACGGCTATCTGGTCGATTGCGGGACCGAACAGTTCGTCTGCGCGAATGTTGTGGACGCGACCGGCGGTTGGCAGACCCCGCACACGCCGGACTTCGCGCCAGAGATCGATCCCGCCGTGCGGCAATTACATTCGCATGACTACCGCAATCCCACCCAGCTGCAGGAGGGTCCGGTACTCGTCGTCGGGCTCGCGCACAGCGGCGGTGACATCGCCCTCGACGTGTCGGCGACGCACCCGACCGTGGTGGCGGGACGGGTGCACGGTGAGCTGCCCTTCGACATCGAGGGCCCGGTAGCGCGTGTCGCGCTGCCGATCATGTGGTTCGCGGCCAACCACGTGCTGACCGAGCGCACCCCCATCGGGCGCAAGGTGCGCACGCACGTCCGCGCGGGCGGTGGTCCGCTGCTGCGGGTCAAGCGGTCTCATCTCGCGGCCGCGGGTGTCGAGCACATCGAACAGCGCGTGGCCGGGGTGTGCGACGGCAAGCCCCAACTCGATGACGGCCGGGTGCTTGACGTCCGCAATATCGTCTGGTGCACCGGGTTCCGCAAGAATCTGAGCTGGATCGATCTCGATGTGACCGGCGAGGACGGATGGCCGCGCCAGCAGCGCGGCTGCGCGACCGAGCACCCCGGCCTTTACTTTGTCGGGCTGCCGTTCCAGTACGCGTTCGCGTCGATGCTCGTCGGTGGTGTCGGCAGGGACGCGGCGTACGTCGCGGCGGCGATCGCTGCTCAGCCCGGCGGGCGCAGCGCCGCAAACTCGTCGGTGACCCGCAGTTCGGTGTCGGTGAAGCGGTAGAGCGCGGCCGGGCGGCCGCCGTAGGGTCCAGGTGAGGCGGTCGTCCCGGTCGGGCGCAGCACCTTTCGCCTGGTCAGCACCCGCTGCAGATTCGTGGTGTCCACGTCGTACCCCAAGGCCGCGCAATAGATTTCGCGTAGTGTCGACATGCTGAATTCGGCGGGGGACAGGCCGAAGGCGATATTGGTGTAGGACAGCTTCGCGGCCAGTCGGGTGCGGGCGTAGTCGACGACGATGCCGTGGTCGAACGACATCTGTGGCAGCCGCGACACCGGATGCCAGCGGGTGTCCTCGGGTAACTGGGGATCGGCGGTCAAGGGCACCAGGCCGAGGAAGGTCGACGCGATCCGGCGCGGGGGGCCGGGGACGCGGTTCGGGTCGCTGAAAACCGACAGCTGCTCGAGATGTGACAGCTTGCGTACGTCGACCTTCTCCGCGAGCTGACGACGGGCGGACGCAGTGAGATCCTCGTCATCGCGCAGGGCGCCGCCCGGCAGCGACCAGGTGCCGCGCTGCGGTTCCAGCGCGCGTTGCCAGAGCAGAACTGCCAGCTCAGGGTGTCCATTACCGGCCGCTGCGGCGGCGTTGAAGTGACGTACCTGGAACACCGCGGTGAGCGCTTCGTGAACGGTGCTACCATGTGGCATGTTTTCGATCATAAGTCGAAAACTCCGATTGGTGTTAATCGGCCACGCGGGCCGGTGACGCTGGGAAGGAAGTTCGACATGGCGACGTCGACACTGGAGCGGATCCACAACGGCCCGGAAGGGTTCAGCGGCGTTTCGGCCACTCCCGAATGGGCCGAGGAGATCAAACGCCTCGCGCGGCAGCGCAACGCCACGATCCTTGCGCACAACTACCAGCTGCCCGAGATTCAGGACATCGCCGACCATGTCGGCGACTCGCTGGCCCTGTCCCGGATTGCGGCCGAGGTGCCCGAGGAGACCATCGTCTTCTGCGGCGTGCACTTCATGGCCGAGACCGCCAAGATCCTGAGCCCGGAGAAAACCGTGCTGATCCCGGACGAGCGCGCGGGCTGCTCGTTGGCCGATTCGATCACCGCCGACGATCTGCGCGCCTGGAAGGCCGAGTTCCCGGACGCCGTCGTGGTGTCCTACGTGAACACCACCGCCGAGGTGAAGGGGCTCACGGACATCTGCTGCACCTCGTCCAACGCGGTGGACGTCGTCGCCTCGATCGACCCGGAGCGCGAAGTGCTGTTCCTGCCCGACCAGTTTCTCGGCGCGCACGTCAAGCGAGTCACCGGCCGAGAGAACATGCAGATCTGGGCGGGCGAGTGCCACGTGCACGCCGGCATCAACGGGGACGAGCTCACCGAACAGGCGCGCACCCACCCGGACGCCGAGCTGTTCGTGCACCCCGAGTGCGGCTGCGCCACCTCGGCGCTCTATCTCGCCGGCGAGGGCTCGTTCCCCGCCGACCGGGTGCACATCCTGTCCACCGGCGGCATGATCGACGCGGCGAAAGCGTCGCGCTCGACGCAGGTGCTTGTCGCCACCGAGGTCGGCATGCTGCACCAGTTGCGCAAGGCCGCGCCCGGTATCGACTTCCAGGCCGTCAACGACCGCGCGTCGTGCAAGTACATGAAGATGATCACCCCCGCGGCGCTGCTGCGCTGCCTCACCGAGGGTGCCGACGAGGTGCACGTCGATCCCGAGACCGCCGCGCGGGCGCGTACCTCCGTGCAGCGGATGATCGAGATCGGTAACCCGGGCGGGGGCGAGTGACCGTGGTCCGCCGTGCGGCCTCCTGGGAGGCCGAGGCGGACCTGGTTGTCACCTGGGAGGCGAACGCCGACTTCGTCGTCGTGGGCGGCGGCGTCGCCGGGCTGACCGCGGCCCGCACCGCGACCCTGCTCGGGCTGCGCGTGCTCACGCTCAGCAAGGGCGGGCCGACCGACACCTCGACGCAGTACGCCCAGGGCGGGATCGCGGTCGTTGCCGATATCGACGACACCGAGGACTCGCACGCGGCGGACACGATCGCGGCGGGCGCGGGGCTGTGCGACCCGGAGGCGGTGAAGTCCATCGTCGGTGCCGGCAGGCACGCGGTGAGCATCCTGACCGACCTCGGCGCCGTGTTCGACCACGGCGGTGACGGCCGGGTACTGCGGACCCGCGAAGGCGGGCACAGCACGCGCCGGATCATCCATGCGGGCGGCGACGCCACCGGTGCGGAGGTGCAGCGGGCGCTCGGTGCCGCCGGCATGCCGGTGCTGTTCGGCGCCGCCGCGGCACGGGTGGTCACCGGGCGCGACGGCGTGCAGGGCGTGATTGCGTTGTCGGACCGGGGTTGCGGGGTGATCCACGCACCCGCCGTGCTGCTGGCCACCGGTGGGCTCGGCCAGTTGTATGCGTGCAGCACCAACCCGGCGGGGGCGACGGCTGACGGGGTTGCGCTCGCGCTCGACGCCGGCGCGGCGGTCGCTGACCTCGAGTTCGTTCAGTTTCATCCGACCGTGCTGTTTGCCGCCGGTGGGCTCGGTCGTCGCCCGCTGATCAGCGAGGCCGTTCGCGGTGAAGGGGCACGACTCGTCGACGCTTTCGGGATGTCGGTGACCGAAGGGGTGCATCCGCTCGGGGATCTCGCGCCGCGCGACGTCGTGTCGAAGGCGATCGCGGCCCGCTTGCGTGCGACCGGAACCGACCACGTGTTCCTCGATGCCCGTGCGATCGATGGCTTCCCGCAACGGTTCCCGACGATCACCGCCTCCTGTCTGGCCGCGGGGATCGACCCGCGCCGCGACCTGATCCCGGTCGCTCCGGCCGCGCACTATCAGTGTGGCGGCGTGGTGACCGACCTGTACGGCCGCACCGATGTGCCCGGCCTGTACGCCGCGGGCGAGGTGGCCCGGACCGGCCTGCACGGCGCAAACCGGTTGGCGTCCAATAGCTTGCTCGAAGGCCTCGTGATCGGTGAGCGTGCCGGTGCGGCGGCCGCCGAACGGCGCGACGTACGGGCGCAGGTGCGCGACGCCACGCTCGTGCCGCAACCGGTGCTCGCACGAACCGACGTGCAGCGCGTGATGACCGAGCAAGCCGGTGTCGTTCGCGACGGTCTCGGACTCGACGATGCCACGGCGCAGCTGAACTTTGCCGACGCGGTGGTGTCCACCGACATTGCCGCGGTGGAGGATTCGGCCTTGACTGTTACGGCGCGGGCGCTCGTGCTCGCGGCGTCGGTGCGCACCGAGAGCCGAGGCTGCCATACCCGCGCGGACCACCCCGAAACCGACGACACGCAGCGCCGCAGCACCGTGGTGCGGCGTAACGCCGACGGTGAACTCGCCGTCGATTCGACACTGGCAGGAGTGCCCTGATGGATTCCGTGCTCGACGGTCCCGTTCGCGACGAGGTGCTGGCCCTGATCCGCACCGCTCTCGATGAGGACCTGCGCTATGGTCCCGACATCACCAGCGCCGCAACGGTTCCGGCAGAGGCGTCGGCGAAGGCCGCAGTCGTCTCGCGCTCGATGGGCACCGTCGCCGGGATCGACATCGGCCTGCTCGTACTCGACGAGGTTCTCGGCGCTGGGGGCTACGAGGTGCTCGACCGGGTCGTAGACGGCACCCGCGTCGCACCGGGCCAGGCGGTGCTCACCCTGCACGCGCCCACCCGAGGACTGCTCACCGCCGAGCGGACCATGCTGAACCTGCTGTGCCACCTGTCCGGAATCGCGACCGCGACGGCGGCGTGGGTCGACGCGGTGGCGGGCACCGACTGCCGGATCCGCGACAGCCGCAAGACATTGCCCGGCTTGCGGGCGCTGCAGAAGTACGCCGTGCGCGTCGGCGGCGGGGTCAACCACCGGATGGGGCTCGGCGACGCGGCACTGATCAAGGACAACCACGTCGTCGCCGCCGGCTCGGTGGTCGCCGCGCTCCGAGCCGTCCGCGAGTTGCGTCCCGACATCGAATGCGAGGTCGAGGTGGACAGCCTCGAGCAGCTCGACGCGGTGCTCGCCGAGGACGTCGAACTCGTGCTGCTGGACAACTTTCCGCTCTGGCAGACCCAGGCAGCGGTGCAGCGGCGCAACAAGACCTCGCCGCGCACCAAGCTCGAGTCCTCCGGTGGGCTCACCCTCGACGTCGCCGCCGACTACGCCGGGACCGGGGTCGATTACCTCGCGGTGGGTGCGCTCACGCACTCGGTGGGCGTTCTCGACCTCGGCCTGGATATGTAGGGACTCGACACGTAGTTCGGCGGTGCGACGGTAGGCGGTGCGGGTGAACGGTACGTTCAGTCGATCAGGTCGACTGAACGGTTCCGTTCAGTCGGCAGGATCAGATGCCCGGCGCCGCCGGAACGGACTCTCGATCGCGCGCCGCGTGCCGGGGCAGGAACAACGCGGGAACAATGATCAGCGCCGTCAGCGCGGTGGCGACCCAGAACGCGAACCCGAAGGAGTCGGCCAGCAGCGGGCCGACGACCGGCATAGCCTCCGGCGACACGTTGCTGAGCTGGTTCGTCCCGCCGCCTTGTGACTCGACCCCGGCGGCGGAGAGTTGCCCGGTGAGTCGCTGGGTCAGCGCCGTCACCAGCAGCGCGGTGCCCAGTGACGCCCCGACCTGCTGGATGGCCGACAACGAGGGCGCGGCCCGCGAGACCGCGTCGTGGCCGAGGTTCGAGTAGGCGGCCGCGAAGGTCGGCATCATGACCGAGCCGAGGCCCATGCCGCGCACGAACAGCGCGACACACAGCCACACGTAGGGCGTGTCGACGCCCAGTTGGGTGAACGGCAGGGTGCCCAGCACCGCAAGCACCACCCCGACCGGGACCACGTAGCCTGCGCCGATTCGATCGGTGAGCCTGCCGGCGATCACCATGGCCACCATCGCGCCGAGGCCCTGCGGGGCGAGCAGGAGGCCGGCGTTCATGGCGCCCTGTCCGCGAACGGTCTGGTAGTACAGCGGAAGCAACAGCATGCCGCCGAACAGGGCGATGGCGACCAGGAAGACCGCGACCGTCCCGCTGGCGAACAACCGGTTGGTGAACAGCCGGACGTCGATGATCGAGGCGGCGCCCTTGCGCAGGCTGTGCCAGGTGTAGACGGCGAGGCCGCAGGCGCCGCCGATCAGCCACCCGAGCACGCCCCACTGGCCGAATCCGCCGTGTGCGCTGGCTTGAGACAGTCCGTAGAGCAGGGACACGAGGCTGCCCGAGAGTACGACGAGACCGAGCACGTCGAGCCGTCCGGCGCCGGGTAACGCACCACCGGCGGGCAGTTTCCACATCGCAAGCGCAATCGCGAGGATGCCGACGGGGACATTCACCAGGAAGATCCAGTGCCAGCTCGCGTACTCGACGAGCACGCCGCCGATCACAGGACCGAGTACCGGCCCCAGCAGCATGGGAATGCCGATGATGCTCATCGCTCGCCCGAGGCGGTTCGGCCCCGCGGCCCTGGCGATGATCGCCTGGCCGCCCGGCAGCAGCATGCCGCCGCCGAGCCCCTGGATGACGCGGAACGCGATCAGGCTTTCGATCGACCAGGCGGCCGCACACAGCGCCGAGCCGGCGACGAACAACCCGATGGAGACGAGCCAGGTCGCCTTCGGCCCGAACCGGTCCATGACCCAACCGGTGAGCGGAATGACCAGTGCAACGGCAAGGAGGTAACCGGTGATCACCCACTGTGTGGTGGACAGCGGCGCGTCGAGTTCCCTGCTCAAGGAATTCAGGGCCACGTTCACGATCGTGGTGTCGAGCACCACCATGATCAGTCCGGACACCACCACGAGCCCGGTGATGATGACGCTGCGGTCGAGTTTGTCCGACTGGCGTGCGGTGGAGGTATCCATGATTGCTCCAGACGTAGCGGGTGGGGCGAGCGCTAGGCGTCGAGTAGCTCCACCAGCGTCGCGTTCGCGGTGCCGCCGCCCTCGCACATGGTCTGCAAGCCGTAGCGAATCCCGTTGTCGCGCATGTTGTTGATCAGTCGGGTCATCAGGATCGCCCCCGACGCGCCCAGCGGGTGCCCGACCGAGATGGCGCCGCCGAGCGGGTTCACCCGGTCGAGGTCGGCACCCGTCTCCGCGAGCCAGGCCAGCACGACCGAGGCGAACGCCTCGTTGACCTCGAACGCGCCGATGTCGTCGACACTCAGTCCGCTGCGGCCCAGAATCTTCTCGGTCGCCGGAATCGGTCCGGTGAGCACGAGTTTCGGGTCCGCGCCGGAGACGGCTCCGGAGTGGTAGCGAACGATCGGCGTCAGGCCGAGCGCCTTGGCCTTCTCCGGCGTTGTCACCAGCAGCGCGGCCGCACCGTCGGAGATCTGCGAGGAGTTGCCGGCGTGGATCCAGCCGTCCTCACCCGAGACCGACTTCAGCTTCGCCAGCGACTCGACGCTGGTGCCGCGGCGCAGGCCCTCGTCGATCGCGAACGAGCCGTCGGCGACGTCGACGGGCACGATCTGCGTCTCGAATACGCCCTTGTCGATCGCGGCGGCGGTCAGCGCGTGCGAGCGAGTCGAGTACTCGTCGAGCGCGGCACGCGAAAGGCCCCACCGCTCGGCGATCAGCTGTGCGCCGGTGATCTGGTTGAAGTCCGCGTCCGGGTAGCGCTGCTTCGGTCCGGGCCCATAGGGCTCGCCGGTCTGACGCGCCACGCCGAGCGGCACCCGGCTCATCGTTTCGACACCGCCCGCGACGACGAGTTCCTGCTGGCCCGACATCACCGCGAAGGCGGCGTGATCGAGGGCCTGCTGGCTGGAACCGCACGCCCGGTTGATTGTCACCGCAGGCACTGTCTCCGGCCAGCCCGCCGCCAGCACCGCGAACCGTCCGACGTTGCTGGACTGGTCACCGACCTGACTGACACAGCCCCACTGCACGTCGTCGACATCGCCGGGATCGATGCCGGTGCGCCGGACGAGTTCGTTCAGGACGATCGCGGACAACGATGTCGCGTGCACATCGGCCAGCGACCCGTTGCGCTTGCCGATGGGGGTGCGGACAGCCTCGACGATGACGGCTTCAGGCATTGAGCTCCTACTTTCGTCTGGAAAATTGTCGCCAGTTACTCGACATTAACCGGAATCGGGCCGAAGGTCCCCGCTCGGGTCACCATTGTGCTCTGTTGTGGTGCACGTCACGAGCGCAGGCTCGTTGTGCGAGCGCGAGAAGGAGGTCGAAATGCGCACCCTGGTGGTTTTCGAATCGATGTTCGGCAACACCGAGCGGGTTGCTCGGGTGGTCGCCGACGAGTTCGCCCGTCTCGGCCCCGTCACCGTGCTCAATGTCGACGATGCGCCGTCGACCCTCGACGCCTTCGATTTCGTCGTGGCAGGCGCCCCGACGCACGTGTTCGGTCTGAGCAGGCCTCAGACGCGTGCCGACGCGGCCACACGCATCGAATTCGCGACGGTCACCGGTCGACACGGGTTGCGGGAATGGCTCGACATCGTCTCGCCGGCGAGCCCGGACTGCCCGGCTGCGACCTTCGGGACGCGCGCTGCGATGCCGCGCGTGATCACCGGATGCGCGGCGCGGGCGGCTCGGCGACGGCTGCACCGCGCCGGCTTCCGGATGGTCGGCAAGCCGGGTGATTTTCGGGTCAGCGGCGCCCTCGGGCCGCTGATCGACGGGGAGTTGGTGCGTGCCGGCGCCTGGGCACGCGAGCTCACCGACGCCGTGGCGGCGGTCGGTTGCTAGGAGCGGGCGGTTTATCCTGGATAATCGGTGTTGTCAATACCGATCGAAGGGATCGCTGTGCCCGCCACCGAGCTCGCCCGCATCGATTTACGTGGGCGTACACCGTCCACCGCCGAACTCCGCGCGGCATTGCCGCGCGGTGGCGTCGACGTGGATTCGGTGCTGCATACGGTGCGCCCCGTCGTCGAGGCGGTGCGCGACCGCGGAGCCGAGGCCGCGCTCGAGTTCGGTGAAAAGTTCGACGGGGTCCGCCCCGCCGCGGTTCGGGTGCCGCCCGCGGAGCTGACGCGCGCGCTCGATGCCCTCGACCCTGCGGTCCGGACAGCGCTCGAGGTCTCCATCGAACGTGCCCGCAAGGTGCACGCGGACCAGCGCCGCTCCGACACCACCACCCAGGTCGTCCCCGGCGGCACGGTCACCGAGCGGTGGGTTCCGGTCGATCGTGTCGGTCTGTACGTGCCCGGTGGCAATGCCGTCTACCCATCGAGCGTCGTGATGAACGTGGTGCCGGCACAGCTTGCCCAGGTGGGGTCGCTCGTCGTCACGTCACCGCCGCAACAACAATTCGGCGGACTGCCGCACCCCACGATTCTTGCTGCGGCGGAACTGCTCGGCGTCGCGGAGGTATGGGCGGTCGGCGGCGCACAGGCCATCGCGCTGCTGAGTTACGGCGGCACCGATACCGATGGGATTGACGGCACCGCCGTCGGCGGTTCAGACCTGGTCCCGGTCGACCTGATCACCGGTCCGGGCAATATCTATGTCACTGCGGCCAAGCGGCTCTGCCGGGGAATGGTGGGAATCGACGCCGAGGCGGGTCCGACCGAGGTCGCGATCCTCGCCGACGACAGCGCCGACCCGGTGCACGTCGCGGCCGATCTGATCAGTCAGGCCGAACACGACGTCCTCGCGGCGAGCGTGCTCGTCACCGACAGCGTGGCCCTTGCCGACGCGGTCGACGAGGCGGTCACCGAGCAGGTCGCGTTGACCAAGCACTCGGAGCGGGTGGCGACGGCGCTGTCCGGGAAGCAGTCGGGCATCGTGCTTGTCGACGACCTCGCCCAAGGACTGCGGGTGGTCGACGCCTATGCCGCCGAACACCTCGAGATTCAGACACTCGATGCCGCGAAAGTGGCCGCGCGGGTGCGCAGTGCCGGCGCGATCTTCGTCGGCCCGTGGGCGCCGGTGAGCCTCGGCGACTACTGCGCGGGCTCGAACCACGTGCTGCCGACCGCGGGCTGTGCGCGGCACTCCTCGGGGCTGAGCGTGCAGACCTTCCTGCGCGGCATTCACGTCATCGACTACTCCGAGGCGGCGCTGCGGGACGTCGCCCCGCATGTCCTCGCGCTCGCCGACGCCGAGGACCTGCCGGCGCACGGTGCCGCCGTGCGGCTGCGTTTCGAACCGCTCGAAGCGGGGGCGAGATGAGCACCCCCGGGGCCCGGATCGGGCTCGATGATCTGCCGTTACGCGAGAACCTGCGCGGCAAATCCCCGTACGGCGCACCACAACTCGCGGTGCCGGTGCAGCTGAACACGAACGAGAATCCGCATCCGCCGACGCAGGCGCTGATCGACGATGTGGCCGAATCGATCCGCGCCGCGGCGGCCGATTTGCACCGCTACCCGGACCGAGACGCGGTGGCATTGCGCACCGACCTGGCGGCCTACCTGAGCCGGCAGACCGGCGTCGAGGTGACCGTCGAGAACCTGTGGGCGGCAAACGGTTCCAACGAGATCCTGCAACAACTCCTGCAGGCGTTCGGCGGCCCCGGTCGCAGCGCGCTCGGTTTCGTGCCGTCCTATTCGATGCACCCGATCATCTCCGCAGGTATCGACACCGAATGGGTGGAAGCAAAGCGCAACGCGGACTTCTCCCTCGATGTCGACTACGCGGTCCTCGCGATCACCGAACGCCAACCCGACGTCGTGTTCGTGACGAGCCCGAACAACCCGACCGGGCACAGTGTTTCGCTGTCCGATCTGGCCGTCCTGATCGAGGCGGCGCCCGGCATCGTCGTCGTGGACGAGGCGTATGCCGAGTTCTCCGCGGCACCGAGTGCGATCGAGTTGATCGACCGCTACCCGGCCAAGCTGGTGGTGTCCCGGACGATGAGCAAGGCATTCGCGTTCGCGGGTGGCCGGCTCGGCTACCTCGTGGCGGCACCCGCGGTGATCGACGCGCTGCTGCTCGTCCGGCTGCCCTACCACCTTTCGGTGGTGACGCAGGTCGCCGCGCGGGCCGCGCTGCGCCATGCCGACGAAACGCTCGGCAGCGTGGCCGAACTCGCGCGCGAACGCGACCGGGTGGCGGCCCGGCTCACCGCGCTCGGCTTCACCGTCGTGCCCAGCGATGCGAACTTCCTGCTGTTCGGGTACTTCGCCGACGCGGCACGGGCGTGGCAGCACTATCTCGACGAGGGCGTGCTCATTCGCGACGTCGGCATCCCCAAGCACCTGCGCGCGACCATCGGATTGGCCGCCGAGAACGACGAGTTTCTGCGTGTCAGCGAGAAACTCGCGAATACCGAACTGGAGGAACGGTGAGCATGGTTCCCGCACCGCGGACCGCACGTGTCGAGCGCACCACCAAGGAATCGACGATCGTCGTCGAGTTGAACCTCGACGGGACGGGTGCGGTCGACATATCCACGGGCGTGCCGTTCTTCGACCACATGCTCACCGCGCTCGGCGCGCACGCCAGCTTCGACCTGCTCGTGCATGCCAAGGGTGATGTCGAGATCGAGGCGCACCACACGGTCGAGGACACCGCGATCGTGCTCGGCCAGGCGCTGCGCGAGGCGCTCGGCGACAAGTCGGGCATCCGCCGCTTCGGTGACGCGTACATCCCGATGGACGAGACGCTGGTGCACGCCGCCGTCGACGTGTCGGGTCGGCCCTACTGTGTGCACACCGGGGAGCCGGACCACCTGCTGCATGCGGTCATCGCAGGCTCGCCCGGTGCGCCGTACTCGACCGTGATAAATCGGCACGTGTTCGAGTCGATTGCATTGAACGCGCGGATCGCCCTGCACGTGCGCGTGCTCTACGGCCGCGATCAGCACCACATCACCGAGGCCGAGTACAAGGCGGTCGCCCGAGCGCTGCGGGCCGCGGTCGAATACGACCCGCGGGTGAGCGGGATTCCGTCCACCAAGGGCGCGCTGTAGACGACCGGCTGCGCGCGGTCGCGGGGCTGCCCGCGACGCTTGCGGTCTCGGTCGCGGCATTCGCCGGCTGGTCACTGCTGCTCGCGGTGGTGCCGCTCGCGCTCGCGCAATCCGGTGCCTCCGACGCGCTGGCCGGTGCGAGCACGGGTGTGTTCATGGCGGCCACGGTCGCCGCGCAACTGGCCGCGCCGCGGCTGCTGCGTGCGGCCGGCTACCGGCCGGTGCTCGCGTCCGGCTGCGCACTGCTCGGTGCGCCCGCGCTGGCGCTGCTGATCACGCTCGACCCGGTACCGACCTTGATCGTGTCCGCGGTGCGCGGCATCGGATTCGGGTTGCTGACCGTCACCGGGAGCGCGCTCATCGCCGAGCTGAGTCCCGCTCGGCTGCTCGCCCGCGCGACCGCGGCACACGGAATCGCCGCCGCCGCACCGCAAATCGTCGCCCTGCCCGGCGGTGTTCTGCTCGCCGAATACTGGTCGTTGACACCGGTGTTCGTGCTCGGTGCCGCCATTCCGCTGGGCGCGACCCTCGGTGTCGCGTTCCTACCCGCGGTTCACCCGGCACCGCTTCCGATGGGCGACCGTTCCCGGATGCTGCCGATGGCTGCCATGGCGGTGCCATTGGTGGCGATGGCCGTGACCTCGGCGGCATTCGGTGGGCTGTCGAGTCTGCTGACGATCGCGACCGAGGGCACCGCCGCCGCGGCGGTCCTCGCCCTCGCGGTCCAGGGGCTGGCCACCGTTGCCGGCCGTTACTGGGCCGGGGCCCTGGCCGCTCGCCTGCGGCCGGGACGGCTGCTGCTGCCCGGGTTGGCGGTCGCGGCCCTGGGACTGGCCCTGGTCGCCGTCTCGCTTGGCGACTCCGTCGAGATTGTGGGTCTGCAGATCGGCGCACTGCTGTTCGGGCTCGGGTTCGGGTTCTGCCAGAACGACAGTCTGGTGGCGATTTTCGCCGCCGCCGGGCCACAGCGCCTCGGTGCGGCGAGTGCTGCGTGGAACATCGCGTTCGACGGCGGGACGGGGGTGGGGTCGTTCGTGCTCGGCGTGGTGGCCGCGGCACTCGGCTATGTGTGGGTGTTCGGGGTCGCAGCCGCTGTGGTCGCCGCGGCGGTGCCGATTACCCTGAGAGCGTGGAGATGAGCCGATCGTGAAGACCATTGCACTGCTCGACTACGGGTCCGGCAATCTGCATTCCGCACAGCGCGCGTTGGCTCGCGCGGGCGCCGATGTCGAGGTGACCGACGATCCGGAGCGGGTGCTCGCGGCAGACGGGTTGGTGGTGCCGGGCGTCGGTGCGTTCGCCGCGTGCATGTCCGGACTGCGGGGCGTCCGCGGTGAGCGGATGATCGGGCAACGTCTCGCGGGTGGTCGCCCGGTGCTCGGCATCTGCGTCGGCATGCAGATCCTGTTCGAGCGCGGCGTCGAATTCGGCGTGGAAGCCAGCGGCTGCGGCGAGTGGCCCGGCACGGTGGAACGCCTGCCTGCCGCAGTGCTGCCGCATATGGGATGGAACACGGTGCAGGCGCCGCAGGACAGTGTCCTGTTCGCCGGTCTCGATGCCGATACGCGGTTCTACTTCGTGCACTCCTACGCGGCCCAGCAGTGGGCGCTGCCGCCGTCGGAGGTGTTCGCGCCCGCGAAGCTCACCTGGTCCGAGCATGGCGCGCCGTTCCTGGCCGCTGTCGAGAACGGGGTGCTCTCGGCCACGCAGTTCCATCCCGAGAAGTCCGGCGATGCGGGGGCGCAGCTGCTGCGCAACTGGGTCGAGTCGATCTGAGCCGACCGCGAGTCAGTGGTTGCCGAAGTGGGCTCGGTCGGCGGCTTGGGTGCCGGCGTCCCAGCCATCGGCGCTGCGGATGGTGATGCCACGGGTCCGGACCGTCGGGAAGTAGGCGTCGAAGGCGCGGTCGACTCGTTGCTCGTGGGAGGCAAGGATCGGGAGGAGCTGGGCGGGGTCGGATTCGGCGATGGTGGCCGCGGCCGTGGCCGCGAGGCGTTCGCCGATGCGGGTGGCGTAGGCGGTGAGGAAGGCCTTGCGGTAGGCGCGGGAGCGGGATTCCTCGGTGGCGGCGGCGGTGTCGATCATGGTGCGGGTGGCTTGGACGAGCAGCGAGGTCGTCAGCAGTTCGACGGCGTCGAGGTCGGTATCGTCGCCGACGACGGTGACGAAGCCCCAGTCCGACACGAAGATGGCGCGGCAGCGATTGGCGTGCGCGACCATGTCGATCAGAAGGGCTTTGGCTTCGGCGTAGGGGGTGTCGAGCCAGATGCGGCGAGCGCTGGGGAGGTCGGCCGTGGCGGTGCCGGCGTCGAGCAGAACTCGGTCGATCGCGTACTTGGTCATCAGTTCCTGGGCCTTGGCCGAAAGTGATTCCGCTTCCTCTCCGAACGTGGTGGACTCGGCCTTCGCGAGTAGGCCGCGAACCCGGCCGAGGGCCTTCTCGTCCACGACGTGGTGCGATGGTTGCCGGCGTGCGGTTCCGGGAAGCGGGCGGATCAGTCCGAGTTTCGGCAGCTGGATCAGCAGGGCCAAGGCGACGACGACCGAGGCCAGCGCTTCGTGGCCGGTGAGTAGTGCGCGATCTGCCCACTGGGTGAGGTGTTCGTGCTCGGTATCCCACCAGCAGGTGGCCGCGAGTCCGTCGAGTTGTTCCTGCCATGTCTCGTCGACGGATTCGGGTGCGAACGGCGCGCGATGGTTGGCCATCACGTCGGTCAGATAGGCCACCGCGAACTTGTCGACGCGGCGTAGCGCGGCCTGATGAATATCGGAGGGCAGCCAGCCGAACTCGAAGGCGTTCGCGATGAGTCGACTGCTCGCCATCCCGGCGCCCTCGGCTACTTCCGGCGCCGGTCGGCCAGAGTCGGCGAGTTGGTCGATAAACTTCCGGACCCCGATCCGGTCGCCCTGCGCCGAGGCCGCCGCTGCCGTCGCGATCGCCTCGGCTATCCGGGCCGGATCGTTCGACAGGGTCGCGGCATCCAGCCTCGGACCGGGTACGGCCTTGCGTCCGGTACGGCGGCGGCGATTCTGTTTGCCCACGGTGCGGGCGTCCTCTCGATCGAGGCCACCGCGCCGGTGACCGGTGCGGTGGCAGCGCGGTGTCCATGTCGCCGAACACCTATTGTCCAGGCGGGTCGACAACGGGCGGGTGTGGGTCAGTCCTGCCCGCGAGCGGCGAAGCTGCGCAGGCCAAGTAGGCTCTACCCACGTGAGCCTGGTCCTTCTGCCTGCTGTCGATGTCGCCAATGGTGAGGCCGTCCGCCTCGTACAAGGGGAGGCGGGCAGCGAAACGAGCTACGGCTCGCCGCGCGAGGCCGCCCTCGCATGGCAGAACGACGGTGCGGAATGGGTGCATCTGGTCGACCTGGACGCGGCATTCGGTCGCGGCTCGAACCGTGAACTGCTCGCCGAGGTCGTCGGCGAACTCGACGTCAAGGTCGAACTCTCCGGCGGTATCCGCGACGACGACTCCCTGAATGCCGCGCTGGCCACCGGTTGCGCGCGAGTCAATCTGGGCACCGCCGCGATCGAGAATCCCGAGTGGTGCACGCGGGCGATCGCCGCGCACGGCGAGCGGATCGCCGTCGGGCTCGACGTCAAGCAGATCGACGGGCAGTGGCGGCTGCGCGGTCGCGGCTGGGTCAGCGACGGCGGCGACCTCTGGGAGGTGCTCGAGCGACTCGAGCGCGACGGCTGCTCCCGCTACGTCGTCACCGACGTCACCAAGGACGGCACCCTGACCGGCCCGAACCTCGACCTGCTTCGCCAGGTCTGCGCCGCGACCGACGCGCCGGTGATCGCGTCCGGTGGCGTGTCGACGCTGGACGACCTGCGGGCCATCGCGGGGCTGGTGCCCGACGGCGTCGAGGGCTCGATCGTCGGAAAGGCGCTCTACGCGGGACGATTCACACTGCCCGAGGCCCTCACCGCGGTCAGCGGCTGAGTGATGGTCGCGTCGCACTCGCCCGAGGCGCTGCTCGGCATCGCTGCCGAACTGCTCGACGAGGCGAGCGTCCGATTCGTCGCCGGCCTCGGCGCGCCGAGCGCGGTCACCAAGGGACACAACGACTTTGCCACCGAGCTCGATCTCGAGCTGGAGCGCACGCTCTCGGCCGCACTGCTCGCTCGCACCGGGATTGCGGTGCACGGCGAGGAATTCGGCGGCCCAGATCTGCGGACCGGACGAGTATGGGTGCTCGATCCGATCGACGGCACCTACAACTATTCGGCCGGCCTGCCGCTGACCGGCATGCTGCTCGCGCTGATCGAGGACGGGAAGCCGATCCTCGGGCTGACCTGGCTGCCGTTGCTCGGTGAGCGGTACGCCGCGGTCGCGGGTGGGCCGCTGCTGCGCAACGGTGCGCCGTTGCCGCCGCTGCAGCCACGCACGCTCGCGACGTCGATGATTGCGTTCGGGGCGTTCAACGTCGACAGCCGCGGCCGCATCCCCGGCCGGTTCCGGTTCGACGTGCTCGGCGTGCTGAGCCGACTGTCCTCCCGGGTACGGATGCACGGATCCACCGGCGTCGACCTCGCCTACACCGCGGCGGGCGTGCTCGGGGGTTCGATCGTGTTCGGCTACCACGCGTGGGACAACGCGGCGGGCGCGCTGATGGTCCAGGCGGCCGGCGGTGTGGTGACCGATCTCGCAGGTAAGCCGTGGACGATCGAGTCGGGCTCGGTGCTGGCCGCGGCGCCCGGAGTCCACGAAGAGCTGTTGGAAATGATCGCCTCGGTCGGTACTGGGGAACGAGACGGAGAGGTGTCGGCGTGACGCTCGCGGTACGAGTGATCCCCTGCCTGGATGTGGACGCCGGACGAGTGGTCAAGGGCGTCAACTTCACCAACCTGCGAGACGCCGGTGACCCGGTGGAACTCGCCGCCGCCTACGACGCCCAGGGCGCCGACGAGCTGACGTTTCTCGATGTCACGGCATCGACCGCGGACCGCGGCACGATGATCGACGTCGTCACCCGCACGGCGGAGCAGGTCTTCATTCCGTTGACGGTCGGCGGTGGGGTGCGCAGCGTCGCGGACGTCGACCGGCTGTTGCGAGCGGGCGCGGACAAAGTGTCGGTGAACACCGCCGCGATCGCCCGCCCCGAGCTGCTGCGCGAGCTGAGCGAGCGATTCGGCTCGCAATGCATCGTCCTGTCCGTCGACGCGCGGACCGTCCCGGCAGGCTCGGCTCCTACGCCATCGGGCTGGGAGGTGACCACGCACGGTGGACGCCGGGGCACCGGTATCGACGCCGTCGAGTGGGCGGTGCGCGGCGCCGAACTCGGCGTGGGCGAGATCCTGCTGAACTCGATGGATGCCGATGGCACCAAGGCCGGTTTCGACTTGGCGATGATCCGCGCGGTGCGTGCCGCGGTGGCCGTCCCGGTCATCGCCAGCGGCGGCGCCGGGGCGGTGGACCACTTCGCGCCCGCCGTGCAAGCGGGTGCCGACGCCGTGCTCGCGGCGAGCGTCTTCCACTTCGGTGACCTGCGGATCCCCGAAGTGAAGGACGCGATGCGCCACTCTGGCATCGTGGTGCGCTAGGTATAACGGACACATGGCCCTGAACCCCGATATTTCGGCGCGGCTCAAGCGCAACGAGGCCGGCCTCGTCGCGGCGGTGGCACAGGAACGCGCCACCGGCGACGTGCTGATGGTTGCGTGGATGGACGACGAGGCGCTCGCACGGACTCTGGAAACCCGCAAGGCGACCTACTATTCGCGCTCCCGGCAGCAGTACTGGGTGAAGGGCGAGACGTCCGGGCACACCCAGTACGTGCATGAGGTGCGCCTCGACTGTGACGGCGACACCCTACTGCTCGTCGTCGACCAGGAGGGTGCGGCCTGCCACACCGGCACGCACACCTGCTTCGATTCCGACGTCCTGCTGGCGTCGCCATGAGCCGCGCACTCGACGCGTAGTGCCGTGGACCCGTTCGTTCAGCTTTGCTCGGCGATGCCCCGGTCGAGTTGGGCCACCATCGTCTCGCCGAGCACGGTGAGCGCACGCACCTGTTCGACGTCGATGCCGTCGAAGACGAGGGTGCGCACGGTGTCGACGTGGCCGGGCGCCGCCTCGGCCACTTTGGTGTACCCGTCGTCGGTGAGCACGGCCCAGGCGCCGCGCTCGCCGCGGATGTTCTCCCGACGCACCCAGCCGCGGCGCTCGAGCTTGGTCACCACGTGCGAGAGGCGCGAGAGCGACGCGTTGGCGTCGGCAGCGAGCGCGCTGAGCTTGAGTCGACGCTGCGGTGCCTCGGACAGCACAGACAACACGAAGTACTCGAAGTGGGTGAGATCCGCGTCGCGCTGAAGTTGCGTGTCGAGTGCGGCGGGCAGGCGCATGGCGAGCGCGATCACGGCGCGCCACGCCTGCTGCTGCTCGGTGGTCAGCCAGTCCGTCATGCGACCTCATGGGGATCGTGGAATATCCGGTTCGGGGTGGTGTTGCACAGTCTATACTTGAAGCTTCAACCTAGGAGTTCCGATGTCCACGATGCCAGCGCTCTATCTCAGCCACGGCGCCCCGCCGCTCGTCGACGACGCCCGCTGGGTCGCGCAACTCGCGGCGTGGGCGCGGAATCTGCCCCGGCCGAGAGCGATCCTGGTCGTCTCCGCACACTGGGAGTCCGCCCCGCTGACCATCGGCGCGACGGCAACCGGGACACCGTTGACCTACGACTTCGGCGGCTTTCCGCAGCACTACTACGAGGTGACCTACCGTTCGCCGGGCGCGCCCGATCTGGCCAGGCAGGTGGCCGCGCTGATGCCGGACACCGAACCGGTCGCCGAGCAGCCCGCGCGCGGGCTCGACCACGGCGCGTACGTACCGCTCACCGTGATGTACCCGGACGCGGACATCCCGGTGCTGCAGGTCTCCATGCCGACGCTCGACCCCGAGGCCCTACTGCGCCTCGGCCAACGGCTGCGCCCGCTCCGTGACGAGGGAGTGCTGATCATCGGCTCCGGCTTCACCACGCACGGTCTGCCGTTCCTGACCGACCCGAGGCCCGACGCTAAGGCACCCGGCTGGTCCAAGGAGTTCGACGCCTGGGCCGGCGAGCGGTTCGCCGCCGGTGACCTCGACGCATTGATCGACTTCCGCGCCAAGGCGCCGGGCATGCCCTACGCGCATCCCACGATCGAGCATTTCGCGCCGCTGTTCGTCACCCTCGGCGCCGCCGATGATCCCGAGCAGATTCCGCAACAGGTCATCGACGGCTACTGGATGGGCCTGTCCAAGCGCTCGATCCAGGTCGCCTGACCCGTTTCGCCGGGCCCACCGGATGGCCAATCCGATGCACCCCCGCTTCGACTGAACGGAACCGTTCATTCGATCACATCGACTGAACGGTTCCGTTCAGTCGATGTGGAGGGCGAGCAGTCAGCGGGCGCGCAACGCGGCGAGCGCTTGGTCCGCGTGCACGTTCGCGTTGAGTTCGCTGCCGATCACCTTCAGCACTTTGCGGTCGGTGTCGATGACGAAGGTCTGCCGCTTCACGGGCATCAGCTTGCCGAGCAGGCCGCGCTTCACCCCGAAGCGTTCCGCGACGGATCCGTCCGCATCCGACAGCAGGGGATAGTCGAAACCCTGCTTGGCCGCGAAGCCGGCCAGCGTCTCGGTGCTGTCGGTACTGATCCCGACGCGCGCGGCCCCGACTGCGGCGAAATCGGCGGCCAGGTCGCGGAAGTGGCATGCCTCCTTCGTGCACACCGGTGTGTTGGCGGCTGGATAGAAGAAGAGGACCACGGGCCCGTCGGCGAGCAACTCGGTCAGCGAGCGCTTGGTACCGGTGTGGTCGGAGAGTTCGAATTCGGGAGCGAGATCGCCTGCCTTCATGAACCGAACCTACCGGTGCGACGTTGGCACTGTCGTGACTGGGATGATGGTGCACATGCATGGCGAGTCCACGACGCTTCCGCCCGCCCCACCGGCGGCGACCACCGGAGACGATACGACGACGCTCGAGCAGTTCCGGCTGCTCGCGGCCGAGCACCGGGTCGTGCCGGTCACCCGGAAGGTGCTCGCGGACTCCGAAACTCCGCTGTCGACCTATCGCAAGCTCGGCGCCGACCGTCCGGGCACGTTCCTTTTCGAGTCGGCCGAGAACGGACGGTCCTGGTCGCGCTGGTCGTTCATCGGCGCGGGCAGCCCGAGCGCGCTGTCCGTCGTCGACGGCGAAGCGGCGTGGCTCGGGGCCACCCCGGCGGACGCCCCGTCGGGCGGTGACCCGGTCGCGGCGCTCGGCGCGACGCTGGCGTTGCTGCAAACCGAACGGCTGCCCGGCCTTCCGCCCTTGACCGGCGGCATGGTCGGCTACCTGGGTTACGACCTGGTCCGGCGCATCGAACGGCTGCCCACGCATGCCGCCGACGACTTGCAGGTGCCCGAAATGGTGATGCTGCTCGCGACCGACCTGGCCGCGTTCGACCACCACGAGGGGGCGATCACGCTGATCGCCAACGCGGTGAACTGGAACGGCACCGACGAGCGGGTCGACGAGGCGTACGCCGACGCCGTCGCGCGGCTGGACCGGATGACCGCCGCGCTCGCGGCGCCGGCATCGTCGACGGTCTCGACGTTCGAGCGCCCCGCGCCGGATTTCCGCCGGCAGCGCACCACCGAGCAGTACAGCGCCGGGGTGCGCCGGCTCGTCGGTGAAATCGAGGCAGGCGAGGCGTTCCAGGTGGTGCTCTCGCAGCGTTTCGAGATGGATTTCGACGGTGCGCCGATCGATCTGTACCGAATGCTGCGGGCGTCGAATCCGAGCCCCTACATGTATCTGATGCACGTCCCCGACGCTGCGGGCGGCACTGCGTTCTCGATCGTCGGCTCCAGCCCGGAATCGCTCGTGACGGTGCAGGACCGGGTCGCGACCACGCATCCGATCGCCGGCACCCGCTGGCGCGGCGCGACCGACGAGGACGACATCCTGCTCGGCAAGGACCTGCTCGCGGACGAAAAGGAGAACGCCGAGCACCTGATGCTCGTCGATCTCGGCCGCAACGACCTTGGTCGCGTTTGCACGCCGGGCACGGTGAAGGTGAGCGAGTACCGGCACATCGAGCGGTACAGCCACGTCATGCACCTGGTGTCCACGGTCAGTGGTCACCTCGCCGAGGGCAAGACCGCGCTCGACGCGGTCACCGCCTGCTTCCCCGCCGGCACGCTGTCGGGTGCCCCGAAGGTGCGTGCGATGGAGCTGATCGACGAGCTGGAGCCGACCAGGCGTGGCGTCTACGGCGGCATCATCGGCTACCTCGACTTCGCCGGTGACGCCGACACCGCCATCACCATCCGCACTGCGCTGGTCAAGGGCGGGACGGCCTACGTACAGGCCGGCGCAGGCGTGGTCGCGGATTCGGTGCCCGAGTATGAGGACACCGAGTGCCGCAACAAGGCGATGGCCGTGCTCGGTGCCGTCGCCGCCGCCCGCACCGTCCGCCCGTTCACCGCACGTGCCGCCGAGGACCATCAGGACCGATGACCGAAACGAAACCGGATGATGCCGGCCGCCGATTGCCCGTCGGAGCGCTGATCGCGCTCGCGGTCGGCGCCGCGTGCCTGTGGGCGTCCTCGCGGATGACCTGGGTCGAGGTGACGTCGTTCGACGGGCTCGGCGAGGAACGCACGACTGAACTGCTCGGCAGCACCTGGTTCGGTGCCCTGACGCCGCTCGCGTTGGCGCTGGTTGCCGCGATCGCCGCGGTTTTCGCCCTACGTGGCTGGTTGCGCCGCATCCTCGGGGTGATCGTCGCACTGATCGGCTGTGCCGCCATGGTGCCGCCGGTGGCGTTGCTCGCCGGTTCCGGTCCGACTCGGGACCGCGCCGCTGCGCTGGCCGAGCTACCCGGCCGGGCCGAGGTGACTGCGATGCAGACGTACACACTGCCCGCGGTGCTTGCGGTGATCGGCGGGGCGCTTGCGTTCGTCGCGGGGGTGCTGCTGACCAGAAAACCGCCCGCGGCGCCGACGCTGTCGGCCAAGTACGACGCCCCGGCGGCGCGCCGCGCGGACGCCACCCGCCAGGTCGCCGAGGCCGATGCGGCCGAACCGGGCGCGGAATCCGGGCAATTGTCGGAACGGACGCTGTGGGATGCGCTGGACGCCGGCGAGGACCCGACTACCGGCCGCGACGACGGTCCAGCAAACCGAGGGTGACCGGAGCCACCCGCCGCAAGTCGCTCGAGCGCTGACCTCTACTCTGAACTACACCCGGTGAGTTTCCGCCGTGCGGCGGATCGCCCAGAAAGGAATCGGGCACCTGATGACCGTTCTCGACTCGATTATCGACGGAGTTCGTGCGGACGTCGCTGCCCGAGAAGCCCAAGTCGACTTCGCCGCGATCAAAGCGGCCGCCGCCGCCGCGCCGTCCGCGCTCGATGCCGTCGCCGCGCTGCGTGAGCCGGGAATCGCGGTGATTGCCGAGGTCAAGCGTGCCAGCCCGTCCAAGGGAGCGCTCGCGGACATCCCGGATCCGGCCGATCTCGCCCTGGCCTACGAGAGCGGCGGTGCGCGCATCATCAGCGTGCTGACCGAGGAGCGCCGCTTCCACGGGTCGCTCGCCGATCTCGACAGCGTGCGCAAGGCCGTGTCCATCCCGGTACTGCGCAAGGACTTCATCGTCGGGACGTACCAGATTCACGAGGCTCGCGCGCACGGCGCGGACGTGATCCTGCTGATCGTCGCAGCGCTCGACCAGCACACCCTCAGCTCGCTGCTCGACCGCACCGAATCGCTCGGGATGACCGCGCTCGTCGAGGTGCACACCGAGGAAGAAGCCGACCGCGCGCTCGACGCCGGCGCGACCGTTATCGGCATCAATGCGCGCAACCTCAAGACCCTCGAGGTCGACCGGGACAGTTTCGCCAGGATCGCTCCCGGACTCCCGACCGAGGTCATCAAGATCGCCGAGTCGGGTGTGCGTGGCACCGCCGACCTCCTCGCCTATGCGGGTGCCGGCGCGGACGCCGTGCTCGTCGGTGAGGGGCTCGTGACCTCCGGCGACCCGCGTACCGCCGTCGCCGAACTGGTGACCGCCGGGACGCACCCGTCGTGCCCCAAGCCCGCCCGCTGATCGCGATGACGACCGAGGACCAGGCTCTGCCCAGCGCAAGCGCGGGCATCGCCGAACGCAGCCGTCACGAGCCGGACGCCGGCGGACACTTCGGTGTCTACGGCGGACGGCATGTCCCCGAAGCGCTCATGGCAGTGATCGAGGAAGTCACCGCCGAGTACGAGAAGGCCCGCGTCGATCCGGACTTCCTGAACGAACTCGACCGCTTGCAGCGCGACTACACGGGCCGGCCCTCGCCGCTGTTCGAGGCGACCCGGATGCGCGAGTACGCCGGTGGCGCCCGGATCCTGCTCAAGCGCGAAGATCTCAACCACACCGGCTCGCACAAGATCAACAACGTGCTCGGCCAGGCGCTGCTCGCCAAGCGGATGGGCAAGTCGCGGATCATCGCGGAGACCGGGGCGGGTCAGCACGGTGTCGCCACGGCGACAGCCTGCGCGCTGCTCGGGCTCGATTGCATCGTCTACATGGGCGCCGTGGACACCGAGCGCCAGGCGCTGAACGTGGCCAGGATGCGCCTGCTCGGCGCGCGAGTGGTGTCGGTGGCGTCGGGCTCCAAGACGCTGAAGGACGCGATCAACGAGGCGTTGCGGGACTGGGTCACCAACGCGCACGACACCTACTACTGCTTCGGTACCGCGGCCGGTCCGCATCCGTTCCCGGTGCTGGTCCGCGACTTCCAGCGGGTCATCGGCCTGGAAGCGCGCGCGCAGACGCTGACTCTCACCGGTCGATTGCCCGACGCCGTGACCGCTTGTGTCGGTGGCGGTTCGAACGCGATCGGGATCTTCCACGCGTTCATCGACGACCCCGCGGTGCGGCTGGTCGGCTACGAGGCGGCCGGCGACGGCGTCGAGACCGGTCGGCATGCCGCCACCTTCACCGGTGGTTCGCCCGGTGCGTTCCAGGGCGCGTACTCGTACCTGCTGCAGGACGAGGACGGCCAGACCATCGAGTCGCATTCGATCTCGGCGGGCCTCGACTATCCCGGTGTCGGTCCCGAGCACGCCTACCTCAAGGACATCGGCCGGGCGGAATACCGCCCGATCACCGATACGCAGGCCATGGATGCGTTGCTGCTGCTGAGCCGGCGCGAGGGCATCATCCCCGCCGTCGAGTCCGCGCACGCGGTCGCGGGCGCACTCGAACTCGGCAAGGAGCTGGGGGACGGCGCAATCATTCTGGTGAACCTGTCCGGACGGGGTGACAAGGACATGGACACCGCCGCCACGTGGTTCGGACTCATCGACGAACCGGTTGCGCCGGGGCAGGAGCAGTTGTGAGTGGACTCGACTCCCGGCTCGGCCCCACCTTCGCGGCGTGCCGTGCGGAGCGCCGCGCTGCGCTCGTCGGTTACTTGCCTGCCGGTTTCCCGGATCTGTCCGGCTCCATCGACGTTTTCCGCACGATGGTCGAATCCGGTTGCGACATCATCGAAGTCGGCGTCGCCTACTCCGATCCGGTGATGGACGGCCCGACGATCCAGGCGGCCGCCGAGCAGGCGCTGCGCAATGGCATCCGGGTGCGCGACGTGTTCACCGTGGTCGAGCAGATCGCCGCCGTCGGTGGCAAGGCGGTCGTGATGACCTACTGGAACCCGGTGCTGCGCTACGGCGTCGACGCATTCGCGCGGGATCTCGCGGCCGCCGGTGGACTCGGCCTGATCACGCCGAACCTCATCCCCGAGGAAGCCGACGAGTGGATGGCAGCCTCCGAGACGCACGATCTCGATCGGATCTTCCTCGTCGCGCCGTCCTCCACCGAGGAGCGGCTTGCGATGACCCTCGAAGCCAGCCGGGGCTTCGTGTACGCCGCATCCACCATGGGCGTCACCGGTGCCAGGGACGCGGTGTCCTCGGCCGCACCGGAACTGACCGCGCGCATCCGCGCGCATTCGGATATCCCGGTCGGTGTCGGTCTCGGTGTGCGCTCCGGCGCCCAGGCCGCGGAGATCGCGGCCTACGCAGACGGGGTGATCGTCGGATCGGCACTCGTCAGCGCGGTGGCCAACGGCCAGGACGCGGTCGCGACGCTCACCACTGAACTTGCCAGGGGAGTGCGCTCGGCTACCGTGGCGTCGTGACTTCCAGTGTCGTGAATCCGACCGGGCAACTGCTCGCCTACTTCCCGAGTCCGGCGCGTGGCGTCTGGGAAATCGGCCCGCTTCCATTGCGCGCATACGCGCTGTTCATCATCGTCGGCATCGTCGTCGCGATCTGGTGGGGCGAGAAGCGCTGGATCGCGCGCGGCGGCGTCGCGGGGACCGTGCTCGACGTCGCGGTGTGGGCGGTTCCATTCGGGCTCATCGGCGGCCGGATCTATCACGTGCTCACCGACTGGTCGACCTACTTCGGGGCCGACGGTCACCCGGGCGATGCGATCAAGGTGTGGGAGGGCGGTCTCGGCATCTGGGGCGCGGTCGCCTTCGGTGCACTGGGCGCCTGGATCGGCTGCCGCCGGCGCGGCGTGCCGCTGCCCGCGTTCGGCGACGCAATCGCGCCCCCGATCCTGCTCGCGCAGGCGATCGGCCGGCTCGGCAACTACTTCAACCAGGAGCTCTACGGTAGGCAGACCGACCTGCCGTGGGGTCTGAAGATCTACGAGCGGGTCGACTCGGCTGGTGCGGTGGACCAGCTCAACGGTGTCTCCACCGGGGTCGTCGAAAAGGTCGTGCACCCCACCTTCCTCTACGAGCTGATCTGGAACCTGCTCGTCGTGATCGCCCTCGTGCTGATCGACAAGCGCTTCCGGATCGGGCACGGCCGACTCTTCGCGCTCTACGTCGCGGGCTACTGCCTCGGGCGGTTCTTCGTCGAGCTCATGCGCGACGACTACGCGACTCATATCGCCGGAATCCGGATCAATTCGTTCACCTCGTCGATCGTGTTCATTGCGGCGGTGGTGTACTTCGTCCTCGCGCCGAAGGGTCGCGAGGAACCGGCCGAGTTGCAGGGCAACGCACCGAAGCCTGCGAACGTCGACGGCGAGCGCGACGCCCCGGATACCGAACCGGACCCGGACGAACCCACAGCCGACGCATCGGACGGTCCCGTCGACGAGGACGCGAAGCCAACCGAGTCCGACGACGCCACGCCCGACACTGCAACCACCACCGACGCGTCCACGAACGAGGCGTCGCCCAACAACGCCGGAGGTCGATCATGACCGAACCCGACGGCAACGATCGCGAGCCCGACCCGACCGCCGGGGACGCGACCGCCTCGCCGCCCAACCTCGGTCCCGAATGGGATTCGTCATGGCCGGGCGGCGTGGGTCCGGTGTACGGCGCGCCGGGCACCGGACCGGAGTGGCAGGGCAGCGGATACCCCCAGCCGGGTTATCAGCCACCGAGCTACATCGATCCGGCTACCCCGAATTCGGGTTACCAGCAGGCGGATTACCCACCGCCGAGCTACCCGCCGCCGAGTTACCCGCCGCCCGGCTACGGGAGCTATCCGGCGGCGTCGGCATATGCCTACGGCAGCCCGGATGCGCCCTACGGCAGGCACCCGATCACCGGGGAACCGTTCTCGGACAAGCAGAAGGTCACTGCCGGTGTGCTGCAGATCTTCCTCGGTGCGTTCGGCGCGGGCCGCTTCTATTTGAACCAGCCGGGGATGGCGATTGCACAGATCGCGGTCACGTGGCTGACCTGCGGGCTCGGCGGCATCTGGCCGCTGATCGACGGAATCCTGATGCTGACCGGCAACGTTCGCGATAAGTTCGGTCGCCCCTTGCGGGACTGAATTAGCTGCTAGGGTTGTCAAACTCGGAGTAAACCGAGGCCTTCACGGGCCGATGCTGTCCCGCGGCAATCCGATGGCAACGCCCGAAACGGCGATCGCCACCGAGGCCGCTCCTGCGGCGTCAGCGCATCGTAGGGCCGCCTCGCTGGCACAGGTGGAGGTGGTCCGTGCTCTATTCCCAACTGCCCGCGGCACAGGGTCTGTACGACCCGAACAACGAAGCAGATTCATGCGGCGTCGCAATGATTTGCGACATAGCCGGTCGGCGATCGCATTCGATCGTTTCCGACGGTCTGCTCGCGCTCGAGAATCTCGATCACCGGGGTGCTGCGGGTGCCGAGCCGAACAGCGGTGACGGAGCGGGCATTCTGCTGCAGCTGCCGACCATGCTGCTCGAGGATGTCGTCGACTTCGCGCTGCCCGCACCGCTGCCCGGCGGGGGAAACACCTACGCCGCGGGCATCGCGTACCTGCCGCAGGACGGTGAGTTGCGAGCCGCGACGGTGGCCCGGATCGAGGCGATCGCGGCGGAGGAAGGCCTCGAGGTTCTCGGTTGGCGTGACGTGCCGGTCGATTCGGCGGGCGCCGATATCGGCAAAACCGCACTGGCCTGTATGCCGCACATGAGTCACCTGTTCGTCGCCGCGCCGGAACGGGACGGCAGCCGTCCGGCCGGACTGGATCTCGACCGCTTGGTCTTTCCTTTGCGCAAGCGCGCCGAGCGGATGACCGACGACCCGGACGTACCCGCCGGGGTGTACTTCCCGTCGCTGTCCTCGCGCACCATGGTGTACAAGGGGATGCTGACGACGACGCAACTGCCGCTGTACTTTCCGGACCTGCGCGACGCACGCTGCACCAGCGCGATCGCGATCGTGCACAGCCGGTTCTCCACCAACACCTTTCCGTCCTGGCCGCTCGCGCATCCGTTCCGGTTCGTCGCGCACAACGGCGAGATCAATACCGTGCGCGGCAACCGCAACCGCATGCGCGCCCGGGAGGCGCTGCTCGGCAGCGACCTGATTCCCGGTGACCTGCGCCGGCTCTATCCGATCTGCACGCCCGACGCATCCGACTCCGCGTCGTTCGACGAGGTGCTCGAACTGCTGCACCTCGGCGGACGACCGCTGCCGCATGTCGTGATGATGATGATTCCGGAAGCGTGGGAGAAGAATCGGGCGATGGACTCGGCCCGTCGGGCGTTCTACAAGTACCACGCCGCGGTGATGGAACCGTGGGACGGACCGGCGTGCGTCACCTTCTCCGACGGCACTCTCGTCGGCGCGGTGCTCGACCGCAACGGCCTGCGTCCGGGCCGGTGGTGGAAGACCATCGACGGCAAGGTGATTCTCGCCAGCGAGGCCGGCGTGTTGTCGGTCCCGCCGGGGAAGGTCGCCGCGAAGGGCAGGCTGCAGCCGGGCAAGATGTTCCTCGTCGACACCGCCGCCGGGCGGATCGTGCCGGACCGGGAGGTCAAGGCCTCGCTCGCGACCGAACACCCCTATGGGGAGTGGCTGCACTCCGGTCAGCTGCGGCTCGACTCGCTGCCGGACCGGCAGCGCATCCCCCACAACCACGCCTCGGTGGTCCGGCGCCAACGTGCATTCGGCTACACCGAGGAGGATCTGCGGATACTGCTCGGGCCGATGGCCGCCTCGGGTGGAGAACCGTTGGGCTCCATGGGAACCGACACTCCGATCGCGGCGCTGTCGCAGCGCTCGCGGCTGCTCTACGACTATTTCGTCGAACTGTTCGCGCAGGTGACCAACCCACCGCTCGATGCGATCCGTGAGGAGATCGTCACCTCGCTGTCGCGGATCATGGGACCCGAGCAGAACCTGCTGGAGCCGACCCCCGCGTCCTGTCGTCAGATCGTGCTGCCCTGGCCGGTTCTCGACAACGACGAGCTCGGCAAGATCATCCATATCAACGACGACGGCGACCATCCCGGTTTGTCCGCGGTGGTGCTGCGTTCGCTCTACGACGTGGAACGTGGCGAAGAGGGACTCGCGGACGCATTGGAGTCGTTGCGGCTCAAGGCGAGTCAGGCGATCGCCGCCGGGCATCACACGTTGATCATTTCCGACCGGGATTCCGACCACACTCTCGCGCCGATCCCGTCGCTGCTGGCCGTGTCGGCGGTGCACCACCACCTCGTGCGGACCAAGGAGCGCACGAAGGTCGGCCTGGTCGTCGAATCCGGTGACGCCCGCGAGGTGCACCACATCGCGCTGCTGCTCGGTTTCGGTGCCGCAGCGGTGAATCCGTATCTCGCGATGGAATCGATCGAGGATCTGATCGCGCAGGGCGAACTGACCGGCGTCGAGCCGAGCGTGGGCATCCGCAACTACCTGACCGCGCTCGGCAAGGGCGTGCTCAAGGTGATGTCGAAGATGGGCATCTCCACCGTCGCCTCCTACACCGCGGCACAGGCGTTCGAGGCCGTCGGTCTGGACAAGGAACTGGTTGCCGAGTACTTCACCGGCACGGTCAGCCAGATCGGCGGCGTCGGCCTCGACGTGCTCGCCGAGGAGGTGCGGGTACGGCACCGCACCGCGTACCCGGACAACCCCACCGCACGCACCCACCAGGGGCTAGAGGCCGGTGGCGAGTACCAGTACCGGCGGGACGGCGAACTGCACCTGTTCACGCCGGAAACGGTGTTCCTTTTGCAGCACGCCACCCGTACCGGTCGCGAGGAAGTGTTCGCG
>NZ_JAPENM010000006.1 GCF_026342035.1 Aldersonia sp. NBC_00410
CACCGAAGCCGCAGGTGAACACTGGCAGATCCTGACCGGCTGCCGGAAAGGACACGTTCGGCGAGCGCTCGAATCGGACGGCCCGGGGGCGGCGGAGCGCACGCTGCGCGAACTCGTCGAGCGGTTCGGGCGCGACCGGGTGAGCGTGGAACTCACCCACCACGGGGTACCGGACGACGACGAACGCAACGAGGTGCTCGCGCAGCTCGCCGGGCGGGTGGGGCTGCCGGTGATCGCCACCACCGGCGCACATTTCGCCGGACCGGACCGGGGACGGCTGGCGATGACGATGGCTGCCGTCCGGGCGCGACAGAGTCTGGACGAGGCCGCGGGCTGGCTCGCCCCCGTCGGTGGTGCCCATCTGCGGTCCGGCGCGGAGATGGCACGCCTGTTCGCCGCGCACCCGTCGGCGGTGCCCGGCGCCGCCGAGCTCGGCCGCGAATGCGCCTTCGATCTGCGGCTCATCGCGCCCCAACTGCCGCCGTTCGACGTCCCCGCCGGGCACACCGAAAACAGCTGGTTGCGTGAACTCACCGAGCGTGGCGCTCGCCGCCGCTACGGCCCGTCCGAGGAGAATCCGCAGGCCTACCGGCAGCTCGAACACGAGCTGAAAGTCATTGCCGAACTGGGCTTTCCGGGATATTTCCTGGTGGTGCACGACATCGTCTCGTTCTGCAAGGACAACGACATCCTCTGCCAGGGAAGAGGATCGGCGGCGAACTCCGCGGTCTGCTACGCGATCGGCATCACCAATGTGGACCCGGTCCGCAACGAGTTGCTGTTCGAGCGGTTCCTCTCCCCGGAGCGCGATGGCCCACCGGACATCGACGTGGACATCGAATCGGACCGGCGCGAGGAGGCGATCCAGCACGTCTACCACAAGTACGGCCGGGAGTACGCCGCGCAGGTCGCCAACGTCATTACCTACCGCGGCAAGTCCGCGGTCCGCGATGTGGCTCGCGCGCTGGGATTTTCCCAAGGCCAGCAGGATGCCTGGAGCAAGCAGGTGAGCCGGTGGAGCGGGGTGGCGCAGGAGGCCGGGACCGACATTCCCGACGAGGTGCTCGCGCTCGCCGGGCAGATCGAGGGCTTTCCCCGTCACCTCGGCATCCACTCCGGTGGCATGGTGATCTGCGATCGGCCGATCGCCGACGTGTGCCCGGTGGAATGGGCGCGGATGGCGGACCGCACCGTGCTGCAGTGGGACAAAGACGATTGCGCCGCAGTGGGTCTGGTGAAATTCGACATGCTCGGTCTCGGCATGCTCTCGGCACTGCACTACATGATCGACATGGTGGCCGAGCACAAGGGGATCGAGGTCGACCTTGCTCGGCTCGACCTGACCGAAACGGCCGTCTACGAGATGCTGCAGCGGGCGGACTCGGTGGGCGTGTTCCAGGTCGAGTCGCGGGCGCAGATGGCGACGTTGCCCCGGCTCAAGCCGCGCAACTTCTACGATCTCGTGGTCGAGGTCGCGTTGATCCGGCCCGGCCCGATCCAGGGCGGTTCGGTGCACCCCTATATCCGGCGCCGCAACGAGCTGGAACCAGTGACCTTCGACCATCCGTCGCTGGAGAACTCGCTGAAGCGCACGCTCGGGGTGCCGCTGTTCCAGGAACAATTGATGCAGATGGCCATCGACGTCGCGGGGTTCTCCGCGGCCGAAGCCGATCAGTTGCGCCGGGCAATGGGTTCCAAACGGTCGCCCGAGCGGATGGAGCGGATCAAGGGCAGGCTGTACGAGGGCATGCGCCGGCTGCACGGGATTCCCGACGAGGTGGCCGACCGGATCTACGAAAAGCTCTATGCCTTTGCCAATTTCGGTTTCCCCGAAAGCCATTCGCAGAGCTTCGCGGCGCTGGTGTTCTACTCCTCGTGGTTCAAACTGCACCACCCTGCGGCCTTCTGCGCAGGCCTGCTGCGCGCCCAGCCGATGGGGTTCTATTCGCCGCAGACGCTGGTGGCCGACGCGCGCAGGCACGGGGTGCTGGTGCATGGGCCCGACATCAACGCAAGCCTCGCCGAGGCCACGCTGCGGGAACGCGGCGCCGAGGTGCAACTCGGACTCGCCGCGGTGCGTCACATCGGCGACGAACTCGCCGAACGGATCGTCGCCGCCCGTGTCGACGATGGTCCCTACCGCTCATTCCTCGATCTCACCGGTCGGGTGGAACTGACTGTGGCACAGGCAGAGTCGCTGGCGACCGGGGGTGCGCTCGGCAGCCTGGGGATCGATCGCCGTGAGGCGCTGTGGGCGGCCGGCGCCGCGGCCGGGGAGCGCCCGGACCGGCTGCCGGGGCTCGGCGCCGCCACCACCGCGCCCGCGTTGCCGGGGATGAGCGATGTCGAACTTGCCGCCGCGGACGTCTGGGCGACCGGCATATCACCGGGTGTCTACCCGACGGAATTTCTGCGTCCACAACTCGCTGCGCTCGGCGTGATACCCGCAGCCGGGCTGCTCGATGTCCCGGACGGGCAGCGGGTACTTGTCGGGGGTGCGGTGACGCACCGGCAGCGACCGGCGACCGCGGCCGGCGTCACCTTCATCAACCTCGAGGACGAAACCGGCATGGTCAACGTCGTGTGCTCGGTGGGTTTGTGGTCGCGTTACCGCAAGCTCGCGCAGTCCGCCCCCGCGCTGCTGATCCGCGGCAAGGTGCAGAACGCCGAGGGCGCGGTGACGGTGGTGGCCGACCGCCTGCAGCGAATGGACCTACGGATCGTCGGCAAGTCACGCGACTTCCGCTGACCCGGCCCAGGCCTATCCGATCCCACATCGTGGATGGAAGATCGTCGCGTCAGGCGGAGTGAACGGAAGCGTTCACTCCGCTCAACGCAACAAATCTTCCGTTCACGACGCAACAGATCTTCCGTTCATGAACGCGCGCACAGCACTACTGCCCGCCCGCGAACCCGGTCTGGCGCCACGCCTCGTACACCGCCACCGCCGCGGCGTTGGACAGATTCAGCGAGCGCCGACCGGCCAGCATCGGGATGCGTAGCTGCTCGGTCACGTGCGGGTCGGCGAGCACTTCCGCCGGCAGCCCGGTCGGCTCGGGGCCGAACAGCAACACGTCGCCATCGGCGTACGCGACATCTGCATACGACGTCGTGCCGTGCGCGGTGAACGCGAACACCCGCTGCGGCGCCAGCGCCGACCAGGCGGCGGCGAGGCTCGAATGCACGGTCACCGAGGCGAGGTCGTGGTAATCCAGTCCGGCGCGGCGCAGCTTCGGCTCGCTCAGGTCGAAGCCGAGCGGCTCCACGAGGTGCAGCGCGCATCCGGTCGCCGCTGCAAGCCGGATCGCGTTCCCGGTGTTCGGCGGGATTCGGGGCTCGAAGAACATCAGGTGAAGCACCCGAACAGCTTGTCACCCCCCGGCAGATCTCGGGTCGGGCACATTTGGGTGCGGCAGCAGCGATGCAGCGGATAATGGCGGTATGTCGACCGTCTCGCCCGACGGCACCATCACGGGCGATGTCCACACCGTGGTGGGCGATTACTCGGACGCGCAGCTCGCCGGGCAGCGTTGGAGCAACCGCCGGTTCGATCACGTCTCATTCCGCGAGGCGGACCTCGCCGGGTTGCACACCGAGCGGGTGACCTTCGTCGGCTGCGACTTCACCGGTGCCGACATGACTGGCTCTCGGCACCTGGCCACGACCTTCCGGCGGTGCACCTTCGTCGGAACGATCCTGTGGCACAGCCTGTTCCGGAGCTGCTCGATGCTGGGGTCGGATTTCCGCGGATGCCGGATGCGGCCTATCGAGTTCGACGGGGTCGATTTCACCCGGGCCACGCTGCGCGGGGCGAACCTGCGCGGAGCCGATCTGTCCGGCTGCCGGTTCCGCGAGGCGAGCCTGGTGCAGGCCGACCTGCGCGGCGCCGAGCTGCAGTCGGTGGACATGCACGGCGCTCGGACCACGGGTATCCGGCTCGAGTTCGCCGACCTGCGCGGCGCCCACGTCGATCCGCAGCTTTGGACCGGCGCGCTGCTCACGCATGCCCGGATCGAAGTGCCACAAGCGGCTGCCTATGCGGCTGCGCACGGCCTCGTGGTGGACTGACCTCGCGCCGTCGTCGGCGTCTTGCGTCCGGCGGGGCGCAGCCGTCTGGAAGAATCGGCACCGTGACCGAACGCAGCTCCGCATCCACCGCAACTGCAACCATCCTCGACGGTAAGGCGACCCGCGACGAGATCTTCGTCGACCTCGCGGAGCGGGTAGCGAAACTGCGTGCGGTGGGCATCACGCCGGGACTCGGCACGGTGCTCGTCGGTGACGACCCCGGTTCGGCGGCCTACGTGCGCGGTAAGCACAACGATTGCGCGAAGGTCGGCATCACCTCGATGCGCCGTGATCTGCCGGCGGATACCACGACCGAGCAACTCAACGACACGATCGACGAGCTCAACGCGAACCCGGACTGCACCGGCTACATCGTGCAACTGCCGCTGCCGCGCCATCTCGACGAGAACGCGGCGCTGGAGCGAATCGACCCGGACAAGGACGCCGACGGCCTGCACCCGGTCAACCTCGGTCGCCTCGTACTCAACGAGACCGCGCCACTGCCGTGCACCCCGCGCGGCATCGTGCACCTGCTGCGGCGCTACGAAATCCCGATCAACGGTGCGCACGTCGCGATCGTCGGGCGCGGTGTCACCGTCGGTCGCCCGCTCGGGTTGTTGCTGACCCGGCGCAGTGAGAACGCCACCGTCACGCTCTGCCACACCGGCACCCGCGATCTCGCCGCGGTGGTCCGGCGCGCGGACATCATTGTGGCTGCGGCCGGTGTGCCGGGGCTGATCACCGCCGACATGGTCCGGCCCGGTGCGGCGGTGCTCGATGTGGGCGTCAGCCGTACCGAGGAGGGGTTGCGCGGTGACGTCGCCGCGGACGTCTGGGACGTTGCCGGCTTCGTCTCACCGAACCCCGGCGGTATCGGACCACTGACTCGGGCGTTCCTACTCACCAACGTCGTCGAGCGCGCCGAACGCACACTGGCAGGTTCGGCGAATTGACCGCGCGGTTGCGGGCAAACCTGCCGATGCTGGCCGTGCTGGCCGTCATCCTGGTCGCCGCCGCATTGGTGATCTCCGATCGCTGGCGCCGTGGCGCGACCGTGTTCGGGGTGGCCACCCTGCTGGCGGGCGCCTGCCGGGCGGTCCTGACCGACGATCAGGCCGGTCTGCTCGCCGTGCGTAGCCGCACATTCGACACCGCGGCGCTGCTCACCGTCGGATCGATCATCGTCGCGCTCGCAACCTCGATCGACCCGCTCGGCAGCGACTAGCGGATCAGCGTGCGAGCCCCAGCCGAGCCAGTTCCATCGTCCGGCCGACGAGCTTGGCGACCGGCACCTCCTCGGTGAGGAAGCCGTCGTGCCCGTCCTTGGACGCGATCACCTCGAGCCCCTCGCAACCGGGCAGGCCGTCGGCGATCTCCCGCACCGTGCGCAGCGGATAGAGCCGATCGGAGTCGATGCCCGCGACGACCGTCGGTACCGGCGTAGCCGCCAGCGCGGCGGCGACGCCACCGCGCCCGCGGCCCACATCGTGCCGATTGAGTGCCTCGGTGAGCAGGACGTATGTCGACGGGTCGAACCGTGCGATCAACTTGTCCGCCTGGTGGTCGAGGTAGCTCTGCACCGCATAGCGGCCCCCCCGCGTCGGGTCCTCACTATCCTGCGCCGAGTTCTCGAACCGGTTGTCGAGTTCGAAATCGGTGCGGTAGGTCAGGTGCGCCATGCGGCGGGCGATGCCCAAACCGGTCGTCGGGGTTCGCCCGGTGCCGTGGTAGTCGCCACCCTGCCAGTCCGGGTCGGCCTGAATGACCGCGATCTGGATGGTCTGGGTACCGATCTGGTCCGCGGTGGCGCGCGGGCCGACCGCGAGCACCAGAGCACTGCCGACCCGCTCGGGCACGGTGATCATCCACTCGAGCACCCGCATGCCGCCCATCGAGCCGCCCACCACCGACGCCAGCCGTTCGATGCCGAGCACATCCGCCAAGGCGATCTCGGCCGCGACCTGATCGCGGATCGAGATGAGGGGAAATCGCGAGCCCCACGGTTCGCCGTCCGGTGCCGGAGACTGCGGCCCGGTGGTGCCACGGCAGCCGCCGAGCACGTTCGTCGCCAGGACGCACCACTCGTCGGTATCGAGCGGCTGTCCAGAACCAACCATGCCCTCCCACCAGCCCGGCGACGGATGATTCGGACCGGCCGGACCGGTCACGTGCGAATCACCCGTCAACGCGTGTTCGACCAGGACGAGATTGTCGCGCGTCGGTGACAGCTCACCCCAGCGCTGGACGGCGAGCGTGACGTCCGGAATGACCTCCCCGGACTCGAGGCGCAGGTCGCCGATCGAGATGTGGCCGAGAGTGCCGTCGGGGGCCGGCAGGGCCGCTCCGGTCGGGCGGGTGGGATCGAGCATGGCTGTCACTGTCATACCACCGCCGCGAATCCAGATTCGAGGTCCGCGATGATGTCGTCGATTCCTTCGATCCCGACGGCCAGGCGGACGAGCCCCGGCGTGACTCCGGACGCCAGCTGTTCCTCTGGGGTCAGCTGCGAATGGGTCGTGGAGGCGGGGTGGATCACGAGCGAGCGCACATCACCGATGTTAGCGACATGGCTGTGCAACACCAGAGCATCCACGAATCGCTTGCCCGCATCGACGCCGCCGACGAGTTCGAACGCGACGATCGCACCCGCGCCGCACGGGGCGATGACCTTTCCGCGTTCGTACCACGGTGACGTCGGCAGCCCGGCGTAGGCGACCGACGTGACGGCCCGGTGTGCCTCCAGGTATTCGGCGACCGCCTTGGCGTTGCTCACGTGCCGTTCGACGCGCAAGCTGAGCGTTTCCAGGCCCTGGCTGATCAGGAAAGCGTTGAACGGCGAGATCGCCGATCCGAGATCGCGCAGCAGCTGCACCCTGGCCTTCAGCGCGAACGCCGGCGCACCCAGATCGGCGAACACCACACCGTGGTAGCTCGGGTCGGGCTCGGTGAAGCCGGGGAAGCGGGGCTTGCCGTCCGCGTCGGTCACCGTCCAGTCGAACGTGCCGCCGTCGACGAGCACACCGGCGATCGCCGAGCCGTGCCCACCGAGGTACTTCGTCGCGGAGTGCACGACGATGTCGGCACCGTGCGCGAACGGTTGGATCAGGTAGGGAGTGGCCACCGTGTTGTCGACGATGAGCGGCACACCGGCCTCGTGCGCGACCGCGGAGACACCGGGAATGTCGAGGATGTCGTTCTTCGGATTGGAGATCGTCTCCGCGTAGAACGCCTTCGTGTTCGGCTGGACCGCGGCCTTCCACTGCTCGAGATCGTCGGGGTCTTCGACGAAGGAGACCTCGATGCCGAGCTTGGGCAGGCTGTAGTGGAACAGGTTGTACGTGCCGCCGTACAGTCGCGGGCTGGACACGATGTGGTCGCCCGCGTTGGCGATGTTGAGGATCGCGAACGTCTCGGCGGCCTGCCCCGAGGAAAGCAGCAGTGCGGCGACGCCACCCTCGAGCGAGGCGACGCGCTGCTCGACGGCGTCCTGCGTCGGGTTCATGATCCGGGTGTAGATGTTGCCCGGCTCGGCAAGCCCGAACAGCGCGGCGGCGTGCTCGGTGCTGTTGAAGGTGTAGGACGTGGTCTGGTAGATCGGCAGCGCGCGGGCATTGGTGCTGCTGTCGGGGATCTGGCCCACGTGGACTTGCTTGGTTTCGAACGACCAGTTCGCGGTCGGGTCGGCCGGGACGGTCAGGTCGTCGGGAAGGTTCAGGTCGGCGTTCTCGGACATGGAATTCTCCGCTGGCGTTGAAGTGTGCAGGTGGGGGTTGGGCTCGGTCAGCGGCGACAACAACACATGGAAAAGCACCTCCGTAGGGGCTTGGTCCGTCCCCACACGGACCGCGCTTGCTCTCGGCGGAAACATCTCGACCGCCGAACAACCAGGTCATCACCCGGAGCACCCCACCGCGGAAGGAGGGTTGCCGACCAGCGAGCCGGGGCTTGGCGCTGGCACTCATGACCTGGTGCGAAGTTTAACCATCTGGCGTGGCCCAACGTAATAGGCATCTGCACACGGGCCCGGATCGCTAACACCGTTCTCCGGGACCGCCCCACTAAACCTGCGTCGCCCACTGCGCGGCAGTAGTCTCGAGATGCTTATGCGAGGTTGAGTAGGGATGCTGTATTTCCGCCCTCGGCGGAGGCCGACAATGACACCTCGGCGAAGGCCGACAATGACAACTGCAGACGCCGACTGCTACGCGGATAGACGCGGAGTACTAGTTTGTCTGTTGACGGCTGCGACCTCCTACAAGGGGGTCTCTCGCGGCCGCAGGCGAGGGAACCTTCCTCTGCGTAACGGATTCAGGAGGACGCGAAGCACCCATGACCAAGATCAAGGTCGAAGGCACGGTCGTCGAACTCGATGGCGACGAGATGACGCGGATCATCTGGCAGTTCATCAAGGACAAGCTGATCCACCCGTATCTCGACGTCAACCTCGAGTACTACGACCTGGGCATCGAGTATCGCGACGAAACCGACGACCAGGTGACGATCGACGCCGCCAACGCCATCAAGAAACACGGCGTGGGTGTCAAGTGCGCGACCATCACCCCGGACGAGGCGCGCGTCGAGGAATTCGGTCTCAAGAAGATGTGGCGGTCTCCGAACGGGACCATCCGAAACATTCTGGGCGGCACCATCTTCCGTGCCCCGATCATCATCTCCAACGTGCCGCGTCTGGTGCCGGGCTGGACCAAGCCGATCATCATCGGCCGCCACGCCTTCGGCGACCAGTACCGCGCCACCGATTTCAAGGTGCCCGGACCCGGCACGATCACGGTCACCTACACACCGGAAGACGGCAGCGAGCCGATCCAGCACGAGGTGGTGCGCTTCACCGAGGAGAGCCTCGGCGGCGTGGTGCAGACGCAGTACAACTTCACGCAGTCGATCATCGACTTCGCGCGGGCCTCGCTCAACTACGGCCTGCAGCAGAACTACCCGGTGTACCTGTCGACCAAGAACACCATCCTGAAGGCCTACGACGGCCAATTCAAGGACACGTTCCAGGAGATCTACGACACCGAGTTCCAGACCCAGTTCGAGGCGGCCGGGCTCACCTATGAGCACCGGCTCATCGACGACATGGTCGCCTCCTCCATGAAATGGGAGGGCGGCTACGTCTGGGCCTGCAAGAACTATGACGGCGACGTGCAGTCCGACACCGTGGCGCAGGGCTTCGGTTCGCTCGGCCTGATGACGTCGGTGCTGCTCACCCCGGACGGCCAGACCTGCGAGGCTGAGGCGGCGCACGGCACCGTCACCCGGCATTTCCGCCAGCACCAGCAGGGTAAGCCGACCTCGACCAACCCGATCGCATCGATCTTCGCGTGGACGCGCGGCCTCGAGCATCGCGGAAAGCTGGACAGCACCCCCGAGGTGATCGGCTTCGCGCAAGCGCTCGAAGACGTGGTCATCAAGACCGTCGAGGGCGGGCAGATGACCAAGGACCTCGCGGCGCTCGTCGGCGGCGATCAGGGCTATCTGTCCACCGAGGAATTCCTCGGCGCACTCGACGAGAACCTGCAGAAGGCGCTCACCTGACGTTGCCCCCGATGCGGCGGTGATGGACTTCACCGCCGCATCCGGGAAGATCGACGGGCGGCCGTGTTGTTGGCCGAAGATATGGCCGAAACTCTCGAGCACGGGTCCGTGACCGCCGAACAGACCGCGTCCGACGGGCCCACCGACGGTGCCGCCCGCACCGGATGGGCCAAGCGGGCGATGGTGGCGCTCGCGCTCGGGGGTTTCGGGATCGGCACCACGGAGTTCGTCGCAATGGGCCTGCTGCCCGACATCGCGACCGGCCTCGACATCTCCGAGCCGACCGCAGGACACGTCATCTCCGCCTACGCGCTCGGCGTCGTCGTCGGCGCGCCGGTCATCGCGGCGCTGACCGCCCGCGTACCGCGCAAGATCCTGCTGGTCGCGCTGATGGTGGCGTTCACCATCGGCAACGCCGCGACCGTCTTCGCGCCCGGTTACGGCGCACTGATGGCGTCACGCTTCATCGCCGGCCTGCCGCACGGCGCCTACTTCGGCGTGGCGGGGCTGGCCGCAGCGTCACTCGCGCCGGTGGGCAAACGGGCCAAGGCGGTCGCGCTGGTCATGCTCGGACTCAGCGTCGCAAACGTGATCGGGGTGCCCGTCGCGGCCTGGGCGGGCCAGCAGTTCGGCTGGCGCAGCGCGTTCGGCATCGTCACCGTGATCGGCGCCGTGACGGTCGCGGCGCTGTGGCGCTTCGTGCCCGAATTGCACGGCTTCAAGGCCACCAACCCGGCCACCGAACTCGGGGCGCTTCGGCGCAACCAGGTGTGGTTCACCCTCGCGGTCGGCACCGTCGGCTTCGGCGGGATGTTCGCCGTCTACACCTACGTCAGCACGACGCTGACCGACGTCGCGGGACTGCCGTCGAGCCTGGTGCCGATGGTGCTGATGATCTACGGCACCGGGATGGTGGTCGGCAACCTGTTCGGCGGGTGGCTCGCCGACCGCGCGCTGGTCCCCGGATTGTTCGCCGTTCTCGTCGCGCTCATCGTGGTGCTCGCGCTGTTCATCGTCGCCGCGCACAACCCGATCACCGCGGTCGTCGTGCTGTTCGCCATCGCGGTCGCCGGCACCGCGCTCGTGCCCGGCCTGCAGACCCGGCTGATGGACGTCGCCGCCGACGCGCAGACGCTTGCCGCATCGCTGAATCACGCCGCGCTCAACATCGCCAACGCCGGCGGTGCCTGGCTCGGCGGCCTGGTCATCGCGGCCGGGCTCGGTTACACCGCGCCCGCCGCGGTCGGCGCGCTGCTCGCGGTGGCCGGCCTGGTGGTGCTCGCCTTCGCGCTGCGCGGGCGCGGCGGGGTGCGTGCCACGGCAGAGCCTGTCACCGTCGCCGGTTAGGGTTTGCGACCGTGCCTCTGATCGTTTCCACCGTGAACGTCAACGGAATCCGCGCGGCCGCGCGCAAAGGCCTGCTCGGCTGGCTCGACAGCACGACCGCCGACGTCGTTGCGCTGCAGGAGACTCGGGCCACCGAGGAGCAGGCGCAGGCCGCGCTGGCGCCGGCGGTCGCGCGCGGCTGGCACCTGGTCGGCGCCGAGCCCGAGGCGAAGGGGCGCAGCGGGGTCGCGATCCTGTCCAGGCAGCGCCCCGAGGCGGTGCGGGTCGGCTTCGGCGACGGTGAGTTCGCCGCGTCGTGCCGATACCTCGAGGCCGATTTCGGACCGGTCGCGGTGGCCAGCGTCTACGTGCCCTCCGGTGACGTGGGGACCGAACGGCAGGACGCGAAGTACCGATTCATGGACGCCTTCGCCGCGCACTTGACGGCCCGGGTCGCCCAACTGCAGGCGGTCGGCCGCGAGCTGCTGGTATGCGGGGACTGGAACATCGCGCACGCCGAGGCCGACATCGCCGCGTGGAAGTCGAACCTGAAGTCCTCGGGGTTCCTTCCCGACGAGCGGGCCTGGCTCGACGGGTTGATCGGGCCTGGAGCGGTGCTGGTCGACGTCGTGCGGCGGCTGTATCCCGACGTCGCCGGGCCGTATTCGTGGTGGTCCTATCGCGGCCGCGCGTTCGACAACGACGCGGGCTGGCGCATCGACTACCACATGGCGACTCCCGGGCTGGCCGAGCGTGCGAAGCAGGCCACCGTGGAACGCGCGCCTGCCTACGATCAGCGCTGGTCCGACCACGCCCCGGTGACTGTCCAGTACCGCTGAGTGGGCTGTGGTCGGTGACGTGGAAAAATCGGTGACCATGTCCACTCCCGCAGCTGCCAAGCCCCGCGTCCTTTCCGGTATCCAGCCCACCGCGGACTCGTTCCACCTGGGCAACCTGCTTGGCGCACTGCGGTACTGGGTTGATCTGCAGAACGACAACGAGGCCTTCTACTTCATCCCCGACCTGCACGCGATCACCGTGCCGCAGGATCCGAAGGCGCTGCGCAAGCGCACCCGGATCGCCGCGGCGCAGCTGCTCGCACTCGGCATCGACGCGGAGCGCTCGACCCTTTTCGTGCAGAGCCAGGTGCCCGAGCATGCACAGCTCGCCTGGGTGCTCAACTGCATCACCGGTTTCGGTGAGGCCAGCCGGATGACCCAGTTCAAGGACAAGGCCGCCAGGCAGGGCAGCGACAACGCCAGCGTCGGCCTGTTCACCTATCCGATCCTGCAGGCCGCCGACATCCTGCTCTACCGGCCGCAGTTGGTGCCGGTCGGCGAGGATCAGCGCCAGCACCTCGAGCTCACCCGCGACCTGGCGCAGCGGTTCAACTCGCGGTACAAGAAGACGTTCCTTGTCCCCGAGGCCTACATCATCAAGGACACGGCGAAGATCTACGACCTGCAGGACCCGACGTCGAAGATGAGCAAATCCGCCGCCTCGGACGCCGGCCTGATCAACCTTCTCGACGACCCGAAAATCTCGGCGAAGAAGATCCGGTCCGCGGTCACCGACACCGAGCGCGAAGTCCGCTACGACCCGGCCAACAAGGCCGGCGTGAGCAACCTGCTGGTCATCCTCGCCTCGCTCACCGACCGGCCGATCGTGACGCTGGAAGCCGACTATGCAGGCAAGGGCTACGGCGATCTGAAAGGCGACGTCGCCGACGCGCTCGGCGAGTTCGTGTTTCCCTTACAACAAAAGGTGGAACATTTCCTGTCGGACGAGGCGGAGCTGGACCGGATCCTCGCGCACGGCGCGGACCGGGCCCGCGAGATCGCGTCTCGCACGCTCGACACGGTGTACGAACGAGTGGGGTTCCTGGCCCCGAAGGGGTGAGACCTATACCCGACGTCAAGGCGACGCTGCAACGACTGCGCGAGCGGCACTGGATCGACCATGTCCTGCGAGCGTGGGAGCGATATCAGCAGCAGCGCGGTGACCACTACGCCGCCGGCATCACCTATTTCACGGTGCTGTCGTTGTTCCCGCTGCTGATGGTCGGTTTCGCCGTGGCCGGGTTCGTCCTCGCGGGCAACGAAAGCCTGCTCACCGACGCGCAGAACAAGATCACCGAGAACGCGCCCGGCGATATGGGCCAGCAACTCAACGACATCATCGATCAGGCCATCAATTCGCGCGCCAGCGTGGGCGCCATCGGTCTGCTCATCGCGCTTTACTCCGGGCTCGGTTGGATGAACAACCTGCGCGCCGCGTTGACCGCACAGTGGGACCAGGAGCACGAAAAGGGCAAATTCGTGATGACGAAGGTTCGCGATCTGGGCGCGCTCGCCGGGCTCGGCATTGCTCTCGTGATCTCGTTCGCGGTCTCGGCGCTCGGTTCCGGTGCCGTGCTGCGACAGTTGCTCGACTGGCTCAACCTCGACGATGTGACCGGGGTCGGTGTCGTCCTGCGGGTGGCCGGGATCCTCGTCGGTATCGCGGCGTCCTGGGCGGTCATGGTCTGGGTGATCGCCCGAATGCCGCGCGAGCCGGTCACTTTGGCGAGTGCGGTGCGGGCGGCGTTGATCGCGGCCGTGGCGTTCGAGGTGTTCAAACAGGTCGGTGTCGTTTACCTGGACAAGGTGCTGCACAGCCCGGCCGGGGTCGCATTCGGTCCGATCATCGGCATCATGGTCTTCGCCTATTTCACCGCGCGGATCGTGCTGTTCTCGACGGCCTGGGCGGCCACGGCGCCAGAAAACCTGGCGTTGGTTCCGGTCCCACCACCGGCCGGTGCGGTGATCGCGCCGCGCCTCGCGGTGCGTGGTGGACCGTCGTTCGCCGAGGGGGCCGCGCTCGTCGGGGCGGGTGCGCTCGCCGTGCTCGGTCTGTCCGAACTGCGCCGGCGCAAGTAGCGGTTTTTCTTGGTCGGCGGCCGCTGAGTCGCTGCTCGTGCTCAGTTCGTCGACGCGACGGTTTCGGCCTCGCGCATGGCCTGGCGTGCTCGGGAACTCATCCTGATCGAGGGCACCACCGCCCCGGCACGACGGGAATATGCGTAGGCCCATAGTGCATTTCGATCGGCGCGGCTCACGGTGATGCCGAGCAACTCGCGTGCTCGATCGTGCTGGAGCGCCCGGACGACGGGGCGCGGAATCGACCGCACCGACCAGTCGTTCGGGCTGAGGACCTGCGACCGGTACTGCTCGAAATGCTCACTCACGCGCAGTTGGGATCGGCAGGCATCGTCGAAGTAGCCGTCGAATTCACCCCACGTGGCCGGCACCATTCGGTCGGATATCCCGTACTTGCGATACCACGTGCAGGTCTCCTGATAGAGCTGCTCGAGTTCGTCGGATGCGAGCGGGCGGATGAACGTGGTGATCATCGTGACCAAGGTGTCGACGTAGGTGGCATGTTGGAAAAAGAAGAGTTCCGGGTTCAGCGCGTGGTACCGATTGCCTCGATCATCTCGGCCCTTCATGTGTTCGTGTGCGTACCGCATGAAGTGCTTCGTCTCCTTCTGCGAATACGCCATTCCGACCAATTGCGGGACGGTGCGCTTCTTGTGCAGCCAGAGGCGAGTCGGGGTCAGGGAGTACTCGGCGGTCGCGGCCGCGATTGCGGGGTGCAGCATCTGCAAGGTGACGGCACGGGGCAGCGTGAGTACGAAGCGCCGGTCGCCGAGGTAGCGCCACAACAACGAGTTCGGGCCGAGTTCGCTCATGGTCTCCTGACGACGGTGTCAGCGGCGCTTGCGCGACAGAGCCGCGGCCACCACGACCAGCACGAGGACCAACAGCGACCCACCGAACAGCACGGCAAGCCTGACGGCATCGGTGTCGGCGGCCGTGTCGGATGCAGCTTCTTCCGGGGCAGTGATGGGCGGCGCGGCGAGCGTGGCCGCCGAGCCGTTCGGCCAGGAGTCGGTCTTCGTCGGGCCGCCATCGTCGGTACGACCTGCACCACCGTCGGTACGGCGCTCACCGACGACGGACAGGGTGCCAATTGTCGCGTCCCGGTCGAGACCGAATCCGTAGTCGAGCAGGTGGGCGCCCTGCTCCCAGGGCCGAATGGGCCGGACATCGGCGGCCATCAGGGTGACGGACAGCCGCCGGCCGTCGCGTTCGGCGCCGGCAACGAAGGTGTGGCGGGCGTCGTCGGTGAATCCGGTCTTCCCGCCGAGGGCGCCGTCGTAGTTGTAGAGCAACTGATTGTCGTTCGCGATCGCGAACGGCGGATGGTCCTTGTCGTCCGGGATGCGAGGGTCGGCCGGGTACCCGGGGAACTCCGCCTGCTCGGTGTGCACCAGTTCGGCGAACGTCGGGATGCGCATCGCTTCACGGAATAGCAGCGCCAGATCGTAGGCCGACGACGACATCCCCGGGCCGTCCAGGCCCGCGGGTGTGGCCGCGCGGGTGTCGCGGGCGCCGAGCGACTTCGCGAGGTCGTTCATTTTCGCCACGGTCGCGGCGTCGCCGCCGAGTTGCGTGGCGACCGCGTGTGCGGCGTCGTTGCCCGATGCCATCACCAGCGCGTGCATGAGTTGCCGGTTGGTGTACTGACCGCCCGGGCCGATACCGACGCGGGTGCCTTCCACCTCGGAGTCTTCGATCGTGCCGGTCACCGTCTTGTTCAGGTCGAGCTCGCGCAGGGCCACCAGGGAGAGCAGGATCTTGATCGTGCTCGCGGGCCGGTAGCGCCCGTGGGGGTCCTTCGCCGCGAGGACTTGGCCGGTATCGAGGTCGGATACCACCCATGACGTGGCCGAGATGTCGGCCGGCACGGGCGGCGCACCATCGGGCGTGACCACACCGCACCCGCCGAGCTCATCCCCGCCGACCGGGTCGGCCGGAACCGCGAGTGGGGTCGGTGTCGGATTGCCCGGCGCAGGTACCTCGGATAGGTCGATGGCCGGGGCGGGTGCGCGTTGGAACGGGCAGGCGTCGGTATTCGGACTCGTGAACGGCGTGCTGGTGACGGTGCTGTTGTCCGGCTGCGCCGTCGCGGCAGCGCACCCCAGCCCAATCAGGGCTGCGGTCAGCAACACCGGGCCGATTACGCGCACGCTCATTGGGAGTGCAGCGTAGGTCACGCGCACGTCGCCGACCAAAAGCCGCGCCGTAGGTCACCGCGTCACAGCCATGCAGCATGCGTCACCCGATGGCGCCGTGAGTGCGGCCCGGCTCAGGCAGTCGGGACGGGGTTGACGAACTCGACGATCTCGTCGCAGGCCGAGGGTTCGAGGTAGCCGCAGGTCTCGAGTTTGCCGGTGCGGTACATGCCGGGCTGCCCGACCATCCAGTCGCCCTTTTCGCCGAGGTAGAAGACGTAGAGGAAGGTGCCGTCGACGGCGACGATGCTGAACGGCTCGCCCTGCCATTTGCACATGGACTTCACATAGACCAGCTTCTCGACCGCGGCGCGTGCGACGGTCTTGATTCCGGCGACGGTGGGAATGGCCGACGTGCTGAATCCGGCCGGGACGTCCTCACCGTCGTAGACGCGCAGCACGACGTTCGCGTCGGAGGTGGTGGCGTGATACTCGCGGCCCTCGAAGGTCGCATAGAACCCGGTGGCCCGCGGGCGTTCAATTGCCAAAGCCGGTCACCCCCACCCATTCCTTGTTGCCGGTGAGGATCGCGGCGAGTTGCTCCTCGCCCTCGGTGGGGATGAACCACAGCTCGGCGCCGGGATCGAGCACGCCGTCGATCATCCAATACTCGGGCAGGTTGTAGTTCTCGCCGCCGGTGAACCCGTTGCCGAGATAGGGCGGTCCGTAACCGAGGTCGACGCCGCCCGCCTTCCCGATGCTGCGCGCCAACGGCTTGTCGGTGACGTAGGCGCTGGCGACCGCGTCGGTGGTGAACCGCAGCGCGTACAAGGGCTCCTCGGGCTTGAAATGCGAACCGGGATAGTCCAACCGCAGTGCGTGATACAGCGCCCTCGCGCCGGTCACCTGCATCGCATGCATGGCCAGTGTCACGAACCCATTCACCACGTCGGGCAGTCCGCTGAAGTACGGCGACACCGCATTGGCGCGCAGCTGATCGCCCTCGATCACCGAAATAACCCGCTGCCAAATAGGTTTCGGGGGCGGGGCAGTCATCGGGGCTCCTGTCCGGGTAGCGGGATCTCGGTCGCGGTTTCTTGGAAGTCGGCGAGATCGCCGAGGGGTGCTTCGCCGTAGATGTCGTACTTATCCGGCCGCTCCATGCCGTCCCACCGCACGACCTTGTCGAGATCTCGGCCGATGTACGCGAGGTATGCGGTGTCGCCGACGAGACGAGTTATCTCGAAGGGCTCGCCGCGATACGTGCAGGTCGTCTTCACTCTGGTGAGTCGATCGACTTCACCGACCGGGACTCGGCGCTGGCCCACAAACCAGGCGAAGCCCGACGGCTCGAAACCCTCCGGCAGGTCGGGACTCGACGAGTAAAGGAGAACGGTATCTCGTAGATGTTCTGCGAAGTACGAATTGCCACGCCAGGCGGCGTATTCGCCGCTGATCTTCGGGCGAATTGATGTCAACTCACTACTCCGATCCACTTCTTCTCTGGCGACAGTACCGCTACGAGCGTTTCGGAGCCGTCGGGGTCGATCCGATACATTTCGGCGCCTGGGTTCATGCGCTCGGCTTCGCCGAGGAAGTACTCGGGGACGGTGTGAGTATCGCTCGCTGTGAATCCGGTGCCGGTGAACGGGTATGCGTACCCCGGATCGAAACTCGGTCCGTGTCCGGCGAGTTCAGAGAGTTGACCGTCGGGTATGTGCAGGTTGTCGTGGCTGTCCAGATCGAACCGCATGGCAAAGACCGGTCTATCCGGCGACAATGGTGACCCGTCATAGTCGAGCGCGAGGGCGTCGAAGATGCTTTCGGGTGTGGTCAGTGTCGCGGTATCGGCGGCGGACGTAACCGAACCCCGCACGCTGCCCGGGTGGTAACTCGTCGAGTTGTTTTGCCTCGCTTCAGCATCTGCCTCATGCGTGACCTTCTGCAGCGGCTCGCCCTCGACCAAATCCGGGAATGCGTTCCGGAAACCGTGCACCAGTTCCCGATCATGCCCGTTCAGCCAGCCCGCCTCCTGCACGAGCAGCGGCTGGATGTCGTCTCGGGTCAACCCCCGGTCGGCCAGCCACGCATACGCCGCTTCGAAACGAGATTGCAAGGCTTGCAACTGTTCCCGGGAGGCCCACACCCGGTGTCGAGTGCCATCGGCGAGGTCGACATAGCGCGGCTCGGGTGTTCCACCGTTGACCGAAGGATCCCCAATCGGTGGTTGGTCCGGCGGTCCGCCATTGTTGCCGCCGTGACCATTGACAGCGGCTTGGCGGGGAGTGTCCGTCCCCAGTGGTACCACCGCCGCGACGTGCGGCATGGCGGCGGCGCGGGCCGGCTCCGGGGCTCGCGCCGGCGCCTGACGTGCGTCCGCGGGTGTCTCCGGCGGTCGGACCACCTCGGGCCGGGCGGTCGGGCCGGCGCTGGGCTGCGGCGATTGCGCTGCGGGCGGTGCGTTCGTTGCGTGCACCGGGGCGACCGCCGGATTACCGGCGGCCGGCGGGGGAGCGCTCGACCCGGGATTCGAGGTGACCGGCGACGAGGTGCTCGGCGAAAAGCCTGTAGGAACAGGCGAACTCGGTGCCCCGGTTGCCGCGGTTGGTGGCGCGTGCGGCGCGGAGGTCGGACCGGCGGACGGTGATGTCGCGGCGCCGGAGGGGGTTTCGCCCGAGGGTGTCAATGTCGATGTCGATGTCGGAGCGGACGTCGGCGCGGTGGGGGGTGCGGTGTTGGCGGCGGAACTGGCGTGTGTCCGTGCCGGGTCGGTCGAGCCGCCTGTCTCGGGACCGGGCTCGGTCGTGCCGGTACGAACCGGTTCGGACGGTGTGGTGTCCACATCGCGCGTTGCCGGGGTTTGGGCGGCGACCGCATGATCCGTCGGTGTGGATTGCGTCTCGGGTGTGGTCGTCACCGCGGGCTCGGAGCCATGCCCGGCCGGTTCCGGTGTCGGCGAATGCTGCTGGGTGCCTGCGGGATTTGTGGCATCTGATGAATCGATATGGCCACCAGGTGGATTGGTCGTCTCGAGTCCGCCCGCACCTTCGCGCGCGCCACCGACGCCACCGCCGACCGCGCCGGAGGTCAACGTCTGCCAGTTCACCTCGTCCCCGGTCGCCGCGGTGGATGCGACAGAGCCCGCGGCACCGGCAGTGGCGCCAACCCCGGCGTGCTCTGCCATCCGGGTCAACGGTGCGGCACCATCGGGCACGAGGCCGCCGAGGCCGCTGCTGACGCCACTGGATACGACCTCGTCCACCGCACCCGACAGCGCCGACTTGCCGATCGAAGCCATGTCGAGGTCGTCTCGGCGCCCGGTCGCCGCCTGCCAGCCCTGGATTCCCGCGTCGAGCCCACCCTGCGTGAGCGCACCGATGAGCGCGTGCCGGCCGGCCGCGAGTGCCAGCTGCTTCGCGGCCTGCATGGTGAGTTGCGCGAGCAGCTTTTGGACAAGCTCTCGAATGATCATCCGGACGGTGACCTGCGTGGCCGCCTCCGCGGCGGCCCCGGCTGCCGCACTGGTACCGAGCGAGATGACGAGCGTCGCTGCAGCGGCAGCCAATTCCGCGGCCAGGATCGTGAGCGCAGCGATGATCATGAGCTTGGCGTGCTCGATATCGGTGGCGCCCTTGTCGAGCGTGTCGGCGAGGTGCTCGCATACCTCGATGAGCTGGCCAACCGCGCCGTCGCCGCCGATCTGCCGCCAGAAATCCGCCATCGCGTCGTGCGTGTCGCCCTCGATGGTGACGAGCGCCTTCGACATTGCCTCGGCCGCCTCGCCGTCGAGCTGGTTGAGCGCGCTCGCGGTGCCGACCCAGGAATCGGCCAGTCGGCGCATCGCGGTTTCGTCGCCGTCCGGCCAGTCCGAGCCGACCGCCACCGACGCGACCGACCGAAGCCAGCCGGGTATTTCTATACCCACTACATCGACCCGTCGAGCGCGCCGCCGAATTGGGTGTCGGTGTCGTCGTAGTTGTCCGCCGTGTGCACCATGCGGTCCCGCATCGACGTCAGCACCTGTGCGAGCTTGGCGACCGTGTCGACGGTGGGCGCTACGTCACCGACATAGCTCTGCGCGAACGACTGGCCGCTCTCATCGGCGCCCCAGCATTCGCCCTCGGCAGCCAGTGCCGATGACAGGTTCCGTTGCGCCGATTCGACCGCATCGGCCAATTCGACGAAACGGGGTGCGACCGCGCGCAGCGCAGCTGGGTCGACGCAAACCTCGGCGCCCATCGTCCGTCCCCCAATTCGCCTCGCGCTGTGCAGTCCCCTTCACTTGATAGGACTCGGCAGCGCCGCGATCGGTTCCACCGAAAACGAAACGAGGGCGCGGCCGGTATCGAAACCGGCCGCGCCCTCGTGCAGAGCATGCGTCGAAAAGATCAGCGCGCGAACAGCAGTGCGCGCTTGACCTCCTGAATCGCCTTGGTCACCTCGATGCCGCGCGGGCAGGCGTCGGTGCAGTTGAACGTGGTGCGGCAGCGCCACACACCCTCGACGTCGTTGAGGATGTCGAGACGCTCGGTGGCGGCTTCGTCGCGGCTGTCGAAGATGAACCGGTGCGCGTTGACGATCGCCGCCGGGCCGAAGTAGCTGCCGTCGTTCCAGTACACCGGGCACGAGGTGGTGCAGCAGGCGCACAGGATGCACTTGGTGGTGTCGTCGAAGCGGTGCCGGTCGGCCTGGGACTGGATGCGCTCGCGGGTCGGCTCGTTGCCGGTGGTGATCAGGTACGGCTTCACCGCGCGGAACGCGTCGAAGAACGGCTCCATGTCGACGACGAGATCCTTTTCGACCGGCAGGCCGCGGATCGGCTCGACGGTGATGGTGAGCGTCTTGCCGTCCTTGGGCAGCATGTCGCGCATCAGCACCTTGCAGGCGAGCCGGTTCACACCGTTGATCCGCATAGCGTCCGAGCCGCACACGCCGTGTGCACACGAGCGGCGGAACGTGAGCGTGCCGTCGAGGTAGCTCTTGACGTAGATCAGCAGGTTCAGCAGCCGGTCCGTCGGCAGGCAGGGCACCTGGAAGCTGTCCCAGTGCGCGCCGAGATCGTTCTCCGGGTTGAGCCGTGCGATCCGCATCGTCACCATGACCGCACCCTCGGGAACGGGGGGCTGGCTCGTGCCGGCGGACTGCGGGGTATCCAGTGACGTCGTCATCAGTACTTGCGCTCCATCGGCTCGTAGCGGGTCTGCACCACCGGCTTGTAGTCGAGGCGGATGTCGGAGAGCAGCGAGTCGCCTTCCTTGTACGCCATGGTGTGCCGCATGTAGTTCACGTCGTCGCGGTTCGGGTAATCCTCGCGAGCATGTCCGCCGCGGGACTCCTTGCGGTTGAGCGCGCCAACCACTGTGACCTCCGCGAGCTCGAGCAGGAAGCCGAGTTCGACGGCCTCGAGCAGGTCGCTGTTATAGCGCTTACCCTTGTCCTGCACCGTGATTCGGTCGTAGCGCTCCTTGAGCGCGTGAATATCGGTGAGCGCCTGCTTGAGCGTGTCCTCGGTGCGGAACACCGAAGCGTTGTTGTCCATCGTGCGCTGCAGCTCCGTGCGGATGTCCGCGACCCGCTCGTGGCCTTCGCCGGAAAGGATCCGGCTCATCCACGTTTCGACCATGCCCTCGGGGTTCTCCGGCATCTCGACGTGTTCGTGACGAAGCGCGTACTCGGCCGCGGCGATTCCCGAGCGACGACCGAACACGTTGATGTCGAGCAGCGAGTTGGTGCCGAGGCGGTTCGCGCCGTGCACCGACACGCAGGCGCACTCGCCGGCGGCGTACAGGCCGTGTACGACCTCGTCGTTGTTGCGCAGCACCTCGCCGTTGATCCGGGTCGGGATGCCGCCCATGACGTAGTGGCAGGTGGGGAACACCGGCACCAGTTCGGTGACCGGGTCCACGCCGAGGTAGGTGCGGGCGAATTCGGTGATGTCGGGGAGTTTCTCCTCGAGCACGTCCTCGCCGAGGTGCGTGACGTCGATGTAGACGTAGTCCTTGTTCGGACCGGCGCCGCGTCCCTCGAGCACCTCGAGCACCATCGAGCGGGCGACAATGTCGCGGGGCGCGAGGTCCTTGATGGTGGGGGCGTAACGCTCCATGAAGCGCTCACCGTCGGCGTTGCGCAGGATGCCGCCCTCGCCACGGACCGCCTCGGAGATGAGGATGCCCAGGCCGGCAAGACCCGTCGGATGGAACTGGTGGAACTCCATGTCCTCGAGCGGCAGTCCCTTGCGGAACACGATGCCCATGCCGTCGCCGGTGAGCGTATGCGCGTTCGAGGTGGTCTTGTACATCCGGCCCGAGCCGCCGGTGGCGAACACGATGCTCTTGGCCTCGAAGACGTGCAGTTCGCCGGTGGCGAGCTCGTAGGCGATGACGCCGGTCGCGGTGAGGCCGCGGTCGGTCTCGGTCAGCGAGATGTCGAGCACGTAGAACTCGTTGAAGAACTCGACGTCGTGCTTGACGCAGTTCTGGTACAGCGTCTGCAGGATCATGTGGCCCGTGCGGTCCGCGGCGTAACACGCGCGCCGGACGGGCGCCTTGCCGTGGTCACGCGTGTGGCCGCCGAAGCGACGCTGGTCGATCTTGCCCTCGGGCGTCCGGTTGAACGGCAGACCCATCTTCTCCAGGTCGAGCACCGCATCGATGGCTTCCTTGGCCATGATCTCGACGGCGTCCTGGTCGGCGAGGTAGTCGCCGCCCTTGACGGTGTCGAAGGTGTGCCACTCCCAGTTGTCTTCCTCGACGTTCGCCAGCGCCGCACACATGCCGCCCTGGGCAGCGCCGGTGTGGCTGCGTGTCGGATACAACTTGGTCAGGACGGCGGTGCGTGCGCGAGGACCGGCTTCGATCGCCGCACGCATACCTGCGCCGCCGGCGCCGACGATGACGACGTCATACCGATGATGCTGCATTGAAGCTTGCTCCCCTAGTTGGCCGGGATGTTCGGGTCGAAGGTGAAGATCACGTAGGTACCCAGACCCACGATGAGGATCATCGACAGCGCCAGCAGCGTGTTCAGCCAGAACCGCGTGGAGTCCTTGCGGGAGTAGTCCGCGATGATCGTGCGCAGCCCGTTACCGCCGTGCAGCTGCGCGAGCCACAGCATCGTCAGATCCCAGAGCTGCCAGAACGGGCTCGACCAGCGGCCGGCGACGAACGCGAAGTTGATCCGGTGCACACCCTCGTCGAGCATCAGCATGATGAACAGGTGGCCGAACACCAGCACCATGAGGGCGAGGCCGGAGAACCGCATGAACAGCCAGGCGTAGAGCTCGAAATTGCCCTTCGAGGCTCGGCGCGGCGAGCGGGGGTTGTCCAGGCTGGCGGGCCGGTCGTAGGACTTGGCGAGAACCTTCGCTTCTGTCATGGCTCAGTGCTCCCGGTTCTTCGCTGCGCTCATCAGTTCCCCGCAAACATGTTGTAGAAGATGCGGCCAGCGCCCGGGATCATCACGACGAACCAGATGCCGATGATGATCCACAGCATCAGGCGCTGGTACTTGGGGCCCTTCGACCAGAAGTCGACCAGCATGACCCGGACACCGTTGAGTGCGTGGTACAGCACCGCGGCAACGAGAGCGAGCTCCATCAGCCCGACGACCGGGTTCTTGTACGTTTCGATGGCGGCGTCGTAGGTGTCCGGGCTGACCCGTACCAACGCGGTGTCGAGAACGTGCGCGAACAGGAAGAAGAACACTGTCACGCCGGTGATGCGGTGCAGTACCCATGACCACATACCCGGGTCGCCCCGGTACAAGGTCCGCCTGGACTCCTTCGTCGGAGCCGCTTCCGTCGTGCTTGTCATCGAATGCTGTGCCTCCAACGTCGTCGATGTGCGCGGGGTGGGTCATGCAACGTCGAGCGTGGGGTTCAGCACGGGGGCGCTAGAACTGCGCGCTCCGGCTCGACGCGGACTTGAACCGGCTGTGGTGAACTTTAATCCCCTGTGAAACCAGGGAACTAGCGCGGTCGGTCGAACGTTCGGCGCGAAAGGCCGTTCTTAGGTTTGCCTGTCCAAATACATTCGGACGTCGTGGCGCCGGGCCGGAACCGGACGCGGCGTCGTCGGAAAGGTGGCCCGGATGCCGGAAGTCGACTGGAAAATGCTGCGTGCCAGGGCATTCGATGTGATGCAACGGGCGTATGCGCCGTACTCGGCGTTTCCGGTCGGGGCAGCGGCGGTTGTTTCCGACGGTCGGATCGTCGCCGGATGCAATGTGGAAAATGTCTCATACGGCCTGGGGCTCTGCGCCGAATGTGTACTCGTCGGTAACCTCGTCTCCTCGGGTGGCGGGCGCCTGATCGGGTTCTCGTGTTGCGACAGCCGGGGCGAAATTCTGATGCCGTGCGGGCGGTGCAGGCAGCTCTTACTCGAGCACGGCGGCCGGCAGCTGCTGGTCGACCATCGCAGCGGGCCCGTCGAGCTGAACGCCTTGCTGCCCGACGCTTTCGGGCCGGACGATCTGGCGGCGGGTGCGCTCGAATGAACGGAAGATTTGGTGCGCTGAACGGAGTGAACGCTTCCGTTCACTCCGCGACGGACCGTGCATTCCACGACGTCGTCTCGATCATCCGGGCGAAGCGGGACGGGCACGCCCTGTCCGACGCGCAGATCGACTGGGTGATAGCCGGGTTCACCCGCGGTGAGGTCGCCGACGAACAGATGGCCGCGCTCGCGATGGCCGTCGTGTGGCGCGGCATGACCCGGGCCGAGACCGATCGGTGGACGGCCGCGATGATCGCCTCGGGCAGCCGGATGGACTTCACCGACCTGCCGCGACCCACCGTCGACAAGCACTCCACGGGCGGCGTCGGAGACAAGATCACGCTGCCACTCGCGCCGCTGGTCGCGGCGTGCGGTGCCGCGGTGCCCCAACTTTCGGGTCGCGGGCTCGGCCATACCGGCGGCACGCTGGACAAACTCGAATCGATTCCCGGCTGGCGCGCAGATCTCGAGCCCGCCCGGATGCGCGAAATCCTCGCCGACCCCGCGATCGGTGCGGTGGTGTGCGCGGCCGGAGCCGACCTCGCGCCGGCCGACAAGCGGCTCTACGCCTTGCGCGATGTCACCGGGACCGTCGAGTCGATCCCGCTGATCGCCAGCTCGATCATGAGCAAGAAGATCGCCGAGGGCACCGGCGCGCTCGTACTCGATGTGAAGGTGGGCAGCGGCGCGTTCATGAAGGAGCGCGCACACGCGGACGAACTCGCCACCGCGATGGTGGAGATCGGTACGGACGCGGGACTGCGGACCGTCGCGCTGGTCACCGCGATGGACACACCGCTCGGCCGAACCGCGGGCAATGCGCTCGAGGTCGCCGAGTCGGTGGAGGTCCTGGCCGGCGGGGGACCCGCCGACGTGGTGGAGCTGACGCTCGCGCTGGCGCGGGAGATGCTGCTCGCGGCCGGGATCGACGGCATCGACCCGGCGGACCGGCTCGCCGATGGCACCGCAATGGACCGCTGGCGCGCAATGATCGCCGCGCAGGGCGGCGACCCGGATGCGGCCCTGCCTCGTGCCCGGCATACCGAGGTAATCCGTGCGCCCGAAGCAGGTGTGCTGACCAGGATGGACGCCATGGCCGTGGGCCTGACGGCGTGGCACCTCGGCGCGGGGCGGGCCAAGCAGGGCGATCCGGTCTCGGCCGGGGCGGGCGTGGAAATGCACGTCAAACCCGGAGATTCGGTCGGGGTGGGCGATGCGTTGTTCACGCTGCACTTCGACGACGAAAGGCAGGACGAGGAGGGTCGATTCAACCGGGCCGGACGGGAGTTGGCGGGTGCCTGGGAGATCGGGGCCGACGCGCCGCAGGCGGTCCCGTTGATCCTGGACCGCATCGGGGACTGAGGCCGCTCAACCCACGTCGCGCAGTGCGGTGGATTGTCCGGGTGCGACCGTGTCGAAGCGTTGCCGCGGCAGCCCGGCGAGAACGGCGCAGATCCCACCGCCGGACCACGACACAACTCAGCGTGATCTCCGCTATCCAGCCCCACTCCTGCTCGACGATCACCGCGTCGTCGATGCGGATCGCGGCGCTGAACGTGAGCTGGATGCCCGCGAACAGATTGCCCAAAGTCGACTGCGCCGCCAGTGTCGCGTGCGTATCACGGTTCCCGGTTACGTCGCAGAGATTTCGCGCGCTGTTCGCCGCGTCGTCGGCCGCCGAGCCCCGGCATCGGGCGCGGACCGGCGCTAGTGTCTGAACATGAACGCTCCCGAGGTTCCCGCCCCAACCGGGCCAGCACCACTGGACCGAGCCTCCCTCAGGCAGGCCCCCAAGGCCCTGCTGCATGATCACCTCGACGGTGGCCTGCGACCGGCGACAGTGCTCGAACTCGCGCGCGAATGTGACTACACGCAGCTGCCCACCGACCATGCCGACGACCTCGCGGTGTGGTTCCGCGATGCGGCCGACAGCGGCTCACTCGAGCGCTACCTGGAAACGTTCGATCACACGGTCGCGGTGATGCAGACGCCCGAGGGTTTGCAACGGGTGGCGCGCGAATGCGCCGAGGATCTCGCCGACGACGGTGTGGTCTACGCCGAGGTTCGATTCGCGCCCGAGCAGCACCTCGGGCGGGGGCTCACCCTCGACGAGGTGGTCGAGCACACGCTCGAGGGATTCGCGCAGGGAATTTCGGCGGCCGCCGCGCGCGGCCGGGTCATCCGGATCGGCTGCCTGCTCACCGCGATGCGCCACGCCGCACGTTCGCGCGAGATCGCGGAGCTGACGGTCCGGTTCCGCGACCGGGGGGTGGTCGGTTTCGACATCGCCGGCGCCGAGGCCGGCTACCCGCCGAGCCGGCACCTCGACGCGTTCGAATACATGCGGGCGAACAACGCGCACTTCACGATTCACGCCGGCGAGGCCTTCGGGTTGCCGTCCATTCACGAGGCGATCGCATTCTGCGGTGCGGACCGGCTCGGCCATGGCGTTCGGATCGCCGACGACATCGTGGAGTCCGACGGCGATGCGCGACTCGGGCTGCTCGCCGGTTACGTGCGCGACAAGCGGATTCCGCTCGAGCTGTGCCCGAGCTCGAACATTCAGACCGGCGCGGTGAAGAGCATGGACGAGCACCCGTTCGGGTTGCTCGCCCGGCTGCGGTTCCGGGTGACGGTCAATACCGACAACCGGCTGATGAGTGACACCACGATGAGCCAGGAGATGCTGCGGCTGGTCGAGTCGTTCGGCTACGGCTGGAGCGACCTGGAGCGGTTCACGATCAACGCAATGAAATCGGCGTTCATCCCGTTCCCGGATCGGCTGCGGATCATCGACGAGGTGATCAAGCCGGGCTATGCCGTGCTCATCGGCTGAGCCGGTGCCGCACCGCGCCTGCGTCCGGGTCAGACCTGGCGCAGCCGGGTTTCGAACTCCCGCACCAGGCCCCGCCATGACTCCGCCTCGGCGGCGAACGGCGGGCTCGGCGCCATCCGGTTCGGGTCCGGGTTCAGGAGGTAGGACACGTACCAGCCGAGCGGCGTCGACGATGCCAGCGCATTCGAAGTCTCCTCGTCACCCACGTAATCGGCTGCGTCGGTGAGTAATTCGACTGCCAGATCGAGCTGGCCCATGTCGACGGCGGCTGGGCCCTCGGCCAGGTCGTCGGCCAGGCCGGGTAGGACATAGATGTTCTCGTCGGTGATTTCGACCTCGAGCGACCCGTCCACGGCGAGCGCCTGAACGTCGGCGAAGGTGCTCACCCGGACCAGGTCGTGTTCATGGTCGTCGGCGAGATAGCGCGCGAGCGAACGCTCGGAGGCGAACACGAAGATCGCGTCCTTGCGGCCGAGGAACACCGGGTCGTCATCGAGGTAGCAGCGCAACGTGAACCAGATGCGGTCGCTGGTGATGATCTTGATCGGATCGATGCCGACCTCGGACCAGAACGTCTCGTCCTCGTCTTCGTCGTCTTCGTCGTCCGCCTCGTCGTCTTCTGCTGCGGCACCGGAGCCCGCGACCGCGGTGCCCGCCGCCGCGAGGTCGACCGTCTCGAACTCGGCCTCGTCATCGGAATCGGCATCGTCGTCGGCCTCGACGATATTCTCCGCGGCCGCGACGAGTTCGGCCTCCGCGACGTCGACCGCTGCCGAATCGACGTCCGGGACTGTGATCACCTCGTCGATCGCGTCGAGCACGCCGTCCCAGTCCTTGGCGATCGCCGTGCCGATCCGGTCCCACAGCTCGAGTCCGTCGCGACCGTCGAATACACGTACCCCCGCGGACACCATGCTCAGCACCGGGTTTGCGCCGAAGAACTTGGTCACCGCTTCGAGTTCGCAGACCTCGCCGATCGTGCGGACCATGCTCAGCGTCTGGTCGAGTTCCTCGACGACGTCCGGATCGGGATCGCTCGCGGCCAGCTCCGGGACGGCGATCAGGTCGAATGCGGCGCTCTCGTCCGGTTCGAACTCGGTGGCCGACAGTGCTGTCACGGTGCGCCACGCCGGATGATCGACGAGGTCGTTGTCGGCGTTGGAGCGGACGAACGCAGCCAGTTCGGCGATCGACTCGAATCCGTAGAGGTCGTCACCGTGGCCGAGGAACGCTTCCCACTCGTCGTCGCCCTCGCGCCACGCCGGTGCCCAAAGGGTGACGAGGTCGCCGTCGGTCAGACCGAGTTCGATAGGAACGATGTCTCCGGAAGCCATGCCGCTGAGCCTATCGACTCGGATGCGAGCTTCTCACCCGACCTGTCCGCCGAATTCGGCGGACAACCGTTCGATGACCCGTGCACGCTGCCGCGCGGCGTCCACAGCGGCCTCTGCGCAGGTGCGGGTGACCAGCGGCCCGATCTCCGCGGGCGGGTGAGCGGTGATGGCCTCGGCCAGGCGCAGATCGACGAGCGCGCCGTTGCCATCGACCTCGGCGGTGACGAGTCCGTCCTGCGCGGTCGCGACTCCGCGGACCTGCGAAATGCCGTGCAGTGCTGCTTCCAGGTTCTCCAGGCGCGCGGTCGCGCTCGCGACCAGCGCATCCATCTCGTTGCCGCTCATACCCGCCGCATCCAGGTCGTAGGGGAGAGGTCGGCGTCATCGGCCGCCGCGAGCCGCTGATCCACTTCCGTGCGCGTCGGCAGCCCGAGTCGATCGAGGACCTCCGCGGTGATGCCCGCCTCGGCGAGTTCGACCCGTCGCCGGGCGCGCGCCTCGAGCGCGGCGGACCGGGACAGCCGCAGAATCTCCGCCGCGAGTGCTTCGGCGCCGTAGCGCAGTTCGCGGCGATCCACCCGGATGTCGGTGGGCAGGCCCTGATCGTTCGCTCGGACCGCGAGCGTGCCCTGGCGGTTCGTGCTGGTGGCATGGGTGACCTCGGGGATCGGCCCCGGAGTGCGCGGCTCGCTCATGCCTCACCTGCCGATGCGGTCGGTCGGTAGAAACCGTAGAACTGCATGCCGATGTTCTCCGTTCTGATCGGTCCGGTGCTGACCGGGTCGCCCGCCTCGACGAGCTGGCCGTTCCCGATCACCATCGCGACGTGGCCGTCCCACACGGCGAGGTCGCCGGGCATCAGGTTGTCCTCCGAGATCTGCAGGTGGCCGACCTGCTGCTCCTGCGCGAGCCTGGGCAGATCCACCCCTGCCTCGCCGTACGCGTACTTGGTCAGTCCGCTGCAGTCGAGTCCCTCGCCGGGGCTGTTGCCGCCCCAGACGTATGGCACGCCCTGCTGGCTCAGCGCAGCGCGCACCGCGGTGGCGGCCTCTTCGTTGGGGGCGACCGCGGTGCTGCCGTCGGGCAACGTGATCTCCACACCCCGACCGGCGAGCTTGTGTTCACCGGGGCCGGCGCCTGCGCCGACCTGTTCGCTGTCGCGTCCGCGCTGCAGCGCCGCGGAGCGGCTGCGCCCGTGCGACGGCGAGGAAAAGACGCTCGACATGCCGCTTGCACCGCTGCCGCCGCCCGACAGCCCGCTCGCGACCTTCGACGCGGCATCGCTCACCTGCGAGGGAGCCGCCGACGCGGCGTGCGTCGGCGTTCCGACGCTCGCCGGTGCCGTGGGGACCTCGGGTGCTGTCAATTCGGTCATGCGGGCGGTGTGCGTACTCAGCTGTGCGCGCACCTTCGCCACGACCGCGAGTGCACGGTTGAGGTGTTCGATCGCGGCAGTGACGATCATCGCCAGCCCGGCCGGCGTCACCAGCGTCGGTGCCGCGGCGACGGCGATCGAGATGAACGACTGCAGGATGCCCTCGAGCTCGACGAGACCGGCATTGACATCGGCACTGGCCGCGCCGACCACGTCGGCAATCGAGTTTCCGCGATCGGAGATCTGGACCGACGAGTCCTGGACGGCCTGCGCCTTGGACACCGCAGTGCCGGCCGCCCTGCCGCGCCAGCCTGCGTCGAGATCCGCGACCGCATCCCGGCCGATGGCGTGCACGGCGTCGATCGCGGCCGAGGACAGCCGCAGCGCGTCGGCGGGGCCGCCCGAGGGCAGAACTCCGCTCCCGAAGCTGCCGAGCAGGTCCGTGATGGGGGCGGCGAGAACGGCGGGGTCGATCACCCGTCGACCCCGCCCGCGATTGTGCCCAGTCCGACCGCGTGCGCGGCATCCGTCCCGGCATAGGCGGCGGCTGTGCCGATCGCGGCGTCACCGATGCCGGCCAGCGTGCTCGAAGCCTGCGCAATGGCGCCGAGATGCGCGGCGTGCGCGCTCGCGAACGCGGCCAGGAAGTCGCCGCCGATCAGGCCGAACACCGGGCCGAGCAGCTCCGGACCTGCGACGGCGGCGGTCGCCGCGGCAGTGGTCATCGATGCGGCCATGCCGGCCGCCGTGGCGCCGTACGCCGCGATACCCGCCGTATCGGCGGTGACCTCGCTCATCGCATGTCCCCCGGGGCTCGACAGATTTCCTCGACATGTTGGACGCAACCGATCGCGCCACGGTTCCGACCTTCCGCGACCGGGCTGCGTCGGCATTATTGTTCGAGCCATGCACACGCATGTGGTCGATCACCCGCTGGCGGCTGCGTTGCTCACCTCGATGCGCGACGAGCGCTCCTCCAATGCGGCGTTTCGTGCGGCGCTCAGCGGCCTCACCCGCATCCTCGTGCATGAGGCGACCCGCGATGCACCGGTCGAGACGTTCGAGGTCACCACGCCACTGACGACGACCGTCGGATACCGGCTCGCCCGCCCGCCGCTGCTGGTTCCGGTGCTGCGCGCCGGGCTGGGCATGGTGGAGGAGGCCAGCAGGCTGATTCCGCAGTCCCGGGTCGGCTTCGTCGGTATCGCCCGCGACGAACAGACGCATCAGCCGGTGCCCTATCTCGAGTCGCTGCCCGACGATCTGTCCGACGTGCCGGTCTACGTGCTCGATCCGATGCTGGCGACGGGTGGCTCGATGTTGCACACACTGGAGTTGCTCGTCGCCCGCGGTGCTCGCGACATCACCGCGGTCTGCGTGGTCGCGGCGCCGGAGGGACTGACGAAGCTGGAGCAAGCCGGGCTGCCGGTGCGGGTGTTCACCGCCGCGATCGACGAGGGGCTGAACGAGAATGCCTACATCGTGCCCGGACTGGGGGATGCCGGGGATCGGCAGTTCGGGCCGCGGTAGCTCGGAGCAGCATTACGACTCCTGCAGATCGTCCTGTGCCGCGGTGTCGCGTTGGATCGATTCCCTGGTCCAGAAGGCGCTGACTGCCCACCCGCAACAGAAGATCCCAACTCCATTCACAACCGACCGCAGCGCCGATTGGCCGGAGTCGGCGAGACCGACGATCAGGAACAACGACAAGGGGAGGAGGAAGACGATCTCGCGCCGCTTCAGCAGATCTGCGTCCTTGAACATCCGCACTCCTCGTCGCTCCAACAATTCATCCAGTTTGGCAGCGGCGTCGACAGTTTCGGCGGACATTCGGAAGTTCGGGACGGTGGGCGGCTTTCAGAGCTGTTCGCACCAGCTCCGCAGTTCGCCGAGGCGCTGCACGGCGCGCACGTGCGCGGTGGTCAGTTCGGCTTTGCCGGCGACCCGCTCGACCACCTCGAGATAACACTTCAGCTTCGGCTCGGTTCCCGAGGGCCGCACCACGATCCGGCTGCGCGCACCTGTGAGAATCAGCGCGTCGGTGCGCTGCAGTCCGCGTCGCTGCAGCAGATCGGTCGCCTCGACGGGCTCACCCGCCACCTCGGTCGGCACCGCCGAGCGCAACTGCGCCATGATCGCCTCGATCACGCCGAGATCGTCGACTCGGCGCGAAACCTGATCGGTCGCATGCAGACCGAACTCGCGCGCGAGGTCGTCGAGCAGCGCGGGCAGGGTGGTGCCGCGCTCCTTGGCCCCGGCGGCCAGGTCCGCGGCGAGCACGGCCGCGGAGATGCCGTCCTTGTCGCGCACCGCATCCGGGTCGACACAGTGACCGAGCGCCTCCTCGTAGGCGTAGACCAGCCCGTCACCGGCGCGCACCAGCCACTTGAACCCGGTGAGCGTCTCGGCGTGCCGGGCACCGCGCGCGCGGGCGAGTTTGCCGAGTAGTCGCGACGACACCACGGTGCTGGCCACCAGTGCATCCGCGGGGGCGGTCGCGAGCACGTGCTCGCCGAGCAGCGCGCCGGTCTCGTCGCCGCGCAGCATCCGCCAGCCATCCGCGTCGCGCACGCCGAGCGCGCAGCGGTCCGCGTCGGGATCCAATGCCACGGCCAGGTCGGCGTCGACCCGCTCGGCGAGAGTGAGCAGCAGGTCCGTGGCGCCGGCTTCCTCCGGGTTCGGGAACGCGACCGTGGGAAAGTCGGGGTCGGGTTGGTACTGCTCGTCGACCACGTGCAGGTCGGTGAAGCCGGCCATCCGCAGCGCCGCGAGCGCCGTCTCGCCGCCGACGCCGTGCAGCGGGGTGAGTGCGATGCGCACGTTTCGCTCGGTGCCGTGCGGCAGCGACGCGACCCGGGCGAGGTAGCGCTCGACGAGTTCGTCGCCGATCGGTTCGACCTGGCTGCGCGGCACCGCAGCGGCCGGACCGACCGCGTCGATCTTGGCCTCGATCTCCCGGTCCGCGGGTGAAATGAGTTGCGCACCACCGGAAACGAAGACCTTGTAGCCGTTGTCGGTGGCCGGATTGTGCGACGCGGTGATCTGCACCCCGGCCACTGCGTCGAGCGCGCGGACCGCGAACGCGGTCAGCGGTGTCGGCAGCGGGCGCGGGAACAGCCGCACGGCGAAGCCGGCCGCGGCGAGCACCTCGGCGGTGATCGCGCCGAACTCGCGCGAACCGTGCCGCGCGTCGTAGCCGACCACGACCACGCCACCGCCGAGGCAGCGCTCCTGCAGCCATGCCGCCAACCCCGCGGTGGCCCGCGTGACCACGTCGGGATTCATCCCGTCCGGGCCGTCGCGTAGCGGGCCCCGCAAACCCGCGGTGCCGAACCGCAGGCTCATGACGCCACCGGATCGTCTGACCCCGCCGGATCGTCGAGACGTTCGAGCACCCCACGCAGCAGCCGCCCCAGCCGCGGTGCGGCGGCGGCGCCCTCGGCCAGCACTTCGGCGTGCGCGAGATGCTCGCCGGTGATGCCTGCGGCCAGGTTGGTGACCAGCGAGATGCCGAGTACCCGGGCGCCGAGCGAGCGGGCCGCGATCGTCTCGTTCACCGTCGACATGCCCACGAGGTCGGCCCCGATCGCGCGCAGCATCCGAATCTCGGCGGGCGTCTCGTACTGCGGTCCGCGCAACCCGGCGTACACCCCGGTCGCCAGCGTCGGGTCCACGTCGAGCGCGAGCCGGCGCAGCGCCGGGTCGTAGGCATCGACCAGGTCGACGAAGTGCGCACCCTGCAGCGGCGAGTCTCCGGTCAGGTTCAGATGATCATCGATGAGGACCGGCATGCCGACCCGGTAATCGGCGTTGATCCCGCCCGCCGCGTTGGTGAGCACGATGGTGTGTGCCCCCGCCGCGACCGCCGCGTGCACGGGGTGGGCTACCTGGATCGGCGAGTAGCCCTCGTAGAGATGGTTGCGTCCCATCATCACCAGCACCGGGCCGCCGACGAGGTCGATGGAATGGATGACGCCGTGATGCCCTGCGGCGGTGGGGGTTTCGAAACCGGGGAGCTCCGCCATCGGAATGGTCGCGGTGGGCTCGCCGAGTTCGGCGACGGCGGCCTGCCACCCCGAGCCGAGGACGACGGCGGCGCGGTGCGCGGTCCTGCCGGTGCGCTCGGCGATCATCGCGGCGGCATGCGAGGAATCCATGAAGAGCACCCTAGCTATCCTGCCGGTATGCCATTTCTCGAGCGCGACGGCGACATCTACGTACTCAGCTTCGGCACTCGCGAGGGGACCGACAGCGAGAACCGCTTCCATCCGGATTGGATCGACGAGTTCCACGCCCTCCTCGACGAGGTGCAGGCGCATGAGGGGCCGACCGCGCTGGTCACCACCGCGACCGGCAAGTTCTACAGCAACGGCCTGGACACCGACTGGCTGTTCGCGAACATGGGCGAGATGCACGGCTACCTCGACCGGGTGCACACGATCTTCGCGCGGCTGATCGTCTTCCCCATGGCGACCGTCGCCGCAGTGAACGGGCATGCCTTCGGCGCGGGCGCGATGACCGTGAGCTCGCACGATTTCCGCGTGATGCGCGGCGATCGCGGCTACTACTGTCTGCCCGAGGTGAACCTCGGTATGCCGTTCACGGTCGGGATGAACGCGCTGGTCCGCAACCAGCTCGGCGTGCGGACCGCGGTCGCGACGATGACCACGGGCCGCCGCTTCGGGGCGGCGGACGCGATCACGGCGGGCATCGTGGACGAAGCGGCGGATGCGGACAAGCTGGTGGAGACCGCGGTCGCGCGCGCGGGCGCCCTGGCGCAGAACCGCGGTCCGGCGATCGCCCGCATCAAGGCGGACCTGCACGCCGACACGCTAGCCGCGCTGGCGGTGGCCAATACGGCGGAGAACCTCGCCTTCGGCAGGGGCTGATCGCCGCGGAGTGAGAGACTGGGCCGTATGGCTTCGGACAACCGGCAGGTCGGCGGGCGCGACGCGATCGCGGTCGCCGACCGCGTCGTCGCCGCGTCCGCAGCGGCCGACGTGGCCATCGATCTCGCCGCCCGCGATCTGATCGAGTTGTCGCATTCGATTCACGCGGAACCGGAACTGGGTTTCGAAGAGGTCAAGAGCGCGGCAAAGGTGACCGAGTTGCTCGCGCAGCGCGGCTTCGAGGTGCAGGCCGGCGTCGCCGATCTGCCGACCGCGTTCACCGCGACCTTCGGCAGCGGCGATCTGGTCATCGGGATCTGCGCCGAGTACGACGCACTTCCCGAGATCGGACATGCGTGCGGGCACAACATCATTGCTGCGTCCACGGTCGGTGCCGCACTCGCACTCGCGGATGTCGCGCAGCAGTGCGGGCTCACCGTCAAGGTCTTCGGCACACCTGCCGAGGAAGACGGCGGCGGCAAGGTGCTCATGCTGGAGCGAGGTGCGTTCGACGGTGTCGCGGCGGCGATGATGGTGCACGCCGGCCCGGTCGACATCGCCGGGGCGACGTCGCTGGCACTCGCCGACCTCGCAGTCACGTTCGCCGGCCGGGAGGCACACGCGTCGTTCGCCCCACAGTTCGGCCGCAATGCGGCGGACGCGGTGACGGTGGCGCAGGTCGGGATCGGGCTGCTGCGCCAGCATCTCGTGCCGGGCCAGCAGGTGCACGGCATCGTCACCGACGGCGGCACGGCGCCCAACGTCGTGCCCGACCGTGCCGAGATGCGCTTCAATCTGCGCGCAGCCACCAATGATTCGCTCGCCGACCTGCAGGGACGGATAGCGGACTGTTTTGCCGCAGGGGCGCTGGCCACCGGCTGTACGCACGAGGTTCGCACCGCGACCCCGACCTACACCGCACTCACGCCCGATCCGCGTCTGGTGCAGGCATATCGTGAAGTGGTCATCGAGCTGGGGCGCACTCCGCTCGCACCGGAATTGGAAGGATCGCAGCCGCTCGGCAGCACGGATATGGGCAATGTAACCAACGTCATACCCGGTATTCACCCGATCATCGGGATCGACTCGGAGGGCTCGGTGCCGCACCAGCGCGCTTTCGCGGCGGCGTGCGCGAAGCCCTCGTCGGACCGGGCCGTCATCGACGGTGCGACTGCACTGGCACGCACCGCGATCCGGGTGAGTTGCGACCCGGGCGAACGCGACCGCCTGCTGGCCGGAGTCGTGCGCCGCACGGCGGTCGGCGCGGGAGGCCGGTGATGGCGGACTTCCTCGAAACCTGGCTCGACGGGAACCGGCAGCGGTTGACGCAGTGGCGCCGACAGATTCACGCCAATCCCGAACTTGCACACAGCGAATACGCCACCACCGAGCTGGTGGCGGCGGAACTGGCGTCGGCAGGGATGTCGCCCAAGGTGCTGCCTGGCGGAACCGGACTGATCTGCGATATCGGCCCCGATACCCCGCGGATCGCGCTGCGCGCCGACATGGACGCGCTGCCGATGCAGGAGTTCACCGGTGCCACTTATGCCTCGACGGTGCCGGGGGTGGCGCATGCCTGCGGGCATGACGCGCACACCACGGTGCTGCTCGGTGCGGCGCTCGCGCTCGCGCAGGCGCCCGAACTGCCGGTCGGTGTCCGGTTCGTCTTCCAGCCTGCGGAGGAGACCATGCCCGGCGGCGCGATCGACGTGGTCGCCTCCGGCGCGATGAGCGGGGTGAAACAGATCTTCGCGCTGCACTGCGATCCACGGCTCGAGGTCGGCCGGGTCGGCGTCCGGGTTGGGCCCATCACGTCGGCGGCCGACACCGTCGAACTCGTGCTCGACTCGCCCGGCGGGCACACGTCGCGGCCGCACCTGACCACGGACCTGGTGTACGCGATCGGCACCGTGATCACCGGCCTGCCCGGGATGCTCAGCCGGCGGGTGGACCCGCGTACCTCCACCGTCATGGTGTGGGGCGCGGTCAACGCAGGTCAGGCGCCCAATGCGATCCCGCAGACGGGCATGCTGACCGGCACGGTCCGCACCGGCGATCACGAGACGTGGGCAATTCTCGAACCCCTCGTCCGCGAGATCGTGCACGGCCTGCTCGCGCCGACCGGGGTGCGCTACCAGCTGAACTACCGGCGCGGCGTTCCGCCGGTGGTCAACGACGAGCACGCCACGAGGGTGTTCGAGGACGCGATTCGCGCCACCGGCCACGACGCCCTCGCGGACACGATGCAGTCCGGGGGTGGCGAGGATTTCTCCTGGTACCTCGAGGAGGTGCCGGGGGCGATGTGCCGGCTCGGCGTGTGGTCCGGCGAAGGAGCACAACTCGATCTGCACCAGCCGACGTTCGACATCGACGAGCGCGCGCTCGAGGTGGGCGTGCGGGTGATGGCGAACGTCGTTCTGGCCGCGGAGTAACCGGGGTCAGCCCACGCAGACCGGTTCGGTACCGGCCGGCGCAGCCGCGGGCCGGGCACGTCGCGCGGCTGCCGCCGCGAGCAGCACGAGCGCAAGTACGAAGATCGCGTAACCGATTGCGGTACTTCGCAGTCCGAACTCTGCGGCGGCCAGGCCGGCGACCACGGCGGGTACCGCGAAACCGGTGTAGCTGACCAGGAACATCGAAGCGAATACCTGTCCGCGGTCGGCCGGGGCGGTGGCCGCGGCGAGCGAGCCGATCACTCCGACGAAGGTGGTGCCGAACCCGAACCCGGAGACCGCGAGCCCCGCAATGTAGGGAGCAATCGATGTGGTGAGCACCGCCGCGAGGGTGATCAGCAGGCCCACGAACAGCCCGCTGTAGCCGATCGCCAGCTTCGTGCCTGCCGACATCCCGGCCGAGGCCAGCGACGCGATCGCCGCCGAGGCGAAGAAGGTGAACAGAATCGCCGCTGCCGATGCGTGATTCGCGACGCCGAGCAGGTGGTCGACGATCGACGATCCGAGCGAGAGTTGCAGGCCGCCCAGGGACCAGGTGGCGACCATCGCGGGGACCGCGGCGAGGAAGACCGGCCGGGTGGCGACCGGCAGCGCGGCCCGCGGCGCAACGGTCCGCGCCAGATGTGCGCGTGAGTCGAAGCCGACTCTGGCCGACGATTCCGGCACCAGTACCAACGCGGCGAGGAGCACAACGAAGACCCCCGCGGTGATCGCGTAGACCAGCAGGCGCGGCGCCGGGGCGTATTGCACCAGGGTGCCTGCGACGATGACGCCGAACGCCAAACCCACTCCCGGCATGGCGCTATTGGTCATCGAACCGATGCGCTCGTTCGGCTGCAGGTCCAGCATCGCGGCACTGAGTGCACCCAGTACGGCCCCGGTGGCGAGGCCTTGCAGGATGCGGGCGGCGAGCAGCATGCCCACGCCGTCCGCGGAGATGAAAAGGAACATCGCCACGATCAGCATGGCCAGCGAGACCGCGATCACCGGCCGCCTGCCGACGTGGTCGGAGAGGGAGCCGACGGTCAGCAGACTGCCGAGCAGTGCGACCACGTAGATCGCGAAGATCGCCGTCAGTGTGAACGAGGAGAATCCCCAGAGTTGTTGATAGACAGGATAGATCGGCGACGGAGCGGATGAGGCGAACAGGACCGCCGCCGTCGTCAGGCCGACGAACGCGAACGCGGCTGTCGGGTGCATCGTCCGAGTGGGTGGGCGGAGGATCCGGGTGGTCACGATGTGTCTCCTCACGGCTAAAGCAAATGCAATTGCTTTTGCATCACCGTAGGCCGGTCCTGGTGCAAAAGCAAATCTATTTGCAATAATGGTGGACATGACCACTGCCAGCAGCACCGCCCGCCGCCCGGGTGGACGCAGCGCCCGCGTCCAAGAGGCGGTCTACCGGGCGGTGGGTGCGCTGGTCAGCACCGGTTTCCGGGACACCATGACGGTGCCGCAAATTGCCGAGACGGCAGGGGTGAACCCGACCAGCATCTACCGCCGGTGGGGCAGCGTTGAGGTGCTACTCGAGGAGGTCGCGGTGGCCGTCCTGACGCGCGACGAGCCGCTTCCCGACACCGGCAGTATCGCCGGAGATCTCGAGATCTGGGCACAGGCGATCGCCGAGGACATCGGTCGGCCGGAGCGCATGGTGTACCTGCGGGCGATGGTCGCCGCGCGCGAGGACATCGTCGAGGCATGCCCGTGCTGGGAGGTCCGCCGCGAGCAGGCCGGCGAGTTCGTGCGGCGCGCCGGTGCGCGTGGCGAAACGACGCCCGAAGTCAGGCAGATTCTCGATCACATTGTCGCGCCGCTCTACCATCACGCGGTCTTCGGCCTGCCCGGCGGCGCCGACTACTCGCGGCGTCTGGTCGCCGACGTGATGTCGATGGCATCCTGATCGACGGCGTGATGTCGATGGCGTCCTGAGTCAGCCGGAACCGAAGTTGCCCGGCCCCACGTTGCGGCTGTTGCGGGTCTGCAGATCGCGCACGTATGCGGTGGGCGCGCCCGCCTTCTCGGCGGCATCGGCCATCACACCGAGGTAGCGCGCCGATGGCAGACCGCCCTCATACGCGTCGAGCACATAGAGCCAAGCCAGCACGGGCCCGTCGAGACCGCCCGTAGGGGTGCCGGTGGTGTCGATGCGCACCCGGATCTTGCGGTGAATCCCGAAGTCGGAGCCTTCCCAGCGGTCCAGGCGTTGCTCGTCCTCGATCGACACGTCGTAGAGCACCACGAACACCCGGGATCCGGGTTCTTCGACCACGGTGGCGAGCGCGCCTTCCCAACCGATATCGCCGCCGCTGAAGGTCAGTCGCCACCCGTCCAGCCAGCCGGTTCCCGCCATTGGTGAATGGGGACAACGTTCGAGCATTTGCTCGGGATCCATGTTGGACCCGTAGGCGGCATAAATCGGCACGACGGCAAGCCTAGCCAATCGCTATCCCATACCGTTGCAGATGAGTCGGAGATCTCGGCGGCACGGATCGGAGATCCCAAATGGCAGCGGATGGGAGCAGGGCATGACTCGGATCGTGATCATCGGCGGGGGACCGGCGGGCTACGAGGCAGCCCTGGTGGCGGCCCAGCACGGCGGCCAAATCACCCTGATCGACTCCGACGGAACCGGCGGCGCGTGCGTGCTGTGGGACTGCGTGCCGTCGAAGACGTTCATCGCCTCGACCGGTGTGCGCACCGACCTGCGCCGGGCCAACGACCTCGGTATCTCGGTGCATCCCGAGGACGCGACAGTTTCTCTGCCGCAAATTAATTCACGCGTGAAGAGCCTGGCGAAGGCGCAGTCCTCGGACATCAGGACGCGGTTGCAGACGGTCGGCGTGCGGGTGCTGACCGGCCGTGCGCAGCTCACCGACCGGATGCGTGGGATGGCCGCCCATCAGGTGCATGTCGACCTCGACGACGGCACCGACCGGGTGCTCGACGCCGACGTGGTGCTGATCTGCACCGGCGCGAGCCCGCGGGTGATCCCCGGCGCGGAACCGGACGGCGAACGAATCCTCAACTGGCGCCAGATCTACGACCTCACCGAACTGCCCGAGCATCTCGTCGTGGTCGGTTCCGGTGTCACCGGCGCCGAGTTCGTTTCGGCCTACACCGAGATGGGGGTGCCGGTCACGCTGGTGTCGAGCCGCGACCGGGTGCTGCCGCACGAGGACGAGGATGCCGCACTCGTGCTCGAGGACGCGTTCGCCGAGCGTGGCGTGCAGCTGGTCAAGCACGCGCGGGCGGACTCGGCCAAGCGTACCGATTCCGGTGCGGTGGTCACGCTGTCCGACGGCCGCACCGTCGAGGGTTCGCATGTGCTGATGACCGTCGGGTCGATCCCGAACACGCGCGATATCGGCCTGGACAAGGTCGGCATCACCACCGATCGCGGCGGGTACCTGCGGGTGGACCGGGTCTCCCGCACGCCGGTGTCGGGGATCTACGCCGCGGGCGACTGCACCGGGTTGCTCCCGCTGGCCTCGGTCGCCGCGATGCAGGGCCGGATCGCGATGTACCACGCACTCGGCGAGGGCGTGAGCCCGATCCGGCTCAAGACGGTCGCATCGGCCGTATTCACCCGTCCCGAAATCGCGACGGTGGGCGTGAGTCAGCAATCGATCGACGATGGCGAGGTGCCCGCGCGCACCGTGATGCTGCCGCTGAATACCAATCCGCGCGCGAAGATGTCGAGCCTGCGACGCGGCTTCGTCAAGATCTTCTGTCGCCCCGCGACCGGTGTGATCATCGGCGGCGTCGTGGTCGCCCCGATCGCCTCCGAACTGATCCTGCCGCTGGCCATGGCCGTGCAGAACAACCTCACCGTCAACGATCTCGCGCAGACGTTCTCGGTGTACCCGTCGCTGACCGGCTCGGTCACCGAAGCGGCGCGCCAGCTCATGCGCCACGATGATCTGGACTAGCGCTAGTCGTCGACCCACCCGTAGGTTCGTTCGACCGCGCGGTTCCAGTGCGCGTACAGGCGACGCCGTTCCTCGGCGCCCATCTGCGGTTGCCACGTCTTGTCCTCGGCCCAGAGCTCGCGGATGTCGTCCTCGGTCCATTGCCCGACCGCGATGCCCGCGGCGTAGGCGGCACCGAGCGCGGTGGTCTCGGTGACCACCGGTCGCACCACGGGCACGTCGAGAATGTCGGCCTGGAACTGCATCAGTGTGTCGTTGACGACCATGCCGCCGTCGACCTTGAGCGTAGTGAGGGCGACGCCGGAATCGGCGAGCATGGCTTCGGCGACCTCGCGGGTCTGGTACGCCGTGGATTCCAGTGCCGCCCGGGCCAAGTGGGCCTTGGTGACGTATCGAGTGAGCCCGGAGATCACCCCGCGGGCATCGGATCGCCAACGCGGAGCGAATAATCCGGAGAAGGCGGGCACAATGAACGCGCCGCCGTTGTCCTCGACCGTATTCGCCAGCTCCTCGATTTCGCTTGCCGAGGAGATGATTCCGAGGTTGTCGCGCAGCCATTGCACCAGCGATCCGGTCACCGCGATGGAACCCTCGAGCGCGTAGACCGGGTCGGCGTCACCGATCCGATAGCAGACCGTGGTGAGCAGGCCGTTGTCGCTGGACATCGGCTCGGTCCCGGTGTTCAACAGCATGAAATTGCCGGTGCCGTAGGTGTTTTTGGCCTCGCCGGGCGAGAGGCACGCCTGGCCGAACGTCGCCGCCTGTTGATCGCCGAGGATGCCGGCGATCGCGACTCCGGCCAACGGGCCGTCCGCGATATCCGCGTAGTGTTCCGAGGAGCTGCAGATCCGCGGCAGCATCGACTCGGGCACGCCGATCTCGGCACAGATTTGTGAATCCCATTGCAGCGTGCGCAGATCCATCAAGAGTGTGCGTGAGGCGTTGGTCACGTCGGTAAGGTGTTCGGCGCCGCCGGTGAGGTTCCACACCAGCCAGGTGTCCATGGTGCCGAAGCACAGCTCGCCGGCTTCGGCTCGGTGGTGGGCGCCGTCGACATGGTCGAGAATCCAGCGCGCCTTCGGGCCGGCGAAGTAGGTCGACAGCGGCAGCCCGGTCTGCTCGCGGTACCGGCCGGCGCCGTGCGACCCGCCGATTTCCTCGCAGAGCGCCGCCGTTCGGGTGTCCTGCCAGACGATCGCGTTGTGGATCGGTTCGCCGGTCTTGCGGTCCCACACGACCGTGGTCTCGCGCTGGTTGGTGATGCCGACCGCGCCCACGTCGGACCCGTCCGCGCCCACCGCGTCGAGCGCCTCGGCGATCACCGCCTGCGTATTGCGCCAGATTTCGGCCGCATCGTGTTCCACCCAGCCGGGCCGGGGGAAGATCTGCTCGTGTTCGCGCTGCCCGACGCCGGCCACCGTGCCGCGCTGGTCGAACAGGATGCATCTGGTCGACGTGGTGCCCTGGTCGATCGCGGCGATATACCGGCTCACTCACTCATCTCCTCTGCCTCGCGCGCGCACCGGGCGTCCGTGCCGCCTCATTACCGGCAAAAAGCTACTAGCCTGACTGTCGATCCGTCGATCAATCACGGGAGGAGTCGGCCTTGGCCAAGGAGCCCGGACCCCACCTGCTCGGTCCCGAGCAGCGTACGGACGCCTGGACGAGGCTGGGCAAAGAGCATTTCGACGTGGTGGTGATCGGCGGCGGGATCGTCGGCACCGGCGTCGCTCTCGACGCCGCGACGCGTGGGTTGACCGTCGCGCTGGTCGAGGCGCGCGACTACGCCTCCGGCACATCGAGTCGGTCGTCGAAGATGTTCCACGGTGGACTGCGCTATCTCGAGCAATTGGAGTTCGGCCTGGTGCGCGAGGCGCTGCGGGAGCGCGAGCTTTCGCTGACCACGCTCGCGCCGCACCTGGTCAAGCCGCTGCCGTTTCTGTTCCCGCTCACCAAGCGCGGCTGGGAGCGGCCCTACATCGCGGCGGGCATGCTGCTCTACGACAAGCTCGGTGGCGCGAAGTCCGTTCCGGCGCAGAAACATCTGACTCGCTCCGGCGCTTTGCGACTGGCTCCCGGGTTGAAAGGCAACTCGCTGATCGGCGGGATCCGCTACTACGACACCGTGGTCGACGATGCGCGGCACACCATGACGGTGGCCCGCACCGCGGCGCACTACGGTGCGGTGTTGCGCACGTCGACGCAGGTGGTCGGGTTTCTGCGCGAGGCCGATCGGGTGTCGGGGGTGCGGGTGCGCGACACGGAGGACGGCCGCACTTCCGAGATCCGCAGCCATGTCGTGATCAACGCGGCCGGGGTATGGACCGACGAGATTCAGGCGCTGTCGCGGCAACGCGGACGGTTCCGGGTGCGGGCGTCGAAGGGCGTGCACATCGTCGTGCCGCGCGACCGGATCGTCAGCGAGGCCGCGATCATCCTGCGGACGACCAACTCGGTGCTGTTCGTGATCCCCTGGGGCAGCCACTGGATCATCGGGACCACCGACACCGACTGGAATCTCGATCTCGCGCATCCGGCGGCGACCAAGGCCGATATCGACTACATCCTCGGCCGGGTCAACGACGTCCTGGTCACTCCGCTCACGCACGCCGACATCGACGGCGTCTACGCCGGGCTGCGGCCGCTGCTCGCGGGGGAGAGTGACGATACGTCCGCGCTGTCGCGCGAGCACGCGGTGGCGCGGGTCGCGCCGGGCCTGGTCGCGATTGCCGGCGGGAAGTACACCACCTACCGAGTGATGGCGCAGGACGCGGTCGATCTGGCCGCGGCGGACATCCCGGCGCGGATGTCGTCGTCGATCACGGAGAAGGTGCCGCTGCTCGGCGCGGAAGGTTACTTCGCGCTGGTGAACCAGACCATCCGGCTCGGTGAGATTCACGGCCTGCACCCGTACCGGGTCAAGCATCTGCTCGACCGGTACGGCTCGCTCATCGACGAGGTGCTCGATGTCGCGGTCGGCAAGCCGGAGTTGCTGCAGCCGCTGACCGACGCGCCGGCCTACCTGCAGGTGGAGATCGTGTATGCGGCCGCCGCCGAGGGGGCGTTGCATCTCGAGGATGTGCTCGCACGACGGACCCGGATCGCGATCGAGTACTCGCATCGCGGGGTGAACTGCGCCGAACAGGTCGCCCGGCTGATGGCGCCGGTACTCGGCTGGGACGACGCCGATATCGACCGCGAGGTCGCCACGTACCTCGCGCGGGTGGATGCCGAGGTGCGCTCGCAGGCCCAGCCCGACGATGCGTCCGCCGACGAGTTGCGCGCGGCGGCGCCGGAGGCACGCGGTCAGATTCTGGAACCGGTGCCGATCGCCAAGTAGTCGAGCGGCACCGGGGGTTCAGGGTGTCGCGACGCGCCGGAACCGTCGATCGGTCGGTGGTGCCTGGTCCCGGTACGGGTTGTAGTGCTTCGGGTCGTGCCACTCGTCCGCCGGTGGCATGAACGCGATCGGCGCCTCGAGCAGCGGGTGGTCGGCCGGGATGCGCCCGGCTTCGCGAGCGTTGCCCTGCAGTGCGCGCGGGTGCTGCCGATGCTGTGCAGGCATGAACTTGTCGACGATCCGCAGTGCCTGTCCGACGCCACGGTGCAGAACCTCGTCGACCGGGGTCCAGCGGTAGCCGAGCTTCTTGCGGACCGGCGGGTCGAACAACCCGACCGTGAGCCATTCGAAGCCGACCGCGAAGAACGGACGGACCAGCGGCCAGAGCTCGTCGGGAAGCCAGGGCACGATCGGCGGTTTGTCGATCGACTTCAGATCGAGGACGCCCCGGGTTGCCTTGTTGTCCTCGAGCACGTCCCGGCACATGTGGTCCCAGTACTGCTGGAACTCCTCCCACGTCTCGGGCATCGCGCGGTCGCTGACGCCGTAGAGCCGGTACCACTGCTTGTGTTCGGCAAACAATTGCCGCTTTTCGGCCTCGGTGAGCCCCGAGCCGAAGCGTTCGGCCACGAGCAGGACGCCGACGAAGAACGTGGCATGCGCCCAGTAGAACACGTCCGGATCCAGCGCGTGGTAACGCCTGCCCTGGTCGTCGACGCCCTTGATGTCGCGGTGGTAGTCGCGGATCTCCTGCGCGGTCATCGCCGCACGGTCGCCGTCATAGACGACGCCCGCGATCGGGAAGACCGAGCGGAACAGCCGCTGCCAACGTTCGTCGAAAAACCCGGAGTGCTGCTCTACCGCGGCGCCCAGTTTCGGGTGCATGTTCTGCATTGCGCCTGCCCAGGGGCCCTGCAGCAGGGCTCGCCAGTCCCCGAAGTACTTCCAGGTGAGCGAATCGGGGCCGAGCGGTTGGGGAGCGCCGACGCATTCGTTCTGACTACGCATGTTGTCAGACTACGATCATCGGAATGGCCGGTCAAGGTTCGCGCAGTTGGGCAGGGGTCGACCTGTCCGAGCGGCAACGCATCCGACGCGCCGAGCTGCTGCAGGCCGGGATCGAACTGCTCGGCGCACCCGAGGGGCCCGCGGTCAGCGTCCGGGCGGTGTGCCGGCGCTGCGGCCTGACCGAGCGCTACTTCTACGAGAGCTTCGCCGACCGGGAGGAGTTCGTGGCGCAGGTGTACGGCTACGTCACCGACGAGGCCCGCAACGCGCTGATCGGGGCGGTGCTGAGGGCCCCGACGCCGGAGGCACGCGCACAAGCCGCGGTCGAATCGTTCGTGCAGCTGATCATCGATCGTCCGACGATGGGCCGCGTGCTGCTGATCGCACCCTTGACCGAGCCGAGTCTCGGCGGGCGCGGGTTGCAGTCCGCGCCCGCGTTCGCGATGCTGATCGGCGATCAGCTCGATCCGCTCACCGATGTGGCGGACCGGCAACTGCTCTCGGTCGGCCTGGTCGGTGCGCTCGCGAGCCTGTTCATCGCCTATCTCGACGGCACCATCGACGTGGGCCGGGATCGCTTCATCGCGCACTGCGTGGACCTGCTGACGAACGCCTACTCCTGGCAACGCGGACAGAAGTAGATCCGGCGATCCTGCTGCGTCCCACCCTCGCCGAGCGGTCCGGTGGCGATCCGCGCCGATCTGCAACGTGGGCAAGGCATTCCGGTGCGGCCGTACACCAGCGGTCGGTGTATCCGAATCTTGGCCGAGGCGTCCAGGATTCGCTGCGTCTCGTCGACGAGTTCGCCGAGATTCTCGACTTCGCGGACCGGACGGCGCGGATGCACACGCGCAAGCCAGCACCCCTCGTTGCGGAAGATGTTGCCGATCCCGGCGAGGTTGCGCTGATCGAGCACGGCGAGCCCCACCGGTCGATCGGGGTCGGCAGTCAGCCGGCGCAGCGCTTCGGCGCGGTCCCAGTCCGGCCCGAGCAGGTCGGGGCCGAGATGCCCGACTGCCTCGTCCTCCCGGTCGCGCGCGAGCACCTCGACCTTGCCGAGCGAGAACCCCACCGCGACCGCGTCGGCGACGCCCAGAATCGCGCGCGCGGTGAATCCCGGTCGACGCCAACGCTGTCCGGGCGCATACACCTGCCAGACGCCTTCCATCTTCAGGTGGGTGTGGATCGAGTAGCGATCGATGCGGACGAACAGATGCTTGCCGCGGCTGCCGACCTCGTCCACGACGTGACCGCGGAGATCGACCGTGGCGTACCGGGGCACGCGCAGATCGCAGACGGTCAGTTCCTTGCCGGCGAGGGCGGTGCGCAGCCGGCCCGCGGCGCGGTAGACGATGTCACCCTCGGGCACCGGCGCTCCCGGCTTGCTCACACACGGCGCAGCCTCCGGCTACACACGGCGCAGCCTCAGCCCGCGCGGGGTCGGGGAGAAACCCGCGCCGGTGAGCAGCCGGCCGATCGCGCTCCCATGCGCGGTCTCACCGTCGATCCGCTCGACCAGGATCGACGAGACGCGGCGGTGCTTCACCAGGCCGGCCAGTGCTTCGGCGGCCTGCGACAACACCGACTCGTCGGTGCTGAAGGACAGCAACGACTTTCCGCCGCGTTCGACGAACAGCACGAGTTCGCCGTCGATGAGCACGACCATGGCGCCCGCCTTACGGCCCGGCAGGTGTCCGGTTTCGGTGACGCCGGCCGGCCAGGCGAGCGCGGCGCCGTAGGGGTTGGCGGGGTCGCAGGCAGCGAGCGCGATTGCGACCCGGTCGCGGCGGTCGTCATCCTGCGCACGCACCCGGTCGACGACATCGGAGGTGGCGAATTGCGCGCCGCCGAGTCCGTTGACGAAGTAGCCGCGCCGGCAGCGGCCGCTGTCCTCGAAGCCGGTCAGCACGCGGTACATCAGTGAGAAACCGCCCGGCACTTCCTCGTTCATCACCGAGCCGCGGGTGACGATGCCGTAGCGGTCGAGCAGGAGGTCGGCGGTGGCGTGCGCGAGGACGGTGGCATCGGGCTCGGGGGTGGGTAACAGCGCCCAGCGGCCGGACACCGTCGGCGGCCCGGATCGGGTCGGCATCGCCGGGCGCGGCACCGGACGGTATGCGCGCGTGCGGGGTGCGCGCCGCGGCGTGCGGTGGCTCGTGGTGGTACGGGTGGTCCCCGACATGAGCGCGCGCAGCGGCGCGAGCGTGTCCCCGGACAGGAAACCGGCCCAGACCAGATCCCACAGGGCTGCAGTGAGTTTCGTGTCGTCCACGGCGGCACCGAGTGCGGCGCCGACGGCGTCGGAGAGTTGCCGGAAGAAGAACGCGCCACCGCTGTCGAGCTGGGCGAGGATCTGCTCGTGCAGTTCGGTGAATTCGATCTCGGTGGCCGACGGCAGCGTCAGCGGCGCCTGCTCGGCCAGGTGCAGGCACACCCAGCCGTCCTTGGCGGTGATCGAACCGCGGCCCGACCAGAGCACCTCGCCGGTGGCGGTGAGTTCGTCCAGCATCGCCGGTGCATAGTCGGCGACGCGGCTGGGCAGGATCAGCGATTCCCACGCCGACGCCGGAATGGGCACGCCCGCAAGCTGTTCCACCACGGTTGCGACACCGTCCACGCCGCGTAGTTGGGCGGCTCCGTTGTCACCGCCGCGTAGCTGTCCGCCGAGGTGCTGCCAGGAGGGCAGAAACCGGCCCAGCGCGGCGGTGGAGACCGGCTCGATCTCGGCGCGCGCCGCGGCGAGCGACCGGCGCCGCAATCGGCGCAGTACCTCGGTGTCGCACCACTCGGCACCGGTGCTGCCCGGACGGAACTCGCCGGCCACGACCCGGCGTTCGGCGGCGAGTTTCTGCAGGGCGGCGGCGGCGATCGCTGTGCCGATCGCGAACCGCGCCGCGACCGCGGTGGTGGCGAAGGGTCCGTGCGTGCGGGCGTAGCGGGCGATGAGGTCGCCGAGCGGGTCGGCGACCGGCTCGGCGAATGCCGTCGGCGTGCCGACCGGCAGGGGGACACCGAGCGCGTCGCGCATCCGGCCGGCATCCTCGACGGCGATCCACCAGGTGCTGCCCGCATAACCGACGGTGAGCGCCCGCCGGGCCGCGGCGAGTTCGGCGAGGTACTCCGCGGCGGGACCGTCGGTGCGTTCGTCGATTTCGGCGAGCGTCGACGGCCCGAGCAGGCGCAGCAGATCCGCGACGCCCTCTGCATCCCGGGCGTGCCGGTCGGCGGGCAGCCGCTGCAGTTCCTGCTCGGTGCGCCCGATGACGTCGGCGTCGAGCAACTCGCGCAACTCGACCCGACCGAGCAGTTCGCTGAGCAGTGTGGAATCCAGCGACAGTGCCGCGGCGCGCCGTTCGGCGAGTGGGCTGTCGCCCTCGTACATGAACGCGCCCACATAGTCGAACAGCAGCGCGTTCGCGAACGGCGACGGTGATTGTGTCTCGACCTCGACGATGCGCAGCCGGCGCTGCGACAACCGCCCGAAAAGCTCACGCAGGGCGGGCAGGTCGTAAACGTCCTGCAGGCACTCCCGGACCGACTCGAGCAGGATCGGAAACGTCGGGTACTTGCGTGCCACCTCCAGCAGTTGCGCCGATCGTTGCCGCTGCTGCCACAGCGGTGCACGCTTACCGGGGTCGCGGCGCGGCAGCAGCAGCGCGCGCGCCGCGCACTCACGGAAGCGGGACGCGAACAACGCCGAGCCGCCGACCTGTTCGGTGACCAGCTCCTCGATCTCGTCGTGCTCGAAGACGAACAGGTCCGCACCGGGCGGCTCGTCGTCGGTGTCGGGCAACCGAATGATGATGCCGTCGTCGCCCGCTGTCGGCGCCGCGTCCACCCCGTAGCGCTCGCGCAGGCGCGCACCGATCGCGAGCGCCCACGGCGCGTGCACGGGCAACCCGAACGGTGAGTGCAGCACGAGCCGCCAATCGCCGAGTTCGTCGCGGAAGCGTTCGACGACCAGCGTCCGATCCGAGGGGGTCTGGCCGGTCGCGGTGCGCTGTTCGTCGATCAGCGCAAGCAGGTTGGTGATCGCGTTGTCGTCGAGACCGGCATCGCGGCAACGCTTCTCGATGGCGGTTCGGTTCTTGCCGCTAGCCTCGCGCAGGAACGCCCCGAGCGCTTCACCGAGTTCGGCGGGGCGACCGAGGCCATCGCCGTGCCAGAACGGCAGCCGCCCGGGCTGACCGTAGGCGGGGCTGACCATCACGCGGTCATGGGTGATCTCCTCGATCCGCCAACTGGTGGCGCCGAGTGCGAAGACGTCCCCGACGCGGGATTCGTAGACCATCTCCTCGTCGAGTTCGCCTACCCTGGAGTTCCGTTCGCCGACCATGTAGACGGCGAATAGGCCGCGGTCGGGGATGGTGCCGCCCGAGGTGACCGCGAGCCGTTGTGCGCCCGGGCGGCCGGTGAGTGTGCCTGCATCGCGGTCCCAGACGAGCCGCGGCCGCAATTCGGCGAATTCGTCGGAGGGGTATCGGCCCGACAGCAGGTCGAGCGTCGACTCGTACGCCGACCGCGGCAGGGTGGCGAAACTGCCCGTCCGCCGGACCGCGTCGAACCAGACGTCGACATCGAGCGGTTCGAGCGCGCACGCCGCGACCGTCTGCTGGGCGAGTACGTCGAGCGGATTCGCCGGGATGCGCAGCGACTCGATTTGGCCGGCTGTCATGCGCATCGACGCCACCGCGCAATGGATCACGTCGGTGCGGTGCTTGGGAAACAACACGCCCCGCGAGATCTCGCCGACCTGATGGCCCGCCCGGCCGACCCGCTGTAGCCCGCTCGACACCGACGGCGGTGCCTCCACCTGGACAACGAGATCGACTGCACCCATGTCAATTCCGAGTTCGAGGCTGCTGGTCGCGACCACACAGCGCAGCCGTCCGGATTTCAGGTCGTCCTCGATGAGCGCGCGCTGGTCCTTGCTGACCGAGCCGTGGTGCGCACGAGCGAGCAACGCTTCGGCGCCGTGGTTGACCTCGCCGGTGGCGCCGATCAACGAGGGCGGCGCGTGCGCGGTGTCGACGCCGTTGCCGACGCGCTCGGCGTACACCTCGTTCAGCCGCGCCGTGAGCCGTTCGGCGAGTCGGCGCGAGTTTGCGAAAACGATCGAGGAACGGTGCGCGAGAACGAGATCGACGATGTTCTCCTCGACATGCGGCCAGATCGAACCGGCCGAGTGCTCGCCGTTTTCGTCGGTGACACCGAGTTCGGTCATGTCCTCGATCGGCACCTTCACCGTCAGATCGAAGGTCTTCGGTGCGGGCGGGGACACGATGGTGATCGGCGCGACACCGGTGAGGAACCGGCCCACCTCCTGGGGCGGGCGCACCGTCGCGGAAAGTCCGATGCGTTGCGCGGGGCGTTCGAGTTGGGCGTCGAGCCGTTCGAGCGTCAACGCCAGATGCGCGCCGCGCTTGGAGCCGGCGATGGCGTGCACCTCGTCGACGATCACGGTGGTGACTTCGTCGAGCGTCTCCCGTGTTGCCGAGGTGAGCATGAGGTAGAGCGACTCGGGCGTGGTGATGAGGATGTCGGGCGGGGTGCGAGCCAGCAGCCGTCGGTCCGCCGGGCTGGTGTCACCGGAGCGAACGCCGACGGTGATGTCGGGCAGCGGCAGATCGAGCCGCGCCGCGGTTTGGGTCACGCCGACCAGGGGCGAGCGCAGATTGCGTTCCACGTCCACGGCCAGCGCCTTGAGCGGGGAGACGTAGACGACCGAGGTCTTCCCGGTCCGCTCGGCGCGGTTCGCGAGCTGATCGATCGACCAGAGGAAGGCGGAGAGTGTCTTGCCCGAACCGGTCGGCGCGATCACCAGGGTGTGCTCGCCGCGCGAGATCGCATCCCACGCGCCGAGCTGTGCGGCCGTCGGCGCCGGGAAGGCGCCGTCGAACCACTGCTGGGTGGCGGGTGAGAACTGCACGGTGTACATCTTGCGCCGCGGGTCCGACAGGATCATCCGGACGGGGAACCACCGCCCAGTTTTCGAGCGGGAGCGCGGGATCCCGCGCACGGTGCCGGAAACTGGGCGCGGATGTTCGGTAGCGCCGAGTAGCGTCTACCCGATGGCGACGGTGGTTCGACTCCTTCTGGTGAGTCACGCCAGTACCGAGGCGCTGCGCAATGCGCGATTCCCGGCCGATGAACCGCTCAACGAGACCGGGCGGAAGGCGGCCGCCGGTGCGGCGTGGCTGAGTGCGCACAAGCTGCAGGTGGCCCCGGAGCTTCGGACGCGGGAGACGGCGTCGGCGCTCGGAGTAGAGGGACACGCCGAGCCCGAACTGCGCGACGTCGACTACGGAAAATGGCGCGGCCTGTCGATGGACGACGTACCGGTCGAGCAATTGTCGGCGTGGCTGTCCGATCCCGCTGCCCGGCCGCACGGTGGCGAGTCGATCGTGGAGTTGATCGCCCGGGTGGCCGGGTGGTTGACCGCCGTCGCAGCCGCGGAGACCGACACGCTCGCTGTGACCCATCCTGCTGTCGTGCGTGCAGCGCTGTTGGTGACGCTGAAGGCACCGGCCCAGTCGTTCTGGCGAATCGACATCGCGCCGCTCACTGTCACGCGGTTGCACTGCCGCGGCGGGGTGTGGACATTGCGGGGAACGGGCCACGATTCGCCGCGCTTGACGCCTTAGCTCATGACCGGGTGGTGACCTCGATCTGTGGCGCCGCCCGCAGCGTTTGGTACACCACGCAATAGCGCTCGGTCAGCCGCTGCAGCGTTGCCAGTTGCTCGGCGTCGGCATCGGTATCCAGCTCGAAGGCCAGCCGGATCGACCGGAAGCCGACCGGCGCGGTCTTGTCCACGCCTAGTGTGCCGCGGAAATCGAGGTCACCTTCGGCGCGGACCGTGCCGGAACGAATGTCGAGTCCGAGCGAGGTCGCGACGGCGCGCAGGGTCACGCCGGCACAGGCGACGAGTGCCTCGAGCAGCATGTCCCCGGAGCAGGCCAGGGTGCCGTCGCCGCCGGTTGCCGGATGCAGCCCGGCTTCGACCACCGCCCGGCCGGTCTCGACCTTGCAGGACACGCCGAGGGCATCGAGTTCGCCGTTGGCGCGCAGCGTGATCAGTGCGCTGCCAGGATCGTCGCGATACCGCTGCTTGAGCGGGGTCTGGATGGCGCGTAGGTCGTCGGCATGCATCGTGTCCTCCGGGGTCGTGGGCGTACCTCCTCGTATACGCCCAGGTGCGCGTAGACGTTCACCGAATCAGTGGGTTGCGATGGCCGGCGGATGGTCCTCGCGACCGGACCGAGTCTCGGGCGAGAGATCGGAACCTGTCGGTGCCCCTCGATACACTTCGATCATGCTGGGGGGCATAGATATTGCGGAGGCGTTGGACGCGCTCGACGCGGCGGTGTCCATGGTCGCCGGGCTCGATTTCGAGGCGATGAGCAGCGCTGGCCGGTTGGCGGTGCTGCGCGAGCTCGAGGCCGCTTCTCGGCGGCAGACCAGCGTGGGTTATGAACTGCTGCAAAGCCTTCGCGATCATCGGACGCTCGCGGATTTCGGTGGCGAGAATACGCATCAGGTCGTGGCGGACGCGTTGCGGATCACCCGGCTGGACGCGAAGAAACGCTTCGACACCGCCGAGCAGTTGGCGTCACGCGCCTCGTTCACCGGGGAGCCGCTGGTACCGGAGCTGGCGGCGACCGCCGAGGGTGTCCGGAGCGGCGTGCTCGGTGACGGGCATGTGCAGGTGATCCGCTCGTTTCTCAAACATCTGCCGCATGCGATCGACGCCGGCACCCGCGAGCACGCGGAGGCGCAGCTGGCGGGATTTGCGGAGTCGATGCGCCCGGATGAGTTGCGCAAGGTCGCCGACCGGCTTGCGGCGTATCTGAACCCGGACGGGGAGTTCGATGAGATCGACCGGGCCCGCAAACGCGGGCTCTGGCTCGGTAAACAGGACTTGGACGGGATGAGTAGCTTGACCGGACGCCTCGATCCGGAATTGCGGGCCTTGTTCGAGCCGATCCTCGAGAAGCTCGCCGCTCCCGGGATGTGCAACCCGGCGGATGAGTCGCCGCGGGTGGATGGTGAGCCGGACGAGGAGACCTCCCGGCGAGACAACCGCTCGATGGGTCAGCGGCACCACGATGCGGTCAAGGCGATGTGCCGCGCCCTGCTCGCTTCCGGTGAGCTGGGTCGGCATCGGGGCCTGCCGGTGACGGTGATCGTGTCCACCACGCTGCAAGAACTGAAGGACCTGGCGGGGCCGGCCGCGACGGCGGGCGGGTCACTGCTGCCGATGCGGGACCTGGTGCGGATGGCCGCGCACGCGCACCACTATCTGTGCATTTTCGATGACGTTGATCAACGGGTGTGGAATCTGGGCCGGTCCAAGCGGATCGCATCCCCGGATCAGCGGATCGTGTTGCATGCGCGCGATATCGGCTGCAGCTACCCCGGGTGCACCATGGCTGGCTACCGCGCCGAGGCCCACCACGTGCGCGAGTGGGCCGATGGCGGCGCGACCGATATCGAGAACCTGACCTTCGTGTGCCCGGCGCATCACAAACTGGCCGGCCCTGGTGAGGATCAGTGGCGCACCCACCGCTACCGCGGCCACACAGCCTGGATCCCACCAAGGCATGTCGACCCGCGACAACGCCCAAGGATCAACCACTTCCACCACCCGGGTGACACGCTCACCGACAACGACGGCGATCCGCCGTGACCGCCCGCCCGCTCTCGGGGCAGGCTCGCGCGGCTACCCGAAGTCCACCCCCTGCGCCAGCGGCAGCTCGTCGGAGTAGTTGATCGTGTTCGTCGCCCGGCGCATGTAGCCCTGCCAGGCGTCCGTGCCGGATTCGCGGCCACCGCCGGTCTCCTTCTCGCCACCGAACGCGCCGCCGATCTCGGCGCCCGAGGTGCCGATATTGACGTTCGCGATTCCGCAGTCCGAGCCGTCCGCGGCCAGGAAACGCTCGGCCTCGCGTTGGTCGGTGGTGAAGATCGACGACGAGAGTCCTTGCGGCACATCGTTGTGTAGTGCAATTGCTTCGTCGAGGGTGTCGTAGGTGAGCACGTACAGAATTGGGGCAAACGTCTCTTCGCGCACCACCGACGTCTGCGCCGGCATCCGCACGATCGCCGGACGCACATAGAACGACTCGGATCCGTTGACGTCCACCCGTTCGCCGCCGGTCACGTCACCGCCGTCGCTGCGGGCTTTGTCCAGCGCGGTCTGCATCCCGTCGTAGGCGCGTTCGTCGATCAGTGGGCCGACGAGCACGCCCTCGTCGAACGGATCGCCCACGCGCAGCCGGGCATAGGCAGAGGCGATACGGTCGGTCAGCTCATCGGCCACCGAACGATGAGCTATCAACCGCCGCAACGTCGTACACCGCTGCCCGGCGGTGCCTGCTGCCGAGAACACGATGCCGCGGACTGCCAGTTCAATGTCCGCCGACTGCGTCACGACCGCACCGTTGTTGCCGCCGAGCTCGAGCAGACAGCGTCCGAAGCGGGCCGCGACGCGAGGAGCCACGATCCGACCCATCCGCACCGATCCCGTCGCGGACAGCAACGCGACGCGGGCATCGTCGACGAGGCGCTCGCCGACGGCACCGCCGCCCTGCACCAACTGATGTACATCCGGGTCGGCGCCGGTATCCAGGCACGCCTGCCGCAGCAACGCCGCGCAGGCATGGGCGGTCAACGGGGTGGCCTCCGACGGCTTCCACACCACGGTGTCCCCGCAGACCAAGGCGATCGCGGTGTTCCACGACCAGACCGCGACGGGGAAGTTGAACGCGGAGATAACCCCGACCACGCCGAGCGGATGCCAGGTCTCCATCAGCCGGTGTCCCGGCCGCTCCGATGCCATCGTCCTGCCGTACAGCTGGCGCGACAGGCCGACCGCGAACTCGCAGATATCGATCATTTCCTGGACCTCGCCGAGGGCCTCGGATTCGATCTTGCCCGCCTCCAGCGTCACCAGCGCGGCGAGCGTCGCCTTGTGCTCGCTGAGCAACTCGCCCAATCGCCGGACGACGGCGGCGCGCTGTGGTGCCGGCAGCGTTCGCCAGCGAACGAATGCGTTGTGGGCCAAAGTGATCGCGTGATCGACATCGTCGGGTGTGCTGATCGCCACGGTGCCGAACCGTTCGCCCGTGATCGGGCTGCGAGCGGTGAGGCCCGATCCGGTGTCGAGCGCAACGGGCGCATCGAGGCCGTGCAGTGCGTCGGTGAGCCGAGTATGCAGCGTTGACATTCGGGGTCCTTCCGTCCGGGTGGGTGGCGTCGTTTCGGCCATGTCGGCGCTATCGGCTGGGTTAGCCTTCGATTGTGGCGGAAATATCGAGGCAATCCCCGTCCGTCGCGCCCGCGCCGCGCGAGGAACCGGCGAAGCCCGCGTTGGACGACATCGATCGGTTGCTCATCCGCGAACTCGTCGTGGATGGTCGCGCCACATTGTCCAATCTCGCCGAGAAGGCCGGCCTCTCGGTGTCGGCGGTGCAGTCGCGGGTGCGGCGCCTCGAATCTCGCGGGGTGATTCGCGGATACACCGCGAAGGTGGATCCCGCGGCGCTCGGCCAGATGCTGTCGGCGTTCGTCGCCATCACCCCTCTCGATCCATCGCAGCCGGACGACAGTCCCGCCAGGCTTGCTCACATCCCGGCGATCGAATCGTGTCACTCGGTGGCCGGCGAGGAAAGCTACGTGCTGATGGTCCGGGTTGCCTCGCCTCAGCACCTCGAACAGCTGCTGCGTGAGATCAGGTCCACTGCGTCGGTGAAGACCCGCAGCACGATTATCCTGCAGACATTTTACGACAGATAGCGAACGTCGCTTAATTGTTCCGGTTGTTGGGTTGTCACGCCGACAATTTGACAGGTATCTTCGCGAGTATGACCGCCGTTGTGCCTGCCACCCCGATCGCTGCGGCGCGCGTCCACGACGTGCTCGCCGCGCACCTCCTCGTGGACGGATTCGACCTCGTTCTCGACCTCACGCGCTCGCGCGGCGTGCGGTTGTTCGATGAACGCGACGGAACCGGCTATCTGGACATGTTCGGCTTCTTCGCGTCCTCGGCGCTCGGGATGAACCACCCCGCGCTCACCGACGACCCGGAGTTCGTGCGTGAGATCGCTGCTGTCGCGATGAACAAGCCGAGCAACTCCGACGTGTACACCGTGCCTATGGCCAGGTTCGTCGACGTGTTCGCGCGCGTGCTCGGCGACCGTCGGATGCCGCACCTGTTCTTCGTCGACGGTGGTGCCCTGGCCGTCGAAAACGCGCTCAAGGTCGCATTCGACTGGAAGAGCAGGCACAACGAGGCGCACGGCCACGATCCCGCGTTGGGCACCAAAGTGCTGCACCTGACCGGGGCGTTCCACGGACGCAGTGGCTACACGATGTCGCTGACCAACACCGATCCGGTGAAGGTCGCGCGCTTCCCGAAGTTCGACTGGCCCCGGATCGAGGCGCCCTTCCTCGCCGATGGACGCGATGTCGTCTCTGCCGAAGCGCGTGCGCTGGCGCAGGCCGAGCGGTCGTTCATCGAAAATCCCTACGACATAGCCTGTTTCATCGCCGAGCCGATTCAGGGCGAGGGTGGCGACCGGCACCTGCGAGCGGAGTTCTTGCAAGCGATGCAGCGGCTGTGCGAACGCTACGACGCGTTGTTCATCCTCGACGAAGTGCAGACCGGGGTCGGGCTCACCGGTAGCGCGTGGGCCTACCGGCAGCTCGGTGTGCGCCCCGATGTCGTCGCGTTCGGCAAAAAGGCGCAGGTGTGCGGAATCATGGCGGGCGGACGAGTGGATGAGCTGCCCGACAACGTCTTTCGGGTGAGCTCGCGAATCAACTCGACCTGGGGCGGCAACCTTACCGACATGGTGCGTGCCCGCCGGATCCTCGAGGTGATCGAGAGCGAGGAGCTGATCCATCGCGCCGCCGTGGTCGGCACACACCTGCTCGACCGGCTCCGGTGGCTCGCCGCGCGACACGACCGGGTCACCGAACCGCGCGGGCGCGGGCTGATGTGCGCGATCACCCTCGACACGGCGGCGCGACGCGATGCGGTCGTCGCGTCGATGCTCGCCGAGGAACACGTGCTCATCCTCGGCACGGGGGAGCGCGGCATCCGGTTCCGTCCGCCGCTGACCGTCACCACCGCCGAACTCGACGAGGCCGTCGCAGCGCTGGACCGGGTGCTCGCGCGGCTATAGTTCGACTGTGCGGGGTGGTCAGCCGGTGACCGTGAGGCCCAGTCCACCCTCGGCGAAACGACGGACGGCGGCGAGCCCCGTGGCCAGTGCCTCGTCCTCGCCCACCCGCGCCCAGGCGGTCAGCACGCCCGTTTGATCGGCGCCGAGGGTCAGCACGATCTCGCCGAGCAGTTCGGCGGTGGTGGGCTCGCAGACCGCCCAGGAATAGTGCGTATCGGCGTCCCACTGCGCGGTGCGGCGGGCCACGTACTCCGGGTCGTCGATGCCGCCGGCAGCAAGTGCGGGGCGGTCGTCGATCCGGTCGTCGGCACGCAGCGCGCGCAGATACCAGGCGCCCGCATTGACCTCGACGGGTTCCATCAGCGGCTCCGGTGGGCGGCATCGATCATGGCGTCACCCTACAAACCACCGCGGCGGCTACGAGCGTCGGTGTGCTCCGTCGATCTCGCGCCACACCCGGTCCGGCGACATCGGCAGCCCGCGCACCCGCACCCCGACGGCGTCGGCGATCGCGTTGGCCAGGGCGGGGGCAACCGGGTTGTACGGCGACTCGCTCATCGACTTGGCGCCGTACGGGCCGAGGGTGTCGTAGGTATCGGCGAAGTAGACCTCGGTTCTGGGCACGTCGGCGAACTGCGGGATGTGATAGTTGCGCAGTGTGTCCGTGACGATCGTGCCCGCGCCGTCATCACGCATCACCTCGAACAGCGCGCTGCCGATCGCCTGCGCCACGCCGCCCTCCACCTGGCCACGACACTGGTTCGGGTTCAGCACCACACCGGCGTCCACCGCCTGGATCGACTGCAGAATCTGCACTCGTCCGGTCGACTCCTCGACCGCAACCCGGAACGCCTGCACGTTGAACGCCAGCGACCGCGGTGAGCCGTCGTGCGCGCCGTCGGCCCGCAACTCACCACCCGCGGCCGCGAGGACCTCGGTCAGTGCGACGAACCTGTCGCCGCACTCCACCCCCTCGGGTCCGAGCCTGCAATCGTCGGGGTCGACGCCGGCGAGGTTCGCGGCGATCGCGACGATCCGCACTGCGAGCGAGGACGCCGCCGAGCCGAGGGCGCGTCCGGCGACGACGATGCCCGCCGACCCGAACGCCCCGGTATCGTAAGCCGCTGTGTCCGTGTCGGATTGGCGGATGATGATGCGGTCGGCACCGGTGCACAGCGCGGTTGCCGCGATCTGGGTGTGCACGGTGGTGGTGCCGTTGCCGAACTCCGCCGTGCCGATGTCGACGCTGTAGCCACCGTCGTGCTCGAGGCCGACCGAGCACTCGGCATAGTGCCCGCGCGGCGGGATGGTGGCGATCATCGCCGCTGCCATGCCTTCGCCGACGCGCCAACCCTGTGGTACCGCAACGTTATTGCCGCGGCGCAGCGCCTCCTGCGCCACATCGATGCATTGGTCGAGGCCGTAGCTGCCGAAGATCAGATCGGGGCCTTCGACATGCGCGGCCACCAACGGGTCCGCGGGCGTCACCACATTGCGGCGGCGCAGTTCGAACGGGTCGATGTCGAGTTCACCTGCCAGCTCGTCGAGTGCGCACTCGATGCCGAAAATCACCTGGCCGAGCCCGTAGCCACGGAACGCACCGGACGGAATGTTGTTGGTGTAGACCGTGCGAGCATCCACGCGCTTGTTCGGACACCGATACAGGGCGACCGATTCCGAACAGCCGTGGAACATCACACCGGGGCTGTGGTTGCCGTACGCACCGGCATCGGCGAGCACGTCGATTGCCATTGCGGTGAGCAGACCGTCCGCGCCCGCGGCGACCGTCACGTCGATTCGCATGGGGTGGCGGCACGGCGCGCGGGTGAACTCGTCGGTGCGGGAGAACTCGTACTGCGCCGGGCGACCGGTCCGCAACACCGCCAGCGCGACGAGATCCTCGGTGAGCAATTCCTGTTTGCCGCCGAATCCGCCGCCGACCCGGGCGGTGAACACCCGCACCTTCTCGGTGTCGAGCCCGAGGATGTGGGCCAGTTCGTCGCGCACGAGGTAGGGCACCTGGGTGCTGGACCGGATGCTGAGCCGACCGGTGTCGTCGAGCCAGCCCATGGCCGCATGCGTCTCCAGGTGGACGTGCTGTACCCGCTGGGTGCGATAGGTGCCACGGACCACGGCTGCCGCGTCCGCGAGCCCGCGGTCGAGATCGCCGGCGCCGCCGTGTAGTTCGGCGACAAGGTTGCGGCTCGGGTCGGCGATGCGAGCGCCCGGACCCTTGTCCCCGTGCACCGTGGGCGCACCCGACGCCAGCGCCGACTCCGGATCGAATACCGCGGGCAGGACGTCGTAGCAGACCTCGATCAACCTGCACGCCTGCTGCGCGATACCCACCGACTCGGCCACCACCGCCGCGACGCGCTGGCCACGGAAGCGCAGCACGGGGTCGAACACCAGCGTGTCGTCCGGGTCGTCGTTGCGGTCCTCGTGTCGCGCCGTCGAGAACGGCGTCGCCGGGCTGTCCTCGTGGGTGAAGACCGTCACCACGCCGGGCAGCGCCAGTGCCGCCGTGGTGTCGATCGCGACGATGCGCGCGTGCGGATGCGGGCTGCCGAGCACCGCGATATGCAGCAGTCCCGGCGGGGCGTGGTCGAGGGTGTAGGGCTCGCGGCCGGTGACGATACGGGTACTCGCGGGCGCGGCGAGTGAGCGCCCGGCCGACGGTGCGTCACCGGCCTTTTCGGTGTTCACGACACCGTGTATCGCATCCTCGATGGCGCGGTAGCCGGTGCAGCGGCACAGGTTGCCCTTCATCCGCTGTGGCAACCGGTCGAGGTCCTCGGGCGCGAGCGCGGCCGCGGTGACCACCATGCCCGCGGTGCAGAACCCACATTGGAATCCGGCGGCCTCGACGAACCGGCGCTGCACCGGATGCGGGTCGTCGGGAGTGCCGAGCCCGGAAACCGTGGTTACCGAGCGGCTTTCGGCGCGGAAAGCGGGATAGATGCAGGAGTGCACCGGCTCGCCGTCGACGAGCACCGAGCACGCGCCACAATCGCCTGCGTCGCAGCCCTTCTTCACGTCGAAGTGGTCGAGTTCGCGCAGCAGCGTGCGCAGACACTGCCCGGGCTGGGGCGTTGCATCGGTGTCGGTGCCGTTGATCCGGAATTTCATGCCAGCTCCTCCCGGATCTGCTGGGCCAGTTCATGGGTCACGTGTGCACGCCAGTCCGGGTCGCCGTGTGCGTCGGCGTGCCAAGCTCCAGGCGGGATGCCCGCGGCGATGGCCTCGCTCAACTCGGCCGAGCCCGGCACTGCCGCGAAGCGCAGTACGTACGGGCGGTCGGTGGCCGCGGTGACGGTCAGCGTGCAGGCCCCATCGTCGTCGACTCGTCCGGCCAGCACGACACCGGAGCGACCGAGCGGAGACAGCGCCAGCTTGCGGAATGCGGTGCGGGAACGCAGTGCCGAGGTCGGCAGGGTGACGCTGCGCAGCAGGTCGCCCGGAGCAAGCACGGTTCGTGCCGCGCCGGTGACGAAATCGGTTATTGCGACGCGGTATTCGGAACCATCGGCGCGCCAGACCAGTGCCTCGCCGTCGAGTGCGGCGCACAGCGTGATCATCGCGCCCGCCGGGAAGGCCAGGCAGATATTGCCACCCACCGTCGCGGTCTTCCAGATCTTGAACGAGGCCAGCAGCGCCGCGGCGCACTCGCCGAACAACGACTGTGCGGTCCATTCCGCCGGGACCTGCCCACTCACGAGTTGTTCGATAGTGGCGGTCGCCGCGATCTCGAGGCCGGTGTCGGTCACCGACAGCGCCGGCCAGCCGAGTCCGGTGAGATCGACCAGCGTGTGCAAGTGATCCTGCGGCTCGGAAAACAGCCACGTCCCACCGGCGAGGAACGCGACACCGGGTGCAGGCCTGTCGATTTCGTCACGGGTGCGGGGCACCGAGACGACACCGATGGTCGGCAGATCCACCGAACTCAGCCGGCCTTCGCGACCAGCGCGGCATGCGCGGCGGCGACCTGAGTGGCCACCGACTCTTCATCGACGGTGCGGACCTCGTCGCGTCGCACGACGGCCTCGCCGCCGACGAGCAGCAACTCGAGCGGCGGCTGCGAACCCAGCACTATCGCGGCGACCGGATCGGTGATCCCCGCATGCGCGGGGCCGTCGAGCCGCCACAGCGCCAGATCGGCGAGTTTGCCCACTTCGATGGACCCGATTTCGTTCTCGCGGCCGAGCACCTTGGCGCCGCCCATGGTAGCCAGCCGCAGGGCCTGACGCACCGTCATCTCCCGCGGGCCGCCCCGAGCGCGCGCGAACAGCACGGCCTGATGAGCCTCCTCGAGCATGCAGCACGACTCGTTGCTCGCGGCGCCGTCCACGCCGAGGCCGACCGTGACACCGGCCGCCGTCATGTCGGCGACCCGCGCGATGCCCGCCCCGAGGCGGGCGTTCGAGGTGGGGCAGTGCGCGGCGGCGGTACCGGTCTCCGCCATGGTCGCGATCGCGGCATCGGAGAGGTGCACGGCGTGGGCGTACCAGACGTCGGGGCCGGTCCAGCCCAGCTTCGCCATGTACTCCACCGGGGTGCAGCCGAACTTCTCCAGGCAGTACGCCTCCTCGTCGAGGGTCTCGGCGAGGTGGGTGTGCAGCCGGACCCCGCGTTCGCGCGCGAGGATCGCGGACTCGCGCAGCAGATCGTCGGTAACCGAGAAGGGGGAGCACGGCGCGAGCGCGATCCGCACCATCGAGTCGAACGAGGGGTCGTGGTGGGCATCGATCGTCGCGGCGCTCGACGCCAGGATCGCGTCGATACTCTCGACCACGCTGTCCGGTGGCAGCCCGCCCGCGCTGTGCCCCAGATCCATCGAACCGCGGGTCGGGTGGAAACGCAGCCCGACGTCGGCTGCGGCGGCGATCTCGGCCCCGAAGACGTCACCGCCCTCGGCAGGCACGACGTAGTGGTGATCGGTGGTCGTGGTGCAGCCGGTGCGGGCCAGCCACGCCAGCCCGCCCGTCGCGGCGACCCGTACCGAGTCGTCGTCGATTCCTGCCCACACCGGATAGAGCGTCGTCAGCCATTCGAAAAGAGTGTTGTCCGCTGCCAATCCGCGGGTGACCCACTGATAGAGGTGATGGTGGGTGTTGACCAGACCCGGGGTCAGTGCGCACCCCGACCCGTCGACGATCGTCGCTTCCGGATCCGCGGGCGCGGGCCCGGCACCGACTGCGGCGATGCGACCGTCGGCGATCACCACGTGGCCCGAACCGAACTCGGTGCCTGCGGCATCCATGGTGACCACAGCGCAGCCGTCGATGATCATGCGGTGCGGACCGGTACGCGGCTTGCGGGGTTGGACCCATTCCGCGAGCCGCGAGCCGGCGCCTACCCCACTACCGAGTATGTCGCCCATGACGGCCCCGCATCCGGTGCATCGCTGCGCTCGACCGTGGCCTGAATCAGGCCGTAGGGACGGTCGTCGGCATTGAACACCTCATTGTTGTTGTCCAAACCAAACTTCGAGAAGTCGTAAAGGAAGTGGTGCTTGTTGGGCGCCGACATGCGGACCTCGGCAATGAACGGATACTTCTCCAGCACCGCGGTACCCATCGCGTACAGCGTTTGCTGCAAAGCGAGTGACTGCAGGTTCGCGAACCGCTCGACCATCGCCTCCTGCACCCCGGTATACACCGAATCGAAGTCGAGATCTGCTGTGGTGTAACGCCATCGGGCCACGAGCGCAGTCGCCATCACCCGATCGTGGGTGGCCTGCAGCGTCGTGTAGGGATCTTCCATGAAACCGGCGAACTCCGAGCCGGTGGATTTGAGCAGGACCAGATCCTTGAAACCGCTGACGATCCAGGACTTCTGCTCGTCACCCGTGCCCTCGACCGACACCGACGCAGTGCGCACCTCCTGCCCCTTACGCAGCCAAGTGTGGTTGTGTTCTTCGCCGTTCACCGTCGCTCGCTCCCACGCGTATTCCTCCAACTCGATCAGCGCCCGCCGGACGGGCGCGATGTCGTCGACGTAGTGCGTTGCCAGGTCGAGGCCGAACTGCTCGATGGTGAGCAGCCCCTTCTCCTTGGCATACGCGTACGCGGTGTTCTTCTGGGTATCGGTCGGTAACACCTTGGCCTGGTCGCCGACGAGGTGCGCATCGGCGAAATCGCCGGTGAGCGCACTGGATACGTTGATGTCGTGGATCTCGTGGCGTGCGGAGTCCCGGTAGATCCGAACGATCCGATTCTCGGCCTTGCCGTACTGGTTGCGACCGAGCACGATGTCGCCGGTCAGTTCGCTCATGATCAACTCCCGCGGTACGTCGAGTAGGAATAGGGGGACAACAGCAACGGCACGTGATAGTGCGCGTCGGGATCGGTCACCGTGAACGTGATCGCCACCTCGGGATAAAAGCCCTGCTGCCCGGTGGCCGCGAAGTACGCACCTGTGCCGAAGACGATTCGGTAGTCGCCGGGGCCTGCCGCATTCGGCAGTAGCGCGCCAGCGCGCCCGTCGGCATCCGTTGTGGCGGTGGATACTTGCGCACCGTTGGGCACGTAGTACAGCGCCACCTCGACACCCGCGGCCGGCACGCCGCGCGCGGCGTCGAGAACGTGCGTGCTCATGCTGCTCAACTGGATTCCTCTCCCTCGGGCCGTGGCGGGTCGCGCAGCAGACGGTCGAGCCGCAGCCGGTTGATCTTGGCGAGCTCGGAACGCATCACCCGCCGTTCGGTTTCCGGATCGTTTTCCAATCGCTCCTCGAGAATCGCGTAGAGCTCCTCGGCCGGACGCCCGCTCGCGCACACCAGGTAGACGTGCCCGAACTTCTCCTCGTACTTGCGGTTTCCGGTCCCGAGCGCTTCGCGGATACCTTCACCTGCGGACTGTACCGCCGCCTGTTCGCGCGAGGAGGTCGAGTTCGCCTCGACCCGGGCGCCGATGCGCGGATGACCGTCGAGAGCCGCGTCGAGCTCGGCCTCCGGCAGCTCCGCGAGCACCCGGTCCGCCCGATCGAACAATGCCTGCGCATCGGCGAACGGGCGGCCCTTCACCACCCGGCGAGCCCAGATCGTCGAGGAACAGATTTCGAACAGCGCATGGACCGCCCGGCGATCGCTCAGCGCGTTGAACCGCTCGATTCCGACACTTCCGTAGGGCACGCGGGCCTCACTCTCAGCCGAGATCGTTCAGTCTGCCGAACACCGCCGCCGCGATGGGGTTGGCATCGGCCACCAGATCATCGAACCGGAAGTTGGCAATCTTCGCGATCTCGATGAGCGCGAACGATTTCTCCACCGTCTCGGAATTGTCCATCCGGGCCCAGCCGTTGCGCAGCACCCGGTCGTAGTGCTCCGTCTCCCGCGCCGAGATGACCAGGGGGAAGCCGAAATGCGCACGGTAGGCCGAGGCGAGTTCGACGACGTTGCTGTGCTCGTCCTCCTCGAGATTGTCGAGCGCCTTGTGATCGACGGTTCGGCTGACACCGGTCTCGTCCTCGGAACCGAGATCGGGGAAGGCCCGGATCAGCTCGAGTTGCTCCTCGGTCGATCCGGTCAGCAACGCGTCCTGGAACGCGCCGCGCAGGTCGTGGGCGTCCGCGAACGGCCGCTGCGCATACGCCCGCTCCAGCACCCAGTCGACGTTCTGCCCCACGCGGCCGAATGTCTGCTTGAACTGGTCCTCGGTCATCTTGTTCACCTCGCCGAGGCTGATGCCGCGGCCGGGTCCACCTGCGACGGTAGGCCCGCGACCGCCGATGTGGAAGAACAGGATATTGAGCACGATCGCGGATACCGCGCCGATGGTGATGCCGCTGCCGAACAGAATCTCCAGCCAACTCGGGACAGCCTGCGAGACTTCCGGGTAGGTGGTCACCCACATGGCGAGCGCCAGGCTGGTGGCCACGATGATGAGATTGCGGTGATCGGTGAAGTCCACTCGCGACAACGTTTGGATGCCGACCACCGCGACGGTGGCGAACAGCGTGAGCGCCGCGCCGCCGAGGACCGGCGGCGGGATTGCGGCGACGACGGCGGCGGCCTTGGGCAGCAGCCCGAGCACGATCATGATGACGCCGGCCGCCGCGACCACCCAGCGGCTCTTCACGCCGGTGAGCCGGACCAGGCCGACATTCTCCGAGAACGCGGTGTAGGGAAACGAGTTGAACGACCCGCCGATGACCGTCGCGACACCGTCGGCCCGCAGCGTCGCGGCGATGTCGTCCTTGCGCACGCGTTTGCCGACGATCTCGCCGGTGGCGAACACGCTGCCGGTCGACTCGACCGCGCAGATCATCAGCACGATGATCATCGAAATACAGCCGACCACCTCGAATTTGGGCGCGCCGAAAGCGAACGGCGGGGTGAACCCGATGGCGGATGCGTCACCGACGCCGGACATGCTGGCGTCGCCGAGAATCAACGCCACGACGGTGCCGACGACCAGCCCGATCAGCACAGCGATGGTGGCCAGGAATCCCCGGAAGAAGCGCTGGATCAACACGATCAGCACGATCGTGCCGAGCGCGTAGAGCAGCCAGCGGCCGTTGGTCGGATCGTGCTCGTGGGTCTGCGGATTGGTGACCGCATCGCCCGCACCGACCGGGAGTAGCGCGATGCCGATGATGGTGAGCAGCGTGCCGGTGACCACCGGCGGGAAGAACCGCAGCAGCCTGCTGTAGACCGGCGCGATCGCGAAGGTGAACACGCCCGCCACGATCACCGCGCCGTAGACGTAGAGCAGGCCGTCCGTGCCGCCGCCGTGCGCGAGCGCGATCGCGATGACGGGGGAGACGCCGGCGAAGGTCACGCCCTGCAGCAGCGGCAGCCGGACACCGACCTTCCAGAATCCGACCGCTTGGATGATCGAGGCGATGCCGCAGGTGAACAGGTCGGCCGTGATGAGCTTCAGCAGCTCTGCCTCGGACAGGCCGATGGCGCCGCCGATGATGATCGGCACCAGGACCGCGCCCGCGTAGAAGGCGACGACGTGCTGGAACCCGTAGGCCGCGAGTTTGGGAACCGGCAGCACGTCGTCCACGGGATGCTTGCGCTTGATGCGAACCGGAGCGGTCGTCATGGAGACACCTCGGCGTGTGCGGACGGCCCCGCCCCGGTGGTATTCGCCGCACCCGGCGGGCTGTCACGCTGCCTCGCTGCAACGCGTCCGACAATGTTCAACTATCTTCGGCGATCCCGCGACCCGAGCGAGTCAGCACCATAATTCGGTGAGCTGCTCGGCGCGGGCTCGGCCTTGTTCGTAACCGGCCCGAGCGGCAGGCGGGCGCAGCGAGAGATCCATCGCATTGGCGCCGAACAGGTGCTCGGAGTTGCTGTCGGGAAAAATGGTCTCGACCCTGCTGCCGCGTGCGCGTAACTCGTCGACCTGCGCCGCGAGCTGCATGCCCCACTCCGGCGGTTGCAGTGACCTGCCGCCGAAGGGTGACAACACCAGCACCCGCGCGTATCCGGTTGCCAGATCGGCATTCTCGTTGCGTCGGTAGCCGCCGTCGATGTACCGGCTGTCCCCGATCCGGTAGGGGAGGCCACTGGCACAGCTGGCGGCGACGGCGTCCGCCAGGTCGACCCCGCTGTCGCGGTCGAACCCGACCGGTTCACCGGTATCGGCGTCGACTGCCGTGATGAGCACCGTTCGTTGCGGCCAGCGCTGACCGGGCAGCCGGGAGGCGACGGTGGCGCGCCATTGTGTTTGCCAGGAGCCGTCCGATGCCGCGTCCATGTCCAGTGCCGCTGCGCCCATTCGGCGGCGCATGTCGGGCGCATCCTCGGCGGAGGCGATGATCTTGTTTATCCGCGTCAAGTGGTCCGCCACCGGCCTGATCGGCACGTGTCCGCGCTCGGTTCCGACCGGACCGGTCCGTTGCTGGGGGGCAGCCGCAAGGATGGCGGCAAGCAGCTCGGTTGGGGTCGCGCCGGCCAGCTGAGCTGCGGCCGTCGACCCGGCCGACGTCCCGACGGTCAGGTCGGCTGTGGTCACGTCCAGCCCGGCATCGAACAGGCCGGCAGCCACGCCGATCAGCCACGCGTTGCCGGTCGATCCGCCGCCGCCGAGGACCACCGCTCGCTCGCCCGCGGCGCGTACCCGGCTGGTGGCGTCGATGTGCAGAGGTGCAGAAGATGAGGTGTTCATGGGAGTCGCCTTTCGCGAATTGCCTGGCGGGCGCTCCCGGTGGCGACTACCTCAGTCGCGCGATCGTGGACTGCGGGGGAGCACCCCTGCCGATACTGCGGTCATGGGTCTCACCTCCTGCCGATTGATCACGATCGCCGAGACGGTAGCACGCCTGCGCCTGGAACGCACCGACAAAAGAACGGGCCGCGCCAGTCCGGCGCGGCCCGTTCTGCGGAAAGCTGGTGCGGCTACTTCAATTCGGCGAGTACGGTGCCCTGCGTGATGGCGGCACCGGCCTCGACGGACAGTCCGGTGACGACGCCGGCCTTGTGCGCGTTGACCGGGTTCTCCATCTTCATCGCCTCGAGCACCACGATCAAATCGCCCGCGGCGACCTCCTGGCCCTCCTCCACGGCGACCTTCACGACGGTGCCCTGCATGGGCGCGGTCACGGCGTCACCGGAGGCGGCACCGCCGGCCGCGCCGCCTCGCTTGCGCGCCTTCGGCTTCTTACGGATGGCGCCGTTCGGACCGGCTGCGGCACCGCCGCTGACCGAGAACTGGCCCGGCAGCGATACCTCGACGCGACGTCCACCGACCTCGACGACGACCTTCTGTCGCGGGCCGGCCTCGTCCTCGTCGATCGGCTCACCGGCGGTGTAGGGCTCGATGGTGTTTTCCCAGTCGTTCTCGATCCACTTCGTGTAGATGTCGAACTTCTCCCCGTCACCCACGAACGCCGGGTTCTCCACGATGTGGCGGTGGAACGGGATGACCGTGGCGAGGCCCTCGACCTCGAACTCGGCGAGCGCGCGGCGAGCCCGCTCGAGGGCCTGCGTGCGGTTCTCGCCGGTGACGATGAGCTTGGCCAGCATCGAGTCGAACTGGCCGCCGATCACGCTGCCGGCCACCACGCCGGAATCGACGCGCACGCCGGGGCCGGTCGGCTCCTTGTAGACGCTGACCGGGCCGGGGGCAGGCAGGAAGTTGCGGCCGGCGTCCTCGCCGTTGATCCGGAACTCGAAGGAATGCCCGCGCGGGGTCGGATCCTCGGTGATCTCGAGGGCCTCGCCGTTCGCGATGCGGAACTGCTGGCGCACCAGGTCGATGCCGGCGGTCTCCTCGGTGACCGGGTGTTCGACCTGCAGGCGGGTGTTGACCTCGAGGAAGGAGACGGTATCGCCCTGCACCAGGTACTCGACCGTGCCGGCGCCGTAGTAGTGCGCCTCGCGGCAGATGGCCTTGGCCGACTCGTGGATCTTGCGACGCTGCTCGTCGGTCAGGAACGGCGCGGGGGCCTCCTCGACCAGCTTCTGGAAGCGGCGCTGCAGCGAGCAGTCACGGGTACCGGCGACGACGACGTTGCCGTGCTGGTCGGCGATGACCTGTGCTTCGACGTGGCGGGCCTTGTCGAGGTACTGCTCGACGAAGCATTCGCCACGGCCGAACGCCGAGACCGCCTCGCGGGTGGCCGAATCGAACAGCTCCGGGATCTCCTCGATGGTGTGCGCCACCTTCATGCCGCGGCCACCACCGCCGAACGCCGCCTTGATCGCGACGGGGACGCCGTACTGCTTGGCGAACGCGACGACCTCGTCGGCGTTCTTGACCGGATCCTTGGTACCCGCGGCCATCGGGGCCTTCGCCCGCTCGGCGATGTGCCGGGCGGTCACCTTGTCGCCGAGGTCGCGAATGGACTGCGGCGAGGGACCGATCCAGATCAGCCCGGCGTCGATGACGGCCTGGGCGAAGTCGGCGTTCTCGGACAGGAAGCCGTAGCCGGGGTGGATCGCGTCGGCACCGGAGCGCTTGGCGGCGTCGAGGATCTTGTCGAACACGAGGTACGACTCGGCCGAGGTCTGGCCACCGAGCGCGAACGCCTCGTCGGCGAGTTTCACGAACGGCGCATCGGCGTCCGGTTCGGCGTAGACGGCGACGCTGCCGTATCCGGAGTCCTTTGCGGCCCGGATGACCCGCACAGCGATCTCGCCTCGGTTCGCGACGAGCACCTTCGTTATGTGCGCGCTGGCATGTGTGGGCACTGAGCCTCCTGTGTTCACGACGTTACTTATCGCCCTTGCAGATACCGTGGATCCGCATTGTGTCGATCGGGCGAAGTGAATGCATTGTCCCGGAGTCTAAGCAGTGTGATTTCGGAAACTGAAACCGGATCCTGTTTGGATATGCCTACTGAGCAGTAGGTTTGGGTTTTCCGAGAGCTATCGCAGGTGGCGCTTGATTCTGGCCAGCATCGCCGACATGCCGCGCAGCCGCAATGGGCTCACCGACTCCGCTAGTCCGAGCGCGCTGTAGAAGTCATCGGGCACATCGAGAATCTCCGACGCCGCGCTGCCGTCGAGCCCCTGATGAAGAATCGACGCGAACCCGCGCGTGGTCGGTGCCTCGGCGGGCGCGCTGAAGTGCAGCCGCACATGCTCGCGGTCACTGGCGTCGACGGCGAGAAACAGCGGCGACTGGCACTCGGGCACGGGCTCCATCGCGTCCTGCTGCAGATGCTCGGGCAGCTCGGGCAACTCCCGGCTGAACTCGAGCAGCAGTTGCAGCTTGTCCTGACCGTCGACCGCCGCGAAATCCGCGACGATCTCGGCCAATGGCGCCGGGAGCGAACTCATCGTGCCGGCGCCGGCGCCGAACCGGGCTCTTCGCCCTTCACGATCGGCACGCGCACGGTGTTGCCCCACTCGGTCCAGGAGCCGTCGTAGTTGCGCACGTTCTCGAAGCCGAGCAGATGGGTAAGCACGAACCAGGTGTGGCTGGAGCGCTCACCGATTCGGCAGTACGCGATCACGTCGGCGTCGGAGGCGAAGTCGGAGTAGATCTCGTCGAGCTCGGTGCGGCTGCGGAAACGGCCATCCGCGGCCGCCGCCTTCGCCCACGGGATGCTGACCGCGGTAGGGATATGCCCGCCGCGCAGCGCGCCCTCCTCGGGGTAATCCGGCATATGCGTGCGCTCGCCGGTGTACTCCAGCGGCGAACGCACATCCACCAGCGGGATGGCGCCGAGCGCGCCGAGCACGTCGTCCTTGAACGCGCGGATCTTCGAATCGTCGCGCTCCACCACCGGGTAGCCGGTCGTGGCGGTGTTCGGCACCTCGAGGGTGGTGTCGCGCTCCTCGGAGATCCAAGCGTCGCGACCGCCGTCGAGCAGGCGCACGTCCTCGTGACCGAACAGCGTGAACACCCACAGGGCGTAGGCGGCCCACCAGTTGCTCTTGTCGCCGTAGATGACCACGGTGTCGTCGCGGGCGATGCCCTTGCGGTCCATCAGCGCGGCGAACTGGGGGCCGTCGATGTAGTCGCGGGTGACCGGATCGTTGAGATCGACATGCCAGTCGATTTTCACCGCGCCGGGAACATGGCCGATGTCGTAGAGCAGGACGTCCTCGTCGGACTCGACGATCTTGATCGCGGGATCACCGATACGCGAAGCGAGCCACTCGGTGGAAACGAGCCGTTCGGGATGGGCGTAGGCGGCGAAACCGGGGTTGGCGTCGACGGGCACGGGCACGGGGCGACTCCTGCGTGGTGGGTACGGCTTACTCGTCGATCCTAGGCGTACCCACCGCCCAGGCCGGCGGCTCGGGCGTAAACAGCGTGGTCAGCGACCGGTCCAGAGATCGGCGACACCGACGCCGACCCGGGCGAGCAGGCTGCGCATCAGCGGCAGGCCGATCCCGATGACGCTGGACGGATCACCCTCGATCCGGTCGACGAACCAGCCGCCCAGGCCGTCGAGCGTGAACGCCCCAGCGACCTGCAGCGGTTCGCCGCTGGCGAGGTAGGCGTCGAGTTCGGCGGCCGAGGGCGACCCGAAATGCACCGTCGTCGTGCTGCACGCGGCAGCGTCGGCGTGCGTGCCCGCACCGTCGGGTCGCAGCACACAATGGCCGGTGAGCAGCTGCCCGGAGCTGCCCGCCATCGACTGCCACCGCTCCCGCGCCGCCGCCGTGGTCGGTGGCTTGCCCTGCAACGTCTGGTGGATGAACAGCATCGAATCGCAGCCGACGATCACGTGATCGGCGCCGAGCGGTCCACTCTCGGCGTTCAGCCGGTCGAGCACGGCACGCGCCTTGGCCCTGGCCAGCTCGGTGACGACCGTCTCCGGTGCGGCGGCCGGACCGAGCGCCCGAGCGACGGCGTCCTCGTCCACGTCGGAGACCCGGACGATCGGCTCGATCCCGGCCGAGCGCAGCACCGCGAGCCGCGCCGGGGAGGCCGACGCGAGGATCAGCCGGATCAATCGCGAATGTTCGAGACGTACGGGTAGGCGTACGGCGAGAACGGCGGGGTACGGCGGTGCAGCAGGGTGGGCAAGCCCCAGTTCTCCGGCGGGCGAGCGGACTGCGGCGAGACCGGAGCAGACGCCGACGCCGCCGCCAGCACGGCAACCAGAGCGGCCAGTTCGACATCGTCCGGGTTGCCGCTCAGCACCTTGATGGTCGTCGCGTCGTCCGCCGCGTCGGACGGCGGTTCGGCGGCGGCATCCGCACCGGCGGCTCCGTCGACGGAGCCGGCCAGTTCGGTGAGCTCGGCGTCACTCAAGGTCTGTTCCTCTACTGCAGCTGTCACCAGCTGGTTCCTTTCGGTTCGCGGCACGCGGGCGAGCCCGCAATCTCACCCTGCCGATGCTCGTTCGTCTCGCGGCGCGCGTAACGGGCCACGTGGTCGGTCGGGATGCGCCGCGAGACTTGTGCATCGTCAGAGTGGAATGTTGCCATGCTTCTTGGGCGGCAGGGTGACCATCTTGCGTTCGAGCAGTCGCAGCGCCGAGACGATCTGGCCCCGGGTGTGCGAGGGCGGGATCACCGCGTCGACGTAGCCACGCTCGGCCGCCACGTACGGATTGACCAGGGTGTCCTCGTACTCGTTCTGCAACTGCAGGCGCAGCGCGTCGACGTCGTCGCCCTTCTTGGCCGCATCGAGCAGCCGCTTGCGGTAGACGAACCCGACTGCGCCCGAGGCGCCCATGACCGCGATCTGCGCGGTCGGCCACGCCAGGTTGACGTCCGCACCGAGGTGCTTGGACCCCATCACGTCGTACGCGCCGCCGTACGCCTTGCGCGTGATCACGGTGATCTTGGGGACGGTCGCCTCGCCGTAGGCGTACAGCAGCTTCGCGCCGCGCCGGATGATGCCGTTGTACTCCTGGCCGGTGCCGGGCAGGAAGCCGGGCACGTCGACCAGCGTCACGATCGGGATGTTGAACGCATCGCAGGTCCGGACGAAGCGTGCGGCCTTCTCCGAGGCGTCGATGTCGAGGCAGCCCGCGAACTGGGTGGGCTGGTTCGCCACAATGCCGACGCTGCGGCCGTCGATGCGGCCGAAGCCGACGACGATGTTCATCGCGCGCTGGGCCTGCACCTCGAGGAACTCGTCGTCGTCGAGCAGCCGGCGAATGACCTCGTGCATGTCGTAGGGCTGGTTCGGGGAGTCCGGCACCAGCGTGTCGAGTTCGAGATCCTCGGCGGTGAGCGACTCCTCGATGGCGCCCTCGATCGGATCGGTGGCCGGGAAGCGCGGCGCCTCGCCGCGGTTGTTGCTCGGCAGGTAGCTCAGCAGCTCCGTGACGTAATCGAGCGCGTCCTGCTCGCCGGAGGCGACGTAGTGCGCGACGCCGGACTTCGTCATGTGCGTGTGGGCACCGCCGAGGTCCTCCATCGTGACGTCCTCGCCGGTCACCGTCTTGATGACGTCCGGGCCGGTCACGAACATCTGGCTGGTCTGGTCGACCATCACGACGAAGTCGGTCAGCGCGGGCGAGTACACATGGCCACCGGCAGCCGGGCCCATGATCAGCGAGATCTGCGGGATGACGCCCGAGGCGTGGATGTTGCGCTGGAAGATCTCGCCGTAGAGGCCGAGCGAGACGACGCCTTCCTGGATGCGCGCGCCGGCGCCCTCGTTGATGCCGATCAGCGGGCGGCCGGTCTTGATCGCGAGGTCCATCACCTTGACGATCTTCTCGCCGTACACCTCGCCGAGGCTGCCGCCGAAGACGGTGACGTCCTGGCTGAAGATGCACACGTCGCGACCGTCGATGGTGCCGTAACCGGTGACTACGCCGTCGCCGAGCGGACGGGTCTCGGCGAGGCCGAAGTTCACGCTGCGATGCCGGGCCAGCGCGTCCATCTCGACGAACGAACCGTCGTCGAGCAGCGCGGTGATGCGCTCGCGAGCGGTCAGCTTGCCCTTCGCGTGCACCTTCTCGACAGCGCCCTCACCCATCGGGTGCTTGGCTTCCTCCATGCGATTGCGCAGGTCGGCGAGCTTTCCCGCGGTGGTGTGAATATCTGGAGCACTCGCCGTACCGGGCGAAGCCTGCTGCTGAACACTCGTCATGGCACCCGATGTTAACCAGCACACTTTCGACCGAATAATCGAGACTCGGCTACTGGCCAGTACGTTTCCGATTCGGTCGTAGGGTTCGGGTATGTACACCGATCTGAATCGGCCTCCGCTCAATGCCGCGGAACTGCGCCGCGGGATGGATTTCTATTCGTCTATCGACGTCGTCGACAAGACCGGCTCCACCAACGCCGACCTCCTCGCGCGCGCCGGCGAACCGGACGCGGACCGCGCGGTGCTGATCGCGGAGTTTCAGGAGCACGGTCGCGGGCGCCACTCGCGCACCTGGGTGAGCCCGCCGCAGGCGCAGATTGCTGCGTCGGTGTTGTTCCGTATGCCCGCAGACGTGGATTCGGCGAGTCTGGGATGGTTGCCGCTGCTCACCGGTATCGCCGTGACCGACGCGCTGCGGACGGTGGCGAAGGTCGACGCGGACCTGAAGTGGCCCAACGACGTGCTGATCGACGGGCGCAAGGTGGCCGGCATCCTCGCCGAGGTCGCGTGGCCGCAGACCGACGGTGTGAAGTCCCCGGCCGTCGTGGTCGGCGTTGGGCTGAACGTGTCCCTGCAGGAGGACGAACTGCCGGTGCCCGAGGCGACCTCGTTGGCACTGGCCGGCGCCGAGGTCACCGACCGCACGACGCTGGCTCGTGCCCTGCTGCGGGCGCTGGCGCAGCGCTGGACCAACTGGGCGGACAACGACTTCTCCGCGGGCGTGCTCGCCGGGGACTACCGCGGGCGGTGCGTGACGCTCGGTGCCCAGGTGCGCGCCGACCTCCCGGGCGGTTCGTCGGTGGTCGGCACGGCCAGCGACATCGACGACAACGGCCGGTTGCTGATCGCCACCGACGGCGAAACGGTGGCCGTGACCGCCGGTGATGTGACCCACCTGCGCACCGCGCAATAGCGGTCCCCCCGCTGCGCGGAACAGCGGTACTGCCTGGCCGCGCAATAGCGGTACTGTCGCGCCATGGGCTACCCGGAGGACGCACTCGCGGCCGACGAAGAACTGCTGCTGCACAGCCATCCGCACTGGAAGATGCTGCTGCTCCCGGCCTTGACGTTCGTACTGGTGACGGCGCTGGCCGGCTTCGCGATCGGTGCGGCGCAGGCCAACCTCGACGGCGATGTGCGGCTCTGGACGGTCATCGCCGTGCTGGTGATCTGGCTGGCGCTGGTGGTGTGGCGCTGTGGTGCCGCGCTGGTGCGCTGGAAGTCGACGCATTTCATCGTCACCGACCGCCGAGTGCTGATCCGGCACGGGATCCTCACCCACACCGGCATCGACATCCCGATGGGCCGGATCTCGAATGTGCAGTTCCGGCACGGTCTCGTCGACCGGATGCTCGGCACCGGCACGCTGATCATCGGGTCCGCGTCCGAGGACGACCTCGAATACGACGACATTCCCCGGGTGCAGAAGGTGCACTCGATGCTCTATCACCAAGTGTTCGATGCGATGCAGCTGGACAGAAGCGAATCGGACCGACCCGATCGCGACTGGGACGACCGCCGACGCTAACTCCCGTTCGCGCTGCGTTCGCACTCCGTACTCTGGTTTCGTGACGGCTGTACTGCTGGCGGAGGACGACGAGGCGATCGCAGCGCCATTGTCGCGCGCGCTTGGACGCGAGGGTTACACGGTAACGGTGGAGCTAACCGGTCCGGCCGCGCTCGGCCGAGCCCTTGCGGGCGAGCACGATCTGCTGATTCTCGATCTCGGATTGCCCGGTATGGATGGCCTCGAGGTCTGTCGGCAGGTGCGGGCGAGCGGGCGGGATCTGCCCGTCCTGATGCTCACCGCGCGGGCCGACGAGGTCGATTTCGTAGTCGGTCTGGATGCGGGTGCCGACGACTACGTCGGGAAACCGTTCCGGCTTGCCGAATTGCTGGCCCGGGTCCGTGCCCTGCTGCGCCGCGCCGCACCCACCGATGACCCGGTCGTCGAGGTGGGCGACATCCGGCTCGAACCGGCCGCGCGGCGGGTACTGGTGAGCGGCGCAGAGGTGGCACTGGCGAATAAGGAGTACGAGCTGCTCAAGGTGCTGCTCGAACGGGCGGGCCAGGTGGTCGAGCGCGAGACGATCCTGCGCGAGGTCTGGGGCGACGCCGACCTGCGCGGCTCCAAGACACTCGACATGCACATGTCCTGGCTGCGCCGAAAGCTCGGCGACGACCGCACCGGCCGCATTGCGACGGTGCGCGGCGTCGGGTTCCGGTTCAACGTGGATTAGCGCAGACCAGCCGTGCGCCGCCGCATCCTGCTCTCCATCCTGGCCGTCGTCATCCTCACGACGATGGTGCTCGGCCTGCCGCTGATGTACACCGCGTGGCTCTGGGTCGAGGACATCACGCGCAACGACATGCAGGATCGGCTCGACCGGATGGCGGACGTCATCATCGCGCAGGAAGGCGCGAACGGGATGGTCGAAGGGCCGCTCGACACGCGTGGTGTGGAGCCGCTCGTGCCCGACGGCGGGCACCTCGTCGTCGTCTATCCAACTCCGCCCGACCGGGTGACCCGGCTCGACCTCGGGGTCCCCGAGGTGACCGATCCGCTCATCGAATCGCTGTCGATGGGTACCTCGGGCTCGCTGCGGCTCGAGCAGCCGCCCACCGAGATGCGCTCCCTGCAGTGGCGCGCCGTCGGCGCGGTTTCGCTCTTGGTCGTGGCGTCGATGGCAGCCGGAACGTCAGTTGCGGTGGTGACCGCCAAGCGGTTGTCGGACCCGTTGCGCGATGTCGCCAAGCGCGCCGCACGGCTCGGCGAGGGCGACTTCCGGCCCGATCCGCGCCGGCACGGCATCGCCGAACTCGACCGCGTTTCCGACGTGCTCGATTCGGCAACCGTGGAGATCGCGAGCCGGTTGCAACGCGAGCATCTGCTCGCCGCCGACGTATCGCACCAACTGCGCAGCCGGCTGACCGCGGTGCGATTGCGTCTCGACGAGCTCGTCGAGCATCCGGATCCGGACGTCGTGGAGGAGGCGCAGGCCGCGATGGCGCAGGTCGACCGGTTGACCGCCGCGATCGACGAACTGGTGCGCGCGTCGCGCGAGGACGAGGCGAATCCCGCCACGGTGGTTTCGGTGCTCGACGAACTGCGTCCGGTGGTCGCGGAGTGGGAGCGCCCGTTCGAGGAACGAGGCCGGCGAGTGCTGATCTACGGCGACGCCGCACTGCGCTCGCCGGTGACCGGTCCGCGGTTGCGCGAAGCGGCGGCGGTGCTGATCGACAACGCGCTGGTGCACGGCGGCGGTACCTGCTCGGTGCGGGTGCGCGACGCGAAGGTGGCCGGCCGGGCGCCGCGGATCTGCGTGGAGGTGTCGGATCAGGGTGCCGGGATCAGCGATGACCTGGCCCCGCATATCTTCGATCGGGGCGTGTCCGGAGCCGGTTCCACCGGTGTGGGGCTTGCACTCGCGCGGGCCCTCATCGAGGCCGACGGTGGCCGGCTCGAGTTGCGCCAGCGCAAGCCGGCCCTGTTCGCGGTCTTTCTCACCGCCGCCGAAAACGGGTCCGGCGCGACGATGGCGGGGCGCACTGCGGTCGAGCCGGGGCTACCTGTCGTCGGCGCCCGCCCACGGGTGGGCGAACCGCGCTGATCAGCGCCCTTTGAACTCCTCTTCGAGCTCCTCGATTTCGCGTTCGAGTTCGTCCGGGAATACCCAGCGGCGAAATGCCCAGAACCGGAATGCCATCTGCAGCAGGTTCCCGATCACGTAAGCGCTGATGAAATCCGCGATGTTTTCTGTGGCGAGACTCACGTCGGGTACGCGCAAATCGAACACATAACTCGAGATAACGAGCGGGATAAAGCTCAGAATGACGCCTATTCCGCTGACCACGAAGAAGAGCAGTGCCTCTTGGTCGCGGCGGCGACCACCGCGGGATTTGAACGACCATTCACGGTTGAGGACGTAGGAAACGAGCACCGCGATCACGCCCGAAATAATCTTCGCGGTGACCGGCTTGGTGTCGAGAACCGTCAGCTTAAGGGTGTAAAAGATGCCCGAGTCGATGATGAACGTGGTACCGCCGACGATCGCGAACTTGATCAGCTCGTTGTACTTGATGAGCAGATCTCGCAACGGTTGGGGGACGCGGTCTACCGCGTCGTCGACTACTGACACAGCGGCAAGTGTACGAAAAGCAACGAAATACTTGCCAACCGACGAGCGTGGCGTTGATTCGTGTCACGACGTCCGCCGTGCTTGTTCGACCGCCCGGGTGGGCATGCGACCCGGGCGGGCATGACACCATTGACACTCGTGACCGCCGGTTATTCCTCCTCCGATACCGACACCGCCGCACCGCCCGCGCCCGATCGCCCATCGATTTCGGGCGCACAGCTGCCCACCGTGACGATGATCGGCGGCGGTCAGCTCGCGCGAATGACGCATCAGGCCGCGATCGCACTGGGTCAGCGGCTGCGCGTACTGGCCGAGCAGCCCGACGATCCCGCCGCTCAGGTGAGTCCCGATGTCGTGCTCGGCAGCCACACCGACCTGGATGCCCTGCGCCGGGCCGCGAGCGGCGCACATGCGCTGACGTTCGACCACGAGCACGTGCCGACCGAACACCTCGAGGCGCTGGTGGCCGAAGGCGTGAACGTCGCACCGCCGCCGCAGGCACTGGTGTACGCGCAGGACAAGTTCGCGATGCGCCGCAAACTGGCCGGCCTCGGCATCCCGGTACCCGCATTCCGCACCGTCTCCGCACCCGCCGATGTCACCGAATTCGGTGCCGAGCACGGCTGGCCCGTCGTGGTCAAGGCGGTGCGCGGCGGATACGACGGACGCGGCGTGTGGATGCCCGAGGACGCCGAATCGGCGGCACACCTGGTCACCGAACAGCTCGGCAAGGGCGTCTCGCTGCTCGTCGAGGCCAAGGTGGCGTTGCGCCGTGAACTGTCCGCGATGGTCGCGCGCTCGCCGTTCGGTCAGGGCGCGGCGTGGCCGGTGGTGGAGACCGTGCAGCGCGACGGACAGTGTGCGGTGGTGATCGCCCCGGCGCCCGGGCTGGACCGCGACCTGGCGACGGAGGCGGAGGGCCTGGCGCTGCGACTGGCCGCCGAACTCGGCGTGGTCGGCGCGATGGCGGTCGAGCTGTTCGAGATCGACGCGGACAGCGCCGTGCCCGGCAACGGCTTCAGTGGCCGGGTGCTCGTCAACGAACTTGCGATGCGACCACACAACTCCGGGCACTGGGGCATGGACGGCGCCCGGACCGGGCAGTTCGAACAGCATCTGCGGGCCGTGCTGGACTACCCGCTCGGCGACACCGCGCCGCTGGCGCCGGTGACGGTGATGGCGAATATCCTCGGTGCCCCGGCGGCGCCCGACATGACGATGGACGAGCGGCTGCATCACCTGTTCGCGCGCATGCCGGACGCCAAGGTGCACCTGTACGGCAAGGGCGAGCGGCACGCCCGCAAGATCGGGCACGTCAACGTGCTCGGCGATGCGTACGGCTCGATCGACGACCCGAAGTATGTCGCGGCGGTCCGGCGGCGGGCCGAACTCGCCGCGCACTGGATGTCGCATGCGGACTGGGCCGACGGCTGGGATCCGCACGAGGGGGGAGAGGCAAAGTGACCGGTGTTGCTGTAGGTCTGATCATGGGCAGTGACTCCGACTGGCCCACCATGTCCGCCGCCGCGGAGGCGCTCGCCGAATTCGGCATCCGCTTCGAGGTGGGCGTCGTCTCTGCACACCGCACCCCGCAGCGGATGCTCGACTACGCCCGGGACGCGGCGGGACGCGGCGTGCAGGTGATTATCGCGGGCGCCGGGGGAGCCGCCCATCTGCCGGGCATGGTCGCCTCGGCCACCCCACTGCCTGTGATCGGTGTGCCCGTACCGCTGAAGTACCTCGACGGGATGGACTCGCTGCTGTCCATCGTGCAGATGCCCGCCGGGGTGCCGGTGGCGACGGTGTCCATCGGCGGGGCACGCAATGCGGGACTCCTGGCTGCGCGGATCCTCGGCGCACACGACCCGGCGCTGCGCGGGCGGATGGTGGCGTTCCAGGCCGGGCTGGAGACGATGGTGCTGGAAAAGGACGAAGCCCTGCGCAATCGGCTGCTCGGCGAGGAATAGGCGGACACCGTGCCCGACGACGACGCCTTCCGGTTGACGGTGGTCGGGAACGCCCTGCGGCTGTTCTCCGAACAGGGCTACGAAGCGACGTCGGTGGACGAGATCGCCGATGCCAGCGGGATCTCGCGACGCACGTTCTTCCGGCAATTCCGCTCGAAGGAAGACGTCGTCTTCGCCGATCACGAGATCCTGCTCGCGCAAGCGGAGAAATTTCTCGCCGCCGACCACGACGATCCGCTTTCCGCGGTCTGCGATGCCGCGATGCTGGTGTTCGAACGTTTCGCGCAGTGGCGCGACATCGCGAAGCGGCGGTACGTGGTGGTGCGGGCGGTGCCGGCGCTACGCGATCGCGAGATCGTCACCGAGTTCCGCTATCAGCGGTTGTTCGGCGACTATCTGCGTGCCGCGCTGCCGGACGAGTCGGACCTGGACCTGGTGCAGTTCGCCGCGGTGGTGACCACGACGCACAACTACCTGCTGCGCCGGATGGTCCGCGACACCAGCCGTGCCACCGCAACCGACCTCCGCGACGCACTGGCCGCATTGCGGCGGGGTTTCGCTGGGGCGCAGACGGACGCCGGCGACGAGATCGTCGTTGCGGTGTTTCCGCGCGGCACGTCGGCGCGACGGATCGCGGAAACCGTGCGAGAACGTCTCGCCGCGGATGCCGACTAACCAGGCAGTGACACTCGGTGCCATTCGGTGGCATCAATCACCTGCGCATATCGCCACCATTCCGGTATGATGGACCTATCAATGGCACTCAGTGCCGCACCCCCATCCGATTTCGCAGGAGCACAACTATGGCCGGGAACCCGAACTTCGACCTGTTCAAGCTCGCCGATGAGCACGACGAACTCCGGGCCGCGATCCGCGGGCTGTCCGAGAAGGAGATCGCGCCGTACGCGAAGGACGTCGACGAGAACGAACGGTTCCCGCAGGAGGCGCTGGACGCGCTCGTCAACTCCGGCTTCAACGCGATCCACGTTCCCGAGGCCTACGACGGCCAGGGCGCCGATTCGGTTGCCACCTGCATCGTGATCGAGGAGGTGGCCCGCGTCTGCGGTTCGTCCTCGCTGATCCCCGCCGTGAACAAGCTCGGCACCATGGGCCTGATCCTCAACGGTTCCGAAGAGCTCAAGCAGCAGGTGCTCCCGTCGCTCGCCGCCGGTGAGGCGATGGCCTCCTACGCGCTCTCCGAGCGTGAGGCGGGGTCGGACGCCGCCGGCATGCGCACGCGCGCCAAGGCCGACGGCGACGACTGGATCCTCAATGGCTCCAAGTGCTGGATCACCAACGGCGGCAAGTCGACCTGGTACACCGTGATGGCCGTGACGGACTCCGACAAGGGTGCCAACGGAATCTCCTCATTCATGGTCCACAAGGACGACGAGGGCTTCGTCGTCGGACCGAAGGAAAAGAAGCTCGGCATCAAGGGCTCGCCCACCGCGGAGCTGTACTTCGAGAACTGCAAGATTCCGGGTGACCGGATCATCGGCGCGCCCGGCACCGGCTTCAAGACCGCGCTGCAGACCCTGGACCACACCCGTCCGACCATCGGCGCCCAGGCCGTCGGTCTGGCGCAGGGTGCGCTCGACGCCGCGCTCGCTTACACCAAGGACCGCAAGCAGTTCGGCCGCGCGATCGCCGACAACCAGGCCGTGCAGTTCATGCTCGCCGACATGGCGATGAAGGTCGAGGCCGCTCGACTGATGGTCTACACCTCGGCCGCCCGCGCCGAGCGCGGCGAGCCGAACCTCGGCTTCATCTCCGCGGCGGCGAAGTGCTTCGCCTCCGATGTGGCGATGGAGGTCACCACCGACGCCGTGCAGTTGTTCGGTGGCGCCGGCTACACCACCGACTTCCCGGTCGAGCGGATGATGCGCGACGCCAAGATCACCCAGATCTACGAGGGCACCAACCAGATTCAGCGCGTCGTGATGTCGCGCGCGCTGCTCAAGTAGCGGCTGCACGCAGCGCCCACTTTTCGGTCGATCACGCGGGATCCCACGCGAGGCGCCGAAAAGTGGGCGTTTCTCGTTCAGCGACGAGCAGCGCGGCGTCGGCGCGCGACGGCGATGATCTGCTCCGCCACGCGCGCCGGATCCTGCAATACGTCGGCCGCGGCATAGCGCAGTACCAGCCAGCCGCGTAGCTGCAGGTGGTTCTGTCGACGCCGGTCCGACCGGAACGTTCCTGGTTCGCTGTGGAATTCGCGTCCGTCGACCTCGACGACGAGGCGTGCGCGCTCATCGAGGAAGTCGACGGTGTAGCCATCGGTGCGAATGTTCGACTCGAGAGCGAAATTGCGCTCGTTGAGGGCACGCGCGAGTAGCCGCTCCGGTTCCGATGCGACGCCGACCGCCCGTTCGCGCAGCTGTTGCCGCAGGGCCGGTGCGCCCCGGCGATGGAAGTTCTTTGCGCAGGTCAATCGCATCGCCGCGCCGTCCACGTCGCCACCGACGCAGCGGTCGACAAGGCGGTCGCGCTCATCCCCGTCCAGGACGCTCATGCAGTCGAATAGCGCCTGCTCCCTCGTGACCATTGGCATTGTCGCCCCGGTCGCAAGGTGCAGCGGATCGATCCGCCGCCGGTGCAGCCGCAGCCAATCCGGAACCCGCACCCGCACCTCCGGCGGAACGGTTGCCTCGATCACCTCCGGGATGGGTAGCCAGCCGTACAACCATGCCGCGGTGCGGTGGCTCAGCACGGCCCGCGGCTGCCATACGGTGACCGCGAAACAGCGCGCGAGCGGTGTCGGTGCCGTTACCGCATAGATCCTTGGCAGGATGCGGTGATACTTGCGCGAGATGGTGCCGGGGCGGATGCCCGCGGCGAGTAGCTCTGCGCGGGTGCGTATCCCATGGTCGTACACGTGCTCAGCGTTGCACGGGCAAACGACGTCGGACCGCGAGCGACGGGTGGCTGTGGATAACTTCGCGCTCGGATACGGAACACACCGCCCACTTTTCGACGCGCCGCGCGGGATTCCGCGCCTAACGCCGAAAAATGGGCACTGGTGCTACCGCTGAACCGTCACCTTCTCCGTTTGCACTCGCCGCTCGACGAGCGCCGGATCGGGATTCGCCACCTGCACCAGCGAGGCGCCCACCGACAGCGGCGCGAGCAGGCCATCGACCAGGCCGCTCGCGGTGTCCCACTCGCCGCTCGACAGCACCCGATCGGTCGCCGAAATACCCTGGGCAGCAGCCGATTCGCGAGCGAGATCGGCGATCTCGGTGGCGGACATGCCGTTCAGGGCCGGGCCGGTGCCGCGGGGGCGGAACGCGTCGCCGTGCATCCGGACCGAGGTTGCGTAGTCGGTGATGCCGGGCGGCAGGCCGGGGACCGGCGCGCCGAGCGGATCGAGGGAGAGCACCGCGATCTCGGGCGCATTGCTTACCGCGTCGAGCCCGGCATTCGTCACCAGCGCGAGTTCCGCGTCGTCGTCGGGGCCGAGCACCACTTCCGTTCCCGCCCACCAGCAGCCGAGCAGGACCGCCGCCGTCTGCCAATGTGCGGGCAGCAGCACCGTGACGCGGGCGCCGTGGCCGAGGCCGAATTCGTCGCAGATCAGGTTCGCGGTCTTGGCCGCCCAGTTGGCCAGGGTGGCGCCGGACAGTTCGATTCGGGCGCCGGTCGCGTCGTCGTAGAAGGTGATCCGCGGCGATGCCGGATCCCGGTCGAGGATCGGTCCGAGCAGTTGATCGGTCAATGTGGTTTCTAGTTCACGCATTTCGGTCCGTTCTGGCCCGCGTTGATCGGCGGGGACACCTGTTCGGTCGAGGTTCCCGTGGATTGGGAGGCGGCGGTGGTCGATGCCGGCGCGGACAATGATCCCGGCCCGCTGTAGTCACCGGCGAGCAGCACTTTCACCGTGCCGTCGGGGGTGCCGGAATCCGATTCCACGGGCAGTCCGCCGAGTGCCTTCGCCACCGCCTTCGCGCCGCTGTCCTTGGCCGAGGAGGCCAGCACGGCGCTGTGTGGCACCGTCGCACCGGAATTGTTGCCCACCTCGCCCTCGACGTAACCCTGCTCGGACAGTGCAGACGAGACGCGGGAGGCGAGGCCTTCCACGCCGCTGTCGTTGGCGACGTCCACCGTCACGGTTTGCGGATCGATCGAGTCGTCCTTCTTGTCTTCCTTCTTGCCTGCGAGACCGGCGACGAACGTCTGCACCGTGTCCGGGTCGACGCGCACGACGGACTCGCCGTCGTCGGTCTCACCAGCGAGATCGGTCACCGGGATCGTCTCGAACCGCACCTGGCCGCCTGCGAGGTTCTGCAGGTTCCGCGCGAAATCGAGGAGGTCCCAGTCCGAATCGAGTACCACCGACCGGGTGATCGCGTCCGCGAGCTGGCTCAGTTTGCCCGGATTGCTGAGTGTCTTCGCGCTGAGCACCTTGCTCACCAGCGACGCCATGAAGACCTGCTGCCGCACAATGCGGTCGAGGTCTCCGCGCGGCAGATCATGTCGCTGGCGCACGAAACTGAGTGCGTTCGAGCCGTCGAGAGTCTGTTCGCCGGCCGGAAAGTTTGCGCCCGAGCGCCATTCGTCCACAGCGTTGTTGAGGCACACGTCGACACCGCCGACCGCGTTGGTGAGCAGGACGAAGCCGAGCAGTCCGACCTCGGCATAGTGGTCGACGGTGACACCCGTGAGATCGGCAACCGCACCGATCAACGCCTTGCGCCCGTCCTCGGTGGATTGCTGGTCGGCGTCCTCGTCGGATTCGCCCGCCTCGACCAGCTCCATGCGCTTGGTCTCCTTGGTGGCCCCGTACGCGGCATTGATCTTCGACTTGCCGATCCCCGGGACATCCACGTACGAGTCGCGGGGGATGGAGATCGCGGTCGCCGAGTGGCCGTCGTTCGGTACCCGGATCAGCACGATCGTGTCGGTATTCGAGGCGACGTCGTCCCCGGCGCGCAGCGAAGCGAGTTCGTCCTCCGAGAGGGGGTTGCCGTGTGCGTCGGTGCGACTGTCGGTGCCGACGAGCAGGATGTCGACCGCGCCGTCCTTGCCGCCGCCGAGCGCGAGCCCGCCCGCCGTCGCGACATTCGAGCGCAGGGTGTCGACGCCGTACCAACCGAGCCCGGTGACCATCAGGACGATTGCGGCAACGCCGAGTACTGCGGCGCGCACGGTCCCCAGCCGGAACCGGGCCGGTGGTTCCGGCGCGGCCGACTCACGTGGCGAACGCCGCTCGGCTTGCGGCTGTGGCAACGACATCCCTTTCTCCTAGCCGCGCCCTGCAACCGAACGGCGCGGGCGCAGAACGCGCTCCAGGCTACTGGTCGAACCGGACTCGTCGGCGCAAGCGAAGACCGGCGTGCCAGACTGAGCCGCGTGCGAATCACGGTCACCGGGGCGGCGGGACAACTCGGCCGGGCACTCGCTCGGCGGGCGCGGGACGTGGAGTTACGCGGCCTGGGGTCGGGCGAGCTGGACATCACCGACGGGGACGCGGCGACACGTGTGCTGCAGGGCAGCGACGTGGTGATCAACTGCGCGGCCTACACCGCGGTGGATCGGGCCGAGACCGACGAGGAACGGGCGTTCGCGGTCAACGCCCTAGGCGCCCGCGCGCTCGCGGCGGCCTGCGCGCGGGTGGACGCGCGGCTGATCCACGTCTCCACCGACTACGTGTTCGACGGCACCGCGACCGACCCGTACGAGACGGACGGCACGACCGGACCGGCGACGGCCTACGGCCGGACCAAGCTGGCCGGTGAGCTGGCCGTGCACGAGGAGCTGCCGAGCGCGCATGTCGTGCGTACCGCGTGGGTGTACACCGGCGAGGGCACGGACTTCGTCGCCACGATGCGCCGGCTCGAGCGCGAACGCGACACCATCGACGTCGTCGACGATCAGCTTGGGTCGCCCACCTATGCCGACGATCTCGCGGACGGTCTGCTCGAACTCGCGGAGCACCCCGAGGCGCCGCCGCTGCTGCACCTGACCAATGCCGGCGTGGCGAGTTGGTACGACCTGGCTCGCGCGACGTTCGAACTCCTCGACGCCGACCCGGCGCGGGTTCGGCCCTGTACCAGCGCCGAGTTCGTCCGCCCTGCGCCGCGCCCGGCGTACTCGGTGCTGTCCAACCGGGTGTGGACCGATGCCGGGCTCACCCCGCTGCGGGACTGGCGGGCGGGGCTGCGCGCGGCGCTGACCGGCGACTGAGCCGCACGGGTCGAGGAGCGCCGCTGGGGGACCGATACGATTCCGGACGTGAGTCCGCAGTTTGCCGTCGTGACGGTCACCTATTCGCCCGGCGACCATCTGCATCGGTTCATCGACACGCTGGCGCACGCCAGCAGCGAGAAACCGCAGGTCATCCTCGCCGACAACGGCTCGACCGACGGCGTTCCCGAGGCCGTGGCCGAGGCGAATGCGCACGTTCGGCTGCTGCGCACCGGCGCCAATATCGGCTACGGCGGCGCGGTCAATCGGGCGGTGGCCGAGATCGACGGCGACGTGGAGTTCGTCGTGGTAGCCAACCCCGACATCGAATGGGGTAGCGAGGCGATCGACCGTCTGCTCGACGCTGCGCAGCGCTGGCCGCGGGCCGGTTCGCTCGGCCCGCTCATCCACGAGCCGGACGGGAGCATCTATCCGTCGGCGCGTGAGGTACCCGGTCTGCTCGGCGGGGCCGGGCACGCCGTGCTCGGCACGGTGTGGGCGGGCAACCCGTGGACCCGGCGCTACCGGCAGGAGAACGAGGCGGTCAGCGAGCGTCCGGTGGGCTGGTTGTCCGGCTCGTGCTTGCTGCTGCGCCGGGTCGCGTTCGACTCGGTGTACGGCTTCGATTCGCGCTACTTCATGTACATGGAGGACGTCGACCTCGGCGACCGGCTCGGGCGGGCAGGCTGGCGTAATGTCTACGTCCCGGCGGCCGAGGTCACCCACGACAAGGGGCACGCGGCCGGACGGCGTCCCGAGCTCATGCTCCCCGCTCATCACGAGAGTGCCTACCGCTTCCAGGCGGACCGGCATCCACTGTGGTGGCAGGCGCCGATGCGACTGGGGCTGCGGGTCGGTCTGGCGGTTCGGTCGCGAATCGCAGTTCGATCAGCACTGAAACAACGCGACAAGACTGCTCCCGAGAAGACGAGGATCTGAGATTGATGGCGGAGAACGCATCGACCGACGCGGTCGTGCTCGTCGGTGGCCAGGGCACCCGGCTGCGGCCGTTGACGCTCTCGGCGCCCAAGCCGATGCTGCCGATCGCGGGAGTGCCGTTCCTCACCCACCTGCTGCACCGCATCGCGGAAGCCGGGATCAACCACGTGGTGCTCGGCACTTCGTTCAAGGCCGAGGTGTTCGAGGAGCATTACGGTGACGGCTCGGATCTCGGACTCGAACTCGAGTACGTGACCGAGACCGAACCGCTCGGCACCGGCGGTGGCATCCGTAACGTGCTCTCGAAGCTTCGCGCGGACAACGTGATGATCTTCAACGGTGACGTGCTGAGCAGCACCGAACTCGGCGCGATCCTCGACACCCACGAGTCGACCAAAGCGGATGTGACGCTGCACCTCACCCGGGTGAGCGACCCGCGTGCGTTCGGCTGCGTCCCGACAGATGCCGACGGCCGGGTGACTGCGTTCCTGGAGAAGACGCAGGATCCGCCGACGGACCAGATCAATGCGGGTTGCTACGTGTTCCGCCGCGAGTACATCGAGAAGATCCCGACCGGTCGTCCGGTGTCGGTGGAACGCGAGGTGTTCCCGGCGCTGCTGCACGAAGGGGTGCGGATCTTCGGGCACGTCGACACCGCGTATTGGCGAGACATGGGCACACCGGAGGACTATGTGCGCGGCTCGGCGGATCTGGTGCGCGGTATCGCGACCTCGCCGGCACTGCCCGATCAGCGCGGCGAGTCGTTGGTGCATGCCGGTGCGGGCGTCGCGCCGGGCGCACTGGTGATCGGCGGCTCGGTGGTCGGCCGCGGGGCCGAGGTCGGCGCGGGCGCTCGCCTGGACGGTGCCGTGCTGTTCGACGGTGCCCGGGTCGAGGCCGGTGCCGTGGTGGAGCGCTCGATCATCGGATCCGGAGCCCGGATCGGTCCGCGCGCGCTGGTTCGCGACGGCGTGATCGGCGATGGAGCCGAGGTCGGCGCACGGTGCGAGTTGCTTCGTGGAGCGCGGGTGTGGCCGGGTGTGAAGATCCCGGACGGCGGGATCCGCTTCTCCACCGACGTCTGACTTAATCCCACGCCGTTCCCACATTGTGAACGGAAGATCCGTCGCGTTAGCCGGAGTGAACGGAATCGTTCACTCCGCTCAACGCAACAAATCTTCCATTCATGGAGGACCGGTGGGCGGGAGCCCGTGCCCACATTGTGAGATGGCGACGGTCAGCGGGCGTGGGCCAGGGCGATCAGGCGGTCGAGGGTTTCGGCCTCGGCACCGGCAGGCAGCTGGTCGATCGGCCACCAGCGCAGGTCGACCGACTCTTCGCTGCGCACGGCGATGGCATCGTCCGGTGCGCGGACCAGGAACTGCAGATCCAGGTGCCGCGTCGGTACGCCGAGCGAGCAGGTGATCGCATGGGTGTGCGCGGACAGCAGCCGCGGGTCGATGCGCAGCCCGGACATCCCCGATTCCTCGGTGGCCTCGCGCAGCGCCGCGTCGGCGATCGTCTCGTCGCTCTCTTCGCAGTGCCCGCCGAGCTGAATCCAGCGGCCAACCCTCGGGTGCAGGGTCAGCAGCACGTTGCGACCGGATTCGTCGAGGACCAGCGCGGAGGCGGTGATGTGTCCGGGCACGTGCTCGCGCAGGCAGCCGCGCGGCGCGGAGCCGAGGAAGGCGAGCAGCGTTTGGCGCAGCGCCTCGTCACCGCGCTCGGCGGGCGCCCAGGCCTCGAGCACGTCGATGGACGAGGTGCGCAGGCTGTCCGCGCTCACAGCTCCACCAGCCCGTCGCCCGGGTCGGCGACCGACCGCGGGGTGAGCTCCTCGGGCGGGTAGCCGATCGCCACCGCGCCGAGCGGCTGCCACTCGGCGCCGAGACCGAGCTCGGCGCGCACCACGTCGGCGGCGAAGATGGTCGAACCGATCCAGCAGCTGCCCACGCCCTTGGTGGCCAGCGACACCAGCAAGCCCTGCACCGCCGCGCCGACCGCCACGGTGAACATGGTCGACTCGGCGGCTTGCCGCGGCCGGTCGGGGTAGTCGTGTGCACCATCCGGAACGCAGAACGGCAGGACCACCTCGGGGGCGTCGAAGAGGATGTCGCCCTTGGCGAGTCGGCGCTCGATCCGCTCGTCGGTGAGCCCGTCGCCGGCGAGGTCGCGGCGCCATTGATCGCGCATGGCACCGAGCAGCCGGTCGCGCACCTCGCGGTTGCGCAGCCAGACGAACCGAACCGGACGGGTGTGGTGCGGCGCGGGTGCGGTCAAAGCCTCGCCGACGGCGGCACGCAGCAACGTGGCAGGCACCGGTTCGGCGGCGAAGTGACGCACCGAGCGGCGCAGTAGCAGCGCCTCGCCGCGGCCGCGCTCGATCGCCTCCGCGGTGCCGAGCCAGAACAGGTCGTCCGCGCCACCGCGCAGCAGTGCCTTCGCGCTGGTGCCGTCGTCGTGCGGTTCGAGTCCGCGCACCACGGCGACCGGGACCCCGCGCAGCTTGCCTTTCACCAGATCACCCGCGGCGGCCAGTTCGTCGACGATTGCGACCTCGGTGACCTGCAGTTCGTTGCCCTGGCCGTCGACGGACCCGGCGTAGCCGTGCAGTACCGCGATCCCGGCCGAGCCGATCGCGGCGTCGGTCTGCCCGTTGCGCCACGCTCGGCCCATCGTGTCGGTGACGACGACGGCGACGCGGACACCGAGCAGTTCGCGCAGTCGGTTGCGCAGCAGCGCGGCGCTCGCGTCGGGGTCGACGGGCAGGAGCGCCAGTTCGGCGGAATCGACGTTCGAGCCGTCGACACCCGAAGCGGCCTGCACGATGCCGAGCCGGTTCTCGGTGATCAGCGTGCGGCCTTTGCGCGCGAGCACACGCACTGCTTCGTCGTCGATCAGGCGGCGCCGTGCGGCGTCGCGCTCGTCCGGGTCGGTCGGCGCCGCGACGATGCGGCCCTCCGCCTTGGACATGATCTTGCTTGTGACCACCAGCACGTCGCCATCGGCCAGCCACGGCGCCTGCCGCGCAAGGTGTTCGGCGACGTCGTCGCCCGGGCGGAATTCGGGCAGACCCTCGACGGGGAGGATCTGCAGCCCCGCCGGTGCAGCATGGTCCGGTGTCACAGCTGCACTCCGCCGAGAGCGATTGCGGTGCGCGCCATCTCGGCGGTGGTCGTCGGGTTGGTCATCAGTAACGGAACACTGCGCACCTCGATACCGGGTACATGGGCGGTATCGGTCGAGTGCACCAGCCAGCCGTCCAGGATGCCGTTCCCGCTGCGCGCGCCGTAGTGGGCGGCGATGGCTTCGGCGGTCGTCGGCACCCCGATCACGGACAGGCACTCGTCGGCCATTCCGCGCAACGGTTTTCCGTCGATCACCGGCGACAGGCCGATTACTTTCGCGGAGGTGGTCCGTAGCGCGCCGCGAATTCCGGGCACCGCGAGAATTGCCCCGATACTCACCACCGGGTTCGACGGTGCGAGCAAAATCACATCAGCCGATTCGAGCGATTCGGACACACCGGGCCCCGGTTTGGCTTGGTCGGCGCCCACATTGGCGAAGCTGTGCGTCTCGATATTCGCGCGGTAACGGACCCACCACTCCTGAAAATGAATGGCGCGCCGGTCCCCGGTTTCGGGATCGGTGACAACGACGTGGGTCTCGCTGCGGTCGTCGGTCACCGGCAGCAGGCGTACTCCCGGTTGCCACCGGTTGCACAGTGCTTCGGTGACGGCGGACAGGGGGTAGCCGGTGCGTAGCATCTGGCTGCGGATGAGGTGCGTGGCGATGTCGCGGTCACCGAGCCCGAACCAGTCGGGCATCGCCTTGTAGGCGCTCAATTCCTCTTTGGCGTGCCATGTTTCGCCGATGTGACCCCAGCCGCGCTCGGGATCGATGCCGCCACCGAGGGTGTACATACACGTGTCGAGGTCCGGGCAGATGCGCAATCCGTGCATCCAGACGTCGTCGCCCACGTTGACGATCGCGGTGATTTCGCCGCGCCCGTCGAGGAGTTCGCGCACGCCCTGAAGGAACCGAGCGCCACCCACTCCGCCGACCAGAACGACGATGCGGGGCCCGGCATTTTCCGCCTTTGTGCTCACTTCACTCACGACCGAACAGCCTAGGCGTGCAATTCTGGGAGTTGGTCACCGGTCCAGAAAAGAGCCAAAAAGATTTGGATAGTAGTGGATTTCGGATGTCGACTTGACCACCTGCGCGCCCGGCGTGTCTAATCACAGCTATGTCATTCCACTCACGCAGGACGAGTGTTCCTGCGGTGGCGAGTGATTCGAATGGGTGTTCGATATCGTGCACCTGGCCGCGTTCCGTTCGGAAGGCAACAGACAGCAATCCTCGTACGCGCCAATTCGGCGCGGTGGACCAAGCACTTCTGCGCTATCGAAGTTGAGGAGGCGGAGCATGGCCGGCTTGCACGACGAGTACGAAACTCTCGAGCGCGTGTCCGACGAACCGCACACCGATTCCGTAGCGGGCGCAGCGTATGGCGTCTGTGACGACGAGGCAGCCGGGGATCGTCCCCGACTCAGCCTGGTGGTCAACGGTTTCGAAGAAATGTTCGATTCGGTCGAAGAGCAATGGCAAGAGCGCGCCCTGTGCGCGCAGACCGATCCCGAGGCGTTCTTTCCCGAAAAGGGCGGCTCCACCCGCGAGGCCAAGCGCATCTGCCTGGGCTGCGAAGTCAAGGACGAGTGCCTGGATTACGCGCTCGCGCACGACGAGCGATTCGGCATCTGGGGCGGGTTGTCCGAGCGGGAGCGGCGTCGCCTCAAGCGCGGCATCATCTGAGCCGCACCGGGATCCGGTAGCGCAGCCAGTAGGCCGTGCGATCGGGCCGGATCCTCGGCCGTGCGTTCAGGCCGGATCCTCGGGTGGCTCCGGGTCGATGACGTCCGGGTCGACACCAAGGTATGTCGCGACTTGTTGCACGAGTACTTCGTGCAACAAGTCGACGAGATCGTCGGGATCCTTGGCGCGCATCTCGATCGGTCGGCGGAACAGTACGACGCGAGCGCGCGTCGCCTCCCCACGCCGGTCAACGCCGGCCGGAATGAGCCGAGACAGCGGCACCGGCCCGTCCGCGACCACCTCGTCCGGCCAGGTGACCGACTCCGGATCGAGCGGGCGGATCTTGGGCACCTCGTCGACCGCGATATCGAGCTTCGTCAGCCGTTCGTGCCAGTCCGCATCCACCGGGGCGAATGCCTCGAGCACCAGCAGATCGAACTTCTCGCCGCGGGTCCGCCACGCCGGTACCGAACGCGGCAGCACCGGGCCACGCAGGCCCCGCCCGCGCCGGGTCGCCGAACGGGCCGTGACGGGGCGACGGTTGCGCGCGCGTGCCATGTTCAGCAGCGTAGAACCTCACGCCCTTTGGATCGATTCGAGGTGGCCGCCGGGTCCATGCCCGCAGCGGCGGATTTCGAGACCGGATCGTGGCTCGACTCCGGTGTGTCCGAATAGGTCCGGGGTACTCGTCGGGCTACGCTCCACTCCGTGAGAGCGTCGCGTCGCTGCTGCAGACCAGGGTGCAAGAACCCCGCCGTTGCCACGCTGACCTACGTCTATTCGGACTCGACCGCGGTGGTCGGACCGCTCGCCACCGTCGATGAGCCGCATTCGTGGGATCTGTGTGAATTGCACGGTTCGCGCATCACCGCGCCCAAGGGCTGGGAGATGGTTCGGCACGAGGGCGCTTTCGCGTCCCGCTCACCCGACGAGGACGACCTGACCGCACTTGCCGAGGCGGTGCGCGAAGCCGGCCGGCCGGATCGCGGTGACCCCGCGCCGCGCGGCTACTCCGACTACGGTCTGCCGCCCGCCACGCCCGCACAACCCGCGCCGCGCACGGGTCGACGCGGGCATCTGCGGGTGCTGCCGGACCCGCCGGACTGACCGTTCGGCGCCGGCCATGCTCGTGCCCGAACCCATGTCGGCATGGTGTCGGACCGGTGCAACCGGGGCATTAGGGTGTCTTTCATGACAGGGGCTCGTTCCGCCGAACTCGTGGCCGCAGTGATCAAGGCATACGACGTGCGCGGTGTGGTGGGGGATCAACTCGATACGGAATTCGTGCGTGACGTCGGCGCATCGTTCGCGCGCCTGGTGCGCGACGGCTCCGCAGGCTTCGCGCCTGGCTCCGATGGGCGCTCCGCAGGCTTCGCGCCTGCAAAGCGAATCGCCGTCGGCCGGGACATGCGCGATTCTTCGCCGGCACTGTCGCACGCGTTCGCCGAAGGAGTCACCGCGCAGGGACTCGACGTCGTCGACATCGGCCTGGCCTCCACCGACCAGCTCTACTTCGCGGCGGGCTTCCTCGACTGCCCCGGCGCGATGTTCACTGCGAGCCACAATCCGGCCCGCTACAACGGAATCAAGCTGTGCCGGGCGGGCGCGAAGCCCGTCGGGCAGGAAACCGGGCTGGCCACGATCGCCCGGGAAGTCACCGACGGGGTACCCCCCTTCGACGGCCCGGCCGGGCAGATCACCCAGCTCGATGTGCTCGACGACTACGCCACCTATCTGCGCAGTCTCGTCGATACCAGCGGCATGCGTCCGCTGCGAATCGCTGTCGACGCGGGCAACGGCATGGGGGGACACACCGCGCCCGCTGTGTTCGGCCCGCTCCCGGTCACTGTCGAGCCGCTCTATTTCGAACTCGACGGCACGTTTCCCAATCACGAGGCCAACCCGCTCGATCCGAAGAACCTCGTGGATTTGCAGAAGTTCGTCCGCGATACCGGCGCCGACATCGGGCTCGCCTTCGACGGCGATGCCGACCGATGTTTCGTTGTGGACGAGCGCGGTGAGCCCGTGTCACCGTCGGCAATCGCGGCTTTGGTCGCCGAGCGCGAACTCGCGCGCGAGACCGGCGCCACGATCATCCACAACCTGATCACCTCACGCGCGGTGCCGCAGTTGGTGACCGAACTCGGCGGGACGCCGCTACGTACCCGCGTCGGCCACTCGTTCATCAAGCAACAGATGGCCGAGACGGGCGCCATTTTCGGCGGCGAGCACTCTGCGCACTATTACTTCAGGGATTTCTGGGGTGCCGACTCCGGCATGCTCGCCGCGTTGCACGTGCTCGCCGCGCTGTCCGCAACGGACCGGCCGCTGTCGCAGCTGACTGCGTCCTTCGAACGCTTCGCCGCCTCCGGTGAGATCAACTCGACGGTGTCCGACGCCCGCGCGCGCACACGTGCCGTGCTGGAGGCCTTTCGTGACCGCACGGTCGCGATCGACCGGCTCGACGGGGTGACGGTCGACCTCGGCCAGGACGCGTGGTTCAACCTGCGCGCCTCCAACACCGAGCCGCTGCTGCGGCTCAACGTCGAGGCGCGAACCACCGAGCAGGTGGACGCCCTGGTCGCGGAGATTTTGACCATCGTCCGCGGATAGCTGGGATAGTGGAGGAGTCCTCCGTCCCCGAGAAAATCCAGCCCGCCGATCCGGTGGAAGTCGCGTCAGTACCGAGTCGAAGGAAGGACGGTCCCGATGACCGCATTCTCCGTGCTCGACCTCGATGACGCGGCATCGCTGCAAGCCGCCGACACGGACGGCCGGCTGCGCGCCGCGGCACTCGGCGGCGCGCAGGTACGTTCGGTTGCCGCCGCCGTGCGGGAGGACGCGCTCGCCCGGCTCGCCGGCCTGCAGCCGCGCACGCTGCTGTTCGTCACCGCGCCCGGTCGTGCGACGCGAGCGGCCGCACTCGTGATCGCCGCACTCGGCGATGGCGCGGGGCTGCCGATCGTGCAGGTCGCTGCCACACCGCGCTGGGTCGGACCGCTCGATGTTGTGGTGGTCGCCGGCGACGACGCCGGCGATCCGCGGCTCGTCGACTCCGTCGCCCAGGCGCTGCGCCGCGGTGCCGAGGTGGTCGTTGCCGCCCCGGACGAGGGTCCATTGCGGGCTGCGGGAGCCGGCCGCGCCATCGTCTTGCCACCGCGGATGCAGGTGCTCGACCATCACGCGATGCTGCGCTATCTCGCGGTGTGCATCGCCGTCCTGGCCGCAGTCGACCGGACCGCGAGCGGCCGGGCGGTCCCCGATCTCGACCGGCTCGCCGATCTGCTCGATGCCGAAGCAATACGGGACCACCCGACGAACGAGGTGTTCCACAATCCGGCCAAGTCGCTGGCCGCGCGGATGCAGAACCGTCGCGTGGTGCTCGCCGGCGACGGCCCCGCCAGCAGTGAGGTCGCTCGGCACGGTGCGGAAGTGCTCCTGCGCGAAGCCGGAACCGCGGCGAGTGCCGCGAATCTGCCCGACGCTGTCGCGACCGCGGAATTCGGCCATGCCAAGTCGCACGCCGGTCCCGGGTACGACCCGTTCTTCCACGACGAGCAGATCGACGGGCCCGCCCTGCAGTCTCCGCTGCGGGTTTTCGTGTTGAGCACGGAAGCGAATCGGCGGGCGGTCGAGCTACGATTCGCCGCGCTGAGCGACGCCGAACTCGTGACCGCGGAACCGGAAGAGGCACCGGAGGCGGCGGGGGACGCGCCCGGCGGCGCCGGACCGGGACCTGGCAGAGTGATCGAGCAATTGGCTGTATTGGCGGTCCGATTGGAGATGGCCGCCGCGTATCTGAGATTGATTTCCGGAGCCGGCGAATGGTCTATCGTGCCGGGAGCGGAGAACGAGGAGGAGTCCGTCTAGTGCGCCTACTCGATGGTGCGCTGCGCTCCTACGCGTGGGGCTCGCGGACGGCGCTCGCCGAGCTGTGTGGTCGTCCGTCGCCGTCGGCGCATCCCGAAGCCGAGTTGTGGTTCGGTGCGCACCCGGCGGACCCGGCCTGGGTCTCCTGCGGCGAACGCAGGACCTCGTTGCTCGACCTGATCGCCGACGACCCCGAGGGCCAACTCGGTCCGAGCGTGGTTCCGCGGTTCGGGAAGCGGCTGCCGTTTCTGATCAAGCTGCTCGCCGCCGAGGAACCGTTGTCGTTGCAGGCCCATCCGAGTGCGGCGCAGGCCCGCGAGGGGTTCGAGCGGGAGAATCGTGCCCGCGTCCCGATGGACGCGCCGGTGCGCAATTACAAGGACGAGAGTGCCAAGCCCGAGGTAGTGGTCGCGCTGGAGCCATTCGACGCGCTCGCCGGGTTCCGCGACCCGCACACGACGGTCGCGCTGCTGCGTGGGCTCGACGTGCGCGCACTCGACACCTACGTCGCGCTGCTCGACGGACAGCCGGACGCGTCCGGTTTGCGCGCGCTGTTCACCACCTGGATCACGCTTCCGCCGCCGGCACTCGCGTCGCTGCTCGACGATGTGCTCGACGGCTGCGTGCGGTATCTCTCCGGTGGCGATTCGCGATTCACGGCGGAAGTGCAGACTGCACTCGAACTCGCCGCCGCGTACCCGAACGATGCGGGCGTGCTCGCATCGCTGCTCCTCAACCGGGTCCACTTGCGGCCGGGTGAGTCGATCCATCTCGCAGCCGGAAACCTGCATGCCTACCTGCACGGGGTCGCCGTCGAGGTGATGGCGAACTCGGACAACGTATTGCGCGGCGGTCTGACGCCCAAGCACGTGGACGTCCCGGAGTTGCTGCGCGTGCTCGACTTCGAGCCGACGCCGATGACGGCGTGCCGCAGCGTCCCCGCCGCGCAGGGGTGCGGCGGTCGCTACCTGGCCGACGTCGACGAATTCGCGCTGACCTGCCTCGAATTGGACGATGCGCAGCCGGTTCGGATCCCCGCCGACGGCCTGCCCGCCATCATGGTCTGCACCTCAGGGGCGGTCGAACTCGCCTGGGCGGCCGATGCGCCGACCGACCCGGGCCGGGCCGGTGCCGGAGCGGTATGCCTCGACCGGGGTTCGGCGGCGTGGATCTCCGCGTCCGACCCGGACATCGTGGTGACTGCGCAGGTCGCACCGGCGCAGATCTTTCACGTGACAGTCGGCTAGCGCACCGAACCGCCCGGCACCGGCCGGAGTTGGCTAGTCTCATCGCGTTTCACGCGCATTCGTTTCGAGAATGACTTTCGACAACCACGGAGGGGACCATGTCGGCGGAAGGGAGCAAGAAGGCCATTCTTGCGGCGTTGGCGGCAAACGCGGGGATCGCGGTGGCGAAGTTCGTCGGCTTCTTGGTGACGGGATCGTCCTCGATGCTTGCCGAGTCGGTGCACTCGGTCGCCGACACCTCGAATCAGGGGTTGCTGCTGTTCGGGCAGAACCGGGCCGCCCGGGACGCCACCCCACTGCACCAATTCGGGTACGGCCGCAGCAGATACTTCTATTCGTTCGTCGTCGCGCTGGTGTTGTTCTCGCTCGGTTCGCTGTTCGCGATCTACGAGGGCATCCACAAAATTCAGCACCCCGAGGAACTGACCTCGCCGATGGTCGCCGTGGTCATCCTGCTCGTCGCCGTCGGACTGGAAACCTACAGCTGGTTCACCGCGGTGCGAGAGTCCCGCCCGCTCAAGGGTTCCGCGTCGTGGTGGCAGTTCATCCGCAACTCGCGCAGCCCGGAACTTCCGGTGGTGCTGCTCGAGGACTCCGGCGCGCTGATCGGGCTTGTGCTCGCGCTCGGCGGTGTCGGCCTCACGGTGGTCACCGACGACCCGATCTGGGACGGCATCGGCACCTTGGGGATCGGCATTCTGCTCGGGCTGATCGCCATCGTGCTCATCGTCGAGATGCAGAGCCTGCTGATCGGCGAGGGTGTCACCGCCGACGACGAGCAGAGGATCCGTGCGGGTCTGACCGACGGCACGGAGATCGAGCAGGTCATCCACCTCAAGACGCAGTACCTCGGCCCGGAGGAAATCCTCGTTGCCGCAAAGGTCGCGATCGCCCCCGGCTTGGATATCGCCGCGGTCGCCGCGGCCATCGATGCCGCCGAGGCTCGCGTGCGGACGGTCCTGCCGGCCTGTCGAGTCATCTACATCGAGCCCGACCTGTACCGGGCGCAGCCCCAGCAGGCGCCGAACTGACCGAACGCTCGGTGCGGGATTACCGCGCACGCCGATTGGGCATGAGTAGCGATACCACGCTCATCGTGCGTCTCAGGCGCATACGCTCGTCACAGTGCTGAGCAGGCTCGACCCGAGCGTGGTGACCGCTCGAGACGAGTAGACGCCCCGACGCGAGGAGGCTGCCGCCGTGACAATCGAGGGATCCGAGGTAAGCAGGTCGCGAAACTCGCTGTTCCGCCGCAAGTCGGTCGAACAGTCGATCGCCGACACCGATGAACCGGACTCGAAGCTGCGCAGGGACCTGACCGCCTGGGACCTCACCGTTTTCGGTGTTGCCGTGGTGATCGGCGCGGGCATCTTCACCCTCACCGCACGGACGGCCGGCAACGTGGCCGGCCCCGCGGTGTCCGTCTCGTTCGTGCTCGCCGCAATCGCATGCGGATTGGCGGCGCTGTGCTACGCGGAATTCGCCTCGACGGTGCCGGTCGCGGGCAGTGCCTACACGTATTCGTACGCGACCTTCGGTGAGTTCGTCGCCTGGATCATCGGCTGGGATCTGATCCTCGAGTTCGCGCTCGCCGCATCGGTCGTCGCGAAGGGCTGGTCGCTCTACCTTGGCGAGGTGTTCAGCGGCATCTCCGGCACCGTCGAGATCGGCGGGGCCGACGTCGACTGGGGCGCGGCATTGATCATCGCGGTGCTCGTCACCCTGCTCGCCACCGGCACCAAACTCTCGTCTCGGGTATCGGCAGTGATCACCGCCATCAAGATTTCGGTCGTGCTGCTCGTCATCGTGGTCGGGATCCGCTACATCGACACCGCGAACTACAGCCCGTTCATTCCGGCATCGGAGCCCAGCGAAGGCAAGCAAGGCTTCGACGAGACGGTGTTCTCCTGGCTCACCGGCGGCGGCAACAGTTCGTTCGGCTGGTACGGCCTGCTCGCCGCAGCGAGCCTGGTCTTCTTCGCGTTCATCGGTTTCGACATCGTGGCCACCGCTGCGGAGGAGACCAAGAATCCGCAGAAGGCAGTGCCGCGCGGGATCTTCGCCTCGCTCGCCATCGTCACCGTGCTCTACGTGGCCGTGACGTTGGTGCTCACGGGCATGGTGCCCTATACCGACCTCGCCGGCGAGGATGCGACGCTGGCGACGGCGTTCGCGCTGAACGGCGTCGATTGGGCGAAGAACATCATCTCGATCGGAGCGCTGGCCGGGCTTACCACGGTGGTGATGGTGTTGCTGCTCGGCCAAACCCGGGTGCTGTTCGCGATGTCGCGCGACGGGTTGATGCCGCACGGGCTGTCACACACCGGCAAGCACGGCACGCCGGTGCGGATCACGCTGCTGGTCGGCGTGGTCTGCGCGGTGCTCGCCGCGCTGGTGCCGATCGGCGAGCTCGAGGAAATGGTCAATATCGGCACCCTGTTCGCGTTCGTGCTGGTCTCGATCGGCGTCATCTTGCTGCGCCGCAACCGGCCCGATCTCGAGCGCGGCTTCCGGGTTCCCGCGGTGCCATTGGTCCCGATTCTTTCGGTACTCGCCTGCTTCTGGCTGATGATCAACCTGTCGATCCTGACCTGGGGTCGCTTCGTGCTGTGGATGGCGATCGGGCTGATCTTCTACTTCGCCTACAGCCGGTCCCATTCGATTCTCGGCAGGCGCGAGGCCGGATTTACAAAATAGCGGTCGTTGTCTAGACGATCGACAAATTAGGAAGTATTGTCCACGTCGAAAGTGTTCCGGCTCACATGCAGCCGGCCGTTCGATGGGAGGGCAACATGTCCACGCGCACCGACGCGGACCAGCCGGGAACCATCGCGCCGAACTGGCGCGACCCGAAGCGGTATATGTGGCTATGGGGGCTGTTCGCGCCCACCGCGCTGTTCATCGCGCTACCGCTGGTGTGGGCGCTCAACGCAGTCGGGCTCGACGCGCTCACCCATGCTCTCTGGTGGGTCGGGCCGATCCTTATCTACGTGCTCATCCCGATCGCGGACGTGTTCTTCGGACCGGACGGCAACAACCCGCCCGACGAGGTCATGGAGTACCTGGAGAACGACAAGTACTACCGCTACCTGACCTACGCGTTCGTGCCGCTGCAGTTCCTGTCCCTGGTCATCGGCTGCTACCTGATCACCGCGTCGGACCTGAGTTGGCTCGGGATCGACGGCGGTCTCGGCACGGTCGACAAGATCGGTTTGGCGATCAGCATCGGTTGCATCGGCGGCATCGGGATCAACACCGCGCACGAGCTCGGGCACAAGAAGGTCGATCTGGAGCGCTGGCTGTCTCGGATCACGTTGGCGCAGACCGCGTACGGCCATTTCTATATCGAGCACAACCGTGGTCATCATGTGCGCGTCGCCACTCCGGAGGATCCCGCGAGTTCCCGTGTGGGCGAATCGTTCTGGGCCTTCTGGCCGCGCACGGTGTGGGGCGGGCTGCGGTCGTCGTGGCGGCTGGAGCGCCAGCGTCTGGAACGGCTCGGCAGTGGGCCATGGACGCTGCGCAACGAGGTGCTTTCGGCCTGGTTGATGACCGTCGTGCTGTACGCGGCACTGCTCGCCGTCTTCGGCATCGGGCTGGCGCCCTACCTGGTGTTGCAGGCGGTCGTGGGGTTCAGCCTGCTGGAGGCGGTGAACTACCTTGAGCACTACGGGCTGCGGCGGGAGAAGACCGCGAGCGGACGCTACGAACGGCCCGCCCCGATGCACAGCTGGAACAGCGACCACATCGTCACCAACATCTTCCTCTACCACCTGCAGCGGCACAGCGATCACCACGCGTACCCGACCCGGCGGTATCAGACGCTGCGCAGCTGGGAGGGTGCGCCGAACCTGCCCGCCGGCTACGCCAGCATGATCCTGCTCGCCTACTTCCCGCCGCTGTGGCGCCGGGTGATGGACAAGCGGGTCCTCGCGCACTACGGCGGTGACATCACCAGGGCGTCGATCCATCCCGCCAAGCGCGATCGCGTGCTGGCCCGTTACCCGGTGCCCCAGTCGTGAGCGCGTACCGCTGCCCGGTGTGCGAATACACCTACACCGAGGCGAAAGGTGAACCACACGAAGGATTTCCGCCCGGAACTGGCTGGGATCGGGTTCCCGACGACTGGTGCTGCCCGGACTGCGGTGTACGGGAGAAGGTCGATTTCGAACAGGTACGGGAGAATGTGCAATGACCGAGTACAAGCTGTTTCAATGTGTGCAATGCGGATTCGAATACGACGAGGCCCTCGGCTGGCCGGACGACGGCATCGAGCCGGGCACCCGGTGGGACGACATTCCCGACGACTGGACGTGCCCGGACTGCGGTGCTGCGAAGGCGGACTTCTTCATGGTCGAGATCGAACGGTCCTGACATGAGTGCGGTGCCGGCATGAGTGCTCCGGTGAGCCCGGCACGTGGCGTATATCAAGAGGCGACCCGGGTGCTGCTGCGTGACTCCGTTCTCGACGCCGTGCGCGAACTGCTCACCGAGCGGGATTGGTCGCGGATCAGCCTCACCGATGTCGCGAAGCACGCTGGGGTCAGCAGGCAGACTCTCTACAACGAGTTCGGGTCGCGTGCCGGGCTCGCCCAGGGTTACGCGATCCGGTTGGTCGACCGGCTGGTCGACCATGTGGACGGCGCGATCGAGGCGAATGTCGGCGATGTCGACGCCGGTCTGCGCGATGCATTCGGTGCGTTCTTCGTCGACTCCGCGGCCGATCCGCTGATCCGGTCGCTGCTCACCGGGGAAGCCAAACTCGACCTGCTGCGCCTCATCACGCTCGACAGCGCGCCGGTTCTCGATTGGGCGACGACCCGGCTCACCGACGTCTTCCGGAACAGCTGGGTGGCCGCCCCCGCCGCGGAATCCGCGATCCTCGCCCGCGCCGTGGTGCGGCTGGCGATGAGCTACGTGTCCGTCCCGCCCGAGCCCGAACACGATGTGCCGGCCGAGTTGGCGATGCTGCTCGCGCCCTACGTCGCCGTGGTGCTCGCGCGCCGCGACGCCGCCACGGGCGGCGACCACGGTGGCACGCAGACCGGCTAGCCTTGCCGAGTAGCCCCCGATCAGGAGAGGTAGATGACTTCCGTCGCTTCCGATAGCCAGCTCCAAGCCGACCACCGCAACGGCATCGATTTCAAAGTTGCCGATCTGTCGCTCGCCGAATTCGGCCGCAAGGAGATCCGCCTCGCCGAACACGAGATGCCGGGTCTGATTTCGCTTCGCCGCGAGTACGCCGAGGTCGCGCCGCTCAAGGGCGCTCGCGTCTCCGGCTCGCTGCACATGACCGTGCAGACCGCGGTGCTGATCGAAACGCTGACCGCACTCGGCGCCGAGGTCCGTTGGGCCTCCTGCAATATCTTCTCCACCCAGGACCACGCGGCCGCGGCCATCGTCGTCGGCCCGCACGGCACCCCCGAGCAGCCGCAGGGCACACCGGTGTTCGCCTGGAAAGGCGAGACACTCGAGGAGTACTGGTGGGCCGCCGAGCAGATGCTGACCTGGCCGGACGCCGACAAGCCGGCCAACATGATTCTCGATGACGGTGGCGACGCCACCATGCTGGTGCTGCGCGGTGCGCAGTTCGAGAAGGCCGGGGTGATTCCGCCGGACGAGGACGACCACTCGGCCGAGTACACGGTGTTCCTGAACCTGCTGCGCGAGCGGTTCGAGACGGACAAGGGCAAGTGGAGCGCCATCGCCGAGTCGGTGCAGGGCGTCACCGAGGAGACCACCACCGGTGTGCTGCGGCTCTATCAGTTCGCCGCGGCCGGTGAGCTGACGTTCCCGGCGATCAACGTCAACGACTCGGTCACCAAGAGCAAGTTCGACAACAAGTACGGCACCCGGCACTCGCTGATCGACGGCATCAACCGCGGCACCGACGTGCTGATCGGCGGCAAGAAGGTGCTGATCTGCGGCTACGGCGACGTGGGCAAGGGCTGTGCGGAGTCGCTGGCCGGCCAGGGCGCGCGCGTGCAGGTCACCGAGATCGACCCGATCAATGCGCTGCAGGCGCTGATGGACGGCTTCGACGTGGTCACCGTGGAGCAGGCGATCGGCGCTGCCGACATCGTCATCACCTCGACGGGCAACAAGGACATCATCCTGCTCGAGCACATGAAGGCGATGAAGAACCAGGCCATCCTGGGCAACATCGGCCACTTCGACAACGAGATCGACATGGCCGGCCTGGAGCGCTCGGGCGCCACGCGGATCAACATCAAGCCGCAGGTCGACGAGTGGACCTTCGACACGGGCAAGTCGATCATCCTGCTGTCCGAGGGCCGACTGCTCAACCTGGGCAACGCGACCGGCCACCCGTCGTTCGTGATGAGCAACAGCTTCTCGAACCAGGTCATCGCACAGATCGAGCTGTGGACCAAGCCCGACGAGTACGACAACGAGGTGTACCGGCTGCCCAAGCACCTCGACGAGAAGGTCGCGCGGGTGCACGTCGAGGCGCTCGGCGGTGAGCTGACCAAGCTCTCCAAGGATCAGGCCGAGTACATCGGCGTCGACGTCGAGGGCCCGTACAAGCCGGACCACTACCGGTACTGAGCACCCACCGCGCTAGCCTTCCGACGTGGGCATCCTCGTCACCATCGAAGGTCTCGACGGCGCGGGCAAGCGGACGCTGGTCGACGTACTCGTCACCGAACTCCAGGGTCGCGGCGCGCGCGTCGCGACCCTGGCGTTTCCCCGCTACGGCGATTCCGTGCCCGCCGACCTGGCCGCCGAAGCGCTGCAGGGCGAGCATGGCGACCTGGCCGGCTCGGCCAACGCGATGGCATTGTTGTTTGCCCTCGACCGTGCCGGCGCCGCCGATGACCTGCGCGAACTCATCGCGACACACGATCTGGTCATCCTCGATCGCTACGTCGCCTCCAATGCCGCCTATGGTGCCGCGCGCCTGCACGAGGGTGCCTCGGGTGACTTTTCCGATTGGGTCGGTAAGGTGGAATACGACCGGTTCGGATTGCCTACCCCGGACGTTGTGCTGTTGCTCGACGTTCCGGTGGACCTGGCAGCCGAACGCGCCCGGTATCGCGAACAGCAGGATCGCGCCCGGGCGCTCGATGCCTACGAACGGGACGCCGGGCTACAGAAGCGCACAGCCGAGGTGTACCGGGAGCTTGCCGAGATCGGCTGGCGTGGCACCTGGTGGGTTGTGGGCCGGGACGACGATCCGGCCGCGCTCGCCGCTCGGATGGCATCGTTGCTGGAGTCGAACGGCTGACGTGGTCGTGCCGTGCGACTCGACCGATGCAGGCACATCCTCCGGCGTGCCGACCTGCTACGGCGCTCGAAGGTGACACGATAGAGACATGAAACCAAGGATTCTGGTAGTCGACGACGATACGGCTCTCGCGGAGATGCTGACCATCGTGTTGCGCGGCGAAGGATTCGAGCCGTACGTGGTTGGTGACGGGACCCAGGCACTGTCCGCAGTGCGCGAAACCCGCCCGGACCTCGTGCTGCTCGATCTGATGCTGCCCGGGATGAACGGCATCGACGTATGCCGGGTGCTGCGCGCAGACTCCGGCGTGCCGATCGTGATGTTGACCGCGAAGACCGACACGGTCGACGTGGTGCTCGGACTGGAATCCGGTGCCGACGACTACATCGTCAAACCCTTCAAGCCCAAGGAACTCGTCGCGCGGGTCCGCGCCCGGCTGCGCCGGACCGAGGAGGAGCCGGCCGAGTTGCTGTCCATCGGTGACATCGTCATCGACGTGCCCGCGCACAAGGTCAGCCGCGGCGAGGAACTGATCTCGCTGACGCCGCTGGAGTTCGATCTGCTGGTCGCTCTGGCGCGTAAGCCGCGTCAGGTGTTCACCCGAGAGGTTCTCCTCGAGCAGGTCTGGGGCTATCGTCATGCCGCGGACACCCGCCTGGTGAACGTGCACGTGCAGCGGCTGCGCGCGAAGGTCGAGAAGGATCCGGAGAATCCCGACGTGGTACTTACGGTGAGGGGGGTCGGCTACAAAGCCGGACCGCCGTGATCCTTAGTTCTCGTCCGCGGCGGCGACTGGAAAGGTACACCGCCGCGTTGTTGCGCTGGTTCCGCACGATCAGCAACTCCCTCGGCCATACGTGGCGCAGATCCCTGCAGCTGCGTGTGGTCGTGTCGACGCTCACCCTGTCCCTGATCGTGATCACCATCCTCGGTGTCGTGCTGACCAGCCAGATCACCGACCGGATGCTCGAGGCGAAGATCAGCGCCGCCACCGAGGAGATGGATCGCGCCCGCGCCACCGTGCAGGGGCAGCTCGCGGGTGCCGACGACGGCAACACGCTGAGTAGCCGGCTCGACGGCGCCCGCTCCGCACCATCCAATCAGGAGCGCGACAACACGCAGAGCGCAGGCGCCGCAGGCACTTTCGACTCCGTGCTCATCGTGCCCGGTGACGGCCCGTTGCCGCCCACCGTGAGCGGGCCTGCCGACCAGGTGCCCGATTCGTTGCGCAGGTTCGTCCAGCAGGGGCAGGTCAGCTACCAGTTCGCGACCGTGTCGGACCCGGACGGCTACAGCGGACCCGCGCTGATCGTCGGCAGCCCGACCACCTCCGACATCTCCACCCTGGAGATGTACCTCATCTTCCCGCTCGCCAGCGAGGAACGCAGCCTGTCGCTGATGCGCAGCACGATGCTGATCGGCGGCGCCGTGCTGCTCGTGCTGCTCGCCGCGGTGTCCATGCTCGTCGCCCGGCAGGTCGTGCTGCCGATCCGGTCGGCCTCGCGGATTGCCGTGCGATTCGCCGACGGCCGGCTCAAGGAGCGCATGCCCGTTCGCGGCGAGGACGACATGGCCCGGCTGGCGATGTCGTTCAACGAGATGGCCGAGAGCCTGTCCAAGCAGATCACGCAGCTCGAGGAATTCGGCAACCTGCAACGCCGGTTCACCTCCGACGTCAGCCACGAGCTGCGTACACCGCTGACCACCGTCCGGATGGCCGCCGACCTCATCCACGACTCGAGCGAGGACCTCGACCCCGCACTGCGTCGGTCCTCGGAACTGATGGTGAACGAGCTCGACCGGTTCGAGTCGCTGCTCAACGACCTACTCGAGATCAGCCGCCACGACGCGGGCGTCGCCGAGCTAGCGGTGGAGAAGCTGGATCTGCGGATGTGCGCACGGGCGGCGGTCTCGACCGTTCGCCACCTCGCCCGTGCCTCGGCCACCGAGCTGATCGTCGACGTGCCCGAAGAGCCGGTCACCGCCGAGGTCGACCCACGCCGAGTCGAGCGGATCCTGCGCAACCTGCTCGCCAACGCGATCGATCACGGCGAAGGCAAACCCGTGCTGATCCGGATGCGCGCCAACGAGGACGCGGTGGCGGTCGTCGTGCGCGATCAAGGCATCGGGTTGCGGCCGGGTGAGGAGAAGCTCGTGTTCAACCGGTTCTGGCGCTCGGATCCTTCGCGCGTGCGTCGGTCCGGCGGCACCGGGCTCGGCCTGTCCATCAGCGTCGAGGACGCGCACCTGCACCACGGCCGGCTCGAGGCGTGGGGCGAGCCCGGGGTGGGGTCGTGCTTCCGGCTGACCCTGCCGCTGGTGCGTGGCCGCAAGATCTCCGGTAGCCCATTGCCGCTCAAGCCGTCGAGCCGCAGGCACGTGCAGGGCAAGCCACCCGAAGGCGAGGGTGTCGAATTCGCCGAGGCCGACGTGCGCCGCAGCGATCCTGCACCGGCCGCGCCGATCGCGGTACCGGAGCCGTACAGCGCGAGCAGCAACGTGTTCGACGAATCGCACCGCACCGTCGACGTCTCGCGCGCCGATCGGGGCGCCGAATGAGCGCCGGTGTGATCCGCATGCTTCGGTTCGCGGTCTGTCTCGTGGTCGGCGCGACGGTGGTGTCGGCGTGTGCGAGCCTGCCCGACACCTCGACGCCGGAGGCGATCGGCACCATCGACCGCGTGCCGGCCAGCCAGAGCCAGCCCGAACCGTCGCCCGGCCGCGAACCGGATCTGCTGATCCGCGACTTCTTCAAGGCCAGCACCGCCCCCGCCGAGCGGCACCGCGCCGCCAGACAATTCCTCACCGCGTCGGCGTCGCAGCAGTGGGACGACGCGGCCAGCGCCACCATCGTCGACAAGGTCGACGTGCTGCCCGAATCGCGGACCGCGGATCGCGCGACCTACCTCATCCGCGCCAACCGGACCGGGCAGCTGCAGCCCGGCGGCGCCTACCAGGCCGAGGATGGCACCTTCGAGACCAAGGTCTCGCTGGCACGCAACGACGGGGACTGGCGGATCGACAACCTGCCCGCGGGCGTCATCATGGACCGTTCGCAGTTCCTCAACGCCTATCAGCGCAAGTCCCTGTACTTCGTCGATCCCACCGGGACCTCGACCGTGCCCGACCCGCGCTGGATTTCGTCCGGTCGCGAGCAGCACGCGACCGAGCTGATCGGACTGCTGATTCAGGGCGCCGCGCCCGCACTCGCGCCGGCGGTGCGCAACGAGCTGGAGAAGGTCTCGATCCGAGGCCCGATCACCAAGGCCGACGGTCGCACCAGTTCGGTCGGCGTCGGGCTCGGCGGTATCCGTGTCGATTTCGCCGGCGTCGATCGGCTGGATCGGCAGGCTCGCGAACTGCTCGCCGCGCAGGTGGTGTGGACGCTGGCGAACGCCGAGATCTCCGGGCCCTACGTGCTGCTCGCCGACGGCAACCCCCTCGACGGTCGCTACGCAGACGGCTGGACGACGGCCGATGTCGCTGCGCTGAATCCGGTCGCGGGTGACAGCACCGACTCCGGCCTGCACGCGGTGAGTGACGGCGTGCTCGTCGACGTCAACGACACCGGTGTCGTGCCTGCTCCCGGGTACTTCGGCACGGTGAACAACATGCGCACTGCGGCGCTCTCCCGCGACGGCAACTACGTCGCGGCGGTGGTCGATTCCGGCCGTCCCGCACCGGCGAGCGCGCTGATGGTCGGTTCCTACGGTGGCGGCGCGTTCCCGGTGGCCGAGGGCGGCACGATCACCCGGCCGAGCTGGGCGGCCGACGACGGATCCGCGTGGGCAGTGCTCGACGGCACCCGCGTGGTGCGGGCGGTGCGCGACCGCGACACGGGACAGGTGTCGCTCAACGATGTCGACGCGAGTGCGGTCAACGGACTCGGCCCGATCAGCGAGTTGCGGCTTTCCCGTGATGGCGTGCGCGCCGCGATGATCGTCGACGGCAAGGTGTACGTGGCCGTGGTGGTGCCGCAGCCGAACGGCGCGCCTGCGCTGCGCAGCCCGCAATTGATCGCCGTCGGGCTCGGCAGTCCCGCGTTGTCGCTGGACTGGAGCACCAGCGAGATGCTCGTGGTTGCCCGCGCGACACCCGACACGCCGGTGGCGATGGTGGCGGTCGACGGGTCCCGGTTCGACACCCTGCCCGGTCGCAACCTCACCGCCCCGGTGTCCAGCGTGGATGCCTCCGCGATGATCGAGTACGTCGCGGACGCGCGAGCGGTCTTCCAGCTCAACAACAACGACCCTGAGACCGATCGGTACTGGCGTGAGGTGCCGGGCCTGTCCGGTCGGCGCGCGGTGCCGGTCCTGCCCGGCTGAGGTTGTCGGTAGCACCGGCAAGACTCGGTGCGTGCGGGCGCTACTCGATCTGATCCTGCCTTTGGAGTGCGGTGGCTGTGGGCTGCCCGACGCCGGGTGGTGCGCCGCGTGTGCCGACGAACTGGATGCCGACCCGGTCGCGCTGCGTCCACGGGTGGACCCAGGGGTGCCGTGCTGGGCGCTCGGGGCTTACACCGGCCCGCGCCGCACCGCGATCGTTGCGGCCAAGGAACGTGGCCGGCGTGACCTGGCCGAGCCGCTCGGCGCGGCGCTGGCGGGCGCACTCGCCCGGTTGCGCGAGGACGGTGAACTCGACCCCGCGCCGCTCGCCGAGTTGGTGCTGATTCCCGCGCCTACCCGGGCACGTGCAGCCCGGCGCCGCGGCGGCGATCCGGTGACGGCGATGGCCCGCGCAGCCGCCCGCGGGCTGCCCGGTTGCCGGGTCCTGCGTGGGTTGCGGCTGGCTGCGGGTGCCCGTGATTCGGTCGGTCTTTCGCCCGCCGCGCGGCGCGCAAATGTCTTCGGGCGCGTAGCGTCGGCCGTGTCGAGCACCGATGTCGACGCGGGTGCGAACGTCGTGATCGTCGACGACGTACTCACCACCGGAGCCACCGCAGCCGAGTCCGTTCGAACACTTTGCCGGGCAGGAGTGCGAGTGAGCGGAGCAATCGTCGTTGCAGCTGCGGGATGAGGCGAAATTCTGGTGAACAGTGGCACACGGCGCATCGACGGACTAGTTTCGAACCACGTCCCGAACCCCGATGACCAGCGGAGGTGATGCCTCGGAAACCTGGTGCCGGGCGGAACCCCCTCGGCACTGAGCCACAACATGGCGCGCTGCGAGGCGCGGATGAATCGGGAGGTAGGCGTGACGACTGCTGAACAGTCTTCGGCATACGACGACAAGATCGATCCAGAAACCACCCCCACAAGAGCCGACGTTGTAGTCAAAGGGCGAAACGTCGAAGTACCCAACCACTTCCGCATATACGTTTCGGAGAAGCTCGCACGAATCGAGCGCTTCGATCCATCCCGGTACTTGTTCGATGTAGAGCTATTCCACGAACGCAACCGCCGGCAGCGTAAGAATTGCCAGAAGGTCGAGATCACCGCTCGAGGTAAGGGCCCGGTCGTACGGGCCGAGGCATCCGCGGACAGTTTCTATGCCGCGCTCGAGTCCGCGACCGCCAAGCTGGAAAATCGGATGCGCCGGACCAAGGACCGCAAGAAGGTCCACTACGGCGAGAAGCGTCCGGTGTCGGTCGCCGAGGCGACGGCGGCGCTGGCCGCGGTCAAGGCCGCAGAGCGCGCGGCCGAGGAGCGCCGCGCGGAACTCACCGAGACCTATGACGACGGCCCCGGCCAGATCGTCCGAACCAAGGTGCACTCGGCGAAGCCGATGAAGGTGGATGACGCGCTGTACGAGATGGAACTGGTGGGTCACGACTTCTTCCTGTTCCACGACTCGGCCACGGATCGTCCATCGGTGGTGTACCGCAGGCACGCGTTCGACTATGGCCTGATCAGGCTCGCCTGAGCGGTGTGATCGGGCTCGCCCGAGCCACGCGAACGAACGTCGCGGCCGTCGCCGGCCGCGGCGTTCGCTTGTGCCGTCCGCCGGATTCGCCCGTTCGTGGCGACCGTTCGGGGTAACGCCGCGGAACCTCGCAAAGACCAGCGCATACCATGGACGGTGCCGGGGACTCGGGCCAAGCGCCATGCCCTCGGGCCGCCACATGTTGCCGACGATTGAGGACGTACGAAACCGTGCCGACGCTGTCTTTCGCGAAACTGCTCCGGATTGGTGAGGGTCGCACCATCAAGCGACTCGATCGCCTCGCCGCGGAGGTCGACAGCCTCGCTCCGGAGTACGAGAACCTCACCGACGACGAACTCCGTGGCAAGACCGCGGAGTTCAAGGAGCGCTACGCCAATGGCGAGACGCTCGACGAGTTGCTTCTGGAAGCGTTCGCGGTTGCCCGCGAGGCATCATGGCGGGTGCTGTCGCAGCGACACTTCCGCGTCCAGGTGATGGGCGGTGCCGCGTTGCACATCGGCAATATCGCCGAGATGAAGACCGGTGAGGGCAAAACGCTCACCTGCGTGCTCCCCGCGTATCTCAACGCGATCTCGGGTGACGGTGTGCACGTCGTCACGGTCAACGACTACCTCGCCAAGCGCGACTCCGAGTGGATGGGCCGTGTGCACCGCTTCCTCGGCCTCGAGGTCGGCGTGATCCTGTCCGGCCTGACCCCCGCCGAACGGCACAAGGCATACGCCGCCGATATCACCTACGGCACGAACAACGAGTTCGGCTTCGACTATCTGCGCGACAACATGACGCACTCGCTCGCGGATCTGGTGCAGCGCGGGCACAACTTCGCCGTCGTCGACGAGGTTGACTCGATCCTCATCGACGAGGCCAGGACGCCGCTGATCATCTCCGGGCCCGCCGATGCGTCGAGCAAGTGGTACGCCGAGTTCGCGCGCATCGCACCGCTGCTGAAAGAGGACCTGCACTACGAGGTCGACATCAAGAAGCGCACCATCGGCGTGCACGAGGCAGGTGTCGAATTCGTCGAGGACCAGCTCGGCATCGACAATCTTTACGAGGCGGCGAACTCGCCGCTGGTCAGCTACCTCAACAATGCCGTCAAGGCCAAGGAGCTCTACCACCGGGACAAGGACTACATCGTCCGCGACGGCGAGGTGATCATCGTCGACGAGTTCACCGGTCGCATCCTGGTCGGACGCCGCTACAACGAGGGTATGCACCAGGCCATCGAGGCCAAGGAAAAAGTCGAGATCAAGGCCGAGAACCAGACGCTGGCCACGATTACGCTGCAGAACTACTTCCGCCTCTACGACAAGCTCTCCGGCATGACCGGCACCGCCGAGACCGAGGCGGCCGAGCTGCATCAGATCTACGGCCTCGGCGTGGTGCCGATCCCCACCAACAAGCCGATGGTTCGCGCGGACCAATCCGACCTGATCTACAAGACCGAAGAGGCGAAGTTCTCCGCGGTGACCGACGACATCGTCGAGCGCCACGAGAAGGGCCAGCCGGTCCTGATCGGTACGACCAGCGTCGAACGCTCGGAGTACCTGTCCAAGCAACTCACCAAGCGCGGCGTCCCGCACAGCGTGCTGAACGCGAAGTTCCACGAGCAGGAAGCCCAGATCATCGCCGAGGCGGGCCGCTCCGGTGCGGTCACCGTCGCGACTAACATGGCCGGCCGTGGCACCGACGTCGTGCTCGGCGGCAACCCCGACATTCTCGCGGACATCGCGCTGCGCAAGCGTGGCCTCGACCCGATCGCGACGCCCGAGGAGTACGAGACCGCCTGGGAACCCGAGTTGGAGAAGTTCAAGGCGGAGACCGCGGAGGACGCCGAGAAGGTCAAGGACGCGGGCGGGCTCTACGTGCTCGGCACGGAGCGTCACGACTCGCGCCGGATCGACAACCAGCTGCGCGGCCGCTCCGGTCGCCAGGGCGACCCCGGCGAGTCGAGGTTCTACCTCTCCCTCGGTGATGAGCTCATGCGCCGATTCAATGGCGCGGCACTCGAGTCGATCATGACCCGGATGAACCTGCCCGACGACGTGCCGATCGAGGCCAAGATGGTCTCGAAGGCGATCAAGAGCGCGCAGACCCAGGTGGAGCAGCAGAACTTCGAGGTCCGCAAGAACGTCCTCAAGTACGACGACGTGATGAACCAGCAGCGTCTGGTGATCTACGACGAGCGCCGCCGCATCCTCGAGGGCGAGGACATGGAGGGCCAGGTCGAGCAGATGATCACTGATGTGGTCACCGCTTACGTCGACGGTGCCACGGCCGAGGGCTACGTCGAGGACTGGGATTTCGAGCAGCTGTGGACCGCGCTCAAGACGCTCTACCCGATAGGGCTCGATTACCACGAACTCACCGGTCAGACCGAGGTCGGTGAGGCGGGCGACCTGACCCGGGACGAGCTGCGCGAGGCGGTCCTGCAGGACGCGCACGAGGCATACAGTCGTCGCGAGGCGGAGATCGACGCGATCGGCGGCGAGGGTGCGATGCGCAATCTCGAGCGCCAGGTGCTCATGCAGGTGCTCGACCGCAAGTGGCGCGAGCACCTTTACGAGATGGACTATCTGCGCGAGGGCATCGGTCTGCGTGCCATGGCGCAGCGCGATCCGCTCGTCGAATACCAGCGCGAGGGCTACGACATGTTCATTGCGATGCTCGACGGGCTGAAGGAGGAGTCGGTCGGCTTCCTGTTCAACCTGCAGGTCGAGGCCGCGCCGGTACAGCCGGCGGGGGTTTCGGTCGGCCAGGGCCTGCGTTCCCCGGTCGGCGCGGGCGCGCCGGCCAGTGGCACGCAGCCTGCCGGTGGGGCACCGGCCCAGGAAGAGACGCCGGCGCCGAGTGCGCTGCGCGCAAAGGGCCTTGCCGAGCGGGAAGAGGGCCGGCTCACCTACTCCGGACCGTCCGAGGACCCGACCGGAGGTGTCAGCCGGCGCAGCGAGGGCAACGGTGATGGTGAGGGCTCCGCGGTCGCGACCGGGACTCGGCGCGAGCGTCGGGAGGCCGCGCGGCAGCAGGCAAAGGCGGGCAAGAAGAAGCGCGACTAGGACCGGGCGCGGTGCCGGTCGGTCAGCCGATCTGCACCGCGCTGACCCGCCACCCCTGCGCCCGCAACGTCACTTGCGCGGCGAGCGCGAGCACGCGCGGGCCGCGTTGGTAGGTGCCGAACACCTCCGCGGTGTGCGGGTCGATGAGGCGCACGTGAATCCGTTGCAGGCGTGCGGCGCCGAGCCCGCGGGCCGGGGCCGAGGACTTCGCGAATGCCCGGACAACGTCGATGAGCGCGGCGTCGAGCACCGGGCGAAGCTGCGCGGGTGGGCGACGATGGTCGAGCACTTCGAGCGTCATCCGCAGTGCCGTCTCAGCGAATTTTGTTGCTGCATAGCGTATTTCGCGATTCTGCGAGCCCGCCCCGGCAACCCCGTCGGGCTCGTCGAACGCTCGCTGCGGCCCGCTGTCGGAACGTCCGTCGTGCGGCGTCCGGCGTGGGGCGCGGGATGGCAGCACGGGTGAATGGGGGCCGGGACCGATCGCCGGTTCACTGGCAGGCGCGGGCGTGAGCATCGAGCGCGGCTCGTCCAAGTTCCCTCCTCGGCACTGACGATGTCCAGGGAGAGGGTGGATGCCGACACAGCTTCGCATGACGGGCGCCGTCCTGCGCGCTTTCCCTCGAACTGCGGTATGTGCATTGCGCCGAGTCGCCGCCCGGTCGAAATCCGCCATATGGTGACTGCGGGTGCATTCGCTGGTCGGGGGCGCCGACACCGAAGAGGGGAGTCGCGAATCGTGGTTACCAGGCTTACGCCGCGGGATGCGACGTTCTATGCGCTCGAATCGGGCAAGAATCCGATTCATGTCGGTTCCTTGATGATCGTGGACAACGCCACCGGCAAGCTCGACTACGACACGCTGCTCGACGTCGTCGAGCGCCGGTTGCCCACCGTGCCGCGCTATCGGCAGAAGATTCGCGAGGTGCCGTTCGGGCTCGGTCGCCCGGTGTGGGTCGACGACCGCGAGTTCGACATCACCTATCACATCCGCCGCTCGGCGCTGCCGAAACCGGGCAGCGACGCCCAGCTGAACGATCTGATCGCGCGCCTCGCGTCCCGTCCTCTCGACGGCTCCCGTCCGCTCTGGGAGATGTATCTGGTCGAGGGTCTCGCCGGCGACCGGGTGGCACTGTTCTGCAAGTCCCATGCCGCGCTGACCGACGGTATCGAGGCGCTCGAGATCGGCCACGTGATTCTCGAAACGAGCGACGCGCCGCACAAGCCGGCCGAGCAGATCTGGGTGCCCGCGCGGGAGCCATCGGGGCTGTCGCTGATCGGGGATGCGCTCGTGCATATGGCCGCGCGTCCGGCGGACACGGCCGGGGCGCTGCGCCGGTCGATCGAGGAAGCCACGGTCACGATGGGCGATGTCGCCAAGACCTTCGCCGGGTTCGCGAGCGTGCTCGGCACCGCGACCGGCACGGCGCCGACCAGCCCGCTCAACGCCACCGTCTCGCGCAACCGGCGCTTCGAAGTGGTCCGCACCGACCTCGAGGACTACCGCAAGATCCGATCGCGTCGCGGCGGCTCGATCAACGACGTCATTCTCGCGGTGATCTCGGGTGCGCTGCGCAACTGGCTGATGTCGCGGGGCGAGCCGATCACCGAGTCCGCCACGCTGCGTGCCGTCGTCCCCATGTCGGTATATCTCGATTCCACCGAGGACATCGCGCTCAGCGAGGTCACTTCGTTTCTCGTGGATCTGCCCGTTGGCGAACCGAATCCGGCGATCCGGCTCTCTCATATCGCGCACGCCACCGAAGCGCGGGGCCGGGTGCAGCACGGCGTGACGGCTGCGACGCTCGTCGGCCTCGAAGGGTTCGCCCCCGCGAGCCTGCACGCGATGAGCGTGCGCGCGGCCAGTAGTTTCGCGCAGCGGACGTTCAATCTCGTGATCACCAACGCGCCGGGGCCGCAGACACCGATGTACATCGCGGGGGCACGCCTGCTGGAGATGTTCCCGGTGTCGCCGTTGCTCAAGAATCAGGCCCTGACCATCGGTTTGACCTCGTATAACGGCAAGGTGAACTACGGTTTGAACGCCGACCGCGACGCGATGTCGGACGTGGACGTGGTCACCGCGCTGATGTACGAATCGATGGAGGAACTGCTCGATGTCTGCTCGTGAGCGTCGCTGGTGAGGGTCTACGTCCCGGCGACCATAAGCATGCTGCAAACGCTCGTCGCCGATCGTGCGGTAGCAGCGGTGAACCGCACCGCGTTCGCGCTGACACCGGGCCTGCGCGAGGCGTATTCCACCGGAGACGACGACGAACTCGCCGAGGTGGCGATGGCGGAGGCTGCGCGCGCCGCGCTGCGCCTGATCGCGGCGGAGGCGGATGCCGACAATTCGACGGCGGAGGCGGATGCCGACAATTCGACGGCGGAGGCGGATGCCGACAATTCGACGGAGGAGGACGATTCGGGGGAGAAGCCTGCGCCGGTTTTCCGGCGCGCGGTGATCGCGGCCGATGTCGACGGCGCCGAGCTCCGGCCGGATCTCGATGACGCCGTGGTCCGGCTCGCCGGCCCGATCGAGTATCGACAGATCGCGTCGGTGCACGTCGATCTGGCCGAGGCCGAGGATGCGGTCGCCAAGGCGGTGCGCGTCGTCGACGCGGCCGATCTGGGCGATACGGACGCCGAGTTCGTACTCGGTGACGCCGAGGATCATGAGCTCGCCTGGTACGCAGCCCAGGAGCTGCCGTTCCTCATCGAGCTACTCTGAGCTGGGACTATACTTCTTACCAGCGCGTAACCTACGATACCGTAACCAAGTGGCCTACGATGGTGGTGCTGCTCGAACAAACGGACGGACGGGTCGATGAGCTTGAAGAACTGGCTGGAGGCTCCCGCCTCCGGTATCTCGGCGCCGGGACGTCCCCGGCTGAACATGGTGCGCGGCGTTGTCGCCCGCGTCACCACACCTCTGCTACCGGATGACTATCTGCACCTGATCAACCCGCTGTGGTCGGCGCGGGAGCTGCGCGGTCAGATCATCGAGGTGCGCAAGGAAACCGCGGATACGGCGACGTTGGTCGTCAAACCCGGTTGGGGCTTCGACTTCGGGTACCGCCCGGGCCAGTACATCGGCATCGGCGTGCTCATCGACGGGCGATGGCACTGGCGTTCGTACTCGCTCACCTCGTCGCCGAGCTGGAACGCGAAGCTGATCGAGATCACCGTGAAGGCGATGCCGGAGGGCTTCCTGTCCAGCCACATCGTCAACGGCGTGCCGTCCGGCACGATCGTCCGGCTCGCGGCACCGCAGGGCGACTTCGCGTTGTCCGAGCCGCCGCCGAGCAAGGTGCTCTTCCTTACCGCGGGTAGCGGCATCACGCCGGTCATGGCGATGCTGCGCACCCTCGATCACCGCGAGGAAGTGCCGGACGTGGTGCACGTGCACTCGGCGCCGACCACCGACGACGTGATCTTCGGTGCGGAACTCGCCGCGCTGCACGACAAACATCCGCAGTTCACCAGTCACCTGCAGCTCACCCGCAGCTCGGGCAAGTTCGATCTCGACAAGCTCGACGAGCTGTACCCGGACTGGCGCGAGCGGGAGACGTGGGCGTGCGGACCCGTGGCCATGCTCGACGAGATCGAGCACCGCTGGCGGGCCGAGGGCATCGTGGACCGGTTGCACACCGAACGGTTCGAGATCGGCCAGGCCGCACCGGTGGGCGAAGGCGGCACGGTGAAGTTCGCCGTGGCCGGCCGGACAGTGGTGGCGGACGGTGCGACCACGCTGCTGCAGGCCGGTGAGGGCGTGGGCGTCCAGATGCCGTTCGGCTGCCGGATGGGCATCTGCCAGACCTGTGTTGTGCCGCTCGTGGAGGGGCATACGCGGGACCTGCGTTCGGGCGATGTGCACGGTCCGGGTGAACGGATTCAGACCTGCATCTCGGCGGCCGCAGGCGACTGCGTGGTCGACGCCTGAGCGGCTATGGGCGTCCCGGTTTGTCCCGTTTCGCTGCTCGTAACGTTGAAGCGCTACGGTGGAGACGAATCATCTCGAAAGGATCCCGGTGGCGATCACCGACATCAGCGCGTACGCGCATCTGACCGAATCCGATGTGGAAGCACTCGGATACGAACTCGACCAAATTCGCCGCGACGTCGAATCGTCGCGCGGCGAGCGTGACGCGCGCTACATCCGCCGCGCCATCCGTGCGCAGCGGGGTCTCGAATTCGCCGGGCGCGCAATGCTATTCGGTGGCAAATCGCGCACCGCGTGGGTAGCGGGGACGGCGATTCTGAGCGTCGCCAAGATCATCGAGAACATGGAGCTCGGGCACAACATCAGCCACGGGCAGTGGGACTGGATGAACGACCCGGAGATCCACTCCACGACGTGGGAGTGGGACATGACGGGTCCCTCCGCGCACTGGAAGCGGGCGCACAACTACTCCCATCACACCTACACCAACATCGTCGGAATGGACGACGATGTCGGATTCGGCATCCTGCGCATGACCCGGGACGAGCCGTGGCGTCCGCGCAACCTGTTCCAGCCGGTCGCGAACATCGTGCTCGCCGCGACGTTCGAATGGGGTATCGCGCTGCACGATCTTGGGCTGCAAAAGGTCACCGAGGAAGTGCCGCAGGAGGAACTGCTGTCCAAGCCGAACCGGGAGTTCCTCCGCAAGGCGACCCGGCAGGTGGCCAAGGACGCCGTGATCTTTCCGGCGCTGAGTGGGCCGCTGTGGAAGCGCACCTTGAAGGCCAACCTCACCGCGAATCTGGTACGGAATCTGTGGGCCTACGCGGTGATCTTCTGTGGCCATTTCCCCGACGGTGCGGAGAAGTTCACCACCGAGCACTTCGAGAGCGAGACGAAGGCCCAGTGGTATCTGCGCCAGATGCTCGGCAGTGCGAACGTCGACGCCGGCCCGGTGATGGCGTTCATGACCGGCAACCTGAGCTATCAGATCGAGCACCATCTGTTCCCGGACCTGCCGAGCAATCGGTATGCCGAGATCGCGGAGCGGGTTCGATTGCTCTGCGACAAGTACGACCTGCCCTACACCACCGGGCCGCTCGTCACGCAGTACCTGCTGGCGTTCCGCACCATCCACAAGCTGGCACTCCCGGACCGGTTTTTGCGGCGGACCTCCGACGACGCCCCCGAGACGAGTTCGGAGCGCAAGTTTGCCGCGCTCTCGGACACCGTCGAGAAGCTGCGCATCGACCCGGACACCGGTCAGCGCCGCGGGCTGCGGTCGGCGTTGCGCGACGCGAAGGTCGCGCTGCGGGAAAAGAAGGCCCGGGTCGGGTAACCGGACCGCCGGGGTCGGGCGAATCGTCACCGCGCCGAACCCGTTTGCGCATGCCGAAGAGATCGACTATCTTCGGCTGCCATGACTTGCCTTCTCGTAGTAGCTCACCCGTAACGGGGTCGAATTTCGACCGGCCCCCCGTTGCGGGCCATTCGAGCTACTCGTCGGTCAACTCCTTCTCGTCAGGAAGACCGATCCAATGCAGACGGCACAATCTTTCCAAATCACCGCCATCGCACGCCCGGCGCTCGCGCCGGATCTGTTCGCGCAGCGCTACGGTGTCGCGTTGCCCAAGGCGATGCGCGACGAGGCTGCAGGGCTGAGTTGGGACGAGTTCCTCGACCGCTACTGCCCGACCACCGGAATGATCGCGCTCGGTCAGTGGACCGCCCGGCCGTGTGGTGCCGGGCTGTGGCGCTACGAGGCAACCCTCGACTTCGACGGTCGCTCGACATCGTTCGTCGAGACGGCGACCGGACCGATGTCCGCGCTGACCGCGATGCTGCACGACTCCGGTGCGGGGGTGGAGATTCTCGACTTCCATCAGTTCCGGGCGGGTGCCGGGATGGCCACCGTCGTGCATTGTGAGCGGGATGGCCGGCGGCACTGGGCTGCGGCGATCACGGCCGACGCGGCGGAGTCGGCACTGCGGGCAATCGTCGCCGCCGCCAATATCCTGTCCTGAACTGGGCTTTTTCGGGGCAGGGCGCGGCCGCGCCGCGATTGATCGGCCACAACCCGGCGGCGCGGATGTGGTGTCAATCACACCAATTCTCTTACCCGCGCGTAACCTACGGCGCCGTAACCTACGATAAAGTAGGTCAGGAAAGTTGCTATGCAGCTCTGACGACCACGTAGGAAGGACGCCGGTGGCCATTTCGGACATCCAGGAATACGCCCATCTCACCGAGTCGGATATCGAGGAGCTCGGCCGCGAGTTCGACGCGATCCGCCGTGATATCGAGATGGATCGTGGCGCGCGCGACGCCAGATATATCCGCAACACGATCCGGTTGCAGCGCAGCCTCGAGGTCGGTGGTCGCGCCGTGCTGTTCGCCAGCCGCAAGCGCCCGGCCTGGCTGGTCGGGTCGGCGATGCTCGGCGTCGCGAAGATCATCGAGAACATGGAGCTCGGGCACAACGTGATGCACGGCCAGTGGGATTGGATGAACGATCCCGAGGTGCACTCCACGACATGGGAGTGGGACAACGCCGGGCCGTCCGAGCACTGGAAGCAGACCCACAACTACATCCATCACAAGTACACCAACGTGCTCGGCATGGACGACGACGTGGGCTACGGCCTGCTGCGCGTGACCCGGGACCAGCGCTGGATGCCGTTCTACATCGGCAACCCGGTGTACAACCTGGTGCTCCAGATGTTCTTCGAATACGGCGTCGCCGCGCAGCACCTCGAGCTGGGCAAGGTGGCCAAGGGCCGCGTGGACAAGGCCGAGTTCGTCGAGAAGCGCAACCAGGTGCTGCGCAAGATCGGCAAGCAGATCGCCAAGGACTATGTCGTCTACCCGGCGCTGACCGGACCGGCCTGGAAGTCCACGCTGTCGGCCAACTTCACCGCGAACGTCATCCGCAATGTGTGGACCAACATGATCATCTTCTGCGGGCATTTCCCCGACGGTGCGGAGAAATTCACCAAGCAGGACCTCGAGGGTGAGTCGAAGGGCCAGTGGTACCTGCGCCAGATGCTCGGCAGTGCCAACATCGACGGCGGCCCGGTGCTCGATTTCATGAGCGGCAACCTGAGCTACCAGATCGAGCACCACCTGTTCCCCGACCTGCCCAGTAACCGGCTCGCCGAGATTGCGGTGCGGGTTCGTGCGATCGCCGAGAAGTACGACCTGCCCTACACCAGCGGGTCGTTGCCGGTGCAGTACGCCCAGTCGTGGCGCACGATCTTGAAGCTTTCGCTGCCGAACAAGTACCTGATCGCGGACGCGGACGACGCTCCGGAGACCGCGTCGGAGCGCAAGTTCGCCGGCAACGTCGTCCCCACGATCGATCCGGCGACCGGCCGGCGACTGGGATTGGTGACGGCGAATGCGAAGGCCAAGCGTGGCCCGCTGGCGATGTGGAGGGAGCAACGTCAGCGGCGTCGCGCAGCGTCACGAGTCGCAACGCTCGTGCCTCGGCGGCGCTCCGGTGCCGCCGACTCCGCACGCAGCGCCTGATCGACGCCTTCGGTAGCGGTCACAACTGAACACTCGCGGCTCGATTCGACGGGATCCCGTCGAATCGAGCCGCAGCCGTTTACCGCTGTTCTCTCCGTAATAGAACTAGCGGGCTGCGGGCCGGAGAGGGCTTCCGCCTACCAGGAATCGTTGGTGCGTACCGCTTCCAGCAGCTGACGCACGGCCTGCACCCGGCGCGCCGACCTGCCGGTGAGCGTGTCCAGGGCGCACTCCGGGTCGGCGGGCGGCCCGAGGTGGGTGCAGCCGCGGGGGCAGTCCTCGATCTTTTCGGCGAGGTCGCCGAACGCGGCGACGACATCGTCGGGGGTGGTGTGCGCGAGGCCGAACGACCGGATGCCCGGCGTGTCCACCACCCAGCCGGTTCGCTCGCCGTCCGGGTGTGGCAGCGCCAGCGCGACCGACTGGGTCGAGGTGTGCCTGCCCTTACCGACGCCGGACACTTCGCCTACGGCCCGATATGCCTCGGGCACAAGCCGATTCACCAGCGTCGACTTGCCGACGCCGGAGTGCCCGATCAGTGCGGTCACCTTTCCGGCCAGCGTCCTGCGCACCTCGTCGATCTGTTCGGTCGCACCGCCGAGCAGGATCGGCAGGTCGAGATCGCCGAATGAACGGGCGAACTCGTCGTGCTGCACCAGGTCGCTCTTGGTGAGGCACAGTATCGGCTGCAGGCCTCCGACGTAGGCCGCGACCATGGCACGTTCGACGAAACCGGTCCGCGGCGGCGGGTCGGCCAGCGCAACCACGATGAGCAGCTGCTCGGCGTTCGCGACCACGATCCGCTCGTACGGATCGGTGTCATCGGCGGTGCGCCGCAACACCGTTCGCCGATCGGCGACCCGCACGATGCGGGACAGGGTATCCACCTTTCCGGACAGGTCACCGACGATGTCGACGTCGTCACCGACGACGATCGGGGTGCGGCCGAGTTCGCGCGCCCGCATGGCCACGACCCGCTGCTCCGGATCGCCGCCGAGGACGCAGCCCCACCGGCCGCGGTCCACGGCCACCACCATCGCCGACTCGGCGTCGTCGTGGCGCGGTCGGGTCTTCGTGCGCGGCCGGGAACTGCGTCCGGGCCGGATCCGGACGTCTGATTCGTCGTATTGCCGCGGACTCAGGCGACGTCTCCGGCCGTGCGTCCGGACAGCATGGCCTGCCACAGGTCGACGAAACCCGGCAGCGTCTTCGCCGTGGTCTCGACATCCTCGACGGCGATACCGTCCACCCGCAGCCCCAGAATCGCTCCCGCCGTGGCCATCCGGTGATCGGCATAGGAGTGCCAGGTGCCGCCGTGCAGCGGGGTGGGTGTGATCGTGAGCCCGTCCTCGGTTTCGGTGACATCCCCGCCGAGCGCGTTGATCTCGGTACGCAGTGCTGCGAGCCGGTCGGTTTCGTGGCCGCGCAGGTGCGCGATCCCGCGCAGCTGCGAGGGGGAGTCCGCGAGGGCGGCCAACGCGGCAACCGTGGGGGTCAGCTCGCCGACGTCGCCGAGATCGATGTCGAGGCCGTGCAGTCGGTCGGCGCCGCGCACGGTCAGCGCCGTGTCGCCGAGTTCGACGGTGGCACCCATTCGGGCCAGGATCTCACGGATGTAGTCACCGGCCTGAGTGGTCGCGTGCGGCCACAGCGGCACCGCCACCGTGCCACCACTGACCGCGGCCGCGGCGAGAAACGGTGTCGCATTGGACAGATCGGGCTCGATTACCCAATCGACCGGGCGGACCGGGTTGGGCGGCACGATCCAGGAGTTCGGCTCGGTCGTGTCGACTTCGACGCCTGCGGTGCGCAGCATCTCGACGGTCATCTCGATATGCGGCATCGACGGCACCGCTTTCCCGTCGTGACGCACGATCACGCCCCGCTCGAAGCGCGCCCCGGACAGCAACAGACCCGACACGAACTGCGAGGAACCGGACGCGTCGATGGTTACCTCGCCGCCGGGCAGAGCCCCCGTGCCGTTCACCACGAACGGCAGTGCGCTGCCCTCGATGTCGGCGCCGAGCGCGCGCAGTGCGTCGAGGATGGTGCCGAGCGGACGGGTGCGGGCCTGTTCGTCGCCGTCGAAGCGCACCTTGCCGTCGGCCAGTCCCGCGACGGGCGGCAGGAAGCGCATCACCGTGCCTGCGAGGCCGCAGTCCACCTCCGCCGCGTGCAGCGCGCCGGGCGCGACGTGCACCGTCGTCGCGTCGGCACCGTCGGTGACGGTCGCACCCAACGCGCGCAGCGCGTCGATCATCAGGTTGGTGTCGCGGCTGCGCAGCGCCCCGGTCAGCGTCGACGGACCGTCGGCGAGCGCGGCAAGCACCAGTGCGCGGTTGGTGATCGACTTGGAGCCGGGCAGCCGCACGAGCGCACGGATCGGTTCATCGGTGTGCGGTGCTGACCACGAATTCACAGGTCCATCTTCGCCTATCGGGATCTCTGTTCGCCGCACCCCCGGTGTGGCGGATCTGTCGGGCGCGCCCCTCAGAACAGCTGCTCGACGACGAATCCGGCGAGCAATACGGCGAATCCACCGATCTCGCCGACGATGAGCGCGATCATGCCCGCGTGCAGCGCGGGCGTGGGATGGCGGAACTGGTTGTCGGTGTCCTCGCGCAATCCGTGCGAGACGTAGCTGCCGATGGCGATCACGAAGAACGCCACGACCACCGCGGCGGCGACCAGGTTCACCGCGGTGGCCCACGCGCTCAGCTCGACGAACACCGCGAGCAGCAGGGTCGCGAACGAGTACAGCAGCGCCGAGCGGTGCGCGATGTCCACGTACGGGTGCGCCTGTCCGTTCGGCGAGGCCACCATGCGGCGGTACTTCCACACCCCGAGAATCAGGGCCCACAGGAAGATCAGGCCCGCGGCGAGCAGGGTGAGGCGGGTATCGAAGCCGAGTTGCACGCGTCGAGTCTGCCCGGCCGCCCGGACGGTGTCGCACCCGCGTGCCAGCATGGACGTATGTGCGGGAGATACGCCACCACGGTCGACCCGAGCCTGCTCGCGGTCGAGATCGACGCGCTCGACGAGACCGACCCCGAAGAGGCGCTCCTACCCGAGGAGGCGGGGCCGAACTACAACGTCGCACCGACGACGAAGGTGCTGACGGTCGTCGCCCGGCACGATCGCGACAGTCCGGACGACGAGCCGCAGCGCCGGATCAGACGGATGCGGTGGGGGCTGGTGCCGCGCTGGACGAAGCCCGCGGAACCGGGGGTGCCGGCCAAGGGCAAGCCGCTGTTCAACGCCCGCGCCGACAAGGCGGCGACCACCCCGGCATTCCGGGACGCGCTGAAATACAAGCGCTGTCTCGTCCCGATGGACGGCTGGTTCGAGTGGCTCACCGAGCCGGGTCCGAACGGCAAGGCGGTCAAGACGCCGTTCTTCATGACGCCGGCCGATGGTTCCCGGATCTACATGGCCGGGCTGTGGTCGGTGTGGCGGGACTCGCATACCGAGAGCGCACCGCTGCTCAGCTGCACCATCCTCACCACCGACGCGGTCGGCGAGCTCGCCCGGATCCATGACCGCATGCCGCTGATCATGGAATCGCGGCACTGGGACAGCTGGCTCGATCCGGATCACGAGGCACCCGCGGACCTGCTCGTCCCGCCCGGTGAAGACGTCATCGCCGGCCTCGAGCTTCGGCCGGTGTCGGACCGGGTGAACAGCGTCAAGAACAATGCCGCCGAGCTACTCGAACCCGTCGACCCGGGCAAGGCGCCGGTGGGGGAGCAGATCAGCCTGCTGTGATCGGTGCCGTCACCGCATCGGTGAGCCGGATCAGGTCGGCCGGTGCGAGCCCGATCTCGAGACCGCGCCGCCCGGCGCTGCAGAAGACCCGTTCCCAGGTCAGCGCCGAGGCGTCGATCACCGTCGCGAGCGTGCGGCGTTGACCGAGCGGTGAGATGCCCCCGGTGACGTAACCGGACGAACGCTGCGCCTTGGCCGGATCGGCCATTACCGCCTTGGCGACGCCGAGCGCGGCCGCGGCGGCCTTGAGGGACAGCTTGTCCGGCACGGGCAGTACGGCCACCGCGAGGCGCCCGTCGGACAGTTCGACGATCAGTGTCTTGAACACCTGCGCGGCCTCGATGCCGAGGTCACCGGCGAGTGCGTCCACTGCCTCGGTGCCGAACGAGTCCGATCGCGGGTCGTGCTGATAGCGGTGCACGAGGTGGGCAACCTTCGCCTGGTCGAGCAGTTTCGTCGCGGGTGTCGCCCCGGTAGCCATGGTGCTCAGGCTAGGGGACCGGGTCGCGGGTGGCGGGAACACGAAACACGGCGGTGGCGTTGCACCGTCCAGGTTGCCGCGACCATCGATCCGGCACGACGACGTGAGAGGAGCGTGGGTTGGGAGTGTTGACAGTCGAGCGCTCGCGTACGGGTTCAGCGGTAGATTGGGTTCTTCCGGCGACCGAAGGGACGATAGTGCGCGGCGACGAAGGCCCGATTGAGCAGAGCGGTACCGAATCCGATGCAGATCTTGCGTCGCGGTTCGAGCGTGACGCCCTTCCGTTGCTCGACCAGCTCTACGGTGCCGCCCTGCGCATGACCCGCAATCCGGCCGATGCCGAGGACCTGGTGCAGGAGACCTTCGTCAAGGCATTCTCCGCATTCCGCTCGTTCCGTGAAGGCACGAACCTGCGAGCCTGGCTGTACCGGATCCTGACCAACACCTACATCAACTCCTATCGCAAGAAGCAGCGTCAGCCTGCGCAGTATCCGACCGACGAGATCACCGACTGGCAGCTCGCGGCCACCGCGGAGCACACCTCGCAGGGGCTGCGTTCGGCCGAGGTCGAGGCGCTGGACGCGCTTCCCGACGACGACATCAAGGCTGCGCTGCAGGAGCTGCCCGAAGAGTTCCGCATGGCGGTGTACTACGCCGATGTCGAGGGCTTTCCCTACAAGGAGATTGCCGAGATCATGGGCACGCCGATCGGCACGGTGATGTCGCGGCTGCACCGTGGTCGCAAACAGTTGCGCGGCCTGCTGGCCGACGTCGCCCGTGACCGCGGGTTCGGCCGCGGGAACGGCACCAGTGCAGATTCCGGTGCTACCGACACCGAGCAGCAGGAGGTTACTCGGTGAACTCGCAGGATGAATACGAACTCGACTGCTCCGCGGTCATCGCGGACGTATGGCTGATGCTCGACGGCGAGTGCGACACCGCCAGCCGTGAACGGCTGCAACATCACCTCGACACGTGCGGGTCCTGCCTGGAGGTGTACGGCATCGAGGAGAAGATCAAGGGCCTGCTCAGCCGCAAATGCGGTGGCGAGCGGGCACCCGATGGTCTGCGCGAACGGCTGAAGATCGAAATCCGGCGCACCGTGGTGATTCAGCAGCTTGACGGGGATATCTGAGCGCGACCCGCGCGGGATATCTGAGCGCGACCCGCGCGGGATATCTGAGCGCGACCCGCGCGGGACATCTGAGCGCGACCCGCGCGGGACATCTGAGCGCGACCCGCGCGGGATATCTGAGCGCGGTACGACAAAGGCCTGGAAGCGGATGCTTCCAGGCCTTCCTCGTTGATGTGCTAGCGATCAGCTGTTCGGACGCTTGCCGTGGTTGGCGGCATTTCCCTTGCGGCTACGCTTCTTGCGACCACGCTTTCCCATGGTGATCTCCCTTCTGTTGGCGCCCATTCTTTCACGTGTGGTTGGCTGTAATTCCATTGGCTGGTTCAGCGGAGGTACACATGGCCGAGGATGTGCGCGCCGAGATGGTTTCGACCGTCTTCCAGATTGTCGTCACGGAGGGAGACGAGGTGAAGGAAGGTGACACGCTGGTGATCGTCGAGTCGATGAAGATGGAGATCCCCGTTGTCGCCGAAATCAACGGCACCGTCACCTCCATCGGGGTGAAGCCGGGCGACGTGATCCAGCAGGGCGACCTGATCGCGGTGATCAGCTGACGCCGTCGCGGTACATGCGGGTAGGGGGCGAACCGTGTCGACGCTGAGCGAGCTACTGGCCGAGCACACCGATCTGCCCGGCGCGGCGGTGGACCATCTGCAGCGCGTGGTGGGCGACTGGCAGTTGCTCGCCGACCTGTCCTTCGCCGATCTGCTGCTGTGGGTCGGCAAGGGGCCGGTGCGCGAGGGCAGCGAGGTGGTCTGTGTCGCGCAATGCCGGCCGACGACCGCGCCGACGGTGATCGATCAGGACCACGTCGGCACGATCGCCTCGGAGATCGAGCATCCGCAGGTGATTCGTGCGCTGATCGACCAGCAGGTGACCAGCGCGTTGCCGCCCGATGCGGGCACGGGTGACGCGGCGCCGCTGCGCGAGGCGATTCCGGTGCGCTGCGGTGACCATGTGATCGCGGTGCTGAGCCGCGATACCGACGTTTCTCGTTCGCGGGCGCGCAGCACACTCGAGTTGGCTTATCTCGCGTGCGCGGATGATCTGTGCCAGATGATCAGCGACGGTACCTATCCCACGGTCGAGGATCGGCCCGCGACGCACTCGAGTCCCCGCGCGGGCGACGGTTTCATCCGGCTCGACGAGGACGGCCGGGTGGTGTACGCGAGCCCCAATGCGCAGTCGGCCTATCACCGGATGGGGATCGAGAGCGATCTGTCCGGGCAGGATCTGGCCGCGATCACGCGCACCCTGATCAGCGATCCGTTCGACGCGCAGGAAGCGGTGAACGACATAAAGACCGCGCTGGCCGGCAAGGCGGGTCGTCGGATGGAAGTCGACGCGCGCGGTGCGACCGTGTTGCTGCGCACGCTCGCGCTGCGTCCGCACGGACGCTCGGCGGGGGCTGCCGTGCTGGTCCGCGATGTCACCGAGGTGAAGCGGCGCGATCGCGCGTTGCTGAGCAAGGACGCCACGATCCGCGAGATTCACCACCGGGTGAAGAACAATTTGCAGACCGTGGCGGCGTTGCTGCGGCTGCAGGCGCGTCGCACCGACAACGAGGAGGCGCGTCTCGCGCTGACCGAGTCGGTGCGCCGGGTGACCGCGATCGCCGCGGTACACGACATGCTGTCCATGTCGGTGGACGAAGAGGTCGATCTCGATCAGGTCGTCGACCGGCTGCTGCCGATCATGGCCGACGTCGCGACCGTGCACACGGCGCCCATCGGGGTCCGCCGCGAGGGCAGCCTCGGCGTGCTGTCCGCCGAGCGGGCCACGCCATTGATCATGGTGCTCACCGAACTGGTGCAGAACGCCATCGAGCACGCGTTCGACCCGGGAAGTGGTGGGCTGGTGACGATCAAGGCGGATCGGTCGGCGCGCTGGCTGGACGTGGTGATCAACGACGACGGACGTGGCCTACCGAACGGATTCAGCCTGGAACGGTCGGATCGGCTCGGTTTGCAGATCGTGCGGACGCTGGTGACGGCGGAACTCGGCGGTTCGATCGGGCTGCATCCGGGCGATGCCGGTGGCACCGACGCGGTCCTGCGGGTTCCGCTCGGCCGGCGTTCGGGTCGCGGCTGAGCGCTCCCGAATTCGGTCCGTATTCACATAATTCCGCAGCCCAACCCCGCGGCGGACACGAAAAAGGCCCGGCAGCGATCTGCCGGGCCCGATCCGAGTTTCGGGTCAGACGGCGCTACGTGCGCGCGTCCGTGCATTACGCCGCTTGAGGGCGCGGCGCTCGTCTTCGCTCATGCCGCCCCATACGCCGGCGTCCTGGCCGGACTCGAGGGCCCAGGAGAGGCAGTCGGCAGTAACCGCACAGCGATTGCAGACGAGCTTGGCATCCGCAATCTGCGCGATCGCCGGGCCGCTGTTTCCCACTGGGAAGAACAGTTCCGGGTCTTCATCGCGACAGATTGCCTTGTGGCGCCAGTCCATCCTCTGCTCCTAACCGGGTGCCCGCCGGGCACCGTCTCGTTTATTCGGTCGTTTCATACACGTTAAGTAAGTGCGAACGGCAAGTTTCCGCACTGTTGCATGTGAATGCTTTCACGATCACCATAGACCCCCATAGGGTCCAGCGCACCGTGGGGAAACTCACTCTGTTAGGGTGTTCCCCTTCGCAGTCTGCGCGCTCCTTCTTACCCCGTCAACGGTGTTTGTGCACGATAACGGGCAGATTGCGTGACGTTACGGTTATGTTGTCGGCGCGGGAGCGACCACGTCAAGGGCATTCGGTATAGATGTGAAACACACCTCATTCCGATTGCCGACGTAGTCTCCGTCAAGCTGAAACGCGATCGGGGTGCTCGACCGGACCGTCACGCTCGGCACATCGTCCACGCGGAACAGGATGCGGGACTTGGGCTCTGCGCCGTCACGCAGCAGCTGCGAGGCGACTCTCAGGGTAGCTGGAACGCTGGTCGAGCGCATCGCGAACACCCCGAGGCCGGTGTCGAAGCCGGTGCCCGGATTGGTGCAGATCGGCTTGGCCTCGAGGAAGGTCCACGGGCTCGAATTCGAGACGAACGCGTAGTGAACTGCCTCCACCGGATCGGCCCCGGCGACCTCGATCGTGAGCGACGGCGCGGTGCGCTTGTTGCGGAAGAACTCGGTGACGGTGGTGCGCAGGTAGCGGATCGGGCTGGCCGTGCGGCCCCGGCCGCGGCTCGCATCGACCGCCGCGCATACCCGTGCGTCGAGCCCGAGACCGGCGTTGAAGCCGAACCACCGCGAGGCCCCGAGCGCCTCCGGTGCGGCGGCGCCCTCTTCGTCGTCCGCGACGGCAGTATCGATGTCGGCGGCCGGTTCCACTGCCGAGCTCGCGGCGAAGCCGAGGCCGATCCGTCGCCGCGCCCCCACGCCGATCAGGTCGATCAGCTGATTGGTCGCCTCGACCGGATCTGCCGCGATGCCGAGCGAGCGCGCGAACACATTCGCCGAACCGCCCGGCAGTACCGCCAGCTGCGGCGTGGTGTCCGAACGCTCGAATCCCGCCGGGCCGTCCGGCCGCGGCAGGAAACCGTTGATCGCCTCGTTGATCGTGCCGTCCCCGCCGTGCACCACGATCAGGTCCATCGCGGTCTCCGCGGCCCAAGCGGCCAGCTCGGCGGCGTGCCCGCGGTGCATCGTGTGCGCGACGGTCAGCTGCGTCCGGCTCTCCAGCGCGTGCGCGAGCAGGTCACGCGCCGCCTTGGTCGTCGAAGTGGCGTTGGGATTGACGATCAGCAGGGCGCGCACGGGCCATCAGCCTAGCCGTTGCCGTCTGCCGGGCTCGCCGGACGCGGGCGGAGCCGGCCGGGCTCACGCTTATAAGGTTGGGGCGTGTCAGCGCAGCCCGAACAGCCCGAGCAGGATCGACGCCAGCAGGCTCCGCCGGCGCTCGTCCGCGTCGCAGGCGCGCTGGTGGCGCTGGAGGGCACGATCGCCGTGGTGGTCGCGATCGTGCTCATCGTGCGCGCCGTACTCGGCCAGGACCAGAGCGCGACGAGCGGCTACGGCACCGCGGCCTGGTTCATCGTGCTCGGTGGTGCGGTGCTTGCCGGTGGCGTGGCGCTGTTGCTCGGTTACCGCTGGGGCCGCGCAATTGCGATCGTCGCGCAGGTGCTGCTGCTCCCGGTGGTGTGGGCGCTGCTGACCGACTCGGACCAACCGGTCTGGGGCAGTCTTCTCGGTGTCGTGGTGGTCGCGACGCTGGGACTGCTGTTCAGCGGACCCACGACGGCGTGGATGGCCGAACTGTACGAGCGCGACTAGCGGTCGTCGGCCCAGCGTGCCGCCGCGGTCAGCACGGGACCGGACAGCCGGTAGGTCGTCCACTCGTCCTGCGGATCGGCGGACAACGCACGGTAGAACCCGATCGCGGGTTCGTTCCAGTTCAGTACCGCCCAGGTGAGCCGGGAGTATCCGCGTTCCACGCACTCTTTCGCCAACGCCGCGATCAGGGCGCGCCCCTCGCCGCCGCGGCGCCGCTGCGGCCGCACGTAGAGGTCCTCGAGATAGATGCCGTGCACACCGTCCCAGGTGGAGAAGTTCAGGAACCACACCGCGGTCCCGACGATCTCGCCCGCGGCGACCGCGACGTGGGCGTACACCGCCGGGGAGGGGCCGAACAGCGCGGTGTGCAACTGCTCGACCGTGACGGTGCATTCGTCGGCTGCGCGCTCGTAGTCGGCGAGTTCGTGCACCAGAGCGACGATTGCGGGCACATCGTCCGGCTCGGCGCGCCGGATGGCGGCCCGGCCTCCAGGTGCGGTCATCGTGAGTCCACGTTGACGTTGTGCGCGACGATCTGCCGGTTGCCGTGCTCGTAGCCCAGCACCGTGTATGCCGCCGCGGAGAGAGCGAACCGACGGCCTTCGCGGACCGGCAGGTCGATCCACCGCGCGATCATCGCGCGCGAGAAATGGCCGTGCCCGAAGAGCACCACATCACGTTCGTCGAGTTGTGCGACCGCGATGTGCAGCACGGTGTCGGCGCGGCCCTGCACGGACTCGGGTGACTCGCCGTCCGGGCACGGATGAGTCCATACGGTCCAGTGCGGCGCAACCTCGTGAATCTGATCGGTGGTCAGTCCCTCGTAGGAGCCGTAGCCCCATTCGACGAGGTCGTCCCACTGCCGGTCGACCCTCATCCCGGCGAGCTCGGCGGTGTGCACAGCGCGAAGCCGCGGGCTGCTGATCACGAGCGGCCTGCGCAGGCCGAGACCCGCGAGAATCGGTGCGACAGCACGTGCTTGGCGCTCGCCCACCGCGGTGAGCGGGAGGTCCGTGGTGCTGGTGTGCCGACCCGAAAGAGACCACTCGGTTTCGCCGTGTCGGAGCAGCACCAACCGCGCATTCGGGGCGATCATGGGTACATCTTGCCCGTCGGAGGCGTCGTCGTTTCGCCGAATGAATCGCACCGCCGATCGGGTTGCTCCGAATACTCGCCGGATCTGCGGAATTACGGAAGGATCGAACGCGTGACGACAATCCTCGCGGTCGCAAATCAAAAGGGCGGGGTGGCGAAGACGACGACGGTCGCGTCGCTCGCCGCCGCACTCGGCGCGCAGGGGCGCGCGGTCCTCGTCGTCGACCTCGACCCGCAGGGATGTCTGACGTTCTCGTTCGGCCACAACCCGGACCGGCTCGAGGAATCGGTCTACGACGTGCTGACCACCGAGAAACACGCCAAAGAGGTGCTGCTCGAGACCTCGGAGGGCGTGACCGTGCTGCCCGCGACGATCGACCTCGCCGGCGCGGACGCGGTGCTGTTGATGCGCCCCGGGCGCGAATTCGCGCTCAAGCGCGCGCTTGCCCCGCTGCGCGATCAGTACGACGTGATCATCATCGATTGCCCACCGTCGCTCGGCATCATGACGCTCAACGGGCTGACCGCCGCGGATTCGGTTCTGATTCCGCTGCAGTGTGAGACGCTCGCGCACCGCGGAGTCGGTCAGCTGCTGCGCACGGTGCGCGAGGTGCAGCAGATCACGAACCCGGACCTGCAGCTGCTCGGCGCGTTGCCGACGCTCTACGACGCGCGGACGACGCATTCGCGCGACGTCGTCGCCGACGTGTCCGATCGCTACGATCTGCCGGTCCTCGCACCGCCGATTCCGCGGACGGTCCGCTTCGCGGAGGCGTCGGCCTCGGGTGCGACGGTGCTCGCCGGACGCAAGAACAAGGGTGCGGTCGCCTACCGCCAGTTGGCGGAGAACCTCGCCGGGTACTGGTGGGAGGGTAAGGAACTCGCCACGTTCGCGGCCGAGGTCTAGCGCCGGCGTCAGCTGAACAGCCGGGCCAGGTCGTCGTTGCTCGGTGACCATGCTGCGGGCCAGTCGGTGGGTCGGCAGACCGCGTCGGTGCCGCCGTCGGCGAACAGGACCGTCCCGCAGATCAGTGAGGCGCCCGGACCGAGCAGGAAGTCCGCGACCGCGGCGATCTCCTCCGGGCGCCCGCGCCGACCCATCGGGACCGGGTAATAGTCCAGCGCCTTGGCCAGCTCCGGATTCACGTCCGGGCCGCCGGTCATCGGGGTATCGATCATGCCCGGCGCGATCGCGTTGAGTCGGATGCCCTCGCCGATCCAGTTCTGCTGCACGGCTTCTCGGCGTACCCACCAGGCCAGCGCGAGCTTCGTCGCCGGGTACGCGGCGAGCGCTCCTGCCGTCTCGCCGAGCGCTGTCGCCTCATCCTCGGTGCCGTCGAGGCAGGCGTGCACGAGATCGGCGGGGATTCCCGGCTGCGTGGTGGTGCTGCTGGAGGAGATGACGACGGCCGACGCACTGCCCGCGCGGCCGAGCGCCGGGCGTAGCCCACTGAGGAAGTCGACGGCGCCGTAGTAGTTGACCGCGACCATCTTTCCGCCGGGATGCGCGGACAGTGAGCCGAGCCCGGCGCAGCAGACCACGCCGTGCACGACGCCGCCGCACGACTCCGTCACGGCGGCAACGGCCGTCCTGCGCCCCGCTGAGGTGCCGAGATCGGCCTCGACCTCGACGTCTGCGACATCCACGCCCACAACGGTGTTGCCGGACTCGGCCAGCCGGCGCGCCGTTGCCGCGCCGATCCCGGACCGGGCCCCGGTCACCACGAAATTCGCCATGGGGGAAACCTAGGCCATGCCGGTCCGCGGAGTGTGGGCGGCGTCACGCAGCGCGACCGGTCGTGATCAGCCGAGCGCAACGAGTTCGTCGCCACGTTGTTCGAGGATCAGGTTGCCCGCCACCGCGGAACGGATCGGGCCGGTGAGCTTGTCGGTGCGGTCGACCGGCAGTCGGGCGGTTTCCTTGCCGGTCATCGGATTGATCACCGCAATGGCATCGCGAACCGGCACGATCACCGATCCCGCCATCGCCGTTCCCGGTCCGATGGCGTCGAGTGCGGACCACAGCGGCGCCAGATCGGCGGCGCGCAACGCGACCACCGCTGCGCCGGTCCACAGCAGAAACGCGCCGGGGACACTTTCGGCCACCGCATCGGCGGGCAGTTCCTCCGACAACGGGTAGCGGGCGAGTTCGCTGATGCCGGAGTCGTAGATGCCGATGTACGGTCCGCGCGCCGCACCGTCGCCGGGCACGTAGACCGCGACCCGGTCGCCTGATGCGGCGAGTACCCGACCGTCGGACTTCGCGTCGACCAGGTCGGCGAGCACGGCGGAGCCGTACTCCTCCGGCTTGGTCGGGTCCTTGGGATTGGTGTTGAGGACGCTCAGCCGGTCGGCGGCCTCACCCGGGCACCGTTCGAGCACGGCCAGTCGCGACCCGCTCGACGCCGACGAATGCAGCGTGCAGCCCGAACGTGGTTGGCTCTTCGGGTTCACCGGGGCGTCGACATAGCCGTACTCGAGGGTCCGCACCAGATCCGAGCGCCACAGCTCGAGCCGGGTCGGGCCCTGCGAGAGAACGTAGGTGCCGTCCTCGCTCAGCGTGACGGTGTCGTCGGCGTAGCTGGTGCGTTGTGCAGTGCGCCTGCCGTCCGCGCCGGCGAGTTCGGTGACCTGGCTGCAGCCGCGTGCGTCGCGGTAGACGGCGACGGCGGTGCCCCACGCACCGATCGCGCCGCACAGCGGAGCGTCGCGGCGGTACCGCCACACGGGTGCGCCGTCGGCCGGATCATGGCCGACGATCTCGCCGTCGTCCGCCGTGACCACGGCACCGTCGGTGACGATCGGCGCATCGGCGGCGCTGCTGTGCGCACGCCACTTCTCCTGCACCGATGGCGGCACGGACAGCGCCGTAGGAGCTTGTGAGACAGGAGTTTTCGCGGTTTCCGACGCAGTGCTGTGCGCATCGCTGCGCTGCCAAACGACGACCACCGCGACAACGACCACCAGCACGATGAGCGCCGCGACGAGCAGGTCGGCGCGGCTTCGGCGCTCGGGTGCTGGCACGCCTGCGAGGTTACGCGAGCGTGCCGTGCGACCCGAGCGGCCGGTAGCGGGTCAGCCGGCTTGAGCAGTGACCTGCTCGGCGGCCGGACCGCCCGCGTCCGTGCCGGACGGGCGGCGCCGCCGACGGCGGCGCCGGGCCGGCTTCGCGGAGTCCGCGGCCTGCGCGTCGGTATTCGATGCGACGCTCACGTCGGTCTCCGGCGCGGTGTGCGCGTCGGGTGCTGCTGTGGCGGCCACGGCGTGACCGCCGCGGGTGCGCCGACGGTCCCGAGACCGGTTACGCGCGGGGCGCTCCCGATCCATTTCGGACGGCTCGGCCTGCTCGGCCTTCTCTGCACGGGGCTTGCGGACCGTGCCCTTGACATCGGTGGGGATGCCGAGTTCGGCGAACAGGTGCGGCGAGCGGGAGTAGGTCTCCACCGGTTCCGGGATGTCGAGGCCGAGTGCCTTGTCGATCGTCGCCCAGCGCGGCATATCGTCCCAGTCCACGAGGGTCACCGCGACACCGGTCCGCCCGGCGCGGCCGGTACGTCCGATCCGGTGCACGTAGGTCTTCTCGTCCTCGGGGCACTGGTAGTTGATGACGTGCGTGACGTCGTCGATGTCGATACCGCGCGCGGCGACATCGGTCGCGACCAGCACGTCGATCTTGCCGGTACGAAATGCCTTCAGCGCCTTTTCACGGGCAACCTGGTTGAGGTCGCCGTGCACGGAACCGACCGCGAAACCGCGCTCGCCGAGTTCGTCGGCGACCTTCTGCGCGGTGCGCTTGGTGCGGGTGAAGATCATCGTCGCGCCACGGCCCTCGGCCTGCAGAATGCGGGACACCAGTTCGCTCTTGTCCAGCGCGTGCGCGCGGTAGATGAACTGCGCAGTCAGGTCGTGCACGGCGGAGGAGTGCGCCTCCTCGGCGCGGATGTGCGTCGGCTGGGTCAGGAACGTGCGGGCCAGCGTGATGATCGGGCCCGGCATGGTCGCCGAGAACAGCATGGTCTGCCGGCCTGCGGCGCCGTCCGCGGTGCGGCCGCCCGGGACCATGCCCAGAATCCGCTCGATATCGGGCAGGAAGCCCAGGTCGAGCATCTCGTCGGCCTCGTCGAGGACGAGCACGCCGACCTTGCCGAGGACCAAGTGGCCCTGCTTCGCGAGATCGAGCAGCCGGCCCGGGGTGCCGACGACCACATCGACGCCCTTCTGCAACGCCGCGATCTGGGTCTCGTACGGGCGCCCGCCGTAGATGGAGAGCACCTCGACCTTGCGATCGCCGGTGGTCAGGTACTTGGCGGCATGTTCGAGGTCACCGGTCACCTGCACGCACAGCTCGCGCGTGGGCACGATGATCAGTGCGCGCGGGGTGCCGTCGAGCGGACGCAGGCGGGGGGTCGATTCGTCAGCGCTGCTGATGCGGTCGAGCAGCGGCACGCCGAAGCCATAGGTCTTGCCCATGCCGGTACGGGCCTGACCGATGAGATCCTCGCCGCTCAGCGCGAGGGGAAGGGTGAGTTCCTGGATGGCGAACGTGCGCTCGATACCGCCTTCGGCGAGCGCGCGAACGATCTCCGCACGGACGCCGAGCTCGGCGAACGTGGGAGAAGTGTGAGATTCGTCAAGTTGTGCGTCCAAGAAGGTGTCGGCGACACCGGGTTCCTGGTCGATGCTGATCTTGCTCAGGGGACTGGCCTCTCTATGGTGCGTTCCCGCGCGCACATCGAGGGCCGATGGTTACCGGCGTCGGTGCCGGATTGGCTGGTGAATCCCCGTGTCCGGCTTGTCTCGCTGCGCCTCAGCCGTTCGAATCCTGTTGAAGATCCGGATGATTCGGCGAAGCGCGGAAGCGAGGCGGACGCAGTGCGCGCACATTTCCTGGTATCCGCGTCATCCCGCTACCGGCGACTGCGGTGTAAAGTGACCGACGCTTATATGCGCCATCGTCGCGGTCGTTCCGATGCGAAACCGTTCGGATACCGAAAATCATTCTACCCTGTGCAGCGCAAATACCGGGATTTGTGATCTTGTACACGTGTCGTGGGCACCCGGATCGGGCGTTTGGCGACCGCGGGAGCCCGCGGCGTGGGGTGGCTAGAGTTACCGCCATGGCTGTCAATCCGCCCGCGCCGTCGCCCCCGCCCATTGCCGCCGATCATCCCGGTGTCACCGAGTTGTTCGCCGTGCTGGCCTACGGCGAAATCTCCGCCTTCTACCGGTTGACCGAGGAGGCGCAGCTGGCGCCGACTCTGACCGGCCGGGTGGCACTGGCCAAGATGGCAGCGGCGGAGATGAAGCACTACCAGACCCTGGAGACGGCCCTGACCGGGCGTGGCGTCGACCCGTTCGCAGCGATGGCGCCGTTCACCGAGGCGCTCGATTCCTACCACCGGTCGACCAACCCATCGACGTGGCTCGAGTCGATGGTGAAGGCCTACGTCGGTGACGGCATCGCGGCCGACTTCTACCGCGAGATCGCCGGGGCACTGCCCGAGGAGATCAGCACCGTCGTGCGCGACGTGCTCGCCGAGACGGGCCACTCGCAATTCGTGGTCGAGCAGGTCCGCGGCGCGGTGCACAACAACCGGCAGAACCGCGACCGGCTCGCGCTGTGGGGGCGTCGGCTGCTCGGCGAGGCGATCACGCAGGCGCAGTTCGTGATGGCGCAGCGCGACGAACTCACCGAGTTGTTGATCAGTTCGACCGGCGATCTGAACAACATCGTTGCCCTGTTCGACCGTATGCAGGAGAGCCACACCGAGCGGATGGCGATCCTCGGTCTGGGCTGACACGGCGGTGCAGTTCCCACCCCGCCCATCGACTGAACGGAACCGTTCAGTCGATCAGATCGACTGAACGGTTCCGTTCAGTCGATCCGGGACGAGCCCTCGTACCGTTCGCTGACAGCGCAGCGCCGCCGCGGCGCTCGCCTGTCGGGCTCGACTAGCCTTTGCGGTGTCAGGAATTCGGTCGAAGTTTCGGAGGTTGGCCGTGGAGGTCAAGATCGGTATCTCGGACAGCCCACGCGAGCTGGTCGTGAACAGCAATCAGACGCAGGACGAAGTCGAGGCCCTCGTCACCGGGGCTTTGTCCGGCGAAGGCGGCGTGCTCACCCTGATCGACGACAAGGGTCGCAAGGTTTTGGTGCAGGCGCAGAAGGTCGCCTATGTGGAGATCGGTCCGAGCACGGCGGGGCGGGTCGGGTTCGCCGCGATCTGATCGACCGCCGCCCGGATCGATTCAGCGCCTCGGAGCTCGATCGATCCGGCGCACCGTTCTAGTGGTTCAACGGGACGTGCGACAACCCACCCCAGGCCAGTGCGACGGTGGTGTCGACGGCGTCTTCCTTCGGAATCGGACGGTCGGCTTCGAGCCAGTAGCGCGCGGTCACCTGGCTCGCGCCGACCAGTCCGACCGCAAGAATCCGGGCTCGGTACGGATCGAGGCCGGAGTCCTCGGCGACCAGATCGAACACCGCATCGACGCAGGCCTCGGTCGCGTGGTCGACCCGCCGCTGCACCTGCGGCTCGCCCATCAGATCGGACTCGAAGACCAGCCGGAATCCCTGCACCTCGGTATCGACGAAGTCGTAGAACGCCGCCACCGCCGCGCGCACGCGCTGCTTGTTGTCGGTGGTCGAGCGCAGCGCCTGCCGCACGCCGCTGACCAGGCTGTCGATGTAGCCCTCCAGCACCGCGAGGTAGAGGTCAAGCTTGCTCGGAAAGTGTTGGTAGAGAACGGGTTTGCTGACGCCCGCGCATTCGGAAATCTCGTCCATGCCGGACGCGTGATAGCCGCGCACGACGAACACTTCGCTGGCCGCTGCGAGGAGCTGCACACGGCGCTCGTCCCGCGGCAGGCGGCCACCGCGCTTGGCGCTCGGGCGGCCGGCACCTGGTTGGTCCGGCCTGGGCCGGTCCGCGAGATCCGTCATTATGCTCCCTATCACGATTCCGGCACTGCTGTGACGGACATTCATGCACGATACATCTGCTGCTCCGGGCCGTTTCCGTCCTACTGGCCGATGTTGCGGCGCGGCATCGGCCACGTACGCGGCACTATGAGATTCTGGGCTGGTGACCAACCAACGGGGAGCGCGGTTACATGGCCGGGACGGACCACCATCGCGCGGCGATGTCGAGCCGGCCCCGCGCGGTGACGTGTCGCGCGACGGACCGCCCGGTGGCGACGGTCGCGCCTTCGGCGGCGACGGTGGCGACGGTCGCGCCTTCGGCGGCGACGGTGGCGACGGTGGCGACAGCTATCAGCCGCTGCGGGCCTCCTGGGATCCCACGCAGCCGGACCGCCGGGCGCGGCCGCCGCGGCCGGAACGGCGGGCGAAACGGCAGAGTCGCGTCGGCCGTTTCGTTGCCACCTACGGTTGGCGCGCCTACGCGATTCCGATCCTGCTCGCGGCGACCGCCTGGGTGATCGTCGACGCGGTGACCGGCGGTGAGCCGATGGCCGGTGACGCCCCCGCCGACCCGGGCTTCGGCACGCTGAGCCGGGACACCGACGGCACCGGCGTAATCGGCGTCCCACCGCGCGGTGACGGCAACTTCGCCCAGACGCTGCCCGCGGGCACGCTGCCCGAGGGTGGGGCGATCACCGCCGCCGGCGCGGGTACATGGCACATCGTTCCCGGGACCTCCGATCAGGTGGGCAAGGGCGCCGAGCGCGCGTTCACCTACACCGTCGAGGTCGAGGACGGAATGGACACCGTCGGCTTCGGCGGCGACGAGGCGTACGCCCGCATGGTGGATCAGACTCTGTCCAACCCGAAGAGTTGGACGCGCGACGAGCGTTTCGGGTTCCGCCGGATCGACGCGGGGGAGCCGGATTTCCGGATCTCGCTGTCCTCGCAGGCGAGCACCCGGGATGCCTGCGGCTTCGACATCCAGATCGATACGTCCTGCTACAACCAGGGTCTCGGTCGGGTCGTGCTCGACGAGGCGCGCTGGGTGCGTGGGGCGACGTCGTTTCAGGGCGATATCGGTTCCTACCGGCAGTATCAGATCAACCACGAGGTCGGGCACGCGATCGGTTACCAGGAACATCAGCCGTGCGAGTCCGACGGCGGGCTCGCGCCGGTGATGATGCAGCAGACGTTCGGCACGGCCAACAATGACATCGCCACCCTCGATCCCGACGGCATCGTGCCCGCGGACGGGAAAGTGTGCCGCTTCAATCCCTGGCCGTTCCCGCGCGGCTAGTGGAGGCTGCGGGATGATCGGTTGCAGGTGAGGCGTTGCACCAAATCGAACGCATTCGTATGTGAGGAGTCGACGTGTCGTCGAACAGCTCTCTGCCCCCCAGCTCTTTACCGGCGCTGGTGGAGCCCAGCGCCGAACTGAGCCGTGACGAGGTCGCGCGCTACAGCAGGCATCTGATCATTCCCGATGTCGGCATGGCCGGGCAGAAACGCCTGAAAAACGCCAAGGTGCTGGTGATCGGCGCGGGCGGGCTCGGCTCTCCGGCGCTGTTGTACCTGGCCGCGGCCGGTGTCGGGACGCTCGGCATCGTCGAGTTCGACGAGGTCGACACCTCGAACCTGCAGCGTCAGATCATCCACGGCGAGCCCGACGTCGGCCGGCCGAAGGCGGAGAGTGCGCGCGACTCCATTCGCAACGTGAACTCCGACGTCAAGGTGAACCTGCATCAGTTCCGGCTCGAACCCGACAACGCGGTGGAGCTGTTCCGGCAGTACGACCTGATCCTCGACGGCACCGACAACTTCGCCACCCGTTACCTCGTCAACGACGCTGCCGTACTCGCCGGCAAGCCCTACGTATGGGGTTCGATCTACCGGTTCGAGGGGCAGGTGTCCGTCTTCTGGGAGGACGCGCCGGACGGGCGGGGCCTGAACTACCGCGACCTCTACCCCGAGGCGCCGCCGCCCGGCATGGTGCCCTCGTGCGCGGAGGGTGGGGTGCTGGGTGTGCTGTGCGCGTCGATCGGTTCGGTGATGGTGACCGAGGCGATCAAGCTGATCACCGGCATCGGCGAGCCGCTGCTCGGCCGGTTGATGGTCTACGACGCACTCGACATGAACTACCGCACCATCAAGCTGCGCCGCGATCCGGACCGTCAGCCGATCACCGAGCTCATCGACTACGAAGCGTTCTGCGGCGTGGTGTCCGAGGAAGGACAGGCGGCGGCTGCCGGTTCGACGCTCACCGCCGCGGAACTGCGCGATCTGCTCGACGCCGGAAAGCCGGTGGAGCTGATCGACGTTCGCGAGCCGGTCGAGTGGGACATCGTGCGTATCGAGGGCGCGCAGCTGGTCCCCAAGGACCGCATCCTCTCCGGCGAGGTGCTCGCGGACCTGCCGCAGAACAAGCCGATCGTGCTCTATTGCAAGACCGGCGTGCGGTCGGCCGAGGCGCTGGCAGCGCTGAAAAAGGCGGGCTTCTCCGACGCGACGCATCTGCAGGGCGGCGTGGTCGCCTGGGCGCGTCAGGTCGACCCGTCGCTACCGGTGTACTGACGCCGGATCCGGTGTGGCGCGCCGCCACAGTGCCGTTGCTGTGGCGTGCCGCCACGGTGCGGCGTGCGGGCGGCGGTACGTTGACGGGCGTGACCTCGCCCGAACCTCCCGAACATGTGCGCTCGACCTTCGGATTGCGTGGCACAGAACTGCATCCGCTCGGAATGAGCCGGGACGGTGGCTGGCGGTGCGGGGACGTCGTGCTCTCGCCGGTGGCCGACCATGCGCGCGCGGCCTGGTCGGCGAAGGTGCGCGAGAACTTGGTTGTGGACGGGCTGCGACTCGCTCGCCCGGTGCGCGGCACCGACGGGCGCTACGTCGTCTCGGGGTGGCGCGCCGACACCTTCGTCGAGGGCAACCCGGAACCCCGGCACGACGAGGTCGTCTCGGTGTCCCTGCGGCTGCACGCTGCAACGGCGCCGCTGGAGCGTCCCCGCTTCCTGTCGCAACCGCCGACCGCGCCGTGGGTGGACGTGGACGTGTTCGTCGCCGCGGACCGCGCGGCCTGGGAGGCGGTCCCGCTGCGCAGCCTCGGACCGTCGGTGCGCGAGTACGCGGCGTCCTCGGACACCGAGCAGAGCCTGGCGATGCTGGTGCGACTCGCGACCCTGCGCAAACCCGTCGAGACGCCGGCGCAACTGGTGCACGGCGACCTGTTCGGCACCGTGCTGTTCGCCGGCTCGATGGCGCCCGGTCTGGCCGACATCACACCGTACTGGCGGCCCGCGCCGTGGGCGGCCGGCGTGGCCGTGGTGGATGCGGTGTCGTGGGGCGGCGCCGACGAAGGTCTACTCGAGCGGTGGGACGACTTGCCCGAGTGGCCGCAGATGCTGTTGCGCGCGGTCATGTTCCGGCTCGCCGTGCACGCCCTGCATCCGCGCTCGACCGCCGATGTGCTGCCCGGGCTCGCACACACTGCGGACCTGATCCGGATGATGCTCTGAGCAATTCGCTGGTTCAGTAGCCGGCGAGCAGTTCGTCGAAGAAGCATCGCGCGGCCCGCGCCGCGCGTTCGGTGTCGCCGGCGACGACCGCGTCCACGAGTTCGGTGTGCTCGGCGTGGAACGAACCACCGTCCCGGGAGGTGCGCAGCCGGACGCCCTCCTCGATGACCGGCAGCAGCGAGTCGTAGAACTCCAGATAGACCGCGTTGTGGCTGGCGACGACGATCGCGCGGTGCAGCTCGACGTCCGCCACGATCGCGCGCGGGTTGTCCTCGTCCCACGCCAGCTTGCGCTCGTCGAGCAGGCGTTGCAGCGTCGCGATGTCGGTGTCGGTTCGGCGTTGGGCGGCGAGGGCCGCTGCGGTGGTGTCGAGCGCCTGACGTAGCTCGAGCACGTCGCGTTCGTGTGCGTCGGCGAAGTATTTGCCGAGCGCCCCACCGAGATCCGAGGTGGCGATCACGAAGGTGCCCGAGCCCTGTCTGCGCTCCAGCATGCCGGCGTGGACGAGTGCTTGTACCGCCTCGCGCACGGTGTTGCGGCCCGCGCCGGTGCGTTCGGTGAGTTCCGGTTCGGTCGGGATGCGGCTGCCGACCGGCCAGTGCCCGGCCCGGATCTCGGCGCGGAGCAGCTCGGTGACCTGTGCGATCAGGCCGGAGCGGCGGACGGGCTGCATGGCTCGTCATTCTGCGGGCGTGGACCGGACCGTGTCGAGTCGCCCCGCCGGTGTTTGGCAGAAAACATAGGGTCATCCTATGATTTCGTGGTGACCGCACTGCAGACGACGAGGCACGCCGACCAGCGACCGCTGCTGCGGGGCCGGCTGCTGGTATTCGTGGCAATTGCGCTGTCGGCCCTGACGCTGCGCGTCGCGGTCACCTCGTTCACCCCACTCGCCGACCAGGTCGGCGCGGATATCGGCTTCTCCAGCACCGTGGTCGGCATTTTCGGCATGGTCCCGACGGCGATGTTCGCGGTGTTCGGCCTCGTGACGCCGGCGATCGCGGTCCGGCTCGACCTCGAACGCACCGCCGCGCTGGCCATGCTCCTGGCCGGTGCGGGGATGCTGGCGCGCGCGCTGGTTTCCGACGTCGCGCTGATGCTCGCGCTGTCGGCGGTCGCGCTCGCCGGGATGGGCATCGGCAATGTGGTGATTCCGCCGCTGGTGAAGCGCTACTTCGGTGACCGGCTCGCGATGCTGAGTTCGCTTTACATCATGCTCGTCCAGCTCGGCACGGTGCTGCCTGCACTGGTGGCGGTGCCCGTCGCGGACCGGTTCGGCTGGCGGGTCTCGCTCGGCATGTGGGCGCTGGTCGGGTTTGCCGCGGCACTGCCCTGGTTGATGATGTTGCGCGCGACGCGCGCCGACGTTGGGGCGCGCAGACCGCGCGCCGAGGCGGGCGCAGCACCGGGCCGGCCCTGGCACTCGCCGGTGGGCTGGGGATTGGCGTTGATGTTCGGCGCCACCTCGCTGACCACGTATGCGATGTTCACCTGGATCCCGAAGATTCTGACCGACGCCGGCTCGAGCACGGCGTTCGGTGGCAGCATGGTCGCCCTGTTCGCGCTGGTCGGGCTTGCCGCGGCGCTGACGGTGCCGGTGTTGTGCGTGCGGATGGTGAATCCGTTCCCGATCGTGGTCATGTGCGCGGTCTGCTACGCCATCGGCTTCACCGGCCTGCTGGTCGCCCCGATGGCCGCACCGGTGCTGTGGGTGGCCGCGATCGGCTTCGGTCCGAGCACCTTCCCGCTGGCACTCACGCTGATCAATCTGCGCACCCGCACACCCGCCGGGTCGCAGGCGCTGTCCGGCTTCGCGCAGGGCATCGGCTACACGATCGCCTGTGTCGGCCCCGTGCTGTTCGGCATCCTGCACGACGCCTCGGGTGGCTGGGGTGTGCCGTTCGCGATGCTCGGCTGCGCCGTCGCCGTCCAAGTCGGCGCCGGCTGGGTCGCCTGCAAACCGCGGCTGCTCGAGGACAGCTGGACCAAATCGGATTCGCGCAGGTAGAAGGCATTCGTCCTCACCGAGGGTAGTTCTCACCGGTGAGGGGGAGCGAAGGTGAGAACCCTTTGACGCAGGGGTCACCGAGCGCGACATTGCGGCAATACCGGTTCCTTACCTTTGGGTCACCAATCCGACCTTGGAGGAACCTCGGTGGCCACAATCACCCGCAATCTCAAACGCAATCACGATATCGAGCACTGGGACGCCGAAGACGTCGTTGCCTGGGAATCCGGAAACAAAAACGTCGCCAAGCGGAACCTGATCTGGTCGATCTTCGCTGAGCATGTGGGCTTCTCGATCTGGTCGATCTGGTCGGTGATGGTGCTGTTCATGCCGCAGGACGTCTACCACATCGATGCCGCGGGCAAGTTCTACCTGGTCGCGGTGCCGACGTTGGTCGGCGCGATCCTTCGGGTGCCCTACACCGTCGCGACGGCCAAGTTCGGCGGCCGAAACTGGACGCTGTTCAGCGCGCTGGTGCTGCTCGTCCCGACGCTGCTCACGCTGTTCTTCATCAACCGGCCGGAAACCTCGTACACGACGTTCATCATCGTGGCGGCGTTCGCGGGTCTCGGTGGCGGCAACTTCGCCTCATCGATGACCAATATCAACGCCTTCTACCCGCAGCGCCTCAAGGGCTGGGCGCTCGGCATGAACGCGGGCGGCGGCAACATCGGCGTTCCCGTCATCCAGCTCGTGGGTCTGCTCGTGATCGCGACCGTCGGCAACACCGAACCCTCGATCGTCTGCGCGGTGTACCTGGTCCTGATCGCCATCGCCGCGGTTGGCGCCGCCCTTTTCATGGACAACCTGCGCAACCAGCAGTCCAACCTCAAGGCGATGGGCAAGGTACTGAAGTTCTCCCAGTCGTGGGTGATGAGCTTCCTCTACATCGGCACCTTCGGCTCGTTCATCGGGTTCAGCTTCGCGTTCGGCCAGGTGCTGCAGATCAACTTCCTCGCCAACGGCGACACGGCAGCTCAGGCGTCGCTGCACGCGGCACAGATCGCGTTCATCGGTCCACTGCTCGGGTCGATCTCGCGGCCGTTCGGTGGCAAGCTCGCCGACCGCATCGGTGGCGGCAAGATCACGCTCTTCGTGTTCACCGCGATGATCGCCGCGGCAGGCATCCTGGTGACCGCCGGCACGATCGACGACAACTCCGCGGGCGCGGTCGGCGGTGGCGTGATGACGGCATACGTCGTCGGTTTCATCCTCCTGTTCGTGCTGTCCGGCATCGGCAACGGCTCGACGTACAAGATGATCCCCTCGATCTTCGAGGCGAAGTCGAAGAGCCTCGACGCCGACAAGGCCACCCAGGCCGCGTGGTCGCGCAACATGTCCGGCGCCTTGATCGGTTTCGCCGGCGCCATCGGTGCGCTGGGTGGCGTGTTCATCAACCTGGTCCTGCGCGCCAGCTACACCGGCGCGGCGAAGTCGGCCACCAACGCGTTCTGGGTGTTCCTCGCCTTCTACGTGATCTGCGCATTGGTCACCTGGGTCGTCTTCCTTCGGCAGCCGTCGGCGCGGTCGGTGCACTCGACCCCCGCCGCGGGCGAGCCCGTGTCCGTCAAAGCCTGATCGCCGCAATACCCCTCTCTGGAGACACGATGACAACGCAGAAGCTGATCCTCGTCGGCCACGGCATGGTCGGTCACCGGTTCGTCGAGGCGCTGCGGGCGCGCGACGATGCAGACCGGTGGCAGGTCACGATCCTGTGCGAGGAGACGTTCCCGGCATACGACCGGGTCGGCCTGTCGTCGTACGTGGGCAATTGGGATCCCAAGGAGCTCGCTCTTGCGGGCAACGATTACCTCGGTGACGGCAGCGTCGAGCTACGGCTCGGCGAGCGAGCCGAGGTGATCGACCGGGATGCGCGCAAGGTGACCACCAGCTCCGGGGCAGTGCTCGAATACGACGCCCTGGTGCTGGCCACCGGCTCGTACCCGTTCGTGCCGCCGGTGCCGGGGCACGACAGCGACAAGTGCTTCGTGTACCGCACGCTCGACGACCTGGATGGCATCCGTGCCGCGACCGAAGCGGCCGGCCCCGGCGCGACGGGCGTCGTCGTCGGCGGCGGCCTGCTCGGGCTGGAGGCGGCGAACGCACTGCGGCTGCTCGGCATGTCGCCGCACGTCGTCGAGTTCGCCCCGCGGCTGATGCCGTTGCAGGTCGACGAGGGTGGCGGCGCGCTGCTTGCGCGACTCGTCACCGAGCTCGGCCTGAGCGTGCACACCGGCGTCGGCACGGCGGGGGTCGAAAAGACCGACGACGGGTTGCGGGTCGAGCTCTCCGACGGTTCCACGATCGATGCCGCGCTGCTGGTGTTCTCCGCCGGCGTGCGGCCGAGCGATCAGCTTGCTCGCGCGGCCGGGCTCGAGGTGGGCGATCGAGGCGGCATCGTGACCGATATCGGTTGCCGCACTTCGGATCCCGAGATCTACGCGATCGGCGAGTGCGCGGCGATAGAAGGCCGCTGCTACGGACTTGTCGCGCCCGGATACAGCAGCGCCGAGGTGGCTGTGGACCGGCTGCTCGGCGGTGCCGCCGAGTTCCCCGGTGCCGATCTGTCCACCAAGCTCAAGCTGCTCGGCGTCGACGTGGCCAGCTTCGGCGACGCGCACGCGACCACCGAGGGCGCGCTCGAGGTGGTGCTCAGCGATGCGGCCAAGGGCACCTACGCGAAGCTGGTTGTCTCCGACGACGCCAAGACGCTGCTCGGCGGCATCCTGGTCGGCGACGCGTCGCCGTACGCCTCGCTGCGGCCGCTGGTCGGGCGTGAACTGCCCGGCGACCCGGCCGCGCTGATCTCGCCGGCAGGCGAGAAGCCGGGCGCGGGCTCGCTGCCCGACGACGCGGAGGTGTGCTCCTGCAACGCGGTCACCAAAGGCTCGATCTGCGGCGCCATCGCCGAAGGAGCCTGCGATATCGCGCAGGTCAAGGCGTGCACGAATGCCGGCACGACGTGTGGTGGCTGCCTGCCGACAATCAAGCAACTGCTCGCATCGTCGGGCGTGGTGCTGTCGAAGGCGCTGTGTGAGCACTTCGAGCAGTCGCGGGCCGAGCTGTTCCAAATCGTGCAGGCCACCGACACGCGCACATTCTCGGGGCTTATCGCCAAGTACGGGAAGGGCGCCGGGTGCGACATCTGCAAGCCGGTGGTCGCGTCGATCCTCGCGTCGACCGACTCCGGCCACATCCTGCACCCCAAGCAGGCCGGCCTGCAGGACACCAACGATCACTTCCTGGCCAACATCCAGAAGAACGGCACGTACTCGGTGGTGCCGCGGATGCCCGGCGGGGAGTGCACGCCGGAGCAGCTGATCGTGATCGGCGAGGTCGCTCGTGACTTCGGCCTTTACACCAAGGTCACCGGTGGTCAGCGCATCGATCTCTTCGGTGCCCGCGTCGAACAGTTGCCCGCGATCTGGCAGCGGCTGGTGGCTGCCGGCATGGAATCCGGGCAGGCGTACGGCAAGTCGCTGCGCACCGTCAAGAGCTGTGTCGGATCGACCTGGTGCCGCTACGGCGTGCAGGACTCGGTGGGTATGGCGGTGTCGCTGGAACTGCGTTACCGCGGTCTGCGTTCGCCGCACAAGCTGAAGTTCGGTGTGTCCGGTTGCGCCCGCGAGTGCGCCGAGGCGCGGGGCAAGGACGTCGGCGTGATCGCCACCGAAAGCGGCTGGAACCTTTACGTGTGCGGCAATGGCGGTCAGTCGCCCAAGCATGCGCAACTGCTGGCCGGTGGACTCGACGACGAGACGCTCGTCCGCTATATCGACCGGTTCCTGATGTTCTACATCCGCACCGCCGACCGGTTACAGCGCACCGCGCCGTGGCTCGAGGCGATGGATGGTGGCCTCGACCACCTGAAAGCGGTCGTCTGCGCGGACAGCCTCGGTATCGGCGCCGATCTGGAGACCGCGATGGCGAAGCACGTGGAGGGCTACAAGGACGAGTGGGCCGGTGTGCTGGAGGATCCGGAGAAGCTGTCTCGGTTCGTCTCGTTCGTCAATGCACCGGAGGAAGCGGATCCGACTGTGCAGTTCGACGAGTCCGGTGCCCGCAAGATCCCGGTGCTCATGGGTATGCCGATCATGCCCGATGTTGCGCGGTGACGGGCGGTGCTTACTCCGAGGGAATGCGCACTTAACGACTGGTTAACACACGCTCGCGAGACTGGTGTGGCTGGTACTAGGAGGGACCACCAATGACAGCTATCGATTCCAGGCCGCATGCCGGGCGCGCAACCGGGCGCGACACCGTGCACGACGGTCGGCTCGAATGGACGTCGGCGTGCCCACTGAGCCAGTTGATCCCCGGCCGTGGCGTGGCGGTACTGCTCCCGAACCGTGAGCAGGTCGCACTGTTCCTGCTCGACGACGGTTCGCTGCACGCCGTGGGGAATGTCGATCCGTTCGGTCGGGCGGCGGTCATGTCGCGCGGGCTGGTCGGTGACCGGGGCGGCGTGCCGATCGTGGTGTCACCGCTGCTCAAGCAGCCGTTCTCGTTGCTGGATGGACGCTGCCTCGAGGACGAGGCGGTGGTGCTGCCCGTGTACGACGTGCGGGTGTGGGCCGGCATGGTTCAGGTACACAGCCGGGTCGGGCTCGGGGCGCACAGCCGGGTCGGGCTCGGGGCGCACAGCCGGGTCGGGCTCGGGACGCACAGCCGGGTCGGGCTCGGGGCACACAGTCCGATCGGGTTTCGGGTGGACGGCGCGTGACGCCGACGATCGAGAGCGTCAGCAGGGACGGCGAACCACTGACCGGGTTCGCCATCGGTGTCACCGCGGCGCGCCGCGCCGACGAGTTCGCCACGCTTCTCGAACGCCGCGGGGCAACCGTGCTGCGCGCGCCCGCAATTCGGATCATTCCGCTCGCCGACGATTCCGAACTGGAACGGGTGACCAGGGAGATTGCGGCGAACCCACCGGATATTGCGGTCGGCACCACCGGTATCGGTTTCCGCGGCTGGATGGAAGCCGCGGACGGCTGGGGACTGGCCGATGAACTCGTCGACGCGCTCGGCAAGGCCCGCACGCTCGCCCGCGGTCCCAAGGCCAAGGGCGCGATTCGTGCCGCCGGGTTGTCCGAGGAATGGTCGCCGGACTCGGAGTCCTCCGCCGAGGTTCTCGACCATCTGCTCGCCGAAGGTGTCGACGGCATGCGGATCGCCGTGCAGCTGCACGGCGCCACCACCGAGTGGGAGCCGATTCCGGATTTCTGCGAGGCACTGAAATCTGCTGGTGCCGAGGTTATTCCGGTGCCGGTGTACCGGTGGACGCCGCCGTCGGACCAGGCCCCGATGGACCGCATGATCGAGTCGATCGTGACCGGTGGACTGGACTGCGTGACGTTCACCAGCGCGCCTGCGGTGGCGTCGATGTTGATGCGGGCCAAGGAGACCGGCCTGCTCGAACCACTGGTGCGCACATTGAGCGATCGTGTGCTGCCCGCCTGTGTCGGTCCGATCACCGCCGCGCCGCTGGAAGAGCTTGGGGTGCGGACCACGATGCCGGCGCGGGCCCGTCTCGGCGCGCTGGCCCGGCACGTGGCCGAAGAACTTCCCCGGCGCGCCAACCGGATTCACGCCGGTGGCCATGTGCTCAGCGTGCGCGGTGGTTGTGTGGTCGTCGACGGTGAAGTCAAGCAATTGCCGCCCGCGGCGATGGGGCTGATGCGCACGCTCGCCCACCAGCCTGGGCGCGTCGTGTCCCGGCCTGCGCTGCTCGCGGCGCTGCCCGGCGGCGGCGAGGACTGCCATGCCGTGGAGACCGGTATCGCCCGGCTGCGGGCGGCGCTCGGCGCGCCCAAGGTGATTCAAACCGTCGTCAAGCGTGGCTACCGGCTGGCGATGGACCCGGCCGACGTCGAGGCGGCGGTGGGCACATGAGCGAATCGCCGGTTCTGGTGCTGGTGGCGCACGGCACGCGCAGCACCCGCGGCGTCGACATGATTGCCGCGCTCGCCGACCGGGTGCGCGAAATTGTGCCGCGCGTGCGGGTCGCCTTCGTCGACGTCCTCGGCCCGTCACCGGCCGAGATACTCGCCGACCTGGAGGGTCCGGCTGTTGTGCTGCCGGCATTCCTTGCGTCGGGCTACCACGTGCACACCGATGTGCCGCGCGAGGTGGCCGCGAGCGGGCACCGTGCGGTCGCGGTGACGCGCGCGCTCGGCCCGGATCCCACCCTGGCCTCGATCGTGCACGCTCGGCTGCGCGACGCGGGGTGGCGACCGGGCGATGCCGTTGTGCTGGCCGCCGCCGGGTCGTCGGACCCGCGCGCGCTCGCGGACGTGCGTCGCGGGGCAGGGATGCTCGCCGAGCAGGCCGGTGGTGCGGTACGGATCGGATACATCGCGACCGGGCAACCCCGCGTCGCCGATGTCGTTGCGCAACTGCGCTCCGACGGGCACCGACGGGTATTCGTGGCCTCGTATCTATTGGTGCACGGGCTGTTTCAGCAACGTCTGCATACCGCGGGCGCCGATGGTGTGACCGAGCCGATCGGTGAACACCCGGGCGTGGTCGAGTTGCTGGTGCAGCGCTACCGAGCCGGGGTGTCCGAACTCGACCGCGTGGCGGTGCGCTGAGCCGCGGGTCAGCTCGGCAGCCGCACGAACTCCACCTCGTCGCCGTCCTGCGCATTCGGCGGCACGACCACCAGCCCGTCCGCGCCGACGAGCCCACCCAGATGCGCGGTCCGCACGCTCGGGGTTGCCGCCCAGCCGTCCGCCGTGGCGAAGACGGGAGCCAGTCGCGTCGCCGGGCCCGAACCGGCGCCGGCGTTGTGCAGTGTCACCAGTGCGCGGGGCCGTGGCCGGCGCGCCGTGAGTCCCTCCACGATCGCGGGGGCGAGCACGGACAGGGCGGCCAGCGCCGCGTACGGATTTCCGGGCAGTCCGAGCACCGGTACACCGCCGGGCAACTCCGCCACCAGGGTGGATCCACCCGGGCGGCAGGCCAAGCGCGGCACGATCATTCGAGCACGCGCGCGCTGCAGAGCGCCGCGTAACTGATCGGCCGCGCCGCCGCCGGTCGCGCCGACCACGATCAGCAAATCGATGTCGCCCACCGCGCCGAAGAGGTCGTCGAACCCGGTCGCGGTGTCGCGCAGATGGGTGCTCTGGTCGGACCGTATGCCGTTGTGCGCCAGGAATATCGGCAGGACGGGGCCGATCGAGTCGCGGGTCTGACCGTCGTGCAATGGCCCGTCGCGGCGTATCTCGTCGCCGGTCACCACCACGTGTGCCCGCACAGGTCCACGCACGTCGAGGGTGTGGACTTCCGCGCTCGCGGCCACCGAGACCAGCGCCGGACCGATCGGGGTGCCGGGTTCGGCGAGACGTTCACCGACCGTCCAATCCTCACCGCGGCGACGAATATCGTCGCGTTCCGTGGCCTCCGGTCCACGATCGAGCCGATCGCCCGAGATAGCGGCGAATTCGTCGCGCAGGACCGCGGTGGCGCCCTCGGGTAGATGCGCGCCAGTCGCGATTCGGACCGCTTCGCCGGGGCGCAGTCCGTCCGGTCGTGCGCCGCCGGCGTACCCGACATCGGTACGCAACCGCCATGGCCCCGAGCCCGCGACCGCGTAGCCGTCCATTGCCGAAATATCCACGCGGGGTAGTGCTTCCGCGGCGATCAATGGCTCCACGAGGGTCGCATCCAGTGCGTCCTGCGGCTCGGTCGATCGCGCCGGGATGCGAGACAGTCCCTCCCGCAACCGTTGTCGTGCTTCGACCAGCGAGAGTGGCGCCGCCGCAGCGTCGATCTGCGCGGTCGAGTTTACGGCGGCGACGTCGTCGGGGGTGTCGCAGTCGACGATGTCGTCGAACCTGACCGTCCGGACCTCGGCGGGGACGATGTCGCCCATCCGGCGGTTCGCGGGCGCGCCGAGCTCGGCCAGCCGGTGTGCCAACACGTCGTGCGGCCATACGCCGACGAGATACTGCACGCGACCGTCTACGTCGACCGCGAATGCGGGGCGGTGCGATTCCGCGCACTGGCGGGCCAGCTCGCGCACGGTGTCAGCGCGCAGGATCGGCAGGTCCGCCGCCAGTACCACGACGCAGCCGTCGGTGCCCGGCAGCGCCGCCAGCCCGGCGACGATCCCCGCGACCGGTCCCGACCCGGGCGGGTGCTCCTGGGTTTGCACGATGGACTCGGGCAGATCGTTGCGCTGCGGGCCGACCACCGCGATCCGCTCACACCAATCGACCGCGGCCAGCGCGGTGTCGAGCATGCTGCGTCCGGCTACGACGATCGCCGGTTTGTCGACCCCGCCCATCCGACTCGCCCGGCCGCCGGCCAGCACGATCGCCTCGGCACGCATGGATGTCATCGTTGCATACGCCCGGCCCGAGCGAATCAGTACTGCCAGCGCGCCTGCGCCAACCGAACCCGCCCGTCCACGATCGGCGCGCCCTCGGCCGCGAGCAGTGTGAGTTGGCGCGACGCGAGATGGGCGGCGGGCCGTCCCGACGCGCCGATCACCCGATGCCAGGGTAGATCCGCGGCGTCGATACGCATGATCCATCCAACCGTGCGGGCACTGGAAAGCCCTGCGGCCGAGGCGATATCGCCATAAGTCGCGACCCGGCCGGGTGGGATCGCGGCCACCAGCTCGCGCACCCGCTCCACCTGCTCCGCGGTCGTGGCCATCGCTACAGCAGTCGGCGAATCAGGCGCGCGACTTCGGCCGGCTGCGCCTGCGAAACCATGTGGTTGCAGTCGAGTTCGTGAACCTCGAGCGCTGCACCGAGGTGGGACTGCAGCGCCGAGCGGAGTTTCGCCGTGACATAGGGCGGCTGCACCCGCATCGCCTGGACCAACACGGTGCGCATCGCTGCCGGCGGCAGCACAAAGTCGCGGGCGAGCTCGCCCCAGAACGCGGTGATCGCGGGCAGGCTCATCCGCCAGCCGACCCGGCCGTTCGAGGTCGGGACCAGATGCTCGGCAAGCTCCGCGTCGATCATCGATTCGGGCACGTCCGCCCACGCGCCGTGCACCTTCTCCGCCTTCGCCTCTTCGGCATCGGTGTAATCCGGCGAGTCGAGAGTCGCGTATGCAACGTCGAGCAGATCGAACGGGTCGAGCGCGATTGCCGGATCGAGCAGCACCAGGCCGCGCACCAGGTCGGGGTGGTGATGCGCCAGGTGCAGCGCGACGGCGCCACCGAACGAATGGCCGACAACCAGCGCAGGGGCGGCGGATTCGGTGGCGAGCAGCGCGCGCAGATCCGCGACATGCGCCTCGAAGCTCCACGGCGGCGCGGACGGCGAGCGGCCGTGCCCGCGCAGGTCGGGCGCGAGAATCCTGGCCTCCGGCAGCTGCTCGACGGCAAGCGATTCCCATCGCCTGCCGTGTCCGGTGAGTCCGTGCAGGGCGAGGATCGTGGGTCCGTCGGCGGGGCCGAAGCGGTGCAGATGAAGGTCGGGCACGGGGTCGAGTGTTCCTGTCGGTGGCGTCTGCTGCAATTGCGACCATGACGAGCCCCCGCCGTGACGCGCACCCGACGCGGCTCGTGCGTCGTCCGGCGCCAACGGGCGTGACCAGGGAGTGGACGGGGGACGCTCGTCGGCTGTTCGACGCCACCCCCGACGCCGCCGGCGCGTCGCCCTGGCAGGTGCTCGGCGGGCCGGGCACGGGCAAGTCGGCGCTGCTCACCGACTTCGTGGTGGACCGGATCGCCACCGGGGCGGACCCGGAATCGGTGTTGCTGCTCACGCACTCGCGTTCGGCGGCCGATGCGGCGCGTGCCGCCATCACCTCCGGCCTGCTCGGCCGCGACGGTGCGGGTGTGCGCAACGCCACCAGGGAGCCGCTGGTGCGGACCGTGCATTCCTACGCCTTCGCGGTCCTGCGGCTGCAGGCCGCCGCGCATGGCAATCCGCCGCCCCGGTTGATGACCGGCGCCGAGCAGGACGCGGTCATCCGGGAGATGCTGCTCGGGGACATCGATGACGGTGGACAGATGTGGCCGGAGCGGTTGCGGCCGGCGCTCGCACTGGGCGGATTCGCGACCGAGCTGCGGGAGCTGCTGTTGCGCGCGAGCGAACGCGGCCTCGGGCCGGAGGATCTGGTGAAACTCGGTCGCAAACGCCACCGGCCCGAATGGGTGGCGGCGGGCAAATTCGCGATCCGGCTCGAACAGTCGACGCTGCTGCGGTTCGCGGTGGGGGTGGAGGCGCCCGAGGCGAGCGCCCCCGCCCTGGACGCCGCCGAACTCGTCGGTGCCGCGCTGAGCGCGTTCGCCGCGGACCGTGAACTGCTCGCGCGGGAACGTCAACGGATCCGCTACCTGCTCGTCGACGACGCGCAGCATCTGGATCCACAGGCGGCGCACCTGGTCCGTCTCGTCGGTACCGGCACGGCGGCCACCGTCGTCGCGGGGGATCCCGATCAGGCGGTGTTCAATTTTCGCGGTGCCGACTCGGCGTTTCTGACCGGCCTATCCGATGCCGATCCGGCGCGACGGGTGCTGTTGACCAGCAACTTTCGTGCCGCGCAGCGGATCGCCTCGATCACGGCGCGGCTCGCGGGCCGGCTACCGGGGCTGCCGCCACATCGCGGGGCCGCGGCGCCGCCGGACGCCGAGCCGGGGCTGGTGCGGGTGGAGGTCGCCGCGACGGTGGCCAAGGAAGCGGCGCTGATCGCGGATCATCTGCGCCGCGCGCACCTCTACGACGGTGTCCCGTGGTCGGACATGGCGGTCGTGATGCGGTCGGTGCCGCTCTCACTTGCGCCGCTGCGGCGTGCGCTCGCCGCCGCGGGCGTACCGACGAACATTCCGGTTTCCGAGACTCCGCTGGCCCGGCAGCGCGGTGCGGCCTGGCTGCTGCAGGTGCTGCGCGCGATCACCGCCGACACGACGGCGGAGTTCACCGTCGACGACGCGCTCGCGCTCCTGTCCGGTCCGGTTGGCGGCGCCGATCCGGTGGCGCTACGCCGGCTGCGACGCGGGATACGTCGCGGCGCAACCGCGGCCGGCCGCGACGAGGAATCCGGTGAGCTCCTGCGTCGTCTGCTGGCGGCGGTACCCGACGAGCAGGCCGATGAACTGCTCGCCGGCCTGACCGACGTCGAGGTGGCCCCGTTGCGCCGGGTGCTGAAGGTGCTCGCCAGGGCGCGGACGGTGCAGCGCACCGGCAAGGGTGTCGAGGACGTGTTGTGGGCGGCGTGGCAGTCCTCCGGGCTCGAGCGTGGCTGGACGGCGGCGTGCGCGCGCGGCGGCACGCTCGGTGCACAGGCCGACCGCGATCTCGACAGTGTCGTGGGCCTGTTCGACGCCGCCGCCGCCTACGTCGACCGGCTGCCGCGCGCAGGTATCGAGGGCTTCGTGGACTACATGGAGCGCCAACAGATCCCGGGCGGATCCGGTCGCGACGCCGCCGAGCCCGAGGCGGTCGCATTGCTGTCCGCGCACGCCGCGGCCGGGCGGGAGTGGGCCGTGGTCGCCGTGGCAGGTGTGCAGGAAGGGCTGTGGCCGGGGCTGCGGGCCCGCGGGACGTTGCTCGGCACCGAGGATCTCGTCGACCTCGCCGCAGGTACCGGCGCCGACGGCGAACGGCTGTCGCGCACCGCCCCGCTGCTCGCCGAGGAACGTCGCTTGCTGCTGGTGGCCTGTAGTCGCGCGCGTCGTTCGCTGCTCGTCACGGCAGTCGAATCCGCAGCCGGTGACCGGGATCTGACCCCGTCGCGCTTCATCGACGAACTCGTCGCGGACAGTGCGGAATTCGAGGCCGGGCCAATGTACGAGCGGCGCGGCGGTGACGTGCGGGTGCTGGCGTTGCCTGCGCTCGTCGCCGAATTGCGCGCCGTCGTGTGTGATCCGCTGATCGCAGAACACGATCGACCGCGGCACCAGCGGGCCGCTCGTCAACTCGCTCGGCTGGCCGCGGCAGGGGTACGCGGCGCGCACCCGGACGAGTGGTACGCGACCGTCGAGACGAGTTCGGCGCGCCCGATGTGGGAGCAGGGTGGCGAGCCGGTGCGGGTGTCGCCTTCGGTGGTGGAGCAGCTGTCCACCTGCCCGCTGCGCTGGGCGCTGCAGCGGCACGGCGGCGACGACGGGGCGAACGTGCACGCGATCAAGGGGAACGTGGTGCACACCCTCGTCCAGGCCGTGGCCGGCGGCGTGCCCGAAGCCGCGATTCGCCGGGCACTCGAGGTGGCCTGGCAGGCCGTCGATCTCGGCTCGGACTGGCACGCGCGACAGGAGTTGCACCGCGCCGAGGGCATGTTGGAAACGTTCACCGCGTGGCTGCGCGCGTCCCGGCTCGAGCTGACTCTGGAAGGAGTCGAGGTGGTGGTCGACTGCCTGCTGCCCGCGCGCACCCAGGACGAGCCCGCGGTCCGCATCGCGGGGCGGATCGACCGGCTCGAGCGCGACCCCGACGGCCGGGTCGTGGTGGTGGACATGAAGACCGGCAAGACCCCGATCAGCAAGCAGGCCGCACGCGAGCACCCGCAATTGGCCACCTACCAGGTTGCCGCGGCAGCCGGGGGGGTGTCCGGCGGCGAGGCGGCCGAACCCGGCGGCGGCAGACTGGTCTACGTTGCGAAATCGAACGCGAAAGAGGGTGCAACGCAACGGCTTCAGCCGCCGCTCGATGCCGAAGACATCGACCGGTGGCGCGGCCTGATCCACGCGGCGGCCGCGGCCACGCAAGGACCGCAGTACCTCGCGGTGGTGAACGACGGCTGCCGGCACTGCCCGGTGCAGACGAGTTGTCCGGCAAAGGATTCCGGCAGGCAGGTGACGAACGGATGAGTAGAGCACAACCGAAGGTCGGGCCCGTCGAACTCGCACGGGCGCTCGGTCAACCGGAGCCGACCCCGGAACAACAGGCGGTGATCGCCGCTCCGCCCGGGCCGACGCTGGTGGTCGCCGGTGCCGGTGCCGGAAAGACCGAGACGATGGCGGCACGCGTGGTGTGGATGGTCGCCAATGGCTTCGTCGAGCCGGATCAGGTCCTCGGCCTGACCTTCACCCGCAAGGCCGCGCAACAGTTGGGGGTCCGGATCCGCGCCCGACTGTCCCGCCTCGCGGGTTCGCCGCTGGTGACGGAACTCGACCCGAGCGGTCGGCTGCGTGAGGTGATCACCGCGTCGGATCCTGAGATCAGCACCTACCACTCCTATGCCGGCCGGCTGCTCGGCGAGCACGGTCTGCTGTTGCCGATCGAACCGGCGGCCACGTTGCTGTCCGAGACCCAGTTGTGGCAGTTCACACATCGGCTGGTCGCGGCCTGGGACGGTGAGCTGGACACCGAGCGCACTCCGGCCACGATCACCGAGGCGGTGCTGGCGCTGTCCGGCCAGCTGGCCGAGCATCTCGTCGAACCCGCCGACCTGCGCGAGGCGTACACCGAATTGGACAAGCTGGTGCACACGTTGCCGCCCGGACCGGGTAAGCGCGGTGCGCCGACCAGGGTGCTGCTCGATATCGTCGATGCCCAGAAGGAACGGGTCTCGCTGCTGCCCATGGTCACCCGCCTCGCGACGGAGTTGCGCGCCCGCGGGCTGCTCGACTACGGCAGCCAGATGTCGCTGGCGGCCCGGCTCGCGGACGAACACCCGGATGTCGGTGCGGCCCAGCGCCAGCGGTTCCGGCTCGTGTTGCTCGACGAGTACCAGGACACCGGCCACGCCCAGCGGGTGCTGCTATCCGCGCTGTTCGGTGGTGCGGTGGACAAGCGGCTGTCGGTCACCGCGGTGGGCGATCCGATGCAGTCGATCTACGGCTGGCGGGGCGCCTCCGCGGCGAACCTGCCACGATTCGCGACCGATTTCCCTTGTGCGCCGGGCAAACCGGCACACACGCTGCCCCTGATGACGAGCTGGCGCAATCCGGCCGAGGCCCTGGTGCTGGCCAACCGCGTCGCCGAACCGTTGCGTTCCGGCGCAGTGCAAGTCGCGGCGTTGCGACCCAAACCGGATGCCGGTCCCGGCACGGTGGCGCTCGCGCTCACCGACACCGTCGCCGACGAGCGTGAATGGATCGCGGAACGGATCGCCGAGGAGTACGCGGCCGCGGCCGCCCGCGAGCAGGGCCCGCCCACGGCGGCGGTGCTGGTGCGGCGTAACTCCGACAGCGCGCCGATCGCGGAAGCAATACGGGCCAAGGGGATCCCGGTCGAGATCGTCGGCCTCGGCGGGTTGCTCGGCACTCCCGAAGTCGCCGACGTGGTGGCGATGCTGCGTTTGATCGCCGATCCCACCGCGGGTAGTGCCGCCATGCGCGTGCTCACCGGCGCACGGTGGCAGCTCGGCATCACCGACATCGCCGCACTGTCGCGCCGTGCGCGTGAGCTATCGATCCGGCAACCTCCAGCGAGCGCGGAGATCCACGACGCTGCCGAATTGCGTGCCGCGCTGACCGCCGCCGTCCCGGCCGATCACACGGAGCAGGCCGGGCTCGCTGATGCAATCGCCGATCCCGGTCCGGCGCAGCAGTATTCCGCGGCAGGCCACACCCGGATCCGCGCGCTCGGCAAGGAACTCGCCGCGCTGCGCGAGCGCATCGCGCAGCCGCTGACCGAACTCGTCGCCGACGTGGAACGCACGATCGGGATCGGTATCGAAGCGCAGGCCCGCCGCACCTCCGGTGGTGCCGGCCGCGAGCATCTCGATGCGTTCGCCGACGTCGTTGCCGGGTATGCGACCGATCCAGCCGCGACGGTGACCGGCCTGCTCGCGTTCTTCGATGCGGCCGAATCCATCGAAAACGGTTTGGAACCGGGCGAAGTCGAGGTCGCGGCGGACCGGGTGCAGGTGCTGACCGTGCACTCGGCGAAGGGTCTGGAGTGGGAGGTGGTGGCCGTGCCGCACGTCGTGCGCGGAGTGTTCCCCTCCGGTGTCGCCTCGGGCACCTGGTTGGGCGCGCTCGGTGAACTGCCGCCCTCGTTGCGCGGTGACCGGGTTCGCGAGGGGGAGCGCACCGACGGCGTACCGGTGCTCGACCTCGACGGGATCGGCGATCGGGCCGGGCTCGAGCAGGCGATCAAGCAGCACAAGGAGGCGCTGGCGAGGCGTCGCCACGACGAGGATCGTCGGCTGTTCTATGTCGCGCTGACGAGAACCGAGCGGGCGCTGTATGTTTCCGGACACCACTGGGGCGAGACCGGGGCGGAACCGAAAGGCCCCTCGGAGTTCCTGCTCGATCTAGCTGCCGCGATCGCCGAGGCCGACGAGTGGGCCGAGTCCGGTGCCCGTGGGGGCCCTGCCCGGGTGGGAACTGTGCTGCGGTGGGATCCGGCACCGGAGCCGGGAACACTCAATCCATTTACCGAGCACCCGGTTTCGGCTCAGTGGCCGCGCGATCCGGTGGGCACTCGTCGGACTGCATTGCTCTCAGGTGCCGCGGCGGTACGTGCCGCGCTCGACGATCTCCCGACCACCGACCCGGAATCCCCGAACGCAGGGCCCACAGACGATCCCGTCTCCGACGATCCCGACAACTGGGCGGCGGACGTCGACGCCCTGCTCGCCGAACGCGCCAATACCTCCGACGTTCGCTCCGAAGTGGTCCTGCCGCAGCAACTTTCGGTGTCGCAATTGGTGGAGTTGCGGGCCGGAAAGCTCGCCGACCGGTTGCGGCGGCCGCTGCCGTATCCGCCGAACCCGTTCGCGCGCCGTGGCACCGCGTTCCATGCCTGGGTCGAACGGCGGTTCGGCGCGACCCGGCTGCTCGATCTCGACGAATTGCCCGGTGCCGCCGATACCGGAGCGAGTTCGGATGCGGACCTGTCCCGGTTGCAGAATGCGTTTCTGGAATCGAAGTGGGCCAACCGCAGTCCCGTCGAGGTGGAGGTGCCGTTCGAGACCACCATCGGTGACACCGTCGTGCGAGGGCGGATGGACGCCGTGTTCGCCGAGTCGGACGGCGGCTGGACGGTCCTGGACTGGAAGACCGGCGCCGAGCCGAGCGCGGCCGAAGAGTCCACCGTCGCAGTCCAGTTGGCGGTGTATCGCCTGGCCTGGGCCCGACTGGTGGCTAGCCGCACCGGCGAGCCGGAAGCCACCGTGCTGGCCCAGGTGGGGGCGGCCTTCCATTACGTGCGCAGCAATCGCACGATCGCGCCGGCCGACCTCGCCGATGAGGACGGGCTGATCGCCTTGATCGACGCGGCGGTGCAGCAGCAGTAGCCGGCAGGCCGTCAGCGCGCGTTGCGGTGCACCGAGAGCGCGGCGGCGATCATCGGGATCTGCAGCGGCAGGCGGGCAATCACCGCCGCCTTCACGAACTTGTTCGTGTTCGGGTTGCGCGTCCGGTCCACCGCCATCTGCACATTGGCCGGGAAGACCGAGACGAATAGTGCGACTGCGGCGAGGGCGCCGACCTTGCGGGTCTTGGGTGCGGCGAGTGCGCCGGCCACCGCGATCTCCGCCACACCCGAGGCATAGGTGTAGGTCCGTGCGGAGCCGGGAAGCGCCGGCGGCACGATCGAATCGAATGGCTTCGGTGCCACGAAATGCAGCACGCCCATGCCGAACAGCGCCGTGGCCATCCGGATCGCGCCGCGATTGGCCGCGGCGCCGGCGCGCTCGACCGGCAGTTGACTTGTCATGGGTTCACTGTGCCACTTCGGCGCCCGGCACGGCATCCGTCGAGGTCGGCGACCCGACGGATTCGTTATCACTGAATGTCTGCACCTGTGCTGCCTTCGGGACACGAGCCGACTAGGCTCCTGCCGATGTCTGCGAATGTGATGGCCGCGACGAGCCGCGAGACGCGCGATGAGCGGTAGGCTCGCGCGGTTCCGCGACTTCGACCGACTCACCGAGCGGCCCGTCTTCGCACTCGTCGGAATTCTGCGTATTCCGGAAATCGAGACGTCCCCAGCCCGGGCGATCGCCAAGCGAATGGGCCTGGCGCTGTCCCTGCTGTTGATCGCCGCGACCATTGTGTACATCGACCGCGGCGGGTACCGGGACGCTCAGGGAAACGAACTCTCCTTCCTGGACGCCTTCTACTACGCGACGGTCTCACTCTCGACCACCGGCTACGGCGACATCACACCAATCACCCCGGGCGCCCGGTTGATCAACATCCTCATCATCACCCCGCTACGGATCTTCTTCCTCGTCCTGCTGGTCGGCACGACGCTAGCTGTGCTCACAGAGCGGTCCCGGCAGGCATTCAAAATTCAGCGATGGAGGCGCACCGTGCGCAATCACACCGTGGTCGTCGGCTACGGCACCAAGGGCCGCAAGGCGATCGAAGCCATGCTCGGCGACGGCATCTCCCCCGGCGACATCGTCGTCGTCGACACCGACCCGGCGGTACTGGAATCCGCGTCGAGCGCGGGCCTGGTCACGGTCGCTGGTTCGGCGACCCGCTCGGATGTGCTGCGGCTGACCGGTGCCCAACATGCGTCGGCGATCATCGTGGCAACCAACCGCGACGACACCGCAGTGCTGGTGACGCTGACCGCGCGCGAGATCGCGCCGAAGGCGAAGATCGTGGTCGCCATTCGGGAAAGCGACAACACACATTTGGCCCGGCAATCGGGTGCCGATTCGGTGGTCGTGTCGTCGGAGACCGCCGGACGGCTCCTCGGCATCGCGACGAGCACACCGAGTGTCGTCGAAATGGTCGAGGACCTGCTCACCCCCGAAGCCGGATTCGCGATCGCCGAACGCGAAGTGGAACCGGAGGAGGTCGGCGGTTCGCCGCGCCACCTGCGCGACATCGTGCTCGGCGTAGTGCGCGACGGCGAGTTGGTCCGGGTGGGCGAGGCCACCGTGGACGCGGTCGAGCAGGGCGACATGTTGCTCTACATCAAGCGCGTCGCCGGCTGATACATCCGGCCGCGAGCCGGACGCTAGGGTCGGAGTCGTGTCGGACTTCGAGCTCATCGAGATGCCCCGTCTGTCCCGCTCGACTCTCGACCGGGCCGCGGAATTGCGCGGCAATCCGGAAGTGCTGAAAGAGGGCTGGCCCACGGCGAAGCTGTTGCGCGTCAATCGGCGCGGGCAGGTCCGGGTAGCCGGTGCCGATCTGGATTTCGACGACGCGATCGAGTTCGCCGCCGAACCCCCGGGCAATGCCGTCTTCCTCGGCGTCGACGGGAACCGGCACATCTGGGCCGTGCGGGTGCCCGAGCTCGAGCCCGAACCCGATGGCAAGCTGCACGATCTGCGGATCGTCGGCGCCCAGCTCGACGACACCAGCGCCGGCATCCTCACCACAGCGATCGCCTTGCTGAATTGGCACGACTCGGCCGCGCACAGCTCGCTGGACGGGGGTACCAGTACCGCGGCCAACGGCGGCTGGTCGCGAATCAGCGCGACACTCGGCCACGAGGAGTTCCCGCGCACGGATCCCGCGGTGATCTGCCTGGTGCACGACGGCGGCGACCGGGTGCTGCTCGCTCGTCAGCACTCGTGGCCCGAGCGGATGTTCTCGATCCTCGCCGGGTTCGTCGAAGCGGGCGAGTCGTTCGAGGCGTGCGTGGCCAGGGAGATGCGCGAAGAAGTCGGGGTCGACGTCACCGACATCCGCTACCTGGGGAGTCAGCCGTGGCCGTTCCCGCGCTCGGTGATGATCGGGTTCGCCGCCAAGGCGGATCCCGCGCAGCCGTTGGCGTTCTCGGACGGGGAGATCGGCGAGGCGCACTGGTTCACCCGCGCCGAGGTACGCGCGGCGCTCGAACTCGGCGACTGGACGTCGAACGCGGACAGCAGGCTGCTGTTGCCGGGTTCGATTTCGATCGCCCGAGGTATCGTCTCGTCCTGGGCTGCACACGATTGAACCCTCCGGGGGTTACCCGGAGGGTCGTGCCGAGGTCTACAGGCGTTTCGGGACTAGATGCCCGAGAGGATCTTCTTGACCGTCGCCAGGCTCGGGTTGGTCGCGGTGCTGCCGTCGGCGAACTTTAGCGTCGGCACCACATGGTTGCCACCGTTCACGCTGCCGACGAAATCGGCCGAGGCCGGATCCAGCTCGATATCGACCTCCGCGTAGCTGATCCCCGCTTCGGTGAGCTGGGTCTTCAGCCGACGGCAGTAGCCACACCAGGTGGTCGAATACATCGTCACATCGGGTTCGGTCGTAGTCACGAACGTATCCAACACCGCATCCGCGGAACGTGTTCCCGTTCTGCGAATCGATGAGAGGTAGGTCACGCAACGGTCGCACGCTCTCACAGACCGGCCCCTCAACATCGACTGAACGGAACCGTTCATTCGATCCAATCGACTGAACGGTTCCGTTCAGTCGGAGAACCCAGGGTGCGTCGTGCAAGCGGGTGCGGTGCCGTGCAGGCTGTCGTAGGCCGCTGCCATGATGGACGGCGTGCCAGCCGACGCGACCGTTCTCGGACTCGACCCGCAGCAGACCGCCGCCGTCCAGGCGCCGCGCGGGCCGGTGTGCATTCTTGCCGGTGCAGGCACCGGCAAGACCCGCACCGTCACCCACCGCATCGGCCATCTCGTCGAACACGGCCACGTAGCGCCGGGGCAGGTGCTCGCGGTGACGTTCACCGCCAGGGCCGCGGGGGAGTTGCGTTCGCGGCTGAAGGGCCTCGGCCTCGGTGGGGCGGCCAACCAGGTGCAGGCCCGCACCTTCCACGCCGCGGCACTGCGCCAGCTGCGCTACTTCTGGCGCCAGGTCGTCGGCGACCTCGAATGGGAGCTGATCGACAGCAAGTTCCCGCTCGTCGGGCGCGCGGCCGGGCGCGTGGGCCTTCCCACCAGCACGGACAGCGTCCGCGACCTCGCGAGTGAAATCGAATGGGCGAAGGCGTCGCTGATCATGCCGGAGAACTACGCGGCCGAGGCGGCGCGGCGCGGGCGCGAGACCCCGGCGGACCCGGAAAAGGTCGCCGCCGTCTACGACCGCTACGAGGCGGCCAAGCGCGGCGAGACGATGCTGCTCGACTTCGACGACCTGTTGCTGCACACCGCGGCCGCGCTCGAGGATCACGCGGCCGTGGCCGCCGAATTCCGCGACCGCTACCGGTGTTTCGTGGTCGACGAGTACCAGGACGTGACGCCGCTGCAGCAGCGGGTGCTCGACGCCTGGGTTGGCGACCGCGACGATCTCACGGTCGTCGGTGACGCCAACCAGACCATCTACTCCTTCACCGGCGCCATGCCCAAGTACCTGCTGGAATTCACCCGCAGGTACCCGAACGCGACGATGGTCCGGCTCGAGCGCGACTATCGCTCCACGCCGCAGGTGGTGTCGCTGGCCAACCGGGTGATCGGGTCGGCGCGCGGCCGGATCGCGGGTATGCGGCTCGAACTGATCGGGCAGCGCCCCGACGGACCAGAGCCGACGTTCGCCGAGCACGACGACGAGCCCGCCGAGGCAGCGGCGGTGGTCCGTTCGATCGAACGGTTGATCGCGGCCGGTACCGCTCCGGCGGAAATCGCCGTGCTGTACCGCATCAACGCACAGTCCGAGGCCTATGAGCAGGCCCTCACCGAGCGCAACATTGCCTACCAGGTGCGCGGTGGGGAGGGGTTCTTCACGCGACCCGAGGTGCGTCAGGCGGTGAATCTGCTGCGCCAGCAGGGCGCTCGGGGCGATCTCCCGGACGCCCGCGGAGACGACCTCGTGCAGTTGGTTCGGGCGGTGCTGGCCTCGATCGGGCTCACTGCCGAGGAGCCCGCGGGCGTACAGGCGCGTGAGCGACGCGCGTCGCTGCTCGCATTGGTCGAGCTGACCGCCGAACTTGCCGAGCACGACCCCGACATCGACCTGCCGAATTTGCTGCGCGAACTGGCCGCCCGCGCCGAATCACGTCACCCACCCGTCGTGCAGGGCGTCACGCTGGCATCGCTGCACGCCGCAAAGGGCCTGGAGTGGGACGCGGTCTTCCTGGTCGGGCTGGCCGACGGCACGGTGCCGATCAGCCACGTGCTCGGCGACGGCGGTTCGGTCGCCGATTGGGAGGCACTCGAGGAGGAGCGGCGGCTGCTCTACGTCGGCGTCACCCGAGCACGCGAACACCTGGGTCTGTCCTGGGCGCTGGCCCGCAACGAGGGCGGCCGCAAGTCGCGGCGCCGATCCCGGTTTCTGCACGGGCTTGTCCCGGACGATTCGCCGGCGTCGCGGATCGCCGAGCCGGACAAGGGTGCCCGCAAACGCAAGCGGCCCACGTGCCGGGTGTGCGGCAAGCTGCTCATCGGTACGAGCGCGACGATGCTCGGACGCTGTGCGGAGTGCCCGTCCAATGTCGACGACGAACTGCTCGTCGCACTTCGGGCTTGGCGCAAACGGAAGTCGCAGGAGATGGACGTGCCCGCCTACGTGGTGTTCAGCGACAACACGCTGACCGCGATCGCCGAGCAGCAACCCGGCGACGACAGTGCCCTGGTGGCGATTCCCGGAATCGGCGCCAAGAAACTGGAGTGGTTCGGTGCCGACGTTCTCGCTGTGGTGCGCGGTGAGCAGCCGGACGGCGCACCCGAGCTACCGCTGTAGCGGCCGTGCCCCCGACTGCGGGACCGGGTGCATAACCGCAGGTGAAAAATAGGTTGTGTGCGCCAGGGCCGGTTGCCTATCCTGGTATGCAACGCGCCGCACATGCGCGTGCCCGGTCAAAGCCACGGCGGGCAGCAACGGCGATACGAAACGGAGGTGCGATCCAATGAGGATGCTCGAACTCGGCGCAATCAGCGCTGCATCCATTCGTGCCGCCGCAGGGGCAGCAAATGCCCTTGCCGCACCGGCATTCATCGCCGCCGATGCAGTAGCCCGTCCGCGCATCACTGCGTCCGCTTCCGTGCGGGGGATCAGAGACCGAGTACCTCGGTAATTCACCCCCATTCAGGCCACGGATCGCGGACCGCGAACCGTGGCCTTCGTTTTGGAACCTGATCGTCCGCAACGAAATCTCCCGGTTCGTCCAGTCCGACCAACCCGTCGAACGAACGAGGAGAACGACATGTCCAGCGCGACATCCCGCGTGACATGCCTGGACCGGGCCGAATTACACACCGCCACAAGCGCTTCGGCCTCGCCCACCAGATCTGCCCTGCCGTGCCGTCGGTCGGAGGATCCCGACCTGTGGTTCGCCGAGCGGCCCGACCAGCTCGAGCAGGCCAAGGCGCTCTGCGGACCATGCCCGATCCGTGAGCGGTGCCTGCGGGCCGCCCTCGATCGGGAAGAGCCGTGGGGCGTTTGGGGTGGCGAGATACTCGACCAGGGCAACGTCATCACCCGCAAGCGGCCGCGAGGCAGACCACGCAAGGTCTGCGCCTGACTGCGCAAGCGTTTGCGCCCCCGCGCGCAAACGCTTGCGGCGGTTTACCCCTCGTGGATGGGCTCGTCCGCGAATCCGGGTAGCCAGTCCCGCATGATGCGCATGTACGGCGCCTCCGCATTGAGCTGCGCGCAGATACCGACCGAACCCATCAGCACCCGGAAGATCATCAGGTACTTCGGCGGCAGGTTGAGGGCGCGGGCGGTGCGGAACTGCTGGCTGTCGAATTCGGTGGCACTGCCCGCCGCGCGCTGCAGCCAGGATCGTGTGAAGTGGAACGACTCGGCCTTGATCGGGTCGGTGAACGGCCTGAGATAGTCGTCGATCTCGCGGTCGGTCACGGTCCGCCCGGGGATCACAAAGTGGTTGTCGCGCAACAACTCGGTCAGCAAATCGAATTTCTCGTCGCGCGCGAGCCGGAGCATCTCGCCGAGTTCGCGCGGCAGACCGTTCGGCATCGGCGCACACGCCCCGAAATCGATCACGCCCATACGCCCGTCGTCGAGCAGCATGAAATTGCCCGGATGCGGATCGCAATGCAACAGGCCCGCGACGGCCGGCGCCTGCACGTGGAACTGGGCGAGCAACGCGCCGGCACGGTTGCGCTCTTCCGGTGTGCCCTTCGCTATCACCGCCGACAGCGGTGTCGCGGAGAGCCATTCCGTGACAACCGTTTTCGGTGCGCTCGCGACCACCTTGGGAATCGAGTAATTGGGGTCGTCGGCGAAGGCCTTGGCGAAGGTGCGCTGATACTCCGCCTCGATCCGGTAGTCGAGTTCCTCCTCGGTGCGTGCGGTGAGCTCGGCGAGGACGGGCCTGACGTCGGCGCCCGGCATCACCGTGGCGAACAGCCCGGTCATCCGGCTCAGCGTCTTCAAGTCCGCGCGCAGTGCTTCGTCCGCGCCCGGGTACTGCACCTTGACCGCCACAGCGCGGCCGTCCGACCACACCGCGCGGTGCACCTGACCGATGCTCGCCGAGGCCGCCGGAGTGTCGTCGAACGACTGGAATCGTTCGCGCCACCGCGTGCCGAGTTGCTGATCGAGCACGCGGTGCACGGATTTCGCCGGCAGCGGCGGCGCTTCGGACTGCAGTTTGGTCAGTGCGTCGCGATACGGCTCCGCGAACTCCTCGGGGATCGCGGCTTCCATCACGCTGAGCGCCTGGCCGAACTTCATCGCGCCGCCCTTGAGTTCGCCGAGCACCGTGAAGAGTTGCTCGGCGGCCCGCGCGGCGAGCGCGGCATCGATCTCGGTCCGATCGCCGCCGGCGAGCTTGCGACCGAATCCAACCGCAGCCCGGCCTGCTATGCCGAGCGGGATACTGGCGAGCTTGGCGTTTCGGGACCCCCGTTTGCGCTTAATTTCCGACACCTCACCATGATGGCTGACGTTCGCGGGCAATGTGGACGTGGCCTGCCTCATTGCCGGCCGATCGGCAGGCTTGGCTCACCCGCGACGGTCCGGGCTGCGGCGCCGGACCGCGCGCAGTCGCAGAGCCGGTGCCGGTGCCACTGTCGCCGGCGCAGCTGGTTGGTACGCAGGTCGAGCTCCAGCGTCGCGTCCAGGATTGCAGGTACGACATTGGGCGCACCGTCGAGCACGACGTCGAGTTCGGCGAGTGTGATCGCCGCGGTCGCCTGTACGGCCGCCGGGCGTGCGTATCCGGCACGGCCGAGCAGTTGGGCGGCCAGGTGCGGCCAGTCCCGGTCGTAGTCGCAGCGAGTCAGGTCCGCGCAGCGCAGGCAGCTCGTCCGCCCGGGCAGCACCAGCGGGCCGACCACGCCGCGGCCGTCCCGAATGCGGACCTGCAAATGCGGTACGCGCAGATCGAGCAGCGCCGTGACGAGGGGCGGATCGGCGACAAGATCGTCGGTCAACACTACGAGCTCACAGTTCCACCGCCGCACCTCCGCCCGTCGGTCGTGGATGCCGGCGCGGTGCCCGTCGGCCGAGCGGCTCAGCCGCACCCCACTGCCGGCGAGTGCCGCACAGATCAGGTCGGCCAGCGGTCCGCGGCCGTGCACCCGGACGGCGCTCGGCCCGGCGCGGTCGACGACCGGCACGATGAGTCCGGCGCCACCAAGCTCATCCAGGATCGCCGCGCATACCCGGGGATCGATACCGAGTTCGGTTGCGTGCGATACGACCTCGGCGCGAGTGTGCTTGCCGCCGAGCAGACGCAGCAGGGTGAGCAGGGCGGGCGTCGGAACTGTATCCGGCGGACGCAGCAGGAGTGCAGTGTCCGGATCCCAGCCGAGCTGGACGGTGCCGTCGCGCCGCAGCAGCACCGTGAGACTCGGATGCAGCCGCATTGCACCCCGGCGGGCAGGTGTCGTCGGGCCGCCGGGGTGCGATGCGTGCTCGGCAATGGTCTCGGGGTTCGGGTCCGGAGTCATGGGCGGAAGTATGACGTCGCGCCACCGACGCGAACGGCGCCGAACCTGGAGTTATCCCCAGCCCGCGCAGCTATCCACAGACCGGAACCAATTGCCGAAATGGCAAAAGCATTTGCCGATCGACGCTGGTAGCGGGCACGCTGGGACCATGACGGAAACGCCTGATCACCGGAACACCGCCGCCGAATGGGACGAGCGCTATGGCGGTGCGCCGCAGTTGTTCAGCGGCCGACCCAATTTCGCACTGGTCACCGAGGTGGGCGAGCGCGCGCCCGGCCGCGCGCTCGACGTCGGATGCGGCGAGGGTGCCGACGCCGTGTGGTTGGCCGAGCGGGGCTGGAAGGTGACCGCGCTCGACGTCTCCGGGGTGGCGCTCGCACGCGCCGAACAGCTTGCTCGGCAGGAAAAGGTGCAGGTGGAATGGGTGCACGCAGGCTTGGCCGACGCGGAATTGCCGGCCGGCGGATTCGATCTGGTGTCCGTGCAGTACCCGGCACTGCCCAGCTCGCCCGGGCGCGATGCCGAGCGCGCACTGTTGGCCGCGGTGGCACCGGGCGGACTGCTGCTCGTCGTCTTTCACGCCGGGTTCGACACGGAAACGGCCAAGGCGCACGGAATCGACCCGGCCGACTACGTCTGGCTCGACGATGTGCTCGCCCTGCTCATCGACGACTGGCACGTCACCATCGACGAGAATCGAGTCCGCCAGGTGCCTGCCGGCCCAGAGGGGCAGCACACGCACGACGTGGTGCTACGCGCACAGCGCCTGCTCTGAGGCGGGTGGCGGTCCTAGCTGGTCGGGCCGTCAGCGTCGGGGCCGGGCTGCTCGCCCTCGTCGGCAGCCTGCCGCTTGCCCGCTTCCCGTTCGCGCGCTTCGGTCTCGGCGAGCTGGGCCAGGGGATCATCGAAAGCCGTTGTGCCGCCCCCGATTACCGAATCGATGAAGGCCGCCGGGTTGTCCAGGTCGGCCGCGTGCGGCATCAGATCCGGGTGCGCCCAGACCCCGTCCCGCGCGTCGATGCCGGCATCGTCGGTGAGCCGGCGCCACAGTGCCGCGGCCTCGCGTAGCTTGCGCGGTCGCAACTCGAGACCGACCAGGGTGGCGAAGGTCTGCTCGGCAGGGCCGCCGGTCGCGCGGCGGCGGCGCAGCGTCTCACCGAGCGCCGCCGTGCCGGGCAGTCGATCGCCGACCGCGTCGGCCACGACGATCTCCACCCAGCCCTCGACGAGCGCGAGCAACGTCTCGAGCCGTTCGTGGGCGAGCTTCTGCTCCGGCGTCGTCTGCGGTTCGAAGGCGCCCTGGCCGAGCAGCTCCTCGAGCTTCGACGGGTCGGTCAGCGCCGACGGGTCGAGCCCGGCAGCGGCCTGTTCGATCGCGGAGAAGTCCATCCGGATGCCGTGCGCGTAGTCCTCGACGGTGCTGAGCACGCGCTGCCGCAGCCACGGCACGTGTTGGAAAAGTCGCTGGTGGGCGGCTTCCCGAGCGGCGAGGAACACCAGGATCTCGCGCTCGGGCTGTTCGAGTCCCGCACTGAATTCGGCGATCGCGGCGGGGAGCAGCGCGGCCGTACCGCTCGGGCCGAGCGGCAGGCCGATATCGGTGGAGGTCAGTACTTCCTTGGCGAGCTGGCCGAGCGCCTGGCCGAGTTGCGAGCCGAACGCGAGGCCGCCCATCTGCGACAGCATCCCGACCATCGGTCCGGCGAACTGCTGAGCCTCGGCGGGGAGCGCGTTGCTCCACATCCCGGCGATCTGAGCTGCGACGGGGTCGCACAGCCGCTTCCAGGTGTCGAGGGTCTGCTCGATCCAGTCGTTCGGTGTCCACGCGACGGTCTTGGTCACGCCGGTCGGCAGCGTGGTCGCCTCATCGAGCCACAATTCGGCCAGGTGCACGGCGTCGGTGACCGCGCTCGCGGCACCGGGCGACACCGGCTCGATGGTGGCGCCGAGCTGCTGGCGCGCGAGCTGGCGGGCCACGTCGTAGTTCACCGGTCCGCCGCCGGTGCCCTGCGAGGTGGCCGCGCCCATGCCGCTCAGCATTTGACCGAACTGAGTGAGCATCTGGCCGAGTGCAGCGGGATCGAACCCCTCGGCACCGAATCCGAACGGCTGACCGCCGGATCCGCCGCCCCCGCCCTCACGCCCCTTCTTGTCCGGGTCGTCATCGGGGTTCGAGAAGCCGAACGGGTAATCGCTCATGCATCAACGGTACAAGGCGTCTTAGGCAGGGGTGACCCGCGGCGATGTGCTCTGCGCGAACGCAACGGCCCCCGCGTGGGTTCGCAGGACAGACCCCACACGCTGCACGGCGCCGACGCGCGGTGTGGCTACTCTAGGCCGGTGAATCGACGGATCGTCACCCTGATCGCCGCGCTGATTCCGATCGTCGTGCTCGGCGTGATCGGCAGCACGGTCACAGTTCCCTATGCAGCACTCGGACGCGGACCGACGTTCAACACGCTCGGCGAGGTGGACGGCAAGCCCGTCGTCGATATCCAGGGCACCGCTGTCGACCCGACGACCGGCAACCTCAATATGACCACGGTGTCGGTGAAGGACGGACTGACCATTTTCGACGCGCTCGGCCTGTGGGCGAGCGGTCGCGACGGCATCGTGCCCCGTTCGGAGGTGTTTCCGCCGGACAAGTCCCGCGAGGAGATCGACCAGAGCAACCAGGCCGACTTCGCCAAGTCGGAGGACAACGCCGAGGTCGCGGCGCTGCGCTTTCTGAACTATCCCACGGTGGTGCGCGTCGATCAGGTCGGCTCGGACAGCCCGGCCAACGACGCGCTACAGCCCGGCGACGAGCTGATCAGCATCAATGGTGTCGCGGTGGACAGCGTCGCGGCGGTGCAGCAGACCGTCTCGTCGGCGTCGCCCGGCACCACCATCGAAGTCCGCTACCGGCGTGACGGCGTGGAAGGTACGGCGGCGATCCGGCTCGCGGCCCGTCCCGACGACGCCGAAAAGGGCTATCTCGGCATCACCCCGGTCGAAGTCCCGACCGTCCCGTTCACCATCGAGTTCAACCTCGCCGACATCGGCGGGCCCTCCGCCGGACTGATGTTCTCGCTTGCGGTGGTCGACAAGCTGAGCCCAGGGGAGCTGACCAACGGCACATTCGTCGCGGGCACCGGCACCATCGACGCGGCGGGCGAGGTGGGCCCGATCGGCGGCATCCCATACAAGATGGGGGCCGCGCGCGAGGCGGGCGCGACGACCTTTCTGGTCCCGGAAAAGAACTGTGACGAGGCGCGTCAACAGACGCCGGACGGGCTGCGGCTGGTCAAGGTCAGCACCCTCGACGACGCGGTGCACTCGTTGAATGCACTCGCAAGCGGTGGCGACGCACCGAGCTGCGGGTAACTCACTCCAGAGTTGCGTACAGGGCCTCGACCAGGTTCGGCGCCAGATCGGGGTAGCTCAGCAGTTCGGGTTCGGCGGCGGGGAAGTCGTCTTCTTCTTCGTCGAGTGGACGCAGCTGCATCAGGCACAGCGAGGTGCCGTTGCGCAGCACCCCGGCGAACAACCGGGCATCCCGGCGATCGGGATGCGCCGCCGCGGCGTCGCGTCCGGCCTGATCGGCGGCCTCGGGATCGGCGAGCAGCGGCGCGAGCGCGTCGTCGAGATCGGACTCGGCGTCGGGTGGCAGCACGACAATCTGCTGTGCGAGAACGCAGCCGCTGACCGCCGGTGGCCAGCTGGTGGTCGCGAGAAACTCGTCGAGTGCGGGGGAGTCGCCCTCGATGTGATCGGGGAACGCTTCCTGTGCGATCGGGGTCAGCGCGTGTTCGTCGTCGAGTTGATCGAGCAGCGCGGGCTCGGCGGCGACGAGTTCGGCGGTCGGGACGAGCGCGAAGATCTGCGGTGGCCCGTCCCAGCCCTGCGCGTCGACGAACTCGGCGACCTCTCGAATACAGCGGGCCAGGGACTGCTGGGTGGGGTCGTCCGTCACCGTTGCATCCTCTCATCCGTTCTTCGCGAGCATTTCCGTACAGTGGTGCGAAACGGGCGCGGCGTGCCCCGTTTCGAAGATCATGTGGTTGCGGCGCGGCGGCGTCGCCCGGAGAACACGGAGCGTGGCACGTGGGCATGAGGCCCCCCACCGGGTTACCGTCCTTGTCTCGTCGCAGCAAGGTGCTACTGGTGATTGCGCTGGTAGTCGCCGGTTTGCTGTTGATCGGCCCCCGGCTGATCGACACCTATACCAATTGGCTGTGGTTCGGCGAGGTCGGTTTCCGCGGCGTTTACGTCAAGGTGTTCGTCACTCGGATCGTGCTGTTCCTCGCCGTGGCGCTCCTCGTCGGCGGCCTCGTCTGGCTTGCGCTGTTCCTGGCCTACCGGTCGCGCCCGTTCTCGGTGGGGCAGATCGCCCCGAACGACCCGATCGCCCGCTACCGCACCACGGTGATGAGCCGGCTGAAGTTGTTCGGTATCGGCATCCCGGTCTTCCTCGGCGTGATCTGCGGCCTCGTGGCGCAGTCGAGCTGGGTCACGGTTCAGTTGTTCCTCAACGGCGGCGACTTCGGCATCAACGATCCGCAGTTCGGCCTCGACGTCGGCTTCTACGCATTCAATCTGCCGTTCTATCGGATGGTGTTGAACTGGCTGTTCGTCGGCGTGCTGATCGCGTTCTTCGCTAACCTGATCACGCACTACGTGTTCGGCGGGCTTCGGCTGTCCGGCCGCGAGGGCTCGCTGTCCCGCGCGGCTCGGGTCCAGCTGGCCGTGTTGCTCGGCACCTTCGTCCTGCTCAAGGCGATCGCGTACTGGTTCGACCGATACTCGCTGCTGTCGAGCAGTCGCAAGGAACCGACGTTCACCGGTGCGAGCTACACCGATATCAATGCGGTGCTCCCGGCCAAGCTGATCCTGCTCTCGATCGCGGTGATCTGCGCGCTGGCGTTCTTCGCCGCAATCGTGCTGCGCGACCTGCGGATTCCGGCTCTCGGTATGGCGCTGCTCGTGCTGTCGTCGATTCTGGTCGGCGCGGTGTGGCCGCTGGTCGTCGAGCAGTTCTCGGTCCGCCCGAACGCCGCGGACAAGGAACGCCCGTATATCGAAAGAAATATCGAGGCGACCAGACAGGCGTACGGCATCACCGACGAGAACGTCGAATACAAGGACTATCCCGGCGTGGGTACCAAGGCGCCGCGCGACGTGCCTGCCGACATTGCCACGATCGCCAACACCCGGCTGCTCGATCCGAACGTCCTCTCGCGCACCTTCACCCAGCAGCAACAGCTGAAGAACTTCTACGGCTTCCCGGCCTCGCTCGATATCGACCGATATCAGATCAATGGGGACAACCAGGACTTCGTCGTCGCGGCGCGCGAGCTGTCGCCGAAAAGCTTGACCGGGAACCAGACCGACTGGATCAACCGGCACACCGTGTACACGCATGGCAATGGCTTCGTCGCGGCGCCCGCGAACCGGGTCAACGCCGCGGTTCGCGATGCCGCGAACGAGAGCGCGAACAGCAACAGCGGGTATCCGATCTACACCGTCTCCGACCTCGCCTCGCAGGCCGCGGGCAACCAGATCATCAAGGTCGATCAGCCGCGCATCTACTACGGCGAGGTGATCGCGCAGTCCGATCCGGACTACGCGATCGTCGGCGCCAACGACGGCTCGCAGCCGCGCGAGTACGACACCGACACCGAGCGCTACACCTACGACGGCGGCGGCGGCGTGCCAATCGGCAACTGGTTCAACCGGTTCGCGTTCGCGGCGAAGTACGCCGAGCGCAACATCCTGTTCTCCGGAGCCATCGGCGCCGACTCGAAGATCATCTACAACCGCGACCCGCGCGACCGCGTGCAGAAGGTCGCGCCGTGGCTGACCGCCGACGGCGATGCCTACCCGGCAGTGGTGCAGGGCAAGGTCGTTTGGATCGTCGACGCGTACACCACGCTGGATTCCTACCCGTACGCCCAGCGCAGCTCGCTGGAGGGGCTCGTCGAGGACAGCATCGACCAAAGCACCGGCCGGCTGCTGCCGCGCAAGGAAGTGTCCTATATCCGCAACTCGGTGAAAGCCACCGTCGACGCGTACGACGGCACCGTCAAGCTGTACGAGGTCGATACGAAGGATCCCGTGCTCAAAGCCTGGGAGGGAGTGTTCCCCGGAGCGGTGCAGCCGGCGAGTGAAATCACGCCCGAATTGCGTGCGCACTTCCGGTACCCGGAGGACCTGTTCAAGGTGCAGCGCGAGATGCTCGCCAAGTACCACGTGAACGATCCGGGTGAGTTCTTCACCAACAACGCATTCTGGTCGGTGCCGAGCGATCCGACGATCGACGGTGGCGGTGGCTTCAATCAGCCGCCCTACTACGTGCTGCTCGGCGATCCGAAAACCGGGAAACCGTCCTTCAACCTGACCAGCGCGATGGTGGGTTACAACCGCGAGTTCCTGTCGGCGTATATCTCGGTGAAGTCCGATCCGGACGAGTACGGCAAGTTCACCGTGCTGCAATTACCAACGGACTCGCAGACACAGGGCCCTCAACAGACCCAGAACTCGATGACGTCGGACACGCGCGTGGCGTCCGAACGAACGCTGTTGCAGAACGCGAACCGGATTCAGTACGGCAATTTGCTGACCCTGCCGATCGCCGACGGCGGCATTCTGTACGTCGAACCGCTGTACACGGAACGAAACACCCAGGCGGGCAACAACTCGACGTTCCCGCAGCTGTCCCGCGTGCTGGTGAGTTACCGCGAGCCAGGGCCGCTGGGCGGAGTGAAGGTCGGCTACGCGCCCACCCTCGCGGAGGCGCTCGACCAGGTCTTCGGGACCGGAACCGGCAGCGCGGCCACCGCCCCGGGTGGCGATGCCACGACAGCGGTGCCGGCGGAACCGTCGGTGCCCGTGCCCCAGGAGGGGACGGCGGGCAGCCCGGCACCCGTGCCGGCGCCGATTCCGGCACCGAACCGGGATGCGGCGGTCGTGGAACTCGATGCGGCGCTCACGAATGTGCGCAATGCCCAGCAGAGCGGTGACCTCGCTCAGCTCGGTTCCGCGTTCGAACGGCTACAGGCTGCGATCGACGCCTACCAGGCTGCCGGAGGATAGCTACGGTCACCGCACGCCGTTCCCACCCGGTGGTGTGTGCTGCTAGTCTCACCCCGACCGCGCTGTGGTGGTAATCACTCCACTGCGGCGCTCGGGGTGGAAGGGTGGCAACGATGCCGGCTCGCGGCTCACGGCGGGGTAGTTGTTTTGCTGTGGTAGCGGCACTTTCGCTGGCGATGGGGCTGTGCAGCCCGGCCTCGGCGGCCGCGGGCACGGTGTACATCGGCGATGTGGGCACCGTCTCGGCCGCCCGAGCGGACTGCGGTCCCGGCTCGCTGCCCGAGACCGGGCTGCAGGGCGATGTGCCCGCCGAGGATCGCAATAGCGGCCGCAGTACGCAGGGCTACCGCTGCAACCTGACCCGGCTCGGCGGGTTCCAGGACAAGGGTGCCGGCATCGTATCGGCGAGCTACGACCATTGCTCCTACACCGGCACCCTGTTTCCGGGATCCGTGCTGAACGAGCCGCAGGGTGTGCAAGTCCTCGATGTGTCCGACCCGAACAACCCGGTGCTGTCGACGACATTGCGTGAGCCCGCGATGCTCGGCGGCACGTGGGAAACGCTGAAGGTCAACACCGAACGCAAGCTGCTCGCGGCGACTGCGGTTCCCCTGGTTTTCGGCGCCGGGTACTTCTCGGTCTACGACATTTCCGACTGCGCGCATCCGAGATTGCTCAACACCCGCGCCGGAACCGACCTCACCACGCCGCTCCCGTTTCTCACCCATGAGGGCGGGTTCTCCCCGGACGGCAACACATACTGGGCCTCGGGCATCGGGCCGGGCGTGCTCAGCGCGATCGACATCTCCGATCCGACCAATCCGCACGTCATCTGGAACAGCCTGCAGGGGCTGTCCGAGCACGGGTTCGGGATCTCGCCGGACGGCAACACGATGTATCTGTCGGTGACCAGCGGGATCAACATTCTCGACATCAGCGCGATTCAGCGACGAGACCCCTATCCCGTTGTGCCGCAGTACGGGACGTATTTGTGGCAGGACGGGCAGTTCAACCAGCACAGTGTGCCGGTGACCTACGGCGGCAAGCCGTTCATCTTCAGCCCGGACGAGGCGGGCTCGGGTGGCGTGAAGGTCTTCGATGTGTCCAACCCGGCCGACGCCAAGCTGGTCAACCGGATCAAGCTCGAAATCAACATCCCCGCCAATATCAACGCGAACCTCCGTTCCTCGGGTGGGGGCGGCGTGTTCTCCTACGACTCGCACTACTGCTCGGCCGATCGGCCGGCGGATCCAACCGCACTCGCCTGCTCGTGGTTCTCATCCGGGATCCGAGTGTTCGATGTGCGCGACCCGGCCAACATCCGTGAGATCGCCTACTACAACCCACCCGCGCAGAAGAACCGTGCCCTCGAGCTGACGAACTCCCCGCACGCGCTTTCCTCGTTCCTCGGTGTTCCGTTCCTCGAGTTCGCACCGATCGCACGGGCGATCGCCGACGGAAAAATCGATCCGGCAGTCGCGCTCGGACCGCGCGCGGGCAACATCATCGGCGACCTGTCGTCGGACTGGTGCTCGTCGCCGCCGGCGTTCCATGGCAACCAGGTCTGGGCGACGTGCAGCGACAACGGGTTCATGGCGTTGCAGCTGGACAACAACGTCTATCGGGCACCGGCGAATCAGCACACTGTTGTCGGGTCCTGACGTGCCGCGACGCCGCCTGCTCCGCACCGCGGGATATTGGGCGGCGGGGGTAGCGCTGCTGCTGGTGGGGGCGCTGATCGGATCCTGGTGGCAACAGGGCTCCGACGGCGTCGAAGTCACCTTGTCCAAGACGGACATCGCCTTCGCCCGGGACATGTCGGCCCACCATGCGCAGGCCCTGCTGTTGGCGCAGACGTTGCCGCGCGACGTGGACCCCCAGGTGCGGATGCTCGCGGATCAGATCGTCACCGCACAGAGCGCCGAGATCGCGACGATGCAGGGCTGGCTGACGCTGGCCGATCAGCCCCTCTCTGCTCCCGCAGGTGACGCGGGTACGCACCACGGCCACGACGGTCAGCACGACATCGCAGCGCACGATGCCGGGCAGAACGGGGCCGCGCCGATGCCGGGCATGGCCAGTATCGCGGAAATTTCGGCGCTCGGGCAGGCGCGGGGCGGGGCGGCGGAGGTGCTGTTTCTGCAATTGATGGTCCGGCACCACAATGGCGGGGTCGTTATGGCGCAGGCTGCCTACCAGGACGGTCTGTCCGGCCCGGTGTCGCGCACGGCGCTCGCGATGATCCGGGACCAGGTTGGTGAGGTCGGCCAGATGTCCGCGCTGCTGGCCGCCCGCAACGTGGCGCCCCTACCGTTCCCGTGACAACGAGAGAGCGCCGTCACCGACATTGGTGACGGCGCTCCTTCGAACGCTGTGTAGCTGCGGCTACCGATCTACAGGTAGGCGCCGCAGTGCGGCCAGGCGCCGGGGCCCTGGCTGGCCAGGACGTTCTCCGCGACGCGGATCTGCTCTTCGCGGCTGGCGTTGGCCGGGCTGCCGGAGCCACCGTTGGCGCTCCAGGTGCTCTGGCTGAACTGCAGTCCGCCGTAGTAGCCGTTGCCGGTGTTCGTGCCCCAGTTGCCGCCGCTCTCGCAGGCTGCGACCGAGTCCCAGTCGTTGGCGGCTGCGGTACCGGCGCCGATGCCGACCGGAAGGGCAACCAGCGCGCCGGTCACGGCGGTCATGCCAAGAGTGCGGGTGATTGTGCGTCGCATGTTCGTTCCTCTCTGCGGGTCGTGCTTTCGGCCGATGCACCAAGACGGTAAACATAAATCGCGGATTGGTCACATACCGATAACGACCGCTGGAATTGTTTTAACCAAGATCACCGACGCCATTCCTGCTGCTTAGCGCGTAAATGACATTGCGCGAATTCACTGGCAAATTCATTGGCAAGTTGTGATGCAAGTCACAATAAATTGGACGGGTTCGTCGTGTTTCGAACCGAAAAGGCGCCGCCATCGAATCGATGGCGGCGCCTTTTATGCGTCGAATGACGAACCCGGTATCAGCGAACCCCGAGTGCGGTGTCGATGACCGGAGCGTTCTGCGCGACGACGCCGTCGAGCGCGGGGCCGTTCGTCGCGACGAACCCGTCGATGGTGGCGGTGTTGTCGGTCAGGAATTGATGGAACTGACCCTCGACGCCGTTCTGCTTGGCGACATCGCCCGCAGTCGCCTTGAGCAGGTTCACGAGACCGCCGGTGCTCGACGGCGCCGGCGCGGGCGCAGGCGCAGGCGCCGGGGCGGGCGCGGGGGCCGGGGCCGGAGCGGCTTCCGGCTCGTGCGACGTGGTCAGGTACTGGCCACAGACCGGCCAGGCCCCGGCACCCTGCGTGTTCAGCACATTCTCGGCGACCCGGACCTGCTCGTCCTTGCTGGCGCTGTGCGCGCTGCCCTTGCCGCCGTTGGCGGCCCAGGTGCTCTGGCTGAACTGCAGGCCGCCGTAGTAGCCGTTGCCGGTATTGATGCCCCAGTTGCCACCGCTCTCGCACTGTGCGACGCCGTCCCAGTTGTGCTTGGCCGCCGAGGCGGTGCCGGTCGCGAGACCGAATGGGACTGCGACGAGCGCGCCGGTGATGACGGTCCAGCCGAGTGCGCGCGTTCCGAACTTGCGATTAAGAGCCATTGGTTAAGTCCTCCGTCGCCACCCGACACATGCGTGTCTCTGCCCTGCAAAAATCGGGAGTCCGGTCCGCGGGCAGTGCTGGCGGCGGCGAACCGGGTTGGCCCTCGAGGTTCATTCGGGCCGACACGTCGAAGGTATGTGGGAATCTCCAGAAGGTCACATCGCTATAACGGTGACATCACGCATCAATCGAATCGGCGACATTGAGGGAATTTGCAGTTCACGCAGTATTTCCCGAGTCGTATTTAGGGGGATTATTGCCCTGAAATAGTGACGGTCCTCACTGCCATTTTGTGGCGCGGGTCACGTTCCTGCGATGTCCGTCCCGGATGGCCATCTTCCTGGGGAAATGGCCGCCGCCAGCGCCCTCACGTGCCGATTTGCACCTGTCTCTTGCCGCCCTGTAACGTTGTGTTCACGACGCGGGGTGGAGCAGCTCGGTAGCTCGCTGGGCTCATAACCCAGAGGTCGCAGGTTCAAATCCTGTCCCCGCTACTAGGGAGAACGGCTCCGGAAGCACAGCTTCCGGAGCCGTTTTTCGTCGTTCGGGAACCTCAGCGATGCTCACGATATGACGAGCGCGTCGCGGTTACGAAGATCGGTGACGGGCTTGCCGATTCACGCCCAGGCGACTCGGACGACTAGGACGAGCGATGCCGCTGCGAACCCTGGCTTGGTACTGCAGGCAGGTCCTCTCGTCGAGCCTTTCAAACTTCCAGACGTTGCGGGTTCACATCCCGCACCCCATCCAGCAGGGCCCCGCAAGCGCTTCGGCGCCGTTGTTGTGCCCTGAGGGGGCGCAGCCATAAGATTGGCTTATGCCCCTGTTGGCCGAGTACCGAAGGGCCCGGAGTGACGAGTACGTCGCGCGGCTGCGCCGGGTCCTTGCCTTGCGGGCCATGGTGGCGACCGGGATGTCGCAGCGTCAGATTGCCGAAGCACTCGACATCTCCCAGCCGGCCGTCAGCCAGCAGCTCAAGTTCGCCCGGGATCTCGGCGACGTCCACCCCGAGGTGCTGATCCGAGCCGCGGCGCCGGTACTGAAAGCCCTTGCAGTCGACCACGGGTACTCACGGTTGGCAGTATTTGGGTCCGTCGCTCGTCAGCAGGCTCGCGCTGACTCCGACGTCGATCTGATCGTCGAAGCGCCGGAGGGGACTTCCTCGTTGGCGTTTGTCGGCTTCAAGCAACTCATCGAGAAGGTTCTCGGCCGCGAGATCGATCTCATCGAGTACGGAGGCCTGAAGCCGAAGTTCGACGACGACATTCGCCGCGAGGCCGTGCTGCTGTGATGGAGCGGAAAGCCGCGAAGGAGCTGTTGCACGTTCAAGGCCGGCTGGATCGCGTCGAGGAGGTCATTGAGCGCGGCAAGGAAACCTACCTGGGCGACGACCTGCTGCAGGAGGCAGGCGACTCGCTGATGATGAAGCTTGGCGAGGCCGCCAACCGGCTCTCGAAGCTCGGCGTCCTCGCGCCGGACGGCGTCGAGTGGGCACTTGCCGTGGCGAAACCGAAACTTCCTCATCCACCCGCTACCAGCGGAAATGGCTCCGAAAGCATTGCTTCCGGGGCCATCAACACCGGCGCGGTGTCGGTGATCGCGATCGACACCCCCAAGCCCAAGCCGCCGACGTTCGGAAGCAGCTGATCGTGGTCGTCCACGCATCCCGAGCGCGGACAACACACAGTCACCCGAATCGTGCAGCAGTCCCTTCAATCCGTAAGGACTTCCGATGCGGCACCGATAGGCCGATTGCACGTTGGGTTCGGTGCCGAAGAACAGGTTGGGCACATTGGTCGCCCACTCATCGGTCCGCGCGGCATTCCCGCGGTCGAGTTCGACCCCGAGCCCATCGAGCAGCCCAGCCTTCTCCAGCCCGACGAAGCCCATCGCGAACAGCACCAGACCGCCTCGGTTGACGCCTGACACGACACGACAAAGCCGCCCGGGCATAACGCCCGGGCGGCCCGTCACCGCTATCAGCCCTATCGGCTATCAGCCGAAGGCCAGGCTGCCGTTACCGCTGCCGGTTACTGCTGCCGTTACTGCTGCCGGTACCGCCGCCGTCACCGGGGTTCTCCGGTTCTTCCTCGGTGGTGACGCTGATCGTCTTCGCCGGAGATGTAGAACCGGTGACGCCCTGGGTCCCCGAGTACGCCGCCGTCACCGAGTAGTCACCGTCGGTGGCGAACACGTGCGTGGTGGTGGCGACGCCGTTGACCACGGTCACCGGGTCGCCGAGCGGTGCGCCGTCCAGCGAGAACACAACGGTGCCCGCCGAAGCCGGGCTGACATTCGCGGAAAGCGTGACCGTGTCACCGTTGCGCACTGCGTCCGGCGCGCTCAGCGTCGTCGTGGACTGGGACTGCGCGCCGTTAGTCAGGATGTGGGTGCTGGCCACCGCAGCGGCGCCGGAGTTGAGCTCGCTGGTCCCCGAGTCACGCGGGGTGCATCTGGTCGGAGCCCACGCGGCGATCCCGAGCGCCGTGCCCTTGGCCAGGAAGGTCAGGAAGTTCGTGTCCTTGTTCCACTCCCCGGCAGCACCGGCGGTGCGCACCTTGAGTTCGATGCTGCCGGAATTGCCTGCCTTCAGGTGGGCACGGATCGCGGGCAGTTGGAAGGTCGTGCTCTCGCCGCTGGTGGCCTTGGCAATGATCCCTCCCTCGCTGGAAGTGCTGGACGACGGGCCGTTCCCGATGGTGGCGTTGTTTCCCGACAGCCGGAGGATGGCGCCATTGGCGTCGACCGCACCGGAATCGTTGACACGCAGGACATTCGGGGCCACGCCGCTCAGACCCGAACCGGTGCCTGCGACGACCTCGGCGCCGAGGAAGGTGGCGTTGTCCGGAACCATGGTGTCGATCTTGATGCGCGATATGCTCGCGACCGTTGCAATCGACATCTTGTTGGGCACCGTGATCGGCGGCGGGGTGATGACAACGTCGAACGCCTCTCCCGCGTTGACGGTCGCCGGCATATCAACCGTGATAGTCGCAGCCTGCCACACCTCCTGCGGAGCGACAAGCGTGATCGTCGGGCTGACAAGGCAGCTCGCGGTAAATGCGGTGGCCGTCACGGCCGCTTGGGCCGGGACTGCACCGAATACGGTGACGCCTGCGAGCGCGGCCGCGCCCAAGGGCGTGACGAGCCCGCGAATTCGCTTCTTCTGCACGAGTTCTCCTATGAAATGAAGGTGGTCACGCGGATGTGCCCACCGTTGTCAGGACGCGACGAGGCTGTCCAGCGATCCGGTACCGCCGGTGCCTGACCGACGAGCTGATCTCGACGTTGTCGCCCCGCGGTCGCGGGCGCCGAGATGGTGGTGGCGGTGGCAGCGGTGACGTCGATGATCGACGCCGCGGCGGTGTACCCGAGGGTGGTCTTGTAGGTAACCGAGCCGCCGGGGTAGACGACGTTGCTGCCACAACTTCCTTCCTCAGCAGGACCTGCTTGTCCTGGATGGAACTCGAGGATGCCGGTGGATCGGCCGCGGCGACGCCGCTGCTCACCCCGAGCACCAGACCGGTCGCGGCCGCAGCCGCGAACAGGGTGTCGTGAGACGACGGGGCAGGGTCAAACGCACAGCTACCTCCACCGGACCACCTGCGACGAGGCCCTGTTGTGATCACGGTCATATTTCAGGACGGAAGCGTAGCTGTAACAAAGCGAGTTGAGAAGACCCCGCATTTCACTCACCCGAAAGGTCCGCGTAGGTCGATACGTTGCCTCGTTTGGGAAGGTCCGGATCGTTCTGCGCGTCTCCAACTGTGAGCTGGGGTTTTGCGGTACACGGGGGTGATAGGAGTGTCGTTGGCGAGTCGGAAGGCGATCACCAGGTCACAAGCGGTGAAGTACCGCGATGCGAGCAAGGCCGGCAAGGCGGCGATCTTGGACTTGGTGTGCGCGGTGACCGGGTTCAACCGCGACTACGCGCGGCGGGCGCTGCGGCAGGCGCTGGTGCCACGGGTGGTCTGATCCGCCCCGGTGTGTCCGGAGAGTTTGGTGTGTCCTCGCTTCCTCGGAGGTGGATTGTTGGATTCTTGTGCCACCCTGAGTTGGAGAAGCGGCATGGGGCGAAGCGGATATCCTCCGGAGTTTCGGCGCAGGGTGCTCGATCTGGTCGAGGCCGGCCGCAAGGTGGCCGATGTGGCACGCGACCTCGGTATCAGCGATCAAACGATCTACATCTGGCGGCGCCAGGAGCGGATCGAACGAGGTCTGGAGCCTGGGCTGAGCAGCCCGGAGAAGGCCGAACTCGCGGCGGCGAAGCAGCGTATCGCGCAGCTGGAGGCCGAACTCGCAGTGCATCGCCGTGCGACGGAGTTGATGAAGGAGGCGGTGCGCCCAAAAGACCGGTTCGCCGCAATCGCGGCGATGGCTGAGCAGGGGCTGTCGATCCAGATTGCGTGCCGCGTCCTGGGTGTATCGGAATCCGGCTTCTACGACTGGCGATCCCGGCCGCCGTCGGCGCGGTCGATCCGCCACGCATGGCTGACCGACCAGATCCGCGCCGTGCATGCTGCCTCGCGCGGCGCCTACGGTGCTCGACGCGTGCATGCCGAGCTGCGGCTCGGACGGGGCATCCTGTTCGGCCACAACGCCGTTGAGCTGCTGATGCGTCGCGCGGGAATCACCGGCGCGATCGGACGTCCGAAGTGGCGCCACGCCAAACCCGATCAGATCGCCACCGATCTCATCAACCGCGACTTCACGGCAGAGCGACCGAATTGTAAGTGGCTCAACGACATCACCGAGCGCCACACCCGGGAGGGCAAGGTGTACTGCGCGGTCGTGCTCGACGTGTATTCCCGCCGCGTGGTGGGCTGGTCGATCGATTCCTCACCGACCGCGGCATTGGTGACCAACGCGCTCGGCATGGCTATCGACAACCGTGAGCCGACGGGTGGGACGATCATCCATTCCGGCCAGGGATCGCAGTACGGATCTTGGGCATTTACCAAGCGCGCCAAGAACTCCGGGCTCGTCCCGTCGATGGGCAGCGTCGGCGACTGCTACGACAACGCGATGATGGAGTCGTTCTGGTCCCGCATGCAGGTCGAACTCCTCGACCGACATCGCTGGCAGACTCGCATCGAGCCGGCCAACGCGATCTTCGACTACATCGAGATCTTCCACAACCGACAGCGCCGTCACCCACGGTCGCTATGTTCACGCCGAGCATCCCGAGCCACAGGTTGTCGAGGTGCTGCGCCGACTCGACCTGGCCGACCGGATCGACCCGTTCACCCGCTGCCTGCGGTGCAACGGTCATCTCGAGGATATCGCCAAGGCCGAGATCGAGCATCGGCTCGCGCCACTGACCCGCCTGCACTACAACGACTTCCGTCATTGTCGCGAATGCGACCGGCTGTACTGGCGCGGCTCGCACCAGCAGCGCTTGGCAGATCAGGTCGCGACGATCCGGGCCGAACTCGGCATGGCTGCCGGGCCGATCGACACGGCTTCGGCGGGCACCGCGGCCGGCTGACGGCGGCGTGGTTGTCGCCGGGCGAGCGCTCGGTCGCGCAGCCGTGCGGCGTGGCGCTCCTGCATGCCGTAGAAGTCGAGCGAACCCTCGCCGAGCAGGCCGAGACCGACCGAGACGGCCAGCAAGCACGCGATAATTATGAGGACGGTCATGGTGACCACCGATCTTTCGCCGGAGTTGTGCAGCCGCTCGGACCGCGCGCGCCTCGATGCGCGATTGATGGACACGCCCAAGGTATGGCGGTCGCTCGGCGGTGAGATGAGCAGCGCGCTACTCGAATCGGCGGATCCCCGCTACTTGCGGGACGAGGCCGGTACTCGCTACGGCGGGGCGAAGGTGCTCGACGGAACTTCGAGATCTGCTGGTGACGGGCGAACTCTGGACGACATCGGTCGCAAACACGATTCGCGAGGCCGCCCGCAGCGGCCCCGCGAAATCGGGTGGCGTGCGATTACTGCGGGGGGCGAGAAACGCACTGGGCGAGGTAGAGCCCTTCGCCGAGCTTGTCCATCAGCTCGAGTTGCGTCTCGAGATAGTCGATATGGCCTTCTTCGTCGGCGAGGATGCCTTCGAGCAGCGCGGCACTCGTCGAGTCCTGCTTTTCGCGGCACATCACGATGCCCGGTTTGAGCCGGTCGACCACTTCCTTCTCGACCGCGAGATCGGCCTCGAATTGTTCGCGCACGGTCTGGCCGACCCGCAGCGAGAACAACCGCTGGTAGTTCGGCAGGCCATCGAGGATCAGGATGCGATCGGTGATCGACTCCGCATGGTTCATTTCGTCGAAGGACTCCTTGCGCGTGTACGCCGCAAGCTCGGTATAACCCCAGTTGTCCTGCAGTTTCGAGTGCAGGAAGTACTGGTTTATTGCCGTCAGTTCGCTGGTCAACTGTTCGTTGAGCAGCTTGAGCACATCAGGGTCTCCACGCATGACCGCTCCTCGGGATCATCATGTTCACGTAGCAGCGGGAGGGCTGGTCCCGGATGCCATGTTTCGTTGCCGCCGGGCTGGGGCGGTGATAATAAACCTAGATCAAAACACCGCCGTGGGAGCGCCTATGTCGAACAAACCCGGGACGTCGCCGGACACGTATTCATCCGGCTCGCCGGGCCGAGGTTCATTTGGCCCGCCGGGCCGTGGCCTGCCCTACGTCTTGGCGGCCGATTACCGGATCGACGACATGGCCCGACTGCTCACCACCGTCGGGCACAACCGCGATCAGGTGTTCGAACTCGGGGTCCGGCATCTGGCCATCTACCAGTCGCTGCGCGATCCGAACCGGGTGCTGGTGACGATGGGCATCATGGACCGCAAGCCGCTCGACACACTGTTGCGCTCACCTGCGGTTTTCTCCTGGTTCGACAGCGTCGGCGTCGAGGAGATCCCGCCGCTCTTCGCCGGGGAGCTGATGGAGGAAATCGACCTGGTCGACGACGAAGTGTTCACCGATCCGCCGGGTGGCATTCTCGTTGCCGCGGTGGCGCCGATCCGGGATCTCGACTCGTTGTTGGTCAACGTGCACGACCGGCACCGGCGACTGACCGCGGCCGGTGTGCGCAAGGTCTGGATCTATCGCGCCATCGACGATGGCCACGAGGCAATGGTGCTGCAGGAACTCGACACCATCGGTCACGCGCAGCACTGGATCGACCGGCCGGACTCGGTGGCCGAGTGGATGCGAGGTAACGGTGGGGGGGTCTATCCACCAATATTCGTCGGATCGGCCCGTCATGTATTAAGCTTTGGCAAACCTAAGTAGCCAACGGTGAAAGACGCCCGATGTACGTATGTCTCTGCCATGGAGTGACGAGTCACACCGTGACCGATGCGGTTACGTGCGGTGCCACGACGTCGCGCGAGGTCGCGAACGTGTGCGGCGCGGGCATGGATTGCGGCCGGTGCAAGCGCACCGTCCGGGCGATCATCGCCGCCACACTCGAGGAACGGGCGTGCGCCGGGTAGTAGTGTCTGCCGTCACATGAAGTGCGCCGCCTCGCGGCGCTCCCGCTCGACGGAGGAGACACGGGGTGCCGGACGGCAAGGTCGCGCTGGTGACGGGTGCGAGCCGGAGCGTGGGCAAGGGCATCGCTCTGGGTCTCGGATCGGATGGCTGGACGGTGTATTGCACCGCGCGCGGCCCGGTCGGTTCCGGTGGGCCGCTCGACGAGACCGCGGCCGAGGTGACCCGCCGCGGTGGCACCGGTATCGCCGTGCAGTGCGATCACCGCGATGATTCCCAGATCGAGCTGCTTTTCGACCGAATCGCCGCCGAGTGCAGTGGCCTGGGACTCCTGGTCAACAACGTGTGGGCCGCGCCGAAAGGCTTCCACGGTTTCTCCGAGCGATTCTGGGAGAGACCGCTGACCGATTGGGACTCGCTGGTCGGTGTGGGTTTGCGCGCACACTATGTCGCCTCGGTGCGCGCTGCAAAGCTGATGGTGGCCCGCGGTTCCGGGCTGATCGTCAACATCTCGTCGTTCGGCTCGCGCGGGCACCTGCATTCGGTTCTCTACGGCATCGCGAAGGCCGGGCTGGACAAGATGGCCGCCGACATGGCCATCGAACTCGCCGGCACCGGGGTCGACACGCTGTCGCTGTGGCCGGGGCTGGTTCGCAATGAGCTGATCGTGGCGAGCGGGCTGACCGACTTCGCTGGATTCTCCTTCGAAAAGGCCGAGACCCCCGAGTTTCTCGGCCGGGTGCTGGTCGCGCTCGCGAACGATCCGCGGATCGGCGAACTGAGCGGCTCGACAATCGTCACCGCCGAGGCAGGCGCGCACTACGGCATCACCAACGAGGACGGCACGGCTCCGGAGTCGCATCGCGCGGCGTTCGGCGGCGGCCCCGTTTTCGGCACGGATCGCGTGCTCGGCGCATAGCTGCGAACACCCCCTTTCGCGCGGCCGGTCCGTTAGTGTCGTTTGCGATGGCCCCCCACGGTGCGGCGGAAGGGCACGCGATGTATCGGACACGGCGAAAGCTGGCCGACGGTAGGGAAATTCTCTACTTCGACGCCATCCCGACCGAGCGAAATGCAGCCGACCAGCGCGATCTGCCGTCGACCACCACACACTCGCAAGCCCGTTACGATGCTCTCCTCGGAGAGTGGGTGGTGATCGCCTCGCACCGGCAGAGCCGCACCTTCCTGCCGCCTGCCGATCAGTGCCCGCTGTGCCCTTCCACGGACGATCGGTTCACCGAAATCCCCGAGCACAGCTACGAAGTCGTCTGTTTCGAGAACCGTTTCCCCTCGCTGTCCACGGCCCAGGCGGAGTTCGCCGAGTACGTCACCGGAGCGCCGTTGGCGTTGCTGCGCAACGGTTTCGGCCGATGCGAGGTGTTGTGCTTCACCAGCGACCATGCGGCCAATTTCGCCGAACTCGAACCGGAGCGAGTCCGGCTCGTGGTGGATGCATGGGCCGATCGCACCGCGGAACTGAGCGCGATCGACGGTGTGGAACAAGTCTTCTGCTTCGAGAACCACGGCGAGGAAATCGGCGTGACGCTCTCTCATCCGCACGGTCAGATCTACGCCTATCCGTTCATCACGCCCCGCGCGCAGAAGATCGCGGCCAGTGTCGCGCGGTATCGAGAGCAGCGCGACGGCAACCTGTTCGAGGATTTTCTCGCTGCCGAGCGGGCCGCCGGAATCCGGGTCGTGCAGTCCAACGAGCACTGGACCGCGTTCGTGCCGCCTGCCGCGCGTTGGCCCTACGAGGTGCAGTTGTTCCCGAACCGTCAGGTCGCCGACATACCCGATCTCGACGACGCCGAGCGCGATGCATTCGCCGAGATCTACCTCGACGTTCAGCGGCGCTTCGCGCGACGGTTTCCCGACCCGATGCCGTATATCGCGGCGTGGAATCAGGCGCCCGCGGGTCATCGCGATAGCTGGTGGCTGCACCTGCAGCTGTTCTCCATCCGGCGGGCGCCGGGAAAGCTCAAGTACCTCGCCGGCTCGGAGTCGGGCATGAACGTCTTCATCAACGACACCACACCCGAGGACGTCGCTGCCGAGTTGCGGGATGTTCGATGAATACAGGAGCGGAGCCTGCGGAGCGACCCACGAGCGCGCTCGAGAGCTACCGCGAGGTTTACGGCACAGCGCCGGACGGCTCGTGGGCAGCACCGGGGCGGGTCAACATCATCGGCGAGCACACCGACTACAACAACGGCTACGTGCTCCCCATCGCGCTACCGCACGTTGCGACGTGCGCGGTGGGCGTGACCGATGCCGACGTGGTCCGGGTGGCTTCGCTACAGAAGCCCGGTGAGGTGGTCTCCGTCGAACTGGCGCGGCTGGCGGACAACGACGTGGCGGGCTGGGCTCGCTACCTCCTCGGTGTGGTGCACGAATACCGGCAACGCGGCCACCCGATCGGCGGTCTGGACCTGCTGCTCGACGGTGCCGTTCCGGTCGGCGCCGGTCTCTCCTCGTCGGCGGCCATCGAATGCTCGATCGCGGTGGCTGCGCGAGACCTGTTCGGACTCAAGGTTTCCGACGATGATCTCATTTCGATCGCGGTCGCCGCGGAGAACGACTACGTCGGTGCCCCGACCGGCAGGCTCGATCAGTCCGCGTCGATGCTTTGCACGGCGGGTTGTGCGCTGTTCCTCGACGTCGGCACGGGGGAACGGGCGCAGGTTCCCTTCGATCTCGCCGCCGCCGGACTGGCCTTGCTCGTCATCGACACGAACACCCCGCACCGTCTGGTTGCGGGGGAGTACGCACAGCGGCGCAAGCAGTGCGAGCAGGCCGCTGCCGCGCTCGGGGTCGCCTCGCTGCGTGAGATCGCAGATGTCGCTGCGCTCGAGCCACTCGACGGGGTGCTGTTGCAGCGAGCCCGGCACGTGGTGAGCGAGAATGCCCGGGTACTCGAGGTGGTCGATTTGTTGCGTTCGGACCAAGATCCGAGAACTATCGGGCCGAATCTCACCGCAAGCCATGCATCCCTGCGGGATGATTTCGCAGTGTCGACCATTCAATTGGATACCGCGGTGGAAACCGCGCTCGAGGCGGGCGCGTTCGGTGCCCGCATGGTCGGCGGTGGATTCGGTGGCAGCGCGATCGCTCTGGTCGACACCGATCGGACCCACGCCACAGTGGATGCGGTGCTGCGGCGCTTCGCCGCCGCCGACTTCATCGCACCGCGAACATTCGTCGCGATCCCGTCCGCGGGTGCGCGCCGACTGACCTGATCGAACACGGCCGACGCGCGAAGGAGATTCGATGACGCTAGCAGCCGAGAGCACCCTGCGACTCGATGCGCAATTCGTCGATTACTCGCTGGTGGCACTCTATTTCGTCTTCGTGATGGGCATCGGGTTCATAGCCCGTTCGCGCATCTCGTCGAGTATCGACTTCTTCCTCTCGGGCCGGTCGTTGCCTGCCTGGGTGACCGGTCTGGCCTTCATTTCGGCCAACCTGGGCGCCGTCGAGATCATGGGCATGTCGGCAAACGGCGCCCAGTACGGCATGCCGACGATGCACTACTTCTGGATCGGCGCGGTGCCCGCGATGCTGTTCCTCGGTGTCGTGATGATGCCGTTCTACTACGGCTCGAAAGTGCGCAGCGTTCCCGAGTTCATGCGCCGCCGCTTCGGCACCGGCGCGCACCTGGTGAACGCGCTGAGCTTCGCGATCGCCCAGGTGCTCATCGCGGGCGTGAACCTCTACCTGCTCGGCACCATCGTCAACGTGTTGCTCGGCTGGTCACTATGGGTTTCGGTGATCGTGGCCGCCATCATCGTGCTGTCTTACATCACCCTCGGCGGCCTGTCCGCCGCGATCTACAACGAGGTGCTGCAGTTCTTCATCATCGTCGCGGCGCTGCTGCCGTTGACCCTCGTCGGTCTGCACAAGGTCGGTGGTTGGCAGGGACTGTCGGACAAGGTGAGCGCCGGCCCCGGCGGTCCCGAACAGATGTCCTCGTGGCCCGGCAACGAACTGAGCGGGTTCGAGAACGACTTCCTGTCCGTGTTCGGCATCGTGTTCGGCCTCGGCTTCGTGCTCTCCTTCGGCTACTGGACGACCAACTTCGTCGAGGTGCAACGCGCCATGGCTTCCGATTCCATGTCGGCCGCCCGGCGTACGCCGATCATCGGTTCCTTCCCGAAGATGTTCATTCCGTTCATCGTCGTGATCCCGGGCATGATCGCCGCTGTCCTGGTACCGGAGATGATCGACTACAAGGCCGACCCAGCCGCGCATCCGGACGTGAAGTACAACGACTCGATCCTGTACCTGATGAAGGACGTGCTACCCAACGGCATCCTCGGTGTCGCGATCGCCGGTCTGCTGGCGGCGTTCATGGCGGGCATGGCCGCGAACATCTCGGCCTTCAACACGGTGTTCTCCTACGACTTGTGGCAGCAGTACATCGTGAAGCACAAGCCGGACGACTATTACCTGCGGATCGGGCGTCTCGCCACGGTCGGCGCGACGGTCATCGCGATCTTCACCGCCTACATCGCGTCGAGTTACAGCAACCTGATGGACTATCTGCAGCAGTTGTTCAGCTTCTTCAACGCGCCACTGTTCGCCACGTTCATCCTCGGTATGTTCTGGAAACGCATGAGCGCCACCGCCGGTTGGGTCGGCCTCGTCTCCGGAACGCTGTCGGCGATCACGGTATTCGTCCTGCACGAGAACGAAGTGTTCACCCTGTCCGGTCAGGGCTCGAGTTTCGTCGCCGCGGGCGTGGCCTTCGTCGTCGATATCACGGTCAGCGTGATTGTGACCATGTACACGTCGCCGAAGCCGGCGGCAGAATTGGTGGGCCTGGTGTACTCCGAGACGCCGAGGGAAAGCCTGCGCGACGCGAACGCAGATACCGAGAAGTGGTGGCAGTCGCCGACCAAGCTGGCGCTGATTTCCCTGATCATGGTGACCGCACTGAACATCATCTTCTGGTGACCCGACCGATGCCGAATCGAGGAGGACCGTCATGACGAGTCCGCACGAACATGTCGAAGTAAAGAAGCAGTCGGCGGGTCTGTTCGATATCCGCAACATCATCGGCTCGCTCATACTGATCTACGGCGTAGTGCTGGTGATCATGGGTCTGGTCAACGACTCCGAGGAGGATCTCGCGCCTGCCGACGGCTTCAACATCAACCTGTGGGCTGGTCTCGGGATGGTCCTGCTCGGCCTGTTCTTCATCATCTGGTGCTATCTGCGGCCAGTGGTCGTGCAGACCACCGAGGTGGTGGTGGATGACGACACCGGTGCGGAGCACGTTATCGAAACCGCGGTGGGCGACGAGGTTCCCGGGGAGCGGAAGGCAGATTGAGGCCGTCATGTTGAGCACGATGCAAGACGAGCCGCTGTCGCTGGCCACGCTGCTCCGCTACGGAACCACATTTCATTCCACCGCCGAGGTGGTCACCTGGACCGGTGCCGGGTCCCGCACGATCAACTTCGGCGAACTTGGGTCTCAGTCGGCCCGGCTGGCGAACGCACTGCGCCGGCTCGGGGTGGGTGAGAGCGACCGTGTCGGGACGTTCATGTGGAACAACGCCGAACACATGACCGCCTATGGTGCGGTGCCCGCGATGGGCGCGGTGCTGCACACGCTCAACATCCGGCTGTTCCCGGCGCAGTTGGTGTTCGTGGCCAACCATGCCGAGGACAAGGTGGTGATCGTCGACGGCACACTCGTCCCACTGTTCGCGAAGTATCTGCCCGAGCTGACGACGGTCCGCCACGTCCTCGTCGCCAACGGTGATCCCGCGTCGCTGGAGGCTCCCGCCGGAGTCGAAGTGCACTCCTACGAGGAGGTGCTCGCGGCCGAATCCGACGAGTACGACTGGCCGGTGATCGACGAACGTGCCGCGGCAGCAATGTGTTACACGTCGGGAACCACGGGCGACCCGAAGGGCGTCGCCTACTCGCATCGGTCGATGTGGCTGCACTCGATGCAGGTGTGCACCACCAACGGGATGAATCTGTCCGGCGCGGACCGCACGCTGGCGATCGTGCCGATGTTCCACGCGATGTCGTGGGGCCTGCCGCACGCCGCGCTCATGGTCGGCGCGTCTCTGGTGATGCCGGACCGCTTCCTGCAGCCGGAGCCGATCGCACAGATCCTCGCCGCCGAGAAACCGACCTTCGCGGCGGCGGTGCCCACGATCTGGCAGGGCCTGCTGCATCACCTGGACGAGCACCCGCAGGACATCTCGCATTTGCGCGAGGTGGTGGTCGGTGGGTCGGCTGCGCCGCCGTCGCTGATGCATGCCTTCGAAGAGCGATATGGGGTCAAGGTGCTGCACGCCTGGGGGATGACCGAGACCTCGCCACTCGGCAGTGTCGCGCGTCCGCCGGCGGGTCTGGAGTCGGAGCAGGCCTGGGCCTACCGCTACACCCAGGGCCGGTTCCCGGCGAGCGTGCAGGCCCGGATCGTCGACGAGGTCGAGGGCGTGCAGCCCAACGACGGGGAAGCGGTCGGCGAAGTCGAGGTGCGCGGTCCGTGGATCACCGCCTCGTACTACTCGCCCGACGGCGCGCAGATCGATCCGTCGAAGTTCGACGACGGTTGGCTGCGCACCGGTGACGTCGGAAAGATCACCCCGGACGGCTACCTGACCCTGGTCGACCGGTCCAAAGACATCATCAAGTCGGGCGGGGAGTGGATCTCTTCTGTCGATTTGGAGAACGCGGTGATGTCGCACAAAGGCGTCGCGGAGGCGGCGGTGATCGGCGTGCCGGACGACAAGTGGGACGAGCGTCCCCTGGTGGTAGCGGTCATCGAGGAGGGCAGTGTCACCCCCGAGCAGCTGCGCGAGTTCCTCGACGAGAAGGTCGCGCATTGGCAGTTGCCCGAACGGTGGGCGATCGTCAGCGAGGTGCCCAAGACCAGTGTCGGCAAGTTCGACAAGAAGCGGATCCGGGAGCTCTACGGCAACGGCGAGCTCGACATCGTCACCTTCGACTAGGCCGGTCTACTCCTCGATATCCATCTCGGTGTCTACTCCTCGATATCCATCTCTACGAGCTTGTTGCGCAGCAGCTTCCCGGTCGCGTTGCGTGGTAATTCTTCGAGGAACACGACTTCGCGCGGCACCTTGTAGCGGGCGAGGTTGGCCTTCACGTAGCTCTTGATCTCCTCCGGATCCTTCTTCGCATCCGGGCCGGGAACGACGAAGGCACGCAACCGCTTTCCGAAATCACGGTCCTCCACGCCGACGACGGCGGCGTCGAAAACGTCGGATCGGTCGGCGAGCAGATTCTCCACCTCGAGCGGGTAGACGTTCTCGCCGCCGGAGACGATCATGTCGTCGTCGCGGCCGTCGACGTACCAGAGGCCACTCTCGTCGAAGTGTCCGACGTCGCCGCTGGAGAGCAGGCCGTCGATGATCTCCTTGTGCCGGCCGTCGGTGTAGCCGGTGAAGCTCAGGCCGCTCGAGACGAAGATTCGGCCGATCTCACCGGCCGTGGTGATTTGCTTGCCCTCGTCGTCGTAGAGCCGGACGCGGCAGCCGACCGGCGGCTTGCCGACGGTGCCGGGCGAGCGCCGCTGGTCCTCCGGGGTCGCGACGGTGGCCACCGCGCATTCGGTGGAGCCGTACAGGTTGTACAGCACGGGCCCGAAGACCTCATCGGTGCGCTTGGACAGGTCGGGCGAGATCGACGAGCCGGCGGCGAAGATGACGCGCAGCGCGGAGGTCTCGTATTTGCGGTGCACCTCGGGGGCGAGGTCGACGATGCGCTGCAGCATCGTCGGTACGACGACGAGCACGGCGGCACGGTTTTCGGAAACGTTGCGCAGCGTTTCCTCCGGATCGAATCTGCGCTGCTGGAAGACGATTCGGTTGCCGAGCGCGACCGCAATGCCGAACTGGGACAGGCCGGTGCCGTGGAAGATCGGTGCCGCCATCACCACTGTCTTTTGCTTGGGGAACGGGACGCGGTCGATGAACTGAGCGGAGACAAAGACCGAAACCTTGTCGCGCGGAGCACCTTTCGGAGTTCCGGTGGTACCGCTGGTGAGGATGACCAGGCCGCCCGGCTTGTCGGGCTTGGCGACCTTGGCGGTCGACTGCCCCTCGATCAGGCCCTCGATGGTGAGCGTCGCTGGGTCGACATTGTCCTTGGCGTCAACCCAGGTCAGGATGCGCGGGATGTCGTGCGAAATGGCGTCGAGCAGGCCCATGAATTCGCTGTCGAGCAGGACCGCGCTGACCTGTTCCCGCTTTGCTACGTCGGCGAACTGCGGCTTGGCGAAGCCGGTGTTCATCAGCACCAGGCGCGCGCCCAGCTTGCCGGCGGCAGCCAGGCTCAGCACCAGCCCACGGTGGTCACGGGCCAGCGCCGCGATGACATCGCCCGGCTTGATGCCCTGGTCGTGCAGACCGCGCACCAGCGCGTTGGAAAGCTCGTCCAGCTCGCGATAGGTCAGCTCGCCCTTTTCGTCCTTGATCGCGGGCGAGTCGGTGTACTCGAGCGCGCTGCGCATGATGCCGCCGGCGAAGACGCCGTAGTCGTTCACCAACCGGATGCCGCGGATCGCGTGATCGAGGCGCATCGGGTTCAGGATGCCGCGCTCGCGCAGGACGCCGACGGTCTTGACCAAGTCGCCGACCTTGCGCAGGCTTTCTTGCGGAGCGGAAAGAATTTCAGTCACGTTCTAACCTCCAGCGCCGACCTGGGCACAGGCCGACCGCATCATCGAATCGTCCGGGCGTAGCGAAAGACTAACAGTGGTGTGCGCCACCCAATGAGGCCGCGAGGCTACATCGGAACATCCATCTCGACCAGTACCCGGCGCAGCAATTTGCCGGTGGCGTTGCGGGGCAGTTCGTCGAGGAACACGACGTCGCGCGGCACTTTGTAGCGGGCCAGATTCTCCTTGACGAAAGCGCGGATGTCGTCGGGGTCGGGCTTGCTGCCGAGCTCGGGAACGATGAAGGCGCGCAATCGTTTTCCGAAATCGGCATCGTCCACCCCGATCACCGCGGCGTCGAACACGTCGGGTCGCCGCACGAGTAGATTCTCGACCTCGAGCGGGAAGACGTTCTCGCCGCCGGACACGATCATGTCGTCGTCGCGACCGTCCACGAACAGCAATCCGTTGTCGTCGAAATGGCCGACGTCCCCACTGGACATGAAGCCCTCGATGACCTGCTTGTCCCGTCCGTCGGTGTAGCCCTCGAACGGCGCGCCGTTGTGCACGAAAATCCGCCCGGTCTTGTTGTTGCCGTACACCCGCCGATCGTCGTCGTCGAACAGCGCGACGGAGCACGTTACGGGCGGGCGCCCGGCGGTGCCGGGCGCGATGGCTTGGTCCGCCGGGGTGCCGACGGTGGCAATGGCCACCTCGGTAGAGCCGTACATGTTGTAGAGCACGTCGCCGAATACGTCGCGGGTACGCACCGCGAGTTCGGGGGACAGCGCAGAGCCCGCGATGACGATGGCCTGCAGGGAGGAAGTGTCGCAGCCGGCCCGGACCTCGGCGGGAAGTTCGACGATGCGGTGCAGCATGGTTGGCACCGCGACGAGCATGCTCGCCCTATGCTCGGCGACCAGGCGCAGCGTCGCTTCCGGATCGAAGCGTCGACGCACCACCACCTTGTTGCCCAGCCCGGCCGAGACCAGCCAGGTGATCATCCCGGTGCTGTGGAACAGCGGGGACACGATCACCACGGAATCTTTGCGCGGGAATGGGATTCGATCAACCAACTGCACCGTCGCCAGCGGCGAGGCCTTGCCGCGCGGGGCGCCCTTCGGCAACCCGGTCGTTCCGCTGGTGAGGATGACGAAGCCGCCGAGTTGTTTGGGCGCAGGCAGTGCCGTGCCGGGATGCTTCTGCCCGATCGACTCGATCGTGGGCGCTGCGCTCGACGGTCGGCCCTCGTCCTCGACCCAGGTCAGCACCTTCGGCACGGACGATCCGATGGCATTCGCCAGTGCGGCGAATTCCTCGTCGTGCAGCAGGACATCGACGTGCTCGCGCTCGACCACCTCGGCGAACTGCGTTTTGCCGAACCCGGTGTTCAGCAGGACCACGCGGGCGCCGAGCTTTCCGCCTGCCGCGATGCCGAGCACGAGGCCGCGGTGATCGCGGGCGAGCAGCCCGATCACCGATTTGTCGTGCACACCCAGTTCGGCCAGCCCGCGGGCGAGCGAATTGGACTGTTCATCGATCTCGCGAAAGCTCAGCTCGCCCCGCTCGTCGGCGAACGAGGGAGCGTCTCCGTATTGACGTGCGCCGGAGCGGACCAGCGCGGCCTGCGGGCCGTACTTGCCGGACTCGACGGCGAGTGAGACCACCCGGTCCAGTCGTTTCGGGTCGATCACACCGCGTCGTACCAGGACCCGCACGGCTTGCACCGCCTCGCCAACCGCACCGACCTGTCGTCGCACCGCCGCTAACACCATCGAATCCGCCTCCACCCCGTCGTCTGCACAATAACGCCGACGGCACCCGATTCGGGGTGATTACTTGAGCTCGGCCGAGGACAGCCCGAGGACGCGACGCGCGACGATGAGCTGCTGGATCTGCTGAGTGCCCTCGAAGATGTCGAGGATCTTCGAATCGCGGCTCCACTTCTCCAGCAGTGTCCGCTGCGAGTACCCGATCGAGCCGGCCAGTTCGACGGCTTTGAGCGTGACGTCGGTGCCGGTGCGGCCCGCCTTCGCCTTGGACATCGAGGCTTCCAGCGAGTTCGGCTTCTTGTTGTCGGCCATCCACGCCGCGCGCAGCGCGAGCAGGTAGGCAGCCTCCCAGTCGGCCTCGAGCCGGATGTACTCGGCCGCGGCGGCGTGCTGGCTGTTGGGCGGGGTGTCGTAGGAGATCTCGACACCGGCCTCGGTGAGGATGCGGCGCAACTCCTCCAACGCAGCCCGGCCGACGCCGATGGCCATGCCTGCGACCATCGGACGGGTGTTGTCGAAGGTCTGCATGACCCCGGCAAAACCCTTTTCCACGTTGACTTCCGGGGTGCCGAGGATGTTGTCCGCGGGGATGCGGCAATCCTGCAGCAGCAGCACGGCGGTATCGGAGGCTTTGATGCCCAGCTTGTGCTCGAGACGGGCGACGCTCAGGCCGGGGGCCTCGCGCGGCACGACGAACGACTTGATCGCGGCGCGGCCCTTCGACTTGTCGACGCTCGCCCACACCACGATGTGGGTGGAGCGCTCGCCGGCAGTGACGAAGATCTTCTCGCCGTTGAGAACCCACTCGTCACCGTCGAGTACGGCGGTGGTGGTCACGGCCGCCGAGTCGGAGCCGAAGCCCGGTTCGGTGATGGCCATCGATGCCCAGACCTTGCCGAAGCGCTCGAGCTGTTCGTCGGTGGCGACCGCGGCGATCGCCGCGTTACCGAGGCCCTGGTACGGAATCGACAACATGAGGCCGACGTCGCCCCACGACGTTTCGAGGGCGTTCAGCAGCGCGGACATGTTGCCGCCGTTGGCATTTGCGATGACGTCGGACGTGGGGGCCGCGCCGTTGCGACCCCCACTCGCGCCACCGATTTCCTGGGTGCCGGAGTCGGACAGGCCCTCCACCATGGCGGCCATGGTGTCCAGCTCGACCGGGTATTCGTGTTCGGCGAGGTCGTACTTGCGTGAGATCGGGCGGAAGATCTCCGCGGCGACCTGATGTGCCTGGTTGGCGCTCGCCTTGAGCTTCTTGGGCAGTTCGAGGTTGATCATGTCGGTGTCTCCTGGGGGCTACGGCTCGGGTGGGCGATCGGAGGTCGCTCGATCAAACGAGGACGACGCCCTCGGCGACACCGATGGCACGCAGGTCGCGGTACCACCGCTCCACCGGGTGCTCCTTGGTGAAGCCGTGGCCGCCGAGCAGTTGGACGCCGTCGAGACCGATCTGCATTCCCTTGTCCGTGGCGAGCTTCTTGGCCAGCGCGGCCTCGCGGGCGAAACTGAGGCCCTGTTCGGCGCGTGACGCGCCGCGCATCGTGACCAGACGCATGCCGTCGAGTTCGATCGCGATGTTGGCCACCATGAACGCGACCGCCTGCCGATGGCTGATGGGCTCGCCGAACGCCTCGCGCTCGTTGACGTAGGGGATCACGTAGTCGAGGACGGCCTGGCCGGTGCCGATGGCCAGCGATGCCCAGCCGAGGCGGGCCAGCCGGACCGCGTCGGCGTAGTCGGCCGCGTGCTGGGCGGCGTCGCCGTCGCCCAGGATTGCCGAGGCAGGCACCGCGACATCGGTCAGGATGAGCCGGCCGAGTCCTGCGGCGCGCAGGCCCATGCTCGGGTCGGCCTCGACGACGACGCCCTTGGAATCGGACTCGACCACGAAAAGGGCTGGGCGGCCGTCGAGTTCGGCGGCGACGATGAACAGCTCGGCGTCACCCGCTGCGGGTACGAGCGACTTGACGCCGTTGATCCGGTAGCCGCTCGGCGAGCGAACGGCCTTGGTCTGCAGGGCAAACGGGTCGAACAGGGCGCGCGGTTCCGCCACCACGACGGCGGCGGCGGGCACGTTGTCGCCGGTGAAGGACGGCAGGTAGGTCTGCTGCTGCTCGTCGGAGCCCCACTGCGTGAGTGCGACCGCCACGCCGCTCGGCGCGAGGATCGGCAGCGCGAGGCCCATATCGCCGTGGGCGAGCGCCTCGGCAACGAGCGCGTTGGTCACCGCACCACGTTCGGTGGCCACCCCGTCGAGCTCCTCGGGCACGTTGATCATCGTGATGCCCAGCTCGGCGGCACGCTCGAGCAGGTCGCGCGGTGTCTTGGCCGCTTCGTCCGCGGCGTGCGCGGCGGGACGCAGGATCTCGTCGGCGAAGTCTTTGACGGTCTCGACGATCATCTGCTGCTCGTCGTCGGGCGTCAGATCGAAGTAGTCCTTGCCCTTGGTGGAGCTGTCGGGCAGGCGCTTGGGCTTGCTGCCACCGGCGACGCGGTTGAACGCGCGGGTCGCGGCGCCGAGGGTGCGGAAGCCGGTCTTGGTGCCCTCGTAGGTCACGCGGTTGATCGGTTCGCGCAGGTTGTGGCGCGCTGCGAACTCCGAGCCGGTGATGCTCGTGACCAGGCGCATCGCCGTCCCCATCAGGTCCCGCTTGGGGTGGGTGAGGCCGACGGCGGAAGTGTTGCGTGGGCCGGACGAGCGGCGCTTCGTTGCGTTGTCCTGCTTGGTCATGATCACCAGCTTCTGGAAGTCTCGGGTGCGACGTTGCCTATCTTACTTCAGAGTAAGGTAGCCGTCGAGCGTGAGCCAGAGCACGCCGAGTGCACAGTTGTTCCGGCGCGCGGCCCCCGATTTTCCGGAAGAGCTATGCGCTCGGCGTAAGGCGACCGAGCACGTCGTCGTGCAGCAGCCCGTTGGTCGCCAGTGCGCTACCGCCGTGCGGTCCCGCGGATCCGTCGAGCGCGGTGAAGCGCCCGCCCGCCTCGCGCACCAGCACGTCGAGCGGGGCGAGGTCCCACAGCGACACCTCGGGTTCGGCGGCGATCTCCACCGCACCCTCGGCCAGCAGGCAGTAGGAGAAGAAGTCGCCGTAGCCGCGGACCCGCCACACCGCGTCGGTCAAGTCGATGAACGGCTCGCGGATTCCGCGGTCGTGCCACCCGGACAGGCTGGAGAAGCTCAGGCTCGCCGAGGCGAGGTCACCGATCGCGGATACCCGGATCGGCCGGGCCTGCTCGTTCCCGGACGACGCGAACGCCCCGGCTCCCTGAGCTGCCCACCACCGTCGTTCCAGCGCGGGGGCACTCACCACGCCGACCACGGGCACGCCGTCGACGAGCAGCGCGATCAGCGTCGCCCAGATCGGCACGCCGCGAACGAAATTCTTGGTGCCGTCGATCGGGTCGATCACCCACTGTCGTCCGGTCAGCTTCGCGCGACCACCGAACTCCTCACCGAGCACCGCGTCCTTGGAGCGTTCGATCGTCAGGATCTCGCGCAGGCTCTGCTCGACGGCGAGGTCGGCATCCGTCACGGGCGACAGGTCCGGCTTGGCATCCACGCGCAGGTCGAGCGCCCCGAACCGCTCTCGAGTGATCGCATCGGCCGCGTCGGCCAAGTGCAGAGCGAGTTCGAGGTCGGGCGATTCGATGGTCACGCAGACGACACTATCTGTCGTGTCGGCGCGTCCCCGCGTGTGCGCCGCCGGACTCAGGCCGCTCGGTCGATGTCGCGCGCCGCGGCGAGTGCGCCCGCCCACCACTGCAGTTGGTCGAGCATCATCGCCGCCGCCGACGCCGGTTCGTCGGGTTCGAGCAACTGTCCGTCGCCGTCGAAGAGCTGGTAGTAGCGCGGGAACGAGACGTAGTACCGAACGGTGTGGGCGTTGAGCTCGTTGAAGATCTGGCGCAGGTGCTCGATCGCGAGCAGTCCACCGCTGCCTCCGCTGTAGCCGACGAAGCCGATCGCCTTCGCGTCCCACTGCGTGTAATGCCAGTCGATGGCCGCCTTGAGCGAGGCGGGCACGCTGCGGTTGTAGTCGGGGGTGACGACGACGAACGCGTCGGCCCGGTCGAGCCGGTGGGTGAGCTCGGCCATTCCCGCGGGGCGCGCCATATTCGGTTCGAGCGCCGGGGGTGTGGCAGGTAACTCGAGCGGGATGGGGACGTCGGCGAGGTCGACGACGTCCACCTCGAATCCGCCGTGCCGCCGCGCCTGTTCGGCGAACCAGGACGCCACGACCGGTCCGAACCGTCCCGCCCGAACGCTGCCGACAATCACCGCGAGCTTCAACGGGGCCTCGTACATGGTTCCTCCTCGAATGCGTTGCGGCCGGTGTGTGCCGTCGGTTCCACTCTCGGATCGGCCGCGCAAGTCAACAAGACCGCGCCGAGGGTGGTAGTGAGAGGGCCACCCTGAGCAGGGCAAATCTTGTTAGATTCGGATTCATGAGCGGCAACGAGCTCGGGCTCTTTCTCCGCAGCCGTCGCGAATCGGTGACGCCCGTGCAGGTGGGTCTGCCCACCGGGGCGCGGCGGCGCACACCCGGGTTGCGCCGGTCGGAACTGGCCACGCTGGCCGGGGTGAGCGTCGAATACCTCACCCGCCTCGAGCAGGGCCGTGATCGTCGGCCGTCGGCGGCGGTGCTCGCGACGCTGGCCGATGCGTTGCGGCTCGGCACCGCGGAGCGCATGCACCTGCATCGGCTGACCAAAGAGGCCGACCCGGGATTCCGGTGCCGCGGGGACGTCGCACCGAGCAGCGACGTGCGGCCCACCGTCCGGGCGCTGCTCGATCGCCTCGAACCCACGCCGGCGGTCGTGCTCAATCGCCGCACCGACATCCTCGCGTGGACCGAGGGCTATCGGCGTCTGATGGCGCCCGCCGGGCTGGACCCGACGGACGCGGCCAACCTGACCCGGTTCGTGTTCACCGAACCACGGGCCCGCGCGTTCTATCCCGACTGGAGTCATGTCGCCGACGAGACCGTCGCGCGGTTGAAACAGGGACCGTTCCGCAACGACCCGCATATCGCCGCGTTTGCCGATGAACTCACCCTGACCGCAGGCGCAGAGTTCGCCGATCGCGCCGAGTCCGTCCCGAGTCTGGCGCCGACGAGCGGGATCACCCGGCTCGCGCACCCCGACGCCGGCCCGTTGCGGCTGTCCTACGAGGTGCTCGAGCTCGCCGCGGACGACGATGCGCAACTGCTGGTGCAGCTGCCGGCCGACGAGGCCAGCGCCGCCGCGCTCGACCGGCTGGCCGGCTTGCGCTCCGGCGCGCTGCGCGCGGTCTCCGGCTGACTCGCGCGGTTTTCGGCCGACTGCTCCGGCCGGTAGCCTTGACTCTCGTGCATCCAGACGTCTCCGCAGATCTCGCCGACCTCGCCACCACGCTCGAAACGGTCGAGTCGGTCCTCGATGTCGAGGAACTGCGCCGGCGGATCAACGAGCTCGAGCATCAGGCCGCCGACCCGGACCTGTGGAACGACCAGGAACACGCGCAGCAGGTGACCAGCCAACTCTCGCACGCCCAGGGTGAGCTGCGCCGCGTCGAGGAACTGCGCCAACGCCTCGACGATCTCCCGGTGCTCTACGAGCTCGCCGAAGAGGAATCCGGTGACGCGGCAACCACGGCCCAGGCCGAGGCGGACAGCGAAAGGGCATCGCTGCGCGAGGCGGTCGGCGCGATGGAAGTGCGGACCTATCTGTCCGGCGAGTACGACCCGCGCGATGCGGTGGTCAACATCCGGGCGGGTGCCGGCGGTGTCGACGCTGCCGACTGGGCCGAGATGCTGATGCGCATGTACGTCCGCTGGGCCGAGAAGCACAACTATGGCGTCGAGGTCTACGACACCTCGTACGCGGAAGAGGCCGGCATCAAGAGCGCGACGTTCACGGTGAAGGCTCCCTATGCCTACGGGAATCTTTCCGTCGAGCAGGGCACCCACCGGCTGGTGCGGATCAGCCCGTTCGACAACCAGGGCCGTCGGCAGACCTCCTTCGCCGAGGTCGAGGTGCTGCCGGTCGTGGAACAGACCGACCACATCGAGATCCCCGACGGTGATGTGCGGGTGGACGTCTACCGCTCGTCCGGCCCTGGTGGGCAGAGCGTCAACACGACCGACTCCGCGGTCCGGCTCACCCATATCCCGACCGGCATCGTGGTCACCTGCCAGAACGAGAAATCGCAGCTGCAGAACAAGGTCGCGGCCATGAAGGTCCTGCAGGCCAAGCTGCTCGAGCGCAAGCGGCAGGAAGAGAAGGCCGCGATGGAGGAACTCGGCGCCGGCGGCAACGCGTCGTGGGGCAACCAGATGCGCAGCTACGTGCTGCACCCGTACCAGATGGTGAAGGACCTCCGCACCGAGTACGAAGTGAACAACCCGACCGCGGTGCTCGATGGCGACATCGATCGGTTCATCGACGAAGGCATCCGTTGGCGGATGCGTGAGCAAGCGCAGGTTTGATGACCTCCGTTGCGCTCTTCGAGACCACCGATATCAGCACCTGGCTCCGATCGACGTTCCTCGAGATCGTCCTGGTCGTGCTGGGCGGCATCATCCTGGGAAGGGCCGCGGAGTACACCGGGCGGACGATCACCGCTCGAATCGACCGCGATTTCCAGGACAGCGACGCCCTGGTGCGAAGCGAGGCGGCCAAGCATCGGCATGCGCTGACCCAGGTCCTCACCTGGGTGTTCAAGATCGTCATCTACTTCTTGGTCGCTCTTCAGGTGCTCGAGCTGACGGGTTTCAATCTGGCCGGGCTCACCGTCCCGGCGTCGGTCCTCGGTGCGGGACTCGGCTTCGGCGCACAACGCATCGTGCAGGACATCCTGGCCGGATTCTTCATCATCACCGAACGCCAGTACGGCTACGGCGACACGGTGCACATCGTGGTGACGAGCGCGGTCGAGGCCGAGGGCACCGTGGAGGACGTCACGCTGCGGATCACCAAGGTGCGGTCCCCGGATGGTGAGGTCATCACGATCCCGAACGGCCAGATCATCAAGGTGGATAACCTGTCGAAGGACTGGGCCCGGGCAGCGGTCGACGTGCCGGTTCCGACCGGCGCCGATATCGGCCGCGTCAACGAGATCCTGCACGAGGTCGGCGCGCGGGCTTATCAGGACCGCAAGATCAGCGCGCTGCTGCTCGACGAACCCACGGTGATGGGTGTCGAGAGCCTCGAGGTGGACCGGGTCAACATCCGCATGGTGGCGCGCACGCTGCCGGGCAAGCAGTTCCAGGTCGGCCGGCTGCTGCGCGAGCGGATCGTGGCCGCGCTCGGCAAGGAGGGGATCGGGCTCGCCGCGCCGGTCGCCACCGAAAGTTTGAAGGCTCCCGCCGAGGTTGCCGGAGACGAAGAATGAATCAGGTGCTCGAATCGCTGCGCGGGCTGCAGGTGCGGCGTTCCACGATCTGGCTCTGCGTCGCCTGGGTGGCGATCTTCGTCCTGTACCTGGGGGTCCGTCCGGAACCGGTCACCCCGCAGCAGCAGTCGACCGTGCCGGTGGTGCCGGCGACCCGTACACCCGTGCCGATCGAGACATACGCCCCGACGACCGAGCCGACCACCACGACCACGATCCCGCCGACGAGCACGACGCCGTCGGGCGCATTGAACCGGACCTCGCCGTCGGCTACGACGACCACGCAGGTGATTCCACTGATCCCGAACGAGCTGATCCCACCCGGCTTGCTGCCGGCGCAACCCACACCGACCCCGACCGAGACGCCGCGCTGAACGCAACGCGGGCCATTGCGCAGGTCCCGGGCGTGGTTCGCGTCCGCCGCTACACTGGCTCCCCGTGATCAGCGTCGAGAATGTCTCCAAGTCCTACAAGACCTCGACGAGACCCGCACTCGACAAGGTGAGCGTCGAGGTCGACAAGGGGGAATTCGTCTTCGTCATCGGGCCGTCCGGCTCCGGTAAGTCGACGTTCATGCGGCTGCTGCTCAAGGAGGAGGCACCGACCTCGGGGGAGATCCACGTGGCCGGTTTCCATGTCAACAAGCTGTCCGGACGCAAGGTGCCCAAACTGCGGCAGCGCATGGGATTCGTGTTCCAGGACTTCCGTTTGTTGCAGAAGAAGTCCGTCGAGCAGAACGTCGCCTTTGCCTTGGAAGTGATCGGTAAGCCGCGGTCGGTCATCGAACGCACGGTGCCCGAGGTGCTCGACCTCGTCGGCCTGGCCGGCAAGGCCGACCGCCTGCCGACCGAGCTTTCCGGCGGTGAGCAGCAGCGCGTCGCGATCGCCCGCGCGTTCGTCAACCGCCCGCTCGTGCTGCTCGCCGACGAACCGACCGGCAACCTCGACCCGGATACCAGCGGCGACATCATGCTGCTGCTCGAACGCATCAACCGCACCGGCACGACCGTGCTGATGGCTACGCACGACAACACGATCGTCGACGCGATGCGCAGGCGGGTGGTCGAACTCGATTCCGGACGAATCGTGCGTGACGAGTCGCGCGGCGTCTACGGGGTGGGTCGCTGATGCGCGCGAGCTTCATCTTCGGCGAGGTCTTCGCCGGGCTGCGTCGCAACATCACCATGACCATCGCGATGGTGCTCACCACGGCCATCTCGCTCGGCCTCTTCGGCGGCGGACTGCTTGTGGTGCAGATGGCCGACAAGACCCAATCGATCTTTCTCGACCGCGTCGAGGTGCAGATCTACCTCACCAACGACGTCTCCGACTCCGACCCGGATTGCAGCGGAGACCTGTGCCGCAACATCCGGGCCGATCTGGAGTCCACGCCTGGCGTCGTCGGGGTGGAGTACCTGAGCAAGAAGGACGCCCTGGTCGACGCGCGCGAGCGGACGTTCAAGAACCAGCCGGAGTACGCCGACCTGATCAGCGACAACGCGCTGCCCGCGTCGATGAAGGTGAAGATGAGCGACCCCGAGCGGTACGGCGTCATCTTCGATGCCTTCGAGCAACGCCCGGGCGTGGCGAGCATCCTCAACCAGAAGGACCTGGTCGACCGGCTGGTGAACGTGTTCAACGGCCTGCGCAACGCGGCCTTCGCGCTGGCCATCGTGCAGGCGTTCGCGGCACTGCTGCTGATCGCCAACATGGTGCAGATCGCCGCCTTCACCCGCCGTACCGAGGTCAGCATCATGCGTCTGGTCGGCGCGACCCGCTGGTACACGCAGTTGCCGTTCCTGCTCGAGGCGGTCGTCGCCGCGTTGCTCGGCGCGGTGCTCGCCGTAGTGGGACTCTTCGCGGCGCGCCCGCTGGTGATCGACGGGGTGCTCGGCGACCTGTACGACGTCAACGTGTTCGCCAAGATCACTGCGAGCGACATCCTGACCGTGGCGCCGCTGGTCGTCCTCGTCGGCGTGGGCTTCGCCGCCATCACCGCCTACGTCACGCTCCGGGTGTACGTGCGGGAATAATCCGCTTGCCCGGCGCGCTACCGTTTCGTTGGACCTGGCAACACGTTCGCCGCCGCCCCATCGTTCGACTGAACGGAACCGTTCAGTCGAATAGATCGACTGAACGGTTCCGTTCAGTCGATGGCGGCCCGACGGATTTGTTCGCGAACCGGTCCCTGAGTTGATCGATGAGCACGGAAGGAGGCGCGTCCGCGTGCAGGAAAAAGGCCGCAAGGTTATCGCGACCAACCGCAAGGCGCGCCACAACTACGCGATCCTCGAGACCTTCGAGGCGGGTATCGCGCTCGTCGGCACCGAGGTGAAGAGCCTGCGCGAGGGTAAGGCATCCCTGGTGGACGCCTTCGCCACCGTGGACTACGGCGAGGTCTGGCTGCGCGGTCTGCACATTCCCGAGTACGGCCATGGCACTTGGACCAACCACGCGCCGCGGCGCACCCGCAAGCTGTTACTGCACCGGCGGGAGATCGAGCACCTCGTCGGCAAGTCCCGCGAGGGCAATCAGACGCTTGTGCCGCTGTCGATGTACTTCAGCGACGGCAAAGTGAAGATCGAGCTCGCGCTGGCCAAGGGCAAGCAGGACTACGACAAGCGCCAGGATCTGGCACGCCGCACTGCCGAACGTGAGGTCACCCGCGAACTCGGCCGCCGAGTGAAGGGAATGCGCTGACCTCCGTTCTGCTCGCTCTCGTTGCCGCGGTCGGATACGGGGTGAGTGATTTCGTGGGAGGCGTGGCGTCGCGCCGGGTGGCGGCGCTGCGCGTCGTCATCGTGTCCTATCCCGTTTCGGTGGCAATCGTGCTCGCGCTCGCGCCGCTGTTCGGCGGTACCTTCGATCCGGCCTCGTTGGCCTGGGGTTTTGCGAGCGGTATTGCCAGCGCGGTGGCGGTGTGGTGGTTCTACCTGGCGCTGGCCGAGGGGCCGATGTCGGTGGTGTCGCCGCTGACCGCGATCCTGGTCGCCGGGATTCCGGTGCTGATCGGCCTGATGATGGGCGAGCGACCGGGCCTGCTGGCGTTGGTCGGTATCGCGCTTGCGCTGGTCGCGGTCGTGCTGGTGAGCCGAGAATCACCGGACAATCCGCTGTCCGAGTCGACCGACGGGCAGCAGTTGCGATTCACCCGCCGGGTGGCGCTGCTGACGGTGGGTTCCGGTATTGCCTTCGCGTTCATGTTCGTGTTCCTGCACCAGGTCGGTGAGGGCACGGGGCTGTGGCCACTGGCCGCCTCGCGCCTCTCGGCGACCGCGGTGATCTGGGCCGTCGCGTTCGCCACCGCACAGTTCGTCGCGCCGCGCGGCCGCACGCTGCGGCTCGCGGTCTATATCGCTGTGCTCGACGTCATCGGCAATGCGGCGATGATGTTCGCCCTGCAGGGCTCGATGTTGTCGATGGTCAGCGTGCTCGGTTCGCTGTACCCGGCGGCGACGGTGCTGCTGGCCATGGTGGTGCTCGACGAACGCGTCGCGTCGCTGCAGAAGGTGGGGATGGCGGTCGCGCTCGGCGCGGTCGGCCTCATCGCGGTGAGTTGAGCAGCGTGGCGAAATCGGGATGATTTCGGTCGGTACGCGGAGTTATAGTGTGTAGCCCGGCAAGGTGCCGGGACGTACGGGGCTGAACGGTTTCGACTGCGTACGTTGATTCAGGGGAAGCGTGTCGGTGCAGGCAAGAGACCACCGTAAGCGTCGTTGCAACCAATTAAGCGCCGATTCCAATCAGCGCGACTACGCTCTCGCTGCCTAAGTAGCGAAGCGTGTCTGTCAGTCCGATCCCGCCCTCGGGTCGGGTACTGGCATCAGCTAGAGGGCTTTACCTACCGGCTCGGTCACGGAGTCGGATGGGACATCGAACAGTGACTGGGATCGTCATCCAAGCTTGTTCGCGGGACTTGGAGATCCAAGCAGAGACATAGCGAACTGCACACGGAGAAGCCCTGGAGATGCGGCGGAGGACCCGGGTTCGATTCCCGGCAGCTCCACCCTAAAGAAGCAGGTCAGAGACACACTCTCTGGCCTGTTTTCTTTTCCCATCAACATCTCATCAACATTCGTCTATTACGCTGCCGTCATGGCCTCGCTTCGGAGCGGCACGCGCAAGGACGGCAGCACCTACGTACAGGTGCTGTACCGGCTCGACGGGAAGCAGACTTCGACCTCGTTCGAGGACATGGCGTCGGCGGTGAAGTTCCAGAGTCTGGCCCGCAAGTTCGGACCGGCCAAGGCGCTGGAGGCCATCCGGACGGCTCCAGAGTTGTCTGCTACGACGGTTGAGGAGTGGCTAGATCACCACATCGCGCACCTGACCGGAGTGCGGAAGTCGACCCTCTACGACTACCGGTGTTATGCGAAGAACGACATCGTTCCCGTCCTCGGCGACCTCCCGCTGACTGCGCTTTCGCGCGACGACATCGCCCGATGGACGCAGGTCTTGGCCGACAAGGGTGCGTCGGCCAAGACCATCGCGAACAAACACGGGTTCTTGTCCTCGGCGCTCAACGCTGCTGTTCGCGCGGGGCGCTTATCGGCCAACCCGGCAGCCGGTCAGCGTTTGCCGACGAGCGAGCGGCCCGACATGGTCTGTCTGACCCACGACGAGTTCGCCAAGTTACTCGCCGCGGTCACCGAGCCGTGGCGACCGCTCGTCGAGTTTCTCGTCGCCTCCGGCTGCCGCTGGGGTGAGGCCACGGCGCTGCGTCCGTCCGACGTAGACCGCGAGGCGGGCATCGTCCGGATCGCGCGGGCATGGAAGCGGACCTACGACCGGGGCGGCTACGAACTCGGACCGCCAAAGTCCAAGAAATCCATCCGCACCATCAACATGCCCAAGTCCGTCCTGGACAAGCTCGACTACTCGGGCGACTGGCTGTTTGTGAACCGGGCCGGCCGACCAATCCGACACAACGGGTTCCACGACCGGGTATGGCAACCCGCTATTGAGCGGGTGTGGCCCTCAGTCGATGCTGAAGGCAAGCCCATTGACAAGACCAAACTCGTCCGGCGCCCACGCGTCCACGATCTCAGGCACTCCTGCGCTTCGTGGCTGATCCAGGCCGGGGTGCCGTTGCCGGTGATCCAGGCGCACCTTGGTCACGAAAGTATTCAGACCACCGTGTCGGTCTATGGCCACCTCGACCGGCGGTCGATGCAGGCTGTCGCCGAGGCGATGGACCAGGTCCTGGCAGGCGATCGCTCTTAGTCCTGAAAAAGGCTATAACTTCTCTGTAGGGTTAAATACCAACTGGCACAACAGAATTCCGCAGCCCATGGTTGACAGGCGCGCCGCCCCGCCATACCTTGGTAAGCGGAAACCCGGAACGGATTGCGTCAGACATCGCCGGGGGACCAGATCACTCGGGCTGACAAGTGCAGCGGGGCGCCGGGTGGCGTGATTCCAGCGACCGGCACAGCAAATTACACCGCCATGTCTCTGTTTCTTTCACGCCGCCCGTGGAGGTTCCGCAATGCCCAGCAAGGCAGCCTTCTACAAAGCCCGTTCAGCCGTCGGCAACCTCACCCAGAGCCGATCGGCTGACGACCCCGTCCTGATCGAGGCGCAGCGTCGGATGGCGGAGGAGTCCTTCCTGATCGCCGTCAGTAAGGCGATCGACAAAGCCCCTCCTGTCACGCCGGAGTTGCGCCGTCGTGTAGTCGACCTCCTCGCGGTTATTACCGGGGCTATCGCCTGATGCCCGTCGCCGCTACGTACTCGATCGCCGAGGTCGCCGCCGTATTCGACTGCACCACACGTTGGCTCACCGAGCAGGTCCGCGCTGGCAGGTTCCCGGCCAAGAAAATCGGCAGACACTGGCGGTTGACAGAGCAAGATATCGCCGATGCGCTAGACGCTTGCGCGAACGACTTCCACTGTGCCCCATCTGATGTTGCCATGGTGACCGGTCTGACCCCGCGCAGCCGTAGGAAGGTGGCGGGACTGTGGCAGCCCCGGTGACATAGCGGCGCAGCCGCTTCAATCAGCATTGTCGCCGCCTTATCGGGGGCGCCAGAATCCGAATCTCCTCAGCACCAACCGAAAGGATCACCTTGATGGAATTTGGTGACGATGGGCCTCCCGACCTAGTCGGCCTTCGCGCGCAGCGCGAGGACCGCTTTGGTCGGGTCATCCCCACGCCGATCAAACCCGACATCGGCGACATGATCGAACAGATCAACACGGTCCGCCAGGAGGTCGAGGGCCGGCTCGGTTGGCTGGAAGGCGAATTCGGCCGCCTGACCACCGGCGATCTGTCTCTCCGAGGCTCCGCCGACCGATTCCATGGGGACTGGTGACCATGGCCGACAACATAATTCCGATATTCGACGGTCAGGAGCGTCGACGCCGGCGGGCCATCGCTGAATTCCACGAACGCCGCGAAGCAATCGGGCGGCACAATGCGCGCTTATACAACAGGCGGATCCCGCCGCCGCTGAATCCCTGCCATGCGGGCTGGGTCGCGCTGCTCATAGACGGCTACCGAGGGCTACTGCACAACACCCAGCGCGTGAACCAGACCCTCGCGGAGTTATCCGCGACGGGCAAGCTTCACACCTCGGCTATGCTTGCGCACCTCGGCGAGTTGTCCAGTGCCATCGATGCTGCGCTCGCAGCGGCCGAGGACTGGCGTCCGGGCGACGATTCCAAAGCCCTCACGCCCGAGCTGCATCGGATTGCGGACCACGCCAAGCACGTTTACGCCGTGGGGGCGCGCGACATCTCCGATCTGCAGTACATGCTCGAGCGGCTTGCTTACACGGGCTGCATCGACATCGAGGCGCACAACGAGCTGCAGCACACCGTCTGCTACGACCTCGGCGAGGCGATATACACAGCCACCACCTCTAACTTGCACGACGACGAGCTGTGGGATGGGGGATGGGACGGGGACGACGACACCTACTCGGACGGACGGCAGGTGATGTCTAAGGTGTTTGTCCCCGACTGGGGCGAACTGTTCGAGCCTGTCCTTCGTCGCGACGAGATCAAGGTCTACGGCGATGGAGTGATCAGCGCCTTCCCGGAAGGCATGGTGTGTCAGATCGCTCCACCGAATCCGCAAGAGGACGAGTGCTGGCATCCGCAAGTCGAGATCAGCCTCGCCACGCTACTGCAACGCCCGTGGACGAACGTCGTGCGGGATGGCAAGTAGGCGTGCTGACGGCGGGTCCATCAGGGACTGAGCCGGCACGGCTGTGCAAGCATGTCGTTAACTTCCTGCTCGAAAGCAGTTTCGCGGCAGCCTGCTGAGCGAGGAACGCCGCATGAGGATTCGCGCGGTGCCGATTCCGTAGCGCTCGGTGGGGTCGAGTCGGGCGGCGATTTCCGCGTCGACCTGGGTCGCCCCGCGGCCCGGGGTCGGTGCCTGTTCATGCGCGGAATCCGATCACGCACGTTCTCAGACCGGCCGCAGCGCGGGGTCTTTGGTCCCAGCGTCGTTGAGTCAGAGCAGATTGCCGCTCATATCGCCGCTTGTATTGACTCATTTGCAGGGTCGGACAGCTGCGGCGGGGAGTCACTGGTCGATCTCTATGTACCCGCGGCAGTTGCCGGCCGGGATCGCGAACGGCACCTTGCACAGCCAGCCGCCGGTGTTGATCCGTGCCTACGCCCACAATTTCCCGGGGACCGGGACGTCCAGGATCAGCCCCTCGGCCCTTACCCGGAGTGGGAGGTCGTTCGCGGTGCGGCCGTCGGTGGAGCCGATGTGCACGATGACCGGCGTCGGGGGTCTACGACGCGGTGCGGCGGGGGGTCGAACCCATCCCGCCAACTATCGAACAGACGTTCGATACTACTTCTTCCCGGCTTGCCGCGGACCACGCCCATCCGGCGGCCAGACTCACTGTGTCGCGCCCCACCATCGGGTGAACCCCGCGTTTACGGGGTCGAGAAGGTCGACTCGTTCTGATTCTTTCACGCCGGATAGCAGCGCGGCTTCGTAGTATCCGGACATGCCCCTGAGCGACGGCGACACCTTCGCCGGCTTCCGAATCATCCGCCTACTCGGGGCAGGCGGCATGGGCGAGGTCTACCTGGCCCAACACCCAAGACTTCCGCGACGCGATGCCCTCAAACTCTTGCCCAGGGAATGGTCGGCTGACCCCGACTACCGGTCGCGCTTCGCTCGCGAAGCCGACCTTGCCTCGACCCTGTGGCATCCGCACATCGTCGGCGTACATGACCGCGGCGAGCACGAGGGCCAGCTGTGGATTTCGATGGACTTCGTCGACGGCGTCGACGCGGGCCACCTGCTGGCCGATCGTTATCCAGCCGGCATGCCGCTGGACGAGGTGGCCACAATCGTCACCGCGGTGGCGAGCGCGCTGGATTACGCACACAAGCAGGGCCTGCTGCACCGCGACATCAAGCCCGCGAACATCATGCTGACTCACGTCGACGACGACGGTGACAAGCGAGTGCTGTTGACGGACTTCGGCATCGCCCGCAACGTCGATGACATCAGCGGGCTGACGACCACGAACATGACCGTCGGCACCGTCGCCTACGCGGCACCCGAACAACTTATGGGCGAGGACATCGACGGTCGCGCGGATCAGTACGCCCTGGCATGCACCGCGTACCACCTGCTGGCCGGAGAGCAACTCTTTCCGCATTCGAACCCGGCCGTGGTGATCAGCCGCCACCTCAACGCTGCTCCGTCACCACTGTCCGATGCTCGGCCAGACCTTGCCGCGCTCGATCCCGTGTTCGCCGTCGCACTGGCCAAAAACCCCGAAGACCGCTACGCCCGCTGCCAGGGCTTCGCCCGCGACATCACCGCAGCTGCCACACAGAACGGTGCGGGTTTGCTTGCGACAGCCCGAATCCAGCAGGCACCTGCCCGGACCGCTGTACTCCCGGTCTCAAAAGGCGGCCGCCGCGTGCCGGTATGGACTGCTGTTCTCGTCGTCGCGGTATTGGTCGGCCTCGTAGCTGTCGGCACGGTGCTGTGGAGCCCCTGGGATCAACGAGACGAGGCATCACTCCCCGCTCCCACATCGACTACACCCACAGCGAGCGCCGAACCGGCGCCGACCGCGACCGCCGCCGTCACCTCAAATGTCCCTCCGCCATTGGTCACGAGTAACCCGCCGCCGCCTTCCACAACGCCGGCCTGGACCCTGCAGTACCCACCAGCCTCTGGCGCCCTCGGCGAGCCGTGTTACCCCTCCGGGGCCGTCGCCACCGCCCCGGACGGCACCCTCTACTACTGCACCGATGACGAATGGTCGCTCACCGGCGACGTCCCGAACCTGCCGATGATCGGTGAGTGGTGTACGGCCCCGGGCGCTATCGGCACCGGGCCGGACGGCACCCGCTACTACTGCTCGACAGTGCAATACACCGACGGTCACCAATGGTCACTCACGCCCGGCTTAATCCCTCGACCGAAGCCGTCTCCCGTAGTCGTTACGCCGGGCGCTTCTTGCATGGTTCCCGGCAGCGAGGCTGATTCAGCCTATGGACCCGTGTGGTGTAAACCGACCCGTTACGGCTACTACGCATGGCTGCCATAGGACTAAACCCGATTACCTAAACGTTAGTGCGGCGGCTCACGCCTTCACGAGTCTCCGGTCACCAGCGTGGCCCCATGGTCGGCGTGTAGTCGGAGAACAACTCGCGGTGGATCGCCTCGGTCATGTTCGGCCCGGTCTCCGGGCGCTCGGGCGGACAGTCCGGGGCGCGCGCGGTCGGTCCCGCGGATCGCGGCGACGGTCGTTTCCTCGGGTGCTGCGATACCCCATGTGTGGATGAGCCTTTCGCTCAGTGAATGATTGCGCCGCCAGCGTCGGAGTCGATGTCTACGATGCTGTCCCACCGCTCCGGATCGTCCTCGACCACGATGCCGCGCCCCCTGCCGCGCCAAGCATGCCCACCATCGCACCCGGCCTGCCGGGGCGTTCTGGTGGCCGTCGGGTATCCGAATTGCGGCGCGAGCACATAGCCGCTTCATCGACCGGGGGCCCCGGGAACTGTGCCTGTCGCTGCCGTGAAACGTCGGGCCGCCCAATGCAGCTGGCTCGACGGCGACTCCTCCGAGCATGACGGCAGCTCCCAGAGCTCAATCAAGTCCGGCTGTTGGGGTGAGTCTGCTGCCGTTTCACCGATGAAAGGCCTTCTTGTCGGTCGATTCGTGGGTGGATCGTGCCAATTGGGCGCCCGGGCAGGTGATGTGGGGCCGGTCAGGGAGGTAGTGGTGTCGATTTCGCGTTTCCGGCTCCCATGATCGGGTCTATCGGATTCATCGGGCCGTTCCTGTCCTTGCAGGTCGGAAGGTGTTACCTCCAATTGGATAGCGGGGCTGGGGTCGAGGGGGGTGTCCCGGGCGGCGAGGACCTCGGGGTGGTGGTGTCCTGGACGATGTTGGGGGATACCCCCGGTGCACCGAGCGGTGGCATTGGGCGGTTGGTGGTCTTGGTCAGCGATGTCGGTATGTACCAGCGGTGACCCCGCGCCGATGAGATCCTCGATGGTGGTGAAGACGGCCCGGGATTCTTTGAGTTTGAGTGTTAGGCCGTGGTGTCGGGCTACCTCCTTCATCGTCTGGCGTAACGCCCCGGCGTCGATGTCGGCGACGAGGAATGAGTCATGGATGGGGAGTGGGCAGCGTCCTGTCCGGTGGATCATCTCAGTCATGACCTCAATGGCCATGTCGGAGTCCCGCCGTTGGAATCGGGCTCCGCAGTCTGAGTTGAAGTAGTCCTTGATTCGGCGGTGTTTGTACTCGATGGCCTTCAGGAGGCGGTTGGTGAATGTCTGGTGACCCCACCACCGCTGCTGAGCCTCAACCCCGTTCGCCGCGCGCAGCGCCGCGTCGTCGTGCAGCGCCTTGGCAACTGCCAGGACGGCACTGCGCCGGTTCTGGCCGTTGAACGCGATGTTGACCGCGATCTTGACCACCCGCCGGTCGAATCCGTCGATCTCGTAGGGGTCACCCTCCGGCATCGTCGCGCCGGCCTCCGCGTACGCCATCGTGGGGTGCAGGGTCGAGTAGTCGATTTCGACCATGGGGTGCAAGACGCCGTCGATCATGCACTCCAGTTGGCGACGGTCGCGGGAGCGCATGTTCTGGAACGAGGCGCCGTGGCAGTAGAACCGACCGCCACGGTCGAAGGATCCGTTGAAGATTCGTCGTCCGACGGGGATCTCGACGCGCTTCCCGAATTGCCGCAGATCGAGACGGGAGAGGCTCTCGTTCACCACCGCCACCTGCTCGCGATTGGCGGTCGTTTCGGCGGTGTCCTGGTAGTCGATGATCGTCTTGTCGGCGCCGCGGAGCACGATCGTCTCCGCAGGTAGGGTCAGCCGGCGAGGCGCGGACACGTCGAGGAGTGGCCCCACCAGCGCCACCAGGGCGCCGGTCGCCCATGCCACCGACTGGCGTCCCGGGCTGTTCGTGCACCAGATCCCGGGGGTTTGCAGGATCAGGCCGGCGCTGCCGAGGGTATCCATGCCGCGGACGGTGTAGTGCCAAGTGTTACGTGGGTCGCCGTCGCGGTATCGCCGCGGTGTGCGGTAGGCGTCCTTTCCGCGGGCGAAGTGCACCCCGTTGCCGGTGATCTTCTCCTCGGTGACGAGGGACCGTGCGATACCCGCGATGGCGAGCGTCATCGCGACGGTCAAGTCCTCCGGCAGGTACGGGGCGAGTCGGTCGGCGATCGGCCACAGCTGGTCATCGGCCCACCCCAGAACCAGGGGGCTGTGGTTGCCGAATACCGGGTTGTCGAACAGGGAGCGATAAGTCGTCGTCATGCCGGCCCGCCGCCGGCCCGGGTGGCCAGGATCGCCTGCAACATCGGGATCCGTGGTGGGGCGAGCGGGGATGCCTGGTCGGCCGGCTCCCGATGCTGCGCCTCGTACGACCTGAGTGCGCGCGGTGGTGATGTCCTGCACCGTGATTCGCCTCCAACCAACCGGACGGCCGTCGTTGGCGAGGCGATCTACCTCGTCGCCTCTTCTGGAGGGAACCGGCAATAAATGCAGTGAGCCGGCGTGAGATACGCGACGACGGCACCGGCCTCGCAGAATCCGGGTGGGTTACCGGCCGGATGAGAGGTACCGACGGTCGCGTCGATTCCGCGTGGCAGACAGTGAATCTGCCGACCGTGCATCACCGCGGCCGCACACCCGGACTGCTGGACAGCGCGCGTCCAGCAACACAGCGAACCTGGCGTTGACTTGCCGCTGCTCCACTCGGCAGTCAAGTGCAGGGAATCTGCATACATCCGCGATGCTGGCCAACTGTCCGGCATCCTCGGAGCCGTATCGACTTGGGATGGCACGCCGTGATTGTTTGTTCGTTCGTGCGCGGAGCAGGATTTCCGCGCGCGATTGGCCACCCCGGCGGATGCGCGGACAACCCGACCTTACGTATTGAGGTCGTTCACAATGGCGATCGCCAAGCCCGGCTGACCAATTCGCCGCGCCTGCCGATGCCCCCCACTTCTCTACGAAAGGCGAACTGCAAGTGGGCTATAGGCTGCTCTCGCTATGGTGTCGCACGGCGGCGCCGGCGTATCCTACGAGCAACCTGATTCACAGCACGTCTCGCGAATCGCGAGCGATACAGATGGGCCGATGTTCAGTCCCCACGTGAGGTCTGATCACCAAGCTCGCGCCGGACCCGGCCCGCCACGAGCGCTTTGAGACACACATAAACCCGTACCCGGCACGTCAGGCGACATGGACCGTCACGGCTGCGCCAGCGAAGGTCGTACCGCGTGCGAACGTCGGTTCGGTTTGGGTCCAGGTGATCGGCCCTGCGCGCCCCTGTGCGGCCAGCATGCCGTCGAGCATGGCCGACGCCGGCCCCTGGTGCGAGGTGACCTGGAACGAGCCAGCGGGAATGCACACGGTCGCGGTGTGCGTGGTGTCGAACAATGGCGCTCCTTTGGTGGTGGTGGTGTTCGTGCAGAGGGGTGTTCGTGCAGAACAATTCACACGGTCGCTACCCGCCGTCGGCTGCGGAACGCCATTCCGTCCAATGCCCTCGGAGCCATGCGCGCTGCTTCTCGCTGAGGTCTATGTGGACCCTTGTTCCGTGCAGATCTCGGTATGTCGGGTAGTCCAGCAGTTCGGCGGCGACATCTACAACGCCGGCGCCATCCACCGCGATGAGGCCGATGTCGAACAGCCGATGGATGTCTCGGCGAAGGAGGACGCCGCCCTGATCCTTGTGCTCGCCGACCTTGGCATAGCTGTAGAGGTGACAGGCTTCGAGCGCGTCGGTTGGACACGGCCCGGTGATCGCACATGTTCGGTCGTACTGGGCGAGCAATGCCGCTCGGAATGCGGCTTGCCCGATTCTCACCCGTACCGGCCGTGTCTTGTGCCCGCCGGCTATCTGCTCCGACGTCACGTCGAGGACGCGCAGCGGGTCACCCTGCGTGGCGCCACGTAGCGCGGCGCGAAAATCGTCCCACCTCAGCTGCCGGAAACTGTTCTGCGATTTGGGATACACGCACACGGATCGCAGCGTCGGACCGTCGAGCACACCCTCAAGATCGACCCAAGCTTGTCCGTGGTTGCTGCGATATGTCGTCACCGTCTTTGTCGTGAATTCGGGCTGGTCGAACTCCGCGTGGCAGTCGTCGCACCGATAGGGCGGCTGCATTGTTGACCGCATCACCACATTCGCGCGGCCGCATTCCGGGCATCGGCTGGTCCGTTTCTCTTTGGTGCCGTGCTCGATATGTTCGATCACGGATGCCCCGAGAAGCAGGTTGTCCCAAATGACGATCGCGTCGCCTTCGGCGACAGTGGCGTGGCTCGGCACCGAGCTATCCCACGAGTAGTGCGATGCTGCATCGTCGTCGTAGCGATCGCTGCCTATGAGGCGTCGATAATCCTCCTGCTTCGACTGCGCGAGCCATGCGCGCGCGCCTTCCACCTGTGTCAAACCTTCATCCCCTGGTCTCATCGTCGGCCAATACGTTGGATATACAGGACCGGGCTGACACACCACGGCAATAGGATGACTCGACCGCCAGGACGATCACCGTTACCTGCACTTGCAACCCGCGGCCCCCGGATGCGGACCGGGCAGAAATGCATGTTGTTCACCAGTCACGCCGGGCTGGTTCGGTTCCGCATCCTGGGTCACCGCGCCGGATACTCCAGGAGACCTAGAGCACCTGGCGAGCTCTGCCTACTTGGACTTCGCGGCGACCACATTGGTTCCCACTACCGGCGAGTGGTTCTCTGATTCCTGACCAGGCCGGCATACCCGAGAGGCTTGTCGGCCCGCCGAGTCATACTCGATTCCATGTCGTCCTTCCTTGCCGAACCCGGTGCGCTCACCTCGTGGCGTCAGGTCGTGCTCATGGGCGTGAACACGCGCACATACAAGTTCGCGCTGGGATCGGCGTTGCTCGATCTGGCGCGCGAGGGGCACGACGGTGTGCCATTGCGTGACCTCGCGGCGGCGTACGCGCAGGCTCTCGTGACGCGTCCCGGTGAATTCCCGCAAGCCCCGGCGGCGCAGACCCTCAGCGACGGAGACTTCTTGTCCGTGCTGCGGCGGGAACGGGCCGAATCGCTGGCCGAGGGCAGGCCGAGCGACGAACTCGTCGATGCGGCCGTGAAGTCGATGCCCGGCATGGTGATGCAGAAGTTTCACAACCTGCGCGCGATCGGTGAAGTGCCACATACGTTCTACGAGATCGTCGGCAGGGGGAACGCCCGAATGGTGCGCTTCACGTCCGAGCTGGTGAAGGTCGCAGCCGTGGACACGCTGCTTGTGTCCGAACTCGACGCTCGATGGTCGATCGTGGAAACGTCGTTCGATGCAGGGATCGGTCGAAGTCTGATCGGTGGCGTCGACGTCAGCGTCGACAGTGAGACGCTGTTGGTGCGCCGCGTTGCGGTGACCGGAGTAAGGCAGGCGATTGACGGCTTCCAAGGTGGTCGATGCTTCTACTGCGGTGCGCCGTTCGAAGATCTCGGCGTCGACGTGCACGTCGACCACGTGTTTCCGTTCTCCTGGATGAACACTGGAAGCTGGCGCGGCCCGGATCTCAATCACATCTGGAATCTCGTGCTCGCGTGCGCGCCGTGCAATATGACCAAGAGCAACCGCCCGCCGTCGGCATTGGAAATCAAGCGGCTGCTGGAGCGAAACGATGCTATCGACCTGTCGCCGCATCCGTTGCGCCGCACGATCGAGATCACGATGGGGACCATCGGGCCGACGGCCGCCGACCGAGCCCGTCAGCGACGCGAGTTTGTCGCTGCCGTCTGGCTGCTGACCACCGACGGACCCTCAGGACTTTCCTCACGCGTGTGAAGCAGCACTCGGCAAATACGCGCTGTCAGCGACTGTCGAGGTCCGCCGACCGGCACACGTCACCCATTGGCGGTGTCGCGACAGTCTCCCCACACACCTGGAATTAGTGCGTCCGGTGCGCGCTGCCGCACCGGCACGCCTGCCAGCCGACGAGCACCTTGGTACGCGGTGAACTCGTGCCGGTCGGGCGGTGCTCCGGAGCTACATCAACCCAACCTTTTCCGTGCGGCGCAGGCTCGTCGTTATACGGCTAATCATGCCGCCCGCCGGGTCAAGGAGAGCGCACCTGGCGGGCCTATCTGGTTCCGTTGATGTTTGGGTCAGTAGTTGGCGCAGTAGGCATAGCCGTAGTCGTTGGTGTCGCGGCATTGCAGCACGCCGTTGAGGTAGATCGAGACCGAGGTGTAGTCCGACCAGGAGGGCGCGTCGAAGGACACCAGCAGCGCGTCGGTGACGTCCGGGTCGTACATGGTCACGTCCAGGTAGCCGCAGTAGGTGCCGTTGCTCTGCCGGGTGGGCAGCGTGGTGTAGTACTCGCCGGTCATGTCGCCGTCGGCGGCGCGGTAGTCGAAGTAGCCGTAGCTCGCGTCCGAGCAGACGCCGTAGCGCACCACGTCGTAGGAGGGGGTCGGGGCCGGACCTTCACTGGATCCACTGGATCCCCAGGACTGAGCCGAGGCGGCGGGTGCGAGGACGAGCGTGCTTGCTGCGGCCAGGACGGCGGCAGCGATTGTGCGTTTCATTAGGGTTTGCTTTCTTCTTCGGATGTTGTTTGTTGGACTGGCGGTGGGCGGAGTCGGTTCCGCACGCCCGGCGACCTTGGCCCGCGATTCGCTGCTTCCGAATAGCGGCGGCTTGGGGATATCAGTAGCTCGCAGAATCACGTCGGTCGAGGTCGGCGGGGCTGTAGTCGCCGTAGAGTCCGCGTTGATCGCCCTGCAGGTAGAGCTGGTGCTGGTGTTCGGCACGTTCCGCGAGCGGGTCGGCTGCCGTGGCCATATCCGCGGCGTGGCGGCGGCTGCGGTGGTCGAGGTGCAGTTTCCAAAAGACCGGGGCGCACACGACACTGATGATCGCCATCGAGATCCGCTGCCCGAGCGGGGTCTCGGTGTCGAACAGCGACACCGGGATGGACAAGGTGAAGAACACCGCGCAGATGATGCGCCAGTGCGTCTTCCAGACGGGCACGAACCACCGCCACAGCCGCGCCCAGAACCCCTCCGAGGCTCGGGGAGTGCCTCGTACCGCGAACGGGGACGTGAAGGGGTGGGCGAGGGTCTGCTGCGCCCGTTGATTTGCCGGACGGAGCTGGCCGTCAGGATCGAGTACGAACAGGGTGATGCCGACTGTGTCGGCGTAGTCGACTGCTGCGCGGGTATAAGGCGCGGCAGCGAAGTAGTACAGCGCCGCGTGCTGGTCGGTGCCACGAACGCCCCAGAGTGCCTCCAGCTCGGTCCGTTCGGTCGGCGTGCCGCGCCAGTTCACCCGCGCAAGAGCGCCGCGGGCGCGCACATCGAGTCCGACATCCGAGTTTCCGCCGAGGGCGCGGGCGTCGCTGTAGCCGAAACGCTGTAGGTGTCTGGCCGCATTGGCGGCGGCGTCGGTGGCGGCGCGGATGTAGGTCACGACAGTGTTCTCTCTCGAACCGGAAGGAGGGCCTCGGGTTCGCGCTGGATCAGTTCAGGGTTGGTGACGGGTGATGGCGAACAGTTCGCCGTGTCGCACCGACGTTCGATGGAATGCGCGCTCGATTCCGCTTCGTGTTTCGTGGGAGCGGAAACGAGCGCGGACCGGGAGGTCTACTTTCAGACAGCGGGGGCGACGATTTGCGGGGCGACGATTTGCGGGGCGACGATGTGCGGGGCGACGGCCTCGGGGGCGACGTCTTCGAAGGCGATGTTCTCCCACTTCCACCTCTGGATTCGTGGACCGACCCAGAACAAGTAGATGCCCACCGTCACAACGATTAGCAGGAACCACTTGATCCACATACCGAAAAGCCCCCAGGCCGATCCGGTGAAAACCAGACGTCGGTCATCGATCCAGGAGTGCTTTGCGCGCCAACGTTCCTTGAGCACGAGTGCAAACGGGTAGCAGATCCCGAGGGTGCACACCGTGATCAACAGGGCGAGCAGGCCAGTCCCCACGTAGGTGCCTGCTCCGCCGTCGAAATGGAACCGGCCATGTTGCCGCGCCATGATAGAACTCCGATCTAGTTGTGGATTCACTCATTTCATCGGATCGGGCACGGTGGGCGTTCCGCGGCAAAAGTCACCGAAAACGAGGACGGACGACTCTTGTGCTTTTCCCATTGCTTCCTGCAGACCCCAGTACAGGGCAGTGGGGAGCACCGAGGTCGGAACGGATCGCACAAATTGTTACGTCGCGTGCCTCCGCGCTGAACGAGGGCCGCGAAGCCGAGTTGACCTGGCCTACGCGGACACCGCTGGACTACCCCATCGATCATGTCGACCGTAGTTCTGCCATAGTCCGCAACGTATACCGATGGTAGATCCGCCGACGCTATGGCGCTCTGCATCACGGCGAGGTCGAAACCTATAGTGCTGCTATAGAAGTCTCGTGGCGTGCCGACGATCAAGTAACTTCGAGCGCCGCAGAAAGCCCATGAAAGGTATAGGTGCTTTCGTGCTGCGCCTTGGGTGTTCGCCCTGCGAGACTGACTGGAAGCATCGACCACGGTGCGTCTCCGGTGGAGCGAGGAGTACAAGCCATGCCCTTGTCCGAATCGGCTGCCAACCGGCGATCCCTGGCCTCCCCTGAATTTTGCGTGCAGCCGCTGGGCCACCACCGTTGGGCGAGGGCGACGACGTGGGCGGCGGAGTCTGTGAGGGCCGACTTCGAGCGCAGAGAGCCGCGCTGCCGGATCTGTCGTGATGAGTCTGTCTGCATTGCCGTGAACGGCCTCCTGGACTGGCGCGGTGTCCCAATCATTCGGGAGGGCGGCAACTTCCACCGAATCACCCTGGCCGAGATCCTGCGCAGCATCGAGCCACTCAACGAGGGCCGCGACGCGAGGGACCGGATCACCTACGACAGCCTGTGGATCCACTCCCAGCGGCACTACAGCTTTGCTGGAAAGGTGGCCTATTGGAACGCCAGGGTGGTCAAGGACTTCCGGAATGCCCTACTTGGAGAAGGGGTGTAGCAAACCTATAGATTTGTTGCAGAGAACCGGCCACTAAGTACGAAGAATCGGTCCTCGAGGGTCCGCAACAGCGGCTCGTGAACGTGCTGTGAGGGGGCAGAGCCCGAGTCGGCATTAGATGTTGCGCCACCACTGGCTCACGCGCTCGCGTTGAATTTTGACGTCCTTAGGATCCCATGTGCCCCCCGGTTTGCCGTTCCTGTCGGTAACGAACGCGACCAGGTTCGGCTCGCCGCGCAGATGGCAGTCCCAGGCAATTGCATCGAGAAGACGAATGATTCCCTGGTCCTTGTACTGAAGCCTCCGCACCAGTTGCGTAGGTCCTGATAGGTCGACTCCCTGCCGAGGGAGCCACGCGCAACCAGCAACGGACGGACCTCGTTGACCGAGTCGACCAGTGGCGCAGTAACCGGGCACTCTCGCGGCTCGCTCGGCCACATCGCCTGTCCGACAGTCAGTCGGCTGGTTTGGGCTGAACCTCGCATCTCGTCTCCTCAAGTGTCTCCGATGGGTACACGTCCATCGAGAACACGTCGCTATGTGTTAGCTGCGAAGCCGTCGACCGGTGCAATGTCGCGACTCGGTCGGCGCATCCGCCAAGCTACCGAACGCCCCGGGTAACCCCGGCGAACTTTCGTCGCCGAACCCGGAGACTTGCCCCACTAACGTCCGCTCAACAAATCGTCTCCGCGCAGTTACCGCACTTCGGCACGTCGGCCCGATTCGCGTACCAGGTCGGGGATCAACTCGCGGACGAGCTTCCATCGGTCACCGTGGTGGCATGGCCAATCACACGGCTGTGGACCGACCGCAGGAACTCCAAACGGCAAACAGTTCACCGGCAAGTTCACCAGACCATTACCGGCCGAGGTCCTCTTCGAACGGATCTGTCGCGACAACGGCATCACCGCCCGATTAACCAAACGACGCCCTCCAACGACCACCGGCAGGGTCGAGCGCTTCCACAAGACGTTGCGACGCGAACTTCTCGACGAGACAGGCGCATTCGAATCGATCGAGGCTGCCCAGGCAGGAATCGACGAATGGGTTCACGCCTACAACACCGTGCGGCGCCACCAATCGTTGGACATGGCTACGCTAGCGAGCGGGTCGCACTCATCGCCGACGACCCGGACGTGGCGCTGGATGCTCGGGTCGAGTTGACGGACTTGCTCGTCGAGGCCGACCGGCGGGCGAACGAGAGCTAGCGACTCTGCTGTATGCCGGAAGGGTTTGTGGCAGCGTTATCCCAGCCGCGCCATGGGTGTGCGGCCCGTCGCCGTAGTCATCGCCTCCCGCAGTGGATGACTACTGCCGATCAGGCGTTCGTTGCGCTGCCACAGCGACTCCAGGAAATCTCCGTGCGCCCTCGTGGACGACGAGCAGCGTGCGGTGCTGATCGAGGCCGGATACGACCCGGACAACGCAGAGATCTTTGCGAGATCGACCGGGTGCAGTGGGATCTGTCAATGCTGCAAGACGATCAGAACGACTGACGTGCCCCGCTTGGCCTCGGCGGTCCAGATCATCATCGTGTGAGGTACGACTCCGGTGGATTGCCGATGGTGGTCTCCGGCCACGCGCGCGTATGCGGATCTTTACGCTCGGCAACGTGGAGAAGTCGAAAGCTATAGTGCTGCTATAGAAGTCGCACCGTCTGCCGACATTCAAGGTCGTTCAAGTGCCGCAAAACTACAGCGTTCTCGGCTACGCCGATGGCCCTCGCTCTGAGAGACTGGAACTGGTGCATCGACCACGGTGCATCTGCTGCGGATCGAGGAGTGAAAGCCATGTCCGTATCCGAGGCGCTCGCCACCCCCGTCGACGAACTCATGGATTCGATGCAGTGGGCCCCGCGCAACGGATTTCACATCGAACCCCGATGCCGCGTGTGCCGAAACGACGAGGCTCTAAAGAAGGTGAACGACCTGCTCGCCGGCGGAGCCAGCTACGCGATGGTCTTGCGCGCCCTTGGGGAAGACAACGCCGTGCTCGACAAGTGCGACCGGATCACGCTCGACTCGGTCAGGAACCATTGTGTGCGGCACTTTCCCGTGCAGAATGTGGCCAAGGCAACATACCGGGAGATCCTCGAACGCCGCGCTCGGGAGAACCACGTCGACTTCGTCGAGGGCGTTGTTAACGCGATCACACCGCTTGCATTCCTCGAAACGGTCTTGGTGAAAAGTTATGAGCACCTTGTCGACTCGGATACCAAGGTAGATGTCACTACGGGTATCGCTGCGGCTGGTCGGTTGCAGTCGTTGATCGATTCCGGGGACCAGGGTCGCGATATCGCTGTGTTGAGGACGCAGGTCGGCCAGCTCGCAGACGCGGTCAAGTCCGTAGTGCCGCGGGAGTTGTGGGGGGCGATCGTCGAGAAGCTCGACGAGCTGGAGCAACTGCCGCAGGCCCTCGACGCCGGCGTGGACTCGTTCGATGACGACGACCCGTACGACCCCTTGGAGTTCGCGGAGGCGGACGACGAGTTTTGACCCGTTGGCCGAGGACGATGAGCTTTGAGACCGGCCGCCGCTTTTCAGGCGCCGATGAGAGCTTTCGGTTCGGGAGAGCGCCCACCGATAGCGCGGAAGAGCGGGCCTATGCCAGATCACGATGAGCGGACGCCGGCCTGTTGAGTCGCTTGGTGATGGACGGTGGCGAGCACCGCGGCAACGCGAATCGCGGACGTCGCAGAGCCCCACACCTGCCCTCCCCGGGCGGTAACGTCGGTTAGCTTTCGGATTACCGAACGATGCCTACACCGTCCCCCACGGTCGTTGGGCCCGTTGGCGCAGTCACAACGCGGAGGGTAGTGGACATGTCAGTGGGAGGCGCTCCGGCGTTCACCGAGCTGGACTGCGCCTTGTTGGGGCAGTTCGCGGGCGGTACTCAGACCAGGGATCTGACGGAGGACCAGGTATCGGGCATCGCCGACCTGCGGACCCGCCTCCGCGCCGCGGCAACCTCGGTCGCTGACCAGCTGTCGGTCGACTGGCGGCCGTTCAAGTCGGATGTGAACCGGCCCAGCATCAGCGGCCACGTGGCCAAATTGCTCTGGTCTTGCGCATACCCGTCTGCTTCGCCCCACAAGTCGTTCGGGTTGCAGGTCGCGCTCATCGTCCAACCCAGCGGCGTCGAGCTGTGCTTCTGCCTCGGGTCTGGTGCCAGCCAGTCTAAGTCCGCCCACACTCGCGACGAGCTCGGTCGAGAGTTCGCGCGGGTACACGAGCGGATGCAGACCGCGCCCCGTGGCGTCGTTGAGGACGTCACCGAGCGACTTGGGTCCGACTGGTCGTTTCGCAAGAAATGGCTCATGCCAGCGGGGGCCGGCGAGTTCCGGACCTTCGAGGAGTGGCTCAGGTCCGCTGGCGCCTCGTCCGAAGGTGGAGCCAGCATCTCAAGGTATCTCACGCCGGAGGAGGTGGACGGTGCCGCACCGGCGTTCGTCGACGACCTGGTGCGATTGACGCGCGCAGTCCGCCCGCTCGTGGACTGGGTATACCCGGACGACCGCACGGACATACAGACCGCTGGTCTCGGCGCGGCCGACCTGGCCGTGGAGCCCGATGAGTCGGGACGGATCCCACCTGGGTTCCGACGGGACCTCTTCGACGTCGCCGTCGCCGAGTTGAAGCGTGAGCGCCTCGAGCATGGCGACCTCCATCAGGTGGCGTGCCGCCAGCTGGCTGCGTGGATCGAGCAGCGAGACACCCTGACCGATGATGCCCTTTGGGCTGGTCTTCGCGACCGCTTCCTGCCGTTCGGGTATGTCGAGATCGACGGCAATAGGTACGGCGCGAATTCCCCGACCCCGCTCAATGAGGCCGAGCTCCGTGCCGCGGAACAAGCGGGTCGCGTCACTGCACATGGCAACCTTCACTGGACCGGCCTCGCGAGAGCGGTCGGCAGGGAGCGGGACGATGTGCCGGCGATCAGGGCCGCGATCGACTGGATTCTCGATGAGACAAGCCCGTTCGACGTCCGCATCGCTGCCCTCGTCGGTGGTGATCGGCACGTCCGCGGCTTCGCCATCGCGGTGTGGACCGGCTTCTACGCGATGGTTCGCGACTGGGGACAGCCGGCGGTAAACGCGACGGTGCACGGGGCGTACGAGAAGCTCGGCTGGCCGCTGGTGGAGGACGGTCCCGCGGCTGGAGTGGCGGAGGTCCGCGCACGTGGGGAACTGCTACTCGCCGAGAGTGGGCTTCCTTCGCTCTCCGACATCGACTGGGTGTATTGGCGCGTCCTCGACATGGGGTCGACGGACACCCCCACGAAACAAGCAGGCATCGGACTCATCACTGCTGAACCTCCCGAGAGCCTGAATTGGATGGATGCGTCCGCCGTGCCTGGTGTCCTGCGAAGCGTCGCGGCTGGCGCTGGTCTCTGGTTCGAGTCGTGGGTGCTCGAAGACCTCTACCTCGCACTGCGTACCAAGCCGTTCTTGATCCTCACCGGGCTATCAGGCACGGGGAAGACGAAGGTCGCACTTGCGCTCCAGGATCTGTTGACCGACAAGGACACTCGTGCTTTCGTCTCGGTCCGCCCGGACTGGGTCGATGGCAAGGGCCTGCTCGGCTTCCACAACCTCCTCACCGATACGTTCGTCATGACCGACACGACGCGCCTGCTGCTCGACGCCGAGGCCGAGTTCAAGGCCAGGGGCCGCGATGCGCGTCCGTACATCCTTCTCCTCGACGAGATGAACCTCGCCCGCGTCGAGCACTATCTCGCCGACTACCTCAGCGTGCTCGAGTCGCGGCGCGTCACTCCGGATGGCCAGGTCACCGACGAGCAGATCGTGCTCCACACGATGGGTAGTAACCTCCCGACCAGTGGCGATGGGCGCGCCGTCCCGCCGACGGTCGGCCTCGCGCCGAATGTCTACCTCATAGGGACCGTCAACATCGACGAGACGACCCATCCGTTCAGTCGCAAGGTCCTCGACCGCGCGAACGTCGTCGAGCTGTTCGATGTCGACCTTACGAAGAGTGGCGTTGACGGCTCGACTGGTAACGCCGCGGCTGAGCGGCGCAAGACACGCGATCACTTCGCGCGCGGGGGTCGATTCGTTGACCTCACCGAGCCGAGCCTCGACACACCCTGGCTCACCGAGCTCGTCGCGGTCAACGCCGTGCTCGCACGCGACCGGCTGCATTTCGGGTATCGGGTCCGCAACGAGATACTCGCCTTCGTCGAGCAAGCCGGGGATGGCGGACTTCTCGGAGAGGGCGAAGATGCCAGGCGCGTCGCGCTAGATGTCCAGCTGCTCCAAAAGGTCCTTCCGAAGCTGGCCGGCTCCCGTGAGCGACTCGAGCGTCCGTTGCGTGGACTCCTCGCCGTGTGCCTCACCCCCGGCGCGCGCCGGAACGATCGCGCCGGGCTACTCGCGGATGACCCTGAGCAGCTGTTCACACGGATGGAGGCAATCGCGGGCGGCGATGGTTGGTCCGCCGTCGAGCAGATCCAAGCCGCGACCGGCGATGCGCCCGAGTTGATCGACGGCGAGGACGAGGAGGTCGCGGATGCGACCGAGAACGTCGCTCAGGCCGAATCCCCGGGGCTCCCAGCTGCCCGCGCAATGGTGCGGTCCGGTCCGTGGCCGCTTCGGACCGACGAGTTGCGGTATCCGCGCACCGCCAGGAAAATCGCTCGCATGCTGCTACAGCTCCGCGACGAGGGCTACGCCAGCTTCTTCGAGTGAGCATGCGACGATTCTCTGCGCTCCGTCGCGAACGAGATGGCGTTGTCGTCACCATCGTCGCGTCCGATGGTCGCGAGTCCTGGGACGACGCATTGCCCTTGGTCGCAGGTTGGCGGGGGATCGCTTCACCCCATCGGACCGGGATGTCAATCGAAGAGGACGGTGACTCCGCTCGAGTTGTCATGGAGGAACAGTCGACCTATACGGTGCGCGTGGCCGGTGCGACATGTGAGCGCGCTGGGTTCAGCGAGCCACGCGTGCAGGCCGTCTCCGCTGCGCGAGCCCAGGAGTCTGTATTCCGGCTCGAAACCGGGAACCTCATCGGGCTCACCTCGATAGTCTTCGACCCGACGAGCCCAGAGGACAAGTCCGCGGTCGCAGCGAGGATCCGAGTGCGCAAGCTGGGCGATCCGGACGCGGACTTCGAATGGCTCGTCATGAGCGTGGTCAAAGCCATCCGGGCCCTCGCGCTCACGGTCGCGAGTCCGACAGCGCTGAAGACCGCTCGGACCACGCGCGCAGCCTCTTACGCGTATGAAGACCTAGTCTTTTTGCGTTCGATCGCGAAGGACGTCTCGCAGGCCGTCGAGCAGATCTCCCGCAACCCGCAATGCCGGGTCATCCGGCGCGTCGAGTCGATGGACGCATGGCTGGCTCCGGAGATCGCCCCAGCGCAGCTCGCGTCGATCGCGACGGACCCACGATCGATCGCGATGGTTTCCGAGATAGAGCAGCGACGTCTGGTGTCGCCTGGGGCACGGCAGACGTTCACCAAGTCCGGGCGGACCTTCGGACCGGTGCGGCTGCCCGCGGGCCGGCGAGAGGTCGACTACGACACCTACGAGAACCGCTTCGTCCGCTTCGTGGTGACGAACTTCCGACAGCGGGCTCTCAGCATCGCTGACGCCGCTCGACGAGCCGAATGGCCTTCGCTCGCGCGAGACGCCGACGACCTCGCCGTGCGCTTCGCATCACTGCTCCGGCTCACGCCCTTCGCGGAGGTCGGGGACCTCACGACCTTCGCCTCCACCTCGCAGGTTCTCTTGCGGGAGGACGCATACAACCGGCTGCTGCGTCTATATCGGGAGTTCATCCTCACCGCGGATGTCGTCTGGGACCGGTTCCGGACACTTCAGGAGAACCGCGACGTGGCCCGCCTCTACGAGATATGGGTGTTCCTCGAGACGGTCCGTGCGGTGGGATCGGTCCTTGGCCGTGGAGCACAGGCCGAGGACTCGGCGACCGCGGTGATCCGCACGCTCCCCGACGGCCTTCACGTCAACCTCGCAGAAGGTCGGAAGAGTTCGGTAGCGTTCCGCTTGCCTCATGGTGACGTGCGGGTCACGTACAACGAGTCGTATCGGCATGCCAGCACGGACCCCCGCGAGTTAGGGACCGCCGCTTCGTACTCGCTGACCCTCCGCCCGGATGTCTCCATCGAGGTGCGACGTGGATCGAGGCGGCGCCGGATCTTCCTCGACGCGAAATACCGCCTCGACGGATTCGGTGCCGAGCTCGTGGGTGTCGGGGAGGAGGTCGACGAGCAGCCCGGCCAGCAGGGCACCTTCAAGCCGAGCGACCTCCACAAGATGCACACCTACCGCGACGCTATCGGGGGTGCCTTCGCAGCGGTGGCGGTATATCCGGGGGTCGAGCAGCGGCTGTACCCACCGAGGAGAGCCGACTTCACCACGAGGGGTGGCGTCGGGGCCGTCCCGCTCCGGCCCGGCGACTCGTATGACCCGGCTGTGTTCGTCGAAGCGGTCTCGGCGCTCATGAGGGCAGCCTGGGCGTCGATGAGTTCGACCTTCGAGAACGACGATCCGAACGAACCCCTGGGGTTCGCCGAAGCGGACAGCGGGGTTTGAACCGGTCGACGCCGGAGGAGCCCACGACTCCGCCCCCGGATGACGCCGCAGGTACCGGGTGGAAGCTCGCCGACCGGCTCACAACCGGGCAGATTGCCATTCTGGGTACTACGTCCGGGGCCCAGCGAAATCCGTTGGCGCCTAAACAAATGACCCGATGAAAAATTCCCTATAGTCAGTCTATACGTTGCAGGACAGCAAGATTCAGCATCTTGCGCATCCTTCCGAAGCTGCTACGCTGGAATGCGATCGCCCAGGCCGAAAGGGCTACGGGACCAAGGCGACACGCACCCGCGAGTAGTGAATACGATGACCGGGGCACAGACAACAGATACCGGGCCGACCAAATTTGTCGCACACGCATCAAGCGTTTCCTGGTCGCCTCGTCTGAAAGTTGCCCTATCTCATGGCTACAGCAGATTTTTACCGCTATCGCGGTGTGGTTGGATCGCTCACCCGAAGCCGTCCCGTCGACGACCCCGAATTGGCCCAAGCCCGTGCTGACATGGCCGAGGAGACTCTGGTCGACGCCGTCGCCAGGGCACTGAAGAAGGCCCCTCCGCTGGCACCGCAGGCGCGTGAACGGGTAATCGCACTGCTCTCCGCTCACCCGGTGGCGCAATGATCGTCCAAGACGACATCAGCGCGTTCTTCAACGCCCGGCAGTCGTGTTGGGACGCCGGCGAGCGCGGCGAGCACGCCGGCAAGAATCCGCCAGGGCCCGCCGTTCAGTGCCAGTGCAAGGGTGCAAGTCGCCGTGAACGGTGACTCGGTGCCGATGCGCGACAGCCTGGCGCGTGATATCGAGCATCTGATCCTGGCGGGAGCGACCTACAAGGACGCCCCCGACATCGGGTCGGAGGTGCTCGATCTCATCGACGCCTTTGCCGCCAGATTCCTCAGCCTCTCCCATGACCACTCCCGCCACATGTTCGTGCTGTGGGCGGCGCATTGCTGGTTCATGGATGCGTGGAACCACACACCGAGGCTGCTGTTCGTCTCGCCGGAGGCGGGCTGCGGAAAGACCACCGCGATGGATGTCACCGAGCAACTGGTGCCTCGGCCACTGTCCGCCGCCGACATGTCACCAGCGTCGGTCTATAGCTGCATTGACGAGTCGATGACCTACCAGGGTGGTCGGCCCACGATCTTGCTCGATGAACTCGACGCCGTCTTCGGCAATGGCAAGACTCGAGGCAGCGAGGATTTGAGACGGCTGATCAATGCAGGTCATGGCTGCAACGAGAAGGTGATGCGCAAGATCAACAACAAGGTCAAGCCGTTCCCGGTGTACGGCGCGATGGCCCTGGCCGGGAAAATGAGTATCTACAGCGTGCCCGAGACCGTGCGCACTCGCTGCACCGTCGTTCAGATGCAGAAGTCGTTGCCGGGTGAGGAGTCCGAGCCGTGGGACAGCTTCGTCAACGTGCCCGAGGCCGAACCGATCCGCTGGATGATGCGGTGCTGGGCCGAACTCGTTCACGGCGATGTCCTCGACTACCGGGGGCCGGGCCGTCCGATGATTCCGGCCGGCATCCGCAACCGTGACGCCGACATCTGGAGGCCGCTGTTGGTGGTCGCCGAACTGGCGGGCGGGGACTGGCCGGAGCGAGCACGTGTAGCCGCTGTAGCCGATGTAGCCGCTACGGGAGCACAGGCCATCCCGAGCGATGGCATCGACCTGCTGGCCGACATCAGGGCCACCTTCGACCGACTTGGAGTCGAGGTGATCCACACCACCGACCTGCTGGCCGCGCTGGCCACGATGGACCAGCGTTGGCGCAGGTTGGACGGAAAGAGGCTGGCCCGCACGCTGCACGACTACGGAGTGACCCAGGCGAACAAGAACCAGCGCATCGGTGACAAGGTCACCAAGGGCTATCGGCGGGAGTACTTCGCGACCGCCTGGCAGCGGTACCTGCCTCCAGCGGCTACATCGGCTACATCGGCTACGGACGAGGGGTCCGCCGATGAGTGAACTGCCGACCGACTTCGAGGTGGGTGGCGACACCTTTGCGGTGCGCACGTTCGCCGTGAAGGACGGCAGACTGACCTCCATCACCCACGGCAGCGGGCACTGGAACGACGGCAGGTGCCTGGCGATCTGCACCGTCCACCCCGATGACCCCGACCACATGGTGCCCTCGGAGGACTGCACGTGCGGTATCTACGCATGGTGGAGGCCCGAGCAACTGCTCGACCAATACGAGGATCACGCCAAGCGCGTCATCGCCGTCATCCGCATGGAGGGCGCATGCATCGAGGGCGACCGGGGCGTCAAGTCCAATGCCGCCGAAATCGTGGCGTGGTGGGTCGCTGATTGCGACGACACCGCCATGCTGGCCGCAGCGTGCGAGGCCAGTGCTCCAGGCGCTCGCCGGTTCTTCGACCGGGACGTGATGACCGGTCTCCACCCGACAGGAAGGAGCCACACCAATGGGTGACATCGGGACACCGCGGCGCCGAGTCATCAGGGTGCCGGCCACGCCGATTCGCAAGCCGGCACAGGAGCCAAGCCGTCCCGCCCCCAAGCACGCGCCAGGGCCCGTGCGGGAACCGGTTCCGACGAAATGACCCGCACACTACAAGCGCTGCCGGTGGCCGATGCGATCTGTTCGCCGGGTCGGCAGGTCATCTTCCCGGAGAGGGGCGACCACGAACTGCTCTGGGGAAGCGACCTCAAGGAGGCGCTGCTGTCACAGTGCACGCGGGTGAATTTCGGTGTGGCGCCGCCACATCAGGACATCATGCCGGTCGGGGACGAGACGCTGCGTGGCGCTCACCTGGCCGAGCGATTGGCCGAACACATCGGGCCCCAGCGCCTCCCGTTCGACAAGATGTGGTTCGAGGGAACCTGGCCGGGCCGGATCGGCGACTGGGTTCCGCGCGCGCAGGAGGTGGCCGTCTACACCTCGACGTCGATGCGAGACAGGACCACCGGCAGGTCCACCCTCATCACCGGTGAGTTTGCGCTGACTCTCTTCTTTTTGATGACCGACGGGTCCATCGCCCGCTTCCCGGTCGCCGTTCTGATGCGAGCCGACGCGGAGGGGATCCCGCAACGCATCCGCTATGCGTCGTACTCGGACGCGGGCTCCACCAACGAGCAGGATCGGGCGGCGATGGGAATGGTGCTGCCCACCTTGTGGGCCATCGGCCTGATGAACTGCCGCAACGTGAAGACGCAGGAGATCCACCGGCCGTCGATCAAGACCAAGAAGATGCGCCGGGCCCGCAACACCGGGGCGCTGAGCTATCACACCATCGTGCTGCCCCGGCAGCGCGGCGAGGGCGGCGGGGGTCATATCCCCACGGGCAGAACCCGGTTGCACATGGTGCGTGGTCATTTCGCTACTTACACCCGTGACGCACCACTGTTCGGCAAGCACACCGGAACCTTTTGGAAGCCCTGGCATCTGGCCGGCAGTCCCGATGCCGGAGTGGTCGAGTCGGACTACAAGCTCGATGCCAGCCGAAGAGGATGACCGCAATGACGGACTACCCGGTGACCGGCGGCGGCAGATCCGGCTGGCGATCTCGGTGCCGTCGGCATGGCTGCGTGTTTTGAGCGCCTCCTCAGGTCATGCTGGAGCCATGGCCAAGACAGAGAAGACGTCGTGGGCGATGCTCGCTGCCTTGGTCGAAGCGTGCGGTCCCGGACTCAGTGCAACGGCGGGTAAGTGGGGCCAGTGGATCCCGACGGACTGACTCCAACAGAGCGGATTGACGCAGCCCGGCAGACCGGCTGGAGTCTCATGCGCCTACTCGAGGCGATCGAGCGTGGGGAACTCCTCGCGACACCGCAAGAGATCGCCCGACTCCAGGGGGCGGTGGCGGCCCTCAGCGCGATCGCCGTCGACTTACTCGGAGACGAACCCTGATGGCACGGGACGAAGCTTTAAAATTGACGTCCCTCAATGTTAAACTGGAGCGGTGAGTCAGCCTGTCGTTAACCAGTCCGCACCCCGCCGGCGACGGCGCCGTGGCAGCGCTGTAGCGCCACCCGGAACTGTGGTCACCTACCTGCGCGTGTCGACGTCGGAACAGGCGCTCTCCGGCCTCGGGCTCGAAGCCCAACGCGCGACGGTCGCTGCGTACGCCGAACGCAGGGGGCTGACGATCGTGGCGGAGCACTGCGACGAGGGCATCAGTGCGAAATCCCTGAAGGGCCGCCCTGCCGCACTCGCGGCACTTGCAGCGGTGCGCGCCGGCAGTGCCGCTGGATTGCTGGTGGCCAAGATGGACCGGCTGAGTCGCTCGGTCGTGGATGGTGCGGGCCTGATGGAACGAGCCGCTCGCGAGGGCTGGGCGCTGCACTTCGCCGACCTCGATATCGACACGGGTACTCCCGCGGGTGAGATGGCGGCGAACATCATTATCTCGGGGTCGCAGTACGAGCGCCGATTGATCAGTCAGCGCACGCGGGATGCCTTGGCGGCCAAGCGTGCCCGAGGCGAGCGCCTGGGCGCTGTTCCATCGCTTCCAACGAAAGTCACTCGACGGATCATGACCGAGCGAGCCGAGGGGCTGACCTACCAGGCGATCGCCGACGGGCTGATGGCCGATGGCATCCCGACCGCCCGCGGTAAATCGAAGTGGTATCCGGCCACGATCAAGGCTGTGACCACGAGCGACAACGCGGCTGAACTCGTTTAGGAGGGTGACACCATCTGGCTCCCGCCAACGCTTCCAACAGCGCAGGAGCAGTGATTGCTTCATATCGGTAGCGCACTGGTGCCATTGGCCTGACTTTTCACTGTTGCGGGACGGCGCCGGCCGTCGGGCAATTCACTGCCTGTTCCGCATCCGCTCGACCATCTGCGGATCGGCAAGAGTCGTGGGCCGGCCACGCATCGGGCTGGTGACAAGGCGGACTCGTTCCGCGCCCTCGCGGAGAGTTGCTGGCGCACCGCGGGTTTGGGTGCAGTGGTTGCCGTGCCGGACGTGAACCTTATGGGCAACGAGCAAAATCAAGTTCATCCGACGCCCGCCGCAGCGCCCCGGGTGGACGAGTGGCCGTTTACTGCCGAATCCCGGGGCCGCTGCCTTGAGCGAACCCAGCCACCTAAGAGAACTTTCACGCGTTCATACTTGCTAGCCCGTGGCCCAGCACGGTGAGCCGTGCACGATCCGGGTTGGTTAGTCGAACGTGAAGACCTTGATTCCCGACTGCCCCGCACATGAAGCTCCGTTGGGATCGTTCTGCCGCCCGCCGCATTGGTAACCGAAATACACGTTCCGGGAAGTATCGATTGCCACCCCCCACGGCCAGCTGACTCCTGACACAAGGATGTTCGCCGAGGTTTGGCCAGGCGATAGTTGCATCAATGCGCCGGCTGGTGTGGCTGCGAAGTAGTTGTCTGACTGAGTGTAGTAAACAGTGCCCGTCTGATCTACCGCTAAGCTCAGCGCGGCAGCGCTGGCCAATACTGTCGGAGCGGCCTGCCCTTTTGGCAGCTTGTACAGCCGACCGTTATATAGGTCTGGAACTGAGTATATGACGTTTCCCGCCGTGTCGACTGTCACAGCGCTGAGGCCGCCGGCATTCTCCAGCAGCGTCGTCGGCACACTTTGACCCTTGGGTAACACAAACAACGAACCGCCATGCGACGAACTGTCCGTGAAGTAAACACTGTCCGCGGCGTCGACCGCCACTCCGTACGGAGAATCAAGTCCCGATACGACCGTCACTGCGGTTGTTTTACCCGGGGACCACTTCTTGACTGTGCCGGTGCGTTTTCCCTGGTTGTGTTCGTCAATATTCGCCTCGGTGAAGTACACGTTTCCGTTGGAATCTGCTGCAACTGCACGAGGAGAATTCAAGCCAGACAGCAGAGTCTCTGTCTGACCGTTTCTGAACACCTTCAGGGTGTTATTTGAGTCTGCGAAGAACACCGAACCTGCCGCGTCGACGGCGAGCCCGTTTGGTTGTGTCGCACTAGCAGGCAGGGTGCGCGCATTGCCGCTCGGCGGAGGCGTAGTTGTGGTCGGCGGAGTCGTAGTGGTTGGCGGCGGAGTCGTGGTTGTTGCAGGTGGGGTGGTGGTTGGTGACGTGTTGCAATGGTTAAAAATGTTCCAACCCGGTTGGGGAAATTCGAGGCGTGCAATGGTGTAGGCCCACTGCGTGATAAGGACGTCAACCACAACACCGAATTCGACCCCGATAGACTCGTCGACGTTTACGCAGTGCTTGTTCCATGTCACGCTCGTGTCGGCGTCGATCCCGCCGGTGAGGCCCGCGATGCCCGCGAGTTTGGTTGCGACGTTCAATCCCGGTGCGATCGTGATGTTGCTCTCGGTGGCGTAGTTAGTGACCGAACCGTGGCCTTTCAACGACGTGATCGGGTGGGCGCCGGAATCATCCACCTGCAGCCCTGCTGTGAGTTCGGGAGTGAACGTCGCGGTGAAATTGGTACCGGCGTTTGCGCTAATCGAGATCACCGGCGAGAGCTCAACGTCGATCGGTGGAGTCACCGAAACCGGTATCCGCCACTTTCTTAACGCATTCCCCTTCAAGGTGCATGAGAACGACGTCCCGCTTTCGAGAGCGGCGGTGAATGTGGGATGCGCGGATATGGTGAAGTACAACTTCGTTCGAGCGTTCATGTTGAACGCCCAACGGGTCGAGATCGAATTCCAGGCCAGATCGAACGACTTGATGGCGCTAGGGAATCCGCTACTGCAAGTGAAATGCTCCGAGCCCAGCCCAGCACTGGGGCCTGTGGAAAGGGCGGCTGGATGCATAACCCCAGGCGTGTTGGTGTCGTCGTAGTTGATGACGAAGTCCACGTAGGCCTGATCGAGCGTCGCCGGCGTAGTGGTCACGGTTGTGGAGCCATCGGGATCTGCGGTTACCGCGACGACGGTTCCCAACAAGCCGTCCGGTGCTGTGGCGCTTTCTGCCGCCACCAGGTGACCACCCACGACAGGTGCGTTCACTCCGGGATTGAGCACAGTGGTCTGCGTGCCTCCGGGTGCTCCGGTCACCGAACCCACCTGGTCGGGCGTCGTCACGACCGTGTCCGGTTTGGGCACAATGTTGGTCGGATCAGTCGGGAACGGTGGGACCTCCGCGTCAGTACCGTCCGAGGATCCCGAACCCGCCGACCCCGATCCCGACGACCCGGTATCCGGCAACGCGGTACTAATCGTCGCCGTGCCGACCATCAACGCGACGATCGCCACCATCAACACGACCAGCCGGGCACGCGGACCGGCACTCCCGGTCACAAAATCGCGCAGCACCACCCACATACGTCGAAACAACACACAAGCCCTTCCGTCGGGACCGTGGCCGAGACCAAACACCTCGACGCACCGGGACTGGCGCTGTCCCCCCCGCGGAAGTAAGCCAGAGCAATAGATATCACACGGATGCGCCTGCCTGTCACGGTGGGATCCCGGTCAGTGTGGTATCCGCGAGTACCGCGTCCCGCTCGGTGAACGTCGGTCCGCCACACCGGCATCCACGCGGTGCGCTCGCCGCGAGCGCTTACCGTTGGGCGCCCGCCGGCACCGCATCGCCGAATCCGCGCAATCCGCCTAATCCGTAACGAACCGGTCGAGTGACTCGATAACGCGGCAACGATCACCACTCGCGCCCTGCTCCGCCGGGGAACCAGGAGACGGTTGACCATCTTGAACACCCGTGCCACTCGCGCGGTCGGCGCGCTCGGTCCTGCCGCGGGCCTCGCCCCGGCCGCCCCCGCCGGCGCGAGCGTCGACATCATCGGATCCTGCTTCGGGCTCCGCTGCGATACCTCCAGCATCGACCTGGTCGACGCGATGAAACTCGCGGGCGCCGTTCCGGGCCAGAACGGCGCGCACGTGCTGTACACGAAGAACTCGATGGTGTGCCCCCCGTGGGCAACGCCTGGCAGATCACAACCCGATGCGGAGGGCAGCTTCTGTTCGAAGGGCTGGGGCACACACCTCATCCTCGCAGCGTCGTTGGACCCTCCGGCGGGCAGATCGTGGCTAACACGGCTTCGCATGTCTGGGCCGGGATCGTTTTCGGCGTTGGCACCGCGGTCAAGACCGTTCAGGCATGGTTCAACTCTGACCCGATCGACCTGGGGGCGTTCATGGTCGATGACAACGGTGTCGCAGTCGTCGATTTCGCCGTTCCAAATGTTGCTGTGGGGAACCATCACCTCGAAGTCCACGGCGATGACGGAAGCGTCTACAGCGTCCCGATCTACGTCACGGACGAACCTGTGGAGGAGGGTCCGGTCATCGTGTCCATCGGTGGGTCGAGCATGATCACCCCACCTACAGGTGGACCGGGGGATCCGGGTGGGAGTTCCGGCTCGGCAGATATGGGGAACATCTTCGGTCGATGAGGACCCATCACATCCGGGACGGGGAACCAGGAGACGGTGTGACCATCTCGAACCCCCTCTGTGCCCGCGCGGTCGGTGTGCTCGGTGTCGCGGCGGCACCGAAGCGGCAGCGCTTTGGCCACGGTATTTCGGGACAGGCCAAGCCTGCCGCGCGATCGCGGCCTGCGACAGCTTCTCCAACCGATCGGGAAGACTCGCGACGCCCGCACGGCACATTCGGGCAGTGGTCGCCGCGCACCTGCGTGACCAACCAAGGCCTAGGCCGGCCGGACCCGTTCATGACGAACCGAGAGGTAATGAGTTTCAGTTGAAGATAATGAACATCGCCGCCGCTGCAACCGCTGCGTACAGTCAGCCCGACGGACGATCCCGACTCCTGCGCCCACACAGCGTCCGTAGCGCCGGTGCGTACGGGTTCCAACCGCTGGCCAGGTAGTGCCGCGCTTCGCCCGAGAATCCCATGACCTCGGTCAATTTCACCCGCATGATCAACTCCCGCCTCGGGCAACCCGACCTGCTCGGAAATCTCGCTATGGGGAACGCTAACCGAGGTCGAGTGGCTACGTTCCCTTGCCACCGTGCCCGCCGCCACTGTGTCGAGACGATGTGCCTCCCGCAGGGCGGACCAGGCTGGACCTTACGGACTCGATGAACGGATATCCACCGGGATCGCGTCGCACACGACGTGACCGAACCGTAACAATCGCCGGGCGCACCGCGATGCAGTGCGGGATCGACAGGGTTTGGAAGCCAATGCGCTTCCTACCTGTCACCCGAATCGTGCAGCAGTCCAGTCAATCGTTAAAGGACATTCGATGCGCTACCGCGCTGTCGCTCTTCTCGCAGTCGCGTTCGGCGCGCTGGCCCTCATCATCGCGCCACACGTTGGCGCGACCACAGCGCGGGCTGACAGTGTGGTCACGACCATCCCCGTCGGCGAGTACCGCCCGATCGATGTGGCGATCACCCGCGACGGCGCCCGCGCCTACGTCACCAACCTCAACTCTGCCACGGTGTTGGTGATCGACACCGCCACCAACACGGTGACCGGCACCATCCCCGTCGGCAGTAACTCGTACGGTGTGGCGATCACCCCCGACGGCACCCGCGCCTACGTCACCAACTACAACTCTGCCACGGTGTCGGTGATCGACACCGCCACCAACACGGTGACCGGCACCATCCCCGTCGGCGGTGGCCCGCAGGGTGTGGCGATCACCCGCGACGGCACCCGTGCCTACGTCACCAACACCGCCTCCCTCACGGTGTCGGTGATCGACACCGCCACCAACACGGTCACCGGCACCATCCCCGTCGGCGGCCAACCGTGGGGTGTGGATATCGCCCCCGACGGCACTCGCGCCTACGTGACAGCATCCAACTCGGTGTCGGTGATCGACACCGCCACCAACAGGGTCACCAGCACCATCTCCGTCGGCAACGTTCCGTACGATGTGGCGATCACTCCCGACGGCGCCCGCGCCTACGTCACCAACCTTGACTCCAGCTCGGTGTCGGTGATCGACACCGCCACCAACACGGTCATCGGCGCCGCCATCCCGGTCGCTGGCCGCCCGTACGGTGTGGCGATCACTCCCGACGGCACCCGCGCCTACCTCACCGACCAACGGTCCGACACGGTGTCGGTGATCGACACCGCCACCAACACGGTCATCGGCGCCGCCATCCCCGTCGGCGGCCAACCGTACGGTGTGGCGATCACTCCCGACGGCACCCGCGCCTACGTCACCAACCTTGAATTCACGGTGTCGGTGATCGCAATACCCAAGTCGAACCCGAAGCCGCCGACATTCGGAAGCAGCTAATTGCGGTCGTCCACGCCCGAGTGTGGACAACCGAACGCTCGCGTGGCCTCTGGGCCGTGAGCCGAGCAGCAAGGTCCAAACCACCCGCCGTTTGCTCCGGACTGTCGCAGCCCCTTGCTACTCTCCGCGCGAATTGCATGTCCAAAAGAGGAGTTCCACATTATGCAACCGCCGCGGGCACCTGGCTGGTATCCGGACCCATCGGACCCTGCGAGAAACATTTACTGGGATGGCAATGCGTGGAGCCGACCAGTGTCAAGGCCCGCATCCGCGCCAGTCGAAGCAGACAAGTCCAACATCAGCAAGCAAACAGCGGTTGCGGTTGGCGTATTCGTGCTTGTCGGCATCGGGCTAGTGATGTCCGTGCAATCCGTCAGCCTCTTGACCGGCTCGGGACCGGTGTGGACCGGGGTTGCCGTCGTAGCAGGTGGCACCGCTGTTGCATTCTTCTTACGCGCTGCGGTGGCGGTTCGTGTCGTCGCAGCCGTGCTGTTAGTGGTGGCGGTGCTTAACGGTGCCTACATCGAGAAGCAACTCTCCGACAAGCGCAGTGAGCTGACGCACGTGTTTGACCACCAATAGCAGTCTCGGACAGTTCGACGCTGGCGGCGCGAGGCGTGTACCCGAATCGCGCGGGGCACCCCCACCCTTTTACTGGCTGACGAGAGAGTGCCATGAAACAAGCTGTCTGGGAGAAGTTTTGCGCTCGTTTCGACATACCTGCATCGTGCGTCCCGTTGTTCGCGATGGATGAGGACGGCAACGTTCAACGCAAGACCATCGGGAAGGGTCAGAAGCCGATCTTGATGAGGTCGGGAGACTGCGAGGCGTTGATCTTGTCTGTCACCGACGACCTAGTCCGGGACTGGGAAAGCGATGCCATCAATCATCTAGACGGGATGCTTTACATGATGGGGTGGGAGGAGGACGGCAGGTTCGTGCCTCTGTACATCGGTAAGGCAGAAACCGTTGGGAAGAACTCCGGCAACCTGTCCGCCAACATCATCAACCTGCACAAGAACAAGTCGTTCTTCGCTCGTTGGGGAGACAATTACGCCTACCACATCGGTGACCTGAGTGCTTGCGTGCTACCGGGCCATGAAGAAGTCAAGAAGTTGCCGAAGTATCGGGCATGGGCTAAGTGTCTGTTCATCGACGGCACGACGAAGCTGCACCGACCTGTGTACTTTTGGGCGACCGCGTGGGATTCGTCGCAAGTCGGGGTGTGGGAAGAGTTCGGCCCGACCTCGTTGTCATTCTTGGAGTACCTGCTCATAGGCGTGGCCGGGGGCATCTCGCCGAATCTGCTCAACCGCGAAGGGGTGTCGCGATAGCTGACTGGCACCGGGCCGAGGTTTAGCCACGTTGGAGGTAGTTAGTCGTCGGATAGTTCCGCCAGAGCGCGATAGACGGTGGCGCGGCTGACGCCGAGGGTGGACGCTATCGTGTTGGCCGACTCTCCGCTGTCGCGCATACGGCCGGGCCAGTGCTACCTGATCATCGCTGAGTCTCGAACCCACGGTCGCCCAGTGATCGGCTTTCACGCGTCGCCGACATCCGGGACGTTGTATCGCGCCCTGACATCTGGTCACTTCTTGCCCGGTCGGGTCGCTGCACTTACCATTACGACTCGGGAGCCGGTAGAAGCGAGGCGCGAGCCTCCACCGTCGCGGCATGGCATGGGCTCGACCGCGAGCCAATCGGATATCGCAGCTCCCGACCGTCCGAAGGCTCGCGGCCACTCGTTGTCCCAACACCCGTTAGGGGTAATTTGCCATGTCCAACACCGATCTGAACCGCGAGACGCGCATCGTTCGCGCCGAGCCTGAGCGCATAGCGGTGCGCATCGTGCGTGCCGAGCCTGAGCCGGTGGTGCACCAATCGGTTCGCATCGTGCGCGTCGACCCTGAGCGTGTGGAGCACGCGATGCGCGTCGCCGAGAAGCACCACCTCACCGTCAGACCGTTTACGGGCTCGTTGGGGCCGTACGCGCTCTTGCAGGGGCACATCTTCGTGGCGCAAGGGCTCAGCCTCGAGGAACTCGAAGAAGAATTGCATTCCCGCACAGGGGAATCGCTCGCGTAGTGCGCGAGTTCCGGCGAGGCACTTCGGTTTCCGGTAGTGCCTCACCGGGGCACACCTCACGGAGAAGTACCTACCGCCATTAAGGCGATAGGTACTTCGACCCAAAGGCCCATCGCGGTGGTGGCGCGTGGTTACGCGACCGGACGGCACGAGGCGAGCTAGTTCCTGTTCAGGCCGAACTTTCCCCACGACAACAGCACGTCCTTCCAGTAGTTCTCTCGCGCTCGCACGTGGTCATCTGTCGTTCGCATCGACCAGAACTCCAGGAGCGCGAAGCGCAGATTCACCCGCGCATCGGCTCGGCGATCGTTCCGACTCAGCGAAGCAGCTTCGCCTTCTGCGCTTCAAACTCTTCTGGCGTGAGCACCCCGGCATCCCTGAGCTGTGCAAGCTTCATCAGCTCGTCTGCGACGGATGTAGGCGCGAGGTGGGCTTGAGATTGTGGTTGCAGGGCGGGTCCGAAGTCTTGATGCGCACGAAACCAGTCCTCGATCTTCTGAGCTGTTCCGTAGTTGATCGCAACCTCGGCGAGCGTCGTTCCCGACCCCTGTACAGTCAGCACCTCCTGGAGACTTGAGGCCTTTAGTCGCTTCCTGTCGTCCCGAGTCGCCTTCCGAACCGAAAATCCCACCACGTCGCGGAGTCGCACTTTGAAGGCGGGCAAGAACTTCCCGGTCTGCCGATACTCGACAGTCCCGTCAGGGTTCTCAATCAAACTCCCGTTCCCGAAGCCCAGCCCGTGTGAGATCGGCCTATCTGCCATGCCCGGAGGTCCTTTCGTATTGCGATGTGGACGAGGAGTGTCACTACGCATTCAGTCTGCTGTATTGACGATCGGTCCAGGCCAGTGGCGACGGTCGAGTGTCGCTACCTGGTCGTGGATATTGTGCCGTGATGCCTGCCCGCGACACGCTGAAAACGGTGCGCGTGATCCCTGCAGTGACGTGGTCGGCCAACGAGACCTACGACGGCTTCGCGAACATGGGTCGGTTGGCTCTCGACACCGAGCACGGCCAGTGTGCCTCCTGATGCCCAGGGGCCGCAGAGTGTCTGGTCTGGGCATCGGTATTGCCGTCTGTGACTCGACCAAGTCCGCCACCGGGTAGGTGCCGACCGATCTACGATCAGAGCGTCGCGACAATCCTGTGCAACAAGGGTGCTGTCCGCGTTCGCGCTATGCGTCATCCTCGCCAGGAACAACACGAAGGGACGCGCTTCATGAACGGTCGCGCCGATCCCCGGCAGCGGTGGGATCGCGACATCAGAGGTGGTAGATGACAAGCTTGATTCGGCTGGCGGAAGTCGGATTCCATCCACCTCCCCCTCGTTGAGGAGGTGGACAGACAGACCGACCGACGAGCAACAAGAACCGCAACACCTTTGCCTCCAAGGAAGAGCGCCCGCGATGAGATCGGACAAGAGGCCCTTGACCCACCAGAGGATCAGTGGGCCCATCAGCCTCACGGTCCGGGTCGGCTCGTTGAACCGGCATCCGGCCCCCGGTCGGAGCCCATACTTCCATCGGGCGCTCATAGTGGGGTCCGGGGTCAAACCTCCTTCAACCCGGTCGGATGCCCCGTGATGGTTGTCACCATCTGCTGGGGGAACGGGCTGCCCGGCAGCATGTTGATCCAGTTGATGCAGGCGCGTGCGTCTCTCAGGAAATCGGAAGCAAGATTGTCGACCGCTTGGGCCGCCTTCCCCCGAGCCGGGTACTCGTACTGGGTCACCGTCAGACTGCCGTCCGGGTGTCGGAGCTCGCCACCGCCCGCCGACCGTGCAACATCAACAACGCCGCTGCCCGAGTTAGACACCGACGAACTGGAGAGATTGTGATGCACGAAGTCGCACAGGCTCGCATACCTCGTCTTCGCATCCTGATGGTCCGGCTCAGTAGTCAGACCGTCGATGCAGTTCCCGATGTTGAACGGCTTAAGTCTGGTAGGCGTGAGCCCCTCCGCCGCAAGTAGCGCACGGAACTGCGGGTGGGTTGTCGCGAACCGTGCGCGAACGATCAGACCGAAGAACTTCTCCCCCAAAGGCTTCCAGTTCCTGTCATCGAGCCGCAGCACCACATCCTGCAAACGTGTCGAAATCTCATGCAGGAATGCGCTCAGTTCGACCATGCTTCGGGCGACTCCATACAACGCGACAGGGTTCTGCGCCTCGATCAGCGTTAGAAACCCGTCGATCAGATACAGATGCTTGATCTGGTTGGCCGCCACGAAGTTCTCTCGGTGCAACATGCACGTCTGGTGGATGTGTTTGAACGCACGCACATCAGACTCGGCACGGTTAGCGAGGTCTAACGTGAAGCCCGGCTCGGGAAGTTGAATTGACCTGCCGACTTGGCCAATCAAGCGGCCACGGAGGGCGATGAGTTCGGTGACCGGCGACTCGCCGCCTGTTGATGATGTTGCCATTCGGCGCTCGTTCTCCGGCATGCAAGCGGACTGTACTAGTTCGGCGTCATCACTCGCTGTCGGCTCCCCAACCAGCCTCGATAACTGCTCCGGGCTGGTCAGGCCGTGTATTTGACAAATCTCTGCCGCACACGTTCTCGGAGAACGCCGAGCGATTTCAAGCGAATGAGCAGCCACTCAGGACGGTTGCCGACTACGAGTCCGCGCAGTCGAGCAACCTGTGTGATCCTCGATCGCAACCAACGTCGGTCCGGCTCTGCACTTCGTTTGGTGGACCCAACGACTTGGCGGGTTGAGCATGCGGCCAATCCATGGCCGGTCGTCCTAGACTGCCCACCATGTCGTCACCTGGTTGGGACGTTTCCTCCGGAGAGTTTCTGAGCCGCGAGGATAGGATGCGGCGCTTCGGCGGTAGCAAGCAGAACGGCATAGCCCCTTCGGGGCAGTCGCCGAACGTCTTCATTTATTCGGATCCAAACGCGGCAGCAGAGTTCGGCTACGTCGAAGAATGGGATGCCACCGGTGAGGTGCTCCTCTACACCGGCGACGGTCGGGTGGGGGACCAGAGTTTCGAGCACAGTCGCGGCAATACCGCTGTGCGAGATCACAAGTCGGATGGCCGAGCGTTACGCCTTTTCGAGTCTGCTGGTGAAAAGCCGGGCAGTCAGGAGGTGATCCAACGGTACGTCGGGCGGATGGAGATCGACGATGATGAGCCGTACACCCACCGGCCAAACGTCCCAGACGCGAACGGCGCCCTGCGTTCGGCCATCGTCTTCAAGTTGCGAAGGGTCCACGACGAAACGACACCAGAGGTCGATCGCCTTGCGCAACTATCCGTCGTGCAGAAGCCGGGCGACGACGGACGGGCCGTCGTTTCGACCATTCCGGTTGAGAAGAGCAGCACGGAGAGCTTTGTCGCCGAGTACAAGGCGCTGTCGAAGAAAGAACGCACACGCACCGAGGCCAAGCTGCAGAAGAAGTACACGGACTATCTCGCGACCGCCTATGACCGCGTCGTCTGCCAACACCAGATCCGCATCGACGGACAGACCCTGTACACCGATCTGTACGACGAAGCGATGGACGAACTCATCGAGGTGAAGTCGTCCATCGACCGCAACACGATGAGGCTCGCGCTGGGCCAGATACTGGACTACGCGGAGATCGTGAAACCTGCTCATCGAACGTTAGTGGTACCGGGACGTCCTGGCGATAGCCTCCTGACGTTATTTCATGCGCACAAGATCAAAGTTGTTTGGTGGAATGGCGACACCTTCGAGACTGGCGAGGAGATCGGAACAACGTGACCGCGCACGCCGCGACCCACCTTTCCGCGACACCAGCTGCGCAGACCGGACGCCCGCGACCTGTCGGAGACCGACCCGGTTGCCATACGGAGCGAGCGCCCGAGCAAAATGGCGCGCCAGCGTGAGCGCGGTGACCCGCGCCGGTCGGTTCCCCCGGCACCATCACCGAGTCTCGATTCGAGCAACCGCTGCGGGAATCACCCTGGTTCTGCTTGAGGCCATTGGATGATTGCGCGGGCCGCTTTCTCGGCAACTTCCCACAGCTCGTCGGGGTCGATGCCATCGACCTGTACGTACCGAGCGGGACCATTTTCATCCTGTCCCAGGAACGCGGCTAGTTCGGCATAGCCTGGGTGGCCTCTTATCTCCTTGAAGCTTTGCCAAGTGCCTTTGATTGTCAGTCGCCCGGCAGCGTTGATCGCGAGAGCGAACGGTCGGCGGGGTAGTCCGTGTGGCGTGTCCCCCGTGGATGAGTCCGGGTGGTTCTAGAGTCCTATGCTCCGGATAGGGGCTGGAAGGACGACGAACGGCATGGCTGGACGGAAGCGGCATTCCGCGGAGGAGATCGTGCGGAAGTTGCGGCGCGCGGACGAGTTGACCGCGCAGGGCTTGAGCGGGGACCAGGTCGCGGCGGAGCTGGAGGTGTCGGCGGCAACGTTGTACAACTGGCGGCGAAGCTATGGCGGGATGGACACCGACGGGGCCAAGGAGCTCAAGGAGCTGCGCGAGCAGAACTCCCGATTGAAGCGGCTGCTGGCCGAGGCCGAGTTGGAGAAGGACGCGCTGCGCGAGGTGGCGAAGGGAAAATTCTGAGCCCGACTGCCAAGCGCCGCGCCGTGGACATGCTCACCCAAACGATGGGCCTGTCGCAACGGTTGGCGTGCAAGGCGGTTGGGCTGGCCCGTTCCACCTATCGGCGTACCCCGCTGGCGCAGACTCCGGCCGATCCGGACGCCGAGATGAGGGCCTGGCTGCGCACGTACGCGGTTAAGCATCCCTGCCATGGATTTCGTCGTGCGTGGGCGGCACTGCGCCACGACGAGCACCGCCACGTCAACAAGAAGAAGGTGCATCGGCTCTGGCGTGAGGAGGGTCTGCAGGTGCGGGTGCACAGTCCCCGTAAACGTGCCGGCGCCTCGTCGTTCCCGGCGATCGCCGCGGATGCACCGAAGGTGGTGTGGGCGCTGGATTTCCAGTTCGATTCCACCATCGACGGCAAGGCGGTCAAGATCGCGTCGATGCTCGATGAGCACACGAGGCGGTCGCTGCTGAACATCGTGGAACGCTCGATCGCCGCCGAGCGGCTCGTCACCGAACTCGACAAGGCGTTCGCATTGTGGGGTGGACCGCCGCTGGTCTTGCGGATGGACAACGGACCGGAGCTGATCTCCCAAGCGTTGCAACAGTTCTGCCGTGATCGGGTCGGGATCAGCTACATCCCACCCGGGACACCGTGGAACAACGGCTACATCGAATCGTTCAACAACCGACTCCGCAGGGAGTGCCTCAACCGCAACCACTGGACCAACCTGCTCGAGGCCCGCGTGGTCATCGGCGACTTCAAGGACGACAACAACCATCGACACCGGCATTCGGCGCTGGGCTACCTCACGCCGGCCGAGTACGCTGCCGGATGCACTCACACGCATCATCCCGTGGGCTGCGAGATCGGCTGAACCGAATCAATCACAACGTGGCTCCAGAACCACATGGGCCGACTATCGGGGACCTTCCACGTGCACACGGCAGAACAACCCACCGCGAGGCCGCGTGCCGTACCAGAAGAGATCGCCGCCATCGGGTGGGTGATTCTCGTCGAGGTGGTTCAGAATCTGCGAGAGAATGTTCTGATCGTCGGGGTCTTCGACGGCGGCGATGAAGCTCTGCCGAGTCCATCGGTCGGACTGGCCGTCACCGTGTGCCGCCTTGGCTGCCGCGATCTCCCCGCCGAAGGTTGAAGGAACCAGTAGTTCAAGATCGTTATGGCGAGCATAGGAGAGTTGCAGGGCTGTCACCGAAATCGCGTCGTGGGTGATGCGGTTGAGGTACTCGACGAGCCGTTGCAACTCGCGGTCGATCCGGTCTACCGCAAGACACAGACCGATGGTTGCGTTGTCGATTCGCATGCGGAGTTCTTCAAGGCCTTCGGGTGCGATCCACGCACCCAGGTCCGGGCCACCGCGTGTTGTCCAGGCGGTGCGAAAGCTGTCGAACCCGTCGCCTGAAATGGCTGCGGCATAATCGATGACCTGCCCGATGACCATCCGGCGCTTCTCGGGGTTGGATTCAAGCTTGCATTCCACGACCGTCAACGCCCCGTCGGCGGTGACGATCACCACGTCGGCTGGTCCAGCAGAGGTGGGTAATTCGCGCACGCTCAGCGAACCCTCCGGTACGCCGGGAATCCAGTGCGGCGATGCCGCCAAGACTTCTTGCAGGTGCGCCTCGTTGGCATACGTGGACGACTCCGGGGCGCTCCACGGTCCTGGATCACCGAAGCGGTGCACGAGAATCCTGTTGCTGTCGCTCACTGCTTCTGCCCTGCGATGCTCACGAATGGTGAACCTACCGGCATCCCACCGCCCTGCGGATGCGTTGTTGGCGATTCGAGCTTCCTTGCCTATACCCGATTCAACCCCCTGGGGTGAGAGGGTCTGGCTAGGGTCACGCCGTGGCGATACCTGACTTTCAGACATTGATGCGGCCAGTGCTGGTTGCCGTTGATGGTCCGACCCCGAAGTCCCACGCGCAGATTCGCGACGTGGTCGCCCCCGTGCTCGGGGTCACCGACGAGGACCGCCAGGTGATGCTGCCCAGCGGCACCCAGGCCCTGTTCACCAACAGGGTGGCATGGGCGATCACTCACATGACTCAGGCCGGGCTACTGACCCGGCCCGAGCGGGGTCGCTATCTCCTCAGCGAAACGCGGTCGCACGGTGCTCAACGACAATCCGGAATCGGTTGATATGACCGTGCTGTCCAAATTTCCGGAGTATCAGGAGTTTCGTGCCCGCAAGAGAGGCAAGCCCGTTGAGCAGTCGGTGGCTGTGGTCGCTGATGAGGTTTCACCCAGTGAGTCAATCGGCCAGATTGTCGAGGACTCATACGACGAACTGGCGGCGGAGTTGCTCGACCGCATCCTGGCCCAACCGCCGACCTTCCTGGAGACCCTGTCGCTGAAGCTGCTGCGTGCCATGGGGTACGGCGGGAAGGAATCGCTGCTCGATCACACAGGGAAGCCAGGCGATAGTGGGTTGGACGGGATCGTGCGCCAGGATGCGCTGGCCCTCGAACTGGTCGGGGTGCCGGCCAAGCGGTTTGACAAAGGCAATACCGTGCAGCGGCCCGATATTCAAGCGTTTGTCGGGGCGCTCCAGGGCGCTCAGACGACACGCGGGGTGTTCGTGACAACGGGGAAGTTCTCGTTGGGTGCCCTGCAGTTCGCCGAGAACGTGCCAATGCGGCTGCGCCTCATCGATGGCAAGGAACTCACCCGCCTGATGGTCCGCTACAACGTCGGCGTGCAGGTCCGAGAGACGTTTGAACTGAAGCAAATCGACGAGGAGACCTTCGAGGACTAGCAGGATCGACCTCGTACCGGTTGGGCTGATATGGCCCGCGTAGCAGGTCGGCGATCTTCCAGATCAGGTTGGCATTGGTAGTTACCTGGTGTGGCCTGGCCCAGTGAGAACATCAACGGGTCTCTGCCCGGCCACCGTGTAACACGCCGCTGCGCACGGCGGCACCGTCTGTCGCGGGTTCTTCTACGATGACTCAATTAGTCGAGCCACATTCAGGGAGCGTCGATTTGGCTTACAGCGCGCTTGTTCTGCAACTACTGCTCTCGGCTCCGGGAGACCTCCCCGATGCCCATAAGTCGCAGATCCAACGGTCCATCCGGCTTTGGAACAACCAGCAGGCGCGGTTCTACGGCATTCATTTCAGCAGTGCCGATTGGAAGGAAGGTGGCACGCCTGAGTTTGGGGATTATGCCCAAGGTGTGCTGAACGAGCAGATCGTTGACGACTCAGATGCGGCTGTCGTGGTGTTCACGGATCGACTTGGAACACCCACCCGCGAGCACGAATCCGGCACAGCAGAGGAAATCGCGCTACTACGGGAAGTCGGCAAGGATGTCGCGCTCCTCCTAAACTACTGTCCTCGGCCTCCGCTGGCAGGTTCAGCCCTAGAGGAGAAGAAGCGGCTCGACACGTACATTGACAAGATCGGCAAGCAGGCATTCATCGGGCGATACGACTCTGAACAGCGCCTGGCGGAGGTCATTGGCGCGCTGTTGACACGTATTGCTGCCAAGTATCGGCGTGAGGCAGCACGGGATTTGACCACGCCCAGACCTGTAAGCGGAGTGCCCGGGGAGGACGAGCCGGAAGCCGACGCCAGAGGAGTTTGGCCGCGAATCGAGGTGACTCAATCCGTGTTAACGGACCTTCGGGGCGCTCGAACCCCGCGCCAATGGAGTCTGGTGCTGGAAAGCAACCTGGACGTCCCGGTCAACGACGTCACATTCCGGTACGAAGACGGTGACGGAAATGCCGTCGGAGACTTCGATCTGCGCTGGGACCGTCATAAAACGGTGGACGTTCTCGGGCCACGCGGGTCGGTAAGGTTCCCGATCATCCAGTCATGGGGATCCCCAAATTCCGCATTGTGTGTCGTTGAGTGGACTGACTCGGCGGGCGAACGGCGCTCGACCCGAGCAACCGTGCGTACGTAGAGGGCTACCGGTCACGCAGATAGCGGAACACTGTCGGAGAAGTAGCGGTACACAGTGGCACGGGACACTCCCAACATTTTCGCGATGTCGGTGGCCGGGATGCCCTTCTCCCGAAGTTGACGGGCTTTGGTGGCAGCGGCGTCGTCTACCTTGCGCGGGCGTCCACCCTTGCGCCCGTTCGCGGCGGCAGCGGCCAGCCCGGCGCGGGTGCGCTCAATCATGGTGTCGCGTTCAAGTTGGGCGAAGGCGGCCATGATCGTCAACATCGCTTTGCCCATCGGACCCTCGGTATGCAGACCCTCGGTGAGACTGCGGAATCCGATTCCACGGGACGTCAACTGCTCCACCACCGCGAGTACGTGTTGGGTGTTGCGACCGAGGCGGTCCAACTTCCAGACGGTCAGCACGTCGCCCTCGCGGAGGTGGTCAAGGCACGCATCGAGACCCGGTCGCTTCGCAGTCGAACCGCTGACCCCCTGATCGCGGAACACGCGCTCAACTCCGGCATCGCGCAGCCCGTGGAGTTGGAGCTTCATGTTCTGGTCGATGGTGCTGACCCTTGCGTACCCAATGACTGCCAACTACCGCTCTCGTCTCATAATCCCATAGTGATCTGGGTTTTGATACTACCAGGTTATGAGACTGGTTTTCAAGACACTCGGGGTCCGGGTTACGCCAGGTGAGAAATCGATGGCCCGCGAGTCGTCACGTTCTCATCAACCCATCGTTTTCGAGACACCCGGATCGTCCTCATGAATTCCTGGTATCTGCCGTCTTGGCCGTCGTATCGGTTCTGGCCTGATCGAGCTGGCCACCGATCCAGACTAGTTCGCGCTCATCAGTACTCCCCTATCTGGACAGGGCAGTAGTTCCAGATCGCGGCGCGTATCAGCAACGTGGCATTCTCTTCGGTCAGACCCCTGTCGACCACGGCCTGGTGCGCCGCGTTGTAGCCCCGCGTAGGGATCGCGGCGCAGGCGGTGTGCCCCTTCTCGATGGCCTCGTCGGGGGAGAAGACGCCGTAGTCGAGCATGATCCCCAGCGAAGGCGACTCCCGAAGCTGCCCGAGGTAGGAGCTGTCGACGGGCGAGAACGGTGGTCCGGGCAGCAGCGCCGCCGACCCCGAGTCCAGGAAGGCCGCGCTGGCGACAGCAGGGCACGCGGCGAGGCTGCCGATGGCGAGTGCGCCGATGGCGGCGAGTTTGGTGATAGTGATTTTCATGAGTCTCCACCGTTGTTGTTGATCGTCGGTTGTAGTACCACCGCACCTGGAGCAAGGATGCGCGTTCCGGTCCCCCTCCAGCCCGAGCGACTGGCCCTGCTCCGATTGTTACGGGTCGTTCACCCGTTTCGACACCTCGAAGCAGTCTCGGGATTCCGGTGGTTGATCGTGCAAAAGCCGTGTCTGTATGCCGACGAACTGCCATGTCGGATCGCGTAGACCGTTCCGGACTCCGCGAGTTCTTGCTCTTCCAGAGCACGGGCTTCAGCAAGTTCTTGCGCCTTCTGGGCGCGGGCCTCTGCCGCGAACGCGCGCTTATCCTTCGTCGCTACAAACCAGACGATGGCACCGACGATGGGACCGACGATGTACAGCGCCTCAAACAGCCAACCAGCGACAGTCCGCACTGTCGATGGATTGTCGGCACCAAGCTGGACGGCCAAGTAAGTGCCCAGGAGATAGGGGAAAGCCATCGCGAAGAAGACGTAGAGGGTACCGAACAATTGGACGTTTGCATCCTGTTCCGATCCTGATGATTGGCTCCTGCTCCTGGATGGTCGCCTTCTTCTCCCTGATGATCGCCTTCTTCTCCGGGGCCAAGATGTGCTAGCCGAGAACGGACCCGCACCAATCCCGATCCCGCGTGTCGAGATGCCGCCACGGAGGCCGAATGCGCCTCCACTTATCCCTATGCGCATGACTACAGGCCCGCGCTGCGAACGCCAAACTCGGCCTGGTCGGGTGTGAATCCCTCGCCGCTGGCCAGGGCTGCGTTCCCTGCTGTGGTCGCGATGTTCTTGTACTTCAACTGACTACTCATTACGTGTGTTGTTGGTGATGAACGGGGTCGACTCGACCCCTGGGCCTCATTACGCGGCGCATAGGTGCTCGGCGACCACTGCCTGCGTTCCTCGTGCGGGTGTTGCGTTCGGCCCGCTTCGGAGATCTGTCGCCGAAGAGCATCGCGGCGTTACCGCAGGTGGCGGGGATCACGAATACGTTTTTGATCCCGATGCCAACCGACTGGTGTTCGGCGCGTGTTTTTGCGGGATACCGCACGGTGACGCGCAACGGCTGTGGAATCTGGCGCCACGCATCCCCGAAGCCCGACGCTTCAGCCGCAAATATCGGGGACGCCCCGAACTGATCGACCACATCTTCGTCAGCCACGGCCCTGGTCGGAAGCATCGATCAAGACCACGTCACCACCAACGGTGTTGGACCGACGCCCTCCATCGATGACGCCCCCCAGCAGGCGCGGCGCACCGGGATCTGATCACCGTCCCGTAGCATCGTTCGACCTGTAGCCGGGTCGCGCTACTCGGGAATCCAGTCGGGCGCGCGATCACAACGGCGGGTTCGGCGAGGCGGCTCATCGCTACTGTCCGCCTGGTGGTGGTCCCGTCGCTGCTGGGCGTTCGCTAGGTCCGCAACTTCGGTGCGCTGGTCTTCATCTGTTGCTAGGCGCCAGAGTGATGGGGGGGTTGGGCGCGCGAATCGGCACGGAGCGAGTTCGGGCGCGACACCTGCTCCCATTCAAGCGATCCCAGGCCACCCGTCGGTATCTTCAACCCACCCACCACGCCACCGGGACCGTCGCCGCCGCGTCCACCAAGGAAGGGACTCCGCCGATGGCCACCACCGAACTGGCAGAACTTCTCCCCGCCGAGCGACGCCTCCTCGACACAGCTCGAGCCGGTGAATCCTGCGACCTCATCGACCCAGAAGCTGAACCCACACCTGACGAAGTCGCGGATTGGAACGATCCCGACCGCGAGATCCGCGCAGTGTTCCTTGCCAAATTGATCACCCACCGACACCCCGGCCCACATTTAGAGAAAGTCGCAATGCGAGGCGCGATCATCACCGGCAGACTCGAAGTCATCGGACCGATAGCGATCGTCGAGATCGATTCCAGGTACTGCAGATTCGACGATGATGTGAGCTTCCGCGACGAGGTGACGTTCAGCGGGCACGCGCGGTTCGACGCGGCGAGGTTCGACGGAGACGCGCGGTTCGACGCGAGGTTCAGCGGGGACGCGCGGTTCGACGCGGCGAGGTTCGACGGAGACGCGCGGTTCGACGCGGCGAGGTTCGACGGGCACGCCGGATTCGAGGCGGCGAGGTTCAACAGAGACGCGCGGTTCGACGCAGCGACGTTCAACGGGGACGCGCGGTTCGAGGCGTCGACGTTCAACGGAGACGCCGGGTTCGACACGGCGACGTTCAACGAGGTCGCCTTGTTTTACAAGGCGAGGTTCAGCGAGACCGCCTCGTTCGACGCATCGAGATTCAGCGAGGTCGCCTGGTTCCACTCGGCGACATTCAGCGCGGACGCCTGGTTCCACTCGGCGACATTCGGCGCGGACGCGCGGTTCGACGCAGCGACGTTCAACGGGGACGCGCGGTTCGACGCGGCGACGTTCAACGGGGACGCGCGGTTCGAGGCGTCGACGTTCACGGAACTGTCTTCACTGTCTCTCGATAAGACCCTTGGCGGGGTGGTGTCGTTTGAGCGGACGCGGTTCGGAGGCCCGATCAACGGTGTCTGGGCAGCACGGAGGGTCGTATTCGATGAAGTCCGATTCTTTGAGCCGGTCACTGTTCGGTTGTTCTGTCCGAGCCTGAGCCTTGTCAACGTCGAACTACGCTCGGGAGGCACACTCCAGGTACGCGGTGACATCGACGCAACCGCCGCGACGTTCGGTGCGCGAACAACGATCTCCGACCCGGGAACCGGGGACTGGAACGACTGGCTGGCCGGGCCGCATCAAAGGAGGGTCGTAGGCGGGAAAGTTTCCCACGAGGAGCGTGCCGCTCTCGCGGAACATGTTCTCTCAGCCATCGCCAAACCGACGTCGGTGTGGTCGCTTAGACGGGCGACTGTTGCCGACCTTGAGCTGTCCGCGATCGACCTCACCGACTGCCGCTTCGCTGGCGCACACGGCCTCGACAGAATGCGGATCGACAGCGCCTGCACGCTGCCCACAACCCCCACCGGCACGGGGTTCCGTCGACCTCTGCGGTTCACACGCCGGGACGCTATCGCGGAGGAACGAATCTGGCGCGAACAGCACGCGACTTGGGAGAAGGCATCAACCTCCGCGCCGGACGATCCGGTCGTTGTGGCCACCGATTCAGTGAACATGGACGACACCACCGACCCGTCCGCTCCCGACAGGGGCGCCGATACTGCTCCGCCGGACGCGACGCTGATCGCGGGAATCTACCGCTCGCTCCGTAAGGGCCTTGAGGACAGCAGCAATGAGCCTGGCGCTGCGGACTTTTACTACGGGGAAATGGAGATGCGCCGTCTCGCGCATCGCACAGCGAGCGCCACAGGACGTAAAACATCGCTCGCTGAGCACTGGCTGCTGACCGCGTACTGGGCAGTGTCTGGGTATGGCCTGCGTGCGTGGCGGGCGTTCGCTGCGATAGCTGCCCTGATAATGCTTGGCGCGATCGTATTCGCGACGGTGGGGGTGAAGGACCCTCCCGGGTCGACTCGCGAGGTGTCACTGGTGGACCGGCCCACCGGCGCGGTCTATTACGTGGACGTAGATAAGCCGTCGTTCAACTGGGGGGATGCGTTCGAGTTGGCGGGACGGAACAGCGTGGCGTTGCTACGGAACCCGAGCAACACGCCGGATCTCACCCCGATTGGAACCGCAACCGACATCGCGCTGCGGCTGTCGGTGCCCGTGCTGCTCGCGTTGGCGGTACTGGCGATTCGTGGTCGAACGAAACGCTGATAAGGCCCTACCTTTCACCAGCGGGCGCTGGCGGGTTAAGTAGCGTCGCATGCGTGGAATCGAGAGCAACAGCGTCGGAGGACTTCCGCAGCGTCGTCCTGCGGGGCGCCAACGTGGCGTCGTACAAGTTCGCGCTGGCCAAGTCGATCCTGACGCTCGCCGAGTCCGGCGCGACCTCGGCGTCACTGGAGGATCTCGCGGTTCCGTTCAGTCGCGAGCTGTGCGCGCACCTGGCCGAGGTGGATACGCAGTCCACGTCCCAGGGCAGCAGGTTCCTGGATGCCTGCCGTCACTTCAATGCCGGGGTGATCAGCGAGGACGAGCTGATCACCACGACGGCGCTGCTGGGCTTCAACAACGTCATCGACGCATTCCATGTGGTGGATCGCGCCGATGTCGGCACCCGGTTCTTCGTGGACGAACGGACCCAGACCCTGCGCGGTGTTCGGTTCACCGAGGAGCTACTGGAACTTGCCGCCGAACTCGACCGCAACAACCTGCTCCTGGCGGAGGCCGAGTCGCGCTGGCGGCTGGTGGAGTCCGCATGGGATGAAAGGCGCGCTACAGGAGCGGTTCTGCGCGTGGCGTACGACCGGCCCAGCGAGATGATTGTGCGCGGAATGCTCGGGCACCGTCGCTCCATCACCTGGGTACGTCCGGGGTTGAGCGGCTACCAGGCCAGCCGCTGCTTCTACTGCTCGGCACCGATCACCCCACTCCTTGGCCTGGATCACTCCGCCGACGTGGACCACTTCTTCCCGCACATGTTGATGGCTCGAGGCGTCCTTCTCGACCTCGACGACGTATGGAATCTCGTGCTGGCGTGTTCGGTGTGCAACCGGGGAAGTGCAGGCAAGTTCGACCGACTGGCCCACGGAGACTTTCTGGAGCGGCTGTGGGATCGCAACGAACGCCTGATCAGTAGTCACCATCCGCTGCGGGAGTCGATCATCGCCACGACCGGGCGCTCGCCCGCAGCGCGATTGAAATTCCTGCGCTCGGTGCAAACCCGCGCCACCGATTACGCCCGCGCCGATTGGAGACCGACGCAATGAGCGACGGCAAGCGCTCGTGCGCGACGGATACCCGAGCTGATCCAGCGATCCTGGACGCACAGTTAGGCGTACTCACCGTTCGTCGAGATCGCTTCCCTTGCACTGCGATCCCAGCGGCGGCGTGTAGACGGTCAGTCCGCGCGTCCTACAGAAGTGCGTCCGGTGGAGCCGTCCGCAGGCGCACCACTGCGACCCGACCAGCACGCGCCGGGGTCCGAGTCGGTGACCAGCGGGGCAATGCGTCGGGGCGTCTTTGGACCATCCACGTCGGGTTCGCCGGAATCACCAGCGCGAACATACATGGCGCTCCTCGGGTTTCAGTGGGCCGCTGACGACGGCCAGAGCCTTTTTTGGAAGCGGTTGACCAGCCCTGGATTAGGCTCCTGGACATGGGACCTGGGAAGCCACCCACCATTGTTGGCTTGGTGATCGGCTGCGCCGCCATGCTGACATTTGTCGGTTGTGAAGGAACGGAACTCGACGGCAATTCGTCAACGACCAGTTCGGCTGAAGCGAGTTCGACACCATCCGAGCAGATTCTCAATCAACCGCTCGAATACAACGGAGAAACGAGGTTCGCCTCGTTGACACTGCCCCCGTTACCGGAACTGCCTTTGCCCGACAGCGACGATGTCGGAGTATTCGAGTTCGGTGGGTCATGGGTCGGTACCCTGCGCCTACGCTCGGCATGCACCACCTCCGAGGGACACCGAAAGCAGAATCAGCCGCCGCTGTGGCGTTTCGTTGCTCAGTCCCCGATGTCCGACGATGTCTACTGGCCCAAAGTGGGAATCGACCGCTCGACCCTAGAAACAACCTCAGTCCCGATCCAGGGAAAGATCGTTTTCGAGGACACGAACGACAACCTGATCGAGGCGAGCTATGTTGATACGGCGGGTCAAGTGTGGGGGCTGTCCCAGCAGGGTGTATCGCAGATCAGCGATGACCGCCGTTCAATTTCCTTTAGCGGCATTACCTACAACGAGGAGATGTCCAGCGCACGCGGATCACGTGGGTCTATGACCGTTCGCGGCACGATTAAGTGCGCAGACCCCATGCCTACCACGCTGCCAACGCGGTGGACCGACGTGCCATGGAACTAGCGCGGCGTCAGTGGGCGATCCCGCCATCGCTTCCTGCGCTTCGGGCTGGGCCAGCATCGACTCGATCACCTCGATGACCACCGCGTCGATGGCACCACCTTTGCGGCCCAGGTAGGACAGCGCCGAGTAGCCCGACACCCAGGGCAGCGGCACCACCGGCGGGCCAGCGGGTTCCCCCGACAGCCACTTAAGGGGACGCCCGTGTCACCGCCGAGATCGAGCACCAACTTCTATCCGCACCCGCCAATGCACGCCAGGATTCGGTCACCAGTCGTCGCTCGCTTCCTCATAGCCGTTGTCCGGTTCACAGTCCTCATCGAGATCGTCGGCGTCGGTGCCGACCGTCGTGTCGAGCGCCGGGGAGTCGTCGAGCTTGTCCAGGATCTGCGACCACATCGCAGGCGGCACCGTCGTCCGGACCGCCTCGCCGATCTGGGCCACCTGTTTCTGGAGGCGGGTCAGGTCCGGTTGCGCTTGCTGGGTGTCGAGCAGTGCCTGGAGTTTCCCGGCTGCGGCGATTCCGGTGGACATCGAGATGTCGCAGGTCGATCCCCCACTCGGTGCGAGCGGAGATAAGCGCGGCCACGCCATCGATCACAGCGTCGCCACCGACGAGGACTGTCTGTCAATCTTGATAAGGAACGTCTTGAAGGTCAGCGAGGAGTCAGGGAACACTGTTGTCTCGGACGTGAAATGAGTTTTGCCGCATGCTGTCTCGGTCGCAACGACGATTTCGCGACCTGTGGATAACCGTCATCTTGACTGTTCAGTCGATTCTGACGAGATGGGCCTGGTTATCGCTCGTACGGTCGCAACGCCAGAGAGCCACATCCGACCGCCGCTTGACGGCCTCGATCAAGCCGCGTGTGCACGAGTTACCCCAAACGATGTGACCCAGCCAGTTGCCGCCACGGTCGCGCCTGAGTCCTTCGAGGTAGCGATCGAGCTGGACGAGAGTCGCGCTGGTGGCCACCAACTTGAACTCAGCCACAGCTCGGTCCGGCTCGCTGAACAGGTCGTACCGGTCTTCAGTTCCCCACCCAACCTCCGCCTGTGGTTTCTGGCGGAACATACCTTGCCATGCTTCCGTATTCAGCACGACGTCCCGCATCGGTCCTTCCAAACCCCAGACCTGACTGGCCCGGTTCCAGATCAATCCTTGGTCGGTGAAGTTCACTTCCGGCAGGAGGATCACCGGCGGAAGTGGATCGTCGAGGAGCGAGGCAATGCCTTCCGCTTGGCTGACCGATATGTTCTGGGTGCTTCGGGGCACACCCGGCTTGCCGAACAGTTTTTCCAGGCTGCCGAGCCTAGATAGCTCGGACCGAGGCAAAGGACGACGCAGGGGGCGAAATATGCAGGGTGCGGAGCGGCCAAAATTCTCGGTGGGGAAAGTCGGCCCCTGGAAGTCCACCAGTGCAGTGATTCCGTCGCCGCTCTCGTAGACGAACCCCCGCTCGCCACGGACGGTCCGCTTCAAGCAGGCCCCGATCCCCAAGGATTCCTCCCACCTCTTGGTGGGGAAGAAGTCCCAGTCTGTGTTCTCTGGTCGCCAAACCAAGAGTTGATCAGGCAGCATTCCGATGGTTCCCTGCGTCAATCCGCCCTGGGCGAGGAGAGCCTCCTCGAACTCTTGAATCTCTGCTCGGGTTGGCACTCGGCACCTCAACAATCTGTCTGCGGGATTTTGGTCAGAGCACAAGCTAGATCAGCCGTACGACAAGCACTGGACCGCCTCCAAAAATGTCCCGCAGACGGTCATCGACACCGTGCTCGCCGTCACCGGAACCCAGCTCGGCTATGGGGGGGTTAGCACGGCGCATTAGTCCCTCGACCAGCAGATGGATGCGCTGACAGCAGCGGGTGTTCACGCCGCCCGCATTTACTCGGACAAGCTGTGGGGAACTTCGACCCGCCAGCAGCGGCCTGGCTGCGCTCCTCGACTACGCAAGGCAAGGCGATGCCATCGTCGTGGTCGGTATTGACCGTCTTGGCCGCAACGCCGCCGAGGTCATGATGACGATCCGCGATCTTTGCGAGCGTGGCATCGTGCTGCGGTCAATCGCGACACCCCTTCGCGGTTGAGCAGATTCGGCGAGATGCCCCCGGCCACGCCTATGAGCAGGTACTCCAAGAATGACAACGAGGTCGGGCCGAACTCTTCCCACACCCCGACTTGCGACGAATCCCACGCGGTCGCCCAAAAGTACACAGGTCGGTGCAGCTTCGTCGTGCCGTCGATGAACAGACACTTAGCCCATGCCCGATACTTCGGCAACTTCTTGACTTCTTCATGGCCCGGTAGCACGCAAGCACTCAGGTCACCGATGTGGTAGGCGTAATTGTCTCCCCAACGAGCGAAGAACGACTTGTTCTTGTGCAGGTTGATGATGTTGGCGGACAGGTTGCCGGAGTTCTTCCCAACGGTTTCTGCCTTACCGATGTACAGAGGCACGAACCCGCCGTCCTCCTCCCACCCCATCATGTAAAGCATCCCGTCTAGATGATTGATGGCATCGCTTTCCCAGTCCCGGACTAGGTCGTCGGTGACAGACAGCACTCGCAGTCAAGAAGTCTCAGGGCGTTCGGCCGGGACGTCGCTCCGCGCTGCCCAGCGCCGTCGTTGCGCGCATCGTCGCCGATCGAGGGGCGGGGAAGTCGTTGCGCGCCATCGCCGCTGACCTCGAACGCGTCGGCATCCGCGCCGGGCAGGGGGCACGCAGTGGCGCGCGTCGAGCGTGAAGGCAGTACTCGACTCCCAGGACGCGGCAGCGCTGCGCGACTAGGCAGCGACCGCGTGATGACGGAGCGGGACGAGCGTGTACGCCTCGACCGCCAGGCCGTACTGGAAGGGGGGACGCAGCGTCGCTGCACGCGGCTGGGTGCTGACGAGCAGCCGACCGAAGGTTGGCCTACGGATCAACAGGTAACCTGATTGCCATCACGCGGCGTGTTCGACTCGGTCATCCGCCGTCCGTTCAGTTTCAAGCTTGTACGTGCAGACGGGGTGTGCGGTGGGCATCCGGTCCTGGATCGCTGCGATCGGTAACTTGCGCTCGCGCCGGCGCGAGACCACGGATACCCAAAGCGGATAGGTCGTGGATCATCTCAAAGTATTCGAGCGGCGAAACCGGTGTGTCTCCCACATTTGCGAGCGTTCGGAATCCCAGCACCACACCGCGGGGGTGTCGGTGACGGGAGCATTGTTCCCGCGCAGTCGGCGACGTTACGAGATCGAGTTGATCGCCGAATCGACAATGTCGGATGCATCGCCGAACTCTCCCAGCGGGACGATGATCGCATGCACGTCGAGGATGGAGAAAGGGAACGAGGGCGGGGCGCCGTCGCACGGCAGCCGCCATTGGCGTTCGTGTCGCCAATCGCTTCACGGTTTCTTGCCAGGTTCTGAGTTGTGGAGCTGTGTTCGAACGACCCAAGGCGTCGGCAAAGGATTACCGGAGGTACGGACTGCTTCGTATGATTCGTTGCGCGCGTACCACACTGGCCCTCCTCCACGATCGTAGATAGTGTCCTTGTTCTACGCCGCGCCGCGCCTGCCGCGGCTCTACGGCGGGGATCCTGACTTGCAGCAAGCGATCTTCGATGCGGTGAGCGCAGGCAGACTCAGCATTGTCGACGGCGCGGGGACCGAAGTTGCCGTGACCGCACCTGGGCAGGTCAACCTGACGAGTACGGGTTTGCGCATCGCGCGGCCGCAACTGGCGACCTGCCCGAATTGCGGTCAGTCGGCACACGCCGGTGCTTGTGACACAGCGGGCGTGTCAGGTGGATCTACAGCGGCAGCTGATGAGCAAGGAACCAGTGCGGGCACAGGTGCAACCGGTACCGCGACCGGTTCGGGCACTAGTGGCGGCGGTCAAGTGGCTGCGGTCGAACAGCGGATTGAGTTCTCATTCACTAGTAACCTACTAGCGGGTGCGGACGCTGCTGACCGGTACGCGGCACTCTTCAAGGCGCTCTACATGGTTCTGGACGAACGCCAGATCAGCTACCTCCAAGGCACATTGAAACTGGTCGCGGACGCGGCAGCTGTCGAGCACCTCCGGCTGCTACTCGACGACCTCGGCGTTTCCGCGACCGTCAGGGACGTCTAACGAACCGTTCGACGACACAGAATCCAACCAAGAGGTGTACGAACGGACACCTCCGAGCTCCGGGGGCCCGTGGTACTTCGGAAGAACCTGCGATAAGCGCGAGAGGCAGCACACCGCACCTTCCGGCATTGCTGACACGGCATCGACGTCGCATCGTTCCGCGGGGTACTCAAAGTCCATTGACTTAGCTCTATTTGAGCTGCCACGCGCGGATCTGCGTGGTGAGAACGTCGGTGCCCATGTGGTTCGTCCGGGCGACGTTCAGCGGTGAGATGACCTCGTTCTACAAGGCGACGTTCAGCGGCGAGGACGCCGCGTTCGCATCGCCGCCGACGGCCTCCACTCGCCGCGGCTAACCAGCCAACCGGCCATCGTCCCAGCGTGCGTATCTCCCGACTCGTAGGCACGCACATGCGGAAATAGACCGCCCGCAGCAGAGCCCGGCAGACCTAATGGAATCGTCATCGCGTCCTCCTTTCCGAGGAACAAGCCGACACTATCGACGCCTCGGCCACCGATAGCCAGGCCTCGGTCAAGGCCCTGGTTCATCGTTCGGCAATGCCTTAGCCAAACCCCTGTCAAGGGGCGTGTGCAAGATTGAGCTCGACGCAGGCGTATGTCCGTGGCGCAGCCACGATTACGTCGAACTCGCCACCGCGGAACGAGTCGACTGTTCGAATCTCCTCGACTCTGCGAATACTGCAGTGATGTCCACCGGTCAATTCGAAGAATGCCCACTACAGTCAGCACGAGCGTCAGCACCCTACTGAGGTCTCACACTCCTGAGTCTCCGGATATTTCGGGGCGGCTAAGACCGATTTGGTGCGTGTTCTCGATCGGAGGTCCTTCTGTGGCGGTTGTGGTTGGTGTGCATGGGATCGCGCAGGGGCGGTCGACGCCGGAACGACAGTTGAAGGTTTGGATCGACTCGCTGCGGCTGGGTATGGGGCGAGTTCCTAATGGTTCGGTGCCGACGTTGGCTGTTCCTTTCTACGGTTGGCTGTTCCGCGAGGGGTCTCACTACCTAAGTCCGGATGGGGAGCCGGAGGTCTTTGTCTCGGCAGAGGAGGCATTCGTCGCCGACGCGCTGGAGGAAGATCTGCGGGGTTTGTCGGAATCGGAGCTAGCCGAGTTGGACGAGAGCACGGCGACGCTGGGGCCCCCCGCAGTTCTGCCGCCGGCGTTGCTGCGCGGTGTGGCGGCGGTCGACCGCCGTTGGGGTGGTGGGAAAGGTCTGCTGCGGGTGGGGGTGTTGCGTGAGGTCTATGCGTATTTGCATCGCACAGGCGCGGGGGATGTGATCCGGCAGGCTGTCCTTCAAGAGGTGGAGGGTGAAACTCGGGTCCTTGTAGGGCATTCGCTGGGCAGTGTGGTGGTCTACGACCTCGTGCGGCGTGGCCAAGTTCCGCAGGTGACCACGCTCGTCACGTTGGGGTCGCCCTTGGGCTTGGGGACGGTGCGCCGCGCCCTCGACGTCTCGTTTGCTGGATCTGATACGGGTGCGACGAGTTGGTTCAATGTGTACGACGAGTGGGATGTTGTGACGGGTGGAAGCGGTCTAATGCCAGCAGCGCAGGAGGATTTTCCCGTCGACAACGGTCGGAGTGATCCGCACGCATTGACCCGGTATCTGCGACATGCGGAGACGGCTGCGGCCATCCTCTCGGGTGTACGGGGTTCGGCGTCGTGAGTCAAGCGGGGGCGTACCGTCGCCGCCTAGTGACGATCTCGGTGCGCGACTACCCCGACGAGCCGGAGTCCTTCGCGGCGCGGATCGACGAGCAGGTCAAGGTTCTAGTGACTTGGCTGACCGATTCCAGCCTCGGCGAACAAGCGTTTGAGCATAGCGGCGTCACCCCGAAAACCCGAGACGATATCGAGGATTTTGTTCGGATCAATCGGCTGCGTGAACTCGATCCTGCTGATGTGGTGGTTATCTACGTTACGGGGCATGGCGTGGAGAGTGGCGGAGGGCGCCATTTCTTGTTGCTCGGTGACAGTGATGAGGAGCGTCTTGCCCCAACCGCGTATCGGACGTCTGACCTGCTGGCGGCAGTGTTGGGTACCGATGCCGACCATGTGCTGGTGCTGGTCGATTCGTGCCACGCGGGCGCCGTAAACGAGGAGTGGGCGTCGTTGCGGAAGGACCTCCCCCGTAGCCGCCGCAAGCTGTCGACCTTGGGCGTGTTGGCGAGTGGCGATTTCGACGAGAAATCTCGGATCGGGGAATTCGCTTCGTTGTTGGCTCTGGTATACGAGCGTCTGCGTGGACCCGCTCAAATCGTTCACCAGTTCCTCAGCTTCTATGACCTGGTTACCGAGATCGGTGCGGTCCTGAAAGAGGATTGCAATCGAAACCTTCAGGCGCCGCTGTCGGTATGGCTGCCGAATCCGTTTCACGAACAGAGCCTCTGTCTGCCGAATCCCGGATACAGACCCCGCGTCGAGCTAGTCGAGCCGGCGCGGCAGCAGGTTGCCGTCGATTCGTCGGATTTGGATGACTACTGGGTGTCGCGTGCGAGCGGTCGCGTCGGTGCCGACGACGATACGTGGTACTTCTCGGGGCGCAAGAAACTCAACGAAGATGTGGTGTCATTCTTGCAATCCGGTTCCGGGGTGCTGGTGATCACCGGCGTTGCAGGGTCGGGAAAGTCGGCGGTGCTCGCTCGGGCGGTGACGTTGTCCGATCCGGGCTTCGTGGAGAAACACGTTGACATCATCGGCGGCGTCGACCAAGGCACTCGACCCCCGGTGCGCAGTATCGATGCTGCAGTGCTCGCCCGAGGAAAGCGCTCTGGTCAGATCATCGTTGATCTGATCATGGCTCTGGGGGGCGAGGTCGGGGCAGATGTGGATCCCGTTATTGACGATCTGCGCGGGCTGCTGACGTCCTCGGGTGTGCCGCGAACGCTGGTGATTGACGGTCTCGACGAGGCGCTGCATCCGAATCAGCTCGTCACGGATGTCCTCGTCCCGCTGATCAATCTTCGACACCCGCACACCGCGACACGAATGGTGCGGTTGCTGCTCGGCTTACGTAGCGCAAAGCCAGAGCAGGACATCGAGGTGGATGACGTGGGACGCGCGCTGGTCGACCAACTCCACTGCGCAGCAGCGGAGTTAACACCCGTTCGGCTGGAGCGAACCGACGAAGCGCCAGCGGTGACCAGGGACATCGCGGCGTATGTCGCGGCGGTGCTGCGCCGCTCGGGACCGTACGAGGACGCCTCGACCGAGGTCGTCGGCGCGGCTGCCGGCGCGGTGGCGGAGAGGGTATCGCCGTCGTTTCTCGACGCACGACTCGCCGCACAACAACTGCGCGACGCCGACATGCCGCAAGATCTGAATGACGAGGCATGGTTGGCAACGCTTACCCAGGGGACTGTGGCGTTGTTTCGGGACGATGTGGTCGACGTCGCCGCGGCCGTTGATTGCCGTGCGGTGGAGATCGTCGCGGTCTTGCGCGCGACCGCCTTCGCGTTGGGGCGCGGACTACCTTGGTCACAGGTATGGCCCGCGGTCGCGGCAGCGGTTATAGGCCGCGAGATTCCTGACGCGGACCGCGTCATCGAGGTGGTGATCGCGAGTCGGCTTAGCGGTTACCTGTCCCGGGATGTAGAAGGGGAACGGGTGGTGTACCGGCCCAACCACGAACGGTTGACCGAAACGTTGCGAGATGACGCCGCATCCCTTGTCGCGGACGCCACCGATTACGAACTGTTCGACATTGCGCGGCTGGATGACGATGCGGCGGATGTCCACCAGCGCATCACCGTCGAAATCATCAGTTCCGCAGAATATTTAGCGTCTATCCCACCAAACCCATATCTAAGGCGTTACCTGGTCGAGCACGCCTACCGGGGCGGTGTTCTCGACGACGGCCACATTCCTTCTGCGTTTATACCGTGGGAGCAGGGATCAAGAATACGGGGCAGGCTAGGACTGCCGCCCCCTTTGGACGCGGCGAGCAGTAGGCTCGCGGCGTGGGCGCGGATCGAACCCTACCTACACGACGCGGACGACATGTCACGTCATTCCAGCTACGCATTCGTCTGCGCCGCAGCAGGGTTGGATGCACACATAGACTCATCAAATCTTGCGCTGAAGCCTGTTTGGTCGAAGTGGCAACCGCCGGGAATTGTACTGGCGGCAGCCACCAACCCCGTCTTGAGTGCCGTTCCACTCCGTAGTGGACGATTCCTGCTCGCGATCGGTGACCAAGACGGGCTGCGGTTGTGGGACCCGGAATCTGCCACCCCCGTCGGCAACCACTTTCGGACCGATGGCGCGATACGGAAGTTGGCGGCAATCTCATTGCCGACTGGGCAAGTCTGGCTGGCCACCAGCGGAAACTTGGGTCAGGACGCGGTGCGTTTGTGGGATCCTGAAACCGGCCAGCAGCTAAAAGAACTCGACACCAACGGCGGTGCAGTTGAGGCGCTCACTGGTTTCTCATTGTCTGGCGGGCAGGTCATGGTGGCCGCCAGTATCAACCAAAGGGGTGTGCGGTTGTGGGATCCTGAGACCGGCGACCACTTGCGGGATCTCGACGCTGGTGGCGGCGTAGTGCGAGCCTTGGCGACGGTGACCTTGCCGTGCGGGCAAGTCCTATTGGCTGGTGGCGGCAGCATGGGGTCAAATGGTGTGCGATTGTGGGATCCCGGGACTGGCGAACAGTTGCGAGATCTCGACGCGAGCGGACTAATGGTGGGGAGTTTGGCGGCGATCTCGACGCTTGAAGGGCGAGTTCTGTTGGCAGGCGGGCTAGTTGGACATGTCGTGCGGTTGTGGGATCCAGGGACCGGGCGCCGGGTGCATGATTTCGGAGGCGACGGCGCCGGCCTGGTGGCGTTCTCGTTACCGAGCGGGCGACTCCTGTTGGCCGGCGGACAAGGTGGTCATGGTGTGCGGTTGTGGGATCCTGAGACCCGTCAGCACTTGCGAGATCTTGATGCTGGTGGCGGCGTGGTGTGGGCGTTGACGACGGTGACCTTGGCGAGCGGGCGGGTGATGTTGGTTGGCGGAGGAGGCCTAGAGCGGTATGGCGTGCAACTGTGGGATCCCGAGAAGGCACTAGTCGAAGGTCGCTCCGCCGCTGTCGCCGGCAATGGTGCGGTGGGGGCCATAGCCGCAACCTCAACACGACGTGGACGGGCGCTCTTGGCTGGGACCTTAGAGGACGTGGTTCGGATTTGGGATCCCGAGAGCGGTCAGCAGGTGCGAGATCTCGCCAGCAGCGGAGGTGTGCGGACCTTGACGCCAATCATATTGCAGAGTGGACGGGCGCTCTTGGCTGGGACCTTAGAGGACGTGGTTCGGATTTGGGATCCCGAGAGCGGTGAGCAGGTGCGAGATCTCGCCAGCAGCGGAGGTGTGCGGACCTTGACGCCAATCATATTGGAGGGTGGACGGGCGCTCTTGGCGGGAAGTTCACTGCAGTACTACCGCAGACCGCAGTCGGGGTCACTTATTTGGGATCCCGAGAGCGGCCAGCCGGTGGAAGATCTCGGCCTAAGCGGAGACGGTGCGGCGTGGTCTGAGCTGCTTACCGCAACCACCTTACCGACCGGTCGCGTGCTGTTGGCCGGTGTTAGCACGTGGACATTGCGGTCATGGGATCTCGGAACCGGCCAGGGGGCACGGGATTTCGACACTGGCGGCAGCGCGATAAAAGCCTTAACGGTCGCGAAGCTGGCAAACGGACAATTCCTGTTGGTAGGTGGATGCACGGGGGGTTTGGTGCGGTTATGGGATCTCGAAACCGGCCAGCGGGTGCGAGATCTCAAACTCGGCGGCGGCGCGGTGCGGGCGTTGGCGGCTGTTAACATGCCGACTGGCCGTGTTCTATTGGCCGCAAGTGGTACTGACGGCGTACGGCTCGTGGATCCTGAGACCGGAGGTGAGGTACTCCGGCTGGTCACAGGGAGGGCCGCCACGACGATCATTCCGGTGACTGCAGCTACGGGAATCGGATTGGCGATTTCTGGCCCGGGGGGTGTCGCATATTTCTCGCTTGATAGCGGCCTGTAGTTCGATAGCTGCTATCTTCCGGACCCCCGCGGCAAGGCGTTGCATTGCATCACCCCGAGAAGGGCCAAGTCGGTGTGCGGCCCCTCCGCCCGATCGGCCCAGACCAAGCCGCCCGAGACTGTCGCGCGAGACCGTTCGGCGTCGGTAAATTTGATGACTAGCCTCGACTTTTTCGCGCGGCCTGGTCTGGCTGACCAGCCAGCGCAATGATCTAGTCCCTCCCCGGGATGAACCGTCCCGGGATTGATGCCCTTCCTTCGGTGAGGAGAAGGAGCTTCGCGCCCGAACCCTATCCGGCCGAATACCGTGAGCGAATCAGCGGATGCTGTCTGCGCACTGCGCGGGCCTTGGTTCGCGCGCGGAAGGCAACGGTTTTGACCATTCCGTTCGGAGCATGCCACGGGGTGTTTGGTTGGCACGCCCTTATCATCACCTTTTCACCGACACACGCCTCGCAAGGCCCCGTCGAAGGCGCCACATCATGGCGGGCCATCAGTAGGCAGCGACTCAGTGGCCCCGCCGGGACGATGGGAGCCCGCCGAGCACCTGGCGTCGCGCCTGTTCCAGTCGGGGGCTGCCGACGAGGCCAGCGGGAAGCACGGCGCGGAGACCTTCCATTTGTCGCGGTAAAGGCTTCGGCGGAGGGACTTTGCTCTTCTGGATGAGCTTCGCGCGCTGGTGCAGCCGCCGGTACATCTTGCTGTTGTCCGTCGCTGCGATCGTCCGCGTCTCCTCGACGACGTCGTCGAGTCGCTGAAGTTCCTCCGGCTTGAGTGGACGGGTGATCGCCGCAATCCGGTCGAGCTCGCTATAGATTCGCCCGAACCCCCTACCCTTTTTCTTCGCAGCCGGTGGCTCGCCCGTGTCATCCGGGTCAGCCTTCCCCGCAGGCTGTTGGATGTCGCGGAGGTCGCCGATGCGCGCCTGGACCGCCGTCGCGCGTTCGTAGAGGTTCCTGTACCGCTTGCCACCAGATGCCGAGGCGCGCAGTCGCGCGACGAGGTGGTCGACCTGCTGTACCTCCCCGGCGGTGGGCTCCCGATCAGCCGTTATCTCTTCGGCTCGGCCGACATCCTCCGAGAGCTGTTGGTACTTGGTCTTCTCTGCCACCGGCACCTCTCCCATTCGCGGTCGCGTCAGCGTAAACCTGGGGCTGACACGGGCGAATGTTTCGGAACGTTCGGGTGTCGCTTGCCTGTTCATGTGGGTGTGTTGATGCCATCAACACGATTCGCGTAGCCGCAGGTCGTTTCACGTCTTTTCGCGGCGTCGGTTTCAGCGTTTCCGCAGGTCAGCGTGATTTCTGGCCGAGTTCGATTCCCGGCAGCTCCACCAAAACGAAGCCCGGGCCGGAATATCCGGCCCGGGCTTCGTCGTGTTCGGGGTGTGCCGTCAGCTCATTTCTCGAGCGGCACCATGTGGGGTAGCTCCGTACCCTCCCGCGGGACGAACTCGCCGTCGAAGTTCACGTATCCGGACCACTTCGAAGGCATCGGCATCGAGGGATCGGGGCAAGGCACCGGCTTGCCGTCGGGCCCCTCGCTGCCTTCACCACAGATATTGCTGGTGAAGTACGAACGCTCCTGGACATCGGCCGGCCACGCGTCCGCATGCATGGCGAAGAACTGCACGGGGATGTTGTAGAAGCAGAAGAAGATCGCGCTGACCGCGCCGAAGATCGAGAGGAAGCGGATGAACTGCTGCTTGACGACTCCGCCCTTGACGTTGTCGAGTCCGCGCTCGACAACCGTGCGGCCGCGATCATCGGTGAAGTAACGCAGGCAGCAGAACGCGGCCTGGGCGCCGCCCCACATCAGCGCTTCGTAGAGCGGGTACTGGTAGTAGTGCCCAGCGAAGATTGTCAGTGACTGGATCGAACCGGGGTATACGTAGAGCCCGATCCGGAGGAGCAGACCCTCCATGACGACATCGAAGAAGATCGCATACACGAAAATCACGCCGATCAGACCGAGGTTGCTGATCCCCGGCCACCGCGCCTTGACCTTGCGCATGACCGCACATCCGACGATCGTGCACAGCAGCACGCCGACCGCGTAGCCGGGGGCGTTCATGAGCAGCGGTTCGGAAACCTGCTTGCCGGGCTCCTCGGGCGAGAACCACCCGGGAATGTGCGAGGTCCACGCGCCGCGGTTCCACATCCAGGTGTTGTAGGTGCACCACGTGTTGAAGAAGTTGAGCAGCGGATCCTGGAAGAACATCAGGCCCATTGCGCCGACGAGCATGCCGTCGAGAGTGATTCGCCGTTCCCGAATCCACGGTCGAACGATGAACCAATAGATGGCAATCGGGAAAATGAGCACGATCCCGGCCGTCCACACGGTGAGGACAGTCTTCATCGCCGTCGGCACCGGGGTTGGGCCGGGTTCGATCCGGACGAAATAGGGCCCGGTGACCCACCGGAACCACACGTATAGCTGCAGCGCCAGTACCGCCGCGCCGATGCAGGCCCAGATTCGGACGCGCTTGCTCGACGGCTGGACCTGGGCACCGAGCGTGGCCGCGGCACCGATTGACTCTGTGGGTGGCGATTTCTTCTTCTGCGACAGGTCGCTCATAGCGCTGTCTCCTTCTGGACGGTGCAGTGCAGCTCTCGCGGAGTGGCTCGGCGCTGCGGCACGGATCGACGATGAGATCGACGTCGTACGGGGTCGTAGGCGTCTGGAACAGGTTGCAGATCACGCGTTGTTGACTTGCTGGCGTGCGTGAATATACCCGTGAGAATCTAAACATCCTAATAGTTTCTTAGATCCTATGGCAGAATGCCGGTATGGCTGAGCGCTGGACGCGGGACCGACGGCTCGAGCGCACCCGTTCGCTGCTGTTGGACGCCGCCGAAGAGGTATTCGCGGAGAAGGGCTTCACGACCGCGACTCTCGACGACATCGCCCATGCCGCCGGGTACACCAAGGGCGCCATCTACAAGCACTTCGCTACGAAGGAAGGCCTCTTCCTCGCCGTCAGCGACCGATATTGGCGACGCTACTTCGACAACTTCGCCGAGGTGCTGTCGGCGAAGCAGATCGGCGCGCGTGAACTCGACGAGATCGCGGAGCGCTGGCGGCAACTGAGCCGGGACCGCGGCGCCGAGCATGCTGCGCTGGGCCACGAGTTCACCCTCTACCTACTCCGCAACCCCGATGCGCGAGAGCGAGTGGCGGACAAGCGAAGAGAGGTCGTCGAAGCGCTCAGCGAATTCATCGTGCAGGGCGTCGAGCGAATCGGCGGCACGCTGCTGATATCGCCATTGGCCTTCGCGCACGCGCTCGTCGCGACCAGCGACTCCGTCGTGCTGGCCAGCGAAATCGATGATGTCGATCTGTTCCGGCCGATCATCGAGATGTACGTGTCGATGATCAAGCTGCCTTGAGTCAGCCGACCGGACCGAGCACTCGGTCGGTGTAGGCATTCGAGAACAATCCGCCGGGGTCCAGTTGCTTGCGCATCTCGGCGAAGCGATCCCATTCGGGGTAGCGCCAGCGCAAGGTGTCCGCGGTCTGGAAATGCAGCTTGCCCCAGTGTGGCCGGCCGTCGTAGCCCTCCAGTACTTCCTCGACCGCGTGGAAGTAGCCCTCCCAAGGCATTCCGGCATACATATGCACCGCGATGTAGCAGGTCTCCCGGCCCGTCGCGGGGGAGAGGAATGCGTCGTCGGGTGCGACCCAGCGCACCTCCATCGGGAACGGCACGGCGAAATCGTCGCGCTCGGCGACCTCCTTGACCCGCGCGACCGCCTCGGCGGCATCCTCGCGGGGAATCGCGTATTCCATCTCGTTCATCCGCACGTGCCGCGGCGTGGAGAACACCCGATACGAGCGGTCGACCGCGTTGTTGTACCCGCCTACCCGCGCCGCGAAGCGGTTGATGCTCGGGATGAGCGACGGTCGCGCCTGCCCGATCCGGCACAGCACCTCGAAGGTGTAGTTCTGCAGCAGTATCGAGTTCACCCACTCGAGTGCCGCGGGTGCCGGCTTCTCGGGCCGGTCGGTCCGGTTGTTGCACTTGGTCAGCGCGAGCGGGCTGTGCGGAAAGGCGTAGAACTCGAAGTGGTCGTTGCCGTCGACGTAGGAGTCGAGGTCGGCCAGGACTGCATCGATTTGATACGGCCGGTCGACCGCTTCGAGTACGAACGAGGGAACGGCCTGCAACGTTATTGCGGTGACGATGCCGAGCGTGCCGATGCTGACTCGGGCGGCGCGCCAGATATCGGGCTCGGACTCCGCGCTCACCTCGATCGTCGAGCCGTCGGCCAGCATCAACTCGATGGAGTGCATGGCGGCAGAGAGGTTCATCAGCGTTGCGCCCGTGCCGTGCGTTCCAGTAGCCGTCGCGCCGCCGAGCGACTGCACGTTGATATCGCCCATGTTCGGAAATGCCAGGCCGTGCCCGTGCATCGCTTCGCTCAGTTCGTTGAGCGAGATGCCCGCCTCGACGCGGACCAGTCCGCGGGATCGGTCGACCTCGAGCACCCGATTCATGCGCTCGAGCGACACCATGACGCCATCGGTGAGCGCCGCGCCGGTGAAGGAATGGCCGGCCCCGACGGCCCGGACGCGGTGGTCGGCCGACGACGCATCGGCCAGCACACGACGCAACTCGTCCGTCGTGCGCGGGCGCGCGATGACGGCTGGGCGGCACAGCTGAGAACCCGCCCAATTCCCCCAAGTATTGGTCATCCGTCCAACTATAGGCAAAGTGCTGCACGAGTTATGCAGGTCGCCCATAGAACCTCCCTTCGATGTGCGATGTGTCAGCAGTTGCTCGGGGCCGGCAGACCCGCGAACCGATCGCCGAGATAGCTCACGGCCCGAATCGCGCCCGGCACGATCGCACCGCCGTGGTCCGCGCCGGGAATGACATCGAGCTGCACCGGTGTGCCCGCTGCGCAATAGCGGCCCGTGGTCTGCCGGACCAGATCGAGGCGAACCGGATCGTTGGCGCCGTGCCACTCGTAGATCGGCGTGCGCGGTACGCCCGGGTAGAGCTGCAGGCTGTTCTCGTTCAGCACGGCCTCTCCCGCCGGGTCGGCCTGCAGCGGACCGTTCGCGACGTCGGAGTAGCTCTTGTTGGCTCCGGCCGCCACGATCTGATCGGTGCACGCGTTGGCGATCTGGCCGCGCAACTGCACACCCTCGGGCTTGAGCCGGTCGCTGATGTTGGCCGTCTGCGGATATTCGCGTTCTATGCCCAACGCTGCCGCGAACCCGAGCCCGAACAGCGGCGAACTGGTATTGCCCAGGTCGAGCGCGAGCTGACCGATGTTCACCGGAACCCCACCCTGCGCCGCGCCGACGATCCGCAGCTCCGGCGCATAGCTCGGCGCGAGTGCAGCGGCCCAACCGGTCGCCATGCCACCGCCCGAGTAACCCGCCATGCCGACCGGACTATTGCCGAGCGCGGCTGCGGGGAACCGTTGCACCGCGCGAATCCCGTCGAGCACCAGCCGGCCACCGAGCGCGGCGGCACCGTAGGAACTCTGCGGGCCGAGGTGATCGGGAACGGCCACCGCCCAGCCGCGGGCGAGCAGCGCGTTGAGCGCCGGCGCTTCCTGCAGGGTTCCGTTGAACAGGCTGTGCGATGGAGCGCATTGCAGGCCGAGCGAGTTGATGAACGGCTGATACGACACCAGCGGCCGGTTCGGGCCCCCGACCGCGGGGACCAGCAGCGTGGTCACGGCGGCGATCGGGGCGCCGGCGGAGTTGGTGGAGCGGTACTTCAGCTGCCAGGCCGTGGATCCCGGGAACCCGGGCGCGGGCACCTGACGCGAGGCGAGGACGTCCCCGTTCGCGTGCGCGGCCATATCCGGAGTCTGGGCGTAGAAGGCGTCTGTGTCGGGCGCCGGGTAGATCGGCACCGCGACGGCGGTGCCTGCCGTTGGGAGGGCGGCGAACAGCGGAAATAGCACGGTGGCGAGGGTCGCCAAAGCTCGTCTACGCGTGTCGTGCATGGGTCCGTGCCGCTTCCGAACCGTCATCGGTGTGACCTCCGTCATATTGTCCCCCTCTTTGTGCCCGGTCGGATCACCTTTCAATCGGGAGTACGACCCAGGCCGAGGATTCGGTCGTCCATCGGGCTATTCGGCACGGCATGCTGGATGGATGGCCGTCATTCCGATGTTTCCGCTCGGGGTTGCGCTCCTGCCCGGCGAGCGACTGCCGCTGCAAATCTTCGAACCCCGCTACCTCGCGCTGGTCGACGAATGCCTGAACCGGAGTCCGCAACCGGAGTTCGGTGTTGTGCTGATTTCGCACGGTCATGAGGTGGGCGGGGGCGACCAGCGCACCGACGTGGGCGTGCTCGCCCGGATCATCTCCGCCTACGACCTGCCCGGCGGCCGGCAGCGGCTCGAGTGCGTCGGGACCGAACGCTTTCGGGTGCAGGAATGGCTGCCCGACGACCCGTACCCCCGGGCCGAAGTCGAGAGTTGGCCCGATGACGCCGGCAGCGATATCGACGAAGATGCCGACGCCCTCGTCAATGGTCGGGTGACGGGACTGGCGCAGTTGGCGGCCGAGTTGGCCCAGCGATCCGGTGGACCGCCGCCCGGCGATCCACTCGCAGACCTGCCCACCGACCCGATGCGGCGTTGCTTCGCGCTGGCCGCGCGACTTCCGCTCGGTCAGGCCGACCGGTATGCCCTGCTGGCTGCACCCGATGCGCAGGCCGGGTTCGCCGTTTTGGCCACCGCGCTCGATGACCTCACGGCGGCCGTGAAGTTCCGGATGATGGACCCCGATTTGCCCTGACCAGCACGCCGCGATCGTGATCGAATGAAGTCGGCGGGGATCTCCGCCGGAGATTTGCTCGAAGAGGAGACCGACGTGGCTCACGAACGGGCCGGCCAGCTTGCTGGGCCGGAAGACCTGGAAGACCTCGCCCACCTGGTGACGGCCTATTACAGCCTGACCCCGGATCCGTCGGTTCCGGAGCAGATGGTGGTTTTCGGTACGTCCGGACACCGCGGCTCCAGCCTCAATCGGGCGTTCAACGAGGCGCATATTCTCGCGACCACCCAGGCGATCGTCGAGTACCGCGCCGGTGAGGGCATCACCGGTCCGCTGTTCATCGGCCGGGACACGCATGCGCTTTCCGAGCCGGCGTGGGTGACCGCCCTCGAGGTGCTCGCCGCCAACGACGTCCTCGTCGCGATCGACGCACGCGACCGCTTCACCCCGACCCCCGGAGTGAGCCATGCGATCTTGCGGCACAACCGATCCGGTGCGGCGGCGCAGGCCGACGGCATCGTCGTCACCCCGTCGCACAACCCGCCACGCGACGGTGGTTTCAAGTACAACCCACCCGACGGCGGTCCGGCCGGCGGTGATGCCACCGGCACGATCGCGGCGCGGGCAAACGAGTTGCTGCGCAACGGACTCGACGGCGTTCGACGCACCTCGCTGGACAAGGCGCTCGCCGTTGCCGAGCGCTACGACTACCTCGAGCACTACGTCGGCGATCTGCCCAACGTGGTGAATATGGATGCGATCAAGTCCGCCGGTGTGCGTATCGGCGCCGACCCGCTCGGCGGCGCGAGCGTCGACTACTGGGGTGCGATCGGTGAGCGCTACGGCTTGTCGCTCGAGGTGGTGAATCCGTTGGTGGACGGCACCTTCCGGTTCATGACCCTCGATACCGACGGCAAGATCCGGATGGACTGCTCGTCCCCGAACGCGATGGCTTCGCTGATCGCCTCGCGTGATCGTTACGACGTGGCCACCGGCAACGACGCGGACTCGGACCGGCACGGCATCGTCACCCCGGACGGTGGACTGTTGAACCCGAACCACTATCTCGCGGTGGCAATCGACTATCTGGTCTCGAACCGTTCGGGTTGGCCTGCGGCGGGCAAGGTCGGCAAGACGCTGGTCAGCTCGTCGATGATCGATCGCGTGGTCGCCAGCCTGGGACGCGACCTGTACGAGGTGCCGGTCGGGTTCAAGTGGTTCGTGCCCGGACTCGTCGACGCCGGCCTGGTCTTCGGTGGCGAGGAGAGCGCGGGTGCCTCGTTCTTGCGTCACGACGGCACCGTATGGACCACGGACAAGGACGGCATCATCCTCGCCCTGCTGGCCTCGGAGATTATCGCGGTCACCGGCCAGACGCCGTCACAGCGGTACGCCGAATTCGAGCAGCGATACGGCAGTCCGGCGTACGCCCGGATCGACGCGCCGGCGAGCAGGGAGCAGAAGGCGGAGTTGGCCAAGCTGTCGCCCGATCAGGTGCGTGCGACTTCGCTTGCGGGCGAACCGATCACCGGCATGCTCACCACGGCGCCCGGCAATGGCGCCGCGCTGGGTGGGCTGAAGGTCACCACCGAGAATGCCTGGTTCGCCGCGCGACCATCCGGCACCGAGGACGTGTACAAGATCTACGCCGAATCGTTCAAGGGTGCGGAGCATCTCGCCGAAGTACAGTCCGCGGCACGGGAACTGGTGAGCGAAACGCTTGGAAGCGGGAGCAGCGCGACCGGTGGCTGAGCGGGCCGCGCCGGCCGACACGACGCAGGATCGGCCCGAGCTACCGCCCGAGATCTGGGTGTTGGTGACGGCCAGTTTCGTCATCGCGCTCGGATTCGGCATCGTGGCACCGGCTTTGCCGCAGTTCGCCCGTAGCTTCGATGTGGGCGTCACCGCCGCCTCCGCGGTGATCAGCGCGTTCGCCCTGATGCGGCTGTGCTTCGCGCCGCTGTCCGGACGGCTGGTGCAGCGGATGGGTGAGCGGCCGGTCTACCTGATCGGTCTGATCGTCGTCGCGCTGTCGACCGGTCTCTGCGCGTTCGCGCAGGGCTATTGGCAGTTGCTCGCGTTCCGGTCGCTCGGCGGTATCGGTTCGACGATGTTCACCGTGTCGTCGCTCGGGCTAGTGATCCGGTTGTCGCCGCCGAAGCGTCGCGGGCGGGTGGCAGGCCTGTACGCGACGAGCTTCCTGATGGGCACGGTCAGCGGCCCACTGGTCGGTGGCGCGCTGACCGGGTTGGGTTTGCGGGCACCGTTCGCGATCTATGCGGTCGCGTTGCTGATCGCCGCGGCCGTCGTGTACTTCAGTTTGCGGAATTCCGCGATCGCAGCGCCGGATTCGAACACCGACGTCGAGACGATGACGTTCCGACAGGGCCTGGCGGTGCCCGCGTACCGCGCCGCGCTCGTGTCGAGTCTTGCCAACGGCTGGGCGCTGTTCGGCGTGCGGATGGCGATCGTGCCGCTGTTCGTGGTCGAGGTGCTCGACCGGGACGCAGCGGTGAGCGGGATCGCGCTGACGGCGTTCGCCGCTGGCAATGCGCTCGTGTTGTTCGCTGCCGGGCGGTACTCGGACCGCTACGGTCGGCGGGCGTTCGTCGTTGCGGGCACGGCGATCTCGGGTGTCACCACGGCCGTGCTCGGGTTGGCCGACACGCTGCCCGCGTTTCTGGGGATGTGTCTGATCGCCGGCCTCGGATCGGGACTGATCAACCCCGCCCAGCAGGCCGCCGTGGCGGACATCATCGGGCATGCCCGTGGCGGGCCCGTGCTCGCCGCCTTTCAGATGGCCACCGACGTCGGCACGGTGATCGGTCCGGTTTGCGCCGGCATTCTCGCGCAACACTTCTCCTACGAAGTCGGGTTCGCCGTCACGGGTTCCGTGCTGCTCATCGCGATGGTGGCCTGGTTGGTTGTGGACGACACGCTCGTTCGGTCGATAGGGGAGCAGGCGGACGGCTGACGAGCGACTTATGTCGGTGGCCATAGATAGACTTTCGAATATGAGTTCGAAGGCGGAAGCTGTGGGAGTGCTGGCGGCGCTTCGTGCTGCGGTGTCCGCTGCCTCGGGCCTGGACTTCGGCGGCATGTCGAATCAGGAGCGGCTCGACATGCTGCGAGAGCTGGAGGCCGTTGCTCGCAAGCAAGCGGGTATCGCTCACGAGTTGTTGTCCCTGTTCGCGGAGCAGCGGATCCCGGACGAGTTCGGCTGCGAGCACACGCATCAGGTTGTCGCGGATGCGTTGCGGATCAATCGGAGTGAGGCCAAGAAACGGTTCGCCACAGCCGACCAGCTGGCGACTCGATCGTCGTTCACTGGTGAACCGCTCGAACCCGAACTTCCCGCTACGGCCGCCGGGGTGCGCGAGGGTGTGCTTGGGGATCCGCATGTGCAGGTGATCCGGTCGTTTTTGCAGCACCTCCCGGCGGCGGTGGATGTGGGGACGCGGGAGCAGGCCGAGGCGCAGCTCGCGGGGTTCGCGGCCACGATGCGCCCGGATGAATTGAAGAAGATCGCGGACCGGCTTGCGGTGTACTTGAATCCGGATGGGGAGTTCTCCGATGACGATCGCGCCCGAAAGCGGGGGATCTGGCTCGGTAAGCAAGGTCCGGATCTGATGAGCCGCATCGACGGACTGATCGATCCGGAGTTGCGGGCGTATCTGGAACCGATCTTCGCCAAGCTTGCCGCGCCCGGGATGTGCAACCCCGACGACGAAACACCCACTGTCGATGGTGAACCCGATGCGGAGGCTGCTCGCCGCGATGCCCGCTCGATCGGGCAGCGGCAGCATGACGCGGTGCAGGCGATGTGTCGCGGACTGCTCGCCTCCGGCGAGTTGGGGCAACACCGCGGACTCCCGGTCACGGTGATCGCGTCCACGACGGTGCGTGAGCTCGCCGATCTGGCCGGCTCCGCCACCACCGCGGGCGGATCGCTGCTGCCGATCCGCGACCTGATCCGGATGGCCGGCCACGCGAACCACTACCTCGCGGTGTTCGACGACATCGACAACCGCCCGCTCTACCTGGGCCGTGCCAAGCGGATCGCGAGCCCGGATCAGCGAATTGTGCTGCACGCCCGCGACATCGGCTGCTCGCACCCGGGCTGCACCGTTCCGGGATACCTGACCGAGGCCCACCACATCCGTGAATGGTCGGATGGCGGAGCGACCGATATCGACAACCTGACCTTCGCCTGCCCCGAACACCACAAACTCGTCGGTTCAGCAGGCGATCAGTGGCACACTCGCACGAGGCGGGGCAGCCGGACTGTGTGGACCCCGCCGTTCCACGTCGATCCCCGACAACGCCCTCGTATCAACAGGTTCCATCACTCGAGCGAGATCCTGGTCGGCGGCGACACCGACCCGCCCTGACGCGCCTGGCGCCCAATTCATCTGCTACCCCCCGATCCCGACTCCGATCGCGGAGCCGACCGCATAGGTCGCGCCGATCGCGATGGCGCCGAGGATGAGCTGCCGGATCGCAGCCCGCCACGCCGATCGCGCGGTGAAGCGCGCGGTGAGGGCGCCCACCAGGAGCAGCCCGGCGCATCCGGTGAGCAGGCCCGCGGTCAGCGAGGAGAAGCCGAGCAGGTAGGGGATGAGCGGGATGAGGGCGCCGACGGAAAACAACGCGAATGACGAGATGGCCGCGACGTAGGGCGAGGGCTCCGCGTCGGGGTCGATACCGAGTTCCTGGGTGACGTGCACGTCCAGCGCCCGCTCCGTATCGGTACTGACCTCGGCCGCCGCGCGGGCAGCAGTCTCGGGTGTCATCCCCATCGAAACGAATTGGGCGGTGAGTTCATTGAGCTCGGCCTCCGGGTGGCGCTGCAGCGCGCCACGCTCCACGTTCACCTCCGCGGCGAATTGCTCGTTCTGCGTCGTGACAGAGGTGTACTCGCCGAGTGCCATCGAGAACGCGCCGGCGACCAGCCCGGCGACGCCGGTGAGGACGACGGTGTGCGCGTCGACGCTGGCCGCGCCGACCCCCGCGATCAGCGAGGTATTGCTTACCAGACCGTCCATTGCGCCGAATGTCGCCGCGCGCAGCCAGCCGCCCGAAACATCGGAATGGCGGTGGTCGTACTCGTGGGGGAGTCGGTCGTCGTCCCGCTGCGGGGCAGCCGACGGTTCGTTCACATCGGTAAAACTACGCTGTGCGATCGGTAGGCTCGAATGCTGTGTGGATTCGATGGGTCAGCCTGGCCGCCCGGCTCGGCCTTGCCGGGATCTGGCTGGTGTCCGGATGGCTGAAGGCATCGGATCCGACGCAAACCACGGTCGCGGTCGGCGCTTACCAACTGCTCTCCGACGACCTCGTTCGCCCGGTCGCGAACACCCTGCCGTTCGTCGAGATCGGCCTCGGGCTGTTCTTGCTGCTCGGGCTCGGCGTGCGCGTGGTCTCCGCAGCATCGGCGGCGTTGCTTGTCGTGCTGATCGCTGCGGTTGCCTCCGCCTGGGCACGGGGCCTGTCGATCGACTGCGGATGCTTCGGCGGCGGTGGCCCGGCTGCGGGGGTAACCGCCTGGGACTACCTGCGCGAGATCCTGCGCGACGTCGGGTTCCTATGTTTGGCGGCGTGGCTGATGGTGTTTCCGCGCAGTCCGTTCGCGTTGGGGCCGGGCTCGCGTCCGTTCGACGTCGAACCTGAGCAGACGTCTCAGGAAACGCTGGCACAGTAGCGCTCGAGAGCATCACCCACGACCACTAGAAGACAGTGAGGACACCCGAGTTGAGCCAGAAGCCGACCCGATCCAAGAACCTGCCGCAACCGAAGTCGGATCGTTCGACCTACCTGCTCGGTGGGCTCGCAATCGTGGTGGTTGCAGTGATCGTCATCGGCGGCGTGATCTGGCAGAGCAATCGCACCGAGACGCGCAACGAGGGGTACGGCAGCGTGCAGAACTCCGACGTCACCGCCACGCTCGAGGACAGCGGCGCGGTCCTGCTCGGCCTGCCCGGTGCGGCGAAGACGATCGACCTGTTCGAGGACCCGATGTGTCCCTACTGTGCGCAGCTCGAGGAAACACACGGTCAGGAAGTCGCGCAGGCGATCGACGACGGCAAGCTCGCGGTGCGGTATCACCTGCTGAACTTCCTGAACCGGCTGTCGGCATCGGGTGACTACTCCACCCGCGCAGTGGCCGCGAGCCAGTGCGTGGCGCAGACGGGTGACGGCCCGGCCTACTCGGCGTTCCACGCCGCACTGTTCTCGCCCGAGGGTCAGCCGAAGGAAAACGGCTCGTCCGACCACTCCAACGACGACCTGGCCACCATGGCAAAGGACGCGGGAGCGAACGACGACGCGCAACAGTGCATCAAGGACGGCACGAACGTGCAGTCCGCCGCGGAAGCCGCGACCGCGGGCCAGCAGGCGATGAACGATCTCGGTGCCAACGGCACCCCCGCGGTCTTCGACGGCACGGACGCCGTCGAAACGAATGATCCCGGCTGGGTCGCCGCCCTCATCCAGTAGGCGACGGGCCGCGATTTGTTGGCGTCACCGGCGATGGTGTAACTTCGTTCGAGCAGCCGGGGCCACCCGGAAGCGAAGTTAGGGGCTATGGCGCAGCTGGTAGCGCACCACACTGGCAGTGTGGGGGTCAGGGGTTCGAGTCCCCTTAGCTCCACCGAAACCGCAGGTCAGCGGGTTACGGCAAGATTCAACTAAGGGCGACGTCCCTATAGTGTCCCAAGCGGGTCGGATAATCGCTCCGAAATCCGGCGCAGGGCATCCCATTTCTGCAGGTCGGGCGTCGACCGGTGCACGGCAACCAACACCGAAATGTGGGGGTCTGGGCCAACGTGATTACTCGTCGCCGTGACTACCTTCGAGGCGTTTCGACGGAGCGGGAGCGATCTGTGTCTTGCTGCTTTGCAGGGATTGTGATCCGGTCACGGTAGGTTCCTTGGCGAAGATTTCGTAGGGGGAGACTTCAGCAGTGGCATCGGGGCTCGAGACACCGAAGACGTGGAACCGCCCCGCCTCGCGGACGGCCTTCAGTCCGTCCTCGAACCCGCCGAGCGACCCGGTGGCCTCGATGACGACCCCCCATCCCTCCCCGCTGATCGAGTCCGGGGATATTTTCGGCGGCGCGCTGGGCACCGATTCTCGACGAGCCGTTTGCCTGCGGATTGAATTGCGTAGCAATATCTCGACGAGGGTGCCGATCCCGAAAGGTCATGACCGGTATTCGTCCTCGGCTACGTGTTCGAGCCAGGTAACGACGCGGCCCTCGTTGTCGGCTTCCTGAATAGCGACGTGTGCCATGAATCGGTCGGGTGTCGCACCATGCCAGTGCTCTTCGCCCGGTTCGATGTAGACGACGTCGCCTGGCCGGATCTCCTGGACTTCGCCGCCGCGCCGGGCCACGAGACCGACCCCGTCGGTCACGTACAACGTTTGGCCCTTGGGGTGGGTGTGCCAGGCGGTGCGGGCACCGGGTGTGAAGCGGACGTGTGCGCACCCAACCGCAGACTGATCATCGGGATCGCGGAGGCCGTCGATGTAGACGGCGCCGGTGAACCACTCCGGGGGTCCGGTGACGGTTCGACGGTCGGTTTTCGTGACCTTCATTTCCTTTACCAACTTTTCTCTGTGGCGCGCTGGGATGTCAAAGATGTTGTGATACAAACGAATACGTCGAGATCAGCCAGCAACCAGGGATTGGCAGGTTGATCGGCTTTCGGTGTCGTCGCTAGCGTTCGGCGATGCCGCCATCGTTGCGGTCAGGGCTCTTTTGTTTGTGTCGCGTTGGGTAGGTGATCCGCAGAACGCCCCGGTTCCCCCGATTGGGTCCCGGAGGCGACGATGTCCAGGGTGGGGTGCTGTGCGGTCCATGATGCGAGCAGTCGAAGTCGTTCGGCCGACGGGGAGCCGGGTTCAGCGGCGTATATCAGCATCACGTGGCCGGGTTCGGCGGTGAGCGCGAGTTCCTCGTAGGACAGTACGAGTTCACCGACGATCGGGTGGTGGAATCGTTTCGTGCCGGCGCCGTGGGTGCGGACGTTGTGTGCGGCCCACAGGGTACGGAAGGTCTCGCTGCAGGTGGATAGTTCGCCGACGAGGTCTTGGAGGGCCTTGTCGTGCGGGTCGCGGCCGGCTTCGGCGCGCATGATGGCCACGCACATCTCCGCGAATCGCTCCCAGTCCGGGTAGAAGTCACGCGCGGCGGGGTCCAGGAACTGAAAGCGGGCCAGATTGGGGATCCGGCCGCCGTCGCCGATGACGGGTGAGTAGAAAGCGCGTCCGAGATCGTTTGTGGCGAGGAGGTTTTGGCGTTGATCGCGCACGAAGGCGATGGCATCGGTGATCGACGCGAGTGCCCATTGCAAGCTGGGCCGAGGTGTTGCCGGCTTGGTTGCGCGGCGCCGGGCGCGGCCGCTCGCGGGGATACCGTCGGCGGCACGCGCAAGGTCGAGCAGATGTGCCTGCTCGGTGTCGTCGAGTTGCAGCGCCCGGGCGATGGCATCGAGCACCGATGCGGATGCGCCGGCGATCGCGCCGCGTTCGAGTTTGGCGTAGTACTCGACGCTGACGCCGGCGAGCGCGGCGACCTCGCTGCGTCGTAGTCCGGCCACGCGCCGGTTGGCGCCTGCGGTGATCCCGGCCGTGTCGGGGGTGATCCGGGCGCGGCGAGTCATCAAGAACTCGCGTACCTCGGCTCGGTTGTCCACACCCACGAGGTTAGGACGAACGCGCGGGGTGAGGGGTGCCCTAGTGGTACACCCCTTGTCAGGGACTCCCGCGCCCGCGAACGCCGGGACAGGCTTGTGTCCATGACTCCACCGACATCTCCGGCAAACGTGAGCCGCTCGCTTCCGACCCTGCTGCTGGTGTTGACGGTGTTCGGCCCGATTTCGATGGACCTGTACCTGCCCGCTCTGCCCGCGCTGAGTGTCGATCTGGGCGCGGTGACGTCGGTCGCGCAACTGACGGTCACCGCCTGCCTCGTCGGCCTGGCTGCCGGGCAACTTGTTGCGGGACCGGTCTCGGATCGGTTCGGGCGGCGCGGTGTTCTCCTTGCCGGCACCGTTGCCTACATCGTCACGTCGGCGCTGTGCGCGGTCAGTCCGACCGTCGAGCTGCTGGTGCTCGCGCGGCTCGTGCAGGGCATCGCTGGTGGAGTGGGGATCGTCATCGCTCAAGCTGCAGGCCGTGACATCTACTCCGGGGGCGCACTGATCCGCTTCTACGGGCGGCTGACCGTGGTTGGCGGGTTTGCCGCCATCGTCGGACCACTGCTCGGCGGTCTTCTCAACACCATCACCGACTGGCGCGGCCTGTTCGCCTTTCTGGCCGCGATCGGCGCGGGCATCCTTGTCACCACGTGCGTTGTGTTTCGCGAGACGCTTCCGCTTGGCCAACGTACTCGTGGCGGATTCGCCTACGCCGTGCGGGACTTCGGCTCGTTGCTCGCGGATCGGGTCTTCGTCGGCGCGATCCTCACTCAGGGTTTTCTGTACGCGGCGCTGTTCGCCTACCTGTCCGGGGCGACGTTTGTGTTCCAAGACATCTACGGGCTGTCCGCGCAGCAATACGCGCTCGCATTCGGACTCAATTCGGCTGGGTTCATGACCTTCGGCTACCTCGCCGGACGTGCCTCGGAATCGTGGAGTGTTCCCGGCACACTGGCCGTCGGCGTCGTCTTCGCCGGCGTCGGCGCCGTAAGCCTGCTCACCTGCGGATGGGCGGGGGCGCCCCTGTGGGTGGTGATCGTCTCGTTTTTCGCCCTCGTCGGTGGCGTCGCAGTGTCTTCGCCTCCCGCCACCACACTCGCGCTCTCCGGGTATCCACAGTTGGCCGGAACCGCCTCGTCCTTGATGGGAATGGTGCGGTTCGGTTTGGGTGCTATCGCGGCGCCGCTCGTCGGGGTGGCCGGCGCCACCAGCATCCTTCCCCTCGGCGCGGTGACGACCATCGCAGTCCTGCTCGCCGGTGCCACGGCCCTGGTCCTCGTCGACCGCTCGGCAACCACGACGCCGACCCAAGCCGTGCCACCGATTCCTGTGAAAGTCAATCAGTAAAGGAGAACACCACCATGCGTGGAGTCGTCATGTACGCCCCCGGCGATGTCCGGGTCGAGGAACGGGAGAATCCGGCAATCGTCGAGCCCACCGACGCGATCATCCGTGTCGCGGCATCCTGCATCTGCGGATCCGACCTCTGGCCGTATCGAGGTGCTGAAGAGGTCGACCACACCCCGATGGGCCACGAGTACGTCGGCGTCGTCACCGAGATCGGCGACGAGGTGACCAACGTCAAGGTCGGCGACTTCGTCGTTGGGTCGTTCTTCGCTTCCGACAACACGTGCGAGATCTGCCAGGCCGGGTATCAGTCGCGGTGCGTACACGCCCATCCGATGGGTGCCATCGGCACCCAGTCCGAGTACGCCCGCATCCCGCTGGCAGACGGTACTCTCGTCGCGACTCCGGGACAGCCCGACGCCGATCTGATTCCGTCGCTACTGGCGGCATCCGACGTGCTGGGCACCGGCTGGTTTGCCGCCGTCGCAGCCGAAGCCGGCCCCGGAAAGACCGTCGCGGTGGTCGGCGACGGCGCGGTGGGACTGCTTGCAATCCTGGCCGCCAAGGAACTCGGCGCGGAGCGGATCATAGCGATGAGCCGGCATGCCGACCGGCAAGCCCTCGCCCGTGAGTTTGGGGCCACCGACATAGTCGAGGAGCGCGGCGACGCCGGGGTCGCGAAAATCCAGGAGCTCACCAGTGGGCTCGGTGCGCACAGTGTCATCGAGGCAGTCGGCACTCAGGAGTCGATGATGCAGGCCATCAACGCGACACGTCCGGGCGGGCACGTCGGCTATGTGGGTGTCTCCCACGGGGTGTCCCTCGACGGGCTCGGGCTGTTCTTCTCCGGCGTGCACCTGCACGGCGGTCCGGCACCGGTGCGGCGGTTCCTGCCCGACTTGATCACGTTGATCTGGGATCGAAAGATCGACCCGGGCAAGGTGTTCGATCTGACCATCCCCCTCGACCAGGCACCCGCGGGTTACCGGGCCATGGACGAGCGTCGCGCCACAAAAGTCCTGCTCACCGTCTGACCCGGCCGGCGCCTGGGTGCACGCGAAACCCAGCCGCCGCCAAAGGGTTACCGATGACCATCGACCCGAAGCACTTTCCGGGTGGCCACGTACGAGAAGCGATGCTCGCACTCGACGGACCGAACCGATGACTCGATGGATTCACATTGGCATCAGTACCAGGGTGCTTGTCGCGCTACTCGCCGGGTGCGGCACCATGAGCGGCAGCGAAGTATCGACAACCGCAACGAGCGCCGCCGCTGCCTCCGCCGCGACCGCGGACGCTGGTGAACCGATTGTCGGGACGGTCGTGCGGTTCACCTCCGACCGGACCAGGGTCGAGGTCACCATCGGCGACGACTCGACAGCTGTTCGCGATTTCTTCGGTCTCCCCGACAAGTTGCTGCAGACGGGGACCGGAGTCGCGTCTACCGGTGCGCAGGCGCGTTTCCGTGAGCTCACGGCGAGGCTGGTCGGTGTGTTGAGAGGCCTCGGAATCGATGCGCGGATCGGCGCGGTTCCCGGCGAGTACTGTCCCGGCGGGTGGTCCATCAATGGTGCCGGCCGAGTGAAGCTCGCCGGAACCGCGCAACGCATCATCTCTGGCGCTTGCCTTTTCGGCGCCGAGCTCGTCGTCACCGACCCGGATCCGATCCGGGCCGTGCTGGCCGACGTCAATGCGGCACTCGACGTGGAATTCGACCCCCGCACCGCGTCGGTGCTCACCGACCTCAACCCGGCTGTCACGCTTGACAAAACGCGGGCGGGCATCCGCACTGCTCTGGGAGCGGTACACGAGGTGACCGCAGGCCCTGACGTCATGGCGGAGGCAATCAAGGCGCGTGAATCGCACGCACCATGACAGGCGCGGCGAGCGCTCGCAGATTATGTGGGGAGCTGACCGAACGTCTTGGGAGCGTGTAAGGCGTGTAGCGCGTCCAGTCCTCGATCCCGTCGTGTCCTTCGTGACAACGTCGACGAAATCGACTGCGGTGCAGCTGTCATCGTCGAAGGAGCTAGGAACCGCCTGCCGATTGCCACGAACTTTGTCCGGCCGCGTGAACCGTCATCACCGTGTCCGTTACCAACCACCGCAGGAGCGTCGCGGTTCAGCGCAGTGCGGGGGGTGGCGGCGCGTCGGTCAGCAAGGGAGTGATCCGACGATGCACGCCGCGAGGCCCAACGGCATTGTGATGACAACGGGCAGTTGGATCGTCAGCGGTGCTGGTCCACTGCACAGCCACAGTGCCTCGGTGAACATCAACGTGACGATGGTCGAAATGAGGCCCGTCAGTACGCCGCAGACCGCGCCGGTGTTGTTGAACCGGCGCCAGTTCGGGCTGAGCAGCAGGCTCGGCAGGTGTGCGCTGCCGGCGACCATGAACGCCACGCCCATGAAGTAGGTGATATTGGTGGTGTCGCCGGTGGCCATGGTTTCTCGAAGACCCTCCGACCTGACGTTCCGACCGATCGAACTGCGGCGTGCGCACAGCGCTTCGCCACGATCCCTCAAAGGTTCGCCTGTGCACCTGGAGACAACGGTTGTGCGGCATCGATCGGGCACGCCGCCGCTGCTATCGCCCGCGTGGCGGGAGAATGGTGGAATCGGTTTATGCGCCGGCCGGGGGAGGGAAAAGTGCAGTGTCCCAAGAAAGTCCCCGATGCCGCCGAAACGCTGCGAAGCAGGTGAGACGGCGCGAAACGTGATCTGCCCGCTGAGCTGGGCACATCGGTATGCAGCGAAACAGGCCCGGAACAGCCGAGATTGGCTGCATACATTCTGGCAGTGTGGGGGTCAGGGGTTCGAGGTCCCCTTAGCTCCACCGAAACCGCAGGCCAGCGGGGTACGGCAAGATTCAACTAAGGGCAGTGCCCCTATAGTGGGCCAAGAGCGTCGCGTGACGGGCCCGAAATGGTCCTCGGGGAGTTCATTTTCTGCAGGTCGGCTGTGGGTCGGCGCGCGAGTCATGGTCGTCATATGAACGACGCGCGGATACGCCGTCGGTGTCGGCGACGAATGCCATGGCGGCTTTCCCCCGCGTGATCCGCACGACCGCGGAGTTGATCGCAGCGGCCGTTTGGAACACGACGTTGGTGGCGGTGGATTCCGGTCTGCTGTGTTGATTCAGTCGGCGGCGGCGGTGGTGCCGTCGACGGGGATGGCGCCGTCTACGGCCGTCCGAAAGTCGACGAGCGCCCGCTCGAGATGGTCCGGACTGGTGACGACCACGGCGCCGGTGGCGTGCCGAGCGGTCAGGAGTTTGCTCGTGAACGTGGCGTTTTCCACGGTCGAGCGGGAGGCGCCTTCCTCGGTGATGCGCTGCGGGGACACGCCATTGGCGACGAGCCAGCGTCGCATCGCGGCGGCTTCGGTGACACCGGAGCGGGGAACGCCACCGGTAACGATGATTGGGGCGGTCGGGTACGTGCGCGCCAGAAGCAGGGCCGCTTGCAGTCGCGATTCTAGGACCGGTCGGATCGATCCGTCGGGTAATAGTCCGGCACCGAGCACGACGATATGGGTGCCGGTCGGATTCAGGGTGAGCATCAGCGGCGTCTGGGATGAATTTATGTGCAGCCCGGTGCACAGTCTGATCAGTTGCGGGGTGGTGGATCGGCAGCCACCGACCGTGGATTGGACTGCCTCGGAGTCCGTGGTCGGCGCGACCGTCGGTTGGCTGTGCGCAACCCCGGCCCCGGCGGCGGTCAGTGTGATGGCGACGACGGCGGCGGCGGTGGCGGCGGTCGAGAACTTGCGAATGAACATCGGCATTGGTGTCCAGGGTTTCTGCGCTCGAGGGTTTTGGGGTTGTTGGGCGGGCAGTGGATGGTGTAGTTCCAGTCGGTGGGGTTGGCACCGGTGAACCGGATGTTTGCCGCGTTATCGAGTCAGTTGACCAGTTCGTTACCGGATTGCGAGTTTGGGTTGCCGAATGGCTCGCCAGTGCCGCGCCTGTAAGCCCGACGACACACGCGCCAGGCACCGCGGAACAGGTGACGTTGGCTGCATACACTCCGGCAGCTCGGGCCAGGGTCCGAGTCCCCTTGGCTCCCCGGAAACCGCAGGTCATCGGATTGCAGAAAGACTCAACTAGGGGCAGTGGCCTGTAGCGGGATGTGAGAGTCGGATGCTCGCGCTCGCACCACACAAGGGTGGTTCGAAATTTGCCGTATTGCAGCGAAGCGGTCAGCCCAGCGGCTTCGACCCCTAGTCTCGGTGTCGCTGCTCGCGTCGGTATTGCGATGCGCTGCGACGTGCCGACGCCTTCATGACGAACGTAGGTGGTAGGCCGAGCCGCAGCTGTTGCAACATCGTCGGGATGTCCTCGCAGTGCCAGGCCTCAGCGAGTTTGCCGTCGGTGACCTTGAAGATCTCTTGGCCACCCATCGTGACCGGCCTGCCGGTGGGTGGAATACCGAACAGCTCGATTGGGCCGGTGTTGGATGCGGTCATCGGCCATCGTCTGGTCACGTATCCTTCGTCGGCAAACACGACGTCTTTGTCGAAGTGCATGTCCAGCAATGCTTTTCGGATCTGGTCGGCCGCCCATGGTCACCGGCTGCCGCGTTCGACTGCCCCGGAATCGGTGTGTGATCGACCAAGCCGTCGGCGAGGATTTCGGGCTTGCACTGGACCCATTCGGCCAGTGCCGGATGCGGCCCGCCGAATCCGTCCCGCTCGCACGTCGGCTCAGACCTGCCAGGCCGGTTCGCGGGGTGGTCCTCGCTCAATCGTTCGTCGGGATGAGCGGAAGCGTGCAGAGGCGGTACCCGCCGCGGGGTGCGGGTACCGCCCGTATCGCGATCAGGCGGCCGGTACAGCCGCCAGCCCGTGAGCAATGCCGAGCACTGCGTGCAGCGCGGCGCTTGTGATGTCGGGCTGCGTCGCCGCAGTACCGGCGACCGAGAAGATGAGGATCAGTATCTTCCAGAGCTGTTTCGTGGTCAGTGTGCAGCGGAACGATGCGGAGCTTCCCTCCACGCTGAACGTGACTTTGCCCTTGCGTGCTTTTCGGGTCATGTCGGCCCTCCGATGAGATCGGAAGGTGCGATGTTTCTAGATATCAACGTGCCCTCGTAGGAGGGCGTCCATACAACCCAGTTCGCGCCTTCGGGTGTGAACTGCTGTTGTGGCCGAGCCGTCGCCGGACCGACCGGATGAAACCGGACGCCGACCCCGCCGGACATTCGGTCTCCGTAGGCCCCGGTGGGCCTATCTCCAGTAGGCCACGCGCTGCCACTGAAGTCGAGAGTGCATTCGCCGGACTGTCAGCGTGTATGCGCCGAAACGGGGTGCAAGCGGAACAGCCGAGCGCCTGCTCAGCCTGCGAAGTCGGGGCACAGGTTCGTGGTCGCTGCGCTGACGAACAAGGTGCCCTGGTTGAAGTGGTAGGTCTGTTCGACCGCGCTCATCTCGTCGAGGACCGAGGTTCCGTGGCGGAGGTGGTCGCACGTGGCGTACCCGGCCGCGACCATCTCGTCGGCGGTCTTACCGGGCAACCCGGCGTTGTTGATGCTGATCTCGTCGAGAAACGATGCGGGGGTTGCCGATGCCGTGCCGGCGCCGATGATGCCGGCGCTGAGGCCGGCGACGGTGAGGGCGAAGGTGGCGGCGATGGTGTTGCGGCGAATGCGGGTGGTGAACACGTTGTGGTCCTTTGCTCGGTCGCGATGATCGGGGTTGGGATGTTCTGCACACCGTTTCTCGGTATGGCTCTAACATTGCCCCGTCACGTGGGCCGCGGATACCCACCCTGGGGGTGCGGAGACCGCCCTGCGGGTGGCTCATTGCCGACACCCTGGATGCGGGTTCTGGGGGCCAGGCTCGCTCCCCGGGCGTGCACGACATAGCTGATCCGGCCGCGCCATCCATGCAAGGCGAAGGCCGAGGCGTATTGCGCGATCGATTCCGATCTGCCACCGTCCGGTCAGGTGCAGCAGTTCGGGTCGAGTACGACGCACAGCGCGCTGAGGGCGTCGCGGCGGGGCTGGTGGTAGACGTTCATGCCGCGGCGCTCGGACGTCAGCAGCCCAGCGTTGCGCAGCTGGCCCAGGTGGTGGCTGACGGTGGACTCCGACAGGGTCAGGGCGGTGGCGAGATCGCCAGTGGTCAACTCCTCAGCGGGGGTGGTGAGCAGCATCGACATCAGCTTCACCCGCGTCGGGTCGGCGATCGCCTTGAGCCGCAGCGCCACTTCCAGCGCGGCGCCGTCATCGATCGGACCCGCCGCGACCGGGGCGCAGCAAACGGGCGCAGACATATCGACCACCGGCAGCGTCTTCGGCATGAAGTCAGCATAGCTGATCTTTGACTTATATCGAAAAGGTGGCATCATGGGCCACGGCAGATAGTTCGACATATGTCTCACAGGTGGAGGTCCGGTCATGTCCCGTGTGCAGCTCGCGCTCAACGTCGATGACCTCGACGCGTCGATCACGTTCTATTCCAAGCTATTCGGTGTCGAACCGGCCAAGGTCAAGGACGGGTATGCGAACTTCGCGATTGCCGAACCCCCGTTGAAACTGGTGCTGATCGAAAACCCCAGCAAAGGGGGCTCGATCAACCATCTCGGTGTCGAGGTCGAGTCCAGCGACACCGTGCAGGCCGAGATCACCCGGCTCACCGACGCCGGGTTATTCACCCAGGAGCAGATCAACACGACATGTTGTTTCGCCACCCAGGACAAAGTCTGGGTCACCGGTCCGGCCGGTGAGCAGTGGGAGGTCTACACCGTGCTCGCCGACGCCGACACCTTCGGCACCTCTCCGGAGTCGCTCGCCGCGTCACCGTGCTGTTGAGCACCGGCACCGATCCCCGCGGCGTGGTCGGGAAACTCCCCGTCCTGGACCGGTTGCTGCCGGTATGGATCGGCGTCGCAATGGCCGCCGGTCTGCTGCTCGGAGGCGTGATTCCGGGCCTGGGTGACGTGCTCGGCGCCGTGGAGATCGACGGCATCTCCCTGCCGATCGCGCTGGGCCTGCTGATCATGATGTATCCGGTGCTGGCGAAGGTTCGCTACGACCGTCTCGACGCTGTCACCGGCGACCGCAAACTCCTGATCGGCTCGCTGGTCCTGAACTGGATCGTCGGTCCAGCGCTGATGTTCACACTGGCCTGGCTGTTTCTGGCCGACCTGCCCGAATACCGCACCGGACTGATCATCGTCGGACTGGCCCGTTGCATCGCGATGGTGATCATCTGGAACGACCTCGCCTGCGGCGACCGGGAAGCTGCCGCGGTGCTGGTGGCGATCAACTCGGTGTTCCAGGTGCTCATGTTCGGCGTCCTGGGCTGGTTCTACCTCTCGGTGCTGCCGGGCTGGCTCGGCCTCGAGCAGACCACGATCGACACCTCGCCGTGGCAGATCGCCAAATCGGTGCTGATCTTCCTCGGCATCCCTCTTCTCGCGGGCTACCTCACCCGGCGATACGGGGAGAAGGCGAAGGGCCGGGACTGGTACGAGTCGAGGTTCCTGCCGAGGATCGGTCCGTGGGCGCTGTACGGGCTGCTGTTCACGATCGTGATTCTCTTTGCGCTGCAAGGTGAGCAGATCACCTCGAACCCGGTTGACGTGGTCCGGATCGCGATCCCGCTGCTGGCGTACTTCGCGGTCATGTGGGGCGGCGGCTACCTGCTCGGCATCACCCTTCGCCTCGGATACGCGCGCACCACGACTCTCGCGTTCACCGCCGCGGGCAACAACTTCGAACTCGCCATCGCCGTCGCGATCGCCACCTACGGTGCCACCTCCGGGCAGGCGCTCGCCGGTGTCGTCGGTCCACTGATCGAGGTCCCCGTCCTCGTGGCCCTGGTCTACGTATCCCTCGCGCTTCGCCGTCGGCTGTTCCCCAGCGAAGCGGCCGAATCCGCCACCCCGACAAGGAGTTTCCGCCGATGACGCACGTCCCGAGCGTCCTGTTCGTCTGCGTGCACAACGCCGGCCGCTCGCAGATGGCCGCCGGATTGCTTGCCCACCTCGCCGGCGACCGCATCGAGGTTCGATCCGCCGGCTCATCGCCGGCCGGCGAGGTCAACCCGGCTGCGGTCACCGTCATGGCCGAACTCGGCATCGATATCTCCACGCAGACACCGAAAATCCTCACCACCAACTCCGTCGAGGCCTCCGACGTGGTGATCACCATGGGCTGTGGCGACACCTGCCCCGTGTTCCCCGGCAAGCGCTACCGCGACTGGATCCTCGACGACCCGGCGGGGCAAGGCGTCGATGCGGTGCGCGCGATCCGTGACGAGATCAGAGACAAGGTGGAGGCATTGATCACCGAACTGGCCCAGGGCCCAGTGCGTCGAATCGCAAGCCGTGAGCCTGACACTCGTGGTTAGGATTCGAGTCAGGGAGATGACCGGAAACGTGCGCGGAGGAATTCGCTATGCCCCACACAGTGGACTTCAAGACCGTATCGACAGTCGGCCTGGAAACATCACCGGTCGCATCGGCGCTCGCCGGTCTACGAGCGAACGAGGCCCGATATTTCAAGAACAAGTACGACCACGTCTTCACGGTGGAGCCTGCCGAGGACGCTGAGTCGACCATCAAGTGGGTGAGCCGAATCCTGGAGGACGAGCGCGGCATCGTCATCGCCTCCCGCCCACTCGAGGCCACGGCATTCGAGGTAGCGGGCATACGTTTCGCCTACGTCTTCTACGAGGACGGTCTGTCGATCAACGTCATGTACTCGGTCGACGAGTCCGGCAAGCGGGCGGTTGGGTTCAAGCTCTCCGAGGAGATGGAAATCCCCGCGGAACTTTCCTCGTTCAAGTTCGCGAGGCAGAAGTCGAAGCTGGCGGGCACGATTCGCGGGTCCTACTTCGTCATCAAGAGTCAGTACTGACCTCGAATTGCAGAGCCCGAGCGCGGTATTAGGGAGCGGTTCGGCGACCGTTCACGCCTGGACAGGCGTAGGCTCGAACCACGGATCCACAGCAGACCAAGGTCGGACCGGAAGAAAAGATTCCTCCTCTCGGTTGTGGCGCCCAGCACGAGTACTAGGCACCCACGCGAAGCGAGGCCCATCAACTGGGCACAGCGCGGTGGGCCTGCGTCGGGGCCGGTGACATGGCTTCCGACGCCGAGGCCACATTTCACGGCGCAAACATGCACGCTTGGTAACCAAAGTGGTTCATGCTTCGGACGGCTCTCCTTTTAATTGGGAGCGCCGTCCGACTCGCGTTTGCCGACGTCGCGGGCGAGGGTAGCGATACGGCTCAGCCCGACTGCGGCATGACCTTCACGCTTTTCGCCGGTGGCTCCCGCTCAGCCTGCGAAGTCGGGGCACAGGTTCGTCGTCGCTGCGCTGACGAACAAGGTGCCCTGATTGAAGTTGTAGGTGTGCTCGACCGCGCTCATCTCGTCGAGGACCGAGGTTCCGTGGCGGAGGTGGTCGCACGTGGCGTACCCGGCCGCCACCATCTCGTCGGCGGTCTTGCCGGGCAACCCGGCGTTGTTGATGCTGATCTCGTCGAGAAACGATGCGGGGGTTGCCGATGCCGTGCCGGCGCCGATGATGCCGGCGCTGAGGCCGGCGACGGTGAGGGCGAAGGTGGCGGCGATGGTGTTGCGGCGAATGCGGGTGGTGAACACGTTGTGGTCCTTTGCTCGGTCGCGATGATCGGGGTTGGAATGTTCTGCACACCGTTTCTCGGTATGGCTCAAACATTGCCCCGTCACGTGGGCCGCGGATACCCACCCTGGGGGTGTGGAGACCGCCCTGCGGGTGGCGCATTGCCGACACCCTGGATGCGGCTCGTGTCGTCGTGGGCGACGGCGCGCTAGGTACTCGGCGAGTTCGCGGTTCCCGCGAGGCGGTGGTGTCACATCCCGCTGTGGACCAAGTGATACGAAAAATCGGTAGCTCGGGTCATCTCGTTCGGGTGCGTAGTGCCGATCGGTCATTGGAGTAGGCAACTACTCGCGATTCTTGCTCTCGGGTCGGCGACAGTTGGACGGCGGAAACCGACCAGCCGACGTGATTGTTTCGACGCATGCTCGGCGAACAGATCCGAGGACGACATGACATCCGTATCAACCGACGAGGTCGCGGTCCGGCCCGTACCCGCACCAATCGACGCGGCGCCGACTCGACGCTGGTGGGCGCTGGGCGTGATAGCGATGGCCCAGCTCATGGTGGTTCTCGATGGAACCATCGTGACTATCGCGTTGCCCTATGCGCAGGATGACCTGGCTATCTCCGACGCCAACCGGCAATGGGCGTTGACCTCCTACGCGCTGATGTTCGGTGGACTGCTGTTGCTCGGGGGACGGCTCGCCGACTACCGCGGCCGTCGCCGCATGTTCCTCATCGGCTTGGGCGGGTTCGCGGCATCATCGGCCTTGGCCGGGCTCGCCTGGGACGGCATGTCGTTTTTCGCCGGCCGAGCCCTGCAGGGCGTGTTCGCCGCCGTCCTGGCGCCGGCCGCGCTGGCGCTCATCACCGTCACGTTCGTCGAGCACCGCGAACGTGCCCGTGCCTTCGCGGTGTACGCGGCGGTGTCTGCGGGCGGCGCGGCGATTGGCCTGATCGCCGGCGGTGCGCTCACCGAGTACGTCTCCTGGCGCTGGACGCTGCTGATCAATACCCCGATCGCCGTCGTCGCCGCGATCGGCGGCCTGCTCCTGGTGATCCGCGATCGGCCCGCACAGGTACGTGGCAGCTACGATCTGCCCGGTGCGGTTACGGTGGCCCTCGGCTTGGTCAGCCTGGTCTACGGTTTCACTCGCGCCGCCGAAGCCGGGTGGGGCGCGGCATCCACGGTGATGTTCTTCGGGATTGCGGCCGTCCTGTTGACGATGTTTGTCGTCATCGAGTCACGCGTCACGAATCCGCTGCTGCCCCTGCACATCCCCGGGGAGATCAACCGCGGCGGCGCCTTTCTGACGGCGTTCGTCATCCCGATCCCGCTCTTCGCGATGTTCCTGTTCCTGAGCTACTACTTCCAGAACACGCTGGGCTATACGCCACTGCGCACCGGAGTGTTGTTCCTGCCTTTCCCGCTCGCGATCGTGGTATCCGCCGGCTTTGCGAGCTCGCTGTTGCCGCGGGTCGGGCCACGACCGTTAATGGCGGTCGGAAGCGGTTTGGGTGCAATAGGTCTGGTCTATCTGGCACAGCTGCAGCCCGGATCGACGTGGCTGAGTCTCGTACTGCCGAGTCAGGTACTCATCGCCCTGGGGCTGGGCCTGGTCTTCGTTCCCATGCAGGCAGTCGCGCTGCACCGCATCGAGGAGCGCGACGCCGGAGTTGCCAGCGCACTGCTCAACACGGCCCAACAGATTGGCGGTGCCGTGGGACTGGCTCTGCTGAGCACTGTCGTCGCGCAGGTCTTCGCCCGTCATCCGGGCAGTGCGATCGCGCTCAATCCTGCCACTGGGCAACCGGTCCCGATCGATCCGAACGGATTCACCGCCGCGAACATCCACAGCTACGACGTCGCCTTCTACTGGGGTGCCGGATTCCTGCTGCTCGCGATGGTGGTGAGTCTGGTGACGGTACGGCTGGGGCGAAACGGCCTCGGCGACGAGACCCAGAACGCCGCACATCTCGTGGCCTAGGGTGCGAGTCTCAGGAAGTTCAGTCGAGCCCATCCCAAAACCCGGTGAGCACGGCCGCCCCACGGGCGGGGTCTTGCACCATCCACCAGTGCCCCAATCCGTCGAGGACCTCGGTACGGGCGCCGGCTCGGCCGGCCGCGCGCCGCCGCATTTCGGCGGAGCCGACGTAGGGGTCGTCGGTGGCCGACACGGAGAGGCCGGGCCGAACCGCCGCATTCTCGAGATCGAGTCCGGCTTGCTCCAACGCGGGCTGGCGCGCCGATCGGTACAACTCCAGGATCGCGCGCCCCATTTCCGGGCTCTGGGCTGCGGCGATCCGCTTGCCGATGTCCTCGGGCAAGCCGACCATGGCGTACTGAGCGGCCCGTTCCTCGGGCGTACCGCTCAGCATCATCTCGACCAACTGCTCACCCTCGCCGGGCGCCTGAAACACCCGGGCCATGTCGTGCCACTCATATTCTGGGTCGAACATTCCGACGACGTCGCTGGCCCAACTGCGCACGAGTTCGGGGCGATGCATCACCACGTTCACCACGTGGATGCCGCCGAAGTCGTGCCCGACAAGGTCGACCGGCCGGTCGAGACTTTCCAGCTGAGTTTCGAGCCAGTCACGGTAGGCGAGGTATGTCGCAGAGAAGTCCTCGGGCAGCGGGGAACCGAATCCCGGCGGTGACAACCGCAGCACGTCGTCCCGACCGAGCGCGTCGACGAGCGGGTTCCAGATCGCATCGGTCTCCGGATTTCCGTGCACCAGAACAACTGTCATGGCAGCTTGATCGCAGATAGGTAGAACCCGACAAAGGTGCGGTAGAGGTCGATGTCGTTGAGTTGGCTGTTGAGTTCGACCGAGTCGCTGCTCGCGATGATTGCGTGGGCGAAGGTCATCGGCGGGATCAGCAGGGTGCCGCCGAGTCGGTCGATGCCCTCGACGATGAACTTCGCCAGCGCCTCGACGGCCTCGGTCCGCCTGGCCTCGACCCGTTCCCGCGCCTCGGGGTTGCGAAGGAGATAGAGGTTGAACTCGAGTCCCAGTGCAGCGTTCTCGGGGCCGCGGGCATCGCTCAATTGGCGCCACCGCTCGGCGATCTCATCGATCTCGCGCGCCCCGACCTCCGTCTCCGACGCCATGACCTCGGCAAACTTGTCGAAGTAGCTGCGCCAGTACCGGTCGCTCACGGCAAGAAACAAGTCCTCTTTCGTGGCGAAGTACTTGTAGATCGCCCCCTTGGAGTAGCCGGCGGCCTTGGCGATGTCGTCGAGGGTGGCCGGAACGAATCCCTTCTCCGCGAACACCTGCTCGGCGGCGTCCACGAAAAGCCCGCGAGTGCGTTCGAGGCGTCGCTGTCGCGTCCATGTCTCAACCACAAGGCGAATATTGCCACAGAAAAGGTCTTCCGTCAGCCGATCGGTCACTCATATACTCACGGGGATCTCTTCGGACAACTAGCCGCTCACCCGCGCATGGGGAAGGACAGTCGTGAGCATGTTGGGTAAGAAGGACTCCACCGTCACCGAGTCGCTCGGCGGATCCGCCGGGCTGGGCACAGCAGTAAAACCATCTTCCAAGCCCGTGCTGATCTGGGCCACCATCGGCGGCGCACTGCTGGCCTTCCAGCTGTACGTCTGGCTCAAATGGATGACCGGACCCAATTTCGAGCGTGTGCTGCCCGGTGTCAGCGATCCACCGATGTTCATGAAAACGATCCTGACCATCTGGACCGCCGTCATCTGTATCGGCCTGCCGATCAGCCTGTATTACTTCATCGTCCGGCCGTGGCGGCGGGAGCGGCGAATCACGCTCGACGGCATGCTGCTGGTGTCGATGGGCCTGATGTTCTTCCAGGACCCGCTGCTGAACTACTTCAACACCTGGAGCACCTACAACACCTGGATGTGGAACCGCGGTTCCTGGGTCCAGGACATTCCGGGTTGGCAGTCCTACGGTGAACCGGGCGCCATGATGGCCGAGCCCGTGCTGATGAACGCACCCGGCTACTCCTTCGGTGTCCTGCTGTGCACGATTCTCGGCTGCTGGGTGATGCGTAAGGCCAAGTCGCGCTGGCCGAATATCAGCACGCTGAGTCTGATCGGCATCGTCGTGGTGTGGGCGTTCTTCTTCGACCTGGTGATCGAAGGCCTCTTCCTCATGCCGATGGGCCTGTTCACCTACCCGGGCGCCATCCAATCGCTGTCGATCAACGCCGGCACCTACTACCAGTGGCCCCTCTACGAAGGGCTCATGTGGGGGGGCGTCCAAGCCGGCCTGTGCTGCCTGCGCTTCTTCACCGACGACCGTGGCCGAACAATTGTCGAGCGGGGACTCGATAACGTCCGAGGTGGCGTGATCAAGCAGCAGTTCATCCGCTTCCTGGCGATCTTCGCCGCGGTGAGCGCGATCTTCTTCGTCTTCTACAACCTGCCCGCGCAGTTCTTCGCCATGCACACCGACCCGTGGCCCGAGGACCTGTTGAAGCGCTCGTACTTCACGATGAACATCTGTGGTGACGGGACCGACCGCCTCTGCCCCGACCCGACGATTCCTATGCATCGCAACGGGTCCGGCTACATCAACACCGAGGGGCAACTCGTGATGCCGCCGGGTGTCGAGCTTCCAAAAGTAGTTCCGTTCGAGAAGGGAAACTGAAACGTTGACTGCCACATCTGAAGTCGCGAGTTCCGCGGTGGACGCGCCGTCGTACTGGGCGGTCGGGGACGAAGTGGAGATCTTCCGCGCGGCCGCCAGCCGTGGCGTCCCGGTTCTGCTGAAAGGCCCGACGGGCTGCGGCAAGACCCGCTTCGTCGAGTCGATGGCCCACGCACTCGGTCGGGAACTGATCACCGTTGCCGGCCACGAGGACATGACGTCCGCGGACCTCGTCGGCCGGTTCCTGCTCAAGGGCGGCGAGACCGTATGGGTGGACGGGCCGCTGACGCGGGCCGTACGTGAGGGCGCGATCTGCTACCTCGACGAAATCGTCGAGGCGCGCCAGGACACCACCGTCGTCATCCATCCGCTGACCGATCACCGTCGGCTGCTTCCGATCGATCGACTCGGCACCTCGTTGACCGCCGCACCTGGTTTTCAGCTGGTGATGTCCTACAACCCCGGCTATCAGAGCGTGCTGAAGAACATCAAGGAATCGACCCGGCAAAGGTTTGTTGCCATCGAGCTCGGCTTCCCGCCCGCGGATATCGAAACCGAAATCGTCGCCCACGAATCGGGGGTGGACCTCGCGACTGCACGGGCAATCGTCCGGGTGGGACAGGCAATTCGGAACATCGAGGCATCGCCGCTGCGCGAAGTGTCGTCGACCCGAATGCTGATTCTGGCCGGTGTGCTCGCCAACGAGGGGCTGCCCTTGCGCACCGCGGTCCAGTCCGCCGTCGTGCAGGCGCTGACCGACGATGCCGACATCATCCGCGCGCTCGGCGAACTCGTGAACGCGGTCTTGCCCGAATGACCGAAACCGCGCCGGTGGGGCCGGAGCGTTTCCGGCTCCTCGCCAACTACATCGCCGGCATGGCGATCGATGTCGCCGTGGCACCCGCCGGCCAGCCGGCGCATATCAACAAAGACGCGATTCTCGTGTCGGCGGGTGGCACGGTTGAGGAACAGCGTCGCGAGGTGCTGGTGCAGAGCGCCCTGCTGGGCGCCGGGAGTTTCGACCCTCGCCTGATGAAGGGTTTGCGCGCTCGTCCTGCGATCGCGCGCCGTTACCTCTCGCTCGAGGGGCGGCGCGTGTTGGCCGAGTTGGCCGAACGTATGCCGATCGCGTCCGCGGCGCTTCCTGTCGACGGGACACGCAGAACAGCGAGCTCGGATGAATCACTCGAAATAGCCAAGGGGGACGCCGAAGTCGCCGATCCACCGGCCTGGTTCGGCGTCCTCAAGCCCGCGCAATTGGTGACTGTCTCGGGGCCCGGCACCAAAGCCACGGACAAAGATTTGCGTCTGGAGTTCGACCTCGCCGACATTCCCGAGACCGAGGACGAGGACGAGGAAGACACCGCGAAGTCCGGGGAAAGCAAGATACTCAAGCTGTTCGACAATCCGCTGTTCAGCAACAAGACCATGTCCGACTTCCTTCGCAAGCTGATGGGCAACTCGCGAAGCCCCGGCGAGGAGGCCGCCGGCGGCGAACTCCAGATTCGTTCGATACGGCGCAGCTCGAAGGCCGGCCCCGATGCCCGACCGCTCGCCACCCCCATCCACTTCACCGATGACGGCAAGCCCGCCGCCGCGTTGGGGGTGCGCGGAGTGCTGCACCCGGAGTGGGACACGTTCAACAATTGCTACAAAGAAGACTGGTGCCGGGTTCTCGACTTCCCGCTGGCGGTCCCCGCCGATGTCGCCGACGCGGCCGTGGTTCACGATGAGGTGCTTCGGCGGCGCCTGTCTCGGGTTGGTTTGGGCCCCAAGCTACTTCGCAGTCGCGCCGATGGCGACGACCTCGACATCGAAGCCCTCATCGACCTGTTCGTCGATCTGCGCTCCGGCTACTCGCCGCCCGAACATATCTACACCGAGCGCCGCAAACTTGCGCGCAATCTCGGGGTGCTCATCCTTCTCGATTCGTCGGGGTCGGTCACGGAATCCGATTCCGACGGCCTCGCTGTCCACGAACACCAACGACGCGCGGCCGCAACCATCGCGGCCACCCTCGAAGAACTCGGTGACCGGGTGGCGGTCTATGGGTTCCGGTCCGAAGGCCGGCGCGCGGTTCACCTGCCGGCGATCAAGACGTTCGGGCAGCGGTTCGGCGCGCTCAGCCGCGCTCGTCTGAACCAGCTCCAACCCACCGGCTACACGCGGCTCGGTGCTGCCATCCGTGGCGCGGCCAAGATACTCGAGACCGAAGCGGGGACTCCGAACCGGCTGCTGCTCGTCCTGTCGGACGGCTATCCCTACGACCAGGACTACGAAGGCCGCTACGCCGAAGCCGACACACACAAGGCCTTCGAAGAGGTCCGCGCGGATGGTATTGCGTGCCTGTGCCTTTCGATCGGCGCCACAGCGGACAGCGATGCGCTCGCACGCGTATTCGGTTCCGCCAGCCACGCCAGTGCCGAGAAACTGTCCGAGTTGAGTCCGCGGATGGACGAGTTGTTCCTCTCGTCCCTGAAGGAACTCTCCGTGTCCAGGTCGCGGGGGTAACGATGAAAGTATTGCTGACAGGGGCGATGGGCAACATCGGCTATTCCACTCTGAAGGGGTTGCTCGCCGAAGGGCACGACGTCGTCGCCTTCGATCTCGAATCCAAGCGGGCGCGCAAGCTTGCTTCGGGCCTCGATGAGCGGGTTCGCGTCGTGTGGGGTGACATCACCGACCGGGACGGGCTCCGGCAAGCACTCGACGGCGTGGACGCGGTGATCCATCTCGCGGCCATCATCCCCCCGCTTGCGGACCGCGCCCCGGAACTTGCCCAACGAGTGAACGTCGATGCGACCCTCGGCTTGATTGCCGAAATGGAGGCGTCACCGACGGCGAAACGACTGATCTTCGCGTCGTCGATGGGCATCTTCGGCGATGTCCAGGATCGTGAACCACCGCTTCGTGTCGACACGCCGGTTTCGCCCACCGACGAGTATGGGCGCCAAAAGATCAAGTGTGAGGAAGCGATTCGGGCCTCGGGTTTGCAGTGGAGCATTCTGCGGCTGGCAGCGGTGACGCCGATTCAGTTGCAGGTGCAGGACCCAAGCATCCTGTTCGAGTTCAGCCCCGACGCACGCATGGAGTTCCTCCATCCGGATGATGCCGGCACGGCATTCGCACGCGCTGTCGCCTGCGCGGAATCGATCGGGAAGGTGCTGTACCTCGGCGGTGGCGCCAATTGCCAAACGACCTATCTGGAATTCGCGACCGCACTGATGAAGACGATCGGAATTGGCCCGGTGCCGATCGACGCGTTCCCGCGGACGACACCGCCCCGTTTCTACGGCGACTGGCTGGACACCGAGGAGAGCCAGCGCCTCCTCGGGTTCCAATCGCGAGGAATCGACGAGCAAATCGCGGACATGAAGAAGCACTTCGGTCTGATCGCACCACTCGTCCGCCTCGTGCGCCCGCTCGCGACGTGGTTCGTGGTTCGCAAGTCTCCCTTCCTCGCGGAGAACAGGCGCTGATAGCGTCACCTCGCGGCCGACGATATGTGGCACGGGAAAAGGTAGACGGAAACCTCGATGTGCAGGGAGAGGTTTTCTTCAGTCGTGAAGCCTATTGACGAGTCGACTCCGGTCGTCACCACCGACGTTGTTGTTATCGGGTTCGGCGCAGCCGGCGCGTGCGCGGCCATCACCGCCCGCGAGCAGGGCGCGGATGTGATCGCACTCGATCGGGCCAACGGTGGCGGCGCGACCGCGTTGTCCGGTGGCATCATCTACGCCGGTGCCGGGACGTCCGTGCAAGCCGCGGCCGGTGTCGAGGACACCGTCGAGCAGATGATGGCCTATCTGCGCCTCGAGGTCGGCGACGCCGTCAGCGAAGAGACGCTGGAGAAGTTCGTACGCACGAGCCCCGAGATGATTCAGTGGCTGAGCGACCAGGGCGTGCCATTCGACTCCTCGCTGTGCCCCTACAAGACGTCGTTCCCGAACAACAGCTACTACCTGTACTTCTCGGGCAGCGAGAATTCCGGGGCGTACCGCCGCCGCACCCCGCCGGTGCAGCGCGGCCACCGGGTCAAGGGCAAGGGCACCTCGGGCAAGCAGCTCTACAAGCCGCTGGCGAAATCCGCGCAGAACAAGGGCGTTCAACTCCTGCCGCACACGATGGCGACGGAATTGATTCAGGACGAGTCGGGCCGGGTCACCGGTGTGGTCGCACGGACGATGCAATATGCCCCGGCCCGGATCCGCCGGCTCTACACCGCGGCGTGCGCGGTTTCGGCAAAGCCCGGCATCTACTACCCGCCGCTTCGCAAGCAGATGGAGCGATACCGCGCATCCCTCGAGGAGCGCTATGCGCGCCCGATCCGGGTCATGGCGCGCCGCGGGGTCGTTATCGGCGCGGGCGGCTTCATCGCGAACACAGACTGGGTCAACGAGTTCGCGCCGCAATATGCGAACGGCCTTCCGCTGGGCACCAGTGGCGACGACGGCAGCGGTATCGCACTTGGGCAGAGTGTCGGGGCGATCGCCGAGCGCATGGACAACGTCTCCGCGTGGCGTTTCATCACGCCGCCGAGTGCCTTCATCGGCAGCATCGTTGTCGATGCCAAGGGCCGGCGGATCATCGACGAAAGCCGGTACGGCGCGGCCCTTGGCCAGGCCATTGTGCGGAACCACGACGCCAAGGCATGGATCCTCGCGGATGCCGACCTGATGTCCGAGGCTCGCCGCAATCTCATCAAGCAGACCCTGTGGTTCCAGCGCGCCCAGGTCTCCGCCCTCATGACGCTCGACTCGGTGCGCGGTAAGTCGTTACGCGACGTTGCTGAGGCCGCCGGTATCGACGCCGAGGGACTGATTGCGACTGTCGAGGCCCACAACGACGCCATCGACAGCGGCACGGAAGACCCGGTAGGAAAGCCCGCCGAACTGACTCGGCGGGCCGTTCGAGCGCCCTTCACCTTGCTGAACATCTCCGTCCGGCCGAGCGTCATCAACCCGACCCCGATGCTCACGCTCGGCGGCGTGCGAGTCGACGAGAACAGCAGTGCCGTCCTCGACGAAAGCGGCGATCCGATTCCGGGTCTCTACGCCGCGGGCCGGACGGCCATCGGCGTCTGTTCCGACTCGTACGTCAGTGGGCTGTCGATCGCGGATTGCGTCTTCTCCGGTCGGCGCGCCGGGCGCCATGCCGCACAGCAGGCCTCGGATCTGGCCGACAGCTGGCCGGATCGCGAGTCTGCGTAGCCGAGCTTCGAAAGGGACGTCGCGACGCATATCGCGTCCGACGTCCTTTTTTCGTTGGCAGGGTTCTCGGCTGCTTGCCGGCTGACAGTTCGCCGCCGCCATTGAGATACGTACTTGTATCTCAAATACAGCTCCGTATAGTTGTGGTCGAGGTCACTGGACAGCCACGCGAGGAGGACCGACATGCAGTCGACGAAGCCGGGCGAGTGGGTGGATACCGGAACGCGCCTCGACGAAATCGACTTCACGCGGTGGCGGATGAACATTCCGACCGACCGCTACACGTCTCCCGAGATCGCCGAGCAGGAGCACGAGCGGATCTGGATGCGGGTCTGGCGGGTGGTCGGCCGGGAGAACGAGCTGCCGAACGTGGGGGACTGGAAGGAATACAAGATCGGTGACCAGGCCTACGTGATCGTGCGCGGAAAGGACGGGGTGATCCGCGGTTTCGTCAACGCGTGCCGGCATCGGGGCAACCAGCTGTGTACCGGCGGCAGCGGCAACGTGAAGCGCTTCCTCTGCCCGTACCACCTGTGGTCCTACGACCTCGACGGTCGGCTGCGGGGCGTGCTGCGGGAGACCGAGAACGTGGTCACCCCGCCCGAGAAGGAGGGGCTCTCCCTGCTGCCGATCCCGGTCGAATGCTTCGCCGGATTCATCTTCCTCAACCCCGATCCCGCCGCGGAACCGCTCTCCGAGTACCTCGGACCCGAAGTCGCGGACCTCCTCGCGCCTTATCGTCTCGATGAGATGTACACGGTCATGGACGTGCGAGAGTCGTTGAACTGCAACTGGAAAGTCGTGATGGATGCCTTCGAGGAGGGTTATCACATCTCGGGCATCCATCCGGAGTTGCTGCGGGTGATCACGATCGATCCGAGCACGAGCCGGTACAAGTTCTTCGATAAGCACAGCGTGTCGATGGCGCCGTTCGACGTCGCGAATGCCTCGACGTACGGACCGCAGGAACAGGTCGACGGAATTCTGGAGTTGCCCGGGACCTTCCCATCAGTGCAGGCGCATCTGCCGCGGTTCTCCGAACTGGTCGACGGATATCGCTCTGCCGATGGCGAATTGGAGTTTCCCGAGGGTGTCACCGCGCGCACGCTGCTGCAGCGCGCGACCCGTGAGACGTTGACCGGAATGGGCCTCGACGTCAGCGACCTCACCGATGCGCAGATGAGTGACAACCACGGCTGGGTGTTGTTCCCGAACTTCTTCATGACCATTCGCGCCGGCGAGGCGACGATCATCATGGCCGAGCCGCATCCCGACGGCGATCCGAACAGGTGCTTCTGGCACATCAAGAGCTTCATGTGGCTGCCCGAAGAATTCCGCGAGTCCTTCAAGGTTGAGCCGGTCGAGGTTGAGGAGCCGGGGAGCTATCCGTACTTCCTCGCGCTGCAGCAGGACTACGAGCAGATGCCGCGGCAGCAGGTCGGATTGCGCAACAACCGGCTCGAGTTCATGTCGCTGGTGAAGGAGGAGATCGTGATCGCGCACTATCACTCCGTGGTGGACCGTTACCTCGAGGGCGCGGTGTAATTCTCGGATCCCCGCAGTGAATCAACGTACTTCGAGTGGAGCGAAATTGAGCGAAATCGCGGACCTGATCGGCAACTACTCGGGCCATCGGCGCACGGTGCTCGAATACAGCCAGGTCGTCGGGCGGTTGGTGGCGGCCGCCAAAGGACCAGGTTTTGGCGTGGACGGCTGGGCGCCGCTGGGCAAGCTCGTGGCGGTCGAGGACTTCGTGCGCGTGGGGAACTTCAAAGAGGTGATGAACTGGCACGAATACACCTCATTCCTCACAAACTGGGCGACTTCGGCTGAATGGGACTGCTCCTTCAAACGGATCAGCGAGACTGGCGACGTCGTGTTCCTCGAGCTCGAGGAACGCAGCAAGATGGGAGCGTTCGAGAGCGTGGTGAATTCGCTGAGCGTCTACGAGTTCGATGCCGCGGGACTGATCAAGCGCATCGACGTCTACCTGCAGATGGAATTGCCGAGCAGTGAACTGCTCCAGGGTTACGAAGGGGTGGACATTTCGCAATGACCGACACTGCCAGCACCGCAAAGGGAACCGGCGCGCCGGACGACCTCGATTCGGTCGATTTCTTCACGAATAGCAAGATCCTGCACGATCCGTACGACTATCTGGCCGCGCTGCGCAACGAGTGCCCGGTGCGCCGGGAGACACATCACGACGTAGTCATGGTGACCGGTTACCAGGAAGCACTCGCGATCTACAACGACACCGAGCGCTTCTCGTCGTGCACCTCGGTCACGGGCCCGTTCCCCGGTTTGCCGGTCCCACTCGTTGGTGATGACATCAGCGACATCATCGCGGCGCACGCCGACGAGTTGCCGTTCAGCGATCAATTGCCGACGTTCGATCCGCCCAAGCACACCGCGCACCGGTCGCTGCTGTCGCGGATGATCACGCCGAAGCGGCTCAAGGAAAACGAAGACTTCATGTGGCGACTGGCCGACAGCCAGTACGACACCGCGCTGGCCACTGGCACATGCGAGTTCGTCGCCGACTTTGCGGCGCCGTTCGCGATGCTGGTGATTGCCGATCTGCTCGGCGTGCCCGAAGCCGACCATATCGAGTTCAGCAAAGCCCTCTTGACGTCGACCGGCTCGCTCGGCAGCAGCGAGGGCGAATCCTTGAACCACACGCCGCTCGAGTTTCTCTATCAGAAGTTCGCGGCCTATATCGACGACCGGCGAGCCGAGCCGCGCGGCGACGTGCTCACCGGCGTCGCGTCGGCGAAGTTCCCCGATGGCAGCACCCCCGAGGTGATCGACGCGGTGCGGGTCGCGGCGAATCTCTTCGCCGCCGGCCAGGAGACCACCGTGCGGTTGCTCAGTGCGGCCGTGATGATTCTTGCCGAGGATCAACAGTTGCAGACACGACTGCGTGAAGACCGTTCCCTCATAGCGAATTTCATCGAGGAGTCGCTGCGATTCGAGAGTCCGGTACGCGGTGACTTCCGGCTCTCCAAGGTGCCCGTGAACGTCGGCGGCGTCGACCTCCCCGCCGGCACCACGGTGATGTTGGTCAACGCGGCGATCAATCGCGACCCGCGTCAGTTCGAGAATCCGGACGCGTTCGATATTGCGCGCGGCAACGTGCGCACACAGGTGGCCTTCGGTAGGGGAGTGCACACCTGCCCCGGCGCTCCGCTCGCGCGCACGGAGGCCCGGGTGAGCCTCGAGCGATTGTTCGATCGGACCTCGCGGTTCTGGATCGACGAGGAGTTCCATGGCCCGGCCGATCAGCGTGAGTACCGCTACCTGCCCACGTTCATCCTGCGCGGCCTGACCAAGCTGCATATCAGGTTCGATCCGGCGGGCGATCGATCGTGAGAGTCCGGGTCGACGACGACATCTGCGCTGGGCACGGTGTCTGCGTTGCGACCTGCCCGGAGGTATTTCGGCTGACTGCCGATGGGTTTTCGGAGGTCCTCGTCGACGTGGTCCCGGCCGAGCACGTCGAGGCCGCAAGGACTGCCGTCGAGCAGTGTCCCGAGCACGCCATCGAAATGGAAATCGACTGAGCCAGTGGGATTCGGCTCAGGGGGTTCGGCTCAGTGGGGTTTGGGGGCCACGTTCGCCATCACCATTTGCAGATACGGCCCGTAGAGGTCCACTCCGTCGATCTGCCCGTTGATCGTAATGCCCTCATTGGCGGCGATGAGAAGTCGCGCGAGTGCCTCCGCCGGCATCAGCAGCGAGCCGCCCAACCGGTCGACGTGCGTGGTGATGTACTCCGCGAGCGACCGAATCGTTTCCGCGCGTTGCGCTGCAAGCCGTTCTCGCGCATCGGGATTGCGCAGGAGGAACAGCGAGAACTCGTAGCCGAGTGCAGCGCTGTCCGGGCCGGACATGGTCAGCTCACGCCATCTTTCGGCCAGCTTCTCGACATCGAGGTTGTCGAGGCGCTCGAATGAGGTGATGACGCCCGCGAAACTGTCCAGGAAACGCCGCTGGTGTCGCTCGATCACCGCGAGGAAGAGATCTTCCTTGGTTCCGAAATTCGAGTAGATGGCGCCGCGGGTGTAGCCGGCGACATCGGCGATGTCCTCGAGCGCGGCGCCGCCGAAGCCCTGCTTGGCGAAGACCTCTTCCGCCGCATCCAGCAGCAGGCTACGGGTGTGCTCGACTCGTCGTTGCCGCGTCCATCGTTCCGCCACGAGACTCATCCTCCCAGGCGGTCTGCGGAGTGCGGAACTGTGTGGCCAAACCGGACATACATCGTTGTATTTTAGATACACACTTGTATAGTTGTGGGCGAATGGCCGGTATCGGCACCCGCGGAAGGAATCGCCTGCAATGAAGCTGGAAGACCGCATTGCGAAGCATCGCCGGATGGCCGAGAGCTACCGCGACAAGTACGTATTGCAGAAGGTGGCCGAGGGTGAGACCTACGACGAGTGGGAGTTCACCGATGACGCGGTCTACACCTCGCCGTACTTTGTCGCCGAGCAAGAGCTCGTCCTCGCCGACGTCGCGACGCATTGGGACATTGCTGCCACGATCGAGGCGAAGGCCTACGGCAACGAGTTTCCTGATTGGCGCCCGGTCGGCCACAAATTCTGGCCGGCCGAGAACGGCTTCGTCATGCGGTATCGCTGGGAGGGGACATCGGTCTCCACCGGAAAGGTGATGGGCTTCTACTCGATCAGCTTCGTCGAGACCAACGACGATGCACAGATCGTGCACTGGTCCACCTACGTCAATGACGAGGAGTACGGCCCGTTTCTGGAGTTGGCGATCGGCGCTCGGGGGCCGTTCTACAACGACGAGTACATGCAGGCGCTTTCACGTCATTTCGAAAAGCACGGCCTGACGATGTGATTCACCCCCGATGCCAGCCTGCGAAGAGGAACCGCGCATGACGATCAGTGCAACCGACGCCGCGTATTACGACCCCTGGGACGTCGCCCTCAACGTGGATCCCTATCCGATGTTCAAGCGGTTCCGGGACGAAGTGCCGTTGTACTACAACGAGGCCCACGACTTCTATGCGGTCAGCCGCTTCGACGACGTGAACCGCACTCTGGTGGACAGCGAATCCTTCAGCTCGGGGCGCGGTTCCGTCCTCGAAATCATCAAGTCGGGCATGGAGATACCTTCGGGCGTGCTGGTTTTCGAGGATCCGCCGATCCACGACATCCACCGAAAGCTACTCTCACGGGCCTTCACACCCCGCAAGATCAACTCGCTCGAGCCGCATATTCGCGAGTTCACCCGCACCTGCCTGGATGCGGTGGCAGGGGGTGGCAGCTTCGATTTCGTCGCCGATCTCGGCTCGGTGATGCCGATGCGGGTGATCGGCATGCTGTTCGGCATTCCGGAGGATCATCAGCGCCGGGTGGCGGCCGACGGCGACAAGTTCGTGCGGACCGAGCGCGGCGGGCAGATGACCGACAACCCCGACGGTCCGATCACCGACGGCGAGGTGTTCGCCGATTTCATCGACTGGCGCAGAGAACATCCCGCGGACGACCTCACCACCGAACTCCTCGAGGCCGAATTCACCGACGAATTCGGCGTCACCCGCAGACTCCGTCGTGACGAACTGCTCATGTTCATGAATGTCGTCGCAGTGGCGGGTGCCGAGACGACTACCCGGCTGCTCGGCTGGATCGGCAAACTGCTGTCCGAACATCCGGACCAGCGCGCGCTCTTGGCTGCTGATCGATCGCTGCTTCTCGGGGCGATCGAAGAGATCCTTCGGTTCGAGCCTCCCGCGCTGCAGATCGCTCGCTATGTCACTCGCGATGTCGAGTTCCATGGCACGACTGTCCCGCAGGGCAGCGCGCTCCTCACGCTCGTCGGTGCCGCGAACCGCGACGAACGCCGATTCGGTGACGATGCCGACCGCTTCGACATCACGCGGGCGCCCAAGCAGCACATCACGTTCGGTGTCGGCGCGCACTTCTGCCTCGGGAATGCGCTCGCGCGCCTCGAGGGTCAAGTCGCGTTGGACGAGATCCTGAACCGTTTCCCGGAATGGACGGTCGACCTCGACCACGCTGTCTTCTCGTCGGCGTCGGCCGTGCGCGGCTGGGATAGCATGCCGGCGCGCGTCTAGCGACGAGTGATGCACGGGTGGGCGGATTTGCTCAGCCCGTAGCCACGGATATCGACTTCGTTTCGGTGTAGCCGGCGATGCCTTCGCTTCCGAGTTCGCGGCCGTAGCCGCTGTCCTTGACGCCCCCGAAAGGTGCGAAGGGGTCCATGGTGTAACCCTGGTTGATTCCGAAGGTGCCGGTGTGGATTCGCGCAGCGACGCCGAGGCCACGCTCGACGTCGGCGGTGAACACCGATCCGGCCAGGCCGTAGTCGGAGTCGTTGGCGATGGCCACCGCATCCTCCTCGTCGCGGTAGGGGATGACCGTCAGCACCGGGCCGAAAATCTCCTCGCGCGCGATGCGCATTGCGTTGTCGCCGTTGCCGAACAACGTCGGGCGAACGTACCAACCGGTGTCGAGGCCTTCGGGGCGCTCGGTTCCGCCGACCACCAGCTTCGCCCCTGCGTCGGAGCCGATGCCGATGTAGTCGAGCACCCGGCTCTGCTGGCGCTGGGACACCAGTGGGCCGAGTTGGGTTGCGGGGTCGGCGGGGTCGCCGACGACGAGTGCGGTCATCTCGTCGGCAAGCGCGTCGACGACCGCGTCGTGTCGGTGCGCGGGGACGAGAACGCGGGTGAGCGCATTGCAGATCTGTCCACTGTTGGACAGGCTCGCCGAGCGCACCGCGGCCGCGACCGCCTGCGGATCGGCATCATCGAGCACGATCGCCGCGGACTTGCCGCCGAGTTCCAGGGTGACCTTGGTGAGGTTCGCAGCGCAGGCCGCTGCGACGGCCCGGCCGGCCGAGCTCGAACCCGTAAAGGACACCTTGTCGACTCCCCGATGGCCGACAAGGTGGGCACCGGTCGCCACACCACCCGGCACGACGCTGACGACACCCGGCGGCAACCCGATTTCCTCGAACATCTCCGCGAGTAGCAGCGCATCGAGCGGAGACTCCGGAGCAGGCTTCAGAACGACCGCGCAGCCCGCGAGCAGTGCAGGCACCAGCTTGGTCACGATGAGGAACTGGGGCATGTTCCAGGGCACGATCGCGGCGACGACGCCGACCGGGTCTTTCCGAATATGCAGATCCGAACCGAAGAAACCCGAACGGGTTTCGGTCCACGGAAACTGCGCTGCCACATCGCAGAACGCGCCCATCATCATGGTCGGCAGGCCCACCTGGGCACGCTGCGCAAAGGTGATCGGCGCGCCGATCTGTGCGGAGATAAGTTCGGCCATCTCGCCGCGCCGGGTGCCGTAGACCTCGGCCAGCCGCCGGATCACCTCGATCCGTTCGGCGGGAGTCGTGCGTGACCACGGACCGTCGTCGACAGCGGCGCGAGCGGCCGTCACCGCCCGGTCGACATCGTCCGGGCCGGCGACCGCGACCCGGGCGATGGCCTGCTCGGAATGCGGCGAGGTCACCGTGAGGACTTCGTGTGTGCCGTCCGTGCCACAGTCGCGAATCATGGGCATTTCCTCCGTCGCCTCGATCGTGTGCAGACCTTGAGTATCAACTACTTGTCATTGCCGTTGCAAGGAGATAGCGTCGGTGTCACGAGCCGCGGGACTCGCGCCCCTACGCAGCCTGTGAGATGGCGCGAACGATCCCCGAGGCGCTGTGTGCCACCCGTGGCTGGATCGAATCGAGGAGAATCGATGGCTCGCTTCCCGAAACCGCCGGAAGGCAGTTGGACGCAACACTATCCGGAGCTCGGCACCGGACCGGTTTCCTACGAGGATTCCATTACCCCCGAGATCTGGGAGCTCGAGCGCAAGGCGATTTTCAAGCGTGCCTGGCTCAATGTTGGTCGCGTCGAACAAATTCCGCGCAAGGGTAGTTACTTCACCAAAGAACTCGCGGCAGCGAACACGTCTCTCATCCTGACCCGCACCGGCGACGGAGAGATCAAGGCGTACCACAACATCTGCCGGCACCGCGGCAACAAACTGGTGTGGAACGACCTGCCACAGGAGGAAACCAGCGGCACGTGCCGCCAGTTCACCTGCAAGTACCACGCCTGGCGCTACGACCTCGACGGCAACCTCACTTTCGTGCAGCAGGAAGGTGAATTCTTCGACCTCGACAAGAGCAAGTACGGCCTGGTTGATGTGCACTGCGAGGTCTGGGCCGGCTTCATCTTCGTCAACCTGTCGAAGGGAGCGCCGGAGCAGTCACTGCGCGACTTCCTAGGGCCGATGGTTACCGATCTGGAGGGCTATCCCTTCGATCGCATGACATCGCGGTTCACCTACCGCTCCGAGGTGAAGGCGAACTGGAAGCTGTATATGGACGCGTTCCAGGAGTTCTATCACGCACCGATCCTGCACGGGAACCAGTCGCCGACCGCCTACTCCAAAGCTGCCGCCCAGGCCGGTTTCGAAGCACCGCACTATCAGCTGGACGGGCCACATCGCCTGGTCAGTACCTCCGGCGTGAAGGCCTGGGAAATGGCCGCCGAAATGCGTAAGCCGGTCGAGGACATCTGCCAGAGCGGCTTGTTCGGGCCATGGGAAAAGCCGGACCTCGGCGAGATGCCCGTCGGCCTCAATCCGGCCAAGTGCGATCCCTGGGGTCTGGATTCGTTCCAGCTGTTCCCCAACTTCACCATCCTGATCTGGAGCCAGGGTTGGATGTTGACGTATCACTACTGGCCAACGTCGCACAACACGCATATTTTCGAAGGGACGGCGTACTTCCCGGAGCCGCGCACGCCACGCGAGCGGATTGCCCAGGAGCTCGCGGCCGTAACTTTCAAGGAGTTCAGTCTGCAGGACGCGAACACTCTGGAGGCCACGCAGTCGATGATCGAATCCCAGGTCGTGCGCGAGTTCCTGCTCAACGATCAGGAAATTCTGATTCGCCATCTCCACAAAGAGACCGCCGCCTGGATCGATGACTTTCAGCGCAAGACCGCAGGAGTGAAGTAGACAATGACAGCGTTGCTCCCGTCCGAATTTGTTGATCTCGAGCAGTTCTCGGAATGGATCCTGCCCACCGAGCCGCAGCGTTACGCGAAGCGGCTGGGGAGTCGTATGTCCGAGATGCAGGCGTTCTATGACGCCATCACCCCGCGCGCCGAAGACGCGATCGCCTACTGTGACAAGTTCCGGCTCGACGACTTGCCCGACGACGTTCTCAACTTGATGCACCTGCTGTATTCGATGATCGCGGTGTCGTTTCCTGTGGAGTGCTGGAAACAGCCGCAAATTCCCGATTCCGGTGCCACGAAACTAGACTGCGTGCACGAGCCCGTCCCGTGACGGGCGTGATCGTCCTCGAGGCGGCACGGTGGGTCGACGTCGTTGCGGGACAAGTGCATTCGCCGGCGACCATCGTGGTCGAAGGGACGCATATCGTCGCAGTCGATCCGCATGATCCGCTGCCCGAATCCGCCACCGTCATCGATCTCGGCGACGTCACGCTGTTGCCCGGCTTGATGGACATGGAGCTCAACCTGCTCATCGGCGGCCCGGGCGGGCCCGAGGGCCTGCCGAGCCCGATGCACGGTGTCCAGGACGATCCGGCGTACCGGACGTTGCGTGGTGCGGTCAACGCCCGCACCACGCTCGACGCGGGCTTCACCACAGTCCGCAACCTCGGGCTGATGGTCAAGACCGGTGGCTACCTGCTCGACGTCGCACTGCAGCGCGCGATCGATCAGGGCTGGCACCCCGGTCCCCGTATCCATCCGGCCGGTCATGCGGTGACTCCCTATGGGGGACATCTCGATCCGACCGTGTTCCAGCGTCTGGCGCCCGGCATTATGCCGCTGTCGATCGCGGAGGGAATCGCGAACGGCGTGCCGGACGTGATCGCCTGCGTCCGCTATCAGGTTCGCCACGGCGCCAAGCTGATCAAGGTCTCCGCCTCGGGCGGCGTCATGTCGCACAGCACCTCACCCGGTGCCCAGCAGTACTCCGATGCCGAATTCGAGGCGATCGCCGACGAGGCGCATCGGGCCGGGGTGAAGGTGGCCGCGCATGCTGTCGGCGACACCGCGATTCAGGCGTGCATTCGCGCCGGTATCGACTGCATCGAACACGGCTTCCTGGCCACCGACGAGACGATCCAGATGATGGTCGACCACGGCACCTTCCTGGTCTCTACGACGTACCTCACCGATGCGATGGCGATCGACCGGATCGCACCCGAGCTGCGGGCGAAGGCGGAAGAGGTTTTTCCGCGGGCAAAAGCCATGCTGCCCAAGGCGATTGCCGCTGGTGTCCGCATCGCGTGCGGAACCGACGCGCCGGCAGTACCGCACGGCCAAAATGCGAAGGAACTCGTCGCCCTGGTGGAACGCGGCATGACGCCGTTGCAGGCGCTGCGGTCCGCCACGGTGGTCGCCGCCGAACTGGTCGATGTGGACCACGAACTCGGGCGTCTGGCGCCCGGGTACCTGGCCGACATCATTGCCGTTCCCGGTGATCCGTCGCAGGACATCTCCGCAACGCTCGACGTGCAATTCGTCATGAAGAACGGCCGGATTCACAAGTCTCCCGCCGCCTGATGGCGCCGCCCGCGGGACCTCGTGGGCGGCTCCATTGCGATAGCGTCGAGAGATGGCGAGCGAGGAATCCCGTGGTCGGAACGGGCAGGAGAAGCGGTTGGAACTCACCGACAACACGCTCTGGCTGCTGAAGCAGGCCTTCTATTTCTCCCTCACCACCGTCAACGAGGCCGTCAAGCAACACGGTGTCAGCACCGCCCAGATCGGCCTGTTGCGCCAGCTCACCAACGAACCCGGACTGTCCGGCGCCGAACTCGCCCGGCGTCTGCTGATCACGCCGCAGGGGGTTCAAATCGCTCTCACCGCGCTCGAAAAGCGCGGTCTGGTGCAACGCCGCCAGGACCCGCAGCACGGCCGCATCCTGCAAGCGTTCCTCACCGACGAGGGCAAAGAGGTCGCCGCGGCCGTGGTCAGCGATGCCATTGCCGCACACGAGCAGGTGTTCGGCGTCCTGACTCCCGAAGAGCACGCGACACTGCGCGATCTCCTGGGCCGAGTGGTCGAAAAGGGGACCGGGCACGAGGTCATCAGCGACCACGTCGATCTCTAGGTCGGGTCTCCGGTCGTTGCCCATTTTGGCCAGTTCGTCCTGCTCAACAGCTATATCAAGTAATTGATATGCGGGTATGTCAACTACTTGATAAGGATGCCAAGTAGTTGATACTCTGCAAGAGATGCCCGAGTCCTCGCCTTCCTCGCCCGCCGTCGCGGCTGTGCCCGACGGTTTTGTGCCGTTGCTGGTAACCGACGTGATTCGGGAAACGCCGGACGCCGTGTCCGTCGAATTCGAGGTGCCGCCGGCGAGCCGCCAGCGGTTCCGCTACAGCGCCGGGCAATTTCTCACGCTCTCGATACTTATCGATGGCACCGAATACCGCCGCTGCTACTCGATGTCGTCCACGCCGTCGGTTGGCGAGAACCTTCGGGTCACCGTCAAGCGTGACCGCGACGGGCGCGTGTCGAATTGGATCAACGACAACGTGACACCGGGGGATCGCGTGCACGCCGCCCCGCCGCAGGGCCGGTTCGTGCTCGATGCATCCGACCGTGAGTTCGTTGCCTTCGCCGGCGGCAGTGGAATCACCCCGGTGTTCTCGCTGCTGCGCTCCGTACTCGGGAAGACCACTCGCAGCGCGCGTCTCTTCTACGCGAACCGGGCCGAGAGTTCGGTGATCTTTGCCGACGCGCTCGGCAGCCTGAGCGATCGGCACGCCGGCAGGTTCGAGCTTCGGCACCATCTCGACGAGACGCACGGGGTCGCCAATCCGGAGAGCATCGAATCCTTCCTCGCTGGTGCCGCCGAGTGCGAGTTCTACATCTGCGGCCCTGCACCATTCATGGCGACGGTGGAAGCAGCGTTGCTTGCCGCCGGCGTGCAGAGCGAGCGGATACACGTCGAGCGATTCGCATCGACGGTGCCGGAGCTCACCGCGCAGGACGAGGCCGCGACCGTCACCGAGGAGGTGACGATCGAGCTGGACCGGAAGAAGGTCACGCTGCCTTACCGGGCGGGATACACGCTGATGCAGATGGCCCGGTCGGCCGATATGCGTCCGCCATCCTCCTGTGAGACCGGAACCTGCGGAACGTGCATTGCGCAGGTGACCGAGGGGGCGGCCAGACTGCTCAACAACGACGTGCTCGACGACGACGAGATAGCCGAGGGCTACGTCGTCACCTGCCAAGCCCTGCCCACCACCCGAACGGTCCGGGTGGTTTACGAGTGAGCACAGCCGATACCGATGGAGCGGAAATGACGACACGAGTCGCGGTAGTCACGGGCGGAGCGTCCGGCATGGGCGAGGCCACCTGTCATGAACTGGGTCGGCGCGGCTACAAGGTCGCGGTGCTCGACCTCGATGAGCAAGCAGCGCAACGGGTTACCGATGATCTGCGGGCCGACGGGGTGACCGCCCTTGCGGTGAGTGCGGACGTCACCGACCGATCCGCGGTCGAGAACGCCTTCGCAAAGGTGCGCAGCGAGCTCGGCCCGGTGCACGTGCTGGTGACGAGTGCGGGGCTGTTCGGGTTCTCTGCTTTCACCGAGATCACGATCGAATCCTGGTCGCGCATCATCGATGTCAACTTGACCGGCACCTTCCATTGCTGCCAGGTCGCCCTGCCGGACATGATCGCCGCGGGCTGGGGCCGGATCGTGATGATCTCGTCGTCCAGCGCGCAGCGCGGGTCCCCATTCGCCGCGCACTACGCGGCATCCAAGGGCGGGGTCATCACGTTGACCAAATCGCTGGCACGCGAATATGCCACGGCCGGCATCACGGTGAACAACATTCCACCGTCCGGTATCGAGACGCCGATGCAGCATGCCGGGCAGGCGGCGGGCTATCTGCCGCCGAACGAGGACATTGCCAAAGCGATACCGATGGGCCGGTTGGGTAGCGGAGCGGATATTGCTGCTGCAGTGGGGTTCTTGTGCTCCGACGAGGCGGGGTTCATCACCGGACAGGTGCTCGGAGTCAACGGTGGTTCGGTGCTGTGACCGGTAGAGCAGGCCAATGTGATTCGACGACCAGCAGGAGGTTGGCATGACTGCACCAGCTAAGCCGGCGGCGGGGTCGTGGACCGCGCATTACCCCGAACTGGGTACCGGCCCGGTTTCGTTCCGCGACTCGATCTCCCCCGAGTTCTATGCAGACGAGCGAGAAGGAATCTTCAAGCGTGCCTGGCTGAACCTCGCCCGGGTGGAGGAAACGCCGGCCGTCGGGAGTGTCGCGACCAAGGAGATCGAGGTCGTCGATGCGTCGGTTCTGCTCGTTCGCGGGCAGGATGACCGAATCCGCGCCTTCCACAACACGTGTCGGCAGCGCGGCCATAAGGTCGTCCCGGTCGGCCTGGCCGATGCCGCGGACGCCCGTGACAACTTGGCATGCCCGCGCTGCGGATGGCGTTATGCACTCGACGGCGCTCTGATCCACGTTCCGAACGAGTCGGAGTACTTCGGGCTGGATCGCGCAGCCCATGGCTTGATCGAGGTGCACTGCGATGTCTGGAACGGCTTCGTGTTCGTCAACTTCGACGAAACGCCGCGGCAGACGCTGCGCGAGTTCCTCGGCCCGATGATCACGGGCCTCGACGATTACCCGTTCGACAAGCTGACCGAGCGCTACGAGTGGATTGCGCACAACAACAGCAACTGGAAGATCTTCGCCGACGCGTTCCAGGAGTACTACCACGTTCCGTCGTTGCACAGCCAGCAGGTACCGGCGGCGGTCCGCAAGCCGAATGGCGGATTCACCTGTGCGCATTTCCAACTCGACGGTCCGCACCGCTTGGTATCGACGGCGGGCACACGGCGCTGGCTGCTCGATCCCGAATTCATGTACCCGATCGAACGGGCGACCGAGAGCGGTCTCGTCGGTCCGTGGCGCTCGCCCGATCTCGGCCCCATCCCGGCAGGCGTGAACCCGGGCGGGGTGGAGAACTGGGGAATCAGCAATTTCCAGATCTTCCCGAATCTCGAGATCCTCATCTATCACGGCTGGTACCTGCTGTACCGGTACTGGCCGACCTCGCACAACACCCACCGCTTCGAGGCCTATACCTTTTTCCATCCGGCGCGCACCGTACACGAGCGGATCGAGCATGAGGTCGCGGCCGTGGTGCTCAAGGAATTCGCCCTGCAGGACGCCGGCATGCTCGGCGGTACGCAGGCTGCCCTGGAATACGACATCGTGGACGACTTTCCGCTCAACGATCAGGAGATCCTGGTCCGGCACCTGCACAAGGTGGCAGTCGACTGGGTCGACGAATATCGGTTCGAGCGCGGCGAAACGGTGGTCCGATAATGCCGAACACAATGTTGCCCAGTGCCTTCGCCGATCTCGAGGCGTTCGCACCGACCTGGTGCCTGGCCACTGAAACCGAGCGCTGGAATGCGCGCATTTCCAGCACGCTGCCGCAGCTCCGTGAGTTCTACGATGCCTTCTTCCCGCGGCTGGAGGAGGCGATCGAATATTGCGACAAGTTCGACCTCGATGATCTTCCGGAGGATGCACTCAACTTGCTGCACCTGATCTATTCACTCGTCCTGATCGCGATGGCCGTCGAAATCATGCATCAGCCCGCGCCGGTCGATGGTGCGGACGCCGTGATGATCCGGACCGACGCACCCGTGCCCTGATTGCCGCGTGCTCCTTCGAAGCCCGCTGTCTTCCAACCCTGAGTCTTCAAATCGGAAAGGACAGGCCATGAGTCTGCTGACCATCAACAAACTCACCGACACGGTCGGTGCCGAGGTTGTCGGCATCGATACCGCCCGCATGGTCAGCGACGATGCACTGGCTGAGGCGATTCTTGATGCCTTGGAGGACAACGGCATCCTCGTCTTTCCTGCTGCGCACTTCGATCCGGCGGATCAGGTCGACTTCTGCCGCCGGCTCGGCGCGATCGACCATTCGGCCGACGGTCACCACGCCGTGCCCGGTATCTATCCGGTGACGTTGGACAAGTCGAAGAACTCGTCGGCGGCCTACCTGAAGGCCACCTTCGACTGGCACATCGACGGATGCACTCCGACCGACAACTCATACCCGCAGATGGCGACCGTGCTCTCGGCCGTCCAGGTCGCCAGCAGCGGTGGTGAAACCGAGTTCGCCAGTTCGTATGCGGCCTACGACGGGCTCACCGATGAGGAGAAGGAGCGCTTCGGCTCGCTTCGCGTGGTGCATTCGCTCGAGGCGTCACAGAGCCGGGTCAACCCCGATCCGACACCGGAACAGCTGGCGCAATGGCGATCCCGGCCCACTCACGAACATCCGCTGATCTGGAGTCACCGCAGCGGCCGTAAGTCGCTGGTACTGGGCGCCTCGGCCCACTATGTGGTCGGCATGGACTTCGACGAGGGCCGTGCCCTGCTCGACGAACTGCTCGAGCGCGCCACCACCGCAGAGCAGGTGTACAGCCACAACTGGTCGGTCGGTGACACGGTCATCTGGGACAACCGTGGCGTGCTGCACCGGGCCGCGCCCTACGACGCCAACTCGCCGCGCGAGATGCTGCGCACCACGGTGCTCGGCGACGAGCCGATCCAGTAGTCCTCTTCCACAAACTAGTTCACCTGAACAGGAGTTCATAGATGGCCAAGTCATTGCTGTTCGTCGAGGGCGAGCCCGCCTCGGCAGACGTCCTCGACGATTACCACCGCTGGCACAACGAGGTTCATATTCCCGAGATGCTTGCGCTCGACGGCTTTGTCGGGGCCCGGCGGTGGCAGACCGACGGTGACACCTTCATCACCCTCTACGAGATCGACACCGACGTGGAGACCGCCAAGGCAACCCTGAAGGCGTTCTTCGCCAGTGGCGAGATGTCGAAGCCCGTCGGGGTCGCGACCGATAAGCCGGCGGTCATGCGGTACCTGAGCCTGATCCACGAGGCTCACGACTCGGCGAGCTGACGATCGGGCGAGCTGACAATCGAATGACATCCCGACATCCGCTGCGGTTGGCACCGATGCCGTCCGACGAATGGACCGACGAGGTCCGTTCGTCGCTGACGTCACTGCTCCCCGCCGAGCGCGCCAACCGGGCCGATGCCGGCAATGTGTTGTCCACGCTGGTACGCCACACCGATCTGACCCGGGCGTACCTGCCCTTCAACACCTATCTGCTGCGGGACTCGACGCTGTCGCCGCGCATCCGCGAAGTGGCGCTGATGCGGGTGGTTCACCGTCGAGGCTGTGATTACCTGTGGTCGCATCACATTCCGCTGGCGCATCGTGCCGGGCTCACGGACGCCGATATCGACGGCATTCGCGACGGAGCACCCGCCGACGGGTGCGATCGGCTCGTGGTCGCTGCCGTCGACGATCTCGACACGCAGGGCACCATCTCCGCCGAGGTCTGGGACCAACTCGGCAAGCATTTCGACGACAAGCAACGAATGGATCTCGTCTTCACGATCGGCGGATACGCCCTGCTCGCGATGGCGGTCAACACCTTCGGCGTGGAGGACGAGTGAACAAGGCAGCACCGGAAACCGAGCTGTTCCTGCGAACGGCTCGGAATTTCCTCGACAAGAGCGCATCGGTGAGCCATCAGCGTGCGCTGCACGCAGATGGCCGCTCCTACGACCCGGCATGGTGGGAACAGGCCGCCGGGCTCGGCTGGGCCGGTCTGCTGGTCCCGGAAGAACTCGGTGGCGGCAGCGTGTCGGGCGACGGCCTACACGATCTCGCTGCGATCGCGGAGCTGATGGGAGCCACGGTTGCCCCAGGTCCGCTGTATCCGGTGAGCGTGGTGCTCGCAGGATTGGTCGACGCCGAGAACCGCGCCGACCACGCGAGCACTATCGGCGACCTCGTGGACGGTCGAAAGGTGGCGAGCTGGGCGGTCGAGGAGCCGGGCCGGCAGTTCAGCCCGCACGAGCCGACGGTGGTCGCGACGCGGACGCCGGACGGCTATCGCCTGGACGGCGTGAAGGATCGCGTCGAGGCCGGTTCGGAGGCCGACCTCCTGCTGGTGACCGCGCGCGCCGACGACGGCGTGCGACAGTTCCTCGTCCCGGCAACCGGGGCCGGGGTAACCGTGCGACCACAGCGCAGCCTTGACCTCGTAAAGCATTATGCCCGAATCGAGTTCGATTCAGCAGAGGTCGGCGCCGCTGCGGTGGTGGGTACCGCCGAGCAAACACGGCAACTGATCGGGCGACAGTCCGATATCGCCAACGTCCTACAGTGCGCCGAGATCGTCGGAGCAATCGACACCGTGCTGAAGTTGACCCTCGAGTGGTCCCAGCAGCGGTACACCTTCGGTCGGCCACTGGCCTCCTACCAGGCTCTCAAGCACCGGATCGCCGACATGACCATGTGGCTGCACGCATGTCGCGGGATCACCGCTGGTGCCGTGGCGGAGGTTGCCGCGGGCAATCCGGCCGCCCCGATCTGGGTCGCCGCCGCGAAGTCCTATCTCGGGGAGCATGCCGGACTATTGGTGCAGGAATGCGTTCAGTTGCACGGCGGCATCGGCGTGACCTGGGAGCACGATCTGCACGTCTACCTTAGACGGATCGCTCTGTATCGCAACATGTTCGGTACGACCACCGAGCATCACCGACTGATTGCTCGCAGCGCAGCAGAGGGGACTCCCGCCGCATGACCGAGACAACGGCCCACGCCGCAACGGAATCGGTGCAGGAGTTCGCGGCCCGGGCACGCGAGTGGCTCGCCGAGAACATGCCGCGCCTGGACCCGGCGAATCCGCCCCTGGCCGGCCGTGGCGACGATGCCGCATGGCAGCGGGCGCGCGAACTTCAGCAATTGCTGTACTCGGGCGGCTTTGCGGGCATCTGCTTCCCGCGTGAATACGGCGGACTCGGGCTGGACCCGGCCTACCAACGTGCCTTCGACATCGAAGTAGCGCAGTACGAGATGCCGCTGATTCTCAATGTCCCAACCTTCACCATTTGTGCGGCGACGCTGCTCGATACCGGATCCGAAGAACAGAAACACCAACGTATTTCGGCTGTGCTGCGCGGCGAAGAAGTGCTGGTGCAGTTGCTGTCCGAGCCCAGCGGAGGTTCGGATCTCGCCGGCTTGATCACCCGCGCGGAGCGTGACGGAGACACCTGGGTGATCCACGGCGCAAAGACCTGGAGCACCAGTGCGTTCGCGGCGGACTACGGACTGCTCTTGGTGCGCACCGATCCCACCGTGCCCAAGCACGAGGGACTGACCATGTTCCTCGTACCGATCAATTCACCCGGCGTGGAGTTGCGTCGCATCGAACAGGTCGACGGTTCGAACGACTTCTGCACGGAGTTCTTCGACGGGCTTCGGCTCGGCGACGATGCGGTGGTCGGCGAGGTCAACGGCGGCTGGGCGGTCGCATCGAGGTTGCTGTTCCATGAGCGCCGCGCAGTCGGGCAGGGATCGGAGTTCGCCAGTGGCCGCGGCCGCGAGCGCTCCGAGGAGTCGACCGGCGACCTCGTGGCCTTGGCGCGATCCGTCGGTGCCGCAGACGACCCGCTCGTGCAGGACAAGGTCGGCCGGGTGCTGGCGCGGCGCATGGTGCGCGATCGCCTGGTCGAGCACGTCTCCGGGGCCATGCGGGACGGCTCGTTGCCGCCGGCCGCGGGGTCGATCATTCGGCTCTTCCATTCCGATGTGACGTTCCTCGAGGTCGACACCGCCACGGAGATCGCCGGCGGGTTCGGCGTCGTCGAGGGCGAGGAGCAACTGCTGGGCGTCGGGGAGCGGTATTTGTCGCGTCAGACGGTCGCGCTGGGCGGCGGGAGCAACGAGATGGCTCGCAATGTCATCGGTGAGCGGGTGCTCGGGCTGCCTCGGGAGTACGCCGCCGATCGCGGCGTGCCGTTCAATGAGGTGCGGCACAACCGGCTCTGAGAAGTCGGTTCAGTTTGATGACCAACACCTACATGTGGGTTGTGATTCCGTTGGCCCGGTCCGCCGCGTAGGCTCCGATGGTGACCGATGTTCGCCGTCCGGCGGCGCCGTCAGGTCTCGGGCTCGATCGGCTGCTGATCGATGCGAAGCTCACCGTCCCGCAATCGCGGCCGGGTTGGGTGAGTCCTACGGGATCGGCGTGGACAGCGATGTTGTTGCCCGGCGGGTACACGTTCGAGACCCCACCACCGCTGGTCACCCCGGACGGCATCGTGCCGTCCCGCGACCGGCGCGCGCAAACTGCATCTGCGGACGCTGTTCTGCTACGGCTACACCGGCATCACTCCGGCGATGTGCATGCGGCTCACCGGAATCGGGTCGCAGTACCTGGTCGCGTTCAAGGACCACGAAGGTGGATTTTTCGCCGGCGCCCTGGCCTATGCGTTGACGTTGCCGCCCGACATTCCCGCTGCGCGGTTCTGGTCGGTGACGTTGTGCAAGGGGTTCTTTGTGATCCTGCGCCTGTACAGCCCGCTCGGTTCGTTCTTCGACAAGACCTGGCGGCCCGGCGAGGTCGGGCGGATCGGGTGATGTTCGGAAGCGTTTCACAATGCAAACAGTGCTGGAGGCACCGGTCATGACGGAGAAGCGGTTGACAAGGGAAGAGCGGAAGGCCCAGGGCAAGGCCGCCCGCACGCGGGTGCCGCTGGAGGCGCATGGCGAGTTCGCGCCTGCGCCCGGACGGGATCCGGTGGGGCTGTTGTTGAGTCAGGCACCGTCGCGGGTATCGGAGTTGGTGCCGATCCGGCATGGCCGGATGTTGGTGTCGCCGTTCACCTATTACCGGGGTGCCGCACTGCCGATGGCTGCCGATCTGGCCGCGACGCCGTCCACGGATGTGCGGGTTCAATTGTGTGGGGACGCGCATCTGTCGAACTTCGGTGCGTTCGCCGCACCGGATCGTCGGTTGGTGTTCGACGTCAACGACTTCGACGAGACACTGCCGGGTCCCTTCGAGTGGGACGTGAAGCGGTTGGCCGCCAGCCTGACGATCGCGGGGCGGGACAACGACTTCACCACCGAGCAATGCCGCGCAGGTGTACTGGCCGCTGTCAAGGCATACCGCACCGCGCTGCGCGAGTTCGCTCATATGCCGATGCTCGGTGTTTGGTATGCCCGTCTGGATATCGACGACGCAGTGCGCGGGTTGAGCTCGCAACTCGACGCCAAGCGGGTCCGCAAGACCGAGAAGATGCTGGCGAAGGCGCGCACCCGCGACAGCATGTCGGCCCTGAGCAAGCTCACCACCGTGGTCGGGGGACAGCGCCGGATCATCAGTGACCCGCCGCTGATCGTGCCGGTCGAGGAACTGTTCTCCGACATGGAGGCCGATGCTCTCGCCACGATGATCAATACGCTGCTCGGTAAGTATCTGGGCACCCTGCAGTCGGATCGGCGGCACCTGCTGCGGCAGTTCGATCTTGTTCAGGTGGCGCGGAAGGTTGTCGGTGTCGGCAGTGTGGGCACTCGCGCGTGGATTCTGCTGCTCGAGGCCGGCGACGGCACGGAGCCGTTGTTCTTACAGGCCAAGGAGGCGCAGATATCGGTGCTGGCCGATTACTGTGGCGCCAGCGAGTATGACGATCAGGGACAACGAGTGGTCGCCGGGCAGCACCTGATGCAGGCGGCCAGCGACATCTTTCTCGGCTGGCAACGCACCACGGGCCCCGACGGAATCGAGCGCGACTTCTACGTCCGTCAGTTGCGGGACTGGAAATTCTCCATTCCGATCGAGCAACTGCTCCCGCAGGGGATGGCGGTCTACGCCGGTTGGTGCGGCTGGACCCTGGCCCGCGCCCACGCCCGCTCCGGAGACCGCATCGCGTTGGCCGGCTACCTCGGCAAGAGCGAAACCTTCGACAACGCCATCGCCGATTTCTCCGAGACGTATGCCGATCAGAACGAACGTGATTTCGCAGCGCTGGCCGCCGCGGTCAGCGACGGACGTGCCGAGGCACAGTCGGGCCTCTAGAACTCGATGAGGAATGACCGTGCCGGGCACAGGGGCACGGTCATTCGAGTTTGGCGCCGCCCGTCCGCGCGCGCTCGACCGCGCCGAAGATGATCCGGCCGCCGATACCGAGCAGGAAAAGGTTGGCGAGCATTTGAACGGTGACGACCGCTCGGGTCGTGGCGGTGACGGCGACGATGTCGCCGAAGCCGACCGTCGAAAGGACGGTGACCGTGAAGTACAGCGACCCCATTCGAGACAGGCTCTGCGAGAAGCTGTCCGGGCTCGCCTCGGCCATCAGGTAGTACATGACCGAGCATCCGATCAGGTAGAGCGGTACGACCACCGCAAGCGCCTCGGCGGCCTGTAGGACCGGTGCGGTCGACTGTAGGATCCGCTGAAACTGCCAGGCGATGACTACACCGACGGCAAGGAACACGCCGGCCAGCAACAGCCAGCTGCCCTTGTCGTCGAGTTCGTCCAGCGGCGCAACGAAATACAAGGTGAGGAGTACTGCCGCCGTCAGCGTTGGGCGTACCACCGCCTTGCGCCTTCGGGCACGGCGGGCCCTGCCCGGCAGGGAATTCCGGGAATCCGACATTGCATCACCTCCGCGTCGAACGGGGGTTTCTTTGCGGGCGTCCGATATTCGGGCCTTACCTGCGGTCGGGGGACCAGGTGGCGACGGCCCAGATCACCACGACGGCGATCGCGATGAGCACGATCGACCACGCCGGGTAATAGGGCAGCCACAGGAAGTTGGTAAGTATCGACATCGACGCGGCGATGATCGTCACGATGCGCGCCCAGGTGGCGCCGGTAAAGAGCCCGACCCCGGCGGCGAGCAGCAGCGCGCCGACCAGGATGTGGACCCCACCCCAGATGGTGGTGTCGAACTTGTAGACGTATTCGACGCCGGTGACAAGGACCTCGTCTTTGGCGACCGCGGAAATTCCTTGCAGCACGGACAGCAGACCGATGACGACGAGCAATGCGCCTGCCGCGACCGAAGTGCCGGCTGCGAAGCCTTGCTTGACCGGATGTTCCGTGGGTGTGTGTGTCATGGCTCGCTCCCGGTAGTTGGTCAACCTCCGATTCGATGTTCGTCCGCGGTATGCGCGCGCACATCATGTGATGTGGGTGATGTGTGGCGGCCCGCCAGGACCGATGCTCGACATGTACACCGAATCAGCAACGAATCGATCGTGGAGGCATTCTCATGGCCATGGATACGTTTATCCTGCTCGCGGCGACCTATGAATCGACGGACGCGGCGATCGCCGACTACGACGCGGTGCACACCGTGTACAAGGAGACGGACCTGCTCGACACCTACGACGCTGCCGTGATCAGCAAGAGCGACGGCGGCAAAGTGAAGATCGTCAAGAAGCACGAGCAGCCCACCCGGCAGGGCTCCTGGGGCGGGTTGGGCATCGGACTGGTCGGCGGTGCCTTGGTGGCGCTTTTCCCGGCCGTCGGGATCGGTGCGGGTCTGTTGGTCGGTGGGGGCGGCGGTGCAGCGCTCGGTGCCCTCGCCGGGCACGTGGCGGCCGGGCTGAGCCGCTCGGATCTGAAGGAGCTCGGCGAGCTCCTCGACGCGGGCGACAGCGGCCTGCTGGTCGTCGCCGCGACGGACCTGGAATCGCGGGTGGAGAAGGCGATCGAACGCGCGGACAAGCTCACCAAGAAACAACTCGAGGCGGACGTGGACCAGGTCAGCAAAGAAATCGACGCTGCCTCCGCATAACCCCAGAACATGCCCGTGCGGCTGTGGCCACGAAATTGAATAGCCGGGGAGGCTGACCGATGAGCAGTGCGGACGACGACAAAAGTATCGACCACGCACAGCGGTGGTGGGCGAGGGGCGCATTCGCGTCCGCCGGCGCTGCTGCGGTCGTGCCGATCGTGTCGGCCGGGGTGGCAGCCTCGGTGGGATTGCTCATCACGGTTGTCGGTGCCGTCGTGGTCACGGTCGCGGCGCTGTACTGGTTTCTTGCCGGTCGCCGTGTGGTGCGGTGGGTTTCGCTCGCGATCGCGGTACTGGCGCCGATCGTCGTGCTGGTCGAGTTCGTTGTCGCGGGGCTTCTCGCAGAAGTAGTGGTGACACTCGTACTGGCGGGGCTTGCCGTCTACTGCGGTCGGGCGGCGCTGCGCGGTCGTCGGTGGGCAGCGCGGATGCCCGAGCACGACGTCGCGCCGCCGCAGCGCGCGTTTCTGATCATGAATCCGCACTCGGGTGGTGGCAAGGTCGCGAAGTTCGATCTGAAACGCAAGGCCGAGGAACTCGGGGCCGAGGTGGTGCTGCTCGATGGTCCGGGAATGGTCGACGTCGCCGCACTCGCAAGGCAGGCTGTCGCGGACGGCGCCGACCTGCTGGGTGTGGCCGGCGGCGACGGGACACAGGCGCTCGTCGCTGCGGTGGCGGCCGAACACGACGTGCCGTTCCTCGTGATCAGCGCAGGGACCCGCAACCATTTCGCGATGGATCTAGGAATCGACCGCGCAGATCCCAGTCGGTCGCTCGACGCGCTGCGCGACGGCGTCGAAATGCGCATCGACCTCGGCAGGATCAACGGCCGCGTGTTCGTCAACAATGCCTCATTCGGGGTGTACGCGGAGGTCGTACGCAGCCCGGCCTACCGCGATGACAAGACCGCCACGGTACTGAAGCAATTGCCGGATCTGCTTGGCGCGCAGACAGGTTCACGGCTCGTTGCGCGGATCGGGGAGGTCACGGTGACCTCGCCGCAGGCGATCCTGGTGAGCAACAACCCCTATGGGGCAACCGATCTCGCAGGACTGAGTCGTCGCGACCGAATCGACCGCGGCGTGCTCGGTGCGGTTACGGTGTCGGTGGCGAGTGCTCGCCAGGCGATCGGCCTGCTGCGCCGGGTCAACGTCGGCGGTCTCACCACGCACACCACTCCCGAGGTGATCGTCGAGGCCGATAGCCCTGAGATACCGGTCGGCGTCGATGGTGAGTCACTGATGTTGACCACGCCCGTGCGGTGCACGATCGATACCGGCGCGCTGCGTGTGCGGGTGCCGCGGGATCGGCCCGGTGTGCGGCCTGCGCAGCCCAAAGTCGACTGGGTTCGGCTCCGCGCGCTCGCCGGCCGCCACCGGTGAGCGCCCGGGATAGGTCTGATTCGCGCTTCCTTCCTGTTCGTGCTGATGTGGAGGCGCGCGCTGCTTCACGCAGCAAAGGTTTCTAGAGTGGGATCAGGCTTGCGGCGACCGTGTGCGGGTACACCTCGCTGCGATGTTGGAAGGTCAGCACGTTCGGATTCAGGATCTCGCCGTCGCGGATCTCGATCGCGCGCCCGATGGTCGGATCGGACTCCCATGCGGCGCGGCCTGCGAGCACGGTCCGCAGGTGCGGCAGCAGAGCCTCGCTGATCTCCCAGGTGGCCGAGTTCCAGAGGTATGACGGGCTGTGATCGACAGCGTAGTAGTGCACGTTGTCACCGACCGTGAAGGTAGGAGCGGTGAACGAGGTGGGGCGCGCCCAACTGAAGCCCATCTTCTCGTCGCAGGACACGTCCACAATGAGACTGCCCGGCCGGAACGCGCCGAGGTCCTGTTCGGTGAGGAACGTCAACGGCGCCTCGGTGTCTTGCAGCACGCAGTTGACGATGATGTCGTTCTCGGCCAGGAACGGCGCGAGTGCCACTCGGCCATCGGTAGTGACGACGCAGGTGAGGTCCGGGTTGTCGGAGTCGTGGTCCAGGTGCACGATCTCCACCGAGTGAATCGGTGAGCCGACGGCAGCAACCATCCGATTGGTCAGCACTCGAACGTCGCCGATACCGTGTGCGTTGAGCGCTGTCACCGCTCCTCGGGCCGTGGCGCCGAAGCCGATGACCGCCGCGCGCAGCCGCCGACCGTAAACGCCGGTCGTTCCGAGCAGTTCGAGCGCGTGCAGCACCGAGCAGTAGCCCGCGAGTTCGTTGTTCTTGTGAAAGACGTGCAGCAGGAAGCGACCGTCATGAGTCCAGTGGTTCATCGCCTCGAACGCGATCAGGGTCAACCGCCGGTCGATGGCCAGCTGGGTGACCTCGGCGTCCTGGACGCAATGCGGCCAGCCCCAAACGATCTGGCCTTCCCGCATCTCCGCGAGATCACTGGGCTGCGGCTTCGGCAGCAAGATGACGTCGCATTCGGCGAGCAGCCGGTCACGGGGCAGTAGCCCGGCTACGTACGGCGCCAACTGTTCGTCGGTCACACCGAACGGCTCGCCGTACCCGTTCTCCACATGGATATGTGCCCGAAGGTCGGCGTCGATTCGCTCGAAATGCATCGGATGGATCGGAAGGCGTCGTTCGTTCGCCTTGCGCGAATGTGCCGTGACGCCAAGTTCGAGTAGTGGGCGAGCGTTAGCGCTTCTTGGCATGGAACGCGGTCTCGACGGAGTGATCGGCCGAGTGCGCCTTCTTATCGGCCTTGGCGGCGCGCTTTTCCTTGAGCGACTTGCCGGATTTTTTCGTCATGGACTGACGCGGTGACTTGTCGGACATCATTGGTCCCTCGATTGGGAACCTGAGCGGTCCCGATGCCTCGACGGTACGCCATATTCAGCCGCTATCCCGCATCTCGAGTCGGGGCCCGCCGTGGCGCTCAGGCCGGCGTCGAGAGGTGCTCGATGCTCAGGTCGATCCTTCGCTCATTGGTGATGTGCGTTGCGGCGTTCACCAGCCACTCCAGGCCGTTGCAGAACACGGCCGAGCCCGCCGGGTTCTCGCCGGCGAGGCGAAGTTGGTAGCGCGTACCGGTGACATCGGCGACGGCGAGACGCGCATGGATGGGTTTCACCGGGTCGTATGGCGAAGGAATGTCGTCGATGCGGCACTCGTCGCCCAGTCCGGGTCCGTACACGCGGACCCGGTAATCGATATCCCACTGCGGCGGATGCGACGTGTCGATGCCGAGAATCTCCAGGCGCGCGGACATGCCGCCACCGACAGGCACGGTCGCGGCCGGTGTGTAGTACGTGCGCGCAGTGAGCGGAACGTCGGTAGGTGGTGCGTCCCAGGTGAACGGCCTGGTGGTGCTGTTCGCGGTGTACACGTCGATCGCGCCCGCTGGTATGTCGAATTTCAATGCGCCGTACTCGAACTGGCCACCTTCGATGCGGTACAGCTGACACGACGACGTCGGCGCGTCGTCGAACCAGCCGTCGTCGTCGTATGCGTCGGTGCGGGCACAGCGATCCCAATCCGGCGTGGCGACGGCGACGCCGGTGTTCAGCACGAGCAGCACGGCCGCCGACAGCGCGATCCACAGTGCCCGCATCGCAGTCGCCGTCATCGCGTTCGAGGTACTCACAGTGCCGCCACAGGGATCGTGTAGTGGTCGAGGGTGAACGTCATCGTGTTGCCGGGTGTCAGTTGCAGCGCCGCGTCGACGACGGGATCGCTTCGGGCACATCCCGATGCGGTGCCTTTCCAGAGTGTCGCGTCCAGCCGGACGTCGCGATCGACCCACCCTGCGCCGAAGGACTGCCGGTTGCCGGGTTGCACGACTTCCAGCGCGCCGGCGTGCTCGTAGGGGACTGTCGGATCGAGCATCCCGAACCCGATCCGGCAGGTGTCGCCGAGTCCGGGTCCCCACAGACGCAGGTCGACGTCGAAGGCGTATCCGATGAGGCGGGGCGGGCGCGGGGCGTCCCACGGCCTTGGCCCCTCGTCCCAATACGGGGTCATGCCGTGCCGCGAGCCGGCGCTGGGACGCGGCTCGAACTGCGCGGTGTACTGGCCGAACGGTGCATCCAGTGGTGTCGGCGCACCGACGAAGGCCCGTGCGGTACGGGCGATTTCACCTGCCGAACGGGACCATCGCTCCGTGTAGTACGTTTCGATCGCGCGCGGGCCGACATGGGCGCGTACCGGGCCGAGTTCGAAGTAGCCACCGGTGACGATCATCGCGTGACAGTGCTGCGGCGGATGGTCGTCGCCGTATCCGGCGTAACCCGGATCCTCGAGCGGGAAGCAGCGCTGCCAATCCGGTGCCGAATTCGCGCCGGCAATCCCGCCACCGGTCAGCATCAACGCGGCGACGGCCAGGAGAATGCCGCTACGAATTGTCACGCCCCTTACCAGATGCCCCACCTTCATCTGCGCGCTCACCGTGTACCTCGGTGCCACCGCACTGGGCCGCCTTTCGGTTCCGCCCGTTGGTTGCGCCCATCCATTGGTGCCGGAGATGTTGCGTTACAGTAGATTTTGTCCATCTTTCACCCCTTTCGTAGGCTCTTTGATGATCACCGCACACTCGTTACAGTTCGTCGTGATCGGCAGAGCCGCACCGCAAGAAGCCGGTCAAGGCAGTGGCGACCGCGTCCGGGTTCTCCACCTGCGGGTAGTGTCCGGTCACCGGCTCCTCGTCGAGGGCGACGATCCGCGCATTGGGGAAACGTTCGTTCAGGCGGGGCAGGACGTGCGCTCCGCTGACCGGGTCCGCTGGTCCCCAGATGAACAGCATTGGCCCCCGATACCCTTCCAGCGCCGATCGCCAACGTTCGGCGTTCTCCCGTCGCTCGTCGATGTAGCGCAACAAGCGATGCTGGACCCGCTTTCCGTTGTGCATCGTGGTGGCCCGCCACATGTCGTGCAGGTCGACCTCGCCCACCTCGCGACCGAGGATCTCGCGCAAGGACTTTCGGTACATCGGTTCCGTGATCACGTGTTGCAGCACGACGCCGGCGGGGCCATGGAGCAGCCGTTGCGCCCGCGTCGGGCGATGCAGATCGGGATACAGGCCGCCGTTGAGAAAACCGGCCGCGGTGACCCGGCCTGCATCGCGGTGCAGCAGTTCCTGTGCGACCGACACCCCGTAGTCGTGTGCGACCAGCGCGGTCGGACCGACGCCGAGCCGCCGCCACACCTCCACCACGATCGAGGCTTGCTCGACGATTCGAAAGGCGTGGCCGACCGGCTTGGCGCTCGCACCGAAACCGAGCAGGTCCATGGTCGTCACCCGGTGTCCCGCATCGACGAGCGCCGGGACGATCGGCGCCCAGTCATGCGACGACGTCGGGAAACCGTGCACGAGTGTCACGGGTCGACCGTCGACCGGACCGTCCTGCCGGTAGAAGATGTCGTGACCGTCCCACCGCAGGTGCGTGCCGCCGGAAACCCACTCGTCCAGACCGGGGTGCATCACCGGTCCGCTACGTCCGGCACATTGGCGCAACGTCCGGTTGGCCATCGGAAATGTCCATCACGGTAGCGATGGTAGTTCTGAAATGCGTCGACGGGCCCTGAAATATTCGGCCCGCAGGATGGCTCGAGGTCCCAACCTCAGAGGGCTCAAATAGCGCGCGGCGCACCGATCTTCCGCTTGGCCTTGGTCGCGGGTCGGCGAGCAGGCACGGTCGAGACGAACTCGTGGATGATGTCGGTCACCGCAGCCGGGTCTTCGACGTGCGGGAAGTGACCGAGACCCGGGAGCACGGTGAGACGGCTACCGGGGATGGCGTCGTGGGCGGCGTAGCCGTGTGCGACGGGGATGATGTTGTCGCGGTCGCCCCAGATCAACTGAGTGGGCAGGTCCGACGTCAGGTAGAGCCGCTCGAGCGCGCTCACCGCCTGGCCGCGATAGTCGACCACCGCGCGCAGGGTGCGCAAGAATGCGTGCCTGGTCTCGCGGTCGGCGAGCGAGGCGTACGCAGCCCACATCTCGTCGGCCTGGCCCGACTCGAGCCCCACCCGCGCGAGCCATGAGCGGACCTTGTTGCCGGCCTCGAGCACGGGTTTCGGGGCCACCAGGGGAAGCAGCAATTCGGTGCCGGGCGCCGACAGCGCACGCAGCAGCCAGTTCACGTCGGGGCCCAGGCCACCGCTGCCGATGAGGACGAGGCGGTCGCAGTAATCGGGATGCTGGTAGGCGAACTGCATCGCCACGCCGCCGCCCAGCGATTGCCCGACGACCGTGGCCCGCTCGATCTCGAGCTCGTTGAGCAGGTCGCGCAGCCACGCCGCGAACGCACCGAGCGAATAGTCGCCACGCGGTTTTCCGGACTCGCCGTGGCCGGGTAGGTCGGGAGCGATGACCCGGTGGTTCTGGGATAGCGCCGGCAACACCGAGCGCCAGGTCGCCGAGCTGCCCGCCATACCGTGAATGAGCAGCAGTGTGTCACCACGTCCGACGTCGCGATAGGCGACACGTTGTCCGTGAAGTTCGAGGTGCATGCACGTGGTCATTCGACAGTTCTCCATCAGTTGTCCGGATCCATCGGGGGGCGGTACCGACTTCGAGGTCAATGCCAACGGTAGTGGCATATCGCGTGGAAGGTTGGAGTCGAGCGATGAGTGTCACGTGGGCGGCCGAACGTGTCGCGCCCCGCCGACCGCGTAGCGACGTACGATTCGCATGTGACCCGCAGCACCACTCCGCAACTGCGTGACCTCGGGCTGTTGCGCCGCGTCCGCGATCGGATCGACCGGGAGTACGCCGAGCCGCTCGACGTGGAGGCGCTCGCTCGAGGCGTGAATATGTCGGCCGGTCACCTCAGTCGCGAGTTCCGGCGCGCGTACGGCGAATCGCCGTACAGCTACCTGATGACCAGGCGTATCGAGCGGGCGATGGCGTTGCTGCGCCGAGGCGACCTCAGCGTCACCGAAGTCTGTTTCACGGTCGGCTGCTCGTCGTTGGGCACGTTCAGTACCCGGTTCACCGAGTTGGTCGGAGTGCCGCCGAGCGTCTACCGGCGCGACCATGCGAGCGCCACCGAGGGCATGCCGTCATGTGTCGCGAAACAAGTCACCAGACCGATCAGGAATCGAGAAGCACAGTCCGTTCGTCGCACCTAGCGTCGTCGGTATGGACATTTCAATTGCTTCGAGCTTCCTTCCACAGAACGATCCGGAAGCCGCATTGGCCTTTTATCGCGACGTCCTCGGCTTCGAGGTTCGCAACGACGTCGGCTTCAACGGGATGCGGTGGATCACGGTCGGCCCAGTGGGCCAGCCCGCAACCTCCATCGTGCTGTACCCACCGACAGCCACGCCCGGTATCACCGACGACGAACAAAGCACGATCGCCGAGATGATGGCCAAGGGCACGTTCGGCTCGATCCTGCTGGCCACCCCCGATCTCGACGACACCTTCGAGAAGGTGCAGGCCACCGACGTCGAGGTAGTCCAGGAGCCGACCGAGCAGCCGTACGGGGTTCGCGACTGTGCGCTGCGTGACCCGGCGGGCAATATGGTTCGCATCCAGGAACTGCGCTGAGCCGCTACGGAGATCGACGAACGGAGAACACGGAGTATGCCCACGTCGAAGAAAGCGAACGGTGCTGAATCCGAGCAGGCGCAGCACGTCGCCGATGGTCACGACGTCCTCCGCGTCACGGGCGCCCGCGAGAACAACCTCAAGAACATCAGCGTCGAGATCCCGAAGCGCCGGTTGACCGTGTTCACCGGCGTCTCGGGGTCGGGCAAGAGTTCACTGGTGTTCGCCACGATCGCGGCCGAGTCGCAGCGGATGATCAACGAGACCTACAGCGCGTTCGTGCAAGGCTTCATGCCGACCCAGGCGCGGCCGGACGTCGACGTGCTCGAAGGGCTGACCACCGCGATCATCGTCGATCAGGAGCGCATGGGTGCCAACGTTCGCTCGACGGTCGGCACGGCCACCGACGCGAATGCGTTGCTGCGCATCCTGTTCAGTCGGCTCGGCAGGCCGTATGTCGGCTCCCCGCAGGCATTCTCGTTCAATGTCGCCTCGATCAGCGGGGCGGGTGCGGTCACGACGGAAAAGGGCGGCCGCACCGTCAAGGAGCGCCGCAGCTTCAGCGTCACCGGCGGTATGTGTCTGCGCTGCGAGGGCCGGGGCAGCGTCTCCGACTTCGACCTGACCGCGCTCTACGACGACAGCAAGTCGCTCAACGAGGGCGCGCTGACCATTCCGGGCTACAGCATGGAAGGTTGGTACGGCCGAATCTTCCGCGGCTGCGGCTTCTTCGATCCGGACAAGCCGATCGCGAAGTTCACCAAGAAGCAGCTCAACGATCTGCTGTACAAGGAACCGACCAGGATCAAGGTCGAGGGCATCAACGTGACCTACGAGGGCCTGATCCCGAAGATCCAGAAGTCGTTCCTGTCCAAGGACCGCGAAGCCATGCAACCGCACATCCGTGCGTTCGTGGACCGCGCGATCACCTTTCAGACGTGTCCCGACTGCGAGGGGTCGCGGCTCACCGCGGAGGCGCGCGCGTCGAAGATCAAGGGCATCAGCATCGCCGACGCCTGCGCGATGCAGATCAGCGACCTCGCCGACTGGGTCCGCAAGCTCGACGAGCCATCGGTCGCGCCGCTGCTCACCGCTCTGCGGGAGAACCTCGACTCGTTCGTGGACATCGGGCTCGGCTATCTGTCGCTGGAGCGGCCCGCCGGCACCCTTTCCGGTGGTGAGGCCCAGCGGACCAAGCTGATTCGGCATCTGGGGTCCTCACTCACCGATGTCACCTACGTCTTCGACGAGCCCACGATCGGACTGCACCCGCACGACATCGCGCGGATGAACGACCTGCTGCTGCAGCTGCGCGACAAGGGCAACACCGTGCTGGTCGTGGAGCACAAGCCCGAGGCGATCGCGATCGGCGATCACGTCGTCGACCTCGGTCCCGGCGCGGGCACCGACGGTGGCGAGGTCGTCTTCGAGGGCACAGTCGAGGAGTTGCGGTCGGCCAAGACGCTGACCGGCAAGCACCTCGACGATCGCGCACGGGTGAAGCCGTCGGTCCGAGAATCCTCGGGGGCGCTCGAAGTGCGCGGCGCCGACACGCACAACCTGCAGACCGTCGACGTCGACATTCCGCTCGGCGTGCTTGTCGTGGTGACCGGCGTGGCCGGCTCGGGCAAGAGCTCGCTGATCGACGGCTCGGTGGCTCGCCGGGACGGCGTGGTGTCCATCGACCAGGGCGCGATCAAGGGTTCGCGGCGCAGCAATCCCGCGACCTACACCGGGTTGCTCGAGCCGATTCGCAAGGCGTTCGCGAAGGCCAACGGGGTGAAGCCCGCGTTGTTCAGCGCGAATTCCCAAGGGGCATGCCCGAACTGCAACGGCGCCGGCGTCATCTACTCGGACCTGGCGATGATGGCGGGCGTTGCGACACCGTGCGAGGTGTGCGAGGGGAAGCGGTTCTCCGCCGACGTGCTGGAATACACGTTCGCCGGCTTGGACATCAGCGAAGTGCTCGGGATGTCGGTTGCCCAGGCCGAGAAATTCTTCGCCGACGGTGACGCGAAGCTGCCTGCGGCGCACAAGATCCTGGTTCGCCTCGCGGACGTAGGTCTGGGCTACGTCAAGATCGGCCAGCCGCTCACCACGCTGTCCGGCGGCGAGCGGCAACGGCTCAAGCTCGCCACCCATATGGGTGAGAAGGGCGAGATCTACATCCTCGACGAGCCGACCACGGGCCTGCACCTCGCCGATGTGGAGAACCTGCTCGGGTTGCTGGACCGGCTCGTCGACTCCGGCAAGTCGGTGATCGTCATCGAGCACCATCAGGCGGTCATGGCGCACGCGGACTGGATCATCGATCTCGGTCCCGGCGCGGGACACGACGGTGGCCGGGTTGTCTTCGAGGGCACCCCGGCGGACATCGTCGCCGACCGTTCGACCCTCACCGGTGAGCATCTGTCGGTCTACGTCGGCGCCTGACGCGGCGCGAGTGCACAGTTCTCCGGCGTGTGCGGCCGTCCGATCCGGAATAACTGTGCGCTGGGCGGTAAGAAGAGGGCATGACCACGACGCCACGAACGGTCGCCCGCCTAACGTTGGCCGGCGCGATGATCTTCGCCGGACTCTCGCACCTGTTCTGGGCGCGCGAGGAATTCCAGGCCCAGGTGCCCGAGTCGGTTCCGATGGATCCGGACGGTGTCGTGATGGCGTCGGGCGGTGTGGAGGTCATGCTCGGCGTCGGCCTGGCGACGCTGACCCGCGATCGTGTCAAGATGGGCCGTTTTCTCGCGGCCTTCTTCGTCGCGGTGTTCCCCGGCAACCTCGCGCAGTACCTCAACAAGCGCGACGGGTTCGGGCTCGACAGCGACCGCAAACGATTGGTTCGGCTGTTCTTTCAGCCGGTGCTGATCGCCTGGGCGTTGTGGTCCACCGCGGCGCCGCGCGACAAGCGCTGAGCGGGTTATCGCGTCCCACCGCCCAATCGCCGCAGCAACTCGTCGATCCGCAGCTGTACCGACCCGGTGACCTCATCGGGCGGCATCACGCTGGCGAACAGCGCGGCACCCGACGCGATCACCAGAAACGCAAGCGCATCGATCTCGGTGTCCGCGCTGTGCGTGCCTACGGAATTGTCGGCGACGGCGGTGGTGGCCGGCTTGACCAGGCTCTCCCACAGTCGATGGCGCAATTCAGGATCATGCTCGAGGGTGGTGAGCAGGCCCGGCAGCGCCGACCGGATATCGGGTCGCTCGAATAGGGCGCGGCTGACCGTGATCACCGAGTCGACCCAGCCCGCCGCGGTGGTGCCCACCACCGGGTCGACAGTGGGCAGGTCGCCGAGCGCCGCGTCGAGGACGAGTTCGGCCTTCGACGCCCAACGTCGGCTGATCGTGGCGCGGCCGACCCCGGAGCGCGCCGCGACTGCGCGCACGCTGAGCTCGTTCCAGCCCACTTCTGCCAGCATTTCGCGCACGACGGGCAGGACGCGACCCTCGATCGTTTCGTCACGAGGACGCCCGCCGCGCGGACGTGCGTCGGCGACGGCATTCGTCGAACCCGTCGTGCTCAAGTCTTGACCTCCATTGCTGTGCCACTGGTATCGTAACCGGCGGTACCGTTTCTACGCGGCGCCCCTGATGTTCGAGTGAACCAGGCAGAACCGGCGAAGGTAATGACGATGACCATAAGCGCCAACGAAGACGTAATACGGGCGTCGACCGACCCCCGCGCGTGTCCGTTCATGCACGAGGGTTACGACTTCACCCACCCCGATGCCTTGGCGAACGGCACTCAGCTCTCCGAGTTCGCCCAGCTGCGCAAGACCGCGCCCGTGTGGTGGAACGCCCAGCCCAATCTCGACCTGTTCGGCGACGACGGCTATTGGGTGATCAGCAAGCACGCCGACATCAAGGCGATCTCCAAGGATTCGGACCTGTGGTCGACGAACAAAAAGGGCGTCATCATGCGGTTCCCGGATGAGATGCTGCCCGAACAACTCGAGATGACCAAGGCACTGCTGATCAACCACGATCCGCCGGAGCACACCCGGCTGCGCAAGCTGATCTCCAAACTGTTCACCCCGCGCGCCGTCCACGGCCTGCACGAGAAGCTCGACGAAGCCGCGCGCAAGCTGGTCCGCGAGGCGGTGGAGAAGGGCGAGGGCAACTTCGTCGACGAGATCGCCGGCCCGCTTCCGCTGCTCGCGATCGCGGACCTCATCGGTGTGCCCGAGGAGGACCGGGAGAAGCTGTTCCACTGGTCGAACTCGATGATGAACACCGACGACCCCGACTTCGAAGACGATCCGCAGCAGGCCAACGCCGAGGTGCTCGCCTACGCGTACAACATGGCCGAGCAGCGCCGCAAATGTCCCGCCGACGACATCGTCACCACGCTGGTGAACGCCGATATCGACGGCGAGTCGCTCGACGAGATGGAGTTCGGCTTCTTCGTGATCCTGCTCGCCGTCGCGGGCAACGAGACGACCAGAAACGCCATCGCGCACGGCATGAATGCCTTCTTCGAGAACCCCGATCAGTGGGAGCTCTACAAGCGCGACCGCCCGAAGACCGCGGCCGACGAGATTGTCCGGTGGGCCACCCCGGTGAATGCCTTCCAGCGAACCGCCCTGCGCGACACCGCGATCGGTGGGGTCGCGATCCGTGAGGGTCAGCGGGTCGGCATGTTCTACGGCTCGGCCAACTACGACGAGGACGTCTTCGACCGGCCGTTCGAGTTCAACGTGGCCCGTGATCCGAACCCGCACCTCGGCTTCGGCGGCTTGGGCACGCACTACTGCATCGGCGCCAACCTCGCGCGCATGGAGATCGACATCATGTTCAATGCCATTGCCGATATCGCGCCCGACCTGTCGAAACTCGCTGAGCCGCAGCGGTTGCGCTCGGGCTGGATCAACGGGATGAAGAACCTCTCGGTTCGTTACACGTCCTGACGAGGAGTTCGGCTATGCGACTCAGGGCTCGCATGGCGGGCGCACCACCATAACCGGGCAACGTGCATGCACGACAAGTGCATTGGAGGTGGATCCGAGCAGCAGGCCGCGGAAGCCGCCACGTCCGCGGCTGCCGACGACGAGCAGTTGCGCCTCGTCGGACAGGTCGAGCAGCCGTTCGCGGGGCGCGTCCGGGTAGATCCGGCGCTCGACTCGGACATCGGGGTACTTTTCCTGCCAGCCGGCGAGCCGCTCGGCAAGTACCGCGTGCTCGATGGTTTCGAACTCGATCGGCGGGGTCAGCAAGCCCCGATCGCCGGCGAAATCGCCGGTGGAGAAGGCGGTATCGCTCCACGTGTGCACCGCGACGAGGTTCGCGTTGCGGCGCGAGGCCTCCTCGAAGGCGACGCCGATCGCGTGATCGCTGACCGCGCTGCCATCCACGCCGACCACCACAGATCCGGTCGCGGCAGGCGCGTCGTCGGCGGCGGCGGTGCGCACCACGATGACCGGGGTGTGCGCGTGGCTGGTGACGGCCACCGCGGTCGAGGCCACCGCGCCAAGGCGCCCGGTGCCGGACCCGCCGACCACGACGAGATACGCGTGCTCGGACAGGTCGACGAGCAACCGGGCCGGTGGTTGCGGGGAGACCTCGGCGATGATGTCGAGACTGTCGTCGATGGTGCGGGCCAGTGCGGTGGCGTCGGCGAGGATGCGCTTGCCGGCAAGACGCAGTTCGTATTCGATGCTGGGGACCGCACCATAGTCGGTGCCGTATACCCAGCCCATGTCTGCGAGCCCGATCCCGTACACGATTCGCAGCGGACGCTTGCGGGCGGACGCGAGCTGCGCAGCGTAGCGAACGGCGGCTGTCGCGGCGGCCGAGCCATCGACTCCGACGAGAATGTCGAGTCGCTTGGTCTGCATGTTCGAGGTCATTGCTCCTCCTCGGGCGGGCGCTGGTCAACCCGATCGGTGACGGTTCGAACACCCTCTCCACCAGCCATGATTCGCCCGTTCACGGTGCGCGGAAAGGGACTCGGGTCCCTTGGGCGTGGGACCTTTGTCGGGCAACTAGCATGAGCCGAACCGAAGCGACACCCCGTGTGGACAGCCCGACCCGGGCTGTTTTGGACAGCCCGACCCGGGCGGAGGCAATCGATGACGATCCAGTTCGGGGTTTTCGTCCCGCAATTCCGTATCGACCTCGCCGGAATGCGGGACCGGGCGAGCGCCGCGGAAGAGGCCGGCTTCGACTCGTTCTGGGTAATGGACCACCTGTTCTCGCCCGGAACGCGGCCCACCGACACGCTGGAGAGTTGGACGCTGCTCACCGCGCTCGCGGGCGCCACCACCGACATCCGGCTCGGGCACCTCGTCGGATGCAACCCGCTGCGCCATCCCGCCGTGCTGGCGAAAATGGCGGCCACGCTCGATCGGGTCAGCGGTGGACGCTTCGATCTCGGCATCGGGTGGGGATCGGTGGAGGCCGAGTTCGAGATATTCGGAATTCCGGTCGGCTCCCGTCGGGCACGCGCCGAACAACTCGGCGAGACCCTGGAAATCTTCCGGGCAATGTGCAGCGGTGAGGTGTTCGACTATGCCGGTAAGCATTTCGAACTACGCGGCGCCTACGGTCTGCCGACGCCGGTGCAAGAGCGCATTCCCGTCCATATCGGCGGCGCCGGGGTGCAGTTGACGATGCCGCTCGTCGCCGAGCACGCCGACTGGTGGAACTGCGTCGGCCACGCGCGGCCGCGATTCGACGAACTCGCGCCATTGCGCGGCAATGCCCGAATCTCGGCCCAGTACCCGGTCGGATTCGCCGCCGACGCAGCCGACGTCGACGAGGTCGCCGCGGCGACCGCGCGGCGGATGCCCGAGAGCGGTTGGGGCGAACCGTTACTCGGCACCGCCGATGCGATTATCGAGCAACTGCGCGCCGAGCACGAGCGCGGTGTCGAACTGTTCGTGCTGCGGTTCCACGATTTCGCCGACCCGGCTACGCTGCGCCGGTTCGGCCGTGATGTCATTGCGCCGCTGCGAGGCTGATGTCATTGCTCCGCTACGCGGAGGCCGGGCATGACGTAACGGCGCAGGTGGCGCAGCACCGCGTTGGGATCGTCCGGATCGAGGGTCAGGCCGGGCACCGTGGCGAGGCTGATCAGGATGCGGGCAACCCACTCGCTGACCTCGGCGACGTCGCTGCCCGCGGCGATCTCACCGCGGATCCGAGCGGCCTCGACATAGGGCGACCAGAACAGCGCAAGGTCGGGCACCAGGGCCTGCACGCCGGCGCCTGCACAGGCGGCGAACTCCTCGGGCTCGGTCATCCGCAGGCGCATCACCAGCGCACCCGGCGAGTCGTAGGCGGATCTGCCGAGCCGCACGCCGGCGGCGAGCTGTTCGTCGAAGAATGCGACCTCGCTCAGCTCACGATGTGAGCGCGCCCAGAATTCCTCGTTGAGGCGCACGATCGCGGCGCCGAGTAGCGACTGCTTGTCCGGAAAGTGCCGGTACAGCCACGCCCGCGATACGCCGGCCTCCTCGGCGACCTGCAGGACCGTTGTTGCGCGAATCCCTTTGGCCGCAAGGAGCTTCTCGGCAGCGTCGAGCAGTCGTTCGGTCACCGTGGACGTCGCGGTGCCGACGCCGTCGGTGCGATTGTCGGTTTCGGTCATCGTGGTCCTCGTCTGCCGGGTGGAGAGTGGCGCACTCCGGACTGTAACAAGTTCTAGACAGATCCGAAAATGTGTGTACTGTCCCGGGTAGACAGATTTACGACTCTGTGTACCGTGCTGGTGACCGTACCGCGCGGGCATCGAAGGAGCTGGCGAATGGCACTTCCGGAAACCGCTGTCATCGGCGCGGGGATCAGCGGTCTCACGGCCGCCAAGATGCTTGCCGACTACGGCGTCCCGTACGTCTGTTTCGAGTCCTCGGACCGGATCGGCGGAAACTGGGCCTTCGGTAATCCGAACGGCCACAGCAGCGCGTACCGCTCGCTGCACATCGACACCTCGAAGCATCAGCTGTCCTTCCGCGACTATCCGATGCCCGAGGAGTTTCCGGATTTCCCGCACCACACCCAGATCAAGCAGTACCTCGACGGATACGCCGAAGCGTTCGACCTGGAGCGAAACATCGAGTTCCGCAACGGCGTCACCCATGCCAAGCGTCTCGATGACGGTGGCTGGGAGCTGGCGACCGAAACGGGCCAGTCGCGGCGCTTCGACCTGCTCGTCGTCGCGAACGGACATCACTGGGACCCCCGCTACGCAGACTTCCCGGGCGAGTTCACCGGCGAAAGCATGCACGCCCACCATTACATCGATCCGCAGACGCCGTTCGACTTCACCGACAAGCGGATCCTCGTGGTCGGGCTGGGCAACAGTGCCGCCGACATCGCCGTCGAGCTGTCGTCGAAGGCGTTGGGCAACAACGTGACCCTGTCCACCCGGTCCGGTGCCTGGATCGTGCCGAAGTACATCGCCGGCCGCCCCGCGGACAAGTACTACAAGACCAGCCCGTACATCCCGCTGTCCTGGCAGCGCAAGTTCGCGCAGACCTTCCAGCCGCTGACCGCCGGCCGCCCCGAGATGTTCGGCCTGCCGACGCCGAATCACAAGTTCTTCGAGGCCCATCCGACCCAGTCGGTGGAGTTGCCGTTGCGGCTCGGCTCGGGCGACGTCATCCCCAAGCCGAACGTCAAACGACTCGACGGTGCCACAGTGCATTTCGACGACGGCACGTCCTCGGACTTCGACATCATCATCTACGCCACCGGATACAACATCACCTTTCCGTTCTTCGACGAGAGCTTCATCAGTGCGCCGGATAACCGGATCGACCTGTACAAGCGGATGTTCAAACCGGGCATCGACGATCTGATCTTCGCCGGCTTCGCGCAGGCGACACCGACACTGTTCCCGTTCGTCGAAGCCCAGGCCCGGCTCATCGGCGCATACGCGGTCGGCCGCTACCGGCTGCCGTCGGTCGCCGAGATGAACGAGGTGATCGTGGCCGACATGCAGAAGTACACCGGGCACATGCTCGACCGACCGCGACATACCCAGCAGTTGGACTACTTCCTCTACGAACACGACATGCGTGCCCGCGAGATCCCGGCCGGGGCACAACGAGCGCAACGGCACGGGCCGCCCACCTGGGCCGGCGTCGGGAGCGATAGCGATCGGACCGAACTGACGGCGGGAGCACTGTGATGCGGCAGACTGTGGAGTTCGATTCGCAGGGCACCCCGTGCGAGGCCTGGTTCTACCCGGCCCCGGACGACGCGGGCATCGAACTGGCGTCCCCGGCCGGCCGCCCGGTGGTGGTGATGGCGCACGGACTGGGCGGCACAAAGGATTCCGGACTCGAACCCTTCGCGCAGCGGCTGGCGGCGGCGGGACTACCGGTGTTCGCGTTCGACTACCGCGGGTTCGGCGGGTCGTCCGGCACGCCGCGGCAATGCGTCTCGATGAGCGGCCAGATCGCCGACTACCGTGCCGCGATGACGGCGGCCGCCGCGCTGCCGGGCATCGATCCGAACCGCCTCGTTCTCTGGGGCGTTTCGTTGTCCGGCGGGCACGTGCTGAGCGCCGGCGCCGGCCGCAGCGACGTGGCCGCGATAGTGTCGATCACGCCGATGGTCAACGGATTCGCCGCTGCGCGGATGGCGCTGCGCCACCACACGGCGAGCTCCATCGCACGGTCGAGCACGGCAGGCATGGCCAGTTCGTTCTCGAAGCGGATCGGCAAGCCGCCCGTCATGATGCCGGTCGTCGGCCGGCCGGGCGAGGTCGCCGCCTTGAGCATGGACGGCTACTACGAGGACTACCTCGCGATCGCCGGCCCCACCTGGCGCAACGAGATCGACGCGAGCCTCGGCTCGCAACTCGGCGCGTACCGCGCAGACCGCAGTGCGGCTCAGATCGATTGCCCGACGCTCGTGCAGATCGCCGATTTCGACCGCGGCGCGCCGCCCCGGGCGGCCGCGAAAGCCGCCTTCAAGGCTCGCGCCGAGGTGCGGCACTATCCTTGCGACCATTTCGGCGTCTATTCCGGACAGGATTTCTTCGAGCCGGTGGTGCGTCATCAGACCGCGTTCCTGCTCCGCCATCTCGCCCGGTCCACCGCATCGGCAACGTCTCGCTGAGGAGAACAAACCATGGCCGACACCATCCAGCAGCTGCTTCGGGAACGCGCTGAGAGTGATTCGACCGCAATTATTTACGGCGATCGTCGGGTCAGCTGGCGCGACTACATCGCCGACGCATCCGCCGAAGCCGCGGCGCTGATCGCGATGGCCGACAAGGCCCGCCCGATGCACGTGGGCGCGCTGCTGGCCAATTCGCCGGACATGCTCGTGGCCATGGCAGGCGCCGGTCTCGGTGGCTATGTGCTGTGCGGCATCAACAACACCCGCCGGGGTGAGAACCTGGCACGCGATATCGCCAAGGCGGACTGTCAGATCCTGCTCGTCGATGCCGCGCATCGAGAGCTACTCGAAGGACTCGACCTGCCCGGCGTCACGGTCGTCGACGTCGAGGATCCGCAGTGGCAGCAGAGCTTGGCCGCAGCCGGTGCGCTCGTTCCGCACGCCGAGGCGAGCGCCACCGACACCTACATGATGATCTTCACCTCCGGGACGAGCGGCGACCCCAAGGCCGTCCGGGTGGCGCACCTGATGATCATGTTCGCCGCGGACATGCTCGCCGACAAGTTCGGTCTCACCCCGGACGACGTGTGCTATCTGTCGATGCCGCTGTTCCATTCGAATGCCGTGGTCGCGGGTTTCGGCGTGGCACTGGCCGCCGGCGCTGCGATGGTTCCCGCGAAGTTCTCCGCGTCGGCCTTCCTCGACGACGTGCGTCGCTACGGCGTGACGTACATGAACTACGTCGGCAAGCCGCTGGCCTACATCCTGGCCACCCCCCAGCGTCCCGACGACGGGGGAAACACGCTGCGCGTCGCGTTCGGCAACGAGGCGTCGGACCGCGATATCGCCGAGTTCGCGCGACGATTCGGCACGTATGTGCTCGACGGATTCGGGTCGACCGAGAACGCCGTGATCATCGCCCGCGACTCGGAAACGCCCATCGGGTCGGTTGGCAAGGGGCTGCCCGACGTGGGCATCTACGATCCGGTGACGGTCACCGAATGTGCCACCGCGCGATTCGACGAGGCAGGTGCGCTGGCGAACCCGGACGAAGCGATCGGCGAACTGGTCAACACCCAAGGCAGTGGGTTCTTCTCCGGGTACTACAACGACACCGCGGCCACCGAGGATCGGATGCGGCACGGCATGTTCTGGTCGGGCGATCTCGCCTACCGGGACGCCGAGGGCTGGATCTACCTGGCCGGCCGCACCGCCGACTGGATGCGGGTGGACGGCGAGAATCTCGCCGCGGCACCGATCGAGCGGGTGCTGCAGCGACTCGGCGCGCTCAGCCGTGTCGCGGTCTACGCGGTGCCGGATGCGAACGTCGGCGATCAGGTGATGGCCGCGATCGTGCTGCGCGACAACGAGACCCTCACTCCGCAGGAGTTGACCGACTTCCTCGCCGAACAGCTCGACCTGTCACCCAAGGCGTGGCCACGCTACGTCCGGATCGGCGACGATCTACCGACGACGGCGACGAACAAGATCCTCAAGCGAACGCTGGCCTCGGAGGGCGTGACGGCGGGCGACGGGACGCTGTGGGTGCGCGAGGAGCGGGGCACGGCCTACCGTGCGCAGAATTCGGATGTCGCGGTGGCCACCTCATAATCGGTCCCCCAGTCCGCGGTGATCACGAGCAACTTGCCCCAAAAACTTGGCGAATCGGGGCCATTTACTCGTGATCACCGCGGGAGCCCGGTCACGGCGGGAGCCCGGTGCGGCGCTATTGCGCCAACGCGGCGATCTTGCCCAGCACGTCGGGGTAGCGGCGGGTGTGCGCGCCGCCGTTGAGGTCGATCGCCGCGCCGGTCATCCAGCCGGCCTTGTCGGAGGCGAGGAACACGACCATTTCGGCGATTTCCTCCGCTGTGCCCGAACGGCCGAGCGGGGTGTTCTCGATGTACTCGTCGAGCAGCCCCGGCACGACGGACAGCCCCGCCACGAGTGGGGTGTCCACGAGGCCGGGGGAGATGGCGTTCACCCGGATCTTGCGCGAGGCGAGTTCCATTGCGGCGACCTCGGTCAGCATGAGGACGGCGGCCTTGGCGGCGCAGTAGGCAGCCATACCGGCGGCGGGCTGTCGGCCGTTGAGCGAGGCGATACACACCACGCTCGCGCCGTCGGACACGTGCCGCGCGGCATGCTTGAGTACGAGGAAGGTCCCGGTCTGGCAGACGTCGATCGTGGTCTGCCAGGCGGCGAGTTCGAGGTCGGCGATCGCGCCGGGCAGCGTCAAACCCGCGCAGTTGACCACCGTGTCGATTCGGCCGTGCTCGGCGACGGTATCGGTGAAGAGTCGGGCGACCGTGCCTTCGTCGGTGACATCGACGTTGGCGGCCGTCACCGCAGCACCGAACTCCGCTGCCCGATCGCGGGCCGCGGACTCGTTGACGTCGGCCAGCACCACCGCCGCGCCCTCGCGCGCCAGCGCCGCCACGGTGGCGAGCCCGATTCCCGAGGCGCCGCCGACAACGATGGCGACCTTGCGTTCCGACATCTACCGCTCCTTTGTCTGTGCCGATGAACGTGCCAGATAACGTTGACGCAGTTCGCGTTTGACGACCTTGCCGGTCGCTGTCCTTGGCAATGGTCCGAGGTCGAACACCACCTCGGTGGGGACCTTGTAGTCGGACAGGACCGCACGCGTGAGATCGCGCACGGCTTCGGCGTCGAGGTCGCGAATCCCGTCGCGAACCGTGACCGCAGCGACGAGTCGCTCGCCGCGCCGGTCGTCGGGCACACCGAACGCCGCTACCTCGCTGAAGCGATCCGACTGAGCCAGCGCGGCTTCCACTTCCGCACACGAGATGTTCTCGCCGGCGGAGATGACCAGATCCTTCGCTCGGTCGACCAGATACACCAGGCCGTGGTCGTCGACATAGCCCAGGTCGCCGGTACGCAGCCAGGCGCCGTCGAACGCGTCGGCGGTGTCGTCCGGGCGCCCCGCGTAGCCGGCCATCACGAGCGCGCCGCGCAACTGCAACTCGCCGACCTGTCCGGCGGGTAGCTCGGCGCCGTCCCAATCAACCACGCGCACATCCATTGTCGGACTCATTGCGCCGGAGGTGGTCGGATGTGCGGCGAGAATGTCGCCGCCTGCCGTGCATACACTGCCGCCCACCTCGGTCATACCCCAGCCCGCGCTGCGCCGCGCGTTCGGCAGGCGATCGGCGATGCGGGCGGTGACGTTCGGCGGTGTCGCCTGACCGCCCGGCACGACGTTGAGCAGCGTGCCGAGACGCTCCGCGCCATCGGGCAGTGCGAGCAGATCGTCCACGGTCATCGGCGGTCCGGCCATAAGGCTCAATTGGTACTCGGCGATGAGATCGGCCGCGGCTGAGGCGTCCCAGCGCGGCATCGTGGCGACCCGACCGCCGGCGTTCATCGTCGCCATGAGTGCGGCGATGCCGGAGACGTGGAACAACGGGAAAATGAGCAGGGCAGAAACCGTCGGCATCAGTGTGCGCAGGTCTTCGACGGCAATACCGTATGTTCTGGAGGCGAATTCGAGGTTCGTGTCCGCGACGAAGCGCATGTTCAGCACGACGTTGCAGATGTTGCGATGAGTGAGCAGCACGCCCTTCGGCCGACCGGACGTGCCGGAGGTGAACAGGATCAGACAGACCGAATCGGTATCCGAGACATGCGGTTCGGGTGCCGACCGAGGCGTCGCGGTGAGGTCGGTCAGGTTCGGCGTGGCGGGTGTCTCGGCATCCGTCGCAATAAGCTGTGCCGAGACGCCTGCCGACGCGAGCGTGCGCAGCGACTTCGGGTCGGCGACGATGACGGCGCAGGGCACTTCGACTGCCGCCGCGCCGATTTCGTTCGCGCTCGATCTGCTGTTGAACAGCACGGCGACGGCGCCGATCCGGGTGATCGCGAACAGCGCGATCAGATAGTCCGCTCGATTGTTCATCATGATGCCGACGTGCTCGCCGGGCCCGACCCCATACACCTCGTGCAGGACCGCGGCGAAGCGCCGTGCCCGTTCGAACACCTCGCGGTAGGTCTGCTCGCCGCCGACGCCGACCGTGAGGGTGTTGTCGGCGAAACGCTGCTCGAAATCGGCGACGACGGTGTACAGCGTCGGCGCGGCATGCCGATAGGTCCGGATCGTCGCGCCCCGGACGTGCGCGTCGACCATCTCGAACGGAGCCCCGGGCGCGGTGAGCGCCGCCTCGATCTCGCGATAGGCGGCTACCGGGGACTTCACTTCGACGGTGGAATCCGACACGCCTGCTCCTCTCGATCTGTGACGCTGCGCACACACACTCCGCCATTAGTCATAGCAGGTTCTATGAACTCAGTCACGAAGTCATCCCGGGGCTGGCTATCATCTGCAGTCGTGGTTGTCAGCGCCAAGGGGACGCGGCTGAATCGGCGCGGTCTGCAGACGCGGCTGCACATGATCGATGTCGCGATCCGGTGCCTGGCCGCACCGCCCGAGGGCGAGCAGGTCAGCGCGAATCTGGTCGCGCGCGAGGCTGGGGTGACCTGGGGGACCGTCCAACATCAGTTCGGCGACGCGGACGGCTTGTGGGCCGCGGTGCTCGAGCACATCCTCACCGAGTGGCAGCCGGTGCACGCGGCAACCGGCGATCCCGAGCCACTGGCGAGTCGAATCGATGCCATCGTGACGCGATTCTGGCGGTCGTTGGCCGCGCCGCAGGCTCGTGCGGTGGGGAACCTGCGGCAGTTGCTGCCCGGGAACCGGAGCGAGCTCGAACTCGCTTTCCCGCACAGCGCGGCGGCAATCGCCGCGTGGGACCGGGCGTGGACCGAGGCGTATGCGGGGGCGCTGGCCGGACTCGACGTCGACGAGGAGAAATTGCATCGCGTACGCATCTTCTTGCCGGGTGCGTTACGTGGCATGCGGGCCGAGTCGGAGCTGTCCACCTACTTCGACATCGACGAAGGTCGTCGCGGCATGGTCGAGGCGATCGTGGCGTATCTCAGCTGACCGTGCGGCATGCTGCGATGGGGACCCCGGGGCTGATCATCGGTATTGTCTGCAGGGTTGGTCACGCGTTTTGTTGGTCAGCTCGGCCGGTGTGACGAGACGTAAGGACGTGGTTGACGATGCGTGCGCCGCACGACCCGGACTCGACCCCGCCGCTCGGCCTCGCAGCCGTCGACACGGCGCATTGGGAGCAGCTCGCGCTGCTCCTGGTCGAGGATGATCGGGCCGACGCGCTGCTGGTCGAGGAGCTGATCATCGATGCGGGCGCACCGATCGAGATGACCTGGGCGCCGTCGATGGCGGACGCCGAGCGGGAAATCGCCACGGCCCGGCCCAACTGTGTGCTGCTCGACCTCAATCTCCCCGACGCCCACGGTATAGACGCGCTCGCCAGGATCGGCAGGTTCGACCCGACCATTCCGGTCGTCGTGCTCACCGGCCTGAACGACGAGCATTTCGGTGTCCTGGCGGTCGCGTCGGGCGCGCAGGACTACTTGGTCAAGGGGCGGGTGGAACCGGAAACGCTGCGCCGCGCGGTGCTGTATGCGATCGAGCGCAAGCGTGCCGAGCTCACCGCTGTCGACCTGCACGCCAGCCAATTGCAGGCGCGGGAGAACGCCCGGCTGGAGCGCGGGCTGCTCGCCTCGCCGCTGCTCGACGACGATCCCGGCGTCGAGATCGTCACCCGGTACCGGCCCAGCCGGGAACACGCGTTGCTCGGCGGCGACTTTTTCGATGTCGTGCAGACACCGGACCGCACGGTGCATGTGCTCATGGGCGATGTATCCGGGCACGGTCCGGACGAGGCGGCACTCGGGGTAGCGCTGCGGATCGCCTGGCGCGCATTGACATTCGCGGGCCTGCACGGTTCGGAGCGGATGCGGCAGCTCGAACGAATCCTGCGCACCGAGCGTGCCAAGGACGGCATCTTCGCGACCGTCATGAGCCTCGCCATCCGCGAGGGCAGCCCGATCATCACCGCGGTTCGCGCCGGCCACCCCGGCATGCTGCTGCACGGGCAGGGCACGGTCGAGTGGGTCGAACCCGTCGGCGGTGCCGCGCTCGGCCTGAACACCGTCGCATGGCTCCCGGCGCAGGTGGCGTTCCCGCCTGGTTACGGGCTCGTGCTGCTGACTGACGGCCTGTTCGAGGGCCACTCCGGCCTCGGCAACGAGCGACTCGGCGAGGACGGGCTGCTCGAACTTGCCCGGTCGATCGCATCGCTACCCGGGGCCGAGTTCGTCGACGCCCTGATCGACGGGGCGGAGAAAGCTGCCCAAGACCACGGTGGGCTCGCCGACGACATTGCCGTGGTGCGCGTCGAACGGACATCGTTATGAGCACGAGCGTCTCGCCGGCGACCCACTCCGGCGTCTCGCCACAGCGCGGTGCGCCGCTCACCGTGCAGGGCTGGATGTATCTCGTGGTCTCGGTCATGGGCATCGTGGTGCTCGCCGGTGCCATCGCGGGGGCGGTGTTACTCGACCGGACCAATCAGGTGTCCGACGAGCTGATCGACAACGTCCAGCCCGCGCGGGTCGCGGCGTACCAGCTGCAGGGGGCGTTGCGTGACCAGGAAACGGCGGTCCGCGGGTACAGCATCGCAGCCGACCCGCGGTTCCTGGAGCCGTACTACGAGGGTCAGCGCAACGAAGGCCTGGCAGCGCAGACCATCCGGGATTTGGTCGATGGCCAGGATGAGCTGATGGCCGATCTCGACGCGGTCGAACAGGCCGGCGCGACCTGGCGCAGCTCGTCCGCCGAACCACTCATCGCCGGCGTCGCGCCGGGGAGCCCGAGGCTCGTCGATAGCGAGTCGGCGCTGCAGGGGAAGGTCGAATTCGACCGGATGCGGGTGCTTTTCGACAAGCAGAACGACAATTTGAGCGTGGCTCGTCGGGACGGTATCGAGCACCTCTCGACGATGCGGAGTTGGCGTGACACTGTGCTCGCGGCCATGATCGGCGCCTTCTTCGTCACCGCGATCGTGCTGGTGATCCTGGTCCGATCGGCGGTCACCCGGCCGCTCGGCGCGCTCGCCGCGGCGTGCCGGCGGATCACCGAGGGCAGCTTCGGCGAACGGATCGTGCCGCAGGGACCGAAGGATATTCGGGCGATTGCGACCGATGTGGAGAACATGCGGCAGCGCATCGTCGACGAGCTCGACGCATCGCGCAAAGCCAGAGAGCGGTTGGCCGAGCAGGCCGGGGAGCTCGACGAACAGGCGACCGAGCTGCGCCGGTCGAATGCCGAACTCGAGCAATTCGCCTATGTCGCGTCGCACGATCTGCAGGAGCCGCTGCGCAAGGTGGCCTCGTTCTGCCAGCTACTCGAGAAGCGCTACGGCGACAAACTCGACGAGCGCGGTACCGAATACATCCGCTTCGCGGTCGACGGCGCGAAGCGGATGCAGGTCCTCATCAACGACCTGTTGACCTTCTCGCGGGTCGGACGGCTCAGCACGACACAGGCCGACGTGGATCTGGAAGCGACGGTCGATCTGGCGCTGGGCAACCTGCAGACCTCGATCGAGGAGTCCGGTGCCGAGGTCGTGCGTCCGGATCGCCCGCTACCCCACATTTCCGGCGACCCCACGCTGATGACGATGCTGTGGCAGAACCTGATCGGCAACGCCGTCAAGTTCAAGCGGCCCGGGGTCGCGCCCCGGGTCGTGATCGATTGCGACCGCGCGCCCGATTCCGACGAGGAATGGCTGTTCAGCGTGACCGACAACGGCATCGGCATCGCCGAGGAATTCGTTGACAAGGTGTTCGTCATCTTCCAGCGGCTACACGGTCGCGACGCCTACACCGGCACGGGTATCGGCCTCGCGCTGTGCAAGAAGATCGTCGAGCAGCACGGCGGCACGATCTGGATCGACACGTCCTACACCGACGGAACTCGTTTCCGCTTCACCATCCCGGTTACCGTGGACCACAACTCTGTTGCACTGGGGAGCGAAGCTCCCTCCGTTGCAATTGGGAGCGAAGCTCCACGGCCCTTTCTGGAAGGAACCAACGCATGACACCCGCCGTTCGGGCAATCGACGTGTTGCTCGTTGAAGACGATCCTGGGGACGAGTTGATCACCCGGGAGGCTTTCGAGCACAACAAAATCAAGAACAACCTGCACGTCGCGCACGACGGTGAGGAAGGTCTGGACTTCCTCTACAAGCGTGGCGCCCATGAGGGCGCGCCGCGGCCGGATCTGATCCTGCTCGATCTGAACCTGCCCAAGTACGACGGTCGTCAGCTGTTGGAGAAAATCAAGTCCGACATCGACCTGTGCCATATTCCGGTCGTCGTGCTGACCACCTCCTCGGCCGAAGAGGACATCCTGCGCAGCTACAAGCTGCACGCCAACGCCTACGTGACCAAGCCCGTGGATCTCGACCAGTTCCTGAGCGCAGTGCGCCAGATCGACGAGTTTTTCGTTCAGGTCGTGCGGCTGCCGCAGTTCTGATTCATTCGATGCACGGCTCCGCGTGGGCGCTCAAGCACGCGCACGCCGCGCGGTAAGGAAATCGTCGACGATCTGCGTGTGCGCGGGCTGCGTCAGGGACGGCAGCCCCGCGATCCGCGAGAACACGATGGGCCCGATCAATTGGCAGACGGCCAGTGTCCGATCGAATTCGCCGAGTTCGGCGACCGTTTCCGGGTCACTGAGCAGCTCGTCGAACGGCATCCGGTACTGCTCGATGATCCGGCTGCGCAGCGAGGCGATCGCATCGGGCTGCTGTGGGTCGGTCGATCCGAGCGCGAGCCACGCGAGCGCGGCGACCTGAATCGGCACGTCTTCGATCAATGCGGCCTGGCCGCCGACCAGCTCCACGAGGCGGTCGCGCAGCGAGCCGCGCTGTGGCGGCGGAGATACCGGTGGCACGAGGCGTTCGAAGGCTGCGGCCAGGAGCTCCGTGCTGCTGGGAAAGTGCCGGTACAAGGTGGTCCGGGCGACTCCGGAGGAGCGGGTGACCGCGTCGATCGTCACCGCGTCCACCCCGCCGCTGAGCAGCAGTTCGGTGGCCGCGTCGAGCAGCCGGGCGCGCGAGCGCAGCCGGCGGGGGTCGATGTTGTCCTGATCCTCGGTCTGCCACGCCGTCGTGGTGCTGTGCTCGCTCATCCCTGCCTTGTGGTCGTTTTGCCCGATCGCTCCCGACGCGCGGAGTCTATCGCGGCAAGGCAGTGCAGGTAACGGTGGTAGCGAAGGGATACTTCCGGTCCACCTTCGCGCGAAACATCGGGGTGCGGAAACACCGCATCCCGGCGGGCCTGTCGGCCCACCGGGATGCGGCGTGTTGCGTCTGCGCGAAGGCTACTTCGCGGCCGGCGGCGCGGTGAAGGGCTGCTGGGTCTGCACCAGGTAGTTGATCCCGGCGCCGATCGCGACGGGAACGGTCACCAGCACCGCGCCGGTGAGGGCGCCGAGGGTACCCAGTCCGGCTGCACCGGCGGCGCAGCCTGCCACCCCACCCAGAGGGGCGAGCGGCCCGGTGACGACGGCTCCACTGGCCAGGCCGACAACGCAGCCGGTAACGCCGCCGACGATCAGACCGGTCGCGGTGCCGACGGTGGCACCGATCGAGATGGTGTCCTTCATCCGGTTGAATTCCCACTGCTCGCGTTCCTGCCAGGTCTTGAAACGCGGATCGGGGCCCGCGACCTGGGTGACGCCGGGGACGCCGGCCGTCGCCGCGACCGGGCTAACGGCAACAGCGGCGGGCGCCGGTGCGGGGAGCGCCGAATCGGCGGTGGCGAGCAGCGCAGGGGCGACTGGGGCCAGCGCCGCGGAGACGGGGGCGAGTGGGGCGCTGACCGAGACGGTCCCGGTCGGTCCGGTCATCCCAATCTGGCCGCCACCGACCTGAATGGTCCCGAACGGGGTGGCCAGCGCCGCGGACGCTGTCGGAGCGGCCGCAGGTGCGAGCACCTGGTGGGCAGCGGCACCAAGGAAATCTGTGGCGTTGCTCACGATTTGCTGACCGGGGTCGGTGGTGGGCGCGGGCGCTGCGTTCGCGGTGCCGGCAGCGGCCGCAACGGCGGTGGCGGCCATCGCCGCAACCGCGGCGTAGTTCCTCGTCCTCATGTTTCTGGTGGACCCTTCTGTCGCATGCATGTCTGGGAGTGGTTGGAGAAGAACGCTTTTCCTACACCCAGCGGGACCTGGGGGCGGTCGTGGCGATCAACCGGGGTAACAGTGCGCCGAGGTTGTGACGGATCGGCATCGCAACGGTTGCCGGAACTTGAACAACTCATGACCGTCTGTGCTTGCCTTGTGATAGCTCGGGCAATCCGGGCACGCGGTCGGAGTTCCGCACCGCGCGCAGGGGGGTTGTCATTCGGAAAATGAATAACAGGTGTCCGGAGAGCAAACTGTTTCCTGAGATGATTTACCGGTGAAGCTTTCTTTCAACGAGGCACGGATGATGGCGGTGGTTGTGGAGCGGCTCGCCGGCCGATATCCGCAGATACCGCTTGCCGAAGTCGCGCACGTAGTCGACGATGTGTACGCGAAATTCGCCTCGTCGCCGGTCCGGGATTACATCCCGATGCTCGTCGAGCGGCACGCCGAGCACGAGCTCGCCGCCCGCGAAGGGTGATCCGGACAAAATTAGGTAACAAAAGTTTGTGAAATGCCTGTGCACGCGGGCCCTCCATGGTGTGAAATGCCTACAGTCCCCTTCTCCCGGGGGCGTGGATGAGGAGCAAGTGTGTGGCGGCTTCAGGTCGATGACGACGCGGAAGGTGGCGTGGGTCGGTCCGATCAGCTGCTCTGGGCAGTGGAATCGCCGAGCCCGGTGGTACGGCGGCACGCGCGCGTCGAGCCGGACGAGCGAGCCGACACCACCGAACCCGACGAGCGGTCCGATGTCTTGGAACTCTTGGTTGAGGGCCGGTTTGTCGGCGCGGAACGATTGCCCGGTGAGCGCTCCGGTGTCTTGGAACTCGCCGGTGTGGGCGGGTTTGTCGGTGCGGACCGATCGCCCGGCGAGCGCTCCGAAGTCACCGGACGCGGCGGTGCAGGCCGGTTCGCCAGCGCGGACCGATTGCCGGACGAGGACGGCTCGTGGATGGCCGAACTCGAGGCCACCGTTGGCCCGGCCAGCCGGGGTGATTCTACGGCTCTCGCGCGGGTGCTCGAGATAATCCGTCCGATCGCGCTGCGCTACTGCCGCGGCAAAATCGGGCCCTACGATCGCAGCGGCGTCTCTGCCGATGATGTGGCGCAGGACATCTGTCTCGCCGTGCTGACCGCGTTACCGCGCTACCGCGACGAATCCCGTCCGTTCATGGCATTCGTCTACGGTATTGCCGGGCACAAGATCGCCGACGTGCATCGGGCGACAGGGCGGAACAAGACCGATGCGGTGGCCGAGATGCCCGAGATGCCGTCGGTGGACAACAACCCCGAAGACAAGGTCATCGCGTTCGAGTCCGGCCGCGAGATCGGCACACTGCTCGGCGTCCTTTCCCCGAAGGACCGCGACATCCTCGTCCTGCGAGTCGCACTCGGCATGTCGTCGGAAGAGACAGCGGAAACGATGGACACGACGCCCGGCGCGATCCGGGTCGCGCAGCACCGCGCGCTGGGTAAGCTGCGTGCGGCGCAGGCCCGGGTAGCTGCGGGCGAACCGCTCGACCCGAAGGCCGGGCGCAAGAATCGGACACGGCGACGCAAGAAGGTGGACGGCTAGCCGAGCAGTTCCGGATCGGCCGCGACTCGGTCGCGTACCTCGTCGATGTCGGCCGTGGACACGTCGCGGTGTGTGACGAATCGAAGCTTTCCTGCCGTGACACTGGCACCGATTCCCAGTTCCGCGAGGCGAGCGGCCGCCACCTGCGGGTGCGGTAGGTCGACCAGGACGATGTTGGTTTCGGGCACCATTGCGCCGACTCCGAGTTCGCGCAATCCCGCGGCGAGCCGGGCGGCATTGGCGTGGTCATCGGCGAGCCGGTCCATCGAGCGCAATGCAACCAGCCCGGCCGCCGCGAGCACCCCACCCTGCCTGATGCCGCCGCCGAGCATCTTCCTGATCCGGCGGGCTTCGCCGATGCGGTCGGCGTCGGATGCGAGGACCGAACCGACGGGCGCGCCGAGCCCCTTGCTCAGACACACCTGCACGGTGTCCGCGCCCGCGGCGAGCGTGGCCGGCGAAAGCCGAAGGGCCGCGCTGGCGTTCCAGATCCGCGCGCCATCGAGGTGCACGGCGAGGCCGCTCGCCCGTGCTGCTTGGACGAGGGCGGTCCACTCGGGCGCGGGTATCACCGCGCCGCCGGCGAAGTTGTGCGTGTTTTCCAGGCACAACAGCGTGGTGGTGAGCGTGTAGTACGGGCCGGTGCCGCCGGCGACGGCACGAACGGTGGCCGGTGTCGGGCGTCCCGGGCCGCCGTCGTGCGGAAGGGCCTCGGGCATGCCGTTCGCGATCCACGCCGCGGTACCGAGTTCCGAGCCGAGCACATGCGCGTGCTCGGGCGCGAGGAACCGGTCGCCGCGGCGCAGGTGCAGCATCAGCGCGATCAGATTGCCCATGGTGCCGCTCGGCACCCACAGCGCGGCCGGTTGGTCGAGAAGTTCGGCGACCCGCTCCTCGAGCTCGGCCATCGTCGGGTCGTGATCGAGCACGTCGTCGCCGACGTCCGCGGCGGACATGGCTCGGCGCATCTCGTCGTCCGGAACCGTCACAGTGTCGGAACGGAGGTCGATCTTCGGTACGTGGACGGACATCGCGGCCGGGTCAGTTCTGCTTCAGTGCGCCCCAGCCGTGCCAGGACTCGATCTCGATCCAGGCGCTGACCCGCGGACGGCTGCGTACCACGTAGGGCTTGCCGGTGTAGTGCTCGGAAATCCGGTCGATGTCGACGAGATCCTTGTCCTCGACCCAGTCGACGACCCGGCCCTGGATGCTCAGGTGTGTTACCCAGTCCGATGGGTCCATCGCGGTGAGACTGACCCGCGGATCGTTGCGCAGATAGGAGATGCGCTTGCGGCGGTTGTCCATGTTCACCAGTACCCGGCCATTCTCGTAGAGGTACCAGGTGGCGACCGACACCGGCTGCCCATCGGGGCGGACCGCCGTGATGGTGGCGTAGTTCGGGTGCGCGAACATCTGTGCGGCGTCGTCGGGCAGGGGCGGCTTCGGCATGGGCGACCTCGTGGGCAGTGGTGGATTGGGCAGTGGGGTGGATCGGGCAGGGGTGGATTCGGGTATCGGTCGCGACCTTACCGACTTCGCGGGCGCTGCCCGGAGGTCCGCAGCTCTTTCTCCAGCGGCGTCGGGAATGACGGCACCACCGCGGCGCCTTCGAGCCGCGGGTGCAGCAAGGCCGCGGCGCGGTCCACCGCGCGAGCCGCGGCCTTTCCGCGATCGGCGAGCAGTCCGGTGACGATCGACCCGTCCGAACGCACCGACCACGCGCCGATGATCTCGCCGCCCCACCAGATCGTCGGGCCGATGTTGCCGTTGCGGTCGAACAGCGGTTGCCAATTTTCGGGTAGGTACCAGTCGCGCTGCTTCCATCCCATCGCGGTCGGATCCAGCGCAGGCAGCAAAGTCGCAGTGGGCTTGCCGGGTTCGTCCGGGACGGTGTCGTCGGCGAGGACGAGCCCGCACCCCACGTCGACGGTGTCGAGGGCGGCGAGCGCCTTGCGGGTGGTGCCGAGCGCCCATCCCGTCCACCAGGCGATGTCGGTCTCCGTCGCCGGGCCGAATCGGCGTAGATACAGCTGCACCAGCCGCGCCTTCGCATCCACGACCGGTGGGATGCCGTCGGGCCACCAACGCATGCCGGGTTCCCAGGTATGGGCGCGCGAGGTCCAGCCGCCCCGCGGCTCGGCGCGCACCAGCAGGCTCCGTGCCCCCAACGTCACGAGAACCTGAGTTGTGATGTTGCGCTTGATATCCCACTTCTTGTCTGTGGTGGGCAGTAAGGCGGTGCGCAGCCGCGGCTCGTCGTTGGACAGCTGCGCGGCCGATGCTGCACCGCGGGCGAGGATTGCCCGCTCCACCGAGGCTTCGACCGAAGTCAGCCAGGTTTCGAGATCGTCGGGGAGTTCGGGATCGGTGGGCACGGTACGCAGCTGGGTGAGCAGGCGGGTGCGTTGTTGCGCGGCGATGTCGAGCGCGGCCGCGTGATGGATGACCGGGACCGTCGCGGCGGGCACGACGAACAGTGTCCGGCGCATGGCCAGCATGCGGACCAGACTGCGCTCTTCGTGCAACGCGTGCCCCACGTCGGCGAGGGCGGCGCTCGCGCATCGAGCGAGCACCGATAGGTACACCGATGCCGGCTCGGTCGCGTGCAGCACCACGACACCGGACGCCGCCTCGACCGGACCACTCGCGGTGCCGCCCAGGTGATGCCGCGCGACCAACCGGGCTCGTCGGTGCGCGGTCGAGAACTCCATGGACCATTGCTACCAGGCCTGGACGACACGTCGACTGCGGCGATCGGTAGCAGAGCTAAAGTTTTGTCATGACTGTCAGCGCCGTGGATCCCCGGATCGCCCTCGTCGTCATCGACCTGCAGGACGGCGTCGTCGCCGGACCGGTCGCGCCGATTCCCGCGTCCGATGTCGTCGCCCGCTCCGTTTCGCTCGCGGAGACCTTCCGGGCGCACGGTGCACCGGTCGTGCTGGTCCGGGTCTCGTTCGCCACCGACGGCGCCGATGCGGTGCCCGGGCGGATCGGAGCGGGCCGCGGGAGCAGGCCGCGGCCCGCGGGCTGGGATCGCATCGTCGACGAATTATCCGGCGAGCCAAGCGATATCGTCGTCACCAAGCGCAACTGGGGCGCGTTCTACGGCACCGACCTCGATCTGCAGCTACGCCGCCGCGGGGTCACCCAGATCGTGCTCACCGGCATTGCCACCAGCATCGGGGTCGAGTCGACCGCCCGCGCCGCGCACGAGCACGGGTACCACGTCACGATCGCCGCCGACGCGGTCAGCGATCTCAACGAGTCCGCGCACCGCAACAGTCTCGACTGGGTCTTCCCGATGCTCGGCGAATGCGGCACCACCGCGGAGATCATCGAACTGTTCGAGAAGACGCGTTAACCCGGCTCGTCCGCGATCAGCGCGCGCAGCGCGGCGAGCACGGGCCGCTGACCTTTCACGAGCTTGACCTCGGCGACGTCGCTCGGGAACCACTGCGCGTCGTCGACCTCGGGGAAGCTCTGCCGCCGGCCCGACCGTGGTGGCCACTCCAACTCGAACGTGTTGCTCTGCACGAACCCGAGATCGCCGGTGTACGGCGCGGCGAAGACCATGATCGTCTTCCGCGAGGACTGGCGGAACTCGCCGAGCAGTCGGTAGTCGAGCGCCGGAGCCGGCACGCCGATTTCCTCTTCGAACTCACGCCGTGCCACGGCATGCGGATCCTCGCCCTCGTCGTATTCCCCTTTCGGGATCGACCATGCGGCCTCGTCCTTGCCCGACCAGAACGGCCCGCCCATGTGGGCGAGGAACACGGCGACCCCTTCCGGATCGGCCTGCCGGTACAGCAGAATTCCGGCGCTCGTGGTCGGCATATCGGCCCTTCGTCCAAGTGTGGTGCGACGCACGCTAGCAGGGGTTTGACGCCGTGGGCGCTGGGCTACTCCACGGGCACAGAGCTTTCGCGTCCAACGCGAGAAGGAGGAAGCAGACTATGACGTCGTTCACCGTTCCAGGTCTCAGCGCCGAACAGGGTCTCACCGTGTCGAACACGCTGCAGCAGCGGCTGAGCACGTACAACGACCTGCATCTGACGCTCAAGCACATCCACTGGAACGTGGTCGGACCGAACTTCATCGGGGTGCACGAAATGATCGACCCCCAGGTGGAGACCGTGCGCGGATATGCCGATGCAGTTGCCGAACGAATCGCGGCGTTGGGCAGCGCCCCCAAGGGCACGGTTGGTGCGATCGAGAAGGATCGCGCCTGGGACGACTACTCGGTCGGACGCGACACCGCGCAGGCCCACTTGGCCGCGCTCGACGTCGTCTACGACGGGGTGATCAAGTCGAACCGCGCCGCCATCGACCAAGTCGGTGAGATCGACAAGATCACCGAAGACCTGTTGATCGGGCAGACCGCGGAACTGGAGAAGTTCCAGTGGTTCATCAGGGCGCACCTCGAGAGTGCCGGCGGCAAGCTGGCCAACGAGGGCATTCCCACCGAGAAGGGCGCGGCCAAAGCCGCTCGGTAGGGAATCAGGAGGGAGCGGAACCGCTGGCCGGTCGCGGTCGGGTCACCTCGAGACGATGGTCTCGACGGTGACCCGGTCGGGGTAGAACGCGACATGGCCGGCGATTTCGCCGACTGCCGGGTAGGGCGTCTCGTAGGTCCACACGACGTCGTCGAGGATTCCCTCCGGCGTGCTGAGCGAATAGTAGGAGCACTCACCCTTGTAGGGGCAGTAGGTCTTCGTGTCGCTGCGCTGTAGCAGTGCGGTATTCACATCCTCGAACGGAATGTATTGCACTGCAGGGTAAGCGGACTCTCGCAGGGTCAGCGCGCGATCGGAGCGGGCGACGTCGAGTTCGCCCACCCGCGCCGTCACCGTGGCCGGTGTCGGCTCGACCGAGATCGGGTGGTCGGGCCCAGGTTCGCGCCGCGTCCGTGTCATCGATGCCTCCCGGTTCTTGGGGTGCCTGGCGTCATATCTCCAGCCAACCATCCGAAGCGGCCGCCGATTCCCGGTCAGGAGCCAGTCGGGGCAAAGACGACCAGCGCGCCCGGTTGCTTGACGAACTCGAGGCGTGCGGGGCCGTCGACGACTTCGCCGTCGTAGGCGAACGGGCCGTCCGCCGAACGCTGCACGACCACCGTCGCGCGCGTGTCCTCCCGATAGCGCGGATCTCGTTCGAGATGACCGAGGATTGCAGTAGCGACCGTGCGCAGGCCGCCGAAGAACCCATCGGCGTCCAGCACCCGTACGTCGAGCAGTCCGTCGTCGAGGCGGGTGCGCGAGTTCGGTGCGAAACCGCGTGGTGCGTAGCGACCGGAACCGAGGAAGAACAACGAGGTCCGGTGCCGCCGGCCGTCGATCAGCAAATCGAGCGGTTCGGTCCGGCGGGCCACCTTCAGCAATGCCAGCGCTGCCGCGACCGGCTTGCCGAGCCGTTTCTCGTACTTCTCCCGCGTGGTGACGAACTCCGGGTAGGCGCCGACGCTCGCGGTGTTCACCAGTACCCGGCCGGCGACCCGCGTGACATCGACGCGCAGGGCATGACCTGCGCGCACCGCGGCGAGTGCGGTCCGTGGATCTTCGATGCCCACGTCGGCGGCGAAATGGTTGAACGTTCCGCCGCACAGCACGAGGAGCGGCACGTCGTGATCGACGGCAACGCCGGCTGCGCACGCGACACTGCCGTCCCCGCCGGAGACGCCGAGGACCTCGGCCCGCTGCGCGGCCTCAACGAGCAGTTCGAGCAGGTCGCCGTCCGGCGGGACTTCGATGATTTCGGCCGCGGGAAGTTCGCGGCGAAGCAGTTCGACCGGGTCGGGTCCAGCGCCGACACCCGACGAGGGGTTGATCACGGCGACCACGCCGGCACCGTCCGGACGCGGTGGCTGCGGCGCAGGCTCGGCGACCGGCCCGTCCGGCTCGGGCTCGGGCGTGCGAACGATCCGGTTGACGCCTATCGCGACCGCCCCGCCGAGTGCGATCCCGGCGAGCACATCGCCTGGATAGTGCACGCCGGTGTAGATGCGGCTATAGGCGACCGCGCCGGCCAGCAGTCCGATCGGCACCGCGAGTTCGGGCACCTCCCGGCCCACCGAGAAGGCGAACGCCGCGGCCGAGGCCGAATGGCCGGACGGGAACGAGGGTGAGGTGGGAATGCGCCGGGCCAGCCGCGCGAGCGGTACCCGCGACCGATCCGGGCGGTCGCGCGGAAGTAGCTGCTTGGCAACGAAATTCGCAGTGAAACTGGTGGCGGCGATGGACAGCAATCCGCGGCGCGCGGCGTGGGTCAGCCGTGGGTTGTTCGACGCGATGAGTGCCGCCGCAACCGACGCCCACAACACCGAATGGTCGGCCGTGCGGGTGAGCCGTGGCAATGTCGCGTCGAGCAGCGGACTGTGCGAACTGCTGACCCGGTCGAACGCCTGCATGTCCAGTTCCTGCAGTCGACGAAGCACCTCGCGGAGCCGCCGTGCAGGCTCGTCGCGGCGGTTCGCCCGCTTCGTCAGCCGTTGCATCCAGACAGCCTAGCCATTGGTAGCGAGACCGCTCGGGCTCACCGGATGCCGTCCCAGACCGCACGCAGCGCGGGGTGCGGGTTGGTGACGACGCTGGATTCGTCGTCGAAGCGAATGAGCGTGCGTTCGTCGTCATAGGGTGGCCAGCCGGGGTCGCACGAACGACACCCAGGCGCGGTGCATCGCGTCGGCGACGTGCTGCGGTGGCGTGGGCCCGGTCAGCGCGGCACCGTTCGGATCGGCCAGATTGTCGAACACGAAACCCAGCTCGAGGCTGAGCGTTGCGCCTAGTGCGCCCGTCGAACTGCGGGGTCCGCCAGCCGAACTCGTACACGGTCGCGCGCGAACGCTTCGCGGGCGTCGGCCCGTAGCCGGTGGCGTCACGGATACCGGATCAGGCGGTGGCGGGTCAGGCGCCGTAGGGATTTGCGCCGGCGCGCGACACCACGATCTTCGGCACGACGGCCTGCGCCGAGAGCCGTAGCAGCGCGTCGACGATCTCGACGATGTCCTCGACCGCGATCATCTCCTCGGCCGGGATGCGGTCCTTGATCCAGTCGGTCATGTCGGTGTCGACGAAGGCAGGCGCGACCGAGCAGCCGGAAACGCCGTTACCCGACTCCTCCATGTTCATCGTCTCGATGAGCGAGGTGAGGGCGGCTTTCGTGGCGCCGTAGGCGGCCATCGTCGGCTCCGCGTAGACCCCGGTGATCGACGAGATCGCCACCACCTTGGCGCCGCGCCGCGGTTCCTGTGCGGCGGCTGCGCGCAGCAACGGCAGCGCCCGTTGGATGAGCGCGAACGGAGCCGAGAAGTTAACCGCCACCGTCTTGTCGAGGCGACGCTGCGGGAAGTCCAGCAGCGCGCCCGCGGTGCCGATTCCGGCGTTCAGGATCAATGCACGCATATCGCCGAACGCCTCGGCGTGCCGCGCGACGAGGGTCTCGGCGGCCGCCGGGTCGGCCATGTCGGCGGGGACCACGACCACATTCGGCGCGCCTGCCTCGCGCAGCGACTTCGCAGCGAGTTCCAACGTGTCGGTGCTGCGCGCGGAGATGGTCAGCCCGTAGCCGGACTGTGCGAGGCGGGTGGCGATCGCCAGCCCGATACCGCGGGAGGCGCCGGTGACGAGGGCGCTGGGGCTCATCGTTTTCCTTCGTTCGGTCGTATTGGGTGTCGAGTTGTTCAGCCGTTCAGGGCGGCGAGACCGGCGGCGGCGAAGAGCGGCACGGCCGCGGCGACCTCATCCGTCGTCACGGCGCCGGTGCCCTCGGCTTGGGCAGCTCGCAACCGGTGGTCGATGCCGGCGGCGATGACGGCAAGCTTGAAATTCGCCAGGCCCAGATAGAAATCCCAGTGCGGCAGATCGCTTCCGGTTGCGCTCGCATAGCGCTGCGCCAGATCGTCCGCGCTCGGGATCCGCTCGCTCGACCAGGCGGCATCCTCGTTGAGCACCTTGCTGAACGAGGGATTGCGATAAACGCACATCAGCGCGACGTCGGTCAACGGGTCACCGAGAGTGGACATTTCCCAGTCCAGAACGGCCTCGACGCGTCCGGCATCGGTTTTCGACAGGATCGTGTTGTCGATGCGATAGTCGCCGTGCACGATCGTGGTGACGTCGCGCTCGGGAATCCGGTCGGCGAGCAGCGCGCCGAGCCGGTCCACATCCGGAATCTCGGTCGCCTTCACCCGATCCCACTGGCCGTTCCAGATTTTCACCTGCCTGCCCACGAAACCGGAAGGCTTACCGAAGGTTTCGAGTCCGACGGCGCGGTAGTCCACGCCATGCAGCGCCGCGAGGACGTGGACCAGTTCGTCCACGCAGGACTCGAGCTCGGCATCGGTAAGCGTGTCGAGCTGCCTCGCTGTCCGGATTACCCGGCCGTCGACGTGCTCGACGACCGCGAACGGTGCTCCCATGACCGACGTGTCCTCGCACAGCACTTCCGTGCGTGCGACCGGGACCGGGGTCTGCTGCAGGGCGGCCGCCACCCGGAACTCGCGCACGACGTCGTGCGCCGACGGGGTGAGACCGGCCAGCGGCGGGCGGCGCAACACCCAGCGGGAGCGGTCGTCGGCGACCAGGAAAGTCAGGTTCGAGCGGCCGCCTGCGATGAGCTCGGCGCGCAGCTCCCCGTCGACCGTCACCCCATTGGCGGCGAAATAGCTTGTCAGCGCGGCAAGATCGAGGCCGGCAAGGGCGGTGTCGGTCACCGGCCCGATTCCTTCGCGGCGCTGTCGGCATTTACCGCGACGCGGCGGCGGCGCGCGGCACCGACGGTGCGCTTCGCGATCGCCCAGCGATGCACTTCGGAGGGTCCGTCGTAGATCCGGAACGGCCGGACCTCGCGGGACAACCGGGCCAGCGGCAGGTCGTCGGACACCCCGAGACCACCGCACATCTGAATCGAGCGATCGACGATCCGGCCGACCGCCTCCGCGGCATAGGTCTTCGCGATCGAGGTCGAGTTCGCGGCGCGATCACCGCGGTCGAGTTCCCAGCACGCGTGCAGCAGCAGCGCCCTGGTCGCGGCGATGTCGATCTCGTTGTCGGCGATCATCTGCTGGACCATGCCAAGGTCACCGAGCTTGGCGCCGAAAGCTTCTCGGTCGGCTACCAGATCCACGGCGACATCGTGAGCGCGCCGCGCCGCGCCGAGCCAGCGCATGACGTGCGTCATCCGGGCGGGTCCGAGCCGGACCTGGGCGTAAGCGAAACCCTTGTCGACCTCGCCGAGCACGGCGTCATCGGACAGGCGCAGATCCTCGAACGTCACCTCGCAGTGACCGCCGATCATCGCGCGGTCCAGCGTGGTGATGTGTCGTCCGACGCCCAGTCCCGGCGTGTCGGCGGGCGCGAGGAACATCGTCGCGCCGCCGGCCTGCCCGGGCTCACCGGACGTGCGGGCCATGATGATGAAGTAGCCGGCACCGTCGGCGCCGGTGATGAAGTGCTTGCGGCCGTTGATCACCCAGCCGCCGTCGGTCCGCGTCGCGCGGGTGGCGAGCGCGTTCGGGTCGGATCCGGCACCGGGGGCGGGTTCGGTCATCGCGAAAGCCGAGCGCACATCGCCGCGGGCGAGAGGGGCGAGGAACTGTTCCTTCTGCTCGGCGTTCGCCACATGCGCAAGCATGTGCACGTTGCCCTCGTCGGGCGCGCCGATGTTGAGCGCGATCGGGCCGAACAGGGAGTACCCGCCCGCTTCGAAGACCGGGGCGCGGTCGACCATATTCAACCCGAGACCGCCGTATTCGACCGGCGCGTGCGGCGCGAAAACACCGTGCTCGCGGGCCTTGTTCTGCAAGTCGACACGGACCTCGTCGCCGCCCGCGGCAGCGATGTCGCCGCCGTGTGCGTCCTCGAGGGGCAGCACCTCGGACCGGATGAATTCCGACGTCTTCTCGACGAGGGTCTGTACCTCCGTCGAGTGGGCAAAGTCGATGGCCACAGCAACTCCCTTCACGGCTCTGTCCACACGAACAGACCGAACGCTCGCTCGGTCAGCGAGAGTGACACATGCTTCCGACCACAGTCAAGCGGAGGCGCCGATCGCAGCGCGGGCGATTGCCAGGTATCGCTCGACGATTTCGTCGGGCGCCTGCGGTCCGTCCGGTCGATACCAGGTGGCGACCCCGACGCACATCGTCGTGACCGCTCGGCTCGCATCGTCGGGGTACCGGGTGTGGAACTCGCCGGCCGTCACACCAGCGCGCACGATCTCGTCGAGCATGTGCTGCTGCTCGTCGCGCATCGCGACGTATGCGGACCGGTTCTCCGGCGCCAGGCTGCGAATCTCGGAGGCGCCGACGAAGGCCTGCTCGCGCCGGAACATATGGAAGCGCAGCAGCGACTCCACGATCGCGTCGAAGCGGTTGCTCGGCAAATCCCCGGCATCGGCGACAGCCCGTCGGCTGCGGTCGAGCAACTCGTCCATCACGGTGGTCATCAACTCGGCCAGCAGTGTCTGCTTCGACGGGTAGTGGTGATAGAGCCCGGGTACCGAAAGGCCGGCCCGCGTCGCGATCTCCCGAATGGACGCACCGTCGTAGCCGTTTTCGGCGAAGGCCTCGAGGGCGGCGACCAGCGGGCGTGCCATCTCCGGGGCATCGTAGTCACGCCACGTTGCCGGATCGTCGACGGACCGCGCGCGGGTTTCCATGGCAGTCACGCTATGTCACGCGGTGGTGCGCACCTACCCGCCGACACGAGAACACCCGATTCAAGCGATCGGTTGCCCGTTGCTCTCCGGTCGGCCGTCGCCCTCGAAATGTGCCGACACGCCCTGCCAGCGCAGCTCCACGCAGGTGCCCGTTTCGTCGGACTGAATCGAGGCATCCGTCGTCAGTGCGCGAATCAGCGGAATGCCGCGCCCCCGCAAATGGAGCGGATCGGGCGAGGGATTTCGCCACGAGCCGTGGTCGCGAACGGTGACGACCAGCGTGGCGGTGCGGCGCTCGTACTGGGCGTGCACCTCCACGGTGCCGGGGGCGGCGTCGCCGGCGTAGGCGTGTTCGACGGCATTGGCCAGCGCCTCGTTGACGGCGAGAGTGAGATCGCTCAACTGTTCCGCGGTCGATGCGAGCCGGCGGGTGATCCAATCCCGGAACGCGGTGCGCAATGCCGAGGCCCCGGCCGGGGTGCTGGTGCTGCTGCGCGCGAACGCCACCTCGCTATCGGCCCGAGTTGGGTCGACCGCGCGCGGGTCCGTGGCATTCATGCCGCTGCGGCCTCCCGGCTCACTTCACCGAGAAGGCCTCGAGGGCCGAGTCGAGTGTGGTGTGCAGGGTGAGCAGTTTGTCGATACCGACCAGGCGCATCGGCCGGCCGGTGGCCGGGCCGTCGGCGACGACGGCGAACCGTGCCGAGTTTCCGATCTGCTCGTGTGCGGCGATGAGCACGGTCATGCCGGCAGAGGCCAGGAACTCGACACCGGTCAGATCCACGACGACGGCGGCTGGATCGTTCGACAGCGACGTCAGGATCGAATCGGTGAGTTGCGGCGCGGTCACCATGTCGAGCGTCCCCGAAACGCCGAGGACGACGACGGTGTCATGCCAGGCGACAGCGACCTCGAACCCGGACGCGCCGATTCCCGGCTCGGGAACTCCGGCTGCGTCGTTTCCGGTCGTCGATTCCAACACCGCTCACCACCTACTCAGAGATCTCGCACAGAGGATACGAGTCTGCGGTTACCCGCACAGTTACAACCGGCTGTTTACGGCAGCCAGTTACTGCGAGGCTACGGAACGACTGTCCTGGTGATCAAGCCAGGGAACCCTGTGACGCTTCCCCCTCGCGTCGCGGGATGTGGCCGCGGACGCGGGACTATTGCTGGATGGTCAGGATGTCGCGACGCTCGGTCCGCTCGATGCGGCGGGCCTCTGTCCATGCCAGGGCCGCGATCGCAGTGGCCGCGGACACGGCTGCGACGGGAACGAGCGCGGCGAGCGCGATAAGGATGTACATGCCACTGCCTCCTGAAACCGCGAGGTCACGCGGTGCTACTTGTGAGCGGAAGTCATCGGCGACACAGCAAAATCTAGTGCACCCGTGCCAGTTTTTCGCCCCCTTTGCGGCGTGTCGCATGGCGGCGTGGGCGGAGTCACACCGCATGCCGGCGAGCGTGCCTGCGGCTTTGCCCAACGTTCACCGAGCCGACATATTGCGGCTGTGCACGGGGTGGAGCGCGTTCGTGTGGTGGTGATCAGTGGTGAACCCGGTCACCCACGCGCTGATTCTCAGTTTGTCGCAATCGTCCGATGTCGCCGCGGACCGGGCGGCATCCTTGAAACGTGTGGTCGTCCCAGGCGCCGTGAACTCCACGGCCGCCCCGGACGTGATCTCGACGATTGCTCGACAGCCCCCGAGACTTGGAGATCCCATGAGTGCAGAAGACCTCATGATCAATCGCAGAACCGCCGTCGCGGGTGCGGGAGTGGCGGTTGCCGCCGTCGCATTCGCCGCCGCGTGCAGCAGTGACTCGTATACCGAGTCCGACGCCACCACCAGTGCGGGGGCCAGTCCAGCGCCCGCGGGTCAGGCCGGGAACATCGTCGGCAAGACTTCGGACGTGCCGGTCGGTAGCGGTGCGATCCTCGGCGACGTCGTAGTCACCCAGCCGACAAGTGGCACGTTTCTCGCGTTCTCGCCGGTATGTACGCATAAGGGTTGCAATTGCGACGCGGTGACGGGCGCGACGATCAATTGCCCATGCCACGGTAGCAAGTTCAATCTCGATGGCAGCGTGGCGGTCGGACCTGCGACGCAACCGCTTGCGGCGAAGGCGGTGACCGTCGACGGCGACTCGATCATCGTCACCTGAGGCGGTCGTCGGCGGACACATTTGAATAACGGCGACCGCAGCCGGTTGTCTCTGGCCCAATGTGTTGCAACAGTTACTGATGTTATTGATGTTACTGATGTTGCATATGTGAAAGGAGGCGGCGCGGCTGCGTGAGCGTGCCGGTCCCGATATGAAGAACATCGTCCTCACCGGCGGAGTCTGCGTGGCGTTGACCGCCGCGGTCCTGGCGCCCGGCGGCGCCGCGGCGGATCCGGCTGCCGACCCCATGATGTCCAAGCTGGTCGGCAAGACGGTCTTCCTCGATCCCGGCCATCAGGGGACAGGCCACCGCGAGAACCTCACCCGTCAGGTGAACGACGGCCGCGGCGGCACCAAGGAATGCCAGACCACCGGGATGACCACGCTCGGGGGCGTCCCGGAGCACACGATCACCTGGAACGTTGCGCAGTTGGTCAAGGCGTCGCTGGAAACCCTCGGCGCGACGGTGCAGCTCAGCCGGGCCGATGACACCGGATGGGGCGGCTGCGTCGACGAACGGGCCGCTGCGGCGAGCAAATCGGGTGCCGACGTGGCGCTGAGCATCCATGCCGACTCCGCGCCGGCCACCGACCATGGTTTCCATCTGATCGTGCCCGCGCTACCGATTCCGGACCCGAAGGTGAACGAGGTCCAGTCCGGTAAGGGCCTCGATTTCTCCGAGGCGATGCGCGACGCGTACGTGAAATCAGGCTTCGTGTCGGCGAACTATGCCGGCGTCGTGGATGGTCTGCAGACCCGCGCAGACATCGCCGGACCGGCACTGACCACGGTCCCGCTGGCCTTCATCGAGATGGGCAACGGCGCCAACAGCGAGGACGCCCCACTGCTCGAGACCGAGGACGGTCAGGTCAAGCAGGCGATCGCGATCACCACCGGCATCGTCGGCTATCTGCTCGGCAACACCTCGCCCTCGCCCGGAACCGATGTGCGTGGAACGCCGCCGAGTGCGAATCCCACGAATCCGGGCACCGCACAGCCCGGCACGACGAAACCGCAGGCACAGAAGTCGACACCAGCCACACCCGGTGACCGCAAGGAAGGCGGCACCCTCGACTCGGTGCTCGGGATGCTGTCCCCGTTGCTCGGGGCGCTCGGTATCGGCGACGAGGGATCGGTGGACGGCGAGATGGTCGACCTGATCTCCCAGCTGGCAAACACGCTGCTCGACCTGGTGCTGAACTCCGACCTTCTCGGCGGCGGCAAGTAGCCGAGCGGACCTGCTCCTACAGCCCCACCCATTCGGACACGCCGTCATCGAAGTGCTGGCGCTTCCAGATCGGCACCTCGTGTTTGATCCGCTCGACGAGTTCGGCACAGGCACGGAACGCCTCGGCGCGGTGCGGTGCGGCGACGGCGGCGACAAGCGCGAGATCGCCGATCGCGAGATCGCCGACCCGGTGAATCGCGGCCACCGGTAGACCTGTGGCGGCCGCGACCTCCGCGCAGCAGGTCTGCAGGAACCGTTCCGCGTCGGGATGCGCGTGGTACTCGAGCGCCGACACCGCCTGTCCGCCATCGTGATCGCGCACCACCCCGGAAAACAGCACGACCGCGCCGTGCTTGCGCCCGGACACCGCGGCGTCCACCACCGCCGGGTCGAGCGGTTCCGCCGAGATGCGCGCCAGCACCTCGAGCGCGGGCACGTCAGTCATGGGCACCTCCGCCGGCCGCCTGCTCGATCAGATGCTTCAGTAGCGGTTCGAGAACCTCGAGCCCGTCCCGCACGCCGCCGGGCGATCCGGGCAGGTTCACCACGACGGTATCGCCGACCAGGCCGGCAACACCACGGCTCAACGAGGCCAGCGGGAACTTCGCCGCCCCCTTGGCCCGGATCGCCTCCGCGACACCGGGCAGGTTTCGGTCGAGCACGGCCAGCGTCGCCTCGGGTGTCGCGTCGGTCGGCGACGCGCCCGTCCCGCCCGTACTGACCACGATCGAGGGCGCCCCGTCGAGGGCGTCGGTCAGGCCGGTGGCGATCTGCGCATCGGCATAGACGAGCGGACCGCGGACGGTGAAGCCACGCTCGGCGAACCACGCCGCGATGACCGGACCCGTGGTGTCCTCGCGGGTGCCGCGCGCCGCGCCGGTCGACGCGACGAGCACCGCCGCGGTGAGCTCGCCGACCGCCCGGTTGGCGCGCTCGACGGCAGGGGCCGCGCCGGAACGCTCCCAATGCCCGCTCTTGCCGCCGTCTTTGGTGAGCAGCCGGACGCCGTTGAGGGTCGCGGCCGGGTCCACCGCCTTGACCATGTCGTGCAGCGTCAGGCCGGCCACCGCCACTGCGGTGAGCGCCTCCATCTCGACGCCGGTCGGGCCCTTCGTTTTCGCTGTCGCCTCGATGGTGATCGAGTTGCTGGTGAAGTCGAAGCGCACATCCACCGACGACAGCGCCAACTGATGGCATAGCGGAATCAGTTCGGATGTCTTTTTCGCACCGTTGATCCCGGCGATCCGCGCGGTGGCGAGCACGTCGGCCTTGGGCATGTCGTCGGCGCGGACGAGCGCCACCACCTCCGGAGTGGTGAGCAACTCGCCCGCGGCGACCGCGCGGCGCGCGGAGTCGTGCTTGGCGCTGACGTCGACCATCCGCGCCCGGCCTTCCCGATCCAGATGCGACAACTCGCTCATAGCGGCCACACTTGCACACTCGTCCCGGCGTCCAGCGCGGTGACCTCGGCCGGTACCTCGATCAGCACATCGGCACGTGCCATCGCGGCGATCAGATGCGAGCCGGGACCCGACACCAACTCGACGCCGCCCTGCGTGACATGGCCGCGCAGGAACTGTTGTTTGCCGGCCGGGGAGACGAGGTCCGCGCACAGCGGCAGCGGCTCGGACTGCAGCGGTGCCAGCCCGGCGAGCGCCCGCAGCGTGGGGCGGGCGAAAATCTCGAACGAAACGAGCGTGCTCACCGGGTTGCCCGGGAAGCTGATGACGGGGATGCCGTCGACGACCGTGAGCCCCTGCGGCCCGCCCGGCTGCATCGCGACGTGCGCGAACCAGCCGCCCAGGGGAGTGAGCGCCTCACGCACGACCTCGAAATCGCCCATCGACACACCCCCCGAGGTGAACACGACATCCGCGCCGGACGCAGCCTCGCGCAGCGTCGCGAGGAACGTCGGCGCGTCGTCGATGCTGTGCGTAACGGCTGTGACTTCGCCTTCGCTGGCCGTGATTGCGGTCGCGAGTGAGGTGCCGTTCGAGTCGTAAATCTGTCCCGGCCCAAGCGGAGTGCCGGCCGGGACGAGTTCGGCGCCGGTGGTGATGACCGCGGCTCGCAGCCGCCGGCGCACCGGCACGGTGCCGACGCCCGCAGCGGCCAGCGCCGCGATGTGCTGGACCCCGAGGCGGCGGCCGGCGGGCACGAGCAGGTCCCCGTTGCGCACGTCCGACCCGGGTTCGCGGACGAACTCACCCGCCGTGCGGCCGCGTTGCACCGTCACGATCGCGCCGTCGGTGGTGGTGTCCTCGACCGGGACGACACAGTCGGCACCGGTCGGCAGCGGCGCGCCGGTCATGATCTTGATCGCGGCGCCCACCGGAAGGTCGCGCGGCCCGTCCCCGGCGGCGACGGTTCCATGCACCGGCAGCGTCGCCGGCACTGCGGCGACATCCGTCGATCGCACCGCGTACCCGTCCATCTGGGAGTTGCGGAACACCGGCAGATTCACCGGCGACATCACGTCGGCGACGACGACCCGGTGCAGCGCGGCGCGGACCGTGATCTCCTCGGTGCCCAGGCTGTCGGCGGTGGGCAGCGCCTCGGTGACGATCTGCAGGTGCTCGGCGACCGTTCGCGTCATACCGGCAGGCTATCGCCAAACGTTTGCGGTCGAACATGACCCGCGGGTGGCCTGCAATTGCCTGGACACGGTCGTGTGTATGTGACCAACACGGCGGTGTGGGCATACTGGGGGCATGACGTTGGTCGACATCGGGATTCCCGTTCTCCGGGACGCGGTGGACGCGCGCGCCGACCGGCCCGACGTGCCGTACCTGCTCGACCGGTTCGGCCGGATCGCGCGGGATCTGCGGGTCTCCATCACCGAGCGTTGCTCGTTGAGATGCACCTACTGCATGCCGGAGGAGGGTCTGCCGGCGATACCTGCGGATCGGCTGCTCAGCGCCGCGGAGATTGTGCGCGTCGTCGAACTCGCGGTACGCATGCTCGGCATCCACGAGGTGCGTTTCACCGGTGGCGAGCCGTTGATGCGCCGCGACCTCGAGGACATCATCGCCGGTTGTGCCCAGCGGCTGCCCGACGTGCCGCTGATGATGACGACCAACGCAATCGGTCTCGAGCATCGCGCGCAGCGGCTCGCGGACGCGGGGCTGCGCCGGGTGAACATCTCGCTGGACTCGGTGGATCGCGCGGAATTTGCCAAGCTCACCCGCCGCGATCGGTTGCCCGCGGTGCTCGCCGGCATCCGGGCCGCGGGCCGCGCCGGGCTCGCACCGGTGAAGGTGAACGCCGTGCTCATGCCCGACACGCTGGCCGGCGCGCCGGAGCTGCTGGCGTGGTGCCTCGACGAAGGTTGCGAGCTGCGCTTCATCGAGGAAATGCCGCTCGACGCGGACCGGGAATGGGCGCGGGCGAACATGGTCACCGCGCAGCAGCTGCTCGACATGCTCGGTAGCCGATTCGACCTGGTCGAGGTCGGTCGCGACGACCCGTCGGCCCCGGCCGAGCAGTGGATGGTGAACGGTGGTCCGGCCACGGTGGGGATCATCGCCTCGGTGACCCGGTCGTTCTGCGAAACGTGTGACCGAACCCGGCTTACCGCCGACGGCATGATCCGCTCCTGCCTGTTCAGCGACCACGAGGTGGATCTGCGTGGACCGCTGCGGGCCGGTGCGAGCGACGCCGAACTCGCGCAGTTGTGGCGCGCCGCCATGTGGCAGAAATGGGCCGGGCACGGCATCAACGCCGAAGACTTCGTGCCGCCGGACCGCTCGATGGGGGCGATCGGTGGCTGACGTGCAGGTCGATGTGCGGTACTTCGCCGCCGCCGCGGATGCGGCGCGGTGCGCGAAGGAGACCATCGCTCTGCCCGCCGCCGCGACGCTCGGCGATTTGGCGGCGACGCTGATTCAGCGGCACGGACCGGACATGACCCGCGTGCTGAAGGTCGCGGCATTCCTCGTCGAGGACGAGCTGACCAGGGACCGCACCCAGCCGATAGCACCGCGCGTGGACATCCTGCCCCCGTTCGCCGGTGGCTGAGCGCGCCGATACCTTCCGCAAGGCGAAGTCGGGAGTGCATCCGGACTTCTATCTCGCCGAGGCCGCGGGATTGCGCTGGCTCGCCGACGGTGGCGCCCGCGTGGTCGACGTGCTCGACGTCGACTCGGCGCATATCGACCTGGCGCGGATTGACGAGTCGGCGCCGAGCGAACGGTCTGCGCGCGAATTCGGTGCGACACTGGCCCGGATGCACGACGCCGGCGTCGGTGTCGAACAGGACGCGCGCGTCGGTGGCGAGCAGTTCGGCTGTCCACCAGCGGGATTCAGCGGGCAGTTGTTCATCGGCGCGCGAAAGATGAGCAGCACCAGGCACTCCCGTTGGGGCGAGTTCTACGCCGTGGAGCGAGTGTTGCCCTTCGTTCGCATCGCCGTCGATGCAGGCAGCGTGCGCGCCGATCAACTCGCCGACATCGAGCGGGCATGCGCAACCGTGGCGTCGGGCGCGTTCGACGACAACGAGCCACCGGCCCGGATCCACGGAGACCTGTGGAACGGAAACGTCTTGTGGACCCGCGCGGGTGCGGTGCTCATCGACCCTGCGGCCCATGGTGGGCACCGGGAGACCGATCTGGCGATGCTCGAACTGTTCGGACTGCCGTACCTGCACCATGTGCTCGACGGCTACCGGATGGTGCATCCGCTGCGTCCTGGGTGGGAGACGAGAGTGCCACTGCACCAACTGCATCCGCTCGCGGTGCACGCCGCGAGTTACGGCGCCGGGTACGGACGCAGCCTGCACGCGGCGGCACTGGCGGTGCTCGCGCTGGCGTAGCGCGGTGTCGATGACGGGCTGGCCCGGGCCCATTCGCACGCCTGCTGGTCAACCCTCGCCAGTTGATCTACTATCTCCGGTAGTAGACATTCTGAGTTGGGGGAGGCTCGGCAATGGAACACACTGCGTCGTCACGACAACGGGCGGGAATCGTCGGCGGGGGAATCGGCGGTCTTGCAGCGGCAATCGCACTTCGCAAAGCCGGCTGGGACGTCACCGTGTACGAGCAAGCGTCCGAGTTCGCCGAGGTGGGCGCCGGCCTCGTACTGCTCCCCAATGCTTTGGCAGCGCTGGACGAAATTGGCGTTGGTGACGACATTCGGGCGAACTCGCATCCGTATAGCTTGGGCGGGATCAGAAATCCGCGCGGACGAATTCTGATGTCGCACAGAAAAGGTGCCGGTGGCCGCGACCCGGTCATTGTTCACCGCGCCGATTTGATCGATGTGTTGGTTCGCGCGCTGCCCGCCGGGTGCCTGCGCACCGGAACCGCGGTGAACAGTGTCGGTGTCGACGGGGAGGTCGTCACGGCCGCGGGTGCCGATCGCTACGACCTCGTCGTCGCCGCCGATGGAGTGCACAGTGTTGTCCGACAGCAGATCTGGCCGGGTGAGGGAAGCGTCGAAGGTTCCGGCGTGACCGCCTGGCGTTGGATCATCGATGCACCGCCGCCGAGTTGGGTCGGGCAGGTGTGGGGCAACCGAGAGGAATTCGGCATTCTCCCATTGACCGGCGGCCGCACCTGGGCTTACGCCGGTGCGCGAGGCGGAGTCGACATCCTCGAGCATTTCGCCGATTGGCCGGAACCGGTGTCGCAGCTGGTCGCGAACGCCGATCCGACCCGGATCATCGAACACGAGCTACTCGAGATCCGACCCCCGAAGTCGTTGATACGTGGGAAAATTGCGTTGATCGGCGATGCCGCGCATGCGATGCACCCGCACCTTGGGCTGGGTGCCGCCACTGCGATCGAGGATGCGGTCACACTCGCTGCCTTCGCGACCGACCTACCGGGCTACAACAAGGATCGACGTCGTCGGGTTCGCACCTCGCAATGGCTTTCGCGCCGAATGTCGAGAGTCATAATGCCGGCCAATCGTCCATTCGCGGCCGTTCGTGATGTCGTCATGGGGTTGACTCCCGGCGTCCTCGCCCTGTCGGTGTTCGGTGTGGTCAATCGCTGGCGGCCCCGGCCGATCACGTGCCGGACGGAGTGCGATGAACGTGTCGAACTCCAGGAGGAGATCCCGACTATCGACAAGCGCATTGCAAACGAAAAGTAGAGATCTGCACGCCACAACCCGGGTGACCGTGACCAGTCGGCCCTCGCAGATGGTCATCGAGATCGGCACCCGGGTGGCCGAGCGTCTCAACCTCTAGCCGCCGGCGCCGGAAAGCATGCCCCGGTCGGCGAGCCGCACCGCGACGCGCTCACCGGTCTCGAGCGACTCGACCGCGGCCGCACACACCGCGGCCGCGGCGTACCCGTCCCAGGCGCACGGGCCGTCGACCTGGTCGTCGGTCCCGGCACCGCTCCGCACCGCGTCGACCCAACGCTGCAACTGGGTGTCGTAGGCGCGGGCGAAGCGTTCGCGGAACCCTGCCGGTATCTGCCCGCCCCAGCGGCCGGTCGTGCTCCGGCGGACGAGTCCGACGTCGAGACCGATCATCGCGCTGCCGCGTTCGCCGACGACCTCGGTGCGCACCTCGTAGCCGACGCCGGTGGTGACGAACAGTTCGACATCTACGTGCCGGCCCGATTCGGTGCGCAGTAGCGCGATCAGCGGATCGCGGACACCAATGGGTGCACCGGGATTCGGGGTGGGCGTGATGATCTGCACCGCCGCGATTTCTTCACCGAACAGGAACCTGGTCACATCGATCTCGTGGACGAGTGAGTCCCGCAGGATCATCGCGGCATCGAAGCCGGGCGCGGCGGTGGCGTTGCGGTGCACGCAGTGCAGCAGCAGCGGCCTGCCGAGATCGCCCGAGTCGAGGAGAGACTCGAGCGCGACGTACTCGTCGTCGAAGCGACGCATGAAGCCAACCTGAATGAGCCTGGACCCCAACGCTACTTCCCGGGTGACGACGTCGAGGGCACTGGCGACGTCGGTGGTGAGCGGCTTCTCGCACAGCACCGGCCTGCGGAGCTCGAGACACGCGACCAATTGCTTCTCGTGTGCGGCACCCGGTGTGGCGAGCAGCACCGCGTCGACCTCGGGATCTGCTATTGCATCGAGCGGATCGGCGACGACGCGGCAGCCGGGAACGCTCGCTGCGACATGTTCGGCGCGCTCGGTGACCAAATCGCTGACAACGACGACGCGCGCGCCCGCGGTCCGTGTCGCAAGCCGCGCAACGTGATCGGCGCCCATCGCGCCGACCCCCAGCACCGCGACCCGCACCTCGCCGATAGCCGTCATCGGCGGAACCGGAGGGACGGGACGGTGCACGAGCCCAGGTAGCGACGGGTGCGTCGCGCGATCGGGAGCGGGACATCGGCGTCGCACGGGTACATGTCCTGCTCGACGATCGCGAACAGGTCGAGTTCGAGTCGCGCTACGGCCGAAAGCAACGGCGGCAGCTCGGGAACACCGAGTGGTGGCTCGACCATGACGCCGAGCCGCACCGCCTCGGCGAACGACAGATCCTCGGCAGCGACCTTGGCACGGATCTGTGGGTCGACCTGCTTGAGGTGCAGATACCCGATCCGTCCGGACGTGCGCTCGAGCACGGTGAGACTGTCTCCGCCGCAGTAGTCGATATGACCGGTGTCCAGGCACAGATCGACGAAATCGGCGTCGGTGGCGTCGAGGAAGCGGTACACGTTTTCCGCGCTGTCGATGTGGCTGTCCGCATGCGGGTGGTATTGCGCTCGGACCCCGTAGGTTTCGAACATCGCCCGGCCGAGGGCATTCATTCCCTCGGTCTTCCGTTTCCACTGCGCGGCAGTCAGTTCGCGGTTCTCCAGCACCGCGCCCGAGCCTTGATCGCGCCACATCTGCGGGATCACCACGACCGACGTGCCGCCGACCACCGCGGTCAGCCGCGCGACGTCGGCGGCCCGCTGCCAGGTCCCGGCCCACGAATCGTCGCGGTGCAGATACTCGAAAACCGTTCCTGCCGAGACCTTCAGGTCGCGGCCGGCGAGTTCGTCGGCAAGCTTCGCCGGATCGGTCGGCAAGTACCCGAAGGGGCCGAGCTCGATCCACTCGTAACCGGCCGCGGCCGCCTCGTCGAGGAATCGCGGATAGGGAGTCTGGTACGGGTCGTCGGCGAACCAGACACCCCAGGAGTCCGGCGCGGTGCCCACCCGGATCGTCCCCATCTCTGTTGGCTCCCTTCGTGACTCAGTCGGCGGACGGGCGTAGATAGGGCTGCTGAATCCGCTTCCACCGCAAATAGATCTCGTACGCCTCGCGCGTGGCGGGCACACTCGACGTCTCGGCGATCGGGACGTCCCACCACGATCCGCCCTCCGGTGGCGCCGGGCGTGGATCGGTCTCGACGTGAATCACCGTGCTCGACTCGGCGGCGATGGCGCGGCGTACCGCGGCGGTGAAATCGGTCGCCGTGTCTGCGCGGACCACATCGACCCCCAGACTCGCCGCGTTGGCGGCCAGATCGACCGGCAGGCGTGCACCGTCGAGCCGTCCGGTCTCGCCGCGGAACCGGTATTCGGTGCCGAACCGCCCGCTGCCCAACGATTCCGAGAGTGTGCCGATCGAGGCGAAGCCATGGTTCTGTACCAGTACCACGATGACCTTGACGCTTTCCTGGACGGCCGTGACCAGTTCGCCGGGCATCATCAGGTACGAGCCGTCCCCGACCAGAACGAACACGTCCCGGTCGGGCGCGGCGAGTCGTGCCCCGATGCCGCCGGCGATCTCATAGCCCATACAGGAGTAGCCGTATTCGACGTGGTACCCCTTCGGGTCTCGGATTCGCCACAGCTTGTGCAGGTCACCCGGCATCGAGCCGGCCGCGCAGACCACCACGTCGAGATCGGCTGACAACGAGTTCACCAAGCCGATCAGCTGGGTCTGCGTCAGCCGTGCGTCCGGGTCGGTGACGCGGTACGCGGCGTCGATCTGCTCCTCCCACGCCGTGACGAGTTCGCAGACCAGCACGCGATAGTCGGCGTCAACGTGATAGTCGCGCAGGGCCGTGCCGAGCGCAGCAAGCGCCGCACGGGCATCGGCCACGACCCCTACCGCGGATTGCTTTGCCGCGTCGAACGGGGCGACGTTGATGTTGACGAACCGCACGTCCGGGTTCGCGAACGCGGTGTGCGAGGCGGTGGTGAAATCGCTGTATCGCGTACCGATCCCGATCACCACGTCGGCGTCGGCGGCGAGGTCGTTCGCCGCGGCAGTGCCGGTGACCCCGATCGCGCCGACCGACCGCGGGTCGTCGTGGCGTAGGCAGCCCTTGCCCGCCTGCGTGACCGCAACCGGAATCCCGGTCCGTTCGCAGAACCGGGCAAGGTCCTCCGCCGCTCCGGAGTAGATCACCCCGCCACCGGCGACGATCAGCGGACTGCGGGCCGACCGGATCACCGCTGCGGCGCGTGCGATCGCCGCGGCTTCTGGTGGTGGCCGACGGACTTGCCAAACACGCTGCGCGAAAAATGATTCCGGCCAGCTGCACGATTCGGCCTGCACGTCCTGGCCGATCGCGATGGTGGCGGCCCCGGTCTCGGCGGGGTCGGTGAGCACCCGCATCGCGCCGAGCAGGGCCGCGGGCAATTGTTCCGGTCGGGTGACCCGATCGAAATAACGTGAGAGCGGACGGAATGCGTCGTTGACGGTGATGTCGCCGGCGGCAGGTGATTCGAGTTCCTGTAGGACCGGCGCACTCACCCGGGTGGCGAAGGTGTCCGCGGGCAGCAGCAGTACCGGGATCCGATTGATCGTGGCCAATGCGGCGCCGGTGAGCATGTTCGTCGAACCGGGGCCGATGCTCGTGGTGACCGCCCAGGCCTGCAGACGGTCGCGCTGTCGGGCGTAGGCGACGGCGCTGTGCACCATCGCCTGTTCGTTGCGGCCGAAGACGAACGGTAGCGCGGGCCTGGTGTTCGTCTCGGCGGCGTCGATCTCGTGCTGCAGCAACGCCTGTCCGATGCCCCCGAGATTGCCGTGGCCGAAGATGCCGAATGCGCCGGCGAAGAATGGGGTCCGCGCACCGTCGCGTTCGACGAACTGCGCGGCGAGGAAGCGCACTACCGCCTGCCCGACGGTCAACCGCACCCGGGCTTCGGGTTCGGGAGTTCTCGACGGGAGCGGCGGAGTGGCTGCCATGTCTCACGCTCCGGGTTCGGTGGCAGTGTGGTGCAGGGGCAGGCGCGGGTCGATCTCCAGGTCCGCCCAACTGTCGCGGACCCAGGCATGTGCGGGATCGTCCACGACCCGCCAGGCGCGCTCCGGGCCGGGGCCGGCCATCACGTTGAGGTAGTACAGGTCGTACCCCGGTGCCGCGACCGACGGTCCGTGGAACCCGTGCGGGACGAGCACGACGTCGCCGGTGCGCACTTCGGCCAAGACGTCGATCGGCCGCGTGTCGGTGCCGTAGACCCGGTGAAAGCCGAACCCGGGACCGCCCGGCCCGTCCGCAACCTCGAAGTAGTAGATCTCCTCCAACTCGGATTCGACCGCGGAACGTTCGTCGTGCTTGTGCGCCGGGTAGCTCGACCAGTTCCCGCCGGGAGTAATCACCTCGACCGCGATCAGCGAGTCGGCCGCGAAAGTGTCTGCGGCACCGAAGTTGTGCACCTGCCTGCTGCAGTTGCCCGCGCCGCGCAGTTCGATGGGCACATCGGCGGCAGGCAGTCTGCGGTTGGGCAGCGAGCGGGTGGCGCGTGCCCCGCAGATCGCGAACCGGCCGGTGCCGGCCAGGCGGTACTCGGTTCCGATCCCGAGGTAGACCATGTCTGCCGGACCGTCGAAAACCGAAGTGCGGGGGGATAATTCGAATCTTTGTCGCCCGCATTCGACGACGCCCGAACCGGCAAGCGGAAGGATCATCACCTCGGTGCCGCCGGTGTGCAGCGCACGCGAAGCCGTGCCGTCCGGATGCTCGCCCAGATCGATCACCTGCAGGCTGGTTTCCGACCACCCCGCCGACTCGGGTGTGACGTCGACCGTGAGCGGCGGTGCCGCGTTGCCGGCCCGGATGTGCTGCTCAGACATCTGCCGGCTCACTGCGTTCGGCGAGGGCGGCGACCTCTGCGGCGGTCGGCATCGCGGTCGAGCACTCGAGCCGGGAGGCGACGATGGCGCCCGCGGCGTTGGCATTGCGCAATGTCTGCTCGAGCGACAGGCCGGCGAGCAGGCCGTGGCACAGGCTGCCGCCGAATCCGTCGCCCGCGCCGAGGCCATTGACCACGCCGATGTCGTGCGCCGGTACGGTCACCGACTCGTGTTTCGTGCGCCCGAGTACACCGCCCGGGCCCTGCTTGACGATCGCAAGTTCGACGCCGAGGTCGAGCAACGCGTCGGCGGCCTTGTCCGGATCCTTCGTGCCGACCGCGATCTCGCACTCCGCGAGATTGCCGACGGCGACATTCACCCGGCCGAGCGCGGCGCGGATCTGCTCGGTAGCCGCGGTCTCGGACGCCCAGAATGCCGGACGGTAGTCGAGGTCGAGCACCGTGTACCGGCCGCCGTCTTCGGTTTCGCGTTCCTGCCAAGCGGCGAAATGAGCACGGCGACTTGGCTCTTCGCACAGGCCGGTCGCAGTCGACCAGTACAGCCGGGCGGAACGGACCACCTCCGGGTCGATATCGGCGACGTCGATTTGCAGATCCGGCGCGCTCGGGCGGCGGTAGAAGTAGATCGGGAACCGGTCGGGCGGGAAGATCTCGCAGAAGGTCACCGGCGTCGGGTACACGGCGTAGCTGCGCACGAACCGGTCGTCCACTCCGAGGTCGGTCAGTGCGGTGCGGACGAATCTGCCGAACGGGTCGGTGCCGACACCGGACACGAGTGCTGTTCGCGCACCGAGTCGCGCGGCGGCCACCGCGACGTTGGCGGCGCTGCCGCCGAGGAACCTGCCGAACGAGGTGACGTCCTCGAGCGCGACACCCGTCTGCAGTGGGTAGAGGTCGACCCCGCACCGCCCGATCACGAGCACGTCGTACACCGGCGCCTCGTCGTTTCGGGTCGCCCGCTCGGCTGTGCTGGTCAAGCCCGACCCCCTCGCATCTACGGCGCTTCGACATCTACCGCGTGGTCTCGAAGCCTCGATCTGCCCGCGTGCCGAGTATGTCAAAGAAGCCGACGGCTTCGGGGGGCTACTTCCGAGTCAGGGTGACGATCTGGTTGCCTGCGGTCAGTGTCAGCGTGGCGCCGTCGAGTGTCCAGGTCGGCTGCTTCTGCAGCAGGTCGGTGACCCAGGCGTCCGCGCCGATCGTTTCGGCGCTGCAGTCGTTCGTGGTGGATTCCAGGTCCGTGACGGCGAACCTGCCATCGGACAGGTCGACACCGGCGGTGGCCGTGTTGCAGCCGGCGTCGAGGGTCGCCTTGTCGTCGTCGGTGAAGCCGAGCTCGAGCGGCCCGCCGCCGGGGATCGGGGGACCCTGCACTTCGGTAGAGATGTACACGTGTCCCACCGGTGACGGGGCGGGCGCACTGTCCACGGAATCGCTGTCGTTCGAACAGGATGTGATGCCGAGCAGGGCGGGGACCCCGACCAGGGTGATCGCGGCGAGCTGACCGGTCTTCCACATGGTCGACAACCATAGTGCGAGCTATGTGCGGGTCAGTTCGGCGGCGTCATCCGTCGCGCCAGGTCGGCCCAACGGTCCGCGATGGTCGGCAGTGGGATGTGCAGCGCGCGCACTTGATGCAGTACGAGATCCGCGTCGAGGGCGGCGAGCAGGGTATCCGCGAGCAGACGCACGTCCTCGCGGTGGCCGGCAGCGCGCAGCAACGCAGACACGTGCGTCACCGCGACCAGGTAGGGCGGCGCATCGAAGCGGGACTCCCGGGTGCTCTCCGCGGCACGCATAATGTCGCCCTGGGTCTCGACCATCGCCAGGCGCGCGCGACCGAACGCGACGAGCCGATCCACCGGCTCGGCGCCGGGGCCCAGGGGTGGCGGGCCGAACATGAACGCGGCCTGCAGTTCCTGCTCGCTGTGGTCGAGCAGGGCGAGCATCAAACCCGCGCGACTGCCGAACCGGCGAAAGACGGTGCCCTTGCCCACTCCGGCGGTGGCCGCAACCGCTTCCATCGTCACCGCCGCCACCCCCCGATCGGCGACGAGCAGCGTGGCCGCGTCGAGCAGTAGCCGTCGGTTGCGTGCCGCGTCCCTGCGCTCGGCCGTCGCGTCTGCGCGCGGGAGTCCGCGAACGGGGAGCGGGAAATCGGGCGGCGGCACCGGTCGATGGTACGTGCCGGAATAATCCGGACCGTGGTCCGGTTATGCTGACGTCGGTTGGTTTCAGACGAATGAAGGGTATCGAAAAACTATGGCGACAACGCGAGTGCTCGCATTGGTCGGCAGCCTGCGGGCGGGATCGGTGAACCGTCAGCTTGCCGAGACCGCGGCCCATGTCGCGCCGGAGGGCGCCGAGGTGACGATCTTCGAGGGGCTCGCCGACGTGCCCTTCTACAACGAGGACATCGATGTCCCCGGCAAGGAGTCCGAGGCTGTGCAGGCGCTGCGCGCGGCGGCCGGTGCGGCCGACGCCCTGCTGCTCGTGACCCCGGAATACAACGGCACCATCCCCGCCGTGCTGAAGAACGCGATCGACTGGCTTTCCCGGCCGTACGGAGCCGGCGCCGCAGCCGGCAAGGCGGTCGCGGTGATCAGCGCCTCGCCGAGCCAGAACGGCGCGAAGTGGGCGCACGACGACACCCGCAAGGCCGTCCGGATCGCCGGCGGCAAGGTGCTCGAGGACGTGGTGCTCGCCCTGGGCGGCACGGTGCAGAAGTTCGGCGAGGGCCACCCGCGCGACAACGCCGAGGTTGCCGGGCAGGTCGGTGACGTCGTGCGGCGTCTGGTCGAGGCTGCCCAGTCGGAGCTCGTCTCCGCCTGATCGCAGGCGCTCCGCGAGAGTGTCGATCGAGCCCATCGCCCGCAGCAGGATCGCGGGCGGTGGGCACTTTCGTGTCGGACCCGTGGTGTCAAATCGAAGTGTGCGGTTCGGAGCCTCGAACGCGGGCAGAAATGTGACCTGCGACACGCCGAGTGGCGTCGGAAAACGGGTTGTCACAGGAGTCTCGAGCTGGGAATTCCATCCATGTGACTCGCAACATGTCGTGTTCGCTGTTTATGTCGGCCACTAGGTGTAGTGTCTGAGAAGTTGAAACGGCCCGATCCGAACAAGCCGCAGTCGCCAGTCCGGCAGGGCCAGGAGCACGCCTTTTGGCGGTGTTCGTTTCACCCACAGCAGTCAGTAGTGCGTAGCAGTTTTCAGGCCGGAGAAAGAGGTATCGATGACCGTCACCGTCTACACCAAGCCAGCCTGCGTCCAGTGCACCGCGACCTACCGGGCCCTCGACAAAGAAGGCATCGAGTACTCGGCGGTCGACATCTCCGAGGATCCGGCCGCGCGCGATTTCGTGATGGCGCTCGGCTACCTGCAGGCGCCCGTCGTGGTTGCCGGTGATGAGCACTGGTCGGGCTTCCGTCCGGACCGGATCAAGTCGATCGTGGCCAGCGCCGCCTGACGTCGGCCGGCTCGCCGGGGTCGCCATCGAGACGTCGGCCGGCTCGCCCGGCATCCGACGAAGGAACTTTCGAGGGAGGCGAGCCGATGACCTCGCTCATCTATTTCTCGAGCGCATCGGAGAACACGCACAAATTCGTGCAACGGCTCGAACTGCCGGCCTCGCGGATTCCCGTGCACGACCGGGACGGCGACGTCCATGCCGACGAGCCGTACGTGCTCATCGTTCCCACCTATGGGGGCGGTAGCCACGTCACCGGCAGGCGCGGGGGATTCGTACCCAAGCAGGTTGTCCGGTTTCTCAACGATGAGCACAATCGCTCGTTGCTCGCGGGTGTGATCGCCGCGGGTAACACCAACTTCGGTGAGACGTATTGCTATGCCGGAGAAGTGATTTCGCAGAAGTGTCGGGTTCCGTACCTGTATCGCTTCGAACTTATGGGGACCACCGAGGACGTGCAGCGCGTCCGAGAGGGATTGGGATTGTTTTGGCAGCAACGGCAGTGGCATCCAGTGGGCGTGTAGAACAGCACGTTCCGTCACATTCGGCATCCACCGAAGGGCTCGATTATCACGCCCTCAACGCGATGCTCAACCTGTACGGCCCGGACGGAGAGATCCAGTTCGACAAGGACCGCGAGGCGGCCCATCAGTACTTCCTCCAGCATGTCAACCAGAACACGGTGTTCTTCCACAATCTTGACGAGAAGCTGGACTACCTGATTCGCGAAAACTATTACGAGCGGCGGATTCTCGACCAGTACACGCGCAACTTCGTCAAGTCGCTGCTCGACCTGGCGTACTCGAAGAAGTTCCGGTTCCCGACCTTCCTCGGCGCGTTCAAGTACTACACCTCGTACACGCTCAAGACGTTCGACGGAAAGCGGTACCTGGAGCGGTTCGAGGACCGGGTCTGCATGGTCGCGCTCACTCTCGCCGCCGGTGACGAGCAGTTGGCCATCGAACTGGTGGAGGAGATCATCTCCGGCCGCTTCCAGCCGGCGACGCCGACGTTCCTCAACTCGGGCAAGGCGCAGCGCGGCGAGCCCGTCTCGTGCTTCCTGTTGCGCATCGAGGACAACATGGAGTCCATCGGCCGCTCGATCAACTCGGCGCTGCAGCTGTCCAAGCGTGGTGGCGGAGTTGCGCTGCTGCTGAGCAACATTCGCGAGCACGGCGCACCGATCAAGAAGATCGAGAACCAGTCTTCCGGTGTCATCCCGATCATGAAGCTGCTCGAAGATTCGTTCTCCTACGCCAATCAGCTCGGTGCCCGCCAGGGTGCCGGTGCGGTGTACCTGCACGCGCACCACCCGGATATCTACCGGTTCCTCGACACCAAGCGGGAGAACGCGGACGAGAAGATCCGGATCAAGACGCTCTCGCTCGGTGTGGTGATTCCCGACATCACCTTCGAGCTGGCGCGCAAGAACGAGGACATGTACCTGTTCTCGCCGTACGACGTGGAGCGCATCTACGGCGTGCCGTTCGCCGATATCAACGTCACCGAGAAGTACTACGAGATGGTCGACGACAAGCGCATCCGCAAGTCGAAGATCAAGGCGCGCGAATTCTTCCAGACGATCGCGGAGCTGCAGTTCGAGTCCGGCTACCCGTACATCATGTTCGAGGACACCGTGAATCGGGCGAACCCGATCGCGGGCAAGATCACCCACTCGAACCTGTGCTCGGAGATCCTGCAGGTCTCGACGCCGTCGACCTACAACGACGACCTGTCCTATTCCCATGTGGGCAAGGACATCTCGTGCAACCTCGGCTCGCTCAACATCGCCAGGGCGATGGACTCGCCGGACTTCCCGCAGACCATCGAGGTGTCCATCCGGGCGCTCACCGCGGTGTCGGACCAGACCCACATCGATTCGGTGCCCTCGATCGAGCAGGGCAACAACGACTCGCACGCCATCGGCCTGGGGCAGATGAACCTGCACGGCTACCTCGCGCGCGAGCGGATCCACTACGGATCCGAGGAGGGTATCGACTTCACCAACATCTACTTCTATACGGTGCTGTTCCACGCGCTGCGTGCCTCGAACAGGCTCGCCATCGAGCGGGGAACCCATTTCAAGGGCTTCCCCGACTCGAAGTACGCCTCGGGTGAGTTCTTCGACAAGTACACCGATCGGGAGTGGTCGCCGCAGACCGACCGGGTGCGGCAGATCTTCGCCGACGCCGGCGTGGAAATTCCGACGCAGGACGACTGGCGGGCGCTGAAGGAGTCGGTGCAGACGCACGGCATCTACAACCAGAACTTGCAGGCCGTTCCGCCGACCGGATCGATCAGCTACATCAACCACTCGACATCGTCGATCCACCCGGTCGCATCGAAGATCGAGATCCGCAAGGAAGGCAAGATCGGCCGCGTCTACTACCCGGCGCCGTACCTGACCAACGACAACCTGGAGTACTACCAGGACGCGTACGAGATCGGGTACGAGAAGATCATCGACACTTACGCCGCGGCGACGCAGCACGTCGACCAGGGTCTGTCGCTGACCCTGTTCTTCAAGGACACGGTCTCCACGCGCGACCTGAACAAGGCGCAGATCTACGCGTGGCGCAAGGGCATCAAGACGCTCTACTACATCCGACTGCGGCAGATGGCGCTCGAGGGCACCGAGGTGGAGGGTTGCGTCTCGTGCATGTTGTAGGCGACCGCGGGGCACAGCGAAGCGAGGAACGGACATGGTGAAACTCATCGATCGCGTATCGGCGATCAACTGGAATCGGGTGCCCGACGAGAAGGACGCCGAGGTCTGGGACCGGCTCACCGGCAACTTCTGGCTGCCGGAGAAGGTGCCGGTGTCCAACGACATCCCGTCCTGGAATACCCTCACCGCGCACGAAAAGCAGCTCACCATGCGGGTTTTCACCGGGCTGACGCTGCTCGACACGATTCAGGGCACGGTCGGTGCGGTGAGCCTGATCCCGGATGCGATCACGCCGCACGAGGAGGCGGTGTACACCAACATCGCGTTCATGGAGTCGGTGCACGCGAAGAGCTACAGCTCGATCTTCTCGACGCTGTGCTCCACCCGCGAGATCGACGACGCGTTCCGCTGGTCGGAGGAGAACGTCAA
>NZ_JAPENM010000004.1 GCF_026342035.1 Aldersonia sp. NBC_00410
GATGTTCCGGCGGTGTCCTACTCTCCCACACCCTGTCGGGTGCAGTACCATCGGCGCTGACAGGCTTAGCTTCCGGGTTCGGGATGGGTCCGGGCGTTTCCCTGTCGCTATGGCCGCCGTAACTCTGTGAAACTGTCACACGGAACTCGGGGTTTCCGACCGTTCACACTTGTGTGGTGTGTGGTGGGTTGCCGTGTTCTGAAACGTGTGTGTTGTTTCAGATACTGCACAGTGGACGCGTAGCTTCTTTGTTGGTAAGTCCTCGGCCGATTAGTACCAGTCACCTGCACCGATTGCTCGGCTTCCAGTTCTGGCCTATCAACCCGGTGGTCTGCCGGGGGCCTTACCCCCTCGAGGGGGTGAGAAACCTCATCTTGGAACAGGCTTCCCGCTTAGATGCTTTCAGCGGTTATCCCTTCCGAACGTAGCTAACCAGCGGTGCTCCTGGTGGAACAACTGGCACACCAGAGGTTCGTCCGTCCCGGTCCTCTCGTACTAGGGACAGCCTTCCTCAAGTTTCTGACGCGCGCGGCGGATAGAGACCGAACTGTCTCACGACGTTCTAAACCCAGCTCGCGTGCCGCTTTAATGGGCGAACAGCCCAACCCTTGGGACCTACTCCAGCCCCAGGATGCGACGAGCCGACATCGAGGTGCCAAACCATCCCGTCGATATGGACTCTTGGGGAAGATCAGCCTGTTATCCCCGGGGTACCTTTTATCCGTTGAGCGACACCGCTTCCACTTGCCGGTGCCGGATCACTAGTCCCGACTTTCGTCCCTGCTCGACCTGTCAGTCTCACAGTCAAGCTCCCTTGTGCACTTGCACTCGACACCTGATTGCCAACCAGGCTGAGGGAACCTTTGGGCGCCTCCGTTACATTTTGGGAGGCAACCGCCCCAGTTAAACTACCCACCAGGCACTGTCCCTGAACCAGATCATGGTCCGAGGTTAGAGGTCCAATACGATCAGAGTGGTATTTCAACGTTGACTCCACGAATACTGGCGTACCCGCTTCACAGTCTCCCACCTATCCTACACAAACCGTACCGAACACCAATACCAAGCTATAGTGAAGGTCCCGGGGTCTTTTCGTCCTGCCGCGCGTAACGAGCATCTTTACTCGTAATGCAATTTCGCCGAGTCTGTGGTTGAGACAGCAGAGAAGTCGTTACGCCATTCGTGCAGGTCGGAACTTACCCGACAAGGAATTTCGCTACCTTAGGATGGTTATAGTTACCACCGCCGTTTACCGGGGCTTAAATTCTCAGCTTCACCCATTGCTGGGTTGACCGGTCCTCTTAACCTTCCGGCACCGGGCAGGCGTCAGTCCGTATACATCGTCTTACGACTTCGCACGGACCTGTGTTTTTAGTAAACAGTCGCTTCTCTCTGGTCTCTGCGACCCCGACCAGCTCGGGAAGTAAATTCCGTCACCAGCCGTGGTCCCCCTTCTCCCGAAGTTACGGGGGCATTTTGCCGAGTTCCTTAACCACAGTTCTCTCGATCGCCTTGGTATTCTCTACCTGACCACCTGTGTCGGTTTGGGGTACGGGCCATGTATCAACTCACTAGAGGCTTTTCTCGGCAGCATAGGATCACTGAATTCGCCTCAATCGGCTACGCATCACCTCTCAGGCTGATGAGATCCGGATTTGCCTAGATCTCGCCCTACAGGCTTACACCAGTACAACCACTGACTGGCCCAGCTACCTTCCTGCGTCACCCCATCGCTTGCCTACTACCAGCGAAGGTCCCATGCAGCCCCATCAGGTTCCCCGAAGGGAATCCGTCCGGATTTGGATGGTTAGTACCACTGATTCAGCATGGGCGCGGATACACGGGTACGGGAATATCAACCCGTTGTCCATCGACTACGCCTGTCGGCCTCGCCTTAGGTCCCGACTCACCCTGGGCGGATTAACCTGGCCCAGGAACCCTTGGTCATTCGGCGGACGAGTTTCTCACTCGTCTTTCGCTACTCATGCCTGCATTCTCACTCGCGCACCCTCCACACCTGGATCACTCCGGCGCTTCCCTGGGTGCACGACGCTCCCCTACCCACCCACACCACTGCACAACCCCTCGTAAGGGGAAATGGGTGTTGTGTGAGTGCCGCGGCTTCGGCGGTGTACTTGAGCCCCGCTACATTGTCGGCGCAGGATCACTTGACCAGTGAGCTATTACGCACTCTTTCAAGGGTGGCTGCTTCTAAGCCAACCTCCTGGTTGTCTTCGCGACCCCACATCCTTTTCCACTTAGTACACGCTTAGGGGCCTTAGCCGGCGATCTGGGCTGTTTCCCTCTCGACTACGAACCTTATCGCCCGCAGTCTCACTGCCACGCTCTCACACACCGGCATTCGGAGTTTGGCTGATTTCGGTAAGCTTGTGGGCCCCCTAGACCATCCAGTAGCTCTACCTCCGGTGTGAAACACGTGACGCTGCACCTAAATGCATTTCGGGGAGAACCAGCTATCACGGAGTTTGATTGGCCTTTCACCCCTACCCACAACTCATCCCCTCAGTTTTCAACCTAAGTGGGTTCGGGCCTCCACGACGTCTTACCGTCGCTTCACCCTGGCCATGGGTAGATCACTCCGCTTCGGGTCTAGAACATGCGACTCAACCGCCCTATTCGGACTCGCTTTCGCTACGGCTACCCCACACGGGTTAACCTCGCCACATGCCACTAACTCGCAGGCTCATTCTTCAAAAGGCACGCCATCACCCACAGTGGTAAACCACTCGCAGGCTCTGACGGATTGTAAGCGCACGGTTTCAGGTACTATTTCACTCCCCTCCCGGGGTACTTTTCACCTTTCCCTCACGGTACTAGTCCGCTATCGGTCACCAGGGAGTATTCAGGCTTATCGGGTGGTCCCGACAGATTCACAGCAGATTTCACGGGCCCGCTGCTACTCGGGGACACGCATCGACAGTCACCATGTTTTCGTCTACGGGATTCTCACCCTCTACGACAGGCCGTTCCAGACCACTTCGACTAACACCGGTGATTTCTCACTGTCGCCCAGGCCGGCAGACCCGGGACACACGCGCCCCACAACCCCACACACACAACCCCTGCCGGGTCTCACATGTGCATGGTTTAGCCTCTTCCGCTTTCGCTCGCCACTACTCACGGAATCACTATTGTTTTCTCTTCCTGTGGGTACTGAGATGTTTCACTTCCCCACGTTCCCTCCACACGCCCTATATATTCAGGCGCGGGTAACACGACATCACTCGTGCTGGGTTTCCCCATTCGGACACCCTCGGATCTCAGCTCGGTTGGCAGCTCCCCGAGGCATATCGCAGCCTCCCACGTCCTTCATCGGCTCCTGGTGCCAAGGCATCCACCGTACGCTCTTACACACTTACTAACAAAGATGCTCGCGTCCACTGTGCAGTTCTCAAACAACACACAAAACCAAACCCATACCAGCACCAGCCGGCAGAAAAACCCTGCCGCGGTATGACTGAAGTCCAGCCTCGTCGTTTTGTTTCCCTAGAGACAAACACTCACGTGTTCCCTCAGGACCCAACAGTGTGTCGATATATTCACCACGCCCGAGGCAAGAGCCCCGAACATATGCAATGAAACCAGTCAGCGTTCCACCCATGAGCGTCCGCAGTCCCACGATTGGGGACTCAGCGGTCTCTGCCAGGACAACTTCACCTCTGTGAAGCGCCACTGGAGATGTGCTCCTTAGAAAGGAGGTGATCCAGCCGCACCTTCCGGTACGGCTACCTTGTTACGACTTCGTCCCAATCGCCGATCCCACCTTCGACGGCTCCCTCCACAAGGGTTAGGCCACCGGCTTCGGGTGTTACCGACTTTCATGACGTGACGGGCGGTGTGTACAAGGCCCGGGAACGTATTCACCGCAGCGTTGCTGATCTGCGATTACTAGCGACTCCGACTTCACGGGGTCGAGTTGCAGACCCCGATCCGAACTGAGACCGGCTTTAAGGGATTCGCTCCACCTCACGGTATCGCAGCCCTCTGTACCGACCATTGTAGCATGTGTGAAGCCCTGGACATAAGGGGCATGATGACTTGACGTCGTCCCCACCTTCCTCCGAGTTGACCCCGGCAGTCTCCTGCGAGTCCCCGGCATAATCCGCTGGCAACACAGGACAAGGGTTGCGCTCGTTGCGGGACTTAACCCAACATCTCACGACACGAGCTGACGACAGCCATGCACCACCTGTACACCGACCACAAGGGGGGCCGTATCTCTACGGCTTTCCGGTGTATGTCAAACCCAGGTAAGGTTCTTCGCGTTGCATCGAATTAATCCACATGCTCCGCCGCTTGTGCGGGCCCCCGTCAATTCCTTTGAGTTTTAGCCTTGCGGCCGTACTCCCCAGGCGGGGCGCTTAATGCGTTAGCTACGGCACGGATCCCGTGGAAGGAAACCCACACCTAGCGCCCACCGTTTACGGCGTGGACTACCAGGGTATCTAATCCTGTTCGCTCCCCACGCTTTCGCTCCTCAGCGTCAGTTACTGCCCAGAGACCCGCCTTCGCCACCGGTGTTCCTCCTGATATCTGCGCATTTCACCGCTACACCAGGAATTCCAGTCTCCCCTGCAGTACTCAAGTCTGCCCGTATCGCCCGCAAGCTTGGGGTTGAGCCCCAAGTTTTCACGGACGACGCGACAAACCGCCTACGAGCTCTTTACGCCCAGTAATTCCGGACAACGCTCGCACCCTACGTATTACCGCGGCTGCTGGCACGTAGTTGGCCGGTGCTTCTTCTATAGGTACCGTCACTTGCGCTTCGTCCCTACTGAAAGAGGTTTACAACCCGAAGGCCGTCATCCCTCACGCGGCGTCGCTGCATCAGGCTTGCGCCCATTGTGCAATATTCCCCACTGCTGCCTCCCGTAGGAGTCTGGGCCGTGTCTCAGTCCCAGTGTGGCCGGTCGCCCTCTCAGGCCGGCTACCCGTCGTCGCCTTGGTAGGCCATTACCCCACCAACAAGCTGATAGGCCGCGGGCCCATCCTGCACCGATAAATCTTTCCACCACCAACCATGCGATCAGTGGTCATATCCGGTATTAGACCCAGTTTCCCAGGCTTATCCCAGAGTGCAGGGCAGATCACCCACGTGTTACTCACCCGTTCGCCGCTCGTGTACCCCGAAAGGCCTTACCGCTCGACTTGCATGTGTTAAGCACGCCGCCAGCGTTCGTCCTGAGCCAGGATCAAACTCTCCGTTGAAGACTCACAACCACACCCCTACCCACCCGAAAGCAGGACACAGGGCGCAATCAGAGAAACAATCGCGAGTCCGAAAACCCAGCAAAACAAAACGCCAGCTCAAAAATTTGAACTGACAAATATAAACCCCGACCCGCATCACACGGGGGTGCAACCGGCCGGGAACCAAACAAAACAATCATTTGGCACTGACATTCATCGACACACTATTGAGTTCTCAAAGAACACGCACACACCATCACACCCCACCAACAGGGACGATCCGGGGCAACCGCTCCAGACTACCTCAACCCCACCACACCGTCAAAACCAGCAACGGCCAACAATGGAACCAAGATTTCCCGATCCCAACAAGACCGGCACTCGAGCCTACCAGGCGCCACCGTCCAACCTCGTTCACCCACAGCCTCTCAGCCCCGGGTCGGTGTCCGTGTCGCTCTGACTTGGAAAAAGTTACGGCACCACAACCACAGAATCAAATCGCCTGGTCACGGCTCGATACTGCCCTCATTTCCGCAGGTCACCGGCCCGCTTTCGGGCGCCGGATCCGGGTGCGGCGCAAAATCTTTCGGTGTGGCGCCGACCACATTTGCGAAAGCCCAGGTCTGGCAGGTTGACCCGCGTCCGGGCCGGCACCAACCCGCGTTCTCGCACTACTGCGCCTTCTTGGCCGCGCGTACCAGTCCCCCGCCGATGATCAGGCGCTGAATCTCGCTGGTGCCCTCGTACAGCCGAAGCAAGCGCACTTCGCGATAGATCCGCTCCACGGCGACGCCGCGCATGTACCCAGTGCCGCCGTGGACCTGCACTGCCAGGTCGGCGACCCGGCCGGCCATCTCGGTGCAGTACAGCTTGGCCACCGACGGTGCGATCCGTCGGTCTTCACCACTGACGTATTTGCGCGCACTGTCGCGCACCAGCGCCCGCCCTGCCGCCACGCCGACCTGCTGATCGGCGATCATCGCCTGCACGAGTTGGAAATCCCCGATCGGTATTCCGCCCTGTGTGGTGACGGCGGCGTAGGCCACCGATTCGTCGAGCGCCCGTTGCGCGGCGCCGACCGCCAACGCCCCGATATGCACGCGCCCGCGCGCCAGGGCCGTCATCGCCGCGCGGTACCCGGCCTCCTCGGTACCGCCGACAAGCGCGTCCTCGTCGACGACAACGCCGTCGAAGGAGACCTCGGCAGTCCACGCCCCCTCCTGGCCCATCTTCTTGTCCTTGGGGCCCACCGACACGCCGTGCGCATCGGCCGGGACGAGAAATACTGCAATTCCCGTTCCACTTTCGTCGGCCGGGCGGGTGCGCGCGAACACCACGAACAAGTGCGCCGACGGCGCATTGGTGATGAAGCGCTTCGTGCCGGTGATCGTCCACCGACCGTCGGCGAGCGTGGCACGTGTGGTCAGGCCGGCCGGATTCGAACCGGCCTCGGGTTCGGTGAGCGCGAACGAGGCGACCACATCGCCGGCGGCGATCCGCTCCAGCCAACGCGACTTCTGCTCGTCGGTGCCGAAATTCACCAGTACCTGTCCGGCGATTCCGTTATTGGTGCCGAACATCGACCGCAGCGCCAGCGAGGTGTATCCGAACTCCATGGCCAATTCGACGTCCTGGGTCAGATCGAGGCCGAGGCCTCCCCACCGCTGTGGAATCGCGTAGCCGAACAGGCCCATATCCGCGGCGGCCCGGCGCAGATCGTCGGGAATGCGATCCGTTTCGGCGATCTCACCCTCCCGCGGGACCACCTGTTTGCGGATGAATTCGCGCGTCTGGGCGAGAATGTCGGCGAAATCTTCGTCGCCGACCTCGGGTGCGGAATTCGGTTGCACGGCTTACTCCTTCGGTCCGGCGACGACTCCGCCGGAGATCAGATCCGCGACCTCGGCGGCCGGGAGGTCGAGTAGGTCGGTCAGCAGCGCTTCGGTGTCCGCGCCGAGCGCAGGGGCGGGAGTGGCATCGAAGTGCCGCCCGCCGAACATTGCGGGCAACGCAGCGGCGAGGTAGCTGCCGATCCGGGGCTGCTCCAGGTTCGCGAACAGTGGATTGCGTTCGAGCGCACCGCCGGCCACAACTTCGCTGAACGTCGCATATCGCTCGTGCAGGATCGTTGTCTTTGCCAGCGCCGCCGCGACCTCGTCCCCGCCGCGCTCGCGGAACCACGACGCGAAGAGTGCCGTGAGCACTTCCCGGTGGCGGTAGCGGTGCTCTTCGAGCCCGAAGTCCGCACCGAGCGCGGCGGCCAACGCGACCACTGTCTCGCCGGTCCCGGTCAGCTCGACGAGATCGCGAAAATGCCGGTTGGTGAGTGCGACGATCATGAACCGCGCGCCGTCGCGGGTGACGAAGTCGATTCCGTACGTGCCGTAGACGGCGTTGCCCGATGCCTCGCGTCCGCTGCCGTTGATCTGCACCTCGGTGAGATATCCGAGGGCACCCGCGGTGGCGAGAGCGACGTCCTCCAGCGGGAGCGTGATGTGCGCCCCCTCTCCTGTGCGTTCGCGATTCCGCACGGCCGCCGTCACACTCAGCGCCGCGTACAGGCCACAGGCGAGATCCCACGCGGGCAGGACGTGATTGACCGCACCGGAATGGTCGACCGGGCCGGTGAGGTAGGGAAACCCGAGGCCCGCATTGACGGTGTAGTCCACCGCGGTGCCCCCGTCGTGGCGCCCGAGTACCTCCAACGTGATGACGTCGCGCCGCAGCCGAGCGAGCGTTTCGTGGCCGAGCCAGTCGCGCCCGGCCGCATTGGTAACCAGGATCCCGCCTGCGGGTCCGGGAGCGGTGATCAGCCGCTGCAGCAGGCGCTGCGCGTCGGGAGAACGCAGATCGCAGGCCAGCGAACGCTTTCCCCGATTGAGTCCGGTCCAGTAGATGCTCTCGCCGTCGGCCGTCACCGGCCACCGCCGGTAGTCGGCGGCACCACCGAGCGGGTCGACGCGAATCACGTCCGCACCGAGTTGGGAGAGGGTGAGCCCGCACAGCGGTGCCGCCACGAAGCTCGATAGCTCGACGATGCGCAGCCCTGCGAGCGGACGGGAATCGGGTGGTGTCACGGCAAGCTCCTGCGAACTTTGTACGGCAAAATATGGTGCCCTGTTCCTATCAGTTTCAGGAGCTGGTGTCCGACGGCATCGTCTACCGGGTTCCCGAGCGCGGCCGGGTAATCCCGCCACGCCGAGCTCATCCGATCAAGGTGACGACTTTCCGACGGCCCGAGGCTTAGCCTGCTGAAATGTCCACCTCACCGCACAGGCGAAACGAGACCGGAATCCGAGTCGTGGCCGTCATCGTGCTGATTGCCGTCGTGTTGGTTGCCGCGCCCATCCTGGTCGCGCTCATCTTCTGATCACCGAGGAGTTCACGATGGACGAGAAGTATCCGGGCGGCTGGGGTCTCTTCGCGGGACTCATGCTGATTCTGGTCGGCGTATTCAACGGCATTCAGGGCATCGTGGCGCTCACCGCGCCGGAACGGCTGTTCGTCGGCGAGGAGCATCTCGTGCTCCTCGACTTCGATCGCTGGGGCTGGGTATTGCTGTTCTGGGGAGTCATCCTGGTGGTCGCCGGCGGTGCGCTGCTGGCCGCCGCTACCTGGGCGCGCGTATTCGGCGTCACCGTGGCCCTGCTGAACGCGGTCGGGCAACTGACCTGGCTCGGCACTCAACCGTGGTTGTCGTTGCTGCTGATCGCGATCGACATCGGCGTGGTCTGGGGCCTGACCGCGGGATGGCCGGACGAACGCACCGAACGCCGACCGCAGCTCTGAACCGGCGCGCCGTTTCACGCACGGTGAGGTGAATACCACGCATCGGGCCCACGGTTCGATAGGCTCCCTGCCGTAACACGTCTCGGCCCGCCCACCCAGCGGCGCACGTGCGGGTCGTTTTGGCGCCACCGGCGAAGGGGCACGCGTGCTGTCCAGCAACACCGAACGACTGTCCTCGCGCGCACGACGCCCTGTCCGCAATCCCGAGTCGATAGTGCACCGTGCCCGACTGCACCACGCACTCACCGGCGCGCTCACGGGACAGGTTCCGGTTGTCTCGATCTGCGCCCCCGCCGGGTCGGGCAAGACGACACTGCTCGTCGACTGGGCCGATCGGCTCGCGCATACGGCACCGCGTGGACCGTCCCTCGCGTGGGCGACGCTGACCGAGCGGCACAACAGCGCGGCCGCCATTCGCGCGGAGGTGCACGCCGCCGTGTCCGAGGCGATCGGATTCGGCACGGCGGGCGACTCTCACCACTCGGCGGCACTCGAGAATCTCGCGGCAGGTCTACAGGCAATCGACACGCCGATCTGGCTCGTCCTGGACGACACCCATGTGCTGCACGATCCCGGCGCGTTGACCACCCTCGAGCAATACCTGCGTTGGGACCATCCGCAACTGCGGATCGTCCTCGCCGGCCGCTACGAACCACCACTTGCCTTGCAGCGCATGCGCATGGAGCAACGAATCCTCGAGATCGGATACCACGACCTCGCTTTCACGGCCGGCGAAACGGCAGCGATGCTCGCCGAGCACCAAGTGCGGCTGTCGGAGCGCGACCTGGACAAGCTGATGGCGCGGACCGAAGGCTGGGCGGCGGGGGTAAGACTGGCGGGAATGTCGCTGGCCAGCCATCCCGACCCGGCCCGCCTGCTCGCCGACTTCTCCGGTGACCACCGCGCGGTCGCCGATTACCTCATCGACGAGGTGCTCACCGGCCAACCCGAACACGTTCGAGAATTCTTGCTGCGCACGTCCATCGCCGAGGAATTCACCGCCGATCTGGCCGAGCAGTTGACCGGCAACTCCGAGGCACGCCGCATCCTCGGCGAGTTGGAACGCCGAAACTGCCTGATCACGCGCACGGCCGAGGCACCGCCCGCCTATCGGTACCATCCGCTGCTGCGCGATTATCTGCGCGCCGAGGTCGGTCGGATCGGCCGCTCCGCAGTCGAGCAGCTCGAGCACGTCGCGGCGGGGTGGTACGCGCAATTCGGCGACGCGCTGCTCGCCCTCGAACATGCACTGAAAGCGGCTTCTACCGACGATGTGCTCACGGTGCTCGAACAGTCGGGACTGTCGTTGGTCCTCGACGGCCATGGAACTGCGGTCTCCCGTTTCATCGCACGGGCGAGCCGCAATACCAGAGAGCAGCCACTCGTCCAGCTGATCTGTGCCGCCGCAGCGCTGGCAGAGGGGTCGGCCAGCGTCGCGCGGTCCATCCTGGCCGAGTACGACCGCGGTGCGGCGGCGCTGGAATTCGATACCACGCGGACGCAAACACGGCGGCTGGCCACTCTGCGCGCGGCACTCATGCTGCAGTGCACCACGTTCGACGGCGATGCGGTGCCCGATGCCGCGGATACTGCAGCCGCGGCGGCGGGCTCGGGCGACGCGGAACTCGATGCGTTCGCGCTGTTGCAGGCCGGCCTGGCCGAGCACGCGCGCGGCCGGCTCGACGCCGCAGCCGAATTGCTCGAGAGTGCGGTGCAACACGCTCGCATCGCCTCCGGAACACGAATCGTGCAGTCCACGCTCGCGGCCCGCGCGCGCCTGCAGCTCGGTTCGGGGAGTTTGACCACGGCCGAAGCGACCGCCAACGAGATACTGGAAATCGCTCGCCACGAACACAGTCCGGACGGCGACGGCGTCCATACCGCGTGGTTGACGCTGGCGTGGTGCGATTTCCTCCGCGCCGCGGACACCGAAGCGGCGGCCGGCCACGCCCAGTTGACGGCGGACCGGCTACGCACTCACAACCCAGGGCTCGCGCGCGAAGCGGCCCTGCTCGCGCGACTGTGCCGTGTCGATGACGCGCCGGCGGACCGCGCCACGGCGCGGGCCGTGTACGAATCGTTCTGGGCGACGATCGCCGCCCACCCAGCACCGGGATTCCTCGAACTGGCCACGATACCGGTGGTGCATGCCCTGCTGCGGGCCGGTGAGACCGGCCCACTGACCGAATTACTCAGGTGGACAACAGAATCCGCGACTCGAAGTGGCGAGCCGGAGACCGTTCGCGCAATCGTCGACCTGTCCGCAAACCGGCCCTCCCGGGTTCGCGATACGCTCTCCCCGATCATCGCAGGCACCGTCATCTGCGCGTCGTCGGCGACCCTGGTATCTGCGGTCGTGACCGAGGCAATCAACGCGGCGCAACGCAACCACACACCAAGGGCCCACTGGGCACTCACCGAGGCACTGCGTCACGCCGCGGCCGAGCAGGTGGTCCGCCCGTTTGTCGACGCGAGCGGCCCGGTCCGCGCATTGCTGATCGCGGGCACGGGACGGTTCGGACGCGTCGAAGAGTTTGCTGCGCAGGTTCGCTCGGCGCTACCGACCGGCGATCGCGCCAACGAACCCATCGCGCTGACCGTCCGAGAACTCGAACTGCTTCGGGAGCTGCCGTCGTGGCGCACCGCGGATCAGATCGCCGCCGACATGTGCCTGTCGGTCAATACGGTAAAGACCCATCTGCGCGGCATCTACCGCAAGCTCGATGTGACGTCCCGACGGGCCGCGGTCGCTCGCGCGCAGTCGCTCGGTTTGCTCTGAGTCCTACCGCAGTCCCGAACTCCGGCAGAACGATTCACCAACTCCGGGTGATGTGGACGTGCCGGCGCGGTGACATCCTGGTTTGAAGGCCGAAAGCGAAGCCACCCCGAGGAGTCTCGTGTCCGATTCCGCCGCTACGTGGCCGCCAGGAGTTCGGTACGAATTCGTACTCGCCGAAGCTGCCTCCGAGCGGGTGCTCGCCGCGTTCCCCGAATTCCGCACCGCCACCGCCCATGGATCGAACACGGTCCTCTTCGGTCCCGTCGCCGATCCGACCGAACTCCGCGGCCTGCTCGCACGGTTCGACACCCTCGGACTCACCGTGCTGGAAATGCGCAGGCTGCCCGACTGACCAGTGGTCGGTCGGGCAGCCCGATTGCGCGGCTACCGAAATTCAGAGGTCGGGATTCCAGGTGGTCACGGCCCAGATCACCACGATATCGAGGGCAATGATCAGGATTGCCCACAGCGGATACCACGGGATCCAGAGGAAGTTCGCCACGATCGACAGCGACGCGATGACCACTGCCGCGATCCGTGCCCATGCCGCACCGGTGAACAATCCGAGCGCGGCAGCGATCACCAGGATGCCGACGACGATGTGGATCCAACCCCATGCCGTCGTGTCGAACTTGTAGATGTAGTCGATGCCCTTGACGAAGATCTCGTCGGAGGCGACAGCCGAGATACCCTGCAGCACCGACACAAGGCCCACCACGAGCAGGAGGACCCCGGCGACAAGGGAAGTGCCGCCCGCCCAGGCCTGTTTCGTGGAGCCCTGCTTGGTGGAGTCTGGAGCCGGTTGTCCGGTTGTCATGGATATCCTCCTGCACCGTTCACTGTTCGAAACGCCGACAGCTTCGATGATGCGGTGGGCCCGGTCGGCCGGTCCTCATCCCTGGCGGGTGATCTTTGTGCGCCGCCGAATTCCTCAGGCCACCCGGCGGATATCAGCGCCGAGGCCCTGCAGATCCTCGATGAAATGCGGATAGCCCCGGTCGATGTGATAGACGTCATGCACCTCGGTGACCCCGTCGGCGACCAGTGCGGCGAGGACGAGCCCGGCGCCGGCGCGGATGTCGGAGGACCACACCGGCGCACTCGACAGCCGCGGCACCCCCCGGACGACTGCATGGTGGCCGTCGGTCCGGGCGTCCGAGCCGAGGCGGATCATTTCCTCGACGAACCGGAAGCGTGCTTCGAAAACGTTCTCGGTGATCATCGACGTGCCGTCCGCGATTGCCGCGAGTCCGATCGCCATTGGCTGCAGGTCCGTGGGGAACCCAGGATAAGGCAGCGTCGAGAAGTTCACCGCCTTCGGCCGATGCCGCTGCTTCACCCGAAAACCATCCGGCTCGCGATCGATCTCGGCGCCCGTCGTAGCCAGTTTGTCCAGCACGAGCGACAGATGCTTCGGGTTCACCCCCGTGACCCGAACGTCGCCAATCGTCATCACCGCCGCGATCGCCCACGTGGCCGCGACGATTCGATCGCCGATCACACGATGCTCGGTCGGCACGAGCTTCTCCGCACCCTGGATGGTGAGCGTAGAGGTGCCCACGCCACTCAACTCGGCACCCATCTGGATCAGCATGTGGCAGAGGTCGACGATCTCCGGTTCGCGCGCGGCATTGTCGATCACCGTCTCGCCCTCGGCGAGGACGGCGGCCATGAGGATGTTCTCGGTGGCGCCCACCGACGGGAAGTCCAGCCGGATTCGCGCACCCTGCAACTCATCGGCACGAGCGACGACGCAGCCGTGCTCGATTTCGCTGTGGGCGCCGAGCAGGCGCAGGCCGGACTGGTGCATGTCCAATGGACGCGAACCGATCGCGTCACCGCCGGGCAGCGCGACAACCGCGCGACGGCACCGGGCCACCAGCGGACCGAGCACACAGACCGATGCGCGGAACTGGCGAACCGCGGCGAAATCGGCGTGATACTTCGGCTCGGCCGGCGTCGTGATTGCGACGGTGTCGCCGTCGAGGACAACCTCGCAGCCGAGGCCACGCAGCACCTCGGCCATCAGCGGCACGTCCAGGATGTCCGGGCAGTTCGTGATGATGCTCGTCCCCTCGGCCAGTAACGCGGCCGCCATCAACTTGAGCACGCTGTTCTTGGCGCCGCCGACATGGACTGCGCCGGACAGCGGCACCCCGCCCGTCACCAAGAACCGTTCACTCACAATGGCACAGCGTAGTCAGCCGGGTTCGGTGGGGCGAAATGACGGCACATCGGCGCACCCAGCGCGACGGCCCCGCGGCGGTACGGTTGCGGCATGGCCGTGCATCTCACCCGCATCTACACCCGCACCGGAGACGACGGAACCACCGGTCTCAGCGACTTCAGCCGGGTATCGAAGAACGATCCTCGCCTCGTCGCCTACGCCGACTGCGACGAGACGAACGCCGCACTCGGTACCGCGATCGCCCTGGGCAATCCCGAGCCTGCGGTACGCGAAGTGCTGCGACAGATACAGAACGATCTGTTCGACGCGGGTGCCGACCTGTCCACCCCGGTTGTCGAGAATCCGGAGTATCCGCCCCTTCGGGTCCAGCAGGAGTACGTGGACCGGCTCGAGCTTTGGTGCGACGAATTCAACGCGGACCTGCCGAAACTGGACTCGTTCATTCTGCCCGGCGGCACACCACTGGCCGCGCTGTTGCACTCCGCGCGCACGATCTCGCGACGAGCCGAGCGCGCGGCATGGGCTGCCATCGATGCCAGTCCGGAGACCACAAATGCATTGCCGGCGAAATACCTCAACCGACTGTCGGATCTGCTGTTCATCCTGAGCCGCTACGCCAATCCCGAGGGCGACGTGAAGTGGCTGCCGGGTGCCGGCGGAAATGCAGAGAAAAGCGCCGATTGATTGCCGCTCAGCGGCGGTGCCGGATGTGCCGCTCAGCGGCGGTGCCGGATATGCCGCTCAGCGGCGGCGCCCGCGGAGGGATCGGCCCGACGGCCGGGATTCCACCCACGACAGGAACGCGGTGAGCGCACCGCGGTCGAGACCGATTTCGTAGCTGCCATCGGCGTCGCGCACTTCGATGATCGCGACCTCGTCGGTCATCAGATCGTGCTCGGATCCCTCGGGTGAGCGGCGTTCCACCACCACGATGCTGGACCGATGGAGCCTGCTATCCGGACCGAGCCGCAAGCTGGACAGCTTGAAGAACACCAGGGCACCTTCGCCGTAGCGGATCAGGCCATGACGCCAGCCATGCCCCGCCCCATTCGGCAATGTGCGAACGAGCGCCGCGGTCCCGCCCCGCCGCAGCATCACCAGGCGGTAGAGGGAGGCTCCAGCAAAATAGGCGAGCAGCACGACCAGAATGATGAGGAGCACCATTCCGACCCGCACTGCTCGCCTATCTCCTTGCGTGCTGTACCGGCGCTAAACCGTGCGGCCTACGGCGCGCAGCCGCGCGCGGCCCCTGGCACTGACCTTCTCGTCGTCGGACTCGGCGTCACGTGTCGCCCGGTCCACGTCGATCTCGTCGGCAGCCTGCGCATCCTCCGCGAGGATGGTCACGCCTTCCTTGGTGACCGACAGAAAGCCGCCGTCGACCGCGTAGATCAACTGCTCGCCGTCGGTCGTGTCGATCCGCACCGACGCATCCGCAACCAGCTCGGCCATCAGCGGGATGTGATGCGGCAGAATGCCGATCTCACCCTCGACCGTACGGGCGAACACGAACGTCGCCTCGCCCGACCAGATCTTGCGCTCGACCGCGACCAGGTCGACCTTCATCTCAGCCATTCACAAGTCCTTTCGGGGCTGGGCGTCGATCGGCGCTGCGCAGGCTCCGGCTAGAGCTTCGCACCGAGGCTCTCGGCCTTCTGCGCCAAGTCTTCGAGTCCACCGATCATGAAGAACGCCTGCTCGGGCAGGTGATCGAACTCGCCCTTGGTGAGCTTGTCGAACGCCTCGACGGTCTCCTTGACCGGCACGTTGGAACCGGCCTGACCGGTGAACTGCTCGGCAGCGAACATGTTCTGCGACAGGAAGCGCTCGATCCGACGCGCGCGGTTGACCAGCTGCTTGTCCTCTTCGGACAGCTCGTCGATACCGAGGATGGCGATGATGTCCTGCAGGTCCTGGTAGCGCTGCAGGATGCGGATGACTTCCTGCGAAACCCGGTAGTGCTCTTCGCCGACGATGCTCGGCTCGAGGATCGTCGAGGACGATGCCAGCGGGTCGACGGCCGGGAAGATGCCCTTCGAGAACACCGTGCGGGAAAGCTCGGTGGTCGCGTCGAGGTGGGCGAACGTCGCGGCAGGCGCGGGGTCCGTGTAGTCGTCGGCGGGCACGTAAACGGCCTGCATCGAGGTGATCGACTTGCCCTTGGTCGACGTGATGCGCTCCTGGAGCTCACCCATCTCGTCGGCCAGCGTCGGCTGGTAGCCCACGGCCGAAGGCATCCGGCCGAGCAGGGTCGAAACCTCGGAACCGGCCTGGGTGAACCGGAAAATGTTGTCGATGAAGAGCAGCACGTCCTGGTTCTGCTCGTCGCGGAAGTACTCGGCCATCGTGAGAGCCGAGAGGGCGACACGCATGCGCGTGCCCGGCGGCTCGTCCATCTGGCCGAACACCAATGCGGTGTCCTTGAGTACGTTCGCCTCCGCGAGCTCGACCCACAGGTCGTTGCCCTCACGGGTGCGCTCACCGACGCCGGCGAACACCGAAGTACCGCTGAAGTTCTTGGCGATACGGTTGATCATCTCCTGGATGAGCACCGTCTTGCCGACACCGGCACCGCCGAACAGGCCGATCTTGCCGCCGCGCACGTACGGAGTCAGCAGGTCGACGACCTTCAGACCGGTCTCCAACACCTCGGTACGACCCTCGAGCTGATCGAAGGCGGGCGGGCGGCGGTGGATCGACCACTTGTCGAAGTCGTCGCCGTAGCCCGGCTCATCCAGGCAGTGGCCGAGGGCGTTGAACACGTGGCCCTTGACGCCGTCGCCGACCGGCACGGAGATGGCGCTACCGGTATCGGTGACCGGGACGCCGCGGACCAGGCCGTCGGTGGGCTGCATGGAGACGGTGCGCACGAGGTTGTCACCGAGGTGCTGTGCCACCTCGAGGGTCAACGTCTTCGCCATCTCGGGGAAGGTGATCTCGGCGTGCAGCGCGTTGTACAGCTCCGGGATCGAATCGCGGGGGAATTCCACGTCGACGACCGGCCCGGTTACCCGGACCACGCGACCGGCGCGCTCGGTGGAGCCGGCTTGGGTAGTAGCAGCGGGGGCAGTCATCTAGTCGTCACTTCCTGTTGCGGCGAGCGCGTCAACGCCACCGACGATTTCACTGATTTCCTGGGTGATCTGTGCCTGGCGAGCACGGTTCGCTTCCAGCGTGAGGCTGCGAATCAGCTCATCGGCATTATCCGTGGCGGCCTTCATCGCGCGGCGGCGCGCAGCCGATTCGGACGCCGCCGAGTCGAGCAGCGCGGCATAGATGCGGGTTGCGAGATAGCGCGGCAGGAGCGAATCGAACAGCTCCTTCGCCTCCGGCTCGAACTCGAACTCGGCCTTTTCGTCGGTCGTCTCGGTCTCTTCGATCGCAAGCGGGGCGATCCGGTGGGCGACGGCAGTCTGGGTCAGCATCGAGGTGAACTCGGTGAATACGATGTGCAACTCGTCCACGCCGTGCTTCTTGCCCGGGTAGTCGTCGTCCTCGTCGGCCGACCCGACCATGAAGTCCGACACCAGCCGCTCGGCGATCTCGACCGCGTTCGCATAGGTGGGCTGCTCGGAGAAGCCGGTCCACGACTGCGCGACCTCGCGGCCACGGAAGCGATAGAAACCCTGCGCCTTACGGCCGACCGTGTAGATCGTCGGTGTCTTGCCCTGCTCGCGCAGGTGGCCGAACAGCTGCTCGCCGACGCGAAGCGCGTTGGCGTTGTAGCCGCCGCAGAGTCCGCGATCCGAGGTGACCACGAGGACACCTGCGGTGTGCGCGTTCTCCTTCTCGACCAACAGCGGATGATCGAGATCGGCTTCGTCGGCAAGCGTGGTGAGCACCTTCGTCATCTCTTCCGAGTACGGACGCGCTGCTTGGACTCGGGCCTGCGACTTCGAGATGCGCGAAGTCGCGATCATCTCCTGGGCCTTGGTGATCTTCTTGATCGCCCCGGCGGACCGGATTCGCCTTCTGAGTACTCGTAGTTGTGCGGGCATCTACGGCCGTACCCTCAGCTCTCGTCCGACTGCGAACGGCGGACCTTCACCGATTCCTGCGCCGGGCTCTCTTCGAGGGGCTCGACCTCCGGGTCGTTGACGACCGGTGTGCCATCCGAGGTCTCGAAGCCACGCTTGAAGTCGGCCACCGCGGAGTTCAGTGCCTCGGTGTTGTCGTCGCCGAGCTTCTTGGACTCGCGGATCGAGGTGAGAACGTTCTCGTGCCGCGCCTTGACGTACTCGAGGAAGTCCCGCTCGAAGCGAATGACATCGCCAACCGCGATGTCGTCGAGGTGGCCCTTGGTACCGAGGAAGATCGCGACGACCTGTTCCTCGACCGCGTACGGGCTGTACTGCGGCTGCTTGAGCAGCTCGACCAGGCGAGCACCGCGGTCCAGCTGCGCCTTCGAGGCCGCGTCGAGGTCCGAGGCGAACGCGGCGAACGATTCGAGCTCGCGGTACTGCGAGAGCTCGAGTCGCAGCGAGCCGGCGACCTCTTTCATGGCCTTGATCTGCGCGGCGCCACCGACGCGGGAAACCGAGACACCGACGTTGATGGCCGGACGCACGCCCTGGTTGAACAGGTCGGTCTCGAGAAAGCACTGCCCGTCGGTGATCGAGATGACGTTGGTCGGGATGTAGGCCGAGATGTCGTTGGCCTTGGTCTCGATGATCGGCAGACCGGTCATCGAGCCGCCACCGAGTTCGTCGGAGAGCTTCGCGCAACGCTCGAGCAGGCGCGAGTGCAGGTAGAAGACGTCACCCGGGTATGCCTCGCGGCCCGGCGGGCGACGCAGCAGCAGCGAGATGGCGCGGTAGGCCTCGGCCTGCTTGGTCAGGTCGTCGAACACGATGAGGACGTGCTTGCCCTGGTACATCCAGTGCTGGCCGATCGCCGAACCGGTGTAGGGCGCAAGCCACTTGAAGCCGGCCGAGTCGGAGGCCGGGGCGGCGATGATGGTGGTGTACTCGAGCGAACCCGCATCCTCGAGCGCCTGGCGAACGCCGGCGATGGTGGAGCCCTTCTGACCGATCGCGACGTACACGCAGCGAACCTGCTGATCCGGATCCCCGGACTCCCACGCCTTCTTCTGGTTCATGATCGTGTCCACGCAAACCGCGGTCTTGCCGGTCTTGCGGTCACCGATGATGAGCTGACGCTGGCCGCGGCCGATCGGCGTCTGCGAGTCGATCGCCTTGATGCCGGTCTGCAGCGGCTCACTGACACCCTGGCGCTGCACCACGGTCGGGGCCTGCACCTCGAGCGGGCGACGCTCCTCGGCCTTGATCTCACCGAGTCCGTCGAGCGGAGCACCGAGCGGATCCACGACGCGGCCGAGGAACTCGTCGCCAACCGGCACCGAGAGCACCGAGCCGGTGCGCTTGACCTGCTGGCCCTCTTCGATCTTGTCGTACTCGCCGAGGATGACGGCGCCGATGCTGCCCTCATCGAGGTTCAGCGCGACACCGAGGATGCCCCCGGAGAATTCGAGCAGTTCCTGCGTCATCGCCGATGGCAGACCTTCGACGTGCGCGATACCGTCACCGGTATCGGACACGATGCCGATCTCCTCGCGCGACGTCTCGGACGAGAACGACGCGACATACGATTCGATCGCGCCTTGAATCTCTTCGGATGAGATCGTCAACTCCGCCATGGCTCTCGATTTCCTGCTTTCGAAATTGGGTTCGGCTCTGTGTGTTTGGTTGTCCGTTCGGCCGGCGGCCGAGTCGGCTACTCGGGTAGGTGGCTCGCAGCCTTGCTCAGCTTCGCCACGATGGTGCCATCGACGACCTCGTCGCCGATCCGGATCTGTAGACCACCGAGCACCTCGGCGTCGACGTCCACCTGTACCGAGATGGTACGGCCGTAGATTCGGGACAGCACGTGCGACAACCGGTCGTACTGCTGCTCGCTCAGCGGCGCCGCCGCCACGACGTGGGCGACGGATTCGCCACGGCGGGCCGCGGCCAGCTCGGCCAGCACCGGCACGATGTCGACGATGTTCTGACCGTTGAGCAGTCGCGTGGTCTGCCGAAGCAGTTCTGCGGTGTACTGGGTCGGCTTGTCCGCAATCACGCTGTCCAGCAAGCCGATTCGCTTGTCGATCGGCTGGTCGACCTGACTGAGCAACGAGGCGAGGTGCGGGTTGGCATCCAGCGTCCGGCCGAACCGGAACAGCTCGTCCTCGACGTCTTCGATCTTGTCCGCGCGCTCCGCGGCGACGAGGACGGTCAGCCGAGCCATCCGCTCCAGCGCCTCGGGCAGGTCACGGGTGACCGACCAACGCTGCTCGACCGCGGTCCGTGCGACATCGATCGTCGGCTGGCTCGCCTTACCGGTAAGGAGTTGCTCGATCATCGCGACCTTCGGCGCTGAATCGTCTTCGCGCGCCGCGAGATACTTGCGCAGCACGGAATGCTCGACCAGCAGGCCCGCCAGGGAGGCAAGCTCGTCGGCGAACCCGCTCAGCTCGGCGGTGTCGACGTTGCCGACGACGTCGTCGAATCGACGCTGTACAACCTGCATCGAGTCGCGGCTAGCCGCATGCATCAGGAAACCCCACTGTTCTTCGACACTGCCGGATCGGACGAATCCTCCGCGCCAGCCATCGATTCGAGTTCGTCGAGGAATCGGTCCACGCTGGCCGACCGTGCTTCCGGCTCGGACAGCTCGGTGCGGACCCGCTCGCCGGCCTTGGCGACGGCCTCGCTGCCGAGGTCGGCGCGCAACTGCCGGATGAGCTGCTGACGCTGCAGGGTGATCTGCTCGTTGCCCTGTGCCTTGATCCGCTCCACCTCGGCGTCGGCCTGTTCGCGCAGCTGCTCGGAGATGCGCTGTGCATCCGCCCGAGCCTCCTCGCGGATCTTGGCCGCTTCGAGGCGCGCCTTCTCGACCGCGTCGGCGTGCTTGCGCTCCGCCTCGGCGAGCGCCTGGCGTGCCTTTTCGCTCTCGTCGAGCTGCGTCTGCACCGTCTGCTGCTGGTTCGCCATCATCTTGCGGATCGGCGGCGCAGCGAAGCGCCAGAGCACATAGATGACGACGGCGAGCGCGACGAGCTCAGAGATCGTTGTAGCCATTACCGATTACCCCCGCCCGGACTGATCGGCCAGATTCGCCGACGTCGAGGCACCCTCGACACCGAGAACCCGGTTGGCCAACGACTCGGACAGCGGGCCGACGCGTCCCTGCAGCTCTTCGGCCACCTGGCGGCCCTGATCCTGCAGCTCCGTGGATGCACGCTGTGTGATCGCGTCGGATTCCTGCTTGGCCCGATCGCGCATCTCATCGAGCACGGCCTGGCCCTCGGACCGACCCTCCTCGCGAATCCGCGAGGCCTCCGCGCGCGCCCCGCCGAGTTCTTCCTTGAAGGAGGCATCGGCATCGGCGAGCTCACGAGCTGCCTGATGGTTGTCGTCGGTCGTCTTCGAGACACGGTCGTCCCGCTCGCGAAGCACCTCGGCGATCGGCGGCACCACGAACTTCATGATCACGACGAGCACCACCACGAAGATGAGCAACTCGACGAAGAACGTCGCGTTCGGGATGAGGAAGTTACTGGTTTCGCCTTCTTCGGCAGCCAACAGCAGTGCGCTGTTCATCACTGAGAGATGAGGCCCGGCGTCGCGAACACGAAGAGCGCCATGAACGCGAGGTTGATGAAGTAGGCCGCCTCGACCAGACCAACGGTGATGAAGAACGGGGTGAACAGTCGACCCTGAGCCTCCGGCTGGCGTGCGACGCCCGCGATCAGCTGGCTACCGGCCAGACCGTCACCGATGCCGGCACCAATCGCACCGCCGGCCATGATGAGGCCACCGCCGACGAGCGCACCAGCGGTGATGATCCCGTTCACCAGTTCCACATCTGCCATGTCTTTCACTTCCTTCTGTGTTGTGACGAAAAGTTGCTCGAGGAGTCGAGCCGCGAACTGGGGAAACCCCAGCGTGCTTAGTGGGCTTCCTCCAGCTCAGTGGACTGGCTGAAGTAGAGGATCGTCAGTAGGGCGAAGATGAACGCCTGGATCAGACCGACGAAGAGGTCGAAAAGCTTCCACACGGCGTTCGGCGCCCACAGGATGTATGCGGGGAACAGCGCGATCAGCGTGAGCATGATGCCGCCGGCGAACATGTTGCCGAAGAGTCGCAGCGACAGCGAGATCGGCTTGGCGATCTCCTCGATGATGTTCACCGGCGCGAGGAACGCGACGTGTCCCTTGGTCAGCTGCTTGAGGTGCTTGAAGAAGCCGCGCCGACGTGCGCCGGCGGTGTGGTAGGCGACGAACACGAACAACGCGAGCGCATAGACGAAGTTGACGTCCGACGCCGGCGGCGCGATCAAGTGCGTGTCACCGATCGAGATCTCGAACACCGACAACCAGTTCGAGATGAGGATGAAGGTGAACAGCGAGATCGCGAGCGGAAGCACGAACGGAGCGATTTTCAGCCCCATGGCGCTCTCGATCTGACCGCGCATCTGAACGGTCACGGCCTCCCAGAAGAGCTGGACGCCGTTCGGTACGCCAGAGGTGATCTTCGAGCGCAGCACGAACGCGAGTACGAGCACGATCGCGGCGGCGACGAGTGTCGCGTATATCGTGTCGATGTTGAAGGTGAACCCGCCAATGTCGACCTGACTGTGATGGCCGACCTCGATCTGGGCTTCCGCGAGGATGTCGGTCGTTGCGAGGAGGCTGTCAGTCATGGCCGCTGACGAAGTCCTTTCACTACGGGCACAGTGGTGCTGAACACCAAAATGGCTTGGAATGCAGCCAATCCGAAGAAGACCCCGACACCGTCAGGCTGCACGAGGAAAGCTATCACGAGCGCGACCGCGGTAATGACGAGCAACCGCGACGCGGACGACACCGCTATTTGGCCTTTGCTGGGATGGGCTTCGGCCGTCACCTTGGCGACCGAATGCTGCACCAATTTGATGTTCAGCAGGCCCATTGCCATACCGAGGATGATGAATGCGCCGAGGGCTGGACGCCCGATCGACCAAGTAAGGGCAAGGGCGACGATGCCTATGGCCGCGACGATGATCGTCGGCCGCCGCAGGCTCAACGGCACCCGGGGCATCAGTGGTGCCGGCGCTGGCGTAGCCATCTGCCTATTACCTCAATCCTTCAAGAACGTTCGGAACTGCAAGATCGACGACACGACCGCGCCGAGAACGCCGACCCCGAGCCCGATGAGTATGCACAGCGGCGAGGTGTCCAGGCGGTCGTCGAGAAACCAGCCCAGTACCAGGCCGAGCACCACGAAGCCTACTATGTTGGCTCCGACGCCAATCAGCTGCCTCGGACTCGGCGGCACGTTCGACATTGTCGAGCCGTCAGGTCTCGTCGAAGTCGAACGCAGTGGCCACATTCACCGGCTGACTCCTTCGCGGTTGGTTCGTGCCCAATCGCAGTCAGCCCTCAACGCGACCGGCGCTGATCAGCGGGGCAGGGAAAACGTACCACCGCGGCGGGAGCCGCGGTCCACCCTGTCCACGACGCAGTGTAGTAGGTGATCGGACTCGGGTCGACACCGGGTATCCCGGGCGAACCGGACGCTACCATCCACTCTCATTCCGGACGTTCGCGCAGCGACGGAACGGCCGTCACGACGAGCGCAAAAACGAGCCCGCCGGCAAGCATGAGGACCACGATTCGACGGTCCAACAACGCGGTACCGACCGCACCGAAGGCCAGGACGCCGACCCACAAATAGATCAGCAGCACGACGCGACGGTGCGAGTGACCGACCTGCAACAGGCGGTGATGCAGATGCATCTTGTCCGGACTGAACGGGCTGACACCGGCTCTCGTCCGCCGCACGATCGCCAGGAGCAGGTCGAGCACCGGGATGAACATCACCGCGCCGACCAGGAGGAGCGGCGAGAGCAGGCCGAGGATGTCGCGACTGCCGTAGGCGTTCAGCGGAATCCGGCCGGACGCGCTGGTCGAGATCGCCGCAAGCATCAGGCCGATCAGCATGGAGCCCGAGTCGCCCATGAAGATCCGGGCGGGCTGGAAGTTGTGCGGCAGGAAGCCGAGACACGCGCCGGCCAGCGCGGCGGCCATCATCGCGGGCGGGTAAACGCTCACATCGCCGCCCTGCTCGTGCAGCAGTCCCATCGTGAAGGCGCAGATCGCGAGCGCGGAAATCAGGCCGAGCCCCGCCGCGAGTCCGTCGAGTCCGTCGACGAAGTTCATCGCGTTGACCATGACCACCGTGACGCCGACCGTGACCAGACCGGCCTGCAACTGGTCGAGCACGATGGTGCTTCCGCCGCCGATCGGCGAGTACACCACGAACCAGCTGACACCCATGATCACCAACAGACCGGCCGCCGTGACCTGGCCCACGAACTTGGTCAGCGCGTCGAGGCCCCACCGGTCGTCGATGATTCCGACGAGCATGATGACGCCACCCGCGACGAGGGCGGCGGGCACATCACTGGTGAAATCGAATCCGCGCTGCAGCGCGGGCAGCTGACCGGCGAACAGCAGCGCCGCGAGTATTCCGACGTAGATTCCGACGCCGCCCATCCGCGGAATGGGCGTGGTGTGCACGTCCCGATCGCGCGGCACCGCGACCGCACCGAATGCCAGTGCCAGCACACGCACCCCGCCGGTGGCGAGAAACGTCACCACGCTCGCGGTGAACAACACCAACAGCAGCTCCCTGATCGGGACGCCGGCACCACGGTTCTCCTGCGCGACATACAGAACCGACTCCACGGTGCTCACCAGCTCGCGGGCACTTTCACCGCGTGGTACCGGACCGGCAATTCCGGCCGGTGCGACTCGGGGCGCCGGACCTGCACCTACGCCGCTCCGCTCGTCAGAGAAGCTGGATCGACACCGAGCACCTCGGCGACGTCGGCGACCGAGACCGCACCCGCGCGCAGCACCCGCGGCGAATCGCCGGTGAAGTCGACGATGGTCGAAGCGACCGAATGCTCCGCCACGCCGCCGTCGAGATACACAGACACCGACTCACCGAGTTGCGCGCGGGCCTCTTCGACCGTCGTCGCCGGGGCCGAACCGGACACGTTCGCACTCGACACGGCAAGCGGGCCGACCTCACGCAGCAGTTCGAGCGCGACCGGATGCAACGGCATCCGCACCATGACGGTGCCGCGGGTATCACCGAGATCCCAGGACAGCGACGGCGCCTGATGCACGACGAGACTCAGCCCGCCCGGCCAGAATGCGCGGATCAGCTCACGCGCCTCTGGCCGCACCGAGTAGACGAGACCGTCGATGGTGTGCCACGACCCGACCAGCACCGGCACCGGCATGTCCCGCCCGCGGCGCTTCGCGGCAAGCAGAGCCGAGACCGCTCCGCTGTCGAAGGCGTCGGCGCCGATTCCGTACAGCGTGTCGGTGGGGAGCACGACCAGTCGACCGGACTTGAGATTGGCTTTTGCCGAGGACAGGCCGGCCGCGCGGGAAGCGGTGTCCCCGCAGTCGTAAACGGTGCTCACTCCCCCATCCTTACATTTCGGGTCCCACCCTCCGGGCGGCACACCGCTGCCCGCGCGATCGAGCCCGAGTCGCAGGTCGGTCAGTCCGCCGCGCGGCGGGCGGTGACATATCGCGGCTTCCCGGCCAGATCGAGGTGCTCGGTGATATCGACGAACGCACCGTCCTCGGCCAGGAGCGCCGCCACCCCGGCACCGTTGGAGTCGTCGTGCTCGATCGCCAGCCCACCGTCGACGCGCAACCAGCGGCGCAGGTTCGGCGCCATCCCCGCGATCACATCGAGGCCTTCGGCCCCGGCGAACAGCGCCTGCGGTGGATCATATTCGGCCACTTCGGGTTCCAGCTCCGCACCGGCAGGGATATAGGGCGGGTTCGCGACGATCACATCGACACTGCGGGCGAGTTCGGGCAGCAACCCCGGGTCGCAGACATTACCCGTGGTGAGCGTGATCGGCGTATCGCCGGCCTGCGACCGATGGTCGGCATTGCGGCGGGCCCAAGCAAGCGCACGCGGATCGAGCTCCACCGCGTGCACTCCCACATCCGGCCGCGCGTGCGCGACGGCGAGGGCAAGGGCTCCGGATCCGGTGCACAAATCGAGCACAGTCGCGCCGTGCACGGACCGTGCCTCGAGAAACGCCAGCGTCCAGGCCAGCAGCAGTTCGGTTTCCGGACGCGGCACGAAGACTCCGGGCCCTACCTCGATATCGACACTCCCCATCGATGTGATGCCCGTGATGTATTGCAGAGGAATACGTTTCGCGCGTTGATCGATCATTGTGCGATAGGCCTCCAGCATCGCGGGCTCGATGAGCGGAACCAACGCCAGACGAGTCCGCGCAACACCGAGCAGATGTGCTGCAAGCTGCTCCGCGTCGGCCCGCGGACTCCCGACTCCGGCGGCGCGCAGCCGCTCGGTCGCCGCGGCGAGCGCATCCCGCAACGGTTGTCGACTCACGGCTACCAGCGTGTCACACCGGCACAGGGCGATGGGTGACCCTGCGGCCAACGCCGGTGCGCGTCTTCGTCCGATGTCACTCGGCGGCCAGGCGTGCCTCGCGGTCGGCAGCGCCGAGTGCGTCGAGCAGCGCGTCCATGTCGCCATCGAGCACTGCGTCGAGGTTGTGCGCCTTGAAACCGATCCGGTGGTCGGCGATCCGGTTCTCCGGGAAGTTGTAGGTCCGGATGCGCTCGGAGCGGTCGACGGTCCGGATCTGGCTCGCCCGTCCGGCCGACGCTGCGGCGTCAGCCTGCTCCTCCGCGAGCGCCTGCAACCGCGCGGCGAGCACCTGCATGGCACGCGCCTTGTTCTGCAGCTGCGAACGCTCGTTCTGGCAGGTCACCACGATGCCGGTGGGCAAGTGCGTGATCCGCACCGCGGAGTCGGTGGTGTTCACGCCCTGGCCGCCCTTGCCCGACGAGCGGTAGACGTCGATTCGCAGATCGGTTTCGTCGATCTGCACCTGCTCGACTTCTTCGGGTTCCGGGTAGATCAGCACGCCGGCAGCCGAGGTGTGCACTCGCCCCTGCGATTCGGTGACCGGCACCCGCTGCACCCGGTGCACACCGCCCTCGAACTTCAGTCGCGACCACACCCCGTCGCGAACGGCATCCCGGCTCTTGATCGAGATGGTGGCCTCTTTGTAGCCACCGAGATCCGACAGCGTGGCGTCGAGCACCTCCACCTTCCAGCGGCGGCGCTCTGCGTACCGCAGATACATCCGGGCGAGATCCGCGGCGAACAGTGCCGACTCCTCGCCGCCCTCGCCGGATTTGACCTCGAGCACCACGTCGTCGGCGTCGTGCGGATCGCGCGGCGCGAGCAGGTCGGTGAGAGTGTGGTCGAGTTCGTCGACTGCCGATTCCAGATCCGGAACCTCGGCCGCGAAGCCGGCGTCGTCGGCAGCAAGCTCGCGGGCCGCGGCCAGATCGTCACGCGCGGTCTTCAGCTTGTTGTAGGTGGCCATAATCGGCGCCAACTCGGCGAACCTCTTGCCCACCCGGCGCGCGTTCGCCGGGTCGCTGTGCAATGCCGGATCCGACATCTGCTGTTCGAGACCGGCGTGCTCGGCGAGGATGTCGTCGATCGCCGATGGGCGCGTGGTAGCCATATGTTTTCGCTCCGCTGTGGTGCCGTCCGAGTCAATCCCGGCCAAACAAACCGACGCCCGGCCTGCGAGAACAGGACGGGCGTCGGTCGACGAGCTAGGAGTCGGCGGTCTTCTTACCGGCGCGCTTGCCGTAGCGGGCCTCGAAGCGGGCCACGCGACCACCGGTGTCCAGAATCTTCTGCTTGCCGGTGTAGAACGGATGGCACTGCGAGCAAACCTCGACCTGAATGTGGCCGGACTCTTTGGTGCTCCGCGTCTCGAACGTATTCCCGCAACCACACACGACCGTGGTCGCGACATAGTTCGGGTGGATTCCTGCCTTCATGGTGTCCTCTCACATTGGTCGCCGGGTCGCCTCCGCCATTCGGAGACGTGAACCGGAACCGGACTTCGGCCGTTCAGTATGCCAGAGTGCGTGGCCAGGCCACTAATCCAGCGAACGACGTATCGGTCAACACCGCGGCGGGGCGCTGTGTTCCCGCCGCGGCGAAGCGCTGCTTTCGGGTAGCTGCTACTCGTTCGTCGCACCCGGTGCAGTCTTGGTGACCTGCATCAGGAATTCGATGTTGTTGTTGCTCTTCTTCAGTCGGTCGATCAGCAGGTCGATCGCCTGGTGGGAGTCGAGTCCGGACAACACGCGGCGCAACTTGTACACCACCGCGAACTCGTCCGGCGACATCAGCAGTTCGTCCTTGCGGGTGCTGGACAGGTTGACGTCCACCGCGGGGAACACCCGACGCTCGGCGATCTTGCGATCGAGCTTGAGCTCGGCGTTGCCGGTGCCCTTGAACTCCTCGAAGATCACCGTGTCACCGGTCGAACCGGTCTCCACCAGCGCCGACGCGATGATCGTCAGCGATCCGCCGTTCTCGATGTTGCGCGCGGCGCCGAGGAAACGCTTCGGCGGGTAGAGCGCGGTCGAGTCGACACCACCGGAGAGAATCCGGCCCGATGCCGGCGACGAGTTGTTGTACGCGCGGCCGAGGCGGGTAATCGAGTCGAGCAGCACCACGACGTCCTTGCCCGCTTCCACCAGCCGCTTCGCGCGCTCGATTGCGAGTTCGGAGACGGAAGTGTGATCGCTCGGCGGCCGGTCGAAGGTGGAGGCAATGACCTCGCCCTTCACCGAACGCTGCATATCGGTGACCTCTTCGGGACGTTCATCGACCAGCACGACCATCAGGTAGCACTCGGGGTTGTTGGTCGCGATCGCGTTGGCGATGTCCTGAATGATCGTCGTCTTGCCCGCCTTCGGTGGGGAGACGATCAGCGCGCGCTGGCCCTTGCCGATCGGCATTATCAGGTCGATCACGCGGGTCGTCAGCTTGTTCTGCTGGGTCTCGAGGCGCAGTCGCTGGTTCGGGTAGAGCGGCGTCAGCTTGTTGAACTCGGGACGCCGCTTGGCCGCGTCCACATCACCGCCGTTGACGGTGTCGAGTCGCACCAGCGGATCGAACTTCTGCCGCTGGTTGCTCTGCTCACCGTCACGCGCTGCACGCACCGCGCCGGTGATCGCGTCACCACGACGCAGCCCGTTCTTGCGAACGAGGTTCATCGACACGTACACATCGTTCGGGCCGGCCAGGTAGCCGGACGTCCGCACGAATGCGTAGTTGTCGAGCACGTCGAGGATGCCGGCGACCGGCTGCAGGACGTCGTCCTCGCGGATCTCGGGCTCGGCGCCTTCACCACCACGGTCACGTCCACCGCGCCGACGCTCACGGAAGCGGCGTCCGCGACGGCCGCGACCATCTTCGTCGTCGCCACGATTGTCGTTGCGGTTGTCCCGGGGCCCCTGGTTCCGGTCACCCTGATTGCGGTCGCCCTGATTGCGGTCGCCCTGGTCCCGCTGATTGCGGTCACCCTGATTGCGGTCGCCATCGCGCTGGTTGCGGTCGCCCTGGTCTCGCTGGTTGCGGTCACCCTGGTTCCGGTCGCCGTCGCGCTGGTTGCGATCGCCCTGGCTCGATTCGCCCTGGTTACGCTCCCGGCGACGCTCGCTCTGCGAACGGTCGCCGCGATCGGAACGCTCGCCCCGGCCACCTTGGTTCTGGTCGGTGCGGGCGCCATCGGCGCGGTTGTCGGCGCGTTCATCCGCATCCGGACGCGTCGCCGACTCCGGCCGACCCGCCTCGGCCGTGTCGATGCCGGTCAGTTCTTGCTGGGTGCCGGACTGGCCGGCTTCCCGAGTCACGCCGCGGCGGGCGCGACGCCGCGGGGCGCGCTCCTCGGAGCTATCGGCATCGGCGACCGCGGTATCGGCGGTTGCCGTGTCAGCGGCGGGCGCTTCGGTGGCCGGGGCTGCGGCAACCGGCGCGGATGCGGCCGGGGCACGATCGCCACCGGTTTGCTGCGCGTTGATGGCGGCGATCAGATCGCCTTTGCGCATGCCGGAAATGCCCTTGATGCCGAGTTGAGCGGCCAGGGATCGCAGTTCGGGCAGCACCATTGCGGACAACCCCCCACGCGCCGCGGCGGAAGCCCGGCGTCCGGTATTCGGCTGTGAAGAATCGCTCGCCTGGCTCACCGAGGAATCGGCCTCAGAGGTGGCGACAGGCGTCGCGAGCAGGTCCGTATCGGTCACGGAGATCCTTTCCTTCCCTCGCTCACCTTGTGCAAAGTCGAGGGGTCGTTCCGCATTTCAGATCGGTTACTGAAATCGGATGCGCCGCACCTGTCGGTGCCAGTCGATCGGTCCTGTCTCCACCATCGAAGTCGGTGGGAGAGACTCACGTCGTCAGCGCAGGTACCTCGACCGATCGATAGCCGAACGGCCACGGGATATCTGCTTACGAATTGAACCGACGTCTACAGCGCACGATGTGCGGGCGTGTTTCACTTTAGCCCCATTCAGCATGGTCGGCAAGGAACGCCCCCCGGCGGCGCGCCGAAAAGCGTTATCCACAGGGCGCGCCGCAAAACCCCCGCGGCGCCGGTCTGTGCACCTGAACGCCCACGGCGTCAGCGCACCTGCACACCTTCTGCCAATGGCAGATCCAGTGCGGCGAAACCGGCTTCGGTCGCGAGCTCGCGCAGCGACTCCGGCAGCGGCGCCACCAGCAGCGCCAGCACCGTGGGTCCGGCACCGGACACCGTCGCAGCGATTCCCTCGGCGCGCAGCTGTCCAACCAACTTCGTCGTCGCCGGGAGTGCCGGTGCCCGCTGGGATTGATGCAAGCGGTCCTCGGTGGCGGGCAGCAGCAGATCCGGACGCTGGGTGAGCGCAACCACGGCCAAAGCGGCACGGCTCAGGTTGAACGCGGCGTCGCGGTGCGAAACCACCTCCGGCAGCAGGCCCCGGGTGTGCGCGGTCGACGACCGTTCGGTCGGCACGAACGCCACCGTTCGGATCGCGGGGTGCGCGTCGAGACGAACCGCTCGGTAGAGCCGGTCGCCCGTCTCGTCGCCTTCCTCGGTCCACGACACCACGGCACCACCGAGCACGCTGGCCGCGGAGTTGTCCGGGTGCCCTTCGAACTCCGAGGACAGCTGCACCAACTGCTCATCGGTGAGCGCGAGTGCCGGGTCGAGCTTGGCGGCAAGCCCATTCGCTGCCGCGAGCCCGCCGACCACGGCCGACGCGGACGAGCCGAGCCCCCGCGAGTGCGGAATAGCGTTGCGGCACACGACATCGAGTCCATCGGCCCAGACGCCGACCGATTCCAGCCCGCGCTCGACGGCGCGCACGACGAGGTGCGATGGCCCCCAGGGAACGTCCTCGGCCCCCTCCCCCTCGACCCGGATCGTCAGACCCGACGTTGTCGTCGTCACCTCGATCTCGTCGTAGAGCCCGAGCGCCAGACCCAGACTGTCGAAGCCGGGCCCGAGGTTTGCGCTCGATGCCGGCACCCGCGCTGTCACGGTGAGACCGGCCGGCAAGGTCTCGGTCATCTGTTCCCCCCGCATCGCGTCATTCGAGTTCGAGCGCGGCCGCGACGGCGACCGGATCGACCGGAATCGGTTGTACCACGGGCATTCCCAAGAGCGCGGTGTCGGGATCCTTGAGGCCGTTGCCGGTCACCGTGCAGACCACGGTCAGCCCGGAATCGAGCCAGCCCTCCGCACGCGCGGCAAGCAGGCCTGCGACGCTGGCGGCCGACGCCGGTTCGACGAAGACACCTTCTGTCGCTGCGATGAGCCGATAGGCCTCGAGGATCTTCTCGTCCGTCGCGGCCCGGAACGCGCCACCGGACTCCTCCTTGGCCGCGACGGCGCTGTTCCACGACGCCGGAGCACCGATGCGGATCGCTGTCGCGATGGTCTCCGGGTTCTTCACCGGCGCACCGTGCACCAGTGGCGCTGCACCCGCGGCCTGTACGCCGAGCATGCGCGGCTTCACCGTGGTGAGGTGGTCGTCGAAGTACTCCTTGTACCCGCGCCAGTAGGCGGTGATGTTGCCCGCGTTGCCGACCGGCAGCACATGCACATCCGGCGCGCGGCCCAGCGCGTCGCAGATCTCGAACGCGGCGGTCTTCTGACCCTCGATGCGCACCGGATTCACCGAGTTCACCAGACCGATCGTGGGGAACTCCGCGGTCGTCTTGCGTGCCAGCTCGAGACAGTCGTCGAAGTTGCCCTCGACCTGGATGATCTTGGCACCGTGCATGACCGCCTGCGCGAGCTTGCCCATCGCGATCTTGCCCTGCGGGATGAGCACGGCGCAGGTCATGCCTGCGCGGGTCGCGTATGCGGCTGCCGACGCCGAGGTGTTCCCGGTGGACGCGCACAACACCGCCCGCTGACCGCGGGCGCGCGCGTCGGTGACGGCCATCGTCATGCCGCGGTCCTTGAACGAACCGGTCGGGTTGAGGCCCTCGACCTTGAGGTACACCTCGCAGCCGGTGAGCTCGGACAGATGCGTGGCGGGTACCAGCGGTGTTCCGCCCTCGTACAGCGTCACCGGGTCCCAGTCCGGCCCGATGGCGAGCCGGTCGCGATACGCCTCGATCAGCCCCGGCCAGGGCTGGTGCACAGCGGTGCTCATTCTTCGGTGCCTTCCATTCGCAGGACGCTGTTCACAGCGATGACGTCTTCGATTTCCGCCAGCGCCGCAACAGTTTCCGCAAGCGCGGACTCCTTCGCCAGGTGGGTCACCACGATCAACCGGGCGCCTTCACCGGCGCCTTCCTGTCGCACTGTGGAGATGCTGACTTCATGGGCGGCAAACTCGGCCGCGACTCGGGACAGCACGCCCGACCGGTCTTCGACATGCAAGTTGACCAGGTACCGGGTGGGCGTGTCGCCCATCGGCGCGATCGGCAACTTCGCATAGGTGGATTCGCCCGGTCCGCGGCCGCCGTAGAACTTGTTGCGCGCGGCCATGACCAGATCGCCCATCACGGCGGACGCGGTCGGCGCGCCGCCCGCGCCCTGCCCGTAGAACATCAGCCGACCCGCGTTGGCGGCCTCGACGACGACCGCATTGAACGCCCCGTTGACCGAGGCGAGCGGGTGTTCACGGGGAACGAGTGCCGGGTACACACGGACCGAAATCCGTTCCTTGCCTTCGGGGTCCACCACGCGCTCGCAGATCGCGAGCAGCTTCACCGTGCACTGCAGCGCACGCGCGGTGGCCAGATCGTCGGCGGTTACCTTGCTGATCCCCTCGCGGTAGACATCGGCGGCGGTCACCCGGGTATGGAACGCCAGCGACGCCAGGATGGCTGCCTTCGCGGCCGCATCGTAGCCCTGCACATCCGCCGTCGGGTCGGCCTCGGCGTAGCCGAGCCGGGTTGCCTCGCCGAGCATGTCGGCGTAGTCGGCACCAGTATCGTCCATCGCCGAGAGGATGAAGTTGGTTGTCCCGTTGACAATTCCGACGACGCGGTCCACCTGGTCGCCGGCCAATGACTGCATGAGTGGACGCACTACCGGGATCGCACCGGCGACGGCTGCCTCGAAGTAGAGGTCGGCGCGGTTGCGCTCGGCGGCCTCGGCGAGTTCCCCGGTGTAGTCCGCGAGCAGTGCCTTGTTCGCGGTGACAACGGACTTGCTCGCGTTCAGCGCGGCGAGGATCAGCTCACGAGGCGGATCGATTCCGCCGATCACCTCCACCACGATGTCGACATCGTCACGGGCGACGAGCGCTTCCGCATCGGCGGTCAACAACTCGGCGGGCACGCCGCGATCGATTTCGACATTGCGCACCGCGATCCCGCGCAGTACGACCGGCGCGCCGACACGCGAATGCAGGTCGACCGCGTGGTCGCGCAGGATCCGCACGACCTCCGTGCCGACGTTGCCCATGCCGAGGACGGCCACGCCGATCGGTCGGACGGTGTCGGATGGGCCACTTGTCATGCTGGTCACTCGCTTACCTCCAGGCTGAGCAAATCATCGACGTTCTCTCTACGTAGGACCAGTCGCGCCGCGCCGTCCCGGACCGCGACCACGGCGGGTCGCGGCAGCAGGTTGTACCGGCTCGACATCGAATAGCAGTACGCGCCGGTGGCCGCGACGGCGATCAGGTCACCCGGTCCGACATCGGCGGGCATCCAGGTATCGCGGATCACGATATCGCCGCTCTCGCAATGCTTTCCGACGATTCGAGCGACCACCGGTTCGGCCACGCTTTCCCGCGACATCAGGGCGCTGTGGTACTCGGCCTGATACAGCGAGGTGCGGATGTTGTCGCTCATCCCGCCGTCGACACTGACGTACCGGCGGCTGGCATTGGCGCCGAGCCGCACGTCCTTGATCGTGCCGACCTCGTAGAGCGTCACGGTGCCGGGACCCGCGATGGCGCGGCCGGGCTCGACGGCGAGCGTCGGCGTCGGCAGTCCGACGAGGGCCGACTCGTCGGCGACGATCTTGGTCAGTTTGCCCGCCAGCTCGGTCAGCGGTGGCGGGTCGTCGCTGGGCACGTAAGAAATGCCGAGACCACCACCGAGGTCGATCACCGAAACCTGCGAGGTCTTCTCGACGCCGAACTCGGCGACGAGGTCGTGCAGCAGTCCGATCACTCGATGGGCAGCGAGTTCGAAACCGTCCACCTCGAAGATCTGGGACCCGATGTGGCTGTGCAGACCGACCATCCGCAGGTGATCGGTCTCGAACACCCGACGTACTGCTCTCATCGCGTCGCCGCCGGCCAGCGAGAAACCGAACTTCTGGTCCTCGTGGGCGGTGGAGATGAACTCGTGGGTGTGCGCCTCGACGCCGACCGTAACGCGCACCAGCACGTCCTGGACCACGCCTGCCGCGGCGGCGACCTTGTCCAGGCGTTCGATCTCGATCAGCGAATCGAGCACGATATGACCCACCCCGGCACGCACCCCGGCGTCGAGTTCAACAACCGATTTGTTGTTGCCGTGCATAGCAATTCGCTCCGGCGGGAACCCCGCATGCAATGCGATCGCCAGCTCGCCGCCGGAGCAGACATCGAGCGAAAGGCCTTCGTCGGCCACCCAGCGGGCGACCTCACTGCACAGGAACGCCTTCGAGGCGTAGTGCACATGCTCCGCGCTGCCGAACGCGGCGGCCATGTCGCGGCACCGAGACCGGAAATCGTTCTCGTCGATGACGAACAACGGGGTGCCGAATCGCTGCGCAAGCTCGGTCACCGGCACACCTGCGAAGCTGACCACGCCGTCGTCGCCACGGACCGCGCCGCGCGGCCACACATGTTCGTGCAGGTGCGTCATCTCGCTTGGGCTGCGGGGCTTTTCGGGCAGCGTCGGAGCGTGGGCAACCTCGGCGTGCCGGGGACCGGCGGGATGCGCGCTCACATCTGCTCCGGTGCGGTCACGCCGAGCAGGCGCAGGCCGTTGCCGAGGACCTGGCGGGTCGCCTCGCACAGGGCCAGCCGGGCGGTGTGCAGGTCACCCGCCTCCTCGTCGCCCTGCGGCAGAACTCGGTCGGCTCCGTAGAAACGGTGATAGGCGCCGGCGAGCTCTTCGAGGTAACGCGCAATCCGGTGTGGCTCACGCAGATCCGCAGCGGAGGCCAGCACGCGCGGGTATTCCCCGATGGTGCGGATCAGCTCACCGGCGTGGTCGGTGGTGAGCAGCTCCAGCTTCGGATCGGCCGCGGTGACGCCGAGATCGGCGGCATTGCGCGCCAGCGAACACAGCCGGGCGTGGGCGTACTGCACGTAGTAGACGGGGTTTTCGTTGCTCTGGCTGGTCCACAACGCGAGATCGATGTCGATGCTGGTATTCACCGAGCTGCGCACCAGTGCGTAGCGCGCCGCGTCCACCCCGATCGCGTCGACGAGATCCTCGAGTGTGATCACCGTGCCTGCACGCTTGCTCATCTTGACCGGGACGCCCTCGCGCACCAGATTCACCATCTGGCCGATCAGCACCTCGACGGTTGCCGGATCGTCGCCACAGGCCGCCGCGGCGGCCTTCAGGCGACCGATGTAGCCGTGGTGGTCGGCCCCCAACATGTAGATACAGAGGTCGAATCCGCGTGCCCGCTTGTCCTGGAAGTACGCGATGTCACCGGCGACGTAGGCGGAGTTGCCGTCGCTCTTGATCACGACGCGGTCCTGGTCGTCGCCGTACGCGCTGCTCTTGAGCCACCAGGCGCCGTCCTTCTCGTACAGATCCTTCGACGACTTGAGCGCCTCGACCGCGCGGTCCACCGCCCCGGAATCGAACAACGCGCTCTCGTTGTAGTACACGTCGAACTCGGTACCGAAATCGTGCAACGACTGCTTGATCTGACCGAACATCAGCTCGACGCCGGCAGACCGGAACAGCTCGTGCCGCGGCGCCTCGGGCAGGTCGACGGCCCCGGGGTTCGCAGCGACGATCTGGGTCGCGATGTCGGTGATGTAGGCGCCCGCGTAGCCGTCCGCCGGTGTCGGTTCGCCGACGGCGGCCGCGATCAGCGACCGGGCGAAACGGTCGATCTGAGCGCCGTGATCGTTGAAGTAGTACTCCCGGGTGACGTCCGCGCCGCGGGCGGCCAGCACCCGGCCGAGCGCATCGCCGACGGCCGCCCACCGAGTGCCGCCGAGATGGATCGGTCCGGTGGGGTTGGCGGAAACGAACTCCAGGTTGATCTTCGTACCGGCGAGCGTGTCGGAGTAGCCGTAGTGCGGGCCTTCGGCGATCACCTTGGCGACGATCGCGCCCTGCGCAGACGCGGCGAGGCGGATGTTGAGGAAGCCCGGTCCGGCGATCTCGGCAACCTCGATGCCGTCCGCCGCGGTCAGTGCTTCGGCGAGCCAGCCGGCCAGCTCGCGGGGATTGGCACCGGCCTTCTTACCGATCTGCATCGCGATGTTGGACGCGTAGTCGCCGTGCTCGGGGTTGCGCGGGCGCTCGACCTTGAGCTCCGCGGGGAGCACGGACGGGTCCAAGCCGTGTTCGGCCAGCACCTTCGCGGCGGTACCGCGCAGGAGTTCGGCAAGGTCAGCAGGAGTCACGAGTCCTTATCCTATGGTCTGTCCGGGTCGGCTCCGTATCCGGACCGGCCCCGACCTGCGCGGACCTCTCGACGGCACCGTTCAGTTTGTCCTCAGCATCGGTACGTAAAGTAGGGTCGCCCACTGGGCGGAAAGCACCGCCATGTGCTGCGTCGTTCCGCCCCTACGCAGGTTGTCCTACGGCGAAAGAGCAGACGATCGATGCCCAACCGTTCGGATAGTGGTTCCGGAGGCAAGAGTACCGGCGCAAAATCGGCGAAAGCGATCAAAGCGGCGTCCAAGAAGAGTCCCGGCGCCGGCAAGAAAATCGCCAAGCGACGCGAGATTCCCTGGATGACGCTCGGCGCTATCGTCGTCGTCGCCGCGCTGGTCGGTCTGCTCGCCTACAACCTCGTGCCCAAGTACCGCGATCAGGCCGAGGCGGAGAAGTACACGCCGAGCGAGAGCAACCAGGACCCGTCCGCCGACATCGACGGCGTGGTGAAGATCGAATATCCCGCCGCGCTGCACGTCAACGCCAGTCAGCGGGTCGCCTACGATCATTCGCCGCCGTTCGGCGGTCCGCACGACAGTGTCTGGGCGACCTGCACCGGCGTGGTGTATCCGCAGGCAATCCGGACCGAGAATGCGGTACATGCGCTCGAGCACGGCGCCGTCTGGATCACCTACAACCCGGACAAGGTGCAGGGCGGCGATCTCGACGCCTTGAAGGACAAGGTCGACGGCAAGCCGTACTCGCTGATGTCGCCATATCCCGGCCTCGACACCCCGGTCTCCGTGCAGTCCTGGGGCCATCAGCTGAAGGTGGACAGCGCCGACGACAAGCGCATCGGCCACTTCATCGCGGCGCTGCGCCAGAACAAATACACCTACCCAGAGGTAGGCGCGAGCTGCTCCACGATCCCGGGTTCGTTCGATCCGGCCAATCCGCCGCCGTTCGATCCCACTCCGCCCGGGTCCGACGCGGTCCCGATGAATGGCGCCGGCCTGCAGCAGGACCAGACCGAAATGGGCGGTGGACTGCCCAGCGGGCTCGGCGGAGCCGGACTGCCGAGTGACCCCGGTAGCGGCGGTGGTGCGCCGGTCGCACCCGCGCCGTAGAGCGACCGTCTGCGCGCGGTAGGCCCCGTTCGAGGAAGGACGTCATGACCGATTCGGCACCCGAGCCGAGCGCTGCCGTCGATGGCTCGCCGGACGTCGAGCACCGTCCGGCCAAGCGCAGCCAACGCACCGCGCTCACGGTGCTCGGCCTGGTGGCGGCGGTTGCGGTCGGCGTCGCGCTCGGCTTCCTGCTGAAGCTGCCGCTCGGTGACGACACGGTCACCGTTCCGGACTCCGATAGCGTCGACGTCGGGTTCGCGCAGGACATGACCGTGCACCACAGCCAGGCGGTCGAGATGGCCACGATTGCGATCACCCAGTCGCAGGACCCTGCGGTGCGCAACCTCGCCTACGACATCCTCACCACGCAGCAGAACCAGATCGGCCAGATGCAGGGCTGGCTGGCGCTGTGGGACAAGCCCTCGTTGCCATCCGGTGAGCCGATGCAATGGATGGCGCACGATGACGGTCACCAGCACGAGCACGGCGAGAGCGCCACTGAGACAGAGTCGGGCAACGCCTCCGGAACACCGTCGGGTATGGCCATGCCGGATGCCGAGATGGCCGGCGGTGCGAGCGCAAAAATGCCCGGCATGGCGAGCAGCGCCGAGATCGCGTCGCTGCGCCAGAACACCGGTACCGCCTTCGACGTGCAGTTCCTGCAACTCATGCTGCGCCACCATCAGGGTGGGCTGACGATGATGGAGTATGGCGCCGACCACGGCGAAACCAGTGTTGTCCGCGACCTCGCGAACACGATGGTGAAGACGCAGAACAGCGAGTCCGAACTGATGACCCAGATGCTCGCCCAGCGCGGCGCACAGCCGTTGCCGATGAATTAACACCGCTCGACGCCCACGATCAGGGCGGATCGGCGCTCGAGTCGGCCATCATCAGCGTCTCGCCCGGACGGTGGAAGCGATTGATCCGTGGGCGCTGTCGAGGATCGACATGCGGCGGTGGGTGCCAGTGCGTTATGCACCGTGGACCCGTCGTCGTGCGCCACTGATCTGCACTGGGACCGACGAGTTTGTGGTGCGACGGGCAGGCGAAGGTGAGGTTCTCGGTATCGGTGGCACCACCGTCCGCCCATTCGTGGGTGTGGTGGGCCTCGCTCCGATATCCGGGCATATCGCAGCCGGGGAACGAGCAGCCGATGTCTCTGGCGTGCAGCACGATCCGTTGATCCGGCGACGCGATCCGCTTGGACCGTGCCAAGTGCACCACGCGACCCTCGACATCGAAGATCGACAGGTAGTGAAATGCGTGTGCGGCCATGCGGATCAGATCCCGAATCGGGACCAGTGATCCGCCCGCCGTCGCGGCGGGCCCGGCAAGATCCTTCAGTTCCGGCAACGTCGTCGAGACGATCGCCGTGACCGGTAGTCCGCGATGTCGACCCAGCTCCCCCGAGCCGAGCAGCCCGCGGCACATCGCCTTCAACGCATCGTGTTGACGCTGGCCCGCGGTCCGATGGTCGCGGCGCGCAGTGTCCTCGTCGGGTGCGCCGTCCACGATCGGAGATTCGTCCTCGGGGTTGCACATCCCGGGTGCGGCGAGCTTTTCGAAGATCGGCTCGAAATAGGCGCGCAATTCGGGGTCGATACGTCCGGTCAGGTTGCTCATACCGTCCACGCCCTGCTTGCTCAACCAGACGCCACGCTTGCGCGCACGGTCCATCTCATCGAACTCCCTATCCGGGCTCAGATAGGCCGCGAGCCGATCCGCCACCTTGCGCAACTCGTCTGGACGCATCGATTCGGCGCATCCGGCCAAATGCGTCTCGGCCTGCTCGCGCGTGCCCGCGTCGATCACATGCGGCAAGTGTTTCAGGAACGACCGAATCACCTGCACATGCCCATCACCGAGCACACCGCTGCGGACCCCGGCCGCCGTCGCGGCAAGCTCCGGCGCGAGTCGCTCCCCGGTAACCGACACCCGACCCGCCAACTGCTCGGCAGTGTCGAAGCGTCGCTTCGCATCCAGGCGGGTGGTCCGCAGCGCGTCTGCGACGACCTGATGGGTGTGTTCACCACCGAAATCCTCGGCAGTTCGGGAATCGCGAAGGCTCTGCAGCACCTCGTAACCCACGCTCGACTGCCGCCGCCCCGCAGCCTCCAGCCGCCGCAACACCGCCAGCCGCCCGGCACTGGTCATCGCCCTGAAATCGACCTCGGCCAGCACGGATACCGCGGCGTCGAGGCAATCCAACGCCTGAGCAGCATCCGCATTAGCAAGCATGTTCGAAGTGTAACGAGGGCGTACGACATGTTCGGCGCGTCGCCGTAGACCGGTGTCCCAGCGGCACTGAACGGCGATTTTGGCGCGGCGGAACGCATGCGATAGGCTTGCGCCCGCCCAACTGGCACACCGTTTTCCCGGTGCGCCCCCGTAGCTCAGGGGATAGAGCGTCTGCCTCCGGAGCAGAAGGCCGCAGGTTCGAATCCTGCCGGGGGCACCCTCTGACCAGCGGATATAGTGGCTGAGTCGCCGACCGGCAGAATACGGGCACATTCCGTTCCTCTCGATTATCCGAGAAGGAACCACGCCATGAGCACTACAACCGCGCCAGCCACCGGGCAATCGACCTCGGCGAGATGCTGGCGCGCCTCCGCTTCAACACGACCTGCTCTTCGACGTGCTGCCGACGGCTGAGGCCGAGTACCCCAGCAGATTTGAGTAACACGGTGTAACGGAACGTGAAAATTGCAGATTGACTCACTGACGGTCGATGTCACCCGACGCTCGACCGGACGGTCACGGTCTGCCCTCGACCCCTGACGAGGGCAGACCGCCACGGCCTGCCCTCATCCCCTGACAGAGAGGGCAGGCCGTTCCGCGTTCCGTAGAGGCACGCACTTTCGCGTACCCCTACGCGATGAACAATAAACCGATAACCCAGCTGATGCGGTGGCTGGCGACCGAGCCGACTGCCTACGCCGGCGAAGAAGTTACGCCGACGGGCAACCGATCACCGCGCGGCGCTCCGGCATCTCGGCGGCGAGTGCCCGAATCTCGGTTGCTGTCAGCATCCGCGATTCAGCGCGGGTGCGGTGCTTGTGGCGGTACGCGCTCTCGCTCCACCCCGTTACCGGCTCGGGCCAGGACCTGAACGCGCGATAGCTACGGCGCAAACGCATCGTGGTATCGCTGCGAGTGCTAACCATGTCGAGCGCGCAGGCGCGTTATCGTCGGCAATGAGCACCGCCCACAACCGAAGCGAGGATGGCGCATGACCACCGACGAGTTCGCGTACACGGGGTGCGACAACCTGGAGGTGATGGCCGAGGCCGTCAACTACAACAGGTTCCTGCTCGACTGCGTCGACGAGCACGTCGCCTCGCCGGACGTTCGCGTGCTCGACTTCGGCGCCGGCGCCGGAACGTATGCCGACATGCTGGCCGAGCGCGACATCAAACCCGACTGCTTCGAGCCGGACAGGGACTTGCAGCAGTCGCTTCGGTCGAAGGGGTATCGCGTCGTCGATGCCGACGCAATGACCGCCAAAACCGAACAGTACGACGTCATTTACACGCTCAACGTCCTCGAGCACATCAAGAACGACCAGGAGGCATCGGAACATCTCGCAGCACTGCTGCGCCCCGGTGGCACGTTGGTCGTCTATGTACCGGCACTCGAAATGCTCTTCACTGCGATGGACGTCAAGGTCGAGCATTACCGCCGCTACCGGCGCACTCAGCTCAACCGGATTCTCCGCAATGCGGGGCTCGAGATCGTGCACTCCCGGTATTGCGATCCGATCGGTTTCTTCGCCACGTTGGCGTACAAGATCATGGGACGCAGCGACGGCACGATCAACCCTCGGGCCTTGAAGCTCTACGACCGCGCGGTGTTTCCGCTGAGCCGGGCACTGCACCTCGTGACGGGCAAGTTCTTCGGCAAGAACATTCTGGTCGTCGCCACCAAGTCGTAGCTAGCGAACTGCCCTCAACTCCACTCCGGCCACTCGCCCGTGCTCGACTGTGGCCGTCATGTACGTGCACTCCGGCTGTCGCCGACGGTCGGTGGGCGAACCGGGGTTCAGCAACCGCAGTCCCGATGCCGCCGTCGTATCCCACGGAATGTGGCTGTGCCCGAACACAAGTACGTCGGTGTCCGGGTAGGCAGACGCCATCCGTTTCTCCCGCCCCGCGGCGGCACCCGTTTCATGGACGACGGTGAACCGGACACCCGCGAGCGTCGCGTCCGCCCGCTCGGGCAGGCGCGCGCGGATGTCGGGCCCGTCGTTGTTGCCCCAGCACGCCAGCAACCGGGCGGCTCGATCGTCGAGCGCCTCTACCAACTCGACATTCACCCAGTCGCCGGCGTGGATCACCACCTCGGCGCGGTCGACTTCGGTCCACAGCGCCGCGGGCAGGTCACGCGCCCGCTTCGGGACGTGCGTGTCGGACATCAGCAGCAGTCGCACAGTCTCCAGTCTGCCGCTGGGCCCGAACTACCGCTGAATGGCCTTGGTCTCCAGGAACTCCTCCAACCCGAGCACTCCTGCCTCCCGGCCCACACCCGACTGCTTGTACCCGCCAAACGGTGCCGCGACGTTGAACGCGCCGCCGTTCACTTCGATCTGGCCGGCACGCATCCGCCGGGCCACCCGCTCGGCACGCTCCGGGTCACCCGACCACACGCCGCCGGCGAGGCCGTACGGCGTCGCGTTCGCGATCCGCACCGCGTCGTCCTCGTCGCGGTAGCCGATGATCGACAGCACCGGGCCGAAGATCTCCTCCTTCGCGATCGTCATGTCCTCGGTAACACCGGAGAATACGGTGGGACCGACGAAGTACCCCGTCTCGAACCCGGTCTCGCGGCCGTCGAGCACCGCCGTCGCTCCTTCGGCAATGCCCTGCTCGATATAGCCACGGACGCGCTCGAGCTGGTTGGAGTTCACCAGCGGACCGAGCACCGACATCGGGGCAGTCGGGTCCCCGACAACGAAGTTCTTCGCGACCTCCGCGGCGATCGCCGTGGCCTCGTCCATCCTGTCGGCGGGCACGAGCATTCGGGTGAGCGCGGAGCAGGTCTGCCCGGAGTTCAGGTAGCACTTCTGCACGCCGTCGGCGACCGCGGTGGCGAGATCGGCGTCATCGAGAATCACGTTCGCCGACTTGCCGCCGAGTTCGAGCGCGACCTTCTTGATCGTCTCCGACGCGACCGCGGCGACGCGTTTGCCCGCCCGCGTGGAACCGGTGAACGAGACCATGTCCACCTCCGGATGACCGGCGATCGCCTCGCCCACCACTGGGCCGTAGCCGCTGACGAGGTTGAAAACTCCTGCCGGTAACCCGATCTCGTCGAAGATGTCGGCCAGTGCATAGGTGATGAGCGGCGCCACCTCGGTCGGCTTCAGCACCACCGTGCAGCCCGCGGCCAGCGCGCCGCCGACCTTGAGTACCACCTGATGCAGCGGATAGTTCCATGGCGTGATCGCGCCGACGACGCCGATCGGCTCGCGCACGATCTTGGAGTTGCCGATCTCCTGTGCGTCGAAGTTGTAGTTGGCCGCGAGGTCGGCGAAGGCGAACAAGTTCGCCAGCGGCAGGCCGATCTGCACCGGACCCGCGAAGCCCACCGGCATGCCCATGTCCTGCGACACGAGCGCGGCGAGATCCGCCATCCGCTGCTGCACAATCTCGCCGGCCCTGCGCAGGTAATCGCCACGTTCGGCACCGCTGAGGACCGACCACGAGTCGAATGCGGCACGCGCGGCGGTCGCGGCGCGATCGACGTCGCCCGCGGTGCCCTCGGCCACGGTGGCGATGACCTCTTCGGTCGCGGGGTTCACCACCTCGATGCGCCCGCTCCCCTCGGATTCGACCCACTTCCCATCGATGTAGATCTTGGTCCGGTCCAGTACGGCACCCATTTTGGTCACGCCTTCCATTCACCGACTCCGCTGTTGGTCGGCATGAGAGTACGACGGGCGATAGCTCTCACGCGGCAGTTTCGGCACGCCGGTTCCATATTCGGGCCATCATGATCGACATGAAGTTCCGCACCGTCGTCGAACTCGGCGGGAAAACCGCAACCGGCTTCGAAGTGCCCGCGGATGTTGTCGCCGCACTCGGTGATACCAAGCGGCCACCGGTGCAGGTCACCGTCAACGGCCACACCTATCGCAGCACTGTCGCGCCGATGGGCGGGCGGTTCCTCGTTCCGCTCAGTGCGGAGAACCGCACCGCAGCCGGAGTCACCGCGGGCGAGGAAGTCGACGTCGAGATCGAGGCCGATACCGCGCCGCGCGAGGTGACCGTGCCCGATGACCTTGCCGCGGCCCTCGACGCCGAGCCCGCCGCTCGAGCGTTCTTCAACTCGATGTCCTACAGCAACAAGCGTTTTCACGTAATGCAGGTCGAGGGCGCGAAAACCGAGGCGACCCGGACGCGACGGGTCGAGAAGTCGCTGACGATGATGCGCGAGGGTCGCGCACGCTGATTCGCGACAGGACCAACGTCGCTAGCCGTCAGGGCAGACCGGCGCGCGGCACGTCGACGTGGACGGCCCGCAGTTCGGCCTCGCGGGTGTGCATCCGATTCTCTTCGATGAAGTCCGGTGCCGCACAGAGAAACAGCGTGCGCCCGTCCTCGCCGCCGAGCATGCATGCGAACACGCCCGTGCCGACGGCGATTTCCTCGGCGATACTCCCGCCCTCGCGCACGCGCAGCACCCGTCCGCCGAGCGCGTCGGCAACCCATACCGCGCCTTCGGCGTCGAGGCAGCAGCCGTCGGGTGCCACCGCGATCTCGCCCAATGCCTGTTCGAGGTCGGGGGCGCTCGGCACGTCGCCGAAGCTCGCCCACGTGCGCCGGTTCGTCAGCTCACCGCCGGGTCCGATGTCGAACGCTGTCATCCGGTTGGCCAACGTCTCGTCGACGATCAGCACGCCGGCCTCGGTGATCACGCTGCCGTTCGGGAAATGCAGATCCTCCGCGACTCGGTGCACGGCGCCGTCCGGGTCGACGCGCAGCAGGCAGGCCGTTTCCAGTGGTGCGCCGCCGAACAGGTCGAAGCCGAAGTTCCCCACGTAGGCCCGGCCGTCCCGGTCGATCACCATGTCGTTCGGGTAGCCGCCGACGTGCTCGGCCAGGTCGGCGTGCGTGACGAGCGCCCCGTCCGCCTCCCGACGCAGCAACCGATGGTCGCGCATCGACACGACGACGAGCCGACCGTCGGGCAACCAGCCGAGTCCGGACGGCTGTTGGTCGACGGTCGTCTCGAGCCGCACGTCGGTGCCGTCCGGCGCGGCAGAGACAACCTCGTGGGTGTAGAAGTCGGCGAACCAGATCCGCCCGTCGTGCCAGCGGGGACATTCGAGATAGGAGTAGCCGGACAACACGGTCTCGACGGTGCGACTCATGGCGAGCTCCATTCGACCGGGACCCCATCGGCCCGTTCTCGAACGCGAGTCTGCCAGCATCGCCGGGCGAAGATGCCCGATTCGCGAGCGCGATCAGTCCCAGGATTTGCGCCCGAGGTACGCCAGCAGGCGGGTCTGCTCGTCCGCCCGGGCGGGGGGTTCGATCGCGGGACCGCAGACGCCGTCGCGACGCACGTTGTCCCCGAGCGCGTCGGTGAATCCCTTGACGAGCGCGAGGTCCTGCGCCGGGATTCGTTCGTCGGTGCCTGTGGCTTTCGCGATATCCCATCCATGAATAACCAGGTCGAAGGCGTAGAAGGTGGCCAGACTGTCGGCGATCGTGGTCCTACCGAACACGCCCTCGTACTCCTTGCCGCCCTGTGCGGGGTCGTCGAGCACGGCCTGGATCGCAGAACTGGTGTGCTGCCAAGCCGCCACCGGGTCGACCGCGACGTCGGGTCCGGCCGGCAGATCGATCCCGCCCTGCCCGGCCAAGAACTGGCGTTCGGTCTCGATGACGTGGCCGAGCACGTCGCGCGCCGACCAGCCCTCGCACGGCGAAGGGGCGTCCCAGCGCTCGGCAGGTACCGCGCGCACGCGCTCGTCGAGAGTCCGCGCCAGGCGGCGGTACCGGTCCGGATTGGTTTCGGTGTGCGGTGTCGTCGTCATGCTGCCGATTCTTCATCCACCTCGGCGTCGTCGGCTTGAATATTTCGGACATGGGCTCGGTCGGTTTGCGCGGACGCAAACAGTGGTGCACCACCGTGCCAGTCGGGCACCTCGCTCGCGAGCAACTCGGTCGGGGTCTGCTCCGCGAACCGCTTGCACTCCCGCGACAGATGCGATTGGTCGGCGAACCCGCATTCCCAGGCCAGTTCCGCGAGCGGTGTCGACGGATACTGCCTGGCCCGCGCCATGAACCGCTGCAAACGCAGGATCGACCGCAGCATCGCTGGGCCGTAGCCGAATGCGTCGTTGCAGCGACGCTGTAGCTGCCGCTCGGTGAGCGCGGCGGCATCGGCGAGCGCACCGACGGTCCACGAGTTGCGCAGCAGGGCCGAACCGACATGGGTGGCGAGCGGATCGGGATCGCGGCGACGGGCGCTCAACGCGCGGGCCAGCTGCTCGAGCAGGTCGAGTCGCGCCGTCTGATCCGGCGCATCATCGAGCCTGCCGATGGTCGCACGCTGCGCGGCCGAGCCGAACAGGTCGGCGAAATCAACTCGCCTGTTGCGCAATTCGGCGATCGAGGTGTGCAGCAGCGCGGCCGCGGCGCCGGGGCGCAGCCGGATTCCGACGGCGTCGGTGTCCGGCGGCATCGAGAACGTCCACGCAGCAGTTTCCGGGCCGCACACGCGGATCCCCGATCCGACGATGTAGAGCACGTCGAGGCAACCGTCCGGAACGAGGCGGTGCGTGCCCTCGACCGCCGCCGTCCAGCCGCATACGAGCTGCTCGGACAGGTCCGGGGGTGCCGGCGTCGGGGTGTACCACGACATGAACTCGATGGTAGGGGCGGACACCGACACGTGCACCCACCGGCACGGCGCGTGCGTACCTGCGCAGTTCGCCGGGGCGGATTCGGGTAGCGCGCTACTCGTGTCCCGAGGCCCCGGCCGCCGGATCCTCGATGGACGTGCGATCGGCGCACGCCGGCCCAGGAAGGACCACCACGATGCCGCAGAAATATCAGGTCGTCGGGGGCGACACGCTCTGGTCGATCGCTCAGCGGTTCTATGGCGACGGGCGCCTCTACTCCGCCCTCGCGATCATCAATTCGCTACCCAACCCGAACAACATTGTGGTGGGGCAGGAGTTGCTGATTCCGTACATCACCTACCGGCACGAGGTGGTCCCCGGCGATACGAAAGCCGCCATCGCCGCGCGCTACTACGGCGACCCGACGGTGCTCTGGCCGTTCGAACTGGCCAACCATGTCGCACAGCGGGACATCCATCCGGGCGAGCGCCTGCTGATCCCGAACCTCGCCGATGCCGGCCATCACACCATCGTCCCGGGCGAAACCCTGCCCGATCTCGCGCTGCGCTGGTACGGCGAATCGGTGCTGTGGACGCTGATCTCGCTGGCGAACCATCTCGACGACAGCGTCGTCTTCCCCGGCCAGGTGCTCAACAAGCCGCAGCTGAACCGCCGGTATGTCGTACGTCCGGGCGACACCCTCTGGGCACTCGCCGAGCACAACTACGGCTCGCACAACCTCGTGACGACGACGCCGTTCCTGGCCGCCGCCAACCTCATCGGCGACCCGAACCGGATCGACGTCGGGCAGGTGATCTTCTTTCCCGCACTGAGCCTCTGACGGCGTTACGGCCGGCGACCGCCCATCGCCACGGTGATCTCGTCTGCGGCGCGCACCAATGCCGCGCCGCGCTCGGCTATCTCGTCACGGGTGATCACCGCGCCGACGTGCATGGTGATCACCATCGACTGTCGCGAGTCCGCGTCGTAGGTCGGCGCGGCGAGCAGGCTCACCGGGCGCTCGCCGGCGTCCTCGTCGTCGAGCAGCACCCGCTCCCCCAGACTCGATGCCATCTCGCCGAGCAACTCGCGTAGCTCGGACGGAAGATGATGCGCCGCAACGCCTGCCATCGCGGTGTGCAGGCGATGCCCCATCGGTGTGAGTGTCTCCACCAGGTATCCGGTACGCCGGCATTGTGCGACGACCCGCTCGAGCCGCGCACGATCCGGTCGGACCGGCAGCGTCGGTTCGCGATGCAGCCAGCCCTGTAGGTTGCGGTCACTGCCCCACAGCACGTACATCAGTCCGACCGGCGGGGCGAAGGGATAGACCTCGCCGACCTTGGCCGTGGGACGGACGCGCGGCGGGCAGGTGAGTTCGAGGATCGTAATGCGATCACCGATCACGCCCGACGCGGTGCACGTGGTGTCGAATTGCGAGCTCAGCTCATCCAGGTACCGGCGCGCGATCGGACCGACTGCGAAACCCTCCTGCGCTGCTCGTCCCGCCGCAATCAGTGCGGGCCCGAGACCGTAGGTCTTCGCCTCGGCGTTGCGGACGAGATAACCGCCATCCGCGAGCGCGGACACGATGCCAAGGCATGTCGGCTTGCTGATGTCGAGCCGCCGCGCGAGTTCCGAGAGGCCGAACTGCCGCGTCGGGTGCGCGGTCAGGAAATCGAGTACTGCCACCACTCGTTCGGTGGGCGGCGAGCGGCGTGCGCTCGCCGCCTGTGCTGCTACGGGCTCCGACATTGACCACTTCCTGTAACACGTTCTATTCTGGGTTTATCACATTTGCTACCACCACGGTACATATTTGGACCACCCCCAGGAGGCGTCAGTGCTGACCGACCCGCTCGCCGAAGCGATGGCCGAAGCCGAGAAGCTCGTGCAGGCGGCCCCGCATATCCGCACCCAGCAGGATCTGTCCGAGGGCTACCGCTATCTCGCCGGCGGCATCCTCGCCTCGGTGCACGCGCAATGGGCCTGGGACCGCGACCAGCCGTTCTTCGTCACGGGCACCGGCCCGTTCATGAAGATGGGCCTGGACAACCCCGACACCTTGTATTGGGGCACCCGAATCGACGACAGCCACGAGTACGTCGTGCGCGGGATCCGCGGTACCACGGCCGATCTCAGTTTTCAGGTGCTCAGCGGCAACTACACCGCCGACAATGTGCCGGGCAGCGAGAGCGCATTCGACGACCGCGCGTTCGATATCGCCGAGGACGGCAGCTTCGAGATCACGTTCGGCCCGGAGTCGTCCGAAGGTCGGCGCAACTACTTCCAGCTCGCGCCCGGCTCGACGCAGCTCGTGGTCCGCGAGGTCTACAGCGACTGGGATCAGCGTCGCGGCACGATCTCCATCAGCCGCACCGACACCGCCGGCATCCCCCCGGCTCCCCTCACCCCGGAGGACGTCGAAAAGCGTTACGCGCGTTCGGCAAAGGCGTTGGTCGACCGGGTGAAGACCTGGCTGCAGTTCCCGGAGTGGTTCTACCTCAAGTTGCCGGTCAATACGCTGACCGAGCCGCGCCTCACCCCGGGCGGTCTCGCCACCCAGTACTCGTCCGTGGGTCATTTCGAACTTCGCGACGATCAGGCAATCGTGATCAGCGTGCCCCGCGCCGACGTGCCCTACATGGGGTTCCAGCTCGGCAGCCGCTGGTACATCTCGATGGACTACAGCTATCACCAGACTTCGCTCAATCACAATCAGGCGCAGGTCGATCCGGACGGCAACATCCGGATGGTGGTCAGCGCGCGCAACCCCGGCATCACGAACTGGCTCGAAACGAATGGTCACGAGACGGGCATCCTGCAGTTCCGCTGGCAGCGCGTCGATCGCGCGCTCGGCACCGCCGACGGACCGACCGCCGAGGTCGTCGATATCGACGAGGTGGCCAAGCACCTGCCCTACTTCGAAGACAACCGCATCACCGAAGACGAGTTCCGGGCCCGGATTGCGCGCCGCCAGCAGCAAATTGCCGCGCGGATGCTCGGCTGACCCGGCGTACGAGGAGACAAAACAGAATGACCGAACGCACAAATGTGGGCACCGTCGAGGATCTGCACGCCTCGGCAACGAAGATCACCGGGATCACCGACTTCGGCGATCCCGGCTACCAGGAGGGCTTGCAGGTACTGCTCGACTCCTTCGCGCACGATGCCGACCTGACTCCGTTGGGCAGCAGGGTGTTTCGTGCGTTCCTGCGCGGCGCACTGGTCGCCCGCGGGCTCAGCGAGGCGGCCTTCAAGCAGTACCCCCAGCATGCCGAGGTAAAGATCGATCGCCCGATCTTCGTCACCGGCCTCCCCCGGACCGGCACCACCGCGCTGCACCGCCTGCTCACCGCCGACGTGGGGAACCAGGGCCTCGAGCTGTGGCTCACCGAGATGCCGCAGCCGCGCCCGCCGCGCGAGACCTGGGCCGACAACCCGATTTTCGAGCGGATCGACGCCGGGTTCCGGCAGCACCACATCGAGAACCCCGAGTTCATGGGCCTGCACTACATGTCCGCCGCCGAGGTCGAAGAGTGCTGGCAGCTGCTGCGTCAGTCGTCGAAGTCGATCTCCTACGAGACGCTCGCCTACGTGCCGACCTACTCGCAGTGGCTCGACAAGCAGGACTGGACCGACGCGTACGCGCGGCACAAGGCCAACCTGCAGCTGATCGGCCTGAACGACCAGAACCGCCGCTGGGTGCTCAAGAATCCCAGCCACCTCTTCGCGCTCGACGAGCTGATGGCGGTCTACCCGGACGCGCTGATCGTGCAGACCCACCGCGCGCCGCGCACCTGCATGCCGTCGGCCTGCAGCCTTGCCGAACAGGCGAGCAAGGGCTGGTCGAACCGGTTCCAGGGCGACGAGATCGGCAGCACCCAGCTCGAACTCTGGAGCCGCGGCCTGCGCAAGTTCCAGGAATCGCGCACCAAGTACAACCCGGCGCAGTTCATCGACATCGACTACCGCGACTTCGTCAAGGACCCGATCGGCACGTGCGCGGGCATCTACGACAAGTTCGGCATCGAACTCACCGATGACGCGCGCACCGCGATGGACGAGATGCACACCGAAAGCCGCAGCGGCGACCGGAAACCGGTGCACAAGTACACGCTCGAGGAGTACGGGCTCAGCGAAGCGGCTGTCGACGAGGCATTCGCCGACTACAAGTTCGCCTGAGGGACGGCCGTCGGCCCGAGCGGACCGGGCAACGAATCACCCGGAAAGCTACGGGCGGGATGCACCTCGAAGGTGAACACCCCCGCCCGCACTCCCGGGTCGTCGGCCATCAGCGCTGTGGTCTCGTCGACATCGTCGGCGAATATGCCAATCCCGCACACGTCGCTGTCGTCGAGGACGGGGCAGACGATGGCAAGTTTGCCCGCGTCACGCAGCGCGAAGTTACGCCGGCCGTGCTCCCATACGATCGCGTCCGATCCTGCCGATCCGTACTGCGGACCGGCCTTCAGGATCACGACCGAGAAGTCGTGGCTCGTCGCGAGTAGCGCGCGCATCTCGTCGTCGGAGAACGTCCTCATCCGCGGTGCACCTCCGGGTGGCGGCCATACCATGAGCCATGCTCACCAACCGCGACCCGGAGCCGAGATGAGCCCTGCTGCGATGCGTCCCGGCACGGCCTTCGCGTGTCTGGTCTACGCGTTCACGGTCGTGATGCTCGGCACCACCCTACCCACGCCGATGTACGCGCTGTATGCCGAAGAGCTGAACTTTTCGACGCTCGTGACCACGGTCATCTTCGCGACCTACGCCGCCGGCGTGCTGGTCGCGCTGATCGGCTTCGGCCGCTGGTCGGACACCCTGGGCCGCAAGCCACTGCTGCTCGCCGGCGCATTGTTCGCGGTCGCAAGTGCACTCGTGTTCGTCACCGCGGGGCCGGTGTCGCAACTGCTGATCGGCCGGTTCCTTTCCGGCCTGTCCGCGGGCATCTACGCCGGCACCGCGACCGCCGCGGTCATCGAAGCAGCACCCGAATCCTGGCGGGCACGCGCACCGGCGGTCGCAACCGCCGCCAACATGGGCGGCCTCGGCCTCGGCCCACTCCTGGCCGGGATACTCGTGGAGTACGCGGCCTGGCCACTGCACCTGGCGTTCCTGGTGCACATCGTTCTGCTGGTCGTGCTGCTCGCCGGCGTGACGTTCGTGCCGGAGACGGTGAACGTCGTCCCCGGCGCGCGGCCCGCCATGCAACGGCTCGCCGTCCCCGCCGCGATACGACCGCTGTTCATACGCGCGGCAATCGCCGCATTCGCCGGCTTCGCGGTGTTCGGCCTGTTCACCTCGGTCGCGCCCAGCTTTCTCGCGCAGATCATCGGCGTGAGCAACCACGCTGTAGCAGGGTTGATCGTGTTCTCCGTGTTCGCCGCATCAGCGGTCGCCCAGATCGCCGGGCGCGGGCTTGCCACCAACACCGCACTCATAGCGGGTTGCGCGCTGCTCGTCGTCGGCACGCTGGTCATCGCGGCCGCGCTGCTCACCGAATCGCTGCCCGTGTTGGTGGTCGCAGCGCTGGTGGTCGGCGTCGGCCAGGGCATCAGCTTCAGCAAGGGACTCGGCGGAATCGCGGCGGCGACCCCGATCGCACACCGCGCGGAGGTGACCTCGACGTACTTCGTGGTGGCCTATATCGCGATCTCGGTACCGGTGATCGGGGAGGGCTTCGGCGCCGAACAGTGGGGGCTGCGCACAGCGGGGATCGTGTTCACCCTGCTCGTGGCCGCGCTGGCGCTCATCGCGCTGATCGCCACGGTGCTGGCCGCCAGGCGTGCGCACACCGCCGTCGATACATCGGTGGTCGAGTAGCCCGGCACAGTTCGGGGCGCGCGGCAGCACCGCGCGTCGTATTCTCGGTTTCGGTCGGGGGCGCGCCGGGCCTGCACGTGCTTGTCGAGCGGGGGGGCACACCGCGCTTGATTGGTTCGCAAGTCCATTGCAAGCGCACGCTAAGTGGGCGCTAAGCGGTACCCGATTACCTGATGTGGACACGCACCACAACCCACCGAAGGAATCCGATGTCCACCTCCATCGAGGAATTCTCGCCCGCACTCCCCTCCGTCATCGACCAACTTCGGTCGGCCGTCGCCGGCTCGGTGCATGCGCCCGGCACCGGCGGCTACGACCTCGCGGTCGCCCCCTTCAACCTCGCGGCCGTCCATCACCCCGCCGCAGTCGTGGTGGCCTCCAGCGCCGCGGACGTCGCCGCCACCGTTCGGATCGCCCGCCGGGTCGGCAAGAAGATCGCAGTGTTTGCCACCGGGCACGGCGCCGCCGCCGCGACGCCGGACTCGATCATGATCAACACCAGCCTGCTGGACAACGTCGTGATCGACCCACAGGCCAAGCTCGCCACCGTGGGTGCGGGCGTGCGCTGGCAGCGCGTGCTCGACGAGGCCACGCCGCACGGCCTCGCTGCCCTGTGCGGATCGGCGCCGGATGCGGGCGTCGTCGGCGTGACGCTCGGCGGCGGCATGGGACCGATCGCGCGCACCATGGGATTCGCAGCCGACCATGTCATCGAGATCGAGGTCGTGACCGGCGACGGAACGCTGCGCCGGATCAACGCCTCGACCGATCCGGACTTGTTCTTCGCCATCCGTGGCGGCGGCGCAGCGTTCGGCATCGTCACTCAGATCACGTTCCGGCTCTTCGAAATTCAGACCCTGCACGCGGGTGGACTCTTCTTCGACATCGTGGACGCGGCGCGGGTCGTGCACGGGTGGCGCGAATGGGTGCAGCAGATCCCCGAATCGGTGAGTTCCTCGATCGCGATCCTGAATCTTCCTCCGCTGGAGGATCTTCCGGAGCCGCTACGCGGACGCAGCGTCGTGCATGTGCGCTACGCCCACGTCGGTGACGTGGAAAACGACGACGCGCTGGTCACCTACCTGCGCTGCCTCGGGACGCCGATCCTGGACAACCTCACCGAGATCATGTACGCCGATATCGCGGCAATCCACGCGGACCCCACCGACCCACTGCCGGTGATGGAACGCTCGGTGTTGCTGCGCGAACTCCCGGTCGAGGCGGTGGACGAATTTCTCGCGGTCGCCTCGCCGTCCGGCGGTCTGCCTTTGATCCTGACCGAGATCCGCGCGATGGGTGGGGCGATGTCGCGTCAGCCCGAGGTGCCCAATGCGGTCGTGGGACGCGATGCAGCGTTCAACCTGTTCACGCTCGGCCCGGATGTGCCGGACCTGCACGACGTCCTGCCCGGCGCGTTGGAGTCGGTGCTCGGTGCGATGGCGCCGTACGCCACCGGCGCCGCGCTGCCCGGCTTCGCCGGTGAACCCACCGGCGAGCCGGCCAAGCGGGTCATGACCGGCTGGAGTCCGGAGACCCTCACCCGCCTGGTCGCCATCCGCGATCAGTACGACCCCGAGCGGATCTTCGCCGGGGCGGCACGCTGGTAATCCCCTGCGCCCCGCCCGACCGTGTGCGGTTTGCGAGCCCACCCGCTCGCAAACCGCACACTGGGTTGGCGGACCGGGGAAATGGGTACAACGAGCGAAACGCTGGCGCATTCTCCGCGACTCAGTGCACGTTTGTGATGCCATGCAATCCTGACGGTGCGTCGTAAAGTATTTTATTCCAACATTTTTGGAACAATTGCTTGATTTCAGTGCACAGTCGTTTACTGTTGCAGTATGGCCGAACGAGGTGCTCGACCGACCGTGTCCAAGGGACGGCGGCTGGCTCTGCGCGCAATCCGGCACCTGTTCAGCCCACTTCGCCCCGACGATTACCTCGAGATGATCAACCCGCTCTGGACGACCAGAGAACTGCGCGGGCGGGTGGAGCAGGTGATCCCGGAGGGCAGCGACGCGGCAACCGTGCTGATCCGCCCCGCACACGAATGGAGTGGCCACAAACCGGGCCAATACGTCCGGCTCGGCGTGATCATCGATGGCGTCTACCACTGGCGGGCGTACTCGCTGACCTCGGATCCCGAGGCCGCCGACGGACTCATCAGCGTGACGCCGAAACTCGTCGAGAACGGCGTGGTGTCTCCGTACCTGGTCGAGCGCATCGAACCCGGCGCGGTGGTCCGCCTCGGCGAGGTCGAGGGCGTCTTCACGCTGCCCGACGAGCTACCGGACAAACTTCTGTTCATCAGCGCAGGTAGCGGCATCACGCCGATCATGAGCATGCTGCGCAGCCTGCACCACCGGGACGCCGTCCGGGACGTGGTGGTGATCCATTCGGCCCACACACCCGAGCAGGTGCTGTTCTCCGAGACACTGCACGACCTCGACGAGCAGCACCCCGAGTTGCGGCTGCTGCTGCGCATCACGAGCAAGGAAGGCCGGATCGGACCGTCCGATCTCGACGAGGTGTGCCCGGACTGGCGCGAGCGCGACGCGTTCTGCTCCGGGCCGGCCGAGATGCTCGACGACATCGTCGCGCATTGGGAAGCCCACGGCGACGCTGACAAGCTGCACTTGGAACGGTTCCAGCCGATCATCGGCGGCGGCGACGCGGAGGGCGAAGGCGGCACGGTGAGCTTCCTCGACAGCGAGGAGGAGACGCACTGCGACGGCGACACGCCGATTCTCGTGGCGGGCGAAAAAGCCGGCCTGACGCTGCCCTACGGCTGCCGGATCGGGATCTGCCACACCTGTGTCGGGACGCTGAAGTCCGGCCGTTTGCGGGATCTGCGCACCGGCGAGGTGAGTGAGCCGACGGGATCGAGCGTACGCACGTGTATTCACACCGCCGAAGGAAACATCGAGATCGATTTGTAGGAGGCAGCAGTGTCGATCGAGACCGACAAGCGCGACACCGACAAGCGTGACAGTGACCCCCGCAAGACCGACAAGCCCGATATCGACGCCCCGGACATCGACAGTCCCCTCGCTCACCTGAGCAAGGAAAACTTCGACGCGCTCGAGCGCGAGTTCGATGCGATTCACGACGAGGTGTACGGCGACCTCGGCGAACGAGATCGCCGGTACATCACCACGGTGATCTCGGTGCAGCGCCAACTCGCCGTGGCGGGGCGGGCAATCCTGCTCGGCTCCTCCAATCGCGGCGCATGGCTGGCGGGCACGGCATGCCTCGGGATGGCGAAGATCCTGGAGAACATGGAGATCGGCCACAACGTCATGCATGGCCAGTGGGACTGGATGAACGACCCCTACATCCATTCCTCGGTGTGGGACTGGGACACCGCCTCGACGGCCGAGGCATGGAAGCACTCGCACAACTACATCCACCACACCTTCACCAACATCCGCGGCAAGGACAAGGATCTCGGCTACGAGATCATGCGCATCGATCCCAACCAGAAGTGGCAGCCGGTCTATCTGCTGCAGCCGTTCTACAACATCGTGCTCACGGCGTTCTTCGAGTGGGGCGTCGCCGTGCACGACTTGGATATCGAAGCGATCCGCCGCGGCGAGAAGCCGATGAAGGAGGTCCTGAAGGATCTGCGCGGTATCGGTGGGAAGGCGCGGCGCCAGGTCGTCAAGGACTACATCGGCTGGCCGCTGGTCAGTGCGGCGGCCTTCGGTCTGGCACAGGCCGCCTCCGGTGGGCGGCTGCCGCAGCCGGGCTCGTCACGCATTGCCCGCAGGCTGCGGGGGCGCGGCGGTGCGAAGACCTCCGCCGTCGCCGACGCGCTCGACCGTTTCGCACCCGGGATGGAGCGCACCTTCCTCGCCACGCTCGCCGCCGACTTCACCGCGAACATCATCCGCAATGTCTGGGCCCACGCGATCATCTTCTGCGGACACTTTCCCGACCAGGCCTATACGTTCTCCCAGGAGGAAACCGCCGACGAGTCGCGCGGCCAGTGGTACGTGCGCCAATTGGTCGGCGCAGCCAATATCGAGGGCAGCCCGCTGTTCCACGTCATCAGCGGCAACCTCAGCTATCAGGTCGAGCACCACCTCTACCCGGACATGCCGAGCAGCCGATACTCCGAGATCGCGCCCAAGGTCCGCGACATCTGCGAGCGGTACGAACTGCCCTACAACACCGGCCCGTTCGGCAAGCAATGGGGGATGGTCCATCGCACCATCGCGCGACTGGCGTTCCCCGGCGGCAAGCCCCGACCCAAGCCGGGCCCCTACCCCGGCGACCGCTCCCGTTCCGGTGCCGCGGCCCCCAGCGAGGCCGCTCGGTTCCGGCAGCGGGTTCCTGCGGGACACAACGACTCCGGACCCGAACACACTACGGGGGGCGTCGAGGTCGACCCGCCGCCGCGGCAACACTGACCCGCTCCGCCCCCGCGACCGGCAAACATCGCGCAACCGGCGACTAGTCGAGGTCGGAGCACTACACTGCCGCGTTATGAGTGCGCACCGCTATGTGCTTTTCGGTGGCCTCGAGGTCGTGACCGACTCGGGGCCGCTGGCGCTGGGCACTCGCAAGCAGCGGGCTGCCTTGGCGCAGCTGTTGCTTGCCGGCGGGCAGATCGTGGGGATCGGGCGACTGATCGAAGGGATCTGGGGCGAGGACGCCCCCGACCGCGCCGAAGCGTCCGTGCAGTCGTTCATCTCCGGGTTGCGTCGCGCGCTCGAACCCGACCGCGCGCCACGTGCGCAACCGCAACTGCTCGTCACCCGAGGTACCGGGTACGCCGTGCTCGCGCCGCGCGAGAGCGTCGACGTCTGGCACTTCACTGATCTGGTCGAGCGCGGACGGCAACTGCACGACGCCGGCCAACTCACCGAAGCCGGCTCGGTGCTGCGCGACGCGCTCGCCGAATATGCCCCGCTGCTGCCCGAGTTCGACTCCTACCCGTTCCAGGTCGAGGCGGCCGCACACTTCGAGCGCATTCACAGCGCCGCGCTGGAACTGTCCTACGAGATCCGGCTCGACCTCGGCGAGGCGCGCATGCTCGCCGCCGATCTCGAGGCTGGGCTGAACCAGAATCCGCTGCACGAGGGCTTGTGGTACCTGCTCGCAGTCGCACGCTACCGGATGGGCAGGCAGTCCGAGGCGCTCGCCGCACTGGCCGATTGCCGCCGGGTGCTCGCCGACGAGATCGGTGTCGACCCGAGCCCCCGCATCCGTCAGCTCGAGCGCGACATTCTGTCCCAGGCACCGCACCTCGACGGCCAACGGCGCAGCGTGCGTGTTCCCAACGATCCGACGAATCCCTCTGCTGCCGAAGATGTTTCGTCGCCCGAACCAGCCGGGCAGCGCGACGACCGACCTGATCCCGATCCCGCGCTCCTGGCGGCCAACGCCGTGGCCGAACCGACGCATGCATTGATCGGGCGGCTCGACGAACTGGCCATCCTGCACGATGCGGTCGTCACCGCGACCGGGGGCGGAGATGCGATCGTCCTCGTCGAGGGCCCGTCCGGGGCCGGTAAGACGGCCCTGCTCGATGAGGTCACCCGCCGTGCGCACGCGCACGGCCGCATTCGCACCCTGTGGGGCCGCTGCGTGGAAGGCGAAGGGGCGCCGGCGATGTGGCCGTGGGTGCAAATCCTCGGCCAGGCGTTGCCCGACCTCGACGACGACTACCGCGCCGAACTGCTCGACACCGAACTCGGCCGAATGGTCATCTCCGGAGCCACCGTTGTCCCGCCGCCGGTCATTCCCGACGTCAATGCCCGGTTCCGGCTCTTCGATCAGGCTGCCGACCTGCTCGAGGGCGTCGCCGAACACTTCTCGTTGATCATCGTGATGGACGACGTGCAGTGGGCGGACGCGCGATCGCTCGAACTACTCGTTCATATCGCCGCCCGGCGACCCAACCGCGCGATGTTCGTCGGGTCGCTGCGCACCGACGCGAATCTCGAACGCAACGCCCTCAAGCAGGCGCTCGCCGCGCTGAGCAGGCTGCCATCGCACCGACGGCTGCAACTCGGTCCGCTGGCACGCGACGAGGTGGGCGAACTGATCCGGCAGGAGACCGGCATCTGGCCGTCTGCAGATCTCGTGCGCGCCATCGACGACCGTACCGAGGGAAATCCGTTCTATACCCGCGAGCTTGCTCGGCTGCTGCGCGACAGCGGCAAGCTCGACCACGGCGTCGACGTATCGGGCGTCCCATCCGGGGTGCTCGATGTCGTCCGCGGCCGACTCGCCGGCATCAGCGAGACCACCACCGAGCTACTCCAAGTGGGTTCGCTGATCGGCAAGCAAATCGACCTCGAATTGCTTTCCGCAGCAGCGGGTCTCGATATCGAACAGACGCTGGACGGCCTGGAACCTGCCGAGTCGCTGCACGTCGTCGAACCCATCCCGGCGGACCCGTTTGCGGTGCGCTTCACGCACGATCTGATGCGCGAGGCGATCGCCGAGACGGTGCCCGCGGCGCGGGCGCGACGAGTCCACCTGCGCATCGCCGACGCACTCGCCGCCGGGGGCGGCGACGCGGACCGCGTCGAACGCCTCGCGCACCATCTCTGGTCGGCCGGCCCGCTCGCGCCCCGGGAACGCACGGCGCAGGCACTGGTCGACGCCGCCCGTATCGCAATGGCGCGCTTCGCCTACGAAACCGCGGAACGGCAGGCGGAGCTGGGAGCCGAGCTGGCTGCCAAGATCGGGGCGCGCGACCTCGAGCTCGACGGGCTGATCGTGAAGACCGCCGTGGTCAGCATCAGGCAGGGTTACGTCGGCGTACTGCCGGGGATGCTCGAGCACGCCGAGCAGCTCGCCGTGGCGCTCGGCCGCGACCGGGAAGCCGTGGAGATTCTCTACGGGCGCTGGTCCGCGCTATCGCAGCAACTCGACCTCGGCCCGAGCAGTGAGCTCTCCGTCCGGCTCAATGAACGGGCAGCGGGCGCAAGCGACCCGGTTATCCGGCTGTACGCCTTACATGCCGAGGGTGTCACGCACTGGGATCATGGCCGGATCGGCGAATCGTATCGGGCGTTGCTGTTGGCGAACGAGATTCTCGCGCGTGAGATCGAGCCGGAACCCGCCTTGATCGGCACACTGCGCCACGACGTCAAGATCCTCGCCCCCGCATTCCTGGCATATATGACCATGATCCATCTCGGCGTCGAAGCCGGCCGGGCACGCTTCGCGGAACTCGCACGGCGAATGGGCGAGGACCGCTATGCCGTCATCGCATGGAGTGCGTTCGCTGCATCAGCCGCGTCGATGGCAGGTGACGCCGAGAGTGCCGAACGAAGCGGCGCATTTGCGCTCACCGGTGACGCCGCGGCGACCTTCGAATTCCTCGGCACCTATTCGGTATTCCAGTACTGGTGGGCTCGTGCGATGCACGGCGACACCGAAGAGGGCATCGAGCAGATGCGCATCATGCTCGACCGGAATCCGGACCTCCGCCGGACCGGGTACGCCCTCTGGCTCACCTTGTTCGCCGAAGCCCATCTGGTAGCCGGCGCACTCGACGAGGCGGGTGCGGCGCTGGAGCAGGCGGACAAGGCCATCCGCGAAAACGGGCAGCGCTACCCGGAGCCCGTGACGCGGCTGATGCACGCCCGCCTCGCTCACGCACGCGGCCTACCCCGCGAGCAGGTTGCGGAGATACTGCGAGCCGCTCGCGACCTTGCCGCCGCGACCGAATCGACGGTCCCGCTGGATCGCATCACCGCATTCGCCGCCGAGAACGGCTACCGGCTCGACTGAGTAAACAGCCTGCCACCTGGGCGGACCGGACGCTTCAACTGGGTCCCAAACAAACCTCGAGTGGGTCGCAAGCCGTCGTTGGGATTGTCGTACGTGACCGGCCGACGCGAGCCGGAACAGACTCCGACCCAAGGACGCACGATGACCACGCTCGACGAGTTCACCCAGCCGACCGCCGGACAGACCATCGACCCGACCCTCGAAACCCTGCGCTCCCGAGTGACCGGCCAAGTTGTCACCGAGTGCGATCCCGGGTACGACGCCGCGCGGGCCGGCTTCAACCTGCACTTCGACCAGCGTCCCGCCATCATCGTCGTTGCCGCGACTTCACAGGATGTCGCCGAGGGCGTGCGCTTCGCCGCCGACCACGGCCTGCGCGTCACGATCCGCGCCACCGGACACGGCCCGGGCCGCGAGCCGAGCGGCGCAGTCATGATCAACACCTCCGCACTCACCGACGTCCGGATCGACCGCGAGCAGCGGACCGCGACGATCGGCGCCGGCGCCAAGTGGGGTGCGGTCCTCGGCCCCGCTCAGCAACACGGGCTTGCGCCGCTGCTCGGCTCCACCACCGACGTGGGCGCCGTCGGCTACACGCTCGGCGGCGGAATGGGCTGGCTGGCAAGGCAGTACGGGCTGTGCTCGGACTCTGCTCGCACGTTCGAACTGGTAACGCCGGACGGAACGTTGCTGCGCACCAGCGCAACCGAGCATCCCGAGATCTTCTGGGCACTCAAAGGCGGCGGCGCCGGAACGCTCGGCGTGGTGACCTCGATGGAGATCGAGCTGTACCCCGTCGAGACGGTCTACGCCGGGAACCTCTTCTACCCCATCGAGAATGCCCGTGCCGTCATGACCCGGTGGCGCGATTGGGTGCGCGATGCCGATCGCGGGCTCACCTCCTCGGTCGCCATCATGCACTTCCCACCGCTCGAGTTCATTCCCGAGCCGTTCCGCGGGCGCAGTTTCGTCATCGTTCGCGGCTGCTGGTCGGGCGACCCCGATGCGGGAGCCGAGTTGATCGACGGGTGGCGGCAGTGGCGCGCACCGGCGATGGATACCTGGGGTCCGCTGCCGTTCGCCGCCGCGGATGCGATCAGCATGGATCCGACCGACCCGGCGCCGGCGATGGCGACCACGGAATGGTTCGACGCACTGCCGGATGAGGCGATCGACACCATTCTGGCCACGATGATCCCCGAACCGGGTACCCCGCCACTGCTGCTCGCGGCCGAGATCCGGCACGCCGGGGGCGCTATCGCGGAGTATGCGCCCGCCGCCGCGAATGATCTCGGCCGGTCCGGCGAGTTCCTCCTCGCGCTGATCACGATGGTGCCGGAGCCGCAGCTGGGACTCGTCATCGAAGCCGCCATGCGTGACGCGAGGGCGACTCTCGAGCCGTACGTCAACGGCGCGGCGTACCTCAATTTCCTCGAGGGTGAGGAGCGCGCCTCGCGCGCGGTGACGGCGTACAGTCCGGACAACCTGGCCCGGCTGCGCCGGGTGAAGGTGGCCCTCGATCCGGGCAACCGGTTCTGCCACGGTTTCGGAATTATCTGAGCCACAGTAAGACTCGTCTCGACACCGTCGGCGACCTACGGCCGCCGACGGTGCTTTCGGTCTGCACGACGCGGCGATACAGTGATCGTGCACGCCGACGATCAGGAGCCGATCATGACAGCGCAACCCGAGCAGGAACGATCGGTGGAATTCGAACGGCAACGCGAACGTATTCGCGCCTCGTATTTGCGCCCCGCCGAGTCCAGACCAGCATCCTCGGCGCGCGGCTTGCACCACACCGCACTCGTCAGCAGCGACGTCGAAACTACGGTGCGCTTCTATCAGGACCTGCTCGAGTTCCCACTCACCGAACTCATCGAGAACCGCGACTATCCCGGTTCATCACACTTCTTCTTCGATATCGGCAACAACAACCTGCTCGCCTTCTTCGACTTTCCCGGTCTCGATCAGGAGCCCTACCGCGAGGTGCTCGGCGGCCTGCACCACGTGGCGATCAGCGTGGATCCGCGGCGCTGGGAACGGCTGCGCGACAAGCTCACTTCCGCCGGTGTGGAGTTCGTCGAGCACAGTGACGTGTCGCTGTACTTCCGCGACCCGGACGGGGCACGGATCGAACTGATCGCCGACCCACTCGGCGAGATGTACGGTTCGAAGGTGCTCTAGGCGCGGCCGGGTGGGTTTGGTCGGTCGTATCGCTGGGAATGCGGAGACGGCACCCTGTCAGCCCGCAAACGAAAGGATCACCGAGATGGCACTCGAAGACGATGACATCAGCACTTCGGACGGTACGGCCGGCGGCGAAGGTACTGCCGACGGCGGCTCCAACCCGGAAGGCCACGACGGCGGCGCCGACGGCACGGCCGACGCGGGTGAAGGCACTGCCGACGGCGGCTCCAACCCGGAAGGCCACGACGGCGGCGCCGACGGCACGGCAGGCGGTGCGGGCACGGGCGGTGGCGAAGGAACGGCCGATGGCGGCTCCAATCCCGAGGGCCACGACGGCGGCGCGGACGGCACGGCCTGATTCGTGCTCGACCGAGTGGTCTCCGTCGACGCCCAGACATTCGCCCGCGAATTCTGGGGGCGGGCACCGCTGTTGAGTCGCGCGGACGAACTGCCGCGCGACTTCGATGACCTGCTGTCGAGCGACGCGGTCGACGAACTCGTCGCGGAACGAGGTGTCCGAGCGCCATTTCTGCGGATGGCGCGCAACGGCGACGTGCTGGATCGAGGGTGCTTCACCGATTCCGGTGGATTCGGCGCCGAAATGCCCGACCAGGTGGACTCGGCGCGGGTACTCGCCGAGTTCGCCGCGGGTGCAACGATCGTGCTGCAGGGCCTGCATCGCCTCTGGCCACCGATCATCGAGTTCGTCCGGTCGGCGGTCGACGAGATCGGTCATCCCACGCAGACCAACGCCTATGTCACGCCCGCGAGCAACCGCGGTTTCGAGCCGCACTACGACGTGCACGACGTGTTCGTATTGCAGGTGGCGGGCAGCAAGCATTGGCGCGTGCACGCACCGGTGCATGCCGATCCCCTTCCCAATCAACCGTGGACCCAGCATCGCGCGGCGATAGCGGCGCGCAGCGCGGAAGAACCGGCGATCGACACCGAACTCGCACCGGGGGACGCGCTGTATCTGCCGCGCGGCTGGATTCATTCGGCAGATGCGCTGGGCACGACCTCGATCCACCTGACGGTCGGCGTCGGACCCTTCACTCGCTACGACATCGTCCATCGCGTGCTCAGTGCGTTGGCCGAACAACCGGAGCTCCGGGGGTCGTTGCCACTCGGACTCGACCTCGCCGATCGCGACGCGGTTTCCGCCGAGGTTCGCAAGACCCTGCCGGCGATACTCGCCGCGCTGCGGTCCCTGCCGGGCGACGCCGCGATCGCGGACTCGATCGGCAACCGCTTCGCCGAACTGACCCGCCCCGCCGCGGTGCGTCCGCTCGCGACGGTCGAGTCGATCGGCAACTTGACCGACACCGCGACGGTGCACTGGCGACGCGGGCTGCTCGGTTCGCTCGAATCGAACGGCGGGGCCCACGTCGACCTTCGACTACCCGGCAAGACAATCACCTTTCCCGTGGCCTGCCTTCCAGCGCTGGAATCGATCGCAACCCGCCGTCCGGTGACTGCCGCGACCCTGCCCGGGCTCTCGTCCGCCGACGGCCTGGTCCTGCTGCGCCGGCTGTTGCGCGAGGCCGTCGTGGAGGTGGCATGAGCGGGCCCGATCGGCAGTCGTGCACCGACGCCGCGCTCGACCGGCGTGATCCGATGGCGGGCACCGGGTCACGCGGAATGCGGTGGTTCATGGTGGAACTCGAAGGCGGCTGGGGACATTCCGCCTTCATGGACTCCCCCAACGTCATCGATCCTGGCCTCGGCCGGACCGTGGTCAAACGCGCGGAAAAAGCCGGCATGCGGATCGCCGCGATCCGCCGGCCCGGACGCCGATCGTCGACACCGCGCTGGCGGTGGGCGATCGCGGACGCCCGGCCCGGATCGGAGTCGCTGCACTGGGGCGAGGTGGATGACCCACGCGAACTCACCGAAGTGCCATTGGACGGCTCGGCGGGAACCGAATCCGGCGACCCACTGGTCGCCGTGTGTGCGCACGGCAAACACGATCAGTGCTGCGCGGTGCGGGGCCGCAAGGCGGCCGCCCAGATCGCCGAGCGCTATCCCGAATGGACCTGGGAATGCTCACATCTCGGCGGTGACCGCTTCGCGGCGACGATGATCGTGCTGCCGCACGGGCTGTACTACGGTCGCGTCGACGGCGCCGAGGAGCCGGCCGACCTGGTGCGCCTGTTCGTGAACGGCCGCGTGGACGATCGCTTCCTGCGGGGGCGCAGTTCGCTGCCCGAGGTCGTACAGGCTGCCCAGCACCACGCCCGCCGCCGGACCGGCCACGACCGGATCGCCGACTTCGCACCGGTTTCGGTCACGCCCGATGACATCGAGACCGTCGTGGTGCTCGCCGCCCGCGACGGGCAGGTGACCGTGCGGATCGCCGAGGAGATGTCCGAACCACTGCTCACGACGTGCCATGCGCGGGTACCGGGTCGGGTCCGGCAGTTCCGGCTGGTTTCGATCGACGGGGTGTAAGGCCTCGAAAGTCCTTGTCACCACCCGAATAGCGATCTAGGTCACATAATTCGTATTCAGTATGAGAATTAAAATACGCTGCGCTCATGCAGCTCACGCAGTTCACCGATCTCGGGCTCCGGGCCGTTATGCGCCTGGCAGTCTCGCCGGTGAACGAGCGGCCCAGCAGCCGCACGATCGCGGAAGAACTCGCGGTCTCCTATACCCACATGACCAAGGTCATCACCCGCCTCGGCGAACTCGGGATCGTGGACGCCCGCCGCGGCAGAAACGGCGGTCTCGCGATCACCGAGCTCGGTCGCACCGCCACCGTCGGCTGGGTCGTCCGCAAGCTGGAAGGCCTCGACGAGGTCGTCGAGTGCGACGGGGCGAACCCATGCCCCCTGCGGCACGGCTGTTCGCTACGCTCGGCGCTGCGGCTCGCACAGGATGCGTTCTTCGCGTCGCTGGACTCGCTGACCATCGACGACCTTGCCCAACCACCCACCACAAACGTGCTGCTCGCCCTTCCGCGGGTTCGCAGCGAGGTATTGCCCACTCGAACGATTGGAGAATGACATGCTTTCGTCTGCCTCGAAGGAAACCATCCGGGCCACCCTGCCCGCAGTTGGCGCCGCGATCGGCGAGATCACCAACCTGTTCTACCGAAAGCTGTTCGCAGCGCACCCCGAACTCGAGCGCGACCTGTTCAACCGGGGCAACCAGAGCCAAGGCGCGCAGCAGCAGGCACTCGCCGGCGCCGTCGCCGCATTCGCCACGCTGCAACTCGACCCCGACCCGGCCCGGGTACAAACCATCCTATCGCGCATCGCCAACAAGCATGCCTCCCTTGGCGTTACGGCCGACCAGTACGCCGTCGTACACGAACATCTGTTCGCTGCGATCGTGGAGGTCCTCGGCGAGGCAGTGACGCCGGAAGTCGCGGCCGCCTGGGACGAGGTGTACTGGCTGATGGCCGAAACCCTGATCGCAATGGAGAAGGGTCTCTACGACGCCGCGGGTGTCGCCTCCGGTCAGGTCTGGCGAACTGTCCAGGTGCGGGAACGTCGGCACGAGTCGGCCGACTCGGTGTCGTTCGTGCTTACCTCGACCGACGGCAGCGCGCTGCCGCGTTTCGTTCCAGGACAGTATCTTTCGGTGGCAGCTCACCTTCCCGACGGCGCCCGCCAGATCCGGCAGTACAGCCTCTGCTCTGCCCCACTGCTCGGCGACTGGCGGATCACCGTCAAGCGCATCCAACCGACCCCACTCGAGGACGGCTCAATCGCCCCGGCGGGCGAGGTGTCGAACTTCCTTTTCCACAACGTGTTCGAGGGTGATCTGCTCGAGGTCACGACTCCGTTCGGCGACCTCGTGCTGCCCGACGACGACCGGGCGCCGCTGCTGCTGGCGTCCGCCGGAATCGGCCTCACACCGATGATCGGGATGCTGCACCACCTCGTGGCCACCGAAGATCCGCGGCCGGTGGCAGTGCTGCACGCTGACCGATCCCCGAGCGCGCACGCCCATCGTGCCGAACTCAGCGCGCTCGTCGACCGCCTCCCGAGTGGCGTGATGTACCGCTGGTACGAGGATCTCGGTGGGCGCACCGCCGGTGCCGGAATTGCCGGCGGTCGCGCCGATCTCACGGCGATCACCCTGCAGCCGGGCACCCGCGCATACCTCTGCGGCCCGCTGCCCTTCATGATCGGGCTGCGCGAAGCGCTCCTCGACCGCGAGGTCGCCGCGGAGAACATCCATTACGAGGTCTTCGGCCCGGACAACTGGTCCCCGTCGCCGGCCTAGCCGACGAGTCGCACTACAGCAGCGGGAAGCCCTGGCTCTGCAGGGCTTCCCGCTGCTGTGGTCGTATCGGCAAGTCGGCCGGACCCACCGGCCGCTGGGACCGCGCGACTCCGTCACACATCGCCAATCAACCCGCCCTAGCCGTCACCGAACTCGGCGACACTGCTACCGTCGGGTGGCTCGTGCGCCGACTCCGAGGGGCTCGATGAGGTCGTCGAATGCGATGGCGCAAACCCGCGTGCCGGCAGCGCGATTTCACCCGACCCAACGATTGGAGACCGAGATGCTGTCGGCGGCCTCGAAGGACGTCATCCGCGCCACCCTGCCCGCGGTCGGCGCCGCGATCGACAGGATCACCCCGCTGTTCTACCGCAAGTTGTTCGCCGCCCACCCGGAACTCGAGCGTGACCTGTTCAACCGGGGCAACCAGCTCAGGGGCGTGCAACAACAAGCACTCGCCCGATCGATCGCCGTGTTCGCGACACTGCAACTCGATCCCGACCCCGACCAAGTCCACACCGTCCTCTCCCGCATCGCCAACAAGCATGCTTCCCTTGGAATTACGGCCGACCAGTACGCCGTCGTGCACGAGCATCTATTCGCCGCGATCGTGGAGGTGCTCGGCGCAGCGGTGACCCCGGCCGTCGCGGCCGCGTGGGACGAGCTCTACTGGCTGATGGCCGAGACTCTGATCTCGATGGAAAAGGGTCTCTACGCCGCAGCCGGCGTCACCCCTGGCTACGTATGGCGCACGGTGCGGGTGCGCGAACGCCGGCACGAATCGGCGGACTCGGTGTCGTTCGTGCTCACCTCCACCGATGGCGCCCCGCTACCGCACTTCGTTCCGGGACAGTATCTTTCGGTGGCTACCCTCGGCATCGACGGTGCCCGGCAGATTCGGCAGTACAGCCTGTGCTCGCCACCGCGAATCGGTACCTGGCGGATCACAGTCAAGCGGATTCGCGCGACCCTCCATCCCGGCTCGGTCGTCCCGTCGGGCGAGGTATCGAACTTCCTGTATTACAACGTGTTCGAAGGCGATGAGGTCTACGTCACTACACCGTTCGGCGACCTCACCCTGCCGGAGGAAGCTTCCGCGCCACTCTTACTCGCGTCAGCGGGCATTGGTTGCACGCCGATGATCAGCATGCTGCACCATCTCGTGGACACCAAGGACCAGCGCCCCGTTGCCGTGCTACACGCCGACCGCTCCCCGAGCGCCCATGCCCACCGCGCCGAACTCGCCACGCTCGTCGACCAACTCCCCGGCGGTGTGATGTACCGCTGGTACGAGGAACTCGACCGCCGGGCGCCCGGCGGCGGAGTCTACGTCGGCTACGCCAATCTCGCCCCGATCAACCTCGCCCCCGATACCCGCGCCGTTCTGTGCGGCCCGCTGCCGTTCATGATCGGGCTGCGCGATGCGCTGCTCAATCGGAATCTCGCCGCCGAGAACATCCACTACGAGGTGTTCGGCCCGATCAGCTGGCAGACCGCTCCCGTCTAACCCGGCACAGGCGTCAGAGCAGCGGGAAGCCCTGGTTCTGCAGGGCTTCCCGCAGCCGGTGGCGGCCGTTGAGCGTCTCCGGGCCGGCGAGGCGATCGATCACGCGGTCGGTCCAGGAATGCGGCAGGTTCTCCTCGGCGTAGAACTCCGCGATGCGCTGCTCGTAGGTGTCGACGTGGTCGCGCTGGCCCGGCAGTGCATAGGTCTCGTGGTGCAGCACGGCCTGCTGTGGCAGACGCGGTTTCACCCGTCCACCCTCGGCCGGGTCCGGATGACCGACCACAAGGCCGAAAGTGGCGAACACGTGCGGCGGGAGCCCGAGTTCTGCGGCCACCTCCTCCGGCCGGTTGCGCAGCGCCCCGATGTAGACCGTGCCGAGGCCGAGCGATTCCGCCGCCAGCACCGCGTTCTGCGCGGCGAGTGCCGCATCGATGAATCCGACATAGCTCGACTCGAGGTAGTCGGCACCGTCCAACGCGATTCCGCGCTCGTTCGCGAGTTCCCGAATCCGCGCGAAATCGGCTGTCCAGACCAGCAATACGGGCGCCTGGACAATGTGCCGCTGCCCGTTGGCAAGTTCGGCCAGCCGCGCTTTGCGCTCCGGGTCACGCACCGCGACCACGCTCCACACCTGCAGGTTCGACGATGTCGCCGCCGACTGCGCAGCCGAAACCAGCACGCGCAGAGTTTCATCCGAGACGTCGTCGGGGAGGTACTGCCGCACCGACCTGTGCGCGTGGATCAAAGCGAGTGTGTCGTTCCACGCCTGCGGGGCCGGCAGGGTGTCGTCACGGTAGCGGTGATGCAGGGCGTCGATTCGCGTGGCAGCGGTGGTCATAGCACGCTATGCAATCGGATCGTCCGCGTCCGGTCGAGGATTCGGTTCAGCGTGCGCCTTATGCCGCGCCGGTTATCCCACGTCGCCTAGTCCCCAGCGAACGGCCACATACCGAGCCGCTGCTCCGCGCGCGTCTCGTACGGCCGGGCGCCAAGTGCCCGAGCCCGGCGTTGCGCCGACTCGACCTCCGCGCGCGCACCGTCGCGGCCGAGGATGCCGCGCACCGTGCCGCGATAGAGCCCCGACGGGCCGAGGCACACCAGCCCGGGCCACTGCACGATCAACGCATCACCCCAGCCCTCGGTGTGGGGTTCGAGCGCAGCTGTGAACTCGCGCACCGCCTCTCGATGCTCGGGCGCCAGCTGCCCGACCGATAGCAGTGCCTCGATGAGCAGCGGCACCCGGACCGCGAGCCGCGGGCCGTGCAGCCGGCCGGGGAGTCCGATGATGGTCTCCGCCAGGCGCAGGGCACGCTCGTAATCACCTACCTCGGCCGCCGCCATCGCGACCACGAGGGCGAAGTCCTCGTCGAAGTCCTCGGCCATCTGGTCCGCCGCCTCGAGCGACTCGGCCAGCCGCCCGCGATGCCACAATTCGATCGACCGGCTGGTCAGCAACGACACCTCCGCGAGCTGCCGTGCCGCGGCACTCACTGCGCCGAGGCCCTCCGCAAGGCGGGTCATCAGCGCATTGGACTGCTCGTACTCGCCGCGCAGCACCGAGTACATCACCTGCCACCACAGCTGCATGGCCTCGATATCGGTGCCGCCGTCGGCCGCGAGGCGGGCGAACTCCGCCGACAGCCGCCGTACCAGCCGCAGGTCACCGGATTCGAGTGCGCACACGCGGCGCAGATGCAGCGCGGTGGCCCGGGCCTGCGGGTCGGACCCGGCAAGTTCGGCGAGTTCGTCGGCGATCTTCTCCCGGTCCGCCAGCGTGGCCGGTTCCCAGCGGCAAACGAACTCGGCCAGCCGAACTTGTGGCCAGGATCGGGCACCCGGGGCGCTTCGTGCCAGCGCGTCGGCCAGAAGGTCGAGATCTCCGGCGGCGCCGTGGACGGCACGGTCCGCGGCCTCGATCGCAAGGATCTCCGCATTGAGGTCGGTATCGAGGTCGAGGCGATGCGCCAGCGCTTGCGTGCGCAGCGCCGACGACCCGGACTGGACGACGCCGGAACCGGAGAAGTAGCCGCCGACGCCGCGCGGGGATGCGAGTAGCGCGGTTTGGGCCAACCCCGCCCAATCACCTGCCTCGGCGAGCGCGCGGCCGGCGCGATCGAAGTGCTCGGCCGCCACCTCGTAGTCCCCGATCCGGTTGAGTGCCTGTCCGGCAAGGGAATCGAGCTCGACCAGGAGGGCATGATCCGCCGGGTCGGCATGGCGGAACCCGCGCTCGGCGAACTCGGCACAGTCACCGAACGCGCCCCGTCGCAGCGAGTCGCGTGCGGCCGCGGCGCAGGCACGCGCGGCGGCCGAGTCGATCGCGTCGAATGCGGCGGCGCTACGGTGCAGTGCCAGCGCGGCGAGCGCATCGGGCACGAGTTCGACGAGCACGTCCGCGACGCGGCGATGCAGCTCGGCCTTGTGCACCGCGCCAATCCGGTCGAGCACCGCGCCGCGCACGAGATCGTGCACGAACACGATCTCCGATTCGGACACCGACACGAGTTGCGCCGTAGCGAGTTCGCGCAGCCGATCGTCGAAGCCCGGTGCCGCATCGGCGGCCGCCGCAAGTCCGATCGATGCCCGCGCACCGATCACCGCCACGATCTCGGCGAGTGACCCCGCCCCGGCCGAGACCGATTCGAGTTTCGCGGCGGTGACCGCGGCTGTGCCGCCGTCGGATACCGACAGGCCGGCGCGGACCAGGTCGCACAGCTGCCGGGCAAGGTATGGGCTGCCATGGCTCTGTGCGATGAGGTCGTGGCGGACATCGGATCCGACGTCACCGAGTTCGGTGCCGACCAGCTCGCCGATCGAATCTTCCCCCAACGCGCCGAGCTCGATGCCGACGTGGCCGCCCGCCGCGCGCAACGCCTGCACCAGCGAATCCAGCTCCGGTGCAAGCGGGCCCGGGCGGACGGTCAGCATGAGTAACACGGGATGCGCGCGCAGCACTCGGATCGCCGCGGCGACGAGCCGCACCGAGTCCGGGTCGGCCCAGTGCAGATCGTCGATGACCGCGACCACATGCCCGGTTTCCCTGGCGATTTCGGCGAGCAGCGCCGCGAGGTCGCGCGGCGTGGGTGCCGCCGGCACGGTACGCCCGTTCAACGCCGCCTGATCCAGCCATGGCGCCACGGTTTCGAGTGGACCGGTTCGCCCACCGGCGATGCCACCACCGAACAATGCGTTGGCGTTGTGCCGCCGTAGCGCGTCGAGCACCACCGCGGTCTTGCCTACGCCCGCCGGGCCGCGCACGGTGACGACGGTCAACTCGCGTTCGCTGCGCTGCCAGGCGCGGTCGAGCAGTTGTGCGACGTCGTCCCGGCCCACCAGTCCCGACTGTGCCGGCACCCGAGCCGGTACCGGAAGTTCTTGGGGTTCGGCAGCGTTGCGGATTTCGTTCTCAACTCGAACCGTGTCCTGCGCGGGATCGAGGCCGAGTTCGTCGCGTAGGCCGCGGCGCAGCCGGACCAGGACGTCGAGCGCCTCGGCAGTTCGACCACCGTCGCGCAGTGCGAGCGCGAGCAGCCGAGTAACGCCTTCCCGCAACGGATGCCGCTCCCGCGCGTCGGTCAGCACCGTGACGGCCTGGCGGGCGCGGCCGAGCACGATCAGGCCTTCGGCACACATTTCGGTCAGTTCCGAGCGCAGCTCGTCGATCCGGGCCCGCTCCGGGGCGATCTCCGCGATGTCGTCGATCTCGGCGAGGACATCGCCGCGCCAGAGACCGAGCGCTCTTTCCAGTAGTTCGACCGACCGGCCGACTTCGCCGTCCGCGGCGGCGGCCCGGGCGTCCCGCGACAGTGCGTCGAGCAGGTCAAGATCGGTGTTCGCGCCGGCGCACCGCAGGACATATCCGCTCGCGACAGTTTCGATCCGGACTTCGGGGATGTCGCGCAACGCTCGCCGCAGCCGGGACACATAGCCCTGCAGGGTCACGTGGGCGCTGTCCGGCGGATTGCCGCGCCAGAGCAGCTCGCACAGGTACCCCGCACTGCGCGTGGTGCGCTCGGCGGCGAGCAGCACCAGCAGTTCGGCGTGTTTGCGGGCCGGAATCACGATGATCGAGCCATCGGGCCCGCGCACCTGCAGCGGGCCGAGCACCGCGATCGCGGGCGACGCATCGGCTTCGCGTTCGGACCAGTCGCGCACCAGCGTCACACCAGCGCACCCGTCGACTCTTGGCTCATGACCACCACACAAGCACTCCTGCCAACCTCCACCTCCCACATCGCCGTTCCGACGGTCGGTGGCCCATCTCGCGAGACTGTAACGCGGATGTGCGGTTCCGCGCTGAGCATCGGCGGTGCGCTGTGCATCGCCGGCGGCACACTGCACCCGATCGTCGCGGGGAAGGGACACTCGGTCGAGGCGCTGACAAGCCCCGGCACCCCGGTCGCGCAGTCCCTGCTCGGCGTCGGCACCACCCTGCTGATCCTCGGCCTGCCCGGCATGTACGCGTGGATGAAGCCGCGCCTCGGCACGGCCGGATTCATCGGCACCGTGCTTTACCTCATCGGCAACATCACCACCGCTGCGGGGCACCTCGCGATCGAGATTTTCGTCGCGCACCCGCTGGCGACCAATCCAGAGACGGCGCACCTCATCGCCGACAACGACAACATGATCGGGACAACCGCCTTCGCGGTGTTCAACCACGGAGGCGGACTCGTGATGCTGGCCGGCATGGGCTTGCTCGGCGCGAGCATGCTGAAGAATCGAGCAGTACCGACGTGGATCTCGGTGCTCACGCTGATCGGCATGGTCGGGTTCTTCCTGCCGATCCCGGCGACCGAAGGGCTGTCCGGCTTGATCTACGAGGCGCCCCGCGGAATTGCCGTCGCGGCGATTGGTGCGCTCATGATGCGCCGGCCGCGCGGGCTCCGCCGCTGGGCGATGACCCGCTGACCACTCCCCTGTCCATCCGCACCGGGTCGCCTCATGGCGGCCCGGTGCTGTCGTTTCCGGTGGCGCCATCGTCGCCCGCGACAAGGACCTCACTCGGGTGGTGAAAATGGTTGACGCGCGGGCGTTGTCGCGGATCAACGTGGATCGGTGGGTGCCAGCGGGTGTGCGAACGCGGACCAGCGGTCGTATGCCACTGGTCCGCGCCCCGGCCGGCGAGTTTGTGGTGGGCGGGGCAGGCGAAGGTCAGGTTGTCGATGTCGGTGGGGCCGCCGTCTGCCCACTCTCGGATGTGGTGCGCCTCGGCCGGGTAGCCCGGCACGGTGCAGCCGGGGAAGGAGCAGCCGGTGTCGCGGGCGTGCAGCACGATCCGCTGATCCGGGCTTGCGATCCGTTTGGCGCGCCCAAGACACAGCGGGCGGTTGTCGATGTCGTCGAACACCGCGAGATGGTGGTTGGCGTGGGCGGCGAGCCGGATCAAGTTGCGGATGGGGAGAAGGGATCCGCCCGCGGTTGCCGCGGGTCCGGCCTGTTCGGTGAGCTCGCGCAGAGTGGTCGACACGATCACCGTCACCGGTAGACCGCGATGCTGCCCCAACTCGCCGGACGCGAGCAGTCCCCGGCACATGGCCTGCACCGCATCATGCCGGCGCTGCCCCATCGAGCGCGTATCGCGCTGGGCCTCATCCTCGTTCGGCTCACCGTCGACCGCGGGTGAATCGTCCTCGGGGGTGCACATCCCGGGCGCGGCGAGCTTCGCGAACATCGGCTCCAGATAGGCCCGCAACTTCGGATCGATCAGGCCGGTGAGGCTGCTCATCAGATCCGGGCCCTGCTGCCCGAGCCAGATCCCGCGCTTTCGGGCGCGATCGTCGTCGCTGAACTCGCCATCCGGATTCAGATACACCGCGAGCCGGTCGGCAGTCTTCTTCAACTCATCCGGGGGCATATTTGTGGCGAACCCAGCCAGCTGCGCCGCGGCCTGCTCCCGCAGCATCCGTGATCGAAGACATGTTCGAAAATCTATCGCGGCCCACCGACAAGTTTCCTCCCGGCAAGCCCCGGGTATCCCCCGACCACCCCGGCATTAGGAGCCCACCGATGGACCCGATCGTCATTGTCATCATCGTCGTCGCAGTGATCGCCGTTCTCGCGCTGATCGCTGTTGTCGTGCGCAACAACAATCGCAAGCGCCGCGCCATCAAGGCAGATGAGCTGCGCACCAACGCGATGCAGAACGAGGCGAACGCTCGGCAGCGTGAAGCCGACGCCGCAGCGGCAGGAGCCGAGGCCAAGCAGGCGCAGGCCGATGCCGCCGCCAAGTCACTCGAGGCGGACCAGCTCCGGTCCAAGGCCGCACATAGTCGCACCGATGTGGACCAGCAGTTCGCTCGCGCGGACAAGATCGACCCGCGTGTCGATACCCGCCGTGGCCACGCCACCGGTGACCAGGCCGGCCACGCCACCGGTGACCAGGCCGGCCACGCCACCGGTGACCAGACCGGCCACGCCACCGGTGACCAGACCGGCCGCAACGGCGACGTTCAGCACAACCAGCGCGCCTGAGTCGTCGGAACCCCGACATGCCGATATGGCGCGGGTTGGACCGCGCCATATCGGCATGCGCGTCGCGAGCGAGTGACGGGATTCGAACCCGAGACCGACCCGGTTAGCCGGCAGAACCGGTGCCCCCGACGGGCGGTCCCGTGGGCTCCGACACGTTGACCACCGAGGCGTCCGACGAGGAGCCCAGGACACCTGCCGCGCCGCTGTACACGGCGGTGACGCCGTGTGCGCCGACGGTCGCGAAGCTGTGGGTCAGCGTCGCAGTCCCGCCGGTCACCGGGACCGGAGAGCCAATCGCGGTGGTGCCGTCGAAGAACTGGACACTACCGCCGGCCTGACCCGGGGTCACGGTCGCGTTCAGCGCCACGGCCTGGCCCGTGATCGCGGTGGCCGGTGCGTCGAGCGTGATTGTCGTGCGGACCTCGTCCGGCGCCGGGACCGACACCTCGATTGTGCGGGCGGCCGCGGTGGATGCCGCGAAACCCTTGACGCCGTTGAAGGTTGCGGTGATCGATTGCGTGCCCGCCGTGGCGAACTCATGGGCCAGCGTCGCGACGGAACCGGACACGGCGACGGGGTCGCCGATCGCGGTGGTGCCGTCGAAGAACTGGACGGTGCCGCCGGCCGGTGCCGGGTCGACGGTGGCGGCAATGCTGACGGCCACCCCGGTCGTGGCGTGGCTGGGCGTGGTCAGCGTGGTCGTGGTGTCCTGGACGGGGGTGCTCACGGTGACGACGCTCGCCGCAGAGGTGGACCCGGTGACCCCCGATGCACCGAGGTACACGGCGGTCACGGAGTGCGCGCCGTCGGTGTCGAAGATGTGCGGGAGCGTCGCGGTGCCATTGGTCAGCGCGACCGGTGCGCCGAGGTTGGCGTCGCCATCCTTGAACTGGACGGAGCCACCGACCGTGGCCGGGCTCACCGTGGCGGTGAGGTCGACGCTCACGCCGTTGTCCGCGGTCGCGGGGGTCGCGAGCGTGGTCGTGGTGGCCGTGTCCGGGCGGGCGACGACGTTGATCGACGCCAGCGCACCGGCGCCGGAGTTCAGTGCAGCGCCACTGCTGTCACGGGGCGAGCAGCGGGTTGCCGACCAGTAGGACACGCCTGCGACGGGGTCCTTCTCGCGGATCAGCGAGGTGTAGAAGTTCTCGTCCGCTTTGTAGTTTGCGGCGTTGCCTGCGGTGCGGACCTTCGGCTGCACGACGGATCCGACCGGCCCCGCCACGGCCGTCACCTCGATCGCCGGGAGCCGGAAGCTGGTGTCGCCGCTGATGTTGACGACGATGCCGCCCTCGGCGCCGTCGTTGGTGCTCGGCCCGTTCCCGACGGTCTCGTTGCCGCCGGACAGGCGCAGCACCGGGCCGGCCGCGTCTGGGCTGCCGTTCTCGGCGACCCGCACCACGGTCGGCGCCTTGCCCGCGAGGTTCACCGCAGTGCCGGGAACCACGGTGGCGGAGACGAACTGGGCGCCCTCGGGTACCGCGTAATCGAACTTGATCCGCGAGACGCTGGAGCGGTTGCGCAGGTTCTCGCCCTTGCCGGGCAGCGTCTGTGCCTTCGGCTGCAGCCGGTAGGTGAAGGTGTCACCGGTGATCACGGTGGCGGGGGCGTCGACCGTGACGCCGGCGGCGATGGTCTTGTCGGTGGTGTCGAGCAGGCTCTTGAACTTGCCCCAGCAGGCGGCGGTGAAGTCGGTGTTCGTGGTTGCGGCGGAGGCCGGTACGGCGAACAACAGTCCGCCGGTGGCTATCCCGGCGGCCGCGAGGACCGCCACTGCGCGGCGCATGGGCGCGTGCGACATGAGTACTCCTGAATTGGTGGTTCGAGGGTGGTGAGTGGTCGTGCGCCGAACTACAGACCGGCGGAACCGGTGCCGCCGCCGCTCGCCTCGGACGCGGTCACGGCGAAGGGGGCGGACGTGGAAGCCACATAGCCGCCCGCACCGCTGTAGACGGCGGTGATGGAATGGCCACCCTCCGTAGTGAAGGTGTGCGGCAGGATCGCCGCGCCGTTGACCACGGTCACCGGTCCACCGATCTTGTCGGTGCCGTCCATGAACTGGACGGTGCCGCCCGCGGAGGCGGGGGACACGGTGGCGGACAGGTCGACGGACTTGCCGACCGTAGCCGTGGACAGGGCAGTCACCTTGGTGACGGTCGCGATGTCGGACGGCGCCGGGGCGCTGACGTCGACGGTGGCCGAGGCCGACTGCGAGGCCGCGAAGCCGGGCGAGCCCTGGTAGGACGCGGTGATGTTGTGGTGGCCGGCACTGGTGAAGGCGTGTGCCAGGGTGGCAACGCCGCCGACGACGTCGACGGGCCCGCCGATCGGGGTGTTGTCCTCGGCGAACTGGACGGTGCCACCCTCGGGCGCCGGGGAGACCGTCGCGGACAGGGCGACCGCGGACCCGGAGGTCGCGGTAGCGGGCACGGTCAGCGTGGTCGCGGTCGGCACGGTGACCACCGCGGCGGGCGTGACGTTGACGGCCTTGGCCGCGGAAGACGAGGCGAGGAACCCGGTTGCGCCGCTGTACACCGCGGTGACGCCGTGTGCGCCCAGCTCGGTGAACGTGTGCGCGAGGGTCGCAACGCCCGCCGTCACCGGCACGGGTGCACCGATGGTGGTCATGCCGTCGAAGAACTGGACGGTGCCGCCGGCCTGTGCGGGGGCCACGGTGGCCGACAGCGTCACGGACTGGCCCTGGGTCGCGGTCGCCGGCGCGGTCAGCGCGGTGGTAGTGGCTACGTCAACTGGTACCGCGGCGGTCACGTTGACGGTGGCCAGGGGCCCGCCGCCGGCGTTCAGCGTGGCATCGCCCTTTGCGTTCTTGGGGACGCAGCGGGTGGGTGCGTACTGGGTGCCGAGGAGGCTGGCCTTGGCGAGCATCGTGTAGTAGTTCTCGTCGGCGTTCGAGTTGGCGGCGTTGCCACCGACCCGCACCTTTGGGGTGATGGTGCCGGCGGATCCGGCCACGACCGTCACGTCGACGGCGGGCAGCTGGAAGGCGCTGTCACCATTCGCATTGGTGCTGCCGTCGAGGTTCTTCTTGAGCTTCGGCGCGATGATGCCGCCGTCGGAGTTGAGGCTCGAGGTCGGGCTATTCGCGATCACCGCGTTGTTTCCGGACAGGCGCAGGATCGAACCGGCCGGATCGACGCTGCCGGCGTTGTTGACGCGCAGCACGTTGGGGGTGACGCCGCTCAGGTTCGCGCCGGTGTCGGGCACGACGGTGGCGCTGACGAAGGTGGAGTTCGCCGGGATCTCGAAGTCGAATTTGAGTCGCGACAAATTTGTCGTGGTGGCGCCCTGCGCTGTGTCCGGGTAGCTGGACGGCGCGGTCTGAATCCGGTAGGTGAAGGTGTCGCCGGCAGTGACTGTCGCCGGTGCGTCGACAGTGACCGACGTGGCTGTGGGCTGATCCTGGTTGCCGACGATGGGAGCGGTGGCGATACAGAAGTTCGTGAAGCTCACGGTGGCAGCGGAGGCGGGGATGCCGGTGAGGGCAAGCCCCGCGGCTACGGCGACGGCGCCGGTGGCCGCCACTGTGCCGCGAAGGGAACGTCGAGACATGGGTGACAGGGGTCTTTCGTCAGGGGATCGCCGATGTTGAGCGTCTGACCAACACTTGTCGATCGTTTGACCAACAACGGCGTGCGCGGGAGCGCTCCGGGAAACTAGCAGAACCGTAACGGGTGTCACAACATGGTCTAAAACACAAACGTGTCACACCCGGGCCACACGCGCGGGCCCGACTTCGGAATGCGACGACAGCGGGTGCCTTCGGTTGAAGGCACCCGCTGCCGTGTTTATTCAGTCCACGAGATCGGTCCGGTTAGAAGGACGAACCGGTGCCTCCCCCGGTGGTGGAGGCCGACACCGTGATCAGGCGCGCGTCCGAGTTCGACGCGATGAATCCGGTGGTGCCGCTGTACTCCGCGTGGAGGGAGTGGCCGCCGGTGGTGGTGAAGGTGTGCGGCAGGGTCGCCACACCGTTGACCACGGTCACCGGTCCACCGATCGTGTTGGTGCCGTCGAAGAACTGGACGGTACCGCCGGTCGCTTCGGGGGACACGGTGGCCGACAGCGTCACGGACTGGCCCGTGGTCGCGGTCGCCGGCGCGGTCAGCGTGGTGGTGGTGTTGACGTCACCCGGTGCGGGGTCGGTCACGGTGATCACGCTGGCCGCCGAGGTGGAGCCGAGGAATCCGGTGGCGCCGCTGTACACCGCGGTGACGCTGGGTGCGCCCGCTGCGGTGAACGTGTGGGTGAGGACCGCAACGCCCGCGGTCACCGGCGCGGTGCCGATGGAAGCCGCACCGTCGAAGAACTCAACGGTGCCGCCGTCCCCTTCGGGGGACACGGTCGCCGACAGCGTCACGGACTGGCCCGTGGTCGCGGTCGCCGGCGCGTCCAGCGTGGTGGTGGTGGCAACGTTGGCCGCCGACACGTCGATCACGCTGGCCGCCGAGGTGGAGCCGAGGAATCCGGTCCCGCCGCTGTACACCGCGGTGATGCTGTGTGCGCCGTTGTCGGTGAACGTGTGATCGAGGGTGGCAACACCCGCGTTCACCGCCACCGGGGCACCGAGATCGGTCGCGCCGTCCTTGAACTGCACGGTGCCGCCGGCCTCAGCCGGGGACACGGTCGCCGACAGCGACACGGACACGCCGTTGGTCGCGGTCGCCGGCACGGTCAGCGCCGTGGTGGTGGCAACGTTGGCCGCCGACACGTCGATCACACTGGCCGCCGAGGTGGAGCCGAGGAATCCGGTCCCACCGCTGTACACCGCGGTGATGCTGTGTGCGCCATTGTCGGTGAACGTGTGATCGAGGGTGGCAACACCCGCGTTCACCGCCACCGGGGCACCGAGATCGGTCGCGCCGTCCTTGAACTGCACGGTGCCACCGGCCTCAGCCGGGGAAACGGTCGCCGACAGCGACACGGACTGGCCGTTGGTCGCGGTCGCCGGCGCGGTCAGCGCCGTGGTGGTGGCGACGTCAGCCGCCGACACGTCGACCACACTGGCAGCCGAGGTCGAGGCGAGGAATCCGGTCCCGCCGCTGTACACCGCGGTGATGCTGTGCGCGCCCACTCCGGTGAACGTGTGTGCGAGAGTCGCAACACCCGCGGTCACCGGCACGGGAGCACCGAGATCGGTCGCGCCGTCCTTGAACTGCACGGTGCCACCGGCCTGAGCCGGGGAAACCGCGGCGGACAGATCCACCGACAGGCCCTCGGTCGCGGTCGCCGGCGCGGTCAGCGCCGTGGTGGTCGCGACGTCAGCCGCCGACACGTCGACCACACTGGCCGCCGAGGTCGAGGCGAGGAATCCGGTCCCGCCGCTGTACACCGCGGTGATGCTGTGCGCGCCCACTCCGGTGAACGTGTGCGCGAGAGTCGCAACACCCGTGGTCACCGGCACGGGAGCACCGAGATCGGTCGCGCCGTCCTTGAACTGGACGGTGCCGCCGGCCTCAGCCGGGGAAACCGCGGCGGACAGATCCACCGACAGGCCCTCGGTCGCGGTCGCCGGCGCGGTCAGCGCCGTGGTGGTGGCGACGTTAGCCGCCGACACGTCGACCACACTGGCAGCCGAGGTAGAGGTGATGAATCCAGCTGCGCCGCTGTACACCGCGGTGATGCTGTGTGCGCCATTGTCGGTGAACGTGTGATCGAGGGTGGCAACACCCGCGTTCACCGCCACCGGGGCACCGAGATCGGTCGCGCCGTCCTTGAACTGCACGGTGCCACCGGCCTCAGCCGGGGAAACGGTCGCCGACAGCGACACGGACTGGCCGTTGGTCGCGGTCGCCGGCGCGGTCAGCGCGGTGGTGGTGGCAACGTCAGCCGCGGTCACGTTGATCGTGGCCAGGGGGCCAGCACCCGCGTTCAGCGCGCCATTCTTGGTGTCCGAGGGGACGCAACGGGTGGGTGCCCACTGGGTGCCGAGGAGGCTGGCCTTGGCGAGCAGGGTGTACCAGTTCTCGTTGTTGTTGTACAAGGCGGCATTGCCGGTGGTCCGAAGCTTCGGCTGGATGACGCCGGGGGCTCCGGCCACGACCGTGATGTCGACGGCGGGCAGCTGGAACCAGCTGTCACCGGCCGCATTGACGCTGCCGTCGAGGTTCTTCTTGGTCTTCGCCGCGACGATGCCGCCCTCGGAGTTGGTGCTGTTGTTCGCGCCGTTTGCGATAACCGCGTTGTTTCCGGACAGGCGCACGATCGTACCGGCCGGATCGGCGACACCGGAGGTGTTGACGCGCAGCACGTTGGGGGCGACGCCGGTATTGACGTTAACGCCGGTGCCGGGCACGACTGCGGCGCTGACGAAGGTGGAGTTCGCCGGGATCGCGTAGTCGGCCTTGAGTCGTGTGATGTTTGTCGTGGTGGCGCCCGAATCCTTGTCCGGGTAGGCCGACGCCAGGTTCTGAACCCGGTAGGTGAAGGTCTGGCCTGCCTGAACCGCCGCCGGAGCGTCGACAGTGACCGAGTAGGCGGTCGGCTTGTCCACGTTGCCGATGATCGAGGTGGCGGCACAGAAGTCCGTGAAGTTCACGGCGGTAGTGACAGCGGAGGCGGGGGTGCCGGTTAAGGCAAGCCCCGCGGCTACAGCGACGGCGCTGGTGGCCGCCACTGTGCCCCTAAGGGAACGTCGAGACATAGGTAACAGAGTCTTTCGTCAGGGGATAACCGATGTTGAACTTTTGACCAACAGATGTTGAGCATCTGACCAACAACGGCGTGCGCAGGGGCGCACGGGGAACTTAACAGAACCGTAACGCGCGTCACAATAGGGTCTTAAATACGAACAGGTCACACCCAGGTCAGCGCGCTGGCCACACTTCAGAACGCGACCAACCGCATGGTCAAGCGCCTATTCGAGAGTGCTGAGCACGACGCTTGACGTGCGCGGGAGCGCGTCCGGAACATAACAGAGCCGTAACAAGCGTCACAATATGGTCTAAAACACACATGCGTCACACCCAGGCCACGTCGCGGGCCAGACTTCAGAACGCGACGACCAGATGGCCAAGAGCGACCAAATCTGTTGCGGAGATCTCGAGCGCGCGGGCGCGGTGCTGACGGGCGGATTACAGCCGGAAGTCGCGCGCCGAGGCCCTTGGACGACGGCGGCGAGGCCGACCCGACGAGGCCTGGCAGGACTCGGAGATCATCGAAGCGCAGGCGAGGAAGTCGAAGAACGCGCCCCGGCCGACTCGAGTTCGCCCGCCGTTTCGAAATAAGCCGCGCGGCAGCGCCACTGACTCACGGATTCTGCAGCGCTGCAACCGGATACGTTAGCGGCAGACTAGCGGCCATGCAGAAGCGTAGGCGCAGCGACGCCTGCGCCGGTTGGGTGCCGTCACGCCGCCCGCTTTTGCACCGGCTAGACCTCCGCCGCACCGAGCGGGCGGTGCGCAAAGGCAGCATTCTTGGTCGTCCTACGAGTCCGTGACCAGCACATATTCGGTTGTCGCCCGTCCCTGCCAGGGTGGACGTTGCGAGCGAGTGACGGGATTCGAACCCGTGTAACGGCCTTGCAGGCCGGTTGACACAGTTGCTGAAGGTTGCTGACACCCACGATTTGTGCAGGTAAGGGCGCTTCATGTGTAGTTGCTGGCCGTTCGCTGGCGGCAGCGTACCTCCGCCGTACCTCCAGTGGGCGTGGCACGCTGGACTGTCGGTGCGGCGTGGGAGAATTGTGGTGGCATCACGACGAGCTCCGACGGAGGAAGCGTGCGCGCGTACTGGCCGTGGTTGGGCACCACCGTTATCGCGCTGATTGCGATCGCAATCAGCGCACCGCCAGTCCTCACGGCCTGGCCGCGATGGGTCCTGTTAGGGGTCGGCGCGCTGCTACTGGTCGGGGTGCTGCTGTCGTTTCCTTGGCCGACATCCAATGGCCCGCGCCCGGTGCTGGGCGGCGGGGTCAAGCAAGTTCAGCGCGCTGGCAAGAATTCCAAGCTGGTGCAAGGCCGCGATATCACCATCAACGGCGGAATGGGTGATCAGCGGCCATGAAAGACCAACGCCAAGAAGCTGGAGATAGTTCCAATCTGTACCAAGGGCAGAGCGTTGAAGTCCACAACCACGGACCAACCATTCAAGAGGTTCGGGATATTGCAAAGGGAGTGTTTTACGAGAATTACCTAGTCCTCTCTGACCGAGCGATGGCAGAAGTTCGGGATCGTATTAATGAGTTCACTGACCTATTGCTGACAAAGCTATTCACCTCACCTCCGGAAAACGTCGAAGAGTTCGATACGCCACGAATGCTTGCGGCCACATACAAGGCCCAAAAGCAATACGCCGAGTCTGGCGACCGAGAGCTCGCCGAAATACTTGCGGACATTCTTGTTGCAATGTCAGGAGCAGAATCCAGAAGCCTTGAAGACATCATTCTAAATCAGGCAGTCGAGGTGGCTGGTAAGTTGACGCCAAACCAGATCAACGGCGTTGCCACAATCGTTAGCTTGCTGTTGATCGATTTAAAAGAGTACCCCTCGACCGTCACAGCCTTGTTCGATTTCGTTGATGAGCTGGTCAAGCCGTACTATGGTCACATACCAGTAAAATCCGCGGAATACCGGTACATGAGCGCATTGGGCGTAATATCTGAGCTCCCAAGTCCCCTTGACCCCTTTGAGATGCTCACGGCCCATAACCCAGGGTTATTCGTAAAGGGATTTACGCTCGACTCCCTCCCGGCGGAACTAAAGATCTACACGATGCCGCCGCACGACGGTGGCGAATACTTTGAGGAACATCCGGATCATCCAAAATTCTTCAGGGTCAAGCTACCGATAGTGCGACTGATTCGTGAGCGACAACGCGCCAATCGTCTCGATTCACCCCCTTATACTTTCCTGGAACAGTTCGTGACAAGGTACGCATTGGGGTCTCGTCAGATTCGAACCTTGTGCCATCGCCACAAGCCCGAACTCGCGACGTTCCTTGATACGCTGGCGAACTCTCGGGCGGTGGATTTCCGACCAAGTTCCGTCGGAATCGCCATTGGCCACGCGGCAATGAGAAGACGCCTACCGTCGATATCCCTCGACGATCTCCTCCACTAGTCTGCTCAGAATTGGGTTCGCATCAGCCGCGCCACAACGCCACTACATTCTCCACCTGCGGCGGCCAGGGAGCCATTGCACCTAGTGCCGTCATGGCGTCCGTGTGGTCGTCCTCGAACAGGTGCGCGTACACGCCCAGCGTGACATTGGTGTTGGCGTGCCCCATGAACTTGCTGAGAACGAACGGCTGGATGCCCGCTGCGATGCACAGGCTGGCGTAGGTGTGCTGCAGGCTGTGGAAGTCGTGGCCGGTGGGATACCCGCCCCAGAGAGGTTGGCGCGCAACAGAGCCGGGCGGAACACCCCGCCGTAGAAGTTGCGATGCACCACCGGCAGGTCCCAGTCCAGCACCAACCCCACCGACGCCGAGACCATCGCCACTTTTGGCCGGGGCGTGGTCACCAACAGCACGGAGAGTAAGTACGACTTCGTCCAAAGTAGCTTGGCCCCTGCCTATCTCACCGAGGAGAACGTCATCGGCAAGGTAGCACCCGGTACGTTCGGCGGACTGGAAGTACTCGGCAGCTACGGGCCAGCCTGGGTCTGTCCGTCGTTTTACCTGCCACCGGGCTACGTGGCCACCATCGCCACCGACGGACCCAACGCCGCGCTGAACCCGGTCGCGTTCCGACAGCACGTCAACCCGGCTTACCAAGGGCTGCGGATCATTCCGGGCCGCGACCAGCGATATCCACTGCGAGATTCCTTCTTCGCGAGGGGCTTCGGCTGCGGGGTTCGGTACCGGGGTGCCGCGTGCGTGGTCCAGGTGACCGCAGGCACCACCTACACCCCGCCGACCTGGGCGTGGTCGGGATGGGCGTCCCGGCGAATGAGTCCATGCTTGGCAAGGCGAGCGAGTTCCAGCCCGGCCCCGACGCCGGCGAATTTTCGTGGGGTGCGGGCCTGGTGCCGAAGGGTAACGAAGCCCTGCCCCCGGACCAGGGCGGAATGTATTCCGGCAAGTGCCCGCCGCTGACCGAGACCGCAGCCGCAGCCTCCACCGAGCAACGCTATGAGGCTCGCCGTGCCGCCCATCTGACCGCCCTGGATGCCGAACTGGCCGCCCGGCGCGGTGATGTGCTGGACGGCGCGGGTGACGCCCCCATGGCTCCCGTCTGGGTGAAGGTGGCATGGTGAGCGCCCGACGCAGCAGCTACAGGCGAGACCGGCTCGGCCGGTTCGCCGGGCAGACGCTCAAACGCCAGCAGCCGCCCGCCCTCTAGACCTCGAGGGCGTGGCCACCATCCACGCGCTTCCGAGTCCGCGCCCTTCGTCGCACAAGCCCGGCGAGGGGCGCGGTGCTGTTCGGGTGCTGGGCGCTCAGGGTATCCACGCCTATATGTATTTGGTGTACTGCGGGCAATAGGACTTTATCGCGGCGTCTACAAACGCGTCGGCTGCGGCGATGTTGCCAAGTACGCGCATCTCCACAACAGGAGCGCTGTCGAACACATCTGCGATGTAAGCAACCGTCTCCGAATGTATCCGAGTGGGCGGCGTCGTATATTCCAATCCTTCGATGTGACTGCAGACCGCCGCAGCCCCGCTCACAAATCGGCTCGGACTTCCCTGCACATCGATTCCGTTCACCTCCAGCGTGCGAATGAAACCCGCGTCTCCGGTTGGCAGACTGGAAGTCGTTAAGGCCGATCTCGTCGTGGTCCTTGAGCTTGAGGATAAACCGGCGGACGATGATTCGTCACTGCCGCAGCCCGCCGCGAAAACCATCGCAGCAAGTGCTGCCAGGCAGATGGGTCTTGTCGCGGTCCGCATATGCCCGATCCTGTCGGCAATAGCCGGAATGTCCAGACTGTACCCCGACTGCCGGTGCTCTCGTCGCATTCCTGACGACAGCGGCTCCCCCATCCGACATTTAGCCGAGCAGGAACGTCAAACGCATACCGTGCCGCACTGCGGGCCTCGCCCGGCTGTACCTCCGCCTCAGCTATTCAGGCCGTGCGTAGCGGTACGCAAACGGTGCCCGCTAGTGCGCAGAAGGTGGCATCTGCCGCCATCCCACGAGCCTCTGACCAGCACGTATTCGGTTGTGTTCACCGCCCCTGCCAGGGCGGATGTCGCGAGCGAGTGACGGGATTCGAACCCGTGTAAACGGCTTTGCAGGCCGGTGCCTAGCCACTCAGCCACACCCGCAACAGGACCCAATGTCCCAGGCGATTGCGCCCGGCGACAGGCTTGCAATCAGTGTGATCCGAAGTCGTTTCACTCCGGCATGGTGACGATTGCCCGGTTGTCCTTGGGGAAGAACTACAGGTCGTCTTCGGCCAGAACGCAATCCACCGCGATGTTGCGATCGGGTCCGTCCGGACGAGGCGCGCGTCCGCAAAATACCGCGGAAGCCGCCGTTACCGCCGTGACGATGAATTCGGCGCGGAACGTTCGTTTCTGCCGCCGACATGGGAGCGGCGCCACGCCACACGGTCGGGCGGTCGAAGCGACCGACCTGCCCATCCCGACCGGCCCACGTGCGAGAATCGCAGCATGCCGTCGCCCAACCCACTCCCCCTCGATCCGATCGAGGAGGCGCACCGTCAGTGGACCGTTCACGGCTGGGGCGACGTGGCGGACGGGATGGCCGCGGTGACGTCGGTCATGCGCGCGCAGCAGATCATGATGGCCCGGGTCGACGAGGTACTCAAGCCGGCCGGGCTCACGTTTGCGCGCTACGAGTTGCTCATGCTGCTGAGTTTCAGTCGCGCCGGTGCCCTTCCGATGGCGAAAGCCAGTGCGCGGCTCCAGGTTCACCCGACGAGCGTGACCAATGCGGTGGACCGACTGGAGGCCGCACACCTCGTCAAGCGGGTGCCGCATCCCAGCGACCGCCGTGCGACACTGATCGAAATCACCGAGGCGGGTAGAGAACTCGCGGTGAAAGCGACCGAGCAATTGAACGAGCGCGTGTTCGCCGCTCCCGGGCTCGCCGAGGACCGGATCGAGACGCTCGTGCGTGCGTTGGCCGAGCTGCGTCGCGCCGCCGGTGACTTCGACAGCGGCGCGACGCCGACCAAGTGGACGTAGCCGCCCGGATCACTCGTGGCGGAAGCTCGGATCCCGCTTCTCGACGAAGGCGGCCATGCCTTCCTTCTGATCCGCGAGCGCGAACAGTGAGTGGAAAACACGCCGCTCGAAGCGCACACCCTCGGCGAGAGTGGTTTCCAGCGATCGGTTGACGGCTTCCTTGGCGATCATCGCGACCGGCAACGACTTCGAGGCGATCGTCTCGGCGGCCTTCAGCGCCTCGTCGAGCAGCTCGTCCGCCGGCACGACGCGCGAGACCAGCCCCGCGCGCTCGGCCTCCTCGGCGTCCATATTGCGGCCGGTCAGGATCAGGTCCATCGCCTTCGCCTTGCCGACAGCCCGGGTAAGTCGCTGCGAGCCACCGATTCCCGGGATCACGCCCAAGTTGATCTCCGGCTGGCCGAACTTCGCGGTGTCCGCGGCGATGAGGATGTCGCACAGCATCGCCAGCTCACAGCCACCACCGAGCGCGAACCCGGCGACAGCCGCGATAGTGGGCTTGCGCGCCGCGGCGAGCCGGTCCCAGCGGGCGAAGAAATCGGACATGAACACGTCGACGTACGACTTCGGCTGCATCTCCTTGATGTCCGCGCCGGCCGCGAAAGCCCGCTCGGATCCGGTGATCACGATTGCCCCGATCCCCGGATCGGCCTCGAGATCATCGAGCGCGACGATCATCTCGTCGAGCACCTGGGAGTTCAGCGCGTTGAGCGCCTTCGGTCGGTTCAGCGTGATGAGACCTACGCGGCCTCGACGCTCGAGCAGAATCGTTTCGAAATCACTCACTGTGCGGCATCTCCCGATCGTTGACGAATCTCGGTCACGATAGCGGAGAAGTCCTTGCCCGCATTCTCCTGCTTGAACCTGTTGTAGATCTCTGCTGCGTGTAGTCCGAGCTGGCCGTCTACACCGTTGGCCCGCAATGCATTAGCGGCGAGGCCGAGATCCTTGTCCATCAGCGCGGTCGCGAAACCGGGCTGATAGTCGTTGTTCGCCGGGCTGGTCGGCACCGGGCCGGGCACCGGGCAGTAGCTCGTCAGCGACCAGCACTGGGCCGATGCATTGGAGGCGACGTCGAAGAACGCCTGGTTCGTCAGCCCGAGCTTCTCACCGAGCACGAACGCCTCGCTGACCGCGATCATGGAAATGCCGAGCACCATGTTGTTGCAGATCTTCGCGGCCTGGCCGACGCCGTTCTCGCCGCAGTGCACGACCTTGGCACCCATGACGTCGAGCGCCGGCTTGGCCGACTCGAAGTCCGCCGCCGACCCGCCGACCATGAACGCCAGCGTGCCTGCCGAGGCACCGGCAACGCCGCCCGACACCGGCGCATCCACCGCGCGATGCCCCGCCTTGTGCGCAAGGTCCGCCGCGGTCTTGGCGTCCGCGACGTCGATGGTCGAGCTGTCGATGAACAACGTGCCCGGCTTGGCGGCGGCGAGCAGCCCACCGTCGTAGAGGTCGATGACATGCTTACCGCTCGGCAGCATGGTGATGACGATGTCCGCCTCGGCCACCGCGGCATCCGAGCTGGCCGCGATCGTGGCGCCGTCCTTGGCGGCCTGCTCGAGCGCGGCGGGGACCAGGTCGAAGCCGACGACTCGGTAGCCGGCCTTGACCAGATTCGCCGCCATCGGCCCGCCCATATGACCGAGACCGATGAAGCCGACTGTGGTGTCGGCCGGAGCTGCAGTGCTCATAGCTGTCCTTCCCGTCCGTGTCCGAGCTGTCCGTCCCGACCGATGCCCAGCACAGCAGGCGGGCGCAGGCCCAACTCCAATTCGCCGAGATCGGCGAAGAATTCGTCGACTCGCGCATCGGTCACTTCGGCCAGCGAAGCCGGCGACCACTGCGGATTGCGGTCCTTGTCGACTACCTGGGCGCGGATGCCCTCGACCAGGTCGGACCCTTTCAGGCAGGCGAGTGAGACGCGGTACTCGTCGTTGAGCACGTCCTCGATCGATGCTGCGTCCGCCGCGCGGCGCAGCGAGCGCAACGCCACCTTGATCGAGGTCGGTGACTTCGCCAGGATTTGCGCTGCCGCCGCGTTGGCCTCGGGCTCCGGCCGCGCCTGCAACCGCGCAACGATCTCCTCGACGGAGTCACCCGCGTAGCACTCGTCGATCCATTCCCGCTGCGCGAGCAGCGCCGAATCCGGTGCCGACTCGGCGAACCCGCGCACCACCTCGCGAACCTCGCCACCGCGCAGTGCCGCGAGCAGCCCGGGCACCTTCTCGCTGGGTACGTAGTAGTCCGCGAAGCCGAGTGCGATGGCGTCGCCTGCCTTCATCGTGTTGGTGGTGAGGGCGACGTGGGCCCCCGTCTCCCCCGGCGCGTGCGCCAGCAGGTGGGTGCCGCCGACGTCGGGCACGAATCCGATGCCCACCTCGGGCATGCCGATCTTCGACCGCTCGGTGACAATCCGGTGGCTGCCGTGCGCCGAGACGCCAACGCCGCCGCCCATCACAATGCCGTCCATCACCACCACGTACGGCTTCGGATAGCGCGCGATGAGCGCGTTGAGGATGTACTCGTCGCGCCAGAAGTCGCGGGACTCGGTACCACCGTTCTGGGCGTCGTGATAGATGGACACGATGTCACCGCCGGCGCACAGGCCGCGGTCGCCGGTACCGGTGACGACAACGGCGCGAACCGCCTCGTCATCGGACCATGCTTCCAGCGCCGGCGTAATCTCTCGCACCATGGCGTAATTGAGCGCGTTGATGGCCTTCGGCCGGTTGAGGGTGATGAGCCCGAGCCCATCGCGCACCTCGATCAGCACGTCCGCACTCATGCTGCGCTCACCACCGCGCGTGCGATTACCACTCGCATGATCTCGTTGGTTCCTTCCAGAATCTGGTGCACGCGAAGGTCGCGCACGATCTTCTCGAGTCCGTACTCGCTGAGGTAACCGTATCCACCGTGCAACTGCAGCGCCTCGTTGGCAACTTCGAAGCCGGCGTCGGTCGCGAAACGCTTTGCCATGGCGCACAACTCGACCTTGTCGGGAGCATCGAGATCCAGCGCCTCGGCGGCCCGCCAGAGCAGTGTGCGCCCGGCCTCCAACTCGGTGCGCATATCGGCGAGCCGGAACTGCAGCGCCTGCGAATCGAGCAACCGATTGCCGAAGGCCTTGCGCTCGGCGAGGTAGGCAACCGACTTCTCCAGCGCAGTCTGCGCGCCGCCCACCGAGCAGGCGGCGATGTTCAGCCGGCCACCGTTGAGTCCGGCCATGGCAATCCGGAATCCGTTGCCCTCGACGCCGATCAGGTTCTCCGCGGGGATCCGGACGTCTTCGAAGATTACCTGCCGGGTTGGCTGCGCGTTCCAGCCCATCTTCTTCTCGTTGGCGCCGAATGACAGCCCGGGAGTGTCCTTTTCGACGATAAACGTCGAAATCCCCTTGGGACCGGCGTCGCCGGTGCGCGCCATCACGACATACACATCGGACACACCCGCACCCGAGATGAACTGCTTGACCCCGTTGAGCACGTACGAGTCACCGTCGCGCACCGCCTTGGTGCTCAGCGCCGCCGCATCGGACCCCGCGCCGGGCTCGGTGAGGCAATAGCTCGACAGCAGTTCCATGGTGCACAGGCGAGGCACGAAGCGCCGGCGCAGCTCCTCGGAGCCGAACGCGTCGACCATCCAGGTGGCCATGTTGTGGATCGAGATGTAGGCCGAAATCGCCGGGCAGCCGGTGGCCAGCTGTTCGAAGATGCGCACCGCGTCGAGACGTTTCAGTCCGGATCCACCCACGTCCTCGCGAATGTAGATGCCGCCCATGCCCAGACCCGCGGCCTTGCGCAGCACGTCGACCGGGAAGTGCTTGGTCTCATCCCATTCCACCGCGTTGGGCGCGAGGTACTCGTCGGCGAAGTCGCGTGCCGTCTCGACGATCGCACGTTCGTCGTCATTCAGATTGAACATGAGGGTGTTCAGTCCATCGTCGGGATCACGAAGTGGTCGGCGTTCTCTTTGAGACCGGACGGCCAACGCTGCGTGACCGTCTTGGTCTTGGTGTAGAACTTGATCGAATCCGGTCCGTGCTGGTTGAGATCGCCGAAACCGGACGCCTTCCAGCCACCGAAGGTGTGGTACGCGATCGGTACCGGAATCGGGACATTGACGCCGACCATGCCGACCTGCACCCGGGTCGCGAAGTCCCGCGCAGTGTCACCATCGCGGGTGAAGATCGCGACGCCGTTGCCGAACTCGTGCTCGCTCGGCAGTCGCAGCGCCTCCTCGTAGTCGTGCGCGCGCACCACGGTGAGCACCGGGCCGAAGATCTCTTCGGTGTAGATCCGCATGTCCGGTGTCACCTTGTCGAACAGCGTTGCGCCGGTGAAGAATCCGTTTTCCGATCCCTCGAGCTTGAATCCCCGGCCGTCCACGACCAACTCGGCGCCCTCGTCGACACCGATCTGCACGTAGTTGGTGACCCGCTCGACAGCCTCGCGAGTGATCAGGGGACCGAAGTCGGCACCCTTCTCGTCGCTGCGCCCGACATTGAGCTTGTGCACCCGCTCGGTGAGCTTCTCGACGAGCTTGTCGGCGGTCTCCTCGCCGACCGGCACCGCGACCGAGATGGCCATGCAGCGCTCACCGGCCGAGCCGTAGCCCGCGCCGATCAGCTGATCGGCGACATCGTCGAGGTCGGCATCCGGCATGACGATCGCGTGGTTCTTCGCACCGCCGAAGCACTGCGCACGCTTGCCGTTGGCCGTCGCGGTTTCGTAGATGTACTGCGCGATGGGGGTGGAGCCGACGAACCCGACGGCCTTGATCCGCTCGTCGCGTAGCAACGCATCGACGGCCTCCTTGTCGCCGTTGACGACGTTGAACACGCCCGCGGGCAGACCGGCCTCGAGGAACAGCTCGGCGAGCCGCAGCGGCACCGAGGGATCGCGCTCGGAGGGCTTGAGCACGAAGGCGTTGCCGCAGGCCAGCGCAGGTCCGGCCTTCCACAGCGGGATCATCGCGGGGAAGTTGAACGGGGTGATGCCCGCGACCACGCCCAGCGGCTGACGCATCGAGTAGACATCGATGCCGCCACCGGCGCCCTCGGTGTACTCGCCCTTGAGCAGGTGCGGGATACCGGTGGCGAACTCGATGACCTCGAGGCCGCGCTGGATGTCGCCCTTGGCGTCGGGGATGGTCTTGCCGTGCTCGGAGGACAGCAGCGCGGCCAGCGAGTCCATTTCGTCCTGCACCAGGGCCAGGAACCTCATCAGCACCCGCGCGCGTCGCTGCGGGTTGAATGCCGCCCATTCCTTCTGCGCCTCGGCGGCATTGGCGACCACCGCGGCGACCTCGGCAGTGGTGGCCAGCGGGACGTGGGCCTGGACCGCACCGGTGTTCGGGCTGAAGACGTCGCCGAAGCGACCGGACGTGCCCTCGATGTGCTTGCCGCCGACGAAATGCGTCAGTTGTCGAACCATTGCTTCATCCATTCTGTTGAATCACGGCGTGGGTGCGCGGTCATGTGATGCCGCGTCAGATTGGGATGTCTAGCATCCTATAGTTGGACGTCCATCAATGTCTAGGTCGATTGCTCCGGGACCGAACGAGTGAGAGAGTGCGAAGCCATGGTTGTCACCACTGCACGGCAGAAATTCGACGAACTACGCGCCCGGCCCGAGGGAGTCACCCCCGCCGAGCTCGATGACCTGTGGGCGCGCCTCGCGCCGGCCCGAGCCGAGGACATCCTCGGCGAATGGCAGGGCGACGACTTCGCGACCGGCCACAAGCTGCACGACCAGCTGGTGGCCAGCAACTGGTTCGGCAAGACGTTCGTCAGCGCCTTCGATGCCAAGCCGCTGATCTGCCGCGATGCCGACGGCAACCTGTACTCCGACAAGAAGTCCGGCAACGGTGAGGCCACGCTGTGGAACATCGAGTTCCGCGGCGAGGTGACCGCGACGATGGTCTACAACGGCGCGCCGATCTTCGATCACTTCAAGCGCGTCGACGACCGCACGCTGATGGGCATCATGAACGGTAAGCCCGAGTTGGTGCTCGACAACGGGCAGCACTACTACTTCCTGCTCGAGCGGGTGAGTTAGTCCGGCAGCCGGCGGTATACCGCCTGCAGGTCGCGCACTCCGGCGATGACGGCGCGTTCGTCCTCGCCGGTCGCCCGCAGCGCCCTACGCAACAGCACCGGATCCAGGTCCTCCCAGGCAGCTCGAAACTCCGCGACGGGCAGGGCGGGTAGCTCGGTCCGGTCGCCGTAGAGGTCGTCGGGGTCCGGGCCTGCCCGGTCCTCCACCCCGGCGATCAGCGCGTCGAGGTCTACCCCGCGCAGGACGAGCATGTCGAGCGGGCGCTCGTCGAGTCGCTCGGCGGTGAGGAAGGCGACCGCCGCAATGTGTTTGCACGGCCAGCCGGTATCGGGGCAGGTGCAGTCGAAGTCCAGTTCGGCGGCCGAGCGCGGCAACAGCAGCGGACCGAGCGCGGTGGGTAGCGACCCGGACACCGTTTCGGCCAGCATGCCCGGCGCGCCCCGCACGACGTCGACGAGTTCGGCGAGCCGCTCGTCGTCGAAGGTGCGCAGCGTGAGCACCGAGGTGAACGGCCGCGGCTGGCTGCCCTGGACCTCGGCGGTGACCGCGCCAGGCTCGATCCGCATCGCGACGACCTGACCGGCGCGGGCGTAGGTCTTGCCGCGGGTGAGCCGCCCCGGATCGGCGTGCTCCTCGATCGCCTCGACGAATGCGCGACCCCACCAGGTGCGCCCGAAGGCGCCGCGCCGATTGGACGACTCGACGCCACCCCGGACCGGACGGCGCTTGCCGTACTGGCTGAAGTCGCGTGGCGGGCTCATTCGCCCACCGCATCGTCGCCGAGGCGCATCAGATCGCGCAGCGCATCGGTGCTCAGCTCGGTCACCCAGTTCTCCCCCGCCCCGACGACGAGATCGGCAAGTTCCTGCTTGCCACTCAGCATCGCATCGATCCGCTCCTCGATCGTGCCGACGCACACGAGCTTGCGAACCTGCACATCGCGGCGCTGCCCGATTCGGAATGCACGGTCGGTGGCCTGGTTCTCTACCGCCGGGTTCCACCAGCGATCCAGGTGCACAACATGATTCGCGGCCGTCAGGTTGAGGCCGGTACCACCGGCCTTGAGCGAGAGCAACATGATCGGCGGACCCTCCGGTTCGGCGAAGCCGGTGACCATCGCGTCGCGGCGCGCCTTGCTCACGCCGCCGTGCAGGAACGGCACTCTGGTACCGAACCGTTCGGTCAGGTACGGCGCGATCAACTCGCCGAACTCGCGAAACTGGGTAAACAACAACGCCTTCTCACCGTCCGCGAGGACCGACTCGAGCACGTCTTCGACCAGGCCGAGCTTGCCGGATCGGTGTGACCCGCGGCGCAGCACAGGCGACCCGTCGGAAAGGTAATGCGCGGGGTGATTGCATACCTGCTTGAGCCGGGTGAGCGCGGCGAGCACGGCACCTTTGCGGCCGATGCCCTCGGACTCTTCGATCTGGCGCAGCATCTCCTCCACCACGGCCTTGTAGAGCGACGCCTGCTCGGCGGTGAGGTTGGCGCGCACGGTCATCTCGAACTTCTCCGGCAGATCCGAAATCACGTGCGGATCGGTCTTCACTCGGCGCAGCACGAAAGGCGCAGTGGCCGTGCGCAATCGTGCTGTCGCCGTCTCGTCGTGATCGCGCTCGATCGGCACCGCGAAGCGGGCGCGGAAGGACTGGGCACTACCGAGCATCTTCGGATTCGCGAAGTCGAGGATCGACCGCAACTCCTCGAGCCGGTTCTCCACCGGGGTGCCGGTGAGCGCGAGCCGGTGCCGGGCCGGAATCGACCGGACCGCACGCGACTGTGCCGTCGCCGAGTTCTTGACGTGTTGCGCCTCGTCGAGAACGACTCGGTCCCAAGTCAGTTCGCGCAATTGCTCGACGTCGCGGGCCGCAATCGCGTACGTGGTGACCACCAGATCGTGCTGCGCGACGGCGTGGGCCAGTGACCCGCCCTGCCGACGTCCCGGCCCGTGATGCACCAGCACCCGCAGCGAGGGCACGAAACGCTGCGCCTCTCGCTGCCAGTTGCCGACCACCGACATCGGGCAGACCAGCAATGTCGGATTCCCGTTCGCCGTGTTCTTCTCGTGCGCGAGCAGCGCGAGCAGCTGCACGGTCTTGCCCAGGCCCATATCGTCGGCGAGGACAGCGCCCAGGCCAAGGCGGCTCATCGCGGCGAGCCAGTTCAGTCCGCGCAGCTGATACGGCCGCAGTTCCGCATCGAGTTCGGCCGGTACCGGAACTTCGGCGGGCGGTTCCTGCGGATCGAGCAGGCTACGCACCCACCCCGTCGCAGTCACTTCGTCGACCGGCAACGGCGGTGCGTGCGCCGCGGTGAGTTCACCGATCAACTCGCCCAACGTCGTCTCGGTCTTCTCGTCGTGGCCGGCGACATAGCGGGCGGCACGGGCGAGCACGACATGGTCGGCCTGCACCCACTGCCCACGAAGCCGAACCAGGTCGGCCTTCGCGCGCGCGAGCCGCTCCATCTCGTCGTGGGTGAGCACCGAGTCGCCGAGCGCGAGTTCCCAGTCGTAGCCGACGAGTTCGTTCATGCCGACCGACGTGCCACCCTCGGTGGTCACCGCGGGGGTCTGCACCCGCAGCCGGAGCGAGGGCGCGAGGCGGTTCCACGCGCGCGGCAGCAACACGTTCACCCCGGCCTCGCGCAGCGCCATCGCACCGTGCGTGACGAGATCGGTGACAACGGCGGTCGGCAGCAACAGGTCCAGGCTCGCCGAATCGCTGGGAACATCGCGCAGCCGCGGGTACACGGCCATCGCCTCACCAAGCTTGCGGCCCGCGATCCGCAGTAACTCCGCATCGGCGCTGCGCATCGCAATCGGTTGCGGTGCTTCACCTTCGGGCCGAAGGCACACCTCCAGTCGCCAGAACACCGCAGCCGGGTCCGCGTCGTCGTCCACCTCGTCGGGCTCGAGCAGCCGCAGCACCAGTTCGGGTTCGTCGACCGTGAGACTGGTCCGCCACTGCTCGAGGGTCCGGCCCACCGCGTGGCTGCCCACCTCGAGCGGCTCGTGCGTGAACAGCGACTGCGTGAGCGGATGATCGGACCACTCCTGGGCACCGGTCTCGGCCAGCCGCAGCCGCACCACCGGATCGGTCAGCTCCGCAACCAGATCGGCCAGCACCGCGGACGCCGGACCTTGTGCACGCTGCACCGCGGGCATCGCGACTGCCAACTCCGCGAGCCAGGCGCGTTGCCGTTCGCCGCCGAGCAGCCGCCACCGCGTCCACCATTGGCCCTCCGCCCGATGGACCTCCGGGACGACCCGGCCGGCCGCCACCCAGCGTTCTATCCCCCGGGCAACATGGGCGAGATAGCGCAGATCGCCGGACTGCCCGGCGCGGGATCCGCGCTGCAACAACACTTCCGCGGCCGCATGCGGTGCGAGCGCCCGAGCAGGTAGTTCGACGGTTTCCACACCGGCCCCGCCGGGCACCAGAACCTCCACGCGATGCCGGAATCGCGCACGCGTCAGCGCGGCGAACGCCTCGGACAGCGGCGGGCCCTCGATCTCGTCCCGCCACAGCAGCAGGCCCGCCCCCGGCGACCAGAGCCCATGCAGCATCGCACCATCCAACCAGGTGCAGCTACTGCGGCTCCGGCGCCAGCCCGATCGGTCGCACTTCCACGGCGAAGTTCAGCGGCGCGCTGTCCTTGCCGGGAGCGGTCGAAATGTATCCGGCGATCTCGTACACCCGTTCCGGGCTTTCGCAGTCGAGCACCCAGTATCCGGCGAGGAACTCCTTGGACTCGGGAAAGGGGCCGTCGGTGACCAGCACGGCGCCGTCGGGCTGGGCCTGCACCAGCCGTGCGTCCTCCGGCCCGGTCAATCCCTGTGCGTCGACCAGTTCGCCGGACTCCGCCAAGCGTTCGTTGAGGTCGTGCATGAACCGGACATGATCCATCAACTCGTCCGGCGTCAGCGACGACATCGTCTCCGCCATGTCCGCCGCGGTTCCCGTCATCAACAGCATGTACTTCACTTCGGCTCCTCCGGATCGGCGTGCACGGTTCTCCGTGGCTCGTACCAGTGTTCGGCGGCCGGGTCGCCCGCCAGATTCCAGCTCCACGAGATGGTCGGCGTAATTCGCATGTACCAGCCGGGGCCGACGAGGCCGACCCGCTGCACGGCCTCCTCTGCGCGACCGTAGACCCGCAGGCAGCGCGCCGCGAACGGATCGAGCGACAACAACTCGTCGAACACGAGCGAGATCTTCGGGTTGCCCGCCTCGACATTGCGGAACTTGCGGGTGCGGAGCACGTCGTCACCGACGCCGCCCACCCAGAAATACGTGCCGTCGAACTCGAAGGCGAGCGGCACGACGTCTGGTTGTCCATCGGGCCCGACGGTTGCGACCCGGGCCAGCGGCTGCGAGCGCAGGAACGCGATCTCGTCCTCGGTGAACGACATTCGTTCTCCTCTCGGCGCGGAGCCTGCGGAGCGCCCATCGGCACCGTACGGCGCGGAGCCTGCGGAGCGCCCATTGGTATCGCCTCGCGCGGTCCGGTCTCATCCTGCCCGACGCGCCACGCTGCCGGAGTCTGTCGGTGCGAACGGGCACACTGCGTTCGTGCTTCGGGGGATGCTCATGTGGTCGTCGACCATGGTGGCTGCGTGCCTGGTCGCTGGATGCGGGTTGGTCGGCACCGACGTGACGCCCGCGCCGGGCAGCCCCTCCCGTACCCAGGTCGAACAACTCCTCACGGCGGTCGGTGTCATCGCCGCGCGGCCACATCCCGGCGGCTACCAACGCGGGTGCGGCGCGGGCCAAGCGTGCGTTTTCGGACCCACGTGGACCGACGACACCGATGCCCCCGGCGGTCACGACGGCTGCGACACCCGCAACGACGTGTTGGCCGTCCAGCTCACCGCGGTCACGTACCGCGACGGCACCCGAGCCTGCGTGGTCGTCGCCGGCCGGCTGGCCGACCCCTACACCGGACGCAGCGTCGGGTTCGATAAGGCGCGCGCCGGCGATGTGCAGATCGACCACGTGTATCCGCTGGCTGCCGCGTGGGACATGGGTGCCGGGGCCTGGCCGGTCGAGCAGCGTCGGCGCTTCGCCAACGACGTCGCCGCGAACCTGCTCGCAGTCACCGGCTCGGTGAACCAATCGAAGGGTGATCGCACCCCCGCGGACTGGCTCCCACCCAACCCCGCCTACCACTGCTTCTACGCGGGCAAATATCTGACCGTGGCGGTGCGGTACGGACTGCCCGTCACCGCGGGGGACCGGGAGGCGTTGCTGCGGGTGGCTGCGGGGTGCGATCCATGACGGGCGACAGGGAAGGCACGTAGAATGACATCACTTGATGCGCAAATTGATGAATTGGGAGGTGGCGTGCGTACAACTCTCGCGCTCGACGACGACCTCGTTGCCGAGGCCACTCGGTTGACCGGGACCACCGAGAAGACCGCGCTCGTTCGCGAAGCATTGCGCGCGCTCATCGAACGAGAAAGTGCCCGGCGCCTCGCGCGTTTGGGTGGGACGCAACCCGAGGCAGCCGCACCACCTCGCCGCCGGACCGGCGCTTGATACTCGTCGATACGTCGGTCTGGATCGAACACCTGCGATCGGGACTTCCCAGCCTCGTCCACTCGCTCGACGCGGCCGCAGTCCTGGTGCATCCCTGGGTCATTGGCGAACTCGCTCTCGGCAATCTCACGAACCGTATCGAGATACTCGGGCTGCTGCGGAGGTTGCCACAGTCTGCAGAGGCCGAAGCGGACGAGGTCCTGTTCATGATCGAACACGAATCGCTGACTGGCAGTGGGATCGGATATGTCGATGCACAGCTGCTCGCGTCCACCCGACTGACTCCCGGCGCTCGGCTCTGGACACGGGACCGACGATTGGCGGCAGCGGCCGACCGTCTGGGGATGCGTTACGACCGGGACGCAGGTTCACCCTGACAAACCACGACGGCAGCAGCCGCGCACGTTCTAGCGTGGAGACCGTGGACCACTCGCGCAGTATCGACAAGGACACCACCCTGTGCATGTCGCTGGCCGCCCGGCCGAGCAACTTCGGCACGCGGTTTCACAACTATCTGTACAACGAGCTCGGGCTCAACTATCTCTACAAGGCTTTCACCACAACCGATCTCGCCGCGGCAGTCGGCGGCATCCGCGCGCTCGGCATCCGTGGGTGTGCGATTTCGATGCCCTACAAGGAAGACGTCATCGAACTCGTCGATGTTATGCACGACTCCGCCGTGGCGATCGAGTCGGTGAACACCATTGTGAACGAGTCGGGCACACTGCACGCCTACAACACCGACTACCAGGCGGTGGCCGACCTGCTCACCGAGCACGCACTGCCAACCGAGTACTCGTTCGCGATCGCCGGCAGTGGCGGAATGGCGAAGGCGGTCGTCGCCGCACTGCGCGACTCCGGGTTCACTCGCGGCACCGTGGTCGCGCGCAATCGTGAAGCGGGACAGGCACTTGCCGACAAGTACGGCTTCGACTGGGCGCCCGAACTCGCGGACGCGCGGCCCGACCTGCTGCTCAACGCGACCCCGATCGGGATGGAGGGTGGACCGGAGGCCGGCGCGATACCGTTCACGGCGGACGCCGTGGCCGCCGCGTCCGCGGTCTTCGACGTGGTCGCGAAGCCACCCCACACGCCCCTGGTCCACACCGCCGGGCAAGCCGGCAAGACGGTGATCACCGGCGCCGAGGTGATTGCCCTGCAGGCCGCCGAACAGTTCGCCCTCTACACCGGAGTGCGGCCCACGCGCGAGCAGATCGACCGCGCCTCGGAGTACTCGCGCGCCGCGGGCTGAACCCGGTGTCACTCCGGCCCGGTCGCCACCGGCCGATCCGGGTCGTTGGACCACTGCGACCACGAGCCGGGGTACAGCGCCGCGTCGATCCCCGCGACCGCGAGCGCCGCGACCTGATGCGCCGCCGTCACTCCCGACCCGCAGTAGACGGCGACCGGCCGGTCCGCGGCGAGTTCCGAGAATCTCGTGCGCAGTTCCTCGGTCGAGCGAAAACGGCCGTCCTCGGCGAGGTTCGCCGTGGTCGGTGCGCTGCGTGCCCCAGGAATGTGACCGGCGCGCGGATCGACCGGTTCCAGCTCACCGCGGAACCGCTCCGCCGCACGCGCATCGAGCAGCACACCGCGAGTCGGCCAAGCCGCGGCCGCATCGCCGTCGATTACCGGTAGCCCACCGCCACGCAGCGTCACGTCACCCGCCTCGCGGACCACCTCTTCTCCACTCGCCACCGCGGCGCCGCTCGCCTGCCATGCCGTCCAGCCGCCATCGAGAATGCGCACATCGCGCAGCCCGCCCCAACGCAGCAGCCACCAGGCGCGCGCGGCAGAGGTGCCGCCGACCGCGTCGTACACGACTACCGGACTCGCGGCGCGAATCCCCCACCGCCTCGCCGCGGCTTGCAGGTCGCTCGGCGACGGCAATGGGTGCCGCCCCGCTGCAGGCGAAGGCGGCTCTGCCAATTCCGTGTCCAAATCGACGTAGACCGCGCCCGGGATGTGGCCCGCCAGATAGTGGCGCCGTCCATTCGGATCGCCGAGCGCCCAGCGTACATCCAGTACCACGGGGACGGTGGCCGCCGCGCGCAACTCTTCCACGGTGGTCAGCACATCCGAGCGGGACCGATCGTCGTTGTCGCTCATGATAATTCGTTGTGAAGCAGCTCGGCCATGGCGGCGCCGAAGGCAACGAACGTCACCGTCGAGACCGACGTCCGCGTGCCGCGCACGGCGGTGACCGCCTGATGCGCCGCGTCGCCGGCGGGCCACCCGTACACACCGGAGGAAATCAGTGGGAATGCCACGGTCCGTGCGCCGAGCGAATCGGCGACCTCGAGACTGCGGGTGTAAGCCGATCGCAGCAGCGCGGAGCGGTCCTCGCTCTTCGAGTAGACCGGCCCGACCGTATGGATCACCCAACGGGCAGGCAGTCGACCCGCGGTCGTGGCAACCGCATCACCCGTGGGCAGCCCATCTGGATACGTGCTGGCACGCAACTCTCGGCATTCTGCGAGGATGTCCGGCCCCCCGGCCCGGTGGATCGCGCCGTCCACGCCACCCCCGCCGAGCAGGCCGGAGTTCGCCGCGTTGACGATCGCATCGACATTGATTTTGGTGATGTCGCCCTGGACGACTTCGATGTCGGTCACGGCGACCATCATGCCGCGCTGCGCGCACTATCGTCAGGCGAGTGAGCGCCGGATCGGAAACAACCACAGTGCAAGCCGACGACTACCCCCTGCTCTGGCCGGTGCCGACCCGCTGGTCCGACAACGACCACTACGGCCACGTCAACAACGTCGCCTACTACTCGTACTTCGATACCGCGGTGAACGCCTGGTTGATCGAGGCAACCGGAACCGACATCCGCGACCTACCCGCGATCGGCATCGTCGCCGAGACGTCGTGTCGTTACCTGAGCGAACTCAGCTTTCCCGATCGGCTCCGCGTCGGGCTCGCGGTCGAACGCCTCGGCAAGCGCAGCATCGTCTACGCCCTCGCGATCTTCCGCGAAGCAGGCGATGGGTCGCTCACACCTGCCGCCACCGGGCGCTTCGTGCACGTGTACGTCGACCGCGACACTCGTCGACCGGTGGAGCTTCCGGCCGCGATCCGCACGGCCGCGGCCGGCCTCGTTCGAGACTGACGGGTCAGCGATCGCCGACCAGCGCTGCCTGGTACCGGCGCATGCCCGCGAGCCATCGCTCGTAGTCACCGGCCTTGTGCCGGAAGAACTCCCCCACCTCCGGATGCGGCAGGATCAGAAAACGCTCCTCGGCGATCGCGGCCAGCACGTCGTTCGCGACATCGTCGGGTGCGAGCACCGCGCCGGACGACGTGACCGCTCGGGACGCGAGTTCGGCGTCGGCCGAACCGGTGTGGAACCCGGACCGCAACAACGCCGTCTCCACGCCCATCGGGCACAGACAACTCACGGCGATTCCGCGATCCCCATAGGTCACCGAAAGCCATTCCGCGAACCCGACCGCGGCATGCTTGGACACCGCATACGGCGCCGACCCCAGCTGGGTGAGCAGACCGGCGGCGGATGCGGTCGAGACGAAGTAGCCGCCACCGCGTTCGAGCCAGCGTGGCACGACGACGCGGGCGGCCCGTACGTGTGCCATGACGTTGACTCCGAAGGCGGCCGCCCACTGCTCCTCGGTGCTGTCGAGTCCAGGCCCGCCGGTGACACCGGCGTTCGCGAAGTACAGGTTCACCGGGCCGAACTCCGCTTCGGCGCGGTCGACGAGTTCGACGATCACGCGTTCGTCGGACACATCTCCTTCGAAGGCGAGCGCGTGGCCGGAGTGCTGGGCGTCGATCTCGGCGACGACGCTGCGTGCACCGGCGCCGTCGAGGTCGGCGACCACGACGCGCGCCCCGCTGCGGGCCACTCCACGAGCGATGGCTGCGCCGATACCCGCACCCGCACCGGTGACCACGGCGACTTTGCCTGCGATATCCATTCGGCGAGGTTAACGGCTGCCGCACGGGCCGAGAACCCCGATGCCACTCGCGGCGAGATTCTGCCGAACCCTACGGTTTGCCGCTCTTGTCCGCGCGGAACTAGTGGTAGGAAGCAGACATGCAAATCGCCGCCGTCGTCTGCTCCGTCATCCTCGCGTTGATGGCGTTGGCGTACGGCATCCCCGAGGTGCAGGTGCGGGGGCTGGCGTCGAGGTTCCTGCTCAGCCGCGGCCTGGGTCCAATGGTCGTGCGCGGACTCGGTGTCGGAAATCTGATCGCGGTCGTGGGCCTGATGGCGGGGCTGTTCTGGAATCCGGTGGGCATCGCCGCCGCAGCGCTGGTCGTAATGCTGTTCGGTTGGGCCGTCGCGTTCCACTTCATGTATGGCGATTTCGGCAATCCCGACATTCGCAACTGGGCACTGAACACCGCCGGCGGGCTGGGGTTCGCGGTGCTGACCCTTGTTGTGCTGCTCGTCTACCAGTTCTGGTGAGCCGAATCAGCTGCCGCGTTGCTCCTGCGCGAGCCGGGCGAGCAACGGCGTGGTCCGGGGGCCGACCAGCTCACGCATGACCAGACCCATGTTCGTGCGCTCCACGCCCGGGATGCGCAGGATCCGACCCGCGATCCGGTACAGATCGTCGGCGTCGCGGGCGACCACCTTCACGGTCAGATCCGTCGCGCCCGTCATACCGCACACCTCGGTCACCTCCGGAAGCTCGGCGAGTTCGGCGACCACCGAGTCGAGCCGGTGCTGATCGACAATCGTCGCCACGTAGGCCGAGAGCGGGTAACCGAGCGCGCGCGGGTCGACACGGCGATCGAACGAGCCGAGGACCCCGGCACTCTCCCATCTGGCCAGCCGCGCCTGCACCGTGTTCCTGGCCAGACCGAGTCGCTGCGCGAGTTCGACACCCGTCGAACGCGGGTTCTCGCTCAGCAGCATCAGCAGTCGGGCATCCGTCGCGTCCAAACTGGTCATATGACGCAGTATGACACCGAACCGTAACCAATATGCGGGCATTCTGCGCAACTCGCGGACTTCGACTTGCGCAGTCCGCATTCTCGTGGATCCTGTGAAGTACGACACACCAGTCGCGCACGCTCAACTGCCGAGCGCGCCCACAAGGCACGCTTTTCGCAGCGAAGGAGGTCGCCATGCCGGACGCCCATGCTCATCCCGTGCAATTGGTCCAGCCCGACGGCCGGCGCGTTCTCGACCGCGAGTACGCCGCGCTCGTCGCCGATATCGGGCCGACGGACCTTCGAGCCATCTACGACGACCTGGTGGTGTCGCGGCGCATCGACGCCGAGGCCACGGCGCTGCAGCGGCAGGGCCAGCTCGGCCTCTGGGCACCGTTTCTCGGCCAGGAGGCTGCGCAGGTTGGCTCCGCGTGGGCGCTGAACCCCGACGACTACGTGTTCCCGAGCTATCGCGAGACGGCGGTGGCGTATTGCCGAGGCGTCGATCCCATCGCGTTGCCGCGCATGTGGCGCGGTGTCGGCCACTCCGGCTGGGATCCCGCGACGGTCAACCTCGCCACCCCGGCAGTGGTTGTCGGTGCGCAGGCACTGCACGCGACCGGTTACGCCTTCGGCGCCAAGATGGACGGCGCCGAGATCGCGACGGTCGCCTACTTCGGCGACGGCGCGACCAGTCAGGGCGATATCGCCGAGGCACTCGTGTTCGCGAGCAGTTGGTCGGCACCGGTCGTGTTCTTCTGCCAGAACAATCAGTGGGCGATCAGTGCTCCCGTGTCGATCCAGAGTTCGTCGCCGATCGCGAGTCGTGCTGCGGGATACGGTATTCCGTCCATTCAGGTGGACGGGAACGACGTACTGGGTGTACTCGCGGTGACCCGCCAGGCGGTCCGGCGTGCCCGGGACGGCGGTGGGCCGTCGTTCATCGAGGCGATCACCTACCGGATGGGCCCACACACGACCGCCGACGACCCGACCCGCTATCGCTCGTCGGCCGAACTCGAACTGTGGCGAACGCGCGACCCGATCGACCGGCTGCGCAGGTTGCTCGATCGCGAAGGCCATCTCGACGAAGACTTCCTCGCCCTGGTCGCCGCCCATGCCGACGAAGTTGCCGCGCGACTGCGAGCCGCGACGATCGACATGCCAAGTCCGGCACCACAAACCATGCTCGACCACGTTTACGCCACACCGCATCGACTGCTCGACGCCGAGCGAGAAGTGTTCGCCGATTCTCTTGCCGGGGAGGCCCAGTGATGCTCACAATGGCTGCCGCGCTCAACGCGGGACTACGCAAAGCGATGGAGACCGACCCGAAGGTCCTGATCATGGGTGAGGACGTCGGCACGCTCGGCGGCGTGTTCCGGGTGACCGACACGCTGCAGAAGGATTTCGGCGCCAACCGAGTGCTCGACACGCCGCTGGCCGAATCCGGGATCATCGGCACGGCATTCGGTCTGGCGCTGCGCGGATACCGCCCGGTCTGCGAAATCCAGTTCGACGGTTTCGTCTACCCGGCGTTCGACCAGATCGTCTCCCAAGTTGCCAAGATTCATTACCGCACACAGGGAAAGGTCAAGGCGCCGCTCACCATTCGAATCCCGTTCGGTGGCGGAATCGGCTCCGTCGAGCACCACTCGGAATCCCCCGAAGCCTACTTCGCACACACCGCGGGACTGCGGGTCGTGGCGCCGAGCAACCCCGCCGACGCGTATCAGATGATCCAGCAGGCGATCACGCTCGAGGATCCGGTGATCTTCTTCGAACCCAAGCGGCGCTATTGGGACAAGGCCGAAGTCGACCTCGACGCCGCGCCGGACCTCGCCCTCGACCGCGCCCGCGTCGTCGTGCCGGGCACCGACGCGACGATCGCCTGCTACGGCACCATGGTCGCGACGGCCACGGCCGCGGCAAAAATCGCTGCCGATGAAGGCCATTCGCTGGAGGTGATCGACCTGCGCTCGCTGGCGCCGATCGACTTCGACACCATCGAGACCTCTGTTCGCAAGACCGGTCGACTCGTGGTCGTGCACGAGGCGGCGGGGTACGTCGGGCTCGGCGCGGAGATCGCCGCGCGCATCGGGGAACGCTGCTTCTACCAGCTCGAGGCGCCCGTGCTGCGGGTATGCGGCTTCGACATCCCCTATCCGCCCGCGAAACTCGAGGAACACCACCTGCCCGACCCGGACCGGATCCTGGCCGCGGTCGACCGCACCCTGGCAGCTTAGGGGCCCGGATGACGACGCAGGAATTCTGTCTGCCCGATCTCGGCGAAGGGCTCACCGATGCGGAACTCGTCTCCTGGGCGATCGCGCCCGGCGATGTTGTCACGCTGAACCAGAACGTCGCCGAGGTGGAGACCGCGAAGGCGCTCGTCGAACTGCCGTCCCCGTTCGCGGGCACGGTGACCGAACTGCTCGCCGAGCCGGGCGACACCGTCGCCGTCGGCGCTCCCCTACTACGAATCACCACCGACACACCGGCCGGCACAACTCCGCCCGCGGCGGCCGAATCTGCACCGAATACCACCGCGCGGCAGGCGGTTCTCGTCGGCTACGGGCCCTCCGATGCACCGGTGTCGCGACGCCGGCGCCCGCCTGCGGAGCCCGCTGCCGCAACGACGAATGGCACGGCGGCCCCCGCCCGACCCGACGCCGTGCCGGCAGCACGCAAACGCGCCCGCGAACTCGGCATCGACCTGACCGAGGTGATCGGCACCGGCGCGTCCGGCGCGATCACGTTCAACGACGTCGAGGCGCACACCGACCTCGCTCCGAGCGAACCGTCCGCGCGCGAGACGCGGATCCCGATTGCGGGGGTGCGCAAGCGGACCGCGGCGGCAATGGCGTTGAGCGCGCGGACCATTCCGCAGGTCACCGAGTTCGTGACCTGCGATGTCAGCGCGTCGGTCGAGCTGCTCGACCGGCTTCGCACGACCGCGGCATTCGACGGCGTGAAGCTCACTCCACTTGCACTGGTGGCGAAGACGGTGATCGCCGCCCTCGCCGACCACCCGACGCTGAACTCCCGCTGGGACGAGGACAGCCAGGAGATCGTGCTGCACCACTTCGTCAACCTCGGCATCGCCGTCGCCTCCCCGCGCGGCCTGCTCGTGCCGAAACTCGCCGACGCGGGGCGACACAGGCTTCCCGACCTCGCTGCCGAGCTGACCCGGACCATCGAGGTCGCCCGCTCGGGCGCCGCGACACCCGCCGACCTCACCGGCGCCACGTTCACCCTCACCAATGTCGGCAGCTACGGAATCGACACCGGCACGCCGATGGTCAATCCAGGTGAGGCAGCGATCCTGTGCCTCGGCACGTTCGCGAAGCGACCGTGGGTGCTGCCCGGAACCGACGACGTCGTCGCACGCTGGGTCACTACGCTCGGCCTGTCATTCGACCATCGCTTGGTGGACGGCGAGCAGGCCTCGAAGTTCCTCGCCGATGTCGCGGCCATGCTGACCGACCCGGGACTGTTGCTGACGCGTCTCTGACGGCTCGGCGGGCGCCGACTAGCTTGGACAAGCGTGACTGCTCCCGTCGTGGCACCCGATCTGCGCGCGGCCCGCGCCGGCGTATTCGGGATCTTCGGGCTCAACGGTTTCATGCTGGCGATGTGGGTCGTGCACATCCCGGTGATCAGCGAGCGTGCCGACGTATCGAAGGCGACGCTGGGCATGCTGCTGCTGTTCCTGGCGGGCGGCGCATTGATCGGCATGCAACTCTCGGGGCCGCTCGCGGATCGATTCGGCAGCCGAACCATCGTGGGCGTCGCCGCGGTCACCCTGTGTGCGACCGTGCTCGGGCCCGGCTTCGCCACCAATGCAGTCGCGCTCGGTGCGGCGCTGGTCGCGTTCGGGTTCGCCAACGGCGCGCTCGATGTGTCGATGAACGCGCAGGCCGTGCACGTCGAGCAGCGCTATGGCCGGCCGATTCTCTCCGCCTTCCATGCCTTGTTCTCCTGTGGCGGGCTGGCCGGCTCACTGTGCGGTGCGGCGACGCTCGCACTCGGCTGGGATGTGCGCGCGACGTTGTTGGTCGCTGCGACGGTGGGTTTCGCGGTCACCGCCGGGTGCACATCCCGCATGCTCGGCCATGTTCCCGAGCGCCACACCGATACCGCCGCGCCCACCCGCGGCTCGCGGATGATTCTCGTCCTCGGGCTGATCGCGTTCGCGCTGCTGATGTCGGAGGGCGTCGCAACCGACTGGAGCACACTGCAGGTCAAGGAGCATCTGGGCACCAGTGATGCCACTGCCGCGCTGGCGTTCGGCGCGTTCTCGGTGATGATGACCGTCGGCAGGTTCGGCGCCGATCGGGTCAGCGCAGCAATCGGCCCGATGCGGGTGGTGCGCTACGGAACCCTGATCGCCGCCGTGGGGATCACCATGGTGATGCTGTCGGTGTGGCCCGCGCTGACCCTCGCGGGATGGGCGCTGTTCGGCCTCGGCCTGTCCGGCGGAGTCCCGCAGATCTTCACCGCAGCGGGCAACCTGTCCGGCAGCCCGGGCACCAATATGTCCCGGGTCTTCACCATGGGCTACCTCGGCCTGCTCGCCGGTCCGGCGATCATCGGCTGGCTGACCAAACTCGTCCCGCTGACCTCGGCGCTGGTGGTACCACTCGTCGCCGTGTTGCTCACCGCGATCTTCGCGCGGGTGGTGGAGCAACCGAACGCATAGTTGTTCCGGCGAAATCGGCCTTGCGAGCCGGAACAACTATGCGGTGGGCGGGGGTTAGAGCGCCTTGAGTTCCTCGGTGACCGCGCCGACGGACTTCTTGGCGTCGCCGAACAGCATGCTGGTGTGATCGGCGTAGAACAGCGGGTTGTCGATACCGGCGAATCCGGAGTTCATCGAACGCTTGAGCACGATTACCGACCTGGCCTGATCGACGTTGAGGACCGGCATGCCGTAAATCGGCGAAGACGCGTCTTCCCGCGCGGACGGGTTGGTGACGTCGTTGGCGCCGATCACCAGGGCGACATCGGTGCGATTGAACTCGCCGTTGATGTCGTCCATTTCCTTCATCACGTCGTATTCGACGTCGGCTTCGGCGAGCAGCACGTTCATGTGGCCCGGCATGCGCCCGGCGACCGGATGAATCGCGTACTTCACCTCGACACCCTTGGCCTCTAGTAGCGACGCCATCTCCTTGACGGCATGCTGTGCCTGCGCGACGGCCATGCCGTAGCCGGGCACCACGATCACCTGGTTGGCGTAAGCCATCTGGATGGCCGCGTCCGCCGCGGAGGTCGCCTTGGCTTGGCGCTGTTCGCCGGCGCCTGCGGCCACCGCAACGCTGCCGCCGCCGAACCCGCCGGCGACGATCGCGGGAATCGAGCGGTTCATCGCCTTGGCCATGAGGTTGGTGAGAATCGTGCCGGACGCGCCGACAATCATGCCGGCCACGATCATCGCGGTGTTGTTCAACGCAAGACCCGCTGCGGCCGCAGACAACCCGGTCAGTGCGTTGAGCAGGGAGATCACCACGGGCATATCGGCGCCGCCGATGGGCAGCACCACCATCAGCCCGAGCACGCCGGCGCCGACCAGCAGGATCACCATCCACCACGGATCCACCCCGCCCTCGGACGCGCCGAGGCCGATCAGCACAGCCGCGCCAACCGCGACGATCAGCAACAGCAGGTTCACGGGCTGCTGCAACCGGCCGAGCCCGATCGGCCGGCCCGGCAGGATTTCCTGCAACTTGCCGAACGCCACCAGCGAACCCCAGAACGAGATCGAACCGATGATCGCGGCGAACAGTGATCCGACGATGATGTGCGCGGTCGGTTCCTCGCCGTGCTTGAAGTTCGAGAAGCCGCTGGTGTCAAGGAATTCCGCCCACGCGATGAGCGCGACCGTGCCACCACCGACACCGTTGAACAGCGCCACCAGCTGCGGCATCGCCGTCATCTTCGTGTATCTGGCCGGCGGAATGCCAAGCGCGACACCGACGACCAGGCCGAGCGCGATCAAAATCCACTGACTGGTGTCCCGGATCGCGATCAGCGTCGCGATCACGGCGATCGCCATGCCCACCGCGGCGATCTGGTTGCCGCGCACCGCGGTCTTCGGACCGGTCAGGCCCATCAGACCGTAGATGAACATCGAGAACGCGACGATATAGAGAATGTTGACCAAGTAGTCCATCAGCGCGAGCCCTCCTCGGCAGCAGCGTCACCCTTGGCAGCCGAGGTGTCAGCAGCAGGAGCCTTGGCGGGTTCTTCCTTCTTCGACTTGAACATGCCGAGCATGCGATCGGTGACCACGAATCCACCGATCACGTTCAGGGTGCCGAAGATCAGCGCGACGAACAGGATGATCTGGATCCCTACCGACGGGTCCTCCATCCGGCCCAACGTCACGAGTGCGCCGAGCACCACGATGCCGTGGATGGCGTTCGTGCCCGACATCAGTGGCGTATGCAGGGTATTGGGCACCTTGGAAATCACGGCGAACCCGACGAACCCGGACAACACCAGGATCGCGATGTTCGCGAGAAGTTCGTCATACATCGGAATCAGTTCCCCTCTCGGGTGACACAGGAATCGGCGAGCACCTGATCGGAGAAATCGGGGGCGAGCTTGCCGTCCACCAACATCAGCTCGAGCAATGCCGAGATGTTCTTCGCGTACAGCTCCGAGGCATGCTCGGGCATCGTCGCGGGCAGGTTCAGCGGCGAGCAGATGGTCACGTCGTGCTTGACGACCGTCCGGCCCGGCTCGGTGAGCTCGCAGTTGCCGCCGGTCTCACCGGCGAGGTCGACGATCACACTGCCCGGCTTCATGCCCTCCACTGCCGCTGCGGTCACCAGCCGCGGCGCGGGTCGGCCCGGCACGAGTGCGGTGGTGATGACGACGTCGAACTTCTTGATCGCATCCTCGAGCGCCTGCTGCTGCTGCGCGCGTTCGTCTTCGGTGAGTTCGCGCGCATAGCCGCCCTCACCCGCGGCGTCGATACCGAGATCGAGCCACTGCGCGCCGACCGAACGCACCTGATCGGCCACCTCCGGTCGCACGTCATACCCGGTCGGACGGCCACCGAGCCGCTTCGCGGTCGCCAACGCCTGCAGGCCGGCGACACCGACGCCGAGCACCAGCACAGTCGCCGGCTTCACCGTCCCCGCCGCGGTGGTGAGCATCGGGAAGAAGCGCGTCGACTCCGACGCCGCCAGCAGAACCGCCTTGTACCCGGCGACGTTCGCCTGCGAGGACAGCGCATCCATCACCTGTGCGCGCGAGATCCGCGGAATCGCCTCCACCGCGAACGCCTGCACGCCCGCCGACTTCAGGGCACCGATCTTGGTGTCGGCGTTGCGCGGCGCGAGAAACCCGATCAGCGTCTGACCGCCCGAGAGCCGGGCGGTCTCCTCCTGCGTCGGTGGCGCCACCTTCACCACCACATCCGCCGACCACGCATCACCGATACTCGCCCCCGCCGCGGTGAACAGCTCGTCGGGAATCAACGCCCCCACACCCGCCCCGGACTCGACGACCACGTCGACCCCCTTGCCGACCAGGCCCGACACGATCTTGGGCACGAGGGCAACGCGACGCTCACCATCGGCGGTCTCGCGCACTACCCCGACACTCGGACGGTTCACAATCACACCTTCCAACACCGGATCGGTTGTCTCCACAGCTTTCGACTTCCCCTGGTTTCGCGGTACTAAGTTGTCCACCCCTCAAAGTCATAGACCCTACTATGAGAGTTGCGTTTCTCACAGAGCGTGGCGCGAGGCCGAGAGCCTAACCCAGATCTCCCACCGATGGTGCGCCGAAGTTACGCTCCCGTAGGTGACAGGTGGTGTACCCGAAGTCTTACGCACCCTCGCCCGGTCCGCGCGCCGGCCGGTCGTCCTGACCGGTGCCGGGATGTCGGCGGAGAGCGGCGTACCGACCTTCCGGGATGCGCAAACCGGCCTGTGGGAGCGGTTCGATGCCGCGTCGCTGGCCAGCCCGGATGCCTGGAACACAGACCCCGCAGTGGTGTGGGCGTGGTACCAGTGGCGGGCGGGGCTCGTTCGCCGCGCCCAGCCCAACGCCGGGCACCGCGCGCTCGCCGAATGGGGCGAACGGACCGACCTACGCATCGTGACGCAGAACGTGGACGACCTCCACGAACGAGCGGGCAGCGTGGTCGCCGCGCATCTGCACGGCAGCCTGTTCGAGCCCAGATGCAGCGTCTGCGGTACGCCGGCCGGTCCCATCGAGCCGCTGACCGAGCCGGTCGAACGCCTCGATCCCCCGCCGTGCGCACGATGCGGCGGCCCGATCCGCCCTGGCGCGGTGTGGTTCGGCGAACCAATGCCGACCGGACCGCTCGACGTAGCGTTCGACTGCGCGAGAACCTGCGATCTGATGCTCGTCATCGGCACCTCGGGTGTCGTTCACCCCGCCGCCGGACTACCCGTGCTGGCCCGCGAGTCCGGCGCGACCGTTGTCGAGATCAACCCCGATCCCACCGGGATCAGCCACGCGGTGGATCACGTCTGGCGCACCACCGCCGGGATCGGGCTCCCAGCGCTCCTTACCGACTGACGCCACGACCGAACGCGAGCTCGCGCAGCCGGACCCAGTCCCAGACCGGCGGCAACGTCCTCGGGCCCGGACGATCGCGGGGCACCCGGACCCGGAGCGCACCGGGCTGGATCCGGCAGTGCACCGGTGTCGGCAGGGTCACCGCCTCACCGTCGATACCGACCGCAACCTCCGGGGCGTCGGATTCGACGCTGACTTCGTTCGCGTGGAGCCGCACCAGCCCGCGGGTGCGCACCCGCCGGAACAACGCGACGGCCTCACCCGCGCTGCGCACGGAGACCGTCACCACACCGAGCGTGCCGTCGTCCATTCGGCTGCGCCGCCCCAGTCCTGCCAGATCGTCGGTCCGATACGTTCCGTTGCTCACCAGCACGGCCTGCGGGTGCTCGATCGTGCGGCCGTCGATCCGGGCCACCAGCGCGCCGCCGCGCCGCCGGTCGAGCACGTCCGGCAGCTGACGCAGCACGGTCTTCATCTTGTCGTCCCGGTAGGCGGGGTTGCGCACGATTTCCGCGTACGCGCCGAACGAGGCGTTGTTCACGAACGGATGCCCACCCACGTTGCCGAGATCCACCCGGAGGTCGACGCCGTCGCGCAACGCCGAGAGCGCCTGCACCGGATCGTCACGGTCGAGGCCCAGGTCGAGGGCGAAGTGATTTCGGGTGCCCGCGGCGATCACCAAGAAAGGCAGACCATGAGCCGCCGCGACTGCGGCGACGGCGGCTTGCGTTCCGTCGCCGCCCGCAGCGCCGAGCAGATCGGCGCCACGCGCAACCGCCCGTTCGGCGAGCGCCGTCACGTCCACGCGCCCCGGGCCCTCGAGCAGCACCACCCGCGCACCCATCGCTTCCGCCCGTCGGACGAGGTCGAAGCGGCCGACCTTGCCGCCACCGGAGTTTGGATTCATCAGCAGAACCGGACGCTCCGGCGGGGTGGCGGGGAACTCCGGCGAGGGCGGTACGCGGCGGTCGCGGGCCAGCGCGGCACGCGCGCACCACCCGCCGCCGCCGAGCAGCGCCACCACCGGCAGCACGACCCAGAGCAGTCCGTTCGCGATCACGGCCACCAGCACCCCGAGCGGAACCAGGACGGCAACGGCCAACGCGATCCAGCGGACGGTGGCGCGATTGACGAGAAACTCGTACAGCGCGGCGATGGTGAGTACCGCACCGGCGAGACAGACCAGCAGCAGGGCGACGGCCACGAAGAGCCCGGCGATCAAGAGCAACACGATGGCGAGCAGCACCGCCGCCACCGCGCCACGAGCAAGCCAACGCGCTCGCGGGTCCACCTCGGACGCGACCTGCTCGGTGGACACCACGTCGACCTCCCTCTGCCGGCTGTCATTCCCTGACGTCGCCGCCGCGCCTAGGGTTACCCCGTGAGTTCCTGCATCTTCTGCGAGATCGTGTGCGGCGACGCTCCGGCCAACAGAGTGTACGAGGACGACGAGCTACTTGCGTTTCTCGACATACGCCCGATCACGCAGGGCCACATGTTGGTTGTCCCGAAGTCACACTCGACCGAACTCGCCGATCTCGATGCGGACGCCGGCGCGCGGATGTTCCGGCTCGGCCACCGGCTTGCGCTCGCGCTGCGCCGCAGCGACCTCGCCGCCGACGGCGCCAACCTCGTGCTCAACGACGGCACCGCGGCTTTCCAAACCGTCGGCCACGTGCACCTGCACGTCGTGCCACGTCGGCACGGCGACAAACTGCGCTTCGCGACCGGCCTGATCTTGCGCCGCAGCAAGGAGCCCGAGGCGACCGCGCTGGCCATCCGCGCCGGCCTCGACCGGTTCGAAACCGAAGGAAGCTGAGATGAGCCGCCGCCCGACCAGCGTCGATTTTCATTTCGACCCGATGTGCCCATTCGCCTTTCACGCCTCCATCTGGATTCGCGAAGTGCGCGCACGGACGGGTCTCGACATCGGCTGGCGGTTCTTCAGTTTGGAGGAGATCAATCGGGTCGACGGCAAGAAGCACCCGTGGGAGCGAGACTGGTCCTACGGCTGGTCGCTGATGCGGATCGGAGCGTTGCTGCGGCGCACCGATATGGCCCTGCTCGACCGTTGGTATGCGCTGATCGGCACCGAACTGCATCTGCGCGGCGGTAAACCACACGATCCCGAGGTGGCGCGCGCGCTCCTCGACGAACTCGGGGTCGGCGCGGCGCGCCTCGACGAGGCGCTGGCCGATCCGACCACCCACGACGACGTTCTCGCCGATCACCGCCGCGTGACCGAGGGCGGCGGGTTCGGTGTGCCGACGCTGTTCTTTGCGGACGGCCAGAAGTTCTTCGGGCCGGTGCTGGTAAACCCACCCACCGGCGATGCCGCGGTGCGCCTGTGGGACTTGGTGATCGGACTGCTGGAGTTCCCGAATGTGTACGAGATCCAGCGGCCCAAAGGCGAGTCCGAGACAGCCGATATCGGCGCAGCACTGCAGCCCTATCTCGCGGGCCGGGACTGGGTCAGCATCGACCGCGGCCGGGTGATCGACCTGTCCGGCATGGGGCAGCTCAGTTCACCGCAGCCCGCGACGCCGCCTGCGTAGTCCGGAAGCGCTGCTGATACTTCGACGGTGAGATGCCAAGCCGCGCAATGAAAGTCCGGCGCAGCGCCTCCGTGCTGCCGAAGCCTGCGGCGGCGGCGACCGCGGTGACACTCGCGCCGGCCTCGAGCTGGATCCGGGCCATGTCGAAGCGCAGCGCGCCGACGTACTCCGCGGGCGAGGTATCGAGCTCGTCGCGGAACAGCCGGGTGAGGTGGCGAACGCTGACGTTTGCCTCCTTGGCGAGTTCGCCGACCGAATAGGGCCGGGCCGGATCGGCCTCGATCAGGTCGGTGATCTGCCGGACGATCCGGGTGCGCGGGGCCGGCGCGCGCAACGAGGCAGAGAACTGCGACTGACCGCCGGACCGGTGCATATAGACGAGAAGCAGCTGCGCGACCTGGCGGGCGACATCCGCGCCGTGGTCCTCCTCCACCAGCGACAGCGCCAGATCGATGCCCGCCGCGACACCCGCCGACGTGTAGACCCGCCCGTCCCGGACGAAGATCGAATCGGGCTGCACCAGCACCTCGGGAAACCGGCGCGCGAGATCCTTGGTGAACTTCCAGTGCGTGGTGGCGCGGTGGCCGTCGAGTTCACCGAGTATCGCGAGCACGAAAGCACCGCTGCAGATCGAGACCAGCCGCCGGGTGCGACCGGCGAGCCCGCGGGCGGCGTCGAGCAGCGCACCCCGGGCGAAGATCTCCGGCGGTTGCTCGCTGCCCGGCACGATCACCGTGTCGAATACGCCGGCGTCCGCCGCGGCCGCATGCACCGAGACCTTCCCGCCGACCGAAGTCGCGACGTCCCCGCCGTCCGCGGACAGCAGGACGATCTCGTAGCCGCCCACCGCCTGGTTCGCTTCCACGAACACCTCGGCCGGACCGACATAGTCCAGCATCTTCACCCCGTCGAACAGCAGGATGCCGATGCGGCGACGTTGCGCGGTGACGATGGATGCCCGATTCACAACGCTCATCCTGCGCTACCCGCGCACACGCGCGCGCCGTGAAGCCCCCTGCCCCGGCGCGAGGATGTCCGCAATCGTGGGAAACGTGTCCGCTCCGGCGGGTCCGCAACGGCGGCGAATCGTCGATAGTCGAGGTCGAGCGCCTGCTCGTACCCCCGACCTTCAGGAGTTCCAATGCCCTACATCACCACTTCCGACGGAACGCAGATCTATTACACCGATTGGGGGACGGGGCAACCCGTCGTGCTCAGTCACGGTTGGCCGCTGAGTTCGGATGCCTGGGCGGTCGAGCTCAAGCTGCTCGCCGACAACGGCTACCGCGCCATCGCGCACGATCGCCGCGGTCACGGCCGGTCGTCGCAGCCGTGGTCGGGGAACGACATGGATACCTATGCCGCCGATCTCGCCACCCTCGTCGATGCCCTCGATCTGCACGATCTCAATCTCATCGGGCACTCCACCGGCGGTGGCGAGGTCGTTCGCTACGCCGCGCAGCACGGCGCGGGACGGGTGTCGAAGGTCGTCACCGCCGGTGCCGTGCCGCCGGTGATGGTGAAGTCCGAAGCCAACCCGGAGGGCACGCCGATCGAGGCGTTCGACGGTATTCGCGCCGGTGTGCTGAAGGACCGGTCGCAGTTCTATCAGGACCTGTCCGTCCCGTTCTTCGGCGCGAATCGCGAGGGCGCGGACGTGTCGCAGGGACTGCGTGACGACTTCTGGCGCCAGGGCATGCTGGCCGGCCTCGCCGGGGCCTACGACTGCATCAAGGCGTTCTCGGAGACCGATTTCACCGACGACCTGCGCGCACTCGATGTCCCGATCATGATCGCGCACGGCGACGACGATCAGATCGTGCCGATCGCCGATGCCGCGCACAAGTCGATCGAACTGGTCAAGCACGGGACGCTGAAGGTGTACCCGGGCGCCCCGCACGGTATCCACGGCGCCTATCAGAAGGCACTCGGCCAGGACATCCTCGCGTTCTTCGCCGAGTGACCGGCACCACCGAGGGATGACGATGCGCGCCTCCCCGACCGTCGTGCTGGTGCACGGCGAGCGCACCGACGCCGCGAGCTGGGCGGCCGTGACGAGACTCCTGCTCGAACGCGGCCACCGGGTTCTCGCGCCGGCGGTGGGCAACCGCAGCCTTGCCCACGACGCGGCCCGGATCCGCGGGATCGCCGAACGGATCGGTGGGCCCGTGCTGCTGGCCGGGCATTCCTACGGCAGCGCGGTCATCACGGTGGCCGGGGAGGCCGCCAACGTCGTCGGGCTCGTCTACGTGGCCGGCTTCGTCCCGGAGGTGGGCGAGACCATCGGCGACCTGATCGACGGGTTCCCCGAGACCGAGCTGACCGTGGAACTACTCGGTACGGCGTCGGCCGACCCGGCTACGGCCGCGGCGTGGCGCAGCACAGCGGCGTGGGGCATCGTGTCGAGCGCCGACCGGACAATCAATCCGGATGTGCAGCGCTTCGGCTACAAAAGGGCCGGTATCACCGACATCGTCGAACTCGACGCGCCGCATCTCGTGCCGCAGACCCACCCCGAGCAGGTCGCGAAGGTCATCACCGACGCGCTCGCCGAACTCACGTGATGAGCGACGCGAGGTCCCGATCGACACCGGGTTTACAGTGAGCCCATGACCGCGCAAGACACGCCGTTGCTCGACCAGAAGCTCGTCACGAATGCACTGCTTGCGCAGTGGGATGTCACCGACAGCATCGTTTCCGGGCTCGACGCCCACGGCTGGCGCACACCGACCCCCTTGCCGGGCTGGACTGTGCAGGACGTGGTCTCGCACATCATCGGCACCGAGTCGATGCTGCTCGGCATCGATCCGCCGAAGGCCGAACTCGACGCGCCGGTTGCGCACGTGCGCAACGAGATCGGCGGTTTCAACGAGCTGTGGGTGGAGGGACTGCGCGACCGATCCGGCGAACAGATGCTCGCGCAGTTCCGCGACGTCACCGGGCAGCGGCGCCGAATCCTCACCGAGCTCACCGCCGAACAGTGGGCGGCGCCGTCCTGGTCACCGATCGGGCAGACCAGCTACGGCAGGTTCATGCGGATCCGACTGTTCGACTGCTGGATGCACGAGCTCGACATCAGGGACGGACTGCGGCGCTCGGGTGAAGAGGGCGATCAGCGCGCCGAACTCGCGTTCCCGGAGATCGAGGCCTCCATCGGCTTCATCGTCGGCAAGCTCGGCAAGGCGCCCGACGGCGCCCGGGTGACCCTCGAACTCACCGGCCCGTTGGCGCAGACGATTCACGTCGCGGTCGATGGTCGCGCCAAGCGTGTTCGCGAACTCGACGGCCCGGCCACCACGACGCTGACCCTGGATTCGCGGCTGTTCGTTCGCCTCGTAGGCGGTCGCACGACGTTCGACGAGCACCGCGACGAGATCGGCCTCGACGGGGACGCAGAGCTCGCCGAGCAGCTCGCGCGGCGTCTGGCCTTCACGATCTGATCGCGTGCAGCTGTTCCTGGCGAGCTACCGCTTCGGCGCGCACCGCGACCGGTTCCTCGCCCTGGCCGGTGACCGTAGGCGCATCGCGGTGATCGCAAATGCGTGCGACAGCTGGGGTGAGGCAGCGCGAGGGTCCGCGCTGACCAGCGACCTCGCCCCACTGCGCAGACTTGGTTTCGACGCGCACGAGATCGACCTGCGGGACTTCGTCGGGGGCGCGGACGACCTGCGCACGGCGTTGACCGACGCTGGGCTCGTGTGGGTGCGCGGCGGCAACACCTTCGTGCTGCGCGCGCAGCTCGCCCGCACCGGTGGCGATCGACTACTGCCGCAGCTGATTTCGCAGGGAACCATCGGCTATGCCGGCTACAGTGCGGGGGCGTGTGTGCTGACGCCGTCGCTGCGCGGTCTCGACGCAGTCGACGACCCGACCGAGGTGGAACCGACCTGCGGTGTCGAACCGATCTGGACGGGCCTCGGACTTGTCGCGCAAGCGATTGTGCCGCACTGTGATTCGGATCCAGACTCGGCGGCGGTGGCCCAGCGGTACCGCCGCGACGGTGTCGCGCACTGGGCGCTCACCGACGATCAGGTCATCGTCGTCGATGGCGGATCGCCCCAATTACTTTGATATATGGAATTTCGGCTCACACTATGAGCGACAGTGGAGCGAGGCGGTCGAGCGCCGCCCACGACGTGCGGCAGCGTCGCGAAGTCATCTCGTCTGCCTCGGCGAGCAGGATGTCGAGCAGGGCCCGCGGGTTGGCGCGCCAAGCCGAGCCGAGATCGCGCACCACATCCTCGGACACAAGTCCGCTCGCTCCGAGCGCCCGCAACCAGACGTCGATCTCGCCTCGGTGCAGTGCCTGAATGGTTGCGTAGTCCGGGCCGCCGTTATGACACTCGCCGCAGAACATCGCCACCGCAATATCGCGGGGATTCGTGCGCTTCGTCGTGGCCACACCACACCTCCCGTCGGTCTTCGGGCCACCTATGAATCGAGTGGGTAGTGGCGCAGACGGTAATCCCGCCAGAGGCCGATTCCGGCGTCGTCCGGGCGGCGATCTGGTAACAGAGTGACGAGAGTGGCCAATGGGACCATCGCGGAAACCCCCTCGAACTTCGCGAATCGTCGGCCCACACCCCGCGTAACGTGACGCTCGTGAGCCTCACGGAACTGATCGCGCAACTCCCCGACGGATCGGTGCTGACCGACCCCGAGGTCACCGAAAGCTACCGACACGACTGGGCCCGCGACCCCAACGCGGGCAAACCGCTCGCGGTGGTCCGGGCGACCAACACCGCGGACGTGCAAGCCGTAGTGCGCTGGGCGAGTGCCAACGCGGTGCCCGTCGTGCCGCGCGGCGCGGGATCGGGACTGTCCGGCGGTGCCACCGCGGTGGACGGCGGAATCGTGTTGAGCACCGAACGAATGCGCGAGATCACGGTCGATCCGGTGACCCGTACCGCCGTCGTCGGACCGGGACTGCTCAATGCCGAGGTCAAACAAGCCGTCGCAGAGCACGGACTGTGGTACCCGCCGGATCCCTCGTCATTCGAGATCTGTTCGATCGGCGGCAATACCGCCACCAACGCGGGTGGGCTCTGCTGCGTGAAGTACGGCGTCACCACCGACTACGTGCTCGGCATGCAGGTGGTGCTCGCCGACGGCACCGCGGTGCGACTCGGCGGGCCGCGCCTCAAGGACGCAGCGGGGCTGTCGCTGACCAAGCTGTTCGTCGGCAGCGAGGGCACGCTCGGCATCATCACCGAGATCACGTTGCGACTCATCCCCGCCCAGCCGCAACAAACCACCGTGGTCGCAACCTTCGCGACCCTCGAGGAATCCGCCGCCGCGATCCTCGCGATCACCCGGCTGCTGCGGCCTTCGATGCTCGAATTCATGGACAAGGTAGCGATCAACGCCGTCGAGGACGAGCTGCGGATGGGCCTCGACCGCGATGCCGAGGCTCTCGTGATCGCACGCTCGGACGCGCCCGGGCCCTACGCTGCGGCCGAGGCCGAGACGATGGCGCAGGCCTGCCGGGACAACGGCGCGGTCGAGGTGTTCCACACCGATGACCCCGAAGACGGCGAAGCCTTCTGCGCGGCAAGACGTTTCGCGATACCGGCGGTCGAACTCAAAGGCGCGCTGCTGCTCGAGGACGTCGGCGTACCGGTCCCGCAGCTCGCGGCACTCGTTCGCGGTATCGCGAACATCGCGGCCGAACGCGACGTGATGGTGTCGGTGATCGCACACGCCGGTGACGGCAACACCCATCCGCTGATCGTCTACAACCCCGACGATGCGGAAATGACCGACCGCGCGCATGTCGCGTTCGGCGAGATCATGAGCCTCGCGATCGGCCTCGGCGGCACCATCACCGGCGAACACGGCGTCGGCCGGCTGAAAAAGGCCTGGCTACCGGACTATCTCGGTCCCGAGGTGATGGACCTGACGAAGCGCATCAAACAGGCGCTCGACCCGCAGGGCATTCTCAACCCGGGCGCGATCCTGTAGGAACAATCCGCTCGCACGAGTCGTTGCACGCCGTATGGCGACCACGATCGAACACAACGAAGCCAAGAGCCGCTACGAGATCTTCTTCGACGGCGAACTCGCGGGGTATGCCGAGTACGCCGAACGGGGCGGAGTGCGGGATTTCAACCACACGCTGACGCTGCCGCAGTTTCGTGGGCACGGCGTGGCGGCCCAGGTGGTCGAGCATGCGCTCACCGACACCCGCGCGGTGGGTTCGAAGGTGCGGGCCAGTTGCTGGTACGTCGACGAATACATCGCCACGCATCGCGAGTTCGCCGATCTCGTGGGGTGAGCGCCAACCCCGTTGAACGAGGGCCCCTTCCGGGGAGCACGACTAAGGGAATGCGGTGACCCGATCGCCCCAGGCCTCGCGCAGTTCGTGATCGGGGTCGTCGGCCAGGGTGTCGGTCGAGTCGATCAACAGCGTCGCCCGCTTGGACTCGTCGTAGGGCGCCCAGTGTTTGGATGCGTCGAGGGCGGCCGGTACACCGTGTGCCGCAAAGGCCAGCCACCGGCGCTGAATCCGTCCGGCGACCTCCATGGCCGACTTCTTCCCGCCGAGCCAGAACGTCGGATCTCGCTCGATAGTGCCGAAATTGCCGAACACGTAGGGCAATTCCATCGCGTGGCCGGCACCGACCCGCGCCGCCTTGAGCATCGGGGTCGCATAGTCGAATCGGTAGAGCCAGGTCGGGGCAATTCGGCTGTGGCCCTCGGCAATCCACACACTCGGCATCCGGAACCCGGCATCGGTCGCCAGCGCCATCGCGCCGCGGCTCTTACCGATATGCGGGTAGGCCGCGACGATCTGCGCGACCCGGTCCGGCGGTAGGTCCGGGTGTTCGGCGGCAAGTTGGCGCAACATCTCGCTCACCGTGGAAGGCGTGACCGGAATCAGCGTGGAGCGCAGCATCCGGAACAGTGTCGTCTCGTCCTTGTTGGTGCCGATGATGAGCGGCACCGGGTGCGCGAGCCCCTTGCGGAACGCCGACACCGGGTACCGCGGAATCAGCTCGCCGTCCACGACGGGTGCGATCGCGAGGGTGCCGGGCACGGTGGTGGCGACCTTGTCGATCAGCCGGTTGGTGGCCTCCGCGATCCGCCCGGCCGGCATCTCGTACAGGTCGGCCGCCATCCTCGGGGTCAGGCCGAGCAGGTCGAGGAACAGGCTCGCCACATTCGCCGCCCGCTCGGGCCCGTACACCGACGTCGCGGGCGGGCTCTGCGCGATGGCCCGGTGGAACAGCCCCTCGGTGGCCGGGATGGTGAGCAGCGTCGTCACCGAGGCGCCGCCGGAGGACTCCCCGAAAATCGTCACCTTGTCGGGGTCACCGCCGAAGGAGGCGATGTTGTCGCGCACCCACTCGAGCGCGGCGATCTGATCGCGCAGCCCGAGATTGGAATCGAACTGCGCGTCATCCGAGGACATGGACGAGAAGTCGATGAACCCGAACGCACCGAGCCGGTAGTTGATCGTGACCACCACGACGTCCCCGAGTGCGGCGAGCCGGCGACCGTCGTAGATTGTCTGCGCCCCGGTGCCCAGGCAGTACGCGCCGCCGTGGATCCACACCATGACCGGCAGCGGGCGCGTCGACGAGCTATCGGGCGCGACGGCATATGCGGGTGCGAAGACGTTGAGCCAGAGACAGTCCGGACCTTCGTGCAGACCGTCTGCGACCGGCACGAAATTGTTCAGGCTCTGTGGGGCGATTTCACCGAACTTCGTGCAATCTCTGATCTGTGTCCACGGCTCGGGCGGGCGGGGTGCGCGGAACCGGCCGGGCCCCGCGATCGAGGCCGCGTACGGAATGCTGCGCCAGATCGAGGTCGAATCCTCGCGCACGCCGCGAACCGGCCCGCAGGTTGTCTCGACCACCGGTCCCGCGCCGATGACCGGTTCGACCGCAGTGTCGGTGACCGGTGCGGCCGGGGTGTCGAATTCGTCCATTCCCGGCTCCCTTCCGTTGCCGACACTAGCGCCGCCGCGCACGGCTGCTAGTGTCGGCTCTCTGACACGGGGTGCGCCGCGACTGCGGAGCTGAGATAAGACCCGCGAACCTGATGCAGGTAATGCTGACGAAGGGATGTCACGGTGAACGCTTGTGATGATCGATATACGGACCGGATGTGGGCCGAGACCGAACGACTGCGCAAGTCGATCGACGAACTCGAGTTCCTCCGCCGCCTCGGTGACGGCACGCTCCCACTCGACGTCTTCCGCACCTATATCGAGCAGGATGCGCTGTACCTGGCGGGCTACGCGAAGGCGTTGGCCCTGCTCGCGGCCCGCTGCCCCGACCCGGTGACGGGGGGATTCTGGGCGCGGTGCGCCGCGACGGCGGCGACGGTGGAGTTGTCGCTGCACGAAGGCTTACTAACCGGTGGCACCCTGCCCGAACCGGTGGGGCCCGTGACACACTCCCCCGCCTGCCTCGGCTACGTCTCGTACCTGATCGCTGCCGCCGCGACCGAGCCGTACCCGGTCGCCGCGGCGGCGGTGCTGCCTTGCTTCTGGATCTACGCCGATGTCGGGCGCAGGCTAGCGGCCAGCGCCAAGGACGTGCTCGCCGGCGATCCGTCGCATCCGTACGCCCAGTGGGTCGCGGCCTACGACGCCCCGGAGTTCCAGGAAGAGGTCGTCGCCGCCTGCGCCGCAGTCGACCGGGCCGCGCAAGATGCGACCGAGTCGGAGCGGGCGGCGATGCTCGACGCGTTCGTCATCGCGTCCCGCTACGAGTTGATGTTCTGGGACACCGCGCTGCACCCGACACCGTGGCCCGCAGCATGAACCGGACCCGACAGGACCGCACCCGACGCCGCGGCGCCCTGCTGGTGGTCGCCGCACTGCTGACGAGCGTCCTCGCGGCATGCGGGAACAACTCGACCGACCCGAACACCATCCGCTTCGCGCTGGACTGGACGCCGAACACGAACCACACCGGACTGTTCGTCGCGTTGCAGGAGGGCTACTTCGCCGACGCCGGCCTCGACGTGCAGGTGCTGCCGTACAACAACACCTCCCCCGACACCCTGATCGATTCGGGCAACGCCGAGGCCGGCATCAGCTTCCAATCGAGCTCCACCTTCGCCAAGGCCGCAGGTGCCGATATCGTCTCCGTCCTTGCGCCGCTGCAACATTGGGCGACCGGCATCGGGGTGCGCGCGGACCGCGCCGACATCGCGAGCCCACGCGACCTCGACGGCAAGACCTACGCGGGATTCGGCGATGCCGGTGAAGTCGAGACCCTGAAACAGGTGATCCGCAACGACGGCGGCACCGGCGAGTTCCGCAACGTCACGCTCGGCACCTCCGCCTACGAGGCCGTCTATTCCGGGCAGGCCGATTTCACCGTGCCCTACATCGCGTGGGAGGCCATCGAGGCGCAGCACAACGGCACGCCGTTCAAGATCTTCGATTACACCGACTACGGATTTCCCGACGCGTACGCGATCGTGGTGAACGCGGGCAACCCGTGGCTCACCGAACATCCCGAGCAGGCCCGCAAGTTCGTGCAGGCGCTGCAGAAGGGATACCAGCTTGCCGCCGACGACCCGGCGCGTGGCGCGCAGGATCTCATCGACGCCAACCCGGGTGCGTTCACCGACGAGGCAATGGTGCGCGAGAGCCAGGACATGCTCGCCGCGAAATACATGAAGGACGAGAATGGCCGGGTCGGCACCCAGACGCTGGACCGCTGGACCGGTTACTCGCGGCTGCTCTACGAACACGGTTTGCTCGTCGACGAATCGGGCAAACCACTGACCGCCGAACCGGATTGGTCGACCTACTTCACCGATGACTATCTCGACCGCACCTGACGCCCCGACGCGCTCGCGCCTGGCAACGATCGCGCCCGCGCTGATCTGCGCGGCGGTGATCGTGATGGCGTGGCAGGTGTACGTGATGGTCAGCGGCGTCAGTCCGCGGGTGCTGCCCGCGCCGAGCCGGGTGATCGAACAGGGCTGGGCGCATCGCGAGGCGATCGCGACCAACGCCACCGCGACACTCTGGGTGACCGTCGTCGGCTTCGCCATTTCGCTTGTGCTGTCCTTTGCCGTGGCGATCGCCATCGACTTCTCCGGGTTGCTGCGCCGCGCGCTGGTGCCGATGTTCGTTGTGTCGCAGACCCTGCCGATCATCGCGATTGCGCCGCTGCTGATCATCTGGTTCGGATTCGGGTTGCTGCCCAAGGTGATCGTCGTCGTACTCAGCACGTTCTTCCCGATGGCGATCGGGCTGATCGAGGGGTTCGCCGCCACCGATCGAGACGCCGGCGCGCTGCTGCGCAGCATGGGCGCGTCACGATGGAGTGAATTCCGTTATGTGCGACTGCCCTCGGCGATGCCGCGGTTCTTCACCGCGCTGCGGATCGGCATCACCTACGCCGTCGTCGCCGCCGTGTTCGCCGAATATGCCGGGGCCAGCGAGGGGCTCGGCATCTACATGGCGCAGCAGAAGAACACGTTCCGCACCGACCTGGTGCTCGCCGCGGTGGTGGTGACCGCGGCAGTCACCATCGTGCTGTTCGCCTCGACCTATGCGGTGGAGCGGATCGTTGCGCCCTGGATCGAGCAGGAACGCAGGTCGCAGTGAGCGACGTCGCGAACCAGGGGCGGCTGCCCGAGGTCGGCATCGAACTTGCGGGCGTGCGCAAATCGTTCGCGATGCGCAACGGCGCACGTCCGGTGCTCGACGGGATTTCGTTCACCGTCGCGCCCGGTGAGTTCGTCGCGATCATCGGCCCGAGCGGGTGCGGTAAGAGCACGGTGTTCAACCTGCTCGCCGGCCTCGATTCGGCCGATGACGGACTGTTGCGGATCGGCGGTGACGAGCCGACGAGCGACCGCAAGCACGCCGGTGGGCACTGCGCCTACATGCCCCAGAAGGACCTGCTGTTCCCCTGGCGGACCGTCCTGGACAACACCGCGTTGGGACTCGTCGTGGCCGGGGTGCCGAAAACCGAAGCGCGGCAACGGGCGCGCGAACTGTTCCCCGCCTTCGGCCTGTCCGGTTTCGAGGATGCCCGGCCGTTCCAGCTCTCCGGCGGGATGCGCCAGCGTGCCGCGATGCTGCGCACCGTGGTGCAGGATCGTCCCGTGCTGCTGCTCGACGAGCCGTTCGGCGCCCTCGATTCGTTGACCCGCACCGAGATGCAGAACTGGCTGCAGGACGTGTGGCAGCGCTACCGGCGCACTGTCCTGATGATCACCCACGACATCCGCGAGGCCATCTACCTCGCCGACCGGGTCATCGTGCTGTCCGCGCGCCCGGCCCGGGTGCGGCGCGAGGTTGCCGTACCACTGCCCCGTCCGCGCGAATTGTCGATGCTCACCGCCCCGCAGTTCACCGCCCTCGAGCAGCAATTGATCGAGGTGCTGCACGAGGAATCCCGGCGCGCGCTCGCCGAACAGGAGTCCGGGCCGCGCAACTGAGCGCCGCGGCCCATCGACGCGGAACCTGCCGGATCAGTGCTTGCGGTCCACGTGCCCGAGATCGCGTTCGGGAAGTGCGACGTCGCGCACTCGTTGTTTCAGCACGGCGATGTCGGGAAAGCCGCCTTCGGACTTGCGATCCCACACCTGCTGCTCGTCGACTGTGACCCGGAAGACGCCACCGGCCCCGGGGACGAGTGCCACCTCGCCGAGTTCGGTTCCGAAGGTGTTCAACAGTTCCTGCGCCATCCACCCCGCGCGCAACAGCCAGCGGCACTGCGTGCAGTATTCGATCGCGACGCGTGCCGTGCCGTGCTCGGGAAGATCACTCATGCACACACGCTAGCCGTCCACTCGGCGCGCGCGCTGTTCCAGATAGCGCCGCTCCGGGGCGCTCGTGGTCCGTCGCGCCGCATCACGGTAAGCGGCTGCCGCGGCAGCGCCGTCGCCGTTCATCTCGAGCAGATGCGCGCGCACCGCCCGCAACCGGTGGTGCTCGGCGAGCCGCTGGTCGTCGTCCAGCGTTGCCAGTAGTTTCAGGCCGGCCTGCGGACCGCGCACCATCGCGACCGCGACCGCGCGGTTCAGCGTGACCATCGGTCCCGGCGAAAGGCGCTCCAGCACGCCGTAGAGCGCTTCGATTTGCGCCCAATCGGTTTCTCCCGCGGTCGGCGCCTCGTCGTGCAGGGCGGCGATCGCGGCCTGGATCTGATACGGGCCGGCCACACCACTGCGCAGCGCCTCGGTGACCAGCGCGACGCCCTCGACAACCACGTCGGCGTGCCACCGGCCGCGATCCTGCTCGTCGAGCGGCACGAGCGAACCATCGGGGCGCACGCGCGCATCGCGGCGTGCGTCGGTGAGCAGCATCAGGGCCAGCAGCCCGGCAACCTCGCCGCTGTCCGGCAGCAGCGCGCGCACGGTGCGCGTCAACCTGATCGCCTCACCGGTGAGGTCGGACCGCTGCAGTTCGTCCCCCGACGTCGCGGTGTAGCCCTCGTTGAAGATCAGGTAGAGCACATGCAGAACCGCGGTAAGCCGGACCGGTAGCTCGTCGGCGGTCGGCATGGTGAACTGCGCGCCGCTGCGGCGCACCTTCTGCTTGGCTCGGCTGATCCGTTGCGCCATCGTCGATTCCGGTGCCATGAACGCCGCGGCAATTTCGTCGGTGGCCAACCCGCCCACCGCGCGCAGCGTCAGCGCGACCTGGGACGACGGGGTCAGTGCCGGATGACAGCACAGGAACAGCAGGGTCAGCGTGTCATCGCCGGCAGTCTCGTTCTCATCCGCGGCCGGCGCACTCGCCCGGGCCGAGGGATCCATTGTGGCCGCGCCGACCTCGCGCGCCCGCCGGGCGGACTCGCTGCGGAACTGATCGGTGAGCCGCCGCGACGCGACGGTGATGAGCCAGGCGCGCGGATTGTCCGGCAGTCCCTGATCGGGCCACTGCTGTGCGGCCGCGAGCAGGGCTTCCTGCACGGCGTCCTCCGCCGCGTCGAAATGGCCGTACCGACGAACGAGCGCACCGAGGACACCGGGCGCGAGTTCGCGCAGGAGCTCCTCGGTACGCGGCGGGAACGTCACGGCCCGAGGGTACCTATTCCTCCAGCACCGACAGGATGTTTCCCGCCGGGTCGGTGAACCAGGCCAACGCCGGGCCGTGCGGAGCGCGCGATATCCCGTTCTCGTCCTGATCGAACCCGTCGTATCGCAGGAATTCAATTCCGCGCGAGGCCAATTCGCGCACGGCAGCGTCGACATCGGGCACCGGGAAGTTGAGCACGGTGAACGTTGCCGGGACGTGGTGTTCGCCCTTGGGGTAGATCAGCACCCGCCCGCCGTCGGCGATGGTGAGCGCGAGCAGGCCCATCTCGTGGTCGGCCACGGGCAGGCCGAGGGTGTCGCCATAGAAGGTCTTGGCAGTGGCGAGGTCGTCGACCGAGAAGCCGCCGAATGCCTTGGTGTGGTCGAGCATGTCGTGTCTCCTTCGTTCTCGTGATGCGATCGCATCCGCGAGGTCGAAACCACGATCCGCGTTCTCGACATTACTCGGGCGGTCATCCGGCGAGCTCGAGTTCGGACAGTTCGTCGGCGACGACCAGATCCACCTCTTCGGGGGTCAGTCCGCACAGCAGGTGTGTCAGCAACATCGATCTCACCTCCTTCGCCTTTCCTGTGGTCTCATCAATACGTCGAATTCGCGGCGTCGATTTCGACATCCTCGTGACACCGAAAGTGCCGAACAACAAACGAGGAGGCTGTCATGAAGTACGTGATCCTGATCTACAGCAATCCGGACTCGTGGAATTCGCTGACTCCGGAGCAGCAAGAGGCGGTCGGGCAGGGACATGCCGACCTGGCCGCGGAGCTGACCGCGTCGGGCAAATATCTGGCCGGTACCGGGCTCGACGACCACAAACTCACCACCACGGTGCGGGTCCGCCGCGGCGAGGTGACCACCACGGACGGCCCGTTCGCAGAGGCGAAGGAGCATCTGGCCGGGTTCTACCTGATCGACTGCGCCGACCACGATGAAGCGGTGGCCATCGCCGCGCGGATGCCGGACGCGGCGATCGACTTCGTCCTGGTTCGTCCGGCGCTGCACTGAAGGTAAATTCCACCGTTCCCCAATCCCACCAGATGACCGGCACGAAATGCGTACGGTCTGTCCATGCGCTTGCGCTTCGTGCTGATCGTGCTGGCAATCGTCGCGCCAATCCTGATGTCCGTCGCCGCGCCGGCGGCGGCGGACACCGGGTTCGGCCACGCCGGTCGATGGATCACCGATTCGCAGGGCCGGGTCATCGTGCCGCACGGGGTCAACATGGTGAACAAGCACGCCCCCTACACCCCCGAAGCGGTCGGATTCGACGCCGACGATGCGGAGTTTCTCGCGGCAAACGGGTTCGACACCGTCCGGGTCGGGCTGATCTGGAAGGCGATCGAACCGGAGCCGGGGCGCTACGACGACGAATACCTGGCGAGCATCCGTCGCACCGTGGAAACCCTTGCCGCGCATGGCATCACCAGCTTGATCGACATGCACCAGGACCAGTTCAACGAGCGCTTCCAGGGCGAGTTCGCACCGGACTGGGCGGTGCTCGACGACGGACTGCCCGCACAACCACGGCTCGGCTTCCCGGTGAACATGTTCGTGCAGCCCGGGTTGTGGCGGGCATACGAGAACTTCCTCGGCAATGCGCCCGGGCCGGGCGGCGTCGGTATTGCGGACCGGTTCGCCGCCGCGTGGGCACACAGCGCGGCGTACTTCCGTGGCACCGACGGCGTGCTCGGGTACGACCTGCTCAACGAGCCGTGGCCGGGCGCGAGTTACCCGACGTGCCTGTTACCGGGCGGCTGTGTGGACGACGACAAGCTGACCGCGCTGTTTCGCAAACTGACCGACGCCGTCCGCAGCGCCGACCCGACGACGATGGTCTTCGTCGAACCGGTGCCGACCAGCGTGGCACCGACGCGGATCGGCGGCATGGACGACCCGAATGCCGGGCTGTCTTTCCACTATTACTGCGTGTGGGCAGCGGTGACCGGCGCCGGCTGCGACCAGTTGGCCGAGCAGGTATTCGGGTCCGCGGAGGCCTACTCGCAACGCACCGGCGCCGCGTTGCTGCTCACCGAGTTCGGCGCCACCGACGACCTGCGTCAGATCGACGCGGTGGTCGACCGCGCAGCGGCACACGGCACCGGCTGGCAGTACTGGGCGTACTGCGGCTGTGCCGACCCGACGACGACCGATCAGGGTGCGCAGGGCTTGGTTGGTGATCCCTTCGTGCCGCCCACCGTCGCCAACGTCGACGCCGGCAAGCTGTTCGCTTTGGCCGTACCGCATCCGAAAGCGGTGGCCGGAGTGCCAGTCTCGTCGCAGCTGGACCGTGCAACCGGCGCATACGAGCTGACCTATCGCACCGCCCGAGCCGATGGCGCGGGCGATTTCGCCCCCGGGTCGGTATCGACCGTGACGATTCCGCGGGTGCGCTACCCCGCCGGCTACGCCGTCGAGGTGCACGGCGCGAGCGTCGACTCCCCGCCCGACGCCGGTGTGCTCGACCTGCGGTCGCTGCCGGGGGCGGGCGAGGTGACGGTGCGGGTCACACCGCGCCGAGACACGCCACAGGGACCGTGAACGGGCCCTGACTAGGCTTGCCCCATGCTCGTCACGCCCGAGTACGGCCACTCCTCGCTCGCGGATCTCGTGCCGTCGGTGCTGGCGATCCTCGGTGTACCCGGCGAGTCGGACCGGATCGGACTCGACCTGCCCGGCGTCAAGCGGGTCGCGATTCTGCTGATCGACGGGATGGGCGCAAACCTGGTCGCGACGCGCAGCGAGTACGCACCGTTCCTCACCGAACTGCCCGCCACAACCCTGACCGCGGGCTTCCCGAGCACCACCGCCGCGAGCCTGGGTTCCCTCGGTACCGGCGTCCCCGCCGGTGAGCACGGCATCGTCGGGTACCTGCTCGCGGTGCCCGGCCACGAGCGGCTGATGAACCCGTTGAAGTGGCGGTTGCAGGGTGCGGGCCCGAAGGTGAACCTGCTCGACGAACTCGTTCCCGAACAGTTCCAGCCGGTGGGCACGGCGTTCGAGCGCGCCGCCGCCGATGGTGTGGCGGTCACCCAGGTGGGGCCGATGTACCAGGACGGTTCGGGCCTGACGCGCGCCGCGCTGCGCGGCGCGGATTTCCGGGCGAACTTCTCGGCCGGCGATCTGGTGGATGCGGTGACGACCGCGCTGAGCGCGGGCGATCGCAGCCTGGTCTACGCCTATCACGGCGACTTGGATATGATCGGTCACGTCCGCGGTCCGGAGTCCGCCGCGTGGGCGCTCGAACTCTCCCAGATCGATCTGATGGCGCGGATGATCGCCGAACGGCTGCCCGCGGACGCCGCGCTGCTGATCACCGCCGATCACGGCATGGTGACCGTGGCGGATCCGATCGACTTCGACCGTGAGCCGAGCTTGCAGGCCGGTGTGCGAACGCTGGGCGGGGAGCCGCGCGCCCGCCACGTCTACACCGTGCCGGGCGCGGCCGACGATGTACTCGCGGCATGGTGCGCACAACTCGGCGACGACTTCCTGGTCCAGTCACGCGCGGACGCGATCGCCGCCGGGTGGTTCGGCCCGGTCGTCTCGCCACGGATCGTGGAGCGCATCGGCGACGTCATCGCCGCACCGACGTCGGCCCGCGCGGTCATCCGCTCCGGAGTCGAACCGCTGCAGTCCCGCCTGATCGGTCATCACGGTTCGCTGACGGCGGCCGAGATGCTCATCCCGCTGTACACGGCGAGCTGAGCGAGTGAGCCTGCTCGAATTCGTCCTGCTCGTCGTCGCGGGGTTCTTGTCCGGCGTGATCGGTTTCGTCACCGGTCTCGCCTCGCTGGTTTCCTATCCGGCGCTGCTTGCGGTCGGCGTGCCACCGGTCGCAGCGAACGTGACGAACACGGTGGCCCTCGTTGCGGTTGGTATCGGGTCCACCGCCAACTCCGCCGGCGAACTGTTCAGCCGGGGCAGGCAGCTTGCGTGGTGGTGTGTGCTGGCCGGGATCGGCGGCGGGGTGGGTGCGCTGATCCTGCTCACCGCACCGGCGGAGTCGTTCGAGGCGGCGGTGCCGTTCCTCGTGCTCATCGCGGCGGCGGCGCTACTCGCGCAGCCACGGTTACGCGCCCTCGTCGGACGGGCAAATCTGCCGTTGTTGCTGCCGATCGGGATCCTGGTGATCGCGGTGTACGGCGGCTACTTCGGTGCCGGCGCGGGCGTCATGTTCATCGCGCTGTTTCTCATCGCCACCAGCGAAGGCATCTGGCAGGCGACCGTGGTGAAGAGCCTGCTGCTCGGCATCGCCAATCTCGTCGCGGCCATCGGGTTCGCCGTGTTCGGTCCGGTCGATTGGCTCGCCACCCTCGCACTCGCGATCGGCATGCTGGCCGGTGGTTGGTGCGGCCCGCCGGTGGTCAAGGTGCTGCCGCCGAATCTGTTGCGGATCGGGGTGGCGATCGCGGCGATCGGCCTCGCGGTGTGGCTGTTCATCGGCTGACTTGCCGCTTCCAGCGCGTCGGGTTGTGCAGCTCACATTTCCGTGACGCAGAGTAACGGCAATGTTGCCAAACTGATATAAACGTCGGTGCTAGCTCTGAGCTAGCACCCTGTCCGCACCCGAACAACGAGAACCAGCGGGGATCCAATGACGAGACAAAGACGGGTAGTGACGGCGTTCGCCGCCGCATGCGCCCTTGCCATCGGCGGCGCGTCCACCGCTTCTGCGGAAGACGTGCCCTCCCTCGATCAGGTGTTCAACCCCTTCGTGCTCAGCACCTTCGCCCAGGCCAATATCGCGCCGCCGGAGAACTGGCTCCCACGCCAACCCGTCAACGACCCCTGGTACCAGGCGCCCACGCTCGATGCCAATGCGAAACCCGGCACGCTGCTCAAAGCGCGACCGTCGACGCTGCAGGTGTACGGCGTGCAGCCCGGGAAGGTCCGGGCCTGGCAGCTGATGTACGTCACCACCGACTTCGACGGTTCGAAGACCGTCAGCACCGGAATCCTGATGATTCCGCAGGACGGTACGAAGCGCGAAGACCGCAAGCTGGTCGGCTACTCGGAGGCCAACGACAGCCTCGCTCCGGGATGCATGCCCAGCACGCAGTGGACCGGCGGCGACCAGATGGACCCGTCGTTGTTCTCGGCGCTGCCGCCGGTGGCGCAGATGTTCGGCAACGGCTGGGCCGTGATGATGAGTGACACCGCCAACGATGGTGCGCCCGGCGCGAAGGGCTTCTCGGTCAGCCAGTTCTCCGGTCCCGCAACGCTCGATGGCCTGCGGGCCGCAATCGCGCTGTCCGACGCCGATCTGCCCGCCGACATCCCGATCGGGCTGTACGGCATCGCGGGCGGCGGTGTCGCAGCCGGCGTGGCGGCCGAAAAGCAGGCCACCTACGCACCGGAGCTCAACGTCGTCGGTACCGTCCTGCAGGCGATGGTGGTCGACGCCGCGACCTTCGAGCGCAAGGCTGACGGTGGTATCGGCTCGGGCTTCGTGTTCGCGAACTCGCTCGGCTACGCCGCGAAGTACCCGGAGATCGACCTCGACAAGGAGCTGACTCCGCTCGGCAAGGCGATGGCGTCGGTCTTCCAGCAGAGCTGCCAGCAGCTCTACCTCGGTGTGCCGTTCGTACCGCTCTCCGCGCTCTATACCAATGGCCGCCCGGCCGACAATCCTGCGTTCGAGCGCGCCTACCGGGAGAACCGGATGGGTCAGCTCGCGCCCAAGGCGCCCGTGCTGATGACGTCGAGCCGCGACGACTTCCTCGTGCCCTACACCGACGTCGAAGAGCTCATCGCGCGTTACCGCGCCGGCGGCACCGCCGTCACGGTCGACCCGAGCCACCTCGGCGTGCTCGACCTGCTCAACCCCTACCACGTCGGTGCGGACCTGCTCGGCATGCAGAACGTGGAATGGCTCGACACGAAGTTCAAGGAGACCCGATGAAGGTCCGAATGATCGCCGCGACCCTGGCCGTGGCGGCGACCGCCGCAACCACTGCGCTGCTCGCCCCGGCCGGAGCGTCCGCGTCGCCGGCTCTGGACACCTATCTCGACGCACCGCGCACCAACGAGACCGCGATGCACGTCGGTGGTGTCAACCCCGAATTCTCCACCGACCCGGTCGAATTGCGCACACTGCTCGACGAGGCACGCGCCGAGGGCATCGCACCGAAACGGTATGCCGCTCTGCTGCACCAGTATTGGCTGGCGGTGGCGACCCGGAACGCGAATCTCGATCTGAACAAATGGGATCCGCAGCTCGGCCTGGCCGCCAACGTCGGGAACATGCAGAACACGTTCGCCTACTACCAGAAGCTGCAGCGCGATCACCCGGACTTCCTCTGGACCGGACAGGGCGGCATGGCCGGGCCCTCGTTCGGTGCGGGGATCATGGACGTCGACATGGGACGCGCCGTGCTCGGCGTGCGCCAGGTGCGCGACGCCGTTGCGGGCATCGTCGGAACGCTCGACCACGCCGCCGCGCCGGCGACCGCGAAGCTGAACGACGACGTCCGCGCGGTGCTCGAGGTAGGCCAGTCGATCACCGCCGAGGACATCTCGCACTTCCAGGTCGAGGTCATCGGGATGAGCAAGCACATCTTCGCCGACCTGATTCCGCAGCACGAGGCGTTCCTCGCCGGCGGCATGACCGCGATCGACGAGTATTACGACGCCGGGCTGATCGACGACTCGGCGCACGACGCATGGCGCAAGCTCACGGCCGGCGGCCCGCAGAACGTGTTCGAGGGCAACCGGGAACTGCTGCACCGCGAACAGTTCCAGACGATCGGTGATCAGTGGGACACGGCCCGCAACAACAAGGGTTCGGTCGGTCGTGCGCTGACCTACTTAAGCACCGTCGCCGCCGATCCCGCGATCCCGGGACTCATCCCGCCGCGCGAGTACAAGCCGCTCACTCTTACTGCGGCGGATCTCGACGTCACCGATCCCGCGGTCGCCGCCTGGCACATGCAGACGCCGCTACCGGCGTTCAACTGGTCCGATCGTGACGACCGGTGGGAGTACATCATGGACAAGATGCTGCCGACCTACCGCGCGCTGAAGCAGAACAATCCCGCCCTGTGGATGGCGACGCTGAGTAAGCCGATCGACCAGCAGTTCCTCGAGCAGCGGGCCCTGATCCGGCTGCCGCAGATGATCACCTCGATGGCACGGGTGACCAAGCCGTACGTCGGCTGATCGCGCTGGCTGACCGAAAGCGCCGGGGCGCACCGCGATTGTGGTGCGCCCCGGCGCTTCTTTGTCACCAGGGCAGGGGAATCCACTGGCCGAAGAACCAGAAGCCGTGCGGCGCAGCGCCGAACTGCGGGTGCTGATCGTGGTTGTTCCGGTTGCTGTCCCAATTGTTGTTGTCGCGGTTGTTGTTGTCGCGGTTGTTGTCCCAGTTGTTGGTGTCACGTTGCTGATCCTGCTGCCAGGTGGGCTGCGGATCCTGATTGTGGGTGGGCTCCGCGCTTGCGACTCCGGCACCGACTCCGAGCGCGGCGAGGGCGATTCCACCGGTGGCGGCGGTCTTCACGAGCATCGACTTCATTTCTGCTCCTTTTCTTGGATACTGCACCGGAACTCGCGTTCCGGTACATCCACCAGCATCACCAGCCGCCCTGGCGACAACCTCCGGCGCACCTGCCAGTCTGCTGTGTGTCGAGAATCCGGCGCGCGAGCGCGCATCCGTCACCGGGTCGCCGACGCCCACAGGGCCGGGTGCGGCTTCGCCCAGGGCATCGCTTTGCGCACATCGTCGGGATTGCGGCCCAGCAGGACCGCGTAGCGCGCCGCGACCGCCGCGGTCCGGCTCTTACCCTCGACGCAATGCACCAGGACCCGCTTGCCCGCGCGGCGCAGGTCGTTGATGGTGCGCGCGGCATCGTCGAGCACGAAGTCGAGGTTGGCGTTGCGGTCGACACCGCCGTCAACGAGCCAGAACTCGATGTGCTCGGCGCGAATCGGCGTGGTGCCCACGCGACAGAGGCTCAGCACCGCGTCCACCGGTTCCGTGCTGTAATGCGCCGCGCCCGAGAGCACGACACCGTCGTCATGCGGGTGGACCGCCTTGTGATCGGTGCGGTAACCCTGGTAGTCGATGATGTCGGCCTGCGGCCAGCCCAGCTCGTCCCGGCCGCTGTCGAAGGCGATGCGAACGGCCAAGCGCGCCAGGTCGTTCGACCGCAGCCCGGGGTAGCCGTGCATGATCCGGCGCCAACGCGCCGGGATCGCGGATACGCCCCAGCGCGCGCCGAGCAGACCGCCGGCGATGGCCGCTGTCGTGTCGGTGTCCGCGCCGGCCCGCACGCACAGTTCCAGCGCCTGCTGCAGGTGCCGGGGACTCGACGCGTCGGCGTTGGTGATCGCCCACCACGCGGTCTGCAGGGCGTGTACTACCCAACCGTTGTTCGAGAAGTTCTCCGGCGCACCGTGTTCGGCCTCGTCGAGCAGGTGGTTCCACCGTCCAGGGTCGGACGAGAGCGTCACCGCCTTGCGAACACCGTCGAACGAACCGTGCAGCACGGCGTACCGAATGGCCGCGGACCAGATCCGGCAGGCGTCAACCGCCTCGCCTGCGGGGTGGGTGAGTTCGCTGACCGCGGCTGCCGCGTCGACACAGCCCTGCAGATCGTCGAGGTAGGCGAGCGCAACCGGAGCGGTACGCATCAGCGAGCCGTTGCCCTGCTTGTGCTCGCCGAGATTCTTGGCATGCCAAACCATGTCGACGGCGGTGCGGGACCGGTGCGACAACACGGCCCTGGTCTGATTGCCGATGTCGGCGGGGTCCGAGTCGTACCACCGGAGGAATTCGGCGGCGACCGCGTCGAGTCCTTCGCTCGTGCCGAGATCCGCACTCTCGGCCAGGGCGCGTGCGACGCCGATCGTCATCGACGTGTCGTCGGTCCACTCGCCGGGGGCCCAGCGGAAGTGCCCGCCGCCCACCATGTCGATCACCGCGTTCTTGCTCGGCTTGGTGAACTCGTAGCCCGCGCCGAGCGCATCACCTGCCGCCGTACCAACCAGCACACCCGCCACCCGATCGCACTGCACCGCCGAAAGCCGCATATCCATCTCCTTAGATCATCTTTACTTTAAGTTAGCGCATTCTCACGCTAAGGGCAACCCGGTTCGTCGGCGCCCACTTTTCGGCGCTAGGCGCGGGATCCCGCGCGATTGGTGAAAAAGTGGGCGGGGAGTTCCATCTCCCAACAGCTGCGGCTCACCGCGCTGCCTCCCGCACCGCAGCGACAAGCTCCTCCAGATACACCGCAACGCCATCGGCATCGTTGGCCGGCAGCACCCGGTCGGCGAGCGCCTGCACCTCCGGCAACGCGTTCGCCGGACACAGCGCGGTGCCCGCCCAGGCGAGCATCGCGGCATCGTTGACCGCATCGCCGAGCGCGGCCACCTCGTGGGCTTGGATGCCATGCTGGGCGCACAGCGCCGCGAGCGCGCTCGCCTTGGACACGCCTGCCGCGACGAGTTCGACGTAGGGCGCGCCGGAATGGGTGAGCTCGACCCCGGTGATCCGAATCCCGTCGAGCGCCCGATAGAGATCGATGCCGACCACGTCGGGGTGGCGCGCCACGATCTTGACCACCGGCTCGTCCAACCGTGCCGGTTGCTGTTGGGACAGCTCCATCGTGGCGGGGTCGCGGTGATGGTCGGAGAAGACCGACAGCGCGGCGTAGCCGGGTTCGGCGACGAAATGGGTCGGACCCACCGACGCGAACGTCAGGCCCCCAATCGCGTCTTTGAGCTGCGCGATCGCGGACCGGCCGGTCGTGTCGTCGATGGCCGTGACACGCACGATCCGGGGCGTCCCGTCCGCGAGGTCGATGATCACCGCGCCGTTCGCGCAGATGGCGGTGCCGCGGAAACCGCTCTGCTGCGCGAACTCGTGCACCGAGTGCCGTGCGCGGGCGGTGGCCCAGACCAAATCCATGCCGACCGCGTTCGCGGCCTGCATAGCGGCGGCGGTTCGGGCCGAGATCGTCCGATCCGGACGCAGCAACGTGCCGTCGAGGTCGGTCGCGACGAGCCTGATCGGGGCCACACCTTGCGATGATGCCAGCCCCGCAGCGTCGGATGGGGTCGGTCTACGGTGGAGAGGGTGAGTACACAACAAGTCCCCACCATCACGCTGAACAACGGAACGACGATCCCGCAGCTCGGACTCGGGGTCTGGCAGGCCGAGGACGACGAAACCGAGGCCATCGTCCGATATGCGCTGGCCGACGCCGGCTACCGGCACATCGACACCGCCGCCGCCTACGGCAACGAGGCCGGTGTCGGCCGTGGCATCGCGTCATCGGGCGTGCCGCGCGAGGACATCTTCGTCACGACGAAGTTGTGGAACGCCGACCAGGGTTTCGATCCGGCACTGCGCGCGTTCGACACGAGCCTGGACAAGCTCGGGCTCGACTATGTCGACCTGTACCTCATCCACTGGCCGCTACAGAACAACGAGCGCCTGCTACGCACCTGGGACGCACTCGAAAAGATCGCCGAGTCCGGCCGGGCCAAGGCGATCGGTGTGTGCAACTTCGAACCGCAGCACCTGCAGGTACTCGTCGACCGCGGCGGTTCGCTGCCGGCCGTCGACCAGGTCGAGTTGCATCCGAACCTCCCCCAGCAGGCAATTCGCGCCGCAGCGGCCGAGCATGGCATCGCGGTCGAATCGTGGAGCCCGCTCGGTGGCACCAGCGGGTCGGGCTGGGGCCGGCACTCGAAACCGAACACCCTGCTCACCGACCCGGTGCTGCAGTCGATCGGCGAGCGGCACGGAAAGTCCGTGGCGCAGGTGATCATTCGCTGGCACCTGCAGAACGCCCTCATCGTGATCCCGAAATCGGTACACGAGGAACGGGTCGCGCAGAACATCGACGTGTTCGACTTCGAGCTCAGCGCAACAGATCTCGCCGAGATCGCCAAACTGGACGACGGCTCCCGGGTCGGTTTCCATCCGGACGAGATGAACCTCGGTGCGCCCGAATAACTCAGTTCCGCGCTAATATGGTCGGTCATGGCACGCTGGCGAGACGAACACGGCAAAGCCCTGACCGACTACGAGCGGCCGTCGGTCGCCGTCGACACCGCTGTGCTGACCGTCGATGGCGACCGGCTCGCGGTACTGGTGGTGCCGGGCCGCGGCACCCGGCCGATGCTGCCCGGCACATTCCTGCACCCCGGCGAACGACTGCGCGATGCCGCACGCCGAGCTTTGGCCGGCAAGGCCGGGTTGCACGACGTTGCGTTCGCCCAGCTCGAAATGTTCGACGATCCGAAGCGTGACCACCGGGGCTGGGTGCTGTCGATGGCGCATGCCGCGGCGGTGCCGCGCGACCGGTTGCCCGCCGACGCGTTGCTCGTCCCGATTTTCGAAGGCAGCGCGCGCGAACGGCTCGAGTACGACCACGACGCGATGGTGCGCCTCGCCGTGGCCAAACTGCGCCGCCAGTACGCCGAGCACGTCGATCCGGCACGGTTTCTCGGCGAGACATTCACGGTGCTCGAGCTGCGCCGCCTCTACGAGACGGTGTTCGGCCGGACCTTTCCGAAGGACACCTTCCGCAGACACGTGCTCGACGGCCTCGAGAACACGGGTGCGATGTCGGTGGTCGGCGGCGGGCGGCCGGCGGAATTGTTCCGCCGCAGCGGTGTTCCCCTGCCGTCGGCCGCGGTCGCCGCGTTCGATCACAACCCCGGCTGACCCGCCCGGCGCGCGTCCCCGAACCCGGCGCCCGGGCGACGTACGCTGCGCATATGGTCGCGGTGCGGGCGTCGCTGCTGATCGCTTTCGGTGCGATCGCACTGGTCTCGTGCGGCAGCGGGGTCGACGACGTCGCGACATCCGGACCCGTCCTGGCCCCGAGTGCGGATGCCGCGACGGCGACCGCGCCGCCCATCACCTCGCCGGCACCCACCACCGAGGTCACCGAAACGAGCGCGGACCCGGACGAGTTCCGTGGGCCCCAGCCCGGATCCTTCTACTTCGTCACCGCCACCTCGAAGTTCGAATGCGGCATTCTCGCCCAGGTGGAGGCGATCGCCGGCTGCCACGGCGAGCTACCGTCGAGTGCTCCCCCGGTGCCGAGCAGCGGTGCGCCGAGCAAGACCACCGCACCCAACGCGATCAAGGTCTCCGGCGACACGGCAGGAAAGTTCTACAGCGCAGGTGACCCGCAGTTCCACCGTTTCGAGGGCACGGCGCAGGTGCTGCCGTACGGGGAGACGCTCGTCGCCGGTGGATTCACCTGTTCGGTCGACGAAACCAGCGGCGTCACCTGCGAATCGAAGGCGGGCCACGGGTTCACCGTCTCCGACAGTGCCTACGACGTGTGGTGAGACGCGTCAGCGAGTACCGATGGTTTTCGCCAGGTCGACGAGCGAACTGCGCGCGGCCGCCAGACTCGCCTCACCCTGCGCTGCGAGGGGCGCGAGCGGTGCAACCCGGTTGGCGAGGGTGAGCTCGGCCGTCACCACGAACACGTCCATGCCGAGCGCAACCCCGAGCACTTCACGCAACGGGGGAATGACGAAGTCGGTTCCCTCACCGGGGGTTCCGGGCGCGTAGGTGTTCCCCCGGCTGGACACGACCACGATCGGCTTGCCGGCGAAAGGCTGCGTCGGGCCGTCGAGCGGCATGGTCGTACCGAGCACGCAGATGTGGTCGAGCCAGGCTTTGAGCGTGGACGGGATGCCCCAGTTGTACATCGGCGCACCCACCACCACGGCATCGGCGGAGAGCACCTCGTCGATCAACTGCTGCTGCAGCGCTTCGGCTTCCGGAGCTACCTCCTCCCCCGGCACCCGCAGCCGCGGCGCCCAGTGCTGGGCGTTGGTCTCCAGATGCGGCAACTGATTGGCGTGCAGATCCCGGTAGATCACCGAATGGTCGGGACTGATCGCGTGCCAGGAATCGGCGAAAAGCGCGGTGAGCGCGCGGCTTGTCGAACCGGTGCGGTCGGCCGACGAATCCAGGTGCAGCAGTTGGGACAATCCATACTCCTCATGATCGGCGCGGAACAAGACCTGCCGTGGACCTCCAGTATCGCCCCTACCCGTCGACGATCGCCGCCAATGGCCGCGCGCCGCTCGCGAAATCACCAGATGGACTGGTGTCTGGACGCATGGTCAGCCATGATGTGCACGACGACAGGAGACACGAACATGATGGACATCCAGCAGATCAGCGATCAACTCGAGATCACGGCGTTGCTGCACCGCTACTGCCGGGCGGTCGACAGCCGGGATCTCGACCTGTGGCTCACGGTATTTACCGAGGATGCCCACGTGGACTACACGGCCGCTCCCGCCGGCGCGGCGGGCACCCGCGACGAGATCGCCGAGTGGCTGCGCACGAGCCTGGCGTTGTTGCCGATGTCGCAGCACTTCGTCACCAACATCGAGATCGACCTCGACGGCGACGCCGCTACCGTGCGGGCGATGTTCTACAACCCGCTGCAACTGCCCGGTGTCGAGGGGCCCAGCTTCTGCGGCGGCTGCTACCACCATCAGGTGGTCCGCACGCCCGACGGCTGGCGCAGCCGCGACCTACGCGAAGAGATGGTCTGGTTCGACAACAACCCGTTCGCAGCGGCCTGACGAAGGTCGCGGCCGGGCCGGCGCTACACGTCGACGATGGCCTCCAACGGCCGAATTCGCGACGCGCGCACCGCGGGCCACAGCGCCGCCAGCACGCCGACCACAGCCGAACCGATCAGCATCGCGACGACCTGACCCCACGGCACCGCGATCACTTCGAGGCCTTGATCGCGCAGGGTCCGGATGAACCCGGAGCCGAGCCCGAGACCGAGCAGCACGCCGACGAGCGCACCGAACACGGCAATGAGCATGGACTCCAGATAGATCGTGCGTCGAACCTGCTTGCGGTGCATACCGACCGCGCGGAGCATGCCGATCTCGCGGCGCCGCTCCACCACCGATAGCGCGAGTGTGTTGACGATGCCCAGGATCGCGATCACGACCGCCAGCGCGAGCAGACCGTAGAGCACGGCGAGCAGGGTATCGATCTGCGCTGCCTGCGCACCCTTGAACTCCTCTCGGTCCTGCACCTGCACGATCACAAACGGGTCGGTGGCCTGCTCCAGCGGCCCGCGCAGGGTCTCCGGGTCGACATCGGGTGCCGCATTGACCATGACCAGGAAGTCCGAGCGCAGGCTCTCCGGCGTGATCTGCTGGTACGCCTGCTCGGAGACCACCCAGCTGCCGAGCAGTCCGGTGGTCTTGTAGATGCCGCTCACCTGGACCGGGACGTCTTCCCCGTCGTTGCTGGTGAGCGTCACGGTATCCCCGAGCCGCCAGCCCTTCGCGTCGGATTCGGTGTCCGAGACCAGCATTCCGTTGTCCGGCAGGGTCGCGCTGCCGTCGAGAATGTCGATGTCGAACACGTCTTCGATCGGGCCGCTCACCGCGACGCCGTTGCCCGCCGATTTGTCGCCCACCTTCGCGAGCACGAAATGAACGGACACCGCTTCCGCGACACCCGGCACCGCACGCACGGCGGGGGCCGCACCGACCGGGACACCCATCATCTGCGGCCCCTGCAGCACATAGTCGGACTTCACGCCGTTGTCGATGATCTGGTCGACGCTGGCCTTCGCCGACGACCCGAAGATCCCGATCACCGAGACGAGCATCAGGCCGAGCGTCAACGCGAAAGCCGTTGCCGCGGTGCGACGCGGGTTGCGGACCGCGTTGGTGCTCGCGAGCCGGCCGACCGTGCCGAACGGGCGGGCGAAGATGGCACCGAGGCCGCCGACAACCGGACGAGACAGCCAGGGTGCACCGAGCAGCACCGCGAAGATCAGGGCCAGCGCACCGACGCCGACGGTCGCGGCCGCCCCACCGCCGGTCGAGGACGCCCCGAGCACGACGGCGACGACCCCGAGGACGCCGAGCACTGCGGCGATGATGGTGCGCACCCGCAGCGACTCGCCGACCGAGACGAACTCCTCGCGCATCGCTTCCACCGGAGGGGTTTTCGCGGCTCGCCGGGCGGGCGCGTACGCGCTGAGCACCGTCACCACGACACCGACCACGAGGGCGACCACCACCGTGCGTGGCGACAACTGCAGCGTGCCGGACGGCAGCCCGAGATCGAAGGCGTTGAGCAGCTGGCGAAGTCCGTAGGCGAGCCCGACGCCCGCCGCGAGCCCGATGACGCTGCCGATCAATCCGATGATCAACGCCTCGAGCACGACCGAACGCCCGACCTGTTTTCGGCTTGCGCCGACCGCGCGCAGCAACGCCAGTTCGCGCAGCCGCTGCGCCACGATCATCGAGAAGGTGTTGTAGATGATGAAGGTGCCGACGAGCAACGCGATCGCGCCGAACGCGAGCAGGAAATAGTTGATGAAGCTGAGCGCCTGCTGAATCTGGTCGAGCTGTTCGTCGCGTACCTCGGTACCGGTCTGCACCTTCAGATCCGGAAATTCCTGCGCCACCCGATCGCGCAGTTCCTCCTGCGCTACGCCGTCGGCGGCCACATCGAAGTAGGCGACGTGCTCACCATCGGTGAACAGTTGGCGGGCCTGGTCGGAGACGAACTGGACGCCGATGAAACCGCCGGTGTCCGACGGGATCGAGTAGATGCCGGCGACTTTGACGTCGATCGTGCCGCGCGCTGGGACGAGGACCTTCGTCGGATCGCCGACGGCGAGCCCGGCACGTTCGGCCGCACCGACATTGATCGCGACCTCGCCCGGCACCGCCGGCGGGGAGCCCTCGACGAACTTGGCGGGCTCCTCGATCGCCTGACCCGGCGGCAGATACGACTCGCCGATGCTGGGCGCACCGCCGGTCTGCACCGGGTCGCCCTCTTTGTCGAGCAGCACGACCTGGCCCGAGGTCCCCGGCGCGACCGCGCGGACGCCGTCGATGGTGGCGAGTTGCGCACCGACGGTGAACGGCACCCCGCTCGACAACTCCTCCTCGGTGCTCACGCGCACGTCGACGCCCTTGGCGACCTCGTCGAAGATCCCGTCGAAGGTGTGTTTGAGGGTGTCGGTGAAGACGAACGATCCGGCGACGAACGCGGTACCGAGCACGACAGACAGCACCGTCAGAACGAGCCGCAGTTTGTGCGCGGCGAGATTGCGCAACGACACCTTGCGCATGGGAGAACCGACGATCGAGGCCATCAGTTCGTCTCCAGAGACTTCATCTTGTCCAGCACAGCTTCGGCGGTCGGCTCGCGCAGTTCGTCCACGATTCGGCCGTCGGCGAGGAACACGACCCGGTCGGCATAGCTCGCGGCGCGCGGATCATGGGTCACGATCACGACCGTCTGGCCGAACTCGTCGACCGCTGCGCGCAGAATCGACATCACCTCGCCCGACGACCGTGAGTCCAGGTTTCCGGTCGGCTCGTCGCCGAAGATGATCTCCGGCTTGCCTGCGAGCGCACGCGCGCAGGCGACGCGTTGCTGCTGCCCGCCGGACAGTTCGGCGGGGCGGTGGTGCAACCGGTCGGAAAGCCCGAGCCGGCCGACGACGTTGTCGAGCCACTCGCGGTCCACCTTGCGACCCGCAATATCGAGCGGCAGCGTGATGTTCTCCAGCGCGGTCAGCGTCGGGACCAGGTTGAATGCCTGAAACACGAACCCGATGCGGTCGCGGCGCAGCTGCGTCATCAGCTTGTCGGACAGCCCGGTCAGGTCGGTCTCACCGATGCGCACCGAGCCCTCGGTCGCGTTGTCCAGGCCGGCGAGGCAGTGCATCAAGGTGGACTTACCCGACCCGGATGGCCCCATGATCGCGGTGAACTCGCCACGGGTGAAGCCGATCGATACGCCGTCCAGTGCGCGGACCCGGGTGTCCCCCGACCCGTAGACCTTGGTCAGGTCGACGGCGCGAGCGGCGGTCGTCTCCGTGGTGGCGGTATCTCCGGTTTCGCTGCCGATGGCCTGCGACGTCATGACTGCCTTTCGTGTCCCAAATCCGTATGCCGCCGCACTACATCGCGGCGCGCGACGCGCCGGCGAGCGGCACTGTCCGATTCATCCTTGTCGAGGCGACCTCGGCCGCGCCATCCGGGAGGACCCTGAATTTCGGTTCGGGGTTCGGCCCTGTCGGGACCGCTCGTTAGGCTGCGAACATGCGGATTGGAGCACACGCACGTAACGACGGCGACCCGATCGGTTTCGGTGAGAAGCTCGGCGCCGACTTGATCCAGATGTTCGTCATCGACCCGCAGGGGTGGGAGAAGCCGAAGCCGCACCCGAAGGCCGAGCAGATTCTCGCCAGCCCGATCGACGTGGTCGTGCACTCCTCGTACCAGATCAACGTGGCCAGCCTGAACAACCGGCTCCGGATGCCGTCCCGACAGGCGGTGGACCTGCAGGCAAAGGCGGCCGCGGAGCTGGGCGCGTTCGGTCTGGTCGTGCACGGCGGTCACGTCCGCAAGCAGGAGGAAGTCGCCACCGGCATCGAGAACTGGCGCAAACTGTTCGAACGGCAGGAGGACAAAGGCGGCTTCGCGGTCCCGATCCTGATCGAAAACACCGCGGGCGGCGACCATGCCATGGCCCGCTACTTCGACTCGATCGCCAAGCTGTGGGACGCGGTCGGCGATTACGGCGCCGGATTCTGCCTGGACACGTGCCACGCCTGGGCCGGCGGCGAGGAACTGGTCGGCGTCGTCGACCGGATCAAGTCGATCACCGGCCGGATCGATCTCGTGCACCTGAACAGCTCCCGCGATGAGTTCGATTCCGCCCGCGACCGGCACGCCAACTTCGCCGACGGCACGATCGACCCCGAGTTGCTGGCCGAGGTGTGCCGAACGGCGGGCGCACCGGTGATTCTGGAGACGCCCGAAGGTGGTGTCGCCGACGACCTGGCGTACCTGCGCGAACACGTGAGCTGAACGAGAGGGAATCATGACGTACGCGTTCGAGCCGCGCGCAACGCTGCGTGACGTCACGTTGCGGGACGGGTTGCAGCTGACCGGCAAGGTGCTCCCGACCGACCGGAAGGTCGAGATCGCGCGGACGCTGCTATCGGCCGGAGTCGCCGAGTTGGAGATCGGTTCGATGGCCCGGCCGGATTTGGTGCCGCCGATGGCGAACACGCTCGAACTCATCGCCGAGCTGACGCCCGAGGAACTCGAGCGGTGCTGGATCTGGGTGGCCACGCCGCGGCACGTCGAACGCGCCCTCGCCGCCGGGGCCCGCAACTTCCAGTACTGCTTCTCGGTCTCGGACGCGCACAACGAGGCGAACATCGGGCGCAACACCGAAGCGAGCGTCGCGGCGATGCCGGTGGCCGTGCAGCTCGCCAGGGACGCGGACGCACGGATTCAGCTATGCCTGGCAACGTCGTTCACCTGCCCGTTCGAGGGACAGATCGACCCGCAGCGGGTCATGGACATCGTCGGTGACGACCGCACCGACGGCGCCTGCGACATCGTCATCGCCGACACTCTCGGGCAGGCCGTTCCCGCGCAGGTGTCGTCGTTGATCGGCGCGGTGCACGCACGGAACCCGGAGCACCGCATAGTCTTTCACGGGCACGACACCTGGGGCCTCGGCGTCGCGAACAGCCTCGCCGCGATCGCGGCGGGCGCCTCGGTGGTCGACGGCTCCCTTGGCGGACTCGGCGGCTGCCCCTTCGCCCCCGGCGCGAGCGGCAACACCTCGACCGAGGACCTGCTGTTCGCGACCCGCCCGGACTGGTTCACCCCGGACACGCTGGAATCGTTGGTCGTGTTGACCGAGCAGACACTCACCGAACTGGATGAACCGAATCGGTCGAAGGCCGTGCAGGGGGCGCGTTCGAAGGCGAACGCCTTCGAGTGGGTGCTCGAGCGCGGCTAGGTCTACGCCGCTTTCGCGAGCAGCTTCTGCAGCTCGGTAATGACGACCTCGCGTGCAGCGGGAATCAGCTCGACGCGGTCGCCCGGTCGCACCAGGTAGCGGCCGTCGTCGGTGACGTCGACCCACGAGAGTGACCGTTCGACGGGCGGAGCGTGCGATTCGAGTTGTAACTCCGCCAACAGGTATCCGACACCCGTTTTCGGTTGACGCAGCACGCGCCGGATGTGTTTCGATTCCGTCGCGGTTGTTGGCGAGGTCAGCATGCTGGGCTCGCGCTGCACTTCGTCGAACGGCGCCGCCCGGCGTTGTTCGCGCCCGGTTGGGCGTTCGGGCAGCTGGGTAACGAACTGCGCCACCAACTCCGCACGCTTGCCCAACCACAGGCTCAGCTCACCCGGCTCGCCGGCGGACTGGCCGACCACCGTCGCGGTCGGACCCGAGGCGGCGCCGAGGATGCGCACCCTTGCCGGCCCGTCGGTGCCGAAAGCGGTCAGCCGGATGGGCGCGCGCGCGAGCAAGCCGAGCGCAACCTGCAATTCCGCATCGACGGTTCCCGCACGCCACGGCGCCAACTCCCGAAGATGTTCGGCCCGTTCATCTTCCGTGCGCGCCGACGGGCGCACACTCAGCGGATACGGCATCCGGTCTGCGTCGGCCACCTCCCACGCGTAGACGAACTGATCGGGCGTGAAGGTCCAGTTCACGCCTCGTCCCACACGCCGATCACCGGCGGCGCGATCGGATCGATGTGACCGATCAACTCGCTGCCGTTCTCCGCCGTGATCAGATACGCGGGCGTCTCGTGCTCCTTGTCGCCCTCGCCCTTTCCACGCTGTCCTGCCGGGACCATGCCCGCCGGCGGCATCGCTTTGGCCGCGGCCGCGACGCTCTGGCCGGGCCGCATGGTCTCGCTGCCGGCGGCGGCACCGGCCATCGCACCACCGAGCGCACCGACGCCCAGGCCGGTCATCCCCTCGGTACCCTCGCGTTTCTTGTCGTCACGTCGCGCTCCCGTGCCGCCGAGGAAGCCTCCGCCCGAGCTGCCCGAACCGGAGCCGCTGCCGTGACCGCCGGCTAGGCCGCTGCCCGAGGTCGAGCCGTCCGCGGCCGAGTTTGCCGGGGAGGTAAGGGAATTCGGGTTGGTTCCGGCGCTCGCCGCGCGGGTCGCGTCCGGGGTACTTCCCGCGCCCGTCGCGTCGGTGCCGCCCTGACCGCTCGTGGCATCGTTACCGGCAATGGCGTCGGTTGCGCCCTGGTCGCCCGACGGTGTCTCGCCCGAACCGCCGTTCGATCCGCCGGAACCACCGAAACCGCCTGTGCTGCCGTTGGTTCCGGTCAGAGTGCCATTGATTCCGCCGGACCACGTACTGCTATCGCCGCTCGAGGTGAGGGCGCCCGGCGCCACGAATGCGGGCACCGCGTCCCCGACCGGCTTCAAAGTCGGCACGTAGATGCTGTTCATCACCCGAATCGCTTCTTGGCGAGCAGCTTCCGCACGTTCAGCCTGCTGCTTCGTGTTCGATGCAGTGTCACCACTGATGATCGCGAGGACCGTGTCCGCGGGAGTCGGCTCGGGCTCGGGCGGCGGAACCGCGGTCTTGATCGCGGAGACCGCGTAGCCCGCCTGGTCGAGACGGGAAGTGACCGAGCCCATCACCTCTTGCGCTGTGTGGGAGGTCTTGGAGACGTCGGTCAGCGCGTTGCCGAACGCGTCGGCCGCCGTGCCGCTCCAGCCGCCTTTCATGGTGCCGGAGATTTGGAGGAGCGCGGCGAAGATGGAGGCGGAGAGTTTGGTGCTGGTGTCGTGCCAGCGATCGGCGGCAGTGTGCAAATTGCCTGGGTCCATCCTCCGAACATGGTTGAAGATCTCTGCGTGGGAGAATGATTCGAACGCTTCGAGCGTCGCGACGTAATCTGGATCGACCGCGGCGGTATGCTCTCCCGCACGCGTATCGGCGACTTTCTCGGCGTTAGCCTGATCCGCACTGGACCGAGCCGCTCGGAGCACTTCTGGCGGAATGAACGGAAGCGATTCGGTCATTTCAGTTTCCTCCCGGCAGCGATGGTTCGATTGCGGTGGCAATTCGCACGGTCTCGGTGCACAAGTCCAAAACCTGTCCATCGGTCGTTCTATCGTTCAAAAGTAGGCCGTCGATGTAGACGTGGCCGAATCCCGTACGCATCACGACGGGGCAGGTCGAATCACCAGTGCGGCTAAGCCCATAGAAGGCGTCCCGACCGTTGATCGAAGTCTCCGTTATTGACGGTCGATCAGGCCGACGCAACTGACGATCATCCGCCAATTCCTCATCGTAGGTACCGTTCCTGGCGAAGATGCTCGCAGCCAACTCGTCACCATCGACGGAGCAGCCAATCGATGAAGTCACGTCACCGACTAGGTCTTTGCGTTCGAGCGTTGCAGGGTCGAGACCCGCATCACGCAGGACCGCGGGATCAATATCGAGGCACGGATCAAACGGGATCGGCGGCTGGCCCGACCCCAATTCCGGCTCAGCGAGCTTTGACGGCACGGCCGACGATGCGACAAGCGTTGATGTCTCCTCGACCGACTCCCCTTCCGTGCCGCAAGCGACCAAGATCGCCGCACCCGACAAGACGAGTCCGATGCCAACAAGGCGAACCTTCACTTAACGCCCTCGCCCACGGTGTCGATGGCGCCCCCCGTAGCCACGTCCTGATTGGCATATGCGGCACCGGCGGCACGTACGCTGCCCGCGAGTTGTTTGATCTGGGCGACGAACTGACCGAGGTGTTCGCGAGCTTGACCGACTTTCCCTTCGAATCCAGCCTGGAGCTGATCTCCGGAACCAAACGTCCCGAACCCCTGCGGGTGAGCGGCATCCGCAACATCTACTTCGCTCTTGCCCACAGAAGCGGCGAGGTCATCCAAGATCCCCGCGATCTTCTCCGCGACCCCGTCCTCGATCCGCAGCTCCCCACTGCCGACCCCGGCCTGGAACGCCGCCAGCCCGCCTTGCGCCTCGCCGGTCATCCTGAACCCCCGCTTCCGTGGTTGACGGCTTCAGATAGTAGGACGCAGCCGTACCCGCGCGGGTTCCGCCCTTTTACAAATTCGGGCGCTGCCGCCACCAATTCGTGTTGTCCTCGTAGGCCTTCGCGGCGTTGAGCACGCGCACGTCGGCGTGCCGCGGCCCGACGAATTGCAGGCCGACGGGCAGACCGGTGGCGGTGAAGCCGCAGGGGACGGTGATGGCGGGCTGCTGGGTCAGGTTGAACGGGTAGGTGAACGGCGTCCAGCCGGTCCACCACTTCGCGCTCGACCCTTCCGGCACGTCGCGACCGGCCTCGAAAGCCACGATCGGCATCGTCGGGGTCACCAACAGGTCGTATTGCTCATGAAAGGCGCCCATCTGCACGCCGAGGTTCATCCGGCGCGCGGTCGCCTCCAGATAGTCCTGCGCGCTGTAGGAGCGACCCTGTTCGCATGCTTTCGCGAGTTCGGGATCGAGTTCGGCGCGTTGGCCGTCGGTGAGGTGTTCGGTGGCCTTCGCCGCGCCCGCGAACCACAGGCATTCGAATGCCCACACCGGGTCGTCGAAACCGGGATCCACCGTTTCGATCTGTGCGCCGAGTTCGCCGAGCACCTCCACGGCCCGGGCGACGAGGTCTGCGACCTCCGGATCGACTGCGACGTGGCCGAGGTCGGCGCTGAACGCCACTCGCAGACCGGTGAGTGGGGTGTCGAGCGCGAACCGGAACGGCGCGGTCGGCGTCGCCAGCGCGGACCAGTCCCGCGAATCCGGTCCAGTGACGACGTCGAGCATCAACGCCGTGTCTGCGACGGTGCGCGTCATCGGACCGACATGCGCGAGTGTGCCGAACGGGCTCGGCGGATAGATCGGCACCGTTCCGTACGTCGCTTTGAACCCGACGACACCGCAGAAGCTGCCCGGGATGCGCACCGAGCCGCCGCCGTCGGTGCCGACCGCGAGCGGTCCCATGCCCGCCGCGACCGCCGCCGCGCCACCACCACTCGACCCGCCGCTGGTGCGCGCCGGATTCCACGGGTTCCGGGTGATCCCGGTTAGCGGGTTGTCGGTCACGCCCTTCCAGCCCAGTTCGGGCGTGGTGGTCTTGCCGACCAGCACGGCGCCCCCTTCGCGCAGCCGCGCGACCGCAGGCGAATCAACCGGCCAATCCTGATTCGGGTCGACGCTCTTCGAGCCACGTTGGGTCGGCCATCCGCGAGTGAGCAGCAGGTCCTTGATGGAGGTGGGAACCCCGTCGAGGGGGCTCGCCGGCTGCCCGGTGCGCCAGCGCCGCTCCGATTCGCGCGCGGCGGGCAGGGCCGCCTCGGCGTCGGCGAGTGTGAAGGCGTTGAGGACCTGGTCGCCCTTGCCGATTCGATCGAGTACCGACTCGGTCGCCTCGACCGGCGAAACATCGCCGTGCCGGTAACCGGCGACGAGTTCGGTGGCGGTCCAGTCGGCAAGGTCCGCGGGTCGCTGATCGGGCACGGTCGTCACCCTTCCGGATAGTAGATTGTCAACAATCTAGCGGCGGCACGCGTTGACGTCCAGCTAGGCCTCCGACCTGCTCTTTCTACCGGAGCATCACCCGAGGCCGACGTCCCGAACGGGAACATCGTCCCCGTCAGCCATGCATGTCCGACAACACTGCGGACCGCCACGCGAAATCGCGAAAAAATGTGCGCGCGTTGTCTGGCGCGGCCGGGGTTGTAGGCCGCACACTGAGGCCACGGCACGACGACGGCGCGTAGCTCGACTCCAGGATTTACGCGGACGAAACGCCCCGGAGCCGATCGATCTACATATCAGCTTCACAATCGAACGTGATGGTTCGACGTCGCACCAGGATCGTAGATTGTTGACAATCCTGCCAGGGGGTGAACCGATGAGCGTGACCACAGACCAGACCTATCTCGGGGTCATAGTTCCCTACGATTTCGCGCTGGACCGTGAGATCTGGAAGTGGACACCCAAGCGGGTTTCCCTCCTTGTCACCCGGACTCCGCAGCTCGGTCTTCCCTCGACGGTCGCGATGGCCGAGTCGATCAGTGACGAATCGACCATCCGCAACGCCACCAAGCAGTTGCTCACCACCGAGCCCGCCGCCGTGGTTTACCTGTGCACGTCCGGCAGCTTCATCCGCGGCGCCGCCTGGGAGCGGTACATGCACGAGGTGATGGGCGAATCCGGCGCACCGGCGACGGTGACCACGGCCGGCGCGCTGGTGAACGCGTGCCATGCGCTCGGCGTCCGACGCCTGGCGCTGGCAACGCCCTACCTCGACAGCGTCACCGACCGGCTGCGCGCCTTCCTCGATCAGAGCAATGTCGGGGTGGTCAACAGCATCGGACTCGGCCACGCCGAGCGGATCTGGCAGGTTCCCGAGCAGCACGTGCGCGAATTGGTGCTGGCCAGCGACCATCCCGACGCGGATGCCGTCTTCATCAGCTGTACCAACCTGCGCACCTACGGGCTCATCCGCGAGCTCGAAGCCGAACTCGGCAAGCCCGTGCTCACGGCGAACCAGGTGTCGATCTGGGCCGCACTGCGTGCTGCCGGGATCAAACAACCCGACATCAAGCAGCGGCTCTTCCTCGACACCTGGCATCGCCGTCGCCGGAGTCCGTCAAAGGCCACCCTCGCGGCGCTCGAATCGCAGCGACTCGCCCTCCATACCGCGTAACCACAGATCCTGCGCGGCCTCGGCAATCTCGTCGAGGCCGCGCACGATCGTCGCGAACACATTGCCCGGCACGAACCCGAAATCCGGGTTGAGCAGCAGATTATTGCGCTCGTAGAACAGCGCCAGGTCAATTTTCGGTGCCGCGTCGCCGCCATAGCCGTGCGACTTCGGCGTCAGCTGCCACGGCTCGAAGGTGAAGTACATGACATCACCCGGAATCGGCGTGATGGTCGGGTTCTCCGGGCCCGGCTCCTCGGGCGCGAACGCGTCGACGAGCGTGTAGATCTCGTTGCGCGCGTACTTCGCGTGGAAGACCCCGGCCTCCTGCGGCAGCGCGCCCCAGACGGCCGCGCAGGTGCGCGGTGCGAGATCGTCGTGCAGCTCCGCCACACACGTCACGCCACGCTTGGTCAACGAAATATCGATGTATCGGGTCACGGACGGCCCCTTTCCAAGTTCGCGGTTCTCCTGCAAAGTGTAGATTGTTGACAATCATACGGATTCGTTACGAAGGAGGCGCATGAGCACCCACGAGCCCACGATCGGAATCCTTTACCCCGGGTTCTCCGCCGAGGACGACTACCCGCGGTTCGAGGCGCTGCTCGGCGGTGACGTCACACTGCCCGTGCAGCACACGCTGATGAACGAGGACGCACACCGACTCGACGCCCTGCTCGACTGGGGCCGGCCGGAGACCCTCGCCGCGGGTGCCGATGCGTTGCGCGACAAGCAGATCGATGCTGTCTTGTGGGCGTGCACCAGCGGCAGCTTCGCCTACGGCTGGGATGGTGCACACGAGCAGGCGAGCGGGCTCGCCGAGCATGCGGGCGTGCCGGCGTCCAGCACGTCGCTGGCGTTCGTGCACGCGCTGCGCGCGCTCGAGCTGAAGACCGTGGCCGTCGCCGCGACCTATCCTGCCGATGTGGCAGCGCTTTTCGTCGATTTCCTCAACGCCGGCGGTATCGAAGTGGCGAAGGTCAGCAGCCACGAAATCATCACCGCCGCCGAGGTCGGCACACTCACCGCGGACCGACTGCTCGACATCACCGTCGCGGGCGACGACCCAGCGGCACAGGCGGTGCTGCTGCCGGACACCGCGTTTCACACCGCGGCTCACCTCGAACTGCTCGAGCAGCGACTCGGCAAACCGGTCCTCACCGCCAATCAGGTGACGGTATGGAAATCGCTACGACTCGTCGGGGCCCCGGTGCACCGTGTCGGGCTCGGGCGGCTGTTCCGGGACGCCGTCGGGGTCTGACCGGCCCTTCGTCGCACACTTCCCGACGCCGCGCACACGTTGCAGCACACGGAACCCTATGCGGGACAACAGGAAGTGTGCGGAGCTCAGTGGACGTAGCCGCTGTGCTTGTCGACGATGTTGAGCGGCTGCTCCCCCGCGGCGTAGCGCTCGAAGTTGCGCACGAACAGCCGCTCCAGCCGCTCCCGCCAGCCGGTCGCGTCCCCGCTCATATGCGGTGAGACGAGGACGTTGTCCAACTCCCAGAGCGGATGATCGGCCGGTAGCGGCTCCTCGTCGAAGACATCGAGTGCGGCGCCGGCAATCGTCCCGCCCCGCAGCGCGGTCACGAGATCGTCGGTGACGACCAGTTCGCCGCGGCCGACGTTGATCAGGCGCGCCGACGACGGCAGGGCCGCGAGCACCTTCGCGTCGACCATGCCGCGCGTCGCGTCGGTCAACGGCGCCAACAGGATCAAGTAGTCGACGTCGGGCGCGAGGTCCGCCAGATCCGCACTCTCGTGCACGACCCCGAAGTCCGGATCGTCGGCGCGGCCGCGGCGACCCGCACCGGTGACGTCGCAGCCCACCGCACGGAGCAGTCGGGCCGTCTCCCGGCCGATCGCACCGGTGCCGACCACCAGCGCCCGCTTTCCCTCGATAGTCTCGGTCTCGCGGTGCTGCCAGACTCGGTCGCGCTGAAATCGCGCCGAGGCCGGCATGTCCTTGGCGAACGCGAGCATGCTCGCCAACACGAACTCCGCGATCGGCCGGTCGAATATCCCGCGCGAATTGGTCACCAGCACATCGGATTCGACCAACTCGTCGAACAACAGCGTGTCGACGCCGGCAGCTGCGACGTGCACCCATCGCAAAGCATCGGCAGCATTCCACGCCTCCTGCAGCGCCGCCGAGAAGAAGTCCCAGACGAGCAGGACGTCGGCTCCAACCAACTGTTCGTGCAGCGTCTCCGTCGTGGCGTAGCGGATCTCGGCCGGCAATTCGTCCAGGGCCACGGGTCGGTGGTCGGCATGCAGAACTGCGATGACGGGTCGGCTCATAGGCTCGGCTGCCCCGCCAGTTCGCGCTGTGCCATCAGCATCGTCAGGTCCTCGACGGCGGTGCGCAGGTGCGTGTGGATCGCCTCGGCAAGCACATCCCACGGCCCGGTCGCCAGCAGATCCACCAGATACTGATGCTCCTCGGCCAGCGCCTCCGGCCGGTGATAGGCATTCTCCAAGTGCACCATGCAGATTCGTGCCTCCGCGGCCAGCGTCGAATAGATCCGTACCATCCGCGAGTTGCCGGTCGCCTCGACCAGGGTGGCGTGGAACTTCAGGTCCTGCTTGGCCAGGTTCTTCCAGTCCCCCGCCGCGATCAGGTCGGGCATCGTCGCAACGACGCGCGCCAGCCGGGTAATCGCGGACTCGCGCAGCGCCGGATTCCCCTCCAAAACGGTTCGGGCCGCAGCCAGTTCGATCGCCTCCCGAGCCGCGTAAATCTCCGTCACGTCACCCGGCGTCAGCTCGACGACGAACACGCCGCGGTTGCGGTGGCTGACGAGCAGGCCCTCCTGCGCGAGTCGTTGCAGCGCCTCGCGCACAGGGCCACGCGAAATCGCCAGTTGCTCGGCAAGATTGGCTTCCGACAGCTGCTCGCCCGGCGCGTACGAGCCGTCCAGGATCCGTTCGCGCAGCCGGTCGGCGATCACCACCGAGGTCTGCTGCGCGTTCAGCGGAGTGAGGCGTCGGGTCATAGCAGTCTCCTAGCTCCGCGGAATGGCGAGATACTTGTACTCGAGGAACTCGTCGATCCCGATTCGGCCGCCCTCGCGCCCGAGGCCGGACTGCTTCACACCGCCGAACGGTGCGGCCGGGTTCGACACCAGCCCGGCGTTGAGACCGACCATGCCAACCTCGAGCTGCTCGCTGAGGGAGAACGCGCGATCGACATCCTGGGTGTAGACGTACCCGACCAGCCCCCACTCGGTGTCGTTGGCGGCCTGCACCGCATCCTCTTCATCGTCGAACACCGTGATCGCGGCCACCGGCCCGAAGATCTCGGTGCTCATCAACTCCGCGTCCGGACCGACGTCGGTGAGCACGGTCGGCGGGTAGAAGTAGCCCGCACCCTCGACTGCCGTACCGCCGGTGACCACCCTGGCACCCCGATCGCGCGCATCCGCCACGAGTCGTGCCACCTTCTCCAGGCCCGCCCGATCGATGAGTGGCCCGATGTCCGTACCGTCCGCGGCGCCGTCGCCGACGGTCAGTGACGTCATCCGGTCGGCCAGTTTGGTCGCGAATTCCTCTGCGACACTGCGGTGCACGAAGAACCGATTGGCCGCGGTGCACGTCTCGCCCATGTTGCGCAGCTTGGCGATCATCGCTCCCTCGACCGCGCGGTCGATGTCGGCGTCCGCGCACACCAGGAACGGAGCGTTGCCGCCGAGTTCCATCGAGGTCCGCATCACTGTCGTCGCCGCCTGCGTCAGCAGCAGCTTGCCGACGTCCGTCGATCCGGTGAAGCTGAGCTTGCGCGCGATGCCACCTTCGAGCCAATGCCGCACGACCGCACCAGGATTGCTGGTCGGCACTACGTTCAGGACGCCCGCGGGCAAACCGGCCTCCTCCAGGATCCCGGCGAGCGCCAGCGCGGTGAGAGGAGTCTGCTCGGCGGGTTTGAACACCATCGTGCAGCCGGCCGCGATGGCCGGGCCGATCTTGCGGGTGCCCATCGCGAGCGGGAAGTTCCACGGCGTCACCAGGACACACGGGCCGACCGGCTCGCGGGTGACGATGATCCGGTTCTTGCCGTCGCCGGTGGTGGTGTGGTCACCGCCGATCCGGACCGCCTCCTCGGAGAACCAGCGGAAGAATTCGGCGCCATAGGCAACTTCGCCCCGCGCCTCGGCGAGTGGTTTGCCCATCTCCGCCGTCATGATCGCGGCGAGTTCGTCGGTGCGGTCGAGGATCAACTCGTAGGCACGCCGCAGAATCTCGCTGCGTTCGCGCGGTGCGGTGCGCGCCCAGTCACGCTGCACGGCGGCAGCAGCACGGATCGCCCGCTCGGCGTCGGCGACCGAACCGTCCGCGACCTCGGCGACGGGTTGCTCGGTCGCCGGGTTGATGACGGTGAAAGTGGCGCCGGATTCTGCGGGCGCCCACTTGCCGTCGATGTAGAGCTCGGTGGCGATACGGCTCTCGGTCACGGTTGGTCCTCCTGGCGATCGGGGTCGAGCAATTCGGCTAGATGCAATGATTCCCTGCCGAGCTGATCCACCTGCATTCGGCAGCTGAATCCGTCGGCCAAGACGGTCGAATCGGGTGGGCCGTCCCGCAATGCCGGCGCGAGTCCCTGCTCGGCGACCTGCATACTCAGCCCGTAGTGGTCGGCCTCGAAGCCGAAGTTGCCCGCGACGCCGCAACATCCGGTGGCCTCGGCAACCTCGATCACGCCGATGCCGGCGAGCGCGCGACGCTGCGTCGTGTTACCGAACGTGGCGTACTCGTGGCAGTGTGTTTGCACCGTCACCCGTTCGGGCAGCGGCACCGACGGCTGCCAGCCCGATGCGGTGAGCTCGCCGATCGCGGCCGAGAAGCTGCGAATGCGCTCGGCCACGCGCCGCGCCGCCGCGCTGTGCACCAGTTCGGGCAGATCCTTGCGCAGGGCCGCGGCGCAACTGGGCTCGATCACGATGATCGGCGCGGTGCCGCCATCGTCGAGGCGTTCAACGGTCTTCTGCAGCACTTTGCGCGCCCGCCGCAGCTGACCGGTCGAGATCCAGGTCAGCCCGCAGCAGGCGTCGGTGCGGCACTCCACGCGCCGGCCGGCGTCGGCAAGCACGCGCTGGGCGGCACCGGCGACGTGCGGGCGGAAGGCCGCGGTAAACGTGTCGACCAGCAGCACGGCGTCGGGGTTCGGCTCGGAGGGCCGCAGTTCCGCCCGCAACCGGCGCCGCGACGCGAAGTCGGGCAACGTCCGCTCGGTGGTGAGTCCGGCCAGGCGCATGCCGGTCGGTGCGATCGCACTGCGGGCCAGCCGGTTCACCAGCGGCGCGGTCCAACCCGCTATTTTCGCCCACACCGGCAGCCAGCCCAGGCTGTAGTGCGACATCGGCCGGCGGCGACGGCGGTAGTAGTGATCGAAGAACTCGGACTTGTACGTCGCCATGTCCACGCCGGTCGGACAGTCGGTGGAACAGGCCTTGCACGACAGGCACAGGTCGAGCGACTCACGGACCTCGTCGGAGCGCCACCCCGCCTCGACGGTCGGCGCGTTACGGATCATCTCCTGCAGCACGCGAGCACGCCCACGGGTGGAGTCCTTCTCGTCGCGCGTGGCGCGGAAACTAGGGCACATCACCCCGCCGCTACTCGACCGGCACCGGCCGACGCCGACGCAGCCCTGCGCGGCGTGCAGCAGGGGTGCGACACCGTGGCCGGAACCGAGATCGAATGTCGTCGACCAGTCGCGGTTATCGGTATGCGCGAGCGCCAGATCCGCCATGGTCGGCGCCGGATCCACGATGCTGCCGGGATTGAGCAACGCCTGCGGATCCCACAGCTGCTTGAACTTGGCGAACGCCGACATCACCGACGGCGAGTACATCAGTGGCAGCACCTGCGAGCGGGCGCGGCCGTCACCATGCTCACCCGAAACCGAACCGCCGAACTGCACGCACAACCGTGCGGCCCGATCGAGGAAGGCGGCCATCACTTCCCGGCCTTCCTCGGTGCGCTGGTCGAAATCGATACGCACGTGCATGCAGCCGGCGCCGAAATGTCCGTACATGACACCGGTGAGCCCGAATTCGTCGAGCAGGACGCGCAACTCGACAAGGTAGTCGGCGAGCCGATCCGGCGCGACCGCGGAATCCTCCCAGCCGGGCCATGATTCGCCACCACCCGCGAGTCGTGAGGCCAGGCCCGCCCCGTCCTCGCGCACGCGCCAGAGCGAGGCCCGCTCGGCGGCGTCGTGCACGACCCGGCCGTCCACGAGCCGGCCCGCACCGCGCAACCGATCGAGCAGTTCGGCACCCTTCGCGCGCACCTCTTCCGGGTCCGGCCCGTCGAGATCGACGTAGAGCCAGGCCTGTCCCTCGGGCAGCCCGACCACGGAGTCGTCGCCGCGGCGAAATCGCATCGTCTCCACGATCGCGGCGTCGATGCCCTCGACCGCGGCCGGTTCGTATTCGAGGATGGTCATGACATCGCGTGCGGCGTCCACCACGTCGCGGTAGCCGAGGCTGAGCAACATCGCCGCCGGCGGCACCGGCACGAGCGCGACCTTCGCGGCCACGATGACCGCGCAGGTGCCCTCACTACCGACCAGCGCACGAGCGACATCGAAACCGTTCTCCGGCAAGAGGTTCGCAAGATGATAGCCGGATACCTGGCGCGGAATTCGGCCCAGTTCGACCCGGAACTGGGCGAGGTACTCGTCGGTGAGTTCGCGCATCGCATCCGAGATCGCCGCTGCCTGCGCGACCGCGCGCACATCGTCCGGGTCGGCGGCGTGCAGTCCGGTGCGTGTCGCGATGAGCCGATACCCGTCCGTGGTCACCAGGTGCAGCGCGAGCACGTGATCGGAGGTGCGTCCGTAGCGCACCGAGTGGTTGCCGCAGGCATCGTTGCCGATTGCCCCGCCCACCGTCGCCCGGGATTTGCTCGACGGGTCGGGGGCAAAGGTCAACCGGCCGTCCGACGCGGCCGCGACGGCGGCCTGAAGGTCGGTGAGAACGATGCCGGGTTGTACTGTCGCGGTGGAGTTCTCGACGTCGATGTCGAGCACTCGGTTCATGTACCGGGAGAAGTCGATCACCACTCCTGTCCCGACCGCGTTCCCGGCCATCGAGGTGCCGCCGCCACGCGAGGTGATCGGCACGCTGTCCCCGACGCAGGCCGTCACGATCGCGGCGACCTCGTCGACATCACGCGGGAAGGCGACGGCGGACGGCGAGACGCGGTAATTCGATGCGTCGTAGGAATACTCGGCGCGGCGGCGTGGTCCGTCGTCGAGGAGGGGCGCTCCGCGGGCTCCGCGCCGGAGGTGGATCGCGCCCCCGGCAAGTTCGCCGAGCAGCGGGGTATCAACCACCCAGACCCACCTTCAGTGCCGCGGCAAGCCGCTGTACGCCGTCGGCGATCTCGTCCGCGCGCACGATCAGTGCAGGCACCACGCGGACCACATTGCCGTAGCCGCCGCAGGTGAGCAGCAGCAGATCCTGGTCCACGGCGGCCTGTTGCACCGCCACCGCCGCAGCGGGGTCGGGCTCGCCCTCGGCCGTGGTGAACTCGAGTGCCTGCATGAGTCCGAGACCACGCACATCACCGATCTGCGGATGCTGGGCCTGCAGTTCCTGCAGCGCGGCCCCGAGCTGATCGCCACGCACCCGCGCGTTCTCGACCAGACCTTCCTCGCGCACCACGTCGAGGGTCGCGACCGCCGCCGCCGCCGCGACCGCGTTACCGCCGTACGTGCCGCCCTGCGAGCCGGGCCAGGCCTTGGACATGAGCTCGCTCGACGCGGCGATCGCGGAGATGGGGAATCCGCTCGCGAGCCCCTTCGCCGTGATGATGATGTCCGGGGTGGCGGTGGAATACTCGTGCCCCCAGAACTTTCCGGTGCGACCGACACCGGCCTGCACCTCGTCGATGATCAGCACGATGCCATGCCGGTCGGCGCGCTCGCGCAGTCCGTCGAGGAAGCGCGGCGGCGTCGGCAGGTAGCCACCGTCACCGAGCACCGGCTCGATGATGAATGCCGCGGTATCGGGCACGCTCGACACCGTCTGCAGGAGGTAGTCGAGCTCGCGCAGCGCGAAGTCCACGGCGGTGTCGACGTCCCAGCCGTAGCGGTACGCGTAGGGAAACGGCGCGAGATGCACACCGGCCATCAGCGGCGCGAACCCGCTGCGGAACTTGGTGCCTGCGCTGGTGAGCGACGCGGCGGCAACGGTGCGGCCGTGGAAACCGCCATGGAAGGCGATGATGTTCGGCCGCCCGGTTGCCATGCGCGCGAGCCGGATCGAGGCCTCGACCGCCTCGGAGCCGGAGGTCGCATAGAAGACACTGTCCAGCCCTCGGGGCAGGACCTCGCCGAGCTTGTCGGTGAGTTCGAGCAGTGGACGGTGCAGCACGGTCGTGTACTGCGCGTGGATGATCGAGCCCGCCTGGGCGCGCGCTGCCTCGACCACCTTGGGATGGCAGTGACCGGTACTGGTCACACCGATGCCGGTGGTGAAATCGAGGTAGCGGCGTCCGTCGGTGCCGAAGATCCAGCTGCCTTCGGCGTGATCGACGACCACCGGAGTGGCCTGCTTGAGGATCGGGCTCAGCGTCGTCATGCACCAATGGTTGGGCCTGACCGACAGATTGTCAACAATTTACAACTAGCGCGGGAGCGAAGGCGCTCCCACCAGGGTCCTGGACGGATTTCAGCCGGCAGAGGTGCCGGCCATAGCCCGCACAGGAGCCTCGACCGGTTCGAGCCGGCCCTGCTCCTCGGCCCGCATCTTGAGCAGGATGAGTCCGGAGACGGACGCAACGATGAGACACAGCACCGCCGGAACCACCTGCAGCCAGGCAATTCCGATCCCGGCCCCGATGAGACCGGCGACAAAAGCACACCACCCGATGGACTTCGAAACGACAGATGCCATTGGACTGAACTTCCTCACGAAAGGTGGTAGGGATTCTCAGTAGTTAACTTGCGTCACACAGGTTACGAGGAGTCCCACCTGACACCATGCCGCGACACGCGCCATCACCTGCGCCGATACCAATCCGATACCGACGTGTCCGGGGTGGAGAAAGCCGGCTACAACTCGACGCGCGCGTAGTCCGACAGCCGAGCGCTGAGCACCTGCACATGCTCGCGCGCACCACCGAAAGTCTGCTCGATCGCGGTCAACCGCGCGACGTAATGCGACACCGGGTATTCGGCGGTGATGCCGATACCGCCGTGCAGCTGCACCGCCTCCTGCCCGATGTGCCTGGCCGAGCGCGCGACCTGCAGCTTTGCCCGTGAGGCGATGACCGTATCGATCCGGTCGTCCTCGATGGACATCGTGAGGTATGTGCTCATGCTGCGGGCCATCTCCAGCGAGACGTACATGTCCGCCGCGCGCTGCGTCAGCGTCTGGAACTTCGCGAGCGGGACACCGAACTGCTTGCGGGCCTTGAGGTATTCGGCAGTCAGCCGCAACGCCTCGTCCATCGCGCCGACCGCTTCCGCGCACAGGGCGTCCTGGGCACGCACCACCGCCGCCTCGATGTGCGTCGCCGCATCCGTTGCCTCGCCGAGCGGCTCGGCCGGTGCGGAGCTGAAATCGAGCTGGGCGCCGCGCAGCCCGTCGTAGGTGCGGTAGCCGGTACGTGCCACACCATCGGCCGCGGGATCGAGCAGAAACAGCCCGGTCCCACCGTCGGGCAGCTTTGCGCTGACCACCAGTTGATCCGCGCAATCACCGTGCGGCACAGGGTTTTTGCTGCCGGTCAGCCGCCAGCCCGACTCGTCGTGCGAGGCGACGGTGGCGAGATCGGTGTCGGGCCACCGCGAACCGGGCTCGGCGTGCGCGAAACCCAGCAGCGAAGCGCCCTCGGCGACCTGCGGCAGAATCTTCGCGCACTGCTCCGCGCTGCCCGCCGCCTCGATCAGCCAGCCGGGCAGCAGCACCGCGTCCAGCAACGGCTCCGGCGCGAGCCGGCGGCCGATCTCGGTCAGCACGGCTGCGGTCTCGACGGGGCCGGCCCCCATGCCGCCGTTCTCCTCGGTGAAACTCAGCCCGAGCAGACCGGTCTCGGCGAGCTGACGCCACACGTCCCGGCTCCACCCGAGTTCGGTCTCGATGACCTTGTTGCGCTTCTCCGCGTCGTAGCTGCGCCCGAGCAGTTCGCGCGCCGTATCGCGCAGCAGCGCCTGTTCTTCGGTGAGTTGAAAGTCCATGGCGCGCCTCACAATCCCAGAATCGTCGAGGCAATGATGGTGCGCTGCACCTCGTTCGATCCGCCGTAGATGGACACCTTGCGGTAGTTCAGGTAGGACGGCGCGGTGCGCTGCGCCCAGTCCGGGGACGCGACACCCGGGCCTGCCCGATAGGGCAGTGCGTCCGGCCCGGCAACCTCGAGCAGCAGCTCCGTGGCGGCCTGCTGCAGTTCGCTACCGCGCAGCTTCAGCACCGACGACACCGGATTCGGCGCACCGTCGGCCGACCCGGACACCACGCGCAGCTGGGTAACTTCGAGGGCGAGCAGTTCGTTCTCGATCTCGGCGAGGCGCGCAGCGAACAACGGATCGTCGAGCAGCGTGCCGCCACCCACCTTGGTCGCCGCGGCGCGCTCCTTCACGACACCGAGCTTCACCTTGGTTCGACCGACACCGGCGATACCGGTGCGCTCGTTGCCGAGCAGGAACTTGGCGTAGCTCCAACCGCGGTTCTCCTCGCCGACGAGGTGATCGGCGGGCACCCGGACGTTCTCGAAGAACACCTCATTGACCTCGTAGCTGCCGTCGATCAGTTTGATCGGGCGCACGGTCAGGCCCGGCGTGTCCATCTCGATGAGCAGCATCGAGATGCCGGCCTGGCGCTTCGGCGCAGTCGGGTCGGTGCGCACCAGACAGAAGATCCAGTCCGCGTGCTGGGCCAGCGTCGTCCAGGTCTTCTGCCCGTTGACGACGTACTCGTCGCCGTCGCGCACCGCGGTCGTGCGCAGCGAGGCCAGATCCGAACCGGCCTCGGGCTCGGAAAAGCCCTGGCACCACCAGATGTCGAGGTTCGCGGTCGGCGGCAGGAAGCGCTCTTTCATCTCCTGCGAGCCGAACTCCGCGATGACCGGGCCGATCATGTTCGCGTTGAAGGTCAGCGGCTCCGGGACGCAGGCCAGCTGCATCTCGTCGAGCCAGATGTGCCGCTGCGTCGGGGTCCAGTCCTGTCCGCCCCACGCGACGGGCCAGTTCGGCACCGCAAGCCCCTTGGCGTTGAGAGTCCGCTGGGTGCTGATGAAATCCTCGCGGCGCAACTCGACGCCGTTGCCAACCCGTTCCCGAACATCGGCAGGGATCTCGGTGGTGAAGAAAGATCGAAGCTCATCGCGAAACGCGCGTTCCTCGTCCGTTAGCGCCAGTTTCATAGCTGATTCCTCGCGGCTTTGGGAGTTTCTCTTCGCAACGTACTCCACCCCCAGCTGTGCTTGGGCGCCGCCGTCTCGCCGGCCACTCGGCTACGCTCATCGGTCAATATGAGCGATCACTGCGCGCCGCGATGACCTACTTCGCGCTGGTGCGGCACGGCGAGACGGACTGGAACCGGCACGGCCGGCTGCAGGGCTCCTCGGACGTCCCACTCAACGACACCGGCCGCGCACAGGCGCGCGAGGCGGCACATCGGCTCGCGGCGAGCGACTGGGACGTGCTGGTGAGTTCACCGCTGTCGCGCGCGTCCGAAACCGCCGACCTGATCGGCGCCGAACTCGGCCTCACTCGCTCCGCGAGCTATCCGGACTTGCGTGAACGCCACTACGGCGAGGCCGAGGGCCTGACCGACTACGAGGCGTATTACGAATGGCCGCACGGGCTTTATCCCGGGCTGGAGCCGCGGATCGAGGTCGCTCGGCGCGGGCTTCGCACGCTGTCCGAGCTGCACACCGAGCACCCCGACTCGGCCGTGATCGTGGTCGCGCACGGCGGTGTCATCCGCGCGATCCTCGACGTGCTGTTGCAGACTCGCCGTTCCCCGCGCATCCTCAACGCCGGAGTCAGCACGGTCGGCGTGGACGACGACGGCTGGCAAGTGCGCAGCATCAACGGCATCGATATCCCGAGTATGGACATCTGAATCCTGGAGGCGTCGTGCGCATCGAGGCGAAACTGGCCGAACTCGGTTTGACGCTCCCCGCGGCTCCCGAGCCACCGCCCGGGTTTCAGTTCGCCTTCGAATGGGCGCGGGTGCGGGGCAGTCGCGTGTATCTGTCCGGACACTCGGCCCAGCAGCCGGACGGATCGTTCGCGGGCCCGTTCGGGCGGGTACCGACCGAAGTGAGCGTCGACGACGCCATCGACGCGGCGCGGGCCGCGGCGTTGTCCATGCTCGGCACACTGGCCCGCACCCTCGGCGACCTGGACCGGGTCAGCGCGTGGCTGACCGTATCCGGCGCGGTGCAGGCCGCGCCGGGATTTCCGCAGACCACGGTGATCCTGAACGGGTTCTCCGATCTCGTAACCCAGGTGTTCGGCGCACAGGTCGGCGCGCACGCCCGCACCGCGCTCGGACATTCCGCGCTGCCGATGAACAACGCCGTGGTGATCTCCGCCGAGGTCGAGATCGACGGCTGAGCGCGCACAGGCGAGTAACATACGCAACATGCGTAACATCGGCATGCTGGTCGTCATCGCCGCGGCGGCCCTCATTTCGTCGGCGTGCAACGAGGGCGGCACGTCCACACCGGCGGCTACCGCCGGCACTGCCACCACCACCACGACCGAACCAATCCCTGCCGACAATGCCGACAAGTCCGCGGAGCACACGACCGACGCCGACCTGACCGTGCGTGACCTGCGCATCGGGCGTCAGGACGGCTTCGACCGGGTGGTCTACGAATTCGGCGGCACCGGCACGCCCGGCTACCGGGCCAGCTACGTCCACAGCGCCGTGCAGGACGGCAGCGGCAAACCGATCGAGGTGCCCGGCGAATCGATTTTGCAAGTGTCCATCACCGGCACGTCCTATCCGTTCGACAGTGGCATCGAGCCGTATTCCGGCGCCAACCCGCTCGCCGAACCGAGCGCCGAGGTGGTGAACGCGGCCTACCTCGGTGCCGTCTACGAAGGCGTCACCCGATCGGTCATCGGGGTGCGGGGCGCGAAGCCCGCATACCGGATCAGCACGCTGTCGAACCCGACCCGACTCGTCGTCGATATCGCCGGGTGAAACTGCCCGAGTTGCGGCACCGACCTGCTGGTAGGTTCGCGTCAACCCGACCCCGGGGAGCGAGGAGCGAATTTTGAGCGTCACCACTACCGCCCGCCGTGCCGCGGCGGCCGCCGTCCTGACCGCGGCCGCCGTCACTCTCGGTGTCACCGCACCGGCATCCGCCGCCCCAGCCGTCGATCGCAGCCTGCCGACACAGGTGCGCGATGGCCTCGACCAGCTGCGCACCGACGCGGGTGATTCGCTGCAAGCCCGGCTCGCGGTGAGTGCGATCGAAACCGGCGCCCGCACCAAGGTGTCCGGCACCTACGCACAGTTCGCCTACATGGCACCGACCTTCGGCTGCTCCGCCGGCGTGACGTTGACCGCGGCCAGCGGCGCCGGCGGCGCGGTGGGCGCCAACACCGGGGCGGGTCAGATCCGTTTCCAGGCCGCCCCCGCCTACACCGGATACGCCATAGGCTCGGGGCTCAACGTGGCCTGGCTCAACGTGAACACCGGGGCGAGCGGGGTGACACCGCTGGACGGCGTGACCGAATACAACCTGCCGTCGCTGGCCAGGGTCGTCGACTCGGGCCCCGGAAACATCGTGGCCGCACTGTGGGGCACGGTGACCTATCCGGCCGCCACCTGTTTCGTCGCGCCGACCGTCGGACTGTTCAACGTCGAGCCGGCACCCCCGCCGCCACCGGCGTAATCACGGCACCGCCAGCGGCTCACTGATCCCGGTCGCGGTACTTCTTCTTCGGCTTACCCGCGCCACCACCGCTGCCTTGGTGTCCGGGCGCGCCCGAATCGCGCTGTAGCTGAATCAACTGGCCGCTGATCCGGGTGCGGCGCAACGCCTCCAGCGTCTCGCGCGAGAGGTCGGCCGGCAGTTCGACGAGGCTGTGATCGGGCCGGATGCTGATATGCCCGAAATCGCTGCGCCGCAGTCCACCCTCGTTCGCGATGGCACCGACGATCGCACCCGGCACCACGCGATGGCGCTTGCCGACGCTGATCCGGTAGGTGGCGAACTCGACTCCGCCCTTGCCGCGCGGCGGACCGCTATCGCGGTTGTCCTCGCGCCGCTCGCGGCGGTGGTCGTCGTGCCGTTCGCGGCGCTCGCCCTCGAACTTGCGCACCGGGCGTTCGCGCCGTTCCCGCTCCTGCACGGGCGGCTCCGGATCCATCAGGATGTTCTCGCCATCGCGCGACTGCACCGCCAGCGCGGCGGCGATATCCGCGAGCGGGATGTCGTGCTCGCGCTCGTAGTCCTCGACCAGTTTGCGGAACAACCCGAGATGCTGAGACGAGAGCGACTCGGTGATCGAATCGGCGAATTTCACCACGCGCTGTGCGTTGACGTCTTCGACCGACGGCAATTGCATCTCTTGGAGCGGATGCCGGGTGGCCCGCTCGATCGACTTCAGCAGATGCCGCTCGCGGGGCGCAACGAACAACAGCGCCTCGCCGGCGCGCCCGGCCCGGCCGGTGCGACCGATCCGGTGCACGTACGACTCGGTGTCGTGCGGGATGTCGTAGTTCACCACGTGCGAAATGCGATCCACGTCGAGTCCGCGGGCCGCGACGTCGGTGGCAACGAGGATGTCGAGCGACCCCGACTTCAGCTGCCCGATGGTCCGTTCCCGCTGCGCCTGCACGATGTCGCCGTTGATCGCGGCCGCGGAGAATCCCCGCGCGCGCAACTTCTCGGCCAAGTCCTCGGTGGCCTGCTTGGTCCGGACGAAGATGATCATCGCCTCGAACTGCTCGACCTCGAGCACCCGGGTGAGCGCGTCCAGCTTGCGCTGATGCGACACCAGCACCCAGCGCTGCGAGATGTTCGCCGCCGTCGTGGTTTTCGACTTGACGGTGATCTCGACCGGGTCGTGCAGGTACTGCTTGGAGATCTTGCGGATCGCGGGCGGCATGGTCGCCGAGAACAGCGCGACCTGCTTGGTGTCCGGGGTGTCGGCGAGGATGCGCTCGACGTCCTCCTGGAACCCCATTTTGAGCATCTCGTCGGCCTCGTCGAGCACGAGATAGTCGAGCTTGCTCAGATTGAGACTGCCCTTCTCCAAGTGGTCGATCACACGGCCGGGGGTGCCCACCACCACATGAGCGCCGCGGCGTAGGCCGTGCAGCTGCACACCGTAGGCCTGGCCGCCGTAGATCGGCAGGACGTGCAGCTCGGGGATGTGCGCGGAGTAGCGGCCGAACGCCTCGGCGACCTGGATCGCGAGCTCGCGCGTGGGCGCAAGCACAAGTGCGCGCGGCTCACGCGCGCTGACGTCGAGCCGCATCAGGATCGGCAGCGCGAACGCCGCCGTCTTGCCGGTGCCGGTCTGCGCCAGTCCGACCACGTCATCGCCCGCAAGCAGCGGCGGAATCGTGGCGGCCTGAATCGGAGACGGCGATTCGTAGCCGACATCGGAGATCGCCGCGAGGACCGGCCCGCTGATCCCCAGATCGGCGAACGTCAGAACCTGCGGATCGGAACCGGTGTCCGAACCCGCATCGCCCGACTGATCGTTGCCCTCATTGGTGCTCATTGACCTGGAGTTTAATGCGTCCCCACGGCCCCGCCGACGTTTGGTGGCAATTCGGTATGCCCGCCGCGCGCGTGGATGAATCCGTCCCGCCACGGACGCCGTTGTGCCCTAACGTGAATGCGTGTCCACGCAGCCCGACATCCGCGTCCCGATCGCCGTCGCCCAATTCGCCCCGCGCACCGACAAGGACGCCAATCTCGCCGAGATACGTCGGCTGACGACCGAAGCCGCCGGGGACGGCGCACGGCTCGTCGTCGCCCCGGAGTACTCGATGTTCACCGGCCGGAAGTTGGATGCCGCCGCGGTGGCCGCCGCCGAACCGCTCGACGGTCCATTCGTGACCGGGTTGTCGGCGATTGCGCAAGAACTGGCGGTGTATCTCGTCGCCGGGATGAACGAGTCGGTACCGGGCGAGGACCGGTTCTCGAACACGCTGGTCGCGCTCGCGCCGGACGGATCGCTGATCACGGTCTACCGCAAACTGCATCTCTACGACGCATTCGGATTCACCGAGTCCGACGTGGTGCGACCGGGCGACATCGTCGAGCCGGCGACATTCCCGATCGACGGCATCGTCGTCGGCCTGCAGACCTGCTACGACGTGCGTTTCCCCGAGGTCACCCGGCGGCTGGTGGACGCCGGCGCCGGGGTGGTGGCGCTGCCGGCGCAGTGGATTCCCGGCCCACTCAAGGAAGACCACTGGGCGACATTGGTGCGCGCGCGGGCGATCGAGAACACGGTCTATATCGCCGCCGCGGACCAGAGCGCCCCCTCGGGTGCGGGCGGCAGCATCATCGTCGACCCGATGGGGGTGCCGATGGCCGCTCTCGGTGAGCGCACCGGCACCGTGACCGCGACCGTCTCGTCGCACCGACTCGACGAGGTGCGGCTGCGCAACCCCGCACTCGAACTGCGTCGGTTGCGTTGATCCACCGCGCAGTCGTGGGTCGCGGCGGCGAGTAATCTCGGAGCCCGATGGTCTATGCGAATCGTGTCGCTGCCGGTCGAGCACTGGCGAAGTCACTCGGCCATCTGCGCTTGGCCAATCCCCTCGTCCTCGGGTTGCCGCGCGGCGGCGTTCCGGTGGCCGCCGCCGTCGCCGATGCGCTCGACGGCGAACTCGACATCCTGCTCGTCCGAAAGCTCGGCGTGCCATGGCAACCCGAACTCGCCATGGGGGCGATCGGTGAGGGGGGCGCGAAGGTGCTGAACAGCGACGTCCTCGCCACCACCAAAGTCAGCGCCGAGCAGCTCGCCGTGGTGGAGCGGCACGAACGCGCCGAACTCGCCCGTCGCGCCACGGTGCTGCGCGGCGGGCGGGAACGTACCGCGCTGCGTGGCCGCACGGTGGTGATCGTCGACGACGGTATGGCAACGGGCGCAACCGCAGCCGCGGCCTGCCGGGTCGCGCGCACCGAGGGCGCCGCGCGAGTGGTGGTCGCAGTTCCGGTGGCGGCCCCGGAGTCGATGCGCCGCCTCGGTGCCACGGCCGACGAAGTGGTGTGCCCGTCCGTCCCCGCCGATCTCGGTGGCGTCGGGGCCGCGTACGCCGACTTCCATCAGCTCTCCGACAGGGAGGTGACCGACCTGCTGCACTGGTGAAAGACGCAAAAACGGACGTTGTGGTCATCGCAACACCCCCGCTATGTAGGCTGATCCGAGGTAGCGAGACGCTCGTGTACCGATCAGTAACCCCGTGGAGGGAGCCCCAAGATGCGCGAATTCGAAGTGCCGGCGTCGTTCACGATTCCCGCGGACGTATCGATGGCCGACACCGTGTTTCGGTACGCGGCGGAATCCCCGTCGTTCGTGCCGTTCAAGGTACCGAGCGGGGGCGGGGCGTGGTCGGATGTGACCGCGGCCCAGTTCGCCGCCGATGTTGCGGGCGTCGCGAAGGGGCTGATGGCTTCCGGCATCGAATTCGATGACCGCGTAGCCATTTTGGCCGCCACCCGCTACGAGTGGGTCGTTCTCGACTACGCCATCTGGACCGCCGGCGCCTGCGCGGTCGCGATCTACGAGACGTCGTCGAGCGAGCAAGCCAAATGGATACTCGAAGACTCCGGCACCAAACTGCTTGTGCTCGAAGCACCCAAGCATCGGGCGACGATCGACGAGATCGGCGACGGGCTGCCGGATCTGAAGGAAACCCTGCAGATCGAGCCATCCGCCGAAAAGCCGGGTGCGATCGCCGAACTCACCGAGCGCGGCAGGAACGTCTCCGACGAAGATCTGCATGCCCGCCGCAACCAGGTGGGCGCGGGCTCCCCGGCCACGCTGATCTACACCTCCGGCACCACCGGCAGGCCGAAGGGCGTCGAACTGACGCACTCGAACCTCTACGCGGAGGCCATCGGCGCCACGAAGGCGCTGCATGACGCGCTCGCGGAGGGCAAGCGGACGTTGATGTTCCTCCCGCTCGCACACGTCTTCGCGCGCGCGATCTCGGTCGGCGCTTTCGAGGCGAAGGTGACGGTCGGCCATACCGCGGACTGGACCACGCTGGTCGAGCAGTTCGCCGTGTTCAAACCGCACTTCGTGCTGTCCGTGCCGCGCGTGTTCGAGAAGGTCTACAACAGCGCGAAACAGAGCGCGCAGGACGGCGGCAAGGGCCGGATCTTCGATCTCGCCGCGTCGACCGCGATCGAGTGGAGTAAGGCTCAGGACACGGGCGGGTCCGGACTGCTGCTCAACGCCAAGCACTGGCTGTTCGACAAGCTGGTCTACGGCAAGATCCGCGCCGCGCTCGGCGGCGAATGCGACCGTGCGGTGTCGGGTGGCGGTCCGCTCGGTGAACGGCTCGGACACTTCTTCCGCGGGATCGGACTGCCCATCTACGAGGGCTACGGACTCACCGAAACCACGGCGGCCGTGTCTGTGAATACCACCGACCATATGCGCGTGGGCAGCGTCGGGCGTCCGCTCGACGGCCACGCAGTCAAAGTCGCCCAGGACGGCGAGCTGCTGGTCAAGGGCCCGGTCGTGTTTTCCGGCTACTGGCACAACGATGACGCCACCGCCGAGTCGTTCGACGGCGAATGGTTCAAGACCGGCGACCTGGGGCAGATCGACGAGGACGGCTTCGTCTCGATTACCGGCCGCAAGAAGGAAATCATCGTCACCGCCGCGGGCAAGAATGTCTCCCCCGCCACCCTCGAGGACAAGCTGCGCGCACACAGCCTGATCAGTCAGGCGATGGTGGTCGGCGATGCCCGCCCGTTCATCGGCGTACTCATCACCCTGGACCGCGAGGCCCTGCCCGGCTGGCAGGAGCGCAACGGCGTCGCCGCCGATGCTCCGATCAGCGAGCTGGCCAAGAATCCGGCGCTCGTCGCCGAGATCGAGAAGGAGGTCGCCAACGCGAACAAGGCGGTCTCCAAGGCGGAGCAGATCAAGAAGGTCCGCATCCTCGAAGCCGACTGGACGCTCGAGACCGGCGAGCTGACCCCGAAGATGTCGCTCAAGCGCGCCGTCGTGCTCAAGCAGTACGAGAGCGACGTAAACGCGATCTACAGCTGACGGGTGAACGCCCGCGTCAGGCGGCCGGGCCGCCGGCCTTGGCGCGGGCCAACGTCTTCTTGAAGATCACGAACGGCAGCAGCAGGTGCGCGACCAGCGACACCACCCACACGATCACGGTGGCCAGCACCCAGGTACCCAGGCCGTCGATCGACAAGCTGTCGGTCACCAGCGTGGTCACGATCAACGCGATGAGGGTCGAGACCAGGGCCGTGCTGCCGAGCAGCGCCGGCGCCCGGGTGACCGCGGTCTGCCGGATCAGCGGCTGGAACAAGATGTCTGCGCCGGTGAACAAGACGAGCGCGATCAGAAAGCCCTCGGCAGTCATCGACATGCCCGACAAGGTCAGGTCACCGACAATCAGCCCGAGCGCGTTGGCAATCAGCCCCACGACCAATACTGCGAGCAATCGCAACATGTGCCACAGCGTATCCGTCGCGACCCGGTTCGGTGCGGCATCGCATCAACCGAGCGGTGGCCCCAGAATCCACTCCGCGACATCGGCGCTCACCCTCGCCTGGACCGGCTCGTGCAGCAGGTCGTGGCCCGCATCGGAGTACTCCCGCAACTCGATTGCGGGGTCGGATGCCACCCAGCTCCGGACCGCGTCGATGGGTGCCAACCGGTCGTCGACACCGTGCACGACGAGCGTGGGCAGCGTCGGCGTCGCGACGTCACCGCCGGTCACGCCTTTCGGCGTACCGCACAGCACCAGTCCCGACACCGGCGTGGCGGCGGGTGCGTGCAACGCGGCCAGCGCGGTCGCGGCGCCGAGCGAATGACCGAAGACGAACACTGGAAGCTCGCCGTGCTGGGCGGCAGCCAGCCCGATCAGCCGCTGCGCGTTTTCACCCAGGTCCGCCAGCGGCGCGGCCACGCCCTCGGCGCCCTCGGAGAGCCCGTGGCCGACATGGTCGATCGCCCATACCTCGATGCCGGATCGTCCCATCGCCCGGCCGAACCGGTGATAGTCGCTGCTGCTCTGCCGGATACCGTGCAGCAGCACGACCAGCGCGCGCGGGTCGTGCACCGTCCAGACGCGGTAGTGCACGCGTCCGCTGACGCCGTCCAGGAATGGCACCGTCACATTCTCGCGCACCCTGTCGGTACCGCCACCTACAGTGAACGACGGCCGAAACAGGGAGGGGCGCGCAGTGTTTCTGCTCGACGACACGGTGGTGTACAGCGCGAGCGATTTGGCGCAGGCTTCGCAATGCGAGTTCGGTTTGCTGCGCACGCTCGACGGCAGACTCGGCCGCAGCGCCGCCACCGAGCAGGCGCCCGACCCGATGTTCGAACGCACCGCCGCCCTCGGGCACGCGCACGAGATTCGCAAGCTCGGCGAGTTCCGCGCCCGCTTCGGCGCGGGCGTGGTCGAGATGTCCCGGCCGGCGCCGAGCCGCGACGCACTCGCGGAGGCGAACCGGGCCACCCTCGCACATGTGCACGCGGGCGCCGATGTCATCTATCAGGGCTGCTTCTTCGACGGTCGCTTCCTCGGTTTCTGCGACTTCCTCGTCCGCGACGGCGAGCGCTACGGCGTCTATGACACCAAGCTCGCCCGGCACGCAAAGGTGCCGGCGCTGCTGCAGCTCGCCGCGTACGCGGAAGCATTGGCGGCCAACGGAATCGAGCCCGCTCCGCAGGTCCGCTTGCTGCTCGGCGACGGTACCGAGTCGGCGAGCGTACTCGCCGAAATCGCGCCCGTGCATGCGGCGCGGCGACGCCGCCTGATCGAGATCATCGACGCGAAACAGGCCGATCCCGAACCCGTCCGCTGGTCCGATACCCGCTACCAGGCCTGCGGCTGGTGCGATGCGTGCGCACCCGAAGTCGAGGCGAGCCGCGACCTGCTGCTTGTCGCCGGAATCCGGGCGACCGCACGGGAGCGGCTCATCACCGCCGGAATCGTCACCATCGATGCCCTCGCGACCGCCACCGGTCCGGTGCCGGACCTGGCCGACCGCACCTTCGCGACGTTGCAAGGGCAGGCCGAGATTCAGTTGCGCGCCGAATCCACGGGAGCGGCCGTCTACGAGGTCTTCGCCCCGGATGCGCTCGCCGCGCTGCCCCCGGCCGATCCGGGTGACATCTTTTTCGATTTCGAGGGCGATCCGCTCTGGTCGGAAGGAGGCTCCCCGGACTGGGGACTCGAGTACCTGTTCGGCGTGGTCGAATCCGACCCGGTGGGCACCGCGATGTTCCGGCCGTTCTGGGCACACGACCGGCGCGGCGAACGCGCGGCCCTGCTCGCGTTCCTCGACTACGTCACCGAACGCAGGCGCCGACACCCGAAGATGCACATCTATCACTACGCGGCGTACGAGAAATCGGCGTTGCTCCGACTGGCCGGTCGGCATGGCGTCGGGGAGGAAATCGTCGACGACCTGCTGCGCGGCAACGTCCTGATCGATCTCTACCCGATCGTGCGGGCCTGCCTGCGGGTCGGCGAGCGTTCCTACAGCATCAAGAAACTCGAGCCGCTGTATATGGGTGACCAGCTGCGCGCCGGCGATGTCACCAACGCCGCCGACTCCGTCGTGGCCTACGCCAACTACTGCGACGCACGTGATTCGGGCCGTCGCGACGCCGCCGCGGAAATCCTGCGCGGCATCGCCGACTACAACGAATACGACTGCGTCTCCACGTTGCGGTTGCGCGATTGGCTGCTCGGGCACGCCGAATCTGCGGGGGTGACACCGCGTCCGGTCGGCTCGTTCGACGCGACCGAGGAGGAACAGGGCCCGCTGGAACGAGCATTGCGCGAGTACGCGGGAGACGCGTTGCCGGGCGACCGCGGCCCGGACCAGTCCGCGGCTGCCCTGCTGGCCGCGGCCCTCGGATACCACCGTCGAGAGGCGAAACCGTTCTGGTGGGCACATTTCGAGCGGCTGTCACACCCGGTGGACGAGTGGTCCGACACCAAAGACGTGCTGGTAGCCGAAATGGTTGTGGTGCAGAGGGACTGGTACCGCGAAGGTCGGAAGAACCCACGCCGCGAACTCGCCGTCACCGGGCGGTTCGATACCGGCAGCAACGCACGCGGCGACGTGAAGCTGCTCTACGACCCGCCGGCACCGGCGGGCCTCGCCGGTGCCGAGACCGACCTCACCCGGCGCGTCACCAGCCGGGCCGCGGTGGTCTCCACCGAACTCGACGCCGACTACGCCGACGTCGTCGTGGTCACCGAGGTACTGCCGCGCGGCGTCGAGAGCTACTCACAGCTCCCGATGGCAATCGCGCCGGGAGATCCGATCCAGGCGGGCAGCCTCGAAGCGGCAATCGAGTTCGCGGCCCAACAGACATGCGACAGCCTCCCGACCCTGCCCGCCTGCGCGGCCGTCGACATCCTGCGCAGGCGTCCGCCACGGACCCGCAGCGGTACTCGATCCCCCGTGGTTGTCGGCACCGACTACGCGCGCGCGATCACCGACGCGGTCCTCGACCTCGACGACTCCTATATCGCCGTGCAGGGCCCGCCCGGCACCGGCAAGACCTACACCGGCGCACGAGTCGTCGCGGAACTCGTCGCCAAGCACGGCTGGAAGATCGGGGTGGTCGGCCAATCCCACTCGGTCATCGAGAACTTCCTCGACGGAGTGGTCGATGCCGGTGTCCCGGCGGCGTCCGTCGCCAAGAACACCGCGTCGCCCGGCCACGCGTGGACGGCGATCGAGAAGTACGGGCATGCCGAGTTCCTCGACAACGCCGGCACTGCCGGGTGCGTGATCGGCGGCACCGCCTGGGATTTCACCAACGAGAAGCGGGTAGAGCGTGGCTGTCTCGACCTGCTGGTCATCGACGAGGCCGGTCAGTTCGCGCTGGCGAACACGATCGCGGTCGGCGTGAGCGCGCGAAACCTGTTGCTGCTCGGCGACCCGCAGCAGCTGCCGCAGGTCAGCCAGGGCACCCATCCCGAGCCCGTGGATGCCTCCGCGCTCGGCTGGCTCGCCGCCGGGCACGGCACGATCCCCGCGGACCGCGGCTACTTCCTCGAACACACCTGGCGGATGCATCCGGCCGTGTGCGAACCGGTTTCGCTGCTGTCCTACGAGGGCAGGCTGCACTCGCACGAGGCCGAAACCACCGCACGCGACCTGCACGGCGTCGCGCCGGGGCTGTGCACCGTGCTCGTCGACCACCGCGGCAACGCCACCGAGTCCATCGAGGAAGCCGACGAAATCGTGCGCCGCGCACGGGCGCTGCTGGGGACGCCGTGGACGTGCAAGGGGGCGACCGCAGCACTGGACCAAACCGGGATTCTCGTCGTGGCGCCGTACAACGCGCAGGTGCAGCTGATCCGTGCCCGGCTTGCCGCAGCCGGGCTCGACGACGTCATGGTCGGCACGGTGGACAAGTTCCAGGGCCGCCAAGCTCCGGTGGTGATCGTCTCGATGACCGCATCCGCGATCGAGGACATTCCGCGCGGGATGGGATTCCTGTTGTCGCGCAACCGGCTCAACGTCGCCGTATCGCGCGCGATGTGGCAGGCGATTCTGGTGCGCTCGCGGCTGCTCACCGAGTACCTGCCGCCGACCCCACAGGGATTATCGGATCTCGGTGCGTTCATGCGACTGTGCGGCGACCGAACCGAGTCGGGAGCGGACCGCTAGCCGAAGCACTGCCCTTCGCCTCGGTAGGTCGGCACCGTCGTGCGTCTGCCGTCGGCCTCGACGAGGTGCACGCGGTCGAACCGTTCGCACAGTTCGCCGGCCTTCGCGTGCCGGAACCACACCCGGTCCCCGATCGCGAGCTCGCCGGCCTTGCCCCCGGTCAGCGGCGTCTGCACCTCGCCCGCGCCCTCGCTGGCGATCAGCTTCATCCCCGGCGGCCAGGCCGGTTGCGGCACACGCGAATCCCCCGCCGGACCGGAGGCGATGTACCCACCGGAGAACGCCGTCGCAATACCCGGCGCCGGCCGACGCAGCACGGAGGTGGCGAAGTACATCGCCGGATGCGGGGTGAAGCTGCGGTAGTCGTCGAACAGCGTCGGCACGTACAGCCCCGAACCGGCAGTCACCTCGGTGACGACCTCGTCGGCGACACTCACCTCGATCGAGCCCGAGCCACCGCTGTTCACGATCTCGAGCGGGCCGGCCACGTTCTGCACTGCGGCGACAACGGCCCCGCGGCGGCGCAACATGTCCCGCGCCGAGGCCCATTTCAATCGCCGGACCGCGAACCGGGTGTCGGGCAGGCCGGCAATCTGCGCCTCGTAGGTCATCACGCCGACGACGTCGAAACCGCGTTGCAGCGCCGCAGCGGCCAGTGCCGCGGCCTGCGCCGGGGTGCGCAGCGGCGAGCGGCGTACGCCGAGATGCACCGGGCCGACCCGCAGCGACGCGTCCACGTCGAGACACACCCGCGGACGCAGTTCCGGGTTCCCGACGGAGCCGCGGATCACGCCGAGCTGGTCGATGTCGTCGACCATCAGTACGATCGCAGCGACGAGTTCGGGGGCAGCGGCGTAGTCGCGCAGCGCGGCCCGATCCGTCGTCGGGTAGCCCATCAAGATGTCGGTATGCCCATTGCCGGCCAGCCAGATGGCTTCGCGCAGCGAATAACTCATGATGCCGCGGAACCCGCCCGCGCCGGCGAGCGTCAAGGCACGCTGCGGCGTGAGCGCTTCGTCGAGCACTGTGCGGCAGCGCACCGACTTGCTCGCCAACCGGATCGGGACCGAGCCGGCCCGGCGGATCAGGTCCGCCGCGTTGGCCCGGAGGGTGGGCATGTCGATCGCTGCCAGCGGCGGATCGAGGTCCGCCGTCGCCCGAGTCAACCGCTCGATCACGGCGGTCGCCGAACGACTGCGGGCCTTGCGCATCGACGTCACGGTTCCAGTAAAGCCTTCCTCACCACGGACCCACCCCGACCCGTGCAGTCAATCACCTAATTGGACGGTCGACCAGTTGTAACATCTCACCCGGCGCTACCCTGGCCGAATGCGGATGATGGGCCTGCGCGCCCTGAGCGGCGTCGTGTCGGCGCTCGTGATCCTCGGTGTCGCCGAACTACTCGCGGCCGGATTCGGTGCGGACAGTTCGCCCGTGCAGGCACTCGGTTCCGCCATCATCGACCGCACACCCACCGCGGTCCGCGAAAGTGTCATCGATATTTTCGGCACGAACGACAAAGCGTTCCTGTACGCGTGCATGACCGTCGTCGCGATCGTTCTGGCCGCGCTCGCCGGGATCCTCGAACGGCAGCAGCGGCCCATCGGGTCGGTGCTGTTCGCAGTCTTCAGCGTGCTCGCGGCCGTGGCCGCGCTCACCCGCGCCGACGCGACGTGGACCGCCGCGTTACCGGCACTCGTCGGGGCGGTGGCCGGGATCGCGAGCTTGCGCGCCCTCGTGCGGCGGCTGGATGCACCGCAACAACCAGCCGCGGCCTCCGTCGCGAACCGTCGCGAATTCCTCGGACTCGCCGCCGGTCTCTGCGCCGCCGCACTGCTCACCGGCGCGGCGGGGCGGTGGATCGGGTCCCGGGTACGTGATGTGAGCGGGAACCGGGCGACGGTCGTGCTGCCCGCGGCAACCGACCCGGCCCCGCCCATCCCCCCGGCTGCCGACCTGCGTGTCCCCGGACTGTCGAGCTACGTCACCGAAAACAGCGAGTTCTACCGAATCGACACCGCGTTCACCGTGCCGCAGCTGTCGACCGACGAGTGGTCGCTGCGCATACACGGCATGGTCGACCGCGAAGTGACGCTGACCTACGCAGACCTCACGGCACGTCCGGCCGTCGAACGAGCGGTCACGCTGACGTGTGTCTCCAATCCGATCGGCGGCGATCTCGTCGGCAACGCCACGTGGCTCGGCTACCCGATCGCGGACCTGCTCGCCGAAGCCGGACCGCATCCCGACGCGGACATGGTGCTCTCTCGCAGCATCGACAACTTCACGGCGGGCAGCCCGCTCGAGGTGCTCACCGACGGACGTGACGCGCTGCTGGCGATCGGCATGAACGGTGAGCCGCTGCCCATCGAACACGGCTATCCGGCACGGCTCGTGGTGCCCGGCCTGTACGGCTATGTCTCGGCGACGAAATGGGTGGTCGAACTCGAGGTCACCCGATTCGACCGGGTCCAGGCCTATTGGACCGAACGCGGCTGGTCCGAGCGCGGCCCGATCAAGACCGCATCCCGCATCGACACCCCGCACTCCTCGGCGAAGCTGCCCGCCGGGCAGGTCGCTGTCGCCGGCGTGGCCTGGGCGCAGCATCGGGGCATCTCGGCGGTCGAGGTTCAGGTCGACGATGGCGACTGGCATCCCGCACGACTGTCGGAGCAGTACTCCGGCGACACCTGGCGACAGTGGGTCTACGACTGGGACGCAACCCCCGGTCCGCACACCGTTCGGGCGCGCGCCACCGACGGCACGGGGGCGGTGCAGACCGCGGAGACCGCCGACGTGATCCCGGACGGCGCGACGGGTCTACCCGCAATATTCGTTCACGTGCAGGACTGACCGGCTCCCCGCGCTCGGCGGACCGTAGTCCGGTCCGGTTAGTGTCGAAGCCGTGACGACGAACATGACGGCGGCCGACGCCGCGGGGAACACCGAACCGGCCGACGCAGTGGACGAAGCGAAGGCCGAGGCGGGCCAATTCCGGCTCGCCGGCGCCTGGAACTTCCGCGATCTCGGCGGGCTGAGCACCACCGACGGCGCCACCATTGCACCTGGGATCCTGTTCCGGTCCTCGCACCTCGCGGGGCTCGAACCCGCCGGGCAACGCACACTGCTCGAGCTCGGCGTCACCGACGTCTTCGACCTGCGCGGGCCGCGTGAGATCGCGCACGACGGGTCGGACCACCTGCCCGACGGCGTCACGCTGAACGTGCGCTCGTTCCGTGGCGACGAAAGCGGCATCCCCAGCGACAGGCTCGCGCCGCACGAGACCGCGCCGCGTCGCACCGTCGAGAATGCGCGCAAGTACATGGAGGAGGCCTACGCGAAGCTGCCGACGCTCGACGGCGCCGCGGTGGCGATTGCCGACGCCGCCCGCCGCATCGCCGACGGCGGCGGTGGCGTGCTGTTCCACTGCGCCGCAGGCAAGGACCGCGCGGGCTGGCTCGCGATCTCGCTGCTGACCGCGGTCGGGGTCACCGAGGACGACGTACTCACCGACTACCTGCGCAGCAACGACGCGATCGAACCGCTGCGCACGTCGCTGCTCGGACGATACGGGGACAAATTCGACCTGTCCGACGAGATTCTCGGCGTGACCGAGGACTACTACCGAATCGGCATGCGCACCGTCGCCGACTCCTACGGCACCTTCACCGAGTACCTGGACGCGATCGGTGTCGACGAAGGCCTCCGGGTCCGATTGCGCGAACGCGTCCTGACCTGATCGGGCCGGCTCAGGCCGTCAGGCGGACGAATCCGTTCCGGTCGATCTCGACCTGATCGCCAGTGTGAAACCAGTTGCCGGTGAAGCTCTGCGCCGTCGCTTCCGGGTTGTTCCAGTAGCCACGTGTGACGTTCGGCCCGCGGCAAAGCAACTCGCCCACACCGTGCTCGGCGTCCGGGCCGAGCAGCGCGAGTTCGGTACCGCCGAACGGGGCTCCGACGAATCCGGGCCGATCGTCCGGACACAAGCCGGACAGCGCAAGCCCGATTCCGCTGGTCTCGGTGGCACCCCAGACCGACCACTGCGACGCGGCCGGGAACACCCGGCCGACACGCTGCGCTTGGGCGGCGGTCAGCGCACCGCCGGAGCAGCACACCGTCGTCACCCGTGCGTCGGTGGGCACCCGGTCGGTGCACAGATCCCGCAGGACATCCGCCGTCGTCGCCACCACGTCGACCTGTTCCTGGCGTAGCGCGCGAACGAGCGCGTCCGCACCGAACTCCGACGGGATCACCACCGTTCCGCCCACCGCGAGCGTGGGCAGCAACTGGTCGACGCAGCCACTGGCGTGCGCGAGCGGCACCATCATCAGGTTCCGCATCCCGGTGTTGACGAGACCGAGCGTGTCGACGACCGATTCGATGGTCGAGAGCAGGTTCTCGTTGGACAACTCGACGCCTTTGGGCCGGCCGTGCGTGCCGTTCGTGTAGCAGAGCAGCGCGACCTCGCCGAGGCTCGCACCGTCGTCGATGAACGCGGTGGCGTCGGGCATGTCGTCGTCGAGCACGAAGTCGACCGCGCTGTCGTCGAGGACGTAGGCCGCATCGCCGCAGCCGGGGCGGTCGTTCACCGGTACCGGTACCGCTCCGCTGAGCAGCGCCCCAAGGAACGCCTGCACCCAGCGCGCGCCGTTATCGAGCCGGATGCCGACGCGGTCGCCGTACCCGATGCCGCGGGAGTTGAGTCCGCCCGCAATCCGCGCGGCCGAACCCCAGAGTTCGCGGTAGGTGAGGCTGGGCCCGCCGATCTCGACGACGGCGACCCGGTTCGCATACCGGTGCACGCGGACGTCGAGCAACTCGGTAAGTGCGGGACTGAGATCGCCATAGCGCAGCACCCCGTCCGGGCCGCGGGTGACCGAGCCATTGCGCGACGCACCGAGCAGCGGGTACTCGACTGGCACCGGCGAAGTGAGACCACGGGCCAACAGCGACATCGAACCTCCAAGCGCGGGGCCCGCGGAGCGCTCATTTGTCCGTGGGGCTGACACGTTGATGTCCGACTATATGGCGTCCATCACATTTCGTCTCGCTGGATTTGGCGTGAAGTTCGCTCGTGTTGGCGTCGCGCCGGCCTCAGCGCCCGGTGTAGCTCGCCTTGCCCGGCCCGACCTCGAGGAAGCTGCGCACCGCGCCGCGCAGGTCGTCGGTATCGAACAGCGCGCCGGACACCTCCGGAGTCACCGAGTCGGCGTGCGCCACTCCACCGGATCGCCACGCACCGATGATCTGTTTGGTCGCGTCGTGCGCGCGGGTCGGCCCGTCCGCGAGCTTGGTGACCAGTGCCAGGGCGGCCGCGTCGACGTCCTCGTGAACCGCGTTCACCACGCCCCACTCGCACATCGTCCGGGCGTCGTAGAGATCTGCGGTCATCACCAGTTCGCGGGCCCGGCCCGAGCCGGCCCGTTCGGCCAGCCGCTGCGGGCCACCCATCGACGGGGTCAGTCCGACCACCGTCTCGACGAGACCGAACTTCGCGCCGGGCGCGGCGAGGATGATGTCGCAGCCGAGCGCGATCTCGAACGCCGCGGTGAGGGTGAGCGCGTGTGCGGCGAACACCACCGGGCACGGCAGCGCCTCGATCCGATGGATGAGCCGGGCGAACAGGTCGCGCCAGAGGTCCGCACCGTCCTCGGTGGACATGCCGTCGAAGTGATGCACGTCGACGCCACCGGAGACGACCCGGCCCTCGGCACGGATCAGCACCGCCCGTGGCGGGCTCGCCACCAAGTCGGCCACATCGGTGGCGATCGCCTCGAACATCGCGGGGTCGAACAGGTTCAACGGCGGATGGGCGATGGTGATCGTCGCGATGGTCGCGCCTGCAGCGGTAGTCGATCGTTCCAGTCGGGTGCGGCTCGAATCGGGCATCAGCCGATCGTATTGGGGGCCACCGCCGCTTCTTCGGCGGGCCGACCGGTCCCCGGTGCCGGCTTCGCCGGGCGGACGAAGAACAGCGACGCGACCACGCCGATGACCAGGATTGCGGCCGGCAGCAACAGCGATTCGCTCAGCGCGGTGCTGAAGGCCTCCTTGACGGGCTCCGGCACCGGCCCGGACAGCGAACCCTCCCCGGCACCACCCCCGAGTCCCTGTGCGGCCATGCGCGCGGTGATCAGTGCGCCGACACCGGCGCTGCCGAGTACCGACCCGACCTGTCGCGTGGTGTTGTAGACGCCCGCGCCCGCGCCCGCCTGGTGCATCGGCAGGTTGTGCGTCGCGGTGGCGCCGAGCGGCGCCCAGATGCAGGCGTTCGCCAGACCGATGAACGCGGCCGGAAGCATCAACTGCCACGCCGGCGTGTCGACATTCATCACGGCGGTGAACCACAGCAGGGAGAGTGCGAACAACGTGAAGCCGAAGGTCGGAATGATTCGCGGGTGGGTGCGATCCACCAGGCGTCCGACCAACGGCGCGAAAATACCGGTGACGACCGCCATTGGCGCGAAGACCAGCGCGGACTTGGTTGGCGAGTAGCCGTGCACGGCCTGCAGATAGAAGAAGGTCGGCAGCATCATGGCGGTGACGGCCGCGCCCATCGCGCTGATTCCGACGTTCGCCAGCGAGAAGTTGCGGTCGCGGAACAATTCGAGCGGCAGCAGTGGCTCACCGCGGCTGCGTGACTGGTAGTAGACAAAGACGCCGAGCAGGATCACGCCGGCCGCGATCGTCAGCCAGATCCGGCCGGACCAGTCGTAGGTGCTGCCCTCCTGGATGCCGAACACGAGCAGGAACATGCCGAGCGCGCTCAGGATGACGCCGGGGATGTCGAACTTGTGCTCGTTCGTCGGCAGGGCGGGCACGAAACGTACGGCGAGGACGAATGCGACGATGCCGACCGGCACGTTGACGAGGAAGATCCACTCCCAGCCGAGGCTGTCGACGAGGACGCCGCCCAGGATCGGTCCGACCAACGTGGCGATGCCGGCCACCGCGCCCCAGGCGCCCATGGCTGCGCCGCGCTTGTCCGGCGGGAAGATGCGGGTGATGACGGCCATCGTCTGCGGCGTCATCAGCGAGGCGCCGAGGCCCTGCACCGCGCGAGCGGCGATGAGTGTCTCGATATTCGGTGACAGCGCGCACCACAGCGAGGCGGCGGTGAAGACCGTCAGCCCGACCAGGTAGACGTTCTTCGGGCCGTACTTGTCGCCGAGCCGTCCGGTCACCAGCAGCGGCGCGGCGAAGGCCAGCAGGTAGGCACTGGTCACCCAAACCACGCTGTTGACGTCGGCCTGCAGATCGGTGAGGATCGCCGGGTTTGCCACCGCGACGATCGTCATATCCAGCAGGATCATGAAGAATCCCACGCAAAGCGCCCCGAGCGCGATCCATGGGTTGCGTTCGGTTGTCACGAGTTGACCCTCGACTTCTCTTTGCTGCCATCCGGCAGTTCGGATGGATTGATGAATGGCGGCGTGCCGGGCCATGGGAGATCACCGTTGCCGATCTCTTCGACGAGGTTGCGCAGGAACTGGTCCTCCGCCTCGGCCTGGGTGCGCAAATAGCCGATCACGATCCAGAACACACGCGGCACTGCGCGACTCTCGGCTCCCGCGGTGAGAGCGTCGTACTCCGCGATATCGGCTTCGATTGATTCGATGCGGCGTCGGAGCTGCCGCGTCACGTCCTCGGCGGTCAGGTTGTGCGCCTCGGCGAGCGCCACGGGAAACAGCGGATACTCCCGTTCGGCGGTGCCAAGAATTTCACCGACGCGCGATGTGAGCGCGGCCCTGCCGACCGCGGTGATCTCGTAGGTGGTGCGTTCCGGGCGGTTGCCCGCCCGGTCGGTGCCGCAGGCGCGCAGCAGTTTCGCGTCCTCCAGCCGACCGACGGTGTGATACAGCGAGCCGGGCCGAACCTTGACGATCCGGTCCTCGTGCCGCTGCTGCAGCACCTGCACCATCTCGTAGGGGTGCATCGGGCGCTCGAAGAGCAATGCGAGCACGGCAATACCCAGCGGGCCGAGCGCTCTGCGTCCCGGTTTCATCGCCGCACCTCCCCTCGACACGCAACCTACGACTCGGCACCGACATAGTCCGCGCCAATTAGTCCACATGGAATATACGGCGTGGAAGTCGCGGGTTCAACGGTCCATGTAGCGGCTATCCAGGAGGCATGGCCGCAAAATCTGCCAACGGAGAAGCCGAGCAAGCCACGTTCACGCGCGACACCCGGTACATCAACACCCGCATCACCGAGGACGGCCGCGCCGGATACCCGGTCGAACCGGATCGGTATCGGCTGATCGCCGCGCGCGCCTGCCCGTGGGCGAACCGCGCGCTCATCGTGCGCCGGCTGCTCGGTCTCGAGGACGTCATTTCGCTCGGCCTGTGCGGGCCGACCCATGACGAGCGCAGCTGGACGTTCGATCTCGATCCCGACGGCGTCGACCCGGTACTGCAGATTCCACGGCTGCGCGACGCCTACCTGGCGCGCGACCCCGACTTTTCGCTCGGCATCACGGTGCCCGCGATCGTCGATGTGCCAACCGGCCAGGTCGTCACCAACGACATCTTCTCGCTCACCGTCGACCTGTCCACCGAATGGGCGAAGTACCACCGCGAGGGCGCGCCGCAGCTCTATCCCGAGGCGCTGCGCGCCGAGATCGACGAGGTCGCGGAGCTTATCTACAACGACGTCAACAACGGGGTCTACCGCTGCGGGTTCTCCGGATCCCAGCGGGCATACGACCTCGCCTATGACCGGCTGTTCGCGCGGCTCGACTGGCTCACCGAGCAGCTCTCCGCCCGGCGGTACCTGGTCGGCACCACCATCACCGAGGCCGACGTGCGGCTGTTCACCACACTCGTTCGCTTCGACGCCGTCTACCACGGGCACTTCAAGTGCAACCGGCACAAACTCACCGAGATGCCGGTCCTGTGGGCCTACGCGCGCGATCTGTTCCAGACCCCAGGCTTCGGCGACACCATCGACTTCGGGCAGATCAAACGCCACTACTACGTCGTGCACACCGACCTGAACCCGAAGCAGATCGTGCCGAAGGGCCCCGACCCGACCGGCTGGCTCTCCCCGCACGGCCGGGACGAACTCGGCGGGTTGCCGTTCGGCAACGGCACACCACCGCCAACGCCGGCGCCCGACGAGACCGTCCCGCCGCTGCACGCGCTCTCGTTCTGACGCGCTACTCCCCCGCGTAACTACCGAAGGACCAGAACACGCCCTCCGGATCGCGGCAGACGAAATCGCGCCCACCGTAATCCTCGTCGCGCGGCTCGCGGACGATCTGTGCGCCGCCGGCGACCGCGCGGCGGTAAAGCTCGTCCACGTCGTCGGTCACGATGTAGATCGAGCCGACACCGGGCGGCAGGTCGCGCAACGCGCTCTCCTCGCGCACCGAGCCGAGCATCAGTCCGCCGCCGCCGGGCCAGTCGAGTTGGGCATGCTCCACGACGTCGCCCTCGCCGTAGACGGCAGTCTCGACGAAGCCGAACACGTCGACGAGGAAGCGGATGGCGGCGCGTGCGTTGCGGTAGGTCAGGGTCGGCCAGATGACCGTCGCGACTCGCGCACCGGTCCCAGCCGTTCTCGTTGATTCGGTCGTATTCGTCATGGCAGCAAGTCTTCGCCGGCTGCCGGTCCGCTTGCTTGGACAAATGCGAACTCGTTCGCCCGCCACGCCGACGGTGACATCCCGGCCAGCTCCCGCCATTCCCGCGCCATATGCGCCTGGTCGTAATAGCCGCAGGTCGCGGCGACTTCGGCGAGCGACGGGATTGCCGGACGGCGTAGGTGGTTGTGCGCGACCGAGAATCGCGCGATCCGCGCGGACTCCTTCGGGGTCACGCCGAACTCCGCACTGAATCGGCCGACCAGATGCCTGCGGCTCCAGCCGAGTTCGGCGGCGACATCCGCGACGCGGGTGCGTCCCCCGCTGCCAACGAGCAACCGCCATGCGCCGACCAGCGGCGCGCCGATGCCAATCTCGCCGCGGCGGCCGATTTCGCCGGCCAGCCTGCGAGTGAGCACGTCGTCGAGAATCCCGAACCGGGCGTCCCACGATTCGGTCGCGGCCAGTCGCTCGCGCAACTCGCTTCCATCGCCACCGATCACCGCGTCGAGATCCACGATCCACGCGCCCAACTCGGCGGCCGGGACGCCGAGCAGCGCACGCGCGCCCAGCGGGGTCAGCGACAACTGGACGCCGTGCTGATTGCCGTCGTGCACGATCGTGACCGGCGCGGACGTGATACCGCTGGCCAGCGCTTCGAAGCGTCCGCTCGATTGCTGCGGATGCGAGGGGGTGCCGATCTCGAGCGCATCGCCGATGGTGATGACGACGGTCAGGTGCGGCGAGGGCATGCCCACGTGGGTGCCCGGCGGATACCCGGCGAGCCGGTAGCCGTCGTAGGTGCGTAGATACGGCCGCAATACCGGGGCGGGCTCGCGCCGAGCTCCCGCCGAATTGGAGCTCACGATTTCAGGGTAGGCAGTGTGCGACGCCCGCGCGATCGGGTTCCAGCTGCCGGGGACCACGGAACCCGGACGGATCCGCGAACGTTGGACAGGACATCGATACCGGGACAAACCGGACGCGACGAAGGGACGAACAGATGGCGCCGTCGAAATTGGATCGCACCGTGGTGTCGCTGCTCGACAACGGCGCCAAGCTGCAGTCTCCCGCGATCGATCGGTACGTCGGTCGGCTGCGCCGCGCCCATCCCGACGACACACCCGGGCAGATCATCGATCGCCTGGAGAAGACCTTTCTCAATTCGGTGACCGGTTCGGGCGCCGCAGTGGGGGCCACCGCCGCGGTCCCGGGCGTCGGAACCGTCGCCACCCTGGCCGCAGCGGGCGCCGAGGTGGTGTTCTTCCTCGAGGCCTCGGCGGTGATGACGCTTGCGGTGGCGTCGGTGTACGGGATCCATCCGGCCGATCACGAGCAACGGCGCGCGCTCGTGCTCGCCGTCGCACTCGGCGAGAGCGGCACCGCCATCATGGCCCGCAGCACCGGACGATCCGCGAAGAGCTGGGTTTCGATGATCGGTACGCGCATTCCGGGACTCGAGAAGACGAACCGAAAACTGTTGCACCGCTACGTCACCCAGTACGCCGCCAAGCGCAGCGCGTTGCTACTGGGCAAGGTGGTGCCCGCCGGTATCGGCGCGGTCATCGGCAGCTTCGGCAACCGGGCGATCGGCAAGCGCACCATCGCGCACGCGCGCGCGGCGTTCGGCCCGGCTCCCACGGCATGGCCGGTCGGCGCGGGTGGCAATGTCATCGACCTCCGACCTGCGATCGAAGCGTGACCCAGCCGATCTGGTCATGTGACCAATGTCTCTGCTAGTGTTTCGCCTCACATGTTGACGGCTCCGTCAGGCGCCGACACGAAGCAAGGCGGAGTGCAATGGCGCATGATTCGCCCCCGTTGGGGCTGCACGTGGAGACCTACGGCAAGGGTCGGCATACCCTGCTGCTGATCCACGGTTTCTCGGACAATCTGTCCACCTGGCAGCGTGTGATCCCCGAACTCGCCAGGGAGTACCGCGTCATCGCCGTGGACCTGCCCGGCTTCGGCCGGGCGAGTGCCGCGTGGCCGGATCCGCTCATCCCCGGCTATGTCGCACTGCTGCGTGAACTGCTCGTCTCGCAGCGCCGGGGTCCGGTGACGGTGATCGGAAACTCGCTCGGCGCGGTGACCGCGCTGGCCCTGGCGACCGAACACCCCGAACTCGTGTATCGCGTCGTCCTCGCAGACATGCCCGGGATCGACGGCATCCCGCGCTACTGGAACATGATCGGCAATCGCAATACCGAACGCGCGCTCCGGCTCCTCTCCCTGCCGGTGCCCGCCCCCGTGTTGCAGCAGGTGATGGAACACGGCTACAGCCTGGCTGGGATGCGCCATCCGCGGCAGCCCGGCAGCAACGAGATCCGCCGCGCCTTCGGCACGCACTACGCGGACAAGTCACGCACCATGTCGCTGCTCCCGATCGCCCGCCAGCTGTTCGCCGAACTGCAGACCATGCCGATTCGCCGCATGGTGCGCGAATTGACCGTGCCGGTACTGCTGCTGTGGGGCCAGCACGACATCCTCACCCCGTCGAACAAGGCGCGCAGTTTCGTGAACGGGCCCGCTCGCCGGGTCGTGGTGATCCCCGATTGCGGGCACTGCCCGCAGTGCGATCGGCCCGACGAGTTCCTTGCCACGGTGCGGCCTTTCGTCGAACAGCCCTTCCTGCTCGCGGGCTGAGTCGGGCTTCCGCCGCACGCGCGGTGCCGGCCAGTAGGCTCGTGGCGATCCGAATACCGGAGACCCACGACCCCGATAGTTGGGCGGAGCCGACGATGAGTTCCCCGTTCGCCCGGCCGGGCGGCATCGACCTGCGGGTAGTCGACCTCACCAAGGAGTTCGGTCGAATCCGGGCGGTCGACGATCTCAGCTTCTCGGTGCCCGCCGGTGCGGTCACCGCGTTCCTCGGCCCGAACGGCGCGGGTAAGACAACGACGTTGCGGATGATGCTCGGCCTCGTCCGGCCGACTGCAGGGGTGGCGCTGTTCGGCGGCAGTCCCTACGCGGCCCTGCCGGAACCCGCGCGAACAGTGGGCGCGGTTCTCGACACCGTCGGCCTGCATCCCGGCCGCACCGCGCTCGGCCACCTCGAGGTGTTCGGCGCGGCGGTCGGTGTTGCCCGCGGGCAGTCCGCACGGATGCTGGCCATGGTCGGACTCGAGCGATCCGCCCGGATGAAGGTGCGCACGTTCTCGCTCGGCATGCGACAACGGCTGGCACTGGCGACCGCGCTGCTCGGCGAGCCGCGCGTCCTCGTTCTCGACGAACCGGCGAACGGCCTCGATCCGGAGGGCACTGCCTGGCTGCGCGAGTTCCTCCGGTCGTTCGCTTCCCGTGGCGGAACGGTGCTGACGTCGAGCCACATCCTGCGCGAGGTGGAACACAGCGCCGACAATCTCGTCGTCGTCAATCGGGGCGCGCTGGTCTACGAGGGATCGCTGGAGTCGCTGCGCCGGCACAACCAAGGCCGGGTGTTGGTGGCGAGCGCGTCCCCGGCACGGCTGGCCACCGCGCTCGCCGCGAACGGCTATATCGATGCGCAGGTGCAGCCCGACGGCAGGCTCGCGGTCGCCGGATGCACCGAAGCCGAGGTCGGTGCGGTCGCGAATGCAGCCGGGGTCGAGATTTTCGGCATGGTCGCCGAGCAGGTCGACCTCGAGCAGATCTTCCTGGCCATGACGGCCACTCCCCCGCCCGGAGGTGGCCTGCGTTGAACACCGGACTGCTCGTCTCCGAGGCCCGCAAGGTCACCACCCTGAACTTCTGGTGGGCGCTGCCGATCGCACCGGTCGCGGTCGGCATGTTCGCCAGCGCGATCTACGCCGGCCTCGCCGACGCGCTCGACCCGTACGACGATTCGGGGCTGTCCACCGGCGCGGCATCCATCGGTCTCTACTTCGCGCTGGCGTGGGTGATCCTGTTCGCGGGCATCTTCGGTGCGGTCAATGCGGGCACCGACTTCCGGCACAAGACGCTGACACCGACCTTCCTCATCGCGCCGCGTCGCGACGGCGTGGTCGCGAGCAAATACGTCGTCACCATCGTCGTCGCGCTCGGTTACGGCCTACTCGCCGAGGCGACGAGCCTGATCTGCATGTCCGTGTTCGGCGGCGGCCGCGTGGAATGGTCTCCGACGCTGCTGGCCGTGGTCGCAGCCGGCGCGTTGGCCGCGGTGTGTTGGTCACTGATCGGCGCCGGGCTCGGGCTGCTGCTCGGTTCCCCGATCGGCGCCGCGCTCGCACTGGTCGCGTGGTATCTCGTCGGCGAGCTGACGGTGTCGACGATCGCGGCCGGGTTGGGTTTCCAACGCCTCGGTGGTCTGCTCCCCGGCGGGGCGACCCTGTCCACGGTGGCGGTCGGTTCGCTCGACAACTCCGACGTCTTCGTGTCCTGGCCGGTGGCGCCCGCCGTGTTGCTGGCGTGGACGGCGCTGTTCACCGGCGCCGGTTGGTGGGTCGTCCGGCAGCGCGATATCACCTGAACCCGCTGCCGCGTTGTCGTCGGCGAGGACGACCGTGTCGGGTTGTCGTCGGCGACGACGACCTTGTCGGGAGCGGGTACTAACGTGGCGAGCAAATGAAAGGCCACCCCGATTACCGCCCGGAGGGCTGGATTCGCCGGCTGTGGCAGCAGTGTTGGTCGCAGCGCGGCGTGACCATCGGGGCGCTCACGGCCACCACGATCGCGGCGCTCGTCGAGATCGCGGGACCGCTGCTGACCAAGAACGCGGTCGATTCCGCCAGCGCGGGCGCCCTCGACCGCATCGCCCCGATCGCGCTCGCGCTGGTCGCGCTTGCGCTGGTCCGGTTCGGCTGCCAGTACAGCCGTCGCATGCTCGCGGGCAAGTTGTCGCTCGGCGTGCAGCACGATATGCGGCTGGAACTGCTCGGCTCGTTGCAGCGCCTCGACGGCCGTGGCCAGGACCAGATCCGCACCGGACAGGTCGTCTCCCGTTCGATCACCGACCTGCAGCTCGTCCAGGGATTGCTCGCGATGGTGCCGCTGTCCGCGGGCGCGTTGCTGCAGTTCGTGCTCGCCCTGGTGGTGATGACGCTGCTGTCGCCGCTGCTCACGCTCGTCGCGCTACTGATCGTGCCCGCCGTGATCGTGGTCGTCTATGTCGTGCGGCCCAAGCTGTTCGCGGCGACGTGGTCGGCGCAGCAACGCGCGGCCGATCTCGCGCAGCACGTCGAGGAAACCGTCACCGGCGTGCGGGTGGTGAAGGGTTTCGGCCAGGAGGCCCGCGCGGTCACGACGTTGGAGCGGCATGGTCGGCAGCTGTACGCCGAGCGGATGCGCGCGGCACACATCAACTCGCGGCTGACTCCGGTGCTCACCAGCCTGCCGCAGTTGGGGCTGGTTGGGGTGATCGCGCTCGGCGGCTGGCTCGCCATGGAAGGTTCGATCAGCGTCGGTACCTTCCTCGCGTTCGCCTCCTATGTCGCGACCATGACGGCGACGGCCCGCACGATCTCCTCGGTCGTGATCATGGCGCAGCTCTCGCGCGCGGCGGTCGAGCGCGTCTACGACGTGATCGACACCAGGCCCGAGGTGGCCGACCCAGCCACACCGATCGACCTGCCCGACGGTCGGCTGGGCGTGCACATCGACAATGTCGCCTTCGGCTTCGACACCGACCGTGGCCGGGACGTCCTTCGAGGGCTCGATCTGGACATCGCGCCGGGCGAAACCGTCGCGATAGTCGGCCGCGCGGGGTCGGGCAAGACGGCGCTCTCCCTACTGCTGCCCCGCTTCTACGCGCCGCAGACCGGCCGGATCGCGCTCACCGATGGGGACGGCACTGTCGTCGATGTCGCGCAAGCGCGGGCCGACGACCTACGCGGCGCGATCGGCCTGGTCTTCGACGAGCCGTTCCTGTTCTCCGACACCGTCGCAGCGAACATTGCGCTCGGCCGTCCCGACGCCACTGCCGAGGAGATCCGGCGGGCCGCGAAGCTGGCCGCCGCCGATCAGTTCATCGCCGAGTTGTCCGACGGCTACGACACGGTGGTGGGTGAACGGGGGCTGACCCTGTCCGGCGGTCAGCGGCAGCGGATTGCGCTCGCGCGCGCGTTGCTCGTCGAGCCGCGCATCCTGATCCTGGACGACGCCACCTCCGCGGTGGACGCCGAGACGGAGGCGGCAATCTTCGACGCGCTCGGCTGGACCGGTGCGGGAACCGGCGGACGAACGACCCTGATCCTCGCGCATCGTCGGTCGACGCTCGCCCTCGCCGATCGCGTCGCCGTGCTGGACGAGGGCCGGATCTCCGACATCGGCACGGTCGACGAACTCGACGTCCGATGTCCGCTCTTCCAGACCCTGATGTCGACCGGCGACGGCGCCGATCCGATCGGTCCCGACCCGACCGAAGACGTCGATGCCGCAATCTCCTCGCCGCTGTGGCCCGACGTACCGGACGCCGAGGACGTGCCTCGTGACGGCGCAGGCGAGCAAGCCGCGAGCAGTGCAGGCGCGGGTCGCGGTGGGGGTGGTCCGATGTCGGGCGCGCTGGGCGCCATGGCAGCCACGCCCGAACTGCGTGCCGCGGTCGACGCGTTGCCACCGGCCACCGAGGATCCCGCGCTCGACACCGACGGACTGCGCACACCCGATCCGGGATTTCGGCTCGCTCGCCTACTGCGCCCGGTCCGTGGCCTGCTCGCTGTGGTGATCGTGTGTCTGGCGCTGGATTCGGTGATCGGCATCGCGTTCCCCGCCGTGGTGCAGCGCGCTATCGATCACGGTGTGGTGCCCAACGACCCGAGCGGGCTGTGGTCCGCCGTCGCCGTCGGTGTCGTACTGGTCGTGGTGGACTGGGCGCTGCTCACCCGGATGACGGTGCTCACCGCGCGCGCCGGCGAGCGCGTGCTGTTCGCCCTGCGGGTGCGCTCGTACGCGCATCTGCAGCGGCTCGGCCTCGATTACTACGAGCGGGAACTGTCCGGCCGGATCATGACGCGGATGACCACGGACGTCGACGCGCTGTCGACGTTCCTGCAGACCGGCCTGTCCACGGCGGTGGTCAGCGTGCTGACCGTGGCCGGGGTCTCGGTGGCGTTGCTCATCACCGACGTTGCGCTCGGCGTCGTCGCGCTCGCGGTGGTGCCGCCTCTGCTCGTCGCGACGTTCCTGTTCCGCCGGGTGTCCTCGGTCGCCTATGCGGTGTCGCGCGAACGGGTGTCGATCGTGAACGCCGACTTCCAGGAAAACATCGCTGGGCTGCGCGCCGCGCAGGCCTACCGCCGCGAGGCCGGCGCCGCACGCCGGTTCGCCGAGCGCGCCGAAAGCTACCGCAGCGCCCGGATGCGCTCGCAGCGCGCGATCTCGATCTACTTCCCGCTCGTCGCCCTGCTGTCCGATCTCGCGCTCGCCGCGGTGATCTACGTCGGCGCGAGTCAGGTGGCCGAAGGTACGACGACGCCGGGTGTGCTCGTCGCGTTCGTGCTCTACCTCGGTCTGCTGTTCGGTCCCATCCAGCAGCTCTCCCAGGTGTTCGACGGTTATCAGCAGGCCCGGGTCGGTTTGACCAGAATCGGCGATCTACTCGCCACCCGCAGCTCCATCGAGTCCACCGGATCGGGCGCGCACGGCGACGCGGTGCCGATCATCGGCCATCTGCGCGGCGAAGTCAGCCTCGATCACGTCGACTTCCGCTACGCGGGCGCATCGTCGGATGCGCTGTCCGACGTTGCGCTCGACATCCCGGCGGGTTCGACGGTCGCGCTGGTCGGGCGCACAGGCGCGGGCAAGTCGACCGTGGTCAAGCTCCTCGCCCGGTTTTACGACCCCACCGACGGCACGGTCCGGATGGACGGCGTCGACCTGCGCCGCTTCGAACTCGCCAAGTACCGCGGCCGGCTCGGCGTGGTCCCGCAGGAGGCGCACCTGTTCACCGGCGATGTGGCAAGCAACATCGCCTACGGCCGTCCGGAGGCGAGCCGGGCGCAGATCGAGGCCGCGGCCCGCGCGGTCGGTGCGCTGGAGACCATCGCGGCGCTGCCGCTCGGGATGCGGCAGCCGATCGGCGAGCGCGGCCAGGGACTGTCCGCCGGTCAGCGCCAGCTCGTCGCGCTGGCCCGCGCCGAGCTCGTCGACCCGGACCTGCTGCTGCTCGACGAGGCGACCGCGACGCTCGACCCGGCGACCGAGCGCAGAGTGCTCGACGCCGGCCGCGCGCTCACGACCCGCCGGACGGCTGTCGTTGTCGCGCACCGCCTCGTGACAGCGGCCACAGCCGACCTCGTCGTGGTGGTTGATCACGGTAGGATCATCGAGGTCGGCGAGCACGCGACGCTGCTGCGCGCCGAAGGTCACTACGCCCGGCTGTGGGGGGCCGCGCAGGGCCGAAGCGGAATAATCTCCTACCCGGATGAGTCTTAACCCTGGGGTGCGGAAGAGCTGTGTGCACGCTGCAATGTCGCGGCGTGTGTCGACTACGCAATCGCCAATGGCGGCGGGGAATGCGGGCGTGGGCAAGCGGAGAGGATTAGCCTCGAAGACACAGGCTCCACACCTTCGAGAGCTTGTGTAGAAGAGAAAGAGGCGAACGTCTGCCGTGAGCAGCTCCACAACGCAGTTCGGTCAGAACCAATGGCTGGTCGACGAGATGTACCAGCGGTTCAAAGAGGATCCCTCATCAGTCGACGCGAGCTGGCACGAGTTCCTCGCGGACTACACGCCAGAACCCGCCGAGGGCGGTAACGGCGAGGCGACAGGATCAGCCTCGACCCCAGCCAAGTCCGGTAACGGCACACCCGCCGCGAAGCCCAAGCAGGCACCCGCCGAGCCGAAGGCAAAGCAAGAAGCGCCCAAACAGCAGCCGGCCAAGCAGGAGGCGCCCAAGCAGGCGCCCGCCAAGCAGGAAGCTGCCAAGCGGGAGGCACCGAAGCAGCAGCCCGCCAAGGAACAAGCACGCGCCGCCGCATCGACCACCCGGCGGCCGCAGACCACTCCCGCGCCTTCCTCCAACGCCGCGAAGACCTCGGGCGGGGCGAAGCCGACCAAGGACTCCCAGCCCAAGGGCGAGACGAGCCAGGTGCTGCGTGGTGCTGCCGCAGCGGTCGCCAAGAACATGTCGGCGTCGCTGACGATCCCGACCGCGACCAGCGTGCGCGCGATCCCGGCCAAGCTGATGATCGACAACCGGCTCGTCATCAACAACCATCTCGCCCGCACCCGTGGCGGCAAGATCAGCTTCACCCATCTGCTCGGCTACGCGATCGTGCAGGGCGTCAAGAAGTTCCCGAACATGAACCGGCACTTCGCCGAGATCGACGGGAAGCCCAACGCGATCACGCCCGCCCACACCAACCTCGGGCTCGCGATCGACCTGCCCGGCAAGGACGGCAGCCGCACTCTCGTCGTCGCCGCGATCAAGGGCTGCGACGAGATGACCTTCGGCCAGTTCCATGCCGCCTACGAGGACGTCGTCCGGCGCGCCCGCGACGGCAAGCTCACGGCCGATGACTTCACCGGCGTGACCATCTCGCTGACCAATCCCGGCACGATCGGCACCGTGCACTCGGTGCCTCGGCTCATGCCGGGCCAGGGTGCGATCGTCGGCGCCGGCGCCATGGAGTACCCGGTCGAGTACCAGGGCGCGAGCGACGAGAAGATCGCCGAGATGGGCGTCGGCAAGCTGATGACGCTGACCTCCACCTACGATCACCGCATCATCCAGGGTGCCGAGTCCGGCGATTTCCTGCGCACGCTGCACAACCTGCTCATCAGCGACGAGTTCTACGACGAGATCTTCCATCAGATGGGGATTCCGTACGAGCCCGTGCGGTGGCGCAAGGACATTCACCTGCGCGGCATCGACAAGAGCACCCGGGTGCTCGAACTCATTGCCGCCTACCGCAACCGCGGCCACCTGATGGCCGACAGCGATCCGCTGCGGCTGGTCAAGGACAAGTTCCGCAGCCACCCCGATCTCGACGTCACGACCCACCAGTTGACGCTCTGGGACCTCGATCGCGAGTTCAACGTCGCCGGTTTCCACGGCGAAGAGCGGATGAAGCTGCGCGATGTGCTGTCCGTGCTGCGCGATGCGTACTGCCGCCATGCCGGCGTCGAGTACATGCACATCCTCGAGCCCGAGCAGTTGCGCTGGCTGCAGGACCGTGTCGAGCAGAAGCATGTCAAACCGACTGTGGCGCAACAGAAGTACATCCTGAGCCGGCTCAACGCGGCGGAGGCCTTCGAGACGTTCCTGCAGACCAAGTACGTCGGCCAGAAGCGCTTCTCGCTCGAGGGCGCAGAAGCCGTCATCCCGATGATGGACGCGGTGATCGACAGCAGCGCCGAGTACAAGCTCGACGAGGTCATCATCGCCATGCCGCACCGCGGCCGGCTCAACGTGCTCGCCAACATCGTCGGCAAGCCGTATTCGACGATCTTCACCGAGTTCGAGGGCAACATGAACCCCTCGGCCGCGCACGGCTCCGGTGACGTGAAGTACCACCTCGGTGCCGAGGGCACCTACATCCAGATGTTCGGCGACAACGACATCAAGGTCTCGCTCACCGCGAACCCCTCACACCTCGAGGCGGTCGACCCGGTGCTGGAGGGCCTGGTGCGCGCCAAGCAGGACCTGCTCGACAAGGGCGACGGCGAGGACGGCTTCTCCGTCGTGCCGCTGATGCTGCACGGCGACGCGGCCTTCGCCGGCCAGGGCGTCGTCGCGGAGACGTTCAACCTGTCCATGCTGCGCGGCTACCGGACCGGCGGCACGATCCACATCGTGGTGAACAACCAGGTCGGCTTCACCACCGCCCCGGAGTACTCGCGGTCGAGCGAGTACTGCACCGATATCGCCAAGATGATCGGCGCGCCGATCTTCCACGTCAACGGTGACGATCCGGAGGCGTGCGTCTGGGTGGCGCAGCTGGCGGTCGACTTCCGCCAGCGGTTCCACAAGGACGTCGTGATCGACATGATCTGCTACCGGCGCCGCGGCCACAACGAGGGCGACGACCCGTCGATGACGCAGCCACATATGTACGACGTCATCGACACCAAGCGCAGCGTCCGAAAGAGCTACACCGAGAGCCTGATCGGCCGTGGCGATATCTCGCTCAAAGAAGCCGAAGATGCACTGCGCGACTACCAGGGCCAGTTGGAGCGGGTCTTCAACGAGGTGCGCGAACTGGAGAAGTACCCGCCGGAGCCGAGCGAATCCGTCGAGCTGGATCAGCAGATCCCGCACAAGCTCGTCACCGCGGTGGACAAGTCCGTGCTGCACCGGATCGGCGACGCGTTCCTGAACGTGCCCGAGGGCTTCAGCGTGCATCCGCGCGTCAAGCCGGTGCTCGACAAGCGCCGGGAGATGGCATACGAGGGCAAGGTCGACTGGGCGTTTGCCGAGTTGCTCGCGCTCGGTTCGCTGATCGACGAGGGTCGCTCGGTACGGCTCACCGGACAGGACACCCGGCGCGGCACGTTCAGCCAGCGCCACTCGGTGCTGATCGACCGCCGGACCGGGGCGGAGTACACCCCGTTGCACAACATCGGCAGCGACAATCCCGGCCGCTTCGCGGTGCACGACTCGCTGCTGAGCGAGTTCGCCGCGGTCGGCTTCGAATACGGCTATTCGCTTGGCAATCCGGACGCGCTGGTGCTGTGGGAGGCGCAGTTCGGCGACTTCGTCAACGGCGCGCAGTCGATCATCGACGAGTTCATTTCCTCCGGTGAGGCCAAGTGGGGCCAGCTGTCGCAGGTCGTCATGCTGCTCCCCCACGGCCACGAGGGCCAGGGTCCCGACCACACGTCGGGCCGGATCGAACGCTGGCTGCAGCTGTGCGCCGAGGGCTCGATGACGGTGGCGGTGCCCTCGACACCGGCGAACTACTTCCATCTGCTGCGTAGGCATGCCCGTGACGGCATCCGGCGTCCGCTGGTGGTGTTCACGCCGAAGTCGATGCTGCGCAACAAGGCCGCGGTCAGCAACGTCGAGGACTTCACCGACGGCAAGTTCCACTCGGTGTTCGACGAGCCGACCTACGAGACCGGCGACGGCGACCGAAGCAAGGTCAAGCGGATCCTGCTCACGAGCGGCAAGGTGTACTACGAGCTGCTCGCGCGCAAGCAGAAGGAGCACCGCGACGACGTCGCGATTGTGCGGATCGAGCAGCTCTACCCGATCCCTGAGTATCGGCTCGCCGAGGCGATCGACCGGTTCCCCAATGTCAACGACATCCGCTGGGTGCAGGAAGAACCGGCCAACCAGGGTGCGTGGCCGTGCTTCGGCCTGATGCTGCCGGAGAAGCTGCCGGAGCGACTGTCCGGTATCCGTCGCATCTCGCGCCGCGCCATGTCCGCGCCGTCCTCGGGTTCGAGCAAGGTGCATGCCGTGGAGCAGCAGGAGATCCTCGACGAGGCCTTCTCGCCGACGCAGTGAGTCTGAATCGGCGTTCACTTCGGGCAGCAACGGCATGACTTTCATCACATTTTGATTCCCGGTTCGCGCATCCCAGGGTGCGCGGACTTGGGGATCGCCTACGCGGCTGTACCGCATTGGCGGTGTTGCCCGCGCACTGCCATACCCGCAGGTCAAGCCGCGTTAATCACGCAGCTTGCGGCCGGGACTGTCCCAGGCAACTCGGCGCGGCAGCGTTCCACGTCACCGTTCACCGAAGTACTCAGAGGCTTCTACGTAACGGGGAACGACCGTAACGCGAATGAACTGTTACAGTGCCGCGACGGTCGGGGACTGAGCACGTTTCACGAACACAACATCTAAGGACCAACATGCGCATCAAGCCTTGTCGCGACGGCATCGGCATCGGATTTCTTCCCATCATTCTCGCCCTCGGCCTCGACCTCGGCAGCTCCAATCTCGGCAGCTCCGATCTCGGTAGCTCCAACTTCGGCAACGGCTACAACCCCTCCTGACGTACCTTCGGTGAGACCGGGCCGGCTTCGTAAGCACGGTTCGGCCGTTCCCGGATTCGAGCAGCACGCCGTGGAGCATCAGGAGTTCCTCGGCGAGGCCTTGTCATCGAACAACTGAATTGACGTCTCTGCCACCCGTCCGGCTCGACTGCGTCTATGCGCATCATTCGAGCCGGACGTTTGGTATCTGGACCTCCCGGTGATCGCCGAACTCAGCGCGGTCGGGCTCGATTTCGAGTCCCCTGCGCTGTTTGGGCATGAGCCCGGCCGACCGGGGGTTGTTTCCTGCGCTCCGCGGGCGATGCACAGCCTGTTCCAGCGCCGCGAGGATATGCCCGCCCCGCGATACCGATCCAGGCGCTCAACGAGCTCGCACGCGGCAAGTCGTTCCTGCCCTACATCGCCGACCGTTTGATCGGCGTCGGCCGCTGGCTTCTGCACGAGCCCGAAGCCGCGCTGTCGTTCCAGTCCCGTCCGGCGCTCCTCGCGGTGCTCGGCGACCCTTCCGCCGAAGGTTCTCGAGTGATCATCGCCACACATTCGCCGCTCCTCGCGGCCTGTCCCGGGGCGGCGATATGGGAAATCGGCGAAACCGGTATCGAAGCGCGCAACTGGACGAGCTGGAAATTGTGGAGAACTGGCGATCCTTCATGGGTGATCCGAATCGTTTCCTGCGTTACATGTGAGCGTCATCACATGCACCGTTGACAGCTGATTCGCAGATAACGCGAAGGTAGCGAACGCAATTCAATTGTTATGGTCGAATTTGTCGGTGGTCGAGCAACATTCAGCCCGCCGACACGAAATTAGAAGAACAGAAAGGACATTCATATGATTCCCGTCATCATCGATGCAGGTAGCGGTGCGCTGAACGTCGGCCTTGACACGCTGGCGGCAGCTTTCCACGGCGTGCTGAACACCCTCTTCACCGGGTCGTTCGGCGGCTGATCTCGGTTTTCCGAGTGAGTTGAAAACGTCTGCCCGGGTCGCGTTCGCGGCCCGGGCAGACGTTTGTCCAGAGCGCTCTGCAGATCACGAGGAAATATCAGCTGGCGCGGACCACTTTTGGTTGCGCATATCTCGGAATGTAGCGGCCGAGTAGGCCGGCACCCGCCCCGGACAATGCGGACACGGTAAATATCGCGAGCGGCAACGTGCCCACGGCGACGACGAACGCGATCGATAGTGGTCCGAGCAGAAATCCCGCGTCATGGGTGAGGCGCCACGCGGCGAGGAACTCGGCGCGGCCGGTGGCGGGCGCTACGTCCGCCCCGAGCGTCATGATCACCCCGTTGCCGAATCCATTCCCGATCCCCAGCACCAGCGCCACCGCCGTGAACCCCACCAGGTCGGTGGTGAACGGCACCGCGAAATACCCGATCGCGAGCACGATGATCGAGGGTAACGCGACGAATGCGCGGCCGAACCGGTCCATCAGATGCCCGGCCGGATACGAACACGCGACGTCGAGCGCCGCGCCCACCCCGAAGATCAGGCTGGCAGTGGCCGGAGACAGCCCCAGATGGTGCGCCCACAGCGGTAGCACCGCCTCCCGGGAAGCGCGCGCCACGCCGAGCAGCAACGAGCCGGCACCGAGCGTGCCGAGCAGTCGGCGGTGTTCGGCGAATACCGTCCGCAGCGAATGCGGCTGCGCCTGTGCGCGGGCGCCCTCCGGGTCCGGCAGCCGCGCCATCAACACGCCCGCCGTGACGACCGCAACGAACTGCACCATGAATCCGCCGCGCACGCCGAGTCCCCAGATGGCGAGCGAACCGAGCAGCGGGCCGAGGAAGAAGCCGAACCGCATCGCACCACCGAACAGCGACATCGCTCGCGCCCGCCACGCGAACGGTACGGCGAGCGACAGGTAGTTCTGCCGCGCGAGTCCCCACACCGAGTTGGCCAGACCGACGGCGAGGATGCCAGCGCACAGCCACAACACGGTCGGGGCGAGGATGCAGATCAGCACGCCGATCGCGGCGATGCTGCTGGCCACGATGATCGATCGGCGCTCCCCCAGCCGCGCCACCACCTGACCGGCCTGCAGGTCACCGAGCACCTGCCCGAGTCCGACCAGCGCTACGGTCAGCCCGGCCACCGCGACGCCGGCGCCGAGGTCGAGAGCAGCGAGGGTCATTACCGGCGCGGCGGCGCCCATCCCGATGCCGTATGCCGCGGCGGGGATATACACCGTCGACGCCAGCGCGGTCAGTGGATTCGAGGCCGACGGGGCATCGGTAGGCAACGGGACTTGTCTCCTGCTCGGTTACACGGGTCGTCCGGGTCACCGCAGTTTCCGCGACATCGTTGCGTCGGCGAAAGGGTTCGGCGCGGGGTGATCGGATTGCGCGGGGTTTCAGCACGCGGCCGGCAGACGAAACTAGCCGAACGGCTATTTTTCGGACGCAACCCGTGCGATCCTCTCCGGCATGCGGATCCCGAAAAGCAACACGAAGATTTCACTCACGGCTCGCGCGCTCCGGTTGGGCGTGCTTGTCGCCGCCGCGTCGGCAGCCATCCTTCCGAGCGGTATCGCTGCGACAGCCCACGCCGATCCCGCGCCACTTCCGGTGCCCAATCAGTTCCTCCTCGACGCGACCCGCAGCGCATTACAGGCTCCGACCGCCAGCCCGCCGGGAACCAACGACTGGTCGTGCAAGCCCTCGGCTTCCCATCCCGAACCGGTGATTCTCGTCCACGGTCTCTTCGCCAACCGCAATAACAACTGGCAGACCTACGGACCGCTGCTGGCCAACAATGGGTACTGCGTATTTGCCCTCACCTACGGCTCACCCGATGGAAACCCGGATGCGCTGCTCGGCGGCCTGGCGCCGATGGAAAGCAGCGCTGCCACACTGGATGCATTTGTCGACCGGGTACGGCAGGCGACCGGAGCGCCGAAGATCGCACTCCTCGGACATTCCGAGGGCGCCACGATGCCCTACTGGTACATCAAGTTCGGCGGTGGCGCGGCGAAGGTCTCCAAAATGATCGGACTCGCCCCCGTCGTCCACGGAACCAGCGGCCAGGAACTCCCGGCCGGCATCGACACCCGCTCCCTCGGCGCGTCGGCGGTATTCCAATTCGCCGCCAACTCCCCGTTCATCCGGCAATTGAACGAGGGCCCGATCACCGTGCCCGGCGTCGTCTACACCCAGATCGTCACCCGTTACGACGAACTCGTCCGCCCGTACACCGCGGGCATCATCAACGAACCCGGCTCGACGAACTACACCGTTCAAGACCTGTGCCCGCAGGACTTCGCCGACCATCTGTCCATCAATTCCGACCCCGCTACCGCACGAGTGGTTCTCAACGCCCTCGACCCGGCACACCCGCAACCGGTCGCATGCACGTTGGTGTTACCGGCAATCGGAGTTCCGCCGAGCGGTTTGGGCGGCTGACGCGGGCCCGACGGCAGCGCTTACGTCAACCTAGGGCGAGACGGTGGCCGCTGCCCAGCCGTAGTCGGCCTTACCGGCCGGTGTCCGCTTGACCTCGTCCACGAATGCGACCGTGCGCGGGATCTTGTAGCCGGCAAGAGATTTGCGGCAGTGATCCTGGACGTCTTCGAGCGTGAGTCCGGGCAATTCCGGATAGGTCGCGATAACCGCCGCCACCTGTTGGCCCATGCGCTCGTCGTGGATCGGAACGACGAGCGCATCTGCGATCGCCGGATGTGCATGAAGTGCAGCCTCAACCTCTTCGGCAAAAACCTTCTCGCCGCCGGTGTTGATACATTGCGAGCCGCGTCCGAGGAAGACGATGGAGCCGTCGGCTTCGATCTTGCCCATGTCGCCGAGAACCGACATTCGGACGCCGTCTGCGCGAGTCGGGAACGTTCGGGCGGTCTTTTCCTCGTCCTTGTAGTAACCGAGTGGGACATTACCGACCCGCGCGATGTATCCGATCTCGGCCGAACCGGGCGGGATCTCGTTCAGGGCCTCGTCGACCAGGATCATGTTGGGGGAAGGCGGCATTCGGAGGGTGCCCAGTTCGTCGATCGTGAACGCGCCGTCGTTACCCGATTCCGAGGCGCCGAAGTTGTCGCGCAGCAGCAGGTCCGGCTTCACGGCCAGCATGCGGTCGCGAACGCTGGTCGACCAGAGCGCGCCTCCCGAGGTGATCGAGAACAGCGAGCCGAAGTCGACTTCGCCTTGGCGCCGTTCCATCTCGTCGACCAGCGGGAGTCCCATCCCGTCGCCGACGATCAGAATGACCTGCACCGATTCCGTTTCGATCGCTTCGACGACCTTTGCCGGTGCGAAATCGCGATGGAGGACAACGCGAGCTCCGAGAGTGAAGAAGGTGAACAGCGAGTACAGCGCGGCGCCGTGCATCAGCGGTGCGGCGATGAGGAACGCCAGTTCCGGGAACTCCTTCGCTGCCGCCGCGATCTCGTCCAAACTCTGCCTGGGTTCATCACCGTAGGGATTTCCACCGGACAAGGGCTTGCGAAAGAAGTCGTCGTGTCGCCACATGACGCCCTTCGGGTAACCCGTGGTGCCACCGGTGTAGAGCACGTAGAGGTCATCGCCGGTACGGGCGGCAAAATCCGCGACAGCCGGCAGCTCACGCGCGCGGAAGAAGGACGTCATTGCTACCCCGCGCGCCTCGGCGGCCGCTCGAAGGCCGTCGGTGGTGTCACCGACCACGATCACCGTCCGGAGCGTCGCGCACCGGTCGAGGATTGTTGCCAGCACATTCTGATGCTCGGCAAGTTCGACCACGACAGCAACCGAGTCGGCGTTGGTGAAGATGTATTCGAGTTCGGCAGGCGTGTACCGATAGTTCACGTTGATCGGCACGGCGCGGATCTTGATCAGGCCCAGGATGCTCGTGACGTGCTCGACACTGTTCTTCAGGAACAGGGCGACGTGATCGCCCGCCGATACGCCGGCCTCGGCGAGCATCGCCGCGGTCTTGTTCGCCGCTGCATCCAGCGCGGCGTAGGAGATGTTCTCGCCTTCGTAGGTCAGCGCGATGCGGTCGGGCACTGCGGACGCAACTGCTTCGAAGATGTCCGCGAGGTTGAACTGCATCGGATTCCTTTCGTCGCCTGCGCGATGCCGAGAAGATCGCCTCAACCTAGAACAGGTTCCACCTGTCCGAAAGACTTCGAACCCGATCGGCTCGGTGTGGCGCGTCAGGCCAGCAGCTGGGCCGCGACGTCCGGGGTCAGCGCGACGGCGGGCAGCGCCCGGAAGTTGAGCTCGATCAGTTCTTCGCGCGAGATCTGCCTGCCGCGCAGCCAGCTGATCGTGGTCTCCTCGAGGAATGCGATCCAGCCGCGCACCGCCAGTTCGAGCTGCGCCCGGTTCGCCACGTCGACCGGCAGGTTGCCCACCACACGCGCGGCGTTGGTGGCGCGGTTCGCCTCGAAGACCGCGACGAACTCCGGGTCCGCGCTGGCCGGGCCGCGCAGCTGCGAGATGTAGGCCTCGCGGTGCTCGGCGACATAATCGACGTAGCGCTCGATCGAATCCCGCAGCATGTCGAACGGCGCCAGCTCGCGATTCGGCTCGGTCGCCTCGAGCAGTTCCTCGCTGGCCAGCCGGACGATCGCGAGGTGGAAGTCACGCTTGGTGGAGAAGTAGTGGAACAGCAGTCCCTTGGAGATGCCCGCCTGCTTGGCGATCTCGTCGACCGACAGCGCTTCGAGCCCGCGCGTGGAGAGCATCTCGACGCCGAGGCGGATCAACTGCGCGCGGCGTTCCTCGGGACTGAGGCGCACTCGTTTGACGTCCATCGATCGCCACTCTAACTGAACTATGGTCAATAGCTATTGACTCCTACTCAGCAGTTCTCTAATCTGCGTTACATGAGTCTTCCAGTTACAGATAACTCGGCGGCCACCGACTCCGTGCCACACCACGTGCGCACGCTGATCATCGGCAGCGGCTTCGCCGGTCTCGGCGCCGCCATCCGGCTGCGCCAGGACGGCCGCAACGACTTCCTCGTCCTGGAGCGGTCGAACGAGGTGGGCGGCACCTGGCGCGACAACACCTACCCCGGTGCCGCCTGCGACGTGCCGTCGCATCTGTACTCCTACTCGTTCGCGCTGAACCCGGACTGGTCGCGCTCGTTCTCCGCGCAGGGTGAGATCCAGAGCTACATCGTCTCGGTCGCCGACAAGTACGGCGTGCGCGAGAAGCACGTCTTCGGCTGCGACGTCACCGGCGCCCGCTGGAACGCCGACCGCGCGCACTGGGAGGTGGACACGAACCTCGGGTCCTACACCGCCGACTTCGTGATCAGCGCCGTCGGCGCACTGTGCGAGCCCGCACTGCCCGATATCAAAGGCATCGAGTCGTTCACCGGCGAGATCTTCCACTCCGCGCAGTGGAACCACGCGTCGGACCTGCGCGGCAAGCGCGTCGCCGTGATCGGCACCGGCGCATCGGCCATCCAGATCGTGCCCGCCATCGCGCCCGAGGTTGCCCACCTCGATGTGTACCAGCGCACCGCACCGTGGCTGCTCCCGCGCATGGATCGCGCCTACACCGCGCCCGAGCGCTTCGCATTCAAGTACCTCCCCGGGTTCCAGCGGCTGTCGCGCGCCGGGATCTACGCGATGCGCGAGGCCCAGGTGGTCGGCCTGGCGAAGAACCCGAAGTTCATGAAGCCGCTCGAACTGATCGCACGTGCCAAGCTGCGCGCCGAGGTGCGTGACGCCGACCTTCGCGCGAAGGTGACGCCGAACTTCCAAATCGGCTGCAAGCGGATGCTCATCTCGAACAACTACTATCCGGCGCTGGGTCGCGACAACGTCGACCTGGTGACCGACGGTATCGCCGAGATCCGCGAGAACGCGGTCGCCAGCGTGGACGGCACGGTCCGTGAGGTCGACGCCATCGTCGTGGCAACCGGCTTCCACGTCACCGACTCGCCCACCTTCGAGACCATCACCGGCCGCGACGGACGCACGCTCGCAGCAACTTTCGAAGAGATCGGCCAGCAGGGCTACAAGGGCACGACGGTCGCGAACTTCCCGAACATGTTCTTCCTGGTCGGGCCGAACACGGGCCTGGGCCACACTTCGATGGTGTACATGATCGAGTCGCAGATCAACTACGTGGCCGATGCGATGCGCACCATCGACCGGAGCGGCCTGCGCACCGTCGAGGTCCGCCGCGACGCGCAGGACGCCTACAACCGCGATCTGCAGGATCGGCTGTCCGCGAGCGTCTGGATGAACGGCGGCTGCGCAAGCTGGTATCTGGACAAGCATGGCAACAACACCACGCTGTGGCCGGGGTTTACCTTCGAATTCCGAAGCCTGACAAAGAATTTCGACCTTTCCGCCTATGACACCAGCAACGTCGCGCGGGGCGCCGATATCATCGAACTCGCCGACGAGAAGAAGACCGACGAAAAGAAGGTGGCAGCTCGATGAGCACGTTCGCAGGCAAGGTCGTCGTCATCACCGGCGCCGGGTCCGGTATCGGTCGAGCGCTCGCGGTCAACCTCGCGGGTAGGGGCGCCAAGCTCGCGCTCTCCGATATCGACACCGAAGGTCTCGCCGAAACCGTGCGCAGCTGCGAAGCACTCGGCGTCGAGGTCAAGTCGAACCGGCTCAACGTTGCCGAGCGCGAGGCCGTGCTGATCTACGCCGACGAAGTGGTCGCTCATTTCGGCAAGGTCAACCAGATCTACAACAACGCCGGCATCGCGCATCACGGTGACGTCGAAAAGTCCGAGTTCAAGGACATCGAGCGGATCATGGACGTCGACTTCTGGGGCGTCGTGAACGGCACCAAGGCATTCCTGCCGCACTTGATCGCCTCCGGCGACGGCCATGTCGTGAACATCTCCAGCCTGTTCGGACTCATCGCCATCCCCGGTCAAAGCGCTTACAACGCAGCGAAGTTCGCGGTGCGCGGCTTCACCGAGGCGCTGCGCCAGGAGATGCTGGTCAACAAGCACCCGGTGCAGGTGACGTGCGTGCATCCCGGCGGCATCAAGACCGCCGTGGCCCGCAACGCCACGGTCAACGATGGCGACGATCAGCAATCGTTCGCGGAGTTCTTCGACCGCAAGCTCGCGATCCACACCCCCGAGTACGCGGCCGAGACAATCGTGCAGGCCGTCGAGAAGGGGCGCGGCCGGGTGCTGATCGGTTACGAGGCCAAGGCGCTCGACTTGCTGGTCCGGCTCACCGGTTCCGGGTACCAGCGACTTGTCGCGATGACAACTTCGCGGATCATGCCCAAGCAGGTGCGCTAGGCTCCGCCGAATGCGGACAGTTCAGTTGCCACTGCCCCTCGCCCGGGCGATGGCCCGCGCCAGTCTCGGCACGATCCTCACTACGCGGCTTTCCTGGGCTCAGCAGCGCGCATTGCTCGACCTTGTGGCGAAGGTGGTCCCGCTGCCACCGAACACGACCGTCGAGCCGCTCGTCCTGGGCGGACGGCCGGCGGAACGTGTCACGGTCGGCACGCCGGACCGGGCAACCGCGGTGCTGCACCTGCACAGCGGCGGGTACACGACGGCGTCGCCGGTCACGCATCGCTCGTTCGCCGCGCTGATCGCCCGCGACACCGGCTCGGCGGTCTACCTGCTCGACTACCGGCTGGCACCCGAGCATCCGTACCCCGCTGCGATCGACGACGGGGTCGCCGCATTCGCAGGGCTGGTCGACGACATCGGGTATGCACCGGAACGTATTGCGATAACGGGCGATTCGGCCGGGGGTGGCCTCTCGCTCGCGACCGCCCGCCGACTGCTCGACGAGCGCGGCATCCGTCCCGCCGCGCTCGGTCTGCTCTCCCCCTGGGTCGATCCGGACACGGTGCTGCCCGCCACGCGCGACACGGTGCTCAACGTGAACTGGTTGCGCGCCTGTGCGCGTGCGTACCGCGGTTCCGCCGAGACGACCGACCCCGGCTACGCCCCGCTGCACAACGACCTGTCCGGTCTGCCGCCGACGCTGATCCAGATCGGCACCACCGAGTTGTTCCATCCTCAGGCCAAGCGGCTCGATGCGAAGATCCGGGCGGCCGGTGGCGAGGTGGTACTGCAAGAGTTCCCGGAACTCTGGCACTGCGCCCAGGTCCAGGCGGTCTCGATCGCCGCGGCGGCCGACGCGGTCGCCCAGCTCGCTACGTTCCTGCGCGCGCGGCTACAGCCCGTGGACGCCGAGCCAGGTACCGGCGACCTCGGCTGACGGGGCACCGTCTGCGACCGCCTCGGCCATCTCGGTCAGGCCGGCGGTGGTCAGCTCGCCGGCGACGACGTTGAGCCGCTGAATCTGCGCCTGCGTGAGTTCACCGGTGCGGAACGCCGGCAGCACATTCTCGGCGCGCCCGGCTTCGCCCGCGGCCCCGGCAGGCACATCCCCGCTCGCTGCATCGCCGCTCTCTGCGACCCATTGCGCCTGTGCGTAGTCGGACACCGAAATACCTTCCGGGAGTGAACGGTTGAGTTCGACGTAGACATCGTCGGGATCGGTTGCCGCCGCATTCGGGGCGAGGTGGATCAGATATGCGCCGGACTGTTCGGGCACGAGCGTGACGCGGCCGCCGTCGAGTGCGGTGAGGTAGTCCGTGCGCGCACCCAGATTCAGATCGGTGCGCACGTCGGCGCCGTCGTGCGCCAGTGCCCCCGCGTAGATCTGGGCGACGAGTTCGCTGCGCGCCGAGTCCCCCGAGCCGACCACGATCAACCGGTTTTCCGGCACCGCGGACACCGTATCGACGGAATCGCAGGCCGCGCATGCGAACGCGGCGACGCAAGCAAGCGGGACCGTCGCCCATCGCAGTCGCGCGGACCGATTCACGCGCACACTCACCTCTCTCGTCGTTGCCGCGGGCTATGGTAACCGAGACCGGGATCGACCTCCCATGCCGGAAGGGACGGGCATGAAGACCTCCGCACGCCGGTGGCTCGCCGCAGTCACAGTGACCGTTGCACTTACCGCCGTGGCATGTGGCGACGAGGAAGATCCGTTGAGTAGCGGCGACGGCAGCTCGACCGAGGCAAACAGCCTCGTGATCGGCTCGGCGAACTTTCCCGAGTCCGAGACCGTCGCCGACGTCTATGCGGAAGCACTGCGCGCCAACGGCTTCGACGTCTCCACCAAGCTCAACCTGGGCAGCCGTGAGGTCTATATCCCGGCGCTGATGGACGGCTCGATCGACCTGATCCCGGACTACACCGGAAATCTGCTGCTGTACCTGGACAACGACGCCACCGCGAAGTCTGCCGACGAGGTGACGGCCGCCCTCACCGGCACCACTCAACTCGTGCACCCGGAGCTGGCACTCGGCACGCCGGCGCCCGGAGAGGACAAGGACGCGGTGGTGGTAACCCGCGAGACGGCCGATAAGTGGCAGCTCGAGTCGATCGCCGACCTCGCGCCGCACTCCGCGGAGATCACGTTCGGCGCTCCGGCCGAGTTCGGGTCGCGTCCGGTCGGGCTGCCCGGGCTCGCGGCGAACTACGGGGTGAACGTCTCCCCCGCGAACTTCGTCCCGATCGCGGACGGCGGCGGCCCGGCCACCGTGGAGGCGCTGCGATCCGGTCGGATCAACGCGGCCGACATCTTCACCACCTCGCCGGCACTAGAGCAGAACAACTTCGTGGTGCTCGCCGACCCGCTCAACAATTTCCCGGCGCAGAACGTGGTGCCCGTGATGCGCAGCGCCAAGCAGTCGGACAAGTTGCGCGCCGTGCTCGACGCCGTCTCGGCCAAACTGACCACCGATGCCCTGATCTCGCTGAACGAGAACGTCTCCGGCGACGCGAAGATCGAACCGGAACAGGCCGCCAAGGATTGGGTAGCCGAGCAGGGGCTCGACCAGCCGATCGGGTAACTGCACCGAGAAGGGGCCGGGGTTGATCGAGTTCGACGGGGTCACCAAGACCTATCCGGACGGCACCACCGCGGTACACGACCTCGACCTGCGGATTGCCGAGGGCACGTTCACCGTCTTCGTCGGGCCGTCCGGCTGCGGCAAGACCACCGCGATGCGCATGATCAACGCGATGATCGCGCCTACCTCCGGGGTCGTTCGGGTGGCGGGACGCGACGTGGCGAAGACCGACGCGGTCGCGTTGCGCCGCGGTATCGGCTACGTCATCCAGAGCGCCGGCCTGTTGCCGCATCGCACGGTGCTCGACAACGTCGCGACCGTGCCGGTGCTGCTCGGTACCTCGCGGCGGACCGCGCGGCGCGACGCGTTCGATGTGCTCGAGCGCGTCGGCCTCGACCCCGCGCTTGCGAACCGGTACCCGGCACAGTTGTCCGGCGGGCAGCAGCAACGGGTCGGGGTGGCGCGGGCGCTCGCCGCGGACCCGCCGATCCTGTTGATGGACGAGCCATTCAGCGCGGTCGACCCGGTGGTCCGCGCGGATCTGCAGGCCGAAATGCAGCGTCTGCAGGCGCAATTGCACAAAACCATCGTGTTCGTCACCCACGACATCGACGAGGCGATCCGGCTCGGCGACCGGCTCGCGGTGTTCGGTCGCGGCGGCGTGGTCCAGCAATACGCCCCGCCCGACGTCGTACTGGCCGCGCCGGCAACCGATTTCGTGGCCGGCTTCGTCGGCCGCGACCGTGGCTATCGCAGCCTGTCCTTCCGCACCGGCGACGAGGTGGCGCTGCACGACCTGCCGACCGTGCGCACAGCCGACGTCGCGGCGCTCGGCCTCGACGAGGGCGAATGGCGGCTCGTCGTCACCGAGTCCGGTGCGCCGCAGGGTTGGATCGATGCACGCGGAGTCGCAGCGGTCCGGTCCGGTTCCGCGCTCGCCGACAGTACGGCGGCGGGCGGGTCGCTGTTTCCGCGCGGCGGCGATCTGCGGCAGGCGCTCGATGCCGCGATCTCCGCACCGTCCGGGATCGGCGTCGCGGTCGACGACGACGGCCGGGTGATCGGCGCGGTGCATGCCGAGGACGTGCTCGACCAACTCGCCCGGCAGCGTCGCGCCGATACCGCACGCCACAATTCGGGTAGTCGCGATGGCACCGGCCCGCAACGGGATTCGGCACCATGAGGTACCTGATCGAGAACTTCGGGCATGTCGTCGAGTTGGCGCGCACGCACCTCTACCTCGCGCTCGTGCCACTGCTGGTCGGGCTGCTCATCGCCATCCCCGCCGGCGCGCTGATCCGCCCGGTCCCCTGGCTGCGGCGCGGCACGCTCACCATCGCCGCCATCGCATTCACCATCCCGTCGCTGGCACTGTTCGTGACGCTGCCGAGCCTGCTCGGCCTGCGCGTCCTCGATCCGCTCAATGTGGTGATCGCCCTGTCGATCTACGCGACCGCGCTGCTGGTGCGGGCGGTTCCGGAAGCCCTCGACGCGGTCCCCGCCGACGTCATCGATTCGGCCACCGCGATGGGCTTCACCACCCTGCGGCGCACCCTCACCGTCGAATTGCCACTCGCCACACCGGTACTCATGGCGAGCATCCGGGTTGTCGCGGTCACCAACATCTCGCTCGTCTCGGTGGGTTCGGTCATCGGGATCGGCGGGCTCGGGCAGCTATTCACCCAGGGCTACCAACGCGACTACCCGCAGGAGATCCTGGCCGGAGTCATCGCGATCGTGGTGCTCGCGCTGGCCATCGACCTGGCGCTGTACCTGGCCGGGCGCGCGCTGACGCCCTGGGCGCGCCTGCCCTCGACTAGGTCGGCGCGCCGGTCGATTCGCGGCAGCCTGCCGGTGGTCCGCACATGAGCCTGTTCGCCGACGCCTGGGCGTTCATCGCGGACCCGGCGAACTGGTCCGGCCCCACCGGAATCGCGCATCGCATCGCCGAACACCTCTGGTACAGCCTGCTCGCGGTGGCCGGTGCGGCGGCGATCGCCGTACCGCTCGGCGCGGTGATCGGCCATACCCGTCGCGGTGCCGTCGTGCTCGTCGGCGTCGTCAACGCGCTGCGGTCGCTCCCGACGCTCGGCCTGCTCACCTTCCTGGTGCTGCTGCTCGGACTCGGGCTGATCCCGCCACTCGTCGCGCTCGTGGTGCTCGGCATTCCGCCGCTGCTCGCCGGCACGTACGCCGGCATCGTCAACGTGGACGACGCCGTCGTCGACGCCGCGCGGTCGATGGGCATGACGCAGTGGCAGGTGTTGAGCCGGGTGGAGTTGCCGAACGCGCGACCGCTGCTGCTCGGTGGATTGCGCAGCGCCACCCTGCAGGTGATCGCGACGGCCACCGTCGCCGCGTACGTGAACCTCGGCGGCCTCGGCCGCTACATTTTCGACGGGCTCGCGCTCTACCGCTACGACCTGGTGCTGGTCGGGGCCATCCTGGTCGCGGTGCTCGCGCTCGTCGTCGACGGACTACTCGCGCTCGTGGTGTGGGTGTCGGCACCCGGCAGCCACCGGTTGCGGCGGACACCGCGTTGGGTGTCCGCCGAGATCAGCCGACGCACGGCGCTGCCAACCGCTTAGGTTGTGTGCCGACCGGCCTGCCGCATCAGGCGACGCCGTCCGCGCGCGCCGCGGCCGCGACGGCCTCGGCCACGGCGGGGGCGACCCGCGGGTCGAGCGGGCTCGGCACGATCTTCTCCGGGCCGAGTTCGTCGGCGACGACCGACAGGATCGCCTTCGCGGCGGCGATCTTCATGTTCTCGGTGATGCGACGCGCACCCGCGTCGAGCGCACCCTTGAACACGCCGGGGAAGGCGAGCACGTTGTTGATCTGGTTCGGGAAGTCGCTGCGGCCGGTCGCGACGATCGCGGCATGTTTCTTCGCGTCCTCGGGCAGGATCTCCGGGTCCGGGTTCGACAGCGCGAACACGATCGAGTTCGGGGCCATCGAGGCGATGAGCTCCTCGGGGATCTTTCCGGCAGACACACCGAGGAACACGTCGGCGCCGTCGAGTGCCTCGGCCGCTCCGCCGTGCACGCCGCGCGGGTTGGTCCGCGCCGCGAGATCAATCTTGACCGCGTTGAGATCCTCGCGCGCCGACGAGACGACGCCCTTCGAGTCGAGCACCACGACGTCGTTCACGCCCGCGGCGAGCAGGATGTTGGCGCACGCGACACCGGCAGCGCCGGCGCCGGAGATGACCACTTTCAAGGGCTCGATGTCGCGATCGAGCACCCGGACGGCGCCGTGCAGAGCGGCGAGCACCACGATCGCGGTGCCGTGCTGATCGTCGTGCATGACCGGGCAATCGAGCGCGTCGACGACCCGGCGCTCGATCTCGAAGCAGCGCGGGGCCGAGATGTCCTCGAGGTTGACCGCGCCGAAGCTCGGGCGCAGCCGGATCAAGGTCTCGACGATCTCGTCGACATCTTTGGTGTCGAGCACGAGCGGGATCGAGTTGAGCCCGGCGAACTTCTTGAACAGCGCCGACTTGCCCTCCATCACCGGGAGCGAGGCGCGCGGGCCGATATCACCGAGGCCGAGCACCGCGGAACCGTCGCTGACCACCACGACGAGCCGGTCGGTCCAGGTGTAGCGCTTGGCCAGTGTCGCATCGGTTGCGATGGCACGGCTGACCTGCGCGACACCGGGGGTGTAGGCGATGGAGAGGTCCCGTTGAGTCTCGAGCGGCGACGTCAGCTCGACCGAGAGCTTGCCGCCGATATGGCCATCGAAGATGTCCTCATCGGTGATCGCGGAGACAGTGGGGGTGTGGTTCATCGCTTCGGTCACAACCAATAGGTTTGCACCTCGCGCCCACCCCGAACACACCCGGGTGGAGAATCACTGCGACCCGGTCCGGATTGTGAGCACCGCCATCAATCGTTTGCGCTGTTCACCGGCCCGGTCAGCCCCACCACTGTGTCCAAAACAACAGCCCGGTAGTGACCAGTACGACCAGGCACGCAACGAACGCGGCCAGGCCACGCTTGCGATCGGCGTAGATCTGCGCTGCAACGGCGACAATCGCGGCGATGACGTGTCCGCCGATCGACACGCCGCCGGGACCGGCGAGTCCGTGATCGTCGCCGAAGACCGCGCTGCCGATCACGACCAGGGTCAGCACGACGAGACCGCCCGCGAGCAAGCCGGTGAACGCACGCAATATCCGCATCCGATCAGCGCTCGCCGTCGGACCGGGTCGCCCCGGCGACGAGCACCGAGACACCGGTCGCTCGCGCGGCCAGCGCCTCGAATGCCTCGGGATCGGTGCTGCATTCCCCGAGTCGCAGGGCCTTGTTGTCGCCGTGGTAATCCGACGATCCGGTGCCGATCAGGTCGAGGCTTGCGGCCAGATGTGCGAGCAGCGCGCGATCGTCGTCGTTGTGGTCGGGATGGAAGATCTCGAGGCCACCGAGACCAAGCTCGGCGAGTTCCTCGATGTGGTCGAGTGCCAGCAGCCGGCCACGCATCCGCGCCCTGGCATGCGCGATCACACTGACACCACCGGCCGCGGCGATCATGGCCACCGCATCGTCGAGCGGCGCGTCGAGCTTCGGCACGTAGTACTTGCTCTTGCGGGAGAGCAGGTCCTCGAAAGCCTGCCCCACGGAGTCGACCACGCCGGCCGCAACGAGCGCGGCGGCCAGGTGCGGGCGGCCCGCCGAGGTGCCGACTCGGGCGAGCACGGCGTCCGGGTCGATCGGGTAGTCCGCCGCGATCTTGACCGCCATCGACCGCAACCGCCCGATCCGCTCCTCGCGTTGCCGGATCCGCTCGGCAGCGAACGTGGCATCGGCGGGGTCGAACAGGTAGGCCAGCAGGTGCACCGGGACCGGGTCGCCGTCCTCGCCGCGCCCCTCGCACGACATCTCCATGCCCCGGACCAGGCGGAATCCGGCGGGCGCGCGATCGAGGGCAGCTGTCGCCTCGTCCCAGCCCGCGGTGGTGTCGTGGTCGGTGATGGCCACCACGTCGAGGCCTGCGGCCACCGCGTTGGCGACGAGTTCGGCCGGAGTGTCCGTCCCGTCCGAAGCGTCCGAATGGGTGTGGAGATCGATGCGCACGGGGTCCATCCTGTCAGTCCCGCGACCGGAGAACGCGCTGCGCGTTCGGGCGTACGATGCGCTCGTGCCATCTCTTCCCGCACTGCCGTCGATCCGCACTCAGGGCCGCCCCGCGGGTGCGCCGCCGCGCGTTCGCGTGCCCGCGTCCGAGGCCGTGGTCGACTGTGCGGTGTACCGCGACGGGCACCGGCTGCGCGGCAGATACAGCCACGCGGCCGCGCTGGACGAGGTCCGCGAGCATGGGACCGGTTTCGCCTGGGTCGGCCTGCACGAGCCCGACGAGAACCAAATGGCGGTGATCGCGGAGACCTACGGGCTGCACGAACTCACCGTCGAGGACGCCGTGCACGCGCATCAGCGGCCCAAGCTCGAACGCTACGACGACCTGCTGTTCATGGTGTTGCGGACGGTCAAGTACGTCGAGCACGACCTGCGCGAGCCGAGCGAAATCGTCGAAACCGGCGAGATCATGATCTTCATGGGGCCGGACTTCGTGGTGACGGTCCGGCACGGCGACCACACGCAACTCGCCGGTGTGCGCCGCCGGCTCGAGGCGGACCCGGATCAGCTCGAATTCGGACCGTCGGCCGTGCTGCACGCCATTGCCGACCACGTCGTCGATACCTATCTCAACGTCACCACCGAGCTCGAACGCGACGTCGACGAGATGGAGGAAGAGGTCTTCACTCCCGGCGGCGACGTCCCGATCGACGCGATCTACCAGCTCAAGCGCGAGATCGTGGAGCTGCGGCGGTCGGTCACGCCGCTGGCGGTGCCGCTGCAGTCGCTCGCCCGCGGTGCAGCCGGTTCGATCCCCAAGGAGGTCCGGCGCTACCTGCGTGACGTAAGCGACCACCACGCCACGGTGTCGGAGCGGATCACCGAGTTCGACGAAGCCCTCAGCGCGCTCGTCGACACCGCGATCGCGAAGATCGCAATGCGGCAGAACACCGATATGCGCAAGATCTCGGCATGGGTCGCGATCGCGGCCGTGCCGACGATGGTCGCGGGCATCTACGGGATGAACTTCGACAACATGCCCGAACTGCACTGGACCTACGGCTACCCGTTCATCGGCGGGATCGTCGCGGTCATCTGCGCTGGGCTGTTCTTCACGTTCCGCCGCAACCACTGGTTGTAGCCACCCGCCGCAATTCGGATAAGGATCGCCGCGACGGCGGGTCAGAGCGAGGCCGCCGACCGCTCCGGGTCGTACGGATCGATCCCGGCCTCGCGCCACGCTTCGCGCAGCGCGTCCGCGCCACGCAGCCGGATCCAGGCTGCCTCGGTCGCGGACAGCGGCGCGGCCTCGAGGAATTGCACCGGCTCGGCGGGTGGGTCGAGCGGCAGGTCGGCGATCTCGCCGACGCCGAGCAGGACGGCGCTGAACGGCGAATCGTGCCAGAGCGGTTCGCCGAGATCCATCAACCGGTCGACCCCGAGCACGACGCCTTCGACGGCGGGCGATGCGGCCAGCACCGCGAGAGTGCGGTGGATTCCGGACGCCGTGCCCGCCCCGCCGCGCAGCCGCACCAGCACCTCGGCGCGCGGGCCGCGCACCGGGTCGGTGACAAACTCGTTCGGATCGGCCATCGGGTATCGCGAACAGCCGACCGTGGCGTAGGTGACCAGGTCGTTGTCGTCCGGGCCGAACCGCAGCACCTCGACCGGTTCGAGGCCGACGAACGTCACCGAGGCCGCGGACGGATGCTCGTCGTGCAGCGCCGTGCACAGATGGGCGCGCACACTGGCCACGACGTCGGTCACCGTTCCATTCTGCATCCGACGATCCGGCGGTCGGCGACCACCACCGAGGTGGCGGCGGATAGCCTTGCCGCCGAACGACTCTCGCTCAGATCGCCAACCGGGCGAGCAGGTTGCGGGCATGTTCGGCGGACTTCGGGTCACACAACACGTCGTAGCGTCCGGCGACCAGCTGCATCGTCGAGGCGAAATCGCGCTGACCGCGGGTGGCAGCGTAGGGAATCGAGGTCGAGATCACACCGAAGACGACACCACCGACGATGCCGACCAACAGCGGCCCGAGCAGGCCGCCGGTGAAGATACCGAGTAGCAGACCGAGGAACACGCCCAGCCAGGCGCCCGAAACCACACCGCCGCCAAGGACTTTCGACCAGGTGAGCCGTCCGAGCACCCGCTCGACCTGCATCAGGTCCACCCCGACAATCGTCACGTCCTGGACCGAGAACTGCTGGTCGGCCAGGAAGTCCACCGCGCGTTGCGCTTCGGCGTAGGTGGGATACGAACCGACCGGCCAGCCCGACGGCGGCGTCGGCAAACCTCGATCCTGGCGGTTCGCTGGTCCGAGTGGATTCGTCATTCCCCCATTGTGCCCCGCTACGGCGGATTGCATTCAGTCCGCGGGTGGGGTGAACGTCTGGGTGCGGGCCAATCCGGCTGCTCGCCCCTTGGCCGCGATGACCCGCGCCATCTTCGCGCTGGCCTCGTCGATCATCTCATCGCCGAGCATCACCGCACCGCGCGCGCCGCCCGCCACGGAGGTGTGGAACTCATAGGCATCGAGGATGAGTTCGGCGTGGTCATAGTCGGATTGACGTGGTCTGAAGATCTCGTTGGCGGCGTCGATCTGACTCGGATGCAGCACCCATTTACCGTCGAAACCGAGCGCCGCCGTGCGGCCCGCCGCTCGCCGGAACGCGTCCACGTCCCGAATCTGGAGGTACGGACCGTCGATGGCCTGCAACCCGTGCGCCCGGGCGGCCAGCAGGATCGTCATCAGGATGTGGTGGTAGGCGTCGCCGGTGTCATACCCCTCCGGCTGCTCCCCCACCACCAGGGTGCGCATGTTGATGCTGGCCATGAAGTCGGCCGGCCCGAACACGAGAGTCTGCACTCGCGGGCCGGCGGTGGCGATCTCGTCGATATTGCGCAGGCCGAGGGCATTCTCGATCTGCGGTTCGATCCCGATCCTCCCGACGGGCAGCCCGTCGGCCTTCTCCAGTTGGGTGAGCAGCAGATCGAGCGCGATGACCTGTGCCGCCGAGGTGACCTTCGGCAGCAGGATCGCGTCGATATTGGCGCCGGCGCCCTGCACCACGGCGATCACGTCCGCGTAGGTCCATTCGGTGGTCCAGTCGTTGACCCGCACCACCCGAATCTGGTCGCCCCAGCCGGGCGAGTTCAGTCCGGCGATCACGTTGGCCCGCGCATCGGCCTTCGCCGCCGGCGCCACCGCGTCCTCCAGATCGAGAAAGACCGCGTCTGCGGGCAGCCCTTTGGCCTTCTCGATCATCTTCGTACTGCTCCCGGGCACGGCGAGCACGGAACGTCGCGGCCGCATGACACTCCCTCCAGATGAGTCCGAACAAGGATCGACGCTTTAGCCTTGCAAGCATGGCAGCGACGAAGGTGTTCGCCGCCAGGCTCGCCGGCCTGGTGGTGCTAGGCCCAGACGGCGAGTCTATCGGCCGGGTGCGCGACGTTGTCATAGCCATCCGGCTCAACCGTCTGCAGCCACGCGTCCTCGGCCTGGTCGTCGAACTTCCCACGCGTAAAAGGATTTTCGTCCCCATGCTGCGGGTCACCGCCATCGAACCCGGTTCCATCACGCTGAACACCGGCAACGTGAGTCTGCGCCGGTTCGCCCGGCGCCCGGGCGAGATCCTCGTACTCGCACAGGTTCTCGATTCGCGGGTGCAGGTCGACGATCCGGAACTCGAGCAACTGTCCGGAATTGACGTCGTGGTGGTCGATCTCGGTATCGAGCAGCAGCGCACACGCGACTGGGTGGTTTCCCGGATCGCGGTTCGCGCACCTCAACGCAGGCTCGGTCGCCGCTCGGCGATGCACGTCGTGGACTGGCAGCACGTGCACGGCCTCACCCACCACGAGCTGTCGCTGCCCGGACAGGGCGTCGGACAGCTTTTGCAGCAGTTCGACGGGCTGCGTCCCGCCGACGTCGCGAACGCACTGCGCGAACTGCCGGAGAAGCGCCGCATCGAGGTCGCGCTCGCCCTCGACGACGAGCGGCTCGCCGACGTCGTGCAGGAGCTTCCCGACGACGACCAGATCGAACTGCTCGGCAAGCTCGAAGCAGGCCGGGCCGCCGACGTGCTCGAGGCCATGGACCCCGACGATGCGGCCGACCTGCTCGGCGAGTTGCCGGAGAACGAGGCCGAGTCCCTGCTGCGGCTGATGGATCCGCAGGAGTCCGAGCCGGTGCGACGGCTGCTCGAGCACTCCCCGGACACCGCCGGCGGGCTGATGACGCCGGAGCCGGTGGTGCTGTCCCCCGCTACCACAGTCGCGGAGGCGCTGGCCCGGGTCCGCAACCCGGACCTGACCCCGGCGGTCGCGACGCTGGTCTTCGTGGTCCGACCGCCCACGGCAACGCCGACCGGGCGGTACCTCGGCTGTGTGCACCTGCAGCAGCTGCTGCGCGAGCCGCCGGCGTCCTTGGTCGGCGGTGTCCTGGACACCGATCTGCCCAAACTCGACCCCGAGGACTCGCTCGCCGCGGTGACCAGGTACTTCGCCACGTACAACCTGGTCTGCGGCCCGGTGGTGGACGACGAAGAGCACCTCCTCGGCGCGGTCACCGTCGACGACGTCCTCGATCACCTGCTTCCCGAGGACTGGCGCGAACAGGAGGGTGTCGATGAGTGAGAAGTCCACCCAGATCGCCCGGCAGCGCCTCGACACGCCGCGCGAGCCGCGGTTCCGCGTGCACTTCGACGCCGACGCCGTAGGGCGGGTCGGCGAGACCGTCGCACACTTCCTCGGCACCGGGCGCTACCTCGCGATTCAAACCACGATCGTCATTTTCTGGATTGCCCTCAACCTGTTCGCCATCCGACTGCAATGGGACCCGTACCCGTTCATCCTGCTGAACCTCGCGTTCTCCACCCAGGCCGCTTACGCCGCGCCGCTGATCCTGCTCGCGCAGAATCGGCAGGAGAACCGCGACCGCGTCGCGCTGGAAGAGGACCGGATGCGCTCGGCGCAGACGAAAGCGGACACCGAGTTCCTCGCGCGCGAACTCGCCGCGCTGCGCATCGCGCTCGGCGAGGTCACCACGCGCGACTACCTGCGACGTGAACTCGAGGATCTGCGCGACGCTCTGCTCTCACCGGAGGAGGACGAACCGGACAGCGAGACCGCGAAAAGTGCGGCCACACGCGGTGGCGGCAAGCCGAAATCGGCGCGCCGATCGGGTTGATTCCGGCGCGGCGCCGTGATGGTTGGGCCGATACCGTATCGAGCGTTGTCACCACTATGTAATGTTGGACACGTTAACCAGGGTGACCTCCGCGTCGAATTCGAGACCAGTTGAACTGCGACCCGACGGCTCGAAGGTCACCGAAGGGTCTACCGGGGTGGGTGTTTGCCGTAATGCGTTGGACAGGCCCGATAACGGTCTCGGCATTGATCGCCGCAGGACTGGTCACGGCGAGCTCATCCGCCGGGCTGTCGGCGAGCAGCACCGAGCCTTCGACACCCGAGAAACCCGAGGTCGCGACCCTTGCTGCGGCCGAATCGCCCACGATCGACGCGGTGCCGGTCGGCACCATCGGGCTCATCCCGGCCTCCCCGAAGCCGGCCCGCACATTGCGCGCCTACACACCGGAGCCGCAGACTCCGTTCGCCGGCGCATTGCCGCTGCACGACGTCGCCATCCCGTCGGTGTTCGGTCCGCTCGGCATTCCCGAGATCGTGCTTGCCGCCTATCGCAACGCCGAACTCGCGCTCGCGACGTCGGAGCCGAACTGTGGGATCAGCTGGAACCTGCTCGCCGGTATCGGCCGGATCGAGTCCGGCCACGCCGGTGGCGGGCGCACCGATGCCGCGGGCACCACGACCACGCGCATTCTGGGTCCCATCCTGGACGGCCGGCTCGCCGGGAACGCGATCATCCACGACACCGACGGCGGCGCGATCGACGGCGACAAGGAACACGACCGCGCGGTCGGGCCGATGCAGTTCATCCCGAGCACCTGGAAAGCCTGGGCGTCGGACGGCAACGCCGACGGCACGGCCGACCCCAACAACGTCTTCGACGCCACCCTGTCCGCGGGCAAGTACCTGTGCGCAGGCGGGCTCAACCTGCGCGACCCGCAGCAGGAAGTGCGCGCCGTGCTGCGCTACAACAACTCGGTCGCGTACGCGGCGGACGTGCTGAGCTGGTCGGCCGCCTACCGGACCGGCGGCGCACCGACCGAAGTCGCCCTCTCCCCCGATCTCGTGCCGCCCGGCGCGTCGCCGATCGACATGGCCTCGCTGCTGCAGGCGGACGCGACGACCACGACCACCACCACGACGACGACGACCACCACGACCACCACGACGACGCCGACGCCGACCGAACAGATGGTCACCATCCCCGGGCTGCCGCCGATCCCGTGCGGCATCTTCTGTCCGCCGCCCCCGCCTGCCCCGCCGAGCCAGGCACCGGCGCCGACCGAACCCGCCGCGCCCGGTCAGCCGGCGGTGCCCGCCGCGGCCGCGGCACCGACGACCACCACCACGACCACACCCCCGCCTCCGCCGCCGATCGGTGCGCCGCTGCTGCCGCCGCTGCAGTTCGGCGCAGGCATCCTGCAGATCCCTCAGCTGTTCCCCGCTGCGCCCGGTTCTCCCGAAACCCGCTGATTTCGAACTGATTTCCCGCACCCGGCCGCCGAACGTCGCCACCGAGCCGCATGAACGGAACCGTTCAGTCGATCTGATCGACTGAACGGTTCCGTTCAGTCGATGGGCGGGCAGTGTCGGTCCGCGCAGGTCATCGGGGCGTGGTCACGGCGGCATAACAGCGGTGTTTCGAATCAGGTACCTTCGTTTTCGATCTTGTTATCGAAAGCAAGCCCCTGCGTGGGGCGACTGGAGGAATCTGTGGGACGCCATCGGAAGAAATCGAATCCGACCGGTCGGCACCACACCATCATCGCCCTCTCCGCGCTCGTTCCGGGAGGGCTGATTTCGGCCGCGGCGACCGCCGGCGCCGACGTCCACGGCACGCACCTTGCGGCACAGGCAGCACGGGAACCCGCCGTCGCCGACACTCCTGCCGCACCGCCGGTCGTGCCCGCCGAAGCGAACGCCCCGGTGGCGCCCGTCGCTGCCCCGCCGCCACCGCCACCCCCGCCGGAGCCTGCCCTCCCGGCGAGCCTGGCCGCGGGACCGCTCGGCGTTCCCGCGATCAATCTGGCCGCCTACAAGAACGCCGAACGCCTGCTCGCCGAGCAGGACCCCGCCTGCGGCATGCCATGGACGCTGCTCGCCGGGATCGGACGGGTGGAGTCGACCCACGCGAATGACGGCCGCGCGGGGCCGGACGGCACGCTGAACCCGCCGCTGTACGGACCGGTGCTCGACGGCAGCCTGTCCGGCAACAACGTCATCAGCGACACCGACGGCGGCGCGTTGGACGGCATCGCCGGCTACGACCGCGCGGTCGGCCCGATGCAGTTCCTGCCCGAAACCTGGCACCGCTACGGCGCGGACGGCAACGGCGACGGGAGGGCCGATCCACAGAACCTGTTCGACGCGGCTCTGACGACCGGCCGCTACCTCTGCGACGGCGGGCTGGATATGCGCGATCTCAGCCAGCAGACCCGGGCGATTCTGCGCTACAACAATTCGATGGCCTACGTGGCCAACGTGATGGCGTGGTCGGTCGGGTACGGGTCGGGCATCGCGCCGAGTTCCGACGAGTTGCCACGGATTTGACCCGCACGTAGGGCGGATCCGAGCGGCGGGGCGCACTCCGTAGGATCGTGACCATGCCTGTTATTACGGAATCCGACGTTCGCGCTGCCCTCGCGCGGGTGAACGACCCGGAGATCCGCAAGCCGATCACCGAGCTCGGCATGATCAAGAGCGTCCGGGTCGGCGACGACGCCAGCGTCGATGTCGAGGTCTACCTGACCACCGCGGCCTGCCCGATGCGCACCGAGATCACCGACCGGGTCAGCAAGGCTGTCGCCGATGTGCCCGGGGCGGGGCAGGTGCGCGTGGAACTCGACGTGATGAACGACGAGCAGCGCACCGAACTGCGCAAATCGCTGCGCGGCGACAGCGCGGAGCCGGTGATCCCCTTCGCTCAGCCCGGATCGCTCACGCGCGTCTACGCCGTCGCATCCGGCAAGGGCGGCGTCGGGAAGTCCAGTGTCACAGTCAATCTCGCCGCCGCGATGGCGGCACGGGGCCTGTCGGTCGGCCTGCTCGACGCCGATATCTACGGCCATTCCATTCCGCGCATGCTCGGCACCGATGCCCGCCCGACCCAGGTTGAGCGAATGATCATGCCGCCGGTCGCGCACAACGTGAAGATGATCTCGATCGCACAGTTCACCAAGGGAAATACGCCGGTGGTCTGGCGCGGCCCGATGCTGCACCGCGCCCTGCAGCAGTTCCTCGCCGACGTGTTCTGGGGCGATCTCGACGTGCTGCTGCTCGACCTGCCGCCCGGCACCGGCGACATCGCCATCTCGATCGCCCAGCTGATTCCGAACGCGGAGATCCTCGTCGTCACCACCCCGCAGCAGGCGGCCGCCGAGGTCGCCGAGCGGGCCGGCGCGATTGCGCTGCAGACCCGGCAGCGCATTGTCGGCGTGGTGGAGAACATGTCCTGGATGGACCTGCCCGACGGCACCCGGATGGATGTCTTCGGCAGCGGCGGTGGTGCGGCGGTAGCCGAACGCCTCAGCCGCGCGGTCGGCGCAGACGTTCCGCTGCTCGGCCAGATCCCGCTCGAACAGGCGGTCCGCGAAGGGGGCGACGACGGTATGCCGATCGTGCTCAGCGCGCCGGAGTCCCCCGCCGCGAAGGCACTGCAGGCGATCTCCGAGAAACTCGCGGTGCGCCAACGCGGCCTCGCGGGCATGTCGCTGTCGATCGACACCACCCGGCACGGCTGACTCGCTCCCCGCCTGCGCAGCGCGGCGCCGCTAGGCTGGAACGATCGACGGCATATTCCGCAGCGGCGCTCGAGGCGCCCGTCGCGAGGAGAATCCGTGCAGCTCAGAGACCGGGTGGTCCTTGTCACCGGAGCGTCCACCGGAATCGGACGTGCCATTGCGTCGCAAAGCGCCGCGCGCGGCGCACACGTGCTCGTGCACGGCCGTGACCACAACCGCACCCACCGTGTCGCCGCCGAAATCGGCGGATTTCCGCTGGTCGGCGACCTTTCCCGCAGCGAGGACCTGACCCGGCTGCGCACCGCGGCCCTCGACCGCTTCGGCCGGGTCGATGTCCTGGTCAACAACGCAGGCGTCGGTTGGGCGGGACCGCTGACATCGATGACGCCCGCGCAGTTGCGTCAGGTCATCGAGGTCGATCTGCTCGCGGCACTGGAATTGAGCCGCGCACTGCTGCCCGCGATGGTGGCGCGAGGCGAGGGCGCGATCTGCTTCGTCTCCTCGATCGCGGGGCGCACCGGGGTCGCGGGTGAGGCGGTGTATTCGGCGGCCAAGGCCGGCATCGACATGTTTGCCGAGAGCCTGCGCGCCGAGACCACCGGCACCGGTGTGCACGTAGGGGTCGTGGTGCCGGGCGTCGTGCGCACGGGATTCTTCGACACCCGCGGTCGCCCGTACACCCGCAGCCGACCGCGCCCCGTACCGCCCGACGACGTGGCCGCCGCAGTGCTGCGGACCGTGACTACCGGTCGGGCCGAGGCATGGGTACCCGGCTGGCTTCGGATCGCGCCCGCTGTGCGCGCGCTCGCGCCCGGTCCGTACCGCTGGTTGAGCACGCGGTTCGGTGAGCAGGTCCGGGTCGAGCCCGAACCGACCAGCACGGACTCGGACGCATCGTGATCATCGTCCTCGCTCTCGGACTCGGCGCAGCGTTCCTGTTTGCGCTCGCCGCCTGGTACCAGCAACGCGCGGCCCGCTCCGCCGTGCACAGCGATCTCACCTCCGGCCGCGAGATCCCCCGCGCGACAGCCTTGATTCGGGTGTTGCTGCGCAGCCGCACCTGGCTGATCGGCTGGGTGATCAATCTGTGCGGGTTTCTGACCCAGGCGATCGCGCTGCACTTCGGCTCGGTCGCCGCGGTGCAGCCACTGATGTCGACGCAGTTGCTGTTCGCCCTGCCGTTGTCGGCGGCCGAGCAGCGGCGCTGGCCGACGCGGCGGGACTGGTGTGCGGGCGTCCTGGTGTGCGGCGGTCTGGTCCTGCTGCTCACCGTCGGCGACGCCGCACCGCTGTCCGGCGATCCGCACCGGAACCGGGTGCTGCTGGCAACGGTGAGCGCGATCGGACTGATCGCGGTGCTGCTCGCGCTGAGCCGGCGCGCCTCGCTGCGCACCGCGAGCATGCTCATCGCGGTCGGTGCCGGAGTGTGCTTCGCGATGAGCGCAGTTTTCATGAAGCTAACGATCGACGACCTCGTCAACGCGGGCGTGACGGCGACCGCCGTCGACTGGCCGGGCTACGCGTTGGCGGGTTCGACGCTGGCCGGCCTGCTGCTCGAACAGCAGGCTTTCGCGAGCGGCACACTGCCATCCGCGGTCGCGGCGATGAGCGTGACCAACCCGGTTGTCAGCCTCACCATCGGCCTGATGGCATTCGATGTGCCCGCTCCGACTGCCCCCGGCGCACTGGCCGCTATCGCCGCGTCGGGGGTGCTCATCGCGCTGGGTATCACCGGTTTGGCGAACTCGCCGAGCATGCAGGCGATGTACGGATCCGGTGCGGCGGCAACACCGTCGGGAAGGGTACCCCCGCAGGGCATGAGCAGCAGAAATACCGCGGCCGCACCGAAGCGATAGGAGACTTTGCCGCTCGAACCTGGCATATTGGGCGGCATGCCATTCGACGTGAAGACCGCCGATGTTGTGCCTGCCGGCGGTTCCGTCGAGGTTGCCACCCTGGAATCAGGCGGCGCGCGAGAGGCTCCTGCAAGCGCCCAGCAACATGACAGCAACCACATGGTCATCGACCTCGGCAAGGTGCGGCCGACGATTCTGCGCGGCCTGCGCCTACTCGTCGAGACCGTGGTCATTCCCACGCTGCTGCTCTACGCATGCACCATGACGGTCGGCGCGGTGTGGGGCTTGATCGCCGTCCTCGGCTGGTGCGCGTTCACCGTCGGCTTGCGATTCCTCACCCGGCAGCAGGTGCCGGGCACCTTGCTGCTCGCGGTCGGGATGATCGTCGGACGCACCCTGGTGTCGCTCGCGTTCTCCAGCGTGTACGTCTACCTTTTCCAGCCCATCGTCGGCTCGCTGTTCATGGCCGCGCTATTTCTCGGCAGCGCCGCGATCGGCCGCCCGGTGACGATGCGGCTCGCGCAGGACTTTGTGTCGCTACCCGCGCGGTTGTTCCACGACAAGCGGGTGCGCCGGATGTTCACCGAGGTGGCGCTGCTGTGGGGCGCGTCCCGGCTGATCGACGCCGGACTCGGCTTCGGCATGCTGCACTTCGGCGGCGTCGATGCCGGCCTGCTCTCCCGTGGCACGCTGAGCGCGTTGCTCACCGTCGCCACCGTCGCGGTCTGCGCCGCCTGGGGCTGGAACAAGCTGCGCCGGATGCCGGGCCTCACCTTCCGAATGGCGTGACCCCCCAAAAGGCGTGACCGCCGGGGCCAACGCGCCTCGTTGTGTTATTACCGAAGGGTGATCGTCGCTTCCGACGCACCGCACACCCGCCCGAACCTGTGGCGCGAACTCGCCGCCGGGCTGGCGGTCTTCGGCGTATACCTGGTGGTCGATTTCCTCGGTGGACCGGCGCGCCACGCAGCGGCCGATCGCAACGCCGAGTACCTCATCGACATCGAGCGCTGGCTGCACATCGACAACGAGCGGTCCCTCAACGAGTGGCTGACCCCGCACGAGTTGCTCACCACGCTCGCCAACTACGAGTACGCCGTCACCTACATCGCCAGCGCGTTCCTGCTGCTGGCCTGGCTGTACTGGCGCCATCCGGCCGACTACCGGCGGGCCCGCAGCTCGTTCATCGTGCTCAATCTGCTCGCCATCGCCTGCTTCGTGTTGTACCCGGTCACCCCGCCGCGGCTGCTGCCGGAGCTCGGCTACGTCGACACCGTGCTGCAGGGTGGCACCGTCGGTTCGTGGGGGACGCCGCTGGTGAGCAACGCCAACCAGCTCGCCGCCATGCCGTCGCTACATATCGCCTGGGCGCTGTGGGTCAGCGTGGTGCTGGCCCGGCTCGCGCAGGGACTCTTCGTGCAGTCCGTCAGCGCGGTGCACGTCGCGGTCACCGTGTTCGTCATCGTCGCCACCGCCAATCACTACTGGGTGGACGCCATCGCCGCCATCCCGTTCATCTGGGCGAGTGTCGCGGTCGTGGACTGGCATCGCACCAGAGTCACCCCCGCCACCGTGCCCGCCGCCGACGCATTCTTCCTGCACGTCGAAACCGACAATGCGCCGCAGCACGTCGGAGGCATGGTCGTACTCGACACCTCCGGCCCCGGCGTGCCGAGCCTCGACGAGGTGCGCGCGCTGATTCGCGACGAACTCGGCAACCTGCCGCGCTTCCGGCAGCGCATCCTGGCGGCCACCCGCTGGCGACGTGCACGCTGGGTGGACGCCGACCCGATCGACTGGAAATGGCACGTATGCGAACGTCTCGCGCCCGTTGCGCCAGGCGGCCCGGTCGACGGGGTCGACGGGGTCGACGCTGCGGCCGCCGCACTCGGCCGCGCGGTCGCGGACCTCGCTGCGCAGCGGTTGCCCCTGGACCGCCCGCCGTGGCGGATGGTCCTGGTTCGCGAGATCACGCCGGGTCGCACGGGGCTGGCGTTCCTGGTGCATCACAGCGTGGCCGACGGGATCGGCACGGTCGTGCAGGCACTGCAGTTGCTGCGTCCGCGCATCGCCCTGCCCGACGCCGACCCGCCGCCGCCGAGCCGGGTCCGCAAGGCCGCGGCGATCGGTGCGGGCCTTGCGCAGTTGGCGACCGACGGCAGCCCGGCGAAGCGCCTCACCCAGGCATCGGGGGGTCGCGAGTTCGCGACCACGAGGCTGGCCATGCCGACGGTGCGAGCAGTCGCCCACGCACACCATGCGCGGGTGACCGACCTGGTGCTCGGCCTGGTCGGCACCGCGATCGTGCGCATCCACCCGGAGTTCGCCGCCGCGGCAGGTGGCCGGCTGCGCGTCTCGGTGCCGATCATGTTGCGCGAACCGGGTTCCGCGGCCGAGGGCAACGTCACCGCGGCGGTGCTAATCGACATTCCGCTCGGCGAGATGAGTACGGCGGCGCGCATCGCCGAAATCCGCACCCGCAGTGACCGCTTGCGCACCCCCACCCGCGCACTCGCCTCGCGCTTCGTGATGAGCACGGTGCTCGGCGTCTGTCCGGTGCCGGCTCAGCGCTGGTTCGCGCGAACTGTCTACGGCCCGGCGATCTTTCAATCGATCGTGTCCAACATGCCCGGTCCGGACACCGACCTGAGCTTCTGCGACGTCCCGCTCGAGTACGTGGTGCCGATCCTGCCACTGGCCCCGGGGGTGCCGCTCGCGCTGGGCGCGCTGAGCTGGCATGGCCAACTCGGCCTCGGCCTGGCCGGCGATCCCGCCGTGCTGCGCGCCCGCCCACTTTTGGACGAGATCGCCCACGTACTCGACGAACTCGCCACCGACGCAGCCCTCGCCCCGCAGGAAACGAGTCAGTCCTCCTCGGAGGTTCCCCATTCGAGCGCGAGCAGCATCTGGGCACGCGCCCGCGGTGAATCGAGCGCACCACCGAAATGAGTGCGTAACTGCGTCAGTCGATATCGAACGGTCTGCGGATGCACGAAAAGTTCGTCGGCCACCGCAGACCGATCACCCATGTGGCGCAGCCAGGCGACGAGTGTCTCGGTGAGCCGTTCCCGCGTCGCCGGCGCCAGATCGGCCAGCGGGGCGAGCACCTGACGACGCAGCGCATTGATCGGCCGCGGGTCACGGTGCACGATCAGCGTGTCGAGATTCTCGTTGACGAAAATGGGATCGCCGGCGAGCAGCCCACGCCGCTGCAGGTCCATCGCCACCTGCGGCAGCCGCGTGCTCGCCGGTAGCACCGCGAGTGGGACAACGGGCCCGACAACGGCTTTCGCACCGCGCAGCACCTCGGCGAGGCGGGCGCGACGGTCCCGACCCAACGGACCCGGCACGATCGCGCCGTACAGGATGGGGGTGCGGATCGGCAGGCACAGCGCATCGAGCCGATCCACCACCGTCCGCGCCGCCCCGTCCGACTGGTCGACGAGGACGACGCACCCCTCGCCCGGTAGCTCCCAACGCGCCCGCTCCGCGGCGTTGCTCACCGCGACGCTGTCGGAACGGCCGGACAGCAACAGGTCCGACAGTTCGCGTCGGAAGCGTTCCCGCTCGGCCACCGCCTCGGACTGCTCGAGCACATATCCGTTCGCCGACGCCGAGGACAACTGGTCGACGAACACGAACACCGCCTCCGCCAGTGCCGCGAGCACCTCCGACGAGAGGCGCATTTCCAGCGCGATCGTCGACACTTCTCGCCAGGCCGCTCGTGCACCGACCTGATACGCGGTGAGCAGCACGGTGAGGTCGCGACCGTGCCGCCATTGCAGGCGGCCGATCTGCTCGAAAACCAGCTGCACCGTCGACTCGGTGGCGAGTGGTTCCGGCTCCTGATGGTCGAGGCCACGCGAAGCCATCTCGATGAGGCGGTGCACGAACAGTCCCGACGCCTCGGCGACGTCCACGCCGTTGTCGTCGAGAAAGCGCGCATAGTCGGGCCAGTCCATCCGGAGTAGATCGCCGACCTGATCGAGCAAACTCGGCAACCGGGTAGCGAGCGCCCGTTCGAGTCGTTCGAGGTCTGGAGCACTCCGTAACGCACCCCTCCCTGGGTGCTCCGCAGGCTCCGCACCTGGGTCTTCCATTTGTCAGGAATAGCACGATTTGCCGCGGCGTGTCGGCCTCGTTTATCACCAGAGGATAAAAATAGACGCCGAGAACTACCAATCGAAGTGCAGATTTGGCGTCACGTGCCAGGAAACAATGATGATCATGTGCGCGATGCACTTCGCATCGGAATCGAATTCGATGCACGCCGAGGAGAGCGCCGAGAACTTTCCGGTCGCTCTTCGGTTGTTGCCCGGTGGTATCCGAAGGGACCTGCACGCCCTCTACGCGGTCGCGCGAACCATCGACAATCTCGGCGACGAGACACTCGGTGGACAGGCCGCGCGCGATCGGGTCGCGGCGCTCACCGAGTTCCGCAGCGACCTGCGCGGGATTTGGGGCGGCGCCCCACCGCGGCATCCGGTACTGCGCGATCTCGTCCCCACCGTCCGCGCCCACGACCTGACCGTGCAGCCGTTCGAGCAACTCATCGAGGCGAATCTCGTCGACCAGCGGGTGACGCGGTACGACACCTTCGCCGATCTGATCGGCTACTGCCGGCTCTCCGCCGATCCGGTCGGGCGCCTCGTACTCGCGGTGTTCGGGTGCGAATCCTCCACCGTCGCCGAACTATCCGACCGGGTATGCCGCGCTCTGCAGCTCGTCGAGCACTGGGCCGATGTCGCCGAGGACCGTGCGGCCGGACGCATTTACCTACCCGGCCAGGACATGGCCCAATTCGGGGTTACCGAGTCCGATCTCGACCGCCCGCATGCGAGTGCCGCCCTGCGCGAACTGATGCGGTTCGAAATCGATCGTGCTGCAGCACTATTGGAGTCCGGAGCCCCGATCGTCGGGCACCTGCACGGCTGGGCGCGGGTCGCCGTCGCCGGCTACGTCGCCGGGGGCAGGGCCGCCGTACACGCGCTGCGCCGCACCGGCGGGGACGTGCTCGGGTGCACCGCGACGACGAGCAAGCCACGAACCGCTGCCATTGCGCTGCGCCTGCTGGTCGCTCCCACACGCCACGCGAGGTCCGACGAAGGAGGCGGCACTTGACCACACTCGACGACGCCTACCGGACCTGCGCGCAGATCACCCGTACCGAGGCGAAGAACTTCTACTACGGCATCCGGCTGCTGCCTGCGCCCAAACGCTCCGCGCTGTGCGCGGTGTACGCCCTCGCCCGGCGTATCGACGACATCGGCGACGGCGATCTGCCGCCGGCACGCAAGGTTGCCGAACTCGCCAAGGTCCGTAAGTCGCTCGAGGATATCGACCGCGCCGCCGACCCGGTATTGGTCGCGGTTGCCGATGCCGCGCAACGATTTCCGGTGCCGATCGGCGCATTCGAGGAGCTGATCGACGGCGTACAGATGGATCTCGACGGCGCCGACTACGCCGATTTCGCCGCGCTCGTCGTGTACTGCCGACGCGTCGCCGGCTCGGTCGGCCGGCTGTGCCTGGCCATCTTCGGCGGCGACGTCGGCGCCGGGCGCTGCGGTCAAGGCCTCGACCCGCGGACGAGCACCTACGCCGATCAGCTCGGTATCGCGCTGCAACAGACCAACATCCTGCGCGACGTGCGCGAAGACCTACTCAACGGCCGGATCTACCTTCCCCGCGACGAACTCGACGCGTTCGGCGTCGAACTCGCCGTCGACGACAGTGGCGAACTCGTGGACCCCGATGCCCGGCTCGCCGCCCTGCTTCGACACTGCACTGCCCGTGCCGAGGACTGGCACGCGCTCGGCATGCGCCTGGTGCCCCATCTCGATAAGCGCAGCGCCGCATGCACTCTGGCGATGGCCGGGATCTACCGGCAGCTGCTGACCCGGATCACCGCCGACCCGACCTGTGTGTACCGCGAACGGATGTCGCTCTCCGGTGTGGAGAAGGCCCGCGTGGCCACCGCTGCACTCGCGCGGGCGGCGCGATGAGCGAGCATCGGGTGGCCGTGATCGGTGGCGGTCTGGCCGGGATCACCGCGGCACTGCGGTGCGCGGACGCCGGGGCGGCCGTGACCCTCTATGAGGCACGCGGTTTTCTCGGCGGGCTCACCTTCTCGTTCCAGCGCGGCGATCTCTGGGTGGACAACGGGCAGCATGTCTTTCTGCGCTGCTGCACCTCGTATCTGGCGCTGCTCGATCGGCTCGGGGTGACCGGCTCGATCGCGCTACAACCGCGGCTCGACATCGCGGTGCGCAGCCCGGGCGCGGCAGGACGGCTGCGGCGCAACGGGTTACCCGCTCCGCTGCACCTGTCCGGGTCGCTGCTGCGCTATCCGTGGCTGTCCCACACCGAACGGATCCGGTTCGCCCGCGCAGCGTTGGCCCTGCGCGCGGTCGATCGTGACGACGCGCGCACGGACCGGCGCAGCTTCGGGGCCTGGTTGCGCGCACACGGGCAGAGCGAACGCGCGATCGCCACACTGTGGGACCTCGTCGGTATCGCGACACTCAACGCCCGCGCCGACGATGCCTCGTTGGCGTTGGCCGCGACGGTATTCCAGATCGGCATGCTGAACGCCAACTCGGCCGGCGATATCGGCTGGTCGATTGTGCCGCTGCAGCAGTTGCACGGTACCTCCGCGGCCACCGCGCTCACCCGCGCGGGTGCGCAGGTCCGGTTGCGCGCCAAGGTGACCGAACTGGGCGCCAGTGGCGCCGGCTGGACCGTCTCCACCGCCGCCGGATCCGACGGCTTCGACGATGTCGTGCTCGCTGTGCCGCCGCCCGTCGCCGAGCACATCGCACCGCCCGGCGCCATCGCGCTACCCACGGGCTGGGCCGAACAACTCGGATCGACCCCGATCGTGAATGTTCATGTGGTCGTAGACCGTCCGGTGCTGCACAGCCCGTTCCTCGCCGGCGTGGACAGCCCCGTGCAGTGGGTGTTCGATCGAACGCCGCAGTCGGGTCTTGCCCAAGGGCAATACCTGGCGATCTCGCTGTCGGCCGCCGACGACGTCATCGACGTGGCGACCGCCGACCTGCGTGCGCGTTTTCTGCCTGCGCTGGCAGAACTGTTGCCCGGCTTCGCGGCCGCACGCGAGGTCGACTTCTTCGTCACCAGGCAGCGCACCGCAACATTCCGGTCCGCGCCGGGAAATGCCCGGTACCGGCCGCCGCCGGCGACCGCATTCTGCGGGCTCTACCTCGCCGGCGCGTGGACCGACACCGGTTGGCCCGCAACGATGGAAGGCACTGTGCGCAGCGGTGATGCTGCTGCGGCCGCTGTCCTCGACAGTGCCCGGGCCAGGGCGGCGAAGGAGGTCGCGTGACCGCAACGGTGGATACCCTCGGTTCCGGGCGCGAGCTCGTTTCCGCGGCGCTGCGCGACGCGGTCGCCCGCCTGGACCCGGCGATGCGGCTCGTCGTCGCCTACCACCTTGGCTGGTGCGATCCGCATGGTAATCCGCTCGACGGCAACGGCGGCAAGGCCGTTCGCCCCACCATGGCGCTGCTCGCCGCCCAGGCCTGTGGCGCCCCGGCGGCCGACGCACTGCCCGGTGCGGTCGCGGTCGAACTGGTGCACAACTTCTCGCTCGTGCACGACGACCTGATGGACCGCGACACCGAGCGTAGGCACCGCACGACCGTGTGGGCCGTGTGGGACGACGCGACCGCGGTGCTGGCCGGCGACGTCATGCTGTCGCTGGCGCACGAAGTGCTGCTGGATTGCGATTCGCCCTACGCGATCCAGGCAGGTCGTGTGATCACCACGGCCACCCGCGAGCTCATCCGCGGTCAGGCTCAGGACATGGCCTTCGAGCAGCGCGACGATGTGCGCCTGCCCGAATGCGTGGACATGGCGCTCGGCAAGACCGGTGCGCTGCTTGCGGCGAGCGCCGAGGTCGGTGCAGTGCTCGCGGGCGCCACACCCACGACGGCCGCCGCGATGTCGGACTACGGCCGCCATGTCGGCCTCGCGTTCCAGCTCGTCGACGACGTCCTCGGCATCTGGGGCCGCCCGGAAACTACCGGCAAGCCGGTGTTCTCGGACCTGCGCGCGCACAAGAAGTCGCTGCCGATCACCTGGACCGTCGAGCGCGGCGACGGCGCGGGACGTCGGCTCGCCGCCTGGCTGGTCGGCGCGCCGGACGAAACCACGCCGGAGACGGAGTTGCGCGCGATCGCCGGTCTCGTCGAGGACGCGGGCGCGCGCGACTGGGCGCTCGCGCAGGCACGGCGCCGCATCGGTCTGGCCGAACGCGCGCTCGACTCGGTCCCACTACAAGACGCACCCTGCGCAGCGCTGCGCGATCTGGCCCGCTTCATCCTCGACAGGGAGGCATGAATGACGCAGACCGCCGATCGCACCGACACCACTCCCGCAACAGCAGCCGCGGTCCTGCAGGCGGCCGTGGCACTGCTTCGCTCCCAGCAGCACGAAACCGGTTGGTGGAAGGGCGCGCTCGATACGAACGTCACGATGGACGCCGAGGATCTGCTGATGCGCGAATTCCTCGGCATCTCGACCCCGGCGATCACCATTCCGGCGGCCCGCTGGATTCGGTCGCAGCAGCGGGCGGACGGAACGTGGGCCACCTTCCACGGTGGCCCGGGCGAGCTGTCCACCACCATCGAGGCCTGGGTGGCGTTGCGGCTGGCCGGCGACGAGCCGGACGCGCCGCACATGCGCGCCGCGGCCGAATTCGTTCGCGCCGAGGGCGGTGTCGAGGCGAGTCGGGTATTCACCCGAATCTGGTTGGCGCTGTTCGGCCTCTGGTCCTGGGACGACTGCCCGAACATGCCGCCGGAGATCATGTTCCTGCCGTCCTGGGCACCGCTGAACATCTACGACTGGGGCTGCTGGGCGCGGCAGACCATCGTCCCGTTGACCATCGTCGGCACGCTGCGCCCCGAGCGCCCGCTGGGTTTCGGCATCGATGAGCTGCGCGCCGGAACCCGATCCAACGACACGCCACCGGTGTTATCCGCCATGGGCGTGTTCGCGCGGCTGGACACCGCCCTGCACAGCTACGGCAGGCACGCGTTCGGACCTGCTCGCAGGCTCGCGATGCGCCGTGCCACGGAATGGATTCTGGCCCGGCAGGAGTCCGACGGCGGCTGGGGCGGAATCCAACCACCATGGGTGTATTCGCTTCTTGCGCTGCACCTGATGGGATATCCGCTCGATCATCCGGCGATGCGGGCCGGCCTCGACGGGCTGGAGACGTTCGTGCTCTACGAGGATTCCCCGGATGGTCCGACCCGACGGTTGGAGGCCTGCCAGTCACCGGTATGGGACACCGCGCTCTCGCTCGCCGCGCTGCTCGATGCCGGTGTTGCGCCGGATGATCCCGCGGTACTGCGCGCCGCGGACTGGCTGCTCGCCGAACAGGTCACCAGCGCGGGCGGCGACTGGCAGGTGCGCCGACCGGACCTGCCGCCGGGCGGCTGGGCATTCGAGTTCGCCAACGACACCTACCCCGACACCGACGACACCGCCGAGATCGTGCTGAGCTTGCGCCGGGTTGCGCACCCGGCGCCCGGCAGGCTCGCCGCCGCGCTCGACCGCGCGGTGGAGTGGACCGCGGGCATGCAGTCGCGCGATGGCGGCTGGGGCGCGTTCGATGCCGACAACACCAGCAGGGTGCCCACCATGCTGCCGTTCTGCGATTTCGGCGCGGTAATCGATCCGCCGTCGGCCGATGTCACCGCCCATGTGGTGGAAATGCTCGCCCGCGAGGGCGACCGATATTCCGCGCGCGTACAGCGCGGGGTGCAGTGGCTGCTCGACAATCAGGAGCCGGACGGCTCCTGGTTCGGCCGCTGGGGCGCCAACTACATCTACGGCACCGGCGCGGCGGTGCCCGCACTCATCGAGGCGGGTGTCGACCCCGGCTCGTCGGCCATCCGATCGGCGGTGCGCTGGCTGACCGAACACCAGAATCCGGACGGCGGCTGGGGCGAGGACCTGCGGTCCTACCGCGACCCGGACATGTGGGCCGGGCGCGGCGAATCGACACCGTCGCAGACCGCGTGGGCGCTGATCGCGCTGGTTGCCGCAAGTGCCGACCCATCTGCGGTACGTGCCGGCATCGAATACCTGATTGTGACGCAACGTATCGATGGCGGCTGGGCCGAGGACAGTTTCACCGGCACGGGGTTTCCGGGCGATTTCTATATCAATTACCACATGTACCGGCTGGTGTTCCCGATCTGGGCGCTCGGCCGTTACCTCGGGTGCCGACCATGACGGCCTACGCAGCGGCCACGGTCTGCACCCCGCTACGCAGCGAATACGCGGCGCTGCGCGGCCGGGTCGCGGTGCCGGTGCGCCGGACCGGCCGTGGCCCCGATCGGCGATTGCCTGCGGCCGGCCCGGTGCTCGTCGCGGGGGTCGCGGGTGCGCTCGGCACCACACTGCGTCCCGGCGATGTCGTTGTCGCCAGCGAGTTGCGCACCCGGACCGACACACTGATCAGCCCCGCTGCGGTGCTGCTCGCGGCGGAGTTGCGCCGACTCGGTCTGCCCACCCATCTCGGGCCACTGCTCTCGACGGACCGGGTGGTGGACGGCAAGGCACGCTCGGCAGCCGCGGCAACCGGTGCCATCGCCGTCGATACCGAATCTGCCTTCCTCGCCGCACAGGCACCGGCCGGTCAGACCGTCGCGCTGCGCACCATCGTCGACACTCCCGAGTCGCCACTCTTGCGGCCGGGAACGGCGTGGCGCGGATACTCCGCGCTGCGGATGCTGCGGGCGGCCGCACCGGCGATCGACGCCTGGGCCGCAGCCACCGGCGAGCGCGAACTGCTGCTCGCGGGTCCGCGTTCGTTCTGCGCGGGGGTGGAACGGGCCGTCGAGATCGTCGAGCGTGCCTTGGCGCAGTCCACGGGGCCGGTCTATGTGCGCCGCCAGATCGTGCACAACCGCCACGTCATCGACGACCTGCGTGGCCGCGGCGCGATCTTCGTCGACGAGGTCGACCAGATTCCGGCGGGCTCGGTTGCGGTGCTCGCCGCGCACGGCGTGGCACCGTCGGTGCGCCGGGCCGCCGCGGCTCGCTCGCTGCGCGTGATCGATGCGACGTGTCCCCTGGTCGCGAAGGTGCATTCCGAGGTTCGGCGCTTCGCCGCGAAGGGCAACACCGTGCTGCTGATCGGCCACGACGACCACGAGGAAGTGGTCGGAACCCGCGGCGAGGCGCAGGACAACGTGATCGTGGTACCCGATCCTGCTGCTGCCGAACAGGTTTCGGTGCCCGATCCGGACAAGGTCTCCTACGTCATGCAAACCACCTTGGCGGCGGACGAGGCCGAACGAACCGCCGAGGTCTTGCGCGCGCGGTTCCCGATGGTCGACGTTCCCACCAGCGACGATATCTGTTACGCCACCACCAACCGGCAACAGGCAGTACGTGCGGTCGCGCGGGAGGCCGACCTGGTACTCGTGCTCGGTTCGCAGAATTCGTCGAATTCGCACCGGCTCGCCGAAGTCGCCGCCCGCTGCGGCGTTCCGGCCCACCTGGTCGACGATGCCGGCCAGGTCCAGCTGTCGTGGCTGGCCGGCGCGCGCCGGGTCGGCATCACCGCGGGCGCGTCGGCGCCACCGCAACTGGTGGACGAACTTGTCGCGTGCCTGTCCGGGCTCGGCACCACAGCCGTCCGCGACGTCACCGTCGTCAACGAGGACATCCGATTCACACTCCCGAGAGAGGTGAGCTGATATGGCAATGCCCCTGCACCTGTCCCTGCGGCTGGGCGGCTATCTGTTCAAGCAGAAGCTGTTGCGCAAGGAGAAGTTCCCGATCCTCGTCGAGCTCGAACCGCTGTTCGCCTGCAATCTCGCCTGTGCCGGCTGCGGCAAGATTGCCCATCCCGCGTCGGTCCTCAAGCAGCGCATGCCGGTCGACCAGGCCGTCGGCGCCGTGCTGGAGACCGGCGCACCGATGGTCTCCATCGCCGGTGGAGAACCGTTGATGCACAAGCAGATCGACGAGATCGTCGAGCAACTGCTCGCCAAGCACAAGATCGTGTTCCTGTGCACGAACGCGGTACTGCTGCCCAAGCACCTGCACCGGTTCTCCCCACACCGCAATTTCGCCTGGATCGTGCATATCGACGGACTACGCGAACGTCACGACGCGTCGGTCTGCAAGGACGGCGTGTTCGACCAGGCCGTGGCCGCAATCAAGGAAGCCAAGGCGGCAGGGTTCCGGGTGATGACCAACACCACGTTCTTCGACACCGACAGTCCGCAGGACGTCATCGACGTGCTCGACTATCTCAATGACGAACTGGGCGTGGACAATATGCAGATCTCGCCCGGGTATGCCTATGAGCGGGCGCCCGATCAGGAGCACTGGCTCGGGCCCGAACAGACCAAGGCGCTGTTCGCGAAGGCGTTCTCCGGGGGTCGGCGAAAGAAGTGGCGGCTCAACCACTCCCCGATCTTCCTGGATTTCCTCGAGGGCAAGGTCGATCTCGACTGCACGGCGTGGGCGATCCCCTCGTACTCGATCAAGGGCTGGCAGCGGCCGTGTTATCTGCTCGACGACGGATACGTCGACACCTACCAGGAACTGCTGGACGGCACCGATTGGGACGCGTTCGGCCGCGGCAAGGACGAACGCTGCGCGAACTGCATGGCGCACTGCGGATACGAGCCGACCGCGGTGGTCGCCACGCTCGGTTCGTTGAAGGAGACGATCCGGGCCGCGGTCGGATCATGATGATCATGATGGTGTTGGAATCATGACGGCGGCGCCCGAGCTGCGGCCGGCCTCGAACGCGGCGGTGCTCGACGCTCTGCGCAGCCCGGACGACCTGCGCGATCTTCCGGCCGCGGCGCTGCCCGCGCTCGCCGCCCAGATCCGCGACCGGCTGGTCGATGAGGTCACCCGCAACGGTGGCCATCTCGGACCGAACCTGGGCGTGGTCGAGCTGACCATCGCGCTGCACCGATGTTTCCGTTCACCGCACGACGCGATCGTCTGGGACACCGGGCACCAGTCCTATGTGCACAAAATGCTCACCGGCCGCCAGCACGATTTCGGTGGGTTGCGCACCGCGGGTGGACTTTCCGGCTATCCGTCGCGCGCGGAGAGTCCCCACGACGTGATGGAGAACTCGCACGCGTCCACCGCGCTCTCCTACGCGGACGGGCTGGCCAAGGGGTTCGCGCTCGCCGGCACCGATCGACGGGCCGTCGCCGTGGTCGGTGACGGCGCACTGACCGGCGGGATGTGCTGGGAGGCGCTGAACAACATCGGGCACAGTCGTCGTCCGGTCGTGGTGGCGCTCAACGACAACGGCCGCTCCTACGAGCCGACCGCGGGGGTGATCGCGAGCCATCTCGCCGCGCTGCGTTCGGGTTCCGGCGCCGGAAATCTGTTCGAGTTGTTGGGCTTCCAGTACCTGGGCCCGGTCGACGGGCATGACATTGCCGCGCTGGAACGAGCACTGCACGCGGCGCGCGCACTCGACGTCCCGGTCGTGGTGCACTGTGTCACCGCGAAGGGCGCCGGGCATGCGCCTGCGCTGGCCGACGAGGCCGACCGGCTGCACGCCGTTCGCCCCGCACCGGTGCCGGGCGCGACCAAACCCGGTGCGGCGCCATCCTGGACGGAGGTATTCGGCAGCGAACTCGTCGCACTGGGCCGCCGCGATCCGCGACTGGTGGCGATCACCGGGGCGATGCTGCGTCCGACCGGGCTGTTCGAATTCGCCCAAGAGTTTCCCGACCGGGTCTTCGACGTCGGTATCGCCGAACAACACGCGGTCACCTCGGCGGCGGGCCTCGCGATCGCCGGTATGCATCCGGTCGTCGCGCTCTATTCGACGTTCCTCAACCGAGCGTTCGACCAGGTCCTGCTGGACGTGGCATTGCACCGACTGCCGGTGACCTTCGCCCTGGACCGCTCCGGCGTGACCGGGGTCGACGGGCCGTCGCACCACGGCATGTGGGATGTCTCGATGCTCGGCCAGGTGCCCGGGATGCGGGTGGCCGCGCCGCGCGACGCGCGGCAGTTGCGTGCGTTGCTCGCGGAGGCGGTCGGCGATGACAGCGGACCGACCGCGGTGCGATACCCCACCGGCCGAGCGCCGCGCGACCTCCCGGCCTACGGCCGTCTCGGCTCCGCCGATGTGCTCACTCCTGGCAACGGCGAGCCGGACGTACTGCTCGTTCCGGTGGGAGCACTCGCCGAGGGGACCGTGGCGGCGGCGGAACTGCTCGCGGCGGACGGGATCCGCGCGAACGTCGTGGACCCGCGCTGGATCCTTCCCGTCGACCCGGCGCTGGTATTCGCCGCCGCGCGCTATCGCCTCGTGGTGACGATCGAGGACAACGCGGTGGCCGGCGGGTTCGGCGACTCGTTCGCCCGGGTGTGGCGCGCTGCCGCACAACCGGCCACGCTGCTCACCCTCGGCCTCACGCCCGGTTTCGTCTCCGCCAGACCACGATCGGACATCCATCGGCTACACCGGCTCGACGCGGAGGGAATCGCGGCTGTGGTGCGCGCACATCGCGCGTCTGGCCGAGCGCGCGAATCGGTTGCGGTCCGCCGCTACCTACGCTGAGCCTCGCTCAGCTCGGGGCTTCGTCACCACTGTCGACCGGTAGTTGGTGGTCACGCTCACCGGCGTGGCCGGGCACATCCTCGTCCGCACGTTCGTCCTCGACGCGTTGTTCGAGGTCGTCCAGGACGTTTTCCAGCCCGCTCGGGTCCGAGAAGTAGACCGGTTCACCGCGTCGGCCACTTCGGCTCGAATCACTCATGGTTCCTTCGTACCCGAACTCGGGCCGGCGATACCGCTCAGGTGGCGTCGGGATCGATCGGCGGGGCCTCGTTTGCGGAAAGTGGCTGCTGCCGTCGGGCCGGCTGCTGCGGTGCGCCCGCGGACTCGGCTGCGGCATCGAATTTCTTGTTGTCGAACTTCCCGGTGAAGATCGAGTCGTCACCGTCGAGCAGGTGTTTGGTTATCGCCGAACGCGGCGTCATACCGCGCATCTTGTTGATTTCGGACAGCGGCTCGCGCAGTTGGTCGAACTCGGGACCGAGCTCCTGTTTGAGCTGGTCGGTTGCACCGCTGGCGTAGTCGCGCACCTGCCGCAGCGTGCGCGAAGTCCACTGCACCGCACCGGGCAGCCGCTCCGGGCCGAGGATCACAAGGGCAGCGACGAGCAGCACCACCATCTCGCCCCAGCCTATGTTGCCGAACACTCAGCCAGGATACCTGTGCTGCGCCGCCAACCCGTCGCCAAGGGCTGTTGACATCACAGCTAGTCCGATGTGAGCGTCACTTGGACCTCGACCGGGCGACCGTCGCGGATCAACGTGACCGGCACGGTCGCACCGATGTCCTGCATCTGCGTCGCGACGACGAGTTCGTCGGAATTGGTGACCTCGCGGTCGCCGACCTTGACGATGACGTCGCCCTCCACGATGCCGGCCTGCTGAGCCGGGCTGCCCGCTCGCACATTGGCCACCTCCGCGCCGCTGGTCGCGTCATTCACGACCGACCGCGAACTGATGCCCATCTCGGGGTGATGCATCTCGCCGTCCCGGATCAGCGCCTGTGCCACCTTGGTGACCACGTCGGCGGGGATCGCGAAGCCGAGGCCGACCGAGCCGCCGCTCTCGCTGCGGATCGCGCTGTTGATGCCGATGACATGCCCGTCGTAGTCGACCAGCGGGCCACCGGAGTTGCCCGGGTTGATCGCGGCATCGGTTTGCACCGCGTCGATCACCGCGTCGGTGTCGGTGCCTTCGCCGGACAGTCGCACCGGGCGGTTGAGCGCACTGACGATGCCGGAGGTGACGGTCTTGCTCAGCCCGAGCGGGGAGCCGACCGCAACGACGTCCTGGCCGACCTGGATGTCCTCGGACTTGCCGAGTTGCGCGACGGTGAGGTTGTCCACGTCGACCTTCACCACCGCGAGGTCGGTCTTGATGTCGCGACCGACGATCCGGCCGGGCACCTTCGTGCCGTCGGAGAAAACCACCTGCAGCGTCGAATTCGCGGGATCGCTCGCGGCCATCGAAATAACGTGGTTGTTGGTGACGATGAAGCCCTGGCCGTCGATCACGACACCGGAACCGGTGGAGGCGTTGTCGCCGAGCGTGGACTGGATCGACACCACCGCAGGCAGCACGGCCTCGGCGACCGCGGCGACCGTACTGCGTGGATTGTCACCGGCTTCGACCTGCGACAGCGACACGTTGCGTGAGGTGAGATTCTCCCCGGTTTCGGCGGTCAGCCGGCCGACGAGCCCGCCGACGACCCCGATCAGCAGTGCAACCGCGGCCAGGGTGACGAGCGCTCGCGGTGCGACGCGGGAACCGAACAGCACTTCGCGAACATCGAGCTTCTTTGCCGGCACGGTCGCGGAGGTGCTGGGCTCGGTCAGCGCGGGCGGCCCGAGGCGCGCACCGGCCGACGGATCACGCCAGGGATCGTCCGGAGCGGCGTCGGTCTCGGTGTCGAGTCCGGCGTCGGGATCGCGCTGAATCGTGTCGGTCTCGCCCGCGGGCCGGCCGAACGCCTCGGCGAGCACCGGATCCGGACGACCGACGGTGAGCGCCGGGTCGTTCTGGACACGGGGACCGCCGGACGCGAACGGACCGGCATGTCCGTCGGGGCGGCCGAAAACCTGTTCGGTGCGCGGGTCGACCTGCGGCCGATACACCGGGCGCGGACCGAGCACGGGCGCGTCGGAGGGCCGCAGCGCACTCGCGCGCGAAGCATCATCCGTCGTCGGAGAATTCGCATTCCGGTCGCCCGAGGTGGACGACCCGCCCGGTTCCGAGGTCACTCGGCCGACTCTACTTGCGCCGGCGCAGGGTCCAACGCTTGCTCCCGCCGTCGACACGCGGATCGGGTGCGCACGCGGGAAATTCGCCGAGCGGAATCCGGCTCAGCAAGCCGAACAGCGAGTTGGGCATGGTGATGTCGTCGCCCGCGCAGTGCCGCAGCTCTCGACTGGCCTGCCGCTGGGCTTCGACCTCGGCGGCACACTCGGGGCACATCGCAAGATGGTTCGCGGCGCGCATGTAGGCGTTCATGCGCAGTTCGCCGTCGACGTAGGCGGCAATCGCTTCACTGGCGAGATGGTCGGTCGAGCCGAAGCGCCGTCCGTCGTGCGGATCGAAAGGGGAGGGCGACCAGCCGCGAAACTCGCCGTGGGTCATCGATTCCTCCTTCGTTCTCATCGCTGGGTCACACCCGTTCGATGCGTTGCCAGATGCGCACGGATGGCCTGCCTGCCGCGGTGGATCCGACTCCGCACAGTACCCAGCTTCACTCCCAGTGTGGCACCGATCTCCTCGTAGGACAGTCCCTCGATGTCACACAACACGACCGCGGCGCGAAATTCCGGCGCAAGCGAATCGAGTGCGGACTGCAGGTCGGGCGCCAAGCGGGCGTCGTGGTACGCCTGCTCCGGGCTGGGCCCGTCGGACGGCACCCGGTCGTAGTCCTCTGGCAGCGCCTCCATCCGGATGCGGTTGCGCCTGCGCACCATGTCCAGGAAGAGGTTGGTGGTGATGCGGTGCAGCCAGCCCTCGAAAGTGCCGGGCTGATAGTTCGACAGCGAGCGAAACACCCGAATGAAGGTCTCCTGGGTGATGTCCTCGGCGTCCTGGGCGTTGCCCGACAGCCGGTACGCCAGCCGGTACACCCGGTCGCCGTGTTCGCGGACCAGTTCCTCCCAGGACGGCATCGCGGCCTTGCCCTCGGTGGCGTCGAAGGCGGCGGTCCCGCTCAATGGCGCGTCGGCGTCGTCGTCCGCCTGCTCGAAACGCGCATCACCATCGCTTGGATCGACATCGTCGCGTGCCGCGGCGCGCAGCGCATCATCGGCCGCGACCGCACGCAAGGTGCCTTCGGGCCGGTCAACGGTATCGCGCACAACATCGATCATTCGGATGGTGAATACCTCCTCGTAGGGACCGCACGTCACGGCGAACGCGTACCCTGCAAAACCCCCCGGAAGTCCGGTTTGTTCCCGGTCCGCGCGCCGACTGCGCGACGTGATCGCGATCGAAACGCTCTTGCGTGAGGATCACTCTCGTCGCTCTCCCTGAGGGCGGCCGTATGTGCAACCTGAGGTATCGCTGAGAAAATTCGCCGCGACCTGCCGCGATTCTCGTCGCGCCTCTGCGAGCTGCGCCGACATGGGCGATAGCCTCGGCAGTGTGGCCACGAACGCGGAGAAGACGCTGAGCTACGTCGAAGAGTCCGTCATCGAGGACGAGGTGCTGGTCGCGGCGCGGGAACGCGCTGTGGACCTCGGTGCCCAACCGGTGTCGCCTGCGGTGGGCGCGGTACTGAGCATGTTCGCTCAGCTGCTCGACGCCAAGACCGTGGTCGAGGTCGGCACCGGGGCAGGCGTGAGCGGGCTGTGGCTGCTCGACGGCATGCGCGAGGACGGCACCCTCACCACGATCGATGCCGAACCCGAGCATCAGCGCGCCGCCAAGGAGGCGTTCAAGGCCGGCGGTATCCCCGGCACCAGAACCCGACTGATCAACGGCCGCGCGCTCGACGTGCTCCCACGGCTTGCCGACGGGTCCTACGACCTGGTCTTCGTCGACGCGACGCCCACCGACCACCCGCTCTACGTCGAGCAGGGCGTGCGCCTGCTGCGCCCCGGCGGGCTGATCGTTTTCCACAATGCCCTGCTCGGTGGCAAGGTCCCCGACTCCTCGGCGCGCGATGCCGCCACCCTGGCCGTGCGCGCCGCCGCGCGCGCGATCGCCGAAGACGATCAGCTCACCAAGGTGCTCGTCCCGCTCGGCGACGGGCTGCTCTGCGCCTCGCGCGGCTGACCGCACACCCCCAATTTCCCCGACTGAACGGAACCGTTCAGTCGATCTGATCGACTGAACGGTTCCGTTCAGTCGATGCTTTGGGCCTTGCGCAGGAGCTGAACACACGTTTAGCATATTGAACATGCGTTCAAACGACGCCGATCTGTCCACCAAGGCACGGATCAGGGACGCGGCCATCGAGGCCTTCGGCACCAACGGGTTCGCCACCGGGGTGCGCGCGATCTCGACGGCCGCCGGCGTCTCGCCCGGGTTGGTCATCCACCATTTCGGCTCCAAGGACGGCCTGCGCGTCGCCTGCGACGAGCGGGTGCTCGAGATCATCCGCGACCAGAAGCTCGCGAATCTGCGCGAGCCGGGGGTGGGCCGGATGCTCACCACGCTCATCGACGTGGAGGAATACGCTCCCGTCGTCGCCTACATGGTGCGCAGCTTCACCGCCGGTGGACCGCTCGCACAGTCACTGTTCACGCATATGGTCGACGACGCCGAGCAGTATCTGGCCGAAGGCGTCGAGGCGGGCGTGCTGCGGCCGAGCCTCGATCCCCATGCGCGAGCGCACTACCTCACCCTGGCCAACGTCGGCGCCATGATTCTCGATCTGCAACTGCGCACCCAACCCGACGAGGCGATCGACTTCCGCGACGCGGTCCGGCGGGTCTCCGACGCGGTCGCGCTGCCCGCCCTCGAGCTGTACACCCAGGGCCTGCTCACCGATTCCACGATGCTCGGCGGCTATCTGGCCGCGCGGGCGGCGAACTCCTGACGGGAGGCGTTATGGCCACGGTCATCGAAGCGACCGGTCTGAGCAAGAAGTTCGGCACCGCGCTCGCACTCGACAAACTCGACCTGCACGTCGAGGCCGGTGAAGTACACGGCTTCCTCGGCCCGAACGGCGCGGGCAAATCGACCACGATCCGGGTCCTGCTCGGCACCTTGCGAGCGAGCGGAGGTGATGTCCGGGTGCTCGGCGGCGACCCGTGGCACGACGCCGTCGCGCTGCACCGTGCCATCGCCTATGTGCCGGGCGATGTCACGCTGTGGCCATCGCTGACCGGCGGCGAGACCATCGACCTGCTCGGCCGGATGCGCGGCGGGATCGACACGAAGCGCCGAGACGAACTCATCGAGCGGTTCGACCTCGATCCCCGCAAACGCAACCGCGCCTATTCGAAAGGCAACCGGCAGAAGGTTGCCCTGGTGTCGGCGCTGTCCGCGCCGGCGCGACTGCTGCTGCTCGACGAGCCGACCTCGGGACTCGATCCGTTGATGGAGCAGGTCTTTCGCGAATGCGTCGCCGAGGCCCGCGAGCGTGGTGCGACCGTGCTGCTGTCGAGCCACATCCTCTCCGAGGTCGAGACGCTGTGCGAGCGCGTGACGATCATCCGTGCCGGACGCACCATCGAGAGCGGCTCGCTGGCCTCCATGCGCCATCTGAGCCGCACCGCGATCACCGCCGAATTGACCGGTGACCCAGGTGATCTGGGCCGACTTCCGGGCGTCTCCGATGTGCGCATCGAGGATCACACTCTGCATTGTCAGGTGGATGCCGATCATCTCGGCGAGCTGATCCGGATACTCGGCGACGCCGGGGTACGCAGCCTGGTCAGCAACCCGCCGACCCTGGAAGAACTCTTCCTGCGGCACTACCGCGTCGATCCCGCGGGGGTGGCGGTATGACCATCACCCTGGCGCGACCGGCGCAGGCACCCGTCACTGCGGGTGATTTCACCGGGACGCTCGGCATGCTCCGGTTGTTCCTACGCCGCGACCGAATTGTCTTGCCGCTGTGGGTCTTACTGCTCTCGCTTCCGCTCGCGTCGGTCTACGTCGACAGCATCGCGAGCCTATATCCGGACGAGTCCGACCGCGCCGGATTCGCCGCCTCGATCCTGTCGAGCCCGGCTCAGCTGGCGTTGTACGGGCCGCTGTACAACACCAGTCTCGGTGCGACCGGGATCTGGAAAGCCGGGATGTTCCACACCCTGATCGGTGTCGCGGTCATCCTCACGGTCATCCGGCATACCCGCGCCGAGGAGGAGACCGGCCGGGCCGAGTTGATCGACTCCACCGCGGTCGGCCGGTATGCAAGCCTGACCGCCGCGTTGTTGCTCGGCTTCGGCGCGTCGATGGCGACCGGCCTGATCGGCGCTCTCGGTTTGTTCACCACCGATGTGCCGAAGTCGGGTTCGCTCGCTTTCGGCCTCGCGCTGGCCGGCAGCGGGCTGGTCTACACGGCGGTGGCCGCGGTCGCCGCACAGCTCAGCGCGAACGCCCGCACCAGCCGCGGGATCGCGTTCGCCGTGCTCGGCGCCGCGTACGCGCTGCGCGCCATCGGCGATGCAGGCGGCAGCGCTGCGCTGACCTGGCTTGCGCCCCAAGGATGGTCGTTGCAGGTCCGACCGTATGCCGGTGACCGATGGCCGGTCCTGCTGCTGCACATCGTCGGCACGGTCGCCCTCACCGCGCTGGCCTACGGCTTGCTGCGCCGCCGCGATCTCGGTGCCGGGCTGATCACCGAGCGGCCCGGCTCTGCCTCGGCGCCACGGTGGCTGCGCGGCAGTTTCGGCTTGGCCTGGCGGCTGCAGCGCGGCAGCCTGCTGGCCTGGACGATCGGCCTCGCCGGCTACGCGGTGGTGATCGGCTCGGTGGTGCACGGCATCGCCGACGAACTCGGCGGCGGCGATGCCATTCGCGACATCGTCACCCGAATGGGCGGGACCGCCTCGCTGGAGGATGCCTTCATCCGACTCGCCTTCACCATGCTCGGGATCGGCGCAGGCGCCTATGCGATTTCGGCCGCGCTACGCCTGCACGCCGAGGCGGACGCCGGTCACGCGGAGCCCATCCTGTCCGCTGCGGTTGGCAGAATACGCTGGGCAGCAAGCCATCTGGTGTTCGCTCTGCTCGGCCCGGTGCTGTTGATGACGGTCGCCGCCTGCGCGTGCGGGCTGACCTACGGCATCGCGGCCGGCGACATCGCCGGCAAGCTGACCGACGCGTTCGGCGCGGCGATGCTGCAACTTCCGTCCATCTGGCTGCTCGCCGGGACCGCGCTCGCCTTATTCGGCGCGCTCCCCCGCTTCGCACCGGCCGCGTGGGGGGTCCTGTCGGCGTTCATCGCGTTGTATCTGCTCGGGTCGATCTCCGGGATCCCGCATTGGGTGCTCGACCTGGTCCCGTTCGCGCACACCCCCGTCATCCCCGGCGGCACGTTCGACGCCGCCGCGATGCTCTGGCTGCTCGTCATCGACGCCGCCCTGATCACGTTCGGGCTGTTCGCCTTTCGACGACGGGATCTCTGAGCCGGGCCGCGACTAGATCCATACGCCCTTGCCGATGGCGACGACACCGCCGGTGCTGACCGCGAAGCGCTGCCGGTCCCGCTCGAGGTCGACGCCGATGATTTCGCCGTCGTTGACGACGACGTTCTTGTCGAGGATCGACTTGCGCACCACCGCGCCCCGCCCGATCCGCACGCCCGGCATGATCACGCTGCCCTCGACGGTCGCGCCTTCCTCGATGTAGACGTTGCTCGACAGCACCGAGTTCCGCACGGTTGCGGCGGACAGGATGCACCCGGCACCGACCACGGACTCCTGCGCGAGACCGCCCTGTACGAACTTCGCGGGCGGAAAGTTCTCCGCCTCGCCACGGATCGGCCAGCGCCGGTTGTAGAGATTGAACACCGGATGTACCGACACCAGGTCCATGTGCGCGTCGTAGAAGGCGTCGATGGTGCCGACGTCGCGCCAGTACCCGCGGTCACGATCGGTGGCGCCCGGCACGACGTTGTCCTTGAAGTCGTAGACCGCCGCCTCGCCCTTCTCCACCAGCTGCGGAATGATGTCGCCGCCCATGTCGTGGTCGGAGTCGGTGTTCTCCGAGTCCGCGCGGATCGAGTCGACGAGCACCTTCGTGGTGAAGACGTAGTTGCCCATCGACGCGAAGGTCATGTTCGGGTCGTCCGGCGTGCCGGGCGGATGCGCGGGCTTCTCCAGGAACTGCGTGATCCGCCCGGACTCGTCGCTGTCGATGCAGCCGAACGCGCTGGCCTCCCGGCGCGGCACCCGGATTCCGGCGACGGTCACGCCGGCACCGGAGTCGATGTGCTGCTGCACCATCTGCTCCGGGTCCATCCGGTACACGTGATCCGCGCCGAACACCACGATGTACTCGGGGTCCTCGTCGTAGATCAGGTTCAGCGACTGCAGGATCGCGTCGGCGCTACCGGTGTACCAGCGCGGGCCGAGCCGCTGCTGCGCAGGCACCGGGGTGATGTACTCGCCGCCGAAGCCGGACAGCCGCCAGGTCTGCGAGATATGCCGGTCCAGAGAGTGCGACTTGTACTGAGTGAGCACGCAGATTCGCAGATATCCGGCGTTGACCAGATTGCTGAGCACGAAGTCGATCAACCGGTATGCACCGCCGAACGGGACGGCCGGCTTAGCCCGGTCCGCCGTCAGGGGGAACAGACGCTTCCCGGCACCCCCGGCGAGCACTATCCCGAGCACATGCGGCTGGCTCCTCACACGTGCAAACCTATCGGCACGGCGTGGACCTCGCTAGCGATATGGACAGCGTTTTGCAATCGAATGGCTCACCTCCGCAAAGCGGAACTGTCGCCCGGAGCCGCCAAGCGGACTACGTTTGATTCGTGCGAGTGGCGATGATGACGCGCGAGTATCCGCCCGAGGTCTATGGCGGCGCCGGAGTGCACGTGACGGAGCTCGTCGCGCAGCTGCGCAGCCTTTGCGACGTCGACGTGCACTGTATGGGTCAACAACGCGAAGGCGCGGTCGTGCACACCCCCGATCCGGAACTGGCCAATGCCAACTCGGCGTTGCAGATCCTCTCGGCCGAGCTGCGCATGGCCAACGCGGCCGCAGGTGTCGACGTCGTGCACTCGCACACCTGGTACGCAGGACTGGCCGGGCATCTGTCGGCGGCGTTGTACGACGTGCCGCACGTCCTCACCGCCCATTCACTCGAACCGCGCCGGCCCTGGAAGGCCGAACAACTCGGCGGCGGCTACCGGGTGTCGTCCTGGTCGGAACGCACCGCCGTGGAGAACGCCGCTGCGGTGATCGCGGTGAGCGAAGGAATGCGGCTCGACGTGCTCGACGCATACCCGGCGCTCGATCCCGCCCGCGTGCACGTCGTGCACAACGGCATCGACACGCAGGCGTGGCACGGCGGTCCGCCCGCCGACGGGCAGCGGCAGGTGCTCGACGAACTCGGCGTGCGCCGGGATGCCCCCATCGCGGCCTTCGTCGGCCGGATCACGCGACAGAAAGGCGTGCAGCATCTCCTCGCTGCGGCAAGGGAATTCGACCCCGACATCGCCCTGGTGTTCTGCGCGGGTGCACCGGACACGCCCGAGATCGAGGCCGAGGTGCGCGCCGGAGTCGCCGAGTTGGCGCAACTGCGCGACAACGTCTACTGGGTGCGGGAAATGCTTCCGACCGAGCAGATCCGCGAAATAGTTTCCGCTGCAGATGTTTTCATCTGCCCGTCGGTGTACGAGCCGCTCGGCATCGTGAATCTCGAGGCGATGGCCGCGGAGACCGCGGTGGTCGCCTCCGATGTCGGCGGCATCCCCGAGGTCGTCGAGGACGGCGTCACCGGCGCGCTGGTGCATTACGACCCGGCCGACACCGATGCCTACGAGCACGCGCTCGCGCGAGCCGTGAACGAGGTCGCCGGGGACCGCGAGCGGGCCGCCACGATGGGTCGCGCCGGGCGTGCCCGCGCGATCGAGGACTTCTCCTGGGCCGAGATTGCCCGGCAGACCGTGGCGATCTATTCCGACGTGGTCGCCAAGCACGGCTGATCCACCGCACGGTAGCGAGTGACGAGCACCGAAGCGGTGACCTGCGAGGTTTCGCCGAGCGACTCGATCAGCCCGGACCGACGGCTCGGATCACCGTGATGGGCCGAGGGCCCCATTCCGACCAGCGTGGCGACCTCGTTGCGGCGCAGTGTCATCGGGAACTCGACTGCTCGCCGGCCGATCTGCTCGAAGCGCCCGGCAAGTGACTCGTCGAGCCGGCGCTCCTTGTGCTCGTCCACTCGGACCATCTCGAGCGGTTCGATCAGCTCGCCGAGATGGCGGGCCGTCGGGGTCACGACGACGAACATTGCGCCGGGCGCGAGCACCCGGGCGATCTCGGCGGCATTGCGCGGCGCGAAAACCGAAAGCACGACGGAGACGGCGCCGTCGCGGACCGGCAGTCCCTGCCACGCGTCGGCGACCACGGCGGCCGCCCGCGGGTGTGCCCGGGCGAGCCGACGGGCGGCGGGCTTGGACACGTCGAGCCCGACGCCGATGCCGTCGGGCGCCGCATCGAGCACCCGGTTGAGGTAATAGCCGGTACCCGCCCCGATATCGAGCACCCGGACCGGTGTACCGGCGTACTCCACGACCAGCTCGGCAAGTGCCGCCGCGATCGGCTCGTAGTGCCCGGCGGCGAGAAATCGCTGCCGCGCGTCGACCATTGCGACCGTGTCGCCGACCATCGGGGTGGAGCGCCCGGTGAGCAACGCGACGTAGCCCTGCTTCGCGATGTCGAAACTGTGTCCACGCGCGCACAGCAGGCGCTGCTCCTGCGCAGTCAGCGACTCGGAGCACACCGGGCAACGCAGCAGATCGACCGCCGACGACAAGGCAACGGTCACAACGCCGCCGTGGACAAAAAAGAGCCCCGTATCCCGCGGCGCGGTCTACGGGGCTCGCCGGCGGGATCTCCGCTAGCTGGTGACACCCTTGAGTTCATCGCCCAGAGCCGCGGCTTCCTCGGGGGTCAGTTCGACGACCAGACGTCCTCCACCCTCGAGTGGAACCCGCATGACGATCCCCCGACCTTCCTTGGTTGCCTCGAGGGGACCATCCCCAGTGCGGGGCTTCATGGCCGCCATCCTCAACTCCCTCCGGATCTGCGTCGGTAATTCGACGCCTTTCGATTCCTCATCGGCCCGTCCCAGGACGAGCCTCGACCAACCATTCTTCCCTATCCCAACAAAGCGCGGGTATCGAGTCCATAATGTCGCCGCGCCGAGCGGTTAAGGTCCGGCCCCCGCGCTCGCGGCGACGCCAGTATCGACCCAGCAATCGACCAGGTGGTCGTTCACGATCCCAGTGGCCTGCATCAGCGCGTAAGCCGTGGTCGGACCCACGAATGCGAAGCCACGACGCCGCAACTCCTTGGCCATCGCTACCGACTCGGGAGTGGTCGCGGGGACGTCTGCGGGTTCACCCGGACGCCGATGCGAGGCCGGCGCGAACGACCACAACAGGGTGGCGAGGTCGGTGTCGAGATCGAGCACCGCACGCGCATTGTTCACCGCCGCGCGGACCTTGGCCCGGTTGCGCACGATGCCGGCATCGGCGAGCAGACGCTGCTCGTCCGATTCGCCGAAGCGGGCCACGGTCTCGACGTCGAAACCGGCGAACGCGGCGCGGAACGCCGGGCGCTTGCGCAGGATGGTCAGCCACGAGAGACCCGACTGAAAGGCCTCGAGACAGATCCGCTCGAACAGCGCGTCACGCCCGTGCACCGGCCTGCCCCACTCGGTGTCGTGGTAGTCGAGGTTCAGCTGCGCCGACAGCGCCCACGGGCAACGAACCCGGTCGTCGGTCATCGCGACGGTCACGACCGGCGTTCCGGTGCCGGCTCGGCGGAAAGCTCCTGTACCTGGGCCCGCAGCGCGTCGATCTCCGCCGCGAGCCGATCCAACGCCCAGTCGACCTCACCGGACTTGTAGCCACGCAGCGTCTGCTGAAAACGCAGCGCGCGCACGTCGGTCCCGGTGACGTTCTCGGCGGGTAGCACGGTGGCGGTCGTGCCGCGCGGCAGCGGACCGAGTTCCTCGGACCGGCCGAAGACCACGCTGGCCAGCGCGAAGAGGGCCGCCGCGACGACAGCGACGATCAGTACGTACAGCAGCATCGTCAGCATGGCGTCGATCCTGCCAGCTACCGCCGACAGCCGAACCGCGACAGGACCGGGATCAGCTGCGCAGCGTGTTCATCGGCGGGCGGTCGGACAGCGACACGTCGGTGCTGGCCGGGACGAACGACCCCTGTTCGATCGGGAACTGCGTCAGCGGGGCGCCGGAGTCCGGCACGCCACAGCGACCCAGGATCGTGCCGACGATCTGCCTGCTCATCGCACCGAGCTCGTTCAGCGGCCGGTTGCGATGTTTGCGCACCCCGAGGTTGACCTGCCCGATCGCAGACAACCCGAGCCGGTCGTAGGTGTCGAGCAACAGGCCGATCTCCACCCCGTAGCCGGGCGCGAACGGCACCGCACTCAGCAGTTCTCGGGTGCCGGCGTACTCGCCGCCGAGCGGCTGCAGGACGCTGGATAGGTCCGGCCGCAGCGCGGCAAGCATCGGGCGGGCGACCAGCTCGGTCACCCGGCCGCCGCCGTTCGCGTCCTCGTTTCCACCGACCTTCAGCGGGCGCCGGTAATAGCCCTTCACCAGGTGGATTCCCTCGGCGGTGAGCAGCGGGCCGAGCAGGTTCGGCACGAACGAGGGATCCGGATCGATCAGGTCGGCGTCTATGAAGGCGACCAGGTCGCCGCTCGTCGCCGCGAGCGAGCGCCACAGCACCTCGCCCTTGCCCGGTACCGGAGCCAGCTCCGGCACCGCCTCCTCCCGGTTGACCACCGTGGCGCCGGCCGCGCTCGCCCGGGCCGCCGTCGCGTCGATGGAGCCGGAGTCGAGGACGACCAGCTCGTCGACCAGGCTGCCGAGCAGCGGGCGGATCGTCTCGATCACGCCGGCCACCGTCGATTCTTCGTTCAACGCGGGGAGCACCACCGAGACGGTGCGTCCCTTCTTTGCTGCCACCAATTCCCGGATTTTCCAGGACGGTGCATCCCAGGTGTTCGCCTCGGCCCAGTAGCGGTGTGCTGGGCGGTTCTCGATGTCGGTAACGGTCATGCCAAACCTCGCAGGGTGTGTGCCGGCCTGCGGGCACCGATGATCGCAGCGACCATATCGACAACGCGGCGCGTCTGAGCCACTTCGTGCACGCGGAAGACCCGCGCGCCACCCGCGGCCGCCATCGCCGTCGCTGCCAAGGTGCCCTCCAACCGCTCGTCGAGTGCTACCCCAAGAGTCTCCCCGATAAAGTCTTTGTTGCTCAGGGCCATAAGGACTGGCCACCCGGTGTTTACAAGAACGTCCACTCGCCGCAACAACTCGAGCCCGTGATAGGTGTTTTTCCCGAAATCGTGCGTCGGGTCGATGAGAATTGCGTCCTTCGGCACACCGAGTTCGCACGCCCGTTCGGCGGCTGAGACAACCTCGGCGAGCACCTGGGCGACCACGTCGTCATAGCGCACCCGATGTGGTCGGGTGCGCGGCACCGCGCCACCGGTGTGGCTGCAGACGATGCCCGCTCCATGTTCGGCCGCGACCACGACCAGGTCCGGGTCCGCACCCGCCCAGGTGTCGTTGATCAGGTCCGCGCCCTCGGCGACGGCCCGGCGAGCGACCTCACCGCGCCAGGTATCGACGCTGATCAGGAGGTCGGGATACTTCGCCCGGATCGCCGCCACGAACGGCACCACGCGACGCGCTTCCTCGGCCGCGTCGACCACGTCGCCCGGACCCGCCTTCACACCCCCGATGTCGACCAGATCGGCGCCCTCGCCGACCGCACGGTCCACCGCGGCCATCGCCGCCGCATCGCTGAAGGTGGCGCCACGGTCGTAGAACGAGTCCGGCGTGCGATTGACGATCGCCATCACCAGCGCGCGATCCGTCGCGACGGGCTTGCCGCACAGCGTGCCGGCAGCGGATACCGAGAACATGCTCCCCATGGAAGCACGCCGCCGGCTTTACCCGGACCTCAGCTCGGCGCTGCCCGAGCGTCAGCCCTTCGGCAGCTTGCCCGCGGCGACCTCGTCGGCGTAGCCCTCGTAGGCCTCGACATAGCCGTCTGCCCGCCCCTTCAGCACATACAGTTCGGAGTCGTCGTCCTGCTCGAATCCCTGTTTACGCAACTCGACCTTCTTGCTCTTGAACGTCGAGGTCTGCTCCAGTGAATCGACGACCCGGATGAACAGCGGGACCGCGTACTCGGGCAGCGCATCGAACAGCTGCGAGGCCACTGCCGCGCCGTCGAACTTCTCGCTCTCGTGCAGGGTCACCGCCGCCATGCCCGCCTTGCCGTCCGCGCCCTCGACCGCGACGCCGTAGACAACCGCCTCGTCGACCGAGTCGACCTTGCCGAAGGCGGACTCCACCTCGGTGGTGGCGACGTTCTCACCCTTCCAGCGGTACGTGTCACCGAGCCGGTCGACGAACGCGACGTGGAACCAACCCTGCCTGCGCACCAGGTCGCCGGTGTCGAACCAGCAGTCGCCCTCGTCGAATCCGTCGCGCACGAGCTTCGATTCGGTGGCCTCGTCGTCGGTGTACCCGTCGAACGGTGTCCGGTCGGTGACTTTGGCCAGCAGCAACCCGACCTCGCCTCGATCGACCCGGCGGAGCTTGCCGTCGTCGCCGCGGCGCGGCTTGCCGCTCTCCTCGTCGTACTCGACGACGGCGTGCGGCAGCGGACACAGCCCGGCGGTGCGGTCCACATTCAGCGCGTTGACGAACGCGATGTTCGCCTCGCTCGCTCCGTAGAACTCCACCACCCGGCTGATCCCGAAGCGCTGTTTGAACTCGTCCCAGATGTCGGCGCGCAGCCCATTGCCCACCATGAGCCGCACGCCATTGTTGCGGTCCGATTCCCGCGGCGGCTGATTGAGCAAATACCGGCACAGCTCGCCGATGTAGACGAAGCCCGTTGCACCGTCGCGCTCGGCGTCGTCCCAGAACTTCGTCGCCGAGAACTTGCGCCCGAGCGCGAATGTCGCGCCGCCCGCAAGCACCGACGAGAGGGCCACCGTCAATGCGTTGTTGTGATAGAGCGGCAGGCAGCAATACAGCACGTCCTTGCCGTCCAGTCGCGTTGCGAGACTGCCCAGCCCGGACATGCTCTGCAGCCAGCGGCCGTGTGTCATGACGCTGGCCTTCGGCATCCCCGTGGTGCCGGAGGTAAAGATCAGGAAGGCCCGGTCGCGGCCGAGTATCTGGGCGCACACCGTGGGGTCGTCGGTCGACGCGTGCCCGGCCGCGGCCTCGATCTCGGCGGTGTCCACCTCGTTGCCGGGTTCGCGGTCCAGGGATTCCAGCGCATCGCGGCACTCTTCGCCGTAGATGAGCAGCCGCGCCTCGAGCAGTTCGATGCTGTGCTCGAGCACCTCACCGCGCTGATTGTGGTTGAGCAGTCCGGCGGTCGCGCCCAGCTTCACGATCGCGAGCACCAACAGCAACGTCTCGGGCCGGTTGTGCCGGAGCACGCCGACCACGTCGCCACGCTCGACGCCCCGGTCGGCGAGCACATGCGCGAGCTGATTCACCTTCGCGTTCGCCTCGCCGTAGCTGAACGCCTCGCCCTCGAAGCGCAGGAAATCGCGCTCCGGATGCCGGTGCGCGGCCCGCTGAAACTCCAGCCCGACCGACCACTTGCTGTCCCGGCCCTTCAGCAACCCGAGCGCGCCGACGGCCATCCCGGGCAAATCGGGTATCACCGCCGGCAGGCGCTTCGCGATGTCGAGCACTCCGACGGTGTGCGAGCTCATTCTCGGTTTCCTCCTGGTCCGGCGGCGACGGCGCACGCGTCCAGCGCGGTGGCGACGTCGGACGTCCGGATCAGGCGCTGCAACGCCCGGTCCCCGACGAAGCGACGCTCCCGCAAACCGTCGAGCCAGTCGAGCAGTCCGCGGTAATGCTCGAACGGGTCGAGCAGCACCACCGGCTTCGCGTGCATACCCAAGTACCCAGCGGTCCAGGTTTCAAAAAGTTCCTCGAGCGTGCCGATCCCGCCGGGCAGCGTGATGAACGCGTCCGCGCGGTCCTCCATGATCTGCTTGCGCTGGCGCATCGTGTCGGTGACGACGAGTTCGTCCGCCAGGGTGTCGGCGACCTCGCGGTGCACGAGCTGTTTGGGGATAACGCCGACGGTGTGCGCGCCAGCGGCTCGTGCCGCGTCGGCGAGCGCACCCATCATCGAGACGTTGCCGCCGCCGGAAACGAGCTGCCAGCCGCGGCGGCCGATCTCGGTGCCGAGTGCGGCTGCGAGGTCGAGACATTCGCGGTCGTCGGTGCCCGACGCGCAATACACACAGATCGACAGCGAAGCCACACGGTCAGGGTAGTCGGATCACGCGCTGAGGTAGCCGCGCAGCACCTGCTCGGCGGCCACGATCCGGTCGATGCGGACATGCTCGTCGCGCTTGTGGGCGAAGTTCGGGTCGCCCGGTCCGTAGTTCACCGCGGGGATGCCGAGCGCGGCGAAGCGCGCCACGTCCGTCCAGCCGTACTTTGCCCGCACCTCACCGCCGGCCGCGGCGATCAGGTCCGCGGCGGCGGGCGCGCCGAGCCCCGGCAACGCCCCCGCTGCCGCGTCGGTGCGCTCGAGTTCGACGTCGAGGCCGTCGAGCACCTCGCGGACGTGTTCGGTCGCCGCCTCGATCGTGCGGTCCGGCGCGAACCGGAAGTTGACGTCGAGTTCGGCGACATCGGGCACAACGTTGCCTGCTACGCCGCCGTCGATCCGGACCGCGGACAGGCCTTCGCGATAGACGCAGCCGTCGATGTCCACCTGGCGCGGCGCGTACTCGGCCAGCCGGGTGAGCACCGGAGCCAGACGATGAATCGCGTTGTCGCCCAGCCACGATCGCGCCGAGTGCGCCCTGGTGCCGTGTGCGCGCACCCGCATACGCAGCGTGCCCTGACAACCCGCCTCGATCCACCCATCGGAGGGCTCACCGAGCACCGCGACGTCACCACGCAACCACTCCGGCAGTTCGCGCTCGATCCGGCCGAGACCGTTGAACTCGGCCGCGATCTCCTCGCAGTCGTAGAAGATCAGCGTCAGGTCGTGCGCCGGGTCGGTGATGGTGGCGGCCAGGTGCAGGAACACCGCGTCGCCGGACTTCATGTCCGCGGTGCCGCAGCCGTACATCACGTCGACGCCGTCGAGGCTCGCGCGCCGACTCGGCACGTTGTCCGCGATCGGCACCGTATCGAGATGCCCGGCGAGAATCACCCGGCTCGGCCGGCCCAGGTTGGTGCGGGCGAGCACCGCGTCCCCGTTGCGGAGCACCTCGAACACGGGCGCCTGGGCGCGCAGCGCAGATTCCACGACATCCGCGATCTCGGCCTCGTCGCGCGACTCGCTTGCGATGTCGACCAACGCGGCGGTCAGCGCAACCGGGTCGGCGTGCAGATCGAGTGTGTTCACGCCGCCCACCCTATTCACCACCCCCGACCGCCGCGGTGGCCTCCTCGATGATCGCGCGCATGGCACGCTCCGCCCCCGCGGCGTCCCGGCGCCGGATCGCCCGCGCCACCTCGTCGTGCAGTTCGATGGCCACCGGGTTCGGTGTCGCCGGCATCATTCCGTGATGGGTGCGGCCGGTCAGCACCTCGGCGACGACGTCGTAGAGCGCGCGCAACATCTCGTTTCCGCTCGCGTCGAGCAGCGTGCGGTGAAAGATCTTGTCCGCGAGCAGGTATGCCTCCAAATCACCGGCTCTGGCGTGCACCGACATGTCCGAGACGGCGGCGGCCATGATTCGGCCTTGATGCGCGTCGGCGCGGTCGGCCGCCAGCGCCGCGGCAACCGGCTCGAATCCGCGCCGCAACTCGGTGAGCGAGAGGAGTTGCTCGGCACGGTCACCGTCCTCGAGTCGCCAACGGATCACCCTCGGGTCGAACACGTTCCACTTCGCGCGGGGCTGGATCGTGATCCCCACCCGGCGCCGCGAGGCGGCCAGGCCCATCGACTCCAGCACCCGGACCGCCTCGCGGGCGACACTGCGTGAGACCGAGTACTGGGCACCGATGCCGTCGAGCGTGATCACCTGCCCGGCGACGAGTCGACCGGAGACGATTCCGCTGCCGAGTCCGTCCACGACGCTGCCGTGTAGTTCACCAACGTTTGCAGGCACTACCACGCAATCATCATGTCATCATCGCGACTATCTGGATAAAGAAATGATGAATATCCGCTAACTACTTGCAAAAGTATGACTTTATTGGTCATGATGTGACGGCAGACACACTCATGAAGGAGCGTTGCGATGCAAGACCTCGTCGTTATGGGGGTATCCGGGTCCGGCAAATCAACGGTCGGAGCCGCGCTCGCGCAGCGGTTGCGCGTGCCGTTCGCCGACGCCGACGACTTCCACCCACCGGCCAACATCGCGAAAATGACCGCAGGTCACGCCCTCGACGACGAGGATCGACGGCCATGGCTCGACGCGCTCGGCAACTGGCTCGCGTCGCACCCCGACGGCGCCGTGCTGAGCTGTTCGGCTCTCAAACGCGCGTACCGGGACCGGCTGCGCGACTTCTGTCCCGATCTGGAGTTCGTGCATCTGCATGGCGAGCGCGCGGTGATCGAGCGCCGCCAATCCAGCCGCCCGGGGCATTTCATGCCCGCTTCCCTGCTCGACTCGCAGTTCGCCACCCTCGAGCCGCTCGCTGCCGATGAGCGCGGGCTGCTCGTCGACGTCGATCAGAGCGTCGACACCATCGTCACCGCGTACCTGGCCGAAACCGGCACCACCCCGGACACTCGACAGCCTAGGGAGAACTGATGTCCACCGTGTCCACGCTCGCGGCCACCGAGATGGTCGAACCGGTCGCGGCCGGCTGGCAGCTGATCACCGCGGCATTGGCGGGCATCGCAGTCATCGTCGTGCTGATCACCGTCGCCAAGCTGCACCCGTTCCTCGCGCTGATCTTCGGCGCGCTGACCGTCGGAATCATTGCGGGCGAGAACATTCAGAAGGTCCTGGCGTCATTCGCGACCGGCTTCGGCGCGACCGCGGCGGGCGTTGGCATCCTTATCGCGCTCGGCGCAATGTTCGCCAAGTTGCTCGCCGACTCCGGCGGCGCCGACCAGATCGTCGACACGATCATCGGGCACGCCTCGGTCCGCGCTCTGCCGTGGGCGATGGCGCTGGTCGGCGCCATCATCGGTCTGCCGATGTTCTTCGAGATCGGCCTGGTCCTGCTGATGCCGGTGATCTATCTGGTGGCGCGGCGGGCGCAGGTCTCCATCATCACGATCGGCATTCCGACGCTGGCCGGCCTGTCCGTCATGCACGGCCTGGTGCCGCCGCACCCCGGGCCGCTGATCGCCATCGACGCACTCGGCGCCGACCTCGGCGTGACGCTGGCACTCGGTGTACTGGTCGCGGTGCCGACCCTGATCATCGCCGGGCCGCTGTTCGGCAAGGTTGCCGGCCGGTGGGTGGACGTACCGCCCCCGCACACGTTCGATACGGACGATTTCGCCACCGAACTGAAGCGCCGCCCCTCGTTCCGCGTCACGATGTTCAGCGTTCTGCTCCCGGTCGTGCTGATGATGGGCAAAGCGCTGGTCGACATCTTCATCAAAGATGAGGACGATCTCGTCCGGCAGACCTTCGATGTGCTCGGTACCCCACTGGTTGCGCTGCTGATCTCCGTGATCGTCGCGATGTTCACCCTCGGCCGCGGCTCCGGCATGACCCGGCCGGAGATCTCCAAGTGCGTGGAGAACGCACTGCCGGCGATCGCCGGGATCCTGCTCATCGTTGCCGCGGGCGGCGGGTTCAAGCAGGTGCTGATCGACACGGGCATCGGAACACTGCTCGCGGACTGGGCCAAGGGCGCGAATATCTCAGTCATCCTGCTGGCCTGGGTACTCGCGGCGCTGATCCGCCTCGCCACCGGGTCGGCGACCGTCGCGACCATCACCGCCTCGTCGCTGATGGTCGGCCTGGTCGAAGGTCTGAGCACAGGTGAGACCTCGCTGGTGGTGCTCGCCGTCGGCGCAGGATCGCTGTTCTTCTCCCATGTCAACGACGCCGGTTTCTGGCTGGTGAAGGAATTCTTCGGCCTCTCGGTCGGCCAGACGATCAAGACCTGGTCGATCATGGAGACGATCCTGTCGGTCTGCGGCCTGATCTTCGTATTGCTACTCGGCCTGGTGATCTGACCCGGCCTGGATCGCCGCCCCCGTCTGCAGTGGTCAGCGAGTCAGTGATCCCAGATCTTGCCGTACGTGGTCACCGAATCCCCCCGGGGCGTCGTCACGGTGAGAAATGGACGGATGCTGATCATGCCCATCACTCCGGAGATCGAGCCGTGCACTCCTTGGATCGCGATGGTCCCCGCGGGACCGGCGACCTCAGCAGCGGCGACGTCGACCGTCTGGATGCCCGGTCCGTAGCCGACACTGAACGAATAGCCCGCGGTCGGAAGCAGATTCTTGAACTGGATTCCCGGTAGGTTCTGGTCGGTGTCGCCACCCGGGGTCGTGTAGTTCGTGCTCAGCGTGCCGGTCGGCGAAAACGGATACCCGACCTGATAGCCGAGCGTGAACACGCCGGTGAAGGTCTCGGCGCCGGGGCCGCTGACGGCATAGCCAGCGAGACCGTCATGGAACCACTCTCGCGAGAGCGGGTTGCGGTCGAGCGGTGGCACGAACTGGAAGCTGGTGTCCGACAATTGCACTTCGATGCGCAGACCCGATGGCGTCACCAACGACGACGTGTTGTCGACCGCGGCACCGGCGGCCCCGGTGCCGAAGACCATCGCCGCGGCAACCCCAAGGACGAGGGCCACCACTGATACGACCCGACGAACGGATGCCTGCGAAGCCCTACTTGTCATGACGTGACCACCTAGATTTCCCGCGCTCATGCGCGTGCGCGACCTGAGGTCGGCGGACCGGATACCGACAGCGAATTTCACGAGAGCAAGGCCCGGTCGGGTACGTCGATCGGCGCCTGACGTGAGCGTATTGCGTTAGGGGTCCCTAACAACGCGAAATGACCGATGTTGCAGAGAATTAGCGGTGTCGTCCGTGCGGCTACGGCGTGGCCGTTCGCGCTCCCGGGTCGAATCCACCCGGAATTTCGTACACCGCACCGTCGAAGCCCGCCCGGAACAACCGGCCCTGCCCGAACCCACCGGTTCCGCGCCCGTAGCTCAGCACGCTCGACAACGGCAATCCGCTTGCGAGCACGCAGAATTGGTTCGGCGCATCGATGCGGATGACCTGGCCGCCGGCATTGGTCGGCACGATCGGGCGGTCCTGCGAATCGAGTGTCAGCCCGTCGGGCGCGGCGAAGACGTCCGTGCCGCCGAAGGTCAACAGCGACTCCGGTGCACCGGGATTCGCCGTCGGGATCCGGCTGACCCCCGGGTTGACGAACGTCCGGGAAACGTAGAGGTAGCGGTCGTCCGCGCCGAGTACCGCACCGTTCGCACTGGGGAACCTGCCCCAGTCGGCCTGCACTACTCCGTTCGGATACACCCGACCGATCAGCTGACCGAAATCGTTGGTGGCGTATATCGTTCCGTCCCGGGCCACGTCCATCCCGTTGGCCGCGCTGAGCCCGGTGACGAACGGCGTGAGATTGCCGGTGGCAACGTCGAGTTTCGCGATCGACGCCTGCCGCAATGTGTCGCCGAGCAGCACCCGCGGATCCGCGCCGTAGCCGACCAGCAGCGTGCCGTCCGGTGCCCAGGCGAGTGCGCCTGCGCCGGTTCCACCCGGGACCGTAGCTATCGGGACCGCTGCGGCGCCGGGTGCGTCGACCCGGTAGACGCGCCCAGTGAAGAGGTCGGTCGTGTACAGCCGACCGCTCGGATCGATGGTCAGCCCTTCCAGTGCGGCACCGGGCACGCGGGCCACCAACACCGGCGGCTGCCCGGCGCCGGGGCAGATCGGTGCCGCGGCGACCGTCGGTGCGGAGATGACCGTCGCCGCGGCGGCCGCGAGCGCCCCGCAGCAGAGCGAGACGATCGACCGGAGACCTACCCTCGATGTGCGCATTCCGCCATTCTCGGCTTTCGCGCAGCCCCGGGTGAGCAAACAACCGAAGAGCATGCCCAAGTAATCTCTACTGGCGTGAGCGCAACGGGAGCAACAGCAGTCGGCATCGCCAACTTTTCGACGGATGGCACGGTCCTCGATACGTGGTACCCGAGCCCTGAGCTCGGCAGTTTCTCCGCTTCGGAGACGACGCAGCTCGACGATCCGCCGGCCGAGCTGGCCGCGCTCGTCGGAGACGACGAGGCCAGGGGTGTGCGGCAGGTGGCGGTACGCACCACAATCGCCGACCTCGCGGCGCCGCCGATCGACGCCCACGACGCCTACCTGCGGCTACACCTGCTCTCGCACCGGCTCATCCGCCCGCACGGCGCGAACCTCGACGGCATCTTCGGGCTGCTGGCCAATGTGGTGTGGACCAACCACGGTCCCGCGGCGGTCGACGGCTTCGAGCAGGTGCGTGCCCGGCTGCGCGCGCGGGGACAGGTGACCGTCTACGGCGTCGACAAGTTCCCCCGCATGGTCGACTACGTCCTGCCCAGCGGAGTCCGCATCGCCGACGCCGACCGGGTGCGACTCGGCGCCCACCTGGCCGCCGGCACCACCGTCATGCACGAGGGATTCGTCAACTACAACGCCGGGACCCTGGGCAACTCGATGATCGAGGGCCGGATCTCGGCCGGCGTGGTGGTCGACGACGGCAGCGACATCGGGGGTGGCGCCTCGACCATGGGCACCCTGTCCGGCGGTGGCAAGCAGGTCATTTCGGTCGGCAAGCGCTGCCTGCTCGGCGCGAACGCCGGCCTCGGCATCTCCCTCGGCGACGACTGCGTGCTCGAAGCCGGCCTCTATCTCACCGCCGGGACCAAGGTCACCGGGCCGGACGGGACCGTCGTCAAGGCGGCCACGCTGAACGGCCAGAGCAACATCCTGTTCCGACGTAACTCGGTGTCCGGCGCGGTCGAGGTCGTGCCATGGAAAGGCACCGGCATCGAGCTGAACGCCGCGCTGCACAAGAACGACTGACCGCGCCCGTCTACACGTTTTTCATTGCGGCCGGCGCGGCGAGCAGTTTGCCGCCCGCTCGCACCCACTCGCCGACCACTCGCGGTGCATCGCGCACGGGGTTGTAGACGTCCTCCTGCTCGGCGAACAGGCCATTGCCCGCATAGACCACGCGGGACCAATTCGGGAAGGCGAATTCGACCCCTGCCTCGGTCGGGTGGTCGAGGATGTTGTCCACACCGAAGACGACGGCATCGTTCGAATCGTCGAATGCGCGCCAGGTCTGGGCAATTCGCATATGCGGGAACGGCGCCATGACCTCGCGGATCCAGGACCGAACCGCTTCGCGACCGTGGAACGTGCCGTAGGCGTGCTCGATGTAGACCACGTCGGGGGTGAAGAGATCGGCGAATCCCGACCAGTCCCCCGAACGCGAACAATCCGCCACTACGTCGTCGTAGTGGCGGATTGCCGCAAGTACTTCTGTGTGCTCGAAGCGGCCCACCGGTGCTCCTCGTTCGACTCGGCTATCACTGGAACGTGTTCCAATAATAGCCGCGCCGATCGCGCGTCCGGGACTAGACGGCCCAGGCCTTGCCGTAGGTCGTCACGCTGTCGCCGCGACTACTGGTGACGGTGACGTACGGCCTAACGTTGGTCTGCCCGAGGACGCCGGTGACGGTGCCATGGAAGCCGGCGATCCGGATCGAACCCTCCGCACCCGAGATCGCACCCGAGGCTACCTCGACGGTCTGGACGCCCGGACCGAATCCAGTGGAGATCTCCACGCCCAGGGTGGGGATCAGGTTCCCGAGGGTGGGTCCGGAATTGGTGCCGACGCTGATGCCGAGCGACGGCGTGCTGTAGGAGAACTTCAGCTGACCGCTCAGCGTGGCCGGGTAGCCGACCTGGTACCCGATGGCAACCTTGCCGGAGAAGTCCTTGGTGTCGCCACCGCCAACCCGGAAGCCCGCGACGCCGCTGTGGGTCCATTCACGGGTGAGCGGATTGCCGTCGAGCGGAGCCATGAACTGGATGTTCGTGTCGGACTGACGGGCCTCGATCGACAGTCCGTCGGCGGTGACGATCTCCGTCGCGTTGTCGAGGGCGGCGTTCGCCGTCCCTGCCCCGAGGATCAGCGCCGCCCCGGTCGACGCCGCGATCGCCAGAGCGATCGACTGAGCAGCAATCCGCTTGCGGAGCTGAGGGCGAAAACGTGCCATTACGTGTGTCCAATCCTGTGCCGCCGACATGTGCTGGGCCCCCGATCGGCATGACCCATACTACTCGCGCTTTCCGGTGTAGCAATCATCCTGCAAACCTTGGATATGGTCGCGTTTGAGACTGTCCCGTGACACGGATTGCGAGCCCCCGCGTTTCGGTAGGAAAGCACTGCCGACCAAACCCGCGATGAGAGTATCGGCTAACCCCACGCCAAGCAATTGTTTCGCACACCCTGCGCGTGTCTCAATTACCCGAGAAACCCACTGCGTCCAGCGCATACACGGAAAGGGTGAATTTTCAACTGCTAGGTCATCGCCCGCTGCGTGTTTGCTGTTACACCACGTGGCGAACAGTGTTTCGTCCGGACGAGCGGGCCGGGGACCAAGCCAGTGTCGGGGTCGGCGACCGCAAACGGGGCCTCGATCGATACCGGATCGAGACCCCGGCGCACCGCCGCGCAGCGACCCCGCGAACTGCCGGCCGGCGCCGCCGAGGGGACGGTTCTGCAACCATCCAGCGCACTCACGAGCGCGGGCCGGCTACTGCGCGGCGCGACCGAGTCTCTTCTTCTGGACTTTGCCCATCGCGTTGCGCGGCAACTCGTCGACCACGATCACCTCGCGGGGGCGTTTGTGCACCGACAGCTGCGTCGCGACGTGCTCGATCAACTGCTCCGGCGCGACGTCCGCGGCGGGCCTGAGCACGACGAATGCGACGACCCGCTGGCCGAGGTCGGGATCGGGAGCGCCGATCACGGCCACCTCGGCAACCTGCGGGTGGCCGAGCAGCGCCGTCTCCACCTCTCCCGCCCCGATTCGGTAGCCGCCGGACTTGATGAGGTCCGTCGACTCGCGACCGACAATGCGGTGGAATCCGTCGGCGTCGATCGCGGCGACGTCACCGGTCTTGAACCAGCCGTCCTCGGTCCACACGTCCGCGGTCGCCTCGGCGCGGCCCAGATAACCGTCGAACAGCATCGGCCCACGCACCTGCAATCCGCCGATGCTCTCCCCGTCGTGGGCTACATCGCCGCCGTGCTCGTCGCGCAGCCGCGTCGCCACGCCTGCCACCGGTACGCCGACCCAGCCCGGGCGCCGCTCCCCGTCGGCACGGGTGGACACGGTGATCATCGTTTCGCTCATGCCGTAGCGCTCCACGGGTGCGTGCCCGGTCAGCTCGGCGATCCGCTCGAACACCGGCACGGGCAGCGGTGCGCTACCGGACACCAGCAGCCGAGCCGAACTCAGCGCTCGCGCCGACTCCGGATCCTCGGCGATTCGCGACCACACGGTGGGCACACCGAAATACATCGATCCGCCCGCCCGGGCGTAGGCCTGCGGGGTCGGCTTTCCGGTATGGACGAGCGGGCTGCCGACCCGCAGCGGCCCGAGCAGGCCGAGAATCAGCCCGTGCACGTGGAACAGGGGAAGACCGTGCACCAGCACATCGTTGGCCGTCCATGCCCACGCCTCGGCGAGGGCGTCGAGACCTGCCATGATCGCCGACCGGCGCAGCACCACTCCCTTCGGCGGCCCGGTCGTGCCGGAGGTGTACAGCACGAACGCCGCAGCCTCGGGCGCCGGCTCCGGATAGCTGTGCCAGGAGCGCGCATGCAGCCGCACCGGGATCACCGGCAGCTCGACGCCGCACTCGCCGGGGGCGACGCCGAGCCAGGCCTGAGCACCGGAATCGCGCAGGATGTGCGCGAGTTCGGCAGTACCGGAATCGGGCGGCACCGGGACCGCAGTCACCCCCGCGATCAGGCAACCGATCACCGCGAGCACCGTGGTCGGGGTGGGCGCAGCGAGGATCGCGACCCGATCGGCCCGGGCGACCCGCTCGGCCACCGAGGTTGCCGCACCGATGAGGTCGCTGCGCGAGAACGTCGTATCGGCGATCGTGACCGCGTCCGGAATGTCGGCGCCCTGGGCGACGGCGTGCGGATTCAGGGAACTGAGGAGCACGCCGAAACGGTACCGCCGGCTCGGTGCGGCGCGCGCGTGAGCCCGCTCAGGAGCGGGTGGCCAGCGAACGCACGAAGAAGCGCAGGTTCGAGGGGCGCTCCGCGAGCCTGCGCATGAAGTAGCCGTACCACTGGCTGCCGTAGGGCACGTACACGCGCATGGTGTGGCCCGCGTCGGCGAGGCGAGTCTGTTCGATGTCGCGGATGCCGTACAACATCTGATGTTCGAAATCGGTTGATTTGCGCCGGGTTTCGCGGGCGAGCCGGCCCGCCTCGGCGATCATCGACGGATCGTGCGAGGCGACCATCGGGTAGCCGCCGCCCCGCATCAGCACGCCGAGGCAGCGCCGGTAGGAATCGTCCACCTCCGCGCGGTCGGTGAACGCCACCGACTCCGGTTCTGCATAGGCGCCCTTGCACAGCCGGATCCGCGATCCCGGCCCGGACAGTTCCCGGCAGTCGTCCTCGGCGCGTCGCAGGTAGGCCTGCAGCACTGTGCCGAGCCAGGGGAACTGCGAACGCAGTTCGCGCACGATCCCCAGGGTGGTGTCGGTGGTGGTGTGGTCCTCGGCGTCCACGGTCACCCAGACGCTCGACTCCTGCGCTTGCGTACAGATCTTCCAGGCGTTCTCCAGCGCGATCTTCGGCCCGTCCGTCGGCAGGGCGGCGCCGAGCGCGGACAGTTTCACCGACACCTCGGTCGGCATCACACCGCGCTCGTTCGCCGTTCGAGCACCGAGCGCGGTGATCAATGCGAGGTACTCGGTGACCGTCGAATCCGCGGCCGCGCGGTCGGTTGTATCCTCGCCGAGGAAGTCGACACTCACAACGCGGTCGCTTGCCAGCAACTCGGAGACCACCTCGAGCACCTGCGGCCGTGCCGCACCGGCGATGAACCGCTCGACGATGCGCCTGCTGACCGGGGCGCGGGTGACGGCCCGTTCCATTCGCGGCGAACGGGCCGCGGCGAGGATCGCCGGACGAAGCGGGTTGGACAGACGACTCACAGGTCGCCACCCATATGCGGGTACCGGTAGTCGGTCGGCGGCACGAAGGTCTCCTTGATCGTGCGCGCCGACGTCCAGCGCAACAGATTCAGCGGCGATCCCGCTTTGTCATTGGTGCCCGACGCCCGCGCGCCACCGAATGGCTGCTGCCCCACCACCGCACCGGTCGGCTTGTCGTTGACGTAGAAGTTGCCCGCCGCGAACCGCAGTGCGGACGCGGCCTCGGCTACCGCCGCTCGGTCCTGCGCGACCACCGCACCGGTCAGGGCGTACGGCGCGGCAGATTCGACCTCGCCGAGCACATCGGCGAATGCGCCGGGGTCGGCGTCGTCGTAGACGTGTACCGACAGGATCGGACCGAAGTACTCCGTGGCGAACGCTTCGTCGCGTGGGTCCTGCGCGAGCAGCACTGTCGGGCGCACGAACCAGCCGTCCGTATCGTCGTACTTCCCACCGACCGGGATCTCGACACCCGGTGCGCCGCGGGCCCGTTCGATCGCGGCGACGTTCTTGTCGTAGGCCCGCCGGTCGATCACTGCGCCGCCGAAGTTGGTCAGGTCTGCGACATCGCCATAGCCGAGTTCGTCTGCCTGCGCCAAGAATTCGTCGCCCATTCGCCGCCACACCGAGCGCGGAATGTAGGCGCGCGATGCGGCCGAACACTTCTGGCCCTGGTACTCGAAGGCGCCGCGAATGAGTGCGGTGCGCAGCACGTCCGGATCCGCGGACGAGTGTGCGACGACGAAGTCCTTGCCGCCCGTCTCACCGACCAGCCGCGGATAACCGCGGTAGCGTTCGATATTGGCCCCGACCTCGCGCCAGAGGTACTGAAAGGTCTTGGTGGACCCGGTGAAATGGATGCCGGCCAGGTGCGGATCGGCCAGCGCGACCTCGGACAGTTGCGCCCCGTCACCGGTGACGAGGTTGATCACGCCGGGCGGCAGCCCTGCTTCCTCGAGCAGCCGCATGGTCAGGTACGCCGCGAGCGTCTGCGTCGGCGAGGGTTTCCACACCACCGTGTTGCCCATCAACGCGGGCGCGGTCGGCAGGTTGCCTGCGATCGCACTGAAGTTGAACGGCGTGATCGCGTAGACGAATCCCTCGAGCGGTCGGTATTCCAGCCGATTCCACACGCCCGGCGAAGAATTCGGTTGCTGAGCGAGAATGTTTCGCGCGAAAGCGACGTTGAACCGCCAGAAGTCGACGAGTTCGCAGGGCGCGTCGATCTCGGCCTGCGCCACGCTCTTGGACTGGCCGAGCATCGTGGCGGCGGCAATCGTTTCGCGCCACGATCCGGACAGCAGATCAGCTGCGCGCAGCAGAATCGCAGCCCGATCGTCGAAGGACATCGCCCGCCATTCACCGGCCGCGGCCAGCGCGGCGTCGATCGCGGCGCGCGCCTCCTCGTGGGTGGTCTGCGAGTAGCTGCCCAGCACGGTGCGGTGTGCGTGCGGTTCGACGATCTGGGCTCGCTCGCCGGTGCCGCGGCGATGCTCGCCGCCGATGACCAGGGGTACGTCGATGGGCTCGGCTTCGAGCTCTTTCAGCTTCGCGGTGATCCTGGCCCGCTCCGGACTGCCCGGCGCGTAACCGTGCACCGGCTCGTTGGTGGGTTCCGGAACCGATGTGATCGCATCCATGGCGCCCTCCGTATTTTCGGGTCGCTCCGCAGGCTCCGCTCCTGCTTCACTCGCCAGGTTAGCGCCAGATCGGCCGCGCGGCGCCGCACGTGCCGAGGCGAAACCGCGCGAACATCACGCCAGACGCAGCGCGGCTTCCTCGATCCGCTCATCGGTCGCGGTGAGCGCGACCCGCACGTACTCGGCACCGCCGGGGCCGTAGAAATCACCGGGTGCGACGAGGATTCCGCGCGCGGCCAGCCAGTCGAGCGTGTCGCGGCAAGGCTCGCCGCGGGTGGCCCACAGGTAGAGACCGGCCTCGGAATGATCGACAGTGAATCCGGCACCGAGCAGCGCGGCGAGCAGTCGCTCGCGCCGGGCGCGGTAGCGCTCGCGCTGCTCGTTCTCGTGCTCGTCGTCGTTCAGCGCGGCGGTCATCGCGGCCTGCACCGGGAACGGCAGCATCATGCCCGCGTGCTTGCGCACGGCGAGCAGTTCGCGGACGAGGGCCGGGTCGCCGGTGACGAAGCCGGCGCGGTAACCGGCGAGGTTCGACGTCTTGGACAGCGAATGCACCGCAAGCAGATTTGTGTGGTCGCCGCCGCACACCTCGGGATCGAGGATCGAGGGGGCAAAAGGAGCGGAGCCTGCGGAGCGACCCGAAGGCGCCCCCTCCCAGACCAGGCCCAGATAGCACTCGTCGGAGGCGACAATGGCGCCACGCTCGCGGGCGAAGTCCACCACCTTGCGCAGATGGTCCACGCCGAGCACCCGACCGGTCGGGTTGGACGGCGAATTCACATAGATCAGCGCGGGCGACTGCGGACCGAGTCGGGTCAGCCCGTCCGCGCGCACCACCTCCGCACCGACAAGCAGCGCACCCACCTCGTAGGTGGGGTAGGCCAACTCGGGGATGACGACCAGGTCGCTTGGACCCAACCCGAGCTGATGCGGCAACGCCGCGATCAGTTCCTTGGTCCCTATCGCCGGCAGCACCGCGTCATCGGCGATGCCGCCGATGCCGTAGCGCCGCAACAGCGCCTTCGCAGCCGCCTGACGCAGTTCCGGCGTGCCCGCCGTGAGCGGGTAGCCGGGAGCGTCGGAAGCGGCGCTGAGTGCGTTGCGAATCACCGGCGCCACGGGGTCCACCGGGGTCCCGACCGAGAGGTCGACGATGCCACCGGAATGTCCGGCCGCGGTCGCCTTCGCCGCGGCGATGGTGTCCCAGGGGAAATCGGGAAGCCGTGCCGACACCGGCCGACGGCTGATCCGATTGGTCAAATCAGTCCTCACCCATGGGCGGGAGTTCCTTGATGAACGCCGGGTCGTGATCGACCTTGCCCAGCTTGGCTGCGCCGCCCGGGGAGCCCAGGTCGTCGAAGAAGTCGGCGTTGGCGCTGACGTACCCGTTCCACTGGTCCGGCGCGTCATCCTCGTAGAAGATCGCCTCGACAGGGCAAACCGGTTCGCACGCACCGCAATCCACGCACTCGTCGGGGTGGATGTACAGCATCCTGCCGCCCTCGTAGATGCAGTCGACAGGGCATTCCTCGATGCATGCCTTGTCCATCACGTCCACGCATGGCTCAGCGATAATGTACGTCACTGCCGTCCCTCGTTTCCCTTACCACTCGATGTCACCTGCGAGTGCGACGCGCCGATCGGCGTATCGCGTCGCTCGATGCAAGAGTATCGCCCTGCCGATCGAACGCATTCCAATAAGCCTGCCCTTACCACACCCACCGGTCCGGCAACGCTCGTTCGTGTGCCGATCCGCTCACGCCGCCGGGCTGCCCTCACGCTGCGCGTACTTGGTCGTGCGCTCCCGGGCGGGCCGGTCTATCCCCTCGGCGATCGCGCGCAACTCGGCGACCGTCTTCGCCGAACCGTGCTGCGACCCGGCCATGCGCGAGATGGTCTCCTCCATCAGGGTGCCGCCGAGATCGTTCGCGCCGCCCTCGAGCATCACCTGGCTGCCCGTGACGCCGAGCTTCACCCAGCTGGTCTGCACGTTGTGGATACGGCCGTGCAGCATGATCCGGGCAAGGGCATGCACCGCGCGATTGTCCCGATTCGTCGGCCCCGGCCGGGCCGCGCCCGCGAGGTAAAGAGGCGCGGACTGATGCACGAACGGCAGCGGAACGAACTCCGTGAACCCACCGGTCTCGTCCTGGATCCCGCGCAGCACCCGCAAATGGCCTACCCAGTGTTTCGGGTTGTCGACGTGGCCGTACATCATCGTCGAGCTCGAGCGCAGCCCCACTTGATGCGCGGTGGTGACCACCTCGACCCAGCTCGCCGTCGGCAGCTTGCCCTTGGTGAGCACCCAGCGCACCTCGTCGTCGAGGATCTCCGCGGCAGTGCCCGGGATGGTGTCCAGCCCGGCCTCACGCAGCTCGATCAGCCAGTCCCGGATGCTCTGCCCCGAGCGCGCAGCGCCGTTGACGATCTCCATCGGGCTGAACGCGTGCACGTGCATGGACGGCACCCGCTTCTTCACCGCCCGCACCAGATCGGCGTAGCCCGACGCCGGCAGCTCGGGGTCGATCCCGCCCTGCATGCACACCTCGGTGGCGCCGTCGACGTACGCCTCCCAGGCACGGTCGGCGACGTCGTCGGTGGACAGCGTGTACGCGTCCGCGTCGCCCTTGCGCTGCGCGAACGCGCAGAACCGGCAGCCGGTGTAGCAGATGTTGGTGAAGTTGATGTTCCGGTTCACCACGTAGGTGATCTCGTCACCTACCGTCTCCCGGCGCAGGTCGTTGGCCAATGCGGTCATCGCCTCGAGCCCCGGACCATCCGCAGTTGCCAGCGCAAGGTACTCGGAATCGGTGCAACCGGCCGGGTCCTGCTCGGCCGAGCGCAGCGCGGCCAGCACGTCGGTGTCCACCCGCACCGGCGCGCTCAACGACAACACCTGCTCGCGCACGGTTTCCCAGTCGCCGAACGCGCTGCCGAGGTCGCTGCGCGTCTCGGTATTGCGCCCATCGGTGTCGATCGCGGCGTGCAGGTCGGTGCGGCCGGCCGACTCCCACGACTCGTCGGGTTCCTGCCACGGCAATCCCACCGGGGTCACATCGGTACGCGCGAGTCCGGTCGCCGGATCGGCGAGGGCGGCGACGTGGCGGGCGATCCTCGGGTCGATCCACGGCGAGCCCGCCAGGACGTATTCCGGCTGTGCGGCGGTGCGTTCGGTGAGCGTGTAGCCGGCATCCGCGGTGATCTCGGCGAGCGTGTCCAGGTTCGGCCAGGGCCGTTCCGGGTTGACGTGGTCGGGCGTGAGCGGCGAAACACCACCCCAGTCGTCGACACCCGCCTCGACCAGCTCGCGGCATTCGGTCGCCGACACCAGGTTCGGTGGCGCCTGAATCCGCATCCGCGGCCCGAGCAACAGGCGGGCCACCGCGATGGTGGCGCGGAACTCCTCGATACCCGCGTTCGGGGCGTGCCGCATCACGGTGTCGTCCTTGGCCAGGAAGTTCTGCACAATCACTTCTTGAATGTGCCCGAATGCCTTGTGCGACTTGCGGATCGCCATGATCGACTCGGCCCGCTCGCGCACCGTCTCGCCGATGCCGACCAGGATCCCGGTGGTGAACGGCACGGACAATCGGCCCGCGTCGGTGAGGGTGCGCAGCCGCACGGCCGGGTCCTTGTCCGGGCTGCCGTAGTGGCATTCGCCGCGATCGGTGAACAGCCGGGTCGACGTGGTTTCGAGCATCATGCCCATCGACGGCGCGACCGGCTTGAGCCGCGACATCTCCTCCCAGCTGAGCACGCCGGGATTGAGATGGGGCAGCAACCCGGTCTCTTCCAGCACCCGGATGGACATCGCGCGCACGTAGTCCAGCGTGGAGTCGTAGCCACGCTCGTCGAGCCACTGCTTGGCCTCGGGCCAGCGGTCCTCGGGGCGGTCACCGAGGGTGAACAGTGCCTCCTTGCAGCCCAGCTCCGCGCCCCGGCGGGCGATATCGAGCACCTCGTCCGGTTCGAGGTAGGCGCCGCGCCCCTCGGCCCGCAGCTTGCCCGGCACGGTGACGAACGTGCAGTAGTGGCATTTGTCCCGGCACAGCCGGGTGAGCGGGATGAACACCTTGCGCGAATAGCTGACCGTCTTCGGCCGGCCCGCGGATTCCAGCCCCACGTCGCGCACCCGTGCCGCCGAACGACACAGGTCGGCGAGGTCGTCGCCGCGGGCGGTCAGCAGCACCTCGGCCTCGTCGACGTTGAGCGTGGCGCCGTCGCGAGCGCGGCGCAGCACCCGTCGCATCGCCGACGACGTCGGCACCGGACGCGCCGCCGAGGATGTCGGCACAGGCGCGAGTTTGGCGGGCACAGTCGGATCCGGCAGCAGGGTCACGACGTCGATCATGCGCCACCCCGGACCCGGCCTGCCACCGTGGGGGCTGACGTGCTGGTCGTGGACGGTTCGGCGGTGTTCGGGGAGCATGGCGACATGTCGCGCGTGACGATGGTCGACCCGGCCTGGCGGCCCAGCCACAAAGCGCGCTGGTTGTGGGCGATCAATGCCGCGCTGCTCTGGCTCGTCGTACTCGTCGCGCAGGTGGTGTGGGCAGTCGCCGACGGTTCGATCGCCCGCTGGCACGCGGTGGCCCTCGTGGCAACGCTGGTCGCCGGCGCCGTGCACATCGGGGTGGTACCCGCCTGGCGCTACGCGGTGCACCGCTGGGAGATCAGCGAGAACGCCGTCTACACCAGGACCGGCTGGTTCAACCAGGAGCGCCGGATCGCACCGATCTCGCGAGTGCAGACCGTGGACACCGAGCGCGGACCGATCGACCGGCTGCTCGGGCTGGCCACCGTCACGGTCACCACGGCCTCGGCCGCGGGCGCGGTGAAGATCACCGCGCTCGATCTCGATGTCGCCGAGCGGACCGTCGCACGGCTCACCGCGATCGCCGGCGGCACCGGCGAGGACGCGACGTGACGATCTCGGTGCCACCGCCCGAGCAGGGCGCGGCGGCGCAGGCCCACGAGGAGGTGTTGCCCTGGCGGCGGCTCGACCGGCGCATGCTGCTCGTCCATCCGGTGCACGAGGCGGTGCGGCTCGCGCCTGCCCTCCTCGCGGCCGTGCTGCTGGGCAGCCGAAGCGACAACCATGTGTGGGGCCTGCTCGGTCTGGCCGTCGTGGTCGGCCTCGCGATCGCCCGCTGGTTCACCACGACCTACCGGATCGGGCCGGTGCACATCGAACTGCGCACCGGACTGTTCCAGCGCAAGTTGCTCTCGGTACCGCGCTCGCGGATCCGATCGGTGGACGTCGAGTCGACGCTGCTGCACCGAGCGCTCGGTCTCGCGGTGGTGCATGTCGGCACGGGTCGGCAGGAGCGCAAGGACACCGGTTTCCGGCTCAACGCGCTCGATGCTCGCGGCGTGCCGCAATTGCGGGCGGCGCTGCTGCGCACGGCACCGGCGGAAACCGCACCCGACGAAGCACCGGTTCGGCCGGCTCCACCGGTTGGCATCGAGATCGCGCACTTCTCCCCCGGTTGGGTCCGCTACGCGCCGCTTTCGCTGACCGGGCTGGCCATCGTCGCGCCGGTCGCGGGGCTGCTGGCGCAGTACGGCGCGGTCGAATGGGTAGCCGAATCGGGCGCGGTCACCGGCGGGGTTCATGCCGCGGAACGGCTCGGCGTGCTGGTCGCGGTGGTGATCGGAATTGCGCTACTGCTCGCCCTGACCAGTGCGGCCGCGTGCGCGTCCTATCTGCTGCGCTGGGGCGGGTTGCGCGTCGTGGACGACGGCGCCACCCTGCACTGCGAAAGCGGCGTGCTGACCACGCGGGCCGTCACACTCGATCGCAACCGGCTGCGCGGCGCGACCGTCGCCGAACCCCTGCTCCTGCGCGCGGTCGGTGGCGGCGAAGTCGAGGCAATCATGACCGGGAGCCGACGGCAGCAGAAGGTGCTTCCGCAGTCGCCGCGCGGCGAGGTCGATCGGGTGATGAATCATCTGCTCGGCTCGGCGGCGCAGTACTCGGTCGGGCTGCGCACGCACGGGCCTGCCGCGGCGCGCCGACGGGTTACGCGGGCGGTGCTGCCGGTGTTGCTCGGCGCCCTCGGCCTCGCGATCGCGCAGCTTGCCGGCGCACCGATTCCGTGGCCGGCATGGCTCGCCGTGGCGGTACTCGCGACGGCAGCACTCGCGCTGGCCTGGGACCGCTACCGCGGCCTCGGCCACGCGGTACTGGAAACCGAACCGAACTGGCTGATCACCCGCAGCGGCTCGCTCGACCGCGAACGGCACTGCATCGAGGCAGACGGCATCGTGGGCTGGACGGTGCGGCAGAGCTTCTTTCAGCGCCGTGCGGGCTTGGCGACGGTTTCGGCGGCCACTGCGGCCGGCGCCGGCCGCTACGACGTGGCGGACTTGCCGGCCGGGCAGGCTTGGGATCTGGTTGAGCAGGCGCAGCCGGGCGCGGGCGATCGCTGGGCCGTCCACAGCGCGCGCACAATGGTTGAGTGACCGCCGCAGGCATCGACAGCATCACCGCGCTCGACGCTGCAGTCACCCAGTGCCGCGCCTGCCCGCGCCTGGTCGCCTGGCGAGAGCAGGTCGCCCACGACAAGCGCGCGGCCTACCGCGACGAAACATATTGGGGCAGGCCAGTTCCCGGATTCGGGCCGCCGGACGCGCGGCTCTTGATCGTCGGGCTGGCACCGGCCGCGCACGGCGCCAACCGCACCGGGCGAATGTTCACCGGCGATCGCAGTGGCGACGTACTCTATGCCGCGCTGCATGCGGTCGGCCTGGCGAGCCAACCGACGGCCACCCGACTCGACGACGGCCTCGAACTCTTCGGCACCCGGATCACCGCGCCGGTGCACTGCGCACCGCCGGACAACAAGCCGACCCCTGCCGAGCGCGACCGTTGCCGCAGCTGGCTGGAGACCGAACTACCGCTGCTCGCACCGACATTGCGGGCGATCGTCGTGCTCGGCGGCTTCGGCTGGCAGGCGCTGTTACCGGTCCTGGCCGCAAGCGGATGGGCGGTGCCGCGGCCACGGCCCAAGTTCGGTCACGGCGCGCATGTCACGCTGTCCGGCCGCGAAAACCCGCTGGAACTCTTCGGCTGCTACCACGTCAGTCAGCAGAACACCTTCACCGGACGGCTGACGCCGGCAATGCTGGAGCAGGTGCTTGCGACTGCTGCCACGGCAGCAGGACTTCAGCGGGCGACCGGCGCGGCCATGTCACGAAAGATCAGATAACCGGCCGGCACCAAACCCAACGCGAGCAGCAGCAACGACTGCCACGACTGGATCAGCAGCACATCGCCCCCCGGGCCGCCCAACGCGCACAGCAGGAAACCCGCGCCCCAGCCGACGAGCGGCCACCCGGCGCGGCGCGTCGGTCCGGTGATCGTGCGCGCGATCAGAACCAGCACCACGTTGGCCAGCCCGGAGATCAGCGCGCTGATCGGAAACGCGACCGCACCGAGATAGGTCGGCAGAAACAGCACACCGAGGACCGCGCTGAGGAAACCGTCGAATACGAGCACACCGAGCGTGACCCGGTCCAGCAGAGGCGTCACCGGGCCGGCTCCGCAATACCGGCGAACAGGTCGGTCTCCCGACCCGCCGCGTCCACCGGTCCGAGTTGCCCGCTCACCAGTACGAACTGCTCCTCGCGCAGGATCGGCGCAATGATGTTGTTGGACAAGGCATATTCGGTGCCCGAATGGGCGACCGTCACTTGCGTGGCGTGCGCCCGCAGCGCGTTCGACTTCGCCAGGTAGACCTCCGACACATCGATCGCCGTGGTGACCACCGCAGGATCGACGGTCCAGATCTCCCCCGGCTCGGGCCGCCGCCAGCCCCGCGGTACCTCGGTGATGCCGGCCTGCGCGGCCGCGAGCGCGGCCGCGTCGGTGACCGTCCAGTAGAACTTCGCCGGATCCCACGGCGCACCACGATCCGGGTCTTCGTCACTGCCGGCGAGCGCCAGGGCGTCGGTGCAGATCCGGTGTGCCCGAATGTGATCGGGGTGGCCATAACCGCCCACCTCGTCGTAACAGACCACGACGTGCGGGCGCAGTTCCCGGATCACCGCCACGAGCTCGCCGACGACCTCGTCCGCATCGGCGTTGACAAACGCCCGCGGGTTCGCCGCTGCCGGTGTCCCCGCCATGCCGGAGTCGCGCCAGCGTCCCGCGCCGCCGAGGAAACGCGGTCCGGCCGCCCCGAGTGCGGCCAGCGCGCGGGTCAATTCGAGGACGCGGTAGCCGCCGAGTTGGTCGGCCGCATCGGCGGTCAGGCCGGCCCACTGCGCACCGATCACCTCGCCTTCCTCGCCGAGCGTGCAGGTCAGCACGGTCACCTCGACACCGGCCGCGGCGTAGCGGGCGATCGTGCCGCCGGTGGTGATGGTCTCGTCGTCGGGGTGCGCGTGGACGAGCAGCATGCGCCGCGCGACCGTGCCATCGTTCGGTGGTATCGGGTCCACGCTCATCTCTGTGTCCGGCTCATCTCGGTACAAGGTTCATCTCGGTACAAGGTTCATCTCGGTACAGGGTTCATCTCGGAACAAGGCTCCATCCGGTCGCGTCGCTGAAGATGCCGGTCTGAATCGGCCCGACCAGCGACACGCCGATGACCCCCGGGCCGGCGGCGACAACACTGGTGTCCTGCAGCACCGGCAGCACCGTCGCCAGCCGCCACAAAGCCGGTTCGGCAGCCGCAATCAGCATGGGCACGTCACCGAGCCCGCGCAGTGCCGCGTCGATGCCGATCTGCAGGCCCGGATCGCAGACCCCGGACAGGTTGCTCGGCGCCCGCGTGGACTGTCCGGCGGGAACGGGTGGTGTCGGCGTCGACGCGCTCGGAGCCGGCTTCGGCGTCGGTGAGCCGTCCGCCGGCGCGCGCCCATCGGTCTCATCGGACGCCGGCAGCGGGCAGCCGAACCGCGATGCCAGCGCGGTCGCCGGGTCGGAGCCGGCCCGCACCCAGCCGACCACCGCGTCGATGTCGCCGTCGAGCAAATCGCTGCCGTAGAGATCGTCGGGCGCAATCTGGCGCACCGTCGCGTCGACGCCCGCGGTGCGCCACTGGTCGGCGACCGTATTCGCCACCGCAACGGCGGTCTCGTCGTTCTGCGGCGCGCCGATCCGCACCGCGAGACGCCGACCGGCGATGGTCAGCGGGGCCGAGGTCGGTACCGCGGTCGGCGCTGCCGCGGTCGACATCGGCGGCGCCGCCGCGGTCGACATCGGCGGCGCCGCCGCGGTGGAACCGGATGGCGGTACCGCCGGATCGGGCCGGTAACCCGCCTGCGCGAGCAGGTCGTAGGCGGCCGCACCCTCCGGCCACGGCGGCACGGTCGCGACGTAGCCCGGATCCGAGGGCGCGAGCACCTGGCCACGCGCGGGCCGCGCCTCGTTCGCGGTGTCGGCGCCGACGACGGTGAGCAAGTCGGGGTCGAGCAGGCCGAACAGCGCGGTGCGCACTCGTTGGTCGGCGAACGCTCCGGTGCGCCCGTTGAAGGCCACCTGCAGCACGCGCGGCTGGAAGACGATGCCGGTGCGCACGCCGGGGATCGCCGATAATTGCGCCTTGGTTCCGGAGGCGCCGTGCACCTCGGCGACCTGCGCGTCGTTCGACCGCATCGAATCGGCGAGCTGCGCCGATGACCCACCGCGCCGCATCAGAATCTGGTCGGGCGTGGCCGGCTGATCCCAGAACCGGTCGTTGCGTTCGAGCAGGATCTCGTCGCGGCCACGGTCCACGGACTTGATATGAAACCGGCTGCCGGACACCGCGATCGTGTCGCCGAGTCCGCGTTCGAATCCGCCGGGGGCGTCCTTCACCAGATGGGAGGGCACCAGGTCGGTGAACAGTTCGCGCCAGGCCGGGTAGGGCGCGGCCATCGTGACGGTCACGGTCTTGCCCCCACCGGAGGAACCGACATCGGCGATCAGGTCGTAACCCGCGGGATCCACCACGCCCGGGGTGCTGGTCATCTGCTGCCACAGATAGCGGAAGTCCTCCGCCGCAATCGGCGCACCGTCCGACCACTGGGCGTCCTGGCGCAGCTGATAGGTGATCGTGAACGGTTCCTGGTTGGTGACCTCGGCCGAGGTCACCACCGAACTGTCCGGCACCCAGCCGGTCCCGCCCTCCGGCGTGGCGACCGGGCGGAACGGGCTCGGCAGCACCAGAGTCGCGACCGCGGCCGAGGCGGGCGACAGATTTGCGAGCAGATGCGGGTTGAAGCCCTCACCGATGTCGTCGATCCCCACCACGACGGTGTTGCGGTCGGCGGTCGTGGTCGGGGTCTTCGGCGTTTCGGTGCTCTCGATCGGTGGTGGCGGGTTCGCGGTGCACGACGTCACGGCCAGTACCGCGCACGCCACGGCAAAGATCGCTCCCACACCGCGTCGCGTCGAACCGCCTACCACCGAGAGATGCCCTTTCCGCCCGCGACGCTACAGCGCGGCGCGGTCACGTGCCTTGGACCGCGACCGCTCCCGGGCCCGGTCGGTAGCCGACAGGTGCACCTTGCGTACGCGCACGACCTCCGGAGTGACCTCGACACACTCGTCGCCGGCACAGAACTCCATCGCGCCTTCGAGTTCCAGCTTGATGGGCTTGGCGAGCGTCTCCATCACGTCGGCGGAGGACTGACGCATGTTGGTCAGCTTCTTCTCGCGGGTGACGTTGATGTCGAGGTCCTCCTGGCGGGGGTTGATGCCCACCACCATGCCCTCGTAGGTGTCGGCGCCGGGCTCGACGAAGAAGGTGCCGCGGTCGGCGAGCTGGATCATCGCGAACGGTGTGACGCTGCCGGTGCGGTCCGAGACGAGCGAGCCGGTGTGGCGGGCGCGGATCTCGCCCGCCCACGGCGCGTAACCGTGGAACACGGCGTTGGCAATGCCGGTGCCGCGGGTCTCGGTGAGGAAGTCGGTGCGGAAACCGATCAGGCCGCGCGACGGAACGATGAACTCCATCCGTACCCAGCCCGCGCCGTGGTTGGCCATCTGCACCATCTTGCCCTTGCGGCCGGCGAGGAGCTGGGTGATGGCCCCGAGGAACTCCTCGGGGGAGTCGATGGTGAGCTCCTCGTAAGGCTCGTGCACCTTGCCGTCGACCTCGCGGGTGACCACCTGCGGCTTACCGACGGTCAGCTCGAAGCCCTCGCGACGCATCTGCTCCACGAGAATGGCGAGCGCGAGCTCACCACGGCCCTGTACCTCCCAGGCGTCGGGTCGGCCGATGTCGAGGACCTTGAGCGAGACGTTGCCGACCAGCTCCTGATCGAGACGGGACTTCACCATGCGCGCCGTCAGCTTGTGTCCCTTAACCCGGCCGACGAGCGGCGAGGTGTTGGTGCCGATGGTCACCGAGATGGCCGGCTGGTCGACGGTGATCCGCCGCAACGGGACCGGGTTGTCGAGATCGGCGAGCGTGTCGCCGATCATGATGTCGGGGAAACCGGCGACGGCGACGATGTCACCGGCCACGGCCTTCTCGGCGGGGTGGCGCTCGACGCCGGTGGTGGCGAGCAGTTCGGTGATCTTGGCCTTGGTGACGACGGGTTCGCCGTCGACCTCGCGGCACCAGGAGACCGTCTGTCCCTTGGTCAGCTCGCCGTTATGGATGCGGACCAGCGCAATCCGACCGAGGAAGGTGGAGGCGTCCAGGTTGGTCACATGCGCCTGCAGCGGCGCATCGACGTTCCCCTTCGGCGCAGGCACGTAGTTCAGCAGCACGTCGAACAGGTCGTCGAGATTCTCGGCATCCGGTGCGTGACCATCCGCGGGCGCGACTTTGGACGCTTTGCCCTCACGACCGGAGGCATACAGGACGGGGAGGTCGAGGGCGAGTTCCGCGGCCTCGGCGGCCTCGTCGTCCAGATCGGAGGCCAGATCGAGCAGCAGATCGTGGCTTTCCGAGACGACCTCCTCGATACGGGCGTCGGGACGGTCGGTCTTGTTGACCACGAGGATCACCGGCAGCGACGACGCGAGCGCCTTGCGCAGCACGAAGCGGGTCTGCGGCAGCGGACCCTCGGAGGCGTCCACGAGCAGCACGACGCCGTCGACCATGGACAGGCCGCGCTCCACCTCGCCGCCGAAGTCGGCGTGGCCGGGAGTGTCGATCACGTTGATGACGGTGATCGAACCGTCCGGGTTGTGCCGGTGCACAGCGGTGTTCTTCGCGAGGATGGTGATGCCCTTCTCGCGTTCCAGGTCACCGGAGTCCATCACCCGGTCCACCAACTCGGCCCGCTCGGCGAAGGCACCGGACTGCCGCAGCATGGCGTCGACGAGCGTGGTCTTGCCGTGGTCGACGTGCGCGACGATGGCGACGTTGCGGAATGTCCGCAACATCGTGGTTTCTGGGCTCGACACGCTGTGCTCCTGGTTGTCCTGCCGCACGACAACGACCGATTCGGCCCCTCGCCCGCGCGACGACTTGCGGCGACCGCAGCTGCGAAACGCCCGATTCCGGCCGCAAGGGTTTACACCGCAGCCACGAATACCCTACCGCCCGGTGCACGTCGCTCGTGCCGCCGCGCGCCAAAAGACCTGGTCGTTCGATATCGGGTGACGTTCATCACCGCATCGACAGACGGCATGGCATATCGGATCGGGCCCACCGATGGCTAACATGCGGCCAACCATCCCCAACGAAGGGCGCGGCACACATGGGTAAGGCCGACGCGGCGAAAGTCGCCTCGCTGAAACCGAAGAAGAAGTGCTGCCGCAGTCGCAAACGCTGTGTGCGCTGCCCGGTGGTGATCAAGCGGATGCAGCGGGCCCAGGACGACGGCCTGCAGGGGAAGCATCTGCGCAAGGCGCTTCGTGCGGCGCGCGAGCGGTAGCGGCGGCGGCGACTCGGCCGGCGCAAGCGCCGGCGGCGAGTTCGGCCAGCAGATCGTCGAGCCAGCGCCGGTCGTTGGGCACCAGGTCGATCGCGGTCAGCTCGGCCGCGTCCACCCAGCGCAGTTCGGCATGATCCAGTGCGGCCGGCTCGCCGGATTCCAACCGCGCCAGGTACGCGCGCAGCACCATATCGCCAGGTAGCGGCACGTCGACGCCGATCCGGTCACCCGCGTTGGCTTCGACGCCGAGTTCCTCGCGCAACTCGCGCCGCAGCGACTGCGCAGGCGTTTCGCCCGGTTCCACTTTTCCGCCGGGCAGTTCCCACATTCCGGCGAGTTCGGGCGGCCGGGTGCGCTGCGCCAGCAATAGCCGGCCATTGCGGAAAATGGCCGCCGCCACCACTTCCTGCATGACTAACATCATGCGGTATGGCGACACTTCTCACCGACGCCGAACTACAGACCCGACTCGCCAACCTCCCGGACTGGACCCGCGACGGCGACGCGATCTCTCGGACCGTCGAATTGCCGAGTTTTCCGGATGCGATCGAGTTCGTTCGCCGGGTCGGCGAAGCGGCCGAGGAGGCCAACCATCACCCCGATATCGACATTCGGTGGCGGAAGGTCACACTGACGCTGTCCACGCACTCGGAAGGCGGGCTTACCGAAGCGGACGTGTCGATGGCGCGACAGATCGATCTGCTGACCTCCGATCGGTAGCGGCACGGCGCTCGTCGCGCACCCGGTAGCCGATCAGCAGGCCGTAGAAGGCGAGCACGCCGATCGCGTCCACCGCGCCGAGCCAGGCGAGCAACCCCGGACGCGAGACCAGCCAGATCGAGTCCTGGAAGAAGCTCAGCACCCACGCGACACCGACCAGCGACGTGACCAGCCAATACCCGGCGACGACGCGCGCACCCATCCGGTCGCCGTACGGGCCGTGCAACAACCAGATCGCCATCGGCACGATCCACACCCAGTGATGCGACCAGGAGATCGGCGAGAGCATCAGGCCGAACAGTTGCACCACGATGAGCGTGCCGAGTCGGTCGTCCCGGGCGAGTGATCGCCAGGCCAGCACGGCAAGCAGTGCGAGCACCGCCAGGCCTGCGACCAGCAGCGCGCCGGTTTCGACGTCGTGCCCGACCAACCGGCTGAGCGCGCCGCGCAGCGACTGGTTCCAGACCGAGCCGACCGGCCCGATCCGCGACGCGTCACCGAGCAGCGTGCCGAAATACTCGTGCGCCTGTTTGCCGGCGACGAGGTAGCTGAGGCCGATGGTTGCGGCGAAGACCACCGCAGACCAGACGACCGTCGCCCAGCGGCGCTGGGCGACGAAATAGAGCCCGGATACCGCAGGGGTCAGCTTGATCCCGGCCACGACGCCGATGAGCAGTCCGGACAGCCACCAACGGGTGCTTGCCACCGCGACCATCACGCCGAGCACGAGAAAGACGTTCACCTGGCCGTAGTCCAGTGTGGTTCGCACCGGTTCGGTCCACATGCCGACCGCGGTCCACAGCATCGCGTAAGAGCGCGACTGCGGCTGCGCGCCGCGTTCGCCGAGCACGAGGTTCAGGCTGATCCGCACGACCGCGTAGAGCGCGGCCACCGACGCCAGCGTCCACACGACGCCGACCACCTCGATCGGCAGGAAGTGCAGCGGATAGAAGACCAGCGCGGCGAACGGCGGGTAGGTGAACGGCAACGGAAAATCGGGTGTGACCTCGGCGTAGGTGAAGTCGTAGAGATCCCCGTCGGACAGCGTGGCCGAGCCGTCGACGTAGACGTGCAGATCGACGAGGTTGAAGCCGCTCGGCAGCAGGAACATCCAGAGCAGCCGCGCGAGGACCGCGAGACCGAGGAGCACCGGGGCAAGTCGAAGCATTCTGCTCACGACGGGCGTGCTCACGACAGGGGGCTCACGAACGGGGTCCTCGTGCTCGGCTACGGGAGGCAATCGGGTCGCAACGAGACTAACGTTCGGCATCGGACGACACCGGCGCAGGGCGAATGCGTAGTAACAATTGCATCACTAGTCACATGAGTCACACGCGTAACACGATACGCTCGGAAAGCGTTCCCCTGTATGTGTCGCCGCCGACCGAACCAGGCTTGCGCGCGAAACCGACCGGCTGTACTTGTTCGCGCTTCGTTACATATAGAGTGTCGTCGCGAGTCGGTAACAGTCCGTTATGGCCGGTTGCCCGAGATACGGAGGATGGGACAGAGTGCATCGCACCCGAGAGATGCGGCGAGCTGCCGTTGCAGTAGCGCTGACCGCTTGCGCCACCCTCGGCACCGCCACCGCCGCGGTCGCCGCCCCGGCGCAGCCGGCACCGGCGCCTACTGCCGTACCGGGCCTGCCGCTCGACGTTGCGGCGTTATTCCATCCCGCGGTGCAGGCCGGCGTCCCGGTCGACGCGCTGGCAGCCCTCGCGCCCGCCATCATCGGCGCGGTCGTCGGCCCGGCGGATTCGAAGGAGCCGACGGCTCCCACCGACGCGGCCGCGCTGAGCAAGCCACACGAGGTTGCCGCCGGCGACCCGCAGGAGCAGCTGCTCGCGCAGGCACGCACCCTGATCGAGAACGCACCGCTGCCACCCGAGATCAAGTCGACGCTCGAGCGCGTCATCACCTTCCTCGATGGCAGCGGCGGCGGCGGACCGGAGATTCCCAAGAACGGCCCCGTCATCGCGCAGTTCCTCTACCCGACCGTCGGGCAAGACTGCATCTCCGGTGGTGGCGACTCGATCGGTGCGGCACTCGCCGTGCCCGGCCCCGCCGCGCTCCCGCCGCCGGGACCGAAAGAGCACCAGACCGGCTTCGTGTTCACCGCACTCGGCACCGCGGTGCCGGCGGCCACGCAGGCGAAGCCACTCACGGTGACCTGGCTGAACCTCGACACCCGCAAGACGGCGACTCAGGACCTCACCGACAAGGCCCAGATCAACCACCCCGACGGCCCGGCAACGCTGAGCACGGTCGCCGACACCGGCGCGGGTCGCGTGATCGCGGTCGTCTCCGGTTCGCTGACCACGCAGGCGGAGGGCGAGGCACCGCTCACGTGCGAGTTCCTGCCGACGATCGGCTTGTTCACCGTCGCCTGATCCGGGCAAATGTCGCTGCCTGATCACGCGATGTGGTAGACCCGGCTGGTGGCGACTGACAGCCGGTCCATCCGTTCGCGGCACGCACATCGGTCGATTCTGTCGATCCGCTCCGAGAGATCAATCCTGTCGATCGGCTCGGCGTACTCGATTCTGTCAATCGGTAGCGTCGGATCGATTCTCTCGGTCGGCTCGGCGTACTCGTTCGGTTCGGTGATCTCGAGCGCGTCATTCGCCAGCCTCGGTTCGGCACTGTCCGGGCTCTCGCGGTGGTCGATGCTCGCCTGGCGCGGTAACCACAGCGCACCCGAACCCCGACCGGATCTCCATGTGGTCGCCGATGAACCCGACCTGCGCGGTTCGATCACCCACCACACGCAGACCTGACGGGCTGCGCGTGACAGCCCGGGTCAGTCCAGCTCGACGGTGAGGTAGTGCTGCAGCACAGGTCCCACCAGCCGGGCCACTTCCGCTATGGACAGTGATGCGAGCGGTTCCACAGCCATCACATAGCGCGCCATCAGCACGCCCACCACCTGACTGGCCAGCAGCTCGGCGCGCAGCTCCGCCCGATCGCCGCCGAGCAGTTCGGCGATGGGCCGCAGGCTATCGCGCATGACGACGTCGCGGAACTTCGCCGTTGCCGCCGGCTCGTTCACCGTGGCGCGATAGAAGGCGAGCCAGCGTTCGCGAATCATCGGATCCTCGAAACTGCCGAGTACCTGCTCAGCCAGCCGCTCTCCCAAGGTTTCCGGGGCACCCGCCGCGAGGACCTCCCGCAACGTGTCCGCGGGCCGCACCGGCAGTTCGACCGCGGCCTGGAAAAGTTGCTGCTTGGTCGGGAACCAGTGCGTCACCATCTTCGGATCGACATGCGCCTCGACTGCCACGCCGCGGACACTGGTTCGGTCGTAACCACGCTCGGCGAACTGCCGCCGCGCAGCATCGAGAATCGCGGTGCGCGTCGTACCGACGCCGGGCCGTCGTCCGCGCTGCGCGCTTGTCCGACCGGACGACGCGTCCTCTGGATGCTTGACCATTCCTCGCTCGAAGTCGTTGAATTCCCTATACGTCGAATTTTCGTGCCAGTCTAGCCAGGAGGCAGCAGTGCGAGCGATGATCCTCAAAGAGTTTCTGGAGTTGCGGCGCGACAAGCGCACGCTGGCCATGCTGATCGCGTTGCCGATCGTGCTGCTGATCATCTTCGGCTACGCGGCGAACTTCACCATTACCGATATCAGCACACACGTGGTCGGGCCACAGGCAGAAGCTGTCGGGCGGGCCCTGCCCCCGCTGTTCGACGTCACCGAGATCGATCCGACTGCCACCGGACAGGATGCCCAGGATCAGGTGCGCGACAACGAGGCGAACGTCGTGATCGACACCGGCACAACGCCTCCGACGGCCTACATCGACGGGTCGGACCTGTTCACCGCGCAGACCGCGAGTGCCGCACTCGGCCGGGTGGGCGATCGGGTGACGGTGGACATCCTCTACAACCCGGACCTCACCACGTCCTGGGTGATGGTGCCCGCGCTCGTCGGACTCATCCTCACCTTCATCGGCACCATCGTCACCAGCCTCGGCCTGGTGCGCGAACGACAATCGGGCACGCTGGAGCAGTTGGCGGTCATGCCATTTCGGCCCTCGGATGTGATCGTCGGCAAGATCGCACCGTACTTCATTCTCGCCGCGCTCGACATGGTGGTGGTGACGCTGCTCGGAGTCTGGATCTTCGGCGTGCCGTTCAACGGCAGTCCGCTCGTTTTCGGAGTGGGCGCGGCGATCTTCCTCTTCGTCGTGCTCGGCGTCGGGGTGTTCATCTCGACCGTGTCGCAGACTCAGGGGCAGGCGATCCAAACCGCGATCTTGTTCGTCATGCCGCAGATCCTGCTGTCCGGCTTCATCTTCCCGCTGTCGGCGATGCCCGCGGCCATCCGCTGGATCGGCTATTGCCTGCCCTTGACGTACTTCGTGCAGATCGCGCAGGGCGTGATGCTGCGCGCGGCGCCGATCGCCTCGCTGTGGGTGCCGTTCGTCGTGATCACGGGCATGGCCATCGTGGTGTTCACCGCTGCGGTGCTGCGGTTCCGCCGCGATCTCGCCCCGCGGCAACGCCGCGAACAGCCCGCCCCGGAGCAGGCGCCGGCATGACCGAGTCGCATTGGGGTGTAGCGGGTCTCACCGTCACGTACGGATCGGTTACCGCTCTCGACGAGGTGACGCTGGATATCCCCGACGGTGCGGTCGCCGCGGTTGTTGGCGGCGACGGGGCGGGCAAGACAACCCTGCTGCGCACGATCGCCGGTGCTCTCGTGCCGGCGAGGGGGCGCGTGCTCGCCCCGCCGTTGCCCGAGGTCGGCTTCATGCCAACAGCTTCCGGAGTTTGGCGCGAACTCACCGTGGACGAGAACATCTCCTTCGTCGCGGCTGCATACGGTATCCGGGGCGGCGCACTCGGACGCCGCCGGGACGACCTGCTCGAGCAGACCGGTCTGGCGCGGGCGCACCAAAGGCTCGCGGGCCAGTTGTCGGGCGGCATGCGGCAGAAACTCGCGTTCGGTCTGGCCATGCTGCACCAGCCCCGACTCCTGGTCCTCGACGAGCCGAGTACGGGCGTCGATCCGGTCAGTCGCGTCGACCTGTGGCGGATGATTTCCCAGGCCGCCGCGCAGGGGGCCGCGGTTGTGATGGCGACGACCTACCTCGACGAGGCCGAACGTTCGTCGTCGGTATTGGTGCTCGACGGTGGCCGGACCCTACTGGCCGGTGCGCCCGAAGAGGTCGTCGCAGACGCGCCCGGTGTTGTCGTGCAAACCTCCCGCCCGACGGTGCGCGAGCACGCATGGCGCCGCGGCCGGCAATACCACGAGTGGGTACCGGAAGGCGCCGTGGCCGAAGGCGATCCGGTACCCCGAGATCTCGAGGACGCCGTGATCAGCGCCGCGCTCGCCAAGGAGGCCGCTCATGCCTGATCCGCTGGTCTCCGTGCAACGCGTCACCCGCCGCTTCGGCGACTTCACCGCCGTCGAGGACGCCTCGCTGACGGTCGACGCGGGCGAGATCGTCGGCCTGCTCGGCGCCAATGGTGCGGGCAAGACCACCGTCATCCGCATGATGCTCGGATTGCTCGCGCCGACGTGGGGGATCCTCCGGTTGTTCGGTGAGCAGCCTTCGCGCGATACCCGGCAACGACTCGGATATGTCGCGCAGGGTCTCGGCCTCTACGACGACCTGACCGTCGCCGAAAACCTCGAGTTCCTCGCGAAGGCGTACGACACGCCCGTTCCGGCACTGCCCGCCGCGCTCGAAGCCGACCGGGGCTCGCTCGTGGGGGCGATCGGGCTGGGGCGGCAACGCCAGCTCGCGTTTACCGCGGCACTCGCGCATCACCCAGAACTGCTCGTGCTCGACGAGCCCACCTCCGGGGTGGATCCGCTCGCCCGCGCGCGGCTCTGGGACGTCATCCATGAGCAGGCCGAAGCCGGCGTCGCCGTGCTCGTCACCACGCACTACATGCAGGAGGCACAGCAGTGCGACCGGCTGGTGATGATGTCGCGCGGCCGCACGGTCGCTGCCGGCAAGGAGGCCGACATCATCGGGGATACCACCGCCGTCGCCGTGCACACCGACCGGTGGCAGGACACCTTCGCGGCGCTGAATGCGGCGGGGATGCCGGTCACCCTTGCCGGGAAGCGCGTGCGGGTCGCGAATGTGGGAGCGGCCGAGGTCCGCTCGGCCCTTTCGGCTGCAGACGTGACCGCAACGGTCGAGGACGTGCCGGCCACCCTGGAGGAGGCGATGACGGCCCTCGACCGAGGGATCAGAGCCCAGGCGTGAACCCGGACTGCACGAATTGCGAGGCCAGTTCGTAGGCCGTCGCGCCGACCCAATAGGCGAGGTTCAGCAGTAGCTGTTGCACGATGTCCTCCCTTGTTTGCGATTGACGTATTCGGTTGGGTACCAGCTGGTTCGGCCCCCACCATCGCGGCTAGGCCAGAGACCACTGTCCGTAGTCGGGCTGCAGGATCGCATTGAGGTCGACCCCCACGCCGTCCACCTCGTCGTCGTCGATGGCGAATTGGTGTAGGTGCGCAGCCGGATTGACGTACCCCTCCGGCGTGCCCCAGTCGTGCTGCCAATACCAGCGGCCGAGCCCAGCGGTATGAGCCAGATCGATCGTCGGTGAGTTCGCGTAGACGCCGGTGTTCTCGACACCGACCACCGACTGCCAGCCGAGCAGGTAGGGCGCGATCATCGTGGCGAACTCGACGGCGTTCGGGTTGTCGTCGATCGAGGCGTAAATCGGACTGTTCTCCGGCCCGCCGGCCGCGAGATGCAGGCCGAGACCCCGTTCCGCGTGCCGCTTGCCCGCCTCGAGTCCGCCACGCCAGTCCGCGGTCGGCCCCTTGCCGAACTGGTAGCAGGACACGATCTCGAGACCCGCGGCGGTGAGCGCTTCGACCTCGTCGTTGCGCAGCGGTTTGCCGACCATCCATTCCGCGCCGGGGCGACGGTCGGAAACGTATCGGATCACCCCGGTATGCCCGGCCGCGGCGATGGCCTCGGCCGAGGGAATCCCGCCCGCATAGTCGAGAAGCGTGCCGAGTCCGTCTGCGCGGGCGACCGAGACCCTGCTCGCGAGCCCGGCGAACCCGATGGCGGCGGTGCCGACCGCCGTCAGCCGAAATAGATCGCGACGCGAAACCTGCACGTGATGCCCCTCCTGCGCAGCGGGCGAAACCGGACAATCGAGGGAAGTCACCGGCGCGCCTTCCCCATCTTTCACAGGCGCGCCGGTAACATTTTGGGGTTTCGCCATTCCACCACAAACAACATTGGTTACGCCAGACTCATTGGCAACTTACGACACTGTTGTTTCATCGGTTACCAGCCCCACCGGCCGCGAGTACGGTGAAATTCGTCCCCGAAGCGCGGGAATCGTTGACGGATGGGGCTGTTTGGCCATGAGCAAAGAACAGTGGTGGGTCATCGCGCCGGAGAGCGGGTTCGCGTTCGAGCAGCGCGCGAACGGCGATCTCGTGGTGTTCGAGCGGTCCGGAACCGAGGAACACGTGCTGCACGGCTACGAATGGATGCATCGCACGGACCAGGGCGACATCAAGGTGCATGGCGAGGGGCCACCACCGTTCGGCGTGTGGCAGACCTGCTGACCGCGACTGCATAGTTCTTCCGGCACTCTGCCCGGTGTCGGCCGGAAGAACTATGCCGCCGCCGCGCGGCGCTACGCGTTCCAGTCCGGATCGGTGCCGTAGATCTCGCGGTATTCCTTGACGTAAGCCCGCTTGCCGATCAGCCGCCACATCAGCCGGGCGATCAGCGGCATGTTCGCCAGGAACTTCTTGCGGTCCTCGGGCGAGACACCCTGCAGGATGAAGCCGAGGAAGACGAGCTGGCGGTCCTTTGGGATGCCGGCGCGACCGCGCTCCCCCATCGCCTCCCACTCCTCGACGCTCATCACCGTCTCCACGACCGGCAGAATGTGCCGCTCCTCCTCGCCCATGTGCTCGTCCAGCCGGGCCGACAGCTCGGTGAGCGTCTTCGCGAGGTCCTCGCGGACGCCCCAGTCGGCGGTCTCGGCGAACCGTGCCGCCTGGGCTTGGGCCCGTTCGTTGAGCTCGGCGATGCGCTCGTGCTGCTCCTCCATACGCAGGATGAGCTCACTATCGGTAGGCGCGCGATCGAGCAGCAGCGGCCACATCATCTCGTCCTCGGTGGTGTGGTGGTGATGCAGTCCGCTGGACATCTCCTCGACGAAGGAGACGATCCGCTGTGCGCGCTCGCCATCGCCATCGGCGACGCCGCGCACCAGGCCGGGCAGCGCGTTGAAGTGGCGGCGGAACGTGTTGTGCACGATCACCATTTCGCCGGTGTCCGGACGGGTGGCGGTGTCGGTGGTGAGTGTCATGGCATTGCTCCTTGCTGGGCTGGTGGGTGAACTCGCAATCGAGCGTCGCCCGCCGAACTTGTCGTCCACTTGCAGCGCACTAGTAGCCGACTCGCCTTAGGCTGAATCGGTCATGATTCGCTTCCGGGTTCTCGGCTCGCTGACGGCAACCGTCGATCCGGGCGGTCACGGCCCGATGCGTCTCGACGGCGCCCGGTCGGGTCCCGATGCGATCGATCTGGGTGGTCGCCGACAACGCGGCGTCCTCGCGCTGTTACTGGTCGCGCGGGGTGACGTCGTCTCGGTCGATCGGCTGATCGAGGATCTGTGGCAAGGCGAACCGCCACCGCGCGCGCTCGGCGCCCTGCAGGCGTACGTCTCGAATCTGCGCCGCCTGCTGGAGCCCGACCGCGCGCCGCGCGCTCCCGCATCGGTACTGATCAGCAGTCCGCCGGGGTATGCGATCCGGCTCGACACCGAGAGCGTCGACGCGTGGCGATTCGAGGCCGAGCTGAGGGCTGCGCCCGGGCAATCCGACCCGCGGCTCCGCCGCAGAGCTATCGAGGACGCACTCACACTGTGGAATGGATCGGCCTACGCGGAATTCGCAACCGAGCCGTGGGCGCAACCCGAGGCGACGCGACTAGAGGATCTACGGCTGTCGGCGCGGGAAATGCTCGCCGCAGCCGCGCTCGATGCCCGCGACCCGGCCGCCGCGGCCGCCGAAGCGCAGGCGCTCACCCGCGAGCATCCGCTGCGTGAGGAGGGCTGGCGCCTGCTTGCCCTGGCCCGATATGCGCTGGGGCGCCAGGCCGATGCACTCGCGGCGCTGCGCCAGGCTCGCGAGCTACTCGCCGACGAGCTCGGGATCGATCCGGGGCCGGCGCTCGTGCAACTGGAGAGCGACCTGCTCGCCCAACGGATCCCGGTCGCCGGCCCGCCCGCTGCCGAGCCGACGCCACCGGCCATAGCAGCGCCGGAAGGACCGACCGAACAGGCCCATTCGGTACTGCACGATGAGCCCGCCGCTGTCGCGGTAGATGGATTCGTCGGTCGCGACGAGGAACTGCAGCAGTTGCACCGCGCCGCGGACACAGCTCCTGCCCGGTCCCGGGTTGTCCTGCTCAGCGGTGAGGCCGGCAGTGGAAAGTCATTGCTGCTCAATCGGTTCCGCCGCGATTTGGAATCCGCGGGTTGGTTGGTCACCGTCGGCCGCTGCCCCGAAACGGAGGGTGCACCACCCGCGTGGGCGTGGGTCGAGGCGCTGCGTTCACTCACCGTGACGGTGGATCCCGGCGAGAACGGCGAAGCGCTGGCACCGTTGCTCGATGACAACCTGGTCGCGGCCGCCGACACCGATGCGTCCTACGGACGGTTCATGCTGCATCGCGCGGTCGCCCGGTACCTCGCCGATGTGACCCGGCGGCGGCCGTTGGCGATCCTGCTCGATGACGTCCACCGCGGCGATGCGGAAACCCTTGCGCTGCTGAGCAGCATCGTCGATAACACCGCGGTGCTCGCGGTGTTGGCCTACCGCCCCGACGAGGTGAGCCCCAGACTCGAGGGCGCGCTGGCCGCGATTGCGAAGGCGACGCAGGCGCGTATCAAACTCGCCGGGCTTGCTCCCGATGCCGCCGCATCGTTGCTGGCCTCCGCATCGGGCACCGCGCCGGACGCGCAGACCGTCGCGGCCCTGCTCGAACGCACCGGCGGTAACCCCTTCTACCTACGCGAGAGCGCGCGCCTGCTGGGCAGCGAGGGCGAGCTCGTCGCCACCTCCGAAGTTCCCGAGGGCGTGCGAGATGTGCTGCGCAGGCGGTTCTCCCGGCTGCCGGAGATCTCGGTGGCCGCGCTGCGCATGGCGGCGGTGATCGGGCGGCAGGCCGACGTCGAGGTGTTGTTGCAGGCCAGCGAGGCCGACGAGGACTCGGTGCTCGATGCGATCGAGGCCGGTGTGGTCGCCGGCCTGCTCGACGAACCGGATCCGGGGACGGTCCGTTTCACCCACGCACTCGTGCGAGACACGCTCTACCAGGACATTTCCCGGTTACGCCGATCGCGATGGCATCTGCGGGTGGCCGAGGCGATCGAAGCGCTGCGCCCCGGCGATGTCGCGGCACTCGCCCACCACTTCGGTGAATCGCTGTCCGCGGGTACCGCCCGCCGGGCCGCCGACGCGGCGCTCGCCGCCGCGGATCAGGCCGAGCGCCGGTTCGCCCACGACGCCGCGGCGGACTTCTTCCGCCGTGCGCTCACCGCGCTGGACCGCCTGCCCGAGGGCGACCATTCCGGCGAACTCGTCGCCGTGCTTGCGCGGTTGAGCGGCACGGAGATCCTGGCCGGCGATGCCATGTCGGCCCGCGAATCGCGGGACCGCGCGATCGACATCGCCAGTGCGGCCGGGCGCGACGATCTGCTGATTGCCGCCCTCACCTGTTGGGACACCCCGACGCCGTGGGTCAACCGGGCGTATGGCGATGTGGACGAGCGGGTCGTCGAACACATCGAGCACTCCCTTGCGGTTCCCGACCTTGCCGAGTCGACCCGAGTTCGGCTCCTGATTGCGCTGGTCGCGGAGGTGTCCGGCGAGCGCAACGACCGTGCCTATGAAGCCGCGATGGAGGCGGTCGACGTGGCGCGGCGCGGCACCGATCAATTGCTTCTGGGACTCGCACTTTCCGCCCGAATATCGGTGTTCGAGGTACCGGGCGCGGAGCCGGAACGCGAGCGGTATGTGACCGAGCTGACCGCGCTCGGTGAAGGGGCCGGCCTGCCGGCGTTTGCATTGATGGGCCATTTTGCGGCCATGCAGATCGCCGCGACGGCGCTGGATTTCGCCGGCGTGGAACGCGAGCTCGCGCAGACCGAGCGGCTCGCCGACCGGTTCCAGTGGCGGCAGGCACAGGCGATCAATCGGATGTCACGGGGTTTTCTCTATCACCTGCGCGGTGACCTCGACCTGGCGCGCGAATCCTTCCTCGACGTGCATGAGCAGATGAAGCGCGATGGCGCGATGCTTGCCGATGGCATATTGCTGATGGCGATGTTCTCGCTGATGTCCACCGAGGGCCGCCTCGCGGAGATGGCCCCGCTGGTCGAGGCCTACGCGGCGGCGCCCGATGCCATCGCGGATGCGGTCGCGCTGACGCGGCACGCAGCGGGCGACGGCGAGCGGGCGCGGCGACTGTACGACGGCCCGACACCGATCCGCCCCGACTATTTGCGTTCCCTGATGCTCACGATCCGCGGCATGACCGTGGTCGCACTCGAGCTCACCGAACATGCCACCGCGGTGTATCGCGACCTGTTGACCTATCGCGGCCAGATTGGCGGCGCGGTATCCGCGGCGTTCGCGATGGGTCCGGTGGACACCGTGCTCGGCGACCTCGCGCGCCTGCTGGACGATCCCGACACCGCAAAAGAGCACTACGCGGTGGCCTTGGCTGTCGCAACACGCTGCGGCTGTCCGCAATGGATCGCGGCTGTAAACGACCGCCTCCAGGATTGATCAACCCAGCTCGACTCGGCTCCTGACGAACCACAAGTCGGTCACAAGTACCCAACGCGACCCTTTCGAGGACACCACACCACTGCGTCCTGAAGAGGCCATCATGAGAGCGTTCCTGTATCGGGTCGGCGAAACCAGCGCCGCTCATCCCTGGCGGGTGATCGGCACCTGGGTTGCCATCCTCGTCGCCGCGTTCGGTATCGCCGGCGTCATCGGTGGTACGCCGCACGACAACTACAACGTCCCCGGGCTGTCCTCGCAGTCCGGTATCGATCTGCTGCGCGCACACTTTCCGGAGTTCTCCGGCACCGATGCCCGCGTCGTCGTGCACTCGGACGACGGCCCGGTGGCTGCAACCGAACTCACCGAACTGCAGCAGCGGCTCGCCGACGTCGAGGGCGTCAGCCACGTATCCCCACCGCGGATCTCCGAAGATGGCGACACCGCGCTGATCGGGCTCAATTACGACATTCCAGTGACCGATTTCCAGGGCACCGAGGGCATCGATGCACTGCGCGCGGCCACCGCAGCCGCGGAACAGTCCGGGTTGCAGGTCGAACTCGGCGGCGAGGTTCCCGAGAACGTCGGCACACCGAGCGGCACCGCCGAGGCCATTGGCATCGTCGTGGCATTGGTCATTTTGCTGTTCGTGTTCGGCACGATCGTCGCCGCCGGCCTGCCACTGCTGGTCGCGCTCATCGGCGTCGGTGTCGGCATGGCCCTGATCACGATCATGGCCGGTTTCACCGATATCAGCGTCAACGCGCCGAGCGTGGCCATGATGGTCGGCGTGGGTGTCGGCATCGACTACGCGCTACTGCTGGTCACCCGCTTCGCCGACGCACTGCGTCCCTCGGGCGGCGTGGGAGGTCCCGACGTCGTGCGCCGGGCCGCCGGAGTCGCCACCAGCACCGCCGGAGTCTCGGTGATCTTCGCCGGCACGACCGTGCTGATCTCGCTGTTCGGTTTGCGGATTGCCGGCCTGGCCGTGTACTCCTCGTTCGGCTACGCGACATTCGCGATGGTTACCGCCGTCATGCTCGCGTCCATCACGCTGGTCCCCGCGGTGTGCGGGCTCGCCGGGTTCCGGATTTTCGGCCGCAACATGCGTCGGCTCGCGCCGCGCAAGTCCCGGCACAACCGGCCACCGGTCACCGAGCGCTGGGCGCGTCGGGTCGGCAACCGCCCGCTGCCGTATGCCGTTGCCGCACTGGCACTGTTGCTCCTGCTTGCCGCCCCCGTCCTGCAGATGCGGACCTGGCCGCAGGACGCGGGCAGCCAGCCGACCTCGAACACGACGCGGCTCGCCTACGACCTCGTCGCCGCCGAGTTCGGACCGGGTGCGAACGGCCCGTTCCTGGTCGCAGTCGATCTCGAAGCCAACCCGGCCGCCGCCCTGCCGACGCTGGCCAACAGGCTGGCCGCCGACCCGGGCGTCGCCGCGGTCTCCCCGGCATTGATCGCCCCCGACGGCGCCGCGGCCGTACTGGAAGTGGTGCCCAGCACCGGGCCCGCCGATGCGGCCACCACCGACACCATGGACCGGCTTCGTGCGCAGCTGCCCACCGACAGCTACCTGACCGGTATGACGCCGGTCCTCGACGAGATCTCCGACCGGCTCGCACATCGCCTGTGGCTGGCCATCGCAGTGGTCGTCGGACTGGCGGTGCTGCTGCTGACCGTCGCGTTCCGGGCACCGGTCGTCGCGATCAAGGCCGCGCTGATGAACCTGCTCGCCGTCGCCGCGACCTACGGCGTCATGGTTGCCGTCTTCCAATGGGGTTGGGGTGCAGGCCTGCTCGGCCTGCCGCACGCCGTGCCGGTGTCGAGTTGGGTGCCGCTGCTGATCTTCACCATCCTGTTCGGGCTGTCCATGGACTACGAGGTGTTCCTGCTCTCGCGCGTCCGGGAATACTGGCTGAAATCCGGCGATGCCCGGGAAAGCGTGACCCGCGGACTGTCGTCCACGGCGCGGGTCATCACCGGAGCGGGCGCGATCATGGTCGCCGTCTTCGCCGGTTACGCACTGGATTCCGAGCTGACCATCAAGATGATCGGCGTCGGGCTTGCGACCGCCGTGCTGCTCGATGTGACCGTGGTGCGGATGATCCTGGTGCCGGCCACGATGGCACTGCTCGGCCGAGCGAACTGGTGGCTGCCGAGTTGGCTGGATCGCATCCTGCCGAATCTCGATATCGATGGCAATACAGCGCCCGATGCTCCGGCTCGAGCGCCGAAGGAGGAACCGGTTCCGGCAAAGGTGTAATCGGCACGCACGGTACGGCGGTCGCGGGCAATCAGCTCGCGGCCGCCGTGCTGTGGCGCAGGTACGTGAGCACGCGGTGCGGATGCCCACAGTAGATCGGCACCCACTTTCGAGTAGTGCACTACTCGCGCACCCGCCCGCGCTGTCGCCGAAACTCGTGACGAACTGCAGTCCGCCACAAGGGCCCAACGCCGCGCTCTCCAGGACACCACTTCACCTGCCTTCGGAGGACACCATGAGAGCGCTCCTTTATCGGGTCGGCGAAACCAGCGCCGCCCATCCCTGGCGGGTGATCGGCACCTGGGTCGCCATCCTCGTCGCCGCGTTCGGTATCGCCGGCGTCATCGGCGGCACCCCACACGACGACTACAACGTCCCCGGGCTGTCCTCGCAATCGGGAATCGACCTGCTACGCGCCCACTTCCCCGAGTTCTCCGGCACCGATGCTCGGGTGCTCGTGCACTCCGACAACGGCCGGATTCCGGCCGCGCAGCTCACGGAGTTGCAGCAACGGCTCACCGGTGTCGAGGGCGTCAGCCGGGTAGCCCCGCCACGAATATCCGCCGATGGCGACACCGCCCTCATCGCACTCAATTACGACATTCCCGTGACGGATTTCCAGGGCAAGGAAGGCATCGACGCGCTGCGCAACGCCACCGCGCGTGCCGAGGCAGCCGGCCTTCAGGTCGAACTCGGCGGCGGGGTGCCCGAGAATGTTGGCACTCCGAACGGTACCGCCGAGGCCATCGGCATCGTGGTGGCGCTGGCGATCCTGCTGTTCGTCTTCGGCTCGGTGGTCGCCGCCGGACTGCCACTGCTGGTCGCGATGATCGGCGTCGGTGTCGGCATGGCACTGATCACGATCATGGCCGGCTTCACCGAGATCAGCGTGAACGCGCCGAGCGTCGCCATGATGGTCGGCATCGGCGTCGGTATCGACTACGCGCTACTGCTGGTCACCCGCTTCGCCGACACGCTGCGTCCCTCGGGCGGCGTTGGCGGTCCCGCCGTCGTGCACCGCGCCGCTGGCGTCGCCACCAGCACCGCCGGAGTCTCGGTGATCTTCGCCGGCACGACCGTGCTGATCTCGCTGTTCGGTCTGCGGATGGCCGGGCTCGCGACCTACTCCTCGTTCGGCTACGCGACATTCGCGATGGTTTTCGCCATCATGCTCGCTTCGCTCACGCTGGTCCCGGCGGTCTGCGGGTTGGCCGGGTTCCGGATTTTCGGCCGCAACATGCGCCGGCTCATGCCGCGCAAGTCGCGCCGCAACCTCCCCCCGGTCACCGAACGATGGGCCCGCCGAGTCGGCAACCGGCCACTGCCGTATGCCGTTGCCGCGCTGGCACTGTTGCTGCTGCTCGCCGCCCCGGTCCTGCAGATGCGGACCTGGCCGCAGGATGCGGGCAGCCAGCCCACCTCGAACACGACGCGGCTCGCCTACGACCTCACCGCCACCGAGTTCGGACCCGGCGCAAACGGCCCGTTCCTGGTCGTAGTCGATCTCGAAGCCAACCCGGCCGCATCGCTGCCGGCGCTGGCCAATCGGCTCGCCGCCGACCCGGGCGTCGCCGCAGTCTCCCCGATACTGATCGCCCCCGACGGCGCCGCCGCCGTGCTGGAGGTGGAGCCCAGCACCGGACCCGCCGATGCGGCCACCCCCGGAACCATGGACCGGCTTCGTGCGCAGCTGCCCGCCGACAGCTACCTCACCGGTTGGACGCCGACCCTCGACGAGGTTTCCGACCGGTTGGCGCATCGCCTGTGGCTGGCCATCGCAGTGGTCGTCGGATTGGCAGTGCTGCTGCTGACCGTCGCGTTCCGGGCACCGGTCGTCGCGATCAAGGCGGCACTGCTGAATCTGCTCGCCGTTGCCGCCACCTACGGCGTGATGGTCGCGATCTTCCAATGGGGTTGGGGCGCAGGTCTACTCGGCCTGCCGCACGCGGTGCCGGTGTCAAGCTACGTGCCGCTGCTGATCTTCACCATCCTGTTCGGTCTGTCCATGGACTACGAGGTGTTCCTGCTCTCACGAGTCCGGGAATTCTGGCTGAAATCCGGCGACGCCCGGGAAAGCGTCACTCGTGGCCTGTCGTCCACCGCACGGGTCATCACCGGAGCGGGCGCGATCATGGTCGCCGTCTTCGCCGGTTACGCACTGGATTCCGAGCTGACCATCAAGATGGTCGGTGTCGGCCTCGCAGTCGCGGTCCTGCTCGATGTGACCGTGGTGCGGATGATCCTCGTGCCCGCCAGCATGGCCTTATTGGGCCGGTTCAACTGGTGGATTCCCGGCTGGCTCGACCACATCCTGCCGAATCTCGACATCGACGGCGAGCACCTCGAGTTGGAGCCGGCGCGAGCCACTGTCGAGCGGGAGCCCGAACCTGCACGAGTATGAGGTGAGCGCAGGAGGTGAGCGCAGTGGCCGCGTTCGGGCGCCGACTGTCAGCCAGTCGCGGCAGTGCCGCGGTGCAACTGCTGCAGCGCGCGGTGCTGCAGGACTTGGACCTCGCCTCTGCGCATCCCCAGTGCCGCCGCAGTGTCGGGCGCGGAGAGCTTCTCGATGACACGCAACCACAGCACCGCCGCCGTCGCAGGCCCGCTCGAGCGCATCACGATGGACAGCGGAGTCGTCGGTTCCGGATTCGCGAGCCGAACGTCGTCTTCGGCGAATCCGCCGAACGCCCGATGCAGACAGCCCAGCAGTGCCAGGGACTCCGGGGTGGCCAGACCGTTTTCGCTGATCACGGCGGTAACAGCGTGCGGGTGGAGGTCCCGGGCGAGCGAGTCCGCGCGGTCCCAGCCCTGCGGCCCACGCCCCAGGAGCGCGCGGCAGTACCGGACCACGACGGGCCAGCACGCGGCACTCACAGCACGCGCCTGCACATCGGACATGACTTGGCCCCAACTTCCGAGGCGATCTCGGACCCAGCTGGACGTTGACCAGCGGTTAGCGAGCTGCGCTCGAATCCCGACTCGATTTGACCCTGCCGACCCCGCGTCGGCGACGAAACGAGTATAGCTGCACAAACCGCCCAAAAGGTGATTCAAATGGCAAATAGCCATAGATTCGCTGCAGGTCACAAAACGACAGGCAATCGACCGTCACTGGGCACGTCGATCGAAGCCGAGCGTGCGTTCCCACACCCGATTGACGGTCGCGATGACCGTCTCGTCGTCGTATTCGAAGCCGTCCTGATCAACCGCGGCCGCGAGCGCCATCCGCTGCGTCATGAAGGTCAATGCGTGCGCCGTGTACGTCGCGTCGAGATCGGGGTGGACGATCCCCTCGGACTGCCACCGGACGATCGCCTCGGCCACCCGGTCCAGGTTCTGCCCGAGCAGCGAGAGCTGCTGCGCGCGGATCTCCGCGCTGTCTTCGCTCGCTTGCGGGACCAGACTGATCAAACGGGCGTTGCGCCGATATCCCTGGATGTAGGCCCGGTTCGTCTCCCGCAGGTGCTGCACGGGATCGCGCCGACCATCCATATCGGCGTAGCCGACCGAATCCGCCATGTCATACACGACTTCCGCGATCAGCTCCCGGAAGATCTCCTGCTTCGAGCGGTAATAGTTGTACAGCGTGCCGGTGGAGACGCCCGCCTCGGTGGTGATATCGGCAAGCTTGCAATTGAAATATCCGTCGCGCTCGAAGATCACCCGGGCAGCCTCGAGCAACCGCCCCCTGGTGCGCTCGCGCCGCGGATCCTTCCTGGTCCGCCGCGAGCCTGTCGACACGGTCGCCGGCTCCGCGGCGTCTGTCGTCACCGTCGCCGGCTCCGCACCGCCGAGCACGTCGGGAGTGGACTCGTCCGGTCCGGGGTCACTAGTCACGGGTGGGCCCATATCTCCAGCGTCGGTCGGCTACTGCCATCGCGCACATCGCAACACATGGCCACCAACCGCGACAAGGGAAAGCAAATCTTGACGTCAGTCTCAATTCGCGCCTAACCTCTCGGTGACTCACATCACATCAGTGCACACAGTGTGCTCGACCACACTCCGAAGGGGAGTGGATTGGATGCGACGACGCCCGGCGATACGGACGAAAAGGGCGGCGAGAGAAGTTCTTGACGCAACTCTCACCCTTCGCTAACTTGACGTGACTCAGGTCACATCAGTGACGCGAGTCGCCGGTCGCTCCCGCGAACGGAGTCCACGAAAACTCACGAGCGACGCGCGATCGGGTGCGCCTCGCCCCGTCGGAAAGGTGCACGATGCGCACGAGATCGGGACGAATTCTCGCGGCGTTGGCCGCGTCGGCAATGCTCGTCCTCGCCGCCGGATGCAGTAGTGACGACGATTCCGGATCGTCGGACACCTCGTCGGCGGCACAAGCGTCCGGGACCAAGGCCACCGGTACACCGGTGAAGATCGGACTGTTCGATCCGTCGGCAGGCCCAATCACCAACCCCGGGGTCGCGGTCGGCGCCGACGCCGCCGTCGACTACATCAACAACACCCTCGGTGGGCTCAACGGTCAGCCGATCGAGCTGGTGCCATGCGCTGTGGACGGCACCTCGCCGGAGTCCACCATCGGCTGCGCGAACCAATTCGTCCAGGGCGGCGTGGTCGCCACCGTCGATGGCTACAACACCACCTCGAGCGCGGCGCTGCCGATCCTCCAATCGGCGGGAATCCCGATGATTGGGCAGATCCCATTCGATTCGGTCACCGGCGCACGCCCGGACAACCGGGTGTATTTCGCCGCGCCGCAGGCCTCCTTCCTCATCGGCGCGCTCCAGTCCTTCCAGGCGCAGGGCAAGAAGTCGGTCACACTGGTCGTCGCAGACCTCCCCGCGACGCACCAGACGGTCGACGCCATCCTCGGGCCGGTCGGTCAGCAGATGGGCATCACTGTGACCGGTCAGTATTACGCGCCGGCCAACCCGAACTTCACTGCCGTCGCGTCGGCGATCAAGAACACCAACCCGGATGTCGGCGGTCTGATGGCCTCGCCGGATGAAGCCACCTGCACGAAGCTCGCGCAGTCGCTGGATTCGGTGGGCTACGAAGGCACCAAGTTCATGGCGGCCTGCACCGATTTCATCGAGACACTGGGGGCGAAAGCCGCAGGCGCCGAGATGTATTCGCCGATCTGGCTACCACAGGCCAAGGATTCCGCACCGCAGCTCGCGCAGGAGCAGCTCGACCTCGCCACGGGCTACATCGAGGATGCCGGCGACACCGCGGACTTCTACACCTACAGCACGTTCGGAACCTTCGTGAACATTGCCAACGCACTGAACACCGCCAAGTCCGAACTGACCGGCCCGGCGATCCTGGCGACGCTCAAGGGACTCACCGACTTCCAGAGTTTCCTCGGTCCGGTGGTGAGCTGCAACAAGCCGACCTCACCGAACTGCACCACCCAGATGCTGATGTACGAGGTGGGCGATGACCAGACGATCACGCCGATCGGCGAGGGCTACATCACCCCGAACCCGCAAATCATGGCGATGATTCCGGGCGCGACGTAATCCAATCCCAAAGGGCGTGGGCCGCTGCGGATTCGCGGCGGCCCACGCGGGTTTTGACACTGCGGATGGACAACTGAGAGAGGCGTGATGGGAGAGTTCCTGCAGTTCGTTTCGCTCGGCCTCGCGGCCGGCGCCGTCTACGCCGTCTTCGCGTCGTCGCTCGTTGGGATCTACGCCGCGACCGGCATCATCAACTTCGCGCAGGGTTCCATCGCGCTCTGGGCCGCCTACGTCGTCGCGGCGCTGCGCCACGATGGAACCTTCGTACTGCCGATCGGCAGCATCTCCCTCGGCAGCAAGGCCAACCCGACGGCGATGGGCCTCGCGGTCTTGCTCGGCGTGCTCAGCTCGACAGTCATCGCCTTGCTCGCGCACTACCTGGTCTTCCGGCCGCTGCGTCAAGCGCCCGTGCTGGGGCAGGTGGTGGCGTCGGTCGGCCTGATGCTGTTCCTGCAGTCGCTCGTCATGCTCCGCTTCGACAAGAACCTGATCGCCAAGCCGATCCTGCCAACCGAGTCTGTGGAGTTTCTCGACGCACGCATCAACATCAGCGACCTGATCATGGCGGGGGTTGCGATCGCACTCACCGCAATCATGTGGGCGTACTTCAAGTTCACACGATTCGGCGTAGCCACGCGGGCCGGTGCCGAGGACGAACAGGCGGCCCGCCTCACCGGCTACTCTCCCGACCGGCTCGCGGCCATCGTCTGGGCCCTCACCGGCGCCTCCTCGGCATTGGTCGTGGTGCTCGGTGCACCGACGATCGGCCTCGACGCGACCAGCTACGCCTTCTATGTGGTGCCCGCCCTGGCTGTCGCCCTGGTCGGCCGGCTCACCTCGTTTGGTATCGCCTGCGCAGCCGGCCTTGTGCTCGGATCCTTTCAGGCCGTGCTGATCTGGCTGGCCACCAAGACGTGGTGGCCGGAGTGGGCGCAGGCCGGCCTCGGCGAGGCCATTCCATTCGTCGTGGTGATCGTCGCGCTGTTCATCCTCGGCGGCCGCATCCCATCGCGTGGCTCGCTCGACGCGGTCCGCATGCCGGCCGTCTACATTCCGCGGATGCGCCCGATCCCGCTGGTTGGGGCATTCGGTCTCGCGGTTGCCGCGATTCTGCTGACCTCCGGCAGTTGGCGCTTCGGCGTCGTCACCTCGATCATCCTGACGTTGATCGCGCTGTCGCTGGTGCTGCTCACCGGATACCTGGGCCAGATCTCGCTGGCCAGCATGGCCTTTGCCGGTGTCGCCGGGTTCGCGCTGTCCAAACTCACCATCGATTGGAGCGTGCCGTTCCCGTTCAGCATCCTGCTCTCGGCGCTCATCGCGACCTCGTTCGGGATCGTGGTCGGCATCCCCGCACTGCGGATCCGCGGCGCCCAACTCGCGGTGGTGACATTGGCCGCGGCGCTGGCCATTCAGGGCTTCGTACTCAACAACCCCGCACTAACGCCGTTCGAGGGCAACCTGATCGAGGATGCGAGCTTCCTCGGCATCGATCTCGGCGTGCGTGAGGGCAGCAACCTGACCACGGTCCCGTTCTCGATAATGGTGCTCGTCGTGGTCGCCATCCTGACCTTCGCGGTGATGCGCATGATGTCCGGCGCCACCGGCCGGGCGTTTCTCGCGGTGCGCTCCAACGAACGTGCCGCCGCGGCAGCCGGTATCAATGTCGCGACGACGAAGCTGCTCGGCTTCGCGGTGTCGGCGTTCCTCGCCGGCGTCGGCGGTTGCCTGATCGGCTACAGCCGCGGGCAGATCTCGGCTGCATCGTTCACGGTCGTCACGGGCCTTGTCCTACTGGCCCTGACCTACGTCGGCGGCATCACCAGTGTCACCGGCGCCGTCATCGCCGGTCTCGTGGGTCCGCTCGGCGTCGGCTATGTATTCCTCACCGACACCTTGGATCTCGGCGAGTATTACCAGCTGATCGCCGCAGCCGGGCTGCTCATTGCAGCCGTGCTCAACCCGCTCGGCATCGCGGGCGGCACACGCGACGCCTACGAGCGCTTCGTTGCTTCGCGGCGGGGGCGCGACCCGGATGACACAGCGCCCGAACCGAACCCGCCGACCACCCGGACCCCGGAGGTAAGCAATGCCGGCTGATCTCGCACCGCCACCCGACCCCGTGGCAGCACCGGCAATCGATTCCGCGCAGCCCCTGCTCGACGCTCGTGCGCTATCGGTCCGCTATGGCGGCGTACTCGCCAACGACAACATCACCCTGTCCGTCGCGGCGGGTGAGGTGGTGGGTCTGATCGGACCGAACGGCGCCGGTAAAACGACCTTCGTCGACGCGGTCACCGGGTTCACCAAGGCACGGGGCGAAGTGTCGCTCGCGGGCGAGCGCATCGACGGGGCCGCACCGCATCGCCGACGCAAGGCCGGCCTGGCCCGTACGTGGCAGGCCGGCGAACTGTTCACCGACCTCACCGTGGCGCAGAACCTCGCCGTCGCCGTGCAACGTACCGGTGTGTGGACGATGTTCCGCGACATCTTTGTCGGCACACCGCCGCCCACGGATCAGATCGCGCAGGCACTCGATCTCGTCGGGCTTTCGTCAGTGGCCGACCGGCACCCGGACAAGTTGGCACTCGGTCAGCAGAAACTCGTTGGCGTGGCGCGCGCACTGGTTGGCGGCACCCGGATGGTGTTGCTCGATGAGCCCGCCGCAGGTCTGGATACCCACGAGAGCCGCCAGTTCGGCGGCGAGTTGCGTCGGGTCGCGGCGACCGGCGTCGGCGTGCTGCTCATCGACCACGACATGACCCTGGTACTCGATGCGTGCGACCGGATCTACGTGCTCGACTTCGGCAAGATCATCGCTTCGGGCACGCCGAGCGAGGTCCGCACCGACCCGGTGGTGATCGCGGCGTATCTCGGTGCGGCCGAGGAGCTTTCCGCCGCCCCAACCGACGGTGAGGAGCAGCTCCGATGACCGTGACCGAAACCGCGACCGCCGCACTGGAAGTCGACGGCGTGACCGCGGGGTACGGCGGTGTCCCCGCGATCCGCGACATGAATGTGTCGGTGCGCCCCGGGGAGATTCTCGCGCTGCTCGGCCCGAACGGCGCGGGCAAGACCACCACACTGCTCACCTGCGTCGGTGCGCTGGTGCCGATGAGCGGAAGCGTGCGCGCACTCGGCAGCCCGATCGACAAGCGCATCGAACGAAACGCCCGCCGCGGCGTGACGCTCGTGCCGGACAACCGGGGCGTCTTCCACAAGCTCACCGTCGCGGACAACCTGCGCCTGGCGCGGCGCAAGGGCCGCACCTCGCTCGACACCACCCTCGACCACTTCCCCAAGCTGCGCAGTCTGATGAACCGCCGCTGCGGGCTGCTTTCGGGTGGTGAACAGCAGATGCTGGCACTGGCCAAGGCGCTGCTCACCGACCCCAAGGTGCTGCTGGTCGACGAGATGAGTCTCGGCCTGGCGCCGATCGCGGTGCAGGGTCTGTTGCCCACGCTGCGGGCCATCGCCGACGACCACAACATGGCCATCGTGCTCGTCGAGCAGCACATCGACCTCGCCCTCTCGATCGCCGACAGTGCGATGGTGCTGCACCACGGCCGGGTCGCCCTGAGCAGCAGCGCCGCCGACCTGCGGCAGAATCGGGAGTCGGTGGAGGCGGCCTACTTCGGATTGCCCGCGAAGTAGCCTTTCGACCATGACCACTCTCGCCGACCTCGTCGGACAGATCGGCTCCGGCGCCGTCGAGGTGCTCGACCTCACCGCACCACTGAGCGCCGCCACGCCGATCCTGCATCTCCCCGAGCCGTTCGGGAACACGATCTCCGCCTCGCTGGAGCCGATCAGCGACTTCGACGACGACGGGCCGATGTGGAGCTGGAACAACCTGCACACCGGCGAACACACCGGCACCCACCTCGACGCGCCGACGCACTGGATCACCGGCCGCGACGGCAGCAGCGTCGACACCATCCCGCCGGAGCGGCTGATCGGTCCCGCCGTCGTCGTCGACGTGGTCGCCGAGGTCGAGCAGAACCCGGACTTTCTGCTCGAGCCCGAGCATCTCGAGGCGTGGCAGCGCGAGCACGGCCCGATTCCCGCCGGCGCGTGGCTGATCCTGCGCACCGGTTGGGGTGCACGGTCGCGCGATGCGGAGCGATTCGCCAACGCCGACGAGAACGGACCGCACACGCCCGGCCCCTCGGTGGCAGCGGCGCGCTGGCTCGCCGAGACCAGTCCGATCACCGGGTTCGGGGTGGAAACCGTCGGCATCGATGCGGGGTCCGCAGCCGGCTTCGACCCGATCTTCCCTGCGCACTACTTCCTGCTCGGCAACGACAAATATGGATTGACCCAATTGCAGAACGTCGACAAGCTACCACCCCGCGGTGCCGTCCTCGTCGTTGCGCCGTTGCCCATCGTGGGCGGAACCGGCAGCCCGGCACGGGTTTTCGCGCTCATCGAACGGGACTGACGCCATGCTGGTCAGCGATTTCGTCGGCCGCACACTCGCGAACCTCGGTGTCGGCCATGCCTTCGGCGTGGTCGGCAGCGGTAATTTCGAGGTGACCAACGCGCTGCGCGCCGCGGGTGTGCCGTACCTGGCCGCCCGCCACGAGGCGGGCGCCGCGACGATGGCCGACGCGTACGCACGCATGTCGGACACCGTTGCCGTCCTCACCACGCATCAGGGCTGCGGGTTGACGAACGCGCTGACCGGAATCACCGAGGCCGCGAAGAGCCGCACACCCCTGATCGCGCTCACCGCGGACACCGCAGGTTCGGCGGTACGGTCGAACTTCCGGGTCGATCAGGACGCGCTCGCCAGCGCGGTTGGCGCCGTCCCGGAACGGATCCACTCCGCCGCGACCGTGCTCGACGACACGCTGCGCGCGTACCGCACCGCGGCCAACGAGCGCCGCACGGTGGTGCTGAACCTCCCCCTCGACGTGGCGGCGATGCCCGTTCCCGACGAACTCGCGGCCGCCACAGCCCGGCACCTGCCTACCGCCCGGCCGATCCGCCCGGCCGGCGAGGCCGTCGAGGAACTGGCCGGACTACTCAACCGCAGCGCACGACCGGTTTTCGTGGCCGGCCGCGGCGCACGTCACGCCGGATCCGAACTGCGCGAACTCGCGCAGCGCTGCGGCGCCCTGCTCGCGACCTCCGCCGTGGCGAACGGACTGTTCACCGGTGATCCGTTCGGGATCGGCATCTCCGGCGGGTTCGCCACACCGCTTGCTGCGGAGCTGATTTCGCGGGCCGATGTGATCGTCGGTTGGGGCTGCACGCTGAATATGTGGACGATGCGACACGGCACGCTGATCGGGCGCGACGCGCTCGTGGCACAGGTCGACGTCGAGGATGCGGCGCTGGGCGCCAACCGCCCCATCGACCTCGGTGTGCTCGGCGATGTCGGCGAAACCGCGCGCGAGCTGTCGGCCTACCTCCCGGCGGCCGTGCCGGGCTATCGCAGCGACAGCGTGCGCGAGCGCATCGCAGCCGAAGGGCATTGGACCGACGTCGCGTTCGACGACCTGTCCACGCCCGACCGGATCGATCCGAGACTGCTCACCCGCGAGTTGGACGAGCTACTGCCGGCGCAGCGCGTGGTCGCCGTCGATTCCGGCAACTTCATGGGCTATCCGAGCGGCTATCTCGCGGTGCCCGACGAATTCGGGTTCTGCTTCACGCAGGCGTTTCAGTCGATCGGGCTCGGGCTGTTCACCGCGGTCGGTGCGGCACTCGCGCGGCCGGACCGGCTCGCGGTCGCCGCGGTCGGTGACGGCGGCTTCCTGATGAGCATCGCCGAGTTGGAAACCGTTGTCCGAATCGGGCTGCCGATGCTGATCGTGGTCTATAACGATCAGGCCTACGGCGCGGAGATCCACCACTTCGGCGCGGATACCGACCTGGGTGCGGTCACCTTTCCCGATACCGATATCGCCGCCATCGCCCGCGGTTACGGCGCCGCCGGGGCGACGGTCCGCACGGTCGCCGATCTCGCCGCGGTGCGGGACTGGCGCTCCGCCGGCCCCACCGGGCCGCTCGTCATCGACGCCAAGATCGCCAACGACGGCGGATCCTGGTGGCTGGCAGAGGCGTTCCGGGGCCACTGAAATTCGGGGTCACTGAAATTCGGGGGCACTGAGTTTCGGTGTCACTGAAATTCGGGGCCGCTGACCTTCCCGGAGTCGACGGACGCGGCCGCGCGCAACTGTTCGCTCAACAGTTCGGCGTAGCGATCGAGATCGGTCACCGCGGTGCTGGTGATGATCGACACGGTGACCGTGTCCCCGATGCCGTGCACACCGTGGGTGAGCGCCATCGCGGGCGACAATGCCGGGAATCCGGCCGTGAAGCGCACCCGCCCGCCACCGAACTCCAGGTCGTCCGCACCGCGGAACACGCTCGACACCACGGTGTTTCCGGCGACCGTCGGTGGTGGCGTGTGCAGCGGCAACGACCTGACGTCGCGCCACATCGCGGGCGCGGGAAGGACCGAGGTGACCTGCTTGGCCCGCACGAACAGCGGGTTCACCATTCGTTCCCGCAGCTTCGCAAGCGAGGTCCCGATCGCCTCCGCCCGCCGGTCCGAATCGGGCTCGTCGGGATACAACTCGACGCCGACATTGCCGAAATTGTTGCGCGCCGGGTTGGTCGGATCGTAGGGACGCGAGACCGTGACCTCCGCACCGAGCCGTTCCGGTCGCACGCCGGTGGCCGCCTCCAGGTAGCGGGAGAGCGCGGCGGAGATGGCATCGAGCACCGCCACGGTGACCGTGACACCGGGCTTGCGCAGCCCGGCAGCCGGTACCACCACCATCCGTACCGATCGGGTGGGACCGGGGTCGACATTGACCACCGTCGGCTCCTGCGCCGGATACGGTGCGGGCAACTCTCCCGCCGCGGTCGCGCGGTCGAGTTCCTGCTCGGCGCGATAGGTCTGCACCCCCGAAACGAGCCCGGCGCCGAACCGCCACGGCAACTGCGCAATCCCGAGTGCCAGCAGCGCTGCGGCGGGCACCGGCCAGACTCGCATCGGCAGGTCGGGCGGATCCGCCGGGCCGAAGATCGCTCTGGCGAGCGCGGTCGACCAGACGCCGTCGGCGAGCGCATGCGATACCTGGAGCACCGCGACAAGCGCGCGTTCGTCGCCGCAGTTGGGTGCACCACGGACGGCGCGGAACACGTGCAGGCGCCATGGCGTGATGCGGGCGTCCAGCGGTACCTCGAGCAGTTCGCCGAGCGCCTCCTGCACGCCGGCCCACGACCGATCGGCGAGCGTGTGCACGAGGACCTGATCGTCGGTGAACTCGCGGCGCACCCAGTACGGGTAATCGAGGTGGCTCGGCACGTCGTGGATCCGCAGTTGCAAATCGGCGATGCGCGCGGTGCGCTCGGCGATGAAGGCCCGTAGCTCGGCAGGCTCCGCGTCACCACCGGCGAACGCATACAGCAGGTATTGATCGTTGTGCAGCCGGCGCCCGAGCCAGTACATCTGGGCGTCGCGAGGTGCCAGCCGTCCCACCACCGGAACCGGTGCCAGCAGCGAGAGCAGGCGCAGCGGGTTCAGCTCCACAGTGCCGCCACGAGCACGTTGACGATGGCGAGCACGCCTACGGCGTGCACCAGGTTGACCACGCCGTCACCGCGCTTCTCGCGGGCGCGTTCCACCTCGGCGAGCGCGACGACGACGAATGAGATCACCAGTTTCACCGCGATCTTGGCGTGGTTGTAATCCTTGTCGAGCGACCCTTCGCCGAGCCCGACGAGGATGAGACCGGTCACGAGCTGCAATCGAGCGCCCCACACCACGAGCTCGGAGATCTGCGGGGCCCGCAGCACCGCGGCGTAGCCGCCGACCAGCGCGGCCATACCGAGCAGATGCGCCGCGACGACGATGTTGTAGACGACGGTCATGCACAGACTGTATCCACCTCGCCGCTACAAGCCCGGCAGTCCGTCCAGACTCACCCTGTTGCGATCCGCGCGGTACTCCGCCAGGCCCTCGGCGCCCTTCTTCTCCGCCCACAGGTCGAGCACGTCGCGGTCTTGGACGTAGTCCATCCGCGGTACCGCGTAACCGCAGGAATCCGACACCCGTGCCACGTCGACAACGATGATCGCTCGCGCTCCGGCTCGCTCCGGAAAGTGCTCCGCCAGCTTCGGATACTCCCCGTCCTCGAGCGCGACGACGCGCCCCCTGCCGTGCAGCCGGACAATGTTCGGCCTGCCCTCGAAGGCCATGAACATCAAAACGATGCGCCCGTTCTCCCGGACATGCGCGATCGTCTCGACACCGCTCCCGGTGAGGTCGAGATAGCCGACGGTGTGCTCATCGAACACGGCGAACGTGCCGGACCCACCCTTTGGCGAGACATTCAGCAAACCGTCGGCACCGAGTGGGGCCGTGGCCACGACAAACAGCGGCTGCTGCCGCAACCAGTCCGCGAGCTTCGGCTCGATCCCCTCGTAGACCTTCCCCATCGCCCGAGTCTACGACCGCCCTCAACCGGCGAACGCACGCAGGAACAGCGCCTCGGCCACCGCAAGTTTCTCGATCTCGGTGGGGTCGACACTCTCGTTCGGCGCGTGGATGAGGCAGCGCGGTTCCTCCACCCCGATCAGCGCGATCTCTGCTTTCGGCATGACGCCGGCGAAGACGTTGCACAGCGGAATCGATCCGCCCTGCCCGACGCTGCCGAGGTCGGCGCCGTACGCCTCCTCCATCGCGGTACGCAGCGCCGCGTAACCCGGGCCATCGGTCGCCGCTCGGAACGGAGAGCCGACCGCCTCGGGCTCCACCGTCACGCGCGCCTGCCACGGCGCCCTGGCTTTCAGGTGTGCCGCGAGCGCATCCTGGGCCCGTTGCGGATCCATTCCGGGCGGCACCCGCAGGTTCAGCCGGGCCGAGGCGCGCGGCGCGATGGCGGCCGCCGAGCCGACCACCGGCGGGCAGTCGATACCGAGGATGGTCAGCGCCGGACGTGCCCACACCGTGTCGGCCACCGACCCGGTCCCGGCGAGTGCGACCCCGTCGAGCACGCCGGCATCGGTCCGGAACTGATCTTCGGGATAGTCCACCCCCGTCCAGGACTGATCCGACTCGAGTCCGTCGATGACGGTGTTGCCGGCATCGTCGCGCAGGCCGGCGAGGATATGGACAAGGGCCGCGAGCGCGTCCGGCGCCGGACCGCCGAACATGCCCGAGTGCACTTCACCGGCGAGCGTCTCGACATGCACAACGACGTTCGCGATCCCGCGCAGCGTCGTGGTCACCGTCGGCCGGCCCACCGCCGCATTACCGGTATCGACGACGAGCACCATATCGGCGTCGAAGAGTTCCGGACGAGCCTGCACGAGCTCCTCGAGCCCGCCGGTGCCCATTTCCTCGGTGCCCTCGGCCACCACCCTGATGCCGAGCGGGAACGGCGCGCCGAGCGCGCGCAGCGCCAGCAGATGCATGACGATGTTGCCCTTGCAGTCCGCAGCGCCGCGGCCGTACCAGCGTCCATCACGTTCAGTCAACTCGAATGGGTGACTGTGCCAGAGCTTTTCGTTGCCCGGCGGTTGAACATCGTAGTGGCAGTACAGCAACACGGTCGGCGAGCCGGCCGGCCCGGGCTGGTGGCCGACCACGGCGTTCGAGCCGTCCGGGGTCTCGACGAGATCGACCGCGCCGATACCGGCGGAGTGGAACGCGTCGCGCACCCACTCCGCGGCGCGCTGGCACTCCTCGGGCGGGAACTGCCGCGGATCGGCTACCGACCGCATCGCGACCAGCGTGGCCAACTCGGATTTCGCGGTCGGCATCAGTTCGGCGACCGCCGCTCGAATATCTCCTGCCACGTCGCCTCCTATGCGTGGGCCCGCGCCTCCTCGGTGTCCTTGTGCTGCACGACTGGCGGTCCAGATTCGGGAGTATTCCACCGCGCCGGGGCGGCTCACCGACGAAAACTGACAATTTCACCGATCCGTGACCGCATCTTTTCGTGCTCGCGGGTAGTGCCCATTTGCGAGAGCCGAGACGTAACGTGAGGCAGGCAACGAGAGCAATCGGCATGCACCGCGACCACAGGAGTGACAATGACTGTCGCGCAAGCCCGGGCGGATGAACCCGCCGCCGGCATCGAGTATCTGCGAACCGATCCCGACCTGCCACCGGTGGGCGTCGTGGACCGCAATCCGATCACCCCGGCCAAACGCGCGATCTTCGCCGTGATTGCGCTGCTCGGCGCAGTCGCGTGGGTAGTGATCGCGGTGGTCCGGGGCGAACACGTCAGCGCGGTGTGGTTTGTCGTGGCCGCACTGTGCACGTACGTGATCGCATTCCGGTTCTATGCGCGATTCATCGAGTACCGGATCGTCAAGCCGCGCGACGATGTCGCCACTACCGCCGAGATCATGGAAAACGGCAAGGACTACATGCCGATGGACCGGCGGGTCCTCTACGGCCACCACTTCGCCGCGATCGCGGGCGCTGGACCGCTGGTCGGCCCGGTGCTCGCCGCACAGATGGGGTACCTGCCGGGCACGATCTGGATCATCGTCGGCGTCGTGTTTGCCGGTGGGGTGCAGGACTATCTGGTGTTGTGGGCCTCGAACAAACGACACGGCCGCAGCCTGGGACAGATGGCCAAGGAGGAACTTGGCCCGATCGGCGGCACTGCCGCGATCATCGCCGTGCTGGTCATCATGGTCATCCTGCTCGCGGTACTCGCACTGGTGGTCGTGAACGCGCTTGCGGAGAGCCCGTGGGGCGTGTTCTCCCTCGCCATGACGATTCCAATCGCCCTGTTCATGGGCGTGTACATGCGTTATCTGCGGCCCGGAGCCGTGGCCGAGGTTTCGCTGATCGGTGTCGCGCTGCTGCTGCTGGCCATCGTCGCGGGTGGCTGGGTGGACGACACCGCCTGGGGCCAGGACTGGTTCGGCCTTTCCCGGGTCACCATCGCCTGGCTGCTCATCGGCTACGGCTTCGCCGCCTCCGTCCTGCCGGTGTGGTTGCTGCTCGCCCCACGTGACTACCTGTCCACCTTCATGAAGGTCGGGACGATCGCGCTGCTGGCGGTCGGAATCCTCGTTGCGCGTCCAGCGATGGAGATGCCCGCCGTCACCGAGTTCGCCCGTGCCGGTAACGGTCCCGCGTTCGCCGGTTCGCTGTTCCCGTTCCTTTTCATCACCATCGCCTGTGGTGCGCTGTCCGGGTTCCACGCCCTGATTGCTTCCGGCACAACGCCGAAGCTGCTGGCCAAAGAATCGCAGACAAAGATGATCGGCTACGGGGCGATGCTCACCGAGTCGTTCGTCGCGATCATGGCGCTGATCACCGCCTGCATCCTCGACCCGCATCTGTACTTCGCGATGAACGCACCGGCAGCAGTCACCGGCGGAACCGCCGAGACGGCCGCGCAATACGTCAACGGCCTACCGATTCCCGGCAGCCCGATCAGCGCGGCGGAACTGAGTCGGGCCGCCACGGATGTCGGCGAGGAGTCGATCGTTTCCCGCACCGGTGGCGCGCCGACGCTGGCCGTCGGCATGTCCGAGGTGATGCACGGGTTCATCGGCGGGGAAAGTCTGAAAGCGTTCTGGTACCACTTCGCGATCATGTTCGAGGCCCTGTTCATCCTCACCACCGTGGACGCCGGCACCCGGGTCGCCCGGTTCATGCTGTCGGATTCGCTGGGGAACTTGGGTGGTCCAGCGCGCAAGTTCAAGGATCCGTCCTGGCGGGTCGGTGCCTGGATCTGCACGCTCGTGGTCTGCGCGGCGTGGGGGTCGATCCTGCTGATGGGTGTGACCGATCCGCTCGGCGGCATCAACACCCTGTTCCCGCTGTTCGGTATCGCCAATCAGCTGCTCGCCGCGATCGCCTTGACGGTGATCCTGACGATCCTGGTGAAAAAGGGCATGGTGAAGTGGGCGTGGATTCCCGGCATTCCGCTGGTCTGGGACCTCGTGGTGACGATGACCGCGTCCTGGCAGAAGATTTTCTCCGGTGATCGCGCGGTTGGCTACTGGTCCCAGCACAACGCGTTCAAGGAGGCCAAGGACGCAGGCAAGACCGCGTTCGGCAACGCCAAGACGCCGGAAGCGATCGACGCGGTCATCCGAAACACGTTCATCCAGGGCACGCTCTCGATCGTGTTCGCGGTCCTGGTGCTGATCGTCACGGCGGCCGGGGCCTGGGTGTGCCTGCGCGCCATTCGGTCCGGCGGAGCGTCCACCACCGAAGCACCCGAACAACCGTCGAAGATCTTCGCTCCGCGAAGTTTCATTGCCACCCCGGCGGAACGTGCAGTGGAGAAGCAATGGGACGAGTTGTTTGCCAGCGGCGCGATCCGACCGGCCGGCGCCGCCCATGCCCGAGCGGAGCATCATGGCTGAGGGCGCGATTCGGGTTCCGTTGCGTGGCATAGCGAATGCAGCGCGCGGGGTCTGGTGGTGGTTCACCTCGGTGCTCGGCGATCACGACTACGAGCGGTTCGTCGCGCATATGCACGCCCGCCATCCGGGTGAGCCGATTCCCAGCGAACGGGAGTTCTGGCGCAGCCGGTATGCCGCGGCGGAGGCCAACCCCGCAGCACGCTGCTGCTGACCGGAAAGGTTTCTACTGTGCCGAGTAAGAAGCGTTCCTGGAAAGAACTTTCACCGCGTGCGCGGGTTCGGATCGTCATCGCGGCTGCGGTGCAGTTCGCCCTGACCGCGGCGGCGCTCGCGGATCTGCGACGGCGAGATCCCGTGCAGGTACGCGGCTCGCGTCGGGTCTGGGCCGCCGTCTCATTCGTGAACTTCGTCGGACCGATCGCCTACTTCGCGTTCGGAATTCGGCGCGACGGTGTCTGATGTGCCGCGCTTCGGCGCGACGGTGTCTGATGTGCCCCGCGCTTCGGCGCGGACTGCCTGACTTGCAGCGCCGGTGGCGCCCGTGTGCACGGGCGCCACCGGCGCGTCAGGGGTTCGGAACTCTAGTAGTAGTGCGCGCGCCCACCCACGGCGCGTCCCATCGACCCGAGCAGCAACAGCACCAGGCCGACAACCAGAGCGATGATTCCAAGTATCCAGAGGATCTGGATACCGAAGATGAATCCCAGCACCATCAGGATGATTCCAGCGACTATCACGATCGACTCCGCTCTTGTATTCGGTTGTTACTTACTCGGTTCGGGAAGTGCGCAGTCCGTTACCTTGGGGTTGACCCCGAGGTAATTGAGCGGACCGGCGACCACGGTCAGCGCGACCGTTCCCGCTCCTGCACAGTTCATCGGCGTGTTCTCGAAATAGTCACGCTGCCAGGCAGCAAACGCGCCGATGACCAGCCATACGACGACCAGAATTCCCAGTAGACGACCGGTGCCCGCGCGCCGCAATCGAACTCCGCTGCGTGTCCGCTGCATTCGTATCTCTCCTCCTCGAAACCGTGCCGTCGTCGGCAAACCCCGGATACCCGAAATCCCGTCGGCCAAACCCGTTTCGTTCCCCCGTCGCTCAGCTTCGTCGACCCCGCGCAGGTGTCATCGGCGGCACAGGGGGAACATGCTCGGTATGGGACTCACAGTGGCAGTGACCGGACCAACCGGTGAGATTGGCGTCTCGGCGGTTGCGGCATTGGAGAACGAGCCGTCGGTGCAGCGCATCCTGGGCATGGCACGACGGCCGTTCGACCCGGCGGCGCATGGTTGGCGCAAGACCAGCTATCGCCGAGGCGACATTCTCGATCGCGCGGCGGTCGATGATCTCGTCGCGGAAGCAGACGTCGTCGTGCACCTTGCCTTTGTCGTGCTCGGCTCCCGTGCGGAGAGCGAGCGGGTCAACCTCGCCGGCACTCGCAACGTCTTCGAGGCGACATCGGCGGCGCAGCGCCCGAAGCGACTGGTGTACACGTCCTCGGTGGCCGCCTACGGTTATCACGCCGACAATCCGGTGCCGCTCACCGAGGACGTGCCGACCCGCGGTTCGGACGAGCACTACTACTCGCAGCAGAAGGCCGCGTGCGAGGCGGCGCTGCACGACGTGACAGGAGACGACACCGACCTCGAGGTGTACCTACTGCGGCCGTGCATCGTGGCCGGACCACGCGCGACTGCGCTGGCCGACGCGATGCCCTGGAACAAACTTCCGGCGACACTGCAATCGGTGACCCGTGCGGTGCCGATCCTGAAGCCGCTCGTGCCCGACCCCGGCCGGACTCTGCAACTGGTGCACCACGACGATGTCGCGAACGCTATCGCCCTCGCCGCAACCACGACCACCGCGCCGTCCGGCGCCTACAACATCGCCGGCGACGGCGACGTGAGCTTCGGCGAAGTCGTCTCGGCCCTCGGCGGCCGGCCCGTGCCGGTACCCGAGATCTCGGTAGCCGCCGCGTCCGCGATGTTGGCGCGCTTACCATTCGTGCCCAGCACGGCCGAATGGTTGCACATCGGTCGGACCTCGATGGTCATGGACATCGACAGAGCGCACGATGTACTCGGCTGGCGAGCGAAGTACACCGCGCGACAGACGCTCGATGATCTGGCCGGCGCTCGGTGACACAACAAAATCGCCCCGGTCGGCTGCTGCCGACCGGGGCGATTTGTGATGAACCGGGTGTTGCTCAGGCCCCGAGCGCCGGGCCCAGGGTGCCGAACCAGGCTTCGTGGAGCCGGTCCTGCCAGTAGTTCCACCAGTGGATGCCGTTGGCCGTGATGTGCACCTGCACCTTGGCGCCGGCGAGCTGGGCGGCCGGGACGAAGGTCTGACTGCTGATACCCGCAGCAGTCTCGAGCGGAACGAGCTGCACGAAGCGCACCGGATCGAACTGGCCGCTAACCGGGTTGACCGAGGGCTCGCTCAGCGGCGATCCCTCGCCGGCGGACACGTACACCGATTTGCCGCGCAGCGCGCCGACATTGAGCAGCGGGTCGTTGCGGATCCACGACGGCGACGGCCAGAAACCCCACATGTTCAGCGGGTTGCCACCCATCTCGGCGACCGAGGCCTGGATACCCTGGGCGAAGCCGGGCGAGCTGGCCGTCGGGTAGCCGCTGAACGAGGCGACGCCCTTGTAGAAGTCCGGGCGGTGGATCGCCAGGTTCAGCGCGGACGTGCCGCTCATCGACAGGCCGGCGATCGCGTTGTTCACGCCGTCGCTACCGAACTGCGATGCCATCACCGGCGGCAGCTCCCTGGTCAGGAAGGTCTCCCACTTCACCCGGCCGAGCTTCGGGTCGTCCCGCTCCCAGTCCGAGTAGAAGCTGCCCCCGCCACCGAACGGGATGGCGACGTTGACGTGCTTGTCGGCGAAGAACCGCTGGACGTCGGTGTTGATCAGCCAACCGTTGTCGTTCTCGGGGGCGCGCAGGCCGTCGAGAAGGTACAAGGTTGGCGCGGGTCCACCACCGGCAGCCTTGAGGACCTTCACCGGAATGTCCTTGTTCATCGCGTTGGAGTGCACGTACACCAGCGCGGTGTCCGCCTGCGCGACGCCGGTTCCGGTGAAGGTGACAGCGAAAGCTGCCGCGAGGAGCGCTACCACGGCCACTGCAAGTGACCTCACGCGACGAATCATCATTCGATATGTCCTTTGGCTTTCCCGAATCAACCGGCCGAACGGAGAATAACAGGGCCATAACGCACACGTTCAATTCGATGCTGTACCGATGCGGAAACTTCACTGTCCCACACCATTCGTCCAATTTCAGCTGTTCGCTCGTCTCGCGGAGCAAAAGCACAGGTCAGCGGGCATCCCGGAAAACCGGCTCGCGCCCCGCCTTGCGGGCCAGGGTGGCTTCCTCGAAGTTGTCGGTGAGCAATCGCACCAGCAGTTGACCGAGACCTTCGGCGTGCATATGGGCCTCGAGCGACGATGCGTCGAGCCCGGACCACAGCGTGCGTTTGGTCAGCTCGATACCGGGCCGGGAAAATTTCGTCATGCGCTCGGCGAGATCCAGGCACTCGGTGAGCAGGTCCGCGGCGGGGACGCGGCGCGAGACCAGCCCGATCCGCTCCGCCTCCTCGGCGCCGACGTCACGGCCGGTCAGCATGATCTCGAAGGCCCGAGACGTGCCGATCGCACGCGGCAGCAGGTAGGACAACCCCAACTCGCTCGCGGTCAGCCCGTTGTTGATCCCCGCGGCGCGGAAGTAGGCGGCGTCGGAGGCCACCCGTACGTCGGTGGCCAGCGCCAGGCACAGCCCGCCGCCGATCGCGGCCCCGTTGATTGCGCTGATCACCGGCTGATGCAGCCGACGCAACGTCAGCACGACGGTATCGAGCATCTCCATCGCTCGTAGCGCGATGGAAGTCTGGGTGAGGCCGTCGATACCGCCCGGGCTACCTGCGGAGGTCTGGTCGGCGCCCGAGGAGAAGCCACGCCCGGCCCCGGTCAGCACGACCGCACGGATGTCGTTGTCGTTGCTGATCGACTCCAGGGCCTCGCGCAGCGGCACCATGACGTCGAACGCCATCGCGTTCATCCGCTCGGGCCGGTTCAGCGTCACCAGCGCGATGTGCGGACGCGGATGCTCGACGACGACGTAGTTCATCCGGCCCACTCTAGAACACGTTCTAGTCGCGGACGAGGCTTGTCGACGGCCGAGGGCGCGTCGTCACCGCCCCCGCTGCGAGGCCGCCGCGTGCTTGCCGAGATCCGCGAGGGTCAGCAGCCGCGTCGGTGACCTGTCGATGATCTGCCGGGTCGTGACGCCCAGATTCGCGTCGACGTGCAGCAGCTCGCCGCTGCCCAATGGTCGCCAATCCGGGTGCTCGTCCATCCGCTCGCTGGCCAGAACCACCGCCGGGTGCTCGGCGAGCGCGGCGGAGCGCGCCCGGACGGTGCCCGCGGGGCTGGCATGTTCGAGGTGCCGATCGCCGTGCATGCCACCACTTGCACGCTCGAGCACGAACAGGTCGTGGGTGTCGGGGTAGCGCAGCGCCCACAGTTCGTCGGCAGTGGTGAGGATCAGGTTGATCGCGTAGATCGGCAGCACGTCGGCCACCCAGCGCGCCGCCGCCTCGATACCCGCCGCCACGTCACCGCCGTGTTCGTCGACTCGCTTGGTGATCAGCGCGAAGAAACGCTCGGAATCGGTGTCTCCCGAGACAAGTTCGCGATAGTCCCCCAATTCCGCCTCCAGTGCGGCGAGGTCGCCGATCACGCCGTTGTGCGCGAAGATCCGGCCGCGCTGTTCGAACGGGTGGGTGTTCTCCGGCCGCAACCCGCCGGTCGACGCGTATCGGATGTGCGCGAGAAAAGTCGCCGAGCGCCGCTCCTTCGCCTCTTCGGCGAACTCGCGATCCGCGAAGGCCGCGAGCGGCTGTTTCTCGACCACCGGCGTGCCGTCGTCGGCGAAGGTGCCCAGTCCGGTGCCGTCCGGCTCGCGGCGGCTCTGCGCGGCAAGGCTGTCCGAAGCATCCAGCAACCAGAACGTGGCGTGCACCCGCTCGGGCGATGCCGAGAGACCGAAGAGTCGACACATCGAGGAATGTCCTTCCGGCAGCCGGCGCGACCGCGTTGCATGAGCAGCACGGCCGCGTAGACCAGCAGCTCATGGTTCATCTTGATCGAGAGCAGCACCTCCGACGACGATGCGACGAGTCAGCGATCCACCCGCCGGCGGTACGGCTCGCGCCCCTTCGGCTGCACGGGGGGCCTGCGGTACGGAATCCGCTCTATCGGCAGGGTCACCGGATGGTCCTCGAGCAGGAACGGCTGACCGTGGTGTTCGAGTTCGATCGGATCGCCGGACAGCAGCCGGTAGGTCGCGCTGTCGTGGCTGATCGCGACGACGATCTTGCTGTCCCGGATCACCATGCGGAAGGACATATAGGTCAGCTTTTCGAACAGTCGGGGCGCGAAGGTGATCTTGCCACCGTAGTCGCGCATTCCGCCGAATCCCGCGACGCAGTCCATCCACGCGCCGGCCAGGGCCGCGATGTGCAGGCCGCTGCTGACGTTGTCGTGCAGGTCGTGCAGGTCGGTGAAGACGGTCTCCACCAGGTAGTCGAACGCGAGGTCGAGGTACCCCACCTCCGCGGCGACGACCGCCTGACAGCACGCCGAGAGCGACGAGTCGCGCACGGTGAGCGGCTCGTAGTAGTCGAAGTTGCGGACCTTTTGTTCGGGTGTGAAGGCGTCCCCGCGCAGGTACATCGCCAGCACGAGGTCGGCCTGCTTGACCACCTGCTTGCGGTAGAGGTCGTAGTAGGGATAGTGAAGTAGCAGCGGGTACTTGCCGACCGACGCGTCGAAGTCCCACCTGGCCTGCAGGGTGAAGGATTCGGACTGTTGGTGAACGCCGAGTTCCTCGTCGAAGGGAATCGACATCCGGTCCGCACAGCTCTGCCAGCGGGCCATCTCCTCCACGTCGACGCCGTGCTCCCCCGCCACTTCCGGCCGCCGTTTGCACACCGCGACCGCATCGCGAAGATTTTGCTGCGCAACGAGATTGGTGAAGACGTTGTTGTTGACCACGGCCGTGTACTCGTCCGGCCCGGTGACCCCGTCGATCCGGAAGTTGCCGCTGACATCGAAGTGCCCGAGGCCGGACCACAGACGTGCGGTTTCGACGAGAAGTTCCACCCCGCACTCGGTTTCGAACTCCTCGTCGCCGGTCGCGGCTAGGTAGCGCGCGGTGGCGTTGGCGATGTCCGCGGTGATGTGCACGGCGGCCGTGCCCGCGGGCCAGTAGCCCGAGCACTCGTCACCGTTGATCGAGCGCCACGGCACCATCGCACCGGTCTGACCGAGTTCGAGCGCGCGCCGCTTGGCCTTGCCGAGCGTGGCGTGCCGCCACCGCAGCACCTCCGCGGCGGCGGCCGGCATCGTGTACGTCAGCATCGGAAGCACGAAAGTCTCGGTGTCCCAGAAGGTATGGCCGTCATAGCCCGGCCCGGTCAGCCCCTTCGCCGGAATCGCGCGCGCCTGCCCACGTGCGCCCGCCTGCAAGACGTGGAAGATCGCGAAGCGCAGTGCCTGCTGCAGCTCGGCGTCTCCGTCGATCTCGATGTCGGCGTCGAGCCAGAAGTCGTCGAGGAACTCGCGCTGCTCGTGCGCCAGCGCGTCCCAGCCGGTGCGCATCGCCATCGCCAGCGCCGCATCGACCTGCGACCGCAACGCAGGGACCGATCGCCGCGCGGACCACCCGTACCCGACGTACTTGACCAGCGTGATGCGCTCGCCCTTGGGCACATGCGCGGCAACGGTCAGGCGGGCGAGGTCGCCGTCGGCACGGATGAATTGGTCCGCGGAGTTCGGGCAGTCGACCTCGTGGTCCATCCCGGCGGCGACGCGGATATTCGAATTGCGGGTGTGGTGCACCAGAACGGCCCAATTGTTGCGGCACATCGCGTAATCGGAGATGAGTGGCGATTCCAGTGCGGCGGCAAGCCGCGGGTCGTCGCCCGGCGCCGGGACGGGTTCGTTGGCCAGCAGATCGGACTGCAGGACCATCTCCATGTCCTCGCCGACCGCCTCGACCTCGTACTTGATCGCCGCGACCGTCCGCTTGGTGAACGAGACCAGCCGCTCGGAGGTGACCTGCACGGCGCGCCCGGTCGGGGACGTCCACAACGTGCGGCGGCGCAAGGTGCCCGACCGGAAGTCGAGCACGCGGTCGTGTTCGATGACCCGGCCGTAGCGCATGTCCATCGGTTCGTCTTCGAGGAGCAGTCTGATGATCTTGCCGTCGGTCACGTTCACCACGGTCTGCCCGGATTCGGGATAGCCGTATCCGCTTTCGGCATAGGGCAGTCCGCGGAACTCGAAGAAGCCGTTCAGGTAGGTCCCCGGCAGCACCACCGGTTCACCCTCGTCCAGGGTGCCGCGCAATCCGATGTGGCCGTTGGACAACGCAAGTAGCGATTCGGAGCGCTGCAGGCCGTCGTCCGGGACACCTCGCACCCGCAATGCCCACGGGTCGACCTCGAACCACGCGCTCGGCCCCGAGGTCATCGATCGAGCAATTCCGCGAGGTCGGTCACCACTACGTCGGCGCCGGCCGACCGCATCGCCGCGGCGTGCTCGGCGTTCCCCACCCGATCGACACCGACCACGTAGCCGAACCCGCCGGCCTTACCCGCCTCCAGTCCCGAGATGGCATCCTCGAAAACCGTCGCCTCGTCGGGCGCCACCCCGAACGCCTCGGCGCCGGCGAGATACGCGTCCGGAGCGGGCTTTCCGGGCATCCCGGCCGCGGCGATGTCCCGGCCGTCGATCCGCGCCCGGACGAATCTCGACAGGTCGGCGGCGTCGAGCACATCGGCGCCGTTCTTCGACGACGTGACCACACCGATCTGCAGTCCCGCCTTCTCGACCGCCTCGAGGTAACGGACCGAGCCTGGGTACGGTTCCACCTCGCCGCGCGCCACGCAGGCCAGGAACTCGTCGTTCTTTCCGGTGCCGATCGCCTCGACCGTCTGCTCGTCGACCTCGATCCGGCGCGAGCGCAGAAACGTCCGGACGCCGTCGAGCCGGGCCCGGCCGTCCACGTAGCTCAGGTAGTCCTGCTCCGTGAACGGTTCGAACCGGTCGGGATCGCGTTGTCGCAGAAAGGTGTCGAACGCCTGCTTCCACGCTCTGCGGTGCAGCACCGCTGTACTGGTCAGGACACCGTCCAGGTCGAAGAGCACGACCCGGATCGAGTCCGGCAGGCCCAACATGGGGCTGACGCTACCCGCAGCGCGGTGATCTTTCGTGCCGAATCGACGCGCTAAGGGTGCATCGCATCAAGCCGTTGCGTTGGCGTGATCCCGCTCGACGGAGTATTCCCCGGATTCCTGCCCGGCCTGCGCTTTCGCCTTCACGACCGGAATGAACAGGACGATCGCGACCGTCGCGAACGCCGCGACGGCACCGACGACGAAGCACAGCCGGAAGGCCGACTCGGTCGGGACGACCGCAGACCCGAACGGGATCGTGGACCGGGTCAGCAGCGCCGCCATGACGGCCGAGGCCGTGGTGGTGCCGACCGAGCGCATGAGCGAGTTGAGCCCGACCGCCGCACCGGCCTCGTTCATCGGCACCGACGACATGATGAGGGTGGGCATCGCCGCGTAGCCGATCCCGACGCCGGCCGAGCTGATCAGTGAGGCGAGTGCCAACTGCCACGGCGCGTGCATCAGCAGCGTCGCCGCGAGATACCCGGTGCCGAGCACTGTCGCACCGATCATCAGCGTGTACTTGGCGCCGATGCCGTTGATGAGGCGGCTCGAGACGGGCGCGAACACCAGCATCATCAGGCCACCCGGGGCCATCCAGAGCCCGGCGGCGAGCAGCGACTGCCCGAGCCCATATCCGGTCGCTGCCGGCATCTCCAGCAACTGCGGGATGATCAGTGCCTGCGCCATCATGCCGAAGCCGACCGTCAGACCGGCCAGATTGGTCAGCAGCACCGCGGGCCGCGCGGTGGTGCGCAGATCGACCAGCGGATCGGTCACCCGCAGCTCATACCAGCCCCACAGCAACAGGACCACGATGCCGCCGATCAGCAGGCCGAGCGTCTTGCCGTCGCTCCACCCCCAGGCATTGCCCTTGGTGATCGCGACGAGCGCGCTCACCAAGCCGATCGCGAGGCCGATGACACCGCCGAGATCGAGCCGACCGCCATTCTCGTCGTGCACATGCGGAAGCAGCGTCAGGACGGCGATCATCACCACGAGACCTGCACCGGCGGCGAACCAGAACAGCCCGTGCCAGTTGAAGTTCTGCGCGATCCAGGCCGACAGCGGAAGGCCGATGGCACCGCCCACGCCGAGGGTGGCGCTCATGGCCGCGATGGCGGTGGAGGTGAGGCGCGGCGGCGTGATCTCGCGAATCAGGCTGATGCCGACCGGAATGAAGCCCATCGCGAAGCCCTGAACCACCCGACCCGCAATGACGATGGGAAGGATCGACGACACTGCACAGATCAGCGAGCCGACCACCAACAGCGCCGCACTGACCGCGAGCACCCGCTGCTTGCCGTACATGTCGCCGAGGCGTCCCGAGACCGGCATCGCCACCGCGGCACCGAGCAGCGTCGCGGTGACCACCCACGACGCGTTGCCCACCGAGGTGTTGAGCAGGTGCGGCAACTCCGGCTGAATCGGGATCACCAGCGTCTGCGACAACGCTGCCATCATGCCGCCGAAGCACAGCACGATGATCGGCACAATCGCCGTCCCGAAACCCGTCTCCTCGACGGCAGCGACGTTCGGTGACGCCGGAGAATTCGTTGCGCGGTCCATCTCCCACCCTTCTTCGATAGTATGTAGCATACATATAGTTGTATGACGCACAAATCCAATGGATCCGATGCCCGATTCGGTAGATTTGTGCCGTCGTCCGACCCGGGGAGGCGTTCGAGTGGAAAGCCACACACCGTGGCCTACGGCCTTGCACGGCGAACTTGCCGAGGAACTTCGGAAGGTCACACGGCGCAAGCTCGATCTGCAGGATGGACAGCTCGAGACGTCGGCCTTTTCGATCCTGTGGATCCTCTCCGACGGGAAGCCGCGCACATTGCGTGAACTGGCCGACGAACTGTCGCTCGAACAGTCCACGGTCAACCGCCAGGTGAACAGCGCGATCCGGCACGGCTATCTCGAACGATTCGAGGTCGACGGCAGCATCAGCCGGATGATCAGACCGACCGAGCGCGGCGAGGCGGCCTTCGAGCACGACGGTCTGCAGCGGGCCGAGCGCCTGAACACGGTCTTCGCCGAGTTGCCGCACGCGACCCTCGACGCGCTGGTCTGGAGCCTGCGGGAATTCAACGACGCCTACGACGGCGTGCTCGAACGGCAGAAGCGCACCCCGCCGGGTCGGCGGACCACCGCCTGAGCGGGACTCCGCCGCGACCGCCACGTAGGGTACTTGCCGTACGCAACTATCTACTAAGGAGCGGTTGTGGCGCCGCAGCGTCTCCGGACCCCGTATTGGGTGACCTTCATCGTGCTCGCCGTGGCAACCGCGTCGTTCGCGCTGATGCAGTCGATGACCGTCCCGGTGATTCCGAGCATCGAAGCGCAGATGCACACCGATCAGACCACGGTCACCTGGGTGCTGACCGCGTACCTGCTCTCCGCATCGGTCTTCACGCCGATCATCGGGCGAATCGGCGACGCCGTCGGCAAGGAGCGCATGCTCGTCTTCTCGTTGGCGATGCTGTGCGCCGGATCGGTATTCGCCGCCTTGTCCACCAGCATCGGCCTGCTCATCGCCGCCCGTGTCGTACAGGGCGTCGGCGGCGGCGTAATGCCGTTGTCGTTCGGCATCATTCGCGACGAGTTCCCACACCACAAAGTGGCGGGCGCGGTCAGCGTGGTGTCCTCGCTGACCGCGGTCGGGTTCGGCGCCGGCATCGTCGCGGGCGGACCGATCGTGCACGGACTCGGCTACGCGTGGCTATTCTGGCTACCCGCGATCGTCACCGCACTCGCCGGACTGGCCGCACTCGTCTTCGTGCCCGAATCACCGGTACGCACACCCGGACGGATACCTGTGCTCCCGGCGCTGCTGCTGTCCGGCTGGCTGATCTGCCTGCTGCTCGCGCTCAGCCGCGCACCGCATTGGGGCTGGTCCTCTCCCAAGGTGATCGCCCTGGTCGCCCTCGCGGTCGTCATCGCCATCGCCTGGGTACTCGTCGAAACGCACGCAAAGGTCCCGCTGGTCGATATGCGGATGATGCGACTGCGCGGCGTCTGGACGACAAATCTCGTCGCATTGCTGGTCGGCGTCGGCATGTACGCCGCGTTCGGCTTCCTGCCGCAGTTCATTCAGACACCGACGCACGCCGGCTACGGATTCGGCGCCAGCGTCACCGAGTCCGGGCTGGTGATGCTGCCGATGGCAATCGCCTCATTCATCACCGGCCTCATCGCCGCGCCGCTTGCCGTACGAATCGGCCCGAAGGTGGTTGTCGTACTCGGCTGCTCGCTGGGCTCGGTCGCGATGTTCTCGATGGCGTTCTTCCACGACGAGGTGTGGCAGGTGGCCGCCGTCAGCGGGCTCGCCGGCTTCGGCGTCGGACTGACCTTCGCCTGCCTCGCCGGCCTGATCATCGCGTCGGTACCGCCCGAGCAGACGGGCGTGGCGAGCGGAATGAATGCCAATATCCGCACGATCGGCGGGTCGATCGGATCGGCGGTCATGTCGAGCATCGTTGCCGCCAAGCTGCTCCCGGACGGGTTGCCTGCCGAATCCGGGTATACCGCGGGCTTCGTCTTCCTCGGCGCCGTGTTCGTCGTCGCCGCCTTTGCCGGACTGACCATCCCGGCGTTGTCCGAGCAGGAGGTCGAGGATCGGCTGGAAGCCGAACCCACCTCGGTGGTCGGCGCGGGCGCCACACGCTTTTCACGCTGATCGCGCATCCACGCACTCGGTAGCATTGCGTCGTGACGTCGGTCTTCGAATTCGCCGGCAGCTACTGGTGGCTGGTCTTCCCCATCGGTGGCGTGGTCGGCGGCTGGGCGAGCCGAGTTGCTCGCTACAACGAGAAGCGCCGCCAGGACAAGATCGAGCTCGAAAGAGTTCGCGCGAGTGCCAAAACCGAGCAGCTGAAACTGACCCGGGCCACCAACGCCCAGATCCACAAGTCGCTCGCCGCGCACGACGCGCTCAACCAGCGGTGGTTCGACTACGAGGTCGATCTCGCGACCATCATCGACTATCCACTGATGACCGATCTTCGCGAGCCGCTGACGCTGCAATTCCATCGCGCGAAGCTGGCCGCGGACGACCTGCGCCCGGACGACCCGGGCGAGCTGTTCGATATCGACCGCTACACCGAGTACCGCGACGCGGTCCACGCCTACTCGCTCGCCTTCGACACTGCGGAACGAGAAGCGAAGCGCCGCAAGCAGTCCCATTTCAATCCGATCGAGCGTGCGGCACTGGAACGGGCACGCAAGCTGGTCATGGTCGCGATGGACGAGGCGGCCACCCCTGCGGAGCGGCAGTCCGCCTACCGCAAGGCCAGGCGCGAACTGGACGGGCTCATTGCACTGCCCGAAGTCTCGACGATGCGACTGGAACAGCGCATCGCGGGAGCGCTGGAATCGGCGCCACACACGCACACCGAGTGAGACATGCAGGTAGATGTCTCCCGTCTAACGTTGGGCCGATCGGGCGTTTCGCTCGCTCGTAGTGAGGGTTTGCTCGATATGTGAGTAACTCATTTTTGCGCCGGACGAAACCTGTCGCACCCCGTCGGTAGGCTTCGAATATGAGTTCGAAGCCGGAGGCTGCGGAGGTGCTGGAGGCACTCCGTACTGCGGTGTCCGCTGTCTCGGAATTGGACTTCGGGGGCATGTCGAACGAGGACCGTCTCAGGGTGCTGCGCGAACTCGAGAGTGTCACTCGCACGCAAGCGAGTATCGCGCACGAGGTGTTGTACCTCTTCGCGCAGCAGCGCGTTCCGGGGGAGTTCGGTGGCGAGCATTCGCATCAAGTGGTCGCGGATGCGTTGCGGATCAACCGGACTGACGCGAAGCGGCGGTTCAATACTGCCGAGGACCTCGCATCACGACGCTCGTTCACCGGCGAGCCGTTGGAGCCGGAGCTGCCCGCCACCGCCACCGCTGTGCGCGAGGGGGTGCTCGGTGACGGGCATGTGCAGGTGATCCGCTCCTTCCTGCAGCACCTCCCGGCGGCGGTCGATGCGGGGACACGGGAGCAGGCCGAGGCGCAGCTCGCCGGCTTCGCGGCGACGATGCGCCCGGACGAATTGAAGAAGATCGCGGACCGGCTTGCGGCGTATCTGAACCCCGATGGCGAGTTCTCCGATGATGATCGCGCCCGGCAGCGTGGGATCTGGCTCGGTAGGCAGGGCCCGGATTTGATGAGCAGCATCAACGGCCTGATCGATCCGGAGTTGCGGGCCTATCTGGAACCGATCTTCGCGAAGCTCGCCGCACCGGGAATGTGCAACCCGGACGACGAGGCACCCACTGTTGACGGTGAACCGAACGAGGATGAGGTCAAGCGCGATACCCGCTCGATGGGGCAGCGGCAGCACGACGCGGTGAAAGCGATGTGCCGCAGCCTGCTCGCGTCCCGCGAGTTGGGGCAGCACCGCGGGCTGCCGGTAACGGTGATCCTGTCGACCACGCTGCGTGAGCTCATCGACCTCGCTGGACCGGCGGCGACCGCGGGTGGGGCACTACTCCCGATGCCCGACCTGATCCGCCTCGCCGCCCACGCCCAGCACTACCTCACGGTCTTCGACGACGTCGACGGTCGCCCGCTCTATTTGGGCAGGAGCAAACGCATCGCAAGCCCGGATCAGCGGACCGTGCTGCACGCCCGCGACGTCGGGTGCAGCTTCCCGGGCTGCAACGTGCCGGGCTACCTGGCCGAGGCCCACCACGTCCGCGAATGGGCAGATGGTGGCCCGACCGATATCGACAACCTGACCTCAGTCTGCCCCCAGCACCACAAGCTCGCCGGCCGGAGCCCGGACCAGTGGTACACGTCCGCTGGTCCGCGCTCCCGTACCCGATGGCACCCGCCCGTACACGTCGACCCCCGACAACGCCCACGCATCAATCACTTTCACCACCCTGCCGAAGTCCTCGTCAGCGAGACGACCGATGACCCGCCCTGAGTGATCGGGTGGTCACATCCTCGCGTTTTGCCCGTGACCGGCCGTCGCGTCCCCTAGCGTGGTGACAACGACCTGTCCGGTGCGGGAGAGGAAAACGCGGTGCCGCGAATCGTCTACAACCACCACTCGGAGATTCACTTTCGCGCCAACGAGCTGATGGTCTATGTCCAGCTCGCGGCTCAGGCTCGTTTCCGAGCCGGGCAGGGCTTCTTCTTCACCGCGGGCGGCAAACACGACAACGAAGACGAACGCCGCACCGCGCGGTGGTTCCACCCGTCGATCCCGCTCGAGTTCTACTACGACGACGAGCCGCAGTTCGAGATCGAACAGGAGACCGTCGACGCGTTCATCTCGCGATCGCGATCCGAATTCGGCTTGAATCTTGCACCCGAAGACGCGTGGGTCTTCGCACGGCCGTCGGAGAAGGACGAGGACGAGTCCGACGAGGACCAGTCCGGCGACGAGGACCAGTCCGGCGACGAGAACGACAGCGGCGACAAGAACGACAGCGGCGACGAGGACGAAGCCGAGGACCGCGACTGACGCCGGCCCGCAGCTACTCGATCAGACCTTCGCTCTTCAGCCAGTCGTACGCGACGTCGGAAGGGTCCTCCCCGTCGATATCGACGCGACCGTTGAGCTCCTGCATCAGATCATCAGTGAGCCGTTCGGAGACCGGGCCGAGCAGATCCGCAATTTGCGGGTAGCGCTCGATGATTTCGCCGCGCACGACTGCCGAGCCGCTGTAGGGCAGGAAGAACTTCTTGTCGTCGTCGAGGACGACAAGGTTCAGGTTTTTGATCCGGCCGTCGGTGGTGTAGACCATGCCGAAATTGCACGGATCACTGTTCGCCGTAGAGGTGTAGACCACACCGGCATCCATGCGGGTCACCTGGTTCGCAGGAACCCCGTTCGGGGTGTTGTACGGGATGCCGTACGTCTCGAGCATGGGCAGGAAACCATCGGCGCGGCTGAAGAATTCGTCATCGACGCAGAACGTCCGCTCGGCAACCGGAAGCGCGGCGACGTCGGACAACGTCTTCACCTGCAGGCGTTCGGCCGTCGGCGTCGAGGCGCCGAACGCGTAGGTGTTGTTGAAGTTGGCCGGCGGCAGCCACTCCAGGTTGTGCTCGGCCTTCTCGATGTCGTGTACCCGCTGCCAGAGCTCTTGCGGATCCGAGATCGTCTCGGTCTGGTTGTGGTAGTTGACCCAACCGGTTCCGGTGTACTCCCACAGAATGTCGGCGTCGCCGCTTAGCTGGGCCTGTCGAGACGAGGCGGAGCCAGGCGCCCCGGTCATGTCGGTGATATTGGCGCCCGCTGCGGCCAGGTAGGTAGCGGTGATCTTGCCGAGCAGGATGCCCTCGGTGAAGCTCTTGGACGTGACCACCAGGTCCGCACCGTCCAACGGCTGGTCTCCGCCGGGCAGGCTCGCTTCGCGGAAGGTTCCCGACGAGCTCACCAAACCGCAGCCGGACAGCAATGCCACGACCGCAACAAGTGCGGAAAGAATGGTGACCAGCCGTGCTCGGGACGACCTCATGAGATGCCGCGTGGGGTCGCGGCCAGCTCGAACAGCCTGCCGAGCCAGTCGATGATCATCGCCAGCAGCGCGACCAGGATTGCGCCGGAGATGAGCAGCTTGGGCAGGAACAGCGTGACCCCGGTCGTGATCAGCGTGCCGAGACTGGTCGCGCCGATGAAGGTGCTCAGCGTTGCGGTGCCGACCAGGATGACGAGTGCGGTCCGCACACCGTTGAGGATCACCGGCACAGCGAGCGGAAGCTCTACCTGGAGCAGCGTCCGCGTGGCCGAGTAGCCGATGCCGCGCGATGCCTCGATCGTGCGCTGATCCACTTGCCGAATTCCGGTGATCGTGTTCTGCAGGATCGGCAGTATCGCGTACACGACGAGACCGACAACCGCAGTGCGGAATCCGGTGCCCAACCAGAAGGTGAACAGGACGAGCAGGCCGACGGCAGGCGCGGCCTGGCCGACGTTGGCGATATTGACCACGATGTTCTCGTACCGCTTCAACGACTTGCGGGTCAGCGCGATGCCCAACGGAATCGCGATGACGATCACGAACGCGGCGGCCGTCAGGGCGAGCTTGATGTGGTCGAGGATCGTAATTCGCAGGTTGTCCCAGCCCAGTGATGCCGACTCGGTCGGGGTCAACGTCGTTGTCGTGTACCAGCTGAAGTACCCGACGCCAACGACCACGATGATGAGCGGTTCGAACCACACATCCATCGGCAGCCGGCGCAGTCGTGTCATCACTGCGTGCCCGATCCATCGTCGGCGGTGCCGACATTCGATTCCTCGTCTACGACGACGTGCGCTTCGTCGCGGACGACCACATGGGGTTCGTCCTCGGCCGCCACCACCGGCGTCGGCGACGAATCGGATCCGTCGATGTAGCTCTCGTACGAGATCTTGCGTTCCTCGGCGCGCACATCGGCCAGCTTGGATTGAATCGTCTGCGTTACCGAGCCGATGCCGATTGAACCGATCACCGCGCCACGACCATCGGTCACCAGCGCAGCACCCTGGCTCGCGGCGAGCATGGCATCGAGCGCGTCGTTCAGGGTCGAGGACTGAGCGACGACTGCCATCCGACGATCGAGGTAGTCGGAGACGACCGGTTTCGTCGCCACCTCCGCCACCGACGGCCACGACCGCGGCCGTCCGGCCTCGTCGACGACGACCACCCACGTTTGCCCGGACGCCCGCGCACGGTCGATCACGCCCTGGGACGACTCGCCGATCCGCGCGGTGAGCACGTTGTCGTAATCGACGTCCTTCACACGGGTGACGGTCAAATACGCCAGCTTGGCCCCCGACCCGACGAACTCCTCCACGAAGGGCGTCGCAGGGTCGGTGAGGATCTCCTCCGGTGTCGCGTACTGCTGAACGTGCCCCCCCTCGGACAGGATAAGAACCTTGTCGCCGAGCTTGGTGGCCTCCTCGAAATCGTGCGTGACGAACACGATGGTCTTACCCAGCTCGTGTTGAATCGCGATCAAGCTGTCCTGCAGCCGAACCCGGGTGATGGGATCGACCGCGCCGAACGGCTCGTCCATGAGCAGGACGGGCGGATCGGCTGCGAGCGCACGGGCCACCCCGATGCGCTGCTGCTGTCCACCGGACATGTCCTTGGGCAGTCGGTCGGCGAAGATCTTCGGGTCGAGACCGACGAGATCGAGCAGGTACTCGGTCCGATCGGCGATCCGCTTCTTGTCCCAGCCGAGCACCCGCGGGATGGCACCGACGTTTTTGGCAACCGACCAGTGCGGGAACAACCCACCGGACTGAATGACGTACCCGATCGACTGCCGCAGCTTGTTCGAATCTTCTCGGGTGACGTCGCGTCCGCCGATGAAGATCCGGCCCTCGGTCGGCTCGATCAGCCTGTTGATCATCTTGAGGGTGGTCGTCTTGCCGCAGCCGGACGGGCCGACGAACGCGACGACATCACCTGCGGTGATCTCGAGATCGAGCCGCGCGACCGCCGGTTTGTCCTGGCCCTTGAAGTGCTTGACGACGCCGTCCAGCTTGATGGACGCGCCGGTGACATTGCGATCCGGTGCGGTCGGGGCGGGCCGGCTGGTCACATCGTCGGTCATTGGAGTCCCTTTGCGATGGTGAAGCGTCCGAGCAGGACGAGGAGCGCGTCGAACACCAGCGCGATAATGACGATGAGGACCGTTCCGGTCACCGTCATTTCGAGGGCATTCGCGCCACCGAGCCGGGACAGTCCGTTGAAGATCAGCGAGCCGAGGCCCGGACCGAGCACGTAGGCGACGATGGCGGCGACGCCGACGATCATCTGCGTGGAGATCCTGATGCCGATGAGTATTACCGGCCAGGCGATCGGAAATTCGACGGTCAGCAGAATGCGCCAGCGCGACAACCCGATGCCTTGCGCGGATTCGATGACCGACGCGGGCACGGAGCGCAACCCGACGATCGTGTTGCCGATCACCGGCATCGTTGCGAAGAACGCCAACATGATGAATGACGGGACCACCCCAAGCCCGAACGGGACGAGCAGAATCGCCAGCAGGGCCAGCGACGGAATCGTCAGTGCAACGCGACTCGACGTCAGGGTGAGCGCGGACACGAACGGGAGCCGATAGACCGCCACCGAGATGAGAAGTGCCGCGACGGTACCGACAAAGACCGTTTGAAACGCAAGGGACGCGTGTTGATACGTCAGGAACGCCAGCGTCTCGCCCCGCCCCTGAAGGTAATTCCACAGGTCCACTGGATTCCCATCATCAGCCACTACGGCCGGCAACTGTCTGGTGAGGTCAATATCCGCGTTGAAGGTGACAGTAACCCCCACTGCGCGCTCGGGCAGGGAAACCCGCGCGGTCGGCGAGTTGCGGGCTACGCCACGGCGGTCAGGGAACCAGTTGTGGAGTACGACTCGGCATTGCCCGCGATCACAGTGCTCGGCACGCCGTCGACGCCGACCGGGATGTCACCGGCCAGGGTGATGCGGGTGAGCTTGCGGTGTTCGGTGCCGTCGTAGTCATCGACGGCGTAGTGCTGCGTGGCGAGGTTGTCCCAGATGGCGACGTCGCCCAGTTCCCAGTTCCAGCGGACGGTGTTCTCCAGCCGCGTCACCCGGTCCTGGAACAGCCGGAACAGCGCGCGCGACTCGCCGCTGGACAGGCCGACGATCTCCTTGACGAAGCAGCCGAGCAGCAGCGCCCGTTCGCCGGTTTCCGGGTGCACGTGCACCACGGGGTGTTCGGTTTCGAAGTACCTGGACTCGAACTCGCGGCGGTACGCAACGGTGCCATCGTCCGGGCGCTGCACGGATTCGGCGGCGTAGTCGTAGGTGTTGCTGTGCCGGGCACGCAGGTTCTCGGCCAGCAGCTTGAGCGGCTCCGGCAGCACGTTGTACGCCTCGACGGTGGAGGCCCACGTGGTCGAGCCGCCGTAGGTGGGCAATGTGACCGCGCGCAGAATCGACGCCCGCGGGACACGATCGACGAAGGTGACGTCGGTGTGCCAGACGTTGGACCGGCCGCCGTGGCGAGAGTCGATGGCCAGGCTCTTCGCGCCCGCCGAGCTGAGTGTCGGGTGCGGGGTGGTCGGGTTGCCCAGCAGCTGGGCGAACTCGTACTGTCCGTCCTCGGTCAGGTGCTGCTGATCGCGGAAGAAGATCACCTTGTGCTCGTTGAGCGCCGCGCGGATGGTCGCCACCGTCGCTTTGTCCAGGTCACCGCCGAGCCTGACCCCGCGGATCTGTGCGCCGATGTGGCTACCGAGCTTTGCCACCTGCGCGGCGGTCGGCGGGTAAGCGGTGTCAACGACGGACATGGCGGGGCCTTTCGTTCGAACCGGACGATCGGCTCAGACGCAACCACCCACTGCTCGACCTGGCCAGGTTTACAGTCAGCCGGATCGAAACGAATGGAGAAATCGACGTGATCCTCGACGACGAGCCGTTGCTCGCCTCCCCCCACCTCCATGTCGACGGAACGTGGGTGGCGCCGGTCGACGGCGGAACACGCGAGATCCGCAATCCTGCCGACGGCACGGTCATCGCCAAGGTCGACGAGGCCGGTTCCGTGGATGTGGCAAGGGCGGTTGCCGCTGCCCGGCGCGCGTTCGATGCCGGTCTTTGGTCGACGCGTCCGAAGGAAGAACGGGCCGGTTTGCTGGTTCGCGTCGCCGAACTGCTGGGCGCGCACCGCAACGACGTCGCCCGTATCGAGACACTCGACACCGGGAAGACACTGCGTGAGAGCTATATCGATATCGACGATGTCATCGCGGTGTTCCGGTACTACGCAGACCTGGTCGCCAGGGAAACCGACCGGCTGATCGACACCGGGAACCCGGCGGTGATCAGCCGCGTCGTGCACGAACCGGCCGGTGTGTGTGCGCTTATCGCGCCATGGAACTATCCGCTGCTGCAGATGTCGTGGAAGATCGCTCCGGCACTGGCGGCGGGCGCCACGACGGTGGTCAAGCCGAGCGAGGTCACACCGCTGAGCACGATCGCGCTGACCCGGTTGATCGAGCGGGCCGGGGTGCCGGCCGGGGTCGTGAATCTGGTGCAGGGCGACGGCGCCGTGGTGGGGGCCGCGCTGACCGGCGCATCGGATGTCGACTTGATCTCGTTCACCGGCGGAGCGTCGACCGGGGTGGCCATCGCAAGACAGGCCGCCGAGCACGTCACCCGGGTCGCGTTGGAACTGGGCGGCAAGAATCCGCATATCGTGTTCGCCGACGCGGACCACGACAGCGCCGTCGATGCGGTGCTCACCGGCGTCTTCCTACACTCCGGGCAGGTGTGCTCGGCCGGGACCCGGCTGATCGTGCACGAATCCATCGCCGACGACTTCGTCGCGGAGCTCGCTCGTCGCGCCGCCGGGATCCGCGTCGGACCCGGCATGGATCCGTCGAGCCAGACCGGTCCGCTGGTGTCGGAGGAGCACCGCGCGAAGGTGGAAGGGTATGTGGCGCTGGGTATTGCGGAGGGTGCCGAACTGGTTGCCGGTGGGCGGCATCCGAACGATCCGCGGCTCGCGAGCGGAAGCTATTACCTGCCGACCATTTTCGACCGCTGCCGGCGCGACATGCGGATCGTGCAGGAGGAAACGTTCGGCCCGATTCTCACGGTGGAACGCTTCGCCACCGAGGCCGAGGCGATCGCATTGGGCAACGACACGTCCTACGGTCTGGCGGCCGGCGTCCGAACCGGCGACCCGGACCGCGGGGAACGGGTCGTGCGGGCGCTGCGACACGGAACCGTGTGGCTCAACGACTTCGGGCCCTACACTCCCGCCGCGGAATGGGGTGGCTTCGGCCGTTCCGGCACCGGTAGGGAACTCGGACCCAGCGGTTTGGCCGAATATCAGGAGAGCAAACACATCTGGCACAACACCACACCGGCCGTGGGCGGCTGGTTCTCGGCGGGCCCGACCACTCCGGAGCGTTGATGTCCTACCTGTTGCTCACCTGCGCCATCCTGGTGGAGGTGCTCGCCACCAGCATGCTCAAGAGCACGGACGGGTTCACCCGACTCTGGCCGACCGTCGGGTGCCTGGTCGGGTATGCGGTGGCGATCTGGCTACTCGCGCAGTCAATTTCGCACGGCATGCAGGTCAGCATCGGCTATGCAGTGTGGTCTGCGTTGGGCACCACGCTGATCGTGATTATCGGCGTGCTATTTCTCGACGAGCCGATCACGTTGCCGAAGGTTGTGGGGGTCGTGCTGGTGATTGCCGGGGTGGTCACGCTGAATCTGGCAGCCGCGCACTAGCGGCTGTCGAAGAGACCCCAATGACCGGTCGGAACACGCTTAGCCGGTACTATTTCGTCGGCGTCGGGGTGGGCGAGGGCACCAGGTTCAAGCCCTCGTAGATCTCGTCGAGGACGGTGGGCAGCAGCGCTTGTGCTGTGGTCTTGCCCTCCGGCGACAGCGTCAGATTCGTCCAAATGACCAGCGTCACATCGTTATCCGGGTCGTAGCCCATGAACGAGTTGAAGCCGGGAAGCTCGCCACCATGGTAGAACATCGCGGCTTCCGGACCGAACCGCTGATACGAGATCCCGTACCCGTACTGCTGCCCGTCGGGGTTGTCGGGGTCCTCGGCTTGACGGCTATCAACCCACTGCTGCTGGTAATCGGCGTCGAAGACCTTGCCGCCTACCAACGCTTTCATCCAGGTGGCGAGATCATCGGCCACTGAAATCGCGCCTCCTGCCGCGTAGGCATAGGACGGGTTCTGGTTGGTGTAGTCGTTCGGCTGCAACGTACCGGCCGCTGCGGCGGCCTGGATGTCGGCGGGATACGGATCGTCGGCGAGTGCGTAATACGTTCCGCCGTACATGTAGCCGTGCGAGTAGGGGGCCGGAATGGACGTGTCGGTGGGCGCGAGAAGCGACGTCTGCGTGAGGCCGACCGGGCCATACAGTCGGTCTTGGAGTTGCTCAGCAAGCGGCCGGCCGCCGGCGGCCTCGGCGACGAGACCCAGCAGTGCATAGTTGGTGTTGTTGTACTCGTATTCAGCGTCTGGTGCGAAATTCGGTGGATGCCGGAAGGAAATATCCAGTACCTCCTGCGGCGTCCAGACCCTGCCCGGGTCGGCATCCATGGCGGCGGAGAGGGCGGGGTCCATCGTGTAGTTGTAGAGTCCGCTACGCATTTTCAAAAGATTTGCGACGGTGATATTTTCCCCATTGGGAACATCCGGGACATATTTCGACACCGGATCATCGAACTTCAGTTTGCCGTCCTGGGCGAGCAACACATTCAGCGCCGCAGTCATGGTCTTGGTGTTCGAGGCGATCCGGAAGTGCGTGTTTGCCGCGGGCGGTATCTGCGCGCCGATCTCGGTGGTGCCGACCGTTGCAACGACTTGCCCCTGCGGCGAGTGCACCAGCACCAACGCCCCGGGCACTTTCAACTCGTCGGCCGCGGCCGCGACCACCGATTGAAAGGCCTGCGGATCGATGGTCTTCAGTGCGGACTCGGCCGATACGGAGCTGGTCGCAGATACCGAAGCGGATGCGCTGGCCGACTCGTCGTCGGACGAGCAGCTCGTAAGCAGGAGGGCAACGGACGCCACCAGTCCCGCGATGTGCACGTAGCGGACTCTGATTTTAGGTGTGGCCGGTACGTCCTGCATGTGGGAGACGATCATCGTCAATCACTGCCTTGGATATGGGGTTCACGTATCCGCGCCGATCGGCGAGTGAACTCTGCTTCGGCGTCGCACGCGTGGTTCAACCGTAGCGGGAGCCCGCTGCGGTAGTACAGGACCTCGCTCCGATTTCAGGATTCGCCGAACAGCGATGTTGCCGGCGAGCGACGACGAGTCGAGTTACACCGTCCCGCGGGCCGCCCACGCGGTAGCCGTCACCGTGAACGGTCCGCTCCCCAACCGCTCGCGAGCTACTGATTCGAGCCGGGCGCGCGCGTCGCCATCAAGTCGCTGGACATGCTCACCAGCTGGGCCGACACCGAATGTGTACGGCTCCCACCACTCTTCGAAGGTCGGATGCACGACATCGACCGAGATGGCGTCCTCGTGCACATCGTGCAGCCCGGCAGCCTCGAGGATGTCGGTCAGGTGCCCCCGGTGCGCCCCGGACAGCAGCGCTTCATCCGTCGCCTCGGGGCTGTCCACGTGCACCGCATCCCAGAACGGCGCCAGTGCGCCGGTCGGCCCATCCCACACACAGGCTGCGACGACACCGCCGGGCCTCGTCACCCGTGCCATGTGTCCAATGCCACGGACCGGGTTCGACATGAAGTGCACCACCAACTGCGCGAGCGCAGCGTCGAAAGCGTCTGCATCGTAAGGCAATTCCTCAGCAGTGCCCAGACGCACATCGATGTCCGGAAACCTGGCCCGGATCGCGTCGATGAACGGTGGTGAAGGATCGATCGCCGCGACCTCTGCTCCGGTCGACAACAAATACGCGGTCAGCGCACCCGGGCCGCAGCCCACGTCGAGCACCTTTCTGCCCGCTCCGACTCCGGCGAATCCCGAAAAGACCGGCGCAAGGGGGTCCGCGTAGCGGCCCATATAGCGCGTATAGGCGTCCGGCGGTACGACGAAGCTCACCAGCAAATTCTACGTCGCGAAAGCTATTGAGCCACGACGGCCATGGGTCGATACTTGGATCGTGATCAGCGTTGAGCGGTCTCTCGAGATTGCCCGACCTGCCGCTCAGGTGTTCGCGTTCGTCGCCGACCAAACCAACGCCCCGCGCTGGCAGGCTGGCGTGCACCACGTGACACGAATAGGTGACCTACCACTCGGAGTCGGTACCGAGCACGAGTTTCAACGCCGGTTCGCCGGCCGCGTCATCAAGTCACGCAGCCGCTTCGCCGAATACGACGAGGGTCGGCACGTCGCCTTCGAATTCGACGACGGCACGATTTCCGGACGTGGCTCCTACGACGTGATCGATTTGCCAGGTACCGGCGCACGACTCGTGTCGCGGCTCGATATGAAGACAGCAAGGTGGTTACGACTACTCGAGCCGCTGCTCCGACGGGTTCTGATTCACGACATCGACCGCGATGACCGCAAACTCGAGCGGTTGTTCGAGGCGTCCGCGAAGTAGGCCCTGCTGTCGGCAGGGCTCCTCGGAGTTTCGATCCACCCGCACAACGCCGCGATCCTCCGCACACCCCGCCCCAGCCCCGTCCGGACGATCGAGCCGGACCGGAGATTCGTTGTCGCCATATGGACTCGACGAACTGACGTCACCGGAGATCGCGTCGCAACACAAAGTTAGCCAAACGTAACGATCGGGCGGCGCGACCGAATTCATTGCGGGTCGACAGGATTGGATGCCGATGCGTTTCCTACCCGTCACCCGATCGGTGTGGCGATCACTCCCGACGGCACGCACGCCTACGTCACCGCCTTTTAGCCTCGACACGGTGTCGGTGATCGACACCGCCACCAACACGGTCACCGGCACCCCCATCCCCGTCGGCGACCGGCCGGGAATTGTGGCGATCAGCCCCGACGGCACCCGCGCCTACGTCACCAACGCTGCGTCGAACACGGTGTCGGTGATCTCGATAACCAAGCCGAACCCGCAGCCGCCGACCTTCGGAAGCAGCGGAAGCAGCGGAAGCAGCTAATCGCGGACGCGCGCTACTACGGCCCACTCCCGATCCGGGGGTGGGCCGTTCTCGCGTAGCGAGCTATGTAGCGCGGCGAGCTTCGACAGCCCGCTACACGTTGAACCGGAACTCCACCACATCCCCGTCCACCATCACGTAGTCCTTGCCCTCCATGCGCACCTTGCCCGCCGCCTTCGCTGCGGCCATGGACCCGGTCTCGACCAGGTCTGCAAAGGACACCACTTCGGCCTTGATGAAGCCGCGCTCGAAGTCGGTGTGGATGACGCCGGCAGCCTTGGGTGCGGTGTCGCCCTGATGAATTGTCCAGGCGCGGGCCTCTTTCGGGCCGGCGGTGAGATAAGTCTGCAGACCGAGGGTGTGGAAGCCGGCGCGGGCGAGGCCGTGCAGGCCGGGCTCGGTCTGTCCGATGCTCTCCAGCAGCTCGGCGGCCGATTCGGCGTCGAGCTCGAGCAGTTCGGCTTCCACCTTCGCGTCGAGGAACACCGCGTCCGCGGGCGCCACCGATGCCGTCAGCTCGGCCACCTTCGCCTCGTCCGTCAGCACCGACTCGTCGGCATTGAACACGTACAGGAACGGCTTGATGGTCAGCAGCGACAGTTCGCGCAGCGATTCGAGGTCGAGCGAATCCTTGACCGCGAACAGCGTCTTGCCGCTGTCGAGCACCTCCTGCGCCGCCTTGGCCGCATCGGCGATCGGCTTGCGATCCTTCTTGACCTTCGCTTCCTTCTCCAGCCGCGGCAGCGCCTTCTCCAGGGTCTGCATGTCCGCGAGGATCAGCTCGGTCTCGATCACCTCGATGTCGGCGCCCGGATCGACGCGGCCGTCGACGTGGATCACGTCGTCGTCGGAGAACACCCGCACCACCTGGCAGATCGCGTCGGCCTCGCGGATGTTGGCGAGGAACTTGTTGCCCAGGCCCGCACCCTCGGACGCGCCCTTGACGATGCCGGCGATGTCCACGAACGACACCACTGCCGGGACGATGCGCTCGGAGGAGAAGATTTCGGCGAGCTTCTCGAGCCGCGGATCGGGCAGCGGCACCACCCCGACGTTCGGCTCGATCGTCGCGAACGGATAGTTCGCGGCGAGCACGTCGTTGTTGGTCAGGGCATTGAAAAGGGTGGACTTGCCGACGTTGGGCAGGCCGACGATCCCGAGGGTAAGGCTCACGGTATTGAGATTCTACGGGCACGGGGTTCGGTCACCGACGACGATGGTCCTGTGACGGATTGGGACGGCACCGCCTACGGAAATATCAGCGAACTTCAGCGGGCGATGGCGGCGGAGTCGCTGGCCATGCTCAGCCTCGACGGCACCGAACGCGTGCTCGACGTCGGGTGCGGCGACGGTTACGTGACCGCGCAGATCGCCGACCGCGTGCCGGGCGGCGAGGTCCTCGGGATCGACCCCAGCTCACGAATGATCATCGCCGCACGCTCGCACAACGCACCGCCGACACCACGGCTGCGCTTCGAGAGTGGCGACGTCACGACCATGACGTTCGACGCCGAGTTCGACGTCGTCGTCTCGTTCAACGCGCTGCACTGGGTCCGCGACCAGGCGGCTGCGTTTCACCGCATCGCAGCCGCCCTCCGGCCCGACGGCCGCGCGCTCGTCGTGTACGTGTGCGCCGGACCACGCCGCACCATCGAGCAGGTCGGTATGTCGGTGACGGCGGATCCGCGCTGGTCGGCTGCGTTCGACGAGTTCGAGGCGCCGTTCGAGCACCCCGATCCCGCCGACTTCGACGACATCGTGAAGGCCGCCGGCCTGCAAATTCTCGACCGGAAGGTGGTCGACCGCACCTGGGAGTTCGGTTCGCGCGAAGCGTTCGCCCGCTGGTGCCGGGTCGGCTACGCGGACTGGACGGCACGACTCCCCCGCCATGAAGTCGACGAGTTCATCGCCGCGGTGGTGACGGAATACGAGCGCATCATCGGCCGGCCGGGCACGCTTGCGTTCATGCAACTGCGGGCCTCATTGCAACGCGCGTGAGCGGCGCACCGCGCCCCTACGCTGAGCGGGTGCGCCTGTTGATTGCCAACCGCGGCGAGATCGCGCTGCGGATCATCCGAACCGCCCGCGAGTTGGACCTCGAGACCGTCGCTATCTACAGCGAGGACGACGCGGACAGTCCGCACGTCCGGGCCGCAGACGAGGCGATCGCGCTGTCGGGGGTCGGCGCAACCGCCTACCTCGACATCGCCGCGGTGTGCGACGCCGTCAAACGCTGCGGCGCGGATCTGGTGCATCCCGGTTACGGCTTTCTGAGCGAGAACGCCGCGTTCGCCCGCGCTGTCACCGACGCCGGCGCCATCTTCGTCGGGCCCGGCCCGGACCACCTCGAACTGTTCGGCGACAAGGCCGCGGCCCGGCGCTGCGCCGTCGCGGCCGAGGTGCCCGTGCTACCCGCCACCGACGCCCCCGCCACGGTCGCCGACATTCGGGCCTTCTTCGCCGCACATCCCGACGGGATCATGGTCAAGGCACTCGCGGGCGGTGGTGGGCGCGGACTGCGCGCGGTTCGCACGGCGGATGCGGTGGAGGCGGCGGTCCGCGCCTGCGCAACCGAGGCGCACGCGGCGTTCGGCAGTGACGCAGTATTCGCGGAGGCCCTCGTGCGCCGCGCGCGCCATATCGAGGTGCAGATCGCGTCCGACGGTAGTACCGCGATAGCGATCGGCGATCGCGACTGCAGCGTGCAACGGCGCAATCAAAAGGTCATCGAGATCGCACCCGCCCCACACCTCGACCGGGATCTGCGCCGCGCGATGCACGACGCCGCGATCAACGTGTGCGCGAGCACGCGCTACCGCGGGCTCGCCACCGTCGAATTCCTGGTCACCGATACCGGCTTCACCTTCCTCGAAGTGAACCCGCGCCTGCAGGTCGAGCACACCGTCACCGAGGCCGTGACCGGTATCGACCTCGTCGCCGTTGGGTTGCGAATCGCTTTGGGCGACGAGCTCACTGCCCTCGAACTCCCCCGCCACACCGCGCGCGGCACCGCCGTTCAGGCACGGGTGAACATGGAGACGATGTCGGCGGACGGTTCGGTCATAGCCACCACCGGCACGCTGCAGGCGTTCACCCCGCCGACCGGTCCGGGCGTGCGGGTCGACACGTTCGGCCGGGTCGGCCTGTCGCCGAGCCCGCGCTTCGACTCGTTACTCGCCAAGGTGATCGTGCACACCCCGGCAGAGTCCTTGGCGACCGCGGCACGCAAGGCCGATGCCGCGCTGGCGGAGTTCGTGATCGACGGCGTGCCAACCAACTTGGAGTTCCTTCGCGCGATCCTGCAGGACGACGAGTTTCGAGCCGGCGGTGTCGACACCCGCTTTCTCGACCGACGCGCCGCGGATTTCGCCGCGACGGTGCCGCACGCCGAGCCGATGGAGCACGCGGTCGACCTGCGGCCGGGCGAGCACGCGCTGCGGGCGTCGATGGCGGGCACTGTTTTCGAGATCGCCGACGAGGGTGCCGAGTTGGCCGCGAACGCGCCGGTCGTGGTGCTCGAAGCGATGAAGATGCAGCATGTGCTGACCGTCGATGCTGCTGCCCGTGTGCTGCGGGTGCTGGTCGTACCGGGACAGGTGGTGCGTCCCGGTGAACCGCTCGCGCTCTACACAATGACCGGCGCCGACACCGAAACCGATTCGGCACAAGCCGATCTCGACACAATACGGCCGGATCTCGCCGAGATCCTGCACCGCCATGACGTGACGCTCGACAAGGCCCGCCCGGATGCGGTGGCGAAAGTCCATGCGCGCGGGCGTCGTACGGCGAGGGAGAACATCGCCGACCTCGTCGACGAGGGCAGCTTCGTGGAATACGGGCCGCTGGCGATCGCCGCGCAGCGCGCTCGGCGCACCGAGGAAGATCTCATTGCGAACACCCCGGCGGACGGGTTGGTGTGCGGCGTGGCGACGGTCGGCGCCGCCGAGTTCGGCGCAGGTGCCGAGGTCGCGGTGTTGTCCTACGACTATTCGGTGCTGGCGGGTACCCAGGGTGCGCGCAACCACGCCAAGACCGACCGTATTCTGGAACTCGCTGCCCGCAAACGTGTTCCGCTGGTCTTCTTCCCCGAGGGCGGCGGCGGGCGGCCCGGCGACACGGATATCCCACCGGGCGCCTCCCTGGACGTGCCGACGTTCCGGGCGATGGCGGCGCTGCAAGGGCGCGTACCCACCGTCGCGATCGTCTCCGGCCGCTGCTTCGCCGGCAATGCCGCGCTTGCGGGCGTCTGCGATGTGCTCATCGCGACCAGGGACGCGAACATCGGCATGGGTGGCCCCGCGATGATCTCCGGCGGTGGCCTCGGCGAATACCGCCCCGAGGAAATCGGACCCATCGATGTCCAGCGCAGCAACGGCGTAGTGCATGTCGTCGCGTCCGACGAGGCGCACGCGGTCGCCCTCGCCAAGCAGTACCTGTCCTACTTCCAGGGCAGCCGCACGAACTGGGACGCACCCGACCCTCGGCTGGCACGACACGTGGTACCGGAAAATCGCCTGCGTGCCTACGACGTTCGCCGAGCCATCGAAGCGATCGCCGATGTCGGCTCGGTACTCGAATTGCGCCGGGACTACGGCGTGGGCATCGTCACCGCGCTGGTTCGGGTGGCGGGTGCGCCGTTCGGGATGGTCGCCAACAGCAGTCACCATCTCGGCGGCGCGATCGACGCCGAGGCGGCCGACAAGATGGCCGACTTCGTGCAGTTGTGTGAATCGTTCCGGCTGCCGATCGTGGCCCTGTGCGACACACCGGGATTCATGGTCGGCCCGGAGACCGAACGCACCGCTGCCGTGCGGCGGTTCGGCCGGATGTTCGTTACCGGCGCCAGGATCACCGTCCCCTACGGCATGGTGATCCTGCGCAAGGCCTACGGACTCGGCGCGATGGCCATGGCCGCGGGTTCGTTACGCGCACCGGACTTCACGATCGCGTGGCCCACCGGTGAGATCGGCGCGATGGGCCTCGAAGGCGCGGTACGGCTCGGCTTCCGCAAGGAACTCGACGCCAAGACCGATCATGCCGAGCGCGCGCAACTCTTCGACCAACTCGTCGAGCTCGCCTACCAGCACGGCAAGGCGCTCAACGCGGCAACGAACTTCGAACTCGACGACGTCATCGACCCCGCGGACACGAGGACCTGGATCCAGCGACTCACCACTGCACCGCGCTGACTCCGCCCGACTATCCCGCTGCCGCAATGGCGTTCGCGGGCACTTCGCGCCGCGACAGCACATCGAGTTGGTAGGAGACGATGGCGAGGGTGAACAGGCCGATCGCCATGCTCGACAGCGCACCGAAGCCTTCGGCCGCGAAATCCACCAGGGCGTTGAGCAGGGTGAAGATCAACGCAGCGGCACGCAACCAGCGCAACGGCCAGTCCCGGTCGGTTCGCTTGCGTGCGAACATCGCCGGGCACGCCAACGCGAAAGTCAGTATCGCGCTGACCATCAGGATGAAGGTCGAAATGCTCCAGCCCTCGAAATGCACGTCGACGTCGTCGTCGTTGTAGTAATCGCCGAACGCAATTGCCGACACGGCTCCGACCACGCTCAAGAACGACACGATGACCATCGTCCAGCCCACGACGGGGATCCAGCGCGGGCTGCGGAAGAAATCGGGAATCAGCCGCGGCACGAACTGTTGTAGCGCATACAAGCGCGCCGAAGTCGGCGTCGCCGCGACGATGAGCGCCCGGATGTGCTCCACCGCGGCATCGTCGGCGCCGGTCTCGGCGGCACGGTCGAGCAGCAGCAACGCGATGCGCCGCCGGTGCGGTGCCAGTCCGCGCGCGACCCCGTCGGCGGCGATACCCATCGCGCTCGCGAGGTACTCCCGCGCGCTCGGCGGCCGGACCGTGCGCAGGATGCGCGACCCCACCAGCACGACAAGCACCAGCACATACATGATCTCGGCGGACGGCCCGAAGAAGTAGTCGTTGTCTTTCGTGACGAACTTGCCGACCTCGTCGAGAAACAGCCCGAATCCGATGCCGCCGAGTACCACGCTCAGGATGCGGGCGCCGAAGCCGAGGGCAAGCCAGCCGATCAGCAGCGCGAGCATCATCATTGCTCCGCCGTAGAGCGCGTGCGCGATATGCAACGTGCCACCACCGACCTGCGGATAGCCGGTGATTTCGAGGTAGAGCCGGGTGAGCAGGATCGTCGCTATCGCGATGATCATGAACGATTCGGCCAGACTGGAACCGATGACGTTGCGGGTGATCAGGCCTTTGCCGTTGCCAGCGCGCGCGACCATCGAGTTCTCCTCTAATCGCTGCTCGAACCCCTCGAGTCAAGCACAGCGGCCCACGTCGGCGACGCGATTCGCGATGGCCGATTTCCGCTAGCGCCGGGCCGCTCGGTTCTGCACAGTGGACTCATGACCACAGTCACCGCGCCGCAGACGAGCGAGCGGACTCTCGATTTCGACCGCTGCTATGGCGCGGCGTCGGCGCGGGATGCGCGGTTCGACGGACAGTTCGTCATCGCGGTGCGCACCACCGGCATCTACTGCCGTCCGTCGTGCCCGGCGATCACGCCCAAGCCGCGCAACGTCTCGTTTCTGCCCACCGCGGCGGCCGCTCAGCGGGCCGGGTACCGCGCCTGCCGTCGCTGCCTACCCGACGCGGCACCGGGTTCACCCGACTGGAATGTCCGGTCGGACCTCTCGGCCCGCGCAATGCGGTTGATCGTCGACGGTGTCATCGACCGCGAAGGCGTCGCGGGACTTGCTGCGGCACTGGGCTATTCCCCCCGGCAATTGACCCGCGCACTCACCGAGGAACTCGGCGCAGGCCCGCTCGCGTTGGCCCGCGCGCATCGCGCCCAGACCGCGCGGCTGCTCATCCAGCGCACCCGGCTGCCGATGTCGGACGTCGCATTCGCGGCCGGGTTTGCCAGTATCAGGCAGTTCAACGACACCGTGCGCGAGGTGTTCGCGGCAACGCCGACCATGCTGCGCGCGGACGCTGCCCGCTTCACCGATTCCGCCCCGGCGGTCGGCACCATCGCGCTGCGGCTGCCCTACCGTGAGCCGCTCGACCACTCTTGGCTCGAGTGGTTCCTGCGCGCCCACGCCGTGCCCGGCATCGAAGACTGGACGGATGGGCGGTTCGTGCGCGGCCTGCGGCTGCCTCGCGACCACGGTGTCGCCCGGCTCGAGCTTCGGGCCGGGTACGTGCACGCGGAACTGTCGCTCGCCGATATGCGCGACCTCGCCCCAGCCGTCGCCAAGCTTCGGCACCTGCTCGATCTCGACGCCGACCCGGCGGCGATCGACGCCGCCCTCCGGAGCGATCCCAGGCTTGCCGACGCCGTCGCCGCGACGCCCGGTATCCGGGTGCCCGGCAATCTCGACGGCCCCGAGCTGCTGATCCGGACCATGATCGGCCAGCAGATCTCGCTCGCTGCGGCGTCCGCGCACACCGCCCGACTCGTTGCCGAACTCGGCGACCCCGTCGACGGTGGCGAAGTCACCCAGCTGTTCCCTACGCCGGCCGCGATTGCCGAGCACGGCGCACAGGTGTTGACCGGTCCGCGACGCCGCGTGCAGTCGGTGGTCGCCGCCGCGGAGGCGATTGCGGACGGGCGACTGCGGCTGCACGCCGGGCGCAGCGCGGCGGAGTTGCGGGCCGATCTGCTCGCCCTCGACGGGGTCGGTCCCTGGACCGCGGACTACGTCGTGATGCGACTGCTTGCCGATCCGGATGTCCTGCTCGGCTCGGATCTGGTGGTGCGCCGGGGAGCCGGCGAACTCGGGCTGGCGCTCGATGATTCCGCGCACTGGGCGCCCTGGCGCTCGTACGTATCCATGCACCTATGGCGGGCCGCGCTGGCTCGCCGCGAAGCGAGGAGGTCGACCCAATGAACGTCAGGCACGCAACGCAGGAGACCCCGGTCGGTCCGTTCACGACGATGGTCGACGACGACGGCGTCGTACTCGCGTCCGGTTGGACCGCCGATCCCGAGACCCTGCGCACACTGATCCATCCGACGCTGCGTCCGACGGAGTCGGCGGCTCGCACCGAACTCGGCGAGATCACCCGGGCGGTCGCGGCGTATCACGGTGGCGATCTCACCGCCGTCGATGTCATCCCGGTCGCGCAGCGGTCCGGGGAGTTTCTCGAGCATGCGTGGCGGGTGCTGCGCAAGGTGCCGCCCGGAACCACGGTCACCTACCGAGCGTTCGGCGAGCTCGCCGGTCGACCGGCCGCGACCCGGGCGGCGGCGTCGGCGTGCGCACGCAATGCTGCGGCACTGTTCGTTCCGTGCCATCGTGTGATCCGCACCGACGGCGGTATGGGTGGGTTCCGTTGGGGTACAGACGTCAAGCGCTGGTTGATCGCACACGAAGAATGAGACGCTGATCGCGTGGACCGGAGGGATGCTGCGTGACCGAGGACGAACCACAGCCAGTGGGCACGACGGATTCCACCGGCACGGACCGCGGTGTTGTGATCGGCCGCGGCCTGTGGTGGGTGGCCAAGTGGTCGCTGTGCATCGTCGCGATTGCTGCGGGCGCATGGGTACTCGGACACGTGCTGGCGGTGCTGTGGGTGGTCGTGCTGCCCGTGCTGCTCGCGGTCGTCGTCGCGACCGTGTTGTGGCCGCCGACGAATTTCCTCACCAGAGTCGGATTGCGGCCCGGCGCCGCGGCGGGATTGACGCTGTTCGGCTTCTTCGCGGTGGTGGGCGGCATCATCGCGCTGATCGTGCCGTCGGTGGTCGATCAGATACCGGACCTTGCCGACAAGTCGACCGACGGCGTGAACAAGGTCCGCGACTGGGTGCAGGGTCCGCCACTGAACGTCGAAGACGAGCAGATCGGCTCCGCGGTCGATGCCATCGTCTCCCGACTGCAAACCAGCGCGGACAAGATCGCCAGCGGTGTCTTCTCCGGGGTGAGCACCGCGACGTCGGTGTTGATCACAGTGTTCCTGGTGCTGGTGCTGTCGTTCTTCTTCATCAAGGACGGGCCGCGATTCCTGCCGTGGGTGCACGGGGTGACCGGCTCGCGTGGCGGTCGGCACATCGAGGCGGTGATGATCCGGTCCTGGTTCACCCTCGGCGGGTTCATCCGGACGCAGGCGCTGGTGAGCCTGATCGACGCGGTGTTCATCGGCGTGGGCCTGGTGATCCTCGGTGTACCGCTCGCCCTTGTCCTCGCGGTGATCACATTCTTCGGTGGTTTCATCCCGATGGTCGGCGCGTTCGTGGCCGGTGCGCTGGCCGTCCTGGTCGCGCTGGTAGCCAACGGCCTCACCACGGCCTTGATCGTGCTCGGGATCATCATTGCGGTGCAGCAGATCGAGGGGAACCTGCTGCAACCGATGCTGCAGAGTCGCACGATGAAGCTGCACCCGGTGATCGTGTTGCTGGCCGTCACCGCGGGTGGCTCGCTCTACGGCATCCCCGGCGCATTCCTGGCCGTCCCGGTCGCGGCGGTCGCGGCGGTGGTCATCCGCTACATCAGCGAACAGATCGACCTCCTCGCGCCGCCGGCGAACCCACCGGAAGAACCTATCCGGCAGTCGCTGCAAGACGAGAGCCTGCCCGACCCCGAATAACGTGCAGCCGGCTGGGTATTCGCTGCCGCATCTCGTCGACATGGCTGACGATGCCCACCACCCGGCCACCGGCGCGTAGTTCGTCGAGCACCCCCATCACGGCGTCGAGCGTCTCGCTGTCCAGCGTCCCGAATCCTTCGTCGATGAACATGGTGTCGAGCACCCGCCCGCCGCTCTGCTCGGCGACCGTGTCCGACAGGCCGAGCGCGAGTGCGAGCGAGGCCAGGAACGTCTCGCCCCCGGACAGCGACTTCGCCGGGCGGACCTCGCCGGTGTAGTCGTCGCGCACGTCCAGACCGAGTCCGCCTCGTTTGCCGCGCGGTCCGGCGGCATCGGTGTGCACGAATTCGTAACGCCCACCCGACATTCGGCGCAGCCGCGCCGATCCCGCCAGCGCGACCTCCTCCAGCCGGGCAGCGAGAACATAGGAGCGCAGCGACATGCGGCGGGTGTTCTCGCCACGACCGGCCACCAGATCGGCGACTGCGGCCAACTCGTCCTGCTGCTTGCGTAGCGGCGTGAACTTCTCCACCGCCGTCCAGAACTGGGTGACGAGTTGTTCGAGCTGACGCGCCCGGCGTTGCGCCGCCGCATGTTCCGATACGGCCAGCGTGTGCGCCCGCGCCGCGTCCGAGGCTCGCGCCGCGACCGCGGCGACGTCGATGCCGAGTGTGTCGTCGAGGGCGACGATGTCGGGTTCGGCCAGCACGGCCACCGCATGCGCACGGCGGTCACCGGCCGCGGCGATCGATGCCTCCGTGCGCTCGATCCATTCGGTCGCACGCTGTGCCGCACGTACCTCGCTCGCGTCCGCGAAACCCGCCTCGCGCAACAACGTCTGTGCACGCCGCTCCAGTTCGTGCGCGGCGTTGGCCGCGGCGTGCGCCTCCGCGCGCGCCCGGCGCAACTCACTCGCCGCGGTGACAAGTGCATCGATCCGGGCGTGCCGGTGGCGCACCGTCTCGTCGGTGCCTGCCGCGGCACGCAGCCGCTCACCGAGTTCGGCGATCCGGGCGGCGAGAGTCTGCCGCCGCTCGCGCAAGACACCGGCACGTCGCTCGAGCTGGTGCAGCTCGCGCGCGAGTTCGGCTTCGCGACAGCACAATTCGTTGAGCTGCGTGGCAAGCCGGTCCGCTTCGCGTCCGCCCTTCTTCGCCTGCGCGAGCGCTGCACCGGCCGCCTCGAGACGAGCGGCCAGCTCGCCCGCATCGCCGTCGCCGCCCCGGGCGACGCATGCTTCGATCCGGATGCGCAGCCCGGACACGACAGCACCTGCCTCGTCCCGCCGCTCGGCCGCGCGACGCTCGGCCTGTACCGCTGCCTGCTCCTGCGCGTCGGTCACCGTCGAGTCGGTCGGGGCGGCGGGTGCCGGATGCTCGGTGGCACCGCACACCTGACACGGTTCACCATCGATGAGACCCGCGGCGAGCTCCGCCGCCATCCCGGACAGGCGACGCTCACGCAGGTCGAGCTCGTGCTCGCGGGCATCACTGTGTGCCACACGGGCGCGCTCGAAATTCCCCTGCGCAGAAGCTAGTTCGCTGCGCAGACCGGCCAGTTCGACCGCGGCCGCGGCCACGTCCTTGGCCCGGTTACGCTCGGCGGTGCGTGCCGGGAGCGCGGCGGCACACTCTCGCGCCGTCCGTAATTCCGCTTCGGCCGCGTCGATCTGCGCCGGCATCGCGGTACGCGCCGTCCTGGCGGCCTCGATCCCCGCATCGGTCTGCTCCACATCCGCGCAGCACTGTTCGTGTTCGGCAGCAAGCGCGTCCGCGGTGTCGGCGACCTCGACAAGATCGCCGAGTCGGCCCAACTCGACGGTCCACGCACGGATCTCGTCGTCCAGGTGCGTACCCGCAGTGGGGTCGACGCCGGCAGCTGGGTTCACGAAGGCCCCCAGCGCATCCACCACCGCGCGGCCACCGTCGATCGCGGCGAGCCGGTCGGCGCATAGCTTGGCAATGTCTGCCGCGTTGTCGGCTCGGTGCTGCGCGTCCGTGGCTTCGGTGACAGCCGCAGCGGCGGGAACGGCGCGGTGGGCACGGGCCGCCTCGGCAGCGCACGCCACGCGTTCCGCCAGACTCGTTTCGAGATCGGCGAGTTGCTCGCGCGCGACGGCACGTCGGCGGCGCAGCTCCGCGACCCGCCGAGCGTCGTCGAGTTCGGCGGTCGCGACGTCCGCCGCGCCGCGGGAGTGTTCGACCGCCTCGTGTGTGGCCACGAGTTCGCCGCGGACAGTGGCGAGTAGGTCCGTCGCCCAGACGTATTGCTCCTCCGGCTCCGTGGTCGGCGGCGGTCCGTCGACCTCCGCGGTGACGTTCACCTGGGCAATCAGCCGACCGATCTCGTCGTGATGCGCGGCGAGGGCAGCCGCACCCGCGCGGCGCCGGTCGGCGAGCCACTCCTCGGCGGTACCGAATCGTTCGGTGTCGAACAATCGCTCCAGTAGCAGCTCGCGGTCGTCGTTGTCGGTGCGCAGGAACCGCGCAAAATCGCCCTGTGGCAGGAGTACGACCTGAAAGAACTGATCGGCGCTCATGCCGAGCAGCCGATTCACCTCGTCGCCGACATCGCTGATCCGCGAAAGGTGCTGCCCGTCACCGTCGAGCCAGGTCAGCCGCGCCTTCGCGGGGCGGGTGCGCATCCCCGAGCCGTCCCGCTTGGGGCGAGCGAATTCCGGGCTACGGGTGAGCCGAACGCGGCGCCCGCCGATCGTCGCCTCGAGGGACACCGTCGGCACGGTGTCGACGCCAGCGTGGTCGGAGCGCAGCCGCTTCGCTTCCCGGCGTGCGCCCGGCACCGTGCCGTAGAGGGCGTAGGAGATCGCGTCCAGCACAGTGGTCTTACCCGCTCCCGTCTGCCCGTGCAGCAGAAACAGTCCGTCGGCACCCAGCTCGTCGAAATCGACGTTGGCGGTCTCGGCGAACGGGCCGAACGCGGTTATCTCGAGTGTGTGCAGCCTCACGCGGACGCCGCCCACTCGGCGACGAGCTCGGCGTCGGACGTGCTGTCGGGGCGCTCGCGGACCGCTGTGTTGTCGGGGCGTTCCCGGACCGCGGCGGCGAGAGCCTGCTCCACCCAGCCGAGTTCGTCCTGCGTCGGCTCAGCGTGCACGTCGGTGAGGAAGTTACGGGCGATCTCGACATCGCTTCGGCCCTCGACCCGCTCACGATAGGCGAGATCGGGACGCCCCGAGGGGGGCTGCCATTCGATATGCACCGCGAGCGGAAACCGCGCCTGCAGCCGCCGCATCGCCTCCACCGGGCGCACGTCGTCGATGAGAACCGCTGCGACGTAGTGGTCCTCGGCGGCAGCGAGATCCGCACGAGTCAGCAGTTCGTCGAGAGTTCCGGTAAGCCGGCTGAGCCCACGGACCAACGGCAGCGCGCACCGTTGTACGCTGCGCAGGCCGGATTCGTCTAAATCGATGAGCCACACAGCCTTTCGATGCGAACTTTCACCGAACGAGTAGGGCAGCGGAGAACCGGAGTAGCGGATCGCCTCGGTGACCTGCTGCGGCGAATGCAGATGGCCCAGGGCGACGTAATCGATACCGTCGAAACACGCTGCGGGAACGGTCTCGACACCACCGACGGAGATCGACCGCTCCGATCCCGCCGCGGCGGCACCGGACACGAACGCATGCGCGAGCACGACCGAACGGACGCCGTCGCGCGCCGCGATATCGGCGCGCACCCGCGCCATCGCGGCGTCGACGATCTCGGCGTGCGAACGCGCCTGCGGAACACCGAGTTCGGCACGGGTGAGCTCGGGCTCGAGGTACGGCAGTCCGTAGAACGCGACCTCGCCATGCTCGTCGGGCAGCAGCACCGGACGGTCGACATCGGCGACCGTGGTGAACAGATGCAGGCCGCCTGCGGCGGCGAACCGGGCGCCGGCACCGAGCCGAGCAGGCGAGTCGTGGTTGCCCGAGGTCGCGACGATCACCGCACCCGCGGCGCGGATCGCCTCGAAACCCTTGTTGCAGACGACGATGGCGTCCGCACCCGGGATCGACCGGTCATAGACATCACCGGGTAGCACGACGACGTCGACGTCGTGCGCGGCCACCAGCTCCGCGATCGCGCGGAGCGTGGCGGCCTGATCGGCGAGCAGGTCGACACCGTGGAAGGTACGACCGATGTGCCAATCGGAGGTGTGCAAAATCCGCATGACACCGACGGTAGGAGATGACACCGACAAGTCCGTTGCGCCTCGGCGCGTTTCGCCTTACCAATCGCGAAGCGATGATGATCCGCGACCAATCGCGAAGCGATGATGATCCGCACTGCAAATCACGAACCTGTCGGAGGTGTCGGGCATTCTGCTCGACATGACCGCAGCAACCGGGTTCGCCCTACTCGTCGCCATGGCCGTCGGGGTCGTCGTCGGCTGGCTGCTGCACGCCGCCCGCACGGGCGATCGCACCGCACGCGCGGAAGCGCAGCTGGCCGCGATGGCGGACAACGAACGGCTGCTTCGTCAGGCGCTCGGTGCGGCAAGCGAGGATTCGGCCCGGCGGCATTCCGGTGCGATCGGCGACCAGGTGGAGGCCTTGGTCGGCCCGCTGCGGGCGGCGGTCGGGGCACTCACCGAACAGGTGGAGGACGTCGAACGAACCCGGATGCAGGCGTATGCCGGGCTGCGCGAGCAAGTCGCCGGAATGCACCGCACCTCGCAGCAGCTGACCGACCAGACCGGCCAGCTCGTCACTGCCCTGCGGGCGCCGCAGATCCGGGGCCGGTGGGGCGAGCTGCAGCTCGAGCGGGTGGTCGAGCTGGCCGGCATGACCCGGCACTGCGACTTCGACACGCAGGTCGTCGGCGACGGTGTGCGTCCGGATCTGGTGGTGCGCCTCGCGGGCGGCAAGCAGATCGTGGTGGACGCGAAGGTTCCCTTCACCGGGTATCTGGACGCCGCGCAGGCCCGCACCACCGCCGAGCGTGACGAACATCTCGCCCGGCACGCACGGCAACTGCGCGCTCATATCGATCAGCTCGCGGCCAAGGCGTACTGGGCGGCGTTCGAGCCCTCCCCCGAGTTCGTCGTGCTCTTCCTTCCCGGCGATCCGTTCCTGGACGCCGCGCTCACCACCGAGCCCGGCCTGCTCGACTACGCCTTCGGCAAGAATGTGATCCTGACCACCCCGACGACATTGATCGCGTTGCTGCGCACCGTCGCGCACACCTGGCGCCAGGAGGCAATTACCCGCGAGGCAGCCACCATCCAGCAGCTCGGGCGTGAGCTGTACGCCCGGCTCGGTACCGCGGGCAGGCACCTCGACCGGCTGGGGTCGCAACTCGGCAAAGCGGTCGACTCGTACAACCACACCGTTGCCTCGATGGAATCTCGGGTGATGGTCACCGCACGCAGGCTCAACGAAATGGAGCTGTTCGAGGGCGATGTCGAGCCGATCAAGCAGATCGATTCGTGGCCGCGAGCAGTCGGCTTTGCCGATCCTCGCGGTAGCGACGGACACGCCAACGACGTATTTCGAAGTTGAGCCGTTAATGTCGTGGGGTGTCTTCCTCGCAACGTGCGCGCTCCGGAGTGCCGGCTTCGCAGCGGTCGATACTCCAGAATGTGCCGGGCGTGCCGGCGTTCGGCGCGGTTCTCATCGCGGCCGGCGCCACTTTCCTCGGCGTCTTGATCTGCGCCTCGGGAGGAAACGAGCTCACTCGAACGTTCTCGGTGTTCTACCTGGGCGGTTGCGTCCTCGCGACGGCCGCGGTGCGCTACAAGGGCCTGTTCACCGCTGTCGTGCAGCCGCCGCTGGTGCTCTTCCTGGCGGTGCCGCTGGCCTACCAATTCATGACCGAGGATGCCGGCACGTCACCCAAGGACATCGCGCTCAACGCGGCCATCCCGTTGGTCAACCGCTTTCCGTTGATGCTGTTCACCACGCTCGCGACGCTTGCGCTCGCCGCGTACCGGGTGTACCTCAAGCGCAGCGGCCCTGCGGTGGCCGCCGAGCGGCGTTCCCGCAGCACGCCGCCCGCGCGGCCGACTCCGCCCGCTCCGCAGAAGGCGCCCGCTCCGCAGAAGGCGCCCCGGCCCACGACGGGCACCGGAGCCAGGGGAACGACGAGCGCCGGAGCCAGCGGCGTGCCGCCCGTTCGCAAGCGACCGGCTCGTCCGGTTCCGCCGGCCGGTCAGCCCGCCAGAGCGCAACAACATCAGCCACCGCCGCATCGGCCCGCCCCGTCGGCGCAGTACGTGCCCGCACCGAGCGCTCGATTGCCGCAGGACGTCCCGGCGCACCCGATGCCGCAGGTCCGCTACCGGGACCGCGAGGGCCTGCCCAACGAAGCCTGAACCCGCTAGCTGCGGGCGGCGCGCAATTCGCGCGGCAAGGCGAAGACGAGCGTTTCGTTCGCCGTGGTCACCGGCTGCACATCGGCGAACCCGTGCTCGGCGAGCAGGTCGATCACCCCGCGCACGAGCACCTCGGGCACCGAGGCACCGGAGGTGATGCCGACGGTCTGCACGCCGTCGAGCCAGGCCGTATCCACTTCGCGGGCGTAATCCACCAGGTAGGACGCCTTCGCTCCGGCGCCGAGGGCGACCTCGACAAGCCGGACGGAGTTCGAAGAATTGCGCGATCCGACGACGATCACGAGGTCGCATTCGGGGGCCATCGCCTTGACGGCCACCTGCCGGTTCTGGGTCGCATAGCAGATGTCGTCGCTCGGCGGATCCTGCAACAACGGGAAGCGCTGCCGCAGCCGGGCCACGGTCTCCATCGTCTCGTCCACGCTGAGCGTGGTCTGCGACAGCCAGATCACTTTCGATTCGTCGCGCACCGAGACCGAGTCGACCGACTCCGGCCCATCCACGAGCTGCACGTGCTCGGGCGCCTCGCCCGCCGTGCCCTCGACCTCCTCGTGGCCTTCGTGGCCGATCAGCAGGATGTCGTAGTCGTCGCGCGCGAACCGCTTCGCCTCCTGGTGCACCTTCGTCACCAGCGGGCAGGTCGCGTCGATCGTGCGCAGCCGACGGTCCGCGGCGGCGCTATGCACGGCCGGGGAGACCCCGTGCGCGGAGAAGACCAGCAACGATCCCTCCGGCACCTCGTCGGTCTCGCCGACGAAGATCACGCCCCGCTCGCTGAGCGTCTCGACCACATGGCGGTTGTGCACGATCTCTTTGCGCACGTAAATCGGTGCGCCGTGCCGCTCGAGCGCCTTCTCGACGGTCTCGACCGCCCGGTCGACCCCGGCGCAGTAACCCCGGGGCTCGGCCAGCAGCACCCGCTTACCACCCGCAGTCGTCGGAACGGCGCTCGCGGACTGCACGATGCCGACGTTGAGGGGAACAGCAGAAGACATGCCTTCAGGATACGGGTCGTGCCCCAATCAGCCCCGAATCCGAACCTCGGCGGGCGCCCGAACGGTCGCGAATCGGCTGCCCAACTACCAATGGCGCAGACAATCGGGCAATCTATGCCATATGATCCGTCCTCCCTATTTGGCCCGTGTCGCTACCGGTGCCGCCGTGTACGTGATCGAAGAGTCCCGCAAACTGCCCTCGACTGCCGTCACATTTCCGATGACGGCGCTGAGCCAGGTGCTGCAGAGTGCGATGCACTTGCAGCAGTTCGTCACCAGTCTCGCTATCAAGGGCGACGAAGTGCTGAGCCAGTGGACGGGCGAGCGGCACGAGATACCCGAGTGGGCGACGTTCGACGAGGACGAGGCGTCCATCGACCTGCCCGAAAACGGCGAGACCGCCGGGGGACGCTTCGCCCTCTATTCGATGCCGCCGGTCGCGCCGGCCGAAGATCCGAACGTCTCGGAACTGCCGAACGGGCGGGTCGAGGAACCCGAGATCGCCCAGTACCTCGACTACGGCTCGCTGACCTTGGCCCAGCTGCGCGCGCGACTGCGCTCACTGTCGGTCGAAGAGCTCACCACACTGCTCGATTACGAGGCCCGGACGCTGGCCCGCGCGCCGTTCCAGACCATGCTCGAGAATCGGATCGCCTCCGCGAAGGCCAAGTGACCCGCGAGTCCCCGCGCACCGCCGCAGCACCGGATTCACCGCGTTCCGCGGTAGCACCAGAGTCACCGCGAGCAAGGACCGCGAACTCTGCCGCGCAGCCCTGGCCGGTGCGGACCGTGTCGAACAAGGTCGCCCAGTGGATCGAGCGACTCGGCAGCGTCTGGGTCGAGGGCCAGGTCACCCAGATCAACATCCGGCCCGGTACGCGAACGGCGTTCCTCGTCCTGCGCGATCCGGTCGCAGACATGTCGCTGTCGGTCACCTGCAGCCCCGACCTTGTCCGCGATGCACCGGTGCCGCTGCGCGAGGGCACCCGCGTCATCGTCTACGGCAAGATGTCCTACTTCCCCGGCCGGGGTTCGCTTTCGTTGCGGATCACCGAGATTCGCGCGGTCGGCATCGGCGAACTGCTCGCCAGGATCGAACGGCTGCGCGGCCTGCTCGCTGCCGAGGGACTGTTCGACGCACGGCTCAAGCGCCCCATTCCGTTCCTGCCCGGCACCGTCGGCCTGATCACCGGGCGGGCCAGCGCCGCCGAACACGACGTTCTGGAGGTCGCCCGAAATCGTTGGCCCGCAGTACAATTCAAGGTTCGAAACACCGCGGTGCAGGGACCCACGGCGGTGTCGCAGATCCTGTCCGCACTCACCGAGCTCGATCGCGACCCGCGGGTGGACGTGATCGTCCTCGCCCGCGGTGGCGGCAGCGTCGAAGACCTGCTGCCGTTCTCCGACGAGGCGCTGTGCCGAGCCATCTCCGCCTGCACCACCCCCGTGATCAGCGCGATCGGGCACGAACCCGACTCCCCGCTGTGCGACCACGTCGCCGACCTGCGTGCCGCGACACCGACCGACGCGGCAAAACGAGTGGTGCCCGACGCCGCCGCCGAGGAGGCCAGGGTGCGCGAGCTGCGCGACCGGGCCGCCGCGGCACTGCGCGGTTGGGTGCAGCGCGAGGCGCACCTGCTCGCAGCAATGCGCAGCAGGCCCGTCCTGGCCGACCCGCTCGGGCAACTGCGTCACCGCGACGAGGAGATCGAGCGGCTACGCGGCACGGCCCGCCGCGACCTGCACCGGTCGATCGAGGTGGAGCAGACCACCACCCGCCACCTGCGGGAGCGGCTGGCCACCCTCGGTCCGGCGGCGACGCTCGCACGTGGCTACGCCGTGGTCCAGCGGGTCGGGATCGAGGAACCGCACGTGGTGCGCTCGGTTGCCGACGCCCCACCCGGGGCGCAACTGCGGATCCGGGTCGCCGATGGCGCCGTGACCGCCGCTTCGCTGGGACCCGACAAACCGGGACCCGAAAAACTGGGACCCAACAACCGTGGGAGTCGATGAGCTGTGCCCGACCCATCCGAACTCGACGTATCCGAACTCGGCTACGAACAGGCCCGCGACGAACTCGCCGACGTGGTCCGCACACTCGAACAGGGCGGCCTCGACCTCGACGCATCGCTCGCGCTGTGGGAGCGCGGTGAAGCGCTCGCGCAGCGCTGCGAGGAGCATCTCGCCGGCGCCAGGGCCAGGATCGAACGCGCACTCGGCACCGCCGAGACCGACGACGAATCCGACGACGAGCGGTAGCAGCCGACGTCGTCGGCCCGCTAGCGTGAGCTGGTGGCCGAACCTCGTGCCAGCGCACCGATCTTGTTCGGAGCGCGTTCCGACAACACCGACCTGCTGCCGTGGTCGTGGGCGCGCAACCGGCTGCGGACCGCACCGACCTACTGGCTGGCGAGCACCAAACCCGATGGACGGCCGCACTGCAGGCCGGTCTGGGGCGTTTGGCTCGATGAACAGTTCTGGTTCAGCACCGGCTCGCTCGCTCGGCACAATCTGGCAGGCAACGACGCGGTGACCGTCCACCTCGACGACGGCGATGCCGCGCTGATCGTGGAGGGCCGGGCACACCGCGTCCGCGATCGTGGCGAGCTACAGCAGATGTGTGACGCCTACAGCCCGAAGTACGACTGGCCGATGGCACCGGAAGGCGACGAGGTCCGCGACCGCGACGGCACGGGCGGACCGGTGTTCGTGGTGCACGGCGAGGTCGCGTTCGGCTGGCGCACGGGGTTCACCCAGCAGACCCGCTGGACGTTCGAGAGCCCGGCGCGCTAGCGGTCGAGCGGGGGTGCTTCCGACACCGCATCCGCAAGTTCGGTGAAGTCCTCGGTGCTGCCGGAGCCCCGAATCAGCACGCGCACCCCACCGAGGTCGGTGGCCCAGGCCGGCTCGCTGCCCTGCTCCGCGTAGACCACCCAGGTCCGGCCGTCGATCTGCTCGGCACCGGATGCGGCGCGCTTGCCGACCATCGCCGGCACCAGCGCCTCCTCGGTCGCGTCGGTCTGACTCAGCTGGACGTAGCGGCCGTCGTCGGTGATGTAGCCGACCGTGCTCACCTCGCCGCCGCCCTCTTCGGTGATCGTGGTGCGGCCACCCGAGTTGGGCTTCCAGCTGTCCGGGACATGCGGGTTGCGGATCGGGAAAGACAGTGTCGAGGCGTCGGACACGAGCGCAGCATCGATGTCGAAGTCCGGCACCGGCCCCTGCTTCGCACCGAACGGCGCCACGCTGCACATGCTTGCCGCACCGGCGAACGCCAGGCAGATCAGCACGAGCGGGAGCAAGGAAAGCGCCATGTCCCGTTGGTTGTGCAGGATCCGCGGTTTGTCGTTAGCCACGCGTCCAGTATCGCGTACGCCGCGTCCGGACCCACGAACGGCCGGTTCCAGCGCTGATGAGACAATCACCCCAGATCATCCGCGCCGTTGCGTGACGCACTCAGGAGGCCCTGCGCATGACGACCACCAGCACCCCCCGCCGCCGCGAGGCACCTGACCGCAACCTGGCGATGGAGCTGGTTCGAGTCACCGAGGCGGGTGCGATGTCCGCCGGCCGCTGGGTCGGTCGCGGCGACAAGGAGGGCGGCGACGGCGCAGCCGTGGACGCCATCCGGCAACTGGTGTCCAGCGTCTCGATGAACGGCATCGTCGTCATCGGCGAGGGCGAGAAGGACGAAGCGCCGATGCTCTACAACGGCGAACTCGTCGGCAATGGCGACGGCCCGGACTGCGACTTCGCGGTCGACCCGGTCGACGGCACCACGCTGATGGCCAAGGGCATGCCCAACGCCATCACCGTGCTCGCGGTCGCCGAGCGCGGCGCGATGTTCGACCCCTCCGCCGTCTTCTACATGGAGAAGCTCGCGGTCGGCCCGGACGCCGCGGACGCCATCGACATCACCGCGCCGGCTGCCGAGAATGTCCGCCGCGTCGCGAAGGCAAAAAAAGAGCTGGTCTCCGACCTGACGGTCTGCATCCTCGATCGCCCCCGGCACGCCCAACTGATCGAGGAGGTCCGCGGCACCGGCGCGCGGATCCGGCTCATCAGCGACGGCGACGTGGCAGGCGCGATCGCCGCAGCCCGCCCCGGCGCCGGCACCGACATGCTGATCGGCATCGGTGGCACCCCCGAGGGCATCATCGCCGCCTGCGCGATGCGCTGTATGGGCGGTGCGCTGCAGGGCAGGCTCGCCCCGAAGGATGACGACGAGCGCCAGAAGGCCATCGACGCCGGCCACGACCTGGACCGGGTGCTGCTGACCGAGGACCTCGTCGCCGGTGAGAACGTCTTTTTCGCCGCGACCGGCGTCACCGACGGCGACCTGCTGCGCGGCGTGCGATACAGCGGTGGCGGCGCGACCACGCAGTCCATCGTGATGCGCTCGAAGTCCGGCACGGTCCGGATGATCGACGCCTACCATCGCCTGACGAAGCTGCGCGAGTTCTCCTCGGTCGACTTCCTCGGCGACGAGTCCGCCGCGCCGCCGATGCCCTGACCCGAGCGACCCCACACAGCCCTAACTCCCTAGGACGCGAGAACCTTGCCCGAATTCGCTTACACCGACCTACTTCCGACCGGACCGGACACCACGAACTACCGGCTGGTGACGTCGGAGGGAGTGCGCACCGTCGAGGCGGCGGGCCGCACCTTCTTGAAGGTGGAACCGGAGGCGCTGAGCAAGCTCGCCGCCGAGGCGATTCACGATATTCAGCACTACCTGCGGCCAACCCATCTCGCGCAGCTGCGCCGGATCCTCGACGATCCGGAGGCGTCGGCGAACGACAAGTTCGTCGCGCTCGACCTGCTGAAGAACGCGAATATCGCCGCGGCCGGTGTCCTGCCGATGTGCCAGGACACCGGGACCGCGATCGTGATGGGCAAGCGCGGGCAGAACGTGCTCACCGAGGGCGGTGACGAGGTCGCGCTGTCGCAGGGCATCTACGACGCCTACACCAAACTCAATCTGCGCTACTCCCAGATGGCCCCGCTGACCATGTGGGAGGAGAAGAACACCGGCTCGAACCTGCCGGCGCAGATCGAGCTGTACGCCACCGATGGGGACGCCTACAAGTTTCTGTTCATGGCGAAGGGTGGCGGCTCGGCGAACAAGTCGTTCCTGTTCCAGAAGACCAAAGCGGTGCTGAACGAGAAGGCGATGCTGCGGTTCCTCGAGACCGAGATCCGCGGACTCGGCACGTCGGCCTGCCCGCCGTACCACCTCGCGATCGTGGTCGGCGGCACCAGCGCGGAGCACGCGCTGAAGACGGCGAAGTACGCCTCTGCGCACTACCTCGACGAGTTGCCCACCGAGGGGTCGCCGACCGGGCACGGATTCCGTGACCTCGACCTCGAGCAGAAGGTCTTCGAGCTGACCCAGACGATCGGCATCGGCGCGCAGTTCGGCGGCAAGTACTTCTGCCACGACGTGCGCGTGATCCGGCTGCCGCGGCACGGTGCGTCCTGCCCGGTCGCGATCGCAGTGTCCTGCTCGGCGGACCGCCAGGCGGTCGCGAAGATCACCGCCGAGGGCGTGTTTCTCGAGCAGCTCGAGCGTGACCCCGCGCAGTTCCTGCCGGAGACCACCGACGAGCACCTCGACGACAACGTGGTGAAGATCGACCTCGACCGGTCGATGGACGAGATCCGCGCCGAGCTCACGAAATACCCAGTGAAGACCCGGCTTTCGCTCACCGGAACGCTCGTGGTGGCGCGCGATATCGCGCACGCCAAGATCCAGGAACTGCTCGACGGCGGCGGTGAGATGCCGGAGTACCTGAAGAATCATCCGGTGTACTACGCCGGGCCGGCGAAGACCCCGGACGGCTACGCGTCGGGTTCGTTCGGCCCCACCACGGCGGGACGCATGGACTCCTACGTGGAGACGTTCCAGGCCGCGGGCGGCTCGTTGGTGATGCTGGCCAAGGGCAACCGCAGCCAGCAGGTCACCGACGCGTGCGCGAAGTACGGCGGCTTCTACCTCGGCTCGATCGGTGGCCCCGCGGCTCGCCTCGCGCTGGACTGCATCAAGAAGGTGGAGGTACTCGAGTACCCCGAACTCGGCATGGAGGCGGTCTGGCGCATCGAGGTCGAGGACTTCCCCGCCTTCATCGTCGTGGACGACAAGGGCAACGATTTCTTCGCCAACCCCACCGAGGAATCCGTGGTGTTCCGGAGCATCCCAGTTCGCAGCTGAACAACACTAGTCTCGGGTGTATGAGCGATCCCGAGCAGCAGTACCGCATCGAACACGACACCATGGGCGAGGTCCGCGTCCCGGTCGACGCGCTGTGGCGTGCGCAGACGCAGCGCGCGGTGGAGAACTTCCCGATCAGCGGCCGCCCGCTCGAACGCACCCAGATCCGCGCGATGGGCCAGCTCAAGGCCGCATGCGCGCAGGTGAACAAGGATCTCGGCCTGCTCGACGCCGAAAAGGCGGACGCGATCATCGCTGCGGCGAACGAGATCGCCGCGGGGCGGCACGATGACCAGTTCCCGATCGATGTGTTTCAGACCGGCTCCGGCACCAGTTCGAACATGAACGCCAACGAGGTGATCGCCTCGATCGCCAAGCTGGGCGGCGTCGACGTGCACCCCAACGACCACGTGAACATGTCGCAGTCCTCGAATGACACGTTCCCCACCGCCACGCACCTCGCGGCTACCGAAGCCGCAGTCACCGATCTCGTCCCTGCGCTGGGCCATCTGCGACTCGCGTTGCTGGACAAGGCTTCCCAGTGGAAGGACGTGGTGAAGTCCGGCCGCACCCATCTGATGGACGCGGTACCGGTCACGCTCGGTCAGGAGTTCGGCGGATACGCCCGGCAGATCGAGGCCGGGATGGAACGCGTAACGGCCACCCTGCCCCGCCTCGGTGAACTGCCGATCGGCGGCACCGCGGTCGGTACCGGGCTCAACGCGCCGGATGGGTTCGGCGAGAAGGTCGTTGCGGAGCTGGTGAAGTCGACCGGGATCGACGCGCTCACCGAGGCGAAGGACCATTTCGAGGCGCAGGCAGCGCGCGACGGTCTGGTCGAGGCTTCCGGTGCATTGCGCACCATTGCGGTGTCGTTGACCAAGATCGCCAACGACATTCGTTGGATGGGGTCCGGCCCACTCACCGGGCTGGCCGAACTGCAACTGCCCGACCTGCAGCCGGGCAGCTCGATCATGCCGGGCAAGGTCAATCCCGTTCTGCCCGAAGCGGTGACACAGGTCGCGGCCCAGGTGATCGGGAACGACGCGGCGCTCGCCTTCGGTGGGGCGTCGGGCGCTTTCGAGCTCAACGTCTACATTCCGATGATGGCGCGCAACCTGCTCGAGTCGTTCAAGTTGCTGGCCAACGTCTCTCGGCTGTTCGCCGACCGGTGCATCATCGGACTGGTGGCCGACGTCGACCGGTTGCGCAGGCTCGCCGAGTCCTCACCGTCCATCGTCACCCCGCTGAACTCGGCCATCGGCTACGAGGAGGCCGCCGCGGTGGCGAAGCAGGCGCTGAAGGAGAAGAAGACGATTAGGCAGACCGTGGTCGACCGCGGACTGATCGGCGAAAAGCTGTCCGAGGAGGAACTCGACCGCCGACTCGACGTACTGGGCATGGCCAAGGTGAAGTAGTCGGCGTTATCGTCGGCTGCACATCCGGATCAGGGGAGGATCATCCACATGAGCGAGGCAACCGAACTTCACGTCGATGCCGTGAGCACCGTCCGCAACTTCCTTAAGCTGCTCGAACTCGGCGACGTCGACGGCGCGTTCGCCCTGGTCGATCCCGACATCGAGTGGCGCAACACGACGCTGCCCACCGTCCGTGGCGCCGACCGCGCGCGCAAGGCGTTCCGTTCGATGGATCGCTACGACATGTCGTTCGCGGTCGAGATCCACCACATCGCCGGCGAAGGCGGTACGGGAGAACGCGACGTCGTGCTGACCGAGCGCACCGACTACCTCGGCAAGGGCACGTTCAAGGTCGGCTTCTGGGTGTGCGGCACGTTCGAGTTGCGGCGCGGCAAGATCGTGCTCTGGCACGACCATTTCAGCTGGATCGACCTGTTGCGCGGCACCTCGGTCGGCGCGCTGAGCGCGCTCCGACGCCGCTAGCCGGGGTCGATCAGGAAACGACGCCGCCGAGCACGTCCGCGAACTCGGGGCGGTCGGCGATCTCCCACTGCCGCAGCAGCGGCGCAAAGACCAGCTCCGCCTCGCGGCGCGGGTCGTAGATGCCGGCTTCGGCCAGTTCGTCGACCGTATCCCGGCCGAGCAGCGCCAGCTCGGGCGTCGCGAAGTTGCGTACCCGGTCGGCGATCGCGGCCACGGTCTGCTCATGGGCGACCTTCAGGCCGGCGTCGACGAGATTCACGTACACCTGGCGCTGCATCTCGTCGTCGACGGCGATGCGATTGCAGATCGCGGCAATGACCGGATTTTTGGTGTAGGCAGCGAGGCTGCGGTGCCGCAGCGCCGCGGCGGTCTCGTCGAACGCGCAGTTCACCAGCAATTCCAGCAGGTGCAGCGGCGGGCGGTCGAAGCCCTCGGTCATGAAGCGCATGCGACGCCGCTCGAGTTCCACCGGGTCGACAGCTCGGGTCACCATCAGGAAGTCGCGCAACACGATCGCGTGCCGGTGCTCTTCTGCTGTCCAGCGGTTGACCCAGCGCCACCACTGCCCGATGTACATATTTCGGGCGATCTCGCGATGGTAGGACGGCCCATTGTCGGCGACGAGCACACTCACGGTCAGTGCGACCTTCTCCACCTCGTCGAGGTGCGACTGGTTCGGCGACCAGTCCTCGCCGCCGAGGAAGGCGAAGTTCCGTCCCTCGTCCCACGCGATGAAATCCTGCGGTTGCCAGATATCCGCCTCGGCGACATGGCGGCGGTAGTTCAGCTCGATCTCGAACGCGAGTGCCTCGAGGAGTTCTGCGTCGGTATGGTTCTGCACCCGATCACGGTAGCCGTCCGGCTCGGCGGGCGGAATGGCAATTCCGGGCGAGATCAGCGAATCGCGATAACCGCACCGATCGGCAGCAGCCAGCGGATGATCTGCAGCAGCGGCCCCCGGTCCAGCGCGACGCAACCGAGCGTAGGCGTGCCGTCGGTGAGATGCATGAAGAAGGCCGCACCCCCACCGGGCACCCGACCCGGGTTCACGCCCATCACCACCGAGTACTCGTACTGCGGGATCGCGAGACGTTCACTGGCGGATTCGTCGAACGCGCAACGCCCCGGTGCGCAAACCTGATGGGTGTTGAACAACGGACTGCGCGGGTCGCCGACCCACCAATCGTTGCCGCCCACCTGGCGATACGGCAGTAGCCCACCGGGTGGCGGTGCGGTGCCGAACACCGGCCCAAGGGAGAAGACACCGGCCGGTGTGGCCGGAATGCCGTCCCGCGCGGCCGGCGCGATTCCGCGTGATCCGATCCAGCCCGGCACCGGCCCGATCACCTGCTGCCAACCGGTGAGGGAACGCTGCCACGCGGACACGGTCGCCCGGCTACCGCCTGTGTTCTCCACGGAGACGACCTGCACAGCGGCACCGACCTGACTGTCGAACCACGGCGGCGCCGAGGACTGAGCCGCGGCGGGTGTCACCGCGGCGGCCCCGGTCATCCCTGCGACGGCGAGGGCAAGACCGAGCCTGGTGAGCACAGCAGTGAGACGCATGGTTCTCATGGTGCGACTCGGGAACGGCACCGCGCCGGGCGAGTGCGCGGGCCGTGTCCGAATCGAGACCCAACAGCGCGCGTCAGGAGTTGGGACCGAACTCCTCCAGCATCTCGGTGACCAGCGCGGCGATCGGTGAACGCTCGCTGCGGGTGAGGGTGACGTGCGCGAACAGCGGATGGCCCTTGAGCTTCTCGATCACCGCCGCCACACCGTCGTGTCGGCCGACCCGCAAGTTGTCGCGCTGCGCCACGTCGTGCGTGAGCACCACCCGTGAACCGGTGCCGAGCCGGCTGAGCACGGTGAGCAGGACGTTGCGCTCGAGCGACTGCGCCTCGTCCACGATGACGAACGAGTCGTGCAGCGAACGTCCGCGAATGTGGGTGAGCGGCAACACTTCCAGCATCCCGCGGCTGATGACCTCCTCCATCACCTCGGGACTGGCGAGACCGTCGAGGGTGTCGAAGACGGCCTGCGCCCACGGTCCCATCTTTTCGCTCTCGCTACCCGGCAGATAGCCGAGCTCCTGTCCGCCAACGGCATACAGCGGCCGAAACACCACAACCTTGCGCTGGGTGCGGCGTTCCAGCACCGCCTCGAGGCCGGCGGTCAGCGCCAGCGCCGACTTGCCGGTACCGGCCTTGCCGCCGAGCGAGACGATGCCAATGCTCTCGTCGAGCAGCAGGTCGAGCGCGATCCGCTGCTCGGCCGAGCGACCGTGCAGCCCGAACGCCTCCCGTTCGCCACGCACGAGTTGCACGCGCTTGTCCGGGGTGACTCGACCCAGTCCGCTCGACGAGCTACCGAGCAACCGAATTCCGGTGTGACAGGGCAACTCCCGTGCCTCGTCGATGTCCACCACGCCCTCGGCGTAGAGCTGATCGACCACGGAGGTCGACACGTCGAGTTCGGCCATCCCGGTCCAGCCCGACGGCACCACGTCGTGCGCGTGGTACTCGTCGGCGGGCAGACCGACCGCGCCGGCCTTGACGCGCAGCGGAATATCCTTGCTCACCAACGTGACATCGCGTCCGTCGGCGGCAAGGTTCAAGGCGCAGGCCAGGATTCGGGAATCGTTTGTGTCGGTGCGGAACCCGATCGGCAACACGGTCGGGTCGGTGTGATTGAGCTCGACCTGCAGCGTTCCACCCGCCGTCCCGATCGGCACGGGTCGGTCGAGCCGGCCGTATTCGAGCCGGAGGTCGTCGAGCATACGCAGTGCCTCGCGGGCGAACCAGCCCAGTTCGTGGTGGTGGCGTTTGCCTTCCAGTTCACCGATGACGACCAGCGGCAAGATCACCTCGTGCTCGGCGAATCTCACCACGGCCCAGGGATCGGAGAGCAGTACCGACGTGTCGAGCACATAGGTCTTGATCCCCGCTGCCGGGGCATCCCCGGTGCGTCCGTCGGTCTCGGGAACGGAGCGTGTTGCAGTCACGTGAGGCTCCTACGCCTGCGCGGCACCCGCACAAACTCACTCGCTGGACCGGTCCGTCCTGTTGTGCCCGAGGGCACGAGGGCCGGGTGCCGGCCCCCTCGCACTGAATAGCTCAGTCACGATCAAGACCTCCCGCACAGGCGGCTTCCCCGCTACCTGTACTGCGAACGGTAATACCAAACCGGTCGCTCGGCCCGTCGAGGCAAACGCGTGTCGGTGAACAACTTATTAACGGGCGCCACGCGCGCCACAGCGGCGGGCGTCTCAGCCGAGCAGGTTCCAGTCCTCGAGGCCGGCGTAGAGCGGGTACTGCCGAGCCAGTGCGGTGACCCGGCCGCGCAACGTCTCGACGTCGGAAGCGCCGGTCAATGTGGTGGCGATGATGTCGGCGACCTCGGTGAACGCGGCGTCGTCGAAGCCACGGGTGGCGAGCGCAGGCGTGCCGATGCGCAGGCCGGAGGTGACCATCGGCGGGCGCGGGTCGAACGGCACCGCGTTGCGGTTCACCGTGATGCCGACCTCGTGCAGCGCGTCCTCGCCCTGCTGACCGTCGAGTTCGGAATTGCGCAGATCGACCAGGACCAGATGCACGTCGGTCCCGCCGGTGAGCACCGTGATGCCCTTGCCCGCGACATCCGCGGCGCCGAGACGCTCGGCGAGAATCTTCGCTCCCGACAGCGTCCGCTCCTGCCGGCCCTTGAACTCGTCGGTACCGGCGACCTTGAGCGAAACGGCCTTGGCGGCGATCGCGTGCATGAGCGGACCGCCCTGCTGGCCCGGGAAGACCGCCGAGTTGAGCTTCTTGGCGAACTCCTGCTTGGCCAGGATGATGCCCGAGCGCGGGCCGCCGAGCGTCTTGTGCACGGTCGAGGACACGACATCGGCGTGCGGCACGGGCGAGGGATGCAGCCCGGCGGCGACCAGCCCGGCGAAATGCGCCATGTCGACCCACAGGTACGCGCCGACCTCGTCGGCGATCTCGCGGAATGCGGCGAAGTCGAGGTGGCGCGGGTAGGCCGACCAGCCCGCGACGATCACCTTCGGGCGCGCCTCGAGGGCGATCTTGCGCACCTCGTCCATGTCGATGCGGTGATCTTCCTTGCTCACGCCGTAGGCGTGCACCTCGTACAGCTTGCCGGAGAAGTTCAGCCGCATGCCGTGCGTGAGGTGGCCGCCGTGGGCGAGGTCGAGACCGAGCAGCTTCTCGCCCGGGTTCATCAATGCCATCAGCACCGCGGCGTTGGCCTGCGCGCCGGAATGCGGCTGCACATTGGCGAATTCGGCGCCGAACAGCCCCTTGGCGCGCTCGCGAGCGAGGTTTTCGACGACGTCGACGTGTTCGCAACCGCCGTAGTAGCGCCGACCGGGATAGCCCTCGGCGTACTTGTTGGTGAGCACGCTGCCCTGTGCCTGCAACACCGCGCGCGGGACAAAGTTCTCCGACGCGATCATCTCGAGGGTGTCGCGCTCACGGGCGAGTTCGCCCGCCATCGCGGCAGCAACCTCGGGATCGAGCTCACCGAGCGACTGGGAATTGACTGAGGCCGTCGTCTGCGTCACGCGGACAGTGTATTGGGCGCAGGTCAGTGGCTTGCACGGGGATCGGCGCTCAGCAGCGCAAGCAGGTTCGCCTCGGCGTCGTCGAGAGGTTGCGTGGACTTGCGAGCCCGCGCGACCACGATCGCGCCCTCGACCGAACTGATCACGAAACTCGCCGTCGACCGTGCCCGCTCGGCCGGCAGACCGTCCTCGGCCAGGGCCTCGGCGAGCCGATCGATCCAGGCGGTGAATGCACCCGCGGCGGCGGCTTGGACCGGCGGATCCGACTCGGCCAGCGCCGCGCCCATGAGCGGGCACCCGGTCGCGTACGAGCGGCTCTGCAGCGTCCGCCGCCAGTAGCCGATCATCGATCGAATCCAGTCGGCGGGACCACCGGTGCCGACGATCTTGTCGATGATGCCCGCCATCCGTTCGCCGGCCACCTCCGTCGCGGCCACGACGAGCTCGCTCTTTCCGGACGGAAAATGCTGGTAGAGCGAGTTGCGCGAGGTGTTCGTCCGGTCGAGCAACTCGGCCAGGCCCGCGCCGTGCACGCCCTGCTCGCGGACCAGCGCGATCGTGCCGTCGATCAACCGTTCGCGCGGTCCGGCAACCTCGCTCATGGGCTCCTCCTGACGCTGGGCTTACATAGGAACACGACTTGCGTGAACCGATCGGTCCATGTTCAATTGTGGCAGATGTGGACCGATCGGTTCAAGGAAAGGACCCAACTCATGACCAGTTCCGAAACGGTCGATCTCGCCGCGATGTCCGGACTCGAGGTGTTGCGCACCGCGATGACGATGGCGGACCGCCCACCCTTCATCGGCGATCTACTCGGCATCGAGCTCGACGAGATCGAACACGGCAAGGTGGTGTTCGGGCTGACGACCCGACCCGAGTTCGCCAACCCGCTGGGCACGACGCACGGCGGCATCTGCGCCACGCTGCTCGACTCGGTGATGGGCTGCTCGGTGCACACCACGCTCGAGGCGGGCGTCGGCTACACAACCCTGGAATTGAAGGTCAACTACATCCGAGCCGTGCCGACAAACGGTCGTCGGCTCACCGCGACCGGCACCACGATCCATGTCGGGCGCACCACCGCGACCGCCGAGGGCCGGGTCGTCGACGATCAGGGACGCCTCGTCGCCCACGGCACCACCACGTGCGCGATCTTCCGCTGAGCGGAGCGGAATCCGGCAGGCGGCTAGTTCGGTGAGCTCATCCGCCGGACCGCGCCCGGGGTGAGCGGCTCGTCGAGCAGCCGGCGAAACCGCTCCGACCGCTCATCGATATCGCCGGACCCGTCGAGCCAGCCGCCGAGCAGCCGGTAGCCCTCGACGTAGGTGCTGATGTAGGCCCGCCACAACGGCGAGGACAGGAACCGCAACTGCTGCCGTGCCCGCTCCGGGGTCGCCAGCGACCAGTGCTGGATGAACTCGGCAACCTCGTCGACGCTGCGCCCCCGGTCGTGCAGCAGCAGCGCAGCGTCTTGTCGCACGCCGAGCAATTTCGCCGAGGCGGCCGAAAGCGCTTCGGCGCGTTCCCCGTCGAAGCGCAGACCGAGATCGGCGTAGATCTCCTGCGCCCACTTACCCCAGTGGGTTGGCACGATCGATTTCAGCGCCAGGTCGGCCAGCCCTTCGGCCATCAGGCACTGCGGCGTGTTCACCAGGAACAACTGCTGCTCGAGCTGGCCGTCCCCGACGAGACCGGCCTCCTTGCGGCAGTGCTCGGTGTGATGGCCCGGGTAGGACTCGTGCGCGATCAGGTGCGGCAGGTTCGCCATGTGTTGCTTGAGGTCGGAATTGATCGCGACCCGCGAGCGGAAGTCGCCGAGGTAGTAATTGAACCCCGACCAGGGCTTGTCACCGACCACCTCGTACTCGACCCGTTCCGTGTCGGGCAGCGGGTACTTCGCGCGGACCAGATCGCGCAGCGCGCTGGAGAACGCGTCGACGCACTCGGACAGCCGCTCCGGCGGGATCTCGTCCGCTTTGCGCTGGGCCTGCACCCGTTCGGCGAGCGTGTCACCGGTGCCGGTCGCCAGCACCTCGTCCATCAGCCGGTGCGCCTCGCGATACTCGGCCTCGTCACCGACCTCGATCCGGACGTCGAAGTAGGCCTGCACCTCATCGACGAAGCCGATCTCGTCACCTGCGAACTTGCGCGCCGAGCACTCCAGCGCACGCAGGTGGACATCGAGAAACTCCGCGCGCGGCGCCGCCAACCCACTCGATGCCACCTCGTCGCGCAGTTTCGCCGCCCGGCGGGCGAGTTCGCGCGGCTGCGGCGCGGGCGCGTTCTGCACGGCGTGACGCAGCTGCGGGTCGCCCGTATAGGCGTCGACGAAACCCTCCTCGAGCCGGTCGAACGCCAGCCCAAGCTGCAGGTATTCGCGAACCAGAACATCGGAATCCATGCCCGCGACCCTATCGCCACCTCGCAGTGGTGAGCATCCGCACAACGGCAGGAGCGACCCTGATCACGCGCGCCGGGACGGTACCGAGCACAATCCGACTATGCGACAGGTCCCGACCGGTACCGAGCGCGCGGAGCATCGGGTATGCGTATGCCGCGGGTGAGTGAACCGAGCCCCTACGTCGAATTCGACCGCAAGCAGTGGCGTGAGCTGCGCCGGTCGACGCCGCTGGTGCTCACCGAGGAAGAACTCATCGGCCTGCGCGGCCTCGGCGAACAGATCGACCTCGAGGAAGTCGCCGAGGTCTATCTCCCGCTGGCCCGACTCATCCACCTCCAGGTCGCGGCCCGGCAGCGACTGTTCGCCGCCACCGCCACCTTCCTCGGCGAGTCACATCCGGACCAGCAGGTGCCGTTCGTCATCGGTGTCGCCGGCAGCGTCGCCGTCGGCAAATCCACCACCGCCCGTGTGCTGCAAGCACTACTGGCGCGGTGGGAGCACCACCCCCGGGTCGATCTCGTCACCACCGACGGCTTCCTCTACCCCACGTCGGAGCTGCAGCGCCGCGGCATCATGCACCGCAAGGGATTTCCGGAGAGCTACAACCGCCGCAAGCTGCTGCGCTTCGTCACCGAGGTGAAATCCGGTGCCGCCGAGGTTGTCGCGCCGGTCTACTCGCACATCTCCTACGACATCGTGCCCGGGCAGTACCACCTGATCCGGCAGCCGGACATCCTGATCATCGAGGGGTTGAACGTGCTGCAGACCGGCCCGCGGTTGATGGTGTCGGATCTGTTCGACTTCTCGATCTACGTCGACGCCAGGATCGAGGACATCGAGAAGTGGTACGTGCGCCGCTTTCTCGCGCTGCGGGGGACGTCGTTCGCCGATCCGCAGGCGCATTTCCACCATTACGCCGGGCTGTCCGACGACGCGGCCACGATTGCCGCAGAAGAACTGTGGCACAACATCAATCGGCCCAACCTGGTCGAGAACATCCTGCCGACCCGGCCACGCGCAACGCTGGTGCTGCGCAAGGACGCCGATCACGCGATCAATCGGCTGCGGCTGCGGAAGTTGTAGCGATACCGGAAGCGTCATCCGGGGCGGATGGTGCCGACCAGGCCCGGTCGATCTGATCGATCACGTCGATCGTGCGGGCCGCCTCGATATGCGGCTTGTGGATCTCCTTGGCGATGTAGCGCGCGACGAACCGTTTGATCTCGTCGTCCACGCTGCCGAGCGCGCGCAGCACCGAGCCACGCAACGTCTCCGCGCGCACGTCGATGTGCACGTCGCGGACGTCGGGCTCGTCCACGTCGATGAGCACCCGCAGCGGCTCCGCGGCACGCACCGTCAGCCGTAGCGCGACATCCCCGTCGACGTCGAATCGCTGCTTGTCCACCGACAGGTCGATAAGCAGGTGCAGCCGGATCGGGATCGACAGATCGAAGCTGATGGTCTCGCCGTCGTCGCGGACCAACGTCGGCGAACCCACGTGCACTCGCGCCGAGACCTTGACCAGTCGGCCCGGACCCGCGCCGATCGGGCCGAAGTCGAACGAACTACCGGCCAGTTGACCGAATGCCGCCGCGACGCGTTCGGGTGAGACGGCCAGTTCGAAGAACCGGCGGCCGAAACTCTCGTAGGAGATGTAGCCCGCATCGTCGCGGTGATTCGGTTGCGCCACATGGCGAAGGCTACGCCAGTGTCGGATTGGTGTGATCTCCCTACACCCGGCCGGTTGCGTCAGGCGCCGAAGCGCCGGTGCCGGGCGGCGTAGTCGCGCAGCGCCCGCAGGAAGTCCACGCGGCGGAACTCGGGCCAGTAGGCCTCGGTGAACCAGATCTCGGAGTACGCGCTCTGCCACAGCAGGAACCCGGAAAGCCGCTGTTCGCCCGAGGTCCGGATGACCAGGTCCGGATCCGGTTGCCCGCCGGTGTAGAGGTGCGCGTCGATCCCGTCGACGGTGATCTGCTGCACCAACTCGTCACCGCTGCAGCCGCCTGCAATCCGCTCGGCGAGCAGGGATTGCACCGCGTCGGCGATCTCCTGGCGTCCGCCGTAGCCGACCGCGACGTTGACATGCGTCCCGGTCCGCCCGGCGGTGCGGTCCGAAGCCTCCTTGAGCCGACGCGCCGACTCGGCGGGTAACAGGTCGAGCGCGCCGACGATCTTGACGCTCCAGTTGTTTTCCGGGCCGCTGATCTCCTCGACGACGTCGGTGATGATCTCGAGCAGCGAGTCGAGCTCGGACGGGTCGCGACGCAGGTTCTCGGTGGACAGCAGGTAGATGGTGGCCATCTCGATACCCGCCTGATCGCACCAGGACAGCAGTTCGGCGATTTTCAGCGCGCCCATCCGGTGCCCGTGGCTGACGTCGGTGAAGCCGTTCTCCCTGGCCCATCGGCGATTGCCGTCGCACATCACCGCCACGTGACGAGGGTGCTGCAGGCCGTCGAGCTGCCGAAGCAGGCGGCGCTCGTAGAGCTGGTAGAGCAACCCCCGCGCCTTCACCGCTGCGGCATCCCGGATCGCATCAACACGGATCTAGACCCTACGCCGACCGGATCCGCGGCCGTGCGACACATGGGCGCGCGTGCCGTTTCGGCGGTCGGTGCCTGGGTAATCCCGGCACAACCCACCCGCCTGGAGGACGCCTCATGCCGACGACAACCCATGACACCACCGCGTCGCCCGACGATGTCTGGGCCGTGCTGTCCGACGGATGGGTGTTCCCGCTCTGGGTGGTCGGCGCGGCACGCATCCGCGCCGTGGACGCCGACTGGCCGAACGAGGGCAGCCGCATCCACCATTCGGTCGGTCTGTGGCCGCTCCTACTCAACGACGAAACCCGTTCCCTCAGTTGCCATCCAGGCCGAGAACTGCGACTGGAGGCGCGGGCGCTGCCGCTCGGCCGGGCCGAGGTGCTGATCCGGTTGCACGACCTGCCGCGAGGCTGCCGCATCGAGATCATCGAACATTTCGTCAGCGTCCCACTGCGCGCGATTCCGCCCGCGGCCCAGCATGTCGCGGTGCATCCGCGCAACGTCGAGTCGCTGCGCCGGCTCGCGTTTCTCGCGGAGCGGTCCACCGGTGCCTGACACCGTCGACGCCGTGGTGATCGGCGCCGGCCCGAACGGACTGGTCGCGGCCGCGACGCTGGCCGATGCCGGCTGGGACGTGCTGGTGCTCGAGGCACAGTCCGAACCGGGTGGCGCGGTGCGCAGTGCCGAACTCTTCCCGGGGTACTGCTCCGATCTGTTCAGCGCGTTCTATCCGCTCGCGGTGGCGTCCCCGGTCCTGCGACGGCTCGACCTGGAAAGCCATGGTCTGCGATGGTCACGCGCACCGGTGGTGCTCGGTCACCCCCACGGCCCCGATGACGACGATGCCGTGCTGCTGCACCCCGACCCGGAACACACGGCCCGCGAACTTCGACGCCGCGACCCCCGCGACGGCGACGCCTGGCTACGGACGGTGGAGCGGTGGCGCACGCTGCGCGAGCCTCTACTGGCGGCGCTGCTCGACCCGTTCCCGCCGATCAAGGCAGGGCTCCGGCTCGCGCGCGCGACCGGGCGCAGCGAGATGTTGGACCTGGTTCGCTTTCTGATGCTGCCCGCCGGCCGGATGGCGCAGGAGCTGTTCGCGAGCGAAGCGGCTCGGCTGCTGATCCTCGGCAACGCGATGCACGCCGATGCTCCGCTCGATGCCGGTGGCAGCGGGGTGATGGGTTACCTGTTGACGATGCTCGCCCAGGACGGCGGATACCCGGTGCCGGTCGGCGGTGCGGGCGCACTGACCGCGGCGCTCGTGAGCCGCGCGGAAGCCGCGGGCGCCCAGGTGCGCTGCGCGACGCAGGTAGCGGCGATCGAGACCCGCTCGGGTGTTGCAACCGGCGTGCGAACCGCGGGCGGTGAGCTGATCTCGGCCCGGCGAGCGGTGATCGCCGACGTCTCCGCGCCGGCGCTCTACGACACGCTGCTGCGCGACGAGGACGTGCCGAGCGCCATCCGGTCGAAATTGCACACCTTCGAATGGGACACACCGACGGTCAAGGTGAACTACGCGCTGTCGCGTGCGATCCCGTGGCGTTCCGCCGGACTGACCGGCGCCGGAACGGTGCACCTCGGCGCCGACGAGCACGGCCTGCTGCGCTGGAACACCGACCTGAACACCGGTGTGCTGCCCGAATCGCCGTTCATGCTGTTCGGGCAGATGACCACTGCGGATCCGTCGCGCTCACCGGCGGGCACCGAAAGTGCCTGGGCCTACACCCATCTGCCGCGGGGCATTCATGACGACGACCACGCGGACGAGCTCGCGGCCCGGGTGGACCGGGTGCTCGAGGCGCATGCCCCCGGATTTCTCGACACCATCGTCGGCCGTTCGGTCCAGCGGCCGAGCGACCTCGAGGCCGCGAACGCGAACCTGCACGGCGGTGCCGTCAACGGCGGCACCTCGCAACTGCACCAGCAGCTCGTCTTTCGCCCCTTGCCGGGCCTCGCCGGTCCCGAAACGCCGGTGGCGAAACTGTATCTGGGCAGTTCAGCGGCGCACCCCGGTGGCGGCGTACACGGCGCCTGCGGCTTCGCGGCGGCGCATGCGGCCCTGGGTGGCGGGGCGCGGCGACGTACGCGGCGGGCACTGATGCGGTGGGTCGCCGGCGGCTGAGAGTGCGCTCGGCCAGTAGGCGACGGATAACCTACGGTACCGTAGGTTATCCCTCGACCCAGGAGCCGCTTTGACCGTTCTCGGCCTCGACGATCTGCCCGTCAAACCGCGCCTGCGGGGGTGGATCCACACCTGGGCCTTCGCGATTTCGGTGCTCACCGGGGTGGTGCTGGTCGTCACCGCAGTCGTGGTGGACTCCGCGGCGGCCGGCTGGGCGACGGGTGTCTACTCGCTGACGGTGTGCGGTGTCTTCGGGGTCAGCGCTGTGTATCACCGGGTGCACTGGCACAACCCGCGGCACCGGATCTGGATGAAGCGGGCGGATCACTCGATGATCTTCCTATTCATCGCAGGTAGCTACACACCGTTCGCGGTGCTCGGCCTGCCCCGCGAGACCGGTGTCGTGCTGCTCGCCGTGGTGTGGTCCGGCGCGGCGGCGGGCGTCGCGCTGAAGATGCTGTGGCCCGGCGCCCCGCGCTGGGTGGGCGTCCCGCTCTACCTGCTACTCGGCTGGGCCGTGCTGCCGGTGGCCGGCGAGCTGACCCATCAGGTGGGCGTCGCACCCATGGTGCTGTTGCTGATTGGTGGGCTGCTCTACAGCGGTGGGGCGATCCTGTACGCGACGCGCTGGCCCGACGTCTGGCCGCACACGTTCGGCCATCACGAGTTCTTCCATGCGGCGACGGTGCTGGCCGCGCTGTGCCACTACGCGGCCGTGTGGCTGGTCGTCCTGGGCTGACCCACGCGCGGAGTCAGCGGGCGAGCGCGGCGCGTAATTCCGCGACCGTCAGCACCGGCCGATCGCACACGAAACCGCGGCATACATACGCCGCGGCGGCCCCGGCGACCGGCGGCCGGTCGGCCAGCAACGGGGTCGAGTCCGCGGACCCGCCGACGATCACCGCTCCACCCGGTGCCGCGCTGCGCGCCTCGTCGAGCAGTTCGCTATCGCCGTTCGTCGCGCCTTCGGCGAGCGACACCGCCACCTGAATCGGTCCGCGCACGGCCGCCTCGGCGACGGTGAGCCAGTGCCCGGCCGACCGAGACGCCCGCGCGAGCACGACCGCGGCGCGGCGCAGCGTCACCTCGGCCAGTTCGCCATAGCGTCCCGCCGTCTCGGGGCCGGCGAGGCAGGACGCGGTGAGCAGCGCCTCGGCCAGTGCGGCAGCACCCGAAGGGGTCGCACCGTCGATCGGGTCACGAGGACGCGCGATGAGCACCTCGGCGTCGTCGGCGGTGTCGAACCAGGCACCCGGTTCTCCGTCGTCGGCGAAATGTGCGATGGCGGCGTCGAGCAATTCCTGCGCCCGCACGAGCCAGTCCGGCGCGCCGGTGGCCTGGTGCAGGGCGAGCAGTCCGGTCACGAACCACGCATAGTCCTCCAGCACACCCTCGGCACTGCCGACCACACCGCCGAGCGAGGCGCGCCGGACGCGCCCGTCGATCACGTGCACGTCGAGCAGGTGCTCGGCGCACCGCGCCGCGGCGCGCACCCACTCGTAGTGCCCGAGCGCCGCACCGGCCTCGGCGAGCGCGGTGATGGCCATGCCGTTCCACGCCGCGATCACCTTGTCGTCGCGCGCGGGCTGCGGCCGCCGGTCCCTTGCCACGCGCAGCGCCGTCCGGACCCGAGCGAACTGTTCGATGTCGGTCGGGTCGATCGGCAGTTGCAGCACCGAGGTGCCGTGCTCGAACGTGCCTGCGGCGGTGACCGCGAACACTTCGATCGCCCACGCGCCGTCATCGGGACCCAGCTCGGCAATCAACTCCGCGGGCGTCCACACGTAGGTCGCACCCTCGACCCCTTCGGCGTCCGGATCGACGATCGTGTCGGCGTCCAAGGCCGAAGCGTAGGCGCCCGCGTCGGTGACGAGGTCGGTGAACAGGAACTGCGCGATCTCCTCCGCGACGCGGTGCGCGAGCAGCGATCCGCCACGCCGGGCGAGGTGACCGTAGGCGCGTAGTAGCTGCGCGTTGTCGTAGAGCATCTTCTCGAAATGCGGGACCACCCAGCGGGTGTCGACCGCGTAGCGGGCGAACCCACCGGCGAGCTGGTCATAGATACCGCCACGAGCCATCGCCTCGGCGGTCCGCTCGACCGCGGCCAGCGTCTCGGTCGCGCCGGTGCGTTCGTAGCTGCGCAGCAACCCTTCGAGCAACGCCGACGGCGGGAACTTGGGTGCACCGCCGAAGCCGCCGTAGCTACGGTCCTCGTCGCGCAACACCGCGGCGACGGCATGGTCGAGCAACTCGGGGCCGATCGCGACGTCCACCGCTGGCAGCTCCCCCGCCCCCTGCCGCAGCGCCTCCACCACGCCGGCGGCCGCCTCGTGCACGTCGTCGCGCCGCGTCTGCCAGGTCTGTGCGATCGCCTCGATGAGCTGGGTGAACGACGGCATGCCGCCACGCGGAGTCTTCGGGTAGTACGTGCCGCAGTAGAACGGTTCGGCGGTCGGCGTGAGGAAGCACGTCATCGGCCAGCCGCCCTGGCCGGTCATCGCGACGGTCGCGTTCATGTACAGCGCGTCGATGTCCGGGCGTTCCTCCCGATCCACCTTGATGCAGACGAAATTCTCGTTCATCACCCGCGCGGTCGACTCGTCCTCGAACGACTCGTGCGCCATGACGTGGCACCAGTGACAGGCGGCGTACCCGACCGAGAGCAGGATCGGGACGTCGCGTTCGCGGGCCCAGGCCAGCGCGTCCTCGCTCCATTCCTGCCAGTGCACCGGGTTGCCGGCGTGCTGGCGCAGGTAGGGGCTCGTCGCGGCGGCGAGGGCGTTCGCGTTACGCAGAGTCGCCCCTCTCGCGGTTGCGTTCGGTTGCGTCGTTCGGACCTGCGTTGTGCTCGGCGGTCTCGGTTCCCGCCGCACCGCGGTCGGTCCCCTCGTCGGCGGCCTGGTCCGGCTCGGGATGCTCGGGCTCGAAGGTGTCCGGCAGCTTACGCAGCTGCTTGTTCATCGAACGGATCAGCAGCACCAGCCCGACGAGCAGGAACAACACGATCACGAGTCCGATCGGCGACGCCTTGCCGAACTCCGGTCCGGTCGGGTTCTGGGCCAACAGAATCGGAGATTGGGCGAGGACCTCGGCGATCATTGCACGCCGTTCGCGTCGATTCCGGCGAACAGGTCGTTCTCCGGGATCGCCGTGTGCACCCGGGTGTGCGCGAGTTCGAACTCCTCGGTCGGCCAGACCCGCACCTGCATGTCCATCGGGATCGCGAAGAAGGCGCCGTTCGGGTCGATCTGCGTCGCGTGCGCACGCAGCGCCTCGGCCCGGGCCGTGAAGTACTTGCCGCACTCGATCTGCGTGGTCACCCGCGCCATGATGTCGCCGTGCTCGGGCCGCCACCGATCCAGCCACTCCTGCATGGGGAACGGCTCGCCGTTTCGATCGAACTCTTCCTTGAGGAGCTCGAGCCGGCGCCGAATGAAGCCGTGGGTGTAGTAGATCTTCAGCGGCTCCCAGGGCTCGCCCGCGTCGGGGAACAGCGCCGGATTGCCCGCCGCCTCCCAGGCCGCCATCGACACCTCATGGCACCGGATGTGGTCCGGGTGCGGATAACCGCCGTTCTCGTCGTAGGTGATCATCACGTGCGGGCGAAACTCGCGCACCACCCGGACCAACGCCTCGGTCGCGATATCGAGCGGAACCAGCGCGAACGAGTCCTCGGGCAACGGTGGCAGCGGATCGCCTTCGGGCAGGCCGGAGTCGATGAAGCCGAGCCAGCGCTGCTGCACACCGAGCGCCCGCGCGGCCGCGGCCATCTCCTCGCGCCGGACCTCGATCATCCGGTCGGCGATACCGGGCAGGTCCATGGCCGGATTGAGCACCGATCCGCGCTCGCCACCGGTGAGGGTGACGACGAGGACGTCGTGCCCTTCATCCGCATAGCGGGCCATCGTGCCCGCGCCCTTGCTCGACTCGTCGTCGGGATGGGCGTGCACTGCCATGAGCCGTAGTCCGCTCACGTTTTCGTTCACCTCAGCTTTGTTTCTCTGCGCCGCGCCCGGCCGAAACTGCGGCGCATCTGCTCCCTATAGTTCCACTCGTTCACCTCGTCCATCAGCCTCACCCCCGTCACCTCGACGACCGGAGCTTTCATGACGCACGTCGGTCCCGCCGATCGCTACCCCTCCTCGGGTGGTCGACGACGTTCCTCGCGTGCGGTGATCGTGTTGCTCGGCGTGCTCGTCGTGGCGCTCGGACTCGGGATCGCCTATATCGGCTACCGCGAGTTCGGGGTGCAGGAAATCGAGGGCAAGCAGGTGTCGTTCGAAGTTGTCGACGATTCGACGCTGACCCTCGAACTCACGGTGACGAGGGAGGACCCGAGCAGGCCCGCGGTCTGCATCGTGCGGGCACGCTCCAAGGCAGGCGACGAGACCGGCCGACGCGAGATCTACGTGGCGCCCTCGCCCAGCGGAACGGTGCATTTCGATACGACGATCCGCACCACTCGCCCGCCCGTCATCGGCGAAGTTTACGGCTGCTCGTTCGACGTTCCTGCCTATCTCACAACCAGCTGATACGCCGCCGCGCAAGCCCAGCGGGGCGAGGATTTCCTGTGAGATCGGCAACTCGTGGTAGTATCGGCCGATACACGGTTCCGGGCAATCGGAGCCGTGTTTGCTGCATTGGCGGCAAATGCGTACCGGCACCGGCTTGTCATTTCGCGCGGTTTCGCCCCCCCAGGAGGCGGCCGCGCTGTGAACGAGCACTGCATGGGCGGGCAAGAACGTCTGCCGCCTCGAGACGATATAGGAGCATTCGAGATGACCGAGACCCAGGTGACCTGGCTGACTCCGGAATCGCACGACCGGCTCAAGGATGAGCTCGACCAGCTCATCGCCAATCGTCCGGTCATCGCCGCGGAGATCAACGAGCGACGTGAAGAAGGCGACCTCAAGGAGAACGGCGGCTACCACGCAGCGCGCGAGGAGCAGGGCCAGCAGGAGGCGCGAATTCGGCAGCTGCAGGAGTTGCTGAACAACGCGAAGGTCGGCGAGGCGCCGACCCAGTCCGGTGTCGCGCTGCCCGGCTCCGTGGTCAAGGTGTACTACGACGGTGACGAGGCAGACACCGAGACATTCCTCATCGCGACCCGTGAAGAAGGCCTGCGCGAGTCCAAGCTCGAGGTGTACTCGCCGAACTCGCCGCTGGGCGGGGCGCTCATCGACGCGAAGGTCGGCGAGACCCGCGAATACACGCTGCCCAACGGCAACACCATGAAGGTCACGCTGGTCAGCGCGGAGCCCTACCACAGCTGACATCGACTGAGAAACGCCCCGGACCGCTGGTCCGGGGCGTTTTTCGTTACCGCTGGGTGGCCTTCAGGCCAGTGCCTGCTCGAGATCCCCGACCAGGTCGGCTGCGTCCTCGATGCCCACCGAAAGGCGGACCAGGTCATCGGGCACCTCGAGCTCGGAGCCCGCGGTGGAGGCGTGCGTCATCGCGCCCGGGTGCTCGATCAGCGACTCGACACCACCGAGCGACTCGGCGAGGATGAACACCTCGGTGCGGGCGCACAGGTCGCGCGCCGCGCCGGCACCGTCGGCCAGCCGCACCGAGATCATCCCGCCGAACCGGCGCATCTGCTTCGCGGCGACGGCGTGGCCGGGATGCTCGGTGAGTCCCGGGTAGATCACCTGGGAGACCTTGGGATGACCGGTCAGGAACTCGACGACGGCCTCGGCATTGTCGCTGTGGCGGTCCATCCGCAGCGCCAGCGTCTTGATCCCGCGCAATGTCAGGTACGCGTCGAACGGGCCGGGCACCGCGCCCGCGCCGTTCTGCAGGAACGCGAACGCGGTATCGAGTTCTTCGTCGTCGGTGACCAGCGCGCCGCCGATGACATCCGAGTGCCCGCCGATGTACTTCGTCGTCGAGTGCAGCACCACATCGGCGCCGAGCAGCAACGGTTGCTGCAGGTACGGCGATGCGAAGGTGTTGTCCACCACCAGCTTTGCGCCGCTGCCGTGCGCGACATCGGCCAACGCCGCGATGTCACCGATATTGAGCAGCGGGTTTGTCGGCGTCTCCGCCCAGACCAGCTTGGTGTTCGGGCGCAGCTGCGCGCGAACCGCGTCGATATCGGAGATCGGAGCGACCGAGTATTCGATTCCCCACTGCGTGAAGACCTTGTCGATCAGCCGGAATGTACCGCCGTAGGCATCGTTCGGGATCACCAGGTGGTCGCCGGGTCGCAGCGCTGCACGCAGCAAGCAATCCGTCGCGGCCATCCCGGAACCGAACGCGCGACCGAAGGTGCCCGACTCGATGGCGGCGAGGTTCGCCTCCAGTACCCGACGGGTCGGGTTGCCGGTGCGGCCGTACTCGAACCCGTCGCGCAGGCCGCCCACGCCGTCCTGGGCGAAGGTCGAACTCGCGTAGATCGGCACGTTCACGGCGCCGGTCTGTGCGTCCGGGTCGAAGCCGGCGTGCACTGCGCGGGTCGAGAATCCTTGCCAGGATTCGCGGTTGGCCTTGCTGCGCTGCTCGCTCATGGCCGCCAGCATATGCCCCGGCAAACGCCGCCAATTCGCCCGGTGCACACGCCGTCCCACCGAAAATTCTCCCACCTACCGCGAGTTGGATCGATACAGCCGCTAACCTTCTTTCGTCGAGCGTCGTACGAGAGGGAACGTCATGCATCTGCCGAATTGGGCGTCGCGAACGTCGGTTCTGCGCGGTCTGACCGTGCTGTTCGTGGTCATCGCCGGACTGTTCGGCGCCATCGCGCCGGCGAATGCGGCACCGACGTTCACCACCGAGCTCGGCCAGGTGCAGACGTTGGCCAACGGCGCCATCATCTGCGGCGGCAGTCTGCGAGTGTGGGCATCGACCAACCCCGACTGGGGCGATCAAGCCATCCTGAACGTGCAGTCGGGCCCGCTGGCCGGCATCTCCGGCGGCTCGTCGTTGACCCCGATATGCAGCGTGGGCGTCAAGGTGGCGTGGCGCAACGTCACTACCGGTAAGACCGGCGAATGGAACTTCGTCCTGGTCGGCGGCTTTTACGGCAGCATCCAGTACGCGCTGTTCCAGCCGACCGGACGCGGACACGTCGTCACCGACGTCACTACGAGTTCGCCGAACCTGCCCGGTCACGGCGAATTCAACGTCTGACGAAACGCTCCTCAGCGCGGGTTAGCTGCTCGCGCTGAGGAACCCGAGCAGGTCGTGCCGGGTGATCACGCCGACCGGCTTGCCGTCGTCGACGACCATCAGGGCATCGGTGTCACCGAGTTCCTTGGTCGCCGCCGACACCAACTCCCCCGCACCGATCAACGGGAACGGCGGGCTCATGTGCTTGGCGACCGGGTCGGCGAGGTGGGCACGCCCCTCGAACACGGCGCTGAGCAGATCGCGCTCGCTCACACTGCCCTGGACCTCGCCCGCCATGATCGGCGGCTCGGCGCCGACCACCGGCATCTGGGAGACGCCGTACTCCCGCAGGATCTCGATGGCGTCGCGCAGCGTCTCGGACGGGTGGGTGTGCACCAGGTCCGGTAGATCGCCGGACTTTCCGCGCAACACATCACCCACCGTCGGCTCGTCGGTCTTGCCGTCCAGGCGCGAGCGCAGGAATCCGTAGGAGCGCATCCAGTCGTCGTTGAAGATCTTCGACAGGTAGCCGCGGCCGCCGTCCGGCAGCAGGACCACGACCAGCGCGTCCGGGCCTTCGCGTTCGGCAACCTCGAGCGCGGCGACGACTGCCATACCGCACGAGCCGCCGACGAGCAGGCCCTCCTCGCGGGCGAGGCGGCGGGTCATCTCGAACGAATCGGCGTCGGAGACCGCGATGATCTCGTCCGGAATGGCGGGGTCGTAGGCGCTCGGCCAGAAGTCCTCACCGACGCCCTCCACGAGATACGGCCGACCGGTGCCACCCGAGTAGACCGACCCCTCCGGGTCCGCGCCGACGACCTTGACCTTTCCGCCCGACACCTCCTTGAGGTAACGGCCGGCGCCGGTGATGGTCCCGCCGGTGCCGACGCCCGCCACGAAATGCGTCACCTTGCCGTCGGTATCGCGCCAGATCTCCGGCCCGGTCGTCTCGTAGTGGCTCTCCGGCCCGCCCGGGTTGGAGTACTGATCCGGCTTCCACGCGCCGTCGATCTCGCGGACCAGTCGGTCGGAAACGTTGTAGTAGCTGTCGGGGTGTTCCGGGGGCACCGCGGTCGGGCACACCACGACCTCGGCGCCGTACGCCTTGAGCACGTTGCGTTTGTCCTCGCCGACCTTGTCGGGGCAGACGAACACGCACTTGTAGCCACGCTGCTGAGCGACGAGCGCAAGCCCGATGCCGGTGTTACCGGACGTCGGCTCCACGATCGTGCCGCCGGGACGCAGCGCGCCGGACGCCTCCGCGGCGTCGACCATCTTCACCGCGATGCGGTCCTTCGAGCTACCGCCCGGGTTGAGGTACTCCACCTTGGCAGCCACCACGCCCGAGTTCGGCCGCACCACCGAAGAGAGCTTGACGAGCGGGGTGTTTCCGATGAGGTCGACGACATGATCAGCAATGTGCATGCCTTCATCGTCCCAGAACCCGCAGCCGGCGACTGCGTCCGGGCGGAGGAAAATCCACGCCGACACCGGCCCGGCGCAACGACTAGATTCGATTCTGGCCGGGCAGCACGTGTGAAGTGAGATCGAAGGGGTGAGGCCGATGACGCCCCGCTGGCGGACGGCGGCAATGACAGGTGCCGCGACGGTGGTGGCAGGTTCGGGAGCAGGGACGGCGTCCTGGGCGGCATACAAGCACCTGATGAGTCAGGCGGCCGCGGCGCGCGGTGTGATCGGACGCAATACGGCCAAGCCGCCCGAAGCCGATGGGATCTACACCCAGGGTGGCGGCCCGCCCGAACCCGCAGGTGCACCGTTCGACCTGCATCTGATGATCTTCGGCGACTCCACGGCCGCCGGCCTCGGCTGTGTGACCGCCGAGGAAGTACCCGGCGTGCGGATAGCGCGCGGGCTCGCCGAGGAGACCGGACGCCGAATCCGGTTGAGCACCAAGGCGATTTCCGGTGCCACGTCGAAGGGGCTCGCGGGGCAGGTGGACGCGATGTTCATCACCGGCGCGACCCCGGATGCGGCGGTGATCCTGGTCGGCGCCAACGACGTGACGAAGAAGCATTCGATTGCCGCGTCCGCCGGTCGGCTCGGCGACGCGGTGGGCCGACTGCATCACGCGGGCAGCGTTGTGGTCGTCGGCACCTGTCCCGACCTCGGTGTGGTCACCGCGATTCCGCAGCCGCTGCGCACCGTCGTGCGCAATTGGGGGCTGCGCCTTGCCCGTGCCCAGACGGAGGCGACGCGGGCTGCGGGTGGCCATCCGGTGGCGCTCGCGGATCTGCTCGCTCCCGAGTTTCTCGCGGCGCCGGACCGGTTCTTCTCCGCCGATCAATTCCATCCGTCTGCTGCGGGCTACGAACTCGCCGCCATGCAACTGTTGCCGGTTCTCGCCGCGGCGCTCGGTGAGTGGCACGGCGGCCCGGTTCCGGACGGACCGCGGTTGTCCGAGGCGGCCGAGCGACGCCGCACGAGCGCACGCACGATCGAGGCGCTGAACCGGTTCCTGCGCCGGCACGACGACACCGCGTCGGCGCAGACGGTCCTCGCGGTCGCCGATGCCGGACGGCACCGCAGCGGGTCGGCACGCGCGACGTAGTCTGACCACCGACCCCCCGTTGCTTTCGAAAGCACGAAGATTTCACACAGTTTCCGCAGAGGAGTATCGCCATGCCAGAGGCCGTAATCGTTTCCGCTGTGCGCTCGCCGATCGGCCGCGCCGGCAAGGGATCGCTCAAGGACGTCCGCCCCGATGATCTGGCCGCCCAGATGGTCGCCGCGGCCCTGGCGAAAGTGCCCGAGCTCGACCCCGCCGAGATCGATGACCTGATCCTGGGCTGCGGGCAGCCGGGCGGGCAGGCCGGCTTCAACATCGCCAAGGTCGTCGCCACCACGCTCGGCTACGACTTCGTGCCCGGTGTGACCGTGAACCGCTACTGCTCGTCCTCGCTGCAGACCACCCGGATGGCGATGCACGCGATCCGCGCCGGCGAGGGTGACGTGTTCATCTCGGCCGGCGTCGAGTCGGTGTCCAGCTTCCCCACCGGCAATGCCGACGGCTGGCCCAACACCCACAACGCGCGCTACGCCGATGCCGAGGCCCGCACCGCGACGACCGCGCAGGGCGGCGTCGACTGGCACGACCCCCGCGAGGACGGCGTGCTGCCCGATATCTACATCGCCATGGGCCAGACGGCCGAGAACGTCGCGTCCTTCTCCGGCATCTCCCGTGAGGACCAGGACCACTGGGGTGTGCGCAGCCAGAACCGCGCCGAGGACGCGATCAAGCGCGGCTTCTTCGAAAAGGAGATCACCCCGGTCACCCTCGCCGACGGCACCACCGTCACCACCGACGACGGCCCCCGCGCAGGGACCACCTACGAGAAGATCAGCCAGCTCAAGCCGGTCTTCCGCCCGGACGGCACCGTCACCGCCGGCAACGCGTGTCCGCTGAACGACGGCGCCGCAGCCCTGGTGATCATGTCCGACACCAAGGCCAAGGCACTCGGGCTGACCCCACTCGCGCGCGTCATCTCGACCGCCGCGACCGGCCTGTCCCCCGAAATCATGGGCCTGGGCCCGATCGAGGCGGTCAAGAAGGCGCTCGGCTACGCGAACTTGTCGATCTCCGACATCGACCTGTTCGAGATCAACGAGGCGTTCGCGGTGCAGGTGCTCGGCTCGGCCCGTGCGTTGAACATCGACGAGGACAAGCTGAACATCTCCGGCGGCGCGATCGCGCTCGGCCACCCGTTCGGCATGACCGGCGCCCGGATCACCAACACCCTGCTCAACAACCTGCGCGAGCAGGACAAGAGCATCGGCGTCGAAACCATGTGTGTCGGCGGTGGCCAGGGCATGGCGATGGTGCTCGAGCGCCTGAGCTGAATCTGGTTCCGTCGAGGGGGCGGTTGTCGGGTGAAGATCTCGCGATCTCGTCCGTTAACCGCCCCTTCGCCGTACCTGTGGATGGATCTCGGCGCGATTTGCCGAGACGCGTCATGCTCGCCCGATGGGGGCACGACCGTTTCGCGGATCCGACGCGCGACTGCGCGGTGAGCTGACCGAGCACCAACTGAGCCACGACTACACCCGCATCTACCGCGACGTCTATATCGCGAGGGGCGCGGAGATCGACGCGAAGGTGCGAGCCCTGGCCGCGTGGGAGTTTGCCGGTCCGGACGCGGTGCTGACCGGGTTGTCGGCTGCCGCACTGCACGGGGCGAAGTGGATCGATCCGTCTCGGCCTGCCGAACTGGTCAAACCATGCCACTTCGCCTCGCCCACGGGCCTCGTGGTTCGCCACTACGCGATTGCGCGGGACGAGATCCTTCGCCGCGCCGGAATCCGCCTCACTACCGAGGTCCGCACCGCGTTCGACCTGGGCCGCCTTGGCAACGGCGACGACGCGATCGTCCACCTCGACGCGTTGTGCAACGCGACCGGCCTGAAGCCGCTCGAGATCGCTGCGCTACTCGATCGGCATCGTGGCATGCGCGGGGTCGCGCGATTGCGCCGCAGCTTGCCGCTCGTCGACGGCGGCGCCGAATCGCCACCCGAGACCCGCACCCGCCTGGCGCTGGTTCGCGCCGGTCTGTCGCCGCCCGTAACCCAGGTCGTGGTCACCGACGAGCGGGGCCGATTCGTTGCTCGGGCGGACATGGGGTGGCCGAAGTGGCGCGTCCTCGTCGAGTATCAGGGCGAACAACATTGGACCGATCGTCGGCAGCGAGCCGGCGACATCGAGCGGTACGCCCGGCTCGAAGCATTGGGCTGGCGGGTCGTGCACGTCGGCGCAGAGTTGCTCGCCGATCGGCCTGCCGAACTCGTCGGTCGGGTGCGCACCATGCTTCGTGCCGCTGGATACGCCGACGGGGCGGTTGTCGGGTGAAGATCTCGTGACCTCCTCCGAGAACCGCCCCGTCGGGCAGTGCTTACTAGTCGCTCTGGAAGTAGCTCAGTAGCCGCAGGATCTCGACGTAGAGCCAGACCAGGGTCACCGTCAGACCGAGCGCGACGCTCCAGGCCGCCTTCTCCGGCGCGCGAGCACGGATGAGCTTGTCGGCCGCGTCGAAGTCGAGCAGGAAGCTGAACGCGGCAAGCCCGATGCAGACCAGGCTGAAGATGATCGCGACCGCACCACCATCACGCAGCCCGAGCCCGCCGTCGATGAAGAAGCTGGCGACCAGGTTGCCGAGCGCGAGGACGACGACACCGATCAGACCACCGATGATCATCCGCGTCAGGCGCGGGGTCACCCGGATCGCCCCGGTCTTGTAGACCACGAGCATGCCGAAGAACACGCCGAACGTGCCGAGCACCGCCTGAATGATCAGTTCACCGCCGCCGCTCCCACCGAACTCCACGTTGGTGAACATGAACGACAGCGCGCCGAGGAACACACCTTCGGCGGCGGCATAGCCGAGCACCAGCGCCGGGTTGTCCATCTTGCGGCCGAAGGTCGCGACGAGCACAAGCACCAGGCCGACGAGTCCGCCAACGATGACGAACGGGGTCGCCAGGTCGAGGTTCTGGTGCACGAGGACGTAGGAAACGATCGCGGTGATCGTGAGCAGGGCGAGGGTGATGCCGGTCTTCGTCACCACGTCGTCGATCGTCATGGATCGCGACTCGGGCGGAGCCTCGTACGACTGCGGCGGGTACTCGCCGTAGCCGGGCCCGGATCCGTATTGCTGCGTGACCTGGCCCGCGCCGGCGGCGCCGGAGCCGAACGTCGCGTACCCGCCACTGTCCTTGGGCAGGTTGCGGAACACCGGATTGGTGGTCGTGCGCACCGTGCACATCCCTTCTCGTCGAGGCTTATCGATTACGAGGCGCTGAGTCCCGTTTCGTACCGTCAACGTCCGAGCTTCGGGGCTGGTTCCCGTCATCTCCGTCGCTTCGGACAATTCGGACTCTACCCGCTCGGCGGTTGCGCCTCTCGCAGGTAACCGTAGCTTGGCGACGTGTAGTGCGCGTCGGGAAGGGGAATGCGGCGCACATGTCCGAGAGCCATACGTCCGAGAGCGCTGCCAACGCCGACCAACCCGTCGACGACGTGGTCGAGGAGTTGCTCGATCCGAGCGAGAGTCTCGATTCCGACGAACTGGGTTCCGAGGGCGACGACGTCTACGACGCGCCGGAGGCCTGGAGCGAGGCCGACGAGTTCGGCACCACTGCCCGGGAAGCCGCAGCGGGCGAGAGCGTCGGGCAGAAACTCGCCCGCGAGGTACCCGACGTCGACGAGTCCGGTTAGGACCGACGCACGGATCGGGTGACGGTGAATTTTCGGTTGCGGCCCAACTGCTCGGTCGGGCCGATCACCCGTTGCAGGGTGCCGCGGTAGCGCAGATGGGAGTTGTACACCGTCCACAGTTCGCCGCCGGGCCGCAACGCCCGCGCCGCGCCGTCGAAGAGCTTCTCGGCGACTCCGGCGTATACGCTCGCCCCCGCGTGAAACGGCGGGTTGCACAGCACAACATCCGCGCTGCCGGCCGGGAACTCGGCGAGTGCATCGTCGCGGACGACGGTGACCCGGTCACCGACACCGTTGGCCTGCGCCGTTGCTCGCGCCGAAGCCACCGCACCTGCCGATCGATCGGTCGCAGTGACCGCGATCGCCGGTCGCGCTTTGGCCACACCGACCGCGAGAATTCCTGTGCCACAACCTAAATCAACCGCATGCCGCGCATCGGACGGTAGCTGCGGAAGGAATTCGAGCAGGAATCGGGTACCGATATCGAGCCTCGTGCCGGCGAACACGGCTCCGAAGGCGACCACGGAGATCCCCAGTTCCGGTACGCGGGCGTGCACCGGGAACGGCGCGGCACCGGACGGACGCGGCTCGGTGACGACGAGCACCCGGGACTTTTGCCGCCCGCGCGTCGGGCGGACCGCGGCGAAGCTGTCCGCGAGCACGTCGTTCATCGCCACCGTCAGGTGCTTGTCCCGTCCCCCGGCATACACCGTCACCGCGGGATCGGCCCAGCGCGCAATCGCGTCCGCGAGTTCGCGCAATTCGTCGAGCCCGCGCGGCAAGCGCATCAGCACGGTGCGGGCACCGGTCAGCAAGTCCGGCCCGAGGGGACAGCGCCGGTAGCGGTCCGAGAGGTGTGCACCAGCCGCGTTGCGGTCGAGCGCCCGCTCGCCGGTCAGCAGATCGCAAAACGTCCGGATCCCGCGTGCGCCGGCCGCCGCGGCACCGAGGGTGAGGGCACCGTAGTTGTCGCCGACCACGGCAACCGTGTCCGGCTCCGCGTTGGCGAGCGCGCCGGTCGCGGTGTCCAGGATCAGTCGATCGGCCGCGTCGACGGCGAACAGGTTGTCGGCCTCGACATCGGGAAATCGGCGCAGGCCGGCGAAGATGTCATCCGGCCCGGCGTCGTTGCGAACTTGCTCGTCGGACATGGCAGCGACGGTGCTAGGCGCGGACGTTGAGCCCGACCCGCTGGAACTCCTTGAGGTCGGAGTATCCGGACTTCGCCATCGACCGGCGCAGACCGCCCACGATATTCAGCGCGCCGAACGGGTCGTCGGACGGGCCGCAGAGGACCGCTTCCAGGCTCGGGCGCTGCTCGGCAGGCGCAATCGGCAGCATCGAACCACGCGGCATCGACGGGTGCGCCGCGACCGAGGGCCAGTACCAGCCCCGACCGGGCGCCTCGGCGGCGAGCGCGAGCGGCGGACCGAGCACGGCGGCGTCGGCACCGCAGGCGATGGCCTTCGCGAGCTGCCCCGAGGTCCCGATATCGCCGTCGGCGATCACGTGCACGTACCGGCCGCCGGTCTCGTCGAGATAATCGCGCCGCGCGGCGGCGGCGTCGGCGATCGCGGTGGCCATCGGGATGCCGATGCCGAGCACCTCGCCGGTGGTGGTCGCGCCGGCCATCGAGCCGTAGCCGACGATGACGCCGGCCGCGCCGGTCCGCATCAAGTGCAGTGCGGTGCGGTGGTCGCTCACGCCGCCGGCCACGACCGGCACGTCGAGTTCGGCGATGAACGTCTTCAGGTTGAGCGGTTCGTCGCCACCGCGCCCCACGTGTTCGGCAGAGATGATCGTGCCGTGCACCACGAGTAGGTCTATTCCCGCCTGCACCAGCACCGGCGTCAGCGCGCGCGAGTTCTGCGGGCTCACCCGCACCGCGGTGGTCACGCCCGCGGCGCGCACCTTCGCGACGACCTCGGCGAGCAGGTCGGGTTGAACGGGCGCGCTGTGCAGCTTTTGCAGCAGCTTGATCGGTGCGTCCGGATCTTCGTCGGTCTCGGCCGAATCGACGAGCTCGGCCAGTTTGGATTCGACATCGGCGTGCCGGGCCCACAGGCCCTCACCGTTGATCACTCCCAGGCCACCACGACGGCCGAGCTCGATCGCGAAGTCGGGCGAGCCGAGCGCGTCGGTGGGGTGCGACAGAATCGGAATGTCGAAGCGGTAGGCATCGAGCTGCCACGACACGGACACATCCTTGGACGAGCGTGTGCGGCGCGACGGGACGATGTCCACATCGTCGAGTTCATAGGTACGCCGAGCCGTGCGGCCCATGCCGATTTCGACGAGGTCGCGCACGCGCGTCCTTTCTGTTGCGCCGCGACGACGCGGCTGACTCGCTGGGTGAAGACTGGAATGAAGCTACCGCTCGCGGGCGGCGTAGTTGGGCGCTTCCACCGTCATCGTGATGTCGTGCGGATGGCTTTCCTTCAACCCGGCCGCGGTGATCTGCACGAACTGCGCCTGCTGCAGATCGGTGATCGTGGTCGAACCGGTGTAGCCCATCGCTGCCCGCAGACCGCCGGTCAGCTGATGAATAACCTCACCGAGCGGGCCGCGGAACGGCACGCGGCCCTCGATACCCTCGGGGACCAACTTGTCCTCGGCGAGCACGTCGTCCTGGAAGTAGCGGTCCTTCGAGAACGACTTGCCCTGGCCGCGGCCCTGCATCGCGCCGAGCGAGCCCATACCGCGGTAGCTCTTGAACTGCTTGCCGTTGACCAGGATCAGCTCACCCGGCGACTCGGCGGTACCGGCAAGCAGCGAGCCCAACATCGCGGTCGACGCGCCGGCGGCGAGTGCCTTGGCGATATCCCCGGAGAACTGCAGGCCACCGTCGGCGATGACCGGCACACCGGCCGGCCCGCACACGGCGACGGCCTCGAGGATCGCGGTGATCTGCGGCGCGCCGACACCGGCGACCACGCGGGTGGTGCAGATCGAGCCGGGGCCGACACCGACCTTCACGGCGTCCGCGCCCGCTTCGACCAGGGCCGCTGCACCCGCCCGGGTAGCGACGTTGCCGCCGACCACCTGGACGCGATCACCGACCTCGGCCTTGGCCTTGCTGACCATCTCCAGCACCTGCACCTGGTGGCCGTGCGCGGTGTCGACAACGAGTACGTCCACCCCGGCGTCGACGAGCGACATCGCCCGCGACCACGCGTCCGGTCCGACGCCGACGGCGGCACCGACGAGGAGCCGCCCGTCGCGGTCCTTGGTCGCGTACGGGTGCTGCTCGGTCTTGACGAAGTCCTTGACCGTGATGAGCCCGCGCAGATGGCCCTTGCCGTCGACGATCGGCAGCTTCTCGATCTTGTGCCGACGCAGCAGTCCGAGTGCCGCCTCGGCCGTGACGCCCTCACGCGCGGTGATCAGCGGTGCTTTCGTCATCACCTCGGCGACGCGGCGATTCTCGTCGACCTCGAAGCGCATGTCCCGGTTCGTGATGATGCCGACGAGGGCCCCCGTCTCATCGGTGACCGGCAGGCCGGAGATCCGGAAGCGGGCGCACATCGCGTCCACCTCGGCCAGCGTGTCGGTGGGCTTGCAGGTGACCGGATCGGTGACCATCCCGGCCTCCGAGCGCTTCACGGTCTCCACCTGGGCGGCCTGCTCGAGCGCAGGAAGGTTGCGATGCAGGACACCCATCCCGCCGGCACGTGCCATGGCAATCGCCATTCGCGCCTCGGTCACCGTGTCCATCGCCGAGCTCACCAGCGGCACCCGCAGGCTGATCTCGCGGGTCAATCGGCTCGAGGTGTCCACCGCACTGGGGATCAGGTCCGACGCGGCGGGCAGCAGCAACACGTCGTCGAAGGTCAGTCCGAGCATCGCGATCTTGTTCGGATCGTCACCGCCGGTGTGGACGCGCGGCGCCGCAGCCGCGTGCGCCGCCAGCGTGTTCGACGACGCGTTCCCGGCTCCGGCGGTTGTGCTCATCGGGATCGGGCCCTCCTGTGCGGGACAGCCGACGGCCACCAGGGTCCGTCGAGAATGTGATTGCTGGTCGCATGGCCGGGAAAAACAAAGGCACTTCCGCGGATGCTTGCTCCATGGTATCGGCTCCCGGGCCGTGCTGAGGCCACGGAGCGACCGGTGCGGGCGCAAACATGCGCGCCGCCGGCGACCGCTGGCGAAGAACAGCCCCACCTGCGTACCGTTGTGGTGTGCGAGACCATCTGCCACCCGGCCTGCCACCCGATCCGTTCGCGGGCGATCCCGCCGACCCGTCGGCCGCGCTCGATGCTATCGAGCCTGGTGAACCGCTGAGCCCGCAGGAACGACTTGCGGTCGAGGAAGACCTCGCCGATCTTGCGGTTTACGAAGCGTTGCTCGGCCATCGCGGGATCCGCGGCCTCGTGGTTTGCTGCGAGGACTGCAAGCAGGATCACTACCACGATTGGGACATGCTGCGGGCCAACCTGCTTCAACTGCTGGTCGATGGCACGGTCCGGCCGCACGAGCCCGCTTACGACCCCGTGCCCGACGCCTACGTCACGTGGGACTACTGCCGCGGTTACGCCGACGCCTCGATGAACGAAGCGCTGCACGGCGACAGCTTCGACAACTAGCGGGAGCACCACCTCGCCAGACAGCGAAAAGGCTCGGCGGGACAACGTCCTGCCGAGCCTTTTCGCTGAGTTCAGTTCGAGTTGGTTCCGCTCGGATGCGTCGGCTCCGGATCATCCGGAGTCGGCTTGGCCGATGTGGTCGGCGCCACCGAGGTTGTCGGCGCCACCGAGGTTGTCGGCGCCACCGAGGTTGTCGGGTCGACCGACGAGCCGTACGGCGCGACATCCGCACGTGCCGTAGTGAGCGGCGGCATCTCGATGACCGACGAATCGGGCGGGGGCGGCACCAGCATGGCGGTCGTGTCGGAGTTGGTATCGACCGGCGGCAGATCGATCGTCGTGAGCGGCGCCTCTTGCGTGATCGTCACGGGCGGCGGGACCGTAGTCGTGCTCGGCGGCAGCGGTGTCACCGGTTCGATCGGCTCGATGGGAGCGACGGTCGACGGCACCGTGGTGTCCGGCACCAGCAGAATGGTCTCCGACGGTGGCGGTGGCACGACGGTGGCTTCTTCGCTCGGCAGCACCAGTGGTGGTACCACCGGCCACTCCGACGGCACGCCCTCCGGCAGCAGCGGTGGCAGCGGGAGCTGCGTGGTGTAGGTGATCACGGCCTTCTCGAGGCGAACGCGAAGCGTCTCGAGCCGAGCGCGCAGATTGTCCTTGTGCGTACCGCTACCCACATCCTCCGTGCGGCTGGACGCACGCTCGAGCAGCACCATCGCGCCGGTTACGTCCCCCTTGGCGATCAGTTGTTCGGCAGCATCGAGGTCGGACGAACTGTCCATCCGCGCCATTGTGGAATCGGCCTGCCGGCTGAACACCGCCTCCTTGACCTTCCAGAGCGGGTCGCCGGGACTGGCGTTGTAACTGATCGCTGTGGTCAGACCGCCGATAACCGCGGCAACGGCGGCGGCGACGGCGACGGGACGCAGGATCTGCATCCGACGACGACCGGCACGCTCCGCTGCGACGGCGTCGAATTCCTTTTCCACCGCGGCCAGCACGGCGATATCCAGCTCCGGTTCGTCCGGGATCGGTACAGCCGTCAACTCCGAACGCCACGAGGCCAGCAGCATGGCGAGTTGATACTCGTCTGCGCTATTCGTGGCGACCGGGCCATCCCCCGCGATGGCGTCGATGAGGGCATCGTCGTGCCGCACTGCGGCGATATCGACTGGCCCTTCGTCGGCCATCTCGTCCAACGGGTCGAGTCGGCCGCCGACGTCCAGCGGTTCGCCGTTTCGCGATCCGCCGGCGCCTCGCGCCTTGTCCCTACCCATGCATTTCACCCGCCCTCGCTACTTGCGCCTTCAGCTTCGCCAGTGCGCGGTGCTGTGCTACCCGCACTGCACCCGCCGTACTGCCGGTTGCCACTGCCGTCTCCTCCGCCGACAGCCCGACGACCAGGCGCAGGACCAAGATCTCCCGGTGTTTCGCCGGCAGAGTCTCGAGCAACGCACCCACCTCTCGCGACGACTCGAAGTCGAGTACTCGCTGTTCAGGCCCGTAATCGTCAGTTATGACATCCGGTACATCGGCCATCGCGTCGGCTTTGTTACGGGACGCATTTCTGTGCGCGTCAGCAACTTTGTGTTGCGCAATGCCGTAAACGAACGCCATGAAAGGCCGGCCCTGATCCTGATATCGCGGCAGGGCAGTCATTACCGCGAGACATACCTCTTGAGCAACGTCATCGGCCGACATATTTCCACGATCGGACCCACCCACGCGGGTCCGGCAATAGCGCACTACCAGCGGCCGAACCATAGCGAGAACACGACCGAGGGCATCGCGATCCCCCTTCGCGGCAAGACGCACCGCCGCGTCGAGATCCTCGCTCGCGTTCGACATCCTCTACGAATCCCTGGCATCGCGCGGCACGACCCCCGACCCGGGTGTGCTTCCGCCCAACGACGGAACGTACCAACCATAGCTAGCTCTGCGATAGCTGCGCACTGCGGGCGTGAGAATCGAAGCCACAAACTCCCTCGAGCGACAATTGTCACACGCCGACTAAGTCCGCCGTAGCGTTCCGCCGCGTCGACCGAGTTCCGCTGCGCACATACGCACCGATTCGTCGATCTCGCCCTTTTCGTCGGGGTCGACCACCGCGGCAAGCAGCATCGAAGCGGCCCACTCCAGCGGAAGCAGTCCGGCCGCGCGGCACTGCCGCGCGACGTCCGCCGCGGCGGTCCTGGTCGCCGCGACATCACCGGCCACGCACATCGCCGCCGCAGACAACAGGGCCGACTTCACCCGATGCCGCTGCGACCCGAATTCCGCGGCCAGCCGTACCGCTGCCGCGCTCGCCCGCGTCGCCCTCGGGGCGTCCCCGCTCGCCATGGCGAGTTCGGCCGACACCCATGCGTGACGGAGGGAGATCCGGGCGTCGGGCGAGTTCACTTGTGCCGCGAGTTCGTCGGCGCACCGGTCGAGCAAGCGCGCGGCGAGCGCGAGCCTGCCCACACCCAGCGCGTCCGCAGCCAGCCCGATGAGCGCGTCGCCGAGCGCGTCGAGCCGGAGCGGCACCTCGGGATCACCTGGCACCAAGGCCAGCGCTGCGCCGTCCAGTTCGGCCGCGTGCCGATGCCAGCCGAGCTGACGCGACCACGATGCTTCGGTGCTGAGCGCCAGCGAACGCAGTATCGGTGGTGGGATGGACGGCTCCGCCGTGGCCGGTTCATCCCCTGCGCTGTTTCGCGCGGACAGCCGGCGGGCCCGGCACAGTTCGGCCCGGCCGCGCGCGTAGTAGCCGCGGCCACCGAGCGCGACCGCCCGCCACCACGACTGCTGGGCGGTCTCGGGTGGCGGCAGCCGCGAGTCGCCCACGCCGTCCCCGAAGGCCGCCGTCGCCAGGCCGCATCGCTCGCTGTGCACGTCGCCGACTCTAGAGCGCGTGCTCGGGAGCTCTCCGTGCCGCCGCCGCAAGATTTATCGGCATTCAGATTGTTTCTTTCGTGTTAATCCGAGCGGAGTGCGTCACAAAGGCGCCCAAGCAAGCATCTCGAGTCGCCCATCCCGGGCCGCGTCGTTAACATTTCCGAAATCGTATCCGGAACGTCGGCGCGGCTCCCGATCTCGCGAGCGATGCCGGTCGCCTACTCGCACCGACCCGTGCGAACCCGAATCTATCACTAGCACAACAGATTTCGATTCGATCCGAAAAACGGTTGCTGCGCGCCGGCCGTGATCGGTTCCCGGATCCGCAAAAAAGTAAACCGAAATTAGGTTAATTCTTGGTGCGCGGGATATGGAAATCGCCACTTGGAAAACTATTGACGCGATTTCGACGCGGGCCATAACGTAACTCATCGCCGCCGTGGGCACCGCCTCGGCGGCGCCCGCGAACCGGGATAACAAGGGATAGCAACACCTGCTGTCTCGCCATCCGCTCGACCGACGAGCTCGCACCGTAGGAGTTCACATGCCACAGCCGACTCATCTTCCCGGCCCGAACGCCGACCTGTGGGACTGGCAAATGCGCGGCTTGTGCCGCGGGGTCGACTCGTCAGTGTTCTTTCATCCCGACGGGGAGCGTGGTCGCGCACGCGCCCAGCGCGAGCTGCGGGCGAAGGAGATCTGCCGACGCTGCCCGGTGCTCGCCCAGTGCCGCTCGCACGCGCTGAACGTGTCCGAGCCGTACGGCATCTGGGGTGGCATGTCCGAGGCCGAGCGGGAAGTGCACGCTCGCCGGACCCGGCGCCGCATCCCGGCGGCCTGACCCACGGGAGCCCCTGGATCCCAGCGGATCCAGGGGTTTTCGCGTTCCAAGGCGGCGTCATCGCCAACGACAGGCGAGCGGACTGCATCCGGCGCAAAATGGACGCCATGATCAAATCCGGCAAACCCGGCAACGGTCTCGTCGACCCCGCGACGGCAGCGTCCGACGGCGCCGTGGCCGGGTCGGTCGCCACTGTGGCCGGCACCGCGGTCGCCGGCTCGGCAGCCACCGTCGCCAGCACCGCGGTCGCCGGATCGGCAGCGACTGTGGCCAGCGCCGGCGTGGTCTACTCGGCGGCCACGGTCGCCAGCACCGCGGTGGCCGGATCGATCAGCACAGCAGGCAGCGCAGCAGTCGCCGGAAGCATCGGCACCGCAATGTCACTTGCGGTCGCCGGAAGTATCGCCTGCGTGGCGTGCGTGCTCTGTAAGCGTTGTATGGCGTGCCTGGGCTGCGTAGGTTGCACAAACTGCGTCGGCTGCGTGGGGTGTTACAACTGCTCGGGCGTGCGCTTTGCGGTGGGGCTCAGCAACGTGCATGCCTGAACCCGCACCATCGGCCGGCCAACAAGCAGCAGATCCCCGTGCCGCGCAAACGAAAACACCCTCGGCAGTGGCGCCGAGGGTGTTTCGTCCAGCCGTGTCTAGTGTGCGTGGCCGTGCCCGTGAGCCGGCTCTTCTTCGGCCGGCTTTTCCACGATGGCGCTCTCGGTGGTGAGCACCATCCGCGCGACCGAGGCCGCATTGACCACAGCCGAGCGGGTGACCTTCACCGGGTCGATCACGCCGTCGGCAATCAGATCGCCGTAGGCGAGCGTCGCCGCGTTGAAGCCGATCTTCGGATTGTCGGCCACCTTCGAGGTAACCACCGCACCGTCGAGCCCGGCGTTCGCCGCGATCCAGAACAGCGGCGCCGACAGTGCCAGGCGAACGACCTCGACGCCGAGCGCCTCGTCCCCGCTCAGCGAGTCGCGCAACGACACCAGCTCCTTGGCCGCGTGCACGAGTGCCGTGCCGCCACCGGGCACGATGCCCTCCTCGACGGCCGCCTTGGCGGCGCTGACCGCGTCTTCGACGCGGAACTTGCGCTCCTTGAGTGCGGTCTCGGTGGCCGCGCCAACCCGGATCACCGCAACGCCGCCGGACAGCTTGGCCAGCCGCTCCTCGAGCTTCTCCCGGTCCCAGTCGGAATCGGTGCGCGCGATATCGGCCCGCAGCTGGTCGACACGGCTCGCGACGGCCTCGGCCGTGCCGCCACCTTCGACGATGGTGGTCTCGTCCTTGGTGACGACGATCCGCCGGGCAGAGCCGAGCAGGTCGAGACCGGCCTCACGAAGGGTGATGCCAATGTCGGGGTTGATCACGGTGCCGCCGGTCACGACCGCGAGGTCGTCGAGGAACGCCTTGCGGCGATCACCGAAGAACGGCGCCTTGACAGCGACGGCCTTGATCGTCTTGCGGATCGAGTTGACCACCAGGGTGGACAGCGCCTCGCCCTCGACGTCTTCGGCGATGATCAGCACCGGCTTGCCGCTCTCGGCGATCTGCTCGAGCAGCGGAAGCAGATCGGGCAGCGAGCCGATCTTGTCGCGGTGCAGCAGCACCAGGGTGTCCTCCAGCACCGCTTCCTGGCTGTCCAGGTCGGTGACGAAGTACGGCGACAGGTAGCCCTTGTCGAACTGCACACCCTCGGTGACGACCAGCTCGGTCAGCAGCGTCGAGGACTCCTCGACGGTGACGACGCCATCCTTGCCGACGGTGGTCAGCGCCTTGCCGACCATCTCGCCGATCACTTCGTCGCGCGAGGACACGGTCGCGACCTGCGCGATCGCACGCTCACCCTCGACCGGGGTGGCGGCGGCCAGCAGCGCATCGGACACCTTGTCGGCGGCCTTCGCGATGCCGGAACCGAGGCTCATCGGGTTCGCACCCGCGGCGATGTTCTTCAAGCCGGCACGCACCAGGGCCTGCGCCAGCACGGTCGCGGTGGTGGTGCCGTCGCCGGCAACATCGTTGGTCTTGGTGGCGACGCTCTTCACCAGCTGCGCGCCGAGGTTCTCGAACGGATCCTCGAGCTCGATCTCGCGGGCGATGGTGACGCCGTCGTTGGTCACGGTCGGGCCGCCGAACGCCTTGGCAAGCACGACGTGCCGACCGCGCGGGCCGAGGGTCACCCGGACCGCGTCGGCGAGCTTGTCGACGCCCCGTTCCAGAGCCCGGCGAGCGTTCTCGTCGAACTCGATTAGTTTGGCCATATCTTCTTGCTTCTCCTGTTTCGGATTGTGCGGCGCCTGCGGCCCTCGTGCGGTGCCGCGTCGGTGGGCAGCGCACGGAAGAGACTGAGCCGGAACGCACTCCGCCCCGGGACCGAGGTTTCGGGCGCCGGGGCGGGGTGCAAGGTCCGGCCCTCGTCGAGCGCCGGTGAGATGCGGCTGTCTACTTGGTGACGACGGCCAGCACGTCGCGCGCCGAGAGAATCAGGTACTCCTCGCCGGAGTACTTGATCTCGGTGCCGCCGTACTTGCTGTAGATGACGGTGTCGCCCTCCTGGACGTCCAGCGGAATACGCTTCTCGCCATCTTCGTCCCACCGGCCGGGGCCAACTGCGACGACGGTGCCCTCCTGGGGCTTCTCCTTCGCCGTGTCGGGAATGACCAGGCCGGAGGCGGTCGTCGTCTCGGCCTCGTTGGCCTGGACGAGGATCTTGTCCTCGAGCGGCTTGATGTTCACGCTCGCCACGATGAGCCCTCCACTTTCAGTGGTTATCGAGTCCTGGGGGTTGGTCCCAGCGACTTGTCGTTCCATCAGGATTTCGGCTCTGTGTGCAGTCCCGTCGTCGCGGGTGCCGAGGCTGCCGCAGTGCCGACTAGCACTCTATACATGCGAGTGCCAGCACTCAAGCCTTCGCAGCGCAAGTTCGCCGACAGCGCACATCGGCCGCGCTCGATTCGGCACGGCCTTTCACAGGTCCATGGTCGCGTGCACGCGGCCGGAGTCGATCGCCGCGCACAGCGCCGCGTGATCCGTGGCGCTGCGGTCGGCATAGTCAACCGCGAAATCGACGATCGCATCGTCGAACGCGGTGCCGTTGCCGAGGTAGCCCGCGACCGCGAACCGGTCCCCTGCTCGCGCGTGCGCCTGGGCGAGAGTGCGGCCACACACCCGGGCATAGAGCTGCAGCCCACGTTCGGGCATGGTCGCGATATCGACCGACCATTTGCCGTCGCGCAACTGCCGAACATAGAAGTCCCGCACGACACCATCGGGTGCAGGCCCGCGCACCCAGCCGAGAAAGATGTCGCTTGCGCCCTGCATCAGGCGCTGGCCGTTCACCACGCGCTCGCCCTGATGCACGATCGCCGGGCCGCCCGAATAGACCGCCAGCACCGACGGCTGCGCCTCCTTGATCTGTAGGAACAGCGGATCCATCGAGTCGGCGCCCTGCAGCAGCGCAATCCAGCAACGGGTCCCTACGCTGCCGACGCCGACGACCTTTCGGGCAAATTGGGTGAGTGTGAATCGGTCGAACAACACCCGGCGGTCCCAGGACAGCGTCTGCGCGTACTCGCGCATCCGTTCCTCGAGCAGACCCCGCCCGATCGCGAGCCGTTCCCCGTGAAAGAGTTCCTCGACCGGCACGATCAGCGGCGGCATGCTGACGATCCGATGCGTTCCGTTCTCGACCACGGTTAGTTTGCCGAGAATTTGCTCGCTCGACCGGCCGCGCGCCTTGCGGACCGCAGTGTCGATGCGTTTGCGCAGCACACCGTCGAGCGGTACACCGATCTCGCGCAGATCCGCCTCGACATCGATATGGGCGTACCAGACGTCGAGATTCCCCTGTCCGGCCGCGTCGATCATCGTCTGCCGATACGCACCAGCCGCCTCCCTGGCGAAGGCCGCACCGGTCTCGACACCGAAATCGCGATCGAGCGCCCCGACCACGAGGCTGGCGGCGAGCCGCTTCACGTCCCACTCGAACGGCCCCGGATAGGTCTCGTCGAAGTCGTTGACGTCGAAGGTGAGTTTGCGTTCCGGGGTCGCATACACCCCGAAGTTGCTCATATGCGCGTCGCCGCACAGCTGTACCCGCAGTCCGGTGGACGGTGAGCGGGCCAAATCGTCGGCCATCACCAGCGCGGCACCGCGGAAGAACGCGAACGCCGATTGCGCCATCCGGCCGTACCGGATCGGCACCAGGTCGGGAACGCGGGTGCGCGCCTGCGATTCGAGCAGGCCGACCGGATCGGGCCGGTCCAGCGAGGAGCGCACGGCGAGGGCGGATCTGGGCACCCGACCACGTTCGGCCTTGCCGCGCTTGCGGCCCGCTTTTCGGGCCGATTCCGTCGACACGCGCAGACTCGTCATATTCGCCTCGCATCCGCCGTCACCCTGCGTTTTCATTGTGGTCCTTCAGGTCTGGCTCGCGGGCCGACCGGCGATTCGTTTTCCATCCAGCGACAGATTAGGTAACGTTCAGATAACGGATTACGAGTTATCCTCGGAACCGGCAATAACGCCGGTCCCCAGAGCGGTATCACCGATCAAGGGCGGGAGGTGCGAGCACATGCGGACGTCATTGGGCGTATCCGTCGGCAGTGAAGTTGTCTACTCAGCTCTCCTCACCACGCCCGCAGACGGCGCCCAGTCGTTCGAGTACCGCACGATCACGGCCGACGAAGCCAACGTCGACCTCGGCGAGTTGGTCGCCTCCTCGATCGAGCTGATGACCACTCAGGTTCGGCAAACCACGGTCGAACCGTCCGGAATCGCCGTCGCCTATCGCAACGAGGACCAGACCAGGTCGATCCGGTCGGCAGCGGGCCCCCGACGCCGCGATCTGCAGCTCGTTCCAGAGCCCGCCGCAGCGCTGGCGTATCTGCACTACACCGGCGAGGTGGCGCAATTCGAGACCGTCGCGATCGCCGATCTCGGCGCATCCGGACTCACCGTCACCATCGTGGATCAGGTGGACGGCACGGTGCTCGATTCGCATCGCAGCACCGAAGTAGGCGGCAACGCAGTCGACGACGCGCTCTACCGCCATGTCGCCAGCCATCGGCTGCCCGCGGGAAGCCGACCGAGCCGTACCGAATCGATGTCGCGGGTGCGCACCGCCAAGGAACATCTGACCAACCACGACACCACCACCGTCGAGTACGCACCCGGCAGGCACCGCAACCTGACTCGCGCCGACCTCGAGCGCGTGATCGCGCCGTTGGTCGCCTCGGCGTCGGCGTTCGTGACCACGACCATCGATGCGGCGCCGCGCCGGCCCGATGGGCTCGTTCTCATCGGCGGTGGAGCGAACATGCCGGCTTTGGTGAGCGGGCTCACCAAAGCCTTCGCCATCCCGGTGCTGCGGCCCACCGAGCCCGAAACCGTGCTTGCCAAAGGTGCCGCACTGGTCGCCGATTCGGTGCAGCCAATGGTGTATCCGGTGGTTCGCATGCCCGTCGACGCACCGATCGGCACCTTTACCCGGGTTGCCGGCGCCATAGCGGGTGCTCTCGTGGTGATCGGGCTGATCATCGGCTACGGCGTGCAATCGCTGACCGTCTCCAACGGCGACGAGAACGTGTCGCCGGCGGCCACCCTCGACCGTGCCGACGAGGGCGCGCTGGTGAACATGACCCCGTCGAGCGCTGTGCCCGCTCCCCCGCTGCCGACCTACGAGTACTCCGAGCCGAGCCCGGCTGCACCGACCTACGACTACGGCGAGCTCGAAGCGCTCACCACTGCGGCACCCGTGCCGCGTCCGCTGCCCGAGACGCCCCGCGCCGCGCCGCAATCCGGACCACCGTCGCCAACCACGACGAACCCGTCGACGATGACACCGAGCCCGTCCGCGCCGACGACGGCGCCACAGCTGCACCCGGCGCCGGATCTGACCGCGATTCCGTGGCCAACAGTGCCGGAATGGCTCGACAACAACCAGAATCCCGACACCGGCACACCGGACCCGCGTGCGCCCGAGCGGTCGCGGCAACAGCCCGATCAGCGGCCGTCACCGACCACGACAAACCCGGCCCCGCCACCGCCGCCACCATTGCGGCCGGGCACCGGCTCGGCCGGCTGAGCGGGCCGCTCAAGCCACCTGACTGATCGCCACCGGCAAACCGGGATTCGACGCGACATCGAGCGGCGAGGGCTGTGCACCGCCCGCGACGATGTGGGCACCGAGCGCGGCGATCATGACGCCGTTGTCCGTACACAACCGCGGTTTCGGCACGCGAAGCGTGAGACCAGCTGCAGCACAACGCTCTTCGGCCAGTGAGCGGATACGGGAATTCGCCGTCGCGCCGCCGCCGAGCACGATCGTGTCCACCCCGACATCGGTCGCGGCCCGCACCGCCTTCATGGTCAGCACGTCGGCGACCGACTCCTGAAAGCTCGCCGCCACATCGGCGATCGACACCGGCTCGCCGGCCCGATCCCGCGCTTCGACATACCGGGCCACCGCGGTCTTCACCCCGGAGAAGGAGAAGTCGTGGCGGGCGTCACGCGGTCCGGTCATGCCGCGCGGAAACGCAATCGCGGCCGAATCACCTTCGGCTGCAGCAGCATCGAGCGCAGGACCACCGGGGAAGCCGAGTCCGAGCAGTCGCGCCACCTTGTCGAACGCCTCGCCGGCGGCGTCGTCGACCGTGCTGCCCAGCTCGGTGATCGGCTTGCCGAGATCATCGACATGCAGCAGGTGGGTGTGGCCGCCGGAGACCAGCAGCGCCACACAGGCGGGCATCGGACCGTGCTCGATCGTGTCGACGGCGACATGCCCGCCGAGGTGATTCACCGCGTAGAACGGGACATCCCAGGCCGCCGCATAGGCTTTGGCCGCAGCGACCCCGACGAGCAGCGCGCCGGCGAGGCCGGGACCGATCGTGACGGCAAGCGCATCCGGTTTGCGGATACCTGCCGTGGCCAGCGCGCGCCGCATGGTCGGCCGGATCGCTTCCAGGTGTGCACGCGACGCGATTTCCGGCACCACGCCGCCGAACCGGGCATGCTGATCGACACTGGACGCGACCTCGTCCGCGAGCAGCTCGCAGGTGCCCCCCGAACGCCCGACACCATCGCGCCAGCGTACGATCCCGACACCGGTTTCGTCGCAAGAGCTTTCGATGCCCATCACGATCATGGCGCGGAGTTCCCTTCCTCGTGGTGCGCGCCGACGGTGGCCGGTGCGGGCCGGCGCATCGTGTACGCGTCGGCGCCGCTGGGCTGGTAATAGCGCTTGCGCACACCGAGCAGGTCGAATCCGAACTTACGGTACAACGCGATCGCGGGCTCATTGTCGGTGCGGACCTCGAGGAACACCGGGCCACCGTGCCGGTCGGCCTCCGCGAGCATCGCCGACAGCAGCGCGGTACCCGCCCCCGCGCGGTGTACGGCTGGGTCGACGGCGATGGTGTGCACCTCGGACTCGGGATCGGATGCGCTGCCGAGTAGGGCGATTCCCGCGTATCCCACAAGTTCTTCGGCCACCGAACGCGCGGCGAAGTAGTGCGTGTGCGGGCTGGACAACTCGGCGCGGAAGGCGATCGCGGTCCACGGGTCGTCCCCGGCGAACAGTGCGTTCTCGAGTTCCACGCAGCGTGCGATGTCGGCGTCGGTCAGCGCCTCGACCCGAATCGTCATCGTGCGACGACCGCCCGCTCGACGGCATCTGGTCGCCGAAGATACAGCGGGACAAGTGCTTCCGGCTCGGCCTTGGCCAGTAGCAGCTCCCGTGCGGCGTGCACGAGGCCGACCGGCGACGGCGTCTCCACCGGCTGCACGGGCAGATCGAAGAAGTCGACGTGCGACGGAGATCCCGCGATCACCTGCGCCGCACCGATATCGAGGTCGGCCGGCTTACAGACACCAGGACCCTCGATGCGTCGACCCCCGAAGTAGCGCGCCCAGTACACCTCTCGCCGGCGCGCATCGGTGACCACAAGCAGCTCCCCCGCACTCGGATCGGTGGCGGTGCCGACGTCGTGCGCGATCGCGTCGAGGCTGCACACCCCGTGCACCGGAACCTCGATGGCGTCACCGAACGCCGCGGCGGTGGCCATGCCGACGCGCAGACCGGTGAACGGTCCGGGGCCGGCCCCGACCACCACGGCGTCGAGATCGTCGGGCTTGCGACCGATCTCGGCGAGGCATTCGAGGATGTGGGGGGTGAGCAACTCGGCATGAGCGCGCGAATCGACGGTCACCCGGGTCGCCAACGGCTCGATCGCCGTCCGGCTCAGGTCCACGATTCCTGCGGTCACGGCGGGAGTGGAGGTGTCGAGGGCGAGGACAAGCATGATGGTGCAACGATACCCGCTGGTCAGCACGCCGCCGGCGGCCGGGCATTCCCTAGCTGCGCGTCACCCAGTCCCAGCTGATCGTGCGCACCTCGGAATCGGGTTCGCGCCGCAGCCGTACCTGGAGATGGCGGGTGGCGAGATGCTCGACCAACCCGCTGCCCCACTCCACCACCACGACGGCATCGTGCAGGTCGGTGTCGAGGTCGAGGGCATCGAGATCATCGAGCGCGCCCGGCCCGTCCCCGAGCCGGTAGGCATCGACGTGCACCATCGCGACGGGCGGCCCGTCGACCCGATCTCCCGCGGGATGCAGTCGGGCGATGATGAACGTCGGCGAACTGACCCGGCCCTGGACGCCGAGGCCGGCCGCGATTCCGCGCGTTAGTGCCGTCTTGCCCGCGCCGAGCGGTCCGTCGAGCACCACCAGATCGCCGGCACGCAGCTCGCGGGCCAGTTCGCGGCCCAACTCCTCGGTGTCGGCGACGGTCGCCGGCCTGCGCTCAGCCAACGGAGCGGCCGAGTTCGCTGCGCGGCACTGCGGCCATCGCCTCCGCGTTGCGGAACGGGATGCTCGGATCGCGGCGGGTGGCTGCCCGGCGAGCGCTCACGCTAGTTCTCCACCGTGCGTGTACGTGCGCACGGTGCGACCGCGGATACCGGTCACCACCTCGTAGTGGATGGTGTTCAGCGTGTCCGCCCAGTCCTGCGCGATCGGCTCGCCTGCTGCACCGGAACCGAAGAAGATCGCGGAATCGCCCTCGCGCACCGTGGGGGGCAACGGGCCGAGATCGACGACCACCTGATCCATACACACCCGGCCGATCGACGGGCGTCGCACGCCACCGAGCAGCACCTCGAACCGTCCACCGAGCGCGCGGGGGATGCCGTCCGCGTAGCCGAGCGGCAGCAGCGCGACGTGTGTGTCGTGCGGTGCAATCCACTCGTGCCCATAGGAGACGCCCTCGCCCGCCGCGACCTCCTTGACCAGCGCGACCCGGCCACGCAGCGTCATCGCGGGCCGCAAGCCGAGTTGGCCCCGCTCCGGGATCGGCGAGAGTCCGTAGATGGCGATGCCTGGGCGCACCATGTCGAAGGCCAGGTCCGGCCTGGTCAGCGTGGCGGCAGAGTTGGACAGGTGCACCAGTTCCGGGGTCAGCCCGATCCGCTTCGCCGCGGTGATCGCGTCGACGAACCGGTCCCGCTGTACCTCGACGATGGGATGGTCGGGTTCGTCGGCGTGCGCCAGGTGGGAGAAGATCGCCCGGAACCGCACCGCCCGCTCGGCTTCCAGTTTGGCCAGCTCGTCGAGCAGCACCGGGTACTCGTGTGGCGAGGCGCCGTTGCGGTTGAGGCCGGTGTCCACCTTCACCGACACCGTCGCCGTCCGTCCGCGTGCCCGCGCGGCGGCACCAACCGCGCGCAGGTGGGCTGCCGACGAAACGCCGATCTCGACATCCGCGTCGATCGCGGCGGCGAAATCGGCGTCGGAGGTGTTCAGCCAGCTCAAGATCGGGGCCTCGATGCCGGCAGCGCGCAGTTCGATGGCTTCCGCGATGGTGGTGACACCGAGTTCCCGTGCGCCCGCAGCGAGCGCGGTGCGCGCTACGGCCACCGCGCCATGGTTGTAGGCGTCGGCCTTCACCACCGCCATCACGGCCGCAGTACCGGCATGCTCGCGCAACACCTCGACGTTCGCAGCGATGGCGTCGAGATCGATCACTGCCTCGGCTTGCGCGGCGACGGGCTCCTCCGCCGGTACCGAGGTGAGTTCGATCGGATCTGTCATCACAACCCGTAATCCTGCCACCGGACCGCGCGACGAACCGCCGCGGGCGGCAGCTCAGCGTGCCGCAGCCTGCTGCCGAAGCACCGCGATTGCCGCCCTGACCTGTGCGAGAAGAGTTCCGGCCGAGATCGGCGCGGTGCCGGACCCGGCGCTGGATGCGGCGAGGTTTGCGGCCAGCGCGTGCGCGCGCGCACCAGCCGCGGCCGCCGTACGCGAGTCGATTCCCGTGGACAGCAAGGCTCCGATGATCCCGGACAACACGTCCCCGGCGCCTGCGGTCGCGGCCCACGACCCGCCGGCCTCGCTGACCAGCGTCGGACCGTCGGGGCTCGCGATCAGCGTCGCACGGCCCTTGAGCAGCACCGTGACACCCCAATCGGCGGCGAATGTCCGCACGGCGCCAACCCGGTCCACGCCGGGCTCGGTGCCGGTCAACCGGGCGAACTCGCCGGCGTGCGGCGTCAGCACGGTCGGGGCACTGCGGTTGCGCACCAACTCGGGGTGCCGCGCGAGCACCGTCAACCCGTCGGCGTCGACGAGCACCGGCAGCTCGCTATCGAGAACGGCGCGCAGCGTATCGAGTGCGGCATCGTCGGTGCCCGAGCCGGGCCCGTAGATCCACGCCTGGACCCGGCCGGTGTCGGCGACGCTGCCGGTCGCGACCACCTCCGGGCTGTGCGCGAGCACCTGTTCGGCGCCGGATCCGGCGTAACGCACCATGCCCGAGGTGGCGGCGACCGCGGCACCGGTGCACAGCACCGCCGCGCCGGGATAGGCGGCGCTGCCCGCGCTGATGCCGACCACGCCCTGGCTGTACTTGTCGTCGATCGCGTCCGGAACCGGCCACAGGGCGCCGACCTCGGCCGGCTCCAGCGCCTGCAGGCTCGCCGGCGGGGGTGCGAGCCCGATCGGGACGAACTCGACCCGGCCGCAGTACGGCGCGGCCAGTGCGTGCACCGGCTTGAGCGCGCCGAATCCGACGGTCACCGCCGCGCGCACCGCGGGCCCGGACACCGCACCCGTGTCGGGGTCCACCCCGCTGGGCAGATCCGCCGCAACGATAGGGGCGTGCACACCGGCGACGATGCGCGCCGCGTCCGGACGCAGGGGCCCGGTGCCGGAGATTCCGACGATGCCGTCGATCACCAGGTCCGCTTCCGCCAATGCCGCGTCGAGATCCACCGATCCCAGGTCGGCAAGGGCTCGTCCGCCCGAATTGCGCAGTGCGGCAAGCCCTTCCGAGTGCGCACGTTCGGGCTTCAGCAGTAGCGCCGTCACCGCCACACCGCGGCGGCGCAATATCGAACCGGCCCACAGCGCGTCGCCGCCGTTGTCGCCCGACCCGACCAGCAGACAGACCCGCCGCCCAGCCACCCCACCGGTCCGGGCGCGCAACTCTGCCGCGCACACCCGCGCGAGACCGTAGGCGGCGCGGTACATCGGGACGCCCGCGGCGACCTGCTCGAACAACACCGCCTCGGCCGCACGCACCTCGTCCGCGGTGTAATAGTCGCGCATGGCGTACCTCCAGGTGGGCACATCGTGCTCGTGGACTGCTGCGAGACTACGCTCGCCTGATGCAAAAACGCTTTCGTCTCGTCATCACCGGAATCGCCGTGGTCACAGCACTTTCGGCGTGCAGTAGCGAGGAGTCCGCGACCAACGCGGAAGCCACCTCGACGACCTCCACCTCATCCGCGACCGCCGTCGACGGCTCGCCGGTGCCCACCTCGGCGGCAGCCGACGAGGTCGCCGAGACCGTCGAGGTGAAGGACATGGCATTCGAGCCGGCCACCGTGACGATCGACGCAGGCGAGGTCGTGAAGTGGGAGTTCAAGGACGGCGGCGTGCCGCATGCGGTGCAGGGGCTCGGCGACAGCGGGATGGAATTGAGTAGCCCGATCCTCAAATCCGGTAGCTACAGCCACGGGTTCGCCACGCCGGGAACCTACGACTACATCTGCCCGCTGCACCCCGAGATGCGCGCCACCGTCATCGTCCGCTGAGCTGCGCTACTCGCTACTCGACGGTCACCGACTTGGCGAGGTTGCGCGGCTTGTCCACGTCGTAGCCCCGCGCCTGGGCGATCTCGGCGGCAAAGATCTGCAGCGGCACCGTCGAGAGCAGCGGCTGCAACAGCGTGGGCGCCGACGGGATTTCGATCAGGTCGTCGGCAAACGGACGCACCGTGTCGTCGCCCTCCTCGGCGATGACGATCGTCCGCGCACCGCGCGCCTGGATCTCGCGGATATTGCTGAGCAGCTTCGAGTGCAGCACCGCGCGCCCCTTCGGCGACGGCATCACCACGATGACCGGCAGCCCGTCCTCGATCAGCGCGATCGGGCCGTGCTTGAGCTCACCCGCGGCGAAGCCCTCGGCGTGCATGTAGGCGAGTTCCTTCAGCTTGAGCGCACCCTCGAGCGCCACCGGGTAGCCGACGTGCCTACCCAGGAACAGCACGGTCGGCGAATCCGCCAGCTCCCGTGCGAGCGCCCGAACCGCGGGCGCCGTGTCGAGCACCTGCTGCACCAACTCGGGCATCGACTCGAGTTCGGCGTACTCGCGCGCCACCTCGTCCGGGTACTTCGTGCCGCGCGCCTGCGCCAGCGCGAGGCCGACGAGGTAGTTCGCGGCAACCTGCGCGAGGAACGCCTTGGTCGAGGCGACACCGATCTCCGGTCCCGCCCGGGTGTAGAGCACCGCGTCCGCCTCGCGCGGAATCTGGGCACCGTTGGTATTGCACACCGCGAGCACGCGGGCCTTCTGTGTCTTCGCGTGCCGCACCGCTTCGAGGGTGTCCGCGGTTTCGCCGGACTGAGAGATCGCCACCACCAGCGTGGACCGGTCCAAGACCGGGTCGCGGTAGCGGAATTCGCTGGCGAGCTCCACCTCCACCGGGAGCCGGGTCCAATGCTCGATCGCGTACTTGGCCAGCAGCCCGGAGTGGTAGGCCGAACCGCATGCCACCACGAAGACCTTGTCGACCTCGCGGAGCTCCTGATCGTTGAGCCGCTGCTCGTCCAGCACGATCCGGCCGTTGGCGAAGTGCCCGATCAGCGTGTCCCGCACCGCGGCGGGCTGCTCCTCGATCTCCTTGAGCATGAAATAGTCGTGGCCGCCCTTCTCGGCGGCGGCGAGATCCCAGTCGATCCGGAACGGCCGCGACGGGACCTCGGTGTTCCCGTCGAAGTCGGTGATCGCGTAGTCGCTGTCGGTGATCACGACCATCTGGTCCTGACCGAGTTCCACCGCGTCGCGGGTGTGCTCGATGAACGCGGCGACATCGGATGCGACGAACATCTCGCCCTCACCAACGCCGACGACCAGCGGAGTGGAGCGCCGCGCGGCGACGATCTTGCCCGGATGATCGCCGTGGGTGAAGACAAGAGTGAAGGCACCCTCCAGCCGGCGCAGCACGGCGGCGGCACTGGCGACGAAATCGCCGGCGGTCGGGCCGTCCGCGTACGCGCGGGCGACCAGGTGGACGGCCACCTCGGTGTCGGTATCGCTGTGGAACTCGACTCCGACATCTTCGAGCTCACGCCGCAGCGGCGCGAAGTTCTCGATGATGCCGTTGTGCACGACGGCCACTTTGCTGGTGGCGTCCCGGTGCGGGTGGGCGTTGCGGTCCGTCGGTGCGCCGTGGGTGGCCCACCGCGTGTGACCCATACCGGCCGTCCCGGGGAACGCGCCCTCGCCGAGGTCGGCCAGTTCGGCCTCCAGATTGTGCAGGCGACCTGCCTTACGTTCGACCGCCGTCGCGCCGACCCCGTCGAGAATCGCGATGCCTGCCGAGTCGTATCCCCGATAGTCCATTCGACGCAGCGCCTCGACGACCACGCCGAGGGCAGGCCGATGGCCGACGTAACCCACGATTCCGCACATGGCTCTCCAGGGTACTTGGGGGTGAATTTCGCGCGAATCGACATCCGTGGCGGGCGCGTGTCGCATCCGAAGTCGGATCGGCCAGGGGATCCGTTACGGTCGACACCGTGTCGGCATCCGTGAAGTCACTGCTCAACAAGCTGTCCAGTCGCGGCCCGCATCGGGTGTTGCGCGGCGACTTGGCGTTTGCCGGGCAGCCCGGCGTGGTGTTCACCCCGGAAGAGGGTCTCGGGCTGCCCGCCGTCGCGTTCGGGCACGGCTGGCTGACCGCGGTCGACAACTACCGCACGCTGCTCGAGCACCTCGCGTCCTGGGGCATCGTCGCCGCCGCGCCGAACACCGAGCGCGGACCGGTTCCCTCGCACCTGGGTCTGGCGGCCGACCTTTCCACGACGCTGGACATCTGCCGCGAGGTCCGCCTCGGCAACGGCAAGATCAGCGTTCACCCGGACAAGCTCGCGCTGGCCGGGCACGGCATGGGCGCCGGAGCCGCCGTGCTCGCGGCCACTCGGCGCAGCGATATCGCCGCGGTCGCGGCGCTGTTTCCCGCACCGACCGCACCTCCGGCCGAATTGGCGGCCGCGAAGGTGGACGCGCCGGGGCTGATCGTCGGCGGGGCGCTCGACCTGCGCGCGAGCGACTCGAATGCCACCGCGCTCGCCGCGGCATGGCGTGGACCGGCGGTGCTGCGCTCGGTACACAAGGCTCGGCACAACGGGATCGTGGAGGGCCGACGGGTGCTCGCCGCGCTCGGCGCGGGGAAGCACGAGACCGGCACGGCCCGCGTCACGCGCGCGCTGCTGACCGGATTCCTGCTGCACGTGCTCGACGACGACAACGCCTATTCGGCTTTCGTCGACGCCGATGAGCACTTCCCGAAGACCACGACGGTTGATCCGCATGCCCCCGTCGAACCGGAGAAGACGTCGCGGGTGAGCCAGGTGCGCGCGGTCATCGGACGCTGAGCGCAGCTCACATTGGTTGCTGAGCGCAGCTCACATCGGACGCTGAGCGCAGCTCAGCTGAGCCAGCTCTGTGGCGGTTCCGGCTCCGCCTCGGGCCGGTCGAGCTGCGGAGCCGGTGTCGTCGCGGTACCCGGCTGAGCCACCACCGGCGGTGCGCATGGCCCCTCGCGCGGCAGCCGGGACAACCACGCTGCCCTTGCCGCAGCCGCGCGCCCGATCGCATCGATCCGTTCGACGATTCGGTCGGTCACCATCCGATGATCGGCCGCGATTCGCTCGATCTCGAAGCGTGCGGTCACAACGGTCCGGCCTCGCCCAGTGCGACGTCGGGTTTTCGGTCGCGTGGGTCGTCGTCGGTGCCGGCGAGCTGTGGTTGACCACCGCGTCCCGGCTCCTGACCTCGCTCCGGTGGTTCCTGTGGTTCCGGTGACGAATCCAACTGCCCCACATCGGGTTCGGCCGGCGTCGCGTCGACCGCGATCGCGGGCTCGTTGCGCGACTGCGGCCCCTGCGCCGACGGGCCTGCCGTCCGGTCGGCCGACTCGGGTCGGTCACCGGTATCCCCGTGCGGCGTGCCGCCGGGGTCTGCTGCTCCGCCGGGCGGCATCCGAGTTTCGGGCGAGAACGTGTCGGGCGACGCCGCCTGCGGACTCGGGCGCTCCTCATCTCCCGGCGGATCCGGCGCTGTGGACGGGTCCTCGGACCGTTCGATCAGGCCGGCCCCGATCTCCACGGCCAATTCGCCCGCACCGGCGACGAGCCGGCCCACCCCGGACAACACGGCCGATGCCAGACCCGCGGCCTCCGCGTCCACCGACGTCAGCGCCTGGTTCAGCACGCGCACGGTCCCGCCGATCGCGTCGTCGGCGGCGCGGCAGATGTCGTCGAACACTTCGAGCGACTCGCGCACATGCGGCATGAATACCTGTTCGAGCCATGTGTTGGTGTGCTCGTCGCGCTCGCCGTCGGACTGGTCGATCATCCGGGCGACGTCGTCGGGCGAGTGACCATCGATGGTGGCGGGAAAGGCCCCAAGTGCCTCGGCGCGGTGGCGCAGCACGCTCCCGAGGGCGGTCTGCGCCGCGTCGATCGCGTCGACCACTACACGGACCGACGTCAGGGCACGATCCGCGTGATCGAGATTGCGCAACACCGCCTCCTGCGCACGTTCGGCCGTCGGGCCACGCCAGTAGTCGGGTAGCGCGTGCACCAGGCGGGCCTGTTCCTGCCACTGCGCGTCCGCCTCGGTGAGCACATGCCGCAACACCGCCGCGTCCTCACCGAGGACGGTCGGATCGGCCGCGGACTGCTCGTCTTGTCGCGCCAGGACCTCTGCAATGGTCCGGTCGGTCGGCGCCACCCGGGCCGCGAGCGGCAGGAACCCGGCGAAATATTCCAATTCCGGGCCGCTCACAGCGCGTCTCCCAGCGCCGCGGCGGCGGCCGCATCTCCCAGCGCCGCGGCGGTGGCATCGTCGACCTCGGTGACGCGATCGACGACGGCGTTCAGTTCGGCCGCGATCACAGCCGTCGACTCCGCCCAACCGGCCAGGGCACGCGCGATCGGGCCATACCCGGACAGGCCGTCAACAGCGCCGGGCGTGCGCTGTTCGACCATCCGCGCGCATGCGCCGAGCACCGCGGCCGACCGATCGTGCGCTGCCGCGAGCGCGCGCAACGCACCGGGATCGAGGTTCACCTCCCCGCTCGTCATCGCCCCCCTCCCGCAGTTCGAGACTCTCCTCTCCCAAGCTAGGACGCAGCGCGGCGAGGTCCGGTTCCGGGCTGGGCGGAACACCCGCGCCACGCCCGGTGTTGTCTTGTGTCGTGACTGTTCCACTTTCCGTTCTCGACCTCGCACCCGTCGGAACCGGTACCTCCATCGGCACCGCGTTGCGCAACTCGATCGCCCTCGCCGAACAGGTGGAAGCGCTCGGCTATCACCGTTTCTGGCTCGCCGAGCACCACTCGATGCCTGGTATCGCCAGTGCCGCCCCGGCGGTGATGATCGGCCAGGTCGCCGCGGCCACCGAACGGATCCGAGTCGGCTCGGGCGGGGTCATGCTGCCCAACCACGCACCGCTGGTCGTCGCCGAACAGTTCGGCACCCTGGATGCGCTGTTCCCCGGCCGGATCGACCTGGGCATCGGTCGTGCGCCCGGCACAGACCAAGTCACCGCGCACGCACTGCGCCGCGGGAACGTCGGCGCGGATGATTTCCCGCAGGAACTCGCGCAGCTGCGCGCCTTCGTCGCGGACGATTTCCCCGCCGACCATCCGTACGCGGCGATCACCGCGGTCCCCGGCCTCGGCGCGGGCTTCGCGATGTGGCTGCTCGGGTCGAGTACCTATAGCGCGCAGGTCGCGGGGCTGCTCGGTTTGCCATTCGCCTTCGCCCGGCACTTCTCGCCCGCCCAGACCATGCCTGCGCTGCAGGCGTATCGCGCCACGTTCAAACCCTCGACTGTGCTCGACGAGCCGTACGCGATGGTGACCGTCTCGGTGGTCGCTGCCGACGACGACGAGCACGCCCGGTATCTCGCTGCCCCGCAGAAGCTGGCGATGGCGCGGCTGCGCGCGGGCAACCCCGGCCGATATCCGACGCCCGAGGAAGCGGCGGCGAATCCGTTGACTCCGGAACAGGAACGGCTACTCGGCGGTATGTCGGCCGGCGCGATCGTCGGTTCACCCGACACGGTGCGCCGGGAATTGGCGGAACTGCAGGCCGAGACGGCAGCGGACGAAATCATGGTCTCGACCGTCACCCACGCCCTGGCGGACCGGCTGCGCTCCTACCGCATCGTCGCCGAAGTGGCACCGGAAGCGCTTGCCAACCAAGCAAGTTCGCGAGTCTGATTAGACGGCGGCGACACGCGCGGCGAGCCGATCGGCGAGTTGCTGCGCGAGCTCGATCTCGGCGGCCTCCACCATCACGCGGACGAGTTGCTCGGTTCCGCTGGGGCGCAATAGCACCCGGCCGGTGTCACCGAGTCGCCGCTCCGCTTCGGCAACCGCGTCGGCCACCGTCTGGGCGGCAGCGACCGCCGCCTTGTCCGAGACCGGAACGTTGACCAGCACCTGCGGCAACGTCTGCATGACGGCGGCGAGATCGGCCAACGGCCTACCCGTGTTCGCCATCCGCCGCATCAGCTGCAACGCGGTGAGAATGCCGTCCCCGGTGGTCCCGGCCGAAGGAAACACCACGTGCCCGGATTGTTCACCCCCGAGACTGTAACCGCCACTGCGCAATTCATCGAGCACGTAGCGGTCACCGACCGCAGTGGTCCGCACTTCGATTTCGGCCGCACGCATCGCTATGTGCAGCCCCAGATTGCTCATCACGGTCGCGACGAGGGTTCGCTGGACGAGTTCGCCGTCCTCGGCCATCGCGAGCGCCAGAATCGCCATGATCGCGTCACCGTCGACGACCGCGCCCGAGGCATCGACCGCGAGGCAGCGGTCCGCGTCGCCGTCGTGCGCGATACCGATATCGGCGTCGTTGTCGACGACCGCCTTCTGCACCTGCTCGAGGTGGGTCGAACCGCACCGATCGTTGATGTTGAGCCCGTCCGGCTCGGCGTTGATCGCGATCACGTCCGCCCCGGCGGCTCGATAGGCGGCGGGGCCGACGACCGACGCGGCGCCGTGCGCACAGTCCACGACCAGGGTGATTCCCGTCAGGTCGGGCACCCCGGTGCGCGCGAGGTGATCGAGGTAGTGCCGTGGCGCCTCGTCGTCGCTGCGGACCCGGCCGATGGCGGCACCCGTCGGTCCCTGCACGGTCGCGTCGGCCATCGCGGCCTCGATGCGGTCCTCGATGGCATCGTCGAGTTTGTGTCCGCCCGCGGCGAAGATCTTGATGCCGTTGTCCGGCATGGGATTGTGCGACGCGGAGATCATCACGCCGAGGCAGGCGCCGTAGCGCGCGGTCAGGTAGGCGACGGCGGGCGTGGGTAGCACGCCGACGGTGACGACGTCGACGCCTGCGGAGGTCAGTCCGGCGACGACGGCGGCCTCGAGCATCTCACCGCTTGCCCTGGGGTCGCGGCCGACGACCGCGATCGAATGTTCGATGTCGTGCCGGGACAGTACCCGGGCGGCGGCGGCCCCGATGCGCATCGCCAGCTCCGGCGTGAGCGACGCGTTCGCCAGCCCGCGGACTCCATCCGTACCGAACAACCGACCCATGAACGACCTCCCGGGGCAGAAACGACGAGCAGGCGCCCGAATGAGTATCGGACGCCTGCTCGCGGGAATTACTTTCGCGTCAGCGCTTGCTGTACTGCGGCGCCTTACGGGCCTTCTTCAGGCCGTACTTCTTGCGCTCCGTGGCACGCGGGTCACGGGTGAGGAACCCGGCACGCTTGAGCGCGGGACGATCCTCGGCAGTCACCTCGATGAGCGCGCGCGCGATCGCCAGGCGCAGCGCGCCGGCCTGACCGGACGGGCCGCCGCCGTGCAGGCGGGCGTGCACATCGAAGATCTCGGTGCGCTCGACGGTCACCAGCGGGGCCTTGACCAGCTGCTGGTGCACCTTGTTCGGGAAGTAGTCCTCGAGGGTGCGGCCGTTCAGCGTGAACTGACCGGTGCCCGGCATCAGGCGGATGCGGACGACCGCCTCCTTGCGACGGCCGACGGTCTGCACCGGGCGGTCGATGAGGACGGGGTGGGGCGCGGCGATGGTCTCCTCGGGCGCGGCTTCGGCCACGTACTCCTCGGTGACGACTTCGACAGCGGCCTCTTCGGCGGGCTCGGTCACATTTTCCTCCGGCGCGGTCACTGGGCCACCTGCTTGATCTCGAACGGCACCGGCTGTTGCGCGGTGTGGGGATGGGTCGGGCCCGCGTAGACCTTCAGCTTGCCGCTGATCGCGCGACCGAGCTTATTCTTCGGGATCATGCCGACGACGGCCTTCTCCACGAGACGGTCGGGACGGGTCTCGAGCACCTGGCCGACAGAGCGCGACTTGAGCCCACCCGGGTAGCCGGAGTGTTGGTGCAGGAACTTGTTGTCCCGCTTGTTGCCGCTGATGGCAACCTTCTCCGCGTTGATGATGATGACGTAATCGCCACCGTCGACGTTCGGTGCGTAGGTCGGCTTGGTCTTGCCACGCAGCAGATTCGCTGCCTGGACGGCGAGACGGCCGAGGACTACGTCAGTGGCATCGATGACGTACCACTGACGGGTGACGTCTCCAGCCTTCGGGCTGTACGTAGGCACAGTGCTTCCCTGTCTGTTGTCGGTGTTGCCAGCCAAGCGAGCGATCGAGGTGATCCCGGCGGCCGGGTTAGACCCGGGCCTCGTGTTACGACGGACACGAAAGAATGCCCGGCGTACCGCACGCCAACCGGCAACGATACCGGTCGCGGCGTTGCGCGGTCAAAACGAGCGGGCGGTCGAGCTCCCGGCGCGCTGCGTACCCAGTGCTGCGGCGAGCTGCTCGACGCCCCAGTCCAGCTCGGCACCCTCGATCACCAGCGGCGGAGCGATTCGGTTCGTGCCCTCGTGCGCATCCTTGGCCGGTACGCCGCGGGCGAGCAAACCGCACGCAGATCACGCGCGAGCACGTAGATGTCCGGCACGACGCCTGCGTGGTCGCAGTTGTGCGCGCTATGGGCTTCGGCGGCTGCCAGTGCCGTGGCCATCGCATCGCGGACCGCAGTCATCGCAATTCCACCCCGGCGGAGCCGCGCGAACCGCCTGCGGCAGAGCCGCGCAATTCCATTGTGGCGCATTTGATTCCACCACCAGACTTGCGAAACTCGGCGAAATCCACTGGTACCGGCTGGAATCCGATGTCCCGTAGTTGATCGGCGAGGCCCGTCGCCTGCGCGGCCAGCACCACGTGGTAGCCGTCGCTGACGAGATTCAGCCCGAGCCACGCCGTGTCGGCCTCGTCGGCAATGACCGCGTTCGGAAATCTCTCGCGCAACAGCGTCAGGCTGTCCGGGGCGAACGCCTTCGGCAGGTACGCGATAGTGGCGTCGTCGAGTACACCGAGCGCCGTGTTGAGGTGGTAGTAGGTCGGATCGATCAAATTCAGGGTGAGCACTTCCCTACCCAGCCGTGCGCCGACCTCGGCATGCGCGCGCGGGTCCGACCGAAAACCGGTGCCGGCGAGGATCGTCGAACCGACGACGAGGAAATCGCCCTCCCCTTCGTTGACGAACTCGGGTGCCGCGGCCTCCGGATGCCCGTTGGCCCGCAACCAATTCAGCACATGACCGGCCTCGGCAGCGCGGTGCGGCGAACGGTACCGCGCGCCCACAGCGACGCCGTCGACGACGAGGCCGCTATCGGTGACAAAAACCATATCGGGCAGGCCCGCGACGGGTTCGACGATCGACACGTCATGGCCGAGCGATCGGTAGGTGCGCACCAGGTCCAGCCACTGATGCATGGCCAGTTCCGTGTCGACCCGCACAGCGGGGTCCATCCAGTCGTTGATCGCGTAGACCACGTCGAAGTAGGTCGGTGGGCACATCAGGTAGGCGCGCTTCGTGGCGCGGCGTAGGGCAGAACGCGGCGACGGCGACGGCTCCGGGGCGGTCAGGGTCATGGTCGGCCCCTCTCGTACAGCGGTGCATCCAGTATGGAAACTCCGAGTGGGATCGAGCAATCACACCAGCTGCGTGTCCGCGTCGCATCCTGGACGAATTCGCACCGGCCCGCGCCAAAGCCCCACCTCGACGCGGTCGGTAGGCGCAGGATTGCAGGTAGTGCACCCGAAGGGGGTGGCGATGGCAATCGATCTGACCGTCGAACTCGACGACCGACCCGGCGAACTGGCCCGCCTCGGCGACATGCTCGGTAAGTCCGGGGTGAACATCGCCGGTTTCTGCGCCGTCACCCGCGGCGGCGGCATCGCCGAGGTCCACCTTCTGGTCGACGACGCGGGCCCCGCCTTCGCAGCGCTGCAGGACGCCGGGATCCAGATCACCGAGGAGCAGGAAGTCATCGTCCATGACGTGGACGACCGTCCCGGCGCGCTCGGCGACGTCGCCCACCGTCTCGGCGACGCGGGGGTGAGCATCACCACCGCCTACCTCGCGACCAACACCCGCCTGGTGCTTGCCGCCGACAATCTCGGCGAGGCCCGCGACGCGCTGTTCTGACTCGCGCTCGTTCGGCTCGCGCACGTTCGACTCGATTGCCGGCGCACCTTGCGAACCCACCGGTAGCGGAGCATCGTCGAGAGCGACTGGTGGCGCCACCGGGGCGCCGCCCCGACCGGAGGGAATTCCCGTGTTCGCACGTTCCACCACAGTCGTCGCGCATCCGGATTCCATCGACGCCGGTATCCGGCACGTTCAGAACGAAGTCATGCCCATGCTGGCGGACCTGCCGGGCTGCGTCGGCTTGTCCATGCTTGTCGACCGGCAGTCCCGTCGCTGCATCGTCACCAGTTCGTGGCAGTCCGAGTCGGACATGCGTGCCACCGAGGCGCAGCTCCATGCGGTCCGCACGCGTGCCGCCGAGGCGCTCGGCGGGCGTCCACAGGTTGACGAATGGGAGATCGCCGCGTTGCATCGCAACCATCGGTCGCAGCACGGCGCGTGTGTGCGGAGCACCTGGTTCCGCGTCGACCCGCCGAAGCTCGATCGGGCGGTGGACGTATTCAAACTGGCGTCGTTGCCCGAACTCGAAGCGCTGGAAGGCTTTTGCAGCGCCAGCCTGATGATCGACCGGGAATCCGGCATCGCGGTGTCCTCGGTGACCTACGACAGCTTCTCGGCAATGGAGCGCACGCGCAGCGCCGCAGGCACGATCCGGGAGGCCGGTACCGCGGAAGCTGGTGCGGACGTGCTCGAGGTGTGCGAGTTCGACCTGACCCTCGCCCACCTGCACGTGCCCGAACTGGTTTGAGATCGACTACGGCTACCTGTTCTTCGCGGTCACCCGGCGGTTCTCCTTCTTGATCGCCGAGACCAACTCGGCCTTCCTCATGGTCGAACGCCCGGAGATGTCGAGCTTCTTGGCGACCTCCATGAGGTGCTTCTTGCTCGCGTTCGCGTTCACACCCTCGGCGGTCTTGCCCTTCGCATTGGGCCCGCCGCTGCGGGCGCGCTCGTCGGAAGGCCCCTTCTTGGGCTTGCGCTCCCAGTGATCGCCGACCTTCTCGTACTTCCGCTTGAGCGTCGCGTAGGCGACCCGGTGCGCGCGTTCGCCCTCGCCGTACTCGTCGGCCGCGGCGTCGTGCGCCTTCGCGAAGGTCCGCTGCGCCTTCGGTTTGGATTTCTTCAGCGTGCTCGGCAGTTCGCTCTTGCGTACCTTGCCGCTTTTCTTCGCCATCTTCGGCATGTCGGTCCTTTCGTTCCGTGTCACTTCTCGTTCCGTGTCACTTCCGCGCCGGTGTCGACGCTTGGACATAGTCGAGCAACAATTCGAGCGCCGCATCAATCGTTCGATCCACGATTTCCTCCGGCTCGCCGTCGAAGTTGGCCAGGATCGCTTCGTTACCTTCCGGTCCGGTGACCGCGAGCCACACGGTGCCGGGTTTTGCGTCCTCCTGGCTCTGCGGCCCGGCCTCCCCGGTCACGGCGACCGAATAGTCGGCACCGAGCAACCTGGCGGCGTTGGCGGCGAGGTACTGCGCACACGCTTTGCTCACCACCGGGCAGTCCGGGATCGACAGCAGCGAGCGCTTGACTTCCTCCGCATACGCGACGATCCCGCCGCGATACCACGTGCCGGCCTCGGGTGCGGCCGCCAACGTCGCCGAGATCCGGCCACCGGTCAAGGATTCGGCGACTCCCACGGTTCGACCGGACTCGACCATGAACCGCGCAACGGTGTGCGCACGTTCGGTGCGCTGCTGATCACTCACGAAGGCGCGGTACCCGCCTGCGACCCCGCAGAAACGGATCTGCGGCGTCGTCGCGGCACAACCGCCTGGGCAGGGCACGTTTCGACCGCAGGCATCGGGGTATCACCGAGCCATGTCGCCGATCGCCACTCCGTCTTTGCCCCGCTCGCGCGGCCCGTTGTCGCATGCGCTGATCTCGACAATCGCCGGTGAGGCGCCGCATGCCCAGACTTTCCCCGTGCCGCACCCGGTCATTGCCGATCCGCTCGGCGCGGACGCGCAGCTGGCCCTGTATATCTGCTACGAGCTGCACTACCACGGGTTTTCCGGCGTCGATGATGGCTGGGAATGGGACCCGGGGCTGCTCGCCTTCCGGCACGAGCTCGAGGATCAGTTCCTCGCCACGCTGCGCGGGCAGACCTCCGGCGCCAACGACGCCACGGCGGCGCTGGACCGACTCGCGGTGGAACCGCAGCAGGGGTCCGGGCTGTCGGATTACCTGTCCGAGCGCGGGACCTGGGTGCAGATGCGTGAGTTCTTCGCGCACCGCTCGCTCTACCACCTCAAGGAAGGCGACCCGCATGCCTGGGTGATCCCGCGCCTTTCCGGTGCAGCGAAGGCAGCGCTGGTCGCGGTGGAGTTCGACGAATACGGCGGCGGACGGGTCGAGCGCATGCACTCGACGCTGTTCGCCAACCTGCTGCGCGAGGCCGGCATGAGCTCGCGCTACCTCGCCTACCTCGATTGCGTCCCGCCGGAATCGCTCGCGACGGTGAACTTCATGTCGCTGTGCGGACTGCACCGCAACCTGCGCGCCGCGCTGGTGGGACTGTTCGCCGCCACCGAAATCACCACTGCGCCCAGCGCTCGTCGCATCGTCGCCGGACTGACCCGGCTCGGCGCTCCACGGGCGTGCCGGCACTTCTACACCGAGCACATCGAGGCCGACGCCGTGCACGAGCAGATTCTTCGACATGACATCGTGGCGCAGATGATCCAAGACGACCCGAAATGCGAGGGCGACATCGTCTTTGGGATCGAGGCATCCGAGCTTCTCGAGCAGCGCCTGGCACGGTTCGTGCTCGACAAGTGGAATCGCGAACTCAGTTCGCTGATGCCCGTCGCGGGCGGCTGATCAAGCGCCCGCCTGCGGCTGCCCGGAACCGTCGGCCGACCGACACTTGCGCCGATGGCTGGTGTCGCAGAGCGGATAGGTTCGGCTGCGCCGGCAGACGCACAGCGCGACGACGAAGCGGTCCGAGGACACCACCGACCCGTCGGGGAGCTCGATGTCGACCGGACCGTCGATCAGCACGGGGCCAGCCTTGACGGGTCGCACCCGCCGCCCGGTCGGTTCGGCACTATCTCGGTTGGGGGCCATGGAACCCCAAGTACCCGCCGGACCAGCACTGAAACCCGGCCCCGATTCCTTCGTCAGCGGTCGGACGGGCCCGGGGTTTGTCGCGTCCGCGTGCGGGCACCCATTCATCGTGACTTCCGCGTAGCCAGAGCAGCGAAACCACACGGAAAAGGAGTTCGATCACATGAGTCGTCACCAGTCCCTGCAGGACCACACCGTCGCCATCCTCGCGACCGATGGGGTGGAGCAGGTGGAACTCACCGCGCCACGATCGGCAGTCGAAGCTGCCGGCGCGCGAACCGTGTTGGTGTCCTTGGAATCCGGCGAGATTCAAGCGATGAACAAAGACACGGAGAAAGCAGACAGCTTTCCGGTCGACCGGACGGTAACCGAGGTCTCGATCGAGGACTTCGACGCGCTGATTCTGCCCGGCGGCACCACCAATCCGGACAAGCTTCGTCAGAACGCCGACGCGGTCCGGTTCGTGCGGGAGTTCGTGCATGCGCGCAAACCGGTCGGCGTGATCTGCCATGGACCGTGGACGCTCGTCGAAGCCGACGTCGTGCGCGGGCGCACGTTGACCGCGTATCCCAGTGTGCGCACCGATATTCGCAATGCGGGCGGCACCGTCGTCGATGAGGAGGTCGTGGTCGACGGCCCGCTGGTATCCAGCCGGAACCCGCACGACCTCCCTGCGTTCTGCGCGAAGATCGTCGAAGTGTTCGCGAAGGCACCAGTGCGCAGCTGAGCAAGCGCCTTCGGACATGGAAGTGCCCCGGCGGCTCTCCCTTCCGCCGGGGCACGTCTGGGGCGAGCTGGACGCGAGGTCCGCGCGTCGCCACAGGTCTCCTACGCGCCTCTCGGCGCGTGCAAGATCGTAGTTCAGGTCAGGCGGTCATCAGACCCAGGACGCCGCGTTCTTGTCCTCGGTACCCTGCATGTCCACGGTGCCGTCCTCGACGACCTTCGCGATCGTGTTCAGCACCTGGATCAGGTCGTTGTGGGCGCCGTCCCATTGCTGCTGAACCTGAAGGTAGGAATCACGCGCCTTGCCGTCCTCCCACGCGCTGGCGAGACGAGAGACGTAACCCTTCAGCTCGTCGTGAGTCTCGTTCAGCTTGCCGGCGTTGGAGTGGATGTCACTGGCCAGGGCCAGCATCTCCGGGAAGTTGTACTTCATGAATCGCTCCTTGGGTGTGGGTCGCCGGGCGACTAGAGGATGGTCGGGATGTCCAGCTGGCCCGAGGCACCGGCCGAGTGGATAGCGTCCTGGTTCGCCTGCTCGGTGCTGTCGTAGCCCTTGCCGTTCGCGCGAATCTGCTGCGAGATCGTGTCGAGCGACTGATGCAGGCGCTTCGACGCATCGTCGTAGCGGGTCATCAGACTCTGGAACTGGACACTCGCGCCGCCCTCCCAGAAGTTGCCCGCAGCGCCTTCGCACCGCGACTTCAGGCTACGGATGAGCCCGTCGAGCTGGCCGTTCACGGTCTCGACATGGTTGGCCGCGGCTTCCATCGCGGCGACATCGGTAGTGACTCCCACCCTTGACTCCTATCATTCCGGTGCCGGCGCCCAGCAGGACGTCGCCGATTTCCATCCCTACATCTGATTGGACGCGGCACACCACCCGATCGGTTCCCCCGATTGCAAGGAAGTTTTCCGGGCCGACTCACAGCGGTGCCGACTCACAGCGGTGGCATCCATGCGAACTGAACCAGCTCACTGCCGTTGCGGTTGACATAGGTGCCGCGTCCGGGCGGCATGGCGCTCGCCCGCACATTGCCCACCAGCGCACCCTCGTCGCGGCTGCCGCTCATCACGACGCCCGGCGTCACCAGGTCTCGTAGCCTGGCGATCACCGGTTCGTACAGCGCGCGCGCCGCACCACCCGATCGCCTGGCGATGATCAGGTGGAACCCGAGATCCTTCGCGTGCGGCAGGTACTCGGCGAGTGGGGCGAGCGGATTGCCGGAGGACGTCGCCACCAAGTCGTAGTCGTCCACCACGAGGAAGACGTCCGGTCCCGCCCACCAGGAGCGTTCGCGGAGCTTTCGCTGATCGACGTCGGGACCGGGCATGCGCTCGCGCAGGATGTCGACCAACCCGCCGATCACCGGGGTGAGCTGGTCCGCGGAAGCGACGTACTTGACCACGTGCGGGGTTTCGATCGCCCCGAGCATCGTGCGGCGGTAGTCGGCGATGATCAGCCGCGCCTGCATGTCCGTGTTCGAGGACACGATGCCTTCGCAAATGCCGCGCAGCAGCGTCGACTTGCCGCATTCGGTGTCGCCGAAGATCAGCAGGTGCGGCTGCTCGTCGAAGTTCAGATAGATCGGCGAGAGCTCGGACTCGTTGAGGCCGACCGGGATCTGCATGCACTTGCGGGTCCGGTCCACCCAGGACGGCCATGCCCGGGCCGTCGCGACCATATCGTCGCGGGTGAGGCGGTCCGGCAGCATGCGCACCTGTGGCGCCTTGACCCCGCGGTCGCGCGCGGCGATCGTGGCGACGGCCGACACGACACCCGCGGTCAGGTTCGCGGGGTTGCCGTCGCCGTCGAGTCGCGGCAGCGCGGTCAACAGGTGCAGGCCCTCCTTGGTCATACCGCGGCCCGGCCGTCCCTCGGGGACCAGCATGGCGAACTTGCGGCCGAGATCGGAGTCCGAGGGATCACCGAGGCGCAGCTCGATGCGGCTGCCGAGCTGATCCTTCATGGCCGGGCGCACCTCGCCCCAGCGGGCCGCAGCGATGACGACGTGCACGCCATAGGACAGGCCTTGGACGGCGAGGTTGATGATGGTCTGCTCGAGCGCCTCGAAATCCTGCCGGATACTGCCGTAGCCGTCGATGACGAGGAACGCGTCGCCGAACGGATCGTCCGCGAGCCCCGTCTGGTCGCCGGCCTCGTCACCCTCGGCGCGGAGCCGGCGGAAGTCCGCCATGGACTCGATGCCGAGCCGGCGGAACGTCTCCTCGCGCCGCCGCACGATCGTGGTCATCTCGGCGACCGTGCGACGCACCCGGTCCGAATCGAGGCGGCCGGCAACCGAGCCGACATGCGGCAGCCCGGCCAGGCCGGCCAGCGTGCCGCCACCGAAATCGAGGCAGTAGAACTGCACCTGACGCGGCGAATGCGTTGCCGCCATCGACATGATCAGGCTGCGCAGCGCAGTGGACTTGCCGGACTGCGGACCACCGACGATCGCGACATTGCCCTTGGCGCCGGACAGGTCGACGAACATCGGATCCCGACGTTGGTCGTACGGGCGGTCGATCAATCCGATCGGCGTGCGCAGGGTCGCCATGCCGGTCCGGAATTCGGTGAGCACCGAGCCGGGGACCAACTGGTCGATGCTCGGCGCGACGTCGAGCGGGTCGAGCCAGATCTTGTGCGCCGGACGGCCGTGGCCGCGCACCCGGTCGACGACCACCTGCAGGGTGGACGAACGTGTGTTCTCGGGCTCGGGCTCCGGACTGTCGGTCGGCTCGGGCGCAGGCAGCAGGAGCCGGTCCATCGCCACTGCGTGTGCGGGGAATTCCCGTGGCCGCGCGTCGACCTCCGTCTCGCCGATGCGGGAGACGCTGCGCGCGCCCCGGACCCCCACGTACGGCGCGGAGACGTAGGCGGCTTGGAAACGCTGGATCTGCGAGGCGTCGGACTTCAGGTAACCGGCGCCGGGGCTGGCCGGCAGGTGGTACGCATCCGGCACACCGAGCACGGCGCGAGACTCGTTGGCGGAGAACGTCTTCAAACCGATCCGGTACGACAGGTGGCTGTCCAGCCCGCGTAGCTTGCCCTCGTCGAGTCGCTGGCTGGCCAGCAGCAGGTGCATCTGCAACGAACGGCCGAGGCGGCCGATCGCGACGAACAACTCCGCGAACTCGGGCTGCTGGGCGAGTAGCTCGGAAAACTCGTCGATGACCACGAACAGCGCAGGCAGCGGATCGAGTTCGGCACCCGCGGCGCGCGCCTTCTCGTAATCACCGACGTTGGCGAAGTTGCCGGCGGCACGCAGCAATTCCTGGCGGCGATTCATCTCACCGGCGAGCGCGTCGCGCATCCGGTCGACGAGCGCGGCCTCTTCCTCGAGGTTGGTGATCACCGCGGAGACGTGCGGTGCGGTGTCGAGGCCCAGGAAGGTCGCGCCGCCCTTGAAGTCGACGAGCACGAAATTCAACTGGTCCGGCGAGTGAGTCGCCAACATGCCGAGCACCAGTGTCCGCAGGAATTCGGATTTACCGGAACCGGTTGCGCCGATGCACAACCCGTGCGGGCCCATCCCGTTCTCGGCGGCCTCCTTGATGTCCAGCTCGACCGGAACACCATCGGGTCCAAGGCCGATCGGCACGCGCAACCGCTCCCGGCCGTGCCGTGGACGCCAGGCATGTTCCGGGTTGAACGAGCCGACATCGCCGATCCCGATCAGATTGGTCCAGTTGGTGAGATCGTCGCCGGCGTCGGTCACCCGATCCTCGATGTGTGCGGCGGCGACGCGGAACGGCGCAAGCCGGCGGGCCAGCTGCTGTGCCTCCTGCACGCCGATCCGATCGGCCTGCGCGATCTTCTCCAGCCCTGCCGCACTGCGGGCGAACAGCTCACCATTCTCGATCACCAACGGGAGTCCACGCGCGGTGAGCCGCGGTGCGTATCCGCACAGATCGAACATGGTCACCGAATCGACGCCGCCGGCACTGACCAGATCGCCCTCGCCGTCGGTGTCGAGAATGCCGCCGTCGACGACGACGACGAGCTGCGCCACACCGGCCTGCGCAGGTGCGGTGCGGGCGAACTTGTTGCGGGTCAACAACAGGCTGCGCAACGCGGAATCCAGCTCGAGGATCGAGCCGTAGAACATGCGCTGCGAGCCGACGCCGTCCTGGGAGTCGGGGTGCTGCGCATGCGGCAGCCACTTGACCCACTCCCACTGATCGGCGGTATCCGGCCCGCACACCACGGCAACCTGCAGCTGATCGGGGCCGTGGAACATGCACATCTGGGCGAGCATCGAGCGGACCAACGCCCGCGCGTCCGTTCGGTCGCCGTCGAAGCCGATCGCGGCGAAACCGCGCAGCGAGACGGCAAGCGGCATCTCGACAACCGAGTGCGCGCGCACGAAGCGGCGCAGCGCAACGGCGGCAACGGGTTCGAGTTCCTCGACCGGTCCGGTCTCCGGCGCAATCAGCCTGGTGGCGAGACCTTGCGGGCCCACGCCGATCCGCACGTGGCAGTAATCGGGGTCGCCGACGCGGCGCTCCCACATCCGTCGGGTGCCGACCAGCGTCCAGATCGGCCCCGGTGCGGGATGACTCCAGCTCAGCGCGGCGTGCTGGCGTTCCCGCGTGTCGTGCACGTCGTCGCGCAACTGGTCCAGATAACGCAGGTAGTCCTTGCGGTCCTCGTTCGCCTCGGCCGGCCGCGGCGCACCGCTGCGCCCCTGGCCGGCGAACATGCCGACCATCGAAAACACCATCATCGCCGGGAACATCAGGCTCATCGGATTCGCGCCGAAACCACCGGAGGTGAACAGCATCGCCATCATGCCGACCATCGCGACAACCATGACGACCGGCAACAGCTTGGAGAGCAGGTTTCCCGGTACGACCCGGGGGATCTCGGGCGGCGGCTGCAGCGTCACTTCCCCGCCCGGCGTACGCGGCATTTCACGACGCGCCTTGCGCTGAAATCGCACAGTGCTCATGCGAGAACTCCCCCTGATAGACCTGCCCCGGGACGACAATCTACCTTGCTGCTCCGACAGAGCTTGAATTCGTCTCGTCCTCGGCTACCGCGCGCGTGCGCCAGGATCAGCCGTCCGGAGTGATGACCAGGCTGCGCACCACCTTCTCGCAGACCGGCTCGATCACCTGCCAACCGTCGATCGGGTTCTGACAACCGATGCTGACCTGCAGTTCCTGCTCGACCACGACGTGCCAGCGGACCTCGGATGCCGCACTCGGCGTCTCCCGGTAGGACACCCCGGGACGCCCCGCGAACACAACGTCGCGCTGCAGATCGCCGAACGGTCCGTCGGTTCCGCGTTCGGCGATCTTGTCCGCAAGTGCGGACGCGACCTCGTCGTAGCCGAGGCCCGGGTCGATCGCATTCTGGATGACGATGATCCGTTCAGGCGTGCCGTCGGCGGGCACCAACTCCAGCCTGCCGGGCCGCTGCGGATCCACAGGGCGGGCCGTCCAGCCCGGCGGCGCGACGAACTCCACCCGGCCGTTCTCGAACGCCACGTCGCCGGCGGGTGGCGGAACCGGGCTCGACACAACCGAATTCGCCGACGCTGTCGCTTGCTCGTCGCCGAGCGATTCGACACCGAGCCACCACCAGAGCCCGCCCCCGGCGGCCGCTCCGAGCAGTACCGCGCCAAGCACCAGAGGCCGCATCCGGCTTCGCTGGATCTCCCCTTCCGGATGATCGGCTGCCGGCGGACAAATCTCGCGCGGCGACAACACCCGCGCGCGACCCGCGCGGGGACCCGAACGCGCCAGCGCGGCGAGCAACGGTTCGAGGGCGGCCGGGTTCTCGTCCGCGACGACGACCACCTCGTCCACCGCGCGGCCCGTGGCCACCCGCTCCGCCATGGCGACGATGGTGGCGAGCGGTTCGACGGGTGTCGGCTCGGCCGGGTCACGCACCCGCAGATCGTCGGCGCCGACGGTCGGTTCGCGCTCACAGGCGACGACTTCGGCCCCGTCCAGTGCGGGGTTGACATAACTCACCGTGGTGGCGAGCCGCTCGAGTTCGACGACAACGAGTCGGACCCCGCGCGCCACGCCGCCGGTCTCGTCGACCGCGACCGCCGCGGCGACCCCTGCGGGCATCATCGCCACCACCGCCCCTCGCCCGCCGAGCAGGTCGGCAAGTCGGTCGCGACGAGGTCCGGCCCAATGCGAAGGGAAGCAGGCGACGATCCGTGCCGCCGACAGCCGGTCGACCAGATCGCCGATGGCAGTGGCGCCGGAATCGGCAGTTGCCGACCCCTCGCCTTCGGCGTCGGTCGCCTGTGGGCCGCCTTCGGCGTCGGTCGCCCGTGGGCCGCCTTCGGCGTCGGTCAGGACGCCGTCGCGCCACACCCGCGCCCACACCGCGTCGGTGCCGACGCACAGCGAAGCGACCACGGTCATGGCCTGGACCCCCTGAATCAACTAATCCCCGCGGCCAATCTACCTCGTCCTACCTGCTGGTCAGCCGCGATGCGGGGCGTGCCGTACAGTGGCGGGGAATTTTCGCTGCCGGACGCGGGTCAGGGGCCCCGGGTCACCAATCAATGCTGGGGGGAAAGCAGTGACGCACGCGAGTTTGTCGACGCAGGACCATACATCGCACGCCGCGGTCAGGGCGCCGGAGCTGTGTCGGCTGACCATCGTCGCGCAGCGCACGCAGGTCGATCTGGCGCTGCCCGCGGAAGTTCCGGTCGCGCTGCTGATTCCCGGCATCGTCGATCTGATCGCCGCCCACGGACGCAGCAACGAGTTCGACGACGTCGTCGAACAGAGCGAACCGTCCGAGTGGGTACTCGCGCGGGTCGGCCAGTCCCCGCTGTCGGCGACGCTGAGCCTGAACGAGCACGGTGTGCGCGACGGTGAGTTGCTCATGCTCGAAAGCGCGCAGCACGGCGCGCCCCAGCCGCTCTTCGACGACATCATGTACAGCGTCGCCGCCGCCGGTGCCGACAGCTACCGCCGCTGGACCCCGGGTTCCGCGCGCCTGATGGGTTCCATTGCGGCAGTGATCGCGACGGTGGCCGGCTGCTTCGCGCTGATGTGGGACGCGCAGGCGGCCGACGACGTCATCGGCGCGGTTGTCGCCGTGGTGCTGACGGTGCTGTTCGTGACCGCGGGCTCGGTGGTCGGGCGGGTGTATCACGACGCCGAGAGCGCGCTGGTGCTCTGCGGTTGCGCTCTACCGACGGCCGCTACCGCGGGCTTCCTCCTGGTACCCGGCCAGGTTTCGTGGGCGCACGCGCTGATGGGGACGGCGCTGACCGGTGCCACCGCCGTCGTCGCACTACGCATGAGCACGGCCGGGCTGCGCGTGTTCACGGCGACGACAACCATGGCGGCGCTGCTCATTCCTGCCGAACTCGTCGGCACCCTGACCAGCCAGTCGGTGCAGGCCATTGCCGCGGTACTCGCCGGCGTCGCGCTCGCGACAATCGCTCTCGCACCACGGATCTCGATGATGCTGGCCAAGCTGCCGCTGCCGGGTGTGCCCTCACCGGGCGCCGAACCGGGCGACGACGACGCAGCCGCGGCGCTGTCGTTCACCGCACTGCGCGAACGGGCCGCGAACGCACGACGATTCATGTCCGGGATCATCATCGGCGCGACGATCCTCACCGCCTGTGCCGCCATCGTGACGGCGGAAACCGGTGGCGGCCGGGTCGATTGGCCCGCAACGGCGCTCGCCGCAACCTGCGCTGCCGTGTTGATGTTCCGAGGCCGCACCTACGCAGGCGCCGAGCAGGCGTTCACGTTGATCGCGGGCGGCTTCGCAATCCTGGTTGGGCTGCTGATCGGCGCCGGCGTCACCGCGGAGGCTCCGTTGGCGGTGTTCGGTGCCGCGATGGGGGTGGCGCTGTTTGCGCTGCTGCTCGGCATCGTGGCACCGAACGAGACGTTCTCGCCGCCGCTGCGCCGCGCCGCCGAGATTGCCGAATATGCTTGTGCCGCAGCCGTTATTCCGTTGGTCTGTTGGGTCGCCGAACTCTACGCCCTCGTCCGCGGGCTGTGAGTACCGCCCGCACGACGGCCCGGCTGGCCACCGCCTCGACCGTCGTCCTGATGTGCTCGGCGCTCGGTTCGGTGAGCGCGTTCGCCGGCGGTCCCCCGGTGGTGGATCCGAGCCGGTTGCCGGCCAACGTCAGCCCCGCCCCGCCGGACAAGACCGAACAGAAGACCGCCTGCTGGGAGACGGTGCGAACGGGCTCGGACAGCTCGGCCGGGAAGCGTGACCTCGACGTCTCGTCGGCGTGGGCGTTCGGCAAGGGCGCCGGTCAGACCGTCGCCGTCATCGACACCGGGGTTGCCCGCCATCCGCGGCTGCCCGGCCTCGTCGGCGCAGGCGACTACGTGAGCACCACCGATGGCACCGATGACTGCGATGCACACGGCACGATCGTCGCGGGCATCATCGCGGCCGGTCCAGCCGAGGGCGATGGTTTCTCCGGAGTTGCGCCGCAGGCGCGGATCGTCAGCATCCGCCAGTCGAGCAGCCATTGGCAGGTGGCCGGGCGATCGAAGCAGCAACAACCGGAGGATGTTGCCGACGGCTACGGCAACACCAGCACCATGGCCGCCGCGATCCGGCGTGCCGCCGATCTTGGTGCGACCGTTATCAATATCTCCGAGGTCGCCTGTTCGACATCCGCCATGAACGACGCGTCGCTCGGCGCCGCGGTCCAGTATGCCGCGCTGCAAAGGAATGTCGTCGTCGTCGCGGCGGCCGGCAATAACGACCGATGCCAGGCGGGCAATCCCGGCCCGGATCCGTTGCACCCGGACGCCGACCCGTGGGCGAAAGTCACCACGATCGTCTCGCCCGCCTGGTACGACGACTATGTCCTCACCGTCGGGTCGGTGAATGCCGACGGCGCCCCATCCGAGTTCACCGTCCCCGGTCCGTGGGTGGACGTGGCCGCGCCCGGTGAGCAGATCGTCTCCCTCGACCCGCGCAGTCCCGGGTTGACCAACGCCAAGGTCGACGACAAGGGTGCGACGGAATCGTTCTCCGGTACCAGCTTTGCCGCGCCGTTCGTCGCGGGCACGGCCGCGCTCGTGCGCGCCCGGTTCCCGCAACTGTCCGCCCGCGAAGTCATCGAGCGCATCGAGGCCACCGCGCATGCACCGGCCGAGGGCTGGAACTCGAGGGTCGGATTCGGCGTGGTCGATCCATACGCGGCGGTCACCGCCGATGTCGCGGGTGCGCCGGTGTCCAAGCAGCCCACACGTGCCGCCGCGATCGCAATACCCATCCCGGCCGCGCCTCCCGCGCCCGACCGTCGCGGACGCAACACCGCGCTGATCGGCACGGCGGTGGTCGGTGTCCTGTTGGTCATCGGCATGCTCGCATCGTTCCCGATGCGTCGCCGCGTTCGTGCGCAGAGCACCGGGACCCGGCGCTCCGGTTAACCTGCCGCGCCGAGTCCCGCCTACGAGCCGGACGACGGCAATGCTGCGGGCGCGGCGTCCGGCCGCACACCGTCGTGCGCCACCAGCGCCTCATCCCGGCCGAGAGTCGGCCCGGGCGAGAGCAATCCGACGATCGGCCACGGCGCCGGTTCGGGCTGCCCGGTCAGGCCGAGCAGCTCGGCAGCCTTGGCATCGGCCACGCCGTAGCGCACGCCGGTGTCCGACACATAAAACAGTGCGTCCTTGCGTGCACTGGTCGGTGCGATGCCCGTCGTCTGCAGGAACGCACCCGACCCCGGAGCGAAGTACGCCTTGTCGGCCTTCGTGCCGGAGCCGTCGGCCTGCGCGAGCGCCACCATCCTGGCGTTGTCCGCCATCGGCAGGCCGCGCCCGGCCAGCACGCTGATCTGGGCGTGCACGACACCGCCGGCGGAATCCGCACCGTCGGCCTCGCCGGCGATCGGCGACCAGGACAGGCAGCCGACCGGCTTGTCGGCGGGGTTCACCACCGTAGGCGCGGTCTGCGGGAAGTTGGCAACGTCGAGTTGCGTCACGACCGGCGCCCGGCTCAGCACGTCCGGCGCGATCTTGGTGATCTCGGTGGTGCCCTGCGAATCCGCGGAGCGGATGATGTCGCCGGTAGCGGCGCTGATCTGCTGCAACCCGTCCCGCAGCACCACGTAGTACTGGGTGGACTCGCCGCGTGGGATCTGTACGACCGCGCCGATCCGCAGACCCGAAATCGGGTACGACGGTGGCGATCCCGCGCCTTCGATCTTCGGTGGCGCAATCGCGGGGACCTCGGGTATCGCATTCAGTAGGCCGGCGCTCGCGGGCCGTGGGTCGACCGAGCCCAACGCGAGCGCTGCAGTGACGGCGCGGTCGTCGAGGTTGATCTTGGCGCGTTTGCCGTCGTAAACGAGATAGGTGTCAGGCCCCGACTCCAGCAGCAGCGCTTCCCCGGTGGACAGCGGCGCTGCGCGCTCGCCCGAGGAATCGAGGGAACCGATCAGCACCGAATTGCTTGCGCTCGACCCGCCTGCCGTGTCGCAGACGGTCCAGGTCCGGCCTGCGCCCTTCGAGTCGAACGGCAATGCCGAAGGCGCACCCGGAATTCCGACCAGCGGCCCGCGCGGTCGCCCGGTGATGGCGGAGTCCTTGACGATGGCGGGTTTCGACGCGTCACCGACCGCGAGTCGCGCGGAGGCGAGGTTCATCACCGGGTGGACGGTGTCGCCGAGCACGACGAACATCGCGCCGGAATCCTTACCAACCACGATCTTGTTGTCACCGATCCGATCCTGCGGGCGCAGCAGAGCGAGCACACCGCATGCCGCGAGACCGAGGCAGGCCAGAACCACGCCGACCGTCAGCGCGCGCGACTGCGAACGCATCGGATCGTGCAGCATTCGGACGTCGCGCCGGACGAGCGCATGCTCCATCCGCCGCACCAAAAATCGGTAGCCACTGACTTGCCATCGAGTCGTAGGCTGTGCTGGCATTGTTCCTCCCCCGGTCAGCACGCACTCGACCCGACAGCGTACAGTGTCGACGAATTGCGATTGCACCGGCCGCCGAGACGGGGGCCGGCCATCGAGCACTCGGGGGGAAATCGAATGCCGGATCGCCGTGGCAGTCGTCCGCGTCCAGTGTGGGACCGGATCACCGGCGCCGACGTACTTGCCGCACAATCGATCGCCGTCGTCGCGGGGGTCGGGGCAGCGGCGGCCAGCGTCTGCGTCCTGATCGCCGTCGGCATCTCGGTGGCCGTCGCGCTCATCCTGCTCATCCCGATAGCCAGGAATTCGCTGTTCGGCTGGTTGCGTATCGCCCGCCGCTACCGCGACCACAGCGAGTACCCCCTCGGGCAAACCGTCGACTTCCGCTCACCCGATGGTCGTTCACTCGGGCTGTACTGGGACGGCAGCCGGGTGGTCGCGGTCGTCGAGGTGCTCGCCCCGGTCGGCGGTCTGACGTCGATCTCGCGCGCGGATTTCGATGCCACCCACCTACTTCCGGTCGCCGACCTCGCGCGCAACCTTGACCAGCACGACATCCAGCTCGCCGGTATCGACATCGTCAGCCACGGCTATCGCAGCCGGTCCGGAACCCCGGCCGGTGGCGTCTACGAGCAGCTGATCGGCCCACTTCCGGCCACCGCGGTCCGAACGGTCTGGCTCGCAATCTGTTTCGATGCGCTGGCTTGCCCCGACGCGGTGGAACGACGCGGCGGCGGCGCGGAGGGCGCGTCCAGGGCAATCACGATCGCGACGCGCCGGATCGTCCGAGCCCTCGACGAGGTCGGTTGTCGCTCACGTGTACTCACCGCACCCGAGATCCGCGAGGCGGTATTGCAGATCACCGGTGGCACCGATCCGCGACGGCTGATGCAATCGTGGAAGTTCGCTCAGCTCGGCGAGAACGTGAACATCGGCTCGGCCATCCAGCCCAACGCATTGAGCTCGGAACTGCTCGCGCGGCTGTGGGTCGCCCCGTCCCGCGGTACTACGACGGTGGTGCGGTTGCGTCCCGGCAGCACACCCGAATCGGTATCGGTGGGTGCCGCATGGCGATTGACCTCCCGTGCGCTGCCCGAGCTGCCGAAGACGGCCGGTGTGGTGACGATGAGCGGCCGACATCGCGATGCCGTGCTCGCGCACCTCCCGATCGCCGTCGCCGATCTCGAGGATGTCGTGCCGCGTGGCGATATGGCGATCGCGAAGCTCGACCGGCTGCGGCTACCCACCGCCGGATGCGGTCAGCTGGTCGGCTCCGACGCACAGGGCAATGGCATCGCGACGCGACTCGTCGGCACCGGCGTCTCCACGGTGTATCTGGCGGGCGAGCTGTATCTGGCGCAGCAGGTGGTGTTCCGCGCGTTGGCGATCGGCGCGCGCGTCCTCGTGCGCACGGACCGCCCGCACGACTGGGAACCGATGGTGACCGCCGTCGCGAGCCCGGACAAGTTCCGTGTCGTCACCGAAACCCAGTATTCCGATGCCGGTTTCAACGCCACGATGATCGACGGCGTGGTGGCACCGCCGCCGCACGCCGGCGTCACGACGATGTATCTGACCTCGGATCCGTCGCAGTGGCCGGGCCGGCGCGCCGACGTCTCGCTGCATCAGCCGGGTGCGGTCGGCAGCCGGGTAATGCTGGAAAGCAGCGGCAAGAGTGTCGAACTGAACCTTGTCTCGATTCCGCGCGAAACCTCCTTCATCGGCCGGCCACGCGCGCCGCGCCGTCGCCCCGAACCGACGTATGCGAGCTGAGCGGCGGCCACTAACCCGGATAGGGATTGCTCGCCCGAGCCGCCCGCAGCAGGCCGCCCCACCACGCCAGCTGCCCGAGCATGCGCGTGGACGCGTCGATCGCCGCGCCGTCGGTTGTCTCACCGTTCTCGTCGAATCGTTTGCGCGCGCGATGAAAGCTGACCTGCTCGCGCACCGACACCATGTGCACCTCGGCAACCACCTGGCGCAATTGTTCGGTGGCGCGTAGCCCACCGGACAGCCCGCCATAGGAGACGAACCCGATTGGCTTGGCCCGCCATTCGTACTTCGCACTGTCGATCGCCGTCTTCAGCGCACCCGGATAGCCGTGGTTGTACTCGGACGTGACGACGGCAAACGCGTCGGCGGCGGCGAGCCGTTCGCGGAATGCGCTCGTCTCGTCCGTCTCGGAAAGGTCGTCGGGTAGTTGGGCATCGAGCAGGTCGAGGATGCCGACGTCGAACCGGCCGTCGTTTTCGGCGCGACGAATGAACCAGTCGGCGACGACCGGCGCGAACCTTCCCGCACGGACGCTCCCGACGATCACCTCGAGGCGCAGCAACCCGGATCCACTCACAACCCCAAACGTACCGGCGCGCCGTTGCCCGATTACTCTGAATCGGATACTCTATTCAGAGTAATAAGGAGGTGCCTTGGCCGGCCGCGCACGAAACCGGCGGTCCAACCCGCTGGCGCTCGCCGTTCTCGTGCTGCTCTACGAGCAGGAGATGCATCCGTATCAGATGTCGCAGACCCTGCGTGAACGCCACAAGGACGACTCGGTACGACTGAATTTCGGTTCGCTCTACGCGGTGGTCGAGGCACTCGCCAAGCAGGACCTCATCCGCGCCATGGGCGCCGAGCGGGAGGGCAACCGCCCTGCTAGGACGGTCTATGCGCTCACGGATGCCGGCACCACCGAAGTCCTCTCCTGGATGCGGGATCTCGTCGCGACGCCGGTGAAGGAGTATCCGCAGTTCATGGCTGCGCTGTCCTTTCTCGCCGTGCTTGCGCCGGACGAGGCCGGCGAACTCCTGCGCACCAGGTGTGACCATCTCCGCCAACGGATAGCGTTGCTGGACAACGATATTGCTGCTACCGCCGGCATGCTGCCGGAATTGTTCGTGATCGAGACGCACTACGAAGCCGCGATGGTGCGGGCGGAACTCGCATTCGCCGAGTCGCTCGCCGGCCGGATCGACACGGGCGCCCTCGGCGGCACCGCCGGTTGGCAGCAGCTGCACGACCGGCTTGCCGAACTGGGCGTTACCCGGATCGCGGATGCCGACATCGAATCCATCGCCGAGGAAATGGGGGTATCGATCACGCCACCCCAATAGCCACCAACAGCGACGGCCCGGGTGCGCCAACACCCGAGCCGCCACCGGATCCGAACCGACCGACGCGAGCGCCGATACGTTTCGTCTGCACAACCAATGTATCGCCAGCGCGCACGGTCGGGTTCACCTATCCAGTTCACTATCAAGTAGGGACACCCGATGACTCGATCCCCCATGGCCGAGGCCGTTGCCGCCGTCGACCTGACCAAGACCTATCCGGGCGGGCGCAGTGCGGCAGAAATCACCGCCCTGAACCACCTGAGTTTCGCCATCCCGGCGGGCACCGTGTACGGCCTGCTCGGCCCCAATGGCGCAGGCAAATCCACCTTGACCAAGATCTGCACGACCCTGAGCAGCGCGACGTCCGGCGTCGCCCGGGTGGCCGGCTTCGACGTGCGCACCGAGGCCGACCGGGTGCGCCGCTGCATCGGTTACGTCTCACAGGGCACCGGCGCCGATCAGCGCCAAACACCGCGGGAGAACCTCGTGCTCGCTGCCCGGTTGCGCGGTGTCACGCGGGCCGACGCGCAGGACCGCGCGGCGGCCATGCTCGACCGGTTCGATCTGACCGCCACCGCGGACCGCAAACTCATCACCCTCTCCGGCGGTATGCGGCGCAAACTCGATGTCGCGATCGCGATGGTGCACTCGCCGTCGGTCCTGTTCCTCGACGAGCCGACCACCGGCCTCGATCCCGAGTCCCGCGCGCAGATGTGGGCCGAGATCCGCAGTCTCGCCGCCGAGCACTCGCTGACGGTTGTGTTGACCACGCACTACCTCGAAGAGGCCGATCAGCTCGCGGATCGGCTGCTGATCATCGATCACGGCAGCGCGGTCGTGGAAGGGACACCGTCGGAGCTGAAGGCAGGCCTCGACGGTGACACCATCACCGTCGAACTGATCGCACCCGATGTCGACGCGGTGCGCTCGGTCGCGGAATCCGTTGGTGCGCTGCGCCATATCGTAGTTGAGGCCCATGGCCCGACCGGTCGCCTGTTCGCTCGGGCCGACGATCCCCCGGCGATCATCGGCCGAATCATCTCCGCTCTGGACCAGGCCGGGATCGCCTTCGGTGCGGTGTCGGTCGCGCGGCCGTCACTCGACGACGTCTACTTGCGTTACGCGGGGCGGGCCTACCGTGCCGATGCGACCACCGAGGCGGTGGCAGCATGAGTGCGACAATCGCCGCGGCGCGCACCGACGCGGATCGCGCCGCGAGCTGGCCGGTCGCGTTCACGCTGCTGTTCGTGCGCTGGATGCGCGGCAGCGTCCGCGAGTCGTGGGGCTTCTTCATCGGGCTGCTGCAGCCGGTCGTGTGGATCGTGTTGTTCGGCCAGGTCTTCGAATCCATCGGCGCCATACCGGGATTCGGTGACGAAAACTACATCACATTCCTGGTGCCGGGGATTCTGATGATGACAGTGCTGTTCTCCGGGGCCTGGGCAGGCACCGGCTACATCGAGGACATCGACAGCGGCGTGATGAACCAGGTGCTGACGGCGCCGGTGCGCCGAAGCGCGCTGCTCGCCGGGCAGCTCGCCCAACTGCTCGTGGTCGGACTCGCGCAGTCGCTGATCGTGCTTGTGATCGGGTGGCTCACCGGCGCACGCTATCCCGGCGGTATCGAAGGAATCGTGCTCGCATTGGTCGCGGCGACCCTACTCGCCGCGATCTTCTGCTCGTGCTCGAACGCAGTTGCCCTGACCGCGCGCAGCCAGGTCGCACTGATCGGCATCTCGCAGATGATCGTGCTACCCGCGACCTTCCTGTCCACCGCAATGATGAACCCGGATCTGATGCCCGGCTGGGCGCAGGCGGTTTCACGGTACAACCCGGTGTCCTGGGCGGTCGACATCGGCCGCGCCGGGCTCGCCGGAACGCACGATTGGACCGAAATCGCCTGGCGCATGGGGCTGCTGACGGTGCTGGCAGCCCTCGCATTCGGCTGGGCGATCTCGGCGTTCCGCAGCTATCAACGCACTCAGTAGGAACACTGTCGGTGCGCCTTCGGTGCGGTGTTCAGCCGACGCCCTTCGGGGCCCGCTGCGTCATGAAGCCGAACATGTACCCGGCGACGCGGCGCATCTGAATCTCCTCGGCGCCCTCGGTGATCCGGTAGCGACGGTGATGGCGATAGATGTGCTCGAACGGCTTGTATCGCGAGTAACCGAGCCCGCCGTGGATCTGCATCGCCCGGTCGGCGGCCTCGCAGCAGAGCCGGTTGGACCAGTAGTTGCACATCGACACCTGCTCCGACTGCGAAAACGCGCCGTCGCGATCCATCAGCCACGCCGTCTTCTGCACCATCGTGCGCAGCATCTCGCACTGGGTCTTGAGCTCGACGAGCTGAAACTGGATGGCCTGGTTGGCGGCCAGCGGCTTACCGAACGGCTTGCGCGTCTTGGCATACTCGATCGACTGGTCGATGCAATATTCGGCGGCACCGAGACTCGAAGCGGCCTGCCGAATCCGGTTCTCGTTGAAGAAGTGCTGGACCACGCCGAGACCACGTCCCTCCCCGCCGAAGATCGCCGAATCCGGCACCCGTACCTGATTCAGCGAGACGCGGGCGTGGTCGGTGGGCATGTTGAAGGTCCACAGGTATTCCTCGATCTTCAGTCCGCGGGTATCCATCGGCACGAGAAAAGCAGTGATGCCCTTGGCATCTCCCTGTTTGCCGGAGGTGCGCGCAAAAATCAGGTCGGCTGCGGCGGCGTGTACGCCGGTGTTCCAAGTCTTCTCGCCGGTGATTACCCACTCGTCACCATCGCGGACGGCGGTGGTCTCCATATGTGTGGCGTCCGAGCCGTGGTCGGGTTCGGTGATGCCAAACGAGAAGAACCGGTCGCCCGCCGCGATATCGTCCACCCACTCGGCCTTCTGCGCCGCGGTGCCGTACTCGAGCATCAGCAGCAACGCGACGTTGTTGCCGACCACCGCATGCTCGTTCTGCAGGTCGCAATGCAGACCGAGGCCCTTGCGCGCGAGATGTTCCCGAATGACCGCCATGTCCAGATTGGTGCCGCCGCGGCCGCCGAACTCGGGCGGGAATGGGTATCGGAAATGGCCGGCCGCATCGGCGAGGCGACGCGCCTGCCCGAGCAGGTCCTCCCACTCCCTGGTCGGAATACCGTCGTTGTCCCAGTCGGTTCGCGCGTCCTCGCGGCGATGGTCGAAGAACCGGATGTTGTCGTCGGCCTGCTCGAGCGGTTTGATCTCGCGCTCGATGAACTCGTCCAGTTCGGCGAGGTATTCGACCAGTTTGGTGGGCAGTTCGAAATCCATCTGCACTCCTTCGTGCCGTGTTTCGATCAGAATCAGTTGGGCCGCAACAACATCAATAGGTCCCATTCGATCTCGGGTACCCGCCGGCCACTGGCGGCCATGACGATGTTCGAAGCGGTGCCGTCCAGGTGTGCAGCGGCCTGGGTGGCCAGTCCGGCGCCCCACCACACCGTGCAGAGCACCTTCCACCACTCGTAACGTTGTTCGTCGAAGGTGCCACCGGCGCCCTCGTAGCCGCGCACCAACGCGTCGCGTCCGGCGAATCCTCCTATTTCGCAGGCATCTTCACGGAAACGCCACATGCGCAGCGCGGGCCAGGCGACGTCGCGCATCGGGTCACCGAAGCGCTGCGCACCCTCCCAGTCGAGGACGGCGCGCAGCCCGTCCGGTCCGACGATGAGATTCCCGTTGCGCATGTCGGTGTGCAGCACGGCCCGCCGGTGCGGAACGGTCGGCAGGTTGCGTTCCAGCCAGCGCAGTGCCAAGGAAAACACCGGGCGGTCGGCGAGCAATCGGTCGACCTGTTCGGAAACGGCGGCCAGTTCGGTCTCGGCCGGATTGGCCCGTGGATCACCCGGCAGTTCGGCCGGGGCGGCCGCGGGGTCGACGGAGTGCAGCCGGGCCATCGACTCGCCGAGTTGTTCGGCGACGCGCTCGCCGATTCCCTCGGCCGCGACCGTGCGCAGCACCCGGCGCGGCACCGTCTCCCCGTCCACCCGCTCGGAAAGCAGGAACGAACCACCGACATATGCGGCGTCGGTGCACACCGCGTGCACCTTCGGTACGCGCACCCCGGCAGCGCGGGCGAGTTCGCGCACCCGGGCCTCGACCTGAGTCGGCGCCTGCTCGATCGCAGCGGGCGTGATCGTCGCAACCAGCGCGAGTGTCCGGTCGCCGTCGTGCGCATCGAGCAGCACGTTGCTGCGCCGCGCCCCCGCGGACACCGGCACCACGTTGTCGACCGTGATCGCGCGGCCCTCGGTGTCGCTGAGGAACCGGGCGAGTCCGGCCGCGAGGTCGGCGGGCGCGCTCATCGCCCCTCCCACCCGTCGTAGCCGGGTTTCGCGATTGCCAAGTCGTCGCGCGACACCGCAACCAGGGCGGACCACGCGGCGGCTTCGAGGTCCTCGGTCCCGCCGGAGCGCAGGAGGGCCGCAAGCTGGGCGGGGTCTTCGACACCGGCCGCCACGGCGAGCGCCGCACGCTCGCGCTCGGCGGCGCCCGGGCCCAGCTGCTGCTCGCGTTCCAGGATGCGGGCGATATTCGCGCCCACGCGCGCCTGGTGCTGCAACGCCGGCGGCAACGCCGGCAGCAGCACATCGTCGAGCAGGTCTGCCAGCGCGGTCAGCAACTCTGCCGCCGTCGGTCGGTACTGCATGGCGGCGACCATACAACCGTAGTGAGGTCTATGTCACCGCCCGGGCCGGGCCTATGTCACCGCCCGGGCCGGGCCTATGTCACCGCCCGGGCCGGGCCTATGTCACCGCCCGGACCGGGAAGTGCAGCGGCTCACTGCCTGCGTCGGGCAGAGCGATACGATGCGGTAACAGGTGTTATCAGTCAGGAGAATCATGCCCGTCGACCGGATGCTCCCCACCGAGGAAGCACGCGACCTGATCGAACTCACCCGTGCCATCGCCGACAAGGTGCTCGAGCCGAATGTCGTTGCGTACGAGAAGAACGAAACATTTCCCGCGGAAGCATTCACCGCGCTCGGGCACGCCGGGCTGCTGAGCCTGCCGTACCCGGAGGAATTCGGCGGCGGCGGGCAGCCCTACGAGGTGTACCTGCAGGTGCTCGAGGAGATCGCCGCCCGCTGGGCAGCGGTTGCGGTGGCAACGAGCGTGCACAGCCTGTCCTGCAACGCCCTCTATGCGTTCGGTACCGACGAACAGAAGGCGAAATGGCTGCCGGAGATGCTCGGCGGCGAACTGATCGGCGCCTACAGCCTCTCCGAGCCGCAGGCCGGCTCCGATGCCGCGGCGCTGACCTGCAAGGCAACTGCCGCGGACGGCGGATACCGAATCAATGGCGCCAAGGCCTGGATCACCAATGGCGGTCGCGCCGACTTCTACACCCTGTTCGCCCGCACCGGCGAAGGTTCCCGCGGGATCTCCTGCTTTCTCGTGCCCCGGGAAACCGAGGGCCTGAGCTTCGGCAAGCCGGAGGAGAAGATGGGCCTGCGCGCGGTGCCGACCACCTCCGCTGCCTACGACGAGGCGTTCGTGCCCGCCGAAAGGCGGCTCGGCGACGAGGGCCAAGGATTGCCGATCGCGTTCAGCGCACTCGACTCCGGCCGGCTCGGCATCGCCGCCGTGGCCGTCGGCATCGCGCAGCGCGCGCTCGACGATGCGGTGGCCTACGCGAAACAACGCCATACCTTCGGACGGCCGATCATCGATCATCAGGGCCTCGGCTTCCTGCTCGCGGACATGGCCGCGGCCGTCGACTCGGCCCGCGCGACCTACCTCGACGCGGCGCGCCGCCGCGACGCCGGACTCCCCTACTCGCGCAATGCCAGCGTCGCCAAGCTCATCGCCACCGACGCCGCGATGAAGGTGACCACCGATGCCGTCCAGGTGTTCGGCGGCTACGGCTACACGCAGGATTTCCCGGTCGAGCGGTACATGCGCGAGGCCAAGATCACCCAGATCTTCGAGGGCACCAACCAGATTCAGCGCTTGGTGATCGCTCGCCAGCTCGCGAATTGAGCTTGGTTATCGCTCGCCGGCTTGCCCAGTAGGCAACAACATGCGCCTGCCGGCCAGCAGCGCGACCGCGACCAGCAGCCACACGACTGCGACGGCGACGACTAGGCCCGCCGGGTAGTTACGATCGAGCACGCTGGGATTGCCCGGCATCGCACCTCCGCGGGTGAGCACCGGCAGCGAAACCAGGCAAAGCGCGACCGTGCATACCGCACCGCAGGCGACCGGTGCCCACCAACGCGACGGCAGGACACGGCGCGCACCGAGTCCGAGGGCGGCGCAGACCGGCGCAAAGACGCCGTCGTGCAGCAGTATTCCGGCCGCGAACCAGAAAACGATCGAGCGGAACGCCTCGGTCCCGCTGTCCCACAACAGCGTTGCGCCGTACCAGACCGACAGGGCGCCCAGGGCGATCAGGACGATGCGGACGAGACGCAGGATCATGTGCCGAGCACCTCGATCCGGGCAAGCCACTTGGTCTGCAGCACACCGGGGCGGTTCGGCGCGACCAGCCGACACGGGTAGCCGTGGTCGAGATCGAGCGCCGCGCCGTTCAGGCCGAGCGCGACCACGGTGGAGCCGTCTGCCACGTGTCGCGCCGGCAACACCGAAACACCATAGATGCCCGAGGTTTCCAACGAGGTGAACCGGACGTCGGCGTCGGCCTCGGCCCCGGCCGCCGCGAGCAGGTCGCGCAGCCGCACCCCGGTCCACCTTCCGGACGCGCTCCAGCCCTCGACGCAGGCGATCGGCAGCTCCACCGTCACCTGCGGCAGGGCCAGCAGCTGGCCACGGGTGAACCGCCTCGTCCCCGCTCCCGACACTGTGAGCGTGTATCCGGGATCCGTTGCGGCCGAATGCACGTCGGCCGCGTCGGCGGTCCGGTTGATCGGGACACCTTGCGGGCCTTCGCCGCTGCGTGGGGCGAGCACTGCGATCCGGCGCAGGTAGGGCACCGTCTGACCGGCGACACTCAGCGCCGCGACCGCGCTCGCCAGACCCGCCGCGATCAGTATTGCGCGCCGGGACACACGTGGGCCGCCGGTGTCGGGCGTCTCCTGCTCGAGCGGTCGGGACAACGCATCGCGAATCACCGGCAGTTTCACCGCGATGTGTACGGCGAGCGCACCGAGCGCCACCCACGCCATCGCGTAGTGCGTGGTGGTGAAGAAGAATTTCCACGGATAGAACTGCGCGATGTTGACCGTTCCGGTGACCAGTTGAAAGATCACGGCCCCCACCAGAACCGCGATCGAGCCACGTTCCAGTACCCGGACCGGCGAACCGATCAGCGGCCGCGCGAACAACCGCGGATATACCGCCCACAACTTCACCAGCAGCAGCGGGATCGCCGCAACACCGGTGATGACGTGCAATCCCTGAGTGACGCGGTACAACCACACTGGATGAGCAGGCCAGACGAACCACTCCGGTGGATGCTGGATCCAGTGGCTGAGCAGTCCGGTGACGAAGCAGATCGCCACCGCGACCCCGAGTACGAGACCGACCCTGCTTGCGACCTCGGGACCTCGCGCCGTACTCACCGCGCGCACCCGATCGAGATGGCCTGCGGTTTCATCGCTCGGCTCCCGATGGCCCTGCCGAGAGTCGATGCGCGAGCAGGCCGACCGCGGGCACAAACCTGCCTGCGCCGCCCAGTGCCGCAACCCGGATCGCATCGTCGGGATAGTCGACGTCGACGAGTTCGGGCAGCAGCCTGGTGCGCAGACCGAACCGGCGCAGCCTCGCCAGCGTTGCCGCGCCGGTCCGATCGGTCGACATCGGCACCTCCCGGAGCCAATCGGCCGATACCCCTGCCCGTAGCCCCAGGGCCCACCAGCCACCGTCGGCGGCAGGACCGAGCACGGCATCCACCTCCGGGCCGGTCAACGCGGCGGCGCAGTTCCCCAGCAGGCCCGGGGTGAGCTGCGGGGTATCCATGCCGATCTGCAGCACCGGAAGTCCGTACATCGCGGCGGCATCGGCGTGCGCGGCAGCGAGCCGCTCGGCGAATGTCACTCCGCGCTGCGCGACAACGTCGAACGACCCGAGTGCACGGCCGATCGCGTCGCGACACTGCGCCGCTGCGAGGTCTCCGGTCAGCGCGACGACACGGTGCCGGACCGGGGTCTGCGCCGCGGCGGCGAGGGTGTCGAGCAGCGCGGCGGCGGCGAGGTCCGCCGCTTCCGCGGGCGACAGTGGCGGGACGAGGCGGGTCTTCGCGAAGCCCGGGACCGGCGCCTTCGCGACGACGAGCAATGTCGCGTGCACTTGGTCGACCGTCTGCCCGGGACTCACCGGACCGCCCAGAAGTCGCGCACGGCGCGCGCGGTGCCGAGCCAGGATCCGGACACCTTGGACTTGCCGTGACTGCGCGGACGGTAGCTGATGTCTCGCTCGATCACCGTCCACCCCGCGCCGGCCGCGCGCACCAGTAGATCCAGCGGATAACCGAACCTCGGATGCAGCGGACCGAGTTCGAGCAGGGCCGCGCGCCGGGCCACCCGCATCGCCCCGACGTCGTGCACCGCAAGCCCGTACCGACGGCGTAACCGCAACGCCAGCAGCCGATTACCCACACGCGCATGCATCGGCCAGGCACCTGCGCCACGGCCAATTCGCCGCCCGACCACGAGGTCCGCACCGCCGAGCGCCGAGACGAGTCGGGGCAGCTCGGCGGGATCCATCGACCCGTCACCGTCCAGCACGCCGACTACTCCATCGGGTGCCGCGTACACGCCGGCCTGCACGGCAGCGCCGTACCCGCGCCGCGGTTCGTGCACGACGGTCGCGCCGTTCGCTTCCGCGACAGCGGCCGTACCGTCGCGCGACCCGTTGTCGACCACGAGCGCGCGGTATCCGGGCGGCACCGCGGCGAGCACACCCGGCAGTGCCGCGGCCTCGTCGAGGCACGGAATCACCACCGTCACCGCCTGCTCCGGTAACCCATCGGAAGGCACAGGAGCAACGCTATCGCCGGCGAACCGCCCGCGACGCGTTCCGAGGGATGACGAAACAATGACGTGACGGGCGGCAGCCGCCCCGACCGGGGAGGCCCGCCGAGCCGGCGACCTATCGTGGGGTCCGTGAAGACCGTGCGGTTAATGCGGCCCGTCGCCGCGTCCCAGCGGGTGCGATGGGACTTGCTGGGGGCGGGCCTCGGCGCCGTGCTCGTCACCGTCGCAGTGGTCGTGCCGATCGTCGCCGACCAGACCTGGCGCGACACGCTCTATGCGGGCGCCGCCCCGATCTTCGGCGAGCGGCTGGCGCACGCCGGCTGGGGGACGGTACCCGCGATCGCGATCGCGGGTATGGCGGCCTGGTACGGGCCCGGGCTCGCGCGTCGGCTGACGTGGCCGGCAATGCTGGTGACGACGTGGGCGACGGCGCTCGCCTGGGCGTTCGCACTGGCGATGGTCGACGGCTGGCAGCGTGGCGTCACCCGCCCGCTCGCCGAACCCGGCGAGTACCTCGAAGCAGTGCCGCAGGTGTCCGGGATTCACGCTCTGCTGCAGTCCTTTTCGGATCGCATATTGGATTTCCAGCCCGACTCGTGGGCCACCCACGTCGCGGGGCATCCGCCCGGGGCGCTGCTGGTGTTCGTCGCGCTCGAGCGGATCGGCCTCGGCGGCCCGACGTGGGCAGCGGTCGTCACCGTCCTGGCGGGCACCAGTGCCGCGGTCGCGGTGCTGATCGCCGTGCGCGCATTGTCCGGAACGGCCCGGGCGCGGGCCGCGGCGCCATTTCTCTCGGTCGCCCCGACGGCGGTGTGGATCGCGGTGTCCGCCGACGCGGTGTTCACCGCGGTGACGGCATGGGCGCTCGCCCTGCTGGCCGTGTCGGCGCGCGGCCGCGGAACCGGCGCCCTGGTCGCCGGGGCCTGCGCCGGGGTCTTGTTCGGCTTCGGCAGCTACCTCAATTACGGCATGGTGCTGATGGCGATTCCCGCGATGACGGTCCTGATCGCGGGCCGCTCGGCGCGACCGCTACTGCCGGCGCTGGCGGGCGCGGTCGCGGTTGCGGCGGCATTCACGGCGAGCGGCTTCTGGTGGCTCGACGGCTATCACCTGGTCGTCGAGCGGTACTACCAGGGGATCGCCGCCGAGCGTCCGTTCGGCTATTGGGGCTGGGCGAACCTCGCCGCCGCCGTGTGCGCGACTGGACTGGCGGTGCCCGCGTCGCTGCATCGCAGCCTGTCCGTTCGCCGCCTGCGTGCGCGGTACGGCGCGAGCCTGCTCGTCGCTGGGGCGCTGCTGGCGATCGTCGTGGCCGATCTCAGCGCCCTCAGCAAAGCCGAGACCGAGCGGATCTGGCTGCCCTTCACAACCTGGCTGCTCGTCTCCGCAGCTTTCCTCCCCCGTCGCCACCACCGCGCATGGCTCGCGCTGCAGGCGGCGGGGACCCTGGTGCTGGTCCACCTCGTGCTGACGAACTGGTGACCAACACGATCACACCCGTGGCGGATCACCGCCGGCGTGGGCACGCAGCGGCGCAAAGGCGAACTGCCGCAGACCCTCCGCCGGCGCGATCGCGGCGGTGAACCCGAGTAACTCGGTGGCGCGGCGCGGGTTCGCAACGATGTGGCGAACATCGCCCGCCCGATACCGGCCCGTGACGACGGGCGCGGGACCACCCCGCGCCTCGGCGAGCGTCGCGGCGACCTCGCCGACCGTAATCGGCCGGCCGGAACACACGTTGAGCGCCACGAAACCCGGCAGGACACGCTCGACGGCCGCGACATTGGCCCGTGCGACATCATGAACGTGCACGAAATCCCTTGTCTGCCTGCCGTCTTCGAATACCTGGGGCGGCTCACCGGCTTCGAGCGCGGACCGGAATATCGCTGCGACGCCGGAATAGGGCGTGTCCCTTGGCATCCGGTCGCCATACACGTTGTGGTAACGCAACGCCATCACGCTGCCACCGGTCGCCGCCGCCCAGGCCAGCGCGTAATGCTCCTGCGCGACCTTGCTCGCCGCGTAGGTACTGCGCGGCCGCAACGGCGCGTCCTCGTCAACCAGCAGCCAGCGCAGCGCCGTTCCGCTCGCCGGACAGCGCGGATCGAACTCACCGCGGTCCAGATCCGCGGTACGCCGTGCTGGTGCGACGACCTCGCCGAGCACGTCGCTGCGATAACGCCCGTCGCCGTAGACCACCATCGACGACGCGAGCACCAGTCGCGCACAACCCTTCCGGGCCATGGCGGCGAGCAGGGTCGCAGTGCCGAGGTCGTTGTGGCTGGCGTAGGCGGGCGCGTCCTGCTGGCTGACGCCTGCACCCACTATCGCCGCCTGGTGACATACCACGTCGATGCCGTTCAGCGCCTGGTCGAGGCCCGCCGCGTCGCGGACGTCGAGCCTGCCGACATCCGCAGGCGGATCGACCGGCCCGTGCGCCGAGTCGAGCATCGCGTCGGTACCGACGACCTCGTGGCCGGCCTCGACCAACGCGGTGCAGATGTGGCTGCCGATAAATCCGGCGGCGCCCGTGACCAGTACCCGCATCGCAGATCAGGGCAACTCGAAGGGCAGCGAAACGCCGTCGTGCGCGCGACAGTGCGCACACGTGTCGCCGTCCGGCACTTCCGAAATTGTCTTGCGCAAAAGATCTTTGAACGGCCCGATATTGCGCTCGAATTCGGCGAAGACGTCCACCGCGCGCACACCCGTGCCCGCGTCGATGCCGGCGTCGAGATCGGTCACGAGTGCGACCGCGGCATAACACATCTCGAGTTCGCGGGCGAGGACCGCCTCGGGGTGGCCGGTCATATTGACCAACTGCCATCCCTGAGCTGCGAACCACTGGCTCTCGGCCCTGGTGGAGAACCGGGGACCCTCCACGACGACCATCGTGGCACCGTCGACGGTACCGGGTTGGGTTGCTGCGGTGCGCAATTGCGGACAGTAGGGATCGGCGAAGCCGACGTGAATGCCGTGCCCGTCGAAATAGGTTTGCGGCCGGCCCGAGGTCCGATCCACGAGTTGGTCGGGCACCACCACGGCGCCGGGACCGAGTTCGGGACTGAGGCTGCCGACCGCGCAGGGGCCGAAGACGCGGCGCACGCCGAGCGTGCGCAAGGCCCACATGTTCGCCTGGTAGGGCACGGTATGCGGCGAGAATTCGTGCTTCTTCCCGTGCCGCGGCAGGAAGGCCACGGTGTGTGCACCGATCGTGCCGATGGTGATGGGCGCACTGGGTGAGCCGTACGGCGTTTCGACCTCGACCTCGACGGCGTCCGAGCCGAAGAAGTCGTAGAGCCCGCTGCCGCCGACGAGCCCGATGCGGGGTGTGCTGCCGCTGGAATCCGATGCCATGGGCTGATTCTCCCCGAGGCGACCGGCGGCGCGCAGCGGCACCGGGGCGAGACTAGTACGACGCGGGGAGGGACAGCCGCTTCAGCGCGTATTCGGCGATCGTCACGAGCCCGGCCTTGGCGGACTCGCGCCTACGCGCATCGATCGAGAGCATCGGCACGTCCGCCGAAATCGCGAGCGCCTGACGAATGTCCTCGAGCGGGTACTTCGGCGCGTCGTCGAAGTCGTTGACCGCAACGAGGAAGGGCAGTCCACGCGACTCGAAGAAGTCGACCGCGGCGAAGCTCTCGTCCAGGCGCCGGGTGTCGACCAGCACAATGGCACCGATCGCACCGCGGATGAGGTCGTCCCACATGAACCAGAAGCGCTGCTGACCCGGCGTGCCGAACAGGTAGAGCACCAGATCGTCGCTCAGGCTGATGCGGCCGAAGTCCATGGCGACCGTGGTCGAGGACTTCTTCGGAACCGCCGACAGGACGTCGACGCCTTCACTGACGTTCGTGACCAGTGCCTCGGTCCGCAGCGGGACGATCTCGGACACCGCGCCGACGAGCGTCGTCTTACCGACGCCGAAGCCGCCTGCGATGACGATCTTGGCCGACGTGGGTCGGCCGGCCGCCTTAGATACCCCGGAGTCCACTCAGAACCCTTTCGATGAGCTCGCGGCGCTCTGCGTCGCTTGCGTCTTCCTGCAATGTCGCCTGAATTCGGACATGTCCGGCCTCGACGAGGTCTGCGACGAGCACTCTCGCCACGCCGACCGGTACGCCCACGTGCACGGCGATCTCGGCGACCGAGGGCGAGTTCGAACTCAGCGAGAGGATCGATCGTGCTTCGTTGCTGAGCTCGCCGAGGTCGAGATCGAGCGCCTCGGCAAGCGGTTGGATAAGTGCTTCGAGCGCGATGTCGACAGCCGGAACCGTCCGACCGGAGGTCAGCGAGTACGGCCGTACAAGGCTCGGCTCACGAGCCGCGCCGCCACGTACAGGTTGGTCCATCGCGAACTTCTTTACATTCCCAGGGACACGCGCGGAGTGGCCTGAACCGACGGACCGACCCGGTCGACGAGCAGGGCCATCTCGTAGCCGACCTGACCGATATCGCACGAGTTGTTCGTCAGCACGGCGAGGTAGGAGCCATCGCCGACAGCCATCAGCAACAGGTAACCGTGGTCCATCTCGATTACCGACTGCAGCACCGAGCCACCCTCGAACAGGCTCGCTACCCCGACGGCGAGGCTGGCCAGCCCCGAGGTGACCGCGGACAGCTGCTCCGCGCGGTCGAGCGGTAGATGCGCGCTCGCGGCCATCAGCAGGCCGTCCGCGGACACCAACACGGTGTGCGAAACACCGTTCACCTGCTCGGCGAAGTTGGATACCAGCCAATCCAGCCGGCGCCCATCGCCCGTTACGTGCTCAGTACTCATGCCTGCTCGTCTCCCGTCGTGCTCGTCGTTCGCTGTGCCCGCCCGTCACGCACGCCGGCCTGGTGCCGACTCAAGCTGTTCCGGATCGCGTCGGGGTTGCGCCGCGCAGGGCTGTTCGGTGTTGCCGGCGCGGACCGTTCGACGCCACCCGGGACCAATCGTCGGCCCGGGTGCCGCCGCGGCAGGCCCTGTTCGGTGCGCTCGTCCACTGGCTCCTCGAAAATGCGGCGCGCTGCGTTCCAGCCAGCATCGGCCGGGGACTCCCAGCTTTGCGATGCACCCGACTCCGTGGCGGGATCGACCAGCCAGGCCGACATCATCTCGTCGAAGATCGGCGGATTGTCGAGGTTTTCGTCGACCGGCGGTTCGAGCCGCGACTGGAAGAACGATGCGGTCTTTGCCGACCGGATGCTGTGCCGATTGAGTTCCGGCTGCGCCCCGGCCGTCGGCCTTGCCGGTGCGCCCGTGGTCGGCCGCGCCGACGGTGCGCCCGTGGTCGGCCTTGCCGACGGGGTGAACGACTCCGGTCGGGCGGCAGGAGCGCCGCCGAACTCGGCGCCCGGAGTGCGCTGTGGCAATCCGGGGGCCGCACTCGGCTGGCGCTGCGGCAGGCCAGGCGTCGAGCTCGGCTCTCGCTGGGGCAGTCCGGTCCCGGTGACCGGCTGCGCACGCTGTGGCAGCTCCGTAGAACCCGGTGCCCGCTGCGGCAGACCGGGCGTAGAACCCGGCGCGCGCTGCGGCAGACCGGGCGTCGAGCTCGGCTCTCGCTGGGGCAGTCCGGTCCCGGTGACCGGCTGCGCACGCTGTGGCAGCTCCGTAGAACCCGGTGCCCGCTGCGGCAGACCGGGCGTCGAGCCCGGCGCGCGCTGGGGCAGGCCTGCCTCGGTCGTGACCGGCCGCTGCGGCAGAGCCGGCGGGGCAGGCGTGGCCGGCGCGGTATCCGAGGTCCGCAGCGGCAGGGCAGGCGTCGCGGCGCGCGACTGTCCGATCGCGGCCGACGTGCCGTTGCTGCCACCATCGCGAGGTGCGACCGGAGTCATCGGGCGGCCCGCAGACATGGGCGACAGCGCGGGCCTGCTGCCCGCACCGGAATCGTCGATGAGGCGCTTCGGGAAGTAGACCATCACCGTCAGACCGGGATCGGCAGCGCTTTCGAACGTCGCACGCAAACGCACCTTCAGGCCGTGGCGCTCCGCGAGGCGGCCCACCACGAACAGTCCCATGCGACGCGCGGTCTCCGGACCGACCTCGGCCGGGCGGGCAAGCCGGTCGTTCATCTCCGCCATCTCGGCGGGCGGGATACCGACACCGCGGTCGGAGACCTCGATCACGAGGCCGCCGTCCTGCGAGCGGGCGAAGCTGAACGTCACGTCGCTGGCCGGCGGCGAGGCGCGCACCGCGTTGTCGAGCAGCTCCGAGAGCAGGTGCACGATGTCGCTCGCCGCTGAGCCGGCGATCGCCAAATCGGGCGTCGCGCCGAGCTTCACCCGGCGGTAGTCCTCGACCTCGGACACGGCCGCACGCAGCACGTCGACCACGGCGACCGGCGCGGTGCGACCCTTGCGCGCCGCGGTACCGGCGAGAATCAGCAGGTTGTCGCCGTTGCGGCGCATACGGGTCGCGAGGTGGTCGAGGCGGAACAACCGCTCGAGCAGGCGCGGGTCCTTCTCCTCGTACTCCATGTTCTCGATGAGCGAGAGCTGATGGTCGACGAGGGTCTTGCTTCGTCGGGCGAGGGTCTCGAACATCTCATTGACCTGCAGGCGCAGATCGGCCTGTTCACCGGCGAGGCGCAGCGCCTGGCCGTGAATCTCCTCGACCGCGCGCGCGAGCTGACCGATCTCCTCGGTCGTCTGCACCGGAATCGGTGCGCGCGCCACGTCCGCGGCGTGCTCGCCCTGCTTGATTCGATCGACCTCGGCCGGCAGATCGCGTTCGGCGATATCGATCGCACCCTTGCGCAGCCGACCGATCGGCGCGACGAGCGAGCGCGAAATCAGGATGGCGAGCGCGATCGCGATGAGCAGACCGCCCAACACGATTCCGGCATCCCGGATCGCGCGGTCGCGTGCGGTATCGGCAAGCTCGCTGACACCGGTGGTGATCGTCCTGGCGGCGTTTTGGATCAGCGTGGTGTAGGTACCGAGGCTGTCGAGCAACGACTCGCGCGTTTCGAACAGCGGCCATACTCCGGTGTCCCGGCCCTGCGCGAGCAGGCCGAGACGGTTTTCGATGCCCTTGTAGAGGTCCGCGATGCGGCGGTCATCCTCCGGGTAGTAACGCTCGAGCAAATCGACCATGGCGGATTCGGCGGTGATCGCCTGCTCTTCGTTCCGGTCGCCGCCACCGGTCGGATTCCGCAGAATCGCGACCCCGCCGACCACCTCATCGAAAAGTCGGCGCTGGGCGCCGAGCGCGGCGATCAGCTGGTTCTTGGCGGCCGTCACAGTCGAGTCTTCGACCGCCTGCAGCGCCAGTTCGACGATGTCGAGTGTGTCGCCCTGAATCCGGTGCGCCCTGGCAGCCTGCTCGGCCAGCGCCGTCGTTGTCGTCGGGCCTTCGGACAGCACCGTCTGCGCGGTGTCTATCTCGTCCTTGAGTGCGTTCGACAGATCGGTGCCGAGATCGCCGCGGTCGTAGATCTCCTGTGCGGTCGCAATCGCTCCCGCGAGATGGTCCAACTCGCCCTCGGCGACGGTCGCGGTCGCCTGTCCGCCCATCACCGTGTTGGTGATCGCTTCGAGAGAGATGGCCGCGGTGACCACGTCGACGTTCCCGGCCGCTTCGTTCAGCCGATTCGAGGTTTGGATCTCGTCGGAAATGCGCAATCCACCCAGCAGCAGCGCCACGATCAACGGAACTGCGAGAACGGCGCCGACCTTCCAACGGAGACGCCATTGCTCCGGGTTCCAAGCGCGCACGCCGGACCGCGACCCGTCCGTCATCTCCAACTCACTTCCCAACCCTGCGCGCGCGCCCGGGCAGGCACGCGCGGAAGAACCATCGACGTACTCCTCCGCGTCCTACTCAGCAAATAACGAGCAAGACACTGGCCGGTAGGATCGCAGATCACGAGGTAATAACACAACCTGGGCCAATTGTATCGATTTGTGATCGTAGAGTGGGCGCCGGTTACTCCACAGTATTTGGAGTGACTTGGATCATATCCGGCAATATCAGTCGCCGCCGCAGCAGCTCCGCTCGATTTCGGATTCCCCACGCAACGAACGAGTTTCGGCATTTCGCGCGGCGAGCAGCGAATACTCCGGGTAATCGACGGCGACCAGACTGAGCCCGTGCGCCGGCGCGACCGGCACACTGCTCGACCGCACCCGCTCATCGAGTAGACCGCCGACCCAGTCGACGGTTCGGCGGCCCTCGCCGACGGCAAGGACGGCACCGACGAGGCTGCGCACCATCGACCAGCAAAACGCGTCGGCGCTGACCCGGGCGGTAAGCCGCTCCCCGGACAGGTCCCAATCGAATCGTTGCAATTCGCGTACCGTCGTTGCGCCCTCGCGTCGGCGGCAGAACGCAGCGAAGTCGTGCAGCCCGAGCAGCGATCGCGACGCGGCCCTGGTGGCGTCGAGATCGACCGGGCGGTTCCACGCGACCACACTGCGCGCAGCGAGCGGCGGCACGCCCGATTCGGCTGTGCCCAAGCGGTAGACGTAATGGCGACGCAGCGCGGAGAATCTCGCGTCGAATTCCGGCGGCGCCTGCGTGATCCGCGTAATGCGGATGTCCGAAGGCAGAAAGCGCGCCATTCGTCGCACCAGTTTCGGCAGGTCGGCCGGTGCATCGGCCAGATCGAGATGGGCCACTTGACCTTCCGCGTGGACCCCGGCGTCGGTCCGTCCGGCCACGGTCAGCTGTACCGGCTCGCGCAGCACCGTGCCGAGCGCGTCCTCGAGCACGCCGCAGACCGTGCGCAGGCCCGGCTGACGCGCCCAGCCGCGAAAGTCGGTGCCGTCGTAGGCGATATCGAGCCGCAGCCTGGTGAAACGAACGGGCCCGCCGTCCCCGGAGGGTACGGCGGGCCCATCAGCGTGTGACACGTCAGGACTCTTTGTTGTCCTTGGCGTCGACGTCGACCTCGACATCATCGGCACTGTCGGCGACCTCTTCGGACGCGGCGACCGCACTCGACTCGTCGGTCACGGCCTCGGCGACCGCGTCGGCGTTGGCAACCTCGGCCTCGGTGGCCTCGGCCTCGACCTCGGCGACGACGTTCTCCGGCTCGGCCGTCACTGCAGCCTCGGCCCGAGCCTTCTTCGACGCCGCGGCACGGGTGGCGCGGGACGCCTCCGAGCTGGCGGTCTTCTCGCGAACGAGCTCGATGATCGCCATCGGCGCGTTGTCACCCTTGCGAGGCACCGTCTTGATGATGCGGGTGTAGCCGCCATCGCGATCGGCGAACGACGGGCCGATCTCCGCGAACAGGGTGTGCACGACATCCTTGTTGCGGATGACCTTCAGCACCTCACGACGATGCGCGAGGGTGCCGACCTTGGCGTGGGTGACGAGCTTCTCCGCGTAGGGGCGAAGACGCTTGGCCTTGGTCTCGGTGGTGGTGATCCGGCCGTGCTCGAAGAGGGCGGTGGCAAGGTTCGCCAGGATCGCCTTCTGGTGGCTGGCCGACCCGCCGAGACGGGCACCCTTGGTGGGCTTGGGCATTGTTTGTTTCTCCTATTAGGGATCGAACAGCTCGCGGGAGCTCAGAGCTGTTCGGTCTCGGCGTAATCCTGGTCGGTACCTTCGGCCTCGGTGAACGCACCACCATCGGTGTCGCTCCAGGTGCCGGTGGCGGCGTCGTAGCCGGCAACGCTCGACGGGTCGAATGTTGCGGGGCTGTCCTTGAGCGCGAGGCCCAGCGAGTGCAGCTTGACCTTGACCTCGTCGATCGACTTCTGCCCGAAGTTGCGGATGTCCAACAGATCGGACTCGGTGCGTGCGACGAGCTCACCGACGGTGTGCACGCCCTCCCGCTTGAGGCAGTTGTAGGAACGAACGGTGAGGTCGAGATCCTCGATCGGCAAGCCGAACGATGCGATGTGGTCTGCCTCGGCAGGCGACGGACCGATCTCGATTCCTTCGGCCTCGACATTGAGCTCGCGCGCGAGACCGAACAGCTCCACCAGGGTCTTACCGGCCGAAGCCAGCGCGTCCCGAGCGGTGATGGAGTTCTTGGTCTCGACGTCGAGGATCAGCTTGTCGAAGTCGGTGCGCTGCTCGACACGGGTGGCCTCGACCTTGTAGGTCACCTTGAGCACCGGCGAGTAGATCGAGTCGACCGGGATCCGGCCGATCTCGGCGCCGCTCGCCTTGTTCTGCACCGCCGGCACGTAGCCGCGGCCGCGCTCGACGACAAGCTCGATCTCGAGCTTGCCCTTGTCGTTCAGGGTCGCGATGTGCAAGTCCGGGTTGTGCACCGTGACACCGGCCGGCGGCACGATGTCAGCCGCGGTGACGGCGCCGGGGCCCTGCTTACGCACGTACATCGTGACCGGCTCATCCTCTTCCGAGGACACGACGAGGCCCTTGAGGTTCAGGATGATGTCGGTGACGTCTTCCTTGACCCCGGGCACGGTGGTGAACTCGTGCAGCACGCCGTCGATGCGGATGCTGGTGACAGCCGCGCCGGGAATCGACGAGAGCAGGGTGCGCCGGAGCGAGTTGCCCAGCGTGTAGCCGAAGCCGGGCTCGAGCGGCTCGATCACGAACTTCGAGCGGTCGTCGGCGAGGACTTCTTCGGTCAGGGTGGGTCGCTGCGAAATCAGCATGGTTGTTTCTTCCTCCTACGGACGCCCACTATTTGACGCCCACGTGTGGGGATGCGGACGCTGCCTGCCCGAAGGCAGGCAGCGACAACGCTTTTACTTCGAGTAGTACTCGACGATGAGCTGTTCGGACAGCGGCACATCGATCTGCGCGCGCTCCGGCTCCTGGTGGACCAGAATGCGCAGCCGGCCGGGGATGACCTGCAGCCAACCCGGAACGGGACGATCGCCGACGGTCTCGCGGGCAACCTGGAACGGCAGCGTCGGCAGCGACTTCTCCTTGACATCGATGATGTCGTACTGGGAGACGCGGTAGCTGGGGACGTCGACCTTCCTGTTGTTCACCAGGAAGTGGCCATGGCTGACCAGCTGGCGAGCCTGCCGCCGGGTACGGGCCAGTCCGGCCCGGTAGACGACGTTGTCGAGACGGGTCTCGAGCAGGCGGAGCAGGTTCTCGCCGGTCTTACCCTTGAGGCGGTTCGCCTCCTTGTAGTACAGGCTGAACTGCTTCTCCATGACGCCGTAGGTGAAGCGGGCCTTCTGCTTCTCCTGCAGCTGGAGCAGGTACTCGCTCTCCTTGATCCGCGCCCGGCCATGCTGGCCGGGCGGGTAGGGACGACGCTCGAACGCTTGGTCTCCGCCGACGAGGTCGACGCGCAGACGACGCGACTTGCGGGTGATGGGTCCGGTATAACGAGCCATTTTTCTCTTCCTTCCCGCTAGACGCGACGACGCTTGGGCGGACGGCAGCCGTTGTGCGGCTGGGGGGTGACATCGGAAATGGTGCCGACCTCGAGCCCGGCGGCCTGCAGCGAACGGATCGCGGTCTCGCGGCCGGAGCCGGGACCCTTCACGAAAACGTCGACCTTCTTGACGCCGTGCTCCTGCGCCTTGCGGGCAGCGTTCTCGGCGGCGAGCTGCGCGGCGAACGGAGTCGACTTGCGCGAACCCTTGAAACCGACGTGACCGGACGACGCCCACGAGATGACGTTGCCGTTCGGGTCGGTGATCGACACGATCGTGTTGTTGAACGTGCTCTTGATGTGCGCGTTGCCGTGCGGGATGTTCTTCTTTTCCCTGCGACGCGACTTCTGGGTCTTCTTGGGACCTGAGGCCCGTGTCTTCGGAGGCATTACTTCTTCTTCCCTGCGACGGTGCGCTTCGGACCCTTACGGGTGCGCGCGTTGGTCTTGGTGCGCTGCCCGCGGACAGGCAGACCACGACGGTGGCGCAGGCCCTGGTAGCAGCCGATCTCGATCTTGCGACGGATGTCGGCCTGTACCTCGCGGCGCAGGTCGCCTTCCACCTTGAGCTCGGAGCCCTCGATGTAGTCACGCAGCTTGGTCAGGTCGTCGTCGGACAGATCCTTGCTGCGGAGATCCGGGCTGACACCCGTCGCGTCGAGAATCTCGTGCGAGCGGGTACGGCCGATGCCGTAGATGTAGGTCAGTGCGATCTCCATGCGCTTCTCGCGCGGGAGGTCGACACCCATGAGACGTGCCATGTGGCGATTCCTTGTCTTCGCGGAGGTCTGCTCCCAGTCCGTCCCCACCTCTGTCGGGGGCCCCGGCCTCCGTGCCGGGGGTGGGCTCGTGCTCGAATGCGCGGGCTGGTGTTGGGAGGTCTTCTTTTTGTTGCCAATCCGATCGTCGATCGGTGCGTGGCGCTCTGCGCCGCCGGGCGTCAGCCCTGGCGCTGCTTGTGACGCAGGTTGTCGCAGATCACCATGACTCGGCCATTACGCCGGATCACCTTGCACTTCTCGCAGATCGGCTTGACGCTCGGCTGAACCTTCACGTCCGTCCAATCCCCCTCGGGCTTCGCTCGAGGGCATCAATGCAGCCCGCGCGTCAGCGCGGACCATTTCCTTTGCGGGGCGGAGGCCCCGCGGGGGGTACTTGGGGGGCGGAGCCCCCCAAGGGTCTACTTGTAGCGGTAGACGATGCGTCCGCGCGACAGGTCGTAGGGCGAAAGCTCGACGACCACACGGTCTTCGGGAAGGATGCGAATGTAGTGCTGACGCATCTTTCCGCTGATGTGCGCGAGAACCTTGTGACCGTTCTCCAGCTCGATGCGAAACATCGCATTGGGCAGCGGTTCGACAACCCGCCCTTCGACCTCGATGGCCCCGTCCTTCTTCGCCATATCCTCCGCGATCCCGGCCATTCGGCCTGGTTACTTGTTCACACCGTCGGTTACCGTGGTGCAGACCGGGCCGGTTTTCACCGCGCTCGTTCGGTTTCCCAGGTCCGGGCACGCAGACAACCGGCGCGCAGAGCGCACCGTTGCCCGAGTCTACCGGGAGTTTCCCACCAGGCCAAATGACGCCGACCGGCGTGGAATCCCAGCCGGCATACCTGCCCCGTCGGCACGGGTGGCAGCATCGGTCGACATGCGCGTCCTCGTCCAGCGCGTCCGATCGGCCGCCGTCACCGTCGATGATGCGGTCGTGGGCGAGATAGCGCCCGCTACCGGCCAGGGCCTGCTCGCGCTCGTCGGCGCCACCCACACCGACACGCCGCAGATCGCGGCTGCACTCGCACGAAAGCTGTGGGGGCTGCGAATCCTGGACGGCGAGCGCGCGGCCGCCGATGTGGACGCACCGATCCTGGTGGTCAGTCAGTTCACGCTCTACGCCGATACCGCGAAGGGCAGGCGACCGTCCTGGTCGAAAGCCGCACCTGGGCCGGTCGCCGAGCCGCTGGTCGATCACTTCGCCGACAGCCTGCGTGCCCTCGGCGCCACGGTCGCCACCGGGAAGTTCGGCGCGCACATGCAGGTGAGTCTGGTCAATGACGGCCCGGTGACCGTCCTGCTGGAATCGTGAACCGCATGCCTGGAATCAATCCCTTCCGCATCGCCGCAACCGAGGACGAACTCGCCGATTTGCGGACGCGACTGAATCGGACGCGTTGGCCGGAGGCCGAATGCGTCGACGATTGGAGCCAAGGCATTCCGCTGGCCTACACCCGAGAGCTGGCCGATTACTGGGCCAACACCTACGAATGGCGAGCCCGCGAGCGGGCGCTGAACCGCTTCGACCAGTTCACCACCGAAATCGACGGACTCGACATTCACTTCATCCACCAACGGTCCTCGCGGCCCGATGCGTTCCCACTCCTGATCACCCACGGCTGGCCGGGCTCGACCGTCGAATTCCACAAGGTGATCGCGCCGTTGACCGAGCGCGGATTCGACGTGGTGTGCCCATCGCTTCCGGGATACGGCTTCTCCGGTAAACCGACGCGCACGGGCTGGGGCGTGGAGCGGATCGCCGTCGCGTGGGCGACGTTGATGGGAAGGCTGGGCTACGAGCGATTCGGCGCGCAGGGCGGCGACTGGGGCGCCTCGGTCACCACGCAGATTGGCCGAAACGGCGGCCGCTGCGCCGGGATTCACCTGAACATGCCGCTCGGCACTCCCCCGGGACCGCTGGACAATCCGACGGACGAGGAGCTGCGGGCGCTGCAGCGGATGAAGTATTACCGCAGGTGGGACAACGCCTACGCCAAGCAGCAGTCGACGCGTCAGCAGACCCTCGGCTATGGATTGGTCGACTCCCCGGTCGCGCAACTGGCCTGGATCGTCGAGAAGTTCTGGTCGTGGACGGACTGCGACGGACACCCCGAGAACGCGCTGACCCGCGACGAGATGCTCGACAACGTGATGCTGTATTGGCTCACTGGGTCGGGGGCATCGTCGGCACGGTTGTACTGGGAGAGCTTCACATCGTTCGGCGGCGCCGACCGCGTCGAGCTACCCACCGGTGTCGCGGCGTTCCCGAAGGAAATCCTGCAAATGCCGCGCAGTTGGTGCGAGGCCGGTTTCAATATCACCCGCTGGACGACGATGCCGCGGGGCGGCCACTTCGCGGCGTTCGAGCAGCCCGCCCTCTACGTCGACGACGTCACGACGTTTTTCGATACGTTGCGACGCTGATCAGCGGTCGGCGCCGGTTACTCGGGCCGCAGCGTCAGGATTCGCGGACCGTCCTCGGTGACGGCGACGGTGTGCTCCCAGTGCGCGGCGCGGCTGCCGTCGGTGGTCACCACGGTCCAGTCGTCGTCGAGCACCTTGGTCTGCGTGGTGCCGAGGGTGAGCATGGGCTCGATCGCGAGCGTGGAGCCGACCACGAGTTCGGGGCCCTTCCCCGGTGCGCCTTCGTTGGCGAGGAACGGTTCGAGGTGCATCTGCCTGCCGATACCGTGCCCGCCGTAGCCGTCGACGATGCCGTAGCTGCGGCCGTGGTCGCGCTCGGCCGCGCGCGTGCCCTGCTCGATCGCGTGCGAGACGTCGGTGAGCCGGTTGCCGGGCAGCATCGCCGCGATGCCCGCCTCCATGGACAACCGGGTGGCCTCGGACAACAACCGGTCGGCCTCGATGATCTCGCCGACCCCGAAGGTCCAGGCCGAGTCGCCGTGCCAGCCGTCGAGGATCGCGCCGCAGTCGATGGAAACGAGATCGCCCGCGGCGAGGACGTCCGCCGCCGACGGGATGCCGTGCACCACCCGTTCGTTCACCGACGAGCAGATCGAACCGGTGAAGCCGTGGTAACCCAGGAACGACGGCACCGCGCCGGCATCGCGGATCACCTGTTCGGCGATCCGGTCCAGGTCCAGGGTGGAAACACCGGGCTTGGCCGCCTCGCGTACGGCGACCAGAGCGCGGCCGACGACGGCGCCGGCCGCCGCCATGGCGTCCAGTTCACCCGCGGACCGGAACGGCACCACCTTGCGCTTGCGCCGCAGCGACATCGACACGACCTCAGTGCCCCAGCGCGCGCAGGGCCCGAGTGTTGACCTCGTCGACCTCGCCGACGCCTTCCACGGTGACGACCAGGCCGTCGTAGTGGTCGAGCAGCGGCGCGGTCTCCTCGCGATAGACCTTGAGGCGGTTGCGGATCACGTCCTCGTTGTCGTCGGCGCGGCCGCGGGCAAGCATCCGCTCGACCACCACGTCCTCGGCGACGACGAAGCACAGCACCGCGTCGAGCTTGGTGTTCAGTGCGGCGAGGATGTCCTCGAGTGCATCGGCCTGATCGACCGTGCGCGGGAAGCCGTCGAGTACGAACCCGTTCGTCGCGTCCGGCTCGGCGACCCTGGCCTCGACCATCCGATTGGTGATCTCGCTGGGCACCAGGTCACCGGCGTCGAGGTACTTCTTCGCCTCCACCCCGAGGGCGGTCTCCTGGCCGATGTTGGCGCGGAAGAGGTCACCGGTCGAGATGTGCGGAACACCGAGCTTCTCGGACAGCAGGACGGCCTGCGTACCTTTCCCGGCGCCCGGCGGACCGAGCAGAACGATTCTCACTTGAGGAACCCTTCATAGTTGCGTTGCATAAGCTGGCTTTCGATCTGCTTGACCGTGTCGAGGCCGACGCTGACCATGATCAGCACCGCTGTACCGCCGAACGGCAGGCTGCCCCCGTTGCCCGAGCCGCCAAGATCGAGGAACAGGTTCGGCACAACCGCCACAAGGCCCAAGTACAGCGAACCGGGCAGCGTGATGCGACTCAGCACGTAGTTCAGATAGTCGGCGGTGGGACGTCCCGGCCGGATACCGGGGATGAAGCCGCCGTACTTCTTCATCTCTTCGGCGCGCTCATCGGGGTTGAATGTGATCGCCACGTAGAAGTACGTGAAGAACACGATCATCAAGAAGTAGATGGAAATGTAGACCGGGTTACCCGGGTTGACCAGGTACTGCTGAATGAACTTCTGCCACCAGCTCGGGTCCGGTTCGGTGTTCGAACCGGTCAGCTGAGCGATGAGGTTCGGCAGGTACAGCAGCGACGAGGCGAAGATCACAGGGATCACGCCGGCTTGGTTCACCTTCAATGGCAGGTAGGTCGAGGAGCCGCCGTACATCTTGCGTCCGACCATTCGCTTCGCGTATTGCACCGGGATGCGACGCTGACCCTGTTCGACGAAGACGACCGCGGTGATGATTGCCAGGGCCCCCAGACACACGAGCGCGAAGACCAGATTGCCGCGGCTGTCCAGAATTGCTTTGCCCTGGGACGGAATGCGCGAGGCGATACCGGCGAAGATCAGCAGCGACATGCCGTTGCCGACGCCGCGCTCGGTGATCAGCTCGCCGAACCACATGACCAGCGCGGCGCCGGCGGTCATGACGAGCACGATGACGATCAGGGCGAAGATGCTGTCGTCGGCCAGGATGTCCTCCTGGCAGCCCTGCAGCAGCTGACCACGAGAGGCAAGCGCGACGAGGCCGGTGGCCTGCAGGACCGCCAGTGCGATCGACAGGTACCGGGTGTACTGCGTCATCTTCGTCTGGCCGGACTGGCCTTCCTTGCGCAACTCTTCGAAGCGCGGGATGACGACCGTCAGGAGCTGGACGATGATGCTCGCGGTGATGTACGGCATGATGCCGATCGCGAAGACCGACAACTGCAGCAGCGCACCACCGGAGAACAGGTTGATCAGCTGATAGATACCGGCGTTGTCACCACCGGAGACTTCTTCGACGCACTTCTGGACGTTGCCGTAATCGACCCCTGGGGACGGCAGCGAGGCACCGAGGCGGTACAGAGCGACCAACCCAAGAGTGAAGAGGATCTTCCGCCTCAAATCAGGGGTCCTGAAGGCCGACACGAAGGCGGAAAGCAAGGATCCTCCTGTGCGTCACCGGGTAGGGCAACTTAGCGGCGTGGCTGGACTTGACCAGCGCAAACATGAGCAAACATTAGTTGGACCGGCAACCTCCCGGGTTGCCAGTCACACAGTCTCCGAGAATATCAGCCCGGCGATCGACCTCACGGAGGTGCCCGGTCGCCAGGGTTCCGGCGACCGGCCACGATTGTCCGTGCGGTTGCGGTACGAAACAGCGCCGGCCGTGGCGGAAGCTACGCGCTTCGGCCGCGGCCGGCGCCGGGTCTAGCAGTGGGGTGAAGACATCACCGCTCGGTGGTGCTCCCACCGGCCGCGGCGATCTTCTCCTTGGCAGCGCCGGAGAACTTGTCCGCCGTCACCTGCACGGCAACGGAGATCTCGCCCTCGCCGAGCACCTTCACGAGCTGGTTCTTGCGAACCGCGCCCTTGGCGACGAGCTCGTCGACGCCAACAGTGCCGCCCTCGGGGAACAGCTTCGCGATGGCCGCAACATTCACGACCTGGTACTCGGTGCGGAACCGGTTGGTGAAGCCCTTGAGCTTGGGCAGCCGCATGTGCAGCGGCATCTGCCCGCCCTCGAAGGCGGCAGGCACGTTCTTGCGTGCCTTGGTGCCCTTCGTGCCACGACCGGCGGTCTTACCCTTGGAACCCTCACCGCGGCCGACACGAGTCTTCTCGGTCTTCGAGCCGGGAGCCGGCTTCAGGTGGTGCAACTTGATGGTCATGTCAGACCTCCTCAACTTCCACGAGGTGGCGCACCACGTTGACCAGCCCACGGTTCTGCGCGTTGTCCTCGCGCACCACCGACTGGCGGATCTTCCGCAGACCCAGCGTGCGCATGCTGTCGCGCTGGTTCGCCTTGGATCCGATGGTGCTCTTGATCTGGGTGATCTTCAGCTGAGCCATGATCAAGCCCCCTGACCCGCACGCGACCGCAGCATGCCCGCAGGCGCGACGTCCTCGATCGGGAGGCCACGACGCGCGGCCACCTCCTCGGGACGCTGCAGCTGCTTCAGGGCGGCGACGGTGGCATGCACGACGTTGATGGCGTTGTCGCTACCGAGCGACTTCGACAGGATGTCGTGGATGCCGGCGCATTCGAGCACGGCACGCACCGCGCCACCGGCGATAACACCGGTACCGGGGCTGGCCGGGCGCAGCATGACGACGCCGGCGGCGGCCTCGCCCTGCACCGGGTGCACGATGGTGCTGCCGATCATCGGGACGCGGAAGAAGCCCTTGCGAGCCTCCTCGACACCCTTCTGGATGGCTGCGGGAACTTCCTTGGCCTTGCCGTAACCGATACCGACGAGTCCGTTGCCGTCACCGACGATGACCAGCGCGGTGAAGCTGAAGCGCCGGCCACCCTTGACGACCTTGGAAACACGGTTGATGGCAACGACCCGCTCGAGGTGGTTGCTCTTCTCGGCCTGGTTGCGGCCGCCACCACCGTCGCGGCGGTCGCGACCGCCACCACGGTTGTCATTGCTTGGTCCGTTTGCTCCGGCGGGTCCGCTGCCGCCGTCACGCCTTTGACGTCCCGGCATCAGGCGATCCTTCCATTGAGAACAGTGTTGATCATCAGAACTTCAACCCACCTTCGCGAGCGGCGTCCGCCAACGCGGCGATGCGGCCGTGGTAATCGTGGCCACCGCGGTCGAAGACCACGGCCTCCACGCCGGCTGCCCTGGCACGGGCGGCGAGGAGCTCGCCCGCCTTGGCGCCACGGGCCGACTTGTCGCCGTCGACCGCACGCACGTCCGGCTCGATGGTCGACGCAGCGGCGATGGTGCGACCTGCGAGGTCGTCCACGAGCTGCGCGTGCAGATGCCGCGACGAGCGGTGCACCACGAGGCGCGGCCGCTCGGGCGTGCCCGAGATCCTCTTGCGGAGACGGAAGTGGCGACGCGCCTTCGACAGACGACGCGCAGTCGACACGTCCGTGCCGAGCGGAACCCGCTTGGCTTTCTGGTTTTCGGTCTGGCTCATGTCACTTACCCGTCTTTCCGACCTTGCGGCGGATCTGCTCACCCTCGTAGCGGACGCCCTTGCCCTTATAGGGATCGGGACGCCGCAGACGACGGATGTTGGCCGAAATCTGGCCAACCTGCTGCTTGTCGATGCCCGAAATGGAGAACCTGGTGGGGTTCTCGACCGCGAAGGTGATGCCTTCGGGGGCCTCGATCGGCACCGGATGGCTGTAGCCGAGGGCGAACTCGAGGTCCTTGCCCTTCAGCGCGACGCGGTAACCGACGCCGTGGATCTCCATCTTGGTGGTGTAGCCGTCGGTCACACCGACGATGAGGTTCGCCACCAGGGTCCGGGTCAGGCCGTGCAGCGAGCGGTTACGCCGCTCGTCGTCCGGACGCGCCACCTCGAGCTCACCGTTCTCACCCTTGGCGACCTTGATCGGCTCCGCGACGGTCAGCGACAGCGTGCCCTTGGGGCCCTTCACCGCGATGTCCTGGCCGGTGATGTTCACCTCGACGCCGGACGGAACCGGGATCGGCTTCTTTCCAATACGCGACATTGCTTGCGCCCCTTACCAGACGTAGGCGAGGACTTCCCCGCCTACACCTTGCTTGGCCGCCTGGCGGTCGGTGAGCAGACCGGCGGACGTGGAGATGATCGCCACGCCCAGGCCGCCCAGGACCTTGGGCAGGTTGGTGGACTTCGCGTACACCCGGAGACCGGGCTTGGAAACGCGCCGCACGCCGGCGAGGCTGCGCTCGCGGCTGGGGCCGTACTTCAGGTCGACGATGAGCGTCTTGCCGACGGTGGCATCCTCGCTGCGGTAATCGGTGATGTAGCCCTCACGCTTGAGGATCTCGGCGATGTTCGCCTTGATCTTGCTGTGCGGCAATTTCACCTGATCGTGGTACGCCGAGTTGGCGTTGCGCAGACGAGTTAGAAAGTCTGCGATTGGATCTGTCATGGTCATGGTTCGACCTCGACACCTTTCTCGCTGCGGTTCCCATACAACACCGGCGCGCTTGGCAGCACGCCCGCCGTGGGCCTACAACAATTCGGCTGGTCCGGCCAACAATTGCCGGCCGGCATGAGTACGTCGCCGTGAAGTTTCGCGGGCACGGCAGTGCACACGTCGCCCAGGCAACCGTTCTAGTGTAGGCAAAAGCCCAGCTGGGACCAAATCGGCCCAGCTCGCGCTCGCCTAACTCGGCCCGGACCGCTCCAGATAAGCCACGATCGCGTTCGTCAGCCCGCGCCGCGCCTCGTCCAGATCGGAATACGTGCCGAGCTGCTTCTCCGAGGTGATCCCGCGCATCGCACCCGGGATGAAGGCTGCGATCTCACGCACCCGCACCGGATCGACGTCGAGATCGGCGAACGCCTTCTGACACGCGTCGTTCCACAGCGGCTTCCAGGAAGCCAGTTCCGCGGCCGTGCGGGGGTAGAGCCGTTCGAGTTCGGCGTGCTCGCGCGGCAGCGCGGCGCGCAAGGTTTCGATCGCCCGCGAATCGGTGGCGTTGAGCCCCTCGTACATCAGCTCGATCATCCCGGCGACCCGCTCGCGCAGCGACGCGTCGGGATCAACCCTGGCCGGCAGGTCACCGCGACGCTCGGCCGTGTAGTGCAGGACCGCAGCCCAGAATCCGTCGATATCGCCGAACTGATACTTCAGCGCACCCCAGGTGACACCGATTTCCTTGGCGATCCGGTTGCCCGACACCGCACCCGGATCACCGGAGGCGAGCGATTTCAGTGCGCCTTTGAGCATGCTCTCGCGGGTCGCCAGGCCACGTCGGTTCGCACGCCGGCCGGTGACGCCCGCTTCGGTCATTCGTCCGATGGTAGTGCGGGCCAGGCCACCACACGGACCTAGCATGGCCGACCTATTGCGCTGTTCGTAGAACCTTCTACGATTACGAAGGGGTAAACGCGGGAGGAGCACCATGGCGAAGCCGCCGTTGTCGATGAAACCCACCGGTTGGTTCCAGGTGGCGTGGTCGGCCGAGATCGGGGTGGGCGACGTCCATCGCATGCATTACTTCGGCCGCGAGCTGATCGCCTGGCGCTCGGCCGCGGGCGACGTCGCGGTGATGGACGCCTACTGCGAGCACCTCGGCGCGCATCTGGGCTACGGCGGCCACGTCGAAGGCGACCGCATCGTGTGCCCGTTCCACGGCTGGGAGTGGAACCGCGATGGCCGCAATGTATGCGTGCCCTACGAGAAACACCCGAACAAGGGCCGCCGCATCCGCAGCTACCCGGTCGCCGAACTCAACGAGTCGATCTTCATCTGGCACGACGTCGAGGGTCGCCCACCGTACTTCGATGTCCCGGATATGTTCGCCGCCTTCGGAGACGGCAAGACTGCCGCCGACTACTACCCGCCGATCCCCGGCGCGACGCTTTTTCGCGAACAACTGGAAATCCATCCGCAGTACATCATGGAGAACGGCGTCGACTTCGCGCATTTCAAGTTCGTGCACAAGACCCCGTTCATGCCGGAGTTCACCCGTCACGACTTCTCCGGACCCATCTCGTTTGTCGACTTCACCATCGCGTTCGACGAAGGCACGACGCTCGAAAATGCCACCAGCGGAGTGGAATCGATCAATGCCGGGCTGGGCTGCTCGATTACGAAGAGCTGGGGCATGGTCGAAAACCGCACCATGCCGGCGGTAACTCCGGTGGACGAGCACACTTCGGATGTGCGTTTTACGGTGTGGATCGGCCGCAAACCGGGCGAGGAGAACACCGGTCCGACCCAGTACGGAAAGTCCATGGCGGCCTTCGTCATCGAGCAGTTCGAGGCAGACGTGCACATCTGGGCGCATCAGCGCTACTCCGACCCACCTGCCCTGTCTCCCAAGGAGTTCGCCGGTTTCCGCGCACTGCGTACCTGGGCGGCCCAGTTCTATCCCGACACCCCTGCACCGAACGGCGCCACCGGGCTTTCCGCGGTGCGCTCGCACTCCTGACCGAACTCGAAGTTGTGAGAAAGGCCGAACCAGCTATGAACACGCAGCCAAAAACCCGGGTCTTCCAGGTGGCGACCGGCAATGTCGGCACCGAGATGATCAAACGAATCGGCACCCACCCCGATCTCGAGCTCATCGGATTGCATTGCTACACACCGGAAAAGATCGGTCGAGACGCCGGCGAGATCGCCGGAATCGCACCGAATGGGGTGATCGCGACCGGTTCGATCGATGACATCATCGCCGCCAAACCCGACGTGCTGACCTTTCACGGTGTCTTCCCCGACGAGGAGCTCTACGAGCGTGTGCTCGAGGCGGGCATCAACGTCGTCACCACCGCCGACTGGATCACCGGTCATCATCGCGACCGGAACCACCCGCACCCGTCCGGACGCAAGACCTCCGACGTGCTCGAAGCGGCCTGCCGGCGGGGCGATTCGACGTTCTACGGCACCGGCATGAACCCGGGCCTGAACCAGATTCTCGGCGTGGTGTGCTCGGCCGACGTGGCCGAGATCGAGAACATCACCACCATCGAATCGGTGGACGTGTCCTGTCACCACTCGAAGGACACCTGGATCGAGGTCGGCTACGGCCTGCCGATCGACGACCCCAGCATCCCGGGCAAGCTGGAGAAATACACCAGCGTCTTCGCCGACAGCGTGCTGATGATGGCCGACTGCTTCGGCCTCGAACTCGACGAGGTGACGTTCTCCTACGAGCTCGGCGCGTGCACCAAGGACGTCGATCTCGGGTGGTACACGCTGCCCAAGGGGTCGCTGGGCGGCAACTACATCAAATACCAGGGCATGGTGGACGGCGTGCCGCGCGTCGAGACGCACCTCGAGTGGCAGATGACCCCACACACCGCACCGAACTGGGACATCAAGGGCTGCTACATCACGCAGATCAAGGGCGATCCGTGCATCTACAACAAGCACATGATCTTCCCCAAGCCCGGCGTCGACCTGTCCAATCCCGAGAACTTCGCCTCGATCGGCATGACCGTCACCGGGCTCCCCGCGCTCAACGCCATCCGCTCCGTGGTCGCCGCGCCGCCCGGGATCCGCACCAGCGCGGACCTTCCGCTGCGCGGGTTCGCCGGGCGGTTCAACCTGTAGCCCCGAGCGAGAAGGCGCGCCGGTGGCCACATTTGTCTTGATCCACGGCGCGGGCGATGTCGGCTGGTACTGGCACCTGGTGGAGGCCGAATTGCGGGCACGCGGCCATGCCACCGTCGCGCCGGATCTGCCGTGTGACGACGACTCGGCCGGCCTGCCCGAGTACGCGGACACGGTCGTCGAGGCGATCGGCGACCGGACCGACGTTGTCGTGGTCGGCCAATCGCTCGGTGGCTTCACCGCGCCGCTGGTCTGTGACCGCGTGGCTGCGCAACTACTCGTCCTGGTGGCGGCCATGATCCCCGCGCCGGGAGAGGCGCCCGCCGACTACTGGGCGAACACGAAATACGACCAGGAAGCGCAGCCCGACTTCGGCGACATCGTGGCCCTGTTCTACCAGGATGTCGCGCCGGAACTGGCCGCCGAGGCGCTGCAGCGGGCACGCGTGCAATCCGAGGCCGGACTGGGCGAACCGTCGCCGCTGAGTGCGTGGCCCGACGTCCCCATCCGGGTTTTGGCATGCCGCGACGACCACATGTTCCCGCTTGGTTTTCTTCGCCGCGTCGCCCGGAAACGCCTGGGGATCACGCCCGACGAGATCGACGGTGGGCACACTCCGGCGCTGAGCCGGCCACGCGAGCTGGCCGACCGCCTGGAGGCCTACGCAGCGGACTACTTGTCCGGGTAGTGCGGCGGGTGGTACCGGTCCGACGGATCGAGGTCGAGATTCTCGTCCGCGGCCAGATGCTCGATGTCGGCGAAGCCGGTGCTCTGCCCGCTCGCCTTGTTGATCGCATACGTGATTGCGGACAGCGCAACACCGATCAGAAGCAGCACTCCGGCGATCTTGTACTGGACCATCTGCTCCGAGGTGCGCGCCCATGGACCGGCGAGGAACAGACACAGCACCGCACCCGTCGCCGATACCGAGATCGGCGCGCGGAAGAACGTCTCCGCCGAATTCCGTTTCAACACAATGCAAGCGACGTTGACGACCGAGAACACGCAAAGCAGCAGCAGTCCGGTCGTGCCCGACAGCGCGGCCACCACCGAGTTTCCCGACATCCGATTGACCACGATGATCAGCGCCAGCGCCAGCGCGGTGGTGAAGATGATCGCCGCCCATGGCGAGCGCCGGCCGGGCAAGACGGCGCCGAGACCGCGCGGCAGCACCTGCTGACGCGCCATGCCGTAGATCAGCCGGCTCGCCATCAACATGTTGATCAGTGCGGTGTTGGCCACCGCGAACACCGTCAGGTAGGGGAAGATCTCGTCGATCGGGACGTCGGGCGCGCCGATGCGCACCACGTGCAGCAGGATGCCCTCGTCGCCGGAGTCGTAGTCCAGCGGCAGCACGGCGATCACCGCGACCACGACGAGAACGTAGAGCAGGCAGGCGATGCCGAGTCCGGAGAACATCGTCTTCGGGAAGATCTTCTGCGGCTCCTTGGTCTCCTCGACCATGTTCACCGAGTCCTCGAAGCCCACCATCGCGAAGAACGCGATCGTCGTCGCAATCGTGACGGCCAGGAACCAGCCCTTCTCGTTGGCGTCCTCGAAAACGACGAGGTTCGAAATATCGCCCCCGCCGGTACCGCGTCCCGCGGCGACGAATCCGATGACGATGACGATGAGCAAGGCCGCCATCTCGACGACGGTGAGAACAACGTTGAACTTCACCGATTCGCCGACACCGCGCAGATTGATCAGCGCGAGCAGCACCATGAACCCGAGCGCGATGACGAGTTGGGCGGTACTCCCGCTCGGCACATCGAACCAGCCGAGACCGTCCGCGTCGCTGAACGTCTCGTGCAAGCCTTCGAGCAGGTTGCCCGCGACCACATTCGACGAAGTCGAGGCGCTGGTGATACCCGAGCAGATGACCGCGAACGCCACCAGGAAGGTGAAGAAATGGAGCCCGAACGCCTTGTGCGTGTACAGCGCTGCGCCGGCTGCCTGCGGGAATTTCGTCACCAGTTCCAGGTACGAGAACGCGGTGAGCGTGGCGACGATGAACGCGCAGATGAACGGCACCCACGCCATCCCACCGACGTTGCCGATCATCTGACCGGTGACGGCGTAGACGCCGGCGCCCAGGATGTCGCCGACGATGAACAACAGCAGCAGGCCGGGCCCAAGCACGCGTTTGAGTTCGGGGTGCCCAGATTCCGGAGCGGGATTCGAGGTCGTCTGGGTCATCGCACACCTCCACCGTCTGGTCCCCGGAGCGTAACCGCCCGGTACCCATTCCGACGCCGATCGAACCTCGCGGACTACCGGGTCGAACCCCGCCGCGGCGCCGAAACGTCCGATGGCCTCGTTACGCCGAAGTCCAGTTCAGCCGGCGACGCGCTGCAAGGTCACCGTCGTCAGCGTGAGCAGCCGATCGTCATTGCCGGCGTCGACGAGCCGGATGCTCAGCACGCTGTGATCGGCGGCGTCCCGGATTACGGTCCCGTACGACCGCGCCGGCCCGGATCCGATCTGGGCCAGATAGTGCACCTGCATATCGGTCGCGACGAGGTCGGGCCGCATCGCGTGCGCGGCCGCCTCGACGAAGATGGCCTGCGCGCCGCCCTGGAGGGTGCCGATCGAATTGAGCACGGACGGCGTCTTGTCGAGTTCGAGAACCCCGCCGGCCGCGTCCAGGACCCGCAGGCCGAGCCGGGAGTAAATCGTCCCGTCCACGGGCTCGCCCGGACGTTCCCGGAGCTTCCCGATCCACTTGCCCGGGGTGTAGGAATCGGCGTCGCGCGCGGCGGAGCGTGGGAGGCGAGCGAAGGTCACCAGCCCGCGTGCGGCGAGGGTGAGCGCGCCGGCACTACCGACCGTGTCGATTACTTCTGCGGCCTCGCGCAGATCGGTGATGCCATGCCCGTCGTAGACATCTGCCGACACGACGACGGTCTTCTTTCCGACGCGCACGAGCCGGCTGTCCACGATGACGGGGCCCTCGGAAACCGGGGCGACCGCGTGTAACGCAATGTCCTGAGTGGCGGTCCAGTCCGGATGCACGACCACGAGCGCGGGATCGGACGTCACGAAGTCGACCAGCGTCATCAGCAACCCGAGAGAGGCCGAGCCCGCATGCGAGCGCAGTTTGTCGCTCAGCCTGGCGCGCATCAACGAGCGTTCCCGCGACACCTGCAGCGAGACGAGATCGAAGTCGGAGCTGAAGTAGTCGCGCGTCGCCGGCTCGACTACGGTCGAGTCCGCGCTGAAAACCGCGGCAGCAACGGCGGCGGAAACAGCATTCTCTTGATCGAGCATAGGTTCCATCATGACAGAGAATGCCATTTACATACACGGCCGGGTGCCCGGAACGCGACGAAGGGGCGGTTGCCAGAACGAGCGTCGTTGGACGTCGCCGGCAATCGCCCCCTCGTCGAAGGGTCTAGCTGCTTACCAGGAGCTCTTGTGCACGCCCGGCAGCTCGCCACGGTGCGCCATCTCGCGGACGCAGATACGGCACAGGCCGAACTTGCGGAAAACCGCGTGCGGACGACCGCAACGCTGGCAGCGGGTGTAACCGCGGACCTTGAACTTCGGCTTCTTGTTGGCCTTGTTGACCAGTGCTTTCTTGGCCATGCTCAGTTCTCCTTGAACGGGAAGCCGAGGTGCTTCAGTAGGGCACGGCCTTCCTCGTTGTTGGTCGCAGTGGTAACGACGGTGATGTCCATGCCGCGCGGGCGATCGATGCGGTCCACGTCGATCTCGTGGAACATCGACTGCTCGTTCAGGCCGAACGTGTAGTTGCCGTTGCCGTCGAACTGCTTCGGCGAGAGGCCGCGGAAGTCGCGGATACGGGGCAGCGCGATCGAGGTGAGGCGATCGAGGAACTCCCACATCCGGTCACCGCGCAGCGTCACGCGCGCACCGATCGGCATGCCCTCACGCAGCTTGAACTGCGCGATGGACTTGCGGGCCTTGCGGATCTCCGGCTTCTGACCGGTGATCAGCTGCAGGTCGGTGACCGCGCCGTTGATCAGCTTCGCGTCACGGGCGGCGTCGCCGACACCCATGTTCACGACAACCTTCACGACGCCCGGGATCTGCATGACGTTCGCGTAGTTGAACTCTTTGTTCAGTTCGTCGCGAATCTCGCTGCGGTAGCGCAGCTTCAGCCGCGGCTGGACTTTGTTCTCCGTGGTGGTCATCTCAGATGTCCTTCCCGTTCTTACGGGAGATGCGGACCCGCTTGCCGTTGTCATCGGTCCGGTAGCCGACCCGAGTCGGGTTCCCGTCGGAATCCACGACCATCACGTTCGAGACGTCGATGGGGGCTTCCTGCGTCACGATTCCGCCGGACTGCGCGCCACGCTGGTTGGCCGAAATCGCAGTGTGCTTCTTGATGCGGTTCACGCCCTCGACGAGGATGCGGTTCTCCTTGGGGTAAGCCTGGATGACCTTGCCCTTGGCGCCCTTGTCCTTGCCCGCGGTGACCAGCACCGTGTCGCCCTTGTGCACCTTCATCACAGCACCTCCGGGGCGAGCGAGACGATCTTCATGAACTTCTTGTCGCGCAGCTCGCGGCCGACCGGGCCGAAGATGCGGGTACCGCGAGGATCGTTGTCCGGCTTGATGAGCACGGCGGCGTTCTCGTCGAAACGGATGTAGGAACCATCCGGACGGCGGCGCTCCTTGACGGTGCGGACGATGACGGCCTTGACGACCTCGCCCTTCTTGATGTTGCCACCGGGGATGGCGTCCTTGACGGTGGCGACGATGACGTCACCGATCCCGGCGTAGCGGCGCGACGAGCCACCGAGCACACGGATGCAGAGAATCTCCTTCGCACCCGTGTTGTCGGCGACGCGCAGCCGCGACTCCTGCTGAATCACTTACTTCTCCTTGACCTGGATTCTCTATACGCGCCAGATTGCCGACCAGACGCGCGCGGTCGTGTGGTGTGCGTGGCGCGAGTGGATGAACACCGCACCACGCACACCGGGTACTACTTCGCCTTCTCGAGGACCTCGATGAGCCGCCAGCGCTTGGTGGCCGACAGTGGGCGGGTCTCCATCAGACGAACGCGATCGCCGATGCCGGCGGTCTCCTGCTCGTCGTGCGCCTTCACCTTGCTGGTGGTGCGGATGATCTTGCCGTAAAGCGGGTGGCTCTTGCGATCCTCCAGCTCGACCACAATGGTCTTCTGCATCTTGTCCGACACCACATATCCGGTACGGATCTTGCGGCTGGCGCGCTCTTCGTTGCTCACTGCTTTTTCCTCACTCATGCCACATCACCCTCGGGTCCGGTGGCCAGGCCGAGTTCGCGCTCACGCATGATCGTGTAAACCCGCGAAATCTCGTGACGCACCACGCGCAGCCGACGGTTGTTGTCGAGCTGGCCGGTGGCCATCTGGAAGCGGAGGTTGAACAGCTCTTCCTTCGACTCGCGGACCTTGGCGACGAGTTCCTCGTCGCTGAGTTCGCGGAGCTCTGCGGCCGGTGTTCCGGTAGCCATCAGAACTGCTCCTCCCTGGTCACGATCCTGCACTTGCACGGGAGCTTGTGCATCGCGCGGCGCAGTGCCTCGCGTGCGGTCTCCTCATTCGGATAGCTCATCTCGAACATCACCCGTCCGGGCTTGACATTCGCGACCCACCACTCGGGCGAGCCCTTGCCGGAGCCCATTCGGGTTTCTGCCGGCTTCTTGGTCAGCGGGCGATCCGGGTAGATGTTGATCCAGATCTTGCCGCCACGCTTGATGTGCCGAGTCATCGCGATACGCGCGGACTCGATCTGCCGGTTGGTGATGTAGGCAGGCTCGAGCGCCTGAATTCCCCACTCACCGAACGCGACCTGGGTGCCGCCCTTGGCTGCACCCGAACGCTTCGGGTGGTGCTGCTTGCGGTGCTTGACCCGCCGAGGCATCAGCATGCGTCAGCCCTCCTGGTTTTCCGCCGGAGCCGGTGCGTCCGCCACAGCGGTGGCGGCACGGCCGGCCTCGGTGCTGGTCGCGGTGGTACCGGCCGAACCCGAACGACGCGGGCGGCTCGGCCGCTCACGCCGCGGACGGTCACCGGCCGGGGCGGCCGCAGCGGCGAGCTCACGCTTGCCACCGACGATGTCGCCCTTGTAGATCCAGACCTTCACACCGATCCGGCCGAAGGTGGTCTTGGCCTCGTACAGGCCGTAGTCGATGTCCGCACGCAGCGTGTGCAGCGGGACACGACCCTCGCGGTAGAACTCCGAGCGGCTCATCTCGGCGCCGCCGAGGCGACCCGAGCACTGCACGCGGATGCCCTTGACGTTGGGCTGACGCATGGCCGACTGGATGGCCTTGCGCATCGCCCGACGGAACGCGACACGGTTGCTCAGCTGCTCGGCGACACCCTGTGCCACCAGCTGTGCCTCGGACTCGGCGTTCTTGACCTCGAGGATGTTCAGCTGAACCTGCTTGCCGGTCAGCTTCTCCAGGTCGGCGCGAATGCGGTCGGCCTCGGCGCCGCGGCGGCCGATGACGATGCCCGGACGCGCGGTGTGGATGTCGACGCGAACCCGGTCACGGGTGCGCTCGATCTCCACCTTCGCGATGCCGGCCCGCTCCATGCCGGTGCCGAGCAGCTTGCGGATCGCGACGTCTTCCTTGACGTACTCCGCGTACTGCTTGTCTGCGTACCAGCGCGACTTCCAGTCGGTGGTGATACCGAGGCGGAAGCCGTGCGGGTTGATTTTCTGGCCCACTACTGAGCTCCCTTCCGACGGTTACGAGTCGCGCCGCCCTGGGTGGGCACGCTCTCGACCTCGATGGTGATGTGGCTGGTCCGCTTGCGGATCCGGAACGCACGGCCCTGGGCGCGCGGCTGGAATCGCTTCAGGGTGGAGCCCTCGTCGACGTACGCCTTCGAGATCACCAGAGTGGCCGGGTTGAGGCCGAGGTTGTTCTCGGCGTTCGCCGCCGCGCTGGCGACGACCTTGGCAACCGGCTCGCTGGCGGCCTGCGGCGCGAACTTCAGGATCGCGAGCGCATCGGTCACCGAACGACCGCGGACCAGGTCGATGACGCGGCGCGCCTTCATCGGCGTCACGCGCACGAACTTGGCCGTGGCGCGAGCTGTCTGGTTCTGAACTGGTGCAGTCATCGCCTCTTGCTCTTCCGGTCGTCCTTGATGTGTCCCTTGAACGTCCGCGTCGGCGCGAACTCACCGAGCTTGTGGCCGACCATCGAATCCGAGACGAACACCGGCACGTGCTTACGGCCGTCGTGGACCGCGAACGTGTGACCGATGAAGTCCGGAATGATCGTGGAACGACGGGACCAGGTCTTGATGACCTGCTTGGTGCCCTTCTCGTTCTGCACGTCCACCTTCGCAAGGAGGTGGTCGTCGACGAACGGGCCCTTCTTCAGGCTGCGTGGCATTGCTTAACCTCCTCCTTAGCGCTTGTTCTTGCCGGTGCGACGGCGACGGACGATGAGCTTGTCGCTCGGGCGGTTGGGCTTGCGGGTACGGCCTTCCGGCTGGCCCCACGGGCTGACCGGGTGGCGGCCACCCGAGGTCTTGCCCTCGCCACCACCGTGCGGGTGATCGACCGGGTTCATGACCACACCACGGACGGTCGGGCGCTTGCCCTTCCACCGCATACGGCCGGCCTTGCCCCAGTTGATGTTCGACTGCTCGGCGTTGCCGACCGCACCGACGGTGGCGCGGCAGCGCACGTCGACGCGACGGATTTCACCCGAGGGCATACGCAGGGTCGCGTACGGACCCTCCTTGCCCAGCAGCTGGATGCTGGAACCGGCCGAGCGGGCCATCTTGGCGCCGCCGCCCGGACGCAGCTCCACCGCGTGGATGGTGGTACCGGTCGGGATGTTGCGCAGCGGCAGGTTGTTGCCGGGCTTGATGTCCGCGGACGGACCCGACTCGATGCGCACACCCTGCTTCACGCCGACGGGCGCGATGATGTAGCGCTTCTCGCCATCGGCGTAGTGCAGCAGCGCGATGTTCGCGGTGCGGTTCGGGTCGTACTCGATGTGCGCGACCTTGGCCGGGATACCGTCCTTGTCGTCGCGACGGAAATCGATCAGCCGGTAGGCACGCTTGTGACCGCCACCCTTGTGTCGGGTCGTGATGCGGCCGTGCGCGTTGCGGCCACCCGTGCTGTGCAGCGGGCGGATGAGCGACTTCTCGGGGGTCGACCGAGTGATCTCGGCGAAGTCCGAGACGCTCGAGCCGCGGCGGCCCGGGGTAGTCGGCTTGTACTTGCGGATTGCCATGAGTCTTCTCGTCCTCTGCTCTCAGAAGTCCGGTCGCCTAGGCGACCGGTCCCCCGAAGATCTCGATGGGCTTGCTGTCGGCCGAGAGGGTCACGAGCGCGCGCTTGGTGCTCTTGCGCTGGCCGTAACCGAAGCGGGTCCGCTTGCGCTTGCCCTGACGGTTGGCGGTGTTGACGTTGGTCACCTTCACACCGAAGATCTGCTCGACGGCGATCTTGATCTGCGTCTTGTTCGAGTCCGGGTGCACGATGAAGGTGTAGGTACCTTCCTCGAGCAGCCCGTAGGACTTCTCCGAGATGACCGGTGCCAGCACGATGTCGCGGGGGTCGGCGATGGTGCTCACTTGCTCTCCTCCTGCACGTCCTGAGCCGACTCGGCCGGCCCGTGCACGAAAGTGTTGAGCGCCTCGACACTGAAGACGACGTCGTCGCTGTCGAGCACGTCATAGGTATTCAGCTGATCCGGCGCGATCGGGTGGACGTTGTCCAGGTTCTGCACGCTCTTCCAGGCCGCGATGTCCTCACGCCCGATGACGAGCAGCAGCTTCTTGCGGTCGGAGATCTCGGCGAGGAACGTCCGCGCGCCCTTGGTCGACGGCGCCTGGCCGGCCACCAATTCGGAGATCACGTGGATGCGCTCGCTGCGCGCCCGGTCCGAGAGGGCCCCGCGCAGGGCGGCGGCCTTCATCTTCTTCGGGGTGCGCTGGCTGTAGTCGCGCGGCTGCGGGCCGTGCACGACGCCACCGCCGGCAAACTGCGGCGCGCGAGTCGAGCCCTGACGAGCCCGGCCGGTGCCCTTCTGGCGGTACGGCTTGCGGCCACCGCCGCGGACCTCGCCGCGAGTCTTGGTGGAATGCGTGCCCTGACGCGCGGCGGCGAGCTGTGCGACGACCACCTGGTGCATCAGCGCGATGTTCGCGGTCACGTCGAAGATCGCGGCCGGCAGCTCGACGGTGCCCTCGGTCTTACCGCCCGGGGCCTTGACGTCCAGCGTCAGCTTCGCGTTGGTCTCGGTGCTGGTCATGCCCGCGCACCACCCTTCACTGCACTCTTGACGATCACGACGCCGCCCTTGCGGCCCGGGATCGCACCCTTGATCAGCAGCAGACCGTTCTCGGCGTCCACCTTGTGGACCGAGAGGTTCTGCGTCGTGATCCGGTCATTACCCATGCGGCCCGACATCCGGGTGCCCTTGAAGACACGACCCGGGGTGGCACAGCCACCGATCGAGCCGGGGCGACGGTGCACGGCCTGCGCACCGTGGCTGGCACCCTGGCCGGCAAAGCCGTGCCGCTTCATGGTGCCGGCGAAGCCCTTGCCCTTGCTGACGCCCGTCACGTCGACGAACGCGCCGTCCTCGAAGACCTCGGCGGTCAGTTCCTGACCGATCTCGAAGGCCGAGGCATCGGCAACGCGGATCTCCGCAACGTGCCGGCGCGGGGTGACGCCTGCCTTGGCGAACTGGCCGCTGACCGGCTTGTTCACCTTGCGGGGATCGATCGCGCCGAAGGCAACCTGCACGGCGCTGTAGCCGTCGCGCTCCACGGTCCGGATCTGGGTGACCACATTCGGGCCCGCCTTGATCACGGTGACCGGAACGACGCGGTTGTTCTCGTCGAAGACCTGGGTCATGCCGAGTTTGGTGCCCAGGATGCCCTGCGCGGGCCTGCTCTTGTTGTCGCTCATCTGCTGCCCCGAACTCACTGGATGTTCACGTCGACACTGGCCGGCAGGTCGATGCGCATGAGTGCGTCGACCGTCTTCGGCGTCGGGTCGAGGATGTCGATCAGCCGCTTGTGGGTGCGCATCTCGAAGTGCTCGCGCGAGTCCTTGTACTTATGCGGCGAGCGGATGACGCAGTACACATTCTTTTCGGTGGGCAACGGCACCGGGCCGACGACGCGGGCCCCGGTACGGGTCACCGTCTCGACGATCTTGCGCGCAGACGCGTCGATCGCCTCGTGGTCGTAGGCCTTGAGCCTGATGCGGATCTTTTGTCCCGCCACGCTTCGTGTCCTTTTCTTGCCGCTTTTCGTAGTCCGGATTCGCTACCCGGGCCACCTCGTCTGGTTTGCAGTGCTCCAGTCCACGCAAGGCCACAACGTCCACGCGATCGGTACATGCCAATCGCAGCCGCTGTTCACCTGTCATGGTTCTCCGGTCCACGCGGTCGGGCGTGTCGCCTTGCCGCACATTCCCCTGCCCGATCTCATTCGATCTGGCCGGCGGAATCGCTTCCCGGTTGCGCCCTGTCGGGCGCGGGATCCTGCTCCGTCTTGCACTGTCCTCGACCTGCGATTTCTCGCTTTCGATGACCGCATTCTCGCCCGACGCGGGCCGCACGAGGGCGCGTCCCATGTCAAGGCAACCCGACTAGTATGCAGCAGAGGCCACGTCGAGTTCAAATCCGACCTCGTCACAGCGCGGAGAGCCGATCTTACTTTTGGGTAGGTTCGGCGTCTACGATCGCCGGATGAGTCTGCAGACAGCCACCTACCGCGCCTGGCAACGGCTGCCGGACAATCCGCTCGGGCACGCCGTGTTCTCGCTCGGGATGGTCGCCCGGGTGCCCTACTTCTCCACCGTGCTGCCCACCGTGACGGCGCTCGAGCCCGGACACTGCGAGGTCGCCGCACCGAAGTGGTACGGCATCCGCAATCACCTCGGCACCTTCCACGCCATCGCCGCGTGCAACCTCGCCGAGATCGCGATGGGCATGCTCTGCGAGGCGACGGTGCCGACCACCCACCGGTGGATTCCCAAAGCGATGAACGTCGAGTACCTGGCGAAAGCCGAGACCGGACTCCGCGCCGAGGCCCGAATTGCGGAGCTGCCGGATTTCGCGGCCATCACCGAGGGCGCCGACCTCACCGTGCCGGTGCACATCCGTGACAAAGCGGGCACCGAAGTGGTGCGCGCACAGATCACCACCTGGGTGACACCGCGCTGACCGAGATCGGCCCGCGCTTCGTCAGCCGATCGGGTTCATCGGCGGCGTTCGCCACGGCGCGGCCGCATCGATCGTATTGGTGGGATCCGGACCCGGACCCGGCGCCACCGGAGCGATCTCGGGAATCCGGGCGGGCGCTGCCACGAGCGTCGGCCCGTCGCGCCAGACCGGCAGCGCTGCTTGAACCTCGAGCCCTATCTGGATGAGTTCGGCGTCCTGCCAGGGTCGCGCGCCGAACTGGACCCCGACCGGGAGGCCGGTCGCCGCGGACCGTCCCGCCGGCAGAGTTACGACCGGGGCTCCCGCGTAGTTCGCCCACCGCGTGTCTCCTACCACGCCGTCGGTGACGCTGACCCCGAGGAACTCGTTACGGCGGGCACCGTCCACCGACGAACCGGCCACCACGATCGCATCCAGACCCTGATCCGCGAACATCCGGTTGTACTCCGCCTGATAGCGCTGGCGGTCGCGCTCGCACGTGAAGTAGTCGCCCGCGGGCATATTCAGCGACGCCACCGCCGCTGCGGCGAACAACGCGCTCTCGGGTCTGTACAGGCCGAGGCGATCGCCGAACTGCCGGTGGTACGCCCCCACCTCCGCCCCGTCCCTGGTAGCAAGCGACGACGGCAATGCCGGCATCGTCACGGGAACGGTGTCGGCACCGAGGGATCGGGCGAGGTCGACGACCCCGTCGATGACCCGCTGCACCGCCTGCGGTGGCGCGGGGTTCGGATTCTCGGGCAACCCGAGCCGCACCCCCGCGAGTGGGGCGTGCCCGCCGACGGCAGCGATCGGATACCCGCCGTCCGGGACCGGTGGTCCGAGCGCGGTAATCGGGTCGGCGGCATCCGCGCCGGCAATCACCGACAGGAGCAGTGCGGCATCCGCGAGGCTGCGCGCCATCGGGGCGACGTGATCGCACGTCCAGGTCAGGGGGATCGTCCCGTACGTGGCGATGCGCCCGTAGGTCGGCTTGATCGACGAGACGCCGCACGCGCTGGCGGGCAATCGCGCCGACCCACCGGTGTCGGTGCCCATCGCCAACGGCACGAACCGAGCCGCGAGGGCCGCCGCACTCCCGCCCGACGAACCGCCTGGGGAAAAGTCGGTGTTCCACGGATTGCCGACCTGCGGGGTCGTGAGGCCGATCGCGAACTCGTCGGCGTGCACGTGTCCCATCAGCACTGCACCGGCGTCCTCGAGCCGACGCCAGACCCCCGAATGACCGGCAGCGATGTTGCCTTCGAGCACGCGACTCGAGGCCGTGAGGGGAAGTCCCGAGACTGCGAAGAGGTCCTTCAGGGCTATCGGCAATCCGCACAGCGGTGACACCGATGTCTGCTCCCGGCGCGCCCGCAGCAGCCGGTCGGCCGCCGCATCCGCGGCTGTGTAGGCGACCTCGGGATACAACCGGATCCACGCACCGATCGCACCGTCGAACATTCGGGTGCGGTTCAGACACGCGTCGAGCAACTCACGCGGATGCAGCTGTCCAGCCTGAAGGAGCGCCGCGGCGTCCACAGCGCTCAACAACGCCGGATCGGTGACCGGGACAGCGTCCGGGGACGGCAGCATGCCGGCCGGCGCGGCGCGGCCGACGGCCACGGATAGCGATCCCCACGCCAGCATGCCGCCGGCAGTTCCCGCGATCAGCTGCCGTCGACTGACACCGTTCCCCACGCCCGATACCCAATCACGAACCGACCGGGGGTGCTGCTGCGGCCGCGGGTTGGCGCCACCTGGGTGGCGCCGCGCTGCTCGAAGTCGGTTGAATGCTCGCATGAGCACTGGCGACGTCGAGGTCGATGTCTGCGTGGTCGGCCTCGGTCCGACCGGCCGTGGACTCGCAGCGCGTTGCCTGGCACGCGGACTCAGCGTCGCCGCCGTGGACCCGCATCCAGACCGGCCGTGGGTCCCGACGTACTCGTGTTGGGTGGACGAACTACCCGATTGGCTCCCCCCATCGGTGATCGCGTCGCGCGTGGCGGCACCGACGGTCTGGACCACGATCGAGCATCGCATCGAGCGGCCGTACGCGGTGATGTCGAAGACCGAACTGTGGAAGGCGCTCCCGACTGCGGGTGCCCGAGTCGTGGCGCAGAAGGCCGCGCAGGTCGGTGCGCACCGCGTCGAGGTGGCCGACGGCACCGCCATTACCGCGGCCGTGGTGTTCGACTGCCGCGGTTTGCCGCCGGTCGGCACGCGGCCGGCGGCCAGCGCGCACGGCATCTTCATCGCGGCCGAACGGGTCGCCGACTACGTTGCGCCGGACGAGGCGCTGCTGCTCGACTGGCGCAACGAGAACGACGCCGCACCCGACGCTCCCCCGTCGTTCCTCTACTCGGTACCGATCGGCGACGGGACGGTCATCTTCGAAGAGACCACGCTCGGGATTCCCGGCGGGCTGACACAGCGCGAACTGCGCCGCCGGTTGATCGCCCGATTGCGCACGCACGGAATCGAACTCGACGGCAGCGAGCACAGCGAGTCGTGCCACTACCCGCTCGACCAGCCACCGCCGCGGCGGCATGGCCACAAGCGCGAACCGATCCCGTTCGGTTCCCGCGGCGGCATGATGCACCCGTGCACCGGGTACAGCGTCGCCGATTCACTTGCGCTGGCGGACACGGCCGTCGAGGCAATCGTCGCCGGTGAGGATGCGGTCAAGCAGTTGTGGACGCCGAGTGCCCGTGCCGTGTACTGGATGCGGATGCGCGGGCTGACCGGCATGGGCCGACTCACCACCGAGCAGACCGTCGCGATGTTCGACTCGTTCTTCACCGCCTCCCCGCGTGGGCAGCGGGCGCTGTTGTCGGCGCACGACGATGCCGTCGCGCTCGGTGCCGTGTTGTTCAACACGGTCGCGCACACGTGGCCGTTCCGCTGGCGCTTCGACCTGGTGGGCTGGACGAATCGAAAACGGTGGGCGGTCTAGCCACCTACAGCGCGTGCGCGATCGGCGCTGCCGCGCCCTGGGTGTTCGTCGGGTCCGGACCCGGTCCGGGCGGGCCGCGACGAACCTCCGGTAGCGAGCGCGGGCTGTCGGCCAGCACCGGAACATCGCGCCACACCGGATGCGCGTTCTCGAGCTCGAGCCCGAGCTGAATCAGATCGGCGTCGCCCCAAGCCAGCCCGCCAAGCTCGACGCCAACTGGCATGCCAGTTGTTTTCGAGCGCCCTACCGGAATCGAAATCGTCGGAACGCCCGCGTAGTTGGCCCACCGCGGATCGATCTCGCCCTCGGCGAACGCCTCGCGGGAAAGCCCGTCGACCTTGATGCTCGGATAAACGATCGCGTCGAGATGCGAATCGGCGAACATGCGGTTGTAGTCGTCCTGATAGCGCTTCATATCCTGAAACCCCGTCAAGAAATCGCCGACCGGCACGGCCAGCGACGCGACGGCTTGTGCGACCGACGGCTGCAAATTGGGCTGGTAGTCGCCCAGTCGGTTTGCGAATTGCCGGTGGTAGGCGCCCATTTGAGCCAGAATGCCGGAACCTACGTTCGGCAAGGCGGGCATGGCCACGTCACGAAGTTCGGCGCCGAGGTCCCGGGCGAGCGCGAGGAACTCTTCGAACAACCGCAATACTTCGGGCGCGGCGTTGGTGCGCGCATGTTTCGACACGCCGATGACCCGTCCGCTTAGCGGACGGTCGCCACCGCGGGCGACGAGTGGGTAGCTACCGTCGAGCCCATTCGGTACCGAACCTGCGCCGCCGGACATGCTGGTGAGCAGCAATGACGCGTCGGCGAGTGACCTCGCCATCGGCCCCGCAGTGTCCATTGTCCATATGAGGGGGATGACTCCATCCAGCGGAATCCGCCCATAGGTCGGCTTGATCGAGGAGACCCCGCACGCCGCAGCCGGAAGGCGAAGCGAACCTCCGGAGTCGGTGCCGACCGCCAGTGGGACGAACCGAGCGGCGAGCGCTGCCCCGTTGCCGCCGGACGAGCCACCCACCGAACGCTTCGGGTCCCACGGGTTTCCCACCTGCGGTGTGAGTACGCCCCAGGCGAACTCGTCCATATGGGTATGTCCCATGAGGACCGCTCCGGCCTCGCTCAACGTTCGCCAGACGGCCGAATCGCCTGCCGCGATATTGCCTTCGAGCACCTTGCTGGATGCGGTCAGCGGGAGTCCCGCCACCGCGTAGAGATCCTTCAGCGCGATCGGCAGACCGCAGAGCATCGGGGCCGAGGTGCCGTCGCGCCGGGCCGCGCTCAGTCGTACTGCCGCCGCCTCCGCCCCAACGTATGCGAGCTCGGGATATACCCGGATCCAGGAGTTCAGCACTCCGTCATGCGCGCGAGTCCGGGCGTAGAGGCTGTCCAGCAGCTCGCGCGGATGCAATCTGCCCGACTGAAGCAGGCTGGCCGCCTCCACGGCGCTCAGCATTGCTGGATCGGTCGCGGTGATGGTCCCCGGGTCGGGCAACCTGTTGGCCGGGGCTGACGCCACGTTGGCCGGGGCCGCGGACGCCACCCGGCCGCCGAACAGCGCGGCGCCGGCGGCACCCAGCGCTGCGGCGCCGAATAGCCTTCGGCGAGAGATGTCCGAAATCATCACGCAACCCTTGAGTAGAGGTAAGACGGGGGCAGTCGGCGCGCTACCTTCGAACACGCCGAATGGCCCCGGCTTCCAGATCGCTCAGCCGGCGAATTCGTTACGCAACGACGGCTTGACCACCTTGCCGCTCGCGTTGCGCGGCAGCTCGTCGACGATCACGAGATCCTTCGGGTGCTTGTAGCGCGCGAGGTTCTCGTTGAGGAACGCCTCGAGCTCGGGGATGGTCAGGTCGGCGACGCCGTCGAGCGCGATCACGGCCACCGGCACCTCGCCCCACTTGTCGTCCGGCCGACCGATGACCGCGGCCTCGCGGATGTTCGGATGCGCGTACAGGACGTTCTCGACCTCGGCACAGTAGATGTTCTCGCCACCGGAGATGATCATGTCCTTCTTGCGGTCGACCACGAAGATGAATCCCTCATCGTCGCGCACCACGAGGTCGCCGGAGTGGAACCACCCGCCCGCGAACGCCTCGGCGGTCGCCTCGGGCTTGTTCCAGTAGCCCTGCATCATCGTCGGCCCGCGGTACACGATCTCGCCGACCTCACCGGGAGCGACATCGTTCATCTCGTCGTCGACGATCCGGGTCTGGATCGTCGGGATCGGGATCCCCACCGAGCCGAGCTTGCGCAGCGCATCCTTGCCCTCGAGCACACAGGTGATCGGCGACATCTCGGTCTGGCCGAAGACCGCGACGTTCTGCGCGTCCGGGAAGGTCTCGGCCATCGCACGCAGCACGGTGTCCGAGGCCGGTGCCGCACCCCAGCTGATCACCCGCAGCTTCAGGTCACGGTCCTTGACGGTCGGGTCCGCGCACACCGCCTGCCACTGCGCGGGCACCGCGAAGCAGGTGGTGGCACCCTCGCGCTCCCAGGCGTCGAGCAACTCGGTCACATTGAACGCGCCGAGCGGGTGGATCACGGTCTTGCCGCCCATGAGCAGGACCGGCGCGATGCTGCCCAGGCCGGCGATGTGGAACATCGGCGAGGTGCAGAACGCGACATCGTCGGGCCGGCTGTCCAGCGCCCGCAGACAGGTCAGCGCCTGCGAGTTCATGTTGCTGTAGGACAGGACCGCGCCCTTCGGGCTACCCGTCGTGCCCGAGGTGTACATGATCAGCGAGGCGGTGTCCTCCGGAATATCCAGCGGGACATGGGCTTCGCCCTCCTCCGCGAGCACGTCCTCGTAGCCGAGCACATCGCCCTCGGTCCGGCCGTCGACCACGATGCAGTGATCCAGGCCCGGGGTGGCGTTCCGCACGGCCGCCACCAGCGGGGCGAGCACGCTGTCGGTGATCACTACGCTCGCGCCACTGTCGGAGACGATGTAGCCCATTTCCGGCGGCGTGAGGCGGAAGTTGACCGGCACCGCGATCGCGCCGAGCGCATTGATGCCCAGCACCGCCTCGATGTACTCGGTGTGGTTGAGCATGACGATCAGCACGCGATCGCCGAAGCCGATGCCACGGCGCGCCAGCCCGTCGGCCAGCGCCTCGGACCGGTCCGCCAACTGCTTCCAGGTGGTGTCCTTGCCGAGGTAACGGAAAGCCGTGTTGCCGGGCTGCATTTCGGCATGCACTGCGACCTGGGTGTTCCAGGTGTTACGGCGCGAGCGGAGTGGTTGGTCGAGCTGAACGGACACGGTCACCGGCCTTCTTTGCAGGGGTTCGTCGTTGTACGGGAATTACTTGCCGAAGACCGGCTTGCGCTTGGTCAGCATCGCGGTGACGCCTTCGATGAAGTCCGCCGAGCTCAGCAGCTCGATCTGGCCTTCCTTCTCCCGCTCCAGCGCGCCGTCGAGCGCCGCGAGCGTGGCGGCGTTGACCGCGCGCTTGGTGAGCTCCTGCGCGCGGCGCGGGCCCTCGGCGAGCTTGAGTGCCGCAGCCTCGACCTTCGCGTCGAGTTCGTCGGCCGGGACCACCGCGGTGATCAGGCCGGCCGCCTTGGCCGACTGAGCCGAGAGTCGGTCACCCAGCAGGGCCATTTCGGCGGCCACCGCGCGTCCCGCTGCCGCACCGACGAGGGCGCTGGCGCCGCCGTCGGGCATCAGGCCGATGTTGATGAAGGCGAGCAGCAGGTAGGCGTCCTCGGTGGCGTAGGTGATGTCGGCCGCGATTGCGAGTGAAGCGCCGATACCCGCGGCAGCACCATTGACCCTGGCGAGGACCGGCACCGGAGCTTCGACGATCGCGCGCACCAGACGGTTCGCGCCGTCCATCGTCATTTCCGGCGTGACACCCGCGGCGGCGGCCTCGCCGGTCGCAGCGAGATCGGCACCGGTGCAGAACGCCTTGTTGCCCTCGCCGGTGAGCACGATGACCCGCACCGAGGGATCCTGGCCGGCGGCGATGATGGCATCGCCGAGAGCGATCATGGCGTCGTAGTCGATCGCATTCATCCGCGCCGGCTTGGCGATCGTGATGCGCACGATGCCGCCGTCCCGTTCGGAGACGAACCCGGCGGTGGCGGTTGCGGTTGCGTCGGTCATGGTCAGTTCCTCACTGCCGCAGGCTCAACGACGCTGTCGAGCAGGCGGCCACGGATGAGCTGCTCGGCCTCGGTGACCATGCGCTCGACGAGGTCGGCGACGGTCGGGATGTCGTGGATCAGGCCCTGGCACAGGCCAACCGACCAGATGCCGGCCTCGATGTCGCCCTCCTCGTAGACCTTGCGGCCACGCTGGCCGGACACGAGATCCTTGATGGCCGCAAAATCGCCGCCCTTGTTGAGGATTTCGACAACCTCGCGGCTCACACCGTTGGACGCGACGCGCGCGGTGTTGCGCAGGGTGCGGAAAATCAGCTCGGTGTCGAGTTCGCTGTTCGCGACGATCTGCTCCTTGACCTTCTGGTCGATGCTCGACTCCGCGGTGCACAGGAAGCGAGTGCCCATGTTGACGCCGTCTGCGCCGAGCGCGAGCGCCGCGACGAGACCCTTGGCGTCGGCGATGCCACCGGAGGCGATCATCGGGATGTCGAGCACGCGGGCGGCGGCCGGAATCAGCACGAGGCCGGGGATGTCGTCTTCACCGGGATGGCCGGCGCACTCGAAGCCGTCGATGCTCACACCGTCCACGCCAACCTGCTGCGCCTTGAGCGCGTGGCGGACGCTGGTGCACTTGTGCAGCACCTTGACGCCGGCGTCCTTGAAATGCGGCAGATGCGTGGCCGGGTTGCCGCCGGCAATTTCGACGATCTTCACCCCGCCGTCGATGATCGCCTGCCGGTACTCCTCGTAGGGCGGCGGCGTGATCGAAGGCAGGATCGTGAGGTTGACGCCGAACGGCTTGTCGGTGAGCTCCCTGGTGCGATCGATCTCCTTACGCAAGTCGTCGGGGGTCGGCTGGGTCAGCGCCGTGATGAAGCCGAGCGCGCCCGCGTTCGCCACAGCAGCGACGAGTTCGGCACGGCCGACCCACATCATTCCGCCCTGCACGATGGGGTGTTCGACCCCGAACACCTCGGTGAACCGGGTACGCAGCATAGGGGTTTCCTCTTTCGACTCAGATGACCGCACCGCCGAGCGGCGCTTTTCAATTTCGCGAATTGTGGTTAACTTATTGAGTCGTTGGCTGCCTGTCAACAAGCATGCGCGTGTCGGCGCACGCGATCGAGATGGACACCTGCGACGACAGTAAGCGCAGGTAGACCGGAGGGGAGGTGGTCATGGCCGACCGCACGCAGATCAGCTCGGTAGCCGAAACGGCGCCGCGTCGACGCCCGCGCAACCGCAAGGCGCAAATCGCAGTCGCCGCAGCCCGTGCCTTCAGCGAACGCGGCTACCACCCGGTCGGGGTGGACGAGATCGCCGCCGAACTCGGTATATCCGGGCCGGCGATCTATCGCCACTTCCCGAACAAGTACGCCCTGCTCGTAGCGGCCGCCGACGCGGAGGCAGCAGCACTGAGCAATGCGGTGGACGACGTCGCCGACGAGTCACTCAGCCCCGCAGAGCAACTCGATGCGGTCATCGAGTCGCTGGTCCGGGCGACGATCGAGCATCGCCGCGCCGGTGGGCTCTACCGTTGGGAACGCCGATATCTCGAGCCCGCCGACCGCGCCCGAGTACGGGAAACGCTCGACCATGTGGGCCGCGCCATCGCCGACCCGCTGTCCAAGCTTCGGCCCACCACGCCGGCCGACGACATCGCGATGCACGCCTCGGCGGCACTCAGCGTGATCGGCAGCATCACCGCACACCGGACCGCGCTCGCGGCCGATCAGCTCGAACCGTTGCTTGCGAGCATGTCGACGGCCGTCCTCGGCTGCGAACTGCCGCCCGCGCCCGACGCACCGCCGCCCGCCCGGTCCGGCGACCGGGGCCTGGCGGTGACCTCCCGACGCGAACGGGTGCTCAACGAGGCGATCAAGATCTTCGCCGCTCGCGGCTATCACGAAGCGAGCATCGAGGACATTGCCACTGCGGCTTCGATCAACGCGTCGAGCGTGTACCGCTACTTCCCGTCGAAGGCCGATCTGCTCGCGGCGGCGTTCTACCGCACCGCCGACCGCGTCACGGCGGCGTTGTCCGACGCACTCGCAGAATCGGTCGACGCCGTGGACGCGCTACGTCGCATCTCGCAGAAATACCTCGCGCTCGCGTTCTCCGGGCCCGAACTGCTTTCGGTGTACTTCGCCGAGTTCGGCAACCTCCCCGCGGCCGAACAGAGCAGCCTGCGCGCTATCCAGCGGCAGAACATCGAGGAGTGGGTGCACCTACTCTCCGAGCTGGCACCCGGCACGGTCTCGGCCCGGTTCCGCGTGCACGCCGCACTCGGCCTCGTCCTCGATATCGGCCGGCTGATTCGTTTCGACCCACGCCCACAATCGCAGGTAAGAGTGCAGACCCTGATGCTGCACGTCCTCCTCGGCGACGCCGAGATCCCAATCGAAGCACGCTCTGCCACGAACACCGCTGCCACGAACACCCCCGCCACAAACACCACTGCCACACCCAAGGAGCCCGCATGACCGAGGCACCCGTCGCCGCACGCCCCGTCGAGGCGGCACCGGAAACCCTGCAGTCTCTCAACCCGGCGACCGGGGAACTCGTCGCCGAATTCCCGATCGATGACGCCACCGCAGTCGCGACCGCGGTCGGCCGCGCGCGTGCGGCGCTTCCCACCTGGCGCGACCTCGGCTTCGACGGCCGGCGCAAGGCGCTGCTGCGCTGGGCGTCACAGTTGATCAACAACGCCGACGAGCTCAGCGACCTGGTGCACAGGGAGAACGGCAAACCCGCCGAGGACGCGTTCCTCGAGCTGATGCTGACCCTGGAGCACATCGACTGGGCCGCCAAGAACGCGAAGAAGGTGCTCTCGCCGCAGAAGGTGAAGCCCGGCCTGTTCATGGCCAACCACGAAGCCGTCATCGAGCGGCGCGCTTACGGCGTGGTCGGTGTGATCGGGCCGTGGAACTACCCGCTCTACACCCCGAACGGCTCGATCGCCTACGCGCTCGCCGCCGGCAACACCGTGGTGTTCAAGCCGAGCGAGTACACCGTCGCGATCGGTCGCTACTACGTCGAGGCGTTCGCCAAGGCCAACCCGGAGCTGCCCGCGGGCGTCCTGTCGGTCGTGTTCGGCTACGGCGAGACCGGTGCCGCACTGGTGAAGTCGGAGATCGACAAAATCGCCTTCACCGGGTCGACGCCGACCGGCAAGCGCATCATGGCAGCCGCTGCCGAGCGGATGACGCCGCTCGTGCTCGAGTGCGGCGGCAAGGACGCGGCCATCGTCGCGGCAGACGCCGATGTCGACGCGGCCGCGGAGGCTATCGCGTGGTCTGCCATCCAGAACAGCGGACAGACCTGCGTCGGTACCGAACGGGTCTATGTCGAGGAGGCGGTCTACGACACGTTCCTGACCGCGATCCGCGCGAAGCTCGTGGGGGTGGCGCCGGGCTCGCACGATTCGGCGTCCTACGGCCCGATGACGATGCCTGCTCAGGTCGATGTGGTGCGCAAGCACATCGAGGACGCGCTGTCGCGCGGTGGCCGGGCGCTGCTCGGTAGCACCGAGTCGGTGCGCGCGCCGTTCATCGACCCGGTGGTGCTCGTCGACACCCCGGAGGACTCGCTGGCCGTCACCGAGGAGACGTTCGGCCCCACCGTCACCGTGCGCGCGGTGAAGAGCATCGATGAGGCGGTCGAGCTGACCAACGCCAGCGAATTCGGGCTCGCCTCGATGGTGTTCTCGAAGTCGAGCGGCATGGCGATCGCCCGTCGGCTGCGTGCCGGAGCGACCTCGGTCAATGCGCCGTTGTCGTTCGCCGCGATCTCGGCGCTGCCGTTCGGTGGCGTCGGGGCCTCGGGCTTCGGGCGCATTCATGGTGCCGATGGCCTGCGCGAGTTCGCCTACCCGCACGCGATCGCCCGGCAGCGCTACGCGATCCCGGGCATGGCGTTGCTGACCTTCGGGCGGAAGTCCTCCACCGTCGCGATGATCAAGAAGGTAATTACGTTCCGGCACGGCCGGCACAGCTGATCGGTCGGCGGGCACAGCGGCCGCGGGGTACGGGCGAGTCGAGGGGTCTCGGCCGCACCCCGCGGCCGACTGTTGTGTCCAATCTGTAACATCACGGCATCCTCCGGGGATTTACTGCCGGGGGGCAACTTCCCAGGCGCACGGGACTTGTAGACATGCTGGAGAGTGAATGCTGTATTCGCACGACGCGGCGGTGGTCGTCGACGGGATTCACAAATCATTCGGCGGAGTGCACGCACTGCGCGGAGTGAGTTTCACCGCCGAGCGCGGCACTGTACTCGGCATTCTGGGCCCCAACGGCGCCGGCAAGACCACCGCCGTGAAGGTGCTGTCCACGCTGCTGCAGCCGGACAGCGGCACGGCGAAGGTCGCCGGGTATGACGTCGTCGCCGAGGCGCCCGCCGTGCGACGCGCGATCATGATGACCGGCCAGTACGCCGCTCTCGACCAGAATCTGTCCGGCCGCGAGAACATCGAACTCTTCGCCCGGCTGATGGGCATGGACAAGCGTGGTGCTCGCCGGCGCGCCGACGAACTGCTCGAGCAGTTCGATCTGGCCGGCCCCGGCAAACGACCCGTCAGCGGCTACTCCGGCGGTATGCGCCGCCGGATCGACTTGGCGTGCGGCCTGGTGGTGCGCCCGGAGGTCGTGTTCCTCGACGAGCCGACCACCGGCCTCGACCCGCGCAGCCGACAGGGCGTGTGGTCGCTGGTCGGCGCGTTGAAAGACCAGGGCATCACAGTCCTGCTGACCACGCAGTACCTCGAGGAAGCGGACGTCCTCTCCGACAACATCATCGTCATCGACCATGGCACGGTAATCGCCGAGGGCACCGCCGACCAACTCAAGTCCCGCACCGGTGCCAGCTACTGCGAGGTGGTGCCGCTCGATCCGCAACACCTCGGGGCTGTGGCCACCGCACTCGGCGATCTCGTGCCCGCGAACGCGCTGGCCGAGAGCGATGGCAGCGACCGGCTGTCGATCCCGGCGCCCAAGGGTGCGGGCACGCTCGCCGAGGCGCTGCGCCGACTCGACGATGCCGGGCTCGAACTGACCGATATCGCGCTGCGCCGCCCCTCACTCGATGATGTCTTCCTGGCCTTGACCGGTCACACGGGCGGTCATCAATGACAATCGACTTCAGCACGGGTTACGCCGGCTCGAACGACGATCTGCAGCCCAACGGATTCCAGCAGTGGCGTGCGTTGACCGGCCGGACCATGCGCACCATGGTCGGCCGCAGTCAACTCTTCGTTGCCATCCTCATACCTCTCGTGTTCACCCTCGGCTACTACCTCCCGCTGAAGTACGTGATGTCCGTGCGGGGCGTCGACTATGCGCAGTACGTGATGCCGATCGTCGTGCTGCAGACGATGGCGTTCACGATGATGTCGAACGCCCAACTCGCCGCGTTCGAGACGATGAACGGCTTCAACGAGCGGATGCAGGCCATGCCGGTCGCCGCCCTCGCTCCACTCGGTGCGCGGATCACCGCCGGGCAGTGCCGCTCGATCGTCGCGCTCGCCGCCGCCATCGGGTTCGGGCATGTGATCGGGTTCCGGTTCGTTGCCGGTACCGGACAGGCCATGTTGTTCTGCGTGTTCGCACTCGCGGTGGGCCTGGTGCTCTCGCTTGGTGCCGACGCGCTGGGCGTTATCACCAAGAACCCCCAGGCCCTTAGCCAAGCACTGGCCCTGCCGACACTGATCCTGGGCATGCTGTCCTGCGGATTCGTACCGGCTACCGGATTCCCGGAGTGGATACAGCCGTTCGTGCGGAATCAGCCGATCTCACAGTTCTCCATCTCGATGCAGGCGATGACCACCACGGGTGTCAGCTTCCATGTGCTGTGGCCCTCGCTGCTTTGGCTCGGCGGGGCCGCCGCGCTGTTCGTGCCCCTCGGCGTGTGGGCGAGCGGGAGACGCGGATGACCACCACCGAACCCCGCACGAGCATCGTCTTGCCCGAGCCCACGCACCAGTACGGCGAGCAATCGGCGCACGCCCTTGTCGAGCACAGCATGCTGCAGACCAAACGGCTGCTCATGACGTGGACGCGCTCCCCCGGAACGCTGTTTCAGGTCGTGCTGTACCCCGTGCTGACGATGCTGATGCTGCGCATCGTGCTCGGCGACTCGGTGACGGCGGCCACCGGCCGGCCGAGCATTTACGGCACGGTGCCGATGATGACGCTGATCGCCGCGATGTCCGGCGCGACGGTGAGTGCTCTGGGGCTGAGCATGGAGAAGTCCTCGGGTCTGCTCGGGCGGTTCTGGACCATGCCGATGCACCGCGCCTCTGGGCTGATGGGACGGCTGATCGCCGAAGGGCTTCGCGTGTTTCTCACGACGGTGGTGATCGTTGTCGCCGGAGTCGCACTCGGCTTCCGATTCGAACAGGGCTTCCTGGCCGCGCTCGGCCTGCTCTGCCTTCCGGTGGTGTTCGGGGTCGGCTTCGCCGTCTTCGTGACATCACTCGTGGCATATGTGGATGGCATTCTGCTGGCCAATGTGATCGGGATCATGGTCACGCTGCTGATGTTCTTCAACACCGGCTTCGTCCCGGCTCAGGCTTACCCGGAGTGGCTGCAGGGCTTCGTCGAGAACCAACCCATGTCGTGCGCGATCGATGCCATGATCGGCCTCTCGCTCGGCGGACCGGTGGCCGAACCCTTGATGAAGACGATCATCTGGTCCGCCGGTCTGTTCGTCGTCTTCCTCGTCCCCGCCGTTCGGGGTTACCGCAAGGCCGCCGAGACCGGCAGCTGAGCCTCCTCCAACACGCCGCTTATCGACTGAACGGAACCGTTCATTCGATCTGATCGACTGAACGGTTCCGTTCATTCGGTGGCACGACCGCGCACGCTGGGAACGAACAAGCCCCGCACTCCGCTGCTGCGGGTGCGGGGCTTGCCGGCGTTCGAGGTGTCAGATGCCCACCGACGCGGCGCGTCAGATGCCCATCGAGTGAGCGAGCACCGGCCACGAGTTGTGCAGGTCGTCCTCCCAGTAGCCCCACGAGTGGGTGCCGGTGGGACGGAAGTCGAACGTCGCCGGGATGTTCAGCTGGTGCAGCCGGTCGGCGAGTACGTGGGTGCACTGGTTGGTTGCGGCCTCGATGACTCCGCCGACGAGCATCTGGTTGGCCAGCGTGCCCGCCTGTCCCTTGATCAGCGGATCACCGAGCGTGTCGTGCGGGCCGGGCAGGCCGGTGCCGTTCGAAACGAAGATCTCCAGGCCGCGCAACTCTTCGGCACGGAGGGTCGGATCGTTCGCACGCCAAAGCGGGTTGTCGAGCGGGCCCCACATGTTGGTGACGTTGCCGCCGCCCCACACGTTGACGGTGATCTGCACGTACTGCTGGCCGAGTGGTTCCGCCGTCTGGGCGCAGCCACTGTAGGCGCCGATGCCCTTGTAGAGGCCGGGTGCCGCGATGGCGAGGTTGAAGACGGACGTGCCGGAGGTGGAGATGCCCGCAATCGAGTTGACGCCGTTTCCGTTGAAACCGCCGTCCATGAGCGGCGGCAGCTCCTTGGTGAGGAACTCGGTCCACTTGTTCACACCGAGCTTCTTGTCCGGCTGGAGCCAGTCGGTGTAGTAGCTGAACTTGCCTGCCAGCGGCGTAACGACGTTGACGTGCTTGTCTTTGAAGAACTCGACGTAGTCCGACTTGACCGCCCAACTCGCGCTGTCTTCACCGCCGCCGGCCCCGTTGAGCAGGTACAGCGTGGGGGCGGGAGTGCTGGTGTCCGCCGCTCGCAGCACCGTCACCGGGATGTCTCTGTTCATCGCGGTCGAATGCACCGTGACAGTCAGCCTCCGGGGGTCCACCACTTTGATCGAGACAATCTTCGACCCGTTCGCGGACGTGACGCTCGGCACTGCAGGCGCACCGCCCGACGGTTGAGCAGCAGCGACGCCGGCGACACCGGCGATAGGAACCATCAGCAGGGCGCTGCTCAAGACGAGTGCGCGCACTCCGAAGCGTCGAACCGCCGTCCTGGCTCTGGGCATGAACCATCTACCTTTCGTTCGTCGAGAGAAAGGCAATCCACGCCCGTCCCCCAGTCAGACGCACACGCTATCTGCGTCGATCCGCGAAGCGCCGAGTATTGATGTAAATCATCGGCCCAGCGGCCGTAACGTTACCTACGCGATGGTTTCCGGGGGTCGCTTGCCGCGATCGCCGCGTCCTCGTATCGAGAGTGCTGCGGCGATCGCGTGAACCCGCCGTACAGCCGGTACCGCTAAATGCCCATTGACTGGGCGAGTATTGGCCACGAGCTGTGCAGGTCATCCTCCCAGTAGCCCCACGAGTGGGTGCCGACCGGGCGGAAATCGAATGTGGCCGGGATGCCGAGCTGCCCGAGCCGGCCCGCCAGGTTGTGCGAGCACAGGTTGGTAGCCGCTTCGATGGCGCCACCGATGACGATCCGGTCTGCCAGTGTGTTTACCTGCCCATCGATTCCCGCATCGGCGAGCGTGTCGTACGGGCCCGGCAGGCCGTTCCCGCTGGAGACATAGATCGCGTGACCGCGCAGCTTGTCGGCATGCAGTAGGGGGTCGTTCGCCGCCCACAACGGGTCGTTCGGCTGGCCCCACATGTTGGTGACGTCGCCCCCACCCCAGACGTCGACGACCGTCTTCACGAACTGCTGGCCCATCGGGTCCGAGGTTTGTGCACAACCCGAGTACGCACCGATGCCCTTGTACAACCCGGGTGCGGCGATCGCAAGGTTGAACACCGAGGTGCCCGACGTCGAAAGGCCGGCGATCGCGTTGACCCTGGTTGTGTCCAGCGCCGCATCAACGAGCGGCGGCACCTCTTGGGTCAGGAACGTCTGCCACTTGTTGACGCCGAGCGTCGGGTCCGTCTTGACCCAGTCCGTGTAGTAGCTCCACTTGCCGGCGAGCGGGGTCACGACGTTCACGTGCTTATCTTTGAAGAAGTCGATGTAGTCGGTCTGGACCCCCCAAGTCGCTCCGTCTTCACCGCCACCCGCGCCATTGAGCAGGTACAGCGTTGGGGCGGGCTTACTGGTGTCCGCGGGCCGCAGCACAACCAATTGGATGTCTCGGTCCATGGCGGTCGAATGCACCGTGACACGCAGCCGTTGGGGAGCTCGGTCTTCGATCAAGGTGATCTTCGACCCGTCCGCCGATGTCACGTCGGGCACCGCAGGCGCACCACCGGACGGCTGAGCAGCGGCGACACCGGCGAAGCCGGCGATCGGAACCATCAGCAGGGCGCTGGTAATGACGAGTGCGCGCACGCCGAAGCGTCGAACCGCAGTCCTGGCTCTGGGCATGGACGATCAACCTTTCAGTCGTGTCGAGAGAGAGGCACACGCCTGTCTCCCAGGTCAGCCGCACACGTTCGCCGTGACGATCCGCGCGGTACTGGACATTCGTCTAAATATCGGGTCCTGTAACCGCAGCGTTACCTATGTCGCGTTTTCCGCGGATCACGTCGGTCGGCAAGACCGCCATTCCCACAGGCGCGGAGCCTGCGGAGCGACCATCAGTAGCTGGCGCGGAGCCTGCGGAGCGACCATCAGTAGCTGGCGCGGAGCCTGCGGAGCGACCATCAGAAGCTGCCGCGATCTCCTCGCCGATCACCGGCAACACATCGGGCGCGGTCATGTGCCAGTGCGTCGCGTTGACAACCCGGTTGTGCACCGTCCCTTCGACGAACTCCTGCCACGCGGTAGCCGCCGCGGAGCCGCTCGGATCGTCCGCGCCGGCAGTTAGGTATCGAACGGCGCCGCGGAACACGCCTGGAGTGTGCCCGGCGAGCAAACCGTAATCACGGTTCGCGTTGTCGACGAGTGTATGGAGAAGGGCCTCGGCCATCTGCGGGGCGATACCGTACTGACCGGCAATCCCGGCCGCCACCGTCGATGCCGAATCCACGCCGTTCGGACCGGACATCTCGGGCCCGGTCGTTTCGACGCCGATTCCGCCGAGCAGCTCGGCCGCCGAGAGCGCGTCCACGTTCTCGACTTGGCCGCCCCAACGGTTCTCGGGATAGCAGTCGATCATCACCAGGCTCGCGACCTCGTGACCTCGTGACTGCAGTTGTACCGCGATCTCGTGCGCGAGGACACCGCCGAGTGACCAGCCGAGCAGGTGGTAGGGACCACTCTGCTGCACCGATCGGATTTCGAGTGCGTAGCGCTCCGCCAGCTCCCGCAGTGTCTCCGGCGCGAAGTCGGGTTCGGAGAGCGAGGGCGTCTGCACGCCGTAGATCGGTCGATCCCGCTCGACGACCCCGGTGAGTCCGCCATAGCACCATGCGAGCCCGACGATCGGGTGCACGGCGAATACGGGTGCTCCACTACCCGCGGACCGGATCGGCAGAACTACACCCAGGCCCGTGGCATCGGTGCCGGAGCCGTCCTGGCGGCGTGCGATGGACGCCGGTGTCGGGTCGGAGAACAACCACTGCAGCGGCATCTCGATCCCGGCGCGATCACGTAGCTCAGCGATGACGCGCACCGCCGAGAGCGAGTTGCCACCGAGATCGAAGAAGTTGTCGTCGGCGCCGACGCTTTCGACGCCGAGAACTTCCCCGAACGCGGCTGCGACTGCTCGCTCCATCGGGGTGATCGGCGCGCGGAACACCGCCACCTCGAACACCGGCGCCGGCAGCGCCTTACGATCCAACTTCCCCGACACATTCAACGGGAACGCCTCGAGCACCATCACCGACTCGGGCACCATGTACGAGGGCAGCAACTCCTTGACCGCCGAGCGCAACGCGTCCACATCGATCTCGGTCCCCGCCACCCGCGGCACGATGTAGGCCACCAGGCGGTCACCCAGATCGTCCGCGCGCACCAGCACGACCGCCTGACCCACCTGCTCCTGCGCCAGCAGCGCGGTCTCGATCTCACCGAGCTCGATGCGCTGACCACGGAACTTCACCTGGAAATCGGTACGCCCCAGGTAATCCAGCTCACCCGAGCCGGTCCACCGCACCAGGTCACCGGTGCGGTACATGCGCCCACCCGCCGGGTCGAACGGGTCCGCCACGAACCGATCCGCCGACAGATCCGGGCGACCGTGATACCCGCGCGCCAACTGCACACCCGCCAGATACAACTCACCCGAGACACCATCCGGCACCGGACGCAACCGGGCATCCAGCACATAGGCCCGCGAATTACCCTGCAGCACACCAATCGTGACACTCGCCGCATCCGCGGGGACCTCGACCGCGGTGATCGACACCGCCGCCTCCGTCGGGCCGTACAAGTTCTGCACCCGCGCCGACGACACGCTCGCGAACGCGCGCACCGTCTCGAGCGGCAACGCCTCACCGATCACGAACACATCGCGCAACGTCACCAACTGCTCCGCGCGGGCTTCCCGCGCGAACACCGACAACATCGACGGCACGTAATCGGTCAGCGTCACACCATGTTCGGCGATCACCCGGCACTGATACGCGGGATCGCGGTGACCATCCGGAGTCGCCACCACCAGCCGCGCACCCACCGCCAGGGTCAGGAAATAACCCCACAACGACACATCGAACGTCGTCGCCGTCTTCTGCAGGTAAATGTCATCGGCGGTGATGCCGTACTCGCCGATCATCCAGCCGACCTGGTTCACAATCGCCGCATGCGGGACCGCCACACCCTTCGGGCGGCCCGTCGAACCCGACGTGTAAATCACATACGCCGAATTGTCCGGCCGCACCGGCGCCACCCGATCCGCATCCGTCACCGGAGCAGCCGAATACGCAGACAGGTCGAGAGTGTCAACGGAAAGTACAGACCTCTCCCCTGCCTCGAACCCATCCCGGGTCGTCGACAGCACCACCACCGGCTCCGAGGACTCGAACACATACCCGATCCGCTCGGCCGGATGATCGGGATCCACCGGCACATACGCACCACCCGCGGTCACCACCGCATACATACCGACCACCAGATCCAGACTGCGCCGCATCCCCAGCACAACCCGCGACTCCGGACCCACACCCAACGACACCAAATGCCGCGCAAGCCGATTCACCCGCGCCGAGAACTCGCCATAGGACAGCGACTCACCCTCGAACACCACCGCCACCGCACCCGGGGTGGCGGCAGCGGCCCGCTCGAACCGGTCCAGCAACAGACCCTCGAACACTCCCACATCGGTCGCATTGCGCTCGGTGAGCACCGCAGTGCGTTCGGCGGCATCGAGGATCTCGATATCCCCCACCGGGATGTCGGTGTTGGCGACCATCGTCGCCAGCACCCGCACGAACCGGGCGGCGAGTGTCTCGATCTCGGCGGTGTCGAACACGGCCAGGTCGTACTTGAAGTCGACCACCAATTGTCGCGAGACGCCGACGAACAGGGCGAGCGGGTAATGCGTTCCGTCGCGCATCTCGACACCGGTGACCTGCATTCCGTCGAGCGCGGAACCGGCCTCGCTCAACGCTTCCTGGTCGATCGGGTAGGACTCGAAGACGAACAGCGTGTTGAACAGCGCCGCCAGGCCGGCCGCCTGGTGAATCTCGGTCAAACCGATGTAGTGGTGTTCGAGCAGATCGGCCTGCTCGGACTGCAACCGGCGCAGCAACTCCGACACGGTCGCATCAGCAGCGATACGGACCCGGACCGGGATGGTGTTGATGAACAACCCGACCATCGACTCGACCCCGGCCACCTCCGCCGGGCGACCCGAGACCGTGGCACCGAACACCACATCGGACTGCCCGGTCATGCGTCCGAGCAGGATCGCCCACGCCGCCTGCACCATCGTGTTGACAGTGACGCCGAGCCCGCCCGCGACCGCGGTGAGCCGCGCTGTCTGCGCCTCGGACAGGCCCACGCTGATCTTGATGGAGCCCGCCCCGGCATCCGGGCGCGGTCCCGCCGACTCGAGCAGCGTCGGGCCTTCGAGTCCCTCGAGGGCCCGCGCCCAGGTCGCCAGCGAACCTTGGCGGTCCTGCGCGGCCAGCCACACCAGGAAGTTGCGGTACTCCCGGACCCGTGGCAGCACGGACAGGTCACCGCTGACCGCGTAGAGCACCAACAGGTCCCGCATCAGCAGCGGCATCGACCAGCCGTCGAGCAGCACGTGGTGCGCGGTCACGCCCAGCTGCCAGGCGTCGTGCTCGGTGCGGATCAGGGTGAACCGGACCAGCGGCGGACGGGTCATATCGAACCCGTCGGCCTGATCGGCGGCCAGCACCGCACGCGCTGCCTCGGCCCGCTCGCTCTCCAGCAGATCTGTCAGATCCAGCTCACGCCACGGCACCTCGACCCGCTCGAGAACCAGCTGCACCATGACACCGGACGAGTCCGCCACGAACGCGGTCCGCAGGTTCGTGTACCGCTCGGTCAGTGCCTGCGCCGCGCCCCGCAACCGCTCCGGGTCGACATAGCCACCGAGATGCACGGTCGCGTGCGTCGTGTACACGTCGACGTCGCCGGTCTCGGCGGTGAGCATCGCGTGGAACAACAGACCCGACTGCATCGGCGAGAGCTGCCACACATCGGTCAGGTTCGGGTAGCGCTGTTCCCAAGCTTCGATATCGCCCTGACCCACCGCCACCAGCGGCAGATCCGACGGCGTCAAACCACCCGCACCCGGCAGCACACTGTGCGCGGCCAAGCCGGCCAATGCTTCGCGCCACAGATCCGCGAGTTCCTGCACGTCGGCGCGGTCGATCACCCCACGCGGGAAGGTGAACCCGGCACCGAGGACGCCGTCGTCCGCAACGATCGCGTTGATGTCGACCACCGCCTGCGCGGGAATGGTGGACTCGACCTGCGAGGTCAACGCCCCCAACGCCCCGGACAGTCCCCACCCGATGTCGGCGAGTTCCGCCGGTACTTCGGTGCCGCCGACCCGGCCCAGGTAGTTGAAACTGACCTGCCCGCGGGGTAGTTCGGCCAGCACCGCACCCTCGGGGTTGAAGTGACGCAGCAGCCCGTAGCCCATGCCCCGATCCGGGATGGCGAGCAGCTGCTCCTTGACCGCCTTGATGACCTCACCCGCGGCCGGGACCACCGGCGAAGGCATCGGCCACATCGATCCCGGCCAGATCCGCGCGCACCGGGTAGGCACTGGTGAACCAGCCCACCGTCCGCGACAGATCCGCCCCCGGAATCAGCGTCTCCTCGCGACCGTGGCCCTCCATCCGCACCAACGCCGAGGAGATATCCAGACCCCGGTTGCGCCGCCACGCCACCAACGCCATCGCCAACCCCGCCAACAAGGCATCGTTGACACTGGCGCGGTACAACTCGGGTAAATCACGCAGCACCGCGCCGGTCACCTCGGCCGGGATCTCGATATCGACCCGATCCATCGTGGACCCGATATCGACCACCGGATCCAGCGCCCGCGAACCCAGTAGCGGATCCGCGACGTCGAGCAGGTCCCGCCACAGATCCAGCTCCGCCGACCGAGCAGGCGCGAGCGCTTCCTCGGCCAACGCGTGGGTCCAGCGGCGCATCGAGGTCCCCACCGGCGCCAACGCCACCGGCTGACCCGCGCTCAGCTGCGACCACGCGATCGCCATGTCCGGCACCAGAATCCGCCACGACACACCATCGACCACGAAATGATGCCCCACGATGTAGAGCACACCGTGCCGACTGTCACCGGCGAAGTCGAACCACAGGAACCGCACCATGTCACCGGTCTGCGGATCCAGCTCACGCAGAGCCGCATCGACAGCCGCCGATGCGACCGAGTTCAACTCGGCGTCATCGATATCGGCGGGCACCGGGTAATGCCGGATCCACTGTGCGACATCGACCGACCCGACCGGACGGGCCTCGAACACCCACTCACCGTTCTCGTCACGGTGCAGCGTGGCCCGCAGCATGTCGTGCTGATCCACCACCGCAGCAATCGTCGCCCGCAGCAGTTCGGCATCCATCGACGCCGGAACCTGCACCGGCACCGACTGATTGAACGTGCGGTAATCCCCGCCACCGGCCAGGAACCCCGCCATCACCGGCGTCAACGGCATGAGGCCCACACCCGCACCCGGCAGCTCCTCGAGCTGCTGCACGACACTGGTGCCGTCGTCGAACACCGCGACCTCGGCCAAACCGGCCACCGACCGCTGCTCGAACACATCACGCGGCGTAAACCGGATCCCCCGCGCCCGCGCCCGGGACACGAACTGGATCGAAACGATGCTGTCCCCACCCAGGGCGAAGAACGAATCATCGACACTGACCGACGCCACGCCCAGGACCTCGGCCATCACCTCGGCAATCCCCTGCTCCAACGGGGTCGACGCCGCACGGAACTCAGCCACCTCGAACACCGGCGCCGGCAACGCATTACGGTCCAACTTGCCGGCCGGGGTCAACGGCACCTGCTCGATCACCACGAACGCCGACGGCACCATGTACCCCGGCAACCGGTCCCCAGCGAACTTCGCCAACACCACCGAATCCAGCACCGCACCCGGCACTGGCTGCACATACGACACCAGCACCGTCGCACCCGAATCCAGCGTGCGCCCGACCGTCACCGCGAACCCGACCGACTCGTGCGACGCCAGCACCGCGTCGATCTCACCCAACTCGATGCGCTGACCACGCAGCTTCACCTGGAAATCGGTGCGCCCCACATACTCCAACTCGACCGCACCAGCGCTTCTCGCGAAGCGGGACTTCGGCGTCGCCTTCCAACGGACCAGGTCACCCGTGCGATACAACCGGCCACCGGCACCGAACGGGTTCGCGATGAACCGCTCCGCCGACAGGTCCGCCCGACCGAAGTAGCCGCGCGCCAACTGGGCACCGGCCACATACAACTCGCCCGCGACCCCGAACGGGACCGGCCGCAACCGGGCATCCAGCACATGAACCTCGGTGTTCCACACCGGCGACCCGATCGGCACCACAGACACATCCGCATCGGTCACCGTGCGTGACCTGCACCGTCGCCTCGGTCGGGCCGTACAGGTTGTGCACCTCGACACCGGGCACCGCCAGCCGCAACTGCTGCGCCACATCGCCACCGAGCGCCTCACCACCGGTGAACACCGCCCGCAACGCCCCATAACCACCCGCCGGGATCTCGGCGAGGAACACCGGCAACATCGCCGGCACGAACTGCACCACCGTCACCGACTGCTCATCGATCAACGCCGACAGATACGCCGGATCACGATGACCCTCCGGCTCGGCCACCACCAACGCCGCACCCACCGACAACCCAACAAACAACTCCCACACCGACGCATCGAACGTCGCCGGCGTCTTCCACAACACGATGTCGGAATCGGTCACGTCGAACCGCTCGGCGAACCACGCCACCTGATTCACAACCGCGCGATGGGTGACCGCCACACCCTTCGGCCGTCCCGTCGACCCCGACGTATACAACACATACGCCGTGTTACCCGCCCGCAGCGGCGCGAGCCGATCCGAATCGGTCACCGGCACATCTGCGTACGCCGAGAGATCAACAGTGTCAATGCAGAGAAGTGGGCGCTCCGCAGGCTCCGCGCCGGGAACAGACCTATCCCCCGCATCGAACCCGGCGTCGGTCGTCGACAGCACCAGCACCGGATCCGCCGACTCCAACACATACCCGATCCGCTCGGCCGGGTGATCCGGATCCACCGGCACATACCCACCACCGGCAGTGATCACCGCGTACATCGCGGTCAACAAATCGGTGCCACGCCGCATCGCCACCGCAACCCGCGACTCCGGACCCACACCCAGCGACACCAGATGCCGCGCAAGCCGGTTCACCCGACCCGAGAACTC
>NZ_JAPENM010000002.1 GCF_026342035.1 Aldersonia sp. NBC_00410
GGGATCGACGGTGCCAGTATCGACGGATCCGCCACGAATTTACGCACGGCATCGAACGCGGACTGCCACACCTTTTCGCCCTCGGCGCCGGAGATCCCCAGGGCGGCCGGGATCTGCTGCAGGGCAATGACAACGGCGATACCCGCGGTGAAACCCTCGATCACCGGGGCGGGCATGTACCGCACCGCCCGGCCGACGCCCGCGAACGCCAGACCCACCAACAGCACCCCGGCGATCAGTCCGACCGCCAGCACCCCCGTCGGGCCGTATTGGGCGACAATCGGCACCAGAACCACCGTCATCGCCCCGGTCGGACCGGACACCTGGAAGCGGGAACCGCCGAACACCGCCGCCACGGCACCGGCAATGACCGCGGTGGTCAGGCCCGCGGCGGCGCCGAGGCCGGTGCTGACACCGAAACCCAAGGCCAGCGGCAATGCCACCAGCGCGACGATCAGGCCCGCGAGTAGGTCGGCGCCGGGTGCGCGGAGCGCGGGTTTCCACTCGATCCACCGGGGCAAGAGTTCGGCAACCGACGCAAAAGTGCCGACCACGCGGCGACCTGCAGGGCCGGTCGTGTTCGCGGGTCCGCTCGGGCCTCCCGGTTCAGACATATGCAGCTTCCTCGGTACCGATAATCTCGCAGTATAGTTAATTGCTAACATTAGCAACTAACGAAGCCAAAGGATTGCACGACTCCATCAACCGCGCACTTCTGTCAGCCGGCGGAGTCGCCGACCAGCGCGGCGGACTCCGGCAGGTCTTCGAGCAGCTCAGCCTGGCCCGCGACGACGCCGGTAAGAATCCCCCGGGCGATCGCCAACAGGTCCGCGACTTTCGGTGAGGTCAGTGCATAGGAGACCGATAGGCCTTCCCGTCTGGCGGTGACCAGCCCGGCCCTCCGCAGGATCGACAGCTGCTGCGACAGGTTCGCCGGCTCGATCCCGACCTCGGGCAGCATCTCGGAGACGGCGTGATCACGCTCACTCAACAACTCCAAGACCCGGATGCGGGCCGGGTGGCCAAGCGTCTTGAAGAAGTCCGCTTTCATCTGATAGAGCGGTTGGCGCGAGTTCGCCACCATGCCGCCTCCTGTCGTTCTCCGTTGGGGCCGTGGACCTCCGACATCTGCCTTGCCGGGATCATTCCACAATCCGAACGCTACTTGCGAATCTTAGCAATTTAGCGAGTCGCCTGCTATGAAGGAACGGGTTCCAGTTTTGGGTTCTTTCTTCGAGAGGTAGTTCACCGTGGGTACACCAGTCATCGTCGATGCAGTCCGCACGCCGATCGGCAAGCGCGGGGGTTGGCTATCCGGCCTGCACGCGGCGGAGACCCTTGGTGCGGTTCAGGTCGGCCTGCTCGAGCGCGCGGGCATCGATCCCCTCCTCGTCGAGCAGGTCATCGGCGGCTGCGTCACCCAGGCAGGCGCGCAGTCCAACAACGTCACCCGCACCGCCTGGCTGGCGGCGGGCCTGCCGTGGCAGACCGGCGCCACCACGATCGACTGCCAGTGCGGCTCCGCACAACAGGCCAACCACATCATCGCCGGACTCATCGCCACCGGCGCTATCGACATCGGAATCGCCTGCGGCGTCGAGCAAATGAGCCAGGTCCCGCTCGGCGCGAACGTCGGTACCGAGGCCGGCTCGCGCCGTCCGGCGTCGTGGGACATCGACATTCCCAACCAGTTCGACGCAGCCGAGCGGATTGCGAAGCGCCGCCGCATCACCCGCGACGACATCGAGGCGCTCGGCGTCCGCTCGCAGGCCCTCGCCAAGCAGGCCTGGGCCGAGTGCCGGTTCGACCGCGAGGTGCTGGGAGTAACTGCTCCCGTGCTCGTCGGCGAGGGCACCCCGACCGGCGAGACGCAGGATGTCACCCGCGATCAGGGTCTGCGCGACACCGCGCTGGGTGGGCATCGCCAAGCTAAAGCCGGTCATCGAGGGCGGCATCCACACCGCGGGCACCGCGTCGCAAATCTCCGACGGCGCCGCCGCGGTGCTGCTGATGGACTCCGATCGCGCCAAGGCACTCGGCCTCGCGCCCCGCGCACGGATCGTCTCCCAGGTGCTCGTCGGCGCTGAGCCCGAGTTCCATCTCGACGGCCCGGTGCAGGCCACCGCCAAGGTGCTCGAGAAGGCCGGCATGAAGATCGGCGACTTGGACCTGTTCGAGGTCAACGAGGCCTTCGCCTCCGTCGTGCTGTCCTGGGCGCAGGTGCACGGTCCGGACATGGCCAAGGTCAACGTCAATGGCCGGCGGTGCGCTCGCGCTCGGCCATCCCGTCGGTAGCACCGGTTCACGCCTGATCACCACCGCCCTGCACGAGCTCGAGCGCCGCGACGCCTCGACGGCGCTGATCTCCATGTGCGCGGGCGGCGCGCTCGCCACCGGCACCATCATCGAGAGAATCTGACCGCCCGGTGTCGGCTGTCGGAGCTATCCACCGATGGCCGACACCATGTCGCACTGCGCCGCACCGCGAAGGTCTCGGCGCTCAAAATACCATCGGCCCAAGGGTTTTCCTTACAACGCGGCCTGGGTACGGCGCCGGATTTGGCCGGATAGAAACCATCATTGTTCCGAAAACTCTGGAAAAGTGCCGAACCGAATCTGCCCGGTCATCGTGATCACACCATGACCGAGCGGCAATTCTGCTCGCCCGCTGAGCCCGACGGTGTTTGGTCGGCATCGATCGCGCGCGGGTTGATTCGCGAGTGCGCAACATATTCGACGGACTGCACGGACGCCGGGTTCATCGATTTGTTGCCGCCTGCGCCGGCGGCGCGCCCCACCCTCGCTCAGCGTGCGATGCAGAGCAAGACGGTGGCCGCGTGCTACGAGCGGTTGTGGCGGCCGGTCGAAGTAGCTGCCCTGAGCCTGCACGGCCTGTCCGAAACGGCAGAGCAGGAACGCGCGGGCGCCGCACTGCGGATCGCCGCGGCCACCCGCGTCCTCGATGTCGCATGCGGCCCTGGAAACTTCACCAGCCACTTCGCGCGACGACTGTCGGGCGAGAGTGTGGCGATCGGGATCGACAACTCGGTGGCGATGCTCGCCCAGGCCGCACGGACCAACGCCGACCGGCGCGCGGTGTACATACGGGCGGACGCTCATGAGCTGCCGTTCGACGATGGCACCTTTGACGCGGTGTGCTGTTTCGCGGCGCTGTATCTCATTCCGGAGCCGATCGCGGCGCTGCGAGAAATGATCCGCGTCCTCGCGCCCGGCGGATGGATCGCGATATCAACCAGCTATGGGCGCGAGACCCGGATTGCTCGGCAAGCCTTGAGGCTCGGGGCGAAAGTATGCGGCGTGCGCATCTTCGATCGAGACGCCATTCCCGGGCATTTCGCCGAGGCCGGACTCGTCGAAATTGATCAGCAGCTGCGCGGCATCACCCAGTTCGTCGCTGCGCGCCGCCCCGCCGGCCCCCATCGAACTCGCGCGGCGCTCAGGACTGCGGGAGCTGAACCACCTGCACGAAGAACTCGTCGATCTGACGGACCGCACCCATGAACTGGTCGAGATCGACCGGCAGATGGTGGCTGAATTGAGCCTATCCGAAACGGAGAATGGCACCTTCAAAATATGCTTTGACCTGAGGGTTTAGTGTGTGTGGTCCCGGCTGGGATCGAACCAGCGACCTTCCGCGTTGACCCGGCCGTCGTGTCGGCGTCCGAGGCTCGATCGGCGCCGCGGACACTCTCTGTGACATCGAAGCGTGCTCTGGTTGCTGGTCAGACCGATCAGGCTTCCAGGGCCTTGATGGCCTGCGCGGCCAACTCGTGGCCGATGTCGATGACCTCGGCGGCGCGATGGAATTCCAGGCTGCGGCAGGCGGTTCGGGGCACCTCGATCAGCAGATCGGGCGGGTAGGCCGCCAGAGTGTGGCGGGCCAGCGCGGCCTGGGCGATGTCGATGGTGCGGTTCATCACCTCGAAGCTGCCCATTTTGGGCACCGACTCTTCTTTAGCGGCGTCAATGAGTTCGTCGTCGCTGTCGGACTCGGCTTCCGCCCCGGCCTCGTCGGTGACTTCCTGTGCTGTGCCGAACCGGCTCAATATGGCCCGCCCTGTCGGCGTGTCGAGGAGTGACCGCGCCGCATTCGTGTCGAGCAGGGAGGACGTGCTGCGCCACATCCTCGTCAACCATTCGGTGGTCGCTCTGGGTTCGGCTTCGGTGGGCTCGTAGCGGCCGCCTACTTCGTCTCCGCTGAGACTGACCGCGATTGTGAGGTCAGCGTTGACGGCCGCGATCGGCGCCATCGGCAGTGGATCGAGGATGCCGCCGTCGGCGAGCAGGCGACCGTCAAGGACATGCGGGGTGATGAATCCTGGAATCGCGATGGATGCCCGGATCGCCGCGTCGACCGGGCCGCGTTGCAGCCACACCGATTTGCCCGCGATCAGATCTGTGGTCACCGCCGTATAGGGGATCGGCAGGTCCTCGATCGCGACATCGCCCACGATGTCGCGGACGCCATCGAGAATTTTCGCTGCCCGCAGCACCCCTGCGGAGGTGATCGACGGATCAAGCAGACGCAGCACTGCACGCTGCGTCAACGACATAGCCCACCCGGCGAATTCGTCGAGCTTTCCAGCGGCCTGCAAGCCACCGACGAGCGCCCCCATCGATGATCCGGCAATCCCCACGATCTCGTAGCCGCGTTCACGCAGTTCGGTGATCACCCCGATGTGGGCGTATCCCCGGGCACCCCCGCTGCCGAGAACCAGCGCGACACGATTGCCAGCCATATGTTGATTCTGCGCCACCGTCGTCGTCAATATCGGCAACAAGCCGATCCGCGCATTGCGCTTCAGCTCGAGTCGTCGGCCGTTAGGTCAGGAACTCGACGCGCCCGAGACCCACTTCGTTATCGATGTCCCCGAATACGAGTCGCTTGGACACCCGCGCGAGATCGCCGACGAGACGGACATGACTACCAAACGCTTCTGTGGTAACACAACACGGGAACCGGCTAGGCACAATACGTCGCGCTCGCAGCACCCAAAGCTGCGACGACTGCCGGACGAGTCAAATCGGCCTTGCCGCCTACCGACCCGATGCCGCGCGCAGTTCGGTTGCGAAGGCGCGAGGCAGCTCGGGCCAGCTTTCATCCCACGGTCCATCGAGGCGGCGTCGACACAGTCGCTCGATCAGCTCCGGAGCATGCGGTCCCCCATCCAGCACGAAGCGGATCATCCCCCGTGGCTGGCACTGGGCCGCCACCACCGCCAACACGAACTCCGCTTCTTCGGCTCGACCCGCCGCGTCCAGGCACACGGCGAGTAGCCGGTTGGCCTGCAGCAGCGCTCGGTAGCGCCCGGTGCCGCGCAAGGCATCGACCCAATCGGTGGCCCAGACGAGCGCGAGGTCGATGCTCTCCTCGCTGCCGTCGCGCAGCAATCCCATGATCGCCGTGGACTCATCGAAGTGAATCGTGATGGCGTCCACGCCGTCGGCAGGTTCACGGCGATCGTCATAGTCCACGACCGGCGCCGGCCAGTGCTGATTCGGCAGGCGCAGTCGCGCTCGCTCGTTATCCACCCGCGCCCGCAATCGTGGGAGCGAGAGATCTGCGGCGATCTTGTTCCCCTCGTCGAGCCGTTCCGCGGCTGCGTCGAGATCACCTCGCAGCGCAAAGATTCGGGCACCGATCACGTAGGGGCCGACCATGAAATCAACGCTTTCGGACCCAAGTGCGTACGTCTCCTCCAAAAGCCCTTGCGCGTCCTCGAGTGCACCCTGCTCGTAGCGAAGTTCGCCGAGCAACGCGCTCGCCAACCGTGCGGTGAAGGAATGCGCCCCACCCGATTCCACCGCGATGCGCAGCGCGGTCCGGACCTTGTCTTCCGCGCCGGCGATATCGAGCTCCTCGATGTCCGCGAGACCCGTCATGCAGTAACCCCACACGAGGCCGTAGTGGCCGGTGCGCTCGTGATACGGCACCGCCCAATCCTGTGTCCGGCGAGCATCGTCGAAGGCGAAGCGGTACACGGCTGCATAGACGGCGAGGTCAGCTGCCGCCGAAACAACCCATGGCCGTAGTGAATCGGGCCGCGCCAGGCACTCTGCAATGAGTCCCTCGATACCGAAAACCTGATCCTGATAGCACCTCGCCGCAGCCTCGATGACATGGGCCTCAGTCTCGAGATCCGCACGCTCGGATGCGCTCAGCTCCCCGCGTCTTAACAGCACGTGCGCGCGATCCAGTGCGGCCCGGGCTGGCCCCCTTCGCAGCAGTTCGTTGTTGCCCCACGCCATTCCTCGACGCCAGGGGACATTTGTTGAACACTCACGGTCTTATTCGACGGCTTCCCGCCGGATGAGACCGTGAGTGTTCACGCCCGCCGATATTCAGTGTGCATCGACGAAGATGTCGTATTCGATACCCTCGGGTGCGCCGTAGCGGCTGAGGTCTGTGACACCCGCTTCCGCCAAGATCTCGACGTCGAGCAGCGTCTGGATCCGGCGCGCCGGAGTATCCGAGATCAGCGCCATCGCAGCATCGGCCATGATCTGCGGATCACGTGCCCGCGCCATTGCCCCATCGCCGCCGTACAGGTTCTGGATCGCTGCGGTGGCAACGATGCATGTCGATCAGCCTTTCCTAAGGGCTGCCTGTTGGCCACCAGAACTGGAACCCGCGAGATAGGGCAGTCAAATTGGCACCTATCCGTGCAGCAGACCCCCCAAACGCACGATGCAACTGGACGAAGCGCGCACTTTCGTGAGCGACCTCGTCGCGAAGTGGTTGGGTTCGCTCGCTGAAAACTAGCCGCGCCTTCGCCGCATCGGCACCAGGTTCTCGCCGGGGATCAGCCGCGGCGCCGGGAAAAGATCCCTAGTCGGCCTCGAACCGACACTGTGCGAATTTTAAGTCCGTGTAGACCCGTCCGGGGGTATTCGCGGGTGTACGCAATTCGCGGTCCTACCCGCGCATATTGCTCGTGGGCGTTCGTTCGTGTTCGCGGGTGTCGCTCATGAGTTGTGACACTCTCGTGACAACGAGAGGCCGGCACACTGAGCGCGTGCGCGAGCACCGAACTCCCCACGGTCCATCAGCGCGAACCCGTAGCATCCGCGGTGTGCTCACATTGCTGGCCCGCGTGGTCATCGCGGCCCCGAAACGAGTGCTTCTGGTTGTCGGGCTGTTGACCATCGTCGCCGGGGTGTGCGGCGCGACCGTGACCGAACATCTTGGCGCTGCCGGTTTCCAGGACCCGAGCTCCGAATCGGCGCGCGGGACAAAGGTGCTCACCGACACGTTCGGCCAGGGCGACATGGATCTGACGTTCGTGGTGCGACCCACCGGTGGAGGCAGTGTGCTGGAGCCGGCAGCCGCGGCGGCCGGACGCGCTCTCGTCGCTGACCTGCGAGCCGACCCGCACGTCGGCGGCATCGAATCCCCCTGGGACGGTTCTCCCGCCGGCCAGGCTCTGCTCAGCGCCGACCGCGCGACCGCCGTGGTGATCGTCCAGATCACCGGCGGCGAGGACGATGCGCCCAAGCACGGCAAGGAGGTCGCCGACGGAGTCACCGGCGAGCGTGACGGTCTCATCGTGCTGGCGGGTGGCACGGCGATGGTCTCCGCGGAGATCAACGAGCAGTCCGAGAAGGACTTGCTCATCGCCGAAGCCATCGCACTGCCGCTGTCCCTGGTCGTGCTCATCTGGGTGTTCGGCGGGGTGTTCGCTGCGCTGCTACCGCTCGTGGTCGGCGGTTTGGCCATCGTCGGGACCCTCGGAACGCTGCGCGGGATAACTCTTTTCGCCGACGTCTCGATCTTCGCACTCGACCTCACCACCGCCATGGGCTTGGCACTCGCGATCGACTACACGTTGCTGCTCGTCAGCCGGTACCGCGAGGAGTATCAACTGGTCGGTGATCGCGATGAGGCCCTGCGGCGGGCGGTGGCAAAAGCCGGCCGCACCATTCTGTTCTCGGCCTGCACCGTGTTCCTCGCGGTCGGCGCACTCGCGGTCTTCCCGATGTACTTCCTGCGATCGATGGCCTACGCGGGCTGCGGCGTGGTGGCGCTCGCCGGCCTCTACGCCGTGATCGTCGCCCCGGCGGTGATCAAGCTCCTCGGCGACCGGATCGAATCGTTCAACATCCGTACCATGTTCCGCCGCGGGCCCAAGGATCAGGACGTCCGAGAGAGCCTGCTCTACCGAACCGCCAAGTTCGTCATGGGTCACGCGATACCGTGCGCGCTGGCGGTGGTCGCGCTGTTGCTGGTTCTCGGGGCCCCGTTCCTCAGCGCGCTTTTCGGGTTGCCGGACGATCGGGTGCTGCCCGCGAGTGCTCAGTCACGTCAGGTGGGCGACATCGTGCGCGCCGAGTTCCCGAACAATGCCGCCGCGGCCACCTCGATCGTGATCCCCGATGGGCGCAGCCTGACCGACAACGACATTGCCGCCTACGCCGCTGCGTTGTCCGAGGTGCCAGGTGCCGTCGCGGTGTCTGCCCCGAAAGGCTCCTACGTCCAGGGCCGTGCCGTCGGCCCGCCGCTGCTGCCGACCGCGGTGAAAGACGGCAGCGTATGGCTTTCCGTGGCGATCGAGCACCCATCGTCGGACGCGTTGTCGCGGGACGAGCTCGACCGGCTGCGCGCCGTCCCGGTGCCGCACGGCGCCGAAGCACTGTTCACCGGCGCCAACCAGCTCAACCAGGACTCGGTAGATGAGATCGTCCGGCTGCTGCCCACGGTTCTCCTGCTCATCGCGATCACGACGTTCGTGTTGATCTTCCTGCTCACCGGAAGCCTGCTGCTCCCCGTGAAAGCGTTGGTACTCACCACCTTGTCCCTGTCGGCGACGCTCGGCGCGCTGGTGTGGGTGTTCCAAGAGGGGCACCTGGGCGGCCTCGGCACAACACCCACCGGAACGCTGGTCGCCGACGTGCTGGTGTTCCTGTTCGCGACCGCGTTCGGGTTGTCCATGGACTACGAGGTGTTCCTGCTGTCCCGGATCCGTGAACACTGGCTCGCGTCGCCCCGCCGGAAAGAGGACAACGACGAGGCCGTGGCACTCGGGATCGCCGGCGCCGGGCGGGTCATCACGGCGGCCGCGGTTCTGATGGTGATCGTCTTCGTGGCGCTGTCCAGCGGTCAGGTCGCGTTCATGCGAATGATCGGTATCGGTCTCGCAATCGCCGTCGTGGTCGACGCGACCCTCGTCCGAATGGTGTTGGTACCGGCCGTCATGAAGCTCGCCGGGACCTGGAATTGGTGGGCGCCCGCACCCCTGGCGAAGCTGCACGCCAAGGTGGGGATCAGCGAGTCAGGTTGATCTCGCCGGCCAGCTCGTGATCGAGCAGGAAGGTGCCGGACTCGCGCAGGTTCGGCGGGTGGAACGAATACGCCGAGATACACGAGGACAGGTAGGCGATCTCAGGATCGGTCGCGAAGGCGACGCCGCCCACCTTCGCCACCATGCGGGCCACGGCCGTCTGCAGTTGGTCGCGCAGACCGAGACGGATCCACAGCAGGTCGGCGAACAGGTCGTCGCTGCGATCACCGTTGTCATAACGCGCCGCAATCATCCGCAGCGCGCGCCACACTCCTTCGACCGGCGAGAACAGTTCGACGAAGTCTGCCGGGGTGAAGTCGTCGCGGTCGGCGAGTTTGAGCGCGAGTCGGGTGGCGGCGCCGACATAGCCTGCCGTGATGATCAGTCCGAACAGGACGTACCCGGATTTCTCGTTGCGGCCGTCGGCATCCTCGACGTCGCTGACCATCATCAGATCGTTCGGTACGAAGACGTCCTCGAAGACCACCGCGTGGGTTTGCGCGGCGGACAGAGGCGTGCTGGTCCACAGCGGGCTGACACTCAGACCGGGGCTGCCGTTGAAGATCACCGTGATGGCCCGTTGTTTGGTGTCATCGAGCAGCACGCTGGCCATCACACAGTCCATGCTGTCGGCGAGGCTGCACGGTTTCTTTTGCCCCGTCAGGGTGTAACCACCGTCGGCGGGGCTGGCCTGCATAGTGGGACGAAAGACGCTGCCGGCGATCTTGCCCTCCGAGAATCCCGAGGCGAAGACGGTACGGTTCTCGATCAGCGATTTGATCAGGCCGATGGTCTCCTCATCGGCGGAGTTCGCGAAGTCGGCCAGGCCCGCCACGGACAGGTAATGCATGGTGGTCGCCGCGGCGAGCGAGGGGCTGAGGTAGCCGACACCACGTTGCAGCTCAAGGGTTTCCACACAGGTCGCGCCGATTCCGCCGAGGCCTTTCGGAGCGGTAAGCCGGGGCCCGTCGTGCTCTTTCCAGAGTGCGACGACGTTCGTCTCCGGATCTTCGGCGACCATCAGGCCGAGCTTATCGAGCTGGTCGGCGAGTTCGGGGAGGTGACGGCGGACGGCCGCCACGTGTGACAGCCGTGCCTCGAGTCCAGTGCGGTCCATCTGAAGTCCTTCCTCGATCAGGTGCGATTGATGTAACGGCGCAGCGCTTCTGCGGAACTGGCCGAGGGCTTCCACTCGGTCGTCTCGCGCAACAACCGGGAGTCGAGCAGTGGGTCGCCGGGTGTCACCCAGTGCCCGGAGAAGCGGGACAGGTGCAGCCGGAACGCCAGATCGGCGCCCGGTTTCAGCAGGCGTAGCGGTCCGGAGATCAAGCGCGCCTGGGTCATCGAGGCGATCTCTTTGACGCTGGTCTGGTCGGTGGGGGCGATGTTGTAGATCCCGGTCAGGCCATCGGTGAGAATGGTGGCGTAGGCCTGCACCAGATCTGAGTCCCAGAGGAACTGGTAGTAGGAGTGTGCCGGGTCGGGGTAGATCACGGTTTTGGCCAGGAACGCCTGCAGGCCCGAATTGTCGAAGTGCTCGCCGACGACGTAGCAGGGCCGTGCCACCGCCAACTCCGTACACCCCGGGGCGCGATGCGCCCAGTACCAGTTGGCCAGGTGCTCTACGAGCGCCTTGTGATAGAAGTAGTAGTGGTCGGAATTCTGATCGCCGGCCGGATAGCTGTTCTCCGTCAACTGTTTTCCTGTGCCGCATGCCGCCACGCCGAGCGCGTTGGCGCTGGAGGTGAGGATCAGCCGGCCCATGCCCACCCGGTTCGCTTCCTCGAGAAGTGTCCGCGTCGCGACGACATTGACCTGATAGGCATGCCGCTTGTTTCTGGGTTCCTCCACGCAGTACGCCAGATGGATCAGCGCGTCATAACCAGCGACGGCGTCGAGATCGACATGGTTGCTCAAGTCGAGGAACGCTTCGCGAAGCTTGGGGTGCACCACCCCGGTCGGTCGGCGACCGAGGACGGTGACCTCTTTGATGTCGTCGTTCCCGATGGCCCACTTCAGCATGGACCGTCCGAAATCTCCGGTTCCGCCCGTGATGGCGAGACGGAACCCGCCGGTCATGCATCCACCAGGGCCCAGGACAGTTCCTTCGCGAGCAGTTCGGCCGAACTGAGGACATCGTCCTCGCTGAGTTCAGAGGTCATGCAGACACGAAGGATCGGCTTGCCGATCGAGACCGCCGGATAGATCGCCGGTGTGACGAATACCCCCGCATCCCGAAGTTGATTCCAGCTCAAGGCGGTTCGCAACTCGTCGAACAGCCGGATGGGAATGATCGGTGACCAGTCGGGGCTGTGTTCGTCCGACTGGAGCAGGGCGACGTCCAAGGGTGCGAGCGCTTCCCGCATGAGCCGCGAGTTGCGCTCCAATCGGCTGCGGCGGTCACTGCCCTCGTCGCTGCGGATGATCTCGACTGCGGCGGACGCCGCCGCCATCGCGCCGGGTGTCGCCGATGTGCTGAACACGAACGACCTCGCGCTCAGCCGGATCTCGTCGATGAAATCCCTTGATGCGGCAACGAATCCGCCTAGGCCGCCGATCGCCTTCGACAAAGAACCCATCAGGATGTCGACATCCTTGGCGACCCCGTTTCGCTGCGTCAAACCGCCACCGGTGGAGCCGAACACTCCGATGCCGTGCGCCTCGTCGACCATCAGGAGTGCGCCGGCGTTCTTACAGATATCGATGATTTGTTCCAGCGGAGCGGTCGAGCCCTCCATCGAATAGAGCGAGTCGACGAGTACCAGAACCCGGCGGTACCGAGTGCCGGCATGGCTGCGCAGAACTGCGGCCAAACCCTCGGCGTCGTTGTGCTCGAACCTGGCTTCGACCGCTTGGCTCAGCCGGACCCCGTCGCGGATCGACGCATGGGCCAACGAGTCCACCACCGCGAGGCAATCGTCGCTGAGCAGAGCCTGGATGGTGCCGACATTCGTCTGATAGCCGGTGGTGAAGACCAGCGCCTGCTCGTGGCCCAACCATGCCGCAATCTGCAGTTCGAGCGCCACATGCAGGCTGTAGGTCCCGTTGAGCAGGCGGCTACCGGTGGTGCCGGCCCCGAATTCATTCGTCGCCTCGACCGACGCGGCGACGACGTCCGGATGCGTCGACAAGCCGATGTAGGAATTGGAGCCAAGCAACACGCACTTCCGCCCGTGAACCTCGACGAACGGTGTGTCGACGGCGTCGATTTGTTGGAAGAACGGCAGCTGACCGGTGGAGTCGAAGTGGCGCAGCAGCCCTATCCGCTGCCGCACATCCTGGGCTATGTCCCCAGTCAGCGCGAATTCCTGCAGGTCGTCATCCATGGTTCCCCTTCAACAGTCAGCGGCGGAAGCTCTGGAACGTTCACAGAACTCTGGTCGCATAAGTGAACACTACTGTTCGTAGATGGTACCGAGGCATTCGTACTCAGCCGCGCCGCGGATTGGTCACTGCCCCGCCCCGCGTTTGATGCGCACCTTGATGTACCCCGGGTTGCACGGAGTCGGTTTGCTCGACTCTTGGTCACGACGCCGTCGAAGGAGCGTGTTGCTGCACACAAGAACTTCGGGAGAGTGCGTGCTGTCATATTGCGAACACTACCGTTCGTAAAGCGCTCCGTCACGTCCGTGCCGAAGCGTTATCCCGAGGAATTCCGCGCAAGGTCCTGGATCTGGTACCGAATCAGCGACGGACCCCATGTCCGCGGATGGTGTCGCGAAAGGCGATCGGGGTCTGTCCGGTGCGGTGGTGGAAGTACTTGCTGAAGTGGGTTGCGCTGGCGAAGCCGAGGCGGTCGGCGATGCGGGCAGAGGTCTGGTCGCTGTGCGCGAGTAGGCGTTTGGCTTCGAGGACGACACGGCGATCGATGAATTCCTTGGCGCCGACCCCGGCGGCGGCGAGCGTGGCACGAGACAGGGTGCGTGCCGAGTAGCCGAGGGCGTGGGCGTAGTCCTCGACGCGGCGGGTTCGGGTGAAGTCCTGCTCGACGGCATCGCGGAAGCGCAGGTAGGTGGGTTCGGGTTCGGAGGATGGTGCGTCGGCGGGTGCGGTGAGATGCGCTAGACGTAGCACCAGGACCGACAGTAGATGGCGCAGGGCGGCGGTGTGGATTTCCAGGGGGAGGTGTCCGAAGGCGTGGAATTCGGCGCTGAGGTGGTCGGCGGCCAGGCGTAGGGCGGCGGCATCGGCGGGCAGGGTGCGGTGCAGGACTGGGGCGTGCGGGTCGTCGATGCGGGCGGTGGTGACGGTGGCAGGGGTGAGGAACCCCTGCTGGAACAGGATCAGGGTGCCCTCGGCGCGGATGAGGTCGCCCCATTGGTGGACCTGGCCGGGGCGTATCCACACCCAGGAGCCGGGTTCGAGGGTGTAGGTGGCGAAATCGACCGTGTGGCGCAGGGCGCCGCCGGTAAGGGTGAGCAGGTGGTGGAATTCCGGCCGCTGGGGGATCGCGAGTTGTTCGCCAGGAGCTCGTCGGCGGAGGTCGTCCAAGGCCAGCACTTCGACCCCGGTGGGGGCTCCGGCTGGTGCGGTGAACGGGATGCGGGGGATCCTCGGAGCCGGAACCTGTCGGTTTTTGGCCATCACTAGTCGTCAGGGTACCTCGTTTCATGGGGTTTTACCTCGTAAGTTCGACTTGTGGTAGCCGCCCGCCAACGTGTCGGTGTCGGAAATCAGTCCGGTGACAGCAGGGAGTGGACTCCGGCGCAGAGGATCGCAGCAGCCCTGATAAAGGACCTGTCCGATAGCTATCCAGATATTTGCTGCGCGCGGAGAGCTATCACGTGTCGGGCGGAGTCCCCTGGCGGCTGTTGTCGCGCTGAGTGCTGCGCTCGGCCTGTCCCCCACCGCTTGCGGTGACGACAGGACAGTTTCAGACCCCCCACCAATCGCTGTATCCGAAAGGAATCCGATATGAGCAACGCCAAGAACATCGTCGTGACCGCCGCTGCCGAACTGTTCGGCAAGAAGGACCCGAGCGCGGTCGACCGCTGGGTCGCTCCGAACTACACCCAGCACAGTGCCCTGGCCGCCGACGGCCCCGAGGCCCTGCGCCAGCTGGTCGCCGGCCTGGGACCCGACTTCCGGTACGAGGGTGCCCGAGTCATCGCCGACGGAAATCTGGTCGCCCTGCAGGGCACCTATTACGGTTTCGGTCCCGATCCGCTGGTCGGTTTCGACATCTTCCGTGTCGATGAGAACGGCAAGCTCGCCGAACACTGGGATGCCCTGACACCTGTCGTCACCAGCACCGTGTCCCGGCGCAGCCAGACCGATGGCCCCACTGCGGTCACCGACACTAACAAGACCGAGGCAAACCGGAACCTGGTCACCGAGTTCGCGCAGAAGGTCCTCGTCGGTGCCGATTACTCGGTGCTGACCGACTACATCTCCACCGAGACCTACGCCCAGCACAACCCGGAGGCTGCCGACGGCCTGGACGGGTTCGGCGCTGCGGTCACCAAGTGGGCCGAGCAGGGAAAGAACCTGGTGTACAAGAAGATTCACAAGGTGATCGTCGAAGGCGATTTCGTTCTGGTGCAGTCCGAGGGTGAATTCGGTACCCCGGTCGCTTACTACGACCTGTTCCGTGTGCAGAACGGCAAGATCGTCGAGCACTGGGATGTCATCGCCCCGATTCCCGCGGAGCTGCCGCACGGCAACGGCCTGTTCTGATGAGCGCTGGGTGGTCTGCCGGTCTGCCCAGCTTTCCACTTCGGATTCCTGGTCGGGCAAACTCCTGCGACCAGGAACTGAATCACCCCCGGACTATCCGGAGAACCTACTGGCGTGAGGCCCCAGATATCGGCTGAGGCTCGTGACGACGGTAGTAGACGGCCTCGTACTCGCGTGGCGACGGGTCCACACCCCCGCAGCGTGCGAACTTTCGGCTGATCAGACCGAACGAGCTACCACTTCCCGTCGGTGACCACGTCGGGGCTGACCCCACCGATGGTGACCACCGTCTTCGGGTCCACGGGCACAAACGGATCCTCTTCGGTGCCAAGCTTTTTGCCGATGCTCTCGACCTTCGACAAGATCTTGGACGGCGCGAGGCCCTGCGCGTCAGCGTCGTAATAATCGAACCAGGGCAGCCCGGCGTCTACGTACGCGTCCCGGTCGACCGGCGTCGGCGGCGGCACCTCACCAGTGATCGCAGTCCACTGCGCGGCCGAGCACAAGTGGACGAACACCCGCCGGGCACCGCTCTCGTCGTAGTCAGCGAGCGGGCGATCATCGGTGTACACCTCCTGCCGCATCCGCCCGCCGGCCCCCAGCCCCATGCTCGCCGAGGGCGCCGGGAGCATGCCGGCGGCCATCAGGTCCGCGCAGCACGCTTCGTCACCGAATATGTCTGTGTGCAATGCCTGCGCCGCATGCCATTCCGCAAGCGCCTGCTCGGTCAGTCCGACGGCGCGCAGTTGCACTCCGCCATGGGTCTCCTGCCCGGTGACCTGACCTTCGACGGTGGCCCCCGAACCCAGCGGCGCGGCGACGAACTGGCGGATGAACCCGTCACCGGCGTTGATGCCGTCCAGCCAAGGCTGATCGGGCAGCGCAACGTAATTCTGCGGGTCACCAACGAGGTGTTCGATCCAGGGCAAACCGCTGACCGCGCACACTTTGCCCACGCCCACCTGCAGAGCAGCGGGTTCGGACGCATGGAACGACAGCCATAGGGCCTCGCGCTGGTAGATCGGCAGCATGACGCCGCCACGAGCCAGCCACTCGGCTGGTGCCGTGTCGGGATAATCCGAGACCCGCCGCAACGGAAACCGGCCCAGACCCGGCGGCAGCGGATGCAACCCCGTCTCGGGGATTCGCAGCGTCCGCTGAAAATTCACCGTCACCGGACCCAGCACCAGCTGGTCGCTGACGATCTCCACCGGCGTGCTCTGCACCATGAACTACCTCCATCTAGGCGTACCGCACCATGGATAGCACCAGGCACCGACACACCTAGCCATTGCGCCATAGGCCGGAAACCCCGATACCTCTACCTTGCACCACCTGGTTCTGCTGCACGAATAGGTGACAGGCTGTCACAACGACGTGCAGCAGACCCGACACCTAGATGGGCATGCGATGTGAGGTCGCGAGCTCGAACATCCAGAACTCCAAGTAGTCACGACCGAAAGGAATCTCCATGAGTGATCACGTATACCGAGTCGTTGAGGTTGTCGGTTCGTCTCACGACAGCGCCGATGCGGCAATTCGGAATGCCATCGCGCGTGCCAACGAAACTCTGCGGAACGTTGAATGGTTCCAGGTCGTCGAAACCCGGGGCCACGTCGAGAACGGAGCCATCGCGCACTACCAGGTGACAGTGAAGATCGGATTCCGCGTGGAAGAGAACACCGCAGGCTAACCAAGCCGAGCGCGTGGAATAGCAAATCGACCCGCCAACGCGTGACCTGCGGGGACTGTCTGGGTAGGGATTCGTACCGACACGAAACTTGGACAACCGACACGCCACCCACACCAAATCCGGCAGCCGACACGAGGTGTGGAACCTACACAAGTACAACCGATGTAGGTTCTCGCCGATCTTGTCGGTCGGACGTCGTCGACGAATTCTCGCGATCTTGTCGGAATACTCGGGTATTTCAGGCTCCGTGATGATCCTGGGCTGCGGAGATTCCGAGGTGAGGGCGGGCGATCTACAGTTACGAGGGCACCCGCGAGATGAACACGCCGATCGTCGGACGGCGCGCACCGGCCACAGCGCTTTCGGTCAGAGCCCACGGGCGTTGACTCGCACCCCGATCGGGCGCACCGTGGACCATGTGGCGCAGCAAATCGACGCGGGCGCGAGTCATTTCCCACCGATCGACGACTTTGCTTTTCTGTCCGACTGCGAGACCACCGCCCTGGTCGCTCCCGACGGGGGCGTCGAGTGGCTGTGCCTGCCGCGGATGGATTCGCCCAGCGTGTTCGGTGCCATCCTGGACCGCGACGCCGGCCGGTTCCGGATCGCCCCGGCCGGCGTGCACGTCCCCGCTGCCCGGCGCTACATCCCCGGCACCCTCGTCGCGGAGACGAGTTGGTGGACACCGGGCGGTTGGCTGGTCGTCACCGACGCCCTGCTGATCGGGCCCTGGCATCACGAGCACGAACGGTCGCACTCGCATCGGCGCGCCCCAACCGATTACGACGCGGCGCACGTGCTGCTCCGCGTGATCCGCTGCGTGAACGGCCAGGTGCAAGTGAACGTCGACTGCACGCCCGCCTTCGACTACGGCCGGGTGCCGCCGCAGTGGTCCTACAGCGGCGACGGATACCACGAGGCGGTCGCGACGGCGAGCGGGGTCGACCAACAACTTCGCCTGACCACCGACCTCAACATCGGATTCGAGGCGACGACGGCAACCGCCCGCACGCTGCTCAAGGAGGGCCAGCACCGGTTCGTCGCGTTGTCGTGGAGCGAGCACGCTCCGCCGACGACCCTCCACGAGGCGACGGACCGGTTGCGCTGGACATGTCATCACTGGCAGCACTGGCTCGACCGCGGCGACTTCCCCGACCATCGCTGGCGTGGGTACCTGCAGCGCAGCGCGCTGACCCTCAAGGGCCTCACGTTCGCCCCCACCGGTGCGGTCGTGGCAGCCGCGACCACATCGTTGCCGGAAACCCCGGGCGGGGAACGCAACTGGGACTACCGCTACACCTGGGTACGCGACACCGCGGGCACCCTGTGGGCCCTGAACTCACTCGGTTTCGACTGGGAGGCCAACGACTTCTTCCGCTTCGTCGCCGACGTCGCGGAGGCCGAGGGCGGCGACCTGCAACTGATGTACGGCGTCGACGGCGAACGGGTGCTCGCCGAATCGACGCTCGACCACCTCACCGGGTACGAGGACGCACGTCCCGTGCGGGTCGGCAACGCCGCGTACAGCCAACGTCAGCACGACGTCTGGGGTGCGATGGTGCGCGCGATCGATCTACACACCGGTCCACACCATCGGGTCGAGGACCGGCTGTGGCGGATCGTGCAGACCCAGGTGGAGCGCGCACTCGACCACTGGCGCGAACCAGATCAGGGTATCTGGGAGGTACGCTCGGGGCCACAGCACTTCACCTTCTCGAAGGTGGCCTGCTGGATGGCCGCCGACGCCGGCGCGCGCATCGCCGGGGTGCGCGGCAAGGACGCGTTGTCGGCAAGGTGGCGCGCGGCGGCCGAGGAGATTCGCGCCGACGTGCTCGCCAACGCGGTCGACGAACGCGGCGTGTTCACCCAGCATTACGACACGAAGGCGCTCGACGCGTCGGTGCTGCTCATCCCGCTCGTGGGGTTCCTGCCGTCGACCGACGAGCGCGTCCGCAACACGGTGCTCGCGATCGCCGACGAGCTCACAGTCGACGACATGGTTCTGCGCTACCGCGTCGACGAGACCGAGGACGGACTCTCCGGAGACGAGGGCACATTCACCATCTGTTCGTTTTGGCTGGTCTCGGCCCTCGTCGCGATCGGCGAATTATCAAGGGCGCGAACGCTGTGCGGCAAACTCCTGGCGGCGTCGAGCAGCCTACAACTCTACGCCGAGGAGATCGACCCGCACAGCGGCCGGCACCTGGGAAACTTCCCGCAGGCATTCACGCACCTCGCGCTGATCAACGCCGTCACCGCTGTGATCCGCGCCGAGCGGGCGCAGACGCGGGGTCGGGTGGGGTCGAACTACGGGTAGGTGCGACCACCAAGCCGCGATCTGCTCACGCGACCGTCGGTCATCGGCGGTGCCGTGGGTTGCGCGGGGGCGACCGGTGATCCGTCGCCTGTCCGAGCTGATATACCAGCTCGACATTCTTGGGACCTCGCACTCTCCTCCCCTGTCGCGGCAGCAAGACCGATTCCACGATTCTCCCGCTGCACTCGGGCGTCACGGAGGCGACACGCCTGGATATCCACATTCGCTCGACCGTGATGACGGGCCGCCACCCGCCGTCTCCCTTCGAGGCGATTCGGGACGTTGCCGCGACGCGCAACTGCGCGGTCGTCGTCGAAAATCACACCCCGGCAGACCGACGCCCGCACTCTGACCGGCCTCGCCTCCTAAGCGGGCCCGGCGGATTCAGCACGTATCACCGAGATGGTGCCGACGATGTGTTGTTCCATTGCCTTACGGGCTGCCTCTTCGTCTTGGGCTCGCAACGCCTCGGTGATCCGATGGTGGTCGTGTTGCCGTTCTCCGAGTGCACCCGACAGCGGGTTTACCACGCCAGTGGTGTTGATCAGGAAGTCCGATAGGTCCCACATCCGGTGGCTGGTTTCCGCCATGATCCGGGAGTGCGCCATTGTGTGTATCGCAGCGTGAAATTCGCGGTTATGGATGCGGTACCCGTGGGCACGCAGGGCCGGATCTTCGGATTTGAGCAGACCGTCGACGCGTGCGGAGATCATGTCCAGCTCGAGTAGTTGCTGGTCGGTACGCCGCAGCGCAGCGACGCCGGCGATGGTGCCTTCGAAGCCGCCGAAGAGGGTGAAGAAGTCCTCGACCTCTTGGGTGCTGTAGCTGGCCACCTGGCAGCCGACCTGCGGGATGATCTCCACGAGTTTGTCGCTGGACAGGCGCCGCAGGGCGTCCATCACCGGCTGCTTGCTGACACCGAATTCCTGGCGAACGGTCTCGACGACAATCTTTTCCCCCGCTCCGTATTTGCCCTCGAGCAACCGCCCTTTGAGGGTGTCGTACAGCGCGGTCGACAGGCGAGCTCCGGACAGGCGCGCACCGGCAAGTGCTGCTGCGGGGCCGCTCGCCGCGTCCAACGGCCAACTATTCGCAGTCGTCATCGCAGGATCGACCCAACGCGTCGACCAGTCATTTCTTGACCCCTCCCGTAGCCGTTTCTACTTGCATTCTAGTACTTGCATTCTAGTACTTGTGGTCTGGGTCACTGCGAGTTATGGTGTACTAGCACGCTAGCATTCTACCGTTCCAGGCGGGGAGTACCTCTCCCGCGCATGTGCTGGCAGCGCCAACACCCGCGATAGCGATTGCCGCCGATGGGCCGCGACGAGATTCGCGGCGGTCTACGAGGAGAAGCTATGGAATTCAGCATCGGAACCTGCGCCAAGATCGATCAGGTTCCCATGGTCAAGCGGGCCGAAGACCTGGGCATCACCCACTTCGGGGTGGGCGAAGGACCGCTGCTGTTCAGCGATCCCTACCAATTCCTCGCCCTTGCCGCGGCCCAGACCAGCACGATCAACCTGGGCACGATGGTCACCAATCCGCTGACACGGATCGGACCGGTGACCGCGAACTCGATGGCGACCCTCAACGCGCTCGCACCCGGACGAACGTTTCTGGGCATCGGAACGGCGAACAACGCGTTGCGCTCGATGGGCAACCGCCCGGCGAAGATCTCCGAACTCATGCACACAATCGAGGTGTCACGCGAACTGATGGCTGGGCGCCGAGTAGTGCACAAATGGCTGGGCCAGGAGCGCGAGGTCGAATTCCTCGACAAGGACAGCGGCTTCCTCAACGTGAAGGACTACATCCCGATCTGGGTTGCCGCAGGCGGCCCGCGCGGATTGGCCGAGGCCGTGAAATACGCCGACGCGATCGTCTACTGCCTCGGACCCAACACCGACATGATCAAACTGATCCGCAGCAAACTCGACAAAGCTGTCGCCGATGCAGGCCGGGCACCGGGTTCGGTGAAGCTGGTGTCACTGTCCTGGTTCTACCAGCTCGAGAACGGCGAGACCTGGGAAGACGGCGTCACCAACGGCTTCGGCTCCGGCCCGATCTCCTCCTGTATCACCAACTCCGGGTTGATGAACGATCACCGCGACCAGCTCGGTGACGCAATCGTGGACGCATCGATCCTCGCCGCGCAGCAGTACCTGGGCGACCCCACTGCTGAAAATCAACCGCATTACCTCGACGTGTGGGCGAAGTATCTGCGCGGCCTCGACCCCAAGCACCGCCCGATCATCACCAAAGAACTCGTCGACTACTGGTGCCTCTACGGCTCTCCCGGACAGCTGCGAGAGAAAGCGGCCCTGATGCGCGAGGCCGGCGTCGACATTCTGCAGGTGTTTCTGTCCAACCCATTCACCGCGCAACGCGACATCGACAACATCGGTCACTCCATTCTCGCCCACAACTGAACCAACCAAATCGGCTTCACCGCAAAGGAATACGCCATGGAACTCGATCCCCGCACCACTGCACTGATGATCATCCACTGCCAGGGCGACGTCGTGGGCCCCGACGGCGCCTTCGCCGACTTCTTCTACCAGCAGGTCGTCGAGCGCGATGTGATCGCCAAGATCGCCACGCTTGCAGACACATTCAGAAACGCCGGCGGGACTGTCGTCTACACCCGTGTCGCATGGAAACCGGACTTCTCCGACCTGCAGGTCAACTCCCCGATTCTGGGCGTCGTCCAACAGTCCGGCTGCCTCAAGCAGGGAAGCCCGCTCACCGAGATCGTCGAACCCCTCACACCGCACGACGGTGATCTCGTCATCGACCACCAACGCGTCGGCGGATTCGCCGGCAGCGGACTCGACGAGGCGCTGCGGAGCAGGGCAATCACCAGCCTCGCCTTCGCGGGCGTCGCGACCAACTTCTCCGTCGAGGGAACCGCCCGCGTCGCCAGCGACCTCGGCTATCACACGGTGATCGTCGCCGATGCCTGCTGCGCGGCCAGCCCCGCCGCCCACGACGCCAGCATCGAATCGCTCGGACTTCTCGCCGATATCTCCACCATCGACGACGTCACCCACGCACTCACCTCGAATTCCGTCACCACCGGCGGTCCCACATAACCGAGGTTCGTGCGGCAACGCATCACTGCGGCGTCGCACCTGTGTCCCTCCCCCACAGCGACTTTCGGCCCGTGCCGATCACCTAGGAGCTTCACCGATGCAGTCCATGCTCACCGCTCGCCTGCACAACATCGACGAGCCCATGCGACTCGAATACCTCCCGATCCCCAGCCCGGGCCCCACCGACGTCGTCGTACAAGTCAAGGCCTGCAACGTCGTACCGAACCTGAAGAACGTTCTCGCCACCTACGCCGAGTGGTTTCCCTACCTGCCGTTGCCCAAGCTGCCGGCGGTGTTCGGACTCGACAGCGCCGGCGTGGTCACCGATGTCGGAAGCCAGGTCGCCGATATCCGGGTCGGCGACCGGGTCTATGTCAACCCCGGCCTGTCCTGCGGCTCGTGCCGCGCCTGCCGGCAAGGGGCAGACCAGAACTGCGACAGCTACACCTTCATGGGCTACTTCGCCTTCGGCGCCGGCGGCCAGAAACTCTTCGACGCCTACCCCTACGGCGGCCTCGGGGAGTACCTGACCGCACCACAACGCAACCTGGTCAAACTGCCCGACACGGTCAGCTTCGAGGAAGGTGCCCGGTTCGGTTACCTCGGCACAGCGTTCTCGGCACTGCGCAAAGCCGGCGCCGGTCCCGGTTCGACCGTCCTGATCGACGGCATATCCGGAACACTGGGCCTCGGGGCCTGCCTGATCGCGCTCAGTCTCGGCGTCACCCACATCTTCGGCACCGGACGAGACGAAGCACTGCTCGCCGACGTCAAGGCGATCGCACCCGACCGCATCGACGTCAAGTCCACGCTCACAGGCGATCTGCGCGGCTGGGTGCACGAACATAACGATGGTGCGGGGGTCGATATCGTGATCGACGCGCTCGGCCCCGGCGCTCCCGCCGAGTCGATGCTCGAAGCGATCTCCACGCTGCGGCGCGGCGGAATAGCCGTCGACATCGGCGGCATGATGGAGCGCCCCCAAGTCGATTTGTTCTCGATGATGTGCTCGCAGATCTCGCTGCTGGGCAGCCTGTGGTTCTCGACCGGGGAAGCCCAGGACATGGCCGACCTCGCCGGCGCCGGCGTCCTGAACCTGTCGGTGTTCGAACACCACACGTTCCCGCTGGAAAGAATCAACGAAGCACTCGACAGCCTGCCCGCGCGGCACGGCGGCTTCACCAACTTCATCAGCGTCCCGCAATCGACAAGTGAAGCGACACAACCATGAATGACTTCGACACCGACGTACTCGTCGTCGGAACCGGACCCACCGGATCCACCGCGGCCCTGGCCCTGGCCACCTACGGAGTTCGGGTCCACCTCGTCAGCAGATGGAACTGGCTGGCCAATACCCCCCGCGCGCACATCACCAACCAGCGCGCCGTGGAGGTGCTGCGCGACCTCGGCATCGAGGAGGAGGCCAAGAAGTACGCCACCCCGTGGGAGTTGATGGGCGACACTCTGTTCACCACCAGCCTGGCAGGCGACGAGATCGCCCGGGTCCGCACCTGGGGCACCGGCGACGACCGCGTCGGGGACTACATCAAGGGCAGCCCCTGCGGACTTCTCGACATCCCGCAGCTCTACCTCGAACCGGTGATCTTCAAGAACGCCGTCGCACGTGGCGCGACCTACACCTTCAACACCGAATACCTCTCCCACACTCAGGACGACACCGGTGTCACCGTCACCGTCCGTGATCACCTCCTCAACCGCGACTACACGATCAGAGCCAAATACCTGGTCGGAGCCGACGGGGCACGTTCCCAGATCGCCGAAGACATCGGTCTGGAAATCGAGGGAACAATGGGGCGGGCCGCTACCGCGTATGTTCTCTTCAACGCCGACCTGGGCCGATATGTCCAACACCGGCCGAGCATTTTGCACTGGATCATGGCCCCGGGCAGCAGCTTCGGCGAGATCGGTATGGGTCTGCTGCGCGCTATTCGGCCATGGAACAAATGGATCGCCGGCTGGGGCTACGACCTGGCCGACGGCGACCCGGACTTCGACCCGGCCGAGATCACGGCCAAGATCCGCACCCTGGTCGGTGACCCCGACCTCGAGATCGACATCGAAGCCACCTCGACGTGGCAGGTCAACCAAGCCTGCGCAACGCACTACTCGAAGGGGCGCGTGTTCTGCGGCGGCGACGCCGTGCACCGTCATCCACCCAGCAGCGGCCTCGGCTCCAACACCTCCGTCCAGGACGCGTTCAACCTCGCCTGGAAACTCGCCTTCGTGGTGAAGGGCTACGCCGACCCCGCGATGCTCGAGTCGTACTCGCTCGAACGCCAACCGGTCGGACGCCAGATCGTGGCACGCGCCAACCAATCTCGCGTGGACTACGGACCGATCAACGAATGCTTCCGAACCGAAGGGGCCGCCGACCCCGTCGCGGCCGGCCTCGAGAAGCTCCGCGATCCGAGTCCCCAGGGCGTCGAGGTGCGTGAAGCGCTCGGTCGTGCACTGGAATTGAAGAACTATGAATTCAACGCCCAAGGCGTCGAACTGAACCAGCGCTACGAGTCCGGTGCGGTCATCTCCGATCCCACTGCAGGACAGGAGGAGTGGGAACGGGACCGCCAACTCTACCTACAGGCCACCACCCGCCCGGGCGCGAAACTGCCGCACACCTGGTTGGTCGACAGCAACGGTCTCCGCACCTCCACCCTCGACGTCACCGGCAAGGGGAAGTACACGCTCATCACCGGTCTGGCCGGCACCGCATGGGTCAACGCCGCACACAAACTCGACCTGCCGTTTCTGCGCACCGTGGTGATCGGCGCAAAAGGCACCGAGGACCCGTACCGCAGCTGGCAACAGATCCGCGAGATCCACGAAGCCGGCGCCCTACTGGTGCGTCCCGACGGATACATCGCCTGGCGGCACAGCCCAGCGACCTGGGACGACAACGACGCCTTCGAGCACCTCCAGACTGCGCTGACCGGGGTTCTTGCCACACCCGCCGACACTGCGGTCGCGGACGGAGGGAGCTGAGAATGCCTGTCGCACTGTGCACCATGTCGCATTCGCCACTGATGGGTCGAAACGACCCGGACGCGGCCATCGTGGCCGAGGTCGACGCCGCTTTCGCCGATGCCCGGACCTTCATTGCCGACTTCGCACCGGATCTGGTCGTCATCTTCGCCCCCGATCACTACAACGGTGTCTTCTACGACCTGCTGCCACCGTTCTGCATCGGCGCAGCTGCACAGTCGGTCGGTGACTGGGGCACCCAAGCCGGACCGCTCGACGTCGACCGAGACGCCGCCTACCAGATCGCGCGGACCGTACTCGCCGCCGGCGTGGACACCGCGTTCTCCGAGCGGATGCACGTCGATCACGGGTTCGCCCAAGCGTTGGAACTGCTGACCGGGTCGATTACGGCACTGCCGACCGTGCCGATCTTCATCAACTCCGTCGGTGAGCCGCTGGGTCCGGTCAGCCGGATCCGACTGCTCGGCAACGCGGTTGGACAGGCCGCGACAGCGTTGGATCGCCGGGTGCTGCTCGTCGGATCCGGCGGACTGTCCCACGATCCACCGGTACCTCGCCTCGACACCGCACCACCCCAGGTCCGTGAAACGCTCATCGCCGGTCGAGATCCCTCACCCGAGCAACGCGCAGGCCGCGAACAACGTGTCATCGACGCCGGACGCGACTTCGCCGCGGGTGTCGCCACGATCCAACCCCTGAATCCCGACTGGGACCGCAACCTGCTCGCGGTACTGGCCTCCGGCGACCTCGACCAGATCGATTCCTGGACCACGGACTGGTTCGTCGAACAAGCCGGGCACTCCTCGCACGAAGTGCGGACCTGGATCGCCGCCTACGCAGCACTCGCCGCCCACGGGCCCTACCGGGTCCGGTCGAGCTACTACCGCCCCATACCCGAGTGGATCGCCGGCTTCGCCGTCACCACCGCGCTGCCCGCATAGCCGCGGATCACGGCGTACCCGCACCAGTTTCGAAAGGAACCACCATGACTCACGCCCCCTCGGTGTGGACATCGTTCCCCGGACTCGACCACACCGTCCGCCACGTCCAGGTCGGCCGCTGGAACACCCGCATCCTCGAAGCCGGAACAGGACCGGACACAGTCGTGCTGATGCCCGGCACCGGCGGTCACCTCGAGGCCTACACCCGCAACTTCGCCGACTTCGCCGCACAGCACCGAGTTGTCGCGTTCGACTACCCCGGCCACGGCTACACCACCCACGCCGAGTCCGACCTCGAACTCGACGACTACGTCGCGCACCTGCTCGGCCTGCTCGACACACTCGGCATCGACAAAGCTCATCTCAACGGCGAATCACTCGGCGGCTGGGTGGCCGTCAAATTCGCCGCCGCACACCCCGATCGGGTCGGGAAGCTCGTGCTCAACACCCCCGGCGGCACCATGTCCACCCCCGAAGTCATGGAGAAGATCCGCGGCCTGTCCCAAGCCGCCGCCGACGATCCCAGCCCCGAACAGATCCGCGCACGACTGGAATGGCTGATGGCCGACAATGCCAGCGTCACAGACGAACTCGTCGAAATTCGCCGAGGAATCTACTCCCAGCCCGGGTTCGCCGACTCCATGCGACACATTCTGTGCCTGCAAGACCACGACATCAGACTGCGCAACCGGATCACCGACGCCGAACTCGCCGCCGTTCCGAACGAAGCGTTGGTCATCTGGACCAGCAACGACCCCTCCGGGCCCGCCGGTGCCGGCATGGACATGGCCGAAAAGATCCCGGGCGGCCGATTCGAACTGATCACCGGCGCCGGGCACTGGCCGCAGTGGGAACAAGCCGAGCACTTCAACAAAGTCGTGCTGGCGTTCCTCGCCGAATGACCCTGCCCGCCACCGGAAGGACCAACAGATGACCACCACCCGAGCAGCGGAATCCGCGATCGTCATCGACGCGGCCGACCGCCTCGCGACCGCCGCCCACACGGGGTTGCCCTGTCCGCCAGTCATCGATCTGATCGATCCCCGCGACATCGACACCGCCTACCGCGTGCAAACCCACAACGTCACCGCCGCGGTCGATGCCGGCCGCCGCATCGTCGGCCGCAAGATCGGCCTCACCTCACCCGCGGTGCAACAACAACTCGGCGTCGACCAACCCGACTTCGGCGTGCTTTTCGCAGACATGGACTGCAGCAACGACGCCCGGATCCGACACGCACGACTGCTCCAGCCACGTATCGAAGCCGAGATCGCGTTCGTCCTCGCCCGCGACATCACCGCACCCATCACCGCGGACACCGGTCCGGACTACGTCGACCGGGTCGTCGCGTCCTTCGAGATCGTCGACAGCCGCATCGAGGCCTGGAACATCAGCCTCGCCGACACCGTGGCCGACAACGCCTCCTCGGGCCTCTACGTACTCGGCGACTCGATCGCCCGCATCGACACACCGGACCTGGCCACCATCGAAATGACCATGACCCAGAACGGCACCGAAATCTCGCGTGGTGTCGGATCGGACTGCCTCGGCAGCCCCTGGCACGCCCTGGCCTGGTTGGCCAACACCAGCCTGTCCTACGGTTCGCCACTGCATGCCGGTGACGTCGTCCTCTCCGGCGCACTCGGACCGATGGTGCCCGTCGCCCGCGGCGCCACCTACACCGCCACCATCACCGGGGTCGGCGACGTCCGCGCGTCGTTCACCGCCTGAGATCAGAAAGACACCGCCATGCCCAGAACGAAAGTTGCCGTCATCGGCTCCGGAAACATCGGAACCGACCTCGTCATCAAACTCGAGCGTGTCGCCAAACACCTCGAAATCGCCGTCCTCGTCGGAATCGACCCCGCCTCCGACGGACTCGCCCGAGCACGACGACTCGGCATCGACACCGTCAGCAACGGCGTCCATGGCCTGATCGACCACCCCGACTTCGCCGACATCGCGATCATCTTCGATTCCACATCCGCCCAAGCACATATTGCGAACGCAGAAGCGTTGCGGCCCTTCGACAAACACCTGATCGACCTGACGCCGGCCGCACTCGGTCCCTACGTCGTGCCCGCGGTCAACCTCGACCAACATCTGGCCGCGCCCGACATCAACATGGTCACCTGTGGAGGACAGGCCACCATCCCGATAGTCGCCGCCATCTCGCGCGTCACCGCCGTGCACTACGCCGAAATCGTGGCGTCGATCGCCTCCAAATCGGCCGGGCCCGGCACCCGCGCAAACATCGACGAATTCACCGAAACCACGGCCAAGGCCATCGAAAAGGTCGGCGGCGCGGCCCGCGGAAAAGCCATCATCGTGCTCAACCCCGCCGATCCCCCACTGATCATGCGCGATACCGTGCTCGCACTCGTCAGCGCACCCGACCAGGACGCCATCCGCGAATCCGTGCAGCAGATGATCGCCACAGTGTCGGCCTACGTACCCGGATACCGGCTCAAGCACGACGTCCAGTTCAGCAAGGTCGACGGCAACCTCGCCACCCTGATCGGGGACGACCCCGTTCCCGGTCCGCTGTGGAAGGTCTCAGTTTTCCTCGAAGTCGAAGGCGCCGCACACTACCTGCCCGCCTACGCCGGCAACCTCGACATCATGACCTCGGCAGCGCTTCAAGTCGCCGAAACCATCGCCGAAAAAATAACATTGGAGATGGCACGATGACCACGCCAGCCCGCACCGCCGACGACGGCGTCGCCCTCTACATCCAAGACGTCACCCTGCGCGACGGCATGCACGCCACCCGGCACCACATCACCCCCGCCAACGTGGCCGGCGTCGCCGCCGCACTCGACCGTGCCGGCGTCGACGCCATCGAGGTCTCCCACGGCGACGGACTCGCCGGCCACAGCCTCACCTACGGCCCCGGCAGCAACACCGACTGGGAATGGATCGAAGCCGCCGCCAGCGTCGTCCACCGCGCACGACTGACCACCCTGCTACTCCCCGGGATCGGCACCGTCGCCGAACTCGAACATGCGCACGCACTGGGTGTCACCTCCGTCCGCGTGGCCACCCACTGCACCGAAGCCGACGTTTCGGCCCAACACATCAGCACCGCACGCGAATTCGGCATGGACGTCTCCGGATTCTTGATGATGTCGCACATGGCCGAACCCGCCGAACTCGCGAAACAAGCCAAACTCATGGAAACCTATGGTGCCCACTGTGTGTACGTCACCGACTCCGGCGGCCGACTGACCATGAACGACGTCCGCCAACGCGTCACCGCCTACCGCGACATCCTCGACGAGGGCACTCAGATCGGCATCCACGCCCACCAAAACCTCTCGCTCGCCGTCGCCAACTCCGTCGTCGCCGCCGAATCCGGTGCGACGCGTATCGATGCTTCCCTCGCCGGACATGGCGCAGGCGCCGGCAACTGCCCCATCGAGCCGTTCATCGCCGTCGCCGATCTACACGGCTGGAAACACAACTGCGACCTCTTCGCACTCGAGGACGCCGCCGACGACATCATCCGGCCGCTGCAGGACCGGCCCGTCCAGGTCGACCGCGAGACCCTGACCCTCGGCTACGCCGGCGTCTACTCGAGCTTCCTGCGTCATGCCGAAACCGCCTCCGCCGAATACGGAATCGACACGCGCGACATCCTCCTGGCCGTAGGGCAACGCGGCCTCGTCGGCGGACAAGAAGACCTCATCACCGACGTCGCACTCGACCTCAAATCAGCCGCGAACAGGTGACCGAACTCGATAGTCGCGTCGCAGTCGTGACCGGCGGGAGTCGCCGGTAGCCGGCACTCGATGCCGCGCTCGTGGGTGCGAATGGAATCACCAAGCGGAACGTCATCGGAGGCGCAATGGGGAGCCGTGGCCAGCGTCTACCCCGGTTCGGGCGCTGACCTGCACCTATGATGCGAATCGGGACGCCGTGCAGAAGTTCGTGACCTCCCGCCACGCGAGCGGAAAAGCGCTTGGCCACATTTTGGCCGGATGGAGGCGCGGGATACGGCTATCTGAAACGCAGAATCGCATTTCAAAACATACTTTGGCCTGCAGTTTTGGTGTGTGGTCCCGGCTGGGATCGAACCAGCGACCTTCCGCGTGTGAAATGGACACAACCCCAGGAGATTTCGGAACTACCAGGTCAGACCGGGCGCACCTGCTCCAGTTGGACCAACTGGACCGGTACGCCCGATCCGTTGGCCGGATATTGGCCACATGGACACTCGACCAGAACCGTGATCGGGTGGCACCGGATGCCGTGACACCGCGTGCCGCGGCCGGACCGGGCACACGCCCAGCACTGAGGATCGGTCCGCTAGATTTCGGAGGCGGAATCCGGCCCCGCGAGAACCAGATTCACCAGGCGCGTGACATAGTCGGCGTCGGCGGCTGGTGGACCGGCCGCCTCGTGCGAAAAGAGGATGTGGCTCAGGGCCGCCCCCGTCAGCATTTCCAACAGCATGGTGACGTTGCTAGCGGCGGGCAATTCACCGCGGTCGATTCCACGTCGCACGATATCGCGGGTAGTCGCGAAGCGGCTGACGCTGATGGTCTGCGTGAGCGGCTCGAGAAGCTCGGGAAAGACTCGCGCGTCGAGCGCGACCCGTAATGCAACCAATCCGGACTGGGACTGATAGCCGGACAGCAGTTGCCGCGTCAGTTCCTTCAGATCACCACGCAGGGTGCCGGTGTCGATCGGGTCGTGCAGCGGCGTCACCTGCTCGAGTGCCCCGATCAGCAGTTCGATCTTGGTGGGCCATCGGCGATAGATCGCCGCGCGGCCCACCCCGGCAGTCTTCGCCACCGCGTCGATGGTGAAGCCCGACCATCCGGTCTCCCAGTAGACGGTCTGCACCGCAGCGAATACCCGGGCCTCGATCCCGGGGTCTCGCGGACGGCCACGCACGGTCGATGCGTGCGGAGGCGTCCGGGAAGTCACGGCTCAATCTTGCCCGACGACCGTCAAACCACCCTTGACTTTCAGACACGCGCTGTCTGTAATGTGGGTCACGCGACGTCAGGTGTGTCCTGGACCACTTCTCGGACACTGCCGTGGGGGATGGAGTGAACCGGATGCAATGCGGTGTGCGGACCTGGTCGGCAGTGCTTGCGACGACCTTCGGTGTGTTGATCAGCGGATTCGCCACGCCACACGCCTCGGCGAGCCCACCCGAGGTGCCCGCTCCGTCCGGCCCGTGGGGGTCCTTTTACGATCCGCCCGCGGTATTGCCGGGCAACGCTGCCGGCGATGTGATTCGCGAACAGGCCTTCACACCGATCCTGTCGATCCCTACGGCGACGGGAGCAATCCCCGGTTCGGCTCGGCGCATCATGTATCGCAGCGTCGATGACGACGGTCGTCCAATCCCCGTGTCCGGCACCTACTTCGAGCCAAGCACTGCTTGGCAGGGCCGCGGGCCGCGCCCCCTGGTCTCGCTGGCATCGGGAACGATCGGCGCAGGTCGCCAGTGCGCGCCATCCATCGCGATGCAATCGCTGCTGCACTACCGACCGCCGTTCGACTTGTCGGTGGCCTACGAGCAACTGGCTGTCGATTACCTGCTCGCGCAGGGGATCGCCGTCGTTTTCACCGACTATGTCGGCCTCGGTACCCCGGGGCCGCACCCCTACATCAACCGCGGCTACTCGGCGCGTGCGGTCATCGACGCCGCGCGAGCCGCCCAGCGGCTCCCGGGAACCTCGCTGAGCACATCGGGGCCGGTCGGGTTCTGGGGCTACTCCCAGGGCGGCCATGCCGTTGCGGCGGCGGCGGAGCTACAGCCAACCTATGCGCCCGAGTTGAATGTGCAGGGCACGTATGCGGGTGCCCCGCCGGTGGCGCTCGCCGACACTCTGGCCCGGGGCGAAGGAAGCACGCTCATCGGGGCTGTCGGCTACTTCCTCAACGGTGCCCTACGCACCAATCCCGAGATCGGACCGGTGCTCGACCGCGTCCTCAACGACGCGGGCCGAGCCATGATGCGCAACACCGCGAATCAGTGCGTCGGGGAAACTCTGCTGAACTACTCGTTCCAGCACACCACGCAGTGGACGAAGACTGGCGAACCACTCGGCGCTGCGATTACGAACGACCCGATTGGGCGACGCATCATCGAGGAACAGGCCGTCGGAAACCTGACCCCCACCGCACCGGTGCTGCTCACCTCCAACGTCAATGACGACGTGGTACCCAACTCCCGTGTGCGCGACCTCGCACACACGTGGTGCGAACGAGGAGTACCGGTCACGCTCAACAACATTGAGCTGCCACCGATCCTCCCGAGCACCGCCACCGGTCACGGTATCCCGGAGTTCGCCAACATACCGGCGGCCGCATCGTGGATTATCGACCGTTTCAACGGCATCGCTCCGGCGCCCTGCAGTTGAGCTGCGGATACACGAATGCGCCCGTCGGCTGGGGCAACTGGCCAACGGGCGCATTCGCGCTTCCCTTGGCTAGCGCCGCATCTGGCCCGAGCCGATCATGAAGGTCATGAAATTCCCCGCGGTAGCGGCCTGGTCGGCGCAGTACTCGGCTTGTGCCGGGCAGTAGTCCGTCGAAGCCGGGCAAGGGCGAGTCCGTGTACGCCGCGCCGGTCAGCGCCGCGGTGAACCTGAAGATGATGCACGTCAGGAAGCGCCGACGAGCCAACGACGCCATAAGCCACACGGCGCGCGGATGGTCTATAAGAGCGGACCGCCCAGATCCTCTCGCCCGCCGCTCGCTCGGCGCATCGCGAACGGCACTCGATGCCAAGCGATTCGGGTGCCAGTGGAGTCACCAAGCGGAACGTCATCGGAGTCCGAATTGGTAGCCGCGCCCAGCGTCCACCCCGGTTCGGTCGTTGACCTGCACCTTTGATGCGAATCGAATGGACACAACCCCAAGTGATTTCGGAACTGCCAGGTCAGACCAGCCTCACCCTCCTCCAGCTGGACCAACTGGACCAGCCCTGGGTGAGCGCAACGTATTCCGCGCCGAATTCCTCCGCCGACGTGTCGAGCCCATCGAGTCGTTCCCGCACCGACTTCCACGAGTCGACGGCCGAATCGATGCCCCAAGGCGCCGAAGAAGATGAATCCGTCGGCGAGGCGGGCGGCCCGGTCGAAGCGGCCCGCGAAGTCGACGACGGGCTCGGTCAACGGCCGCCGCAGGAGTTCGATCTGCTCTGGGCTCGATCTCGACGACGACGTCGCTCGAGATATTGCGCGAGTACCGCGCGACTTCGAGGGTGACGCGAAATCCGGCGGCGACGAGGAGACAAATGCCGCCAGGAGCAAGGCCGAAACTGACTCCACGAGGATGACACCGATAGCTGAGGGCACAGTCAAGTTATTGGCGGCTTGGTGATTCGGGTCCATCGTTCCCATGGCACACGCGCCGCTCAGCGGTGCTGATCAATCAGATTGGCAATTGCTTTCTGCGCCTCACCCACCGCGAGGGGAAGCGTTGCGAACATCTCGGCGATCATCATGGCGACCGGGGTGGTCCACAGCAGCATACTCAATGCGGCGGCATGCGCGTGGTCGTCGCCGGTATCCAATCGCTCGTTCAAGCCCGCAAGAGCAGCACCGAGACGCTCCAAGTGCCTCGTATCGAGTCCGGCACGCAACCCCTTCGCCGCAATGAGAATCTCCAACCCGGCCATCGCCTTTGGATTGGCGAATGCCTCCCACGTGGCCCGCACCAACTCATCGGTGTTCATTTCATGCGCAGGATCGGACAACGCTTCGAGCGAACCCACCAAGCGGTCAACAGCGTCTTCGATCACCGCCAGCAACAGACCATCACGGTCGCCGAAATGATGCTGGATGACACCCCAACTCACGCCGGCCCGTTCGATGATGTGCCGCGCACTCGCAGCGGAAAAGCCTTCTTCACGAATGCACCGAACCGTCTCGTCGATCAAGAGTTCACGGGTCCGGTCCCCGCGCTCTTGCCTGCCGGTCACTGGACGGTCGGGACGTCTGCGTGCGGTCACCACCGCAGGCCGCCCAACTCACCGTGGTGCATCATCCGCATCACTTTATGGCACCTGCGATAGTCGCCCACCGTCGACTCAGCAGCCAACATCACCTGCGGCACCGCAGCAACCCCTTGCAGACAAAACATGGCGTGTGCCATGCTACGCGATGTGGAGCCGACCTACCGCTGCGCCATAAATCGACATGCTCGAGCATGGTCAAGCCGGGGCGGCGCACGGCTCACGCAACGCAATCGCGTGCCCTACCCTCGGTGGAGGTTTGATCCATGACAGAAACCATTCGCCGCGACGACAAGCGGGATTCGTCGGCGAGGCGCGGATTCTCGTCATTGCAAAAGGCACTGTTCGCCGTGCTGGCGTTCTTCTTTGCGCTCAATGCGGCATTTTGGTATCTCGAGCACCGGGTTGGGGTATCCCACACCGTCGCGTCCACCACCCTGGTCGCCCTCGTCGTCTGTTGTTTCTTGGTGGCGCTCGCCCTGCCGTGGTTACCGCTTCCAGGCCGCCGTGACCACACCAAGTCGGAGCGGCTCGGCGCGATGGTCATTGTCTGGGTCTTCATCGCCCTGATTCCACGATTCATCTGGGAACTGCCGTGGCTCCTGTTCTTCGACCAGATCAAGGAGGGCGTCGAGAACGGGTCGTTCTGGACGTACATGTGGTCACCCGTTCTATTAGGAGGCGACGCCCGATATCTGAACGGAGATCCGCTCATCGTCGTCATGGAGTGGATCGCCCTCTTCGTCGGCTTCTTCGAGGCGTACGCACTGGTGCAGTTCTTTCGAAATGGCAGACGGTTCACCAACACTCAACTCTCCTTGATCATGGCGGGGATGATCGTTGAGGTCACGCTGCCAGCGGTCTACTTCGGTGTGGAGATCGCGAACAATATGGAAAGTATGACGAGCCCAGTGGAAACCTGGATTAAGTTCATCGTCCTGAACCTCTTGTGGTGCACCATGCCGCTCGTGACCTACTTCTGGGCGTTCGTCGATTGGCTCAACAACATCTCACCGTGAGGTTCTAGCAGTCGGCAGGATCGAAGCGACTCAGTAGCGTTGCGCCCCACCACCGAGATCCCATGGAAGATCCGGGTTAGTGCGTTTGACCTTGCCGCGGGCCGCGCCACGCATGTCAGCGCACCACTTCATGGTGCGAACTTGCGCGCTAACTGAGTCGATGCGTTGCCGCTTGCTCGAACCGATGTATTTGCCGGTCGACTTGGACGTATCACTTCACCGTGGAGGCTTCTAGTGCTGCAGCGAGGGTTGTGTGGATCGTCAGAAGCTTATCGACACCGACCAGGTGTAGCGGTCGTCCGACGGCAGGTCCGTCTGCAACGACCGCGAACTGTGCAGATTCGCCGATGTGCTGGTGCGCGGTGAGAAGTACCGTCATGCCGGCCGAAGCGAGGAACTCGACACCGGTCAGATCCACGATGACGACGGCCGGCGCGTTCTCCAGAGAGTTCTGAATCGAATCGGCCAGCTGGGGTGCCGACACCATGTCGAGTATTCCGCTGACACCGACAACGACGAGATCGTCATGCCAAGTGACGCCGACCTCGAGCTCGTTCGCTCTGCTTGTTGCGCCGCGAATTCCGGCCGAGCCGTTTCCCGGTGTCCTGCCGATCGTGGAGTCGCTACCGGCATGGCCGGTGCCGCGATGTACCGGTAACCGCAAAGGACTGGGGATATGGATGTCCGTCACGACGGTTCTACCTTCCTCGATGGATCGACGCGTTCTTGATTGGGGCCAAAGGCGGGCTGGGTGAGCCCGGACGACCCAACCGGTTGTCCAAGCCCATCCGTCGATGGAACAAAACTGAATATGACTTGCGGGGTGTTCTGCAGTGCGGGGCTGCGGCACGCGAACACTCTGTGCAAGCAGAGTTTTCGTGTGGGGTTGGCGACTTCGACGGGTATTACCGTGCTCCCATTCGGTAGCTGCAAACGCGCGTCGCCTTGCGTGACCAGTCGTGTACATCATCCCGAGACCTCCTGGGATGGCCGGCGGGCTAGGCGTTCGTGGGTGATCTCGATCTGCGGGCTTGTCCTGCTCAGCGAAACGACCGGGCTGCAGAACCGAATTCGCGGGACTCGTCCATCGTGGCTGCGCGTGGCAGCGCAGGATTGAGCCGAGCCACAGCATCATTGGGCTCGAACAGCGAGATGTGCGGTTGATGTCATGTGCCGCCAACGTGGGGGTTGTTCGCGAGTGTGTGGGCCGAGCAGTGGCTTGGACCACGTCTTCTTTGCTGGCTTTGGTGGCGGATGCCACGGAGAGGTCGGCCGCACGACGGTCCCGACCTCCCCGTGGCATCGATTAGGCGTCGTTGGGCCGATTGCCGGCCTTCGCCAGCCCGCGGCTCACCATGTAGCCAACGCTGAGAACCACGATATACAGCCATGCCTTATCGGCGAGGAAGTAGTCGTCGTGCGCGTCGGTTGACCGAACCAAGTAGGAGGCAAGCAGCACCCCAATGGTGGCGACAATGAAGACGATGAATTCGGTTGTCTTGTAGAAAGCCTTCGTCTCCTCACCGCGCCGGGTGGCGACTCGGGTGGGGTGTGCGTTCGCAACGCCGGGCGTGGTCGGTGCGTCGGCGCGACGGGTGGCAGCAGGATTATTGGTGGTCATGCAGTAACTCCTTGTGGTGCCGTCTAGGCATGTCGCCGCAGGCGTCATCACGGCGCGCAACTCAGCGAAGGCTGCGGCGTCCATGGAGAGGGATTTGGTCAGGCGCGTTCAAAAAGGCGCGGCCCCAGTCATCGCTGGGAAGCACGGGTCGAACGACTGGCTGATCGTAGGAATCCGGTGTCGAGCTGAAGCTCACGGCATGCTGTTAGACCGCCGGACTGTCATTGATACCGCTGTATTGGAGTACCAACCGGTTGAAGTATACCCGTGGGTTCCCCCCTCTTGCGAACTCGAGCCTGTTCGTGCCGCCATCGCCCACAACGACAGCAACAAGTCGGGCTGCGGCCGCGAGCCCTCCGCGGCTTGGATCGGACTGGCCCAGATTGAAGCGGCGGCGCTACTCGCGGGCCGTGTCGACCACGCCCTGCGCGACCTTCACCAGCTTGGTGTTGCCGGTCTGAGACAGCTCACGCAGCAATTCGAAGGCGCGGACCGCATCCACCTTGAAGCGCTCCATGATGATCCCCTTGGCCTGTCCGATCACGTCGCGGGAGGCCAAGGCCGACTCCAAATGCTCGCCGCGTCGGCTTGCCAGGATCGCTGCGGCGGCATGCGCCGCAAGCACCGAACCCGTCGCCTCGGCCTGTGAGTCGAACACGCTCGGCTCGAACGCGAACAGATTCAAGGCGCCGGCAGTGTTCGTGCCGGTGTACAGCTTGAACGACAACCCGCTGCGGACGCCCCTCTTCGCGGCCTCCCGCGAGAACCGGGGCCATCGCTGTTCGACCAGAAAGTCTTCCGTGCGCACGATCAGCTCGTCGACCGCCGCTTCTGCACATGGCCCTTCGCCGAATGCGTCTTGCAAACTGTCCAGCTCGTGCATAATCTCCGCGGTGCCGGCATGGGTTTCAAATTTGCCGTCCTTGGCTATCAACAGCACGCCAGCGGCGTCGACCCCAGGAATGATCTCGAGCGCGGTCTCGGTGACACCAGATAGCACCGCCTCAACGCTGCTCGGTGCGGCGACTTGGCGGGCCAGCTCTGCCATCCGTGCGGCGAGCTGTCGTTCGGCGTCATCGGTCATCGGGTACCCATTGTTGCTCATCAAGCATGTGCGCGCGCGAAAACGGCATTGACCCAGCGCTGCTCGACCCACAAGATCGGTGCCGGTGCCGGTGCCAGGGAGCCCGGTGAGCGTGACCCGTTGCTTCGTTGTCAGCGCGACAATGAGCTATCCGACGAGCAGCGCCAGCGCTACCTGCCCGCGACGGCGCGGCTGCGAAGGTCGGCTCGATCTGGCTCACCGAACCCGGCGTCGGACCGGGTACCTTGCAGGCCCTTGCATACGATGGCACGTCGCGACACCTGTCGGACGCTGGCGTTGGTCGTCGCCGACTTCACCTATTTCAAAACTCGTCACCGGCGTATTCGTCTATGTCGCGTTCGTCATCGACGCCTACGCCGGCGCGATCATCGGCTGGGAAACCGCGGCGGCGAAGCAGACCCGTTCGTGGAATCCGCGATCCGCCAAGCCGCTGCGCTGCGTGCCCGGCAAGGCCACCGGATCGACGGCGCAATCCACCACTCGGATGCCGGATCTCAATACACTCAATATATTTCGGCGAAACACTGTCCCTGTCTGGTCTGCGACCCCTCGATCGGAACTGTCGGCGATGCCTACGATAACGCGCTCGCCAGACGACCATCGGGCTCTACAAGAACGAGTGCATTCGTGCAGACTCACCGTTTCGACGCGGCCCGCTGCGCAACCTTGCCGACGTCGAACTCATCACCGCCGACTACGTCGCCTGGTACAACCAGCAGCGCCTCATGCACCGCCTCGGACGCATCCCACCCGCGGAAGCAGAAGCCGAATACTACGATCAATTGGACGACAGCCAAGCGGTCGGCTCACAGAATCCCGAGTGTGCATGGAACTCGGATGGTTCAAAACTCGAGATGGTTCAACGGGACAGGGTTGCCTCGAGAATCCGAGATCTTTGGGGCCGGGGCCGTCCGACACCGCGTCCCAAGCTCGTTCTCTCCGCAAACTGATCGACTCGGTGGGAGACTCTAGCTGCAACGCGAGGCCGACGAGACGGGACCGGGCGATGACCGAAGGCAAGACTTCTGGTCCGGGTGCGCCTGCGGTCGAACTGGAGAAGCGGAAGATCTACGCCATCTTCGGTGGCCTGATGCTGGCGATGTTCCTGGCGGCACTCGATCAGACGATCGTGGCGACGGCGCTGCCGACGATCGTCAACGATCTCGGGGGAGCCGACCATCTGACGTGGGTGGTCACGTCGTACATGCTCGCCACGACGGTGACCACGCCGCTCTGGGGCAAGCTCGGCGACCTGTTTGGGCGCAAGCCGCTGTTCATCGCGAGTGTGGTGATCTTCCTGGTCGGTTCGGCACTGTGTGGCCTGGCCGGGTCGATGGCGACATTGATCGGCTTCCGTGCATTGCAGGGGGTGGGCGCGGGTGGCCTGATGGTGTTGGCGCAGGCCATCATCGGCGACGTCGTTCCCGCACGTGAACGCGGTCGCTATCAGGGGCTTTTCGGTGCAGTGTTCGGGCTGGCGAGTGTCGCAGGGCCGTTGCTCGGCGGATTCTTGGTCGACAGCCTCAACTGGCGGTGGGTCTTCTATGTCAACCTGCCGATCGGGGCGGTTGCCCTGGTCGCGGTGATTCTGGTGCTGCCGACCACCACGGCCCAGGTCAAACCCATGATCGATTACGTGGGTGTGCTGCTACTCGCATCTGCTGCCACATCCATCGTGTTGGTGACAAGCTTTGGTGGACTGTGGGGTTGGACTTCTGGTCGGGTGCTCGCACTGATCGTCATCGGTGTGGTGTGCGTTGTTGCGTTCGTCATGGTGGAACGACGCGTGCCGGAGCCGGTGATGCCGCTGCGGTTGTTCGCCAACCGGGTGTTCGCCGTTGCCGCAGCCGTTGGCTTTGTTGTCGGGTTCGCGATGTTCGGGGCCATCACGTTCCTGCCGCTGTTCTTGCAGACGGTGCGGGGGACGACGGCCACCGAGTCGGGCCTGACCATGATCCCCATGATGGCGGGTTTGTTGATCACCTCGATCGGCAGTGGCCAGCTCATCAGCCGGACCGGACGCTACAAGGTATTCCCGATTGTGGGCACCGCGATCTTCACCGTCGGTCTGTTCTTGTTGTCGACGATGGATCGTTCGACCGCAGATCTGACCATCTACCTGTATCTTTTCGTTCTCGGTAGCGGGCTGGGGATGGTGATGCAGGTTCTGGTTCTCGCGGTCCAGAACGCCGTCGAGTTCCGCGACCTCGGAACCGGAACCAGCGGTGCGACCTTCTTCCGCACGATCGGCGCATCGGTGGGTGTGGCCGTATTCGGTGCGGTGTTCAATTCTCAACTGGAATCGAACCTGTCGGGCAACGTGCCCGACGGGGCAGTGGGACGATGTTCTTCGCAGATCCTGCAAGCCTCGTCGGCCGGGCTCCCGACCTGCCCACCTGTTGTGCAGGAGTGGTTCCTGAGTGGTTTCGTCGACGCGTTCGGGACCGTGTTCATCGTGGCCGTCCCCATCGGAGCACTGGCATTTGTCCTGGCCTGGCTGTTGCCCGAGATCCCGTTGCGCGATGTCACGAAAATGCCCGATATCGGGGCATCGTTCGGTCTGTCCGGTGAGCGAACATCGTTGGAGGAGTTGCGGCTTCTGATCTGGCGGGCCCTCGGCCGCGAAGACAAGCTTCGGGCTTGGGAATTGGTGGTCGATCAGGCCGACAGCTCGCTGACGCGTGGCGAGGCCTGGATGGTCAGCCGGGTAGCCGAAGAGGGCACTCGCGACATCGGTCTGATGGCCGAGGTTTCCCAGACGCCGCTCCGGGTCGTCGAGGAGACCGCGCAGCAGTTACAGCAGCGCGGGATGATCGCCATCGGCAATGGCCTGGCGGTCATCACACCGGCGGGCCAGCGCGAAGCCGAACGTCTGTTGGCCGTTCAGCGGCAACGTCTTCAACATTTTGTCGACAACTATCCCGGTAGCGATGAAGATGACGTCGACGAACTACTCGACGAGATCGCCCGGGGTTTGCACTCCGAGGCCCCGGCCTGAGGCGCCTATGCCAGCGAGTGGTTCGTCCCACTGAGGGATTGTTGTGGGCCTGCCCGGCTTTGCCGATCGCACTACCTATGCGAGTTGCACTGCCAAGGTTAGTGGTGGCTTGGCGATTCGGGCCTAGCGTTCGCGTGCCACGTCGGGTGCGGGTCAACTCCCGCCACGATTGACGTCAGGTATCGGGTTGGTCGAACTTCTGGTGCCCGAACGCGGGCGTGGAAGGTTTGGGAGGCGTGTGGGTGTTCATGCCAAGAGGAAGAGGGATTTCCGCCGCGTACACGCACAGACAGCCGAATCAGTCGGGTTGGCGGCCAAATCCGCGTGCACTGGGGTTGAGCATCCGCCCACGCGCCGGTCCGTGCATCCGTGAGCGCAGGGCAGTGCAGGCCACCCCCGCCGGGATGCTGGCCTAGTAGGTCAGCGCCGCTTCCAACTGGACGCTCAGCCACGCCTCGTATGCGGCTGGCTGCCAGCCGGAGCGGCGCACCAACCGGTCGTACACCTCGGGTGAGGTGAGCGTCCAGACCACGTCGATGAGCTCGTCGACGGAGCGACCTCCGGGGAGTTCGCCACGTTCACGGAGTCCTTGCAGGCTGTTGGCATTGCCGGTACGGCGCTCGCGATCGATGGTGGTCACGAACTCCTCCAGGACCACGTCGCCGCCCGGCCCGTGCGCCAGGATCACCCCAAGCAACGGGCCGACCCGGTCCCAGATCCGCCGGCACCAGGCAGCATAGGCACGGGCGTACGCCGCTGCGTCGAGAGCCTCAACGACAGCCCCGAACCCCGGCCGCTGGCTCATCGGCGTCGGATCATCATCGCCGGCCAGCAGCCCGTCGTACACCGCCTTGACGACCTCAGCTTTGCCGCCGACGGCGTTGTAGACGGTCTGAGGGCTTACCCCGGCGTGCTGGGCCAGCAGCGGCACAGTCATGGCAAAGAAGCCATCGGCAAGCAGGAGATCGCGCGCCGCGTCGAGGATGCGCGCACGGGTCAGGCGCGCCTGCTCGGCTCGCCGCTCGGTGTTGTACACCCTCTTGTCTCGTGACCTGGATTCCAATCGACTACCATTCCATTGGATTGATGTTCCAATGGAAGGATTGTAGTCATGACCGCGCTATCCCACGCGCTCAACGTCTTCGAAGCGATCAACTCAGGGGACTTCTCCTGCCTCGATCAGGCCGTCACCGCCGACTTCGTCGACCACGGCTCTCCCATCCCCCTGCCACCCGGACCGCAGGGCTACAGACAGATCCTCGCCGTTGTGCGTGACGTGTTGCAGATCCGCTACAAGATCGAGGACGCCTTCGAGACAGACGAGCGAGTCGTCATCCGCGCGGTCGCACACGGTGTCGGTGTCGACGCGATCCACGGCCAAGGCGCGGCCGGCAAGACCTACGCCATGCCGACTACCCACATCTACCGCACCGAGAACGGCCTCCTCGCCGAACATTGGGGCGTGCGCGACGAGTTCGGGGCTCGCATACAGCTCGGCACAGTGCCGCCCCCGGCCTTCCCAGCCCCCGAGGCCGCCTGACGAGACCCACCGACCCCGACCCAGTCCGTGAGCCGGACATACTGAACCGAGAACGGCCCCCATGGCAATGGCGCACTGCACCAATGGGACTCGCTCGGCTCGTCCTGTTCAACGTGGCAGCTGCTCTCCTGCCTCAAGGACCGGATGCCGCCGGCCGCTCGGGCGCCCGTCGAATCGTAGACACCGAGCCGTCGGCGAGCCGTGTCCACTCCCCCCGCGGGCGGTGCTTCTGTAGCAGAAGACTGCGGCGAGATTAGCAGGGCCACAATGCCTTTCAGAAGCACCGCTTCGATGGCCTCAGCGCGGTGAAATCGGCGTCGCCGGTATGCACGTCACGGAAGATATGCGACCTGCCCGGCCCGAAGTCGGTGAGGGCGGCAAGGAGCTGCTCGGGGCCGCACCGTGCTCTGGTGCATATGAATGGTGGACATTCGATGCTCCGAACTATGTTGGTGGGGTTGGTGATTCAGAGCGGCAAGGGCGTACCTGCCTGTTCGGCGACCATGTACGCGGCATACCAGGCCGGCCAGTTCTCGTCGTACTGCCCGCTGTTGCGCTGCTCGTGCCGACCGTGCGCCGCCGCGGCCCGCGTCAAGGCCGCCACGAGGTCGTGCTCCGAGGAGTAGCTGGTCTGCGAGGTGGTGATGCGCCCGGGCAACCGGGTGGTGACCTCCTGCACTAGCCAGCCGTTTCCGTCCGGGTCGTCGAAGGTGGCGAAGGAGCTGTAGCTGGCGCTGTCGTCGGCAGGACCATCGATGCGATTGCTCGCGTCGGCGGGCCGGAACTGCGCGCCCGGCGCGCCCGGATGGAAGACCGCGCTGACCTGGGCACCCTGCGCCGCGAGCTCGCTGCGCGCGGCCTCGATGTCGGAGACCACCAAATACAGGCCCTGGGCCGAACCCGGTGTCGCCGTGGTGATGTTTGCGCCGAACTGCACCGAGGTCCCCGAGCCGGTCGGCGTGAACTGCACGACCCGGAAGCCGTTATCGAAGGCGAAATCTGCATCCAGGCGCCACCCGAGTCTCGCGTAGAACCGCTTGGCCCGATCCACATCCGCGACGGGAATGACCACCGCCTCGAACTTCAACTCGACCTGCGGTGCGCACGTTCCGGCGTCCGCGTGCTCGGCGGAAGATTCGGTCGTGCTCATACGCTGCTCCTACGGTGGTGGTCGGACTGCATCAACTGTGTGCGACCCTGCCCAGCCCAGCCGCGCATGGCTCACTCGGCTCGACAATGGCCCGACGCTCATGCCCGCTACGCCCCAACAACCGCACGCAGACGATCGAGCGCGATACGACGAATCCCGCGGCTGGCCAGTCGGTCGAACTCCGGATCGACGACATCGGCACGCCCTTCGACGGCCAACCCGCACCGATCGCACTCGAATCGATACAGTCCGCCGTCGGCGCCGAGCAGCGCCTCACGACCACGGCCGAACTCGACCCACTCCAAGGAGCCCAACTCCGATGCGATGCGCTCGAACTCCCAGACCAGCGGCCGATCCTCGTGACCGTGATCACAACAGACGGTGAGCCTGGCACGCCCATCGCTCCCCGGTGCGCTATCGGTCACCACAACACCGGCCGAACGCGGTCGGGATCCGCAACGTGACCGCCAAAAGCCGCGGGTGACCATCCAAATGTGACGCCACGACCTCCGGAGCGCACCTCGCGGTTTGACGGGATGCGTTCCTCGAGCGTGCCGATAGCAACGGAAACGATGAGCAGACTCTATCGGCGCGCTCGACCCAGTTCAGTGAAATAACACAAAAACACCCAGCCGAACCGACGGAACGCACGGCGGCAGTCGGCCTGGCCGCCATCATCGAACACCTGGCCATCACGATAGGAGGCGACAACGACGGAGCCATTTCTCGGCGAAATAGCCCCGAAAGCTTTGCTTCCGGAGCCATTCCCGCTGATTGCGGCGACCGGATTCAAACCTGCGCTCGTGGGCCATGCGCCCCGGACGGGCTGCTGGTCAGATGTCGATCACGACAGTGTCGGTGGGTTGTGAACAGCAGATCAGGATGTTGCCCTCGGCGGGCGGTTCCAAGGGTTCGGGGTCGTAGCGGACGGTGCCTGACAGCAATGCGGTCTCGCAGTTGTGACATACCCCGGTGCGGCAGGACCACCGGGTCGGGACGTCGCAGGTTTCGGCGAATTCGAGCAGACTGGTACTGGGCGGTCCCCAGGGTGCCGAGAGTCCACTGCGCGCGAACTGAACCTCAGGCCCGAGTCCGGGCGGTCCTACGGGCAGGTGCGGAGGGATCGACCTCGCAGCGATTCCGGGTGTGAGGGCGGCTGCGGCGCCGAAGAGTTCGGAGTGCACGCGAGAGGGATCCAGTCCGTAGGTCGCCAGGCTGGAGCTGAGGCCGTTCATGAATTCCGACGGTCCGCACAGATAGGCGTCTGCGTCGCGTGGTAGGCCGAGGCCGCTAATCGCTTCGCGGGACAGCCGGCCCTGCTCGGTGAAGTCGATTCCGAGTCGGTCGGCCGCGTTTGGCCGGCTGTAGAAGATGTGGGAATGACTGGCAGACAACTGTTTCAGTAGATCGCGGCTTTCCTCGGCGAACGGGTGTTCCGCTCCGTTGCGAGCGCCGTGCAGCCACCAGAGCGGACGTTCCGAGTGCGTCGCCGCGAGCCAGTGCAGCATCGAGAGCACCGGGGTGGCTCCCACTCCGGCGGAGAGCAGGATCAGCGGCGCGGTTGCGTCGTTGAGGAAGAAGGTGCCTCGTGGTGCGGCGACGTCGAGGTGATCACCGGGGTGGACGTGAGCGTGAATGTATTCGCTGGCCAGGCCATGTGGCTCTCGTTTGACGCTGATCCGGTAATCCGCGGACCCTGGCCGGTTGGACAGCGAGTAGTTGCGGACCAGCGGCGCGCCGTTCGGGTCTGGATAGAGCCGCAACGTGATCGACTGTCCAGGAAGCCATTTCGGGAGTGGCGCACCGTCGGGGTCGATCAGCGAGACTGAGCGTACATGTTGACTTTCGTCGTGGGCAGCACTGACACGTAGGGGGCGAAACCCCGTCCATGCCGGCGGTGGGCTACCCGCAGCGGCTGTCAGTCCGACGTTCCCGCCGGATCCAGCCGGGTTCTGGGTCTGCTCCGCCAGGCTCCAGAGGGACGATTGCCAGCCGGGGCTCAGTGCCGGGATGCGCAGTGCGCGTTGCAGGGCGTCGCGGGAGTGCCCGGGCAGATAGAGCAGTGCGTCGATCTCGGCGACCGACACCTGCTCGGGTCCAGAGCTGATCTTGACGATCTCCTGGCCGGCTTCGACTTCGCCTTCGGTGATCACCCGGCAGTAGAACCCCGGTCGCCCGTGCGAAACCAACAGTGCCGCCATCCGGGGCTCGCCGATGCGCATGCCAGCGCGGTAGCAGGTGACCCGCGGCTGGGTGACCTCGAGGACCGCCTGCCCAATCCGGTACCGGTCTCCGATGCACACCTCGTCGTCGGGCAGTCCGTCGACGGTGAGGTTCTCCCCCAGCAGACCTGGCGCCAGGTCGTCACGGTCGAAGACTTGCGACCAGTGCCGGTAGGAGTCGAGTTGGTAGACCAGGACGGCGCGGTTTTCCCCGCCGTGGCCGCCGAGGTCACCTTGGCCGTCGCCGTCGACATTGAGCCGACGGACCATCCGGGGCCCGGTCACCGGTTGTTTCCACGCGCCGGTGTAGACAGTGCGTTGATTCCATTCGACATTCCTCGGCATGCCGACGTTCACCGACGTCAGTGTCGCCATCACGTTTTCCTTTCTCGGGGTGAAGCGATGATCGATCGGGTCTCAACCGAAGCCGGGCACGACCGACAGCGCGGTGACGATCGTCGCGGTGCACGCCGCCATCACCCACAGCGTGAACGCCGAGGCACGTTCCCTCGCTGCGGGATCGGGGCGGATGGGGCTGTCCGGGACCGATGCCCTGGCCACGTCGCCGTCGTGGGTGGGTGAAGGCGAGCTACTCACCGCGGTCGAGCTTGTCGCGTAGCCGGGTGTTCTCGGCGTGCAGCTCTTCGAGTTGGCGCCGCAGCGGAGCGAGGTGTGTTTCGAGTTCCTCCACTGTGAACCGCACAGTGATGTGCTGAGGACAGTTCCAGTCGAAGGCCTCGACGGCAACCAAAACGACGCGCTCGACAACGGCGTCGTAGGCGGGATCGGCGAAGCTCTCGACCAGAGTGGGATCCTGTTCGGCGGTGACGATGAGGGCGTGGCCGTAGATCTTCAGCCGGCGCTGATGGAGGTAGTCCATGGCGATCAGGGCGACCCTGTTGTCGCCGGCGACGTTGCCGGTACTGATGTACTGCAGATTGCCGCGGAAATCAGCCCACCCGATGGTGTGGTCGTCGACGACCCGCAGGAACCCTTTTGGGCCGCCACGGAATTGGACATAGGGCCAGCCCGTTTCGCTGACGGTCGCCAGGTAGAAGCTGTCCCGCTCCGCGAGGTAGTGCTGCTCGTCTTCGGTGAGCACGTCGGCACCTGGTACCGCTGCGCCTTGAATCCGTTTGCGGTCGTAGAACACTTGGCTGCCGTGGTCGCGCTGGACGTCGCGGACCGCCTCGGTGAACGCGATGGCGCCGTAATGCTTGCTCACCGGGATGCTCCTTAAGATGGTGCCGGGGGCGTCTGCGGACCGGGCTCAGTGGGCGAGGAACGCCAGTAGTTCGTGGTTGACGTCCTCGGCGTAGGTCCACAGCAGACCGTGGGGCGCCCCGGGAATCTCGACGTATCGGGCACGAGGAAGGAGAGCGCGCAACGGACGAGCGGTGGCATCGATCGGCAGGATCCGGTCGTGAGTCCCGTGGACGATCAAGACGCCGATGTCGTATCCGGCGATCTTGGCCACGTCGGTCCGAAAGTCGGTAGCCCACGTGATCACCGCGGCGACCGATGCATATGCCGACCCCGAACACGCCACCTGCCAAGAGCTTTCGATGACGTCGCCGCTGACGCGGATGCCGAGGGTCTCGTCGGTGTTGTAGACGTCGGCACAGAATTGATGAAGGAATGTGTAGCGGTCTTTGACCGCGACGGCCAGAGCCGAGGCGAAGACCACGCCGTCCAGACCGGCAGGGTTGGTGTCGGTTCGCAGCAGGTAAGGCTCCAGGGCGGCGATGAAGACCGCCTTGTCGATCCTGTCCGGCCCATAGCTGCCCAGGTAGCGGCCGATTTCCCCGGTGCCCATCGAAAATCCCGCCAGGACGACGTCGGTGACATCAAGGACCTCGATCAAGGTGTTGAGGTCAGCGGCGAACGTGTCGTAGTCATAGCCGATGGCGGCGCGACCCGAGCGGCCGAAACCGCGCCCCGTTTCGACGGCCTCGGGGACATTATTGGGACATTGCACTTTCCCTCCCGCCGCCGGCAGCAACCAATTCCACGAGCTCCCGCTGCGCCGATGCCAACGGAGGCGACACGCCCGGTGATCCACATTCGCCTGACCGTACCGTCGCCCTGTCCGACACTGCGCGGGAATGGTCACCACCGAGGTGCTCGCCAACCTGGTCCTGCTCGGAATCGGCGGATATGTCAACTTCGGCGCGGTAGCGCGCACTCGGCAGCGAGACCCGGATTCCGGCTGCCCGGGCCGTTCGACCACGCCTGCGCTCCGATGCCCGGCTTGCGGCCCGTAGTGCGGGCGCCCTAGATCCCTGACCGTTCCCCGACAGGGTGAGCAGCTGTTGGTCCGGGAGAATCCGACTTGACGACACCGGCCTGTACGAGCATGGGCGCCCGGACTTGAACGGCCCTGGACTTCCGAGCAAGTGGCCAGACGGGTCATTGGCTGGTTGGCGTCAGGGAGTGAGGACGTTGACAGTTAGATCTCTAATCATTAGAGTTCTAACTATGAACAACGCGACACCTCCCTTGGCGAGCAACCTCGAACTGCTCCGGTGGATCGGGTGGGCACAGCAGCAGGCTGGTCTCGAATGGATCCGCGACCGTGACCTCAGCCACCAGCAAAGCTTCGTCCTCGGTTACCTGACCAAGGAGCCCGGGGCGATCCAGCGCGATATTGCCGAGATGACGCGGACTACCCCGGCAAGTGTCTCGAGCCTCCTATCGGGGCTCGAGGCGCGCGGGCTCGTCGAGCGTCGGACCGAGCCGGGAAACGAGCGCAGCAAACGCGTCTACGCGACAGACGCCGGCATCGAACTCATCGCCGGCTTCGACGACGCCATGCGGGAGACAGAGGAATCGATCCTCGCCCCGCTCGACCGAAGCGAGCGCGACACCCTGCACACACTGCTCAGCAAGGTCACCGCACAACTGCCCCGGCCCACCCGGGAATGACCCGAGGCGTGCGCCGCTGAACCACGCACGCTGATCCCCCTTTCGCCGCGTCGGCGCCCGTCGCCGCGCTCTCAGTCATGCCCTGACGTCCTGCCGGCGTCACACCCTGCCCCGAAGGAGCAATCATGAGCCTGTCGAACTCCACCGATGCGAACGCCGTCGGCACCAACCGCTGGTACCTGTCCACCGCGCCGATCCTCCGCGCACTCGTGCACCTCTGCGTGCCGATGGCCGCGGCGCTGATCGTGAGCGCCCTCTACAACGTCGTCAACGCCGGTTTCATCGGTTCGCTTCACGACGCGACGCTACTGACCGCCGTCACCCTCGGCTCGCCGATCCTCGGCCTCATCATGGCGGTCGGGGGTGTGTTCGGAACCGGTGGCAGCGCGCTCATCTCACGTTTGCTCGGAGTCTCCGAGAACGAACCGGCCAAGGCCGGCGAGATCAAACACGTTGCCTCGTTCTCCGTGTGGGGCGCGGCCATCGTCGGGGCAGTCCTCGGCGTCCTCGGCCTCGTCTTTCTAGATCCGCTCGTCAGCTTGCTCGGCGCGAGCGGGGGCGTGGTGCCGGCGACCGGTCAGTTCGTCGGGGTCATGCTTGCCTTCGTCCCGGTGCTCGCCGCATCGTTCTGTCTCGAGCAACTCGTCCGGGCCGAAGGTGCGGCACGGCAGGTCATGATCGGGCTGATCGCGTCGACGATCGCGAACGTCGTGTTCGATGTGCTGTTCATCCTCGTACTGCACTGGGGCGTCGCCGGTGCCGCGATGTCGGTCGGGCTCGCCAACGCCGTCACCGCCGGCTACTTCGTCACTTGGCTCACCCGGCACAGCGAACACGTGAGCCTCGCACCGAAACACTTCCGGCTTTCTTCCTCGATCATCAAGCCGGTGTTCGGTATTGGCGTCGGAGAACTTCTGCAGGCCGGGTTCCTCATCGTCACCTCTCTCGTGCTCAACAACCTCGCAGCGGCCTACGGCGACGGCCCGCTCGCCGCGATGGGTGTCGCGGTCCGCATCGCGCAGGTTCCGGAGTTCCTGATCATGGGTGTGACGCTCGGAGTGCTGCCACTGCTCGCCTACTCGTTCGGGAAAGGCGACGCACATCGTCTCTCGGCATCCGTGCGCGCCGCCGCGCTGACCGTCGGCACAATCGCAATCGCGTTCTCGGGCATAGTGTTCTTATTCCGGGAGCAGGTGTTCTCGGCCTTCGTTGCCGACCACACACTCCTCGCCCTCGGTACCACCATCATCACTGCGCAACTGGTCTCGATGGTCTTCAACGGATTCGCCGGACTCATCACGTCGCTGTTCCAGGCCACCGGTCGAGCGCTTCCCGCGACCATCATGTCGATGACCCAAGGAATTCTCTTCATCCCGATCGTCATCCTCGCCAACGCTTGGTTCGGACTCGATGGCCTCATCTGGGCCCTCACCGTCAGCGAAGGCCTCGTTCTCGTCGCCGGCATCGTGATGTGGCTGGCCGCGCGGGGTGCGATCGCTCGCGGCATCGCCGACGCCGGCGCCGAACACGCCGAAGCCGTGCCCGAGGACGCGGAGTTCGCGGGCCGATCAGCGGCGCCGGAATACGCCTCGACTTGACGCGCAACGGCTCGACCGCCGCGATCCGACGTCGGGGCAACCAACACACCGCAACGATTCCTCCCCGACGGCGGCGAGGTCGGCAAAGTCGTCCACCGGCCGCTGGAAGGCGACATCGTTCACAAGGACATCGACTCCCCCCAGCGGGATCCGTAAGTCAGTCCACTCCTGAACTTCTCGATTACCTTCGGGGATTTGCCGCAAGATGCTTCCCCGGCGACATCCACGCTCAAATGCAGTGCGGTTCCATCCGTTGAACGAGGGCTGAGCCGACGGCACCGAATGGATCGCCGACGGCCCCCCGCCGCACAAGCACCGGACCGAGACACGCGGCGGATCCAGCTCTACACAAGCCTCGCCGGTCCGCCGGTGGACACTGCCGTGATTGAGTCCGACGGACCATCTCCCGAGCGGCAGGTCACACCGCGCCGACGCACGCACCGAGCGATACCGCGCCCATCGAGAATCCCGCCCGGCGTGTCCACGCCACGGTCAACGCGGATCTGATCAAGCCCCCGCACACCGCCAGCAAAGACCCGAATCCACGAATCCTACTCAGCGTCCATCTATTTCACTCGACCGAAGCCAACCAAGGTTCGATACGCGTCGGTGGCGGGGAAGGGCCGGCTGGATGGACACTCGACCAACACCGCGATCGGGTGACACCCGATGCGCATGCCAACCTCGAGCCACACGTCGACCTAGCAGAACTCACCTGGTCGAACTGGTCCTCATCGCCCGCATGGTGGCGGCACGCTTGCGAAAGGCGCTCCAGAAACCTGGTGACGACCGGCTGGTATCAGGCAACATCGACGAACGGACGGCGCGCGTCGACGTCCTGCGCGCCTCTGAGGCCCCGGGAGGATGATTTCGCCGTCTACTGGACGCCCCCAACAGGGGATGTGTCGTAATCACTTTATCGGTCGCCAAGCAGGTCGAGTTAAAGTGTTGCTGTGGAAGAGATTTCAAACTTCCACTTACTGCGTGGCCCGCACAACCAAAAATCGTTCATTCGGTGTCGCCAGGCAAAGTAGGTATGGCCGAATAAGGGTGTGCCTCAATGCGCATCGGCGGCTCAGCGAGAAGGTCGATGATCTCGTCACGTAATTCGTCGGCCATGTCGCCGGTCTCGTAGGCGTCCTTCGCCTCGACCGATCGGAACACCTCGATATTCCACAAGACATCCGGATCGGCGTCTTCGCGCAGCATGATGAACCGGTCTGATGAGTTCGATTTCTCCATCCCGATGGTCGCCAGTTCGAACAAGCGATCGCCTTTTCCGGGCTTTGCGCGCATCTTGATGATGTATGACGGCTGATCTTTGAACGCCATGACGTGAACCATCAACTGGCTCCTCGGCCCGCAGTACCGCCAGCAGGTGGCCTAGCGCTCTCTGCTCAATCGCGAACGGCACTCGATGCCACGACGTTCGGTACCAGTGGAGTCACCAAGCGGAACGTCATCGGAAGCGGAATTGGTAGCCGGGACCAGCGTCCACTCCGATTCGCGCGCTGAGCTGCATCTTTGACGCGAATCGGGACGCCGGGCGGGCAGTCCGGACCTTCCGCCACGCGAACGGAATTTCATTTTGGCCGGATTTTGGCCGTATGACAACGTCTATGGTCGGAATTTTCTGGTACATCCGAACCGAAAATTCGGCTTGACCTGCGGCTTTGATGGTGGTCCCGGCTGGGATCGAACCAGCGACCTTCCGCGTGTGAAATTGACACCACCCCAAGTGATTTCGGAATTACCAGGTCAGACCGGACGCACCTCCCCCAGTTGGACCAACTGGACCGGTACGTCCGACGCGATGGCCGGATACTGGCCACATGGACAGTCGACCAACAACGTGGTCGGGTGACACCGAGTGCCGGGGCACCGCGTGTCACGGCCGACCGGGCACACCTTTCGATGATCGAGACACGCGAACCCTCCCCTTGGTCGGTGCCGCACCGCATCGCCGTCCCCGCACGCTCGGCGGCGTGGCGGACATTGGGACACGGGCTACCTCCTCCCAGGCCGGCAACAACACCGGTTCCCGGGGTTGTCCCGACAACGCGAGGCGACACGCCCGATCATCGGCGTCGCCCGGGGGTGGTCGTTCATCTCGTCCCTCGAGGGGGGGCGGGAATCGACGGTGCCGTGAAATTGCCGGGCCGACCATTTCGTCCGGGTCATCTGGCGGATTTGTCATCGGATCCCATCGCCCGACGACTCATCCGCACCATCAACCGGACCAGCACGCCGCGCGGAATCGGGGAGATAAGTCTGGCACCTCGCCGAATTTGCTTGCCGGCCATACACGTTGGGTCCTTTCCGAGGCTCTTGAACGCCGCGCTGACAACTTCTTCGACAGCAGTCGCGCCAGGGACGGGCTCGTCCGGGCCGGCGAGCCCACGCTCCCCGCGCAGGCGGCGCAGCGAGGGCGTGTCGGTTTCGCCGAGCACGACCCCGAGTGCGTCTACGCCCTGATCCCGCAGTTCGGCCCAGAGAGCCTCGGCGAAGATCATGTCGAACGCCTTCGTGGCTCCATAGGCGGCCATGTTCGGGGCCCCGACGAACGCCGCCCCGGAACTGAGGATGACGATGCCGCCGCGCCCTCGCTGGACCATCGCGCGTCCGTAGTGGTGACTGAGCTGCATCGGAATCAGGCAGTTGCGCTGGAGCATCCGTTCGGACGCAGTGATCGAGTTCTCGAGAAAGGGTGCGAAGTCCGCGTCGCCACCGGCGCAATACACGACCAGGCCGATCTCGACATCGGCCGTGGCGGCGACGATCGACTCGGTGGCGTCAGGTGCGCTGAGATCGGTGACTAGCACGCGGGTTTCGGCGCCGGTGCGGCCCTGGATGCTTTCCGCGACTTGGTTCAGTATCTCTGCGCGGCGGGCGAGCAGGACGACGTTGATGCCATTGCGAGCGATCGCCTCCGCGAATGCGGCGCCCACGCCATCGGACGCGCCGGCGACGAGTGCCCAGGGTCCGTACTTCGACTTGTCGACGGCCACGCTCTTCATTTCCCGACGCCGCTTCCCCGGCGGGACGCGAGTCTGAGGCGGACGGCGTCGCGCCGGGCGAACAAACGAGCTTCGTCCTTGGTCGTCGCAGCCGACTTCGCCGGTAGCGCGATGAGCGGCCTGATCGGGCGACCAATCGGCTTCCGCGACAGTTGCAGAAGGGTGGATTGGCGCGTGAACGGTTCTTCGACGGTCATGATCATCTTCCTGTCGTCAAGTCTTGTAGACGATCCGAACTTGGGACGACGCGCCAACCGTCGCAGTGACCATCGCGGGGTCGCGACCGTCGCAGCGAAGCCAGAACGCCGGCAGGTCATTGGGCGTCGGGTGGAGTGATGTGTCGCCGCGACCGTGGCCGGCAGCGCTCAACACCTCGACCGCGGCAGCACCGATGCCAGTCGCTGCGCCCGTCACCACGATCCGTTGTCCCTCGAGTAGTGTGCTCACCCGTAATGCCGTCACTGTCCTGTGAAGGAGCGGATCGGATCGGCGCCGTCCCAGCCGTCGGCCGCAGCACGAAGAAAGTCCCCCAGCCCGTTCGTGATCTCGTTGAGTTCGGAGATTTCGATGATCGGGGCGGGACCGTTCGGGGGCTCCAAGTAGGCGTACCGCACTCCTTCGGCCTCCCCGCCCGACCACACCACCGGCCAGCCGGCGTCCCCGGCGGACTGCACTGCCGTCTCGTAATCGGTTGCCCAATAGGCGAACTGGTTGAATCCCTCGCGCCCGCTGGCGAGGAACTCGGTGTAGATGCTGGGGTCACCGCCTTCTTGTGCGATTACTTCGAATTGCATGTCCCCGGAGTTGGCCAGGGCGATGGTGAGCGTCACCTCGCACGGCTCGCCGCGGTAAAGCGTTCGCAGCTGCTGCCCACGAACTACGTACCACGGTCCAACGCCGAGCGCGACCCACGACTCGAGTGCCCGGTCGAGATCGTTGACCACGAAGCCGATCTGACGGATCGGACCCGGCAGCGCTACCGGCGGCGTCGAGAGAGTCATGCTCCTCCTAGGGTTTGTGCAGCGTCGCTGCGTCGTTCGCTACTCGTGGCGGCGAGTGAAGAACTCCGCGGCGCGGGCAATGGATTCTTCGACCGGGGCGGGCTTCCACCCCAGTTCCCGCTCGGCCTTGCCGTGATCCAGCGGTGACATCAACTCCGCCATGTGCAGCCCTGCCACCGTGAAGGGCAGGTCGCGGCGCAGCAGACGGGAAGCGACGTCGTTGGTGCGGGCGGCGACGCGCAGCAGCGGCATGGGAAGCTTCAGCAACGGTGGGGTGACGCCGGCGGCTCTGGCGGTGATCTCGTGCACCTCGCGCGTGCTCAAGTAGCGGTCGGAGATGGTGTAGCGGTCCCCCACCCGGCCGCGGTCGGCCGCGAGAAGCATTGCCCGGGCAGCGTCTTCGATGCCCACGACCTCCGCGGACCAGTCGAAGTAGCACGCGAACCTTCCCGCAGCGACCCTGGCGATCAGGGATCCGTGCGGGGTCGGTGCCCAGTCGCCGGGACCGTAGGTCGTCGAGACGCACAGCGCGACTGCGGGCAGGCCTTTGTCGCGGGCGTACTGCATCACCAGGTTCTCCGCGGCGACGCGCGATGCGATGTAGGCCCCGCCCTGGTTCCAGTTGTGCGGGTCGTCTTCGGTGACCGGGGTCCCGTCGCTGATGGCGAGCGTCCCGGTGGTGCTGGTGAAGACGAACTTCCTCAGCTCGGCTGCCAGGGCAGCGTCGAGTACGTGACGGAGCCCCTCGACGTTGGTGCGGAACAGCGGAGCGGGGTCCCGCAGCCACATCCGTGCATCGACCACGCAGTAGTAGACGACCTCGCAGCCGGCCATCGCCACCCGCAGTGCCTCGTCGTCGAATACATCGCCGTAGCAGCGTTCGACGTCGAGATCGTCGATACCCCTGGTGGAACTGCTGCGGCGAAGCATCACGCGGACATCGGCGTCCTCGGCCACCAATTGGCGGGTGACGTGGGACCCGAGGAATCCGCTGGCGCCGATCACCAGGCTCTTGCCCGACATCGTCGGCTACCGGGCCGCAGTAGTCGGATGCACGACGACACGCGGGGGTCCCTGACCCTTGCGGAGCTGGTCCAGCGCATCGGGGACCTCGTCGAGGCCGATGGCCTTGCCGATGGCGGGCAGCGGATCCAGGCGGCCGTCGGCGACCGCGTCGAGGGTGCCGTACCAGTCCTGCGGATGCGGTCCGCCGCCGAACTGCATCGCCAGGCCCTGGTGCATGGCAGCGGGAATGATCATGGTGTCGGCCCCGGTCCAGCTGCCGGCGGCGAAGATGCGGGTACCGAATTCGCAGGAGTCGATGATGTTCTGGATCAGCCCGGGGGCACCGGCGCACTCGAAGATCACTTGGGGCCAGGTGGCGCCGGTGCTTTGGGCGAGCTCGCGCCACACCTCATAGGGTGAACGCTCCGCGGGGTTGACCACCTCGGTCGCGCCGAACGTCCGGGCGTATTCCAGGCGGGCCGGGCTGTAGTCGGCGACGATGATGTGCTCGATGCCACGAGCCTTCAGTGCCGCGACCGCCGACAGACCGATCGCTCCCGCGCCGATGACGAGTGGCAGTTCACCAGGGGCAATGTTGGAGATCCGGACGTAGTACTCGCCGACCGCGAAGGCGTCCACCACGGCGGCCGCGTCGTCGGGGACGCCATCGGGCACGACGCGGGTCATCACCTCCGAGACCCGCATCAGCTCCCCGAATGCGCCGGGAGCGTCCGGGTCGTGACCGATGACGTGCGGCTGCCCGGCGCCCAACAGCAGCGGCATGCTGGTGACTCGGGTGCCGATCGGGAAGTTCTCCGAGCCGCCGGGTCCGTGACCGACGACCTCGCCGATGAATTCGTGCCCCAAGACGGTGTCGCGGTCGGCGTCCCACACGAACCGCGGCGCACTGTTGGGGTGATCCATGTAGTGCACGTCCGAAGCGCACAGCGCGGCACTGAGCGGGCGGATCAGCAGCTCCCCCGGGCCGGCCACCGGATCATCGGTTTCCCGGACCTCCAACCGGTTGTCCCGCAACACGACTGCACGCATCGTATTCCCTCGCTCCATGCGACTTGGTAATGGTCAGTGTCCGTACTTGCGAACAAAATCGGTGCCGTCGACGGCCGTGGTCAATGCGTACCCGCCGCGGTCATGACCCGGGACATGTGCACGGTGCGGTGGCTGATACGCCAACCGTCGGAGGTTCGGATGAGAACGTCGTCGTAGTGCCCGACCGCGTCGATCCAGCTCCCCGAGTCACCGGGGGTCGCGATGAGGATGGCGTGCACATAGGACCGGGCAGTGGCCTTGTCGGCGTCGCCACCCACGCCGACGTCGATGACGAAGTTGGACAATCGATGGTGAGTGTCACCCATGGCGTCGTGCGAGGCGAACATGAAGTCGGTAAGCGCGTCGATGCCGGAGAACTGGCCGATCGCGCCGTAGTCGGCGACCGCGTCAGCCGTCCAGCAGGTCCGGAACAAATCCCAGTCCCGCTGGTCGATGCCGGTGGCATAACGGATCAGCACCTCGGCGATCTGAGCCTGATCCTCGCGGAGGTCACTCATCTTCGGTCTCCCCGGCTCGGAGTACATATCGACGATTCGGTTGCGTGGCCGAGTGTCCACTCGACGAGGTGATGGGGCGCAGCATGTCGCACGCGCTGAACCTACGACCCGCAATTGCCGTTTGGCAACTTTTCCGCCGCGCGGTGAATATTCGCCGGTCCATCGAATCGGAGCGGCTGATCGACAGCACCGGGGTCCTGCGGTGCCGCGACGCATGACCGACGTGATTGGCGTGATGTGCCGAAGTCGTGCGGGCAGGCGGTGCTCCTCGTGCAGCGTCGGATGAACGCAGGCCGGTCCTCTGATCTGCGCCTAGGCTGGTCTCGGTGAGTACCGAGGCAATGGACACGAACGACACCGAGGGCGAGCCGTCGGGACGCCCCGGACGGGGGCGTCCGCCGCGCATCAGCCGTGAGCAGATCGTCTCCGCGGCACGCAGCGTGCCTCGGCAAGACTTCTCGATGAAGGCCGTCGCCGACGCCATGGGCGTAAGCCGCAAGGCGCTGCACTACCACGTCAGCGACCGCGAAGGCCTGCTGAACCTCATGGTCATCGACCACTTCGAATCCGAACTGGGGGGCGCCGAACTACCATCCGATGGCGACTGGCAATCGACGTTGCGGGCATACGCCCACGCCTATCATCGCGGCATTGTGCAGGTAGGCGTCACAGCGACGCACATCCAGATCCACGGTATCGGCGGCTCCGCGTCGATGGCGCTGGCCGAACACGTCCTGCAGTCGTTGTTGACCGCCGGCTTCGACGACCGCCTGGCTCGCCGCGCACTGACCACGATCTCTAATCTCGCCATGACCGCCGGGCACAACGAACTACTCAGGCAGCAGGGCGGAGTCACGCCACAGGAAGCCGAAGTCGCCGATGCCCTTGCGCATGCCCCCGAAGACCAGTTTCCCGCTTTGCGCCGGATCGTCGCGAACGCTCACGCCGAAGGCCCCGGCGTCGACGAGCAGTTCAACTTCGAACTGGATCTGGCGATCGCCGGGCTGGTGCAACTCTTGGCCGCCCACCCATCCCGCCCCTGAAACACGATGTGGCAGAACGTGATCTAGACGGCCCGCATGATGGCTGTGGCAGCCTCGCTGAGATGTCGCCCGATGTGCTTGACGCGCTGCGAGGACATCGTGGTGAACGGATGCACGCACATATTGAATCTGACCCGACCGCGGTCATCGAAGATCGGCGCCGAGATCGCTCCCACATACTGTTGTGTCCGAGACTGCACCGACCCTGAAAGCGGCACGGCGCCACTGAGTTCCACCAGTATCTCGTCGAGATGTTCGCGCATCGAGGCCGATGCTGCGTCGGTGTGCAGTCTGGTCATGATCGGTATGGCCGAGACCGTTTCCGGACTCAGCCGTTCCACGCTGTACCCGTCGGCGCGGATCTGTTCGAGTTGCTCGCCGAGGTGCGCCGCGAACGCAGCGGTGTCAACCCCGCTGCGTTCGACCCAGGCGCGACGTTGCGCTTCCGGTGCCCACGCGGCGTATGCGGGTCCGAAGGGTGCGGCGAAGGGCAGGCGGTCACCGACCGACACGCTCCACCGGTCGCCGCCTCCGGCGATGAATGCCGAGATGACCAGCGAGTCTCCGACACGTTCGGACACCGACGCGGCGCAGCCGAACTCGCGCCCCACCGCCGCGACCGCCGCGGCCGCGGCGAGCACCACCGAACGCGATTGATCGATCTGCCCCGCGACCCGGCCCAATCCGCCGCCGATGAAAAACCCCTTGTCTACCGGGTCGCGGGTAACCCAACCGGCATCACACAGTTCGGTCAGGATCGCATGCGCCGTCGCCTTATTGAGGCCCAGAGCGTGCACGACGTCACTGAGCCGCGTGGGCCCGGGATGACGTTCGGCAAGCAGCTCGATGACGTTCACCACGCGCCGTGTCGGCGGAGACGAACCGGACACAAGTGCTCCTAGATCCGAAGTGGGTCGACGCAGGCTACTACCAGGCTCGCGGGCCGGACTCACGCGTGAGTGTCGCCGCATCCCTCCAGCGAATTCGTCCTGTGGCGGAAACCCTTCCAGGCGGTGCCGGCTGTTGACTACCGTCACGACCGTCTCTAGCCTAACTATTCAACCATAGAGTTCGAATATCCGAACAGCAGAGCGGACGGGCCCCTGCGCCGACACCTCGAAGGGGTCTACATGAGCACACCGAACCACGACGGGCCGGCATCGAATGCCGTTGATCTGCAACAGTTTCACGACATCGAGGCGATCAAGCAGCTGAAAGCCCGCTACTGCCGCCACCTCGATGCCAAGGACTGGGAAGCGTGGCGCGGGGTCTTCACCGACGACTTCGTCAGCGACACCGCCGAGTCCGGAGGCCGCCTCATCGAGGGTGCCGACGCCATGGTGGCGTACCTGCGCACACAACTGGGCAAACCCACTCAGCCCACCGTGCACCAAGTGCAAGCCCCCGAGATCGAACTCACCACCCCCACGACAGCCCGCGGGATCTGGGCCCTGCAAGACGTCGTGCGGGTGGCCCCGGGAGTGAACCTGCTCGGCTACGGCCACTACCACGAGACGTACGCGAAGATCGACGGCCGTTGGTACATCAAGACATCGAAACTCACGCGGCTTCGTGAGGACATCTTCAACCCGCTTTTCTCCTTCCGGGTTCCCGTATGGCTGCGTAACGCCGCGGGTGCGGCCGTGGCACGAAAGCAGCAGAAATGAACGACGCGATATTGATCACCGGTGCATTCGGTCAGGTGGGCAAACGTTGCACCGAGGTACTGCTGTCGCGGGGACGCACCGTCATCGCCATGGACCTACGCACCGAGACCACGATGGCCGTCGCCAAGGCGATGGCCGAAGCCGGACACCCCGGCACGCTGCGAGTTGTCCACGCCGACCTACTCGACGCTGCGGCCATCGAGGACATCGCTGCCAAGCATCGCCCCAGCACGATCATCCATTTGGCAGCGATGTATTCCCCACCGTCCTACCGCAACCCCGCATTGGCCAGAAAGGTCAACGTCGAGGGCACCGCGAACCTCGTCCGCGCAGCTCGCGCCCTGCCCGATCCCCCGCTGGTGGCCTTCGCCTCGAGCGCCGCGGTCTACGGCTCGCGCAACCCTCACCGGTACCCCGAACTGATCACGCCGCAGACCCCGGTGAACCCGATCGACCAGTACGGCCAGGACAAAGTACTCGCGGAAAATGTCATCACCGATAGTGGACTGCCGCACGCCATCCTGAGGTTGGGCGGCGTGCTGTCTCCTGACGGTGCGGGCAACATCAACAGCGACTACCTGTTGCTGATGCGTGCCAGCCCCGGCGACAACCGATTGCACTGTGTCGACGCGCGCGACGTCGGAATGGCGTTCGCCAACACCGTCGACCGACGCGAGACCATCAACGGCAAAGTCCTGCTCATCGCGGGCAACAACAGCTACATGCACACCCACCGCGACGTCGAAGACGACATGATGGAAGCCATCGGCATCGGCCGGCTCGGCCCGCGGGCGAGCTTGCCCGGCGACCCGGAAGACGATGGCGGCTGGAGCTTCACCGGCTGGTTCGATACCACGCAATCGCAATCCCTGCTCGACTACCAGCACCACGACTGGCCACAGACCATTGCCTGGGTAGCCGAATCACAGACCCCCGCCGCGCGTCGCGTCCTCAGGCTGGTCGGTCCGGTCCTTCGTCTTGTTCTCAGGTCACTCCTGATCGCGCAACGGCGCCGGGAACGACGCGGACGTTACGCCGACCCGTGGACCCTCATCGCCAACAAATACGGGCCCGCGATTCTGGCCATCGACAGCGCGACCGAACCGCGATGACGACGGGCATACCGCTGGCTTGTCCCGGGCCCGACAACTGGAACCGCAACTGAATACGAAACCACCCCAACCCGGTGTGCCCATACTCCAATGCCACGCGCGGCAACATCGACGTCGAACTGGTCATCGCCCAGGACTGAGCGGGCCAGGACTGAGCTGCGGCTCAGTTGAACTGGTAGGTCACCCCGGTGAGTCGCTCGGACAGCTCCCACAGCTGAGCGGCCACTGCGGTGTCCTTGGACCTCGCGATCGATCCCGACTTCCCCGGATATCCACGCGTCCCGAGAAAGCTCCGGGGACCGTAGTACTCGCCACCGTCCGCGTCGGGCGACGTCGCCGCGAAAAGACTCGGCAACGCGCCCATCTCGGCGCTCTGGGCCATGATCTTGTTATTGAGCTGCATCAACGGATCGAGGAACGACTCGGAATGCGATTGCAGGTTGGTCGCCGCGACCCCGGGGTGGACGGCGATCGATGCCACCTTCGAGCCGGATCGACTGAGGCGTCGCTGCAGTTCGCGGGCAAAGATGAGGTTCGCCAGCTTCGACTGACCATAGGCCGGCCAACGCTCGTACTTGCGCTTCTCCCAGTTCGGGTCGTCGATCGAAATCTTGCCCGTTCGATGGGCGATGCTGGACACCGTGACCACGCGGTCGGCGATCTTGGGCAGCAGCAGACCAGTGAGTGCGAAGTGTCCGAGATGGTTTGTGCCGTACTGCATCTCGAAGCCATCGGCGGTCTTGTACTGCGGCAACGCCATCACTCCGGCGTTGTTGATGAGCACGTCGGCACGGTCCACCGACTCGGCGAAGCTGCGCACCGAGGCAAGGTCGGCGAGGTCCAGCTTTGCGACCGTGGCATTGGGTCCGATCGATGCCGCAACCGCGTCGGCGGTGTCGGTGTTTCTGCATGCGAGTACCACTTCGGCCCCGGCGTTGGCCAGCGCGCGAGCGGTCACCTCGCCGAGACCGCTGTTCGCGCCGGTCACAATGAACTTCCGGCCATCTTGCGGGCGAATATCGCGCGCGGTCCACTTCGTCACGCGCAGAGTTTGACACCGACATGCCCCGGAGGGAAGGCCCCGCGTTGACTCACCCGAAAGGTCCGCGTCGGTCGATACGTTGCCTCATTGGGGAAGGTCCGGATCGTTCGGCGCGCCTCCAACTGTGAGCTGGGGTTTTGCGGTTCACCGGGGTGACGGAGTTGACGTTGGCGAGTCGGAAGGCGATCACCAGGTCCCAAGCGGTGAGGCACCGTGATGCGAGCAGTCCGGCAAGGCGGCGATCTTGGACTCGGTGTGCGCGGTGACCGGGTTCCACCGCGACTACGCGCGGCGGGCGTTGCGGCAGGCGCTGGTGCCACGGGTGGTTCGACCCAGACCGCCACGTGAACCGAAGTTAGACGCGGAAGTCGTTGCAGCGCTGGAGAAGTGTTGGGCGGTGCTGAACGCGCCGGCGGGCAAGCGGCCGGCGCCGATGTTGCCGGTAGCGGTGGAAGCAGCGGTCGTCAGGAATAGTCAAGATCTGTGGATCGGTATGCGGCTGACTCAGGAGCGTTCGTCTGTGCGGTGCGCGATCTGGAAGACGTTGCCGAACGGGTCGCGGACCATGGCCCGTCTGTCGCCGTAGGGGGTGTTGAGCGGCGCTTCCAGGCTCATTGCTCCGGCGGTGAGGGCTCGGTTATAGACCAGGTCCGCATCGTCGACGTAGACGTAGAGAAAAGCGGGGAACAGTTCGCGCTCGCCTGCCGGGGTCACCATGACAAGAGAGTCACCGATGCGCACTTCCGTCGGACGCCCGGCTTGCACCTGGCCGACAGCATCGAAGACCGCGCGCAGGAACTCGACCGCTGCTGCGGCGTCGCTCACGACCATGCGCGGCGTGACCGAGTGGAATTCCGGCGGTCGGTCGACCTTCATGCTGCGGCCTCCTGATCGTGTCCTTCGGGTCGTTCGACGATCGATTCGCATGATCCGGGGGTACCGGAAGTCTCTGCGAGATCGTTGCCCCGGCGAAAGGGCTCGGCGCGGGGTGCCGGATCATCGCTCGGCTGCGATGGCACCTGCACGAGCTCGACCCGGCGTGGACTGCGCCGAAAAAATCGACAGGACCAGCGCTTTCGACAAGATCGCGGTTCACCTCGATGGGTTCGACGGACTCGTCACCCGACTGGCGCGCCGGCTGGTCGAGCATCTTCGCCGGCTCACTGTCGAGATCAATGAGCTGACCACCGAGATCACGGCACGTGTTCGCGTCCCGGCGCCATCACTGCTGGCCGTTGTGGGGTGCGGGCCATTGACCGCGGCAAAGATCCTCGGCGAGACCGCAAACGTGCGACGGTTCCGCTCCAAGGATGCCTTCGCCCGGCACAACGGAACCGCACCGCTGCCGGTTTGGTCATCGAACCATGAGCGACATCGACTCTCCCGCACCGGGAATCGTCAGATCAATGCTGCACTGCACCGCATCGCACTGACCCAGGCCCGCTGCTATCCACCCGCACGCGCGCTACTCGACCGACGCAAAGCCAACGGCGATGGCGGCATGGAAGCGATGCGAGTACTGAAACGACGACTCTCCGACATCGTCTATCGCGCCATGATCACCGACAATGAATCGATGCTATCGGTCGCTGCTTGACAGAGGAGCAAGGGACAGTCCCCTGGTCGGTCGCATGACCTGGTCGGTGGCTCTCAGAATGAACCAACGGCCAGGTGCCCGGGCCGTCGCTGAAAGCGCGGTGAGGGTTCAGCTGTTCTTGAAGGGGTTGAAGGTCTTTCCGACGAGGTAGCCCAGGCGGATAGGCAACGGCTTCATGGCGGCGGCGGAGATCTTGTTGACGATGCCCGGGACGCACACGGGTTTGCCGTTCATCACCGCTGCCAAGCCCTCGGTGACGACGGCGTCGGGCTGCTGCCAAAGGATGCGGGGCAGGTGGTCGGCTTTGTCGCGAGTGCCCATGACGTCGTGGAATTCGGTGTGGGTGAAGCCGGGGCACAGGGCGGTGACGTGGATGCCGTGGGGTTTGAGTTCCATGTCGAGGGCTTGCGAGGTGTTGAGGACGTAGGACTTGATGCCGGTGTAAAGCAGGCTGGCTCCGGGTGGAGCGAACGCGGCGACCGAGGACAGGTTGATAATGCGGCCCCAGTGGCGCTTCTTCATAGCAGGGATGACCAGGTGTGCGAGTTCGGTCGGTGCAGTCACCATCAGCTGGATCTCCCCGGCCAGGGCGTCCCATCGGGTGTCAGCGAACGCGGTCTTGCCTGACAGTCCCGCGTTGTTGATCAGGACGTCGATGTCCAAGCCCTGCTGGTCGGCGTACTCCACAATCGCGGCGGGTGCGGCGGGGTCGGTGAGGTCGGCGGCGAACACCTCGCAGCGCACATCGTGGCGTTCGGTCAGCTGCGTGGCGAGTTCTCGGAGCCGGTCGGCGCGGCGTGCGACCAACAGCAGCTGGTAGCCGCTTGCGGCCAAATGGTGGGCAAACGTCGCGCCGATGCCGGCGGACGCGCCGGTGATCAGGGCGGTGCGGGGGGATGTGGTCATGATTCCTTCGCTCGGGTGGGGACAGATAGGTGAGGGGCGTCAGGCAGGTAGGCCGGGCAGCTCGCGGGAGCCGGGCGTGAAGGCAGGCCGGACGATGCCGATGTCGCCGCGGTACGGGCCGACCGGGCAGGTCAGCAGGAAGGGCCGGGGCACGCGGCGCAGAGCGTCGGTGAATCCCCAGATTCCCGTGCCCAGGTAGTCGCCGGGTGCGGCGCGCCGCACCTCGTCCACCATGTGGCTCGCCCCGCACATCGGTGTAGGCGCGATAGATCAGCGTGTAGGCCGGAGCGCCGTCGTCGCGGGACGGGGCCAACAGCGTGCGCATCGGGTAGCGCTGCCGGACCTGGCCGAACTCGCCGAAAGTGTCGTAGCCGCGCCCGCCGTCCTCATCGACGGGCCGGAATGCCTTGCACAGCCAAGGCCCGAGCGGGTTGCCCACGGCCACCTTTCCGGTCACCACGGCGAACAGATTGGGCTGGGCCAGCAGAGCGCCGGTGTACTCGCCGTCGATCTCGGCGATCGGAGGGGCTTCCAGAGTGGTGAACAGGGCAAGCGGGCCGCTGGTGTCGAGCCGTCGCAGCTCGGCGGCCGCGTTGTCGGTGTCCATGGGAATCGGCCATCGCCCGCAGTGCGCTCGCCTCGGGATCGTCGCGATCCGGGGTGACGCCGTGCCGAAACACCAGCCACGTCGACAACACCGCACCGACAGCCGGCGGGGCGAGTCCGCCGTCTTCGATCATCCACCCATCCACCTCCACCCTCAGCGTGCGCCGCTCGCCGTCGGTGCACCCGAATGCTGTTGTCCCGCCGCAGTCTTGTCCGCGTCGGTTGGATTCGGAGTTCATGCTCATCCCCGCGCACTCGACATAGGTCCGAGAGTCGACGCCCTCGGGCGCGGGGTCACCGTAGACCGCCACACTACCGGCCTCAGAGGAAGGTGCTGCGTCCCAAATCTCAGTGTGGACGTGGAGACAGGAATCAACCTGCTCAGAAATCCGAATCACAACCGATAAGTCCATGGACGGACTGACTTCCGCACCGGTGTCGACAAACCCGGCACTGTGCCGCTCTCTGCGCATCGCGAACGGCACTCGATGCCACGACGTTGGGTCCCAGTGGAGTCACCAAGCGGAACGTCATCGGAGGCGGAATGGGTAGCCGCGGCCCAGCGCCGGCTCCGGCTCGGGCGCTGACCTGCACCTTTGATGCGAATCGGGACGCCGTGCGGGCCTTCGAGACCTTCCGCCACGCGAGCGGATAATCGTTTTGGACAGATTTTGGTCAGATGGAGGCTCGGAATACGGTTATCGAAGACGGAGAATGGCCTTTCGAAACATGCCTTGACCTGCGGCTTTTGATGTGTGGTCCCGGCTGGGATCGAACCAGCTACCTTCCGCGTGTGAAATGGACACAACCCCAGGTGATTTCGGAATTACCCGGTCAGACCGGACTCACCTCCTCCAACTGGACCAACTGGACCAACTGGACCGACCCGTTGGACAGATATTGGCCACATGGACACTCGACCAACACTCTGATCGGGTGACACTGAGTACCGTGACACCGCGTGCCGCGCCCGGACCGGGCCCACTTCGTGACGATCGAGATCGTCGAGCACCCCCTTTGTCGGTGCCGCACCGCCGATATCGTCTCGGAACAGAGGGTCCGGCACCGACTGAACCTCACGTAGGCCACTGAATCCGGCCTGCACGGGCTCAGCAACGCGAACCGCTGACCCCCACACTCCCAGAGAGTGTGCACCCAGTCTCGACCGTTCGGCGGGTACCGCCACGTACCGATGTGCCCGCCTCGGTGGGCTGATCGCGTTCCGGTCCGTCTCACCTTCCTCGCCCCGTTTCGGCGGCGGCGTCGGGACATTCCGGGACACTGCACATTCTTCTCCCCGCCGACAGCAAGACCAACTTTACGATCTCCCGCTGCGGGCGACAACGAAGGCGACACGCCCCGTGATTCACAGTCGCCTGATCGCGACAACGCGCCCCAGAGCCTGCCTCGCCCCAAAGCGGTGCGGGACGTTACTGCGATCCATGCACGGGAGGCCCCCGGGTCGACTGAGGCCGGCAACCGTTCGTTGTCTCGGGTTCATTTCAATATGTCCCACCAATGCCACGACGTTTCCGTTCTGGCTGCTCAGAACAACCCAGACCCCGCTGGGTGGGTTGAACAAGCCTTGCAATCCACGACGACATCAAATTGAGGTCCTGCATACCCTTTATATTCCCCGCAAACTGATCTAGCTGACGTAAGCGGTCAAGGTAGCCCTCATCCTGCAGAAGTGGAGTCGCGATACGGACGAACTCTCGCTCCCCGAGAAGATCTACGCCAGGCGGTGCCCAGAATATGCGCAATATTATGCGGACAATCATCTGCACCGACCGGCTACCTTCTAAATGCGCGTTCGCACAGGACTTGTAGAATCTGAGGTGACGAGCTTCTTGGCGCGCAATCTCTCGAACCACGTCACGAACACCCGGATCTGAAATCCGATCCGAAATGTATAAGTAAGTTTGAAGAGCTACAAACTCCTGCAGCGCACCTTGAGTGCAGTAGGCCGCTCTCATTAGACGCGGCGCCAGTAGCCCCAAGATCGGAAGTATAGTTCTATTTAGCCAACCAATGCCGACCCGCGACGGCGCCGACGACTCGACTCCACACCTGCGAGAGAGCTCAGAAAATATTCTGCCATGCTCAGCCTCCTCCGCCATCCAGGCGATTAGAAACTCGTGGATAATATCGCTGCGTTCAAGCCCTGCAACGCGCACCTTCTTGGAAATAACTCGGGAATCTGTCTCGATTGCCCCCAGCGCGAGGAAGACCTCGCCGAGGTCATGGTTAGCGCCTAAATCGCCGCTACCAACCCGCTCCCGCCAAACAATCGGTCCCCAATTCCTGAGATATACTTCTAATGCACGCCGAAACTCATTTGACTCTCCGAACGCGGGAGACGGAAATCGCCTCATGACAGTAGATTCACGTCCCAGATGACTTTCGCAGTCGTCCATAGGGCGGCCGCAAAAGCGAAGATGGCACCGATCACGCTGCGAGCGGTCCACCACTTATGGAAGGGCAAAAGTAGCGGCAGATCTCGAATATCGCGAAGTCGCTGGGCGACCGTCGTTCGCTGCACTACGTCGCTCGACGGAATCGCGGCAAGAACGAGCTGGGTTTCTTTCTCCTTCATCTTGCGAAACCGTCTTACGTCCCTCATTACTATGACCAACGGAAGAATCGTATAGAAGGGCAGTAGCACCAACCATTGGCCAAGTAGCGGAACAAGCAGCACCCAGTTCGGGATGTCGAGCAGAACCATCAATGAAAGAAGCCCCGCCCCGTGTAATATCAACGCAACCCACGTTGCAGACAGGATTCGAGTTACGGGCTTCCAACCGTAGTCGCCGTCAGCGTTATCCACGTCAGCACCGTAGAGAACTCTACGGCGTACACGCCACAGCCCAAGTACAACTCTACTGCCGACCAAGTTCATGCGCACGATATAATACACGGCAACGAACCCGACTACAAAATATAGCATCCAACTCCAGCTACTTATGGCCGGGTTTGCCCACCATTTATCCCAAACCTTAGTTGGCCACTCAGCGTCTGATGGCGGAGCCAATGGCCGGTATATCGCGGCACGCTCGCCCACCATCAAACTTGCCATAGCTATTGCTGCAATTAGCGATGTAAAGAGGGTTGACGAACCAGGACCGCGAAAGTATCGATTCATCGCGTCCACTTCAAGAGTCAGCGCGCCAACAGCATCAGACCCAGGGTATCGATCCAGGATTAGGCCGTTACGCGAAAGGGTGGGAATCAGGGCGTGAAATCCTGTCCACTGCTTGTAAACAAGGTACGGGCTGAGCACTGCTGCGAACATCAACACGATGGACCACACGTCGCGCGCGAGCGGCATTGCTGCCGGAACCGATGGCTCGTTAACGCAGGAGAGTTTGGATGACTCAAGCAGATGTCCAACATCCTGACACACAGCCAGTGGGACGTCGTCCATCGAGAGTGAATTGGAAAACTTTGCCAGGACGACAAAAAGCACCACAGAGGCAAAAGCAGGAGCTAGGAGTATCTCTGGTGGAATCCTTCGCAGCGACAACCATGCAAGTGATCGCTCGGACAGAAAAGGGTCGATACGGTCAATTGTCAATTTGTTCACCCGACTCCAGATGACGACGAATCAACTGCACGACAAGGTCGGGATCACGCTCGGGAATCCAATGACTTCCTTCGATGATCTCCAGATCATAGGATCTAACCCATTGCTGGCTCTCGCGTATACCGGAAAAATCCACAGCGGCATCGTCAATCGACCATATGTGCAGCGTGGGCGCGACCACGATCACCTTGGAAAGCGCCTCCGGCAGGTTGAACGGCAGAGCACGGTACCAGTTGAACGGCCCGCACCTTCCACCGCGGTTTTCAACTATATTACGCACATACCGCTGACCGATTATCCGATTCAAACCCATTGCCTCAAGCAGTTTGACCGCAAACTTTCCATTCATTATCGTGACGAGCATTTCGGGAAAGAACGGAATCATCAGCAATAACATATATCCAGATCGAATAGCCTGTTTGCCAAAAAATGCTCTCGCAAGCGCGCGTGGCTCAGGCATCGATAAAACTACCAGCCTTCTGACTAGCTCGGGCCTCTCGCGCGCAAGGCTCCATGCAACGCTCCCGCCCCAATCGTGGCCAACTATATTGGCTGGCCCAGCACCTTCCGCATCTAGGATAGTGGCGATATCATTCCGCAGTTCCGACAACCTGTATCGGAACGGATTCCATGGACTAGCGCCCATCGAATATCCGCGCTGCAAAGGAACTATTATACAATAATTAGAGGAAAGTTTCCGCGAGATCGGCTCCCAAGTTTTCAAATCCTGCGGAAAGCCATGCAAAAGGACAATCGTCGATCCGGAAAAGTCTGCCGAGCCGGCAATATAGTAGTGGAGGCTCAGGGCGCCTCGCTTGATTGTCCGTAATTCCCAATGTGCCATTCTTCCTCATTCTAAACCAGAACGATAACTTGTTTAATGAAACTTGCCGCCTTTCGAACTGTCGCTATCGTTTCATCGGTATTCAGTCATTCAAATAATCCTTTCTCTCGCTGGCAGGCGAGGCGGGTACAAATCCCTGTGTGCGAGCCCTCCCGCGCTCCGGTTGTCAGTTTTCCCGGGAAGGCCTGCCATAAGCGGTGCGACCGCCATCCCCCATAGTCGATTAGCTTTGGCCAGAGATTGACCGCCAGCGGAACCGCGGCCGTTCCGCTGGTCGGACCTTCCTGCGCTCCTATTTCGACTCCCCGCGGGTTTCCCGCGCGGCTGTCGGCCACTGATGGATCGTTCTTTAGCTCCTCACATACGCAACCGACGGAGACAGAGCATATGCCAGTGAAGCCCAGAAGCTATGCCGTCACGCAGGATGTCGGCACTGAAGGGCGCTTCGTTTCACCGTGCGCAAAGAACGCCTCGAGGTATACGCAGCCCCCTCCTGGTCGTGAGCATGCATCCGAGTCCGTGGGGATCGCCGACTGGCTTTGTAACTCGGCCTGGTCAACGCTTGTCCTGGTGTCGCGGCGTGGTGTCTTGCCTGAATCCGTGTCGATTCCGTGGGCGCTCGATGGTGACCCACCCGAACGGGCTACCGCCCCGCCCGGGCCCGCTCGATTTCCCGCACGCCGTAGTTGTAGCCGACACGAAGGCGTGTTGCCGGAAACGACTGGCTTCATGTTCATTCGACCCTCCTCTGTTCAGGCGATAGCTGCTCAACCCCGTCGGTGACGATAACCCGCGGCACGCATCGCCGGCCCCTGAGAAGTTTGCGGAAGAACTTCCTGGTGGCCAGCGCGTTTCGTCGTTGCCGGACCAGAATGTCGAGTTCCGCGCCGTGCTCATCGACCGCACGCCTCAGGTAGTAGATCGTGCCGTTGATGGAGATCAAGTCCTCGTCGAGGTGCCACCTGTCGCCAAGGCGGGTCCGGCGCCGGCGCAGCCGGTTGCCGTAGTACTGCGGCGAACTCCACACACCAAACCCGGATCGTTTCGTAGCTGACCACCACACTCGCAAGCGTCGGTTCCTCGACCTCACGAAAGCTCAGCGGGAACCGGTGACACAGCCACACGCAGTGAGCGATGATCTCCGCGGGTACCGTGTCCCTTTGTACGATGACGATGCAGCGGTCACGACCACCGATCCTGGCATCGACCACGGAGTTCTAGGCGAACAGCCAGCAAAGTCATCGACCAGCCAGTTTCCGCGCTCCCGATTTCACTGTCACCGTTTGCCCCGCGTTCAGCCGATCGACCAGGCCTCGGGGATGCGGATCGGCCTGCCCGTGTCAAGCCTGATCTCCTCACGAACTGTTGCTCGCATGCACTTCCCGCCACTGGGCATCGCGCTTCGGGTCCGCCGCTGCACTCGATCGAGGGGTGAAGCAGACGTCCCTCCTGAGCCTCCGCAGGAGGCCGGTAGAGTCCGCGCAATGGCGATCGGTGTCGGCGAATATGAAGTTACCGGGGCGACGGTCGGAGGAGTTGGTCCGCTTTCGGATCCAGTGCATATTGAGTTCAATGCCGGCGTTTCCGCTCTGTACGGGCTCAACGGGGCCGGAAAGTCATGGATCCTCAGCCAGATCAACAGTGCAGCAACCGGCGTTCTTCGCGACGGGGGCTACGCGTTCCTCCATATTCGCGTTCTCGACCCGCAGGCGTCACCAACGAGTTTTCCTCTCGGCCAGGTCGTCGCCGGACTACGGAAAACCATCGCCAAGCAACACGGCCAACTCGGATCGTGGGTCGACAACATGACCGACGAGCATGAACTAATCGAGGCAGATCCCGAGTGGGACACCCGCAGCGAAACTGAACAAGAGAATATGTTGGCCGAGCTTCGGATCAACAAGAAAATGGGCTTCGAACCATTCGGTGAAAAGCTTAAATCCACCGTCGAAATATTGCTCACCACTATGGAAGTGGACACTTCCGCGGAAGGCGCCTATTTTGAGGCAGCCAGCCAAGGCCGTCTATCACTGCAGGCAACAGGTTCCCGCGACAAACCCTCGTGGCGAGTATGGCTTTCCGGAGTAGCCCACGAGGGGGAAGAATGGCAGAAGATGCTGCGAGAGGTTAGCAACCTCGAATATGAAGCAGATGACGACCCAATAGCTCCAGACCTTCCAGCACACAAACGTCACCTACCCCGTGACGGCTCCATACGGCCAAGCGATTTCACGCACCAGATCGCGTACGGATATGTAAGCCAAGAGCTCCTGTATTCCTTCTTTCAGCCGAGCCGACTTACGCGATCCAAAGGCGGACCCCGTAATCCTGCGCACTCGCTTTGGCCCGACTGGTTGCAGATTCCCGCGATTGTCGTTGTCGATGAAATCAATTTTGCTTTGCTACATCAGCTAGGTAAGGACGAAAAGGAATACGACGAAGAGACCCTCGACTATGCGCTCAGACGATTCCCGAATGCACTCCATGATTCATATTCCAAAGGTAAAGACTCGATCCTGATCGATCATACCTACCTGGAGTATGTGGAGGCTGCTCCCGTCAGCGCCACAAACGCCGACACCACTGAGTTTCACCCAACGATGCTATCCCTGGTCAACGAGATCGAGCGCCGCACGAACGGCGTCTTCCAGGACATGATCGACCGCGCGCCCGAACTGAGATACGAACTTGGGAACGTTGACAGCTGGTTTCGAGGGCGGCGGCCGCGATGGTTGTTCAACGCCCGCGGAAACTGGCTCCCGCTCGACAATCTCTCCTCTGCTCAACTGAGGTGGGCCCAACTTGCGGTCCGCGTCGCAACCTCTTACTCGGGAAACCTATTCCTCTGCGACGAACCCGAAAGAGGACTTCACAAGCATGCCGAGCGGCGCATCCCGACGGGCCTCGCGGCGCTCGCTGCACGCGAGGACGTCGCGGTACTCGTGGCCACCCACTCAACGCACATGCTCGCCGACTCACAAGTGACACCCTTACACGTACATCAAAGAGGTAGTGGGGCAACAGCGGTCAAACCGCTTTCGCTGAGCATGGTCGACAGACTCTCAGCAGAAGTCAGTAGCACCGAACTTGGCGTGGCGGTTGCAGATCTGTTCTCCCTCCTGCGGATTGCAGTCGTTGTTGAAGGCCGCCACGACGAGCTCGTCTTCAGCAATCTACTCAGGGACCAACTCGACCATGCGCCCGCCACGATACTACCGATGCACGGCGCCAAATCGGCGGTATCGCTCGCCGAAGCAAGGCTGCTGTTCGACGGAACGGATGCCGACATAATTTTGGTCCTAGACAACCTCCGAAACGATCGGATTAATCGTGACTGGCAGCGGATCATCGACTTCGTGCAGGTGGGTGAACTCGACCAGGCACGTTCGGCCGTGGATACCTTAAAGGACGGCGGGAAGACCGCGGAAGCACTATTCCTTCACCAACTAGCGTTGCGGGCCCTCGAAACTGGGCGGCTCGATCGGATACACGTCTTTGGGCTGAGTCAGCCTGACGTGATCTGTTACCTGCCCGTAGATCGGATTCTCGCGCGAACGAACAAGGATTGGCCGAATCTGACTGCCGCATGGAAGAGGGAATCAGCAGGTTTCAAGAATGGTCCCGTCGACATCAAGAAATGGCTGGTCGGGCGCAAGTTGATTAGCAGCGACCACAACCAATTGACCCAAGCGATCGAGGATGCCGCTATCAGCACTCGCAAGGCACAGACCCCGCTTCACCCGGATCTGTGCGTATTAGGTGATCTGATTCGCGCATTGGGCCAGCACTCGCAGGTTGACAGCCCATGGCGGTGTGATCCCCCGTGGGCACGCGCCTAGCCGAGGAGACGCACGCGCCTGCGGTTCAGATAGTGCTGCGGCATTCCGCCGGAGACGAACAGGCCATACTCACCCGCCTGCGGTAGTACTGCGATGCCGGCGTCACCGACCTCGCTGCGCGCGTCGTGCAGCTCGGTGCGAACGCGACCGCTCGTACTGCATCGCGGTTGAGGACCCAGGAGCTCCTCGCCACGATCAGCAGCAACCTCCGAGATCGGGTCGGGTTCCTAAGTCCGCATCCTCACTGCGGTTTCGGCGCAGCGAGGTCGTTGGGAGAAGACAGAAACAGTTCGACCGTTCTGCCGGCTCAACCCGCCAAAGTCGCGGCGCCGGGGAAATTTGCGGACCGAAATCGGCTACAGTCCATCGAGGCCTTGGGCCTCGCTCATCGAACGGCGCAGGAGGCAACAACATCCGCGCCGATCTAGTCAATAGCCTTGCAGCGTCGGCTTCCGCGTATCGGCCTTCGCCCTGGGGCCGCAGGGCTCGCTCGGCGGAAGGCGAACGGCACGCGGTGCCACGGTGTTCGGTGCCAGTCGAATCACCCAGGCGGAACGTCATCGGAGGCAGTAGGGTAGCCGCGTCCGGCGTCCACTCCGGTTCGGGCGCTGACCTGCACCTTTCTGGCGAAGTGGGACGGCCGTGCGGGCACCGCATGACCTTCCGTCACCGGAGCGGAAGGTCACACCGCGCTGACGTACCGTACCGAGCGCTACCGCGCGCATCGGAGACCCGCCCCGCGTGCCCACGGCACGGCGCGAACGCGCGTTCGGATCAGCACCCCCACACCGCCAGTAAAGACCTGAATCCGCGAATCACGCTGAACAGAAAGCTATTTCACCTGAACGAGACGGTCCCCGGTTCGATACTGATGACCACGACGACACCCCGACCCGCGCGCGTGCCCAGCCGGCCGTTCCCGCCATCGATGCACCACAACGACCGCGATCGACGAAGACTCGCCAGGAGGATCTGTCCGGATATGGCCAAATAGAGACCACTATTGTCTGACAACTCTGGAAATAATCTTGGTCACAACGTCCTGAGCAGCAGTTTTGTGGTGGTCCCGGCTGGGATCGAACCAGCGACCTTCCGCGTGTGAAATGGACACGACCCCAAGTCATTTCGAAACTACCAGGTCAGCACGGCGCAACTCCCCCCACTGGTCAACCTGGACCAGTCCGTCCGACCCGTTGGCCCGATGCTCGCCACATGGACACTTTGACCAACACCGTGATCGGGTGACATGCCTGCCCAACACCGCATGCCGCGGCCGAACCGGGGTCCACCGTGAAGCTGAATCGGGAACTGGTAGCGCTGCGAAACATGCTGCGCCGGCCGGTGTTCCGGTTCTGGCCGCACCCTGCATCGTGGTCCGGTCGGACCGTGGTGATCGAACAGGCGTGGCCCCCGACTGGACTGACGGTGTGGCTACCCGCCGCGGTCGGGGTCGGGTGCACCGCTGCTCCGGTGGTCTTCGACGCGGGCGAGGGCGGCACGGATGTAGGGTTCGCGCTGCGGGTGGGCGCGGGCGTTCGGTGAGTCCGGGCCGTGCCGGTCGAGCATGTCGCGCAACCCCTGATCGACGGTCACGGTCTGCCCGTGCGGGCCGGAGGTTTGATCGGCAATCGTCAACGCATCGGTGAGCGCGTCCTGCACGAATCCGAACTCGGCCAGTTCCGCATCGAACCCGCGGACCGCGGCCACGAACCGTGCCCCGGAGTGGTGCGCCACCAGTTCACAGACCAGTGGCGGCCAACCGCGGGCGCGGAGGTAGCGGGCGCCATTGATCGGGTGGAACCCGATGTCCTTCAGATCCTGGGCGTAGCCGAGGTCGTGCAGCCACGCCGTCGCCACCAGGGTGTCGCGGTCGCCGACATCGACCGTGCCCGACAGTGCGACCGCACGTGCGGCCACCCCGCTGATGTGCTCCACCCGCGCGGGATCGTCCACCAGCAGCCGCCGCGTCAACGCCTGTGCGCCCGGCACCAACGACGACGGCTTCGCCTGATCGACCACCCTGCCAACCTCCTCCTCACGCGACCAGGACCGGATCACCGGCCGATCCGGACGGAACCGACACCCCAGCTTCTCAGCACGAACCCCCGAGCGGCACTTCTCAGGGCACGATCGCCCACCCGTGCGGTAACAGTGCGCGAGAATCCTGAGCGAATTCCTGCATGGGTGTCGTTCGACGCCCGTCCCTCGGGGTTAGCGATGCAGGCGCGGGTGCGCCGCCTTCAAAAGTAGGCGGGACCTATCTCGGCTGCGGAACCGCGCGAGCTACGCGGCGGCCCAGCGTTCCAGCAGCAGCGATCCGACATCACGGACCGCGGCCTGCAAGCTGCACATGGTCTCCACGTAAGAGCAGAAGCCCTGCCACGGATCGGGGTGTTTCAGCGCGCGTTTCGCAGCGTCGGCGTACTCGGCCACCTTCTCGCGCAGGCCGCGCCGATCAACTTTTTACGGTAGGAAACCGGCGGTACAAGGTGCCCACTCCGACTCCGGACTCGCGGGCGATGTCCTCGAGCGATGCCGCCAATCCACGTTCGGCGAAGACCCGTTGGGCAGTCTCGGTCCCACTCGACGTGGTCCAGGCGATCCTCGGTCATGCGGCTTTGAGCTCGACCCGGATCTATACCAACGCGCCCACTGCCCCGCGGCCGGATCAACACCTGCAGCGGACGATCAAGGGCGGGTCGGCGTTCGTCTATCGCGGCATCAGCTTCATCCTCGTCGCGATGGTCGGCTGGATCGTGTTCCTCATCGTGTACCGGAGAAGGCAGGATCGTACCCGACCCGGCTGCGCGCGCGATCGGCACCGGGTTCGGCAGCGCCTGGTTGCGGGCCGGATCCTCGATCGGACCCATGCTGGTCGGATTCATCGTCACCGGCATCGGGATCCAGTACGTGTTCGGCATCGAAACCAAGGGCAAAGTGCTCGAAGAACTCTCACGCTAACGACACAGCAACAAGCGGTTCCGCACAAGACACCCCTTGTGCGGGATCGCTTGTTGCCGATCCGACCGGACCGAATTCCACTCGTAGGACCACTAGCGAGCCGGTATTGCAGAACAACAAACGCTTGCGCGATTGCGTCCCGGATCACTCGATGCCGTAGCCTCCCACGGTTTGTCCCTCTCGGGGACAATGGTTCCCCGGCCGTTCCGGATCATGTCATGACATCGGTTCTCTACTGTGTCATTTCCTGCTGCCGCGATCGGTCGGTGAACCGTGCGATGAGGAAGTCGGTGATGGTTGTGTGCATTTCGGAGCTGCGCGGAACTGCCCCGGACATCCAGTAGACGCCGTGCACTAGCCCGTCGAATCGGATGATGTCGGTCTGTACGCCGGCGTTCACGAGCTGCTTGCCGTACGCCTCGGCCTCGTCGCGGGACACCTCGTATTCGGTGGTGAGGACGAGGGCGGGTGGTAACCCTGCCAGCGAAGGAGCCTTCGAGGGTGTCGCGTGAGGATTGTCGGCATCCTGCGGAGAGGAAAGGTACTGCTGCCAGAACCAATCGAGGCCGGCGGCGGTAATGACGTAGCCCTCCTCGCACTCATACCTGGACGGCAACTTCGCCGTCGAATCGATGACCGGGTACGTCAGCACTTGGGCGACTAGGTGCGGTCCGCCCTCGTCCCTGGCGCGCTGGGCGGCGACTGCGGCGAGGTTGCCGCCGGCACTATCACCCTGAACTGCTATACGGTTCGCGTCCCCACCGAAGTCGGTCGCATTGTTGGCGACCCATTGCAGCGCGGCGAAGGTGTCATCGGTTGCGGCCGGAAATTTGTGTTCAGGTGCAAGCCGGTAGCTCGCGGCGGCGACGATGGCTGCGGCGTCGTTGGCCAACGCGCGGCACGGCTCGTCCACCACACCGAGCCCACCGGCGATGAAGCCGCCGCCGTGGAAGTAGACGACGATCGGCAACGGGCCGGGGGCATCGGGGATGTACAACCTGATGTGCTGGTCACCGTCGGGGCCGGGGTAGGTCGTGTCGACGACTTTTGCTACCTCGCGGGCCGGGGCCTGTAGATCGGTGAAGGTGGCCACGAGGTCGCGGGCTTCGCTGACACTCATCTGCTCGAACGAGCGCACGCGTTGCGCGTTCAACCCGTTGATCAAGTCCTGTACTGCGGCGTCGACTGGCATCGGATCCTCCTCGAAGGATGGGGTGACTGGCTGGGCCGGGGCACTCGGAGGAAGCAAAAGCTGATTGCTCCACCCGAGCGGGCCGGGGTGTCTGTCGCTTCGGTTCTGGCGGGGGGTCGAGCGGGACCTGTCAGGCCTGCGTGGGGGTCAGTTGTCGTGCGACTCCCTCGCACGACAGGGTGAATCCCTCGTAACCCTTGTCGACGACATCGGCGCAGATCTCCCGGTAGGCGGGAGCGCCGCCGAGGTAGACCAGGCATACACGCGGCTTGCCGGGGATGTTCGCGCCCATCCACCAGGAGTCGGTTCCGGGGAGCAGGGTGGCTTGGGCGAGCTCGTTCGCGTGGTCGACCCACTTGGTCTCGGCGTCGAGTGTCGGTTCCATGGTGTCGAGACCGTTCCGGCGAAGGTGGTCGATGGCGTCGGCGACGAAGTCGACGTGGTCCTCGATGGCCAGCGGCATGTTGTAGAGCACCGAGGGGCTCTGCGGTCCCGTGATGAGGAACAGATTCGGGAACCCGTGAATGGTCAGCCCGAGGTAGGTGTGCGGCCCGTCCACCCACTTGTCGGACAGCTTGCGACCATCTCGCCCGACGATGCCCATGTCCAACAGCGGCCCGGTCATGGCATCGAATCCCGTGGCGAGAACGATGACGTCGAAGTCGTAGTCGCCCTCGGCGGTGCGGACACCGTTCTCGGTCACCGCGGTGATCGGCGAACTGGCCACATCGATCAGCCTCACGTTGTCCCGGTTGTACGTCTCGTAATAGTTGGTTTCGAACGGGGGCCGCTTCGTGCCATACGGGTGGTTCGTCGGCGACAGTTTCTCTGCCACGACAGGGTCGCTGACCCGCTCACGGATCCGTTCGCGCACGTAGTTGGAGACGGTGTCGTTGGCGGCCTTGTCGAACAAGACATCCTGAAAGGTGTCGATGAAGAACCGGAACCCGCCCTCGTCCCAGCATTCGTCGAAGATGCGGCGCCGGGTCTCGGGCGAGACCCCGAGTGCAGAGGGGTGTGCCTGGTCGTACGGGACGCCGATGAACGAACTTCTCGCCACATCACGCACCGCCGGGTAGTTGGCCTTGACCTGACCGACCCGGACGGGGTCCGACGGGGCGTTCCCGAGCGGGGTGGCGTAATTGGGGGTGCGCTGGAAGACCGTGAGGTGACCGGCCTGCTTACCTATCTCGGTGATCGCCTGGATTCCGCTCGACCCGGTGCCGATGACGGCGACCCGCTTCCCGGTGAAGTCCACGCCCTCATGCGGCCACTTTCCGGTCAAGTAGACCTCGCCCACGAAGGTGTCGATGCCGTCGAACTCCGGATTCTTCGGGACCGACAGGTTGCCGGCGCCCGAAATCAGGTAGCGCCCGGTGGAAACGGAGCCGTCCCCACTGCCGACCTGCCAGAGTCCGCGGTCATCGTTCCAGACCGCCGAGGTGATCCGCGTCGCGAACTCGATGTCATCGCGCAGGTTGAACCGGTCGGCGACGTGGTTCAGGTACGCCAAGATCTCGGGCTGCGAAGCGTACTTCTCGGACCACTCCCACTCTTGTTCGAGTTCGGCGGAGAACGAATAGGAGTAGTGGATGCTCTCGATGTCGCAGCGTGCGCCCGGGTACCTGTTCCAATACCAGGTGCCGCCCAGGTCGTCGCCGGCCTCGAAGACCCGGACGCGCAGTCCCATCTGATCGCGCAGCTTGTGCAGTGCGTACAGCCCAGCGAAGCCGGCACCGATGACGATGGCGTCGTAATCGGCGGTCGAGGTAGAGGTCTGCCCGGCAGTCATGACGGTCCTTCCGTTGGGCCACCGAAGATCTGGGCGGCGAATGTGTCGCACCTAGGGCGGTGGGGGTGTCATCAAGCATTGCGTCGTCCACCCCGGTACCGCGCGGGGGAGATCACCCCACCGACTACCTGTGTTTCTGGTCCATCGAATCCGGACATTGCAGCGCACCGGTGTGAACAGCACTGGATCCGCTGAGAGACTCTCATCACCCGTGAAGGATGAGAGCATGGCAACACAGCGGAAGTGTCCACAGGAGTTGAGGGAGCCGGCAACACGGATCGCCGTCGAGGCGCGGCGGGATCCGACGACGAAACCGGGCGTGCACGATTCCGAATTCCGTTCACTGCGAATGGTTTGGTTCACCACACGCGCTGGAAGTCGGTACACGTCGATTGTGTTCACCGAGGCATTGCGTCACTCGGGGGATCGCCGGCCCGATCGGACCGTCGGGTATGCGTTCGGCACTGCCTCATGGAATCAGCTGTGGGACTGTACAAAACCGAGCTCATCGACGTCGGACAAGCTGGAGCGGGCGGGCCGACCTCACGCGAGACCGCGTCGTGGGTCGCCTGGTTTGGATATGCGACTGCACTCGGCGACCGACTCCCTGCCGCCAGTCGAGTACGGGCAGCGCTAACATCAGCGGGTCACCTCGGTCGAGGTGGCGGTAGCCGAGAGACTCCGGCAAACCCCCGGCCGTTCAGTGCAAGAAACGAGCTGATTGCCATGCCAGAAGCGACCTCGACGCACTCGGCCGGTGGTGGGCGGGCCTCCCTGACCAGCTTCGTCGGACGACGTCGAGAGTTGTCCGAAGTGAAGAACCTGATGTCCGAGTCACGCCTGGTGACACTGACCGGACCCGGGGGTGTCGGCAAGACCCGTATCGCCCTCGAGGTAGCGGATCGATCACGCCGGGGCCTGCGCGACGGCGTCTGGATCGCCGAGCTCGCCAGCCTCGAGGACGAGTCACGTCTTGCACAGGCGATCGTCTCGGCGTTACATGTGCCGGACCAGTCCAACCGCCCCCCAGAACAGAAGCTGATCAGCTACCTACGCGAGAGGCAACTGCTGATCGTGCTGGACAACTGCGAGCACCTACTCGATGTGTGCGCGGCGTTGGTGGAAGTGTTATTGAACGAATCTCCTGGCCTGCGAGTTCTCGCGACAAGTCGAGAGCCGCTGGGAATCGGCGGCGAGCACCTCTGTGTGATCCCGCCGCTGTCCAGCCCGCCCGCCCAGGAATCACACACCGCGAAAGCGATAGCGCACTACGAAGCAGTGAGCCTGCTGGTCGATCGCGCCCGCAACGTCCTGCCCGACTTCACCGTCACCGACGAAAACGTCGAGGCGGTAGTTCAGCTCTGCGACCGGCTCGACGGAATCCCCCTCGCGATCGAACTGGCAGCCACACGACTGAGGTCGCTCTCGGTGACGCAGATCGTCCACCGACTGGACAAACGCTTCAGCCTGCTTGCCGGTGGCAACCGGATGGCGATGCCGCGACAGCAGACCCTGCGCGCCCTGATCGACTGGAGCTTCGACCTCTGCACGCAGAGTGAACAACTCCTGTGGGCGAGGCTCTCGATCTTCCCCGGAACCTTCGACCTCGACGCCGTGGAGGAAATATGCGGGTTCGGCGCGCTGGACCCGGAACTCATCATCGATCTGCTCGACCGACTGGTAGCGAAGTCGATCATCCTCACCGAGCGCACCGGTGAGAGTGTTCGCTACCGGCAGCTGATGACCGTCCGGGAGTACGGCTCCGAGCTCCTCGGCGCATCCGGGGAATACCAGCAGCTCAAGGGCCGTCATCGAGACCACTTTCTCCGCAAAGCCGCCATCATGGTCGACCGCTGGTGCGGCCCGGGCCAGGCCGCGGCACTGGCTGTCATGAAAGCGGACCACGCCAGCCTGCTCTCCGCACTCGAATGGTCTGCGAGCTCCCCACCGGAAATCGGATCTGCCGCGGAACTGGCCTCGTTGCTCAGGTACCACTGGGTCGCGGGCGGCTTCCTCAGTGACGGCCGCCGATGGCTCGACCAAATACTTTCCGGTACAGTAGAACCCGCCGCACAACGAGGCAATGCGCTATGGGTTGCAGCATGGATCGCACTCATGCAGGGAGACCGCCACGCCGCCGCCTACTACCTCTCCGAATGTGAGTCCGTTGCTGCCGCACTCGAAGACAGCAAACTGTCCGCACATGCCATGCAATGGTCGGCGATACATCTACTGTTCTCCGGCGACACCGGGGAAGCAATCAAACTGTTCCGCCGATGCATCGACGTGCACACACGCTTCGGCGACACCGCATCAGTTCTCACGGGTCTCTTCCAACTCGCAATGGCACAGACATATCACCCCGAACTCGACGCAGCGCTGCAAACTTGTCGTCGCGCGATCAAGATGAGCAAGGACAACGGTGAACAGTGGAACCGCACATACGCCCTGTGGATCACTGGGTTGTGCCACTGGCGCCTCGGTGAAATGGCACTCGCCAAGAAGGCGGCACTTCAAGCTCTCACGATGCAGCGCGAATTCAAGGACAGCATCTGTACCGCACTGACCGTTGAACTGTTGTCCTGGATCGCCTCGTCGACAGCAGATTTCAAGACTGCTGCCGAACTCGCTGGTGCCGCCACCGCGGTCTGGACGGGACTCGGTACCGATGTTCAGGCCTTCGGTCCTCACCTCTATGCCGACTCCACCACTTCGGCGGCGTCGGTGATGCAACATCTCGGTGACCGGACGGTCTCGCAGCTCGCGCGGCAGAACGCATCGATGACAATCGACGACGCCGTAGGTTTGGCACTAGGCCACAGTTCACCCCGCCGTATCCGAGCATCCGTGAAGTCCCCGCTCACCAAACGAGAAACTCAAATCGCCAATCTCGTCGCTGATGGCATGAGCAATCGAGCGATCGCCGAAATGCTCGTGCTCTCCACACGCACGATCGACGGTCACGTCGAACGCATACTCGCCAAGCTGGACTTCGCATCACGCGCACAGATCGCCTCGTGGATCGCAACCCAGAAGACACACGAGGCCAGTTGAATCCGGTTTGACCACCGCCACAACTAATTCGAGCCCCGGTCCGGTCCGCTCGGACCGCGTCGGAGCGCCGCACGGCCCCAGCTTGATCGGATCCGCGCCAACTCTCGTCCGGACGTTGTCGGTGTGCACTGTGGCCGAGGATCACTCGAACCCGACCAATGGATGCCCGCCGTTGCCATCACACCGCCCTGAACACCGCCGAAACCGGCACCACAGAGCGTGTTTCCAGCGTCCGATAGAAATATGACCCCGGCCGTACCCGGTGAACACAACGACAAGACCTCGACCCGCACGAGCTGCATATCGCCGAACTCCACGCCGGCGGCCACCCCTGCCCCGACAACGACGAGGCACGGCAACTATTCGCTCGACTCGACCGGGTGCGATTCCTGCTCTGGATGAGCGCATAGAGCGGAGCTCCGGTCAATTTCAAACCCTTCCAAATATAATCTCCGCGGCCGGATATCGAACTCGTCAGCGAACTACGTGCGGGTCCTCGTGGAACCAGGCGACAGCCACCACCGCATCTGTTCACGAGATGACAAGGCCCAGGCCGAAGGATCTCCACACGAGCGCTACCGCGATCCGATCGGTCATCGAAGAACAGGGCTGCCGCGACACAGAGCCCTACCGGACAAACGCCGCTCCCGCTCAATCACCCAGATCTGTCCGCATCAAGAAACACGGCAGCCGCTGACGCGACACCCGCGAAAAGCATTGCGCCGCCTCCGGCGTCGCGACGTGTGGCTGAGAAAGTTCGTCCGAGTCGCCCAATCCCACCATGCCGGGGGCCCGTCTCGTCAACCCACGCTCCGGGCCCTTCCGCGTGTCCTCCTCCGTCGCCCACACGCTCCGAGGAATTTTCACTCCCCCGACAGTTCCAGTCCCACAGTAGAACTCGCCAGGTGAAAACTCGCCGACGACGGCCCTGCACTCTCCGGGGTTGACCAGCCACCAAGACTTCTGCGGCACCCTGTGCCATTCTTGTTACTCGCAATAAGCAGTGGCACCCAGTGCCTTGATTCGGAAACGGCCGTTTCCCACGTTTGGCCCTATGGACTGCGGGAATTACATTTCCTTGATCGGAGAATCGAATTTCAAAACGCCCTTTGACCTGCGGCTTTACTGTGTGGTCCCGGCTGGGATCGAACCAGCGACCTTCCGCGTGTGAAATGGACACAACCCCAGGTGAATTCGGAACTACCAGGTCAGACCGGACTCACCTCCTCCAGTTGGACCAGCTGGACCAACTGGACCGACCCGTTGGACAGATACTGGCCACATGGACACTCGACCAACACCCTAAGGGGGTGACATTGAGTGCCGTGACACCGCGTGCCACGCCCGAACCGGGCACACCTTTCGATGATCGAGACACTCGAGTACCTCCCCCTCGGTCCGTGCCGCACCGCATCGCCGTCACCACCGACAACACCGAAGCGCACCACCACCGATATTCTCCCCGGACGAAAGGGGGTCGCGCCGAGTCGAAACTCGCCGTAGTGCCGAGCGCCACCCTGCCCGGGCGAGCAAGCAACTCGAACCGCTGACCCCCACACTGCCAGAGCGTATGCCGCCGATTACCAATGATCGCCTTCGCGATCGCAACAGGATTCGCTAGCTTCTGGGTGGGACTCACCCCTCGCGTGTTCCAACCGCGTTCTGCCACCATGTTCTCAGGAAGCCTTCGGTCGCAGGTCGGCCCTCGGCCTCGCGCTGTTGGTTTTTCCTGATCGACAACCTGCAGGCTTCAAAGCCGCTGCTGAAAATCCCGATTGCGTATGCCAGGGACCACCACCATTCCGGATTCAGCCTCACGACGAGATTGACGGTCAGGACCAACCCGACAAACATCGGCAATAACGGCGATCGCGCCAAGTTCGCTCCTTTCGAGCGGGACTAGGACTTGATTTGTCGACCTGTGCATCGACTGGCGAATCGGTACAAAGCGCAGACTGCTCCAGCCTGCCATTCGTCACCGACAACCGCGCCCGGAATGCGCACCCTTCGCCTAGCTCGCAGCGCAGATCCCACAGGGCGTCATCGCATTGGAGAACTTGCCAAACAGTAACCGGCTGAACCGGCCCCAGCAGTCGAGTCGGGCGCCGGCATCGCGTCGCCAATGTGGCGCACCATCGCAACTGGCGCCTAACTGCCGCCGCGGCGCAGGTGGCAACCCTTCAAACGCGACGTGGGCAAAGTGTCACTTTTGACGTTTCGTCCGTTGCCGCCAGGTGGTGGACAACCAGACCGCGACGCCGCCCAGGACGATCGAAATGACGTTCAGACCGATCAGCCCGACCTCGCCGCGCCTGAGATGCAGCGCGAGAGCACAGACCTGGAGCACCACCAGTGCGACCGCCACCGCAATCGCCAGACCCACCGCGATAGCGGTCAGCGGTGGCAGGATCAGGCCGAGCGCGCCGCGCACCTCGAGAACGCCGATGGTTCGCGTCGGCCGGCGATTCGGGCCCGGTCGCGTACGCACCGCTGTGATCGAAGTCCACGTCACAGTTTCGCGGGATGACGGACGACTGCGCGGGCGGTGGCGGTGCGTACGCCGCTTCGATGCGAGGTCAGGCAGTTGCCGCCAGCGCACTGCGGCCGGTGACGGTCGACAGCAGTGCTCGCACGTCCTCGGGCAGTGTGTCGCCGCGCCAGGCCACATGACCGTCGGGGCGCACAAGCACCAGGTCCCGCTCGTAGATCGTGCGCGCGACCGCGTCGTCGATCGCGAAGATCCGGAAGGGGACACCCTCCTCCCTGGACACGGCGGCCAGCTCCCGGGCTACCTCCCTGCCGACGAAACTGACGAGCGTGAAGGTGTCGCGGAACGCATCGATCACGGAGGTGCCGTCGGCGAGGCGGACGTGCGGAGCCCGCGCGCCCGGGACCGTGGTCGGGGTGTATGTGGACACGTCCGGGTCGGGACCGCTCGCGTCGTCGTCGGCGAGCACCGCGGAGTGGTAGCGGTAGCCCATCTCGACACCGTAACTCTCGTGTTCTCCGGTGTTGGCCGCGAAGTAGTCGGCCAGCGTCGTGCGGTGCGCGTCGGCTTCGGGGCTGTCGGACTCGATCAGGTCGGGGTCGATCAGCTGCTGGGCCGCGACGTGCACGTTGAGATGCCGGAAAGACCAGTCCCGAGCCAGCAGCGCGACCGGGCGGCGCTCGGCTTCGTAGCTGTCGAGCAGGTCGTCGCCGCCGAAACCGTTGATCACCGCAGCGAGTTTCCAGCCGAGATTGACCGCGTCGGCGATGCCGGTGTTCAGCCCGTATCCCCCGGTGGGGATGACTTCGTGGGCGGCGTCACCGGCCACGAACAGCCGGCCGAGCCGGTAGTGGTCGGCCACGAGGACGTTGGCCTGCCAGACGCTGCTCTGCAGGACCTCGTCAACCTCGAGGTGCTTGCCGCAAACTTTGTCGAGCAGTTGCTGCTTGTCGATGTCCGCGGTGCGCACACCGTCGGTGATGGCGCTGGTCTGCAGAGTCCAGGTGTCGCGCTCGTCCTGGGCAATGATGGCCCCGACGCCGCCTCCGACGAAGAAGGTGTGCCAGAACTGCCCGTGCGCGTGCAGCGTCGCCAGATCCCGGGACTTGAAGTGGACCTGGCAGAAGGTGATCACCCCACGCTCGCCCTCCATCTGCAGGTCCATGGCGCGCCGAACCACCGAGCCGGCGCCATCGCAGCCGATCAGGTAGTCCGCCTCGATGGTGTGATCGGCGCCGCCCACCGGGGAGACGATCCGAACCCTGACCCCGTCCTCGCCGTGCGCGACTTCGCTCACGCGCCACGGTCGCAGAACCTCGATGTTGTCGTCGGCCAGGCAGCGACGCATGAGCAGCTTCTCGACCTCGATCTGGGTGACCCGCTGCCAGGCGCGGGCCGGCGTGGTGCCGTCGTTGCGGGAGGCGATCCACTCCGACATCTCGTCGACGCTGGGGTAACTCCAATGGCCTACCTCGCGGCCGGCCATCGAGGTACAGAACACCACGTCGTGGGAGTAGCCGGAACCGACTCCGGCCGAGCGAATCTCCACGTCCAGACCCAGACGCGCGAGCAGTTCCATGCTGCGCGCATTGGTGAGGTCCATCTTGGGAAAACGCGTGGTCTGCGGGTTCTGTTCGACGAGGGTGCTCTTGACTCCGTGCAGGCTGAGTTCCAGCGCGAGGATCATTCCCACCGGGCCGGCTCCCGAGATCAGCACCGGACGCCGGTAGGAGGTGTCGACCTTCTCGTCGAGGTTCTCCGGTGTGGGGTGAATGGGGTGAATCATGATGCTCCGTTCAGACAAGATATGCCGTGGTTCCAGAACGCCGACTGCGTGCGAGGGTTCGGCAGGGTCAGCGGCCGGCGGTGACAGGGCCGGGGTCCATGAAGATCAGGTACTCGGTCACCTTCCCGTCCTCGACCCGGGTGCGGGTCACCGCGGGCAGGGTGAATTCGGCGCCGTCGTTCATGGTGTAGGTGACGTCAACGCGCAGAGCGGTGACGGCTCCGGCAGGCCACTCCTCCAGGATCACGTGCCGCATCCCGGCGACCGCCCCGAGATAGCTCGCGACCCACTTCTGGATGGCTCGGCTGCCTCGGATCGTGTCGTTGTTGCCCATGCGGAAGGTGCAGTCCTCGGAGAAGTAGCCGAAAAATCGGGCGATGTCGGTGTCGGCGGCTTCGAGCAGGTCGCGGGTGATCTCGAGTTCACTGGGGTGTGCGGTGATGTTTCTGGTCATGAAGAGCTCCTCGGATTGTCGATGGTGTAGCCGGCGGGGCCGGGTCCCGGCCCGTCAGGACCGCGGTGAATGACGCACTGCTGGAAGGAGATCGAAACGGGCACCTCCTTTTGTCGAACCACAGCCGAAGCCGGTGTGCATTGGAGAGGAGTCGAATGCACAGGCGACGTATCGCATCGGCTTCCGCCGGAATACCGCCCTGCTGTGTCCTACACCACAAGTAGAACGGAGCTATTACCTCGATCGCACTGGTGCCGGACACAGGGTTCGCATCGGATTCTGGTCTCTGAACCAGCCCGGAGTGAGCGATCGCGTGGTGCGACCTCGGCGTTGATCGTGCGAGGGCGAGTACGCCCGCTCGTGGATGCGCCGCGCAGTCCGGATCGGCCGGCTTCGCGGCCGAGCCAGCCGGGCTCGGCCGCTGCGATGCGGCTCGACGCCAAGCCCGCAGACCAGTGCGCACGCTTCGGCCCCTCGGTCGTCTCCCTCTCGGGATCGGCCGTATGGGCTTCGAACCAATGTTTGCAATCTTTCTTGGTTCACAGCCCGTGGTGAACCGGGCGGAAATTGGTTTGAATTGTGACACCGCTTACGAAATGCACGAAACAAGGTGGCTGGGCGCCGCTGTTATCACATATAGCAAGATGCTCTAGCAACGCCCTATTCCACCCCTATCACCCCTCGGCAGGACGTGGTCGACCACGCAACCCATCGGTTCGACCACCTGCCTCGCCCGTGCGAAGCGAGCCCACCCGCCTCCGCGCAAAACGGCCACTAAACCCATTCCCGCCGCAGTCGCACGCTGCGCCGACGCAATATCCTGCTCGCTAGGAGAGGTTCATGAACCCCGCCCCCGTTGCCACGTCGACCAGCTCCGCGCCATCGAGCGCCGCCGGCGATCCGGATTTCGACACCCTCCAGTCGATCGAGCGGCGGCTGCTGTGGCTATCCACCTCGATCGTCCACCACGCCAACCGGGTCCGACCCAATCCCACCGGGCTGAAAGTCGGCGGGCACCAGGCCTCGTGCGCGTCGATGGTCTCGATCATGACGGCGCTGTGGTTCGTCCAGCTACGCGCCGGTGACCGGGTCTCGGTCAAACCGCACGCCTCCCCCGTCCTGCACGGCATCAACTACCTGCTCGGTGAACTCGACGAAAAGTACCTGACGACGCTGCGCGAGTTCGGGGGTCTGCAGTCCTATCCCAGCCGTACCAAGGACCCCGACACCGTGGACTACTCCACCGGGTCAGTCGGCATCGGAGCGACCGCCCCCATCTGGGGAGCGATGGCCCGCCGCTATGTCGACACCCATTTGGCCACCACGGGCTCGGGTCGCCAGTACTCGTTGGTCGGCGACGCCGAACTGGACGAGGGCGCGGTGTGGGAGGCGATCCTGGATCCCGGCATCGCGGAGCTGGGCGAGGTGGTGTGGATCGTCGACCTCAACCGCCAGTCGCTGGACCGCGTGGTGCCCAACATCGCCGCGCGCAGGCTCGAGAAGATGTTCGACGCCGCGGGCTGGCAGGTCATCACCGTCAAGTTCGGACGGCTGCTCGAATCGCTGTTCGCGCGCCCCGGCGGCGGCGCACTGCGCGCGCGCATCCTCGACATGTCCAACCCGGAGTACCAGCGGCTGCTGCGGTGCAGCGCCGCCGAGGTTCGCACCCGGCTCCCTGGAACCGGTGCCGGAAGCGAACCGATCGCCGCCCTGATCGCCGATCTGGACGACGACACCCTCACCGCAGCGATTCGCAACCTCGGCGGCCACGACCTGCCCGCCTTGATCCAGGCATACCGGCAGATCGACGACACGCGCCCGACGGTGATCATCGCCTACACCATCAAGGGCTACGGCTTACCCACCCAGGGACATCCGCAGAACCACTCCGCTCTGCTCAGCGTCGACGAGTACACCCGATTCGCCGAGGGGATCGGGTACGACCCGAACCAGCCGTGGCAGCGCTTCCCGGCCGACACCGACGCAGCGCGGCTGTGCGAGACGACCGCGGCCCACCTGCACCGTGACCCGGTGCCCGCTCTGCCCGAGGTCGGCATCCCGACCGAGTTCGGCCGCATCCCCAAGGGCACCTCCACCACCCAGGCGGCGCTGGGCCGTGCGCTGCTTGATCTGACCCGCGCCGCGCCCGAGGCCGCCCAACGCGTAGTGACGGTCAGCCCCGATGTCAGCTCCACCACCAACCTGGGCGGCTGGGTGAACAAGGTGGGCGTGTGGTCGTCGGACGAACGACACAACTGGTTCGCCGACGACGCCGAGACGATCATGCACTGGAACGAGCGCCCCACCGGCCAGCACATGGAACTCGGCATCGCCGAGACCAACCTTGTCGGCCTGATCGGCGAACTCGGCGCCACCTGGAGCCGCTGGGGGCAACCGCTCTTCCCGATCGGGGTGCTCTACGACCCCTTCGTCGAGCGCGCCCTCGAACCCTGGTCCTACGGCATCTACGCAGGCGGCCAATCCATCCTGGTCGGCACGCCCTCCGGGGTCACCCTGGCCGCCGAGGGCGGCGCGCATCAGTCGATCAAGACGCCCACCATCGGTCTGGAACAGCCCGGCTGCATCAGCTACGACCTCGCCTTCGCCATCGACGTGGAGTGGACGCTGCTCGCCAGCCTGTCCAGGATGGGCCGCCCCGACGGGTCCTCGGCCTACCTGCGGCTGTCCACTCGCCCCGTCGACCAGACCCTGGCCGATGTGCCGGCCGATCCCGCCGCTCGCGAACGCCGCAGACGTCAGGTCGTGGCCGGCGGCTACCCACTGGTCCGACGCGAGGGTGCCCAGCTCACCATCGTCGCGATGGGAGCTCTGCTGACCGAAGCGCTCGCCGCCGCGGAGCGTCTCGAGCAGACCGGGGTGCCGGCCGACGTCGTGTGTGTCACCAGTCCCGGTCTGCTGTTCGAGGCACTGCAGGCCCGGCAGGGGCGCGGCACCGGCGAGAGCTGGATCCTCGACCAGCTCTTCCCCGCCGACCGCGCGGCGCCGATGGTCACCGTCCTCGACGGGCATCCCCACACCCTGGCGTTCCTGTCCGGGATCAACCAGGTGCGCAGCACCGCCCTCGGAGTCAGCAAGTTCGGCCAGGTCGGATCGCTCGACGACGTCTACCGCTATCACGGCATCGACACCGACAGCATCGTGCGCGCGGCGCTGGACATCCAGCCCTGATCCGGACCCGACCCAGGAGCCCGCTACCCATGACAACCGATCAGATCGCAGCCACCACCACGGTGCACATGCCCGCCCTGGGCGAGAGCGTCGAGGAGGGCACCATCACCCGCTGGCTCAAAGCACCCGGCGACCGCGTCGAGGCCGAGGAACCCCTGCTGGAGGTCGCGACCGACAAGGTCGACACCGAGATTCCCGCCCCAGCCGGAGGGACCCTCGACCAGATCCTCGTCGAAGAGGACAGTGTCGTCGCCGTCGGCGCAGCGCTCGCGATCATCGCAGCGGAGTCCGGCGCCGCCACGCCGCCACCGGCCGCCACCACCGCCACCGCCGGCACCGGCGCCGGCACCGGCACCGGAAGCCTCGCCTCCTTTGCCGGAACCTGCTCCCGCGCCCGAGGTGCGCTCGCCGTCGCCCGCGGCTACGCCGCCTCCCGCCCGGACCGACGCCGCGGCGGTGTCGGCCGGGTCCGGCGGCACGGTCGAGAAGCTGCCTCGGATCCGGCGGACCATCGCCCAGCGCATGGTCGAGTCACTGCAGACGTCCGCGCAGCTGACCAGCGTTCTCGAGGTCGACGTCACCGCCATCGCCGCCCTGCGCGCGCAACACAAAGACGCGTTTCTCGCCCGCACCGGCGTGAAGCTTTCGTTCCTGCCGTTCTTCGCCAAAGCAGCGGTCCAAGCTCTCGCCGCCCACCGGATGCTCAACGCTTCGCTCAACCCCGAGGTCACCGAGGTCACCTACTTCGACCACGTGCACCTCGGAATGGCCGTCGACAGCGACAAGGGCCTGATGGTGCCGGTGATCCGCGATGCCCACACCCTGACCATCGCCGGGCTCGCCCGGGCGATCGCAGACAAGGCGGACAAGGTGCGCACGGCCACGATCACCCCGGACGAGCTGAGCGGTGGAACCTTCACCCTCACCAACACCGGAAGCCGCGGCGCACTGTTCGACACCCCGATCATCAACCAGCCCCAAACCGGGATCCTCGGAACCGGCGCCGTGGTCGAACGCCTGGTCCCGGCACGCCACGACGGAAACCTGACCATCAACGTCCGATCCATGGCCTACCTCTCGGTCTCCTACGACCACCGCATCGTCGACGGCGCCGACGCCGCGCGGTACCTCACCGCCGTCAAGCACACGCTCGAAAACGGCTTCACCGCACACGATCTGACCTGACCCGACGGGAAGCGAGCGACGAACCCATGACTCCGAAAGAACACTCGATGTTGGAATTCGCCACCCGGTGGCACCAGTTCGACGGCGGCGACGAATACATCCTCCCCACGTTCGGAATCACTCCGCCCGTCTTCTACCAACGCGTGCTCTGGCTGGTCAACACCAGCAAGGACCACGGCCTCGACCAACCGATCTGCCGCCTGGTGCGACAGCTCTGCTACCGCAAACTCGCTCTGAAGCAACCCGAGGGCAACCCGCACACAACGAGACGCTGAACGCGCACCACACCGAGAGCCAACGCGCACAATGGAACGCGCCACGCCACCTGGCACGGTGCCACCAACCTGGTCACCGCGATCAATGACGCACAGATGGATTCGGTTCCGCTCATGGCGATTTCCGGACAGGTGAGCAGCCGACTGATCGGCACCGACGCCTTCAGGAACATCGGGCAGACCCGGACGCCGCCTTCGACTGGCCGCCGCTTCAGGGTTGCGACTGCAACGTCAAGGCGCGATGGGATCGAGCGCCCGTAACGCGATCTGTTCGTTGTCGTCGAGGTGTTTGCGGGTGGCGGTCGCGACGGTGCGTACATTGCGGGTCAATGTGGCCGTCAGGAGTTCGTGGTGGGTGTGCCAGCGGCGGTGCGGTTCGTCCGGATCGGCGTCTCGGCCGGCGAACGCCAACCGCACATAACGTTCGGCAGCGAGCCACAATCCATCCAGAATCCGCAGATCCCATTCCGTCGCCGCCGGACGTAGCAGTTGATAGTGAAAGGCGTGGTGCGCCTCGTAGATGTCATCGATGTCCAGAGTCTCGTCAGCGAACACGGCGAGATAGGCTTCGGCGCGGGCAATATCGGCGTTTGTAAGCAATTTGCTCGCGCGACCAGCGATCTCCGGTTCGATCTGACGTCGTAAACGATAGATGCCGTGCAAATCGGCATGACTCAACGGGGCGACCATCGCGCTCTTGCCGGGTCGGATGACAACGAGCCCTTGAGCTTCCAGTTCACGCAATGCTTCACGGACCGGAATGAAGCTGACGCCGAGTTGGCCGGAGATCTCACGCAACGAGAAGGTCTGTCCCGGCTCGAGATTGCCGGACAAGATTGCACGTCTGATCTCTTTCGATACTTGTTCGGGTACGGATGTGGTGGTCAGGGACCGTACGAGCGCGGGCTTCTCGTCGGCGCCGGCGGTCGCGGCCATGCTCTGCCTCCCGTTTGTGATTCGTTCGTGCAATCATATAACGAATCTGCCGTGAAGCCCGCGCGCATACAGCGGTCCGGCATCGCGTCAACGGCGTGTGTTCCAGTCCGTCCCGGGTGTGTCCGGGGAGGGTTCCAGTGAGTCCAGACGAGCCGCTGCCGAGAGTCGTCAGTCTGTGGGGGCCAGCAGCGACAGGTCTCGGCTCTGCAGGCACCACTGTTCGTTGCGGCGCACGAATACATCTGTCACCGCTGCCAATGAATCTGGGATGCAAGGTCTTTCACCCGAGAGTACGTACAACGTGAGATGGTAGGACAGGTGCAATTCGTCGGGCCGCGGGGCTGCTGTGATCCGCAGATCGGTCGTCGTGTGCAGGGTTCGTCGGCCGTCGTCATCGCGGGTGGCCATCACTTCTCGAATGCGGGCACGTCCCTGCATGAGGATCGGGCCCAGACGCTGCCATCCGTCCTCGACGAACAGTTCAGCGACCGAGGCTCGCCGTCCCGCGTCTGCCCGCGCGTACGAATCGGCGATGATTTGCTGGCAGGACAGGAACGCCGCGTGTGTCGCAGCGACGGGGAGGCGTCCGGTACCTCCAGCGGATGTGGCGGTGTGCATGTCACTGGTCATGGTGGGTCATTGCCTTAGCAGTTTGTCGGCGAAGTCGGCGAATCTGGTCACGTAGTTGCGCAGGAACTCTTCGGTCGAGGAGTCGGCAAGCATCCCGGCGGGATCGAACAGCTCGGGGCGGTTGGTCAGGTAGGCTTCGCCGCCGACCACGGCCGCACCCAGCACGCCCAATATTTGGCGCAGGTGCTGTTGGCCGACCGCGGTACCGATTGCGCCGGGTGAAATGCCGGTCATCCCAACGGGCTTGTCCAACCAGACGTTCTCCGGCTGCGGTTTGGACCCCCAGTCGATGGCGTTCTTCAGCACTGCCGGCAGCGATCGGTTGAACTCCGGCATCACGATGAAAACGGAATCGCAGTTGCGGACCGCGTCGGTAAACCGCCGCACCGGCGCTGGCCTGTCGTTTTCGAGATCGCCGTTATACATAGGCAACTGCGCCAATGAAATCTCCGTGAACTTGAGTCGATCCGGAGCCAATCCGACGATCGAAGACGCCAGTTTCCGGTTGATCGACTCACGACGGAGGCTGCCGACAATGAGACCTACATTCTGTACCGACAAGGACACAGCGAATTCCCTTCTGACAGTGCGCTAATGATCACAACGCCTCACCGCGCAGAGCAACCCCACCGCTGTTGTCTGATCCACACCGCGATACCAGGCCAACGTCGGCAGTCCACCGGCGAGGCGCCTACCTGTTATAATATATTGCACCGATGCGTGCGGGAGCACTAGGTTCATGTTGGATCGATGTCTCGCACGAAACTGCCTGGGAGTGGCTCAGGACGAAGGTACTGTTCGCGATGATCTGAGTGGTTCTGTAGCAACCCGTCCACGCGTTGAGGTGGTCGGCGCTGGCGGTCGCCACCAAGGTGGGAATGTTGATCCGGCAGGCCGCCCGCGGTGGCGTGCCGCCTGCCGTCGACAGCGCGATCCTCACCGAATGAACCACCGTCACACCTGCGTGCCGCGCGCGATGGCGAGCTGGTGTGGTCCACGAGCGTCGTCACCGGCTCCGGGCGGCCTGGTTGAAGTTGTGGGCGTAGTCGATGAACCAGTCCAAAGTCGCGGCCTCGGCGACTGTCGCCCGGTTGAGGGCGGCCTCGGGCGCAGCCCCTTGGATCAGTTTCTTGATCGGGATCTCGAGCCGCTTCCCGGTGCGGGTGACGGGAACGGCCGGCACCGCGAGAATTTCGTCGGGGACGTGTCGGGGTGACACCGCTGTACGAATCGTGGTGCGGATTTTCTCGGTGAGCGCATCGTCGAGGTCGATCCCCGGTTCGAGCACCACGAACAGCGGCATGTGATACCTGCCGTCGGGCAGTTCCGCGCCGATCACGAGTGCGGTGGTGATCTCCGGCAGGGACTCGACAGCCTGGTAGATGTCGGCGGAACCCATGCGAACACCGCCGCGGTTGATGGTGGCGTCGGATCGGCCATGGATTCGACACGTCCCGTGGGGGGTGAAACTGATCCAGTCGCCGTGTCGCCACACGCCGGGGAAGGTGCCGAAATACGCGTCGTGGTACCGCAGCCCGTCCGGATCGTTCCAAAAGTAGATCGGCATCGACGGCATCGGCGCGGTGATCACCATTTCGCCGACTTCGTCGACGACCGGTCGGCCGTCGGGATCCCAGGATTGCACTGCGACGCCGAGGCACGGTCCCTGAATCTCACCGCGGTAGACCGGTTGCAGCGGGTTCGCGCCGACGAACGCAGTCGCGACATCTGTGCCGCCGCTGTCGGATCCCAGGTGAACGTCGGCGTTGACCGCGTCGTACACCCATCGCCATGTCGTGTCGGGCAGGGGCGAGCCGGTACTCATGATGGAGCGCAGACCGGACAGGTCGTAGTCCGCGCCGGGCTTCACGCCAGATTTCTCGCACATGCTCAGATATGCTGCGCCGGTGCCGAAACGGGTGACTCCGTGCTCGCCGCAGATGCCGAACAGCGTGCCGGGGCCCTGGGCGGTGAAGCTGCCGTCGTAGGTGATCACGGTGGCACCGGTGACCATGGCGTCGACGAGCATGTTCCAGACGACCCAGGCGGTACTGGCCGCGATGAACACTCGGTCGCTGTCGTCGAGGTCGTAGTGCAGGGCGTTGGCCTTGAGCGATTCCAACAAGATCCCACCGTGTGAATGGACGATGCCCTTGGGCAGGCCGGTGGTGCCGGAACTGTAGAGGATCCACAGTGGGTGGTCGAAGGGAACCGGCTCGTAGCTGGCTGTCGCTTCGCCGCGGATCAGATCGTCGTAGTCGTGGTAGCCCTCCGGTGCCGGCACCTCGGGGTCGAGGTTGCGGACCAGGATCGTGTGCTGCACAGTCGGAAGCTGTGCGCGCAGTTCGGCGATCAAATCGAGTCGGTGGTTGGTCTTCCCGTTGAACCGGTAGCCGTCGACACCGATCAGCAGTGCAGGTTCGATTTGCCTGAATCGGTCGACGAGTCCTTTCAGCCCGAAGTCCGGTGCACAACAAGACCACACGGCTCCGACGCTGGCACAGGCGAGGATGGACACTATCGCCGGCGCGGTGTTGGGCAGCACGGCCGCGACGCGGTCACCGGGGCGTACGCCCATGGCTCGTAGATGAGCGGCGAGGTTGGCGACCTGCTGGGTCAACTCGACGCCGGAGGTGTGGCTGCGGGTGCCGCGTTCGTCGAGGGCGACGATCGCGGTTGCCTCCGACTGGAACCGGCGCAGCAGGTTCTGTGCCCAGTTCACGCGTGTACCCGGAAACCAGCGTGCGCCGGGCATCGAATGTGACGCCAGGACCTCCGCCGGTGGACCGTCGAGCGACTCCACGCGAAAGTACTGCCAGATTGTGCCCCAGAACTGGTCTGTGTTCTCGGTCGACCAGCGCCACAACGACTGGTAATCGGTGGTGGTCACGCCGTGGGTATCGGCGAGCCACCGCTGGTAGCGGCCCATGTTCGAATCCGCGACGCGCCCCGGGGGTGGGGTCCACAGAAGTTCGCGGGTCTCGCTCGACATCGAGGGGATTCCTTCCGAGCTTAATGGATCGGTTGTGGGGAAGTGAAAGTCGGTGAGGCGGCGCGGATCAGTCCTAGTCAACCGCCCCACCGACGCCGAGCCGCTAGTGGCGGCCGAGAATCGCTTCGAACGCCGCGGTCATGGTGTGTTCCGTGTCTTCGGCGAGTTCGACACTGCGCCAGGCGATGTGGTTGTCCGGCCGGACGAGGATCGCTCCGCCGTCACCGATTTCGCGCAACTTCGCCCACGTGCCGTGTTCGTCGGCGAGGTCGGCACCGATGCGGGCCACGTTGACCCGGATGCCGAACTTGTCGGCGGCCACCTCGGCGGCGCGCGCCCACGCCGAACCGTCGGAGCCGGTGATCAACCCGAAAACGCCGGTGTTGTCGACGATGTCGTGGGTGGAGATCCGGTCACCCTGCTTGTCCAGCCAGGCATGTGGCAACCGGTGACCGGGCCGGGTCGAAGGTGTATAGATCGTCCCGGTCGCGGACCGCGGCGGCGGCGCGGATCCGTCCGCCACAACGGCCGCACCGTCGATTGCGTAGTGATAGCCGATCTCCACGTCGTGGGCCTGAAACTCGGCCTGCTGGGTATTGATGGTTGTTTCGGCCCTCGCGCGCAACGCGTCGCCAAGCAGTCCGTCAGAGAACAGCGCATGGAAAGCCGCGACGTTGACCTCGAGGGGCGCGCCGGGGGTCAACCCGATCCCGGCGTCGATCACGGTGTGGTTGGCGAATGCCATCAGCGCCCAGTCCGCTCCGTCGGTGCTGACCGGTTTGCGCTCGGCTTCGTAGGTATCGAGCAGGGCGTCGGTGGCGGAGCCTTTGATCACCTGGGCCAGTTTCCACGTGAGGTTGTAGGCGTCCTGGATGCCGGTGTTCAAGCCGAGACCGGTGGTCGGCGGCTGGCGGTGCGCCGCGTCGCCGGCCAGGAAGATGTCACCGACGCGCCAGCGGTCGGCGACGATGCGGTCCAGGATCCAGTGACTGACCTTATGCACTTGCAGCGTCAGGTCGGGCAAGCGCAGCAGCTCGCGCAGTCGGGGGACGATGGCCTCCTCGTTGAACCGTTCCGGGTCATCGGGCCGGAACGCGAAGTGCACGACCCATTCTTCGGAATTGCGTCCCCACGTCGGGCCCATCTGCACCATCGCTCCTGCCCCCCAGGAACTTTCACCCTCGGGGTTGAGGAACCAGGTGATGAGTGTCTGGTCGTCCCAGTACTCCGAGAGGTCCGCGGTGAAGTGGGTGCTCACCATGTCGACCATGCCGGTCGGGCCGACCATCGCGACCCCTTCGCGGGGGCCGACGCTCTTGCCCCCGTCAGCCGCGATGACGTAACGAGCGTTGACCGTGAATCGTTCGTTGGTGTCGCGATTGACCACCGTGGCCACGACACCGGAGTCGGTCTGCTCCCAGTCGAGCACCTCGTGGTTGTAGCGGATCCGCTCGGCGCCCCGCTTCTCGGCCTCGGCGCGCAGCAACGGTTCGAGCCGTAACTGTGGGTAGTTGGTCGCGGTGACCGGGCTGTCGGCATCGTAACGCTCCCGCAGGCTGTTTCCGCCGAACGCGTCCATCCGGTGAATTTCCTTGCGATCCAGGACGCCGTCACCGCCGAGCGAGGTCATCCACCGGATCTGACCGAACTTCTCGATCGGACAACCGACTTCGTAGATGGCGTCGGCGACACCGTGCTGGCGGTAGATCTCCATGGTGCGCTGGTTGAGGTAGTGCGCCTTCGGCAGGACCGACGTGCTCGGGTGCCGTTCGACGAGCAGATGGTCGATGCCGAGGTTGGACAAGAAGATCGAACTGGATAGACCACATCCGCCGCCGCCGATGATGAGGACGGGGATGTCGATGGTTGTAGACATGGGTGATCCTTGCGTTGAATGGTGGACTGCGGAATCGAGCAGGTAATGCCGAGGCGAATCTGCGTGAGAAGCAGGTTCGGGAGTTTCAGGCGCCGGCCAGGACGCTCATCGGGTCGGGCAGGTCGGGGCTCGCTTCGACGGCCCAGGACCGCGTGATCAGGTCAGCGGGTGGTGTGCCGGCCTGGCGCGCCCGGCGCATCAGCGCGGGGTCGAAACCGACGCCGACCGGGTTGCCGCCGTACTCGGGGCCCCGCATGTAGTCGGTGGCTTCGTCGGGAGTCGCGAAGTTGTCGATCTGTAGTTCGACGAAGTTTCCGTCCGGATCCTGGTAGTAGATCGAGGTCGTGACACCGTGCTGGATCGGGACTTTCGGCGAGATCCCTTTACCTTCGAGTTCCTCGTACCGGTCGAGCAGGTCGTCGAGGGTGTCGAAGGTGTAGGCGGTGTGATGCATACCTGCGGCAGTCGGCGACTTCGGATCCAGCTGAACCGGAGCGCCCAGGAACGCGATGCGGTGGTGCTCCTCATCGAAGGTGACAAAGCACAAGCCGTGTCCTTCGTACACCACGTGCGCGTTCAGCACTGTGCAGTACCAGTCGCGCATCTGCTCGAGTCGGCTCGTCTGGAGCACTACGTGCGCGAATTTGGGTGTTGCGGTCATCGGTGACCCTCCATGTTGTGAGAGTGTTTACCGTCTTCCGACGGGCTTGTGGCTTGTGTCACAATTGCAACGCAGATCCGAGGCGTGAAACCACTGTCTGCATCACAGGAACGCACGCCCGATTTGGGCTGGAACCCAAACCTCCCGCTCCGAGAAGGACGACGACATGCCACACTGGGCGGTCCAACTCACCGGCAAGCGCGCGCACGGTCCCGAACTGGAATGGCTCGGACCCGACGGCGGACGGGTCCGCGGAGCACTCGGCGATGGCGCGGTCGGCTGGGCCGTCGAGGTCGGAAACGATATTGCCGAGCGGATCACCGCCGATATTCCGCAACTGGGCGAAGGGGTTTCGAACTTCAACGCTATTCGTCGCGCCACCACCTCGACCGTGCTGCGGGCCTTGACCCTGGTCTGCGACCTCGGCGGGCAACACATTTCCCTGGCCGGCGCGGAGGTGGTCGACATCGCGCGCGACTTCGCCAGACGAGGGATGGAACTCGACGATCTGTTGCGCTCGATCCGCGTGGGATATGCGGTGCTCGCCGCGGCACTGCTCGACAGCGCCAGTGCGCTGGCACCGCGCGCCGAGACGACCGCCGAAGTTCGGCGGATCTCGGTTCTGTTGTTCGAAGAGCTCGACGAGTTCACCAGGGCGGCCGCCGCCGCGTTCCTCGACGAACAAAGCACCTGGTCAGCCAGTATTTCCGCAGCGCGACTCGACCTGGTCGAGGCGATCCTGCGTGGCGACGATTTCGACAGCGAGCACACCGAGCAGATACTCGGCTACTCGCTCGACTCCCAGCACCTGGCGGTGATCGCCTGGACCGACGAAACATCGCGCCACACAACCGGACACGATCTTCGCAACGTGATCAAACCCGTCCTGCGTCGATGGGCGCCGCCCACTTCCACCCTCATCGTGCCGGTCGGATCACGCAGCATCTGGGCCTGGGCCGCCATTCCGGGCACACCACACCCCCCGCAAGCACCGGGACTGCCGGAATTCGAGGCCACCCACATCGTGCTCGGGCAACCCGGAACAGGGCCCAACGGATTCCGGCAGAGCCATGCCGAAGCACGCGCAGTCGAACGCGTCGTCCGCAGCCTCTCCTCCTCCACCACCGCATCCACCACCGCCCACGAGGACATCGATCTGGAGGTGCTGCTGCTGTCGGATCTCGAGGCCGCCCGCCGCTTCGTGGAGCGACACCTCGGACGGCTCGCCGGTACGGATCCGCGATTGAGCGAACTTCGCACGACCCTGCGGCACTACCTCGACCTGGACCACAGCCTCGCAAAGGTCGCCCAGATCGAACACGTTTCCCGAAACACCGTGACCTACCGGGTCAACCAGGCCATGACGCTTTGCGCGCACCCTGCAGGGGCGCCTACGACCAAACTGCGTGTTGCACTGACAATTTCGTCTCTTCTCGGTCACTGAGCGCGTCAATCGAACGCGCCGGGGCAACCGGGAGTCAGCCCGACCTCTTGCCCCGATCTCCGCATCTCTCGATACAAGAACTTTCCGCGAACGGTTGCTGTTATAACATATTGCGGGCATAGTGATAGATGCCACGTCCGCCGCCGGACCTGAAAGAATCGACGATGGGCCGTCCGCCCATCTCGGCTACCGAGCGACCCTCCCGGTGTTCCGAGAGGCGTGGATGCCCGCAAAGGAGTTCGCCACAATGCGAATCGTCAACCAGCACAATCGCCTCGGCCTGATCACCGCCGCTGGCGTAGTGGACGTGAACACCGCCAGCGGTGGACGCTTCCCCAGCGATCCCTCTGCAATATTCGCCCAGTGGCGCAAATTTCGGCAGTGGGCCCTCGAAGCACCCGACGGTCCGGTGACCGAACTGGACGCGACCGCACTGGGACCGCCGGTGCCGCGCCCGCCGCAGGTTTTCGCCATCGGCCTGAACTACCGCGACCATGCCGCCGAAGCGGGGCTCGAACTCCCGGCCACTCCCCAGGTGTTCACCAAGTTCCCCGGCTCCGTGACCGGTCCCACGACAACGATCGACCTACCATCGGCAGCAGTCGATTTCGAGGCCGAGCTGGTCGTGGTGATCGGCCTACCAACCCGGCATGTCGAGTCGGAGAACGCCTGGAGCCATGTGGCCGGCCTGACGATCGGCCAGGATCTGTCCGATCGTGTGGTCCAACTCAAACCGCCCGCCCCCGCCCAGTTCAGTCTGGGCAAGTCTTTCGCCGGCTTCGCCCCGATCGGGCCCGTGCTGGTAACTCCGGACGAGTTCGCCGATCCCGACGACCTCGAGATCGGGTGCACCCTGTCGGGTGAACAGATGCAGAAGGCCCGGACCTCCGACTTTATCTTCTCTATTCCCGACATCATCGCCTACCTATCCGCGGTCCTGCCCTTGTTCCCGGGCGATCTCATCTTCACCGGAACGCCCGCCGGCGTCGGCTGGGCACGAGAACCCAAGCGCCTCATCACCGCACGCGACGAACTCCTCACCTACGTCGAGAACATCGGCCACATGCGACACCGCTTCCGCGACGCCCCGCCCTCGCGCTGAGCTCCCCCAATTCATCCCTGTCCGCCTCTGATCGGAGCAATTCATGTCCACGAACACCACCAGCGGTCTGGAGACCAGTCGCGCACTCCTCGCTGCCGCCGACACCGACATCGCAGCCTTCTTCGGCTACTTTTCCGACGACTGTTCCTTCCGCATGGCGAACAACGACCTCGTTACCGGTCGCGACAACATTCAGAACTGGGTAGCGACCTACCTGGGATCCGTGGCCGGCATGCGACACCACATCATCGATGAATGGGCCGACGGTGACGTCACAGCCCTGCGGGTCGAGGTCACCTACACCATGCAGAACGGCGAGCAGTTCATCCTTCCCGCCGTTACCCGCACCCGCGTCAGCGACGGAAAAGTCACCGAGTACCTGATCTTCATGGACCCCTCCCCTGTGCTAGCGGCTTCGGCGACGGCATAGAACACACGCACGACAGCGCACCGCGCGCTAACGCAAACCTCCCACCCCTCACACTCTTCCGCTTTGGAGAACATACGGTGCACAACACCATCATCGTCATATCGCTGCTGCTTGCCGTCTTCCTCGGATTCCTTGGCATCGGAAAACTCGTCGGTCTGCGGAGTTCGCGCGCAATTACCGATCACCTCGGCGTCAGTGTGCCCCTCGCACGTCTGATCGGTCTCGCGGAATGCGCTGCGGCCCTTGGTCTCGTCGGGATCACCTTCGGATTCACCGGGTTGGGAATCGCCGCAATCCTCGGAACGTGCGCCATGATGATCGGTGCTGTGGTATATCACGCTCGCGCGGGAGACAAGGCGCTCGATTTCGCCCCCGCCCTCGTCGTTCTCGTGGCTTCCTCCGCGCTGCTCGCGCTTCAGCTCGGCACCAACTGATCCTGATTCGAACGACGCCGGAGCCCACGACATACACGTCAGGGAGTGCTGCACGGATAGGTGAAATCTGATCTGTGGTGCCGAGAGGCGCTGCTGGAAGGATGTGGACTGTGCCGAAGCCGTATCCCAGGGAGTTCCGTGACGACGTCGTCCGGGTGGTCCGCAATTGAGAACCGGGCCAGCACTGAAAACAAGACCGCGACCGATTTCGGGAGTTCCTCACGGCCCCGGATCGCTCGACGCATCGCGAACGGCACTCGGTGCCACGATGTTCGGTGCCAGTGGAGTCACCAAGCGGAATGTCACCGGAGGCGCAATCGGTAACCGCGCACTCCGGTTCGGGCGCTGACCTGCGCCTTTGCTGCGAATCGGGGAACCGGGCGCGCAATCCGTGACCATCCGCCACCCGAGCGGAAGGTCACGCCGGTCGACGCACCGCGCCGCGAGATACAACGCGCATCGGAGAATCCCGCCCCGAGTGCGACGCCACGGCCGCCAACGCTCGATCGGTTCACCCCCGCACACCGCCAGCAAAGACCCGAACCCACGAATCATACTGAACGTCAATCTATTTCAATCGGATCGAGACCGACCCAGGTTCGATACGAGATGACCACGACGACACCCCGACCCACCCATGCCGAACCGGTCGTTACCACCGTCGATGCACACGATGACCGCGATCGACGAAAGACTCGCCAGGAGGATCTGTCCGGATCTGTCCGGATCTGTCCAAAAAAAGACCACTATTGACTGACAACTCTGGAAATGATCTTGGTTACAACGCTCTGCCCTGCGGTTTTGTGGTGGTCCCGGCTGGGATCGAACCAGCGACCTTCCGCGTGTGAAATGGACACAACCCCAGGTGATTTCGGAACTACCAGGTCAGACCGGACTCAACTCCTCCAACTGGACCAACTGGACCAACTGGACCGACCCGTTGGACAGATACTAGCCACATGGACACTCGACCAACACCCTGATCGGGTGACACCGAGTGCTGTGACACCGCGTGCCACGTCCGAACCGGGCCCAGCTCGTGATGATCGAGACACTCGATTACCTCGCCTTGGTCCGTGCCGCACCGCATCGCCGTCATCACAGCCTCGCACGGGACGCCGAGCGTGCATCCCGCGATGCGGCCGCGCAGACCCTGCTCGATTGGAATCGCGTGGTCTTGCCCAGCCGAGATGCCGCGGAGGGTATTACCGCGTTTCTTGAGCGGCGCAGTGCGGTCTTCGAAGGGCGTGAGTCAGCCGATCGGACACCTCACCTGGTTGCGGGGGGATGCTCCGTCGTAGTCAGAGCAGTGCGTGCATGATCTCTGCGACCGAAGCGGCGCGTGCCTGACGAAACGCGGTGCCCGCCCATAAGGCCATACCGTGGGGGTCGCCGCGGTGTGCTGCGGCCGTCTGCAGAGGACCGGTGATGTGCGCCACCTCGGGAAACCCCAGAGGCGCCGCGCTATCGTGATCGTCGATGAATCGGTTGCGCAGTCCGCGCGCGTATCGGCCGGTAAATGACCGCGTGACAACGGTTTCGGTGAAACCCTCATCCTGTAGCGCAGCGCGATGAGCCGGGTGGGTGCCCGCTTCGTCGGCCAATAGGAGCGCTGTGCCGACCTGCGTGGCGATCGCGCCGGACGCGAGGGAATCGGCAACGTCCTCAGCTGTGGCGATACCTCCAGCCGCGACGACGGGCATATCCACTCGGGCACGCACTGCGTGAAGGAGCGCGGGCAGCAGCTCACTGGGGGGTTGGTGGGCAGGGTTGAATGTGGAGCGATGGCCGCCGGCTGACGGGCCTTGTACAACGATTGCATCGACGCCATGGGCCTCGGCCATTGCGGCTTCCGATGGCGTCGTCACGGTGGCTAGTGTGCTGATCCCGGCGCCATGTAGCTGCGAGCACTCCTCGGCACTGGGAACGCCGAATGTAAACGAAAGCAGATCCGGGCGGACATCGAGTGCCATCGCCAGTTGGGCGGACCACTGCTTGTCGTTGTATTGCACGGCGCCGAGTTCGACACCGTAGCGCTGCGCCTCGGGCTCAAGGGTACGGGCATACTCTGCGAGCTCACGCTGTGTACAGACGCTTGGCTGCGGTACGAAGAGGTTCACACCGAATGGGCCTGACGTTAGGGCGGCGGTGGTTTCGAATGTGCTGGCGAGGGCTTCGGCAATGAGCAGGCCCCCTGCGATGATGCCAAGACCCCCGGCGTTGGTCGCCGCGGCCACGAGCGCCGGAGTGGACGGGCCGCCGGCCATCGGCGCGGCAATCACCGGAACGGTCAAACTGCGCAAATCAAATCGCTTCACTTCGTTAGCTTCCTGTTGAAGACTGCCCACTTCGGCGCCGGCTCGGCGCGCGCCTACCTTCGATGTGAAACAGTGCGATCGTCCGTGCCAGTTGCTGAGGCACAATGATGACGCACCCGGTTGCCACCGGCACGCTTGCCGGCGCAATTCGCCTACAAAGTCATCGACGCAGCGGCGTCCGACCTCGTGGACGAACTCGACCTCTCGGCGCTCCCGATCCTCTGGCTATGGTGACGCGAATCAGGACCCAGGGCGGAGCCTCGTGACCTTCCGCCACCGGAGCGGAAGGTCACACCGCGCTGACGTACCGTACCGAGCGCTACCGCGCGCATCGGAGACCCGCCCCGCGTGCCCACGGCACGGCGCGAACGCGCGTTCGGATCAGCACCCCCACACCGCCAGTAAAGACCTGAATCCGCGAATCACGCTGAACAGAAAGCTATTTCACCTGAACGAGACGGTCCCCGGTTCGATACTGATGACCACGACGACACCCCGACCCGCGCGCGTGCCCAGCCGGCCGTTCCCGCCATCGATGCACCACAACGACCGCGATCGACGAAGACTCGCCAGGAGGATCTGTCCGGATATGGCCAAATAGAGACCACTATTGTCTGACAACTCTGGAAATAATCTTGGTCACAACGTCCTGAGCAGCAGTTTTGTGGTGGTCCCGGCTGGGATCGAACCAGCGACCTTCCGCGTGTGAAATGGACACGACCCCAAGTCATTTCGAAACTACCAGGTCAGCACGGCGCAACTCCCCCCACTGGTCAACCTGGACCAGTCCGTCCGACCCGTTGGCCCGATGCTCGCCACATGGACACTTTGACCAACACCGTGATCGGGTGACATGCCTGCCCAACACCGCATGCCGCGGCCGAACCGGGGTCCACCGTGAAGCTGAATCGGGAACTGGTAGCGCTGCGAAACATGCTGCGCCGGCCGGTGTTCCGGTTCTGGCCGCACCCTGCATCGTGGTCCGGTCGGACCGTGGTGATCGAACAGGCGTGGCCCCCGACTGGACTGACGGTGTGGCTACCCGCCGCGGTCGGGGTCGGGTGCACCGCTGCTCCGGTGGTCTTCGACGCGGGCGAGGGCGGCACGGATGTAGGGTTCGCGCTGCGGGTGGGCGCGGGCGTTCGGTGAGTCCGGGCCGTGCCGGTCGAGCATGTCGCGCAACCCCTGATCGACGGTCACGGTCTGCCCGTGCGGGCCGGAGGTTTGATCGGCAATCGTCAACGCATCGGTGAGCGCGTCCTGCACGAATCCGAACTCGGCCAGTTCCGCATCGAACCCGCGGACCGCGGCCACGAACCGTGCCCCGGAGTGGTGCGCCACCAGTTCACAGACCAGTGGCGGCCAACCGCGGGCGCGGAGGTAGCGGGCGCCATTGATCGGGTGGAACCCGATGTCCTTCAGATCCTGGGCGTAGCCGAGGTCGTGCAGCCACGCCGTCGCCACCAGGGTGTCGCGGTCGCCGACATCGACCGTGCCCGACAGTGCGACCGCACGTGCGGCCACCCCGCTGATGTGCTCCACCCGCGCGGGATCGTCCACCAGCAGCCGCCGCGTCAACGCCTGTGCGCCCGGCACCAACGACGACGGCTTCGCCTGATCGACCACCCTGCCAACCTCCTCCTCACGCGACCAGGACCGGATCACCGGCCGATCCGGACGGAACCGACACCCCAGCTTCTCAGCACGAACCCCCGAGCGGCACTTCTCAGGGCACGATCGCCCACCCGTGCGGTAACAGTGCGCGAGAATCCTGAGCGAATTCCTGCATGGGTGTCGTTCGACGCCCGTCCCTCGGGGTTAGCGATGCAGGCGCGGGTGCGCCGCCTTCAAAAGTAGGCGGGACCTATCTCGGCTGCGGAACCGCGCGAGCTACGCGGCGGCCCAGCGTTCCAGCAGCAGCGATCCGACATCACGGACCGCGGCCTGCAAGCTGCACATGGTCTCCACGTAAGAGCAGAAGCCCTGCCACGGATCGGGGTGTTTCAGCGCGCGTTTCGCAGCGTCGGCGTACTCGGCCACCTTCTCGCGCAGGCCGCGCCGATCAACTTTTTACGGTAGGAAACCGGCGGTACAAGGTGCCCACTCCGACTCCGGACTCGCGGGCGATGTCCTCGAGCGATGCCGCCAATCCACGTTCGGCGAAGACCCGTTGGGCAGTCTCGGTCCCACTCGACGTGGTCCAGGCGATCCTCGGTCATGCGGCTTTGAGCTCGACCCGGATCTATACCAACGCGCCCACTGCCCCGCGGCCGGATCAACACCTGCAGCGGACGATCAAGGGCGGGTCGGCGTTCGTCTATCGCGGCATCAGCTTCATCCTCGTCGCGATGGTCGGCTGGATCGTGTTCCTCATCGTGTACCGGAGAAGGCAGGATCGTACCCGACCCGGCTGCGCGCGCGATCGGCACCGGGTTCGGCAGCGCCTGGTTGCGGGCCGGATCCTCGATCGGACCCATGCTGGTCGGATTCATCGTCACCGGCATCGGGATCCAGTACGTGTTCGGCATCGAAACCAAGGGCAAAGTGCTCGAAGAACTCTCACGCTAACGACACAGCAACAAGCGGTTCCGCACAAGACACCCCTTGTGCGGGATCGCTTGTTGCCGATCCGACCGGACCGAATTCCACTCGTAGGACCACTAGCGAGCCGGTATTGCAGAACAACAAACGCTTGCGCGATTGCGTCCCGGATCACTCGATGCCGTAGCCTCCCACGGTTTGTCCCTCTCGGGGACAATGGTTCCCCGGCCGTTCCGGATCATGTCATGACATCGGTTCTCTACTGTGTCATTTCCTGCTGCCGCGATCGGTCGGTGAACCGTGCGATGAGGAAGTCGGTGATGGTTGTGTGCATTTCGGAGCTGCGCGGAACTGCCCCGGACATCCAGTAGACGCCGTGCACTAGCCCGTCGAATCGGATGATGTCGGTCTGTACGCCGGCGTTCACGAGCTGCTTGCCGTACGCCTCGGCCTCGTCGCGGGACACCTCGTATTCGGTGGTGAGGACGAGGGCGGGTGGTAACCCTGCCAGCGAAGGAGCCTTCGAGGGTGTCGCGTGAGGATTGTCGGCATCCTGCGGAGAGGAAAGGTACTGCTGCCAGAACCAATCGAGGCCGGCGGCGGTAATGACGTAGCCCTCCTCGCACTCATACCTGGACGGCAACTTCGCCGTCGAATCGATGACCGGGTACGTCAGCACTTGGGCGACTAGGTGCGGTCCGCCCTCGTCCCTGGCGCGCTGGGCGGCGACTGCGGCGAGGTTGCCGCCGGCACTATCACCCTGAACTGCTATACGGTTCGCGTCCCCACCGAAGTCGGTCGCATTGTTGGCGACCCATTGCAGCGCGGCGAAGGTGTCATCGGTTGCGGCCGGAAATTTGTGTTCAGGTGCAAGCCGGTAGCTCGCGGCGGCGACGATGGCTGCGGCGTCGTTGGCCAACGCGCGGCACGGCTCGTCCACCACACCGAGCCCACCGGCGATGAAGCCGCCGCCGTGGAAGTAGACGACGATCGGCAACGGGCCGGGGGCATCGGGGATGTACAACCTGATGTGCTGGTCACCGTCGGGGCCGGGGTAGGTCGTGTCGACGACTTTTGCTACCTCGCGGGCCGGGGCCTGTAGATCGGTGAAGGTGGCCACGAGGTCGCGGGCTTCGCTGACACTCATCTGCTCGAACGAGCGCACGCGTTGCGCGTTCAACCCGTTGATCAAGTCCTGTACTGCGGCGTCGACTGGCATCGGATCCTCCTCGAAGGATGGGGTGACTGGCTGGGCCGGGGCACTCGGAGGAAGCAAAAGCTGATTGCTCCACCCGAGCGGGCCGGGGTGTCTGTCGCTTCGGTTCTGGCGGGGGGTCGAGCGGGACCTGTCAGGCCTGCGTGGGGGTCAGTTGTCGTGCGACTCCCTCGCACGACAGGGTGAATCCCTCGTAACCCTTGTCGACGACATCGGCGCAGATCTCCCGGTAGGCGGGAGCGCCGCCGAGGTAGACCAGGCATACACGCGGCTTGCCGGGGATGTTCGCGCCCATCCACCAGGAGTCGGTTCCGGGGAGCAGGGTGGCTTGGGCGAGCTCGTTCGCGTGGTCGACCCACTTGGTCTCGGCGTCGAGTGTCGGTTCCATGGTGTCGAGACCGTTCCGGCGAAGGTGGTCGATGGCGTCGGCGACGAAGTCGACGTGGTCCTCGATGGCCAGCGGCATGTTGTAGAGCACCGAGGGGCTCTGCGGTCCCGTGATGAGGAACAGATTCGGGAACCCGTGAATGGTCAGCCCGAGGTAGGTGTGCGGCCCGTCCACCCACTTGTCGGACAGCTTGCGACCATCTCGCCCGACGATGCCCATGTCCAACAGCGGCCCGGTCATGGCATCGAATCCCGTGGCGAGAACGATGACGTCGAAGTCGTAGTCGCCCTCGGCGGTGCGGACACCGTTCTCGGTCACCGCGGTGATCGGCGAACTGGCCACATCGATCAGCCTCACGTTGTCCCGGTTGTACGTCTCGTAATAGTTGGTTTCGAACGGGGGCCGCTTCGTGCCATACGGGTGGTTCGTCGGCGACAGTTTCTCTGCCACGACAGGGTCGCTGACCCGCTCACGGATCCGTTCGCGCACGTAGTTGGAGACGGTGTCGTTGGCGGCCTTGTCGAACAAGACATCCTGAAAGGTGTCGATGAAGAACCGGAACCCGCCCTCGTCCCAGCATTCGTCGAAGATGCGGCGCCGGGTCTCGGGCGAGACCCCGAGTGCAGAGGGGTGTGCCTGGTCGTACGGGACGCCGATGAACGAACTTCTCGCCACATCACGCACCGCCGGGTAGTTGGCCTTGACCTGACCGACCCGGACGGGGTCCGACGGGGCGTTCCCGAGCGGGGTGGCGTAATTGGGGGTGCGCTGGAAGACCGTGAGGTGACCGGCCTGCTTACCTATCTCGGTGATCGCCTGGATTCCGCTCGACCCGGTGCCGATGACGGCGACCCGCTTCCCGGTGAAGTCCACGCCCTCATGCGGCCACTTTCCGGTCAAGTAGACCTCGCCCACGAAGGTGTCGATGCCGTCGAACTCCGGATTCTTCGGGACCGACAGGTTGCCGGCGCCCGAAATCAGGTAGCGCCCGGTGGAAACGGAGCCGTCCCCACTGCCGACCTGCCAGAGTCCGCGGTCATCGTTCCAGACCGCCGAGGTGATCCGCGTCGCGAACTCGATGTCATCGCGCAGGTTGAACCGGTCGGCGACGTGGTTCAGGTACGCCAAGATCTCGGGCTGCGAAGCGTACTTCTCGGACCACTCCCACTCTTGTTCGAGTTCGGCGGAGAACGAATAGGAGTAGTGGATGCTCTCGATGTCGCAGCGTGCGCCCGGGTACCTGTTCCAATACCAGGTGCCGCCCAGGTCGTCGCCGGCCTCGAAGACCCGGACGCGCAGTCCCATCTGATCGCGCAGCTTGTGCAGTGCGTACAGCCCAGCGAAGCCGGCACCGATGACGATGGCGTCGTAATCGGCGGTCGAGGTAGAGGTCTGCCCGGCAGTCATGACGGTCCTTCCGTTGGGCCACCGAAGATCTGGGCGGCGAATGTGTCGCACCTAGGGCGGTGGGGGTGTCATCAAGCATTGCGTCGTCCACCCCGGTACCGCGCGGGGGAGATCACCCCACCGACTACCTGTGTTTCTGGTCCATCGAATCCGGACATTGCAGCGCACCGGTGTGAACAGCACTGGATCCGCTGAGAGACTCTCATCACCCGTGAAGGATGAGAGCATGGCAACACAGCGGAAGTGTCCACAGGAGTTGAGGGAGCCGGCAACACGGATCGCCGTCGAGGCGCGGCGGGATCCGACGACGAAACCGGGCGTGCACGATTCCGAATTCCGTTCACTGCGAATGGTTTGGTTCACCACACGCGCTGGAAGTCGGTACACGTCGATTGTGTTCACCGAGGCATTGCGTCACTCGGGGGATCGCCGGCCCGATCGGACCGTCGGGTATGCGTTCGGCACTGCCTCATGGAATCAGCTGTGGGACTGTACAAAACCGAGCTCATCGACGTCGGACAAGCTGGAGCGGGCGGGCCGACCTCACGCGAGACCGCGTCGTGGGTCGCCTGGTTTGGATATGCGACTGCACTCGGCGACCGACTCCCTGCCGCCAGTCGAGTACGGGCAGCGCTAACATCAGCGGGTCACCTCGGTCGAGGTGGCGGTAGCCGAGAGACTCCGGCAAACCCCCGGCCGTTCAGTGCAAGAAACGAGCTGATTGCCATGCCAGAAGCGACCTCGACGCACTCGGCCGGTGGTGGGCGGGCCTCCCTGACCAGCTTCGTCGGACGACGTCGAGAGTTGTCCGAAGTGAAGAACCTGATGTCCGAGTCACGCCTGGTGACACTGACCGGACCCGGGGGTGTCGGCAAGACCCGTATCGCCCTCGAGGTAGCGGATCGATCACGCCGGGGCCTGCGCGACGGCGTCTGGATCGCCGAGCTCGCCAGCCTCGAGGACGAGTCACGTCTTGCACAGGCGATCGTCTCGGCGTTACATGTGCCGGACCAGTCCAACCGCCCCCCAGAACAGAAGCTGATCAGCTACCTACGCGAGAGGCAACTGCTGATCGTGCTGGACAACTGCGAGCACCTACTCGATGTGTGCGCGGCGTTGGTGGAAGTGTTATTGAACGAATCTCCTGGCCTGCGAGTTCTCGCGACAAGTCGAGAGCCGCTGGGAATCGGCGGCGAGCACCTCTGTGTGATCCCGCCGCTGTCCAGCCCGCCCGCCCAGGAATCACACACCGCGAAAGCGATAGCGCACTACGAAGCAGTGAGCCTGCTGGTCGATCGCGCCCGCAACGTCCTGCCCGACTTCACCGTCACCGACGAAAACGTCGAGGCGGTAGTTCAGCTCTGCGACCGGCTCGACGGAATCCCCCTCGCGATCGAACTGGCAGCCACACGACTGAGGTCGCTCTCGGTGACGCAGATCGTCCACCGACTGGACAAACGCTTCAGCCTGCTTGCCGGTGGCAACCGGATGGCGATGCCGCGACAGCAGACCCTGCGCGCCCTGATCGACTGGAGCTTCGACCTCTGCACGCAGAGTGAACAACTCCTGTGGGCGAGGCTCTCGATCTTCCCCGGAACCTTCGACCTCGACGCCGTGGAGGAAATATGCGGGTTCGGCGCGCTGGACCCGGAACTCATCATCGATCTGCTCGACCGACTGGTAGCGAAGTCGATCATCCTCACCGAGCGCACCGGTGAGAGTGTTCGCTACCGGCAGCTGATGACCGTCCGGGAGTACGGCTCCGAGCTCCTCGGCGCATCCGGGGAATACCAGCAGCTCAAGGGCCGTCATCGAGACCACTTTCTCCGCAAAGCCGCCATCATGGTCGACCGCTGGTGCGGCCCGGGCCAGGCCGCGGCACTGGCTGTCATGAAAGCGGACCACGCCAGCCTGCTCTCCGCACTCGAATGGTCTGCGAGCTCCCCACCGGAAATCGGATCTGCCGCGGAACTGGCCTCGTTGCTCAGGTACCACTGGGTCGCGGGCGGCTTCCTCAGTGACGGCCGCCGATGGCTGGACCAAATACTTTCCGGTACAGTAGAACCCGCCGCACAACGAGGCAATGCGCTATGGGTTGCAGCATGGATCGCACTCATGCAGGGAGACCGCCACGCCGCCGCCTACTACCTCTCCGAATGTGAGTCCGTTGCTGCCGCACTCGAAGACAGCAAACTGTCCGCACATGCCATGCAATGGTCGGCGATACATCTACTGTTCTCCGGCGACACCGGGGAAGCAATCAAACTGTTCCGCCGATGCATCGACGTGCACACACGCTTCGGCGACACCGCATCAGTTCTCACGGGTCTCTTCCAACTCGCAATGGCACAGACATATCACCCCGAACTCGACGCAGCGCTGCAAACTTGTCGTCGCGCGATCAAGATGAGCAAGGACAACGGTGAACAGTGGAACCGCACATACGCCCTGTGGATCACTGGGTTGTGCCACTGGCGCCTCGGTGAAATGGCACTCGCCAAGAAGGCGGCACTTCAAGCTCTCACGATGCAGCGCGAATTCAAGGACAGCATCTGTACCGCACTGACCGTTGAACTGTTGTCCTGGATCGCCTCGTCGACAGCAGATTTCAAGACTGCTGCCGAACTCGCTGGTGCCGCCACCGCGGTCTGGACGGGACTCGGTACCGATGTTCAGGCCTTCGGTCCTCACCTCTATGCCGACTCCACCACTTCGGCGGCGTCGGTGATGCAACATCTCGGTGACCGGACGGTCTCGCAGCTCGCGCGGCAGAACGCATCGATGACAATCGACGACGCCGTAGGTTTGGCACTAGGCCACAGTTCACCCCGCCGTATCCGAGCATCCGTGAAGTCCCCGCTCACCAAACGAGAAACTCAAATCGCCAATCTCGTCGCTGATGGCATGAGCAATCGAGCGATCGCCGAAATGCTCGTGCTCTCCACACGCACGATCGACGGTCACGTCGAACGCATACTCGCCAAGCTGGACTTCGCATCACGCGCACAGATCGCCTCGTGGATCGCAACCCAGAAGACACACGAGGCCAGTTGAATCCGGTTTGACCACCGCCACAACTAATTCGAGCCCCGGTCCGGTCCGCTCGGACCGCGTCGGAGCGCCGCACGGCCCCAGCTTGATCGGATCCGCGCCAACTCTCGTCCGGACGTTGTCGGTGTGCACTGTGGCCGAGGATCACTCGAACCCGACCAATGGATGCCCGCCGTTGCCATCACACCGCCCTGAACACCGCCGAAACCGGCACCACAGAGCGTGTTTCCAGCGTCCGATAGAAATATGACCCCGGCCGTACCCGGTGAACACAACGACAAGACCTCGACCCGCACGAGCTGCATATCGCCGAACTCCACGCCGGCGGCCACCCCTGCCCCGACAACGACGAGGCACGGCAACTATTCGCTCGACTCGACCGGGTGCGATTCCTGCTCTGGATGAGCGCATAGAGCGGAGCTCCGGTCAATTTCAAACCCTTCCAAATATAATCTCCGCGGCCGGATATCGAACTCGTCAGCGAACTACGTGCGGGTCCTCGTGGAACCAGGCGACAGCCACCACCGCATCTGTTCACGAGATGACAAGGCCCAGGCCGAAGGATCTCCACACGAGCGCTACCGCGATCCGATCGGTCATCGAAGAACAGGGCTGCCGCGACACAGAGCCCTACCGGACAAACGCCGCTCCCGCTCAATCACCCAGATCTGTCCGCATCAAGAAACACGGCAGCCGCTGACGCGACACCCGCGAAAAGCATTGCGCCGCCTCCGGCGTCGCGACGTGTGGCTGAGAAAGTTCGTCCGAGTCGCCCAATCCCACCATGCCGGGGGCCCGTCTCGTCAACCCACGCTCCGGGCCCTTCCGCGTGTCCTCCTCCGTCGCCCACACGCTCCGAGGAATTTTCACTCCCCCGACAGTTCCAGTCCCACAGTAGAACTCGCCAGGTGAAAACTCGCCGACGACGGCCCTGCACTCTCCGGGGTTGACCAGCCACCAAGACTTCTGCGGCACCCTGTGCCATTCTTGTTACTCGCAATAAGCAGTGGCACCCAGTGCCTTGATTCGGAAACGGCCGTTTCCCACGTTTGGCCCTATGGACTGCGGGAATTACATTTCCTTGATCGGAGAATCGAATTTCAAAACGCCCTTTGACCTGCGGCTTTACTGTGTGGTCCCGGCTGGGATCGAACCAGCGACCTTCCGCGTGTGAAATGGACACAACCCCAGGTGATTTCGGAATTAGCAGGTCAGACCAGACGCACCTCCCCCGACTGGACCAACTGGACCAACTGGACCGACCCGTTGGACAGATACTGGCCACATGGACACTCGACCAACACCCTGATCGGGTGACACCGAGTGCCGTGACACCGCGTGCCACGTCCGAACCGGGCCCACCTCGTGATGATCGAGACACTCGAGTAGTTCCCCTTGGCCGGTGCCGCACCGCATCGCCGTCACCACCGGACAACACCGATGCGCACGACCACCGATATCCTCTTTGCGACGGGGGACGCGCACCAAGGTTGAACTCGCCCTAGGCCGATGAACCCGGCCCGGACGAGCCAAGCAAACTCGAACCGCCGACCCCCACGTTCCCAGTGTATGCAGACAATCTCGCCAAATTCCGCGGTTTCCCGCGGCGCAACGGACTGCTCAACTCAGCAGGCCCATCACGTTCCCGCCCGTCTCATCTCCCCCGCCACGTTTCGGCGGCGTCGGCGACATTCTTGGGACACTGCACTTTTCCCTCCCACCGCCCGCGGCAAGCAATTCCACGACTGCCCGCTGCGCGGGGTGGCAACGGAGGCGACACGCCCGATGCCGGCGTCTCCACCCGTCTACGGCGTCCGCACCCGACATTCGCTACGGGAGCACTCGCTCGGAATAGTGTTGGCGGGTTGTAACCCGGCGCTATCGATTCCGCTAGTTCGGGTCCGACCCAGGCACCCCACCCACGCGTCCTGGCGTCCACGCGTCCTGGCGTCCTGGCGTCCTGGCGTCGTGAGCTCGAAGTAAGGCGCCCGCTGAAGAATCCGCTCGCCCACAGTCCTGAGCACGTCGTCGCCGGTGAGGACGACACAGTTCGCTGGTGACGACTGCCCAAACCATGCGCAATGCCACCATCGGGAGCGGTCGGTACGGAGCCAAATAGCTGCCGCGAACTCAGACCATGCAAGCGGCCACCGCGCCGTCACCGATATCGGTGGCGGCGCCCTGGTGCGTCTGGGCTCGGTGCGCTCACGGGTAGGGCAGCTGCTGCGAATGCCGGGCCGCCAGGAGCGCCGACATGACACCCACCTCGTTGCCCTGGTCGCGGATCATCGCGAGCGTGGTCCGCTGCACCGGGGCCGACAACCCGGCACGGAACGCATCCTGGGCCATGACGGTGCCACCGGTGTGATGACGGATCATCAGCTGCAGAAACAGTGCCTCGGCGTCGACTCCACGTGCCTGCGCGAGCCGGGCGATCTCGGTGGTGCTCGCCATACCCGGCATCGGGGCGGCACCATCGCCGTGCCCGTCCCCGTCGTGCCCGTGATGGCCCGTGATGGCCCGTGATGGACGCACTCATCGGCGGCGGCGGCGTCATCGGTTGGTCTGCAAGTGTCAACCAGCCCTGCAGTGTCGCGATCTCGGCGTTCTGTGCAGTGATGATCTGATCCGCTATTACGCGGACCACGCCCCGCGGCAGCGTCTGCGCCAACAACACTGCCTGGGCGTGGTGCGCGGACATGTCCTGAGCGAAGGCGATGTCGGCCTTCGACATTGTCACCTCGACGCCGTCGGACCCCTGCTGCCACCAGGATCCGATCAGTACGCCGACCAGTAGCACCGCGACTCCCCCGGCCCAGCGGCAGAAGGTGCGGGTCCAGCGGCGTCGGCGCGGTGTCTCGAGAATCGACCGCCGCCGCGCGTCAGGAGCCGACAACGGTGTCCTGGTTCGCCGGTGCCGCATAGACGTTGTTGTCCAGCTGCAAGGTCATAAAGCCGTTGTCGGAGCACGTCACCCAGATCTGGTTGCCATGGAAGAACGGCGGCGACGAGCACCAGTCCGAGGACATGTCACCGACCAGGTTCCCGGCGCGCGGACCGAGCGCGACCGCCGGATCCATCTTGCCCTCCGCGATCGCGCGCGCGATCGAAGCGGAGTCGACGAGAGGAACGGCCAAGGACGACGATGCAAGCGCATGCGGGGAGTTCGTCAGCTCGGCGGTTTTGTTTTTCTGCGCGGGCGGGTTGTAGTACGCGATCTCGCGGACGTTTCGCGGGTCCCGTACGTCGAACACCCGAACACCGGAGCCGAACCACCCGCACGCCAGTGCCGTCGGATCTACCGGCCGGTTCGCGCTGCAGTAGTGCGAGTCGTACGCGAATGCGCCGCCGCCCATCGAACTTCGCACGTTGGAGTCGATGTTGTCGGGCAGGTTGATCTCGAGCTTGATCCGGTTGACCAGCTTGGCATCCGACGGGTTGGACACGTCGAACACCTTCACCCCACCCGATCCCGCCTCATCCGGGCTGAAGATGAACGGTTTACCGCTGTAGGTGACCGGAATGCTGTGCTGGTTGAACTGCCCGTCCTGCCACAGGTACGTGCCCAACTGCGGCACGACCGGATACGGGTCGCGGCGCTGGATCGCGCTGATGTCGAGGATGGTGATCCCACTCATCACCGACAGGTACATCGTGTTGCCGTCCGGCGTGATCCCGAAACCGTGCTCGGACAGGCCCTGCACGCTCTGCCAGATGATGCGCGGGTTGGAGGGATCGGAGACATCGATCGCACTCATCACACCCGGCGCGACCCCGGAGGCCCAGTACGTCCTGCCATCCGGAGAGAAGCCGCCCTCATGCGAGAGAAACGGGAGCGGCATCGTCAGGTCGGTCCCGGCGCGGGTATTGAGCAGTTTCGGGTGCGCGCAGTCGGAAATGTCGTAAACCGAGAAGTACCCGGCGCCCTCGATCATTGGCACAGCCGTCGCCGCGAGCAGTTTGCGTTCCTTGTTGACCTTGAGACTCTCCCACGTGCCGCCGACCATCGCGGGCTCACCCAACGTGGTCGTCGGCACGGGGTTTTTCGGGTCCGCCACGTCGATAACCTGCACGCCCTGCGGCTCGTTCAGCGAGGCGGGGAACAACGTGCCGGTATAGGAGCAGTGGTCGTAGTCCGCCGACACGGTGCCGGCGCCCTTGCCCTGATACTGACCGACCCGGGTCATATTGCAGCGGTATCCCTGCATGCTGCGGCCGTTGTTGCGGTCCTCGGCCGGGACGTCACCCTGCAGTCCGGTCTCGGGCAGCGAACCCGGACCGCACTCCGCCCGGGCCGCCGACACAGTGCCGACATCACCGATCCAGACCGTCCCGGCGGACGCCGATGCAGGACTGCACAGCCCCATGGCCAGCGAAAGCGCCGCCGCCACAACCAAACCGCCACGCCGCATCCCGCCAGCCGGCATCGTCGCCACCTTCCACCCACATGTGGGCGGAGTGATCGCCGCCACATCGCAAAGTCCGGCGAGACTAGCAGCACATGTTGCGGCGTGTCACCGTCATCCCCCGACGGCCCGGTAGGAATCGATGGCCCGGTCGGAATCGGAGGCCCGCTGCAGCCGTTCACACCGCGGCACCGAGTTGGCTCAGATTGCGGCGCTTACCGACTCCGGCGTCGCCGAGTTTGTGCAGGTGTCGAACGTCTCGCGCCGGTATGGTCACGAGATGGCCGCCCGGGGCGCTTTGATGGCGGGTATCGCCAAGCAGCTCGGCCATCCACGCGGTGTGGGTGGCCGGGTCGTTGGGCTCGCGCTCAATCGGGGCAACCGCGCCTTCGTGAACGCGGCCGTGCAGGAATTACATGCCGACAACGATGCCGTGCTGGCCGATGTCGGATTCGGCGGCGGCGTAGGCCTGAGGTTGTTGCTCGACAGCGTCGGTTCCACGGGGCGGGTCCATGGTGTCGAGGTGTCGGACACGATGCTCACGCAGGCCGCAAGGCGCTATCGCCGCGACATCGCGGTGGGCCGGCTGACGTTGCACAACGGGTCGTTGACCCGGCTGCCGTTCGCCGATGGGGCCTTGACCGGCGCCCTGACCGTAAACACGATCTACTTCGTCCCCGGGCTGGGGGAAGCGTTCACCGAACTGGCCCGCGTGATCGCACCCTCGGGACGCCTCGTCGTCGGCGTGGCCGACCCCGAAGCGATGGCGAAGTTACCGTTCACCAGCCACGGCTTCCGCCTTCGTCCCATACCCGAGGTGATCGACACGCTGCACAGTGCCGGCTTCACGGTGCAACACCGTCGGATCAATGACAGCAACGGTGCACCCCATCTGTTGATCTGCACGGCGGCACCAACCCAGGCTTAGCACCGACAAAAACACAGTGGTTTCGTCGCCCGGCGATCCTGGGTGCACGCCGACCAACCGTCGCAGTGAATTCAGGCATACGCGCAGCCCACCAAGTCGGGGGCGCCGTCAATGACTATGTGCTCGAAGACCGGCACGGCTGTGTGGGCACACCCGTGCCGGTAAACGGCGAGGGCAACGCCCCGCTGCGGCCGTGACCCGGTCCGTCGATGATTACCAGACGGCGTTGCCGGCCCAACAGCGTTGTCGACAACTCGAGCGACGCGGAATCGACAAAGGGGGCTGTGCCACCACACCACTGGTGGAGCACTGCCTTCGACCTGAGCTGCCAACTCGCCACCCCCGGTCGCCAGCGCATCACATCCCACCAGCGATCAGGAGTCCCCAATCACGCACGCCGACGAACGTCAGGGGCTGAATCTGCTCGCAGCCTCGTGTGGCGGGCAGGCGATCGGTTGCGGGCGCCAGCGCTTGATCACTCCGTATATCGACAAGGCGAGGGCGTCGGGACTCATTCGCACGGCGACGTCACGCGCCACAGCGAGCGGACGATTCGCCGGCATGACAACGGTCGACATGCGTCGCGAAATCCATTGCACGGCGTGTACTCGACGACGTCGCGCCTTGCTGTAGCCCCTCAGATCGTCGGCGTAGGCAGCGAGTGTGACCCCATCCTCGATCGCGAGGGCCGCACCCAGCCCCAGGTGTGGGCGCATGGCATGCGCGGCATCGCCGATCAACGCAACCTTGCCTCGTGTCAACGACTTCGGGGTCCGAATCTCGAGTAGCTCGTCTTCGATGATCCGGGCGGGATCGGCGTTCGCGACCAGTTGCGCCACCGGTTCGGGCCAATCGGCGAAATACTCGAGGCTACCGATCCCGCGTCGTGCACCCGCGAAGGCATAGGTGCGATCGCCCGCCGACGGGAGAATGCCGAACTCCCCTGCAATCCCCCACACCTGTCCGACGAAACCTAGCGGCGGTGCATCCACGATCCAGCGCCACGCAGACACCCCGGTCCGTTCCACGGTCCCCTCCCCGGGCCAGATCTGCTGGCGGACAACACTGTGCACACCGTCCGCGGCGACGACGAGGTCATAACAATCGACGCCGGCGTCGGTGACGATTTCGCCGCCGACACCCACCCCGGTGACCCTGGTTCCGGTGCGCAGACACTCGCAGGGAATCGCGCGAGCCAACACATCGATCAGCTCGGCGCGGTGCACAATTGCCAGATCGCGGCCGCCCGCCAGATCGCCACTTCTGCGCGACACCAAAGTCCGCCCGCGCAGATTCCTGATCGCGCCCGAACTGTAGCGAAGCGAGACCGCCCTCACCTGGTCGCCGACACCGATTTCGTCGAGCGCCGCGAGCGCGTTGGGGAACAACACGACCGCGGCGCCCACTTCGGTGAACTCGGGCGCACGCTCGTACACCGTGACGGCCCACCCTGCCTTGCCGAGCGCGATCGCGGCCGTCAGCCCGCCGATTCCCCCGCCGACGATCCCCGCGCGTGGTCTTGCCGATCGAACTTGTTCCATTACCGGTGCCTCCCAGCCCCAGAGCGATCTACTGCGCCGGCCCGAAGTGCCCGCGGATCGCGGTGATCAGCTGCTGCGGCTGGTCCTCGGCGATCAGCGTGTAACTGTCGGTGATCTCGACGAATCGTGAGTGCGGAAAAGTGGCGGCGAGTCGACGACCGAGCGCGACCGGGAACATGCGGTCCTCGGTCGCCCACGCCACCGTGACGGGCTTGGTGAAGCCGGTGCTGCGTTGCGCGATGGCGAGCAACTCGGCACTGGGTGGAACACCGAGAACATATTTACGCAGGTCCCGGCGAATCTGTGGTTGCTCGGTGGCGGGCCGGAACCAGTCATCGACAATCGCGTCGGGGATCGGGCGCTTGCTCATCCACCCCCACGCGCCCGGCCCGCGCCGCCCCAACCGGGTGTTGAGCACAGCCATCGCCAGCCGAAGCCCGCCCGGAATCCGGCCGGCCAGCACGATGACACGGGCCGGCACCGGCGGATACACGTCGAACGCTTCGCACGACGTCAACACCAGCCCGGCCAGACGCGTGGTGTCGGAGGTGGCGACGAGCACCTGGGCACCGCCCCAATCGTTTTGGACGATGGTCACCGCCGCCAGGTCGAGGCGCTCGATGAACTCTGCGAGCAGCTTCGCGATACCGGTGAGGGAAAGATCGGCGTCGGGGTTCATCGGCAAGCGGTGCCCGCCCAGGGGCAAGGTCGGGCACACGCACCGGAAATCACGACCCAGATCATCGAGGATGTTCCGCCACGCTGTGCCGTTCATCAACAGACCGTGCACGAACACGAGCACCGGACCCTCACCCCCGGTGTCGGTGTACTCGACCGGACCCGCACTCAACTGCACTTGCGCCATTGGCTCCCCTGTCTCAACGCACTACTACCGACCGTAGTACCAATGTCGGGGATTCGGAACACCCTGCCGCGTGGCCCACCCCATTTCGGGTGGCGTCGCCAACAGGTCGCCGGCATAGACCGGTTAGCGTGTGCTCACAGACCATGTGGATGAGCGTGAGCGTTTTCGAGGAGTGGGCTGTGTCGGTGACGGACATAACGGCGATATACAGCCCCGCCGTGTCGTGGTTCTATGACACGGTCGCGGCCGATGCAGTGCTCGACGCGGTGTCCGATGTCGTCGCAGACATTTGCACGGCCGTCGCTGACGGCGGTTCGGTGCTCGAAGTCGGTTGCGGTGGAGGGCAATTCGCCCACCGACTGATCAGCCTGCATCCCGGGATAAGCGTGACCGGCATCGACCTATCAGCCGAACAGATCGCACGGGCGAACAAGCGCAGCACCGCCCTTCCCCTGAAGGATCGCCAGAGACTTCATTTCCAAACCGCCTCGGCACTGGACATCCCGTTCGCCGAGAACACCTTCGATGCGGTCGTCAGCATCGCCTCCATCAAGCACTGGCCCGACCGCGAGAAGGGTGTCCACGAGATGGTCAGAGTCCTCAAAGACCGCGGCCGACTGCTCATCACGGAGACCGACCGCAGCTGCCACCTCGACGACGCGCGCCGGTTCGCCCGCAGCGCACGTCTCCCAACGCCCCTACGCCTGCCCTATCTCTGGATGTTCCGCACCTACGTCGCCGGACAAGGCCTCGACCTCGACGACGCCCGCCGCGTCATCGCCGGCCAAGACCTTGTCGACACCGCCGTTCAGCGAGTCGCAGGTACGCCATTCCTCACAATCGCCGGAACCAGACGCTAACGACAAACTGATCGACCCCGAATGTACGAACGAAGCTAAATACCCACAATCTGCAACGTACCGGTTTACCCGATCATCCCCGGTTTCACCCGAGCTCCCCGGTTTCCCGAACTCAGTCCGCGTGGCGCGGGACGAACGTTCCGTGTAATCCGAACGGCAGATGATGGCGCAGCTTGCCCGCATAGACGGGCCCCCGTTCGGGCGCTTGCGCGTCGAGGACGATCAACCGCGAGCGGTGCTCGTCGCGGTCGTACTCGACACTGAGTAGCCAGCCGTCGCCTTCGGGAGCCGATTCCGAGCGCGGCGCGAAGGCCGCTTCACTCACCGATCCGTAATTCGGTACCTCGTAGGTCGATTCGACGCCTCGATCGTGATCGAGAGTCGTGATCCCGGCGTGCGAGAGCGAGCCGCTCGCGCTGTTGAGGTCGCTTTGCCCGGCGTGGACCACGTCGACGGTGTAGGAGTAGCGGTTGCGGCGCCCGGTGGCGCGGGGGTCGATCTGTGGCAATTCCGAAAAGCCGTCGGTGAGGTCTTCGCGCAGCACGCGCCCGGACTTCGTCACCCGCAACCGGGTGAGCGGGCCACCGAGGATCGGTCTGTCCGACAGGTATCGGTAGCCGGTGTGAAAGTAGTTCCACAATGTGTCGAAATCGGTGTTGTAGCGGACCAATTCGAGTACCGTGTCGTCGCCGTCGTCATAGCAATTGCCGATGTGGAAGTGCAGCTGCGCTTCGGTGAACGCGTGGATCCTGCGCCCGCCGTCGCGTGGGACCAGCACGATCTCGGTGCCCAGATCCGGGCGGAAGCCGATCGCGCTGCTGAGTGGTCGCGCGCCGGCGAAGACCGGGAGCATGCCGATCGGTGAGATGGCCATCGGCGAGATCGCGAAAGCGAGGTACTTGCTGGTGAGCCCGACGTCGTGGTTGAACCGGGGTGTCGGTGTGCGCCAGCTCGCAAGTTTGTGCAGTTTGCCGGTCGGATCGACGCGGTAGGCGACGATGCCGGGGGCGGGGAAAAACGTTGTGCCGAAGTTGAACAGTTCGCCGGTGCGCGGGTCGATCTTGGGGTGCGCGGAGAACGAGCCGAATCCCTTGAGTTCACCGTTGAAGTCGTGAATACCGTCGGTGGCCAACGTTTCCGGGTCGATTGCGTGCGGGCGGCCGCCCTCCCACAAGGCGAGCAGCTTGCCCGCGTGCCAGACGACGTTGGTGTTGGCCTGATTCGACAGTGGCCAGCGCAGGGCGTTCGCCAGTATTCCCCCGTTGCCGCGCATCGTCCCGGTGCCGCGTCCCGCCGGACCTCGTGAGCGATTGCCACGCTGGTAGTGATTGGTGCGCACGTAGCGGTTGCGGAAACGGACCTCGCCCCCGTCGATGGTGAACATGGCCAGCATTCCGTCGCCGTCGAAGATGTGACCCATCGGCGAACCACCGGATTCCCAGCGTCCCATGCCGTTTCGGTACAGCGTGCCGCGCAGTTCGGCCGGTAGTTCGCCGAATTCGGTGTCCAGGATGTAGTCGTGCTCGGTGTGCAACGCCTCGAACTCGCGCAGTGGTGTTCCGGGCAGCATGGACTCCCCGCCGGCCGTCGCAGGAATCTCGATGCTCAAAATCGACCCCTCCCTCTTTGGTAACAACTGTTGCCAAAGTATCGTCGGGCGGGTGGGAACGCAATGGTCGCCGCGAAGTCGATCCGCATGAGCAGCGCCGAGGACGCCGCGCGGCAGCGCTACGCCGGTGTGCCGTTCGCGGACCGGAAGAACGCACGCCGCGAACGGCTGCTCGACGCTGCTCTTCACCTGCTCGACAGCGAGGGATTCGCGGCGGTCACGGTCCGCCGGGTGTGCCAGGAAGCCGGCCTGAACAACCGCTACTTCTACGAGAACTTCACCGATATCGAGACACTGTTCGACGCCCTGGTCGACCGACTCGAGCAGGACCTGGGACACAACGTCGCAGAACTGGTGGCGAACCAGCCCCACGCGACCGTGGACCAGGCGATCGACATCCTCGTCTCAGCGTTCGTGGACGACCCACGCCTGCTGCAGATCCTGCACAGCCCCGCCGAGCCCACCATCGCCCGTCGCCGCAACGCGCTGCTACTGAGTTCCGTCGCCATTGCGCGCCCCTATCTTGAACGTGCCGCAGCCGAATTCGGCACCCCGGACCAGCACATGCTGGATACGGCGTGCTTCCTGCTCATCGGCGGCTGGTCCGACACCCTGTGGGCGTTCGCCGACGGCCAACTCGCAATCGAGCGAGCCGCCCTGGTCAACCACCTCGCTCGGCTCTTCACCGGCATCGCCCGCACCCTCGCCACCCACACACTCGAGTCCTGACCCACCCGCCCCGCGGCACGTCCGGCCTTTCACCACCGCCGGCAGGCGCGGCGGCCATCACGCGACCCCGCCCTCCACTGACGCCCCTCGGCCATCACCGCGCCCGTCGTAGGCCGGGGGCGGCGGATGCGTCGCGGCGCTGGTGATCCCTTCAGGTTGAACCGTGCCGGGTTTGATACCGCTTCCTTCCTTTGAGGAGGATGCAGTTCATGCCCAACCCTTACCCGGCCGATCAGCGTGAGCGTGCGGTGAGGATGGTGCTCGATCACCTCGACGAGTACCCGTCCCCGTACGCGGCGTGCAAAGCCATCGGCCCCCAAGCTCGGCATCGGGGTGGAGTCGCTGCGCGTGTGGACGCGACAAGCCATGATCGACGCCGAGCAGATCCCCGGCGCCACGACCGCGGAACTACAGCGGATCAGGGAACTCGAACGCGAGAATCGAAACCTTAAGGAGGCCAACGAGATCCTGAAGGGAGGCCAGCGTGTCCGGGTGGTCGGGACCCAACACTTGCTCCGAGTCGGTCGGGGCGCAACGTCCGAGTTTGATCGCTCGGGTCAGGTCCGCAGCGGCAAGCAGTTGGCGCACGGCCCACGAACACATCTTCATCGCTCGGACGATGATGGCGGTATCCGCCGCACCCGCCGCGACCGACCACAACGCCTCGACGTGCCCCACCAGATGATTTCCGAGGTCGCGCCGGCCCCACGCCTGCGACTCGTCGAAGAGCGTCGACTCCAGCACGGCCAGGGCATCGGTCAGCAGTCCGTCGAGTGACCCCTCTTCGGCAGCGCGTTCCCGCAGGCCTGACCACCTGATATGTAGGTCAAGTCTGTCGAGTGGCATGGTGAGGCGCCGCCGGGGAGCGACCCCGACGGCGCCTGGCTGCTTCCTCGGCGAGTCTGTGGTGAGCGTGTCGTTGGCACCGCGCGGTCAGACTGATATACGCGGATTAGACACCGCAGGAAGGGGTTTCGGCTGAACCGTATCCGCGTATCTAGCATCGAGCGTCGACCGCGGGGTCTGCTCATAGGTGTTTCGCGGGTCGGCCATGCGCTGTCACCACGCCTCGGAAGGAAGCAGACAGGGTGGCGATCACTCGTTCATGACCGCCAGCGACCAGCCGGTAGCGGTGGAAGCAGCGGTCGTCAGGAATAGTCAAGATCTGTGGATCGGTATGCGGCTGACTCAGGAGCGTTCGTCTGTGCGGTGCGCGATCTGGAAGACGTTGCCGAACGGGTCGCGGACCATGGCCCGTCTGTCGCCGTAGGGGGTGTTGAGCGGCGCTTCCATGCTCATTGCTCCGGCGGTGAGGGCTCGGTTATAGACCAGGTCCGCATCGTCGACGTAGACGTAGAGAAAAGCGGGGAACAGTTCGCGCTCGCCTGCCGGGGTCACCATGACAAGAGAGTCACCGATGCGCACTTCCGTCGGACGCCCGGCTTGCACCTGGCCGACAGCATCGAAGACCGCGCGCAGGAACTCGACCGCTGCTGCGGCGTCGCTCACGACCATGCGCGGCGTGACCGAGTGGAATTCCGGCGGTCGGTCGACCTTCATGCTGCGGCCTCCTGATCCTGTCCTTCGGGTCGTTCGACGATCGATTCGCATGATCCGGGGGTACCGGAAGTCTCTGCGAGATCGTTGCCCCGGCGAAAGGGCTCGGCGCGGGGTGATCCGATTGCGGCAAAATTCAATCACGCGGCCAGCACAGGAAAACTAGCCAAACGGCTATTGTCTCGCACCCTAACCATGCGATCCTCTCAGACATGGGGATCCCGAAAAGCAAGGCGAAGAGTTCGCTCAGGGCTCGTGCGCTCCGGTTGGGCGTGCTCGCTACCGCCGCGTTTGCCGTCGCGCTTCCGAGTGTTGCGGCGACCGCTCACGCCGACCCCACACCCGCGGCACCCCTTCCGGTGCCCAACCAGTTCCTCATCGACGCCGTCCGCGGTGCAGTGCAGACCCTGTTGGGCCCGGGCACCAGCCCACCGGGAACCAACGACTGGTCTTGCAAGCCGTCGGCGGAGCACCCCGAACCGGTCATCCTGCTCCACGGCTTGCTCGCTAATCGCAACGACAATTGGCAGACCTATGGACCGCTGCTGAAAAACAATGGGTACTGTGTTTTCGCCTTGACTTACGGCTCTCCCGACGGCAACCCCGATTCGTTGATCGGCGGTCTTACGTCGATGGAAAGCAGCGCGGCCACGCTGGATGCGTTCGTCGACCGGGTACGACACGCGACCGGAGCGCCGAAGGTCGCACTCGTCGGACACTCCGAGGGCGCCACAATGCCCTACTGGTACCTCAAGTTCGGTGGCGGTGCGGCAAAGGTTTCGAGAATGATCGGACTCGCTCCCGCCGTGCACGGACTCGGCGGACAAGAGCTTGCTTCCACCGGGATCGACACCGGCTCTGCGGGCGGGCCTTCGGTATTCGAATTCCTCGCCACGTCCGCGTTCACCCGAAAGCTCAACGAGGGCGGGATCACGGTGCCCGGCGTCGCCTACACCCAGATCGTCACCCGCTACGACGAGATCGTCGTTCCCTATACAACCGGGATCATCAACGAACCCGGCTCGACGAACTACACCATTCAGGACTTCTGCCCGCAGGACTACGCAGACCACCTGTCGATCAACTCCGACCCCGCAAGTGCCCGACTGGTCCTCAACGCCCTCGACCCGGCACACCCGCAACCGGTCGAATGCACCCTGGTGTTGCCTGCGATCGGAGTCCCGCCCGGCACCGGCGGATAGCCCGGACCGCGCGGTCGACAGAATCGTCAGGGCTGCAGCTGGGCCCCGACCTCCGGGGTGGGCGCGACAGCGGGCAACGAGTGGGCGATTCAGACCGGTAATCCCGGCGGCCCGATGGTGTGCCCGCCGCAGGCATGCCCGCCGAGGCGGCCAAGATCATCACCACCATCGCGAGCGCGTAAGGACTACGCACGGCTGGTGTCACACTTTTGCCGTGAGTTCAGAGAAGTCGCCCCTGGTCCTGCTGCATTCGGCAACCGCCTCTGGCCGCATCTGGCACGACGTTGTTCCGCTGGTGTCCGAGCGTCACGATGTTGACGCGCCGACTCTGCTCGGGCATCGCGGCGGGCCTGCCATCCAGCGCCGTCCGGCGGGGGTGAGCGACGTGGTGGACGCGGCCGAACACTATCTGGACGAGCATGGTCTGGCGCGACCGCATCTCGCCGGGATCTCTCTGGGCGGATAGGTGGCCATCGAGTTGGCACCGCGTGGGCGCGCCGCGAGCGTCTGCGCCTTCTCCCCGGCGGGCTTCTGGTGGGACAGCGATTCTCATAAACAAGTCCTGGGAAAGATACGCAGGCTCCGCGCGCTCACCCGCGCCGCCCGTCCGATAGCGCCACTCAGTCTCAGGTTCGCAGTGGTCCGCCGCCTCGGTTTCCGTGACGGCGCGTGTCACGGTGACCGCCTTAGCACCGCGCGGATGTTGGAGGTGATGGACGATGCCATCGACTGCCCGTTCATGGATCACTATTCCCCCGACGAGCAGGCCGAGCCGCTGGACCCGTTGCCGTGCCCGGTGACTCTGGCCTGGGCAGGAATGTCACGGACGGATCTACCGGGTTCGTACTGGTCAGCGCTCCCCTTCCCCGGATCGGTTCGACGACGGCAACGACCGAGGTGGCGCGTACCGCCCCGCCGCCCGCGGACACCGGGGCCGTACGTGCACCGGTTCAGCGGTAGTGGGTCAACCTCTTGACGTAGTTGTCGGCATTACGGCGCACCTGGTCGAGCTCGTCTTCGGTGCAGCTGCGCCGAACCTTGCCGGGAATGCCTGCCACCAGAGAGTTCGGTTCGATGACAACACCTTCGGATACCAGGGCACCGGCGGCGATGATGGTTCCGCTACCGATTCTGGCGTTGTTCATGACGATCGCACCCATGCCGATCAGAACGTCGTCGTCGATCGTGCAGCCGTGCAGTACCGCGTTGTGTCCGACCGACACCCCGGAGCCGATGCTCAACGGACTTCCCGGATCAGTGTGGAGGACGCACCCGTCCTGGATGTTGGTCCGCGCCCCGATGGTGATGCGGTCCGCGTCGGCGCGGACCACTGCGTTGTACCAGACACCGGATTCGTCGCCGATGTGTGTATCACCGATGAGGGTGGCGTTTGGTGCCACCCATGCGGTCGCCGCGATGGTCGGCTCGTGCCCGTTGATGCTGACGAAGGCTGTCACGGCAACACCTTTCCAGGATTGAGGATGCCGCGCGGATCGAGGGCGTTCTTGATGGCGGTCTGCATCTGCTGGACGGCGGGCGGCAGTTCCCGTGCGAGTCCGGCTATTTTGAGGGTGCCGATGCCGTGCTCGCCGGTGATGGTGCCGCCGAGGTCGAGTGCGACGTCCATGATTTCCTCGAACGCGCGCCGCGCACGGGTTTCCTGGTCGGCATCGCCGGGGGTGGTGACGATGAGGGGGTGGAGGTTGCCGTCGCCGGCGTGGGCGATCGTCGCGACGTAGGTGTCGTTGCGGTGGGCGATCTCCGCTACTGCGGCGAGCATGGCCGGCAGTTGGTCTTTGGGGACGCACACGTCTTCGGTGAGGACGTTTCCGAGGCGTTCGACCGCGGGGTAGGCCAGTTTGCGGGCGGCGAACAGCGCCTCGGCTTCGTCGGGATCGCTCGATCGCGTCGCCCAGGTCGCGCCGGAGTCGGTGAAGCATTGCACGATGGCGCCGGCTTCCTCGATGCCGCTGTCCCCCGGGGTGTCGGTGCGGGCGAGGAGCAGGACGTTGGCGTCGGTGGACAGGTCCATCCGCTTCCATCGGTCGATGGCCTCGAGGCAGTGGCGGTCCATGAGTTCGAGGGCGGCGGGGGTGAGTCCGGCGCGGGCAACGGCGCGGACCGCGTTGCCGGCATCGACGGTGGAGTCGAAGGAACCGATGATGGTGGTTGGCGGCGTCTGGAGGGGGCGCAGACGCACGGTGATCTCGGTGGCCAGGGCGAGGGTGCCCTCGGATCCGGTGAGCAATCCGACGAGGTCGTATCCGGCGACGCCCTTGGCCGTCCTGCGGCCGACCTGGGTCCGCTCCCCGGTTCCGGTGACGATGTCGAGGGCGAGCACGTAGTCACGGGTGACGCCGTATTTGACGCAGCACAGGCCGCCGGCGTTGGTGGCGACGTTGCCGCCGAGGGTGGACCACGGGGAACTGGCGGGATCGGGCGGGTACCAGAGCCCTTCGGCGGCGCAGGCGGCGCGCAGGTCGTCGTTGACGACGCCCGGTTCGACGACGGCATAGCGTTCGAGGGTGTCGATCTTCTTGATGCGGTTCATCTTCTCGAAGGAGATGACGACGGCACCGTCGACGGCGTTCGCAGCACCGGCCAGGCCGGTGCCGGCGCCGCGGGCGACGACGGGAACGTGGCGGTCGTAGCAGGCGCGGACGGTCTGCTGTACCTCGTCCGCGGTGGTGGGTCGAACCAACGCCACGGGGGTGCCGTGGGGTGCCCAGCTCGCCTGATCGCGGGAGTAGGCGTCGAGGACGGCGGGGTCGGTGGTGGTGCAGGCCGCCGGTAGGGCAGCGAGCACAGCAGGGGACGGTGCGGTGGACTGCAGGGTGCCGGTCATGCCATGCACCGCGATCCGAGCCCGCCGTCCACTGCCAGGCAGACTCCGGTGATGTAGCTGGCGTCGTCGCTGGCGAGGAAGCGGGCGGCGTTGGCGATCTCCCAGACGGTGCCCATCCGGCCGATGGGAGCGACCGCATTGCGCGCGGCGACCATGTCCTCGACGCTGGCGTACTGGCCGGCGATCTGGCGGTAAATCAGTGGACTGTCGATGACGCCGGGCATGATGGCGTTGATGCGGATGCCGTGGGGCGCTTCGTCGACCGCGGAGGTGGCGGTCAGGTGGTTGACCGCGGCCTTGGTGGCGTAGTAGGAGCTGTAGGGCAGTCCGGTGTGCCGTATCGCGGCCAGGGACGAGGTGTTGATGATCGACCCGGATTTGGCCGCGCGCATATGCGGCAGCACGTATTTGAGGGAGTGGAAGACTCCGGTGAGGTTGATGTCGAGGGCGCGTCGCCATTGCTCGGTGGTGAGGTCGACGGGGCTTCCCATCTGTGTCACGCCGACATTGTTGTGCACGATGTCGACACGGTGATACCGGTCGATCACGGTGGAGACGGCGGCAGCCACGGAGTCTTCGGTCGTGATGTCGACTTGGAGGTCGGTGGCGTCGCCGCCGTCCGCGGTGATGCAGTCCGCGGTGCGGGTCGCTGCCGCGATGTCGATGTCCCCGCAGATGACGGTGGCGCCGGCGCGGGCATAGGTCAGGGCGATGGCACCGCCGTTACTCCACCCGTCGGGAGCGGTGCCCGCACCGAACACGAGGGCGATCTTCCCGTCGAGTGAGGTGGCAGGGGTGCTCTTCGCCGGGGTGGTGAGGCCGAGATCGTCGGTCACTGTGGGGTCCTAACTGGTTCGGAGAGAGCGAGTTCGAAGGTCATGGCGACCGGGTTGTGGCCGCGTACCAGCGACCCGGTGTACACGTTGCCGTCGATCGCGACGGCGGCGCAGGACAGCTCTGCCCGTGCCCGGCCGTCGCTGTCTCGTGTGATCGCCCCGTCGAGGTACATCACTTCGGTGGCCGGCCCAGGTGCGGTGATGACCTGTGTGCCCTGGGTGAGGGTGGCGCCGATGAAGGACCCGATCTTGCCGCGCACGACCGCGTTGTCGAACCCGTGGGTCTCGGCGAGGTCCTCGACGGCGGCGACGATGTCGACGTTGGGGTGGATCCGGGCCACCACCGAACGCAGCCCGCCCGCGTGTGTCGTGGTGTGGTTCTGCGCCGGTTCTGGTTGGAACACCGGGAAGTTGATCTCCGGGTCCGGGGTCACCGTCATGACGACGTCGTCGGTGGCGTAGAGATCGGCCAGGACACCGGCGCCGAGGAGCACCGAGTCCGGTATCAGGTGCCCGGCACGCATGACCCCGTCGGCGCCGACGAATTGGGCATGGCAGTGCGCGAAGATCTCGCCGTCACGCTTTCCGATGGTCACCCCGCCGCGGACGAAGGTCGCGGGGCCCTGGCCCCGCCGGGGTTCGCTGAAGGTCGCCACGCTGGTACCGGCGTGGCAGATCGAGGGGATGTAGTAGTCGAAGGCTTGGAATGTCCCTCCGCGCAATTCCCCGAAGGCACTGGTGAATCCGCGTGCGAATACCGCGTCGTGCAGGGCGGGGAGCAGCGCCTGACCTGCGGGGAGTTCGGTGTCGATGTGGTGGAGGGTCGCCGGATAGGCGTCCACCCGCTGGGATGCGGGCGGGCCCGGGTGCTCGAGTCGCGGCACCTCCGGGAGCAGGGAGATGTCGGGGACGGTCACGAGCCGACCTCGCTCGGCCACAGCCCCAACTGGAAGAATTCGTTCTTCAGCAGGGTGGTGGTGACCTTTCCGTAGCCGGAGGTGGGCAGGGTGGGTGCGAATTCGATCCGCTTGGGCACCTTGTAGCGGGCCATGTTCGATCGGGACCAGGTGAGTAGCTCGTCGGTGGTCAGGGTCGAGCCCGGCCGCAGCACGCAGAGGGCGTAGCCGACCTCTCCCCAGGTGGGGTCGGGAGCGCCGACGACACCGGCGGCGACCACGTCGGGATGCTTGAGCAGCTTTTCTTCCACTTCCCGGGGGTCGATGTTGGAGCCACCGGAGATGAACATGTCCGAGGCCCGCCCGGTGATGTACAGCAGTCCGGACGCGTCGAGGTAGCCGAGGTCACCGGTGCGGAACCAGCCGTCGCGGAAGGCTTTTCGGTTCGCCTCGGGGTTGTCGAGGTAGCCGGCGAATACGGCCGGCCCGCATACGCAGATCTCGCCCCGCTCACCGGCGGCCAGTTCGCGGCCGTCGTCGTCCTGGATGCTGATCGTCATGCCGGTGCGGGCGTAGCCCGCAGTCCCGATGCCGTCCGGTTCCGGTGTCGTGCCGTGCAATTCGGGTGGCAGGACGGTGATGTTGCCGGTGACCTCACACAGGCCGTAGTACTGAACCAGCACTTTGCCGAGGACCTCGAGGGCGATCCGCTGGTCCCGTGAGGACATCGGGGCGCCCGCATAGACGACGTAGCGCAGACTGCTGCGTGCGGGATCGTGACCGTCGGCGGCCTGGACCAGCTTGTTGAGGATGGTCGGGACGGTGAACATGGTCGAGACCGCGTGCCGCTCGATCAGCTGCCAGGCCTCACCGGCGTCGAGGGAGTCGCTGCCGGTCAGCACGATCGCCGCTCCGCGGGCGACGTGGGTCAGGGCGTGCACCCCGGCGCCGTGCGAGAGCGGTGCCAGCACGAGGGTGGCGTCGCGGTCGGTGAGCTGCGGCATCAGATCGCACAGGTGGTTGGTGACCACGAACGCCATCTGATCGTGGGTGAGCACCGCGGCTTTCGGTCGCCCGCTGGTCCCTGAGGTGAAGAAGTACCAGGCCGGAGTTCCGACATGGACCGGTGCGTCGACGCCGACCGCGTCGGGGAGGTGCTTGTCGATCAGTTCCGCGACGTGGGCGCTGCCGAACCGGGCGGCGTCGCGGTCGTCGCCGATCGCCCAGGTTTCGTATCCGTTCAGCGCTTCGGCGTGGGGGGCGCAGGTGTCATGGCAGATCACCAGGTCCGGTGTGACGAGGTCGGCGAGGGGGGCCACGTCGTCGGGTACCAGCTTGCAGTTGGTGGGGACGATGACCGCCCCGAGCCGCCAGGTGGCGAACAAGACGGTGAGCGTGTCCATGCAGTTGGGGCTGTGGAGCAGCACCACCGATCCGGCGGTGAGTCCATGGCCGCGCATCGCGGCGGCCAGGGCGCTGACCCGGTCGTCGAGCTGGGCCCACGTCCAGGTGTCGTCCCCGCGGATGACGGCGGGCCGGTCCGAGAGCCGGGCGGCGGCCTGGGTGAGCAGGGTGGCCAGGTTGGTGGTGCGCTGCGGTGCGGTGCTGGTCTCGAGGGCGGACACGCTGGTCACCACCTTTCCAGGATGGAGGCGTAGTTGGTGACGGCGGTACCACCCATGTTGAATACGCCTCCGAGGTCTGCGGTGGGGAGTTGGAAGGTGCCGGCTTCGGCGGTGAGCTGCATGGCCGCGATCGCGTGCATCGACACCCCGGTGGCCCCGATCGGATGGCCCTTGGCTTTCAGGCCGCCGGAGCGGTTGATGGGGAGCTTGCCGTCGGGCAGGGCGAGTCCCTCGTCGACCACCTCGTGGCCGCGGCCGCGTTCTGCCAGCCCGAACACTTCGTACTGGATCAGTTCGGCGATGGTGAAGCAGTCGTGGGTTTCGATGAAATCGAGGTCGACGGTCGAGGTCGCCGCGTGCTCGAGTGCCCGATTCCAGGCCAGGCGGGCGCCGGCGAACTCGATCGGGTCGCGGCGCGAGAGCGGGAGGAAGTCGTTGGCGTGGGCGCGGGCGCGGAAGGCCACCCGGCGCGGTGCGGCCTGGGCGCGGTCGGCGCTGGTGATCACCAGCGCCACTGCGCCGTCGGAGAGCAGGGAGCAGTCCGTGCGCCGCAACGGCTCCGCCACATAGGGGTTCTTGTCGGAGACGGTGTTGCAGAAGTCGAAGCTGAGGTCCTTGTGCAGCTGGGCGTACGGGTTGCTCATGCCATTGTGGTGATTCTTGGCGGCGATGGCGGCCATTGCCGCGCTCGGATCTCCGTAGCGTTCGGCGTAGGCGCGGGCGATTCCGGCGAAGACACCGGCGAATCCGCCTGTGACGTTCGATTCTTCGGGCCGGTAGCAGCCGGAGAGCAGGATCTCCCCGGCGCGAGGGGTATCGACTGCGGTCATCTTCTCGGCACCGATGACCAACGCGACGTCGCCGCGGCCGGAGTCGATGAAGTCGCATGCGGCGTAAACTGCGGCACTTCCTGTGCCACAGGCATTCTCGACGCGCATCGCGGGAGTGTGCTGGAACTCGGGCATCGACAGCGACACCAGGGACGCCTGAAAGTCCTGGTCGGAGAAGCCGTTGTTGTAGACGCCGACGAAGATGCCGTCGACTTCACTGGGCTCCAACTGAGCGTGGGTGAGGGCTTCGGGAACGACGGAACCGATCAGGGCGGTGATGTCAGGTTCGTTCAGTCTGCCGAATTTCGAGTGTCCCCACCCGGTGATGGAAGTGCGAGAAGTCATGTTTTCTCCGATATCGGTGTCGCGGCGACAGGGGCAGGTGGCCGCGGTGGTTGTGGTTACAGGGCTGATGATTCGGTGCGCAGGGTTGGGGCGAGCCGGGCGGCTTCCTCCTTGAGCAGGATCGCCAGACGCGCTTGTCGGTCCGGTCCCATCCGGGAGCTGATGGCCGCGATGCTCAGCGCGAGCGCGGGTTCGCCATGGGAGTCGAGAACGGCGATCCCGATCGCCCACGATTCGGGTACGACCATGCCCTCGTTGACCGCGATGCCCCCGCGCCGGCGGGTGCGCTCGGCTTGCTCGAGCAACCGGTCGGGCGTCAGGTCGGGATACCGCTGGGCCAGTTCGGGTGCATTGGCCGCCATCACACTGGAGGCGACCTGCGGAGGCAGGGCAGCGAGCAAGGCCATGCCGTGCGCGCCGACGCCGAGCGGGTACCGGTCGCCGGCCTGCAGAACGTGACTGCGGATCGGCCACGTTCCCTCCTCCCGGTGGACGCACACCGAGTGAGTGCCGCGGCGCACCGAGATGAAGGCCGCGTCCTCGGACACCTGCGCGAGCCGCACCACCGAGGCCAGGGCCTGCTGCTGCAGTCCGTGCCGCCGTTCGGCGGCATTTCCGACGGTGTACGCCTCCGGACCGAGCAGGTACCGACGGTCCTCGGCCTGCTCGAGATAGCCGGTGCTCACCAGCTCCGACAGCAATCGATGCACCGTCGGCTTACTGAGCCCACTCTCCGAGGCCAACTCCGCCAGGGATAGCCCGCCCACACGATCCCAGCCCGCCACCATCGACAGCAGATCGAGGGCGCGGCGCACACTCTGCGAACCCGGAAGCGCGTCCCGGCCGGCGCGGGCCGACACCGATTCGGTGGAATCGTTCCGCATTATGGAATCCTCCCGGACGGGCGTTTCGCGGGTTTGGAATGCAGTTCGGCATCCCGGCTTGCAATCGACTGTAAAAGGTGACCTGGATCTCGGTCAACAATTTCATAATGTGGACCGATTTCCTGCGGTTTCGGGTGCTCGCTTGACGTCGCAGCCTTGCGGGGAACACAGTCGCACCAGATCGTGACTCAGATCACGCTCATTGGCCTCCTCGGTAAGGAGGGCGGTGCAGAACCCGCTAGCAAGCCCTTCCTCCGGCCACTCGATCAGGACGAAAGACAGGACCCGCAATGACTCCGACGTCCGCGGCCGAACGCCCACCCCGAATCGACATCCGACAGGTTCGGTGGGCACGAATCGGTATCCCGCTGTTCGTGACCTACTTCATCTGCTTCATGGACCGCACCAACATCAGTGTCGCCTCCCCCCACATGGCCAGTGAACTGCAGTTGAGCGCGGCGGCGATGGGCCTGGTGTTCTCGGCCTTCTTCTGGGGCTATGTGCTCAGCGGATTGCCCGCCGGCGCCTGGGCCGGCAAGGGGCACGCCAAGAACATCATCGTGGCGTGCATGGTGATCATCGGACTGTCCGCAGCAGTGACCGGTGTCGTCCACAACCTGCCGGTCCTGATGGCAGCGCGCATGGTCCTCGGGCTCGCCGAGGGCGCCATCTTCCCGGCCTTCGCCGTCATGTTCATCAGCTGGTTCCCCTCCCGTGAACGCGGCATCGCCGTCGCCTTGACGATGTACACCGTGCCGCTGTCCTCGGCGGTGATGGCACCGCTGTCCGGGTGGCTGATCGAGGTCACCAGCTGGCGCGCGATGTTCATCATCCAAGCCGTTCCCGCCATCCTCGTCGCGATCTGGCTGCACTTCTCGGCCACGGAGAAGCCGGAAAACCACCCGCGGCTGAGCGCGGAGGAACGCGACTACATCATCGCCACCCGCACCGTGGAGACCACCGACGAATCGACCCTGCTGCAGGTGTTCATGCGGCCGGTGGTGTGGTTGCTGGCGTTGATCTACTTCTTCTGGGTCATGGGCATCTACGCACTGACCCTGTGGCTGCCAACCGTCATCGGCGATCTCACCGGACGAGGATCGTTCCTCGTCGGACTCTTGACGGCCATCCCGTTCCTCGTCGGCACCGCCGCTCTCTATCTGGTCACCAAGCGTGCCGTCGCCAGTGGCCGCTCACTCGGTTCGTTCATCGCACTGCCCATCGCGATCAGCGGCACAGCGATGATCGTCCAACATTTCGTGCAGTTCGGAGCGGTCTTCAGTTTCGCGATGCTCGTCGTCGCCGCCGGCTCCATCTACGCAGCCCTCGCACTCTGGTGGACCTGGGTGATGCAGATCGTTCCCCGCAACCAGGCCGGGGCCTCGGTTGGTTTCGTCAACCTGTGTGGCAACTTCGGCGGACTGGTCGGCCCGCTTCTCATCGGCCTCGTCGCCACCGCCGGCAACACCGCATCGGGATTCTGGATCATCGGGGTCGGGGTCATCATCGCCGCCCTGATCGTGAAGATTCTCGACTCCCGTGGCACGGGGGCCAGCGGTGATGCAGAACTGTCCGGGCAGCACACCGATGCCGACCTGGAACCCGCTCCGGTCACAACCGGCCGTTGACCTCACCGGGGACCCGACACGGCAGGGCCCACCGACACTCCCCCACATCACAATCCGAGGAGACCGAGATGAAGGACAACCGCGTCGCACTGGTCACCGGTGCGGGTGCCGGGATCGGTGCCGCCATCGCAGAGCGGCTCGGTCAGGCAGGTCGACATGTGGTTCTCACCGACCTGAATCAGGAGAGTGCCAGCGCTCTCGCAGCCGATATGAAGGACCGCGGAATGAGTGCGGACGCTCTGGCGATGGACGTCGGTGACCGGGCCTCGATCGAGGCGGCGTTCAAGTGGGTCTCCGAAACGTACGGGCGCTGCGACATTCTGGTCAACAACGCCGGGTTCGCCAAGATCCACTCGTTCGTCGATTGCCCGGACGACTACTGGCAGGCGAGCCTGAACGTCAATCTCACCGGCGCGTTCCGCTGCGGTCAGCATGCTGCGCGACTGATGCTCGAACAGCGATGGGGACGCATCATCAACATCGCCTCGATCAGCGGTATGCGTGCCGGCGCGGGTCGCACCGCCTACGGAACCACCAAAGCAGGCCTCATCGGACTGACCCGCCAGATGGCGATCGAGCTGGCGCCCCACGGCATCACCGCCAATGCCGTCGCTCCCGGGCCGATTGAAACGCCGCAGGCCCAGGCGGTCCACACCGCCGCGACCCGCGCGGCCTACAACCAGCTGGTGCCGGCTCAGCGGTACGGCCAACCGGACGAGATCGCCGCCGCCGTCAGCTTCCTCGCCTCGGACGACGCGGCTTATATCAACGGCCACGTCGTTCCCGTCGACGGCGGATTCATGGCGGCCGGAATGCTCAGCGTCTGACGCGGAACCGCCGATCAGCAGCACCAGCCGTACGTCACACCCGCAGCACGGCACGGCAATTCAGTTAACGGCAGCGTGCAGACCCACAAGGTCCACGCGCGAGGCCTGACCATCGAACCGATCCACCAGATATGAAGAAGAGAAAGCAGCAACGTGCTCACCAATGAAGGAAATTTGACGGTCGAGATGTTCTACGACGACGATGCCGACCTGTCGATCATTCAGGGCCGTAAGGTCGCTGTGATCGGCTACGGCAGCCAGGGTCACGCGCACTCGCTGAGCCTGCGCGATTCGGGCGTCGATGTGCGTATCGGCCTGAAGGAGGGCTCGAAGTCGCGGGCGAAGGCCGAGGAGCAGGGCCTGGCCGTCGGTACCCCCGCGGAGGTTTCCGAGTGGGCCGACGTGATCATGGTGCTCGCCCCGGACACGGCGCAGGCGAGCATCTTCACGAACGAGATCGAGCCGAACCTGAAGGACGGCGACGCGCTGTTCTTCGGCCATGGCCTCAACATCCACTTCGACCTGATCAAGGCTCCGGAGTTCGTCACCGTCGGCATGGTCGCCCCCAAGGGCCCCGGCCATCTGGTGCGTCGTCAGTTCGTCGACGGCAAGGGCGTTCCCGCGCTCATCGCCATCGACCAGGACCCGAAGGGTGAGGGCCAGGCGCTCGCGCTGTCCTACGCCAAAGCCATCGGCGGCACCCGCGCCGGCGTCCTCGAGACCACCTTCAAGGAAGAGACCGAGACCGACCTGTTCGGCGAGCAGGCCGTGCTCTGCGGCGGCACCGAGGAACTGGTCAAGACCGGTTTCGAGGTCATGGTCGAGGCCGGCTACGCGCCCGAGATGGCCTACTTCGAGGTGCTGCACGAGCTCAAGCTCATCGTCGACCTCATGTACGAGGGCGGCATCGCCCGGATGAACTACTCGGTTTCCGACACCGCCGAGTTCGGTGGCTACCTGTCGGGACCGCGCGTCATCGACACCGGCACCAAGGAGCGGATGAAGGCGATCCTGGCCGACATCCAGTCCGGTGAGTTCACCAAGCGCCTCGTTGCCAACGTCGAGAACGGCAACACCGAACTCGAGGATCTGCGCAAGGAGAACGCCGAGCACCCGATCGAGGTCACCGGCAAGAAGCTGCGCGACCTGATGAGCTGGGTCGATCGCCCGATCACCGAAACCGCCTGAATCTCTACGGGCGTTCTGGTCACCCGTGACCGCGTCTACGGCCTCGCTCGCGGGTCACAAGTAGTCGCCACCCGTTGAAAGGTCGTGGCGTCTTGCGACTGTGGCCCTGTAACCCGGTGAGGGGCCGGCCATCTTCCCGCACGAGGGGGGAATTCCAGGACGCGGCCGCAGCCGATCGGCGCTCCGAGACCGCTTATGCGAGGACACCCATTAGGAGGTTGCTCCCCATGATTTCCAACGTTCGAAAGTCACCCTCGGTGCCGGACGACACCACGATGCAAGACCGAGTGATGCGCAAGGTAGCGCTCCGGCTCATCCCGTTCCTCGCGCTCGCGTACTTCTTGAACTACCTCGACCGCACCAACATCGGCTTCGCGAAGCTGACGATGAGCGAGGACCTCGGGCTCACCGACACGATGTACGGACTCGCCAGCGGGCTCTTCTTCATCGGATACGTCTTGTTCGAAGTGCCCAGCAATCTCGCTCTGAACCGCTTCGGCGCCCGCCGGTGGATCGCCCGGATCATGGTGAGCTGGGGACTGGTCTCCGCACTGATGGCCTTTGTGCCCAGCGCCACGTGGCTCTACATCGCCCGAATCGCGCTCGGCATCGCCGAGGCGGGCTTCTTCCCCGGCGTCATCCTGTACCTGACGTGGTGGTTCCCCCGCGCGATGCGTGTCCGCCTCACCGGCATCTTCATGCTCGCCCTCCCCATCTCCCAGGCATTGGGTGCCCCCCTCTCCGGCGCCATCGTCCAATACGCGGACGGGTTCCTCGGCCTGGCCGGCTGGCAGGTCTTGTTCCTCGTGCAGGGAATCCCCACCGTCCTGCTCGGCATCGTCGCGTGGTTCTACCTGACGGACCGGCCCCGCCAGGCTCAGTGGCTCACCACCCCCGAACGGGAGTGGCTCGATACCACCATGACCGGCGAACAAGCCGGAACGCCGGAGGGTCACGGCTCGGCCCGGCAGAGCCTGCGCGACCCCAAGGTGTGGGCGTTGGGTGTCATCTACTTCGGATTGGGATACGGCCTCTTCGCTCTGTCCTTCTTCCTCCCCACCATCGTCGCCGGTTTCGCCGAGACCTTCGACACCAGTTTCTCCGTCTTCGAGACCGGACTGATAGTCGCCGTGCCGTTCACCGCCGGCGCCATCGCCATGTTCTTCTGGTCGCGGCATTCCGACCGCAAGAATGAAAGAGTCTGGCATGTATTTTTCCCCATGCTTCTCGCCGCGGTGAGCATCCCGGTGGCGCTCTATATGCACTCACCGATGGCGGCGATGGTCGTCATCTCGATCACGGCCGTCGGGATCTTCGCCGCATTCCCGGTCTTCTGGTACCTGCCGTCCTCCTTCCTCACCGGAGCAGGCGCGGCGGCCGGCATTGCACTGGTCAACACCGTGGGCGCCACCGCCGGCCTGGCAGCGCCGTACATGACGGGATGGCTACTCGACCTCACCGGCAACTCCCGCGCTGGACTCTGGGTAGTCGGAGCGGTCATGCTCGCCGCTGCGCTGGTGCTTCTGGCGCTCAAGAACCAGCTTCGAGCCGCCGAAACCAGCCGCAATCAATAACTGCGCGTGCCGAGCCCGTGGTGTCTCCACACCACGGGCTCGGCCTCGGTCCCCTCACAGGCCGCCCGAACCTCGGTGGCGACTTCGCAGGCCACCGCACCCGAACTCGACCTGGGCGAAACCCCGCAAACCAGGGGACAGTCCCCCGCCTGCGGTCGATACGAGTTCTGCGCCCGCGGACTGTCGAACCTGTGCGACCTCGGCGCTTCGCTGTTGACCGGTGCCCGTGCGGAGGATCCCACTAGCTTCCGCATGCACCTCGACGGTAACCCGTCGGCCAGCAGCGCGGAGTCTCCACATTCAGCGAATACACCACGGCATCAACGGCTTCGGTGGTCAAGATAGACAAGTCGGTGCCACTCGAGCAGGCAGCCCTGCTCAGCTGGGGAGTACCGAAGGGTTGGGGGTGCGGTGAACTCCGCACCCGTGCGCCCCGGTGACACCGTCATCGTGATGGGCATCGGCGGGATCGGTGCCAATGCGCTGCAGGGCGCGGCACACGCCGGCGCCTCGACGATCGGGCAACCCTTTCACGCCGTCGCAGACGACGAAAAAGATGTCCCTGACGCCCCGATTCTTCAGGTCGGTAAGGACCGAGTGCCAAAACTTCGCCGGGCAATTCTTCGAGGAGAACTGAACAATGTTGCTGCCCCGCCCCTTCCACGCAGGCATGCTTCGCGGTACAGCGCCGATTCTGGTGGCAGCCGTTGGGGCCATTCTGACCGGTTGCGGCGGGTCGAGCACGACCTCCGACTCCACCAGCGACGCGACCCCGGCCCCGGCCCCGGCCCCGACCAACGCATCGACCCCTGCCGTTGCACTGTTCAGCCAAGTACCGAGCAACATCGCACTCCGCGCCGATGTGCCCTGCATCGACGACGATCTACCGAACCTCACCATCGACGAGGCAGTCATGCACCGACTCCAACGGGAACCCTCCACCAATACCGCAGCCCGGCAGAGCGCGATCGCCGAATACCGGCGATCGGTGTGGAAGGACGGCATCGAAGCCCACATACAACCCGGCGCCGACGCCGCCTACGCGCGTGCCGTCTGCGGACTCCCCGGACTCACCGGCTTCGACGGCGTGAGAACCTCCACACCCATCCGCGAAACACGAGGCCAACTCGTCGAAACCGGTCACACCGACTGCAACACCATCGCAGACAAGGAACCCGCTCGCTACGGGACTACGCGACGGGTCTGTCCGACACGGACAAACCAATATTCACCTACCGCGTCCACTTCGCGATCACACACCTGTGCCCACGACTAGCCGATCAAACCGAATCCCCGAACCAACCAGTCGACTGCTCGGACATCACCCCGGATTCATCAGCCAAACCCGACGAAGGCGTCTGGTGCACCCGTCGCCCCGGAAGCTAACCCCCGATACGCCCAGACCTCGCACCGACGACCTCGATGCCACCGTCGCCGCGCCTTGGAGTCGCACCCCCGAGCCGCTTCGCTCCATTCCAGAGCTGAACGCCAGGGGCCATCCATATCCGCGCGAGCGAAAGAAGCGGCTCCAACTCTGCCCTTGGGTTGGCCGACGCCCGAAGTCGCGTTCGCGGGACTCTCGGCATCGGCGCGGACCGGCGGCGCGCCGACCCGATCAAGTTGTTCGGGCGGGGTTTACCAGCGAACGGCTGCCGCCGGCGGCGCGAAATCCCGCTGTGGACCCGTTGTGGACCACTTGCGCCACAACGCTTTTCACCGGAAGACCTACGGCTAGAATACCGGTGCGCCCTCCGAATTAACCACAATTGATTCGCAAGAAAGAGCCTCTGAACTGGGAAAACGCTCTCGACGTCCCGCTGCGTCCCAGACCGCCGGACTTCCGCTCAACCTCTGATCTCTCCTCACAAATAGCTCCTGACCAGGCGAAACGATTCGTTGTCGGGCTGACAGGACTTGAATCTGTTAGCGTCGTGTTCGACGCACTCCCCCGGCCAGCCCAAATGCCCTGTTATTCATGGTTATTCACGGGTCCGCTGTGGTGCTCCGACAGGATTCTCTTGCACGGAATTGCACGCCCTATTGCAAGTAGCTCGCACGGAGGAACACCATGACCAGTCGCTCTCGCCGCCAGTTCGGTCGGCTCCGCAAGCTGCCCAACGGCAAGTACCAGGCGAGCTACCTCGGGCCGGATGGGCGGCTGTACACCGCGCCCATGACGTACACCTCCCAAGGCCGGGCCGAAGGTGGCTGGCCGACCGGCAGCGCGAGATCGAGATGGGCACCCTGGGGCACGGCAGCGGCCTCGTCGGTGATGCTGCGCGACTACGCCGAGAGTTGGCTCGCTCGCAGAAAGCTGCGGACCCGCACCGCCGACAACTGCAGCGCGACGCCGGCACCCGCAGCGACTACCTCCGGCGAGCTCTACTCGATGTGGCGATCGGCGACGCTCGCGCCCATGACGCGAGCCACTACGCCCTCGCCATCCTGTCCCAGTCCTATCGCCGCGGCTACTCGATCGCCGGCGCGCGCCTGACCCAGGTCGCCGAAACAGCCAGGGAGGGCGAACTGTTTGAGCAGATGTGCGTCCTCGGTCGCGAATGCCGCGCCGCCCGCGACCGCCTCGACGCCGCGACGACCGCGCTCACCTGAACCACCGACCGGCGGGGGGATGCTCCGCCTTGTCCGAGGAGCGATCGCCGGCGGAGGATGCGTCTCACTGCGCCGGCATGATCACGATCGCGGCCAGATAGGCAATGATGGCCGCGCCGCCGCTGAAGACGGTCGCCGCGACGAGCGCCAAGCGGATCAGTGCGATGTCCCAGCCGGTGTACTCCGCGAGGCCACCGCAGACACCGGCCAGCATTTTGTCGGAACTCGAGCGGGTCAGGCGCTTCACGCCACCATTTTCATAGGTTGTCATGCCTGCCAGTGTTGTGCGCCCGAGCATTCCTACACATCGGGGAAGCACCGGATTTCCACCCTGAACTTTGCCTCGGGGGAGACCGCGCCGCACCGTGAACGCAGGCGGGAGGAGAAAGTGGGGTTCGCCCCGCCGGTGCACGTCGTCGGGATTAGCGCCGGGTGTGCCTGCGATCGTCGACAATGGTGTGCATGGCACGTGACGTCCCCGACGACAACCCACTGACGCCAGCGGAGCAACTCGATTCCGACGAGGTCCGCAACGACGACGGCGACACGGTTGTCGATCCGCCCGAGCAGTGGATCGACGCCGAAGAGAACGAAACCCTCGACGAGCGACTGGCCGCCGAGGTCCCCGACGTCGGACCCGACGACATCGACCCCACTGACGCCGACGCCATCGACCCCGACATGGACACCGACGATGAGTCGATCCAGTTGCAGTCCAACGACGCAATCGATCGGCTGGACCCGACTGTGCACGGCCGCACAGACGGACAGATCGATGGCACACCCGAGGACGGCGATTCGTTCTTCGATATCGAAAAGTGAGGCGACCGTTCGCTTGCCTCCACACCGTCGTGATCGGTGTGGAGGCGGAACGAGTCTGGCCCGGGGCGAACCCGGCGGGTCCTTGTCTCATCGTTGTCCCTCTTCAAAGGAACCGGAGTATGAGCAGGTCGTCGTCCGACGTGCCAGTCCGCGCGCTGCAGCACGTGGGCTGGTTGAACAGGTGGTGAGCGGTGGCGGAATCTCAGAGCGGAGATGACTCGGCCGGAAGTGCCGAGCCGGGGATCGCCGCGAACGGGGTCGAAATCGCCGTGACATGGCAGGACAATCTGGTTGCTCACCGACGCGATCCAGAATTCGCTCGAGAACCGACCGGCCGCGGTCATGGTGGACCTAACCGGGGTGGAGTTCCTCGCTTCGACGGGCATGACGGTACTCATCGCCACGCACGAACAGATCGGCCGATTCGCTAGATTCGCCGTCGTCGCAGACGGACCTGTCGTCGGGCGACCGCTGCGTTTAGTCGGCCTCGACAAGCGTCTCACGATTCATACGACGCTCGGTGCGGCCCTCGATGCCGCGGCAGTGAAGTAACCGACGCCCTTCGTCCGCGCCGCGCGCGTCCGAACGCGCCGCGGGCCCGCGAGCACGCCATTTAGGCGCGTGCCGACTCCGAACGCCGCCGACCCAGCCGACCGCGCCGATACGTCGCCGGCGCACCCAAGCGGTGTCAACGAGTCGGTGCGCCAGCACGTTTCGAGCACCGGCAAGTTTCACGGGGTGGCCGGACGAGCCCGATGTTGCCTGCCACTCCGCGCACTGCGATTCGACGACCCCGTAACACGCTGTCGTTCGCGACCGATTCCAGTCGCGACCGATACGAACCGTCCGGAAACCCAACGGAGAAGAACCGAACATGAGATCGAGGACGATCGGATACGCGAGCCTCATCGCCGCTGCCCTCGCGGTCGGCGGAAATGCAACAGCAACCGCGTCCCCATCGATTACGCCGAGCGGCGAACAAATCGTGCTGGCGGCACCAGCCGGCGAAACGTGGACCTGCCTGCTCGGAACCGTCGGGCCGACGCCGTACAGCGGTCTGCGTGACGAAGTCATCGTCGGCGGCGCGCAGCCGATCTGGACCCTGTGGTTCGCCGGTCAGGACGTCCACATCGCGTGCGTCAGCGCGAGCTCCCCTTACTTCGTCTACCAGAACGTCCGGGTTCCGACACCGAGATTCGTGCTCCCCCGGTGACCGCCCCGGGCCGGGGCTGTCCCGCCCGCGCCATCCGGTCCACCGGCACCGACCACGTGCCCGCGGCCGGGCAGCAGGCCCGCACCACTCAACGCTGCTCGATACGCGATACTCGCCTTCAATGAGTCGGTGCGCCACGTGAACTGACCTGCGCCCTCGGATGGAACACCTCGCATGCGGCTGGCCGCCTCGCCCCCGGGGTGCCGGGGCGCCATCGCCGAGCGCTGGTGACACCCGACCGCGCGTACTCCGTCACCGCGGCCGGTATCGCCGGCACCCACCGAAAGCCGATGACCGCCCGGCGGGGAGCGGCGGTCGACGGCGAACACGCGCCGTAGCCGGATGTGCAACACGATCACCCGCACGATCGCCGCGCCCGCAACGATGGCGAGCATCCCCTCCAGGAGGTCCGCGAGGTCACTGTCGTGCGACGAGCAGCCGCGCCCTATAGCAGCAACTCAACCCATCCGACTACCCGTTCCTGCCGGGTGCCGCGTCTGCTGGACGATGGCGACGATCACTGCGATGGCTGTCAGCGGGACCGCCTTCAGTAGCAAGCCCCAGAATGTCGACCAGTTCCCCATTCCAACGAACGCCAACCCTGCCAGCGCAGCGACGGCCAGCCAGGACACCCATCGCCGCATTGCGAGCGCCGCGACCACCGGTGGGATCGCCACGAGTAGCCCGAGCCAGACCAGCGGCCACACGCCCACCACGTGCACTATCGAGTCGTCGCACTGTGCCGAAGCCGGAGCGCCGTCGAGGTCCAACACGCCGGTCTTGCGGCACGACATATCCACATCCGATATGGGTGAACTACCGTCCCACACGGTCAGAGCCACCGCGACCGCGGCCAACGCCCACCAGACTGCTCGCAACACGGACACTCGCGCATTCTAGTTGCGCCACCACCCACGTCCCCATGCATCGAGATCCCAGAACACGCACCGAATCCGACACACCCGCGGCGGGCTGATCGATTCCTTGGCGTCACGCACATACCGGGCGCCGCCCCGTACCCGGCGAACCTCGCCACGACGGGGACATCGGATATGAGCATGTCGCCGGCGACTGGTACCGATTCGTCGAGGCGTTCTGATCCACCCGGGATCCAATTTGCCACCGTGAGAGCGACTTTGTGGCCGTGCCGCTTATGACTGACGCCGGACGGTTCTGACCGTCAGATCGGCTCCGGCGGAAGGGGGTTGATGGTGTCGCTGTCCCACCACGTGGTGCGGTCCGCGCTGGTTTCGATTGCCTCGAGTTCTCCCGAATCGCGGAGCAGGCTCGCGCATTCGGTGGTGGAGCCGACATAGGTCGACATGAGGTCGACATCCGTGGCGACGAACCATGCCCGGTCGGCGGGCCACCAGATGCTCGGCGCGAAGCCTTGGAATCGGGTGACCGCGTCGGCCACGGCTCCGTGGAAGAGAACGTGATGGCGCTCGGGCAAGGCCATCCGAGGACCGTCGACGTCTATGTCGTTGAATCCCAGCCCTTCCCAGAACCTGAACCAGCAGTCGTCCGGACATGAGGTCTGCATGGCGAGGATGTCGGCAGCGACCGGCAAATCGTGCGGGTCGAGCTGGCCGGTGTCGGGCGAAGTCGCCCACACGACTCCACTTCCGTCGCCACGGCCGTTGCGGATGCCGGCTTCGAGGACCGAACCCCACTCCACGGTTGGGGTGGATGACCGCGCGCGTATGTTCGGCGACCGTCCTCCACCGGACGAGTGATTGTGACCTGCAGCCCTGTTCGTTCGCGCACGCCGTACGCGGGGTGGAGCAGCCTGCTGTGTGCCGCGAACACCGGCGGCACCAAAGCTCCGATACCCGCCCCGAACGACCGGATCGCCGCCAGAATCCAGTCGGCCGGCGAGACGTCCTCGACGACGTCCGAGATCTCCCACTCGTGTCGGCCGGCTTTCATGGCACCAGTGTTTGACGACGTCCGAGGCCTGCTGATCCCCCGAGGCTCGACTCAGTCGCCGATGTAGCCGATCTCCGGGTTGATCAGGTCGAGAAAGTTGCGGATCGCGCTTCGATGATCGTCCACCGATTGCGGTGGAATCACCGCATTCGGATCGCCGGCCACCCGCACCGAACTCGTGAAGCCATACGGATTCGGGCCGGTTTCCCACTCGTAGTCATAGACATGCCCCTCGTCGGGCCGGATCGTGTTTTTACCGGCACATCGTCGGGGTGCATGATCGAAACGCGGGCGGCCGATCAACGCTCCCCGTTGCCCGTGCAGGCGCCCAGGACATCGTCCAAGGCGGCGGCAACCGCAGGATAGTGGAGTCTCGAAACTCGGTTCGCTGGCTGGCAAGAATTCGAATTGCTTCCATAACTCCCACGACCGCGGTATCCATTCACACACCGGTGCCGATGGTGCCGCGTAATCTTGGCCTGAGAACGTGCTGGCCCCTACCACCGGCCTGTCGACCCGTAGTCGTAACCATCCGGTCGACATGGCGCAATGCACACGACAATGAGTGCGCTTCGAGGAGCAAGGACACACCCTCATGCCAGCGTTGAAGGGTATCTCGCATGTTGAGTTGACGGTGACAGATCTTGATCGAGCAGCCGCCTGGTGGCACGACATTATGGGATTCACACCTGTTCATCGTGGAGGCGGCGAGACCTATCAGAACCGGGATTTGGTTCACCCAACCGGTGTGGTTGTTTCGGTCAAGACACATGACGAACCGCTGACCAGCGTATTCGACGAGCGATGCATCGGGCTTGACCACATCTCATTCGAGGTTGCCGATCGCGACGAAATGCTGCGCTGGCTAACCCATCTGGACGAGATGGGTGTCGCGCATTCAGGCATCAAAGAGACTCCACTCGGCCCTCTTGTCGTCTTTCGCGACCCTGACAACATCCAGGTCGAGTTGTATGTGCATCCCAGCCCCGAGCAGGTGATGGCGCTGTTCAACGATGTCGACTCAGCGGAGGCGCAACAGGCCGTAGGCGAAGTCGGCCAGAAACTAATCGACGCGGAAAACGCCTGATTCCCAGCCTGGAGGGTGCGACGAATTCTGCCGTCGGGTGTGGATCACGATCCCGGCTCAGCGACGCCAGCGCCACCCCAGGCGGCCGACTAAAGGGGAGCGATGACTGAATCACTGCGACCAACAGATTGGCATCACGACCCCGGTCGCGAGCCGGGCATAGCCGTGCCGCGGCCGAAAGACGATCCCTTCTACCGGTACAGCGGTAGCCTGGCGGGGATCGGGCCGGGAACGGTGTTCAAGACTCGCAGCTTTCCCTACCGCGCATTCGGTGTCCCGACATGGCTCAAGGCCACCCAGCTGCTGTACCGGTCGACCAGCCAGACCGGCAATCCCACCGTCAACGTCACCTCGGTCATTCAGCCACCCGACCAGGGTGCGAACCCAAAGGTGATCTCCTACCAGTCCGCCTACGACTCGCTGAACCACGAAGACGAGCCGTCGTATGCGATCTCGGGTGGCGTCACCCTGGGTGGACTCGTTCCCAACGTGGAGTTGACGGTTTTCGGTCCGTTCCTCGCCGAGGGGTACACGGTGATCGTCCCCGACACCGAGGGCCAGCGGGCCGACTTCGCCGCAGGGCCCGAGTACGGCATGAACACCCTCGACTCGATCCGCGCCGCCTTTTCACCGTCCTCGACCGTGGGGCTCCCCGACGGCGCACGGATTGCGATGCTCGGCTACTCCGGCGGTGCGATCGCCACCGAGTGGGCCGCCGAACTCGCCGCGACGTATGCACCCGAGGTCAACGCGCGCATGATCGGCGCGGCGATGGGCGGAGTGTTGGTCGATCCGGCGCACAACTTGCACTACGTCGAGGGAACCTGGTTTTGGGGTGGCGTGTTGCCGATGGCGCTCGTCGGTATCGCGCGCGCGTTCGAGATCGATTTCACGCCCTACCTCACTGCGACCGGTGTGGCGGTCTTCAACGAGATGCAGAGCGCCTCGATCGTCGACGTCCTGGGCCGCTACAAGGGTCTGACCTGGCAGAAGCTGATCATCCCTGCGTACCCGACTCCCGAGAGCCTTCCGCTCTACGTCGAGGCGGCCAACAAGCTGATCATGGGCACGGGTGGTACGCCGAGCATCCCGTTGTTCATCGGCCAGGGCGCCTTCGGTGTGGCTGAGGGCACGCCGGGCGACAAGGCGGGCATCGGAGCCGGCGACGGGGTGATGATTGCCGGCGATGTGCGCACGCTGGCCCGCAACTACTGCGCGAAGGGCACCAAGGTCCACTACGAGCAGTACGATCTGCTCGGCCACATCGCGAGTTTGGTGCCCTGGCTGACGCATTCGATCGCCTGGATCCAGCAGCGCTTCGCCGACCTGCCAGCACCGCAGAACTGTTCCTCGATCACCCCGGGCAACCCGCTCGAACCGATCCCGGTTCCGTAGCAATGAATCGCCTGTAAGTGTTCTGGGTGGCCCGCTCGTGCAGCAGACCGCTGTTAGACCCGGCCAGGTCGGGAACACGTAGGTGCTCGACGGGGCGAGTCGGCTGATCGCGCTGGTCGGCCGATGGTGACTGTCGTGGTCGAGCCCGACGGTGCATCTCGCCAGCGGAAGGTCACACCGCGCCGACGTACCGCACCCAGAGATACCGCGCCGATCGAGACTCCGGCTCTACGCCACCGACCTGGGTCGGCGTCAGTCTGGCGACCTTCGATCCTGGTGAGCTCTCGTCAGTCCGAATCGAGATATCCTTCACCTGCCGTGTCCCCAGACAAGGAGAACGAATGAGCCGAGACGTGGTTCTGATTCATGGCGCATCAGAGGTCGGGGACCAATTGGCTGACTACGTCACCATTTCGAGCAGCGCGGTTGGACAGAATCGCGTTGCCGGCACGCTCCGCGACGTCGGTGATCGTGAACGTGGTGCTCAGGTCGTCACCGGCGACGATCGTGCGGCGGTACTCGATCTTCTCGGCCCCGTGAACGACGCGGTGGAGGTCGAGCCCGGTGTCGGGCGTCTCGACGACCTGAATAATTGATGGCCACTGCACGACGGTGGTGAAAGTCGTGGGTGCGACGACGTCGGCGAAGCCGGCGGGCCGAGATGCCTCGACGTCGTGGTGAAGCGGGTTCGTCGAACGGACCGCGCGGGCGAACTCGCGTATCTTCTCGCGGCCAACGAGGTACGTCGTCGGCGGGAACACCCTTCCGACGAGGTTGGGATTCAGTGACGGCATCTCCGGAGACTATCGCCGCGCTCCAAGCCCGACGTCCACGCCGCGCCCCGCAGCCGTGGTGTTGGTGGGCGTAGTGCAGCGATGTGGAAATTCGGTTCGGTGTGCCCTGCTTTCTGGCGGCGTGCTGGATAAAATATCTGACCGGCCAGTCAGCGAGACCATCAATGCCAGCCAATTTCCGAAGTGGACCAAGCACATGTGGACTTCGATCGTCGGAGTTGTTGTAGCCCTAATGATTGCAGGAGGCTCGGCCCTGACGGCTGCCCGTGCCGCCGAGGCCGAGGCCGTGCCGTGCAGTAAGCACCGGGGGCAGTTGGGTACATGCACTGCATCGTGTACGGCCCTGCAACATGCTCCGTAGCCATGAACGTGGGCACTCGCCGCCGGCCCCATCGGCAGCGCGCAGACTGCGTGTTCGAGGCCAACGTCAACGGGCGTCATCTGGCGCGTCTCGCCGGATTGAGTAAGCAGTGACATCACGCGAGCATGCCCGCCAACATGACAGCAACCCACTCGCCCGGGCGATCACCCATCCGGCACCCATCAGGGCCAGCGCCAATCCGCCAACAACGTTAGCGCCATGGGATGCCGCGGCATCCCCATGTCTGTCGCTTGCGCCTTCACGAACGGTGTCATCGGCGTTCAATTGCACACAGTTCCCCGTCACGGCGGACCGCCGCCGCCTGAGCTCAGGGGTTATCGGTGTGAGGTGCCTATAACGACTCGAAGGGGATCCGAGGAGGTGGAATGACGTTCGGCGACGACGGCGACGATGGCGGGGACGACCCGCGCCGGCCGTCGTTCGAGGTCCCGGTCGTCCCCGACGAGCAGGATCTTTCACTCACCGACAAGTTGCGGCGAGGAGACGCCGCGCTCGATCCGCGTTATCGGCGTCTCGCGGAAGAACTTCCGACCGGGGTGGACCGGTCTACGGCGGGCGGCCCCGATAGCGCCTCGGACGATGGTGCTTCGGACGCCGATGGCGCTTTATTCGACATCGCACGTAAAGCGGGCTTCGTGGGACCGGCGTGGGACTTCATCGTCGAGGGGATCGTCGGGTACGGCATCGCCGTGATGGACGGGTGGGTGGGATCCCGCAACGTCTACGCCATTGCGAGGGAGAAGGGCATGCCGCTACGGGCGACCGATGCTCAGCGGGCACGTGTCACCGGTGATGTGGCCGACGATCTCGTGAACGAAGCCGTGATCGCTGCGCTGAGAAAGTTCCGCGCCGCCGCGATGGAAGGGAAAGGATGGCGCGCGGACGGCGGCGCCGCGCTGCGGGTCTACTTCGTCAACCGGTGCGTACAAGAGTTCGTCAACGAGTTCCGCAAACTTCAGCGCCGTGGGGATCTCGACGGCCTATCCACACCGACAGGACTAGCAGGGGAGGAACTTCCCGCCCAACGCTCCGGAGGTGGCTCGCATTTTCCGGAGAGTCGGTTCGAGATCGATTTCGCCGGTCGTATGTACGACCAGGAATACGTCCGACGAGAACTCGCCGACCTGACCGAAGACGAGCGGTGCCTGCTGTGGTGGGTGGCAGTGGGCTACACGTATGGGGAGATCGGCGAGATGCTCGGAGGGCTCGCGTCCAAGACGATCGAGGGACGATGGGCGAAGTTGAAGCACAAGCGACCATGGGTTGCACATCTGAGAGCGAAGGGAGGGCGGCCGAATGACACACAGCGATCGGGAAGAGCAGATGAAAGATCAGCTTGAGGAACTGATGGCATGGTCGTCCCTGAATCGACCGGCCGTGCAGGCACTACGCTCGCGTGTCTCAGCAGACCGCGCTGCCATGGTCCAGCGGCGTGCAGGCGTGATCACAGACACAGAGCAAGACCCCATCGTCGACGGTGTGCAAGCAGTCACATCTGATATCCGTAAACCGATGAGCCCCACGGTGACAACGGCCGCCGAAGTCATCACTAACTCAGCCCGCACGGCACAGTCCAGCCGACGTCACCAGAGTCCTGTTCGAGGAAAGCCGACCGCTGTAGACGACTTGGAGGCAGCCGTGGCGGCAGCCGCCCAGGGCGATCGGGGCGCGCTCGGCCGGGTGCTCGAAATGGTCCGGCCGCTGATCGTCCGGTATTGCCGCACGCGCGTCGGCGTCCATGCACGGGGCAACACGTCCGCCGACGATGTGGCGCAGGAAGTGTGTCTCGCGGTGATGACCGCGCTGCCGCGGTATCGGGATAAGGGCCGGCCGTTCATGGCTTTCGTCTACGGCATTGCGTCGCACAAAGTTGCAGATGCGCACCGGAATGCCTCGCGCAACAAAGCCGAGGCCATGGCCGATGTACCCGATGTCGTGACCGATGACTACGGGCCCGAACAGCGCATGCTGGAGTACGAAGCGTCCCGGGAAGTGACCGCACTGCTCGAGACGCTCCCGCAGAAGCACCGGGAAATCTTGATCATGCGCCTGGTCATGGGGTTGTCGGCGGAGGAAACAGCGGCAATGACGGGCAGCACAGCGGGCGCGGTGCGAGTTGCGCAGCACCGGGCATTGACGAAACTGAAGGCACACGTGGCGAAGACAGATCGACTGCACCGGTGATGGCAACGTGATAGTCCATGGAATCCGCTCCGCAAAGACGATCAACGGACGATCAGAAACCCTCCTCACAACCGACCCAATCACCACGGGTTGGGCTCCCCCGAGAACGTTGAGGGTTTCTGCGCTGCCTCCGAGCGTCCCGCCGCAGCGGCGCTCCTTCCGTAGCAGAAGATGGCGCGATATTAACAGGGACACAGCGCCTTTCAGAATCGCCGCTTCGACGGCCTCAGCGCGAGTAGGATCGCCGTCACCCGTATGCACGCCATGGAAGAAATGCGCGAAAGCTTCTGTCGTATCGACATACTCGAAGATTTGAACTGGTCGTACAGACGCTCGGAGTGGCACCGCCCTAGATCCTCTCGGCCGCCGTTGGCTCGGCGCATCGCGAACGGCACTCGGTGCCACGACCTTGGGTGCCAGCGGAGTCACCAGGCGGAACGTCATCGGCGACGGAATTGGTGGCCGAGTCCAGCGGCCATTCCGATTCGGTCGCTGACCTGCACCTTGATTCGAATCGGGACTCCGGCCAGATGTTCGTGACCTTCCGCCACGCGAGCGGAAGGTCACACCGGTCGACGCACCGCGTGCCCACGCCACGGCCGCCAACGCGCGATCGCTTCACACCGCACACCGCCAATAAAGACCCGAACCCGCAATCATACTGAACGGAAGGCTATTTCACTCGACCGAGACGGTCCCGGTTCGATACGCGACGACCAGGACGACACCCCGACCCACACCCGTGCCCAGCCGGCCGTTCCCGCCATCGATTCACACGACGACCGCGATCGACGAAGACTCGCCTGGAAGATCTGTCCGGATCTGGCCAAATAGAGACCACTATTGACTGACAACTCTGGAAATGATCTTGGTTACAACGCCCTGACCAGCGGTTTTGTGGTGGTCCCGGCTGGGATCGAACCAGCGACCTTCCGCGTGTGAAATGGACACAACCCCAAGTGATTTCGGAAGTACCAGGTCAGACCGGACTCGCCTCCTCCAGTTGGACCAACTGGACCGGTACGTCCGACCCGTTGGCCAGATATTGGCCAGATGGACACTCGACCACCACCGTGATCGGGTGACACTGGATGCCGTGGCACCGCGTGCCACGGCGAACGGGAACCCCTCGTGATGATTTGGATCGTCCAGCACCTCGCCCTGGCCGATGCCGAACCGCATCGCCGTCACCACGGACAGCACGGATGCGCACCGACATTCTCTCGGGACGAAGGTCGCACCGACTCCCGCATTGCCAGGTGCAGCCAATGTCGGCTGTTCCATGGTGCTCCACCGCGTACCGGAATGGCCAGCTGATCGGGCTCAGGGCGATCCGCCCGGTTTCACCTCGCCGCGGCGTTGCGGCGGCGTCGAGGACATTTTGGCGACAGGACATAACCTCCATAGCCTTCTGACGAGATCTGCAACCCAGCGTGCGGCAACGCTGGATTTCTGGTCGCCGCCGAAGCAACGACCCCGGCCGGTACCGTCGACCTCGCCGCAATCCTGCGGCAAAAGTCCGCGTAGGAGGGCAACCGGGTGAACGACGCACAGTTTAGAGAACTTCTGGATCAGTTGAAGGTCATCGCGGACTTGCTGGACGACATCAAAGAGGACGCGAAACTCCATCACTCATCGTCGGAGTCCAATTGGAGCTCGCTAGATTCGCAGCTAGGACTCATCGACAGCTCGATAGGTATCGTGGACTCGCAGCTAGGTGTCATCGACAGCTCGATAGGTATGGTGGAGTCGGCAATTAGTTCGAGCCAGCAGTAAATTGAAGAGGTCGCGCCTGACGCGCCGCCCCTTCAATCCTCTCGGCGCCGTACTCTTCGAGTCGTTGTGCGGCTCGGCTGCCGGGTGTTCGGGCACGGAAGAATCAGCAACGACATGGCCGTTCGTGTCAGCGACGCTGACGAGAATTGTCACTAGGTGTTTGCGCGACCGGCGGCTCATCGCGTCTTACAGTCGTGGGCGGTCTTGGCGACTCGGCACGCATGTGAATTGATCACACTACGCACCCCTGGCGCACCCTCGCGGACGGCGAACTTACAGCCGCCCGCTGGGTCGACTGGTAGTACCACCGACGGCCTCCACGAGCACTCCGGCTCCATCCCACCGCGGGCTTGAGACCGCCTACTACGCTGACCACCGGAGGCCAGCCGCCGGTTGCGTCCTCAGCTCACGAAGTCTCCCGACCCAATGGGGCCGTTCAGTCGCTGATGGGAGTGTTGAAGTTGGTTGATCTGCAGTCGGACGAGGACGGTCTGGTTCGCAAAGCCGTAAACCTGTTCACATTCCTCGGACGCACTCAGCAGCTCCTCGTCAAGCCTGTGCACACCGTAGAAGGCTTCGAAGAGGTGGTCTGGTTCAGTAAGTTGCCAACCCACCCCGCGGTTCGGAGTCGCCACGGAAGTGCGAATCTCGAGGCTGAGGAACCCTTGGTCGAGGTCGACCGCGTCCCACGGCTGGACCCGCCTGACCTGCCCGCAAGGCTGGTCGAGTGGGTGAGCGGACCGTTTGACGATATCGACCAGCATCCGTTTGTGCGCGAGGCGATTTTCACTGACGAGCCGGAGAAGTGGACGGCGCCTCAGGACGTGAACGACGAATCGCCGGACGACGAACGCGACCGGCGGCGTGTCCTTCTCAGTGAGGCCGTCGGTGTGTCGGAGGCGTTCGAAGAATGGCTGCCGACCTGGCAAGCATGGGCCGATCGCGAACGCGAAGATGCGGTAGCGCGAGACCTGTACAAGGATCTCTTCGCGATCTATCTGAAGTCGACCGACCATAGTGAAGAGTTCGAGCTCGTCGTGGGCGTCGGCTGCCTCGCCTGGCGCCCTGAAGGTCATGCGCAGGTCCAACGACACGTCGCCACGGCGCAGGTCGCAGTCGCCTTCGACGAGTCGTCGGGGACGCTTACCGTCCGCCAAGTGCCGTCACCGCAGTCCGTCGTTGTCGAGCTCGACATGCTGGATCCGAGCTTGGTTTCCTCCCCCGCCGCGATAGATGAGATCAGAGTGGCCGCCGGTGAGTACTCGGCACATGTGCTCGACGCGGCGGCCGTCGGCGACATCTGCCGGCGGCTGATCATCCGACTCGACCCTGACGCTTCTTATGACGACGTGTTGAAGGCCCCGACCGGCGCCGACCCTCGCGGGGCTTTCGCGCCGGCGTTCATCCTGCGCCGCCGCACCAATCGCGGACTTGTTCAGATCTACGAGCAGATCGTGGCGCAGATCCTCGCGAGCAACGAGGTTCCCTCCGGTGTGTTGCCGCTCATCGACCCCGACCAACAACCAGAGGCGCAGCCGAACGACACGCCGGGCGCAGTCGTCACCATCGACGAGGAAGACTTCCTTCCGCTACCGGTCAACGAGGCGCAACGCCGAGTCATCGATCGCGTTGACGCGACAGCTCAAACGGTGGTGCAAGGTCCCCCGGGTACCGGCAAGACGCACACCGCTGCCGCGCTGGTCTCACACCTTCTCGCACAGGGCAAGCGTGTGCTGATCACGGCGCATACAGACCGGGCCCTGCGTGAAGTCCGCGCCAAGTTGCCGCGTGAGATTCGGTCGCTGGCGGTGTCGGTAATCGGCCAATCCCGTTCGGATATGGCGGACCTGCGTACCGCGGTGGAGAACATCTCGCGTCGCGCTGACGAGTTCGAACCGGCCGAATCAGCGCGAGCGATCGAGCAGCACCATGCGAAGCTCGACCAGTTGCGGCGCCAACGTGCCGAGACCCAGGCGCGGCTGGTCGAGGTTCGGAAGATGGAGATCGAAACGCGTACCGACGGGCCGGTCGAAGGCACCCTCGCGTCGATTGCGTACCGCAACCTGCAGGACGAGCCACAGTACGAATGGATTCGAGAGTTCGACGTCGACCCGCGCGGCGGCGATAGCACCGTGTCGGACGACGAGATCAAACGATGGCGGGCCATCCTTCTCGATCGCGACGTGATCGACCATGAAGCCGAAGCCGTCGATCAGCTGCCATCCCAGGCCGTCGTACCGACTTCGGACGCGTTCACAGCGATGGTGCTTCGCGAGCAGCAAGCCGTTTCGACCAGGGAGCAGTTCGGTGTCCTGCTGTCGCACGAGTCGTTCGAGTTCGTACGATCCCTCGATCCCGCATTACGGCACGAATTGCGAGAAAGAGTTTCTGCGCTTGCCGAGCGCGCGGTATCGCTAGAGCAGCGGCACGAAACGTGGATGAACGACGCTTTGAGCGACGTCCGCAGCGGTCGGCAGCAGACCTGGATCTCACGATCTCAGCAGGTCAAGGCCTTGGGGGATAGCGCCTCGCTGATTCTCGATAGGCTCGGACCAACGACCACCGTTGTCGTCCCCGGCGACTTCAGCGTGCAGCAGCAAGTCGCGAAAACACTTCTGGCGTATTTGCAGTCGGGCGGGAAAATCAAGGTTCAGGCGGACGGTGCACCGAAGGTGGGTGCGTTCACGTCGAAGACCGTTAAGCAGAGTGACGGGTTCTTCAGGGACGTCAAGGTCAACGGTGTGCCCGCCACGACGACCGACCAGTTGGCAGCCGTGATCGATTGGGTTGAGGCGAGTCGCACCGTCACGGCGATGGATCAGGCCTGGCCGGTGTCGGTCGTGATTCCTCACGAAGACACTTTCGGAGAGCGGGTCCAGTGGCATCGGACCGAAGTCGAACAACTCGACAAGGTCCTCGCTCTAGGCGAGCAAGTCGAAGTCGAACGAGCGTGGTTCACGAGAAACTCACTCCCTGTTCCGAATTGGAACGACCTGGAAGAGATCCGTCGCTATGCGACCCTCGTTGAGGCCGCGGCCGCCACCGACGAAGCGGCGGCAGCATCACATCCGATCGAGCAGCTTGTCGATGAGGTGTGCGAACGCCGACCGCGACCCAACCTGGTGCCGATCACGGCCGAACTTGTTCGCGCTATGTCAGAGCGAGACCTCAGCGGATTCAATGCCGCACGAGTAAGGCTCGAGCACCTGCACCGCGTAGCCAACACCGTTGCCAACCGGGAGCGGATACACGCGGCGCTTATGGCGTCCGCTCCACGACTCGCGGACGCCATCGTGGCCGACCCTGGCGCATTCGAGTGGGACGAACGACTCGGCAGCTACGAAAAAGCTTGGCGCTGGGAACTGACCAGCCGTTGGATACTTGCCCAGGACGATGAGGACGTCAACGTTCTCAAGGCGAAGCTGAGCGACATTGATCGCCAGATCCGCAATGAGGTGGAACACCTTGCCGCCGAACGGGCATGGGCACATGCGGTGGCACCAGGCAGGCTGACGGGAAGCGCGCGCGCGAATCTCACCCAGTACGCCCAATTGGTCGCATCCCTGGGTAAGGGCACGGGTAAGTACGCAGCGAAGAAGCGTGCCGAGATCACCGAGGCGATGGACCGATGCCGCCCATCGGTTCCGGTCTGGATCATGCCGATCTACCGCATCGCCGAACAAGTTCGCGTCCAACCCAATTTGTATGACGTCGTCATCGTGGACGAAGCATCGCAGGCGGGCTTGGAGGCATCGTTCCTGCAGTACCTCGCGCCGAAGATCGTCGTCATCGGCGACGACAAACAGGTGTCCCCGTCCGCGGTGGGAGTCGATCAACAGCAGCTTCGCGACCTCGCCAACCAATACCTCGCGACCGACCCCTACCGCGCATCGTGGCTCGACCCGAAGCGCAGCTACTTCGACGAGGCAACGATGCGATTCGGTGGCCGCATCACTCTTGTCGAACATCGGCGGTGCGTACCCGAAATCATCGGATTCTCCAATCGCATCGCATACGAACCCGAAGGCATCAGACTCGTCCCTGTGCGCCAGTTCGGAGCCGAGCGATTGGAACCGATCCGCGTCGTCCACCTCGAAGACGGGTACGAGACCGACAACAAGACGAACCCGGTCGAAGCGGAGGCCATCGTCGACCAGATCCGAAAGTGCTTGGCGGAGCCACAATACGATGGCAAGACCATCGGCGTCATTTCACTGCTGGGCAAGGAGCAAGCGAGGCTTATCGAACACAGGCTGCTCGACGCGGTTCCGCCGGAAGAGTGGACTGCGCGCGAGTTGCGATGCGGCGATGCGCCCGACTTCCAAGGGTCCGAACGCGACATCACGTTCCTATCGATGGTCAAGGCGCCATCCGAGACGCGGCGCTTGTCCGCACTCACCGCCACGCAATATGTGCAACGCTTCAACGTCGCTGCGTCGCGCGCCAAGGATCAGATGTGGGTCTACCACTCGATGGCGAGAGAGGACCTCGGCAATACGGAGGACATGCGGTATCAGCTGCTCGACTATTGCTACGGGGTGGCTAACCAGGCGCGGAATGACGGCCCGTCTCTCGGCGTTGTCCCTGACGATGTGCTCGTTGCTCCGTTCGATTCGCTTTTCGAGCAACGCGTCTACAACCGCATCATCGACCGCGGATATACAGTCCACGCTCAGTACCCCGCCCTCGGCTACAACATCGACCTGGTCATCATCGGAGCCAAAGGCAAGCTCGCAGTCGAGTGCGATGGCGACTTCTGGCATGGGCCAGATGTTTACGAAGCCGACCTGGCCCGACAACGAGAACTCGAGCGCTGCGGATGGGAGTTCTTCCGCATCCGTGAATCCATCTTCTACGCGGACATGGCATCGTCGCTGAAGAAGCTGTGGGACACACTCGACGAGCTCGACATACGAACCGCTGATTGGATCGACCCGAGCTTCGACGAGGACGTCCCCGATGAGATCGCCGGCGCAATCGACGAGCTTCTCGTCGACGAAGCAATCGCTGACGTCGCCGATGCCGGAGATGCCCTCCGCGAACTGAATTCCGTCATCGACGCAAACTCGACCGAGATCGTCGATCATGCACCTGATGTCGACCTGGACATCGAGACATCATCTGGCGGACGACACCGTTCTGCCAAGTCAAGCAATGTCGAACACGAACTGCTCGACGATCTAGACGCGGTCGATGAAATCGACCGGCAACACACCATTGTCGAGGTTCCCACGCGGGCCGCTGAACGTGTCCCGGAAGCCGACCTACGTGTTGTGCCTAACCTCGAAACGACTGTCGGGTCGGTGCTGCGACCCTACGTCTCCTTCGGAGAGCCCCTCCCGCCCGTCAATCAGTCGTCCCTCGAAGAGATGGAAGCAAACGTCGTCAAGATCGTGTCGGCCGAGGGGCCAGTGCTCGGCCATCGGATACACAATGCGTATCGGGATGCCTACGGCGGCCATCGAGTCGGGAAAGAGATAGCGCGACTGCTCAACCGCGCCATATCCATCGCAGAACGCCACGGCCATATCACTTCGGACAATCCATTGAACGAGAGTGGCTTGAAACCCCGGACATTCCGCCTGCCGAGTCAACCGGATGTATCGCCAAGGGAATTGGGGCCGCGTAGCCTCGATCTGGTCCCTCCGGCTGAACTTTGTCACCACCTCTCCGACTTGTCATTAGGTGACGATCTGCAGTCGGAGGACGAGCTATTTCGTGCAGTACTGGATCGTCTGGGATTGATCCGCCTGACAGAGAACGCACGGTCAGTATTGACCGCTGCGACAGCCTTGATAGCAGACGCCGAACCGGACACGCCCACGGTAGCCGAATGACGTGAAACCCAGATCGCGTGGGCTCGACCCGTCGAGTAGGGGTCAGCATCGCATGCACGAGATCGCCAACCTGCTAAGGCCGGGTGGACCATCCCGGACCGAGTACCCCTTTAAAGCGGCAACGAATAGCTAGTCTTATTCGGACGTCGCGACCTCATCGACCCTGGAGGCCAGCCCGACCAGCCGTTAGGAAACTCCGGTGAAAGGGGGCGTCCGCTCTCTACCATGGCTGTGTCGGCCATGAAGTGCGTCAACATCGCGAGGAGCCGGACATGGAGTTCAGTGATGCGTTCGACGCGGGTTTCGGAGGCCGCCCCGAGGATCTGCGCGCGCGGCAGGACGACCAGCGCAACGCATTCCTGGCGCGCTTTCCGCTCGACAGCTGGCCCAGCCTGACACTGGATGACTACGCACTCAACACTCCCGATTACCGGAACAGCTACTCGTATTTTCTCGAGTGGGGAACCCCCGACCTCGGCAGCATCGCCGGTGGTAGCGCACACAAACACGTGATCTTCCGACGCAACACGGGCGAATGGGCGTATCCGAGCGGCTATGGCAGCGCGGACGAGGCGTGGGATGCCCTGCGAGCCGGTTTCATCGAGATGTTCGACCGGGCACGAGCCGAGGACTGGACCTCGACCTCGGAAATCGACATCCTGCGGGGAGCCCGGGTCGTCCGGCTCAAGTCGTTGTTCCTCTACTTCCCCGACCACGTTTTGCCGATCTACAGCTACGACCATCTGGTTCACTTCGCGACCGAGTTCGGCCTCGACACATCAGGCGATGCGATCGACATCAACCGCCGTATCCTGCGACACCTCCGTGGAAAACCCCAATTGGCGGAGCGTGATGCACTCGAATTCATCGGTCTTCTGTACTCGTGGTCCCCTCCGCCGGGCTCGCACACTCCGAAGTACTGGAAGATCGCTCCTGGCGAGAAGGGCCGGCTGTGGGAGGAATGCCTGGCAGGCGGCTATATCTGTGTCGGCTGGGATGAAATCGGCGATCTGTCGGTCTTCGATACCGAAGACGACTTCACCGCAGCGTTCGGCGTGGCCTACGAATACAAGGGCAACAAGTCGGCCGTCTCACGCAAAGCGAAAGAGCTCTGGCGCATGGTCGAGATCAGCGAGGGCGACAAGATCGTCGCCAACCGCGGAACCTCCGAGATCCTCGGTGTCGGCACCGTCACTGCGACCGGCTATCAGTGGCGGCCCGAGCGCGCAGAGTACAAGCACACGATCAATGTCGACTGGGATACGAGCCTGGCTCACAAGCTTTCTGAGCCGGTGAAGCTCTGGGCGACAACGACGATCGCCAAGATCCCCTCGACCAAGATCGACCAGATCCTCGATCCCGACCATCACCCCGAACCTCCTCCATTCCCCCCAGAGATCACACCCGAGGACGAGCGAAGGTACGCCGCCTGGAAGAAGGTGCTCGACCGCAAAGGGCAACTGATCTTCTACGGTCCGCCTGGCACGGGGAAAACCCGTGCCGCCAAGGGTTTCGCGTCATGGCTTCTCGGCGCCAACACCTCCGACAATCACCTCACGGAAATCACGTTCCACGCCTCGTATGCCTACGAAGACTTCATCGAAGGTTTCCGACCCAAATCCGGCGAAACCGAACTGAAGCTCGAACTCCGCGACGGCGTTATGAAACGCATTGCGCAAGAAGCCACGAAACATGCCCCCGACCCCCACGTCATCATCATCGACGAGATCAACCGCGCCGACGTACCGCGAGTGTTCGGCGAACTGATGACGGTCGTCGAAAAAAGCCGCCGCGGACAGTCGGTCACGCTGCCAACCAGCGGTGACCGGCTTGCCATCCCTCCGAACGTCATAATCCTCGGCACGATGAACACCGCCGACCAGAGCATCCGTTCCCTCGATGCCGCACTCCGGCGTCGGTTCGGATTCATCGAACTGATGCCCATCACCGATCTATTGTCCGAGACGACTATTGACGACCTGCCCCTCGACCAGTTCCTCGCAGAACTGAACAGGAAAATCACGCACAGCGTCGGTCGGGAGCGACAGATCGGACACTCGTACTTCCTCGACCATGGAACACCCATCGAGTCCGCTCAAACCTTCGGTGAAATCGTCCGCACCGACATCATCCCCCTACTCCAGGAGATCGCCTACGACGACTACGGGCAACTCCGCGACTACCTGGGCAGCGCCATCGTCGACGCCGCAAACTCGCGCCTGACACCGCTCGTGAATGACGACTCCCGCCTCGTCGCGGCACTGGCCGACCACTACGGACTCAAGGTTCAGTCGACAACAGAATGATCGAACTCGCTGAACACTGCACCGAGACCTGTTCCCTGGCGCCGATATCCGTCGAGGGCCAGGAGCGCATGACAAGCGTGCTGGGAAATCGCCTGTCAGTCGGGTGGCTCTCCACCGACCGCGTACAGATTCGGTCATCATCGTGGGTGGGTAGCGTCAACCTGACTCCAGAGTTACGTGTTCGTGTCGTACCGAAACTCGCCGGCAACGACCTGGGTGTACTTACCATGCTTGCCATCACCGATGGCAGTCCACTGCAGGATCTTCCCCGCTACTTCCGGGGCCTTTCGGACAATCCCGCCGAGGACGCGATCGAACTGCTGTGCCGACTTGTGGTGACACACACCGAAGATGTCGTGGTCCGGGGGCTGATCCGCGACTACCGCCACCATTCTGCCGACCTGCCCTTCCTTCGTGGACGGCTTGACGTCTATCGCCAGGCGACGGTATACCACGGCCAGTTCACGTCCCTGGCATGCACATTCGATGAGTTTGACCGCGACACCGTCGAGAATCATCTCCTGCTGGCGGGAGTGCGGGCCGCGCGGCGCGGCACCACCGATGCCCATATACGTCGCCGCGCAGCGGATCTGGAAGCTCAACTGGCCGTCACCGCTCCGACTATCCCGACAGTACGCAAACTCCTCACGACGCCGGTCGTCTATGGGCGCCGCAACGCCCATTACCGGGTCGCGCACACGTGGTGCCGATCACTGTTGAGACTCGGTCGGGTTGACGACACTACGCCATCGGATAGGCCCCAGATCGAGTCATTTTTGATCAATATGAACGCACTCTTCGAGCGATTCGTCGAATGGCTGATGGCCCGAGTCTTCGACGGAACTGGGTTGGACCTGCGTGCGCAACAACGAAATCCCTCGCTCATCACCGTCGATGGCTTGTCGCGCCGATCAATCGCACCTGATCTGGTCGTCCGAGATGGCAACCAGCAGGCTGCGATCGACGCGAAGTACAAACGCTACGACGAATGGGAGATCTCCCAGTCCGATATCTACCAGCTCTTGCTCTACGCGCAGTGCTATACCGGGTGGACCGTGCTTCCCACGTCGTACCTCGTCTATCCGTTGGCGACAACGCATCCCACAACGTCGACGGTGGAACTTACCGTTCCGGCAGCTCCCACAAACCGGAAGGTGCGGATCAAGGCGATCGGAATCCCGCTGGCGAATATCGTTGCAGGGCTGCGCGTCGGCAATCTCGATCAACTCAGCGCAACGACGAACTACATGTCCTCAGCACTGCCATCGCCGCACCGGGCCCGCGTTCCTGTTATGGGGGACCCATGAACCGTGCTCGGTGGACGCGCGGTCGGACAGATTCTGGCGCCGGAGTGATTCTCCCCGAACTCTTTCTGGCGCAGACGGAACTGATCGGTGCTCAGCGACCGCCTGCCTCGAGCGGGCAATTGGCTGAGCACCGGCACAGCCCTCACCGCGGCGTCCTCCGGCAACGTCGATCTGCTCGGTCCCGGGACATAGTGACGATCCGTTGTCGGGACGTGATACACCGCCGATGTGACGGGTCACGCCTGAATTGGTCCGATGTCCCAGAGAGCATGGCGGCCGTCAGGTTGCATCGTGTGGTCGGCGAACCGAGGACCGAGGTCCTCTGACAGGTCGAATCCAGCACGCGATGCCCTGCGCACGTACTCATCCCGGAGATCCGCGAGGAGCCGACGGCCGGTCTCGTCGAGGTGCGTGACGTGCATCGTGACGAGCACCAACCGCCCGCTGGCAAGCACGAAGCCGTCGACAATCCCCGCGTCGAGCAGGTATTCGGCCCGCCCGGCGTCAATCAACGGCATCCCCGGGTCACCGATCGCCACCCGGAACTCGGTCACGGTGTCGACGCGGTCGGGCTTCCTGACCCACCGAACCTTCCTGTGGTCCTCCTACCCGGAGTTCGCAGCCGGCCGTACGTCCTCGGTAGGGACCATGAACGTGATCAAGTGCGTCCACCCGGGCACGAACGGCTCCGGCCTGTCCCAGTCGTCTATCCGCCTGTTGTCGGAGTCGGGCCTCCCAACCCACTCGGCACCCGGATGATCGACAGAGGACAGGTGAAAGATGAATCGGCCGCTCTGATGGAATGAGAACTTGGCCCAGTCCTTCCACGTCCGGATCGAGGCGTAGACATCGAGCTTCCCCTTGTTCGCCCATACGCGGAAGACGCTTGAGCACTCGCCGGGTCGACCGACCGCGTACCGCAGGGCCGTCCGCTTGGTGACGGGACCGAAGCTGACGATGCGTTCAGTGGCCGGCCCCAGGGTGGCGACCGTAGCCCTGTGCCGGTCGTCGGACAGTTCGAATACGAGACCCGCCGAGACCACGCCGCTGAACACGACCCTGTCACTCATGGATCCAACGTACCTATGCGTGCCGGTGACGATCGCGCTGCTCAGGGTCGAACCAGCAGTCAAGGCCTCGGCGCGACAATCACGACGACCGACTTGGTCGTGGACGGCAACACGGCCGCACGAAGGGCGCGTCTGGACGGTCGGCTTGGCCGTGTACAGGTTGACGGCCATCAGGTCAGCGCCCGAGCGCGTCGTCGGGCGTGTAGCAGCTCGTGATCTCGAGCTCGCCGTCGGCGATGCCTCCACGGACTGGGGGGAGGCCACTTCGACGTGCACCGCTTTTGTTGTGGCGGTGCAGGTCGAGCAACCATTCATTTCATCACGGCCCGACGGTGTATCTCACGAGCGGAAGGTCACACGCGCCGACGCACCGTACCGGTGCGATACCGCGCCCATCGCGAATCCCGCCCGGCGGTTCACGCCGCAGTCGACGCGGGCGATCGGATCGCTCCCTACACACCGCCGGCCCGATCCGAACCCGCGAATCCTACTGAACAGCAATATCTTTCATTCGGCTGAGACCGACCCAGGTTCGATACACGATGACCACGACGACTCCCCGACCCACCCCCATCCCCAGCCGGCCGTTCCCACCGCCGATGCACACGACGACCACGATCGAGGAAGACTCGAGAGGAGGATCTGACCGGATCTGGCCGGATAGAGACCACTATCGTTGCGACAATTCTGGAAATGAGCTTGGTTACAACGCTCTGACCTGCGACTTTGTGGTGGTCCCGGCTGGGATCGAACCAGCGGCCTTTCGCGTGTGAAATGGACACAACCCCAGGTGATTTCGGAACTACCAGGTCAGACCGGACTCACCTCCCCCAACTGGACCAGTCCAACCGACCCGTTGGCCAGATACCGGCCACATGGACACTCGACCAACACCGTCCTCGGGTGACACCTAGTGCCGCGGCACCGCGTGCCACGCCCGAACCAGGCCCGCCTCGTGATGATCGAGAGTCGAGCACGTCCCCTTGGCCGGGGCCGCATCGCCGCGGGCTTTCGCGTTCCGCACCGCCTCACCTCTCCGCTACGTTTCGGCGGCGTCGGGATATTCTTGGGACACTGCGTTCCCCTCCCCGCGACGTCATCAAAGCTGGCACCACCATTCTCCGCGGCACGCGGACGGCAACCGATGCGACACGCAACGGGCTGACGCTTGTCCCGCCCGGCGCCACCGAAGCGGTGCGGGACCAGATGTGCGATCACACGCGTGCGGCCGCCGGGGCGGACTCGACCCCGATTCCACAGCTGTCCCGTTTCGGCTGCTCAGTGCGTCTTGCACGTTCCGGTCCGTTCCAGCCGTCATATACGTCCTCGCCTGCACCCGTGTCGCTCCCGGCCGCGACCCTCCCGAACAGGCCCACCGGCCCGCAAGCCAGTCCAGAGCCACCGATGCTATAGCAGACCCGTGTGTCCAACGGTCCCATCGAGGCGATCAACGGGCGCCTCGAACACGTGCGTGGGGTGACCCTCGGCTTCCGGAACCTTCGCCACTTCACCTTGCGGTCACTGATCCACTCCGACCAACTCCAGGAATGGATAGACGCACTCTGATTCCGGAGGACCCGAATTTGTACGGACTCGGTAGTGCGCGCGGATGTTCGCACTTAGGCTTGCCCAGGCACCGCAATGGTCAGGAGTACGTCTGTCATGTCGGCGACGATCGAATACACGGATTCCCCCTTCGGGATGGTCGCTGAGATTCGGTCACCACGCGGCCTTCGCCTGAGGGTCTCTGGAGACTTGAACACGATCGAACCCAAAAAATATGGCGATCCCCTGATGCGCCACAACCCGGCCCTTGTCCACAACACGTGGGCCTATGCCAAACATGAGAAGCAAGCGCGGAAGTACCTGCTGAAAGAAAAGAAAGCCAGTCACCAGAAGCAAGCCGAGGTCCACGCCAAGGCCGCCAAGGGAGTGGCGTCACTCATTGATTGCCTGGTGACCGGCAGCAGGGAGGGTTGGTGTTCGGGGTGCTACACGTTCACTGACCACCAGAAGGTCGATCAAGGTGCCGTTAGCGTTGCCACGTACATGTGCACGACGTGCGGGTCACCCACACTGAAGTGCGCTGCGCCTCGCTGCAGTCACATGGCCACGCGGGGGTTTGGTTCGATCCGCATTCCGCGGTTCTGCGCAGAACACCGCCACGAGCTACCCAGTTTCGAACGGGCGCAACGCAAGGTCGATTCATTGAACGACTACCAATCGTTGCACGTCTTCGAGAAGCGCAACCTCTCACGTGGCTCACGCCTCGCCTTGGCGGGTGCTGCTTTAGCGGGAGCGGCAGCAACCGCGGGCGTACTTGCTGCGCCCGCGGTCGGAGGCGCCATCGGAGTCCTCGCCGGCTACAGCGGTGCGGCCGCCTCGAGTTACGGGCTTGCGTTCCTAGGTGGTGGCGCTATCGCCGCCGGCGGGTTTGGAATGGTCGGCGGGACGTTTGTCGTCGCCGCGACAGGTGCGGCACTCGGTTCCGCCCTCGGTGTGAGCGTCACCAACGCCTACATCAGCGAAGACAAATCGTTCCGGATCGAACGGTTTCGACACGGCAGTGGGACGCCTGTAATCATCGCCCGCGGATTCCTAACCCAGAGCAACCAGAACTGGAACACAGCCGTACAACTAGTTGACCGGCGCTATCCGGACTCTCCAATCTACCTGTTGCACTGGGGCAGTAAGGAACTAACGTCGCTGGCGGCATTTGTCGCTAAGAACATCGGTGTCAAGGAGGCGGCGGGTGCCGGTGCCATGGTTGCGGCACAAGCGGGCAAGGCCGCCGCGAAGAAATTAATGCCCCTCGCGCCGGCCCTTTTCGCCGCCGACGTTGCCAAGAACCCTTGGCACACGGCCGTTGTCCGTGCAGACCGAACTGGGGTGGCTCTGGCTGGCATTCTGGCGCACACACAATGCGACAAGTACGTTCTCGTCGGACACAGCCTCGGTGGCCGAGCAATGATCACCGCCGCGGAGACACTCGCTACGAGCAGGGTGGCACCCTCGATCGAGACTGTTCACCTATTGGGCACGGCAGAAGGAAAGAAGCAGGACTGGCGCCCATTGAGCGAGTCCGTAATCGACGCAGTACACAACTACTACTCGACCAACGACGCGGTATTGAAGATCCTCTACGCAGTCGCCCAGGCCGGGAGCGTTGCTGTCGGTTTACGCGGGTTCACTACAGAGTTCTCCGCCATCAAAGATCACGACGTCAGCGATCGCGTCAACGGGCACTCCGAGTATTTCGAGAAGGTCAACCTGTGCTGAGCCGGCAGCGTAGAGATAGTCGACAATCGATTCCGACAACCAAACTGAAAGGCTCTTCAGCGGAATGGCAGACGAACAGGTTCAGCAACCATTCGACTGGCTCAAGCCGGGCGTCGAGTGCGTCGTCTTCGAAGAAGACGGGGGCGCACTCCCGGGAGTGGTGACCGGTGGGATGGTTCGGTTGCGCTGCGTCGAGTTCGTCAACGACGATCGCGTAGCTGTTTTGGACAACGGATACGAGCTCTTTCGCGATCGCCGTACCGACGATGGTTGCTACAAACTAGGCACAAAATTCTTCCGCTTCCTGGATAGTCGCCTGCTATACCATGTCGAGCACCCGAAAGTCGTGGAGACGGTCCGTGCGAACGAGTTTGCACTGGAGGTGGAGGAAGTCCTCCGCAAAATCGAAGACTTCGGCGAGACACTCGCGCCTTCCGAAGCTCGCAGACTATCGGCGGCGTTGCAGGCGTACGCAAAACGAGTGCAGGCAATCCCACCCGAAACGCGACGCGCGCGCCCACAGATCGCCTATGCTATCGAAACGCGGCCAGCCCACCGCTGCGAAGAGTGCGGAACTGTCAGCGTTGGCAAGGTATATAGGCACGAGGGGACCACGAGGGACTGGGTACTCCTTCCTCGACCGCGAGATCGACACTAACTCCGACGAGTCCGCCACTTCCGTCCATGTGCGGGTCCGAAACCTGAAGCTCACTAGTTCCGCGGCACTCAGCGACGCATAGGAATGCCCAGCCCCACGGGCAGAGCAGGCGCACAACGCTTCACTTCCCGCCCTGATTCGACGGCGTCGTGGACTCTAGCAGGCGCTTTCGAGCCCGGTCATGCCATAGTCGGCGTCGGCGATCTCGACACCCACTGCCAGAATGACCTACTGCGCGCATTGCGGCGAGATGTCGCCAACAGAAAAGGTCACAGTCGTGGTCCTGCGTGGTGACCACGAAGGCTCGATTGACTGTCGGCCCCGCAGCCTGCGAACTTTCGGCTGATCAGACCGAACGAGCTACCACTTCCCGTCGGTGACCACGTCGGGGCTGACCCCACCGATGGTGACCACCGTCTTCGGGTCGACGGGCACAAACGGATCCTCTTCGGTGCCAAGCTTTTTGCCGACGCTCTCGACCTTCGACAAGATCTTGGACGGCGCGAGGCCCTGCGCGTCAGCGTCGTAATAATCGAACCACGGCAGCCCAGCGTCTACGTACGCGTCCCGGTCGACCGGCGTCGGCGGCGCCAACTCACCAGTGATCGCAGTCCACCGCGCGGCCGAACACAAATGGACGAACACCCGCCGGGCACCGCTCTCGTCGTAGTCAGCGAGCGAGCGATCATCGGTGTACACCTCCTGCCGCATCCGCCCGCCGGCCCCCAGCCCCATGCTCGCCGAGGGCGCCGGGAGCATGCCGGCGGCCATCAGGTCCGCGCAGCACGCTTCGTCACCGACCATGTCTGTGCGCAACGCCTGCGCCGCATGCCATTCCGCAAGCGCCTGCTCGGTCAGTCCGACGGCGCGCAGTTGCACTCCGCCATGGGCCTCCTGCCCGGTGACCTGACCTTCGACGGTGGCCCCCGAACCCAGCGGCGCGGCGACGAACTGGCGGATGAACCCGTCACCGGCGTTGATACCCTCCAGCCAAGGCTGATCGGGCAGCGCAACGTAATTCTGCGGATCACCAACAAGGTGTTCGATCCAGGGCAAGCCGCTGACCGCGCACACTTTGCCCACACCAACTTGCAGAGCAGTGGGTTCGGAAGCATGGAACGACAGCCACAGGGCCTCGCGCTGGTAGATCGGCAGCATGACGCCGCCACGACCCAGCCACTCGGCTGGTGCCGTGTCGGGATAATCCGAGACCCGCCGCAACGGAAACCGGCCCAGACCCGGCGGCAGCGGATGCAACCCCGTCTCGGGGATTCGCAGCGTCCGCTGAAAATTCACCGTCACCGGACCCAGCACCAGCTCGTCGCTGACGATCTCTACCGGCGTGCTCTGCACCATGAACTACCTCCATCTCGGCGTACTGCACCATGGATAGCACCAGGCACTGACACACCTAGGCATTGCGCCGCGGTCGCCTGGAAGGCCTCGATTGCGACTCTCGGGCGACCGAGCCTCCGCGTCCACGACCTGCGCCATACCTATGCTTGCGCTTGCACGCAAAGCCGGCGCCGACCTGCGGCTGCTAAAAAAATGGTCTGCTGCACCGATAGGTGACAGTGTTAGTCATGCGGCCTGACTGGCCGGTGTGGTCATGATTTCTTCGAATTCGATCGGGGTCAACCGCCTGAGAGCGGTCTGGCGTCGACGGCGGTGGTAGGTGCGTTCGATCCAGGTGACGATCGCGATCCTCAGTTCATCCCGAGTGTCCCACCGGCGACGGTGCAGGTCGACGACGGGCAGCGTGAGGGATGTCCAGTGAGGCTGCCGCGGAGATCCGGGCACTCAAGCGGCGTAACGCCGAGCTCGAGCAGACCATCGAAATCCTCAAGGCGGCTATGTCTTTCTTCGTGCGGGAGAGCGATCCGCGCAACCGCCGCTGACCAGATCGGTCTGCGCGTTCATCGCCGAGAACAGGTACCGCTTCGGGTCGCTCCGATCTGCCGCGTGCTGACCGAGCACGGTGTGCCGGTCGCCCCGCGCACGTTCTACGCTTGGGTCAAGCGGGCGCCCTCGAAGCGGGCCCTGTGGGACGCCACGATCACCGAGGTCCTGGCCGGCTACTATACGAAATACACCACCACCCGGGGCGGAAGCGGGCGGCGACGACCCTCGGTGCGCCCGGTCTCGGCGGGCACCTCATCGACGAGATCTCGGTGCACCAGCCCGGTCAGCACACCTAGGCCGATTCCGTCGGTCAACCGGTCTTCACGACCGTGTTTACTACCGGATTCCTGTCGGCCATAGATGCACACTGTACGTGGAATAAGTTGCAGCACAACCATTCTCTAGAAGCAATTCTGAGCACCGAAAACCGCCCGGTCCACCACATCGCCTTCGCTGGATCAACCTACAATTCATCAGCCAAACCCACACCGCTGCAACAGCTTTCCCGGATACAAGCCATTGACCTGCAAAGACGCCAAAGTTACGACATTGGCATCAAACCCGGCACGGTTCACCAAGGGACGAAAGCGCTCCAGATGTTGGTCGCGACGACTCCGACTGCTTTTATTGACTCTTGCACGACCACCTGCGGGTTGGCGGCGCCGTAGGCGATAGTCTCCCCCATTGTCTTGCTCGAAAAGTCTGTGTGCGTTGCCTCTCCGACGGTGTACGACCAGACGTTGAGGGCAACGCCGACGCCGTAGCCGACCCCGCCCGGGTACTTGGCCTTGAGCGTGTCGCCGAGCAACCCCATGTTCGCCGACAGGATCGCACCTACGTCTCCGCGACCGATTGCATTCCCGAGTTCGTATCCGGCGCACGCATAACCGGCGCTTCCCCCCATCTGGTTGCAAAAATTGATCTGCGCTGGGGAGACACGCCATCCGTCGTCGCCCAACGTCGAGGCCGAAACGAGCTGGTTCGCTCCAGTGCTGCCACGGCTGCTTTGCATGGAATTGTACGGTGCTGGACGGACCAGCTGGGGAATCCTGGTCGTTTTCGGTGCCTGGGCGTGGGGTGCAGACGGCGGTACGCCCGGCTGCTCTGGCACGTCGGGTTCATCTGTTTCGACGGCCACGAGTATCAGTGAGTCAGCGGTTTCGCCATCGATGTTGGGCACAATCGCGATGTAACGGCATGTGTTGCCCACTCCATCGCACGGTGGAAGGACGACCGACTGTCCGGGCGGCACAGTGACATAGACGCGGTTCCCGTTTGCATCCTCGAAGGCCACCATCGTATTTCGGTCGGTCGTGTTGGTGTAGGCCACTCCATTCTCGTCCCTAGCGAGTGTGGGTCCGTATCCGCCGACTTCGTAGAATTCGGTTCCGGAGTTGTTGATCCTCGTCGTCGAGATCGGTTGCCAATCGGGGTCTTCGGGATCCCCGGACCCAGCTTCATAGATGCACTCACCGGTCGATTCACTGCATCCCGGAAGGCGGACCGATCGCCCGGGCTGGGCAGTGGTGACCTGTCGGTCCTCGATGCCAGTCGTGTAGTAGAGGACTGTGACGGTCTCGCCGGTGTTGTTGGTATAGACGACATCGGCACCGTCTTCGGCGAATCCCGAACTGTAGTATCCGGTGCCAGAGACTTGTGTGTATTGCGAGTTCGGGCCGGGTGCGATTTCACCGTCTTTGCGGATGGTGGTGATGGCATCAACGGTCTCTCGCCCCTGCGCATCACGCGAAACGGCACCGTAGTTGCAAACTGTCGATGCCGAAGCGCAGCTGGAAAGCGTGATCGTTTCCCCGGGTTGCGCGGTCGTCTCTTGTTCGGGCAGATCGTCGAATTGATATATGACCCTGACCTCGTGGTCGGTCAGGTTGGTGTAGATAACCGCCTCGTCGCGGATCTGAAATCCGGGCGGTTGTACCGCAAGGGCATTATTCGCCGATACGGCTACGAGAGCCGGCTCGACTTGCTGGCCACCATCAGGCAATTCGGTCAAGCTGGAAGAGTCCGTCGCAATCGCGTTGGCAGACATGGCGAACTCGCTGGACAACGAGGGTTCGCTCGACTGAATCTCAGCCGTTTGCGACGCTGTCGGAGAACTTGACGTGTTCGGTTGGCGGTAGCCCGCCACAAGCAGTTCGGAGACGACGCTCGGCGCTGTAGGACCGGTAGGTTGCGTCGGGCCGAACCCCGCACCGGTCAGCAGACCGGCCACCAAGGTGGTGACGGCATTCTGCGAGACGGGGTCGACTGCTGCCGACACCGCTGTCGCTGCTTCGGCCGATGTGGTGATCGCGGGTGGTGCCGCGCTGTCAAGCGTCGAGATCTCTGATGCTTGGGTTGAACCCGCCCCATCCGACGGCTTGGACGAGCTGCCGCTGAGACTTCGCGCCTTCGCGGCGGCAAGGGAGTCGTCATTGTTCGTCGATGAGGCCCCGTGCTCCGGGGTCCACGCAGACGTGATCGCAGCTTTTCCGTCCGACCGTGTCGTTGAGGGGTGTCCGACGGATTGCGTTGTTGCGGTGTCGAATCGAGTGGTCGCCTCGCTCAGGTCAGCGGTGGAGTCCGTCGTGCTCGTGCCCGACCCGGCGGAGTCGGTGTTGCCGGACCCGGCGGAGTCGGTGTTGCCGGACCCGGCGGAGTCGGTGTTGCCGGACCCGGCGGAGTCGGTGTTGCCGGACCCGGCGGAGTCGGTGTTGCCGGACCCGGCGGAGTCGGTGGTGCCGGACCCGGCGGACCCGGCGGAGTCGGTGGTGCCGGACCCGGCGGAGTCGGTGTTGCCGGACCCGGCGGAGTCGGTGTTGCCGGACCCGGCGGAGTCGGTGTTGCCGGACCCGGCGGAGTCGGTGTTGCCGGACCCGGCGGAGTCCGACTTCGACGTGGCAGTGGACGAGTTGTCGGCGGAGTCCGACTTCGACGTGGCTGTCGACGATTTGTCGGTGCTGGACGACTTCGACGCGCCTGATCTTGTCGACGACGCTCCCGATTTTGTCGAGGAATCCGACGACGACGAGGTATTCGACGAGGCGGACGTGCCCGACGCGTGACCCGAGCCCGACCCGCCAACCGGTCCCGCGGCAGCGACGCCCTGACCTGCCACAACCGCCGCGCCAAGACCCGCGGTCACGACACCCACCCGCAATATTTGCACACAGGTGTCGGCCGTCTTGGTCGAAGCCTTACGATGGCGACCGCTCCGAGAATTCCGCCGTTTTCGACCTGCCATGAAAGGTCTCCGCCCTCGGTCATCCCCGACACCAGACGCTGTTTGCGGAACACTAACACGAGGGCGTCGTTCGAATCATCAGGAATCCTGTCAATTCGCTGCATGCCGCACACCGCCTGTGAGGCTTCACATAAACGCACGGAGAAGTGCTAGTACCGGGATGCAGCAGGATTAGCAGGGCCGTAACTGTGGCTGACCTGCCACGCCCGGCACCGCCAGGGTCCCGGCCTGGCTGACGTCCCGTGTACGCGATCCCACACCACCGCCATCAACGCCAACCCATCCGCAAGGCCCACCCGTTCCGTGCGGACACGGCCTTGGTCGACTGTCAGCACATCGGTGACGCCAATGCCTGCGTCTCGAAATCGACCACGTTCAAGACAGTTTGCAATTCCGCGGCATCCAGTGGACGTCGCCGACCGGCGCGGCAAGCCAACCATCCCGCCGTTCGTGCGCCGTGCCTTCGGACGGCTTGCCGTCGGCGTGCGTCAACTGCGGCTGAGGTAGTGGGCGTTGTCGCCCAGTGCGCGTTCCACTTCGGTGCGCAGCGTCGGTCGGCGCGCCAGCTGCGGGTCAGCGGCCAGCCTCTGCTGCGCGTCCACGCGGGCCGCGTGCATCAGGTCGGCGTCGGCGAGTGGGTCCGCCACGAGCAGTCCCGCGCGGTGCCCGGCCTGGGCAGTGCCGGCCAGCGCGCCGGGCCCGCGGAGCTCGAGGTCGACGTTGGCGAGCTTGAAGCCATCTGTGGTTGCACATCGCGTCCATCCGGGCGCGCCCGATGTCGGACACATCACCGGTGAGCACACAGCACCCTGGATGTAGGCCACGCCCGACGCGGCCGCGGAGCTGGTGGAGCTGCGCGAGCCCGAAGTTGCCGGCGTCGAGGATCGTGATCGTCGTCGCGTTCGGTACGGAGACACCGACCTCGATCACCGTGGCCGCGACGAGCACATCGAGTTCCCCGCTGGTGAAGGCGTGCATCGTTTCCGCGCGCTCGGCAGGCTTTTGCCAGCCGGTGACCACCGCAATCCGCAGCCCCGCGAGGGCACCGTCGGCGAGCGCTGTCGCGGTTCCATCGCCGCCGCAGCCTGTGCTCGGCGGCGGCGGCCGACCGACGAAGAGGGCGATCTCTCATCGAGCATGCACGGGCACTCGACTCGGAATTCGACCTCGCCGTGCCGGCCCACATGGTTCGAACCGTCGGCCACTACGACGACGAAATGCCGCTCGCCACAAGCGAGTCCCCTTGCGCGCGCGTTCTTCGCAGGCTGGTAAACGAACTCCGGTGGACCACCCAGTCCGACGAAGCGTTGATGAACCCACGAGACGGGCAAGGACGGGCGATCTTGTCGAAATGAGTTGGAGCACAAATCGCGCGCGCGATCTGCACGTCGGCGGTAAGCACGATCGCATTCATCGTGCGATCCGAAGAACTCGTTGTGCCGCGTCGTCCGCGTTAATCTTCTTAATTGTGCCCGGCGCGTTTACAGCTAAGCGGACGTCGCGCTCCAGGTTATCGACGGGGAAAACCGCCAACCAGTCGACGCTTCGCCGGTGCCGAAGGAAGGGGTCGGGTTCCTCCGGCACAAATGCATACTCACCAGTGACGACGCCAATCGCGACGTTGTACCCGCTGATCCACCTTAGTTCCCCGTTGACCGTGACGGCGTGATTGCCACCGGAGTCTCGATGCCCCGAGAGAGGCATCGCAATCACATCCCCAACTGTGACTCTTTCGCCGAAGGCGCGCGAATAGCCCACGAAGACACTGATCGCGCGCGCGGTCCGGTCGGGATACCGTTCGGCGATCACCGCACGCAACTCGGCATCGGACCTTCCTGCCGCCATGCTTTCGTCGAATTCGTCCCCGTTGCTGATCGCGATGATGCCCCGTCCAAGGCACGCACTCTCGTGGGCGCGGTCGTTCCAACCTCGAACGCTCCATGCGGTGACTTCGGCGGTATCGGCAGTTGCTGGCGCGGAAAACAACAGGGTGTAGTCCTTCCCATGCAGGGTGACGGTGACCTCGGCTGATCCACCAAGCGCCACCGAATATGCGAATACCGTTGCGACGCGGGGATTGCTTCCCCGCTCGAGCTTCGCGACAGCCTCCTGAGAGACGCCAAGCACTCGAGCAACCTGCGCTTGTGACAGCCCCGCCCTCTCACGTAGTTGCGCGAACGACTGCGCGTTGGTATCCGACATGCCCAAACAATACATGAAGTATTATGCATGTGCTAGATGCAGAGCAAGCCCGACCCTTTGCGCCGCGACGGGCACAACTCGAAGTGAAGGCGGGGGACATCGGCGGCCCTAAATGTTCGGTAACGCGCAACGGAGGGCTGCCGATGCGTGGGACTGCCCCGCCTTCGTTGCTCAATCGTTCGGCTCGGCTGAGATTGGACGGTTTTCTGCGCTGAAGCTGCGTCAGCGCGGTGCGGGGAAGGATCGTCGTCGGGTCGAATCAATCGGCGCATCGCGGCCCACTTCACGTCGGCGACCGGCGGTTGATCGTGATGTGCCGTCAATGTTGATAGCGGAAGTCATAGCGCCCAGCCGAATACGGCGGTTGTTCGTCGGAAATGGATTCAAATTCGTTGCGTGACAGACCGCAATGGCGGGGCCCGATTCGGACGAAACGTACTCATCACACACTGATCAACACGACGGCGGAGGCATAACCCGGATCGGCGGAGCTGAGTTGTTATAGGTGGTGAACTGGATCGCAGGCATCCCGCTATACCTAGACAGGGCGGCCCCCATGCTTGCTTCCGGTGGCGGCTCGCTATTCGGGAAAGCCAAGATCATGTCGGCATAGAACTCGATGTCACTGGGGCAAGTGGAGTTGTACGGGGGTGGCGTGGCGTTCCAGGCATGTACTACCACCGGGACGCCCACGTAGTAGCCGTTGGCGCAGGTCGGCTCACAAACCAGCTTATTTACCGTACCCATTCCATCAGCGCCGTATGGTCCCCACGAATCCCATGCAATGTTCCGCAACTCCATCCCACCGCTTATGCAAGACACCAGGCGGACAGTGGTCGGACGGTCTGTCGGGGGATTTCGAGAGGTATAGCAGCCTGTAAGGGCGTAGCCGTTCCCCTGTGGTAGCCCGGTAGTTGTCACCGGCGGTGGCGCGATCGGCGTGGTAGCTGGAGGTTCTGTCGTGGCGATGACCGGCGGTGGTACGACGCTCGTGATCTGAGCGCTGGTCGAACTGCTCTGCTGCCACGGCCGCCACACCGCAACACCTACAGCGGCCAGCGCAGCGACACCAATGATGGCTGCCGCAACCAGCCACCATCTCCGCGAGCCAACGCCTTCCGTCGTCCGCGCATGCGGGGTGTCGGATAGGTCAGCAGCAGCGAGAGTTCGGGTAGCCGGTGCGGGTGTAGTGACGGCCATGGGCGTCGTTGTCTTATGGGCTACTCCGGTCTGATCGGCCAGGGCGCGTGCGAAGTCCGTGCAAAGGGGAAACCGGTCGTCGGGATTCTTCGCCAGCGCCGTGGCAAGGACCGGGTCCAGGGCGGCGAGGTCGGGACGAGTCTCCGCCAGGCTGGGTGGCGGTGTGCTGAGGTGGCGGCTGATGACGACTGCCGGGTTGGAGTTCGGGAACAACGTTGTCCCGGTGAGCAGATGGAAGGCCGTGGCTGCGAGGGCGTACTGGTCGGCGCGGCCGTCGAGCTGCTCCCCCATCAGTTGCTCCGGCGCCGCGTAGGCTACCGTCCCGACCGTCGTGTTGGTGGTGGTCAGCCCGCTGACCTCGGTGGCGTCGCGGGCGATCCCGAAATCGCTCAACAAGACGCGCTGGTCATCCCCGGTTGCATCGCCAAGCAAAATGTTGGCCGGCTTGACGTCGCGGTGAACGAGTCCGCGTTGGTGCGCGTAGTCCAACGCACTCGCGATGGCGGTGATGATCTTGGCTGCCTCATCGGCCGGCATGCCGGTCGGATAGCGGTCCCTGATCAGGTGGTCGACATCGGTGCCCTGGACATAGTCCATCGAAATCCACAGCTGTCCACTGGAATCGCCACGATCGTGCACCCCGACGATGTGCGGGTGAAACAAGGTGGCGGCGATGTCCGCTTCCCGCTCGAAACGTGCGCGATAGTCGGGATCCGCGGATACGTCGGTGTGAAGGACCTTCAGCGCCTCCAGTCGCGGCAGCCTGGGGTGCCGGGCCAGGTACACCTCGCCCATACCGCCGGACCCCAGCAGGCGCACAACCGTGAAGCCAGCGAAGGTGTCGCCACTGTGCAATGGCATGACCTGGATCTTACGAACAACCCCGCGCGGTGACGCCAAATCGACCGCATGCTCGTTCCCCACCGCTCCCTCTCGTCCCGCCCTCCGCCGGACGGAACCGTTCAGGCGTAACAGTTACGGCTGTCGTGCAGTTCCGTAACTGTTGCGGCTGGTAAATATCGCCGCGGGTTCTCGTGGTCGTTACACCTGAACGGCGTTGCAGCAGCCGCTATTACGGCCATTGAACAGTTGAACAGTTTGTGCGGCGTGAGCGTGGCGGTCTGGTTCGGTGGCGAAAAAGGTGAACCCGCATCCTGCCGATGGGCGGAATGCGGGTTCTGTGGTGCCGGCGGCTGTTGCCGAGTCAGGCGAGGCGAGAGCGGTCGCCGAACGATCTCGACCGCAGGGAGCGGCCCGTCAAGGTGCTCGAAGCTACGAACCGCATGCCCTGGGTTGCCCCGTCCCCGAACCCGAACCCGCACCAGAAAAAATGCAAAACTCGCTCGGTGCAGATCGCTCGAACTCCGGTTGGCCTTATGGCCCGTGTCGTGCGTTGGAATCTAAGCGCAAGGCTAACTATGGCACCGTGGACGGAAGAACCTTCAAAATATCGACAAGAGGCGGGAATACGAGCCTTATGGGCAACTGCAATGGATGGGTGACGTCCTTGAAGGGAGAAGACGCGACCATCACCGGTAGGGTGCGTATCGGCAACGAACACGTCAATCAGACCGAATGTATGCGGCGCGCCAAGACAAAAGGTGCCCACCGCGCCGCCACCGACATTTCGTCGTCGACAACGCTGCTGATTTGGGGCGGACTCCCCGTAAATGTGGTGTCCGACCCCGACCGGGAGTACAGCCGCAAACTGATCAAGGCGGACGATCGACGCCGCGACGGAGACCACGTGCACGTCGTCGACGAAGCCGGGTTCGCCAGTCTGCTGCGAAGACAACCAGCGCACTGCCTCCGCCTCACCAAGGCCCGTCGCACCGTCGTCGTAGAACGCCCCGAGGGCCAAGGAATACTCGGTGGCCCACTGAAGATCCGGAAGCCGACGACCCGCGAGGGCAATGCGCTCACGGTCGATCTGTCAAAGCTCGACGCCGCGACCGAAGCTCACGAGAAAACCCTAAGAGCGCTGGAGCGTCACTTGCACGGCCATGACATACGGGTACACGCCCCGCTCAACACTGCACCCCGGTTCGACGTCGGGTGGGCGAACGGATCCAGAGTCTTCGTTGGGGAAGTCAAGAGTCTGTCCGCCACCGACCAAGACCAGCAAATACGGCTCGGGATCGGCCAGCTGTTGGACTATCAACAACAGCTGCTACCCCAGAAGGTCACGCCGGTCCTGATTCTCGAACGCAAGCCACGAGACCAGCGGTGGCGCGACCTTTGCCACCGACTCAGGATCGTTGTCACCTACGCGCCAAAATTCCCAGACGTCTAGCCATCATGTCGCCCCGCCCCATCATGGATTTGTTTCGACCGGCTGGAACGTCCCCGATAGTCGGTCCAGGTGATTCTGGAGCCAGGTGGTGACTGGCTCGCCGTTCAGGCGATCTCGCAGCCGACAGGATGATTTGTGTGGGTGCATCGGGCAACGATGCTCGGCCGGTGTCAGGTATCCAGCGCCGAACGCCGGTGTCGATGGTTGTAGTCGTCCTTGACGTTTTCGATGACCACGCGGGCGTCGGAGGCCAACTCCCTCGCCCAGTCGAACCTCTCATCCCCGATGAACTTCCGCTGGTGCTGCGGACCGTGACCCCACCGCGAGTGTTGGAGACTAGGTACCGTTGCCGTGGTGCCTTTGGGTCGCAGAGTTCGCACCAACCCCCTGACCCCACCAAACAGTTCGGTGGGTGCCCCGACATCTGCTGTGATGGTGAACCAGCTACCGCCCATCGAGATCCTGCACCTTGCACCGCTTCCCGAGCGGCGGCGTGTAGGTCGTCCGGCCGCAACGCCGGCACCAGTGCGTTCGGTGAAGAGATCCGCAAGCGCACCATTGCGACCCGACCAGCGCTTGGCGTGGCCCGAGCCGATGGCCCGCGGGGCAATGCGTCGGCGCTTGTTCCTCCCAGCCACGACAGGTTCGGCGCAGGCGGGACATCGCCCCATTGTACTCGAACGCCCGTTCGAATAGCGAGGTTGTCCACAGCCTACGTCCCCGGCCCTTGCCCGCTCCATTCCGCACCGGCACACTGGCTTTCGCCGCTGCCCCGCTCAAGCCTGTGGAGGTCACATGCCCAGTTCCGGCGCGCTCGATCCGGCCCTGACGTTTCGCACGTTCACCATCAGCGCGAACAACCGATTCGGTCACGCTGCGGCCGCTGCCGTGGCGGAGAGTCCCGGCCGGGCATACAACCCGTTGTTCCTGTGGGGTGAGCCGGGCGCCGGCAAGACGCACCTGCTCCATGCGCTCGGGCACCACGCGCAGCACGAGAACAGCGACGTGACAGTGGACTACGTCGACCTAGCCGGCCTGGACGGTACCGAGCTATCCAGCGATGCCGACATCTTGCTGCTCGACCACATCGACATGTCCGACGAAGCGATCAACGCGGCGGTCGAGCGGGTCATGCTGCGACGGGCTCGAGCACGCACGCAGATCGTCATGGCTTCGCGGGACAACCCACGCGGTTCCCTGAAGGAATCCATTCAGGCGCGGTGCGAGTGGGGTTTAATAACCGATGTTGGGTAGATCGGATGGATCCGGCACTTGTTGCGACACCCCTGCCAAGGCTTCGCGCATGCGCCGGTAGCCACATTGGGTGCACAGGTGCCGATGAGTGACGCTTCTGGATCGGCGCGCACCGCCGGCCGGTCGACGTGTCACAAAACTGTTGCAGGGCAACAGTCCCCCGACATCGACGTATAACCCTAGGGCAAGTTGGGTATGCATCCTACCGCACGGCGTCGAAGCCCCACTCGATCGCGCGGGCCAGTCTCCGCACGTACTTCTCTCGCTCCGGTGGGGGCCGGGTCATGATCCAGTAGGGGTGCGGAGGGAACAAGAGATATGTCAGCTCCGACGGATCAGACATCCGAGACCGGGGAACACGGAAGGGCCAATTCAGCTCTCGTGCCTCGGGATAGGGATAAAGCGACAGCAACGCGGCCCTGGCGAACTTGCCGACCCCGATCACCAGGCGCGGCTGGACGATCTCACGCAGCTCTATCCGCAGGAAGCCCGCGCAGTTGTCGGTCTCATGTGGGTACGGGTCTCGATCGTCGGGCGGGTGACAGTGGATCGAGTTGGTGATGAACAGGTCCGTCTTGTCGCGTCCAGCTCGCTCGTAGCAGCGATCGAGGACGCGCCCACTGCCGCCAAAGAAGGGCTCCTGCTTCTCCATGCACGCCTGGCACAGGGCCTCACCGACAATCCCGACGGGTGAGTCGATCGACCCGAAACCCGGCGCTGATTCGGTGACGCCGGGCTCATTCAGGCGGTCGGGGCGGTCGCACTTGCGGCACGCCTTGATCCTGCGATCGAGAGCGGCTTTTCGCCGCTGCCGAGGATCGGTCGTCACAGCAGTTGCCTCGCCTGCACTCGTCTGACCCTACTTCGTGACCGACGTTGACAGCGCGGGAATGGGCTCAATCCCACGGGCAGCGTTGTGCCGACGCGCCGGGCTTCATCGACAATCGGGATCACGCTTGCGTCGCACCATTCACAGCGCCGCATCGATCTGGCGCAGCAGACCATTCCGACGGCGCCCACTTGACAGATCTGCCCTGCATATCAGTTGGGGCGTACCTCGCATGCGATGCCGTCGCCGTCCGCGTCGAGGGGGGAACGGTACCCCGCGTCGCCGGTGCGCAGCGGCGCCGCGCCAGCGGCCCAGGCCGCGCGGCAGTTCTTGTAGTACACGTCCCCTCCCGGCGGTGCCGGCGCGGGAGCCGGCGGGGCGACCGCGATCTCGGACACCGAGTCGGTGTTGCCGTTGCACGGGGCGCCCCACAGACCGGTCCCGGCGTCGCGGGCGTGTGTTTCGGCGGCCGCGATCTCGGTCGCCTTCACGACCGGGCGATCGTTGTACACGTAGCTGTGCACGACTCCGGCGCGGGCGGCCTCGACCGAGAAGTTCCACCCATCGACCTTCACCACATACGCGAGCGTGCGCCCATACCTGTCTACCCGATCCTGGGTCGGGTCGGTGACCAGTTGCACGGGCTGGTTGAGCAGCGTGTCAGTGGCGAACCGGGCAGCCTCGGGTCCCCAGCAGCCGACGGTGTAGCCGGGCTTCTTCGTCTCCGGGGCATCGACCCCGAGGATCCGCACGGTCACTTCACCGCGCACGGCGTTCGAGAACTTTCATCATGTCACCGTCGACCACCCGGGTCCCAGCCCGGTCGGCAGCCCGGCGCGGGGATCGGCCGAGGCCACGGCCGGAACGAACGTGAGCGCAGTCAGTGCCGCACCCACCACCATCACAGTCTTCTACATGACCGGAAGTAGCAGCACGCCCCGGTGGCATCCTTTGCACGCCGATGGGGTGACGAGGACACGTTGGCGAGCTCCCTGAACCCGGGCCCCGTGTCGGGGTCATGCTGTTGAATCAGCGCAAATGGGGTGAGGAGTAGTTGATGGACCGTGCAGATGCCGTCGCTCGGTTCGCCTACGAGGTTCCGTCGCTGGATGCGTACTGGCGAGCCATCGTGCTGTTCGGTCAGAACGTCGCCTCGTACAAGTTCGCCCTGGCAGGGGCTCTGCTCGAGGTCGGCGCCGACGCGGAGCTGGTCACCCTCGATGTGCTCGCGTTGCCCTTCGCTACGCGCGTCGCCGAACATCTCCGCACACACGACAAGCAGGGCACCTTCCAAAAAAGTCAGTTCCTCGACGCGTGCCGAGCATTCAACAGCGGCGAACTCGACACCGAAGGCCTGCGCGCCAAGACCGCGAGGCTGGGCTTCCAGAACGTGATCGACGCCTTCCACATCGTCGACCAGTCAGAAGTTCCGCAACGGTTCTTCATCGATGAGCGCAAGACCAACAAAGGCGTACGCATCACCGATCACCTGCGCGAATTGCTCGATGACGGACACGGCCCCAACCTGCGCGACGAGGCCGAGGCCCGCTGGCGGCTGGTGGAAACAGCATGGGAACTCAACCTCCCCCGCCACCTGTTGACCGTGGAATTCGAACCCGAAACCGCCACCCTGCTGGTGCCGCGGCGGCGCACCACCATCACCGGAGCGCGGCCCGCACTCAACGGCTACCAGAAGGGCCACTGCTTCTACTGCTTTACTGCTATCGAGATCGCCAGCGGGGCGGCGACCACCTGCCAGGTCGATCATCTCTTCCCCTGGTCAGCAGGACCCCTGGTCGGCGGCGCGCCTGTCGATGGTGTGTGGAATCTGGTCCTGGCATGCGCGCGCTGCAACAGCTGGCACGAAAAGTCCGACCGCCCACCACACCAGCGCTACGTCGAGCGACTCAACATCCGCAACGAATACCTGATCAGCAGCTACCACCCGCTGCGGCCAACCCTGATGGCCCAGACCGGTGACTCACCCTCAGAACGGTCAGCAACACTCAAACGTGCCCTCGATGACGTGTCGGTCCGTGGTGCACGGGCGCCGTGGGTCGCGCCCGAGGAACTGCACCCGGCGTTCTGATGACAGACCAGCACCTGCTCGCGGCGCTGGAAACTGGCCCTAGTCACCGCTTTTCGGACTGGCCCAACCAATCGGTGCCGAAAGTCGCCGCCGGTGTCTACACCATCTGGGATGACAGCCGCCTGATCTACGTCGGAATGTCGGGCCGAGCGATGACAACCGAAGACACCCAAGCACCCGACCAACCCACCAAGGCCAAGGGTCTATGGACGCGGTTGAATTCACACGCCCAGGGCCGGCGAAGCGGCGACCAATTCTGCGTGTACGTCTGCGACCGGTTCGTGGTGCCGCACCTCTCCGATCAGCAGCAGGCCCAGATCGGTGACGGTGAGTTGTCGCTCGACGCGCTCACGCGAAACTACATCCATGATCGCTTCGAATACCGCTACGTCACAGTGGGAAACGGCAAGGATGCCTTCGCGTTGGAGCGTGACGTCCAGCGTGGGGCACTGGCTGTCGGCAAACCGTTCCTCAATCCCGCGTAGAGCCGGCGATCACGCTGATCGGCCTGTGCCGACTGTCGTGGTCGAGCCCGACGGTGCATCTCGCGAGCGGAAGGTCACACCCCCACCGACGCACCGCGCCGAGAGATACCACGCCCATCGGGAATCCCGCCCCGCGGTTCACGCCCCAGTCGACACGGGCGATCGGATCACTCCCTACACACCGCCGGTACAGTCCGAACCTGCGAATCCTACTGAACAGCAATCTATTTCATCCGGACTAGAACGTCCCAGGTTCGATACACGATGACCAACGACGATACCCAACCCACACCCCCGTCCAGCCGGCCGTTCCAGCCATCGATGCAAACGACGACCGCGATCGAGGAAGACTCGCCAGGAGGATCTGTCCGGATATGGCCAAATATTGACCGTTATTGTTAGACGACTCTGGAAATGATCTTGGTTACAACGCCCTGACCTGCGGTTTTGTGGTGGTCCCGGCTGGGATCGAACCAGCGACCTTCCGCGTGTGAAATGGACACCACCCCAAGTGATTTCGGAATTACCAGGTCAGACCGGACTCACTCCCCCAACTGGACCAACTGGACCAGTCCATCCGACCCGTTGGCCAGATACCGGCCACATGGACACTCGACCAACACCGTGATCGGGTGACACCGGATGCCGTGACACCGCGTGCCGCGCCCGAACCGGGCACACCTCTTGTTGGTCGAGATCATCGAGCACCTCCCCCTTGTTCGGTGCCGCACCGCATCGCCGTCACGGACAACACCGATGCGCACCAACACCGATATCCTCCCTGGCCGAAAGGGGGTCGCACCGAGTCGAAACTCGCCGTAGCCGGGTGAACCCGGACTGGGCGAGCCAGGCAACTCGAACCCCTGACCCCCACACTGCGAGTGTATGCAGCCAATCTCGGCTGTTCCGCGTGGCGAGCGGCGTTCGTTGATGCGCGGCCGCCTGCTTTAAGGGCAGATTTCACGGTAGTGGCGTGATCGCGCGTCGGCGGCGAAGGAAGGTCTCCCAACAGCGATGATTGCGGTTCCTAGGCCAGATCGTCACTCGACCGTCGCATTGTGCTCCAGGTCGGCCTCGTCTACCAGGTCACCTCGAGCACACCATGTATGCGACCAGCAGCCCCCGACGCTGCATCCGGCTAAACCTGGATGCCCGCCGCAGGGGCGGTCCGTTGTTTGTGGGACAGCGCCCTGAACGCTTGTCCGCCTATCGTTTTGCGATATTCGGCTACCCGACCGGACGGACGTCACTGTGAACAGCGCTCCGTGAGCGCGCCGTCGACCACCGATCGGCTCCCCGAGTTGATCGCTCGATTCTCGAGGTCCACCCACGACCAGGAGACCACCCACATGACGCACGTCCTGCAACACCTCGCTCCCCCTCGACCCGCCCCAGCTGTCACGCAGTGCGTGTGGCTCGGTTCCGGCGTGCGCATCGCCTCGGACGTCGTGACCAGTCGTCGAGGCGATCGGCTCCGTGCAACCCGGGGCACCTCGGTCTCGCCGGGACAGCGTTGGGGGTCTGGTCGCACCCGCCCACGTCGGCGCGTTGAGCAGAATCGACCGTAGCAATCGTTTGGCTACGGAATTCGTTACACTCGGAGCTCCAGATTTGCCCACCGTGCGGCTGCGTTATGCGCAGCCCCACAGCAGGTTTCCGTCGATCGTGTCGGCCGGCGCAGTTTACCGCCCGCCACGCCCCCTCCGCCGTGCTAGCGTTCCGCAAACAATTTCAGCTATCGGGGCATGGACGAAAACGGAAGCCCATCGTGGCCAGTCTATAACACCGCTTTAAGTGCGGCCGCTAAAGGCGGCCCCGCTGGGTCCGCCGGCATCGTCGGCGGGTCCGGCGGCGAGGGCGGTGATGCCTCAACCCAGGGAAGCGGAACCGCTTACGGCGCAGCCGGCGCCGACGGCGCGTTTGGCACCAATGCGGGTGGACACGGCGGGAACGGTGGGAATGCCGACAGCGCACAAGGGCCCGCCTACGGCGGCGACGGGGGCAACGGAGCAACAGCGGCGGCGATAGCTTCGGCAAAGGCGGTGATGGCGGCGACGGCGGTGACGCGATCGCCTCGTACGGCGACGCAAAGGGCGGCAACGGCGGCGCTGGCGCCATAGGCAACGACTTCGGTGGTTGGGGCGGCGACGGCGGTGACGCGACCGCCTCGTACGGCGACGCAAAGGGCGGCAACGGCGGCGACGGCGCAAGAGGCGGTTACCAGGGTGGTTCGGGTGGTTGGGGCGGTGATGCGACCGCCTCGTCGGGTGACGCAACTGGCGGCATCGGCGGCGACGGCGCACCGAGTGACGTACCTTCCGTTGATGATATTGAAGCGCGCTTTCGACCAGGTCACGGCGGACCGGGCGGTCGTGCGACGGTTCATCAGATATCAGGGAGGGGCCGGAACCGCCATCGACGGCCAAGACGGCGCGACGGCCGTCTCCACCGCCGCACTCTACGACCGACTTCGCAAGGTGACCAAAAACGAGCACGGCATCTATATTGAGAAAGTCCGCGGTACTGACGATGAAGATCGTCTAATCGTCTATATCGGCGGAATGACATCGGACTTTATAGGCCCAAATCAGCCGTGGAGTGAAAACCTCGGTGCGGCGCTATGGGCCGATCCCGATGAGAAGCTGTTAGCGGTGCTAGATGAAGCCGTCGAAGCTAATCCAGGGTACCGATTATCCTCGTCGGCTACAGTCAAGGCGGCATAGATGCGCAGAATATTGCGACTTCGGGACAGTACGCTAAACGTCACAAACGTTGTTACGTTTGGAGCGCCGATAACACGGCCGTCCTCTGAATATCCGTCCAGCGTCCACGTGCTACATATCGTGGCTGAAAACGATCCCGTACCATATCACTTCAGAGTTCCGTCGGCGGTGGTTCAAGATCAGGTGTTCTACTCCAATGGGGGCGTTGTTCCGGACAATACCGACCCCGTACTGAACAGTATATTTCGTGTCGGGTATGTGAATGTACATACCGACCTCAGAACCTATAAGAATTTGGGAACGCAATTCGACAATCTGGATTCCGGATTCGAAGATGTAAAATCGGATACGGCGGATGCATTCTGGGGCGAAGTAATTTACACCTGGGAGAGACTGGGCAAGGCGTCCATTATTTCTCAGCGAATACGTTACCGCGGCACTGTCAAGGTGGTGGGTTGGCTGGTCGCTGCCAGGTTCGGTGGTCGTGATCGCCGCAACGTCGTCGTACAAGGGGCACCGCTACCCGAGAGATCCCCGCCCACTGCGTGTGGCTCTATCACCGGTTCCCGCTGAGCTTTTGCGAGGTCGAGGAGTGAACCGCGCCGGGTTTGATGCCGTTTCCTTCCTTGAGGAGGATGCAGTTCATGCCCAACCGATACCCGGCCGATCAGCGTGACTGTGCGGTGCGAATGGCGCTCGATCACCTCGACGAGTACCCGTCCCCGTACGCGGCGTGCAAAGCCATCGGCCCCAAGCTCGGCATCGGAGTGGAGTCGCTGCGAGCGTGGACGCGGCAGGCCCTAATCGACGCCGAGCAGGTACCCGGCGCCACGACCGCGGAGCAGCAGCGGATCAGGGAACTCGAACGCGAGAATCGAAACCTGAAGGAGGCCAACGAGATCCTGAAGGCGGCCTCGATCTTCTTCGCGAGAGAACTCGACCCTCGCCACCGCTGATCTGTCAATTCATCGATGACATGCGTGCCGCAGGGCACCCGGTCGAGTCGATCTGCGCCGTGCTCACTGAGCGCGGCGTCCAGGTCGCCGGACGCACGTATCGGAACTGGAAGCCGCCCCACCCTCGCACAGGACCCTAGCCATTACCGCTGATGGCCGCGCGTGACTTGAACCACCAGCCAACCATCACCGGGTTGTGATTCCCAGTGCCGTGAGACGCAACGGGATCGAACTCCGTGGCGCCATCGACTAATTGGTCAAAGCCGGCGGGCGCGCTGGCGGTATCACCTCAGTCACACCACCTGTCAGGCCGGCAGACCAGACGGATGTGAGATTGTCGGCGTAGGCCCGCCCGCCCGGCGGAGTCGTTGGTCATGACTGGGCTGGCTGCACTGCCTCGATGGCGGCGTCGAGTAAGTCGATCTGTGTCCGAACACGATCAGCGTCGTGCTGTCCGCTGAGTTGATGAAGTGCCTGCACAATTTTCGCCAGCCCGCTCCGGAGGTCGAGAACCAGGTGATTCTGAACCACTTCGGCCAGCAGTCGATCGAGGCGTTCGAACGCAACGACAAGCTCGCGGGGATGTGTAGTAGTGCGGTCACCTCAAGGTCGGAGTCGGACAGCCGAAGTTCCACCGATCCAAAACTACTCGATCTGACTTTCTCGCGGGACAAGGCCGGCGAGCTTGAGCTGGCCGCGTGCCCAGTTTCTTAGTGAATCGGCGGTGCGGGTGGACCGGCGTACTTGACCTGAGCGACGTAGTTGACAGGTCACATGCCTCCTCCAATGGCGATTGGCGTAATCGGCATAGTGGCAACGCTCGGTTCCGGTTGCGCGCGGTCAAGGGCGTACCTTGCGGAACGGCGCGCGGGATTCGCAATGGCGAATTACGGGTAGCTTCATTAGGCGAGGACAGGCGCACGATCATACTTTTTAGCTAGCCCTGAAATTACTATGGCAACCAAGACCAGAACTGCCGGCTTCATCCAGCCGTTTTGGTCGCCAAATGAGTCAGCTGGGCTCCCAGGAAGCGCGAACACCCAGGCCGCAAATGAAATGGGGGCGGCGAAAATCCGAAACCAGGGAATGTCGCTACGCGGAATGCGCGTGTCGACCTCATCAGCTTTCACGCTTAGTCCCCAGAAGACAACGAATGGGGAGAGAAGCGTGAAAATTATCGCGACTGCCCAGGCGACTTCTATCTCGTCGGGGATCATAGCAGCTATCAGCGTGTACCCACCGACAATGTCGCCTGGTATAAACGTGAGCAGTCTATCTCGCCATTCGGCTCCTCCTGTTGAGGGCGATTGCTCCGGCGGAGCTAGCTGGGACTCGGCACCAACCTCCACTTCTTTTAGCGCGCTGTAACCCATCCCAAATGCTGTCATGACTACCCTTCCTCGAGCGGCTTACAGCAACTCATCGACTACCACAGCCAACTTTCCATACTTCTGCACGTATGCGGTCGATAGCAAGGCGTATCCTCCACGAGCCCATCCGATGCCCCACGAGTTACGAATCAGAAAGTAGTCCCCTCCTCCGACGACCGCCTGCCCAATCACACCGACCGCGTGATAACCACCGCGAGGTAGATCCCCGTCTTCAAGGTGAACAATTCCGCGTTGGTCAGCGAAGAATAGCGAGGACATTAGCTCGAGACCGAGTAGCACCGGATTCCCTTGCTGCAGCTGCCTCAAAATATTTTGCGGGGAAGCCTCGATACGAGCCATTCGGGCGCGCTTCCAACTTAGATCGGTCGATGTCAATAGGACTGAGGCACTCCCTGACTGGACAAGTTGACGATATTCCACCCTGCTGAGTTGACCACTATTTTCAAGCGCGAGAATAGCGTGCCTGAGCTTGATGCCCGTCGCTCCCTTATTGGCGGTCACAAGAATCAACGATGCCTCGCTCAGATCCTGAATCGAGTTGACAAATCGCTTGAGTTCGTGCAGCGCAGTTGTCGCGAAAGCGACGCAAGAATTGGCGCGGATCTCGGGATCAGCTTGATCCCTGGCCGGCCATGAATCGAGTGCGGCGGGTCGCAGGTCAATCACAACCCGTTCCTGAGAACCCCAATCCATCAGAAGTCAACCGGCCCAACTTCGATTGTCCCAAGTGGAGCAGCCAACGGGTGTATATTGTCTGCGGTATTCGTTAGTCGAACAGCGACCAGCACTGTCGCTTTAGGTGGCAAATCCGTTTCCCACGGTCGTCTTAGCTCGAATACGATCGTCGCAGGTTCATTCGCGTACGCTGACAACAAAGTTGTATCCAGTGCAAACGCGTACGTTCGGTCGACTTCCATGTCGAATAACATGTCATCCTCATCCTCATCCTCATCGTCGCCTCGGGTAGGTGCAGCGCTTTGTACAATGTCGCCGTGAGCCGTCAGCCGAAGCAGGCGTGGCATACTCCGCAACTCCCAGACGTAGCCCGACGAAGGCACCTCGGCCAGGGTAACCGCAATCCGTTGGCCAGCACGAAGATTGACCTGAGCTTCAAAGTCGGACTGGGATCCAACTCTAACGTGTTCGACATATTTTGGATTTTGGGCCGACACCCCGGTCGACGGGTCTTCCGGTTTGTCTGCAACAACCGCTTCGGTAGTGAGGAACAGCAACGCGATGGACGCCGCGTTCTCCAGCGCTGAACGCGTCACCTTGACCGGGTCGACAATCCCCGCCGCAAACAGATCCTCCACTACGCTAGTCGCCGCATTTAGTCCAACGCCCAGCGGAGCATTCCGGACCTGTTCGACGACAGCGTGCGGTTCTATTCCCGCGTTGATAGCGATCTGCTGCAGTGGAGCCTCCAACGCTATCCGGACGATCTTCGCGCCGACGATCTCGTCACCAGCTAGGTCAACCTGGTCCACGGCAGCGGCAGACTGCAGCAGGGCCACGCCACCACCGGCGACGATGCCCTCTTCGACGGCAGCCTTGGCGTTGCGCACGGCATCCTCGATGCGGTGCTTGCGCTCCTTGAGCTCCACCTCGGTGGCAGCTCCGGCCTTGATCACCGCAACACCGCCGGCCAGCTTGGCCAGGCGCTCCTGCAGCTTCTCGCGGTCGTAGTCGGAGTCGCTGTTCTCGATCTCGCTGCGGATCTGCGCGACGCGCCCGGCGATGGCGTCGGAATCGCCCGCGCCCTCGACGATGGTGGTCTCGTCCTTGGTGACGACGACCTTGCGCGCCTGACCGAGCAGCTCGAGGCCTGCGGTCTCCAGCGAGAGGCCAACCTCTTCGCTGACGACCTCGCCACCGGTGAGGATGGCGATATCGGCGAGCTGCGCCTTGCGACGGGCACCGAAGCCCGGCGCCTTGACGGCGACGGACTTGAAGGTGCCACGGATCTTGTTGACGACCAGCGTCGACAGGGCCTCACCCTCGACGTCGGCGATGATCGCCAGCGGCTTGCCGGACTGGATAACCTTCTCCAGCAGCGGCAGCAGGTCCTCGACGGTCGAGATCTTCGAGCTCACGAGCAGGATGTAGGCATCCTCGAGCACGGCTTCCTGGCGCTCGGCGTCGGTCGCGAAGTAGCCCGAGATGTAGCCCTTGTCGAAGCGCATGCCCTCGGTGAGCTCGAGCTGCAGGCCGAAGGTGTTGGACTCCTCGACCGTGATGACGCCTTCCTTGCCGACCTTGTCCATGGCCTCGGCGATGAGCTCGCCGATGGACGGGTCGCCGGCCGAGATACCGGCGGTGGCAGCGATCTGCTCCTTGGTCTCGACCTCCTTGGCGGTCTCGAGCAGGCGCGCGGTGACGGCCTCGACGGCCTTCTCGATGCCGCGCTTGAGGCCGAGCGGGTTCGCGCCGGCCGCAACGTTGCGCAGGCTCTCACGCACGAGCGCCTGAGCGAGCACGGTGGCGGTGGTGGTGCCGTCGCCCGCGACGTCGTCGGTCTTCTTGGCGACCTCCTTGACGAGCTCGGCGCCGATCTTCTCGTAGGGATCCTCGAGCTCGATCTCCTTGGCGATGGACACACCGTCATTGGTGATCGTGGGGGCGCCCCACTTCTTCTCCAGCACGACGTTGCGACCCTTGGGGCCCAACGTCACCTTTACTGCGTCGGCGAGGCTGTTCAGGCCACGCTCGAGGCCGCGACGGGCCTCTTCGTCAAACGCGATGATTTTGGCCATAGCATCCGATCAAATATTGAGAACGACCATCATCAGCGAAAATACATGGTCGACTCGCAAGGCGCATAGCTATATGGGATCGTTTGTGGCCGAGCACCCGCCGTCGCCGAGGTGCAGTGTGCCGTCCCCGGACCTCTGACCTCACGACGACGCCACCACACTGATGTTCACGTTTTCCAATGACGCTTGGCAGCAATCTGCGAGACGCGGTTCGCTGTCCTCTGCCAGGCGCCTCGAACCGACTGTTCGTTACGAGGGACCAGATTCGGCTCCGTTGTCGACGGACTCTGAACCGGTGGTGCTCACTAGAATGCCGCAATCCAGCGGCCCGCCGCGAATTCCCGCTCATCATCAAACCGCTCATAAACGAAGCGCAAGGAGCCCGAGTCTAGGTCGTCATCCAAACCGACTAGAACTCAATGCGAATTCCCGTCGCAAACACCGAGGCGATATCGGCCTGGACATTGGCGCCGAATTTAATGCCATCGACCACGTAATCGATGAAATCAGCTTCGTGGCAGAGAAACTCGCCGCACTAACCTATACAGCAACGGGCTCCTATCCGGCGGCGACCGAGCGTCGCTATCGCCTTCGCCGACGACGCCCGCGGTCGCGTCCCGGTGTCGATGGGGCGATCGCGCCGCCTGAGGTTCGTCATGAATAGCTCGACTATAAAGTGACCGCGGAGGGTCGTGCGTTCAGCTCTGCGGCGGATCGTGCGAGGCCAGCGGCTTGCGCCACCGGCTCAGCACACCCGACAATTCGCTGATCAGGCCGGCCTTCTCGGCGGTGCGCAGCAGCACCACCGCGCCCGCGTGAGACACGACACCGGAACCGGTAGCCGCTACCGACAACTGCGGGTAGGGCGACGTAGACTTACGCACCAGAAAGGTGACCTTCCACGAGGGTGAACACGGACCTCAGCAATCCGCATTCTCCCAGGCAGGGTCACCTTCCCCATGTCCGACACACAAACTCGCTGAATCAGCGTGAAATCTCCGGGCTAAGGCCCTAGCAATGACGTAGCGCCTGCGAGCAGCCCTCCGATGATTATCAGTAAGATGCCGAGGAAGACGATCCTAAGGCCGACGGGATGCTTAGCGAGCGCATCCGCGAGTTTTGCGAGACTGTCGATTGTTGCCGAGAGCCCCTTTGTGCGTGATCGCGTGTCAAATTGCTCCCGTGCGGCTAGGAGACTTCCTGCGATTACCATTAGTAACCCCACCAGTATCACAACAACGCCAACTATGGCAACGACATCGGACACTTTTCTCCTCCCAATCGAATTGCTAAGTTCTGACCATATCCAGATCGAGCTCCCTATAACGCAACGCCTGATATTCCGACGTAATGGATCTTATCGGAATCAGCCTTCGCGTGTACGAGCTCAGACGCTATGTCGCTGGCGCGCCAGTTTGCCATGAAGTGGTATGTATTCGCCGGAACCAAGGACCGCGCCTGCAGTTCCGATCGCCAACGCGCACGCTGTGGAAAACCAGTACGAGTGAACCTCATAGATCGCAGTTCCTGCATTAGCCAACAAGCATAAGAATAAAAGAGCGAGCATTCCAGCCACGACCACCTTCGGCGAGCGGAAGTACCAAGCCGTCGACAGCGCGAGTCCAATTGCGATGTAGATAATTCCATCGTAACTCTGCATTCCCGAAGGGTACTCCCAGTGTCCATTTGCGGTCGCAGTTTCGACCGGGACCACGTTACCGATAATTGTGAGCGCTCCAGCTGTGGAGATGGCTTCGTCGCCGCGATTGAGCCAACGAAATGCGAACAGCAGAAGAGTCGCGCCGAGGCAGGAAAGGCAGACAATCCATTCCCACATGACGTATCCGCGACCTGATACAGGAGACAGCACGATTGCCAAGGCGCCGATAAAGACAGCGTACTGGACAGGGCGTAACACTCTCGGCGGACTTGCCCTTAGCGTCTCAATAATTTCGCGCCGTGGCAGGTATGTAATCTTGTGATACCAGAAGTATGCGGCTTCGATCAGGGATAATGAAAGCAGCGCTCCGCCAACGAGGACAGCACAAAGGGCGACTAACTTTTCGTCGTCTCGATTGCCAACGTAGGTCGAAATCGTTGACAGCGTGTAAGCTCCCGTTGAGAACGCTAACATACTGGCCAGAGCTACGGGAACCCACCGCCGGACATCTGCACGCGTAATGTCCCCTCGGCTTCTAGGGGATAGTGCGAGTCCTGCAGAGAAGCCTTCCTTAAAAATCGTCGTTGGTTGGGCGTCTGGCGCTTGCGTGATTCTCGTTGCGATGTCGGCGCGGTCCTCACTTGTATGGGAGATCCGTCGCGCAATCCGCACAATACCTGAGCCATCAAAATCCCGCTCGGGACGAGGTGCGTTAGGTGGGACACGGTCCTGCAAATCTCGCATCAGGTCGTCGATGTCTACGAAGCCGTCACTGTTGGCATCGTCTGCACCGGATGCCAGGCTCTGAATTAGCGCAGCTGTAAACGGGCTTGGAGCTCCGCGTTCGGAGGCGTCTAATGCACGCTCTGTAAGGGTTGTCGCGGTAATGACGTAACGTCCTTCTCCGCTGAGTTCACGTAGTGCCACATCATCGATTGTATTTCCTTTGAAGCCTCCGCTATGGCAACAATCGAGAATGATTACCGATACCCCCGCCTTGCTGGCGTGGATAATGTCTGAGATTAGCTCAGTGCTAATGCCAGTTGCGCGAATAGAGTGGCCGATCGAATCACGCCCGCACAGATATAGTTTTTCGTTCGCTATCAAGCCGTGGCCTGAGAAGTACAGAAGCACTGTGTCGTCGTTAGACGCTCTCGAATAGATGCGGTCGATAGTCTCTAGAATTTCTGATTGCCCATTTTCGAACAGGACGTCTACATCGTCTATTTTGAATAGTCCTGTATCCGCATCTGTCAATTGACGCCATAGCCCCAGGCCATCGCTGGTCGGCCCGTTGAGCGCAGGGAACCGCGCAGGGTCGGCTGGGTACACGGAGTTGCAGATCAACAGTGCTCTGTACACCTTTGTCGTCCTCCAGATTTGGCGCGCGTGATGAGCTACCTTAGGTGACGTGGCGGCCCCTGTCGGGAGCAGCGCGCCGAATCGTGCGCCGTAGATTCATCGACCAGTGGGGGACCATCGGGTGTGAACACATCCGGACGAGGTTGGTAGTATCGGCTGTTCGCACGGCGCAGATCCGACTTGACCTCGTATTTTCACGGAGGCCGCGGCGATCACCACGGTCCGCAAGTACGCCTGGGCGGCGGCCGATGAGCACGCCCCCGACCACAGCACCACCGCCAAGAGCCCGTGATCGTGGACCTCCATGCGAATTTGGTGACGGCACGCTCGGACAAGGAGCAGGCGGGGCACCAAACTCCAAGTGAAGCTTCGGATTTTCACCCATTGTGCGTATTCGCCGACCACGGTGACGGCGGCACGCGGGACCGGTAGCGATGCTGCTGCGTCCCGGCAGCGCCCGTTCAACACTGCCGCGGACTACGTCACCATCATCAAGATGGCGCTGGCGAGGCTGCCATCGAATCTGGGCGACCGGGTCGCGCGGATAGTCCTGATCCGCGCCGACGGCGCAGGCGGCGCCCAGTCACGGTTCGCCGACCACGACGGGCCGTGCCTGGCCGCGTTCGTCACCAACACCGCCCGCGGACAACTTGCCGCTCTCAATGTGCGACACCGGAGCCCAGGGCCCGACCGCGAGGACCGCATCCGCACCACCAAACGGACCGGTCTACAGAGTCTTCCGCTGCATGGGTGAACCAGAACCCGATCTGGCTAGAAATCGTCCAACTCGGGTACGAACTGACCGCGTGGACCCGAATGCTGGCCTTCACACCGACCCGGCCAGGTGCAGGGAACCCAAACGGCTACGCCTACGGATCTTCTCCGCCGCCGGTTCGCGTGCACGTCGCCGATGGCTGAGGGGGATTGCCCGCATGCCGTACGAGCGCACCGCAGTTGTTGTGGTGCCGACGGAACCGGGCACGGGGTTACTGCGTCGACTCAGATATGGATGACGAATTCACCTGTCAACGTCGCCTGAATGTGAACCCTATTTCGACGGGTGAATCTGGACCCCTTCCTAGGTTTGTTTGGTGGTCGCGGGGACGCGGCCGAGGTCTCGGTCTTTGAGTCGGTAGCTGTCGCCTTTGAGGGAGAAAACCTACGGCGTGGTGCACGAGGCGGTCGATCATCGCCGCCGCGACGACGTCGTCGCCGAATACCTCGCCCCAGCGAACTGCAACTGCCACAGGGACAACCGGGCGAGGCTGCACAGCCGCCTCAACTACGTCGCGCCCGACGAATTCGAGGCCGCCCACTACGCTCAACAAACGACACTCCAGCCGGAGCCGTCACCAGCATAGGAGCGGCACGAAACCCGGCACGGTTCAGCCAGCACCGGGCCAGCCATGTAAAGACTTTCAGACGATTCAGTTCAGTCCTGGGGACAGCGCAGATCCGTGAACACTTGACCGACACCGGCACGAAGGTCGCCGTCGAGGTGGTCACTGAACTCCTCCTCACGGTGGACGCCGACTCCTAAACACCGGCGCTACTGTCCACACCCGGCTGTTCGGGGCACGCGGCGCGGCTACCCGGCAGTGGCCATTCTGGTAGATACGCTCCACCTTGACGGGAGGAGCGCCGAAGTGACACGCAGAGAAGACTTGCGCTCCCAGACCGACTACAAATCGGACCCGCATACCCGCCTCAAGCATGCGTTCTACCGGCGGTACATCGCATGCTGGATGGGCAAGGTGCTGCAAGGCAGGTGGGCAAAGCCGGGGACGATTATCGACGGGTTCGCCGGTTCAGGCATGTACTCCGACGGGCTCGACGGCAGCGCGATCATGACCGCAAAGCTGTTCCGCGAACACATCTGCCGCCCGAACTTCCAGCCGCTCACCTACGTGACGAACGACTTGGACCCGCGACGCTGCGAGGCCCTGGACGGACGCATGAAGGGTCTGCCTCTAGACGACGGCATTCAGCACGTGCCGGTCGGCCCGAAGAAGTTCGAGGACATCGTGGGCGAGGTGCGGCAGAAGCACGCACCTCGGGGCAAACAGGCTCTATGGATCATCGATCCGTACGGGCTGAAGCAGATCCCGTGGTCCATCGTCTCCGAGACAGTGACGGTTCCCAAAAACGACGCCGTGATCACGTTCATGGCCGACGAAGCGCACCGCTACCGAACCAACCCCGCCATGGTGTCGGTGATGGGCAGCCTCTACGGCGACGACTCCTGGAAGAACGTTCCCGATAGGCTCACCACTGCGCAGTCCAAGGCCGCGCTCGTCAAGCTCTACTGCGACAAGCTCGAAGCGCTCGGGTGCCACACCTCATCGTTCGACGTTGACGTCGCGCGCCGGTACACCCGGTACTCACTGATCTTCGCAACGCATCATCAAGCTGGTCTCGAATGCTGGAACTCTGCCAAGTGGTCCGCGGACCCTACGAGCGGCCGCGGGGCCAGCGCCGCCACGGCGTTTCAACCAAGCTTGCTCGAACCTGACATCCAACCCCTGATCGACGACTTCCGGAAGCGCATCGGTGTTCACGACTTCACCGCGCTGGTCAGCCGGGCGCAAATCCTCGGTCACACAGAACCTCACGTGCGCACCGCCCTCGACGAGTTGTTCCGCGAGGGACTCGTGGTCCGATTGTCTCCGGCAACCGCGCCGAAGAACTCACCGTGGCCGGCCACGTGCCGTATTCGAATCTTCGAAGCGGGACCGGATGAAGGAGAGGACGGCGGTGCTTCCTAACCCGTTGCTGCGCTGGGCATCTCGTCCCACAGCTGGCCTTCTAGCTCGCGTCCGGCCGCCTTCGGGGTGCGGCCACCCCACTGCTTGAAGAAGAACGGCACCTCAGCATCTTGGCACGCGTCGCGGATGCCCTGCGCCCAGGACAGCTGCATCGGTCGGTACCGCGGACCGGACTCGCCGCCGGCGATCACCCAGCCGATACCGGTGAGATCAATCCCATCGAGCGGCCCGAGCAGCGGCTCACAGGACAGGAACCGGACGGCGGCCGGAACCTCGCGCAGATGGTCAACGCGTGACAGGGCCTGGGCGTTCTCCACCGACACCCCCATCCAGAGGTTTTTCGGCCAGTCCAGCTTGTCGGCGACCCGACGCAGACGCACACTCCGCTTGGTCAGCACCTGGTAGGTGTGTTGCGGGGTGTCGCGGCAGACATCGAACACTTCGCGGATGAAGTCCAGCGGCACCCGGGCGTGGAACAGGTCACTCATCGAGTTCACGAACACCACGCGCGAGTTGCGCCAGCGCCGCGGCTCGTCGAGGGCCTGTTGGTGGACCGTGACACCAAAGCCGGGACCGGAAGTGCGCGGGTCGCCGTCGACCTGATACTTCGCCGAACCCATCGCCTTCAGGCGCTTAGCCAGGGTCATCGCGTAGCAGTGATCGCAACCGGTAGAGACGCGGTCGCAGCCGGTTACTGGGTTCCAGGTCGCCTCGGTCCACTCGATCGCCGACCGGTCCGCCATCGCATGCTCCCCTTACCTGCGGTTTCCTGCATCCGCCGCCACTCTATGGTGTGGTACTGACGAGCCAAGCGGTGCCATTGTGACCGGTGTGTCGCACCTGACTCCCAGCGGGCGTCCCGCTGCCCGTCTACCGTGCCGGCTGGATGAACAGCGACCGGTGAATTGCTCACCCTCCGGACAGCCGAACGGCCCCCAATCGAGTGAGGCCAGAACTCGTGCGCCTCCTCGCTGTACGCAAACAGCGGCACTCTGTGTCGCGCCGCGCGTGCGCTCACCTAGTGCGCCCCGAGGGTTTTGGCGGTTCGACCAAGTCTCGCCACGACGACGCAATATGCGTCTCGGTCCCGACTGCAATATCTTCAAGCGAATGCAGCCGGACGCCTTCTGGCAACCTGCGGTTTGTCGCGTCGGTCAGCGTGGAAAACCAATTGCCGTCTGACGATAGGTCGTTGCATACATTGATCGCAGCGACCGTTTCCCCGACCACCGCGAATCGTACGACACTTCTCCATTCGAGCAGTCGCGCATCGCTTGTACAGTCCAAAACCGGCGCCCACTCGTCAACGATCTCGAATCTTCGAACTAACTTGAGCAATTCGCTCCATCTCATTACTTGCTCGATTACAAGTCCCGAAAATGATGCTGAGGTTTCCCAATGATCCCCGCGCCTAATCGCGATGTAGTTGTACCACCCGGCCATGACAAACCGGACAACAGATCCCTCCGGCGGTTCGGGAATTTCGACCGCCGAGCGGCGCGTCTTCGGAATGAGATCTCGCGGCCGCATATATTCGCTAAGATCCGAAACGTCGTACTGCAGAGGATCTTCGCACTCCGCTATGAGTCGGGGAACGACGACCGGTGGACCATCGAGAACGTCTGGAGTCGCTTCATCCCAGCGGATCCCATCAATCCGAAGCTTTGGTCGAGACTCAGTGCGTTGAATATCGCCCCAACAAGCAACAGTGAGACCCTTGTGGGCAAAATATCGTATCAGCGGAAGGTATCTCTGGCTCATCGGGGAGCTCAACTCGCCCACCTTCAGATTCGAAATCCGAACTTCGACGAACGGCGTCGATCTGCTGGCCCTTAGGTTGGCTTCGTGGAGAGTTGCGACAACCAAGGCATAGTCGTTTCGCGCGACGTATTTTTGTATTTCGTTGCAATACAGATCCTGCTTCGAAACTTGCACGATAGCCGATTTTGGCAGAAGTGTGTGCGGCCCCAGCGGAGGCCCATTCTGGGGTATGGCTTCGATTGGATCATCGAACGCGATATTAATGATCGACTCAATCTCGTGCCGGCCCCAGCGGTCAAATTCGAATGCCCAAATTCGGCACCTAGTTATCGGAATGTACCCAGATGCAAGGATCCTCCGGAGTGGTTGCGCCCATTTCTTAGAATCGCTCCTACGGATATATCCTACTGTTCGCCCTTTTACTCGAACCGCAATGCTCCAAGGCCCGCGAAGGCCGTCCGGTTCGCAAACTAGTTCAGCATCTACAAATAGCGTTTCAGCGGCCTGATCTAAATCGCCTGAGAAAAGTGATTGGATCGCTGGAAGGTGTTTCTTCTTTACGGGAACGTTATAGTCGCAAGCCTCTCGACGCTCCGTCCATATACGATACCTCGGCACCGAGGAATCTACTCCTGCATCGACCTGTCCATCAGCAAGCGTCACGGTCGATGACGTCGTACGGGATCCCACGGTTGCCTAGTCGTACGAGATCCCACGGTTGTTAACAGCAGGCCTAGTCGTGCCGGACGCGCTCGACGGCGATGCTCGATCTCGGCCCTCGATATGAGTACCTGGAGAGGGATCTCCGGCGTCAGGTCAAGTCCCGTGAGGTGGTGTACGACGTCGTCGCATGATTCCTCGTCTGATGGTTATGCGGTCAGTGCCGCTGGTGTCACCTCCTCGGTGGGTTCGGGTGTGGTGAGGGTGGCGCGGGATCGGGCCAGCACGTCGAGGCCGAGGTAGCGGCGGGCTTCGATCCATTCGTCGTGTTGCTCGGCGAGGACGGCGCCGACGAGTCGGATGAGGGCGGTGCGGTCGGGGAAGATCCCGACGACATCAGTCCTGCGCCGGATCTCCTTGTTCAGTCTCTCCTGGGGATTGTTGGACCAGATCTGGCGCCAGATCTGCTTGGGGAACGCGGTGAACGCAAGCAGATCGACCCTGGCCGCATCGAGGTGATCGGCGACCTTCGGAAGCTTCTCCGACAGGGCATCGATCACCCGATCATATTGGGCATGAACAGAATCGGCGTCGGGATGGTCGTAGACCGAGTGCAGGAGCGCGCGCACCCAGGGCCAGGAGTTCTTCGGTGTCTGGGACATGAGGTTGGTCGAATAATGCGTCCGGCACCGCTGCCACGCGGCCCCGGGCAGGGTGGCGCCGATCGCCGACACGAGGCCGGCGTGGGCGTCGGAGGTCACCAGTCGCACCCCGCTCAGACCGCGGGCGACCAGCGACCGGAAGAACGCCAGCCAGCCGGCGCCGTCCTCGGCGGAAGTCACCTCCAACCCCAGGATTTCCCGGTAGCCCTCGACGTTCACCCCGACCGCGACCAACGCGTGCACATTTACCACCCGCCCGTTCTCGCGGACCTTCAGGACGAGGGCGTCGGCGGCGACGAACGTGTACGGGCCGGCGTCGAGAGGCCGCCCGCGGAATGCCTCCACCTGGGTGTCGAGGTCCTTGGCCATGACACTGACCTGTGATTTCGACAGTGAGGTGATGCCGAGCGAGTCGACGAGCTTTTCCATCCGCCGGGTCGAGACCCCGAGCAGGTAGCAGGTGGCCACCACCGAGGTCAGTGCCCGCTCGGCGCGTTTGCGGCGCTGCAGCAACCAGTCCGGAAAGTACGAGCCCTGACGCAGTTTGGGGATCGCGACGTCGAGTGTGCCGGCGCGTGTGTCGAAGTCGCGGTGGCGGTATCCGTTGCGGGAGTTGATGCGGTCCGCGGAGCGTTCACCGAAACCTGCCCCGCACAGGCTGCCGGCCTCGGCGCCCATCAGTGCGTCGATGAACGTGGACAACAGGCTGCGCAGCAGATCGGGGCTGGCGTCGGTGAGGCGATCGGTCAGGAACTGGTGCAGGTCGATATCGTGGGCAATGGTCATCGCGTGCTCTTTCGTCGAGTCGAGTTGGTAGCTCTCTCGAAGAATCACGCGGTGACCACCTACATTCCGGCTACGACACGCCGGGCACATCCTGAACCGGCTCGTACACCATCCTCATGGACGCAACCCGGCGTCAGACGTCCACGGTCGGCACCTCGTTGCGAAAACGATGCCGGAACGATGATCACCGCGGTGGGCCCCGTTAGCCCGACCTGCACGGGGTCTGATGCGCTGGTTATGGTGTCGGCGCACAACCGGGAGCCCGACCCTGTCGGGTTGCGCAGGGGTCCACGACTCCGGTGGCCCGTCGGTTTCGCTGGTGTTCGGGGGTCGTGGTCCGGAGGTCGGCACGTCAACGGGTCGAGGCGAGTCAATTTGGCAACGAGCACGTCGGACCAGGGTGCTGCAGCGACGAACCCAAAGCCGTGTCAACCCCGTCGTCGTCGCGCCGGCCGCAGCGCTACCTACCAGGTAAACGTCATACTCGCTGTTATCGGCAGTTGAAAATCGAACCCGTGTTCGAGACCTGCGAGGTTGGGAGCGCAACGGCCCAGTCGGCGGCACACACGCCGCGGAAAGCGCCCCGGCCGACGCGTCACAGCACGCAGGAAGTCTGGACACGTGCTCGAGACATGGCCGGTTTCCTTCGCCCCGGGCCAAGGGTCGACCCGCTCCTAAGGAATGACTTGAACACGGTCGGGCTGACAGGATTTGGCCCCTGCGACCACTTGACCCCCAGAACTGGTGTTCACCCGTTTATGCACGTCACGCACGATATGCGCGAAACCAACCGCCCCACCGACGTGCAGAAAGCGCGCACCGTGCATGACGTGTGGTCCATAGCTGGTCCACAACAATCCTCGATTCGAGGATTGCGAGAAGTGGGTGGGTCGAAACACGACTGAATAAACTCCTCTTCTCAGTAGCCGAGTTGCCGACATGTCGCGGCGTCCATCGTCCCTTGCTCACACGCCCACCGCGACTGGATTTCGCCGCTCGTGGGGGCGTCACCACAGGCCGTACCGCATCGTTCGTACCCCTGCATCACGCCGTCGCCGTTCTCGTCGGTCCAGGTGTCGGAATCCTGATCCCACGTTGGCACGCCGGCATTGCTCTCGGCGTCCAGGACCACGTCGCATTCGGCCTGGGTCATCGGTCGGTAGCCGAGCCCGGGACACGGGCTCGACTCGGACACATCACTGTGCGCCGCGTCGTAGCCGGTCATCCAAACGTCGGCACAGTATTGAGTCCAACCCGTGGTGCCGTCGGTGTAGAAGGTGGTGCCCTTCTCCTGCACGCCGTAGTCACCGCAATACTCGATGACCTTCTCCCCCGCCGCCGCGCAATAGGGTGCCTGCACACCGTCGGTCCCGATGTCGCAATCACCGGCTTGCGGATTCGCTGCCGCGGGGCCTGAGTCGGTCGCCTCCGGCGGGGCGGCATCGGTTGCCTGCTCGACCGGGGGTGGCGGCGCGGGCGTGGACGTATTCGGTTCGGCCGTCTGCACGGCACCAGCGGTCGTCGGGGTCGCCGCACCCGGTGCTCGTTCTCCCACCGAGCCACACGCAGCGAGCAACAGCACACAAGCACCGATCGACGCAACAGCCACTCCAATGGCGGTCCGACCACGTCGGCACCGACTCACGAGTTGAATCGTCACGACTACCCCCACCAACTCGAATGACCGTGAGAATTCCGAAATCGGTCTCACTGGAATAGGATACGATTCTTGAGACGCCGTGCTACGGATCGCGGAGTAACCACCCTGAATGGCGACGCTGAATAAAGCCGTCGTAGGGATTCGTTGAGCCAGCGATCGCTCCCGACGCCCAACCTCGCGGGGGTCCATCCACCTTCGTAACAAATATGCGGGTCTGCCCGACAACACACTCGAACGCTAGTCCGTCGTGCATTCCGAGGCTGGTCCCGCGGTCGTTACACCTAACACGATGCACCTAAGTTCGCGCGGAGCGAACGCGAGTCACGCGGTGCTGGAAGATCGCCACCCGCTCGAGAACACAACGACCAAACCGAAAACGCGCAGGAAGTTCATCATGATCAAAATCATCAGCGCCGCGATCGCTATCGGCGCAACTTTCGCCGTCTCGGCATTGAACAGTGGGACGGCGCACGCCGACGCCCGCTTCAATATGCTGCATGCGCAGGTCACCTACGTGGCACAGCACGAGTCCTACAACCTCTTCAACCAGTTCACACCCGGAGGCTGGTACTTTGTGACGCCGGTCCGAACCGACGGCTCCGAAGGCGCGACGATAAAATTCGACGTCCGAGACGCCGACGGCGTCGGCGGAACCGACCGTCAGGACATCTGGCTCACAGAAGAATTCAGCGCCGTCCGAGTCTGGACCCCTGACCACCTTGCGATTAGCGCATCCTGCGACATGCTCAAGCGTAAGAGTTCCGGCGACGGTGCTGCTCGCCAAACCTACGATGTGCAGTACTGGTCCGGCGCCGAGACCAATCCGCGCGCCCAGGCGGCGTACTGTGCTGGTCCGCTCGGGGGCTCGGAGCAGGAAGCTCTCTGGTAACAGCCCACCATCGGGTCACCGCTGCTCGGCGTTACCGATCGTCGCGTTTACCCTATTGCTACGTTCGCACAAATCCGCGACCGCATGGCGATCGTGATATCGATGCTCCCAAGCGAGCGTTCGCCGCGATTCCATCGATCTGCTACACGACTCGGGACCGCCCTGGATTCGGCAGAACCGGCAACTCGTTTGCGTGCCGAACCGCGGCCGCTCTGACCTCCTTCAGCTTGGGGTAAAACGCGTTGTGACTGTTGGTGTCGATGTTGAGCGGCACGTCGAGGTACTGGATGAGTTCCTCTTCGACCACCCACGGCGTATCGCAAGCGATCCAGGATACGAAGGCATTGGCTTCCAGCCAACGGTTGAGGATGGCTTCTCCGGTTCCAAAGTGCCGGCGCGTGCCAGAGCCGTAGCGCCTGAGGTCGATACCGAGTTCGGCGCCCAGCAGGCAGCCCAGTGTCTTCCGCAGCGTCGATCCTTCGGCATTGCCTCGGTAGTGGTAGGTGATCCGCGTGCGCAACGTCTGCCTGCTTGGTGCCCGGCCGTTCTGCGGCGGGCGCCGCGGACTGATCCCCGTGTAGAGCAGCGTCAGACCATCACGCGTCCGGCAACCGCTGGTATCGATGTCCGCGGGTAGCTCACGGAACCACCAGCCGTAGACACCGGCCGCAACCGGGACAGGGCAGGGGCGTGCGAGCACCTGGGCGCGAGCGAAGACCGGGGCGATCAGATACTCGTCGAGGCGAGCCGGAACGGACACGCCGGGATCCTTACACAGCGCACCGACAGATGGTTGTACTCGGCAATATGTCCTGGCATGCCGAGCGAGTGAGTAACTGCACCGTCGCGGCCAATAGCCGAAAACAGCACCGACGCGGGCCCAAGGTGTCGTGACGCGCGAGCGGCCACCGACGACATGGGCACCGCGAACGAACCGGTCACGCGTCGCCCGCGCCGGATCACGGTGTCGTGCCGGTGACCTCGGCGATGTAGGCCTGGAACTCGGGTGCGGCGAGCTCACCGCCCATCGAGGTCGGGTACGACGTCTCGCCGTTCACGCGCACGTGCAGCGTTACGAGATTCCCCTCGACGACCTCGGCCAGCACTCCCGGGTCGTCGCCGATCACGATCGCGTTCACGTCGTAGTCGTACCAGTCCGCCGGCTGCCCGCCCGCACTGATCCGCATGGTGTCTGCTCCGGTGTTCGCATCGAACTGCGAGACACGCCCGTACACGACGATCCGCTCACCGGTGTGGGCGGCGGGATCCTTCGCGAGAATCGCGAAATCCTGGTCACTGATCGGCGCATAGTTGGCAGGGTCGGTATTGCGAGCGCGCTCGGCATCGACCGCAGCCCGAGCGGCACTGGAGGCTTGCGCAGCGCTGGTGGCCTCGGCGGCGCGGCGCTCGGCCTCGCCCCGCACTGCCTCGGGCGAGATGGTCTCTGTCGCGGAAGTGGTGCTCGCGCTGTTCTTTTCGTCGTCCGGGCCGACGAGCACGCCGATCACGATGAGGACAACAACCGCGCCACCGATAGCGAGCAGCACCTTGCCGGCACCCGACCGCTTCCGGGGCGGTGGCTGCTGCGGGGCCCATTGCGCTGGCGGTGCCCATTGCCGACCGTCCCACCAGCGCTGTCGCCGCGGGTCCTGCGGATCCGGGTACCAACCGGGCTGTGTCATCGAACGCCTACCTAGGAGATTGCCCTGCGGCTCGGATCGCTTTCGCTATACCTGTCACCCGCGAAGATCGCGGTGTTACATGCGGGTGAAACGCTATGCCCCACAGGAAGTTGCCCGCGTGCGAGAAACCTGCGGACAACACCGGATTCGCCACCTCCGCTGCAATCGAAGGGTGCTCATCCCGCTCTGATCGAAGCGCTGATCACAACTCCCAGCGCGACGCGCGTGACCCGCGCGGTGGGTCACGGTCGTTCCCGATGCCTCACGGCGGCATGGTGGCGATCACCACCGGACCAACCCAGCCTGTCATCCGGTTCGGGAGCTGGCCCGACCCAGCTGGCCGGCTCGCACAGGTCGATCCGCGGCAGTACCGCCGGCCTTGTCCTCCCCCTGGCTCCGGGCCTTCGGTCGTGCGCAACACCCGTCCGGCGTCTGCCAATGTCGATGTATCGACCATGACCTCGGACGGCGTTGGTCGGCGACACGTGGACCGTGTTCACCGTGCGCCGTCAGCACGCAAATCCGCGCCCCTGCCGAGTCAACGTTGCGGGATCGATCATTTGACCTTCCGAACCATTTCCTCGCTCTACTCGATTACGGTGAACAACAGTTGCGAGGAAGGCTCACCGTGGTCGACGAGAACGCGAACCAGGTACCGGTGTGGACGCTGGCAACCCGAGAAGTGAGCGTCCCCACCATTGCAGGTGACGAGCCCATGTCGCCCGAACGCCTCGAGGAACTGCGGACCGTGCTTGCTGTCCTAGCCGATGCTCCGATCGTCACTCTCGAAGCGCACCCGCTCCCCAAGTCGGTCAATCTCAGTCAAGGCATCCACCTCGAAAGTTCGAGCCCGCTGGCCACCCACTTGTCCCAACTGATCACCGAAACGCCAGGAGCAGCCCCCGTCGTGGGCATCGGCACGAGCCTCGAGACGCTGTATCGCATGATTGTGCCGGCAAAAGTCGCGGCACAGATCGGCACCGGGTTCATCAAGCCGATGCTGTCGAAGACGGAACCCGGCAGTGTGCTTGGTGCGCTCATCGGAACCTCTGGCAGGGCAGCCAAGGAGACGTTCGTGCCGGTCGCCGGAAAAGCGGCGGTGGCCGGCACAACGACTGGCTCCGCCGCGACGGCCGGCGTAGCAGTCGGAGGATCTGCCGCACTCACCGTGGCCGCGCCACTCGTCATGCTGGCTGTAGCCGTCGGGGTGAGCGCCCAGGCTGATCACAAGCGCCAACGGGCAGTCGAGAACATCACCAAACTCCTGGAGAAGCTCCACAGCGACTCGCTCGAAAGTGAGAAGAGCCGGCTCAACGGATGCCGCGACGCCATCGAAAAAGCTACTGCCGTTCTCCTCGACCAAGGCCGCGTCGGCGCATCGCTGGGATTGGACTCCGCAGTGCACTCCATCAGCGTCGCACTCGCGGATGCCGAACTGCGCCTGCAGAAGTGGCAGCGCGGCCTCAAGACACTGCAAGAGGGGCGGGTCGAACTTGCCCCGCTGCGAAAGGAATTCGCTGGAATCGATGAAGAATCCGGTGAGTTCCGCGCGCACCTCGAACTCGCCAGCCTGGCCATCGCCCTGAAGAAGCGCGTCATCGTGCTCCAGGCGGTGGAGCACGCGCAGATGGATCGATCCAACTCGTTCGACAGCTTTGTCCGCACCCTGAACCGTGACCAGCAACGCGTCGCGAAGCTCGAAACGGATATCGACGCCCTCCTGCATGGCTTGTCGATGCTCGAGTTGGACCGCTCGCACGGAGTGCGAGACGTCGTGTTCAAGGCCGGCGACGTCGACAAACTACTTCGCACATCCCGTCGGCTACGCGAGCTGGGGAGCGGCATCGACACCACCGATCGTCAAACCGACGTGGCAATCGATATCGCGCGCAGCTCCGACGCGTCCATCGTTGTCCTACCCGCTCGCCCGGCATAGAACTGGGTTGGTCGATGCAGCCTGGTTAGGTCGTTTCGCCAGGGAGGAGCAAGTCGAATGCCGAACGGGCGCAACGCTGATCCCAGAGTCGTTGCAGAGAAGCTATCCCGGATACAGGAACCGCACGTCGGTCCACTCAACGAGCTCTCCGACCGGATTGCCGATTCTCTCAACCTGCCGCGAGGTTACGTGCCGTACGTCGATCCCGATTTGGGAGGGATCAATGCACGGTTGTTGGTGCTGCTGGACAACCCCTCCACAAAGGCTGAAGCGGGGACCGGCTCCGGACTGTTGAGCCTCGACAACAACGATCGCACCGCCCGAAACTGCCGCGAGTCGTACGCAAGACATGGCGTCATGTGGTCAGACGTTGTCCACTGGAACGCCGTCCCGTTCCCCGTGGCCGGTGTCCGGAACGGCGGTTCGACACCGGGAGAACGCGACAAGGCGGCCAAGTGGACTCGCGCATTCGTCGACCTGTGTCCACGACTCGAAATCGTCTTGTTGCTGGGAGTCGCCGCACGTGATGGATGGGCGCGCGCGACAATCGATCGGGAACTGTATGTCGTACCGGGGAATATCCCGCATTGCTCAGACCGGGGATTGAACTCTCCGGGCGGGCGGGACCGCTTCGAAGCCGCTGTCGTGCAAGTCGCGACAATGCTCCGCAGTCATTGAGCAATGCGGTTCACATGTGCGGCCGCAAGCAGCCCGCCAGACGCCTCACCTACCCCGGAGAACGGTCGTAACCAACACTCCCCCGCGCGCGTAAGGCCCCACTCGCATTGCGCTCGCGCGAAGCCGCTTGCGATTTCTGGTGGGTGCCGCGGTTGTTGCAGTGTAGCGGCGTCGCCTTCAGGTCGGGCCGGGCCGGTCCGCGTCAAACGTCTACCTGGACTGGCGCACCTGATAGCAGCTGGATCGGACTCGACGTTCGCTTCAAAAGGCCCGTAGAAGCAAGAGCTGTCATTAAGTTCCGAATGCCTAGTACGCAATGCTAGTCAACCTGGCACTTCCAGCGAAGGCGATATATATTCACCCAGGGACGCCCGGTTCCAAATTTCAGACCACTACTTCCCATCCGAAAATGCCGAGGGCGAAGTTGTTTCCAAATCGCCGTCACTTATGCTCCAAATCCCACACGGAGGATTCGAACTGATGTGGACGAAATATACAGGTCTCAGCTCGTTGCCTACTTCAAGAATGCAGGATCCCCCAGCGATGAAGCTGCTCAAAGGCAGACAAGGCGCTTTCACGATTGAAGATTTATCTAACGTTCGGCTGCAACCCTCGGCTTCGGCCGCCGAACGCGGAAAGGTGCTCTATCTGAACTTTTCGAAAGACAGGCCAGAAGGTGCAGCCACAGACTGACCCTCCTCAGAGCGTCAGAGTGTGGCTGTATTCGCGAGGCTCGTTCTCCTCCTCCCACCGCAAAATCACTCGCTGAGTCAGCGCAACACCCATGTGAAGTGCAGTGATGATGCCAACCTCCGTTCCTGGAGCAATCGCCTCGAAATGCGCCGGATTTCGATCCTCGGTGTGCAGAAATGGCGCGTCTCCCTGCCCTCCTGGCTCGAGTTTGACAGTCACGTTGTAGGCGGTCCGATCACCGGCATTGCGAACGACAATCCGTTCCCCCTTCTTACGGGTTCTCGTCCGCCCCTTTGCGTCTGTCTCTGTCACTTCGCGGAAGTCGTATCGCGCCGTGAGCTGCGCGCCCGATTGCTTGCCAGCCACGGGGGTCTCGGCCGGGTCCGCATTGATGGCGGCAACGTCTGCTTCCAATGACTGCCGTACGAATCCACGAACGTCATCCTCGGTCGTGAAGGCACGGTATAGGCCGCGCGGGCCAAGCGACTCACGGAACCGACGAAGGGCGGCATACTGGTCCGGGTCGTGGTCGTGAGGGACCGGTGCCTCCGAGAAGAAGACGTGCACAGGAAGACCATCTTCGATCGCCTTCTCGACTTCCTCGGCCGTCCCCGAAACAGAACGTGGGGTGGGCGTTCCGAGCTTGGCATGGAACACCGCGAACACGATGTCAGCTTGGTCGACCAGCTGTCGGTTGATCTCAGCCTGCCCGTCGAGACCGAGTGAGAAAGACGAGACAGTGTCGGTCGACCAATGGCGCGGTAGCAACACCACACTGCTGTGGATGGCACGCTCGCGGTTCCAGTCGTAGATGACCTTCTCGATCAGATCAAGGTGCGGTCGAACGTCGCCGGGTCCGGAAAGCATGACGTTGACAGCAAGACTGGTGAAAGCCACGTCGTTCGTCCTTTGCAGTCTGGCGGGTGCAAGGCAGCACAGGTTCCGCGGGTCCTGCGCCGATCGTAGAGGTGGATTGTCCCTCGCCCGTCGCCGCAATCGCTGTGTCGCAGACCTTCTAGAGAGTCGGGCGCCGGGATCGCCTACATACCCGTTAGGCCCGGCCCCGCGGTAGTGCAGTTTCCGCGCCTCCTGCCGTCAGGTATGTCGCGCGGCAATCTCCATGAGAACGCATTGGCGAGTGCTACGTGAAGGGGTTTGTTCGTAGAATACGATTAGTGCATGTTGATCGGGTACGCACGCTGTTCGTCGTCCACGGACGACGAACAGGGCCGCGCGATCAGCTGCGAGTCGTAGGCGTGGCCGATGACTCCATTCATGTAGATCACGGGCTGATAGGCACGGACAGACCCCGACCAGCGTTAACCGCGGCCATGTCGGCCTTGTCCGCTCGGGACACCTTGGTCGTCACCTCGCTGGACCGGGTGGCCCGCTCGGTCGCCGATCAGCGCGAACGCCACCGATCTCGAGGCCCGCGATGTGCTGTTGATGTTCGACGGCACTGTCCACGACCCGCGGGAGCCTATCGGGCGAACGGTGTTCGCGATGTTGTCGACCACCTTCGCGGAGTTCGAGTCCGGCCTGATTCGTCTGCGCACGATGGAGAGCAACGCCCGCCGTACGGCTGCAGGCGGTGTCTCCGGCCGCAAACCACTCCTCAACCCTCCACAACAATCGGACTCTACGACCCCAGTCGGAAGAAAGGCTCGACACAGCTGACCGTCGAGATCACGGTGGCAGCGGTTTGGCCTGCCGGTTTCTGGCCGCTCAGCGCCCATTTGCAGCACTATATCCGGGCCGTAAGCGGCGCGTGTGGCCTACGTACGCAGTGTGAAGACCGCCTCCGCGCAGCAGTCGGCGCCGGTTGATCCATGCCCGGCCCGGCCTTGTGCCGCGTCGTCCGCGCTGGCTGCGAGAAGGTCGCACGGCGGACCTCGTCGAGGGCGCGTTGAGCTTTTACGCCGCCTATCCCGACATCTTCCGGCTAGGCGACGGAGGAATGCCCTGTTGGTCTTGTGCGCGCTTCATAAGGATTGCGCGCTTCCACTCATCCTCGTGCAGTTCTTGATACGGCAACTCGCGACGATCCCTTAGAAACGTCCGGCGCTGGAGACAGAACGTTGTGCCGAGATTGGTTGAAGCGTCCCACCAAAAGATGGCACCAACGGGACCATTCTGAACCTCGGCGCATACTGCGATCAGCGGACCCGCTTCGGGAGCCGCCGGTGTATACATGCGGTTCGCGAATGGGTAGTGCCCATCTACCCCCGCACGCCGAAATTGATCGTAGTTTGAGAAGTCCTTGTAGAGCAGGATCACACCGTTCGGCATGACAGGTGCGCCGTTCATGAAGTCGATCATCTGTTGCGGGACGGCGAAGCCCATCTCGGCAATGCGACAGCCGATATTTTTGACGTAGTAACGTGCCAGCTTCATCTCACCGTCTGGATCCGCGTGGAAGATGTCGCTCATGTCGAATTCTGCCCGATGGCGGAAGTACTCGGGATCGTTCCAAACTTTCTGAACGAAAGCGTCAAATGCTTCGTCAAACGGCTTGCTGCGGGCATTGTTGCATTTCGCGCAGAGAATCTTCGGAAAGAGCATCGGCTTCGCCTTCACGCCATTCAAGCGCGTAGGGTGCTCGCCTTCTTTGCCGCTCAGCATCAGGTGGTCTGAAGTCTCGAACATCTTTCGGAGCTGAGACGCCTTGACTCGGTGCTCGCGGGAATCGGCTCCAGCACTGCACCACCAGCAAATCGGCTCAACCTGTCCAAAACTCACATCGCGATCCTACGGGTGGTCACCGACAACGCTGTGCTCCCGTATGTAGCACAGGGGTAACAGGCGACCTACGCCGCGATTTGGGTGACAGAGGAAACACTGTTCTACGTGCGGTGAGGTGAGGGCGGACCGTGCACCCGCGTGATGTCTCAGCTCCACACGTCATGGCGCGTGCGCGACCAGCTCGGGTCTGTCCCACGCCGGGTGCGTGGCGACGCGGCGTCGTTCCCGCAGCAAGCTTCTCGACTCACCACAGGACCTCGCGCAGCACTGCCGGCTCAAAGCAGATCGACCGGTTCTCGAACATCACCGGCCTCCTGCGCGTGGTGGGCGATCGAGTCCCGTGCGGCCGAGGCGATTCCCAGGGCCGGGCGTAACCGTCGCCCGACCCGCGCGTCCTCAACAGATGTCGAACAAACCAAGTTTCGATTCGTCGCGAGGCAGGGCCCCTGTCTCTAGCCACTCCGCGCGCGGCGATGACTGGGTCACGAGCCGTTGTCGAGTCAACCCCAAGGGCGACAGGTGGATGTCGACCGAATCCCGGCGACCGTCTCGGACAGCATGCTTCCCATTCCGAGACAAGCCCTCCCGGACCGCCGCAGCCTGAACGCCACACTGCAGGTTTCGCACATCTCCCCCGCCTCCCGTAAGGCGCGGCTGACCACTCTCGGTCGCCCGCGCACTCGGGTTCACGAGTTGGAGATGGAGGGGATTTGCGAGGGGCGCAATGCTACCGACCAGTGATTATGGCGTAATTTCCGTTACCGGTACTCACAAATCGAACGCATGTTCGGAACCTGCTAGGTTGGGAGCGCGACGGCCCGGGCGGCGGCACTCACGCCGCCGGAAGCGCACGGGCCGACGCGCCACCTTCACACGAAGCATCCCAGCCGCGAGTTCGTGCGCGACGCGGGCTCGATCGCTGGCCTCGAGCACCCCAGCATGGCGGTGGTCCGTGCCCGACGGCAGCTTTGGATCGCCACATGGCCACCGTCGTCCTGGCACTGCGGGCGCGGGCGCTGAGAGGTTAGATCACGAGCGCGGGAACATGCTGTCAAAAATCTCGGGTCCACAAGTTCAAAAAATGGACCCGGACCCACCCGACCGTGCCGGGCGCTCGCTCACAGCCGAATACCGGATTTGCCGTCGCGCCACCCAATCCGATGCCGCTCAGGCCGACACGGCGCACTCACGAAAGATCGAGGCTAGCTCGACGGATATCGGTGGCGCGACGAAGAGTGAGGTAGTGCGATACTCACGTCACGGCCAGCTTGCTCGACCATACTTGACGCGACGAGTCCATGGAGAGGAGCGGCGATGGAACCGGTTTCCCTAGTGATCGCGGCGTTGGCGGCCGGCGCGACCACCGGAATTACAAACGTCGCCGGGACAGCGATCACCGAGGCCTACAACGCGCTGAAGAAGCTCATCGGCGGCAAACTCGCGGAAAAAGGCAAAGACCCGGCGGTGGTAAACGAGAAGGATCCCGAGAAGCTGAAGGTCGACCTCGGCGGTGAGCTCACCGATGCCGATATCGATGACACGATCCGCGTGGTAGCCACCGAACTGCTTAAGAACGCGGACCCTGCCGGCTCACAGGCCGGGAAATACGTTGTAACGGTCGAGAACTCGAAGGGCACGGTCGTCGGTGATCACGCCACCATCACCCAAACCTTCAACTGATGCGTTCGCCCCAGCGGGGGTCATCGTCAAGGACTCCAAAGGCACGCTCGTCGGCCAAGGCGTCGTCAACAACTACTGGAACGAACGCCCGCCCGTCACCTGGCCGCAACAGATCGGTGCGAGGCCACAACCGAAGGATTTTTACAAGCGTACGGCCTCAAGCGACTTCGAGATCAGCGGCTGGGGCAGGACGCTGATCGTCACCGGACTAGGCGGCGTCGGGAAGACGCAACTGGCGGCAGACTTCGCACAACGGGCCCAAACCGATGTGGATCTGTTGGTGTGGGTGGCCGCCGACAGTAGCGCAAGCCTTGTCGCGGTTTTCAGCGAAGCAGCCGATCGGTTGCAGCTCGACGGAGCTGACGCCGCAGCCACCGCACGGCGATTCGTCGTCTGGCTCGCCACCACAGAGCGACGCTGGCTCGTGGTGCTCGACGATCTCCAAGACCCGAAAGACATCGGAGACTGCTGGCCGCCGGAGCGGCCGAACGGGTGCACGGTCGTTACCACGCGGCGCCGCGATACCGCTCTGCTCTCGCTCGGTTCGCACGTCGAGGTGGGCGTGTTTACTGCCGACGAGGCGGAGGCATTCCTGCAAGACAAGTTGGGCCCGTCGAGTAGCGCGGCTCTGTTGGCGTCCGATCTCGGTTACCTGCCGCTGGCAATGGCCCACGCGGTGGCCTACATGCAAGATCTCGAGTTGACGTACGACGAGTACCGGTCACGGCTAGCTGACCGCACGCGTCGTCTCGAGGAACTGTTCAGCGACTTCAGTACCGGGTCCAGTCACGCACGTGTCGTCGCGAGCACCTGGCAGGTATCCATCGACGCAGCGAACGAGTCCCGCCCCAGCGGGATCGCCCGTCCCGTGCTCGAACTCGCCAGCCAACTGGACGCCAACGGGATTCCCACCCAGGTGTTCACGACCGGACCAGCACAGCAATGGATCTCGGGCCGTATCGGGGCGGCGGCCGGACAGACGCTACGGCCGACCGACTGCAACGACGCCCTGCAAGTGTTGGGTCGGTTCAACCTCGTAGTCAACGAGAAGACTGCGTCGCTGGCACGCGTCCACGCATTGGTACAGCGGGCAGTGCGCGAAAGCCTGCAAGCCGACGAACGTAGGGTCGCGCTGACCGCAGCCGACGCGCTCCTAACGGCGTGGCCCGAGATCGAAAAGGATCGCGGCCAAGCCGACTTGTTACGCACCAACGCATTCGCCCTCTACGACCATTGTCCCGACGCCCTGTGGAACGGCGAGGACAACCACCCGGTGTTGAACCGGGCCAACCGGAGCTTCGGCGACGGCGCGCTGATCGAGCACGCGATTCGCCATGCCCGTGACATGTGCGCCGAGTCCGAACGCCGTCTCGGCCGGAGGCATCGCTGTACGTTCCGCTGGCGTAGAGACCTCGCCGGCTGGCAGGGTGACGCCGGTAGCGGCAAAGAGGCGGTGGAGACGCTGAAAAGTGTTGTCGTAGATGCGGAAAGCCTTCTCGGCCCCCGCGACCCGGTGGTGCTTGAGGCCCGCTCGAGTTTGGCCTACCAGCGCGGCCAGGCCGGTGATCCCGCGGCCGCCGTGGCAGGCCTGCTCGCGGTCGCCGACGACATGGCGCGCGTCTTCGGTCCGCTGGACCGCAGCACGCTGAGCGCTGGGAACGAGGCAGGTTACTGGATAGGCAAGGGCGGGAACGCCGCTCAGGCGGTCGACTTCCTCAAACCCGTGCTGGCCGATGCGAAGACCGTGCTGGCGGCCGACGACCGGATGATGTTCGACATTCGACACAACCTCGGCTACTGGATCGGAGAAGCGGGCAAACCGGCGGAGTCCGTCACGGTGCTCCAAGCGGTCCTCGACGACGCCGAGAAAGCGTTGGGCCCACACCACCGTGACGTGTCCGGATACCGCAGCAATCTGGCATACATGCGCGGGCGCGCCGGCGACATCAAGGGTGCCATCGCCGCTCTGGAGGCCGTACTGGCCGAGCGCATCGACATGTTTGGCCTGTCTCACCGCAACACGCTGGCGAGTTGGTCGAGCTACCTGCAGTTTCGTATCCAACTCGGCGAGCATGGTGACGATGTCCTCGACGAGGCGACCCAGCTCGCCGGCATCTACACCGACGTACACGGTGCTACGCACCACGAAACGCTCAACGCTCGCGAGATATTGGGTTCGCTCCGGGGCACGCGCGGTGACGTAACCGGCGCCGTCGCCGATCTCGCGAATGTGCTCGCCGACCGTGAGAAGATGTTCCCCGGCGACACCCTGGGTATCGAGAAGACTCGCACAGAGCTCGACCGGTGGCGTGCGCTGGAGCCTTGAGTTTCGTTTCCGGGAGACTGAAGCCCCCCGAAAGTGGACAGTGGTTTACGCGGCCAATAGGGCCGCATCCAGCGACTTCTCGTACTCGACCGGGCTGAGCAGGGACAGCGCCACGGCCCTCGCCAACAATTTCCTCACGCTTCGCGTCCCCTTCAACTCCCCAGAACCGGTGTGATGACATACGGACGCGCGATCTCATCCCATCGCCGAAGCTCGCCAAACACGGTTGCGCATACGTCCCCGGCGAGTTGCACGATCGCACACCAGATCCGGTTCTCGTCGTCGCCGCCGTGCACCGCCTCGAGTCGAGCGCATCAACATTCGCCGGAAACCAAACCAGCCCACGAATACCACTCCGAACCCGATCAGGCCAGCACGTCCCCCAAGAAAGATCGAGGCTAGATGCGATTGCCCTTTTGCTGATTGCATCGTCGGCAGAGGAGTTGGAGGTTCCCTCGGTTGTCGCGCCACCCTGCGCGAACGGGATGATGTGGTCGAACTCAAGGTAGTTGTTGTCGTTGCATTGTCGGCATCGGCCGCTATCTCGTTGCCATACAGCAGATTTGACGTGCTGGGGAATAGAACGGGATGCTTGGGGGCCGCCCAGCAGCATTCGCCGGTCGATCCGCACCGCCGTATCCACGATGACCGCAAGCAATTCGGGGTCGCGTATCTGAAACGATCCCGCAAGAGATTGCGTGGTGGCTTCGAAGCTGACCTCAGACAAACCGACGCGCGTTACCCGATGAACCTTGGAGAGCGGTACTTCTCCACCGTTTTTGTGCGCAACGAACCGAATCTTCCGATTCGTGACGACGAGCTGCCCCGGCGACTGAACTGGGCCGGAACTAAGGCGTCGCCAACGAGTCGCACCTTCCGCAAAGTGACAAAGCTCGTCGATCGAGAGGTGCAGGGGCGATGTCACGGTCGGGATTGTCCCGAACCGGATGTTGTCGAGGTAGTTCCGTCTCACCAATTGCTCGAACAGCGGCCGAACGTCGTCCGGCTCGCATCTGAGTTCCGCTATGGCTTCCCGAAATGTCGCTACCTCGTCATCTGTAACCACGCCGTCGGCTTCCGCGAACGCAACGTAGCGGCGGAGGCCATCCAACGCGAACCGTTTGATGCGCTTCGCTGCATCCTCCGCGGGCACCCCACAGGTCGCGAGCCATTGATTGAGATCGGCCCATTCATCACTCAGCGGGCCAACTGTCCCCAGGATCTGCTTCGCACGCTCCGTATAGCGGTCGAGGGCCGTATGCGCGAACTCATGGCATCCGGGGCAATACGAACGTAGAAGTCTCGTCGGAGCGCCACACCTTCGACAACCATTCGTTCTCTGCACTGCGTCAGTGTGCATCGAGTGCTGCCGATCGGTGGATTCGCCCCCTCATACGAGAGGAGGTGATGCGCCCCGGGTTGTGCAAGATCGGTTTGCTCTTGGTCACGACGCCCGTCGAAGGAGCCGTGTCCGTGCCGAAGCGTTATCCCGAAGAAGTTCCGCCGCAAGGTGCTTGAGCTAGCTGAACGCGGCGCACCGCCGACAGCTAGCCGTTCTACCCGTGAGTTGTGAGCCTCAACCCCCGTCTTCGTCACGCCCGGCCGCAGTCGGGCCTACCAGGTAAAACCTCACAATGACTTATCGGGACTCGCCAACCCGGTCGGGGAAGGCGATCCTCGAACCCCAGCACTGCAGATTCACGGCCTGCCTCGTCCCCCACGAGGGCAGGCCGCTTCCATACCTCAGCGACTTCGAGGCTCGCCAACCGGCACGGGTCACCGATCTGCGGCTTCCAGACAGCCTCGCCACACGCGCGGCAGAAGTGCGTCCGGTGCCCGTTCCCGCAGCACTCCGGGACCGGCTCGATCCATCCGGTATCGGTGCGGATCAGGCTCGAGGTCATCGCTCAATGAGGGACTGTCCCTAGGCCGACGGTTTGAGTCCCTGGTAGATGATCGGAATCAGTTCCCCGAGCAGCTTCGACGACAGCTCCGGCTTGTTGAGGATCTGCGTGGACAAGTCCTCGGACGATGCCATCGCCCCAATAACCGCGCCGACGAACTCCCTCTGCAGGTCGGGGCTGGCCGAGAACTGGGCGAGGGTGTTGTTCTGGGCCTGCTCTTGCAGGGTGTCGCTTTCTTCGAGCCGGTCTTTGATTTGGGTTACGACGTTGCGCACGCTGGAGTCGGGGTGATCTCCGGAGAACAGGTCGTTGATCTGGGCGATGACCGCCTCGAGAGCCACCATTTCGGGGTCTTTGACGGTGCCGGTGCCGGCTTCCTTGGCCGGTTCCAGCGGTATGCCACCGGCGAGCTTGCCCGAGGTGGTGCCTTGCTCGCGTTGAGCCAGATACTCGAAGTCCACGGTCGACAAGTCGATCTCGTGGTGGAGCTGCTCGGCGGTGATTACCGGGGCCAGGTGGCGCAGATAGATCGACAGCATCTCCAGCGAAATGTCCTCGTAATTGACGATCTGGGATAGGAAGTCGTACTGGCGCAGGAACGTGCCGACGTCCTTCCGGAACATCACGAGTTCGTCCAGTGCTGCCGCATCGTTGGTATCCAGCGCGGTGCGTTCCCGGTCGCGGAAGCGGTCCCTGGCCGGCGTGACCCATTTCGTCAGGGCGTTATTGCCCTTGTTGGCGAGGTAGTCGGCGACCAGGCCCTCGACCTCGGACTCCTGATAGATCCCGGCGGCATCGAGCTTGTTCATGCTCTGGTGGACGATGTTCGGGTCGGTCACATCGGCCAGCGTGGTGGCCTCGTAGTACGGCTCGAACGCCTCCACGATCTCCTCGGCGGTGTTGGTGAAATCGAGCACGAAGGTCTGGTCCTTGCCCGGCGCGACGCGGTTGAGTCGCGACAAGGTCTGCACCGCCGCCACCCCGGACAGAGGCTTGTCGACATACATCGCCACCAGCAGCGGCTGATCGAACCCGGTCTGGAACTTGTTGGCCACCAGCATCACCTGGTACTCGTCGGTCGCGAAAGCATCACGCAGGTCGCGGCCCTTCAAACCGAGATTCATCGACGTCTCGGTCACCTTCTCCAGCGCGAACTCCTCGTCGGTGACCTCACCGGAGAACGCCACCAGCGCCGCGACGTCGGTGTACCCCTGCTCGTTGACGTACTTGTCGAACGCCAGTTTGTAGCGCACAGCCGCCTTGCGCGACGACGTCACCACCATCGCCTTGGCCCTGCCGTCCAGCCGCCAGCCGACGTTGTCGCGGAAGTGCTCGATGATGATCTGCACCTTCTGCGCAATGTTGGTCGGATGCAGCTTCACCCAGTTCATTACCGACTTGATCGCCGCGCTCTTGTCCACCAAGTCGGTACTGGTGACGCCGGACACCTGCACTGTGCCCGTAGCGGCGGTCTCCTCGGTTTCGAAAGTCTGCCCGTTGTGGGTGAGCCGGAACGCGGTCTTGTAAGGGGTGTAGTTCTTCAGCACATCGAGGATGAAACCCTCCTCGATGGCCTGCTGCATCGAGTACAGGTGAAACGGGCGCGGTGTCCCGTCGACGCCCTTGTGCCCGAACAGCTCCAGCGTCTTCGCCTTCGGAGTGGCGGTGAACGCGAAGAACGACAGATTCTTCGACTCGGCCCGCGCGGCCATCTCGGCCGCCAGCACGTCTTCGGCATCCACAGTGCCGCCGTCGTCGAGATCGCTCAGCTCCGTGGCCGTCAGGGCAGCTTTCAGCCGCTTCGATGCTTCCCCAGCCTGAGAGGAATGGGCCTCGTCCGCGATGATCGCGAAGGTTTTGCCCTTCAGGTCTGTTTGCGTGCGAATCAGCTCGAGCGCATAGGGGAAGGTCTGGATGGTGACGATGATGATCTTCGTCCCGCTGGTGAGCGCATCGGCCAGCTCCTGCGACTTGGCCCCGCCCAGACCGGCAATGTGGGCGACCACGCCGGGGGTGCGGTCGATCTGACGGATCGCCTCCTGCAACTGGGCATCGAGCACGTTGCGGTCGGTGATCACGACGACCGAATCGAACACCGCCTGGTTCGCCTTGTCGTGCAGCACCGAAAGCCGGTGCGTCAGCCACGAAATGCTATTCGTCTTCCCGCTGCCCGCCGAGTGCTGGATCAGGTACCGCTGCCCCGGTCCCTGCTCGCGGGCGGCTTCGACGAGTTGGGTGACCGCGTCCCATTGGTGATAGCGCGGGAACAGCATCGTCTGCTTGCGGATCTTCTTGTTGCTGACCAGGTCGACGGTGTCGTCGACCTGTAAGTGCATGAACCGCCCGAGGATGTCCAGCCATGTGTCACGCGCCAGGATCTCCCTCCACAGGTACGCCGTGGGTGAGCCGTCCGGGTTCGGCGGGTTCCCGGCGTGATGGTTGTTGCCCCGGTTGAACGGCAGGAAGAACGTGTCCTTGCCCGCCAGCTTGGTGGTCATCTGCACCTCGCTGTTGGACACCGCGAAATGCACAAGCGCCCGAGATCCGAACCCCAGCAGCGGCTCCCCCTTCGGGAGCCGGTCGAGTTTGTACTGCAAGACGGCGTCGGTGATGTTCTGGGTGAAGTCGGTCTTCAACTCCGCGGTCGCCACCGGGATGCCGTTGACGAAGAACACCAGGTCGATGCTGTTGGCGTTCTGCGTCGAGTAATGCACCTGCCGCATGACACGGAGCCGAACTGCACCGTACTTCTTGGCGGTCGTCTCGTTCAGCGATGTGTTGGGCCGAAACTGGCACATCTGGAACTGCGCATTGAGGTCCTTGAAACCCCGCCGCAGCACCGACAGGGTGCCGCCATTGGCTTTGGGATCAGCCCCCAGCGACTTCACCAAGGTGTTCAGCACACCGCGTTGGGCCTTCGCCAATGCGTCGCCAGTCAGGTCCGGCTTGACCCGCTTCGCCAACTGTTCCGGCTGGGTCTCGGATAGCCAGCCGAACACATCCTCCGGGAACAGTGCCAACTCCCGGTCGTATCCGGCATCGGTGAGCGAATACAACCAACCTTGCGCGGCTAGGTGCTCGCAGATTCCAGCCTCGAACGAAGACTCATGATGCTGCTGCGCCACCGCTAGGCCGCCGCTCGCACATCAATCTTGCCCGTCACCGCATCGGTGATCAATGCAGACCGATACTCCCGCAGGGTCTCGATCACCTCGGTGGCCTTGGCGATGAGCGCGTCGATGTTGCCGCATCGCTCATCAAGGAACTTCACGATCTCGCTCTGCTCATCGAGTGGCGGAAGTGCGAGGACGATTCGCACCATCCGCGTAAGGCCCAAATCTTGATTGGTAGCGCCACGTGTGTAGAGCTGGGACTGCTCGTAGCAGGCACTGCTGTTAAGGGCATAGGCCAGGTAGTCGGGTGTGACTAGACCCTGGCGGAGCTTCAGCACCGCAACGTGAACCCATACTTGGAATCGTTGAGTGAGGTCAACAGCTCGTGCGACCCCCGTCGTCCCACCTTTGGTGTACAGGACATCTCCGACCTCAGGAACCACCCGCCGGGAGAACTCCTTGTAGTCGTCTTCGGAAATATACTTCGCGTCTTCGAGAAACCAACCGTCCACCTTGACGTTTCGCGCAGATAGGAACATCACCCCATCATCGACGTAGGACGGCGAGAAATGTGGACCATCAGAAATCGACCGGCACAAACGTCCTAGGCGTGTCGCCGTCCAGTGAGCAGGGATCTCCCCGATCCACTCAAGCTCGGACGCCTTCATCAACACTCGGCTGTCGAGGCCCGTTGTGACGGCGCGGGTGATGGTGGCCGTGCGGTCCTCGCGCACAGTGGCGATGAGCTGCGCCTGCTTGGCGATCAGTGCATCGATCTTGGCGGTCTCGCGGTCGAGAAATCGCGAAATCTCTTCCTGCTCTGTAGGAGGCGGGAGTGGAACCGGCACTTGTGCGAAGTGCTCGACTCCGAGGGACTGGCCATCACGGAGCTGATTGGAAGTGCTTCGCAATTCTTGGATGAATCCATCAGACTTGAGCAGGTAGACGAAATAGCGTTCCACTACTCGTCGTCGCGGGGTCAACACGGTGTAAGCAGGGCTGATCTTTCCCGGTGCAGCACTCCATTCGATGCCGCCTTGGAAACTTCGGAGACTAATGACGAAATCGCCGGCAGACACATGTTTGAGTCCAGCCTGCCCCTCAATAACCTGAACGACTCTCGTCCCACGCGACGCCATGTACTCGTCCTGGTACACCACGCCATCACTTTGTGACGCAGTGAGCTGCCGGTCGCCCTCACGTGCAGGCTCCCGATGGAGCGTAAACAGAGTCTTTGGATTGCGGACCTCCCAGTGCGTGGGAACGTCACGGAGCCACTGCACCGCCGAGGGCGTGCAGTCCCGGTACGCAGGCCAACTCATGCGCCTACCTCGGAAAGCATGGCTTGGATCTCAGCCACGAGAACCCGGAGATCCTTCTGGATCTCTTCAAGTGGCCTCGGTGGCACATAGCGGTAGAAGTGGCGGGTGAACGGAATCTCGTAACCGATTTTGGTCTTTTCATGGTCGATCCAGGCATCGGGAACGTGCGGTAGTACCTCCCGGGCGAAATACTCATCAATGTCCTCGGTGAGCGGGATATTTTCGGTGTCGCGCAGGGATGGGTCGGGTTCAGCGTCGCCCTTCGAGTTCGTGACGATGATGGCTTCGTCGTCGTGCTCGCCAATTGTTGACCAGATCGTCTTCACCAGGGGGGCAGGAGGTTTCGGCAACCCTGCGTTTCGCAGTGCGTCCTTGAGTTCGGTAATGAAGTCGTTGCGAGCCTTCCACTCCCACCCGATCAGCCCGGTCAGCGCCTGGCGGATCGCGGCCTGCTCACTTGGCTTGAGCCGCTCGATGCTTTTCTGGGCCAGGACTTCGTCGATCTTGTCCTCGGTGGGGGTGAATCGCAGTTGCAATGGACGCTCGACGGTGATGGTGGAGTAACCGAACTCCTCACCCTTGAACACCTTCGAGACGGCAGGGTGCTCGTCGGTGTCGTGTTCATTGCGGAAGCCGTCGTAGCGGCGGCAGATCCGCTCGATGTCATCGGGGCGTAGTTCTTTGCGCTTGGATCCGAGGGACTTGCGCATCTTGCCGAACATGTTGACGCCGTTGATGAGCTGGACCTTGCCCTTTCGCTTTGCGGGCTTGTTGTTGTCCAGAACCCAGACGTAGGTCGAGATCCCGGTGTTGTAGAACATGTCGGTCGGCAGCGCGATTATCGAGTCGAGCAGGTCGTTCTCGATGATCCACTGCCGAATGTTGGACTCACCCGACCCCGCGCCGCCGGTGAAAAGCGGTGAGCCATTGAGAACGATGGCCAGGCGGCTGCCGCCCTCGCCGTTCTTGACGGGCTGCATCTTGGAGATCAAGTGCAGCAGGAACAGCAGCGACCCGTCCGAGACCCGTGGAAGGCCGGGACCGAAGCGTCCCGCGAAGCCGCGCTGCTCATGTTCGTCGTTCACTGTCTTCTGTTGGGTGTTCCAGGCGACGCCGAACGGCGGATTGGACAGCAGGAAGTCGAAACGCTTGTTGCGGAAACCGTCATCGGTGAGGGTGTCGCCGAGGTAGATGTTGTCGACGTCCTGGCCCTTGACGATCATGTCCGACTTGCACATCGCGTAGGACCGGGGGTTGACGTCCTGGCCATAGAGCACCGGGCGGGCCTTGGGGTTCATGTCGACCAGATGGTCGTAGGCGGTGGAAAGCATCCCGCCGGTTCCGGCGGCGGGGTCATAGATGGTGCGCACGGTGCCGGGCTTGGTCAGCACCTCGTCTTGGGTGTGGAACAGGATGTCCACCATCAGGGCGATGACTTCGCGTGGGGTGAAGTGATCACCGGCCTGTGCGTTGTTGGACTCGGCGAACTTGCGGATCAGCTCTTCGAAGATGTAGCCCATGTCGTGCTGGGTGACGACGTTGGGGTGCAGGTCGATGGCGGCGAACTCTTTGACGATCAGGTACAGCCGGTCGGACTTGGCCAGGTTGGCGATCTCGTCGAGCATCCCGAATCCGTCGAACACGTCGCGCACGTTCGGGGAGAAGTGCTCGATGTAGTCGATCAGGTTGTCGCCCACGCCCTCCGGGTCGCCGATCAGGGAGGCGAAACTCCAGCGGGAGGTGTTGTAGAACGGCAGCTTGAACTTGGCCTTCAGCAGCACGTCGGGGTCGACCTTGGTCGCGGAGAGCCTCTTGTACTCGGTAAGCACCTCATCCTTGGTAGGTTCCAGGATGCAGTCAAGCCGGCGCAGGATCGTGAACGGCAGAATAACGTCGCCGTACTGATTCGGCTGGTACGGCCCGCGCAGCAGGTCGGCGATCTTCCAGATCAGGTTGGCATTGGTCTGCGCCATGGTGCCGGTGGTCTCCTTGTTCTTGTTGGTATAGGTGGAAGTTACCCCGGACGTCCTTCGGAGCACGCTAAGACGCCCGGATCGCAGAGCCGATGCGCGATGACGAGCAGCTCCGCAGACAAGACATCATTGCCGACCGCCGTGGCAGGCTCGACTATTGACCTACGCCGACGGCAATACGCGAGGATGGGACGACGGAACATGATCTGCTACCACACCACCGATGCAGCCGAGGCGATCCTCCGCCACGGCTTCAAAGGCACCACCGGGTCGTACATGGTGGCCACCCTCGAACTGACGGGCGTATTTCTCGGCGATTCGCTGATGAACATTAACGAAGGCGCAACAGGTGACCAGGTTCTCAGGGTCGAACTCCCGGACGACGCCGACCTCGGTGAGTTCGGGTTGGTCGAGGAGAACACGCCGTACCGCGAAATGGTGCGTACCTGCCGCGTTGATCAATGCACGCGCCAACGTGACATTGATGACCGAGGGCGAGATTGACGAGCTTGCCAGACAACGGTTTCTGGAGCGTCTGGAACGGAACCGCGATAATCGCCGGCAATGACAGTCACCACATGTCCGCAGGGCAACGAGTTGCCGGGGACCGCTGGGCGGCTCGGAACGACAATCCTTGCTTCCGCCCTCTTCACACTTGGTCTCGCCGTGGCGATCACCCGGATCACGAAATGCTACTTGGGGCGCTCTCGCGAAAGCAGGCGGGATGATCAGGGCCAAACGTGATTTGTGCATCGGGCACGGATCAGTGTCCCCGCATAACACCGGCACCATCACCCGCGACGACCTGGCGAAACGCCCGCAAATGGGCGGCCGCCAATCGCACCACCCGCACCGGCACGCGGCTACGTGCCCTGCGATGCAGCACCTGAGCCGCCCACGCCATACGGCGCCGCAGCTTAGTCACCCCGCGCCGAACACGCGCGATCATCGCAGTACCCGTGTTGCTCGTCGCGCTCCTGGCCCTAGACACCGCACTCGCGCAGTCCACGCCTTCACTCGCCTCGCGCTTCCTCCTCGCCGGCATCGTCGCGGCCGGCTTCGTGGCGAGGCGGACGACGACCACCGCATCAGCGGTCCTCACCAACCACGAACCAGGGGGTCCGCACCAGCGGACCGGACGATCACCGTGGTCCGCAGTCACGGCTGCATCGAAGCCATCGGCTGGGCCTACCTACGAAAACCATCGGCTTCGGGATCAGTGACTCCGTCACCAAGTTGGTGGAGCAGTTCGCCGCACAACAAACATCATGGCTCAAGTCGCTGGGGCCAGCCCTGTGAGCAATTGGGGAAGAGCTTCTACTCGCCCAACCTTCGCGAGGTCGAAGACCTCGAGTTCGAGGATGTCGAGAAGGTAGTCATGGTCGACGGCATCGCGCTCTACGGCGTCCCTCGGACCTCCACAGCGGAGGCACTCATCCGTGCTCAGAGTGCGGCCAAGCGCGCGAAATTTTTGGGCGTCGTGGAAAGCAAATCGCAACATCAACCCTCAGCTGTCCTGCGACGTGTCGGGCTGGTTCAGTACACTTGGCGCGATCGGCTCAACAGCGTCATGACCAGGATATGGAGGCGCAATGCAAATCACCGTCCTTGCTGACCGTCGTTATCCTAGTTCCACGGGGACGAAGCGTATAGTGCTACGGCCAGACAATTGGAATGACTTCGGATTTACGACACTCTATGATTTGTACTATGATTCAGGCCAACATATCGTCGACCTAGGTGGCGTGAAGATAGGCTACGTCGGAATTGTAACGCTAACTAGGCCGTTAGAGCCTGGGCGGCACGGACCCCTCGGCAACAATTACTTTTCCGTTGGGCAAGACGATTCGTACTACCGAAGAATTCAAGAACTGGGTCCCTTAATTCGGGAAGATATTCTCACATCACTCCGCGACATCGCGATCGATCACGATTCCTTTTCTGTTGCTGAGTCAGAACCCGTCACTGAAACGTCGCTATTCCGTTCGATAAACGCGCGCATGGTCACCGGCCAGTTTCGGAGGATTGCGCGCGGAGGGAGTCACCTGGTCTCCTACCAATTCCAATATCACCTGCCTCAGCAGGATCATTTTGGACGTCACCCCATCCTTGACTTTACGGTCATTCCGGACTCCCATCCGCCCACGAATCTACATGTCCTAATAGGCCGAAATGGCGTCGGAAAGACGACATTACTTCGCAACCTCGTGAGATCACTCGTGACAGACGGTGCCGATAGATCAACCGGCAGTGTGAAAAGTCTCGACGGTACCGGGATCCCATTTGTCAACATGGTTATGATAGCTTTCAGCGCTTTTGACCCGTTTCATGAGTTCGAAAAAAACGATGATGCAGCCTCGAAGATCGAATTCTCGCATGTCGGCTTGACATCGCGCATTGGGCGCAAGGACGAAGAATCGCAGGACAGTCGAAAGCCTGGATACTCTCTGGATTCCCAATTTGTATCTAGCCTCAGGATTGTCCTGGCATCAACTACCAAGAAGGACCGTTGGTTAAGCGCGATTGAAACTCTCGAAAACGACCCTCTGTTCGAATCATACGACATCGGACAGCTCGCTAACTTTACGGCGCCAAAATCGCCAGGACATTCGACGAAACCACCCACCGAGAACCCAGCTCAAGAAACATTCAATACACTCAGTTCGGGCCACAAGATCGTGTTGCTTACGATCACCCGAGTTGTCGAAAAGGTATCCGAGCGAACACTTGTGTTGTTGGACGAACCGGAATCGCACTTGCATCCGCCATTGCTAGCCGCGTTGCTTCGCGCATTGTCCGACTTGTTGACCGAGCGCAACGGTGTAGCCTTCATAGCTACGCATTCCCCGGTGGTACTACAAGAAGTTCCGAGTCGGTGCGTTTGGGTTCTCCGGCGGCATGGAGACATATCCAACGCCGAGAGGCCACAAACTGAAACATTCGGTGAAAATGTAGGCATCCTGACACACGACGTTTTCGGCCTTGAAATCGAGGGCTCTGGATTCCATCGCGACATTCGTGAAGCCGTTAGCGATGCTGCAACATATCAGGATGTGCTCGAGCGCTTCGAACACCAGCTAGGAAGCGAAGCCAGAGGTCTAGCTCGTATCTTGATGACCGAAAAGGATCTGACGGGCGAAATTCCCTGATGCTGATCCTCAAGCGCCCGCCTCTCAAAACGAATGATGTTTTTAAAGCATGCATCGCTGGCCTCGTCGACGCTGGAATCAAGCGAGACATGCAGGAGTATGCGCCGAGAATTTCTTCTGCGGAAGAAAAGTTCGAGGCCGCCATTGCAGTTCATGAGCTTCATAAGCTAGACACCAACGACTTCGCCGCAGATCCGTTCAACGATCCCACCTATATTGTTAACAATCTCTATACATGCGGGCTTGTCGGCAGAAGGGCCGGCCGCGAATACTACGACAAGTTAATGTCGATTTCAAAGCTCGACCGGTGCCCTGTATGCGGATTTGGAGTCGTGAAAACCCTTGAGCATCATCTTCCGAAACAAAAGTATCCCGCGCTGTGCATTACTGTCGGGAATTTGTTTCCGGTGTGCTCAGATTGCAATAAAGAGAAGCGGGATACGGTACCCCAGTCGGCAGTCGACCAAACCTTTCACCCCTACTACGACACAGTCGACGATGACGAGTGGCTTCACGCTGAACTAATCGAAGACTCGCCAGCATTTCTGAGGTTCTCTGTTGAGCCTCCCGAATCGTGGGACCATGTGACCGTTGCACGCGTCAAACGAAGTTTTGAAGTCTACAAATTATCACGTCGGTACTCTGTCCAGGCGAACCGGGTCATCAGTGGGTTACGCGGCAAGGTGACGCGACTCGTCGAGTCGGTTGGGCCCATCGGTGTTCGAAACGACCTGAGCGAGATGGCACTGAGTCACAGATCAGACATGCGCAATGGTTATGAAGGAGTGACATATTCTACGCTGGCCAACAGCGACTGGTTTTGCAGTGGAGGGGCATACTCGCCGTGATATAACGCTCTCACAATCCCTGTGCCTAACCTCGTCTTTCGCCCGTCGGCTGTGTTGGCGATCTATTTTCGGATTTGTCTGCCTGAGTTTGCGTTTCGCGGATGGCCGCGCGGGGACGCCCCAGTGTGTCGCTTGCCAGGGTGAAGGGGCCACTATTTTACCATAGGCGTGGGAACGGGCTTGCCCGGTCGCGGGGCCGTGTGCTGATGGTGGCCCGTGGTGCGGGGGTTCGTCAATTCCCGGTTGTGCTGTTCGTCGTGGTGGCGATAATGGGCTTCTGCCGTTGCCGGTAGGAGGGTCCTTCGATGATCAGGTCGAACGCCGCCGATTGCAGCCGGTCGATCGCTGATTGCGCGAGCAGCGGGTCGGCCATCATGGCGAGCAGTTCAACTGCAACTGCCACAGGTTCGGCTCGCGGGAAACGTACTGCTAGCAGCACGTTTGGGGGTCTCGTAGGTTCGTTGTTTTCGAGGTGTGATCGTGCTCGTGTCGGCGCCACCTTTATGGGCAAGGTAGTTCTAACGTGTGCGGCGTGATTCGCGCATTGCGTGTGGTGCAGGGCAGGACGGTAGAGACGGATGCGGCGCCGACCGATCCGGTGTTGTTCCAGCTCGACTGCGTGGAGGCGTTCGTGACCTCGCGGGTGGTGCGGGGTTTCAGCGCGGTGACCATCGAGAACGAGACCGGCGTGCTCGGCAGCTCGAACCGGACGCATCGCAACGCACTCGTCTACCTCGCCGCCGACGAGGCCCGGCTCGTCGAGGAGCTCGACAATTCGACACGTGACTATCTCGGCTGGACGCATGTCTAGCCAACGAGACGGACCTCGATCTGATCCAGAACCAGAAGAACCAGGCGTCGCAACGGGCGGCTCAGGCCGACTGGACGGTCACCGCCCGTTTACTGCAGAGCTTCACGTGGGCGTTGGTTCCCGCGCAGCCCGACCCGGGCGCGCCTTTCCTGATCAAGGAGACCAAAGTCGAGGGCCAGTCCGACACTCTCGCAGAGCGCGTTTCGCGACGCCTGGGCAACGACGGTGACCTGACGACGCGGCAAGACGCGGCGACGATCCGTCTCGCGATCGGCAAGATCCCGCAGATCTGGAAGGACGGCCACGTCTCGTTGGGTTCGTTGTGGGGGCTGTACTCGCAATACCCCTACATGCCGCGCCTGCGCGATCGGTGCGTTCATGACGCGGGAATCCATGACCTGCCGATGATTTGGCAGACGGACGCATTCGCCCTCGCAGTTGGCTACGACGAGGCCGCCGTCCGGTACGTCGGTCTCTGGACGCCGGAGGACAAGGAGAGTACACCGGTCGCAACCGACTCGCTCCTTCTTGTCCGTCCCGACATCGCGGAGCAGCAGCGCTCAGCCGAACCCGGCCCCCCGCCCGGGCCCGCGGCCGGGTCCCGGCCCGTCGCCGGGTCCGGGTCCGAGGGTCGACATCGTCTGGCCGACACGCTTTTACGGGGTGAAGACCCTCAATTCCGACAAGATCGGCGCTGGAGTTCAAAATGTTGTCGACGAGGTGCTCGCCCACCTTCGTTCCGGCGAGAACACCAGCGTGACAGTGCGAATCGAAATCGAGGCGACCGACTCCCAAGGCTTCAACGAGAGCCGCGTACGAACGGTCTCCGAGAACGCGAGGACACTCAAGTTCGACCAGTCCGGATCGACGAAAGCTGAGTCATCGGAACGCGACGGGGTTGGAACTGATCACTGTCATCGGCCGCCGCTGATCAGCCAGACCGGCACCGGTCGGCACCGATCAGCCACCGCAGCCGTCTCACGTCCACACGATGAACAAGCTGTTTGCACGGCCACACACCATCACGTGCTTGCCAGAACCGAGGCCGCGCTAAACCCAGACGTTCAACATCCGACCACCTGTCACTGAGGTGTAAATGCACCCGTGTCGGGTCAATACCCCCTTCGGCACCGGCCATCCGGACTCCCACGCACGGCGCTGCGTCGCGAGCGGACCCGAAGGTTCCAACGCACATCCAGATCGCCCGGGAACCGACCACGCCGTCGGTCCGTCCAAGTAAGTGTCCGGGCCTCCACTCTCCGTTCTTCCCGAAGGCCCGGACACCCCGAACGCCGTCCCGGCGATCGGGACGGGCCCGGGTTCGAAAGCAGTGCAACACCGCTCGACTCGCCACGCCGCCTTCATGGCGGCGCTCGAACCCGCTGGACGTCGCTATCTGTCGTCCAGGTTTCGAATCCTGCACTGCTCACTCAACGGCGGCGTATAGGCCGTTCGCCCGCACCGCCGACACAAGTGGATCCGATGGAGATCTCCACAGCTGCACCACTGCGATCCGACAAGCGTCTGGCGCGGTCCGAGCCGATGTCCGGCCGGACAAATGAGTTGGTGGGTCTTCCTCCCATCCACGCGAGTCCGCCGGAGATCCGCCACAGAGGGAGCATATGTCGAGCACACATTCGATTACCGGTGGGAGCACTGAATCGGCGGAGGGTCGACGATGACCGGAAAGCACGCGCTGATCGCAGAGGCGACGGACACGAGGACCTCCGCAGCGTTACCTCGCAAGAAAAGGCCATCAACAGGTGGGCTCAGGTCAGGTAGGCACCCCTGCGCGGTACCGTCTTTGCTCCCAACGGTCCTTCCAGCGTCCGCTCGACCCGCTTGAGGTAGTCGACTGCCCAAGCCAGGTCTACCCGCCCGTTCGCGTCATAGGCAGTCGCGAGCACAGCGACGACAACGTCATCGAGAACAAGAGTGCACCGCACTGCTCTCGGCGCTCCGAGGACTGCGACGCGGGCGGCTTCTACCAGCTCCTCGATCGCGCCGCCGCGAGTAACCGCGGCGCCGGCAACAACCCGCGGCTCGATGAATTCGATGCGCACGCTCCAGACGATCATGCGACTAACCTCCTTCGAATTGTGGTTCCGACGGCAGTGGTCGACTCGCTTGCGATCTTCCTTCGACCTGCCAAATCATTCGCCGCGCTGGGAGCAACCTGTGGATAACTCACACCGGTGGTGACCGTTCTGTGGATAACTCGAAGAGCCGTTTCGGTAAGTTCGGACAGGATGAGGCCGGCGGATCCACGACATCGCGGGATGACATCTACTGGAAGCCACGTTGCAGCCACTCAACGATCTCACCCTGCAACGGATCAGCGCTGAATTTTCGGCGCTGCGCTCACATGTATGGTCACGAGCCCTACAATCACCGCGCTGCCCGTGGGACTGATCACGTTGGCGACGATCGCAGCTGTCGTTCTGCTGCCGACGTCCGCCTCGAAGGCACCGGTCGCTGGGTGACCCACGAGGACTCCGGATCGGCATTGCCGCGTGGGATGATCGCGATGCATATACCGCTCGGCGACGGAGGAGACGCGAACGGAATGGCCGAGGACCAACGACGCCGAAGCCCGCGTATCGACGACGCCACGGTCGCGCGATGGCGCGAACGTTTCGAAGCTGGCGCCACATTCCGCGAGATAGCGGCGGAAGCGGAGGTAGACCTCGCCACCGTGCGTCGACACCTCGGCAAGACCGGACGTCGCACTGGGCCTCGTGAAATGCCGCTGGATCGGGACTACGTCGCGCAGGTGTTTGCAGAGGAAGGCTCCATCGCTGCTACCGCTCGTCGACTGGGTGTCAACCGGTCCGTCGTGCGTGCTCGCCTGGACTAATACGGCACGACGCGCTCGGCCGCATTGACACGCCTGGCTCAAGGACCGCTCCCCCGGCGCCGAACAACCTTCTGCTTTCGCTTGCAGGAACGTCGCCCACTCTTGCCCTGTCGCTATTGTGTGCTACACTTGAATCATGCAGCCACCCAAGGACTCTCAATCCGACGCCAAGGCCGCGTCCCGTCCGGACGCGATGGTCATGCACACCACGGCCCGCATCAGCGGGGACCACGCGGGGCTGGTGTCGGTGGAGTTCGCGCGAACCAACGAGGCTGTCGTCACCATGGTCTGGGGTGGCATCTTGATGCGGTTCTTGTCGGCAAATGCCGCCCAAGGCGTACTGGAAGGTTTCTCTGCCGCCCGAGGACACCTCGCCCCGCTCGCGGCCCACACCCCGAACCCACGGCTCGACAACGCAAACGAATTCGTACAGACCACACTCGCGCTGAACTGGGTCCGGCGCGCGAGCTACGCGGTCGTGGGGCGCAATGGCTACTCCACCGCGCTCGGCCGCACCGTGCACTGGATCGACCTGAGTATGGGCCCAGTCACCTGGCTGATCATGGACCGAACCGCGTATCACAGCGCTCTCGACATTCTGCGCCGCGCACACCGCACCGCCGCCGGCGTCTGCCTCGACGGTGACACCTACGGCGTCGATCCCACCGAGGACGATTACATCCCGCCGCTGGGGGTGCCCGAAGCCAATCGGCGTCTCCGACCAGGCTCGGCCCGCATCTAACTCACCAGCTCGATCTCCGCCACGCACCGCGAAACGAGACGACCATGACCCTCACACTCACCGACCTGTTCTGCGGCGCAGGCGGATCCAGCAGCGGCGCCATCCAGGTTCCGTCCGTGCGCGTCAGGACAGCGGTGAATCACTGGAAGCTCGCGGTCGAGACGCACAACACCAACCATCCCGACACCGACCACACCTGTGCCGACATCTCCCAGGTAGATCCACGCCGTTTCCCGCGCACCGACATACTCTGGGCCAGCCCCGAGTGCACCAACCACTCGATTGCCAAGAGCCGGAAACCCGACGCTCAGCCGGATCTGTTCGGTGACAGGCTGCCGGATGAGGCGGCCGAGCGCTCCCGAGCCACCATGTGGGACGTTCCCCGCTTCGCCGAACACCACCGCTACGAAGCGATCATCGTCGAGAACGTCGTCGACGCAGTGAAGTGGGTGATGTTTCCGGCTTGGCTGCAAGCGATGGACTTGCTCGGCTACAACCACGAGACCGTGTACCTGAACTCGATGCACGCCCACGCCGGCGGGGCACCCGCACCGCAATCGCGCGACCGCGCATATGTGGTCTTCTGGCGCGAGGGAAACCGTGCACCCAACTTCGCGAAGTGGACGCGTCCGCACGCGTGGTGCGCGAAGTGCGCCACCGACATCACTGCATTGCAAGGCTGGAAGAACCCCGACGTGCGCTGGGGCCGCTATCGCCAGCAGTACGTCTGGCGCTGCCCGAAAGTGTCATGCCGCAACAGCGTTGTCGAACCCGGATGGCTGGCGGCCGCGACCGCGATCGACTGGTCATTGCCGGGCACGCGAATCGGCGACCGCACGAAGCCGCTGTCACCAAAGACGATGGCCCGCATTTCCGCCGGGCTGCGCAAGTTCGCTGCATCGTTCGGTAGTGCTGCCGACCTCACCGCGTCCCCGATCGTCGACGCGCCCGGCGGTCACCAGGAGGCGCTCTTGGTGCCGGTGGAAGGGCGCGATGGCAAGGAAGCCCGCTCGGCCCGAGAACCGATGCGGACAATGACCACTCGCAACGAAACGGGGTTGCTCGTCCCCTACTACGGGACCGGAGTTGCGCAGCTCACCATCGAGCCGCACCGGACGTTCACCACCCGAGACCGATATGCGTTCGTGGTCCCACTGCGCAACCACAACACCCCCAAAGCCGTCTCCGAGCCGTACGACACATTCGCTGCCAGTGGCAATCACCACGGCCTGGCCACCGCCAACATTCCTGACATCGAGGACTGCTCCTTCCGGATGCTCGAGCCCTACGAGATCGCCGCCGGGATGGCATTCGCCAGTGGCTACAAGATCCTCGGCAACAAGCGCGAGCAAACCCGGCAGCTGGAAACGCAGTGACCCCGCCCGCAGCGCGAGACCTGGTGTTCGCCGTAGCGGAATCCCTTGGCGGCGCGGCGTGATTCCCCGGAGCGTAAGTCGCGTCGTCAACGGAGTTCGCATCCGCGGCCGACTTCACCACGGCCTCGACGAGCAGACTCACCGAAGCACGGTTTGCTACAGCCTGCGGACCATAGATCCAGCAGAGCTCGCCGGATTCGCATCGCGGATGAGTGAGCACTACGCAACGAGCGAAAACAACCTGGCCGGCCGGGTCACAGCACACGCCATTGCCGACGCGGCGCGGGAGGCAACGAAGAGTGACGACGGCATCGAAGATCTACATGCTGCGCTTCTCAGCGGAGTGCATGAGTATCGCCGGCTAGCCGACTTCTTCGGCGATCCCCGCCGGCGCGACATCTCCACCCCGGTACGGACATTGGAACTTGACTGCTGCGTGCGTGCCACAGCGGTTGCGACCGAACTCCGCAAGATTGCGGCCGCACTCCTCGTCGAGTTTGCCGATCGTTTGTGATTCCCGCCAGGCGGTCGATGCGTAGCGACTCTCCGCGGAGCTGGCGCTTCCCTAGCCCTGCTGTAGAACCTGCGCGACGCCAGCGGCTGCCGCTGTCTCGACACCCGCATTCGGTAGGTCGACTTCGCCGTCACCGCCGACCACCGTTGGAGCGGCGGCCGTCGAAACCGATTCGGAACTCTGTTCGCCGGGTCGGATCGCGCATTTCATGAGTTCGGTAATCTTCGCGCGCTGTAGCCCAGTCATTCCCACCATCGAGGTAACCGACTCGTTGAGCGTCTTCATCGCGCAGAGCGCTTCGCCGCTGCGCCGATTCAGGTCCGAGACCGCTTGCCGGTAGGCAGCGTGAGCCGCCGAGATCTTCTCGTCACGCTGCGCCGCGGCCATACGCTCGCTGTCCTCCGCAAGCAAGACGATTGCGAGCGCGTCTTCGATCGCCTTCTCTCGTGCCAGCTCGGCCGCTCGTTTTTCGGCGACTACCTTTCGCGCACGTTCGCGCGCGACAACCGCCGGCGCCCGCTTCCTCGCCCCCGTAAGTTCTTCGGACATTTGCCTACTCCTCCCCCAACGAAGATGGTCACTCTCACTCTACCGTCGGTTCCCAGCGAAAGCCGGTAGTCAACAAACCCATTCGAGTTGCGCGTCGCCCGACGACAGATTCGCGATACAACCCCCGGCACTCGGCGATCTGAATAGCTTGCTGTGTAACACGTTCCGTGACCACTCCGCCGCTCAGACAGTTCCTGTTCGCAACTATCCCACCATCCAACACTGAAATCGCTACCGGTCTATTCCACTTCGTCTCATCACGTCTCACCTGTTACACTCACACACACTCTGTCCCACAACATCTTTCGCGCCCTCACACCTCTTGCATTCTGGACCAGACTGACCCAGCTGCGCTATTCTGCACTGGTGACCGTCACCCCAAAGAAGCTTCTCGCTGGGGACGGATACAAGTATCTGCCGAAGCAAGTGGCGGCACACGACAGCACGGAATTGGGCCGCTCGACACTTGACGAGTACTACTCCGCTCGCGGCGAATCGCCCGGGCGCTGGCTCGGCACCGGTTTGTCTGCGTTCACCGACATCGCCGACGGCGATGTGGTCAGCGAGGCGCAAATGAAGGCCTTGTACGGAGAGGGTCGCCACCCGAATGCGGACGCGATCGAAAAGGAACTGATCGCGCGCTACATCGCCGAGGGCAAGAAGCCGCGGGCCGCAGCGCGCGAGGCTTTGAAGGCCACGAAGCTGGGCGCCGCCTACCGTGTCTACACCGGCGCATCCGAGTTTCGGCAGGCGGTGAAGAAGGAGTTCACCGACTACAGCATTGGTCGCGGCGAGCACTGGAACGCCCCGATCCCAGCCGAGGAACGTGCCCGGATTCGCACCGAAATCGCGATGACCATGTTCACAGAAGAGATCGGTCGCACTCCTCTCAACGACACCGAGCTTTCGGGCTGGGTGGCGCGCAACAACAGGCAGCGCACGACGGCGGTCGCCGGATACGACCTGTGCTTCTCCCCCGTCAAGTCGGTGTCGGCTCTGCACGCGATCGCGCCAGGCGAGGTGAAGGAACGTATCGAGCGCGCCAACTGGCTGGCGCTGCGGGACACGCTGGACCACATCGAGAAGAACTACGCCTACACACGAACCGGCACGAACGGGGTCGCACAGGTCGATGTGGAAGGACTGATCGCGACGGCGTTCGTACACCGCGATTCCCGCACCGGCGACCCGGATTGGCACGTGCACGTGGTGATCTCGAACAAAGTGCAGACCTGTGGCCCGGACGGTCAACTGCGCTGGCTCGCGCTGGACGGGACGCCGATCTACAAGAACGCGGTCGCGTTCTCGGAGTACTTCAACACCCGCAACGAGCTGTACCTGAAGGAAGAACTGGGGCTGCGGTTCGCCGAGCGGCCCGGTACCGACCCGACGAAGCGACCGATCCGCGAGATCGTCGGAGTCGACCATGATCTGTGCCGGTTCTGGTCGTCGCGGCGGGAGGCGATCGAGGTTCGGCGCGGGCAGCTCGCTGCGACGTTCCAGGCCGAGCACGGGCGCGAACCGACACCGGTCGAGGCGTACGACCTCGCGCAAGAAGCCAACCTCGACACCCGTCCGGCCAAGCACGAACCCCGCACCGAGGCCGAACAACGCACCGCCTGGCGGGCCGAGGCGATCGAGATTCTCGGCAGCGAGAGAGCCTTGTCGGACATGGTGCAGGCCGCCCTGCACCCATTGCCCGCCGATGCCGTCGTGACTGATGCCGCGTGGGTAGATGCGGCCTCGGATCGGATCATCGCGACGGTCGCGCGGTCGCGCGCACGGTGGCAAGCCAATCATGTGCGGGCAGAGGCGCAGCGGATACTGCGCGCTGCCGAGGTGCCCCGCGCAATGGCGGATGAGCTTGCCGAGCAGCTTGTCTTGGCGGCGCTCGACGAGTCCAGGTCCGTGCGCCTCGATCATGTAGAGGCGATCGTCGAACCTCCCGAACTTCGTCGCAACGACGGTGCCGGGGTCTATACGCGCACGGGTGTGCAGATGTACACCACGGCGGCAATATTGGCTGCCGAAGAGCGACTTCTCGGCGCCGCACGGCGCCGCGATGGGCGCGTCGTGGACCCAGCCACAATCGATGTGGCACTGCTGGAACACCTCGCGAACAACCCCGACCGGCCGCTGAAGAAGGGACAAGAGGCGCTGGTTCGGGAGTTCGCCGGCTCCGGTGCGCGGGTACAGTTAGCTCTCGCGCCGGCCGGGTCGGGCAAGACCACGACGATGAGTGTGCTGTCTCGGGCTTGGATCAGCAGTGGTGGGACGGTGCTCGGTCTCGCGCCGACCGGATCGGCTGCGGGCGTACTTCGTGACGATATCGGCGCCGCAACAGACACGGTCGACAAGCTCACCCACGTACTTGCGAAGATGACATCCGCTGTTAGATCCGGGCGGCCGGTCCGCATCCCAAAGTGGGTGCGCGACATCGATGAGAAGACCCTCCTCGTCATCGATGAAGCGGGGCTTGCGGGGACCGAGAATCTCGACACCGTCGTGCGATTCGCGCTTCAGCGCGGCGCGAGCGTCCGGCTCGTGGGCGATGACCGCCAGCAGTCCTCCATTGCTGCCGGTGGCGTGTTGCGTGACATCGCCGCCGAAGTTGGCGCGGTCACGCTCAACGAGTTGATCCGGTTCGCCAACCCGGCCGAGGCGAACGCCACCCTCGCGCTTCGCGACGGTGATTCGGCCGCACTCGGGTTCTATCTCGACAACCAGCGCATCCACACCGGCGATAGCGCGCACGTGGTCGACCTTGCGTATCGGGGATGGAGTAGCGATCGCGAGGAAGGGCTCGACTCGATCATGCTCGGCCCTACCCGAGAGGTGGTGCGTAACCTCAACGAGCGCGCGCGCCGGGACCGGCTCGCCATGGCAGGCGACACGTCAGTGGGCCGGGTGGTGGTGCTGTCGGACGGTCTGGAGGCGTCTCGCGGGGACGTTGTCATCACCCGAAACAACGACCGGCGGTTGGCATTTTCAGGCACCGACCACGTTCGCAACGGCTACCGGTGGACGGTCACCGACGTCCGGCCCGACGGCGCACTGGACGTTCGCCACGTCAAAAGTGGTCTGCGGACGACACTGCCCGCTGGCTATGTCGCGGCGCACACCGAACTCGGTTACGCCACGACCGGCGCGTCATCGCAGGGCATCACCGCCGACACAGCACACCCGATCTTCCTCGGCAGCGAGACCCGGGAAGACCTGTACACGTGGATGACTCGTGGCAAGCTTGCCAACCACGCCTACCTCACGACCGCTGTCGATGGTGATCCCGAAAAGGTGCTGCATCCCGAAACGTTGATCCCCGCCGACGGGCTCGACCTGCTCACCGAAATCCTCGCCCGGACCGGCTCGCAAATGTCGGCCACAAGCGCCCGCAAGCACTCTGGCGACCCCCGCCCGCGTCTCGCTCACGCGGTATCGGCATACACCGACGCCGTCGGAACTGCAGCCGAATACATGGTCGGTGCGGACGTATTGGACCGCATCGACGACGCCGCCACTGCAGTCTTCGACGGTGCGCGCAGCTACGACCTCACCACCGACACGGCCTGGCCAGTGTTGCGTAGGCACCTCGCCACAATCGCGGCAAGCGGCGCCGATCCGGTCATCGCACTACATGACGTCGCCGTCCCCAGGGAACTCGACAGTGCCATCGACCCCTCCGCAGTTCTGGACTGGAGGCTCGACCCGACAACTGAACACTCCGCCGGTCGGGGACCGCTGCCATGGTTGCGGGATGTTCCGTCAGCGCTGCGGAGCGACCCGCGCTGGGGCGAATACCTGGTGGCACGACGCGCATTGGTGGCCGATCTCATCAGCCAGGTACGTAGTCTCGCCGACGAATGGACCCCGAGTAGCGCGCCAGCGTGGGCGCGGCCGTTCGTTGGCACCGACGCCTCACCGCTGTTGGCCAGTCTCGCCGTCTGGCGATCCGCTATCGGCGTCGATGACCTCGATCGCCGCCCCACCGGCCCCGACAGATACGCGATCGCCGAGCGTCGCTACCAGAAGACTTTGGCGAAGCGAGCCGTCCGGGCAGTCGGGAATACCACTGCCTCGGCGGCACGGTGGAAACCGCTCGCGGACCGCGTCGATCCCCGCATTGCCCGCGACCCGTTCTGGCCGGTGCTGGCCGAACGATTCACCCTGGTCAAACAGATCGGGACCGACATCCACACCATGGTCGCCGATGCGGTGGCCGCAGCGCCGCTACCCGATCAGGTGCCTGCACAGGCCCTGTGGTGGCGCATATCTGCACGCCTCGAACCGGCCGTGCTGCACGCCTTCGACTCTGGTGCCCCGGTCACGCCGCTACGTCCGGAATGGGTGCACGCCCTCGCCGATGTCGTCGGCGAGGACCGCGCACAGAGGGTCATGGCTGACGCGGCATGGCCCAGCCTTGTAGCGGCGGTAGCTGCTGCCGATCCCGCCGAGTGGACACCGCACCAGTTGCTCGGCCTCGCTCACGAGATGGTTATCGGAGCAGGCGACGGGGATGTGCCTATTCGAGTCGACCAGCTCGCGACGGCGCTGTCCTGGCGGGTTGAAGCGGTACTTACCCACGCGCCGGACCGGCTGCCCGACCCAATCGAAGCGCCGCCCCATGACGAAGACCTCGTGCCGGAGCACGGTGAGCAAGCCCCCGACTACCGCGATCACCGCCCGGACGATCTGTGGCTTCATACTCCAAGCGTCGAGGATGTCGACTACCTGGACAGCCTGCAGGAGCGCGAGCCACCCGACGACACCGATCCGCACGAGCTCGAACATGCCAACGAAAGCGACTTGGCTGGTGACGTACTCGCGATCATCGAGGACTGGTCCGCCACCCTGCGTGAACACGACCGGTACTCCGACCTGCCGCCGCGCGAGCGGCTCGACCGATTGCGCGACGACTACGCCGCCGCGCAACAGGGCCAACGCACCCTGCGCGCCGCGATCCTCTCTCCCACCAACGACGGGCCGCACAGCCGTGCCGCAGATCCGCTCATCGTCGCGATGATGAAGCGCGCCGACGCCCAACGCCCCTACCAGGCTGCCGCGCACGAGGCGCTCCACATCTGGCGCGAAGCGGACCGCTCCGCCAAAGCTGCCGCCCGTGCCCTCACCGACGTGCGCCGATGCGCCGCAGACGAACGGGCCGCAGGCAATGACGATGACGCGTTGAGTCTCGATCTCGATGCAACGCTCGCCGAAATCGAGGCCGACTACCACCGCCACCACGCCGAAGCCACACGCGCCGACTACCTCACTGCTCAGGCCGCGCTCGACGAATTCGCCGGGGCCGACGGCGTGGTCACCACCGCCGACGCAATGCACGCGCGTCAGCTCGCGCTCGAACTCGACACCGCCGAACTCACCACTGCCACGCGCGAAACGCGCATCCTCGAAGGGCTCATCCTTCGTGCCGAACGTGCCGCCACGCGTGAACTCACCACGGTCAGCAGCTCCGATGTCCTCGACGGCTCGCCCAGCCTGCTCGGAAGTCCCCGTCCCCCAGGGCGACTCCATCCCACCGGCGTCGATCCCGGCGCCGCGTTCGATGCCGTCCCGTCGCCCAGTCCCGAGCAAGCATTCGGATTCGAGGCAGAGGCCGGCGGCGATGGCGCAGCCGTCCTCAACGACGCGGTGGTCGAGCAGATGCTCTCCGACCCGTTGCGGATGCCGCCCGACGACGCTCTCGACACCTACATCGCCGACCTCGAATCCGGTCTGGATGCGACTGACCCGGACACCCATCCGTGGCCCAGCCTGGCGGATTTCACGACCGATGGACGCAGCGCCGTCGAGACTGTGCTCGCTGCACACCGCGAACTCGACGAGCACTACGCGCCGATCGAACGCGTTCATGAGGTTGAGCAACACCGCAACGACACCGAAACCGCGCTCCGCGCAGCCGAATCACGGCTCGCTGAACTCACCACCCAACGCGGGTACCTCCCGCTGCACAAGCGGCAAGCCCGCCGAGAGCTCGAGGCGCAGATCGCCGCCGTGGCGGCCGAACACCAGACCGTGCGCGCCGCGTTCATCGCTTCCGCCGACGCAGCCGTCGCTGCGGCCCGCAGTGTCGAAACGCCACACGCCCAATGGTGCGACATCGAGCGCCGCGCCACCGACACCACCACTCGCGCCGCCGAACTCGCCGACGCGCACACCCTCGACGCCGAGCGTCAAGCTCGTGTCGACTCCGCCCACCAGCAGCTGGCGAGCGATCGGCGCGACCTCGTTGCACAGCTTGTCGCCGCCCGTACCGAACGGGATCGGCGCCTCGGACGTACCGCCGAGCAACACGCAGCAGAAACCCAGATCCGCGGCGCCGAAGCCGAACACTTCAGTCCACCCGAGGCCACGGATTGGCAAACCGATCCGGGCTTAGACTCCGACGAAGGCCACAAAGTTGACCACGGACCGGAACGCTGAGCTTGTCTCCCCGAACCCAATAGAGCTCCGACGCAGCCTCAAATTGACGGCGGGCGCGCCGTCGACGCCAGTACGCGTCCGTTCTATGATGTGACGGCTTTCAATATGGGGAGGGCCCCCAGATCTGAACCAAGCGACGTGCAAATAGACCACCGGCTGCGTGGCGCGACCGGCGCAGGACCTGGTGCATTTACCCCGTGCGGCTCACCGGCCGGGTAATCGCTCAGGTTTCGGCTACCTAGCGGCAGTTCCGACGAGTTCTAAGCGCGCGGAGGATTTCGGCTCGGTGGGCTGGGTCTGTTCCGTGCAGCGCGATAATCAGACAACCAACCTCACCGAGAGTGCGGATAGCGGCGCAGCCGACCGGAGCGAGCGCGCCGATGAGGAGGGTGTTGAGCGCAATGTCTGTCATGAACATTGCCGCGCGAACGCGCGCACTCCACAGTGCACAACTTATGTGATTTTCGTCACATAAGGGTTGCGACCGGACGTCGTAGTCCAGAAACGGGATGAACTCGCTCCACTCGTTTCCCACAGCCGGATAACGGGACCGGTCAGCTACAGGCCTGTTCTGGGCCAGCCGGACCAGTTAGAGCGCAGCCTGCTGCTCGGCGAACTGCTCCGCGTGCTTCTTCTTCGCCACATCATCAGTGTCGTCATCACGGCACCTTCCTCGCCGAGCATCGCTCACCGTGCCAGGCCGGAAACACCGTTAAGTCCACAGTCCCGGGTCTGGGGAAAGAGCCTCTCGCACCAAACAGATGTTGTTCGTGCTCTTCTGGGTAATGATCTGTGTATGAATTGGCATTCGCCCTATCGAGTCAGCGATCCGGATGGATGGGTTCTACTCGTTTCGCACGCCCCCCGGGTGACGCGTCTGGTCGTATTTGTGCATGGATTCAATGGGCGAGCTATTTCGACGTGGCGCAACGTCGCGGAGGCGAGCGAGCAACGTCAGTGGTGGCGCCAGGCGGACTTGTTATTCGTGGGGTATCCGTCGCTGAAGGACAATGTGACGGCTGTGGCACACCGGTTGCGCAGGGAGTTGCCACGGTTTTATCCGCATCCGTTCGCCGAGGCGATGTACGTTTCTGCCGCCGAACATGGCGGCGACGCGGCGGGAGGCGTCCGGCCCCGCGAAAACGTCGATCCGTATGACGAGCTGCTCATGGTCGGTCATTCGCTTGGCGGCCTGATTGTCAGGCGAGCGCTGTGCGACGAAGCCGCCGAGCTGCAGGACGTCGCACACTCGCCGGGCCGAACCTCGCGGCGGGGTCTTCTCGACGCCCAGGTTCGGCTGTTCAGTCCCGCGAGTGCGGGATTTCGTGCCGCCGGTTTTCTTGGCTTCGCCAAGGCATTCGGAGTGTGGGCAGCGGTTGAACCGTTCCTTCGGCGGGCATCGGCTTACACCGACCTGCAGCCCGGTTCCGTAATTCTCACCGAGACGCGGACGCGAACTGAAAACTTGGTAGCGGCGAAAGGTTACGACGCGTTGCGGCCCCGAATAGTGTGGGCCAGTCCTGACGATGTCGTGATCGGTGAGCGGTATTCCACCGACTGGGTGGATAGCGCGTGGGACGGTAGGACGCATACCTCGGTCTGCAAGTCGTCCGCGGGTCGATTCGAACGTCCTTGGGACTTCATCGAAACAGGGAGACCTTGATGGCCGACACACCACCACCCGCCGCCGCTGCCGCTGCCGGCAACTATCGACTGGCGGTTCTCCGAGCGAAGGTGTTTCGTCCGCTCGCTACGTACCTGAGCGGTATCCCGGGCAGTGATTTCCAGGCCGCGCTTCAGCTCGTCCAGTGGGAACTTATCGATGGCTTTCGACCGGAGGGCGTGGAAGACATCCCGCTAGATGCAGACAACTACCGGGCTCATGCTCAAAACCCCGAATTGTCGCACGTTGCGACCGCAATCGCCCGCGCCACAGATGAGATGGCGTGGGTCACCGAGGGCGAGAAACGCGGCTACTATCCGAGCAGCAATCTGTGGGAAGTCGTCGTCTTGAGTGACGCTTTCCCGGGTGAGCGGTACGAAGTACTTATGTCCCTGGCCAGGAACGTGACCCCGTATGACGTGCGGTGGGGGGCACCGAGCTTCGCGGGTGAGCTTAGTGAGATTGAAGAGGCGATGACGCCGGCGTTCACGGAGTGTGCGAGACTGCTTCACTTCGCCGTCGAGGACGAGTGGCGAGCGGAGTTGTCTCGCGTGAATGGCTTGGCTGCGCAGTTGAAGCGCAGGCCGAACCTTTGTTTGTCGTCGGGGTCAGTCGACAGGCTCTCGTGGGCGTTGTCGGGATTTAACGACTACGGAGTCGTGACGATGCCATCCGGGGCGCCGTCTATCTACGGACATCTTGTGTCCGAGGACTGGTGGAGTCCTGCTTTTCGTAGGCGCTTCAACGAGATTCTGGACTCGCGGCAACGGATTGCGGCCGCAGCACCCTATCTCACCGAGAATCCTGCGGCGGCAGCCACCGTTGAACTGTCACTTCTTCTCGGCGAACAGTCCAGCGAGCAGGCTTCTGCGGCTAGTAGCTTCTTTGCCGTTCCTGAGTACGCCGACCGGACAGTCAAATTCGCGCACGGCGACCTGGGATGGCGGGCCGAGTGAGGATGGGATGTCATTGTATGAATTACAACGCTTATCTCTCGCAGTAGATCTCAGCGAACCCGGAAGCCTGCCGCGGCAAACTGGCTCATCCGGAAATGGAGTGCAGGGTAGGACGTGGTAACCCTGGTCATCGGATTGTGGTCGCTGACCTGAAGTGGGCCCGGGCAGTTGAGGATGCAGGTGTCGAAGCCGCATTCCTGCTACCCGGGGAGCCCTGTGTCAAGCCTGCGTCCTTGCCTGCTGCTGTTGTTGCCGACACGATCGTGCGGACCGTGGAATTGGGGGTGACGATCACCGACGCGGCGCTCGACGGCGACACGACCGTGGTGTTCTGTGATCTGCTCGACGATGGAGCGCGGCAGTGTCCAGGGTGCGGACCGAGGGCATCTACCGCGACACCGTGATCCGCAACGTCACCGACGTGCCGGTGGTCGGCCACCCGGTGCGACTGCGGGTGTGCGTACCGCGCGACCGCTGCATCACCCGTGAGTGTTCGCGGGTAGTGTTCGCCAGCCACAACACCATCGCACGCGCTCGGCACATGCTTTTTTTTTTTTTTTTTTTTTTTTCGCGCGCGGCCACGATGAGAGCGAGCGCCGGCGGCGAAAGCATTGATTCTGGAGTGTTATCCCCTGGCTTCCACGCACATGCGTCGCGCGGCGTGCACGGCGTCGCGTAGTGATTGCGTCCTCGGCGAAGCCTCGCCACGACAGCGGTGAGTCAGCGTTCGATCCTCGATGGGCGGGCCTGAGCAGGTGCGTATGCGCTCGGCACGCAGTATGACTCGACCGCCGATCAGTGGGTGTCCAACGGCGAGCACGACGGTGACTTCCGTGCCTACATGACGATACCGGGACGGTCAGTGGTGGAGGTGCCAACGCTCGGGACGTGGAACCGGTAACCATCAATATCCATCTGTAGCAACACTGTGGCTGGTTCGCGGAGTTCGGTGTTACGCCATCGGTGCAGCAGTTCGTTGATCGGGGCGGGCAGCGCCGCGTTGGAGATGTGGTCGCTCGCGTACCACCGCAACCGCGGCCCGGACTGGTCGGTGACGGTGTAGGGCCGCCAGTCGACGGCGTGACCGCGCTCAACGCGGACGGCGTCGACGAGGACGAGTCCATCGCTGATAGTAGTGAACTGGCCACCTGTGCCCAACTGGAGGCGACGCTCGTCCCAGGCGAGCAGGACCCGGGTGGCGCGGTTGGCAGCAGCAGCCAAGCCGAGCTGCGCGATCGCCTCGAACCCATCGTCACCGCGGGCGTAGGCCCGGGGTGCGACCCGCGCGAGATAGGGCTCCGCAGCGAGGTCGTCGAAGCAGTGCACGACCACCGACAGCACACCGAGACGCCGCTCGATCAGTGTGGTTGCGGTCTGGGTGATGACGCGTCGTTGACGGTCCACACTGGCTAGCACGGCATCACGGCGACGGTCGGTGTTCATGTCGCGGTCCTGCTTCCACTAGTGCGTTGACGTGGGCGGTTCTGACCCGGTTGTAGCACGCGACACCGACAAAACCCGACATGGGGACTCGCCATCACCAAGCGCTTAGCCCGTCGTCGCGCTCGGGTGCGTCGATGCCTTGATCGCGGTCGTACCCGGGCCGCGTGCGCCAGTCGCTGTCCTCGGCACCGGGATCGTGGTCGACCCGGGGGTCGATGAACGCCTGTCCGATCCCCCGCTCCACCACTGGTTGTGCCGCATTCGCGGCGTCGGCAACTGCCTGTTGCCGTCGTTGGTCGTGCAACCGCGCGGCATCGCGTTGCCGCTCGGCCATGAGTTCGCGGACCTCGTCGGCGTTGTCGAGGCCCAGCTCTTCGACGAGAGCCGGCGTGGGGTTGAGTATCAGGCTCCACCCATCCTCGCGGCCTTTGGCATCCAGGCGCGCGGCCCGGGCAGCGTGGCGTGCGAGCGCCTCGGGGCTGTTCTCCGCTTCCCTTAACTCAGAGCGCAATTGGTGCAACTCCGCCGAGAGATCCTGGAGCCGGGCGGCATGCCGGAAGTCGACGCTCGGTGTGTTCTCCAGATGCTGAAGCGTCCGGCGTTCCCGGTCGAGTTGGTACTCGGCTTTCGCCAGCACCGTGGCTGCGGAGGCGGCCATGTTCTCGATCCGCGTTAGGTTTCCGGATGCCTTCGCAGCCGCGGTCTTCGGGTCGACCGACCCGTATAAGTCGTCGGGCTCGTAGGCGCGCGCCGGGAGCGGCAGCCTCTCGAAGGATACGAACAGCTCGCCAGATATTGCCGAACGCGCCGCAATGAGGGAGTGCCCGGCGATCTCGCCAATCGGCCGGGTTACCTGCATACCTTTACTGTGCAGCACGGCGTGCGCGCTGCGCAGCTCGGTGGTCAACGCCTTCGAGGCGTCGGCGCGCCGCAGGTAACGCGTGCCGTCGATCGTGATGACGAAATCTTCGGCGGCGCACCACGCTTGCAGATCGGGTGCAGCGGCGGCGAGGACGCGGATACGTTCCTCGGCGGCCGGCACGACCGACCGCAGCCGCTCGCGGTCACGCTCGATGCTGCGTTGCTGGGCGAAGTGGACATCTGCCTGGGCTTGCAGATCCTGCACCTGCGAGTCGAGTTCGACCTGACGCAGGTAGCGCTGGTCCCCCGTGGCCAAAGCCTTGGTTAGAGCGGCATTTTCGGCGACGGAATCGGCGCCCAGGTCGGGTACACGCCGCATAGAGCGGTCTGCGCGCCGCAGCTGCTCGATGAAGTGCGCCTTGCGGTGCACGGTCTGCCACATCACGGTGTCGTAGGTCTTCTCCGCGACGTAGTTAAGGACACGGACCTGAGGATTCTGGTTACCCTGACGGATGGCGCGGCCTTCGCGTTGTTCGAGGTCGGCCGGGCGCCACGGCACGTCGATGTGGTGCAAGGCAACAATGCGGTCCTGCACGTTCGTGCCTGTGCCCATTTTCTCGGTGGACCCAAGCAGCACCGCCACCCGGCCGTTGCGGCAATCCTCGAACAGCGCGGCCTTCTCGCCAGGTTTCGGGTAATCGTGCACAAACCGGATGACCGCAGGATCCATGCCACCCTCCACGAGGAGCGCTCGGATCGAGTGGTAGATCGACCATTCCCCACCGGATTTGGGTGTGGCGCGGTCACAGAACCCGACTTGCAAACCGCCGAGGATCGGCGAGGACGTTCCGAGCTTGTCTCGATAGGGCAGATCGCAGGTGTCGCGCCAGATTTGGAGCATGGTCTCGGCGACGACCACTGCGCGGATGGTGCCGGGGCCGGCTTGGTTCTCAGCGAGCAGTCCCTCCTCGTCCAGCATCAGCGGTGGGTCGTCGATGTCGAGGTGCACTGCCCGCGGGTCGAGGGAGGCGCTGCGACCGTGGTTTGCGATCACCAACGCGTTGTCGATGTCCGGGCGCGCGACATCGGCGTGGTCGGCGCGCCACCCGAGGTCGGCGATGAAGTCGAGCACTTCCTGGGGCGGCTCGAACCCGATCACTTCGTTGGTGCCGCCGACCTTCTCGGGTAGCCGGGCTGGGACGCGTTCGCGGCCGACGAAGTCGGTGAACACGCTATTGATCGCGATCAGGTCCCCGACGTTGGTGAACTCCCCAACCCGCGTGACCGGGCGCAACCGGCTGCCCGAGGCGTTCAGTTCGACCCGCTCCAGGGTGCTGGTGAACGTGGCGCCCCATTCGTCGATGTCGGAAACTTCGGCGTCGGCGAGCAGGTCGGGACGCAGATATGCCTGCATCACCCACAATTCGGCCAATGAGTTCGCTACCGGGGTGCCGGTCGCGAACGTGGTGACCCGTTCGACGTATTCATCGGCACCGACCCCCGCCGCCGCCGCATGGCGGCGACGCTGGTCGCGCAGGAAGCCGAGCTTCATCTGCAGATCCAAAGCCTGATCCGAGCCTGAGCACGCCAATTCCTGCACTCCGGAGGCGCGGATGAGGTTCTTGAACGCATGCGCCTCGTCGATGAACAAGTAGTCGCAGCCCGAAGATTCGAACGTCAGACCAGTGTCCTTGCCGGCGCTGTCGAGTGCGTCTTCCAGTTTCTCCTGCAGCACTGCCTTGGCCTTCTCGATCGCTTTGACCGACTCGTCATGGCTTGCCTTGGTCTCGTCGAGCGCGGCGATCTGGGTGCGGATGAACTCGATGCGGGTCGAGTTGGATACGTTGACCCGCACGAACACCGACAGTGGCACGATCACCATGTCCCAGTCCTGGGAAGCCGACTGGGCGAGGAATACCCGCCGCATCTCCGCGTCGGTCGCGGCCGCCCCGGAGAGCACGTTCGCTCCGGGATACCACTGCTTGGCTTCTCGGGACAACTGATCGACGATATGGTTCGGAACCACGATCCACGGTTTGCTCACCAGCCCGAGACGTTTGAGTTCCATTGCGCCCATGAACATGGTGCCGCTCTTCCCTGCGCCGACTACGTGATCGAGCAGCACAGTCGGCTCGGACACGATGCGCGCCACCGCATTGCGTTGGTAGTCGTATGGCGCGTACTGCGACCCCAGACCGGGGAAGGCGCGTACCGACCCGTCGTAGACGGGCGCGACGACGGAGTTGAACAGTTCGTTGTAGCGGTCGAGCAGGCGCTCGGTGCGTTCGGGATCGATGCCCAGTGCCCACTCGTTGAACTCCTGGGCGATGCGGTGCGCGCGGGATTGCGCGGCGCGGGTAGCGGCGTCGTGCAGCGCGTCTCCGCCGGTGATGTCGCGGTACTCCTTGGATTTGGTGATCTCGATCGGTTTGCTATTAAGAAGATCGGTGAACATCTCGCGCCAGTCGTAGTCGCCGCGCCGTATTCCGGCATTGGCGACCCCCTGCCGTTCCGCGTCGGACCATTCGAAGTTGAATCGCGTTGAGCCTCGGTATTTCTTCGGCACCAGTGCCCATTTCATGTCCTGCTCGTAGATACCTGGGTAGTACGGAACCTCGATCGACCACTTGCCCGCGGCCTTTTCGATGCTGACCCGGATGTCAGCAGGGATCGCGAACGTGTCGCGCATGAACTGCACATAGTCCGCGGCGGGGATCCAGCCGGTACCCGGTCGCACGCTCACTCCGCCGGTGATCCGCGGCGGCAGCGCCTCGGTCAATGCGTCGACGTTAGCCCGGAATCGGGTGTCGGTTTCGGCGACCGCGGTCGCGTCGGCGAGTTTCTTGTGCACGTTGCCCGACAGGTACCGTGACGCCGGGATCCACACGTGCGGATCCGAGAGACCGCGAAACGCTTTGCCCTCCATCAGGGTTTCCACGTTCTCGACGGTGGTGTCGAGCAGCTCCGCGATCCGGGGCAGGTCCAGGCGGGCGGTCTCGTCGAGGCTGATTGCCATTGCATCCTCGATGGTGTCGGCCGAGGAGCGCACCGCCCGCACCCCGAGCACGTCGGTGTGGAACAGCGTGGCCTTGGTGGCGCGCATCGTGGTCTCGTCGAACTCCTCCAATGCCAGCACGGTGGAGAAGCCAGGATCGGTGCGCAACGCACGCCCCAGGTGCGGATAGGTCTTGTGCGGTTTGCGCGGGTTCTCCCATGCCTGCTCGGACAACTCCGCCACCACATCGGACGGGATCGGCCCGTCGTAGGGCTCGGTCCGGCTGCCCTCGGCGCGTCGCCAGTCGGCGGTGAGCTTGTCCAACGCTTTGGCGTGCTGGACGTCGGTGAGCTCGGCCACCTTCGACCAGCCGAACCGGTTGATCGCGCCATAGCGGGCGACATAGCTGTCATAGCGCCGGTTCAGCTCCGCGCGCAGAGCGTCGCGTTGCTCGGTGGGCAGGTCTTCGCGTTGGGCGGTGATCAATGCACCCGCGACGTCGCGCAGCTCCAGCAGCGCGGCCCATTCCCGGACCTGGCCCGCACCGCGGGTTTTCACCTCAACCCAGCGCTGCCCCGACCAGGACATGATCCGATCGCCCTGCGCCTCGTAGTTCAGGGTGCCCACCGCCGTGACCGGGTCCGTGCGGTCGGCGGCGGCCTGCAGGCCCCGCTCGAAATCTTCGCGGGTCGGTCCGGCCAGCGTCGACCAGCCCGCGTCCAGGCCAAGACCGTCCGCGCAGGCGCGGGTCACGATGGCGATCAGACTCTGCTGCACCTGCTCCGCTAGTTCCGGGCCGCTCGTGCCGGTCACCGTCAACGACTCCCCCGCGTACATTCCGCGACCGACCGTCATGGCGCCCAGCACATGCTCGGGATGATCGGCGTAGTAGGCGTTGGCACGCAGGCCTTGCTCGTCACCGTCGGCGTCGAGGACGGTCACGTTCGCCGAGGTGAGAAACGACTTGGTCTGTGCCGTCATCTCCCGCCCATCCTCGCGGCGGCGAAGCAGCAGAATGTCGGTCACCACCTGGGTGCCAGCCACGCGTGCAAACGCGCCCGCCGGTAGGCGGACCGCACCCACCAGGTCCGCGCGGGCGGCGATCTCCCGGCGCGAGCGCGGGTCGACGGCGTCCATCGTGTAGCGCGAGGTCAGCACCGCCACGTACCCGCCGGGTGCGGTCAACGCGAGCGCCTTGTTGATGAAGTGGTTATGGATAGAGAGCCGCGACGGGTTGTGCGACGGGTCGTGTAACCGGAAGTCGCCGAAGGGGACGTTGCCGATCGTCGCAGTGAACGAGCCTTCCGGGACATGCGTGGTTTCGAAGCCCTCGTTGCGGATCTGGGAACTCGGTTGCAGGGCGGCCGCGATCGCGGCGGTCGTTGAATCCAGTTCCACTCCCACCATCTGTGCGCTCGGCGGTGCGTAGGCCAGGAACGTGCCCGACCCGCAGCCGGGTTCGAGTACCCGTCCGCCCCGAAAACCTGCCCGGTCCAACGCCACCCACATCGCCCGCGCAACGTCTGGGTCGGTGTAGTGCGCGTTGAGGGTGTTGCGCTGGGCTTGGGCCCATCGTGCCTCGTCGAGCAGGCCGCGCAGCTCGTCACGTTCGGCGGCCCATTCGCTTTTGCGCAGGTCGAAGATGCCCGCGGCGGCGCCCCATCCCGACCAGCGCGTCAGAATCTCCTGTTCGTCCTCGGTCGCGTAGCGGTCCTCGACCTCGAGCCGGTTCAGCATCCGCACCGCGGCGATGTTCGCCCGCGCCCGCGCCTTCTCCCCCGACGGGGGCAGCACCGAGTCCACCGGCCGGAAATCCACCGGCTCCGGCAACAGTGACCGCACATTCTGCGCCGCCACGACCGGTTCCACCGGGCCGGGTCCGGTCGGAAGTGCTTCTGTCAGTGTTGGTTCTGTGCGCGGCAGCGGCTCGGCTGCGGTAGCGGCGGGAGTGTCTCGGTTGCCATAGGTGGGCGCGGTCACCGGCGCAGCCGTGGGCGTCGGGTGCAGCGGTGTGCCCCCGGGGTCGGTGCTCGCCGGGTCGATCGGGTGCGTGCCGTCGGCATCGAGACCGAATAGGCCGAGCTGGCTGGTGTCTACCTGTCGGCGAGTTTTCCGGGGCCGTCGAGGGGCCGGCCCGTCTCGGTCAGCGCTTCGCTCACGAGGTTGGTAAACGACACTGCCAGGGGATCTTCCGGGCCGGTCGGGATCGGCTGGGCGTCCTCCTGGCGGGTCTGTAGCAGGAATGATCCGGTCACCCGGAACAGCGCTGATCGGTCCGGCCACAGCCGACGCGCCAGCTCGTCGATCTCCGGTTGCGGGTCGCTGCGGCGCAGCGGATGTTTCCATCGCTGCGGGTCGCCCTTGGCCTCGCTCAAGCGTGTCCGCTGCTCGCGTTCCTGACTCTCGCGCCACTCCGGCACGCTCATCGCCGGCGGGAACGGGTCCTCCCGGTTGGGGATCTTCTCGTACAACTCGGAGGTGAGGACCTGTTCGGTGATCGAACGTCGCGCCGTCTCGATCAGCGACACCGTCGTCGGATAGTCCGGTGCGTGATCGTGCTTGCGGATCCATTCGTCCACCAGTGAGCCTTGGGCGCTGCCCATCTGCGTCTCGATCATCTCCGCCAGCCGGTCGGCTTCGCTGTCGAGGAAGGTGTCGACCTGGGTCGGAGTCCAGTCCGGAGGAAACCCGATCGCGTCGCGCCAGGTCTGCTCCACTATCTGCCGGATCGGTTCGGGCATCGCTGCGGTCCTCCTGGGACGTTTCGAACAGGTTCGGGTCGCCGCCTGGACGGCTGGGTGGGTTAGTCATCGGTGGTCGCGCTCCCCTGTCACGGTCGCACATCGAACTGACAGTGCACGACCTGGCGATTACAGTTCTGACCCGGTCAGAGGAGCGTTCTCTGGCCGACACCGGCCCTGGCGGGTCCACCAACCCGTCAGGGCCCCGTGTGGTTACCTCAGCTCGATCCAGACGCGGCCCCTCGGATCGAAGGAAGTGTCAGGTCCGGTAGCCGGGAGCGGGTGTCCCACTCGACCAGGCGGTGCCCGGCGCTGCGGTAGAAGCCTTGCTTGTGGCGCTTGCGGTGCTCGTAATCTTCGCGCCCGATGACGCCCCACACTTCGACGTAACTTGCCGGGTCGGTGTCGAGCAGCACGAAGTCGGGGAACACCGCGTCGGCGGCGTCGTAGCGCATCGGTTTCACAAACTCGCGGCCCGCGGACGCGAGTGCGTCGGCCATCACCAACTCGGGGTGCGAGTCGACGGGGACATAGCCTCGCGTGCAGCCCATTACCGCCATGTCGACGACCGTTGGGTAGCCCTTCGCCGAACGGGTCAGCACCAGCAGCGTCATCCGCCGACCTTCGGTCAACGCCAGCGCCGCCCGATACGAGCGCCGGACCCGATCGAAAAGTGCCGACGAGACGTACAGCGGCGCCCGCAAATGTGCGATGGTCAGCCGTACCCCGTAGTCGGTATCCGTGACCTCCTTGATTTCGCCGAGCAGCACGCCGCGCCGCGCGCCTCCCAACCCTGCGAGAAAGCGGGTGAACTCCTCAGCGTTGACCTCGGCGGTGTCCGTGCCAAACGGGGGCACGACGAATACAACTGCCTCAGCCGATTGGCCGTTGATGCTGGTGCCACGCAACCGGTCCCGCAGAGTGGCATGGCAGTCGCGCCACCGCCGGGGCGGGGCGCCCGGACGATGCCCCGCCAACGCGCGGCCCTCCCACAACCAGTGCAGCAGCCCGAGCAGGGTGGTAGCGGACCGGCGTTGCCCCGGCTGGATTGAGATGTCCGACGGCGGGACCTGACCGGGTGTGCCGATGCGCAATGTCAACGGTGTCTGCATCCGGATCGCTGTCCCGGTGGCAGTGTCAACGAACGCGTCGGCGGTGTAGGCCGCGTCCAGACCCGACCACTGCGGATGCTGGCGCCAAAACGGGCAGTCACGGTCGTGGCGGTGCCCGTGGCCCGGCCACACCGCGAGGTGAAAGACACCGTGGTAGCAACGGATCACCAGCGGCAGGGGATCATTCGGCTGACATAGGCACCAGCCATGCCCGTCCTGCGCCTTCGCGCGGGCGAACAACCACCGCAGATCCTCACGCCGCTCCGTGATTTGGTTGGCGGACACGACCCGGTCCGCCAACCGCACCCGCGTCAGCCCTTCCTGGTTCACCATCATCAGCCCCTTGTTCGCTCCTCAGCCACGGCTGCCATTCGGCCCGGCGGGGATCAGTCGTGTATCGCGGTGCCGGCCATGTTCGAACCAGCCCTGCGGGGCGGGCTCGACCGGCAGGGAACCAGGTTCGTTGTGTTCGTCTGGTCCGCACATGTGCAGGGGCCCCGATTCGCCGTCGAGGATGACGCGGAGGTGCGCGTCGATGTGGTGTACCCACAACGCACTCATCGCGAGTCGGTCCTTGCTGGCACGCGCCGCTTCCCAGCCACTCCACAGCGCGTCCATCCGCACCGCTACTTCATCGTGTTTCCACCACTGGGCACACCAGGTGCGGCCCTGACCTGGGCCAGTGAGGCGGCGCACGACGATCGGCGCGAGCCACTGCTCGACCCATTCCCCGGCATGGCGGAAACGGGGCGGGATCGACCTCGGCGCTGGCTTGTCCGTCTCAGTGCCTTCGGGTACGCCGAGGTTGCGGGCTCTGCCGTTGGAAAAGCCCTTCGCAAGATAGGCGACGAGCGACTCCGGTTCCGATTCGGTGCTCCCGGGATACGGCTCGTGTGACGCCCGATCGTCATTGTAGTTGTCATCCCTCATAGTTCGATCGCCTCCGATGCGGTTGTGGGTGTAGTGCCGGTCGCGGTGGCAGGAGCTGCTTCGGGCTCGTCGTCGTCGATGGCGCCGCCGTAGCGGGCGATCGAGGCTCGGATGAGGTCGGCGTGCTCGGTGTCCCACCACCACAGCTTGCGAATCAGTACCGGCCTATTTTCCGGGAAACGCACTAGCGCTCGGTCTTTCGGCAACGCACCGAGGTTGTCGACGGTGAGCACCGGTTCGTCGTGCCAGCTGCGGGACTTGCTCGCGCCGCCCTTGCCGCTGCTGATCGATTCGGTGGACACCTGATGGACCCCGGTCAGGTCGGACCACTCCTTGAGGTAACCGGTATCGGCGACATTTCCGCCGTACACATGAACCGACTGGTCGAGCATCTCGGCGAACTCGTCGGCACCCCAGACCCGGGCACCCTGCTTGCGCGACTGCAAGATCGACAGAAGGATCACCCCGTGCCCACCGAGATAGGAATACTGATCGGGCAACTCGGCGAGACGGCAGGTGTTCGCGGCCTCATCGAGCACCGCCAGCAGTGGAACCCGCAGGCGTGCATCGCGATTCCGTACCGCCACGGCGGCCGCGGCGTCGAGAACCTGCCCGATCAGCGCCGTCGTCAACGGCGCGGTGCTATCGGGCCCTTTGCGGCTCAACGGATACAGCGTGTCGTAGCTGGTGACGAACGCGACCGGATCGAACTGCGGACGGTCGTGTGTCCGCGGCCCGAACTGCACGACGGCCTTCTGCCCGGTTACGCTCACCGACAACCGAGACGGGGGCAGGATCAGCGCCGCGTATTCGTCGTCCGACAGCACATCGAGAAACCGGCGGGCCATGTCGTAAAGCCCCTGCCGCTGTCGCGGGTGCAACAAGTGGGCCTCCTTGACGCGACCGGCTGCCCGCAACTTGTTGTGCTGGGTCAAAATGGTGACCGGCAGCGGGTTCTGGTCGTTGCCGAGCCACTCCACCACGTGCAGCAGGTCGCCGCCGACGCATCCGGCGGCGAGCATGTACAGCGCCAGTAGCTCCTGGGCTCCGCCGTCGAAGTAGGAATCGACTCGCGCACCCTTGGCTGTGGAGGCGGAGACGAAGAACGACGCCAGCCGGCGCGCTTCGGCGAGGCGGGTGACCCGCGCCAGCGCGTCCCAGTAGAAATCGGCACCGGGTTGTCCGGCGATGCCCTGCAGATCGCATATCCATGCGCGGCCGACGAGTTCGCGCACCAGGCGGGTGTGTCCATACAGGTCGGGCTTGTTGCTGTTCGCGATCACCGGACCCGGTGCATCGCACACGGCGACGATCGCCAACCCGGCGGTCTTGCCCATCCGGGTGCCCGCTATCGCCGCGCCAGGCAGTTCCCAAGGCTGATACACCATCGTGTTGCCGGCAACCGTTCGGCCCAGCCGCACACCGCGATACGACGGACGGTGCCGTGCGCGTCCCAAATCCGGATTGTGCTCGACCCAGCGGGCCAGCTCCTTACCGCTGACCGGTTCCTTCCCTAGCGCGGCGGTGAACCGTTCTCGATCCGTGCCCGGCGCTGCCAACGCTTCTTGCTCGGTGGTCCAGACCAGCAGTTCCTTGTGGTCGACCGGGGGTCGGCCGTGGGTGTCGCTGAACCGTTTCCGGCTGGCTGCCGCCTCGATGTCGGTGCGCACCGAGTCGGGCAGAAGTCGGCCCGCGAGCTGGTCGGCGTCGTGGCCGACCGCACCACGCAGGTTCCGAGTCGGCGTCATCGTCCGTGCCGCCCTGTCGACGGCGTGACGACGACCGACTCGGCCCCGCACCGCCCACGCCAGCATGACCGCCCCCGCGACGGCCGCCACAACAAGCGCCACCAAGATCACGGTCGCAGTGGTTGGCCAGCGGCGCTTCCCCATTGCGACCTCGAGCAGTGCGGCAATCGGGTTTGCGTTCGGAGACTCGCCGGTGAGTATCTCGCCCAAGGACAACGCGGCCCACACCACAGACGCCACCGTCGCCACGGACGCGAGCAGGAGCAGTGGTGCCCACTCGCTGCGTTCGCCACCGCGTTTGCGTCGTGCCTGAGTCGTCATCCTCCACCTCCCTCACTTGATGGCGTCACAGCCCAACTCCCTGTTCGCGGTTGGTGTCTGCGAGCAGCGCGGGTTCCGGTGTCGGTTCGGAGAAATCAGTGGGCCACATCGTCATATCGGTGACCTCGCTGCGCCACGGGTCGGCGTCGTCGAGAAGGTCGCGGACATAGGCTGCATCCAGTTCAGGCTCAACCTGCTCGGTACCGGCCTGGGCGGATTCGGCTTGTTGGGCCGGGTCGGTCTGCGCGTGCTGTTGTTCCTCGATCTGAGCGGTGACGTATTCGGCGGCTTTCGCGGCGGCGACCGCCTCGGTGTCGGTCATCGGCGCCGACGTACCGTCACGCTCGGCCTGTTCGCGTTCACGCTCGGCTTGGACGCGGGCCTCGTCGATGTCGACGCCGCGTTCGCGCAGCCGGTCCGCCGCTGTGGCTGCGGCCGCAGGGTCGGTATCGCGTTGCAGGTCCGCGGCTGCCCACTGGGCGGCCAGATCGGCGTCGGCCATGCGCAGCTCCCGCTCGGCCATCCGCTGTGAGGACTCCGCCATCTGTAGCTCGCGTGCCTGCATCCGCTGCCTTCGTTCCACCTCACGCGCCGCGGTTTCACGTTCGCGCTCGGCGTTGCGGTGCTGCTCCTCGGCGAGCCGGTGGGCGCGGTCGGTCTGCTGGACGCGGCGTTCGGCGAGGCGCGCGTACGAATCCAGCGCCGATTGGGCGGCGTTGAGCGCTTTCACCGCCATCTGCGCCAGTTCCCGGCCGCCGTGGTCGACGTCGTGATGCTCGGTCATGGAGCGTTTCCTCTCGATCGAAGGGTGGTCACTGTCCGGTGAGCCGGTAGTCGACGAGCCGCCACCCATCGGCGGTGTGGTCGAGTTCGGCGATCGCGACCATCGCCGGTAGCGGGGTGGCTTGGCCGTTGGCGTGCAACACGATCTGCCGAACATCGACCACCTGCGTGGCCTCGGTGGCGGTCTCGGTTGATCGGGGGTCGGTGTCTCGGGTGGTGGCTGCCGCGGTGATGGTGTCGTGGCTGCGTGACCAGGCCGCCCACTGCGCGGGGAGCAGCGGCGCGTCGAGGGTGACGGTCGCCGCGGCGGCGAGTTGCCCACCGAGATAGGGCAACGCACGCGCGACCGCAGCGGCCGGGCCGGGATCGGTGGCCGGTTGCCAGGAGAACATCGCCGCAAGGGCCTGCTCGGCGGTGCGGCCGGGGGCGCTGGTGACGTCGGCGAGCGGGTCGGGCAGCGGAGTGTGCGCGTCGTTTCCCTGCTCGCCGGCAACCATGCTCGCCGCCGGCGGTGCTGGCGTCGGGTTGTCGTTCCCGCACCCCGAGGTGGCCCCGAGGACGAGCACCGCCAGCGTGGCGGCTGCCAGGGTGGCGAGTCCTCGCGCGCGCGGGCGCGGGCGGGCGCGAATGGTTGTGGTCATTGGTTCACCGCCGCGTATTTCGGTTCGTTGGCAAGGATGGTGTCGACGTAGGGCCGGGTCTGGTTCACGTAATCGGCTGATCCGCTGGGGAATCCGCCGGCCGACAGGACCGCGCCCTCGCCGGCGTTGTAGCCGGCCAGATACAGCTCGGCGGCGCCGTTGGGGGCTTTGACCTTCCCGGAGGTGATGGCGGGGTCGATCGCGGCGGCGATTGCGCACATGTAGCGGCCCTGTGCCATCACTGCGTCGCCGATGTCGAACGGGGAGACCTGTCCGTTGCCGTCGTCGTCGCGGCCGTAGGACGGCCAGGTTTCGGGCATGAACTGTCCCGGGCCCTGTGCCCCGCTGCCGCTGACCGCTGTGGCGTTGAAGCCGGACTCCTGATGGATCTGCGCGGCGAGCAGTGAGGGTTTGATGTGCGGGCAGATCGCGCCGGCTTTGCGCAGCCAGGGCGCGAACTGCGGTGGCACGCTGCCCGGTGCGAGGTCGTCGCCGACCGGGGCGCCGGGGTCGAGGGTGCAGTCGCTGGTGGCCTGGCCGGGGCTGTAGGTACCCGAACCGCCTTCGGGGGCGTACAGGTGTAGGTCCCCGCCGGGGAAGCCGTGCCCGTTGGTGGTCACGTGGACGTGGTCGTAGTGGTTGGCGGTGGCCCCGCCGCGGTCCTCCATCTGGTTGCGCTCTCCGTGTGCGGGGATGTATTCCTGGCGCCAGATCAGGTAGTCGATGCCGAAGGCATCCGCGTTGGACAGCAGGTAGTCCACGACCGCGTTGCCGAGCGCGATTCCTTCACCCGAGGAATAGTCGGGGATCATGATGTCGGCGGCGCGCCCGGACGGGTGATCGGGATACGGGTCGGAGGCTCGCCAGCCGCCGATGGTCTGGATCTGCGGGTACTTTGCGTGCACCGCGCGTGCGATGCGGATCGTGTCGATCTGCCAATGGGTTTCACTGCCGACCGACGCGGGCAATGCCGCGAGCTCCGCCCCCGACGGTGACGGGGCGGGGGTGGCCGGTGCGGGTGATCCGGGCGCGGGTGGCGGGGGTCCGGTGCCGGGCGCTGGCGCGGTGTCGTAGATCGGTTTCGGGTCCACCGCGTGCCCGCCGCCCAGGCGGGTGCCGCCCTGCCAGAGTTCGAAATGCAGGTGCGCCCCGGGTGGACCGGGCGGGTCGACGGCCCCGTTGTAGCCGATCCTGGCGATCTGCTGACCGGCGCGGACCTGGTCACCGGTGTGGACAAGTAGGTCGTTGGCGAATATGTGCCGGTACACGGTGGAGGCGGGTAGTCCACTGAGGTTGTGGTCGAGCACGATCCAGTCACCGAACCCGGACGCGGGCCCGGACTCGGCGACGACGCCGTCGGTGTAGGCGTAGATCGCGGTGCCCGGGTCACCGGCGAGATCGATGCCCTGATGTGGTGCGCCGCCGCGCATCCCGAAACCGGAAGTGAACCTCACCAGGGCCGGGTCGACCGGTTTCACCGTCGATCCCGGCGGCAGCAACGGATTTCCCGTGGAACTGGGGGCGCCGCTTCCGGGTGTGCAGCCGCTGTCGAGGGCGGCGGGGACCAGGACCAGAAGCACGATCAGCGTCAACCCGACCACCGGGGCGAGGATGGCCGCGATCAGCTTCGTGGCATTCACGACTTCACCACGCGCCGTGCGGGATCGGTGGCTTGTCGGTCCGGGTCTGCGGGCCGGCGGTCAGGTCGCGGATCAGCTCGGCCTGGGTGGCGAGCTGCAGGGTCCGTTCCCGTTCGGCGCGCCCGTCGTCCGCGGCGCGGGTCGGAACCGGTTCGGGGGCCGCGCTCACCCAGGATCGCAACGTGTTCGGGCTGACTCCGATCGCTTCGGCGACAAGTTGGATTGCGCGCCACCGGCTCGACACCTGCGGGGACAGCATGCGGACCTTCTCCACCGCGGTGACCCGGAGTTCGGGTGACAGGTCGCGGTAACGCCGTGCGGGGATCACAGCGTCACCTGGGCACCGTTGTGGTGGTGCGCCTCATCGACTTCCGTACCGACCTTGGCGGCACCGCCGCCGGCGATGCCGAAGTCGTCGAAGCGCTTGTTGGTGGCGTGCACCTCCGCGTCGCGTTCTGCGGGGGTGAGCAGCACTTGCACCGGAATGCCCGGGCGTCCGCCTTCGCCGTATTTGATGAGGAACTTCCCGACTCCGGCGGCGACCCGCTCGGGATCGCCGGCGCGTTTCGGGTCGTCGATCAGTGGCGGCGGGTCCGACCAGCGGGTGACCATCGCGCGTTCGGTCGCGGTGAACGGGCACAGTTTGTCGAGCCGGTCGATCTCTTTTTCCGGGACCGGGCCGATCACCTTGACCCGGGCGCGTTCGAAGAACCCCATTGCCTTGTTCACATCGGCACGGGACTCGACCGCTTCCAGGTCGGCCAGTGAATGCAGGATCATCCACAGCGCGGTCGCGTCGCGCCGGTTCAGGCGGGTCACGGCGTTGACCCGGTCGGTCATGAACGGCCCCAGGCCCAGGACGTCCCACATTTCGTCCATGACGGCCTGGAACAGGCGTTGTGGGGCGAGGCCGGCGTCGGTGAGGGCGTGCGCGGCCTCGATCGCGGCGAACCCGTCGGCCCAGCACACCAGCATGACCGCGGCCTTGAGTTTCTTGTCACCCTGGGGAATGTGGGAGACGTCGATGCACACCGCGATCGCGTCGATGTCGATCTCGGTGGTGGTGTGGCCGTTGAAGATTTCGCCGAACCGGCCCCGGATCAGAGCCCGTAGGCTGCGGCGCAGGTTCTTCGTCGCCGTCCGGTAGCCGATCGTGTCGTCTTCGCCCGCGTCGGCGATCAGTTCGGGGTGGCCCTCGTCGACCAGTGCGAGCATGTCGGACAGCAGTGGCGGCCGCTCGGGGGTGAATCCCTTCTCGGTGTAGAGCAGATGGAGTCCGGTCGCGATGATGGTCTCCTCGTAGTCCTCGATCCGGCGGCCGCGGATGAGTTCGAGCAGGGCGGAGACGGTTTCGACCTGGCGACCGCGCAGCTCCTGGCGCATCCGGCGCTGCAGGTCACCCGACAGCAGCGGGATGATCGAGCCGAGGACTCCGCCGGCGAGGGGGTTGACCCGTCCGTAGCCGTAGCCGAGGTCCACGACCTGCCCGCCGAGCGCTTCGACGAGGGCCCGGTAGTCGGGGCGCACGTCGGCCAGGATCAGGTTGGTCACTCCTTGCGCGACGGTGCCGAGGACCTGGCGGCGCACGAAGGTGGATTTGCCGAACCCGTTGAGCGCGAGCACGAATCCGACGGGAGCGGTGATGAATCCGTTCGTGAGCCAGTTCAGCAGGTCCATGCACACCGTGCGCGCATTCGGTGTGCCCAGCCGCGGCCCGATCGGGGTGCCGACCAACGGTGATCCGGCACCCACCGCCCACGGCCACAAGCCGGGAGCCTGCACCGTGGTGGCGCGGTATTCGGGCACCCGGCCCACGGTGCGGGTCGCGCCGCCACCGCGGCCGCGGTAACCATGTGAGGTGAGCCGCAGCAACTTCCGCCCCGCCGGTGCCTCGGTGGTGTCGATCGCGGCGCGCTCGGCGGCAGCGGCGTTGCGGCGCCGGTTGTCGTCGATGTGCAGCTTCCACCGCGCCCACGCCCCGCGCGGCCCGGGCTGATGTGTCCGGGCGCGGTAGGCCGCGCGTTTCGGATCGTCGAGGACCTTCACCATCGGGGATCGGCTCCTTATCCGGCCAGCGAGTTGGGCACCGTGGCGTGGTCGGGCAGGATCACGCCCACGCCGAGGGACGCCGCGAACGCCGCGGCCTGATACCGGTAGGTCCGGCGGATCTTCAACCGGCACTGCACCGCGAGGTCGCGGGTGATCGCCTCGACCGCGGGCAGATCCCCGTCGAGGGGTTCGGTGACGGTGATCAGCAGCCCGAACCGGACCAGGCCGTGCCCGCGGGCCTGCTCCTCGCGGGCGCGGCCCGTGTGCTCCACCTTGATCGACGCCGACGCCGCGGCCAGACCTTTCCCGGACTGCTCGGCCGCCAGTGCGTCCCTGAAGTCCATGTCGACGATCTTCACCGCGTCACCGGCGGTGTGCGGGCGGTAGAAGAGGGCCACCCGCTTGCGGGGGATCTCGGCGTTGGGGGCGAGCAGACGCCGCAGCACGCCCTCGTCGACAGCACCGATCGGGGCGGTGTCCATTTCCCACGTCACCGACTGCGCGCCGTCGTGCAGGTAGTGATCGAAGCGTTCCTCGGCCGCGACCGGACCAGCATCGGACCAGTCCAGCCCATGCGAGTTCCCGGCCAAATCCGCGTGTTCGAGGGCCAACTGCGCTGCCGGGTCGAAGGATCGGCGCACGAACGCAATCACTTCGGCGGCCGGCATCGGGCGCAACGCCACCCCGGCCGTCTGCATCGCCGCGCACAACCCGGGCAGTCGCCGCCCGATCTCCACGGCCTGCTCGGCGGGGTCCTTCCGCCGGGCATCGGTGGTCGCGGTGAACGTCACCGCCAGACGGCATTCCAGCCCCACAGTTTCACTGACGTGCATTTCCGCGGACTGATACAGCGTTTCACTGGCCAGCTCGGGGGCGTCGGGATGAATCAACCGCCGCACCGCCCCGAGGAGCTTGTTACCCGTCTCGGGGATCGTGTCGATCACGACGGCGACCTGGGGCACGTCGCTGGTCTGGCCCATCGAGGCCAGCGCGATGCCCCATTCGGCGACCCAGCCGTTGATCACCGACTGATCGACCGGTTCGTCACCCGAGGGCCAGGCGCGCAGCACCACGGTGTAGCAATGGGTGGCGGGCATGTGGATCATCCCGAACGTCCAGCCCGCGATGTCGGTGCCTTCGTACAGCTTCGTCGGGGCCAGCAGACCCGGCAGACGTGTTTTGCCGCCGGGGATTTCGGAGAACACCCCGGACCGGTAGATGTGTGACCCGGATCCGCGGCCGCGGTGCCACTGCACCCGCAGCGAGCTCACCTCGTAGCCGCTGCGGCCCTCACGTGTCCACACCAGCGGTGTCACGATCAACCCGGAGACGACCAGTACGCCCAGCCCGATCTTCGGGCCCGCGAACATCATCGTCAGCATCGACACCACCACCAGGACACCGCAGGTCAAGGTGGTGGCCCAGGTCATGCCGAACAGGCCGGCGGAGCGGGGTTTCGTCCACCCCGTGTACAGCAGGCCCTCGTTCTGTGGCGGTGTCGATGTGGCTGTCATTGCCGGATCGTGTGCCTTCCCATGTCGGTGCCGCCCTGGTTGCGCTCGTCGTTTTCACGGCTGGCTCGATCCGCGTTGACCAGTCCCGAACCTGCGGTCCGTGCGGCCGCCGAGCCGCGGCCCTTGCGGGGTCCGGCTTCCGCGCCGGTCCCGGCGCCGCCGGGGCGGCGGGAGCCGCCCGCCGAGGGTGGTGGCGGGTTCTGCGGTCGCGGTGCGCTACTCGGGCGTGGCGCTCCCCCGCCGCCTCCGCCGCCTGCGCTCGCGATCGCGGCGGTCGGGCCGCCGCCGGAAAACGCGCCACTCGCCCCGCCCGCACCCGCGGCTTTGCCTGCGGCGAGCGCTTTTCCGCCGGTCGCGAGTGCGGCACCGGCCATCAGCGCGCCGCCGGTCGCGGCCGCACCGGAACCGCCGCTACCGGCGGCGGAGACGGCGGGTGAGATGAGGCGCATGAGCGCGGGAAGGATCAAAGCGGTGCAGATCAGCAGCACCATGCCCAGCAGCGCCTGCTGAAACGCGGGGCCGGTCGGGTTGCCGTCCGCACCGCCCGGGGTGGCGTCGCCGCTGGTGGCGGACAGGAACGCCACCGCATAGGCGAGTGCCGCAACAGGTTTGAACAGCAGGAAGGCGATGATCCAGGCGATCAGCTTTTGGTAGGACTGTTTGCCGACCTCCATACCGCCGGCCGAAGCGGCGATCGGTAGTGCGGCGACCACCACGATCAGCATCGCCTGGCGCACCACCAGCAGCACCGCCTGCATGAGTGCACCGAGGATGCCGATCACCGCGATCACGAGCATCAACCCCGGGGCGGCGGTGTTGTAGGAAGTCAGCGACAGCATCGTCGCGACGAGTTTCATCGGGTTCTGACCCGAGGTTTCCATCACGACCCAGGTCGCGAACCCGTCCCCGACCTTGGTCAGGGTCGCGATCAGGACCGCGGCCAATGTCGAGGACAGCACCGTGCGGACCAGGCCGCGGTAGGCCTCCTCGGACTCGTCGAGCAGCGCGTGCCGGCGTGCGTTCGCCAGCCGGAAGGCCACGAAGATGATCGACACCGTCAGCAGGATCAGCTGGATCTGGAACGTGTACTCCGAAATGGCTTGTAGTGCGGTCATGTTCTGCAGGTCCGGGCTGGGCAGCATGATCCACCACGACATCGACAGCATGATCATCTGTCCCAAGCCCGACATCAGCGACTGCACGATCTTGCCGAACGAGGAGTCCCACACCTCCCCCGCCACCCCGGTCACCGCGTCCCCCACCGCACCCACCGGATTCCCCGGGTTCTCACACACCGCCGTGACACCGCCGCCGAGCACCTCACCAATGCCGGGAAAGCCAAAGAAGTTCTCGACTGCGTTGCCGACGGTCTGGCAGACTCCGCCTCCATCGTCGGCGGGCGCGGAAGGTGCTGGCGGGGGTTCCGGTTCGGCGACCGCGGTCGGGGTCGCACCACACAGGATCGCCAGTGAAAGGAGCAGGGCGAGAATTATTTTCCGGGCCATTCCGTCCATCCCGTCAGGTTCATCGTGGTGCCGCCGGAGGGAACTCCCGGGATCTGACCTGCTTTGAGTTGCCAGTCCCCGTCGCGCCAGAGCAGGTCGAGCCGGCCCGTCGTCCATTCGCCGGCTGTGTCGTTGTTGTAGGGGCGGCTGGCGATTTCGATTGCGGCGTAGTCCGGTGCCCAGTACGCGACGCGGTATGCCTCGATGCGGTCCAGTGGAATCGGTGGCCAGTCGGTCGTCTTCGCGTACCGATCGAGGCGGGCTTGCCGTTCCGTTGGGTCGTCGAACACAACACGCTGCTCGGTGATCGCGATCGCAGCGTCCTTGGTGGCAACCAACCTGGCGATGAGTTGCTGTGCGGCCAGGGCTGCGCCTTGGGGTGTCTGTGCGAATCCGGTGGGGATTTCGCCGTCGATGGCGGTGGGTCCGTCGCTGGTGGAGAACGGCATCGGGACGGTGTCGACCTGCTGCCACATGACCCCGGCGGGCGGGCTGGTGCAGAACGCCGTCCCGGCCGTGTCCTGCGCGGTGGCGGGGCAGTGATCCAGTCCTCCGCGCGGCGGGCGCTGCGGCTCGTCTTGTGGCAGGGCAACACCGTTGGGGTTCGGTGGTGTCTCGACCCGGCGCCCGATCGGGTCGAGATATGGCGTGCCCCAATCGGCCCGGTCGGTCTGCGTGGGCGCCGCGGCCGGTGGCGCGGCGGCGGCGGGCTCGGTGTTGTCGTGGCGGGTTATCAGGATCGCGATGGTGCCGCCCACGACGACCAGCACGACGATGGCCGCGGAGATGATCAGCGACAGCATCCGCCGCGTGGCGTGTGCGTCGGGGTCGGTCGTGGTGTCGGTTTCGGGTGGTGTGCTCACGGTGCCTCCAGTGCGACGAATCGGTCGGACGGGATCGTGTCGACCGATCGCACCGCCGCAGCGCTGTCCCCCGCGGGCAGCATCAGCCGCCAGTCCCCGTCCGACCACACCACAGCGACATCAGTTGCGGCCCTCGATGTGTCGGGGAAGCTTGTGAACACCGTCACCATGGCTCGCTCCGGGGTGTAGTCACCGATCCGGTAGCCGCGGATCGTCGGTGCCTCGGCGGCGACGACCGGGGCGGTGATGGAGACCTGCATCCGGTTGACCGCGAAGCTGTCTCGCTCCGCTCCGGGTGCGGCGCCGGCGGCGAGGACCGCTGCCCACTGCGCGTCCGGGGCGACCCCGATGCGGGTGGACTGCTGGATCGCCGCCAGTGCCGCGCCTTGCGGGGTGTGCCCGAACCCGCCGACCGCGCCACCCGTCGTGCTGGCCGGGCCGTCGGTGTTCGAGAACGGCAGCGCGATGCCCTGATACGGCTCCCACCGCAACCCGGCCGGTGCCGCGGTGATGTCCGGCGCCGCCGCTTCCACCTGTGTTGCCGCATCGGTGTTTTGCGTATCACCGGCGTCGCCGCACCCGGCCGCGATCACGGCTGTGGCCGTGATCGCCAGGGCTAGCGCGAGGCGAGGGCGGGTCGATCGGGCAGCCATGTTGGGTGTCTCTTTCCGGGGGTCAGAAGGTGAGCAGGGCGGCAGCGATACCGGCAGCGGAGGAGGCGATCACACTCGCGATCAGGATCATCACGATCGAGGTGGCGGCCGCGGATTCGTGTGGCGCGTGCTGGCGCTGGTAGGCCAGCCGCCCACCGGCCCAGATCAGGCCGGCCAGCATCCCCGCACACACCAGCCACAGCAGCCAGCCCACCACCTGCTTGAGCGGGTCGAGAACCTCCGGGGGGAGCTGCTTGACCGCGACGAGCTGGGTTGCGGTGTCGGCCAGGACGATCACGACCCGCTCACCCCACCCGGGGTGAGAGCGCGCGTCGAGTCGGCGGGGTCATGGAAGGATGACCGCGTTCATGATCGTGCCGGCCGCGGTGGCGATCACGCCACCGACCAGGGCGCCGAGCACGATCTTCGGGGACTCGAGTGTGCCGCCGTTGTATTTCTCCCACCCGAACTTCCCTCCGGCGAAGATCAGTGCCGCGACACCCGCGAGCAGCACGGCCCACATGAGCCAACGGATCAGCCGGAGGAACCCGTTCGATCCCGGTGGGGCCTCGGGGCTCAGGTCCCCGATCACGCCCTGCACCGGGGCAGGATCCTGTTGGGCGAAGTAACTGTGCATCGCGAGCACGGTGTCGGTGCTGGCGTGCAGGGTGTGCAGGATCATGACGAGCGCCTTTCTCGGGTGGAACGCGGTGGGGTGTCGGGGAAATCGAGCGCGGTGCGGAGCGCGTCGTGGATCGCGGCCCCGAGGGCGGTCACCTCGCGCGGCACGACGGGTGTGTGCTTCGGTGCCGGTTTCACAGGCGGTGGGTCCAGCGGGGACCAGACCGGCAACGTGGTCACGTCGTGGGTGAGCGGGTACTGCTCGATCCACGCGACGCGCCAGGCGTGCTCGACCAGCCCGGCGGCCAGGTCGCGGGTCTGGCGGACCGCGGCCGGGATCCGCCCGGGCCGGTCCGCGACGGTGACCAGTCCCAGTACCCGCGCGGGGCCGGCCAGGCCTGCGGCGTGCTGACGCAGCAGCCCGTGGGCGCGTAACAGGCCGGGTACCGTTTCGCGGGCCACCAGGATCACGAACGGTGACTCCTCCGGGTAGTGCGCGGGCCACCGTCCCCCGGCCTCACCGGCGGGGGCGAGCACGTGCGCGAGCGTGGACACCCCGGCACCGCCGTGCGCGCCGAGTAGCCACACCGCCGGGGAACGGTGCTGCCCGTGCGGGACCGGGCGGTCCCACACCGGCAACCGGAACTGCGGCGCCCGCACCGCAAACCCCGCCCCCGCTGCGTCCGGATCGGGCAACCGGGTCATGCGGGCGTCGTCGCGCCCGGCGGGGCCGACAACGACATCGGCACTGGCGAACTCGTCGTTGCCGAGCTGGTCGCCGTCGATGGGTGCGTGGGGCATGGGATGCGGCATCGGATTCTCCTTTCCTGCGGTGTCGTTACCGGGCGGGACCGGTCGCGGTGGCGAGGTCTTTGGCGAGCGCGGTGAACCAGTCCGCGACGAACTGCACCGGCGAGGGCCCGCCCGCGGCGGCGGGGGCCGTGGCGTAGCTGTTGTGCCGCGCGATGGTGTCGGCGTAGCGGGCCAGGGTGGCGATGTTGAGCAGGTCGGCGTTGTCGGTGACGTTGCGCTGCACCGCGGTGAACGTTTGCTGCACCAGCCGCGACGTGGTCGCCGGCGGAACGAGTTTCACCAGCGCTCCGCCGAGTTTGGTGGCCAGCAGCGCCGCGGCGGCCACCGGATTGGCCAGCCCGACCGTGGCGAACTCGGTTAGGTTGGCCGGGGTCAGGATCTCCTTGGCCACGGTGAGTGCGGCGTTGAAGCCGATGGTGCCGACCTTCATCAACGCCCGCATCGCCTCCGACGGGGTCGGCAGCGGGGTACGCGGGTCCGAGGCTTCGGCCAGTCGCTGTGACAGCGACTTCTGCGGTGACAGCGACAGGTTCGCCAGCGTGGTGCCCTGCACGTCGTTGTTGATCACCGTGACGCCGGTCTTGATCGTGGTCAGGGCCAGCGCCTGCGCGATCGAGGACACCGCCGTGATCGGGTCACCCGCCGAAAGGTCGGACTGCCCGGCGATATTCGCGATCACGCGGACGATCGGCGCGTCGGCCGGGGCATCACACGACAGATCGCCCGGAATGCAGAAACTCGCGACCCGCCCGGTGAGGGCCCCGTAGTCGGGGGCGGTGTCGGCGACCGGGCCGATGCCGCCGCCGGTACCGGTGGGCTGGCTGGGTGCGGTGAGTTTGGAGACCTCGGTGCCGGTGGTGCCGGGTGCCGGTTGTGGGCTGGTCAACCCCGGATCACCCGGGAACAGTGCTGCGCGCGGTGCGCGGGTCGGGTCACCGAAGGTGGCGACTCCGACGAGCTTGTCGGCCGGGATCACACCCTGCCCGGCACCGACCTTACGGGCGAACGCACTCACTGCGTGCGCGCCTTGGCTGTAGCCGGCGGCGGTGAACTTCGTGTCCGGGCAGGCCGCCGCGATCTGGGCGGCCATGTCGTCGAGGCGCTGCTCGGCCTCGGTCACCGACTGCGAATACGGCACGTTGCTGCCCGCGACCGCGCCACCGAACCCGGCCGAATACGGCACGTAGGCCCGCGCGACCGCGACACCGTCCTGGGTCGCCTTGGCCAACATCGGCATGAACACCGAGGACAACATTCCCGTATCGGTCGTCGGTGATGCGTCCGGTGAGGACTGCCCGGTGCCCTGCACCCCAAGCGCGAACAGCTGCGGGCAGGTGCTCCCGATCAACTTGGCCACCGAAGGATCAACCGACACCGCGGCGGCGGAGGTGGTCTCGGCGACCGGGGCCGCGCCGGCGACGATGCCCCCACCGGCGCCGACGATCACCACGGTGGTGCCGGCGAGGACCGCCATGCGGATGCTGCGAACGGTCATTTCTGCATCTCCTGCATCAGATTTCGGTACGCGGTCCGGGTGAGAGGGTTCAGCTGGGCCCAGGTGATCGGGCCGCCGAGCGCCAGGTGCGGGTCATAAGGGATGTCGAAGACACCGCGGACCCACTGCCCGAGGTGGGTGCGCAGGTGCTCGGACACCCCGCGGTGGGCGTGCACACTCTGATGAGTCACGACCACGGCGCAGTCGGCGACCACGAACTCGGTGCAATGCTCGTCGAGCCACTCCAGTGCGGGCATCAGCCGATTCGCGGCATCCGCGCGGGCGGCCACGGTCACCACGACCGGCACCCGCGGATCGGCCAGTAACGGGCGAATCCCGTTGGCCTGCAACGGGGCACCACCGTCGTACACCGCGGCCACACCGGCATCACCGAGCAGGCGATGCACCGAGGCGAACGTTTCACGGCGCGGCAGGTGGTTCTCGGTCCGCCCGAGCACCCCGATCCCGAGGCTGCTGAACCCACACGCATCCTCGACCGGCGACGGCAGCGAGGGCTCGATGGACGCCAGCCAGGCCTGCACACTGGACAGGCATCGGTGCTCGTCGGCGCCGCGTCGCGCCAGATCCCCACCGGCCGGGGTCGCGTCGACCACGACCGGCCACCCGCTGCCCTCGACCTGCGTGAGTGCGGACGTGATCCCGATCGCGGTCGTGGTCGCACCGGAGCCGCCGTTGCCGCCGACCACCAGCATCGGGCAGCGCGGCCGCAGCGCCGGCCCATCCGGTAGGCCGACGCGCACGTACTCGCTGCGGGCACTTGACGCGGGCGGCGTGGTCGGGGATCCGGGCGGGACCGGGGCGTGCAGTCGATCCGCGTCCCGGTCGGAAAGCGCTGTCCCGGAATAGATATCCAGTGTTGTCATCATTGCCCGCCTACGTTCGCGGGGGCAACAGCGATGATCGCCGGGCGGCTGTCGGGGCCAGTGGCGGTGGTGACCGTGGTTTCCCAGCGCTGCGTGGTCCGATCGGGGTGCAGCTCGTCGACGGTGACCGCGAACCGGTCCGGGGCCAGGGCGATGATGTTCACGCAATGCTCAGTTCCGGCGGGGATCGTGGCGATCGCGGCCCGGGTGTCCTCCACCGGTGCCACCACGGCGCCCGGCGCGAACAGTGCCCGCACCCCGTCGGAATCGCGATCGACATACATCCGGTGCTGCAACGCCAACACGATCCCCGGCCCGGACGTCAGGTCACCTGCGCCCGAACCGGACACGTGCGCGCCCTCCTGCACCGTCGGGCACCACGCCGCCGGCACCGCCGACGGGCGCACGGATTCCGTCGGCGAGGTGACGGCCGGGACCAACCCGGTGGGTGCAGCGCTCGTCTCGTCCGTGCCGCGGGTGACGGTGAGGGCGAGCACCACGCCCCCGGCCACGAACACGCCCGCGACACCGACACTCACCAGCCGCGCCCGGCGCTTGCGCGCGAGGCGTTGTTCGCGCCGTTCGACGAGTGACGCTGACAGCTCGGCCATCCGGTCCTGCGCGTCGGGCTCGTCGTTGGTGAACGCGAGGTCATCACCGATGGCGTCGTGTGCACCGACGACATCGACCTCGCTGGCGAGCCAGCCCGTCCAGTCCGAATCCGGTGGCGGGGCATCCGGATCCAGCTGGGGCGGGTGGCCCGCGAACCGGCCGCCGGACCCCTCGATACCGGCGGCTGTGTCCTCACGGCTGTTCATGGCGATGACCCCGCGAGTCTCAGTGCCCGCTGGCGGCGGACTGGACGGCGGAGACCAGGTCGTTGACCGGCGCGGTGAGCGTGCCCAGCTGGCCCGGACTAAGGGTTGGCACCGTGTTCACCGCCTGCCGGAACGACTGTGCCACCGGCGCGACGTCGGGACGCTCCACCACCTGCGTGGCAACCTGCTGCACCGCCGCCACCTGCTGCGGTGCGGCGGTCTGGACCGCGGACTGCGCCGTGCTCGCCGCGTCGGCGAGTTGTCCGGTGACCTGCGCCGCCACCGGGGTGGCGCCCACGATCGCGTCCCGCGCAGCGGAAAGCAGCTGCGGGGGAGCCGAATCCACCACCCCAGCGACATCCACAGTCGGCAACACCGGTGCAGCAGGGGCGGGCAGCGCGGGAATGCCCGCGGTGTCCAGCAGCGGCGGCGGTGGTGCCGGAGACGCGTTCTGGCCCGCCCCGATCGCGCCCGCGACCACACCGGCGCCCACGCCGCCAGCCACCGCACCGGCCACGACAGCCGGGACACCGGTGATCGCACCACCGATGATGCAGCCGCCGATCCCGCCGAAGATTGCACCCGCAGGCGCACCGAGACCAGCCGTGAACACCGTCGCGGCCACCGCACCTCCAGCGGCACCAATCGCCGCACCGACACCGCACCCCAGCACCGAACCCGCGATGCCCGCGACCTCGGCGCCGGCCAGCGCACCGACCGCGCCTGCACCCGTCGCGGCCGCGGCCGCGCGATCACTCTGGATCCGCGAAAAGCCAACCGAATCGAAACCTTGCTGCCCCAGATACTCGACGTAGGCGCCCCAGCCATTCACCTTGTCGGCCACGTCTTTCGGCAACCAGTCCGGGCGCTGCTGCTGGAACGTTCCTGCACGGATCGTGTCCGGCGGGGCCTGGATCGGTGCGGGCGGACCCACCGCCTCTGGTGCGGCCGCAACCACCTCGGGCTCCCGAACGCTGTCGTCGCCAAACTCCGGCGTCGGCGACATCTCCTCGTCAGTCGAAACCTGCGGGTACGACGGCTTCAGGTACTGAGGAACAGGCCGGCTCGGTGCCACCGGCGCATCCGGAATCGAGGAAACCAACGGCGTGTCCGGCACAGGAGGCGGGGCCGGCGACGCGCTCATTCCCGGCTGACCCGCGCCTCGGGGCCCCGGCGTCAACCCCGGCTGGCCAGAGGTCGCCGAACCCACGCCACTGCACGTGAACACCACCGCCAACGGGAGCGATCCCGCTACCGCGATCCGGCGACCAATCCGATTACGTCCCATCCCTGCACCGACCTTTCACGAGGAGAACACCTGGAAATGACCGGTTCGACGCCCCAGAAGTGGGGGCCAACCCGCTCGGTAGCGACTATATTAGCGCTTAAATTAGACGCGTCAACAGCAATGACATCGATCCGTCGCGACGATCGACCCCACGTTCCACCCCTGGACCCGCTGCTACTCGGCGTCATTGCCGTGGCGAGCACCCTTCGCCGAACGCTTGGCGCGCGCGGCATACCCCCGCTCATGCCCCCATGGAACGGCGCCCGACCCCACCGAGCGCCCCCTGGACAGTTATGGCTCCCGCACAAAACTAAGAGAAATTAACTCTAAATCCGAGAGTAATTTTTCCGCCAGACTTCGCGGGTATCGCGAGTCTGCTTCTGGAACACTTCATGCATTTCGCACGAATACTTGTCTACCGCTGTAGCATGGGGTAGTGGCGGACGACTTCTCGCAGCACTTCGCGGCCGAAGTTGCCGCGCGCCGCAAGCATCTGAATCTGACTCTCGAGGCACTTAACGCGGCGGGAGGTCCGACGCCACCAGTCATTGCACAAGCCGAGCGAGGCGACCTGAAGAGTCCGCGCCCGAGCACACTGACCAAGTTCGACAACGGCCTGCAGTGGTTGCCCGGCAGCGCGGCCACGACATTCTGGGAGGGCGGTGATCCGCAAACCACCGACGTCCCGCCCACGCGAGACTTCGAGCCGGGGGCGGGCACAGTTCCTCTCGACCTCGAGTCGTTCCTCGGCCTAATGACTGCCCAGCGAGAGCTTCACGACATTGCCGCACGATCACTCTCCGGCGAACTCGAACGCGCCAACCGACTGATCGATGATTTCATAAGCCAGGTCGCCGGCGCCTTCGTCACCGATCTGCTCGAACGCAATCAAGACAGCGATGGCGGGCGGACGACCCATCCACTCATCGAGTACGCATTCGGCGAATTGCTCTCTACGTCAGTATCTTCCGACGACCCGGATGCATCCGAAAAGCTCTACCGCAGGTGGCTTATCGGCCGTGAGCCAAACCTTGACCGCGGACAACTCGCGGACTTTGAAAGCAGACTGCGCCGCAAGCGGCAAGGTCCCCGAGCAGGGAGAGGGTGACCGGTGACGACAAACGACCATGGTTTGCCATCGGTCGCCGAGCGGATCAACCGATTGTTCGACGCCGCCCATGTGCGGGACGCTCCTGAACAGAGCAATGAAGCTGTGGCACAGTCAATCAGCGCAATTCTCGGGTCGGACTTGCCCGTAGACGTGGTGACAGGGCTACGTCGCGACGACGGTGCCGAATCCGACCTCCGTATCCTTCATGCGATCGCCAAGCACTTCGACGTGCCAGCGCGGTACCTCACAGGTCCTGACGACGAGGTACATGTACTCGACAGAGAACTCCGCTTGTTGATCGCCGCGCGGAACGCTGGCGTTCGCAAGATTGCGATGCGCGGCGGCGGGGGCGGGCTCGCCGATGACATCGCAAGAGTTCTCGAGGAGCTTCCTGCACAATACGACGACCACTAAGGCGATTTCCGGGGGGAAGGACCGCCATGTCGACCGATGCAGTAGCAATAGCGGCGCAAAGACTGATCGACCTGATGCCGACGGATGTTCCGTGGGAAAGACAACGGTTCGTCGATACCGTCGCGTCAGTGCGCGGAAGGCCCATTCGGCTTGTCTCGGTCACCTCGGAGCGGCTCGGCGGCGTCACCTGCGCGGGTACGACCTGCGGGCTATGGCTGGCCCGCGATACCGACGACCTTCTCGTATACGGCTGCGATACCTCCGCCTACAACGCCGATCAAGTCATCTGTCACGAGATCGGGCACATGATGCTTGCCCATGAAACCTCACCGCACGCCGACTTCCGATTCGAACAGCTTGGCTCGCTGATGCCTTCACTCGCAAACTCGTCCATCCTGCGCGCACTCGGCCGCAGCGACTACGACGAACAGGCCGAGCGCGATGCCGAGGCGTTCGCCGACCTGGTGATGATCGAAGCGATGACCGTCCGACAACGAAGGGTTTCCGCTATGCGCTCGACATTCTTCCGCGGCCGATGACCTCCCCAGTTCCCGGCGTCATCGCATGGCCGGTGATCACCCTGCTGGTATTGCTGACGATAGTGCGGTTCGCGCTGATCAACTCCAGCATCACGGATCGGCTGATAAACCAGGCACTCGCTTTCGCGGCTGTTGGCATGCTTCTTCGGGAACAAGCCACCGAAGACCTGCTCGGGCGTTTCCCTGGTCCAATCGGGGATATCGACTTGCTCCGGCAACTGTCCTTCTGCGCGATCATCGGGATCGTCCAGGCACTGTACGGAATCGGCAAGCTGTGGGATGGCGCCGATCCCGCCACTGCGCAGAAGCGGCAGCGCCGTTACTACGTCGTCGGCCTCATCCTCAGTGCGGTTGTCCTCTTCGCTGGTACACCGGCGCGCATGCAAAACGTCCTCATCGACCAGGAACTTACGTGGTCATCCGCGGTGCTTTGGTGCGCCTTCTACGCACCGATCCTGGTGTGCGCCACCCTTTACCTGCGCCTCGCGGTGCGTGAGTTGCGCGCGGGCGACAACACCAGCCGTGAAAAGGCGATCTACGCAGCGAACATCGGCATCAGTGGAGTCCTCGTGTTCGACGCGGTCGTCACCCCGCTGAACACGATATACGAGGTGATCAGCAACACCCGGTCCAAAGATCCCGAGATGCACATCAAGGCACTGACGTTCTTCCTCGCGACCACGGCGGCAAGCCTGATCACGATCGTGCCCACAGTATCTGCATTGCGGGTCCGGTTCGGTCGTGACCGAACCGGGCGCAACCGTCGACTGCTCGAACCGCTGTGGCAGGACCTCACCGCGCTATTTCCCGAGGTGGTCGCCCGCGACCGCCTCGCCACCGACACTGAAGCCGCGCGTTTGCATCGAATGACAATAGAGATTCACGATGCTCTCCTACGGCTGCGGCCCTACGCGACTCCGGTCGCCAAGCACGACGATGTCGCCTCGCCGACCGCCGCGGCCGCGGTTCAGGTGGCGCGCGCCTACACGGCCAAGCTCCACGGAACGATCCCTTCGAACTCTGGTGTGCAGCTGGACATTCTGACAATGCCGACGAAATCGACGCACCTGACCGCAGCGAGTGACAACCTCGTCGACCTGGCCCGGCAGTGGCAGACAGCGCTCGCGCAGTGCGCTCCCGCCGCATCAAGGTGAGCGACTTCTTGAAAGGTTAACCAGCCCATGACATCAACGCCGTCTGCGCCTCCGCGCACGTCACGTCCGTCATTGCCGCGTCCTCGGTTCCGACTCCCGCTCCTCGGCGACCTGCTGACGATCAACCCTGCCAAGCCGACGCAAACAAGTCTCAAAGACGCGCAGCGCCTCGGCCCTATCTTCGAGCGCATGATCGTGAACTATCCGATGATTGTCGTTTCGGGACCACAACTGATTGCCGAAGTGAACGATGATGCGACGTGGACCAAACACGTCGGGGTGTTGTTCAAGAAGCTGCGCCCGATCGCGCGAGACGGGCTCTTCACGGCCTACAACTACGAGCCCAACTGGCAGAAGGCGCACAATGTCCTTGCGCCCGGCTTCACGCAGGAGGCAATGCGTAGCTACCACGGCACGATGCTTGCGACTCTTCGTGAACTAGTCGACTACTGGGACTACCGCATTGACGGTTGGGTCGACGTACCGGAGGACATGAACAAGTTCACCCTCGAAGTCATGGCCCGCACCGGATTCGGATACACCTTCGACTCGTTTCAGCGCTCCGGCGACCACCCGTTCGTCGAGGCGATGATGCGCGGCCTGACCTACATCAACCGAAACGCGAACCTTCCGCCAATTCTGCAGAAATCGATCGGGTATCGGCAGCGCGCGCAGCATGAGCGCGACAAACGCTATGTCAAGGATGTCGTCGACGACGTCGTCGCACGCCGGAAGGCTGGTGTCCGTGTCGAGGCCAACGCAACTGCGGGCAGCGATCTGCTCGAGCGAATGCTCAGTCAACCTGATCCCGACAGCGGCGAACCCCTAGACGAGATCAACATCCGCAACCAGATTCTCACGTTTCTTGTGGCTGGACATGAAACCTCCGCCGGGGTCCTCGCTTTCGCGTTGCATTTTCTGGCCACCAGGCCGGAAATCGCCGATCGCGCTCGCCACGAGATTGACGCGAAATGGCCCGCCACCGCCGAGCGGCCTGAGTTCGCGTACGAGGACGTCGCAAGACTCCGATACCTGCGACGTGTCGTCGACGAGACACTGCGGCTGTGGCCAATCGCGCCGGGATACTTTCGGGAAGCGAAGGAAGACACCGTCATCGGTGACGGCGCCTACCCCTTCAAGAAGGGTGAGTGGGTGTTCGTCCTCACATTGGCTGCACACCGCGATAGCGTGTGGGGATCCGACGCCGATGACTTCGACCCCGATAGGTTTCTCCCCGAACGACTCCGTGCGCTCGATCGATCGTACGTCTACAAGCCGTTCGGGACCGGGATGCGCGCGTGCATCGGCCGGCAGTTCGCGTACCACGAGGTTCTCCTCGCTCTCGCGACACTACTGCGGCGTTACGAGTTCGAACCGGATCCTTCGTTCCGACTTGATCAGAACATCAGCGAGCAGATCACTCTCAAGCCGACGGGCCTAAGGCTGCGCATCCGGCGAAGGGACCTTGGGGAGCAATCGTCTCAAAGCGGCTAAGCTAGTGGGTTTCTAGGTCGAGGCCGCTCGCGAAGTAAGGCGCCTGCCCGATGCAGCGAACAACGCAACATTGCCCACGATGCGGGAATCGACCTGTGTAAACGAAGCTTCAAGTGCCGACACGAGCCCATCGTGATCGTCCGTACGGTTGTGGAATGCTCCGATCCGGTTGTAGAGCTCTGTCAACGCGAAGCCTGCCGGGTTGCGGTTCACTCCGGGACCGAGCACCGTCGAGCCGAAGAGGACGCCGTCGTCGGACAGTTTGTTCGCGAGGTTCTTCAACGCGGCCGACTTCGCCACCCATCCACCGGGCAGACAGTGCAGGACGTAGTTGATCCCGATCGATTCAAATGGCCCACCAACATCGCCGAGAGGGTCGAGCACGTTCTGCTCGATCGTCCTCACCTGATGGCGGTCGGACAACCGACGGACGGTGTGTTCGAGGCTGTTCGGGTTGAGATCCAGCAAGACGATGTCCGCAGACGGTCCTGGGAAGTCGGCGTGGGCCAGAAGCCACCCGGACCCTGGGCCAACTTCGAGGTGTCGAAGGCGCACATTTGCGTTGAAATGTTCTAGTAGCGTACCGGCCGGGCACCGCCACGCCACCGTGTTCGATAGACAGACAACCCACAAGTCGTAGACGTTGAGGAACAGCTTCGTATACGGCGCGCTGGCAGCCAAGACGTCAGCATTGTCCTGTTCATTCGTCACGTTTCCCCCTCTGCGATGCCTTCTCGATCGTGCCATGCCTCCCAGAGGGTCGTGCTGTCCGAGGACGAAGGTGGGTGAAAACGCTAGTCAGACGTTCTACCGCGTTCTCGATGAGCTGGGCGTCTGACGCTTGGTTGATTTCCGCGCGCAAATCGGCGCTAGCCTTGGCTGCACTCGCGGAGGGAGCGGATCGTGGCCAAGGATTGGCAGGGCGTCAGTGCAGCGATGCGGCAGCGGATGGGTGAACTCGACATGACCCAGGCCGAGCTGGTGCAGAAGTCAGGCCTTGCGCCGATGACCATCCGTGAGATGGTCAACGACACTCAGCGTCGACGCCGCAGCCAAGTCACGCTCGCAGCCGTATCGGAGGCCCTCGGCTGGCCGCGCAATCACCTCAAGCTAGTCCTCGAAGGAGAGTCTCCGAAGGATCCCGACCGCGATGACCCCGTCCTTCAAGAGCTTGCCGAGCTCAGGGCTCAACTGCGCAGACTGAGCGGAAGCGAAAAGAACGCCGAGGAACTCAGGGCCATCAACGATCGCCTCGACCGGATCGAGCAGCAGCTAACCGGCGGCGACGAAGCACCATGAGTCGTTCGACTCGGTCGTCCAGCAAACCCGCCGACCACCGCTCCGACTCTCCACGATCGCCGTCTGCGTTATCTGATGTTTGATGGGCTCCGCCATCCGAGCCGGCGTTGCTCATGACCGCTCACCCTCGATGCAGGTATCAACGGTGACTGTCGTGGCTCCGTCAGTCTGCAACGATGTCGTTGGACCCGGAAAGTTCTTGGTCGCCATAATGATCAGTGCCCCCGTCTGATCTTCGATCCTTGCGTAACCCCCAGCTCAGAATGCGCTCGAAGAGCGGGACGTTTTAACCGCCCAGGAGGGACATTTTGGGACACTTTCGGATAGACTCAGGCAATGGCGAACCATCGTCTGCGCGGCGCGATGACCGCCGCTGGATTCACCAATTCGCGGCTAGCAGAGTGTCTTTCGGTTGACGGCAAGACCGTGGAGCGGTGGATCACACAAGGTCGGCAGCCGCACCCATCTACCCGTGCGCACATTTCGAAGTTGCTGGGGCACGAAGAGACCTACCTTTGGCCAGGCTTGCTGATTGGCGGAAGGTCAGCAGAGACGTCGCGTTCCGAGGTTGTGCAGATGTGGGCGGCCAGAGCTGATGTACCCCATGAGATTTGGCGCGCATTGATGCGGCAGGCAAACGAGACGATCGAGATTCTCGTCTACTCGGGCGGCTTCCTCGTCGAATCCTTGGGATTCGTGGACATCGTCACGGAGAAGGCTCGCGCCGGAGCCCAGATCCGGGTACTACTCGGCGATCCTGACTCGGAGGCCGTGCGTGAACGTGGCCACGCTGAGGGCCTACCGACACTCCCCCAACGGTGCAAATCGACAGCCGAGTACTTGGCCGACTGCCTGAAACTGCCCGAGGTGTCGTTGCGGATTCACGACACCCCGCTGTATACCAGCATCTACCGCTTCGACGACAACATGCTCGTCAACACTCACGTGTATGGCGCCTACGCAGCTCGGGCGCCCGTACAGCACCTCCAACGAATTCCCGGCGGGCGCCTCTTCACGCTGTATGCCGACTCGTTCGAGCAGGTGTGGGCGACTGGGCGCCCGGTAGTCTGAGCGTTGTGGGACAACGCATCGACTACAACAACGACCCATCAGCTCCGCCGGCGAACAGCGTGCGGCCCAGTGCCGGCGCCTTCGTATCGAGGGATGGCGCGGTCCTGTTGATATGTCGTTCGGACAACGGCAACTGGTCGATGCCTGGTGGCGCTCACGACCCCGGAGAATCATTAAGCCACACAGCGGTTCGTGAAACCGAGGAGGAGACCGGGATCACCGTTCAGCTAAACGGCATCGTGGGAATCTTCACAGACCCGCGGCACGTCATCCACTACACCAGCAACGACGAGGTCCGCCAAGAGTTCACCGTCGTCTACCGCGCAAGCTACGTCTCGGGCGAACCGACACCGAGCTCCGAGAGCACACGTGTCGAGTGGGTAGCCAGCGCGAGAATCCCTGAACTCAAAATGGATACGAGCCAACGTAAACGCATTGAGTGGGCGCTGACTCAGACAGAACCATTCATCGACCCAGCCACGGAGTGACAGACCTCGATCAACAAAGGCGAAGCCTCCTGAATCGACTGAGCGACGACATCGTCCGCTCCGTACCGCTCCAAGATCTCGGCCAGACGCTCCTCAACCGTCACCGTCTCCCCGTTCGGCCCTGTGGTCATGTCTGCCCACCACAGCACGCGGTTGGCGTTGTCCATCTCTGGACCGTCATAGGCAAACTGGTCGAACTCGCTAAGGTCGATGCCACGACGGCGAGCCTCGATCAGGCTCGCAGTGTGGTGGGCGACCAGGTGACACACGGCCGACGAGTAGCCTTGCGATTCGAGCAAGCGCGCGCCGTCCAGTGGGTGGAACCCTCCGTCGGGATGTCCGTATCCGACGTCATGCAGGTACGCCGCGATCACGAAGTCCTCGCGCAGATGGTCCGCAACAAGTTCCGCCGCCCGTTCGGCTTTCCGACCCACCTCGATCGAGTGCTCACGTCGGGCAGGCGTCAGCAGAGCCAGCAGCTCTGAGATCGCTGGAGAAACCGACATACCCCGACGATATCGTTCGATCGCAGGTGACGAACACTAACGTGTGACGTCTGACTTCGAACGATGCACTGCAGTTTGGCCACTAACCTTGTTCGCCACAGCTTGGCGTTCGCCCGCCACCATTTGGCGGCACGTGTGAACGGGCCACTGGTTCGACCGTCGCGCGACACTCCCGACAGTAGGCGTGACTCCTCAGCATTGGTCGGCGAGTCAGGCTCGGATGACCCACAACCCCCGAGGATCCACTGGCATGCGTGGGCGAGCACTCGTCTGTGGATTGCGCCAATCGGCCGACCCAGACCTGTCGCCAGATTCCAATATTAGCGCTAATATAGTTTCCGTCTCAGACCCAAGACGCTACGGCCGATGACTGGACGGGGAAGTACATGCAGACACCCAGTTCGCGAACCGAGGAATCGGAGGACCTTCCGCTCCTCCTTGCAGTGCCACGAGCAGCAGCGCTTCTAGGTATCAGCCGCGCGTCGGCGTACCGCCTTGCATCGCGCAAGGAGCTTCCCATACGGCGCCTGGGCGGGCGGATCTACGTTGTGACGGCCGCGCTTCGCGAAGAGTTCGGACTCCGCTGACGATGCGCCGCCGACGATTTGGGAACGAGTCTTGCGTGAATGCGTCATGTCCGCGTGCGGCCTTGAAGGAGCGTGATTGCAGTGGTCGACAACGGCTCTGATCGCGACCTGCTCACAGCTGGCGATGTGCAGGGATTGACGGGTGTCCCCGTCTCCACGCTGCACGACTGGGCAGCCAAGCGCGAGCGCGGCATGGTCGCGCCCGGTCCTCGTCATTTGCGGCTGAGCGATCGTCATCGGAGATGGAATCGGCGTGACGTCCTCGATTGGCTCGAGTCGGTACGGGTGTAGCCGCTCACCCACCCGAATCGAGGCAGCGGTACCGACTACGACCGAACGGCCTTTGCAAAAACAGCGCTTCCATTGCTGTGCAACATAATTCAAAGGATCGGACGAACCGATCATGTCGATCAATCGCCGCAAGACCACTGAAGGCGCGCGCTGGGACGTCGAATGGCGACTGCCCGACCGCACCAGACGGACGCGCACTTTCAAGACCGAACGTGCAGCGAGACTCTTCGAAGCCGAGGTCGCCGTTGCCCAAGCGCGCGGCGACCGAGTCGATCCACGCGGCGGCAAACATACACTGGCAGAAGTCTATTCGGTCTGGCTCGCATCTCGTCCAGATCTGAGTGCGAAGGTGCGCCGAGGTTACACCGACAACTGGCGGTTGCGTGTCGAGCCCAGGTTCGGTACGTGGCCCATAGCCAGGATCGACCAGGAATCAGTTCAAGGCTGGGTCAACGAAATGACCGCATCTGGCCTCAGCCCACGAACGGTCCGCTGGACTCACTCGGTGCTCAAGATGTGCCTCGACCATGCCGTCGAGAGCGGTCTGTTGATCGGCAAGAATCCCGCGACGCGAACGAAATTTCCGCCGATGCGACACCGCCAGCACACATATCTGACCGCGTCCGAGGTCGCCGCACTCGCACAGGTCTGCGGCGAGTACGGCGATGTCGTGCTGATTCTGGCCTACACCGGCTTACGCTTCGGCGAACTCACCGGCCTCAACGTCGAAGATGTCGACCTCGCAGCACGTCGGATCCGCGTGCGCCGCTCGATCACCCAGGTGGGCGGCAAACTCACCGAGGGAAACACCAAGTCCCGTGCCGGCCAGCGCACGATCCCAATCCCCCAGCGTTTGATGCCAATACTCCTCGACAGAGTTTCAGGACGCGGTCCGGCGGAGCCGGCAATCACCTCACCCAAAGGATCCAGGCTCGGGCTGGAGAACTGGAAACGAGCGGTTGCCTGGAAGGCCTCGATTGCGGCTCTCGCGCGACCGAGCCTGCGCGTCCACGACCTGCGCCACACCTATGCGTCGCTTGCACGTAAGGCTGGCGCCGACCTGCGGCTGCTTCAAAAGGTCATGGGCCACGCCTCGATCACTGTCACCGCGCACACCTATGCCGATCTGTACGACGAGGAGCTCGACAGCATCGCCACTGCACTCGACGGCTTGGCCGGCATCGATTCCGTGTAGGAGCGCAACCTCCACGGCGGGCCACCGTGCGCTCGCGGGCCCTCCACACATCACTGCAGGCACCCGGGGATTGCTGACCCGAGAGCCTGGCGCCGGACCCTCGGCAGCCGCCCAGGGAGCGGACCGACGGACGTGGCACTCGATGCCATTCCGTTCGGAATCTCGACCCAGTGGCACCCAGTGCCAGGCCTCTTATTCCGACCCTCGATAGTTTGGCCGGATTTTAGCCGGATGGAGACGCGGAATGCCGTTATCTAAAACGGAGAATGGCATTTCGAAACATGCCTTGACCTGCGGTTTCAGTGTGTGGTCCCGGCTGGGATCGAACCAGCGACCTTCCGCGTGTGAAGCGGACGCTCTCCCACTGAGCCACGGGACCGTCTGCGCGCCCCTGCGGGGCTTGCCGAACGAGGTGGAACATTAACACGACCGCACGGGCGAGTCACAATCCGCCCCTCGGGCCACAGACCTGAGCTGCCACCGGCGGCCGTCGAGCAGATACCCAGAGGCGCTCACAGGACGTCTACCAGCAGATTTGTGAGTTCACTCCGCTGTCGGCTAATGTTCCTTTTCGCACCGCGGGGCCGGAAACAGCGCCGCGGACGAATGCGGATGTAGCGCAGCTGGTAGCGCATCACCTTGCCAAGGTGAGGGTCGCGGGTTCGAATCCCGTCATCCGCTCGAGGTATGGGTCTCGACATTAGCCCGGTGGAGTGGCCGAGTGGTGAGGCAACGGCCTGCAAAGCCGTGCACACGGGTTCGATTCCCGTCTCCACCTCGCGCGATTAGCTCAGCGGGAGAGCGCTTCCCTGACACGGAAGAGGTCACTGGTTCAATCCCAGTATCGCGCACCACCGTTTTACCTGATCAGCCCCGGTATTCACCGGGGCTTTTCTGTTTCTATGCCGCATGCGTGCCATGTGTTCGACCCGTCACCCCGTCCATACGACCGCCGTGCAACGTCGTCTCACACAGCTCCCGGAATAGGTCCGCAACGCGGCACGCTCCGCTCGGATTCGGGCTGGACACGGCCTAGGTCGGTCGCGTCAACGGCTGCTGTTCGCCACCGCTGCACCGGCATCATCGCCGTCGCGCAGGACGCTACCGCGACGTGAGTGCTCAGTCAGCGCCCAATTGCACCTGAACGGCGCCCTCGTCCTGCAGGTCCGGCGCATTGGATTCGGCGAACCCCCGCGGTGGCGGTCTCATTGTCGATCGGGCTGGTGCTGGCCGTGCTGCTCGGCGTGTTCACCCACGACCTGGGCTTCCGCCCGGCGAATGCGCGAACATTCGACGAGTTTCGCACCCTGGACGTTGTCGCTCGGCGATACACTCGGCCCAATCTCTGCACCCATTATGGGCCGCCGCACGGGCGACCGTAACCACCACGATTCCGCAGCTCAGCCCGCACATCGACCCATTCAACGACGAGAGGTTCGCGGTGAACGACATCAACCTGGACGAGATCGGGCCAATCGACTATCTCGTGGTGGAATTCCCCGCCGACCGGCCCCCGAACGGTAGCGCCTTGCCGCAGCTGCTCGACCTCGTCGACCGCGGCATCATCCGGGTGCTCGACCTGGCATTCGTCCGGCGGGAACCCGACGGTTCACTGGTCGGAATCGACATCAGCGAGTCCGGGATGGAAGGCGACCTGGACGTGACCTTGTTCGCCGAGGCGTCCTCGGGACTACTCGACAGCACCGATGTCCACGAAGCCGGCGCTGTCCTCGAACCCGGCTGTACCGGCGCGGTCCTCATCTACGAAAACCGTTGGGCAGCGCCGTTCGCGTCCGCGCTCCGACACAACGGCGCCCAGCTCGTCGCCTCGGGCCGCGTCCCCACCCAGGGCATCCTGGCAGCGCTCGAATCCCTCGACACCGACGACTGACAAGGCCCCGATCGTGTGTCGCTGGCTCGGCTACTTTGGAAATGCAACGACCCCAAAGGAACTCATCTACGACCCCGTCCATTCGCTGATCGAGCAGAGTCGACGGTCCACGCCGGACATGGCAATGGCCAACGGTGATGGGTTCGGGCTCGGCTGGTACCCCAGGCCGGGCGAGCCGGCGCTGTTCCGCAACGCCGCGCCGGCCTGGGGTGACGAGAATCTGCGTGAACTCACCGGCGCAATCGAATCGCCCATCTTCCTGGCGCACGTTCGCGCCGCGACCAACACGCCCGTCCAGCAGACAAATTGTCACCCCTTCCGCTACGGGCCCTGGATCTTCGTGCACAACGGGTTCCTGGCCGGGTTCGAGCTACTACGTCGCGACCTACTCCTCGCCGTCCGACCGGATCTCTTCGACAACATCAAGGGCTCCACCGACTCCGAACTCATGTTTCACCTCGCCCTGACCTTCGGGTTGGCCGACGATCCGCTCGGTGGGCTCGAACGCATGGCCGGATACATCGAGGCACTCGCTCAATCCAAGGACATCGCCGAACCGGTGCAGATGACCATCGGACTAACCGACGGCGAGCGCCTCTATGCCGCCCGGTACGCCAGCGGCCCCGTCGTCAACACGCTGTACGCGAGCGTCGATATCGACTCCGTCCGTCAGCTGTACCCCGAAGACCACCGCCTCAGCCACTTTTCGGAGGAAGCTCGCGTCGTCGTTTCCGAACCGCTGAGCGACCTGCCGGGGATATGGCACGAAGTTCCGCCATCGAGCGCGTTGATTGTCCAGGACGGACCGGACGAACAACGGCCATTTCGACCGCAGCCGCCCTCCTGAACCATCTCCGTCAACGACCAAACGACGGGGCGCAGACACGGCCATATGTCGAGGTGTAGACAGGTTTCTCCTGCCAGGATTGAGCCTATGAGCGAGACCAACTCGGCCGACGCCTCGGGGTCTGGCAAGCAGTCCATGACGGTGCGCGGCGCCGCGTTCCTCGGTGTCGGGTCGATGGTCGGCGCCGGCATCTTCGCCCTGCTCGGCGAGGCCGGGACGGTCGCCGGTTCGGCGGTATGGGTGTCGTTCGTCATCGCTGGTGTCGTGGCAACCCTGCAGGGGTATGCCATCGCAAAGCTCGGCGCCCGCTACCCGTCGTCGGGCGGCATCGTCACCTTCCTCCTGCTCGGCTACGGCCCCGGGCGCATCACCGCGGTGACATCGTGGCTGCTCTACTTCGCGGCGCTCATCGTCACGGCGATGGTGTCGGTTTCGTTCGGCAGCTACGGTTCTGCGCTGTTCTTCGACGAATCGACGGCGTGGGCCAAGGTGCTGACGAGCGTGGTGATCTTGGGCGTTGCCGTCGTCAATATCGCCGGCGCGAAGTTCATCGACCGGGTGCAGACGGCGATTGTGGTCGTACTACTCGCTGTCTTCGCGGTTTTCATCGTGGTCACGCTTGCCGAGTTGAACCCAGACCTGCTCGCCCCGTCCACCTACCCGCCGACGGTGGACATCGTCTCCAGCGTCGCGTTGACCTTCTTCGCCTACATCGGATTCACCGTCATCAGCTTCACCGGCGGTGACATTCCCAACCCGAGTCGCAACCTCCCCAGAGCCATGTACCTGGCCCTGGGCATCACGACGGCGTTGTACGTGTTGATCGCGCTGGGCGTTTTCGGAACCCTCACGGTGCAGGAGGTGATCGACAACGGCGAAACGGCGCTCGCACTCGCCGCCAAGCCCGCACTCGGGGATGCGGGTTTCGCGATGATGGCCGTCGCGGCCCTGCTGGCAACCTCGTCGTCGGTCAACGCCAATATCTATGCAGCTGCCGGGTCGACGGCGAAACTGGCCGAGTCGGGCACGTTCCCACCGATTTTCGGTCGACTCGCGAGGTTCGGCGGAACCTGGGGCCTGGCGATCTCGGTGCTGCTGATCCTGCTCATTGCGAACACTGTGGACCTCACCGCAATCGCGTCACTCGGCAGCGCCGTCGCGCTGGCAATCTTTCTGGTGACCTCGATTGCCGCCTACCGGCTGAAGTCCGAGACCGAATCCTCCACCGCCCTGCTCGTCGCGGGAATTGCGCTCACGGTCGTTGTGCTCGTCGTATTCGGCGTGCAGACGTTGCGGACCGCGCCCGAGACGTTCACCGCCATGATCGGGATACTCCTGCTCGCAGTGATTCTCGACCTGGTCTGGACTCGCCTGCAACGCAGAAGAACCTGAGCGCGGCCCCGATTGTTCGTAGGATGACTGCGCGAGTGTGATCGAACCGAACATCCCGACGCGGAGGAGTTCGCGCATGGTTTCCGGCAACACCCCGACAGCCTCTGTAGCCGACCGGTCCCCCGACCAACCAGAGCCCTGGTTCACCCGCTCCACCACCGACATCGAAACCGCGTTCGGCGTCGACGCCGCCACCGGGCTGACAGCGACCGCAGCCGCGGACCGGCTGCGCGAGCATGGGCCGAACCTGCTCGTCGAAGCGGCGAAGGATCCGCGCTGGAAGAAGGTCGCGCGCCTGCTCACCGACCAGATGACGATCGTGCTGCTGGTCGCCGCTGCGGTCAGCGCCCTCGTATCCCACGAGTGGGAGACGCCGGTCGTAATCCTCGCAGTGATCACGCTGAACACTGTGTTGAACTACCTGCAGGAAGCGCGCGCCGAAAACAGCCTGCAGGCCCTGCGCGACATGGCGGTCGCCAACTCGCGGGTACGCCGCGACGGTCGACTCCAGGAAGTCGCCCGCTCCGAACTCGTCCCCGGTGACGTGGTGCTGCTCGAGGCCGGTGACTCGGTCCCTGCGGACGGCCGGGTCGTCGAGGCCGCGAACGTGCAGGTGGCCGAATCGGCGTTGACCGGTGAGTCGCAGCCAGTAGAGAAGTTCCTGGAGAAACTCGACGACGCGGACCTCCCGCTGGCCGACCGCACCAACATGCTCTACATGAACACCGCGCTCACCCGGGGGCGGGCGGCGATGGTGGTGACCGGCACCGGTATGGACACCGAGATCGGTGCCATCGCAACGATGCTCGGGCAGGCCGGCGGCGACAAGACCCCGCTGCAACGCCGGATCGACAAGCTGGCGCAGACGTTGACCATCATCGCCCTGGTGGTCGTGACCCTCGTGTTTGTGATGGGCCTGGCCCGAGGTGACTCCTGGACGGACCTGCTGCTGACCGCCGTGTCGCTCGCGGTGGCCACCATCCCCGAGGGTCTGCCGGCGGTTGTCGCGTTCACGCTGGCCATGGGCGCGTCGCGGCTGGCGCAACGCGGCGCGATCGTCAAACAGCTCTCTGCGGTGGAAACCCTGGGCAGCACCGCCGACATCGCGACCGACAAGACGGGAACCCTGACGCTCAACCAGATGACGGTGCGTCGATTGCACATCGTCGGGCGTGGCTTCCGGGTCAGCGGCGAGGGCTACGCGACCACCGGCCAGATCCTCACCGGCGACGGCATCCCGTTGCCCGACTTGACCGATGCGCTGACCGCGATGGCGTTGTGCAATGACGCCTCCGTGCACGACGGCACACTGGTCGGTGATCCCACCGAGGGTGCGCTGGTGGTGCTCGCCGAAAAGGGTGGAATCGACGTCGACGGCGCACGCGAAGCACTTCCCCGGGTCGCGGAGGTCCCTTTCGACTCCGACTACAAGTTCATGGCGACCTTCCATGGCCACACTTCAGACGCCGCCACGATTTACCGCTGTTGCGTAAAGGGTGCGCCGGACGTGCTGCTCGAGCGGGCCGGGTCGGTGCTCGCCGAGAACGGGGTGCGGCCGCTCGAAGCCGCCGATCACGAACGTATTCGGGCGCGAGTCGACGAGTTGGCGGCCGAGGGTCTGCGGACACTGATGATCGCCGGACGCGAGATCGGCGACACTCTGCCCGGCGACTCGGCGGCGCTGTTCGACCAGGTCGACCGCCTCACCCTCTACGCGCTGGTCGGAATCGTCGACCCACCCCGCCCAGAAGCCGCCGCGGCGATCGAGGTCGCACACGAAGCGGGAATCCATGTACACATGCTCACCGGCGACCATCTGACCACCGCGACCGCGATTGCCCGAAACCTGGGCATCACCGGCGACGCCGCCTCCGGCGCCGCGCTCGACGCCCTCGACGACGACCAACTCGTGGCACGCGCGCGCGAATTCGGGGTGCTCGCCCGGGTCGCGCCGGAGCACAAGATCAGAATGGTCAAGGCGTTGCAGGCCGACGGCGGCGTGGTGGCCATGACCGGCGACGGTGTCAACGATGCGCCCGCGCTGAAGCAGGCCGACATCGGAATCGCCATGGGCATCACCGGAACCGACGTGTCCAAGGGCGCGGCCAACATTATTCTCACCGACGACAACTTCAGCACCATCGTCGCCGCCGTCCGCGAAGGACGCGGGATCTACGCCAACATCATCAAGTTCGTGAAGTTCCAACTCACCACCGCGTGGGGCTTCGTGCTCATTTTCCTCAGCGCGGGGGTGCTCGACCTCGCCGGCGGGGCGCCGTTCACCGCCCTGCAGATCCTGTGGGTGAACATCATCATGGACGGCCCACCGGCCCTGGCCCTGGGCGTCGATCCGACCGAACCGTCCGTGATGACCGACAAGCCACGCCCGGCAAACGAACAGTTGCTCACCCGCGCAAGGATTCGCCGGATTCTCACCTTCGGCGTCGTGATGGCCATCGGCACCATCTGCGTTCTCGCGTTCGCCGACGATATGTTTCCCGACAGCGCCGACGACCCACTCTTCGTGACCACTCTCGCGTTCACGACGTTCGTGTTCTTCCAGGTCTTCAACCTGCTCAACGTCCGGTCCGACACCCGCTCGGTGTTCTCACCGCAATCGTTCACCAACCCGGCCATCTGGGTGTCGCTCGTCGCGGTGATCGTCCTGCAGGTAGCGGTCGTGCACGTCGGCTTCCTGCAGGACCTGTTCGACACCACCGGGCTCACCTCCGACCAATGGCTGGTCGCCATCGCGATCGGATCAACCGTGTTGTGGATCGAGGAGGTGGTCAAGGTGGTCCTGCGCGCCCGCGATCGACGCCGCAGGGCCACGGCGGCGCCACGATGACCGGCCGCGACGAGTACACCATCTGCGCCTTGCTCTACCGGTACGCAGAGTTGCTCGACTCGGGTGACTTCGGTTCGGTGGCAGCGCTTTTCGCCGATGCCGACATCACGATCGGAGAGACCGTGATCGGCCGCGGCGCCGCCTATGTCGAACAGATGTTTCGCGAGATGGTGATACTGCATGCCGACGGCACGCCCAGGACCCGGCACCTGATCACCAACCCGATGATCGAATTCGACGGTCCCGACCGAGCGCGAGTGCGATCCTGCTACACGGTGCTGCAACCCCGCGACGGCCGGATCGACATCATCGCCTCGGGCCGCCACCACGACACCGTCGTCCGCGCCCAGGACGGATGGGCGTTCGCCGCACGCGACTATTCGCTGCTCGATTTCACCGGCGATACCTCGGATCACTTGCGGCCGGGCTAGATCCAGTGGCCACCGTCAGGGAGTGAGCACAATCTTGCCGCGGGCGGTGCCGGACTGCAGGTGCCGCAGTGCCGCGGCGACCTCGTCGAGCGGGTAGCTTTCGTCCACGACCGGTCGGAGCTGTCCCGCAGCCGCGAGGTCGGCAAGCGCAGCCATCGATGTACCCTTGTCCGGCATCGAAACACTCGGGCCGGGAAGGTGTTTGGTGAATGGCGAGCGTGCAACCAAGCCCAGCACACGTGGCATGCTGCCGAGCCATCGGCCCGCCGACGCGCCGAACTGGTCGTGCCCGATCAGGATGTAGACCCCCGTCGACGTGAGTGCACGACGGCAGGCCGAGAACCCGTGGTTCCCCGGCACATCGAAGATGACGTCGAACCGCTCCCCGGTGCGGGTGAAATCGGTGTGCTCGTAGTCGACAACCCGATCGGCGCCCAGAGCGCGCACAAAGTCGAGTTTGGCCCCTGCGTCCACGCCGGTGACCGTCGCGCCCCTGGCCCGGGCGATCTGCACCGCGCACGCGCCGACCCCGCCCGCCGCGCCGTTCACCAACACGCTCCGCCCCGCGAGTGCATCTGCGTCTGGAAGGTTGTGCAGCGCAATCAGACCCGAGGTCGGGACCGCCGCAGCTTGGGCTGGGGTGAGGTTCGCCGGCCGGGGCGCAAGCACTTGCGCCGGGACAGCCACGTACTCGGCGAACGCACCGCCATTGCGCCACTGGTACCCCCGGACGGTCTCACCGAACACCGCGTCGCCGGGCGCGAAACCGGCCACGCCGTCGCCGGTCTCGACCACCAGGCCGGCCATGTCGGTGCCGGGGATCCGGCGCGTCGGGCGGCGGAGCCCCGATCCCATCAGTCGAAGCGCGTAGGGCCGACCGGTGACCACATGCCACACGTCCGGATGCACGGACGCCGCTTGGACCTGCACGAGCACCTCGTCGGGCCCGGGCCTCGGACGCTCGACGTCGCGCACCGCGAGCACCTCGGATGGTGGTCCGTACCGATCCTGAACGACCGCGCGCACCGATCCACCGTAGCGAGGTTTTTCGCCCGATCAGCCATCCCCGCCGATCTCGCCGAGCTAGGCCCGAAGCTTCTGGGTGTCTTCGGCCATCCAGCCGTCGGGTGGCACAATCGCGCCCCACGCGTTGGCGATGACCACCAGCGACGGAAACCCGCCGGGCGGACAGGCTCGGTGGACCTGCGGCGCGGGTCGTCGATCACCTCGGTAGGCCCGCGCGGCCCGTAGCCCGGTCCCGGCCGATCCAAGTAGCGACGCAGCTTCGAAACGCCTTCGGGTCGCCTGCCCGAATTCCCCGGCCATGAGGAACGATAGGACTCGACTACTCAGGAACGGGTGAACCGCCATGCCGAAGATCGCACTCACGCTGGCCGTCGCGTTGGTCGCGCTGGCGGCGTGCTCTGCCGCCGACCCGGACGATCCGACACCGATGGGGCACGAGTTCGTGTCCACCGAGGTACAAGGCGCGCCGATCCCCGGCGGCGGCCCGCTCGAACTCGGCTTCGCCGACGAGCAGATTTCCGCCTTCGCCGGCTGCAATCGGGCAAGCGCGTCGGTGGACCTGTCCGACGGCAAGGTGACGACCGGTGACCTCGCCACGACGATGATGGCGTGCCCGGGCGACCGCGGCGATGCCGACGCGTGGGTAGCCACGTTGCTGGGTGCGCAACCGGCCTGGGCGCTCGACGGCGACACACTGACGCTCCGCACCGGCGACCAAGTTGTCACTCTGCTCGATCGCACGGTTGCCGACCCCAATCGCCCGCTGATCGGCACGAACTGGTTGGTGCAGAGCACGATCGCATCGGGCGCGATCACCACGTCGGTGGCCTTGGAGCGCGCGGCGGCGCATCTGGTGCTCGACCCGAGCGGCGCCGTCACAGGCAACACTGGCTGTAACAACTTCAACGGTCCCGCAACGGTTTCCGAGCCTGCGAGCGGCACCACCATCGAGTTCGGACCCCTCGCCACCACCCGGATGGCCTGCGAGCCCGACCTTGCCGAGGTGGAACAGTCGGTACTCGCCGTGCTGTCCGGCACCGTCGAGGCCACGGTGGACGCCGACAAATTGACGCTGCGCAAGCCCGATGGCACCGGACTGGTACTGCGCGCACAGTGATCGCACCGCTACCTTGCTGTGGTGCCCGACGAAATGCCGACGGATCATTACCTCAGGCTGATGAACGATTACTGCTGCATCTGGCCGCTCTGGGACAGCCTCGGCGGTACCGACGGCAAGCATCTCGGCCTGACCGAAGAGTTGGAACACGACATTCGCAAGTGGCAGGAGCATTTCGAAGCGCACTTCCATTACGAGACCGGCTGGTCGTCCGCGCAGACGGCTGCCGAATACGAGCGCCGCGGTCGCGACCTGCTGCCCCGGCTCAGTGCTGAACTGCCCGACCATTTCGTCGAGCTCGATCTGTGGCCAGTGAACGGCGGCAAGGTGCGCGGTTGAAATATGTGCGCGCATCTGGCGGGCGCACTGGATTCGACGGCTGTCGTCACTTCCCCCCTCGGGCACTTCCGGGCCTGAGCCGGCCGAACGGTCCCGCTCCGCCGGCCGTTCGGACTAGCCTGGGGCTGCTGTGTTACAGATCACACAGAAAGGCCGGAGTCATCGCCCCGAACAACCGCACCGAACCTTCGATACGCAACGTTGCGCTCATCGGGCATCAGGGCAACGGCAAGACCACGCTCGCCGAGGCGATGCTGTTCCGGGCCGGCGTGGTCCCGCGGGCAGGCCGCGTCGATGCCGGCAACACGATCCTGGGAAACCAGCCCGAGGAACGCGAGCGCCAACAGTCGCTCACTCTCGGCATCGCCTCCTTCGAGTGGAACGACCACCGCATCAACCTTATCGACACCCCGGGGTACGCGGATTTCATCGGCGACGCGTCGGCGGCCCTACGAGTCGCCGACGCTGCCGTGTTCGTCGTCGATGCCGTCGCCGGCCTGCAGGTCAACGACGAGCTGATGTGGGAGGCCGCCGCGGACCGAAACATCCCACGGCTGATCTTCCTCAACAAGATGGACAAGGAGAACGCTTCCTTCGACGCGGCGCTCGCCGGGCTGCGGGAGCATTTCGGATCCGGCGTCGAACCCGTCGAGTTGCCCGTCGGTGCTGCTTCGGCGTTCAACGGCGTCGCCGACCTACTGACCGAGCATGTCTTCCTTTACGACTCGGGCACCGCAATCGAATCGGCCGACCTCCCACCGGGGATCGCGGACCGCGAGCACGCCGAACACGAGCATCTCCTCGAGGACGTCGTCGAACTCGAGGACGACCTCATGTCGCGTTATCTCGACGGCGAGGCGATAAGCCCGGACGAACTCGGCCATGCGCTGCACCACGGTTTCGCGACCGGGATCATGTGGCCGGTGCTGTGCGGGTCGGCTACCGAGGCGATCGCCGTCGACCGCCTCCTCGAATTCATCACCCGAATCGCCCCCGCGCCGAGCGAGATGCCGTCGCTGGCAGTGGGTTCCGGCAACGAAGTCAAATGCAATCCCGAAGGCGATCCGCTCGCCTACGTCTTCAAGACCCAGACCGACGACTATGTCGGCCAGGTGGCGCTGCTGAAGATCCTCTCCGGCACCATCCACGCGGACGACGTCGTGGTGAACCAGCGCACCGGTACCCGGGAACGGATGCACAACCTGCTGCGTGTCTTCGGTGGCAAGACTTCGCCGATCGACACCGCGGTCGCGGGTGACATCATCGGCGCGATCAAGCTCACCGACGTCGCCACCGGCGACACTCTCGCGCCTGCCGGTTCGACCCTCGAAGTGCCACCGATCGAGAACCAGCAGCCGGTCTACGGCGTCGCGGTCGCGGCACAGAGCACCAGCGAGGAGGACAAGCTCAGCACGGCCCTTACCGAGCTCGTACGCGACGATCCATCGCTGCGGGTCACGCGGGACAGCGATACACACCAGCGCGTGCTCTCCGGTGCCGGCGATGTGCACGTGCAGTCCGCGCTCGCCCGCGTGAAGCGCCGCTTCGGCATCGAAGTCGGCACCGAGCCGGTCAAAGTCGCCTACCGCGAAACGCTGGCCGGATCAACGCAAACCGAAGGCCGGCACAAGAAGCAGAGCGGTGGGCACGGACAGTTCGGCGTCGCGCTCGTGCGCTTCGAACCGCTCGCCCGCGACAGTGGATTCGAGTACGCGGACGAGACTCGCGGCGGCGTGATCCCGAAATCGCTGGTGCCCGCCGTCGGCAAGGGCATCCACGAAGCGATGGCCCGCGGCGGGACGCACGGCTTCCCACTCGTCGACGTCAAGGCCACCGTCGTCGACGGCAAGCACCACTCGGTCGATTCCGACGACCACAGTTTCCGCATGGCCGGCGCGCTGGCGCTGCGCGAAGCGATCGAGAAGGTCGGCACCGTCGTGCTCGAGCCGATGATGCACGTCGAGGTGAAGGTGCCGAGCGCTCTGCAGGGCGACGTGCTCGCCGACCTCGGCCGCAGGCGCGGCCAGATCGAGGGCACCGAGATTTCCGGGGCCGACAACGCCGTCGTCGTGGCCACCGTCCCGCACGCCGACATGCTCGACTACGCCGTCACGCTCCGCTCGATGACACATGGGCGGGGCCGATTTACCATGTCGTTCAAGGCATATCAGGAACGTCCCTAACAGGCTGGACCACGAGGGCGCCGGTCAGCGCGGAGATCGGTGGGGCGAAGAAGTAACCACCGCCGGTCGGGGTGACCCACTCCCCCGGCACCGGCACCTCGACGACGCTTCCGTCCGCGCGCGGCAGCGTCAATGTCCGGGTTCGGTCGCAGTGCGCGTTGCGCTGACCGATGAGCGGATCGCGACCACGATCAGAGCGTGAGCTTCGTTGCCGGGCCCACCGACCGACCAGTTCACTTGCGAGCCAAGACGCTCCGACGCAGTCGGGTCGCCGAGATAGGCCGACCTGGCGGACAGGCCTTGGCGGAAACTGTGCTCTCCGAACGCATCCGCCGACTCGCTACCCGCCAACGTCGCAATCCCCTTGTACGAGAACGCAACCGCCGTCCACACTGCCGACTGGCCGGCGACATGTTCGGTCCGCCGGCGCGCGCGAAAGTCCAGTGCCTCCGCCATACTCGTGACCCGCGGCGCGAGCCAGGTGGTGAACCGGCGTGCGCCGGCGCGATCATCGAACCGGAGAAACAGGAAGTACTGATGGTCCTTCGTGAAGCCGGGAATGATGTTGCCCTGGATATTCGCGGCGGCAACAGCGTCGTACACCGGCTCGGGTGCGGTCACTGCTCGATCCCGCACACGATGTGGGCGGACATCACGATGTGCTCGGCGAGGTGACCGCCGGCGGTGATCGGCCGTCCACCGATGTGGATGTCGCTCACCGTGAATCCATCGGCGGCGGGCACCTCGTAGCGCAGTCGCAATGCCGCGCCGGGCAAACCGCGCAGCACGGTCCAGTAGTCGCCCACCGGGGTGCCGTCGGGACACGCGAAACCGCTGTCGTCCCACTCGATCATGTAGATCCCCGGTGGGTTCGCCGTCCCGATCGACAACCCGGTCCGGGCAATTGCCCAGTGGTCGAATCCGATCCGGGCGTCGGCCCCGGTGGCGCGGCGGTAGGGCAGCGCGTCGTACCCGTCCCGGGCGGTGGCCGGGACGGGCGCCTCCTGCGAGACACCGAGCAGATCCTTCATCGAGTTGACCCGCATGATGTAGTGCACGATGCCGTCGGTGGTGTTCCAGCGGTTCATCGGGTCGTAGACGCCACCGGGAAAGATCTCCTCGGACCGCACCCCGGGATCGACGAGTTGCCGGTACAGGGCGAGTACGGCATCGGGGTCACTCGCCGCGAGCGTGCGGTAGTACTCGGGCGTTTCGGTGCTGAACTCGACCCGCTGGATCCGTCCGTCGACGCGCGTGACATGCCACTCCAGGTACTCGATCTGCGTGGCACGGTCCTCGCCCGCGGCGAACGCGGCGGCGCGATCATCGCGATGCTCGACCAACAACGGCCGCGAGAAGCCGGTACAGGTCCAGGTCAACGTGCGCCGGTTGCGGACGTCGAGCGAAACCTGCGCGGATCCACCGAATGGCCTGCTCCGCTCAGCACGACCCGATCCGCAGTCAGGTCGCCAACGACCCGGTGCCAGGCTTCGTAGAACGGCGAGCCCTCCGGGGCATCGCGCAACCGCCCGGGAGTCTCGTATCGCCCAACGACCGTCACGGCGATGACGGTATCGGTGAATCTGCCTCCGCGCCTGACGATTTGCCTGCATCGCCGGCCGGGTGTTGCCAGGTTGCCTGGCGCGGACTAGATTACTGATTGCTGACTCAGTAAATATTGCGATCGCGCCCCGCCCACCAGCGTGAGGACCGCCATGCCCACCGACAACACCGTCACGAAATACGGCCAACCCACCACCACCGGCCCCAAACCGATTTCGCGCTACCAGGGCGCGCTGAATCGAGTGATCCGCGTACTGCTGCGCACGCCGCTGCTCGCCCGTGGCATCGGCACGAAACTGCTCACCATCGAGATCGTCGGCCGCAAGAGCGGTAAGACCTACCGGATTCCCGTCGCGTACACGCCGCACGAGAACGCCCTTATTGTCGGTACTCGGGTCCGTCCCTGGCAGCGCAACCTGCGTCCCGACGAGCCGGTGACCATCCGGCTGCGCGGCGCGAAACGGCTCGCGGACGTCACAGTGCACACCGGCGAGCAGGACGTGATGCGGCTCTATGACATCGTCGCGCGCGACAACCACGTCAACGCAGCGAACAACGGCATCGGATTCGGCCCCGACGGCACCCCCAACCGCGCCGACCTCTACCAGACCTGGCGCAGCGGCGGCGTCGTACTCGAGCTTCGGCTGCATTGAAACCGCGCGCAACAACGCGCGATCGGCAAAGATCGGCAAGGTGCATCCCATCGGAACGAAGTTGTGGGCGACCATGAACCGGCTGATGTCGGCGCTCTACCGCCGCACCAACGGCAAGCTCGGCAGTTGGGCGAATGGTCCCCTGCCGGTCATGCTGCTCACCGTGCCGGGCCGGAAATCCGGTGTCGAACGGACAGCGCCGGTCTGCTACATCGAGCGCGACGGTGGCTATCTCGTCATCGGCTCGGCCGGCGGCTACAGCGAGGATCCGCAGTGGTTCAAGAATCTCGCCGCGACCGATCGGGCGCGTATCCGGATCAAGTCGTCGGAGTCCGAGGTCGGCGTACACATCGCCGTGGGCGAGGAGCGCGATGCGCTGTGGCGCGACGTCGTCATCGTCGAGTCGCCCGGGTTCCTCGACTACGAACGCAAGTCCGGCCGCACAATTCCGATCGCGGTGCTGACTCCGCAGAAGTAGCCGATCTGGACAACCGCCCAGCCGCACGGGACAAACGTGAGCTGCGCCACGTAAAATCGCCAGCCATGGTGCATGGGCAGTTGCGATCGGCGCGGATCAGCGCCGCCGTCGCGTTCGCCGTGCAGGGCTTCTTCCTCGCCGTGGTGCTCACCCAGTTGCCGCAGATCCGCGACCGGTACGGGTTCGGCGAGGGTCTGGTGGTCGGTGTCGTGGTGTTGATCTCGCTGCTCGCCGGCGTCGGCAGCGTCGTCGCCGAACGGATCGCGCTCAAGCGATCGAGTCGGGTGACACTTCGCGCCGGACTCGCGCTGATCGCCGTCACCGGCCTCGGCATCGCGCTTGCCCCCGGACCGATCGCACTTTTTATCGCGCTCGCCGGGTACGGCATCGCGCTCGGGATTGTCGACGCGAGCACGAACATGCAGGCCGTCGCCATCCAACACGGCTACGGCACGATCATCCTGTCGTCGTTCTATGCGGCCTGGAGCGCCGGCGCCATCGTCGGCGCGCTGTACGTCTCGGTCTGCTCGGCCATCAATGTCTCGCTGCAGGTGTCGGTCGTGATCGCCGCGATTCTCGTCGCCATCGTCGGTGCAGGCGCCGGCCGGTACCTCCTCGAGGCGCGCACCGGAGCACCGACCCCACTCGGCCACACCGTCGTGGCCATCCCTACCCGCATCTTCGTCGCACTCGGAGTCGCGATGGCGCTGTTCTTCGCCATCGACCTCGCCATCGGCAACTGGTCCGCGCTCTACCTCGACGACGTGCTGTCCGCCGACGCGGCCACCGCGGCGCTCGGGCTTGCCGCGTACCAGGGCGCTGCCCTGCTCAGCCGCCTCACCGGCGACCTCTGGGTGCGCCGGTTCGGCGAGGTCGCGGTGATCCGCGGCGGCGGCGCACTCGGGGTGCTCGGCATGCTGATCGTGGTACTCGCCCCGAACCCCGCCGTCGCCATCGCCGGCTTCCTCGTCGTCGGCCTCGGCGTGCCACTGGTGGCCCCGCTGTGCTTCAGCACGCTCGGACATCTCACCAGCGGGCCCGGTCTCGACGCCGCCGTCGCCCGGCTCAACATCTTCAATTACGCGGGCACCCTGATCGGCGGCGGCGTCGTCGGGGCGATCGCGGTCGGCACATCGCTGCGCGTCGGATTCGTTGTACCGCTGATCTTCGCCGGCCTGCTGATCATGCTCGCCCCGGTGTTCGCCGCCCAGCAACGAACGCGCGTCGATTCTGCGTCGATAAACCATGGATGATCGACCTGCGCGGTACGCCGCTGTCTACACTGAGCCAATGCCCGACGTCATCGTGGACGTCAGCCGAGCCGGCCTCTGGGACGCAGAGGCGCTCAGCGACGTTGCCGCCGTCACCTTTCCGCTCGCCTGCCCTCCGCAAGCCACCGACGAAGACATCGAGATCTTCATCAACGACGTGCTGTCGATCGATCGGTTCGGCGAGTACCTCTCCGAGCCGACGCACACGGTACTCAAGGCCGTCGAGCGCGGCACCATCGTCGGATACATCATGCTCATCGCCGACGAACCCGCCGACTCCGACGTCGCGGCCGTGCTTTCTGCTCGTCCCCTGCTCGAGATCAGCAAGATGTACGTCCTTCCCGGCCACCAGGGCACCGGCGTCGCCGGCGCGTTGATGGAGGCCGCGGTCGAGCACGCGCGCGACATTGGCTGCGCGGCGGTGTGGCTCGGAGTCAACCAACTCAACTCCCGCGCCCAGCGCTTCTACGCCAAGCACGGTTTCAGGCAGGTCGGCACCAAGACGTTCCAGGTCGGCGCACAGACCCACCACGACTACGTCATGTGCCGGCCACTGAGCGGCTAGTTCAGCGCGGTTAGGCGGTCGGCACCTCGAACCGGGACAGCGCGAGCAGACGCGACGTCGCGCGCAGGTACTTCTTGCGGTACCCGCCGTGCAGCATCTCCTCGGTGAAGATCTCGTCGAGCTTGGCGCCGGACACCGTGACCGGGATGCTCGCGTCGTAGAGCCGGTCCGCGAGCACAACGACGCGCAGGGCCACCGCCTGATCCTGGACCGGATGCACTCCGGAGATGAATATGGCGCTCAGACCCTCGACGAGCTTCTTGTACCGGGATGGATGGAGCGTGCTCAAATGCGCGAGCAACGCGTCGAAGTCGTCGAGGGTTGCCCCCGGCGTCACGGCCGCGCGCTCGGCCAGCACCGCCGAATCGGTCGGCTCCGGCGCCGGGGGAAGGTCGCGATGCCGGTAGTCGGGACCGTCGACGCGCAGCGTTTCGAAAATCGAGCCGAGCTTCTTGATCTCGCGCAGGAAGTCCTGCGCGGCGAACCGTCCCTCGCCCAGCTGACCGGGCAGCGTATTCGAGGTCGCCACGATCGAGACTCCGCGGGCCGAGAGTTCGGTCAGCAGCCGGGAAACCAGCATGGTGTCGCCGGGATCGTCGAGTTCGAACTCGTCGATGCACAGCACACTGTTGCTCGACAGCTGCTCGACCGCGTTGTTGAAGCCGAGCGCGCCGACGAGGTGCGTGAGCTCCACGAACGTTCCGAACGTCTTCGGTTCGGGGCTGCTGTGATAGATCGACGCGAGCAAGTGCGTCTTGCCGACGCCGAAGCCGCCGTCGAGGTAAAGACCCACCCCGGAGACCGGCGTCTTCTTGCCGAACAGCTTGCGCTTGCCGCCGCGCAGACCGCGCACCTTGTCCGCGAACTGCTCCGCCTTCGCCACTGCCGCGGCCTGGCTCGGCTCGTTCGGATCCGGGATGTAGGAGGCAAAACTCACGTGGTCGAACATGGGCGGCGGGACCATTTGGGTGACGAGTTGGTCCGCCGGAACGACCGGACTTCGGTCGACTAGGCGTTCGGGCATGCCAAATACCCTAACGACGTGCTCTTATCGGACTTGTGCAGCATATCGACATTGGGACTCATGTCACAGGCCGTCGAGACGGCAATCGAGAGCTCGACGATGCCGCGTTGGCCGACCTCTACGCCTATCCGCCGGACCTGCTCGCGCCCTGGTTGCGAATCAATTTCGTCGCCAGCATCGACGGTGCAATCGCGGTCGACGGGGTGTCGGGTGCGCTCGGCACCCCCTCCGACCATGCGGTTTTCCACCTGCTGCGTGAACTCGCCGACATCATCCTGGTCGGCGCGGGCACTGTGCGGGCCGAGGACTACGGCGGCGCACGAACCGACGAACAACTGCGCGAACGCCGCCTCGCACAAGGACTGACACCTGTCCCGCCGATCGCTGTGGTCACCTTGGGGGCCGCGCTCGACCCGCAGGCACGGCTGTTCACCGACACCACCGAGGCTCCTGTCGTCCTCACCTGCACCGCCGCGCCCGAGGAGAACAAGCGGCGGCTCAGCGACGCGGGCGCGCGCGTAATCGAGATCGGCGACGACCGGATCACCTCCGTCGAGATCATCGACGCGCTCGCCGAACTCGGCATGCCGCGCGTGCTGTGCGAGGGCGGGCCATCCCTGTTCGGTCAGCTGATCACCGACGACGCCGTCGACGAGCTGTGCCTGACCACATCGCCGCTGCTCGTCGGCGGACTCGAAAGCCGGGTCTCGGTATCGCCCACCTCAACTCCGCGGCCGATGGTCCGGGGGCATGTGCTCGCCGACGAAGACGGCACACTGCTCACCCGCTGGGTCCGTCCTCGGCGGGGCGGCTGATACCTGGCAAGCTGTGCGGAATGTCGCTACGCAGGCTCCGCTCCTACGGATTCGGGTCGCTCCGCAGGCTCCGCTCCTACGGATTCGGGTCGCTCCGCAGGCTCCGCTCCTACGCGGCCGTGCCGGTCGTGCTCGTCGCGGTGGCCGCCTCGGCCGGCTGCGGAGCCGGGCCCTCGAACCGTCCCGCGGTCGCCGTGGAACAACTCGAGCCCGGCTCTCCCGCGGAGACCGAATCGAGCGCCGCCGGCCCACCGCCCGCACCGGATCTGCAGACTCCGAAATCGGATCTGGCCTGGCGCGACTGCACAGACGCGCAGCTCGATCAAACCGGATTCGGCCCTGGACCGGAGGGGCTGATCATCGAATGCGCGGACCTGTCGGCACCGATCGACAGTTCCCGAGCGGTGCTCGGCACGTTCACGATCGGCGTCGCCCGCGCCCGGCTGCCGCAGACCCCGGTCGACGCGCCCCCGCTCGTGCTCACCTCCGGATCGGACCGGTCGTCGACGAGCACTCTCGCCGGGCTCGCCTCCGGACCGGTCGGCAGCCTGCTGAGCGCCCGGCCGATCGTCGCGCTCGACCGCCGCGGCATCGGCACCTCCACGCCGATCGACTGCATGCCGCCAGACGTCCGCGAGCAACTGCTGAACAACGCCCAGGGCGCCCCCGACCAACCCGCGGCGATCTCCCAGGCGAGTCAGGAAGCGACCGTCGCGTGCAAGGACTTCCTGCAACCGCACGAACTCGCGTTCGACACCCCGCACGCGGCCGACGACATCGAGCAGCTGCGCCTTGCCTGGCAAGTCGACACACTCGGCATCATCGGCTCGGGCAACGGCGCGAAGGTCGCGCTGAGTTACGCCCAGCGGTATCCGCAGCACGTCGGCCGGCTCGTCCTCGACGCGCCGGAGGGGGTCGGGCTGGACGCCACCACGACCACCGAACAGCAGGTGCAGGGCGCCGAAGCAGCGCTCACCGCGTTCGCGACCCGGTGCACCGGGCTCGGTTGCTCGCTCGGCGCCGACCCGCGCGCCGCGATCACGGATCTGGTTCGCCGCGCGGATGCCGGCGAGTTGGGCACGATCTCGGCCAACGCGCTGCTCACGGTGGTGACCGGTTTCCTCGGCAGCCCCCGCAGCGATCAGGCCAACCATGTCGCCGAACTCTCCGACGCCCTGTCCGCCGCCGCCAACGGCGACACGGCCGCCCTGGAGGCGATGATTCCGCGCGAGCAAGGTGCCATTTCCAGTGACGGCGAGTTCGTGAGCCGGTGCACCGACGGCCAGCAGTGGCCGCCGGTCGAGAAGGTCCGCGGCCTCACAGAGACTTGGGGGCAGCAGTACCCGGTCTTCGGTAAGCAGGCGGCGCTCGGGATGCTCGCGTGCACGGCCTGGCCCGCCGCCAAAGCTCCCGACCTACCCGCCGCGCTCGACATCCCCGTGCTCGTCACGCGGACCCTCGCCGACCCGGTGGTCGGCGGCGGCGGAGCGAGCTCGGTGACCGGTGCGGTCACCAATGCGGGTGGTCGGCCGTCGGTGATCGAATGGCGTGGCTACGGACATCCGGTCAGCGCACACTCCGGCTGCGCACAGCAGGCGATCGCCGAATACGCAGCGACCGCAAAGTTGCCGACAAACGGAACCGCCTGCCCGGCGTGAGCGGGGTGTCCGCGCTCCGCGGACACCCGTTCGGTGTAGGTTGCCCGAGTGTTGTTCAGTCAGCTCGAGCCTCGTACCGCGCGCACCACGGGCGAGGTAGTTCGGTTCGCGCTGTGGCCGATCGCGGTGATGACCGTGCTGCACCGCGTGTTCATCAAGGCGATCAACGGTTACATCACCGACGATTTCGCGCCCGTCTACAAGGCATCGCTGGCGTTCCTCAACCACCGCGAGGTCTACACCACCAACTTCGACTACGTCGATCCGCACTATCTGTATCCGCCCAGCGGCACCTTGCTGATCGCCCCACTGGCCCTCATCGATCCGGAAAAGTCGCGCTGGCTGTTCATCCTGATCAACGCGGTCGCGATCCTCATCGCCTGGTATCTGCTGTTGCGCCTGTTCAAGCTGGGCATGTCGTCGATCGCGGCGCCGATCCTGCTGCTGGCGATGTTCAGCTCGGAAACGGTCACCAATACGTTGGTGTTCACCAACATCAACGGCTGCGTGCTGCTCGCCGAAGTCGCGTTCATCATGCTGCTGCTGCAACGGCGCGATCTGTGGGCCGGTGTCGCGTTGGGCCTGACCCTCGCGGTGAAACCCATCCTGGCGCCGTTGCTGCTCATTGCGCTCGCACGCGGGCAATGGAAGGTGTTCATCACCGCGATCGGCGTGCCCGTCGCGCTGACCGCGATCGCGTGGCCGCTGTCCAAGGACCCGATGGACTTCGTGAAGTACACGCTGCCGTACCTGGCCGAGTCCCGGGACTACTTCAATAGCGCGATCGTCGGCAACGGTGAGTACTACGGGCTGCCGACCGGGCTGACCTGGCTGATCCGGGTACTGCTCGGGATCGCGGTGCTGGCGTCGCTGTGGCTGCTGTACCGCTACTACCGCGAGGACGAGCTGTTCTTCGTCGCGACCGCCTCCGGCGTGTTGCTCACCGCGCAGTTCCTCATCGGCTCGCTCGGCCAGATGTACTACTCGATGATGCTGTTCCCGTTGCTGTTGACCGTGGTGCTGCGCAACTCGGTACTGCGCAACTGGCCCGCCTGGCTCGCGATCTACGGGTTCATGTCCTACGACAGCTGGCTGTCCACGCGATTCCTGACCGAGGGCCGAGCTGCCGAGTACCTGAAGACGACATTCGGCTGGAGCCTGCTGCTCATCGTCATCGCCTGCGTGCTGGTGGACCGCTATCTAAGTGCCCGCCGTGAGGGGCGTCTCGACCAGGGCATCGACCCCGCATTCCTGCTTCCGGCACAACACGATCGGAAAGAACGTATTAGCGTGGAACCATGAGTTCCACCGACGAAAAACCCGCCGTCGATCTCACCGACGACGAATGGCGCGTCAAGCTGTCCCCCGCCGAGTTCCAGGTCTTGCGGCTGGCCGGGACCGAACGGCCGTTCACCGGCGAATACACCGACACCAAGACGTCGGGCATCTACGAATGCCGGGCCTGCGGCGCCGAGGTGTTCCGCAGCAAGGAGAAGTTCGAGTCGCACTGTGGGTGGCCGTCGTTCTTCGACCCGAAGGACTCCGACGCGGTCATCCTGCGCCCCGACGAGTCGCTCGGCATGCGCCGTGTGGAAGTGCTGTGCGCCAACTGCCATAGCCATCTCGGCCACGTCTTCGAGGGCGAGGGGTACAACACCCCCACCGACCAGCGCTACTGCATCAACTCGATCTCGCTGCGGCTGAAGCCCACCGCCCCGGCCTGACAACACCAACGCGCACCTCTCGTTGCCATCGTGCAGGCCCTGGGCCCGCGCGGTGGCAACAGGGCGAGGTGTGCGTGGGCCGGTTAGGGCAGCGCCGCAACCAGCTGCTCGACCTCGACCCGCGGGCCGGTGAAGAACGGGATCTCCTCGCGCACGTGCCTACGCGCCTCGGTGGCGCGCAGATCACGCATCAGGTCCACGATGCGGTGCAGCTCGGGAGCCTCGAACGCGAGGATCCACTCGTAGTCGCCGAGGGCGAACGAGCTCACCGTGTTCGCCCGTACGTCCGGGTAGCCGCGGGCGGCCTTGCCGTGGTCCGCCAGCATCTTGCGCCGCTCCTCGTCGGGGAGCAGGTACCAGTCCAGCGAACGTACGAACGGGTACACGCAGATGTAATTTCCCGCATCCTCACCAGCGAGGAACGCGGGGACATGGCTCTTGTTGAACTCGGCCGGACGGTGCAGCGCGACATTGCTCCACACCGGAGTGCTGGCGCGACCGAGTTCGGTGGTGCGCCGGAAATCCGCGTACACCGCCTGCAGGTCTTCGACCCGCTCGGCGTGGGTCCACAACATGAAATCGGCGTCGGCACGCATCCCAGCCACGTCGTAGATTCCCCGCAGCACGACACCGCGGTCGGCGAGACCGTCGAAGAAGACACGCGCCTCCTTGAGCGCAGCCTCGCGGTCCTCGCCGAGCACGCCCGGCTGCACCCGGAACACGGAGAACATCAGGTAACGGATCGTCGAATTGAGTGCTTGATAGTCGAGCTTCGCCATGTGCCTATCCTTCCACTGCGGTCGGCCACGCGGCCGCGGGGCCGACCAGCCGCGCCGCCGCGGGGCCGATCAGCCGCGCCGCGGCGGCGGTACCCGATGCGACGCACGCCGGTACACCGACTCCGTCGAGGTATGCGCCGGCCACCGCCAGACCATCGAGTCCGGCGACACCGGCCCTGATTGCGGCCACCCGGTCGAGATGTCCGGGCGCGTACTGCGGCAGCCCGCCGCGCCAGCGCTGCACATGCGTTTGCACCGGTTCGGCCGCCACACCGCACACCGTCTCCAGATCGGCGCGGGCCGATGCAATGAGCTCGGTGTCCGGACGATCCACGATCCCGCTGTCGCCGAACCGGCCGAACGACGCGCGCACCAGCACTGCATCGCGCTGCGCGAGGTGCGGCCATTTGCGACTCGACAGCGTGAACGCCTTCGCCGCCAGGCGCTCACCGGTTGCCACCAGAATGCCCGAGTTCGACGGCAATTCGGTGCCCGCCGGGAACGCGAGCACCACGAGCGCGGACGAGGCGAGATCGATTTCGGCCGCGGCGCTCGCAGCGGCCGGAGCGACGTCGGCGAGCAGCGCGGCGGCACGCGGGGCCGGCACCGCAAGCACCACCGCGTCCACCACACCGAGCGGATCGACCACCCAGCCGGCGGGCTCGCGGCGCACACCGGTCACCGCGGTGCCGGTGTGCAGGACGGCGTCGGTGCGTTCACGCAGTGCGTCGAGCAGCGCGCCGTAGCCGTCGCGAATCCCGCCGAACACCGGGCCCGGCGCAGGTTTCGGCATCGCCGACGCGACCGCGGCGGACAGGCTCGGCGCACCGGCGTCGAGCGCCGCGGCGAGCGTCGGCAGCGCCGCGCGCACCCCGATGGTCGCGGCGGTTCCGGCGTACACACCGCCGAGCAGCGGATCCACCGAACGCGCCACCACCTGTTCGCCGAACCGGTTCGCGACCAGCGCGCCCACGCTGATGTCCGCGCCGGCATCCCAGTGCAGCGGCGTCGCCGGCTCGCGTTCGATACGTTCCCGAGTGGCCGCATCGACGACACCGGCGACCGCGTCCGGACCGGACGGCACGCCCATCAGGGTGGGCGCAGGCAGCGGATGCGGTGACCCGTTCGCCCACACGAGCGGACGCAGACCGGCCGGGTGGACGAGTTGATCGGACAGGCCGAGCTCGGTGAGCAGGTCGACCACTTCCGGGCGACGCCCGACGAACGCCTCCGCGCCGACGTCGACTCCGCCGTCGGCGAACGGCACGGTCCGCAACGAACCGCCGAACCGCCTCGCGGCGTCGATGATGGTGATCGTGGCGGCGGGACCGAGTGCGCAGCGCAGTCGATATGCCGCGACGAGCCCGGAGATTCCGCCGCCGATGACGGCGACCGACCGGAGCGTCACGCCGACGCTCGCCGGCCTGCACCGCCAGTCACAGCGAATGCACCAACTCGACCACCGAGGTCAGTACGTCCGGGTCGGTATCCGGCAGCACGCCGTGCCCGAGGTTGAAGATGTGTCCGGTCGCGCCGAGCGTCAGCGCGCGGTCCGCGTCGGCGACCACGCGGCGCACCTCGGCCGCGACCGGTTCGGTGCCGGCGAACAACACCGCGGGATCCAAGTTGCCCTGCAACGCCTTTCCCGGCCCGACGCGGCGAGCGGCCTCGGCGAGCGGCACGCGCCAGTCGACGCCGACCACGTCGGCGCCCGCTTCGCTCATCGCGCCGAGCAACTCGCCGGTGCCGACGCCGAAGTGGATGCGCGGCACCCCCGCCGCCTCGACCTCGGCGAACAGGCGCTGACTGTGCGGCAGCACGAATTGCCGGTACTGCTCGAGCGACAACGTGCCGGCCCAGGAGTCGAACAACTGCACCGCGTCCACACCGGCGCGCAACTGCACCTGCAGGAAGGTGATGGTGATGTCGGTGAGCACCCCGAGCAGGGTGTGCCAGGTCGCCGGATCGGCATGCATCAGCGCCTTGGTCTTCTCGTGGTTGCGGCTCGGCCCGCCCTCCACGAGATAGGACGCCAAGGTGAACGGGGCACCGGCGAAACCGATCAGCGCCACGTCGCCGAGTTCGTCGACGAGCAGTCGGACCGCCTCGGCGACCGCCCCGACCTCCTCGGGCCGCAGCCTGGGCAACGCAGCGACGTCCGCGGCGGTGCGCACCGGATTGTCGATCACCGGGCCGACACCGGCCACGATGTCGAGCCCGATACCGGCGGCCTTGAGCGGCACCACGATGTCGGAGAACAGAATGGCCGCGTCGACATCGTGTCGTCGCACCGGCTGCAGGGTGATCTCGCAGACCAGTTCGGGGTCGAAGCAGGACTCGAGCATGCCCCGCCCGACGCGGATCTCTCGATACTCCGGCAACGAGCGGCCGGCCTGCCGCATGAACCACACGGGACGGCGCGCGGGACGGCGTCCGGCGGCGGCGGCGAGGAACGGAGACTGGCTCAACTGGCGGCGCGTCGGGTAGCTCAGCGCGGCCGGACCTGGCTTTGTGCTCATCACCGCCATGTTCTCACGACCCGCCGGCGCGACACGGCGCGCCTCCGTGCCTGCGGGGGTCGGCGCGCCTCCGTGCCTGCTGGTCGGCGCGCCTCCGTGCCCGCTGGTCGGCGCGCCTCCACCGCATCCAGCGCCATCGGGTCTAGCGTGCCGGGTTGTGACCAAGCCCGGATCTCCGGCCGAGCCAGCACAGTTTCGCGCCGCCATCGACGCCATGCACTCGGCCACCATCCACCCGGGCATCGAGCTCGGGCCGATTCGCCCGCCGCAGCGGCTGGCGCCCTACTCCTATGCCGTCGGGGCGGAGGTCACCCACCCGGAGTCCGACCCCATTCCCGAGCAGTCCGAGGGCGACGCCTTCGGACGGCTGATCCTGCTGTACGACCCCGACGGCGACGAGGCATGGAACGGCACGATGCGGCTGGTCGCCTACATCCAGGCCGACCTCGACGCCGACGTGGCTGTCGATCCGTTGCTGCCCGAGGTGGCCTGGAGTTGGCTCACCGAGGCGCTGGAGTCGCGGTCGGAGCCGCTCAATGCACTCGGCGGAACGGTGACCGCGACGAGCTCCGTGCGCTACGGCGATATCGCCGGTCCACCGCGCGCGCATCAACTGGAACTGCGCGCCTCGTGGACTGCGACGTCGGTCGAGCTGGCCCCGCACGTCGAGGCGTTCTGCGAAGTGCTGGCCTATGCGGCGGGGCTGCCCCCGGTGGGCGTGACCGAACTCGGCAACCGCACCGGGGCCTAACGACCGGCAAACACGTACGGCGCGATGTTCACCGCCAGGTTCATCGCGAAACATCAACCTTCACCTGCAGGTTCGGCGACTATCCATCGGAATATTAGAACGTGTTCTACTATCATGCGATGGAACGTCTCAGCGGACTCGACGCCAGCTTCCTCTACCTGGAGACCTCGACGCAGCTGCTGCACATCTGCGGTTTGATCGAACTCGATCCAAGCACGATGCCCGACGGCTATACGTTCGAGAAGTTGCAGAGCGAACTCGCCGCCCGAATCCCCCGCCTGCCCAAGTTCCGGCGCAAGGTCAAGGACAGCCTGTTCAACGTCGGTCACCCGGTGTGGGTCGACGACGACGATTTCGACATCGAACGGCACTGCCACCGCATCGCCGTGCCGGAACCCGGTGACGCGACCGAACTCGCGCGGCTGTGCTCGCACATCGCCGGACAACAACTCGACCGCAACAAACCGCTGTGGGACATGTGGGTCATCGAAGGACTCGCCGATGGCCGCATCGCGGTGCTGATCAAGATGCACCACGCCAGCGTGGACGGCGTGTCCGGCGCGGACATGATCACCCAGCTGTGCAGTCTGGAACCGCAGGCCCCGCCCACCGATTCGGAGGAGACCATCGAGTCCACCGGCGATGGTAGCGTCGTCGACATCGCCATCGGCGGGCTCGCCGAGATGGCGACGCGACCGGTCAAGCTGGTGCGCGCGCTCGGCAACTCGATACCGTTGTTGCCTGCCTGGGTGACTCGCGCGCAGCGTGGCGCGGCCATGCCCGCCCCGTTCACCGCACCGCGGACGCCGTTCAACGGCACCATCACCGGACATCGCAGCATGGCCTGGGCGCAGCTCGACCTCGACCGGGTGAAGGCGGTGAAGGGCGCCTTCGGCGTGAAGGTCAACGACGTGGTGCTCGCCATGGTCGCCAGTGCCCTGCGCATGTATCTCGAGGACAAGGGCGAGCTCCCCGAGGCATCTCTGGTGGCGATGGTGCCGGTCTCGGTGCACGACAAATCGGATCGGCCCGGCACCAACAAGGTCACCGGAATGTTCAACGAACTGCGCACCGACATCGAGGATCCCGCCCAGCGGCTCAAGGCGATCGCCGACTCGAACGCGGTGTCCAAGGAGCACAACGAGGCGCTCGGCGCGAACCTGTTGCAGGACTGGGCACAGTTCGCCGGGCCGGCGACCTTCGGTGCGGCGATGCGGCTCTACGCCACATTCGGCCTCGCCGATCGGCATCCGACTATCCACAACCTCGTGGTGTCGAACGTGCCGGGCCCGCCGGTTCCGCTGTACTTCCTGGGTTCGCGGATCACCGGTATGTATCCGCTCGGGCCGGTGTTTCACGGCGCGGGCCTCAACGTCACCGTCATCTCGCGGGAGAACAAGCTCGACGTCGGTCTCATCGCGTGCACCGAGTTGGTTCCCGACCTGTGGTCGCTGGCGGAGACGTTCCCCGACGCACTCGACGAGCTGGTCGCGGCGGCGGGCTCGATCCGCGACGAGGACTGAGCGCGGCTGCCCGTAGAGTCGACAACCATGCCGGATTCGAGCGAGACGACGGCCGAACAGGCCGCCCCGGAAGTGCCGACACCGCTACTCACCCCTGCCGAGGGCGTTCCGCCGGTGGTCGAATCCTCCGCCGGGCTGCGGGACGCAGTCGCGCGGCTGGCAGCCGGACACGGCCCGCTCGCCGTCGATGCCGAGCGCGCGTCCGGATTCCGCTACTCCAACCGTGCATACCTGGTGCAGTTGCGGCGCGCGGGCTCCGGGACCGTGCTGCTCGACCCGATTCCGCTGACCGGCGACCTCACCCCGCTCGCCGAGGTGATCAATCCACTCGAATGGGTGTTGCACGCCGCGGATCAGGACCTGCCCGGGTTGGCCGAAATCGGGCTGCGCCCCGCCGCGCTGTACGACACCGAACTCGGCGGCCGCCTCGCCGGACTCGACCGCGTCGGGCTGGCGGCCATGGTCGAGCACCTGCTCGGTCTCGAACTGCGCAAGGGCCACGGTGCCGCGGACTGGTCGCGCCGGCCACTGCCGCACGACTGGCTCAACTACGCCGCCCTCGATGTCGAGGTGCTGCTCGAACTGCGCGGAGAGGTCGCGCGAATACTCGACGAACAGGGCAAGACCGCCTGGGCGGCCGAGGAATTCGAATACGTCCGCACGCGGCCCGCCGCGGCACCGAAACCGGATCGCTGGCGGCGGACCTCGCAGATCCACACTCTCAAGTCACCACGCCAACTCGCCGTCGTGCGTGAGCTGTGGACCGCGCGGGACGAGCTCGCCGCCGAACGCGACATCGCGCCCGGACGGGTGCTGCCCGACGCCGCGATCGTGTCGGCCGCGACGACGGACCCGAAGTCCGTCGCGGACCTGCGCCGCTTGCCCATCTTCGGCGGACCGCGTCAGCGTCGCAGCTCGCGGCATTGGATGGATGCCATCGAGGCGGCGCAGATGCTGCCGACGAGCGAGCTGCCCAGGGTGTCGCAGCCCCCGGACGGCCCGCCGCAGGCGAATCGCTGGGCGAAACGCGATCCCGAGGCCGCGGCCCGGCTGACCGCAGCGCGCGCGGTGATGACCGAAATCGGTGAACGACTGTCGATCCCGGTGGAAAACCTGCTCTCCCCCGAGTTGCTGCGCCGGTTGTGCTGGGACGGCGTCGACACGACGAGTCCGACGCTCGCGGCCGACATCGACGCCTTCCTCGCGGCGGGCGCGGCGCGAGCGTGGCAGCGCGAGCTCACGGTCGCCGGGCTCAGCGCCGCGCTGACCGCATCGACTGAACGGAACCGTTCAGTCGATCAGGTCGACTGAACGGTTCCGTTCAGTCGGTCGATCTGGGGCTGATTCTGACAGCGGGGCGCGGGCGAGAAGACGCAAGCCGATAGTGCGCGACGAGGTGCCGCAACACGTCATCGGGTCGCTCTCGAATCGCTTTCGGCACGGTCGGAAGAACGATGATTCCGTGCGATTGCCCGCCGTTCCGTTGTCGCGATGTACCGCTCCGGCGAGAGGTGCCAGTCGAGCGAATCTATGTCCCACGCGAAGGCCACCGAGTCGATCCAGCCGTCGGGGCGCGCGATGAACTCCCCGGTGCTCGTCACGATGTCGACGTTGAAGACCATCTCTGGAAGCCGGCTGCGAAGCCACAATTTGCGAGCTTCGGCCTCGGTCACGGAATGCACATTCGCGTTGGCCTCCTCGAGAACCGTTCGGGGAAGCGCGGACCCACGGACGCTCCCATCTTCGAGTTCGGCCGATAATTCTTCGACTGTGACATCGCCGCGTTGCACAACCTCGGCGATCAGCGCTCGCACGCGATCCAACGTGCTGAGTCGGCGGGCGGCGTCCAAGACAGCGCGGGGTAGGGGCGCACACGGCAGGCTGTTCCGGATCACCGGCTCTGGCAGGCGGACCGTCCGTTCGACGAGAACGAACGAAACAGATTGAGCGCGGCGCCGGTCTGGCAGCAGAATGTGCACGTCACCGTCGTAGCGCCCGTACCCATATTCGCGCAGTGCGGCGCGGCCCGTGAGCACTGCGCCTTTGCCGCAATAGGCGAGCGCCGCGATCGCTCGCTGGCGCGCGGTGGGAACCCCGCTGTGTGTAAGCACAACGCCTGGCAGGAGTCGTTGCCATGGACCGCCGGATCGGCACCGATTCGCGATCGTCGAATTCGACAACCCGAATCGCGTCAGGTCGGCAACCCGAATGACGAAGTCCGTGGACGCCTCGGCGAGTACATCCGGATTCTCGGCCCAAACTCCTCTACGCACGAACACATCATGCGGAGTCCGAGAATCCGCACTGCCTCAACAGCAGGGCATTCGGTGCGGGCTGTGGATAGCTACGAGGGTGTGGACAAGTACCACTACGACCTCACATCGAATGAACGGACCGTTCAGTCGATCAGGTCGACTGAACGGTTCCGTTCATCCCGACAAGGGGGGTGCACACCGCGCTCGATCCTCCGCGGCAGCGCCCGTCGGGCCTACGACTGGGTGAAGTCGGCGTCGGTCCGTGCGTGCTCGCCGGCCACATCGTCAGCGAGTCCGGCAACCCAGCCGGTGATCCGCAGGGCCACATCCTGGGCGGTGAGGCCGAGCTCGCGCAGCACCTGGTCGCGTGACGCGTGGTCCAGGAACCGCTGCGGCACACCGACTTCGCGGCTCGGCACGTCGACGTCCGCGGCGCGCAACGCGGCCGACACCGCGGCACCGGCGCCACCGTGCACGCCGCCGTCCTCGACGGTGACGACGAGCCGGAACTTGCCGGCCATCTCGGTCAGTGCGGGTGCGACGGGCAGGACCCACCGCGGATCGACGACCGTCGCCGAAATCCCTTGCTGCGCCAGCCTGCCCGCGGCCTCGATCGCGAGTTCCGCGAACGGGCCGATCGCAACGATCAGCACATCACCGCCGAGCGCACCGTTGTCGCCGGACTCACCGGTGTGGAGCACGTCGATGCCACCCACCTGGGTCAGCGCCGGAAGGTCGACGCCGACCGAACCCTTCGGGAAACGGATCGCGGTCGGTCCATCGGAGACGGTCAGCGCCTCGCCCAGTTCGGCACGCAGCGTCGCGGCGTCGCGTGGTGCCGCCACCCGGATACCGGGGACGATGCCGAGGATCGACAGGTCCCACATGCCGTTGTGACTCGCCCCGTCGGATCCGGTGATGCCGGCCCGGTCGAGAACCAGGGTGACCGGCTGCTTCAACAGAGCGACATCCATCAGCAGCTGATCGAACGCCCTGTTGAGGAAGGTCGAGTAGATCGCCACGACCGGGTGCATTCCGCCCAGCGCGAGTCCCGAGGCCGACGCCATCGCGTGCTGCTCGGCGATGCCGACATCGAAGGTGCGCTCCGGGAACTGCTCCGCGAACAACGCCAGACCGGTCGGTCCCGCCATCGCGGCCGTGATCGCGACGATGTCGGAGCGCCGGCGGCCGTGCTCGATCAATTCGGCCGAGAACACCGAGGTCCAGTCCGGAGTCGCGCTGCCGGTGCCGACCGACAGACCGGTGAGCGGATCGATCGGACCACACGAGTGCATCTGATCGGCCTCGTGCGACTCGGCCGGCTCGTAGCCCATCCCCTTGCGCGTCACCGCGTGCACGATCACCGGGCCGCCGAAGTCCTTCGCCTTCGCCAACGCGTACTCGAGCGCCTGCTGGTTGTGCCCGTCGACCGGGCCGAAGTATTTGATGCCGAGATCGGTGAACAAGACCTGCGGGCTGATCGCGTCCTTGAGCCCCACCTTCACCGCATGCAGCAACGAGTAGGCGGTGGGCCCCACCTTGGGTAGTCGCTGCAGGTAGCGCCGCCCCACATCGAGCACCCGCTCGTACTGCGGCTGCAGGCGCAGCGCCGCGAGGTGGTCGGCGAAGCCGCCGATGGTCGGCGCGTACGAGCGTCCGTTGTCGTTGACCACGATCACCAGCGACCGGTTCCCGCCCGAGGCGATATTGTTCAGCGCCTCCCAGCACATGCCGCCGGTCAGCGCGCCGTCACCGACGATCGCCACCACGTGCCGCTGCTGCTGCTGCGAGAGCTCGAAGGCCTTGGCCAGACCGTCGGCATAGGACAGCGCGGCCGACGCGTGCGAGGACTCGATCCAGTCGTGTTCGCTCTCGGCACGCGACGGATAGCCGGACAGACCGCCGCCTTTACGAAGCGTGTCGAACTGGTCCTTACGGCCGGTGACGATCTTGTGCACGTAGGACTGGTGACCGGTGTCGAACAGCACCGGATCGGTGGGCGAATCGAAGACGCGGTGCACTGCGAGGGTCAGCTCGACGACGCCCAGGTTCGGTCCGAGGTGCCCGCCGGTCGCGGACACCTTCTGAACCAGGAAGTCGCGGATCTCGACGGCCAGTTCGGCCAGCTCAGCGGCGGTGAGGCCGCGAAGATCGTCGGGCGATTCGACCCTGGCAAGTACACCCAACGAAACCGCTCCCTCGGCAATGGATCCGCATCGGCTGCGGACGAACACTTGGTGCAAGTGTACGGAGCAATTCCGATGCCCGACTCCATCCCGTCCGCGGGTCGCGCCACCGCGCGCGGCGTGCGTCACCACCGCCACTGGTGTCCAGCGGATATGTCCGTGTGCGGCGGGAATGAGAAGTGCCCGCGGTTACGAGTGCCTGACTAATGTGATCGCATGCGCAACGTCGTCGAACAGCTCGTCGAGGAAGTATTCGACCACTGCCGCAACAATCAGGATGGGGCGCCCGCGGACTACATTCCCGAACTCGCCGCCGTCGACCTCGACTCGTTCGCGCTATGCCTGGCGACCAGTGACGGCCACCTGTATGCGCACGGCGACGCCGATCGGCCGTTCACCATCCAGTCGGTCTCGAAACCGTTCACTTACGCCCTCGCGTTGTCCGAACACGGGATGGACGCCGTGGCGGAGCGGATCGATGTGGAACCGTCCGGTGAACCATTCAACGAGATCAGCCTCGATCCGGTCAGCGGCCGGCCGCGCAACCCGATGATCAATGCGGGCGCAATCACCGCGGCCGCCCTCATCCCCGGCTCTGATGTGGCCGAGCGGTTCGAACACCTGCGCAGCTACTACTCGCGCTTCGCCGGCCGTGAGTTGTCCCTGAACGAGGCCGTCTACACCTCGGAAGCTCGCACCGGGCACCGCAACCGGGCCATCGGACACATGCTGCGTTCGTTCGACATCGTCGACGGCGACCCCGACGAAGCCGTCGACCTGTATTTCCGGCAGTGCTCGATCGATGTCACCTGCCGCGATCTCGCGATGATGGCTGCCACCCTGGCCAACAACGGGCGCCAGCCGCTCACCGACGACAAGGTGCTCGACCCGGAACTGACCCGCCGAGTGCTGTCGGTGATGACGACGTGCGGGATGTACGACGCCGCCGGGGACTGGGTGACCGCGGTAGGCATGCCGGCCAAGAGCGGCGTCAGCGGATGCGTCCTCGCCGTGCTCCCCGGCCAGGTGGGGGTCGCGGTGTTCTCCCCGCGGCTCGATCAGCACGGCAACAGCGTGCGGGGCGTCGCCGCGTGCCGGGAGCTCTCGCGCCGGCTCGAACTGCATTTCCTTCGCGTCACCCGCGAGGCACGCTCGACGATCCGGTCCAGCCACGGAGTCGACGCAGTTCCGTCGCGGCAGCGTCGTGCACCGGAGGAACGCGCGGTACTCGACCGACACGGTTCACGCGCGCGGGTGTACGAGTTACACGGCGACCTACTCTTCGCCGGCACCGAGATCGCAGTCCGGGAGATCACCGCGCAGAGCGACAACCTCGACGCGCTCGTCCTCGATGTGCGCCGGGTGGACGACGTCAGCGCGGTGGCACATCGCCTGCTCGCCCGGATGCGGCTTGCACTCGCCGAGCAGGGCTGCGAGTCGGCGCTCATCGATCCCGAGCGCCGCGGCACACCCGCCCACGACGAGCGCGTGTTCGATGACCTCGACGCGGCCACTCAGTGGTGTGAGGATCTGCTGCTCGAACGGCACGGCGGGGGCGTGCGGATCCCCACCAAGATCGACCTGCCCGCGCACCCGTTGCTGCGCGGGCTCGGCCAAACCGATCAGGACCACCTGATCGGTGAATTCGCGATCCGCGAGTACGGCATGGATGAGATTGTGGTGCAACGTGGTTCGCCGCGGTCGGGACTGTTCCTGGTGCTGGCCGGCCAGGTCAGCACCACACTGCCCGGCATTGACGGCGCGACACATCGGGTCACGACACTCGGCGCCGGAATGTCGTTCGGCGAAATCCCCATGCTCGTCGGCGGCGAGATTCTCGCCGACACCAGAGCGGACACCCCGACGCGCCTGGCGGTGCTGTCTCCCGATCGTTTCGATCGTCTCACCGCTGCGGCTCCGCAGCTGAAACTGCTTCTGCTGGAACGACTTGCTGCCACCGCATACGGCCAACTCGATAGTGTGTTCCGGATCGTTGCCGGGCAAGGCGATCTGGGCTGAGGACCCGCTCGCCGTCGGCTCCCGGGACGGACCACCCGAAATTCGATTGCGCCCACGATGCCGAATCGGACACTCTGGACTGCACAGAAAACGCAGGCAATCGAAGTAGGTGCGTGATGCTCGCCATCGAAACGCATGGACTGGTCAAACGGTTCGGCGCAACCACCGCCGTCGACGGCGTCGATCTCGCGGTCGAGTCCGGCGGTGTCTATGGCGTGCTCGGCCCGAACGGCGCGGGAAAGACCACGACCATACGGATGCTGGCGACATTGCTGCAGATCGACGCGGGCACCGCGACGGTGCTCGGGCACGACGTGGCAGCAGAAGGCGCCACGGTGCGGTCGAAGGTCGCGCTGACCGGTCAATTCGCCGCGCTCGACGAGGATCTCACCGGCAGTGAAAACCTGGTGCTGCTCGCTCGGCTGTACGGCTTCGCGTGGCCCGCTGCCCGGCGCCGGGCGGTCCAACTGCTCGACGCATTCGAGCTCACAGAGGCCGGACAACGTTCGGTGAAGACCTACTCCGGCGGTATGCGGCGCCGGCTCGATATCGCCGCGAGCATCGTCGTCACGCCCGAGCTGATCTTCCTGGACGAGCCGACCACCGGGCTGGATCCACGCAGTCGCAACCAGGTCTGGGAGATTGTCCGCTCACTCGTCGCCGGCGGCACCACCGTACTGCTGACCACGCAGTACCTCGACGAGGCGGACCAACTCGCGGACCGGCTCGCGGTGATCGACCGTGGCCGGGTGATCGCCGAAGGCACCACCGGCGAACTCAAGGCCTCGGTCGGGGCGGGCGCGCTGCATGTGCGGGTGCTCGATTCGGCGCGCCGGTCCGACGCCGCCGACGTGCTCGGCCGCGTGCTCGGCACCGAGGTGCGCCTCGAAGCGGACCCGGCCTCGATCACCGCCCGCCTCCCCGAACCGGAGCGAGCCGCGGCAGCGCTGCCGGCACTGCAGCAGGCGGGCATCCCGATCGCGACCTTCGCGCTCGGGCAGCCGAGTCTCGACGAGGTGTTCCTGGCATTGACCGGGCACCACGCCGAATCCGAATCCGACGACACCGCGTACGAGAGGAGCGCATCATGACCAGCGTCGGCGACCGACCCGTCGCACTGGATATCCGGGACGTCCTGCTCGATCCGCAGGCCCGCCCGGCCACTGCCGGAGCGTGGTCTACCTCGCTCTCGTTCGCGTGGCGGGCGGTGCTCAAGATCAAGCACGTACCCGAGCAGTTGTTCGACGTGACGATGTTCCCGATCCTGTTCACGTTGATGTTCACCTACCTGTTCGGTGGCGCGCTTGCCGGCTCGACGGACGCCTACCTGCAGTACCTGCTGCCGGGCATCGTCGTGCAGACGGTCGTGATGATCACGATGTACACCGGGCTCACGCTGAACAAGGACATCGAGAAGGGTGTCTTCGATCGGTTCCGTTCGCTGCCGATCTGGCGTCCGGCCCCGCTCGTCGGTGCGTTGTTCGGCGACGTGGTGCGCTACTGCATCGCGATCACGATCAGCGTGACACTCGGCCTGATCATCGGGTTCCGCCCGGAGGGCGGCGTGCCCGGCGTGCTCGCCGCGGCAGTGCTGCTGTTGGTGTTCGCGTTCGCGATCTCGTGGATCTGGACGATGTTCGCGTTGCTGCTGCGCACCGAGCAGGCCGTCATGGTGGTGTCGTTCCTCGTGCTGTTCCCACTGACGTTCGCCAGCAACATCTTCGTCGACCCGGCGACCATGCCGGGCTGGCTCGAGGCGTTCGTCGGGATCAACCCGATCAGCCACCTCGCCACTGCCGCACGCGGGTTGATGCAGGGCTCGGTGGAGATCGGCGAGGTCGGCATCGTGCTCGGCTGGAGCGCGGCGTTCGTGGCCGTGTTCGGACCGATCAGCATGCGGCTGTACAACCGCAAGGGCTGAGTTCGCCGAGACCCAGTTCTCTCGAGGGCCCCGCGTGTGCCAGGGCGCAGCCGCGGTCAGCGGGTGAGCAGGCCGATGCACTCCACGTGATGGGTCAGCGGGAATGCGTCGAAGGCGCGCAGCTCTGCCAGTTCGTACCCGTGCTCTGCGTAGAGCGCGACATCGCGGGCGAACGAGGCTGGGTCGCAACCGATATGCACCACCCGCTGCGGCCCCCGCTCCCCGATCGCCGACACCACAGGGCGGCCGGCGCCGGCGCGCGGTGGATCGATCACCACCACCGCCGGCTCCCCGGCCAGCTCGGGCAGCGCGCGCTCCACCCGGCCGACACTCAGTTGCACCTGCGGTAGATCGACCAATGCCGTTGACCCGTCGTCCACCGCGGTACGCGACGACTCGAGCGCTCGCACGGCACCGGCGGGCCCGACCTGTTCCGCGAGCCGAGCCGCGAACACCCCGACCCCGCTGTAGAGGTCCCAGCCCGTCGCTCCCTCGGGCGCCGCCGCCCACTGCGCGACGACATCCGAATACGTCTGTGCCGCAGTGCGATGCGCCTGCCAGAACCCCGTCGCGTCGACCTCCCAGGTCCGGCCTGCGACGATTTCGCGAGCACGTCCGCTGCCGATCGCGACGTCGTTGCGGCGCGGACGATTCGCCGCGGCACGACGGGCCATGGCACCGCGGCGCCCGCTGCTCGCCCGCCCGGTCCGCGACACCGGAACCGGGGCGAGCGCGACGACATGCCGGGCACCGGAACCGTCGACGGCGATCTGTAGTTCGGCGCCGGGCTCCCACTGCGCGTCGGTGAGGTCTGCCAGCGCGCCGGGAACCGGCTGCGGGCAACGTAAATCGGCGATCACGTCGGTGCTGCGATAGCGGTGTACGCCGGCCCGGCCGTCGCTGTCCACGGCGAGCCGCACCCGGGTGCGCCAGCCCGACCCCTTCCCCGTTTCGGGCAGTTCCTCCACCTGCACGGTGCGCTCGATCCGCGCGACGCGCTGCAACTGTTCGGCGAGGACGCTCGCCTTGATGGCCCGCTGCGCCGGCAGCGTCGCATGCGAAAAGTCGCAGCACCCGGCACCGCCGGGCCCGGACACCGGGCACAGCGCGGGAATCCGGTCGGCCGAAGCCTCGACGATGTCCGTCGCATCGGCTCGGCAGAACGAGCCGCCCCGGTCCTCGGTCACCGTTGCCGCAACGAGTTCGCCCGGCAGCCCGTGCCGGACGAAAACCACCCGGCCCTCGTGCCGCCCAACGCAGAAACCACCGTGCCCCGGCTTGCCGAGCCGGACTTCGAAAACGTCGCCGAGCCAGCTCATTTCCGGTCGGACTCTTCGGTGTAACCGCGCCGGATCGACCCCGGTGCGGTGCTGTCCCAGTGGGCTCGTTTTGCATGCTCGGAGGAGTTCAGCTGCCACGGCACGCTCGTCACCATCACGCCGGGCTCGAACAGCAGCCGCCCTTTGAGTCGCAGCGCACTCTGGTTGTGCAGCACCTGTTCCCACCAGTGCCCCACCACATACTCGGGAATGAACACGGTGATGACGTCGCGCGGCGCGTCGCGGCGCAACCGCTTTACGTAATCGAGCACCGGCTTGGTGATCTCGCGGTAGGGCGACTCGATCACCTTCAACGGCACCATGACGTCACTGCGCTCCCACTCGCGCACCAGCGCTCGCGTGTCGGGCTCGTCGACGTTGACGGTGATCGCCTCCAGCGTGTCCGGGCGGGTCGCGCGCGCGTAGGCCAGTGCCCGTTTGGTGGGCATGTGCAGCTTCGACACCAGCACGATCGAGTGGGTGCGGCTGGGCAGCACACCTTCCCACTCCTGTTCCTCGAGTTCCCGACTGACCGCATCGTAATGCCTGCGGATCAACGTCATGATTCCGAAAATCACCGCCATCGTGACGATCGCGATCCACGCCCCGGCAAGGAACTTCGTGATCAGCACAATGATCAGTACGGTCGCGCACATCACCAGCCCGACGGCGTTGATCACGCGCGAACGCTTCATATGCGCCCGCGCCTCGGGGTCGGTCTCGGTCTTCAGATGCCGTGTCCAGTGCCGGATCATGCCGGTCTGGCTGAGCACGAACGACACGAACACGCCGACGATGTAGAGCTGGATCAGCTTGGTCACCTCGGCGCCGAAAAACACCACGAAGGCGATGGCGGCACCGGACAGGAACAGAATGCCGTTGCTGAATGCCAGTCGGTCGCCGCGGGTGTGCAGTTGGCGCGGCAGATAGCGGTCCTGCGCGAGCACCGAGCCGAGCACCGGAAAGCCGTTGTACGCGGTATTGGCCGCCAGGATGAGGATCAGTGCGGTGACAATGGTGATGAAGTAAAAGGCGGGCGGGAAGCCGGAGAAGACGGCCTCGGCGATCTGCGCGATCAGCGTCTTCTGGTGGTAACCCTCCGGCGCGTTGACCAACTGTGTCTCGGGATCCTCCGCGATGACCACCCCGATCTTCTTGGCCAGCACGATGATCCCCATCAGGAGCACGATCGCGATCCCGCCGAGCAGCAGCAGCGTCGTCGCGGCGTTGCGCGACTTCGGTTTGCGGAATGCCGGTACACCGTTGCTGATTGCCTCGACGCCGGTGAGCGCCGCACAGCCGGAGGAGAACGCGCGGGCGATGAGGAACACGAACGCCAGTCCGTACAGATGATCCTGCTCCGCCTGCAGATCGAGACCGGCCGATTCGGCCTGGACGTCGGACCCGAGGACGAACACGTCGAACAGGCCCCAGACCAGCATCCCCAACGTGCCGAAGATGAAGGCGTAGGTGGGGATCGCGAACGCCGCCCCCGACTCCCGGATACCCCGCAAGTTTATCGCGCTCAGCAGCACGATCGCCGCGACCGCAAACAGCACCTTGTGGTGCGCAACAAAGGGGATGGCCGAGCCGATATTGGACGCGGCCGACGAGATCGAGACCGCCACGGTCAGCACGTAGTCGACGAGCAACGCGCTGCCGACAGTGAGACCGGCCTTCGGTCCGAGATTCGTCGTCGCGACCTCGTAGTCGCCACCGCCGGACGGGTAGGCGTGGACGTTCTGCCGGTAGCTCGCCACGACGACTGCCATCACGAAGCACACCGCGAGACCGATCCACGGGGTGTACATGTACGCCGACAACCCGGCGACGGACAAAACCAGAAAGATCTCCTCCGGCGCGTACGCGACCGACGACATGGCGTCGGATGCGAACACGGGCAGGGCGATCCGCTTCGGCAGCAGGGTGTGGCCCAACGTATCGCTGCGGAAGGGCCGGCCCAGCAGCAACCGCTTGGTCGCGGTGGTTACCTTGGACACCGCCAAAGCGTATGCCGCTGCCCTCTGGCGCGGAGCATCAGCCGTGTCGAAGGAAGATTTCACCCACCGTCTCGACGGCGCACCGATCCGGAGCGCTACCGTTGCGTCGCGTGGTGAACTTGCCGGGCAGCATCCATCGACGATCGGGGTAGCAGGTTGTACGTGGTGGTCATGGGATGTGGCCGCGTGGGCTCTGCGCTCGCCGCCGCACTCACCCGGATCGGGCACGACGTGGCGATCATCGACCGCGACGAGAGCGCGTTCCAGCGTCTCGCCGCGTCCTTCGATGGCCGCAAGGTGGTCGGGATGGGCTTCGACCGCGATGTGCTGATGCGGGCGGGTATCGAACAGGCCGACGCCTTCGCCGCGGTGTCCTCGGGCGACAACTCCAACATCATTTCTGCGCGCCTGGCCCGGGAGAATTTCGGGGTGGAACGCGTCGTCGCCCGGATCTACGACGCCAAGCGCGCCGCGGTCTACGAGCGGCTCGGCATTCCGACTGTGGCGACGGTGCCGTGGACCACGGACCGGTTCATGCAGGCGCTGATTCAGGAAACCGATGCGACGCGGTGGCGCGATCCCTCGGGGGCGGTCGCGATCGCTCAACTCACCGTCCACGAGGATTGGTTCGGCCACACCGTCGCCGAGCTCGAGTCTGCCACCGGGGTGCGGGTGGCGTTCCTGCTGCGCTACGGAGAGGGACTGCTCCCCGAACACAAGACGGTCATCCAGGACGGCGACACGGTCTACGTCGCTGCTCTCTCGGGCACGATCGGCGAAGCCGCCGCCGTGGTCGGCAACCCACCGATCGAGAGCTAGGTGAGTAGATGAGAGTCGCAATCGCCGGAGCCGGCGCGGTCGGCCGATCGATCGCCCGCGAGCTGCTGCGCAACGACCACGAGGTGATGTTGATCGAGCGCCAACTCGGCCACGTCGATGTCGCCGCGGTTCCCCAGGCCATCTGGGTGCACGGCGACGCCTGCGAGCTCAGCCTGCTCGAGACCGCGCGCCTGGAAACCTACGAGGTCGTCATTGCCGCAACCGGCGACGACAAGGCGAATCTGGTGCTCAGCCTGCTCGGCAAGACCGAGTTCGGCGTCCGGCGCGTGGTGGCGCGGGTGAACGATCCGCGCAACGAATGGCTCTTCGACGAGTCGTGGGGTGTCGATGTCGCGGTGTCCACGCCGCGAATTCTCGCCTCGTTGGTCGAGGAGGCCGTGACGGTGGGCGACGTCGTACAGCTGATGACGCTGCGGAAGGGCCAGGCGAACCTGGTGGAAATCACCCTGCCCGACGACACCGCCCTGGCGGGCAAGCCGGTGCGCAAGGTGAAGCTTCCCCGTGACGCCGCGCTGGTGACGATCCTGCGCGGCGGACGGGTCATCGTCCCGCAGCCGGACGACCCGATCGAGGGCGGGGACGAACTGCTGTTCGTCGCGTCGGTCGAGGTGGAGGACGAACTGCGCGAGATCTTCGGCCTGATGACGAACTGACGCCGACTCAGGCGCAGACGAGTTCGCGTACAACGGGTTTACGGCCGAGCTCGGCGCGCAGCCGGTTCAGGGCCCGATGTTGCATCACGCGCACGACCCCGGCGCTGGTGCCGATCGCCTCGGCGGTCTCGGCAGCGGACCAGCCGAGCACGATCCGCATCATGAGCACTTCCCGATGGTTGGGCGCGAGCACCTTCATCAGTTCGCCGGTGGCGAGACTGCGCTCCGAATGCAACGCCAGCTCTTCGGGGCCCGGCTCGACGGATTCACGCTCGGGCACGTCATCGACGATGCAGAGCGGATGGATCCGGCTGCGCCTGCGCGCATCGGCAATCTTGTTCGCCGCGATGCCGTAGACGAACGCGAGGAACGACCGGCCCCGGTCCTGGTAGCGCGGAATCGCCGCCACGGCGGCCATACAGATTTCCTGCGCGACGTCGTCGGCGGTGACATGCAGATCGTCGCGGTTGCGCAGTCGCGACGCGCAGTGGCGCACCATCAGCGGGTGCACGAGGCGAACGATCTGCGTGACCGCCTCCTCGTCGCCGGCTACGGCTCGAACGACGAGATCGTCGAGTGCCTTGACCATCTCGGGATCAGCCATCGGTGCGGTCCTTCCTGGATTCGATCGAGTCCATTCGATCGTCCGGCGAACCGCGGCCGGCTACTAGGAACCCCAGGGATGGTTCGACCCCACCCCCGCACGCGCGTTGGGGTGAGCGAAAAGGTCAGTGCTGCTTGCGATCGGGCTTCGGCGACTCGTCGGCCGGTTGCACCGTGCCGGGACCGACGGAGTCGGGGCCCACCGAGTCCGGGTCCAGCGAGTCTGGGCCCACCGAGTCTGGGCCCAGGGCCGCGGTCACGGCCAACGCCTCCTCCTCGGCAAGCATCCGGTCACTTCGCCGTGCCGCCCAGATCGTCAGCAGGACGGCGAGCGCCGCCAACGGCCAGCCCATCGCAATCCGGGAGAACGCCAGGAAACCGGTGTGGTCACTGTCGTAGAGCCACGACTGCACGAGGTACCGCGCACCGAACACCAGCGCCCAGCCTGCGGTGGCGATGTCGTAGGCGCGCACCGCACTCCGGTTGCGCCGCCACGCGGTGCCGAGTCCGTTCAACATGCCCCACGCGACGCCGACGAGGGGCCACCTGACCACGATGGACACCAGGAATACCGCACAATAGGCGAGGCTCGTGTAGATCCCGAAAAGGAAGTAGCCCTTGGCATCTCCGGTGCGATGGGCGATGAACGCACACACTCCGACGCCGAGAAAACCGGATATCGCCGGTTGGATCGGTTCGTGGCGCACCAAGCGCAGCACGAGAATGATTCCGGCGGAGCCGAGCGCCGCCCAGATCGCGGCGGTCAGGCCGAAGATCGCATTGATCGGAACGAAGACGAGAACCGGAACGGTCGAATAGATCAGGCCGCTGACCCCGCCGAGCTGCTCGAGGAGGGTCTGGGGTCGTTCCGGATCGGATTCGTCCGCCGGCTGCCTGTCGGTCACCTCACGAGCGTGCCACAGCGAACGATAGGCACGCGAAGCGCGCCGTGGTGGAGCCTGCGAAGCCAATCGAACTCAGGCGTTGCCCTGCAGTTCGTAGTACGGGTTGAAAATCACCTTGGCGCCGTCGCGTTCGCCGACGCGACCACGGACCATCAGTTTGCGCCCGGGCTCGATACCCGGGATACGGCGACGACCGATCCACACCAGCGTGACCGTGTCGGTGCCGTCGAAGAACTCCGCCTGCATGCTTGCCCCGGCGGACTTCGAACATGCATCGACACTGCGAAGCCGACCAAGCATGGTCACCTCGTCGCCGCGGCTACAGTCGCACGCGTGCTGTGCGCCGGACGCCCCAGCGGTCTCGGCCATCTCCTCCGCGTCGCGCTCGGCCAGATCCTCGGTGAGCCTGCGGGTGAGCCGCCGGAAATATCCTGTGGCTGCGGTGGACATCGCGACTCCTGGAAATCTGTGGCGCGTCGGCGGTGCCACGTGTATAGGAAGCTTCGTTCGCCACTGTAGACCGATCTAGGACGGGTGACCACTCGGGTATTGCGGCGCATCCCACGGCGGGCACAATCGCTGCATGCAGTCCTCGAGCGGGCCTACCGTGGCCGTTGTTTTGCCTGGTAGCGGCTCCGACGCCGATTTCGTCCTGCGCGCGTTCGAGCCCGCTTTCGCTGTGCTGGATATCACAACGATCGCGGTCGAGCCGGACCCACTGCAGGTGGTGGGCAGTTACCTCGCCGCGCTCGACGACGCGGCCGATCGGCACGGCGCAATCGTCGCCGCCGGGATCTCGATCGGTGCAGCCGTCGCCCTCGAATGGGCCGCGCGCCGACCGGCTGCGGCGGCCGCCGTTCTCGCCACCATGCCCGCCTGGACCGGGGCGCCGGACACCGCGCCCGCCGCGCACAGCGCGCGCTTCACCGCGCAGCGGTTACGCGCCGACGGACTGGACGCGGTCACCGAGCAGATGCGCGCAAGCAGCCCACCCTGGCTCGCCGAAGCACTCGCCCGGTCCTGGGCGCAGCACTGGCCGCACCTTGCTCGGGCACTCGACGAGGCCGCCGATTACACGGCACCCGACGCACCCCAACTGGCCCGTATCGACACACCGGTCGGCGTGGTCGGCGTAGTGGACGATGCGGTGCATCCCTTCGAGGTCGCCTGGCAGTGGGCGGCGCTGCTCCCGAATGCGGCTCTCGCCAAGGTCACGCTCGACGAGGTCGGCGCCGATCCCGCCACCCTCGGCCGGGCCGGAATTGCCGCGCTCACCGAACTCGGCTGGTCACACCTCGGCCCTTCGGACTGACTGCGGCGGGATCAGCGGTTCGATTCACCGGGATTTCGCCCGATCTGTTGCATCGCAGATCCGCGCCGGCGCTTCGACTTGGGTTGCCCCGAGCCGGGGGCCGATTCCCCTGCCGGGGTGTCCGCCGATTGGCCTGCAAGGGCGTTGGCCGAGGCCACCGGCGGCGGCTGTGGCGAATCCGCCTGCGAGGCGGGCGCTTCGGCAGGCACTTGCGGGGACGGGGCAGGCTGTTGGCCGGGCTGTCCCTGCGTGGCTTGCTGCGCCGCGACCTGCTGGTTGTAGGCGGCCGCGAGTTGTTCGGCGAGCTGGGTGGGCAGTACCACGGGCAGCGGCGCTCGCACCGGCAGCGGGTCGGTGCCGCGGCGCACCACCGTCTCGCGCAGCACGGCGCGCGACGCTGCGGCCAGCGGTCCGTCCGACGGGACACCCGCTCCGGGCGGCGCAGCGGCGACGAGTCGGACCATCCAGCGCGGTCCATCGACACCGACGAAACGCAGATCGGCAGCCTGGGTGGGCACGACGAGTTCGCGACCCCATTCCCCGGTCTCGATCGACACGGAAAGGTTCTGTTCGCGCATCGAATCGGCGATCTCGCCGACCACTTCGCGCCATTGGCCACGCGACTTCGGGGCGGCGTACGCGGCGACCGTGATCCGGCCGTGCGAAGTGGTCAGATGCACTCCCTGCGGGGTGCCGTCCGGTCCCATCTCCACCTGCAGCTGGGCGCCCTCGGGCACCGGAACCACCACGGACCCGAGATCGAGACGCTGCTCGAGTACCGCGGCGAGCTCGTCGTCCACATCCTCGATGTCGTACGGACCGATGCCCTCCGGAGCGGGCGGGTCCTGATCGTCGTCCTCGCGCTCGGCGGGTTCGGCGATGTCGGAGGGGGAGTCGCTCGCCTCGTCCTCCGCTCCGTCCCGAGCGGAACCCTTCTTGCGTCGTCCGAACATCGCTACGCCTCTTTCTCGATTTGCGGCTCGACGCCGGCCGCGGCCTCGGCGAGCAGGCTGCCGTGGCCACCGCTGGAGCCGTATCCGCCTGCTCCACGAGCGGTCTCGTCGAGCGAGGTCACCTCGACGAAGTCGACCAGTTCCACCCGCTGGACGAGCAGCTGCGCGACACGGTCGCCACGACGCAACTCGATCGATGCTCGCGGATCGTGGTTGATCAGGCACACCTTGATCTCGCCGCGGTAGCCCGCGTCGACGGTGCCTGGCGTGTTTACCACCGAGAGGCCGCACTTTGCGGCAAGGCCGGAGCGGGGATGGATCAAACCGACCGTCCCCACCGGCAGTGCGATGGCGATTCCGGTGCCGACCAGCACGCGCTCGCCGGGCTCGATAATCACGTCCTCGGTCGTGCACAAGTCCACGCCGGCATCACCGGGATGTGCCCGCCGGGGGATCTCGATGCCGGGATCGAGGCGGAGCAGAGGTACCGGTTCGAGTCCCATCACGAGGTCCGACATTACGCGCAGCTGCCCCTTCTCTAGGCTTGGTCCGTGCCAGAACGATCGAGTCCGACGCCGGTTGACGCTGACGGCACCGGCGCAGTCCGCTATTCCGAGCGTCTGTGGGTACCGCTGTGGTGGTGGCCAATTGCGTTCGGCATCACAGCATTGCTCGCCGCGGAAATCGACATGGGCGTGCGCGCAGTACCGGGTTGGCTGCCGTATCTGCTGCTGGCGCCGGTGCCGATCTGGGTCCTGATGTGGTTGAGCCGGTTGCGGGTGGAGGTTGTTATCCCCCGCGACGCGGTCGCCGAGCTGATGGTCGGGCGCGCGCACCTTCCGGTGGATGTGATCGCCCGCGCGGCCGGGGTGCCCGGGAGCGCCAAGAGCGCGGCACTCGGCAGGCAGCTCGACCCGGCCGCGTACGTGCAACACCGCGCGTGGATTCGGCAGATGATTCTGGTGGTTCTCGATGATCCGGACGATCCAACGCCGTATTGGCTGGTGAGTACACGACGCCCGGATCGGCTGCTCGCGGCGCTGAACGACGCCGGCGCAGCCCACTGATCACGGATCGGTCCTTCCCGGATCGACGCCGGCCCGGAGCCGAATGCCGATCCGATCAGGCCGCGCAGTCCATGCAGACGAGCTGACCATTCGCCGAACTCGCGAGCCTGCTGCGGTGGTGCACCAGGAAGCAGCTCGAACAGGTGAACTCGTCGGCCTGCTTCGGAATCACCCGGACCGAGAGCTCCTCGCCGGATAGATCCGCGCCCGGAAGCTCGAACGATTCGGCCGTATCCGATTCGTCGACGTCGACTACCGCCGACTGTGCCTCGTTCCTGCGGGCCTTCAGTTCCTCCAGTGAATCCTCGGACACCTCGTCGGCTTCGCTTCGCCGTGGTGCGTCATAGTCGGTTGCCATACCGTCTTCCCCTCTGCCTTTCGTCGATCCCGGTCCGGCTGTGTCGAACGTAGGGTTCGGCCGGACCGCCGGTGGTGCGCAACTACTGTGTCCGAACAACGTCCGGGACCCGTGCAAAATGCCCACGACCAGGAACCGACCAACGCCGGCCCTTGCGTGTTTGTTCCCCGAACTAGTCGATCACTAAGCAGCGGATCTGCGTCCCTGAGCGGGCAGACTGTAGCGGAAGGTGCAGCACAAGCGGTAGTTGACGCCGCGCCGCGCCGGAACTGTCCACCAAATCGTCACCAAGTCATGAGCCAATCGAGACGTTGTGCGACCTCCCACACCCGCCGCACCTGCCGGTTTCGGGGGCGCGGCACGATTACAGTGAGCGACGACGCGGCACGGTGGAGGGAAGGGCGCTAGACGTGGTTTCACTGATCACCGAGGGTACGGCCACGGATCCGAGGGGCAGGCGGTTCGAGCGACGCCGCCCCATACCCTGGCTGATCATGGTCAGCGTGCTCGCCATGGTGTGCGGAATCGTCTGGATCGGTGTGTTCAACAGCACAGCGGCGAGCACCACCGCAATGAGCTGCAACAGTCCGGCGGTTCCCGCTTCGCTCGAGCCCGGCGCGGCCCCGACCGCCCCGCTCGGCTCCCGCGTCGGCGTCGGTCGCCTCGCAGACGTCGAACCCGCGGCGCTGTCGGCGACGAAGGTCCGGGTGTACAACGCCAACGGTCAGCGCGGCCAGGCCGCACATATCGCGGCTCAGCTGTCCGATTACGGCTTCGCCAGCGCGCCCGACGTCCAGGTCGGCAACGATCCGATCTACCTGGACCAGAACATGGAGTGCTCGGCACAGATCCGATTCGGGCCGAACGGAGCTGCGGCGGCCGCGTCGGTTCAACTGATCGCGCCGTGTGCCGAATTGATCGAGGACGCCCGCCCCGACGATTCGGTGGACCTGGCGCTCGGCAACTACTTCAGCGACATCTCGCCGAACAACGACGCCGAAGAGGTGCTGCGCACCCTGCGCGAAGCTCCCGGGGGGATGAGTTCGGCGCCACTCGACATCGACCTGCTCGAGGCGGCTCGCACGGCCCGCTGCTGAACCGTCCCGGGCTATCGGTGCGCCGGGATCGCGTTCAGCGCCCCCACCTCGCCGAGAATCATGAGGAACTCGTCGGCGATACCCGGCGCGCATGCCACGACGATCTCGCCCACCGCGCCCGGCGACGTCGGGTCGGGGACCACGATGCGCGCTCCTGCCTCCGCGGCGATCAGCGCGCCCGCAGCCCAGTCCCAGGCATTGAGACCGTGCTCGTAATGCGCGTCGACCAGTCCGGTGGCCACCATGCACAGATCCAGCGCCGCCGACCCGATTCGGCGAATGTCACGAACCCGCGGCAACAATTGCGCGACGAGATCGCCCTGTACCGCACGCCGTCCGGCGGCATAGCCGAATCCGGTCGCCACCAACGCCATGCCGACGGTGTCCACCGGCCTGCACCGCAGCGCGACGTCGACGCCGGCAGCGTCGGTCCGGGTGGCGCCGTGGCCACGCGCCGCGCTGTAGAGCACGCCTGCCGCCACGTCGATCACCGCTCCCGCGACGGAGCGGCCGTCGATCTGTGCAGCGACTGACACCGAGTAGGCGGGAATTCCGTAGAGGAAGTTCACGGTGCCGTCGATCGGGTCGACGACCCACAGCACACCGTCGACCGACGCCGAACCGCCCTCTTCCTCCCCGAGCACGGCGTCGCCCGGGCGCAACTGCTCGAGTCGCCGCCGGATCAACTGCTCCGCCTCGGTATCAACGACCGTCACCGGGTCGGTCGCGGTGCTTTTCGCTTGTACTGCTGCGGGTCCGGCCACCGCGCCCGCCGACTCGGAGGGGCCGAAAACCTGCGGCCGCCGCCGGCGAATGTGGTCGGCGGCTTCGGTCGCGACCTGGACGGCCACCGCCCGCAGGACGTATGGATCGGTTGTCTGCGACGGGGCGGTGTCGGTGGTGGGGCGCACCCGCCAATCGGACCATAGAAATCGCTTGGGACGCACTAGTGTGTGACGCGAGAGTGGCAGTGTCCGGTTCCCGCATCCGATTCAGACTCAGGAGAGAGCAATGCCGAAGGAAGGCCAACGCGGGTTCGGTATCGATGTCGGCGGCAGCGGCGTCAAGGGCGGCGTGGTGGATCTGCGGACCGGCGAGCTGATCGGCGAACGGATCAAGATTCTGACCCCGCAACCTTCGACACCCGACGCCATCGCCGAAACGGCGGCCAAGATCGTCGAGGAGGCGGGCTGGCAAGGCGCTGTCGGTCTCACACTGCCGTCCGTGGTCAAGGCAGGGAAAGTGCACACGGCGGCCAACATCGACCACTCGTGGATCGGCACCGACGCCGTCGAGCTGTTCTCGAATGCCTTCGGTGGCCGATCGGTCACCGTCCTCAACGACGCCGACGCCGCGGGACTCGCCGAAGACGCCTACGGCGCCGGCCGGGACGTGGCGGGCGTGGTGATGTTGCTGACCTTCGGCACCGGCATCGGCTCCGCGGTGTTGAACCACGGGATGTTGTTGCCCAATACCGAGCTCGGGCACATGGAGGTCGACGGCAAGGAGGCCGAGCACCGGGCGGCCTCCTCGGTGAAGGATCGCAAGGGCCTGTCCTACGAGAGCTGGGCCGAGCGTGTCACTCGCGTGTTGCGGCGATACGAAGAGCTGTTCTGGCCGGATTTGTTCATCGCCGGCGGGGGCATCAGCCGCAAGGGCGAGAAGTGGATCCCGCACCTCGACCTGCGGACTCCGATCGTTCCCGCGAAGCTGTTGAACACCGCTGGGATCGTGGGCGCAGCGATGGCTGCGGAGGGCGCAACAGCGACCGCAGCCGCCGCGCTTTCGTAGCGATCGATTTTGATCGTTACAATGGTTGTCGGCCGGCTGATAGCCGGTTCAACCCGACAGACCGCTCCGCCGGAAAGCACTCTGGCGTGACGCTGCACGACCTCGTCACGAAAGGGCGTACGTGGTAGCCACGAATACCCGTCAGACCGCCGATTCGCCCGTCGAATCGGATGGTACCGACGCTCCGGCAGAGTCCTCAGCCGCTGCAGTAGCGGCGCCTGCCAAGAAGGCGCCCGCCAAGAAGGCTGCCGCCAAGAAGACCACCGCCCGCAAGGCGCCGGCCAAGAAAACCGCGGCCAAGAAGACGGCTGCGAAGAAGACTGCGACGAAGGCCGCGGGCACGGGCGACGAGCCCGAGACCGAGGAAGTCGCCGACATCGGTGACCTCGACGTTCCCGAGGGCGCCCTCGCGACCGGCGAAGCCGAGGTCGTGGTCGCCGAGGCCGAAGAGGAGACGGCCGACGAGCCGACCGCGGCCGACAAGGCGTCCGGTGATTTCGTCTGGGACGAGGAGGAGTCCGAGGCGTTGCGCCAAGCGCGCAAGGACGCCGAACTCACCGCGTCCGCGGATTCGGTTCGCGCCTACCTGAAGCAGATCGGCAAGGTCGCACTGCTCAACGCCGAGGAGGAGGTCGAACTCGCCAAGCGCATCGAGGCGGGGCTCTACGCCACCTTCCTCATGGAGCAGAAGGCTGCGAAGGGCGAGAAGTACACCCCCACCGAACGCCGCGACATGGCCTGGATCTGCCGCGACGGAAACCGCGCCAAGAACCACCTGCTCGAAGCCAACCTGCGACTCGTCGTGTCGTTGGCCAAGCGCTACACCGGTCGCGGCATGGCATTCCTGGACCTGATCCAGGAGGGCAACCTCGGTCTGATCCGCGCAGTCGAGAAGTTCGACTACACCAAGGGCTACAAGTTCTCCACGTACGCGACCTGGTGGATCCGTCAGGCGATCACCCGCGCGATGGCCGACCAGGCCCGCACCATCCGCATCCCCGTGCACATGGTCGAGGTGATCAACAAGCTCGGCCGCATCCAGCGCGAACTGCTCCAGGACCTGGGCCGCGAGCCCACCCCGGAGGAGCTCGCCAAGGAAATGGACATCACGCCGGAGAAGGTGCTGGAGATCCAGCAGTACGCGCGTGAGCCGATCTCCCTGGACCAGACGATCGGCGACGAGGGCGACAGCCAGCTCGGCGACTTCATCGAGGACAGTGAGGCCGTGGTCGCGGTGGACGCGGTGTCGTTCACGCTGCTGCAAGATCAGCTGCAGTCGGTGCTCGAGACGCTGTCCGAACGCGAAGCCGGCGTCGTGCGGCTGCGGTTCGGCCTCACCGACGGCCAGCCACGCACGCTCGACGAGATCGGTCAGGTGTACGGCGTGACGCGCGAGCGCATCCGCCAGATCGAGTCGAAGACGATGTCCAAGCTGCGCCACCCGAGCCGCTCGCAGGTTCTGCGCGACTACCTGGACTAGCAACAACGTCGGAACGGGCGGGCGCGATCGGCGTCCGCCCTTTCCCATTTCGTAGGTGGACCGCTCAGGCCATCGTGTCCGGGAAGCGGTCCCGTCCGGCATTGCGCACACGGGTCACCAGGTTCACCGTCGGCTCGACCACCCGCGCCGCGACCGGCCCGATGATCGCCATCAACAGCACGTAGGCGGTGGCCAGTGCAGCCAGTTGATCGTCGACGGCACCGGCGACGACCGCCAAGCCGGCAATGACGATGGAGAACTCCCCGCGCGCGACCAACGCCGCACCGGCGCGCGCACGGCCGAGCTTGCGTACGCCCTGACGACTCGCCGCCCACCAGCCGGTGGCCACCTTGGTGGCGGTGGTGATTACCGCAAGCACGACGGCCGCACCGAGTACGGGCGGGATCAGGGTCGGGTCGGTGTTGAAACCGAACACCACGAAGAACATCGCCGCGAACAGATCCCGCAACGGTTCGAGCAGCTTGGCCGCACTGCGTGCCGTCGAGCCGGAAATGGCGATGCCGAGCATGAACGCGCCGACCGCGGCGGACACCTGCAGGGCGGAGGCCACCCCGGCGACCAGCAGGGCGGCGCCGAGCAACTGCAGCAGGAAAACTTCGCGGTGCTCGCTGTGCACGATCGCCGACACTTGCCGCCCGTAGCGCAACGCGACGACGAGGACAACGGTGATCGTGAGGAGCGCTATCCCGACGGTCTGCAGGCCGCCGATCAGACCGACCCCACCGAGAACGCCGGTCAACACCGGAAGGTAGACCGCCATCGTCAGGTCCTCGAACACCAGGATCGACAGCACCACCGGGGTCTCGCGGTTACCGAGCCGACCGAGGTCGGTCAGCACCTTGGCCACGATGCCCGACGACGAGATGTAGGTGACACCACCGAGCGCGAGCGCGCCAACGCTGCCCCAGCCGAGCACGTACGCCATGACCACGCCCGGTGTCGCGTTGAGCACGATGTCGACGACACCGGCCATCCACGACCGACGCAGACCCGTCACCAATTCCGACGCGGTGTATTCGAGTCCGAGTAGCAGCAATAGCAACACCACACCGAGTTCGCTGGCGAGGTGACTGAACTCCGAAGTTTCGCCGAGCGGGAAGAGCCCGCCCTGACCGAAGGCTAGACCACCGAGCAGGTAAAGCGGGATCGGCGACATGCCGACGCGGTTCGCGAGACGACCGAGGACTCCGAGGGCGAAGATAACCGCGCCGAGCTCGACGAGCGCGGTCGCGGTTTCATCCATCTCGGGGGTTGTCCGGGTCGGCGCGCGGGCGCTCGGCGGCCCCGCTCATCCGTGCGTAAGAATCTTGGCCGCGCCGTCGAGCCCTTCGGACGTACCGACGACCACGAGCACGTCCCCACCGGTGAAGGTGAAGTCCGGCCCGGGCGACGGCTGCAGCTGGCCGGCCCGCATCACGGCGACGATCGAGACCTTCGTGCGGGTCCGCATCCCGGTTTCACCGAGGGTGCGACCGTCGTAGGCCGAACCCTCACCGATCGGCATCTGTCGCGTATTGATGCCCGGCAGGTCGCGGTGCTCCTCCTGCAGCTGCGCGACGAGCTGTGGAGTGCCGAGGAGGTTGCCGAGCACGGCGGCTTCCTCGTTGGACAGCGGTACCTGCGCAGCGATGGCGTCCGGGTCGTCGGCCTTGGAGACGATCAGGTCGAGTGTTCCGTCGCGCCGCGACACCACGCCGATCCGGCGGCCGGACCCGATTTCGAAGTCCTTGCGCACCCCGATGCCGGGTAGCGGAGTCACTTCCACATTCACGATCCGAGCCTATCCCCCGCAACCGGACAAATGCGGCCAACCCGAGGCTCAGGACGCGACCGGTGCAAACGTCCCGTCGGCGTCCGGCTCATAGGATGTGACAGCTATCACAGCAGCGGCGGGCAGCGGGCCGTAGAGGTGCGGAAAGCGCATCGATTCGGGGTCCGACGGCACACCCGGCTCCCAGTGGACGGGCGATCCGAGCCGGACCGGATCGAGTCGCAGCAGCACCAGATCGGTGCGTCCGGCGAACAGCCGGTTGGCAGGCAGGTGCACTTGGTCGGGCGCCGACAGGTGCACGAATCCCTGTGTTTCAAGTGATTTCGGACGGTGCTCACCGGCGCGGCGAGCCTGCAACCACTCTTCGAGAGTGCAGATGTGCAGCAGGGTTTGCGTGCGCCGCGTCATGGGGACTCTCACCTCACTGCTGCCGGTTCCAACTGCGCCCGGTGTGTCCGGGGTGGTCCTGCGAAGGGTGAAACTACCTTGTTTCGTGTAAGTGACAACACAATCAACCGCGTGTGGGAACAACGCGCGATCCCCAAACGTCTGACAAAGTGAACGAACCGCAGCGAGCAAACATGCGGCGGAACGAGTACCAGGCTCGGTGCCACGGCATCGATGGCCAGGACGGAGGAGTCATGCCAGGAACTCTGATCAGCACCCCGTTGACCGCGGCCGACCGCTGTGATCGGTGCGGCGCCGCAGCAAAGGTTCGAGCTGTGCTCTCCTCGGGTGGGGAATTGTTGTTCTGCCAGCACCACGCGAACAAGCACGCCGAGCGCCTTCGGGAACTCGACGCGACGGTCGACGCGGAAGCCGCGCCGACCGACTGACGCCATACCGACGAACTGACATCTCAGTCCGTCCGACACCTTCGCCGACGCAGCGGGTGACCTTCGGGTCGCCCGCTGCGTTCGTATCCACCCGCGCCGCCCCGATCACCAGCGCCGCAGCGCCGCGATTCGTTCGGTCAGCTGGTCGGCCGAGGCGATCGCGGTCGGCGGCCCGCCACACTGCCTGCGCAGCTCGCCGTGGATGACGCCGTGCGGTTTCCCGGTGCGGTGGTGATGCATGGCGACCAGACCATTGAGTTCGCGGCGCAGCGCGCCGAGCCGCGCTGCCGCATCCGGCGCCGGGCGCTCTGCGGGGGTCGGCGGAGTCTGTGTTGCGATCTCCCCGCCGGCGGTACGAGCCGACACCTGGCGTGACTGGCGCTCGCGCAACAGCGCACGCATCTGCTCGGCGTCGAGCAGGCCGGGGAGCCCGAGATAATCGGCTTCCTCGTCGGAGCCGGAGAAGGTCGCCGTGCCGAATGACGAACCGTCGTAGATCACCTGATCGAGCTCGGCATCCGCGCCGATCGACGTGAAGAGCTTTTCGTCCTCGCCCGGCTCATCCTGCTGCTTGTTCGCCTCGACGAGCAGCTCGTCGTCGAAACCCTCCTTGGGCCGGTGTGGCTTGCCGATCACGTGGTCGCGTTGCGCCTCCATCTGGCTCGCCAGATCCAGCAGGACCGGCACCGAGGGCAGGAACACGCTCGCGGTCTCCCCAGGGCGCCGGGACCGGACAAACCGGCCGACGGCCTGCGCGAAGTACAGCGGAGTCGAGGCACTCGTGGCGTACACGCCGACCGCGAGCCTCGGCACGTCGACGCCCTCGGACACCATCCGCACCGCGACCATCCACGGTTGCGTGCTCGACGCGAAGTCACTGATCCGGCCGGACGAACCGGGGTCGTCGGAGAGCACGAGAGTGGGTTGCTCACCGGTCAGCGCGGTCAGCAGATCGGCATAGGCGCGGGCGTTGGTCTGGTCGCTGGCGATGACGAGACCGCCGGCATCCGGCATTCCCGCGGCGCGCAGCTGACCGAGGCGGGTATCCGCCGCGCGCAGCACCGACGCGATCCAATCGCCATTCGGGTCGAGCGCAGTTCGCCACGCCCTGGCGGTGTGCTCGGCGGACAGCGGTTCACCGAGCCGAGCGCTGTACTCCTCGCCCGCACTGTCGCGCCAGTGCGCCTCACCGGAGTACGCGAGGAACACCACCGGACGCACCACGCCGTCCGCGAGCGCCTCGGCGTAACCGTAGGAATGATCCGAGCGCGACCGTGGCAGACCCTCCTCGTCCGGCTCGTAGACCACGAACGGGATCTGACTGTCGTCGCTGCGGAACGGGGTACCGGTGAGGCCGACGCGGCGAGCGGCGTCGTCGAATGCCTCGCGCACGCCGTCGCCCCAGCTCTTCGCGTCACCGGCGTGGTGGATCTCGTCGAGGACCACCAGCGTGCGGCGATTCTCGGTGCGCACCCGGTGCCGGGTCGGATGGGCCGCCACCTGCGCGTAGGTGACCACCACGCCGTGATAGTCCGACGAGGTCTGCCCGGTGGAGTTCGAGAACCGAGAATCCAGCGCGATACCGAACCGAGCGGCCGCCTGCGCCCACTGATGCTTGAGGTGCTCGGTCGGTGCGACCACGGTCACCTGGTCGACCGTACGGTCGGCGAGTAGTTCACCGGCCAGCTTGAGCGCGAAGGTCGTCTTGCCTGCGCCCGGCGTGGCGACGGCGAGGAAATCGCGCGGCTTGGTGGACAGGTACTTGGTCAGCGCACGCCGCTGCCAGGCACGCATCGAGCCGGCTCCGTCGCTTCGCACGTCTTCCCCGACTCCTTCGCTGTGGAATTGGTCTTCACCGGTGATCGCCGCGAAGAGCTTAGCGGGCATCGACGACACCCGCGGACGGGACCGAGCCGCGACACGAGCCGGGCGATAGAGCGTCCGACGACGGAGTGCGGGATGCTTGAACCATCATGGGGACGACGGTGGAGCCCGGCGAGCAGCGCCCGGGCAGCGCAGCACGCGCCGAGTCCGGCGTGCCGGCAGACGCCGACGACCCGACGCTGCGTCCGGCCGGCACGGCCGAATCGCGCGCCCCCGGTACGGACGATCCGTTGTTCATGCGGCTGCGCGGCCACGGTCCGCTGCAGGTGACCTGGCGGCTCGTCTGGCGGGTGGCCACGAAGTCCTGGAACGACTCGATCTTCGGCCGGTCCGCGACCGCGGCGTTCTGGCAGACCCTGTCACTACCACCACTGCTGATCGGCCTACTCGGCAGCATCGGCTACGTCGGTGGCTGGTTCGGACCCGACACCCTCGACGTCATCGAGGCCAAAATCATCGCGTTCAGCCGCGACGCATTCAGCGAGGGCGTGGTGGATCAGCTCATCGCACCGACCGTCGCCGACGTGCTGCAACGTGGCCGGATCGGGATCGTGTCGGTCGGTTTCGTCCTGTCACTGTGGGCCGGTTCCTCGGCGATGGCGACTTTCGTCGATTCCATCGTGCTCGCGCACGGCCAGAAGGACTGGCGAAACCCGGTCTGGCAGCGCATCTTCGCGCTGCTCCTCTACGTCATGTTCCTGGTCACCGCGGTGTTCGTGCTGCCGGTGGTGGCGCTCGGACCCACGTTGATCGCCCGGGCGATGCCGGCGGACTGGCACTCGGTCGGGTCGGTGCTGGTCGACTACTTCTACTACCCCGCCGTCGCCCTCGTAGTGATCGTCGGCCTGACGACGCTGTACAAGCTTGCGCTGCACACCTCGCTGCCCTGGCATCGACTGCTCGGCGGCTCACTGCTGGCCGCCGGATTCTTCATCGCCGCGAGCGCCGTGCTCCGCCGCTACCTCGGCTGGGTCGCGAGCACCGGCGTCAGTTACGGCGCGCTCGCGAGCACCATCGCGTTTCTGCTCTTCACGTTCTTCCTCGGCTTCGCCGTCATTCTCGGCGCCGAGTTCAACGCGGTCGTCCAGGAGTTCTGGCCCGCCCGGGCCACCCGGATCGAGCAGATGCGGGACTGGCTAACGGCACAGGCGAACGACAGCACGACCATCGCGATGGCCACCGGGCCGCTGCGTACCGCGACCGACCGAGTCATCGACATGGTTCGCGGTGAGAATCGCACCAACACCGACGACGAGACCGACCCTGGATCGAACGGGACCGCACACCCGGACCCGAGCACCGCCCCGACGGCACGCGTAGACCCCGGCTCCGCCGGGTCGGGACCGCAGTTCGGTCACTCCTTGCGTAGGCCCTCGTAGACCTTCTTGCACTCCGGGCAGACCGGCGATCCGGGCTTGGCCGAGCGCGTCACCGGGAAGACTTCGCCGCACAACGCAACGACATGGGTGCCCATTACCGCGCTCTCGGCGATCCTGTTCTTCTTCACGTAGTGGAAGAACTTCGGAGTGTCGTCGTCGGTCGACTCGTCGGTCGTGACATCGGGCAGGACCTTGGTTTCGGTGCTCACATATCCATGATGCCGCAGCCGGGTCCCACCGGTCACCCGGGATTCGCAATCGTGCGCGCGCAGTGACAGAGTGGATGACATGCCACGCGGGGGCGACGCCAGCGACGGGATGGGCCACATCTCGCGCTTCGGCGAACCTGCGGAGGCGGGAAGTTCACGCAACCCCGCGCTGATCACCGGCGCCGCGCCGTCGTTCGAGGAACAGCACCGCGCCCGGGTCCGCAAATACACGATCATCATGGCCTTCCGGATCCCCGCGCTGATTCTCGCAGCGGTCGCCTACAGCATGTTCGAAAGCGCTCTCGTCGCCGTGTTGATCATCGCCGTGTCGGTTCCGCTGCCCTGGATCGCGGTGTTGATCGCCAACGACCGGCCGCCCCGCAGCAAGGACGAGCCGAGCCGGTACGGCTATCGCTCGCCTCCCCCACCCGCAATCGGCGGGGTGCATCACACCATCGACGGCTGAGCGGACGCGGGCTCGCTCCGTCGCCGAATCGCGGCGGACATGAGGGCCGCGATCGCGCACAACCCGCCGGCGACGTACCAGGCCAGGTCGTAGCTACCCTGCAGGTCCCGAATTACGCCCGCCCCGGCGGCGGCCAGCGCCGCGCCGATCTGATGGCTCGCGAAAACCCAGCCGAACACGATCGGCGCATCGGTGCCGAACCACTCGCGGCACAACGCGACTGTCGGCGGGACGGTGGCGATCCAATCGAGGCCGTAGAAGACGATGAACACGAGCATGCTCGGCTCGGCATTCGGCGCGAACAGAGCCGGCAGCACCATCAGCGACAACCCGCGCAGCGTGTAGTAGGCCACCAGCAGCAGGCGCGCGTCGACCCGGTCGGTCAGCCAGCCGGAGAAGATGGTGCCTGCCACATCGAAGATCCCGACCACGGCGAGCAGGGATGCCGCGGTGGTGGCAGGCATGCCGTGATCGTGCGCCGCGGTCACGAAGTGCGTGCCGACCAAGCCATTCGTCGATGCACCGCAGATCGCGAATCCGCCGGCAAGCAGCCAAAAGGTCGGCGTCGCGACGGCGGTGCGCAGCACCCGCAGGGCGCGGAAGGCACCGGGCGCCGGTGCGACGCGCACCCCCTCCATACTGTCCGGTGCCGCACCGTAGGCGCGCAATCCCACATCGCTGGGGTAGTCCCGGATGAAGAACACGACCAGGGGCACGACCGCGAGCGCGGTCGCAGCGACGACGAGCGCGGGCACTCGCCACCCGTGCGCGCTCGCCAACGCCGCGACCAGCGGCAGAAAGATCAGCTGTCCGGTCGCGCCCGCGGCGGTGAGCACGCCGGTCACCAACCCGCGGCGCGCGACGAACCAGCGTCCGGTGATGGTGGCGACGAACGGCATCGCGATCGATCCGACCCCGAGTCCGACGAGCAGGCCCCAGCAGAGCACCAACTGCCAGGCCTCGGTCATGAACACCGTGAGCCCGCTGCCCGCGGCGACGAACAGCAGCGCGATCGAGACGACCCGGCGGATCCCGAATCGGTCCATCATCGCGGCGGCGAACGGCGCCATCAGGCCGTAGAGCAGCATGTTGATCGACACTGCGGCGCCGATCGTCGCGTGTGACCAGCCGAACTCGTCGTGCAGCGGGTCGAGCAGCACGCTCGGCACCGAGCGAAACGCCGCTGCGCCGAGCAGCGCGACGAACGCCGCCCCGGCCACCGGCCAGGCGCGATGCAAGCGCGGACGGGTGGGTGCGGGCTCCAGCACATCGGTCACCGCACCATCGTCGCGATAATTTCCCGCGGCAACGAGTGGCCTGAATGCCAATATGTGTAAAGATATGGCCATGGCTGCTACTGGGCGGCACTCGGTGGCGGTGCTCGCACTCGATCCGGTGATCGGCTACGACATGGCGATCCCGCCTGCGGTATTCGGCTACGCGACCGACGCGGACGGCAATCCGCTCTACGACGTCGCCGTGTGTGGTGTCGACACCGCGCCGGTGCCGACCTCGGCCGGCTATGCCGTGGTGCCGGCATACGGCCCCGAACTGCTCGAATCCGCCGATACGGTCATCGTGCCCGGCACCCGGCTGCGCGGCCCACGCACCGACGCCACCCTCCCCATCCAGGTGGCCGCCGCCCTGGCGCGCGTCCGCCCCGGAACTCGGCTGATGTCGATCTGCACGGGCGCGTTCGTCTTCGCGGCGGCGGGCCTGCTCGACAACAGACCGGCGACCACGCACTGGGCCTATGCCGAGCACTTCCGCACGCTCTATCCGCAGGTCGACCTCGACGAGAACGCGTTGTTCGTCGACGACGGCGACATCCTCACCTCGGCCGGGCTTTCGGCGGGTATGGACCTGTGTCTGCACGTCGTCCGCCTCGACCACGGCAGCGCGGTGGCGAACCGGGTGGCCAGGCATCTGGTTGTGCCGCCCTGGCGCGACGGCGGGCAGTCCCAGTTCATCGAGCACGGGGTGCCCCCGACGGGTGTGGCGAGCACCGCGTCCACCCGGGACTGGGCGCTCGGACATCTCGACGAGCCGCTGGACCTCGCCACACTTGCGGCGCACGCACGGATGAGCGTGCGCACGTTCAGCCGCCGCTTCAAGGCGGAGACCGGTCTGTCGCCGGGCACGTGGTTGCAGCAGCAGCGCCTGCGGCACGCCAGACATCTGCTCGAAACCACCGATCTACCGGTCGATCGAGTCGCCGTCGGCGCAGGTCTCGGCAGTGCGGCAGCGCTTCGCCACCATATGCGCAGCGAGGTCGGCGTATCGCCGCTGCGCTACCGCCAGACGTTCCGCTCGGGAGTCTGACGACTGCCGGGTGCGGCACAATCCGAGGGTGTCCGCACTCGTCGATATCGCCGCCGACCTCCGCTCCAGCTTGCTCCGTGCGGGCTATCACCCCGACGCGCTGCTCGAGGTGCTCGGAGCCGACGCGCACGACGCGCTCGGCCGATCGGAACCGGTGCCCGCGCGGCGCGCCGCCCGCGACGCCGGCGAGATCGGGACGCTGATCAGGTTGTTCCTGCTCGGCGACGAGCTGCCGCAGGCACAGGTAGCGGCAGCGCTGCGCCCGCTCGATATCGAGCGAGCGGCGGCGGCGGGCCTGCTCGAGCGCGGCGGTGACGGGCTCCGGGCGGGACTGGATCTGCGGCCGATCGACACCGGCGCGGGCACCCGCTGGATCCTGTCCGATCTCGACGACAACGTCCGGCGGCGCGACCTCCCTGCCGACCACGTGCTCGGTGTCGGACATGCGTCGCTGTCGCTGCTGCGTGCCACGCCGACCACACCGGCCGGAACCGTCCTCGATCTGGGCACCGGCTGCGGGATTCAGGCCGTGCACGCCGCTTCGTACGCGCAGCGGGTCACCGCGACCGACGTGAACCCGCGCGCGATCATGCTGGCCGAGGCGACGGCGGCGCTGAACGAACTCGACGTCGAACTGCTGACCGGTTCGTGGTTCGACCCGGTCGCCGGCCGGCGGTTCGACCGGATCGTCGCCAACCCGCCGTTCGTGGTCGGCACCGGCGCAGTCACGCACACCTACCGCGACTCCGGGCTATCGCTCGACGGCGCGAGCCGGTTGGTGATCGAGCAGGTGCCGAATCTGCTCGCGTCGGGCGGATCTGCCGCACTGCTGGCCTCGTGGGCGCACGTCCACGGCGAGGACTGGCGGTCCCGGGTATCGAGTTGGCTGCCAGACCACGGCATCGAGGCCTGGATCCTGCAGCGCGATGTGGCCGATCCGGCGCTCTATGTCGGCACCTGGCAGCGCGACGCGGGTCTCGATCCGCGCGACGAATCCGCTCAGCTCCAGGCGCAGGAGTGGCTGGACACCTTCGCCGCGGCCGAGGTCACCGGGGTCGGGTTCGGTTTCGTGTATCTGCGCAGCATCGACGGACCCACCGAGGTGCTCGCCGAGGATCTGCGGCACGAATTCGGCGATCCGCTCGGGCCGGAGGCAGCCCGCCATTTCGAGCGGACGCAGTGGCTGCGCGATGCGGATCTGCCCCGCTCGCGTTTCGACGTTGCCCCGACCGCTGCGCTGGAGCGGGTGTATCGCGCCGGTTCCCGAGGGTGGGAGCAGGTGGCGACCCGGATCCACCGCAGCGATGGCCCGCGCTGGCAGCACGAGATCGATGACGAGACCGCGGCCGTGCTCGCGGGAATGCGGGGCGACGGGCTGGCGTTGGAAGAACTGGTCGCAATGCTTGCGCTGGCATCCGGTGACGAGTCGCTCGGCGACGAGGAGACCGAGGCAATGGTGTCGGCCGCCGCGGACTCGGTACGGGCTCTGGTGCTGCACGGACTCATCACACCCGCCTGAGGGCGGCGCTGTCCGACGGGTGCGAGCGGCGAGTTCCCCGGCGCGCAACGGCTGGGCGTTCTCAGCAACTTCTCAGGACCGGAACGGAATCCCTGCAGGTCGCGGGGGTTTGGCGGGCGCTGTCGTGGGAACTATTAGGGCGGTGACCCCGTTGTTCTGATTGACACACCACCGATAGGGAGGCAAGTCATGACAAGCCCCAGCACCTCTCGCGTGCGCCTCGCCGACGCAGATCTCGACGCACAAAGCCCCGCCGCCGATTTGGTACGCGTGTACCTCAACGGAATCGGCCGTACCGCGCTGCTGAGTGCCGCCGAGGAGGTCGAGTTGGCCAAGCGCATCGAGGCCGGGCTCTACGCCCAGCATGTGCTGGAGACGGGCAAGCGGTTGTCGCCCGCGCGCAAGCGCGATCTTGGCGTAGTTGTTCGCGACGGTCAGGCCGCACGCGCACACCTGCTGGAGGCCAATCTGCGGCTGGTCGTCTCCCTGGCCAAGCGCTACACCGGTCGCGGAATGCCGTTGCTCGACCTGATCCAGGAAGGCAACCTCGGCCTGATCCGCGCGATGGAGAAGTTCGATTACGCGAAGGGCTTCAAATTCTCCACCTACGCCACCTGGTGGATCCGCCAGGCCATCACGCGCGGCATGGCCGACCAGAGCCGCACGATTCGGCTGCCCGTGCACCTCGTGGAGCAGGTCAACAAGTTGGCCCGGATCAAGCGTGAACTGCATCAGCAGCTCGGCCGCGAGGCAACCGACGAGGAGCTCGCGTCGGAATCCGGTATCCCGGTGGCCAAGATCAACGATCTGCTCGACCACAGCCGCGACCCGGTGAGCCTCGACATGCCGGTCGGCAGCGACGAGGAAGCCCCGCTCGGTGACTTCATCGAAGACTCCGAGGCCACCTCGGCGGAGAGCGCCGTGATCGCCGGTCTGCTGCACAGCGATGTACGTACCGTGCTTGCCACCCTCGACGAGCGAGAGCAGCAGGTCATCCGGTTGCGCTACGGCCTCGACGACGGTCAGCCGCGCACGCTCGATCAGATCGGCAAGCTGTTCGGCTTGTCCCGCGAACGCGTTCGGCAGATCGAGCGCGAAGTGATGACGAAGCTGCGCAAGGGAGACCGCGCAGAGCGTCTCCGCTCGTACGCGAGCTGAGTCGACACACGCTTGTTCCGTGACCGGCTCCAGCCGGGTCGGTCACCGCACGCACCGGTCGGACGACCGCGCCCTCACCCCCTCAGGGCCGCGGTTCCCGGCCGGTGCGTCGCCGTATACGGCGTCGTCTCGGCGCGGTCCGGCTCGATTGCCGATCAGCCCAGGCGGCGTGGCCCGACGTCGACATTGCTCGGCTCCGGCCCGATCCGAAGCCGGCCATAGAGCACCTCGATAGATTCCGCCGATACCAGCACCGGTTCGAGGGTCAGTTCGCGGATCGCCGGCAGGTCGTCACATATCGCCGAAACCCGTTGCGCGAGTTGGGCGACGGCCGCCTTGTCGACGGGAAGCGCGGTCCGGTAACCGGAGAGCAGCGGCGCCGCTCGCGGCGCATCGACGAGTTCCATCGCACCGTCCTCGGTCAGCGGCAACGCCCGGTAGGCGCGGTCACCGATCAGGTCCATGATCATGCCGGAGAGGCCGAACTGGATGACCGAACCGAACGACGGATCGTCCTGCACGCGCAACACGACGCCGAGACCCTTCCTGGCCATCCGCTGGACGTGCACCAGCGACTGGCCGGAGATGGCGGACAGGTCGTGATAGGCCAGCCGCACCGAGTCGGGGTTGGCCAGATCGAGCCGGACGCCGTCGAGATCGGCACGCTGGCGCCACATCTCCCCCGTCGCCTTCACTGCGACCGGATAGCCGAGTTCGTCCGCGGCGGCCGCCGCCTCGTCGGACCCGGTGACCTCGCGAAAATCGATCACGTCGATACCGAAGCACGCGAACAGCTGCACCGCTTCCAGGTCGTTGAGCCAGCGGCCCTCCGGTCGCTGCGCGAGCCACTCGTCGACGAGTGCCCGCGCGCGCTCGGTATTCATTCCGTCCGGCCGCGCCACGGCGGAGGCCGGCTTGGTCCGCCAGGCCGCGTAGCGGCGCACCTGGGCCAGCGCGTGCACCGCCCGCTGCGGATCAGAATACGACGGGATCGACCCGCGGACTGCGTGCCCACGGTCGTCGCGCACCGCCAGCAGACGTGGAATCCCTTCTTCCGCAGTGAAACTCGATAGCACTGGCTTGCCGGGGAACTCGTCGACAACGGAACGCAACGCCTCAGCGAAGGGCTGCGCGCCGACGGGAACTGCCGGCGAAAAGATCACCACCACCGAATCCACCTCGCCGTCGGTAAGCAGCGTCCGCAGCGCCTCTCGATAGTCGTCCGGCTTCGCGGCGGGGCCCAGGTTGACCGTCGGACCGACGTCGAAACCATCCGCGCGCGCCTTGTCGCGCGTCAGGCGGATGAGCGCCGCGGTGTTGCCGACGATCGCGAGCCGCGAACCGCCCGGCAGCGGCTGATAGCCCAGCAGCACCGCACAGTCGAACAGTTCGTTGACGGACTCGACCTCGATGATCCCGGTCTGCGCGAACAGATCCCGCACGACCACCGAGTCCGCCTCGTCCGACCCGACCGGCCCGGTCCGGCCGGTGCCGACCACGACGATCGGCTTGGCGCGAGCCACTCGCCGGGCGATTCGGGAGAACTTGCGCGGATTGCCGAACGTCTCTAGGTACAGCAGGACGACCTCGGTGTCGGCGTCGGTGTCCCAGTACTGCAGCAGGTCGTTACCCGAGACGTCGGCGCGATTGCCGGCCGACACGAACGTGGACAGGCCCACCCCACGGCTGGCCGCCTCGCGCAGGATCGCCCCACCGAGGGGCCCGGATTGACAGAAGAATCCCACCCGGCCGCGTTCGGGCAGCACCGGCGCCAGGGTGGCATTCAGCGCCACCGCCGGGTCGGTGTTGGCGATGCCGAGCGCATTCGGTCCGACGACGCGCATACCGTGTCGACGGGCGTCCTGCACGAGTCGCTGCTCCGCCGCCCGGCCCTCGGGCGTGCCCTCCTCGGCGAAACCCGCGGTGAGCACGACGAGGCCCTTGACCCCCTTGACGAGGCAGTCGTCGAACACCTCGGTCATCGCCTCGGCAGGCACCGCGACCACCGCGAGGTCGACGTCGTCGGGGATGTCGCGGACCGTGGCATAGGAGCGCACGCCGTGCACCGAGCGGTGCGCGGAGTTCACCGGGTAAACCGGACCGGAAAACTCGGCGGCCAGCAGGTTCGCCAGCGCGGCGGTGCCGACCTTGCCCGATGTGACCGAAGCCCCGATCACGGCAACCGAACGGGGCGAGAGCAGGTTGCGGACGCTGCGCGCCTCGCTCGCCCGCTCCCGCGCGTCGCGCACCGACAGCAGCGCATCGGTGGGATCGATTGCGAAGGCGAGGTGCATCACCGAGCCGTCCAGGCTGCGCTGCAACTGGTATCCCGCTTCGCGGAACACCATCAGCATCCCGCGGTTCTCTGCGAGTACCTCGGCGACGAAGGTTTCGATGCCGTTCTCGGCCGCGGCGCCGGCGAGATGCTCGAGCAGGATCGATCCGAGACCGCGGCTTTGGTGTGCATCGGCGATCACGAACGCGACCTCGGCCGAGCGCGACCCGGCATCGTCGAGCAGGCGCTCGTAGCGGCCGATGCCGATGATCTCGTCGCCGAGCACTGCCACGAACGCGACCCGATTGCGATAGTCGATGTTGACGTCGTGCGCGAGTTCCTTGGCCGACAGGCGCGGGTGCGGGCCGAAGTATCGCAGGTACCTGGACCGATCCGACAAGGCTTCGTGAAACGCCACCACCAGGTCGGCGTCCTCCGGCGCGATCGGGCGCAGCGTGACCACACCGCCGTCGGAGGCGAGCACGTCGGCGATCCAGTGCCGCGGAAACTCCGGATCCGTCGAGGTCACGCGGTGCTGAGCGGAATCGAGGTTCGCGTCTCCAGTCACGGGATTCCTCACGTCTCAGGTTGTCGGACTCGGTTCTTCGTGTCGGGGTTCCACTCCCTCGGGTTCCCAACGCGCGCCTCGCCGGTTTCGGGGCTGGTCAATCTCTGGGGTCGTCGGGGTCGAGGCCGAGCAGCGGGTAAGCCGCCCGGCGAGTCGCGAGGATGGCGCTGTCCACCCTGGCGAGCACGCGGTCGTGCGTCGAGTCACCGGTTTCGGGGGCGCCGCCGGGACCGTCCCACGGCAGATAGTTCGCGGGCACGCCGTCGCCCATCGTCGCCGGCAGTTCCACCGAAGGCGCGAGCTGTGCGACGCCGTCCTTCCATTCCTGCGGGATCGGGCGGGCCGGATCGATGTCGCGATCGAGCGCGGCGGCGAGCAGATTCGTCCACGATCGCGGCACCACCCGCACCAGTCCGTACCCGCCGCCGCCGACCGCAAGCCACCGGCCCTCCGCGTACCGATCGGCCAGATCCCGCATGGCCAAAAACGCCGCCCGCTGGCCCTCGACGCTGAGTGCCAGGTCGGCGAGCGGGTCTTCGCGGTGGGTGTCGACGCCGCACTGGCTGATCACGATCTGCGGCGCGAACGCCGCGAGCGCACCGGGCACCACGGCGTGGAACGCACGCAGCCACGCGGCATCCGAAGTGCCGGGCAGCAGCGGCAGATTCACCGCCCGCCCCACGCCCTCGGCGACCCCCACCTCGCTGGACCAGCCCGTCCCCGGCCAGAGCGTCGCGGGGTGCTGATGGATGGACACCGTCAGCACGCGCGGATCGCCCTGGAACGCGCGCTCCACGCCGTCGCCGTGGTGGACATCGACGTCGACATAGGCGATCCGGTCGTAGCCATTGTCGAGCAGCCACGAAATAGCCACGGCCACATCGTTATACACGCAGAAGCCCGCGGCCGAGGCGGCCATCGCGTGGTGCATACCGCCACCGATACTCACCGCACGACGCGCGCGCCCCGACGCGATCTCCTGCGCCGCCGCGAGCGTGCCACCGACGATGACCGACGCCGCGTCGTGCATGTGCGGAAAGATCGGATTGTCCGTCGACCCCAGGCCGTAGGGCGGATCGGCCGGTGCGTCGTCCCGCGGTTCGAACTCCGCAGCGGGTCGGTTGTCGACATCACGAACCGCCTCGATGTAGCGCGCGGTGTGAATGCGCAGCAGATCCGCCTCCGTCGCCGATGCGGGTTCGACGATCTCGACACCCTCGAGCAGGCCGATCGAACGTGCCAGCGCCATCGTGAGATCGAGGCGCACCGGGTTCATCGGATGTCCCTTTGCCCAGGTGTAGCTCAGATATCGCGGGGACCACACGAGTGCGTGTCCGAGACCGGGCGGCGAGGCACCCGACCGCTCCGCATCCGACCCGCCCGCGGGCGACTGCACTGCCATATGGTCAAACTACTTCGCCACGCGGAATCGCGACCGGGCTTGGCTCGTTGACATATCTGGACGCTTATTACCCGGCACGTCCGCCGGGCGGCGTGGCCGCCCCGATTTGCTGCCTGGGCCGGTAGAATTTGCGTGGACGAAGGGGTATGAGGGTGAAGGATCTTGTGGACACCACGGAGATGTATCTCCGTACCATCTACGACCTCGAGGAGGAAGGTGTCATCCCGCTGCGCGCGCGGATCGCCGAACGACTCGAGCAGAGCGGTCCGACTGTCAGTCAGACCGTCGCCCGGATGGAGCGCGATGGACTGTTGCTGGTTGCTGGGGATCGTCACCTCGAACTGACGCCCAAGGGTCGAATGCTCGCCGTCTCGGTCATGCGCAAGCATCGACTCGCCGAGCGGCTGCTCGTGGATGTCATCGGCCTCGAATGGTCGGAAGTGCACGCCGAGGCGTGCCGGTGGGAACACGTGATGAGCGAGCAGGTCGAGCGTCGACTGCTCGAGGTGCTCAACCATCCGACCACCTCGCCGTACGGAAACCCCATCCCCGGTCTCGAGGAGCTCGGCCTCGAAGAGAACTTCACCACGCCCGAACGTCTCATCCGGCTGACCGAGATACCCAATGGCGCCCCGACTGCGGTGGTTGTCCGCCGGCTCGCCGAGTACGTGCAGTCCGAGCCCGACGTGATCGCGAGTTTGCGTGAAGCAGGTGTCGTCCCCGACGCGCGCGTTACAGTCGAGACGAGGCCTGGTTTGGTGTCGATTTCGGTACCGGGCCACAGCGGTTACGAACTCAGCGAAGAGATGGCCCACGCCGTGCAGGTGAAGTTGGTCTAGCGGCGGTCTCGCCCGCCCGGCCGACAGTGTCGATACGGCCTGCGCAGGCTCGGCCGTGCGCGGACGCGAAGGAGCGTTGTGAAACTTCTGGTCACCGGCGGCGCGGGCTATGTGGGCAGCGTGTGCGCCAAGGTCTTGCTCGAGCGCGGGCACGAGGTGGTTGTCCTCGACGACCTGTCGACGGGAAATGCGGACGCCGTCCCCGAGGGGGCCTCGTTCGTGGAAGGCGATGTCGCCGCGGAGGCAACGGGATTGCTCACCGGCGGCGGTTTCGACGGCGTATTGCATTTCGCGGCGAAATCCTTGGTGGGCGAATCGGTCCTCGAACCGGAGACGTACTGGCACGGCAACGTTGTGAAGTCGCTCGACCTGCTCGACGCGATGCGCAGTTCCGGCACACCCCGACTGGTGTTCTCCTCCACCGCCGCGACCTACGGTGAGCCCGAGTCGTCGCCGATCACCGAGGACGCCCCGGCGCGCCCGACGAACCCCTACGGCGCCACCAAACTCGCGATCGATCACGCCATCACCTCCTACGCCGTCGCGCACGGCCTGGCCGCGACCAGCCTGCGCTATTTCAACGTCGCCGGTGCGTATGCCGGTTTCGGTGAAAACCGTCTCGTCGAAACACATCTCATCCCCCTCGTGTTGCAGGTCGCGGTCGGACGCCGCGAAAGCATTGCGGTGTTCGGCACCGATTGGCCCACCCCGGACGGAACCGCCGTGCGCGACTACATTCACATCCGCGACCTGTCCGACGCGCACGTGCTCGCCCTCGAATCGAGCGAGCCGGGCAAGCACCGGATCTACAACCTCGGTAGCGGGAACGGATTCAGTGTGCGCGAAGTCATTTCGGCCTGCGAGCGGGTCACCGCCCGAAACATCGACGCCAAGGACTCCCCCCGGCGCGCGGGCGATCCCGCGGTCCTCGTCGCATCGAGTGCGCGGGCGATCGCCGAATTGGGCTGGAGCCCGCAGCACACCGACCTCGACGAGATCGTTGCCGACGCATGGACCTACGTGCAGTCGCTCGGTGATCGCGCCCGCGGCTGACGCGTTCACGGCGCGGCGTGCCCCGAGCGTCACCGCCGCGGCATAGTCGGCGGCGGGAGGACCACGCCGAGTTCAGCGGCCTGCTCGTAACCACCGAGCGCCAACTCGCGCATTGCATCGGGCCGGATTCCGCCCTGCAGCGCGGAATCGAGCAACCACGCCAGCCGATGCTCGGGATCCGCGGCGAGCGCGGCCTCGAAAGCGATACCGGCCAGCGGCCCATCTCCGCGCACATATGCGCTGAACCCCAGCAGCGTCGCGGCGTCCGCCCGTTCCGGGTGCGGCAGTACCCGGGTCATGGCCAGCCACAATGCTTCCGCGGCCGCGCCGCTGTCCCCAACCGCGAGTCCCATGACCGCATCGCGCACTCGGCGGTACTCGAGCGCCAGTGCGAGGGCGGCGAATTCGCGCGCCGAGGGCTCCTCGCCCGAGGCGAGGCTCTCGATCTCGAACAAGACGAACTCGAGTTTCTTCCGTACCGACGCGCCTCGCCCACTGCGCGGACCGGACCGCTGTCCCGAAGCTGCGCGGACCTCGGGGAGCGCGCCGGCGACGTCGCGACGATCGGTGTGGTCGCCGGCGAGCAGGTCGGCGAGGTCGCTGCGCGACGCCCGAATCTGCCTGCCCTCGAACACATGCGCCGTCGTCACCGGTGATGTGTCCGGATCGGGCACGAGACCGCGCCGAGGATCGTCGAGCAGACTCCACCAGGGATGCCCGGTCGCGATCGCCGGAGTCACGTGCGCGCCGATCAGCGAACAGCCCCGCGCACGCAACGCTTCGTCGAGGCGCGCCACGAGCGCAGCGTGCAGTGGCGTGTGCCGAAGCGCGGCGCAGTGCGACGCGCCCTCGTGCGGACCGGTGCACCGTTCGCACACCGCGCAGGCCGTGTTCTCGTCGACGAACACCGCGATGACCGACGCCGCCCCTTCTCGCGCGGAGACAATGGCGAACTGCTCGAATACCGCGACCATCTCGCGAGCAACCGATTTCGGGGCGCCCGGGTCGGCAACGAGATCGTGGCGCAGCACGGCGCCGAGCGCGCTGCCCGATCCGCCGCCGAGGCACAACAGCACCATGGAGTGTTCCGGACGAAAGCCGAGCATCGCGGGAATCGCGGCGAGGAGGTCGCCGGGATCGCTGATGCGCAGCGGTGGTCGCCACGCAGCGGTCGAGTCGTACGGGCCAGCGGAAGTTGTCATGCCCACCAGCGTCGTCGCGGAGCCCGTCGAAACCCGCTGCCGCGCAGGTCGATTGTGGATCGATCGGCCGCTGTGGACAACCTGCCCGGGAATCGGGGTGGCGCGGTGTGTGCTGTCGGAGTCGTCGGGTATACGCGAACGAGGTTACGCGAACCGGACTAAGCGCCTCCGACGCGTTGCACCGCGTCGGTGAACACCGCGTCGAGCGTCGCGGTATCGGGTTGGCCGCCGCCGAATGTCATATAGGTCGCCGATATCCGCACGTCATCGCGTTGGGCGGTCAGCGTGAGCATCGACTGAGTGAGGCTGGCGCCACCACTTCCCGACTGCACGGTCTGGCGTACCGCCAGCGCGTCGTCCGCGTTCACGACCGGCGGCCCAAGCAGCTCACTGTGCACCGTCGACGTGGTGCCGTTGCCGGTGACCTCGACATCCGGGCACCGGCGCAACTGCGCGCGGCGTTGGTCGAGTGGCTGATCGACGCGGGTCAGTTCGACGGTGATCGTCGCACGCTCCGCCTCGTCGGTGCCGACGACGATCGCGGTGTCCTCGGCGTGCTGCGGCGGTGTGCATCCGGGCGGATCGACCGTCGCGCCCGCGGGGACGCCGGTCAGGTCCGCAGCGGCCTGCGCGACCGCGGGGGGCGCCAGCACGACAGCCGGGTAGCGCGCGGGGAACGACTCCGCCGGCGGCAACAGCTCGGCGAGGTCCGCATCGAGCCGCGCGGGTGGCCGGACCCCCTCCGGGACGGCGGTGCCGGAGACCGCGGCCGAGCACCCGCCGGTCAGGAATGAAACGGCAAGCAACACGGCAAAACCACGCCACGGCCCGCCCGCCGAGCCCGCTGCCGCGTTGCCGGCTCTTCGCATCGGTTGCCATCCGATCGTCGTTTGCGTGCCCCGGTTCCCACATTCCAGTGTGCCTGCCCGGTCAGTGCCCGCGCGCGATCCACTCCTCCAGGTGCGGTGCCTCGGCGCCGATCGAGGTGGAATCACCGTGCCCGGTGCGCACTTTCGTTTCGGCCGGCAGCTCGAACAGTCGAGCGGAGATCGAGTCGATGATGGTCGGGAAATCCGAGAACGATCGGCCCGTCGCGCCCGGGCCGCCGGAGAACAACGTGTCGCCGGAGAAAAGTTCGCCCGCCTCCGGTGCATACAAACAGCACGACCCCGGTGAGTGCCCCGGCGTGTGCACCACTACCAGCTCGGTGCCGCCGACCTCGATGCGGTCGCCGTCGGCAAGTCCGCGGTGCGCGACGCCGGGATGGGTCTGCTGCCACAGCATGTCGTCGCCGGGATGCAGCAGGACCGGCGCGTCGAGAGTCTCGGCGAGCTCCGGCGCGACCGTCACGTGGTCGTTGTGCCCATGCGTACACACGATCGCGCCGACCCGGCGCCCCGCGACCGCGTCGACGATCGGCGCGGCGGTGTGCGCCGCGTCGATCACCACGACCTCGTCGTCGTCACCGACAAGCCAGATGTTGTTGTCCACGTCCCAGGTGCCGCCGTCCAGGCTGAACGTCCCGGACGTGACGACCTTGTCGACCCGCAGCACACCACTCATGCCACGACCACCGACCGCAGCACCGACCCGGCGTGCATCGTGGCGAAGGCGCTCTCCACGTCGTCGAGCGAGATGCGCTCGGTGACGAACTTCTCCAGCGGGAACCTGCCCTGCCGATACAAGTCGACCAGCATCGGGAAGTCACGCTCGGGCAGGCAGTCGCCGTACCAGGACGACTTCAGCGCCCCACCGTGGCTGAAGAAGTCCAGCAACGGCATCTCGAGCTTCATCTCCGGGGTCGGCACCCCAACCAACACCACGGTGCCGGCCAGATCGCGAGCGTAGAACGCCTGCTTCCACGTCTCCGGCCGACCGACCGCGTCTATCACCACGTCGACACCGAAGCCGTCGGTCAGGTCCTGGATCGCCTGCACCGGGTCCCCCGCCGATGCGTCCACGGTGTGCGTGGCACCGAGCTCGGTGGCCCAGTCGAGTTTGCGCTGGTCCAGGTCGACGGCGATGATCTTGGTCGCACCGGCCAAGCGGGCACCGGCGATTGCACCGGAGCCGACGCCGCCGCAACCGATCACCGCGACGGAATCGCCGCGTCCGACGTTGCCGGTGTTCATCGCGGCCCCGACACCGGCCATCACGCCGCAACCGAGCAGTCCGACGACGGCCGGGTCCGCGTCGGGGTCGACCTTGGTGCACTGGCCCTCGTGCACGAGGGTCTTGTCGGCGAAGGCGCCGATGCCGAGCGCCGGGCTCAGTTCGGTGCCGTCGGCGAGGGTCATCTTCTTGCTCGCATTGAACGTGTCGAAGCAGTACCAGGGCCGGCCGCGCTTGCAGGCCCGGCAACGACCGCACACCGCGCGCCAGTTCAGCACCACAAAATCACCCACCTCGACCGAGTCGACAGCCGTTCCGATCTCCTCGACGATGCCCGCGGCCTCGTGGCCGAGCAGGAAGGGGAACTCGTCGTTGATCCCGCCCTCGCGATAGTGCAGATCCGTGTGGCACACGCCGCAGGCCTGGATGCGCACGATGACGTCGTTGGGGCCGGGATCGGGGATCAGGATGGTCTGGACCGCAACGGCCTCGCCCCGCCCGCGCGCAACGACACCTCGTACCGATTGACCCACGATGCTCTCCTTCGTATCCGTCCGACGACCGGCGTTCAGCGTGCCACAAGACAGGTGTCCAGACGAGCGAAGGTGATTCAACACGGTCGGAATGCTGCGCCGGCCGACGACGTTGGGCATAAGTACGTTCCGGGTACCCCGCGGCTGTCACCGGCTCCGGGCGGGTAGGGGACAATGGTGTTGCCGGACTGGTTTCGGCGAGCATGTGGAAAGGGGCCGATATGGACGAATCGAGCATGTACGAACTGGAGTTTCCCGAGCCGCAACTGGCGTCCGCGGACGGCTCCGGGCCCGTGCTCGTCCACGGCCTGGAGGGCTTCAGTGACGCCGGCCACGCCGTGCGACTGGCGACCAAGCACCTTCGGCAGAGCCTGGAGTCCGAGCTCGTCGCGTCCTTCGACGTGGACGAACTGGTCGACTACCGCTCCCGCCGACCGTTGATGACATTCAAGAACGACCACTTCTCCGACTACGCCGACCCGGAGATCAACCTCTACGCATTGCGCGATACCGCGGGGACGCCGTTCCTGCTGCTCGCCGGCCTGGAGCCGGATCTGCGCTGGGAGCGGTTCACCACCGCCGTGCGACTGCTCGCCGAACAGCTCGGCGTGCGCCGAACCATCGGCCTCAACTCGATCCCGATGGCGGTCCCGCACACCCGTCCGCTCGGCATGACCGCCCATGCGAGCGACCGTGACCTGATCAAGGAGCTTGCCGGCTGGCCCGGCGAGCTGCAGGTGCCGGGCTCCGCGTCGGCGCTGCTCGAGTTCCGGATGGGCCAACACGGGCACGAGTCGGTCGGCTTCTCGGTGCATGTGCCGCATTACCTGTCGCAGACCGCGTATCCGGAGGCAGCGCAAACGCTGCTGGAGAACGTCGGCGACAACACCGGCCTGCAGCTTCCACTCGCCGCGCTGGGCGAGGCCGCGGCGCGCGTCCGGGAGCAGGTCAACGAGCACATCGCCGGAAATCCCGAGGTCGAGAGTGTTGTCTCGGCGCTGGAGCGGCAGTACGACAGCTTCGTGGCCGCGCAGGAGCAGCAGTCGACGCTGCTCGCCTCCGACGAGCCGCTGCCGAGCGGCGAGGAACTCGGCGCGGAATTCGAACGCTTCCTCGCTGCTCAATCGGGCAATGACGACCTCGATCGGCCCGATTCGACCGACTAACTCTCGGCTCCGGCATCGACTGAACGGAACCGTTCATTCGATTGGATCGACTGAACGGTTCCGTTCAGTCGATCCAAGGGGGGCCGGTCCCCGAGGTCGTTCTCGGGTAGCGCAGTTGTGCGCCCCCGGAAACGTGTGCGTTACTCGAGTGCGCCACTATTGGACACCTATCCAACTTGCCGTCCAGTGGCGACGTGCACGTCGATCAGCGGGGAGGCGACATGGCAACGACGCGATCGCGGACACTGCGGCCGGTACCGGACGTCGAGACGCAACTGATGCACCGCGTGATTCACGGCTACAAGCGGGCGTACCGGATCGCGGGCGATGGACCGGCGTTGCTGCTGATCCACGGCATCGGCGACAGCTCTGCGATCTGGGCCGATCTCGTCCCGCATCTGGCGAAGGACTACACGGTCATCGCTCCGGATCTGCTCGGCCACGGTCAGTCCGACAAGCCCCGTGGCGACTACTCGGTCGCGGCCTACGCGAACGGCATGCGAGATCTGCTCGCCGTCCTCGGTATCGAGCGGGCGACGGTGGTCGGTCATTCGCTCGGCGGGGCCGTCGCGATGCAGATGGCGTATCAGTTCCCGCAACTCGTCGAGCGGCTGGTGCTCGTGTCGTCGAGTGGGATCACCAAGGACGTGCATCCGGTGCTGCGGCTGATCTCGGTGCCGGTGGCCAACGAGTGGATGGGCATGCTGAGGCTGCCGGGCGGTCATAGCATCGCCCGGGTGGCGTGGAACCTGCTCGACCAGCTCCACGAGGGAACCGTCGCCCCCGGCGCCGTGCTGACTCGGACACCGGACATCATGCGCGTGCTCGGCGAACTGAACGACCATGCTGCCTACTTCGCCTTCCTCAAGTCGCTGCGTGCGGTCGTCGACTGGCGTGGCCAGGTCGTCACCCTGTTGGACCGCTGTTACCTGAACGAGGCGATTCCGGTGCAGATCGTCTGGGGCGCACGCGACACGATCTTCCCGGTGACGCATGCCCACCTCGCACATTCGGCGATGCCCGGTTCGCGGATCGCGGTCTTCAAGAATGCCGGTCACTACCCGTTCCGGAGTGATTCGCTCGGCTTCCTGCGTGTGCTGGAGGAATTCCTGTCCACCACGGTGCCCGCCGAATTCGACGCTGCGCACTGGCGCCACACGCTCATGTCCGGCGTTGGCGAAGGGGACATCGTGGGCGGCCCGATGACCCGGATGGCGGTGCTCGACGCGATGGGATCGAGCGAGCGCAGTGCCACCTGAGAGCACCTTGCACTTGCTCTGCCCAACCCGTCGCGGAGCCGTAGGATCGGCACAGCAGACACCCCACGTCGCTTCGATTTCGGCCCAACGCATTCGGGCCGGGCGTGGCGTCATCGAGTGCGCGCAGCGGTCACGTCACACCGGAAGGAGGCGACATGGATGATTCCCGCTCGCCCGCGCCGTTGCGCAGCGTCCGTTCCGAGCCGCAGCTGACGTTCCGGACCATCCACGGATACCGGCGCGCCGTCCGGATCGCGGGCGAGGGTCCCCCGATCGTGCTGCTGCACGGCATCGGCGACAACTCGTTGACCTGGGCCGAGGTGATGGCCGATCTGTCCACCAGCTACACCGTCATCGCCCCCGACATGCTCGGCCACGGCCGCTCCGACAAGCCGCGGGCCGATTACTCGGTCGCCGCCTACGCCAACGGCCTGCGCGACCTGCTGACGGTGCTCGGCTACGACCGGGTGACCGTGATCGGCCACTCGCTCGGCGGCGGAGTGGCCACCCAGTTCTCCTACCAGTTCCCCGAGATGGTGGAGCGCGTCATCCTCGTCGGTGCCGGCGGCGTGAGCAAGGAAGTTCATGCGGTGCTGCGGGTGGCGACTGCCCCGCTGATCAGCTCGGGCTTGCGGGTCCTGCAGTTGCCCGGCGCGACGAGGGCGCTGGCCGCGCTCGGTTCGGCGATCGCCCAGCGCGTCGCGACGTCGCCGGTCGGCCGGTCCACCGCAGGCCATGATGCCGTGGACATCGTCCGGGTACTCGACGGATTCGCCGACAACACGGGCTATCTCGCGTTCCTGCGCACGCTGCGCGCCGCGGTCGACTGGCGCGGTCAGGTGATCACGATGCTGGACCGGTGCTACCTCTACGAGCAGGTGCCGGTGCAGATCATCTGGGGTGGCTGCGATGCGGTGATCCCGGTGTCGCACGCGCACCTCGCCCATGCCGCGATCCCCGGGTCGCAACTCGAGATCTTCGCCGGCGCCGGCCACTTCCCGTTCCGCGACGAACCGGAACGGTTCATCGAGGTGGTCCGCAAGTTCGTCGATTCCACCGACGCGGCGGCGTTCGATCCCTCCCGCCGGCGCGCCCTGCTGGCTACCGGGTCGGGGGAATCACATGTGACCGGGACATCGATGGAACGGCGGGCCGCGGTCGCGGTGATGGACGCGACCGAACGCAGCGCCACCTGACGGCGCAACCGCTGTTGTTCGTGGCACCCCACCCACCACGTAGCCTGTAGCAGTGTCTTTGCCGAGCCTGATCGACGAGTTCCTAGCCGCAGGTGAGGCCGATTCGGACCGCGTGTTCGACGCATTCTGCGAATGGAGTTCGGGCCGCGGGCTCGAGCTCTATTCGGCGCAGGAGGAAGCGCTGATGGAGCTGGTCTCCGGCGCCAACGTCATCCTCGCCACGCCGACCGGGTCGGGAAAGTCGATGGTCGCGGTCGGCGCCCATTTCACCGCTCTTGCCCGCGGACAGCGCAGCTACTACACCGCGCCGATCAAGGCACTGGTGAGCGAGAAGTTCTTCGCGCTGTGCGACGTCTTCGGCGCCGAACGGGTCGGCATGGTCACCGGCGATGCGGCGGTCAACCCGGAGGCGCCGATCATCTGCGCGACCGCCGAAATCGTGGCCAACCTCGCGCTGCGCGAGGGCCGGGACGCCGATATCGGCCAGGTGGTGATGGACGAGTTCCATTTCTACGCCGAACCCGACCGCGGCTGGGCCTGGCAGGTGCCACTGATCGAGCTGCCGAACGCACAATTCCTGCTCATGTCCGCGACACTCGGCGAGGTCGACTTCTTCGCCGACGATCTGACCCGCCGGACCGGGCGCGAGACCAGCGTCGTCGCCGGCACCGAGCGGCCCGTCCCACTCACCTTCGGTTACGTGCGCACCCCCATCGTCGAGACGATCGAGGAACTCGTCACCACGCACCAGGCACCGGTGTACGTCGTGCATTTCACCCAGGCGTCGGCGCTGGAACGAGCGCAGGCACTGACCAGCGTCAACATCTGCAGCCGCGCGGAGAAGGACGCGATCGCCGAGGCGATCGGCGCATTCCGGTTCGCCACCGGATTCGGCAAGACGCTCTCGCGACTGGTCCGCCACGGTATCGGTGTGCACCATGCGGGCATGCTGCCCAAGTACCGGCGGCTCGTCGAACGGCTCGCGCAGGACGGCCTGCTGAAGGTCATCTGCGGCACCGACACGCTCGGGGTCGGCATCAACGTCCCGATCCGCACCGTCCTGCTGACCGGCCTCGCCAAGTACGACGGGGTCCGGACGCGCCAGCTGCGGGCGCGGGAGTTTCATCAGATCGCCGGGCGCGCCGGCCGCGCCGGATTCGACACCATGGGCACCGTCGTCGTGCAGGCCCCCGAACACGAGATCGAGAACCACCGCCTCGTCCTCAAGGCGGGTGACGATCCCAAGAAGCTCAAGAAGATTCAGCGCAAGAAGGCGCCCGAGGGGTCGGTCAACTGGAGCGAGTCGACCTTCGACCGGCTCGTCACGGCCGATCCCGAGCCGCTGGTGTCGCGGTTCACCGTGACGAATTCGATGCTGCTCAACGTCATCGCCCGTCCCGGCAACTGTTTCCAAGCGATGCGCCATCTGCTCGAGGACAATCACGAGGCGCGCCCCGCGCAGCGGCGGCACATTCTCACCGCGATCCGGCTCTACCGCAGCCTCGTCGATTCTGGTGTGGTGCAACGACTTTCCGAACCCGACGCGGACGGCAGGTGGGCCCGGCTCACGGTGGACCTGCAGCGCGACTTCGCGCTCGACCAACCCCTGTCCCCGTTCGCGCTCGCCGCGCTCGAACTGCTCGAGCCCGAATCCCCCGGCTACACGCTCGACGTGATCTCGGTGATCGAGTCGACGCTCGAGGACCCGCGCCAGGTGCTGATGGCCCAGCAGCACGCCGCGCGCGGTGAGGCGGTCGCCCAGATGAAGGCCGACGGCATCGAATACGACGAGCGGATGGAACTGCTCGAAGAGGTGACTTGGCCCAAGCCGCTCGCCGAGCTCATCGAGCCGGCGTACGAGACGTACCGGCGCGGCCACCCCTGGGTCTCGGAGTTCAGCCCGTCACCGAAGTCGGTGGTGCGGGACATGATCGAGCGGACGATGACGTTCGCGGACCTCATCTCCCGCTACGGTCTGACGCGCTCCGAGGGCCTCGTGCTGCGCTACCTCGCCGATGCCTACCGCGCGCTGCGGCGCACGGTGCCGGAGCAGGCTCGCACCGAGGAACTCGGTGACATCACCGAATGGCTCGGCGAGCTGATCCGCCAGGTGGATTCGAGCCTGCTCGACGAATGGGAACAGCTCACCAATCCCGCCGCCGAACGCGACGCCGAGCAGCTGGCGTTCGAGACGGCGCCGCGGCCGATTTCGGCAAACGAACGCGCCTTCCGGGTGATGGTGCGCAACGCGATGTTCCGCCGCGTCGAACTCGCCTCGCGCAAGCGGTGGGCCGAGCTCGCCGAGCTCGGCGAGGGGCCGGACGCGGACGACTGGGAACGCGCCCTTACGCCCTATTTCGACGAGTACGGCACCATCGGCACCGGTCCGCAAGCACGCGGGCCGCAGTTGTTCCAGATCGAGCAGCGCCCCGGCATCTGGTCGGTTCGCCAGGTGCTCGACGATCCGGCCGGCGATCACGGCTGGGCGATCGTCGGTTCCGTCGATGTGGCGGAGTCCGACGAGATCGGCGAAATCGTCTTCGACGAATTCGACATCCTGGCAGGCTGATCGTCGTCGGTTCGAGGAGGTGACGCCGTGAGCACCGACGATCCCCTCTCCCGGGCCGTGGCACTGGGCGTGTCGGTGGACGCACTCGCGGCGTTGGCCGCGCACATCCGGATCGAGACCGAGGGAATACCCGCCGATCCGGCGGTGCGGGCAGTCCTCGCCGATATCGCGACCGAACTTCTCGGCGCCCAGAACGCTCCGATCGAGCAGTCGGCACCGGTGGTCGGGCTGGCGCGCACCTTCGTGGCACAGGCGGCCGACCTCATCGACGATCCCGGCCGCAGTGGCGGGTGGGACCGAATCGACCCCGTGTTGCTGCAGAGCATCGGCAGACTGTCCGGCGCCATCGTCGGCGCTTTCACTGCTGCGCAGCAACGGATTCCGGATCTCCGCGAACCGCTCAACTCACCTCGCGCACGGTTTCTCGACGTAGGAACCGGCACCGGCTGGCTCGCGATCGGCGCAGCCCGCGCGTACCCGAACCTCTCCGTCGTCGGCATCGACATCTTCGACGCGGCACTGGAACTCGCCCGGGCGAACGTCGCGGCGAGCGGGGTGTCCGACCGGATCGAACTACGCCGCCAGGACGTGACGACGCTGTGCGATTCGGACGGCTTCGACGCGGTCTGGCTTCCGCTGCCGTTCCGGCCCGAATCCATCGTGCCCGCCGCGGTCGAGGCCGCAATCGGTGCACTGCGCCCGCGCGGCTGGGTGCTCGCGGGCACCTTCGCCGGCCCACCCGGAGTGTTGCCCGAGCTGCTCACCGATCTGCGCACCGTCCGCTCCGGTGGGCGACCGTGGCGAGGCGAGGATCTGCTCGGCGTGCTGCGCGCGGCCGGACTCGACGCGACGCAGGAAGTTCCGCGAAGCTGGCCGGCGCCGGTTCGCCTCTACGTCGGACAGCGGCCGGCGCGCTGAACGTTGCGCGTTCGGCCTACAGAGGCCGCGCGTCGCGCGGCTTACGGTTGGCCGCCTGCCGCTTCGCCGCCTGCTGCTCGCGGATCCGCTGCTCGTCCTTTCGCACCTCGACCAGGTTCGCGCGTTCGGCAACCAGCCAGTCCGGCTGATCGGCGAGCAGCGCATCGATCTGGGCGGTGGTCAACGCTTCGGTCACGCCGCCGCGCGCGAGACCGGCGATGGACACGCCGAGTTTGTCGGCCACGACGGGCCGTGGATGCGGGCCATCCCGGCGCAGGGTGTCCAACCACTCGGGTGGATTGTCCCGCAGCTGCGCGAGCTCGTCCCGCGAGACCGGGCCCGCCTGGAACTGGGCCGGGGTGGCCTCGAGGTAGACACCCAGCTTCTTTGCCGCCGTCGCCGACTTCATCGTCTGGGGTGTCTTCTGCGAACTCATGGGGTCAGCCTATCGATCGCCTACCCTGACTCAAATGACCGAGCCGAGCCGAGCCGCCGCGTTCCGGATCGCGTACGTGCCTGGCGTCACTCCGGCGAAGTGGGTGCGGGTCTGGCGTGAGCGCCGACCCGACGTGCCACTCGAACTCGTCGACACCGCAGCCGCCACCATCGTCGCCTCGCTGTGGAACGGCGCCGCGGATGCCGGCCTCGTCCGACTGCCCATCAACGGCGACCGGCTCAGTGTCATCCCGCTCTACGAGGAGACCCCCGTCGTCGTCGTGCCCAAGGACCATCTGTTCACCGCCGTCGACGAGATCGCCGTCGCCGACCTCGACGGTGAAACCGTGCTGCACCCCTACGACGACACCCTCGAGTGGGCCGCCCGACCCGGGACCGCGGCCGTGCACCGACCCGAATCGACCAGCGATGCAATCGAACTCGTCGCCGCCGGGGTGGGGTTACTCGTCGTTCCACAGTCGTTGGCCAGGCTGCACCACCGCCGCGACCTGACGTTCCGGTCGGTGCGCGACGCGCCCGCCTCCCCCGTCGCGCTGGCCTGGCCGGCCGCGGCGACCACCGATCTGGTGGAGGAGTTCGTCGGCATCGTGCGTGGGCGCGGGGTCAACAGTTCGCGCGGCGCCACCGCCCCGCCGCCCAAACGCACCGCATCGCAGAAGGCCGCCGCGAAACGTGCCACCCGCGCCGCGGCCGGGAAACCCGCGAAACCGGGCAAGCGTGGGCGGCGATGACCGGCTTGCCCGGTCCCAACAGCCCTGACCGGCTTGCCGGTCAGGATGCCGCCGCGCGGCTGCCATTGCGCAGTTGCCGCATGAACAGCGCGAGCCGCTCGTAGTCCTCGCTCCGGATGCTCGACGAACGAAACACCAACCCCAGGGTTCGGCCGGGCACGGGTCCGGCGAACCTCGCGATACCCAGCTCGGCCCGCGAAGTTTCGACCGACACCGCCATGTCCGGGATGAGTGTGACCCCGAGGCCGCCGGCGACGCATTGCACGACCGTGCTGAGCGAGGCCGCCCTGGTGTCACCGACCGGGGCGGGTCGGGCATCCGCGGACCGGCACAGATCCAGCGCCTGATCCCGCAGACAGTGCCCTTCGTCCAGCAGCAGCAGCGGAATGTCGTTGAGCACCTTCGGGTTAAGCCGCAATCGTCCAGCAAGCTCGTGACCGGGTGGCACGACGAGCACGAAACCCTCGTCGAAGAGCGGGATCTCGGACATCCCGTGCGCGTTGGTCGGCAAGGCAAGCACCGCCACGTCGACCACGCCGCTGCGCAACCGGTCGAGCAGCACCGCGGTCTGGTCCTCGATGACCTGCAGCTCGAGATCGGGCAACTCACTGCGCAGCATCGGCAGCAGCGCAGGCAGCATGTACGGCGCGACGGTCGGGATCAATCCCATCCGCAATGTGCCGGTCAGCGACTCCCCGGTGCCCCTGGCGACGGTGAGAAACCGGTGCGCCGCCTCGATCGTCGCCATCGCGTGCGGAAGCAGTCGCTGCCCGGCCGCGGTGACGAGCACCCGGCGCGTGCTGCGTTCGATCAGCTGCAATCCCAGGCCGTTCTCCAGCGCGGCCAGCGCCTGCGAGAGTGTGGGTTGACTCACACCCAAACGCGCTGCGGCCGTGCCGAAATGACGAAACTCGGCGATCGACACGAACGCACGCAGGTGTGACAGTGTGGGTTGATAACTCTGATCGGACACGCCTATGAGTCTAGCGGAACTGATCGGCTTCACCTTTGGGCAGTTATTGGGCAGGATCGAATCACACAGTCGTTCACCAACTCGAATAGTCCAACACGAAAGAGGAGCCACATGCCCCTGCTCACCATCGGTGACCAGTTCCCTGCCTACAACCTGAAGGCCGTCATCGGCGGTGACCTCTCGAAGGTCGATGCCAAGCAGCCCGACGATTACTTCACCACGATCACCAGCGACGACCACGCGGGCAAGTGGCGCATCGTCTTCTTCTGGCCCAAGGACTTCACGTTCGTGTGCCCGACCGAGATCGCCGCGTTCGGCAAGCTGAACGAGGAGTTCGCCGACCGTGACGCACAGGTGCTCGGCGCGTCCGTCGACAACGAGTTCGTCCACTTCCAGTGGCGCGCGCAGCACGAGGATCTGAAGACCCTTCCGTTCCCGATCCTTTCCGATCTCAAGCGCGAACTCGCCACGGCGACCGGTGTGCTCAACGCCGACGGCGTCGCGGACCGCGCGACGTTCATCGTCGACCCGAACAACGAAATCCAGTTCGTGTCGGTGACTGCCGGTTCGGTCGGGCGCAACGTCGAGGAGGTGCTGCGCGTGCTCGACGCGTTGCAGTCCGACGAGCTGTGCGCCTGCAACTGGCGCAAGGGCGATCCGACCATCGACGCCGGCGAACTGCTGTCGGCCAGCGTCTGATCGGAGCAGCCATGAGCATCGAGAACCTCAAGAGCGCACTTCCCGAGTACGCCAAGGACGTCAAACTGAACCTCGGGTCGCTGGCACGGTCCACCGAGCTGAACGAACAGCAACTGTGGGGCACGTTCCTCGCCGCGGCAGCCGCCACCCGTTCGGCCACGGTGCTGCGCGAGATTGCCGAGGACGCGGCCGACGTACTGTCCGAGGAGGCCTACAACGCCGCGCTCGGCGCGGCCACCATCATGGGCATGAACAATGTCGCCTACCGGGCCAAGAGCTTCCTCGGTGACGATTTCGCCCAAGTGCGAGTTGGCCTGCGGATGAACATCATCGGCAGCCCCGGCGTCGAGAAGGCCGACTTCGAACTGTGGAGCCTGGCGGTATCCACGATCAACGGCTGCCACGACTGCACCGCCGCTCACGATGCGGTGGTTCGCAAGGAGGGGCTGACCAAGGAGCAGGTCTGGGAGGCCGTCAAGATCGCCGCGACCGTGGCGGGCGTCGCCCAGGCCATCGTCGCCGCCGAGACGCTGGCCAACGTCGCCGTCTGAGCATCGGCCGAGCAGGGCTCCGCACTCCGAAAGGATGCGGAGCCCTGCTGCGTTCGGTGCCTGCTCCCCCGACGGCGGTACGGTGACGCCATGCCAGTACACGTCGACGTCGTCCGGGTGTTCACCGATGCGGCGGGGCAATTCGGCAACCCGCTCGGCATCGTCGCCGCCGAAGCGGTCGCCGCACCCGACCGCCAGGCACTGGCCACCCAGCTCGGCTTCAGCGAAACCGTCTACGTGACACCCGGTTCCGGTTCCGCGACGGTCCAGATCTTCACTCCGGCTGCGGAACTACCCTTCGCCGGGCACCCGACCGTCGGGGTGGCGTGGTGGCTGCACTCGACCGGGACGCCGGTGCAGGTGCTCGAGGTGCCTGCGGGCCGTGTCGAGGTCGGTCGCCGAGACGGACTCACGACGGTGCGGGCCCGTGCGGAGTGGGCACCGGAGTTCGTTTTCCACGACCTCGCCGCGCCGGAGGAAGTCGACGCGCTCGACCCTGCGGCCTTCGACGACCGCCATCACTACGCGTGGGCATGGTCGGACGAGGCGAGCGGCACGATCCGATCGCGAATGTTCGCCCCCGACATGGGCATCGCGGAGGACGAGGCCACCGGCGCGGCCGCCGTCCGGATCACCGCGCGGCTGAGCCGCGACCTGCGCATCCGGCAGGGCCGCGGGTCGCAACTGGTTACCGCGTGGGAGCCCGACGGCTGGGTGCGGCTCGGCGGACGCGTCGTGGCCGATACGCCGATCGAGCTGTAACTCGACCGGCTGCCACTCGGGCAAACGACAGGGCGCCGCTCCCCGTGGGAGCGGCGCCCTTGTCAAATCCGGATGACGTCGAATCCGGATGACGTCGAATCCGGATGACCTAGTGCTTCTCGGGTCCGAGGTAGTACTCGAAGACCAGGCCGCCGACCGCGAACAGCACGAACACGACGCCGGTCGCGATCAGCCACGGCTCGAAGAACGCGAGACCGGTCGCGGTGGTGGTGGCCGCCGCGGCAAGGGTGATCGGCCAGAAGCTGAACGGGCTGAAGAAGCCCAGGTCACCCGCGCCGTCGGCGATCTCGGCATCCTCGTAGTCCTCCGGGCGCAGGTCGAGCCGGCGGGCGACGAACCGGAAATAGGTGCCGATGATGAGTGAGAGCCCTGCGGTCAGCACGATCGCGGTGAGGCCGGCCCACTCGATGCCCGTGCGGGAGAGCCCGGTGAAGACCCCGTAGATGATCGCGACGAGAATAAAGAACACCGTCAGGAGTTCGAAGAGCTTGGCTTCGACCTTCATTTCGTTTCAGTCCTTAGTTGCCCGCGGCCGTGGAGGCCTCGCGAATGGTGCGGTCGGTGTCGAACGGATACGTCGACGTGGCGGTCGGCGACTGGCCGATCAGCTGCAGCGCCTCGGCATTGGACAGGCCTTGGCCACCCTCCGACACCGGCTTGCGGGCGTCGATGTAGGTGTCGAATGCCTCCGGGCTCACCGCACGGACCTCGAAGTTCATCATCGAGTGGAAGGTGCCGCACATTTCGGCGCAGCGGCCGACGAAGGCCCCTTCCTTCTCGATCTCGCTGATTTGGAAGACGTTGTCGGAGTGGTTTTCCTTCGGGTTCGGCTGCACGTCGCGCTTGAACAGGAACTCCGGCACCCAGAACGCGTGAATGACATCTGCGGAGGCGAGCGAGAACTCGACCCGCTTGCCGGTCGGCAGCACCAGCACCGGAATCTGGTCGCTCGAACCGACGGTCTCGATTGTGTCGTACTTCAGGTAGGACAGGTCCCCGGCGTCCTTGCCGTTGATCGGACCGGGCCGCGGGCGGCCCTCCTCATTCGTTCGCTCGGCGGCCTCCTCGGCCGCGAGCTTGTTCGCGTCCTCACGGACGTGGTCGGCGCCGTCCCAGCGGACCGTGCCATCGTCGACGGTGCGGTAGCCGAACTTCCAGTTCCACTGGAACGCGGTCACATCGACGACAACGGCCGGATCCGGCTCCTTCTCGTGGACGTAGTTCTGCACGACGACGGTGAAGTAGAACAGGATCGCGATGATCACGAACGGCGCGGCGGTGTAGCTGAGCTCGAGGGGCACGTTGTAACCGGTCTGGCGAGGGAAGTCCTCGCCCTCCTTCGCGCGGCTCTTGCGGTGGAATACCACGGTCCAGAAGGTCAGACCCCAGACCAGCACACCCATCGCCAGGGCGGCGATGACCGACCAGGTCCACAGTTCGCGCATGCGCTCGGCCTGCGGCGTGACGCCCGACGGCCAGCCGAACCGGAGTACGGCATTGTCGGTCGAACAACCCGACAACAACACCGCGGCCACGCCGAGTGAAATAACAAGGCCGGCTCGCCGAACGATTCGACTCGGTGGCCGGACCGCTCCCCGAACTCCGCTCTTGTGCGCCACGTTCACGCCTTCCTGATCGCCGCAACTTCGAATGGCACTGCTGAAGTCTTGATCCACGCACGAGCCACCAGCGATGGCTCGAATACTACGCAGCGTAGACCAAACCCGGTGCCAGTTCGCTGTCGGGTCGCGCACCTACTCACCGGCCCAGTGGTGGCAACACTCGCCGCAGGTAGAGTCCGGTCCTGCCTGCCCGCCGCGGCGCTGCGGCATACTCGGGCGGAACGTGTGACGCCCGGCATGTGCTCGTAGCACCCATCATCCGAAACCGAAACGAGGTTCGAAGACAACGTGTGCGGCCTGCTCGGACTCCTGACGTCCAACGGCACCAGCGACGAGTCCGTCGAGCTGGTCGACGGCGCGATGCACTGCCTGCGGCACCGCGGCCCCGACGAGCACGGCACCTGGCACGACGATGACATGGTCTTCGGTTTCAATCGATTGTCGATCATCGACATCGCGCATTCGCATCAACCGCTGCGGTGGGGCCCGCCGGATTTCCCCGACCGGTACGCGCTGACCTTCAACGGTGAGATCTACAACTATCTCGAGCTGCGCGCCGAACTCGCCGAAAAGCACGGTGCGCAGTTCCGCACGGAAGGTGACAGCGAGACGATTGTCGCGGCCTACCACTACTGGGGCCCCTCGGCGGTGCGCCGGCTGCGCGGCATGTTCGCCTTTGCCATCTGGGACACCCTGGACCGGACCGCGTTCATCGCCCGCGACCCGTTCGGGATCAAGCCGCTGTTCCTTGCCACCGGTCCGGGCGGCACCGCGTTCGGCAGCGAGAAGAAGAGCGTGTTGCAACTGCTCGGGCAACTCGGCCTCGGTGATGAGCTCGATCCACGAGCGATCGAGCACTACACCGTGCTGCAGTACGTGCCGGAGCCGGAAACCCTGCACCGAAATGTCCGCCGACTCGAGTCCGGCTGCTTTGCCACCCTCCGGCCGGGCCAGGACCCGGAGGTCACCCGATATTTCGAACCGGCCTTCCGGGTGCGCCCGTTCGCGCCCGGGTCCGAGCAGGCGCGGTACGCCGAAATCGCGGACGCACTCGAAGACTCGGTCGCCAAACACATGCGCGCCGACGTCACCGTCGGGTCGTTCCTGTCCGGCGGCATCGACTCCACCGCCATCGCGGCACTCGCGATGCGGCACAACCCGAATCTGATCACCTTCACCACCGGTTTCGAGCGGGAGGGCTACTCCGAAGTCGACGTCGCCGCGGAGTCGGCCGAGGCAATCGGCGCCCGTCACATCGTCAAGGTCGTCTCGCCGCTCGAGTTCGCCGAGGCCATCCCGGAGATCGTCTGGTATCTCGACGATCCGGTCGCCGACCCGGCGCTGGTGCCGCTGTACTTCGTGGCGAAGGAGGCGCGCAAGCACGTCAAGGTCGTGCTGTCCGGCGAAGGTGCCGACGAATTGTTCGGCGGCTACACCATCTACCGCGAGCCCCTCTCGCTACGCCCGTTCGAAAAGTTGTCGCCGCGTCTGCGCCGCGCCGCGGCGCGGCTCTCGGAGCGCATTCCCGAGGGGACCAGGGGAAAGAGCCTGCTGCACCGTGGCTCGATGACGCTCGAGGAGCGCTACTACGGCAACGCCCGCAGCTTCAACGACGCGCAATTGCGCGCGGTGCTGCGCGAGTTTCGCCCCGAATGGACCCACCGCGACGTGACCGCGGCCATTTACGAGCGCTCGCAGGGCTGGGACCCGGTGGCGCGGATGCAGCACCTGGACCTGTTCACCTGGCTGCGCGGCGACATCCTGGTCAAGGCCGACAAGATGACCATGGCCAACTCGCTGGAGCTGCGCGTACCGTTCCTCGACCCCGAGGTATTCCGGGTCGCCGAGCAGATTCCGTTCGACCAGAAGATCACCAGCGGGCGCGGTCGTGCGGGGCAGCGACGTTCCACCCAACAGACGACGAAATACGCCCTGCGCCAGGCGCTGGAGGGAATCGTGCCTGCGCACGTGCTGCATCGCGCCAAGCTCGGCTTCCCGGTGCCGCTGCGGCACTGGCTGCGCGGAACCGAACTCTACGACTGGGCGCAACTACAGATCGCCGAGTCGCAGACCGACCATCTCCTCGACAAGGCCGCGATCAAGACCATGCTCGACGAGCATCGCGCGGGCCGGTCCGATCACAGCAGGCGGTTGTGGACCGTGCTGATCTTCATGGTCTGGCACGGCATCTTCGTCGAGGGCCGCATCGTGCCCGACATCAAGGAGCCGACCTACCCGGTCGAGGTCTGAGGGCGGCCGGCGGCAATTCGCCGCGGCAGCAGGCCCGGTGACCGCTCGGTACAGGACGGTCGCGATTTACAGGACGGTCGCGATTTACAGGACAGTGGCGATTTCGTCGGCCACGTCCGCGCCGTAGGCGTCGGTCAGACGCTTGAGTGCATCGTCTCGCTGCAACACCCATTCCTGCGTGCCGACGGTCTCGAGCACGAGCACCGCGACCAGCGATCCGAGCTGCGCAGCGCGCTCGAGCCCGAGGCCGCGGCTGTGGCCGACGAGGAAACCGGCGCGGAACGCGTCACCGACACCGGTGGGATCGGCCTTGGCATGCTCGGGGACGACGCCCACGCGGACGGGCTCGGCGCCCGGTGCGGCAATCTCGACACCCTTGGAGCCCAGCGTGGTGACCCGGATACCGACCCGACTCGCGATCTCCTCGGCAGACAGCCCGGTCTTCTGCCGCAGCAGGCCCCACTCGTATTCGTTCGTGAACAGGTAGGCGGCGCCGTCGATGAGCCGGGCGGCCTGGGTTCCGTCGAGCAGGGCGAGCTGCTGGGACGGATCGGCGGCAAACGGTACGCCGAGCGTGCGGCATTCGTCGGTGTGCCGGAGCATCGCCTCAGGATCATTGGCACCGATGAGCACGAGATCGAGCTCGTTGCCTGCATCGCGCAGCTGCGCCAGCGAGATGTCTCGGGCTTCGCTCATCGCGCCCGGGTAGAACGAGGCGATCTGCGCCATCGTCTCGTCCGTGGTGCAGACGAAACGCGCGGTGTGCGCGGATTTGGACACCGCGACCCCGGCGCAGTTCACGCCGTTGGATTCCAGCCAGTGCCGGTAGTCGTCGAAGTCGGCGCCGACCGCACCGACGAGCAGCGGCGAGCCGCCGAGCTGTCCCATCGCATACGCGATGTTCCCGCCGACACCACCCCGGCGGATGACCAGGTCGTCGACGAGGAAGCTGAGCGAGACATGCTCGAGCTGATCTGCGAGCAGGGAGTCGGAGAACCGTCCAGGAAACCTCATCAGGTGATCTGTTGCGATGGATCCGGAAACGGCAATGGGCACGGGATTTCGCCTCTCCTGGGTTACTTCGACTACCGGGGTGACTTCGACTACCGGGGTGACTTCGACTACCGGGAATCGGCCCGGACCCGCGCCACGTTACCGGGTGGTGCCGACCACACCCGCGACCCGGGCGGTCCGCCGCAATCGAATGAACGGTACGTTCATGCGATCAGATCGACTGAACGGTTCCGTTCATTCGAGCCCGCCGTGACACACGACAACGGCGCGGGTGTCGATTGAGCACACCCACGCCGTTGTCGTGGTCAGGCGAACGTTGCGCGTCTTTAGTTGAAGCTGTCACCGCACGCGCACGAGCCGGTCGCGTTCGGGTTGTCGATCGTGAAGCCCTGCTTCTCGATGGTGTCGACGAAATCGATCGAGGCACCCTGCACGTAGGGCGCGCTCATCCGATCCACCGCGAGGCTGACCCCGCCGAAGTCGACGATCAGGTCACCGTCGAGGTTGCGGTCGTCGAAGAAAAGCTGGTAGCGCAGGCCCGCACAGCCTCCGGGCTGCACCGCGATGCGAAGCGAGAGGTCGTCGCGACCCTCCTGGTCGAGCAGCGCCTTCGCCTTGGCGGCGGCCGCGTCGGTCAGAGTCACGCCATGGATGGCGGTCTCGTTCTGCACAGTCATCGGGTCTCCCTAACTAAAAGCATGCTGTTCGTTGCCGTGAACAAGACAACGGTACCCCCGCTCCCGGTATTCCTTCCATTTCACCTGGCCGAACCGACCCGCCCGAGCACAGATCACCCGTTGCGTTGCGATATCGACGGCAACCGGATTGTCGCGTTCACTGTGCCATCCCATAGCCTGGGAGGGTGAAGCTCTTGGGCCGCAAAAATACCGGCAATTCGGACGACGGTTCGTCGGCGGCGGAGATCCCCCCGCTGGAGTCCCAACAAGTCGGCAAGGGCAAACCCACCCCCAAGCGGCGCGAGGCCGAAGCCAAGCGCCGGGGGCCGGTCGCGCCGGCACCGCTGACGGCCAAGGAAGCTCGGGCGCGCAAAAAGGCTGCTCGCGGCGATAAAACCGAGCGCAAACAGGCCGCCAACGAGCGCCGCGAGGACGCTGCGGATCGCCGCGCCCGGATGCTCGCCGGCGAAGAAAAATACCTGCTCCCGCGCGATAAGGGACCGGCCCGCCGGCTGGCGCGCGACATCGTCGACTCCCGGCGCCACCTGCTCGGGTTGTTCATGCCGCTGGCGTTGTTCCTGATCCTGACGATGTTCGCCGCTGCCGCGCTGCAGTCGCTCATCACCCTGGTGATGCTGGTCATGTTCGTTTTCATGGCGGCCGAGGGCGTCCTGCTCGGTCGCCGGGTGAACAATCGCGTGCACGAGCGCTACCCGGACAGCACCGAGAGCGGGCTCAAGCTCGGCTGGTACGTGTTCGTCCGCGCATCGCAGCTACGCCGGATGCGCGCCCCGAAACCGCAGGTCGAGATCGGCGCCAGCGTCTGACGCGTGCGGCCGTCCGGTCAGTTGTGCGGGGCGCGGTGGCTCATCGCGAGAATTTCAGCGTTCACCCGGGCCGCGTCGCGATCGATTCCCGTGTAGGAGTCGGCCGGGTCGGACGGGCGCAGCGCGTTGTAGCGGAAGTTGGGCAGCCAAGCCGGCGCGGGGCGCGGGCGACGCCGTAACGCGACCAGTCCGCCTTCCAGAGCCAGCATCACCAGCACCAATAATGCGAATGTCGTCATGGCAGTAATTTTGCGCCAGGCCAATTACTGCCGAAAGTGGCAGATCGGACATGGTGCGAAAAGATTCCGCCATCTAGGCTGATGGCATGCTGCACAAAGTTGCCGTCGTGCTCTGCGAACGCGTGGCGATGTTCGAGTTCGGCGTGGTGTGCGAGGTCTTCGGTCTCGATCGCAGCGACGACGGCCTGCCGACGATCGACTTCCGGGTCTGCGGCACCGATCCGGGCACCCCGATGCGCAGTTCCACACCCGGTATCGCCGTCACTCCCGAACACGGCCTCGACGAAGTCCACGACGCCGATCTCGTCGTGATCCCCGCCGCGGCCGCGCACAACGGCTACGACCCGCGAATCCTCGCCGCACTGCGCGCCGCCGCCGACGCGGGCGCGACAGTGCTGACGGTGTGCTCGGGCGCCTTCGTCGCCGGCGCCGCCGGACTGCTCGACGGACGGCGCTGCACCACGCACTGGAAGTACACCGACGAACTCGCGCGCATGTACCCGTCCGCGACCGTGGACCCCGACGTGCTGTTCGTCGACGAGGGCAATCTCATCACCAGCGCCGGTACGGCTGCGGGGATCGACGCGTGCCTGTATCTCGTGCGCCGCGAGCTCGGCAGTACCGTCGCCAACTCCATCGCCCGGCGCATGGTCGTGCCGCCCCAACGCGATGGCGGCCAGCGCCAGTTCATCGAACGTCCCGTGGTGCAGTGCCGCTCGGACAGTCTCGCCCCCACACTGCAGTGGATGAACGACAACCTCGACCAGCAGCACACGGTCGACGACCTCGCCGCCCGCTCGACGATGTCGCCACGCACCTTCGCCCGCAAATTCGCTGCGGAGACCGGCACCACCCCGGTGAAATGGCTGACCAATCAGCGGATCCTGCACGCGAAGGATCTCCTCGAGAACACCGATCTGCCGCTCGAGTCGATCGCCGACCGGTGTGGGTTCTCCTCCGGCGCGCTATTGCGCCACCATTTCAATCGGCTCGTCGGCATCGCCCCCGCGGAGTACCGGCGCCGGTTCAGCTGCCGAGCCGAGCCCGCCGCACAGGCGGGTTGATAGCGTTCCTGCGTGCCGTCGCCCGCCGCTGTCCCGCACCGGACACTCGTCATCGGCGGTGCACGGTCGGGTAAGTCGGCACACGCCGAACGGATCGTCGCCGACGGCAGCGACCCGGTCCGGTATATCGCCACCGCGCGCCGACACCCGGGCGACGACGATTTCGAGCGGAGGATCGCCGCACACCGCGAACGCCGCCCGCCGACCTGGGCTGTCGTCGAGTCCGCCGATACTGCCCTGCCCGACCTGCTGGCCGCGCCGGCGGCCCCGGCCACCCTCATCGACGACCTCGGCACTTGGCTGACCGTCGTGATCGACGACGCGGATGCCTGGGACGAACCGCGCGGCACGATCGCGGCACACGCCGAACGACTTACGTCGGCGGTGGCCAGGTACGCCGGTCGCCTGGTGATCGTCACCCCGGAGGTCGGCCAGGGCGTCGTGCCCGCCACCTCGTCGGGACGGCTGTTCCGCGATGAACTCGGCGACCTCAATCAACGAATCGCCGCCGCGTGCGACGAGGTGGTGCTCGTGGTCGCGGGCCTACCACTCCCACTGAAGTAGCGAATTTCCCTGTCCACCATGCTATTCGACGCAAGACGAAAGGCCTCCCAGTGACGGCTGACGCAGACAATCCGGAGTTCGGCCCCGTCGTCGCACCCGATCCGGGGATGCGCGCGGCCGCGGAGGCGCGCCAGCTGCAGCTGACCAAGCCGCCCGGCTCACTCGGCCGCCTCGAACGGATCGGCAACTGGATCGCTGCCTGCCAAGGTCAATGCCCGCCGAAACTGCTCGAGCGCCCTCGCGTCGTCGTGTTCGCCGGTGACCACGGCATCGCGCGCCACGGTGTGTCCGCGTTTCCGAGCGAGGTCACCGCGCAGATGGTGGCGAACTTCCTGGCCGGCGGTGCCGCCGTGAACGCACTGGCTCGTACCGCAGGAGCCACCGTGCGGGTCGTGGATATCGCCGTCGACGCCGACACCGACGAGCGGGTCAGCGACCACAAAGTGCGCCGGTCGTCCGGGTCGATCGACCGCGAGGACGCCCTGTCCGAGGACGAGGTGCGCGCCGCCATCGCCGCGGGGCGCGCGATCGCCGATGAGGAGGTCGACTCCGGGGCGGACATTTTGATCGCCGGCGAGATGGGGATCGGGAACACCACCCCGGCCACCGTCCTGATCGCGGCGCTCACCGATACCGAGCCGGTCGCCGCGGTTGGCCGGGGCACCGGCATCGACGACGCAGCATGGTGCCGCAAGACCGCGGCCGTACGCGATGCGTTGCGCCGTGCCCGACCGGTGCTGGCCGATCCAGTCGCGCTGCTGCGGGTCGCGGGTGGCGCCGACTTCGCCGCAATGGCGGCCTTTCTCGCCCAGGCTGCGGTGCGCCGCACACCCGTGGTGATCGACGGCGTCGTCGTCACGGCGGCGGCTCTTGTTGCCGAACGGCTCGCGCCCGGTGCCGGGGACTGGTGGATCGCGAGCCACCGCTCCCCCGAACCGGCACACTCGCTCGCGCTCAAACACCTGCGACTCGAGCCACCACTGCTCGAGTTCGAGATGCGCCTCGGCGAAGGCTCGGGCGCGCTCACCGCGCTGCCGTTGGTGCACGCGGCGGTGGCGACGCTGGCGGAGATGGCGACGTTCGGCGACGCCGGAGTGAGTGGGTCGTCCGACACGTGACCGGGATCGCGCTCGCGTTCTCCTGGCTGACCGTGCTGCCGGTGCGCGGGCCGAGCCGCATCGATCGGGTCGCGGCGGGCCGGGCGATCGCTGCCGTGCCGCTGGTCGGGGTGGTGCTCGGCGCGCTCACCGCTGCGCTGCTGTGGGCGCTGTCCGAGGCCGGCCTCGGCGCCACCCTGGCCGGACTACTGAGCGTCGCGGTGCTCGCGTTGCTCTCGCGCGGAATGCATATCGACGGGCTCGCCGACACGATCGACGGCCTCGGCTGTTACGGCCCGCCCGAGCGTGCGCAGGAAGTGATGCGCAGCGGCGGAGTCGGCCCATTCGGTGTCGCGGCGCTGATCACGGCGATGCTGTCGCAGGCGCTCGCCTTCGGTGCGCTGGCAGGCGAGGGCCGCTGGACGGCAATCGCACTGGCCGTCACCGCGGGCCGGGTCGCCGTGGTTCCGGTGTGCCGACGCGGTGTTTCAGCCTTCTCCGACACCGGTTTCGGGGCGCTCGTGGTCGGCACCCAGCCGATGTGGCGCGGAGTCGTGTGGTCGCTCGCGCTTGCCGTCGCCGCCGTGTGGGTGCTACCGAACCCCTGGCAGGGGCCGCTGGTCGTCGCCGTGGCGGTGGCTACGGCGGTGCTGCTGGCCCGGCACTGTGCGCGCCGGTTCGGCGGGATCAGCGGAGACGTGCTCGGCGCGGTGATCGAGGTGACCGTGACGCTGTGCGCGGTGGGGCTGACACTGCGCTGAATGCGCCCATCGGCACTGCGCTGAAAGCGCCCCCATAGGCTGACCCCATGGCTGATTCGGACCGCTTGTATTTTCGCCAACTGCTTGCCGGACGCGACTTCGCCGTCGGCGACATGATCGCCACCCAAATGCGCAACTTCGCGTACCTGATCGGCGATCGCGAGACCGGTGACTGCGTCGTGATCGACCCCGCCTATGCGGCCAACGACCTTGCCGACGTGGTCGAGGCGGACGGGATGCGACTGTCCGGTGTGCTCGTCACCCACCACCACCCCGACCATGTCGGCGGCACGATGATGGGCTTCACGCTCAAAGGCCTGGCCGAACTGCTGGACCGGACGAGTGTGCCCGTGCACGTCAACAACCATGAGCTGCAATGGGTTTCCGGGGTCACCGGGATCGCAGAGAGTGAGCTCACCGGCCACGAGCACGGCGACAAGGTCGCGATCGGCGACATCGAGATCGAGCTGCTGCACACCCCCGGCCACACGCCGGGCAGCCAATGCTTTCTGCTCGACGGCCGGCTAGTCGCGGGCGACACCCTGTTCCTGGACGGTTGCGGGCGCACGGACTTTCCCGGCGGCGATGTCGACGAGATGTACCGCAGCCTGCAGCAGCTGTCGAAGCTGGCCGACAATCCGACGGTGTTCCCGGGGCACTGGTATTCGGAGGAACCGAGCGCCCCACTGGACGACGTGCGCCGGACGAACTACGTGTACCGGGCCAACAGCCTCGACCAGTGGCGCATGCTGATGGGCGCCTAGCCGACCGCCGGACGCATCATGATGCGGTCCACGACGCATCATGACGCTAAACTGAGGTCATGCGTACCACGGTGAACCTCGACGACGATGTTGCAGCGGCGGTTATCCAACGTCGTCGCGAATCCGGCATGGGGCTCAGCGAAACAATCAACGAACTCGTACGCGAGGGCCTTGCTGTCCCCGCCCCCAAGCGGGCCTACGTCCACCGGTCCGCGCCACTCGGTCTACGTACCGACGTCTCCAATATCGGCGAGGTGCTGGATCTGCTCGATTCGGAGCGGTAGTCGATGATCGTCGATGCGAACCTGTTGCTCTACGCGGTGGATTCGACGAGTTCCCACCACGCGGCCACCGCCCGATGGTTCACCGACTCGCTCAACGGACGATCCGGGTCGGCCTGCCCTGGCAAAGCCTCGGCGCATTCGTCCGGATCGCCACCCACCCGCGAATTTCGGAGAACCCACTGACCGGAGACGCAGCGTGGGCCATCGTCGAATCGTGGCTTGCCGCACCCACAACATGGATTCCCCCGGCGACCGAACGCACCGCGGACGCATACGCACAAGTGTCCGCGCAGGTCGACATCACCGGCAACCTCGTCCCGGACGCGCAACTTGCCGCGCTCGCGCTCGAGCACGGCGTGCCGGTCTACTCCGCCGATTCCGACTTCGCCCGGTTTCGCGACATCACCTGGATCAACCCGCTGGACTGATGCTTGTCGCGGTCAGCGCAACGTCGTCAGCCAGCCGTGGGTGTCGGCGAAAGTGCCGCGCTGAATCCCGGTGAGCGTGTCCCGCAACGCCATGGTCACCTTGCCGGGCTCACCGCCGGCAATGGTGAACTCGCCGTCGGCGGACTTGACTCGGCCGACCGGCGTGATGACCGCGGCGGTGCCGCAGGCGAACACCTCGCTGATCTCCCCCGACTCGGCCTTCTTCTGCCACTCGTCGGTGCCGATCTTGCGCTCCTCCACCGGGATTCCGGCGTCACTGGCCAGTGCGAGCAGCGAGTCGCGGGTGATGCCGGGCAGCAGCGAGCCCGACAATGCCGGGGTGACGAGGCGGGCGTCCGAACCCGAACCGAACACGAAGTACAGGTTCATGCCGCCCATCTCCTCGACGTAGCGGCGCTCGATCGCATCGAGCCAGACCACCTGGTCACAGCCCTTCTCCGCGGCCTGAGCCTGGGCGACGAGGGAGGCGGCGTAGTTGCCGGCGAACTTCGCCGCGCCGGTACCGCCGGGCGCCGCGCGAACGTACTCGGTGGACAGCCAAACGCTCACCGGCTTCACACCACCGGGGAAGTACGCACCCGCGGGCGAGGCGAGCAGCATGTACTTGTAGGTGTTCGACGGGCGCACCCCGAGCCCGACGTCGGTGGCGAACATGAACGGCCGCAGGTACAGCGCATCCTCGCCACCCGCGGCCGGCACCCACTCGTGGTCCACGTCGAGCAGCTCGGTGATCGAGCCGACGAACAGCTCGGTAGGCAGTTCGGGCATCGCGAGCCGGCGCGCCGAGGAGCGCATGCGTTCGGCGTTCGCCTCGACCCGGAACCCGGCTAGCGAGCCGTCCGGCTGGCGGTAGACCTTGAGGCCCTCGAAGATCGCCTGGCCGTAGTGCAGCACCATCGCCGCCGGATCCATCGTGATCGGGGCGTAGGGCTCGACCCGGGCGTCGGTCCAGCCGGTCTCCGGTGTGTAGTCGATGGTCACCATGTGGTCGGTGAAGAACCTGCCGAAGCCGGGCGCCGCCAATACCGCGTTCCGTGCGTCCGTCGTGGCAGGCGAGGGATGCGGAACGCGCGTGAATTTGGCGGCTGTCGTCATGACAGCAATTCTATCCAAGCCTGTCGAGCGAGTTTCTTCCCGCTCAGTGCGTTAAGTTCGCTCCGCTCAGTGCGCTCGGTTCGCTCCGCTCAATCCGCCGGGTTCGCTCCGCTCAGTGCGCTGGGTTCGCTCCGCTCAGCGCGTCTTCACCTGCACGAACGGCGGGTTGGTCACTTCGCAACGCAGGGCGCGCCCGCGCACGTCCACCGATAGTTCGCCGCCCGTGGCGATGTCGGCATCGGCGTCGAGCAGGGCGAGCGCAATGCCGGCCTTGAGGGTGGGCGAGAACGTTCCGGACGTGGTGGTGCCAACCGGAGCGCCGTCGCGCAGCACCGACAGCCCGGCCCGCAACACACCGCGGTCGAGGGCCCGCAGGCCCCAGATCCGCCGCTGCGGGCCGGTGGTCTTCTCCTGTTCGAGTGCTTCCTTGCCCCAGAATGCCGGCTTGCGCCAGCCGATCGCCCAGCCGCAGCGCGCCTGCAGCGGCGAGATGTCCAGGGCGAGTTCGTGCCCGTGCAGCGGGTAGCCCATCTCGGTGCGCAGGGTGTCGCGGGCACCGAGACCCGCCGGCTGCCCTTCCGCGTCGCGCACCGCGCCGAGCAGGGCGCGGAAGACCGATTCGGCGTCGCCCCACCGCGGTAGGAGTTCGTAGCCGTGCTCGCCGGTGTAGCCGGTGCGGCACACCCGCAGTGTCGAACCGGACCAGTCCGCATCCTCGAACGCCATGTAGTCCATGTCGGTCGGCAGGCCGAGCGCGGCGAGGACCTGCGCCGAACGCGGCCCCTGCACCGCGAACACAGCGAACTCGCGATGCTGATTCGTGACCGTGACCCCCTGCGGCGCCGCGCTTTCGAGCTCGGCCACCACCCGCGTCGTATTCGCCGCATTCGGCACGAGGAAGACCTCGTCCGCTCCGACGTAGTACGCGATCAGGTCGTCGATCACGCCACCATCGGGGGTGCAGCACAGCGTGTACTGCGCTTTGCCCGGGCCGATCCGGTCCAGGTCGTTGGTCAGCGCCGAATTGACGAATGCCGCTGCGCCGGGCCCGGTTACCGACGCCTTGCCGAGATGGCTGACGTCGAACAGGCCGACGGTGGTGCGCACCGCAGTGTGCTCGGCGACCGTCCCCGCGTAGGACACCGGCATCGTCCAGCCGCCGAACGGCGCGAAAGTCGCACCGAGTTCGACGTGCACATCGTGAATGGGGCCAGACAGCAGCTCGGCGTCACTCATGCGCCGAAGCCTACGGCCTGTCCCGTCGCCGACCGCCGTCGCCGACCGCACCATCGCACGCGTCGTAGTCTCGTTCCGTGACGTCAACACCGCATGCACCGCGCCCCGAGTTGTCCCTGTCCACGTCCCTCGACGAGGGCGGCGTCCTGATCGTCGGCATCACCGCCGGACCGGACTCGACGCCGGAACTGTCGGGCTCGCCCGGCATCGGCGACGAGCTCGCCGCCGACCTGGTCGCCCGGCTCGCGGCCGTCGGCGCCAAAGGCAAGGCCGAAGAGCTGACCCGAATCCCCGCGCCCGAATCGCTCCCCGTCGCGAGCGTCCTGGCGGTGGGACTGGGCAAAGTCGGCGACGTGACGGCAGAGCAGGTCCGCAAGTCGGCCGGCGTGGCCTCGCGGGCGTTGTCCGGTGTCGAGTCCGCGACGAGCACCCTCGGCTCTTTCGATCTCGGTGCCGCCGCCGAGGGCCACTACCTGGGCGCGTACACCTTCACCGCTTACAAGTCGGTGAAGTCCGCACCCAAGCCCGGTGAGGGGCCGTTGGCGAAAGTGACGCTGCTCGTGTCCGATGTCGATGCGGAGGCCACCGCAACCCTGTCCCGTTCGGCGGCCATCGCCGCCGCGGTCGCCACCGCCCGCGACTTCGTCAACACCCCGCCCAGTCATCTGTATCCGGCCGAGTTCGCGCAACGCGCGGCCGATCTCGCGCTTGCCGAGGGTCTGTCGGTCGAGGTGCTCGACGAGCGGGCGCTCGAATCGGGCGGATACGGCGGCATAATCGGCGTCGGCAAGGGATCGTCGCGTCCGCCGCGCCTGGTGCGGCTGTCCTACTCCGGCGGCGCCACGAACGCGGCGAAGGTCGCGCTGGTCGGCAAGGGCGTCACGTTCGACACCGGGGGCATCTCCATCAAGCCCGCCGCGAACATGGAGAACATGACCTCGGACATGGGCGGGGCGGCAGCTGTCGTGGCCACGGTCGTGCTCGCCGCGAAGCTGCGCCTGCCGATCGATGTCATCGCGACCGTGCCGATGGCGGAGAACATGCCGTCGTCCACCGCGCAGCGCCCGGGAGATGTCCTGACGCAGTACGGCGGGACCACGGTCGAGGTGATCAACACCGACGCCGAGGGCCGGTTGATCCTCGCCGATGCGATCGTGCGCGCCTGCGAGGACGAGCCGGACTACCTGATCGAGACGTCCACGCTGACCGGCGCGCAGCTCGTCGCGCTGGGCAACCGCACACCGGGTGTGATGGGGACCGAGGAGTTCCGCGACCGGATCGCGCGGGTGTCCCAGGAGGTAGGCGAGAACGCCTGGCCGATGCCGCTACCCGCGGAACTGCGCAAGGATCTCGACTCCAAGGTGGCCGACCTGGCCAACGTCTCCAACCACCGCTTCGGCGGGATGCTGGTCGCGGGGATCTACCTACGCGAATTCGTCGCCGACGGCGTGCAGTGGGCGCATATCGACATCGCCGGGCCCGCGTACAACACGAGCGGTCCGTTCGGCTACATCGGCAAAGGCGGGACCGGCGTCCCGGTGCGCACGATGATCGCCGTGCTCGAGGACATCGCACATTCCTGACCGGCCGAGCGTGCACTTCTCGTCGCCACCGCGGCGGGGAGTGCACGCATACGCCGCTACTGCTCTCGCGCGCGCCGTTTCTGGATGCGCCGACGGGCATCGAAATCCCGCATCCGCTGCGGGTAGCCCGTCTTACGGACGTCGTACACGGGAATGCGCAGGGCGGCGGCGAGCTTGCGCGCGCCCCGCTCCCCGACGATGCGCCGCGTCCACTCGCCGTCTGTGGCCACCAGCACCACCGTCACATCGGTCACCGTCGTTTTCGGCTCGACGAAGGCCTCGACACCGCGATGTGTACGCGTCCACTCCGCGAGGTACTCACCTTCCGGTCCGAGACGGTGGCTGGGCTGCTCGCGACCTTTGCGCAAGCGGTCGAACAGGCCCACGATTCCTCCTTGCCTCGCACCGAGTAAATCCATAGTGCCAGCAGATCTCCGAATCCCGCCCGAACGCTTCGTCCCACCCGACCAGTGCAAGGATGGTTGAGCAAGCAAGATCCCACACGATCGGCGACCGCCTAGCACAATGGTGTGCGACCAAAAGTCGAAGACCGAACCACATCGAGGAGTCAACGGACATGGCCTTCTCCGTCCAGATGCCAGCGCTTGGCGAAAGTGTCACCGAGGGAACGGTGACCAGGTGGCTGAAGCAGGAGGGAGACACGGTCGAAGTCGATGAGCCGCTGCTCGAGGTTTCCACCGACAAGGTCGATACCGAAATCCCTTCCCCGGCCGCGGGCGTGCTGAAGAAGATCGTGGCCCAGGAAGACGACGTGGTCGAGGTGGGCGGCGAACTCGCGCAAATCGGTGAAGCGTCCGACAGCGACGACTCCGGCAGCGACGATTCCGGCAGCGACGACTCCGGCGACACAGCGGAGTCGAGCGCCGAAAGCGAGCCCGCCGAGGCCGAGTCGGATTCCGAATCCGGATCCGACGATGAAGAGCAGCCCGAGCCGAAGCAGGCACCCAAGGCCGACACCGGTGACAGCGGCGGCGGCGATGGCACGCCGGTCACGATGCCCGAACTCGGCGAGTCGGTGACCGAGGGCACCGTCACCCGCTGGCTCAAGTCGGTGGGCGACGAGGTCGCCGTCGACGAGCCGCTGCTCGAGGTCTCGACCGACAAGGTCGACACCGAGATCCCTTCGCCGGTCGCGGGCACGCTGCTCGAGATCAGCGCCGAAGAAGACGACGTCATCGAGGTCGGTGGGCAGCTCGCCGTGATCGGGTCGGGTCAGCCGGCGCAGAAGGAGGAGCCTGAGCCCGAACCGGAGCCCGAACCGGAGCCCGAGCCCGAACCGGAGCCCGAACCCGAGCCGAAGCAGGAGGCTCCGAAGGAAGAGCCCAAGCAGGAGGCTCCCAAGCAGGAATCGAAGCCGTCCGGCGGCGATGGCTCGCCGTACGTCACCCCGCTCGTGCGCAAGCTCGCCGCGGACAACGACGTCGATCTGTCGACAGTGAGCGGCACCGGTGTTGGCGGCCGCATCCGCAAGCAGGACGTGCTCGCGGCCGCCGAGGCCAAGAAGAAGCCGGCCGAGCCCGAAGCCGCGCCTGCGGCGAGTGCCCCGCCCGCCGCGAGGCCCACGGCTGCAGCCGCGCGACCGGAACTGGCGCACCTGCGCGGCACCACGCAGAAGGCCAACCGCATCCGGCAGATCACTGCCACCAAGACGCGCGAGTCGCTGCAGACCACCGCTCAGCTGACGCAGGTGCACGAGGCCGACCTGACCAAGGTCGCCGCGCTGCGGACGCGGGCCAAGACACGGTTCAAGGAGCGCGAGGGCGTCAACCTGACGTTCCTGCCGTTCTTCGCCAAGGCGGTCGTCGAGGCGCTCGGCGTGCACCCGAATGTCAACGCCAGCTACGACGAGTCGGCCAAGACGATCACCTACCACGCGGCCGTTCACCTCGGCATCGCCGTCGATACCGAGCAGGGACTGCTGTCGCCGGTGATCCACAATGCCGGTGATCTGTCACTCGCCGGACTCGCCCGCGCGATTTTCGACATCGCCGACCGCGCGCGCAACGGGGGTCTCAAGCCGGACGAGCTCTCCGGCGGCACCTTCACGATCACCAACATCGGCAGCCAGGGCGCGCTGTTCGACACGCCGATCCTGGTGCCGCCGCAGGCGGCGATGCTGGGGACCGGCGCGATCGTGAAGCGTCCTGTGATCGTGACCGACGACGCAGGCGCGGAGTCGATCGGTGTCCGGTCGATGGCGTACCTCCCGCTCACCTACGACCACCGGCTCATCGACGGCGCGGATGCGGGCCGCTTCCTCACCACTGTGAAGCAGCGCCTGCAGGAAGCGGCGTTCGAGGCCGACCTCGGTTTGTAGCCGCCTATGCACATCGTCATCGCCGGTTCGTCCGGGCTGATTGGGACGGCGCTCGTCGCCTCGCTGCGCGCGGACCGGCATGTGGTCGCGCGTCTGGTGCGTCGCCGTCCCGCGGCCGCCGATGAATTCGAGTGGAAGCCCGAGCTGGGCGATATCGATCCGGGTGCCCTCGCCGGTGCCGACGCCGTGGTGAATCTCTGCGGCGTCGGCATCGGCGACAAGCGGTGGTCCGGGGCCTACAAGCAGGCGCTGCGGGACAGCCGGCTGACCGCGACCGATGTGCTCGCGAACGCCGTCGCGGCCGAAGGCGTGCCGACCCTGCTCAACGCGAGCGGTGTGCATTTCTACGGCGACACCGGCAACCGTGTGGTCGACGAATCCGCCGCCGCCGGAACCGGTTTCCTGGCCGAGATGTGCCAGGACTGGGAGGCGGCGACCGCGCCGGCGGCGAAGGCCAGGGTGGTGTTGCTGCGCAGCGCCCCGGTGCTTGCCAAGCACGGCGGGATCCTGCACCGCCTCAAGCTGCTGTACTCGCTCGGACTCGGTGGCCGCCTCGGCGACGGACGCCAGTACTTTCCCTGGATCTCACTCGACGACGAGATAAACGCGATCAAGTTCGCGCTCGGCAACCCCGAGATTTCCGGGCCGCTGAATCTCGTCGGTCCGGCGCCCGTGACCAACGCGCAGTTCAATCGCGCCATGTCGCAGGCGCTACATCGCCCGGCCCCGTGGATCGTCCCGCGACGCGCGCTGGTCGCGCTGATCGGCGAGTTCGCCAAGGAGGCCGTCCTCGCCAGTCCGCGGGCGATCCCGCGCGGCTTGGAGTCGGCCGGCTACTCGTTCCGCCATCACACCATCGGTGAGGCGCTCGAGGCGGCGTTGCATTGAATTGGGCCTCTTCACCGACATGATCGTGCGCGACGCGGAACCAGCGGATATGCCGGCCATCCTTGCCATTCACAACTCCGCGATCGCGGAGTCGACCGCGATCTGGGACACCGCGCCGACCGATCTCGACGAGCGCATCTCCTGGTGGGCGCACCGCCGGCAGGCGGGGTTCCCGGTGCTCGTCGCCGACATCGACGGCGCGATCGCGGGGTACGCGAGCTATGGTCCGTGGCGGCCGAAGTCCGGTTACCGATTCACCGTGGAGAACTCGGTTTACGTGGCCGATGCCTACCACCGACGCGGGGTCGCAACCGCATTGATGACCGCGCTGATCGAGCGCGCAGCGCAAGGTGGAGTGCATGTGATCGTCGCCGGCATCGAATCGGCGAACCACTCCTCGATCGCGCTGCACAACAACTTCGGCTTCCGGGTCGTGGGTGAACTTCCGCAGGTGGGCGCCAAGTTCGACCGCTGGCTCGACCTCACCCTGATGCAGCTCACCCTGCCCGGACCGGTGGATCCGGCGGCGTAGTCTCGAACTCATGCCCGCTGCTTCCGATTCGGCCCGCGCGTCGACCGAACCCGTCGAGGTGGACCATCTCGGCCGGGTCGAGTACGTGCAGGCGTGGGAGCGTCAGCGCGCGATCGCAGCCGAGCGCGCCGAGGGCCGCGGCCGAGATCGGCTGTTGCTGCTCGAGCATCCGTCGGTGTACACCGCGGGGCGGCGCACCGAGCCGCAGGATCGTCCCACCGACGGCACCCCCGTCGTGGAGGTGGATCGCGGCGGCAAGATCACCTGGCACGGACCGGGCCAGCTCGTCGGGTACCCCATCGTCAAGCTCGCCGAGCCCATCGACGTCGTGCGCTACGTTCGCCGGCTCGAGGAGGCGCTGATCCAGGTGTGCGCCGACCTTGGTCTGCCCGCTGGACGGGTGGAGGGCCGCTCCGGGGTGTGGCTCGCGGCCGCGCACGACGGCGGGCGGTGGCGGCCCGAGCGCAAGATTGCCGCGATCGGCGTGCGGGTGCAGCGCGGTGTGACGCTGCACGGGTTCGCCTTGAACTGCAATTCCGCGCTGGCCGCGTTCGACGCGATCGTTCCGTGCGGGATCACCGACGCCGGCGTCACCTCGCTGAGCGGCGAACTCGGTCGAGAGGTCACCGTCGACGAGGTGAGCCCCGCCGTCACCGATGCGGTACTGGCTGCGCTCGACGGCCGGCTGCCGGTCACCGATCACGACATCGAGCGGGGGTGCTTGCACGCACCGGCCGGTACGGTCGCGCCGGCACACGAGCGGAGCCTGCGGAGCGAGCATCAAGCACACGAGCGGAGCCTGCGGAGCGAGCATCAAGCACAGGTAACATCGGTGCAGTGACTGTGGCACCGGAAACCGCGCCGAACGGACGCAAACTGCTGCGTATCGAGGTGCGTAACGCGCAAACACCGATCGAGCGGAAACCAGGCTGGATCAAGACCCGCGCGACGATGGGCCCCGAGTACACCGAGCTGAAAGGCCTGGTCAAACGCGAAGGGCTGCACACAGTTTGCGAAGAAGCCGGTTGCCCGAACATCTACGAATGCTGGGAAGACCGCGAGGCCACCTTCCTGATCGGCGGCGAACAGTGCACGCGTCGTTGCGACTTCTGCCAGATCGACACCGGTAAGCCCGCCGAACTCGACCGGGACGAGCCGCGCCGAGTAGCCGAGAGCGTGCAGGCGATGGGCCTGCGCTACTCGACGATCACCGGGGTTGCCCGCGACGATCTCGACGACGGCGGCGCCTGGCTCTATGCCGAGACGGTGCGCGCGATCAAGCGGCTGAACCCGCATACCGGCGTCGAGCTGCTCATCCCCGACTTCAACGCCGACCCGGACCAGCTCGCCGAGGTGTTCTCCTCGCGCCCGGAAGTGCTCGCGCACAACGTCGAGACGGTGCCGCGCATCTTCAAGCGGATCCGCCCGGCGTTCCGTTACCAGCGCAGTCTCGACGTGATCACCGCGGCCCGCGACGCCGGACTGGTGACGAAGTCGAACCTGATCCTCGGTATGGGTGAGGAACCCGAAGAGATCACCGCCGCGATCGAGGACCTACACCGAGCCGGGTGCGACATCCTGACGATCACTCAATATCTGCGTCCGTCGCCGCGGCACCATCCGGTGGACCGCTGGGTGAAGCCGGAGGAGTTCGTTGAGCACTCCCAGCACGCCGAACGGGTCGGATTCGCCGGTGTGATGGCGGGCCCGCTGGTGCGCTCGTCCTACCGCGCCGGACGCCTCTATGCACAGGCGATGGCGCATCACGGTCGTGCGCTGCCGACCGAAATGGGACACCTCGCCGACGAGGGCAGCGCCGCCCAGGAGGCCACCTCGGTGCTGGCCCGGATGGCTCGCTGACCGCACCACCTGCAGCATTGCGCGGCCTGCGCACCGGCCGCGAAATTCGCTCCACCACCGGGGCTTATCCTTGACTCATGGCGAACGGCAAGGGCGGCAAGCCCAGCAAAGAGGCGAAGGCCGCCGCGAAAGCGGCCAAGCGACAGGCATCGCGAGAGCGTAGGTCGCAGCTCTGGCAGGCCTTCAACATGCAGCGCAAAGAGGACAAGTTGCTGCTGCCGTTGATGATCGGGTCGATCCTCGTCTTCGCTCTCGCATTCTTTCTCGTCGGGCTCGTCTTCGGCATCCCGTGGTTCCTGCTGCCGATCGGCATCGTGCTCGGTGTGCTTGTCGCGTTCATCATCTTCGGCCGGCGGGTGCAGGGATCGGTCTACCGCAAGGCCGAGGGCCAGGCGGGCGCCGCGGCGTGGGCGCTGGAGAACATGCAGGGCCAGTGGCGCGTGCAGAACGCCGTCGCCGGGACCACACAACTCGATGCCGTGCACCGGGTGATCGGCCGGCCCGGCGTCATCCTGGTCGCGGAGGGCGCACCACAGCGGGTCAAATCGCTGCTCGCGCAGGAAAAGAAGAAGACCGCTCGCCTGGTCGGGGACACCCCGATCTACGACGTGGTGATCGGCAACGACGAGGGACAGGTCAAGCTCAAAGAGCTGCAGCGCTACCTGAACAAGCTACCGCGCAATATCGACACCAAACGGATGGACACCATCGAGTCGCGACTGTCCGCGCTCGGCGCGCGGGGCGGACCGGCTATGCCGAAGGGTCCGCTTCCCGGTGGCGGCAAGATGCGCGGCGGGATGCAGCGAACCATTCGCCGCCGCTGACGCGCCGCCAGGTAGACCTGCCGGTCAGCGGCTGCGCACCACGGCGGTGCCGGTCGCGCGGTCGTGCATGCCGCGCCCGTCGGTGTCGTTGAACAACGCCGGAACGACGAAGAACAGCAGCACCGACCGGGCCGCGGCCCGCACCAACCCGACCCGGACCGGCCCGTCGATGCGGATCACCCGGATACCGACGAAGAACTGGCCGGGGGTGAAGCCGAAGTAGCTCACCGCGCCGATGCCGATTGCCATCCAGAACCCGAGCGTGACCGTCGAAATGGAGCCCTGCAGCTCGTCCGGGCCGACGACCAACGCCGCGAGGCCGTAGGCGATGAGCCAGTCGACGAACAGCGCCGCCACCCGCCGACCGGTGCGCACGAGCGAATCCGGCCCTGTCTCCGGAAGACCGAGACTCTCGCCCCGGTACTTGTCCTCTTCTGCGGAATCTCGCGGCGGGAGGGCCGCGGAGGGGCCGGAGAGCCACGAACCGGTCATACGCGCCATATCCCAAGGATAGGCCCGCCCTGAGCTCCGGCCCGAACCGGTGGCATGGTGCTGCGCCGATACGGGCGACCGCGCCGGGACCGCACGCGGTGTCCGCTTCACCCGAAGTGGCGACGTGTAACACTGGCGAAACACGGGCTTGACTACCAGGCAACACCGTTTCCATACCGTTCACGACCGACGACCCCGCTGTCAGTTGGACGGGCGGCGCGGGATTACGAACCCAAAGGAGCACAAGCGTGGCGTTCACGACGGCCGAAGAGGTCATCAAGTACATCGCGGATGAGGGCATCGAGTACGTGGACATCCGGTTCACCGATCTCCCCGGTACGCAGCAGCACTTCTCGATCACTGCCGGCGCGTTCGAGAAGGACACGCTCGAAGACGGCCTGGCCTTCGACGGTTCGTCGGTGCGCGGTTTCCAGTCGATTCACGAGTCGGACATGATCCTGCTCCCCGATTACGGCACCGCGCAGCTCGACCCGTTCCGCCACGCCAAGACGCTCAACATGGACTTCTTCGTCCACGACCCGTACACCCGCGAGTCCTACAGTCGCGACCCACGCAACGTCGCCCGCAAGGCCGAGGCGTACCTGGCGAGCACCGGCATCGCCGATACCGCCTACTTCGGCGCCGAGGCCGAGTTCTACATCTTCGACTCGATCCGTTACGAGTCCAAGATGAACGGCGCGTTCTACGAGATCGACTCGATCTCGGCCGCATGGAACACCGGCGCGGAGGTCGAGTTCGACGGCAGCCCGAACCGCGGTTACAAGGTTCGTCCCAAGGGCGGCTACTTCCCGGTCGCGCCGTACGACCACTATGTCGACCTGCGCGACGAGATCTCGACCAACCTGACGAAGGCGGGCTTCGTGCTCGAGCGCGGTCACCACGAGGTGGGCACCGCCGGCCAGGCCGAGATCAACTACAAGTTCAACACCCTGCTCCGCGCCGCGGACGACTTGCAGTTGTTCAAGTACATCGTGAAGAACACCGCGTGGAAGGCCGGCAAGACCGCCACCTTCATGCCGAAGCCGATCTTCGGTGACAACGGTTCCGGCATGCACGTGCACCAGTCGCTGTGGAAGGACGGCAAGCCGCTGTTCTACGACGAGCGCGGCTACGCGGGCCTGTCCGATCTGGCGCGGCACTACATCGGCGGCATCCTGCACCACGCGCCGTCGCTGCTGGCGTTCACCAACCCGACGGTGAACTCCTACCACCGCCTGGTGCCGGGCTACGAGGCGCCGATCAACCTGGTCTACTCCGGCCGTAACCGCTCGGCCGCCGTGCGTATCCCGACGACGGGCAACAACCCGAAGGCCAAGCGCCTCGAGTTCCGCGCACCGGACTCCTCGGGCAACCCGTACCTGTCGTTCGCCGCGCAGATGCTCGCCGGTCTCGACGGCATCAAGAACAAGATCGAGCCCTCGGCGCCGATCGACAAGGACCTCTACGAGTTGCCGCCCGAGGAGGCCAAGAACATCCCGCAGGCCCCGACCTCGCTCAACGCGGTGATCGACAGCCTCGAGAAGGACCACGAGTACCTCACCGAGGGTGGCGTGTTCACCGAGGACCTGATCGACACCTGGATCAGCATCAAGCGGGAGCAGGAGATCGCCCCGATCAACCTGCGTCCGCACCCGTACGAGTTCGACCTCTACTTCGACGTCTAAATCGTCGAGACAACCCGATCTGCGGGGGAGCAGCCATCCGGCTGCTCCCCCGCAGTCGTATGTGTGCCCGTCGCGACTACAGCCCGGCGGGTGCCCGGGCGCGAACCCGTGCGAGTACGACCGCGCCGAGCAGTGCGACCGCACCCCCGAGTAGCGCTCCACCGATCACGTCGGTGAGCCAGTGCACGCCGACATACATCCGGCTGACGGCCATCAGGACGACAAAGACGAGCGCGAGGACACGGGCAGCCCACAGCGCCGCACCGGTCACCGCACCCGCGGTCACCACGAGCAGACCGACCACGAACACCGTGGTGAACGTGACGTGCCCCGACGGGAACGAGTGCGTACGGACCCGGACCAGCCGCAACTCCCCAGGTGGCCGCTCCCGCGCGACGATCAGCTTCGTCGTGGCACTGCACAACGACGCGACACACACCGACCCGGCCAGGACGGCGGCCGGTGCGACGCCACGGCCGAAGCGCCAGATGAGCAGCACGGCAACCGTCGTGAGAACGATGGCCTGCGGTGTGTTGCCGAGGAACGACACGGCACGCATGAGCGACGTCACGACCGGCGTGCGGTGCTCGGCGAACCACTCGGCGGTCGCAACATCGGCACGGGTGGGTCGCCCGAGTGCGCTCACCGTCACGGCGAGCGCGACGAACATTCCGGCGAGCACGATCGCCCCGATCGACGACCAACGCACCACATCGCGGGCCGGCGCCGGAGGGGTCATGTGTCCCATGGTGCGTGTCGTGCGGCGGAACTCGCCAGCGAGCACTCCGATCGGGTTCAATCGCTGTGCGCGTCCGGTGACGGGGCCGGACAGGAAAGAGGACCGATGACAGCGACGACACACGGCGAATTCGCGGGTGCGGCAGGCATGATCCGCTGGCAGGGCTGGCTGCCGGACGGCCCGGCAACCGCGCTGGTGGTGGTCGTGCACGGGCTCGGCGAGCACGCCGGCCGGTACGCGTGGGTCGCCGAGCAGCTCGCCGCCAAGGGCTACGCCGTGTACGCCCCCGACCATCAGGGCCACGGATTGTCCGATGGCACGCGCGCGAATATCGACTCGATGGACGGCGTTGCCGACGATGTGGGCACGATGCTCGCCGAAGCCACGCGACGCCACCCGGACGTGCCCCGCTTCCTGCTCGGGCACAGCCTCGGTGGGCTGATCACGCTCTACTACGTCACCCGACGCCCGGTCGAGCTCGCTGGGGTGGTGCTCTCCGCGCCCGCGGCCGACCCGGGCGCGGTGTCGGCGGTCGAGAAGATCGCGGCGCGCGTGCTGTCCCGGGTCGCACCGAACCTCGGTGTGCTGCAACTGGACGCCACCACGGTCAGCCGAGACCCCGAGGTGGTGCAGCGCTACATCGACGATCCCCTGGTGCACTCCGGCAAAATCCCGGCGCGCACAGTCGGCGAGCTGCTCGCCGCGTTCGAGCGGATGCAACCACGCCTGGCACAACTGCAGGTCCCGCTATTGGTCATGCACGGCACCGCGGACGCACTGGTTTCGCCGGACGCCACCAAACTCGTCGCGGACGCGGTGGGGACTTCGGACCTGACAGTCAAGTACTACGACGGGCTCTATCACGAGCTGCTCAACGAACCCGAGCGCGAGCAGGTGCTCGATGAGGTGCTCACCTGGCTCGACGGGCATCGCTGACTCGGCCAGTTAGGTGCCGAACACCTCGAGCACGACCCGGCGGGCGCGCCGCGTGACGCGCAGATAGTTGTCGAGGAACTCGCTCGGGTCGTCGGTCTTCCAGCCGGCGGCGCGGGCGATGGCGAGCAGTTCGCGTCCCGGATTGGGTAGCTGATCGCTGGCCTTGCCGCGGACGAGCACCAGCGCATTGCGTGCGCGGGTGGCGGTGATCCACGCCTCGCGGAGCAACTCGACGTCGGCCGGGTTCACCAGCGCCGCCGCGGAAATGGCGTCCAGCGTCTGCAGCGTCGACGTGTTGTGCAATGACGGCAAGTCGTGCGCGTGACGCAATTGCAGCAGCTGCACGGTCCACTCGATGTCGGAAAGACCGCCGCGACCGAGCTTGGTGTGCGTCAACGGATCCGCGCCGCGCGGGAGCCGCTCGGAATCGACCCGCGCCTTGATGCGACGGATCTCCCGCACCGCCTCCGGCGAAATCCCGCCCTCCGGGTAGCGCACCTTGTCGATGGTGTGCAGGAAACGCAGTCCCAGGTCCGGGTCGCCCGCCACGGGATGCGCCCGCAGCAACGCCTGCACCTCCCACGATTGTGCCCACTGCCCGTAATAGGCGTCATAGGCCCCCAGCGTGCGCACGAGCGGCCCGTTACGGCCCTCCGGCCGCAGGTTCGCATCCACCTCGAGCGGGGGATCGATACTCGGTGCACCGAGCACACGCTGCACCCGTTCCGCGATTCCGGTGGCCCAGCGGACGGCCTTGGTCTCGTCGGCCCCCTCGACGGGTTCGCAGACGAACAGCACATCGGCGTCCGAGCCGTAGCCGAGTTCGGCACCGCCGAGACGGCCCATGCCGATCACCGCCAGCGCCGCCGGTGCCGACTCCCCCGTCTCGGCTTCGCTCGCCGAAATGGCGGCCTGCAACGCGGCATTGAGCACCGCGGACCACACCGAAGACAGCGCCGCGCAAACTTCCGGCACCTCGAGCATGCCGAGCATGTCGGCGGATGCCACTCGGGCCAGCTCGCGTCGGCGCAGCGAGCGGGCCGCGGCGGCCGCCCGCTCCGGGGTGTCGTAGCGCGCCGAGGACGACACGATCCCGCGCGCGACATCCTCGATCTTTGGGCCGAGTAGCAATGGCCCGTCCGGTCCGTCGGCGAACATCCGGATGACCTCTGGTGCATTGATGATCAGGTCCGGCAGATAGGCCGAGCCGCCGAGCACAATCATCAACCGCTGCGCGACTGCGCTTTCGTCGCGTAGCTCGCGCAGGAACCATGTCTGGTCGTTCAGCGCCTCGGATACCCGCCGATATGCCAGCAGACCCTTGTCCGGGTCCGGGGTGTCGCCGAGCCATTCGAGCAGCGTCGGGAGCAGCAGCGACTGGATACGGCCCTTGCGGGTGCCCTCCGCGGTGAGCGCGCGCAGGTGATTGAGCGCGTGCTCGGGTGCGACGTAGCCGAGTACCGACAGCTGCCGCACCGCGGCCTCGGGCGCCATTGCGAGCGAGCCGGTTCGGATGACCGATTCGAGCAGCGGCCGGTAGAACAGCTTGCCGTGCAACCGGCCGACGCGTTGGGCGTTGCGTTTGATCTCCGCGCGCAGCACACCGGTGGCGTCCTGCCGCCCGTCCGGGCGCATATGGGCGGCTCGCGCGAGCCAGCGCAACCCCTCGGCGTCGTCCTCGGGGGGCAGCAGGTGGGTGCGCTTGAGCTTCTGCAACTGAAGCCGATGCTCGAGCAAGCGCAGGAACTCGTAGGAAGCGGTGAGGTTCGCGGCATCGTCGCGGCCGACATAGCCGCCCTGGCCGAGCCGTGCGAGCGCCTGCACCGTGCCGGTGACATGCAGCGAGTCGTCGAGGCGGCCGTGCACGAGCTGCAACAGCTGTACCGCAAACTCGACGTCGCGCAGGCTGCCGGTGCCGAGCTTGAGCTCTCGGCTGCGCAGTTCCTCGGGCACCAGGCTCTCCACCCGGCGGCGCATCGCCTGCACCTCGGGTACGAAGTCCTCGCGTTCGGACGCCCTCCAGACCGCCGGCATCAGTGCGGCGCAATAGCTTTCGCCTAATTCGAGATCACCGGTCATCGGCCGCGCCTTGAGCAGTGCCTGGAACTCCCAGGTCTTGGCCCAGCGCTCGTAATAGGCGACATGCGATTCGAGCGTGCGGGTCAGCTCGCCGCGCCGTCCTTCCGGCCGCAATCCGGCGTCCACCTCGAAGAACGCCTCGGTGCCGATCCGCATCATCTCGGCCACGACCCGGTTGGACTTCGTGTCCGCCGGCTCGGCGACGAAGACGACATCTACGTCGCTGACGTAATTGAGCTCGCGCGCACCGCATTTGCCCATCGCGATGACCGCGATTCGGGACGACAGCGGCGCGTCGGGCGATACCGTTGAGATACCAACCGCGAGCGCAGCGGTCAGTGCGGCGTCGGCGAGGTCGGACAGATGGCTGCCGATCGCGACATAGGGTACGACCGGCTCGTCCTCGACCACGGCCGCCATGTCCTGCGCGGCCAGCACCATGAGTTGATCGCGATAGCATTTGCGCAACGCCACAATGGCTTTCGAGCCCGTGACGCCGGCCCGGTAGACCAACGGCCCGGCGTTCGGCCCCTCTTCCGGTGCCGCGTCGACGGCCGCGAGCAGATCCGCGGTCATCGTCTCCTTGCTCGGCAGGTTTTTGGCGAGCAGCAGCCGCCAGGAATACGGGTCGGCGACTAGGTGCTCGGCAAGCGCGCTCGACGCTCCGACCATTCCGAACAGCCGCCCGCGCAGCGAGCTATCGGTCTGCAGTGCCGAATCGAGCTCGGACCAGTCCGACCCGAGGCCTGCACGCAACTGCACCACCGTGCGCAACGCCAAATCCGCGTCGGGGGCGCGGGAAAGCGACCACAGCAGGGGGACGTGTTCTACCCGATTCCAGCCGAGCGAGCGCAGGTCGACGGGGGCGTTGGGCTCGACGAGACCGAGCCGCCCCGCGCTCGGAACAACAGGTCGTGACGTACTCGGGACGGCCATGCCGCAAAGATTACCGATGGCCTCGAGACTGTTGACGGCCGAGGTGTGAAACGCCTATGGAGCGCGGCGTGCCACGCGCTACAAGCCCAGGTACTGCTCGACCTCGAACGGCGTCACGCGGCTGCGGTACTCCTCCCACTCAGCGCGCTTGTTGCGCAGAAAGAAGTCGTAGACGTGCTCGCCGAGAGCTTCGGCAACCAGCTCCGACTTCTCCATTGCGTTGAGCGCCTCGTTGAGGTTTGCGGGCAGATCCCGGAAGCCCATCGCTCGCCGTTCCTCGACGGTGAGGGCGGCCACATCCTCTTCGGCGGCTGCACCGAGGGTGTAGCCCTTCTCGATACCACGCAGACCGGCGGCCAGGACGACCGCGAACGCAAGGTACGGGTTGCAGGCCGAGTCCGGCGAGCGGACCTCCACCCGCCGCGACGAAGCCTTGTTCGGCGTGTACATCGGCACTCGGATGAGCGCGGACCGGTTCGACCGCCCCCACGTCGCCGCCGTCGGCGCCTCGCCGCCGCGGATCAGGCGCTTGTAGGAGTTCACCCACTGGTTGGTGACCGCGGTGATCTCGCCGGCGTGCTCGAGCACCCCGGCGACGAACGCGCGCGCGGTGTCGGAGAGCTGGATCGGGTCGTCCGGATCGTGAAACGCGTTGGTCTCGCCCTCGAAGAGGCTCATGTGGGTGTGCATCGCCGAGCCCGGGTAACTGGTGAACGGCTTGGGCATGAACGTCGCGCGCACGCCCTCCTCGATCGCCACCTCCTTGATGAGGTACCGGAAGGTCATCACGTTGTCCGCCATCGACAGCGCGTCCGCGTAGCGCAGGTCGATCTCCTGCTGACCGGGCGCACCCTCGTGATGGGTGAACTCGACCGAGATGCCCATCGACTCGAGTGCGTCGATGGCGTGCCGGCGGAAGTTCGGCGCGCTTTCGTGCACGGTCTGATCGAAGAAGCCGCCGGTGTCGGCCGGAGTCGGCGGAGTCCCGTCGTTCGGCGCATTCTCCACGAGGAAGAACTCGATCTCGGGATGGACGTAGCAACTGAATCCCAGGTCGGCGGCCTTGTTCAACTGCCTGCGCAGGACGTGCCGCGGGTCGGCCCAGGACGGCGAACCGTCGGGCATCACGATGTCGCAGAACATGCGCGCCGAATGCTGATGGCCGTTACTGCTGGCCCACGGCAGTATCTGGAAACTCGACGGGTCGGGCTTGGCGACCATGTCGGCTTCCGACACGCGCGCGAACCCCTCGATTGCCGAACCGTCGAATCCGATTCCGTCCTCGAACGCACCCTCCAGTTCGGCGGGCGCGATCGCCACCGACTTCAGGTATCCCTGCACGTCGGTGAACCAGAGTCGGACGAACCGAATATCGCGCTCCTCGAGGGTTCGGAGCACGAATTCTTTTTGACGATCCATGCCCGCGAGACTAAGCATCGAGCGTTAACTTTGTGTTACGTAGCGAAATCCGTCACCGACGCGATTTCCTCACAGTCCGCGCCGTCTCGCGGTGAGCGTCCCGGTCAGCAGGTCAGTCCGTCCGGCGGCGGGGTCAGCGAAACCAGATAGTCGGCCACCGCGTCGTCCACACAGGCCACCCCGGACAGGGTCACGGTGTGCTGCGTCCCCCGGTAGGTGATCAGCGAACCGCCGAGTTGGTCGGCCAGGGCCACGCCGTCGGGGTACGGCGTTGCGGGGTCGTTGGTCGTCGACACCACGACCACCGGCGGAAGCCCGCTCGCCTCGCTGCGGTGCGGCGTCGAGGTGGCCGGTACCGGCCACTGCGCGCAGAGATCCAGCGGGGCCGACCCAGTGCCGCGGCCGTCGTCGAGGAACGGAGCCGCCGCCCGGTAGCGCGTGTCCATATCCCCCGCGACCGCCCGGTCGGTGACGCGCGGGTCGTCCACACACCGGATCGCGTTGAACGCATCGTTCAGATTCGAATACTCACCCTCGTCGTCGCGACCCTCCGAGATGTCGGCGAGCTGGAGCAGCGTATCGCCGTGCCCCCGGGCGAGCTCACGCAGCGCGGCGGTCAGCGTCCGCCACTGATCGGGTGAATACAGCGCCTGCACCGTGCCGGTGATCGCATCGTTGTATCCGAGCCCGCGGGGATCGGTCGTCGCTGCCGGGTGGTCGGCCAGCGGCGAGACCAGGGCGCGGTAGGCCGCCACCGCCTGCGTCGGATCCTGACCGAGCGGACAGGCCGGCACGGCTGCGCAGTCACGCGCGTAGTCGTCGAACGCGCCCTGGAATCCCGCGGCCTGTGCCACCGTGTCGTCGGACGGGTCGGCATCGGGCAGCACCGCACCGTCGAGGACGAGCGCTCGCACCCGCTGCGGAAACTGCTCGGCGTACGCGGCGCCGATGCGGGTGCCGTAGGAGTAGCCGAGGAAGTTGAGCTGCTCGTCGCCGAGCACCGCGCGCATGATGTCGAGATCGCGGACCACCTCACGGGTGCCGATATGCGCGAGCAGGTCGTCACCGGAGTCGCCAACACAGCCGGCGATGTAGTCGCGGTCTTCGCGCTCGGTCTGGTCGATCCCGATCGGGGACATATCGGTATCGAGATCCGCCCGCTCGGCGTCGGCCTGCTCGGCGGTCGTGCACCGTACGGCCGGCGTCGACGCGCCCACCCCGCGCGGATCGAACCCGATCACGTCGAAGCGATCGGCGATTGGCGTGCCACCGGCGCGCGTCGCCATGGACAGTCCGGAGCCGCCCGGCCCGCCGGGGTTGAGCAGCAGCGAGCCGATCTTGTCGCCGGTCGCGCGTTCGCGTGAAATGGCGATCTCGGCGGTCGCGCCGTCCGGGGCGTCGTAGTCGATCGGCACGGTGATCCGGGCGCACTCCAGCCGCGACGGGAGCGGGGCGTCGGTTTCGAACTCGTCACACGACGACCAGGTCGGGGTCTGGTCGTAGAACTTGCTCAGCTCGCCCGCCTCCGTATTCACCGGACCGCTGTCGGTCTCCGATGACGTACATCCGACCAGCAGGAGCCCGCACAGCAGGGCGACGATCGCCGGTGCGACAGGTCGGACGGCGATCGGCATCCCATGAGGGTAGGCCAGCGGAGACCCCCGCCAATCCACCGCCAATCCTCACCCCCGCCGCACCAGTTGTGACGAATTGCACTGGCCAGCGCCCTTCGCCTCGGGATCACCCGGTGACAGAATCGAGGAGTCATCACCTTGTCGTCACTTACCCGGGGACCCGCTTTGGGCCTCGAGGATCAGGAAGGGACAAAGATGTCCGACTCAATGGCATCCGTATACGGCGCAACGCCCGCTACCTCCGATGCCGCACCCAAGCGCAAGACCCGCATCCACCACCTGCAGGACATGAAGACCTCGGGTGATCGTTGGGCCATGCTTACCGCCTACGACTACTCCAGCGCGCGAATCTTCGAAGAGGCCGGCATCCCGGTCCTGCTCGTCGGCGATTCGGCGGCAAACGTCGTCTACGGCTACGACACCACCGTCCCGATCACCATCGACGAACTGATCCCGCTGGTCCGCGGCGTGGTGCGCGGCGCTCCGCACGCGCTCGTCGTCGCCGATCTGCCGTTCGGCAGCTACGAGTCCACGCCCGAGCAGGCGGTGGCCAGCGCGACCCGCTTCATGAAGGAGGGCCTCGCCCACGCCGTGAAGCTCGAGGGCGGCGAACGCGTGGCGGACCAGATCGCGGCCATCACGGCGGCCGGCATCCCGGTCATGGCGCACATCGGCTTCACTCCGCAGAGCGTGAACTCACTCGGTGGCTTCCGCGTGCAAGGGCGTGGCGACGGCGCCGAGCAGCTCGTCGCGGACGCGATCGCCGTCCAGGAGGCCGGCGCGTTCTCCGTCGTGATGGAGATGGTGCCTGCCGAACTCGCCGGTCAGGTCACCCGCAAGCTGAGCATCCCGACAGTCGGCATCGGCGCAGGCAACGAATGTGACGCGCAGGTGCTGGTGTGGCAGGACATGGCCGGCTACACCAGCGGGAAGACGGCGAAGTTCGTCAAGCGTTTCGGCGAAGTCGGCGACGAACTGCGCCGCGCAGCCACCAGCTACGCGGCCGAGGTTCGGTCCGGCATCTTCCCCGACGCCGAGCACAGCTTCTGACCCGACGCACACCCGGCGCAGCGGCGCGGAACGTCGCGTCCGGCTGGCAGACTCGGGAAATGCCGAACCGCCGCACCCGTTTCGCGTGGCTCGCCGTCGCAGCGCTGGCGCTGACCGCGGCGTGCGAAAGCCAGACGCCACAGCCCCCGTCCACCCCGTCGTCCGTGGCTCCGAGCCCCGAGGCGCGGACCACGACGAACCGCGCCACGCCCGGAGTCTCCGACGAGGCGGCGCAGAACTTGTGCTCCTCGATCCAGGCGGAGCTGTCCAACTGGCGGGTTCAGGGGCCCACGCTGGGCAAGCCCGGGCTCAACATCGTCGTCCAGACGTGGGCGGCGCAGAACGGGTTGGTCAATATCGAGGTGCTGCGCAACCGGGGACTCGTCGACACCATCACGATCGCGCACTGCCCCGACGTTCGGCAGGAGGCGCTCGAACTCCTCGAAATCCCCGACCTCGCTTCCGGACTCGTCGGGATCTGATCGATGCGCACCCTGTATCCCGAGATCGAACCCTTCGACACGGGACTTCTCGACGTCGGGGAGGGCCAGCAGATCTATTGGGAGATCAGCGGAAACCCGGCCGGCAAACCGGCGCTGTTTCTACACGGCGGCCCCGGCGGCGGCACGTCCCCGTTCAACCGCCAGTTCTTCGATCCCGACGCGTACCGGATCGTGCTGCTCGACCAGCGCGGTTGTGGACGATCCGTCCCGCACGTCGCCGAGATCGACAGCCCGGACGGACTCGCCACGAATACCACCGACCGGCTGATCGCCGACATCGAAGCCGTCCGAACCCATCTCGGTATCGAGCGCTGGCTCGTATTCGGCGGCTCGTGGGGATCGACGCTGGCACTCGCCTACGCGCAGCAGCATCCGACGCGGGTCACCGAGCTCGTGCTGCGCGGGGTATTCCTGTTGCGCCGCAAGGAAATCGACTGGTACTACAACGGCGGGGCCGGCAACGTCTTTCCCGAACTGTGGGAACATTTCGTCGCCCCGGTCCCGATCGGTGAACGCGACGGCGACTTCGTCGAGTCCTACCACCGGCTGCTCTACGACGCCGACCTTGAGGTGCGGATCGCCGCGGCAGTGGCGTGGTCGACCTGGGAAGGCGCTACCAGCTCGCTACTCCCTCGGCCCGAACGGATCGCCGAGACGGCCGACCCCCGATTCGCACTCGCATTCGCGCGGATCGAAAACCACTACTTCCGCCACGGTGGCTTTCTCGCCGAAGGTCAACTGCTGCGCAATATCGCGGCGATGGCACACATTCCGGGTGTGATCGTGCAGGGCCGCTACGACATCGTGTGCCCCGCGACCAGCGCCTGGGAGCTGCACAAGGCGTGGCCCGGCTCGCAGTTGGACATCGTCGACGATGCCGGACACGCCTCGAACGAGCCCGGCATCGTCGACCGGCTGATCACCGCGACGGACACATTTCGATCGGAGACGTCGTGAGCGCGGTTTCTGCAGGGCCGGTGATCGTGGCCGCAGTCGGGCTCGATGTGGACCGTCTCACGACCGCCGAACCCGCCGTGCGCATCGATGCACCGGACTCGGTCCACCAGATGCGGGTTGCGACGCGGCGGCTGCGCAGCGTGCTCCGGTCCTATCGCAAGGTCTTTGCGCGCAACGAGATCGACGCGATCCGCAGCGAATTGCGCTGGCTCGGCGAGGTCCTCGGCGTGGCCAGGGACGCAGAGGTCCGGGCCGCCCGGTTCACCGCCCTGCTCACCGAGCAACCGGCCGAACTGCTGCCCGGTCCGATCGCGACCAGGTTGGTGACCGCGCAGCGGGCCCGTTACGAATCGGCGCTGGCCGACATCCACGCCGCGTTCGACGGTGAGCGCTACATCACGTTGCGCGCGATGCTCGATCGGCTCCTCGCCGAGCCGGCGACCGGGCCCGCCGCGGGCTTACCGGGTACCGCGGTCTGCGTGGATGCGTTGACCGCGGACTACGAGCGGGTGCGGGCGTTCGTGCGGACCGAGTTCGCGGCAGCGCCGGAGGACCGGGCCGACGCGTTGCACGACGTGCGCAAAGCCGCCAAGCGGCTGCGGTATGGCGCCGAGGCGGCGGGCAGCGTGCTCGGCGCGTCGGCAGAGCCCGTCGCGGTCGAAGCCAGGGCGCTGCAGGTGGTGCTGGGGGATCACCGGGACGCGATCGAATCGCAGATCGCGATCCTCGCCGCGGCGGAGGCCGCCCGGGCGGCAGGTGAGGATCTGTTCGGCTATGGCCTGCTGTTCATGGCCGAGGAGCAGGCCGCCCGTGTCTCGATCGCGGGCTACCAGCCGGCGATCGAACGGCTTGCCGTGGCGTGCACCGCGCTTGGCGCCTAACCGCCCGGCACAAGCAAAAACGGCCGCGACGCCATGCGTCGCGGCCGGACATTGCCGCGGTCGGTGGCGATCCCGCCACCGATCGCGGGGATGACGTCACTCCTTGTAGGCCACCATGGTGCCGTTGAGGCTGTCGAGCGGACCGAACACCGTGAAGCTGACCCACCCCTGCGGATATCCCGCAGCGACCTCGGCAACCGAGTCGAGCGTCTGACCGAACGAGGCGGCGGACGGATGCGGCAGTCCGGCAGTCCGCACGCCGACGCCGTTCTGCGACACCCACTGAGTCTCGGCGTGATTGAGGTCGACCTGAACCCCGCCGGGCACCGGGGTCACGCCCAGCGCGGACGCGGGTGCGGCGGCCATGACAACACCGGCTGTGGCGGCGCCGAAAACGAGAGCGCCTGCCGCAAGAGAACGAACAAAACCACGCATCACTGAACACCCCTGGGTCGTGTCGAGATAGCTGCCGAACGGCAGCGTCGAAACAGTATGACTTCGGTCACTGTACCGGTCCGTAGAGGGTGCATCGGAAAGTCGTGACAGTACCGTTTCACATCCGGTGCCGATCGATGGACAAACGCCCACATCCTGTTACTCTCCTACCGTCGTGATGTAACGGCGACCACCGTTAGACTCGATACGCAAAGCGTCACTGCAGAGAATGGAGCCCTCAGCGATGTCGACCATCATCTACGACTACCTTCTGCCCTACGTCGGGGCGGACCAAGCCTCCTACTGGGCGCAGATGCTCGTCGTCGAACCGCTGTAAATACCACGTGCTTCAGCTGAGCCCCCGCCGATCGGCGGGGGCTCGCTTCGTTTCGGTACCGGCTCTGTGCCAACCGAACCCACCCAACCGAACCCACCCAACCGAATCCGTGGCGCGGCCGCTGCCACCGACGTACGATCCGGCCATGCGCATCGCAGCGGCCGCACTCGCGGCATCCGCCACCGCCCTTGTCCTTTTCGTCTCCGGATGTTCGGACGACGAGCCCACCGCTGAGGAAGCGGCATCCTCCTCGGCTTCGGCCGCCGCAACCTCCGCCCGATCGGCGGTGGAATCCCTGCAGAACAAGGCGGGCGACCTGCTCGACCAGGGCAAGGTGAATACGTTCGTCCTGGGGTTCAAGGCGGGCTATCCGAGTCTCGCCGAGGGACGTTCGGACGAGGAGATCAAGCAGATCCTCGCCGACACCTGCTCCGATATCTCGGACGGCAAGAGCGATGACGAGGCAAAGGCCGCGCTCGCCGAGCGCGTCACGAACAACGGCGACAAGCCCAGCGACATGCAGACCGACACCCTTTACCTGTTGGCCAAGCCGCTCTGCTGATCGCGACGGGCGGCGGGGGCGGACGAGTTGGCGTGTAAGCCGGATCCTGTCCCCGGCGCCGAAACGCCGGGTGGCGACCATCCATCTGGGCACACCGTCGCCGGGTACCTCGAGCGGTTCACCCGCAGGCTCGGGCGAGCAGCCCTCGAACACCTGCGCAGCCGCACCGACCTAGGGCCGGTGCGGCCTTCAACCTTGCTCCGGGCGGGGTTTACCTAGCCGTCCCGGTCACCCGGGACGCTGGTGCGCTCTTACCGCACCGTTTCACCCTGACCGACGCACCCCGCAGGATGCATCGGCGGTCTGTTCTCTGTGGCACTGTCCCGCGGGTCACCCCGGGTTGCCGTTAGCAACCGCCCTGCTCTGTGGAGTCCGGACTTTCCTCGGCGGCGGGCCAGCGCACATATGTGCCGGTACCCATCGCCGCGGCCGCCCAGCCAACTCGTCCGCATCGGACAGGCTACACGCGTCCGAGGGGCTAACCTGCGAGCATGACCCGATACGTCGCATTTCTGCGCGGAGTGAACGTCGGCGGGATCAACATCAAAATGGCCGACCTCCGGAATGTGTTCGCAGGGCTGGGTTTCGAGAACGCACGCACCGTCCTGGCTTCCGGCAACGTGGTTTTCGAGTCCGGTCGCCGCGATCGCGCGAAGCTGAAGAAGGAGGTCGAGGCGGCGCTCAATGAGGCGTTCGGCTACGAGGCCTGGATCGTTCTGCTCGACGCCGAGACCGTCACCCGGATCGTCGCGGCCTACCCGTTCGACGAACGCGAGGGGTGGCAACCGTACGTGCTGATGTCCTCGGATCCCGCGCCGCTGGCCGAACTGGCCGAACTGGGCGCCGGGCTCGATGCGGCACTCGAGCGCATCGAGCTCGGCGACGGCGTGCTGTACTGGGAAGTCGAACGCGGGCAGACGCTGCACAGCCCATTCGGCAAAGCGACCGGCAAGAAGCGCTACAAGTCGACGACCACGAATCGCAATCTGCGCACGCTCCGCAAGGTGCTCGCCTGAGCCTGCTTGCCCGAACCTGCTCGCCTGAGACACATGGCAACCGGATCAGCCGTCGAGGTGCCCGGTCCCGTTCGCCAGCCGCACGGACGAGCCGCCGTCGGGATAGAACTCGGCGATCGACAACGACGCCAGATCCAGGTGCAGCCGGTACAGCAGCGACGGGCCGACCCCCAGTGCCAGCTGCAGCAGGGTCTTGATCGGCGTGACGTGGGAGACGACGAGGACGTTCGCCGCCGGATATCGGGCCACGAGGTCATCGCGCACGGCCTCGACCCGCTCGCGCACCTCGGCGAAGCTCTCCCCGCTCGGGGGGTGAACCGTGGCGTCGGACAACCACTTCGCGTGCAATTCCGGATCGCGGGCGGCCGCCTCGGCGAACGTTGCGCCTTCCCAGCCGCCGAAGTCGGTCTCGATCAGCCCGTCGTGCACCTCGACGTCGAGGCCGAGCGCGCGGGCCGCGGCCTCCGCGGTGATGCGCGCGCGATCCAACGGTGAGGACACCACCGCCGCGATCCCACCCTTCGCCGCGACCCACCGGGCGGCGCGCTGCGCCTGATCCCGGCCGAGTTCGGTGAGCGGCGGGTTGCCGCGGCCCGAGTACCGGCGTTGCACCGACAGTTCGGTCTGGCCGTGCCGCAGCAGCAGCAGCCGGGTGGGTTTGCCGGTCGCGCCGGTCCAGCCCGGTGCGGTCGGCGTCCCACGACCCGCGGTATCGGTGGCGCCGCCGGGGTCACCCTGGACCCCCACGGCGTCGGGCGCCGGCACGCGCTCGACGGTGTCCTCGCGCGCGTCCATCGCCTCGTTCGCGAGTTTGTCGGCGCGGCTGTTGCGGTTGCGTGGAATCCACACGAACGTCGTCTCGTCGAACCGCGCCGCGAGTTCACGGGCTCGCGCCGCGAGCGGAATCATGTCCGGGTGCTTGACCTTCCAGCGGCCCGACATCTGCTCCACGACGAGCTTCGAGTCCATCCGTACCCCGACTCGGCGCGCACCGAGTTCGTCGGCCGCCTCCAGGCCCGCGATCAGACCGCGGTACTCCGCGACGTTGTTGGTGGCGATCCCGAGATAGCCTCGTCGCCCCGCGAGCACCGCCTCGGTATCCGCGTCGAGTACGACAGCGCCGTAGCCCGCGGTCCCCGGGTTGCCCCGCGACCCGCCGTCGGCCTCGACGATAACTCGCTCCCGAGTACCGGTCACAGCCCTGATTCCTTGGTGCGCACCAGGATTGCGCTGCACTCCGGGCAGCGCAGCACGGTCTCGGCGGGCGTCGCGGCGATCCGCGCGATCTCGCCGCGGTCGAGCTCGATGCGGCACGCGCCACAGCGTCGCGCCTGCAGCAGCGCCGCGCCGATCCCCTGCTTGTCGTGCTGGCGTTCGTAGAGGGCGAGCAGGTCACCGGGCAACTCGGCGCCGAGCGTCGCGCGGTCCGTGGTGCAACGCTGATGTGCGACGTCGAGGTCGGCGACCGCCTCGTCGCGGCGGCGCTGTGTCTCGGCGAGTTCCTCCTCGATCCGGCTCAGCTGCGCACCGGCATGCTGATGATCGGCCTCGCTCGCCTCTCGGCGCTCCATCACCTCGAGCAATTCGTCCTCGAGAACACCCTGGCGGCGTTCGAGGGTACCGAGTTCGTGCTGCAGTTCGGAGAGCTGCTTGGCGCCGACCGAGCCGCTGGCCAGCATGCTCCGGTCGCGCTCCTCACGCTGGCGGACCGCGTCCACTTCGCCTTCCAGCTTGCGAATGTCACGGTCGAGATCGTCGATCGCGATCTCCACCGCAACCGCGTCGTCCTTACGCGACGTGCGTTCCGCGTCGAGGCGATCCACCTCCTGCTGCTCGGGCAGGTTCTTGCGCCGATGCGCGATCCGCGACAACTCGGCGTCGACGGCCGCCAGCTCGAGCAGCTTGGCCTGGATCTTGGGTTCGACGTTCAATGACAGGGCTCCTGAGCGGTTCGCGGCTGTGTAGTTGGGTGACGGGAATGGTCTCGGTGTGAGCCACCACCGTACTCCGCACGACTCACCCGCCGAGCGTCCACGGATCGGTGCGGATCGCCGAGACCCGCACCGCCACACCTGCGAGTGTGCGCTGCAGCATCGCCGCTGCCTGCCCGCACCAGGGGAACTCGCTTGCCCAATGCGCGACATCGACGAGCGCGGGCCCGCCACGGCGCAGATGCTCGTCGGCCGGATGGTGGCGCAGGTCCGCGGTGACATAGGCATCGACACCTAGTCGCTCAACGGTGCCCAGCAGTGAATCGCCCGCCCCGCCGCACACCGCAACATCGCGTACCACTGCATCGGGATCGCCGGCCGCTCGTACACCCCACGATGTCTCCGGCAGTCCCGCGCGGACGCGCGCGGTGAAATCGCGCAGCGACTCGGGCCGGGCCAGCCGACCGACCCGCCCCAGTCCGGTGCGGCCGGGCAGATCGGCGAGTTCGAATACGTCGAAGGCGGGCTCCTCGTAGGGATGTGCACCACGCAGCGCGGCGAGAACGGCGCCGCGCGCGCGCCGGTCGGCCACCATTTCCACCCGGTCCTCGGTCACCGACTCGACGTCGCCGACCGAGCCGATCGTCGGGTTCGCACCGGGCAGCGGACGGAACTGCCCGGTGCCGCTCACCCGCCAGCTGCATTCCCCGTAGTCACCGATCCGGCCCGCACCCGCCGCGAACATCGCGGCCTGCACCGGCTCGGTCTGCGCCGCCGGGACCATCACGACCCATTTGTCGAGCGATCCACCCGGCGCCGGGTCGAGCGGCGCGGTGTCGGCGAGGCCGATTGCCTCGGCGAGCGCATCGGAAACGCCTGGATCGGCGGAGTCGGCATTGGTGTGCGCGGTGAACAGCGCACACCCCGACCGGATGAGCCGATGAATCAACGCGCCCTTCGGGGTATTCGCACCGACGGTGTCCACGCCGCGCAGCAGCAACGGATGGTGTACGACGAGCGCCTGTGCATCCCACGCGATGGCCTCGTCGACGACGGCCGCGGTCGCGTCCACGGCGAGCAGCACCCGGCTCACCTCGTCGTCGGGATCCCCACAGACCAGGCCCACCGAGTCCCAGCTTTCGGCGAGGGCGGGCGGGTAGGCCGCATCCATCGCCGCGATCAGCTCGGCCAACCGCACGCTCATCGGCACACCTGAACCAACGCGCCGACGAGCCGGGTCACCTCCGCGGCCGGGCGCACCGCCACCCGGATATGGTCGGGCCCGAGCCCGGGAAAGGTGTCTCCTCGACGCACCGCTATTCCTTTCTCCCGCAGCCGCTTCCGCACCAACTCACCATCGGGCACGCGAAGCAGCAGGAACGGTCCCGCGGCCGGCAGCGCGATCTGCACCGGAGCCGCGCGCAACTGCTCGACCATCGCCGCCCGCTCCGTGGCGATCCGCTGCGCCTGCAATTGCGCCTGCGCGACGGCGTCGGGTTCGCTGCACGCGGCGATCGCCTCGGTTTGCAGGCTCGACAGTGGCCAATGCGCCCGGCCGTGCGCCAACCTGGCCAGCACGTCCGGCGAGCCGAGGGCGTAGCCGCAGCGCAGCCCGGCCAACGCCCAGGTTTTGGTGAGGCTGCGCAGGACGAGCACATCGGGCAGCGCGCGATCGGCCACCGATTCGGGTTCGCCCACCGTGGCATCCGCGAACGCCTCGTCGACCACCACCAGTCGGCCCGGGCGGCGCAGCGCGAGCACCGACTCGGCGGGATGCAGCACCGAGGTCGGGTTGGTCGGGTTCCCGAGCACGACCAGGTCTGCATCGTCGCGCACCCGGCCGGGGTCCAGGCGGTACGGCGGGTCGAGCGGCACGCGCAGCACCGGCACTCCGGCTTCGCGCAGGGCAAGTTCCGGTTCGGTGAACGACGGATGCACCACAGCCGCAAGCCGGGGTTGCAGCCGCGGCAGCATGGCGAACCCTTCGGCGCCGCCGGCTAGCAGCAGCACCTCGTCGGCCGCGCGTCCGTGCCGAGCCGCGACCAGCCTGCGGGTGGCGAGGTCTTCTGCGGCGCTGGGATAACGGCCCAGCCCGCCCAGTCGCGCGGCGAGTCGTTCGCGCAACCACGCGGGCGGTCCGTCGCCGCGTACGTTCACCGCGAAATCGAGCATTCCCGGGTCTACTTCGACGTCGCCGTGGTGGCGCAGCAGATCGCGCTCGGACTCGTGCACGGCTCTCACCTTACGACCGGGCCGCGCTCGCCTCCCGCGACTCCGGGTGGGGCGGCGGGGCCACTCGGGCGGCGGCGCGGGACAATCGAGCGCGTGCTCTCCACCCCTCACACCACGACGCAGTCGTCCATCGATCCGGTACCTGCGATCGAACTACCCGCACCGGTGCTGCTGTTCGACCTCGACGGCACACTCACCGACTCGGCACCGGGCATCATCGCGGGCTTTCGTCATGCCATGGCCGCGGTCGGCGCGCCCGAACCGTCGGACGAGTTGCTCGCCGCGGTCGTCGGCCCACCGATGATCGACACATTCGGCCGGCTCGGCTTCGACGCCGACCGCGCCGACCGCGCGCTGCGGGCCTACTTCGACAGCTACGACGCGGGCGGTGGCTGGGCGAACAACGAGGTATTCGCCGGTATCGAGCCGATCCTGGCCGATCTGACCGGGCGCGGCATCCGGCTCGGCGTCGCCACCTCGAAGTCGCAGCGGTTCGCGCACCGGATACTCGATCACTTCGAGCTGGCGCGGCACTTCGCGTTCATCGGCGGCGCGTCGGAGGATTTGGTGCGTCGGGCGAAAGCCGACGTCATCGCGCACACGCTACGCGGTCTCGGGATAGCTCCGGTTCCTGCGGCCGAGGGCGGCACACCCGGCGTGGCCATGGTGGGCGATCGGGATCACGACGTAGTCGGCGCGGCGCAGTGGGGCATTCCCGCCATTTTTGTGCGCTGGGGATACGGCAGCGAAGCCGAGAGTGCAGGCGCAGCGTGGACGGTGGACGACACGACACAACTGGCGGAGGTGCTCGGTGGCCGAACCGACCGAATCGCGTGATCCGAACCGGACGATCCATGTGACGTTCGTCTGCACCGGCAACATCTGCCGGTCCCCGATCGCGGAGAAGGTGTTCGCTGCGCGAGTCGACCGGGCCGGGCTGGCCGACCGGGTCCGGGTGAGCAGTGCCGGTACCGGCGATTGGCACGTCGGCGACGGCGCGGACAACCGCGCCCGGGCCGTGCTGCGCGCACACGGCTACCCCACCGATCACGTTGCGGCACAGGTCGCACCGGACCATCTCGGTGCGGACCTCGTCGTCGCTCTCGATACCGGACACGAGCGGGCGCTGGGCCGCCTCGGGGTGCCGCGCGACCGGATCCGGCTGTTGCGCAGCTTCGACCCGGACGCGGACAGCCGTGACGTCGCCGACCCGTACTACGGGGACAACGCCGAATTCGAGGTTGTCCTGAGCCAGGTCGAAGCCGCCGTTCCCGAACTGCTGGCGTGGGTGCGCGACCGGCTGACGGCTACCGTGGAACCGTGCGAAGGCTGACGTTTCTGCTGCGACCGGGGTGGGTAATCCTCGCTCTGCTCGTTGCCGGCTTCGCGTACCTGTGCTTCAGCGTGCTGGCCCCCTGGCAGCTCGGGAAGAACACCAGCACCTCACATCGCAACGACCAGATCGCCGCATCGGTGGACGCCGAACCCGTCCCGGTGGAGCAACTCGTCACCGCTTCCGGGCCCGCCGCCGACGACGACGAGTGGCGTCGGGTGACCGCGACCGGCAGCTATGTCCCCGACTCGACCGTTCTGGTGCGGCTGCGCTCGGTCGATGGTGGGCCGGCCTACGAGGTGCTCGCGGTTTTCCGGCTCGATGATGGCCGCGAGGTGCTCGTCGACCGCGGTTATGTACAGCCGGTGGACGGCACCCGGCCACCGCAGGTCGCGGATCCGCCCACCGGCAGGCAGACGCTGAATGCCCGCCTGCGCATGTCGGAGGGCACCGTGCCGGGCAAGGACCCGGTGACCGAGGAAGGCTTCCGCCAGGTGTACTTCGTGGACGCCGGCCAGGTCGGTCGGGTCCTCGGGACGGATCTGATCGACGGGTATTTGCAGCTGGAAGCGGACCAGCCCGGATCCTTCGAGCCGATCCCGCTGCCGCAGCTCGATGCGGGTCCTTACCTGTCCTACGGGCTGCAGTGGCTGGCGTTCGGCATCATGGCGCCGCTCGGCCTGGCGTATTTCGTACGTGCCGAGGTGCGCGAGCGGCGCAAGGAGCGGGCGGCTGCTCGAACGGCACCGAGCGGCGACAACTCTCCTGCGCCCGACACTCCGGCACCGGTCCCGAGCACCGAGCCCGACCGGCCCGCGTCAACCCGGTCGGCGGACGCGCCGCTGTCAACCCAGCCGACGGTGTCGGCGAAGCTGGCCGACCGCTACGGCAAGACCCGCTGACCACAGCACTGCGCCGACCTGCACGGCTGTCGAGATGCGCACGGCGCGGCGCAGATCCGCGGTCGCCGGCGCAGGACCGGAGCCGAGTATCGGGCGCTCCTCGACGCCGTGCGGATACTCGGTGCGCCCGCCGAGTCGAACGCCGAGCGCCCCCGCCATCGCCGCCTCGGCCACCCCGGCATTGGGACTCGGGTGCCCTCCGGCGTCGCGGCGCCACGCGCGGAGCGCATCGGCCCCGCGCCCGCCGGCCAGCGGCGCCGCCGCCGCGGTGAGCAGGCCTGCGGCCCTGGCCGGCACCAGGTTCGCGACGTCGTCGAGACGCGCCGCGGCCCAACCGAAGCGCAGGTAGCGCTCGTTGCGGTAGCCGATCATCGCGTCCAGCGTGTTGACTGCGCGGTAGCCGAGCAGGCCCGGAACACCCGCGACCGCGCCCCAGAACAGTGGTGCCACGGTGGCGTCGGAGGTGTTCTCCGCGATCGATTCGAGCGCGGCGCGGGCCAGTCCGTCGGCGTCGAGGGATTGCGGGTCCCGGCCGCAAAGCGACGGCAGCAGTTCCCGTGCACCGTCGAGGTCGGCGGCGTCGAGATGGTCGGCCATCCGCGTGCCTGCCCGGGTGAGCGAGGTCCCGCCGAGCACGACCCAGGTGGCGGTCGCGGTGCCGAGCACCCCCGCCCGGCCGAGCAACGCACCGGCACCTGCGGCGGCCGCGACGAGGGTCGCGGCGTGCACCGACCCGGCTGCGCGCCCGTCCCGGTAGGTGAGCGATTCCGCCGCGCCGGCGATCCTGCCGAACCCAGCGACGGGATGGAATCGGTGCGGATCCGCGAGCATCCGATCGGCCGCGAATCCGAGCATCAATCCCATTGCGGTTCGGATCGCCGGTTGCACAGTCGGAGCGTAGCGACCGACCACACACCCCACCTGCGCGGGATGAACGGAACCGTTCAGTCGATCTAATCGACTGAACGGTTCCGTTCAGTCGATCCGGGCGGGGGGTTCGGCGGCGACTCGCGTGCCTCCGACGCTCACGCGAACGCCGCGGCAACTTCCGGCGAAAGCAACGTGCCGTCGTCCGCGTTCACTCCGGCCGCCAATGCCGGATCCGCCTCGCAGGCGGCGCGCCAGCCGTGCTCGGCAAGTGCGAGCACGTAGGGCAGCGTCGCGTTGGTCAGGGCGTGGGTGGAAGTGTGCGGTACCGCGGCGGGCATGTTCGCGACACAGTAGAACAACGAGTTCGCCACCCGGTAGGTCGGCGCGGCGTGCGTCGTCGGCCGCGAATCGGCGAAGCAGCCGCCCTGATCGATCGCCACGTCGACCAGCACCGAGCCGGGCCGCATCTGGGTCACCATCCGGTTCGTCACCAGCCGGGGCGCTTTCGCACCGGGTACCAGCACGCAACCGATCACGACGTCCGCTGTACCGACCGCGTGCTCGATCTCGTAGGTGTTCGACATGACCGTAGTCAGCCGCGCACCGAACTGTGCGTCGAGTTGGCGCAGCCGGGTGATGCTGCGATCGAGCACGCTCACCCTCGCCCCCATGCCGACTGCCACCGCGGCGGCGCTCGTGCCGGCGACGCCGCCGCCGATCACCACCACATCGGCCGGCCGCACCCCGGGCACCCCGCCCATCAGCACGCCCGCCCCGCCGCCGAACGCCATCAGGTGGTAGGCGCCGACCTGCGTGGCCAGCTTCCCCGCGATCTCGCTCATCGGCGCGAGCAGCGGCAGCGAACCGTCCGCCGCGCGCACCGTCTCGTAGGCGATCGCGGTGATGCCGGAGGTGAGGATGGCGTCGGTGCAGTCCCGCGATGCGGCGAGGTGGAGGTAGGTGAATAGCACCTGCCCGCGCCGCATCCGCGGGTACTCGGCTGCGATGGGTTCCTTCACCTTCAGGATCAGCTCGGCGGCCGCCCACAGTTCGTCGACGGAGTCCACGATCGTGGCGCCCGCGGCGACGTAGTCGGCATCACCGAACGACGATCCGGCACCCGCGCCGGTTTCCACGAGGACCCGATGGCCGCGCACGGCGAGCTCGTGCGCACCCGCGGGTGTCAACGCCACCCGGTATTCCTGATCCTTCAACTCGCGCGGAACCCCGACCTGCATGGCTACCCCTTACGTCCGCGCGGACGGGTGGGCCCGCGCTGCGGAGGATGTCCACCTTCGATTCTGGGCGCTCGACGGACCGGGCGCGACGTGGCGCGCGGGGAATCCGGTCAGCCGCCGAGCTGCTGCCTGACTGCGAGGCGTTTGAGCTTGCCCGACGACGTTCGGGGCAGTGTGCCCGGTCGGACGAACACCACCTCGGCGGGCACCACACCGCACTCCGACGCCACGAGGGCGACCAGCTCGGTCCGCGCGCCTGCTTCGTCCGGACCGCGGTACTCGGCGGTGATCACCAATCCGGGTCTCGCCGTCCCGGCACCGGTCCCGACCGCGACGACGGCCCCCTCGCGGACGCCCTTCACTCGCGCGGCCACCGACTCGACCTCGGTAGGGAAGATATTGCGGCCGGCGATGGTGATGAGTTCCTTGGCTCGACCGCACACCACGAGCGAACCATCCACGAGGTACCCGAGGTCGCCGGTGCGATACCAGCTCGCGGCGTCGATCTCCGGCTCGCCCAGGTATCCGCTCATCATCGAGGTGCCACGGATCTCGAGCTCACCGACGGTGCGACCGCGCACTACCGGCGGTTCGTCGGCGGCCGGGACGATCCGGATCTCCATTCCGTCGACCGGCTTGCCGAGCAGTGCGTGCTTACGCACCACGGTCGCGCCGCCGGGCACCTCCTGCTCGACCTCGTCGTACCGGATTCCGCCCTGTCCGAGCACCGGTGTGGTGACCGCGCAGGTCGATTCGGCGAGACCGTAGGACGGTGCCGCTACGCCCGGATCGAAGCCGAACTGGGCCATCCGGTCGATGAACACACCGAACCCGTCGCAGTCGATCGGCTCGCCGCCGTTGAGCACGACCCGCAGGTTCGACAGATCGACATCGCGAACCCGGCTCGCGTATTTGCCGAGCAGGTTGTAGGCGAAGTTCGGTGCGCCGGTGTAGGTGGCCTTGCTCGTGCTCAGCCAGTTCAGCCAGCGGAACGGCGATGCCGCAAACGCGGACGTCGGGGCGACCCACATCGAGGCGCCGGTCAGTACGCCGGTGAGCACGAACGCCAGGCCCATGTCGTGGTAGATCGGCAGCCAGGTGCAGCAGACGTCGGTGGCCGGATCCAGCTCCATCCGTCGGGCGAGCGCGGTGACGTTGTTGCGCACCGCGGCCCGGGAAAGCACGGCGGTGCGCGGGGTACCGGTCGACCCCGCAGTGCCCTGCATGACCGCGGGCGACGCATCGCCGCCGTGCGGCTCGGGCAGCGGCGTCGCGAGGCTCTCGTGCCCGATGCTCGCAAGATCCTCGATGGGCAGGCGGTGCTGTGCCTCGCGCAGCGCGGTCAGTTGGGCGCCGTTCGCGAACACGATCGTGGCGCCGACGCCGACGAAGCGAGCGAGGGTCGATTCGGCCCATTGCGCCACATCGGCGCCGCGGACCGGGCCGGGCAGGATCGTCACCGCGGCTCCGGCGAGCCAGGCACCGGGTATCGCGGCGACGAGCTCGGCCGTGGGTTCGCCGACGATGCCGACGACACCCGGCGCGGGACCGACGCGATCGAGCGCGCGGGCCGCGACGTTCTGTGCGATCACGTGGATCTGCGGCCACGGGTGGGGTTGCCACTCGCCGGACGCGGTGTCGAAAATGACGAGGTTGCCGGTGGAGGTCGTCATCGACCGGACCGCGGTCGACGCGAGGGACTGTTCTGTTGCCACTGCAGGGGTCATGACGGCGGCGCTAGTTCGACGCGCTCGGGGTCTTCGCGCAGAGTAGGTCCTCCAGGTCGCCGACCGTATTGCAGCCGAGCAATTCCTCCTCGGTGAGCACGACGCCGAGCTTTTCTTCGATCGCCACCATGCCGACCGCGAACGCCACCGAATCGAGGCCGACCTCGTCGATCAGATGCGAGTCACGGGTTACTCGGGTGGTGTCGATCTGGAGGTCGTCGCGGAGGACTTCTTCGAGGACGGTGCGAGCTGCGTCGGGCATGGCTGAGTCTTTCGTGATCGTGATGCCGAGTGTGTGTCGGCACTCCCAAATAGCTGAGGTGAGGCTAGCCTAGTCTTCGCGGTTCGGTCGGCCTTCCTGCAGCGTCACCCACCGGCCCGTTCACCGCTGCCTGCGGCGCATCCGGCATCCTCGACGCCATGAGAATCCAACTCGGTGAACACGCGCCGGAGATCGACGACAGCGCCTGGATCGCACCCAACGCGACAGTGATCGGCCGCGCCACACTCGGTGCCGAGGTCAGCATCTGGTACGGCACGGTCGTCCGGGCCGACGGCGAGACGATTTCGGTCGGGGCGCGGACCAACATCCAGGACGGCTGCGCACTGCACTCCGATCCGGGTTTCCCGCTCGTCATCGGAGCCGGAGTCTCGGTGGGGCACAACGCGACTCTGCACGGCTGCACGATCGCCGACGATGTGCTTGTCGGCATGGGTGCCACGGTGCTCAACGGCGCCCAGATCGGCGCCGGCACACTGATCGCGGCGAACGCGCTCATTCCCGAGGGAGCGGTCATCCCGCCGGGATCGCTGGTGGCGGGCGTGCCGGGCAAGGTGCGACGCGAACTCGGCGAGCAGGAAGTCGAACGCATTCGACTCAATGCGGCGGTGTACCTGCACCTGATGGCGACGCACCGGGAAGGCGTCGAGCTGTAGTACACGTGCGACTGGGATTAGCCCACCCTAACTACCCGGTGTATTTTCATTCTCGCCAGTACCTGTGCGCGTAATCAGCGCCGCGACGGACCGACAGGACGACAGATGACCCAGACCGAGACCTATCCGGCTCTCCCGCGCATGCTGCGTGGACTGGCACCGGAGGTACTCGCCGTGCCGGCGCCGACGATCCCCGTGCTCGCCGAGCCCTACGATCTGCGGGTGATCGACCCGACCGGACCCGACACCGAGCTGGTCGCCGAGTGGATGCAGCGTCCGCATCTGGTCACCGCGTGGGAACGGGACTGGCCGGCCGACCGGTGGCGCGCGCACCTGTCGGCACAGCTCGCCACGAACTACTCCCGTCCGTTGATCGCGAGCTTCAAGGGCACCCCGCTGGCCTATCTCGAGGTCTACCGCGCCGCGCAGGATTCGATCGCACCGAAGTACGACGCCGATCCGTGGGATCTGGGTCTGCACGCCGCGATCGCCGATCCCGCGGTGGTGAACCGCGGGTTCGGGCCACGACTGCTGCCCAAGCTGATTGCGTCGCTGTGGGAGCTCGAGCCGCAGTGCCGACGGGTGATGTTCGATCCGGACCATCGCAACACCGGGGCGCGGCGGCTGTGCGAGTTCGTCGGCTGCACCTTCCTCGGTGAGCACGACATGGCGAACCGGCGCATGTCGCTCTACGCGCTCGAACGCACCAGCGGTCAGTAACGAACTCGAAATGCCAAGCGGCCCGCCCGGTCTCATCGAAGACCGGCCGGGCCGCCTTGCTTGGTACTAGTCCAGCTGCGGAAGCCGACCCAATGCGCGGTAGCCCTTGTGGTCGGGCTTCATGGCCGCGGCGACGAGTTCCCAGCGGATTTCGTCCTCACCTTGGCCGACGCCGCGGTGTGCAGGTCCATCCGCTCGGTGGTTGCGATACCGGTCAACGCGTGCCGCAGCAGGTCGACGCGCGCTTGCAGGTCGGCGATCCGCAGGCGTAGTGCTTGGTACTCGTAAAGCGACTTGCCGAACTGCTTGCGCGCCATCATCCGGGCAAGCGTGATACCGAGGGCCTTGTCATAGGACGAGGCCACCTGCCCGGCGATGGAGAACCGTTCCTGCGCCAAGCCCAGCTGATCGCCGCCAGACCGGTGACCTGGTAACCACCGCGGCTGCTGCGTATTTCGGTTTCGACGATCTGCGGGTCGGAACGTCCGGACGCTTCCGAGGCGCCGATGCACAGCACCGCCTCCCCGCGGATCGCCTGCTCGCAGATCTCGCCCATATAGTCGGACCGGCCTAATCTGCGCAACGTTGCGATCGCCGAATCATGCAGGCTGACACCGACTCCGATACCGCCCGAGCCCAGCTCACCCAACCGGAACGCCAGCTCGAGAAGCTTGCCCAGGTCCGGGTGCTGTGAATCGGTCCATTTCTGCTCGAACACGCCTGCGCGAGCGATGTGTTCGAGCAGGTGGCGCGGAAAACGTTCGGTGCGTTTCGGCTTCCTCGCTCCACGCCCGGACCTCGTCGCCGAAGGTCGAGTCGAGTAAGACGCGATAATCGTCGAGAGACGACCAGACGACGGCGGTCACGAGTTTGCTCCCGTCTCCAGAAAACGCTTGACGTCGAGGCGGCGTAGTTTGCCGGACGTGGTGCGCGGGAGGTAGCCCGGTGCGACGAACACGACATCGGCGGGTAAGACACCACATTCGGCGGCGACGCGCTCGATCACGGCACTGCGCGCGGCGGTCTCGTCGGTGCCCCTGAACTCAGCGGCCAGGACGAGACCGGGGCGCGGCGAGTCGGCGTCGGTACCGACCGCGACCACACCCCCGCCGCGTACACCGGCTACGGTCGCCGCGGCCCGCTCGACTTCGGTCGGGAAGATGTTGCGGCCGGCCACGATGATGACTTCCTTGGCGCGTCCGCAGATGACGAGTTCACCGTCGTCCAGGTAGCCGAGGTCCCCGGTCCTGAACCACTCTTCCGCGCCGAGCGACTCGTGCCCGAGATAACCGCCCATCATCGACGTGCCACGGATCTCGACCTCGCCGATCTCGCGTCCCGCCGCGGTCGGCACGTCACCATCGGCCGCCGCGATGCGGACCTCCATACCGGCGACGGCACGGCCGAGGATCGCGTAGCGACGCTTGCGGGCTTCCGATCCGGCACCCACGGTGATCTCGTCGTAGCGCAGTCCGGTGCCGCTCTCCGGCATCGTTGTGGCGCAGGTCGATTCGGCCAGACCGTACGAGGGCGAGGTCGCCGCGGGATCGAATCCGAAGCGCGCGGTCTGCTCGATGAAGCGCTGGTAGCCGGCGCAGTCGATGGGTTCTCCCCCGCTGACGGCAATCCGGATGCGGCCGAGGTCGGCTTCCTTCACCCGCTGGCCGTATCGACCGATGATGTCGTAGGCGAAGTTCGGTGCGGCGGTGAAGGTCGCACCGCTCTCGGTGAGCCACTCCAGCCAGCGGAACGGTGCACCGGCGAACGCCGAGTTCGGTGCGAGCCACATCGGCATCCCGCTGACGAGCCCCTGCATGAGGAATGCCAGCCCCATGTCGTGGTAGAGCGGAAGCCAGCTGTGCCCGACGTCCCGGCCGGCGTCGATCTTCCCCCGCTCCGCGAGTGCGGTTGCGTTGTGCAGCAACGCGTTCGCCGATAACGCGGCAGTCTTCGGGCTACCGGTCGAGCCGGCCGTTCCCTGCAGTACCGCCGTTCGAGCGCCATCGAGATGCGGTAGCACCAGCGCAGGCCCGGAGCCGGGTCGGGCGACGTCGACGAGATCGTGAATCGGCAACTCGGACGGTGCATCCCAGAGCAGGTCGAGCTGGTCGCCGTGGCCGAGCACGACACCGACACCGATGCCGGCGAAGCGTTCCATCGTCGAGTGCGCCCATTGCGCACTGCTCGCGCCGCGGACGGGGCCGGGCAGGATGGAGACCGCGGAACCGGCCAGCCATGCGCCGGCGATCGCGGCCACCAGGTCGGCGCTCGGCTCCCCGACTAGGCCGACAGCCGGAACCGGCGCGCGCGCAGGCGAACTGTCCAGAATTCGTTCGGCGATCGCTTCGGCTTTGGCGTAGACCTCGGGCCAGGCGGTGCGCCGCCAGGTCTTGGTCTGCCCATCGAGTACAACGAGATCGGCGACAGAAGTTCGCATCGCGTGGGAAACCGTTGCAGCCAGGCATCTTTCGGTTGTTTTCAGCGTGGTCAAGCGAGATTCTCCTCGATATCTGCCGGTCGATGGGCGGTGTGCCGGTTCAGGCCGGGAGTTGTTGCCCTGCTTTCGCGGTGATGATGTCCGCGAGGTCCCCGACGGTGTTGCAGCTCAGTAGTTCTTCCTCGTCGAGCACCACGCCGAGTTTCTCCTCGATGGCGACCATGCCCACTGCAAATCCGACCGAGTCGAGGCCCACATCGTCGATCAGCCGGGACTCTCGCGAGATGCGGCTGGTATCGATGGCCAAGTCTTCGCGGAGGATCTGCTCGAGGTCCCCGACCAGTGCTGTCGACATGCATGTCTCCCTACGGTGAGCGGATTGCGACCAAGGCGGCCCCGGTGCGCGCAGCCCCCGTACCGCCAGAAGCGCTTGCCGTGCCGTCCGATCGGACACTACACGGGCGAATGAGGTAAGGCTAGCCTTATAGTGGAGAACGCGCCTCTAGTTGGATACGCCCACTCTGGAGGTGTACGTGGCGTAGGCGACGATGTTGGAGTCGTAGCTGTGGAGTTGGTCATTGAACTTGCCGCCACAGGTGATGAGTCGGATTTCACTGTCGGGCGCGGGTTGGTAGATCTTGTCGGCGGGGAAGCTGTCCTTGGGGTAGATGGCGACGTCGGTGACGGCGAAATGGGCGATGGTTCCGTCGGATCGGTCGATATCGATGAGGTCACCGGGTTGCAGTTGGGGCACAGTATAAAAGGCGGCCGGGCCGGTCTTGGAATCGAAGTGGCCAAGGATGACGCTGGTGCCGCGTTGGCCCGGCGCGGCGCTGTCGGGGTACCAGCCCGCGACTTGCGGGTCCACCGGAAGCGGCATGACGTCGCTGGTGGCACGCGGCAGGGTGGCGATCTGGGCATAGAGGTTGATCTTCGCGGCCCGAATCGTCGTGGGCACGGCATATCCGGGCGGTACGGACGACCAGTCGGCCGGCTGTGGGGCCGTGACATGTGGGCGCACGTCGGCTCGTTGGTCGCGACGATCGGCATCTCGGGTGAGGCCCTGGGTGAAGGTGATGCAGGTGACGGCGATCGCCGTGGTGAAGGCGATGGTGACGAACCACGAAGGGCGGCGGAGGCTCAACGTGCAGACCGTACTTTCACGTTGGAGCGTCCGGCGGTGTGGGCCCACAACGGTCCGAAGATCCTGCGCCGGAATACGACCGCGAGAGCGAGCAGCCAGACGAGGCAGAGACCCCAGATGGACGTGGCCGCTGTCTTGATGCTGTTCATCGCGCCGCCGAAGCCGGTTTCGGGGCCGTAGGTCGGCAGGTGCGGGGCAGCGGCGCTGGACGGGTAGCCGGCGGGAGCCGCACCGTAGTTCGGGTACGGGTACGGGTACGGGTACGGGTACGGGTAGCCGGGCGGGGGCGCCGGGTAGCCGGTGCCGGGACCCCAGGGCCCGGGTGGCATCGGCGGTCCCATGGGGACCACGAATGGGAACAGGCCCAGCGCGCTGCCGGTGATGATGGGGACGAAGAGGCCCAGGACAGCGGGAAGGCCCCCACCGAAGCCGCAGGCTATGTTGCCGCTGCCACTGCCGGTTCCGCTTCCGGTCCCGGTGATGCCGGCAGATCCGCCGGCGCCACCGGAGCCGGAGGCTTCGGGCACGGGTGAGCGATCGCCGGGGCACTGGCAGGGGTCGTTGGGAATGATCTCCCCGTCGCCTGCTCCGCCCGCGCTGATTCCGGCAGAGCCGGTGCCGATCGCGGTGCCGGTCGTGCTGCCGGTGGCGCTGCCGCTGCCGCAGCACGTAGTGGTGGGTGGCGCAGTGGGGTCATCGGGATCAGGCACCGACACACAGGGCGCAGATGACCCGGCCAGTAGACGATCTATCAAATCTTCGTCTTCGGGGGGGGCCTGGATCGGCTGTAGCTCCGGGTCGGCAGTGTTGTCGATGGCGCTGCCCGTGGGTGCGAACATTCCCGCGCTGCCACTGCCGAGCGGAATCGGAAGGCCTGCACTGCCGCTCGGCAGGGATAGGCCTGCACTGCCGCTCGGCAGCGACAGGCCGCCCGATCCGGCGCCAGCCGTCACGCCCGGTGCTACTCCAGCACTGCCGAGTCCGAGATCGGGACCGCCGACCGCACCCGGTACGGGCATCCCGAGCGCGCTGCCGCTGATCGAGATCGCAGGCGCGGGTGGGGGTGGGGGTGGTGCGGTTGCTGAGGGTTCGGCGGAGACGGGAGCACTACACAGGGTCAACGCGAGGGCAATACCCATCACGACAGCGGTCCATCTGAGGGTCATTGTTCGTACTTTCGGTTGACGCGTACTTGATTCACACGTGCCCGAGCGCTGCATAGACTGTTCGACCGCTAGCCGGCTAATCCTCATCAGAGGGTAGCGATAAGGAGACCGGATTGTCCCAGTATGCGAAAATTTCATAGGCCGTGACGTGCGGAGGAGACTCGAGGCCGAATACAGCCACCACCGCAGACATTTCGCCCCGGTTACCGCGCTACCCGGATACGCTGCAACCTGCACACACCGATGGCCGACTCTCACGCGCACCGGACCAACCCACCGGACGAGATCCCGTACACGTACTCGCGTCGACGAGACCGAAGGATCGGCGCGCACGGTTCTGCGATCGCTGTGGCGTACTGCTGGGCGATCCGAAAGGGGTCCCATTGCGGCGGAGTCGAGTTCGGGCAGCGATCGCGGCGGCGCTCGTGGCGGCGACGATGGTGATCGTGGATGCAGGCGCGGCGCAAGCGCAGCCGGTCGATCCGATCGTGGCGCAACGCAGCCTGATTCGCGCGGTCGCCGCTCCCGACGGCTCACGGATCGTGAGCGCGAACCTGACGGTGGACAACCATATTTGGATTGACGTGCTCTCCACGGCGATGAACCGTGTCGTCAAGGTCTACGTCCAGCGTCCGGCGGATGCGAGCAGGCCGCAGCCGACGTTGTACCTGCTCAACGGCGCGGGCGGCGGCGAAGATGCGGCGACCTGGACGGCCCAGACCGACGTGCAGAAGTTCCTGTCGGACAAGAATGCGAACGTCGTGCAACCCATGGTCGGCGCATGGACCTACTACACCGACTGGCGTGCCCCCGACCCACATCTCGGGGTCAATAAGTGGCGGACGTTCCTCACCGAGGAGTTGCCACCGATCATCGACGCGGCGTTGGGTACCAATGGGGTCAACGCCATTGCCGGACTATCGACCTCGGGCACGTCGGTCTTGCAGTTGGCCATCTCCCGTCACGGCTTGTACCGCGCGGCGGCGGCCTACAGCGGGTGCGCCCAGATCAGTGACCCGATCGGATATCGCTTCGTCAATGTCACCGTGAACACGTGGGGCGGCGGCGACACCATGAACATGTACGGTCCCGAAGGCGATCCGATGTGGCGGGCCAACGATCCGTATCTCAATGCGGAGGGACTGCGGGGCGTCGATCTGTTCATCTCCACCGGAACAGGCATGCCGGGAATCCACGACAGGATCGATGATCCCCATCTGGTCACACCGGGCGTGGCCGGTCTGCTCAACCAGGAAGTGGTCGGCGGCGCCATCGAATCGGGCACCAATTGGTGCACACGCAACCTACAGAACCGCCTCGATCAACTCGGCATCGCGGCCACCTACGACTTCCAGCCCACGGGCACCCATTCCTGGGGCTACTGGGAGGACGCGTTCAAGAAGTCATGGCCGGTGCTCAGTCGAGGACTCGGGATCTGAGCGCGCCGCCACCGGGTTACCGATCGTTCGGATACAGGACTTTCGGTGGGCGCAGAGGGGTTCGAACCCCCGACCGCTGGTGTGTAAAACCAGAGCTCTACCACTGAGCTATACGCCCGGAGCGACGCCCGAAAGTCGGGAATCGCGCGTTTTGCGAGAGCGACCATACCGCGAAGCCGGGGAACCCAGGAAATCCCGGTCCCCGGCTTCGCTAGGTCGGTCGGCGCCTACTGCGCCGCGGAGAGCGCCCGCTGCCAGGCGGTCAGGTCGCGGGCCTCGCCCGGGCCGTTCATCTCGGCGAACCGGATGACGCCTTCCTTGTCGACGAGGAAGGTGCCCCGGTTCGCGAAACCGAAGTCCTCGTTGAAGACACCGTAGGACTGCGCGACCGCGCCGTGCGGCCAGAAATCGGACAACAGCGGGAACAGGTAACCCTGCTCGGCGGCCCAGATCTTGTGCGTCGGCGAAGGGCCGACCGAGATCGCCAGAATCGCGCTGTCGTCGTTTTCGAACTTCGGCAGCTCGTCGCGCACCGCACACAGTTCGCCCTGGCAGGTCCCGGTGAAGGCCAGCGGGTAGAACACGATCAGCACGTTCTTCTTGCCCCGGAAGTCGGACAGCGTGACCGGCTGGTTGTTTTGATCCTTGAGCGTGAAGTCGGGCGCGACGGTGCCAACCTCGAGCGGCATGGAGTTCCTCTGTTCGTCGATGGGGATATGCGTACCAGCGGGCCGGGCCCGCTCGATCAGCGCTGCTTGGGGGCTCGCGCCTTGGGCTGTACCAGCCGGCTGCCAGTCCACGCGCCGAGCTTGACCGCCGAAGTCTGCGTGAGGCCTGCGGTCGGCGCCGACTCGGCGATTTCACTGGGTTCGACGTGTCCGGGCTTGCCGGTCTTCGGGGTCAGCACCCAGACGAAGCCCTCGTCGGAAAGTGGCCCGATGGCATCCATCAAGGCGTCGACCAGGTCACCGTCTCCGTCGCGCCACCACAGCAGCACAACGTCGATGACCTCGTCGGAGTCCTCGTCGAGTAGCTCGTCTCCGATGACCTCCTCGACGTCGGCCCGCAGATCGTCGTCGGTGTCATCGTCCCAACCGAGCTCCTGAACCACCATGCCGTGCGAAATACCGAGCTGCTGAGCGAAATTCTGCGCATCCGCCGCGGCGACCACGGTGGTTCCCTCCTAGCGTTGTGGGTGCAATGTAGTGCTAGCGAACATTGTTGGCGGCGCAAGCGCAAGCTGATTGGCCAGAATTCGCGAATGTGACTCAGCCAATAATCCTCGTGAGCAGGTGACCTTCGTTGCTCGATGGGGAAGGATGGGGTGCGCGCCGTTCGGCGTGCGGGCCGCCCACACCCCCGGACGGGTCCGCTGGGGAAGACACGCACACCTCGCGTGCAACCAACCACAAGGAGCGTCAGACGTTGTCCGACCTGATCCACGATTCGTCCTCGAGTGCTACCCCGGCAAGCCCCCCACAGGGGTCGACGAACGGCCACGGTAGCGATTCCGGCGAACGTGTTCGGCTGATCCGGGAAGGCGTCGCGTCGTATCTGACCGACACCGATCCCGACGAAACCACCGAGTGGCTCGACTCGTTCGATGCGATGCTCGAGAACGCCGGACCGACCCGCGCGCGCTATCTCATGCTGCGCATGCTCGAACGCGCCGGCGAGCGCCACGTCTCGATACCCGCGCTCACCTCCACCGACTACGTCAACACGATCCCGACCGAAAACGAACCGTTCTTCCCGGGCGACGAGGAGGTGGAGCGCCGGTTCCGCGCCTACATCCGTTGGAACGCCGCGATCATGGTGCATCGCGCACAGCGGCCGGGCGTCGGCGTCGGCGGCCACATCTCCACCTACGCCTCGTCGGCCGCGCTGTACGAGGTCGGCTTCAACCACTTCTTCCGCGGTAAGGACCATCCCGGCGGCGGGGACCAGATCTTCATCCAGGGCCACGCCTCCCCCGGCATCTACGCACGGGCGTACTTGGAGGGCCGCATCCCGGCCTCCCAGCTCGACGGCTTCCGCCAGGAGTACAGCCACGAGAACAAGGGCGGTGGGCTGCCGTCCTACCCGCATCCGCGGCTGCTGCCCGACTTCTGGGAGTTCCCCACGGTCTCGATGGGCCTCGGCCCGATGAACGCGATCTACCAGGCGCGGTTCAATCATTACCTCCACGATCGCGGCATCAAGGACACCAGCGACCAGCATGTGTGGGCGTTCCTGGGCGACGGCGAGATGGACGAGCCGGAATCGCGCGGCCTCGCGCACGTCGCGGCCACGGAGGGCCTGGACAACCTGACCTTCGTGGTGAACTGCAACCTGCAGCGCCTCGACGGGCCGGTGCGCGGCAACGGCAAGATCATCCAGGAACTCGAGTCGTTCTTCCGCGGCGCCGGCTGGAATGTCATCAAGGTGGTCTGGGGCCGGGAGTGGGATGCCCTGCTCAAGGCCGACCGCGATGGTGCGCTGGTCAACCTGATGAACAGCACCCCGGACGGCGACTACCAGACCTACAAGGCCAACGACGGCGGATTCGTGCGCGAACACTTCTTCGGACGCGATCCGCGCACCAAGGAACTCGTCGCGGACCTGTCCGACGAGGACATCTGGAATCTCAAGCGCGGCGGGCACGACTACCGCAAGGTCTACGCGGCCTACGCAGCGGCAATGGCGCACAAGGGCCAGCCGACGGTGATCCTCGCCAAGACCATCAAGGGTTACACCCTCGGTCCGCACTTCGAGGGCCGCAATGCCACGCACCAGATGAAGAAGCTGACCCTCGACGACCTCAAGGCGTTCCGCGATCGCGAGCGGATCCCCGTCAGCGACGCCGAACTCGAGCGCGATCCGTACCTGCCGCCGTACTACCACCCGGGCGACGACTCCGACGAGATCAAATACCTACTCGAGCGGCGTAAGGCACTCGGCGGGTTCCTGCCCGAGCGCCGCACCGACACCAAGCCGCTCAAACTCCCCGGCGACGACGCCTACAAGGCATTCAAGAAGGGTTCGGGCAAGCAGGAGATCGCCACCACGATGGCGCTCGTGCGGGTGTTCAAGGAACTGCTGCGCGACAAGGAGATCGGCAACCGGATCGTGCCGATCATCCCGGACGAGGCCCGCACCTTCGGGATGGACTCGTGGTTCCCGTCGTTGAAGATCTACAACCGCAACGGGCAGCTCTACACCTCGGTGGACGCCCAGCTGATGCTCGCCTACAAGGAGAGCGCGATCGGGCAGATTCTGCACGAGGGCATCAACGAGGCCGGTTCGACGGCATCGTTCACCGCGGTCGGCACCTCGTACTCGACGCACGGCGAACCGATGATCCCCGTCTACATCTTCTATTCGATGTTCGGCTTCCAGCGCACCGGCGACGGGCTGTGGGCGGCAGCGGATCAGATGGCACGCGGATTCGTCCTCGGTGCGACCGCCGGTCGCACCACGCTGACCGGCGAGGGCCTGCAGCACGCCGACGGCCACTCGATGCTGCTCGCCTCGACGAACCCGGCGGCGGTGGCCTACGACCCGGCCTTCGCCTATGAGATCGCGCACATCGTCAGGGACGGGTTGCGCCGGATGTACGGTGGCACGCCGAACGAGGACGGGTTCGGCGGCGAGAACGTTTTCTACTACATCACCCTCTACAACGAGCCCTACCACCAGCCGGGCGAGCCGGACGACCTCGATGTGGAGGGTCTGCTCAAGGGCATCTACCTCTTCAAACGCGGGTCCGAGGGTTCGCCGCGCGCACAGATCCTCGCCTCCGGCGTCACCATGCCCGATGCGCTGAAGGCACAGGAGATGCTCGGAGCGGAATGGGATGTGCACGCCGACGTGTGGTCGGTGACCTCGTGGGGTGAGCTGCGCCGCGATGGGGTGCAATCGCAGCAGCGAGCACTGCTCGACCCCGGCAACGACGCTCCGGTGCCGTTCGTGACGCGGGCGCTATCCGGTGCGGTCGGCCCGTTCGTCGCGGCGTCGGATTGGATGCGCGCAGTTCCCGACCAGATTCGCCAGTGGGTACCGGGCGACTACACGACGCTCGGCGCGGATGGATTCGGGTTCTCCGACACCCGGACCGCGGCGCGCCGCGTGTTCAACATCGATTCGCATTCGATCGTGGTGGCGGTGTTGTCGGCGCTCGCGCGGGAGGGATCGATCGACCGGGCCCGAGCGGTCGAGGCGGCGCAGAAGTACGGCATCGACGACGTGCTTGCCGCACCCGAACAGACGTCCGATCCCGGCGTCGCCTGACCGACCCGCCGGAAGCGGTGTATCGGGGAAAGAACCCCGATACACCGTGGCACGGTCCACAATGAACCCGGCCGGGAAGCAGGGACGCTGGACGCAACGGTTCGCGGTCGGCGTATGACGGGAGACTGTAGGAGTGATACCCGAGAGCAAACCGCGCCCGCCGCGTCCGGTCACCCCCACCACCACGGAGCGAGAGGTCTATCTCCCGACAGGTGCGCTCGCCGCGGTGAAGCAGGTGCGCGACCCGCTCCCGGACACGCTGCTCCGACGGGTCAAGCAGTTCTCTGGGCGACTGTCGACCGAGGCGGTCGCGTCCATGCAGGACCGGCTCGACTTCTTCTCCGGGCTCGACGCGGATCAGCGCGCGAGTGTCCACATGATCGTGCAGACCGCGGTCGTCAACTTCCTGGAGTGGTTGCAGAACCCGGCTAGCGATATCCGGTTCAGCCTCGATGCCTTCCAGCTCGTGCCGCAGGATCTGGCGCGCCGGCTGACGTTGAGCCAGACCGTCGATATGGTCCGGGTCGCGATGGAGTTCTTCGAGCAGTGGCTGCCCGCGCTGGCCCGCAACGAGCGTCAACTGGTAGCCCTGACCGAAGCCGTGCTGCGGTACGGCAGGGAACTCGGCTTCGCCGCTGCGTCGGTCTATGCGGCGGCCGCCGAATCGCGGGGCGCCTGGGACACCAGGCTCGAGGCCCTCGTGGTCGATGCGGTGGTGCGGGGCGATACCGGTTCGGACATGCTTTCCCGCGCCGCGACACTCAATTGGGACGCCACGGCACCCGCTACTGTTCTGGTCGGCACGCCGCCCGCCGACGAGGGCGTGTCGGTGATGGGGGCGGTGCACACCATCGCCCAACGGCACGGGCGGGCAGCACTTGCCGTGGTCCAGGGTTCGCGGCTGGTGACGGTGATCAGTGGCAGCATCTCGGGAGATCCCGCAAGCACCGCGTTCATGGCGGAACTGATCGAAGCGTTCTCCGATGGGCCGGTCGTAATCGGCCCGACCATGCCGGTCCTCGGCGCCGCGCATGCGAGCGCCGTCGAGGCCCTCGCGGGCATGGAGGCGGTGGTCGGCTGGCGCGGGGCACCGCGGCCGGTACATGCGATCGAACTGCTTCCCGAGCGGGCACTGCTCGGCGATACGGCCGCATTGGCGGCACTCAACGAGCTGCTCGTGCAACCGCTGGCCGCGGCGGGACCGGCACTGACCGACACCCTCGACGCCTATCTGGACTCTGGTGGCGCGGTCGAAACTTGCGCGCGACAGCTGTTTGTCCATCCAAATACGGTTCGATACCGACTCAAACGAATCACGGAAGTGACCGGCCGCGATCCGACGAAACCTCGGGACGCGTACGTGCTCCGAATTGCTGCCACACTTGGTCGACTGACACAAAAGGGTAACGAATCACTCACCAATGCAACATCAGCCACATAGGAACCAGATACACCCAACAGCGGTAACAATGAGTGCCACTCGCCCGATTGCGGGCAGATTCCTGCAGGTTTGTGGGAACCTCACAAATCTGCCCGGAAAGCTTCATCCCCAACGACACGTCCATAGAACGCCGCCAACGTGTTCCCTGGAGTTGTGATTGCGCTGCTTGCGCCCGGCCAGGGTGCCCAGACGTCCGGGATGCTGATTCCTTGGTTGGAGCTCGCGGGCGCGCGAGACCGAGTGAATCTGTGGTCCAAGGCGTCCGGACTCGATCTGGAACGACTCGGCACCACCGCCTCCGATGAGGAGATCACCGACACTGCCGTCACGCAGCCGCTCGTCGTCGCGGCCGCTCTCCTCGCCTGGGTGGAACTGGAGCAGTCCGGGGTTGCGCCTGCGGACGCGGTCGTGGCCGGGCACTCGGTCGGTGAACTCGCGGCCGCTGCCGTGGCCGGGGTTATCTCCGCCGACGACGCCGTCAACCTCGCCGCCATCCGCGGTGCCGAGATGGCCAGGGCGTGCGCACTGGAGCCGACCGGAATGTCTGCATTGCTCGGCGGCGACGAGGAGGCGGTGCTCGCACGTCTCGACGAGTTGGGCCTGGTGCCGGCGAATCGCAACGCCGCCGGTCAGATCGTCGCGGCCGGTCGGCTCGATGCGCTCGCCGAGCTGGCCGCCAATCCGCCCGAGAAGGCGCGGGTCCGGGCACTTCCGGTCGCCGGCGCGTTCCACACCGCGTTCATGGCACCGGCCCAGGATGCAGTCACCGCCGCGGTCGCCGAGATCACCCCATCGGAGCCCACGCGTACGCTGCTGTCCAACTACGACGGTCAGCCGGTCACCTCCGGCGCCGACGCCATCGAGAAGATGGCTGCACAGGTGACGCGCCCGGTGCGCTGGGACCTGTGCACCGCATCGATGCGGTCCGCGCAAGTTTCGGCGATCGTCGAGCTTCCGCCCGCAGGCACGCTCGTCGGTATTGCGAAGCGCGAGCTTCGCGGCACACCGACCGTTGCACTCAAGACCCCCGGGGACATCCCGGCAATCGGCGAGCACGGAGGACTCGGATAGGTTCGCCTCCCGTGGCCGAACGTCGCACCGTGTTCACCGGGCCATGAACCCGACACGATGTGTCAGCTCGAAACGACACGACGTGTCACCGCTGAAAAGCTCGAAGTTTTCACCCACAAGAAGAAGGGAGCCACCACAGTGGCCGCCACCCAGGAAGAAATCATTGCCGGTCTCGCGGAGATCATCGAGGAGGTCACCGGCATTGAGCCGTCCGAGGTGACCATCGAGAAGTCCTTCGTGGACGACCTCGATATCGATTCGCTGTCCATGGTCGAGATCGCCGTGCAGACCGAGGACAAGTACGGCGTGAAGATCCCGGACGAGGATCTTGCCGGACTGCGCACCGTCGGCGACGCCGTCGGTTACATCCAGAAGCTCGAGGCGGAGAACGCCGACGCCGCCGACGCCATCCGCGCGAAGTTCGACGCAAAGGACGAGTGAGGCCGTCGTGACGGGACCTTCCACCAAGAATGGGAATTTTCCCAATGTCGTGGTGACGGCACTTGCTGCGACCACGTCGCTCGCGGGTGACGCCGAGACGACCTGGAAGAACCTGCTCAACGGTGAGAGCGGCATCGATGTTCTCGATGAGCCGTTCGTCGACGAGTACGACCTTCCGGTGCGGATCGGCGGTCAGCTGAAGGTCAAACCGGATACCCTCCTCAGCCGCGTGGAACTGCGCCGGCTCGCCTATGTCGAACAGCTGTCGACGATCCTCGGACGCGAAGTCTGGAAGAACGCCGGTAGTCCCGATGTCGACAAGGACCGTCTCGCGGTCGCGATCGGCACCGGGCTCGGCGGCGGCGACGCGCTGATCGATTCCGTCGACAAGCTCAAGAACGGCGGTTACCGCAAGGTGTCGCCGCTCGCGGTCCAGATGATTATGCCGAATGGACCGTCGGCTGTCGTCGGGCTCGAACTGCAGGCGCGGGCCGGTGTCATCACCCCGGTTTCTGCATGTTCGTCCGGTTCGGAGGCACTCGCCCACGCCTGGCGAATGATCGTGATGGGCGATGCGGACATGGTCGTCACCGGCGGTGTCGAGGGACATATCGATGCGGTGCCCATCGCGGCGTTCGCAATGATGCGTGCGATGAGCACCCGCAACGACGACCCGAGGGGTGCCTCGCGGCCCTTCGATAGGGATCGCGACGGATTCGTCTTCGGTGAGGCGGGCGCGCTCGTGGTCATCGAGACCGAAGAGCACGCCAAGGCTCGTGGTGCGCAGCCCATTGCACGCCTGCTCGGGGCCGGCATCACTTCCGACGGTTTCCACCTCGTCGCGCCCGATCCGGAAGGAACGGGAGCGGCGCGTGCAATGGCACGGGCGATGCAGACAGCTGGTCTGACCAAGGCAGACATCACCCATGTCAACGCGCACGCCACGGCAACCCCGATCGGGGACACCGCGGAGGCGAAGGCGATCACCAAGGCCGTCGGGAACCATCCGTCGGTCTACGCACCGAAGTCGGCACTCGGTCACTCGATCGGCGCCGTGGGTGCACTGGAGTCGGTGCTCACGGTGTTGAGCATCCGCGACGGCGTCGTTCCTCCGACGCTGAATCTCGAGAACCTGGATCCCGAAATCGACCTCGACGTGGTGCACGGCGAACCCCGCCGCGGCGAGATCGAGTACGCGATCAATAACTCGTTCGGCTTCGGCGGACACAATGTTGCTCTCGCTTTTGGTCGGGTCTGACCCGGCGCCAGAACGGTCGAGTGGGCCGCAGGCAACTGCGGCCCACTCACCCCACCCGTTCCGGGGGTTGGGCACCCAACCGGACGGCCACCGCACCAGCCCGCGACGGGCATTCACTTCAGGCCCGTGCAGCCTGGCCGGCGAGGAGACACCATGACGATCTTGGCCCCAACTCACAAGAGCGAAACAGCCGTCGATCCGCGGGATCCCCACGACCGGCTCGAGCGGTTCTTCGACGCCGGGACGGCCAAGCTACTGCACCCCCGGGATAAGTCCGGCGTACTCGCTGCGGTCGGTGAGGTCGACGGCTGCCGCACGGTCGCGTTCTGCTCCGATGCGACGGTCATGGGCGGCGCGATGGGCGTCGATGGCTGCAAGCGCATCGTGGACGCCATCGACACGGCCATAGACCACCGGATCCCCGTCGTCGGCCTCTGGCACTCCGGCGGTGCTCGGCTCGCCGAGGGCGTCGAGGCGCTGCACGCCGTTGGACTGGTGTTCGAGGCGATGGTCCGCGCGTCGGGCCTCGTTCCGCAGATCTCCGTAGTGCTCGGCTTCGCGGCCGGCGGCGCAGCATACGGTCCCGCACTCACCGACATCGTGATCATGGCCCCCGAGGGCCGCGTGTTCGTCACCGGACCGGACGTCGTCCGAAGTGTGACGGGCGAGCAGGTGGACATGGAGTCCCTCGGCGGACCCGCCACCCACACCAAGAAGTCCGGCGTCGCGCATATCGCCGCCAACGACGAGGCCGACGCCATGCACCGCGCGCGGCGACTGGTGTCGATGCTGTCCGATCAGGGCAGCTTCGATCAGGTCGCAGCCGAGCACGGTGACACCGACCTGCGGGCGATGATGCCCGAGTCGGCCAAGCGCGCCTACGACGTGAAGCCGATCGTGCACGAACTACTCGACAACGTCGACGGCGAATCCAGCTTCGAGGAGCTGCAGGCAAACTGGGCTCGCAGCATCGTCGTCGGAATCGGCCGGATGGGCGGCCGCACCGTCGGCGTTATCGCGAACAACCCGCTCCGGCTCGGCGGCTGCCTCAACTCCGAGAGCGCCGAGAAGGCCGCCCGCTTCGTCCGGATGTGCGACGCGTTCGGTGTGCCGCTCGTCGTCGTGGTCGACGTGCCCGGTTACCTGCCCGGTGTCAGCCAGGAATGGGACGGCGTGGTCCGCCGCGGCGCGAAGCTGCTGCACGCGTTTGCCGAGGCGACGGTCCCCCGCGTCACGCTGGTCACCCGCAAGATCTATGGCGGCGCCTACATTGCGATGAATGCGCGCGCCTTGGGCGCGACGGCCGTCTATGCCTGGCCGGAGGCCGAGGTCGCCGTGATGGGCGCTCGCGCCGCCGTGGGCATCCTGCACAAGCGCGCCCTCGCCGCCGCCCCGGACGAGGAGCGCGAGGCCCTGCACGACCGTCTGGCGGCCGAGCACGAGGCAATCGCGGGCGGAGTCGGGCGTGCGATGTCGATCGGCGTGGTGGACGACATCATCGACCCGAAGCGCACCCGGAGCACGATCACGGCAGCATTGGCGGCCGCACCGCAGCGCCGGGGGCAACACAAGAACATTCCGCTGTAGCCGGCGGAACTTCCTACGCGAAGGCCGGGGGCTCGGTTACGAGTCTCGGGCTTTGCTCTGCTCGGCTTCGTCGGCGGTGTCCTGACGGCCGTCGCCCGTCTTCGCGCCGGTGCTGTGTCCTGCGCCGACGAAGTCGTCCTCGGATTCATCGACGAGGTCCGCGAACGCGGTACCGGTCACCGTTCCGTTGGTGCCCGGCACGATCGTGGTGTGCCGTTTGCCAGGGTCGTAGCGCTCGTCGATCTCGGCCATCTTCTTCTTGGCGTCTTCGACGTCTTGGTCCGACGGCTCGGACGGTTGCTTCTCTGCGTCGGCTTGGTCTGCTGTGTTGTCACTCACACCCCGGCGAGTGCCCCCCGGCGACCGAACTCAAACGAGCCGGAACGTAACAGTCACCCCACGTTGCGGCGCAACCAGGTGACTTCGGCACCTTCGCCGCCACTGCGGAACGGTTCGAGCGCCTCGTCCCAGGCCGTGCCGAGCGCGGTGTCCAATTCGACCGCGAGCCGCTCGCCGCCGCCCTCGAGCATCGCGCGCAGCCGCATCTCCCCCACCACGACGTCACCGTTCGCACTGGTCGATCCGCGCCACAGGCCGAGACCGGGAACGAAGCTGAAGCGCTCGCCGTCCACGCCCTCGCTCGGATCCTCGGTGACCTCGAAACGCAACATCGTCCAGGACCGCAGGACGTTGGCCAGACGCGCGGCCGTACCGACCGGGCCGACCCACTCGGTAGTGGCACGAAGTAACCCATCGGATGCCGGCTGACTCGTCCACCTGAGGTTGGCCGGTGACTCGAGCGTCGAGGCGAGTGCCCACTCCACGTGTGGGCATAGCGCAGCCGGAGAGGAGTGGATGTACACCACTCCAGTCGTCGCATCGGCGAACTGATTCAATGCGCGCACCTACAACACCTCCGGTCGACAAGGGACGTCTTCCCCAACGGCCTGCGTCGGACCAGGTGATAGGTGCTACTGATAACCAGTGTGCCCCGTGTTACCCCTGTTGCGCCACCCCAGCGGAGAAATCGGGAATGTCAGTCGCCGATTTCGTCGACCACCCGGTCGGAGAGCTCGGGCCACAGCGGTTTCGCCCAGTCCCCGAATGCCCGGTCGGTGAGCACGACGCAAGCGCCGGCCAACGTCGCGTCGACCCAGAGGAAGGTCCCGGCCTGACCGAAATGCCCGTAGGTCTTCGGCGAATTGTGGCTGCCGGTCCAGTGCGGCGATTTGCCGTCGCGCAACTCGAAGCCGAGACCCCAGTCGTTGGGGCGCTGCGATCCATAGCCGGGCAGCACCCCGGGCAGTCCGGGAAACTGCACGGTGGTCGCGTCGGCGAGCGTTTGGGGGTCGAGCAGCGTCGGGGTGAGCAGTTCGGCCGCGAACCGCGCGAGGTCGGCCACACTGGATTCGGCACCGTGCCCGGCGCTGCCGGTCAGCGCGGAACTGGTCATGTCCAGCGGCTCGAAAACCGCTTCGCGCAGATAGTCGGGAAACGCGATCCCGCTCTCTTCGCCGATCAGCTCGGCGAGCATCTCGAACCCGGCACTCGAATAGATGCGTCGGGTGCCGGGCCCGGCAAGCACCCGCCGCTCGTCGAAGGCGAGCCCGGAAGTGTGTGCGAGCAGGTGCCGCACCGTCGAACCGTCCGGCCCTGCCGGCTGGTCGAGGTCGATTGCACCTTCCTCAACGGCAATCAGCGCGCCGTAGGCGACGAGCAGCTTGGTTACCGACGCCAGCGCAAACACGCGTTCCGTGTCCCCGACGCTGCCGTGGCGCCCGTCCGGAGTCACCACCGCCGCGGCAACGTTGTCCACCGGCCACGTCCGCACCAGCTCGAGGCTCTCCACCCGCGCCAAGTTACCGCCTCCCCATCGAATCAGGAGCGCGGTGGGCTACCGATCCGCGTCGGAGTACTTGATGATGCCGCGGATGTTGCGGCCCTCGAGCATGTCCTTGTAGCCCTGGTTGACCTCTTCGAGCGAGTAGCTCCGGGTGACCATGTCATCGAGGTTGAGCTGACCCGACTTGTACAGCTCGAGCAGGAACGGGATGTCCTGACGCGCGTTACCGCCACCGAAGATGCAGCCCTTGACGGTCTTCTGCAACATCGAGAGCAGGAAGCAGTTCATCTTCACGTCGAAGTCGAGCATGTGACCCATGGCCGTGACAACGACGGTGCCGCCCTTGCCGGTGAGCGTGAGCGCCTCTTCGACGTACTCACCCTTCATCTCGCCGACGGTGATGATGGTCTTGTCGGCCATCCGGCCCTCGGTGAGCTCGAACATGCCGCCCATGGCTTCCTGAGCGGAGGCGTAGGTGTGCGTCGCACCAAACTTGATGGCCTGCTCGCGCTTGAACTCCACCGGATCGATGGCGATCACGCGGCGCGCGCCGGAGACGACCGCGCCCTGCAGCGCGCTCATGCCGACACCACCGACACCCATGATCGCGACGGTGTCGCCGGCCTTGACGTCGGCGACATGCGTCGACGATCCGAATCCGGTCGGCACACCGCAGCCGACGAGCGCAGCGACCTCGAACGGGATGCTCTTGTCAATCTTCACGACCGAGCTCTGGTGCACCGTCATGTACGGCGAGAAGGTGCCGAGGAGGCACATCGGGATGACGTTCTCACCCTTGGACTGGATCCGGAAGGTGCCGTCGCTGATGGCTTGGCCGGAGAGCAGCCCGGCGCCCAGATCGCACAGCGCCATGTTGCCCGAGACGCAGGCCGGACAGCGGCCACACGACGGCACGAAGGACAGCACGACATGGTCGCCGACCTCGAGATCGTGGACCTCGGGACCAACCTTGGTGATGACGCCGGCGCCCTCGTGACCGCCGATCACCGGGTAGGACGGCATCGGGGTAGCACCCGTGACGATGTGGTGGTCCGAGTGGCACATCCCGGCCACCTCGAGCTGGATCTGGACTTCACCGGCAACGGGATCGCCGATCTCGATGTCCTCGATCTTCCAGTCCTCACCGACACCCCAGAGAATGGCGCCCTTGGTCTTCATCTCGTTCTCGCCTTCCGTCGTACCGCTTGTGATTGAACACACTACGACAGAACTGAAACACGTTCTAGTACCACCCGGTAGCTAGGCGAGGCGGGAGTACGTTTTACCTGCTCAGGCGATCAATCCGCGGGCACGCTCGAACAACAGCAGGGTCAGCTCGTGCAGCCGATCGCCCACCTCTTTCGGCGCCTTGCCGGCGAACGCACGCGCATGGGTGCCCTCCAGGACGATGCCCAACTTGAAGCACGCCAGCACCACGTACCAATCGATGGCGCTCAGATCACGGTCCGAGTGGGCGGCGTAGTGCGCGATGAGCTCCTCCGCTGTCGCAAGGCCACCATGTGCGGCATAGGCGCCGGCGAGTCCGTCGAGGGCTGTGCCATTGGGCCACGTCGCGAGCAACCAACCGAGATCGAGCAGAGGGTCGCCGATCGTCGACATTTCCCAGTCGACGTAGGCGGCGAGCTCCGGGCCGTCGTAGCGGTACATCGTGTTCGACATGTGGCAGTCCCCGTGCATGATGCCCGGACGCCAATCCGCCGGCCGGTTGCGCTCCAGCCAGTCGGTGAGCGCATCGATTCCCGGGATATCGGGGCCCGGGTATCCCTCGTTGCGCGTGTAGGTCTCCAGCTCGCCGAGCCACCGCGACACCTGCCGATCGAGAAAGCTCTCCGGCTTGTTGCCGTAGTCGCCGAGGCCGACCGCCTCGTAGTCGACCGATCCGAGATCGGCGAGCGCCTTGGCCGCCGACAGTCCCATCCGGTACCGAATACTCGCGTCACCGGTGTGCAGCTCCGGCAACTCGACCCCCGGATTGAAGCCGTCGATCGGCCGCATCAGGTAGAAGACCGCTCCGCCGAGCACCGCTTCGTCGGGGCAGGCCGCAACCAGTTCGGGGGTCGGCACGTTCGTGTCCGCCAGCGCGGCGAGCAGACGCGCCTCCCGACGCAGCACCTCATTGCTCTTCGGACGCTGGTGGCGCGGCGGTCGCCGCAACACGAACTCTTCGCCACCGCGGGAGAACCGCATCAGCACGTTCTGCGTACCGCCACCGATCGGCGCCACGTTCTCGATCCGGCCTCCGGGCAGGCCTTGCCGATCCATCCATTCGGCGACAACCGCGAAATCGACGAGTTCCCGATCGACACCGTCGGGCTGCTGCTGCGTTGACATGGCGCGATTGTGCCGCACACGCGTGAGCGCCCTCACCGCAACGCCCCATCCCCGCGGTTGGCGCAGGTGAGGCGCCCGAAGCGTAATCTTTCTCGACGATGCGGACCCTGCTGATCGACAACTACGACTCGTTCACCTACAACCTGTTTCAGCTGATCAGCGTGGTGAACGGAGTCGAGCCCGTCGTGCTGCGCAACGACGAGGAGTCGGCCTGCGCCGGGCTCGATTTCGACTCGTTCGACAACGTGGTGATCGCTCCGGGTCCCGGCCGCCCCGACCGCCGCCGCGACTTCGGGATCTCGGCACGTGTCGTGCGGGAGACCCGCGTCCCGCTGCTCGGAATCTGTCTCGGCCATCAGGGCGTGGTGCTCGATGCCGGCGGTGAGATTGGACCCGCCCCGACCCCGCGGCACGGATTCCTGGACAGCGTGCGCCATGACGAGGAAGGCCTTTTCGACGGTGTGCCACAGGATTTCACGGTGGTGCGTTACCACTCGCTGTGTGCGATCGAGCCACTGCCCGCCGATCTGGCCGTGACTGCACGCACGCCCGACGGCGTGGTGATGGCGGTGCGGCACCGGCACCGGCCGCAATGGGGGTTGCAGTTCCATCCCGAGTCGGTCGCTGCGGAATACGGCGCGACGCTGCTCCGCAACTTCGCGAAATTCACTGCCGCACAGCATCGGCCGATCACGCCTCGACCGTCCACGCGCGCGACGGCAGCACCCACCCGCGCCGCAACGGGCACAACGACCTACCGCGCCCGGACGCTGCGTATCGACCGCGCCGTGGATACCGAGGCGACCTTCGACCGACTCTATGCACAGTCGCGCACCGCGTTCTGGCTCGACAGCGAACATGTCGAGCCGGGCCTGGATCGCTTCTCCTTCCTCGGCGACGCGTCCGGTCCGCTCGCCGAGGTCATCGGCTACGACGTCACCACCGGAACCGTTCGGGTGCACCGCGGCGCCGACGTCACCGACGTCCCGTCGCCAATCTTCGACTACCTCTCCGGTCAGCTGTCCCGACGCAGCATCGATTGCGCACCAATGCCGTTCGACTTCACCGGCGGCTACGTCGGCTATTTCGGCTATGAGACGAAAGCCGACTGCGGCTCCCCCAACACGTTCCGCTCCGATTTCCCCGACGCCCGCCTGATCTTCACCGACCGTTTCATCGCCGTCGATCACGTTGCCAACGCGACGTATCTGATCGCCCTCGATGACGCCGACAGCACGGGCTCGGCACAGGAGTGGATCGAAAAAACCTGTGTCGTCCTCGAATCGGTGCCCGACTGGTCGAACCCGGCGCAGCTCTTCGTCTCCTCCGACACTGCCGCCGTCGAGTCGATGCTGCGTCGTGGGCACGATCGCTACCTCGCCGACATCGCCGACTGCGATCGCGCGCTGCGGGCCGGCGAATCGTACGAGATCTGCCTGACCGACAGCGTCCAAGTCGACGCCACCGAAGCAGGTATCGACTTCTATCGCACGCTGCGACGGTGCAATCCGGCACCGTATGCCGCCTACCTCAGGTTCGACGATGTCGAGGTGGCCTGCTCCTCTCCGGAGCGGTTCCTGAAGCTCGATCGCTGCGGCGTGGTGGAGAGCAAACCGATCAAAGGCACCGCACCGCGCGGCGCCACCCCGGCCGAGGACGACCAACTCCGACGTGCGCTGGCCGCCGACCCCAAGACGCGGGCCGAGAACCTGATGATCGTCGACCTGCTGCGCAACGACCTCGGCCGTGTGTGCGAGGTCGGCACCGTGCACGTGCCCGAGCTGATGGTCACCGAAACCTATGCGACGCTGCACCAACTCGTGTCCACCATCCGCGGCACCCTACGACCGGGACTGGACGCGATCGACTGTCTGCGGGCCTGCTTCCCCGGTGGGTCGATGACCGGCGCACCCAAGCTGCGCACGATGGAGATCATCGACACGCTGGAAACCCAAGCGCGCGGCGTGTATTCGGGCACGATCGGGTTTCTCGGACTGAATCGAACGGCGGACCTCAACATCGTCATCCGCACCGCGGTTCTCGCGAATGGGCGCTGGCATATCGGCGCGGGCGGCGCGATCGTGCTCGATTCCGTCGCCGAGGACGAGTATCGGGAAATGGTGCTCAAGGCCGCCGCAGCCGCCAGGGCATGCTCGCCGGGCCCGTTCACAACCGCCTAGCGCCGGTCCCGACCGGGCGTCGGCGGCTGCTGCTTGCGTGCCTTCGTTCGGCCGCGCGCCCGTTCGTCGGCTTTCTCCTTCTCCTTGTCCACCGAGACGCCGGTGACCTTCCCGAGCGTGCCCATGCCGGGCAGCCGCCCCAACCTGGCGAAAACATTGTCGCCGACCGACACCAGCGCTTCGAGCTGCGGGATGAGCCGGTCGAGCGCCCCGAACATCGGGTCCATCAGCACCATCATGCGTTCCCACCGGTCGATGGCGTCGTTGAGACGTTCCAGCGTGCTCGCCAGGTTGTCCACGAGATCGGGCAATTCGGCCGCGAGTCGGGCGGATGCCGGTGGCAGGCGCACCGCCGAGTCGAATGCCGATCCCGCCGCTGCCTGCGCGGCCTCGGCGGCGGCTTGCGCTGCGGCCTGTGCTGCGGCGAGGATCTCGGCCGGGTTGGGCAGCTTGGGATTCGTCATACTTCCAACTCTGCCGTACCGACAGGCAACGAACCGGGATTACGCTAATCCCGTGCAGCAGCACGGGAAATCGCCGTGATCGGCGACCGGTGGGGCGTGACGGACGCCGAAACGAGCCGGCCGTACCCGTGCGACGAGTTCGTGCCGAAGCCCGTGATGCAGGCGTGGCGCGCAGTCACCGTCCACACCACGCCCGATCGGGTGTGGCCGTGGATCGTGCAACTGCGGCTCGCGCCGTACTCCTACGACTGGATCGACAACCTCGGCCGGCGGTCACCACACGAGTTGCACCGGCTGCCGGATCCGGTGCCGGGTGATCCGTTCACGGCAACAGGCGGTCGACCGCAGGGCCGTGTCCTCTCGGTGGTGCCCGGGGGGCACCTGACCGCGACGATCATGGGGGCAGTCCTGTCCTACGTTCTCGTTCCGGACGGCAACGGTTCGACCCGGCTCGTACTCAAAGTCGCACAACCGAGTTGGCGCTTGCTCGGACCGTTCTTGTGTCTCGGCGATCTGGTCATGGCCAGGCGCCAGTTGTCGAACCTCAAACGGCTCGCCGAGAGCATCTGAGCCCCGCGCACCGGTTCAGCGTGCGGCGGTGATCGGCGAGGAGTGTTCCCAGTCGGCGAGAATCGCCCGCAGCGCGGCGATCAGCGGGATCGGCTGATCGAGCATCGGGTGATGGCCCGCCAGGGGCAGTTCGAATACCGGCGCGCGCCGACCGAGCCACTCGTACATCTGGTCGCCGACGGAGGGTGTCACCAGGCCGAACTGGGACCGGATCAGCGCCACCCGGGCATTGACCCGTTTGAGCATCTCCGGCCGCGGCATGTTCCGGGCGAACATCTGCGGGTCGAACTTCCAACTCCACCCGCCGGGAACCTCGCGCAACGACGTCTCGGCGATATGTGACAGCACATACGGCAGATTGTTCTCCTGCTTGGGCACCGGCCGGAACCGTGCGATCGCATCGCCACGGTCCGGATAGACCTTCAGCGGTCCGAAGGCTCGACTGTCGATTGCGGCCTGTTCCTCGGGGCTGAACTCGCGGATCGGAGAATCGAGCACCACGACGCCGCCGACGAGATCGGGATGGTTGATGGTGCAGTTGAGCGCCACCCAGCCGCCCATGCTGTGTCCGACCAGGATCGGGTTCGGCGGCACACCGGCAGCCGCGCACACCGCCGCGACCTCCTCCGACCAGTCGTCGAGGGAGTAGATGGACCGTCGGTCACTGTCGCCGTGCCCGGACATGTCCAGGGCGAACACCTGACGGTCGTCGCCGAGCAGTGGTGCGACGTGGTCCCACCAATGGGAATTCGCGCTTCCGCCGTGGACGAGCAACACGGCAGACTCGGCGTCGGCAGGCCCCCAGCACCGCACCGCGATCCTCGTTTCGCCGACGTTCACAGCGGCATCCTCTGCCGGCGTTGCGATGGCGTCGAGGAACCAGCGCGGGGCGTCGTGGCTGGGATCGGTGTCAGAGTGCATACCTAGCAGCAAACTCCACCGCATCCGATTGCGACAAGTCGATCGAGCGCTCGGCGATGGCCTTGGCGCGAGGAGAGCGACGCGGCCGTCGGGCGGCGGGGCTCGCACCCGCGACCAATGGATTTCCGAACGCGGTTCCCGTTCGATTCGAACGAGACCCATTCAGCAATGGGCGACAACGGAATACGCCGGGTATTGTCCGTCCGTGATGCCGAGGAATCCCAACGATTCCTACTCATTTTGCGATGGTTGGCCGATGGATGCCGACCCAGTCGGGACGTACTCGGCCAAGGAAGCTTCGCAGCGGCATCCGCGCGCGCCGGTTTCCCGGGCACCGAGTATCCAAATCATGTAACGGCCTGCTCTCCTGCCCAGAGGCAGGCCGTCCGAACCCGGACGGAGAGAACCTTGAAGGTCAAGAAGTTCGCATTTGGCATAGACCTCGGAGACGGCACTGGCAGTGCCTTGGTTTTGCAACCCCGCTTTTTGGGATTCCTGACTCCCGCCGGCCCCCTGGGGTTCGGTTCGTACAAATCCCAGTCGGATCAGGACCAGCTGCCACTGCGGCCCGTTCCCTCTCCGGGGGCGGGCCGTTCTCGTGGAGTCAGCGGCCCTGATCGATGACGAGGGATCTTCTCGACCGGACAGTCGGCACAGCCGATGGATCGTAGCTGCGGACAGCGGTCGAAAACTCTGCCGTGGGGCGGGCGGGGCTCGAACCCGCGACCAATGGATTATGAGTCCACGGCTCTAACCGACTGAGCTACCGCCCCATGCCCGGCGAGCGCGCGCCGAGCGTGCCGAATGCTACCCGGTGGGTCTCGAGCCGGACCAGCCCGACAGCCATCGACCCCGACATCCGTAGGCTCGGTGCCGGACGGTCCGTACAGGGGGGAACATGACGAGTCTTTTCGTGAAGTCGCTCGAGGTGCATCAGGCGGTGTACGAACACAGCCGAGGGTGGATCGGGCACCGCATCCTGCTCGGCATCCCGACGTTGCTGCTGCGCACTGTCGGTCGGCGCACCGGTGAGCCGAGGACGTCGGCCCTCACCTATGGCCGGGACGGTGAAAAGTACCTGGTGACGGCGTCGAACGGCGGCTCACCGCGGCCGCCGGCGTGGTTGCTCAACGTCACCGCCGCACCGGATTGCGAGATCCAGGTGGGCCCGAGCAAGCATGCGGTGACCGCCAGGAAGGTGCTGCCCGGCGACGCGGACTACGAGCGGTACTGGGACATCGTCAATGCCGCCAATCGTGGCCAGTACCGCGCGTATCAGGCGAAGACGAAGCGGCCCATCGCGATTGTCGAGTTGTCGCCGCGCAGCTAGTCAGCTGTCACGTACCCAGCCGGTGAACGCGCCGGCCTGGCGCGGTCGCAAATGCGAGCCCAGCCAGCGCCCGATGGTCTCGTCGCGCGCCACTGACCCGACCACGATCGTGCTCGCGACGACGATCACCGAGTAGACGAACAGCCATCCGACGATGGTGAAGATGATGCCGATGATCCCGTACTGGGCGATGGCCGTCGCGGACACGCGCGGCATCACCAGCTCGCTGCCGATTCGCAGGATGCTCAACGCAAGCCCGGTCAGGATTCCGGTCACCGCGAGGATCCGCGGGCTCAACGCTCCCCGAGTGAGGATGTGCGGAATCGCCGCCCAGACCACACACCACACCGCGCTGCCCGCGGCCACGTCCAACACTCCGCCGACGTAGGGCGCGTCGTCGAGCAGGTGCCCCCAGCCGACCATCGCGACCGCGAAGACCATGACCGCGACAACCGCGAACCACCGCCACGCCGCGCGCATCGGCACGATCGGTACCTGCCACGCTCGCGAGTAGAAGCGCCCGAGTGCCCGCGCGTAGGACGTCGCGCTGAGAATCACCATGAGCGCGCCCACCACGCTGAACGTGGTGGTCGAGGGAAAGCTGCTCGTTCCGTCGTAGGCAAGCTGGTCGCTGATGGGCACGACGCCGATCCATTCAACCATCCGGTCGACGCCGTCGTTGTGGCCGATCGACGAAATCACCAGCAGCACCGGCAGAATCGACGTGAACAACTGAGCAGCCAGCGTCATTGACCGATCCGCGATATCGCTGCGGGCGAGGTCCGCGACGACGTTCAGGATCACCGAGCCGCGCGCTGTGGAACCAAACTTTTGCAACGCAGTCTTGGCCGTGGCCGCCGTCCGCTCGATCGGCCCCGGTTCGGTGGTCACGACGGGGCACGCTCCTGGTCGGTCTTCTCGGCCGCGGCATCCCCCTCATCGGGTCGTTTGGGTTGGGGTGGCGGTTCGTCCCGCGTGGTGGCGGGCACTGTTCGCGACTCCACATCGTCGGGGACCGAGCTACGCAGCAGAATGTCTGCCCAGCGAGTCGACGGATCCATGTCGACGAGGAGCGCTTTCGTCAACAGCGACAACGGGATTGCCAACACCGCACCGAGGGGCCCGAGAATCCAGGTCCAGATCACCATCGACATGAATGTCAACGTCACCGACAAGCCCACCGCGTCCCCGACGAACTTGGGCTGAATGATGGACTGAATCGTCACGTTGATCGCCGAGTAGACGACGATGACCCACAACATCAGGCTGGGACCGCCTTCGAGCAACGCGAGCAGCGCAGGCGGTACCAACCCGATGACGAAGCCGATGTTGGGGATGTAGTTGGTGACGAAGGCGACCAGGCCCCACAGGATCGGCAACGGGATGCCCATCGCCCACAGTGCCCCGGCATCGATTACCGCCACGATCAGTCCGAAGATCGTCGACACGATCAGGTACTTGCGGGTGCCGTGCGCGAAGGCGGTCAAGGCACCGGCGATGTCCGGGCGCAGCCCGGCCAGCATCCCCATTCGCGTTTTGTAGGTTGCGCCGTCGACGGCCATGAAGAGCAGCAGCGTAACCAGGAAGAACAGGTCGGAGAAGATGCCCGCCGCGCTCTCCAGTATCGCGGTGAAGAAGTCGAAAACGGTGCCGGCATTGATATGTGAGAGCAAATCCTGTGCCTGATCGGAGCCGATGCCGCGATCTTGGAGCGCGCCCTGCACGTTGCCGATCTGGTCATCGAGCTTGTCGGCGTAACTCGGCAGCAGGGTCGCGAGTCGAGCAACCGACACCACGATGGACATCACCAGCACGAACAGGATCCCGTAAACGGCGAGCAGCGCGACCGTCACTGCCGCCCAGCCGGGTAATCCCTTGCCGCGCAACCAAGCAGGCAACGGATTCACGGCAACCGTCAGCATCAGCGCCAGAAAGGTAGGCGCGAGGATTCCCGAGAATGACTTGATTCCGGCCACGGTGACCACCAGCCCGGCGAGACCGAGCAGCACAATCAGCCCGCGCGGCATCGACCACCCGGCGCCGTTCGTCGCCGATGGAGTCGAGTCGGACCTCATCGGCGCCCTCCTGCTTTCACACTGTCGATTCAGCACTGCCCAACGGCTGATTCAACATAGACCACCCCGGGTTCCTGCGGCGGGCACACGACGTGCGCGTGCGTGCCGGCGGTTCGGCGACTCGGGCGCCCCGGAATGACCCAACAGACGGCGGCGCGTGCACATGATCGCGAAGATCTGTTCGCCGAGCGCGGCCGGTTCACGTGCGTACGTGTTCACCGGAAGCACGCGCGGGGAGAAAGCACGCGCACTAGCGCGAGGGCAAGGATTGGAACGAAGCGAGCCGGTCCCTCAGAGCACGGCGACCGTCAGGCACCACAACCCGATTGCGACCGCCCCGATCAACAGACCGACGGGCACCGAGGTGACCAGAATCGCGCTGAACAGCGCTAGCGCGGCACCGAAGGCGACCACTCCGATGCGCGCGGCAAGGCGATTGCCGAGCAGATGCGATTCGGGCGCGGGTTCGGCCGGGTGCTCCATTGCGAGAGACATAGGGGGATGACTCCGATCTCCGACGCGGTCCCGATTAAGGACCGCTCACTCACCGTGACACCTACGTTGTATGCCCAACAAGGCCGTCGGCTAAACGGAACGCGGCAATCGAGTATCGGTGTCATAACGTTCGGACCGGAATTCCCGAATTTCGCCGGAAAACATACCGCGGGTCGGCTTCTCTCGTCGCGGCGGACTGGACAATTGATCAATCCAACTGACGTCCGCGCAGCTCAATACCCCCGGCGCGCCTAACGTTCCAGTTCAACCATAAGTGGTGACTGCTGCCAATCCGACGTCCAGAAGGCTTCGAGATTGTCTCGATTTGGGCAGAGTTCGCTCCGCAGTGCCCGTCCTCAAGCTTCCGGGATGTCACGGCCGAACCTCTCGCGGGTGATGACCTCCGGTTCCGGCCCACCGCGCACGCCGGTGTCGAGAGCGTCGATGGCGCCGAGGTCCTCGGCGGACAGCTCGAAATCGAATACGTCGAAGTTCTCGGCGATCCGCGAGGGCGTCACCGATTTCGGAATGACCTGGCGCCCCTGCTGAAGATGCCAGCGCAGCATCACCTGGGCAGCGCTCTTGCCGTGCGCCGTGGCGATTTCTCCGATGACCGGATCTTTCAGAGTCGAGCCGTGAGATCCATCCCGGTAGAACGTGATTCCCCCGATCGGCGACCATGCCTGCGAGACGATGCCGTGTTCGTCGTCGACCGCAAGCAACTCGGACTGCCGGAAGTACGGGTGCACCTCGATCTGGTTCACCGCCGGAACGACCGACGTGGCCTCGAGCAGCCGTGCGAGGTGGTCGGGCATGAAGTTACTGACGCCGATTGCGCGCACCTTGCCGTCGCCGAGCAACCGCTCGAGGGCCTTGTATGCACCGATGGTGAGGTCGAACTCTCCAGGCAGCGCTTGATGCAGGATCAGCAGATCGATCTGTTCGACACTGAGCTTGCCGGCCGCCTTGTCGAAGGCGTGCAGCGTCGCGTCGTAGCCGAAGTCGGTGATCCAGATCTTGGTCTCGATAAAGATCTCGGAGCGATCGATTCCGGACCGGTGAATTGCCTGTCCCACTTCGCGCTCGTTGCCGTAGGCCGCTGCGGTGTCGATGTGGCGGTATCCGGTGGTCAGGGCGGCGTCGACGGCGGCGAGCGTCTCGTCGGGTGGAGTCTGGAAGACACCGAAGCCGAGCGCCGGTATTTGGACACCGTTGTTCAGGGTCAGTAGCGGAATGGTGGTCATGAGGTTCAACGCTAGGCGCGCTACCGATTGGCAGGGAGGGTCTGTCAGTACATGGATCGGTAGGCACTCCCGCGACTGCGCAACTCGGTGTTTCCTGAACGTGTGGATGCCGACCCGAGAGGAGCGCAACGATGACCGACGATTCGGAGTCACAGCAGACGGGCAAGTGGCCCGCACTCGAGCACGCAACGATCGCAGCCACCGGCGAATGGCAAATCGCCACCGCCCGCCCGGATGACACCGTCCGCAAATCGGTGATCGTCTGGGGCGTCACCGACGGTGACCACGTGTACGTCAGGTCGGTCAACGGCATCGACGCGCTGTGGTTCCGGCACGCGCACGATCGGATGCATGGCGAGCTCACCGCGGGTACCGCACACCGCGGCGTCGAGTTCGTCGACATCCCCGCTGACGACAGCGCCCTGCAAACCCGGCTCGACGCGGCGTATCGCACAAAGTATCGCGGTTCGACCAGCGCCGTCGAACGCATCACGAGCCCCGCCGCGCGCGCAGCGACGCTCCAACTCCTCCCCCGCGCCTGAGCCGACAGTCTCGGCACCAAATCCCGTGCCGGACAGATCTATTCGTGATTGGTGAGCACCAACCGAGTAGTCGAACAACACCATGAAGTAGCAGGTCAGAACGGTCGCGAAACTCGCGGCCCTGCGGCCGGCGTCCGTGCGCGATTGGTCGTCACGGCCGGACAACGACCTTGAGGGCTTGGCGGCTGTCCATCGCGGCATACGCCTGTGGGGTCTGTTCGATGCCGACCGTCCGATCGAAGACCTTGCCCGGCTCGACCGTGCCGTCGAGCACTCCGGGGAGCAGGTGTTCGATGTAGGCGCGCACCGGTGCCGGGCCGCCGGTGAGCGTGACGTTCGGCCCGAAGAGGCTGCCGAAACCGATGGGCGCATCCTCGTATTGGGGCACGCCAACCCGGCTGATCACCCCGCCCGGGCGCACCACGCCGACGGCCTGGTCGTAGGCCGGCCGGTGGCCTACGGCCTCGAGCACGATATCGGTGCCCAGCCCCTTGGTCAGCTCACGAACTTTCGCGATTCCCTCGTCACCGCGCTCGGCAACCACGTCGGTGGCACCGAACTCGCGGCCCAGGTCCGTGCGCACGGCATGCCGGCCCATCAACACGATCTGCTCCGCGCCGAGTTGCTTTGCCGAAAGCACCGCCAGCAGGCCGACAGCACCGTCGCCGATCACGGTGACCGAACTGCCCTCTCGGACACCGCCACGCACGGCGGCGTGCCATCCGGTGCCGTAGACATCCGACAATGTCAGCACCGATGCCAGCAACGCATCGTCGGCGTCTGCCCGCACCGGCGCCTTGACCAGGGTGCCGTCGGCCAGCGGAACCCGGACTGCCTCCGCCTGAGCCCCTGCTGTGCCCACCGCGGCATTGCCCCAGAACCCGCCCTTCTCGCACGAGGTGTACAGCCCTCCCCTGCAGAACACGCACTTCCCGCACGAGACGGCGAAGGGCGCAATCACGAAATCGCCCACCCCGACGGATGCGACGTCCGAACCGATGTCCTCGACGACACCGATGAACTCGTGTCCCATCGGTGTGCCTGCGGAGGTGGTGGGCATGGAGTGGTAGGGGTGCAGGTCACTGCCGCACACGCAGGCCCGCACCACGCGCACCAGCGCGTCGGTCGACTGCTCGATGACCGGGTCGGAGACGTCGATGACGCGGACGTCGCCCGCGCCGTACATGTAGGTTGCTCGCATGCCATCCAGTTGACCCGGAGCCCGCGCATTCGGGGAGTGACAGCCATTCCAGGTAACGCCAGTGCCTCCCACTTGCCCGAAGCACTACCTACCGTTGAGGCATGGGCACCGACCTGCGTACCGAGATCCGCGAGTTCCTGAGCTCGCGGCGGGCCCGCATCACTCCCGAGGAGGCCGGTCTCCCCGCGTTCGGCGGCAACCGTCGGGTCAAAGGGCTACGCCGCGAAGAGGTCGCCATGCTCGCGGGAGTGTCGGTCGACTACTACATCCGGATGGAACGCGGCAACCTTGCGAGCGCCTCCGACAGCGTGCTCGACGCTCTCGCCGGCGCCCTGAAACTCGATGACGCCGAGCGCGACCACCTCCTGGCCCTGGCTCGCCAATCGCATACGAGCCCCGGTCGGCGCCGCCGCGCACCCGCGACGCAGGTGCGACCCGCGATCCAGCAGGTGATCGACGCGATCACCGACGCGCCCGCCTGGATCCGCAACGGCCGCCACGACATTCTCGCGATGAACCCGCTGGCCCGGGCGCTCTACGCTCCCGTGCTCGCCGACCCCCGGCGGCCCGCGAATACCACCCGTTTCGTCTACCTGCACCCCGATGCCGCCGAACAGTTCTTCGTCGACTACGACCAGATCGCCCGCGACGCAGCAGCCATGCTCCGCCTCGAGGCCGGCCGCAATCCGCACGATAAGGCCCTCATCGAATTGGTCGGAGAGCTCTCGACACAAAGTGAACTCTTCCGCCGGCGTTGGGCCTCCCAGGATGTGCGGTTCCACCGCAGCGGCCGAAAGAGACTCCGCCACCCAGTGGTCGGCCAACTCGACCTCGATTTCGAGGCCATGGAACTTCCGTCCGAACCGGGCTTGTACCTCAACATCTATACCGCGGCGAAGGATACGCCGACCGCGGACGCGCTGAAACTGCTTGCTTCGTGGGCAGCAAGCAATGACCAGGTCGATGCCGAACATTTCCCGGCCGGCGCACGGGACTGACCCCAAGCATCGACCCTCGCAATACCATCTCGCCGCGGTCCGCAACGCCCCGTGTAGGGACTCCAATGACGTCACCGTTGCGTGGCACTCGACGCACTACGGACAAGTGGAGGCACGTATGAAAACACGACAAGTCGGAACCGACGGGCCGGAAGTATCGGCGCTCGGCTTCGGCTGCATGGGCATGAGCATGAGTTACGGCACGAACCCCGGCAGCCCGACGACATGATCGCACTGCTCCGACGTTCACCGAATCACCGATAGGAGTTCACGCACCCCATGCCCCCGAACGATGCGGCGCAACGCGTCCACGGCGATATCTGTTCCCCGGCCATGTGTCCACACTGGCTCGGACCGATCCCGACCTCATCGAGGTGTTCGACAACTTCGCCTTCGACGAAGTCCTTCGACACGACGACCTCGATCCACGGCTGCGCCTGATGACCCAACTCTCCGCCATCATCGCCTGCCAGGCGCATGGCGAGTACCGAACGATGCTCGGTGCCGCCCTCACGACCGGCGTGACACCGGTCGAGGCGAAGGAAATCCTCTACCAAGCGGTGCCCTACGTCGGCATCGCCAAGGTCTTCGACTTCTTCCACATCACCAACGAGGTCCTCACCGAACGAGGCGTCGACCTCCCGCTGCCGTCCCAGGCGACGACGACTCCCGCGACCCGGTTCGACGAAGGCCTCGCCGTACAGAAGCGGATCGTCGGGACCGCCCGCGTCGATGCCATGTACGCCAATGCGCCGGTGGACGAGCTACACCTTCAGAAGTATCTGTCCGCCAACTGTTTCGGTGATCATGTGTCGCGTGCCGGCCTCGACATTGCCACGCGCGAACTGCTGACGTTCTCGATGTTGGTTGCACTCGGCGGATGTGAGTCCCAGGTCAAGGGCCATGTGGCCGCGAACCTCAACGTTGGGAACGATCGAACGGTTCTGCTCGACGTACTGACACAACCCATCCCGTTCATCGGATATCCCCGAACCCTCAACGGACTTGCCGCCCTCGACGAAGTCGCCACGCCGGCAACTGGAATGGCCTGAGAACATGTCACCACAGACCTGGATGATCACCGGGGTGAATAGCGGCTTCGGCAGGGAGCTCACCCAACAGCTCCTCGATCGCGGAGATCGCGTCGTGGGCACCGTGCGTAATACCGCGAAGGTGTCCGACTTCACCGAGGCCCATCCGGATACGTTCATCGCGGAGCTGCTCGAGATGACCGATACCGCCGCAGTGCGCGAACTCGTCGACCGAAAGTTCCGCGATCTCGGGCGAATCGACGTGATTGTGAGCAACGCCGGCTACGGCTTGTTCGGAGCGGCCGAAGAACTTTCCGATACCCAAGTGGGTGACATCGTTGCAACCAACCTCACCGGCCCAATCACGTTGATCCGTGCCGCGCTGCCACATCTTCGCGAGCAGGGCGGTGGCAGGATCATCCAAATCTCGTCGTACGGGGGTCAGGTGGCATTTGCCGGCAACTCGCTGTACCACGCCACCAAGTGGGGCATCGAGGGCTTCTGCGAATCCGTCGCCCAGGAGGTCGAGAAGTTCGGCGTCGGTGTGACCATCGTCGAACCCGGCGGCGCCCGAACAGAATTCCGCTACGGAAGCGCGCGGGTCGCCGAACTGATGCCCGTATACGATGACACACCCGCGCACGCATTTCTCCAGATGCTGGATCCGGCCAACGGTCTCGCTCCGGGCGATCCGGCGCTAATGGCCACCCGCATCATCGAGAGCGCCGACCAACAGCCCGCACCGCTGCGGATGGTGCTCGGTTCGGTTGCGCTGCAATCGACGATCGCGACCCTGCAGAAGCGCATCGCCGATTTCGAAACGCAGACCGAGATCGCTGCCTCGACGGACATCAAATAGCTCGGTGGTCAATCGCTCCCGAACAGCGCCTCGGCCCGGCGGTCCACTTCCTCCGGGGACACCTCTTCGAGGTGCTGGCCGAGCATCCACTGGTGACCGAACGGATCCCGCAGACGCCCACCGCGATCGCCGTAGAACTGGTCGGCGAGCGGATAGACGATCTCCGCGCCCGCGCGGATGGCGCGTTCCCACACCGCGTCCACGTCGGACCAATATGTGGCCATGATTGCCGAAACGGTCCCGCCGACCGACATCGGCGACCGTGCCGGAGCATCCGCGTCGGCGCCTTCGTCGGTCAACATCACCACGGAATCGCCGATCGTCACCTCGGTGTGCACGATTTCACCGGACGCAGCGGTGAACCGGCCGGGGCGCTCAACCGCACCGAAGGCGGCGGCATAGAACTCGATCGCCGCGGCAGCGTCACGGACGACGAGTCGCGGAGTGACCGTGTGCAGATGTGCGGGGATCGGATCGACGCTGCTCACCTGGTTCTCCTCACAGATCGGGGCTATTTCGCCTCACGCTAGCCCGGCGTCCCACCACCGGGCTTGGACGAATGGGCACTGCCGATCCGGCACGCTGCCGTCCACGGGCCACCCGAGCTGGCAGAATCGAGAAGAATCCGGTTGCCCGAGCGCGCACGGCACCCGCCGATCGAGTGAGGTCATGGCGATGGAAGAGCCCCTGTTGCAGCACCGCGACGAACGCGGCGTCGTCACACTCACGCTGAATCGACCGCAAAGCTTCAACGCGCTCTCGGAGGCGATGCTCGCCGCGCTCGCCGACTCGCTCGTCTCACTTGCCACGGACGAGTCGGTCCGAGCCGTCGTGCTCGGCGCCGCGGGCAAAGCCTTCTGCGCCGGCCACGACCTGAAGGAAATGCGGGCCGACCCGTCGCTCGAGTACTACCAGCGCCTCTTCGCGCAATGCTCCGCCGTGATGCTTGCGATTCAGCACCTCGATGTGCCCGTGATCGCGCGTGTGCAGGGACTCGCCACCGCGGCCGGCTGCCAACTCGTCGCGATGTGCGACCTGGCCGTAGCGAGCAGCGACGCGCGCTTTGCCGTCAGCGGTGTCAACGTCGGCCTGTTCTGCTCGACACCCGGTGTCGCGCTGTCGCGCAACCTCTCTCGCAAGGCGGCCTTCGAGATGCTCGTGACCGGCGAGTTCATTTCAGCTGCGGAGGCGCAGGCGAAAGGCCTCGTCAATCGCGTCGCCGCGCCCGAGGCCCTCGATGAGGCGGTCGAGTCATTGGTCGCAAGCATCGTCGCCAAGCCGCGGGTCGCGGTTGCGATGGGCAAGGCCTTGTTCTACCGCCAACTCGAGGAAGGCATCGGCTCGGCCTACGACGACGCGGCCGCGACGATGGCCTGCAACATGATGGACCCGAGCGCGCTCGAGGGTGTGCAAGCGTTCATCGACAAGCGCCCACCCAACTGGGTGGTGGAGCAAATCTGAGCCTGTCTCCCGCGGTGCGAACGGGGTCCTGTTCGCACCGGGTCTCCGGGCGAGGCGTACGGCCAAAGTTACAGATGGCGCGCTTAATGTAAGGCATACTGCACCGGTGAAGCTGACCAAGCGAACCTGCTTTTCCGCCCTATCGATGGTGCTGCTCGCTGTCGCCGGTTTGCTGGTCGCGGCCCCGGGGAGCAGCGGCGCCGCACCGCCCGACTGGCGATACACGATGGTGGCGTTCAGCAACACCAGCGACCACGACCTGGATGTGTACGAGTCGTGGGACGCCACTGCGTTCCAACCCGCCCGGCTATCGGCGTATCGACCCCCCTCGGGAGCTGTGCGTGACCCGAGCATCTTCCGGAACACTGATGGGCTCTATTACCTCACCTACACCACAGCCGACGGGGCGAACATCGGCTTCGCGCGCAGCGTCGACCGGATCAACTGGACGTTCCTTGGGAACTGGCCGGTCCCGTTCTGCTGCGCCTTCCTGCCCGGAACCGGGGACGGTACCGGCTCGGCGAGCCCACCGGGCTCCTCGGGGTCGGCCGGGTTCAGCGACGGACCGTCGCTGTCGCCGTTCACCACGAAAGCCTGGGCGCCCGAATGGTTCGTGGACGGCAACCGCGTCAACGTCATCCTGTCGCTGTCGACCGGTGGCGGATTCGTGCCGTACCTCATGACGGCGCTGGATCCATCACTCCGGATGTGGAGCCTGCCCGTTCCGCTCGCCGGGATCGGCGCGGACCACATCGACACGACCGTGGTCAAGGTGGGATCGACCTATCACGCGTTTACCAAGAACGAGACGCAGAAGGTCATCGAGCATGCGGTCGCGTCGTCGGTGACGGGACCCTATTCGTTCGTCGCGCCTGGAAATTGGGGTTCGCTGCGGGAGGGCCCAGCCCTGGTTCAGTTGCCGAACGACACGTGGCGGATCTATCTCGACGCCTATACCGAAGGAAAGTATCTCTATTCCGACAGCACGGACGGGCTGCTTACCTGGTCGCCGGTGAAAGAGCTGCCAGGCCTTTCCGGGACGGTGCGCCATATCGGCGTGATGAGAGAGCCGGCATGACGACGACTCGGTGACGGATACGTCGTCAGCAAAACGCCAGAGTCCGATCGGACCTGACCGCCCGGTCGTTCTCGTTAGGCTTACAGTATGCCGATGCAGACCCTTCCCCGGAGCTACTACGACGACGCGCCGATGGCGCCGAACAGGGCCGCTGCCATCGAGTATTTGCGGCGTCCCGGCGATGTGTATCGAGCCGGCGACGTGTACTACATCACCAGCCGAGAAGGGGTGCGATTCGCGCAGACGCACCCCGAGATCTTCTCCTCGGCAAAGGCCTTCGACGGGTTGAGCGCGATGATCCAACTGATCCCGATCGCCGTCGATCCGCCCGAGCACGCGCAGTACCGAAAGGTCCTCGACCCGTTCTTCGGGCCCAGGCGGATGCGCGAACTCGAGGACGGCCTGCGGGCCGATGTGCGCGCCCACATCGACGCGTTCGCCCCGACGGGTCACTGTGAAGCGATGACCGATCTCGCCCGCAAGTTCCCGACGCAGGCGATCCTGACGCTGCTCGGCCTTCCGCATGCCGACCTGCCGCAGTTTCTGGACTGGGTCGACGGCATTTTCCATTCGGATACGGCAAGTCAGGCCAACGGCGAGCCCAATACGCGTCAGATGGAATGCTCGCTCGCGTTGTTCGGCTATCTGCAGGACAAGATCGCGCACAAACGGACACATCCCGATGACGCCCTGATCAGTAGTGTGCTGGCCATCACCGGCGACGAGGCGTGGACCGACGAACAGATGCTCGGCATGTGCTTCGTGCTGGTGCTCGGCGGGCTCGACACCGTCACCGGGGCCATCGGGTTCTGCCTGTTGCGGCTCGCCGAGGATCCCGTCCTGCGGCATGCGCTGATCGCGGACCCGTCCCGTATCCCGCTCTTCATCGAGGAGGTGCTACGGCTGGACGGCCCGGCGCAGATGGTGCCGCGGATGACGACCGAAGATGTCGAGGTGGCCGGCACGCTCATCCCCGCCGGTATGCAGGTAGCGCTGGTGCTGGGCACCGCGAATCGCGAGGGCCTGCGCGCGAACGATTTTGACGTTCCGGATCTCGGCGAGCGCATCTCCCACCTCGCGTTCGGTGGCGGGATACACCGCTGCCTCGGCGCGCACCTCGCACGCACCGAACTTCGGCTGATGCTCGAGGAATTCCATGCCCGCATCCCCGACTACACCATCGCGGGCACCCCGACGTTGTCCTGGCCCGCCGCGTCGGTGTCGTTGCAGACACTGCCGCTGGAATTCCCGCCCAGCTAACCGGCGACGGCAGCGCCGCGAACCACAGTGATGGCTCGATCGCAGACAGGTCGTCTCCTCGGGTGGCGCGTTTGCGTGTGCGCTTTCGTGCACGGCAACTACACCGGAATCGAACTGGCAGCCAACCAGGGCATCATTCGCTGGACGGCGCCGGACGACATTTCGGCGCATACTGGTCGATTCGCTGTGCACGGCAGGTGCGGTCCGATTGCACGCCATGCTTCACGCCCGCGCCAAGGAGCACACGGGATGTCCTTTCCACCGCCGACGTCGGCGGTCACGCCCGTCCGCGCCCGACGGATACCGGAGAGAAATAATGCAGATTCAAGTCGGATTCGAAATGATCTACGACTGCCCGAAACCCACCCCGATGATCTTCAACCTCAACGTCCACTTCACCCGCGTGTCCGACCTGGTCGGCCGGGACAACCTGATGGTCGACCCGCCAGTCCCGATGGCGGCCTATCGTGACGACTTCGGCAACTGGTGCACCCGCATCGTTGCGCCCGCCGGCCGCACCCGTATCTGGGCCGATGCACTCATCTACGACACTGGTATACCCGACACCATTGTCGCGCAGGCGCAACAGATTCCGGTGCCGGACCTGCCCGAGGAAACCCTCATCTTCCTGCTCGGGAGCAGGTACTGCGAAACCGATCGGCTGTCGGAGACGGCGTGGAATCTCTTCGAGCACACACCACCAGGATGGGACCGCGTTCAGGCAATCTGCGACTACGTCCACCGACATCTCACGTTCGGCTACGAGCACGCGCGCATGACACGCACGGCGCTGGAAGCCTATTACGACCGCACCGGCGTCTGCCGTGACTTCACCCATCTTGCCGTTGCCTTCTGCCGCTGCATGAACATCCCCGCCCGCTACTGCACCGGCTACCTCGGCGACATCGGTATGGCCCCGCCGTACGGTCCGATGGATTTCGCTGCCTGGTTCGAGGTGTACCTCGGCGGGCAATGGCATACCTTCGACGCGCGCAACAACACGCCCCGCATCGGCAGGGTATTGATCGCGCGTGGCCGCGACGCCGCCGACGTCGCGCTCTGCAACGCGTTCGGTCCCGCCACACTGACGAGCTTCAAGGTATGGACTGACGAGGTAGCCGCCGGTTGAGTAAGGATCATGTGCGCACGCGAATCGGCCCCGGGACCCACTCCTCTCGACAAGCAGTTCACTGCCCGCATTCAGAAAAGTCCGAACCCGGGTGGATGGACCTTCGTCGTGATGCCCGGATCGGCCGAATACTTCGGCACCCGTGGTCTGGTGAAGGTACGCGGATCCGTCGACGGCCACCCCTTCCGCAGCTCGTTCATGGCGCTCGGCGACGGGACGCACAAATTACCGGTCAAGAAGGACATGCTCCGCATCCTGGGTAAGGCCGTCGGCGATGAAGTCACGATCCAGCTGGATGAGCGCATGACCTGACCTGCTCTGGACGGACGGCAACGTTCCATCGGTTTGGTAAGGGTGTGCCATTTTCACCCTGCGGTGCCTATCGCCGCGCGCGCGCCGAGCCCACTCTGATTTCGGAGAACCCGGGCCCGTCGCGGCGCGGGTCGGCGCCGAATGGAGAGCCAGCACATGGCGAATTTGTTGCGGGACAAGAGCACCGGGATGCATCCCGGCAGGCGGCTATCGAAGTCGAAGGCATCGCGGGTGGCGCGGCCGGTAACGCCGTTGCGGGTACTCGTGATCGGCGCTGGTGTCGGCGGAATCGCGGTTGCACGAGGGCTGCTGCAGGACGGGCATGACGTCACCGTCTTCGAACGCATGCCGGAAGTACGGACCGGCGGTGGCGCCGTGACCATTTGGTCCAACGGCGCGACGGTGCTCAGGCAACTGGGCGTCGACATGGACGGCGCTGGCGAGCAGCTGTCCACGGTGCGGGTCGTTACCTCGGGCGGCCGCCCAATCGCGACGATCGACGTGACCGCGATCTCGGCCACGCTCGGCGCCCCCACCCGGATGGTCCCGCGTCGAGTGCTGCTGGAGCGGCTGCTGGCCGGCTTCCCGACCGATCGCATCCAATGCGGCTCGCCTGCGGTCCGGGTGCTCGAGACGCCCGAGGGTGCACGGGTCGAATTCGCGGACGGCAGCGCCGTCGACGGCGACCTTGTCATCGGCGCGGACGGTCGGCATTCCATGGTTCGGGAGATGTTCGGCGCCCAAGCAGCGGAGCCGACCGGCTGGTGCAGTTGGCAGGGGCTGATCTCATTGCCCGAAGTCGCGGACAACCACGACGCCACGATCATCATCGGTGAGCACGGAAATCTCGGCCTCTGGCCCGCAGGAGGGTCGCAGCTGCAGTGGTGGTTCGATCTGCCGTGGTCCACTGATTTCGTCCGGCCGGACCGGCCGATCGAGATGGTGCGAGCGCAATTCAGTGGGTGGTCCGAGGCGACCGACCGAGTCCTCGCGACCTTGACCGATGCCGATTTGGATCTCTCGCCCTTTCCGCACTATCGGCATCCGATTCCCCGCGAATGGGGACAGGGGCCGTTCACCCTTCTTGGTGATGCCGCGCACACGATTCCACCGACTCTGGCTCAGGGCACCAACCAGGCCTTGCTCGACGCCATGATTCTGCGCAGGGCGCTGACATCGGCCGAGGATCTTTCCAGGGCGCTGCGCGGATACGAGAAGATGCGGCGGCGAAAGGTCGCGATCGTGTCGTGGTTGACCTCGCTACAGGTGTCGCACGCCGAATCCGCGCTGCGCCCGGCCGCGTTGATACCCGACCGGTTCATGACCTGGATACTGGCGACATTCCTGCGGGCGATCAGCCACCGCGACCACCTTGCGGGCTTCGCGCCGGCGTGATCGTCGCGGGTAGGTGACGCCGGCTTGTTGTCCTACGCCTCCCGGATCGCCCGGGCGATGTGCGCGCCCCACGTCCTCGGGTCGGGGAATGCGCCGAGGCACCCGCACTCGATGTACGGCTCGCCGTTCTGCCGATAGGCCACTGTCATGCCGTGTCCCGCGATAACTCCCGCGACACCCGCCGCATCGAATAAGGCCATGCGCATACCTGTACCCGCCCACCTGAACACGAAACCGCCGCCACCCGAAGATGACGGCGGTTCGAGGCAGATTCAGACCCTGCGGATTTCCGTAGAACCCATAGTTGGTTTGGTACGTGGTACCGACCAGGTTAGAGGCAGTGGTGAGGAAGACGGTGTACCAGTTGCCGAAGTCGTCCCACAGTCTGATGTGCGGTGGGTCTGGAAATCTGGGGACCAGTTGAGCGAGGGCGCACCTATGGACTTTGAACTGAACCGAACTTTCACGAGTCGATCGCGACTGGCTATGGGCCGAGCTCACCGAACGTGCCTACTGGGCCAAGTACCGGACCCGTGAGATGTTCGAACGCCAATTGGACTGTGCCTGGCGGATCGTGGCGGCATATGAACGCCTGTTGGGGGCGATGGTCGGATTCGCACGCGCCTTCTCGGATGGTGCCGCGATTGCATATCTTGCAGATGTCTACGTCGCGCCGCACTGTCGCGGCCTCGGACTCGGGACATCGATCGTGCAAGGCATGGTCGACGACGGTCCGGGAGCCAAGTTCCGGTGGATGCTGCATACCGCCGACGCACACGAGCTCTATGCGAGGTTTGGGTTCTCGGCGCCCGACTCGACGCTCATGCAACGCGACTTCGGCATGCCGGCAGTTCGCGACTGATATGTAGAGAAGTTTGTCAAGAGGGCATGAGGAGGCGCCGCCGGGGAGCGACCCCGACGGCGCCTCGTTGCTTCCTCGGCGAGTCTGTGTGGTGAGCGTGTCGTTAGCGACGCGCGGTCAGACTGATATACGCGGGTTGGGTACCGCAGGACGGGGTTTCGGCTGAACCGTATCCGCGTGTCTAGAATCGAGCGTCGACCACGGGGGTCTGCTCATAGTCGCTTCGCGGGTCGGTCCACGCGCTGCCACCACCAACTCGGGAAGGAAGCAGAACAGGGAGCGATCAGTCGTTCATTACCGCCAGCGACCAGCACCATCCGGCCAACTCGCGGGCGATCGCCACGTTCGCCACCACCGGACGCTTGCGGCGGTGCAGGAAACCGACCCACCGGCTGTGCAGGCGTCGGTTGCCCTCGTCGCCGCGGGCGCGGGCGGCCGCTGGTGCCTGCTCCCACCGCTGCCGCATCACCGCCCCGACGCGGTACTGCGGCCGGTGATGCCAGGCCGCTTCGACCAGCAGTCGCCGTGCGTGGGTGTTCCCGGTCTTGGTGATCGGGCCCTGCACTCGCGCCGAACCCGACGAGTACTCCGAGGGAACCAAACCGACGAACGACCCGATCGTGTTGCCGGTGAACCGATGCCAGTCACCGATCTCGACGGCCAACGCGAACCCGGTCAACGTGCTCACCCCGCGCAGGCACGACACCCGGCGTACGACCGGGGTGAACTCGCTGCCGGTGGCCATCTCTTCGATCGCGATGTCCAGGCGCCGGCGGCGGGCCTGCATCGTCAGTACGTGCTCGTAATCGGCATCGAAGGCCATCCGGGTCGCCGGCAGGCTCAACTGCGGGGCTGCTTCGCTGCGCAGCCACCGATCGTGGGCACCGGTCCAGGCGGCGCCACCGTAGTAGACGATGCCATGGCGCAACAGCAGCTTCGAGAGCCGATGCCGCGCCCGCATCAGGTCACCACGGCAGTCTTCCCGTGCCCGCACCAGATCCCGCGCCGCTTCCTGATCGACCGTCGGGATCGACACCGCGGTGATCTCGTCCAGGCGCAGCAACCGCGCCAGGTGCACCGCATCGCGGGCGTCGGTCTTGACCCGGTCCCCCGAAGGTTTCTGCAGTTTCGACGGTGCCGCGACCTCGCACCGCACACCGGCCGCGGTCAGCGCCCGATACAGGCCGAAACCGGTCGGTCCGGCCTCATACGCCACCGCGACCGGGCCCGGCAGCCCGGACAACCAGGACCGGATGTGATCGTGGGCCGGGGTCAATTTCGCCTGAAAGTACTCGCCCGTGACACCGTCGATCGCCGCTGCCGCGACCGAACGTGCGTGCACGTCGAGCCCAACGCTCGTACGCTCTGTAAACACCGGGGCCTCCCACAAATGTCGGAAAGACCGGGCAGGCGGCCCTGCCCGGTAACCCACGAATGTTGTGAGCGAGGCCCCGGCCCGCAACCCCCGACTCACGGCCAGCGGTCACCCATACCAACTTGTTCAATTTCCTACAGGGGATCGCGGTCTGCAGCCATGATCTCCTAGGCGCCGACCGGATCGATCGCTCGCCCCATACCTGCCGCCCCGCTGTGGGGTTGGCTCCTAGACGGCCTGCGTGCCGGTCGGTGCCGCCCGGCGAGAGTGGCTGAAGAGAGGCCTGCAAAGCCGAAAGTTGGTGTGCCCTCCTCGCTACCGAATCGAACCGAGTCGAGGAGTGGGTAATGGCGCAAGTGCTCGAGGATTCCAGAAGTCAGGTGATGATCTCCGTTGATCCGCACAAGGCATCGTGGACCGCAGCCGCGGTCGACGCGTCGCTGCGGACCTTGGCCACCATCCGTGTGCCGGACTGTGTGGACGTGGTCGATGTCCCCGCGAAGTTGGCCGCGCGGGTGCGGCTGCTCTCCACCGGACACGGCCGCAAGAACGACGACGCCGACGCAGTGTCGGTCGGGATCGCCGCCTTGACCGCACACGCGCTGAGCACCGCCCACATCGATGCCACGGTCACCGCGCTGCGCGCCGTCGTCGAGCACCGCGATGATCTGGTCAAGACTCGCACCCAAACCGTCAACCGGCTCCACGTCGTACTCACCCACCTGATCCCCGCCGGCGCACCCCGCGGCCTGACCGCCGACCACGCCGCCGACATGCTGCGAAGGGTCCGTCCCCGCGACGTCACCGGCAAAACCCTGCGCAGCCTCGCAGTCGATCTGGTTGCCGAGGTGCGGCAACTGGATCGACGGATCGCCAAGGCCGCCAGCGACATCGAGACCGCGGTCGCCGAGTCCGGGAGCTCACTGACCCAGTTGTGCGGGATCGGGACGCTCACCGCCGGCAAGATCCTCGCCCGCGTCGGCTCGATCCACCGGTTCCGCTCCGCCGCCGCGTTCGCCAGCTACACCGGAACCGCACCCATCGAAGCGTCCTCCGGCGACGTCGTCCGCCACCGGCTCTCCCGCGCAGGAGACCGGCAACTGAACTGTTGCCTGCACACCATGGCCATCACCCAAATCGGTCGAGCCACGCCTGGCCGCGAGTACTACCAACGCAAACGCGCCACCGGAAAGAGTCACAAGGAAGCCTTGCGCTGCCTGAAGAGACGGCTCTCCGACATCGTCTACCGGCAGCTTCTCCGCGACTCGGCCGCCACGCCGGCGGCAGGCCCGTGAGGACACTCGGGGGCGGCTCTCACGTCCTGCGCGACCGGCTGACACCCCGCACACCGGCACTTCGGATCAAGTCACTTCCCGGACCCGCCAATCTCCACCATAAACCCGGCGCTGCGGGGTCCGGCTTGACACAGAGAGGCGCCGTCTAGTTCTCGGCAGGCCTAGTGAAGGAGCCTGGGCGGATCGCGGGCTCGCAACAAGGGAAAGCCGGCCCCGAGCAGGGGCCGGCCGCCCGTTCTGACCTTCGGCACGCTTCAGCCCCGAATCGACACCCTCTGCGGAGTCGGGCCAGCTCACAGGGCATTCACTCCCCCGCCGGCCTCGAACCAGAAACCGTGAATCGACCAAAGAAGCGCCCCCTGACCCGCGTTTGCGCAGGTCAGAGGGCGTTTTGCTCCCCCGGCTGGACTCGAACCAGCAACCGTTCGATTAACAGTCGAATGCTCTGCCAATTGAGCTACAGGGGACCGTTCTCGACCCTTCCGCGAGCGATCGGGCCGGAGACAGACTTTAGCGCATCGTCTGAACCTCCCCCAAATCGCCGCCCGGCGACGTCATCGGGCCAGGCAAATCGACACGACGACGACGGGTCAGGCAGGATGGAGACGGTCGTCGTCGGGAGGAGCTCGTTCATGTTGCGGTTGCTGATCGGTGTTGCTGCCGGCTATGTGCTCGGCGCGAAGGCAGGCCGGCGCCGCTACGAGCAGATCAGCGCCACCGCGCGTTCTGTCGCGGGCAGTCCGGTCACCAAGAAGATCGTCAGTGCCGGTCGGCAGAAGCTCTCGGACACGCTGAGCACGCAGCCGAAGCTGGAGCCGATGGAGCCGATCGACGAGCGCACCACGGTCTTCGTTCCGTACGAGCAGCTGCGCGGCTGAGTCTCAGTAGCTTCGGGATCAGCCGACCGCGAAGTCGTCGTCGCTGTTGTTGCCCAGCGCCTGCTCGAGCAAGCTGCGCCGGTACTGCTCGAGCGCGACCAGATCCCCGAACAGGTTGTGGTACTCGTCGGGTTCGTCGGCCGGTGAGATCCGCTGCAGCTTGGACTTGAGCTCGGCCACCTGTCGGCCCACCCACACTTCCTGCAACCGCGCCAGCACGCCGGTGATGTAGCGCGGCACGGTCCCCTCGGACGCGATCGGCAGCGGGTCGACCGAGAGTTCGTGCACGAGCGAGCGCAGCGTGAGATCGGCGGTCTGGTCCGCAACGCTGCTCACCCAGTCGGCACCGCCGAGCCCGGCGGAGGTGCCGCCCGCGGCCGCGATCGCCTGTCGCACCGCCGAATACGCCGGGTGGGTGAACGATTCCGGGGGCAGGGAGTCGAAGACCGTGCCCGCGATCGCCGGGTACTGCAAGGCCGCCGTGAGCGCATTGCGCTGCGGCTTGAGCGTCGGATCACCGGGATTGGGACGTGTCGCAGGCGTGGGCGACGAGCGCCGGCGCGTCGGCCGGTCGGCGGCGACACCGCCGCGGCGCGCTTCCTCCCCCACCCGACGGATCACCTGCGGGATGTCGTCCCAGCCGACCCAACCGGCCAGGCGCGTCGCATAGGCCTTGCGCAACGCGTCGTCCTTGATCTGCGCCACGACCGGCACCGCCCGTCGCAGCGATTCGACCTGCCCCTCCGCGGTGTCCAGGTCGTACTCGGCAAGCAGGCCCTTGATCACGAACTCGAACAGCGGCACGCGACGCGCCACGAGATCACGCAGGGCGGCATCGCCCGAGTTCTGGCGCAGTTCGCACGGGTCCTGCCCGTCGGCGGCCACCGCGATATAGGTCTGCCCGGCCAGCTTCTGGTCTCCGGCAAAGGCTTTCAGCGCCGCTGCCTGACCGGCCGCGTCACCGTCGAAGGTGTAGATGATCTCACCACGCCAGAAGTTGTCGTCCATCAGCAGCCGCCGAAGCACCGACATGTGCTCCTCGCCGAACGCGGTCCCGCAGGACGCGACCGCGGTCTTCACACCCGCGAGATGCATCGCCATCACATCGGTGTAACCCTCGACGACTACCGCCTGATGACCTTTCGCGATGTCCCGCTTGGCCAGGTCGAGACCGAACAGCACGCCGGACTTCTTGTACAGCATGGTTTCCGGCGTGTTGACGTACTTGCCGGGCATGGTGTCGTCGTCGAACAGTTTGCGCGCGCCGAAGCCGATCACGTCACCGGCGAGATTGCGGATGGGCCACAGCAGTCGGCGATGGAAGCGGTCGATCGGACCGCGTTTGCCTTGTTTGGCCAAGCCCGCGGCCTCGAGTTCCTTGAACTCGAACCCCTTGCGCAACAGGTGTTTTGTCAGCGTATCCCAGCCCGCGGGGGCGTAACCGCAGCCGAACTGCGCGGCTGCGGCCGAATCGAAGTTGCGTTCGGTCAGGTACCGGCGCGCGGTTTCCGCCTCGGGTTCGCGCAATTGCGCCGCGTAGTACTCCTGCGCCGCTGCGTTCGCGGCGACGAGCCGACCGCGGGTGCCGCGGTCGCGCTGCACCGAGGTGCCGCCGCCCTCGTAGGAGATCTGGTATCCGAGCCGATCGGCGAGTTGCTCGACGGCCTCGACGAAGCTGATGTGGTCGATCTTCTGCAGGAAGCTGTAGACGTCGCCGCCCTCGCCGCACCCGAAGCAATGGAAGTGTCCGTGGTTGGGCCGGACGTGAAACGACGGTGACTTCTCGTCGTGAAAGGGGCAAAGCCCCTTCATGGAATCGGCGCCGGCCCGGCGCAGCGAGACGTACTCGCCGACGATGTCTTCGATGTTGGTGCGTTCGCGAATGGCCGCGATGTCTCGATCGGGAATTCGGCCGGCCACGGCAGCGAGTCTAGCGCCGCCGGCGGGGTCGCCCGTGCGGGCACGCGAACGCCGACCTCGCGACGGCGCGGCCCACCGGCGTCTGCGCACCGGGCGTAGATCACGTGGTGTGCGCGGAGCCCTCCAGCGCACCCCCGGCAGCGCGCCAGTCGACCAGCCCCTTCGACATGTTCTTGGCATCGAAGCCGTAATCGATGAGCATGTTCGCGGCGCCATACGATCGCAGACCCCCGGTGCAGAAGGTGATCAACAGACGATCCTCGGGCAGGTCCTCGCATCGCCGCGACAGTTCTTCGAGGGGGACATGAAGCGACCCGGGGATGTGGTTGCGGTTCCACTCGAACTGTCGGCGCACATCGATGATCAATGCGCCCTCACGGGCCAGGCGAATCGCCTCCCCAGCGGTGACCGACGGAGCCTGATGCAGGTAGTGCCGGACTTTCATCCCGAGTCTCTTTCGTCCGTCGAGTCGACGATTAGTTTCAGTTAGTCTGAAACTGACGGAGAGGGGTTGTCAATCTGGTGGACGAGGACGTGGGAAAAGACACGAAAGCGAGCCGGAAGGCCGGTACGAGCGGCGGCGTCAGTCCCGCCGGGGCCCCGCCACCGAGTGCGGCATTCCTCGTGATGACCGTGGGCCGACGAATCCGCGAGCATGTCGAGGCCTCGCTGAAGGCGGAGGGGATTTCGATGCGGCACATGTCGGCACTGGGCCACCTGTCCCGCGACGCCGGGATCTCCTACAGCGAGCTGGCGCGTCGCGCATCGGTGACGCCACAGAGCATGCAGTCGACCCTGACGAAACTCGAAGATCGCGGCGCCGTTGCCAGGACGACCGATTCCGGGCGGGGCCGTACGGCACAACTGTTCGTCACCGAGGAGGGCGCGCGCCTACTCCGGGTGGGCCGAGATGCGATCACCGAGGTCGATCGAATGCTCGCGGACCTCATCGATGCGGACGACCTTGCGCGACTGACGCCGTCGCTCATGCAGATGTTGCGCACGCTCGGCGGCGACCAGCCGTAGCTCAGGCCCGTGCGGCAGCGACCTGCTCGAGCCGGCTCTCGGTGTAGGAGGCGATCTGGTCCATCACCACCCGAACCCGCGCGTTGTCGTCGGCCGCCTCCGTCCACGCCGGCAGCAGCCACGGATCGAGGCCGAGCGGCGCGGCGGCGAGCAGCGCCTTCGCCACCGCGGTAATCCGCTCCCGCTGCTCCCACTGCCGGTTCTTGTGGCCCTCATCGGACATGACATAACGCAGCGCGACGGTTTTCAGCAGCGCGACCTCGGCGCGAACGACCGGCGGCACCACCAGATCGGCAGCGAATCGGGACAGCGGCGCCGAGCCGGCCGAGTCGATGGTGCCGGTGATCGCCGCGGTGGCGAATCTGCCGACGAGTTCGCTGGTCAGCCGTTTGAGCGCGACCGAGGCGGCGACCGTGCCGTCATAGGTAGGCACCCCCGTGACCACCGGCAGCACGGATAGTCGACGGGCGGCGTCGATCAAGTCGTCGCTGGTCAGTCCGCGGTGCTCGCGCGCGCCCATTTCGGCGAGGGCGGACTGCTCGGCCGGATCGCCAAGGGCGCGCAGGTCGATACGACCCGCGATCACGCCGTCCTCGACGTCGTGCACCGAGTAGGCGACGTCATCGGCCCAGTCCATCACCTGCGACTCGAGGCATTGGCGCCGTTCGGGCGCACTGTCGCGGACCCAGGCGAGGGTGTCGAGGTCGTCGGAGTAGGCACCGAACTTCCCACCCGTCGGTGGACGTGGCCAGGGGTACTTGATCGTCGCGTCGAGTGCGGCCCTGGTCAGATTCAGGCCGACGCTGCAGCCGTCCGCATCGAGGATCTTCGGTTCGAGCCGGGTGAGGATGCGAAGGTTCTGCGCGTTGCCCTCGAAGCCGCCGTGGGCGTCGGCGAAATCGTCGAGCGCCTTCTCCCCGTTGTGTCCGTAGGGCGGGTGCCCGATGTCGTGCGCCAACCCGGCGAGGTCGACGAGGTCGGGGTCGCAGCCGAGCCCGTCGGCGATGCTGCGTCCGATCTGCGCGACCTCGAGCGAATGGGTCAACCGGGTGCGCGGCGTGTCACCGTCGCGCGGCCCCATCACCTGGGTCTTGTCCGCCAATCTGCGCAACGCGGCCGAATGCAGCACGCGCGCGCGGTCGCGGGAAAAATCGGAGCGATGCGCCGGCTTGGTGTGCGGCAGTCCTGCGGTCTTGCGGGTCTCGACGACCGTGCGCTGCAGCGCGTGCTCGTCGTAGCCCGACGCGGCGTCCGGAGGTGTCGCGGTCACTGCCCCGCCGTGTAGGAGAAGTCGGCGGAGGAATGCGTGATCTGGTACCACAACAGCGCCGCTGTCTCGCGTGCGATGCCGTGCAGTTGCGACTCCCGGGTGAATACCGCCGGCCCCTGCCGGGTCGGCGCCGTCCAGGCCTCGATCCCGGCGTCGCGAGCCATGGTGCGGGTCCGCAGCGAATGCCACGGATCGCTGACGAGGACGGCGGAGGACAGGTTGCGTGCGGCCATCTCGTCGTGCACCGCCTCGATGCTGCCCAGTGTGTCCGCTCCCTGTTCGACGGCGATGATGTCGTCGGCAGGGATGCCCTCGTCGGTGAGGTAGTTCTTGCCCGATGCGGCCTCGGTGTATTCATCGCCGATCTGTTTTCCGCCGACCGTAATGACGGTCGGCGCCACACCTTCGCGGTACAGGCTCGCGGCCTGCTCGAGCCGGGCCTCGAAGACCGACGACGGGGTGCCCGAGTACTGCGCGGCGCCGAGCACCACGATGGCGTCGGCCGTCGAGTGGTCGTCGATGCGGGCCACCTGCCATACCCGTACCGCCGTGCCGCCGACGATCAACAGCGCGACCAGGACGGCACCGAGCATCAGTCGACCCAGCCAGCGCAGGATCGACGAACCCACCCCGCGCCTGTTCGGCTCGGGGTGGTAGCGCTCGCGATCGCGCTCCGGTGCGTACGTCACCCCCCAAGTCTGCCAGCCCGAGTGGGCGGCACCCGTGACCGGCGTGTCCCGGCGTGCTCGACACCCTTATAGATTCGTGTGATGCCTCACGCCGCCCGCATCGCTGTGCGACAGATAGTGATCGCTATTCTGTTGGGAGTCGCACTGCTCGGCCTGGCACCGATCGCTGTCGCTGAGGCACCGTACCGGCTCCCGGCGCAGATCAGCGACGACGTCGAAGCACTCAATGACGATCAGCACGCGGAAGTTCAGGACGCAATCGACGCGCTCTACGATAGCGATCACGTCCGGCTGTGGGTGGCCTTCGTGGCCGACTTCGACGGACTCGGCGAACAGCAATGGGCCGAACAAACCGCGCAGGACAGTTCACTGGGCAACAGCGACGTGCTGCTCGCCGTCGCGACCGTCGACGGCTCGTACTACCTGTCCGCACCGAAGGCCATGTCGGCAGTATCCGAGTCCGAGTGGTCCGATCTGCGCACCAACGCAATCGAACCCGCCCTGCGCGAGGAAGACTGGGCCGGCGCGAGCATCGCGACCGCCACGGGGATATCCGACGCGCTGCACTCGGCCTCCGGGGGCGGGGTGCCCGTGGCCGGCGTCCTTGTCGCACTTGGCGTCGTCGTCGTGGCGGCCGGCGGGGTGGTCGTTTTCCTGCGGCGGCGCAGAAAAGCGACTGCCGAGGCCGACGCGACGGCCGCGCGCACCGTTGACCCGCTCGACACCGATGCACTGGCCGCGCTACCCATCCCGATGCTGCACGAGCGGTCCCGGGAGGTGCTGGTCGAGATGGACAACGCCGTGCGCACCAGTTCCGAGGAACTCGAACTCGCCCGCGGCGAATTCGGCGACGACGCCGTGCGGGTGTTCGACACCGCACTCACGAACGCGAAAACTGCACTGGCCCATGCCTTTACGATCCGTCAGCAGCTCGACGATGCGATACCCGATCCGCTCGAACAGCAGCGTGACCTCCTCGTCGAACTGATCAACAATTGTGCGCGTGCCGATCGCGAACTCGACGAGCGGGTGGCGGAATTCGACGGGATGCGCGACCTGCTCATCGACGCCCCCGCGCGGCTCGACGCGCTCACCCAGCGGATCGTCGAGGTGACTGTCCGCATCCCCGCCTCGGAAAGCGAACTGGCCGAGTTGGCCACGCAGTTCCCGGCCAGTGTGCTCGAACCCGTCCTGGGCAACACCGCGATGGCGCGCGATCAGTGCGATTTCGCCGAACGCTCCGTCGCCGACGGGCGCACCGCCATCGCGCTGCCGCCGGGCAAGCAGGGGGCGGCGGTCGGTGCGATCCGCGCGGCGGAGGCCGCCGTCGCGCACGCGGGGGAACTCCTCGACGCCGTCGACAATGCCGCGCAGAGCATTCGCGGTGCGATCGCCGCGCTCCCGGCGTTGATCGACGAGGTGCGTGCGGAAATCGCGACCGCCAAAGCACTTGCCACCGGCGAAACGAACGGCGACACCGGGCTCGCGCAGAGCCGGGTGAGCGCGGAGTCGGCGCTGGCCAGGGCCGAAACAAGTTGCGAGGGCAACCCGCTCGGGGTGTACTCGCAGCTGCTGCGCGCCGATGTCGAACTCGACCGGGCGATCGCGACTGCGCAGGACCGCGCCCGGGCTGCGGCGCGGGTGCAGCGCCAACTCGACCAGACCGTCGGCGCCGCAGCGTCGCAGATCGCTGCGGCCACCGATTTCATCTCGACCCGACGCGGCGCGGTCAACGCCCAGGCGCGAACTCGCCTCGCCGAGGGACAGCGCCGCCTCGACGAGGCTCGCCGCCTGGCCGCCACGGAGCCCGAGGAGGCGCTCGAACATGCGCGGGCCGCAACCGAACTCGGATCCCGCGCGCTGCTGTCTGCGCAGGCCGACGTCGAGCACTGGGAAAGCAGCAGACAGCCGGTCGGTGGCGGACCCGACGTCGGCGCGGTGCTCGGCGGCGTCCTGATCGACAGCATTCTGCGCGGCGGGTTCGCCGGCGGCAGCCCCGGCAGGCGGTACGGCAGTGGCGGCCACGCGCGGATGGGCAGCCCCGGATCATTCGGCGGCGCAGGTAGTTCGCGACGCATCGGCGGCGGGGGGCGATTCTGATGGGCCTCCTCCCCCGCTTCGCCCGTTATCTTGCCGCGCGACGGTGGCTGATGCGTTTCTCGCCGGCAATCATCTGGCTCGAACAAACCGTCCGCCGGTTGACCCGATCGCGGTGGGGCGTCCTGGACCTGGCGCGGGTGCCGTCGGTTCAGCTCACCGTCCTCGGCCGCAAATCCGGTCTCCCGCGCACCACGTCGCTGCTGTGCGTGCCGGAACCCGAGGGCGATCTGGTGATCGGGTCCAACTTCGGCCGCGCCAAGCACCCCGGCTGGTCGGCGAACCTGCTCGCCGCCGATTCGGTTGCGGTGCGCCGCAACGGAACCGACTACCAGGCAATTCCGGAACTGCTCTCCGGCAGTGCACGCGAGCAGGCGTGGGAACGTGCCGTTGCCTATTGGCCCGGGTACCGGATGGAAGCCGACCTCGCCGGCGACCGGGAGTTCCGGATCTTCGTGTTGCGCTACCAGCGCTGAGTCACGAGCCGATCAGGTGCTGCGCGAGGTAACCCTCCACCCGATCGAGCGAAATGCGCTCCTGCGCCATGGAATCGCGCTCGCGGACCGTCACCGCCTGATCCTCGAGGGTGTCGAAATCGACCGTGATGCAGAACGGCGTGCCGATCTCGTCCTGCCTGCGGTACCGCCGGCCGATCGCCCCCGCGTCGTCGAAATCGACATTCCAGTTCCGCCGCAGCGCGGCCGCCAGGTCCTTCGCCTTGGGCGTGAGGTCGGCGTTGCGCGACAGCGGCAACACCGCGGCCTTCACCGGCGCGAGCCGGCGGTCCAGGCGCAGCACCGTCCGCTTGTCGATGCCGCCCTTCGCGTTCGGCGCCTCGTCCTCGGCGTAGGCGTCGACCAGGAACGCCATCAGCGAGCGGGTCAGGCCGGCCGCGGGCTCGATGACATACGGGGTGTAGCGCTCACCGGTGTTCTGGTCGAAGTAGCTGAGCTCGGCACCGGAATGCTTGGCGTGCGTGGACAGGTCGAAATCGGTGCGGTTGGCGACGCCTTCGAGCTCACCCCATTCGCTGCCCTGGAACCCGAAGCGGTATTCGATGTCGACGGTCCGCTTGGAGTAGTGCGACAGCTTGTCCAGCGGGTGTTCGAACAGGCGCAGGTTCTCCGGGTCGATGCCGAGGTCGGTGTACCAGGCCAGGCGGGTGTCGATCCAGTACTGGTGCCACTGCTCGTCTTCGCCGGGTTTGACAAAGAACTCCATCTCCATCTGCTCGAACTCGCGGGTGCGGAAGATGAAGTTGCCCGGCGTGATCTCGTTGCGGAAGCTTTTGCCGATCTGGCCGATACCGAACGGCGGCTTCTTGCGGGCGGTGGTCATCACGTTGGCGAAGTTGACGAAGATGCCCTGGGCCGTCTCCGGGCGCAGATAGTGCAGGCCCTCTTCGGTTTCGATCGGACCGAGGTGGGTCTTGAGCATCATGTTGAAGTCGCGCGGCTCGGTCCACCGACCAACGGTGCCGCAATCGGGACAGGCGACGACGTCCATCGCGACGTCGTCGGGGTTGTCGATGCCCTTCTTCTCCGCGTACGCCTCCTGCAGGTGGTCCTGCCGGTGCCGCTTGTGGCAGTTCAGGCACTCCACGAGCGGATCGTTGAAGACGCCCACGTGCCCGGAGGCGACCCACACCTCGCGGGGCAGAATTACCGACGAGTCGAGACCGACGACGTCGTCGCGGCCGGTGACCATGGCGCGCCACCACTGCTTCTTGATGTTGTCCTTGAGTTCCACACCGAGCGGGCCGTAGTCCCATGCCGACTTGGTACCGCCGTAGATCTCACCGCAGGGGTAGACCAATCCTCGGCGCTTGGCGAGGTTCGCGACGGTGTCGACCTTGGACTTGGGTGCCACTTCGGGGGCTCGCAATCTGGCGTGAATGGGCGGGGTGGGTCCCGCCAAGCCTATCGGGGGCGTGCCAGGACCGATTCGCGCCCTGGCGCGGTGCCCTGCGCGGCGTCGTTTGACATGCATGAACGTGCATATCAAAATGGAAGTGATTTGCAATAAGGAGGTTCGGGTGCCCAGCACGGATGCCGCCCACGTCTCCCTCGCGCGGTCCACCGCAGGTCCATTCGACGCACTCGGCGCTGCCGCGCCGGTCCCGAAGGCGACCCTGGATGCAGCGGGTGAGCTGCTGCGCGCCCTCGCCGCGCCGGTCCGCATTGCGATCGTGCTGCAGCTGTTGCAGTCCGGCCGGTGCGTGCACGAACTCGTGGGCGCGCTCGGCGTACCGCAGCCGCTGATCAGTCAGCACCTGCGTGTGCTCAAGTCGGCCGGTGTGGTCCGTGGCGAGCGGACCGGACGCGAGGTGCTCTACGAGCTCGTCGACGATCACCTCGCGCGGATCGTGCTCGACGCGCTCGCGCACGCCCAGGAGGGAATGACCGATGCCACCGCGCTCTGAGACCGCGGCGATCGGCGTGCGCAGCACCCGGCAGCGCAGTGCCATCTCCGCCCTGCTCGACGAGATCGACGAGTTCCGCTCCGCGCAGGATTTGCACGACGAGTTGCGCCGCCGCGGCGACAACATCGGGCTGACCACTGTCTACCGCACCCTGCAGACGCTGGCCGAGGCGGGCACGATCGACGTGTTGCGTACCGACACCGGCGAGTCGGTGTACCGACGCTGCTCGTCCGGACATCATCATCACCTCGTGTGCCGTGACTGCGGATACACCGTCGAGGTCGAGGGGCCCACCGTCGAAAGGTGGGCCGAGACGGTCGCCGACTCGCACGGCTTCGCCAACGTGAGTCACACCGTGGAGATCTTCGGCACCTGCCGCGACTGCGCCGCGGCAGGCTAGCGCCTAGGAATCAGTCCGCCATCGCGACAGCCGGCGCGGTGGCCGGCGGCGCGTCGACGACGCGGCGTTGCCTGACGATGCCGATCCCGAACAGCGCCACCACAACGGCGGACCAGACCAGCAAGACCACCAGCGGGCCGACCGCGCCGGCACCGTCGAAGAAGGCCACCGACCGGAACAGTGACGCCGCGGCACCCGGTGGCAACAGTTGGCCGATCGCGCCCCACGGCTGCGGCAGCAGTTCCGGTGCCGACGTCGCGGCGGAGAACGGATTTCCGAGCAGCAGCATGGTCAATGCTGCGATGCCGATTCCGGCACGACCGACGACCGTCGCGAGCCCGGTCACGAAGCCCGTGACCGCAAAGCACGCCAATCCGGCGACCGCAGCCAGCTCGAGGTAGGTGCCGGGCAGCAGCGACAGCCAGCCCTGCACGATCACCATGCTCAGCAGACCCGCGGCAACGGCGAACACGACCGTGCCGGTGGCACGCGCCGCGGCGCTCGGGATCAGCAGCGTGAGCACCGCACCCGCCGCGATTCCCGCCATCACCAGTGGCAGCACCATCGCACCGAAGCCGGTACCACGGGGATCGTCGACATCGGCGGCGACCACATCCTCGACCGCTGCACTCGGCGTGCCGGACAGCTGTGCGGCGATCTGGCCGAGCTGCTGAGCCACCGCCGGCGATGCGGCGGAGGCGACGAGGACCTGTGGTGCGCCGCCGCCGGTGACGATCACACCGTAGGCATCGCGATCCGCGAGGGCAGCGCGGGCCGCGTTCGCATCGGCGACGGTGTCGATCTCGAACGCGCCCGGACTATGCGCGTTCAGTTGTTCGGCCACGATCGCCGCCTGCGGACCCGTGACCACCAGCGGCAGGTCGCGCGGCGCGATGTTGGCGGCGGGCCAGGCGAAGGCAATGAGCATCAGCGCTTGCAGCAGCGCCGCACCGAGCCCGATGGCCACGGCGCGAGTGGTGACAGTCATGGCGGCTCTCCTCTAAAACGAATGCTCGTTCTCTTATATTCACTCCACCGTCGCATCGGCTCCGTCACTTGTCAAGAACGGATGTTCGTTTTAGTTTGAGGAATGCCTCGAGTCAGCGAAGAACACCTGGAACGGCGCCGCCAGCAGATTCTCGACGCCGCGACCCGGTGCTTCGCGCGCAAGGGTTTCTACAACACGTCGATGCAGGATGTGTTCGCCGAAGCGGACCTCTCGGCGGGCGCGGTGTACCGCTACTTCAAGAGCAAGGACGACCTGATCGCTGCCCTCGCCTCGACGGCGTCCGCCGATATCAGGGCGGTGATGGCCGAGGCGATCCGCCGCGATCCCCTGCCGACCCCGGCCGAGTTGATCGCGACGCTGGCCCAGTGGATCAAATCCCAGCACGGCCCAGAAAGCCGACTGCGCCTCGCCCCGCAGGCCTGGACACTGGCGCTGGTCGATCCCACCGCCGGCGCATTCGTCGGCAATGCCATTCGCGGGATTCGGGACATGTGGCGCGAATACGCCCAGCAGATGCAGGCTGCCGGATGGTTGCCCGACGATGCCGACCTCGATGCGATCGCCAGCGCACTCTTCGGCCTACTGCCGGGGGTGCTGCTGCAGCACCTCATCCTCGACGACCTCGATCCGGAGGCAATCGCCGTGGGCGTCGCGACGCTGTTTCGATCCGGCGCACTCACCCCGCACGGCTGAAACTCCGCACGCGGGTCAAGGCAGCAAACCCTGCCTGCCGTCTTCGGCGCCGGCGAGCACGAGCAGCAGCATCGTCGCAAGCGCATCGTCATCGAGCCCCCGAGCGGGAAAGGTATAGCGCAGGACCACGTCCGCGAGTTCCTCGTGTTCGATCACGGTAATGGTGCCAAACTGCAGCGCGCCGTTGCGCTCGGCCACCCGCTCCGTCAGTTCCGGGCGACGCGGCCGGTCCCACGCCAACACGCCGGTCAGCGACAGCACGTCGAGCCCCGGTGAAAGCGACACGGCCCGAAGCGAACACAGCGCACCGCCGTACTCGAAGCCGAGCGACCCGTCGTCGTTGTGCCGGATGTCGACGAACCGGGCCAGCGCCGTGGCGGCTCTGGTCTGCAATTCGTCCGCGCTGGTCGGGATGGCACTCATACGGTGTGGCTCACTCCTTCACGCCGCCGAACCGGCGGTCCCGCCTGGCGTACTCCAGGCAGGCGGCCCACAGGTCGCGGCGGTCGAAATCGGGAAACAGCTTGTCCTGGAACACGAATTCCGCGTACGCGGACTGCCAGAGCAGGAAGTTCGAGGTGCGCAATTCCCCCGACGGCCGCAGGAACAGATCGACGTCGGGCATGTCCGGCTCGTCGAGGTAGCGTCCGACGGTCGCTTCGGTGACACGCTCCGGATCGATCTCCCCTGCTGCCGCACGGCGGGCGATCTCCCTTGCGGCATCGGCGATCTCGGCGCGCCCACCGTAGTTGACGCACATCGTCAGCGTCATCGTGGCGTTGTGTTGCGTCAGTTCCTCGGCGACCTCGAGCTCCTTGATGACGCTGCGCCACAACCGCGGCCGGCGGCCGGCCCAGCGAACCCGGACGCCCATCTCGTGCATCTCGTCGCGGCGGCGCCGGATCACGTCGCGGTTGAAGCCCATCAGGAAGCGCACTTCTTCGGGGCTACGCCGCCAGTTCTCGGTGGAGAACGCATAAGCCGACAGCCACTTCACGCCGATCTCGATGCAGCCCTCCACGGTGTCCATCAGCACGGCCTCGCCGCGCTCGTGCCCCGCGGTCCGCGGCAGGCCACGGTCCTGGGCCCACCGCCCGTTGCCGTCCATCACCAGCGCGACGTGCTGGGGCACGAATTCGGCGGGCAGCGCAGGCGGGGTGGCCCCCGAGGGGTGCGGGCTCGGCGGCCGGATCGGGCGGGAGCGGTCAGGCAGAGTCTGCTGCTCGCGGCGTCGAATCACGACCTCCATCCTGCCTCACCGCGAACGACGCGCGGGTAGCGGCGTGACGAGGGCCGGCCTGTAGGGCACCGGTCGGCGACTGTCGCGGGGGTGTCTATGGGGCGGTGCTCAGTGCTGCGCTTGCTTGGTCGATTTGGTCGAGTGCATAGGTGACCATGGCCGCTGTAGTCATCGTTTCACCCTGGTGAGCGAGTGCTTCGTAGGTCCGGCCACCGAGGACCTCGCGGAGATGGGCGTTCGCGGTGTTGATCTCGGGCAGGGACAGTGCGGTGAACGGACTTTGCGCAAAGGCGCCTATGGTTGCCGCCGCCTCGTGGCGTCCGAGCCGATCCAGGGTGGTGGCAAGGACCCCCAGCGCGATGCGGACCATCGTGGTGCTGCCCGAGTTGTGGTAGTTGCGGATGGCCAGCGAGACATGACCAAGCGCGGCAGGTGGATCACCGTGTTCGGCTTCGTGCCGGGCCAGGTTGGACGCCAGGTGGGTCTCGTTGAAACTATTACCGCTGTCTCGAGCAATCGTCATACCCCGGCGCAAGGCGTCCAGTGCACGAAGGGGATCAGCCTCGCGGTAGATGAGCCCGCAAGTGAAAAGCACGAATGACAGCACGAACGGGTTATGGCTGGACTCGGCGGCATCGACCAACCCGTCTGCCGCGGCCAACGCTTCGTCGGGGTGGCCGGCCAGCATCGATGCCAGGCTGAAGCCGGCCTCGGCGACTGCGCTGGTGTCGCGATCGGAAGCAAGAAGAGCGCGGCACAACTCGACCGTGCGCTCCGGTTGGCCGACCACGAGGTACACATTTCCGAAGATGCCTTCCAGGCCCTGCGGCAGCGCGGTGTGGCTGCCGTCGACGACGTCCCGGCCTTCATCGCACAGGCGGACAGCGTCATCGACCCGTCCGGCCATCCAGCATTGCGACGCGATCACGTACAGGCCTCCGAGCCGGGGGTGGTCGAGTGCCCGGGCTGGTTCGATGAGTTCTTCGGCCCAGGCGAGCGGCTCGTACTTCTCAACCAGAAGGCCAAGGAATCCCGCGCACGTGGCGATTGCGGCGCCGACGTCGAGGTCCCCGTGGTCGGCGGCCCACCGGAACGCGGCACGGAGATTTGCGAACTCCGTGGCGAACCACGTGTAGGCCGCGCGCTGCTTCGGACCGTCCCACAGCGCCAAGATCTCGGTTTCGCGACCGGCGAAGTGACGGGCGTGGGCGGTACGAACGTCGATCGCTTCGCCGCCGGCGACGAGTTGCTCCTCGGCGAACTGGCGGATCGTCTCGAGCATCGAAAACCGAGTCCGCCCGGTCGGCCGGTCGGCGACGAGCAGTGACTTGCGCACCAGCGCGTCCAGCAGCTCGAGGATGGCGTAGTCATCAACGCCTTCGGGTCCCACAACGGCGCAAGCACTTTGCAGGTCGAATCCACCGGCGAACACCGAACACCGTGTCAACAAGAACTTTTCATCGTCGTCGAGTAAGTCGTACGACCATGCCACCGCGTGACGCAGTGTCTGGTGACGGGCCAATCCGCGTCGCGATCCCACCAGCAGTTTGAATCGGTCGTCAAGACGGTCACGCACCTCGACCGCCGTCATCGACGCCATCCGCGAGGCCGCCAACTCGATCGCCAGCGGGATCCCGTCGAGGCGACGACAAATATCCGCCACGGTCGCCTCGTCGGCCGGCGTGCCCGAAACTCGCTGAGCGCGTTCGACAAACAGTTTCACTGCCGCGACAACGTCCAGTGACGGCACCCGCCACAGAAGCTCGTCGGCGACACCGATTCCCTCACGACTGGTGGCCAGCACCTGCACGGTGGCCGAAGCCGCAAGAATCGCCGCGACCAGATCCGCGACGCTGTCGATGACGTGCTCACAGTTGTCGAACACCAACAGCCGCGACCGGCCCGCCAAAGCCGACGCGACCGACTCACCGACGCTCCTGCCCGGCTGCTGGGTGATTCCCAATACCGCCGCCACCGCATCCGGTACCACAACAGGATCGGCGACCGTGGCCAACTCGAAAACCCATACCCCGTCGACAAATTCGTCGGCTACCTGCGTCGCGACCTCGAGCGCAAGCCGGGTCTTGCCAACTCCACCGACGCCCGCCAACGTCACCAACCGATGCGAACGCAGCGCCGCTCGCAGATCGGAGACCTCGGAATCGCGGCCGATCAGATTCGTAATTGCCGGTCGCAGGTTTCCGGGATTCGCGTCGACTCCGCGCAATGCGGGAAATTCCGTCCGCAGTCCGGGCGCTCGGACCTGGAACACTTCCACCGGCGCGGACACGTCACGCAACCGTCGCGGTCCCAGATCGAGCAGATCAACCCCGCTCAGCAGAGCCGCTGTCGAGTCGGCCGCCAGAATCTGCCCGCCGTGCCCGGCGGCCATCACCCGCGCAGACCGGTTGAGCACCGCTCCGAAATAGTCCCCGTCCCGCAATTCGGCCTCACCGGTCGCCATGCCCATCCGCACCGGCAACTCCAGCGCCCGTTGCGCCGCGACTGCGGCATCGACGGCGGACTTCGGTGAGGAGAATGCCGCGCACACACCATCGCCCGTGTGCTTGAACTGCCGGCCCCCGTGCTTCTCGATCGCCGCGCGCAGCACCTTGTCGTGCGCGGCGAGAGCGACCCGCATGCCATCGGCGTCGGTCTCCCACCGACGCGTCGACCCCTCGACGTCGGTGAAGAGAAACGTCACCGCCCCCGCAGGAGCAGCCGCTGCATCAGCGGACACCCCAGCAGAATCTCACAACAACCAGAGCCGCTGCTACCTTGTGCATCGGCGGATCCGGTCCGATCGCCCCTCTCAGGGCGATCCCGCGCCCGGCACCTCGACCCGCGCTTGCATAATCCACCCCTTGGACTCGCCCTTCATGAGTCCCTCGTGGGTGGTTTCGTCGACCACCATGTACAGCGTGCGCCCGTCGGGTCCGCCGAGGGCGGGTGCGACAGCCCAGCCGTGGTCGATCGCGACGCGGTGCGTGACGATGCCGCCCGCGACAACCCTGAGGAACTCGCCGGTGTCGTAACAGCCGACCCACACCCCGCCCTCGACGTCGACGCAAAGGCCGTCGGGATGGCGATGTTCGCCGAGGTCGGCGAACACGCTTGGGGCGCCAAGGCTTCCGTCGGCTTCGATCGAAAACGCGAGAATCCGCGACCCATTCGTCTCGCTGACCACGAGGGTCGACCCGTCGGGAAGGAGAGCGAGGCCGTTCGGGACGGCGAGGCCGGTTGCCACGATCCGCGCGGTTCCGGCTGGGTCGACGAGGCCGATCGCGCCTGCCATCCCCGTCGCGCTCACCTGATAGAGGTCGACGTAGCCACGACCGTCAGGGGCGACGAACAGGTCGTTGGTCGACCAGGCGAGGTCGCCGAGGTCGTAGGTCGCGGCCACCTGCCCTTGCGCGTCGACATGGTGGATAGTCGGCGCGAAGAGGGCGGACACCACCAGCGTTCCGTCGGGCAGCCAGCCCAGCCCGGAGGCGTGCTCGATCTCGGCCTCCACGATGAGGTCACCCGTTTCACCCACCGAGCACACCCGGCCTGCCGGTCCGTCGCTGAACCAGAGGCGGTCGTTGTGCCATCGGGGCCCTTCGCCGTAAACGATCCCATCGACAAAGGGCACCGGCTCAATAGCGTCGACCGTGGTCATCGTTGGATGCTAGCGGGCGATACCTACCCCGGGCCGGCACACGCTCGATCAGCGGCAACGTACGCAACTGGGCGATGCGATGCAATCTCGTCTTGAACGCGGTTGCGATCACCTTCCGTGACCGATCCGGCAGCGGAAGCCCACTCATGAACCGCCGGAACACCGTTCGCGAGTGTTCCCTACCTGGTGGTCGTGATCGCGCCCAGCGGGCGGAACGTTCCGGTGTCATCTACTTTGAGCGGATCCGCCCCGATAGCGAAGTAGGCCGTTTGGTCCGGCGCGAGGTCGGTTCCGGCGTAGGGCGCGTTGGGGAAGTCCATTGCTCCGACATTGAGCGAGTCGTACCCGCAATGTTGGGGGGCTGTGTAGCAGGCTGGGCTTTCGCCGATCGGGGCGTAGCCGGAATGCGTGGTGTTGAATGCGACCGTCCAGACGACCCGATCGGGAAGTGTGATCCCGGCGGGGAAAGTGAACGTGAGCATCGTGCCGAGGTAGTTTTGGCATCTGCCACCGTCCGGCAGCGAGCCGGTCAACCCCGGCGGGCCGTCGGGATTGAAGAACTTGCCCGCATTGGTGCCCGTGCACTTCGTGTCGTCCGCCGAAGGCCGATACGGGATAGATTTGGTCTGGATCACTTCAGCCAGAACCTTGGTCAGGTCGTTCTCCGCGTAGATCTTCGCCGTGATCGGTACGTCGAATGTGGTCCCCAGGGTCGTCACGCACCCGTTTTGCCAGTCAGGGTTCGTCTCACATGCCCAGCTCGCGAACAAGACGTCCATCGACACGAGTTTTTTCGCGGTGCCCGCGAGCCCTACCGCGTCGCCCATCTCGTTGATCCGTTGCGCCTCGAAGCCATAGCTGGCGAAGGCGCAGTTGACTGCGCCGAAGGGCAGCGCGTTGTAAGCGAGGTTCGTAATACCGTCGTCGCAAACCCTCCCGCAACCAAACAAACCGTTCGAATCGATCGAGCCGTTCGAACCGTTCGAACCGTTCGACGAGCCGTTCAAACCGTTCAAAAAGTTGCACTCGCTCGAACCGCCTGCGGAAAGATCTGCGCTGCTGTTGTCGGACTGCGCCAGCGCGGGGATGCTGAACGCGAGGACTGCTGCCGATACCGTCGCGAGAACCGCGACGCTCGACCGAAAACCATGATGGACCATCGATAACCCCTCTTGCTGTGCTTGGCGGACTTCGCTGCGCTCCGATTCCACGCCCAAGCGAATAATCAAGCAGTACAACATGTATCGCTGATGTAACTGGCCTCGATGCCGCTGCATCAACCGATGTCTCAGGCCTGCGGTTCGCGTGAACACGGTCAGGCTCTCGGCGCTGGAAGCGGCCCTCAGTCATTGGTCATCCAAGATGGCCCGTTACCCAATGCGCCGATTCATTTGTACTGCCGGGAGGGTGTCCGGTATGGCGGGATTGACCACACCGTTACTGCTCCGTGATCTTTTTACGGAATAGAGCGGGTCGAAGCAGTGCCGCCAGCACGCGGCTGGGCAATACCTACCCCGAACTGGGCACACGCTCGATCAGCGGCAGCGTGCGCAACTGCCGTTCGAGATGCCACTGCAGATGCGCCGCCACCAAGCCGCTCGCCTGCCTGCGCAAAGCGTCCGAGGTGGTCTCGGTGAAGGCCCAGTCGCCGCGCAGGAGCGCATCCATCAGGTCCAGCACTCCCGACGAAGGAGTGGCCGCACCCGGCGGACGGCAGTGCAGGCACACCGATCCTCCGGCGGCCACATGGAACGCTCGGTGCGGACCGGGTTCGCCGCAGCGGGCGCATTCGGTGAGCGCCGGCGCCCACCCCGCATAACCCATGGCCCGCAACAGGAATGCGTCGAGGATCAGCTCGCACGGACGGACTTGTTCCCCGACGGCCCGCAGCGCACCCACCGTGAGCTGGTGCAGCCGCAACGCGGGCGCGTGCTCCTCGCCGGCGAGTCGCTCCGCGGTCTCGAGCACCGCGCAGGCCGTGGTGTAGCGGCCGTAGTCGGTCACGATGTCCCCGGCGAAGGCATCGAGGGTGTGCACCTGGGTGACGATGTCGAGATTGCGGCCCGGGTACAGCTGCACATCGATATGCGCGAACGGCTCGAGCCGCGCGCCGAACTTGGACCGGGTGCGCCGCACCCCCTTGGCCACCGCGCGGACGAGCCCGTGCTGCCGGGTGAGCAGGGTGACGATCCGATCGGCCTCGCCGAGCTTGTGCTGGCGCAGCACCACCGCGTTGTCCCGGTACAACCGCATCGTCCACCTCCTCCCGCCACGACACACCCGCCCTCAGTCGACTGAACGGAACCGTTCAGTCGATCTGATCGACTGAACGGTTCCGTTCAGTCGAACAGCGTGGGTCGAGTTTCCCACGCGGTGCCGACAATCCCGGCCAGGCGCGCACCGCCCGCGGTACCGTTCGTTCGAACGAACAGGAGAGTGATGACCGAGACGTCCCCGCAAGATCTCGGCCTGCGCGAGTTCGCCGCCGCGCTGCGCAACGGCACCCTCACCTCGGCCGGGGCGGTGTCGGATGCGCTCGACCGCATCGACGCGAGCCAGGCCACACTCAATGCCTTCCGGGTCGTCCGCCGCGACGACGCTCTCGCCGAGGCCGCCGACGCCGATCGCCGCCTTGCCGGGCCCGCCACCGGGGACCGCCCGCCGCTGCTCGGCGTCCCGATCGCGGTCAAGGACGACACCGACGTGGCGGGCACGCCGACTGCTTTCGGTTGCGCCGGTGAGTTCCCCGCCATCGACACCGACGGCGAGGTGGTCCGCCGCCTGCGCGAGGCCGGTGCGGTGATCGTCGGCAAAACCAACTCCTGCGAACTCGGCCAGTGGCCGTTCACCGACGGCCGCGCATTCGGCTACACCCGCAACCCCTGGAACGGGGAGCGCACCCCGGGCGGATCGTCGGGCGGCAGCGCTGCGGCGGTCGCCGCGGGCCTGGTGCCGGCGGCGCTCGGCTCCGACGGTGCCGGGTCGATACGTATCCCCGCCGCGTGGACGAACCTGGTCGGGATCAAGCCGCAGCGCGGGCGCATCTCCACTTGGCCCGTGGCCGAGGCCTTCTACGGCATCACCGTCAACGGCACGCTGGCCCGGACCGTCGCGGACGCCGCCTGGCTGCTCGATGTCGCCGCGGGCAGCCATGACGGTGATCGGCACCGGCCCGAACCGATCGACGCGTTCGACGCCGTCGGCCGCGATCCCGGCCGGCTGCGGATCGCATTGTCGGTGCGAATTCCGTTCATTCCCACCCCGACTCGACTGGATCCGGAGGTCCGCGCCGGTGTCGAGCGCATCGCGGCCACGCTGGGCTCGCTCGGCCACACCGTGCAGATCGCCGAGGTTCCCTATCACCCACTGCTCGGTGCGTCGTTCCTGCCGCGCGCCACTGCCGGACTACACGACTGGATGGCCAAGGTGCCCGACCCAGCGGTGATCGATCCGCGAACCCGCGCGAACGCGCGCACCGGCAGGTTGATGCATCGCGGCCCGCTGCAGGCCGCGCGGCGGCTCGAACCGTATCTACAGCGCCACACCGGTGCGATCTTCCGCGACTTCGACATGGTGCTCGCGCCGACCACCGCTACTCCGCCGCCCCCGGTCGAGGCATTGGACGGCCAAAGTGGTTGGGGCACTGACAAAGTGATCACCGCGGCGTGCCCGTACACCTGGCCATGGAACGTGCTCGGCTGGCCCAGTGTCGACGTCCCCGCCGGATTCACCGACGCGGGCCTGCCGGTCGGCGTACAGCTGATGGGCAACGCGAACTCGGAACCGCTGCTCCTCTCGGTGGCCGCCCAACTCGAACAAGAACTGCGCTGGGACAAGACGAGACCGGAGCCATGGTGGGCGACGAACTGAGCGTCCGCGATCGCATTCTTGCCGCCACCCTGCTCATTGTCGGCACCGATGGCGTTGCGGCGGTGTCGAATCGACGTATCGCCGCCACCGCGGGCGTGTCCCTCGGCTCGATCACCTACCACTTCCCGACACAGAACGCGCTGCTGCGCGACGCGCTGCTGGGGTTCGTCCGGGACGAGACGGCGCGACTCACCGAACTCGCCGAGTCCTATCGAACCGAAGACCTCTCCGTCTCCGACGCTGCCGCCATCGTCGAACGGGTCGCGAAAGATCTCGCATTCTCGGCGGAACGGATCGCACCGTTCGAGCTGTACATCCAGGCCGGGCGCGACGAGGAGTTGCGTCCCGCGGCGGCCGACTGTTTCGCCGCCTACGACCTGCTCACCGTGCGGATCCTGGAATCACTCGGCATCTCCGACGCGGTGGCGCTTGCCCCGACGATCGTCGCCACGGTCACCGGGCTGCAATTGCGACGGCTCGCAACAGGTTCGGCAGAAGCGCACATCTCGGCGACGATCCTGCGACTGCTCCACAGCAGCCCACTCGGATCGGTGGCACCGAACTAACCGCGTCGGTGCGCGGCGATGTCCGCCACCTCGCCGGCTCGGACTACGCGCTGCGCCGCCGTCCCGCGTCGGCGCAGCACCGCCAGCCCGCCGCGCCCGGGGGCGTTCGCGATCCCGCGCGAATGAACCGGCTCGTCGGGCTCGGCGGTCGGTTCGAAGTCATACTCGCGCAACAGCGTCCGCAACACCACGTCCATTTCCATGTTCGCGAATGCCGCGCCGATGCAGCGCCGCACGCCGCCACCGAACGGGATCCAGGTGTGGTTGTCCGGGTTGGATCCGATGAACCGGTCCGGATCGAAAGTGGCGGCGTTGGGGAAGTTCTGCTCCGAGGCCTGCGAGAGCTGGATGCTGACGAACACCGAGTATCCCGCCGGCAGAACCCAGTCCCCCAGGCGCAGCCGCTCCTTGGTACGCCGCGGTGCGCCATCGATCACCGGGCGGGTGCGCTGCACCTCGTAAATTGTCGCCTGCCGCAGCGCGGACTCACCCGCATCCACTTCCTCGGTAAGCCGCGCCAGCAACGCCGGGTGCCGGCGCAAGCGCTCCACCGCCCAGCCGAGGGTGGTCGCGGTGGTCTCGTGGCCCGCGGCGAGCAGGGTGAGCAGTTCATCGGCGACATGGTCGTCCGAAATACGCGACCCATCCTCGTAGCGCGCCCGCAGCATCAGCGACAGCACATCCTGACGGTCCTCGAACGCCGGATCCGCGAGCGCGTCCGCGATCAGCTCCGCGATGATCTCGTCGTAGCGTCGCCGATAGCGCAGCATGCGCCCCCACGGGCTCCACGAGCCGTAGTCGCGACGCACGATCGGCGGCATCACCGCCATTCGCGATCCGAGCATAACGAAGCGCGGCAACAACTCCCGAAGTTCGGCGAACGCATCGCCCGCCGCGCCGAACACGGCCCGCAGGATCGCGTTGAGCGTGATCCGCATGAACGATTCGAGGGTTGCGAACTCCACGCCGCCGGCCCAGGACGCGATCTCACGGATCGTCTCCTGCTCGACGATGTCCTCGTAGGCGGCCATCCGCTTGCCGTGGAACGGCGGGACCAGCAGTTTGCGGCGGGCGCGGTGCGCGTCGCCCTCCAGACTGAACGTGGAGCCGGGGCCGAGCACGAGCCCCAGCGCGCCGGCTCGCCCGATCAGGTCGGAGTTCGTGGTGAACATGTCCTTGACGACCACCGGGTCGCTCACGACCATCGTCTTTCCCAACGCGGGCACGTCCAGCATGAACTCGGTGCCGTACCGATTGCGCAGCCAGGCGATCGTCTTGCCGCGTGCGAGCACGAACGGGATTGCCTGTAAATACCGTGGTACCGGCAGCGCGGGCGGTAGCCGCACCGGATCGGTCGTCGCCACAGCCATCCGAGTCTCCCCTCCCCGAGGAATGTGATACCGACCACGGTACGCACACGTACCGACCCGGCACAAGAGGATGCGCGCGCGGCGCCCGGCCGGGCGAAACCGGCGGTGCCGATCACCGCGCCGCATAGGATGCTGGCCAGCGATCGGAAGGAGGGTGGTGGCACCGGCGAATACCGCGCGTGCAGCGGTCGAGGACGACGGCACCGACGGTGCGGCGAAGTTCCGCCGACGGCTGCTCGACGCCTTGTCCGCGTCGATCGCGGACAAGGGCTACGCCAACACCACCGTCGCCGACATCGTGCGCGGTGCCAGGACCTCGCGGCGCACGTTCTACGAGTACTTTCCCGACCGGCAGTCCTGCCTGATCGCGCTGCTCGCCGACGCCAATGCCACGACGATCGAGCAGATCGGCGACGCGGTCGATCCGGACGCACCGTGGCGCACGCAAGTTCGCCAGGCGGTACAGGCCTGGATCGATCACACCGCGGCGACCCCGACGCTGACACTGAGCTGGATCAGGGACGTCCCCGCGCTCGGCGCGTCGGCCCGGGATCTGCACTGGGCGGCGATGGAGTCGTTCGTCGTGATGGTGCAGGCGCTCAGCGACAGCGACATATTCCGTGCCGCCGGTATCGGCCCGCTATCCCGACAACGCGCCATCATGCTGCTCGGCGGCCTGCGCGAACTGACCGCCTACACGCTGGAGAAGGGCGAATCCGTTGGCGGCATCACCGACGAGGCGGTGCGCTCGGCCATTGCCCTGCTCGACCCCGATCGCTGAGCGTACGACAACCGATCAGAATCCCAACCGCCCCAACTGTTTCGGATCGCGCTGCCAGTCCTTGGCCACCTTGACGTGCAGATGGAGATAGATCCGCATACCGAGCAGACGCTCGATCTGCGCGCGCGCGTTGGTACCCACCTCGCGTAGCCGCGCACCACCCTTGCCGATCACGATGGCCTTCTGGCTTTGCCGCTCCACGTAGAGCAGGGCGTGCACGTCGAGCATGTCGTCGCGCCCCTCGCGCGGCAGCACCTCCTCGATGACCACCGCGAGCGAGTGCGGCAGTTCGTCGCGCACACCTTCGAGTGCGGCCTCGCGAATGAGCTCGGCCATCAACGTTTCCTCGGGCTCGTCGGTCAGCTCGCCGTCCGGGTAGAACGCCGGCCCCTCGGGCATTTTCGAGGCAAGGACATCGACGAGAGTATCGAGATTCTCGGATTTGTCCGGTGTTGCGGACACCGGCACGACGTCGGCGTTCGCACCGAGCATCTGCGAGATTGCGAGCAGTTGCTCGGCCACCCGCTGCTTGCCGACCTTGTCGATCTTCGTCACCACACCGAGGAACGTGGTCTTCGGTGCGACGTTTCGAATCTGTTCGAGAATCCACCGGTCCCCCGGCCCGACGCGTTCGTCGGCCGGGAAGCATTGCGCGATCACATCGACCTCGGAATAGGTATCGCGCACAAGGTCGTTGAGCCGCTGACCGAGCAGCGTCCGCGGCCGGTGCAGCCCGGGGGTGTCGACGAGGATCAGCTGGGCATGCGGCCGATGGACGATGCCGCGGATCGTGTGACGCGTGGTCTGTGGCCGCGACGAGGTGATGGCGATCTTGCTGCCAACCAGGGCGTTGGTGAGCGTCGACTTGCCCGTGTTCGGCCGTCCGACGAAACAGACGAAGCCGGAATGGAACTGCGCCTCGGCGCCTTCGTGCTCAGCCATCGTGTACCTCCAATAACGTTCCGTCACGTCCGGTCACGACGACACGTGCGCCGGCGGACACCTCGCGCAGCGCGGTGACCCCGTCGTCGTCGGCGCTGCCGCCGAACAACACTGCCGCTTCGAACCCTTCCGCGCCGCTCGACAGCGCCGCGGCGACCGCGGCCTGCAAAGCGCTCAGTCGCAGCGACGACAACGCGACCACCCCCGCGGCGTAGGTGCGTCCGTCGGTGTCCCGCACGGCCGCCCCTTGGTCGGATTCGCTGCGCGCCATTGCCCCGCGTGCCAGCACCACCAGCTTGTTGTCTTCGGCATCGAGTTCAGTCACGTCGAGCGTCGTCCTTCTCTTTTTCGCGTTTTCCCTTGTCCCGCTTGTCCTTGTCGCGCTTGTCCCTGTCGCGCTTATCGTTGTCGCGCTTATCGGTGCTGCCCTCCTCGGCATCGCCGAATCGGGAGATCCGCGACTCGGAGTCGGCACCGTCCTGCTCGGCGTCCGGTTCGGAGAATCGGCTCACCCGCACCGTGTGCACTCGGACCCTGCCCTTGCTGTCCGCGCCACCTTCGCCATGCAGCAGCAATCCGTGGCTGACCACCTCGGCACCGGGCAGCGGGACACGGCCGAGTGCATGGGCGAGCAGACCGCCGACCGTTTCGACGTCCTCCTCCTCGATCTCGGTGTCGAAGAGTTCGGCGACGTCCTCGATCGACAATCGCGCCGACACCCGAAACTCGCCGTCGCCCAGTTCTTCCACCGGCGGCGTCTCATCGGTGTCGTACTCGTCGGCTATCTCGCCGACGATCTCCTCGAGAATGTCCTCGATGGTGACCAGGCCTGCGATCCCGCCGTACTCGTCGACGAGCAGCGCCATATGGTTTCGGTCGCGCTGCATTTCGCCGAGCAGACTGTCGAGCGGTTTGGAGTCCGGCACGAATACCGCCGGTCGCATCACGTCGGATACCTCGACGCCGCGCCCGTTGTCGTAGCCGTAACTTTGCAGCACAAGGTCTTTCAGATACACCACGCCGAGCACGTCGTCGACGTTCTCGCCGATCACCGGGATGCGCGAGTTGCCACTGCGCATGGCGAGCGACGCCGCCTGTTCGGCGGTCTTGTTCGCTTCGATCCACACCATTTCGGTGCGCGGCACCATCACCGCCCGCGCCGGGGTGTCCCCGAGCTCGAATACGGACTGGATCATTCGGCGTTCGTCGTCGGCGACGACACCGCGTTCCTGCGCCATGTCGACGAGTTCGCGCAGCTCGATCTCGGACGCGAACGGGCCGTTGCGGAATCCGCGACCGGGCGTGAGCGCGTTGCCGATCAGGATGAGCAGGCGAGTCAACGGTCCCAACAGCCTGCCGAGGGCGTACACGGGCCACGCGGCGACCAGCGCGATCGCATATGCGTGCTGGCGTCCCAGCGTGCGCGGCCCGATCCCGATCACGATGTAGTCGATCAAGACCATGGTCACCGCGCTGACCGTCAGCGCCCATTGGTCCGACAGCATGTCGAGCAGGGCCGCAGCCAGCAGGACCGTCGCGGTGATCTCGGCTGTGATGCGCAACAGCACCACGAGATTGACATAACGTGCGCGGTCGACGAGGAGCCGCTCCAACCGCACTGCGCCGGGACGCTCGGCACGGACCAGATCCTCCACGCGCGCCGGCGACACGGTGTTCAGGGCGGAGTCGATGGCAGCGATCACCCCACCGACAGCGACGAGCACAACCGCCAGGACGATCAGTGCAGGGCTGGTCACGCTTGGTCGGAGCGATCGACGAAACCGGCCTTGCCGAGCAGCCGCCGATCTCGTTCGGCCAGCGCGGCCGCCCGCTCGGCCTGCCGCAGGCTCTCGTACCACTCCTCGAGCAGCCGGTTCTGCAGGCCGAACATCTCCTTCTCCTCCTCCGGCTCGGCGTGGTCGTACCCGAGCAGGTGCAACACCCCGTGCACAGTCAGCAGCGCAAGCTCGTGCGCCGTGGAGTGGCCGGCCTTCTCGGCCTGACCGGCGGCGAACTCGGGGCACAGCACGATGTCGCCGAGCATCGACGGTCCCGGATCGGGACTGTCCGGGCGGCCGCCGGGCTCGAGTTCGTCCATCGGGAAGGACATGACGTCGGTCGGGCCGGGCAGGTCCATCCAGCGCATGTGCAGATCCGCCATGGTGTCGAGATCCACGAGCACCATCGACAACTCGGCAGCGGGATGAACGTCCATGCGCGCGATCACGAATCGCGCGACGCCGATCAGCTCTTCCTCGGAAACGTCGATGCCCGATTCGTTCGAGACCTCGATACTCACGCGGTCAGCCTATCGGTGCGCGTGCGGTGTTCCGCAGCACACCGCGGTGACAGCCGGCATATGTCACCGGCGCGCCGTGCGGCCCTGACCGGCACGGCGTTGCGCGCGGTTGCCGAGTTCGGCCCGGTTGATCTCGGACTCGAACCGTTCGTAGGCGTCGACGATGTGCGACACCAGCCGGTGCCGAACCACGTCGGTGCTGGTCAATATCGAGAAGTGGATGTCGTCGATACCGGTCAGGATGTCGCTCGCGGCGCGCAAACCGGACCGCGCGCCACCGGGCAGGTCGACCTGAGTGACGTCACCGGTGACGACGATCTTCGAGCCGAACCCGAGCCGGGTGAGGAACATCTTCATCTGTTCGGCGGTGGTGTTCTGCGCCTCGTCGAGAATGATGAAAGCATCGTTGAGCGTCCGGCCACGCATATATGCCAGTGGCGCGACCTCAATCACGCCCGCCTGCAACAACTTTGGGATCGCCTCTGGATCCATCATGTCGTGCAGCGCGTCGTAGAGCGGTCGCAGATAGGGGTCGATCTTCTCGTTCAGCGTGCCGGGCAGGAAGCCGAGCCGCTCACCGGCCTCGACCGCAGGGCGGGTGAGAATAATCCGGGTGACCTGTTTGGTCTGCAGCGCCTGCACGGCCTTCGCCATCGCAAGGTAGGTCTTCCCGGTGCCGGCCGGACCGATGCCGAAGACGATCGTGTGTGCGTCGATGGCGTCCACGTAGCGCTTCTGGTTCAGCGTCTTCGGGCGGATCGTCTTGCCGCGCCGGGACAGGATGTCGAGGCTGAGCACCTCGGCCGGCGATTCCGACAGCCCCTCGGTGAGCATCGACACGGTGTGTCGGACCGCATCCGGCGACAACTGTTGTCCGCGTCCGACGAGGGCGGCGAGTTGCTCGATGACACGTTCGGCAAGGGCGACGTCGGCAGCCTCGCCGGTCAGCGTGACGGCGTTGCCGCGGACATGGATATCGGCGTCGAGGAGTCGCTCGAGTTCGCGAAGATTCACATCCGCCGATCCGAGGAACGCGAAGACGGTGTCCGGGGGAAGTTCGACGGTGGACCGAACAGTGCGCGCAGCCGCATCATCGATCAGCCCACCCGAGATTCGATTCGGGGGCTCGCCTATCTCGTTCTGGGCTCTCACGCGCTGGCTATGGCCTGCTTCCTTGGCTTGGAGATTCGATCACTCAAAGTCTAGCGCCGCGCCCGACAGGGGTGCATTCGAAATATCTGCGGGAGCGGCTTCGACGCACGTTGCGCTCGCGCCGAATGCAATCATTCACGCCCGCAGCACGGCGCCGGACCATAGCAGTCATGAAACTGCTGCTCACCGTGGCTGTGCTCGCATTGATCGGGGCCGGAACATCGGCCGCGGACACGCTGACACCCGACTACGCGCAGCCCGCCAACGGGACCGGCGCCGCGCCGGCGCTCACCCCGGCCTTCTCTCCCGTCCAGGTCCCGCCAGTGCAGGCTGAGGGCGACACCATCGTTGCGCACCCCTATCTCGCGCCGTGGGTGCACGATCTCGTCCCGATACCGCCGGGCACCGCGCTCGAAGCGCGTGGCGCGGTGCGGGTGCGCGCGGGAGATTTCGTGGTCAACCCCAACGGTCACTGCTGGTTCGGCGACGGGCCCGCCGCCGCGGGAGAGTCGCTGGCACCCTACGGTTCGATCTGCCCGGTTTCGAGCTGATCGTGGAGCCGACCCTGTATCGCTAGTGCAGCGGGCGGGCGCACCAACGCTCGGTCAGTGCGCCGAGCGCGCCGAGGGCCACCGCCGCGGCTGTCGAGGTGCGCAGCACGCTCGGGCCGAGCAGCACCGCACGAGCGCCTGCCTCGGCAAGCTTGTCCAGCTCGGTGTCGTCCAAGCCACCCTCGGGCCCGACCACGAGCAGCACGTCGGGAACTTCGGCGAGGTCGAGCCGCGCGAGCGATCCCTCGGCGGATTCGTGTAGTGCCAGTGCCAGCCCGCCCGTGGCTACGCGATCGCGCACGAGTGCGCATACTGCCGCGGTGTCGTGCAGATCCGCTACCTCCGGGATATGCGCCCGCCGCGACTGCCGAGCGGCCGATAGCGCCGCGGCCCGCCACTTGTCGACGCCCTTGCGGGTCTTGACGCCATCCCAGCGTGCGACACATCGCGCCGCCTGCCAGGGCACGATCGCATCGATCCCGGCCTCGGTGGCGAGTTCGACGGCCAGTTCCGAACGGTCGGATTTCGGTAGCGCCTGGACCAGCGTGACCCGCGGCGTCGGCGGCTCGACCTGCGAGCGGGCGAGGACCGTCAGATCCAGCCGGTCGCGCGACGCTGCCGTGACAGTCGTCTCGGCGACGTCACCGTGCCCGTCGGACAAGGTGATCCGCTCACCCACCCCGATCCGCCGCACGGTCGCGGCGTGATGGCCCTCCTTGCCGTCGAGGACCGCGACGGCACCGACCGGCGGCAGCGTGTCGAGGTAGAACAGCGTGGCGGCCACGAGATCCGCCGCTCGTCAGCGACCGCTGAACGAGGCGCGCAGCCGCGAGAACAACCCGCCGCTGTGCTCGGACCCGCTCGACACGACCTCGGCGCGATCACGCTCGCGCAGGTTCTTGTAGTCGCGCAGCAGCTCGGCCTGCTTGTGATCGAGCTTGGTCGGCACCACCACGTCGAAATGCGCGACCAGGTCACCACGGGTGCCCGAACGCAGCTTGGGCATGCCATGCCCGCGCAGCACGATCTGCTGTCCCGCCTGTGAGCCCGGCGCGATCGTGAACTCGGTCGGTCCGTCGATGATGGTGTCCACCACGACCGTGGTGCCGAGCGCGGCGTCGACCATCGGTACCCGGATCGTGCAGTGCAGGTCGTCGCCATCGCGCAGGAACGTGTCGTGCGGCTGTTCGACGACCTCGACGTACAGATCGCCCGCGGGGCCGCCGCCCGGACCGACCTCGCCCTGCGAGGCAAGTCGGATGCGCATCCCGTTCGCCACGCCGGCGGGGACCTTGGCGGCGATCTCGCGGCGAGCGCGAACGCGGCCGTCGCCGGAGCACTTGTGGCACGGGTCGGTGATCACTTCGCCGGCACCGCGACAGGTCGGGCACGGCCGCGATGTCATCACCTGGCCGAGGAACGAGCGCTGCACCGACTGCACTTCGCCGGCACCGCCACAGGTGTCGCACCGGCTGGGCTTCGAGTTTCCGGCCGTACCGGAGCCGACGCACACGTCGCACAGCACAGCGGTGTCGACGGTCAGATGCTTGGTGACCCCGGTGGCGCACTCGGCGAGTGTCAGCCTGGTCCGCAGCAGCGAATCGGCGCCGGGCTGGACGCGTCCACGCGGCCGCCGACTCCCGCCGGTCGCACCCGCGCCGAAGAAGGCCTCGAACACGTCGCCGAGCCCACCGAAACCGGCGCCACCGAAGCCGCCTGCGCCGCCCCCGCCGCCGGACTCGAGCGGATCGCCGCCCATGTCGACGATGCGACGCTTCTCCGGATCCGACAGCACTTCATAGGCCGCCGAAATGTCCTTGAATCGCGCCTGCGCGGCCTCGTCCGGGTTGACGTCGGGATGCAGCTCACGTGCGAGCTTGCGGTACGCCCGCTTGATTTCCTGATCGGATGCGTTGCGCCCGATCCCGAGCAGTCCGTAGTAGTCGCGTGCCACCTGAGTTCTCTCGTCCTATTCCGTATTCCAGTCGGGTTCCGCGCCCACAATGCGCTTCCCGCCGCCGACCAACGGTCCGCGACGGGTGGCGACAGCACGGCACACCGCGCTGTCCAACATTGCAAACGCTACCCGTTATCCCACCGAGCCCGGCAGTTAGCGTCCTGCGAGCACCTCGCCGATGTACTTCGCGACGGTCGCCACGGAGGCGATTGTGCCCGGGTAGTCCATCCGCGTCGGGCCGAGTACGCCCATCCCGCCGAGGACGGTGCTCAGACCGTAGCCGGTCGTCACCATCGAGGTTCCCCGCATCTCCTCCACCTGCGTTTCCTCCCCGATCCGCACGGTGACCGTGCCGGGCTGCTGCGCGGCGGCGAGCAACTTCAGCACGACCACCTGTTCCTCGAGCGCCTCGAGCACCGAGCGCAGCGAACCCGGGAACCCGGGCAGCGCCTCGAAGTCGGCGGCGTTGCGGGTGAGGTTCGCAGTGCCGCCGAGGACCAGCCGATCCTCCGGATGCTCGACGAGGGTCTCCACCAGCACCGTCGCTGCGCGGATGACGGCATCGCGAAGCTGCGGCGGCGCATCGTCGGCGAGCGCGGCGACGGCGTGCGACGCGGCGGCGAGCCGCTTGCCCTCCAACGCGCCACCGAGCAGGTTCCGCAGCCCGGACAAATCCTCGTCCGAGATCACGTCACCGAGCTCCACGATGCGCTGGTCGACGCGACCGGTGTCGGTGATGACCACCAACAGCAATCGTGCCGGCGTCAACGGCACGATCTCGAGATGCCGCACCGACGACGCCGACAGCGACGGGTACTGCACGATCGCGACCTGCCTGGTGAGCTGCGCGAGCAGGCGTACTCCGCGACGCAGCACGTCGTCGAGGTCGACCCCGGTTTCGAGAAACTCGAGAATCGCCCGCCGCTCGGCAGTGGAGAGCGGCTTCACCTCCGCGATCCGGTCGACGAACTGCCGGTACCCCTTGTCGGTCGGCACTCGTCCCGAACTGGTGTGCGGCTGGGCGATGTAGCCCTCGGCCTCGAGCACGGCCATGTCGTTGCGCACCGTCGCACTGGACACACCGAGGTTGTGCCGCTCCACGAGCGCCTTGGAGCCCACCGGCTCCTTGGTGGACACGTAGTCGGCAACGATCGCGCGCAGCACCTCGAAGCGCCGCTCGTCCGTACTCGCCATCGACCACACCTCCTGCCACGTTCGGCGACCAGCACCCCGGTCCGCCCGTGCTCCTCGCACTACCACGACCCGTACCAGGGGTGAACATCCAGCTTAGTCCGCGCACCCTACACATCCCCGGCAAGACGTAGGGTGTGCGCCGGAACGACTGTGCAACGGGCGCCCCAGCGGATGTCCGACCCACCAAAACGATGCCGGCGGTGACGATGATTTTTCGAGGCGTGCGGGAGGGCAAGCCGTATCCCGACCATGGGCTCTCGCTACGCGATTGGTCGCGAATCCCGCCGCGGCAGGTTCGCCTCGACGAGATCGTCACCACCACGACCGTGCTCGCGCTCGATCGACTGCTGTCCGAGGACTCCACCTTCTATGGCGACCTCTTTCCGCATGCGGTGCGCTGGCACGGCGTGATCTACCTGGAGGACGGCCTGCACCGGGCTGTGCGGGCGGCGTTGCGCAACCGGACGGTCCTGCATGCGCGGGTCCTCGAATTCGGCGTCGACGATGTCGATCCGGGCGACACGTCGCAGGTCGGCTGAGCACTCGAACCGAACGGTTCAGCTGAGCACGGTCCGGACCACCGCGTCGGCGAGCAGTCGGCCGCGATCGGTCAGCACGAACCGCTCGCGCTCGTGCACGAGCAGACCGTCGGCGACGAGTGCGTCCGCGGCGGTTCGCTCGCTCGGATCGAGCACACCGGCCGGCAATCCGGTCCGCAACCGTGTGGTCAACATCACTTCTTCGGTATGCGTCTCGTCCGACGTCAACGTCTCGCTGTCCTGTACCGGCAACACGCCCGCCGAGAGGGTCTGCGCGTATCGAGCCGGGTGCTTGACGTTCCACCACCGCACCCCGCCCACATGGCTGTGCGCGCCGGGGCCCGCACCCCACCAATCCCCGCCATCCCAGTAACCCAGGTTGTGCCGGCAGCGTGAATCCGCCGCTCCGCTCGCCCAGCCTGAATCCCCCGCGTCTGCCGCCCAGTTCGACACCTCGTACCAGTGCAGGCCCGCCGCGGTCAGCCGGGCATCGACCTGCTCGTAGCGCGCCGCGAGCACGTCGTCGTCGGGCGCGGCCACCTCGCCACGCCGGATCCGCCGCGACAGCGCGGTGCCGTCCTCGACGATCAGGGCGTACGCGGAGACGTGGTCGACCCCGGCCTCGAGCACCGCGTCCAGCGACCGTGCCAGGTCGATGGCGCGCTCGCCCGGAGTGCCGTAGATCAGGTCGAGGTTGACGTGATCGAAGCCCGCTGCCCGCGCCTCGCGCGCCGCGGCGACCGGCCGACCCGGCGTGTGCACGCGATCGAGCATCGCGAGCACATGCGGTGCGGCGGACTGCATTCCGAGTGATATCCGGGTATACCCCGCTGCGCGGATGTGCTCGAAGAACTCCGGCCCGGTCGACTCCGGGTTCGACTCTGTGGTGACCTCCGCGTCGTCCGCCAGTCCGAAGCTCGCCCGCACCGCGTCGAGTACCGCGGCGAGCCCGTCGCCACCGAGCAGCGACGGCGTACCACCGCCGACGAACACGGTCTGCGTGCGCGGGACACCACCCGGACTGCGAGCCAGCACATCGGCGGCGAGGTCGAGTTCGGTACGTAAGCCCTCGAGCCAGGACTGCGGCGACGCCGAGCTGCCGAGCTCCCCCGCGGTGTAGGTATTGAAGTCGCAGTAACCGCACCGCGTCGCACAGAACGGCACATGCACGTAGATACCGAACGGCCGCCGACCGACGCCGTCCAGCGCCACGTCGGACAGCTCGAACGACGCGCTCGGCGCCACGGTCGGGAGACTGTTCACCGATTCATTGTCCCGCGCTTCGCGGGGCGCCCCACACCAGTCGTTGCCGGAATCATTACGCCGAAGCGACCAGCATATTTCCCGAGAAATCGGGGGAAATACCCGGCTGGGGTCGGCACGAGGCATTTCCCGTGGCAGAATGGCCCCCATGACCCGACACGACGCCCGCACCTGTGGTGCTGGAGTTCGACTTGTGGCACGCCGCCATGTCGACCTGAAGCGTGTCTGTAGCTGTTGTTGTCTGCCCGACTGTTCCCGGTAGACCCAGCCTCTCAAAGATTTCTCGGGCCCTTCCGCCCGGCCACGGTTACCGACGAGCGCACCAGCCCTGCGCTTCGCCGTGCCGTGACACCACTAGTTCAGGAGCAATCCAATGACGTCGAGCACCGACGCCGGCACAGCCACGGGTGAGCCCGCAGCGCGTCAGCGCACCGACCCGACGGCCGCGCGCCAGCCTGCGGCTCGCCAGCGCACAGCGAAGCCCACTCGTCGCCGGGCCGAGGGACAGTGGGCCCTCGGTTACCGCGAACCGCTCAACGCAAACGAGCAGGCCAAGAAGGACGACAACCCGCTCAACGTTCGCGCACGGATCGAGAACATCTACGCAAAGAACGGTTTCGACAGCATCGACAAGGGCGATCTGCGCGGCCGGATGCGCTGGTGGGGCCTCTACACCCAGCGCGAGCAGGGCTACGACGGCACCTTCACCGGCGACGAGAACATCGACCTGCTCGAGGCCGAGTACTTCATGATGCGGGTGCGCTGCGACGGTGGTGCCCTGAACGTCGAGCAGCTGCGCACGCTCGGCCAGATCTCCACCGAGTTCGCCCGTGACACCGCCGACCTGTCCGACCGGGAGAACGTCCAGTATCACTGGATCGAGATCGAGAATGTCCCGGAGATCTGGAAGCGACTCGAAGCCGTCGGTCTGCAGACCACCGAGGCATGCGGCGACTGCCCGCGCGTCGTGCTCGGTTCCCCGCTCGCGGGTGAGTCGCTCGACGAGATCATCGACACCACTCCTGCGATCGACGAGATCGTGCGCCGCTACATCGGCAAGAAGGAGTACTCGAACCTCCCCCGCAAGTTCAAGACCGCGATCTCGGGCCAGCAGGACGTGGTGCACGAGATCAACGACGTTGCCTTCGTCGGCGTAGAGCACCCCGAGCACGGCCCCGGTCTCGACCTATGGGTCGGCGGTGGCCTGTCGACCAACCCGATGCTGGCCCAGCGCGTCGGCGCCTGGGTGCCGCTGGACGAGGTTCCCGACGTATGGGAAGCGGTCGTCTCGCTGTTCCGCGACTACGGCTACCGCCGGCTGCGCACCAAGGCCCGCCTGAAGTTCCTCGTGAAGGACTGGGGCATCGAGAAGTTCCGCCAGGTACTCGAGGACGAGTATCTGAAGCGCAAGCTGATCGACGGTCCCGCACCCGAGCAGCCGAGCCGCCCGATCGACCACGTGGGCGTACAGAAGCTGCAAAATGGGCTGAACGCGGTCGGCTTCTCCCCCATCGCCGGCCGGGTCTCCGGCAGCAAGCTCACCCAGGTGGCCGACGCGGTCGAGCGGATCGGCGCGGACCGGATCCGGTTCACCCCGTACCAGAAGCTCATCGTGCTCGATGTCGCCGACGACAAGGTCGAGCAGCTCATTGCCGAACTCGAACCACTCGGCCTTCAGGCCCGTCCGTCGCATTGGCGCCGAAACCTGCTGGCGTGCAGCGGTATCGAGTTCTGCAAGCTGTCCTTCGTTGAGACGCGCAAGCGCTCGCAGGTGCTCGCCCCCGAGCTCGAGCAGCGCCTCGCCGATATCAACGCCGAGCTCGACGTGCCGATCACGATCAACATCAACGGCTGCCCCAACTCGTGCGGCCGGTCCCAGATCGCCGACATCGGCTTCAAGGGCCAGCTCGTCGACGACGGCGAAGGCAACCAGGTGGAGGGCTTCCAGGTCCACCTCGGCGGCAGCCTCGGCCTCGACAGCGGTTTCGGCCGCAAGCTGCGCCAGCACAAGGTGACCTCCGAGGAGCTCGGTGACTACATCGAGCGCGTGGTGCGCAACTTCATGAAGCACCGCAACGAGAATGAGCGGTTCGCCCAGTGGGCGGTCCGGGCGGAAGAGGCGGACTTGCGATGAGCGTCATCTCCACCCGTGACACGGCGGCGCTGCGCACCATTGCGGAGCGCGGCGCGGCGGATCTGGTCGGTGCGAGCGCCGAGGAACTCCTGCGCTGGACCGACGAGACGTTCGGTCCCCGCCATGCGGATGCGGAGGGACGCGACGGTTACATCGTTGCCTCGAACATGCAGGACGCGGTTCTGGTGCACCTCGCCGCTGAGATCCGCCCGGGCGTGGACGTGCTGTTCCTCGACACCGGTTACCACTTCGCGGAAACCATCGGCACCCGTGACGCGGTAGAGGCGGTGTACGGCGTCAACATCGTGAACGCGACTCCCGAACAGTCCGTCGAGGAGCAGAACCGCCTCGTCGGCAAGAACCTGTTCGCCAGCGATCCCGGCGAATGCTGCCGGTTGCGCAAGGTGGTGCCGCTGCAGAACACGCTGAGCAACTACCGCGCCTGGGTCACCGGTATTCGGCGCGTGGAGTCCCCCACCCGCGCCAACGCGCCGCTGGTCTCCTACGACGACGCGTTCGGTCTGGTGAAGATCAACCCGATCGCCGCGTGGTCCGACGACGACATGCAGGACTTCATCAACAAGCACGGTGTCCTGGTGAATCCGCTCGTCGAGGAGGGCTACCCCTCCATCGGCTGCGCTCCGTGCACCAGGAAGCCGGAGCCGGGAACCGATCCGCGAAGCGGCCGCTGGGCCGGGTTCGCCAAGACCGAATGTGGGTTGCACTCGTCATGACCGCTCAGATCACCCGGGCACGAACGGAATTCGACACGCTCGCCGCGTTGGAATCCGAGGCCATCCACATCTTCCGTGAGGTCGCCGGCGAGTTCGAGCGCCCGGTCATCCTGTTCTCCGGTGGCAAGGACTCGACCGTCCTGCTGCACCTCGCGCTGAAGGCGTTCTGGCCGGCACCCCTGCCGTTCGCGCTGCTGCACGTCGACACCGGACACAACCTGCCCGAGGTGCTCGAGTTCCGCGACCGCATCGTGGAGCGGTACGGCCTGCGCCTGCACGTGGCCAACGTCGAGGACTACCTCGCCGACGGACGACTCACCGAGCGCACGGACGGGATTCGCAACCCGCTGCAGACCGTGCCCCTGCTCGACGCCATCGCCGAGCACCGCTTCGACGCCGTATTCGGCGGCGGGCGCCGCGACGAGGAGCGGTCGCGCGCGAAGGAACGAATCTTCTCGCTGCGCAACGCCTTCGGGCAGTGGGACCCGAAGCGGCAGCGCCCGGAGCTGTGGAACCTCTACAACGGCAAGCACGCTCCCGGCGAGCATGTGCGGGTGTTCCCGTTGAGCAACTGGACCGAACTCGATATCTGGCGCTACATCGCTCGCGAGGACGTCGACCTGGCCAACATCTACTACGCACACCAGCGGCCGGTGTACCAGCGCGACGGGATGTGGATGACGCCGGGCTCGTGGGGCGGACCCGCCGAGAACGAGGCACTGGAGGTCCGTTCGGTGCGCTACCGGACCGTCGGCGACGGATCCACGACCGGCGCAATCCTTTCCGATGCCGCCGACAACCAAGCGATCCTCGCCGAGGTCGCGGCCTCCCGGCTCACCGAGCGCGGCGCCACCCGCGGCGACGACCGGGTGTCCGAGGCGGCAATGGAAGACCGTAAGCGTGAGGGCTATTTCTGATCATGAGTGAAGCAATCGAGCCGAGCCTGCACAGCGACACGCAGCTTCTGCGGCTGGCCACGGCCGGCAGTGTCGACGACGGCAAATCCACGCTGGTGGGCCGCCTGCTCTACGACACCAAGTCGGTACTGGCCGACCAGATCGATGCGGTCACGCGCGCCTCGGTCGACAAGGGCCTGGCGACACCCGACCTGTCACTGCTGGTGGACGGTTTGCGAGCCGAACGCGAGCAAGGCATCACCATCGACGTGGCCTACCGCTACTTCGCGACGCCGAAGCGCTCGTTCGTGCTCGCCGACACGCCGGGGCACGTGCAGTACACCCGCAACACGGTGTCCGGTGCGTCCACCGCGCAGCTGGTGATCCTGCTCGTCGATGCCCGCAAGGGTGTCATCGAGCAGACCCGTCGCCACGCGGCGGTGCTCGCGCTGCTCGGTGTGCCGAAACTGGTACTCGCGGTGAACAAAGTCGACCTGATCGACAACCCCGCCGAGGTGTTCGCCGAGATCTCGGCGGAGTTCGGCGAGCTCACCCGCACCCTCGGCTGGTCCGAGGACGACGTGCTCGAGATCCCGGTCTCGGCGAAGTTCGGCGACAACGTGGCCAGCCGTTCGGACAACACGCCGTACTACGACGGTCCGAGTCTGATCGAGCATCTCGAGTCGGTGCCCGTCGACGCCGACAGCGCCGGCCGTCATTCGATCGGACTGCGCTTCCCCGTGCAGTACGTGATCCGCCCGCGCACCGCCGAGCACCCCGACTACCGCGGCTACGCCGGTCAGGTTGCGGCCGGGTCGGTTTCGCAGGGGGACGAGGTCGTCGTGCTGCCGTCGGGCGTGCGCACCATCGTCGAGCGGATCGACACCGCGGATGGCGAACTCGAGACCGCGCAGGTCGGGCGCAGCGTCACGCTGGTGCTCGCCGACGACGTGGACATCTCCCGCGGTGACACGATCGCAGCCCCCGACGATGCCCCCGAGCCGATCGCGGAATTCGACGCGACGGTGTGCTGGCTCGCCGAGAAGCCGCTCCGCCCCGGTGCTCGGCTCCTGCTCAAGCACGGCACCCGCACCACCCAGGCCATCGTCGGCGCGCTCGTCGATCGGTTCGACGAGCAGCGGCTCGCTTCGGATGCGTCGCCGGAGTCGTTGGAGCTCAACGACATCGGACGTATCACCGTCCGCGTCGCGGAGCCCATCGCAGCCGACGACTACGCGGTGAACCGGCACACCGGCAGCTTCCTGCTGATCGATCCCGCCGGCGGCAACACGTTGGCGGCCGGTCTGGTCGGCGACGTGCTCAGCGCGGTCGAGGTCGGCGAGAAGGTCTGATCGTGTCCGTCCCGTTGATCGCCGTCGCGCACGGCAGCCGTGATCCGCGTTCCGCACGCGCGATCGCGGCAGCGCTGGGCCGGTTGCGGGCACGTCATCCCGAGCGGGATGTGCGGCTGGCGTTCCTGGATCTGAATGCGCCGTCGGTCGGGCAGGCCATCGACGCCGTCGCCGGCAGGAGCGCAGCCCGCGGAGCGACCGGGGAAACAGTCGGCTACGGCCGTGTCGTGGTGGTGCCGCTGCTGCTGGGCAGCGCGTTCCATGCCCGAGTCGATCTGCCTGCGATCATCGCCGAGGCGCAGGTGCGCCACCCGTTCCTCGACGTGGTCACTGCCGACATACTCGGAGCGGACGACGAACTGATCGCCGGGGCGCGCCGAGCGATTGCCGCCGCCGGGGTGTCACTCGCCGATCCGGACGTGGGCGTCGCGCTGTGCGCGGTGGGTTCGCGCCGACCGGAGGCCAATGCGGCGACGCGGACCATCCCCGGCCGGGTCCTGCACGGCACGGCCTGGCGACATGCCCGCACCTGCTTCGCCACCGCTGCCTCCCCCACCGTGAGCGACGCGCTGCGTGATCTTCGCGCGGCGGGTGCCCGTTCCCTGGTCGTTGTGCCGTGGATGCTGGCGCCCGGGGTGCTGTTGGATCGCGTGCACCTGACCGCACAGCTCCTGGAACCGGACGTCCGATTGGCGGCGACCCTCACCGCCCATGCCGATCTCGCCACGGTGATCGATCACCGTTATCGCAGCGCACTGACCGATTCGGTATTCGCCCGCCGCGTCGCCTGACCGGTCACAGGTCGGTAATTCCTCGCCAACTGCTGGCGAAGTCCGTGCCGGAGAGCACAGACTGGAACGTGAGCGAGGAGGACATCAATGTGCGCTGCTGAAATCCGGCGCGGCATCGTGGCCGGAATCGACGGATCCGACACTGCGCTCGACGCGGCCCGCTGGGCCGCGTCGGTGGCTCTGCAATTCGGGGAACCGCTGTACCTCACGCACCTGGTACCGAAGCCGAAGCACCCGGAGCGCGAGCAGAAGGACGAGGAACTGCAGCACGAACTCGCCGAGGGCGAGCAGCTGTTGGCGGCTGCCGAGGCCGTCGCCCGAGCCGCGGCGCCGGGCGTCGTCACCGAATGCCGGCTCGAATACGGGCAGACCGCGCCCGCGCTGGTCACCATCTCCGAAGGCGCCCGCATGCTCGTGCTGGGAAGCGCGGGGACCAGCGAAATGCGTGCCATGTTCGTCGGCTCCGACGTGGTGCGGGTGGCCAACCACGCGCGGTGCCCGGTCGTGGTGTGGCGCGAGAATCCGGACGGGGAGATCACCACGGGACTGCCGGTGGTTGTGGGCGTCGACGGCAGTTCACTCAGCGACGTCGCGGTTGCCCACGCATTCGAGTTCGCATCGTTCTTCCGCGTCCCGGTGATCGCCGTGCACGCCTGGTCCGAACAGTCCGGGCTCGGATACGCGGAGTCACGGCGCTTCGTGAACTGGTCGTCGCACGAGCAGCGCGAGACCGCGGTGATGTCGGAGGCGCTGGCCGGCTGGGGTGAGAAGTTTCCCGACGTGGATGTCGAGCGCTTCATCGAACGCGGCAGCGCGCGCGGTGCGTTGCTACGTCACTCCACGCAGGCGCAACTCGTTGTCGTCGGCAGCCACGGTCGTACCCCGATCATGGGCGCGCTACTCGGCTCGACCACGCAGAACCTCATGCATCATTCCCGCTGCCCGGTGCTGATCTGCCGGGACGGCGATCGGGCGGACGGCGAGTAGCCGCCCGATCCCGATCGGGCGCCGATCAGTCGCCGACGATCCCCCGGTCGACGAGCACCGCGAGCACCTGGGCGACGAGGTCGTCGATCTCGGCGCCGGTGGTGTCGATGACGAGGTCCGGAGCGGTGGGCGCTTCGTACGGTGCATCGATTCCGGTGAGCCCCTTCAGTTCTCCCGCGCGAGCGCGGGCATAGAGACCCTTCGGGTCGCGGCGTTCGCACTCGGCGAGCGGCGTCGCGACATGCACCTCGATGAAGGGCAACTTCGCGGCATGATTGAGCTCGCGGGCGATCGCCCGATCGGACTCGAGCGGTGACACCAGCGACGCGAGCGCGACCGCGCCCGCGTCCGCGAACAACCGGGTCAAATGTCCGACGCGACGGATGTTCTCCGCTCGATCGCCGGGCGAGAAGCCGAGGTCGTCGGACAGGCCGTGCCGGACATTGTCGCCGTCGAGCAGATAGGCGACTCGGCCCGATTCGACCAGCGAGCGCTCCAAAGCGACGGCGACGGTGGACTTTCCGGATGCGGGCAGTCCGGTGAACCAGACAGTGGCGCCGCTTTGCCCGGTCGCGTGCCACCGATGTGTGCGGTCCAGCGACGAGGGGTGCCACTTCACATCGGTGCGTTGCTGCGCACCGGGTTTGACCTCGCGTGGCTCCAGAATGATTCCGGCACCGACGGTATCGTTTGATCCCTCGTCGATCAGGATGAATGCGCCGGCATCCCGATTACTCGCATAGTCGTCCGCGACGACCACCGAACTCGTCCGCAACGTGGCCGTTCCGATGTCGTTGAGCGACAACTGCACCGGCGAGGACTCCTCGTCGAGGGTCTCGGGGTCGAGCCGGGAGTGCAACGCCTGCACCGTGGCGCGCACCGTCCGCGTGGTGTGCTTGAGCGCAAGGCGATCGCCTGCGCGCAGCGGCTGGTCACCGAACCAGCACACGGTGGCCTCCAGCTCGCGCGCTGCCACGGGGAGGTGCGCGTCCTCGACACCGCTGACCAACACGTCACCGCGGCCCACGTCGATGTCGTCGGCGAGTTGCACCGCGACAGACAGCGGTGCAACGGCAACCGTCCGCGCGTCGTCGAGCGCGTCGACGGCGATAACCGTGCTGCGCGATCCCGACGGAAACACGACAACCGGGTCGCCGACTTCGAGTGTGCCCGCCGAGAGCCGGCCGGTGTAGCTGCGCCGGCCCGCGGGGCCGTCCGGGCGCGACACGTACTGCACCGGCAACCGCAGCTCGCGGGCCTGCGCGTGCGGCGCAACGAGATCGATCGATTCCAGATGTTCGAGCAACGCGGGACCCGTATACCAGGGCGTGCGCGCCGAGCGGTGCACCACGTTGTCACCGTGCTTGGCCGCAATCGGAACGACCACCAGATCGGCCCCGCCGAGCCGGCGGACCAGCGTTTGCAAGTCGGCTTCGACCTCGCGGAAACGGCCCTCGTCGAAGTCGACCAGGTCGATCTTGTTCACTGCCGCAACAAGGTGCGTCACCCCGAGCAACGACGCGATCCGCGCATGCCGCCTGGTCTGACGCAGCACACCGGTGCGCGCGTCGACGAGCAGGATCGCGACGTGCGCGTTGGATGCCCCGGTGAACATGTTGCGGGTGTAGCGCTCGTGCCCGGGGGTGTCGGCGAGGATGTAGCTGCGGTTGGCGGTCGAGAAGAACCGGTACGCGACATCGATGGTGATGCCCTGCTCCCGCTCGGCGCGCAGCCCATCGGAGAGAGCGGCCAGATCCGGGACGCCGTCCTCGCCGGTCACCGACTCCAGGTGATCCACCGGGAGGCTGTCGGTGTCGTGCATCAGCCGACCGATCAGCGTGCTTTTGCCGTCGTCGACCGATCCCGCCGTGGCGAGCCGGAGCAGCTGCCGCGGAGCCGCGGGGTCCGCGTCACGATCGACCGACTGCAATGCGCTCTCGCCATTGTCGACGGCATCGACGCCCTGCTCGAGTGGTGCGGACATCAGAAGTATCCCTCCCGTTTGCGGTCTTCCATGGCCGCCGCGGACGTGCGGTCATCGGCCCGCGTCTCACCGCGTTCGGAGACCGTCGCAGCCGAGATTTCGGCTATAACCGAAGCGATTTCCGTCGCGCGCGAGCGCACTGCGCCCGTAATGGTCAAGTCGCCGACGGTTCGATAACGCACCCACTCCGAACGAACCTCCGTCGCCCCGGGATCGGTGAATTCCGATGTGGCAAGCAGGATCCCGTCCCGCTCGAACACCTCGCGCTCGTGCGCGAAGTAGATCGAGGGCAGTTCGAGTCGTTCGAGTTCGATATAGCGCCAGATGTCGAGCTCGGTCCAGTTGCTGAGCGGGAAGACCCGGACCTGCTCACCGCGCCGGATACGACCGTTGTACAACGACCACGGTTCCGGGCGTTGCGCGCGCGGATCCCACTGGCCGAACTCGTCGCGGAAGCTGAGCACGCGCTCCTTCGCACGAGCGCGCTCCTCGTCGCGGCGGGCACCGCCGAAGGCGGCATCGAACCGGCCCGCCTCCAGCGCATCGAGCAGCGTGCGGGTCTGCAGACGATTGCGCGATCCCCCCGCCGCGCCGTCTTCCCGTACCCGACCCGAGTCGATCGAATCCTGCACGGACGCAACGATCAACCGATGTCCGCCCGCGGCGAGCCGCCGATCCCGGAACTCGATCACCTCGGGAAAGTTGTGTCCGGTGTCGACGTGCAGCACCGGGAACGGGACCGGCGCGGGCCGGAACGCCTTCTCCGCGAGGCGCAGCAGCACGATCGAGTCCTTGCCCGCGGAGAACAGCAGCACGGGTCGCTCGAGTTCGGCCACCACCTCGCGAATGATGTGCACCGATTCGGCCTCGAGCAGGCGCAATTCGTCGACTCTGCGCGCGTCGATCGTCTCCACTGCGGTCATGTCGGCAGTCCGTCCCGTTCGGCTTCACCCAGATATTTCTCGACCCACGAATTCGACCGCACGTCGGCCTGACGTTCCAGGGCCGGGGGTGGTGCCAGCGACGGGTCGAGCCCCAGCGCCGCAAGCACCTTGGCGACCACCGAGGTGGTATCCGAGGCCAGGTCCCGGTAGTCCACCACGACCGGAGCGATGTCTTCGGCGGCGAACCACTGCTGCCAGCCACGCTCCTGCTCGCGCAGAATGGCGACCAGATGCGCAATGCCGCCCGCGTGGTAACTCGCCTGCACGCCGGCGGTCCGCTCCTTCGGCGCGCGCCAAATCTGCGTCTGCACGGCGCGCCAGAACGACACCGCCTGATGCACCACATCCGGTCGACTGACGTGCAGGAACAACACGTCGTCGCCGAGCACGTCGCGGATCGCCGAGCGCAGGTCGGTACCGGTGCGGTCGGGCAGTCCGGCCGCGCGGTCGATCAGTAGCGGGGTCTGGTTCCACATGAGCTTGCCGCCCCACACCCCGTTCGGACTCCGCCCCAAGTCGAGGATGCGCTCACGCCAGGCCACGCTCGATTCGGTGTCGGGTGTCCCCGGTTCGAGCGGTGCCAGCAATTCGAGCACGGTGGGATCGGTGACGTCGGCGAACCACTGCCGCGGCTGGGGAGCGCGACTCGTCTCGGGCAGATATTGAAAGAACTCTTCGGGCTCCCCGGCAACGCCCGTTGCGCGCAACGACTCGACCAGAAGTGTGCTCCCGCTCCGCTGCGATGCGAGAACCAGGTATTTCCCGGGGTGATCCGCCATGGAAGGATGATAGACGCGGCCGATCGGAATCGCGCACCCGGGTGATCGAAATCTTATTGATTAAAACTATTGTGCGCCAACCGATTACGTGCTTGCGGAGTCCTCGATGCCCCGTTCGCGACTGCGCGCCTTGCGGGAGGCGAGATCGAGACCGTGCACCTTGACGTAGGTATCGGTGTACCGCTCCGAGATCCTGGTCCCCACGAACACCGACGGGATGACGTCGCGGGTGTACTCCCGCCAGGAGTGCAGCAGAAGGGCGAGTTCGTCGGCGATCTTCTCGTGCCCCTCCCGAAGCAGCAAATTGTCGGTCTCCCCCGGATCTGTGCGCAGATCGTAGAGCTCGCGCGGCGGCCGCGCAGCCGTGACGTCAGGGGCCACCGCGCGGCCGGAGGGACTATCGGCGATGTCCCACGGCAGGTCGAGCAGCGGCCGGGCCGCGTAGTTCTCGATATAGCTGTAGTCCTTGGTCCGCACGGCCCGGATCGGGTCGAACGAGTCGTGGTAGGTCTTGCTGGTGAACACCTGTTCCCGAACCGGCAGAGCGTCGTCGCCGTGCTGCAGCAGCTGTGCGGCGTGCGAGAAGCCCTCGATGTCGTCGGGCTCGTTTAGCCCGAGCAGTTCGAGCAGCGTCGGCACCAGGTCGACGCCGGAAAAGAGTTCGTCGTAGACGAACGGCGCGACACCGGACGAGGTCGGCGGCCGCGCGATCAACGCGATCCCCGTGCCCGCGTCGTAGAGCGTCGACTTGGCGCGCGGGAATGCCGCGCCATGATCGGTGACGAACACCACCCAGGTAGAGCGGTCCAGACCCGTTTCGGCGAGTGTGTCGAGCAGCTCGCCGACGGCCGCATCGGCGACGGCGATCGACCCGTAGAACTCGGCGAGGTCTTCGCGCACCTCCGCCGTGTCGGGCAGGTAGTCGGGCAGGTCGACGCGGTCGGCGGGTTCGTAGCGGTCGCGCGGGTACGGCCGATGGGTTTCGAAGAAACCTGCGGTCAACAGGAATGGTTCGTCGTGCGGCTTCCGCAGCCACTCGGCGGCTTGCTCGACGACGTATTCGCAATACGAGTTCGACACGTCGTACTCGTCGAAGCCGAGCCGAGCCGGGAACGAGGTCTCGTGTTGCATCCCGAAAAGAGCTGTATGCCAACCGTTTTCGGAAAGAATCGCAGGAAGCGTACGCACCTCGGGGCGGTACTCCCAGCCGTGATGGGCCAGACCCACCAGACCGTTGCTCTGCGGGTAGCGACCGGTGAACAACGACCCCCGCGACGGGGAGCACAGCGGCGCGGTGGCATGCGCCTTGGTGAACAGAATCCCCTGGGATGCAAGCTCATCGAGCCGTGGGCTCGACACCGACTCGTAACCGTAGGCACCGAGGTACCTGCCGAGATCGTGCCAGTGCACGAGCAGGATGTTTGCCGGGCGGTCGCCGTCTGCCACGGTCACCCCACGACGGCGGGCTCGGCCGCAGGCTCGCTCACGGACTGCTCCGGCAGATCGGGCACCTTGGTGGCCCGGGCGTACACCGTCTCGCCCTCGGCAAGATGCAGTGCGGCCGCGTCACCGCGGGTGATCTGGGCGGAGAACTGGTCATTGGTGGCGGCGTTGCGCAGATCGACGCGGACCTCGAAGCCGAGCCGCACGACGCGCTCGACCTGCGCGCGAGTCACGCCGGCGGTTTCCGCAGTGCCCTCGTCGCGAGCGACGGCCAGGTCGGGCGTCCGGCCGACGCGGATATCGTGCGGCCGGACCAGCTGACCGTTCAGCTTCGCGACCTCGCCGAGGAAGGACATGACGAACTCGTTCGCCGGAGTGTCGTACACCTCGTCCGGCGGACCGACCTGCTCGATGCGGCCGCGGTTGAGCACCGCGATCCGATCGGCGACGTCGAGCGCCTCCTCCTGATCGTGGGTCACGAGCACCGTGGTGACGTGCACCTCGTCGTGCAGCCGACGGAGCCACTTGCGCAGGTCCGCGCGGACCTTGGCGTCGAGCGCACCGAACGGCTCGTCCAGCAGCAGCACCTGCGGATCCACCGCGAGGGCACGCGCGAGCGCCATGCGCTGCCGCTGACCGCCCGAAAGCTGGGCCGGGTAGCGGTGCTGGAAGCCGTCGAGTCCGACGATGCCGAGCAACTCGTCGACCCGCTTGGCGATCTCGGCCTTGGGGCGCTTACGGATCTTCAGGCCGAACGCCACGTTGTCACGCACCGTCATGTGCTTGAAGGCGGCATAGTGCTGGAAGACGAACCCGATATCCCGCTTCTGCGGGGCTATCCGAGTGACATCCTTGCCCGCGATGATCACGGTGCCCGAGTCCAGCGACTCCAGCCCGGCAATCGAGCGCAGTAGCGTCGACTTCCCCGACCCCGAAGGACCGAGCAGCGCGGTGAGCGAGCCGGACGGAATTTCCAGCGTCACGTCATCGAGCGCGGCGAAGTCACCGTAGTGCTTGTTCGCGCCGGTCACGGTGATCATTTCGACTCCCTCTTGCGGTCGAGCAGCGTCATCGCCAACAGTGTCAGCAGTGCAATGCACATCAGCAGTGTGGCCGCCGAGTAGGCGCCGTAGGTGTTGTGATCGTCGATGTAGCGGGAGTGCACCAACAGGGTCAACGTCTGAGACACCCCGGGGAATCCCGACGACACCATGATGACCGCGCCGAACTCACCGAGCGAACGGGCGACGGTCAGGACGATGCCGTAGGTGAGGCCCCAGCGGATCGCCGGCAGTGTGATGCGCCAGAAGGTCTGCCAGTTCGACGCGCCGAGAGTGGCCGCGGCCTGTTCCTGCTCGTCGCCGATCTCGTGCAGCACCGGCTCGACCTCGCGGACGACGAAGGGAAGCGTCACGAAGATCGTCGCGAGCACCATGCCGGGCAGCCCGAAGATCACCTTGAACCCTAGGTTTTCGACACCGCCGAACCAGCCGCTCGAGCCCCACAGCAGGATCAACGAGACACCGACGACGATGGGCGACACGGCGAACGGCAGGTCGACGATGCCCTGCATCAGAGACCGCCCGGGGAACCGGCCGCGTACCAGCGCGATCGCGGTGAGGATGCCGAACACGACGTTGATCGGCACGACAATCGCGACAATCAGCAGCGAAAGCTGCAGCGCCGCGATCGCGGCGGGCGTGCTGATCGAGTCGATGAACATCCCTATCCCGTTTTCGAAGGTCCGCCACAGAATCAGCACGACCGGGACGAGGAGTAGGACGACCAAATAACTCAGTGCGACGAAGCGCAGCGTGAGGCGGGAGGGCGTGGACAGATTCATCGTTGCCGCTGCTCCTTACGCATTGTGCGTTCGGCGAACAGTCGGAGCACGAGCAGCGTGACGAACGCGATCGCGAGCAAGGCCACCGATTCCGCGGCGGCGTTCACCGGCCGGTCGATCTCGATCTGCTGCTGGATGTGCTGCGACAACATCTGGGTGACTTTCGGGATATTGCCGCCGATCAGCACGACCGAGCCGTACTCACCGATTGCACGCGCGAAGGCCAACCCGGCGCCGCTGATGATTGCGGGCGCCAGAGTGGGCAGGACGACTCGGCGAAAGGTCGTCCAGTTACCCGCACCAAGTGAGGCAGCGGCTTGCTCCACCTCACGGTCGACCTCGATCAGCACCGGCTGCACGGAGCGCACGACGAACGGCAACGTCACGAACGCAAGCGCGACCACCAGACCGGGCTGAGTGGCATTGAGGTGGACATGCAACGGGCTGTCCGGGCCGTACAGCGAGAGCAACACGATGCTGGCCACGATCGTCGGCAGCGCGAACGGCAGGTCGATCATCGAGTTGACGATCCGCTTGCCAGGGAAATCGTCGCGGACGAGCACCCAGGCGATCAGGGTGCCCATCACGACGTTGACCAGCGCAACAACCACGGAGACCTCGACGGTGATCCGCAGGGAAGCCAGCGCCGCCGGGGCGGTCACGGCGTCCCAGAACCCCGCCCAGCCGTCCTCGAAGGCGGCGACCGTGAGCGCCGCGAGCGGCAGCAGCACGATCACACTCAGCCACAGCATCGCGACGCCGATGCCGAGCGGCCCGACGGTTCCGGTCACCTGGAATCGGAACCGGCGGGGCCCCCGCGTTTGCGGCGCGGCGCCGGGAACGGGGAGATTCGCCCCGGTCCCGGCGACCGCCGGTTGAGTAGTTGTCACGGTCGATCAGTCCCCTGTTGGTTCTACTTCGTCGCGTTGTCGTAGATAACCGCGACCGAGCCAGTGTCCTTCGCGAACAGTTCGGCGTCGACCTTCTTCCAACCACCGAGGTCGTCGATCGTCCACAGCTTCTGCGGCGCCGGGAAGTCCGCGGCGAACTCGGCGGCGACATCCGGATCGACCGGCCGGAAGCCGGCCTCCGCCCACAGCTTCTGTGCTTCCGGGGTGTAGAGGTAGTCGCGGAACGCGTTGGCCTTCTCCAGGTTCTTGCTCTTGTTGATCACCGCGAAGGGGTTCTCGATCTTGAAGGTGGTCGGCGGCGTGACGTGCTCGACCGGGTCACCGTTGCGCTCGGAGAACAGCGCCTCGTTCTCGTAGCTGAGCAGCACGTCACCGGTGCCCTGCAGGAACGTTTCGGTGGCCTCCCGACCGGACTTCGGCTGCACCTTCACGTGCTCGCCCACGAGCTGGTTCAGGTAGTCGAGACCGGCCTGCGGATTCGCACCGCCGTCACTCTTGGCGGCATACGGTGCGAGCAGGTTCCACTTGGCCGAGCCGGAGCTGAACGGATTCGGCGTGACGACCTCGAGTCCGGGCTGCAGCAGGTCGTCCCAGTCCTTGATGTTCTTCGGGTTGCCCTTGCGCACCACGACGGTCACCACCGAGCCGAACGGGATGCCCTTGTCGGCACCGGTGTTCCAGTCCGGATCGACGAGGCCCGCGTCGACGAGCCGGGTGATGTCGGGCTCGACCGAGAAGTTCACCACGTCCGCCTCGGCGCCATCCTTCACCTTGCGGGACTGATCGCCCGAGGCGCCGTAGGACTGCTGGAAGCTGACGCCCTTGCCCTCCTCCGTGGCGTTGAACGCCGGGATCACCTTGTCGAATCCGGGCTTGGGAACCGCATAGGCGTAGAGGTTGAGCGTGCCGCCACCACTGCCCGAATCCGAGTCGGACCCGCCCGCGACGTCGCTCGAGCCGCCGCCGCAGGCAGTGAGCGCGAGCGCACTCACGGCCGCGAAGGCGACAGCGACGGAACGAAGACCACGTTTCATGGGTAAAGACCCTTCTGATCGAGATAATGGAAACCGGCGAGATACGCCGGCGAACGAAGCGGGCGTGGGCTGGACCGAGGAACAGGCTGTTCAGGACGACGGGGGCGCGAACTCTGCGCCATCGGAGCGTTCGATCAGCGACAGGCGATGTCGGCGACCGCGAGTGTGCCGACACCGATCAACGCCAACTCGTGGCGGACCAGTGAAACGGCGGTAGCAGTCACGCGCCAGACTGTAGCAGAGCAGGTCAGCACAGGCAGAACTCCCACCGCGCATCCGAAAACACCGATAGTCAACGGGTGAGCAGCCATGCCACGACGACGAGAATCAGCAGGACAACGAGGGCGATGGTGACTTGCGAGCGCGGCATCAGCGCGGCCCGTCCGACTGCGTCGCAGCGTCCTCGGACTGCCGTCCGAACAGCCGTAGAACCGCGTTGAGCAACGCGTCGAGCGCACGGGCGATGACGAAACTCGACGGCAACAGTACGAGCACCAGCAGGACGAACTGCGGACCGAACGGCAATCCCGCCACCCACAGTTCGATGGCGTCCCACCAACTGCCGATGCGTCCCATGCCGTCAGACTATCTCCCGTCGCTGCCCTCACCCGCGCTCGTGTGGACGGAACGCAATGCCGGGCTGATCATGATTCATATGGCGCCCCTGGACGATCAGACGGTTCTGCCCGCGGACGACGATGTCATCGTGTCCCCACCGCTGGCTGCAGATATTGCGAACCCGAGTGCCAACGGCTCCGACGCCACACTCGACTCGTCGCAGACCGGGTCGTTTGCCGGCAACACGACGCGGCACAGCGCGTTCCCGCCGATCGACGACTACGCCTTCCTGTCCGATTGCGAAACGAACTGCCTGATCGCCCGCAATGGGTCGGTCGAGTGGATGTGCGTGCCACGGCCCGACTCGCCGAGCGTGTTCGGCGCCGTGCTCGACCGCAGCGCGGGCCATTTCCGGATCGGACCGTACGGACAGAACGTCCCGGCGGCACGGCGATACCTGCCCGGCGGGATGATCGTCGAAACCACCTGGCAGACCGAGACCGGCTGGCTGGTGGTGCGCGATGCGCTGGTGCTCGGGTCGTGGCACAACAACGAAGAGCGGTCCAAGACACATCGACGCACACCGTGGGACTGGGACGCCGAGCACATTCTGCTGCGCACGGTGAAATGCGTGAGCGGTGTCGTCGAACTCGAAATGAGCTGTGAACCGGCATTCGATTACCACCGCGCACCGGCCACGTGGGAATACACCGGCAAGGTGTACGAGCAGGCCACCGCCACCTGCGATCCCGCCGACGGCTACGGCCCCACGCTCAGACTCACCACCGATCTGCGGCTCGGACTCGAAGGCCGCGAGGCGCGCGCCAGGACCCGGATGACCGAGGGCGACAAGGTCTATGTCGCGCTGTCCTGGTCGGAACTGCCGCCGCCGCGGACCTGGGACGAAGCCGCCGCGAAGATGTGGCAGACCGCCGAGTGTTGGCGACAGTGGATCACCATCGGCAAGTTCCCCGACCACCCATGGCGCGGCTACCTGCAACGCAGCGCACTCACCCTCAAGGGCCTCACCTACGCCCCAACCGGCGCACTGATGGCTGCAGCAACGACATCACTGCCGGAAACCCCTGGCGGCGAGCGTAACTGGGACTACCGCTACGCGTGGGTGCGTGATTCCACGTTCGCGCTGTGGGGGCTCTACACGCTTGGACTCGATCGCGAGGCAAACGACTTCTTCGCGTTCATGAGCGACGTGTCGCGGCGCGACGGCAAGCCGGTACCGCTGCAGGTGCTCTACGGACTCGGTGGCGAACTGACCCTCGAGGAATCCGAGCTCGACCATCTGTCCGGCTACGACGGAGCGCGGCCGGTGCGCATCGGAAATGGCGCGTACAACCAAGCCCAGCACGATATCTGGGGCACCATGCTGGATTCGGTTTACCTGCACGTACGTTCACGCGAGCAGGTGCCGGAGTCATTGTGGCCCTTACTGAAACGCCAGGTAGAGGAAGCGGTCAAGCACTGGCGCAAGCCGGACCGCGGCATCTGGGAGGTACGCGGGGAGCCGCAGCATTTCACCTCCTCGAAGGTGATGTGCTGGGTGGCACTCGACCGCGGCGCGAAACTCGCTGTGTTGCACGGTGCTACGAGCTATGCGCAGACCTGGCAGGGGATCGCCGACGAGATCAAGGAGGACATCCTCGCCCACGGCGTCGACGCACGCGGGGTGTTCACTCAGACCTACAACGGCGACACCCTCGACGCGTCGCTGCTGCTCGTGCCGTTGTTGCGGTTCCTACCCGCCGACGACCATCGGGTGCGGGCGACCGTGCTTGCGATCGCGGACGAGCTGACCGAGGACGGCCTGGTGCTGCGCTACCGCGTCGAGACCACCGACGACGGCCTGTCCGGCGAAGAGGGCACGTTCACGATCTGTTCGTTCTGGCTGGTCTCGGCGCTGGTCGAGATCGGCGAGTTGCAACGCGCGCGGCACCTGTGCGAGCGGCTGCTCGGTTTCGCCAGCCCGCTCAAGCTCTACGCCGAGGAGATCGACACCCGGTCGGGACGTCACCTGGGCAACTTCCCGCAGGCGTTCACCCACCTGGCCCAGATCAACGCCGTCATGCACGTGATTCGGGCGGAGGAGTCGGCGCGCACCGGGCAGTTCCAGCCGGCGCACAACCCGAGCTAGGGCTCAGCGCGCAGCGGCCCGCGCCGATCAGCCGTAGCGACGCAGCAATTCCTCTGCGCGAGCGGCAATCTCGGCGACGATGTCCCCCGCCGGGCGCTCAGCGTTGACGAGTCCGGCGGCCTGTCCCGCGTAGACCACGCCGATATCCGGGTCCGCGCCGTCGTAGGCGGCGGCGATCGCGCCCTCGTCCCCGCCGGCGTCGTGGAACTTCTCGGTGAACTCGTTGGTCAGCGCGCGGCCGTACCAGCGCTGCGGCCACGGCTGGTGGCGCGCCTGATCGAACACGGGCGTGTAGACCGTGTCTGTGCTGCCCGCGGCGAGCAGCCTGGGCACCGCGTAGGCCGGGCCGACAGCCTCGGGACTCGCGAGCAGCGCGGTGCCGATCAGTGCGCCCTGCGCGCCTGCCGCGAGTACGGCAGCGAGACCACGGCCGGTCGCAATGCCACCTGCGGCGAGCACCGGCCGATCGGTCGCGTCGAGGATTTCCTGCAGCAGCGGCAGCGTGGCGACCCGCCCGGTGTGCCCACCCGCTTCGGTGCCCTGCGCGACGATGACGTCGATCCCGGCCCGTTCGGCCAGGCGCAGGTCCTGCACCGAATTAATCTGCGACAGTGTCGGAATGCCTGCTTCCTTGATGCGCTGCGCATAACCGTCGGGGTCACCGAACGACAGCGCGATCACCGTCGGGCGCGCCTCGATCGCGGCATCCACCATCGCCGGATTGTCGGCGAGCGACCACGTCTGCAGACCGATGCCGAAGAGTCCACCACCGGCCTCACGCGCGATCGCGGACTCGGCGGCGATCCACTCGGGTGACGTGTAGCCCGCGGCGCCGAGCATGCCCAGGCCGCCCGCCGCGGACACCGCACCGGCGAGCACTCCGCCGGCCCGGCCGCCCATCGGTGCACCGATGATCGGCAGTCGCAATCCGAGCTCACGGGTCAACCAGGTGTCGAGCATGCGTCCCACTCCCCTTCATTCGCCGTGATCACGACTCTATGACCATCGGCGCTCGGTGATCGCGAGCGCATGGCCGCTGCCGCTGCAGTGAAGGGGCCATTTGTTCGGGCTCGCGACAACGAACAAATGGCCTCCGAAACGGCGCTAATCGGGGCAATTTGCTCGTGATCACGGCGGATGCAGGGGCCACACGTTCGTGATCACCGCGGGACTGAGTGCGCCAACTACTTCTTCGGCTTGTCGGACGCGGCGTCGGACGACAGAGCGGCGACGAAGGCTTCCTGCGGAACCTCGACACGGCCGATCGTCTTCATCCGCTTCTTGCCTTCCTTCTGCTTCTCGAGCAGCTTGCGCTTTCGGCTGATGTCACCGCCGTAGCACTTGGCGAGCACGTCCTTGCGGATGGCGCGAATGTTCTCGCGCGCAATGATCTTTGCGCCGATCGCGGCCTGGATCGGCACCTCGAACTGCTGGCGCGGGATGAGCTCGCGCAGCTTGGTGGTCATCTTGTTGCCGTAGGCGAATGCGGCGTCCTTGTGCACGATCGCGCTGAACGCGTCCACCGCCTCGCCCTGCAGCAGGATGTCCACCTTCACCAGCGCCGACTCCTGCTCGCCGGACTCCTCGTAATCGAGGCTCGCGTAGCCACGGGTCCGCGATTTCAGGATGTCGAAGAAGTCGAAGATGATCTCGGCCATCGGCAGGCTGTAGCGCAGTTCCACCCGGGTTTCGGACAGGTAGTCCATGCCGCCGAGTTCGCCGCGCCGGGACTGGCACAGCTCCATGATCGCGCCGATGAACTCACTCGGCGAGATGATGGTGCACTTCACAACCGGCTCGAAAATGTTGCGGATCTTGCCTTCCGGCCAGTACGACGGGTTGGTGACGACATGCCCGGCGCCGTCCTCCATCTCCACCCGGTAAACCACGTTCGGCGCGGTCGAGATGAGATCGAGGTCGAACTCGCGCTGCAGGCGCTCCCTGGTGATCTCCATGTGCAGGAGACCGAGGAACCCACAGCGGAATCCGAAACCTAGTGCGACGGAGGTCTCCGGCTCATAGGTCAACGCGGCATCGTTGAGTTGCAGCTTGTCCAGTGCATCGCGCAAGTTCGGGTAATCCGAGCCGTCCACCGGATAGAGGCCGGAGTAGACCATCGGGCGCGGTTCGCGGTAGCCGGTCAGCGGTTCCACCGCACCATTGCGGGCACTGGTGACGGTGTCACCGACCTTCGACTGGCGCACGTCCTTCACACCGGTGATGAGGTAGCCCACCTCGCCGACCCCGAGGCCCTGCGTGGGTTTCGGCTCCGGCGAGACGATGCCGACCTCGAGCAGTTCGTGCGTGGCCCCGGTGGACATCATCTGAATCTTCTCGCGGGGCACGATCCGGCCGTCCACCACTCGCACGTAGGTGACCACACCGCGGTACGTGTCGTACACCGAGTCGAAGATCATCGCGCGCGCCGGTCCGTCGGCGACGCCCTGCGGCGGCGGTACGAGGCGGACCACCTCGTCGAGCAGTTCCGGCACACCCACACCGGTCTTGCCCGAGACGCGGAGCACGTCGGCGGGTTCGCAGCCGATGATGTGTGCGATCTCCGCGGCGTAGCGGTCCGGATCGGCCGCAGGCAGATCGATCTTGTTCAGCACCGGGATGATCGTCAGATCCTTGTCGAGCGCGAGATAGAGGTTTGCCAACGTCTGCGCCTCGATGCCCTGCGCCGCATCGACGAGCAGCACGGCACCCTCGCAGGCCTCGAGCGCACGCGACACCTCGTAGGTGAAGTCGACGTGGCCGGGCGTGTCGATCAGGTGCAGGACGATTTCCTCGCCGGCCGCATCACCGATCCGCGGCGTCCAGGGCAGGCGCACATTCTGGGCCTTGATGGTGATGCCGCGCTCACGCTCGATGTCCATCCGGTCGAGGTACTGAGCGCGCATCTGCCGCTCCTCGACCACACCGGTGAGCTGCAGCATCCGGTCGGCCAGCGTGGACTTGCCGTGGTCGATATGAGCGATGATGCAGAAATTCCTGATCCGGGACGGATCAGTAAAGGTCTGGTCGGCAAAACTCGGCACTGGACTCCTGGTATCACGCGGCTCTCGGCAGACCTCATGATCCCACGGAACGGGCCATCCCTCGTTGCCAGGGCAGCGCGGCCTAGTAACCGACCTCGGCCAGCAGCTTCTCGCTCTCGGTCCACAGCCGCGCCGCGGCGTCGGGGTCGCAGGCCTGCGGTGCGGGTTCCTCCACCGCCATGCGGTGGAAGTAGCGTCCGCCGGCTCGGCCCGGTTCGGGATCGGTGGCGAGCCATACCAGGGTCCGAGCCGGCTCCTCGGGTGGCACCGTGTCGATCGCGGCCATGTGGGCTTGCATCTGTTCGTCGCCGTGGGAGGCGAAGTTGCTCGCGACGGCACCGGGGTGCATCGCCAAGGCGACGACGCCGTCCCCGGCCGCCCGGACGGCGAGTTCGCGCGTGAACAAGAGGTTCGCCAGTTTCGCCTGGCAGTACGCCCCCGAAGGGTGGAAATTGCGCAGGCTCTGCAGGTCGTCCCACCGCAGGCCGCGGCTCGCCCGGTGCGCGCTCGACGACACCGCGATCACCCGCACCGTCCCGGGCGCATCCGCCGCCGTGGCGGTGAGCAGCGGCATAAGTTCCCGAGTGAGCAGAAACGGCGCCAGATGGTTCGTCGCGAACGTCGCCTCCAGGCCCTCCGCGGTGATCAGCTGCCGATCGCGTACGCCGCCGGCGTTGTTCACGACGACGTCGAGCCGGCCGGTCCGCTCGCGAATCTCACCGGCCACCCGGGCAACGTCGGCCATCAGGGCGAAATCGCCGCGCAGCATGACGAACCGGCCCCCGTCGGCGGCTGCAGCGACAATCTCGGCCGCCGCAGCGGCGCAGCGCCCCGGATCGCGACCGACGCCGATCACCTGCCCGCCGCGGGCCACCAGCTCACCAGCGGTGGCCCGCCCGATCCCCGAGCTGGCTCCGGTCACGACCACCACCGGTCGGGTCGTCTCGAATGTCACGACAGTTCTCCTTCGATCAGCGCGGTCGCAGTCCATCGAGCAGCAACGCGACGGTGAAGCGGACCTTCTTGTCCAGCGTTCGTGTGGACGGCATCCGGCCCGCCACGATCGGACGGACCTGGCCGCCGACGACCATGCTCATGAACGACGACGCGGCAAGCGCAGTGTTGGTCGGCGCGATCTCACCCGTGGCCACGGCGCGGTCGAGCAGTCGGGTGACGAAATCGATCACCGGGATGGTGCTCTGTTCCAGGTTGGCGGCGAAGATATCCGGAAAACGGTAGCTCTCGGCGTTGATGATGCGTTGCAGCCGAAGACCATTCGGCGTCATCACCTGTCGAATCCGCAACCGGCCGATCGCCTCCAATGTCTCCCGGAGATCGCCGCGATCGAGGTCGTCGAGCTCCTGCCGCGGCACGATCTGCCGTTCGATGGCCCGCTGGACCGCGGCGCGAAACAGCGCCGCCTTGTCGGCGTGTTTGGCATAGATGGTCCGCTTCGTCATGGCGACCCGTTCGGCGATCTGATCCAACGTCACCAGTTCGAAGCCATGCTCGAGGAATAGGTCGAGCGCGGTGTCGAGCAACTCCGCTTGCCGCGCGGCAGCCTGCTCGCGTGTCGGCCGTCCCGAGCCGGGACGCACCGACGGACCCGATCGAGTCACGAGCACCTCCCGAAATTGCCTCTTGCACTGCGGCCATCGCTGTTCCAATAATGATACGCATGAGTTGCCATTTTGGCGACGAGTCTCGGAGGGACAAACCGGTGAGAACTGCTCTGGAACGACTTACCCGTCTGGTCGATGCGCCCGACCGCTTCGAGTATTCGCATGCCGAGTTGCGTGAAACGCAATTGGCGGCGATGAACGAGCGGTTCCAGGAGCGCAGGCGGCGAATAAAGCTGCTCGACCGCAGGGCGACCGACGCCGGCGTCACCGAGATCGACAGCCGCGAGGACATGGTGGCGCTGCTGTTCCCGCACACCGTCTACAAGAGCTATCCCGAAAGCTTCCTCATCGATGAAAAATGGGATCGGCTCGGCAAGTGGCTGGGCACCATCTCGTCGCATCCGATCACGTCGATCGATACCGCCGAGGTCGCCGATATCGACGACTGGATCGACCGACTACAGGGCGCGGGCCACTATGTTTCGTGTTCGAGCGGCACCACCGGCAAGTCGGCGATGCTGCCCGCGTCGCAGCGCGACATGGACTGGTCGCGCAGGGACACGGTCAACGTTTTCGCCTGGGGTTCGGGTGTCAAGCCGGCACAGGACCGCCGGATGATCGGCATCGCGCCCACTGCGGCGGTGCCGAAAAACCTGGTGATCGGTGCGGCCCAGCAAGCCGCGTTCGGCGATCCGGGCAAAGAACGGTTTCGGCTGCCGATTCCGCCGATCACGGTCGGCTCACTGACCACGATGATCTTGTTGCGCAAGAAGATCGCCGAGGGAACCGCGCGACCGGATGAACTGGCCGACTTCGAGAAGACCTCTGCGGCAAGGCAGGAATCGCTCGACCGCGCCCTGGTCGCGGCGGCCGAGGCACTGGTCGAACACCGGGCGGACAAGCTCTTTATCTCGGGTATGTGGAACGCGCTCCACCAAACCGCGGTTCTGGTACGGGACATGGGCTACTCGCCCAACGATTTCCATCCGGACAACTGCCTCTACGTCGGCGGCGGACTCAAGCGCGCCCAATTACCCGCCGACTACCAGGAATTCGTCCACCAGACGTTCAACGTTCCGCCCGAACGCGATTTCCAGAACTACTCGATGCAGGAGCTCAATTCCGGAATGCCCAAGTGCCGGAAGGGCGATCGCTATCACGTGCCACCGTGGCTGGTCCCGTTGGTGCTGGATGAGCAGGGCGATGCGCTGTTGCGGCACGATCACGGCGAGGTCGAGGGACGGGCGGCATTCTTCGACCTGTCGCTGGACGGCCGCTGGGGCGGCGTCATCACCGGCGACAGGATCGCGCTCGACTTCGATCCCTGCGCATGCGGCGCAGCCGGTCCGTCGGTGCGCAACGACATAGCCCGATACGCGGACCTGAATAACGACGACAAGATTGGCTGTGCGGGCACCGTCGACGCCTACGTGCGAGGACTCTCATGACCATGACCGGCCCCCGCACCGAGACCGCCGTCGGCGCCCCATTCTTCCTGCGCGGCGAACTCGTCGAGGGCAACGCCGTCACGCACCGCTCCCGCGATCTGGGCGTCTCGTTCACGACACCGGAGCTGGCCCTCGACCGCGCGGTGCATCCGCGCGCCGAGGTGCCGCCGCTGCTGAACGTGCCGCTCGCCGAGATCATCGACTTTCTCGTCGAAACCGGTGAGCGACTGCGTGATCGGGACAATCCCTTCGTCGGCGACTGCATCGACCGGATGTCGTCGACACACGTACTGCCGCGCCCCGTGCTCGAAGCGCAGGTCGCCGGTGCCGCCGCATACCTCGACCGCCGATTGCTGCACGCGGTCGTCGAACAGAACTTTCCCGATCCCCGAGCGCTCGACGAGTGGATCCCGAAGCGGGACTTCACCGGTCGCGAGAGCTTCGTGCGCGCGTTCGCGCCGCGGCTGATCCACGTGCTGCCGGGCAACTCCCCCGGGGTCGCGGTGAAGTCGATAGCGCAGGGCGCGATGGTGAAGGCGGTCAACCTATTCAAGATGTCGTCGAGCGATCCGTTCACCACGGTCGCCGTGCTGCGCACGATGGCCGATATCGAGCCGGAGCACCCCATCGTGAAATCGATGTCGGCGGTCTACTGGCGCGGTGGCGACGAGGCGGTCGAGCGGGTGCTGTACCGCCCCCAGTACTTCGACAAGATCGTGGCCTGGGGCGGCGGCGACGCGATCGACAACGTGATCAAGTATCTGGGTCCCGGATTTCAGCTGGTCTCCTTCGATCCGAAGACGTCTATCTCGATGGTGGGGCGGGAAGCATTCGCCTCCGACACCGAACTCGAACGTGCGGCCGAACTCGCTGCCACCGATGTGATGATCCTCAACCAAGAGGCGTGCGTCGCAAGCCGGTTCGTCTACGTCGAGGGCAATCCGGCGGACGCGGACCGGTTCGCCGCGCGACTGCACGCACACATCGTGGCCAAGGCGGCCGCCGCCGGCGACGCCCGCCCACTCGATCCGGAACTACGCGAACAGGTCGACATGCTCGCACTGCTCGACGACGATTTCCGGGTCTGGGGACGCACCGACGGCAAGGGCTTGGTCATCCGCTCCGACGAACCGGTGGATTTCCACCCCATCAACAAGACGGCGAACCTGGTACGCGTGGACTCGCTCGACGATGCCGTCCGCTTCGTCAACGTCGCCACCCAAACGATCGGCTTCTTTCCGTTCGAGCGCATGCCCGACTACCGTGACCGCCTCGCCAGCGGTGGCGCCCAGCGCATCGTCCGCCTCGGTGATGCGGGACCGAGCACCATCGGCAACCCGCATGACGCGATGTACCCGCTGCACCGCTTCGTGCACTGGATGGCACACGAAGATGGGGGCGAGGAGTAGCCGCCGCGAGCGCCACCCCGGTCGTGCCCGCCGTTGTTGATTAAGCTCGCAGCATGGCCCCAAGTTGGAGCAGCATTGGCAGGCAACTCGGCACGATCGCCAAGGAGCAGGGTCCGAAAATCGTTCGGACCCAGGGTCCCCGCCTGCTCGACCAGGTGCTTCGCTCCGGCCTGTTGAATCGACCCGCCAAGCAACCGGCCATCCCAGTCCGGCCGGTCGCCTCGACGGGGGCACCGACCGCGCAGCGCGCCCGCCGCGTCGTCTACTCCCCCAGCCTCGATGGCCGCGCCGACCCCGGTGAAATCGTGTGGACCTGGGTTACCTACGAGGAGGACCCCACGCGCGGCAAGGACCGGCCGGTGCTGGTCGTCGGCCGGGACGGGAAGACCCTGCTCGGCCTGATGCTGTCGTCGAACGCCGACCGCTCGGACGACCGCAACTGGCTCGGCATCGGGGCGGGCCCCTGGGACAGCGAGGGCCGGCCGAGCTGGCTGCGGCTCGACCGGGTCCTCGATGTTCCCGAAGCGGGGATTCGCCGGGAGGGCGCGATCCTGGAGCGCCGCACGTTCGATCTGGTGGCCGCGCGGCTGTGCACGGAGTTCGGTTGGCGCTAGCCCTGAATGCCGCGCTGCCGACCGAAGGCGGATGCGTACCCGACCGCTCCGAGCGCGCCGCCGACCAGCGGGAACACGATGTACACCCAGAGCTGGCCCATCGCGCCGACCTGGTAGGGCGCGACCGCGATACTGCGGGCCGGATTCACCGACGTGTTGTCGATCGGGATGGAGATCAGGTGGATCGTGGCGAGCGTGAATCCGATCGCGAGGCCGGCGAACGGCACCTCGGAGACCTTGTCGGTGGACGCGAGAACCACGAACACGAGCAGCCCGGTGAGGATGATCTCGATGGCGATCGACGCCCAAATCCCATAGCCGTGCAGCGTGACGGCGCCGAGCGGGCCGGTCACCGCGGACGGGCTGTGCGCCCCGAAACCGTTGGCGCCGAGCCCGTTCACCTCGCGGTCATAAGTGGGTAGCCCGTTCGCGATCGCGAACAGGACGAGTCCGGCGACGAGCCCGCCGACCACCTGCGCGCCCATGTAGATCGCCGCCGTGACCGGGGACAGTCGGCCCATGAGTAGCTGGCCGAGCGTGACCGCGGGATTGACATGACATCCCGAAATCGGGCCGATCGTGTACACGAGCAGCAGCAGGCTCAGGCCGAACGCGAGTGCCACGCCGAGTGGGCCCACCTTGTCGCCTGCGATGACTGCTGTACCGACACCGCCGATCACGAGCACGAAGGTGCCGATACCCTCCGCGACGTACTTCATCCAGGTAGGAATGGGTTTCGCTTCGACGTACTCCTGCGCTGTTGACATGGGACCCGCCTTCACATGTGCGGCCATGCTGCAACGTTCGCGGCGCGGCCTACCGATTTCGACGTGGGCGCCGTTGCCCGATACCCTCGCGCGTCACGCTAGGCGAGTCGTGTGATCTCTACAACAACTTCGAGTGCCGTCGATCCTCCGCCCGAGTAAACACCCTTCAGGGGAGGCACGTCCGCATAATCGCGTCCGACGCCCACCGAGACGTGCTGTTCGCCAACGTGGATCGCGTTGGTCGGGTCGTAACCCCACCAGCCGCCGACCCACGCTTCGATCCACGCGTGACTCTCGCCCTCGACAGTTTCTCCGATGGCCGCCTTCGCATTGGGATGCAGATACCCCGACACGTAGCGGCTCGGGATCCCCATGCTGCGCAACAACAACAGCGTCAGGTGCGCGTAGTCCTGGCAGACGCCTTTGCGCTCGTCCCACGCCTGCACCGCGGAGGTGTGCACGTCGGTCGTACCGGCGATATAGGACATCTCCTCGTGCACCCATTCGACGGCGCGCGCAACAGCCTCACCGGGCGTAACGCCCTTGGCCAGCTGTCGCGCGACGGAGGCGAGTTTGCGGTCGCGCGGAACGTAGGCGGTCGGGGCGAGCAGTTCGTCGTACTGGTCGGCGAGCGGTTCGGCACGCAAGTCCTCCCAGCTCCACTCTTCCTCGGTGGGCGGGGCGAACGGCTCGGTCTCGACGACGGAGGATCCGCTCACCTCCAGCTCCGTATGCGGAGCGTGCAGGTCGAATGCCGTCACCGCGCTACCCCAGTAGTCGGTGTAGCGGTAGGACCGTGTCGCAGGCACCGTCTCGACCCGGTTCAGGATGACGTTCTGCCGGTGGTCGGCCCTCGGCGTGAGCCTGGCCTCGTTGTACGACGACGTCACCGGACCGTCGTAGGCGTAGCCGGTGGTGTGTACGACGCGCATACGCCAGGTCACAGCTCTCCCTCCACTTCCGCTTCGAACCCATCGGCGCGAGTACCCGCGTCGGTCCACGCCACCCACGGCGCCGCGTGGAAGTACTGCAGCGCGATCGCCTCGCTGGTGGCCCTGCAGATGTCCTGCAGCGACTTCAGCCGCGGTTGCAGGTCTTCGAGCACCTGCGCCGGCGGCATGAACTCGAGTTCGCTGCGCGCGCTGCCGAGCAGCCGCTGCGCCTCGTGCCGCGCACCGACCCGGCTGTTCGGACGCTGGTCGAGCTCCTGCAAACACCGTTCCGCTTCGCGCACGGCGTGGAAGATCGACCGCGGAAACAGCCGGTCGAGCAGGATGAACTCGACGACGAGTGTGGCGTCGAGCGCGCCGCGGTAGGTCCGCAGGTAGGTGTCGTGCGCGCCGGCCGACCGCAGCACGGTCACCCAGGCCGGTGAGGAGGTGCGGTCACCGGCACGGGACAACAGCAGCCGCACCATCATGTCGATGCGCTCGAGCGAACGCCCGAGCAGCAGGAAGCTGTACCCGTCGTCGCGGCTCAGAGTCGAATCGGCGAGCCCGGCGAACATTGCGCCGCGGTCCTTGATGTAGCGGAAGAACTCGTGCGGACCGAGGCGCCGCGACGCTCGTTCGCGCTCGGCGAGACCGTTGTAGGTGGTGTTGAGGCATTCCCACATTTCGCTGGAGGTGACCTCTCGGGCACCCCGGGCGTTCTCGCGAGCCTGGGAGATGGAATCGACGATGGAGAGCCCATGGTTTCGGTCGAACGCGATCACCTCGATCACGGACTTGACGTCGAGCTCTCCCTCGAGATCTTCGGGCATCTCGATGCCGAGGGCGCGCAGCAGCAACCGAGACGTTCGCTCCGGATCGGCGGTCGAGTCCTCGAGCAGTTGATGCACCGCGACGTCGAGGATGCGAGCGGTGTCATCCGCGCGCTCGACATAACGGCCGATCCAGTACAACGATTCCGCGTTGCGGGCGAGCATCAACCCATCCCTCCACCGGCGACACCCGCGGTGCCGCTCGACTGCTGTTGCTGTTGCTGTTGCTGTTGCTGGGACTGCTGCATCGTGAGCTCGGGGCCCATTTCCGGCTGCGTCATCTCGTCCGGTTCGGCGACCAGTTCGTCACCCGCCAGCTCTCGTTCGGCGGCCGAGGTACGGCTGGCGAGGACCCAGGTGTCCTTGCTGCCGCCGCCCTGGCTGGAATTGACCAACAGCGATCCTTCGGTCAGCGCGACCCGGGTGAGCCCGCCGGGCAGGACCCACACGTCGTCGCCGTCGTTCACGGCGAACGGCCGCAGATCCACGTGTCGCGGCACAAGCTGATCGCCGATCTTGGTCGGCACGGTCGACAGTTGAACGACCGGTTGCGCGATCCAGCCGCGCGTGTCGGCCTTGATCTTGCGCCGCAGGGTATCGAGTTCCTTCGGGGTTGCATCCGGACCGAACACGATGCCGTAGCCACCCGAGCCTTCGACCGGCTTCACGACCAGCTCGTCGATCCGGTCGAGGACCTCGTCGCATTCGTCCGCAAGCCAACAGCGCATCGTGTCCACGTTCGGCAGCAGCGGCTTCTCACCGAGGTAGTACTCGATGATCGTCGGCACGTAGGTGTAGACGAGCTTGTCGTCCCCGACCCCGTTGCCGACCGCGCTGGAAATGACGACGTTGCCCGCGCGCGCCGCATTCAGGACACCGGCCACGCCGAGCACCGAATCCGGACGGAACTGGGTCGGGTCGAGGTAGGTGTCGTCGATGCGGCGATAGATGACGTCGACCTGCCGCTCGCCCTCGGTGGTGCGCATATAGACGATGTTGTCGCGACAGAACAGGTCGCGGCCCTCGACGAGCTCGACACCCATCAGCCGAGCGAGCAGCGAGTGCTCGAAGTATGCGGAATTCGCCACTCCCGGCGTCAAGACGACCACGGTCGGATCGGCTTCATTGAGTGCCGCGGACGCCCGAAGGGCGCGCAGCAAGTGCGTCGCGTAGTCGCCGACCGCGCGGACCCGGTTGGATGCGAACAGGTCGGGGAAAACCCGCGCCATCGTGCGGCGGTTCTCCATCACGTAGGACACGCCGGACGGCGAACGCAGGTTGTCCTCCAGCACTCGAAACTGCCCGGCCTCGTCGCGGACGAGGTCGATGCCGGCCACGTGGATACGCACGCCGTTGGGCGGTGTCACTCCGGCGGCCTCGCGATGGAAGTGCTCACAGGAGGTGATCAACCGCTTGGGGATCACCATGTCGCGCAGGATCTGCTGCTCACCGTAGATGTCGGCCAGGAACATCTCGAGCGCCCGCACGCGTTGTTTGATGCCGCGCTCGAGCTTGTTCCATTCAGCGGCGGCAATCACTCGCGGCACGAGGTCGAGCGGGAAGGGCCGCTCCTGACCGGACAGGGAGAAGGTCACGCCCTGGTCGATGAACGCGCGGCCGAGCGCGTCGGAGCGGTCCGCGAGATCGGCCGGTGCGACGGGGGCGAGTGCCTCGTAGATGCCCTTGTAGGGCGTCCGCACGCCCTTCTCGTCAAACATCTCGTCGAATGCCGGGCCAAAGCCGTTGGCCTCGTAGCTATCGAAGACGGGACGCGATACGCCGTTGGTTCGGCCTCCGCGGGCAGATTTGCCAGCCGGCTTCGTCGACAGTTGGGGGGTCATTCGGTCATGGTGCTATATCGTCCGCCCAACTGCTCGGCCAGGGACGTAAATTTCTTGCGTCGGGCGCGCAGCCTGCGGAGCCGCCCCCCTGATTTCGGGTGAGCCGTTCCACACCGGTTTGGGAGCAGGTCCCGCTGCTGGTATCCTCGAATGTCGGCGCCAAAGCGCCCAAAAGCTTGCTCGACCACCCACAAGCCGAAACAGAGGATTTTTCGCGTGGCCAACATCAAGTCCCAGGTGAAGCGCATTCGTACCAACGAGGCAGCTCGTCAGCGCAACCAGTCGGTGCGCTCGTCGCTGCGTACCGCCATCCGGTCGTTCCGTGAGGCCGCAGACGCGGGCGACAAGGACAAGGCCGGCACGGCGCTCGTTGCCGCGAGCCGCAAGCTGGACAAGGCTGCGAGCAAGGGCGTGATTCACGCCAACCAGGCCGCGAACAAGAAGTCGGCACTCTCCCTGGCGTTCAACAAGCTCTGATCTATGACGAGACGCCGCCGTGGTCTGCGCGAGACCACGGCGGTTTTGCTGTCTGCAATACTCCGACGTCCTACGAAAGAAAACCATCCGGCATGGTTTTATAGTTGGGGTCGGTGAAGACAGTGGGAGTCGGAGTGGTTCGGGCCATGCACAGCAACGCAGAGGTCGGATACACCGTTCAGGCGGTAGCCGAGCGTCTCGGCATCGCCACCCCCACCCTGCGCAGCTGGAATCGCCGATACGGGATAGGCCCGAACGGCCATCGACCGGGCCAACACCGCCACTACACCGAGGCCGATATCGACCGGCTGGTGCACATGCTGCAACTGATCCGCGCGGGAGCCACTCCACAGAGCGCGGCACGCGCTTCCGCAGCAGAAATCCCCGTCGAGCCGCTCCCCGCCCCCGATGACTTCGACAGCGTGCTCGACGCCGCGTTCCGTCTCGACGGTGAAACCGTGCGATCGATCGTGGTCGCCCGACTCGTGCGCGACGGCGTGCGTACGACGTGGACCGATTTGTGCCGGCCGCTGTTCGCGGCCGTTCTCGATCGCCGCACCGATACCGATCAGTGCATCGACGTCGAGCATCTGCTCTCCAACGCAACCGCCGCCGCGCTGCAGCAGGTGCGCCGGGCACGGACCGACAACCGGCCGCCGGTGCTACTCGCCTGCACCAGCAACGAGACACACACCCTCGCGTTGGAGGCGTTGCGGGCCGCGCTCGCCGAACTCGGACTTGCCACGATCATGATCGGCGGCGCCGTACCACCCGGCGCACTGTCCGCCGCGATCCACCGAATCGATCCGCCACGCGCGGTGGTGCTGTGGGCGCAGCGGACCGAGACCGCAAAGACCGCCGCCTTCCGTGCCGCGCTTCGGGCCGAGGTCGTCGCTGTGGCGGGCGGTCCCGGCTGGGAAATCACCGAACTCCCGATCGCCGTGCGGTTCGCCGAATCGCTGGACGCGGCGCTCGACATCCTCTGCTGATCCCCACCGATTTTGCGGAACCGGACGCTCGACGTATGTCTCCGCATCCGTCCAATTCGATGCATATCCGATGCAAAGTGGAACTTATTTCGGTAGTGTCGAGTTCGGGCCGGTTCGATCCGCGCATCGGCCTCCCACTGTCCGGGGGCACTGCAGATCATGTCCATGCGAACGAATAATTCTGCACCAGAACAGAATTCACGTGTCAGATGTCTGGTGACGGGCGGCACCGGATATATCGGCGGACGACTGGCCCCGCGCCTCGTTGCGGCCGGGCACACCGTGCGCGTGCTGGCCAGAACGCCCGAGAAACTCCACGACGTACCCTGGTCCGCCGACGTCGAGATAGTCCGCGGTGATCTCAACGACCTCGATTCGTTGCGCGCGGCCTGCCGCGACGTCGATGTCGTGTACTACCTGGTGCATTCGATGAGCAGCGATGCCGCGGACACCTTCGCCGAGACCGAACGCCGCAGCGCCGAGAACCTCGCGACCGCAGCGTACGAGGCGAAGGTCGGCCGGATCGTCTACCTCGGCGGCCTGCATCCGGGATCGGGTGAGCTGTCGCCACACCTCGCGTCGCGGGCCGAGGTCGGTCGGATCCTGCTCGACTCGGACGTACCGACGATGGTGCTGCAGGCCGGACCGGTAATCGGTTCGGGATCCGCGTCGTTCGAGATGATTCGCCACCTGACCAATCGCCTACCCGTGATGACAACCCCGAAATGGGTGCGCAACCGGATTCAGCCGATCGCGATCCGCGACGTCCTGCACTACCTGCTCGCCTGCGCGACGCTCGACTACTCGCCCAACCGCAGCTACGACATCGGCGGGCCCGAGGTTTCGACATACGTGGACATGATGAACGTGTATGCCGAGGTCGCCGAGTTGCGACGACGCCGGGTACTCGTACTGCCCGTGCTCACACCGAAGCTGGCCAGCCTGTGGGTCGGACTGGTGACGCCACTGCCGCCACGGCTCGCGATGCCGCTGATCGAATCGGTGCAGTGCGAGGCGATCGCGTACGAACGCGATATCGACGCGCTCATCCCGCCGCCGCCCGCGGGACTCACCAGCTATCGGGATGCGGTGCGACTTGCCCTGCGGCGCACCGCCAACGGCGAGATCGAGACGCACTGGGTCAACGCCACCGTGCCGTCCATTCCGTCCGATCCGCTCCCGTCGGATCCGGACTGGGCAGGCGAGACCGTCTACACCGATATGCGCTCGCGCGAATGTGCCGCGCACCCGAAAACGGTGTGGGAGGTCGTGGAGAGCATCGGCGGCGAAAATGGTTGGTACTCATTCCCGTTGGCATGGTCGGTCCGCGGCTGGATCGATCGGTGCGCCGGTGGCGTCGGACTGAGCCGCGGGCGGCGCGACCCGCACCGCGTGCAGACCGGTGAAGCGCTCGACTTCTGGCGCGTCGAACACGTCGAGCGCGGCCGGGTGCTGCGCCTGCGCGCCGAGATGAAAGTTCCCGGCGGTGCGTGGCTCGAGCTACGGGTGACGCCGGTGGGTCGCGAACGGGCACGCCTCGACCAGCGTGCGATCTTCTTCCCGCACGGACTCGCCGGACGGCTCTACTGGTACTCCGTGCTGCCTTTTCACGCAGTGGTTTTCGGCGGGATGTTGGAGAACATCACCAGCAAGGCCGAACGGATCGAGGCGAACGGTACCCAGGAGGCCGCCGCTGCATCGTAGTGCCGCGTTTTTGAATCGCCCGATAGCGGGTACTGCCAACAGACCGCTTCACGCACACCCACCCTCAGGAGTTTCGATGTTCACCACTCGACAGCGTCGTCAGATCGCCACACTCTGTGCCGCGGCCGGATCGGCCGCGGCCATCACGCTGCTCGCCGCCCCGACCGCGAGCGCGGCTCCCGTGCAGTGCCTCGCGCCCGGTGAACGGGAATCGGTGGCGGTCTCGGACGACTCGGGCTGCGCGGTGAAAAGTGAAATGGGCTCGGCAGCAGCGGCATTCGGATTCGGCGGCCGTTCCGGAGCGATTGCGCAGGACCAGGGTCTCGCACTGGCGATCGCACAGAACGGCGGCACCGCGACCAGCACCGCGGCAAACCTCGCCGGTCCTGCCGCGATTGCTCTTGGACCGGGCGCGAAAGTCACCATGTCCAAGACACAACCCGGACTGGCCATCGCAATCGCCGGACCCGGCGCGACGATCGACTTCAGCGGTCCCGGAGCGGCCACATGCAGCGGCGGTGCCGCATTCGCGGGCGACCTGCTCACCCTGACCGGGTGCATGTCGAACGGCTGACCGGGAGCTACCGTCGCCCGCGTAGCGCGATCACCCGGTCGACCGCGCGTTCCAGCGCGTATTCGGCGCTCACGGCGGCGCCCTTGACGTCGGCGTTCAGCGCTGCGACCACCTGCATGGCGACACCAACGCTCGCCGCCGACCAGCCCCGAGCCTGCGCCTGCGCCTTCTTCACCTTCCACGGCGGCATACCGAGCTGGGACGCGAGCCGGAACGGATCACCACGCCCGGCGGACCCTACCCGCGCGATGGTGTTGACCGAGTCCGCCAGCGCGTCCGCGAGCAACACCGCCGGCACGCCACGGTCGGTCGCCCAGCGCAGCGCCTCCATCGCCGCGGCCCGGTCTCCCAATACGGCCAGATCGGCGACATCGAAACCGGTGACCTCTGCCTTGCCCGAGTAGTAGCGGCGCACTGCCGCCACGTCCACCCGTCCGCCGGTGTCGGACGCCAACTGCGCGCAGGCCGCGGCGAGCTCACGCAGATCCGAGCCGATTGCTTCCAGCACGGTTTCCACGACCTCCGTCGGCACCCGGACCCCGGCGGCGCGGAATTCACCGCGCACGAACTCCACCCGCTCGGCGGCCTTGAGCTTCGCGCAGGCGTGCACCTGTGCGCCGAGCTTCTGCAACGCACCGGCGAGCGCCTTTGCGGCGGGCGTTCGCCCGCCGCCACTGTGCAGCACGACCAGCACCACACCCGGCGGGGGCGCCCCGGCAGCGTCCTGCACCAGCGCCACGGCATCCTTGCCGGCCTCGGCCGCCGCCTCGAGCACCACGACCCGGTCCTCGGCGAACAGCGACGGGCTCAGTAGTTCGACCAATTCCACCGCACTCGTGTCACCGGCGCGCAACCGGTTGACCGGAAGTTCATGCGGATTCGAGACCACCGCACGCACCTGCGCGACGATCTCGGCGACCGCACGTTCGATGAGCAGTTCGTCCTCACCGAGCACGAGATGCAATTGCGCGGGGTTGTCGGTCACGCCCGCGATCCTACGGTCGGATAATGACATCGAACTCCCCGCGCTCGCTCATCGCACCGTCGTCCAATGCTCAATCGCTGCTCCCCACCGCCACCGGGTCACCGCGCGCGACCACGGACAAGCCGCGCCGGTCGGCGACTACCGCGATATCGCCGCTGCGGTCGGTCCGCGCGACCACCGTTCCGGTCGCGTGCAGCCGGTCGACGATCGACGGCGCGGGATGCCCGAACGTGTTGTCCGCGCCGACGCTGACCAACCCGATGCGCGGGCGGACGGCATCGAGGAAAGTCGCGGGCGTGGTCCGGGAACCGTGATGCGGCACCTTGAGCACATCGGCGCGCAGCTCGACACCCGATCGCCGCAGCGCGTCCAGTGCCGCGGTCTCGGCATCGCCGGGCAGCAGGATTCGGCCGGCCGGGCCGTCGACGGCGAGCACGAGGGACTGGTTGTTCGCGGCCTCGTCGCCGTCGCCGGGATCCGCCGGAGCCGGGAGCATCGGACCCAGGACGCGCAGCACGAGATTCCCCGCTGGGACGTGGTCGCCCGCGGTCAGCTCGACGATCGGCGTCCCCGACGCCGACGCTGCGGCCTGCACCGCGGCGAACCCGTCCGCGGGATAGCGCATCGGGCCGATCGCGACGGCCGCCACCGGTTTGGCATGCAGGACGTCCGCGATCGCGCCGATATGGTCGGCGTGCAGATGGCTCAACACGACCAGCTCGATGCGGCGCACCCGCAGCCGATTCAGGCACTGCGCCATCGCGTGGCCGGCCGGCCCCACGTCGACGACGACCACGGAACCACCTGCGCGCAAAACCAATCCGTCGCCCTGGCCGACATCGCACGCGACGACGATCCAGCCCGGCGGGGGCCAGCCGAGCGGGTGCATGCGCAACGGCACGAGAACCACTGCGGCGCCGACCAGTACCGCGCCCATCACCGCCCGCGCGCCGCGTGAGCGCAGGATCGCCGCCACAGCGACGACCCCGACGATGCCGAGCACGGCGCCGACGAGCCCGCCGGGAACAGGGAGGGTCGCACCCGGCATCCGTGCGGCCAACCGGGCGACGAGCAATAGCCACCACAGTGGCGGACCGGCCGTGTGCGCGACCAGGACACCGAGCGGGAGCCAGATGGCGGCACCCGCCGCGGCAAGCGCGCCGAGCACGGTGATCGGCAGAACCGACACCGAGACAAGCAGATTCGCCGCGATCGCGACCGGGCTGACCGTGCCGGACATCGCCGCCACGATCGGTGCCGTGGCGACGAACGCGGCCGTGGCAACCGCGATGGCCTGCGCGAGCGGAAGCGGCACCCCCCGTGCGCACAACCGGTCGGTCCAGCCGGGTACGAGGACGATCAGTGCCGCCGTAGCCGCCACCGACAACGCGAAACCAAAGTCGACGGCGAGGTTGGGGCGAAGCCCGATAAGCACGATGACTGCGGCCGCGAGCGCCGGCATTGCCTGCTTCCGGCGCCCGGTCAGCAGCGCGAGCAGCCCGATCGCGCCCATCGCCGCCGCGCGCAACACACTGGGGGACGGTCGCGCCAGCACGACGAACAAGGCCAGCACGAGCGCCCCGACGGCGGCTCCGGCACGCGGGCCCAATGCAGCGGCACGCACCATGAGCAGGACGGCACCGAGCAGGATCGATACGTTTGTGCCGGAGACGGCGGTGAGGTGTGCCAGCCCGGCGGTGGTGAAGTCGCTGCGCACCGACTGGGGTAATCGTGAGGTGTCACCGACGACGAGCGCAGGCAGCAGCCCCGCGGCATCGTCTGGCAGTGCCCGCGCCGCGGCATCGGCAAAACGGGCGCGGACCGTTCCAGCGACGGCTTGCAGCGTCGACGGCGCCGACACCGAGATGGGCGCGGAGTTGGTGCGCAACACAGCAACGGTCAGGTCGTGCCGCGTTGGCGGTGACACCTCGCCGCGCACCTTCACCCGCTGTCCCGGCAGCAGGCCCGACCAGTGCTGGGCCGGTGCCAGAATGACGATCGCACCGCCGGTCACGATGCGGTCCCGCCCGATTCGCACCTCGCGCAGCGTTGCCCGCACCAGGACGCGATCCGGGCCGAATCCGCTCGACGCGAGCGGTTGTGGATCGGCGGTCAGTGCGGCAGTCACGGCGACGGACCTGCCCTCGGCCAACCCCGCCAGGGGCGAGAGCGCAGTCGAGTATGCGTGCACCGATGCCGATGTGGCGAAGCAGCACCCGATCGCTGCGGCCGCGGCGCAGGCACCCGCAATCTCGCGCCGCCGGTCCGCCGACCCGGCTCGCAGCGCGAGCGCGCGGCCGACCCGCGTTCGGGCCGGGAGCCACAGCGCGGCACCGGCGACAACGGCGCCGGTCGCCGCCAGGGCGGCCCCGACACGCCAGCCGGCCATGATCGGGATGATCGTTGCTGCCCAACAGCTTACGGCCGAACCAAGCAGTCGGAGGTCGATCCTGCGATGCTGGGCGCCACGCGAGCCCGCGCCCTGCCACCACCGTTGCAGCGCAGTCGCCATCGTCATACCGCGACCAGATCGCGAAGCTTCGCCAGCCGAGCCGGACCGATCCCGTCTACCTCGCCGAGCTGCTCCACATCGCTGAATGGTCCATTCGCGTTGCGCCACCCCACGATCGCCGCGGCAGTCACCGGGCCGACTCCCGGTAGTTCGTCCAACTGCGCCTCGGTGGCGGTATTCAGATTCACTTTCCCGGTCGAACCCTGGGGAGCGGTGCCCCCGGCACCGGCCGCGCTGCCCCGGCCGGGGCCGATCGCTGCACTGCCGAGCACGGGCGCGCCGCCGTTGGGGTCCGCAACCCCGACGAGGATCTGATCGCCATCCGCGACTCGCGCAGCCATGTTGAGGCTCAACAGGTCCGCACCCTCCTTGGCACCGCCCGCCGCGGCGATCGCGTCGGCGATTCGCGACCCGGCGGGAAGCCGAACCAAGCCATTGACGTGGACCAGGCCGACGACGCTGACGACGAGTTCACCGTCCGCGCCCGGCGCAGCCGCCGGATTCGCCGAAGTCCCCCGCGGCGGCGCGGTGCCACCCGGCGCTGCCACCTCCACCGGCGCAGCGGCATGCGAGAGTGCCGCAGCTTCCACACCCGCCGGTGCCAGTGCTGGAACCGGCTGCGCGACCGGACGCTCCCGCACCGCGAATACCCCGGCACCCGCCGCCGCGAACAGACCCACGAGCAGCAGTGCGGCGATCCCGCCACGGGAGAGTCCGATTCGCGCGCCGGACAGCGACGCGGGTATCAGCCGCCGGGCTGGACCCGGTGGCAGTTCGACCAGCCAGCTCGGCGGTGCATCGGCCCCCGCCGAGCTGTCGTCCGACCCGCCCGCCATGGCGGCGAGACCGGCGTCCGGTTCGTACTCGTGGTCGTGTACGTCACCGTCGCGCGGACGAGCGCGGTCGGGGTCGTCGTCGCTCGGTGGCTCGTATGCACGGGCCAGCGCCCCGAGTCGGCTGCGGGTGCGCTCTCGATCGTCCTCACGTGCCATGTCCGGCAAGCTATCCCGGAGCTGCGCACACATCGGCTCATCGCCCGTGTGCGGCGGTCACCCTGTGGACGGATTCGGTGTTGTGGATAACTCTGCTAGGCGGGGGGCGAGCCCGCGTGTGTGGTCAGCCCTCCCGGCACGACGACCACCCCGACCGCCCCGGACCCGACGTGAATCGCGAGCGTCGGCACCAGTTCGGCTTCGATCAGCTCCGCCATCTGCGGCACCCGTTCGCGCAGTTCGGCGACCACCTGCGCGGCACGATCGGCCGCGCCGAAGTGCTGCACCGCGATCGCCGCCGCGGACCCGTCGGCCGCGGCCACCGCGGCATCGACGAGCTTGCGCAGCGCCTTCGATGACGTGCGCACCTTCTCCTTCAGCGCAAGCTTGCCGTCCACCACGTGCAGCAGCGGTTTGGTGACGAGCGCGGTGCCGAGTAGGGCGGTCGTGGTACTGATCCGGCCGCCACGACGCAGCGCGTCGAGTTTGTCCACGGCGATGAAGCAGCGCGATCGCGCGGCGACAGACACCGCCGCCTGGTACGCGTCCTCGATGTCGCCGCCCGCCCGGACCGCGCGCGCGGCTGCGAGCGCGGCGAAACCGGTGCCGAGTCCCGCGCTGCACGAGTCGACCACTCGCACACCGCCGTCGAACTCCTCCGCGGCGGTGGTCGCGGCGTTCCACGTCGCGGACAGGCTTCGCGAAATATGCACGGCAACAACACCATCGCCACCGCTCTCCGCAAGCGCGGCCGTGTACGCGGCGTGCAGCTCGCCCGGCGACGCAGCCGATGTCGTGATCGACTTCGCCGTCAACTCGGCGGGCATCTCGTCGACGCCCTCGTCGAGTTGGGCGTCGCCGACGAGAACATGCAACGGCACGACGCGCAGTCCGAGTTCCGCGGCGAGCGATCGGTCAACGGACGCCGACGAATCTGTGACGACCACAACCGGCACTACCCAACCCCCCGGCCGAGATCGACTGCGCCCTTGATGGTCTCGACCATGGCAGCGGCCACCGCGGTATGCCCCTCCCAACCCCAGTGGATTCCGTCGGGGTTGGCGTCGGCGGAAAAGATGTTGTCCCGCACCGCGGCACCGAGATCGACGAGCGGGACGTCACGTTCGGCGCCCCACGCCCGTAGCGCGCGGACCGCAGGCTCGCGTCCGGCGTGCACCCGGCCGTACGCCTCGCAGTCGTGCACCGCAGGCAGGGTCGCGATCACCGGCAGGTCCGGTCGCAGGTGCGCCAGGGCCGCCCGGGACTTCTCCAGGTAATCCACGGACAGCCGCGGCGGCAAAGCAACCGGGCGGCCCAGATGCGACAGGCGCGGCTGCAGCCACTGGTACCCGGATCGGACGTAGCGGCGCAGCGTGGGCGGTCGCACATAGCGGATCTGCTCGCGGAGCGCGGTCGGCAGCGGCGACGGCAAGGTGTCCATGCCACCCACCGCGAACACCACGGCGGCAGCGCGGGGCACCACCGACCACGCTCGCGGATCCTGAATCAGGGCCCAGTAGCCGTCCCGGCAGGTCCAGCCGATCCGGGCGATTAGTTCGACGTCCCAGCCGAGCTGTTCGCCGACCAGGTTCGGCCAGATCCGTGGGTGGTTCGACGGCAGACCACCCTTCGGGCCGTAGTAGGCCAGCGAGTCTGCGACGACGAGCAGAACCGGACGCTCAGAGGACATCGCCGGCCACCCGCGCCGAGGAGTTCCACACATTGAGCCGCCAACCGATTGTCTCGTGTTCGGTGAGCTGCACCCAGCTTGTGTTGTCGAGACCGCCGAGCACCGGCCACCGGTCCACCGGGAGGTCGAGCAGCGCCGCGCTGAGCGCCGCAATCAGGCCACCGTGTGCCACCAGGACCGCGACGCCGTCGTAGTCGGTGTCGAGCAGTTCGCGCACGACCTGAATGGAGCGCGCCGCGACCTCGACGCGACTCTCCCCGCCCGGCGGCGCGAATCGTGCATCGCCGCGCCAGGTCTCGCGCTGGCCCGGATAGCGCTCATCGACCTGGGTGTGCACCAGCCCCTGCCACTCGCCGAGATGGGTTTCGCGCAACCGGACGTCGGTGCGAACCGGCACACCGGTGACGTCCCCGAGGGCGGTGGCGGTGTCGTACGCGCGATGCAGGTCCGACGAGACGATCGCGGTGATCGGCAGGTCCGCCAGCGCCTGCGCGGCGTCCTTGGCCTGACTGCGGCCGAGCTCGGTGAGCTGCGTATCGAGTTGACCCTGCATCCGGTTGTCGGCGTTCCACTCGGTCTGGCCGTGCCGAAGCAAGATCAGCCGCCGGTGGCGGGTGGCGCTACTCACCGGCGCTCTCGGCCGGATGCCGGCCCAGGCCGTCGACAGGCACTGCCGGGCAGTCCTTCCACAACCGATCGAGCGCGTAGAAATCACGCTCCTCGCTGTGCTGGATGTGCACGACGACGTCGACGTAGTCGAGCAGCGTCCACCGGCCCTCGCGGGTTCCCTCACGCCGCACCGGCTTGTGCCCGGCGACGCGCAGCTTCTCCTCGACGTTGTCCACGATGGCGTTCACCTGGCGCTCGTTCGGAGCCGAGGCGATCACGAAGCAGTCGGTGATCACGAGCTGTTCGGACACGTCGAGGACCACGACGTCGACCGCCAGTTTCTCGTCGGCGGCAAGCGCGGCGACGGTCGCCATCTCGATTGCCTCGGTTGTTGCAGTCACCTGGCTACCTTCCATTTCCCTTGTTCGCGGGCATCGCGACCGGCGCCGCCGTGGCGGTCTCGTGCGCCGACTGCTGCCCCTCCGCGCGGTACAGCTGCCGCTTGGAGATGTACTGCACGACGCCGTCCGGCACCAGGTACCAGACCGGACGCCCGTCCCGGGCGCGCGCCCGGCAGTCGGTCGACGAGATCGCCAGCGCCGGTATCTCGATCAGCGTGAGCGCCTCGGGCGGATGATCGCCCAGGTACTCCTCGAGATGTTCGATGCCGAGATGGTATCCGGGGCGGGACACCCCCACGAAGTTGGCAAGCGAGAACAGCTCTTCCCAGTTCTGCCACGTGAGGATGCTCGCCAGCGCGTCGGCTCCGGTGATGAAGTACAGCCGTGCATCCGGCAGCTGTGCGCGCAGGTCACGCAGGGTATCGACCGTGTAGGTCATCTTGTCGCGGTCCACATCGACGCGGCTCACCGAGAACCGCGGGTTGGACGCGGTGGCGATGACGGTCATCAGGTAACGGTCCTCGGCGGGAGAGACCAGCTTCTCGCCCTTCTGCCAGGGCTGGCCGGTCGGAACGAAGATCACCTCGTCGAGTTCGAACCGATTCGCGACTTCGCTCGCCGCAACCAGGTGGCCATGGTGGATCGGGTCGAACGTTCCACCCATGACCCCGATCCGGCGCGCGGCTGCGCTGTCACCGGCGCCGGGGTTGCCCTGCTCGTGCTGCACGGAATCCGAGCTTACGGTGCGAGCGGGACGCGAGCTCAGATCGGGAGGATGCCCGCGACCACCGCGGTGAGCTGCTTGGCGTTGCGGCATTCACGCATCTCGATCACCTGCTCGTAGTCATCGGCGGCCGAGTCGCCGCTGCCCCACTGATTGCGCTGCTCCGGGTTGAGCCAGTAGGCGTGCTTGGCGATATCGACGAATCCGCGCAGCGTGTCCAGGTTGGGATCGCGATAGTTGCTGCGTGCGTCGCCGAGCACGAGCAGCGAGCTGCGCGCCGTGACCACATGACTCCACTGCTCGGCGAAGGTCGACAGCGCATTGCCATAGTCGGAATGACCGTCGTAGTGCACCAGATCGGCCTCGGCCATCATCCGCGTCATGGCGGTGGACACGTCGGTGTGCGGGTCGAACAGGTCGGTCACTTCGTCGGTGGCATCGATGAAGGCGAAGATGCGCACCTTGGCGAACTGCTCGCGCAACGCATTCACCAGGAGCAACGTGAATTGGCTGAACCCGGCGACCGAACCGGACACGTCGCACAGGATCACCAACTCGGGCCGCGACGGTCGAGGTTTGCGGTGCACCAGATCGATCGGCACGCCACCGGTCGACATCGACTTGCGCAACGTCTTGCGCAGGTCGATCTCGCCGGCCCGCGCCCGTCGACGCCGGCTCGCGAGTCGGCTGGCGAGCAGCCTGGCCAGCGCATGGACGCTGCGACGCAGCTGCACGAGTTCGGTTTCCGAGGCCCGCAGAAAGTCGACCTCGTCGGCCTGGCGGGGCACGCCGTAGTTGCTCACCCGCTCGCGACCCAGACGCTCGGCCGACCGGCGGCGCGTCTCCGCTTCCACGGTGCGGCGGAAGTTGGTGACGCGTTCGCGGGCGGTCCGGCGCGCCACCTCGGTGGCGAAATCGTCGTCGGGCACGCCGTTGCGCAAGCCCGCGATGATCCGGGCGAGCAGCGAGTCGGGCGCGACCTCGCGCAACGCCTGGTACGCCGAAAAGGATGGGCCGCTTGCAGATTCGTAGCGTCCAAGCCCTTCGACGAGCTGCGCCGCGAGCGCTTCCAGTTGCGCTGTGTCGTCGGCGGCGAGCAGATCGGCGAGCATCGCCCGCAGCGCTGCAATATCGACGGCGCCGTCATCCTTGCGAGGCAACTCGAGCTCGGCGGCCTCGGACCGTTCCCCGATCGCCACCGGGAACCACAGGTCGAACATCGCGTCGAAGGTCGGCCGGTGCGTCGGACGGCGCAGCAGCGCGCTGGCCAGGCCGGCCCGCACGACGTCGCGGTCGAGCAGGTCGAGCGCGGCGAGCACGTGCCCGGCATCGACAGTCTCGGACGGTCCGACCGGGATTCCGCGGGCACGCAGCGCCTCGACGAAACCGACCAGGTGGCCGGGTAACCCGTGCGGAGCAAGCGCGGTCATCGCTAGCCCAGTTTCAGCTCGGCGGTGGCGCGCTCGTGATCGGACCGGTGTTTGAGCACCACGCCCAGCGTCGCCTGCACCGCCGCATCGTCGAGTGTGTCCAACCCGAGTGCGAGCAGCGTGCGACCCCAGTCGATGGTCTCCGCGACCGAGGGCAGCTTCTTGAGTTGCATGCCGCGCAGCACATGCACGACACGAACCATCTGTTCCGCGATCGCCTCGGGCAGTTCCGGCACGCGACTGGCCAGGATGCGACGCTCGAGTTCCTCGTCGGGGAAGTCGAGGTGCAGGTAGAGACAGCGTCGTTTGAGCGCCTCGGACAGCTCGCGGGTGGCGTTCGAGGTGAGCACCACGAACGGCTTGCGCGTGGCCACGATCGTGCCGAGTTCGGGCACGGTGACCGCGAAGTCGGACAGCACCTCGAGCAGCAGGCCCTCGATCTCGATGTCGGCCTTGTCGGTCTCGTCGATCAGCAGCACGGTCGGTTCGGTGCGCCGGATCGCGGTCAGCAGCGGGCGCGTGAGCAGGAACTCCTCGGAAAACACATCCTGCTTCGTCTCTTCCCAGCTGTTTTCGCTCGACGCCTGGATCCGCAGGATCTGCTTGGCGTGGTTCCACTCGTAGAGCGCGCGCGATTCGTCGACACCTTCGTAGCACTGCAGTCGCACCAGTTCCGCGCCGGCGGTCTGCGCGACCGCGCGCGACAGCTCGGTCTTACCGACCCCGGCCGGGCCCTCGATCAGCAACGGCTTGCCGAGCCGATCGGCGAGGTACACCGTGGTCGCGGTGGCCTTGTCGCAGAGGTAGCCGGTCTCGGCGAGCCGGGTCATGACGTCCTCGACCGAGCCGAAGATCGGTTCGGCGACGGGTGAAACCATTCGGAGCGTCCTTTGCTCGGCGGGATGAACGGAACCGTTCAGTCGATCTGATCGACTGAACGGTTCCGTTCAGTCGATCAGCGGGGGGTGGCAGCTAGACCGGGCGGGTCTGACCGTCACCCCAGACGATCCACTTGGTCGAGGTCAGCTCGGGCAAGCCCATCGGGCCGCGGGCGTGCAACTTCTGCGTGGAGATGCCGATCTCGGCGCCGAAGCCGAACTGCTCGCCGTCGGTGAACGCGGTCGATGCGTTGACCATCACCGCGGCGGCATCCACGCGCGAGGTGAACTCGCGGGCGGCGGCGAGGTCGGCGGTCACGATCGCCTCGGTGTGCCCCGTGCCCCAGCGGTCGATGTGCTCGACTGCCTCGTCGATACCGGCAACGACTTTGAGTGCGATGTCCAGCGAGAGGTATTCGTCGCCCCAGTCCTCGTCTTTGGCCGGCACCAGTCCCGGCAGATCGCCGTGGATGGTCACGCCGTAACGCTCCAACGCCTCGACGAGCTTCGGCACCGCCACGGTCGCGATGGCCTCGTCCACCAGGACCGTCTCGGCGGTGTTGCACACGCTGGGCCGGCGAGTCTTGGAGTTGATCAGGATTTGCTCGGCCATGTCCAGATCGGCAGCCGAATGGACGTACACATGGCAGTTGCCGGTACCGGTCTCGATGGTCGGCACCTTGGCGTCCTGCACTACCGCGTTGATCAATCCGGCGCCGCCGCGCGGGATCACCACGTCGACCAGGCCGCGCGCCTGAATGAGATGCGTAACGCTGGACCGGTCCTCGCTGGGCAGCAGCTGCACCGCGTCCTCGGGGAGCCCCTGCTCGGCCAGCGCGGCGCGCAGCACCGTGACCAACGCGGCGTTCGACTTGGCTGCCGACGACGAACCACGAAGCAGCGCCGCATTTCCCGACTTCAACGCGAGCCCGAACGCATCGACGGTGACATTGGGGCGGGCCTCGTACACCATTCCGACGACGCCCAGCGGAACCCGGACCTGGCGGATCTCCAGACCGTTGGGCAACGTCGATCCGCGCAGCACGCCGCCGACCGGATCGGGCAGCCCGGCAACCTGCCGTAGCCCGGACGCGATTCCGTCGACCCGAGCGCTGGTCAGCCGCAGCCGGTCGAGCAGCGACTCCTCCGTGCCCGATGCGCGAGCCGTGTCGAGATCGGCCTCGTTGGCGGCGAGCACGACATCCGCGGCGGCCAGCAGCGCGTCGGCTGCGGCGTGCAAAGCCGCATCCTTCTGAGCGGTCGTCAGCTGCGCCAGCACGCGCGCGGCGACCCGCGCGCGCCGCGCGGCGTCGTGCACCGCAGTTCGGGTATCGGTCGTTTCCGCAGTCACCTGCGCGGACGTGGTAGCCGTCATGTGTTACAGCCTAACCAGCGCGAAAACGGTTCAGCTCGCCGTCCCCGTCGCCGTCGACGCGGGCAAAGCAAGCTGATCGCGCAGCGGGGTCGGCACGGTGATCCCGGGCAGCGTGGACAACAGACGCTCCAGAACGGACTTGGCCTCGAGTGCCTCGTGCGGACCGCCGGTGCCGTCGAGCAGCAGGTCGACACACCGGGCGATGCGCCGCAGTGCCGCACGCTGCTCGGTGGAATACCCGTTGCTGCCCTGCTCGGCAGCGCGAACGTTGGCGGTATCCCAGGCCTTTCCCGCCAGGTCCGCGAGCCTGGCGAGCCGCGCTGAGTCACCGCGGCCATCCGGGTACCGGTCGGCATAGTCGCGAGCACGGGCCAGCGCGAGATAGAACTTCTCGGCCGGTGGCCAGGTCGAGTCCTGCAGGAGCGGCTTGCGCAGGTAGAGGGCCTCGATATCGAGTTCGTAGGCGAGCAGATCGCCCTCGACGAGCGCGAGATCGGCCATGGCGTCCGCCCAGGTTTGCGCGGGCTTGGTGGGCGCGGGCTTGGCTGGCGGGGCGGGCTGCTTCGCCACCGGCCGCGACTTCGCCTGCTTCGACTTCGCAGCCTTCACCGCCGGTGGCTTCGGCATGGACTTGCCCGTCGGCGAAACCATCGCCAGGACGAACGCGAGCGCGACAAAACCCAACATCCACGCGAACGCCACGCCGCCTGCGCCGATCACGGCGAAGACGACCGTGCCAAGGACACCCGTGCCCATCGCGTGCCGCGCGGTGAACGAATCGTTCCTGGGCTTCGCCGGCGCCGGTCGTTTCCGTTCCGCCGACTGCCCTGCCGATACCACCGCAGCCACTGCCCCGACAACGCCGACGACCGCGAGCGCCTTGCCCAGGTTCGATGCCATATCCGTAGTACCTCGACTCTCGACGCAGCGGAAGACATGCGTCGATAACGACGGTACCGAGCATCACCGACACACGCCGCTCCGCGCGGCTAACCTCTGGCCATGACCATCGCGTCGGGAGATCCGGTCGGTCCCGCAATTACCGTGGTCGGCAGTGTGAATATGGACCTGGTCGCCACGGTCTCGAAGTTTCCGGCTCCGGGCGAGACGCTGCTCGGCACCGGCTTCGCGGCGACCCCGGGCGGCAAGGGCGCCAACCAGGCGATCGCTGCCGCGCGCGCCGGAGCGCAGGTGGAGTTCATCGGCGCGGTCGGCGACGACACCTTCGCGCTCGACCTGCGGCAGACCCTTGTCGATGACGAGGTGGGCACCTCGGGTCTGCGCGAGGTGGGCGGGCCGAGCGGGGTCGCATTGATCACCGTCGACTCGGCGGGCGAGAACACCATCGTGGTCGCCGGCAACGCGAACACGACCCTGACCGAACTCACCGATGCCGACCTCCACTACATCGCCGCGGCCGACATTGTGATGTGTCAGCTCGAACTGCCCTTGTCGGTCGTCATCGCATGCCTGCAGCACGCGCGTCGCAGCCGCACGACCACGATGCTGAACTGCTCGCCGGTGCAGGCGTTGCCCGACGATCTTGTCGCCGCGGTCGACGTGCTCGTGCTCAACGCCGGTGAGTCCGCACAAGTCGGCGCGGAAATTCTCGCTCGAATCCCGCAAGTCGTGACGACCCTCGGCGCCCACGGCGCGCGGTACCGCGGCCAGGACGGATCGATCGAGGTGTCGGCGGTCGAGGTGGACGTCGTGGACACGACCGGGGCGGGCGATGCCTTCGCCGGCGCACTCGCCACCTTCTGGCCCGGTGGCCCCGAGCCGGCGCTGCGCGCTGCGTGCGTCGCGGGCGCGCTGGCCACCACCAGATCCGGCGCTGTTGCCGCTCTGCCACAACGCGCCGAGATCGAGGCGCTACTTCGGTGCGGCCGCAACCAGTTCGAAGACCGGGTGCCCGGGCGCCTCGGCGACGAACTCGGCGACCGGTGAGTCCGGCCCGGCGTGAAAGTAGGCCCGCGGCGGGCCGGAGATCTTCAGATAGTCCTTCAACACCGGCGCAGCCTCCTGTGGGCCGACCTCGCGCACCGACCATTCCCGGTCCTCGCCGCGGCGACGCAGCCGCACCCGACCAGCTGCCCGCGCGTTGTGCACCCACCCGACGGGGCCGTACGGCGCGACCAGCCACCGCGCACCGTCCCGCTCGACCAACGTCACCGGGTGAGTTCGGTCCTTCCCGGTGCGCCGCCCGCGGGTTGTGATCAGGTACGTGTGCGGGATCAACCCGAATCGGACCGGGACCTGCATGATTCGATCGCCGATTCGGCGCGGTGCGGTCATCCGGAAGGTCTTGGGTTCGCCCATGAAACGATGGTCGCGCGCTACCCCCGCTTCCCGCCGGTGATTCGGAACCTCGCGTCGCCACCCGGCTGTCGGACCCGTGCGGCAGCATGGCCTACATGACCGCGACCGAGACCGCCGCCGAACTGCGCGACCACGCGGAAGCCCTGCTGCGCGACCTCGCCGGGCCGAACGCACGCCTGCGCGAAGATCAATGGACGGCGATCTCGTCGCTGGTCGTCGACCGGCGACGTGCCCTGGTCGTGCAACGCACGGGCTGGGGGAAGTCGGCGGTGTACTTCATCGCCGCGAAACTGATGCGCGCCCAGGGCCGCGGACCGACGGTCATCGTGTCCCCCCTGCTCGCGCTGATGCGCAACCAGGTCGCGGCCGCCGAGCGGGCCGGGGTGCGGGCGGCGACGATCAATTCGGGCAATGTCACCGAGTGGGACGAGATCCACCAGCAGGTCGCCGCGGGCACGGTCGACGTGCTGCTGGTGAGCCCGGAGCGGCTGAACAACCCGGACTTTCGCGATCAGGTGCTGCCCTCGCTCGCGGCCGACGCCGGACTGGTCGTGGTCGACGAAGCTCATTGCGTGTCCGACTGGGGGCATGACTTCCGGCCGGACTATCGGCGGATCCGCACCCTCGTCGCCGATCTCGGCACCGACGTGCCGGTGCTGGCCACGACTGCGACGGCGAACGATCGGGTCGTCGCGGACGTCGCGGCCCAACTCGGCGTCACCGACGGTGATGCGCTCGTGCTGCGGGGCGGGCTCGATCGGGAGTCGCTGCACTTGGCCGTGGTCGACATTCCCGATGCCGCGGAGCGGGCGGCGTGGCTCGGGCGTGAACTGCACAACCTGCCCGGCGCCGGCATCGTCTATGCGCTCACGGTCGGGGCGGCGCGCGATCTCGCCGACCTGCTCGCCGATCAGGGGCACCGCGTGGCCGCCTACACCGGACAGACCGACCCTGCCGAACGCGAGGCACTGGAATCGGCGTTGCTGAACAACGAGGTGAAGGCACTGGTGGCGACATCGGCGCTGGGGATGGGCTTCGACAAGCCGGACCTCGGTTTCGTTGTGCATCTCGGGGCGCCGTCGTCGCCGATCGCCTACTACCAGCAGGTGGGTCGCGCCGGGCGCTCGACCGATCGCGCCGAGGTCATCCTGCTCCCCGGTCCCGAGGATCAGCGCATCTGGAGCTGGTTCGCGTCGGTCGCGTTTCCGCGCGAGCACGTGGTGCGCCGCGTGATCGAGGTGCTCGATGAGGTGAAACCGCAGTCGACGGCCGCATTGGAACCGCTGGTGGAGCTGAATCGGACCCGACTCGAGATGGTGCTCAAGGTGCTCGATGTGGATGGTGCCGTACATCGGGTCCGCGGCGGCTGGATCGCGACCGGTGCGCCTTGGGAGTACGACGCCCCACGCTACGAACGTCTCGACGAGGCACGCCGCGCCGAGCAGCAGGCGATGCTCGAATACCAGCAGACCAGCGAGTGCCGGATGGAGTTTCTGCGCCGCCAACTCGACGATCCGGATCTCGGTTCCGATCCGGCGCCGTGTGGGCGATGCGACAACTGCACGGGCACACGCCGGAGCACTGCCGTCGACGCCGAGACGCTCACCCGGACCCGAACGCGGCTGGATCGGCCCGGCATCGATCTGCCGCCGCGCAAACAGTGGCCGACGGGCATGTCGAAGCTGGGGGTGCCGCTGTCCGGAAAGATCACCGACGGACCGGAAACGGGCCGGGTGCTCGGCCGGCTATCCGATCTCGGCTGGGGGCAGCGGCTGCGTGCGCTGCTCGACGGGCCGGACGAGCCGGTGCCCGACGCGGTCTTCTCGGCCTGCGTCGCGGTGCTGAAGGAATGGGATTGGGCGCAACGACCGACCGCCGTCCTCGCCCTCGAATCGCACGATCATCCGCGGCTCGTCGCGTCGGTCGCGGCCCGCCTCGCCGAGGTCGGGAGGCTACGCGACCTCGGCACGCTTGCCCGGCGCCCGGGCCATCCACCGGCGTCTGCGGCGAATTCCGCCTACCGGGTCGCCGGGCTGGTGGACTCCTGGGAGCCACCGGACCTCTCCGGGGCCGACGGGCCGATTCTGCTTGTCGACGCCCTCACCGACACCGGCTGGACCCTTACCCTCGCCGCCCGAACCCTGCGACTCGCCGGCGCGGCCGCGGTACTGCCCCTGGCCCTGGCGACACCGAAGTAGCCCAGCCCACGCGGCTCAGAATTTCGGGAACTGTTCGGGTGGAATGCTCGGCAGGCACGGCAGGTCGAGACCTTCGACGATCGGTTCGAGCATGAGTGCGTCACCTGCGACGCGCACCGTGCGCGGGAATAGCGGCAGGAAAGCCGGGCCCTTCGCCACCGTGCCGTCGAAATGGAACTTGCTGCCGTGACAGCGGCAGTTGACGGTGCCGTCGCGCACCGTCGAGAGGTGGCAGCCCAGGTGCGTGCAGGTCGCGCAGAAGGCGCGGAACTCTCCCGGGTTCGGCTGGGTCAGCACGAGGTCGCCGAGTATCACGCCGCCACCGACCGGAACGTCCGCGGCCTTGGCCACTTCCGTGGCAGTCGCCGCGCAATCCACGGTCCCCGGTGCGTGCGCCGCCGGAGCCGCGGATGCCGCGGGCAATTTCCGGGCGATCGTCCCGCCGACCGCGACGGCGGCCGCCGCGACCCCGATTCCGGTGACTGCCCTGCGCCGATCAATCCGGACGCCTTCCACGGACATGGCTGTACCCCTTTCGTGGGCTCTCATCACTAGGTTTACGCCCGCCCCACGCTGCAGGTTCACCGTTTCCGCGATCCCGTCGGCAGGCGTCGCGCGCAGTGACGAAGGCAGGATGGCAGACCCCTCCGGGTAGCACCCCGAGAGGCATCCGCGTGGCGAAGGTCACAGGTACCCGCTCACCTGCATGGGTATACCGCTTCCGTCGGAAATTTCGAGAGGGTTGGTGAAATTGCAGCTATCGATTGTTACGTTCGACCAACCGATGACCCAGACAAAGAGCGCGACCCCGAAACACGCTGAGAATGAGCGTGCAACGTCCCCTGTCAGACTTCGTCGGCCGGAAATAAACGATGGTTCGCGGCTGTGGAAAATCGCTGCGGATTCTCGCGTACTCGACGTCAACTCCAGCTACTCCTATGTGCTGTGGTGCCGCGACTTCGCGAGCACCTCCATTGTGGCCGAAGACGACGGACGAGTCGTCGGATTCGTCACCGGCTACATCCGCCAAGACGCCCCGGACACGCTGTTCGTCTGGCAGGTTGCGGTAGACGAATCCCAGCGCGGCAAGGGAGTTGGCGTAGCCATGCTCGACCAACTACTCGAAGACGTTGCACCACGGTCGGTTACGAGACTCGAAACCACCGTTAGCCCCGACAATCCCGCCTCCATAGCGATGTTCACATCGCTGGCGCGGCGTCGCGGCACCGATATCACCAAATACAACCTGTTCACCCCTGAGCACTTCCCCGACAGCCATGAAGCCGAAGAGCTCTACGTCGTCGGTCCACAGGAGAACCGGAAGGAAAGCAGAACAAAATGACCACTGCGCAGACCAATGTTTTCGAAACCCTCGAGTCCGAGGTGCGTAGCTACTGCCGCAACTGGCCAACCGTGTTCGAATCTGCCAAGGGCGCCTGGTTGCGAGACGAAAATGGAAAAGAATACCTCGATTTCTTCGCCGGTGCCGGCGCGCTGAATTACGGGCATAACAATCCGGTGCTCAAGCACGCGCTGATCGACTACCTGATGAGCGACGGCATTACGCACGGCCTCGACATGTCGACGGTGGCCAAGCGCGACTTCCTCGAGACGTTCCAGCGCACCATCCTCGAGCCCCGCGGCCTCGACTACAAGGTGCAGTTCCCCGGCCCGACCGGCGCGAACACCGTCGAGGCGGCGCTCAAGCTCGCTCGCAAGGTGACCGGACGCGAGTCGATCGTCAGCTTCACCAACGCCTTCCACGGCATGACGCTCGGTGCGCTGTCGGTGACGGGCAACTCGATGAAGCGCGCCGGTGCGGGCATCCCGCTCGTGCACGCCACGCCGATGCCGTTCGACAACTACTTCGACGGTGTCACCGAGGACTTCCACTGGTTCGAGCGCGTGCTCGACGACTCCGGTTCGGGCCTCAACCGCCCGGCCGCGGTGATCGTCGAGACGGTGCAGGGCGAGGGCGGCATCAACGTCGCGCGACCGGAATGGCTGCGCGCGCTCGCCGACCTGTGCGCCAAGCGCGACATCCTGCTGATCGTCGACGACGTGCAGATGGGCTGCGGCCGCACCGGGCCGTTCTTCTCGTTCGAGATCGCCGGCATCACGCCCGACATCGTCACGCTCTCCAAGTCGATCAGCGGCTACGGCCTCCCGATGGCCCTCACGCTGTTCAAGTCGGAACTCGATCAGTGGTCGCCGGGCGAGCACAACGGCACCTTCCGCGGCAACAACCCGGCGTTCGTGACCTCGCGCGTCGCGCTCGAGCACTTCTGGTCCGACCCGGCATTCGAGCAGGCCACCTTGGCGAAGGGCGCCAGGATTCGCGCCGCCTTCGACGAACTGGCGCAGCGCCACGACGGCGTCAGCTCGCGGGGCCGCGGCATGGTGCAGGGTCTCAAGTTCACCGAGCCCGACCACGCAGCGAAGGTGTGCCGGTACGCGTTCGACAAGGGCCTGCTCGCGGAGACCTCCGGCCCGTCCGACGAAGTGGTCAAGCTGCTGCCGCCGCTCACCCTCACCGAGGACGAACTGGATCACGGCATGCGGATCCTCACCGAGGCGACCGACGTGGTCATGTCCTGATCTCCCCGACACATTTCCACTTTCGGCAGTACCGCCTTACCGCAGTACAGAATTGAGGATCGACATGATTGTCCGCACGACCGCTGAGATCACCGGTACCGACCGCGATGTCGCCAGCGAGGATGGCAATTGGACCAGCAAGCGCATCGTCCTCGGCGGTGACGGGGTCGGGTTCTCGTTCCACGAGACCACCATCAAGGCCGGTTCGGTGAACAACTTCCACTACGCCAACCACATCGAGGCGGTGTGGGTCGTCGAGGGTGAAGGCACGCTGACCGATCTCACCAACAACGAGACCTACGAACTCGGTCCCGGTTCCATGTACCTGCTCAACGGCCACGAGCGCCACCGAGTCGAGCCGCGCACCCAGATGCGGATGTTCTGCGTCTTCAACCCGCCGGTCACCGGCCGCGAGGTGCACGACGAGAACGGCGTGTACCCACTCGTCGAAGTTCCCGCGTAGCGCTTCCGCTATCGTCTGCTCGAGTGCGCCACACAGGCCCTGACTGTGTGCGCCGACGGTAGTCGAACGACGGGGAGGTCGGCCATGTCCGCAGCCACACACGCCGACATGCCGGACCCGACCTCGACAGCTCGGACTCAGCAGCCGGTCCCCATCGCCCTCGGGCCGAATGGGGACCGGCTGCTGTCCGATGCGATCGGCAGCGGCGGCGCCACGCTCACGGATCTCGCCGTCGCCCGCGCGCTCGTCTGGGACGGCGGCACGGCCGACTTCCCGGTACTGCCCGATCACGTCCGGTGGGTGCAGCTCAACTCCGCCGGCGTCGAACACTGGTTCGCCACAGACGTTTTCCAGCAGAACCCGCACGTCGTGTTCACCTCGGCGGTGGGGGCGTTCGCCGCCAGCGTCGCCGAGCACGCGCTGATGCTGCTGCTCGCCGGGGTGCGCCAGCTACCCGAGCACCTGCGCGCAGACAGCTGGCGGCCCGCCGAACTGGCGCCGCGGATCGGCACGCTGCGCGACGCTACGGTGACCATCCTCGGCGCCGGCGGCATCGGCCGAGCCCTGATTCCCATGCTCACGCCTCTCGGCGCGCACGTCATCGCGGTCAACCGCACCGGCACACCGGTGCCGGGGGCGATGGAAACCGTTGCCGTCGCGCAGGTGAGCGAAGTGTGGGAGCACACCGATCACCTCGTCATCGCAGCACCGGCCACCCCCGCGACCAAACACCTCGTGGAGCGGTCCGCGCTCGCCGCACTCAAACCGCACTCGTGGGTCGTCAACGTCGCCCGCGGTGACCTGCTCGACACCGACGCAGCCGTCGACGCGCTGCGCGCCGGCACGATCGGCGGGGTCGGTCTCGACGTCACCGACCCGGAACCACTACCCGACGGACACCCGCTCTGGTCGCTGCCCAATGTGATCATCACGCCGCACGATTCCAATCCTCCGCAGCGTCGGGTACCGGCATTCGCGGAGCGAGTCGCCGCGAATGTCGCCCGTTTCGTCGCCGGTCAGGAACTGATCGGCGTCATCGACACGACCCGCGGCTACTGATCCGGCCGTCACTTTCGGGTGCGCGACCGCTCGGACGTCGGTTTACTGGAGAAGTGACCGACACTCTGACGACCGACGTCTCCCCCGTCGTCGTCCGTGACGCCGTCGAAGGCGCTCGCCGGCTCGGTGAACTCATGCACGGCAGGCGCACGGTCGTGCTCACCGGCGCCGGCATCTCGACGGACTCCGGCATCCCCGACTACCGCAGCCCGGATTCGCCGCCGCGCACGCCGATGACCTATCAGCAGTTCGTCGGCGACGCCGACTTCCGCCGCCACTACTGGGCGCGCAACCATCTCGGTTGGCGGCACATGGACGCCACCACGCCCAACACCGGTCATCGTGCGCTGGCGCGACTCGAGCGCAGCGGCACAGTGCACGCGATCATCACCCAGAACGTCGACCTGCTGCATACGAAGGCAGGCAGTCGCAGTGTCATCGACCTGCACGGCACCTATGCGCAGGTGATCTGCCTGGACTGCGGCGCCCGGGTGTCCCGGCACGGGCTGGCCACCAGACTCGAACAGGCCAATCCCGGTTTTGCCGAGTCCCACAGCGGGGCAATCGAAGTCGCACCCGACGCGGACGCCGTGATCGCACGGACCGCGCACTTCCGGCCGGTCGGCTGTGCAGGCTGCGGCGGCATGCTCAAACCCGACATCGTCTACTTCGGCGAGTCGGTTCCCCGGGGCCGCGTCGACGCCGCGTTCGCCCTCGTCGACGCCGCCGAACTGCTGCTCGTCGCCGGATCGTCACTCACCGTGATGTCGGGGCTGCGGTTCGTGCGCCGCGCCGCGAAAATCGGCATCCCGATCGTCATCGTCAATCGCGGTGTCACCCGAGGCGACGCACTCGCGGCGCTCAAGATCGAGGCGGGTTGCTCGCCGGTGCTCGCCGCATTGAGCGACGGGGGCTTTGCCGGGACCGGGTCCTAGACCGGGACCAGATCGTCGGCGTGCACGACCGGCCGCTGCATATCCGGTGGCAGTTCGTTCGTCGACTGACCGAGCATGGTCGCGAGTTCGGTGCTGTCGTAGGCGACGATGCCACGCGCGACCAGCTTCCCCTCGGGATCGTTGATGTCGACCACGTCACCGGCGTAGTAATGCCCATGCACCGCAGTGATTCCGGCGGCCAGCAGGGAGCGCCTGCGTTTGGCAACCGCGGCCACCGCACCCGCGTCGAGCCGAATCGACCCCTTGCTATCGGCGGCGTGGCGCACCCAGAAACGCCGCGCCGACAAACGGATCGGCCGGGCCGCGAACGCCGTACCGACCAGTCCCGCGCCGAGTGCCTCGTCCGCGGCACTCGCCGCGGCCAGCAGCACCGGAACTCCCGCATCGGCGGCGAGCCGAGCGGCCGAGAGCTTGGACGCCATCCCACCGGTGCCCAGCACTCCCCCGGTTCCCGCGATCACGCCGTCCAGGTCGCTGCGCGTGCGCACCTCGGTAATGAGGGTGGACCGGTTCCGGCGCGGGTCCCCGTCGTAGAGCCCGTCCACGTCGGACAGCAGAACCAGGGCGTCGGCGCCGACGAGATGCGCAACGAGTGCCGCCAGGCGGTCGTTGTCGCCGAACCGGATTTCCGCCGTCGCGACCGTATCGTTCTCGTTCACAACGGGAATCGCACCGAGCGAACGCAACCGGTCCAGGGTGCGTTGCGCGTTGCGGTGACTTTCGCGCCGGCCGAAATCGTCGGCGGACAACAACACCTGCCCGACCGTGCGGCCGTGCCGCGCGAACGAGGTGCCCCAGGCGTGCGCCAGTGCGAGCTGACCGACGCTGGCCGCGGCCTGCTTGGTCGCGAGGTCGGTGGGTCGCTTGGTGAGCCCGAGCGGAGCCAGCCCCGCACCGACCGCACCGGACGATACGACCACGACATCCGTGCCCGCCCGCACCCGCGCCTCCACGGCATCGGCCAGCAGGTCGAGCCGGCTGACATCGAGACCACCGACCAGGCTGGTGATGGCCGACGAGCCGATCTTCACCACCAGTCGGCGGGCAGATGCGATGGCCTGGCGCGCCGGGCTCTCGGTGATGACCGGTGGCTCCGCGCTGCTCACTCGTCCGTTCCGTCGCTGTCCGACTCCAGGCCGCGCCGAACCCGGCGCGCATGCTTGCGCTCCGCCGCACCGATCCGCTCGACCTGGTCCAACCGGGGGTCCGTGCCACGGCCGGTGCGCACGACGTCCACACCGGCGGCGGTCTGCGGCTCCCAGTCGAACGAGACGTCACCGATTGTCACCGGTGCCCCCGGTTTCGCACCGAGGCGCATAAGTTCGTCCTCCACGCCGAGGCGAGCGAGCCGATCGGCGAGGTACCCGACCGCCTCGTCGTTGTCGAACTGGGTCTGGCGCACCCAGCGTTCGGGCCGCACGCCTCGGACGATGAAGCCGCCGTCGATCTCGGGATCCGCGATGACCGTGAAACCGGTCTCGTCGATGGCGATCGGCCTGATCACCGGCCGCTTGCGCTCCGGCGCCGGGCGATCGCGTCGGTACTGCTCGACCAGCTCGGCGAGCGCAAACGACAACTGGCGCAAGCCCTCGTGGCTGACCGCGGAGATGCTGAACACCGGCCAACCGCGCTCGACGAAGTCCGGAGTCACCATCTCGGCGAGTTCGTCCGCATCCGGCACATCGACCTTGTTGAGGATCACCACGCGCGGGCGGTCGGCGAGATCGCCGAGTCCCGCATCCGCCGACAGGGCGGGCCGGTAGGCGGCGAGTTCGGCCTCGAGCGCATCCACGTCGGATACCGGGTCACGGCCGGGCTCGAGCGTCGCGCAGTCGACGACATGGGCGAGCACGGCGCACCGCTCGAGGTGGCGCAGGAAGTCGAGGCCGAGCCCCTTGCCCTTGCTGGCGCCGGGAATCAGGCCGGGCACGTCGGCAATGGTGAAGGTCGTGTCACCGATGGAGACGACGCCGAGGTTCGGCACGAGCGTGGTGAACGGATAGTCCGCGATCTTGGGCTTGGCCGCAGACAGCGCCGAGACCAGCGACGACTTGCCCGCGGACGGGAATCCGACGAGACCGACATCGGCGACCGACTTCAGCTCGAGGACGAGTTCGCGCTCGTCGCCGGGCTCGCCGAGCAGCGCAAACCCCGGTGCCTTCCGCGCTCGCGACGCCAGTGACGCGTTGCCGAGGCCGCCGCGTCCGCCTGCCGCGGCCTCGTATCGGGCACCGATACCGACCAGGTCGACGAGGATGCGCCCGTCGCCATCGAGGACGACCGTGCCGTCCGGAACCTTCAGCACCAGGTCGTCGCCGGTGGCGCCGTCGCGGTTGCCGCCCATGCCCTGCGTGCCGCTACCGGCCCTGGCGTGCGGGTGGAAGTGGAAGTCGAGCAGGGTGTGCACGCCGGGGTCGACCTCGAGCACGATACTGCCGCCGCGTCCGCCGTTACCGCCGTCCGGGCCGCCGAGCGGTTTGAACTTCTCGCGGTGCACGGAGGCGCAGCCATTGCCGCCCTTGCCCGCGGTGACATGCAGCACGACGCGGTCGACGAAGCGGGACATGGTTTCGATTCTCCTTCACGATGCCGGTCGGCTCCGGCATCTCGGCAATGATCACGAGCCTATGGCCCCAAAACCGGCCTGTCGGCGACCATTGCTCGTGATCACCGGCGTGGGCCGTACGAACGAAAAGGGCGGGCCGGGTTCTTACGACCCTGGCCCGCCCTTTTCGAAGGCTCTTGCGCGGCTGACCTAGGCCTGCTGCGCCGGAACGATGTTGACGGTCTTGCGACCACGCTTGTTGCCGAACTCGACCGCACCCGCGCTGAGCGCGAACAGCGTGTCGTCGCCGCCACGGCCGACGTTCACGCCGGGGTGGAAGTGCGTGCCACGCTGGCGGACCAAGATCTCGCCGGCGTTGACGCTCTGACCACCGAAGCGCTTGACGCCGAGCCGCTGGGCATTCGAATCGCGACCGTTGCGCGAGCTGGATGCACCCTTCTTATGTGCCATGTCTGCGACCCTCCAGGGTTCGTGAAAGCTCGAATTACTTGATGCCGGTGACCTTGAGGACCGTCAGCTTCTGACGGTGACCTTGGCGCTTGTGGTAGCCGGTCTTGTTCTTGAACTTGTGGATCCGGATCTTCGGGCCCTTGGTCTGCTCGACGACCTCGCCGGTGACCGAAATGCCGGCCAGCTTGTCGGCGTCGGTGGTGAGCTCGGCGCCGTTGACGACGAGAACCGGCGTCAACTCCACAGCATCACCGGGCTTGGCTTCGATCTTCTCGACCTTCACCAGGTCACCGACCGCGACCTTGTACTGCTTTCCGCCGGTCTTGACGATCGCGTACGTTGCCATCGGACGGCTACCCCTATCTTCCTGGTCACACTCGAAAACGCTCGCAAGGCGCTCAACCTCACGACTGGCCTGTTGGCTGCCTGCGCCACTCGCCCGGTTCCGAATTGCACATGGTCCAAGGCGGGCGCGGCGAAGCGATGTCGCCAGGCGGCGACCGTTCAAGGTTACGGGATCGGCGCGCCGCTGGTCAAACCGGCTCGGTCGCCGGCATCGATGCGCCCGAACGCTAGTGTCGCAGGCGAAAACTGGTCACGATCCGGGGGAGCGACCACGTTGAGCACACCACCGTCCGCCGCCACGCTGATTCCATTGACTATGGCGTTCACCTGCGACCGGGCCACCCGCTACGACCTGCATCGTGCCGATATGTGGGCCGATGCGACCAGCCCGCTCGGCGCGAGCATCCGGTTCGGGGTGCCGGGTGCAGCGCTCGGTGGCATCGCCCTGTGGAACTTCGATGAGCCGCGCGTGTTCGGCATAATGCTCGGGATATACGCCGCGGTGGTTTTCCTCTCCTTTATCCCCAGCTACCTGCTCGGTGCCGCTCGCGGGCGTTTCGCGATGCGCCGGCTCGGCTACGCCGAAGCCGGCACCGTGCTCTATGCGGGCTACACGGCCACCGCATACGCGTTCAGCGGGCCGGGAGTTCAGTTCAGCGTCGACTTCGCCATGTGACGAGGGTGGTGCCCCACTTCCGCGGTGTAGCGATCCAGCGTCGCGGTGCGCGCGGGCAGCTGGTGATACCGCGCGAACTCGTCCCCGATCCGGTGTTGTCGGCGAGGCGTTCCCGACGCGCGAGCTGAGGCCGCGCGTCGGGCGCTCGAGAACTAGGCGTCGACGTCCACCGGCGGCCCGGCCGGTCGCCCGGCTGCGCGACGGCGCCGCTCCCGCGGTGCGGCCACGGGGGCGCTGCGCAGAGCTTCCGCAACCCCGGTGGGCTCGTGCGTCGCTTCCTCCGCCGCTTCGACGGGGATCACGAAAACCGTTCCAGCCGAATCGGCTGCCGGCGAGGAGGCCGCGCGGGACACCCGCCGGCGCGTCGGCTTCCGCACCGCCGCGGCATCGGGCCGAGTCGGCTCGGGCGCTGTGGTGCTGTCTGCCGACGTCGACTGTGCGACTGCGGGCGACGCGGTCGGTTCCGGCACCGACTCGGCCACGGCCGGTTCGGCTGTCGTCGCATCACCGGAATCGGCCGATGCGGCCGCCAGGTCGTCGGCCGTCGCGGTCTCGACGGACACGACCTCGGCCGCCACCGCCGCCTCCTCGGCAGCGCCGACATCGGAAACGGAGTCGGCAGCGCCGGTCTCGTCGTGGTCGTGCGCGTGGTGCGCCGCCATCGCCAACGCCGCCGGGTGTGCGCGCTTGGTCGACGCGTCGGGCTGGTGGTCCTTGTCACCGCTCGGGGCCTGCTCGCTCGCACCGTTCGTGTCGGCAGCCTTGTCCTTGCCGCGCCGGCGCCGCGACGATTCGCCGCGGCCACCGCTACGCGAGCCACCTTCGTCGCCGCCGCCGATCTCCACCGGGTAGGTGTGCACGACGAGCCCGCGACCGTGGCAGTGCTCGCACGTCGTCGAGAACGCCTCGACCAGACCGGTGCCCATCTTCTTGCGCGTCATCTGCACCAGGCCGAGCGATGTGACCTCGGAGACCTGGTGCCGGGTGCGGTCGCGCCCGAGTGCCTCGGTGAGCCGACGCAACACGAGGTCACGGTTGGATTCGAGCACCATGTCGATGAAGTCGACCACGATCATGCCGCCGATGTCGCGCAAGCGCATCTGCCGCACGATCTCCTCGGCTGCTTCCAGGTTGTTGCGCGTGACGGTTTCCTCGAGGTTGCCGCCGGCACCGGTGAACTTGCCGGTGTTGACGTCCACCACGGTCATCGCCTCGGTGCGGTCGATAACCAGGGTGCCGCCGGACGGCAGCCACACCTTGCGCTCGAGCGCCTTGGCCAATTGCTCGTCGATCCGATGCGCGGTGAAAACGTCCACGCCCTCGCCCGCGTAGCGCTGCACGCGCCCGAGCATGTCGGGAGCAACCGTGCGCACATAGGTCTCGATCGTGTTCCAGGCGTCCTCGCCCTCGATGACCAGCTTCGAGAAGTCCTCGTTGAAAAGGTCACGCACGACCTTCACCAGCAGATCCGGCTCCTCGTAGAGCGCCTGCGGATTGCCCTTGGCCGCGCCTGCGGCCAGTTCTTCGATGCGCTGCCACTGCGACTGCAACCGCTCGACGTCGCGCGCGAGTTCATCGGCGCTGACGCCCTCGGAAGCGGTGCGGATGATCACCCCGGCGTCGGAGGGAACGATGTCGCGCAGGATTTCCTTGAGCCGCTTGCGCTCGGTGTCCGGCAGCTTGCGACTGATCCCGGTCGAACTGCCGCCGGGAACGTAGACCAGGAATCGGCCGGCCAGGCTGATCTGGGTGGTCAGCCGGGCGCCCTTGTGCCCGACCGGGTCCTTGCTCACCTGGACGAGTACCTGGTCACCGGGCTTGAGCGCCTGTTCGATCTTGCGTTCCTTGCCGCCGAGTCCGGCAGCCTCCCAGTTCACCTCGCCCGCGTAGAGCACGCCGTTGCGGCCGCGGCCGATGTCGACGAACGCTGCCTCCATGCTCGGCAACACGTTCTGGACGCGGCCGCGGTAGACGTTGCCCACCATCGACGCGGAACTCGTGGTGGTGACGAAATGCTCGACGAGGATGTCGTCCTCGAGCACGCCCACCTGGATGACCGGCGCCGCCGGTCCACCCTCGGAGTCGAAGGTCTTCTCCCGCACCACCATCACGCGGTCGACGGATTCGCGGCGGGCCAGGAATTCCGACTCGCTCAGGATCGGCGGGCGACGACGTCCGGCGTCGCGGCCGTCGCGTCGCCGCTGTCGCTTGGCTTCCAGGCGGGTCGAGCCGCTGATGCCCTGGACCTCGTCCTTTTTGCCCTTGCTGCGTGGCTCGCGCTCGTGCACCACGGTGTTCGGCGGGTCGTCCTCGGACTCGTTCGTCTCCGAGGTGCCCTCGCCACCGACCTTACGACGACGTCGACGCCGACGGCGGCGACTCGAACTGTCACCGGCGGAGTCGTCCTCGCCCTGCTCGGATTCGGCCGCCTCGCCGTCGCCGGATTCCGCTGCGTCCTGACCCGATTTGGCGGCGTCGCGGTCGGCCTTCGCCTTGGTGTCCTGCTTGGCCTTGGCGGCTTGCCTACCGGTGTCCTGCTCGCCGGTGTCCGGCTTACCCCCGCCGTCCTCGGATTTCTCGTCGGACGGCGTCGCCTCGGTGTCGTCGCCGGCTTCGCCATCGGCGCCCGACTGCTCGCCGCGGCCACGACCGCGGCCACGGCGGCCACGGCGGCGGCGGCGCTGCTGACCCGACTCGCCGTCGTCGTCGTCGCTGTCCGACGCGGAGATGTCGGTCTGGTCCGCTGCGGTCTCGTCGGCCGGGGCTTTGTCCTCGTCGGCGCGTTCGGCCTCGTCGGCCTTCGTCGAGGAGGGCACTTCGGCCTTCGCCGAAGCCTTACGGGTCCGCCGCACCGGCTCGGGCGGGGCGGGCGGCAGGAACAGCGGTGCCTGCACGTCGTACGCCGGAGCGGGAACGCCCGCCACCGTCGTGTCGGTTTCGACCGTGAGGGTGCGGCTGAACAGCTGTGGCCCGGCGTTCGATCCAGGTTCGGCGGCCTGCTCGGGCTCGGCCGACGCCGCGGTGGCTGCGACCGGCCCGTCGGGCGCCGGAGCAGACTCGGTTGCCGTCGACTCGGTGAACGAGTCACGGACCGATTCGGCCACGTCTCGGTTGAGGCTCGACTGCGCACTGCGCGCTTCGGAGCCGATTTCGGTGAGGTGGGCGAGCACCCGCTTGCTGGTCACACCCAGCAGCTTCGCGAGGGCATGCACCCTGATGCGTTCCGGCAACGGAGGCCGTTCTTCGGTTGGGGAGGGCGATGGGGCGGTGCGCTCGGCCGATTCGCTCGGCTGTTCGAAGGTCTCCGGCGGCTCTCGATCGGCCACGTATTTCTCCTAGGCCCTCCGGGCGCGTACCACCCGGTTGGGTGTCACGCGGCCACGCGGCGGGCAATGTCCGGCTCCCACGCGGTAGAGCGCGGGATCAAGTGGTCTCGCTCCGCGTGGTCGGATCGCCGGGTAACACTTTCACTCGTCTGGCTCGCCGGCACGCGGTGCCTGGCTGGATGGCTGTGCTCCACGGTTCGAGCGCTGATCATCCAGCGTGCGTTGGTCGAGCGGGGTATCCGCAACCAACAGCAGCGATGATCGGCATCGTGCCGAGGCGTCATCCGGTCGAACTCGCGGAAAAGCACAAATTGCGAATACAACCATCGTCAGTATCCCACACCCCCGGCCGAACCCGCACAATCGCCCGAGCCCGCGCCGTGGCAGTGCCAGGACGCGGGCTCGAGTAGGGGGTCGTCAGGCGCCGAGCGCGGGGAACCAGAGCGCGATCTCGCGCGCGGCCGACTCGGGCGAGTCGGATCCGTGAACCAGGTTCTCCTGGGTCTCGAGCGCGAAGTCGCCGCGGATGCTGCCGGGCACCGCCTTCTCCACCGGATCGGTGCCGCCGGCGAGCTGACGGAACGCAGCGATCGCTCGCGGTCCTTCCAGGATGGCCGCGACGACCGGGCCGGAGGTGATGAATTCCTTGAGCGATCCGAAGAACGGCTTCTCCGCGTGCTCGGCGTAGTGCGCGCCGGCGAGGTCGTCCGAGACGTTCTTGAGCTCGAGGGCGACGATCTTCAGCCCCTTGCGCTCGATTCGGCCGAGAATTTCGCCGATGAATCCACGTGCCACGCCATCGGGCTTGATCAGTACGAGAGTCCGCTCAGTCACGGCGACGAGGATAGCAGGGGGACCAGCAATTGTTACTCGCGGGTAGCTTAGCCGCGAGCGTCGCGCTGACCGGGTAACAGTCCTTTTTCCATCCGCTGTCCGATATCCCAGCGCAAATACAAGATGTATCCCCAGACGAACGCGAAGATGATGCCCATTGCGCCGATCGATGGATGAATGAAGAACCCGGCGATCAGCGCGACCTGCAAAACCAGGTTGAGCCCAATCGCAAAGGGGCGACGCTGCAGCCCGGACGCGACGATCATCAGCACCGCGAGGCCGACGAGATACCCCACCGACACCGGCGTCAGCCCGTCACCGACGGTGCCGACGACCGGAAGCGCGAGCAGGACGACGATCGCCTCCAGCACCAGCGTGCCCGCCATCACCCCGCGCATGCCCTTCCACGGGTCGTTCGTCGGTGGGTTGAAGCCGCCCTCCGGAGTGCTCACGCGGGGTCCTTTCCGAACAGGGTGCGCGCAGCACCTGCCGTGACCACGGAGCCGGTGACCACAACTCCGGCCCCGGACACCGATTCCCCCGGGTCGGCGACGTCCTCGGCCATCCCGACGGCGATTTCCAGCGCGTCGGCGAGCGTCGCAGCCGTCACCACACGCTCGTCACCGAACCGCTGCACCGCGAGATCGGCGAGTTCATCGGGATCCATCGACCGAGGCGACCCGTTGGTGGTGACCACCACCTCGTCGAGCACAGGTTCGAGCGCGGCGAGGATTCCGGACACGTCCTTGTCCCCCATCACCGCGAGCACACCGACCAACTTGCGGAAATCGAACTCGTCGGCCAGCGCCGCGGCGAGCGCCTTGGCCCCGGCCGGGTTGTGCGCCGCGTCGAGGAAGATCGTCGGGGCGCTGCGCACCCGTTCGAGCCGACCCGGGCTGCTCACCTCGGCGAACCCGGCGCGCACCGCGTCGATGTCGAGTTGCCGGTCGGCACCGGCGCCGAAGAACGCCTCGACGGCAGCGAGCGCGAGCGCGGCGTTGTGCGCCTGATGCTCACCGTGCAGCGGCAGGAAGATCTCGTCATAGACGCCGCCGAGCCCGCGCAGTTCGATTTGCTGTCCGCCGACCGCGATTCGCCTGCCGAGCAACGCGAACTCCGAGCCCGCCCGCGCGACTGCGGCGTCCGCCTCGACGGCGCCGCGCAGCACTGCGTCCATCGCTTCGGGCTGTTGCTCCGCGATCACCGCCACGGTGTCGAGCGGAATCAGTTGCTCGGGAGCGCGTTTGATGATGCCGGCCTTCTCGCCCGCGATCGTGGCGAGATCGGAGCCGAGATAATCCATGTGGTCCAGACCGATCGGTGTGATCACCGCGACTTGCGCGTCGATCACATTCGTTGCGTCCCAACGACCACCGAGGCCGACCTCCACCACCGCCACGTCGACAGGCGCTTCGGCGAAGGACGCGAACGCCATCGCCGTGAGCACCTCGAACTTGCTCATCGCCGGGCCGCCGGCCGCTGCGGACTGCGCGTCGATCATCTCGACGTACGGCAGGATCTCGCGGTAGGTGTCCACGTAGCGGCGCGGACTGATCGGTTCACCGTCGATTCCGATCCGTTCGGTCGCGATCTGCAGATGCGGACTCGTGGTCCGGCCGGTGCGCCGATGCAGGCTGCGCAGCAGCGAGTCGATCATCCGGACGACGGACGTCTTGCCGTTCGTGCCTGCGACGTGGATCGCGGGATAGCTGTGCTGCGGCGAGCCCAAAAGGTCCATCAGCGCGGCGATCCGGGCCGTAGACGGCTCGATTTTCGTTTCGGGCCAACGCTTGTCGAGTTCAGCCTCGACCAACGCCAGTTCCGCCAGATCGACCGGAGACGGAGCGGCGTCGAGACGCTCCGGCTCCCGGTCGGCAGCGTCGCCCGACGTCACTCGGCCCCCATCGTCGCTAGCCTGGCCCGCAATCGGGCGACCTCGTCGGCGGCGAATTCCTTGCGCGCGCGGATCTTGTCGACAACGGCCTCGGGCGCCTTGGCCAGGAAGGCCTCGTTACCCAACTTCGCTGTGGTGCCGGCCAATTCCTTCTCGGCCGCGGCGAGGTCCTTCTCCAGCCGACGACGCTCGGCCTCCAGGTCGACCGCGCCCGAGGTGTCGAGCTCCACCGTCACCGTCTCGGCGGTCAGGCGCACCTCCAGGGCGGCCGTGGCGCGGAAATCCGCATCGGGAGCGGTCAATTGGGCCAGGCTGGCGATCGCCGGGCGCTGTGCTGCCAGTCCCGCTTCGTCCAGGCCGACCAGTCTGGCGGCGACCTTCTGCTTGTCCTTGAGCCCCTGGTCGCTGCGGAACCGGCGAATCTCGGTGATAAGCCGCTGGGTATCCGTAATTCGCTGCGCTGCAGTGGTATCGGTGTCCACGCCGGAGGACTCCGGCCAGTTTGCGATGACCACCGACTCGCCGCCGGTGAGCGCCTGCCAGAGCGACTCGGTCACGAACGGCATCACCGGATGCAGCAGCCGCAGCAGGGCCTCGAGCACGCTGCCGAGCACGGTACGGGTGCGTTCGGCGAGCGTCTCATCGCCGGAGTTGAATTGCACCTTCGCCAGTTCGAGGTACCAGTCGCACACTTCATCCCAGGTGAAGTGGTACAGCGCCTCGCAGGCCTTGCCGAATTCGTAGCGGTCGAATGCGGCATCGACCTCGAGTTGGACCTGTTCGAGCCGGTCGAGGATCCACCGGTCGGCGGCGGTGAGCGAAGCGCGGTCGAGGCTCGGTGTGGATGCCGGATCGGCGGTAGCACCGTTCATCAGCGCGAACTTCGTGGCATTGAAGAGCTTCGTCACGAAGTTGCGCGACGCCGCGGCATGCGACTCCCCGATCGACAGGTCACTGCCGGGCTGGGCACCGCGCGCCAGCGTGAACCGCAGCGCGTCCGCGCCGTAGGCCTGCACCCAGTCGAGCGGGTCGATCCCGTTGCCGCGCGACTTCGACATCTTCTTGCCGAACTGGTCACGAATCAGACCGTGCAGGAACAGGTCCCGGAACGGCACCGTCCCGGCGCCGCCCTCGCCACCGCCGAGGACCGCGTCGCCGGAAACGTAGGTGCCGAACATCATCATCCGCGCGACCCAGAAGAACAGGATGTCGTATCCCGTGACCAGGACGCTCGTCGGGTAGTAGCGGTCGAGGTCGCGCGAAGCGTCCGGCCAGCCCATCGTGGCGAACGGCCAGAGCCCCGAGGAGAACCACGTGTCGAGCACGTCGGGGTCCTGCACCCAGCCCTCGGGCGCAGTTTCGTCGGGGCCGAGGCAGCGCACCTCTCCGTCGGGTCCGTACCAGATCGGGATGCGATGGCCCCACCACAGCTGGCGCGAGATGCACCAGTCGTGCATGTTGTCGACCCAACCGAACCAGCGCGGTTCCAGACTCGCGGGGTGAACCACCGTGTCGCCGTTGCGAACCGCGTCGCCTGCCGCCTTCGCGAGCGTCTCGACCTTCACCCACCACTGCAGGCTCAGCCGCGGCTCGATCGCCTCGCCGGAACGCTCGGAATGACCGACGCTGTGCAGATAGGGCCGCTTCTCCGCGACGACGCGGCCTTCCTCGGCGAGCCGCTCGCGCACCTTGACCCGCGCCTCGAAGCGGTCCATCCCGTCGAATTCGGTTCCGGTGTCGATGATCCGGGCCTGCTCGTCCATGATGTTCGGCATCGGCAGGCTGTGCCGAAGGCCCATCTCGAAGTCGTTCGGATCATGGGCCGGGGTGATCTTGACTGCGCCCGAACCGAACTCGGGATCGACGTAGTCGTCGGCGATCACGGGAATCTGCCGCTCGGTGATCGGGTGGTAGATCGTGGTGCCGATCAGGTGCCGGTAGCGCTCATCGTCGGGATGGACCGCGACCGCTGTGTCGCCGAGCATCGTTTCGACGCGAGTGGTCGCGACAACGACATGCGGTTCGTCGTCATCGAGCGAGCCATAGCGTAACGAGACGAGTTCGCCCTCGACCTCGTCGTACTTCACCTCGATATCGGAGATTGCCGTGCGCAACTCGGGCGACCAGTTCACCAACCGCTCGGCGCGGTAGATCAAGCCGTCGTCGTACATCCGTTTGAACGCGGTCTGCACGGCGCGCGCGAGACCCTCGTCCATGGTGAATCGGTCCCGTCCCCAGTCGACGCTGTCGCCGATCGCACGCATCTGGCTGCCGATGGTGCCGCCGGACCGGTCCTTCCAATCCCACACCTTGGCCAGGAATCCCTCGCGACCGAGGTCGTCCTTCGTGATGCCGTCGGCGGCCAGTTGGGTCTCGACGATCTTCTCGGTGGCGATCGCCGCATGGTCGGTACCCGGCAGCCACAACACATCGAAGCCCTGCATCCGCTTGCGACGGGCGAGCGCATCCATGATCACGTGTTCGAGCGCGTGGCCCATGTGCAGGCTGCCGGTGACGTTCGGTGGCGGCAGGACCATCGAGAACGGCGGCTTGTCACTCGTCGGATCGGCACCGAAAAACCCGGCGCGCACCCAGCCCTCGTACATCGGTCCCTCTACCTCGCTGGGGTTCCAGCTTTTGGGAAGGGCGTCCACACGATTACGGGATTCGTCAGGTGCTGGGCTGGTCACCCGGAGAATTCTAGTTGGCGCGAAGCGGTGCACTGCACTGCGCTCGAGCCGATGGGCGCGCACACAACGAAAGACGGGATGTTCGATAGATGAGGGACACCGAACACCCCGTCCTTCGCGACCACAATAGCGTCCCAACCGGGGAAAATCTGCACTCGGACGTGAACTGATTCGATGGCTTTCCGCTGGCCGCGGCTGGTTCTAGAGTTGCTCCGGGCGCACAGTTCCGGCGTAGTGAATGTGAAGTTCGCGCCGAAGCGGCCTGCCCGGACGACAACTGGTCTGCACGCGAAGGAGCGAGATGTCGGCAGCAAACCCGAGCAGCCCCACGGCACGTCGCCCGCTCGGCGACGGCCTGACCACGAGTGCGCTCGGCTTCGGCGGCATGGCTCTCACCCCCGTGTATGGCGGGATCGAGCCCGACGCCGCGCTTGCCACGCTGACCCACGCGGTCGATGCGGGCGTGACCTTCCTCGATACGGCCAACGTCTACGGCCTCGGCGCGAACGAGAAGTTGATTGCCCGACTGCTCGCCGATCGCCGCGCCGAGGTGACGGTAGCCACGAAGTTCGGTATCGCCGGCAACCCCGCGACCGGCGACCGAGCCAGCCGGGGAGATGCGGCCTACGTCGCACAGTGCGCGGACGAAAGCTTGTCGCGGCTCGGCATCGACGTCATCGACCTGTACTACCTGCACCGTATCGATCCCGCCGTGCCGATCGAGGAGACCGTGTCGGCGATGTCCGAGCTGGTGCGGGCGGGCAAGGTGCGCCATCTCGGGCTCTCCGAGGTGACGGCCGACGAGCTGCGCCGGGCCAACGCGGTGCACCCGATCGCCGCGGTCCAGTCCGAGTGGAGCCTGTTCAGCCGGGACGTGGAACGTCACGTGGTGCCGGCAGCAGCCGAGCTCGGTGTCGGCTTCGTCCCCTACGCCCCGCTGGGCCGCGGCTTCCTGACCGGCACCGTGTCTGCGGCGTCGATCGGATCCGGCGATATCCGCGGGCACTTCCCCCGATTCGCCGACGACGCGCTGCAGGAAAACCTGATCCTCACCGAGACCATTGCCGCGCTCGCCAGGACCTCGGATGCGACACCGGCTCAGTTGTGCCTCGCGTGGCTGATCGACAAGGGCGAGCGGTTGGGGTTGCCGGTCGTGCCGATCCCAGGCACGCGGCGGCCCGAACGCATCGACGAGAACCTCGGGGCACTCTCGGTGCACCTCGACGAGACCGTCGTCACCGCGCTCGACGCAATCGCCGCGCAGGTTTCCGGTGCCCGCTCGGCCGACGCCAGTTGGGTATCGGCCGGCCGGGAGTAATCTTCGCGATCAGCGCGGATCCCGCCACATCGCCCACAACGCGGGGCCGCCGTCGGGAATCCTGATCTCTTCCCGCACAACGAAACCGAACCTCTCGTAGTACGGCACGTTGATTTCCTTGCTGGATTCCAGATACGCCGGCCATTGTTCGGCGTCGCACTTGTCCAGGCGCGAATCGAGCAGAGCTCGACCGTGGCCGGCACCGCGCGCGGACGGGTCGGTCCCGATCGCCGCCAGATACCAGTGCGGTTCGGCGGGATGGCGTTTGCGCATGTAGTCGGCGACCGCCGAACCCGCCGACGCGCGCGAACCGAAGGCCCGGATCATGCCGGGCATCATCCGCAACTCGCGGAACCGGGAAGGTCGCCATCGTCCCGGCGGGTCCCACAACGTCACACCGACGATGCGGTCACGGGATCGCGCCACCTCCACCCCGCCGTCCTCGTGCAGGTGGTGATGCCGGGCGAGGGTGGCGAACATGCGGGGCAACCCGACCGCGCGGGTTCCCGGGTCCGGCAACATCCAACTCATCACCGGGTCGTCGTGGAAGGCACGGCCAAGCGTCTGCGATAGCTCGCGAAGATCACCCCGGCGTCCGGAGCGAATGTCGGCGTCCACACCGCAGACCCTAGCCGCGCGCGGCAGTCCGTGGTGGGGAGCAAGATGGAGACATGCAGCGAGATCGGGTGTTCGGCTGATGGGTCGGGTAACGACACGACGTCCGGTGGTGCGCAGGTCGGCGACCGGCACCGTGCGACGACCGGACACACTTGCCGTGGAAGAGCCGATGCAGATCAGGATCGACGGCAGCGACCTGACCATCACGATGCGTACCCCTGGCAACGACGTGGAGCTCGTGCTCGGCTTTCTGCACGCCGAAGCGATCATCGCCGACCGCGCCGACGTCGACACCATCCGCTACTGCGACGGCGCGGACGAGGACGGTGCGAATACCTACAACGTGCTCGACGTGACCCTGCGCGACGCCACCGGTTCGGTGGTGCCTGCAGATCCGCGCAGCTTCCTCACCACCAGCGCATGCGGTGTCTGCGGCAAGACGTCGCTCGATCAGGTGCGCACCAAGTCACGGTTCGACGTGGCGGGCACGGAGCTGCGGGTCGCTACTCGGGTACTCGCGGACATGCCGGAGACGCTGCGCGAACATCAGCGAGTGTTTGCCGCGACCGGCGGGCTGCACGCCGCGGGCTTGTTCACTGCGGACGGGGAATTGGTGGTGCTGCGCGAGGATGTAGGACGGCACAACGCCGTCGACAAGGTGATCGGCTGGGCGGTCGACAACAACCGCATCCCGGCGACCGAGTTGGTATTGATCGTCAGCGGGCGCGCTTCGTTCGAGCTGGTGCAGAAATCGGTGATGGCCGGCATCCCGGTCCTCGGGGCGGTCTCGGCGCCGAGCTCACTGGCCGTGGACCTGGCCGAGGAGGCGGGAACGACCTTGGTCGGCTTCCTGCGCGGTGAGTCGATGAACATCTACTCCTGCGCCGAGCGGATCGAGTAGTCGCCGGCACCCACTCCCCTTATCGACTGAACGGAACCGTTCAGTCGATCTGATCGACTGAACGGTTCCGTTCATCCCGTTCAATGGGAGCCTGCGGATCGGCAGCAGGCTGGGGTGTGCGGCGCTTACGCGGTCTTGTCGCGACGTTCCTCGCGGCCGCGCTTACGCGGCACGATGGTCGGCAGCACGTTGTCGACGACGGTCTCCTCGGTGACGACGACCTTCGCCACATCGTCGCGGCTGGGGATGTCGTACATCACCGGCAGCAGCACTTCTTCCATGATCGCGCGCAGGCCGCGAGCGCCGGTGCCGCGCAGGATCGCCTGATCGGCGATCGCCTCGAGTGCGTCGTTGGTGAACTCGAGCTCGACCCCGTCCATCTCGAACAGCCGGGTGTACTGCTTGACCAACGCGTTCTTCGGCTCCGACAGGATCTTGACCAGCGATTCCTTGTCCAGGTTCGTCACCGAAGCGACGACCGGCAACCGGCCGATGAACTCGGGGATGAGCCCGAACTTGATCAGATCCTCCGGCATGACCTCCGCGAAGTGGTCGCGCGTGTCGATCTCCGCCTTGGAGTGCACCTCGGCGCCGAACCCAATGCCGCGCTTACCGATTCGCTCGGAGACGATCTTCTCCAGGCCAGCGAACGCGCCCGCCACGATGAACAGCACGTTGGTCGTATCGATCTGGATGAACTCCTGGTGCGGGTGCTTGCGTCCGCCCTGCGGCGGCACGCTGGCCTGAGTGCCCTCCAGGATCTTCAGCAGCGCCTGCTGCACGCCCTCACCGGAGACGTCGCGGGTGATCGACGGGTTCTCGCTCTTGCGGGCGATCTTGTCGACCTCGTCGATGTAGATGATGCCGGTCTCGGCACGCTTGACGTCGTAATCTGCAGCCTGGATCAGCTTCAGCAGGATGTTCTCGACGTCCTCGCCGACGTAGCCGGCCTCGGTGAGCGCGGTGGCGTCCGCGATCGCGAACGGCACGTTCAGCATCTTCGCCAGCGTCTGCGCCAGATAGGTCTTACCGCAACCGGTCGGGCCGAGCATCAGGATGTTGGACTTCGCCAACTCGACCGTTTCGCCGCGGGAGTCGCGGCCCTTGTCACCGGCCTGGATCCGCTTGTAGTGGTTGTAGACCGCCACCGCGAGCGTGCGCTTCGCAGTGTCCTGACCGATGACGTAGTTCTCCAGGAAGTCGCGGATCTCGGTCGGCTTCGGCAGATCGTCGAGTTTGACCTCGCTCGACTCTGCAAGCTCTTCCTCGATGATCTCGTTGCAGAGGTCGATGCACTCGTCGCAGATGTACACGCCGGGACCAGCGATGAGCTTCTTCACCTGCTTCTGACTCTTGCCGCAGAAAGAGCACTTCAGCAGATCGCCGCCATCCCCAATGCGTGCCATCCTCGAGTCCCTACTTTCGTCTGTCGGGTGCGAACCCTGCGTCGACAGTCACGGGTCGATACTGCCGACCACGACGCTGGCTCTGTTGTGACGGTACCCGCACTCCGTGATTGCGGTCGACTTCTCGCTGGCGATTCGCTTACCCGCGTCGCACAACTCGCCGAACCGCTATCCGCACTGCGTGAACCTGGCCCAGCCTCGCCGGTCTTCACCCGGGTCCGCAGCAAATCGACTGATTCGGCGTGTCGCTGGGCAGCACGTCGGTCGATTCCCTACCGGCGCGGCCGGGCACCCGAAGCGTTCGGTGCCCGGCCGGCGCGATCACTTCTGTGCGCTGAGCTTCCGGTACTCGAACACCGTGTCGATGATCCCGTACTCCTTGGCCTCTTCGGCGGTGAGGATCTTGTCGCGATCGGTGTCCTTGCGAATGACGGACGCGTCCTTGCCGGTGTGGTGAGCCAGCGTGGTCTCCATCAGCCGGCGCATCCGCTCGATCTCGGCCGCCTGGATCTCGAGGTCGGAAACCTGACCTTGGATGCCACCTTCGACGGACGGCTGATGGATGAGGACGCGGGCGTTGGGCAGGCAGGCGCGCTTGCCCGGTGTGCCGGCCGCCAGCAGCACCGCCGCCGCAGAGGCCGCCTGACCGAGGCACACGGTGGCGACGTCGGCGCGGACGTACTGCATGGTGTCGTAGATCGCCATCAGCGATGTGAACGAGCCACCGGGCGAGTTGATGTACATGGTGATATCGCGGTCGGGGTCGAGTGACTCGAGCACCAGCAACTGCGCCATGACGTCGTTCGCCGACGCGTCGTCGACCTGCACACCGAGGAAGATGATCCGTTCCTCGAACAGCTTGTTGTAGGGGTTCGATTCTTTGACGCCGTAGCTCGAATGCTCGATGAACGACGGCAGGATATAACGCGACTGCGGTGTCGCGATCGGTGCCGACGTCGGCATGCGGCTCGGGTCGAACAGGTTGGCCATCTTCGTCTCCAGGAAGTTGTGGGTGGCGGTGCCGGACGCGCTCGAGGCGGCGGCCTCAGCGTCAGTTACTCGTGCCGCCGGCCTGCTGAGCACGCGCGATCACGTGGTCGACGAAGCCGTACTCGAGCGCCTGCTGCGCGGTGAACCAGCGATCGCGATCCGCGTCCGCGGTGACCTGCTCCACCGACTTGCCGGTATGCAGGGCCTGCAGCTCGTTGAGTTCCTTCTTGGTGTAGGTGAACTGCTCGGCCATGATCGCGATGTCGGCCGCGCTACCGCCGATGCCGGCGGAGGGCTGATGCATCATCACGCGCGTGTGCGGCAGGGCGTAGCGCTTGCCCTTGGCGCCTGCCGTCAGCAGGAACTGCCCCATCGACGCGGCCAGACCCATGCCATAGGTGGCGACGTCGCACTCGGCGAATTGCATCGTGTCGTAGATCGCGAGCCCGGCACTGACCGAACCGCCAGGGGAATTGATGTAGAGCGAGATGTCGCGCACCGGATCCTCTGCCGTCAGCAGCAGAATCTGCGCGCACAGCTTGTTGGCGATGTCGTCGTCCACCTGCGTGCCGAGGAAGATGATGCGCTCGCGAAGCAACCGTTCGAACACCGAGTCGCTCAGGTTCAGACCCGCGGTCGCGGAGGTCATTGCGCTGGCGTCACGGCCGAAGGACCGGGGCGCCACACGCTCGGTCGCCTTCTTGTCGATTGTCACGGTACCTGCCTTCATTCTTGCTCGATGCGATCGGCGAGCGTAGCTCGGTGCGATCGAGAACTCGTCCGCTTCCGACACAAACACTAACGAAGGAGGGCGGCACCGGAGTCCCGGTGCCGCCCTACTTCGCTTACAGCGGAAAAAGCCCGCCCACTACTTCTCGTCGATTGCCTCGACCGGCGCATCGGTCTCGGCCGCCGCGTCCTCCGCAACGGCGTCGTCCGCGTCCACCACGAGCGAGTCGTCCTCGCCCACGACGACGGAGTCGTCATCGTCTGCAGAACTCGAGCCGAACAGCTCCGAAGTGTCCACCGTGTTGCCCGCGGTGTCGGTGACCGTCGCCTGCTCGACCACACCCGCGAGGGCCTTGCCGCGGCGCACGTCGGAGAACACGGCACCGAGCTGGTTGGCCTGCTGGATCTGCTGGATGAACTGATCGGGCGACATGCCGTAGCGCTGCGCCTGGAACAGGATCCGTTCGGTCAGCTCTTCCTGACCGACCTGGGTGCCTTCGGCCTCGGCGATCGCGTCGAGCAGCAGCTGAGTCTTCACCGAACGCTCGGCGGACTCGGTGGTGTCCTTGTCGAACTCCTCGCGGCTGGACCCCTGCTCCTCGAGCAGCGCGTTGAACTTGTCCTCGTCGTGGTCGAGTTCGTGCACGGCGTCGTGCACGACGGAGTCGACCTCGGCCTTGACGACGGCCTCGGGTAGCGGTACGTCGACCGACTCGAGCAGCGCGTCGAGCACCTTGTCGCGAATGACACCGGCCTGCTCGACCTTCTTGACCCGGGCCACGCGCTCGCGCAGATCTGCCTCGAGCTCGTCGATGGTGTCGAACTCGCTGGCCAGCTGAGCGAACTCGTCGTCGGCCTCGGGCAGCTCGCGCTCCTTGACCGAACCGACGGTCACGGTGATCACCGCCTCCTTGCCAGCGTGATCACCCGCGACGAGGTTCGAAGTGAAGTCCTTGGATTCGCCGGCGCTCAGCCCGATGATCGCCTCGTCGAGGCCCTCGATGAGTTGGCCGGAGCCGACCTCGTGGGACAGGCCGGTGGTCTGCGCCTCCGGCACGTCGGCACCATCGACGGTCGCCGACAGGTCGATGGAGACGAAGTCGCCGTCCTGCACGGCGCGCTCGACGCCGGTGAGGGTGCCGAAACGCTGCCGCAGCGAGAGCAACTGCTCGGCGACGTCCTCGTCGGCGATCTCGATCGGGTCGACCGTCACGGCGATCTCGGAGTAGTCCGGCAGCGTGATCTCGGGGCGCACGTCCACCTCGGCGGTGAAGGTGAGTTCATCGCCGTCCTCGAGCTTGGTGATCTCGATGTCGGGCTGGCCGAGCACCTTCACCTCGGAGGTGGAGACGGCCTCGCTGTAGCGGGCCGGCAGCGCGTCGTTGACGACCTGCTCGAGGATCGCGCCGCGGCCCACTCGCGCCTCCAGCAGCTTGGCGGGCGCCTTGCCCGGGCGGAAGCCGGGGATGCGAATCTGCTGGGCCAGCGACTTGTATGCGCGGTCGAAATCGCCCTTGAGTTCCTCGAAGGGCACCTCAACGTTGATCCGGACGCGCGTCGGGCTCAACTGCTCGACGGTGCTCTTCACGGACATGCTCCTTTGTCTAACGTCAGTCGTTCCATTGCTGTGAATCGGTCAGGCTCGCGGCAACGACCGCCCGGCCGGATGGATCCTGCTGGTCGGGGTGACAGGATTTGAACCTGCGACCCTCCGCTCCCAAAGCGGATGCGCTACCAAGCTGCGCCACACCCCGTTCCCGACACCTGTGCTGAACCAGCACGCAATCCTACGGTCACCCGATTACCAATTCCAAAGCGAGGTTGGGTACAGTCTCACAACGCAGACGACATCGTGGCGATCCCATCGATGTCGTGTGCCTGCCGATGTAGCTCAATGGTAGAGCCCCAGTCTTCCAAACTGGCCACGCGGGTTCGATTCCCGTCATCGGCTCCACAACTTCGCACGTCCGCACGCCGTTGCGGGCGTTTTGCCGCTCCTGGCCCCGATCGCCCCGACCGCACCGCCGGTACTCTGGGAATGTCCCTTTTGCCCAGTCCGAAGGAACTCTGGTGGAGATCCTGCTCATCGTCCTCATCATTGCGGTAGTCGCCGTCGTGGTCGTGAACGCGAAGAAGTCGAAGCAACAGCGCAGCGCTGCATCACTGGAGGACGCCAAGGCAGACGCCCGGCAAGCGATCGAACGACTCGGCGGGCAGGTCTACAACCTCACCGGCACCGACGAGCCCTCGAAGCAGGCGCTCGCGGACGCGTCGGAGCGTCATATCGCGGCCGGTTCACAGATCGACCAGGCTCGCACCCCCGCTCAGGCTCGGCTGGCGAAGCAGACCGCGCTCGAAGGTCTGTATTACATCCGCGCCGCCCGCACCGCGATGGGGATGGACGCGGGGCCGGCGATCGCCGAGCTCGACGGACAGAACACCGCGGGCGCGGTCACCGAGCAACGTGAGGTCGATTTCGAGGGCCGCACCATCGCCGCGTCCCCACAGCCCTCCGCGCAGACGCCGAACTACTATCCCGGCGGCCGCGTCGCGGGCCGGCCGATTCCGGCGGGCTGGTATTCCGAGCCATGGTGGAAGCCGGCCTTGGTCGCCGGCGCGTGGGGTATCGGTTCCGCGCTGTTGTTCAGTGCGATGTTCTCCGGCATGGCGGGGGTCGGCTACGACGCCGCCGCTTTCGAGAACGGCTACGGCGACGGCTACCAGGACGGCCTGAACTCCGGTGGTGACGGCGGTGGCGGCGATGCCGGTGGCGGCGATTTCGGCGGTGGGGACGCCGGTGGCGGCGATTTCGGCGGCGGTGGCGGCGATTGGGGCGGTGGCGATTTCGGCGGTGGCGATTTCGGCGGCTTCTAGCTCCGCTCAACGCGCCTGGCTAATCCGGCTGACAAACCGGACACCAGAACAGGTTTCGCCCCTCCAGGACACTGTGCAGGATCGTTGTGCCGCAGATACGGCATGGCGCACCGGCGCGTCGGTAGACGTAGGTTCGCGGCCGGTTCGGGGCATACGAAGGTTCACCGTGATCGTGCTCGCGGGCAACCGTGACGATCTTGCCTCGTCGTAGTCCCACGCGCATCAACGCAACCAAATCGGTCCACATCTCCAGCCACTGCTCCGGCGTGACGGCCACACCCGGCCGCGTCGGCGAAACCCTGTGGCGAAAAAGGAGTTCCGCGCGATACACGTTGCCGACCCCGGCCAGCACCCGTTGATCCATCAGCAGCGCCGCAACCGAACGACGCGACGCCGCGATGCGCCGATAGGCGAGCTCGGGATCTGCTCGACGACGCAACGGGTCGGGCCCGAGCCGTGCCTCGATCCCTGCCACCTCGTCCGGACCGAGCACCTCGCAGGCGGTCGGTCCGCGCAGGTCGGTGCCGAAATCCGGACCGACCATGCGCATCCTGACCTGCCCGACCGGTGGCCCCATCGGCAGCTCCGAATCGGTGAACGCGCCGTACAAACCGAGATGCACGTGCACCGTCTGCCCCGAGTCGTAATGGTGCAGTAGGTGTTTGCCCCAGGCCTCGGCCTTCACCAGCACGCGACCGTCGACCATCAGCGCGCCCGCCGCGAACTTGCCCTGCGGGCTCGACACCCGCACCGGGGCGCCGGCGAAACGCTGCTGATGCAGCCGGGCCAATCGGTGCAGGGTGTGCCCCTCCGGCACCGCCGGTCAGTCGGCCGGCAGCGCGGGCGGCGTGCCTGTGCGCTCGTATTCGGAGAGGATGTCGATGCGCCGCTGATGACGCTCCTCCCCCGACCACGGTGTCTCGAGGAAGGCGTCGACGATGGCGAGCGCCTCCTCCACCGAGTGCATCCGCCCGCCGATGCCGATCAGCTGGGCATTGTTGTGCTGGCGGGCGAGCGTGGCGATCTCGACGTTCCAGGCCAGCGCGCACCGCGCACCGGGGACCTTGTTGGCCGCGATCTGCTCACCGTTGCCGCTGCCGCCGAGCACGATGCCGAGGCTGCCTTCATCGGCGACCACGCGGCGCGCGGCTTCGACGCAGAACGCCGGATAGTCGTCGACCGCATCGTAGGTGTGAGCTCCGCAGTCCACCGCCTCGTGTCCGAGTCCGGTGAGGTGTTCGATGATCTTGGCCTTCAGTTCGAAGCCGGCGTGGTCGCCACCGAGGTATACGCGCATGACCGAAAGTCTGCCGCGCCGCCGTGCGAACGCGGTGACCGGGTCCGTTCGGCGTGCCGCCGGCGCCAAGGCGGTCGCGTAATTGTGGTCGCGCGCCGACCCGCCGAATACCCTGCGGGAATGGATCCTCAACTGCCGCCGGACCATCGGCCCGGACCTGCCGGATCGACCGGCTACGGTGCGCCCTTCGGCATCCCACCGCGCGGACTCTCCCCGTTCGACCGGCCCGCACTGCATTCGTGGGAGGTGCCGATGCTCGTGCTGGTGGTCCTCGCGACCGGGTTCATCTACATCGGCGCGATCATCGCGGCGCTGCTCGGCACGATCAACGCGTTCGTGCTGCTGTTTCTGCTCGCCCCCGTGGCGCTCTATTTCGCCCGCGGCCGGAACTTCGCGGCACAGCGGGTGAACGGCGTCCGGATGTCACCGACGCAGTTCCCGGAGGGCCACCGACTCGTCGCCGAGGCGGCGGCGCGTTTCGGCATGGCCGAGGTGCCCGACGCCTACGTCGTCCTCGGCAACGGTCGGATCAACGCTTTCGCGTCCGGGCACGGGCTGCGCCGGTTCGTCGTGGTCTACAGCGATCTGTTCGAAATCGGCGGCGAGGCGCGCGACCCCGAGGCGCTGGCGTTCATCATCGGCCACGAGGTGGGCCACATCGCGGCGGGCCACACGTCGTATTGGCGCCAACTCGGCATGTTCGCGGCACCGTTCCTGCCGTTTCTGGGGCATTCGCTCTACCGCGCACAGGAGTACACCGCCGACAATCACGGGTTCTGCCACCGCCCGCAGGGTAGTGCCGGCGCATTGGCGACGCTTGCTGCCGGCAAATACCTCAACCGAGTCGTCGGTATGGACGAGTTCGCCGACCGGTCGTGGCAGGAGCGTGGCTTCTTCGTCTGGCTGGTCAACGGTCTCGCCACCCATCCGGTGCTGACCTGGCGGGCCAACGCGCTGCGCGACCGCAGCCGGCACGGAAAGCTTTGGTGGCGACCGAATCCGCCCGCCGGGATGCCGCCTGGCGGGTATCGCCCCCCGGCCACCGCGACACAGGCGTGGCCGGGAGGCGGATAGCCGCCTGCGTAGTCAGTCGAACTGCGGGCCCTCCGTGCGGGTGCGCTTGAGCTCGTAGAAGTGCGGGTAGGACGCGAGCGCCACCGCCCCGTCCCACACCGTGCCCGCGACCTCGCCGCGCGGAATCCGGGACAGCACGGGCCCGAAGAATGCCACGCCATTGATGTGGATGGTGGGGGTGCCGACGTCCTCCCCGACGACGTCCATGCCCTCGTGATGGCTCTTGCGCAGGGCCTCGTCATAGGCGTCGGTGTTCGCTGCCTCGGCCAGCTCGGCGGGCAGACCGACCTCGGCGAGCGAGTCGGCGATCACGGCCGCGAACGTCTCCGCGCGCGACTCGCGCTCGTATTCGGCCTTGCGGTCGTGGATCCGGGTGCCCATCGCGGTGTACAGCGGCGCGAGGATCTTGTCGCCGTGCTGCTGCGCCGCGGCAATCGCCACTCGGACCGGGCCCCACGCGGACTTCATCATCTCGCGGTAGTTGTCGGGCAGGTCACGGCCCTCGTTGAGCACGGCCAGGCTCATCACGTGCAATTCCACTTCGATATCGCGGACCTGCTCGACCTCGAAAATCCACCGCGAGGTGATCCAGCACCACGGGCACAGCGGATCGAACCAGAATCCGACGACGTCCTTCTTTGTTTGCTCGGCCAATGCGATCTCCTCATGAGGTTCGGGGACTTGCGATGAGCGCCGACCTCGTTCCAGTCGTTGCTCATCGAAACAAAACACACTCCAAACATGAACAACACCACCACCCGCCCGATGCTTCCCGCAGCCGCAGCGATTCCCAGTAGTGTCGAAACCGGCACGATCGGCCGCGGCAGCCCGGCACGGGTGGGCACGGTCGCCGCCGGCCGCCTCCCTGGGACGTGAGGAGCACCGAAGATGTCCGCAGCATCGACCTTCGTCATCGTCGGCGGCGGGCTCGCCGCCGCCAAGCTCGCGCAGGCCCTGCGGGACAAGGACTTTCCCGGAGACGTCATCGTGATCGCGGCCGAGGAGCACCTGCCCTACGAGCGCCCACCGTTGTCGAAGGATTATCTCGCCGACAAACAGACGCTCGCCGACGCCACCCCGCTGCCCGCGCAGTGGTATCGCGACCATCACATCGATCTGCGCCTCGGCACCACGGTGACCGCGCTGGACCCGGCCGCACACACGGTGACGCTGCCCGATGGCTCGACGATCGGCTACACCAAGCTGGCGCTGGCCACCGGCTCACGCCCGCGGATACCGGACCTGCCGGGCGCGGATGCCGCCGGCGTGCACTACCTGCGCACCGTCGACGACGCGGACACGTTGCTCGCGATGCTGGGCGCGAGCACCCGTCTGGCGATCGTCGGCGCCGGATGGATCGGGCTCGAAGTCGCGGCCGCTGCCCGGAATCGCGACGTGGCGGTCACGGTCGTGGAAAGTGCTCGACTTCCACTGCTCGGCGCGCTCGGACCGGAGATGGGCGAGGTGTTCGCGGCCCTGCACCGCGAGCACGGCGTCGACTTGCGATTCGAGAGCCAGGTCGCCGAGATCACCACCACCGACGGTCGAGCGACGGGCCTCCGGCTCGGCGACGGCAGCACCGTCGAGTCGGACGCGGTGCTCGTCGCGGTCGGCGCCGCGCCGAATGTGGAACTCGCGCGCGAGGCGGGTCTCGACGTGGACGGCGGGGTGCTGGTGGACGAGAACCTGCAGACCAGCGATTCCGATATCGTCGCCGTCGGCGACATCGCCGCCCAGCAGCATCCGGTGTTGGGTCGTCGAATCCGCGTGGAGCATTGGGCCAATGCGCTCAACCAGCCGGCGACGGCCGCCGCCACGATGCTCGGCCACCCGCGACCGTACGAGAACCTTCCATACTTCTTCACCGACCAGTACGACCTCGGGATGGAGTATGTCGGCTACGCCACCGGTGACGCGCGCGTGGTGGTGCGCGGCGACACCGGGGCGCGCGAGTTCGTCGCGTTCTGGCTCGATGGCGACAATCGCGTGCTGGCCGGAATGAATGTGAACGTTTGGGATGTCACCGATACGGTGAAGGAGATGATCACCGCAGGCCGGCCGGTCGACCCGACCAGGCTCACCGATTCGTCGGTCCCACTCGACAGCGTCTGACCGTCAACCCCGCTCGATAGCATCACCCGTGACGACCTCTGAAAAAGATTGGCCGCGCACTCATCACGTATCCACGAAGGAGCACACAGGCTGTGGTAGCACCCAACCTCACCCGCGACCAGGCGATCGAGCGGTCGCGCCTGGTGACCGTCGACAACTACGCGATCGACCTCGACCTCACCGACGGTGCGGGCGCGCCGGGCGAGAAGACCTTCCTTTCGCGCACGACGGTGACCTTCGGCGCGCAGGCCGGTTCGAGCACCTTCATCGACATCGTGGCCGCAGGCATCCGCTCCGCGGTGCTGAACGGGACGAGCCTCGATCTGTCGGGCTACGACGAGTCCAAGGGCATCGCGTTGTCCGATCTCGCCGAATCAAACGAACTTGTCGTCGAGGCGGATTGCCGGTTCATGAACACCGGGGAGGGTCTGCACCGCTTCGTCGATCCATCGGATGACTCGGTCTACCTGTACTCACAATTCGAAACGGCCGACGCCAAGCGGATGTTCGCCTGCTTCGACCAGCCGGACCTCAAGGCGACCTTCGACCTCACAGTGACCGCACCGGCGGACTGGCAGGTCATCTCGAATGCCGCCCACGTGGAAAACGTGAAGCACGAGCCGGGTAAGCACGTCTTCCGGACGACGCCGCGGATGAGTACCTACCTCGTCGCGCTGATCGCCGGCCCGTACTCGGAGTGGACCGACTCGTACTCCGACGAGCACGGCACCATCCCACTCGGCATCTACTGCCGTAAGTCGCTCGCCGAGCACATGGACGAAGACCGGCTGTTCACCGAGACCAAGCAGGGATTCGCCTTCTACCACAAGAACTTCGGCGTGCCTTATGCGTTCGGTAAGTACGACCAGTTGTTCGTGCCGGAGTTCAACGCGGGTGCGATGGAGAACGCCGGCGCGGTGACCTTCCTGGAGGACTACGTCTTCCGCTCCAAAGTCACCCGTGCCTCCTACGAGCGCCGCGCCGAGACCGTACTGCACGAGATGGCGCATATGTGGTTCGGCGATCTCGTCACGATGCAGTGGTGGAACGACCTGTGGCTCAACGAGTCGTTCGCCACCTTCGCCTCGGTGTTGTGCCAGGCCGAGGCCACCGAGTACGTCAACGCCTGGACCACATTCGCCAACGTCGAGAAGTCGTGGGCCTACCGGCAGGATCAGCTGCCATCGACCCATCCGATCGCCGCGGACATCCCCGATCTGCACGCGGTCGAGGTGAACTTCGACGGCATCACCTACGCCAAGGGTGCGAGCGTGCTCAAGCAGCTCGTCGCCTATGTCGGGTTGGAGTCGTTCCTTGCGGGTCTACGTGACTACTTCGCCGCACACGCATTCGGGAACGCGACCTTCGACGACCTGCTCGCGGCGTTGGAGAAGGCGTCGGGGCGCGACCTGTCCGACTGGGGCGCGCAGTGGCTGCGGACCACTGGGCTCAACACGCTGCGCCCCGCCTTCGACACCGATGCCGACGGGAAGTTCACCAAGTTCTCGGTGATACAGGACGGTGCCGAACCGGGCAAGGGCGAGCGGCGCGTGCATCGACTCGCGATCGGCGTCTACGACGATGACGGCAACGGAAAGCTGGTGCGCACCAAGCGGATCGAGCTCGACCTCGACGCGGCCGAGCAGACCGACGTGCCCGAGCTGATCGGTGTCGGGCGCGGCAAATTCGTGTTGGTCAACGATGACGACCTGACCTACTGCTCGGTGCGCCTGGATCCCGAGTCGTTGGACACGCTGATCGAGCGCGTCGCCGATATCGCCGATGCTCTCCCCCGCACCCTCGCCTGGTCGGCGGCCTGGGAGATGACCCGGCAAGCCGAGTTCAAAGCGCGCGATTACGTCGCTCTGGTCGAACGCGGCGTCGGCGCAGAGACCGAAGTCGGTGTCGTACAGCGCTTGCTGATGCAGGCCCAGGCATCGCTCGGCAGCTACGCCGAGCCGGCCTGGGCGAAGGACGAGGGCTGGCCGCGCTTCGCCGACCGGGTGCTCGAACTCGCTCGCGAGGCGGAGCCGGGTTCGGATCATCAGCTGGCGTTCGTGAACGCGCTCGCCTCGTCACTGTTGTCGGCCTGGCACACCGAGGTCCTGCAGGAACTGCTCGATGCCGATCCCTCGACGGTCGGCCTGCCAGGACTCGTCGTGGACACCGACCTGCGCTGGCGGATCGTCGCGGCACTCGCTGCCGCCGGCGAGATCGACGCAGACGGCATCGAGACGCCGTTCATCGACGCCGAGCTCGAGCGGGACAACACGGCAGCCGGCAAGCGACTGGCCGCAGCAGCTGCGGCCGCACGACCACAGGCCGCGGTCAAGGAAAAGGCCTGGGCCACGGTGATCGAGGATGACTCGGTCGCGAACATCACCGCACGCTCGATCATTTCCGGGTTCGCGCCGCAGGGTCAGGGTGAGTTGCTCGCGCCGTATCTGCAGCGCTACTTCGACGCCATCCCCGGCGTGTGGGAGCGCCGGTCGAGCGAGGTCGCCCAGACGGTCGTGGTCGGGCTGTATCCGTCCTGGGAGATCAACGAGCACGCACTCGAAGTGGCGGACGAATTCCTTGCCGCCGAGCACCCGGCCGCGCTGCGTCGCCTCGTGGTCGAGGGCCGCGCGGGCGTCGTTCGGGCGCTCGCGGCCCGCAAATTCGACGCGAGCTAGACCGACACAGACGGGTAGGGCGCGCGCACTCGAAGTGCGCGCGCCCTACCCGATCGTCGTTCGGAGTTCCGTCTAGGCCTTCGAGATCGCGGCGGTCATCACCCGGATCGCCGACACGATGCCGTCGATCAGATCGCCCTGGCCGAACGAGGCGACCGCGGCGGTGACGCCGAGCTGCGCGACGCTGTCGGTAACGCGGTTGGAAACCCTGCGCCCGGAGCGGATCTCGATGGCGCGCTGGTTCGGCGACACGGCGATCAGCGTCGAGCGCTCCGCCTCGGGCGTGCTCGGGAACAGCGCCAGGACGCCGGCGGCGGGATCGTCGCCGAGATCACCGAGGTAGACGTTGAAGCGGATCTTGGTGGACCGGGTCGCGTCGGTCAGCGCCACATCGAGCGCGATCAGCTCCTGCTGAGTGAACGGGAGTTCGGGGAACTCCTCACCGGCACGATGCACCGACGACACGCGACCGCTCGAGGTGATTACCGAGCCGAGCGGCAGCTCGGCCTCGATCACCGCCGGCCAATGGTTACCACTTGCCACTTGCGGTGCCTCCGATCAGATTTGCCGGCGCGGCTTCGATCGCCGCATGTCCGCTGTGGTGGGCGTGCGTGGTGACTTCGTCCACCGCACTCCACAGAACGGGCTCGTGCGTCCAGTGGGCGCGAAGGTCGTAGTGCGCGGGGGCGGTGCCGGCGTACCTCTTGCCGAGCATCGACGCCGCGCCCAGCAACCCCCACACCGCGACCGGAATGACCACGAATATCAGCACTGTTTCGAGAAGGCTCACACGCTTACGGTAGTCGACCGTGCGGCATGTCGCGGCGCTACCCGGCCGCTTCGCCCGCACCGGACAGAATCCGCGCGTCTCGGGTCAGGCGGCACCTTCGCCGAGATAGCGCAACCACGACGGATCGAGCTCCTTCGTGGACGCGAGCAGCCGCCAATGCGGACCCTTCGGCGGCACCAGCGCCGCGCGCAGCGTCCAGCCGAGTTCGCTGAGCAACTTGTCGGCTTTGCGGTGATTACACGAGGCGCAACTGGCGACGCAGTTCTCCCAGGAATGCTCGCCCCCGCGGCTGCGCGGCACGACGTGGTCGATCGTTTCCGCCTTGCCCCCGCAATAGGCGCACCGGAACCGGTCGCGATGCATGAGGGCCGCGCGAGTCATCGGGATGCGGGCGCGATACGGCACGCGCACATAGGTGCGAAGTCGGATCACCGACGGCACGGCAACCGCGCGTGCGGCGGAATGCAGGACCGCGCCCTGCGGATCTTCGTGCACGGGGTCGGCCTTGTCGCACACGAGCAAGGTGACGGCGCGTCGGACGGGAACAGCGGTGAGCGGCTCGAAGGTCGCGTTCAGCAGCAGGACCCGGCGCTTCACCCACGCAGGAACCGCGTTCTCGTCGGCGGCGAGAAGCGGAGGAGACGTTGTCTCGGAATAAACGTGGAGGGTATTGGCCCCCGACCCCTGTTTATGGGCGTCGGTGGGCACGAGTTGTCGGTGCGCTCGGGCATGGTCCGCTCGGGCGTGGTCGGCGCGAGCGTGGTGTCGATGCGTCATGCGGCCTCCGCAGGTTCGTCACCAAAGTGGAACACGGATAGGCGGCAGATGCACGCCGATTTGGCACAAAGTCGCAGGACAGCAAGTGAACATGCGATGACACCCGCAGCACCGTTCGTTCGCGATTCCGGCGGTAGGCACCCGTCCCCCGCCGTGCCTGTCCAGGCGAGCGGGCACAATGGCGGTGTCGCTGTCCGCACTCGAGAGGATGACTCCGCACCGATGACCGACACCGAGCCGAGTTTCTACGAAGCGATCGGCGGCGCCGACACGTTCCACCGCCTGGTTGGTCGGTTCTACGAGGAAGTCGCCAAGGACGAGATTCTGCGGCCGCTGTATCCCGAGGAGGATCTCGGTCCCGCCGAACGACGGTTGCGGATGTTCCTCGAGCAGTACTGGGGCGGCCCCCGCACCTACTCCGACGAGCGCGGCCACCCACGTCTGCGGATGCGCCATATGCCGTTCCGCGTCGGCTACCTCGAACGCGATGCGTGGCTGCGGTGCATGCATATCGCCGTGGACTCGATCGGACCCGAACTCGACGACGCGCACCGCAAGGCACTGGTCGATTACTTCGAGATGGCCGCGAACTCGTTGGTGAACGCGCCGCTGTGACGCGGTACCGGCCGCAAGTGCCTCTAGCTGCGGGCTTCCTCGGGCGGCGCGGTGCGAATCGAGAATGTCGCGGCCGTTTGGCACTATGCCTTATGTGACCGAAGTCGACCTGGCACACCCGACCGAAGACTCCGCCGACGCCTGGTGGCGCGATGCGGTGGTCTATCAGGTCTATCCGCGTTCGTTCGCCGATTCCGACGGCGACGGTGTTGGCGACCTCGCGGGCATCCGCGACAAACTCGGCTACCTCGAATTGCTCGGTGTCGACGCGATTTGGCTGTCCCCGGTGATGCGTTCGCCGATGGCCGACCACGGTTACGACGTCGCCGACCCGCGCGATATCGATCCCCTGTTCGGAGATCTCGCGGACTTCGACGCGCTCGTTGCGGAGGCACACGAACGCGAGATTCGGGTCACGATGGACCTGGTGCCCAACCACACCAGCGATCAGCACGCGTGGTTCGCCGAGGCGCTCGCCGCATCGCCGGGCAGTCCGGCCCGCGCCCGTTACTACTTCCGCGACGGTCGCGGTGAGGGCGGCACCGAACCGCCGAACAATTGGCGCAGCATGTTCGGCGGACCGGCATGGACCAGGGTCACCGAGCCCGATGGCTCGCTCGGCCAGTGGTACCTGCATCTGTTCGCATCCGAGCAACCCGACCTGAACTGGGATAATCCGGAAGTCTCCGACGATCTCGCCCGTACCCTGCGATTCTGGCTCGACCGCGGTATCGACGGGTTCCGGATCGACGTCGCGCACGGCCTGGCCAAGCCCGACCAGTTGCCCGACATGGCACACAACGACGAGTCCGAACTACTCGACAGCGCCGAGGGCGACCCCCGATTCGATCAGGACGGCGTGCACGAAATCCATCGCAACATCCGCAAGGTGCTCGACGAGTACCCGGGCTCGGTCGCGGTGGGCGAGGTCTGGGTGGACGACGACGAACGCTTCGGCGACTACGTCCGGCCCGACGAGCTGCACCTGGCGTTCAATTTCCGGCTGGTCCAGGCCGATTTCGATGCGACCGCCATTCGAGAGGCGATCGACCACTCGATCCGCGCCGTGGGCCGGGTTGGCGCCACCCCGACGTGGACCCTGTCCAACCACGACGTGGACCGCGAGGTCACGCGGTACGGCGGCGGCGCGGTAGGCCGGGACCGGGCCCGCGCGATGGCGCTCGTGAAGCTGGCGCTGCCAGGTGTCGCCTTTCTCTACAACGGCAGCGAACTCGGTCTGCCCAACGCCGACCTACCCGACGAGGCGTTGCGCGATCCGATGTGGGAACGCTCCGGGCACACCGAACGCGGCCGCGACGCCTGCCGCATCCCGCTACCGTGGGAGGGAACCGAACCACCGTTCGGGTTCACCGACGGCAAGAGCGCACCGTGGCTGCCCATCCCGACGGACTGGTCCGGGCTCACCGTGGAATCCCAACTCGAGGATCTCGATTCGACGCTCACGCTCTACCGTTCCGCGTTGGAACTGCGGGCCAAGCATCCGGAGTTTTCCGGCGCGGAGATCGAGTGGTACGGCAGCCCGTCCGAATGCCTGGCGTTCCGCCGCGCGGGTGGCGTCATCTGCGCGCTGAACGCCTCCGCGGAGCCGATTTCGCTTCCGCCGGGCACGTTGGTGTTGGCGAGTGCCCCCCTCATCGACGGCAAGCTGGCGCCGAACGCTGCCGCCTGGCTGGTCTGAATTCACGAAGAGCAGTGCCCGTTGGGACTTGGCCGTCTCGACCGCGGGCATCCGCAATCGCGAAACCATCCGAGACGTCGCTCGTCGAGCATGAGCTAGCCGGCGAGGGCGGTCCGCACTTCGGCGAGGGAAAGCGCGCGCGGACCGAAAGTGCGCTCACTTCTGCGCTGCATGATTCTCGAAAAGGTCGCGGTGCAGTCGGGTACCACGAACGCATCGAAGCCGCGCGCGAGGGCCGTGCGAAATGTCTTCACCACGCACTGATCGGTGGTGAATCCGCATATGACGATAGTCTCGGCACCGGCAGCGCGTAGGACCTGCTCGAGGTCGCTGTCGACGAACGCGTCGAATGCCGTGCGGCCATGGACCACCGAGTCACCCGGTGAATGGATACCGTTGGTGAGTTCCGCACGGCTACTGCCCGCGGTGAAGACCCGGCCGCGGGTCAGCCGGGCGAAGGTTCCGTTCAGCTGTTTGGGATCGATTACCAAGGGGGCATGGACCACCGGCACACCGGCAGCGCGTGACGCTGCGACGAGTTCGAGACTATTGCCGATGACGTCACGCCGTCTCAGTTCCCTGGCGATCGACCGGTTGTACAGCCCGGGACCGGTCCATTGCTTCTGAAACTCGATGAGTAGCAGCGCAGTCCGATCGCGTGCAAGCTCCACCCGACCCCCTCGGTTCGACCCGGCTGCCGACTCTACCCCGCCGGTGTTGCCCAACTGTACCGTCGTGGGAAACCCCGGCAATAAATTCGCCGCTGCTCCAAATCGTTGTCTGCGGCCGCGTACGCGCCGACACTACTAGTCGTGAGCACCGCATTCAGCAGGGTGAGCTGTCGCTGCCACCACAGCCTCACCTGACGCGCATAGTTCTGCGCCCCAATCACTTTCACGCGCATGCCTCGAATCGAGTCGGCATGTGTGCCAATGCCGTGCCGTCGATCCAACAAAGAATCGGCGGACGGCGGTCGATTCCCGAATCAGGAGTCCGTCATGTCCACTGCTACCGCTACCTCCACCTCGCTCGACATCGCGCCAATCGCCGGTTATCTCGGCGCCGAGGTGTCGGGGGTGACGCTTGCCGATGAGCTTGCCCCCGACACCGCCGAACAACTGCGAAACGCCCTTTTCGAGTACAAGGTGCTGTTCTTCCGCGATCAGCCACTCGACCACACCCAGCACATCCGGTTCTCGCGGACCTTCGGCAAAGTGACGCCTGCACATCCCTACGAGGACAAGGCACCCGAGGGCTTCCCCGAAATTCTCGAGGTCGACAGCCGCAAGTACGCGGCCAAGGCCGGCACGAAGAGCTACAGCTACGCCAATTTCTGGCACAGCGACGTGACCGCACTGATCAACCCACCCGCGGTGACCACGCTGCGCGCCGAACTCGTCCCCGAGATCGGTGGTGACACCACGTGGACCGATCTCACTGCGGCATATGCAAACCTGCCCGCCTCACTGCAGAAGTTCCTCGACGGCAGCTACGCCGAGCACCGCTTCGGCGGGCGGGCACCGCGGTGGGTCGAGGGCTCCGAAAGCGACCGCAAGGCCAAGACGATCCCGATCATCTCCGAGCATCCGGTGGTGCGTGTGCACCCGGTGACCGGGGCCAGGGCGCTGTTCGTCTCGCCCGGTTTCACCAGCCGCATCGTCGGGCTCAACGCGCGCCAGAGCGACCGCATTCTCGATCTGCTCTTCGACGAGATCGCCAATCCCGCGTACACGGTGCGAATCAACTGGACACCGAACAGCCTCGGTGTCTGGGACAACCGCGCAACCGCCCACCTCGCGCCGACCGACCTCGATCACCTCGACGTGGTGCGGGTGCTGTACCGCACCACCATCGAGGGGGACGTTCCGCTCGGTGCCGACGGTGGTAGCTCCCGCTCGATTTCCGGCGACCCCTTCCTCGCCTGATCCAACCCTCATACCTAGAAAGGCTTTTCCGCATGACCGTGATCGACACCCACTCCCCCGTCGCCGCCGATACCGACCTCGAGTTCCGCCCGGTCGCCGGCTATATCGGGGCCGAGGTACGCAATATCGATCTGTCCCAACCGCTTCCGCCCGAACAGGTGAAGGCCGTCACCGACGCGCTGCACCGCTACAAGGTGCTGTTCTTCCGCGATCAGCACATCGGGCACGCGGAGCACATCGCGTTCTCCCGCCAACTCGGCCGCGTCACGTCGTCGCACCCCTACGACGACGAAGCGCCGACCGAGTTCCCGGAGATCCTCACGGTCGACAACCGTGACTACGAGCGGAAGTTCGGCATCAAGGCCGCCAGCTACACCAACGAGTGGCACACCGATGTCACCGCGCTGATCAACCCGCCCGCGATCACGGTGCTGCGCGCGCACATCGCACCGAAGCGTGGTGGCGACACCAGTTGGACCAATCTGGCGGCCGCCTACGCAAACCTGCCGGACTCGCTCAAGGACCTCGTGAACGGGCTGCGCGCCGAGCACCGCTTCGGCGGACGCCGACCGGTCTGGCACGCGGGCAGCACTTACGCTCGCAAGACCCAGGACAACCCGCTGGTGACAGAACACCCGGTCGTGCGCGTGCACCCGGCCACCGGCGAGCGCGTGCTGTTCGTGAATCCCGGATTCACCACGCGCATCGTCGGATTGAGCGCACGCCAGAGCGACGCGCTGCTGGACCTGCTGTTCGACGAGGTGACCAACCCGGCCTACACGGTGCGGTTCCGCTGGTTCGACGGCAGCATCGCGGTCTGGGACAACCGAGCCACCGCGCACCTGGCACCCAGCGACGTCAACCATCTCGACATCACCCGGGTGCTCTACCGCACGACGCTCGAGGGTGACGTCCCGGTTGGCATCGACGGCAACCCGTCGACCGCCATCTCGGGTGACAAGTTCGTCGGCAAGTAACCCGCGATGAACTTCCGAAGAATTGCAACGATCGCCGTCGTCGCCAGTGCCGTGGCGGCGCTGGTGGTCGGCTGCGGATCGAGCAGCACGGAATCCCAAACCACAGCCGAGGGCAAAACCGTGCTGCGATACCAGGGATCGCCGAGCCAGGTGACCTGGTACGAACTCGCCGACCACCTCGGCTACTTCGAGCGAGTGTCATTGGAATGGAAGGGCGACACCACCTCCGGCCCGCAGGATATCCAGTCGGTGGCGACCAACCAGGTCGACATCGGCGGGGCATTCAACGGTTCGGTGGCCAAGCTGCAGCAGGCCGGCTCGAAGATCACCGCGGTGGTCTCGGCCAACGGGTCGGACACCGACACCTTCCAGGGGTACTACTCCCTCGAAGGCAGCGGCATCAACACCGCGCGGGACTTGATCGGCAAGAAGGTCGGCATCAACACCCTCGGGGCGTATCACGAATACGCGATCAAGGAGTGGCTACACCGACAGGGATTGTCCGACGATGAAATCAAGCAGGTCGAGTTCATCGTCGTCCCGCCGGTCAACACGGAGACAGCGCTGCGCCAGAAGCAGGTCGATGTCGGCAATCTGGGCACGATAATCAAGGACGTGGCACTCGAGCACGGCGGGTTGCACGAGATCTTCCGCGACACCGACCTCATCGGCAACCTCGCCATCGCCAGTTACGTGGTCCGCGACGATTTCATCGCCAGCAACGCCGACGATGTCAAGGACTTCGTCCAGGGCACCGCGCGGGCGATCCGGTGGGCGCAAACCCATCCGCGTGCGGAGGTGGTCGCCAAGTTCGAGGAGATCATCAACGGTCGCGGCCGGGCGGAGAACACCAACTTCGTCCAGCACTTCAAGAGCGCCGGTATACCGGCGCCGGGCGGGGTGATCGGCGCCGACGAGTACACCCTGTGGGTGGACGAGGCGGTGCGACTCGGGGAACTGCCCGCGGGCATCGACGTCACCAAGTTGTTCACCAACGAGTTCAATCCCTACGCGAACGGCACCTTCCCACCCGAGGCAAACTCGGACGGAGAGCCGCTGGCGGCCGGGTAACGCTCTCGGGAAGGAGGGCCACTCACGGTCCGATGAGCAGCGGCGGGGCCTGGCCCCGCCGCTTGCTCACCGTGCCGTACCGTGCGTCGAGCCTGACCCAGTTGCGCTCGCAGCGCACCCGCACGATCTCGGCGGGGTCGATTCGATCGAGATCGAGATCGGCGGCCGATGACTGGTCTCCGGAGTGCGGGACGAACCCCATTCCGACGAGGGCGAACACGACCCGCATCGACACGCCCACCGATTGCCCGGCTCCGCTGACCTCGACGACCTCCTGATCGAGCAGCGACGCGGGTGGCCCCTGCGAGCTCGAATGTTCCTGGGCCAGTTCGGTTCCACGGCGGGCCAGGACGACAAGATCACGTGCGGGTACGTCATCGACATGCACGAACCCCCGCTCGGGCGGCAGCGCGCCTCGCCACGCCGAATCCATCGGAAAGCCGAGCGCGATCGATCCACCGGCGCTTCCGGACAACGTGGCCAGTAGTTCGTCGGCCGCCACCGTCGCGTCATCAGGTGTCAGCACCGCCTGGACAGCGCGTTGGGCCAGCACATCGAAACCCGTTGCGACCCAGGCGGCAACGCGACCATCACGGCGTCTGCGCAGCCGCACGACCGCGGCTTCGTCGAGCCGGACGGCGTTGGTCAGGAACGAGACCAGGTTCTCCCGTTCCGCCGGGTCGGCGACGAGCAGCGACCGGTCAGCCACGTGACCGCTTGGCGGAACCGCTGCGCTGCCACTGCGCGAGGTAGCCCCGCTCCTCCGGGCTCAGCCGGCGCAACCGTTGCGTGGAGATGTCGAATGCGGCCAGTTGCGTCGTAGCCTCCACCGCCGCGGGAATCTCGGGCGAACCCCCGGCGCCGCGTACCTCGTACCCGACGGTGAAGTCGACGGCACGCAACTGCTCCACCCACAGCACGATGTCGAGCGGGGAATCCTCATGACGCAACTGGCCGCGGTAGCGCACGTGCAGATCTGCCAGTACGCAGCCGTCGCGCAGCGCCGTCGTCGGCAGGCCGTCGCGGAACAGCCAGGGAATCCGCGCCTCTTCGAGCAGCGTCACCATCCGGGCGTGGTTGATGTGCTGGAAGGCATCCATGTCCGACCAGCGCACTTCGACCTTGGTGTGGAATCCGGGCCGACCTTCGTTCAACGCGCAACCTCCGATTGACTACCGACGCCACTGATCATGCTGCGGACCTGGCGTGCGGCGACCGAGAGCGTTGCCAGGTCAGAGGTGCCCGACTCGAAGATCTCCGCGAGCGCGGTGCGCGCGCGGGCGAGCCGGGACTGATTCGTGGACTCCCAGTATGCGATCTTCTCGTTCGGGTCCTCATCCGGCTCCCCTCCGACGAGGACGTTCATCGTCAACGCCCGCATCGCACCGTACAGATCGTCGCGCAGCGCGAGCCGCGCCAGCGCATGCCACCGGTCGCCGCGAGCGAGGTCGGTGACCGCGACGAGCATCCAGTCGATACCGAGATGGTCGTAGAGCGCGTAATACAGCGATCCCACCTCGTCGCCGTCGCGGTCGGTGATGTCCGCGATGTCGACGATGTCGAGCAGGGGGAACCGGTTGAGCAGCCCGGTCACCTCGTTCGCGAGCTCCTCCGGCGCCCCGCGCTGCACATAGGACTGTGCCCGCTTGTCCGTGTCGGAGACGTGCCAGCCGCGCATCCACTCCGGGACCGTCGATGCCAGTTCGCCGACCCGGGTGCGATACCGGTTGATCTCGGCACCGACCGCGAGCGGCTGCGGACGATTCGTCAGGAACCAGCGCGATGCCCGGTCCAGCGTGCGCTTGGACTCGAGTTCGAGATCATCGAGCACTGACGTGGGCGCCGACGCGCTGCGGATCCGGTCCCACACGCCGTGCAGGCCGAAGACCTCGGTCGCCGCATCGAACGCACGGACCGCATCGGTCGTATTGGCACCGGCCTCCTCGGCGAGCCGGTAGGCGTAACTGATGCCACCGTGATCGACCACCTCGTTCGTGAGCAGCATCGCCACGATCTGCCTGCTCAACGGATGCTCACCGATGGCCGTCGCGAACCGTTCGCGCAGCGGCGCAGGGAAATACCCGGGCAGGCGCCGACCGAACACCCGGCTGTCGGGCAGATCGCTGGCGAGCAGATCCGCTTTGAGGCTCATCTTGACGTGCGCCATCAGCGTCGCGAGCTCGGGCGAGGTCAGTCCCTGACCGTCCTGGCGTCGTTGGCCGATCTCGTGCTCGCTCGGCAGCGCTTCCAACTCCCGGTCGAGTGCCCGGTTTCGTTCGAGGTCCGCGATCACCCGGCGATAGACATTGAGCATCTCCACGGCGTCGAAGCGAGCCAGACCGAGCAAATAGTTCTGGGAGATGTTGTCCGCCAGCACGAGCCGGCCGACCTCGTCGGTCATGCTGACCAGCAGCGAGTTGCGCTCGTCCTCCTGCAACTGGCCGCCGATCACGAGCCGATCGAGCAGGATCTTGATGTTGACCTCGTGGTCGGAGCAGTCGACACCGGCAGAGTTGTCCAGGGCATCGGTGTTGATCCGACCGCCGTTGCGCGCGAACTCGATTCGGCCGAGCGCGGTGACGCCGAGGTTGCCACCCTCGCCGACAACCTTCGCGCGCAACTCGATTGCGTCGACCCGGACCGCGTCGTTGGATTTGTCTCCGGCATCGGCGTTGGACTCGCTGCTCGCCTTGATGTAGGTGCCGATCCCGCCGTTCCACAGCAAATCGACCGGCGCCCGGAGAATTGCCTTGATTATTTCCGGCGGCGGCAGCGCGCTCACGTCGTCGCCGAGGCCGAGCGCCGTGCGCGCCTGCGGGCTCACCGGAATCGATTTGCGGGTGCGCTCCCACACGCCGCCACCGGTGCTGATCGCGTCGGTGTCGTAGTCCGCCCAGGACGAGCGCTGCAGGCCGAACAGTCGGCGTCGTTCCGCAACCGATTGCGCTGCATCGGGATCGGGGTCGAGAAAGATGTGCCGATGGTCGAAGGCCGCGACAATGCGGATGTGGTCCGACAGCAACATCCCGTTGCCGAACACGTCGCCGCTCATGTCGCCGACACCGACGACGGTGAAATCCTCGGATTGGGTGTCGCGATCCATCTCGCGAAAGTGCCGTTTGACGCTCTCCCAGGCACCGCGCGCGGTGATGCCCATTTCCTTGTGGTCGTAGCCGACGGAGCCACCCGAGGCGAACGCATCCCCCAGCCAGTAGCCATACCGGTGGGCGACCTCGTTGGCGGTATCGGAGAAGGTGGCGGTGCCCTTGTCCGCAGCGACGACGAGATAGGTGTCGTCGCCGTCGCGGCGCACCACGCGATCGGGCGGGACCACGGCGCGGGTGCTGTGGTCGAGATTGTCCGTGAGGTCGAGTAGACCGGATATGAACAGTCGGTAGCACGCGATGCCCTCTTCGCGCAGCGCCTGCCGGTATGCCGATTCGTCATCGGTCAGCACCGGCGGATTCTTCACCACGAAGCCACCTTTGGCGCCGACGGGCACGATCACCGCGTTCTTCACCGCCTGCGCCTTGACCAGTCCGAGGATCTCGGTGCGGTAGTCCTCGAGCCGGTCCGACCAGCGCAGCCCACCCCGCGCGACCGAACCGAAACGTAGGTGCACGCCCTCGACGCGCGGCGAATACACGAACACCTCGTATTTCGGCCGGGGCCGCGGAAGTTCGTCGAGCGAGTCCGGCTCGAGCTTGAACGCCAGATACGGCTGCGGCTCGCCGTCGGTGTCGGTGATGAAGTAGTTGGTCCGCAGCGTCGCCTTGATCAAGCCGAGGATCGCGCGCATGATCCGGTCCACGTCGAGGCTGACCACCTCATCGATAAGCTGACGCAGCCGGGCCTCCACCTCTGCGGCCCGCTCCGCCGAAGCCCGGTCCGGGTCGAACGTCGCGGTGAACAGCTCGACGAACAACTGCGCGGCTTCCGGGTGCGCGAGCAGCACCCGAGCGATGTTGCTCGGAACATAAGGAAACTGAACCTGCCGAAGGTATTTCGCGTAGGCCCGCAGCACCGCCGCCTCGCGCCAGTGCAATCCGGCCCGGAGCACGAGTTCGTTGAAGTTGTCCGCATCGGCCTTTGCGAACCAGATCGCGGCGAACGCAGCGGTGAATTGAGACTGGATACGCTCGGCGCCCTGCTCATCCGCGTCCGCGGTTTCCACGAGCGCGGATTCGAAGTCCGGACCCAATGCGCCGCGCAGCAATTCCGGGCCGGCGACGAGTCCGAAGTCGTAGATCCAGCGTTCGGAACCGTCGGCGAGCTCGACGCTATACGGGCGCTCGTCGAGCACCTCCACGCCGAGGCTGTGCAGGACCGGGAGCACATGGCTCAGCGACACGCCGCCGCCACCGATGTAGAGCCCGAGGCGCCAGTTTCCCCGCTCGGCACCTTCGTTGCGATACAGCCGCAAATCGATTGCGCCGGTTTGCAATTGTTCCAGTCTAAGGATGTCGCGCACTGCTCGGCGCGGGTCGAAGTCTTCCTTGTACGCCTCGGGAAATGCGTCGGCGTAGTGCTGCGCCCGCGCGGGCTCGAGCTCGTCGGTCGCCGCGACCTCGTCGCCGAGGTGGTCGTCCCAGCTTCGGCTCGCCTCGGCGATCAGTTCCTGGATGCGCAGGCGGTTGGCCTCGGAAGTATCGGCGCGGAGGACCCCGCTGTCGCCACCGGGCCGCACGGTGAAATGCAGGTTGGCGAAATCGCTTTCGGTGACCCGGGCCGAGTATTCGATCGATTCGCCGCCCAACTCGCGCACGAGGATGTCCTGGATGCTCAGGCGGACCCGTGTGTTGTAGCGATCCCGCGGGAGATATACCAGGCACGACACGAATCGCCGATAGGTGTCCTCGCGCAGGAACAACCGCAGTTCACGGCGCAGGTTGACATCGAGGACCGCGGTCGTGGTCGTGAACAGTGCATCCGTGCTCGCGGAGAACAATTCCGAGCGCGGAAAGGATTGGATGACCTCGAGCATCGCCTGGCCGGAAAACGAGTCGATGTCGAATCCGGCGCGCTCGATGACGTCGCGCACGCGTCGCTCGATCACCGGGATGTCGAGCACGTTCTCGTGCAGCGCCGACACGGTGAATACGCCGACGAACACGTGCCGCCCGATCACCTTTCCCGCCTCGTCGAAGGCGGACAGTCCCACGAAGTACGGGTGCACGGAGCGGTAGACCATCGCCGGTTCCGAACCCTGGGTCAGCATGAGCAACGATTCGTCGTCGCGGCCGACCGGTCCGGGAACCTCGATACCGGTCGCCAGACCGGCCCCGGCGCGCAGGACGCCGAGCGCGGTGCCCGGGATCGGATCTTCGTCGTCGGCATACCGGGCGTACCCGAGCAAGGTGAAGTGCCCGGACGACAGCCAGCGCATCAGGTCCGCGCAGCGGCTCAGCCGCGCGGGATCGAACGGCTCACCACCGCCTGCGGCTACCCGGTCGAGCTCGTCGGCCACGTCGCGTGTCCGGCCCCGCAGCTCCTCGGAGTCGTCGACGACCTGACGCACCTCGGCGAGCAGTTCGGGCACGACCTCCTCGATCCGGTCGAGCAGTTCGGGTTCGGTCGACGGATGCAGTTGCAGATGCATCCACGACTCGCGCAGTTCGAACCCGCTTGCCGTGCCGTCGGCTTCGTGTGGCGCGACATGCAACAGCCGTCCCGCGTCGTCGCGTTCGGACTCGAAGATCGGATGAATCAATTCGCTCAAGCTCGCGCCGAGCCGGGCAAGTGTCGAGGTCACCGATTTGACGAGCAGCGGCATATCGTCGATGACGATCTGCACCGCGGCCCCGATACCGGCTCCGTCGCCGGGCCGGTAGACCCGCCAGGCCGTGCCGCCTCCCGCGCGCTGCAGCGCGAGTTCGACGTGTTCGCGGAACACTTGCGTGGGCGCGCTGTCCACGGCCCCGCCCTTGTCGACATGCCGAAAATAGGCGGTCTCGAGATTGTCGAGATCGCCGCGCAGCGTGTCGGGCAGCCGCGCCGCCCATTCGGTGGCGTTGAGATCCTGCGAAACGGTCATCGTGGTGTCACCTCGAATCCGTCGACTCGGCCAGGGCACGCGGGCGTCAGTTCACCGATTCCTCCACGAGATAGTCCAGCAACGCTGCCCGTTCTCCGCCGGATAGCGGAATGCTCGTACCGGTCCGCGGATCGAAGTTCACCATGACCGCCTCCGCCTGCGCGAAGACCACGCCGGCGGCGCTGTGCATGCGATGCCGGACGGTATACGAGGTGCGACCGATGTTGGTCAATTCGATGTCGATGTACAGCGGCTCGGTCAGGTCGTCGTAGGGACGCAGATACTCGATCTCGTTCTTGCGAATGACCATCCGCGACTCGCGTCGACCGAATGCTTCGTGCAGGCACGCCGAGAAGAACCTGATCCGCGCTTCTTGCGCGTACTCCAGGTACTTCACGTTGTTGACGTGCCCCAACTGGTCGAAGTCAGCCCATCGGACCTCGATCTCGCACGTATACGTCTTACCCATGCGAGTTCCCTCGCAGCTCCTTTCGATCAGTCACGCGTCAGCTTGCGATGCGTAACACGGTGCGGCCGAGCGGCGTCGGCCCCGAGGCGATCGATCTTGTTCGCCTCGTACGATTCGAAGTTGCCTTCGAACCAGAACCACTGGCCCTCGGCGACATTGCCCTCCCACGCCAGGATGTGCGTACAAGTGCGGTCGAGGAACCAGCGGTCGTGCGAGATGACCACAGCGCAGCCGGGGAACTCGGTCAGGGCGTTCTCCAGCGAACTCAGCGTCTCGACGTCGAGGTCGTTGGTCGGCTCGTCGAGCAGGATCAGGTTGCCACCCTTTTTCAGCGTGAGCGCGAGGTTCAGCCGGTTGCGCTCACCGCCGGACAGCACGCCGGACGGCTTCTGCTGGTCAGGTCCCTTGAATCCGAACGCGCTGACATAGGCACGCGACGGCATCTCGTTCTGGCCGACCTCGATGAAGTCGAGCCCGTCGGAGACGATCTGCCACACCGACTTTTTCGGGTCGAGTTGCTCGCGTGCCTGGTCGACGTAGCTCAGCTTGACGGTGTCGCCGACCTTGACGATGCCCGAATCCGGTTCCTCGAGGCCGACGATGGTCTTGAACAGCGTGGTCTTTCCGACGCCGTTGGGGCCGATCACACCGACAATTCCGTTGCGCGGCAACGTGAACGACAGGTCCTTGATCAGTACTCGACCGTCGAAGCCCTTGTCGAGGTGATCGACCTCGACCACAACGTTGCCCAAGCGCGGCGGCGTCGGGATCTGGATTTCATCGAAGTCGAGCTTGCGGTGCTTCTCGGCCTCCGCCGCCATCTCGTCGTAGCGCGCCAGGCGGGACTTGCTCTTGGTCTGGCGGGCCTTGGCGCCGGAGCGCACCCATTCGAGTTCTTCCTTGAGCCGCTTCTGCAGCTTCTGGTCCTTCTTGCCCTGAACCTCGAGCCGCTCGGCCTTCTTCTCCAGATAGGTCGAGTAGTTGCCCTCGTACGGGTGCAACTTGCCCCGGTCCACCTCGCAGATCCAGCCCGCGACGTGGTCGAGGAAGTACCGGTCGTGCGTCACGGCGAGCACCGCGCCCGGGTAGGCGGCGAGATGCTGCTCGAGCCACAGCACCGACTCGGCATCGAGGTGGTTGGTCGGCTCGTCGAGCAGCAGCAGGTCGGGCTTGCTCAGCAGCAGCTTGCACAGCGCGACGCGACGCTTCTCGCCACCGGACAGGTGCGTGACCGGCTCGTCCGGCGGCGGGCAGCGCAGCGCGTCCATCGCCTGCTCGAGCTGCGAGTCGACGTCCCACGCGTCGGCGTGGTCGAGGGCCTCCTGCAGGGTGCCCATCTCCTCCATCAGCTCGTCGGAGTAGTCGGTGGCCATGAGTTCGGCGATCTCGTTGTAGCGGTCGAGCTTGACCTTGATCTCGCCGAGGCCTTCCTCGACGTTTCCGCGGACCGTTTTTTCCTCGTTGAGCGACGGCTCCTGCATCAGGATGCCGACGGTAGCCGCGGGGTCGAGGAATGCTTCACCGTTGCTGGGCTGGTCGATGCCGGCCATGATCTTGAGGATGCTGGACTTACCTGCACCGTTGGGGCCGACGACACCGATCTTGGCCCCCGGGTAGAAGCTCATTGTGACGTCGTCGAGGATGACCTTGTCACCGTGCGCCTTGCGCACTTTTTTCATCGTGTAAATGAACTCCGCCATGCGTCACAGCCTATCGGTGCCGACGAGCGCCGGTAGCCACCGCATCCCGGCGCGCGCCGTCATCCGCACCGTCAGGCACCCACCGCTTCCTGCAACGGCGTCGGATCCGAGTCCGTGGCGGGTTCCTCCGCGGGTTCCGCGGAGATACTCGTCACCTTCGCCTCGTGCCGCCGGACCACAGCCACACAGCGGGCCAGGTCGGGTCCAATCGCGTTGGCCCGCATCTCGAGATCGGTTCGCTCGATACCGTCGCGGGTGGTGTACCGGTTCGTCCGCAACTGGCCGTAAGCGATGATCGGATCGCCACGCCCGATCGAGGCATCCGTGTTGTCAACCAGCCGCCGGAAGCAGCTCACGCTCAGATAGAGCGTCCCGCTGTCCACCCACTCGCCGCTCACGCGGTCCTGTCGGCGAGCGTTGCTGGCCATCCGGAAACTGAGCACCTCTTCGTCGTTACGCATCCTGCGCCGAACCGGATCGGTGATCACGGTCCCCACCACCGCCGCATGTGCCTCGTACATTTCGCCCCCAGGTGATTCGTCGGTCCCCGGGCACTGACCGTGCCCGCACCGATGAGCCTGCCGTGGCCGGGAGCCGTTCGGGACCCCGATCGCGGATTGGGGATGAATCCGGACTTATCCACAGATCCACGATTCGACACCCGCGAGCGGCGATTCTGTCGGTGGCTTGTGCTTGGGCTCCGGCGCCGGCACCTGGTGCACCCCGCCCCGTCGATCAAGAACAAATGGCCTCCGACACGCCGCAGCTCGGGGCCATTCGCTCGTGATCACCGCGGACCCGAGCACGAGCAGCGAGCTACAGCCCCTGCTCGTGATCCCGCCGCGCGAGTTCTCTGAACATCGCGTTGTGCGCCGCGAGGTCGGCGTCGTCGTCGCGATCGGCAGCACGGTCGATCCGCCGCGCCGCGCGTTCGTCGGTGCGCGACCACTGGATCAGCAGCGCCAGCATCACCAGCACCAGCGGCAACTCGCCGGTGGCCCAGGCAATGCCGCCGCCGAGTCGCTGGTCGGCGAGCAGGTCGGAGTTCCAGCTCAGATTAAGACTGCGGTAGAACCAGCCGCCCATCACGGTGTCCATGCCCATCAGCACGACGCCGAAGAACGCGTGGAACGGCAGCGAGCCGAAGACCATCGCGAGCTTGGTGATCGGTTCGAGCCGCCGCGGCGCCGGGTCGATGCCGATCACGACCCAATAGAACAGATAACCGCTGAGCAGGAAGTGCCCGGTCATCAGCAGGTGCGCGGCGTGCGAGTCGACGTTCGCGCCGAAGATGCCGCCCAGGTACAGCGCGTAGAAGCCCCCGACGAACAACACCGAGGCCACGATCGGATGGGTCAGGAAGCGCGACACCGGGCTGTGCACCGCGGCGAGCAACCACTCGCGCGCGCCGGGGATCCCCTCTCGTCCGGCGGGCGGCAGCGCGCGCAGCGCGAGCGTGATCGGCCCGCCCAGCACGAGCAGCACCGGCGCCAGCATCGACAGCGCCATATGCGAACCCATGTGCACGCTGAACATCGCCGGGGCGTAGCGACCCACGCCCGACGAGGTGGCGAACAGCAGCGTGGCGCAGCCGAGCACCCACGCCACGGTGCGCCCGACGGGCCAGCTGTCCCCGCGCTTGTGCAGGCGCCGAACTCCGAGCAGGTAGACGACGGCCAACACGATCGCCGCGGTTCCGAAGATGAGGTCGAAGCGCCAGTCGAACATGAGCCGGGCGAGCGTCGGCGGGGCATCGAGGTTGTAGCCGAGTTCCGCCTCGGTCAGGCTCAGGTCCAGATTCACGTCCGCGGGCGGCGGGGTCCGGCCGAGTCCCACGGCGAGCCCGATGGTCGCGGCGAACAGCATCGCCTCCACACCGGCGAACCGGATCAGCGCAGCGCGCGACGTCGGATCGGCGGCCAGCGCGGGCAGTGCGCGGCGGCGCTGCGCCAGGCCGACGAGCCCGATCGCGACCAGCGCGACGGCCTTGGCGATCACCAGCCGTCCGTAGGTGGTCGTGAACAGGTCCGACATCGGGATACGCACCAGGCCGTTGATCACTCCGCTGAGCGCCATCACGACGAGCGCAACGGTGGCGACCTTCGAGAATCGCCGGGCGGCGACATCGGTGTGCGCGCCGCCGCGCCGGGCGTGCGCGAGCAGCGCGAACAGTCCGCCGGCCCACAGTGAGGCCGCGACGAGGTGCAGGATCAGGCTGTTGGTCGCAACGTCGTGCGCTCCACCGGCGGACGAATGCCCGTTCAACGCAAGCGGCATGAGCGTGCCCAGCCCGAGCGCGAGCAGTACCGGGGTCCATCCCCAACGCAGCACCGAGCGGCAGCCAATCGCGAGCAGCAGCGCGAGGACCGCAGTCCACATCCACACCGACGCGGCCTGCACCTGGCTGTAGGCGTTCCACAGGTTCGACGGGACGAGCACCTCGCGCAGCGGTTGCCCGGACGCGTCGGAGATGGACATCGGGACGAGCAGCAACGCGCACGCGGCCCATGTCATTGCCGCACCGCCCGCGACGCGGATCGCGCGGTAGCCGTCGACGTCGAGCAGCCCGCTGCGCTGTGGCGGTACGAGGAATGCGGCGAGCAGTGTCGACCCGATCGCGATGACCGCGGCGATTTCCCCGACAGCCCGCACCGCGGGCAGCCCGTAGGTGGTCAGGGGGCCGGGATCGGGAATGCCGAGCAGTACGAGTGCCTGCGCTGCGGACAACGCGACGACCAGAGCGGCCACGACACCGGCAACGGCGGCGACGACCACGAACAGCGGGCCCGAACCCGATTCGGCGGTCCTCGTGGCGCTCGGTGAAGACGCAACTTCGGGTGATGCCATAGCTCCAAGGATAGGTGGCCTGCGGAAACGCACCCAAACGGGCGCGGTTCACCCAAACGGACCGGCCTCGCCGAGCAGGTCGCGCACCGCGGTAAGCGAGTGTGCCGGTAGGAGAGCGTCGCAAAACGGCAGTGCCGCCGTCATGGACCGGGTGCGCGGTTCGAATGCCGGTTCGCTCGCGCGCGGATTGAGCCACACCACCCGGTGCGCACGGCCGCGGATCCGGTTCATCGCCTTGGCGAGAACCGCTGGGTCGTCGGTGTCCCAGCCGTCGGAAGCGATCAGCACGATGGCTCCGCGCAGTGCGTTTCCGTGCGGCGAGGCAAACAATTCGGTCAAACTCGAGCCGATGTGTGTTCCGCCGTAGCGATCGACGACGCGCGCGTTGGCCCGGGCCAGCGCGACGTCTGCGCTGCGATGGGAAAGCACCGCGGTGAGCCGGGTCAGAGTGGTGGCGAACGCGAAAACCTCGGCTCGGTCCGCACCCGGGCGTGCGACCGCGGCCCGCATCAGATGCAGATACATCGCGGCGTAGGGCTGCATCGATCGACTGACGTCGCAGACGAGCACGATCCGTCGCGGCCGTCGGCGCGGTCGTGTCCGGGTCAGGCGCACGGGTTCCCACCCCGTCGTGCGCGAGGCACGCATCGTCGCGCGCAGATCGACGAGCGTCCCGTGTGGATGCGGTTCCCGGCGGCGGGTGCGCCGCCGGGGCCAGTTCGCCGCGGCATGCTCGAGCCACGATCCGAGCAGTCGCAGATCGGCTGGGTCGAAGTCTGCGAACGGCTCGTCCGCTCGGCCGGCCAGCCGGCTCGGCAAAAGCCCGATCGGCGGGGCGGTCGGTTCGAACTGGTCGGGCCGGCCGGTGGTCGTCGAGAGCGTCACCCAGCCGACCGTTGCCGCGTCCGGGTCGTTCGAGGCGGCGTCGTCCGCGCGCTGCGCCGCATCGGCGCGACCGGATGCGGATCCCCGCGCGACCGGATCCACCGCGAGAACCGCGTCGTCGAAGACTGCCGCGAATGTCGCGTCGAACGCCGCGAGGTCCTCGGCGCGGTTCACCAGGGCCAGCCGGGTGATCCAGTACAGCTCGGTCCGTCCCCCCGGGCGCGTCAGAGCCAGCGCGGCGACGAACACGGCGGGCCCGTCGGCGGGCACCACGACTCCCCCATCGCGCAGCCGCGCGACGAGCGCGACGGCGAAGGCAGCGAGATCGACACCGGCCAGCACGGCGTGTCCGGCTCGTCAGCCCGCGGCGCGACCGGCGGTGAACTCACCGAAGGCGAGTCCGATCGTGTTCCGGTCGTCGGGGGTCTTGGCCAGCGCCCCCAGGCTCACCACCGCGTCGTCGCGCACCAGATCACCCACGCCAAGTACCGCGAGTGCAGCAACCCAGTCGATCGTCTCGGCGACCCCGGGTGGTTTGTCGAGGTCGAGATCGCGAGCCCGGCCGACGAACGTCGTGGCCTGCTCGATGAGCGCCGCGCCGGCCCCGGGCACGGTGCGGCGGACGATCGCCACCGCGCGATGCGGCGACGGGTAATCGATCCAGTGATACATACAGCGGCGGCGCAGCGCGTCGTGCAGGTCGCGACTGCGGTTGGAGGTGAGCACAACGACCGGGGGATGCTGCGCGGCAAAGGTGCCCAGTTCCGGGACGGTGACCGACGACTCGCCGAGAAACTCGAGCAGCAGCGCCTCGAATTCGTCGTCCGCACGGTCGATTTCGTCGATCAGCAGCACCGGGGGGCGCTCACCTCGGTACCGGACACACCGCAGGATCGGCCGTTCGACGAGGAACTCGTCGGTGAACAGGTCGGATTCGGTGATCTGGTCTCCGCGCGCTTCGGCGAGCCGGATCGAGAGCAACTGACGCTGATAGTTCCAGTCGTAGAGCGCCTCGTTCGCGGCAAGTCCCTCGTAGCACTGCAACCGCACCAGCGGCACGTCGAGCACGGCAGCGAGCGTCTTCGCCGCCGACGTCTTACCCACACCCGGCTCGCCTTCGAGCAACAGCGGGCGGCCGAGCGCGGTGGCCAGATGGATGGCCGCCGCGGTTCCGGTGTCGAGCAAATGATCGGCCGCGTCGAACCGCCGCGTCACGTCCGCCACGTCGGCGAACAGCGACCGGGCGGGGGTCACGTGCCGCCGTCGCGCGCGTAGGCAGCGCGACAGCCCGTCGAGCAGAACCAGAACTGCTCGCCCGACAGCTCCAAATGTGGTGTATCACTACCGATGACGACGGTCATGCCGCACACCGGATCGATCGCCTGCGTGGGTGTCTCGGGCTCGGCGTCACGATCGACCGGAAGTCCTTCGAGGCGAATGGCTTTGACCAACTCCGCCGCGATCGATACCGCGATTTCCGGCGCCGTCCGCGCACCGATCCACAGTCCGACCGGAGTGTGCACCCGCGCGCGCTCCGCGTCGTCGAGGGTGAGTTCCGCGAGCACTGCGGCGCCGCGTGTGCGACTGGCCACCAGCCCGATATAGCCCACACCCGCGTCGAGGGCGGCGCGGATCGACTCCGATTCCGCGCCACCGTGACTGGCAATCACCATGGCCGTCACACCGCTCAGCGTCTCGGGATCGGCGACTTCGGTGGCATCGTTGCGCTGCACCGCGAATCCGAGCAGACCCATGACGTCGGCCAGTGCGTCTGCGATCGGGGTTCCGCCGGAGAGCAGTAGCAGCGGTGCCGGCACCTGCGGTTCGAGGAAAATTTCCATCGCCCCGCCGGACAGACATGGGTTCACCACGACCGACGCTCCCGGCGCATCGGGGAAGTCGACCGCGCCATCGGGAAGGACGCGCAGCAGCACACTTTCGTTGCTCTGCAACGCGTCGAGCCCGACCGTGCGAACCGAATTCTGCGCGCACTGCCCGCCCACGAAACCCTCGAGCGTGCCGTCCTGCAACAGAATCGCCTCATCCCCCGGGTGCGCGGAGGTAGGTGGCTGCGCGCGCACCACCCGGGCGTGGACGAATGGCCGCCGTTGTTCGGCCAACTGCGCAGCACGCGCGGACATGTTCACGAGCACTCCTGATCTCCTCAGATGGGCGGAACTGCCCTGCCCTGCATCGCCTCCCACACCCGCGAGGGTGTCAGCGGCATATCCGCGTGCCGGATGTTGTAGGGCGCGAGCGCGTCGATCACGGCATTGACCACGGCGGGCGGCGACCCGACGGTGGCCGACTCACCGATTCCCTTGGCACCGATCGGATGATGCGGCGACGGCGTCACGGTGAAACCGGTTTCGAGATGGGGCACCTCGAGCGCCGTCGGAATCAGGTAATCCATGAACGATCCGCTGAGGCAGTTGCCCAACTCGTCGAACTCGATGAACTGCATCAACGCCATGCCAATGCCGTCGACGATGCCGCCGTGCACCTGACCCTCGATGATCATCGGATTGATCCGGGTGCCGCAGTCGTCGACGGCGAGGAACCGCCGAACCTTCACGACCGCCGTGCCCGGATCGACGTCGACCACACAGAAGTACGCACCGTAGGGATAGGTGAGATTCTCTGGGTTGTAACAGATCTGGGCTTCGAGCCCACCCTCGATTCCTTCGGGCAGATCCCCCGCGCCGTGTGCGCGCATGGCGATGTCCTGAATCGTCACCGACGCGGATGGGTCGCCTGCGACGTGGAACGAGCCCTTCTCCCATTCCAGATCGGCCACGGACACCTCGAGCATTCCGGAGGCGATGATCTTCGCCTTGTCCCTGACCTTGCGCGCGACGAGTGCGGCGGCCGCGCCGGACACCGGCGTGGACCGGCTGCCATAGGTGCCGAGCCCGAACGGAGTCTGATCGGTGTCGCCGTGCACCACGTCGATGTCGTCCGGTGGGATGCCGAGTTCCTCGGCGACGATCTGCGCGAACGTCGTCTCGTGGCCCTGCCCCTGGGTTTGCACAGAGAGGCGTACCACCGCTTTGCCCGTCGGATGCACCCGCAGTTCGCAGCCGTCGGCCATGCCGAGGCCGAGGATGTCCATGTCCTTGCGTGGACCGGCCCCGACCGCCTCGGTGAAGAACGCCATGCCGATGCCCATCAGCTCGCCACGTTCCCGCTTCTCGGCCTGTTCGCGACGGAGTTTGTCGTAGCCGATCATCTCCATGGCCTTGCGCATGGTCGTCTCGTAGTCGCCGGAGTCGTACACCCAGCCGGTCTTGCTCTTGTACGGGAACTGGTCCGGCTTCAACAGGTTTCGCAACCTCAGTTCGGCAGGATCCAGCTTCATCTCGTAGGCGAGGCAATCGACAAGCCGCTCGACGAAGTACACGGCCTCGGTGATCCGGAACGAGCACGCGTACGCCACCCCACCCGGGGCTTTGTTGGTGTAGACGGCCGTCATCGAGCAGTACGCGGCCTCGATGTCGTAGCTGCCGGTGAACACGCCGAAGAAGCCGGCCGGGTACTTGATCGGGGCAGCGGTGCCGTTGAACGCGCCATGATCGGCGAGGACCTTGGAACGGATCGCGAGGATCTTCCCATCCTTGGTCGCGGCGATCTCGCCGAGCATGACGTAGTCACGCGCGAACCCGGTGCTCATCAGGTTCTCGCTGCGGTCCTCCATCCATTTCACCGGCACCCCGAGCACGAGCGATGCCACGATCGCGCCCACATAGCCGGGATAGATCGGCACCTTGTTGCCGAATCCGCCGCCGATATCGGGCGAAATAATGCGGATCTTGTGCTCGGGAATTCCGGAGACGAGCGCGTACACCGTGCGGTGCGCATGCGGCGCCTGGCTCGTGGTCCAGAGCGTGAGCTTGCCGGTGATGCGGTCCAGATCGGCCACCGCGCCGCAGGTCTCCATCGGTGCGGGATGCGTTCGTGGATAAACGATTTCCTGCGTCACCACCACATCCGCCTTGGCGAACGCGGCATCGGTGGCGGCGGCATCGCCGGTTTCCCAGTCGAAGCAGTGGTTGTCGTTCTTGCCCTCGAGATCGGTTCGGATCACCGGCACATTCGGCGCTAGCGCATGGCGCACGTCGATCACCGGATCGATCGGCTCGTACTCGACATCGACGAGTTCGAGCCCGTCCCGTGCCGAATAGCGGTCCTCGGCAATGACGAAGGCGACCTCCTGGCCCTGGAACCGGACCTTGTCGGTGGCGAGGACGGCCTGCACATCGTTGGACAGCGTCGGCATCCAGGCCAGGCCCTTGGCGGCCAGGTCGGCCCCGGTGATCACAGCGATGACCTTCGGATGCGCCAGTGCGGCACTGGTATCGATGGAGACGAGCTTGGCGTGCGCGAGCGGTGAGCGCAGCACCGCCATGTGCACCATGCCCGGCAGGACTACATCGTCGACGTAGTTGCCGTGCCCGCGGATGAACCGGGGATCCTCCTTGCGGAGCATTTTGCCGTGGCCGCAGGGCTTGTGATCGTTGTCAACGCTGTCGATCTTTCGGCTACCGGATTGCGGCCGGTTCTCCATTGTCGTCATGACGAACTTCCGATCTCGGCGCCCTTGGGATGCGCCGCCGCCCATTGCACGGAGCGGACGATGGTGGTGTAGCCGGTGCAGCGGCAGATTTGCCCGGAGATCGCCTCACGGATGGTTTCCTCATCCGGGTCCGGGACGCGATCGAGCAGTGCCCGCGCGGTCAACATCATTCCCGGCGTGCAGAACCCGCATTGGAGTCCGTGGCACTGCATGAAGCCTTCTTGCACCGGGTCGAGTTCGCCGTCGACCTCGAGTCCTTCGACCGTGCGGATCTCGTGCCCGGCGGCCATCGCCGCGAGTACCGTGCACGATTTCACCGGTTCACCGTCCATGGTGACCACGCACGCGCCGCAGTTGCTCGTGTCGCAACCCCAGTGCGTGCCGGTCATGCGCAATTCGTCGCGCAGGAAGTGCACCAGCAGCATGCGCGGCTCGACATCGCCACTGACCTCTTTGCCATTCACGGTCATGGATACCTGCATGTCGCTAGTCCTTTCCGTCGAGATGCCGCTGGGCACGGTCGACAGCTGTCGTCAACGTGCGAATCGTCAACTCCGAGGCGAGATGCCGCTTGTAGTCGGAGGTGCCGCGGGTATCGGTGACCGGTTCGCATGCCTGCGAAGCGCGGCGACCGGCCTCGGCGAACACGTCTGCTGTCGGCGCGTTGCCTGCGAGGTACTCGCCGATCGCCGCGACAGCTTCGGCATTGGGATTGATCGCGGTGAGCCCGATACGGGCAGAGCCGATCGCGCCGCCGGACAGAGTGACCGATGCACCTGCAGCCGCGATTGCCCAATCGCCGGCGCGCCGTTCGACTTTGGCGTAGGCGCTCGACGCGCCGAGCCGCAGCGGCACCCGAACCTCGGTGAGGATCTCGTTGTGCGCCAACGAGGTCTCGAACGGGCCGGTGATCAGGTCTGCTATGTGGACCTCGCGCTCACCGCCCGGGCCGCGCGCCACGCAGGTCGCGCCGAGCACCAGGCACACAGTGGTCAGGTCCTCGGCCGGGTCCGCCTGGCACAGCGAGCCGCCGATGGTGCCGCGATTGCGAACGACCGGGTCGGCGATGACCCGTTCCGCATCCCGGAAGATCGGGCAATCGCGGGCGAGCGGTTCGGACTCGAGCAGCTGCCGATGTCGCACCATGGCGCCGATGCGGACGAGGGTTGGTTCGACGGTGAGATTGCCGAGTTCCCCGGTCAGGTCGTTGATGTCGATGAGGTACTCGGGGTTGGCGAGGCGGAGTTTCATCATCGGCAGCAGGCTGTGCCCGCCGGCGACGATCCGAGCCTCCTCCCCGAGCCGGTCCAACAGATCTATGGCGTGATCGACGCCGGTTGCGCGCTCGTATTCGAAAGGCCCAGGAACTTGCATGTGATACACCTCACACCTCGGGATTACAGCTTGCGCATTCAACTAGTCGCACGTCAAGTTCCGTGCGCCGAGTGGCGCCCCCGCGGCGTCGTTGGCTGGATTTGATCAGGCGATTTCGACGCCGGCGTCCTCGTGCAGCTCGTGCCGATGAATACGGCCCTCGGCGCCGGTGAGCCGCACCCCGGTTCCGCCCCAACGCTGCGCGATGATCTCCGCTGCGATCGAGACCGCCGTTTCCTCCGGCGTCCGCGCGCCGAGGTCCAACCCGATGGGACTGGACAGTCGTTCGAGCTCGCTGTCGAGCAGTCCTGCTTCGCGCAACCGATCGAGCCGATCGAGGTGGGTGCGCCGCGAACCCATCGCCCCCACGTAGGCCACCTGCGGGAGCCGCAACGCGACCTCGAGCAGCGGCACATCGAACTTGGGGTCGTGCGTGAGCACACAGATCACCGTGCGCGAGTCGATCGCGTCCGCCTCGGCCTGCGCGGCGAGATAGCGATGCGGCCAGTCCACGATGACTTCGTCGGCGCCGGGGAACCTGGCCGCGGTGGCGAACACCGGGCGCGCATCGCACACCGTGACCCGGTATCCCATGAACGAGCCTTGCTGCGCGACCGCGGCAGCGAAGTCGATCGCACCGAACACCAGCATGCGTGGCCGCGGTGCGTAACTGGACACGAAAACATTCATGCCCTCGCCGCGGCGCTGACCATCAGGGCCGTAGGTGAGCACCGCGTTACGGCCGGCCGCGAGCAGTCCGCGCGCGTCGTCGGCGATGGCGTCATCGGCGCGCAACGAACCCACCGATCCAAACCCTTCGTCCGGGCGCAGCACCATCCGCCGGCCGATCCAGCTCTCGTCGGGGTGGGCAATCACCGTGGCGACGGCGACCGGCCGATGGTCGGTGATGTCGGCGGCGACCGCGTCGAGTTCGGGGAAGGTCTCCCGCGACACCGGTTCGACGAAGACATCGAGGATGCCGCCGCAGGTCAGCCCGACCGAGAACGCGTCGTCGTCACTCACGCCGTAGCGCTGCAGTGCGGGAGCGCCGTTCGCGACCACCTCGGTCGCCAGGTCGTAGACGGCGCCCTCGACACACCCGCCGGACACCGATCCGCTCACGGTGCCGTCCGGCGCAACCACCATCGAGGCGCCCGCCGGCCGCGGCGCGGAACGGAATGTGCGAACCACCGTGCCAACACCCGCGGTCCCGCCGGACCGCCACACCGCCAGTAGATCTTCGAGCACGTCGCGCATTAGTGACCTTCCCAACACTCGCCTCGATACTAGGTCGGGAATCGGGAGAAGTCCTGAGCCGGTTGCGGTAGGGCGATGCGCGGAGCGGATAAGATGTGCGCGCGCCTCCGTAGCTCAGGTGGATAGAGCAAGAGCCTTCTAATCTCTAGGTCGCAGGTTCGAGTCCTGCCGGGGGCACTTACCCGCTCAGCGCTTGGCGTAGTCGGCGAAGCCCTGCCAATCGATCATCACGCAGGCTTCGTCGCCGACGACCCATGCGTCGTGGCCGGGTTCGGCCGTCATGAAGTCGCCAGGCCCGATTTCCGCCTCTTCGCCGTCATCCATCTTGACCACCATCCGTCCCGAAATGCAGTAGCCCATGTGCGCTGCCTGGCAGCTGTCCGTCTGGGCGATCGGCTTGACGTGCAGCGACCACTTCCAGCCGGGCTCGAAGACCGCCCTGCCCACACCGCCGTGCTCCAGGTTGACCAAATCCAGCTTTCCTTTGCCGTCTTCGAAGGGACGGGTCTCCTCGGGCGAATCGAAACTCTTGCGTACCAATCCAGACATGTCGTTTCTCTCTTCGAATCCGTCGCCGGCAAGCCACCAATGGACATGGCGCCCGCCGGCGATTGCCAACTCCGTTCCTCTCCTGTGCGATCGATCGCGATGTGCGATAGGTCATTTACGCTTCTTCTTGCTCTTGTTGTGCACCTTCGGCATCGGGGGCATCGGCTCGCTCAGATCGAACGGCGTGTACATGCCATACAGGCCACGCGGGTCGCCCTGCAGATAGAGCTGATGCTGACGCTCGGCCCGGTTGGCGATCCGGCGCAGCGCGGCCCTGTGCTCGTATTCCTTGATCTCGCGGTCCCGGCGGCGCTCCTGATGGTTCTCGTAGATCGCCTCACACGTCTTCGCGATGGCCACGAACAGAAAGAACAGGAGGACGAGAGCGCCAATCACCGCCGCGATCATGACGACCACACCGACGATCATCATGATCAGGTAGAGCGCGAAGAAGAAGCCGAGGAGTTGCGCCATCAGCCGTGACTCGCCGTTTGAGTCAACGGACATCACCGCTCTCGAGGTCCACTCGACGGAGTGGACGTGTCCGCGACGCCGACGCTCGGTGCGACACCCCTGCCCGCGGTGCGGTAGCACACGGCCACGTGGGCCATCCGAATGTGACGCGCATCACAGTCTAGGCACGCGGGACCTTAGCTGCAAGTTAACCGGTCGTACTCACCTCGCGCCGCGGGGCACACTGTGCCTATGGCGATCGAAGGGGTCCAGCGTCTCCTCGTCGTGGTCGCGCACCCAGACGACGAGACGTTTGGGTGCGGGTCGCTCCTCCTGCATGCGCGGGCGGCCGGTGCCACCACCGCGGTCCTGTGCGCGACCCGCGGCGAGGCTGGTCAGCCCGCACCGGGCAGCGGTATCGACGCCGCCGACCTCGGCCGCATACGAGAGGCGGAATTACGCACGGCCGCAGGCATGCTCGGAGTGTCCGAGGTTCACCTCCTCGACTACCTCGACTCCGGAATGGACGGCGACGCCGATGTCGCGACGCTTGAGGGCGCACCGTTCGACGACGTGTGCAGGCAGGTCCGCGCGCATATCGAGACCTTCCGGCCGACCGTGGTCGTGACCCTCGACGCCGGCGACGGTCATCGCGACCACCTCAAGATGCGCGACGCGACGGTCGTCGCGGTGCGCGACGCGCAGTGGCGAGTCGACCGCGTCTACCTGCAATGCCTACCCAAGTCGCTGATGCAGCGCTGGCTCGACTATGTGGGACAACACAATCCGGACTCCGCGCAGTCCTACATCGAGGCACCCGGGACGCCGGACGAGCTCATCACGACAGTGGTGGACACGACGACTCACCTCGCCGCCCGTGAGTCCGCGATCGCCGCGCACGCATCCCAGGTCTCGCCGTTCGATCAACTGCCCGCCGACATGCGGCGTGAATTCCTCATAGCGGATCGGATGCAGCGGGTGGTCCCACCGTGGACCGGCGGGCAGCGGGAGACGGACATCTTCACGCCGCGGGCGGTGCGGCCTGTGTAGCCGAGCACGCTCAGCCTATCGGCACCCTCCGTCAACGAGGATGCTCCTCTCCGACTCCTGAGGGCGTTGTCCGCCCTGCTGCCCGCCGAGGGCGGGCGCACCCGCGATCTAGTCGCGACTCAACAGCGGCAGCAACGCCTCCGTCTTCGCGTCCGTCCAACCCGGCGGCTGCAGAATCTGCCCCCATGCGTAGGGAATCGCCGAAAGATAGTCATGCCCGTGTCCGTCCGGCACACCCGTCGACACCGCCATGTCTGCCGACACTTGCAGGAAGGTGACGAACGGCATCCACGTCATCGCATCGAGCACGTCCCGGCCGGGCGGTTCGTCGAGCCACTCCGGCTTGTTCAGCATCAGTCGCGGTGACCACCACGTGATCGGGTCGCTCGCATGCTGCAGGTAGACGATCCGGCTCCCCTCCCACGCCGCCGTGGGGGTGGAAAGGTCGGACGGGTCGGCGATGAAGCGCACCGTGGCACCGTTGTCGTAGACCGGCAGAACCTGGGGTGTGCCCGGGTCACGCTGGTTGGTGGTGTCCTGCCAGAGCGAGTTGTTGAATGTCGGGCCGGAAAACAGCGCCCCGTCGGTGCGGGCGGCGATATCCGGAATGGTGCCGAAGGCGGCCTCGCCGCCGAACGAGCCGAGGCTTTCGCCGAATACGACCAGCTTGGGCCGCTCCGCTTCGGGCAGCGCCTGCACCCGTTCGGAGATCGCCTCGAACAGCGCCTGACCGGCCTGCCGGGCCCGTTCCTTGTCGACGAGGAACGACAACCAACTCGGCAGGTACGAGTACTGCATGCTCGCGATCGCGGTGTCGCCGTTGTACATGTACTCGAGCGAGTCGAGGGTGGCCTTGTTGACCCAGCCGCTGCCGGTCGACGATCCGACCGCAACGACCGCCCGCTGCAGGCCGCCCGTTCGTTCGAGTTCGCGCGCAACGAGATCCGCACGCTCCCGGATCGAATCGCTCGAGTCCAGACCGGCGTACACCCGGATCGGTTCGAGCGCGGGCGTGCCGTTGAACTGCTCGAGTTCGGCTTGGGTCGGGCCCTTGGAGATGATGACTCGGCCTTCGCGCCCCAGCGAATCCCAGGTGACCAAAGACCCGGGACCACCGGACCGCAACGGCGAGGTCGGGGGCACCGAATCGGCCTTGGTCTCATTGTTCGCCGCGGCAAAGGAGGCGTTGAGGGCGGACATTCCCTTGTCCACGATGACGCCGTTGAGGATGAACACGGTCAGCAAAATGATGACGGCGGCACCCACGACGCCGGAGATCCGCGGCGGTACGTACCGGCCGAGCCATCGGCTCAGCCGCCGGACGCCTGCGCCCCAGAGCTGTCCGATCGTCATCAATAGGATGAACACCAGCGCTGTGAAGACCGCGACCTCGAGATACGCCGTCCACGGCAGCCGATCGACCCCCATCAGATCGCGAACCTCGTTCTGCCACTGCGCGAACCAATAGATCATGAACGCGGTACCCGCGAGCGCCACCACGCCGAGGGTCAGCCACGCCCACCGCGGGGGTCGGGGCCACGGGTCCTCCCGCGATACGAGGTACCGGGCGAGCCAGGTGAGGAACACGCCGACGCCGTAGCCGATCGCGGCCGAGGCCCCAGCGACCAATCCTTGGAAGAACGGGTCGCGCGGTAGCAGGGAGGGCGTCGCCGAGAACCACAGGAACACCAACGCGACGGTCAGACCGCCGAAGGCGTATCGGTTCAATTGCCGATGCCACACCGACACGCGACCGCGTTCGACCACGGGTTCCGATTTCTGCGCGTGGCGCGTCGGTTCCGCTTTGGCGGTGGCGGGCTCGTCCGTATCCACCGACTCTTGCACCAATGCAACCCCCTCTTAGCGGCGACCGGCTTCGAATACTAGCCGCAGACAGCGCCGGATGACCGAGTGTGCGCGGAGGTCCGCACAGCGGCCACCAACCGTGCCAATTCCCCGGCCCAATCCCACTCCCCCGCGTCCCGCGCACTCTCCCACTGCGTTACTTGCTCCTTCGCCCACCGAGCCCACTGCAGCACCGCATCCTCTTGAGCGAAGTGCAGCTTCATGGTCAGCGCCGAGATATGGGCGCGCTCGGGGAACACCGGCGGCGCTGCCGCCATCTCGGCGAGCGCCGACATCCGCTCGATCGCCTCTTCCTCGATCGCGTCGAGCGTGCCGACGAGCTGGTCGAGCGAGCCGCCGTCGGCGAAGAAGATTTTGACCATGCCCTCGAATTCGAGGGTGCGCGGCGCGGGTGGCTCACCGAGCCAGTCGCCCAGCGCGGCACGTCCCTCCGGGGTGATCTGGTAAACGGTGCGCGGCCGTTTGCCCTGCTGCTCCTGCACCGCGGTCGCAAGCCCCCCGGCGACCAGCCGTTTCGGCTCGTCGTAGAGCTTGCGTTCGGCTCGCGGCCAGAACCAGTTCAGGCTGCGCTGCACCTGCTTGGCCAGCTCGTAGGTCGTCCACGACCGGACCGACAGCAGTCCGAGCAGCGCATAGGCGGTGGTCGTTCTCTTTTCCGGCACGAAACAACGTTGACATACTGCCCAGGGCAGTGTCTACTCGATCTCATCACATACTGCACAGGGCAGTATTCAACCGAGGAGCTCCGATGACCACCGCCTCCGCAATCGAAATCGGCCACGACGACCTGGGGAGCGGCGCCCCAGCCCTGCTCTGCCTCCCGGGATGGTGCGGCGACCGAACCGTGTTCGAGCCACTCCTGCCGATCGCGGCCCGCAGTCGCCGTATCGTCACCGCGGACCTGCGCGATCACGGTGGCTCCACCCGCACCGACATCGACTTCACCGCCACCGACGTGGTGGACGACATGATCACACTGATCGAGCAGCGTGAACTCGAAACCGTCGTGCCCCTTGCCCTGTCACACGCGGGCTGGCCGGCGATCGAGCTGCGCCGCCGGCTCGGCCCGGACCGCGTCCAGGCGATCGTGTTGCTCGACTGGATGGTGCTCGGACCACCGCCCGGATTCGTCGACGCATTGGCGGGTCTGCAGAACGAAGAGTCTTGGCAGCAGGTGCGTGCGGGATTGTTCGACATGTGGACGACGAGCGTCGACGCGACGGCCGTGCACGAATACGTCGCCGACATGGGCGGCTACGGGTACCGGCACTGGAATCGCGCCGGGCGTGAAATCGCGACGGCGTTCGCGACGAACGGCACGCCGGCCGCCGCACTCGAGCAGTTGGACATGCCCTGCCCCACACTGCATCTCTACGCGCAGCCCGCCGACGACGCCCTGCTCGCTGCCCAGCAGACCTACGCCCAGCACCATCCCTGGTTCCGCGTTCGCCGACTCGCCGCCCACAGCCACTTCCCGACATTCGAGGTGCCGGGCGACATCGCCCACGCCATCGAGGAGTTCCTGCGCACGATCTGATCACCGAGGACACAGCAATTCGGCGAGTTCCACCATGCCGGTACTGACCGCGGCCCCGGCCTCGCCGGTCCGGCACGGCTCCCCAGCAGGACCGACCGCGCCCTCGAGATGGTCGAGGCTCGCCTTCGAGAGCGTCCAGCCCAGCGGCACCTCGACATTGGGACCCACCGGCGGCGCGACGGTCACCACCGGGCCCTGCCGAACCTTGCCCGTCCACACGGTCTCGACAGCCTGTTCGCATCCCGCATCGCCGGTGCAGATTGTATTGGCAGCAAGGGAATTGCCGATCCGCTGCATCCATGCTTCGCGAGCGACGAGTTGCGACTTCGCACCGGAACCGATCAGCGGAACAAGTAGCTCGGGTGCCGCCTTCCCTTGTTGCGGCACGGTGTCGATGCCCGGCTCGTCGTTGAGATAGATCACCAGCGGAACGACGACAACGCCTCCCTCTTGTCGCGCGGCGTCATTATGCACCCGAACCACTTCGGCAAGGGCGGGGGCGATGTCGGCGATCGTCGCCAGACCCTCGCCGTCCGAGTAGCCGCCATCGATCATCTGCAGCGACCGCACATCGCACTGTCCTTCGGCGTGCTCGGGCACAATGCGACCCGACGGTGTCACCAACGGGAACCGCGCGGACAGCATGGCGGCGGTGGACCAGCTCATCTTCGGGAAACAGTCCTTCGCGGAGTCCGCGAGGTCGATCGAGGACGGCGGTGCCCCATCCACATCCCGACAGTTCGGCCCCTTACCCGATTGCTCCGGGCCCAATTCGACTTGGCTGATCAGCACCCGACACTTCACCTCGGCCGCCGTCGAATTGAACACGATGAACCCGGTCGGGCCGTCGACCCCAGTGCTGTATTCATCGGCAAGTTCGGGGATCTCGTCGTCCCAGACCTCCTCGATCAGGCCGGCCCGATCCCGCCAGGTGTCGAGGCCGCCGTGCAGCTGCGCGCGCAATCCGGTCGCCGCCGCGACCTGATCACCGATCAACGTTCCCGCGAGCCCGACCGACAACGCATCCGGACCGGCGAGGCGGCGGGCCGCCGCCCGGACGACATCGCTGGAGTTATTCGACTCTTCTCCGGTCGAACTTGCCGGAATCGTCTGCCGCACAATGGCGAGTCCGACCGAGCCACCGCTGACGCCGCTGGCGGCCAAGGCTACTTGCCGGCCACATTCACCCGTATCCGCCAGCTGCGCAAGCGTATCGGCCGTCCACACCGCAGCGCGGATCCCGCCACCGCTCGCCGCGATCAGCACCATCGGGCGCACGGTCCTGCCGTCGATGCCGCGGTCGCAGCCGCTGCTGCGGACGAGCCAGTCGTCGAACTCCGCGGCGAGGCCATGTCGCTGCACCGCCACGTTTTCGTCATCGATCGTGCGGATCCGGTGCAGATCCGGATCTCCGCCGGACAGGCTGACGCCGACCACCAGCGCGACGGCGAGGGTCAGTACGGGCGTTGCTTCCATCTCGAGCATCCGGAATACGTCGAGTGGTCGTCGCTCTTGCAGCCGCACGATCACCACACCGAGCAGCAGCGTCCATGCGCTCAGCGCGATGATGGCGGTAGCGACGACGCCCGCAGTGCCGGAGGCAATTCTGGGTGCCGCGGCAAAGGCCAGCAAGGCTGCAACGCAGCCGGTGAGGACGATGTAGTCGACCCGGACCGTGTGCGTCGTACGCATCGCGTCGAGCCGATCTCCCAATCGCTGCATCAGCGGGATCACGAGGAGGCCGATCACGATGAAGAGCGCCCATCCGGTCGCCAGCCCAATCGTCGATGCCAGGTTCTCACCGCGTCCGTTCGCGGCAGCGAGGCTGAACGGCGCGGCAAAGGTGCGCACGTAGGCGGCCGCGCCGGCGATCAGCACGGACAGCGCAAGGGCGTCGCCGACCCGCCGAACGCGCTCGGCCATTGCGGGATCGGTTGGTGGGGCGGTGTCGGCGGAGTAGTCCATCCCACTCGCGGCCTTGATGATGTTCGCGGCCAATGCCGTGACGGCGACGGCCGTCAACGGCGCAATCATCAGCCACCACCGCCCCGGGTCGCCCCAGACGATAACCAGCATTGCTGCGAAGAGCAGCGCGACAAGTCCAATGCTGCCAAGCATTTTCGGTGTCGGCAGTTCGGTGCCCTCCGCCGTCCGACGAACCGCGAGAGTGGCAGCGGCGACGGTCCACGGAATTGCGATGAACAGGCCCACCACGAACGGGTCGACGAGATCGTCATGGCCGGTCAGATTCAGCACGACCGCGGCGGCTGCGACGCCGCCGGGCACGAGGATCCATGGCCAGACAACCGCTTCCGGCCGGTCCGATCGGCCATCGACCCACCGGCGGACCGCGTGATCCCAACGGCGACGTCCCACCGTAAACAGTCCGAGTGCGGTCAGTACATAGACGATCGCGGCCAGCGCCAGGTGCAGGTATCCCTCGGCGCCGGAGGAGATCCACCTGCGCGCGGCGTCCGGAATCTGGTCCAGCGCACCGGGTAGTGGGATCAGCGTCAGCGCAACGAGGAGCACCACGACGACGAGTGAAAGTCGCTGCACCCAGACCGGACGTGCGAAGTTGCGCACCGCTCGCACGGTCGCGACGCGAACGCTTTCGTCGCGCACGGCGGTGACGAGGAGCGCGACCAGCGCCAACCACTTGACCAACGCCGCGACCGCGAGTGGCCAGGGCAGCACGTCACCCACACCGCGTTGCACGAGTGCGGCACAGGCTGCCAGGAATCCTGCCTCGACCACTTCGGCGAGCAGCAGTACCGAAAGGCATGCTTTGGCAACGTATCCACCGAGCCGCCGGGGCGGATGAGCGTCGAAGGTGACGTCGATCAGCCGCCACAGCAGCATGCCATAACCGACGAAGAAGATGACGTCGAAGACGATATGCCAACCGATGAGACGGCTCAGCACCCCCGGATCGGGTGTTGTCGGGGCACCCACGGCTTCGGTCCAGTCGTCCCATCGATCCCGCGCGCCGATTGATCCCGGCCCGACAATGGTGGCGACAGTGGAATTTTCGCCCGCCGAAACCGCTCGGCCGATCATCCGATCAACCTCGGCCAGTGCGATCAGTCCACCGATCGTCACGCCCGACCAGACGACGGCCGTTGGCAAGGTCCGGCACGGCAGATGATCGGAGACCTGATCGAACAGGTCCCGAACTCGATTGACGAACGACATCCGCTGCTCGCATCCGGGTGGCGAGGAAACCGACAGCACATGAAAGCGGCCCGACCTACCCGAAGCCTAGCTGCGGCGCCCGGTGATCGGGGCGGTATCAACCAGCAACGCTGGGTGCGCGTCCTCGCCCGAGCAGCATCGCCGAGAGCGGCATCAGCAGCACGGTGATCGCCCCCGCGGTGACGAGGATGGAGCCGTTCGCCGATGTCATCTGGCCGGCCTCGACCGCCACCCCGGTCACGGCGACGATGATCGGAAGTCCGGTGGTGGAATACAGCGCGATCTGTCCGCGCTCACGCAGGTCGAACAGCGGCTGCCCACCCGCGTCCCGCTCGAACCGAGTCGACGCGAAGACCGTCCCACCGCGCACGAGAAGCAGCAGTGCGAAGAACACCACGAGAATCCCCGGTGCATCGATGACCTCGGCCATATCGATGCCCATCCCGGAGGTGACGAAGAAGATGGGAACGAGGAAGCCGTAGGCGAGGCCGTCGAGTTTGGCCTCGAGCTGCCGGTCCCCGGCGGGCAACATGCGCCGCAGGATGAATCCCGCCGCGAACGCGCCGAGGATGATGTCGAGGTTGAACGCGGCAGCGAGCGCGATCAGGCCGATCAGCAGTGCCATGGTGAGCCGCACCGTGGTCTGCGCGGTGGTGTCGACACCCATCCGGATTATCCCGAAAACACGCGATTCCTCGCGCAGCAGCAACCGCCGCGGAATGGCGGTCGCGACGATCGCGGCGACCGCGAACAGTAGCAACACGACGAGTGATGCACCGGGGCCGCGGGCACCGAGCAGGAGCGCCATCGCGACGATCGGCCCGAGTTCACCGAACGCCCCGTGGTTGAGCACGGTGCGCCCAAGAGCGGTATCGACGAGCCCGCGGTCCTTGAGAATCGGCAACAGGGTGCCGAGCGCCGTCGAGGTGAGGGCGATCGCCACTGCGATCTCGGCGTTGATCTGGGTGCCCAAGCCCAGCAGTCCCAACACTGCGAACGCGAGACCCAAGCAGCACAGCCAGGTGACGAGCGCGCGGCGTCCTCCCCTTCCACTCAGCTCCTTCGGGTCGAGTTCGTACCCCGCCAGTAGAAACAACGCACCGAGGCCGAGTTCGTGCAGCACGTCGATCTCGGGACTGCTCTGCGCGAGGTCGAGTGCGTGCGGGCCGAGGGCAATGCCTGCACCCAGCAGCAACACGACCTCCGGCACGAGTTTGTCCGGCACCGCGCCCGCGACGAGCGGCGCAAGAACGGAAGCCAACACGATCCAGAACAACGACTCGGCGACGCTCGCGGTCATGGCCAGACAGTAGGCCACCGACTTGGGCTTGAGCGGGCAGACATCGCCGCCCGGCGCTCGTCACACCGTTCACTGCCGTAACGTGCCGGACGGACCGATCGATACGAGTGCGGGTGTTCGCACCTCTCCCCCATCCAAGCGTCGAAGAGAATCTCCATGCCACCGTCGTCATCAGCGCCCGCCGTTTCGCGCGCCCGCATCTGGGCTTGCACGGTCGGCATGTCCGTCCTCACCGTTGCACTCGCATCCTGCTCGGCGAGCACCGAGAACACCGGTCAGGCACCCTCCGCAGCACCGTCGACCACCATCTCGGCGGCGACGAGCACCTCGACCACACCGCCGGCAGCGGCGCCTGTCGTGCTGCCGATTTCCGATCCGGTCGACGATCCCGCTGCCGCGAACGCCACGCTCGGCAAGCTCGCCACCCTTCCGATCAAAGGCCGGGCGCCGAAGACGGGCTACAGCCGCGACGAGTTCGGGCAGTCCTGGACCGATGACGTCCGGGTGGCCGGCGGGCACAACGGCTGCGACACCCGTAACGACATCCTGCACCGCGATCTCGCCGCCACCACCGTGAAGCCCGGTTCGAACGACTGCGTCGTGCTGTCCGGCTCCTTGGCCGATCCCTACACGGGCGCAACGATTTCCTTTGCGCGCGGGGTCGACACGTCGTCGGACGTGCAGATCGACCACGTCGTCGCACTCTCCGATGCCTGGCAGACCGGCGCGCAGCAACTCGACGCCGCCACTCGGCAGGACCTCGCCAACGATCCGCTGAACCTGCAGGCCACCGACGGTCCCACCAACCAGCAGAAGAGCGACGGCGACGCCGCGACATGGCTGCCGCCGAACAAGGCCTACCGCTGCACCTACGTCTCTCGCCAGGTTGACGTCAAGGCGGCCTACCAGTTGTGGGTCACGCAGGCCGAACACGACGCGATCACGCGCGTGCTGAACGATTGCGGCGCAACGGCATCCGTTCCCGCCGCGGTCGCACCGGCACCCGAGCCGACAACCCGACCTGCGCCTGCCCCCGCCCCGGTACCCGCGCCCGCCCCGGCGCCGGCACCCGCACCCGCGCCGGCACCTGCACCTGCACCGGTCGCTCCGACTGCACCCGCTGCGACCTACTACGCGAACTGCTCGGCCGTCCGCGCCGCCGGCGCCGCGCCGATCTACGCGGGCTCGCCCGGTTACAGCAGCAAGCTCGATCGCGACGGTGATGGAGTCGCCTGCGAGTAGGACGCTGCGCAACCGCTCATGACGACCCGCGACGGGATCCCGTCCCTCTCGCACTTCGAGCGGTCACTCAGCACCCTGAGCCGAGCCGTCCACGCCTGCACCCCGCGACCTGGCAGCTCTCCGGAGCCTCCGCGATCTCGGTGGCCGCGGACCGCGGCGTGTCGGTACTCCCCTTCCGGTGGAACGACAGCACGGCAGCCGAATTCGCCGTGGCACAGAACGCCACACTCGCGGTCGGGCGCCGCGCGGCTCAACCGGGCGCGGTCAGCCTCTCGCCGCAGACGGTCCGGGCGGCCGACGGATTGCAACGCCTCGTCCTCCCCTCGCCGAACGGCTCGACGATTGCCCACGCGCTGTCATCCGAGTCCGACGCGTGCATCGGCGCGTCACTGCGCAATGCCCGCGCCGTAGCCCAGTGGATCGCCGACAACCGGACCGATGGTGCGCGACGCCGCGGGATCGGGCCGACCGTATCCACGCACACAGACCAGCCGATACTCCATCGATTTGATTTGATGTATCCCAAAAGTGAGTCATCGGTGGTCGACGACGGGAAAGCGAGTGGGAGCAAGCGACGAGCAGTCCGGCACGGCCCCCGAAGGGAGCACCCGACTGCGTCGGCGGCTCGGTCTCACCGACGCCGTGGTGATCGGACTTGGCGCAATGATCGGCGCCGGAATCTTTACCGCACTCGCCCCCGCAGCACAGGCAGCCGGGTCCGGGTTGTTGATCGCGCTGGGCGTGGCGGCGGTCGTGGCCTACTGCAACGCGACATCGTCGGCGCGACTGGCAGCGCTCTATCCCACCTCTGGTGGGACGTACGTGTACGGGCGCGAACGACTGGGCGTCTTCTGGGGATACCTCGCGGGCTGGGCGTTCGTGGTCGGCAAGACCGCCTCGTGCGCGGCGATGGCACTCACCGTCGGAACGTACGCGTGGCCGGAACATGCGCACGCGGTGGCGGTTGCCGCGGTGGTCGCGGTGGCGGCGGTCGACTATGCGGGAGTGCAGAAGTCGGCGTGGGTGACGCGCGCGATCGTGGTCATTACCTTGGCAGTGCTGGCTGCTGTCGTGGTAGCCGCATACTTCTCCGGAACGGCCCAAATCGCGCGACTGGAATCCGGTCCCGAGATCACCACACGCGGTGTGCTGCAGGCTGCCGGATTCCTGTTCTTCGCGTTCGCGGGATACGCGCGCATCGCCACGCTCGGCGAAGAGGTTCGCGATCCGGCGCGGACGATTCCGCGCGCCGTTCCGCTGGCACTCGGCATCACGCTCATCGTGTACACGGTCGTGGCGCTCGCGGCGCTGCTGGTCCTTGGACCGCAGCGCCTGGCGGAGTCGGCCGCGCCACTGTCGGAGGCCGTGGCCGTAGCCGGGGCCGACTTCCTCGAACCCGTGGTGCGGATCGGCGCCTGTGTCGCGGCGGTCGGTTCGCTGCTGGCGCTGGTGCTAGGCGTGTCCCGGACGACATTGGCGATGGCACGGGACCGACACTTGCCGAGTGCATTGGCTGCGGTGCATCCGCGGTTCGGGGTGCCGCATCGTGCCGAAATCGCCGTTGCGGTGGTCGTCGCGGCGGTGGCGGCGACAGCGGACATCCGAGCAGCGATCGGATTTTCCTCGTTGGGAGTGCTGGTGTACTACGCCATCGCCAACGTCGCCGCGTCGACGCTCGCTGCGAGCGAGGGCCGGCCGATCCGCGCGATCCCCATTCTCGGCGTGATCGGCTGCGGGACACTGGCATTCACGCTTCCGGCAACCTCGGTAGCCGCCGGTGCTGCGGTGTTGGCGGCCGGGGCAATCGGCTACGGCGTCCGGCGCCTGCTTGCCGTATCGCGCCCGACAAGGTCGCCGGAGACGTGAACCCGTGGCATCAGCGCGAGGTGGTCCCAGAATCCTTTGACGAGGTATCCGGCTCGCCCGCACCGCTCGCGCCCGCGTCGGCCTGCTCCCACTCGCCCGAGTCTTCCCGGGCCAGTTTCGCCGCCTCGCGCATCTCGATTCCGTCGGAGATGAGATCGCCGATCTCGCGGGTGATGTCACGGACCGCGCCGGTGATGATGGTCGCGATGGAGCCGACGTGCTGCGCCGCCGACTCCGTCAGCTCCTGCACGATGTCCTTGTTGCGTTCGAATTTGCCGACCATGTGGCCACCCCTCAAGCTGCTACTTCGTTGCGCCGGGCAACGATAACACCGGGTCCGGTGCTCGGCTTGACGAGTCCGGGCGGCAGCGCGAGCTTGAAGATCTTGCCCCACACCGAGCCGACCTGCGTGAAGAACCCGCCCGTGTTGTACGGCAGTCCGTACTTCTCGCACAGCGCGCGCACCTCGGGCGCGATCTGCGGGTACCGGTGTGCCGGAATGTCCGGGTACAGGTGGTGCTCGATCTGGTGCGACAGGTTGCCCGACATGATGTGGAACAGCGGACTGCCGCTGATGTTCGCCGAGCCGAGCATCTGGCGCACGTACCACTCGCCTCGGGTCTCGTTCGCGGTCTCTTCCTCGGTGAAGGTCTGCACGCCAGTCGGGAAGTGTCCGCAGAAGATGATCGAGTACGCCCACAGGTTGCGCACCAGGTTCGCACTCGCATTGCCGAGCAGCGTGCTCACGAACAGCGGGCCCGTCAGCGCCGGGAAGATCACGTAATCCTTGACTACCTGGCGGCCGGCCTTGCGCCACCAGCCCTGCAGCAGCGGCTTGACGTCGTGCCATTTGCGCTTGCCCTGGATGACATTCTCGGCTTCCAGGTCGTGCAGCATCACGCCCCACTCGAAGAGCACCATCAGCAGGAACGCGTACGCCGGGTTGCCCAGGTAGTAGGGATTCCATTTCTGTCCTTCGTCCATCCGAAGGACGCCGTATCCGATATCGCGGTCGCGGCCGACGATGTTCGTGTAGGTGTGGTGCATGTAGTTGTGCGAGTGCTTCCACTGGTCCGCGGGGCAGACCGTGTCCCACTCGAACTCCCGGGAGTTGAGCTCGGGCTCACGCATCCAGTCGTACTGACCGTGCATGACATTGTGCCCGATCTCCATGTTGTCCAGGATCTTCGAGACCGACAACGCGCCCACCGCGGCGAGCCAGAACGGCGGCAGGAAGCCGAGGTACATCAGGCCGCGGCCGGCGACCTCGAAGCCTCGCTGCGCCTTGATGATCCGATAGATGTATTCGCGGTCCTCGGCGCCGAGATCCGCGACCACGCGGTCCCGTAGTGCGTCGAGCTCACGACCGAGTTCATCGACCTGCTCGGGGGTGAGAACCACGGGCGCCGGATCGGCGGTCTTGTCGCCGCCGGACCCGACGAAGGGAAGTATCGAGAGAGCCGAACCGAACATGTCGCGCTCCTTGGGTTTTGGGCTGGAAAATGTGGTTTGGGGTGTCAGACCTGGATCTCGACATCGCCGACCGGCGCCGAGATACAGAGCTGAATGGGTTGGTCGGGATCGGAGTCCGTCTCGCCGGTGCGCAGGTTGCGCGTGCAGCCGGAAGTCTTGACCGCGGTGCAGGAGAAGCAGATCCCCATCCGGCAGCCGTAGGTCGGCGAAAGCCCGGCTTCCTCGGCTTGCTCGAGCAGGCTGGCACCGGAGTTTTCGGCCTGCACCCCGCTGCTCACAAATCGCACGGTGCCGGTCGCATCGTCGTCGGCAATCGCGACAACCGGTGCGAATTCCTCGGTGTGCAGCCGGGACTCGATGTCGTGCTCGCGGAACTCGGTCCGCACCGCGCGCATCAACCCGGGCGGTCCGCACAGGTAGGTCTGCGCGTCACGGAACCACGGCGCCACGGTGTCGAGATGCTCGGTGCCGAAGAAGCCGTGTAGATCGCCGCCGTTGTCCTGGTCGGTGTAGGCGAGTACGACATCGACATTCGCATGTGCGGCCGCAAGTTGACGTAGTTCCGCGGCGTAGGCCACGTCCCGGTCGGTGTAGGCGTAGTGCAGGAAAGTGACTGTCCCGTCGTAGTTTTCGTCGCACAGCGTGCGCAGCATGGACAGCACCGGCGTGATGCCGCTACCGCCGCTGATCAGCAGGATGCGGTCCGGTCGGGTCTGGGGGAGAACGAACTCCCCCGCCGCCTGCGACAGGTGCACCACCAGGCCGGGCTCGGCCGCACCGAAGAGGTACGGCGAGACGACGCCACCCTCCTGCGCCTTCACGGTCAACTCGAACCGCCCGTCGCGTCGGTACTGCGAACAGGCCGGCGAGTAGCAGCGGGTGTGGCGGATGCCGTCGACGACCACACCGACGTTGACGAACTGTCCGGCGGTGAAACCGCGCCACTGCCGGGTCGGCCGCAGGGTCAGCGTGACGGTGTCGTCGGTCTGTCGCCACACTTCGGTGACCTCGGCGCGAAGTTCGCGGGCCGACATCATCGGGTTCACCAGTTCGAGGTAACGATCGAGGCTGTGCGGCGTTGCCATGGCCTCAGCGAGCCGCATCAGCCGGCTTCCGCTCGGTAGCGGTGGTTTCGGGATGGTCGTCGTCATGTAGTGCTCCTCGGATCCGGTCGCTCCGGAGGTCGAAGCAATTTCAGTGCACGTTCGTACACTGACTCAAGTGTGCCATCGGCGAGGACATGCTTGTCAACAGCAGAAACGCGTGACGCCGCTTACAGAGATATCCGAAAACGGGTGTACACCGTTGTAGACTCCCGTGTGTGACCAGGGCCAATACTGCCGACTCAGAACCGACCGGGACACGCGCGCAGCGCAAGGAGCAGACGCGACAGCTCCTTCTCGACGCGGCGCTCGAACTGAGCCGCGCCCGCGGATTCGCCGCTGTCAGCCTGCGCGAGGTTGCCCGCGCGGCCGGCATCGTGCCGACCGCATTCTATCGCCACTTCGCGACCGTCGACGAACTCGGCCTCGCGCTCGTCGACGAGGGAATCAGGGAATTACGGGTGACACTGCGCGCAGTTCGGCGCAACCCCGTGCCCGGTGACGCGGCACGCTCGATGGACGTACTCTTCGCGCACGTCCGCACCAAGCGGGAACTGTTCCGCTTCCTGTTCCGCGAGCGCTACGGCGGATCGCGCGAGGTCACCACAGCGATTGCGGCCGAGCTGCGGCTGATCGTTCGCGAACTCGCCACCGACCTGTCCCGGGTGCCCGCGCTGGACAGCTGGACCGACGACGACTTGGACATGACCGCCGGGCTGTTCGTCGCGGTAGTTCAGGACGCGATCGCCGAGTTCATCGCCGCGGGCGGCCCCGACGCCCACCTCGATGCCTACACACCCTCGGAGAAAGCGATCGTCGAGCGGACCGTGCGGCAGCTACGGCTGGTCATGCTCGGGATGGGCGGCTGGCGTCCGACCCGCGGGGGTCGTTGAGCAAGTCCGCGTAGCGCACTACTCGCGACGGCGTTGACGGTCGACGACACACTTGTTCGACCAAGTCCACGCGGGAGGGCACATGAGCGAGGTCGATGTTCTTGCGTTCGTGAAGGCGCGAATCGATGAATGCGAACGCGAAGGCCGAGCGTACGGATTCTGGCTCGCGCGCCTGAAGCGGACCAACTTGATCACCGTCCTGCTGCCCGTGACACTGTCCATGATCGCCGGCGCTGCCATCCTCGGCGATCTGCTCGGAACGTCGACGACTACCGTCGCCGGAATCGCAGCACTGCTCGGCGGCCTTCTCACGGCGGTCCACAAGGGGCTGAAATGCGAGGCGCATCAGGCCGAATGCCTGCGCCTGCAAAGCGCATACTGCGGGTTCAAAACCCGCTACGAAGCCCTGCTCGTGGCAAGTCGGGACGCACGGATAGATCGCCTCGCGGAGGTCGATCAGCAGCTTGCGCAGCTTCGCGAGAGCGTGCAGGCGACGGTGCCCGACTGGTGTCGGGCGAGATCACGCAACCGCGACATCGAGCAACGCGATATGCACCTGGTTGCATAGGCAACTCGTTGCACATAAGCTACGGCCCGTGGCACTCGAACACGCGATCCTGGTCGCCCTGAGCGAACACTCGGGCTCGGGCTACGAGCTGGCACGCCGGTTCGACAAGTCGATCGGCTTCTTCTGGGCTGCCACGCACCAGCAGATCTACCGCGTGCTCAAGCGCATGGACGACCTCGGCTGGGTCGAAAACGACAACATCGCGCAGTCCGGCCGTCCGGACAAAAAAATGTACCGAGTGACCGCCGTCGGCCGCGCCGAACTCGCCGACTGGATTGCCACGTCCAGTCCACCGGGTCCGCTCCGCGAGGAACTCGCGCTCAAGATCCGCGCAGCCGTCCATGGCGACCTGTCCGCGTTGTGCGCCGAAGTGACCCGCCACCGCGACCGGCACGCCGAACGGCTCGATGTCTTCCGCTACATGGAGAAACGCGACTTTCCCGATCCAGCTGCACTGTCCGGCACGGCATTGCACCAATATCTCGTGCTGCGCGGCGGTATCCGCGTCGAAGAAGGTTTCACCGAGTGGTGCTCCGAGGTGCTCGACGCGCTCGACCGTTCCGATCACGAAAGGGCCACGGCGCCATGACGTCCTATCCGCACTTGCTCAGTCCGCTCGACCTCGGGTCCACCACGCTGCGCAACCGCGTCGTGATGGGATCGATGCATACCGGGTTGGAGGACCGCGCCTGGAATGCGCGGCGGCTCGCCGCGTTCTACGCCGAGCGCGCCCGCGGCGGCGTCGGCCTTATCGTCACCGGCGGATACGCCCCGAATCGGGCCGGCTGGCTCCTTCCGTTCGGCGCCAAGCTGACCAATCGCACCGAGGCCTACCGACACCGAATCATCACCGACGCGGTGCACGCCGAAGGCGGCAAGATCGCCCTGCAGATCCTGCACGCCGGGCGCTACTCGTACATGCCGGGCAGCGTGTCGGCATCATCGATCAAGGCACCCATCAACCCGTTCCGCCCTCGCGCGCTGTCCGCCAAGGGTATCGAGCAAACCATCGACGACTACGCCCGGTGTGCCGAACTCGCTCGCTTCGCCGGCTACGACGGAGTCGAGATCATGGGCGGCGAAGGCTATTTCATCAACCAGTTCCTCGCCCCGCGGACCAACAAACGCACCGACCAGTGGGGCGGCAGCCCGGCGAATCGGCGCCGGATCGCGACCGAGATCGTGCACCGCATCCGAGCGAAGGTCGGCCGCGGTTTCGTGATCCTCTTTCGGCTGTCGATGGCGGACCTCGTCGAGAACGGCCAGAGCTGGGACGAGATCATCTCGCTCGCCAAAGAACTCGAAGCTGCCGGCGTGGACATCCTCAACACCGATATCGGCTGGCACGAGTCGCGGGTGCCGACCATCGTCACCTCGGTGCCTCGTGCCGCCTTCGTGAACTTCACCGCCAAACTCAAAGTTCACGTGGGGATTCCGGTATGCGCGTCGAATCGGATCAACATGCCCGAGACCGGCGAGGAAATCCTCACCCGCGGCGACGCGGACCTGATCTCGATGGCGCGCCCGCTGCTCGCCGACCCACAGTGGGTAAACAAGGCAGACCTCGATCTGGTGGCGGACATCAACACCTGCATCGCGTGCAACCAGGCCTGCCTCGACCACGCGTTCGCCAACAAAACGGTGTCCTGCCTGCTCAATCCGCGGGCGGGGCACGAAACGCAGCTACGCCTGCTGCCGACGCGACGCACCAAACGGATTGCCGTCGTGGGGGCAGGGCCGGCTGGGCTCGCGGCGGCAACGGCAGCCGCCGAGCGCGGCCATCACGTCGACCTCTTCGAAGCCGACCAACGGATCGGTGGCCAGTTCGACCTGGCCCGGCGGATTCCCGGCAAGGAGGAGTTCGCCGAGTCCATCCGATATTTCACCCGCCGCGTCGACGTCACCGGTGTACAGCTGCGGCTCGGCACCCGGGTGACAGCGGCGGAGCTGATCGAGGGCGATTACGACGATGTCGTGCTCGCGACCGGCGTGCGTCCGCGGGTGCCGAACATTCCCGGCATCGATCATCCGATGGTGCTCACGTACCCGGAGTTGGTCCGCGAGGAGCGGCCCGTCGGCAAGCGTGTTGCCGTGATCGGCGCTGGCGGAATCGGTTTCGACGTCAGCGAGTTCCTCACCGTCGACGGGTCGCCGAGCCTGAAGGTCGACGACTGGAAACAGGAATGGGGCGTCACCGAACCGGAGGTCGCACGCGGGGCGCTCAGCACTCCACAGTCCGCTCCCCCGGCCCGCGAAGTGGTTCTGCTGCAACGTAAGTCGACACCGTTCGGCAAGGGCCTCGGCAAGACGACCGGCTGGGTGCATCGCGCAGCGTTGAAAGCCAAAGGCATCGAGCAGCTCGGCGGAGTCAATTACGAGCGGATCGACGACGCCGGGTTGCACATCTCGTTCGGGCCGCGGCGTGAGCGTCCGCGGGTCGTCGAGGTGGACAACGTCGTCGTGTGCGCCGGGCAGGAGTCGGTGCGCGAACTCGCCGACGAGCTCGCTGCGGCGAAGGTGCGGGTGCACCTGATCGGCGGCGCGGACGTCGCGGCCGAACTCGACGCCAAGCGCGCCATCGCGCAGGGCACCCGCCTCGCCGCGCGGTTGTAGGCACGGCTCTCGATAGGGTGCGTGACGTGAGCTTGCCGAACCCCACCGAACATGGCCGCGCCGTCGTCACCGGAGCGTCGTCCGGTATCGGCGAGGCGCTGGCGGCCGAGCTTGCCGCGCGGGGGCACTCGCTGATCCTCGTCGCCCGCCGCGGCGAACTGCTCGATGCGCTTGCCCAGCGGCTGCACGCAGCGCACGGCGTCACCGCCGAGGTTCGTGCCGTCGACCTTTCCGCCCGCGACGCGCGCGCCGGTCTCGTCGCCGAACTTGCCGAGCGCGAGATCACGATCCTGTGCAACAACGCGGGCATCGCGACGTTCGGCCCGGTCGCGGACCTGGACCCGGGTTACGAACGCGCGCAGGTCGAACTCAATGCCGTCGCGGTGCACGACCTCACCCTCGCGGTGCTGCCGGGCATGGTCGCGCGCAAGTCGGGCGCGATCCTGATCGTCGGCTCCGCCGCGGGCAACATGCCGATCCCGAACAACACGACCTATGCCGCCACGAAGGCGTTCGTGAACTCGTTCTCCGAGTCGTTGCGTTCGGAGCTGAAAGGCTGCGGCGTCCACGTCACGCTGCTCGCGCCCGGCCCGGTGCGGACCACCGCGCCCGATCCGGCCGAGGCGTCGATCGTGGACCGCCTGGTCCCGGACTTCCTCTGGGTCGACACCGAATACACCGCGAAGGCCGCTCTGGACGCGCTCGGTCGCAACAAGATGCGCGTCGTGCCCGGCCTGCTGAGCAAGGGCATGTCCGTTGCGGGGCAGTACAGCCCACGCGCGATCACGGCGCCGATCGTCGGCAGCTTCTACAAGAAGCTGGGCGGATAGCAGCGCACGGGCCATGTCTCGCACGGACGCGGTCGGCATCTGACTACGCTGTGTCGGGTGCAGGACAAACTCGTGTGGATCGACTGTGAGATGACCGGACTGCGCCTCGACAGTGACAAGCTGATCGAGGTTGCGGCGCTCGTCACGGACGCAGACCTGAACATCCTCGGAGACGGCGTGGACATTGTGATCCACGCCGACGACACGGCGCTCGATTCGATGCCCGACGTCGTCACCGAGATGCATCGGCGTTCCGGGCTGACCGAGGAGGTGCGCCGGTCCACCGTGACCCTCGAACAAGCGCAGGAACGGGTTCTTGCCTATATCCGTGAGCACATTCCCGCCGCCGGGACCGTGCCGCTGGCCGGAAACTCGATCGCCACCGACCGGGGCTTCATTGCCCGCGACATGCCCGACCTCGACGCGTACCTGCACTACCGCATGATCGACGTCAGTTCGATCAAAGAGCTGTGCCGGCGCTGGTATCCGCGCATCTACTTCGGCCAGCCGGAGAAGGGGCTCGCGCACCGCGCGCTCGCCGATATCCAGGAGTCGATTCGCGAATTGCAGTACTACCGGCGGACGGTGTTCGTGCCCGATCCGGGGCCCTCGACGGCCGATATCGCCGCGATTGCGGCCGAGATTTCCGGCACCGCCAACGCGGCCGTGCCGGCCCCGACCGAGGGTGGACACATCGGCGCCGGCTGAGCGGGCGATTGGCACGCGAGGTAGTCGGCACGCTACTATCGAGCGCGCTGGTCGTTCCTCGCGGAGCGTCGAGCGATGGTGAGTGTAGTTCAGTTGGTAGAGCACCAGGTTGTGATCCTGGCTGTCGCGGGTTCGAGTCCCGTCACTCACCCCAGCACGAAGGCCCCGGCTGCCCGCCGGGGCCTTCGTCGTTTTGGGCGCGATCACAGCCGCGCAATCAGCAGTCGGACACGTACCGGAACGCTGCCGCGTGCCGCCGCTCGAAGCTCCGACGGCCGAGCCGCAACAGCATTCGTTCGGGCAGCCCGGCCTTCGCCAACAGGTCGTCGCCAACGGTTTCCGGCAGCCCATGGAACGCCCAGGGCACGAGCGTGCGCACCACCCGCAACGGGTACGACTTGCCGATCCCGCGCTCGATTTGCGCGTACTCCTGCGGGCTCACCACCCGCTGCACCAGGGTGAGTGCGTCCCGTTCCTCGTGTGCCATGTGGTCGGAAATGACGCCGCGTGCGACTTCGAGCCGCTGATGCAGCACATCGACCCGTTCGCGACTCGGTTGGGCCTGCACATCCTGGAATCCCGCGCGGCAAGCCGCGAGGACCGGATCGATCGCGCAGTGCTCGGCGGCCATCGCCGCGACGACGCTACGGTCCGACTCGGTCCCGCGCCGGTTCGCGGCGTCGGCGAGCACCGGCCAGTAGTGGTCGTCCTCGGCGGTGTGATGGTGGTGCAGCAGTTCGGCGAAAAGGTGCCAATAGTGCGCGAGGTTCTCCCACGTGGTGCGGTCACCGGGTGGGGTCTGCGCGGTCGCGGCGACCAGGTTTGCCAGGTCGCGCCGGATCGCGTGATGCATGACGTACATGCCGGTGTGATCGATCGGGCCCTCCGCGACACAGCACTGCCCGGGAAGTTCGACCTGTGTGGTGAAAGTGGTGTTCATTCGGATCTCCTTGGGTTTCGGTGTTCGATCAGCGGTCGGTGGTGCGCAGCCAGTGCCATGCGAGGGCGCCGATCCAGAGCTCGTAGCCGAGCGTGCTGACGGCCAGCACCGGGAACAGTCCGGCGAAGACGAGGGTGGCGCTGCCGACCAGGCCCAGCGGCAGCAGCGCGACACCGGTCCGGCGCAGCCACGGCGCGCGCCCGGTTCGGTACAGGCTCGCCACGATTGCGCCGACGAAGAACAGCCGCGGCAGCACCGAGAACGCCAGGCCGAAGGGCGCCACCGAGTCCCAGCCGGCCAGAATCCGCGGGTCGCTGCCCGCACCCGCGGCCTCGAGTGCGACGTCGTGCAGCATCCCGGTCATCGGCCAGATCAGTGCGAGCAGCGCGCCGGACGCCACTGCCACCGTCGCAAGGACTCCCGAGCTGTCCGCCGCGCGCAGCCGGGCCGCAACCACGCCGAGGAAGCCGAGCATCAGCATCCCGGCGACCATGAAGGCGAAGTTCCCGAGGCGGTACAGGTATTCCGCCGCGAAAACGTCGGTGCCGCGCTCGACCGCGGGATCGCTCGGCGAGCCACCACGGGGAAGTACGACGAGCGCCATTGCGGCCATGACCGCGAGCTGGCAGGTGGTGAACGCCAGTCCGAACCGGGCGCTGATCCGTAGCAGCCTAGTGTCGGCCGGGGATCGGTGCGGACCGCCACGAACCGGCGTCGGGTCGAGATATGTTGCGTGCATGGGTCTCTCCAGTGCGTCGAGTGTCTGCTCGGAGCGAGCGGCGTCGAATAAACGGTAGGAATTTCGGCACGGGTGACACATCGACCGCAGGCCGGATTTCGCCTCGGCCCAGGGGCTGCTGACCGCTCATCCCGCGGGATGATGACGCGACGTCGCCGACTCTCCTACGCTCACCACGTGGCGATATCCGACCGGTTGCACACCACGCCTGTGGACGCGGTGCTCGCCGTGGTGTTCGTGGTGACCGGCCTGGTCCAGGTCGCGCTCGTCCCGATCGCAGATCACGGTGCCGGACCGGTGTACGTGGTCGGTTCGATGCTGCCGCTGGCCTGGCGTCGGACGTACCCGGTGATGTCCGCGTTCGTCTCGTCGTTGTTCTGGCTGATCCCGCTCACCGGGTTTCCCCTGCTCGGGTTCGTGGCGGTCGTCCTGCAGTTCTATGCGTTGGGCTCGCGGGGCCGCCCGGATCGACTGGTGCTCGCCGTTACCGCGTGGGCGGCAATCACATCGGCGGTCGGTACATTGCTCGGCCCCGAACTCCCGGTGGCAGCAATCGGCGCGGTTCTCGTCGTGGTGGCACCGGTCGTGGCCGGCCGTCTGATGCTCTACCAGCGCCGCCGGACCGAGGAGATCAGTGCGCTCACCCGCGAGCTCAGGAATGAGCGGCTGCGTGCGGAAGAAGCCGCCGTGCTATCCGAACGTGCCCGCATCGCAAGGGAATTGCACGATGTGGTCGGCCACGAGGTGACCCTGATCGCGATTCAAGCAGAAGCCGCGGCGGCGGCATTACAGCGGTCGCCGGACAAGGCGGTCGCGCCGGTCGAGGCGATCCGCAGCACTGCCCACGAAACGATGGTGCAGATCCGGCAAGTCCTCGACATGCTCGCGCCACTGCATGAAGAGGAGGGACCCGATGATCGAGACCTCGCGAACCTCGCCGATCATGCCCGTTCTGTCGGGATCGCGAACACGCTGACGGTCACCGGCGCACCACCGCCGGAGCGTTCGCGGACCGTGTTCGCGGTCAATCGGATTGTGCGGGAATGCCTCACCAATGCCGGCCGGCATGCGCCGGGGGAACGAGTCGACATCGTTGTCGACTGGCTGCCCGATCGCGTGCAGTTGTGTTCGACCAATCGCACGACACGCTCGGCACCACTGCGGCCCGGGCGGGGCCTGTCCGGGATCCGGCACCGAGCAGAGTTGTTGGGCGGCACGTTCGAATCCCGCGTCGACCGTGGACGATTCGACGTCCGGGTCGCCATCCCGTTCGGTGCGGGCGCGTCATGACCCGGGTGCTCGTGGTGGACGACCAGGCCCTCGTCCGTCAGGGGTTACGCACCATTCTCGAACTCGGCGGCGTCGACGTAGTGGGCGAAGCGGCCGACGGCGAGGCGGGTGTGGCGGCCGCCGCCGAATTGCACCCCGACATCGTGTTGATGGATCTACGGATGCCCGGTGTCGACGGCGTCGAAGCGACGCGCCGCATCGTGGGTCTCGACAACGGCGCCCGGGTCGTCGTCCTCACGACCTTCGATCTCGATCAGCATGTGGTGGACGCACTCCGCGCGGGGGCATCGGGATTTCTGTTGAAGGACGTCACCGCCGAGGGCCTGATCGACGCCGTAGAACGCACGGCATCGGGGCAACCGGTGATCGCACCCGCGGTCCTCGCACGGATGATGGACCACTTCTCCGCGCAACCGCCGACCGAGGCGCGCACGCCACCCGGTTTCGCCGACCTGAGCGAGCGCGAACGGGAGATTCTGGCGCTCATCGGCGCCGGCCGCTCGAACACCGAGATCGCCGAGGAGCTGTTCATCAGTATGGCGACCGTCAAGACCCACATTCGCCACGTGTTCGCGAAGCTCGACCTTCGCGATCGGGCGCAGGCGGTGGTGGTCGCGCGCGACGCGGGCCTCGAACCGGGGTGATGCGGGGGGCACGATGAAACCCGTGATCAACGCCAACTTCGGGCTCTACTACGCAGGCCAGGCAACGTCGGCCATCGCGAACGGCTTCGTTCCGATCGTGTTTGCGTTCGCGGCTCTCGAGGTCGCACCATCCGGTGGTCTGATTCCGCTTGTGCTCCTCGCACTGTGGCTGGCTCGGATCCTCTTGCTGCCGTTCGCTTCCACCTTTGCGGAGAAGCACAACAAGGCTGCGGTCATGGTCGGCGCCGACGTGGCCCGATTGGGTGCCCAACTCCTGGTTGCGATCCCGTTCGCGCTCGGTGATGCAAGGTCCGGGTACATGGTGGCGTCCGCAGCAATCTACGGTGCGGGCACCGCATTCTTCGTACCGTCGAGCATCGCGCTGATGCCCAAACTGGTGCCGCGGGACGAGCTGCAACGCGCGAACGCGCTATTGGGCATGGCCTCGAATGTTGGCCTGGTACTGGGGCCGGCATTGGGTGCGACCCTCGTGGTGTGGGGCGGGGTTGCGCTCGCGTTGTTCTTCGACGTCGCAACGTTGTTCGTCAGTGTTGCGACCCTCGCCCTGCTGCGCCGACGCATCGTCGATGAACAGCACACGAAGGAGCACGACGACGGCCGGATCCGATTCCGCGACACCCTCCGCATCATCCCCGACATCCCCGGCGTGTTCGCCGTGATGGCGGTGTACGCGGGAGTTCAACTCGGGTCGGCGGCGGTCGCCGTGCTGGGGCCAGTGGTTGCCAAGGAGCACCTCGGCGGAATCGAAGCATGGTCGTCGATCGTCACCGCGATGGCCGTCGCTGCGCTTCTGGGTAGCATCGTCGCCACCCGGGTGCGGGTGCGTCGGACGGTACCGTTCACCCTCATCGCCTTCGGCGTACTGACCCCTCTGGAACTGGCGTCGATCGCCGTGCCACTCGACCTCGTTCCCATTGTGGTCACCGTGTTGGCGACGACCTTCGTCACCGAGATCGCCGGTATCGCTTTCGACGCCTACGTCCAAGCCGCCGTCCCCGAGCGCTTCCTCGCCCGGGTCGGCGCCCTGGAATCGGGACTGATCGGCGTCATGAATCCGATCGGCATAGCCATCGCGTTTCCGCTGGCATCCGCTATCGGCATTCCCGCCGTGCTCTACGGAATCGGTGTCCTCGTCGCGGTGACTGCAGCGGGCGCTGCCCTCGTGATGGCGCTCCAGACGGTCGACGTCGCGCTGGATGCGGAGCCGGCGGCGGTGGATCTCCAGGGGTAGCCCGGGACCAAGCCGTGCACGAACTGGCCCTGCTGGCCCGCGGGTACCGCCGAACAGGTGATCAGCACGAGTTGCCCGTCGGCACCGGAGGATGCGCAACCGCTCGTCACCGCTGGCGACGGGATCCCGGCAGCTCGCTCGTCGAGCGGTTACGCAGCGTCCCCTAGCTCTGGTTCGCGTTCCCCGCTCGCCAATCCGCCCACGGAATGTTCCAGTCACCGAGGCCGTCGAGCCCGGACAACGTGCCGCCGACCGTGTTCTTCACGATCACGATGTCGCCGCGCTTGATGTTGTCGTAGACCCAGATCGCGTTCTCGGGGCTCAGGTTGAGACACCCGTGGCTGGTGTCGGATGAGCCCTGCTGACCCACCGACCAGGGCGCGGAGTGCAGGAAGACCCCGTTGTAGGACATCCGGGTCGCATAGTCGACGGGCGTTTTGTAGCCGCCCGGCGAATCGACCGGCACGCCGTAGGTGGACGAGTCCATGATGATCCGGTCGTGCCGCTCGGCGATGATGTACACGCCGTTGTCGGTCGGCGTGTCGGACTTGCCCATCGAGGTCGGCATCGTCCGTTCGACCACGCCGTTGCGCTCGACGGTGACCTGCAGCGTGTTGTCGTCGGCGGTGAGGATGACCGGGTCACCGATGCCGAAGTTCATGTGTGCGTCCTCGGAACCGTAGAGGCCCTGGCCGAGGTCGATGCCGTACACGTTCACGTTCACGTCGACCCGTGTGCCGGGTGCCCAGAAGTGCTCGGGCCGCCAGCGCACCTCCTTCGAGCTGATCCAGTAGAACGCCCCCTCGACCGGCGGATCGGTCACGACCTTGATCGCATTCTGTGCGGCGATCCGGTCCGGGATGGCCTCGTCGAACTGCACGGCGACCGGCTGGCCGATGCCGACGATCGCCCCGTCGCCCGGCATCAGATACGGCTTGGTCAGGTTGTCCGGCACGCTGGTGGTGAACGATGCATCGTTGACTGCAACGCCGCTGAGCCCGAACGCCTCGGCGTGCAGCTGGTACTGCCGGTTGTAGCCCAATGATTCGGTGCTGCGCCACGACAATCCGTCCGGTGCCATCGCCCCCGCGACCGGCACATTGTCCGGTGTGGTCAAGTTCACCGAGCCGAGCTTCCCGTCGACCACCGTCACGGTGACCGGCACGCTCGGGGAGATGCCGATGTCGCCGTTGTTGACGGTGGCGGTCAGCTTCGGCTTCATCAACTCGGTAAGCGGGTTCGAATCGATCGGCACGGCAGGCGCGGACTGCTCGGCGGAGTCTCCGAACGAGCACGCCGACAAGCCCAGCATCAGCACGGATACCCCCACGAGGATCCGTGCCCACACCGAATGTCGCCGGAAAGCGCGATCGTTCATACGGCAACTCCACTTCGGCGGTCCCAACCGTTCGAGAACGCTCGAGCGAGTGTGACTCGAATCACGGTTTGGGATGGGCAAATCGGGCGGGAATCAGCACATTATGCCGTGCCCCCGGTGACCCTTCCATGACGGGGAACACGCTCTCCTGCAGATTCGCCGACACGGACAGGCTTCGTTGCGCAGTTGTTACAGGCGCAGCGCCCGCACCCGGCGGCACCGGATTTCACTCCGGGCACATCTGCCTGTTAAAGTTCTGCCGCACCAAACAACACGGTGGGACCCACCAAGACGGACACGGTGTACGCGCCATTAGCTCAATTGGCAGAGCAGCTGACTCTTAATCAGCGGGTTCGGGGTTCGAGTCCCTGATGGCGCACATTTCATTCGCGGGGAGATAACGCAAATGAGCCTTTACCCAATCGGGGTCTCCGCGTGACCTACCTGACCGACGTACTCGCAGACATTCGCGACAACTGGTGGATCTACGCCATGATGCCGCTCGTCGCCGCGGCCATCGGCTACGTCACCAAGCTCGTCGCGGTCGAGATGATGTTCCGGCCGCTGGAGTTCAAGGGCATTCCCCCCTATCTCGGCTGGCAGGGCGTCATTCCCCGCAGCGCGCCCCGGATGGCCTCGTCATCGGTGGATCTACTGATGCGCCGGATTTTGCAGCCGCAGGACATCATCGACGAGATCGACCTCGACGACCTGATGGTCAAGCTCGGCAAGCCGATGCACGACTTCGTCGAGGAACTCACGCGCGAGATGATGACGGAGATCCAGCCGACCGTCTGGAAGGCGATGCCGGAGGCGGTGCAGACCGCCGTCATCGCCCGCGTCGAACAATCGGTGCCGCGGATCATGGGCAACTTCCTCGATGCCATGAAGACCAATGTCGACCACGTACTCGACATCCGGATGCTCGCCGTGGACGCGCTCACCCGTGACAAGGCCCTCACGGTCAAGATGATCCGCACCATCGGCAAAACCGAGATGCGTTTCATCGTCCGCGTCGGTATCCCGTTCGGGTTCGTCCTCGGCATCGTGCAGGCCCTCGTGTGGGCACTGACGCATTCGCCGCTGATCATGCCGCTGTTCGGTGCGGTCACCGGTCTCGTCACCGACTGGCTCGCGCTGCAGATGATCTTCCGCCCGATCCACCCGAAGCGGTTCGGTTTGTTTACCTGGCAAGGGTTGTTCATCAAGCGGCGCGAGGAAGTCACCAAGGACTACACCAAGCTGATCGCCGAGGAGATCCTCAGCCCGGCGAACATCTTCGAAGCTCTGCTCACCGGGCCGCGCTCGGACATCTTCCTCTCGATGATCGACACCGAGATCCAGCGCGCGGTCGACACCCAGACCGCCGCCGTGGGCCCGCTGGTGAAGTTCACCGTCGGGAACGAGCGCTACGAGCGAATGCGCGCCACGGTCTCGCGCACGGTGGTGAACCGTATCCTCGACCGCCGCGACGAGTTCGGTGGTCTCGCCGCACAAGCGATGGACTTGCCCACGCTGCTGGCCTCTCGCATGCGCCTGATGACGAACGAGGAGTTCGAAGGCCTGCTGCGGCCCGCGTTCAAACAGGACGAGTGGAAGTTGGTCGTCGTCGGCGCGGCGCTCGGATTCCTCGTCGGCGAGCTGCAGCTGCACCTGTTCTTCAGCTGATCTTCGTCGGACTGGTCGCGCTGCTGCGCGCGTCGATCCCCGCGGCCGACCGGACGCGGCCGGTAGAGTCTCCCGACGTGATCGACGCCACCGCCGACGGCACCGCACAGGTCGTCCTGCGGGTGCTCGTTTACAGCAGCAACGCCGCCACTCGCGAGCGGGTGCGCCTCGCGCTCGGCAAGCGTCCGCATCCCGATCTGGCCCCGTTCGAGTACATCGAAGCGGCCACCCCGCCCGCCGTCATCGCCCTGTTCGACGCCGGCGGTCTCGACTTGGCGATCCTGGACGGGGAAGCCAGCCCGGCGGGCGGACTCGGGATCGCCAAACAGATCAAGGACGAGATCGACGCACCGCCGCCGATCCTGGTGCTGATCGGGCGCGCCGACGACGCGTGGCTCGCGAACTGGTCGCGCGCCGAGGCCACGGTCGCGCATCCGATCGACCCGTTCGAACTCACCACCGCCGTTGTCGCACTGCTGCGCAGCCCGATCGAGGCCCCCGAAACGGGGCGTTGAACACGCTCGATCGACGATCAATTCGCAAGGCTCAAAAACGATTCGCGCAGACCCAACGCCGGTAGGGTGTGTCTGAGCTCACACGATCGGCGAACGAGGATTATCTTCGAAATCGACGGTCGTGTGGCCGTACCCAACGCAGGTGCCGTCCGGTGCCGGATGACCAGGCTCGCGAGAGGAGGTCGTGGCGCGTGAACGTGTACGCACCGATTCTCGTACTCGGCGCCATCGCCTTCGCCTTCGCCGGCTTCTCGGTGATCCTGGCGTCGATGGTCGGTCCGCGCCGGTACAACCGCGCGAAGCTGGACGCCTACGAGTGCGGAATCGAACCGACGCCACAGCCCCCCGGCGGCGGCCGATTCCCGGTGAAGTACTACCTGACGGCGATGCTGTTCATCATCTTCGATATCGAGATCGTCTTCCTCTATCCGTGGGCTGTCCACTTCGACGCCCTCGGCGTATTCGGTCTCGGCGCGATGGCGCTGTTCATCTTCAACGTCTCGGTGGCCTACGCCTACGAATGGCGTCGCGAGGGGCTGCGCTGGGACTGAAAGCGAAGCTGGCGCGACGGCCGTGCTTGCACTGTCCGCCAAGCCAACTCGACGGTAAGTGGAGCTAAGGAGGGCCGCGAAATGGGCCTCGAGGAGAAGCTGCCGAGCGGCTTCCTGCTGACCACGCTCGAGGAGGTCGCAGGGTACGCCCGCAAGGGCTCGCTGTGGCCCGCGACGTTCGGGCTGGCCTGCTGTGCGATCGAGATGATGGCGACCGGCACCGGCCGATACGATCTGGCCCGGTTCGGGATGGAGGCGTTCCGCGCCTCGCCCCGGCAGGCGGACCTGATGATCGTGGCCGGTCGGGTCAGCCAGAAGATGGCGCCGGTACTGCGGCAGGTCTACGACCAGATGGTCGAACCCAAGTGGGTGCTGTCCATGGGCGTGTGCGCGTCCTCGGGTGGCATGTTCAACAACTACGCGATCGTGCAGGGCGTCGACCACGTAGTGCCCGTCGACATCTACCTGCCCGGCTGCCCGCCGCGGCCGGAGATGTTGCTGCACGCGATCATCGAACTGCACAACAAAATCGCCGCGGCACCGATCGGCGTCAATCGCGAGGAGGCGGTGCGGGCCGCCGAGCAGGCCGCCCTCGCCGTGCGGCCCACCATCGAATTCAAGGGGCTGTTGCGGTGAGCTCACCGGACGAACCTCGAAACGGCAACTCCCCGAACGACACCGACATCGACGCCGCCGCCACCGCAGGCCCCGAGGGCACCGTGGGGCAGGGACCGGCCGAGGTGATCGACGTGCGTCACGGCATGTTCGGTGCGCGCGGCAGCGGCGACACCTCCGGCTACGGACGCCTGGTACGCCCCGTCACGCTGCCCAGCGGGACGCCGCGGCCCTACGGGGGCTATTTCGACGAACTCGCCGATCGGCTCGAAACCGTGCTTGCCGACTTGGGCTTCGGCTTCCACGACACCATCGAGCAGACCGTCGTGTTCCGCGACGAGCTGACTTTCCATGTGCACCGCGCGCACCTGCCCACCGTCGCCCGGGTGTTGCGCGACGATCCCGAACTGCGCTTCGAACTGTGCCTGGGCGTGAGCGGCGTGCACTACCCGAAGGACACCGGGCGCGAACTGCACGCCGTCTACCCGCTGCTGTCCATCACCCACAATCGCCGCGTCCGGCTCGAGGTCGCCGCCGCCGACGACGACCCGCACATCCCCTCGCTCTACGGGGTGTATCCGACCACCGACTGGCACGAGCGCGAGACGTTCGACTTCTTCGGCATCGTCTTCGACGGCCACCCATCGCTCACCCGGATCGAGATGCCCGACGACTGGGTGGGGCATCCGCAGCGCAAGGACTATCCGCTCGGCGGCATCCCGGTCGAGTACAAGGGCGCACAGATTCCGCCACCCGATGAGCGGAGGGCCTACAGCTGATGAGCACCGACACCAACCCGGACGCAGGCGCCGCGACGTTCACCGTTGCCGGGCAGGACTGGGACGAGGTCGTCGCCGCGGCGGAGCGCGGCGAGGAACGCATCGTCGTCAACATGGGTCCGCAGCATCCGTCGACGCACGGCGTGCTGCGGCTCATCCTCGAGATCGAGGGCGAAACCGTCACCGAGGCCCGCTGCGGAATCGGTTACCTGCACACCGGGATCGAGAAGAATCTCGAGTACCGCAACTGGATGCAGGGCGTCACGTTCGTGACCCGGATGGACTACCTGTCGCCGTTCTTCAACGAGACCGCCTACTGCCTCGGTGTGGAGAAACTGCTCGACATCACCGACCTGGTTCCCGAGCGCGCCACGATCGTGCGTGTGCTGCTGATGGAACTCAACCGCATCTCGAGCCACCTCGTCGCATTGGCCACCGGCGGACTCGAACTCGGCGCGATGACGGCGATGTTCTTCGGATTCCGCGAGCGGGAACTGATTCTCGACGTCTTCGAGAACATCACCGGCCTGCGAATGAACCACGCCTACATCCGCCCGGGCGGGTTGATTCAGGACCTGCCCGACGACGCGGAACGCAAGATCCGGGATCTGCTCGTGCTGCTGCCGAAGCGGCTGCGCGAGCTGGAATTGATGTTGCGGGAGAACGCGATCTGGAAGGCGCGCACCAAAGACGTCGGTTACCTCGATCTCACCGGTTGCATGGCGCTCGGCATCACCGGCCCGGTGCTGCGCTCCACCGGACTGCCGCACGACCTGCGCAAGTCGCAACCGTACTGCGGCTACGAGAACTACGAATTCGACGTCATCACCGACACCGGGTGCGACTGTTACGGCCGCTACGTGATCCGGGTCAAGGAGATGGCCGAATCGATCAAGATCGTCGAACAGTGCCTGGACAAGTTGCGACCCGGCCCGGTCATGGTGGACGACAAGAAGATTGCATGGCCGGCGCAATTGCGCCTCGGCCCCGACGGGCTCGGCAACTCGCCCGAGCACATCGCCAAGATCATGGGCACCTCGATGGAAGCGCTGATCCACCATTTCAAGCTCGTCACCGAGGGCCTACGGGTGCCTGCTGGGCAGGTGTACATCGCGGTCGAGTCACCGCGCGGCGAGCTGGGTGTGCACATGGTCAGCGACGGCGGCACGCGGCCCTACCGGGTGCACTACCGCGACCCGTCGTTCACGAATCTGCAGGCGGTCGCGGCGATGAGCGAGGGCGGCATGGTGGCCGACATCATCGCCGCGGTGGCCAGCATCGACCCGGTGATGGGCGGGGTGGATCGATGACGACGAACGGAAACGCCCCGGTCTTCATCGAGTTCGGCCGGCGCCGCGACGAGCCGGGCACGCTGATGCATCCGGGCGCCCGCGCGAGCTATCCGGCCGACGTACTCGAGCGTCTCGATGCCGATGCCGCCCAGATCATCTCGCGCTATGCCGTCGGCGACGGGGAGCAACGACGGCAGACGTCGCGGTCGGCGCTGCTGCCGCTGCTGCACCTGACGCAGTCCGAGGACGGCTACGTCTCGCCCGCCGGAATCGAGTTCTGCGCAGCGCAACTCGGGCTGACCGCGGCGGAAGTGTCCGCCGTGGCGACCTTCTACTCGATGTACCGCCGCAGCCCCACCGGCGACTACCACGTCGGCGTGTGCACCAACACGTTGTGCGCGGTGATGGGTGGCGACGCGATCCTGGAAACTCTCGCGGCGCACCTCGATATCGCAGCCGGGGAGACCACCGCGGACGGCGCGATCACGCTCGAACACGTCGAGTGCAACGCGGCCTGCGATTACGCACCCGTGGTGATGGTCAACTGGGAGTTCTTCGACAACCAGACGCCGCAGTCCGCGCGGGAACTCGTCGATGCGCTGCGCTCCGGCGAGCGGCTGACCCCAGCGCGCGGAGCGTCGCCGTGCACATTCCGCGAAACCGCGCGTGTGCTGGCCGGATTCCCGGACGAGCGGGCAGATGCCGTTGCGGCAGCGCAACCCGGTGATGCGACGCTCGCCGGGCTCCGGGTCGCCCGCGAGCAGATCGACGCGATGCCCGTCGAACCGGATGGGGAGGGCCGCTGACGTGCCACTCACGCCCGTATTGAGCAGCTACTGGGACGAGCCGGAGTCGTGGACGCTGGAAACCTACCGTCGACACGACGGCTACGCGGGACTGACCGCGGCAATGCGGATGAGCCCGGACGAGGTGATCACGCTCGTCAAGGACGCCGGCCTGCGCGGCCGGGGCGGCGCGGGCTTCCCGACCGGGATGAAATGGGGCTTCATTCCGCAGGAGTCGAACGGTGCTCCGGTGAAACCGCATTACCTCGTGGTCAACGCCGACGAGTCCGAGCCCGGCACCTGCAAGGACATGCCGCTCATGCTCGCGACACCACACGCACTCGTCGAGGGCGTGATCATCGCGGCGTACGCAATCCGGTCGAGCCGGGCGTTCATCTACGTTCGCGGCGAGGTGGTTTCGGTGCTGCGCCGGCTGCACACCGCGGTCGCGGAAGCCTATGCCGCGGGATATTTGGGCCGCGACATCCTCGGCTCGGGCTTCGATCTCGATCTCGTCGTGCACGCCGGTGCCGGTGCCTACATCTGCGGTGAAGAGACCGCGCTGCTCGATTCGCTCGAGGGCCGGCGGGGTCAGCCGCGGCTGCGGCCGCCGTTCCCCGCCGTCGCGGGTCTCTACGCCTGCCCCACCGTGGTCAACAATGTCGAGTCGATCGCGAGTGTGCCGTCGATCCTGCGCAACGGCGTGGACTGGTTCCGTTCGATGGGCACCGAGAAATCGCCCGGCTTCACGTTGTATTCGCTGTCCGGGCATGTGACCCGGCCCGGGCAGTACGAGGCGGCGCTCGGCGTCACGCTGCGCGAGCTCCTCGGCTACGCCGGTGGTGTGCGCGCGGGCCACGAGCTGAAATTCTGGACCCCGGGCGGCTCGTCGACCCCGATCTTCACCGCCGAACATCTCGACGTCGCGCTCGACTACGAGGGCGTCGGCGCAGCCGGCTCGATGCTGGGCACGAAGGCACTGCAGATCTTCGACGAAACCACCTGCGTGGTCCGGGCGGTCTTGCGCTGGACCGAGTTCTACGCACACGAGTCGTGCGGCAAGTGCACTCCATGCCGCGAGGGCACGTACTGGCTCGTGCAGATCCTGCGCAACATCGAAGCCGGTTCCGGGCAAGCCGAGGATCTCGACCGCCTGCTCGACATCTCCGAGGCGATCCTGGGCAAGTCGTTCTGCGCCCTCGGCGACGGCGCCGCGAGCCCGATCATCTCGTCGCTGAAGTACTTCCGCGAGGAATACCTCGCGCACGCGACGCACGGTGGCTGCCCGTTCGATCCGCACCGGTCCACCGTCTTCGAGGAGGTGGTCGCGCAGTGACCCAGACGACCGGCACCGACACCGGAGCGCTGCTGCCCGCGGACCTGGTGACGTTGACCATCGACGGGACCGAAATCAGCGTTCCCAAGGGCACCTTGGTGATTCGGGCCGCCGAGTTGATGGGCGTGCAGATCCCCCGGTTCTGCGACCATCCGCTGCTCGACCCGGTCGGCGCCTGCCGGCAGTGCCTGGTGGAAGTGGAGGGGCAGCGTAAACCGCTGGCGTCCTGCACCACCCCGGTCGCCGACGACATGGTGGTGCACACCCAGCTGAGCTCCGAGATCGCGGACAAGGCACAGCAGGGCGTGATGGAACTGCTGCTGATCAACCACCCGCTGGACTGCCCGGTTTGCGACAAGGGCGGCGAGTGCCCGCTGCAGAACCAGGCGATGTCCAACGGCCGCGCGGAATCCCGCTTCACCGAACACAAACGCACCTTCCCCAAACCGATTCCGTTGTCGTCGGAAGTGCTGCTCGACCGGGAGCGCTGCGTACTCTGCGCCCGCTGCACCCGGTTCTCGCAGCAGATCGCGGGCGACCCGTTCATCGACATGATCGAACGCGGGGCGTTGCAGCAGGTCGGCATCTACGAGAACGAGCCATTCGACTCCTACTTCTCCGGCAACACCATCCAGGTGTGCCCGGTCGGCGCGCTCACCGGTACCGCGTATCGCTTCCGTGCCCGGCCGTTCGACCTGGTGTCGAGTCCGTCGGTATGCGAGCACTGCGCGAGCGGCTGCGCACAGCGCACCGACCATCGCCGCGGTGCCGTGCTGCGTCGCCTGGCCGGCGACGATCCCGAGGTGAACGAGGAATGGAACTGCGACAAGGGGCGCTGGGCCTTCGCCTACGCCACCCAGCCCGACCGGATCACCACTCCCCTGCTGCGCGACGAATCCGGCGAGTTGGTGGCCGCGTCGTGGTCGGAGGCGCTCGCGGTGGCCGCGCGCGGACTGGTGCGGGCACGCGGGAGTGCCGGGGCACTGGTCGGCGGTCGGGCCACCCTCGAAGACGCCTATGCATGGGCCAAGTTCACCCGGGCGACGTTGCACAGCAACGACATCGATTTTCGGGTGCGCGCGCACTCGGCCGAAGAGGAACACTTCCTTGCCACGCAGGTCGCCGGCCGCGGCGTCGAGGTGACCTACGCCGATCTGGAGCAGGCATCGACGGTGCTGCTGGTCGCGTTCGAGCCGGAGGAGGAATCGCCGATTGTGTTCCTCCGGTTGCGCAAGGCGGCGCGCAATCGGGGGCTCGCGGTGTCGGCGCTCGCGCCGTTCACCTCGCGCGGGCTGACCAAGATGGGCGGGCGACTGCTGCCGACCGTCCCGGGACACGAGCCCGAAGCGCTTGCTGCACTGCAGGATTCATCGGAGTTACATCAGCCGGGCGCGGTGATCATGGCCGGTGAGCGGCTCGGCGCGATACCGGGTGGATTGTCCGCGGCGCTGCGGTTGGCCGAGGCCACCGGGGCACGCCTGGTGTGGGTGCCGCGCCGCGCAGGGGAGCGGGCCGCGATCGAGGCCGGGGCCCTGCCCGGGCTGTTGCCCGGTGGGCGGCCAATCGACGACGACGCGGCACGGGCCGAACTGGCGGCGCTGTGGCGCACCGACCTACCCACCGAACCGGGCAGGGACAGCGCCGGAATTCTCGCCGCCGCGGCCGACGGCACGCTCGCAGCGCTGGTCTGCGGGGCGGTCGACATCGATGATCTGCCCGACCCCGCCGCAGCGCACGCCGCGATCGAGGCCGCCGGTTTCGTGGTCAGCCTGGAGATCCGGCGCAGCGCGGTCACCGAACTCGCGGATGTCGTGTTCCCGGTGGCTCCGGTGGCCGAAAAACCGGGCACCTTCATCGACTGGGAGGGACGGCCTCGGCCTTTCGGGGCGGCCCTGCACGCCACCGGCGCCCTGCCCGATGCCCGGGTACTCGATGTGCTCGCCGCCGAAATGGGCGAGTTCCTCGGGGTATCCGACCCGGCCGCGGTGCGGGCCGAACTCGCCACGCTCGGCGCATGGCACGGCGACCGGTCCCCCGAACCTAACGTGGCCGCGGCGGCGGCCCCCGAACCCGGCGTGGGCGAGGCAGTGCTCGGCGGGTGGCGGATGCTGCTCGACGCGGGCCGACTGCAGGACGGTGAGCCGCATCTCGCCGGCACCGCACGTGCACCGGTGGTACGGCTGTCGGCCACCACGGCGGCCGAGATCGGCGCGACCGCGGGCGCGGCGGTCACAGTGTCGACCGATCGTGGCGCGGTGACACTGCCGCTCGAGGTTGCCGATCTACCCGACCGGGTGGTGTGGCTGCCGCTGAATTCACCACCTGCCCAGGTGTATCGGCAGCTCGGCGACGCGCTCGGGCGCACGGTCGCGATCCGCGCGGAGGTGGCGCAATGACCGTGCAGCTCGCCACCGGATACGACCCCACGCTGTTCGGATACGACCCGTGGTGGCTGATCCTCGCCAAGGCGCTTGTGGTCTTCGTCTTCCTGCTGACGATTCCGCTCATCGGGGTCTATCTCGAGCGAAAACTGTTCGCCAAGATGCAGATGCGGATCGGGCCGAACCGGGTCGGTCCGCGCGGAATGTTCCAGAGCGCCGTCGACGGGATCAAGATGGCGCTCAAGGAGGGCATCATCCCCTCCGGCGTGGACAAGCCGATCTACCTTCTGGCGCCGATCATCTCGGCGGTGCCGGCGTTCATGGCGTTTGCGGTGATCCCGTTCGGGCCGGAGGTGTCGATCTTCGGGCATCGCACCGCGCTGCAGCTCACCGATATGCCGGTCGCGGTGCTCTACATTCTCGCCGTCACCTCCATCGGGGTGTACGGCATCGTGCTGGCCGGCTGGGCGTCCGGTTCGACGTATCCGCTGCTCGGCGGGCTGCGTTCGTCGGCCCAGGTGATTTCCTACGAGATCGCGATGGGGCTGTGTTTCGCCTCGGTGTTTCTGCTGGCGGGCACCATGTCGACTTCCGGCATCGTCGGTGCGCAGGAAGACACCTGGTTCGTGTTCGCGCTGCTGCCGGCGTTCCTCATCTACTGCATCGCCATGGTCGGTGAAACCAACCGGGCGCCTTTCGATCTGCCCGAGGCCGAGGGCGAGCTCGTCGGCGGTTTCCACACCGAGTATTCGTCGCTGATGTTCGCCATGTTCATGCTCGCCGAGTACGTGAACATGGGCACCGTCTCGGCGCTGGCCAACACGCTGTTTCTCGGTGGCTGGCGCGCACCGTGGCCGATCAGCCTGTGGGACGGCGCGAACAGCGGCTGGTGGCCGTTGCTGTGGTTCACCATCAAGGTCTGGATCTTCCTGTTCGTCTTCTTCTGGCTGCGCGCCGCGCTACCCCGGCTGCGCTACGACCAGTTCATGAAACTCGGCTGGCAGGTGCTCATTCCGATCGCGCTGGCCTGGGTGATGGTGGTGGCCACCGTGCGAGTGCTGCACAACGAGGGCCACGACACCCGCACCATCGCCCTGGTCATCGGCGGCATCGTCGTGGTGGCGGTCGTCGCCGCGCTCGTGTGGCGGCTGGGACGCCGGAGCGGCGCCAAGCCGGGCGGGGTCCCGGCGGTCCCGGGCGGCATTGTCGGTCGCTCCGCAGGCTCCGCCCCGGCAACGTTCGACCCGACCGCGGGCGGCTTCCCAGTGCCGCCGATGCCGGGGCAGCAACTATCCCAGCGCGCACCGTCGCGGTTGGCCCGCGAGCCGGTCGGCGTCGTACCCGCACGTCCCACCGAGGAGGACAGCAATGCCTGAGATGCCCAAGTTCCTCGATCCCGTCGGCGGTTTCGGCGTCACCTTCGCGACGATGTTCAAGAAGCCGCACACCGAGTCCTACCCAGAGGAGAAGGTGCCGACCGCGCCGCGTTACCACGGTCGCCACCAACTCAACCGCTATCCGGACGGACTCGAGAAATGCATCGGGTGCGAGCTGTGCGCATGGGCCTGCCCGGCCGATGCGATCTACGTCGAGGGCGCGGACAACACCGAGGACGAACGCTATTCGCCGGGCGAACGGTATGGGCGCGTCTACCAGATCAACTATCTGCGCTGCATCGGCTGCGGCCTGTGCATCGAGGCCTGCCCCACTCGCGCCCTCACCATGACCAACGAATACGAACTCGCCGACGACAACCGCGCCGACCTGATCTACGAGAAGGATCGGCTGCTTGCCCCGATGGAGCCCGGCATGGCATCCGCGCCGCACCCGATGGCCCCGGGCACGAGCGCGGAGGACTACTACCTGGGCAGGGTGACCGGCGAATCCGCCGAGGGAGCGCAGGAGTGAGCGCGCTCGCCGGCACTGTGCTGCTGGCCGCCGAACCGATCGTGCGTACGTCCACCGGTGAGGCCGTGCAGTTCTGGATCCTCGGCGCCGTGGCGGTGATCGGCGCACTCGGCGTGGTGTTGTCACCGAAGGCGGTGTACTCGGCGATCTTCCTTGCGGTGACGATGATCATCCTCGCGGTGTTCTACCTTGCCCAGGGCGCGATGTTCCTCGGCGTCGTGCAGATCGTCGTCTACACCGGCGCGGTGATGATGCTGTTCCTCTTCGTGCTCATGCTCGTCGGCGTCGACTCCTCCGACGCGCTCGTCGAAACGCTGCGTGGGCAACGGGTCGCGGCGGCGATCGCCGGGATCGGCTTCGGGATCCTGCTGATCGCCGGTATCGGCAATGCGACGGCCCAGGCGGGCCTGCCCGGTTTCGCCGGATTGCAGGAAGCCAACAGTTCCGCGGTCGGCGGCACCGTTCCCATCGGCAATGTCGAGGGTCTGGCCGACCTGATCTTCCTGCGGTATGTCTGGGCGTTCGAGCTCACCGGCGCCCTGCTCATCGCGGCGACGGTGGGCGCGATGATTCTCGCGCACCGGGAACGGCTCGGCGAACGCCGTTCGCAGCGCGAGATGTCGCAGGACCGGTTCCGGCGCTGGGGCGAACCCGGTGCGACGGAACGTGTCACCCCGCTGCCGAGCCCGGGCGTGTACGCGCGACACAACGCGGTCGACATGCCTGCGCGGCTACCGGACGGGTCGCTATCGGAGCTCTCGGTCAACGCAACGCTGCGATCCTGGCCCGGTGCGCGCGACCGCGCCCGCGCGATCGCGGAGGCGACCGGCACCGGGCGCGAGAGCGGTCCACCGAACCACACCAAGCGCGCCTCGGTCGAGGGTGAGGAGACCAGGTGAACCCGGCGAACTATCTGTACCTGTCCGCACTCCTGTTCACCATCGGCGCCGCCGGAGTACTGCTGCGCCGCAACGCGGTCGTCGTGTTCATGTGCGTCGAGCTGATGCTCAACGCCGCGAACCTCACCTTCGTGACGTTCGCCAGGATGCACGGCAATCTGGACGGGCAGCTGTTCGCCTTCTTCACGATGGTCGTCGCCGCCACCGAGGTCGTGGTGGGGCTCGCGATCATCATGACCATCTTCCGAACTCGACGATCGGCATCCGTCGACGACGCGAACTTGCTGCGGAACTGACGGGCGGCCAAGGTGAATACCGACGGAATCGCCGCCGCCGTCTGGCTGCTCCCCGTGCTGCCGCTGGCCGGCGCCGCCGTGCTGCTGCTGACCGGTCGGCGCAGCAATACGTGGGGTCACTTGCTCGGCTGCGCAACGGCATTGGCGTCGTTCGTGCTCGGGTTGGCGCTGTTCGTGCAGATGCTCGGTCGCGACGACGCGGAACGCTCGGTGCACCAGGAACTGTTCAGCTGGGTCCCGGTACCCGGCCTCGAACTCGACTTCGGGCTCCAACTCGACCAGCTATCCATGTGTTTCGTGCTGTTGATCACCGGTGTCGGGTCGCTCATCCACATCTATTCGGTGGGCTACATGAAGGCCGATCCCGAAAAGCGGCTCTTCTTCGGCTATCTCAACCTGTTCGTTGCGGCGATGCTGATCCTGGTCCTGGCCGACAACTATCTCGGCCTGTACCTCGGCTGGGAGGGCGTCGGCCTGGCGTCGTACCTGCTCATTGGGTTCTGGCAGGAAAAGCCGACGGCCGCAACGGCGGCGAAAAAGGCATTCGTGGTCAACCGGGTCGGCGACACCGGGCTCGCGATCGCCATGATGATTATGTTCGCGACCTTCGGCTCCATCTCGTTCGCCGACGTATTCGGCACCGCGGACGGCGCCAGTGCAGGCGTACTCACCGCGATCGGGTTGATGCTGCTGCTCGCGGCATGCGGCAAATCTGCGCAGGTCCCGCTGCAGTCCTGGCTCGGCGACGCGATGGCGGGCCCGACCCCGGTGTCCGCGCTGATCCACGCCGCGACCATGGTCACCGCAGGCGTATACCTGATCGTGCGGTCCAACCCGATCTTCGACCTCACCCCGGACGCCCGGCTCGCCGTCGCGATCGTCGGTGCGGTGACACTGCTTTTCGGGGCGATCATCGGCTGCGCGAAGGACGACATCAAGAAGGCGCTGGCCGCCTCGACCATGAGCCAGATCGGCTACATGATCCTCGCCGCTGGTCTCGGGCCGGCCGGGTACGCGTTCGCAATCATGCACCTGCTGACGCACGGATTCTTCAAGGCCGGACTGTTTCTCGGCGCGGGCTCGGTGATGCACGGCATGAACGACGAGGTGAACATGCGTCGCTACGGCGGACTGCGCACCGTCATGCCGATCACCTTCGTCACCTTCGGTCTCGGCTACCTCGCCATCATCGGCATTCCACCATTCGCGGGTTTCTTCTCCAAGGACAAGATCATCGAGGCGGCCTTCGCGGACAATTTCGTCTTCGGTCTGGTCACGCTGCTCGGCGCGGGCATCACCGCGTTCTACATGACCCGGGTGATGCTGATGACCTTCTTCGGCCGCAGACGGTGGGACCCCGCGGACGACGTCCATCCGCACGAGTCGCCCAGCGTCATGGCGTGGCCGATGATCCTGCTCGCGGTCGGTTCGGTGACCTCGGGCGCGCTGTTGACCGTCGGTTCGTCCCTGCAGAACTGGCTCGAACCCGTCACCGGAGAGGCCCACGACGAATTGGGTGTTCCGGTCTGGGTGCTCACCGTGGTGACCCTGGCGGTGGTGCTAGTCGGCGTCGCGATCGCCTACCGGCAGTACGCCATCCGGGAGATACCGGCGCAGGCGCCCGACGATGTTTCGGCCCTCACCTTCGCCGCTCGCCGCGACCTCTACGGCGACGCGTTCAACGAAGCCGCGTTCATGCGTCCCGGCCAGGAGGCGACCCGAGTGCTCGTCGAAGTCGACGAGCGGGGCGTCGACGGGGTGGTGACCGGGATCCCCCGGCTGATCGGGGCGGTGTCGGGCCAATTGCGCCGCGTGCAAACGGGATTCGTTCGTTCGTACGCGCTGACCATGCTTGCCGGTGCCGTGTTCGTCGCGGTGGCGATGTTCTTGGCGGTGCGCTGATGAACGCCTGGCTGTCGGTACTGTGGCTGCTCCCCCTCGGCGGCGCGATCGTGACGATGGCATTGCCGGCGCGGATCGGCGCGGGGGCGAAAACCTTTGCGTTGCTGGTGTCGGTGGCCGTTTTGGTGCTCGCGGTCGGTCTCGCCATCGGTTTCGACCCGACCGGCGAGCAGTATCAGTTCGTCGAATCGCATCAGTGGATCCCGGCCCTTGGCACCCGCTACGAACTGGGCCTGGACGGAATCGGACTGGCGCTGGTCCTACTCACCGCCGCGCTGGTGCCGCTGTTGATGCTCGCCGGGTGGCGCGACGACACGCACGCGGCCGATCGCACCCACCGCGGCGCGCACACGTATTTCGCGCTGTTCCTGATCGTCGAGTCGATGGTGCTGATGTCCTTCGTCGCACTCGACGTGCTGCTGTTCTACGTGTTCTTCGAGGCGATGCTGATACCGATGTACTTCCTGATCGGCGGTTTCGGCACCGGCGCCAACCGCGCGCAAGCAGCGGTGAAGTTCCTGCTCTACAACCTCGTCGGGGGCCTGGTCATGCTTGCCGCGGTGGTCGGGCTGTTCGTCGTCACCGCCGACGCGGGATCGGGCACATTCGATCTGCCCACCATCGCCGATGCGGTCTCCTCCGGTGCCCTCGATATCGATCCGACGGTGGCCAAGGCATTGTTCCTCGGGTTCATGTTCGCCTTCGCCGTGAAGGCACCGCTGTGGCCGCTGCACACCTGGCTGCCCGGCGCGGCAGTCGAATCGACACCCGCCACTGCAGTGCTGATGATGGCCGTGGTCGACAAGGTAGGTACGTTCGCGATGCTGCGTTTCTGCCTGCAGCTGTTTCCCGACGCGACACGGTATTTCGCGCCGCTGGTGGTCACGCTCGCGGTGATCGGCATCGTCTACGGCGCGGTGCTGGCGATCGGCCAGACCGACGTGATGCGCCTGATCGCCTACACCTCGATCTCGCATTTCGGCTTCATCATCCTCGGCATCTTCGCGCTAACCAGCCAGGGCCAGTCCGGCTCGACGCTCTACATGGTCAACCACGGCATCGCGACCGCGGCGCTGTTCCTGACCGCCGGATTCCTGGTGTCCCGGCGCGGGTCCCGCGCGATCGCGGCGTTCGGCGGGGTGCGCAAGGTGGCGCCGCTGCTGGCCGGCACCTTCCTGATCGCCGGGCTCGCCACCCTGTCACTGCCCGGGCTGGCCCCGTTCATCAGCGAATTCCTTGTCCTGATCGGCACTTACACGCGCTACCAGGCGGCGGCGGTGGTCGCGGCGAGTGCCTTGGTGCTCTCCGCGATCTATGTGCTCTGGCTCTATCAGCGCACGATGACCGGTCCGCTGCGCCAGGACAACGAGAAGATCACCGATCTGGTGCCTCGCGAATTGGCGGTGGTCGGTTCGCTGCTCGCGCTCGTGCTCTTCCTCGGCGTGTACCCGAAACCGATGCTGGACATCGTGACTCCGGCCGTGCAGCAGACCCTCACGATCATCGGGGAACACGACCCGGCACCGGCCATCGTCGGCGAGGGAGGTAACAGGTGACCAGCGATATCGGGTCTGCCGTGCTCGCGGCGAGCCTGCCCGCGCCGAGTATCGAGTACGGCAAGCTCTCGCCGATGCTGATCGTGTTCGGCGTTGCTGTCGTCGGGGTGCTCGTCGAGGCGTTCGTACCGGCCAGGGCGAGGTACGCCAGCCAACTCGTGCTCGGCATCGGCGGTCTCGTGGCGGCGTTCGTCGCTGTCGTCGTCATCACCGGCGAACTGCACACGCCCGGCGCCGAGCACGTGTCCGGTGAACTGCTGATCGCCGGGGCGGTCGCCCTGGACGGGCCGACACTGTTTCTGCAGGGCACGATCCTGCTGATCGGCGTGATCGCGATGGTGCTGCTCGCGGCACGACGAGACGGGGTGCCGGACGAACAGACGCCCACCGCCGACCGTGCGCGGGTGTCGGATGCCTTTGCCGCACAGGCGTCGTCGCCGCCGGGGAGCGTCGCCGAACTCGAGGCGACGCGGCGGGGCATCGTCGCGACCGAGGTCTTTCCGCTGACCATGCTCGCGGTGGGCGGAATGCTCGCCTTCCCGTCCGCCAACGACCTGTTGACGATGTTCGTCGCGCTCGAAGTGCTGTCGTTGCCGCTCTATCTGCTGTGCGGTCTCGCCCGCCGCCGTCGCCTGCTGTCGCAGGAGGCGGCGCTCAAGTACTTCCTGCTCGGCGCGTTCTCCTCCGCGTTCTTCCTCTACGGGATCGCCCTGCTCTACGGCTATGCCGGCACCGTCGAACTCGCCGGGATCGCGCGCGCCGTCGAGACCGGGGACAGCGACGCCGCGATGCTGCTGATCGGCACCGCGCTGCTCGCGGTCGGGCTGTTGTTCAAGGTCGGCGCCGTACCGTTCCACTCCTGGATTCCGGACGTCTATCAGGGCGCGCCGACCCCGGTGACCGGGTTCATGGCCGCGGCGACGAAGGTGGCCGCGTTCGGGGCGATGCTGCGGATCTTCTACGTCGCGCTGCCCGGTTCCGGAGACGACTGGCGCCCGGTGCTCGGCGCGATCGCGGTGCTCACGATGCTCGTCGGGTCGATCGTCGCGATCACCCAGTCGGACGTGAAGCGGATGCTGGCGTACTCCGCGATCGCCCACGCCGGGTTCATCCTCATCGGGGTCGTCGCGCTCAACGAGGCCGGCTTGGCCGCGACAATGTTCTATCTGCTCGCCTACGGGTTCAGTACGCTCGGCGCGTTCGCGGTCGTGAGCCTCGTGCGCGACGGCGATACCGAAGCCACCGAGCTGTCGCGGTGGGCCGGCCTCGGCCGGCGCTCACCCCTGGTCGGGACGATCTTCGCGCTGTTCCTGCTCGCCTTCGCGGGCATTCCGCTGACGAGCGGATTCGTCAGCAAGTTCACCGTGTTCGCGGCGGCGGCCGACGGCGGCGCGGTGTATCTGGTCTTGGTCGGCGTCGTCTGCAGCGCGATCGCGGCGTACTTCTACGTGCGGGTGATCGTGCTGATGTTCTTCGCCGACCCGCCGCCCGACGCTCCCGCGATCGTGGCACCCAACCTCGCGACGGAGGCGGTCATCGCGGCCGCCGCGATTCTCACCGTGCTGCTCGGCGTCCTTCCGCAGCCGGTGCTCGACCTCGCGATTCAGGCCGCGCAGTTCGTGGCCTGAGCGATGTGCCCGCGCGCCACCGTGAGATGAGTGCGATCGGTGCGATCGAGGGTCAGCGCGGCGATCACCACACCGATCACCACGCCGATCAGCGTGTCACCGGCGCGTGCCAGCGCATCACCGGCGTCGACCGGCGACACGAGGCCGATGATCAACAGTGACATCGGCGCGATCGCGGCGGAGGTGATGGCGTAGTTGGACATCACGGTGAGCTCGGCGGTGATCTGCAGCAACACGATGAGGACCGCCGCCTGCCAATAGCCGAGCGAGAGGGCGATCAGGCCGGCGGCGATCACCGCACCGACGACATTTCCGAGCAACCGCTGAATACCGCGCCGCACGGTGTGCTCGTACGCGACGCCCTGCAGTGCGGCGATCGCGCCCATCGACGCCCAGAGCGGATGCTCGAATCCCACCCCCAGCGCGACCCAGCCCGCCACGGTGGCCGCGATCGCGATCCGTGCCGCAGCGACGTAGAGCGAGCGCGACCGCAGCCGGCGCAACCCCGTGCGGAGGAACATGGACGCGGTCGAGTCCGCCGAATGCGCGTCGCGGCTCAGGCCGACGACGACCGTGCTCATCGCGCACAGCCAGCCGATCACGGCACCGATGGCGGTAGCGACGGTGACCGTGACCAGATCGGACCAGTCGTGCGCGTAGCCGGCCGCGGCCGCAGCGGCGAACGACATCACCACCGCGCCGGGCCCGGCGACTCCGAAGGCGTTCAGCACGATTGCACAAACCCCGACCAGCACCGCCAAGACGACGATCAACACCGCCGCCGTCGTGCCGACCGCACCGAGGAGTCCGCCGAAGAACGCGACGAGCAGCAATGCAAAACCGGCGAACGCCACCTTCACCGCACGTTCGCGATGCACCTGCGAGCGGCCGAATGCCGAGGCGACGGCCCCGAGCGCCGCGAACCCGGCGAGCTCGGTCATATCGAAAAGACCCGCACCGATGAGGATCACCGCGACGGCAAGGCCAACCCGAGTCGCCGGGCCGACCACGCCCGCGGGCCGCGTCACCGACAACGCCTGTCGCCACACCTGAGGCGAGACGGCGTGCGCGAGGGCCCGCCCACGGCGGGCTGCGGGCGACGGCGAGTCGACGAGCGTGGCAACCGGCATGAATCGACTCTACCAAACTATTTCATTGATAAAATACTAGTGAGATACATTCGCGAGTCTAGGATCGGCACATGGAACGGGCCGTCGACAATCGGCAGGACGACGACTACGTCGACCGCCTACGTGACGACTTCCGCGTGGTCTACCCCGATCTCGATACCGCCTCGATCGAGGTATTCGGCCGGATCTCCCGGATCGGCGCGCAGATGAGCCACCTCGTCGACCGGGCGCTGGCACCCACCGGAATTTCCCGGGCGGAACTGGAGGTCCTCTCCGCCCTGGTGCGCAGCCCGCGGCCGCTGCGGGCAAGCGAGGTCATCTCGACGACGATGCTGTCGGGCGCCTCGATCACCAAGCTTGCCGATCGACTGGCCGGTGCCGGCCTGTTGGAACGACAGAAATTCGAACGGGACGGTCGCGTGGTGCTGCTCGCGCCCACCGCTGCCGGGCGCGACCTGGTCGAGCGTGAACTCCCGCTCAGGCTGGACCGGGAATGGCAGCTGCTCGACGGCTTCTCCGCCGATGAAATCCGGGCGCTGACCGAGCTGCTGCGCAGGCTGTCCGAACGGGTGAACGCCGCTGATCGGCGCTAGTCGCTGGGCCGGTCCGCGCCCACCGACGTCAGCACACCGCCGACCGCCTTCGCGCTCGACACGAGTGCCGCACGTTCGCCGGCGTCGATGTAGGTGGGAAGCGGCGCACCCGCGCCTGCTCGCCCGACAATCCGCGGCATCGACAGGCAGATCGGGCCGGTGATTCCCGCGTAGCCATCCATCGGCGCGGACACCGGAAGAACACGATGCTGATCGTGCAGCACCGCCTCGATGATGCGCGTGGCCGCCAGCCCGACGGCCCAGTTCGTTGCGCCCTTGCCGGCGATGATCTGCTGCGCCGAGGTGCGCACGTCATCGACCAGCGCATCGCGCAACGCGTTCGACACCGTGGTGCCGTCCGAGCTCATCCAGTCGTGGACGGCGATCCCGCCGAGCGTCGCACCGCTCCACAGCGCGAGTTCACTGTCACCGTGCTCGCCGACGATGTGCACGTGCACGTTCGGCACCGCCACCCCGCAATGGTGCGCGAGCAGGACCCGCAGCCGGGAACTGTCGAGCACAGTGCCGGACCCGAACACGCGACCCGGCGGCAGCTCCGCGACCTCGATCGCGATCGAGGTCAGCACGTCGACGGGATTGGTGACCAGCAGGATCACCGCCTCGGGCGCGACCTCCACCAGCTTCGGGATCATCGAGCGGCAGATTGCCGCGTTGGTGGCGGCGAGGTCGAGGCGGCTCTGCCCGGGCTTCTGCTTGGCGCCCGCGGTGACGACGATGACGTCCGCTCCGCGGCACACCTCGATGTCACCACCGCCGTCGACCGATGCGGAGGGCACGAACTCGAGACCGTGCCGCAGATCCAGCACCTCGGCGTCGGCCTTCGCCGCGGCGATGTCGTAGATCGACAACCGCGCGGCGGCGCCTCGAAGCATGCAGGCGTAGGCGATCGTCGTGCCGACGCTGCCGGCACCGACCACTGCCACGTGGGACCCCGCCGCGGCCATCCCGGAGCTACCTGAATGTCCTGATCAGGACGATGGCGACCACCGCTGCACCCGCCCCGATCAAGGTGTACTTGACCTTGGGCTCGCCAAGCTTTGCGAACAGCTGCGCTTTCGTATTCGCCACGATGTTCTTGGGATTGGCCCGGACACTCAGCTCGTCGAGCGTGCCGGCGAGCTGATTGCGGGCGGCTTCGATCTCCCGCTCGATGCTCTCGGTGTCCCTGGCCACATGTCCTCCAAAACCGGTAACGGAAACGTGCGCTCGACTCCTCGGGCGCTTCGCCGATGACAGTACCGGGGTGCCGTAACCGGTGGCTGATATCGGGCATTCGGTAACGTGACATTTCGTGACCGACAACAGGCTCAGCCCCGGTGACGCGGCCCCGGATTTCACCCTGCCCGATGCCGACGGCAACGACGTGTCGTTGTCCGATTACCGCGGGCGCAAGGTGATCGTGTACTTCTATCCCGCCGCGAGCACGCCCGGGTGCACCAAACAGGCCTGCGACTTTCGCGACAACCTCGGCGAACTCGGCGGCGCGGGAATCGATGTCATCGGCATCTCACCCGACAAGCCCGCCAAGCTCGCCAAGTTCCGCGACAACGAGCAGCTCACTTTCCCGCTGCTCTCCGACCCGGACAAGACCACGTTGACCGCGTGGGGCGCCTTCGGCGAGAAGACGATGTACGGCAAGAAAGTACAGGGCGTGATCCGCTCGACCTTCCTCGTCGACGCAGCCGGTTCCATCGAACTCGCGCAGTACAACGTGCGCGCCACCGGGCACGTCGCCAAGCTGCGCCGGGACCTCTCGGTCTGAGGATTGCGGGCATGACGGGCACTCGTACGCTGAGCCGCGCCGAGGTGCTCGGGTTTCGTTGGCGCGCGCACGGTCTTGATACCGACCCCGGGCGCGCGACGATCGAGTCGATCGACATCCTCGACCTCGGCATTCAGGACACCGGCGAGGGTGCCCGTTGGGCGCTGCACAATCGGGGACTCGCCGAGGCCGAGCCTGCCGAGTCGTTCCACGCCGAGCTGTTCTACGCGTGGACGCTGCGCGGAGCGCCACATGCCTACCGCCGCGCGGATGCCGCCGCGATTGCCGTCGCGACCGCGCCATTGGACGATCGCGATGCCGGCAAGCGGATCTTCGACGCCGCCAAACCCCTGCGCGACAAAGGAATTCCGTTCCTCGAGGCGTTGACGCGGGTCGCGAAGACGGAGCGCGACATCGTGACCGCGCCGACGGTGAAGGGCGCGATGTCCTCGGCCCTGACCGCTCGCCTTCCCGCCGAGCAGCTGCGTTTCTGCCGCCCGTGCAACACCACGCACAGCTACGAGCAGCCGTTCCGGATCGCGGCGCTGCAGGCCGGCCTGGAGCTGGAACCCGCTACTTCGCCGCCGGTGCTGCGCCGGATCCCGCGGCTGCGCGCACCGATGTTCGGCAAGCCCGGCACGGCTGCCGCGCCGCGCTTCGACGTCGTGCGCGGCTACCTTCGGTTCTTCGGCCCCGCCCGACCGAAGGACGTGGCCGCCTACCTCGACGCTCCGCCGGCCTCGGTGGCGGCGCACTGGCCGGCCGACACGGTGGCCGTGCGGATCGACGGCGCCGCGGGTGGCAAGGCCGGTGAAGCCCAGCTTCTCGCCGAGGATGCCGATGCCGCCGCTGCCGGGCCCGCGGACTCGGGCCGGGTGCGCCTGCTCGGCGCGTTCGATCCGTGGCTGCAATTGCGCGATCGGGAATTGCTGGTCTCCGACCCGGCGCGCGCAAAAGATCTGTGGCGCACGCTCGGCCGGCCGGGCCCGGTCGTCCGCGACGGCGAGGTGATCGGCACGTGGCGGCCGCGGTCGGCGGGCGGCACACTGAACCTCCTCGTCGCGCCGTGGTCGACCTGGCCGCGGAAGGTGACCGACGCGGTGCACGAGCAGGCCGAGGCGCTCGCGGCTTGCCGAGGTTCGACGATGGGAAAGATCACCGTCGAGAACTGACTCGCCGATCACTGCTCGCGGCCGAATGTTTCCACGAACCGCTCGTAGCCATCGAGCAGTCGCTCGAACCCGAACCTGAAATCGGCGACCTCCCAATCGTTCGGATCGTCCTGGTCGAACGACTGCGCACGCAGCGCGCGGGTGATGGCGGGGAAGCGCTCCGGGTCGAGCACCTGGGCCATGATCCGGCCGAAATCGGCATCGACGTTCGGATCCGAGGCGGAGAGTTCACGCACGAGGCGGGTGCGGCCGATGACGAAGAAGGACACATTCATGACCAGCTGGAACTTGACCGGTTCCGGTAGCCCGCTCGGGGCCATTGCGGCCAGCCCCACCTCGAGCCAGGCCATGTTGTTCGGCCCGGTGGGCGGTGCGCCGAGCGGAACGTCGAGCCACCATGGATGGCGCATTATCGATTCGAATTCGGCCATCCCCCAAGCGAACAACGCATCGCGCCAGCCGAGCGCGGGATCCAGCGTCGGCGCATCGCCGATCACGCGGTCCGACATCAGCGCGACCAAGGTGTCCTTGCTGTCGACATAGCGATACAGCGACATCGTCGTGTAGCCGACCTGTTTGGCGACCCGGCTCATCGACACGGCCCCGAACCCCTCGGCCTCCGCGACCTCCACTGCGGCGTCGACGACCTGTTCGAGCGACAGCCCGCGGCGTGGGCCACGCGTTCCGCCCGCTCCCAGTCCCCAGGCCAGTTCTACGGCCCGCGGTAGGCCGGTGGGTTCCGGGGCGGGTGGCTGCGCTGCCATCGAAATTCTCCTGTCGCCGGTATTGCGTCGATCCTAAAACTGTGTACCGTGTACACAGAGTGTATTACATACACAGTTTAGGCTCTTCTCGATCGGAGGACCGACACCATGACTTCTGCACCACCCGCCGTTTCACCGAACCAATCGGCCATCTCGGTTCGCGGACTCACCAAACGGTTCGGCACCCAGACCGTGCTCGACGGACTCGACCTCGAGGTCCGCGCCGGCTCGATCTACGCGCTGCTCGGTCCCAATGGAGCGGGCAAGACCACGACCGTGCAGATCCTGTCCACGCTGCTCGCCCCCGACGCCGGGCAGGCATTCGTGGCCGGCCACGACGTCGGCCGCAATCCGGACGGGGTGCGCGCCACAATCGGCGTCACCGGCCAGTACTCCGCCGTGGACGGCCTGCTCACCGGCGCGGAGAACCTGCAGCTGATGGCGGACCTACATCGGCTCGGTCGGCGCGAATCCCGTGCCCGAGTGCACGAACTGCTCGACCGGTTCGATCTCGTCGCTGCCGCAGGCCAGCGCGCCCGCGACTACTCCGGCGGCGTGCGGCGACGCCTCGACCTGGCCATGAGCCTGGTGGGCCGGCCACGCGTGGTGTTCCTCGACGAGCCGACCACCGGACTCGACCCGCGCAGCCGACGGGCGATGTGGCAGGTGATCGTGGAACTCGCCGGCGACGGCGTCACGATCTTGCTCACCACCCAGTACCTCGAGGAAGCCGACCAGCTCGCCGACCGGATCGCCGTCCTCGACTGCGGACGGCTCGTCGCCGAGGGCACCGCCGACGAATTGAAGCGGCTCGTCCCCGGCGGCCATATCGCGCTGCGCTTCACCGACCACAGTGGACTCGATGCAGCGAGCCGAGTCGTCGCAGGCACCACTCGCGACCACGATGCGCTCACCCTGCAGGTGCCCTCGGACGGCAGCGTGCGCGCCCTGCGCGGTCTGCTGGCCGACCTGGACGAGCGCGATATCGCCATCGCGGACCTGTCCATTCACACGCCCGATCTCGACGACGTGTTCTTCGCGCTCACTGGCACCGAACACGCGCCAACCACGAATCTGGAGGTCGATGCCCAATGACCACACTCACCAACGCCGCGGCCGATTCCGGCACCATGTTCCGGCGCAGCATGCGCCACACACTGCGCACGCCGGACACCATGCTGTTGGCCATCGCGCTACCGGTCATTCTGATGCTGATGTTCGTGTACGTCTTCGGCGGCGCGATGGACGTCGGCGGCGAGTACATCGACTACGTGGTCCCCGGAATCATCCTGCTATGCGCCAGTTTCGGCGCCGCGACCACGGCAACGAGCGTCTCTGTCGATATGACCGAGGGCATCGTGGACCGGTTCCGGACCATGGCGATCTCCCGCTCGGCGGTACTCACCGGTCACGTCGCGGGCAGCCTGGTGCGCAACCTGCTCACCGCTGTGCTCGTCCTCGCGGTCGCCCTGGCGATCGGCTTCCGGCCGAATGCGACTGCACTGGAATGGGTGGCCGCGGTCGGGCTGATAGCGCTGTTCGTGCTGGCGATCTCCTGGCTGTGCGCCGCGCTCGGCCTGGTTGCGGCCAACCCCGAGGCGGCCAACGGATTCACCTTCTTCCTGCTGTTCCTGCCCTACGTGTCGAGTGCTTTCGTGCCGACCTCCTCGATGCCCGCGTGGCTGCAGTGGTTCGCCGACAATCAGCCGGTCACTTCGGTGATCGAGACCCTGCGCGGCCTGCTGATGGGCACGCCGATCGGGGACAGCGGGGCGCTCGCGATCGCCTGGTGCGCAGGAATCGCCGTCGGCGGGTATCTCTGGGCGGTTTGGGCCTTCCGCCGCAAAACCGCACGCTGACCAGGCGGTTGTGTCCAAGCGGCGGCCAACACGCGTACCGACCGGAACAATCCGGTCGGTACGTGCGTGCCGAACCGACTAGCCTGGACCTGTGGAATCGGCAGCCAGCACCAGCGTCCAACGACGGCGCCCCGATCCTGCGCTGGAGATTCACAACGATCCGCAGGAGTTGATGCCGCGCAAGCGCCCCACGCAGGAGCGCAGCCGGCGCAAGTTCGACGCATTGCTCACTGCCTCCCGCAAGCTGCTCGTCGAAGTCGGCTTCGAATCGTTCACCTGCGAAGAGGTTGCGGCCAGGGCGGAAGTGCCGATCGGCACGCTCTACCAGTTCTTCGCCAACAAGTACGTCATCGTGTGCGAGCTGAATCGCCAAGACCTGGTAGCAGTTTCGCAGGAACTCGAGGAATTCAACGGCGAGATCCCATCGCTGGACTGGCTGCGCTACATGAACAACTTCGTCGACCACATGGCTCAGTTGTGGACCTCCGACCCGTCGCGCCGCGAGGTCTGGCTGGCCATGCAGTCCACGCCCTCGACGCGGGCGACCGGCGCGATCCACGAGAAAGAATTCGCCGAGGTCGTCTCGAACATGTTGCGGCCGTTGACCCCGCGCACTCCGCGTCCGCGCCGCAAGATGATGGCCGAAGTGCTCGTGCACGTCGTCTATTCGATGCTCAACTTCTCCGTGCAGGATGACCAGAGCCACGACGACGCCGTCGCCGAACTCAAACGGCTGATGGTCGCGTATCTGCTTGTCACGGAAAAGGAATCGCGCACCCGCTGACGCGGTGCGGCACACCGATTACCGGCGCGGCGCGGCCCACCGGTTACTGACGCGGCGCGGCACAACCAATACCGACGCGGCGCCGACCGGAAGTACACCCGAACACACGTAATCGCCGCGCTCGGAAATGCGCGGCGATTACGTGTCTCGTTTATGGATCAGCTCTTGGGCGGCTCCACCAGGTCGGCCAACTCACCCGGATCCTCGAGCACCACGACCGCGGCCGCGGTGTCCCCGTCGTGGGTCAACGATAGGTGCACCCGGACCCGCGGCAGAAACTCCGCCGCGAGACCGTGCAGCTTGATCGAGGGCCTGCCCCAGGCGTCGTTGACGACCTCGATGAGCAGATACGGGTTGTCACCCACCTGCGGGCGCCGGGCGAACCGGGACGTCGCCCAGGCTTTGAGCACCGCCTCCTTCGCCGCCCAGCGCACCGCGTAACTCCTGGCGGGATCGGAGCCCTTGCTCTCGCAGTAGCGCCGTTCCCCGGCCGTGAAGCTCTCCCGCAGCATGGTGGTGCCCGAGCGTTCGATCTGCTCGGCAAACTCGGACACCGTCACCAAATCCAGGCCGATACCGATGATGCTCACTGGCATCCGGGCTTCCCGCTGGTGTAGACGTCGTCCGCACCGAGCCGCGCGCCCTCGGACAGCAGCACGTCGGCCTCGAGTTCGCGAATCGCCTTGTGCGCCGCGTCGTCCTCGCCGAGTCGCCGGTCCCCCGGCCGCTCGTAGAGATCGGCGCCACCGCACATCGCCTGCGCGAGCCGCTGCCGGCCCGCGGCGAGCCGCTCGTTGGCCCGCGCGAGGTAGTCCGCACGGTCCGCCGGGTCGATCGCGGTGACGAACGCCTGCGGGTGCACCACTGCGATCAGACCGGACACGTGGCCGAAGCCGAGGCTGGTCAGCAGACCCGCCTTGAGCGGCAGCGCGTCACCGAAGCGCAGCGCCTCCCGCGGCCACACCAGATGCGGGAATTCCGCCATCTTCGGATCGACGCAGTCCAGGCTGCGGTTCGGCGGAATGACGCCCTGGCTGAGCACCTGGCACAGGCCGATCAGCTGGAACGCCGCCGCGCCGCCCTTCGAATGGCCGGTCAGGCTCTTCTGCGACACCACGAACAGCGGGTTGCCCGCCGAGCGGCCGATCGACGCGGCGAGCCGCGTGTGCAGCTCCGCCTCGTTCGGATCGTTTGCGGCCGTGGAGGTGTCGTGCTTGGAGACCACCGCCACCTCGTCGGCGCCGACACCCAGTTCGGCGAGTCCCTTGGCCAGGCGCGACTTCGAGCCGCCACGCCCGGCGCCGAGTGCACCGAGACCGGGCGCCGGAATCGAGGTGTGCACACCGTCGCCGAACGACTGCGCGTACGCCACCACACCGAGCACCGGCAGGCCCATCCGGACCGCGAGATCACCACGGGCGAGCAGGATCGTGCCGCCGCCCATCGACTCGACGAAGCCGCCGCGCCGGCGATCGTTCGCCCTGGAGAAGCGGCGATCGTCGATTCCCTTGGCGCGCATGGCCGCCGAGTCCGCCGTGGCCGACATGTCGCCGAAGCCGATGATGCCCTCGGTGGACAGATCGTCGAAGCCGCCGGCCACGACAAGATCGGCCTTGCCGAGCTTGATCTTGTCGACGCCTTCCTCGACCGACACCGCAGCCGTGGCGCACGCCGCGACCGGGTGCACCATCGCGCCGTAGCTGCCGACGTAGGACTGCACCACATGTGCCGCAACAACGTTGGGCAGCGCCTCCTGCAGGATGTCGTTGGCGCGCGCCTCACCGAGCAGCGTGTCGATGTAGAGCGAGCGCATCGACGTCATGCCGCCCATGCCGGTGCCCTGGGTGTTGGCCACCAGGCTCGGGTGCACCCAGCGCATCAGTTCCGAGGGCGTGAAGCCCGAGCTGATGAATGCATCCACGGTGCAGACGATGTTCCACAGCGCCACCCGGTCCACCGAGCTCGCCATATCCGGCGAGATGCCCCAGCGGGTCGGGTCGAAGCCGGTGGGGATCTGGCCGCCAACGAAGCGGGTCAGCTTCATCTTGCGCGGCACGCGAATCTCGGTGCCCGCCTGCCGGGTCACCTGCCAGTCCCCCGAGTCCGCGACCGGCGTGACGATCGTGTGCTCCGGGTCGGCGGCGGCGAACGCGCGGGCTTCCGTCTCGCTGGTCACCACGAAGGTGAGGTCCTTGTCGAGGAAGACCGACGTCATCAGCGGGGCCGTGTTGTCCACCATCGCACCGTCGTCCACGTAGCGGCGGATACCGCAGCGGGAGACGACCTCGTCGTGGTAGCGCTCGGCGATCTCCTCCTCCGGCACCAGATCACCGGATTCGGCGTCGTACCAGCCCGCCTTGGGATCGTTCTCCCACGTGACGAGTCCCGTGCTCCAGGCCAGTTCGAGAACGCCTGCGGCCGAAAGCTGTTCGTCGACCTCCATCTCGAAGCGGGTGCGCGCCGAGCCGTACGGCCCGAGCTCGCCCGCGCCGACGATGACGACCATGTCGGCCGGGTCGATGTTCAGCTCCGGCCAGGCGTACTCGGCGACCGCGGCGACCTGGGTCGGCGGCGCGGGCAGCGCGAGGATCGTCCCCGCGATGTCTTCCACCGCCTCCTCCGGCGTCTCGGCCTCGGCTGCCTCACGGGCCTCCTTTGCCAGCGACGCCAGATCCAGATCGACGGTGGCAAGCCCACCGGTGAGGTCGGCCTGCACCGGCTTGGTCGCCGCCTGCTCCCGTACCTCGACGGTGGACAGCTTCAGCAGCTCGGCCGCCATTTCCTGGGTGGACCAGGTGGACACGCCGGCCTGCTCGACCGCGTCGACGATCGGGTCGTTGTGACCCATCAGCCCGGTGCCGCGCACCCAGCCGATCAGAGCGTGCGCCAAGGTAACCCGGTCGGCCCAGGACCGTTCCGCGTTCCAGCGGGCGACCAGTGCGTCCAGGGCAGCCTTCGACTCGCCGTAGGCACCGTCACCACCGAACATGCCGCGGTTCGGCGAACCGGGCAGCACCGTGTGCAGCCGTGCGTCGACATCGTGGTCGCGTCCGAGTGCGGACAGCCCCGCGATGAGGCGTTCGACCGACCACAGCAGCACCCGCATTTCCATCTCGGCGCGGGCCCCCGCGTCGGAGAGGTCGCCGGCTACGCGCGGCGCGGCGAACGGGAAGAGCAGCGTCGGCGTCATCGCGCCCTTGGTGACGGTCTTCGCGCCACCGGCGGAATCGATCTGCTCGTTGCCGATCCAGTCGATGAGCGCGTCCACGTCGGTGTAGGAGGCCATATTGGCCGGCACCACCCACAGTTCCGCACCAGCCTGTGCCGAGTCGCGGTAGAGCGTGCGGTAGAAGCCGAGCCGCGCGTCGTCCAGGCGCGAGGTGGTCACCACGACCGTCGCACCGCCGGCGAGCAGCTGGCCGGTGATCGCCGCGGCGATCGACCCCTTGCTCGCGCCGGTGACAACGGCGATCTCGCCCGACCAGACGCCCGAGCCGGTGTTCTGCTTGGCGGCCTGCTCGATCTGCTCGTAGGCGGCGGCGAGCACCGAACGCCCGGCGGTACGGGCCTTGGCCCGCCACCATGCCGCCTGCGCAGCAACGGAAGCGCCTGCACCCGTGAAGCCGTCGACGGTCACCGTCGAAACGGCATCCTCGGCGATCCACAGCCGCGCGAGATCCTCACGCGCGGTGGCCCACCGGTCGTCGATGAGCACGGCCTTGCGGCCGTCGAATGCCGGGGCGACCAGACGCGGCCAGTCCGTGCCGAGTTCCGCGGACACGAGTTCGACGAGTTCGCCGTCGGCGGCCGCATCCGGCGCCGAGACCTTGTCGTCGAGGCCCAGCTGCTCGAGCACGAGCCGCGCAGCGGAGGCGAGGACACCGTCACGACCGGTGATGTGCTCGGTGAATTCGCCGAGCGCCGCCGCGTCCACGGTGCCACCGCCACCGGCACCACCGGTGGAAGGCAGCGACACCGCCACACCACGCCGGCCGGCCACAGCCTGCACGCCCGCATCGATCGCGGCATCGACCGAAGCGGCATCGGACAGCGCACTGCCGACCAGACCGCCGAGGTCGCCGCCGCGCACACTGGCGCCGTCACGGGTGCCGAGTGCGACCTCGGCCATGACATGGTTGGCCCAGCCGTCGCCGAGCTCCCAGACCTTCGTCACGCGCTCGGCGATGGCGGCCGGACGCTTGCCGGTCGGGCCGAACACCTTGCGCAGGTGATCACCCATCGAGTCGGACAACACCGAACCGAACGGCTTGTAGGTACGGGCGAGCTTGTCGACCGTGCCGGCCAGCGCCACCATGTCGGCGTCCGCGGCGCCGTCGATCGCGCCGAGCGAGAGCTCGGAGCCGAGGTCGACGAGCAGCTGGTTGCGCCGCGAGGAGACGCCGTCGCACAGCGCCTCGATGGTGTCCACCGGACCGATCTGGTCGAGCCGCAGCTTGGTCCACAGCGCGATCAGCACCTTGGTCGCATCCGAGGCGGTGAAGGCGATGTCGTCCGGACGCGGCCCACCCGAGGGTGCCGCCGCTGGAGCGGGTGCCGGCGCCGCCGCGGCAGCCGGAGCGGGAGCAGCGGCTTCGGAAGCCGCTGCGGGGATTTCCTCCTCGACCGGTTCCGGGTCGACGTCGGTGGCGAACACGACCGCACGCTCGCGCTCGATGTTGACCACCTCGACCGGGCCACCGATGCGGCCGGGCAGCTTGAGCGTGTTGCTCGCCAGGTTGGCCACCGTCGGTGTTGCGGCCAGGCCGATCTCGACGAACCGCTCCACGCCGAGGCCGCCGTGCAACTCGTCGGTGAACAGCAGGTCCTGGGTTTCGATCCAGCGCACCGGGCTGGCGAACTGCCAGGCCAGCAGCTCGATCAGCACCACGCGGCACAGTTCGCCCTGGCGGTCGGCCCAGCTGTCGAAGTCGGCCAGCACCGCGGTCAGCGGCTCCGACGGGACCAGGTCGGCGATCTCCTGGATGAAGTCGCGGTTGAGCGAGAACGGCCTCGGCACCAGGTTCGGGATGTAGCGCCCGATCAGGATCTCCGGATGCAGATCGGCAGGCAGCAGGTCTTCGAGCTTGTGCCGGAACTCGGGCACGCCGTCACGCAGCACGGCCGAGTGGAACGGCACGTCGATACCGGGCACCAGGATGAAGGCGCGCTTGCCACCGAAGTCGGCGACGCGGCGGTCGATCTCGGTCTCCAGCGCATCGAGGCCGGCGACGGTGCCCGCGATGGCGTACTGCGAACCACGCAGGTTCAGGTTCACCACCTGCACGAACTCACCGGTTGCCGCACCGATCGAGGCGATGAACTCCTCCACGTCTTCGTCGCGCAGCCCGAACTGCGACGGCCGGATCGCGGCCATCCGGTAGTTCGAGCGGCCGTCGGCGTCGCGCGGCACGAGCTCGTGCATGGCCGAACCACGCTGGAACACGACCTCGAGCACGGCCTCGAGCGGCAGCACCCCGGCGACGGCGGCGAGCGCGTTGTACTCGCCGACCGAGTGACCGGCCAGGATCGCGTCCTCCACGAAGGCGCCGGCCTCACGCAGCTCGGCGACCTGCGCGCAGCCGAGCACGGCCATCGCGACCTGGGTGAACTGCGTCAGGTGCAGCACGCCGTCCGGGTGCTTGTGCTCGACACCGCGAGCCTTGAGATAGGTCGGGTTGTCCCGGACGACGGCGAGAATGGAGAAACCGAGCGCGGATCGGGTGTGCTTGTCGGCACGGTCCCAGATCTCCTTCGCCGCCTTGGAGCGCGTCCGCGCGTCCAGACCCATGCCCTTGGCCTGAATGCCCTGGCCGGGGAACGCGTAGACGGTCTTCGGCGCCTCCGTGCGGCCGGTCGCGACCATCACCAGGTCGCTGCCGACGCGGCAGGAGACCTCCACGATCTCCGCGCCCGAATCGATCGCAACTCGGTTGATCTGAATGTCGATTCGCGCGCCGGGCCGGACCATGCCGAGGAACCGGGTGGTCCAGGCGGTGAGCCGGCGAGCCGGGATATTCGACTCCGGATCGACGGCGGCAACCGCGTGCTGAGCCGCGGCCGAAAGCCACATGCCGTGCACGATCGGGCGGCCGAGGCCGGCGAGCAGCGCCGCGCCGTCGGAGGTGTGAATCGGGTTGTGGTCGCCGGACACCTGGGCAAAGGCGCCCATATTGGTCGGCGCGACGATGGTGACGTCCCGACGACGGCGACGCGGGGTGTCCAGGCCGGACTCGCCTGCCCCACCCGCACGCGGCGGGTCGGTCAGCTCGCCGGCACCGGTCCGACCGCGGATCGCGAAGCGCTCGACAAGCGTTGCGAGCGGCAGTGCTTCGAGCCCCTGCTCGCGCTCCATGCTGGTGATGGTGACGTGCACCTCGACGACGCGGCCGAGGTCGGTGTCGATGACCGAGGTGGACTCGGCACGCACCGTCAGGATGCTGGTGTCCTGCGGCAACTCTGTGCCCAGGCGCACCTGATGATCGAGGTGAACCAGGTCGAGCATGCCCTCGATGACGCTGCCCGCTTCCGGGATGCGGGCGGCACCGAGCACCGCGAACACGGCGGGCCAGCAGGCGCCGACCAGCACGTCGGGTACGGCGTTGCCGACCGAACTGAGCGAATCCGGCATGCCCGAGGACGTGACACCGGCGTGGTCGGCGATCAGATCCGGCGTCCAGGCCAGGTTGACCCGCGCGACATTGCCCTTGACTGTCGGCAGCTCCTGCCCGGCAGCCACGGCGAGCAGCGCCGACATCGAAGCCTCCGCGTCCTCGGCGGTGACGACCGGCGCACCGCCGGTGTAGGTCGACGCGGGGACGGTGATGCGGATGCGGACCGCGTTGCCCGCGAGCAGCGGGACGGTGAGCTCGACGTGTTCGGCGTCGAGTTCGGTCAACGAGGCACCGGAGCCGGGGTGTGCGGCGTTGTGGCCGTCGACGAGCCATTCCGCGACCTCGCCGAGCCGGCGCACCGGGTTCTTGGTGACCCGGCCGGCCCACGTGACGTCGGGCGAGCCGAGCACGATGTCGACCGGGCCCGGTGCGACACCGGCATGTCTGCGGCTGGCGATGGCGACCGGCTTGACGCCAGCGGCGACCAGCGCGTCCGCGCCGGCCTTCTCGAACCGGTCGAGCAGTTCACCCACCGGCTCGTCGACGCGGGTGATGCCCGCGACGGCGACGGTGCCCGGGATGACGCAGACCTGGTCTGCGGAGTAGCGCGGATCGTGCGCCTGCCACAGCGAGTCCGACCGCCACCAGCGGCGGACGTCGCCGTCGACGACCGGCACGAAGTTCACCGGCTTGCCCGGCGTCTTGCACAGGGCGACGAAGAACGGGACGTCGGCCGGGTGCAGCACCGCGGTGTCGGCGTCGGCGTAGGCCTCGTGCAGCGCGGCAAGCGCTTGCGCGGGGCGCTCGAGCAACGCGGAATCCTCGAACAGGGTCGCGATCGGGCCGCGGTCGGCGGGGTGCAGTCGGGCCTCGGCCCGCTGCAGCATCTCGGCGAACCGCTCGCGCCAGGTGATATCCAGCCAGAGCGAGCTGGTCGCGTCCGAAATCGCCTCGGCAACATCGGATCCGGTGTCGAACGCGGTGAGCGCGTCGGGGCCGATGGCCAGCTCGACATAGCGATTGAGCCACTGGGTGTAGGTCATCGTGGCGACGTCACCGAAGTACGGCTTCGCGGTGCCGTTGAGCGCGGCGATGATCTCCTCGCGCCGCTGCGCGACCGCGTCCGCGTCGCCGGCCACCTCGTCGAGCAGGCGTCCGGTACGGGAAGCAGCGTTGTCGATCTCGTGAATATCCGCGCCGAGCTGGCTGCGGCCGGAAGCCATGCCGCCGACGGCGTTGCCCGCGCCGACCCAGTCGGGGGTACCGGGGGTGGCGACCAGCAGTTGCTTGACCTCGGGCGCGGTGGTGGCCTCCAGGGCCGCCATCGCGGCGGTGCCGACCAGAATGCCGTCCAGCGGCATCGCCGGGAAACCGTAAGGCGTCGACCAGGAGCCGGTCAGGTACTCGGCCGCACGCTCGGGCGTGCCGATGCCACCGCCGACGCAGACCACGATGTTCGACCGGGTGCGCAGTTCGGCGTAGGTGTCGAGCAGCAGGTCGTCGAGGTCTTCCCAGGAGTGGTGACCCCCGGCCCGGCCGCCCTCGATATGCATGATCACCGGGTAGTTGGGCACCTCGTTGGCGATCCGGATCACGGAACGGATCTGCGCGACGGTGCCCGGCTTGAAGGCGACGTGGCTGATGCCGGCCTCGGACAGCTCCTCGATCAGCGCGACGGCTTCCTCGAGCTCGGGGATGCCTGCGGTAACGACGACACCGTCGAACGGTGCTCCCGCGGCGCGGGCCTTCTGCACCAGACGCTTGCCACCGAGCTGCAGCTTCCACAGGTAGGGATCGAGGAACAGCGAGTTGAACTGCACCTCGCGGCCCGGGTCGAGCAGCGTGCGCAGCTCGGCGACGCGGTCGGCGAAGATTTGTTCGGTGACCTGTCCGCCGCCGGCGAGCTCGGCCCAGTGGCCGGCGTTCGCGGCCGCGGCGACGATCTTGGCGTCGACGGTGGTGGGGGTCATGCCGGCGAGCAGGATCGGGGACCGCCCGGTGAGACGGGTGAACGCGGTTTCGACGACGACGCGGCCGTCGGGCAGCGTGACCGGCGCCGGCGCGAAGCTCGACCAGGCCGGCGGGATTTCGGGGGTGGCACCGGGCGTGAGCAGCTGCCGCTGGCCGTCGCGGGTCGCGGCGGCGACGATGCCCGAGCCGGTCCCGCGCAGCGTGGAGACGCTCATCCGGGTCAGCAGGTCCCCCGGGCCGAGGTCCAGGAGCCAATCTGCACCGGCACCGACCGCGGTGTCGATGGCGGTGACCCAGTCGACGGGCTCCACGAGGACGCCGGCGGTGAGTTCACGGGCCAGGTCGACATCGAGGCCGCACAGTCCTGCCCAGCTCGCGACGAGTTCGATGGTCTCGTCGAGCGCGGGGTGATGGAAACCGATCTCGACGGCGAGCGGCTCGAATACGGGCGCGAACACGGCACCGCCGCGCTTCTTCGCGTCCCGCTCGTGGGTCTGCTCGGTGGTGATCTGCTCGCAGTACTCCTTGACCCGCTCGATCGAGGCGGGCGCACCGGAGATGACGAAACGGCGCCGACCGTTGCGGATCGACAGGGACGGCGCGATCGACGCATCGGTGGTGGCTGCGACCGCGGCGACGGCCTGCTCGAGCTGCGCGCGATCGGCGTTGGAGACGGCCATCATCGGCGCGCGGTCACCGACCGCGATCAGACCACGGCGGCGACCGACGAGGCCCGCCGCCGCGCCGATCAGCTGAGCGAGGGCGAGCAACTGAGCGTCGGCAGAACCCTGGCGCTCGACAGCGGCCACACCGATCAGACCCTGCGAGTGTCCGATTACCGCGACCGGCGGGTTCGCGGCTGGGTCGAGACCCTGCAGTTTCAGCGACCGGAGCGCGGCGATCTGGGTCAGGAAAACACCGGGCAGCGACACGGCCGCCGAACGCAGCGTCGCCTCCGAAGGCGCGGCGGAGGGCTCGTCACTCTCTTCGTCGACGATGTCCTCTTCGAGGATCCAGCCGATCGGGTCGAAGCCGACCGGTCGCACGACGAGCAGTTTGCCGGCCAGCGGCGTGAGGATCGCGGCGGCTTCGTTGACCAGGGCGGTCAGTTCCGGCTCGAGCGCGCTGTCTCGACTGATCTCCTCGAGTGCGCCCAGCCAGGACGCGCCCTGTCCACCGAACGCGAGAGCGTAGGGCTCGCCGGCGAGGAAGCGGTCGACCAGCGGAAGGCGATCGAATGCGGACGAACCTTTCGCGCGCGGGCTCGTGGCCGAGTAAGCGTCGCGTCCTCGGCCGGATGCCGCGCTTTCATTGATGGTCACGGGTGTGTAGTCCTCTCGTTTGCGCCGGGGTGCACAGAAGCGCGGCGTCGTGATGACGCCGGGCACCGGGGCGCGGATGTGGCTCGGGCTCTCCTCGTCGAGTGGTGCCAAGAGTGGCACAGAATCATGAGGAAATCCTCACGTTTGATCTACGACTGACGCCGAAAACGGCGATTTTGCGGGACAGACGTCCCAGAATTTCGCCGCCGATCACTCTCATTCCATGGCTTCCGCGCTGGCTACGACACATACGTGGACCTCCAATAATATGAGGAAATCCTCATGTTGATCGTTATTGAGTTGTTATATTCGCAGGTCGGGTTACTCGCGGGTAGCGAACACGACCGTCGCCCGACGTCGGCTCCGATCCCTGGCGAGCGACCGCTGGGTCGGCGGCCCCACACGGCGCGTGACGCGAAAGTGTGAGCCCGTCCGGGCCCAGTCCCACGCCGGCCGTGACGTACGCTGTGCCTGCGCGCGAGTGGCGGAATTGGCAGACGCGCCAGATTTAGGTTCTGGTGTCCTAGGACGTGGGGGTTCAAGTCCCCCCTCGCGCACAATGCAGGTCAGCAGCAAAATAGTGACCCGCGGCACAATCTGGTCAAACGCCCAACTTCGCCCGTGTGCGCCGGTAGCTTGCCGTGCATGTCATCGCAAGCCGTAGCCGTCGCAGACCTCAACGCGTCACACATCCACCGATATATCTGCATGTCGCCGGACGCCCGGCCTGGTGTCACCGCCGGCGTTGTTGCCGGGCTCATCGTGGGCGTTCAACACGGTCACGAAGGGACAGCGGTGACGATCGCGGTCGGCAGAGGCCGCACCATGACAGTGACGGCTTTCTCGGGCGGCGTGCAGGTGGGCGACGCGTTCATCGACGTCCTGCGCAGATCCATCGTGGTTGACGATCGCCCGGCTACCGAATCGGTCGGCAAACTTCCCGCCGTCCAGGCCCGACGACGTAGGGGCAAACACTTGTGCGCGGTGCCGCACGAGGGCTCGCTCCGCGCAGGCAACCGAATTGGACGCGTGCCAGGTCCCACCGCAACCCCGACACCCGCCGGGTAACGGCTACTGGTCTAACGACCGATAACCCGTTTTACCGGGCACGGCTGGGCCGGTGAAGGAGAGGACATGCACAGCGATAACGGCATCAACGTCGGTGATTGGCTAACCACGATCCAGGGTGACCCTCGCTGCTCCGTCGTCGGGCTCGAGGCAGCAATTGTCGTGGCATCCGGACGCGAACCGGACCAATGGCAGCGAATCGGCATCAAGATCCTGGAATCGCTCGGGTACCTCGCAGCTCATACCGAGCCGGTCGTCATCGACCATGGCAATGGCCGGACCGAGGAGTTCCACGCTCGGCGCTTAACGTTCCCTGCCGAGATCCGCTCGGCTTAGGTGGCCCCTGCGTCTACCCGAACCGTTCGCGCCCGACGCCGACCACAACGGCATCGGCTGCGAGTGATCTCCGCCGCGCCGCCCCCGGGCTGACGCGCGGATTCGAACCTCCGCTCAGCGCGCCAACCGGCCCAGCAACACCCGATCGGTCCCCCGCCCGATCACCCGCGCACCCAGCGGTACCTCGGCGTTCCGGCTGTCCACGATGCGCAGGTCGTCGATTCCGACGACACGACCGCGCCGACGCAGCGATCCCTCGCCGGCCGCCATCAGGTTGTGCAGCCACTGCGTCTGCGGACCGTAGGCGAGCCCGATCGCGATCAGATCGCCGCGTCGAAATGCCAGCACCGGCGTCGCATAAGACGTTCCGGATTTCCGGCCGCGATGTAGGACCACCGCCCATGGCACGAGGTACGGTGCCCACAACCCCTGGATCCGGTTACCGATCGCGCGGTTGAACCGCGCGACGAAGCGGGGCAGTCCCCGCCGATCGAAGTCGATTCCATCATTGTTCGACATCAGTTCACTCCCCCTGTGCTGCAGCGGATTTCACGTCCGCCGACTTCTCCCCTTCGTAACGCTGCTACTGCACCGCGGCCCGTTCGCGCTCCGCCTGAACCTCGCGGATCACCCGGGTGACGATCCGCTCGAATGCGGCATCGACCTTTGCCGCGTGCGCCTCGTCGCTGTCCGCGGCCGGCAGCCACTCGCGCAGCTGATCGACGATCCATTCCCGCCAGGCCGCACGCATCCAGGTCGCCTCGTGCATCCCGGTTTCCGTCAGCGACAACATATCCTCCTCGCGGCGGATGTGACCCGATGCCACGAGCTCGTCGAAGTACGAGTCCAGCACGCCCGGCGGCACCCCGACAGGGGCCTCGATCCCGGACTGGGCGACCGGCCGGTCGAGCACGACGTTTGCCGCGTACACCTCCATGACGTGCACTCTCAGCGCAGCACAGGACATGACGCGGCTCACACCAGTGGATTCCGGCCGGCGGCTGCCCGGATCGCTCGCCGTGCACCCCGGTACCGTTTGGGGTATGAGTTCCCGCCCGCGTCGGCATCGACCTGCACTGATCGTGCTGGTCGTCGTCGCCGCGCTGGGCTGCCTGGCGCTGGGCTGGTGGCAGTGGACCAGATTCGAGTCGGCCGGCGGTACCGGGCAAAATCTCGGGTACGCCCTGCAGTGGCCGCTGTTCGCGGGGTTCGTCGTCTACGCCTACCGCCGCTTCGTCCAACTCGAGGACGAGCACACCGGAAAGAGTTCTGGCACGGGGACACAACCGGTACGGGCGACGGGCACGGAAACGCAGCCGACCGAGATCCCGGCGGACCTGCTGCCGCCGCGCCCGACTGCCCGCCCCCGGGACGCACTCGATGAGCAAACGACCGAATACAACCGCTACCTTGCCGAGCTCAACGCTCGCGACCGGACAGACAGGAGCACCACGTGACCGCGAGCCCCGAAGGCACCGAGACCGCAGCGCCGACGGGCAACGCCAGGATTGCCGGCGCGCTGCTGCGCTACCGCGTGCTTGCGTGGGTGACCGGCATCTGGCTGCTCGTGCTGACCGCGGATCTCGTCGCGAAGTACGGCTTCGACGTGGACACGCCGAGCTGGATCGCGGTCGTGCACGGCTGGGTCTACTTCGTCTACCTGATCGTCACCATCGATCTGGCGGTGAAGGTGCGCTGGGCGGCCCCGCGGACGGTCGGCACGTTGCTCGCCGGCACTATTCCGTTTCTGTCGTTCTTCGTCGAACATCGCCGCACCCAACAGGTCAAGAGCGACTTCGGTATTTGATACCGCTCCCCTAGCCCGCCAGGGCCCGCAGCGCGGGGACGAGTTGGCGTAGCGCGCGTCCCCGGTGTGAGCGGGCATCCTTCTCGGCGGGCGTGAGCTCGGCCGCCGTGCGATCGGCGTCGGCGGGCAGGAAGACCGGGTCGTAGCCGAAGCCACCCTCGCCACGTGGCGCGTGCACGATCACCCCCGGCCATTCACCGCGGACCACGGTCTCGGTCCCGCCCGGCACAACGAGCGCGCACACCGAGACGAAACGTGCCGTTCGCCGCTCGTCGGGCACGTCCGCGAGTTGACCGAGCAGCAGGTCGGTATTGGCGGCGTCGTCGCCATGGCTGCCGGACCAACGGGCGGACAGCACGCCGGGCATCCCATTGAGCGCATCCACGGCGATGCCGGAATCATCGGCCACACAGGACAATCCGGATGCCACTGCACCGTCGCGGGCCTTCAGCAGCGCGTTCTCCTCGAAGGTCGCGCCGGTCTCGGGTGTTTCGGGGAACGGCGGGATCTCGTCCAGACCGACGATTTCAATCCCGGCGACGTCGTGGTCGGCGAGCACCCGCCGCAATTCGGCGAGCTTCTTCGCGTTCCGGCTCGCGACCAGCAGGCGCGTGTCAGCCACCGAACTTCTTCTTCGGCGTTTCCGCCGGCTCGGGCAGCACACCGGGGTAGGGCGCGGCCAGCGCGGCCTGCTGCGCCGCGAACAGTTGGTCGCAACCGATCACGGCGAGATCGAGCATCTTGTCCAGGGTGGACCGCGGGAACGTCGCCCCTTCGCCGGTGCCTTGCACCTCGACCAGCGTGCCGGTGTCGGTGGCGACGACGTTCATGTCCACCTCGGCACGCGAGTCCTCTTCATAGGGCAGGTCGAGCCGAACCCGGCCGTCGACGACGCCGACGCTCACCGCGGCGATCGCGCACGAGAGCGGCTGCGGATCGGCCAACTGTCCGGCGGCGCGCAGATAGGTGATGGCATCGTGCAGCGCGACGTACGCGCCGGTGATCGCGGCCGTACGGGTACCGCCGTCGGCCTGCAGGACGTCGCAGTCGATCGCGATGGTGTTCTCGCCGATTGCTGCGAGGTCGATGCAGGCACGCAATGACCGGCCGACCAGTCGGCTGATCTCCTGGGTGCGGCCACCGATCTTGCCCTTGACCGACTCGCGACCACTGCGGGTGTGCGTGGCGGCGGGCAGCATCGCGTATTCGGCGGTGACCCAGCCGAGCCCCGAGCCCCTACGCCAGCCGGGCACCCCCTCGGTCACGCTCGCCGTGCACATCACTCTGGTGCTGCCGAACTCCACCAGGACCGACCCCGCAGGGTGGCTGGTGAATCCACGGGTGATGCGGACCTCGCGGAGTTCGTCGTCCGCTCTTCCATCGGCTCGTCTCGACACGGGCGAAAGCCTATCGGCCACCCCGAAACATCGGTGGGGCGCCTGCCGAAATGGCCGCTCACCCGACGGGCGGAGCGTTCAGAACTCGTAGACCTCGCCCGGCGATACCGCATGCACCGGGCCGGCGAACTCCGCCTTCGCCTCGGCGATGACATCCTCGCGGGCGGTCCAGGGCGGGATATGGGTGAGCAGCAATTCCTGCACCCCGGCGCCGGCGGCGAGACGCCCCGCCTCGGTTCCGGACATGTGCAGGTCGGGCGGTCGATTGGGCGGATCGTGCGTCCACGAGGCCTCGGCGAGCAGGATGTCGGCGCCGCGGGCCATGTCGATGACGCTCGGGCACAGCGCCGTGTCACCGGTGAAACACAGTGTGCCGCCCGTCTCGCTGCGCAGCGTCAGGCCGTAGGACTCGGGCGGATGGCTCACCCGCCACGGGGTCACCGTGTTCGCGCCGAACTGCACCGGCACCGTGGCCTCCCACGGCCGCATGTCGATGGTGTCGGACCAGTCGTCACAGCAGCCGGCGACTTCGGCGGAGGCGACGCCGATCCGCCGCGCGGTGTCGGTCGGGCCGTACACCACCGCGCGCCCACCGGGCGAGTTCGGATGGTAGCGCCGCCAGACCAGGAGGCTGGGCAGGTCCAGACAGTGATCGGCGTGCAGGTGGGACAGGAAAATCGACACCTCACCCGGGTCGGCGTAGCGCTGCAGCGCGCCGAGCACACCGGGCCCGAAATCGATGACGGCCGGACTCGTTCCCGCGGCGGTCAACAGGTAGCCCGACGCCGGAGAATCCGGCCCGGACACGCTGCCCGAGCACCCGAGGACGGTCAACCGCATACGGTCAGGATGCCACGAACAGTGCAATCACAAAACGTTCGGCGAAACCCAGAGGTCAGCTGATTCCCGATCGTTGTGCGCGGGCGCGGCGCGCGTCCCGCTCGGGCCGGGCGATCACCCACCCGGCCACTATTCCCCCGACCGCGCCGAACAGGTGGGACTGCCAGGACACCCCGGGAGTGCCCGGCAATACGCCCCACAGCAGGCTGCCGTAGACGAGGAACACCGCGATGCCGATCAGGATCTGGCCGAATCGGCGACTGAAGAAGCCCCGCACGAGCAGGTAGGCCAACCAGCCGAAGATCACCCCGGACGCACCGATGTGCAGGGTGCCCTGACCGCCGAAGAGCCAGGTTCCCGCGCCACAAATCAGCCAGATGATGCCGGTCGCCGCGAGCCCACGGGCGATCCCGGACATCAGCACCAGAAACCCGAGAATGAGCAGCGGCAGCGTGTTGGCCGCCAGGTGCTCCCAGTTGGCGTGCAGCAGCGGCGCGAAGAGGATCCCGAACAGTCCGTCGACCGATAACGGCTCGATTCCCCAGCGGTCGAGCTGGTGATCCATGAGCGCATCGACGAACTCGATGACGTACAGCAGCACGGCGAAGGCGCCGATGATCGCGGCCGCCACCTGCCACTGCGGTCGCGCCTTCTCCGCACTTGCAGGGCTCGGGACCGTGGGTTTGCCGGACTTCGGCGCCGCGGACTTCGGCGCCGGCGCCGGACGATTCGCCGACGCCGTCGCACCGGGATTCGCCAACTGGGCGCGGATCGCGTCGAGCCGGGACTGGTCGAAGGCGGGCTTGCCCGGATCGGCGAAGGGTGCCGAACCGCCCTGACTGTTCGTCACGTCGCCGTCCCTTCTCGCTCGCCCACGCTCCCGGTGCTACGCCCAGAGCTGGCCCTCGAGCGCGTCCTCTGCTTCCTCGAGCGTACCGGTGTACGCACCGGTCGACAGATACTTCCAACCGCCGTCGGCCACCACGAACGCGATGTCGGCACGACGGCCGGCCTTCAATTCCTTCGCGGCGACGCCCAGTGCGGCATGCAGGATTGCCCCCGTGGAAATACCGGCGAAAATGCCTTCCTCCCCGACGAGTTCGCGGGTGCGGCGGACCGCATCGAACGGGCCCACCGAGAACCGGCCGGTGAGCACCGACTCGTCGTACAACTCGGGAACGAAGCCCTCGTCGAGATTGCGCAGCCCGTAGACGAGTTCGCCGTAGCGCGGCTCCGCGGCGACGACCTTCACTTCGGGTACCTGTTCGCGCAGGTAACGGCCGGCACCCATGAGCGTGCCCGTGGTGCCGAGACCGGCGACGAAATGGGTGATCTCGGGCAGATCGGCGAAGATCTCCGGACCGGTGCCCTCGTAGTGCGCGAGCGAGTTCGCCGGGTTGCCGTACTGGTAGAGCATCACCCAGTCGGGGTTTTCCGCGGCAATCTGCTTGGCCAGCGCCACCGCCTGATTGGAACCACCGGCCGCGGGCGAATCGATGATCTCGGCGCCGAACATCGTAAGCAGCTGCCGCCGCTCCACCGAGGTGTTCTCGGGCATCACGCAGATCAGCTTGTAGCCCTTGAGTTTTGCCGCCATGGCCAGCGAGATGCCGGTGTTGCCACTGGTCGGTTCCAGGATCGTCGCGCCGGGCGCGATCCGGCCCTCGCGCTCGGCCTGTTCGATCATGCGCAACGCCGGCCGGTCCTTGATCGAGCCGGTGGGGTTGCGGTCTTCCAGCTTCGCCCACAACCGGACGTGGTCCGCACCGTCCCATTTCGGGGACAGTCGCTGCAGACCGACGAGTGGCGTATTGCCGAGCGTCGCGACGAGCGATTCGTAGCGTGCCACTGCTACCCGGCACCGCCCGCAACGGCAGGCAGGATCGTCACGCTCGCACCATCGGACACCTCGGTCTCCAGCCCGCCGGAGAAGCGCACGTCCTCGTCATCGACGTAGACATTGACGAAACGGTGCAGCTTCCCGTCCTTGATCAGCCGGTCCTTGAGGCCCACATAGTTGGACTCGAGATCGTCGATCACGGCAGACAGTGTGGATCCCGTTGCCTCGACCCGCTTTTCACCCCCGGTATGGGTGCGCAGGATGGTCGGGATCGACACGGTGACGGACATCGGTGCTCCTCTTCGGCTGATTGGTGCAGTGGCGAATTGGTACTAGTTGACGACGGTTTCGTAGCTGTCGACCACGTCCACCGGTTCTTCGGTGACGACGCCATCGACAATCCGGTAGCTGCGCAGCTCGTGCACGTCGGGGTCGCGGGTGGAGATGAGCACGTAATGCGCGTCCGGCTCGGAAGCGTAGGAAATGTCTGTGCGACTCGGATACGCCTCGGTGCCGGTGTGCGAGTGGTAGATGACGACCGGTGCCTCATCGGCGTCGTCCATCGCGCGCCACAACCGCAACTGCTCGCCGGAGTCGAATCGGTAGAACGTGGGCGAGCGCTCGGCATTGATCATCGCGACATGCCGCTCCGGCCGATCCGAGCCCTCCGGGCCGGCGATCACGCCGCACGCTTCATCGGGATGATCGGCGCGCGCATGCGCCACCATCGCCTCGACAAGGTCCGCTCTGATCACCAGCAACGCTCGCTGTCCTTCCGACTTCGGGGGTCGCGGTGCCCGCATTACCTCCGGGCGAGCACAGCCGACGACAACAGTTCACGATATGCCGGTATTCCCGCGACCGATTCGGCGGCCAGGATCGCGTCCACGATCGCCCGCTCCACGCACAGCGCCGCCGCAGCACACACCGCGCTGGTCACCGCCAGTTCGTGGGGAAACTCCGGTGGCGGCGCGGGATCCGGCCGACCTACCGCGACCCGGCCGGTGGCCAGCGCGAACATGGTGTCGCCGTCCAGCGGGGAATGTGCCGGGCGCACCGCCCTGGCCAGCCCGTCGTGCGCTGCCGTGGCCATCCGGCGGCAGGCCGCAGCGGGCAGGGCGGCGTCGGTCGCGACCAAGCCGATCGTCGTATTGAGCACGGTGCCCTTCTCGGCAAGCGCATTCGCTGCGGCGAGCTGCTCGGCACTCGGCGTCTGCAGACCGAAGAATTCGGCACCGTCCGAGCCGACCCCCCAGGGCAGCCCGGTTCGCGGGTCGATCACCGAACCGACCGGGTTGGCCACCACCAACGCTCCTACGGTGACGCCCGTGGCCGGGCCGTCGGCGAACACCACGCTCGCGGTGCCGAGCCCGCCCTTGAGCGCGCCTGCGCGGGCACCGACCCCCGCACCGACACAACCGCGGGCGAAGTCGACGTCGGCCGCGCCGGCCGCGCCGTACCCGTACTCCGCGGTCGGGCGGACGGCCCAATCCCCCACCGGCAGATCGAAGATGACCGCTGCGGGGACGATCGGCACCCGCACCGCCGCGGTTGCCGTGGCACGTTCTTCCGGGGTGGTCATGTCGATGCCCTCGTCGTGTTCCTCCAGCCAGCGCATCACCCCGTCGGCCGCGGCCAGCCCGTAGGCACTGCCGCCGGTGAGCAGCACCGCGTGCACCCGCTGGACCGAGTTGCTCGGATCGAGTAGATCGGTTTCCCGTGTTCCCGGGCCGCCGCCGCGCACGTCCACCGCGGCGGTCGCTCCGCCCGGCGCGCGGACCACCGTGCACCCGGTCGCGGCGCCACTCCCCGGCGCGCCGGGCGCCCGCACCGTCACGTCACGGTCGAGCGCGTGGCGGTGCCCGACGAGCAGGCCCGCCACGTCGGTGAGTGCGTTACGCGGGCCTGGCTTCACGGTGCTGCACTCATGAGGCTCATGGCGCTGCATCCATGGCGCTCATGGGGCGAGGGCCTGGATCAGCGAATCCTGCATCCAGGTGAGCCAGTGGTAGACGTCGAGATGCGGTGCCCTGGGGTCGCTCTCGTCGAGGTGATCGGGGGTGTCGGCGTCCACGCCGAGCGTTGCGCCGAGGGCGAGCCGAACATCGTTCAGCCCGGTCAGCCACGCGTCGGCCTGCTCCGGGGACAGCACCACTTTGCCGCCGCGGTGCGGGACGGTATCGAGGATCACCGAGCCGGCGGCCACCTTGTCCGCGATGATCTCCGGCTCGTGCAGGCTGCGCAGCGCACCGTTGATATCGGCCCGGTCGGCATCCGGGGTTCCCGGCTCGCTGCGGTGGAAATCGGGCAGCAGCCGGGACAGCGCCGCGTCCTCGGGCGGTGTGCTGTCGCCGGTTTGCATGCCGGTCAGCTCCGCGAGTTCATCGGTGGGCGCCTGCTTGGTGCGTTCGTCGAGAAGACCGAGCACCGATTCGACCAGCGATCGCAGCACGTTGGCCTCACGGGCATCGAGCTCGGATCGGAGCGTGACCCCCATCAACGAGTTCTTCCGGGTCCACGTCCGCACATTCGCCCTTACTGTCGATCGATGATTGCCCCGCCGCGACCGGCGCTCGCCGCCACAGTCGCGCACGTGTCATGGCCGGAGTCGGCGCCGCCCGCCGTCAGGAATCTCGCTGCATGGTCGCCCACAGCCCGGCCGCGTGCAGCCTACGGACATCGTGTTCCATCTTGTCCCTGGAGCCCGACGACACGACCGCTTTGCCCTCCTGATGCACCTTGAGCATCAGCTCGGTGGCCTTGGCTTTGCTGTACCCGAACAGCTTCTGGAATATGTAGGTCACGTAGTGCATGAGGTTCACCGGGTCGTCCCAGACGACGGTCACCCACGGGCGATCCTCCGCCTCGAGGGTGTCGGTGACCTCCACCGATTCGGGCGTGGCCTGCGGTGCCGCCAGGCGCGGCATCAGATCGGGCGCGGAAGACCAGGCCATATATCCAGAGTACGACGTGCTCGGTGAACCACAACACCCGGCGTTGCTCGTAGGGTGGAGCGGTGTCGAGCCCCGTGAGCACCGCGCTGCTCACCGACCAGTACGAACTGACGATGCTCGCCGCCGCCCTCGCCGACGGCACGGCGCAGCGCCTGTGCACCTTCGAAGTGTTCGCCCGCCGACTTCCCGACGGGCGCCGCTACGGCGTGGTTGCCGGCACCGGACGGTTGCTCGATGCGTTGTCCCGGTTCCGGTTCGGCGATGCCGAACTCGCGATCGTGGCACCGCTGCTCAATCAGCAGACCGTCGACTGGCTGCGCGACTACCGCTTCTCGGGGGATATCGACGGCTACCGCGAGGGCGAACTGTATTTCCCCGGTTCGCCCATTCTGTCGGTGCGCGGCACCTTCGCCGAATGCGTGCTGCTGGAAACGCTCGTGCTGTCGGTCCTCAATCACGACTCCGCCATCGCGTCGGCGGCCGCGCGCATGGTCGCCGCCGCCGACGGACGGCCGTTGATCGAGATGGGCACCCGTCGCACGCACGAACTCGCCGCCCCGGCCTGCTCGCGTGCGGCCTACCTCGCCGGTTTCGCGACCACCTCGAATCTCGCCGCTGCGCGCGAGTTCGGCATTCCGAGCGCAGGCACCAGTGCGCACGCCTACACGCTGGTGCACACCGATCGTGACGGCCGGCCGGACGAGGCATCGGCGTTCCGCGGGCAGCTCGACGTGCTCGGCATCGGAACCACTCTGCTGGTGGACACCTACGACATCACCGCCGGCGTCGAGAACGCGATTGCGGTCGCCGGCACCGAACTCGGCGCGGTGCGGATCGATTCGGGCGATCTCGGTGTGCTGGCCCGGCAGGTCCGCGGCCAGCTCGACGAGCTCGGCGCGCCCCAGACCAAAATCGTGCTGTCCGGCGACCTCGACGAGTACGCGATCGCGGCGCTGCGCGCCGAGCCCGTCGACGCCTACGGGGTCGGCACGTCGGTGGTCACCGGCTCGGGGGCGCCCACGGCCGGCATGGTCTACAAGCTCGTCGAGGTCGATGGCATGCCGGTGGCCAAGCGCAGCAGCCACAAGGAGTCCCGCGGCGGCGCGAAGCGCGCCCTGCGGCGCTACCGCGGCTCGGGGACGATGACCGAGGAGGTCGTCTACCCCGCCGACGCCGCGCCGCCCGCGGGTGAGCCGGGCACGCACGCACGCGAACTCGGCATTCCGCTGGTACGGGCGGGCGCCGCGGTGCCGGAAGTGCCGGGCCTGGCTCAGGCCCGCGAACTCGTCGCGGCGGGGCACGCAACGCTCCCGTGGGAAGGTCTGAAGCTGTCGCACGGTGAGCCCGCGATCCCGACCACATTCGTCGACCCCGCCGCGGTGCGGTTGGCAGGCACCCGCCCGACAACCCAGTAACCTGCTCGGGTGTCTTCCGTCGTTCCGAACTCGGAGCTGCCGCCCGTGCGCGATCTCCTCGCGCACGCGGTCGAGGCACTCGGTGGGGTGGAGCGCACCGGCCAGCTCACCATGGCCGCCGCGGTGGAGCACGCGATCGACACCGGTGAGCATCTCGCCGTCCAGGCCGGCACCGGAACCGGCAAGTCGCTGGCCTACCTCGTGCCCGCCATCCGGCACGCGGTCCGCACCGGCCGGACCGTGGTCGTGTCGACCGCGACCATTGCGCTGCAGCGCCAGCTCGTCGAACGCGACCTGCCGCGCCTGGCCGATGCGCTCGAGCCGGTGCTCGGCCGCGCGCCGAAGTTCGCGATCCTCAAGGGCCGCAACAACTATCTGTGCTTGAACAAGCTGCACGGAACGGTGCCCGAGGACCCCGCGGAGCCCGAATTGTTCGATGCGTTCGCCGTCTCCCGGCTCGGCCGCGAGGTGCAACGCCTGCACGCCTGGGCCGAGAACACCGCGACCGGCGACCGTGACGAGGTGGTGCCCGGTGTCGGCGACCGCGCCTGGCGGCAGCTGAGTGTGTCGGCTCGCGAGTGCCTGGGCCGCACGCGTTGCCAGCACGGCGAGGAATGCTTCGCCGAGCTGGCCCGCTCGCGCTCCGGCGCAGCCGATGTCGTCGTCACCAACCACGCGCTGCTGGCGATCGACGCCATCACCGGTATCTCGGTGCTCCCGGAGCACGATGTGGTGATCGTGGACGAGGCGCACGACCTCGTCGACCGGGTGACCGGGGTGGCAACTGCGGAGTTGTCCGCCGCCGCGGTCAGCGCTGCCGCACGCCGCTGCGTCAAGCTCGTCGAGGAGACCGAGGTCGACCGGCTCGAGGGCGCCGCGGAGGCCTGGGACGACCTGATCGGCGAGCTGCGCCTCGGGCGATGGGAACGCCTGCCTGCGGGCGCGGATCAGGTGCTCGCACTCATTCGGGACGCGGCGTGGACGGTGCGCAGTGCGATCTCGCCGAACCGCCCCGGCGGGGCAGGCGCGGATCCCGCAGCCGCGGCCGCTCGCTCGGCCGCGGTGGCCGCCGTGGACGAGGTGCACGACAACGCGGTTCGCGCGCTCACCGTCTTCGAAGAGCCCGACCCGGCCAAGCAGCGCGACGTGGTGTGGCTGGCGGAGTCCGGCCCCGCGCAGCGGTCGTCGCCGCGCCGGGTGCTGCGCATGGCACCGCTGTCGGTGGGCGGGCTGCTGCGCGCGCGGCTGTTCGATACTGCCACCGTGGTGCTCACCTCGGCGACCCTGCAACTCGGTGGATCGTTCGACGGGCTCGCGGCGAATTGGGGTCTGCCGGTACAACAGTCGGCGGCTCGCGGACTGGCCGCGATGGCGAACGGCGCCGAGCCGCCCGCCGACGAATCCCATTTCGCCTGGACCGGACTCGACGTGGGTTCGCCGTTCGACCATGCCCGCTCCGGAATCCTCTACGTTGCCCGGCATCTGCCGGCACCCGGACGCGACGGCCTCGCCGCCGAGTACCTCGACGAAATCGAGCGACTCGTCGAAGCGGCAGGCGGCCGTACCCTGGGGCTGTTCTCCTCGATGCGTGCGGCGAAGGCGGCCGCCGAGGCGATGCGCGAGCGACTCGACACGCCGGTGCTGTGTCAGGGCGAGGACGCCACCGGCGCTCTGGTCGCGAAATTCGCTGCGGATGAAGGGGTTTCGCTGTTCGGCACACTGTCGCTGTGGCAGGGCGTCGATGTGCCCGGCCCGTCGCTGAGTCTGGTGATCCTGGACCGTATCCCGTTCCCGCGCCCCGACGATCCACTGCTCATCGCGCGGCAGCGCGCGGTCGAATCCCGTGGCGGCAATGGTTTCATGGCGGTCGCCGCGAATCATGCGGCGCTGCTACTCGCACAGGGCACCGGCCGGCTCCTGCGCTCGGTCGACGATCGTGGCGTGGTGGCAATACTGGATTCACGGTTCGCGACCGCGCGGTATGGCGGCTACCTGCGCGCCTCGCTGCCGCCGTACTGGACCACGTCCGATCCGACGGTGGTGACCGCGGCACTGCGCCGGTTGCACGGCGAAACCGATTCGGCCACTGACTGATTCGCATAGTTGCGGCAAAGACATATGACTCGACCTGTGCCGACGTGTCGCGCACCCGCGAACGGAAGTGGGCGACACGTCGGAGCAGGATTTACCGCTCCGAACTCGGCGGAGCGATCAGGGGTTGGAAATCAGAGGTCGGATGTTACGACGACCCGAGGAGGCCGGACAGCGCATCGACGCCGTTTCCGATCACGGCAATGGCCTGGAGAATCGAGATGGCGGTATTGAGGTCGGCGGACAGTTCGCTGGACAAGTGGGGTTCCCTTCTTTTACACGGCAAAACGCTGCTCATTATTACGGGAATTTTGGACGCGTGTCCAGATAAATCTTCGGTGCCGCAGAGCTACGGCAGGCTGACCAGTCCCAGCTCTGCCGGCGACGCCAGCCATTGGCTGCGTGGCAGCACCCGAACGGTGTAGCCCACGGCTCCCGACAGCGGTACCGGCGTCTCCACCGAGAACACCTCGCCGCCCGGTTCGGACCCCTCGTGGCTCATCGGCACCGTCGTCACCTCGGACAGATCGTCGCTCGGCGAGACCCGGCCCAGCACGGCCTGCACCTCGACATCGTCCGGGCTCAGGCCGGCCAGCTGTACGTGCGCCCGCAACGACAATTTGTTGTCGATCTCCGGCGTGTCCGGCAGGCCGGAGCTGTCCACGTTGGCGACCTTCACGTTCGGCCAGGCCGTCTCCACCTTCCGGCGGTAGTCGGCCACCGCGCGCGCACCGGCGAAATCGTCGGCCAGCGCCTTGCGACACGACGCGGCGGCGGGCGTGTAGTACTGCATCGCGTAGTCGTGCACCATCCGCGACGCCAGCACCTTCGGTCCGAGACTCTGCAGCGTGTGCCGGACCATCTCGACCCAGCGCGTGGGTACCCCGTCCGAGCCGCGGTCGTAGAAGCGCGGCACCACGGACCGCTCGATCAGCTCGTAGAGCGCACCGGCCTCCAGATCGTCGCGCCGCTGCTCGTCTACGACACCGTCCGCCGTGGGGATCGCCCAACCGTTCTCGCCGTCGTACATCTCGTCCCACCAGCCGTCGCGGATGGACAGGTTGAGACCGCCGTTGAGCGCCGACTTCATCCCCGACGTGCCGCACGCCTCGAGCGGGCGCAGCGGGTTGTTCAGCCACACGTCGCAACCCCAGTAGAGGTAGCGCGCCATCGACATGTCGTAGTCGGGCAGGAACGCGATTCGGTGCCGCACCTGTGCCTGATCCGCGAACCGGACGACCTGCTGGATCAGTGCCTTGCCGCCATCGTCGGCGGGATGGCTCTTGCCCGCCACCACGAGTTGCACCGGCCGATCCGGGTTGAGCAGTGCGGCGCGCAGCCGCTCCGGATCACGCAGCATCAGCGTCAACCGCTTGTAGGTCGGCACCCGGCGCGCGAATCCGATGGTGAGCACGTCCGGATCGAAAACGTTTGCCACCCAGCCCAGTTCCGCTTCGGCCGCGCCACGCTCCAGCCACGACGCGTGCACGCGCCGGCGGACCTCCTCGACCAACCGGCCGCGCAGCAGGTTACGAAGCCCCCAGATCTCGGCGGGGTCGACCTCCTGCAGACGCTCCCAACCGCGGGCCTCCTCGACCAACTCGGGGCCGACGAGTTCACGGGCCTTCTCGAACCACTCACGCGCGGCCCAGGTCGGAGCGTGCACACCGTTGGTCACCGAGCCGATGGGCACCTCGGCCGAATCGAAACCGGACCAGAGCGCGGCGAACATCTCCCGGCTCACCGCGCCGTGCAGTTTGGACACGCCGTTGGCCCGCTGGCCGAGCCGCAGGCCCATGTGCGCCATGTTGAATACGCCCGGGTCCCCCTCGCGTCCGAGCGCAACGATCCGATCGACAGTGAGCCCGGGCAGCATCGCCGAGGCGTTCTCCCCGTTCGCACCGCCGAAGTACCGCCGGACGAGATCGGCCGGGAACCGGTCGATACCGGCGGGCACCGGGGTGTGCGTGGTGAACACCGTGCTGGCCCGGACGGCCGCGAGTGCGCTGTCGTAGTCGAGACCGGGATCGGAGATGAACTCCCTGATCCGCTCGGCACCGAGAAAGCCGGCATGTCCCTCGTTCATATGGAACACGTCGGGGTCGGGACGTCCGGTCGCGTGCGTGTAAGCACGCAACGCCCGAACACCACCGATTCCGGCGAGGATCTCCTGCTTGATGCGGTGATCCTGATCGCCGCCATAGAGCCGGTCCGTCACGCCGCGCATCTCCGGATCGTTCTCCGGGATGTCGGAATCGAGCAGGAGCAGCGGAACGCGGCCCACCTGCGCGATCCACACCCTTGCCCGCAGCACCCGTCCGCCCGGCATCGCCACGTGGATCAGCACCGGTGCGCCGTTGCCCGGGTCGGTGAACAGGCTCAGCGGCAGACCCTGCGGGTCGACGGACGGATAGCGTTCGGCCTGCCAACCGTCGGCGGTGAGCGACTGGCGGAAGTAGCCGGATCGGTAGAGCAGCCCGACCCCGATCAGCGGCAGGCCGAGATCCGAGGCGGCCTTCAGGTGGTCGCCTGCGAGAATGCCGAGCCCGCCGGAATAGTTCGGCAGCACCTCGGTGACGCCGAATTCCATTGAGAAGTAACCGATTCCATTCGGCAGTTCGGCGCCGTACCCGGCCTGCCGCTGGAACCAGTGCGGCCGTTCGAGGTACTCGCGAAGTTCCGCATCGAGTGCGTCGAGCCGCGCGCGGAAGCCGGCGTCCTCGGCCAGTGCATCGAGTCGCGCCGGCGAAATCTCACCGAGCAGTTGGACCGGATCCCGGCCCACCTCGACCCACAGTTGCTCATCGAGCGAGGCAAACAGGTCCTGGGTTGGTGGGTGCCAGGACCAGCGGAGGTTGGTGGACAGCGTGCCCAGCGCGCTCAGTCGGTCGGGGAGGTGGGCACGAACGTTGAATCGACGCAACGCCTTCACGCCGGGAACACTACCGACTTGGACACGATTCGACATGCCGTGCAGCAAAACGGTGTTTACCGATGCACGCGATGTGGAAACGTCGAACGAACGGGCGAACGCAGGGCGCCTCGATTACGGTTGGCGACGCAGCCGCTGTCGGGTTCACCGCTCCCCCGGAGCGGATGGCCCGCCGCGAGGACGAACTGCCCACACGGAACGGAGTCATCGCATGCCGGGCCGCATTGCCATCGACGACACCACCCCCGACATCAGCGGCGGCAGGCCGGCGAAAGCCGTCGTCGGTGAGGTCTTCCCGGTGCGCACCGTGGTCTGGCGCGAGGGCCACGACGCGGTCGCCGCCACCCTGATGGTGCGCGATCCGAGCACGAACAAGATCGAGCGCATCCGCATGACGCCGGCGGTCGAGCCGAACGTCTACAACGGCGCCTTCTCGCCGACCTCGGAAGGGGCGTGGACGTACCGGATCGAGGGCTGGGGCGATCCGATCGCCACCTGGCGCGCCCATGTGGAAGCCAAGCTCGCGGTCGGGCAGAGCCCGGAGGAACTGGCCAACGACCTCGAGACCGGCGCCCGACTCTTCGAGCGGGCCGCCAAGAAGCTCACCCGCGACGAGCAACGCCGGCTGGCCGCGGTGGTCACCGCGTTGCGCAGCGACGCGCAGCTGTCCGCACGCGTCGCACCGGCCTTCTCCGCGGAAGTCACCGCGCTCCTGCACATGTATCCGCTGCGCGAGCTCGTCACCCGCAGCAGGCTCTACACCGTGGAGGTGTCGCGGCGGCGGGCGCTGTTCGGCTCCTGGTACGAGCTGTTCCCGCGCTCCACCGGCGGCTGGGACGAGCACGGGGTCCCCGTGCACGGCACCTTCACCACGGCCGCCGCCGAACTGCCCCGGATCGCGGCGATGGGCTTCGACGTGGTCTACCTCCCGCCGATCCATCCGATCGGCAAGATCAACCGCAAGGGCCGCAACAACACCCTCGACCCGGGCCCCGACGACGTGGGCTCCCCCTGGGCGATCGGCTCGGAGGAGGGCGGGCACGACGCGATCCATCCGCAACTCGGTAGCGAGCTCGATTTCAAAGACTTCGTCGCCAAAGCAGGCTCACTCGGGCTCGAAGTCGCGCTCGATCTTGCGCTGCAGTGCGCGCCGGACCATCCCTGGGCAAAGGACCATCCCGAGTGGTTCACCGTCCTGCCCGACGGCACGATCGCCTATGCGGAGAACCCGCCGAAGAAGTACCAGGACATCTATCCGGTCAATTTCGACCTCGACCCGAACGGCATCTACCAGGAAGTGCTGCGCGTGGTGCGGCACTGGACGGGGCTCGGCGTCCGAATATTCCGCGTGGACAATCCGCACACCAAGCCGCCGGACTTCTGGGAGTGGCTGATTCGCGAGGTGCACAGAACCGAACCGGATGTGCTGTTCCTCGCCGAGGCGTTCACCGTGCCCGCCCGCCTCTACGGTCTGGCGCGCCGCGGATTCACCCAGAGCTACACGTATTTCACCTGGCGCGTCGCCAAGTGGGAGCTGACCGAGTTCGGGACCGAGATCGCGGCGAAGGCGGACGAGTCGCGGCCGAACCTGTTCACCAACACCCCGGACATCCTGCACGAGAGCCTGCAGCACGGCGGTCCCGGCATGTTCGCGATCCGGGCCACACTCGCGGCGACGTTGTCGCCCACGTGGGGGGTGTATTCGGGCTTCGAGCTCTACGAGCACGTCGCGGTGCGACCGGGCAGCGAGGAGTATCTCGACTCGGAGAAGTACGAGCTGCGCCCACGCCGCTTCGCCGAGGCGCTCGCGCACGGCGCGTCGCTCGAGCCGTGGATCACCAGGCTCAACGAGATTCGGCGCGCCCACCCGGCGCTGCAGCAATTGCGCATGATCGCGTTCCACCATGTCGACAACGACGCGATCATCGCCTATTCCAAGATCGACCCGAGCACCGGCGACGCCGTGCTCGTGGTGATGAATCTGAACCCCTATGCCGCGGAGGAAAGCACGGTCTGGCTCGACATGCCCGCGATCGGCCGCGACTGGAACGAACGCATCGACGTGCGTGACGAGGTCAGCGGGGAGACCTACCACTGGGGTCAGGCCAACTTCGTCAAGCTGGAGCCCTGGCGCGCCGTCGCCCACATCCTGGTGTTGCCGCACGTCTCGCAGGCGGCGCGCCTCGAACTCGCCTACCGGTCGGAGTGATTGTGTCCCCCACGCCGAAGTCACCCAAGTCGCCTCCACCACAGCAGCCGGGCAAACAGCCAAAGACGATCGTCGCGCCGCCCGACGGCGCGGATCTGGACCGGCTGCGCGACGGCACCCACTGGAATCCGCACTCGGTGCTCGGCGCGCACCCGACCGCGAACGGCACCGTGCTGCGGGCCCTGCGCCCGCAGGCCGAGTCCGTCGTCGCCCGTATCGGCGGCGTCGACTATCCGCTGCAGCATGTCGACCACGGCGTGTTCAGCGTCGAGGTCCCGGTGCGCGACCTGGCCGACTATCGCTACGTGGTGACGTATCCGGGCGGCCACACCGTGGTCACCGCGGACGGCTACCGGTTCCTGCCGACGCTCGGCGAGACGGATCTGTACCTGTTCAACGAAGGGCGCCACGAGCGGCTGTGGGAGATCCTCGGCGCACACCCGCGCAGCTACAGCACGCCCGACGGTGACGTCGTCGGCACGTCGTTCGCCGTGTGGGCACCGTCGGCGAAAGGCATCACCGTCACCGGCGATTTCGACGGTTGGGGCGGACAGTTCGCACCGATGCGGGCGCTCGGCTCGTCGGGGGTATGGGAGGTCTTCGTGCCCGATATCGGCCCGGGCACGGTCTACAAGTTCCGCGTGCACGGTTCCGACGGTTCGGTGCGCGACCACGCCGACCCGATGGCGTTCGGAACCGAGGTGCCGCCCGCGACCGCATCTGTGGTGACCACCAGCGCATACGAGTGGAATGACGAGGCGTGGCTCGCCGCGCGCGCGGAGATCGAGCCGAGCAGTGCCCCGATGAGCGTGTACGAGGTCCACCTCGCCTCGTGGCGGCCCGGGCTGGGCTATCGCGAACTCGCCGAACAGCTCTCCGAACACGTCCGGGCGACCGGGTTCACCCATGTCGAACTGCTTCCGGTGGCCGAGCATCCGTTCGGTGGGTCGTGGGGCTACCAGGTGACGTCCTACTACGCGCCGACGGCACGTTTCGGCACACCGGACGACTTCCGATGGTTCGTCGACCGGATGCACCGCGACGGTATCGGCGTCATCGTGGACTGGGTGCCCGCTCATTTCCCCAAGGACGAGTGGGCGCTGGCACGCTTCGACGGCGGGCCGCTGTACGAGCACGGCGATCCCCATCGCGGCGAGCAACTCGATTGGGGCACTTACGTTTTCGACTTCGGGCGGGTCGAGGTGCGCAACTTTCTCGTCGCGAACGCACTGTACTGGCTCGACGAGTTCCACATCGACGGCCTGCGGGTGGACGCGGTCGCGTCGATGCTCTATCTGGACTACTCACGGCCCGAAGGGGGCTGGACACCGAACAAATACGGCGGCCGGGAGAACCTCGAAGCCGTTGCGTTCCTGCAGGAGATGAACGCGACCGTGCACAAGCTGCATCGTGGCGTTGTCACGATCGCGGAGGAGTCGACGGCCTGGCCAGGTGTCACCCGACCGACCAATGTCGGCGGCCTCGGCTTCAACATGAAGTGGAACATGGGTTGGATGCACGACACGCTCGGCTATATCGGGCACGATCCGCTCTACCGGTCGTATCACCATCACGAGATCACCTTCTCGCTGATGTACGCGTGGAGCGAGAACTATCTGCTGCCGATCAGCCACGACGAGGTGGTGCACGGCAAGGGGACGCTGTGGACCCGCCTGCCGGGCGACGACTTCACCCGCGCCGCCGGGCTGCGCACACTACTGGCGTACATGTGGGCGCACCCCGGTAAGCAACTGCTGTTCATGGGACAGGAATTCGGCCAGGGCAGGGAGTGGTCCGAGGAGCGCGGGCTCGACTGGTACGAACTCGACGACTCCTACACCGGCAACCTCCGCCGCGGCCTGCTCCGGCTCGTCGGCGATCTCAACGCGACCTATCGCACGCACCCGGCGATGTGGACCCTGGATACCTCACCGGGCGGCTATTCGTGGATCGACGCCAACGACACCGCCAACAACGTGCTGAGTTTCCTGCGGTACGGCAGCGATGGATCGGTAGTTGCTTGCCTATTCAACTTCTCAGGGGTGGCACACGGCGACTATCGTGTCGGATTACCCGAGCAGGGCCGGTGGGTCGAGATCTTGAATACCGATGCGACCGACTACCACGGTTCGGGTATCGGCAATCTCGGTGCGGTGACGGCAACAGCACGTCCCTGGCACGGGCGTCCCGCGTCCGCGACGGTGGCGCTGCCGCCGAACGGCGCGATCTGGATCGCCTTTGAGCGTTGACACCGGCGCCTGACGCGCCGCAGTTGGACAGGGCGTGCGCCCAGGAGAGCTTGGAGCGTCGATGAGGCGGCTGGAGTCGGTGCGGTGAGCCGCGCCGGTGTACTCGCGCCCGGTTTCGTTGCCATGCTCGCCGCCGCCGCGCTGCTTGCCGGATGCAGCACGACGACGACCGGGCACGCGGTATCGATCTACGCCAACCCCTTCACCGTCGCCGGCCTGCCCGCCTCGACGGGACCGAACGGGCTGCGTCCGGGTGCAGCGCCCACCGCGCTCGGCGCCGACAACACCGACGACGGCCCGGTGGACCGACTGGCGATCACTGCCATCGACGACATTCAGTCGTTCTGGCAGGCCGAGTATCCGCGACTGTTCGGCGGGGCGTTCGCCAACGTGACCCGCATCGTGTCGTGGGACTCCGATGCCGACGGCGACGCCGCGATCAACTTTTGCGACATGGACACCGCCGGACTCGCCAACGCGGGCTACTGTCCGCTCGACAACACCATCGGCTGGGATCGCACCGCCCTGCTACCTGCGCTGATCGACGCATTCGGCGAAATGTCGGTGGTGATGATCCTCGCGCACGAGTACGGGCACGCCGTGCAGCGGCAGAGCGGGCTCGTCGGCGACGACGTGCCGGGCATCGTGGCCGAACAGCAGGCCGACTGTTTCGGCGGTGCGTTCATTAGGCACGTTGCCGAAGGCAAGAGTCCGCACTTCACGCTCAACACGTCGGACGGACTCAATTCCGTACTGGCCGCGACGGTCTCGATTCGTGACGACGACCCGAACGACCCCGAGTCGATTCACGGCTCGGCGTTCGAACGGGTCACCGCGGTGCAGACGGGGTTCACCGACGGAGCGGCCGCTTGCACCCGGATCGACTTGGCCGACATCGAAAGCCGTCGCGGCGATCTCCCACAGCAGTTCGACTCGCCGGACGAAACGGGCGAACTCCCGGTCACCGCCGCAACTCTCGACGAGTTCCACAAGGCACTCGACAGCATCTTCGCGCTCGAGCACAGTCCGTCGGTGAACTATTCGGGCGCCGACACGGACTGCCCGGACGCGTCGTGGACCGAGCCGGTGTCGTACTGCCCTGCCACCAACACGATCGGCGTCGACCTCCCCGCGCTGGCCGAGCGCGGCACCCCGAACGAGGTGCCCGCTTCGGGAATCCCGGTCACGGTGACCGGCGATTACAACGCCTACGTCGTGTTCGGCTCGCGGTTCTCCCTGGCCGTGCAGCGCGAGTCCGGTCAGTCGCTCACCGACGCCAAGACGGCGTTGCGCGCGGCGTGCCTGTCCGGAGTGATCACCGCCGCGCTCGCCGTCGACCGCGGCCCGGCGGCCGGTGACTTCGCGCTGTCCCCCGGTGATCTGGACGAGGCGGTGTCGGGGCTGCTCACCGATGGACTCGCCGCCAGCGACGCGGAAGGCCGCACCGTCCCGAGCGGCTTCTCCCGGGTCGAGGCATTCCGTTCGGGTGTGCTCGGCGGGCGCGGTGCCTGCGACGCCCGCTACAACGACTGAGCGAGCGCGGGCCGGTACCCGGTCAGTACAGCGCGGCGGCGAGCTTGCGGCGCGCGGCGACCACGAATGGTTCCGCCGGATCGAACAGCTCGAAAAGCTCGAGCAGTCGGGTCCGGACGCGGGTGCGGTCGTCACCGGCGGTCTTACGGACCAGCTCGATCAGGCGGGCGAAAGCTTCCTCGGGCTGCTGCGCGAACACCTGCGCATCTGCCGCGAGCAACGCCGCGTCGACGTTGGCCGGGTCCGCGTCGGCGGTCGCGACCGCATCGGCGGGGATGTCCTGCGCGCGGGCCATGAACCGCACCTGCCGCAGCGCGGCCTTCGCCTCCGCGTTGTCCGGTTCGGCGTCGATGATGGCCTGGTAGGCGGCCTCGGCGCCGCCGAAGTCACCCTCGTCGAGCGCGGTCTCGGCGGCGGTGAAGCGCGGATCCTCGGGCTCCGGCTCGTCGGCTTCCTCGGGCTCGCCGCCGGCGAGCTTGCCTTCGGTGGCACGCAGCACCGCGTCGATCCACTGGCGTAATTGCGGTTCGGGCTGCGGTCCCTGGAAGTCCGCCAGCGGCTGCCCGGCGGCAACGGCGACCACAGTGGGGATCGCCTGGACGCCGAAGGCCTGGGCAATCCGCATGCTGGAGTCGACCTCGACCACGCCGAGCACCCACTTGCCGCCGGCCGTCTCGGCCAGTTGCGCCAGCGCGTCGGCAAGGTCGAGGCTGGCCGGACTGCGGCCCGAGATCAGCGCCACCACCACCGGCACCTCGTTGGAGCGTTGCAGCACCGCGGTCTCGAAGTTGGCTTCGGTCACCTGGATGACGGTGCCCGCGGGAGCATCACCGGAGGGGGCCCCCGACGAGGGCGGCTGAGCCTGCGCCTGCGCGCGCTCCTTCAGTGCGGACAGGTCGACGGCACCCGACATGGCGGCTGCCGCGACAGGCGTGGGGCGACGAGAAGAACCGGGTCGTGTCACGCCTGCAAGTTTGTCACGACCCGGTGGAGACAGGTTCGGGCGCATTGCTCAATTCGGCGAGCCGACCGGTTCGCGCAGCCCACATCTCGAACACGATCGTGCCGAACGGCGGCACGCTCGACACCAGCGCGAGCAGCGTCGTCTTCCAGTCCCAGCGCAATTGCACCGCGGTCACCAGCGCGACGACCACGAACACCAGGAATCCGGCGATGCCGTGCACCATGCCCGGGATGCGGACGGCCTCTTCGTGCCCGAGCACCCATTTGAAGAACATCGCGACGAGCAGCGCGGCCCAGGTCACGGCTTCCCAGTAGGCAACCAGGCGGAATCGCTTCGCGGGCGTGGACACATTGAGCACGTTTCGCATGACGACCATTGTGCCCGACTGACTACTACGCCCCGTAGTTACTTGGCGGGAACCCGGAGGATGCAAGGCATCGCCCTGACCACCGCCGCCGCACAGCGCGGCCGCGCCGACACCGCCACCGTGCCGCTGCAGTTCGAGCGCAAGGTGCAACGCGATGCGCGCACCCGACATCCCGAGCGGATGGCCGACGGCGATCGCACCACCGTTGACGTTGACCTTCTCCGGGTCGAGCCCGAGCTCGCGGGTGGACGCGACTCCGACCGCCGCGAACGCCTCGTCGATCTCGCCGAGGTCCAGCGCCGTCGGCTCGATTCCCTCGCGCACACAGGCTTTCGCGATCGCGCGAGCGGGCTGGGACTGCAGCGTCGAGTCCGGTCCCGCGACGACACCATGCGCCCCGATCTCGGCGATCCAGCTCAACCCGAGCTCCTCGGCCTTCGCCTTGCTCATCACCACGAACGCGGCGGCGCCGTCGGAGATCTGCGACGCCGAACCCGCAGTCACCGTTCCGTTCTTGTCGAAGGAGGGGCGCAGCTTGCCGAGCGACTCGACGGTGGTGTCCGCACGCACGCCTTCGTCTGTGACAAACATCACGGGATCGCCCTTGCGCTGCAGGACGGCCACCGGGAGCAATGTGAATGTCGATGATCGCCGGGCGGGGGTCGACACCGTACCCGACAAGAACTACTTCAACGGTAGCGCTACCGTTTTGGTATGACACATTCCGTCTCCGCCGCCGCCACGAGCGCGACGGCCACCGTTCTCGCGTCGGACCTGATCACCGACATCGACCACGTCGGTATTGCGGTGCCGGACCTCGACGCTGCGGTCGCCTGGTACACCACCCACCTCGGGATGGTCGAGACCCACCGCGAGGTGAACGAGAGCCAGGGCGTGCACGAGGCCATGCTGTCGGTGCGCGGCAGCACCAACGCCGCCGCCGTGCAGCTGCTCGCGCCGCTGAGCGCCGAATCGACAATCGCCAAATTCCTCGACCGCAGCGGCCCCGGGCTGCAGCAGCTCGCCTACCGAGTGTCCGACATCGACGCGGTCGCCGAGCAACTGCGCGCCCAGGGCGTCCGGCTGCTCTACGACGAGCCCCGACGCGGCACCGCCGACTCGCGGATCAACTTCATCCATCCCAAGGACGCCGGCGGCGTGCTCGTCGAGTTGGTCGAACCGGCCCCGTCAGGTCACTGACCTACTTGGCACAGTCTGGTCACTGACCTATTTGGCACAGTCCGGTCACTGACTTATAACGCGGCCGTCACCGCCGACGGCAGCCCCCGAGTGTCGGTCCCGAACCGACAAGTAACGACGGTAGGTTGATATCCATGGCCCACGAGCAGGATCGACACGCACCAGGACTGCCCTTCGGCATCGTGCGCCGAGGCTACGACCGTGACGAGGTGCAGCATTACTTCGATCGCTTCGAAACCGAACTGCGGCTGACCGCGACCGACCGCGACGCGGCGGCGACGCAGGCGCGCAATCTGGCTAACCAGCTCGAAGATGCGCGCGATCAGATTGCCTCGCTACAGGACGACGTCGATCGGTTGTCGGTTGCGCCGACCACCGCCGAAGGCATGAGCGACCGGATTTCGCGCATGCTGCGGCTGGCCTCCGACGAGGCCTCCGAGGTACGCGCGCGAGCGCAGTCCGAGGCGGCGGAGGTCGTGTCGATCGCCGAGCAGGACGCCACCGCGATGCGCGCGAGCTGCGAGGCCCAACTCGCCGAGATCCAGGAGAAGCGGTCCGCGCTCGAGATCGAGTACGACCAGACGCTGGCCAGCGCCCGCACCGAAGCCGCCCGGATCATCGAGGCGGCGCAGTCGGAGGCAAGCAGGCTCTCCGCAGAGTCCGAGGCGCGTCGCAAGGCGGTGCAGCACGATTTCGAGGTGACCATCGCCGAGCGTCGCACCTCGTTGACCAGGGCGCTCGAGGATCTCGAGACCACGACCAAGGCGGAGGCCCGGCAACGGGTCAAGGATGCCACCGAGGAAGCCCAGCGGATCGTCGAGACGGCGAACCACCAGGCCGACCGTCGGATCGCGTACTCCAAGGAACTCGCCGAAGAACTGCGGGTGCTGCGTGGGCGGGTGCTCGCGCAGCTGCTCGGCATTCGTGGCCAGCTCGACTCGGTTCCGGCAATGCTCGCCTCGGTCAACCGCGAGGCCGAGCTACTCGACTCCGGACCGGCCCAGCGCAGCCTCGGTGGCGAGTTGGCAGCCCTGAGCGCGGCCGCCGACGCCGACATCGAGATCCTCGATGCGGCCGAACTCACGACCAGCGAGGCCGAGGCCGACGACGAGATCGAGGTCGAAGGCGAAGTCGACGAAGAGCCGACGACCCGTGCCAATGGCCGGGCGAGCGCGCAGAGCGGACGCTGACAGGCGCAGGCACTGACGGCAGAGCGGGCGGCGTGGTCGACTCGACCGCACCGCCCGCTCCTTTTGGGTCACGCTTCGATCGGAGCGTCGTCCGCTTCGTCGAGAGCCGGTTGCGCTTCCGGTGACAACCGCCAGAAGATGAGGCACACCACCCCGAAGAACAGGTAGCCGAGCGCCACCTCCGGTTCGGCGGCCCAACCGACTTCGTGGGCGTGGATGAGCCCGATGAAGCTCAGTGCCGCAGCGGTTGTCGCGGCGAGAGCGGCGGCGACGAATCGCTTGTCGAGGACGAACGTCACCATCGCGCCGAGCACGAGGCCGGCGAGCACGGCACCCGAGCCGAGCGTCTTCAGGCCCTCGTACACCACGCCCGCGGAACCGAGCGCGTCCATCCCCACCTGGTCCGCCGACGTGCCGGCAGCGGACAGGGCGTTGTCGATGAGTCCTACCGCCCACTCCGCCAGGTTCGGCAACAGTGCGGCGACGACAGCGACCGCGTGCAGCCGTGGCACTGCCTGGAACGCCTGTGCGCCGATGAGCAAGCCGATGTAGAGCAGGATCGGCACGATCGCCGGGATCGGCAGCAGTGTCGCGAGCAACCCGAACAGTCCGAGGAAGCACATCAACGCGATTGCCGCGCCGCCCGCGAGTGAATAGCCCGAGCGACCGCCGGCGTCCTTCCAGCCGGGGTGGCCGATGTAGACCGCAGGCGGGAAGGGCGAACCGAATCCCGAGCCGATGATCGCGCCCAACCCGTCGGCGAGCAGTACGCTGCGCAGGTTGTAGTTGTCGCCGGCAGCGGCCGCGCTCTCGACGTTGCTCATGGCTTCGGTGAAGTTGTAGACGCCCAACGGAATTGCCGTCGCCAGTAGCGGCGCCAGGTTGCCGAGTCCGTCGAAGAGCAGGTCGAGCCGCAGGTCGGGCAGACCGACCGCGATGTTGCTTGCGGCCTCGCTGACGTCCGGTGCCGACATGTATCCGCCGATCCAGCCGATGGCCGTGCCGACCAGCAGCGCGACGAGACCGACCGGCAGATTCCCCGGCAGCTTCACGTTGGTGAAGAACCCGATGAGGATGATCGCGAGCACCGGCAGCGCGATCCACGCGGCCTCCCACATCTGGGCCGCCGGCCGCATCGCGATGAACGTGATCGAGATTCCGGCGAGCGTGCCGAGCATCGCCGCACGCGGCGTGATCCGCCGGATGTAGGGCCCGACGAACGCACCAATCATCACGATCACACCGATCATGAAGGCCCACGCCAATCCCGCAGTCCAGGCCTGCACGGCATCGCCGGTGTCCAGGTAGATCGGCAACATCACCACGAAGACGACGATGAACATGTGCGGCACGCTCGGCCCGTACGGCAGGGCGGTGACGTCGGTGCGACCTTCGCGGCGCGCCAACCGCCGGGCCAGCACCATGTAGTACAGGTTGCCGAGCAGCAGCGCGACGCCGAGCGCGGGCAGAACCGTGCCGAGCACCGCGTCGGTCGGCACGCCGACCACCGCGATCATCAGCGTCGTGAGGGTGAGGACGTTGACCAGAATGTTGAAACCCAGTCCGAAGAACGCGTTCGTGTCGCCGCGAGTCCACCAGGGCAACGACATCGGAGCGGGCGATGGGGCAGGCGAAGCGCTGTTCTTCACATCGACCGACATGGCGGGATCCTCACTTTGCCGGGGTCAGGTTGAGCGGGGTTTGTCCTGCGGGGAGCGCTGTCAGCGCGGGAACGACCGCCGCCGAATCGGCGACCCAGCCGAAGATGCCGCCCTGTGCGGCGACCATCTCCAGACCGACACGGTGAAACTCGGGGAAATACGAACCGACACAATCGGATACGACCAGGCACCGGTATCCCCGGTCGTTCGCCTCGCGGACCGTGGTGTGCACGCAGACTTCCGTGGTCACCCCGGTGACGAGCAAGGTCGTGATACCCGCCGACTCGAGCACCTCGCTCAGTTCCGTGGCGTAAAACGCGCCCTTGCCGGGCTTGTCGATGACCACCTCACCCGGAATAGGGGCGAGCTCGTCGATGATGTCGTGGCCGTACTCGCCGCGGATGAGGATCCGCCCGAAAGCACCCGGATCACCGATCCGGGCCGAGGGCTCGCCTCGGTTCAACTTGGCAGGTGGGCAATCCGACAGGTCGGGCAGATGCCCCTCGCGGGTGTGGATCACCGGCACCCCCATCGACCGCGCGGCCGCGATCAATCCGGCGAGCGGTTCGATGGTCTGCCGCAACAGCGAAACGTCGTTGCCCAGACTCTCCCCGAATCCACCGGGTAGCAGGAAGTCTCGTTGCATATCGATGACCACCAGGGCGACCTGCCCGGGTGGGAGCGGAAACTCGGATGGGGTCGCGGGAACGGTGGCTCTTTCGGTCATGCGATCGTCCTAACCTGCGGATGAGAGGACCCTGCGGATGAGAGGGACAGCGAATTGCTCTGCGCGGCAGTCGACCAGCCGGAGCGGTGCTCGTCGAGCACGCGCGCGGCCGCAGTCAGCAGGGCATCATCGCTGAGCGCCGGCCCGAGCAGCATGAGCGAGACCGGACGGCCGTCCGTAGTTGTACCCATCGGAATCGCGATTCCGGTCAGGTCCAACAGATTTCCGAAGTGTGTGTAGGTGCCGAGGATGGTGTTGCACACGATCGGGTCGGCAAGAACCTGCTCGACGGTGAAGGTCGTGCCGATCGTCGGCACCGCCAGGACATCCATGTCGGCCCACATCCGTCCGACGCGGGCGCGCAGTTCCTGCAACCGATGTTGCGCGCGGAACGTGTCGACGGCGCTGTACGCCCGACCGCCGGTGAAGATCTCGCGCACGACCGGCACGATCGAAGTGGGATGATCGGCGAGGAAGTCACCGAACTCGACCAGCCGCTCGGCCACCCACGGACCTTGGTAGAGCAGTTCACCGGCTGCCAGAAACGGCTCCAGGGTGGTCTCGACACACCGAAACCCCATACCCGGCAGCGTGTCCCGGATCGACTCGTGCGCCCGCTGCTGCGCGGTGTCGCCGAAGAACTCCAAGTCGGCCAGCGGTGGTAGCCCGATCCGCAACCGGCCACCATCGAACTCCGGTCCGCGTGGACGCGCCCATGGGTCGTCTACGTCGACGTCGTTGACGATCGCGAAGACACGGTCGAGGTCGTCGACCGTGCGGGCCATCATGGTGATGCAGTCCAGAGATTTGCAGGCGGGGACGAGGCCTACCGCGCTGATCATCCCGCGCGACGGTTTCCAGCCGATGATCCCGTTCAATGCAGCCGGCACGCGGCCGGAGCCGGCCGTGTCGGTGGCGACGCAGAACGGTACCTCGCCGAGGGCGACGGCCCGCGCCGAGCCCGAACTCGAGCCGCCGCAGATCATGTCGGCGCCGTAGACGCTGCGCGGAATCGGATACGGCGTGCGGGTGCCGTTGAGCCCGGTGGCAAATTGGTCGAGCGCGGTCTTTCCGACATACAGTGCACCGGCATCGAGCAGCCGTTGCACGACCGGCGCGGTCTCCTCGGCGATGTAGGCGTAATCCGGGCACGCGAGCGTGGTCGGCTGCCCGGCGACGTCGATGCTGTCCTTCACTCCGAACGGCACCCCGAACAGCGGCAGCGCGCGCGCATTGGGACGGCGTTCGAGTTCCGCTGCGGCAGCGAGCAGCTCGGCACGCGGTACCGGCGTGATCCAGGTGCCGTCGTCGCCGTGCTGGTCGATCAGGTCGGCCACGCGGGTCACGGTCGCAGTGGGTGTCACGGCACCCGCGCGGTGCGCGGTGAGGAGATCCGCCACGCTTGGCCCATCGCTCGGGCCGGGGCCATATCGGGCGCCCTGATCACTCATGCTGTCGATTGTCGACAGTTTGTGTAAAAGCCAGCGCCCTCGTTTGTATCGAGCGTGTTAGCAGATGCCCAGATTCAGGTACGTCAGCTCGCCGTGGCTCTCCAGCGCGGCCAGCGCAACGCCGGAATCGTTGGACCGAACCGCATCGAGCAACGCGGCGTGCCGCCGGATTCCGTCCTCGGGATCGGCGAGGCGCGCCTCCGCACGGAGGTTGCGCGCCATCGGCAACTGCAGCTTGATCAACACCGATGCGTAGACCAGGTCGAGCTGGCGGTTGCCCGCGATGGCCACGACGGCTTCGTGGAAGCGACGATGGGCGTCGTCGCGGGCAAGCGAATCGTCCCGACCGGCCGCGACCCGCATACCGTCGAGCGCGTTCTCGATGCCGTCGAATGGATCCGGCGCCACGGGCAGGGGCAGAGCCTGGCTGAGGGCATGTTGTTCGAGCACGCGGCGCAACTCGAACAACTGGAGGATGTCGGTTGCCGACCACTCCGACACGCGGAACCCGCGGCGCGGGAGATGCTCGATCAGCCCCTGCTGAGCGAGTAGCCGCAACGCCTCGCGCACCGGCGCACGACTCACCCCGAGCCGGGCACACACCGTCTCCTCGACGATCCGCTCCCCCGGTTCGAGATCGCCACTGAGCACCTGCGATCGCACGAATGTGGTCACCGTTTCCACGAGGCTGACCGGAAGAACGGCGGGTTCCGGCATCGAGGTCATGAGTCGAGTGTACGAACCGGGCCAACTATCGACGTGCCGTCAGGACCAGCGGCGCGTCAGCCCGCGGGTACCCCGGCCCGACCAGCAGCCGGTGTGCCAATGTCTGCGGTCCTCGATGCCGCCGCTGTCGCCGGCCGGCCATGCGACGATATGCGCAGTGCCAAGGGTTATTTCGTGGTCGCATCCGGGACACCGGTACACCTTCGTCGCCCGACTGCCGGGCACGGTGCGCACGATGTAGGGATCGGTTCCACCCGGTCCAGGCTCCGTGCGCCGCAGTGCGTCACCGCGCAACGGCGGCGGAGTCCGTGGTGCGGGCTTTCGGCGAGGCACGCTGCCAGGATATGCCCACCCGAACGCGGCATCGCGTGCCGACGCTCCGGATCCCGCCGGACCGCCGGTCAGAACAGCCGAAACTCCGAATCGTCGATGCCGCGCAGTCCGTCGTAGTCCAAGGTGACGCAACGGATACCGCGGTCGACCGCGAGTGTCCGGGCCTGCGGCTTGATCTGCTGGGCGGCGAAGACGCCGCTGACCGGCGCGAGCAACGGATCTCGGTTGAGCAGTTCGAGATAACGGGTCAGCTGTTCGACACCGTCTATCTCACCGCGCCGCTTGATCTCCACCGCGACGCTGCGCCCATCTGCATTGCGACACATCAGATCCACCGGCCCGATCGCGGTCGGGTACTCCCGTCGAACCAGGGTGTACCCGTCGCCGAGCACCTCGACATGCTCGGCGAGCAACACCTGCAGGTGCGCCTCCACGCCGTCCTTTACCAAGCCCGGATCGACGCCCAAATCGTGGCTCGAATCGTGCTCGATCTCCTCGATCGTGATGCGCAGTTCCTCGCCGGCCTTGTTCGTCACCACCCACAGCCGCGGTTCACCGTCGGTCACGGCGCGCTCGTCGAGGCGGCACGGCGGACTCATCCAGTTCAGCGGCTTGTACGAACCGCCGTCGGAATGCACGAGGACCGAACCGTCGGCTTTGATGAGCAGCAACCGCCGAGCCAATGGCAGGTGGGCGGTGAGTCTGCCCACGTAGTCGACCTGACAACGGGCGATGACGAGACGCACGTCGCCCACCCTAGAGCAATCGCTTTCGATACTCTCGAACCACCATGTCGCGATTGCTTCGGCGCCGTCCGCGGGCCGCCCCGCCGCTGGGTTCCTGGCTGCTCGGCTCGCCGGACGAGGTGAGACACCGGCAGCGACTACGCCTGCGCATCCTGCTGGCGGTGGTGTTCATCACGACAAACGGGATCGGCGCCGCGGTCGTGTTCCTGCTCGTGTCGATCGTCATCCCCGGCCGGGATCTGATGGCCAGTGAATTCGACACGATGAACCATGTCGTGCTGCCGATCTATCTGGTGCTGGCCGCGGGTGTCGGGGGCACGGCCGCCGCGCGGATCGGCATCAACTCGGCGGGTTGGGTCGCCGACGGCCGAGAACCGACCCAACGTGAGCGCACCGCTGCCCTCGCACTGCCGTGGCGGCTGACCATCCTGCAAGGGTCGCTCTGGCTCGGTGGCGTCGTCGTGGTCGGCATTACCGCCGCAACCGTCGACCCGGAGGCCGTCCCGAAGGTCTCGTTCACCACCTTGTTCGGCGGCATCACAGTCTGCGCGTTCAGCTATATCCTGACCGAGTTCATCTTGCGTGCGGTGGCGGCGAGGGCGTTGGAAGCCGGTCCGGATCTGCGCCGCAATCGCCTTGCCCGGGTCACCGAGCGCACCCTGCTCGCGTGGTGCCTGGGCACGGGCGCACCGGTGACGGGCCTGATGCTGGTCGCCGTGTTCAGCTTTCGGCAGGACGTCTCGGCGAGCCAACTCGCCATCGCGGTTCTCGCGCTCGGCTCAATCACCCTCATCTTCGGGTTCGCCCTCACCTTTCTCGGGGCGCGTCAGATCACCGATCCGCTGCGGTCGGTGATCGATGCGATGGCCAAGATCGAGCACGACGAATTCCCCGGTTCCGTCGTGGTGTACGACGGCAGTGAACTCGGCGCGCTGCAGAGCGGCTTCAATCGGATGGCGGAGGGCCTGCGCGAACGAGAACGGATCCGCGATCTGTTCGGTCGCCAGGTCGGGCTGGAAGTGGCCGAGGCGGCGTTGGCCCGCAATCCGGAGCTGGGCGGTGAGGAACGCTATGTCGCAGTGATGTTCATCGATATCGTCGGCTCCACCAAGCTCGCCGCGTCCCGGCCGCCCCGCGAGGTGGTCGACCTGCTCAACCGCTTCTTCGATGTCGTGGTCAGCGAGGTCGACCGGCACGCCGGCATCATCAACAAGTTCGAGGGCGATGCCGCCCTGGCGGTCTTCGGCGCTCCGGTCGAGCTCACCGACGCGGCTGGTCGGGCGATGGCCACTGCGCGGGCTGTGCAACGCCGGCTTCCCGACGAGGTGCCGGATTGTACGGCCGCGATCGGTGTCGGCTACGGCCTCGGCGTGGCCGGCAACATCGGCGCCCGAAATCGCTTCGAGTACACGGTCATCGGCGACGCGGTGAACGAAGCAGCCCGATTGTGCGAGCTGGCCAAACAGCATCCGGGCCTGGTCCTCGCGTCCGATCGCGCCCTCGAAGCCGCCGGCGCTGAAGAGGCCGAACGTTGGTGTCTCGGTGAGGAAGTGCAGTTGCGAGGCCGAAACCTGAATACCCGACTGGCCGCCCCGCGCCAGCATCACACTCGCGCCGGCTGATCCCCGGCCGAACGCCCGATATGCCAAAGGGAATTCACCGGTTCAATTCGATGCCGAGAGCTCGAATCAACCGGATGAAAGGGCTAATAACTCCAGAAATGCCGAAGACCCCCAACAATGTTGGGGGTCTTCGGTGAAG
>NZ_JAPENM010000016.1 GCF_026342035.1 Aldersonia sp. NBC_00410
GCAGCGACTTCCAGGTGAAGATCCGCGGGTTGCGCATCGAACTCGGCGAGATCGATGCCGGGCTGCAGCGGCACGACGACGTCGCGTTCGCGGTGACCGTCGGTGCCACCACTCCCGTCGGTGCCGCCGCGCTGGTGTCGTACCTGCTGCCCAAGCCGGGCGCAACCATCGACCCAGCCGACGTCAAGATGTTCGTCGCCGAGTTTCTGCCCGAGTACATGCTGCCCGCCGCGATCATGGTCCTCGACGAGGTGCCGCGCACTCCCATCGGCAAGCTGGACCGCAAGGCATTGCCCACCCCGGACTTCGGTGCGCGGGCAGGCACGTCCCGTTCGGCCGCAACCGAGACCGAACGTCTGCTCGCCGGTCTGTTCGCCGAGGTGCTCGGCGTCGAGGCGGTAGGTGCCGAGGAGAGCTTCTTCGCGCTCGGCGGCGACAGCATCATGTCGATCCAGCTCGTGTCCCGGGCCAAGGCGGCCGGGCTGAGCTTCTCGGCGCGGGACGTGTTCGAGCGCAAGACGGTTGCCGCAATCGCGACCGTGGCGACCCGGTCCGACGCCGTGGCGACGCTGGCCGAGTTGCCGGGCGGCGGGATCGGCACGTTCGAGCCGACCCCGATCGTGGCGGCGATGCTGGCGCAGGACGGTCCGTTCGACCGGTTCGGCCAGGCCATGCTGATCCGGTTGCCGCACGGTATCGACCGCGCGACGCTGACCGGTGCCCTGCAGGCAGTGATCGATCGGCACGACGTGCTGCGTTCCGCGCTGCGCGTGACCCAGTCGAGCGGTGCAGAGTTCGGCGACTGGGCCATCGAGATCGGCGAGGTGGGCTCGGTCGATGCCGCGGCGTTGCTCACCCTCGTCCGCGCCGACGCTGATAACGACGTGCGAGTGGTTGCCGACGTCGCACTGCAGGCGGCGGCGGACCGGCTCGACCCGACCGCAGGGATTGTGCTGCAGGCGGTCTGGATCGACACGGCGACCGAAGGCTACCTCTGGCTGGTCGTGCACCACCTCGCGGTGGACGGCGTGTCCTGGCGGATCATCCTGCCGGACCTGGCGACCGCCGCGACCCAGCTCGCCGCGGGCGAGACCGTGGCCCTCGCCTCGTCCGGCACGTCGCTGCGCACCTGGGCGCACGAACAGCGCCGCGCGGCGACCGACCGACGCGCCGAACTCGGGCAGTGGCAGGCAACTCTCGACGGCCCCGATCCCACCCTCGGCGACCGCGTTCTCGATGTGGCCGAAGACCTCGCGGAGACTATGGGGCGCATCGACATTCGGGTGCCGGCCGAGACGACGGGCGCGGTGCTCACCACTGTGGCGCAGCGCTTCCATGGTGGCGCCAACGACGCCCTGCTGACCGCGCTCGCGATGGCCGTCTTGCAGTGGCGGCGCCAGCGCGACACCGCGTGCACGAGCACGCTGATCACGCTCGAAAGGCACGGCAGGGAAGAACACATCGCTCCCGGTGCCGAGCTGGACCGGACCGTCGGCTGGTTTACCAGCATCTATCCCGTGCGGCTGGATCTGGCCGGGATCGACCTCGACGATGCGTTCGCCGGCGGCGCGCACGCCGGTGCGGCGATCAAGCGGGTCAAGCAGCAACTGCGCGAGATCCCGGACAACGGCATCGGATTCGGCATGCTGCGTTACCTGGACGCCGAGTCGACCGCCCAGCTGGCCGCCGCGCCGAGCCCGCAGATCAGTTTCAACTACCTCGGCCGCACCGAACTCGGCGCCCGCGGGCCGTGGTTGCCCGCGACCGATATCGCGGGCCCGGCGGCGACGGCGGACCCGACCATGCCGTTGCCCGCCGTGCTCGACATCAATGCGATCGGCGAGGACACCGCGACCGGAACCGAGCTCGCGGTCACCTGGGCCTACGCGTCGAAGCTGCTCAGCGAGAGCGATGTTCGCGAGCTCGCCGACCTGTGGACCCGCGCACTCGAGGCGCTTGCCGCACACGCCGCAGCCCCCGCGGCCGGTGGTCACACCCCGTCGGACTTCCCGCTGGTGGCAGTGAGTCAAACCGAGATCGAGGGGTGGGAGCAGCAGCATCCCGCGCTGACCGACGTGTGGCCGCTGTCGCCGCTGCAGTTCGGGCTGCTCTTCCACGCGCTCTACGACACCGACACCGCCGACGGCTACACCGTGCAGGCGACACTGACGCTCGCCGGGTCCGTCGATGGCGACCGCCTGCACCGCGCGGCGCAGGCACTGGTGGACCGGCACGCGAACCTTCGGGCCGCATTCGTCGAGACGGTCGCGGGCCCACGGCAGATCGTGCTCGGCGAGGCCGAGGTCGGTTGGCAGGAAATGGATCTGCGCGCCAGCATCGATATCGACCACGCCGTCGAGACGGCGATCGCCGAGGACGGTGCGAATCGCTTCGACCTGACCCGCGCGCCGTTGCTGCGGTTCACGCTGTTGCGGACCGGTACCGACAGCTACCGGCTGCTGATGACCAACCATCACATCCTGCTGGACGGCTGGTCCACGCCGCTGCTGGTGCAGGAACTGCTCGTGCACTACGCGGGTGGCGGCGCCGCGCTGACCCCGCCGCCGGCCTACCGCGATTACCTCGGCTGGCTCGACCGGCAGGACGACGCGACGTCGATCGCCGCGTGGACACGGGCGTTGGCCGGCGTCGACGCACCGACTCGAGCCGTGCCGTCGTTGGCCGGGATCACGTCCACCGAGACCGGTGAGGTCTCGATCGACCTGGGTGTCGACGCGACCACCGCACTGCACGAACTGGGCCGTGCGCACGGGGTCACTGTCAACACCGCCGTGCAGGCGGCCTGGGCGATGCTGTTGCACACCATGACCGGTCGCGCCGACGTCGTGTTCGGTGGCACCGTGTCCGGCCGGCCCGCCGATATCGACGGTGTCGAGCAGATGATCGGTCTGTTCATCAACACCCTGCCCGTCCGGGTGCAACTCGACCCGGCCGAGTCGGTGGCCGACCTGCTGCGCCGGGTGCAGCTCGAACAGGCCGCACTGCTCGACCACCAGCACGTCGGACTCACCGATATACACGCCGCGGTGGGGCTGCCCGAACTCTTCGACACCCTCACAGTTTTCGAGTCGTACCCGATCGACCGGGATGCCCTCGCTCGTGTTCTCGACATCGCAGGGATGCGGGTCACCGATATCGCCGGCACCGACGCAACGCCGTATCCACTGAGCCTGCTGGCGATTCCGAACCGCGTGCGCGACGCGGCGGGCGAACCGGCCGAATCGCTGACGATGACCCTGAAGTACCTCGCCGGCGAACTCGACCACGCGGCCGCCACCCAGGTCCTCGATCGGTTGATTGCGTTGCTGCGGCGGTTCACGGCCGACCCTGCCGCGCGGATCTGCGCACTCGCCACCGATGTGGTTGCCGTCCGGAGCGGCGCGGAATCGGTGTCCGCGACGACGCTGCCGGAGATCCTCGGCGCGGCCGCGACGCGCAACCCCGACGCGATCGCGCTGAGTTCGGGCGGGGTGTCGCTCACCTACCGCGAGCTCGACAGCTGGTCCAACCGGCTGGCCCGGGTGCTGCTGCGCCATGGCGCCGGACCGGATCGGTTCGTGATCCTTGCCCTGCCGCGGTCTGTGGAGTCGGTCGTCGCGGTCTGGGCAATCGCGAAGACGGGCGCTGCTTTCCTGCCGCTGGACCCGAACCACCCACCGGAACGCATCGAGCACATGGTGACCGACTCTCGTGCGCGAATCGGCGTCACCACCACCGCGCAGGGTGCCAACCTGCCCGGCACGATCGACTGGCTGCTGCTCGACGATCTCGCCACTGTCCGCAAGACCATGACGGTGCCCGACGCCCCCATCACGGCCGCGGACCGTGGCGTGCCGGTGCACATCGATCAGACCGCGTACCTCATCTACACCTCCGGATCGACCGGTAAGCCGAAGGCGGTGCTGCTCAGCCATCGCGGACTGGCGAACCTGGTCAGGGCGCAGCACGAGTCGCTCGGGCTCGACCCGGAATCGACCGTGCTGCAGGTGGCTTCGCCGAGCTTCGATGCCTCGGTGTTCGAACTGCTGATGGCGCACGGCGCGGGTGGCCGGCTGGTCGTCGCGCCGTCCGATGTCTACGGCGGCGACGGTCTCGCGGAACTGATTCGCGCACAGGGCATTTCGCACGCCGTCATCACCCCCTCCGCGTTGGCGACGATGGAGCCCCGCGATGTCGACGGCCTGCGGGTGCTCGCGGTGGCCGGCGAGGCGGCAGGCACCGACCTGGTGGCCCGCTGGGCGCCGGGCCGGACCATGCTCAACCTGTACGGTCCCACCGAGTTCAGTGTCTGGGCGACCGGCGGCACCGCCATGACATCCGAGGCGCCGATCACCATCGGGTCGCCCATTCGCGGCGCCGCGGTGCTGGTGCTCGACGACTGGCTGCGTCCGGTTCCGGCCGGCACCGCCGGCGAGCTGTACCTCACCGGCCCGGCGCTGGCCCGCGGGTACTTCGATCGATTCGGGCTCACCGCCGGCCGGTTCGTCGCCAATCCCCATGGTGCGCCGGGCGAGCGGATGTATCGCACCGGTGACATCGTCTCCGTCAACGGCGGCGAAGAGCTGGAGTACCTGGGCCGCAGCGATTTCCAGGTGAAGATTCGCGGCCTGCGGATCGAGCTCGGTGAGATCGACGCGGTGCTCGTCGCCGACGACGCGGTGGACTACGTCGCCACGATCGGGCAGCCGGGACCGTCCGGGTCGACCGTGCTGGTGTCCTACGTGCTGCCGATGGCCGGTGCCGCGCTCGACACCGAACGGTTGCGCGAACGCGTGGCCGCGGTTTTGCCCGGCTACATGGTCCCGGCCGTCGTCGTGGCACTGGCGGAGATTCCGCTGACCCCGGTCGGCAAACTCGACCGCAAGGCGCTGCCGATGCCCGACCTGCGGACACGTCCGAGCAGTACCTACCTCGCGCCGCGCACGCCGGCCGAGCAGACGCTCACCCGCGTATTCGGCGAACTGCTCGGCGTCGAGCAGGTCGGGGTCGACGAGTCGTTCTTCGACCTCGGCGGCAACTCGTTGCTCGCCACCAGGGCCGTGGCCCGGATCAACGCCTCCATCGACGGCACCGTCGCCCTGCGCGATCTGTTCGACGCGCCGACCGCGGCGCAACTCGCCACCCGAATCGACGGCGCGGACGACGGGCCGGTGCGCCCGCTGTTGCGGCCCTACGACCGGCCGCAGCACGTGCCGCTGTCCCCGGCACAGCAGCGGATGTGGTTCCTGAACAGGTTCGACCGCGACTCTGCGGCCTACAACATGCCGATGGCGATCCGGCTGACCGGCGAACTGGATATCGCCGCACTGCACGCCGCCGTCGCCGACGTGATCGACCGCCACGAGGTGCTGCGCACCGTCTATCCGGAGACGGCCGACGGTGCGGTACAGGTGATCCTGCCTGCCACCCGGGCGATACCGCAGTTGGTGGTCGAGCGGGTTTCCGAAAGTGTTGTGGCGCAACGAATACTGCAACTCGCGGCCGAGCCTTTCGACGTCACTACCGCGGTCCCGCTGCGCGGCGCGCTGCTCGAACTTGCGCCCGACGAGCATGTCCTGGTGATGGTGCTGCACCACATCGCCGGCGACGGTTGGTCGTTCGCGCCGCTGGCCCGCGACGTGATGCTGGCCTACACCGCGCGGCTGTGCGGCGAGGCGCCGCAGTGGCAGCCGCTCGACGTTCAGTACGCCGATTTCGCGCTGTGGCAACGTGATTTGCTCGGTGACGAGGCCGACTCGGAGTCGCTTGCTGCGCAGCAGGTCGGCTATTGGGCCGACGCGCTCGCCGGACTGCCCGACCAGTTGGTGCTGCCCGCGGATCGTCCGCGCCCGGCGCTGCAGACCTACCGCGGCGGACGGGTGGCGTTCGAACTCGACCCGGCCACCCACGCCGCGCTCGACGAACTGGCCCGCGCGCACGATGCGTCGCTGTTCATGGTCCTGCACAGCGCGTTCGCGGTGCTGCTCGCACGCCTGTCCGGCTCCACCGACATCGCGATCGGCAGCCCGGTGGCCGGTCGCGGGGACCGCATGCTCGACGAGTTGATCGGGATGTTCGTCAACACGATGGTCTTCCGCAGCGCGGTCGACCCCTCGGCGGCGTTCACCGACCTGCTCGCCGACACCAGGGAGCGCGACCTGCGGGCACTGGCACACGCGGACGTCCCCTTCGAACGGCTCGTCGAGGTGCTCGACCCGGTCCGGACCACCGCCTGGCATCCGCTGTTCCAGGTCGGTTTCTCCTTCGAGAACCTTTCGCCGACCGAGTTCGAACTGCCCGGCCTGCGGGTGTCCCAGGTGGACGTCGACGCCGGAATCTCGCAATTCGACCTGCACCTCGTCGTCGTCGACGGGCGTGACGCCGCTGGCGCGGCCACCGGCATCGAGGGCCACTTCACCTATGCCGCCGACATTTTCGACCCCGACACCGTGCAGGGGATCGGTGAACGATTCGCCCGCGTGCTGCACGGCATCGTCGCCGACCCCGCCCGGCCGGTAGGCGATCTCGCCCTCCTCGGCCCGGCCGAACACAACCGCATCCTGAACGACTGGAACGCCACCGCAGCGGCGGTTCCGTCCGGCACGCTTGCGGATCTGGTCGATGCGCAGGTGGCGCGCACACCGGCCGGTACGGCGCTCACGTTCTCCGGCGAGCACTTGACCTACGCCGAACTCGACGCTCGCGTCAACCGATTCGCCCGCTACCTCGTCGGCCTCGGCGTCGGTCCGGAGTCGGTCGTCGCCCTCGGTCTCGGCCGCTGCGTCGAGCAGGTCGTCGCGATGCTCGCGGTGTGCAAGGCGGGCGGGGCGTACCTGCCCATCGACCTGGACCATCCGATCGAACGCAGCGCGTACGTGCTCGAAATGGCACAGCCGGTGTGCGTCCTCACGACCCTGACCGAGCGGGACCGGCTGCCGGCCGGGCACCGCACCGTCGAGATCGACGCCCTCGATACCGCGGATTACGCCGCGACCCCGCTCACCGATGCGGACCGCCGGGCGGCGTTGAACCCGGGCAACACGGCCTACGTGATCTTCACGTCGGGGTCGACCGGGCGCCCCAAGGGCGTCGCGATCACCCACGACGCGATCGTCAATCAGCTGGCATGGAAGGTGGCCGCCTACGAGATGGGAGCCGACGACACGGTCTTGGCCAAGACGCCGATGACCTTCGACGTCTCGGTCTGGGAGTACTGGTCGGGGCTGGTCAGCGGTGGGCGGACGGTCCTCGCGCGCTCCGGCGGCGATCGCGATGCCGCCTACCTCAACGCTCTCGTCGCCGACGAGGCCGTCACCCAGCTGCATCTCGTGCCCGCCACATTGCAGGCGATGCTGGTCGACGCGGACGGTGCGCTGAGCGCGTCGCTGCGGCACGTGCTCGTGATCGGCGAGACACTGCCGGCCGCGGCCGCGGCGCGGTTCCGGCGGCACAACGACGCCCGTCTGCACAACACCTACGGGCCGACCGAGGCGGCGGTCTCGATTACCGCCTACGAGTCCACCGACGCGGACGAGACCTCGGTGCCGATCGGCACTCCCGAGTGGAACAGCAAGGTCTACGTCCTCGATGCGCGGCTGCAGCCGGTCCCCACCGGCGTGCTGGGCGAGCTGTATCTGGCCGGCAACCAGCTGGCACGCGGGTACTTCGACCGGCCCGGTATCACCGCCGACCGTTTCGTCGCCAACCCGTTCGACCCCGCCGGTGGGCGGATGTACCGCACCGGCGATCTGGTCGCGTGGGGCGCTACCGGCGACCTGGACTACATCGGGCGCACCGATTTCCAGGTCAAGGTGCGCGGCTTCCGGATCGAACTCGGCGAGGTGGAGACCGCGCTGCTGGCCCAGGACGACGTGGCTGCGGGTGCGGTGATCACCCGCGAAGACGAGCGACTCGGCGCGCAACTCGTGGCCTACGTCGTCGCCGAGCGCGACGCCGGAGTGAATACCGACGACCTGTCGCGGCGGCTCGGCGCGGCGCTGCCTTCGTACATGGTGCCCACCGCGTTCGTCGTGCTGGACGAATTGCCGCTCAACGTGAACGGCAAGCTGGATCGCACTGCGCTGCCCGCGCCCGAGTTCACCGCCGCCGAATTTCGGGAGCCCGCAACAGCTGTCGAACGCGCGGTGGCCGCGGTGTTCGCCGACATCCTCGGTGTCGACAGGGTGGGCCTCGACGACGACTTCTTCGCCCTCGGCGGGAACTCGCTCATCGCGACCCAGGCGGTCTCCCGGCTGCGCGCCGAACTCGGGGTCGAGGTGGCCGTCATGGCACTGTTCGCACAATCGACCGTCGCGGGCCTGGCCGAACGGATCGGCGCCGCCGGCGCCGCGATGCGCTCCGCCGACGAGATTCTCGGTGTGGTGCTGCCGATCCGCCCCGAAGGCGAGCTGGCACCGCTGTTCTGCGTCCACCCGGCCTCCGGGCTCGCGTGGGGATACGCCGGGCTCGCACAGAGCATCGACCCGCGTCGGCCGATCTACGGGCTGCAGTCCCCGGAGCTGACCGGCGCCGGGGCACCGGCGTCGATCGTCGAGTTCGCGCAGCTCTACGTCGAGCAGATCCGGGTCATCGAGCCGTACGGGCCATACCAGCTGCTCGGCTGGTCGTTCGGCGGTTTCGTCGCCCACGAGATCGCGGTGCAACTGCGCGCGCTCGGCGCGGAGGTCGAACTGCTCGCCATGATGGACCCCGACCTGGCCTCGCGCGAGCTCGATCCGGGAACACCGCTCACCCCAGTCGAATTCGTGCGCGAATTCGGCCCGGTGCTCGGTATCGACGCCGTCGGCGCCGCCGACGCGGCCGGTGCGGCGCGAGCGGTGACCGAAAGCCTCGGCGGGGCGGTGCACTTCGAGGCCGAACACATCGAGCGGCTGACCTCCTCGTACAACGCGGCGCTGCGGATGATCGCGGGCTTCGAGCCCGGTTGGTTCGACGGCGACCTGGTCTTCTTCAGCGCGACACAGGGCAGCGCAGAACCGGGTGGCGGCGCAGACAGTTGGCGACCGTACATCGCGGGCACCGTGTCGAAGTACCCGATCGATGCCACGCACGACGGCATGGCCGGCCCGGAACCATTGCGCGCCATCGCGCAGCGCGTGCAACAGCACCTCGACATGCCGGCTCCGGGATTTGCCCCGGTCGCCCGTGCCTCCTGACATTCCCACCCTCATGAGCGGAGCGAAACACACATGACCGACAACAACTACGCCGTCCGGGTCGAGGATGTGCACAAGTCCTTCGGCGCCACCGCGGCGCTGCGCGGGGTCACTTTCGACGCCGAACCCGGTGAGGTGCTCGGCATCCTCGGCCCCAACGGGGCGGGCAAGACGACCATGGTCAACATCCTGTCCACGCTCGTCCGCCCCGACTCGGGACACGCGACGGTGGCCGGGCACGACGTCGTGGCCGACGCGCCCGGCGTGCGGGCGTCGATCATGCTCACCGGCCAGTACGCCGCGCTGGACGAGGCGTTGACCGGCGAGGAGAACCTGGTGATGTTCGGCCGCCTGATGGGGTTGCGCAAGCGCGCGGCGAAGGCGCGGGCCGGCGAACTCATCGCCGAGTTCGACCTCGAGCATGCCGCCGGTCGCAGGGTGTCGACCTACTCGGGCGGTATGCGCCGACGCATCGACATTGCCTGCGGGCTGGTCGTGCGCCCCGAGGTGGTGTTTCTCGACGAACCGACCACCGGCCTCGATCCGCGCAGCAGACAGGGCGTGTGGGATCTCGTCGCGAACCTGCAGGGGATGGGCATCACCACGCTGCTCACTACGCAGTACCTCGAGGAGGCCGACGCGTTGAGCGACCGGATCATCGTCATCGACCACGGCAAGGTGATCGCCGAAGGCACGGCCGACGAACTGAAGGCGCGTACCGGCGGAAGCTATTGCGAGGTTGTGCCGTTGGATCTCAAGCGGCTACCCGACGTCGTGACGGCGCTCGGGCCGCTGCTGTCACGCGGGTTCGACCGCGCCTCGATCGCGGGAGCGGACCGGATCGCCGTGCCCGCGCCCGACGGGGCGAAGACGCTGGCCGAGGCGCTGCGCCGACTCGACTTTGCCGGTATCGAACTCGTCGACATCGCTTTGCGCCGACCGTCGCTCGACGATGTATTCCTGTCCTTGACCGGACACATCTCCGATCCGGCCGCCGACGCCGAGCCCCAACGACAGGCGGTCGCCTCATGACCGCGGCCGTGCTGGACGCCGGCATGCGGACCGCCGCGGTGCGGCCCAAGCCGGCCGCGGTTGCGCAATGGTGGGTGCTCACCCGCCGACTGCTCTCGCCAACCCTGCGCAACGGCGAGATCCTCACCTCGTTGCTCGCCCCCGCGGTGTTCACCGTCGGCTTCTACATTCCGCTGAACCTGGTGATGACGGTCTTCGGGCACGGGCTGAGTAGCTATGCGCAGTTCCTCATGCCGATGATCGTGCTGCAGGCGCTCTCGTTCGCCGCGATCAGTTCCGCGTTCCGTGCGGCGACCGACTCGGTCGAGGGGATCAACCGGCGGTTCGGCTCGCTGCCCATGCCGGCCGCCGTGCCATTCGCCGCGCGGATGTCGGCCAACATGCTCCGGTGCACCATCTCGTTCGCCGCTGCGCTGGTGTGCGGATACCTCATCGGATTCCGGTTCTACGGCCCGACGCTGCACACCGTCGGATTTGTGGCGCTTTCGCTCGCGATCGGGCTCGGGCTGTGCCTGTTCGGCGACGTGCTCGGCACCTGGTCACGCAATCCCGAGGCGACGACACAGTCGTTGATGCTGCCGCAGCTCATCCTCGGCATGCTCTCGGTCGGCTTCGCACCGGCCGATCAGTTTCCGTCCTGGGTGCAGGGATTCGTTCGCAATCAACCGATTTCGCAGTTCACCTATGGGCTACGGGCGCTCGCCGGTGACTCGACGGCAAATGCGGGCACGGTCTCGTGGTCGGTCATGGGCCCGCCGCTCGCCTGGGCACTCGGCCTCATCGTGCTGTCCGCTCCGCTCGCCGTCTACATGACAGCCAGGAGGCCCTGATGCCGACGTTGGAAATGGTGCAGGCCCCCGCCGCGCCGCTCACCGACCCGTTTCCCCGGCCGAGCCGCGGCGGCGGCGAGCGGTCGGTTCGGACGCTGCCCGCGCACACCGCGATCCAGACCCGTCGGCTGCTGGTGCGCTGGTCGCGCGACCCGATGACGATGGTGCAGTCGCTGCTGTTCCCGGCGTTGCTGCTGATCATGCTCAACACCGTGCTCGGGCGGCAGATCACCTCGTTCTCCGGTTATGACGCGCTGTACGGCTCGGTGCCGATGACCGCGCTGGTCGGTGTGATGTCGGGGGCGGTCGCCGGAGCGGTGACGCTCGGCCGTGAGCGCAACGGCGGACTGCTCGCCAGGTTCTGGGTGCTGCCCGTGCATCGCGCGTCGGGGTTGCTATCCCGGATCGCGGCCGAAGCGGTGCGCATCGTGATCACCACGATCGTCATCTTGATCGTCGGGGTCGCGCTCGGCTTCCGGTTCGAGCAGGGACCGTTCGCCGCACTCGCGCTGCTCGGCGTGCCGGTGCTGTTCGGGCTCGCGTTCGCCACCATGGTGACCGCGGTCGCGGTGTGGTCGACGAAACAAGCTCTGGTGGAGTCGATCTCGCTCGGCAGCTCGCTGATGATGTTCTTTTCCACCGGGTTCGTCCCGCTCGAGGCCTACCCGGAGTGGGTGCAGCCGATCGTCGAGCATCAGCCGATGTCGTATGCGATCGACGCGATGCGCGGGCTCTCGCTCGGCGGTCCGGTGGCCGAACCGCTGATCGCGGTCACGCTCTGGTCGCTCGGTCTGATGGTGGTGTTCGCGGTGCCTGCAGCGATCGGTTACCGGCGCGCGAGCCGCGGGTAGCGGGCCGGATTACGACTCGGTCGAGACTGGCGTCGCACGGGCCGGGAGCGCTTAGGCTCGGACTCGACGGTGCTCGGCAACCCCAAGGAGCAGGCATGGCATCGCGACTCAACCCCTACATCAGCTTCCGCGACACCGCCCGGCAGGCGATGGAGTTCTATCAGAGCGTGTTCGGCGGCGAGCTGGCGGTCAATACGTTCGGCGAGTTCGGCGGCGGCGAGGGACCGCTGGCGAACCTGATCATGCATTCCCAGCTGGAGACCGACGCGGGATTCACGATCATGGGTGCGGACACTCCGGAAGAGATGCCCTACGACCCGGGTAACAACATCACGGTCAGCCTCAGCGGAGACGACGCGGAGCTGCTGCGCGGCTACTGGGCGAAGCTGTCCCAGGGCGGGACCGTGACGGTGCCTCTGGAGAAGCAGATGTGGGGCGACGAGTTCGGTCAGTGCACCGACAAGTTCGGGGTGCCGTGGATGGTGAATATTTCGGGCGCGGCGAGCTGAAAGTACTGGTCGTCGGTAGCCGACTACGGCAGCAGCCCGGCCCGCCGCGCGAGTACCACCGCTTCGTGGCGCGAGTGCGCGCCGAGTTTGCTCATCGCCGACCGCAGATAGCTCTTCACGGTTTCCGCGCGCACCGAGAGCCGCGTCGCGGCCTCGGCGTTGGTGGCGCCGAGCGCGACCTGGGCCAGTACGTCGATTTCGCGCGGGGACAGGGTGGCGTCGGCTGAATCGGTGGACGCGGTTTCCCCCGACGCCACCGCGGCCAGGCGGGCGGTGAGTTTCTGCAACCGGGCACGCTCGGTCTCGGGGAGGTCGGCGGCGAGCGCACGCAGCTCGGTGTGGATCGCGCGGAGTTGCTCGGTCCCCGGCAGCGCGCCACCCCGCGTCTCGTGCGCGGTGCGCATCCGGAGCCGACGGTCCACCTCGTCGCGGATCGTGATCTCGGTGGCCAGGCGCCTGCCGGCCTGCATCATCTGGTCGGCCGCCCGATCGCCGATCGGGCCCGCGGCCCGGTCGGCGGCATAGAGCACTGCCCGTGGCGCGCCGCCCACCACCACCGGAACCGCGAGGACCGCACGGATCCCTTCGCCGTTGACCGGTCCGTCGTAGTGGTGGGTGATCGACCGCGCGCCCGCGTAGTCGCTGACCGCGAACGGGCGCCGCGATGTGACCGCAGTGCCGCCGAGGCCCGAATCGGGTGCGACGAGAAGTCCGCGCAGGCCGCTGGTGCGGGTGCCGAAGAACTCGGAGAGCAGCAGCATGTCACTCGCGTGCACCTCGCCGCCGAAGAGGATGGGTGCGGCGCCGGCCCCGGCCAACCTCCGCAGTTCCGCGCGCAGCGCGTCGCCATCACGCGGACGAAGCAAATCTGTACCGGAAGTACTCATGAGCAGGGCGAACATCTTTCGCGGGGAGGTGCGACACATGGTAGACGATCCGGCTGCGGCGATCGGGCGCTTTCGTTATGGCACTCGATGACATAACTTGAGACGCGTGTCACACCAGGCGCGACACGATGATCGACAGGGAGTCCGACGGATGGGTCAGCTCGACGGCAAGGTCGCCTTCATCACCGGTGCGGCGCGGGGGCAGGGCCGAAGTCACGCAATCAGATTGGCGGCCGAAGGTGCCGACATCATTGCGACCGACATCTGCAAGCAGATCGATTCGGTGGGCTACCCGCTCGCGGGCCCCGACGATCTCGCCGAAACCGTGCGACAGGTCGAGGCCCTCGATCGCCGGATCGTGGCGCACGAGGTCGACGTCCGCGACTCCGCCGGGATGCGGGCGGCCGTAGACGACGGCGTCGCCCGATTGGGCCGCCTCGACATCGTGTGCGCCAACGCCGGCATCGCCACTTTCGGCACGGTCGCGGACATGACCGACGAGATGTGGGACGACATGATCGAGGTCAACCTGTCCGGCGCCTTCCGGACGGTCCGCGCCACGATTGGGCACCTGAAGAAGAACGAACACGGCGGAGCGATCGTGCTGACGAGTTCGGCCGCCGGACTCAAAGCCGTGCCCAACCTCGCGCACTATGCCGCCGCCAAGCACGGGCTGGGCGGGTTCCTCAAGACGCTGGCCCTCGAACTCGCGCCGTTCAACATCCGGGTCAACGCGGTGAACCCGACGAGCGTCAACACCGACATGATCCACAACCAGCACACCTACGACATGTTCCGGCCCGATCTGCCGGCCGGCACCGCCACCGTCGAGGACGTCGTTGTGGGGTTCAAGGCGTCCAATGTGCTGCCGGTCAAGTGGGTGGAGCCCGACGACGTCAGCAACGCCATTCTCTGGCTGGTCAGCGACGCCGCCCGGTACGTCACCGGCGTGCAATTGCCCATCGACGCGGGAGCCGTGATCAAGTGACACGTAATGACAATCTTGCCGCCGTCGCGGACGCTGCGGCGGGCGACGGTGCGGTGCGCGCGAGTGGCGAGAGTTCGACGACGGTGCGCGAGATGCGGGATCGGGTTGCCGCCGCGGTGGTCGGCCGCGAGCACGAACTCGACATGCTGCTTGCCGCGGTCGCGGCCGGCCGGGATGTGCTGCTCGAAGGGCCGCCGGGAACCTCCAAAACCACACTGCTGCATGCCATCACCGACGCGTGGGGCATCCCGCTGCAGTTCGTCGAGGGAAACGCCGACCTCACCCCGAGCCGGTTGATCGGGCACCACAACCCGGCCCGGGTGCTGCGTGAGGACTACTCACCGGACAATTTCGTGGCGGGGCCTCTGATCGAGGCGATGCGCTCCGGCGGGTTTCTCTACGTCGAGGAGTTCAACCGCACACCCGAGGACACCGTCAACACACTGCTCACCGCGATGGCCGAGCGTCGGATTGCCGTGCCCCGCGTCGGCATCGTCGCCGCGCGCCCGACGTTCCGGGTCGTCGCGTCGATGAATCCCTACGACAACGTCGGCACCACCCGACTGTCCACCTCGGTGTACGACCGCCTCTGCCGCATCGCTATCGGGTATCAGGACGATGCGGCCGAGCGAGCCATCGTCGTCCGCCGCACCGGTATCGATTCCGACCGTGCGATCGCCGACGCGGTGGCGCTCACCCGCGCCACCCGGGAACGCGAGGACATCTGGCAGGGATCGAGTGTCCGCGGCGCGATCGACCTGGTGCTGCTGATCAATCAGCTCGCGGCGATCCGCGATGTCGTACTGCCGCAAGCAGATTCGGTCTCGCCGCCGCGAGGGCTGCCGGAGTCCTACACCTCGATCGTGCTCGATGCGATGCACGTGGCACTGTCGGGCCGCATCCACCTCGATGAGACCGTCGACGCGACACCGGAATCGGTCCTCCACGAGATCTGGCAGGATCACTTCCTACTCGAACCCGCAGCGGCCGAGCCGGGTTGAAGACCGGTCGCCGCGGATTCGCCGGTGCAGCGGCGCGCTCGCAGCGGCGTCCGCGGCATGGCTCCCCTGCGCCGCAAGCCGAAGCAGCTCACCGAGGAGCCGACCGCGTTCTCGGTGTCCGGTAGCGGTGCCGGCACGGTGTTGCGTGGCAGCCGGTCACGATCACGGACGCCCGATGCCACGCAGAAGGGCACGAACGCCGCGGAGACCGACGAGCAGGGCGAACAAATCCCGCTCGATCAGGAGGGTGGGACCACTGCGGACCCGCAGACCAGGCTGCTCGCCCAACGCATCGCCCGTCGACTCTCGGTAGCGCGGCCGCGCCGCGACGTGCGACCGCGCCGTGGGGTCGGGGATCTCGCGAGCCTGCGCTGGCGTGGTGGTTCCGACGATGTCGATCTCGATCGGACCATCGAGGTGCTCGCCGAGAATCCGCTGCCCGAGGACGAGGACATCGTGGTCCGCGAGCGGCTGAAGCGGCGGCGCTCCGTCGTTCTGGTCGTCGATGTTTCCGGGTCGATGAAGGGCGAACGGGTCCGCACAGCCGCAGCGACCGTGGGTGCGCTGGCTGCCGAACTCGCTCGCGACCGGCTCGGCACCGTCGCGTTCTGGTCCGACGCCGCCGTACTCGTCGGGTTGGACGAGACCGTCGAGCCTGCAACAGTGCTCGACCTGCTGCTGCGCATCCCGGCCCAGGGGCTGACGAACGTCGGTTTCGGGCTCGACCTCGCGCGGCGTCAGCTCGCCGGAGTGTCGCCGACCCAGTCGCGGGTGCTCCTGCTGTCGGACTGCGTGCACAACGCCGGACCCGATCCGCGGCTGCTCGCGGCGCGGCTACCGCGCCTCGACGTCCTACTCGATGTGTCGGGGGAACACGACACCGAACTGGGCCGCGACCTCGCGCGGGCGGGGCGCGGGCGGATCCGGACGATCCGCGATTACCGGGACGTGGCGCCCGCGCTGAACGCGTTCCTGGGCAATTGAGCCGCACCCCTGTTCGGGGGTAGCGCGGGGTCGAGTGTGACGGGGATCCTAGTTCGGCAGGGCACCCGACGAGGAGTGATAGAGATGCCGACAGACCCGCAGACCCGCGTGCGCGAACTACTCGATCGCTATGCGACGCCGCAGGCGTGTGTCGCCGAACTGCTGTGCGACGGACACCCGCAGGACGCGATCGCCGCCACGATCGTCGAGTCGGACCTGTCCGCCACCGACCTGACCTACGGACAACTGCGCGAGCAGTCCGAGCGGTTCGCGGTCGCGCTCGCCGAACTCGGCGTCGAGCCGGGGGACCGAGTCGCCACATTGATGGGCAAGTCCGCAGAACTCATCATCGCGGTGCTCGGCATCTGGCGGCGGGGTGCGGTGCACGTGCCACTGTTCACCGCGTTCGCGCCACCGGCGATCGCGTTCCGGCTCACCGCCAGCGCGACCAAGGTTGTCGTCGTCGACGCCGACCAGATTTCCAAACTTGCTGCGGGCGAAGATGTTCCGGATAACCCGGGCTGGATCACGGTGGGCGTCGGCGGTACCACGCAGCTGCAGTTCGCCGATCTGCTCGCGGGCGCCGATCCCGCCGACGAGCGGGCCCGCGCTGTCGCAGTCGGTGCCGAGGCGCCCATCGTGCAGCTGTTCACCAGCGGGACCACCGGAACCCCCAAGGGCGTGCCGGTTCCGGCGAAGGCGCTCGCGTCGTTCCACGCCTACCTGGAGTTCGGTCTCGACGTCCGCGCCGACGACGTGTTCTGGAACGCCGCGGATCCGGGCTGGGCGTACGGCCTCTACTACGCGATCATCGCGCCGCTCGCGGCCGGGGTGCGGACGATCCTGCTGCACGCCGGCTTCTCCGCCCCGCTGACCTGGCAACTCATCGAGCGCTTCGGCGTCACCAACTTCGCCGCGGCGCCGACGGTGTACCGCAGCCTGTCCGCGGACTCGACGGCCCCGCCCGAGGGCATCCGGCTGCGGCGCGCGTCCTCGGCCGGCGAACCGTTGACCCCCGACGTGGTGAGCTGGTCCGACGCGACGCTCGGTGTCGCGGTGCGCGATCACTACGGGCAGACCGAGCACGGCATGTTCATCGTCAACGCCTGGCACGATGCGCTGCAGCCCGGGGCGAGCGCAGCGACGGGAAATGTCACAGGGGTGCCGCCCGGGTCGATGGGCAAGCCGCTGCCGGGCTGGACCTGCGCGGTGCTGTCCGAGCAGAGCGACGACGTTGCCGAGCCGGGCACGTTGGGCCGGGTCGCCATAGACACGACGGCGAGCCCGCTGCTCTGGTTCCACGGCTACGTCGACGCACCGGAGAAGACCGCATCCCGCTACACCGACGACGGCCGTTGGTACCTCACCGGTGACGCCGGGTCCGTGAGCGAGGACGGTTTCTACTTCTTCTCCGCACGCGACGACGACGTCATCATCATGGCCGGCTACCGCATCGGGCCGTTCGATGTGGAAAGCGTGCTGGTGATGCACGAAGCAGTGGCCGAAGCCGCGGTGGTCGGTATGCCGGATCAGTTGCGCGGCGAGGTGCTCGAAGCGTTCGTCGTCTTGCGCGAGGGAGTCTCGGGTGACGACGCGCTGATCGCCGAACTGCAATCGCTGGTGAAGAAGAAGTTCGCCGCGCACGCGTACCCGCGGCAGGTGCACTTCGTCGAGGAGTTGCCGAAGACGCCGAGCGGCAAGGTGCAGCGGTTCCGGTTGCGCCAGGGCGAGGGCTGATCGTTGCGGGGCTGACTGTCGCTAGGGCTGGCGGCCGAGCGTGCCCATCCCGTCCTCGTCGAAGTGCTCGAGCTCGACCGCCGACGCCGTGTCACCGTTCATCTCGAAGGTGACCTTGGCGATGCTCCCGTCCGGAGCATTCTCACCGCTCGGGATCATGGTGAATACCGAGCCGTCCCAATGTGTCAGTGGGAACTGCATGTGCTTCGGCCCGATGGTGAGGATCAGTTGCCCACCGTTCTCGGACACGGTGGCCGGGCCGACGTAGTCGTTGGCGTAGGTACCCATGTATGCGGAATTCGATGCTGCGGGTGCGGGATTGGCCGGCGGCTGCTCGCCGACCAATTCCCCGACCGGCGCGGACACGGTGGCCGTTAATAGCTTTTCGTACCCGGCGGCCCAATCCGCTTGTACCGCACCGAAGATCGCGAGGTCGGCGAAATCGTTGCGCAGCGCCTCCGCGGTGCCGTTGCCGCTGGCGTTGGTCAGCACCACGATGCCGAGGTCCAGGTTGGGAATCGCCATGATGGTGGTACCCGCGCCCTGATAGAACGCACCGGAGTGGGTGAGCCGAACACGACCCGACGAATCGTCGCCGATCTCCCAGCCGTACCCGAAGAAGGAGTCGCGGGCATCGGTCTGGGTCGGTCCGGCGCCCGCCCGCATCGCCGGGGCCAGCGAGGCGGCCAACGCATCCTCGTCCACCACGCGTGTCCCGTCGGCGGTGGTGCCGCCGCGCATCACCATGGCCAGCCAGGTCGCGACGTCGGTCACCGACGCGCTCACCCCGCCGGCGGGGGCTTGCGCATCCGGCTCGCGGACATACTTGGCTTCGTACTTGCCGTCCACCAGAACATGACCGACGGCGTGGTTGGGCTCGGCCTCGAAATCGGCGAATCGTGAACTGGTGTGCGCCATCCCGAGCGGGCGGTAGAGGCTCTCCTCCGACAACGTCGCCCAGTCGGTTCCGGCGGCCGCGGCGACCGACTCCGCGGCCGCGGTCAGCCCGAAGTTGGTGTACTGGCCTTGGGCGCGGAACGGGTCCAGTGGCAGGTAGCGCAGCCGGTCGAGGACCTGCTGCCGGTCGTAGCCGATGTCCTCGAGTTGGTCGGCGGCATGGTCCGGCAGGCCGGAGCGGTGTGCGTACATGTCGGCGATGGTGACGTTGGCGGTGACATACGGATCGGCGAGCGCGAACGATGGCAGGTGCGCGACCAGCGGCGTATCCCACGTCACGGTGCCGTCGCCGATCTCCTTGGCAATGACGGAGGCGCCGATCGGTTTGGACACCGACGCGAGCTGGAAGGCCGTGTCGGTGTCGACCCTGTCCGGTTTACCGGTGTCGCGAACGCCGTAGCCGCGGGAGAACACGACCTCGCCGTTGTGCACGACGGCCACCGCCATACCGGGAATGCCGGTGCGGTCCATCGCCTCCTGTGCGAGCCCGTCGACGCGGTCGATCGCGGCGTTCACCCGCCCGTCGTCGGTCGGTACCCCGGGAATCGCGGCGGGGTTGGCCCCGGGGCCGGGGCCCGGGACCAGCAATGCACTCGACGTCGTAGTGGTATCGCTCGACGACTCGTCGTTCGAGCAGGCCACCAGCCCGGCGGCGAGCACTGCGCAGAGGGCGATCAGAACTGGGCGTGCGGTCATAGCTGTGCTCCCGGCGCGGCTCTTGGATTCGGGTTCACGCTACGCACGCGGTTGCCGCAGTGTTGCCGGTTTCGTGCAGGTCGTAGGTACGTGCTCGCGAGACCGAACAAATGGCCCCCGACACGCCGTCCAGACGGGCCATTTGCTCGTGATCACGGCAAACGAGAACAGTGCAAACGAGAACAGTGCGGACGAGTTCTCGGCGCGTCGGGCCTGGTATTACCCTCGAAGCCATGCCGACACGTACCGCGCTCCGCCCCGGGGAGGTTTCGCCCACCCTCGACGTCCCTCGATCCATCGAGCGGCCGGAGTACGTGTGGAAGAAGACGGCCAAGGAAGGCGACGAGCCCTGGGTGCAGACGCCCGAGACGATCGAGGCGATGCGCATCGCCGGCAAGATCGCCGCCCAGGCGCTGCAGGAAGCGGGCAAGGCGGTTGCGCCCGGCGTGACGACCGACCAGCTCGACCGGATCGCGCACGAGTACATGTGCGATCACGGCGCGTACCCCTCGACGCTGGGCTACAAGGGCTTCCCGAAGTCGTGCTGCACCTCGCTGAACGAGGTGATCTGCCATGGCATTCCGGACTCCACCGTGATCGAAGACGGTGACATCGTGAATATCGATGTCACCGCCTACATCCATGGCGTGCACGGCGACACCAATGCCACGTTCCTCGCCGGCAACGTCGATGAGGAAGTGCGGCTGCTCGTCGAGCGCACCGAGGAAGCGACCAAGCGGGCGATCAAGGCGGTCCGGCCGGGGCGCGAATTGAACGTGATCGGCCGCGTGATCGAGGCCTACGCCAACCGGTTCGGTTACGGCGTCGTGCGTGACTTCACCGGTCACGGTGTCGGCCCGACCTTCCACAGCGGACTGGTCATCCTGCACTACGACCAGCCGGCGGTCACCGACGTCATCGAGCCGGGGATGACCTTCACCATCGAGCCGATGATCAACCTCGGCACTCCCGACTACGAGATGTGGGACGACGGTTGGACGGTGGTAACCAAGGATCGCAAGTGGACCGCGCAGTTCGAACACACTCTGGTCGTGACCGACAGCGGCGCGGAAATCCTCACGCTGCCGTGACACGAGCGTGAAGGGCGCGCTGCTCGTCGCGGGCTGCACTTCCGACGCGGGCAAGAGCGTGGTGGTCGCCGGACTGTGCCGGCTGCTCGCCCGCCGCGGCGTCGCGGTGGCGCCGTTCAAGGCGCAGAACATGTCGAACAACTCCGTGGTCACCCTCGACGGCGGGGAGATCGGCCGTGCCCAGGCGTTGCAGGCGCACGCCTGCGGACTCGAACCGAGCGTGCGGTTCAACCCGGTCTTGCTCAAGCCGGGCAGCGACCGGCGCTCTCAGCTCGTCGTCCGCGGCAAGGCCGTCGACACCGTCGGCGCGGCCGACTACTTCCGCCATCGCACCGCCCTGCGCGCCGTGGTCGCCGACGAACTCGCCGCTCTGCGTGCCGATTTCGATGTGGTGATCTGCGAAGGTGCGGGCTCACCGGCGGAGATCAACCTGCGCGAGACCGACCTCGCGAACATGGGCCTGGCCCGGGCCGCGGATCTGCCGGTGCTGGTGGTCGGCGATATCGATCGCGGCGGTGTCCTCGCGCACCTGTTCGGCACGCTCGCGATCCTCGAACCCGCGGATCAGGCGCTGATCGCGGCGTTCGTGATCAACAAGTTCCGCGGCGACGTCGGACTGCTCGAACCCGGACTGCGCCAACTGCGCGAACTGACCCATCGCCCGGTGCTCGGTGTGTTGCCCTACGCCGAACAGTTGTGGATCGACGCCGAGGACTCACTCGGCACCGTCGCCGACGCCCCGGTCGGTCGTCCGGCCGCGCCGCGGGGCAGCGAGTGGCTCACCGTCGCCGCGATCCGGCTGCCGCGCATTTCCAACTCGACCGATGTCGAGGCGCTTGCCTGTGAACCGGGCGTGTCGGTGCGCTGGGTGACCGAGCCCTCCCGGCTCGCCGGCGCGGACCTCGTCGTGCTGCCTGGCAGTAAATCCACGGTGACCGATTTGGAATGGTTGCGGCGCACCGGGATTGCGGACGCGCTCGTGGATCGGGCCGGGCGCGGCGGACCAATCTTCGGTGTGTGCGGTGGCTATCAGATGCTCGGTCGGTGTATCGAGGACGAGGTGGAGTCGGGCCGCGGCAGCGTCCCGGGCCTCGGCCTGCTCGACCTCGACATCCGCTTCGCCACACCCAAAGTGCTCAGCCGAGTCGCCGGCACCGCAGGGCCGATTCCGGTGCAGGGCTACGAGATTCATCACGGCCGGATCGTCGGCAGCGGCGATGCCCCGCTGCTGCGTTGTGACGACGGCAGTCCCGAGGGGAGCAGTCGCGGGCCGGTGTCCGGAACGCATTGGCACGGCCTGCTCGAATGCGACGATTTCCGGCGCGCGTTCCTCGTCTCGGCGGCCGAGCAGAGTGGGCGTGCGGGTTTCATGGTCGCCCCCGATACGTCGTTCGCCGCCGTGCGCGACGGCCAACTCGACCTACTCGCCGACCTCGTCGAGCAGCACCTCGACATGGATGCGGTGCGCGATCTGATCGAGCACGGCGCGCCGCGCGGCCTGCCGACCTGCACTGTCGGGAGTGCCTAGCCGGCCCGACCCGAGAGAGTGGATACGCCGGTGGCTGGTAGTGCGCTGTGTCCGCGGTGACGTTCGTCATGCGTGCGGCATCTCTCCGGGCGGGCCACGCCGCCGTTCTGCCGGTAGCGTTTTCTCTCATGGAGTCGAAGCAGGTGGAGACCTCCGACGGGGCGTTCGACGTCGCGGTCGGTGGACCGCAATCAGCCCACGTCGTGGCGCTACTGCCGGGATCCGATGATCCGGGGATCTACGACGAGGTGTGCGCTCGACTACACGAGTCGGGACTGCGCACGGTGGTGATCGGTGCGCCCGGCGCAACACCATCCGAGGCCGCCGTGCTCGAGGTGCTCGATTCGCTCGGTCTGTCCTGGGTGAACCTCGTCGGCAACGGAGACGGTGCCGAAGTGGCCTGGCTGCTCGCGGCGCGCACCTTCGGCCGGTTCGTCAGCCTGATCGTCACCGACCGAGGCCATCCGGCGATCCCGGACGCGACCGGCACGGTCCGGGCCGCGGACTGCCCACCGGTGGAGGTGCCGACCACGGTGATCGTGGGCGATCAGGTCTACCGCGAGGCCGCCGAACTGTCCGGCCGACGCGTCTATGCCGACTTCCGCGTCGTGTCGTTCGAGGACCCCGCTGGGATCACCGCGGCGGGGCAGCAGTTGGCGACCGAGATCGTGTTGCGCACGAGCACCTGGTAACCCACCCGCCGGTCCGCCGGTGAGATGCTCACTGCCGGTCAGCCGGCGAGGTTTTCACCGTTCGCGTCTCGGTGGGCGTGCAGCCAATCCAGCCAGCGGTCGAGTTCGTCGAACGCGTTCGCCAGCGCAGGCGCGCCGGACAGGAACACGTCGTGGCGGGCGTTCTCGATCGGCACGATCGCGGTCCGCTCACCGAGGCAGCCCGACCAGCGCTGGATCTGTTTGACGTCGAGCACGGCGTCGGCGACGTCGACCTCGGACCCGTAGTTGCGGACGAACTTCGACAGCTTCGAGCGCAGGATCAGGGCGGGCACGCCGATGTCGAGCCCGCGGTGCAGTCGCTGGTGGCCGATCCGGATCGCGCGCAGCCAGCCGAAGCGGACCGGGAAGCCGGCAAGCGGTTTCCAGTCCAGGTCGTAGTCCCATTCGCCCGCGGCGCTCGTGTGCAGGCTGGTGCCGTAGGAATCGATGCCCTGGCCGGGGAGCACCGACAGTCCACGCAGCCGGCCGACCGTGTGAATGATCGTGGTGCCGATGTTGCGGACGAATGCCGGGCCCTGCAGGTCGAACCAGGGGCTGTTGAGGATCAGACCGCTGACACCGTCGAGCGAGTCGGCGCGGCGCAGCCGATCGAGCCACAGCGGCAGAATCAATCCACCGGTGGAATGTGCCATGAGCAGGACGTCGGTGCCGGTGTCGGAACGTACCTTCGCGAGTGCGGAATTCAATTCCACGTCGTAAAGGGTGAGGTCGGACACATAATGCGGGGTCTGTCCCGCGCGCTGCGACCGCCCGCACTTGCGTAGGTCGATGGCGTAGAAGGCGTAACCGAGTTTCGCGAAATGCTCCGCGAGGTGTCGCTGGAAGAAGTAGTCGGTGTATCCGTGCAGGTAGAGGACCGCGCCGGCAGGACGTTCGAGACCTGCGGCGACGTGCCTGACCAGGGTCGCGAAGATTTGGCCCTCGCCCTCCGGATCGGTGCCGAGAGGAAGCGTGGACTGCTCGTATCCCTCGCCGAGAATGTCGGGTTGCCAGTCCGACCACGGCGAGTCCGATTGCGCGTAATGCGTCACATTCCCAATCTATCGGGAGCTTCGACCCCGGGTGAGGCGCACAATCGAGTTGGGTGAATGCCGGGTAACCTGTGCCCGACGGTCGCGCGTAATCCGGACTTCATCGGGGTACGTGCAGGTTGGAGCGGACCGGCTCGGACCCAACCAACCCCAAGTGCCTGCAGGTAGAAAACGTACCCGCACCCACAGACAAGGAAGTCGACTCACCGTGTCGCATGCAGCAGTGAACTCGAACAGCGTGGATTCGGACAGCGCAACCGACGTCGTTCTCATCGGCGCCGGCATCATGAGCGCCACCCTCGGCACCATGTTGCAGCAGTTGCAACCGGATTGGTCGATCACGCTGTTCGAACGGCTCGACGCCGCCGCCGCGGAGAGCAGTGACCCGTGGAACAACGCGGGCACCGGGCACTCCGCGCTGTGCGAACTGAACTACACCCCCGCACGCCCGGACGGCACCGTCGACATCACCAAGGCCGTCACGGTGAACGAGCAGTTCCAGGTGTCGCGGCAGTTCTGGGCGCACGCGGTCGAGACCGGCGTGCTGCACGACCCCAAGGACTTCATCAACCCGATCCCGCATGTCAGCTTCGTGCACGGCGCGGACAACGTGCGCTACCTCCGGGCCCGCTACGACGCGCTGGCCGGCAACCCGCTGTTCGCCGGTATGGAGTTCATCGACGATCCCGACGAGTTCGGGCGTCGGCTGCCGCTGATGGCCAAGGGCCGCGACTTCGCCGACCCGGTCGCGCTGAACTGGAGCCAGGACGGCACCGACATCGACTTCGGCGCGTTGACCAAGCAATTCATCAACAACCTCTCCTCTTCCGGCGGCACCGTGCACTTCGGGTACGAGGTGCGCAACATCAGCAAGCAGTCCGATGGGCGCTGGAAGGTCAAGGTCCGCAACAACCGCACTCTGCGCACGCGCACCGTGACCGCCCGGTTCGTCTTTGTCGGCGCAGGCGGCGGGGCGCTGCCACTGCTGCAGAAGGCGGGCATCAAGGAAGCCAAGGGGTTCGGCGGCTTCCCGGTCAGCGGCCAGTTCCTGCGCAGCACCAACCGCGACCTCATCGAGGCGCACCACGCCAAGGTCTACGGCAAAGCCCCCGTCGGCGCGCCGCCGATGTCGGTACCGCACCTCGACACCCGAGTGATCGACGGACGCCCGGGCCTGCTGTTCGGCCCGTACGCGGGCTGGACGCCGAAGTTCCTCAAGGAAGGCAAGCTGACCGATCTGCCCAAGTCGGTGAAGCCGAACAACCTCGGCTCGCTGCTCGGCGTCGGCGTCACCGAACTCGGCCTCACCAAATACCTGGTCGGCGAGCTGCTGCAGTCGCAGGCCGACCGGGTGGACACCCTCGCGGAGTTCGTGCCCAAGGCGGCGGCGAAGGACTGGGAGCTGATCACGGCCGGTCAGCGCGTACAGGTTATCCGGCGCAAGGGCGTCGGCGGCGTACTCGAATTCGGCACCGCCGTGATCACCGCGGAGGACGGCAGCATGGCCGGCCTGCTCGGTGCCTCGCCCGGCGCGTCCACCGCGGTCCCCGCGATGATCGACGTGCTGCAGAAGTGCTTCGGTCGCGAGTACCCGGGCTGGGAGCCCAAGCTCAAGGAAATGGTGCCGTCGCTCGGCGTCGAACTTGCCGAAAACACGAAGCTGTTCGACGAGGTCTGGGACTGGACGTCGCGGGCACTCCAGCTGCGCAAAGACGATGTTCCCGGGGCGGATCAGTCGAGCCGGCTCGCACGCGCCGCTTCGGTGTGATAGTCAAAGCCCCATGGCGGCTACCCTCCACCGGTCCTGGTCCTACGACCTGAGCACGAGCACGCTCTACGAATTGCTCAAGCTTCGCGTCGAGGTGTTCGTTGTCGAGCAGAAGTGCCCGTACCCGGAATTGGACGGACGTGACCTCGAACCGGAGACCCGACACTTCTGGCTGGAATCCGATGGTGAGGTCATCGCGACGATCCGGCTGCTCGAGGAACATCAGGACGGCAAGACCTTTCGGATCGGCCGGCTGTGCGCCCGCACGGACGTGCGCGGCGAAGGGCACACCACCCGGCTGCTGCAGGCGGCGCTCGCCGAGGTCGGGTCCGATCCGTGCGTGATCAACGCGCAGACCTACTTGGTGGACATGTACGCCAAGCACGGCTTCAAGTCCGTCGGCCCCGAGTTCCCGCTCGACGGGATTCCACACGTGCCGATGCAACGCGGCGGCAACTGACCCAGCACGCGCCTGGCCCCGGCCGGCCCGAGCGGTACACCTAGAGTTGCCGTGTGACTTCAGCCGACCGTCCCGTTGCCGACAGCGATGTGGGATTCCCGTTCAGCGCGGTTGTCGGGCAAGACCGGTTGCGCCTTGCGCTGGTCCTGTGCGCCGTGCACCCCGGCATCGGCGGCGTGCTCGTGCGCGGCGAGAAGGGCACAGCGAAGTCGACGGTCGTCCGGGCGCTCGCGGCACTGCTGCCGCCGATTGCCGGTGGACAGCGCCGCGCCCGGCTCGTGGAATTGCCGGTCGGCGCGACCGAGGACCGCGTCATCGGGTCGTTGAACCTGGAGAAGGTGCTGCGCGAGGGGGAGACCGCGTTCCAGCCCGGACTTCTCGCCGCAGCCCATCACGGCGTGCTCTACGTCGACGAGGTCAATCTGCTGCACGACCACCTCGTCGACGTGCTGCTCGATGCGGCCGCGATGGGCCGCGTGCACATCGAGCGCGACGGGGTCTCGCATTCGCACCCGTCCCGGTTCGTGCTCGTCGGCACGATGAACCCCGAGGAAGGCGAGTTGCGTCCCCAGCTGCTCGACCGGTTCGGGCTCACGGTCGACGTGACCGCCTCGCGGGATGTGGACGTGCGCATGGAGGTAGTCCGCCGCCGGCTCGACTTCGAGCACGATCCGGCCGCGTTCGCTGCGCAGTGGGCCGATGCGGACGCCGCGGTGGCGGCACGAATCCTTACCGCCCGCGCCGCCGTGGACGCGGTGACCCTCGACGACGACGAATTGCGGCGGATCGCCGCCCTGTGTGCGTCCTTCGACGTGGACGGCATGCGGGCCGACCTCGTCGTCGCACGAACCGCGACCGCGCATGCTGCCTGGCGCGGCGCGGACACGGTCACCGAGGACGACATCCGGGTGGCCGCCGAGCTGGCGTTGCCGCATCGGCGTCGCCGCGACCCGTTCGACGAGCCCGGCATCGACCCGGGACAGCTCGACGACGCGATGCGCGACGCTCAGCAGCATCTCGATGATCAAGCCGAACCGGAAGCCGAACCGCCGTACGGCAACGACGACACGCAGCCCCCGCAACCCGAAAGTGCATCGGGTGATCCCGAAGGCCCCGACGATCCCGGTGACGGCGGGCCCGGCGGCGGTGTGGCGCCGGGGCGCCCGTCCGCACCGCCACGCACGACCGGCGCGGTGCGCAAGCTGGAGATCCCCGGAGTGGGGCAGGGCGCGCCGGGACGGCGCTCCCGCTCGCAGGCACGGCACGGCCGCGCCACGCGTGCCACCGAACAGCCCGGCAAGGGCCTGCACCTGATCGGCACGCTGTACGCCGCGGCCAGGCATCAGCGGTCGCGCGGTCGCACCGACGGACGGATCCTGCTGGCGCCCGGCGATGTTCGCGGTGCCGAGCGGGAGGGTCGGGAGGCCAACCTGGTCGTCTTCGTGGTCGATGCCTCCGGGTCGATGGCCGCGCGGGACCGGCTCGCCGCGGTGACCGGGGCAGTCGTCGCACTGCTACGCGACGCGTATCAGCGCCGGGACAAGGTCGCGGTGATCACGCTGCGCGGTTCCGAGGCCGAGCTGGTGCTGCCGCCGACCTCGTCGGTCGACATCGCGGTTCGCCGGCTGAGCGGACTGCGCACCGGTGGCAAGACACCGTTGGCCCAGGGACTGCTGCGCGCCCGTGAAGTCGTGCTCCGCGAGCAGGTCCGCGACCCGCAGCGGCGCGCCATGATGGTGCTGCTCACCGACGGCCGCGCCACCGGTGGCACCGATCCGATCGGGCGCGCGCGCACGGCGGCGGCACTGCTCGCGGGGACCGGGGCGACATCGGTCGTGGTGGACTGCGAACGCGGCATGGTCCGGCTCGGGCTCGCCGCCGAGTTTGCGCGGAATCTCGGCGGGATCTGCCTGCGACTCGACGAGATCACCGCCGATGCGGTGTCCGGGGCCGTTCGCCTCGGCGATCACCGGCGCCGCTCCGGCCGCGCGGCCTGACAGTACTGTTCCCCGCGGTCGACGAAAGGACCACGCACCCATGCCGAAAGGTGTTCCGCTGCCCGAATCCATTCCGGCAGACGGGCTTACGACGCGTCAGCGCCGAAATCTGCCGATCCTCGCCGTGCATACCGGCCCGGGTAAGGGCAAATCGACCGCCGCGTTCGGGATGGCATTGCGCGCATGGAACCAGGGCTTCGACGTCGGGGTGTTCCAGTTCGTGAAGAGCGCGAAATGGAAGGTCGGCGAGGAGGCTGCGTTCCGCGCGCTCGGCGAGGTACACGACCGCACCGGAGAGGGCGCCGCGGTGCAGTGGCACAAGATGGGCGAGGGCTGGTCGTGGACCCGTAAACAGGGCAGCGAGGATGACCACGCCGCCGCGGCCGCGGAGGGCTGGCGAGAGATCGCGCGGCGGCTGGCTGCGCAAACCCACCGCTTCTACGTGCTCGACGAATTCACCTACCCGCTGAAGTGGGGTTGGGTGGACGTCGACGAGGTCGTGCGCGTGCTGACCGACCGGCCCGGCAACCAGCATGTCGTGATCACCGGCCGCGACGCCCCGAAGGCACTCATCGATGCCGCGGACCTGGTCACCGAGATGACCAAGGTCAAGCACCCGATGGATGCCGGACGCAAAGGCCAGCGGGGCGTCGAATGGTGAGCGTCGCGCGATGAGTGTCCCCGCCGTCGTGATCGCCGCACCCGCCTCGGGAAGCGGCAAGACGACCGTCGCCACCGGACTCATCGGCGCCCTGCGCGCCGCCGGACACCGAGTCGCGCCGTTCAAAGTCGGTCCGGACTACATCGACCCCGGCTACCACGCGCTCGCGGCCGAGCGGCCCGGGCGCAACCTCGACACGGTGCTTGTCGGCCACGACCGGATCCGGGCGCTCTACGCGCACGGCAGCGCGGGATGTGACATCGCGGTCGTCGAAGGCGTGATGGGCCTGTTCGACGGCAAGATCGGCGGCAGCGACACGGACCCATCGGCGGAGGGGTCGACGGCGCAGGTGGCCGCGCTGCTCGGCGCGCCGGTGATCCTGGTCGTCGACGCGCGCGGGCACAGCCAGAGCCTTGCGGCGCTGCTGCACGGTTTCGCCACCTACGACCCGGCCGTCCGGATCGGCGGGGTCATCCTCAACCGGGTTGGCAGCGACCGGCACGCCGAGGTGCTGCGCGCCGCGTGCGCCCGGGTCGGTCTGCCGGTCCTCGGGGTCGTCGCCCGGCTCGACGAACTCGCCGTGCCCTCACGCCATCTCGGGCTGATTCCCGCGGTCGAGCACGGTCGTGCCGCAGTGGCGGCCGTGGACGCGATGACGGTGCTGGTCGCCGAGAGTGTCGACCTCGCCGCGGTGGTGGACGCGGCCAGGTCAACGGCGGCGGCGCCGGCGTGGGATCCCGCGGCGGAACTGGGTGAACCGCCCACGGGGTCGCGAGTGTCTGTCGCGCTGGCCGGTGGCCCGGCGTTCACGTTCGGCTACGCCGAGCATCGGGAACTGCTCGACGCGGCCGGCGCCGACGTCGCGGTATTCGATCCGCTGTGCGACCCGCTGCCCGAGAATGCCGCGGCGCTGGTTCTGCCCGGCGGGTTCCCCGAGGAGCACGCCGGCGCGCTGTCCGCCAACAGCAGCCTGCGCACGGCGCTGGCGCAGCGCGTGGCGGCAGGCATGCCGGTGCACGCGGAATGCGCGGGGCTGCTCTATCTCGCCCGCACGCTCGACGGTCACCCCATGGCCGGTGTGCTCGACGTCGCCGCCGAATTCGGGCGCACCCTCACGCTCGGCTACCGCGAGGCCGTCGCGCTGACCGATTCGCCGCTGTGGAGCGCGGGGGAGCGGGTGACCGGTCACGAATTCCACCGCACGCGGCTCGTCGGCGACATCGGTGCCGAAGCGCAGGCATGGGGATGGCGCGCGTGGGGCGGTAACTCCACCCGCGAGGGATTCGTGCACGGCCCGGTGCATGCCTCCTACCTGCACACCCATCCCGCAGGCAATCCGGCCGCGATCGGCCGGTTCGTGCGCGCGGCGCAAAGGTTCGCGGCAACCGGTGGCTGACTACGTCGTCGGTGTCGGCATGCGGCGGGGCGCCGACGCCGCCACGATCCGGGCCGCGGTTGCTGCCGCGCTCGGCGCAACCGTCGACCGGGGCACGCTGCGCTGTCTGGCCACCGTGGACAGCAGGGGCGACGAGTCCGGCTTGATCGCCGCCGCGGCGGATCTCGATGTGCCGATTGTGTCCTTCCCAGCCGGCGAACTGGCCGACGTGCCGGGGGTGGCGCCCTCCGCTCGCACGGCCGCGGCGATCGGCACGCCGAGCGTCGCGGAGGCAGCTGCGGTACTCGCCGGGCGGGGTGGGCGTCTGGTCGTGCCGAAACGCATCGTCGGCGGAGTCACCGTCGCGGTCGCCGAACTCGGATCGGCCAGAGGACCGGACCTCGGCACTCGCGTAAGGTTCCGGTCCGTGAAAACGCACGATCGGCAACCGGCAGACGAGACGAGCTACCTGGTTGGTCTCGACCTCGCCGGGCGTCGCGTCGTCGTGGTCGGTGGGGGCTCGGTCGCGCAGCGTCGCCTCGGGCTGCTGATCGGCTCCGGCGCCGACATCGTGGTGATCAGCCCCGAGTTGACCCCCGCGGTGGAGGGTATGGCCACAGCCGGTCAGATACGGGTCGAGCTGCGCGACTACCGCGACGGCGACCTTGCGCAAGCCTGGTACGCAATCGCGTGCACCGATGACCCGGACACCAACGCCGCCGTCGTCGCCGAAGCCGAGCGGAACCGAATCTTCTGTGTGCGCGCCGACCACGCCCGGCTCGGCACCGCCGTCACACCCGCCACCGCCCGCTTCGACGGTTTGATGCTCGGGGTCCTCGCCGGTGGCGAACACCGACGCTCGGCCGCAGTGCGGACCGCGCTCGTCGAAGCGCTGCAGTCCGGTGTCGTCGCCGACACCTCCGCGCCGGTCGAGCCCGGAGTCGCGCTCGTCGGCGGCGGACCGGGCGATCCCGATCTCATCACGGTCCGTGGGCGTCGCCTTCTCGCGCGCGCCGATCTCGTCGTCGCAGACCGGCTCGCGCCCCCCGAACTTCTCGCCGAGCTGCCGCCGCACGTCGAGGTGATCGACGCGGCCAAGATCCCGTACGGGCGCGCGATGGCACAGGACGCGATCAACGCCGCGCTGGTCGACGGGGCGAAAGCCGGCAAGTTCGTCGTCCGGCTCAAGGGCGGCGATCCCTACGTCTTCGGCCGCGGCTACGAAGAGCTCGAAGCGTGCGTCGCCGCCGGAGTGCCGGTCACCGTCGTCCCGGGCATCACGAGCGCCATCTCGGTGCCGTCGAGTGCGGGCATCCCGGTCACCCATCGCGGGGTCACCCACGAGTTCGTCGTGGTCAGCGGACATTTGCCACCCGGCCATCCCGAGTCGCTGGTGGACTGGAACGCGCTCGCCCGGCTGCGCGGCACCATCGTGTTGTTGATGGCGGTGGAACGGATCGAACAGTTCGCCGCGGCGCTGATGGTCGGTGGCCGGCCGGCCGACACCCCCGCCACCGTGATTCAGGAAGGCACCCTGCGCACCGAGCGCATCGTGCGCGCCGATCTGAGCACGGTCGCCGCGCGGGTCCGGTCCGAACACATCCGCCCGCCCGCGATCGTCGTGATCGGACCGGTCGCCGGGTTCGCCGCGAAGCCCCGGTAGGTTGGCGCCCATGACCGACAGGGTGACAAATCAGTACCCGGTCACCAAGAGTGCGTTGGGCCTGGCCATCGTCGTCCTCGGTGGCCTACAGCTCATGGTGGTGCTCGACGGCACCGTAGCCAACCTTGCGCTTGCGCCGCTGCAAAGCGATCTCGGGCTCAGCGATGCCGGCCGCAACTGGGTGGTGGTGTCGTATGCGTTGACGTTCGGCGGGCTGATGCTGCTCGGCGGTCGGATCGGCGACGCGTTCGGCCGAAAGCGGGTCTTCATCATCGGGGTCGGCCTGTTCACGCTGGCGTCGCTGATGTGCGGACTCGCCGTCAACGAAGCGACGTTGGTGGCGGCGCGGGCGGTGCAAGGCACCGGCGCGGCGATCGCCTCGCCCACCGCGTTGGCGCTGGTGGCGACCACATTTGCGCCCGGCCCGGTGCGCAACCAGGCGATCGCGATCTATGCGGCGATGACCGGCGTCGGGTCGATCACCGGACTCATCGTCGGCGGTGCGCTCACCCAGGTGTCGTGGCGCTGGATCTTCCTGATCAACGTCCCGATCGGCATAGTGATCATCGGTCTGGCCGTCGGAGCACTGCAGGAGACTGCGAGCCGTCGCCTCACGCTCGACGCGTCCGGCGCGGCGCTGGCCACGCTCGGCTGTACCGCAATCGTGTTCGGTGTCAGCGAAGGCCCGGAATTGGGCTGGGGGTCGACGGCCGTGATCGCTTCCCTGTCCGCCGGCTTCGCGCTGCTCGCCGCCTTCCTGGTCGTCGAACGAACCGCCCGCAACCCGCTGCTGCCGTTCTCCCTGTTCCGCAACCGGGATCGGGTGGCGACATTCGGCGCGATCGGCTTCTCCGGCGCGGCGCTGTTCTGCACGACCGTCTACGTTGCGCTGTTCGTCCAGGACATCCTCGGCTATACCCCGCTGCGCGCGGGTCTCGCATTCATACCGTTCGCAGTCGGTCTCGGGGTGGGATCCGCGGTCGCCTCGAAGTTGGTCATGCGGATCGCGCCGCGCTGGCTCGTGCTGATCGGTGCGGTGATCATGGTGTGCGGCCTGCTGTACGGGTCGACTCTGGACGGCACGGCCACGTACTTCGGCAACCTCTTCATACCGATCATCGGCATCGGGTTCGGTGTCGGCGTCGCGGTCGTGCCGCTGCCGCTGTGCGCGGTAGCCGGCGTGCCCGAGACCGAGATCGGTCCGTTGACCGCGATCACCCAGGTCGCGCAGACGTTGAGCGGACCGCTCGCGCTCGCCGTCGTCGGGGCGCTGGCGACGTCGCGCACACTCTCGCTCGGTGGCACCGATGGCGCGGTGTCGGACATGGATGCCGCCCAGCTCGCCGCGCTCGGCGAGGGATACACCTTCGCGCTCGTCGGCGCCGCGGTGTGTGTTCTGGCCGCAGGGTTCATTGCGCTGTTCATCCGGTTCACCAGCCAGGAGGTCGCGCAGGCCCAGGCCGCGCAGGAGGCGGCGCAGGACCGCTGAGGGCGTACTGCCTCAGGTCAGAATGACCAGCTCGTGATCCGCGGCGAGTTCGACCCGCAGACCTGCCTTCGACGCCACCCGGGCAACGCCGTCGATATCGTGCGGCTCGGCGCGGGTCACCACGAGCGCGCGGGCGAGTAGTCCTTTGTGGTGCTTGTTGAAATGGCTGACCACGCTGCGCGAGCCGTCCTCGGCTTCGGTGAGCACGGTCGCGATGACGGCCTCGGGCACCTTTCCGAGTTGCTGATACACCCCCGACCGCAGATCGACGACGAGCCCGCCGTCGGCCTCGGCTTCGAGCGCAGCGGGCAGGTCCGTCCGCCAGACCGCGGCCAGTGTGCCGAACCCGGGCAGCTTCGAGCCGCCCGAAAGTCGGTAGGCCGGGATCGGGTCGCCGGCGCGGAGGGCGCCGAACAGCGCCGACCCGATACCGAGCCGGGCATAGGCCTTCGCGCGCTGCACCCGGGTGAACGCCTTGGCATCGAGCGCGTCGTAGAGCACGCCGGTATAGCGGGCCAGCGCCGGCGTCGTCGGCGCGGTCCAGAGCGTGGCGTTGCGTTCGATCTCGTGGAACTGCCCGGCGCCCAAGCCGAGTGCGGTAGCGGAGGCCTCTTCGTCGGCCGCGAGCTCGACGAGTGCATTCACCAGCATCTCGCGCGTCTCGGTGAGTTTCGGCATGGCCAGTTCGCCCAGGTCGAGCGGAGCGCCACGCCCGCCGTCGGACTTGGTCTCGGAAGGTGGCAGCAGCACGAGCACCAGGGGACTTTATCGGTCTCGACACACCAGCGTTGCGACGGGTGAATGGAGTGCTCGGGTCCCCGATTCATCGACTGAACGGAACCGTTCAGTCGATCAGATCGACCGAACGGTTCCGTTCAGTCGATGCGGGGGTGCGGGACGGGTGAGCGGGGGAACGACAGGTGGCACGCATTAGGCTTCAGTCCCGTGATCACCCGCCTGTCTCAGCTGTTCCTGCGCACCCTCCGCGACGACCCGGCCGACGCCGAGGTGCCGAGCCACAAGTTGCTCGTGCGCGCCGGGTATGTGCGCCGCGTCGCGCCGGGCATCTACACCTGGCTGCCGCTCGGCCTGCGGGTGCTGCGACAGGTGGAGCGAGTGGTGCGTGAGGAGATGGACGCGATGGGCGCGCAGGAGATCTCGCTGCCCGCACTGCTGCCGCGCGAGCCCTACGAGCGAACCAACCGGTGGACCGAGTACGGCGACGCGCTGTTCCGGCTCCAGGACCGCAAGGGTGCCGACTACCTGCTCGGGCCGACGCACGAGGAGCTGTTCGCGCTGACAGTGAAGGGGGAGTACTCCTCCTACAAGGATCTGCCGGTCACGCTGTACCAGATCGAGACGAAGTACCGCGATGAGGAGCGGCCGCGCGCAGGAATTCTGCGCGGGCGCGAGTTCGTGATGAAGGACTCGTACTCGTTCGATCTCGACGACGACGGGCTCGCCGCCTCCTATGCCGCGCACCGCGACGCGTACCAGCGGATCTTCGCGCGGCTCGGCCTGAAGTACGTGATCGTCGCGGCCACGTCCGGCGCCATGGGCGGCAGCGCGTCCGAGGAATTTCTCGCCGACAGCGAGGTCGGTGAGGACACCTACGTGCGCTGCCTCGAGTCGGGCTACGCGGCGAACGTCGAGGCGGTCGTCACGCCCGCGCCCGCGCCGATTCCGTTCGACGACGCCCCCGCCGCGGTCGTGCACGACACCCCGGGCACACCGACCATCGCGACGCTGGTCGAGTGGGCCAACGCGACGCTCGACCGTTCGGTCACGGCCGCGGACACGCTGAAGAACGTTCTGATCAAGCTGCATCACCCGGATGGAAAGACCGAGTTGCTCGGTATCGGCGTGCCGGGGGATCGCGAGGTGGACGAAAAGCGGCTCGGTGCATCGCTCGAGCCGGCCGAATTCGAGCTGCTCACCGAAGCCGACTTCGCCGCCAACCCGTTCCTGGTCAAGGGATATATCGGCCCGAAGGCGTTGCAGGACAACGGTGTCCGATTTCTCGTCGACCCTCGCGTGGTGGCCGGTACGCGGTGGATCACCGGTGCGGACGAAAACGGCAGGCACGTGGTCGATCTCGTGGCTGGTCGCGATTTCACACCGGACGGCACCATCGAGGCCGCCGAGGTGCGCGACGGCGATCCGTCGCCGGACGGGCAGGGGACGCTCGTCGCCGCGCGCGGCATCGAGATCGGGCACATCTTCCAGCTCGGTCGCAAGTACACCGACGCGTTCGAGGTGGACGTGCTCGGTGAGAACGGCAAGCCGGTGCGGTTGACGATGGGGTCCTACGGTGTCGGTGTCTCGCGGTTGGTCGCGGTCGTCGCCGAGCAGCAGCACGACGACAAAGGCCTACGATGGCCCGCCGAAATCACCCCGTTCGACGTGTACGTGGTGATCGCCAACAAGGACGAAGGCGCCCGTGCGGGGGCCGAGCAACTGGCCGCCGATCTCGACGCGGCCGGTTTGGAAGTCGTTCTCGACGACCGCAAGTCCTCACCGGGAGTGAAGTTCAAGGACGCGGAGCTCATCGGCGTGCCACTGATCGTGGTGGTCGGGCGCGGCTGGGCCGAGGGCAAGGTCGAGGTGCGCAACCGGTTCACCGGCGCGAGCGACGAGGTGGCCGCGGCAGACGCGATCGCGACCGTACTCGGCCGAGTGCGCACCTGACCGTCGGTGATTCGTCGGACCCGAAGGTCCGACGAGATCCGGCCAGGTACAAGATCTCGGTATGGAAGCACCGAACTACGCCGATGTGGATCGCTACCTCGAACAAACCTTTGTCGGTGCCGACGCGGCGTTGACGGACGCGCTGGAACACAATGCCGCGGCGGGTCTCCCGGCGATCGATGTGTCGCCGACGCAGGGCAAATTCCTGTACCTGCTCGCGCGGTCCATCGGCGCGCGACGAGTCCTCGAGATCGGCACGCTCGGCGGATACAGCACGATCAATCTGGCCCGGGCGGTCGGGCCGGACGGCACGGTCGTGACGCTCGAGTACGAGCCTGCACACGCCGAGGTGGCGCGCACCAACCTCGACCGGGCCGGTGTTGGCGATCGGGTGGACATCCGAGTCGGGGCTGCGCTGGACTCGCTGCCGCAGGTCGAGGGGCCGTTCGACCTGGTGTTCATCGACGCGGACAAGGAGAACAACGCCAACTATGTGACGGCGGCGATCGACCGTGCGCGGCCGGGTGCGCTCATCGTCCTGGACAACGTCGTACGCCACGGCGGGGTGCTCGACGCGGCGAGCGACGAGCCTGCGATCCGCGGCACGCGCGCGGCACTGGAGTTGATGGCGAGCCATCCGCGCCTCGACGCGACTGCATTGCAGACCGTGGGCGCCAAGAACTGGGACGGGTTCGCGATCGCGCTAGTCAGCGACTGACGCTTGGCCGAACGCGGGCAGCAGGTCGCCAAAGGCGCAGTACGACATCTCCATCAGCGCGGGGTCCTCGTGCGCGTGTTCTGGTGCCTGCATGGCTAGCAGGGTGTTGAGCAGCATGCCGTCTGCGACGAAACTGCGGGCTTGGTCCGGCGTACATCCGGTGCGTTGCCGGAGCGTCTGGTAGATCGCCGACATTCCCGCCCGCGCCCGTTCGCCGATCTCGGGCGTGGACGCGGCGGTGAAGCCGTGCATCATCACCAGCAGCAGGTCCCGGTCGCTGACCAGTTCGCCGTAGGCCCGACCGAGCCGTTCCCAATATTCCTGTTCCTGGACCGTCGGTGCGTCCGGGTCGCGGTCGATCTTGTCGAGTTCGGCCTCGAAGGTGGCGATGATCGCGTTGATCGCCCGCGCGAACACCTCGCTGAACAATCCCGCCTTCGTGCCGAACATACGAACCACATAGGGCTGCGAAACCCCGGCCTCGCGCGCCACCGCATCGGTACTCGTCCCCGCGTATCCCCCCTGCGCGAAGGCACGTGACGCGGCGCCGAGGATCTGCTCGCGGCGGTCGGCCGCGTTCATTCGGGTCCGGGGTTCCTCGGGAGTTTTCGATTCGGGGGACGACATGGTTGACATGTTATCAGTCGATTACTAACCTCGGAATAAGTAATCATTCGATGCTTACAAGGGAGGTGCCATGACGATCACAACCGACCTTTCGACCCCGGACGAGGTCAGTCCGGCCGTCGGAACCCGCACTCGGGTAGTACCGCTCGGAATCGCGTTGCTGGCAGCGTCGCTGCCGATGTTCATGGCGACGCTCGACAACCTGGTCATGACCAGCGCTTTGCCGGTGATCAGCACCGACCTGCACGCCGGCGTGGGTGATCTGCAGTGGTTCGTGAACGCGTACACGCTGTGCTTCGCGACGCTGATGCTGCCTGCCGCGACGCTCGGTGACCGGCTCGGCCGGCGCCGGGTGTTTCTCGCCGGGATCACGATATTCACCCTCGCGTCGATCATCTCGGCACTGTCGCGCACGCCGGAGGTGCTGATCGGCGCACGCGCGTTACAAGGGCTTGGTGCGGCCGCGATCATGCCGCTGTCGCTGACCCTGCTGGCGGCGGCCGTGCCCGCGAGCAAGCGGGCCATGGCGATCGGTGTCTGGGGTGGGGTGTCCGGACTCGGCGTCGCGCTCGGTCCGGTAATCGGTGGTGCAGTCGTCGACGGTATCTCCTGGCAGGCGATCTTCTGGCTCAACGTCCCCGTCGCGCTGGTCGCGATTCCGCTCGTCCTCTGGGCGCTCGATGAATCGTTCGGTCGCAGAGTGCCATTGGACGTGCCCGGAGTGTTGCTCGTCGGCGGATCGGTGTTTGCCGCGGTGTGGGCGGTCGTGCACGGCAACGACGACGGCTGGACATCGTTCACTGTGCTCGGCACGCTCGCGGCCGCAGCCGTTCTGCTCGTCGCGTTCGTGGTGCGGGAGAGCCGGGTCCGATTCCCGGTGGTGCCGTTGCGCCTGTTCCGGTCGCGCAGCTTCTCGGTGGCCAATGTTGCGGCCCTGGGCTTTTCGATCGGCATGATGGGCGCGGTGTTCCTGCTCTCGCAATACCTGCAAATCGTCATGGGCTACACGCCGCTGCAGGCCGGCGTGCGGACGCTGCCATGGACCGCGGCACCGATGGTCGTCGCCCCGATCGCCGGAGTGCTGGTGGCGCGCGTCGGCGTTCGGCCGCTGCTGACCGTCGGCCTGTTGCTGCAGGCGGCATCACTGGCCTGGATGGCGGCGATCGTGGTGCCGGGGATGGCCTACTCGGAAGTGGTTCCGGCGTTCGTCATGGCCGGCGTCGGCATGGGATTGACCTTCGCCCCGAGTGCATCGGCCGTGCTCGCCGACATGGCCGAAGACGATCATGCGACGGCGAGCTCGATCAACGCGACGATGCGGGAGATGGGCATCGCCATCGGAATCGCGGTGCTCACCGCCGTGTTCCTTGCGGCGGGCGGCGCACTCACCCCCACCGGTTACGCCGAGGGGCTTCGCCCGGCACTGATCGTCGGCGCGATCTCGGTCGGGATCGCCGTGCTGGCCTCGGTGTTCATGCCGGCCCGGACGGGGCGCGCCATTCGCGAATGACACGTCGCGCGCTTCGATAGGTCAGGGTTGACCCGGGAACGGCACCGTAACGGGTGCCGTTCCCAATATCGTGCGCCAGGTGGCGAGGCGGACAGCGCATTCGGTGAGTGCGTCCACGCCGGTGCGGCGGGTGTGTTCGGCGGCGGCGCGCTCGACCACCGAGCGCCATGCGACGGCGGTGTCGCTTTCCACGGTTGCCGCGAGTTGTGCGGCGGTGATCGGGTCGACCACCGGAAATGGCACGGTGTAGCCGGAGTCGGCCACCGGCGGGTCGATACTCGCCGCGGTCAGTGCGTCGATGGTCGCGTCCCGGCGCGCGCGGTGCGCAGCGCTGTTCGTGGCAATCAGGTCGGCCCGCTGCGGGTTCGAGAAGGCCGCGACCAAACCATAGGCAAAGATCGCGGCGTGTTCGGCGCGCAGTGCATCGATGAGAGCCTGCTGTTCGGGCCCGATCGAATCCTGCTTGCGCGGCAGCATCGAACTCACGTCACGCGGGAGCATCGAATTCGCTTCGCTCATGCCAACACGATCCCGGCGTAGGTTGCGCAGGCCGCACTGATCGACCCGAGAAGCCCTGCGCGGTAATCGGATTGGGTGCGCGCCAGGTCGGCGGCATCCTGCTGCGAGCGGATCAGTCGCGCGCGCAGCTCGTCGATCGTCGGCGGCGGTGTCGCGGGCGTACCGGTCGACGTCGCCGAAGCCGTTGTGCTCGGCGTCGAGCCGTCCTCGTAATGCCCGGCTGCCCGGGTGATTTCGTCCTGCAAGGCGGTGGCGTGCGCCGTGCGTTCGTCGGCGACGGTCTGCAGGGCCGGGCCGCGCTCGGGCGCGATGGCGATGGCGGCGATCGCGGCCGCGGCGTCCGCGCGGGCACGGTCCGCCGCGGCGATGAGCGGATCGACCTCGGGTGCGTCGTCGCCGCTGTCGTTGGCGGCGCATGCCGTCGCGCCGCCGACCACAGCGATCGCAACAGCACCGGTCAGCAGCCGCAACGACGATCGGCGGGAGATCCGGATGGCGTGAGTGGCTGTGAGCACGGCTACATGGTGCCACGCGACCTGGGCGGATCCGGTGAGGCTGGGATACGGCGGCTCGGTTGCGGGTTACGCTTATTACCCGCTGCGCACACTGCGCTCGATGACCGCTGTGCACACGGTCTGCACCCGACAACTGTTCGACCGACAATTGAACCAGGAGCCTCCAGATGCCGATCCCGTCCGAGGAAACGGTGGCCGACCTCGTCGTCGACCTGATCGAGCAACGCGGGCTCGATCTGGAGGGCGTGCAGATCAGCCGGGCGGGAAAGCTCAGCACCGTGCGGGTCCTGGTGGACGGTGAGAACGGTGTTTCGCTCGACCAAATCGCCACCCTGAGCAACGAGGTGTCTGCGAAACTCGACGAGGTCGACGAATTCGGCACACTGCCCTACACGCTGGAAGTCACCACGCCCGGGACCGATCGTCCGCTCGAGCTCGAGCGGCATTGGCGTCGGGCGCGGGGACGCAAGGTGGAGGTCGCGACCGCGACCGAGACCATCGAAGGCCGCATCGGACGACTCGATGCGGGATCGGTCGACATTGTGGTGCGCGGCAAGTCCGGCCCCACCGTCCGGGCAGTACAGCTCGACGACGTGGTCCGCGCCGTGGTGCAGGTCGAATTCTCGCGGCCGAACGCCCGCGAACTCGAATTGACAGGTGGCGTGGCGCAGGGGCGCCCCGCGCCGGGTGCAGCGCCGGTAGCGATTGAGCAGGAAGGGACCGAGGAATGAACATCGACATCGGCGCGCTGCGGGCAATCGAGGCCGAGAAGGGGATCTCGATCGAGACGGTGATCGCGACGATCCAGTCGGCCCTGCTCACCGCGTATCGGCATACCGAGGGCCATCAGCCCAATGCTCGGATCGACGTGGACCGCAAGTCCGGCGTCGTCCGGGTGATGGCCTACGAAACCGATCTCGACGGGAACCTGATCTCGGAGTGGGACGACACACCAGAGGGATTCGGCCGGATCGCGGCCACCACCGCCCGGCAGGTCATCCTGCAACGTCTGCGCGACGCCGAACACGAGAAGACCTTCGGTGAGTTCGCCACGCACGAGGGCGAGATCGTCGGCGGTGTCATTCAGCGCGACAGCCGCCTCAACGCGCGCGGTACTGTCGTCGTCCACATCGGCAGCGACGCGAACGGCGCCGACGGGCTGATCCCGCCCGCAGAGCAGGTGCCGGGCGAGTCCTACGAGCACGGCGACCGGATCAAGTGCTACGTGGTCGGCGTGTCCCGCGGCCAGCGCGGCCCGCAGATCACGCTGTCGCGGACGCACCCGAACCTCGTTCGCAAACTCTTCGCGCTCGAGGTACCCGAGATCGCGGACGCCTCCGTGGACATTGTCGCGGTGGCGCGCGAGTCCGGGCACCGCTCGAAGATCGCGGTGCGCTCCAATGTGGCGGGACTCAACGCGAAGGGCGCGTGCATCGGCCCGATGGGGCAGCGAGTGCGCAACGTGATGAGCGAGCTCGCCGGCGAGAAGATCGACATCATCGACTACGACGACGACCCGGCGAGGTTCGTCGGGAATGCACTGTCGCCGTCGAAAGTTGTTTCTGTCACAGTCGTCGATCCGGATGCGCGTGCCGCGCGTGTGGTCGTGCCGGATTTCCAGCTTTCGCTCGCGATCGGCAAGGAAGGCCAGAACGCGCGCCTCGCCGCCCGTCTCACCGGCTGGCGGATCGATATCCGCAGTGATGCAGCAGCAACGGCACCCGAAGATGAACGAACGGCCGATCGACCCGCCGGACCCGGCCTCGGGCGACTGTAGGACCGAATGCGGAGTTCGGCGGAATCAGCGGTAGAGTGGTCGAGGGTTCAGCATGGGCCTTCGATATCCGTGCGCGCTGGTACCGGTTCTCCGGTGCGGACGTGTGTCGGATGCCGGAAGCGTGAGCTGACCACCGATCTGCTGCGGGTGGTTGCACGAGAGAACGGGCCGAACGGCTACGTAGTCGTGCCGGATCCGCGGCACAGGCTTCCGGGCCGGGGTGCATGGCTGCACCCCACCGCCGGCTGTCTGAGCAATGCAGACCGGCGCCGAGCATTCGGCAGAGCATTACGAGTGTCCGGATATCTGGATACCTCAGCTGTCGAGCAGTACCTAGAGAACAGGCACGAGCACTCATGAGCGCAACGTGAAGCACCAACGATGAACGTCCGTCGGAGATAAACCGAGGTCGTGCGGGCGCCCGGGAGCCGGGACCGTCACGCTCGACCTCATAGTGAGGAGAGCAGTGGCAGGCAAGGCCCGCGTGCACGAGTTGGCGAAAGAACTCGGTGTCACAAGTAAGGAACTACTCGCGACGCTCAAGGAGCAGGGCGAGTTCGTGAAATCGGCGTCGTCGACGGTGGAAGCACCCGTCGCGCGTCGTCTGCGTGAATCGTTTACCTCGAAGGCGCCTGCGGCGCCGCAAAACGGCAGGTCCGCCGATGGCGCCGCAAAACCGGCCGCGGCCGGCCCGCGTCCGTCGGGCCCCCGCCCCGGCCCGCGGCCGACCCCGGCTGCTCCGGCACCGGCCGCTCCGTCGGCTCCCCAGCCGGCTGCGGCAGCGTCGAACCCGCCCGCGGCTTCCGCGCCGCCCGCGGCACCCGCTCCGGATTCGGCACCCAAGCCGGTCCCGGCCCGCCCGCGTCCGCAGGCCCCCGCGGCCAGCGCGAGTCCCGCGGCACCGGCCGGTCCCAAGCCGGGTCCGAAGCCGCCGCGTGTCGGCAACAACCCGTACTCCTCGGCCCCGGTCGAGCGTCCCGCGCCGCGGCCGGCGCCGGGTGCACCGCGTCCCGGCGGTCCCCGCCCGGGTCCCGGCCAGGCCGGCCCGCGCCCGCAGGGCGGATCGCGTCCCGGGCCCGGTCAGGGCGGTCCCCGTCCCGCACCAGGTCAGGGTGGTCCGCGGCCGAGCCCCGGCTCGATGCCCCCGCGCCCGAACCCGGGTGCGATGCCCGCACGTTCGACCCGTCCGGCACCCGGTGCCGGTCGTCCGGGCCGTCCCGGTGGAGCCCCGGGCCGTCCCGGCGGTGGTGCCGGCGGCGGTGGCGGCTACCGCGGTGGCGGTGGTGGCGGCGGCGGCGCTCCCGGTGCGGGCGCGCCCGCGGCCGGTGGTTTCCGCGGTCGTCCCGGTGGTGGCGGCGGTAACCGTGGTCGCGGCGGTGCTGCGGGTGCCTTCGGGCGTCCCGGTGGCGCGCCCCGCAAGGGCCGCAAGTCGAAGCGGCAGAAGCGCCAGGAATACGACGCAATGCAGGCGCCCGCCGTTGGCGGTGTGCGGCTGCCGCGCGGCAACGGTGAGACCATCCGGCTCGCCCGCGGTGCGTCGCTGTCCGACTTCGCGGAGAAGATCGATGCGAACCCGGCTGCGTTGGTGCAGGCCTTGTTCAACCTCGGCGAAATGGTCACCGCAACGCAGTCGGTGAACGACGAGACGCTCGAGCTGCTCGGCGGCGAGATGAACTACGTCGTCCAGGTCGTCAGCCCGGAGGACGAGGACCGCGAGCTGCTGCAGTCGTTCGACCTCACCTACGGCGAGGACGAGGGCGGCGAGGAAGACCTCGAGTCGCGTCCGCCGGTGGTCACCGTCATGGGTCACGTCGACCACGGCAAGACCCGCCTGCTCGACACGATCCGTAAGGCGAACGTGCGCGAGGGCGAGGCCGGCGGCATCACCCAGCACATCGGTGCCTACCAGGTCGGGGTCGACTTCGAGGGCAACGAACGACTGGTCACCTTCATCGACACCCCCGGTCACGAGGCGTTCACCGCCATGCGTGCCCGCGGTGCGAAGGCCACCGACATCGCGATCCTCGTGGTCGCGGCCGACGACGGCGTCATGCCGCAGACGGTGGAAGCGATCAACCACGCCCAGGCGGCCGACGTGCCGATCGTGGTCGCGGTGAACAAGATCGACAAGGAAGGCGCCGACCCGGCGAAGATTCGCGGGCAGCTCACCGAATACGGACTCGTCGCCGAGGAGTACGGCGGCGACACCATGTTCGTCGACATCTCCGCCAAGCAGGGCACGAACATCGAACACCTGCTCGAAGCGGTGCTGCTCACCGCGGACGCGTCGCTCGACCTGCGGGCCAACCCCGACATGGAGGCCCAGGGCGTCGCGATCGAGGCACACCTCGACCGTGGCCGCGGCCCGGTCGCGACCGTGCTCATCGCACGCGGAACCCTGCGCGTCGGTGACTCGATCGTCGCCGGTGACGCGTACGGCCGAGTGCGTCGCATGGTCGACGAGCACGGCGACGACGTCGCCGAGGCCCTGCCGTCGCGTCCGGTCCAGGTGGTCGGTTTCACCTCGGTCCCGGGTGCCGGCGACAACCTGCTCGTCGTCGACGAGGACCGGATCGCCCGGCAGATCGCCGACCGCCGCAATGCGCGCAAGCGCAACGCACTGGCCGCGCGCAGCCGCAAGCGGATCAGCCTCGAGGATCTGGATGCCGCGCTGAAGGAAACCAGCGAGCTCAACCTGATCCTCAAGGGCGACAACTCCGGCACCGTGGAGGCCCTGGAAGAGGCGCTGCTCGGTATCGAGATCGACGACGAAGTGCAGCTGCGGGTTATCGACCGCGGTGTCGGTGGCATCACCGAAACCAACGTCAACCTGGCCTCGGCGTCGAACGCGATCATCATCGGGTTCAACGTGCGCGCGGAGGGCAAGGCGACCGAGCTGGCGAACCGCGAGGGCGTCGACATCCGGTACTACTCGGTGATCTACCAGGCGATCGACGAGATCGAGAAGGCCCTCAAGGGCATGCTCAAGCCGGTCTACGAAGAGGTCGAGCTGGGCCGCGCCGAGATCCGCGCGCTGTTCCGCTCCTCCAAGGTCGGTCTCATCGCCGGCTGCATGGTCACCGGTGGCATCCTGCGCCGCAACGCGAAGGCGCGGTTGCTGCGGGACAACCTGGTGGTTGCCGAGACGACGACGATTTCCACGTTGCGTCGCGAGAAGGACGATGTCACCGAGGTGCGCGAAGGCTTCGAATGCGGCCTCACGCTCACCTACAACGACATCAAGGAGGGCGACATCATCGAGGCGTACGAGCTGCGCGAGAAGCCGCGCGACTGAAGCGTCTGAGGAGCGCAGCCTGCGGAGCGACATATCCTCGCAGGAGCGGAGCCTGCGGAGCGACCTATCCTCACAGGAGCACAGCCCGTGCGCGGTTGACCGATCAGCCCGACCGCAAGGTCGGCCGGCAACCGCGCACGGTGCCGCCGGAAGGGAGTGTCGTGTTGTTCCTTGGCTCGCTCGAGTTCGACATTCTGCTCGGTGACGTTCATTCGTTGAAGGAGAAAAGGTCCGTCGTGCGGCCGGTCATCGCCGAACTACAACGGTTCGGTGTGTGCGCGGTCGAGGCGGGCGAGATGGATCGGCATCGCCGGGCCATGGTCGGTGTGGCGGCGGCCAGCTCCGCCGTGGGGCATCTGCACGAGGTACTCGACAAGTGCGAGCGCCACGTTGCCGCCCGACCCGAGCTGCAACTGCTCGGGGTACGCCGGCGGATCTTCGGTCCGGAAGACTGAGAGGGGCGCAAGACATGGTTGACCATGCGCGGGCAGCGCGACTGGCCAAGCGGATCGCGACCATTGTCGCCACCGCGATCGAACACGAGGTGAAGGATCCGCGGCTGCGGTTCGTCACCATCACCGACGCGAAGGTGACCGGCGACCTTCGGGACGCCACCGTGTACTACACGGTGATGGGCGCCGATATCGACTCCGAACCCGATCTCGACAGCGCGGCTGCAGGCCTGGAGAAGGCCAAGGGCGTGCTCCGCTCGAAGGTCGGCGCCGGAACCGGCGTCAAGTTCACCCCGACGTTGGCCTTCGTGCTCGACCGGGTGCCCGACACGGCCCGGCACATGGAGGAACTGCTCGCGCGTGCCCGCGCCGCCGACGACGAGGTGGCCAAGCTCGCCGCGAACGCCGTCCCCGTCGGTGACCCCGATCCCTACCGGACGGCCGACGAGAACGCCGAACCCGACGCCGGGACCGACTCCGGCGACGCCCGGTAGCGCATGTCGGATCGTTCGGACACTGGCGAACGAGTGCCGGACCGGGATGGCGCATCCGTGCCGGATCGGGATGGCGCATCCGTGCCGGACCTGGATGGCGCATCCGTGCCGGACCTGGATGCCGCATCCGTGCCGGATCTGGAAGCAGCGGTCACCGCGCTCGGGACTGCCACCTCGGTAACCGTGCTGTGCCATATCAATCCCGATGCGGATTCGCTCGGCAGTGGGCTCGCGCTCGCGCTCGCCCTGCGCGGGCGTGCAATCGCGGTGCAGGTCGCGTTCGCCGAACCGGACGACGTGCCGGTGTCGATGCGCTCGCTGCCCGGGGTCGAGTTCGTGGTGCCCGCGGACGAGGTCGCGCGCGAGGTCGATCTGCTCGTCACCGTGGACTGCGCGAGTGCGGGCCGCCTGGGCTCGCTGCGGGACCGGCTCGACGGCGCACGGACCACACTGGTCATCGATCATCACCGGTCCAACGTGCATTTCGGTGCGCTGAACGTCATCGACCCCGCCGCCGAGTCGACGACGTCGGTCGTCGCGCGGTTGCTCGATGCGCTCGATATCCCGATCGACCGCGCTATCGCGCACTGTCTGTTCGCCGGACTCGTCACCGACACCGGATCGTTCCGCTGGGTGCAGCCCGGCACGCACCGGTTCGCCGACCGGCTGCTCGATACCGGGATCGACGGTGCCGAGATCACCCGCGAACTGCTCGACACGCACCCGTTCGGCTGGCTGCCGATGTTGTCACGCGTGCTCGGCAGTGCGCGACTGGTGCCGGAAGCACACGGCGGCGCCGGACTCGTCTATGCGGTCGTCCGCACCGAGGACACCACCGGGCTGCGCTCGGAGGAGGTGGAGAGCGTCATCGACATCGTGCGCACCACCTCCGAAGCGGTGATCGCCGCGGTGCTCAAGCAATCCGGTGACGGCTCGCCGCAATGGTCGGTCTCGCTGCGTTCCCGCGACGGCGTCGACGTCGGGTCGATCGCCACCGGCCTCGGCGGCGGCGGCCATCGTTTCGCCGCCGGATACACCGCCTACGGCAGCGCGGAGGACGTCGTCGCGGACCTGCGTCTCGCGCTGGACTGACCCGTGGCCGACGCGGACCAATCGGTCGCCGAACCGGACGGCTCGGACGGATCGGTCGCGAAAACGGACGACGCCGCAGGCGACGCCGGGGCGCGCCGCATCCTCGGCCTTGCCCTGCCCGCACTCGGAGTGCTCGTCGCCGAGCCGCTCTATCTGCTGTTCGACACCGCCGTGGTCGGCCGCCTCGGCGCGCTTGCGCTGGCCGGGCTCGCGGTCGGCGGTCTGATCCTCACTCAGGTCAGCACGCAGCTGACCTTCCTGTCCTACGGGACCACCGCCCGTGCGGCACGTATGCACGGCGCGGGCGACCGGGACGGCGCGGTTCGGGAAGGGATCCAGGCGACCTGGCTGGCAATCGGTATCGGCACGGTCATCGTGATTGTGATGCAAGCACTCGCCGGACCGGTGACGGCGGTTATCGCCGGCGGTGACGACATCGCCACCGAAGCGCTCGACTGGCTGCGCGTCGGACTTTTCGGTGCGCCGCTGATCCTGGTCGGGATGGCCGGCAACGGCTGGATGCGGGGAGTCCAGAACACGATCCGCCCGCTTCGGTTCGTGGTGGTCGGGCTCGCGATTTCGGCGGTCCTGTGTCCGGTGCTCGTGCACGGCCTGGCGGGTGCGCCCCGCCTCGAACTGGTCGGCTCCGCCTGGGCCAACGTGATCGGTCAAAGTATTTCCGGTGTGCTGTTCATCGCGGCGCTGCTCCGCGAGGGGCAGAGCCTACGGCCGCAGCCCGCGGTGATGCGCAAGCAACTCGTGCTCGGTCGAGACCTGATCGCGCGCAGTCTCGCCTTCCAGGCCTGCTTCGTCTCCGCCGCGGCGGTGGCGTCGCGGTTCGGGGCGGCCACCGTCGCTGCCCACCAGGTGGTGCTGCAGCTGTGGAACTTCGTCACGCTCACCCTGGACTCGCTGGCGATCGCGGCGCAGGCATTGATCGGTGCGACGCTCGGTGCCGGGCACGCCGCCGCCGCGCAACGGCTGGCCTGGCGGATCACCGCATGGTCGACGGTGTTCGCGCTCGTGCTCGCCGCGCTGTTCGCGGCCGGGCACGCGGTCATCCCGCAGCTGTTCACTACCGATACCGAGGTGCTCGATCAGGTCGGGGTGGCGTGGTGGTTCTTCGTCGGTGTGATGCCGATCGCCGGTGTCGCGTTCGCGCTCGACGGCGTGCTGCTCGGCGCGGGCGATGCGGCGTTCCTGCGCAACGCGACGTTGGGCAGTGCCGTCGTCGGGTTTCTCCCGATGATCTGGCTCTCGCTGGTCTTCGACTGGGGTCTGGCCGGAATCTGGACCGGTCTGGCCCTGTTCATGGCGCTGCGGGCGGCGTCCGTGGTGTGGCGGACCGCGTCGGGCCGCTGGGCGGTGGTGGGAGCCGATCTGCAGCGCTGATTGGTTGGATTTCGCCGACGCCGTCGCGACGCCGCGCGCCGCGCAGGTCCCGGTAGACGCGCACCGGGTCGAGGGGTTCCCCTCGCCCGCGCACCATCGGATAGAACGCGAGCCCGATGAGAATCGAACTGAAATGTCCGAGCTCCGTGAAATCCGGGTCGAGCACCAGCGGCGCTCCGTAGACGAGCAGCACCGCCCCGAGGTACCCCCACCGCCACGGCCGCGCCACGTGATAGGTGAGCACGCCGATGACGCCGGCGAGGAAGTAACTGACGCCGACATCGCGAACGTCGACAAGCGACGCGTCCGCCTCACCCCAATGGATCTCCAGGCCCAGCACGCCTTCGCTGATGTAGGTCGCCAGCACGTGCGCGGTGAACCCAACCAGCACCCAGCGCCAAGCGCCCAGCCACCGTTCGGCCGTCGCGTGGAACACGCAGAACGACAGCAGGTAGGGCAGCCAGTAGGCGCCGTCGATCCACAGCAGGCTGGTGAACAGCACCTGCAGCGGCTCGTCGGCAAGATTGTTCAGATTGGTGGACCGGTCCCCGAGCAGGGAGTCGAGCGCCGCCGGCGTGAGCAGATGCTGCACCACGGTCGTGACCAGCAGGATCGCCAGCCACGCAAAGGTCCACGGCGCGCGGCGGACGTAGGTCCGAACCGCAGGCCATGTGCGCGAAGCGGTGCCGCGGACAGACATGGCTGCTCCTCGAATCGGAGTATGCCTCGCCGATGGTACCGACCGCCGCGCTACTCCGCGGCTGGCAGGATCACCGGCATGACCCGCCCCTCAGATGCCCCGCTCGAGATCGCCGGCCTGCCCAACCTGCGTGACGTCGGCGGCTGGCCGACCACCGACGGTGGCCGCGTCCGGCGCGGGATGCTGTACCGCTCCGTCGAATTGAACCGGCTCGACGACGACGGGGTCACCGCGTTCGCGGCGCTCGGCATCCGCACCGTCTACGACCTGCGCACCGAGGTCGAACGGGTGGCACAGCCGGATCGGCTGCCCGAGGGCACGGCCCACGTCGTCGCCGATGTGCTTGCCGAGACGGTGGGGGCGGCCTCGGCGCAGATGCTCGAGTTTCTCGAAGACCCGGGCAAGGCGGTCGCACTGCTCACCGACGGCGTCGCGGAAACGGCGTTGTCCGACAGCTACCGGCACATCGTTTCTTCCGGCAGCGCCCTGCACGCCTATCGTCGGCTCTACACCGGCCTCGCCGACCCCCGATCCCGGCCGGCGTTGCTGCATTGCACCACCGGCAAGGACCGCACCGGGTGGGGCGCCGCGGCGCTGTTGCTGCTGCTGCGGGTGAGCGAGCAGGACGTGTTGCGCGACTATCTGCTCACCAACGAGGAGTTGTTGCCCGCGCTCGCGCCGATCTTCGAGAAGTTCGAGGTCGCGGGCGGCGATCCGGCCATGCTGCGGCCGCTGCTCGGCGTGCAGGAGTCCTATCTGCGCACCGCCCTGGACGAGATGAACACGAGGTTCGGCGACATCGAGGGCTACTTCCGTCGCGGCCTCGGCCTGGACGGGGCCACGCTGGACACGTTGCGGGAGGCGTTCGTGGAACCCGCCTGATCGGCGCCGACGCCGGATACGGCACAGTTGTGGACATGGCACCGAAGTTGATGGCGGTGAGCGACATTCATGTCGGTCACCGCGGTAATCGGCCGATCACCGAACAGATCGAGGCCGATTCGCCGGAGGACTGGCTGATTCTCGCCGGCGATGTCTCGGAAAAAACCGACGATATCCGCTGGGCGCTGGAACTGATGCGCAGCCGATTCGCCAAGGTCATCTGGGTGCCGGGCAACCACGAGCTGTGGACCACCGCGAAGGATCCGGTGCAGATTCACGGCGCCCCGCGTTACGACTACCTCGTCGACATGTGCCGCGAACTGGACGTGATCACTCCGGAGGATCCGTTCCCGGTGTGGGAGCACGACGAGTCCGGCCCGATCACGCTGGTGCCGATGTTCCTGCTCTACGACTACTCGTTCCTGCCGACCGGGGCGACGAACAAGGCGGACGGACTCGCGATCGCGCGGGAGCGCAACGTGGTGTGCACCGACGAGTTCCTGCTCGCTTCCGAGCCCTACGTGACGCGCGACGCGTGGTGCCGCGCCCGCGTGGAACTCACCCGGAAGCGGCTCGACGCATTGGCGCCGGACACCCGGGTGGTGCTGATCAACCACTGGCCGCTGGTGCGCCAACCGACCGAGGTGCTGTTCTACCCGGAGTTCGCGCTGTGGTGCGGCACTACCGAGACCGCCGACTGGCATCGCCGGTACAACGTCGTCTGCTCGGTGTACGGCCACCTACACATCCCGCGCACGACCTACTACGACGGTGTGCGCTTCGAGGAAGTGTCGGTCGGCTATCCCCGCGAGTGGCAGCGGCGGGGGCTGCCCGAACAGGTGCTGCGCCAGATTCTGCCGGTGCCGGAGTATCCGCCGGGTTCGTTGAACAAGTGGGGTGGGCATTTCAAGGTGTCGCCCGAGATGGAGGCCGAAGTCGAGAAGATGCGGTCCCGAGCACGATGATCGAACGGATCCTGCCCGACGGCGTCGCCGCCGCCGAGTTGCGCGAATTCCCCACCGGACTGGTCCCGCATCCCGCGGAGGAACCGTTGATTGCGCGTGCGGTGGAGAAACGTCGCCGCGATTTCATCGGCGCGCGGCACTGCGCCCGCATCGCGCTCGGCAAGCTCGGCGAGCCGCCTGCCGCGATTCTCAAGGGGGAGAAGGGGCAGCCGCTGTTTCCGCGCGGCATCGTCGGCAGTCTCACCCACTGCGACGGCTATCAGGCAGCGGTCCTCGCGCACGCCCTGCGCTACCGCTCGGTGGGGATCGACGCCGAGCCGCACGAAGCGCTGCCGGACGGTGTGCTCGACGCGGTGAGCCTGCCCGCCGAACGCGACTGGCTTGCGGCGAACGAAACCGGCCTCAACCTGGATCGGTTGCTGTTCTGCGCCAAGGAGGCGACCTACAAGGCGTGGTTCCCGTTGACCGAGCGGTGGCTCGGCTTCGAGGACGCGCACATCACGTTCGAAACGACCGGCACGTCGGAGGGCGCCACGCTCGGCACCTTCCACAGCGACCTGCTCGTGGACGGCAAGACCGTGGCGGGCGCGCCGCTCGCGGCATTCGACGGACGCTGGCAGATCGCGGACGGGTACATCCTGGCAGCGATCGTGGTGTCGTGATGAGCGCCCCGACGGTGTCATCATGAGCGACCCGGCGGTGTCATCATGAGCGGCCCGCTCGCCGGCGCCGGGCTGCTGATCGTCGACAAAGACGGCGGGATGACCAGCCACGACGTGGTCGCCCGCTGCCGGAAACTGATGCGCACCCGCAAGATCGGGCATGCCGGCACGTTGGATCCGATGGCGACGGGGGTGCTCGTCCTCGGTGTCGAGCGCGCCACCAAGATGCTCGGTCTGCTCGCGCTCACCACGAAGGAGTACACCGCGACGATCCGGCTCGGCGTGTCCACCACGACCGATGATGCGGAAGGTGAGGAGCTGACCCGCGCCGACGCGTCCGGCTGCACCGACGCCGAGATCGCGGCGGGGATCGCGGTGTTGACCGGTGAGATCGCGCAGGTGCCTGCGACGGTCAGCGCCATCAAGGTGGACGGCAAACGTGCCTACGCCCGACATCGCGAGGGGGAGCAGGTCGAGCTCGCGGCGCGCCCGGTGACGGTATCGCGATTCGAGGTCCTCGCCCGCCGTGACGTCGAGTCATGCGTGGACCTCGACGTGGTGGTGGAGTGCTCGTCGGGCACCTATGTGCGTGCGCTGGCGCGCGATCTCGGTGCCGGTCTCGGCGTCGGCGGGCACCTGACGGCGTTGCGCCGCACCAGGGTCGGGCCGTTCACTCTCGACCATGCCCGCACCCTCGACGAACTCGCCGACGACCCGAGGGTGAGCCTGGATATCGACGAGGTCGCGCGAATCGCGTTCCCGCACCGCACGATCGACGATGCCGAGGCGGAGAACCTGCGGCACGGCCGCTGGCTCGAACCGATCGGCATGGCGGGCGTGTACGCCGCGATCGATCCCGCGGGCCGGGCGATCGCCCTGCTGCAGGAGAGCGGCCGACGAGCCGCGTCGGTGATGGTGGTGCGTCCGTCCAATCTGTGACGATTGGTCGGCCTCAGTCCGAGACGAGCCAGATCGCCTGTGCGGCAGGGTTGCCCAGATCGACGGGGTCGGCACCGAGGTCGCCGAGCCGAATGGCGACGGTGCCGGCGAAGTCGCGGCGCTCGACCACGGTGATGCGGGTATCGAGCGCGATTCCGACCGAGTCGAAGTAGCGCAGCATGGCCGGATCACTGTCCGAGATGCGTGCCACCCGCCCGGATTCTCCGTTGCCGAAGCCGCTGAGCTGGCGGGCGGGCGGGGTGGGGATTTCGCCGTCGATGGAGGGGATCGGATCGCCGTGCGGGTCGCGCTCCGGATAGCCGAGCTTGCTGTCGATCCGGGTCATCAGCAGGTCGGATACGGCGTGCTCGAGCACCTCGGCTTCGTCGTGTACCTCGTCCCAGCCGTACCCGAGCTCGTTCACCAGGAACGTCTCGAGCAGTCGGTGCTTGCGGACCATGGCCACCGCTGCGGCGCTGCCTGCCGGGGTGAGCTGGATCGATCCATAGCGCACGTGGTCGACGAGGCCCTGATCGGCGAGCTTGCGGACGGCCTCGGAGACGGTCGAGGCCGACACGCCGATGCGTTCGGCGAGCAGCTTCGTCGAGACGGGCTCGGCCGACCATTCGCATGCGGTCCAGATGACCTTCAGGTAGTCCTGGGCCACCGACGTCAGGGGTGCGCGGGCGTCCGTCCCGGAATCGGCGACCGGGTCGGTCGCCTGTCCTGTCCGCTGTCGTTTGCCGGGCACACGACGAGCTTAACCGCGACGGTGGATAGTGGGGACACGCAAGTAACGGTGCGGCGCCCGCCGAACGGGTTCTGCACAGCGATTGCGATAGCTCAGCGGGGGAGCGGCAATGCAGTTGCGAGCGAGTCGAGCAATGCGCGCAGACCGGGGTCGTTCAACAACGGTGGCGGGGGCGGCGCAACCGGTGCCCGCTCCGGTCCGAACGCGCCTTGCACGTCCGCAGTCTGCTCCGCGGGCCCGCCGTAGGTCTGCGCCGCCACCGAGAAATCGGTACCGAACGATGCCGATGCCACGCTCGACTGCCCGAAATCCGACCAGCCCCATTTGCTTCCGACCGCGCCGGGCAACGTCGAGGTACCCCAATCCTGGCTGGTGCCATCGGCTGCCACGGGTGCCGCGTCGCCCATCCAGACGAACATCGGGGACGCCGGGTCGGTCCGTTTCTTCGCTTCGAGGAAGGTGACGATGTCGGCGGTGCTGGTCGACGAGCTGCCCCAGTAGCCGCCACCGGTTGCCGTCAGCCCGTATTCGGCTGCGGTGGCGGCGATTGCACCGGGGTACTTTCCGGCGAGCTGCTCGGCGGCTCCGTCGTCGGAGTAGCGGATCGCCCGTTCGGACAGCGCACGGTCGGCGGCGGAGCCGTCGCCGTGGCGCAGGGCGTGGTCTACGAGATACAGCTTGCTCACCGAAAGTGCCGGTCGACTCTCGCCCTGGTTCGCCGTGCCGACCCGCAGGCCGGTTGGCGAGTGCGCGAAGCTGATCGACGTTCGTCCCGGTACGGCGGCGAAGTTGTCGATCGGTGCGGGTGCGGCGGTGGCGACTGTCGGCGAGAGGATGACGGCCAGAACTGTCGCCCCTCCGGCGATGGTGCGGGATCGTCTGCGGAGCATCGGGTGCATCCTTCCCGGACGGCGGCACGCGGCAGGTTGTTTGTCCGGGTTCCCCATCCGGACCCGAACGAACCCATAGGCGCCCACCGCGAGACTGATCGTGTTCGGTCGTGTCGACCGAGGCGAAGGTGACGGTGCAGCGCCGATTCCCCTAGGCTGCCCCTGTGCAGAGGTGGCGAGGGTTCGATGAAATTCCTGCCGACTGGGGCCGTTGCGTTTTGACCATCGGCGTTTTCGACGGCATGCATCGCGGACACATGCAACTCATTTCGCGGGCGGTGGAATCGGCCGCTGCGCGGGATGTGCCGAGCGTGCTCATGACGTTCGATCCGCACCCCATGGAGGTCGTGCGCCCCGGCAGTCATCCGGCGCAGCTGACCACTCTGTCGCGTCGCGCCGAACTCGCCGAGCAGCTCGGCATCGACGTGTTCTGTGTGGTGCCGTTCACGCCCGACTTCATGAAGCTCACGCCCGGCCGGTATGTGCACGATCTGCTCGTCGAGCGGTTGCACGTGGTCGAGGTCGTGGTGGGTGTCAACTTCACGTTCGGGAAGAAGGCCACGGGCACCATCGAGACGATGGAGGAAATGGGCCGCAAGTTCGGCTTCGAGGTGGAGGGCCTCAAGTTGCTCGAGGAGCATGCGGTCACGTTCTCGTCGACCTACATCCGGTCATGCGTCGATGCCGGCGACGTGCGTGCCGCCGCGGAAGCGCTCGGCCGCGCGCACCGGGTGGAAGGCGTGGTCGTACACGGCGACGGCCGCGGTCGCGAACTCGGTTATCCCACCGCGAATGTCGCGCCGCCGATGCATGCTGCAATCCCCGCCGACGGTGTGTACGCGGGGTGGTTCACCGTGCTCGGGCCGGGACCGACGATCGGCGAGGTGATCGCAGGCGAGCCTGCCCGGGCGGCGATTTCGATCGGCACCAACCCGACGTTCTCCGGGCGCACCCGCACTGTCGAGGCGTATGTGCTCGAGGGCGAGGCGGACCTCTACGGCCAGCACGTCGCGGTGGATTTCGTCGAGCATCTTCGCGGGATGGAGAAGTTCGACTCGGTGGACGACCTCATCGTCGAGATGGGCAAGGATGCCGAACGCGCTCGCGCCGTGCTCGGCGCAACCGGACCCTGAATTCGGACTTCGCCGACCTGCCGACTGCACCGGCGGCGACGCGATTTTTTGTCCACGACCTGCACTGGTAGTCTGGATCGCTGTGTGTGCTGCGGTTCGCGGCGGCCGCACCGATCGGCCCGGGCATCGGCTCGGGCACACGCGCGGACTTGATTACCAGGAGTAGTAGTGGCACTGACTGTCGAGCAGAAGAAGCAGATCCTGTCCGAGTACGGACTGCACGAGACCGACACCGGTTCGCCGGAGGCACAGGTCGCAATGTTGACCCGCCGCATCGTCGACCTCACCGAGCACCTCAAGCAGCACAAGCACGACCATCACTCGCGTCGCGGCCTGCTGCTGCTCGTCGGCCGTCGCCGTCGCCTGCTGAAGTACATCCAGCGGGTCGACGTTGCGCGTTACCGCTCGCTGATCGAGCGTCTCGGCCTGCGTCGCTGATCGCGACTCGAGCGGAGATCGAGGAAAAGCAATACCGAGTCGAAGCACACCGGAATCGTCCACCTTCGGGTGTGTCGGACGGACACGTGAAGTAGCCAGCGGGGCAACGCCTAGAATTGTCCCGTTGGCTATTCGTGTTTGCGCCAAAGCGCGCAGCACGAGTCGGCTCAACACCTAACGTGGATGCCGAGCATCCACACCACAGCCGTATGTACCTGCCTGTCGTGGCGTCGGTCTTCGGTAGTGGCTTTTCGGTTCCGCGAGCGGAATCCGGAAGGCTTCGATCGATGACCGCCTCCGCGCAGCCGCGTCCGAAGAAATTGCGACGCGCCGCGTCCGACGAGAGGACGCGAGCAAAGGTGCGCACGACCGGCCAGGAGGGCAGGGTCGTGTCCCGCGGGTACGGCGAAGACGAGAGGTAGAGAGAAAGAAATGACTCAAACGCAGGAATCGCCCAGCACCGCCGTAGAGGTGGACGAAGGCGTGTTCGAATCCGCCGCCGTGATCGATAACGGCACCTATGGCACCCGCACCATCCGCTTCGAGACGGGCCGACTCGCCCAGCAGGCCGCCGGCGCGGTCGTGGCGTACCTCGACGACGAGACCATGCTGCTCTCGGCCACCACCGCAGGCAAGCATCCCAAGGAGCATTTCGACTTCTTCCCGCTCACGGTGGACGTCGAGGAGCGCATGTACGCCGCGGGCCGCATCCCCGGCTCGTTCTTCCGCCGTGAGGGCCGTCCTTCCACGGACGCCATCCTCACCTGCCGGCTGATCGACCGGCCGCTGCGCCCGTCGTTCGTCGACGGACTGCGCAACGAGATCCAGGTTGTCGTCACGATCCTGAGCCTCGATCCGAACGATCTCTACGACGTCGTCGCGATCAACGCGGCCTCCGCATCCACCCAGATCGCGGGCCTGCCGTTCTCCGGTCCGGTCGGTGGCGTGCGTGTCGCGCTGATCACCAGCGAAGAGAAGAAGGCCGGCCAGTGGGTCGCGTTCCCGACGGTGGAGCAGCTCGAGAACGCCGTGTTCGACATGGTCGTCGCCGGCCGCGTCGTGTCCGGTGCCGGTGACAGTGCAGACGTCGCGATCATGATGGTCGAGGCCGAGGCCACCGATAACGTGATCGAGCTCATCGACGGTGGCGCACAGGCGCCGACCGAGGCGATCGTCGCCGAGGGCCTCGAGGCGGCCAAGCCGTTCATTGCCCGGCTGTGCAAGGCGCAGGCCGATCTCGCCGAGAAGGCCGCCAAGCCGACCGGTGACTACCCGGTGTTCCCGGCCTACCAGGACGATGTGTACGCCGCCGTCGAGTCGGCCGCCGCCGACAAGCTCGCCGAGGCGCTCACCATCGCGGGCAAGCAGGAGCGCGACGACCGCACCGACGAGATCAAGGGTGAGGTGCTCGACGCGGTTGCACCGAACTTCGAGGGTCGCGAGAAGGAGATCGGCGCAGCGTTCCGCTCGCTGACCAAGAAGCTGGTCCGCCAGCGCATCCTGCGCGACAAGTTCCGTATCGACGGCCGCGGCATCACCGACATCCGGTCGCTCTCGGCCGAGGTCGCGGTCATTCCGCGGGCGCACGGCTCGGCGCTGTTCGAGCGCGGTGAAACCCAGATCATGGGTGTCACCACGCTGGACATGGTGAAGATGGCGCAGCAGATCGACTCGCTCGGTCCCGAGACCAGCAAGCGCTACATGCACCACTACAACTTCCCGCCGTACTCGACCGGTGAGACCGGCCGCGTGGGCTCGCCGAAGCGCCGCGAGATCGGTCACGGCGCACTCGCCGAGCGCGCGCTCATGCCGGTGCTGCCGAGCCAGGAAGAGTTCCCCTACGCCATCCGGCAGGTGTCCGAGGCGCTCAGCTCCAACGGTTCCACGTCGATGGGCTCGGTGTGTGCTTCGACGCTGTCGCTGCTCAATGCCGGTGTGCCGCTGAAGGCGCCGGTCGCGGGCATCGCGATGGGCCTGGTGTCCGACGAGGTCGACGGCGAGACCCGTTACGTCGCGCTCACCGACATCCTCGGGGCCGAGGACGCGTTCGGCGACATGGACTTCAAGGTCGCAGGCACGAAGGATTTCGTCACCGCGCTGCAGCTCGACACGAAGCTCGACGGCATCCCCTCGCAGGTGCTCGCGGGTGCGCTGAGCCAGGCGCACGACGCCCGGACGACCATCCTCGAGGTGATGGCCGAGGCCATCGACGCCCCGGACGAGATGAGCCCGTACGCCCCGCGCGTCACGGCGATCAAGGTTCCGGTCGACAAGATCGGTGAGGTCATCGGCCCCAAGGGCAAGATGATCAACTCGATCACCGAGCAGACCGGTGCGAACATCTCCATCGAGGACGACGGCACCGTGTTCGTCGGCGCCACCGATGGTCCGTCTGCACAGGCCGCGATCGACATGATCAACGCCATCGCGAACCCGCAGCTGCCCAAGGTGGGCGAGCGCTTCCTGGGCACGGTCGTCAAGACCACCGCCTTCGGCGCATTCGTCTCGCTGCTCCCGGGCCGTGACGGTCTCGTGCACATCTCGAAGCTGGGCAACGGCAAGCGGATCGCCAAGGTCGAGGACGTCGTCGGCGTGGGTGACAAGCTCCGCGTAGAGATCGCCGATATCGACAACCGCGGCAAGATCTCGCTGGTCCCGGTCCAGGAAGAGGAGGCGGCTGCTGCTGCGCCTGCCGCCGAGGCCGACGCGGGCGCCGACGCGTAGCGTCCCAGCATCACACCGCGAACAAATCGGTCGTGACCTCGAAAGCCCCGCACTCGAACCGTCGAGTGCGGGGCTTTTCGCGCGTGGTCGGCTCCCTCCGCTCGCGCCGGGCCGTGCCATTTCTCGTCGCGCTGGGTGTCACCTTCTTCATGCTGTTCTCGCCCGGCTCGACCGTGCCGAGTGGCCCCCCGAACAGCGACAAACTCACCCACCTGCTGATGTTCCTCGTTCTCACGGTGACCGCGTGCCACGCCGGATTCCGCATGGGGGCCGTGCTGATCGGGATCGCCGGCTACGCCGCGGTGTCGGAGGTGCTGCAAGCGGTGCTGCCGATCCGGCGCAGCGGTTCGGTATGGGACTGGCTCGCCGACCTGCTCGGGATCCTCGCGGGATTGGGCATTGTCGCGGCCTGGCGTGCCCATCTCGGGAGACGAGCGTGATCAGCCGCCGGCGTCCAGGCGCGCCGCGACATCGGCCGGGAAGCCGCCGGTGGCGATCGGGCCCCACCGCGTCGGGGTGATCCGGATGATCGACTTGTTCTGCGTGCGCATCGCGGCGCGGTACTCGTCCCAGTTCGGGTGTTCGCCCGAGATCGTGCGGAAGTAGTCGACCAGTCCGTCTTCGGCGGCCGGCATGTCGAGCACTTCGGCGGTGCCGTCGATCTGGACCCAGGCGTCGTTCCAATCATCGGACAGGACGAGGACGCTGACCGCCGGGTTCCGGCGGGCGTTGTTCGCTTTCGCCCGAGCCGGGTAGGTCGAGATGACGATACGGCCTTCGGCGTCCACGCCACCGGTGACGGGGGAGATCTGTGCCGAACCGTCGGCGCGAATGGTGCTCAGGATCAGGTGATGTCGTGGCCGGGCGAATTCGAGCAGTTCCGCACGCCCGACGGCGCTGTTCGTTGCGACTTTGCGAGCCATGGTCTAGACCATATGTCGAGCGCACACTGGCGCGTGGTCGCAGCGGGCTGTCCGGTATCGTTTCCCCTCCGATGACCTCCTCCAATACCGCCACCAGCCCCGATTCTGGGGTCCAGCGCACCGTACTGCCCGGCGGGCTGCGCATCGTCACCGAACACGTGCCGGGCGTGCGCTCTGCGTCGGTCGGCGTGTGGGTCGGTGTCGGGTCACGGGACGAGGGCCGCACGGTGGCCGGCGCCGCGCATTTCCTCGAACACCTGCTGTTCAAGTCGACCCCGACCCGTAGTGCGCTCGACATCGCCGAACTCGTCGACTCGGTCGGCGGCGAACTCAATGCGTTCACGGCAAAAGAGCACACCTGCTTCTACGCGCATGTGCTCGACGATCACCTCTCGCTCGCTGTCGACCTCGTCGCCGACGTGGTGCTGCGTGGGCAGTGCCGCACCGCCGACGTCGATGTCGAGCGGCAGGTGGTGCTCGAGGAGATGGCGATGCGCGACGACGATCCCGAGGATCTGGTCGGTGACGAGTTCCTCGGCGCGCTGTTCGGCGACCATCCGCTCGGCCGGCCGATCATCGGCAGCAACGACTCGATCGAGTCGATGTCGCGGAACCAGTTGCGTTCCTTCCACGTTCGCCGCTATACACCGGACCGAATGGTGGTGGCGGTGGCCGGCAACGTCGACCACGCGCACACCGTCGAGGTGGTCCGCCGTGCCTTCACCGATCGGCTGACGGATGGGGTCGGTCCCGCGCCGCGCCGGGAGGGTCGGTTCGGCGCGAACGGTTCGGGTCCGCGACTGCACCTGCTCGGCCGGGACAGCGAACAGGTGCATCTGGTCTTCGGTATGCGCGCCCATGGCAGGCACGAGGGAGATCGGCGCTGGCCATTGTCCGTGCTCAATACGGCGCTCGGTGGCGGGCTGAGTTCGCGGTTGTTCCAGCAGATCCGGGAAGAACGCGGCCTCGCGTACTCGGTGTACTCGAGCGTGGACACCTTCGCCGACACCGGCGCGCTGTCGGTGTACGCCGGTTGCCATCCGGAGAGCCTCGGCGATGTCGCGCGGCTGGCCCGCGAGGTGCTCGCCGATGTGGCCGCCAACGGGCTCACCGACGCGGAGGTCGCGCGAGCGAAGGGTTCGCTGCGCGGCGGCCTGGTGCTGGGACTGGAGGACTCCGGCTCGCGGATGCACCGGATCGGCCGTAGTGAACTGAATTACGGCAATCACCGCAGCATCTCCGAGACGCTCACCAGCATCGGCGCGGTGACCACCGCTCAGGTGAACGCGGTCGCCGCGGACGTGCTGCGTCGGCCGGCTGCGGCAGCGGTCGTCGGACCGTACCGGCGTAAGCGTGACCTGCCTGCGGCGGTACGCGGCATTGTGTGACGGCTGACCCGCCCTCCAGACGTGCGCCGAAACGCGCAGCAGCGGTTGTCACGCATTGCTGCGTGGCAACCGCCGCTGAGGTCAATGGGCGTTCGGCCGCTGGCCGAACCGCTTAACGGAACAGGCTGGGGAGCAGGTCGGCCGAGCCGGTGCTCGGAGTGCTGGGGTTGCAGCCGGTCACCGTCACGGTGTGCCACGCGCGGTCGCCGAGCCACTCCGGCTTCTCGTCCGGGGTCTGCCCGTTGTTCCCGGGAGGGCCCAGCACGATGCGGTAGTCGACCTTGTGGGTGTTGGCGTCCGGGTTCGGCAGCGCCGGGTTCCAGGACGCGTTGATGTTCTTCAGGTCCTGGACGTAGGTCGCGAGGACCGGGTCACGGTCGGAGACCATCGTGCGGTTGTCCACGGTGTTCTCGGGCACCTCGTCGGGCCACGTCGGCGACGCGGCCTTCGACGCCATGTTCGGGGTGCCGGTGCGCCAGACGTCGAAGCCGACACCGATGTCGCGACCTGCTTCGTCGTCGATGCGCCAGTCGATGGTGTACGTGGTGACGTTGGTGCTGTTCAAGATGTTGAACTCGGCCTTACAACCACCCTTGTCGGTGGCCCAGAACTGCACCGGGCCGGTGCGCTGGCCGTTGTCCACTGCGGCGCCGGCGGGCGCCTGGGCCAGTCCGAGGATCGCGCCGGCCGCCACGACGGTAGCAGCGGAGATCCGGACCGACCTGTTGATGCTCGTTTTCACTGTGTTGGCCTTTGCATGCGGGAGAGAGTTTGTTAAGTGTGTGTTATCCACATCACAAACGCAATGAAAACGTTACAACGGTCACACGTCCAGTTGGCTCGGCGAAGCGCCGCAATTTGCGACCACGCATTCACGCCCCGCGCATGCAGACGGCATACGCGAGGCGTGAATCGGTGTGCGGCGATCGGTGACTAGGCCGCGACATGCACCGCGTTCTGCGTCTCGTCACCCATGTCCGAGGCGCGCAGCCGGATCGTCAGCAGGGTCACGATCAGCGCGATGACGAAGAACCCGGCGCCCCAGTAGAACGCGACGTCGTAGCCGTGAATGCTCGCGGCCGTGAAGCCCGCCGGGTCGACCGGAACCGGGTTGCCGGTGGCGGCATCGATCGTCGTCTCGCTTCCCGGATGACGGGCGAGGACCTGCGCGAAGATCGTGCTGAGCAATGCCAATCCGACCGCGCCGCCCACCTGCTGGGCGGTGTTGAGCAGCGCGCTCGCGACGCCCGAGTCGTGTTCCTTGATGCGGTGCAGAGCGACGGACTGCATCGACACGAACACCAGGCCCATGCCGCCGGCGATGAGGATCTCGGCCGGCAGCACGTCGACCAGCCAGGTGCTGCTCGGATCGAGTTGGGCGAGGTAGAGCAGGCCCGCGACGCCGATCGACGTGCCCACGATCATCGGCAGGCGTGGTCCGATGCGAGGCAACAGTGAACTCGCGATACCGGCCGCCACGATGATCGCACCGGGGAACGGCAGGAAGACGACACCTGCCTTCAGCGGCGAGTAACCCAGCGTGTTCTGGAAGTAGTAGCTGAGGAACATGAACATCGCGAACATCGGAATCGGCACGATCAACGCCACCAGGAACGCCCCGCCCCGGTTGATTTCTCCCGGAATATGCAGTGGCAGTAGTGGATTGGCTGTCCGATCCTCGATCACGACGAACGCCACGAGTAGTGCGGCCGCAGCGACGAACAATACGATCGTCGAGGTTGCGCCCCAGCCCGCCTCGGCTGCCCGCGTGAACCCGTAGACCAGCGCGATCAGTCCGGCGGTGACGGTGACCGCGCCGGGTAGGTCGTAGCTGCTTTCCCGTGGCGTCGGGATGTCCCGCAGCACCAGGATCAGGGCGCCGACCGCGGCGATGATCGCGATCGGGGTGTTGACCAGTAGGGTCCAGCGCCAGGAGAAGAACTCGGTGAGCGCGCCGCCCGCGATGAGTCCGATCGCGGCACCGCCCGCGGACACCGCGGCGTACACCGCGAACGCGCGGGCGCGTTCCTTCTGCTGAACGAAGGTGACCGTGATCAGCGACAGCGCTGCGGGAGCAAGGACGGCGGCGAATGCGCCCTGCAGGGCGCGGCCGGCGAAGAACGACGGTGCGTTCCAGGCCAGCCCGGCGAGAGCGGACGACACGGCGAAGCCGGCGAGTCCGATCAGGAACATGCGGCGGCGGCCCAGGTAATCGGCCAACCGGCCGCCGAGCAGCAGCAGGCCACCGAAGATCAGGGTGTAGGCGTTGAGCGCCCATTGCCGATTGGCATCGGAAATGTCCAGGTCGGCCTGGGCAAACGGCAGGGCGATGGTGATGATCGTGGCGTCGAGCACCACCATCAGCTGGGCGAGCGCGATGACGCCGAGCGCCCACCAGCGGCGGGACGAGCGTTCGATCACGATGTCGTCGTCGGCAGATTCGGCCGGTGGACGAGGTGGTAAAAGGTCGGTTTCCGACACGATGGTTCCCCTCGGTTTCGGAAGGTTGTGGCGCGGCGGCGGGTCTTCGATGATCCGCCGTCTTCGTCGCGAACACTTAAATAGTGGCAGAGTCAGACAGAAGTCGTCAACTGACAATTGCTATTCGGCGACAATTGTCCGGATATGTCGATTCTGCTGTCCGTGTTGACGCCGGCGGACTATCATCGCGAATTATGGGTTGTGTGACGGAACACCTCGGCTTGCGTGAGCGCAAGAAGCTGCAGACGCGCGCCGCGTTGATCGACGCCGCGCTCGAACTGTGCGATAAGCAGGGGTTCGATGCCACGACCGTCGACGAGATCGCTGCCGCGGTCGATATCTCGCCGCGCACGTTCAATCGCTACTTCGCCACCAAGGAAGAGGTCGTCCTCGGCCCGATTGAGGACATGGTGACCGCCGTGGTCGGCGCGCTGGATGATCAGCCGTGCACCGGGAACGAGATCGAGGCGCTGTGCAAGGCGCATATGCAGGTATTTCAGGACGCGCAGAGTCAACAGCCGCCCTCACCCCTGTTCGATCGATTCATGGTGATGAACCGGATCATCGCCACGGCGCCCTCGGTCCGCGCGCGCAGCGTCGAGATGGGTGAGTGGAAGCTGAATTCGGTGCGGCACAAGGTGGCCGAGCGGATGGAGCTGGACGAGTCCGACCTGCGCGTGCGGGTCGTGATGTCCACCTGGTCGGGTCTGATGCACGTCGCGATGGACCAGTGGCAGAGCGCCCAGGACGACGACCGCCCGCCGATGGTGTGCTGCGCGAGCGCGATCGCGAACACCTACGAAACTTTCCAGGGGATCCTGCCGCCGCAGGCGGTCCAAGAAGCCGTCCCCGCGGCGCAGTGACGGCGATTCGCGGCGCCGTTCTCGAAGAGATCGGCCGGCCCGGCCCCTACGCGTCGTCGACGCCGATCTCGGTGTGCGAGTTGGAGTTGGCCGGTCCGTGTGCGGGTGAGTTGCTGATCCGGATCGAAGCCGCCGGGCTGTGTCACTCCGACCTTTCGGTGGTCGACGGCAACCGGACTCGGCCGGTGCCGATGCTGCTCGGTCACGAGGCGGCCGGCCGGGTGGAAAGGGTCGGCCCGAATGTGGCCGATGTCAGCGTGGGCGAGCGGGTGGTGATGACCTTCCTGCCCCGCTGCGGCGAGTGCGACGCGTGCCGCACCAACGGCAGGCTGCCGTGCGTGCCGGGCAGTGTCGCCAACAACGAAGGTCGACTGCTCGGCGGCGGGCGCCGGCTGCAACGCGGCGACGAAACGGTGCACCACCACCTCGGCGTGTCCGGCTTCGCAACCCACGCCGTGGTGGATCGCCGCTCGGTGGTGCCGGTACCCGACGACGTGCCGCCCGAGGTCGCCGCCGTCCTGGGTTGCGCGGTGCTCACCGGCGGCGGCGCGGTACTCAACGCGGTGTCGCCCGGGCCCGGTGACTCGATCATGGTGGTCGGTCTCGGCGGGGTCGGCATGGCGGCGGTGCTGACGGCGCTCTCACTGGGGCACGGCGAAGTGATCGGCGTGGACGGTGTGCCGACGAAGCTGGACACGGCTCGCGAACTCGGTGCGACACAGGTGTATTCGCCCACCGAGGTCGCCGAGCGCGGCATTCGGGCGAATATCGTGGTCGAGGCGGCCGGCAACTCCCGCGCCTTCGAGGCGGCGGTCGCCGCTACCGCGCCGGGCGGCACCACCGTCACCGTCGGGTTGCCCGCGCCCGAGGCCCGCGCGCAGATCGCGCCGCTGCGCCTCGTCGCCGAGGCGCGCACCATCGTCGGCAGCTACCTCGGCTCCGCGGTACCGGCACGTGACATCCCGCGCTACGCCCAGCTGTGGCGCGAGGGGCGGCTTCCGGTGGAGAAGCTGATCTCCGCGCGGATCGGACTCGACGACATCAACGCCGGGATGGACGAACTCGCCGCCGGGCGGGCGATCCGGCAGGTCATCGTCTTCGATTGAGATCACGGTCGGGTGAGCCGTTCGCGCTGTCCCTGCCGTGGCGGGCGGCTACCTTCGATCTCATGGTCCTACCGAGCACCGCGTCCGACCCAACGAGGCGCGCCGGCGCCGGCGAATCCGCGAGCCACTGATGCCCGATCTCGTGCTCGGACCGCTGCTGCGCCACGTCGGCGAAACCGACGCCACCGTGTGGGTGGAGACCGCGCAACCGTGCACGGTCGAGGTGCTCGAGCACAAGGAGCACACCTGGACAGCCGGCGGGCATCACTACGCGCTGCTGGTAATCGAGGGTCTGGAACCCGGTTCGGATTCCGAGTACGAGGTTCGCCTCGACGGGGAACTCGTCTGGCCCGAACCAGACGCAACACACCCGTCGGTCATTCGGACCCTGCGCGGCGACGGCAGTCTCGCGCTGGCATTCGGCTCCTGCCGGTTCGCCACCACCTCGACCGCGGAAGATCCGCATCTCGGGATCGATGCGCTGGAGAACTACGCCAAGCGGATGCGGCGGCAGCCGACCGCGCAATGGCCGGACGCCCTGCTGCTGCTCGGCGATCAGATCTACGCCGACGAACTGTCCGCGCCGATGCGAGACCGGATCGCGCAACACCACGACCTCGACGAACCGCCCGGCGCGCAAGTACGCAATTTCGAGGAGTACACCTGGCTCTACGCCGAGTCCTGGTGTGAGCCCGACGTGCGGTGGCTGCTGTCCACCGTCCCGACGTCGATGATCTTCGACGACCACGACGTGCGCGACGACTGGAACACGTCCGCGTCCTGGCGCGACGAGCAGGAGGCGAGCGACTGGTGGGAGGAGCGCATCGTCGGCGCCTTGGCCTCGTACTGGATCTACCAGCATCTGGGCAATCTGGCACCGGCAGATCTCGCCGCGAACGAGCTGTACCAGCGGGTGCGTACCCACGACGGCGACGTTGGAACACTGTTGCGCCGCTTCGCCTCCGAGGCCGACGAGGAGGCCGACGGTGCAAAGGGGGCGCGCTGGTCCTATCGCCGCGATCTCGGTCCGGCCCGGCTGCTCGTGATCGACTCGCGATGTGGACGGGTCCTCGCCGACGGCCGCCGATCCATGGTGTCCGAGCCCGAGTTCGACTGGATCGTGCAGCAGACCGAAGGCGACTACGACCACCTGCTCGTCGGCACGTCGTTGCCGTGGCTGCTACCGCGCGCCCTGCACGACGTCGAGTCGTGGGACGAGCGGCTGGCCTCGGGTGCCCGCGGCGCGCGGCCGGCCAGGTGGGCCGAAAAGCTGCGCCGTGCAGCCGATCTCGAACATTGGGCGGCGTTCCGGGACTCGTTCGACCGGCTGGCGCGGTTGTTCGGCGAGGTCGGCGGTGGCCACCGCACCGGCGAGCGGGGCCGGCCGCCCGCGACCATCTGCGTGCTGTCGGGCGATGTGCACCACGCCTACGTGGCGGAGGCGACGTACGCGCATCCGATGACGTCGCGGGTGTACCAGCTGACCTGCTCGCCGCTGCACAATTTCGTGCCGTCGGCGATGAAGGTAGCGTTCCGGATCTCGTGGAGTCGCGCCGCCGAGCGTGCGACACGGTTCCTGCTCGGCAGGGTGTCGAAGGTGCCCCCGATGATCATCGACTGGCATGCGAGTTCCGGTCCGTACTTCGGCAACCAGGTCGGCACGCTTCGACTCGCGGGCCGGTCGGCGCAGGTGACCTTCGAGCGGGCGAGGCCCTCCGGTTCGACCGAGTTCGACACCGTCGCAGCCATGTCGCTTGCGGCAGAGGGAGACTGAGGTCGGTCAGTCGGGGGGTCGGTCAGTCGGGGAGGTCGATCTGCAGGTAACTGACGCCACGTAGGTCGAGCCAGGCGCGGCCGGGTGCGCGCACCACCCTCGCTACCACGGCAGTGCATTCCCGGCAACGCACCACCACGCCCGGCGCGGTGTCGTACACCACGGCGCGGGCGAGTTCTCCTGTGCTACCACAGGAGTCACAGCGCGCAGTCGCTGCGGTCATGTCACGACCGAACAATTCCCGGAGCAGCCCGGCGATCGAATTCCCGTCCAGTGGGGTGGTCATGGCGGTCCTCCCGTTGGTCCGAAACGTTCCGTCTTGATGTCGTCGGCCGAGTGACCAAGCGTGATCAGCAGGTTCGCTGCCGCTTCGACGAAACCGTTGGGGCCGCAGACGAACACCTGCGGTGCGCGATCGGGGCCGAAGTCCGGGTCGGACAGGTCGTCGGCGATGATCCGCTCGGGTGGGCGTGGGTACCCGGGCGGGATCTTGCGGGTGTACACGCGGTGCACGCTCACTCCGGCGGCGGAAAGCGCACGGTCGTCGGCGTACATCTCCTCGATCGGGCTGCGCATCGAGTACACCAGCCGGAAAGGCGCCGTTGCGTCACGGGTGGCTCGCGTCCGCAGCATTGCGGCGAGCGGCACCACGCCGCTGCCGCCACCGACAAGCAGCACTGGCCGCGGATCGTCGGGATGCCAGACGAACCAGCCGCCGAGCGGGCCACGCAACTCGATCTGGTCACCGACCTCGAGCACATCCGTGAGGTAGGTGGACACCTCACCGTCGGGCAGTCGGTCGACGGTCAGCTCGATGGGTGATGTGGCCTCGTCCTCGGACGCGATCTCGGACGCCGAGGAGATCGAGTAGGACCGCTGCGCGCTGTAACCGTCCTCGGCGGTGAGCCTGATGTCGACGTGCTGGCCGGCGAGGTGCCCGGTCCAGCCCGGCACGTCGAGGACGAGCGTGCGCGCCGTTGCGGACTCCCGGCGCACCGCCGACACCGTCGCGACCTGCCAGCTCAGTCGGCCCAATACCGCTGCTCGCGCCATGGATCTCCGTAGTTGTGATAGCCCAGCTGTTCCCAGAATCCGGGTTCGTCATCGTTGCGCAGTTCGATTCCGCGCACCCATTTCGCGGATTTCCAGAGGTACAGGTGCGGCACCAGCAGCCGGGCCGGGCCGCCGTGCTCGGGGTGCAACTCGGCGCCGTCGTATTCGAAGGCGATCCACGCCTTGCCGTCGGTGAGGTCCTCGAGCGGCAGGTTCGTGGTGTAGCCGCCGTAGGAGGACACCAGCGCGAACTCCGCCGACGTGTCGACATGCTCGAGCAGGGTATCGATCGACACGCCGCGCCAGGCGGTGCCGAACTTGGACCACTTCGTGACGCAGTGCAGGTCCACGGTGATGTCCTCGGCGGGTAGTCGACGGAACCCGAGCCAGTCCCACGAGCGCGAGCTGCCGTCTTCGGAGGTGAGGCCGAAACGCCAGGAGTCCAAGTGGATTTGCGGTGTCGGACCCGCCGAGAGCACGGGGAAGTCGGTGGTGAGGTACTGGCCGGGCGGCAGGGCCGGATCATCGACCCTGGCCCGACCGCGGAAGCCGCGCGAAACGATGCCCATGAATGCTCCTGGAGTGATCTTGCTCGGAATGTACCCCGCGGTGCTTATTTGCGCGTGCCGGTCGGTCAGTAGGCTTGCGCAGCAGGAATCGCTACAGATGGAGGACACGTGACCACGACGCCAATCCGGGTCGGAGTGCTCGGCGCGCGGGGCAAGGTCGGCGCCGCGATCTGCGCGGCAGTGCAGGCCGCCGACGATCTGGAACTCGTCGCGTCCGTCGACCAGGGCGATGCGATCGCGACCTTCGTCGAGACCAACACCGAGGTCGTCGTCGACTTCACCCGTCCCGACGTGGTGATGGACAACCTGAACTTCTTGGTGCGCAACGGCATCCACGCCGTGGTCGGCACCACCGGGTTCGACGACGAGCGGTTGGCGCAGGTGCGCGAGTGGGTCGACGCGAGCCCGGGGACCGGTGTGCTGATCGCGCCGAACTTCGCGATCGGGGCGGTGCTGTCCATGCGGTTCGCCGAACAGGCTGCGCGGTTCTTCGACTCGGTCGAGGTGATCGAGTTGCATCACCCGAACAAGGTCGACGCGCCGTCCGGAACTGCCTACCGCACCGCGGCGCTGATCGCGCAAGCGCGCGCGAAGGCCGGCGTCGGTGCGAGCCCGGACGCCACCACCACCGAACTCGACGGTGCGCGCGGATCCGACGTGGACGGCGTGCGCGTGCACTCGGTCCGGCTCGCCGGCCTCGTGGCGCATCAGGAAGTGCTGCTCGGTACCCAGGGCGAGACGCTGACCATCCGGCACGACTCCATCGACCGTTCCTCGTTCGCGCCCGGCGTGCTACTCGGTGTCCGAGAGATCCGGTCCCGGCCGGGCCTGACCGTCGGTCTCGACCCGCTGTTGGATCTGTGAGCCGTCAGTTCGCCGTCCCGGTCGCCGTCACGGCGGCGTTTGTCGTCGCGCTGCTGTTCTACTTCGTGCTGATCGGCCGCGCCGCGATCGAGCTGATCCAGGACGGTCGCGTCGTCTCGGTCGTGCTCGGCATCGCAATTTTGATCTTGCCGCTGGTCGGCGTTTGGATCGTCTACGCGACCCTGCGGGCCGGACTCGACCACCAGCGGCTCGCACGCCGGATCGGCGAGGAGGGTCTCGACCTCGACGTGTCCGAGCTGCCGAAGAGGCCGTCCGGCCGGGTCGATCGCGCCGCCGCCGACGAGCTGTTCGCGCAGGTGAAGGCCGAATGGGAAACCGACCCGGACAACTGGCGCAGCTCGTATCGGCTCGCGCGCGCCTACGACTACGCCGGTGACCGCGGCCGCGCGCGGGACACAATGCGCCGCGCCGTGCGCCTGGAAAAGCTCGAGCGGAGCACCTGACCATGTCGACGCTGCTGATCGTGCACCACACCCCGTCGCCGCACTGCCAGGAGATGTTCGAGGCGGTGGTCGCCGGGGCGACCGATCCCGAGATCGAGGGCGTGGACGTGGTCCGGCGCGCGGCGCTCGCCGTGACGCCGACCGACATGCTCGAGGCGGACGGCTACGTGCTCGGCACCCCGGCCAATCTCGGCTACATGAGCGGTGCCCTCAAACACGCCTTCGATACGTGCTACTACCCGTGCCTGGACTCGACCGGCGGGCGGCCGTTCGGGCTCTATTTGCACGGCAACCAGGGGACTGAGGGCGCCGAGCGCGGCGTCGACGCGATAACGACCGGGCTCGGCTGGGTGCGCGCGGCGGCGACGGTGATCGTGTCGGGCAAGCCGAGCAAGGACGAGCTCGAGGCGTGCTGGGAACTCGGTGCGACGGTCGCGGCGCAGCTGATGGAGTGAGGAGACTAAACGTGACGAACGACGGCGCTGCTGCAGTGCCGGAGCTACCCGGCGAACAATTCCTACGGGTTGGGCTCACCGGGCCGCTCGCGGCGTGGGTGTCCGATCTGGAGTCGATTGCGCGTGACCTCAACTTCGCGCGGGAGTGCGCTCACGGCTACGCCACGCGGCTCGGCGCGAACAACGAACTCGCCGATCCCCTGATCGCGCAGGCCCTCTGGAACGCGGGATCCATCGCCTACCGGCGCGCCTTCAATTCCGGGCGTGGACACATCGAGAACAACGCCAGCCGCCCCAGGCTCGCCGACAAGCTGGTGAACCTGCTCACCGATGAGCAGACCCGGGCGCACGAACAGGTCTACGAGATGGCGAATCAACACATCGCTCACCGCGTCGGCGATCACGAGGGCGCGACGGTGGTGGCTTTCCTCAACCCGCCGCCCCACGCCCGCGCGATTGCCGGAGTCGGGACGCTCGGCGCGCACATGATCGGCCCCGAGCGCACAGTGGCGGAGCGGCTGATCGACGTCTGCGGCGTGTTCCTGGAGGCACTCGCTGCCGAAGGGCAGCGCTGCATGACGGCCATCCGCGAAGACCTCGATGGAAACGCCGACCTCGACGCGATGTACGCCCGCGCCGCCGAAATTGCAGCGGCGGAAGGCGCAGTGCCCGTGCCCAATCCAGGACCGAGCGACCAACGACCGCTAGCGGCTGGGAGATGGGCACAGCATGTCCGACAACAATGACGGCTCGGCCATCATACGGGCGGCTCCCGCAGAGGCCGTCTCCGCGGTTTTCGCCGCAACGGTGTCCGTCCGGGGCTACATGGCGAATCACCACCTGTGGTGGGCGCAGCGCCAAGCGACGATCTGCGCTGAGCGTGAGGCCGCGTTGGTGGCGAAGGGGGACAACAACATCGACTTCGAGCACCGAATGCTTGCGGTGGGGGCGGTGATGGCCGCGGTGGCGTTCCTCGAGGCCCACGTCAACGAGCTGTTCCAGGACGCCGCCGAGTCACCGCCGGGCGGCGGCACCTACCGCACCCAAGGGCTGAGCGACGACGCCATCACGCTGATGCGCGAGCTGTGGAGCGGTGACGTCCGCGCGCCGGTGCTCGACAAGTACCAGCGGGCCCTCGTGTACGTGCGACAGTCCAAGCTTGCGCCCGACGCCGAGCCGTACCGAAGCGCCGACAACCTGATGAAACTGCGAAACGCCCTCGTGCACTTCGTGCCCGAGACGCAGCAGAGCGACGCGGAGCACAAGCTCACGAAGCGGCTGATGAGCAGCAAGGCTTTCGTGATGAACCGGCAGGCGGTGGGTTCGCCGGCCTTTCCGAATAAGGTGATCGCCGCCGGGTGCGCGCGTTGGGCCTGTGACTCTGCGATGGCGCTGGTGGACGAGTGGCAGCAGCGGATGGGTCTGGAGGCCGACTACCGAACCTACCTCTCGGGCATGGCGTAGCCGCAACGAACCTTGACGGCTTCCAGCCTAAACCCGCAGTTCGGCCACGTTTCGGTCTCGTGGCGCGAGTCGCGTGCACCCTCAGTTACGAGCCTCTCCGGCATGACGGCGCCGTCGATTGCGTCGACCCGAGGGATCGCTCGATGGAGAGCGGAGCGCGACTGTCGCCGCGCAGTAGATGGGATAGCCGCGACCCGGCACACACCCCCACTCGCCAGTACACAGCCGCGATCGCGAGCGTGTCGCGATGAACGGGGGTGTGCGGCGGTCGGATCGATGTCGGTGCGCCTTGGCTCAGGGATCAGCGGGTCCGGCGTCCCCCGCCGCTTCTGCGAGCGTGGCACGCACGACGTCGTGAATAGCCTGCCCGGCGATGGTGATCGGTTCGGTGGAGCGCAGCGTGCGGCACAGCACGAATGCCCCCTCCAGCGCAGTCAGCGTGATCGTCGCCAACCGGCGGCACTGCTCCTCGGCGATGTCGAGCCGACCGAACCACGCCGTGAGCTGCACGAGCCAGGATTCAAACACCGTCGCGGCCTCGTGGCGGAGCCGTTCGTTGGTGCTGGCCACCTCGAGGGCGATGGTCTCGATGGAGCAGGCCTCGCTGTAGTCCTGCGATTCCAGTAGCTTGCCCGCGTTCTCGAACAGAGCCGGGATGCCGCTGCGTGGGTCGGTGTCTGCGAGTTGCGCGCCGACGAGCCGGCCGTAGCGGATCCCTTCGCTGCGAATGACCTCGACGCTGATCGACTCCTTACCGCCGGGAAAGTGATGGTAGATGGAGCCGAATGGTGCCCGTGCCGCGCTCGAGATCTGCTTGAGCCCGGTAGCCGACATGCCCTGGCGCCGATAGAGCTCCGCCGTCGCGTCCAGGATTCGGTCTCGGGTTCCGGGCTCTGCCATGACATCTCCTTCTTGCGGGCCGTTCCTGCAGCAGCTTAGTCTTGGCCTCGGTAGAACGATCTATCTAGGAGCCGATATGCAGACACTGAACGTGCCGGCAGGGCCCATTGCCTACGAAGACACCGGCGGTGACGGACCCGTCATGGTTTTCGGCCACGGCCTGCTGATGGATGGTCGGCAGTGGCGCAAAGTGATCCCCCTGCTGCCCGAATACCGCTGCATCACACCAACTCTTCCGCTGGGCGCCCACACGGCGCCGATGAACGAGGATGCGGATCTGACCGAGACCGGCGTGGCGCGCATTCTCGCCGACTTCCTCGATGCGCTCGACGTGGACGACGTCACGCTTGTGCTCAACGACTGGGGCGGCGGGCAGTTCGTGATCTCCGAAGCCCGCGACGATCGCGTCGGCCGACTCGTGCTCGCGTCCTGCACAGCGTTCGACAACTATCCACCCAAGCCCGCCCGCCCCGCCGCGCTGCTGTGCAGATTGCCCGGCGGCGGTTGGATCCTGACCAGGATGTTCGGGACGCGCTTCTTTCGCCGCAGCACGCGGGCCTATGGCGCCATGAGTAGGTCGGGGCTGCCCGATGCGCTCTACGACGAGTGGTTTCGCCCCGCCGTCGAGAACGCCGCGATACGCCGCGATCTGGTCAAGTTCGCCGTTGGCGCTCCCTCGCGGCGCCGGCTGCTCGAGTTGTCCGACCAGCTGCGCGCCTTCACGCGACCGGTGCTCGTCGTGTGGGCGCGGGAGGATCGGATGATGCCGCTCGCGCACGCGGACCGGCTGACCGAGCTGTATCCGGACGCGACCAAGGTGGTCATCGACGACTCCTGGACCCTCATCCCGGAGGACCAACCCGAGGCGATGGCAGCAGCGCTGCGGAAGTTCGTACCGGTCTCGATTTCCTGACGTGGGCGCACCGCCGACTGTGTCCGGCGTGCTTGACTGTCGGTGCGCCATGGCAGGCTCGACTCATGCGGGAGATGAGCATTGCCGCGGCACGCCGTACTGCGCTGGCCGCGCAGGGGTTCGCTGCCCCGCGAGCGACCGGCCCGGCGAACCGGGCCCGGGTGCTCAAGGTTCTCGACCGCACCCAGCTGCTGCAGATCGACTCGGTGTCGGCGGTGGTGCGCGCCCAGTACGCGCCCGTGTTCAGCCGGATCGGCGCCTACGACCGGGCGTTGCTCGACGAGGCGGCGTGGCGCGACTCTGCCCGTAAGCCACGCAAATTGGTGGAGTACTGGGCGCACGAGGCGGCGCTGATCCCGGTCGACGATTGGCCACTCATGCGGTGGCGGATGCGCCGCTACGAACACGGCCGCTGGGCGGGAATGCGCCGGGTCGTCGAACGCAATCCGACGCTGGGCCGCGACATTCTGGACGTGATCACCGAGGCCGGGCCGTGCACCGCCGGTGACGTCGAGCGGCACCTCGAAATCGAGCGGCCCAAACGCAACGGCTCCTGGTGGAACCTGAGCGATACCAAGGTGATTTGTGAGCAACTCTTCGCGGCCGGCGAGCTGACGGTGCCGACGCGGGTCGGCTTCACACGGCACTACGACCGCGCCGACCGGGTGTTGCCCGCCGACGTGTGGTCGCGTGCGGTCGCCGAGCCGGACGCGATCCGGGAACTCGTCGCCAAGGCGTCCACTGCGCTCGGCGTGGCGACCGAGGCAGACCTGCGCGACTACTACCGGCTCGCCCGCGACCAGACCGCGCCCGCGATCGCGGACCTCGTCGAAGCCGGTGCCCTCGAACCGGTCTCGGTGCGCGGCTGGACCCAGCCCGCCTACCTCGCAGCGGGGGCCCGCACCCCGCGTCGCATCACGGCGGCAGCGTTGTTGTGCCCCTTCGATCCCGTCGTGTTCTTCCGCGCCCGCACGGAGCGGCTGTTCGATTTCCACTTCCGTATCGAGATCTACACGCCGGAGGCAAAGCGGATACACGGCTACTACGTGTTCCCGTTCCTGCTCGACGGCGAACTGGTGGCGCGGGTGGACCTGCGCGCCGACCGTGCGGGCAGCCGGCTGATCGTGCCGGGCGCGTTCGCCGAACCGGGCCGCGGCAGCGAGGTGGCACCCGCGCTCGCGGGCGCGCTTCGCGAAATGGCGGACTGGCTCGAACTCGACGACGTGGTGGTGGGGGAGCGCGGCGACCTGGCGGCCGAGCTGGCCCGAGCGGTCACCGTCCGCGTCTGAGTTACTTCAGGCCCTCGACGTACTTCTTCAGATCCTTCGAACCCGTGTCGAGGGCGGTACCGACGACCTTCTTGAACAGGAATCCGGGCATCTTGATCTTCGGTTCGAGTTCGAGCTCGAACAGCACCTTGGTGCCCTTGCCGCCGGCCGAGAGCGTGTAGCTGCCGATCTGCAGCTTCTGCGCGCTGCTCTCCAGCAGTGTCCAACTCGCCCGCCGGTCACCGTCCCAGGCGTACTCGACGAGTTGATGATCGGTGATGCCGACGACGGTCACTTCGGCGCGCACCAACTTCGGCCGCCCGTCCTCGTAGCGCGACTCGACGGTGGCGTTCTTGTACGGCCCAGCCCAGTTCGGTAGTTCCTCCACTGCCGCCACCGCGGCCATCACCGTCGCCGGGTCCGCCGCGATCTCGAATTCCTTGCTGCCCTTGACCGACATTCGGTCCTCATTTCTCGTCATCGGCGGGAGTTGCGAGTGCGAAATCGGTCACACGATAACCGAATCGTAAGGGCGTGCTCCTCGATGATCGTGGAGGTCGGCAGCGCCTACCGATTGCACGCGCTATTTGCCGGGTTCAAATACGGGTTCGACGTGCAGTGACGCATGGCGAAGCGGGTAGCCTTCTGGCCATGACATCTGCGGTTGCTGCGTCGGGCGCAATCGGCGTTGCGATGGTGACGCCCTTCTCGGCGGACGGGAAGCTGGACATCGACACGGGAGTCCGGCTGGCCGGGCATCTCGTGGATGGCGGCTGCGACCTGCTGGTTGTCGCCGGGACGACCGGCGAGTCACCGACCACGACACCGGAAGAGAAGGCGGAACTACTGCGCGCGGTCGTCGAAGCGGTCGGGGACCGGGCGACCATCGTCGCCGGCGCCGGTACCTACGACACCGCGGAAAGCGTGGAACTCGCGCGGCAGGCGGAAAGCGCGGGCGCGCACGGTCTGCTCGTCGTCACGCCGTACTACTCGCGTCCGCCGCAGGCGGGGTTGCTCGCACACTTCACCACGGTCGCGGACGCCACCGGCTTGCCCGTCACGTTGTACGACATCCCGCCACGCTCGGTCGTTCCGATCATGCCGGACACGCTGCGCAGGCTCGCCGAGCATCCGCGCATTGTCGCCGTCAAGGACGCCAAGGGGGACCTCAACGCGGGTGCCGATCTGATCGCCTCGACCGACCTTGTCTACTACTCCGGCGACGATCCGCTGAACCTGCCCTGGCTCTCCGTCGGTGCGGTCGGCTTCATCAGCGTCATCGGGCACCTCGCGCCCGGGCGATTGCGAGACCTGCACGCGGCGTACCGATCCGGTGACGTGGACCGTGCGCGGCAGATCAACTACAGCCTCATCCCGTTGACGAAGGCGATGAGCGGGCTCGGCGGCGTCGCCGCAATGAAGGCAGCACTTCGCCTGCAGGGCATCGACGTTGGCGAGCCGCGGCTGCCGCAACTGATGCCGACCACCGAGCAGATCGATCTGCTCGCCGCGGACATGCACACTGCGGGGGTGCTTGCATGACGCGACCGGGTCGATCGAAGGGCCGCGCCACCCGCAATGCCGGACCACCGGCACAGCCCGAAAAGCGGTCGGGAGGTCGTCCGGTGGCACAGACCTCGGCGGCGCAGCAGCGTCCCGATTCCCGGAACAAGGCAACCGACCCGCACGACCGGCTCGGCACCCCGCCCAAGGCGCCCAAGCACGGCCTGCGGGTGGTCGCGCTCGGTGGTATCGGCGAGATCGGCCGAAACATGACCGTTTTCGAGCATCGGGGCAAGATCCTCGTGGTCGACTGCGGTGTCCTGTTTCCCGAGGATCAGCAGCCCGGCGTCGACCTGATCCTGCCCGACTTCCGGCATATCGAAGCTCGGATGGCCGACGTGGAGGCCATCGTGCTGACCCACGGGCACGAGGATCACATCGGCGCTGTGCCGTTCCTGCTGCGGCTGCGCCCGGACGTTCCGGTGATCGGGTCGAAGTTCACGCTGGCCCTGGTCGCCGCGAAATGCCGTGAGCACCATCAGCGGCCGAAATTGGTCGAGGTCGTCGAGGGCCAGCGCACGGTGCATGGGCCGTTCGAGTGCGAGTACTTCGCGGTCAACCACTCCATCCCGGACGCGATCGCGGTGGCGATTCGGACATCGGCCGGGGTCGTCCTGCACACCGGTGACATCAAGCTCGACCAGTTGCCGCTCGATGGGCGGCTCACCGACCTCGCCGGTTTCTCCCGGCTCGGCGACGAGGGCGTCGACCTGTTCCTGGTCGACTCCACCAACGCCGAGGTGCCCGGGTTCGTCACCCCCGAACGTGAGATCGGCGGTGTGCTCGACACCGTGATCGGCAAGGCCAAGGCCCGCGTGATCGTGGCGTCGTTCGCCAGCCATGTGCACCGCATCCAGCAGGTGGTCGATGTGGCGCAGCGCTACAACCGCCGGGTGTGCTTCGTGGGCCGCTCGATGGTGCGCAACATGGGCATCGCCCAGGAACTCGGCTACCTGAAACTGCCCGAGGGTGTCGAGGTGGACCTCGACACCGCCGCGAGCCTGCCCAACGACCGGCTGGTGCTCATCTCCACCGGGTCGCAGGGCGAGCCGCTTTCGGCGCTGTCGCGGATGGCGCGCGGCGAGCACCGGCAGATCAACATCCACCCCGACGACCTCGTGGTGCTTGCTTCGTCGCTGATCCCGGGCAACGAGAACTCCGTCTTCGCCGTCGTGAACGGGCTTGCCCGGCTCGGCGCGACCGTCGTGACCCAGCAGAACGCCAAGGTGCACGTCTCCGGGCACGCCTCGGCGGGCGAACTGCTCTATCTCTACAACGCGGTGCGGCCCACGAACGCGATGCCGGTGCACGGCGAATGGCGGCACCTGCGCGCCAACGCGGCGCTTGCCGTCGCGACCGGGGTCCCCGAGGAGCGGGTTGTGCTCGCCGAGGACGGCGTCGTCGTCGACATGGTCGATGGCCTCGCCTCGATCGTCGGACGCGTCCCGGTCGGCCACGTGTACGTGGACGGCAACTCGGTCGGCGATGTCGGCGAGTCGACGCTCTCGGACCGGTTGGTCCTCGGCGAAGGCGGCTTCATCTCGATCACCGTCGTGGTGGACGAGTCGACCGGCCGCGCCGTGTCGACGCCGGAGGTGAACGGCCGCGGCTTCTCCGACGATCCGGCGGCGCTCAAGGAGGCCGCGAAACTCGTCGAGGCCGAACTGCTTCGCCTCGCGGGTGAGGGAATCACCGATACGCACCGGATCGCGCAGGGCGTGCGTCGCATCGTGGGCCGGTGGGTGGCGGACAAGTACCGTCGCCGCCCGATGATCGTGCCCACGGTCATCGGCGTCTGAGGACCGCGCGCCTACTCCGAACCAGACGTCTCGGGACGGTGATGTCGAGCAACCGCGTGGTGCTCCGTACTCGGGGTAGTGGCGCCGCCGGGGCCACAACGGCTGAATGGAGACGACCATGAAGTACCTGCTGATCATGCAGATCGACCGCGAGATTCTCGAGTCTTTGAACCAGGAGGAAATGACCGCGATCCAGAAGGGGCACGGCGCCTTCATGGACGAGGTCAAAGCGTCCGGTGAGTTCATCGGAACCCAGGCCCTCGCCGATCTCGGCCAGGGCGCACTGATCCGGTTCGAGGACGGCGCGCAGCAGGTGATCACCGACGGCCCCTATGCGGAGGCAACGGAGTTCATGGGCGGCTACTACATGGTGGATGTCGCATCCAAGGAGCGGGCGATCGAACTCGCGCAAAGCATTCCGGATGCGTCGATCCCCGGCCTCGCTGTGGAGGTGCGGCCGATCATGTTCGAGGCGGGGTTCGACTTCTGAACCCGAGGACACCCGTCGAGGACGTGCTGCGCGAGTCCGCGCCGCGCGTCCTCGGTGCCTTGTTGCGTCGATATCCCCAGCAGTTCGATGACTGCGAGGAGGCGGTGCAGGAGGCGCTGATCGCGGCGGCCGCGACGTGGGCCACCGCCGGCGTCCCGCCGACAGGGCCCGACGCCGGCGTCCCGCCGGACCCGGTCGGCTGGCTCGTGACCACTGCGCACCGCAGGCTCGTGGACGGGTGGCGTTCCGCGACAGCGCGCCGACGCCGCGAGGTCGCCGCCGCGGTCGCCCACCCGCGGGACGTATTGCTCAGCCCGGCCGCGGATTTGGTGGCCGACCCCGACACGGACGACGTGCTCAACCTGATGGTGTTGTGTTGTCACCCGGCGCTCACCGTGCCGTCGCAGGTCGCGCTCACCCTCCGTGCGGTCGGCGGTCTGCGTACCGTGCAGATCGCGCGCTCGTTCGTTGTCCCGGAATCCACGATGGCGCAACGGATCAGCCGGGCCAAGGCGACTGTGCGCAAGGCCGGTGCCACGTTCGCGGCGCCGAGTGCCGACGAACTGCCCGCGCGCCTGCGGTCGGTGCTCGCAGTTCTCTACCTGATCTTCACCGAGGGCCACACAGCCACCGACGGCGACCTGCTCCGGGATCCCGAGCTGACCTCCGAGGCGATCCGCCTGACGCGGATCCTGCACCTGCTGCTCCCGCACGAGCGCGAAGTCGCCGGTGCACTGGCGTTGATGCTGCTCACCGAGGCGCGGAGCCCGGCCCGGGTGGATGGCGATGGTGCGATCGTGCCCCTCGACGAGCAAAACCGCTCGCTATGGGACCGTGCCCTCATCGCCGAAGGCGTCGAGATCGTCACTCGGACGCTGGCGGGGTCGCCGGGCGGCCCGTACCAATTTCAGGCGGCGATTGCGGCGCTGCACGCGGAGGCGCCGTCCACCGACGAGACCGACTGGCGCCAGATTCTTGCCCTCTACAAAGTCCTCGACCGGGTCGCGCCGAACCCGTCCGTGACGATCAATCGTGCCGTTGCGACGGCGATGGTGCGCGGCCCGCGGGCGGGTCTCGATCTGCTCGATGACGCCTCCGTCGCCAATCATCCGCGGGCGGAGATGGTGCGTGCGCACCTGTACGAGCGCCTGGGAGAGACCGATGAGGCGCGAGTCCGCTACCTCGCCGCGGCGCAACAGACCCTCAGCCGCGCGGAGCAGGCACATCTCCGGCGCCGCGCCGCGTCGCTCGGTAGGCGATGACCGCAGCGTCGGCAACCTCAGGTCGTCGCGAGGAGCCGCCAGAGGCCGATCAGGCCGACCGCGACGATCACCGCGCGCAGCGCACCGGGGGACAGGCGCCGACCGTATTTGGCGCCCACTGTGCCGCCGATCAGTGACCCCAGCGCGATGAGTCCGGCGGCGGCCCAGCTGATCCGGTCGAACGCGACGATGGTGTATGCCAGCGCGGCGACGATGTTGACCAGCAGCGAGAGCAGATTCTTCGCCGCGTTCATCCGCTGCATCGATTCGGGCAGTAAGGCGCCCATCATGCCGATCAGCAGGATGCCCTGTGCCGCCGTGAAGTAGCCGCCGTAGATGCCGACGGCGAAGGTCCCGGCCACCAGCGCGGCCATCCGGCCGGTGCTCACTTCATCGGCGGAGCGGCCCTGTGCCTCGGCGCGCTGGCGGGCCCAGCTCTGGATGCGCGGTCCGGCGACGACCAGGGCGAGGGCGCCGATCAGTAGCACCGGCACCACCTGGGTGAACACCTTCTCCGGCAGGTGCAGCAGTAGCCATGCGCCGATCCCGGCGCCGGCGAGCGACGCGGGGATCTGCCAGCGCAGTCGATCCCACTGCCCGCGCAGCTCGCGGCGGTAACCCCACGTCCCGGTCACGCCGCCGGCGACGAGTCCGACGGCGTTGGACATCGTCGCGGTGACCGGTGGGTAGCCGAGCGCAACGAGTGTCGGGAAGGTGATGAGCGTGCCGGAGCCGACGACCGCGTTGATCGCGCCTGCCCCGAAACCGGCCAGCGCGATCACGATCATGTGGGTCACGGACACTCGGGAACCCTATGCGGCGCCGTGCGCCGGGTCAGGACGCGGGGCAGTGCGGTACCTCTGCTGCACCGGCGAAGCGCGCCTCGGTCCAGGTGAACAGGTCACCCATGGCCGGCGAGTCGTCGGCGACAAGACCTACGTGGTCGCGTCCCGGGTAGCTTCGGTAATCGAGATTCCAGCCGTCGGCGCAGCGCGCGGCCACGTAGCGAGCTTGCATGGTGGGGTCGACCACCGTGTCGGACGAGCCTTGGGCGAGAAATACCGGTGCTGCCAGCCGCCCGACCGGCGAGTTCTCCGCCAGCCGGGCGCCGAACGCGCCCGTTGTCGGATCACGTTGGAAGACCGTGAAATCGCCCTGGGCGAACAGCCCGGACAGGATCGAGACCAGGGTGCTCGGCGCGTCGAGGCAGCGTTGCGTCGCGTCCCGAAGGAGCGTCCGTGCGGCGGGTCGTACGTAGCTGTCGAAGTGGACGTCCGGGTAGATCCGGCTGTAGGCGGCGACGATGTAGGCGGCGAGGAGACCGCCGGAGTGCCCGGTGGCAAACGACGCGATGTCGGTCCCCGGTGCGAGCGCCGCGACGCCGACAATGTGGGAATCGGGTGCGTAGGTTGGGGCGAGCAGGCCGGACCACAGGGCGGCGTGACCTCCCTGCGAGTGGCCCCACACCACGGTTTCGTCGCTGAGTTCCAGGTCGGTGAGCTGATGTGCCGCGCGCACCGAGTCGAGCACCGAGCGTGCCTCCCCCGGCCCGATCAGATACGGATGTGTTCCTGCTGTGCCGAGGCCGGAGTAGTCCGTCGCAACTACGGCCCAGCCCCGGTCGAGCACCTCCTGCTGGGCGGGCATCACGCCGGATGCCAACGGATCGTCGAGCAGGCTCGGCGCGCACTGGCGCGCGAACCCGGTCGTGCCGTGCGCCCACGCGAGCAAGGGGCGCGGACCCGCCGGAGCATTTGTGGCAACCGCGACGATGCCACTGGCCAGGGCGGGTTCTCCGTCGTCGCCAGTAGTGGTGTACAGGATTCGCCACGCGCGCGTGGATTCGGTGACTCCGCCCGTGATCGGCTCGCTGCGCAACAACTGCCCGGGCTCCGTTGGCGGGGTGCCCGGAGCGGAATAGAAGTCATCGACGGTTGGTGCCCCGACGGGCAAGTGCACCGCGAGGCCCGCAGCGGCGACTGCGACGATCAGCGCAAGGAGCGCGGCGAGTACCCGCGCGCCACGAATGAGTGCGCCTCGCTGCCTCGGCCGCTCGTCGGTGTCGACTTGGCGGAGGCCTGCCCAGACCTGGTTGAGGCCCAGGAAGAGGAGCCGGATCCCGAGCAGTAGGGCGACAATGAGCACCATCACCTCGGGCCAGTGCCACGTCAGCACGGCGACGACCAGTTCGGCGAGACCGAACAATCCGGTCGCCGCACGCTCGTCGGGTGTACCGCCCCGCGCGGCGCGCACAAGGCGGATCAGCCCGCTCGCAGCGAGCGCCACAGCGACGACGGGGGCGGATCGTTCGATCCCGAGCCCGGCCACGGTGAGCGAGGTGAACGGGAGGCTCACCAACCAGAGCCCCACGGCTACGCACGCGAGCCCCACGACGATCGCCGCCCAGCGCGGCGGGTTGCGCAGCCACGCGGTCGCGAGAGTGGCTTGTCGACGAAACGTCGTGGCGAGCGGCACTGGGCGAGTATCGCAACCTGGTATCCGGACTGTCTGCATGCGCCGGAATTGCGGGCGCACAGTAGCGTGTGGCTGCATGAGTCTGGCGCGCAGTGAGCGCATCGCCCTTGTCGCGACGATGACCGAAGTCGGCCCCGATGCGCCGACGTTGTGTGATGGGTGGACCGCGCGCGATCTCGCGGCCCACCTGATTACTCGGGAGCGTCGCCCGGATACCGGACCCGGCATTCTCATTCCCGCATTCGCCGGCTACACCGACAAGGTGCGTCGCAAGGCGGCCGAGCAGCCGTGGACCGAGCTGCTCGACAGGCCTGCTCGATCCACCATCGGTCGCCGCTGCGACGCCCAGTTCGGCGGTGGTACGTCCGGGGTGTTCGTCGTTATCCACGGCGGAGCGTGCCGCGGCGCGGCGCCGACAAGAACCTGCACTCGGTCACGCCGACGGTATGACCTCTGGTCGTGCCGTGGATGGCGGAGACGGCTGCAGGCGCGGTCACGCTGGTGTTGGAGTCGCT
>NZ_JAPENM010000022.1 GCF_026342035.1 Aldersonia sp. NBC_00410
AGCCGAGGTGGCGGTCCACGGCAAGGCCCATCAGGGCTGCGGTGAGCAGCGGGAACGCGAGAAGTACGAGGATGCTGGTCACCAGGATGTTCCAGGTGAAGATCGGCATCCGGAACATCGTCATACCCGGGGCGCGGAGCACCACGACCGTGGTCACCATGTTGACACCGCCGAGGATGGTGCCGAGACCGGCGACCGCCAGGCCCATGATCCACAGGTCGGCACCGACACCCGGGGAGTGCAGCGCGTCGGTGAGCGGCGAGTACGCGGTCCAGCCGAAGTCCGCGGCACCACCGGGGGTGATGAAGCCGGCGGTGGCCATCGTCGCGCCGAACAGGTACAGCCAGTAGCTGAACGCGTTCAGCCGCGGGAACGCGACGTCGGGGGCGCCGATCTGCAGCGGCAGCACCACGTTCGCGAAACCGAAGACGATCGGTGTCGCATAGAACAGCAGCATGATCGTGCCGTGCATGGTGAACAGCTGGTTGTACTGCTCATTGGACAGGAACTGCAGGCCCGGCACCGCGAGCTCGGTGCGCATCAGCAGCGCCATCAGACCACCGATGAGGAAGAACCCCACCGAGGTCGTCAGGTACATGATGCCCAGTACCTTGGGATCGGTGGTCGTGACCATCTTCCACAGGTAGGAACCCTTCGGTCCCACCCGCGGCGGAAGTGGTCTCTCCGCTTCTAGCTGGGGGACTGGCTGGGGCGCTACGGCAGTCACTGATCCTCCTGATTGCACGTCTTGCCCCGGCACGGGACGACGACGTTTTGGCTTGGCGCTGACTCGAATCGTAAACCGTGTCGCGGCACTGCGTGGACCCGGTCCTACTCTGCGTCGTATTTGCCATGCTGCCGCTGATGACGCGGCGAGTCAACGCATTCGGGAACGTCCGATCACCAGCGTGTTCACCCCCGGCGGCCACCGACCGGCTCACCGCCGCGGGAGCGCCTTGGGCTCCTCGAGGGTGAAGGTCATCGACTCGATGACCGCACCGAGGTGGCGACCCGGCCGCATCCACTCCGACAGGGTGCTCGTCGTGTCCATCTCGACAGTGACCAGCGCCGCTCGCGCACGGCCCTTCGCGGTCAGTTTCGACGACCGCACGTCGCCGTCGCCGAACTGCTGCAGCACCACCAGCGACGAGCGGATCGGCACGGACGGGCCGATCGCCTTCGGGGTCGCGGCGACCGACCACGGGGTTTCCAGCGCGCCGCGGGCGGTGATCTCCCGACCCGACCCGATACCGCCGGAGAACTGCGCGAGCGTCTTGGGCATCGCCCAGTTCGCTCGGCCGCCGACGATGCTGGTCTCGGAGTCGACGGCCATGAAGGACACGGTGCCGCGCAGCGCGGTGCCGCGCCGGAACACCACCGCACCGAGCACCTCGTCGTAGTGCCCGACCGGGGTGTCGCGGTAGCTGACCATGCCGCCGATCACACCGAGCGCCTGCGCGCCGTTACCGATTCCCGACGGCAGTGCCTGCGCAGCAGCCCGGGTCGGACGCACAGTCCACAGCACCGACTCGCACTCGCAGATCCACGGCGCCGGCGCCAGGTTTTCCGGGAGCCGGTTGATCACCTGCTCGCTGAGCAGTGTCTCGGCCACACCGGCCACCAGGGCGATCGCACTGCTCGTCATTCCGCTTCTCCGTTTCGCTGCACTCCCGCGCCAAATGGTCGCTCCGCAGGCTCCGCTCCCGCAACTCGTCGCCGATAGTCTGCGCGGGCCTGTTCGTTCACCGTATTGGTCACCTTGTCTCCGCCTGCGATCCGGAACAGGAAGTCCCGGAGGCGGCCGGGCAGCACGCCCGTGCCCTTCGACAACAGCTCGGCCTGCTTGGGCACGTACACCTCGCCGGAGCGCCCGGAGGTCACCGCCGCGACGACGACCTTCGCGACCGCGTCCGGATCGACCATCGCGAGCCGTTCCATCAGCGCGTTCGCACGCATGCCCGCGATCAGTTCGGTGCGTACGAAGCCGGGGCACACCGTAGTGATCTCGACTCCGGTACCGCGCCACTCCTGGCGCAGCGCCTGCCCGAAACCGACGAGCGCGAACTTGGCCGCGCAGTAGGTCGCCGCGTTCGGCGAGGCCATCGTGCCCATCACGGACGCGATGTTCACCACGTGGCCGCCACCGCGTTCGGCGAAGCGGGCACCGGCGAGCTTCGTCCCCGTCAGCACGGCCCGGACATCGATGTCGATGGTGCGGGTGGTGATGGCATCGGGCTCGTCGAGGAAGGGGCCGATCGGCATGATGCCGGCGTTGTTGACGAGCACGTCGAGCGGTCCGCCGGTCGCCTCGACCTCGTCGAGGAAGGCGGCGAACGCCGCCGGATCGGACACGTCGAGTTGGCGGGCGAGGACTGCTGTACCGAGCTCCGCCGCGGTCGTGGTGGCGATGTCGATGTCGATGTCGGCGATCACGACGGTGGCCCCCCTGGCCACGAAGGCCCGCGCGATCTCGCCACCGATCCCGCGTGCGCCTCCGGTGATCGCGACGTGCAAGTTCTGCAACGATTTCTCGCTTGGCAAAACGGACACTCCCTGACCGGTTCTCTCGTTGTTGGCAGCGCGCCAACAACGCCCGAGCCTAACGTCCCCACCTGCGCACTCCGCGCGGCGGGCGGCTCCGATGGCACCTAGTACCCTCACACGAATGCCGTTCCGCGCCGCGTCCGTCCGCACCCGCCTGCTCGGAATCGTCGTCGCCGCCACATGCGCGGTCGTCGCGGTCGCGAGTTGCTCGTCGGAAGCCGACGACGACGCCAGCACGATCGTCCGGACCACCACGGCCGTCGCCGGCGCCGCGGTCGTCGGGCTAGAGCGCGACACCTCCCAGGCCTGCGCCGCCCCGTCCGCGCCGGACGCCGACGCCGACGCCACCCGCGAGATCACGCACGTCGCAGGGATCAGTACGGTACCGACCGACCCGCAGCGGATTGTCGTGCTGAGCACCGAGGCGCTCGATGCGATGTGCGCGCTCGGCCTGTGGGAGCGCGTCGTCGCCGCCGCGACGCTCGACGGGCCCGCACCGCAACCGACCTATCTCGGCAGCGGGATCGCCTCGATCCCGAGCGTCGGCCCGATCGGCAACCCGGACCCGCAATTGATCGCGCAGGCGAAGCCGGACGTCATCATCGGCGGCGACGTGCCGGCTTCGGTCTCGTGGCGCGATCTCGATGCCATCGCCCCGACCGTATTCACCGGTGCGCCCGACGATTGGCGGGCACAGTTCCGGTCCACGGCAACCGCGGTAGGCCGCACGACCGCGGGTACTACCGCCCTCGACGACTATCGGCGCGCCGCCGCGGACGCGGGTGCCAGGACCAACTCCGCACAGACCGAAGCATCCGTCGTCCGGTTCACCCCGGATGCGATCACCGTTCTCGGAGCAGACAGTTTCGCCGGACAGGTGCTCGCCGACACCGGGGTGCGCCGCCCCGCTTCGCAACGCGGCGACTCCTTCGAGGTCGCCGACGATGCACTCGAGCCCGCCGATGGCGACCTCATCTATGCGGTGCTGCCCGCAGCCGGCAAGGATCACGCGATCGAGGTGATGGATTCCGATGCGTGGCTCGATCTCGGCGCGGCAGACGACCACCGGGTCTTCGCGGTGGACGACACCATCTGGAGCGGCAACGGTGTCGCCGCGGCACGCGCCCTGGTCGACGATCTGACCGTCTCGCTGAACGGCTATGCCAGCTGAGGCGAGAATCACGACCAATGCGTCGTCGGTCGCGGCAACCGCTCACCGTCGACGATGAAATCGAGTTTCTCCTGGTAGAAGGCCACCAGATCGGTGATGCGGCCCATCTCGGGCGGCGGCGACGGGTAGCTCCACGCCAGGTCGGTGCCGATGCTCGGGTTCGACCAGTGCGTGGCGTGCCCCTTGTACGCGCAGGTGGTGGCAGTAGTGCTGCGGACGAGCGCGATCCGCACGTCGTCACGAGGCAGGTAGTACCGGACCGGCAGTTGCGTCTCGAACAGCAGTAACGGGCGCGCAGATTCGGCCACGACATGCCCGTCGTGCTCGATTCGGACCTCACGCGCACTCTGCCGCATGTCGATTCGCTGGAATGGGTCGCGCGGGTGCCCGAAGATCGCCTCCTCCTCCTCGAACCATTCGAAGTCCTCGAAATCCAGCACGACCACGTCGCCGAGGTCGTCCGGCGCGAAGGTCGCGCCCCAGAGCGGGCCGATCGTGACGCTGCCGGACGCGCCCGGGCACGTATGCGTTCCGAACCCGACACTCGGATCGAGCAGCATCGTCTGCAGGTTCTGGGGCTCGACCACGACGGTGGACGGTGGATCGGCCGCGACCGGGGCCACGACGAAATCCTCGACGGGGATCGCGTACGACGGCACCACCCGGCGCGGTTCCCAGATCAGGACCGGATGCGAACTGTCGGCGACGAGTTCACCACCGAGGTATACCCTGACCCGCTTTTCCAGCGGCTGAAAGCGGAGTTCACTCAGCGCTGTCTGCAGGTAGGCGTCCATCCGCGTCACCATGGCCCGATTCTCCTGTCCGAACTGCCCGAAAACCATGTTTCGGGCAGAACGCCGCACGACCGTGTCCGACTCCAGCTGCGGTGGACTCGCTAGCCTGGCCCCATGCCGGTCCCGGACTTCATCCTGGCGTTGCGCGAGAAGATCGGCCACACGCCGCTGTGGCTTGCCGGCGTGAGCGCGGTCGTCCGCGACATCGAGGGCCGGGTGCTGCTCACGCGACGAGCGGACAACCGGCAGTGGGCCGTCGTCTCGGGCATCCTCGAGCCCGGCGAACAACCAGGCCCGGCGGTGCTGCGCGAGATCCGCGAGGAGACCGGTATCGAGGCCGAGCTTGTCCGAATCACCGGTGTGGACGTCTCGCCACCGATCACCTACCCGAACGGCGACGTCGTGCAGTACCTCGACGTGTGCTTCCTGGCCCGCCACCTCGACGGCCTCGCGCGAGTGTGCGACGACGAGAACCTCGACGTCGGCTGGTTCGCGCCGGCGGACCTGCCCGCGCCGCTCGCGCCGACGTCGCGCGGCCGGATCGAGCACGCGCTGAGCGGCGCAGCCGAGGCCTGGTTCGCGCGGTGATCCCCCGCCTACGGCCTATCCGCCGGCGGTCTCCCATAGTCCGATCGTGTTGCCCTCGGTGTCGCTGAAGTAGGCCGCGAAACCCATCTCGCCGACCGCGGTGCGCGGCTCGACCGTCTTGCCGCCGAGCGACTCGATCTTGGCGAGCGCATCGTCGATGCTGGGCACGTCGATCGTGATGACCGGCGACGTCGGGGACCCGGCGGAACGTTTGAACATGCCGCCGTTGATATAGCCGGGCTCGCTTGGCATCCCGGACTCGGCGACCGGTCCGGTGACCACTGAGGTGTAGTCCATGCCCGGGATTTCGTCGGCCTTCCAGCCGAACGCTTCCCGGTAGAAGGAACGCACCCGATCACCGTCGTCGAAGGGCACCTCGAAATGTACGATCCGTCCGCTCATCGTCGTCTCCTGCAGTCGAAGTGAATGTGACGGCGATCACGCTAGTCCGTGGGTCCGACAAGGTGAACGGACCAAAGTTGAACGGATGGAGAAGGCCCTGACCGCGCACGTGCTCGCGCGGTCAGGGCCTCGTTCGGTGGACCGGGATCAGAAGTCCCAGTCCTCGTCTTCGGTGTTGACCGCCTTGCCGATGACGTAGCTGGACCCCGACCCGGAGAAGAAGTCGTGGTTCTCGTCGGCGTTGGGCGACAATGCGGACAGGATCGCCGGGTTCACGTCGGTCTCGTCCCTCGGGAACAGCGCCTCGTAACCCAGATTGTTCAGCGCCTTGTTCGCGTTGTAGCGCAGGAACTTCTTGACGTCCTCGGTCAGCCCGACCTCGTCGTAGAGATCCTGGGTGTACTCCACCTCGTTCTCGTAGAGCTCGAAGAGCAACTCGAAGGTGTAGGCCTTCAGCTCCTCGCGTTCGGCCTGGGTGACCTGGTCGAGACCGCGCTGGTACTTGTAGCCGATGTAATAGCCGTGCACCGCCTCGTCACGAATGATCAGGCGGATCAGATCTGCGGTGTTGGTGAGCTTGGCGCGGCTCGACCAGTACATCGGCAAATAGAAGCCGGAGTAGAACAGGAACGATTCGAGCAGCGTCGAGGCGACCTTGCGCTT
>NZ_JAPENM010000020.1 GCF_026342035.1 Aldersonia sp. NBC_00410
TGGAAGTCGCTGCGGCCCAGATACTCCAGGTTCAGATTCCCCGTCCAACGGACCAGGTCGCCGGTGCGATACATCCGCGCACCGGGGTGGTAGGGATCGGCGACGAACCGGTTCGCGGTGAGCGCGAACCGCTTTCCGTAGCCGCGGGCGACCCCGGGTCCGGCCAGGTACAATTCACCGGCCGCGCCGGCGGGCACCGGCTGCAGCCACCGGTCGAGCACGACGGCCGCGACACCATGGATCGGGGCGCCGACGGTGATGTCGGCATCGGGCCGCATCGCGTCGGTGAGTGTGGCGGTGATCGTCGTCTCGGTCGGGCCGTAGGCGTTGACGATCCGGGCCTGCGGGCTCCACCGCGCAACCAGTTCGGGCGGGCAGACATCGCCGCCCACGGTGAGCGAGCGCAGCTGCGGCACGTCGGCCGGGTGGAGGGTGGCGAGCACTGCCGGCGGGGTGTCGAGGTGGGTGACGTGGTGGCGGCGCAGCACCTGCGCGAGTTCGGCGCCGGCGTATGCGGCGGGCGGCACGATCACCGCGGTCGCGCCGGTGAAGAACGCGGAAAGCAGTTCGCCGAGCGAGGCGTCGAAGCTGAGGGACCCGGCGTGCGCGATCCGGGCGTCCGCGTCCACCCGGAAGGACTTGACGGCGCCGGTCACCAGGCTCGCGATGCCGCGGTGTGTCACCCCGACGCCCTTCGGCAATCCGGTCGAGCCGGAGGTGTAGATGACGTAGGCCGGCTGATCGAGGTGGATCGCTGCCCGCCGGTCGGCGTCGGTAATCGCGACGGGCGACGCCGCCCGGATCCGGGCCTGCACCGCGTCGTCATCGAGCACGAGCAGGCCCAGTTCACCGGGCAGTCCAGCACGGTGTGCATCGAGCGTGATGCCGATCGAGGCGCCGCCGTCCGAGACGAGGTGCGCGATACGGTCGGTCGGGAACGTGGGATCTACCGGCAGGAATGCGGCACCGGTCTTGGCGACCGCCCAGGTACTGAGCACGGATTCCAGCGATCGCGACAGTGCCACCGCGACGGCGCCTTCGGGGCCGGCGCCATTCTCGATGAGGATGCGGGCAAGCCGAGTCGACCACTCGTCGAGCTCCCGGTAGGTCAGCGTCCGGTCGCCGTCCACGATCGCGACTCGCTCCGGATTCCGTGCGACACCACGGGTGAGGATGTCCGACAACGTCATCGGCGCAACCGCTTCCGGGCCGCGGACCGGGACCAGCGCGGCATGCTCGGTGGCGTCGAGCAACGCGACCGCACTCTGCAGGGTGTCCGGACCGGCGGCGAGGAAGCGCTGCAGGAAGCCGAGGAAGCGCTCGTGGTGCGCCCGCAGGTCGGCCTCGGAGTAGAGGTTCGGGTTCGCCTGAAAGTCGATGTGTGTGCTCTGCCCGCCCACCCCCGGGTAGAGGTTGACGAAGAGGTCCTCGATGAGCCCCGAGGTCAGCACATGCACGCGGCCAACCAGCGAACCGAGCTCGACGCGGCTGTCGAACGCCATGATGTTGACCGACGGGCCGAACGTCGCGGTCCGATCGGCGGACATCCCCCGATCGCGGAAGATGTCCTCCTGTCGGTAGCGCTGGCGGCGCAGCGCACCGGTCAGCTCGTTCTGGGTCGCGCGGATCAGCGCGCCGATCGTGGTGTCGCGGTCCAGACGCAACCGCAGCGGGACGACATTGGCGACCATGCCGCCGGACCGGCGCAGCCGGGCGGTGGTGCGCGCCGAGACCGGCAGGCTCAGCGTGAAGTCATCGACACCGGTCATCCGTGCGAGATAGGCGCCGAATGCGGCGACCATCACCGGGGCGACGCTGGAGTTGGCCTCGGCGGCGACGGTGTCCAGCAGCGCGGCGGTCGCGGCGGGCAGCGCGGCGCTCACCAGGCGTGGATGGGCGTGCACGTCGGCGGCACCGCCGGCGAGACCGACCGCCTCGGGAGCGCCGGCGAGATGCTCGGCCCAATAGGCACGGTCGTTGTCGAACCGCTCGGACTCGCGATAGGCGATGTCGCCCTCGACGATCGCACGGAGGTCTTCGGCCCCGCCCGGCGTCGGCTCGCTCCCGGACACGATCGCGGTGTAGATCTCGGCGGCGCGCGCCATCATCGTCATGGCGGCGAACCCGTCGAGCGCGATGTGATGGATGCGGGTGTACCAGAAGTACTTGGCCTTGCCGACCCGGAGCACGGCCGCGGCGACGAGTCGGTCGGTGCGGATGTCCATCGGCGCGGTGTATTCGGCCTGCATCCAGGCACGGGCCGCGGACTCGGGATCGCCGGCGCCGCGAAAATCCTCGAACGTGGTGCGGTCGTGCAGCGCATGATCGATGTGCTGATACGGCAGGCCGTCGATCTCGACGATGCGCAGGAAGCCGGTCCCGAATTCGCGGCCGGCCTGCGCGCTCGCCACTGCGAGCGCGTCGGGGTCGAGGTCTCCTTCGATCTCCACGTACTGCGCGATCGAGATCGGCGTCGAGCCCGCGACGTGCTGAGCGAACCAGATCCCGCGCTGGGCGGCCGACAGGGGGAATGTGTCGGGAGCCGACGGTGCAAATGTGTCGGGAGCCGAGGGTGGAAAGACCTCGAAGTCGGTCTCGTCGTGCATGTTGTTTCCTCGCTCGGACTCGGTACGCGCACGGTGTGCCGTGCTGGGTCAAATCTTGTCGGCGAGCGGGCAATCCAACAGGAACCCAAGTGTTGAGGGTGGTGACCCGAAGGGTGCTCGTTCCGTCACCCTGGGGTGCACGGAAACGGCATCGCCGCACGTCGGAGGCATGCAGCGTGGAATCCGAGGCCATCCCGACGAGCGGCCCGGTGTGCGGGCAATAGGTATGCGAGGTGTTCTACCGCGCCGCTACCGTCGGCTCGCGCGGCGGTAGCCGATACCGGCGGGGATCGCGAACACCACGATCGCACCGACGGACCACAGCACGGTCTTGATCAACGGACCCTGCACCGGCCCACCCAGTGACAGACCTCGCATCGCGTCGATCGCGCAGGTGAGTGGCTGGTTCGCGACGAACGGCTGGATCCACTCGGGGTAGGCATCCAGCGGTACGAAGCCGGTGCTGAAGAACATCAGCAGCGAGCTCCCCAGCGAAATTGCTTCGACCAGTGTTGCTTTCGCGGTGTACAACGCGATCGCGGTAACCATCGTCGCGAATGCCAGGCCGAACAGCAGTGGCACCGCGAGAAATCCGATCGCCGCCGGAATCCCTTGGGTGAATCGGAAACCCAGCACGTACCCCGCGGCGACGATCACCACGGTGGTCGCCACAATGCGGACACCTTCGGCCAGAATCCGCGAGACCAGCCCCGATGCCCGGTGGATCGGCAGCACCCACATCCGGGCGAGCAGACCGCCATCGCGTTCGCGACCCATGGTCACGGCACCGGCGATCGAGCCGGACATCACGCCCACCAGCGCGGTCATCGGAACCGAACCGTACAGCGCGTCATAACCCGCAAACGACGAAATCTGACGGCCAAGCACAGTGTTCAACATGACCAGCAGCAACGCCGGGAAGAACACCGCCTGGGTGAGCGTCATCGGGTCCCGCGACCAGCGCCGCAACAGGCGTTGTGTCTGAATCCAGGATCCGATCCCCAACGACTCCACCGACCGCTCGCCCGCGGTGCGCTCCCGGTCCGGGAAGCCCGCGACCGCGCCAGGAACCACCGCAGTATCGGCGCCGCGCAGCGTCGCCATCACGGCCTCCTCGAGTTGGACCACACGGTGAGCGGAACAAGCACCACGATCATGCCGAGCGCCCAGGCCAGCGGCGGACCCATCAGCGACCAGGTGACCTCGCCGGCGTTACCCGTGGTGTCCCCCGCGAACGCCCGCAGCGCGATCACCCATTGCGACACCGGTTGGTTACGGACGAAACCCTGGATCCATTCCGGGAATTGGTCGGCCGGCGCGAAACCCACCGACAGCATGCCGAGAATCAGTTGGGGCAGCATGAGCGCCTGCGTGGTCGCCTCCGGGCTGCTCGACATCGTGCCCAGCAGGTCCGCGCCGACCGACAATGCCGCGCCGACCAGGAACGCAAAGGCGAAGAAACCAACGGTGTGCCAAGTCGATCCCTCGAACCGGAACCCGATGATGTAGCCGCACACCACCGCCGCCGCCATCGAAATCACGAAGCGGAACGTGGTGGCGGACATGCGCGCGCCCAGCGGCACGCCGATCCCGATCGGCATCGCGCTGAACCGTCTGTTGATTCCCTCGACCGCATCGGTGGCGGAGCGAAACGCCGCCGAGATGGCGGTGAACGCCAACGACTGCATCGCGATCAGCGGCATCAGGAACTGCGCGTAGCTGCTCAGCCCGAAACCGAAGGTTGTCATCACCGTGTTCAGCGGAATATAGAACCCCGCAGTGAACACCGCCGGCGCCAGGATGGACGTGAGCACCTCACCGGAGCGGAGGGTCGGCGCGATCAGCCGCGATGTCAGCACCCACCACTGCTGCAGCTGCGAGGTCCGGGGACGCGATGCCGGCAGGCCTGCGGTCAACGCCGCGGCGACGCTCACGGCGCTGCCTCCGCTGCGGCCGGCAACGCGGCGTGACCGGTCAGGCTGAGAAACACGTCGTCCAGCGAAGGTCGCCGCAGCGCGATGTCGACGAGTTCGATGTTGGCCTGGTCGAGTCGGCGCAACGCCTCGGCTAGGGTCTTGGCGCCTTCCGGGGCGGGCACCGCGATCCGGTCCGATTCCGCGCTGATCGCGCTGTGAAACTCCGCCGGCAGCATCGGTCCGAGCACGTCGACGATCGGCTGCAGGTCTTTCAGGTCCAGCGGAACGACCTCGCAGTAACTGCCACCGGTGCGTGCCTTCAGTTCGTCCGCGGTCCCTTCGGCGATCACCTTGCCGTGGTCGATCACGACGATCCGGTCGCTGAGTGCGTCGGCCTCCTCGAGATACTGCGTGGTCAACAAGGTGGTGATGCCCAGTTGTTTGAAGCCCGCCACCAGATCCCACACACTTTGCCGGCTGCGCGGGTCGAGTCCGGTGGTCGGTTCGTCGAGGAACACCACGTCCGGACGGACTACCAGGCCGCACGCAATGTCGATGCGTCGGCGCATGCCCCCCGAGTAGGTCGACACCTTACGGTCGGCGGCGCCCTCGAGGTCGAATTCGCGAACCAGATGCGCGCCCCGGTCCCGCGCCGTCTTCTTGCTCAGACCGAGCAACCGGCCAAACATCACCAGGTTCTCCAACCCGGTGAGCATGTCGTCGAGAGCGGCGTACTGGCCGGTCAGCATGATCGACCGCCGCACGGCCGCGGGGTCGGACACGACATCGTGACCGGCGACCACGGCGCGGCCGGCGTCCGGATGCACCAGTGTCGAGAGGATGTTCACGGTGGTCGTTTTGCCCGCGCCGTTGGGGCCGAGCACGCCGAGCACCTCGCCGCGTGCGACTTCGAAGCTCACGCCCCGCAGCGCCTGCGTATCGCCGAAGGATTTCTCCAGGCCCTCGACGACGACCGCGGTGTCTGTTCCGTTCATCGGGTCACTCACCTTCTCGGGGAACATCATCGGTTCCGGTGTCGAGGTACCGGTTCAGCACCAGTGCGATGTGCCGCAACGGATCCGGCGCGGTCATCTCATCGTGGGTCGAGTCGATCCCATGGTCGGCAATATCGCCGGTCACGTACGGTTGCCAACTCCGCGCCGCCGCACTCGGTTCGGCCGCACTGCGAGTCGCCGTGAAGAAGACGACGTCACCGTCGAAATGCGGTGGGTCATACCCGACGAGCATCCGCGACGCGCGATTGTAAGAGGACGTGATCCGCTCCAGATGCACGGCGTCCACCGGCGCCCCGGGGCCGAGCACCGCGCGGATGGCCTCGGCAGCCTGCTCGGCGGTGAGATCGGCGGGAAGCGAATCGATCCCCAGCACCTGCCCGAACTCGTGCACGAACTCGCCGGCCGAGAACTCCGGACCGAGTTCGACGAACCGTGCCGCGAGGTCCGCATCCATCAACCCGACCAGACCGACACTCTCGTCGAGGTCACGCAGCGCCGCGGCCACCGCATGCGCGATGAAGCCACCGAGCGACCAGCCGAGCAGGTGATACGGCCCGTGCGGCTGTACTTCTCGGATCTCGCGCACATAGCGGTCGGCGAACTCCTCGATGCTGCGCGGCACCTCGTCGGTGCCGGTGAGTTCGGGTGACTGCAGTCCGTAGATCGGGCGACGCGGGCCGAGAGTCTGCGCCAGCCCACCGTAGGACCAGGCCAATCCGGACGCCGGGTGGATGCAGAACAGCGGTGGGAGATCACCATCCGGGCGCAACGGCAGCAGCACCGCGAGTGTCGCGTCGGCAGGCACCGGTTGCGCGAGATCGCCGCCGCCTTCGAGTGCAGTCCCGATCCGCCGGGCCAGCCCCGCCGTCGTCGGATCGGCGAACATCCACATCACCGAGACGTCGACGCCGAGTTCGGCGCTCAGCGTGCTCACCACCCGTGTTGCGATCAGCGAGTTTCCGCCGATGGCGAAGAAGTCGTCATCCAGGCCGACTTGTGTCGCACCGAGCACCTCCGCGTAGGCGGCGGCGACGGCCTGCTCCAGCGGCGTGACCGGCGCCCGGTATTCGTGCTCCCCGAACATCGGTTCGGGCAACGCTTTTCGGTCCAACTTTCCCACCGCATTGACGGGTATCTCGTCGAGTACGACGAAGGCCGAAGGGATCATATACGCGGGCAACGTCTCTGCCGCAGCGGCGCGAAGTTGCGCCGCCGCGAGGTCGACACCCGGTTCGTGAACGACGTAAGCGACCAGAACGGTCGAGCCGGCGGGACCGTCCATCCCGAGGGTGACGGCGAAATCGACTCCGTCGGCGCGGCCGAGTGCCGCATCGATTTCACCGAGTTCGATGCGCTGCCCACGCACCTTGACCTGAAAGTCGGTGCGGCCGACGTATTCCAGCGCCCGTCCGGCACTGTCGGCCGTTTGCCAGCGCACCAGGTCGCCGGTGCGGTACAGGCGCTCCCCCGCATCGCCGTACGGATTGGCCACGAACCTGGCCGCGGTCAACGCGGGACGGTGGTGGTAACCACGCGCCAGCGCAGCGCCGGCCAGATACAACTCACCGGCGACACCGGCGGGCACGGGAGACATCCGTTCGTCGAGCACGAGCACCGACGCACCGCGCACCGGCCCGCCGATCGTGACCGGGATGTCGACGGCCAGCGGGTCGGACGCGGTCGCCCAGATGGTGAATTCGGTCGGCCCGTAAAGGTTCACCATCGTTCGCCCCGCACCGGCGCCGGGGCCGCACCACTTCTCGACCAGCTCCGCACCGATCGCCTCGCCTGCCACCGCGAGCACCTGCACGCTCGACACCTCCGCCGGATCCACCGACGCCAGGGCAGACGGGGTGATCACCATATGCGTCACCTGCTCGGCGGCAATCAGTGCAGCGAGGTCCGGCCCGCCGAACACCTCGGGTGGCGACACCACCAGCGCGCCACCGAAACCGAACGCCATCAACGCCTCGAACACCGAAGCATCGAAGCTCGGTGAGGCGACCTGCAACACCCTCGACAGTTCCTCGACACCGAGCAACTCACGTTGCGCGGCAAGCAGATCTGCGATTCCGCGATGTGACACCGAGACACCCTTGGGAGTACCGGTCGAGCCGGAGGTGTAGATCATCCACACCGATTGGTCCGGCGAAATGATGGCGATCTCGGTGTCGCCGAGCGCGGCGTCGCTCGTGCGCTGCCACCGGTCGAAGAATTCCGGGTCGTCGAGCACGAGCCAGCGTGCGCCCTCGGGCAACGCCCCGCTATGCGCCGAGGTGGTGATGCCCAGGACAGCACCGGAATCGGCGAGCATGTGGTCGATCCGGTCGAGCGGATGCTTGGGGTCGACGGGCAGGAACGCCGCCCCGGTCTTGGCGACCGCCCAGATCCCGATCATCATCTCGATCGATCTGGTCAAGCCGAGCGCGACCACAGTTTCGGCCCGGGCACCGGCCTTGGCGAGAACCCGGGCGAGTCGATTCGACACCTCATCGAGGTCGCGGTAGCGCAGCGTCATTCCGTCGAGGACCACGGCCGAACGATCTCCGTGCATTGCCGCCACCCTCGCGAGGACGTCCGGCAGTGTCGTCGTTCCCGTACTGGTTTGTCCGCGAACCGACACGAGTTCGGCACGCTCGGCCGGATCGAGGATGTCGATATCCCCCACGCGCACATCGGCATCGCGCACGACCAGCGACAGGATGCGCCGCCAACGCACCGCGAATTCGGCGACGCTGGATTCGTCGAACAGGTCGGTGGCGTACGTCAGCACACCGTCCAGGCCGCCCGGCGCGCCGTCGTCGGTGAAGCGTTCGCGCAGCGCGAGGGTGAGATCGAACTGCGACAGGTTCCGGTCGAAGTCCTGTACCTGCACCCGCACCCCGGGCAGTTCGAAGACCGGATCGATGAAGTTCTGCAGCGACAGCGTGACCTGGAAGAGCGGATGATGCGCGGTCGAGCGGGGCGGGTCCAGGACCTGCACAAGTCGTTCGAACGGCACGTCGGCATTGGCGAACGAATCCAGGTCCCTCGACCGCACGGCGGCCAGAAATTCCCGGAACGTTGCGCCGGGATCGACGATCGTGCGCAACGCCAGCGTGTTGACGAACATCCCGACCAGATCGTCCAGCGACTCCTCGCCGCGCCCCGCGACCGCGGTGCCGATGGTGATGTCCTCGCCGCCGCCCAGTCGCGCGAGCAACACGGCCAACACCGCGTGCACGACCATGAACGTACTGACGTTCTCGGCCTGCGCGAACTTTGCCAGTGCCGAATGCGCGGTCGCGTCGATGCCGAATTCGAACTCCGCACTGTGCATGGTCTGCACGGCGGGTCGCGGGCGATCCGTCGGCAGGGAGGCGACCTCGGGAAGACCGGACAGCGTGTCGGTCCAGAACCGGATCTGCTGCGCCGCCAACGACTCCGGATCCGCATCCGAGCCGAGCAGTTCCCGATGCCACAGCGCGAAGTCGGCATACTGCACATCGAGCACCGAGAGCGCGGCGGGCAGCCCCGAGGCATGAGCCGTGTAGGCCGCCATGAGGTCGGTCGCCAGCGGCGCCATCGAGACACCGTCGGCGCTGATGTGGTGCACGACCAGTACCACCACGTGCACCGGCTGGTCCGCGCCGGCGGAGTCGGCCATGTCGACGGTGCCGATGATCCGGAACAGCCCGACCCGCAACGGTGGTTCGCTCGATAGCTCGAATCCGGTGTCGGTGAGCGCACTGATCCGCGCGCTCAAGTCCGGGCCATCGGCGGACTCGACGACGCCGATGTCGGGCCGAAACGACTCGGCCGCCAGGACCACCTGGCGAGGTCCCGCCGCGTCGGACGGATAGACGGTGCGCAGGCTTTCGTGCCGCTCGACGACGTCGGACAATGCGAGCCGGAGGGCGTCGGTATCGAGCGCCCCGGTCAGCCGCAGCGCGATCGCGATGTTGTAGGCGGCCGAGGACGGATCGAGTTGGTTCAGCACCCACATCCGCTGCTGTGCTGCCGACAACGGGATGCGCTCGGGGCGAGCACGCGGACCGAGCACGGGGCGGCCGGTGGCTCTGTCTCCGGCCGCGTTCGCCCGCGCCGCAATCTGGGCCACGGTCGGTGCGTCGAACAGGTCGCGAAGCGCCACACTCGAACCCAATGCGGAGTTGATCCGGGCGACCACCTTGGTTGCGACCAGTGAGTCACCGCCGAGATCGAAGAACGACTCGTCGATGCCGACGTCGTCGATGCCGAGCACCGCCCCGAAGATCTCGGCTACCGTCGCCTCGACTGCGGTGCGCGGCGCGAGGTATGTGCTGCGTGGCGATCTGGTGAAGTCCGGCATCGGCAGTGCGTTGCGGTCCAGCTTGCCGACCGGGGTCAAGGGTAGCGATTCCAGTACCAGGACTGCCGCCGGCACCATGTAGCCCGGCAGCACTGCGGCGACTTCCTTGCGCAATTGTTCGCCGTCCAATTCGGCCCCGGCGACCGGAAGCACATAGGCGACCAGCACCGTCGCGCCGGATGGGCCCGTCTGGCCGAGGGTTGCGGCGTACTCCAGGTCGGGATTTCGGGCCAACACGGCGTCGATCTCGCCGAGCTCGATCCGTAGACCGCGGATCTTGACCTGGAAGTCGCTGCGGCCCAGATACTCCAGTTCGAGCGATCCCTCTTCGGTCCGAACCCAGCGGACCATGTCGCCGGTGCGGTACATGCGTTCCGACGTCCCGCACGGATTCGCAATGAACCGCGCGGCGCTCATCCCCAGGCGGTTGAAGTAGCCGCGGGAGACGCCGGGCCCGGCCAGGTAGAGCTCACCCGAAATGCCGACCGGCACCGGCCGCAGCCAGGTGTCCAGCACCATCACCCGCGCACCGGGAATCGGGCCGCCGATCGTCACGGGTGCGCCCGGAATCAACGGCCCGGTTCCGGTCGCCCAGATGGTGAATTCGGTTGGGCCATAGAGGTTTGTCATGACCCGGCCCACGGCCCACCGGTCCACCAATTCCGGACTGGCGGCCTCGCCTGCCACGGCGAGGCTGTGCAACGTCGGGAGAGCGGACGGCTCCATCGACGCGAGCGCCGAGGGCGTGATGACCGCGTGAGTGACGCCGTTGTCTTGCAGAAGATGTTCCAAATCCGGTCCGCCGTACACCTCGGGCGGCGCGACGACCAGGCGGCCACCGAAGGCGTGTGCCATCAGCAGTACGAACACCGAGGCGTCGAAGCTGGGCGACGCGACCTGGAGCACCCGTGCGGACGGCTCGAGGCGCAACGAGTCACGCATGCCTGCAACGATATTGGCCAGGCCACGATGGGTTACCATGACGGCCTTCGGCTTGCCGGTGGAGCCGGAGGTATAGATCAGATACGAGTTGGCATCGATGTGCACCGGCCCGCCGCGATCGGCATCCGTGATCGGCTCGTCCGAAACGGTCATCATCCGCCGAATCGTGTGCAGGTCGTCGAGCAGCAGCCAGTCGATCGTGCCGGGCAGGTTCGGGCCGAATGTGGTGTTGGTGATACCGATCGGCGCCTTGGAGTCCGACACCATGTGCTCGATCCGGTCCGGTGGGTGATTCGGGTCCATCGGGGCGAACGCCGCGCCGGTCTTCGCCACCGCCCACATCGCGACTACCGCCTCGACCGAACGGGCCAGCGCCAGCGCGATGAACACATCGGGACCGGCGCCGTGCCGCAACAGCACCCGAGCCATCCGGTTCGACCAGGTATCCAGCATTCCATAGGTCAGTGACGTGTCCCCCGAGTCGACCGCGACGGCATCGGGCGCAATCCGCGCGGCGGCAGCCAGGAGTTCCGGCATGCTTCGTACACCGGCATCGGCCGGTCCCGCCACCGGGAACAACTGGACCAGTTCGCGATCATCGCACGGTTGCAGCGCGGCCACTCTGGCCTCGGGGTGCTCGGCGATCTGGGTGAGCAACCGAACGAAACGATCCAGCATCCGCTGCGCCTCGGCTCGATCCAGTTCTCCGGCAAGGTACTTCAGCGCGATACGCAATCCGCCGCGATCGGCGCCCTCGTCGGGCTGCAACGGAATCACCATGAGATTCAACGGGTACGGCGTGGCGTCGGTCCCCTCGACATCGACGATCCGCATCCCGGCCAGGTCGAACGTCTGCGCCAGCGCGTCGCGATCGATCGGGTAGGACTCGAACACCGTCAAGGTGTCGAACAATTCCGGTAGCCCGACCGCCTTGTGGATCTCGGCGAGACCGACGTGCTGATGATCGAGCAATCTGGCCTGCTCGGCCTGCACGCGCGCCAGTAACTCCTGCACCCGCTCGGCCGGGTCGAGGCGCACCCGCACCGGCAGTGTGTTGATGAACAGGCCCACCATCTCTTCCACGCCCGCGAGTTGCGGCGGGCGGCCCGACACGGTGCCACCGAAGACCACATCGGTGCGGCCGGTGAGCATCGCGAGCAGCATTGCCCACGCCGACTGCACGGCAGTATTGATCGTCGAACCCGAAGCGCGTGCGGTCTGCTCGATCGCGGCGACCGTCGCCGGGTCCAGATCGATCGAGATCATGCCGGTCTCGGTCGACTCGATCCCCGCGAGGGTGGGCACGGCCCTGGTGGGAGTGTCTATCCCGGCGAGTGATTCGACCCATGCCGCCTTCGACGCGGCCAGGTCCTGATCGTCGAGCCACGCGAGAAACTCCCGGTAGGACCGCGGCGGCGGCAATGCGGCAAGGTCGGCACCGGTGATGTAGAGCGCGAGTAGCTCGCGCACGATCAACGGCGTCGACCAACCGTCGAGGACGATGTGGTGGTTGGTCATCAGCAGCTTGTAGGTCTCGGTATCGCTGCGAATCAGGTGGAAGCGCAACAACGGCGCACGGGCCAGGTCGAAGCGGCTGTCCGCATCCGCGGCGATCAACCGGTCCAGTTCGGCCACTCGGGCATCCGGGTCGGTGATTGCCGTGAGATCTGTTTCCTGCCAACCGACCTCGGCGTCGGCCAACACGATCTGGCGCGGCCCGTCGTCGGTCTCGAGGAAGACGACCCGAAGGTTGTCGTGACGATCCACCAGCGCTTGCCCCGCTGCGCGCAGCCGGGACGCATCGACCGAACCCTCGAGCGTGAGTGTCGCCTGCACCGTGTAGCCGTCCGAGGTGTCCACGTCGTAGAGCGCGTGGAACAGCAGTCCGTACTGCAGCGGGGACAGCGGCCAGGCGTCGACCAAATGGGGGTAACGGCGTTCCCACCGTTCGATTTCCGGCTGCGTCGTCTCGACGAGGCCGAAGTCCGACGGGGTGCGACCACCGGCCGAGGTGGCGCGGGCATGCTGTGCCAACCCGCGCCACGCCGCGGCACAGAACTCGGCAATCTCGCGAACATCGCTCTCGCCCAGTACCTTCGAGGCGTATGCCCAGGTGACATCGATATTCACGCCGTCGTCGGATTCGTTCGCGATCGCGTTGATATCGAGTACTGCGGGCATCGTCATGTGCGGGTCTTGGGTGGCGGCCAGACGCTGCGGCAGCCAGGCACCGCCGCCGGCACCATCGGCACCGCCGCCTGCGACCGCGCGGCCGAGGTAGTTGAAACTGATTTGCGGGTCGATGGCATCGGCGAGGGCGGCAGCGGCCGGATTGAGGTAGCGCAGCATCCCGTAGCCCACCCCGCGATCCGGGACCCCGCGCAACTGCTCCTTCACGGCCTTGATCGCCACTCCCGCGCCCGGCCCGCCCGCGAACGCGTCGTCGAGATCGACACCGGCCAGATCCAGCGCCATCGGGAAGACGCTGGTGAACCAGCCGACCGTGCGGGCGACGTCGGCGCCGGGCACGGCCCCCTCCTCGCGACCGTGCCCCTCCAGCGTGAGTAATGTCGTGGTGCAGTCGATTCCGCGACCGGCGCGCCACTTCGTGACTGCCATGGCCAGGCCGGTGAGCAACGCGTCGTCCGCGCCGCAGTGGAACCGCTCGGGCACCGCGGTGAGCAAGGTATCCGCAACATCGGCGGGTACCGCGGTCTGCAGTTGCGCCATGGTCGCGACCACGTCGATGCTCGGATCGGGTGCGCGCTCACCCAGTGCCGGGTCGGGCGTCGCCGCAATGCGTTGCCAGATCGGCATTTCGGACCACCGCTCGGCGGTGTTCGCCTCCTCGGCCAGACCGCGCGCCCAGCGGCGGAATGACGTGCCGACCGGGTCCAGCGCCGCCTGCCCGCCGGCGGCGATGCCGGCGCACGCCGTCGCGAAGTCCGGCAGTAGGATTCGCCATGACACGCCATCGACGACCAGATGGTGCAGCACCAGCCACAGCCTCGGCCCGGTGTCGGGCAGCTCGAGCCAGACGAAGCGCGCGACGACACCACCGGCCGGGTCGAGCAGATCTGCGGCGCGCTGCAACTCGCGTTCGACGGCTTCGGCAGTGTCGACGCCGGAGTCGACGCGGACGTGCTCGAGCAGTTCATCGGCCGGTACCGTCCCGGGTTCCCGGACGGCGATGCGCCAGTCGCCGTCTTCACCCACCCGCAGTTCACCCCGAAGCATGTCGTGGCGGTCGAGCAACGCCTCGATCCCGCCGACCAGGGTCGCCCGATCGATCTCCGCGGGTAGACCGATCAGCACGGCCTGACCGAATCGGTCGAACGGGCCTTGCTGTTCCAGCATCGCGTGCACGACAGGAGTCACGTCGACCTCGCCGACACCGGCACCCGGAAGTTCGGCCAGTTCGGTGCCCAACACGTCGGTCGCCACCGCCGCGAGCCCGGCAACGGTCTTGCGTTCGAACACGTCCCGTGCCGTGATCGCCAGACCTGCAGCCTTTGCCCGTGCAACGAGTTGGATGGAGACGATGCTGTCGCCACCGAGCGCGAAGAAGCTCTCGTCGGCGCTCACGCGTTCCACCCCGAGTGCCTCGGCGAACAAGCGCGCGAACACGCGCTCGCGCTCGGTGGCCGGTTCCCGCCCGGTCGCGGTTCGATCACCGAACTCCGGTGCGGGCAGGGCCTTGCGATCGAGCTTGCCGACCGGGGTCAGCGGTATCTCGTCGAGCACCACGACGACACTCGGCACCATGTAACCGGGTAGGAACTCGCCGACGAAGTCTTTCAACCGATCCGGCACCACCGTGGCGCCGTCGCGGCCGAGCACGTAGGAGACCAGCGCGATGCCGCCGGTGGGAGCGTCGGTGCCGAGCGTGATCGCGAAATCGACGTCCTCGTGGCGTTGCAGCGCCGTGTCGATCTCGCCCAGCTCGATCCGGAAGCCACGCACCTTGACCTGGAAATCACTGCGGCCCAAGTATTCCAGCGTCACCGGCGCACCATCGACGCTGCGTGTGGTCGCTCCGCCGGCTCCGCTCCGTCGCGACTGGGTCGCTCCGCCGGCTCCGCTCCTGGACCAGCGGACCAGGTCGCCGGTGCGGTACATCCGCTCACCGCCGTTGGCGTCCGGATTTGCGACGAAGCGTTCGGCGGTAAGCCCCACCCGGCCGTGGTATCCGCGCGCCAATGCCGGTCCGGCCAAGTACAGTTCGCCGGCGGTGCCCGAGGGCACGGGTCGCAACCAGCGGTCGAGGATCAGCGCCGTCGTCCCGGCGACGACGCTACCGATGGAAACCGGTTCGCCGGCCCGCATCGGCTCCGTGACCGTCGAGGTGATCGTGGTTTCCGTCGGTCCGTACCCGTTGATGAGGCGGCGGCCGCGCCACCGCTGCACCAACTCCGGTGGGCAGGCGTCGCCGCCCACCACGACGGTCTGCAGGTCCGGCACCGAGTCGGGATTCAGCGAAGCGACCACCGCGGACGTCACGTTGAGGTGGGTTGCCTTGTGTACCCAGAGGACCTCCGCAAGAGTCTCGCCGGCGAATGATTCCGGCGGCACGACGGCAAGTGTCGCACCGGTGCCGAAGGTGACCAGAAGCTCCTCGATCGAGATATCGAAACTCGGTGAGACTGCATGTGCAACAATCGATTCCGGTGCGACAACGAAGGCCCTACGCGCGTTGGCGACCATGCTCGCCAGGCCACTGTGGGTGACGAGGACGCCCTTCGGAAGCCCGGTCGAGCCCGAGGTATAGATGACGTAGGCGATCTGGTCGATGTGCTCCCCCGTCGCGCGCTCGTCGTCGTCGATGGGTCCCGTTGTCGCGGCCGTGATCTCCTCGTCGCGGTCGAGCATCAGCCAGTTCACGTGGTCCGGCAGGGCACTTCGCGCCGACGCCACGGTCAGGCCCGCGACCGCTCCGCTATCGGTAAGCATGTGAGCGATCCGATCCGCCGGATAGGTCGGATCCACCGGCACGAACGCCGCGCCGGTTTTGGCCACCGCCCAGAACGCCAGGACCGACTCCGCCGAGCGCGGAATCGAAATGGCGACCACCTGTTCCGGCCCGACTCCGGCGACCAGCAGTGCCCGGGCGATCGCGTTGGACTGCTCATCGAGCATGCGGTAGGTCAGTGTTTGCTCGCCCCACAGCAGCGCGATCTTCTCCGGATCGCGAGCGACGCCGTCGGCGAGCAATTGCCGTAGCAGCTGGGGCGGCCGGCCGGCGCCGCCTTGCACCGGGACCGATTCTGCCCGCTCGGTTGCGGTGAGCACGTCCACCGATACGACCGGCGCATCCGCACCGGCAGCGACGAACCGGTGCAGAAACACAAGGAAGCGCGCGTGATGAGCGGCCAATTCGGCGTCGGAATACAACCGCGGATTGGCCTGAAAGTCGATGTGTGTGCTTTCACCGCCGACGCCCGGGTAGAGGTTGAGGAACAGGTCGTCGATCAACCCCGAGGTGAGGACATGCAGCCGTCCGGTGATCGGGCCCAGCTGAATTCGGGTGTCGACCATCATCAGGTTCACCGACGGCCCGAAGGTGGCGGCCTCGTCCATCGCCCAGCCGAGGTCGCGGACGATGTCTTCCTGCCGGTAGCGCTGCCGCCGCAGCGCCCCGGTCAGCTCGCCCTGTGCAGCCAGCATGAGTTCGCCGACAGTGGTATTCGCGCCGAGCCGCAACCGCAAGGGCACCACATTGGCGAGCATGCCGCCCGAGCGCCGCATCGACGCCGTGGTTCGCGCGGACACCGGCAGGCTGAGCATCACCTCGTCCACACCGGTCATCCGGGCCAGATATGCGCCGAAGGCCGCGACCACCAGTGGCGCCAGGCTGGAGTTCTTTTCGCGTGCGACCGCTTCCAGCCGTTCGGCCGTTTCGGTGGGCAGTGCGCCCGACAACACCCGGGGGTGCGCATCCACATCGGCGGTGGCACCGGCCAGGCTCACCGGATCCGCCATGCCGGCCAGGTGTTCGCGCCAGTATTCACCGTCCGAGACGAACCGGTCCGAACGGCGATAGTCGGCGTCGGCCTCGATGATCTTCGCCAGGTCATCCGCGCGCGAAGGTTTCGGCTCGATGCCCTCCAGCTCGGCGTTGTACAGCTCCGCCGCCCGCTGCAGCATCGTCATGGCGCCGAAGCCGTCCAGCACCAGGTGGTGGATCCGCGCGTACCAGTAGTAGCGCTCGTCGGCGAGCCGCAACGTCGTGAGCTTGACCAGGCGGTCGCTCAGCAGGTCCAGCGGCGCACTGTATTCCGCGCGCATCCACGCCCGCGCCGCGGATTCCGCGTCGGCCTCCCCCCGCAGATCGATGAAGTCGATCTCCTCGTCCAGGTTGGGGTCGACCATCTGAAACGGGTAGCCATCGATCTCGATCAAGCGCAGGTAACCGGTGCCGAATTCGTGGCCCGCCTGCTGCGCGGACCGCTGCAACAGCGCCACGTCGAGGGGCCCAACCAATTCCACGTACTGCGCGATGGAAATCGGGGTGCTGCCCGCGACGTGCTGGGCGAACCAAATCCCGCGTTGCGCCGCGGACAGCGGAAACGCTCCGACGGGCAAGGCGGACGAACCTTCGACCGGTGAGTCAGATCGCTGCATCAGTCCACGACCTCGAAATTTCGGTGCCCAGTGAAGCGTACCGATCAGTCTCGCTCGTCTTTGAGTTTTGCTCGATCTCGCTTCCGCTCGGCTCGAACCACAAACTCAGCGCCGACCGACACGACTCCGAGGCGGGTCAAGCCCGCCTCGGGATGTGCCGGCCGTGGCAGCCCCGACGTACTACCGCGACAACCGCTGCGGTGATCGTTTTGCCCGATCGCCCGTTCAGCGTAGCGATCACTCTCGTCGCAAACCGTGAGCCTGGCAATATCGCGGCTCGCCGCCGGTCAGCCTGCCAGGCTGAGCGGGGCGTCGGAGACGGTCATGTAGCGGACCAGGGTCGCGGCGTCGTCGAGGACGAGCCACGCAATCGAATCCGGCAACTGCGCGCGGCGGTCACGGGTCGTGACACCCACGGCAACTTCGCCGTTGCCGATCACCGATGCTGCCGAGTCGGCGTCCACGGTGGCCAGGGCGGCTCCCGTCTTCGCCGCAGCCCACATGGTGACCACCGACTCGACGGCAGCGGGCAACGACATCACGATGTCGCCACGGTGACCCGCACCCATGTCGATCAGCACGCGGGCCAGGCGGTTCGACCAGCCGTCGAGGTCTGCGTAGCTCAGCTCTGCCTCGACGGAAGCGACCGCGATGACAGTCGGTTCCGACTCGACCGCTGCCCGCAACGGCTCGGGCGACTGGTGGACGAAGGGGCTGGTCGGCGACTTCACGAGGGTGAGCATCTGGTTCCTCCGAGAGTTCGTACTGGGCGTTGACACGAACTCTTGTCGAATCCGAACCCCCCGGACAGAAACCCCAGTAGTGGGGGTCGCACCCCGCAGGGTGCGCAGTATTCACCCCTGGGTGCCGCACCCCCCGCGGTGATCACGAGCATATGGCCCCAAAATCCGCTGGTGGAGCGGCCATTTGCTCGTGATCACCCCCAATTTGGGGCGACTAGTACTCCGCGGGCAGCCCGTCGAACATGTCCTTGGTAACGGCGACCGCATTGTCCGAGGACCCGCCCCGCACCACGAGGGTTGCGAAGGCCAGGTCGCCGCGGTAGCCAACGAACCAGGCATGCGATCCGCCGTCGACCTCGGCCTCGCCGGTCTTGCCGTACACGTCGCCTTCCCCCGCAATCCTGGTCGCCGTGCCGCTGGTGACCACGAGGCGCATCATCGAGCGCAGCCCGTCCAGCATCGCCGGCGTCACCGGTGGGCGTTCCCCGTCGACGGTGGTGTCGTACCCGCCGAGCAGGTGTGGGACCGGGGTGGAGCCGTGCGCGACGGTGGCCGCGGCCAACGCCATCCCGAACGGGCTGACCACGACCTTGCCCTGCCCGAAACCGTCCTCCGTGCGCTGCACCAACTCGTCCGCGGGCGGCACCGAACCGGAGTTTGTCGGCACCCCGACAACGCTGTAGTCCGGCCCGATCCCGAGCCGCTGGGCCGCCACGTGCAGCGCATCCGGCGCCAACTCACTGGCGAGCTTGGCGAACGAGGTGTTGCACGAGCGCGCGAACGCGGTGGCCATCGGGACCGTGCCCAGTGCGAACTCGTTGTAGTTGGGGATGCTGCGCTCACCGATCTCGATTCGACCCGGACACGGAACGGAGGTATCCGGTGTCGCCAGGCCGGTTTCGATCGCGGCACCCGCGGTGATGATCTTGAACGTCGACCCGGGCGGGTACAGCCCGGTGGTCGCGACCGGGCCGTCGCGGTCAGCGGCCTTGTTCTGCGCAATCGCCAGGATCGCGCCGGTCGACGGCTGGATCACCACCATCATCGACTGCTCGACCCGCGCATCGACGGCGCGTTGGGCCGCAACCTGAATCGGCCGGTCCAGCGTGATCGAGAACGACGGCACCGGCTCGGGAGGCGTCTCGGTGAGCACGTCGGTATCGACGCCGTTGGCGTTCACCGTGGCGACGCTCCAACCGGCCTTGCCATCCACCTCGTCGATGACGGTCTTGCGCACCTGGCTCACGAGGTCGGGGGCAAAGGTCGGATCGGTGGGCACCAGATCGGCCTCGTCAGTCACCCGGACGCCGGCCAGCCCGTCGAGCACGGGCTGCACTTGCTCGTAGTCGGCCTGTGCGAGGGTCGCGACCGGATACGGGTCGCTCGCCGCGGTGGCCGACTCGACGATCGATTGCGCCGAGAGGTCGGGCGCGAATCGTCGCAGCGTGTCGACGAGGGTCAGCGCCTCACTCACCGGGTCGGCCGCGGCGCGGGCGTCGAACGAAACGCGGTGCACCACGCCGGGGACGAGCACGTCCGATCCGCCGTGTTCGTTGACCCGTGCCCGCGGTGCGGCGGTCGAGCGCAACTCCATCGTCTGTGTGTCGCCGAGGTTCGGGTGAATGTCGGACGACGTCCACCGCACGGTCCAGTCACCGTTGCGCCGACCCATCTGCAACTCGCCCGAGTAGGTCCACACCCGGTTGCGCGGCAGGTGCCATTCGTAGGTGTACTCGACGCGTGCGGTGTCACCGTTCACCTTGGCGGATCCGACGCTGGCGGTCATCGATTCGGCCTGCAGCCCCGACCACGCCGAGGTCAGCGCCGCGCGAGCATCCTCGGGCCGGTCGGTCGCGGTGGCCGCATCGTCGATATCGCGCTCGGCGACGTCGTCGACGAAGACCTGCGCCGCGGACACCGGTCCCGCCGGTTTCGGGGTGCAACCGGCGGTCGTGATCGCGACAGCCACGATGCCGAGTGCACCGACGAGCCGCAGCCGGCGACCCGAACCTGCCGCGACGGCATAAACCGCCGTCGCTTCGCTCGCCACGGCAGGAAATAGCACGGGCTCATGCTAATTCGGCGACCCGCTCGTTCCCCGGAGGCGCGGCGGCGTGAGACATATCACGCCGAAATGCCCGGTCCGGCGCTACGCGGTCGGGTCAGTGCAGCAGCACGGTCGCGAACGTGGCGACCTGTTCGAATCCGACGCGCTCGTACGCGCGGCGGGCCGGGGTGTTGAAGCTGTTCACGTAGAGGCTGGCGGTGCGACCCGAAGCGACCACCGCATCGGTCACGGCGGCCGTGCCCGCGGCGCCGAGACCCGCACCGCGCCGGTCCGGGTGCACCCAGACGCCCTGGATCTGCCCGACGGTGCGTGACATCGAACCGACCTCCGCCTTGAACACCACGTCGCCGTCCTCGAAACGTGCCCAGGCCCGGCCGGCGGCGATCAGGTTCGACACCCGTCGGCGGTACCCGCGCCCGCCGTCGTTCGCACACGGATCGACCCCGACCTCCTCGATGAACATCGCCACGGCCGCAATGAGATAGGGCTCGAGCTCGTCGGGCCGGACCGGCCGAACGTGCGGGTCCGGCGGGATCGCGGACGCGCAGGAGGTCGCGAGCAGCGGCTGATTGGGGCGCACCTCACGTGCCGGTCCCCATTCCGGTTCGAGCAAATCCCACAGCGGCAGCGTGAGTTCGCTGCGGCCCACCACCGACGAGCACATCCGGGGCGCGCGCGACACGCGTTCGGCAAAGGCGCGGATGTCGTCGTGGCCGCCGCACAGCGGCACCAGGTTGGCACCGGAGAAACACAGCGAGGAAGTGGGCCGCCCGCGGCTCCACAACTCACCCTGGAACGCCCTCGGGTCGACGCCGAACTCCTCGACTCTGGCCGCGACCATGCACGACGCGACGGGGTCGGCGGAGAGTGCACGAAGCACATCCGGGACGTCTCGCGATCCGAGTTGGCGCGCACCGAGCAGCTTCAGCACAGGGGAAATCCTGCTAGCTCTTCGTGCACCTTCCTAGATTGCCACGAAAGCGCGACCATGGGAATTGCCCGGGGACTCGGTTCAGCCGACGGTGACCACCGGTGATCCGGACGCGCTGTCCTCACCCCGATCGCCTTCCATCTGCTCCGCGATCCGCATCGCTTCCTCGATCAGCGTCTCGACGATCTGCGCTTCCGGCACCGTCTTGATGACCTCACCCTTGACGAAGATCTGGCCCTTGCCATTGCCGGACGCCACCCCGAGGTCTGCCTCGCGGGCTTCGCCGGGACCGTTGACCACACAGCCCATCACGGCGACACGCAGCGGGATCTCCATGCCTTCGAGCCCGGCGGTGACCTCGTTGGCGAGCGTGTACACGTCGACCTGCGCGCGTCCACAGGACGGGCAGGAGACGATCTCGAGCTTGCGCGGCCGCAGGTTCAGCGACTGCAGTATCTGCCCACCGACCTTCACTTCCTCGATCGGCGGCGCGGACAACGACACCCGAATGGTGTCGCCGATGCCCTCGGACAGCAGCGCGCCGAACGCAACCGCGGACTTGATGGTGCCCTGGAACGCCGGACCGGCCTCCGTCACGCCGAGGTGCAGCGGGTAGTCGCATTGCGCCGCGAGCTGGCGGTAGGCCTCGACCATGACCACCGGATCGTTGTGCTTGACCGAGATCTTGATGTCGCCGAAGCCGTGCTCCTCGAACAGGCTCGACTCCCACAGCGCCGACTCGACGAGCGCCTCGGGGGTCGCCTTGCCGTACTTCTTCATCAGGCGCGGGTCGAGCGAGCCCGCGTTGACGCCGATCCGGATCGGGATGCCCGCGTCGCCGGCTGCCTTGGCGACCTCCTTGACCCGACCGTCGAACTCCTTGATGTTGCCGGGGTTGACGCGCACCGCGGCGCAGCCCGCGTCGATCGCGGCGAAGATATAGCGCGGCTGGAAGTGGATGTCCGCGATCACCGGGATCTGGCTCTTCTTGGCGATGGTGGACAGCGCGTCGGCGTCCTCCTGGCGCGGGCAGGCGACGCGGACGATGTCGCATCCCGATGCGGTGAGCTCGGCGATCTGCTGCAGCGTGGCGTTCACGTCGTGGGTCTTCGTGGTGCACATCGATTGCACCGAGATCGGATGCTCGCTACCGACACCGACCGAACCGACCTGCAGCTGACGCGTCTTCCGCCGGGGTGCGAGCACCGGCACCGGTCCCGCTGGTATCCCCAATCCGACTGTCACCTTGTGCTCACTTCCCGGCTCGTCGCCCAGTAACTACCGATATCGATTCTACTGGCCGCCGAACAATTGAATGGGATTGATGACGTCGGCGGTGAGCGTGAGCAGCATGTATGCACCGCCTATGAAGATCACCACATAGGTCACCGGCATCAGCTTGAGATAGTCGACGGGTGCGCCGGGCGGCAGGCCGCGCCGGTTGCGCACCACGTTGCGCACCTTCTCGTAGCCGGTGACGGCCATATGTCCACCGTCGAGCGGCAGCAACGGCAGCAGATTGAACGCACCGAGGAAGAAGTTCAGGCTCGCGAGCAGCAGCACGAACACCTGCCAGAGCCCGCGCTCGGCGACCTGGCCGCCGATCACGCTCGCGCCAACGACACTGATCGGCGTCTCCGGGTCGCGCTCGCCGCCGGTCACCGCGGTCCACAGATCCGCCACCTTCGCCGGCATCTGGGCGAGCGACTCGACGGTGCGCACCGACATGTCACCGGTGAATGCGAGCGAAGCCGGAATCGCGGACGCGATGTTGTACTGCACCGGCTCGTAGTAGTCCTGCCCGACACCGACCGCGCCGACCGTTCGGGTGGACGTCTCACCGGTGGTGTTGTCCTTCACCAGGCGCTGCACCTGCTGCGGCAGGACCGTCACGTCGAAGGTCTTGCCGTCGCGCTCGACGGTGTAGGTGACCGGGCCGTCGGACTGCTGGGTGCGCGTCTGGAACTGCGCCCACGTGTCCACCGATTCGCCGTCGACGGCGGTGACCACGTCACCCTTGCGCAGGCCGGCCTGCTGCGCGGGACCGGACCCGCTGCATTCGGCCAACGTTCCGTCCGGATTCTGCTGCGCGACGCAGCTCATGTTGCCGAGCGCGGTTTCCGGCGGTTCGTTGAGGTTCGGCAGACCCCAGCCCACCGCGAGCAGCACGATGAGCAGGAAGCCGATGAGGAAGTTCATCCCAATGCCCGCGATCATGACGAACATCCGCTTCCAGGTGGCCTGCCGGTACATCGCACGGTCGATCTCGTGCGGCTCGATCTCGTCGAGCGCCGTCATGCCGACGATGTCGCAGAATCCGCCGAGCGGGATCGCCTTGAGTCCGTACTCGGTCTCGCCACGCTGGACCGAGAAGACCTTCGGGCCGAAGCCGACGAAGTAGCGACGGACCTTCATCCCGGTCGACTGCGCGGCCCACATGTGACCGCACTCGTGGAGTGCGACCGACGC
>NZ_JAPENM010000010.1 GCF_026342035.1 Aldersonia sp. NBC_00410
ACGGTGACTCCGATCAGAGACGGCCGAAAGCCCGGCACTCGGGTGTTCACGGTGAAGGAACCGGCGTTGGTGGTGCCGACCTTGGTGATCGCCTGACGCGATCTGCGAGCCCCGGTCAGCCTGCCGGCGGTGCGGCGAGCATCGGAACCAGGAATTTGCGTGCGACCGTGGCCAATTGGACATCGTCGGTGATGTCGACGATTCGGCTGGGCACGGTGAGAAACGACGCCGAGATCCGCACCATCATCTCGGCAACCAGATCGGCGTCCACATCGCCCGAAATATTGCCGACCTGCTGCTCGCGGCGGAGTTGCCCGGCGACGAACTCCTGCACGGTCGAGAGCATGCCGCTGTCCTTTTTGATGATGGACCCGACCACCAGCGTCAACTCTGTTTCCAGGAGGCCGCCGATCAGCGGATTGCCCCCGATGGCCCGAATGGACGCGACGAAACCGACCACTACGCGATCGGCGACGGTATCGGCTTCCTTGATGTCGTCGAGAAACTGATCCAGATACCGGCGGAACTCCCGAATGATGAGTTGCTCGACCAGGGCATCCTTGGTGTCGAATTTTCGGTACAACGTGATCCTGGACAAACCTGCTCCACGTGCCACCTCCTCCATCGACGTGCGCTGAATGCCCAGTCGGCAGAACTGCTCGTAGGCGGCATCGAGCAATCGTTCGCGGGTCTCGTCGAGATCGCCGGAGCGTTCGACCGCGTTGGTGTATGCGCGCTCGAGCAACGACATCGGCTGGGGGGCCGTCACGCGGACGCCCGATGCTGGCGCAGATTCCATCGACACCTTTCGGACGCTATACGATCCAGCGCCCGATCTGGGTGCCGGCAGTTTTGCGAGACTTCTTGTGACCTGAGCCATAGCGTGCTACCTATGATACGGCGATACGGCAGTTGTTTCATTGCATCATCGTGGTGCGTTGGGGATGGGAGATATGGCATGGAGGATCTGAATCGGCGCGGGCTACTGCGAGCAGGCGGTGCGGTGGGCGCCCTGGGCGTCGCGGCCTCGGTTGCACCGTGGACCTGGTCGCCCGCGGGTGCGGTACCCGGTGTCGGGAGTGGTGCGGATCCACGGGGGGTGTGGGATGACGAGTCCGATCAGATCGTCGCGGCCCTGATCGATCGCGGTGAGGTCCCGAAGGTCAACCAGATATTGCGCGGCTGGACCAAGAACGGGCAGGCCCTACCGGGCGGACTTCCTGGCGATCTGCGTGACTTCATGGAACGCGCTCGTCAGCTTCCGGCGTGGGCGGACCAGCGCAAGCTCGCCGACGCAGTGACGTTCAACCAGAAACGCGGCACCTATCTCGGTGTGCTCTACGGCTTCGCCAGCGGGATGATGAGCACCGTCATTCCCAAAGAAGCACGCGCGGTGTACTACTCGAAGGGTGGCGCGGACATGAAAGACCGCATCACCAAGACGGCGAAGCTCGGCTACGACATCGGCTCGCTCAACGCTTATCAGCCCGACGGCGAAATGGTCGTCACCTGCGTCAAGACCCGTCTCGCGCACTCGGCGGTTCGCCATCTGCTGCCGCAGTCGCCCAACTGGGTAAACGCCGCGCCGGAGGACAAGCCGATCAGCCAGAGCGACATGATGGTCACGTGGCACAGCCTGCCCACCACCGCCTGGCGCAACCTGAATCGGTGGGGGGTGCCGGTTGCCGCGAACGAATCCGAGGGATTCCTGCATTCCTGGCAGGTCAGCGCGGCCATGCTCGGCATCGAGGATCAGTACATCCCGGCAACGTGGAACGATGCGGACGATCAGGCCAAGCATGTGCTCGACCCGATCCTGGCGCCGACGCCGGAAGGGGTCAAGCTCGCCGACATCCTGCTCGGACTGGGCAAGAATCTCGACCTGTCGCTGCTCAGCCGCGGCGTCCTCGGCGCGCTCACTCGGTTCATGCTGGGCGACCAGATCGCCGGTTGGCTCAATATCCCGAGAGAACCGGTGTGGAGCCCGCTGCTGGAAACGGCCTGGGGACCCTATGTCGCCGTGCGCGAAGGCGCGCTGAACGTGGGTGTGCCCAAGGAGGCGTACTGGCTGTTCGACGAGTTCCTTCGCCAGTTCGTCCTGTTCTACATGTCCGAGCTCAGGATGCCGATCAACATCGAGATTCCCGTGATCAACAATCCGCACTATCGCTGAGCGACGTTCTTGGGTGGTGCCACGTCTGCGGATCGGGACCGGTACGTAAGGGACCGCCGCGGGCGTGGCAAGACGATGGGCGGACTCGCATATGTCCATCGCGATCTTCGAGGAGAATGTGAACGGGTGCTCGGTATCCAGAGCCGACCCGTCCGACTCGGATTCGAAGGAGATTTCGATGACTGCCGCTACCACCACCCACGTCGCCACGCTCGCGGACCTCGACCCGCTCGTCGGGCAGGTGGTCGGAGTCAGTTCCTGGCTGCCGATCGAGCAGGACCGCATCAACACCTTTGCCGATGCGACCGGCGATCATCAGTGGATTCACGTGGACACGGAACGGGCGAAAAAGGAGAGCCCTTTCGGTGGGCCGGTGGCGCACGGATACCTCACCCTGTCGCTGATCATTCCGATGTGGGCCGAGATATTCACCGTCGACAGCGTGACGACCGGGATCAACTACGGCCTGAACAAGGTTCGTTTCACCAGTCCGGTCCCGGCCGCCGGCCGCGTGCGGCTCAACGCGACCCTGAAATCCGTCGAGCAGCTGCCCAAGGGCGGTGTTCAGGTGACGGTCGAAGGTGTCATCGAACTCGAGAACAGTGACCGCCCTGCTGTTGTCGTGGAGGCGATCTACCGCTACTTCGAGTGACAGTTTTCGGTGAGGCCCGCTAGCGCCTGCGGCAACACGTCGAGGTGCAGTACGCCGAGGCGCTGGGTGGCGCGGGTGAGGGCGACGTAGAGGTCGGCCGCGCCACGTGGTCCTTCGGCGAGAATCCGTTCCGGCTCCACCACCAGGACGGCATCGAACTCCAGCCCCTTCGTTGCCGATGCCGGAACCGCGCCCGGCGCGCCCGGTGGCCCGATCACGATGCTGGTGCCGTCCCGGTCGGCTTCCTCGCGAACGAATTCCTCGATGGCGTTGGACAGGTCGTCCGCACCGACCTTCCTGGACCACGGCGCGACACCGCTCGCGCGGACCGACTCCGGCGGCACGACATCGGGCGCGAATTCGGCTAGCACCGCGGCCGCGATCGACATGATTTCCGCGGGGGTGCGGTAGTTCACGGTCAGGGACCGGTAGACCCACCGCCCGGGCACATAAGGCTCCATCAACTTGCCCCACGACACCGCGCCGGCCGCCGACCGGCGTTGCGCGAGATCGCCCACCACCGTGAAGGATCGGCCCGGACAGCGCCGCATCAGCACGCGCCAGTCCATCTCGGAAAGTTCCTGGGCCTCGTCGACGACGATGTGCCGGTAGGTCCAGTCCCGGTCTGCGGCAGCGCGTTCGGCGAGTTCCCTGGTGTCGCGCTCGAGGAAGCGTTCCGCGAGGTCCTCGGCGTACAGCATGTCCTGAGCGAACAGATGGTCGTCGTCGTCCATGTGGTCGGCGCGGCCGACCATGTTGTCCAACACGGCGGCGGCATACGCGATCTCGCGCTTGCGCTCCCGCTCGGCCTCCTCGTCGACCGACTTGTCCCGGCCCAGCAGATCGATGAGTTCATCGAGCAGAGGCACATCCGATACCGTCCATGCCTCGCCGTCGGCGCGCCACAGGGACTGATCGGCACCGGCGGCCCGCAGCCGGTCTGTGGACGAATAGAGCTGTGCCAACAATGTTTCCGGAGCCAGAATCGGCCACAGGTCGTCGATTGCGGCGGTGAATGCGGCGTTGTCCGCGAGCTCCGTCAGCAGGTCTGCGCGCAATTGTTCCCAGGCTTCGCGGTCGTCCCGGGTCAGCCACCCGCGGCCGATCCGGGCGATCGCCCGCTCGGTGAGCACCCACGTGACGATCTCGACGAACTTTGCTCGTGCCTCGTTGTGCGGTAATCCGCTCGTGCGCGCCTCGTCGCGAGCCCACTGGGCCGTCGCCGCGTCGATCCGCGCCGTGACGTCGGCCAACTCGATGGTCACCGGCTGCTCGGGGAGTCGCTGCCGGTCGGCGACCGCGGCGGTGAGCACATCGAGGATCTGCAACGAACCCTTCATGCGCGCTGCGGCGGGGGCATCTTCGGCGGTGACGTGCAGGCCGGGGAGCAGATCACCGGTGGTCATGAACACGACGTTCGTCTCGCCCAGCGACGGGAGAACGCGGTCGATATGTTTCAGGAATGCCGGGTTGGGCCCGACCACGAGTACACCGCTGCGTTCCATCCGCTCGCGCTGGGTGTAGAGCAGATAGGCCACGCGGTGCAGCGCCACCACTGTTTTCCCGGTGCCAGGGCCGCCCTCGATGATGAGCACCCCGGGGTGCTCGAGCCGGATGATTTCGTCCTGCTCGGCCTGAATCGTCGCCACGATGTCGCGCATACCGTCCCCGCGCGGGGCATTCACCGCCGCGAGCAGGGCCGCGTCTCCCCGGCCGGCACGCTCATCGGAATCGGGCCGCCCGAGGATCTCGTCGGTGAAGTCGACCACCTGGCGACCACGCGTGTGGAACTGGCGGCGTCGGTGCATGTTCTCCGGATTCACCGCGGTGGCGACGTAGAAGGGTCGTGCGGCGGGTGCTCGCCAATCGAGCAGCAGCGGCTCGAACTCGTCCTTCTCGTCGAAGATGCCGATCCGACCGACGTAGGAGTGTTCGCCTGTCAGGCTGTCCAATCGGCCGAAGCACAGGCCGTTGTCCGCCACATCCAGCCGTTTCACCTCCTTGGCGAGCGCGCGAACCTCGAACTCGCGCTCCATCGGTGATCCACCGTCACCGAGTAGCGCTGCCCTGTGCTTTGCCTTCGTCTGCGCGCGCTCCTCGTCGAGGCGCGTGTAGAGCCCCTCGACGTAACTTCGCTCGGAGTGCAGTTCGTCGTTGTACCCCCGGGTTGACATCCACCCTCACACTTTCTGTGGCTCAGCTTGGACCAGTGATTCTGCGCCATGACCGGGGCCTTGCGGCAAGGCCCCCAGTGCGATATATGTTGAAAGTGGAAGGGAGCGAATCGCTTCTTTCCATTCTTGTCTCTGTCGCCGGGTATCAGCCATCATTGCTCAGCCGCAGGCATACCGGAAGCAGTCGGTCGGTGGAATGCGGCTGGGCGGGATGCGGTTGGGTAGGGACATGACCGACGCAGATTTCGATCCACGTGCACTGATCTCGGACACCAAGCTCGGCATTCTCGCGACCATCAAGTCGAACGGTGTACCGCAGCTTTCGCCGGTGACGTCCGTGTACGACCGCGATTCCGACCGGATTTACGTGTCGGTGACGGAGGGACGAGCCAAGACCGCCAACTTGCGGCGCGACCCGCGGGCGGCGATCGAGTTCACCAGCCCGGACGGCTACACCTGGGCGACCGCCGAGGGCGATGTCACAGTGGTCGGCCCGGGCAGCGATCCGAATGGTCCGGAGGTGGACGCGCTCGTCGACTATTACCGGCGCGGAGCGGGCGAACATCCCGACTGGCAGGAGTACCGTGCGGTGATGGTGTCGGATCGTCGAGTCCTGCTGATTCTCAACGTCGGTCGCGTCTACGGCGCGAAGCTGCGTTAGCCGCGAACGGGGAGCCGGCTAGAGCTTGATGGTCAGTTCCAGCCCACCGGCGAATGGGAGTGTCTGCGTGACAAGACCATTCGCCGGGTCGTTGATGTAGTCGAAGTTGGGCAGATACGACGCGAAATCCACCGGACCTTTCAAGGTGGCCAGCGTCTTGGGACAGCGGCCTTGTCGGGTTCGTATTCGATGCCGATCACGACACCATCGCCACCGCCGGCTTCGCTGACCAGACGCACCGCCTGCGCGAGGTGCAACGTCGAGACACCATGTGATGTCCCGGCTTCCACGACGCGCGTGGCACGCAAGGCGAGGCAGAGCCGATGGCAGAACAATGCTTTATCGGGGTCGAGGGCAACCAATTTGTCGGCGAGGAATTGGTGTGCGTCGTGGTCCAGCTGCCGCCAGTTCAGTGTTCCTGCTCCGGCGCGGTCGGTGAAATACTGTGTGAGATCGGCTTGCTGGCCCGAGTCGGCCGAATACAGGCGATCGAGCATTTCGTCCAGACGCGGGTCGCCAAGTCCCGTCACCCTCGTGACGCTATCGGTATAGCCTGGCGAATATGGCGCTGAACTGGAAGCTGGTCGTCGACAGCCGAGATGCAGCCACGCTCGCCGACTTCTGGGCGGCAGCTCTCGAGTACGAAGTGGAAGATCCGAGTGCGCTCGTCGAGCAACTCCTGACCGCGGGCCACCTGCCCGACGCGGCAGTGTACGAGCACAATGGCCGCAAGACCTTCCGTGGCTTAGCCGCGATCCGTCACCCCGACGATCCATTCGACGAAGCCAGTGGAGTCGGTCGCGGTAGGCGGGTGCTGTTCCAGGACGTTCCCGAGCCGAAGTCCGGCAAGAACCGCCTGCATGTCGACATTCACAGCGAGCCCGGTGGACTCGACGCGCTGGTCACCCGCCTCGAGGGCCTGGGCGCAACCCGGGTCCAGGAGTTCGACCAGGGACCGGCAGGCCGCTGGTGGGTCATGCAGGACCCGGAAGGCAACGAGTTCTGCGCCGCATAGGGTTTCGGCGGTCTGGGCTTCGACAGGTTGGAGCGCGAGGTTCACGCCCACGGAACACGACGGTTCCACCAGGACGGCGATGGGCGAGACCCGATTTCGACTGTGACGTCCCGGAAGCGCTCGTCGAGTAGCGTGACCGCCACTCGCAGTCGATGTGCACGCCGCCCGCCCCTGCGCAGCAAGCTCTCCAGACGGCCACGTGCGTCCGCGAACACCTCGCCATCGCACATCGGACATCCCGTGGGGCCGTCCCAGGACGGCGCTGGGCCGCGGCCCGGCCATATCTCGCCACGATGGGCCCTCTGCTCGATGTACTCGACGTAGCGACGCCATTCGCCGAGATGTCGGATTGCCGCACTTTCCCGCCGCGGTGTGCGCGGTCGATGCCGGTTCACCGGCGCAGAAGGGGTCGGACTCTTTCTCGAGGAGGCGTCATTCGAAGTGCCGTAACGGGGCGCGACCGGTGCGAGTATCGACCGTGGTGTCGATGTGATGATCGTAGCCGCCCAGCCGGCATTGACAGGCAAGTAACTGCTTGCATATTGTTGGGGGTGTGGGTGACGTGTTCAAAGCCTTGGCCGACCCCACGCGGCGCTCGATCCTCGATGAACTGACCGACCGAAATGGCCAGACGCTCTTCGAGATCTGCGCGCGGCTCACGACCAAGCACGGACTCTCCTCGTCCCGGCAGGCGGTCTCGCAGCACCTCGACGTACTCGAGACGGCAGGTCTGGTCGAGAGCCGTCGCGACGGCCGATACAAGTTTCACTACATCAACACCGCACCCCTCGAACCGATCGTTGCTCGGTGGCTCGACCGGGCTCCCGATCGGCGTGGTGACGTGGGCAGCGTGGAAGGACCACTATGAGAATCAATCTGGCCAGTGTGCTCGTCGACGATCAGGACAAGGCGCTGCGGTTCTACACCGAGGTCCTCGGCTTCAAACAGAAGCACGACGTCCCGATGGGTGAGTTCCGATGGATCACCGTGGTGTCCCCGGAGGAGCCGGACGGTACCGAGATTGTGCTCGAACCCGACGAGCACCCGGCGGCCAAGCCCTTCAAGGAGGCGCTCGTCGCCGACGGCATTCCATTCACCTCCTTCGCCGTCGATGACGTCCGCGCGGAGTACGAGCGGCTGCATGGGCTCGGCGTTCGCTTCACCCAGGAGCCGGTGGACATGGGGCCGGTGACCACAGCGGTCTTCGACGACACCTGCGGCAACCTGATCCAGATCGCCCAGCAGGCCGAATAGCTCCCCGCCACGTGCCCGATCTCATCGCTCCGACCGCACGTCTGTATGCGCCCTGGTTCGAAGCGCACAGGGAGTGGGGTCCCGGCCTCCACGAGGACGGATTCGGACTGCGCGAGTCCGACGACGTCGATTCACCCGTGGGCTTCGCGGCCTGGGTGGGTCGGCTGATCGCCGAATCGGATTCGGCGGCGGCCGAAGGGGATCGACCGGGATGTACCTATCGCTGGATCGTGGAGGGCGACCAAGTGCTCGGCGGGATCGCGTTGCGGCACGGGCTCGATGATTTTGTGCAGTGGGCGGGCCACATCGGTTTTGGCATCCGGCCGTCCGCGCGTGGGCGCGGGCTCGCAACCTGGGCGCTGGCCAGGGTGCTCGAGGTGGCAGACCAACGCGGTGTGGATCGGGTACTCGTCGTCTGCGCGATCGACAACCTTGCCTCCGCGAGGGTGATCGAGCGCAATGGCGGTGAATTCGAGGGGCCCGGGGAAACCCCACTCGGTCCGTCGCGGCGCTACTGGATCACGACGGGCGGGATCCGATGACCGGGACGATGTCGCCTCCCTGGGCTGCGACCCAGCCGATCGCGAGCTGCGCGAGCGACGCGTCATGGGTATCGGCGAGGCCGTGCAGTCGGGCTACCAGGGCGTCGTTGTGCTCGCGGTTCGCACCCTGGAAACGGGGCGAGATGACCGCCAGGCGTGAGTTGCGGTCCGAACTTCACCGAGAGCACGACATCGTCCGCTCCGGTCGCGCTAAGCCCGGGCGATCAACTGTTCGTTGTGCCACGCGCCGTAGAAATCACCCGTATCGAGCAAGGTGCCACCGGCGTCGAGGGCCACCGACAGGTTCGAACGTTCATTCAGTCGCCCTTTCATCTCGTTGGACACAAAGAGCGAACGTGCCGGCAGCGATACGACAGACTGAGTGTCACCACTCGTTACCGTGTGTGGCAGTGCCCAGACCAAGCGGACCCGACCAGAGGAGGAACCGGTGAGCGAGCACGACGTGCGGATGATCGTCCTCTCGACCGACAATCTCGAGGAGTCGATCCAGTTCTACAGCGAGACACTGGGAATGCCGCTGAAGTTCCGCGATGGCGCCCATTTTGCCGCCTTCGACGGCGGCTCCATCACACTTGCGCTCGCGACTGCGGTGGACCATCCGATTCACGGACAGGTGGTTGTCGGTATCAAGACCGCCGATGTCGACGCCGCGGCGAAGGCCGTCGAAGCCAGTGGTGGCGGCATCGTTACGGGCCCGTACGACGACGCGCACGAACGCCGTGCGGTTGTCTACGACAACAAGGGCAACGGCCTGGTCTTCTACAGCCCACTTCCGCGGTAGATCGTTGCGCCAGAAGAAATAGTGGCGCCGCAGTTGTCTCGAGCGCCGAATATTCGCCACTGTGCCCATGGGTAGGGCTCGTACACTCGCTCAGACGTACCGACGATTCGGCGAGGCCGATGCCGCCGGAACATCGCCCCTGTACGAGCGTGTCGCTGTCGCATTGAGCGAGTCGGATGCCGCGCTGCGCGCGATCGAGGCTGCGCCGGCGCGCGTGCGGCAGCCGGCACTGATTCTCGCTGCGCTGCACAACCTAGCCCTTGCCGGACACGCTCCGGCGCTTGCCGCGGCCTACACCGTTGCCGATGTCGACGCCGCCGCCTTGGCTGCAATCGATACGCTGTTGCACAGTACCGACTCGGTTTTCGCAATCGCCATGCGCAGGCGGATTCGGACCGACGAGATGAGGCGCTGCGCCGTGCTGTATCCGGCCATCGCCGAGGCGGCGCACCGGGTGGGCGCGAGTTCGGTCGGGCTGATCGACATGGGATGTTCGGCCGGGTTCAACCTCGCTGTCGACCGGGTCCGCATCGCCTATGGCAATGGACAATCGTTGGGCGACTTATCATCTCCGGTCCAGCTGTCGTCGTCGATCGTGGGGGAGAGGCCCATACCGACACGGGCGATCCCCGAGGTCGTCGCCCGGGTGGGTGTCGATCGCGATCCGATCGACGTTACCGACCCGGATGACGCCCGATGGTTGCGTGCCTGCCTATTCCCGGATCAGGTGCAGCGCGCTACCAGGCTCGACGCAGAGATGGCACTTGTGGCATCGGACCCGCCGGTGCTGCTGGACGGTGATGCCATCGAGGTGCTGCCCAAGGCTCTCGCCCGGGTGCCTGCGCACGCCCTGCCCGTGGTCATCACGACGTGGGCGCTGTCGAAGTTCTCGCTGGAGAGCCGCCTGCGCTTCCTGCACCGCCTCGACGAAGCAGCGACCGACCGGCCTGTGGCGTGGGTGTCGGCCGAAGGTGTCGGAGTCGCACCATCGATACCCACACTTGGCGATCGGCGCGCCTCGGGCCACACCATCATCGGCGTGGCGATTTTCGAGCACGCGGCGCTGGGCGCCGAGGCCGTTGGCCGCTGCTGGTCGCGGGGCAGCATGCTGGCGTGGCTGGGAGAAGTCTGAACAGTGTTTCGCGCCAACGAGTTCGACAGCGACCGGTCCCTTTTCGGGTGCCGGTGAGAGGATGCACAACCCATGAAGGCAGCCCAATTCAGCCGTTTCGGTGGTCCTGAGGTCCTCGAGATCGTGGACCTTCCCGATCCACACCCGGGAACGGGGGAGATCCGCATCCGGGTGCGTGCCGCGGGCATCAACGCAAGCGACTGGAAGAAGCGCCGGGGTCTGATGGATCGGGAGCTGCCGCAGACCATGGGGTACGAAGCGGCGGGCATCGTTGACGAACTCGGTCCGGGCGTGACGGAGGTAGCCATCGGCGACCGAGTGTTCGGGTTCGCCAACGACGGCGCCGCACAAGCGGAACGGGCCGTGCTGTCCTACTACGTGCCCATTCCGCCATCGCTCGACTTCGTCGATGCTGCCGCCCTACCGGCCACTGTCGAGACCGCCGCTCGCGCACTCAACCAGCTTGGCGTGGCCAGCGGGAGCACGGTGCTCATCAACGGGGCATCCGGCAGCGTCGGCAGCGCCGCCGTACAGCTCGCGGCGGCCCGCGGTGCACGGGTGATCGGCACCGGCAGTTCAGCCACACATGGATTCCTGCGCTCGATCGGCGCCGAGGCCGTCGCCTACGGCGACGGCATGGTGGACCGGATTCGTGTGCTCGCACCGGACGGCGTCGACCGTGCCCTCGACGTAGCCGGTAGCGGTGTCCTACCGGATCTGATCGAGCTTGCCCGAGGCCCCCAGCACGTCATCACGATCGCCGACTTCGCCGGCGCGCAGCGATACGGCGTTCGGTTCAGCAGCGGCGAAGACGGTCGCGCGTTCGACGCGCTGGTCGAGGTCGGCGTTCTGATCGAATCCGGGCAGTTCGCGATTCGAATCGGGCAGACGTTCGGACTGAGCGAGGTCGCCGAAGCGCACCGCGTCGGCGAGGCGGGCCGCGTGCGCGGCAAGCTCGTGCTGGTCGTCGGCCAGTGACTGTGGCTGCGGCGCAGGAAGAGTGGGCACGGCTTCGTGCACTCCTTTCGGCAAATCATCGTGAGCCCTACTGTGTGATCGAGGGCACATCGTTTGGGTGCTCGACGGCCCCGCGGCCGAGTCCGACGACGAGGGAGATGCGCATGACAGCCACCGCCGAGTCCAGCAGTGATCTGGTAACAGAGCCATTGCGCTCACGACGCAATCACTGGAACAACCAGGTCCACCGGCACGCGTTTATGACACCGGACCGGATCGCGGTGAAGTACCTGGACAGAGGCACCACCTGGCGCGAGCTCGACGACCGGTCCCGTGCGTTCGCCGCGGCCCTGTATCGCCGGGGGGTGCGGTTCGGCGACCGCGTACTGATGGCACTGCTGAATCGCACCGAATACGTCGAAGCCGTGTTGGGTGCCAACCTGATCGGTGCAATCCCGGTGCCGGTCAATATCCGGATGAGTCCGGCCGAGGTCGCGTTCCTCGTCCACGACAGCGGGGCAAAGGTGATCGTGACCGAGAGGCTGCTCGCGCCGCTGGCCGATGCCGTCAGCACCTCGACTGGCGCCATCGACACGACGATCGCGGTCGATGGCAGCGATATCGCCTCGCACCTGGACTACGAAGCGCTCCTCGCCGAGGACCCGTCGGATCTGCCGGAGATCGACGTCCCGGAGGAGACTGTCGCACTGATTATGTACACGTCGGGCACCACCGGAAAGCCCAAGGGCGCCATGCTGACCCACACGAACCTGCAGGCGCAGGCAGTGACGACGATCAGCGTTTCGCAGGGGAGTTCCGACGACGACGTCGCCTCGATCGTGCCGCCGCTGTTTCATATTGCCGGACTCGCGGGCTTCGCTCCGGTGTTCTACCGGGGCGTGCGGGCGGTGATCCATCCGCTCGGCGCCTTCGACCCGGACGCGATGCTCGACACGCTCGAGCGGGAGGGCACGACATCGGTCTTCATGGTGCCCGCCCAGTGGCAGGCAGTGTGTGCTGCGCAGCAGGCGCGACCACGCAACCTCGCGCTGCGGACGATCAGCTGGGGAGCGGCGCCGGCGTCGGACACAGTGCTGAACGCGATGAACGAGACCTTCCCCGCCGCACTCAACCTGACCGCGTTCGGGCAAACCGAAATGTCGCCAGTCACGTGCATCCTCGAGGGTAGGGACGCAATCCGCAAGATCGGTTCGATCGGCAAGGTCGTGCCCGCGGTGACCGCTCGCGTCGTCGACCCGATGATGGAGGACGTCAAGCCCGGCGAGGTCGGCGAAATCGTCTATCGCGGACCGAATCTGATGAAGGGGTACTGGCAGAACCCGCAGGCGACCGCCGACGCGTTCTACGGCGGCTGGTTCCACTCGGGGGATCTGGTGCGACAGGACGACGAAGGCTTCCTCTACGTCGTCGACCGTGCCAAGGACATGATCATCACCGGCGGCGAGAACGTCTACTGCGCGGAGGTGGAGAACGTACTCTACGGCCACCCGCAGATCGCCGAAGCCGCGATCATCGGTCGCGCACACGACAAGTGGGGAGAGGTGCCGGTGGCCGTCGTCGTGCTTGCCGACGGCGTCGACGGCCTGACCCTCGAGCAACTCGCGCCGCATCTCGACGAGAATCTCGCCCGGTTCAAGCAACCGAAGGATCTCGTCATCGTCGATGAACTGCCGCGCAATGCCGGTGGGAAGGTCGTCAAGCCGAAGCTGCGGGAAGCCTACGGGAGCAAAGACGCCGGGTTGGCCGACTGAGTCTGTCGGACAAGAAGGGTGGCGGAGACGGTGGCGACCGGGATGACGGTGTCCGAGGTGATGGCCGAGTTGGCCGCACTCGACGACTCGAGGGTGCGGGCGGTGAACGCGAAGCACGGCGACGATCACGGTGTGAATCTGAGCAAGCTGCGCGCGTTCGCGAGCCGGTTGAAGACGCAGCACGAGCTGGCTTGCGAGCTATGGGAGACGGGGGAGTCGGCGCCGAGACTCTTGGCACTCCTGATCTGCCGACCGAAGGCGTTCGATCGTGACACGTTGGACGCCATGGTGCGGGAGACGCGGACACCGAAAGTGCACGACTGGTTCGTGAACTACGTGGTGAAGAAGAATCCGCACTCCGAGGAGTTACGCCGGGCGTGGCAGGACGATCCGGATGCAATGGTCGCGAGTGCGGGCTGGGCATTGACCGCCGAACGCGTGACCAATAACCCGGACGGACTCGACCTCTCGGCACTGCTCGATGTCATCGAAGCCGAGATGAAAGGCGCTCCCGACCGGCTGCAGTGGTCGATGAACGAATGCCTTGCGCAGATCGGAATTGAAAACGCCGACCATCGCGCTCGCGCGATCGACATAGGAGAGCGTTTGGCGGTGCTCGAGGACTACCCGACGTCGCCGGGGTGCACTTCACCGTTCGCGCCAGTCTGGATTGCCGAAATGGTTCGCCGACAGAACGGTGCGAATTAGCCGCGACGGATCGCTACCGCCGCGGTGCGCAGGGCCTTACCGCGCTGGGTGGCCAGTGAGACACACAAGTGTCCAATGGTCTGGACACTTGGCCGGTGCGCGTGCCACACTCGTCCGGTGACCAGCGAGCACTCCTATCGGGTCGGTGTTGCCGCCGCTGCGGTGGATGCCGCTCGCACGCGGAGTTCCGTCGCTGATCTGGCTCAACGTCAGGTACTCGCTGGGGCAATCGCGCTGATGCGGGCCGAGGGCCTGAGTGACCGGAAGATCGCCACCGAGCTGGGCATCTCCAAATCGTCGATTCGTGCCATGTCCGCTGAGCCAACCGTCGATCCGGCCGATCGGAGCGACGTCGCACGGCTGGCACATCAGGTGTGGGTCGACGTGGCCGACCTCGCGGGTGAGCGATTCGTCGTCGAGGGCGATGACATCCCGAGTTTCGAGCGAATGGCCGCGCACGGCATCGAACCCGCATTCCCCGCCTCGCTGGGACACGCGGACACGACCTCCCGCGAATACGTTCAGATGACCACGGGGGAGCGGATCCTCGTGTTCTCCCAGTCGCGATGGAGCGGCTTTCCCGATCAATCGGTCGAGTCCGGTTGGGACCATCGGGGAAGCTACCTCGTCCACCGTTGCCCCGGCCTCGAGCCGGGGGTGTGCGCCGAATCCCATACCGTCATTCGGCCCGCAGACCTCGGCCTCGACGATGGTGTCGAGATCTATGGATCCGGGTGGATAGATCGCAAACCAACCGCACACCAGGTCTGGAAACTCCTCACTGCGGCCATCGAAGAGTGCTTCGAGGTGTTCGATCCTTCCTATCCCGAACTCGAACTCCGCAGGCGCCCGGGCACGACGCTGCGTTACCCGATCCGCGCCGGCAGGCGTGACGCCGCCACTGAGGTCGGCCGGACTCCCCAGAGCTAGGCAGCACTGGAACTCCAGTTGTTGTCACCCACACCGAGAGAAGGATTCACCCATGGCAACGCAAGAAGAACTCATCGCCGGCATCGCCGAGATCATCGAGGAAGTCACCGGTATCGAGCCTGCCGAGGTCACCATCGAGAAGTCGTTCGTCGATGACCTGGATATCGACTCACTGTCGATGGTCGAGATCGCCGTGCAAACCGAAGACAAGTACGGCGTCAAAATCCCGGACGAAGATCTCGCTTCACTTCGGACTGTCGGCGACGCGGTCACCTATATCCAGAAGCTCGAAGCCGAGAACGCCGACGCGGCCGCAGCGATCCGGGCCCGCATCGAGGAGCAGGATTGACGCGGTCGGGCGGTCCGCACTGGTCGGCTCTGCTGGCGCCCGGTGAATAATCCGCTTCGTGCGATCGCGCGGCAACCGGCCATCTACAGGTGGACGCTGCGGTTTCCTTGGTTGATCGAGTGGTCGGATCGGCTCCTCCGGATACTGTCGCGCAACCGCCTCGGTGCCATGGATGTGGTCGGCGTGGCATCACTGCGTGTCACCGTTGCCGGCCGACTGACCGGCATTCCGCGCACCACCACCCTGTCCTGTACCCCGTACAGGGGCGGGTTTCTCGTCGTCGGCTCGAACTGGGGTCGACCACAGCATCCCGCGTGGTCGGCGAATCTGCTTGCGGTAAGCGAGGTCTCGGTTGACCACAATGGCAGGGCGTCGGCGGCCACAGTCCGCGCGCTGACCGGCGCGGACCGCGAACATGCCTGGTCGGCAATCCTGCGGGAGTGGCCGAACTACCGCATCGCGCAGGAAATCGCCTATCCGCGAGTGTTCCGGATCTTCGAACTCACGCCCGTGGCTTCCGTCGCTTCCTGAAAGGCGACGATTGCACCGCCGTGTTCCCTAGCCCAGTCCGTCAGGATCTCGATTGGCTCGATGAGGGTCCCGCCGAGGTCGGTGAGGCTGTATTCGACCTGCCGTGGCGCGCTGGCATGGCGTTCGACGAGACCGTACTGCTGGAGTTTTCGCAGCGTCTGGGTGAGGACCTTGCGCGAGATGCCGCCAATGAGGTCGACGAGTTCACCGTGCCGGCGCGGCTGCTGGCCGAGTCCGAAGAGCACGAGCACTGCCCACTTGTCGGAGATGATCTCGACTGCCAGTCGAGTGGGGCAGTCGGCGAGGAATGCCGGTTCAGCGGCGTTCTGCATGAAAGCCGAAGGTACCAGAAGGTAACCGAGGGCTCCGTAGCGTCTTCTCCAGGCACAAACTAGCGCCAGAAGCGAAGGAGTCACCATGCCACGTGTTGTTGTCTTCGACGAGTTCGGTGGACCCGATGTCATGCGCATCGTCGAGGAGCCGGCCGTGGAGCCCGCAGCCGACGAAGTAAGCGTCAGGATCGAAGCATTCGCGGTCAACCCGCTCGACCTGATGATGCGGTCCGGCAACTCGCCCGCGACCGTCCCGCTGCCCCACGCTCGCCTGGGCATCGAGGGCACCGGTGTCATCGACGCGCTGGGGTCCGAGGTCGCTGGACTGGCAATCGGCGATCCGGTCATCCTCACGGCCATCCCGGACTCGCATGTCAGAGGTAGCTACGCCGAGTACACCACGATCCCCGCGAGCCGAGTCATCGCCCGGCCGACCGGGCTCGGGATCCGGGAGGCGGCGGGGATCTGGGTCGCGTATTCCACCGCCTATGGCGCGCTTATCGAGAAGGTGGGGATGCGGCCCGGTGACAACGTCCTCATCACTGCCGGGTCCGGCGGGGTAGGCCGGGCGGCAATCCAGATCGCCAATCAGATTGGCGCCGTTCCCATCGCGGTCACGCGGCACACCGCGAAGAAGGTCGACCTGCTCGCCGCCGGCGCCGCCGCGGTCGTCGCCATCGATCAGGAGAATGTCGTCGAAGCCGTTCGCCACCACACCGGCGGGATCGGCGCCGACATTGTTCTGGACCTCGTTATGGGACCCGGCCAACAGGATCTCCTCGAGGCCATCCGTCTCGACGGAATCCTGGTCGCCGCAGGCTTTCTGGACTCTCGGCCCACACCCGCCCCGACAAGCTCGCGCACGATCTTCGGCTACCGGAGCTTCGAGCACACCCTCGACCCCGCGGTGGTGAGGCGTATGGCGGCCTTCCTGAACGCCGGTGTCCGCCTCGGTGCACTGCGGCCCGCCCTCGACCGGGAGTTCGCCCTCGACGACATCGTGGAGGCGCACCGCCACCTCGAGAAGGGGCTGCACGCCGGGAGGAAGATCGTCGTCACGGTATAGGGAGGCAACATACGGCGATAGGTGTGCCCCGAATCCGGATGCGTCCGTGGCGATGTCGCTTCTCAGCCCGTGCTCGGCTGGGTAATCAAGTGCAGGGTGGGTCGGTAGACGAGCTCCTGGATGTGGCCGTCGAGCGTCCGGCTCTCGATCAGCTCGAGATCGAAGTCGGCCGCGCCGCGAAAGATCGGGGCCAAACCGGTCCGACCGGTGATCACAGGGAACAGCGTCACCTGGACGCGATCGACCAGCCCGGCGGCCATCAACGCCCGGTTCATCGACAGGCTGCCATGCGAGCGCAATGGCACCTCGGACTCCTCCTTGAGCCTGGCGACGACGTCGACGGCATCGCCACTCACGACGGTGGCATCCGGCCAGTCGAGGGGTGCTTCCAGTGTGGTCGACACCACCGTTGCGGGCAGGTTGCGCAACCGGGTGACCCACGGGTCATGCACGGTCTCCTCGGTGTTCGCAGCCAGCAATTGCGCGAACACCCGATAGGTGTTGGCCCCGAGGACCATTCGCTGCTCCTCGTCGTACAAGGCGAGACGGCGGTCGAGCAACTCGGGGCCCTGCTTGCCCCAGTAGCCGGTCCAGTCGCCACCGGCAGCGCCGAAGCCGTCGAGGCTGGAGAAGACGTCGAAGGTATAGGTCGCGGTCATGGTGCTCTCCTCGAGTTCGGTTGCTGGGTTCAGTTGCGATGACCGAGGCGCGCGGCGATTGCGGGAATCACGATCGCGGCGGCCACGAGATGCGTGGACATCAGTGTGAGCTTGGTGTCGACGGACGCAGTCACGAGCACATCGGGGACGAGTGACAATGCGGTCAGCGCAATCGTAGTGCGCACGAACGCAACACGAGGCCTTCTTGCCCACCGGCGCAGGCCTGCGGCGAGGACGATGCCGATCACCGCGCAGATCAGGGTCAGTTGCGCGAATCCGGCGATCGGGATCTGCTCGCCGTCGATCGCGAGCGACACACCGCCGGCTTGGGCGACGGCCGCCACTGCCGTGGTCGCTGCGGCGGCAGCGACTGCTGCGAGTGCGGCGGGACGCCAGAATGCGGGCGCTCCAGCTGCGCTGGTACGGACGGCGGACGAAGCGTGCACGGTGGTGGTCATGTCGATCTCCTGTGTGGTTTGGCGGTGGCGTTTCTGCCTCTCATCAGTTCCACGAACAGGGCCGATCGGATACGACAGGAGTTGGCGAATTTCTTTACTCGCCCGGTAACACCAGGTGATCGCGCCGTCTCGTCAGGTAGGCCCGCTCGGCCGAATTCTGCGTTGCCGCGATCGCGGCGTCATAGGCCGATCGCGCGTCGGCACTGCGTCCGAGCCTGCGCAGGAGATCGGCACGGGCGGCATGCCAGGCGTGGTAGCGGTCGAGGGCCAGGGTCTCGACGATGGCCAGCGCGACGTCCGGGCCGTCGAGTTCGGCGACGGCGACGGCCCTGTTCAGCGCGACGATCGGGGTGGGCGCGACGGCATAGAGCTGGTCGTAGAGCGCGACCACCTGACTCCAATCGGTGTCGCGTGCGTCGCGGGCGTCGGTGTGGACGGCGTTGATTGCCGCCATGAGCTGATAGTGCCCCGGCCGAGTCTGTTTCGCCGCCACGCGAGCCAGGCATTCGCGCACGAGTGTGTGACCCTCGGCGATGAGGGCGCGGTCCCAGCCGGTGCGATCCTGCTCGTCGAGGGTCACCAGCTCCCCGCCTCTGACACGAGCCGCGCTGCGCGCATCGGTCAGCAGCATCAGGGCGGAGCAGCCCGGCCACCTCGCCGTCGTCGGGCAGCAGTTGACGCATGATGCGGCCGAGCCGGATCGCCTCCGCGGTCAGGTCGGCGCGAATCGGATCGTCGCCGGCACCGGCCAGGTAGCCCTCGTTGAAAACGAGGTAGATGACGGCGAGCACACCATCGAGGCGGTTGGTGACGTCCTCATGGTCGGGAACGCGGAAGGGAATATGGGCGGACTTGATCTTGGCTTTGGCGCGGGTGATGCGTTGTGCCATCGTCGTTTCGGGGACGAGAAACGCGCGAGCAATCTCTTCGACGGTGAGTCCGCCGAGCAGGCGCAAGGTCAGTGCGACGCGTGCCTCGGGCGCGAGGGCCGGATGACAGCAGGTGAAGACGAGGCGGAGGCGGTCGTCCTCGACCGGTCCGGTCGGCTCGTGCGGGGTGGGATCAATGATGACCATGGCTGCCCGATGCTTTGTGTCGCGCAAGGATTCGCGTCGAATCCGGTCGATGGCGCGGTTGCCGGCGGTGGTCGTCAGCCAGCCACCTGGATTGGGCGGGATGCCATCGATCGGCCACCGCTCGATGGCAATGAGCAGGGCCTCGCCCGCCGCGTCCTCGGCGATATCGAGATCGCCGAAGCGTCGGGCGAGCGAGGCCACCACGCGGCCGTACTCCTCGCGATAGATCCGATCGATCCAATCGAGCCCAGGGCGAGAGTCGCTGTCGTTCACGCGCCGTCGAACGTCCGGATCTCGATCTTCTGCTCGCAGACCTTCGAGGCTCTGGCGGCGATTTTCAGGGCGGCATCGAGATCGGGCGCCTCGACGACCCAGAATCCACCGAGGCATTCCTTGGTCTCGACGAACGGCCCGTCGGTGACGATCACGTCGGAGCCGGTGCCGTCGACCGTCGTGGCCTCGTCGACGCGCCCGAGTCCGCCCGCGAATACCCACGAGCCTTCTGTCTTGAGCTCCTCGTTGAACCTGCCCGTCGCATCGAACTGCGACTGCGCCTCCTCGAGCGGGACGTCGTAGTCACTGGGCTCGACGACTACGGAAAGCATGTACTGCGTCATTTCGAAAATCCCTTCCTCGGTGGCTGCCGGTCGGCTGCCTCTACCCCTCCACGAATGGGCCGAATCGGATACGACAACCGTTACCGAGATTCCTAGAATTTTCCACCGCCTTCGAGGTCCCCGCACACGTTGGGGCGTAATCCGGCGCCGCTGATCAGACCGTGAACTCGGCGTCCTCGAACACAGGTTCGGCCCGCGCCGGGCTCGCTCATGGTGATCGACGACGCCGACCTCGAGCGGGTGGTCGAGGTCCTGACTGCCGGTTTGTGTTCGGTGATGGCCCTGACGTCGACTGAGATATCAACGGGACAGGTTCACTGCAAAGCAATTTCGCGCAACGGAGTTCCGTGCCCATCAGGGCCGACCCGAGTGGCAACCTCGCGGGCAGCCGCTCCGGGCGCACCGCCGATCTCCAGCACGCGCAGTCCTGGCTTCAGGGCAGGGCATCGACTACCCGCAGGAGGCGGTCCGAGATCGCGTCAGACACGCTGCACCACGGGCCACTCGGAATGGAGAAACACACGCCAATTATGGCCTTGCGCATTTATCGGGCCGATGAAACAGCGAGCGAAACTACCATCGGTGGAATGGCGGGGGATGCATGCGGTTAGCTTTAGGCATGGTCGACTCAAATTTCGATCCACGTTCACTCATCGCCGAGAGCCGGATCGGCGTTCTGGCCACCATCAAGGCGAACGGTCTACCGCAACTCTCCCCGGTGACGGGGGTGTACGACAGGGATGCCGACACCATCTACGTATCCATCACCGAGGGGCGAGCCAAGACCGCCAACCTTCGCCGAGACCCGCGGGCGGCGATGGAGTTCACCAGTCCGGACGGCTACACGTGGGCGACGGCAGAGGGGACAGCCACTCTGACCGGTCCGGGGACTGACCCGGACGGTCCCGAGGTGGACACGCTGGTGGACTACTACCGGCGTGCGGCCGGCGAACACCCCGACTGGCAGGAGTACCGCGCCGTCATGGTCTCGGACCGTCGAGTCCTGATGGCGCTCAGGATCACTCGCGTCTACGGAGCCAAACTCCGGTAAAGCCGTAGGGGAGTGCGTCCGCGAACCACTTCGACCGGACAATCAACTCATCGGGAGCTAACCATGGGTCTTATCCACATCGAGATGTTCGCAACCCTCGACCTCGTCGGACAGGCGCCTGGCGGCCCGGACGAGGACCCAGAGGGTTTCCCATTCGGGGGCTGGCAGGCGCCGCTGTTCGACGAGGTGGCCGGTGCACAGGTAGGCGCCGCGTACGAGGGAACGGACGCCCTTCTGCTCGGCCGGCGGACGTATGACATCTTCGCCGCGTACTGGCCACACCAGGAGGGAGGCCAGGACAGCGACATCGCCACGCTCTTCAATCGCGTCCCGAAATACGTGGCCTCCCGCGGTAAGCCCGACCTCGCTTGGGCCGGGTCCACGCAACTCGGCCCGGATCTGGCCGGTGCGGTGCGCGAGATCCGTGACCGGCACGAACACATCAAGGTTGTCGGGAGCCTGAACCTGGTGCAGACCCTCCTGCGCGAGAAACTCTTCGACCGTCTCGACCTTTGGGTGCACCCCATTGTGCTCGGCGTCGGAAAGAGGGTATTCGACGATGGCGCGGTGCCCACCAACGTCACGCTCGTCGAACCGCCGGTGGCCGGTCCGAAAGGCGTCGTGTACCTGCGTTACGGGCTCGCCGATGGCACGCCCGAGACGGGGGACATGGGCGCCGATCGCTGAGCGCGGCGCCTGAAGCGTTGGGCGAGATTCTTAATTGTGATGCTGCACATGGTGATTGGCCACGCTGGAGTTCGTCACACACCGGCGGGGAGGTAGTTACCCGAGAAATCGGCGGGACAGCCGGTTAGTGACGGTCCTCTTCTGGGTACCGTCCCGACATGTGACTGTGTCGCCATGGCTCAGCGCACGCCCGTCAGGGCCGACGGTGAGGACAACTGACGACATGGGTGATCGCACAGCGGGGCATTCGGGCGATCACCCCGACGACAGCGACGCGGCCGGCGCAGACGAGCGCACTCCGCTCCTGGAGCCGCCGCGCTTGCGGACCGGAGACGATCGGGGAGCAACGAGGCTCGAGCTCTTTTTCGACCTCGCGTACGTCTTGGTCATCCATCAGCTTGCGCTCGCCCTGAACGACGACCTCGGTTGGCACGGTGTGGCCGTCTTCACCGGACTGTTCGGGGTCACGTGGTGGTCGTGGGTGACCACCACGCTGTACGCCAACCGCTTCGACACCAACGACATCGTGTATCGCGTGCTCAAATTGGCCGCCACCTTCGCGGTCGCGGTGATGGCCGCCAGCGCATCCACGGCGGTCGGTGGCGACGGAACCGTGGCGTTCGGTGTGGGCTACATCGCGACCAGGGTCATCCTTGCCGGGCTGTATCTGCGCGCGAGGCGGCACATCAGCGACGTGCGAGTCACGCTCAATCTGTACTTCGCCGCGACGGTCACCAGCGCCGCGATCTGGGCGATCGCACTGCTCACGCCCTCACCGATTACCTACATCCTGTGGGGGATCGGTATCGCGATAGAGGCGATGGCGCCGTTAGCGGCCACCCGTTGGGGACCGGACGTGCCTCTGCACCTCGAACACCTACCGGAACGCTTCGGCCTGTTCGTGATCCTAGTTCTCGGCGAGTCCATCTCGGCCGTCGTGCTCGGGATGCAAGACACCCATTGGGACTGGCCGTCAACCTTGGTGGCGGCACTGGGATTCACCATTGCCGCGTCGGTGTGGTGGATGTACTTCGACATCGGTGGCGCCGAAGCCAAGACGGAGATTCAGGACGACGACAGCGCGGTCGGTAGCGGGCGCGCCGACGGGTACATCTACGGGCACCTGCCCCTCGTATTGGGCGCCGCGTTACTCGGTGTAGGGATCGAGCAGTACATCCTCCATCCGGTAGGTGAACTGACAACCGCCGGACGCTGGATCCTCTGCGGCGGGTTGGCGCTGTTCATCATCGGCGTGTGCGCCATCCTCGGCTGGAGCTCGAGCAACTGGAAGACGGTCATCCCGTGGCCGGCATTGGCGATTCCCGTAGTCCTCATCGTCGGACTCATCGACAGCGCAATTCCGTACGCCTCGGCGATAGTCCTTGCAGTCGGTTCGGTCCTCGTGGTGGTTACCGGAATCGTCCGGCGGCGTAGGAGTCCCGTCGAGACGACCGAAACTTGACCACAGGCCGGAAAGGGCGAAACCGTGCCGTCCCGCTGCGGCCAGCCGGAGTGCGGTCATGTGTCGATTCGGAACAGCTCCGCGAATCGCTCGAGCAGTTTCGTATTGCCCTTCACGATGGTGACGACTCCTTGCTCCACGGACTGGGCAGGGGTCAGTGTGCCCGCGATCAGGTGGCGGATACCTGGGCCTGTGATGAACTGCAGTTCCGGATCGCCGCTGGGCAGGGAGCCTCCCACCGGCGGTGTCGGGGGAGCGATCTGGAACACCTTCAACTCGCCGGCGCCGACCTGGGCACGCAACTCGACGGGCCCCACCTGGATTTGGAAATCCAGTGACGCCGAAGCGAATTCCGGTCTGAACGCGGTTCGCAGTGCCATCGTCAATGAGTCGGCGGTGACGATGTCGCCATCCTTGGGGTCGCCCATCGAGCGGAATCCCCATCGGCCGAGCGCCTGCACGATCGGTTCGAGATCACGCCCGTACTCGGTGAGTTCATAGACGAGTCCGCACCGTCGCAGTGCGATACGGCGGATCACCCCGCCCTCCTGCAACTCTTTCAGGCGCGCGGCGAGGATGTTCGTCGGAATCTTGGGCAGGCCCTGCTTCAGGTCGGTGTAACGACGCGGACCGACGAGCAGGTCACGGATTATGAGCAGTGCCCAGCGTTCCGTGATCAGCTCGACGGCAGTGGTGATACCGCAGTACTGCCCGTAGCTGCGGGCAGCCACCCTCAGGCCTGAGCTTGCTCGGCCAGGTATGCCTCCGGGCCTTGTTCTGCTGCCTGCGGCGACATCCAGATGAAGGACAGGTTGTTGCCGTCCGGGTCTTCGAGATCGCGGCTGTACATGAAACCGAGGTCCTGAGCCGGTCGCGGTTCGGAACCACCGGCGGCCAGACCCGCTTCGGTCAACGCGTCGACGTCCTCCCTGGAGTCGCGAGTGAACGCGATCTGGACCTGTGCAGAGATTGCCGGGTCGGCCACCTGCTTGTCGGTGAAGGTGGCGAAGAACTCGCGCTGCAGAACCATGGTGTAGATGTTGTCGTCCCACACGAAACAGGCGGCGTTCTCGTCGGTGAAGAGCGGATTGATAGTCGCGCCGAGTGCGGTGTAGAAGGACTTGCTGCGCTCGAGGTCGGCGGCCGGGTAGCTCACGAAGACGTTTGTAGACATGACGGTTGCTCCCTTGGTGGTTTCATCCGGACTCCACCAGACTTGTAAAAAACAAGTAAGGTTGTCAATAGCAAGTAGCCCGATTCGGGGTCATGTCGGCGGGCCGGGCTGGCGAAGGATGAGAGCGACCGAGGTGATCAGCAATACGCCCCCGACGCCAAGGAGCGCGTATCGCACGCCGAGTATCGAGAACGTGCTGCCGATGCCGACGAGGAAGAGCACCCCGGCAAGGGCGACGGTGATCCGGATGTATTGATCGCTCACACTTCCCGCGTGCTCGCCCGCGGAGGCGTGCTCGTCGGCGACCTGGTCCAACGCCGCCGCCTGATCTGCCTCCGCGACGTGGTACTGCGGCATGTAACTCGGCCCCGGCGGTGCAGCAGGGTTGGTGTCGGGGTCGGTTGCCCGCCAGGCGTCGAAAGCCACGCTGAATTCGGGCCGGAAACGCTTCTCCGCGATGGCCATCTTCTCCGGATTGTCCAGGGTGAATGCGGTGAACCAGGCGTTGAACGTGGATGCGTCGAAGTTGCGCACGTTCTGGGCCGTGTACTGCGCCCGGTTCGCCTCGGTACGGGTCGCCGACGCGGCCGCCAGTTGCAGCCGGGACTCGGTGCCCCACTTCGCCGCGGCGAATCCCGACCACGCCACGGTGATCGTGACCAGCGCCAGCACCAACGCCTCTGTTGTCTGCACAGCCCGGCCCCGCCAGCCGCTGGCACGCTCGGCATGGTGTTCGTGGTGCTGAAGCTCCTTGTGGGCTTCGATCGGAGTCAATCCTTCCGGCATGAGCGTCAGCCACCTCGATGTCGATAGCGTGCCCGGCACGGGTCCAGGCCTTGGGGGTGAGGGCGCAGCCGACTTCATGGCCTGCATCTTGGTGACGTTGCTGGCGTTCGACAGCGCTTGTCGTACGCCAGCAACCAAAGTCGGTGTGGGAGGGCATGACCTTTCTGCGGAGCGATGACCGGGCGTTGCCGGTACGGTGTCACGCTAGCGCGTTGCCATGTCGACCGCTCGTTCCATCGCGGACCCCTGCGGATGTCCCAACCGCCGATCCCACGATGAGCTTGACGCGAAGGCCGCGGCGGCGAGCGGACAACGCCGAAGCGTACGCCTCGCGGACCGATCAGCGTTACGCGCTTGTCCGGGGGAGGCTCTCGAGCATCGCCTCCGCGCTGGCCATGACAATGACAATGCCAATACCGGGAATTGATCGGCCCAGACAGGGGAAAAAACCGTCGCGATTGTAACCACCGTCAGCGACGGATTCGATGAATAGCGTGGCCCGCAAAACCCTTTCGGCGTTGGGAGCCAGCATGACCGAGACCGTGACAAGTCGCCTCAACGATGTCGACATCGAGGCCGTGGGGGGCCTCGTTCAGGCCATCAGGGACGACGCTAGCAAAGCGAAGACGACGTGGGCCGCGCATGTGAAATGGAAGGGCGCGTTTGCATCCGAGGCCCGTGTGCGGTCATTCGAGCCGTCGCAGTCCGACGAACCGGCCGCCCTGGGAGGCGGAGACAGCGCCCCCAACCCGGTGGAACAGCTGCTCAGCGCCCTCGGCAACTGCTTGGCTGTCGGTTACGCAGCGAACGCCACGGTCGCGGGCATCGAGCTCGAGGACGTCCGTATCGATCTCAAGGGAGATATCGACCTGGCGGTGTTCTTGGGCCTTGCCGTTGGGCACGCCGGATTCGACTCGATCAGCGCGACCGTCACCATCGACTCCGACGCACCCCGCGACCAGCTCGAGGCCTTGCACGCGACCGTTCTCGAGAGCTCACCGGTCGGGCACACAATCCGCAATGCCGTACCGGTGGACATCTCGCTGGCCTGACGGCCCGAATTCTTCGTAGCCGGAGAAGACGGTTTGAGTGAGTGCAGACAGCGTTCGCATTCGTCGGAATCGGTGATGACGCAGAACGACCTGGCGGGTTTCGCGGTACGGGTGAATCCGGGGGAGTTCGTCAAGGCGCGCATCTTTCGCACCACCTTCCCCGAGATCGCCGGCCTGGTTCGGCGCGCGCCGCCAACATCCTCGCGACGGTCCGAGGTAGTGGCCGGCTTCCCTTGACGTCCAGCCAACCGGGGTCCGCGCCCACCATAAGACCGAGGACGACAACATTTGGCCCCGGCTCATAGAGCGCGCGGCGGACCGCGTCCGTGAGCTGGCCGCGCAGTGGCGTCTACGGGGTCACCGTCGCGCTGATGCACTGGGGCGGCCGGTGGTGCTTCGAGGATCCGCCCTTGCACCTGACGCACGCCGCCGACGGTGGTCGCATCGAACAGATCCTGCGCTGCACCTGCTGCGGCCAGGACGTCGACGCCAGGAAAATCCGATATGAACAGACCGACGACGACCTCACACAGGAATGACCTCCGCCGGACCGCATCGACACCGGGTCAAGAATTCTGGCCGCGGCTTTCCCCTGGCGCTTGAACTCCACCTCGGCGCCCGCATCGGTGGTCGATCCAGCACTTGCCACTCGCGCATTTCGACGGATGCGCAATCACCAGCAGCAGGACCAGCCCTGCACCTCTTCAGCCTCGCCGCCGGTGGCCGCCTGCCAGATTCAGCATGTGGACTTCACCGAGATCGCTAGTTCTTCCAGGACGCGAAGCGCGGCCTGACCGGCAACCTGATGCACGGCCTTCGGCGACGCCGTCGCCGGCTTCGGTGCTGCTCCGGCCTCGACGACGACCACCGCGCAGGCCTCGAGCTGACCGCAGCGGCAAGGACAAAGCGCTATACACCGGCTTGGTGTGGAGCCCGCCCTTGCTATCAGCGAATCAGCTTGTCCTGCGGCCACTCACGCGGTCTCGATGGGCACGACCGTGATCCATGTCTCTACCCTGCCCGGGAGCTGGGCGGATAAAGTTTTGATCATGCGCTGGACACGCCGAGGTTCAACGGCAAGTCGGTCCGTGCAAGTCGATCCCACCGTATTCGACACGGCAGCAAGGGACCTGGGATTCACCCTCGATGAAGCGCAACGGCGGGTGGCCGTGGGGTTCGCGACCGCCGATCGGAACCTGTACCTGTGGGGACCGGTCGGGCGGGGAAAGAGCTGGCTGATGGCCGTGTATTTCGCCGCGGTGCCGACCGATCGGAAAATACGGATCCACTTCCACGAGTTCTTTCGCAATCTGCACTCGGCCATCCGGAGATCCGGCAACAACCTCTCCGCCGCCCTGGACGAACTTCTCGGCGGGCTGGATGTGGTGTGCTTCGACGAGTTTCACGTTCACGACCCCGCTGACGGCAAGTTCATTGCCCGCCTGCTGCCCACCCTTCTCGATCGGCAGATTCGGGTCATCGTGACCTCGAACTATCCACCGGAGGGTTTGCTGCCCAACCCGCTGTTTCACGCGGATTTTGCGCCCACGATCGAGTTGATCGAACGCTCAATGACGGTTGTCGCTATCGACGGCCGCGTCGACTACCGCACCATCTCTGCTCACGAGACTGGCTTCGCAGCGGGATGGTGGGTCAGCCCTGGCACCCCAGAACAACTCGGACGCCTCGTTTTGCACTCACCGACGGTCAGTGATCGCAGGATGCTTTCTCCTGCAGGGCATCCCATTCTCGCCCGCAGCGTGAGCGACGGATGCCTCTGGATCGATTTCCTCGACCTGTGTGAGGGCACCACTGCCCCCATGGACTACCTCGCGTTGACCCGAGATTTCCGTGAATGGGTCATTACCGGCGTACCAGACCTTCGAGCCGCAGGGAGCGAGCCGGCCCAACGCTTCGCCAACGTCGTCGACGTCCTTTACGACCGCCACATCACCACGGTGTTTCTCGCGACTTGCTCCCTACAGGAACTCGTCAACGGTGATCGACTACCCATCGATATTGCGCGAGTGATGAGCCGACTCGGCCAACTCCGCCGGATCGAGTTGGAAGCGGCGGAACCGTAAGCGGACTGGATCCATCGAGGTGTCGTGGATCGGGGCGATCCGGCGAGCAATCGGCGAGTAGACGACCGTTCGGCGCGGACTGTGAAGGTCTGGCGCAACCGGATGACCCCGACTCTCGCCCACGAACGCACCTGGTGGCTGGTCAGTTCCGACACCGCTCTGGCAACCTGCAACGAACCCGTTGTCGCTGTCTCTGCGCCCGAATGGCCGCGGCCGTCGATCACCGCACAAGGTCGGAACTCACTGCTATCCAACGCCACCCTCGCCGAACGAGTCGAGTGCTCGCGTGACCGTCAGCCTTGCAGAATGCACCGCGCAGAAACGGGGCACGCCGCCCGACGTACCCGGCGTCAACCATTCGGCGTCGACGCAAATAAAGTCTGCGCGCCCGGTTATCCGGCTTACAATCGGCCGATGCAAGTGAAGCGCCCAACGTTGCGGGTGGCCGCCGCTCAACCCGTCACGATCACGGGTGACGTCCGCGCCAACGCGCTCACCCATTCCGAGGCCGTCCGGGCCTGCGCCGCACGGGTTGTCGTATTCCCAGAAATGTCGCTTACCGGCTACAGCATGGACGCGCCGAGTGTCGACGTCGATGATGCGGCGCTCCGCCCGCTGGTCGAAGCGTGCCGGGACACAGGATCAGTCGCGCTGGCCGGTGCCGCCGTCCGGCATCGACCACGGCCGGCCATCGGGGTCCTTGCGGTAAGCGCGGCAGGTACCGAGATCGTGTACCGCAAGGTGCACCTCGGGGCCTCAGAAACTGAGGTGTACGCACCGGGGAGGTCGGCGGCCGTGGTCGAGATCGACGGGTGGCGTATTGGTCTCGGAATTTGCAAGGACACCCGCGTCGATCATCACCTGACGGCCAGCATCGCCGCAGGCATCGACCTGTATGTGGCCGGCCTCGTGCATGCGCCACAGGACATAGCCGAGTTCGACGTCCGTGCGCGTCGTATCGCCGCCCTGGGTGCAATTCCGGTGGTGTTCGCGGGGTTCGCGGGTCCAACCGGCGGGGGATACGCGAGCACCTGTGGGGGATCGGCCATCTGGGATGCGGCCGGCCATTGCCTGATGCAGGCGAATGATCAGCCCGGCGAACGCGTGGTCGCGGATCTGAGTGCCTGAGTCCGATCCGATTTGGGCGGAAGTCTCTGCATGGACGCGGTTGCGGGGCCGACACGATCCGGCGATGGCCAGGTCTACTGAGAATCTGGCCAACTGCATTGAGACCCGACTCGGAACCGGCCGGGACAGATAGCCCCGCCGCACGTCCCTGACCTACTTACTGGTAAGCCTGCATATTCAATCTGGTCGTATTCGTCTCGTGCGCAGCGTTGAACCGTGTTGCCCGTGTAACGGGCGAGGAGTTTGACTCGACCTCTAGATCATGCGTCTACGACTATCCCTCCTCGCCGCAGGCGTGGCCGGGGCACTGTTGGCATCTGTTGGTACTGCGCGTGCTGTGCCCGTCGACCAAATCGCCGCGGTTCGTTCGGCACTCGAGTCGGCGGCGATGCCCATCAGCAATCAGACCGCCGAGTCGGTTGCACTCGCGGTCGAGCGTCTGGTCACCAACACACCGCGGTACAACTACTTTCCACGGTCCGTTCGGTTGACCGAAGGCGCATCTCAGCCTTTTCTGTATGACACCGTCGCCGCGAATTGCCTCCCTGCGGGATTCGGCGAACACAACGATTCGATCGGGATTGCTCGGGCCATCGCCGGCCCCGCACGCGACGAAAGTCTTCCGGATCCGGTCATCGCACCAGGCACGGTCAACGTCTTCTTCAGCGCCCTGAATACTGCGATGTCGTCACCGCTGCAAAATGACCACCTCGAAGTTGCCTGGGTGAACCTTGCAACGATGCAGTCGGGCCGAGCGCCGATGATCCAGCAACGCCCGAACGACTACATCGTGACACTGTCCAACACGATGGCAACGGGGCGCGGCACGGTCGTTTTCGTTGTATTCGGTAGCGTCCTCGACTCCACGAGCCGTGCCTTGCCGCCGTGTGACTTCGCACCGGTGGTCGGTGTCGTTCAGGCCTGATCCGTGGTTCGACCATCAGCAGCCGCCCTCGGCAGGGACATGCCGCTTCGAGTTGACATAATGTCGATTATCGGCACTTTGTATAGCTGCGCGAACGTTCCCGGAAGGGGTTCCCCAAGACCCCGGGCGATCATCGGAATGCGCGGACAAACTGCAACGAGAACCGACGGGGCGCGAGGGTCCGCCGCTGCTGGGTCGTCAAGGACGTGCCGTGGCATCGACCTGGCCGAGCGGCATCGGCAGTTCTGCCATATCTGCCCGCCGCGGGCGGGCTCGGATCAATACGTCACGGATGACGATCATCCTGCGCTAGGTCCGAATCGGACTCTCCGTCCGCCCACTACCGTTAATACGTCACAGTGACATAATGACCATGGGTGACTGGGTGGTCCAAACATGCTGGCGGCGTGGGTATTTGCGCAGCATGCGCACCGCGCCGGGCCTGGGTTGCCACGGAAGGTTGGGTTGCCGGCCACCTGAGGGCTCGTTGAGTCCGTTGACGATGTCGACAACTTGCGTGCCGCCAGAATCGGTCGGGGAACGCCGACATCGTGGCGTTGGCCCGTGAATGTGGCGCTGCTCCACCCCACCGGGGCTCGACCCCTGCCCCACGGCCCCCGACCGACAAATCATGGATAATCGCTTTTATCCATGATTTGTTAGGGAGGGGACTGGAGCCCGCTCGCCGCGAGACGAACCGCATTGTCGCACCGATCTTCGACCCACTACCGAACGGGCTCCGCCATCACCGGCGCCGGTCGAGCCGCGTTTCGAGACCCGGTGATGCAACTGGGCCGAATCGGCCCTTCTCCCCTCCCCTCGGCTACCCAGCGCTACCCGGGATCGGTCCGATCGACCGGTAGGGTCGAGGGCATGAATCTCGATGGTGTGGGTATCTGGAGTTCGCAGCTGCGCTACAGCGATCCGTCCGAGGCGGCCGATGCCGCGGCGGAACTGGACGAATTGGGATTCAGCGCATTGTGGATTCCCGATGTGGGCGGTGCGGTGCTCGATGCGGTGGCGAACCTGCTGGGCGCCACGAAGAACGCCACGATTGCCACGGGCATCCTCAACATCTGGATGCACGAACCGAAGGACGTCGCCGCTGCGCATGCCACACTGACCGGCACGCACGGCGATCGGTTCCTGCTCGGGATCGGGGTCAGCCATGCACCGTTGATCGACGCCAAAGAACCTGGGCGCTACCGCAAGCCGATGGCCGCGATCGGAACGTTCCTCGATGGTCTGGACGACGCGGACCTGCCGGTGGCGCCCGAGAATCGTGTGCTCGCCGCGCTTGGCCCGAAGATGTTGAAGACGGCCGCCGAGCGCAGCCGCGGTGCCCATCCCTACCTGGTCACCCCCGAACACACCGCCATCGCCCGCGAGACGCTCGGCGCCGCTCCGCTGTTGCTGCCAGAGCAGACGGTGATTCTTGCCGAGGACCGCGACGAGGCCCGGACCATCGGAACGAACTGGCTGCGCAACTATCTCGCGATGCCGAACTACGTAAATAACCTGCTGCGCCTTGGATTCACGGACGAAGACGTCGCGTCGGTGAGCGACCGACTCTTCGATGGCGTCATCGCGTGGGGCGACGAGGAGGCCGTCGTCGACCGTATCCGCAAGCATCAGCAGGCCGGTGCGGACCACGTGTGCGTGCAAGTGTTGAGTGCAAATCAAGCTGAGTTTCCCACCGACCAATGGCGCCGCCTCGCGTCTGCGGTTCGATAGCGGACGCATGTGACCCATCCCGTCGAACCCGAGGACCCGGACAGCGCGCGTCCGGATTGGTTCGCAGCCTTCATCGCCGACTGCGGTACCCGCAAGCCGTCGCCACACACCTTGAAGGCCTATCGGCAGGATTTCGACACCATCGCTGTCCTGATCGCTGGAAACGGCACGGCGACAGACAAACTGAGCACCGACCTGCTCACCACCGACGAGATGCGGCGAGCGTTTGCCGCATACGCCAAGACGCATGAAGCAGCGTCGATCCGGCGCTGTTGGTCGACGTGGAACACGTTGTGCACCTTCCTTTTCACCGCCGAGACGATTTCGGCGAATCCGATGCCCGCCGTCGGGAGACCGAAGGCATCCAAGATCCTGCCGAAGTCGTTCGACAACACTGCCGTCACCGCGCTGCTCGGTGCGCTCGAATCGGATGGTGACCGAACGCGAAGTACCGACTGGCCCGAGCGGGATCGTGCCCTCGTGCTGACCGCTCTGCTCACGGGCATGCGTTCGGATGAGATGGTGCGCACCAACATCGGCGACGTGCGGGTCACCGAGGACGGTGCAGGCATGTTGCACGTTCATGGCAAGGGCAACAAGGATCGGTTCATTCCCGTGGAACGCGCGCTGCTCGCCGTGTTCGACCGATATCTCGAGACCAGGCACGAGCGTTTCCCTCCCCCGCCCAACTCGCGTCGCCGCCGCGACGACCGTTCGCTCTCCGCTTGGCCGCGGAAAGCGCCGCTGTTCGTCGGCCCGGCCGGCGATCGCATCACGCGCGGCGTCCTGCAGTACCGGATTCAGCGGATCTACCGCCGCGCGGGTATCGAGTCACAACGTCCGAAAGGCGCACTGGTGCACGCCCTCCGGCATACCTACGCCACTGCGCTGGCCGACGAGAACATCAGTGTGTACACACTGATGAAGCTCCTCGGCCACGAGTCGATGGCAACGGCGCAACGCTACGTCGCCGGCGCAGGTATCGACACTCGTCCGGCGGCGGCGAGCAACCCGGTTTATCGCATGCTCGGCGGTGCTACCGGCCTATCGACGACCGGAGCGGATGAACACGATCAGCCGTAGTGGCCGCGTTGGCGGAGGCCGCTCGGTCGCCTGATCGGCGCCCACGTCAGCATCGAACCGTGAGCCGAAATCGACCAGTTCACGGGCGAAGTGGGTGCAATGCGCTACGTGCGAACTGTAATCCTCGTCATGGTCGAGCCGGCGCGCCGAAAAGGGATCTCCGCCGCTGGATCGCGCCGGCGCTGTCGTTGAATCAGGCATGATTGGGCCATCAGTCGAACGAGCCCAGGAGCAGCCGTGTCCCTCCCGATCGCCGATGAGCCGCGCACCGCAGTCGAGTGGGTCCAGATGGACGACACAGCGATCGCGGCGGTGCGCTTCGAACACGCCACCCAGGCGACGCTGATCGAGGCCTTCGACGGCGGGTTCGGTGCGCTCGGCGCCGCCGCGGCAGCGGGCGCAGTGCAGCCCGCCGGGCCGGCGGTCGCGGTGTACCACGGCGATCCGATGGGCGAGTTCGATGTCGAGGTCGCCTTTCCGGTCCTCGAACCCCTCGCGGCGGAGGCGGAGTTCGCCGGGCGGGTCATCCGTCCCTCGACGATCGAGGGTGCGCGATGTGCAGTGGCAACCCACATCGGCGGCTACGACGGGCTCGGTGCGGCGTGGGGATCCGTCGTTGCCGCGGTCACCGCTGATGGCGCCGACATCCCCGGTCGCTGGATCGAGGTCTATGTGACGCAGCCGGGCCCCGACGTCGACCCGGCAACCATGCGCACCGAACTCATCGCGCCCGTCGAATCCTGAGGTTGTGCCCTGACTAGGCTGACGCCCGTGGCAGCACCACGCGGTTCCGGCAGCACGCGGCTCTCCGTCGACGATTGGATCGAGGCGGGCTATTCGATCCTTGCCGAGCAGGGTGTCCGGCAGCTCAAACTCGACAATCTGTGCACCCGGCTCGGCGCGACCAAGGGCAGCTTCTACTGGCACTTCACCGATATCGCGTCCTACCGGACGGCGCTGGTGCACGCGTGGGGGGAGCTACGGGAGTCCGAGCGCGAACGGCTCGAGCAACTCGGCGACGTGGAACCTCGCGAACGGCTGGCACAGATGATGCAATCCCTGGTGAGTCCACGCTATTGGGCGCTCGAGCGTGCGATGCGGGAGTGGGCACGCACCGATCCCGCCGCGGCGCAGGCCGTGCGGTCCGCGGATCGCCGGATGGTCCATGCCGTCCGCCAGGCATTCCTCGACGACGGATTCGACCCGGCAGAGGCGTCGGAACGGGCAAACACGATGTATGCAGCCGGAATTGGGGCGCTGCACCTGTCCGGGCCCACGCCGGCGAGGTGGACCGAGGACCGCCGCGATTGGTTCCTGGACTTCATGCTGCGACACTGACCGTCGTTGTTTTCCATACTAAAACGTATGGTAGTTTCGAGCGCATGACGATGATCACCGATCGGACGTCTGGAATCACCGACGAATTCGTCGCGGCCCTCGCGCAACGGGCGGCAGAAGCCGAAACGCTGCGCCGACTGCCCGCGGAGACGCTCGACGACTACGCCCGATCGGGACTGCCCGAGTTGCTCGTTCCCGCGCGCTTCGGTGGTGCACAAGCGCCGTTCCCGGCGATTCTCGACCCCATTCGCCGGCTCGCGCACGGGTGCACCTCGTCGTCCTGGACGCTGGCCTTCTATACGCTACACAACTGGATCATGGCGCTCTTCGACGAGCAAGCGCAGCGAGAGGCCTTCTCGGACAGGCCGTTTCTTGCGCCCGCCGCACTTGCGCCGACCGGGCGCGGGGTACCGGCAGACGGCGGATTTCGCGTGTCGGGCCGGTGGTCGTGGGCCACCGGTGTGATGCACGCGAACTGGGTGATGGTCAGCGCCCTGTGCGGGCCGGACGACGCGCCGATGCCCGCGCTCGTGCTCCTGCCCGCACGCGATGTCGAGATCGTGGACGTGTGGCATACCGACGGAATGCGGGCCACGGGATCGAACGACGTGCTCTTGCACGACGTCTTCGTCCCCGAACATCGAGTGGTCGGTGTCATCGACGTGTACGGCGGCAACTCGCCGGGCGCCCGTCTGCACGACTGCACCACCTACCGCTGGCCGATGGTGCCCGCGCTCGCGCTGGTCGCCGCAATGCCTGCGCTCGGCACCGCGGAGCGGGTGACCGAGTTGTTCGCCGAGCGGCTGCAGGAACGCGTCCTCGCCTACGGCGGCGGCAAGCAGAAGGACAAGCCGGCAGCGCAGGCGCGGCTTGCCGACGCGCGGGTTCGCCTCGATGCATTGCGGGCCCTCGTCGACCGCACCGCCGAGCGGATCGACGAGATGGTCGAAGCCGGGGAGCGCGTGCCGCCCGCGGTCCGGGCCGATGCCCGGCTCGCGGCCGCCCACGTAGTTGCGGATTCACGCTCGATCATCGCCAACCTACTCGAGGCATCCGGAGCGAGCGTCCATTTCCTGGACAACCCGATGCAGCGTGCCAAGCGCGATGTCGACGTGCTGTCCGGCCACGTGGTGTTTGACCACGACACCTGCCGCGAGTTGGCGGGCGCCCTCGCGATCGGTCTCCGGGTCCCGGTTACCTCGATGCTCTGACGGGTCGCCCAGACTTCATTCGACAGACTTCATTCGGCAGCAGCGTCGTACTGCATCGCGCCGATCGCGTTGCCGCCCGGATCGGCGAAGTAGATGAGGTGGCCGACGCCGGTGATCGTGAATCGGTCCATCAGGATCGTGCCACCGGCATCGCGGACCGCATGCGCTGTCGCGTCGACATCCTCGACGGCGAACGTGCACTCGGCACCGATCATGGTGTTGCCGGGAACGAGTTCGCGTCGGGCTTGCAACGCCCCGGCGATCCCCGGCTCGTCGTCGGGACCGGTTTGGATCTTGAAGAAACCGGGTGGGCCCCAGGCGCTGAAGGTCCAGCCGAAGACTTTTCCGTAGAAGTCCCTGGCTGCGTGCACGTCCGTGGCATTGAGCGCGAAATGCGCGAGGTTGGCTGGCATAAGCGAATCGTCCCACCACGCGACCGTGTCGCACGACGTAATCTTTGCCATGAAATGTCGAAAAGCCGACATCCCGACGAGCCCGCCGTGCGCGGCTATTCCGTGCGACACCCGCCCGGGCAGGCGGTTCTGCCCATCGAAAGTGGCTGGGACCAACTGCTCTACACCGCCGCGGGAACGATGACCATCACCACGTCCTCGGGCTCGTGGACGATCCCGCCCTACCGAGCAGTCTGGATTCCCGACGGTCGTCCGGCTCGGGTGCGCAATCGGTTCCCGGTCGCGGTCCGCTCGCTCTACTTCGCCTGCGAGATGCGCGCACTGCCTGCGTCCCCGGGCGCGGTCACCGTGTCCGGGTTCGTCCGAGAACTGTTGCTGCACACGGTGCACACCTGCCCGCTCCAACTCGACGACCCCGTGCACTGTGCGCTCATGACGGTGCTGCTCGATCAGCTGCGCGCTCTGCCCGCGGCCGCATTGTGGCTGCCGATGCCCGACGACGCACGTGCCACAGCCGCCGCCACGCTGATCCGTGCCGCACCCGCGCTCACCCTCTCGGCCGTTGCCAGGAACGTGGCGACCAGCCAGCGGACCTTGGAACGCACGTTCCGCACGCAAACCGGGATGAGTTTGGGCGCGTGGCGGCGGCGGGCGCGAATTCTGGGGTCCCTCGACTACCTGGCCGCGGACTATTCGGTCACCGACGCTGCGCTCGCCGCCGCATACGCCACCCCTTCGGCGTTCGTCACCGCGTTCAAACACGAACTCGGGCAGGCGCCACTGGCGTTCCTGCGGCACTGAGCGTGCGGGTATCAATCAGCGGGGGCGATGAGGACCGCGACCAGGCCGCCGATCATCGCGGTGTTCTTCAGGAATTGCGTCCGCTGCTGCGCCCGCTTCGCGGGGTTGTCGATTTTCCAGAAAGAATGTCCGGCAATGGTTGTCGGGACCAGCGAGCCGACCAGCGCCGTGGCCGACAGGCGTGGGAGCACGCCGACGGTCAGCAGCGCGCCCGCCGTCATCTGCACCGCGCCGTTGAGTCGAACGATTGTTTCGTTGTCCGCGGGCAGCGGCGCAACCTCGCGCAGCTTCGCCAGCGTTGGTGCCGCCATGTCGACGCGCCCGCCGGGTTCACGAAACGCGTCGAAACCAAAATAGGCGTAGCTGACCCCGGTGAGCGCCCGGGCGATAGCGCGTAGGAAATGCAGCATCGGCTCTGTCCTCTCGACGATTGAGTTGACCGTGGACCATCTCTCACATGTACCCGAACACCGCGGTGCAACTGCGTAGAATGACCGGCAAATCTCTCCCGAGGACGAACATGGCCAGCGACCCGCGTGCGGCCGGCGAAGCAGCCGATCGATTGCCCGATCGAGCAGATCGTGAACGGTTCGGTGGATACGGGGTGATGGGTCTGCCCTTTGCCGGCGGTCACTACCTCGCGTCGCGCCATTTCCCGGCCAGCTCCATCGGACCCGGCTACGACTCGGTGTGGCTTCGCGACCCCGGCGGACGGTGGACGATTTTCAGCAGCGCCCCACCCAGTTCCAGCTGTCCCCGATACTTCGCGGCGGCGGTGGACGAGACCGTATCCACGCCGATCACCGTCACCTGGCCCGATCCGTTCGCACTGTCCGTCGAGGTGCCCCACCGGCTCGTCTGGGATCTGCTGCTCGTCGCCACACCGGCAACGAGGGCGATGACGGTGGCGGGCCGACTACTGCCCGCCGCGGCGTGGCGCAATGGTGCGGTGCTGGCCACGATGTCGCGGATCGCCGGCCCGATGCTCGGTGTCGGGCGGGTGGCGTTGACCGGGACCGCGCCGAACGGTCAATCGTTCCAAACGAATCCGCGCATGGTGTGGGCGGTCGCCGACAGCCACGCTCACATCGACGGTGTCGATGCAGGCAGACCCGGACCGCTCCCCGAGCAGGCCCACCTCGGCGACTTCTGGCTGCCGCAGCGCGGTATGTTCGCGATCGGCGAGGCATTCTTCGCCCCGTTCGATGCACAGCGACACCGCGCGGCGAGCCCCGGCGAGTGATGATGGCGATCAGCGGCGTTGCGCCAACTCGGTCGACGCCGCTTCGATCTCGTCCTCGGATAGCAGCACCTCGAGTGCGGCGGCGCCGAGCGGTATGAAGCTGTCGGCACTCGTGACGCGCACGATCGGACCGCCGAACCCACCCTCCACCAGGATCGTCACGATCCCCTCACCTACGCCCCCGGCATGACGCGTTTCGTCCACGACGAGCACCCGTCCGGTCGACGCGGCCGCGCGCAGAATATCGGTTCGCGGCAGCGGAGCGAGCCACCGAATGTCCAAGACCCGGACGCGAATCCCCTTTGCGGCAAGCCGGCGGCAGACGCGCAGGCTCATCCGGACCCCGTTGCCAAAGCTGATGAGGGTGAGGTCGTCGCCGTCGCCGTAGGTGCGTGCCCGCCCGATCGGAGCGTGGTCGACATCGGCCGGGTACGGAGCCAGCCACCCATCGTCGCCGACCTCGTGCAGGTCTCGGGTGTGATACAGCGCGATCGGCTCGAGGTACACGCACACCGCGCCCGATTGCCGGGCCGCGGCGACACAGGTCCGCAGCATTGCCGCGGCGTCGTCGGGACGCGCGGGCGAGGCGATCACCAATCCGGGGATGTCACGCAGCGCCGCGACAGCGTTGTCATTGTGGAAATGTCCGCCGAAACCCTTCTGGTAGCCGTATCCGGCAATGCGGACGACCATCGGATTGCGGTATTGCCGTCGCGAGAAGAACTGCAGCGTCGCCGCCTCACCGCGCAGCTGGTCCGCGGCGTTGTGCAGGTAGGCCAGGTACTGAATCTCCGCGATGGGCAGCAGCCCCGCGAGCCCGGCGCCGAGCGCCAGACCCAGGATCGACTGTTCATCGAGCAGCGTGTCGAATACGCGGTTCGCGCCGAACCTCTTGCGCAGTCCTCGGGTGACGCCGTAGACACCGCCCTTGCGCGCCACGTCCTCGCCGAACAGCAGGGCTTCGGGGAACTCCGTGAGGGTGTCGTCGAGGGCTCGGTTGACCGCCTGCGCGAGCGTCAGCGCGGTCTCCGGCGCGCCGTTGTCGCGCACCGGCGCAGTCGGCCTGGCCGACAATGCGTCTCGCAGGGTCTCGGTGAGCGGCGACAGCACCGCGCTCGGGCTGTCGAGTTCGGCCTCGCCGCGCAAGTGGTCGGCGAGTGTCCTCACCTGCGTGCGCTTGTCCTCGTAGCTGTGCAGCACCTGCTCGGGTGTGCAGAATCCGTGCTCGACGAGTAGGCGCGCGGTCGCGAGCAGCGGGTCCCGTGCGTAGTCGGCCGAGATCTCCTGTGGGGAACGATATCCCGGTTCGAAGTCGGAGCCGGCGTGGCCCATCAGACGGACCGTGCGCAAATGCAGGAACGCGGGCCTGCGCTCGGTACGGACCCACTCGGCAGCGGCGTGCGCCGCCTCGTAGGTACCGGTCGGGTCGTCGCCCTCGGCGGCGAAGTACGCCAAGCCGGCGCGCTGGGAGAAGCTCGTCGCTATCCAGCCCGTCGGCGTCCGGACGCTGATCCCGATCCCGTTGTCCTCGCACACCAGCAGCAACGGAAGCGGAATCCCTTGATAAGCAGTGTGAATGGCGGTGTTGATCGCGCCGACCGCGGTGGAGTGACTCGCCGAGGCATCCCCGAAGCTACACACGGTCACGGCGTCGGCCGGCCACGGCGTCGAAATGCGCAGCCGGGCAGCACGTCCGATGGCGAAGGCGACACCGACCGCTCTGGGCAGATGCGAAGCGATCGTCGAGGTCTGCGGAACGATCGTCAGGTCTACGCGGCCGAACACCTTGTGTCGCCCACCGGCGATCGGCTCCGCGGTGGCGGCGAACATCCCGAGCAGGACGTCGCGCAGCGGATCGGAACCGCCGACCCGTTGCGCCCGTTCGAGAAAGAAACCGCCGGACCGGTAGTGCAGCAGCGCGGGGTCGGTCGTGCGGAGCGCGGCAGCAACCACGGCATTGCTCTCGTGACCCGCCGAACCGATCGTGTAGTACCCACGACCTGCCGCGCGGAGTTCGCGGGCGGCGAGATCGAGATGACGGCTGCCGAGTTGGGCGTCGAACAGGTCGAGCAGCCGCGCCGCCGGCAATGGCCCCTCGTCCGCGGCAATCGACGATTGCGCATGGAGGTGCGTAACGGCGGCGACGAAGTGCTCGTCGATGTTTTCACCCATCGTGTTCGATCGTCGCCGACGTCAGGGAATGATGACTACTCCGGGCGGGGCCGGGCAGCCGCAACCGAGCGACTACCACGGGACGACGAAGAGCCGGTCCGCCCGCACGGCGGCGTCGGACCACATCGGTGGGCAGGGAAGTCCGGGCGTGGTCGCCACCTCGAAATGCCACCATTCGTTGGCAAACGTGCGGCACAGCCCCCAACGGAGACCGTTGGCTTCCAGCCAGGCGGCTCCCTCCGGTGGACCGACATCGACGGCGTGACCTCCCACATGGGTGGATTCGTTCGGCGGTAGAACCCGGCGGCGCGCCGCCTCCGGACTGCCGTAGGTGGCGAGCGCGTCGCGCCACAGCCGTTCCTGTTCCGCCGGGGTGCGCCCGCCGGAAGTGATCGACAACGCAACGCCTTCCGATCGCGCAGCCTCGGAGGCCCGTGCATATGCGGCGTCCAGTACCGGGTCGAGTCCGTACCCCGACTCGGCCGCTGCGCGTCCCGGAAAGAGCAGAATCGCCAAGGCGACGACGGCAATGAGCGTCGAACCCGCCGCCGGCACACCACTGTGGATGATCCGCACATGGGTAGTAAACCCGTCGCAATCGGGTAGCGCACTACGCGTGTCCGATTCTCCTGCCGTTGAAAGGGTGGGGACATCCGATGAACGCGACCCAAGGGGTACCTCGATGAAGCGTCTGGTGGTCTGCTGTGACGGCACGTGGAAGAGCGCGGAAGATCAATACATCTCGAATGTGGAGAAGATCGCGCGTGCGGTACGGACCCGAGACGACGACGGAGTCGCTCAGATCGTGCACTACGTCAGCGGCGTGGGCACCGGTGAAACCCGGCTGGGCCGGCTGCTCGCCGGTGCCACCGGCGCGGGGTTGAACTCCGCGCTGCTGAGCGCGTACCGATTCCTCGCGCTCAACTACGAACACGGCGATCAGATCTACCTGTTCGGTTTCAGCCGCGGTGCGTACACCGCCCGCAGCCTGGCCGGGATGATCGGATTCAACGGGCTGCTCACCATGGACGGGGTCCTCGCGAAGTCGAACCCGCTGAGCGATGCGCTCGAGGTGTACCGGAACAGGCCACGCGGCGACGGTCCCGTCGACCTGCGGACCGAACTCTTCCGGGAGCTGACCTATCAGGGTGACGAGCGGCCCAAGATCACCTTCCTCGGCGTCTTCGACACCGTCGGAGCGCTCGGCGTCCCCGGGATGGCCGGCGCGAAGTTCGGGTTCCACAATGTGAATCTGTCCGACGAGGTGCTGCGTGCGCGTCAGGCGCTCGCGATCGACGAGCCGCGGCTGAAGTTCACCCCGGCAGTGTGGAACGGCAACGGGACCACCGACCTCAAACAGGTCTGGTTCGACGGTGATCACACCGATGTCGGTGGTGGTCACGAGGACACCACGCTGTCGGACGAGACGTTGCGATGGATCGTGCGCGAGGCCGGCGACCGCGAGATCGATGGTGGCGGACTGCAGTTCAAGTTCCGCGCAGCCCGACCGGTGCGCGGGCCGCGGCCGAAACCGTTCGATCCGTTGAAATTCGCCTACTGGTTCGACAATCGGCTGATCCTGTTGAAGCGGCGCTGGCGCAAGCCCACCCAACCGATCCGAACCAGAGGGAGCCGCCGCGTTCTCGCGCTCTCACCCGAAGACGTGAGCAAGAACCACATTTATCTGGCGAACACGGCCCTGGACAACTGGCGGGCGAATACCACGCGCGTGGATTCGGCCCCCAACATCGGGTGGTGGCAGGGTGCCGACGACCACCTCGACGCCGTGCCCGGTCCCATCGAGCCGGATATTCCCCGGATGGTCGATTAGGGTTCGACCAGGCCCGGCCCGGGCGAGTGGTCACTACCTACGTTCGAAACGCGTCGCCCTTGGTTGCCCGGGCCACGACTCGCTCGCTGATGCGCTCGCGCAACCGGTCCGGGCTGCGCCAGCGCATCGCACGTTTGTCGTAGTCCATGGCGTGCTCGGCGACGATGTCCTTGAGTTGTTCGGTATCGAGTGCCGCGAGCGCGTCCTGCAGCCCGGACTCGCCCGAGTCGAGGTACACGGCGAACGGATCGATCGGCCCGGGTTGACGCTTGGCGCGGCGGCTCGGCGCGCTGCCCCGGCTCGCGCCCGTACCGGATCGCGACGCGGGTGCGGGAGCAGCTCCGGCGGCAAGGGCCGCCTCGAGGCCACGGGCGAACCGTGGTGTCCGAACCGCCTCTTCCGCGAGTAGTTGCGTCACACCGGCGAGTGCTGCGGCCAATCCGGGGAGCTCGGCCTGGAGCTTCACCAGCGCGCCTGCGGCCGCATCCACCTGGATCCGCCCCGCAGCTCGATCACGCTCGGCATCCTCGACTCGTTCGGTCACAGCAGCACCCTCGAGGTCAGGAGAATGTCCTCCGTCAAATTGCGCAGGTCGTCGAACCGTTCGCCACCGCCGTACTTTCCACGCAGCGTGCGATGGTCGACGTTCTCTGCGGCGGCGGCGATCTGATTGGCTTCCGGAATCCACGCAGGCACGACGTTCGCGATCCGGTCGTCGCGTTGCAGCTGGTCGATCACCGCGCGGTGCACGCTCGACGCCGAACGGTATTTGGTGATGACCAGCCCGAGCTCCTTGATCGTGTGCCCGGTGCGGGCGGCAAACGCCGAAACTCGCGACTGCAGTTGCGGAATGCCGTAGGTGGACAGAATGTCCGGGATCGTCGGGATGATGTAGCCATCTGCCAGACGCAGGCCGTTGAGGGTGAGCATGCCCAGGTTCGGTGGGCAGTCGACGAGGACGTAGTCGTAGCGGTCCAGCACCGGCGCCACCGCGTCGCGCAGCACCTCCACCGGCCAACTTGCGTGCGGTTCGGCGTACTGCCGGTAGCTCAGCCCTTCCTGGATCTCCATCAGATCCAGCGACGAGGCCAGCAGGTCGACCCCGCGCACGGCATTGACCGGCGAGGCATTGACCTGGATCGCCTTGTCCATGTCGAACCGCATCCCGACCGACTCGACCGCTTCCAGAAACAGCGCCGCGAGGGTCAGGCCGCTCTCGTTGAGCTCCTGCCAGCGCCGCTCCCCGATCATCATCGTGGTCAGGTTCGTTTGCGGGTCGAGATCGATGAGCAGCACCCGTTGGCCGAACTCCGCGGCGAGGAACTCGCCGAGCGCAGCTGTGGTGGTCGTCTTGCCCACGCCGCCTTTGAGGTTGATCGTGGCAATCACCCTCGTCATCGCACGTCCCTCATGTAGATCCTTTACTCGTCCGGCCGATCGGTTGGACCACGATAGCGACCCGAGCCGGCATCTCGACCGATCCGGTCGTGCGTGTTTCCGGACCGCGCCACCGGGTAGCCGTCCAGAGGTAGCGTTTGGCGCAGGTGAAGTGCTATCGGAGGCACCGCGCAATGACCCATGATTTCGAGCCCGAGAAGTGGAGAGCCGAACAGGCCCAGACCTCCGATGTCGAGAAGAACTGGCGTGACCCGGGTGCGATGCGTGCGGCCACCCGGTTCACCATCGCTGTCGTCGTCGTGGCGCTCGCCGTGATGGTGGGCTCGATCCTCTGGTCTGTAGCCACGGATCACGGCGAGTGCGCCGATGCGGAGTTCGAGGTCTGTCAGTCGCCGCAGCGCTACTTCCTGGCCATGGCACCCACCGCGATCCTGCTGATCGGCGGGGTGGTGGCCTTCGTGCAGTCCTACCGGGCCTGGCGGTCGGGCCATGCGTGGCCGATCTGGCAGGGCGCGGGTTGGGTGCTCTTCGTACTGTCGCTGCTGTATCTCGGCCTGTCCTCGCCCGTGCTCGTCGTCGACTGAGCGCTGTGGCACCATCCGAACGATGGACGAACAGTCGGTCGTTGCCGCCTATGCAGATTCCGAATTCATGCTCCTGCCCGAGAATGCGGAGGAGGCCGGTCTGCCGTGGCGCCCACCGCCGATCGAACGGCTCGAGCTCGATGAGACCAGCGCACTGCGCTGGGGTACCGGCCCGGTGGACCTCGTCTTCCTGCACGGCGGTGGCCAGAACGCACATACCTGGGACACCGTGCTGCTCGCGTTGCTCGCCAAGCGCCCCGTGTCCGCGTTGGCCGTCGACCTCCCCGGGCATGGGCATTCCGGCTGGCGGGAGGACCGCGACTACTCGCCGCAAACCAACGCCGCGACACTGGCGCCGCTCCTCGAGTCCGTTGCACCGGACCCGACAGCGGTGATCGGCATGTCGCTGGGCGGTCTCACCACACTCGCGCTCGATCCGCTCGGCTACTCGGGCCGCAACCGCATGCTGGTGGACGTCACGCCCGCTACGGGGAAACGCGCCGAGGAGATGACGAAGGCGCAGCGCGGGGCCACCGATTTGATCCGCGGGCCGCACCGCTATGCCAGCTTCGAGGAGATGCTGGATGCGACGGCGGCCGCAAGCCCGACCCGCTCGCGGGCCTCGCTGCGTCGCGGGATTCTGCACAATGCTCGGGTCACCGACGAAGGCTGGGAGTGGCGCTACGATTCGCTTCAGCCGCGAGACGGCGCCGACTGGTCGAGCAACATCGACGCTCTGTGGGACGTGGTCGACGCCTCGTCGGTGCCGACAATGCTTGTCCGCGGCGCGAATTCATTTCACACCACAGACGCGGACATGGACGAGTTCCGTCGGCGCAGCCCCGGTGCTGCCCTGGAGACGGTGCCCGACGCGGGCCACTCGATTCAGGGCGACCAGCCGCTTCGGCTGGCCGGCCTGATCGCGCAACGGATCTGGGGAGACTGAGCAACGCTCGCGCGCACTCCGGCGGGGGACGTCACGCTGTCGGCGACGCTATGCCATGACGGCGCCCTAGCCGCTGTTGCGGACGATGACGATCGGGCACTCCACACTGTGCAGCAGGGACTGGCTGGTCGAGCCGATCAACATGCCATTGAATCCGCCGCGGCCATGCGATCCGACCACGACGAACTGCGCGCCCTCGGACTGTTCGAGGATGTTGCGCGCCGGCCGGTCTCGCACCGTGACGGTACGGACGGGGACGTCCGGGTAGTCCTGGCGGGATCCGGCAAGTGCCGCGGATACCAGTGCCTCTTCGGCTTCGGCGACGGCGGAGAACTCGAGATCGGGAAGTCGGAACTGGCTCGCGTCGGCCCAGGCGTGCACCGCGAGCACTTCGGCGCCGCGCGCCGCGGCCGCGGCGAAGGCGAATTCGACTGCGGGCATGGAGTTGTCGGACCCGTCGACACCGACCACGATCGGGCCGGACCGGGCGACAACCTCCGCGATCGAGTCGTCCTTGATCACCGCGACCGGGCAACTCGCATGCCGGGTCACCGCGGAACTCACCGAGCCGACCAGGGAACGGGTGAACGCACCGAGCCCTCGACTGCCGACCACGAGCAGGGACGCGTTCTTCGAGAGGTCGAGCAATGCGGGGATGATCGAACCGGTGACCAACTCGGCGGAGACGTCGATCGTCGCCCCCGGCCCGGCCACATCGACGGCGATCTGCCTGGCTTCGGCCAGGATCCGTTCGCCATCGGCGTGCACCATGTCGAAGTCGGACTGGGTGAACGCGACGGTTGTGCCGTAGAGCGCGGGCAGGGTTGCGGAATTTACCAGCAGCAGCGGCACACTGTCGCTCCGCGCGGCCAACGCCGCCCATGCGACCGCGGCATTCGCGGTCTGCGAACCATCGACGGCAACGACTATCGGGGCTTTCGGCATCGTGCGCGACTCCTTCGTCGTCGGGACAACCACCCCTCGACACTTGTCGAAGCGTCCCACCGCGTCAACAAATCGTGGCCGATACCTCGTCGTCGTTGGCCGCCGCGGCGCAGCGGGTGACGTAAGGTGCGAATCGGAGGTAGTCGAGTGCTGAAGGTATTCCTCGTCGACGACCACGAGGTGGTCCGCCGCGGTCTCGCCGACCTGCTGGAGGACGACCCGGACCTCACTGTGATAGGCGAAGCCGGCAGTGTCGCGCAGGCGCTGGCCCGAATCCCCGCGCTGCATCCGGACGTTGCCGTTCTCGATGTTCGGCTCCCCGACGGCAATGGCATCGAATTATGCCGGGAACTGTTGTCGCGCATGCCCGATCTGCATTGTCTGATCCTGACGTCCTATACCGACGAGCAGGCGATGCTCGACGCCATTCTCGCCGGCGCGAGCGGATACGTGATCAAGGACATCAAGGGTTTCGAACTCACCAAGGCGGTCAAGGAAGTGGGCGCCGGTAAGTCGCTGCTCGACAACCGTGCGGCCGCGGTGCTCATGGACTCGCTGCGCCGCCGCACCGACGAGTCCGATCCACTGGCCGGACTGACCGAGCAGGAGCGCACCCTACTGATGCTGCTCGGCGAAGGACTGACCAATCGGGAGATCGCCGCCCGCATGTTCCTCGCCGAAAAGACCGTGAAGAACTACGTTTCCCGGCTGCTGGCCAAGCTCGGAATGGAACGCCGCACCCAGGCTGCGGTTTTCGTCTCGAAACTCGGTCGCGACGATCGAAAACAGTGAAACACGAACACTCCGGCAGCGTTCCCGATCGCAGCCGAGGGCTGATGCAGGCGATGCTCGCGGTGACCTCCGGCCTCGAGTTGGACACCACGCTCGAGGCGATCGTCGCGGCCGCGGTCGATCTGGTGGACGCCCGATATGGCGCGCTCGGTGTCCGCGGTGAAGGTCACCACCTGGTGGGGTTCATCTATCAGGGCATCGATGAGTCGACCCGGGACCGGATCGGCAATCTACCGGAGGGACGCGGCGTACTCGGGGTGCTGCTCGACGATCCGCAGCCGCTGCGGGTCGACAATGTCGCCGAACATCAGTCGTCGGTCGGGTTCCCGGCGAATCACCCACCGATGCGGACCTTCCTCGGCGTCCCCGTTCGGGTCCACGACGAGGTCTTCGGCAACCTGTACCTCACCGAGAAGGCGGGTGGTCAACCGTTCACTGCCGATGACGAGGAACTCGTGGAGGCGCTTGCCGCGGCGGCGGGCATCGCGATCGGCAACGCTCGACTCTACGAGCAGGCACGGGCGCGCCAGAAGTACATCGAGGCCACCAGGGACATCGGCGCGGATCTCCTCGCGGGCGCCGACGCGGCAGGTGTGTTCGACCGCATCGCGGACCTGGCCAACGGACTGACCGGTGCCGATCGCACCGTCCTCGCCCTGCCCGTGGATCCGGATGTCTCCCCCGCCGACGTCACCGAACTCGTCGTGACCGAGTCGACCGCGGATCCCGACGACGAGACGACGAGCCGGATTCGCACCATCGCGCCGGGCCGCTTCGCCGAAATCATGCGGACCATCGCGGCCGGACGGTTCGACTCCCCCGATCCCGCGTTGGCGCGCGATCTCGTCGTATCCGGTGCGGGACCAACACTGCTGCTGCCGTTGCGGGCCGCCGAGGACGTGCACGGCGTGCTGCTCGTCCTGCGCGCGCCGGGCGCGCCCACGTTCGACGGCGAACAACTCGAGCTCATGTCGGCGTTCGCCGACCAGGCGGCACTCGCGCTGCAATCCGCCGGGGCCCAGCAGCGGATGCGTGAACTCGACGTGCTCAGCGACCGCGACCGGATCGCCCGCGACCTGCACGATCACGTCATCCAACGACTCTTCGCGGCTGGTTTGTCCCTGCAAGGCACGATCTCGCGCGCAGGTTCCCCCGAACTCCAGCAACGACTTTCCTCGGTGACCGACGATCTGCAGGAGGTCATCGAAGAGATCCGCACCGCGATCTACGACCTGCACGGCAGCGGCGGAACGATGCGCCTGCGCCGTCGGCTCGAAGCGGCGGTGGCGCAGATGACGATCGACACCGACATTCGCGCGAGCGTCCGTATCCATGGTCCGCTCTCGGTGCTCGGCGCCGAGCTCGGCGAGCATGCTCAGGCAGTGGTTCGCGAGGCGGTGAGCAACGCCGTCCGGCACGGGCGCCCGTCCACACTCGCCGTCGATATCGGCGTCGACGAGGACCTGACCATTGCCGTTACCGACGACGGCGGCGGCATCCCGGCGGATGTCGTGCGCAGCGGGCTGGAAAATCTGGCTGCGCGGGCCACGCAGGTGCAGGGCCGATTCACCGTTGGTCCGCGTGACGAGGGCGGCACCGTGCTCGTCTGGTCGGCGCCCCTGCTCTAGGTCCCGAGCGCTCGGGACTTTCGGCACCTCCGCGACGGCGTCGTAGCGTCGTGGTGAATTGGCCTGTCGCGCCCCCTCGTTGCACAACACCCAGCCGTGGAAGTGGGTCTTCGACGGGGTCTCGCTGCACCTGTACAGCGATCCGGCGCGACTGCTCCCCGAGGCCGATCCGTTCGGCAGGCAGCTGCTGCTCAGCTGCGGTGCCGTACTCGATCATCTGAAAGTCGCACTCGCCGTGCAAGGTTGGCGCGCATTGGTGGTGCGTTTCCCCGATCCGGGCCGGCTCGGGCACCTCGCAGCGATCACCCTTCACACCCGCTCGCTTCGTGACGTCGGACGAACATCGCCGCGCCGCCGCGATCGAAGCTCGCCGTACCGATCGCCTTCCGTTCGGCGCGCCGCCGCGCTGGGGGCAGTTCCGCGAAACGCTCACCGAGCTGCTCGACGACTACGGCGCGCACGCGGCGTTACTGTCGCAGGACACCCGCAACGACCTGGCCGAGGCCTCCCGGCTGACCGCCGCAAGGCGCAGATACGATTCGCTGTATCGGGCCGAATTGCATTGGTGGACCGGGCATGCGCCGCACGCCGACGGCGTACCAGCCACCCTTCTCGCTGCACCCGCCGAGGCGACCCGAGTGCCGGTCGGCCGAGCATTCGGCGTCGGCGGAATCGCTACCGAGACGACACCCCAGCCGACGATGGACGAGTCCGCGCTGCTGGTACTCGGCACCGACGGCGATGATCGGCTGGATTGCCTGCGTGGCGGCGAAGCCTTGTCGGCGGTCCTGCTCGAGGCGACCATGGCGGGCTACGCGACGTGCCCCCTCACCCACCTGACGGAGCTACCGGCAAGCCGGGCAGTCGTGGCGCGACTCGCCGCGGACGGCCGGGTGCCGCAGGTTGTGATCCGGGTGGGCGTTGCCCAAGCACCGGATCGACCACGCACCGCACGCCGAGACGTCTCCGAGGTCTTCGTGGTCCGGCATCCGGGCGACGGCGCGCCCTGACCCAGGGAGCACCCGCGCCGCAGACTCGTTGCCGCCGCCGAGCGGAGCCGCCGGATCGCCCTTATCGTTGGATCGGGACTACCGAGGCGGTGATCCGCGAGGAGGCCGGTCCATGCCGTCGACGCCAAGCACCGACGTGATCCGTGACGCGGTTGCACTCGCATGCCGGGCGCCGTCGTTGCACAACACGCAGCCGTGGCGATGGGTGTTCGACGGCGTCGCGTTGCATCTGTTCAGCGATCCCGCGCGGATGCTCGCGGGGACCGATGCATTCGGTCGCGAGATGGTGATCAGTTGTGGTGTCGTACTCGATCATCTCGTGGTCGCGATGGCTGGGCAACGTTGGCGAACGGAAGTCCATCGATATCCCGATCCGCAGCGTCGCGAACTGCTCGCATCGCTGCGTTTCTCCCCCGTCATGCTGCTCACCAACGCCGAACACGATCGCGCCGTAGCGATTTCGCGTCGTCACACCAGCCGCGCGCCATTCGGCGCGGTGGCCGACTGGGCGCACTACGAGTCGGTTTTGCGCAGCGTTGCCGACGACTATGACGTCGACCTGTCGGTGCTTCCTGCCGCCGCACACCCCGAATTGCTGCGCGCCGCCGAGGTGTACGCATCCCTGCGTGGGCAGGATGCCCAGTATCTGGCCGAGCTGCGTTGGTGGAGTAGTCATCCCGACGTTGTCGAGCAGCAGGTGGCGGCTGATCCAGGCGCGAGTCGACCCGGATGGGCGGGCCGAGTGGCACCGCAGCGCGACTCGGGCTGGGACGAAGCCGACCTCTCCGACGATCGGGCGACGGTCCTCGTGCTGTCCACACCCGGCGACGGCCCCCTCGACTGCCTGCGATGCGGCGAAGCGCTGTCCGCCGTCCTGCTCGAGTGCACGGTGGCGGGCTTGGCCACCTGCCCGCTGACCCACCTGACGGAACTGCCCGCCAGCCGCGACATCCTTGCGGCGCTGATCGGGCGCGTCGCGGCACCCCAGGTCCTGGTCCGCCTCGGAATACCGCCGCAGGAACGGAATCTCACGGCACACACCGCACGACGACATGTGGCCGATGTGCTCGAGGTGGTGTCCTGAACCCGGCCGATTCAGGGCACACCCATCAGCCGTAGCAGCGCCGTGGTGACAGCCGCGGCGATCACGATGAGCGCGAACGGCGCCCTGCGCCACGCGAGGATTCCGGCGACCAGTACACCAGCCGGTCGCGCCACCCCGGCGAAGCCGTCGCCGTCGGTGAACGTGGACACTGCGAGGACCGCGGTGAGCAGCACGACGGCGGCCGCCGCTATCAGTCGCCTGCTCGTCAACGGCAGTCGCATCCGTCGGCGCAGCACGGGGCCGAGCAGTCGCGTGGCGTACGTCCCGATCGCCAGTAGGACGATCGCAGGGATGAGGACAGCAGAATCGGTCATCGGCTCATCGCCACCCGAGTGAAACCGAGACCGAGCAACGACAGCAGGACCGGGACGCCGGCGGGCAGAAACGCTGTCGTGGCCAGTGCGATCGCCGCACCGATCAGCGCCGCAACGCGGGTCTGCCGCTCGCGCAGCGCCGGCAACACCAAGGCGACCAGCACGGCGGGGAACGCGGCGTCCAGACCGAGCGCCGCGGTGTCGGTTATCAAATGTCCGGCCTGCACGCCGATCATGGTGCCGAGGTTCCAGAACACGAAAATACCTGTCCCGCAAAGCCAATACACTGCCCGGCGCCCTTCGTGCGACCGCTGTGCGAGCGCGAAGGCAACCGTTTCGTCGGCCATCAGGTGGGCGCCGGCCGCCCTTCGCCATCCCGATCCGAGGAGGTCGGCGACGGCGAGGCCGAACGGGATATGCCGGGTGTTGACGAGCAGTCCGGCCGTTGCCGCGGTGAGCGGACTGGCGCCCGTTGCGACAATGCCGATGAAGAGAAACTGCGACGCGCCCGCGAAAACGAACACCGACATCGCCACCGGCAGCCAAGGACTCGCACCCGCGCCGACGGTGATCGCCCCGAAGGAAATACCGACGATACCGTCGGCGAGACAGACGAGCGCGACGTCGCGCAGGACGCCCCTATCGACCGTTCGCCATTTCGAACGCATGGCGTATATAATGAACAGCGCCGCAGGAGCGTGTCAACCGATATCCAAGCGAGGGAGGCCGCGTGGGTGCGGACGCCACCGAGAGGACGCCCGTCGACGTGATCGCAGCTTCGCTGCGACGCGAACGTGAACGTGCAGGCCTGTCTCTGACCGAATTGGCCCGCCGCGCCGGAATCGCCAAATCGACGCTGTCACAGCTCGAATCGGGCGCCGGAAACCCCAGCGTGGAGACGCTGTGGGCGTTGTGCGTCGCGTTGGGCGTGCAGTTCGCCCAACTGCTGGATCCGCCGCGTCCCCGCGTGCAGGTGATTCGCGCGGACGAGGGCGCAGCGATCGCCTCCGAGCGGGCCGACTACCGGGCCACGCTGGTATCGGCCAGCCCGCCGGGCGCCCGCCGCGATGTCTATCGGATCGCGGCCGAACCGGGCCCGGGCCGCGAGTCCGCACCGCATATGCCCGGAGTCGTCGAGCATGTCGTGCTCAGCGCGGGCCGTGCGCTGGCCGGGCTCATCGAGGCGCCGATCGAACTGGCTCCGGGCGACTACGTTGCCTACCCGGGCGATCTGCCGCATATTTTTCAGGCGCTCGAGCCCGGCACGCGTGCCGTATTGATTTCCGAACACAGCTGAGCGCGGATGGGCGACGATCGGGACCGTGACGACGACGATCGTGTTCGTGCTCGCGGCCGCTGGGGTACTGGCGGTTGCGGTATTCGCGTGGTTGCGGACGCGACGGATGTTCACCACGCCGGCGCAGCGCGCGGTCCACGTCACGCTGCACACCGCCGCTCTCGCGGCGCGACCACTTCGCCGCGGTCTGAACGTCGAGTCCGCCGGCGACGCGGCACCGCACCTGCACGCCCTGACCGGCGGCGAGGCGGTCGGGATCGCCGACCCGAACGGTGCCGTGCTGGCCTGGACCGGTCCGCATCCGGAACTCGGCGACGAGTTCGCGGTGACCGCGGCACGCGCCGCCGACGCCGGCCGACGGATCCTCGTCACGGTGCCCGCCGGACCGGACCGCACCGCGCGCTCGCTCGTCGTCCAGCCGCTGGTCACCGAAGGCGCGGGCGTGGTGGGTGTGCTCGGGGTGCTGACCGGCAGCGCACCCGATCCGGGGACACTCGGTGCCATCGCCGACGTGGCGCGCTACGCCTCCGGTCAGATAGAGCTCGCCGAACTCGATGCGTCGCAGGCGCGCCTCGACCGGGCGGAGGTGCTCGCGCTGCGGGCCCAGATCAGTCCGCACTTCATCTACAACGCGCTCAACACCATCGCCTCGTTCGTCCGTACCGATCCCGACCGGGCGCGCGAGCTCGTACTCGAGTTCGCCGACTTCACCCGGTACTCGTTCCGCGCGGCAGGCGAATACACCACGCTGTCGGACGAACTGCGCAACATCGATCGCTACCTCACCCTCGAACGCGCCCGGTTCGGCGACGCGCTGCAGGTGAGACTGCAGGTGGCTCCCGAGGTGCTCAACGTGGTGCTGCCATTTCTCGCGTTGCAACCGCTGGTGGAGAACGCCGTGCGACACGGGATCGCAGGCAAGCCGGGCGGCGGGACAGTCGGCGTGCTGGCGACCGACGAGGGCACGGAATGCGTGATCAGCGTCGAGGACGACGGGATCGGCATGGAACCCGAGCTGCTGACCTCCGGCGCGCTGGACTCCGTGGCCGCCGCCCCCGGTTCGGCACAGGGCCCGGAAGCCGCGCACGTCGGCCTGGCCAATGTCGACGACCGACTGCGCGCGGCGTTCGGCAACGACTACGGGCTGGTCGTCGAAACAGCCCCCGGTGCCGGCACGAAGGTCAGCATGCGGGTGCCGAAATTCCGCGCCGGGGTTCGCGCATGAGGGCCGTGGCGCCGCCGGATCGCCGCACATCTCCGTGGCACTATTGAGCCGCTGTGAGCCACACCACCGAACCCGCGCGCGCCCCGTCGCTCACCGTCCTGGCCGTGGACGATGAGCGGCCCGCGCTGGACGAAGTCGCCTTCCTGCTCGGCCGCAACAACGACGTCGGGGTCGTACACACCGCCGCCGACGCGACCACGGCGTTGCGGCTGTTGCGCGCGCACGCGATCGACGCGGTGTTCCTCGACATCAACATGCCCGGTCTCGACGGCCTCGAACTTGCCGGCATCCTCTCGGAGTTCGCGCAGCGTCCGGCGGTCGTGTTCGTGACGGCGCATGACGACCGCGCCGTGGATGCCTTCGATCTCGGCGCAGTCGACTACCTGCTGAAGCCGATCCGGGAGGAGCGCCTCGCCGAGTCCGTGCGTCGGGTCGCCGCCGCCCGTGCGAGCGCCACAGAGCCGGGGTCGCCGGCGCCCGAGCAGGACGAGGTGATCCCGGTCGAACTGGGCGGGGTGACGACGATGGTGGCGCGGTCCAGCGTCGGCTGGGTGGAGGCCGAAGGCGACTACGCCCGGTTGCACAGCGCCGACGGTGTGCATCTGGTTCGGATCCCGTTGTCCACCTTGGCGCAGCGGTGGGGCGACGCCGGGTTCCTGCGGGTGCATCGTTCGTACCTGGTGGCGATGGGGCTGGTGATCGGGATCCGTTCGGTGGGCACCGGTGTCGCGGTATGCCTGCGCGCGAACGGTGCCTCGCCGGCGGTCGAACTTCCGGTCAGCCGGCGGCACACCAGGGAACTGAAGGATCGGTTGGTCCGCGCGCCCCGGCAGAGACCGCGCGGCAGCCGATGACCGCGCCCGGCGCACGCCCGCCGCGCCGGCGGGTCGTGCTCTCCGAGCGCCGCGGCGCTCGGATGGTGCGCACACGGGTGGAGGTTCAGGAACAGACGGCCGTGGGCGAGGCACTCATTCGTGGACTGATGCGCGCACAACTCGGTCTCGCCATCCGCGTGGTCGTTGTCATCGTCCTGCTCGTCGGATCGATTCCGTTGCTCTGCTTCACCTTCCCCGCCTTCGGTGCCGCCTCGGTGTGGGGTGTGCGACTGCCGTGGCTGTTCCTCGGCGCGCTGGTCTACCCGCTGCTCTACGTCGTCGGCAAGGTCTACGTCCGGCTCGCCGAACGCAACGAGCAGGAGTTCACCGACGTGCTCGAGGATTGACGGGGGCAGGAGTGCACACCGAATTCACCGCCATGACGGTCGTCGGCCTCGCCTTCGCCGCGCTCTCGACCGTCGCGATCGGCGTGTACGGCGTCCGGCTGGCCAGGACGACCTCCGACTTTCTGGTGGCCTCACGCAGCGTGGGACCGCGCTGGAACGCCGCCGCGATCTCGGGCGAGTACCTCTCGGCCGCTTCATTTCTCGGCGTCGCGGGCTTGATCGCGAAGTACGGCGCGGACGCGCTCTGGTACCCCGTCGGATTCACTGTCGGCTACGTCGGACTGCTGCTGTTCGTCGCCGCGCCGCTGCGCCGCTCCGGGGCCTACACCGTGCCGGATTTCGCGGAGTTCCGGCTCGGCGCGCCGTGGCTGCGCACCCTCGCGATGATCGTCGTCGCGGTGATCTGCACGCTGTATCTCGTCCCGCAATTTCAGGGCGCGGGGCTGACTCTGCAGATACTGCTCGGTGTGCCGAGTTGGGTGGGCGCGGTGGTGGTATGCGCGATCGTCGTCGGCAATGTGGCCGGCGGCGGCATGCGATCGATCACCTTCGTGCAGGCGTTTCAGTACTGGCTCAAACTGACCGCCGTCGCCGTGCCCGCACTGGTGCTCTGCGCGCATTTCGCCGGGTCCGGTGGAGCGCTCGGCAGCCCCGCGCCACCGACGGTCGACGAACGCACCACCATCGACATCACCACCGACGTGATCGTGCAGGTTCCCGAACTGGAACGGGCCACGGTCACCGGAACGGTCGACGGGCGCGAGGTCGCCGGTCCGGTCATACTCGCGCCGGGCGATCACGAACTCGGCAGCGGCAGCCAACTCGTGCTCGAAGCCGGCGCGGCGGTGCCCGTGGTGTCCGGCGCACCCGCCGACGGGCAGGCCTGGTTGACACCCGGCGGCGGCTTCGGCGGTGATCATTCGCTGTATCAGGTCTATTCGTTGATCATCGCAACGTTCCTCGGCACGATGGGTCTTCCGCATGTCCTCGTCCGGTTCTACACGAACCCCGACGGACGGACGGCGCGCGCGACCTCGCTCGCGGTGATCGGGCTCCTCGGCGTGTTTTATCTGTTTCCCATCGTGCTCGGGGCCTTCGCGCGGCTCTACGTCCCCGAGCTGCTCATCACCGGCACCTCGGACGCGGCCGTGCTGCTGTTACCCGGCTCGGTGCTGAGCGGCTGGGCGGGACAGCTCATCGCCGCGCTGGTCGCGGCCGGCGCCATTGCCGCGTTCCTGTCGACCTCGTCGGGACTCGTCGTGAGCATCGCCGGCGTCGTCTCGACCGATGTGCTGCACGGACGGGTCCGTGATTTCCGGTTCGCCGCGGTGCTCGCCGGCGTGGTGCCGTTGCTGCTGTCGCTGGCCTCGGCGCAGGCGGATCTGTCGCGCACGGTCGGATTGGTCTTCGCCGTCGCCGCCTCGACACTGTGCCCGCTGCTCGTCCTCGGCATCTGGTGGCGCGGACTCACCGCCATCGGTGCCGCGGCGGGCCTGCTGGCCGGTGGGGTGAGCGCCACCGGCGCGGCCACGATCGCCGTCCTCGGCGGCCTGGACCGCGGCCGCATCACCGGCTGGCCGGCAGCGATCCTCGGCTATCCGGCAGCAGTGAGCGTGCCGCTCGCCTTCGTGACGATGATCGTGGTCAGCCGGTTGACCAAGTCCCGGGTTCCGGCCGATGTCGCGCGAATCCTCACCCGCCTGCATGCACCCGAGCGCACCGGGATGGGGGTCGATCGGATGACCGACCTGAGCAACGAACGTCGCGACGAAGTGGATTGATCCGCGGACTGAGCACCCACCGCTCGTCGTGCCGAATCGACCGTTCGGCGCACGATGCGGTGCTTCGGCGCGTGGCCCGCGCCACAGCGTTCCGCTGTGACCTGGGTCTCCCTAGTGTCGAGCAGACAAGCCCTTCGCCGCCCTAGGAGCATTTATGCCCGGCACCGACCTCGACAGGGACGCGGTACCCGACCGCACACCCGATGCGCAGGTATTCCTCGACATGCAGGCAAGTCCGGAGTTTCAAGATCTACGGAACCGGTTGCGCCGCTTCATCTTCCCGATGACGGCCTTCTTCCTGATCTGGTACCTCACGTACGTGTTGCTCGGTGCCTACGCGCACGACTTCATGGCCACCGAGGTGATCGGCAACATCAATCTCGGTCTGATTCTCGGCTTGCTGCAGTTCGTCTCGACGTTCGTCATCACCGGCCTGTACGTGCGCTTCGCCAACCGTGAACTCGACCCGCGCTCCGCGGCGATTCGCGACGAGATCGAGGGAGATCTGAAGTGAACACGTCGATACTCGCCGCCGAGACGGTCGGCAGCCCCGTCGCCAACATCGCCATCTTCGGCCTTTTCGTCGCGATCACCCTGGTCGTCGTCATTCGGGCCAGCCGCAACAACAAGACCGCCGCGGATTTCTTCACCGGCGGCCGTGGATTCTCCGGGCCGCAGAACGGCATCGCGATCGCCGGCGACTACCTGTCGGCGGCGAGCTTCCTCGGCATCGCCGGGGCAATCGCGGTCTACGGCTACGACGGGTTCCTCTACTCGGTCGGCTTCCTCGTCGCGTGGCTGGTCGCGCTGCTGCTCGTGGCCGAATTGCTGCGCAACACCGGCAAATTCACCATGGCCGACGTGCTGTCCTTCCGGTTGAAGCAGCGGCCGGTCCGGATGGCGGCAGCGTTGTCGACGCTCACGGTGTCGCTGTTCTACCTGCTCGCTCAGATGGCGGGTGCGGGCGGCCTGGTCGCCCTGCTGCTCAACATCGAAGGCCGCACCGGACAGTCGATCGTCATCGCCATCGTCGGCGCGCTGATGATTCTCTACGTCCTGATCGGCGGCATGAAAGGCACCACCTGGGTGCAGATCATCAAGGCCGTGCTGCTCATCAGCGGCGCCGCGTTCATGACGGTGCTGGTGCTGGCGAAGTTCGGCTTCAACTTCTCCGACCTCCTCGGCTCGGCGCAGGAAACGGTCTCCGAATCCTCGAGCGAAACGGTCGCAGCGCGCGACGTGCTCGCGCCGGGCGCCCAGTACGGTGGCAGCGCGACCTCGCAGATCAACTTCGTCTCCCTCGGTATCGCTCTCGTCCTCGGCACCGCCGGCCTGCCACACGTGCTGATGCGGTTCTACACCGTGCCCACTGCCAAGGAAGCCCGCCGCTCGGTGGTGTGGGCGATCGGCCTGATCGGTGCGTTCTACCTGTTCACCCTGGTGCTCGGTTACGGAGCGGCGGCAATCGTCGGTCCGGACCGGATCCTCGCGTCGGCCGGTGGCCAGAACTCGGCGGCGCCCCTGCTGGCGTTCGAACTCGGCGGCGTAATCCTGCTCGGCATCATCTCGGCGGTGGCGTTCGCCACGATCCTCGCGGTCGTCGCCGGCCTGACGATCACCGCCTCCGCGTCATTCGCGCACGACGTCTACGCCAGCGTGATCAAGCGCGGCAACGCCGACGAGTTCGAGCAGGTGCGCGTCTCGCGGATCACCGCCGTGGTGATCGGTGTGCTCGCGATCGGCCTCGGCATCCTCGCGAACGGGCAGAACATCGCGTTCCTGGTGGCGCTGGCCTTCGCGGTCGCGGCGGCGGCGAACCTGCCGACGATCCTCTACTCGCTGTTCTGGAAGCGCTTCAACACCCGCGGCGCGCTGTGGAGCATGTACGGCGGTCTGATCACCACGATCGTGCTGATCGTCTTCTCCCCCGCCGTGTCGGGCATGAAGACCTCGATGATCCCGGGATCGGACTTCTCCTGGTTCCCGCTGTCGAACCCCGGCATCGTGTCGATCCCGCTGGCCTTCGCGCTCGGCATCGTCGGAACGCTGACAAGCAAGGATCGCGGCAACGAGGCCAAGAACGCCGAGATGGAGGTCCGCTCGATCACCGGTGTCGGCGCCGAAAAGGCCGTCGTGCACTGACCGGACCGCACAAATCTGCCCGAACGGGTAGTCGTGGCGCCGGTCGCGCCGTGGATACAAGCCGGAAAGCCCCCGTATCCACGAACGACCGGCGCACTCGTTTTCAGCCCAATCGACACCGCCCAACCGCGAAGGACAATTCATGACGGTGACCAATACGACCGAGGCAGTAGCGAATTCCGGGGTATACGCGCCGAGTGCGCAGTTCGTCGCGACGGCGAACACGGATGCGTCGATCTACGACCGGGCCGAATCTGCGCGGCTCGCATTCTGGGCCGAGCAGGCCGACCGGCTGCAGTGGGCGACGCCCTATGAGCAGGTCCTCGACTGGCCGGGCCGCAAAACCGACAGTGCTGATGCCGCATCAGATTTCGTGGCACGATGGTTCGTCGGCGGCAAGCTCAATGTCGCGGTGAACTGTGTGGACCGGCATGTGCAGGCCGGGCACGGCGACCGGGTTGCGATCCATTGGGAGGGCGAACCGGGTGATTCACGCGCGATCACCTACGCCGAGCTGCTCGACGAGGTCTCCCGCGCGGCGAACTATTTCACCGAACTCGGTCTGCGTGCAGGCGATCGAGTCGCGATCTACATGCCGATGGTGCCGGAAGCGATCGTCTCGATGCTCGCCTGCGCGCGGCTCGGGCTGATGCATTCGGTGGTCTTCGCCGGCTTCTCCGCCGCCGCCCTGCGCGCCCGGATCGACGACGCCCAAGCGAAACTCGTGGTGACCACCGACGGGCAGTGGCGGCGCGGGCAGGCCGCGCCACTCAAGCCCGCCGTCGACGAGGCGGTCGAGGGGGCCGAATCGGTTGAGCACGTGCTGGTGGTGCGGCGCGCCGGAAACCCGGTGTACTGGACCGAGGGTCGCGACCTGTGGTGGCACGAGACCGTCGCGGCCGCATCGCCCGAGCACACGCCGGAGGCCTTCGACTCCGAGCATCCGCTCTTCATCCTCTACACGTCCGGCACCACCGGTAAGCCGAAGGGCATCGTGCACACCAGCGGTGGCTACCTGACCCAGACTGCCTACACCCACCACTACGTGTTCGACCACAAGCCCGAATCGGACGTGTACTGGTGCACCGCCGATATCGGCTGGGTCACCGGGCACAGCTATATCGTGTACGGGCCGTTGGCGAACGGGGCGACGCAGGTCGTTTACGAGGGCACGCCGAACTCGCCGGACGAGCACCGGCACTTCGAGATCATCGAAAAGTACGGCGTCACCATCTATTACACGGCACCGACACTGGTTCGGACGTTCATGAAGTGGGGCCGCGAGATCCCCGACGCCCATGACCTTTCCTCGATCCGGTTGCTCGGCAGCGTCGGTGAGCCGATCAATCCCGAGGCGTGGCGCTGGTTCCGCGAGGTTATCGGGCACGGCGAGACGCCCATCGTGGACACGTGGTGGCAGACCGAAACCGGGGCGATCATGATCTCCCCCCTGCCCGGGGTGACGGCGACCAAACCCGGTGCCGCCATGACCGCGTTGCCGGGGATCTCCGCGAGCGTCGTCGACGATGACGGTAAACCCCTCGGCGCCGGTGACGCCGGATTCCTTGTGCTGGACAAGCCTTGGCCGTCGATGCTGCGTGGAATCTGGGGCGATATGGAGCGGTACCGCGACACCTATTGGTCGCGGTATGCGGATCACGGCTGGTACTTCGCGGGCGACGGCGCGCGCTACGACGCCGACGGCGATCTCTGGGTGCTCGGCCGCGTGGACGACGTGATGAACATCTCGGGCCACCGAATCTCCACGGCCGAAGTCGAATCCGCGCTCGTCGGCCATTCCGCGGTCGCGGAGGCAGCGGTCGTCGGTGCCTCGGATCCGACGACCGGGCAAGGCATCGTCGCGTTCGTCATCCTCAAGTCCGGCCGCACCGGGGGCGAGGATGTCGTCGCCGAACTGAAGGCCGCGGTGGCCCGCGAGATTTCGCCGATCGCACGCCCGCGCGAGGTGAAGGTGGTGCCCGAACTGCCGAAGACCCGCTCGGGCAAGATCATGCGTCGGCTGCTGCGCGACATCGCGGAGGGCCGGGAACTCGGCGACACCTCGACGCTGGTCGATCCGAAGGTGTTCGACGCGATCAAGGGGTAGGCGGAGGCCGGCGCACAGGGTTTCGGTTCGTCCCGCGCACTGGGGTGGCCGGGCGCCGGGTTTCGGCGGCAACTGTGCGGGTGTACGCGGCGAGCGCGATCGGCCAGAAGCCGTCCAGGTAGTCGCGCGCGGCGGCGATGCCGTGCGGGTCGAGCGAGTACAGCCTGCGCCTGCCCTCGGCTCGGGCGATAACGAGTCGGGCGCGCTCGAGAATGCGGAGATGCTGCGAGACCGCCGGTCGGGTCACCGGTAGAGTTTCGGCGAGTTCGGTTACCGACCGTGGACGGGCGGCCAGGGCCTCGAAAATCGCCTGCCGCGTCTCGTCCGCGAGGGCCTCGATTGCCCGCTTCGCGTAAGCCTCCACTTACGCGAGTATTGCACTGTTTCACGGCCGATTACTTTATATCTGCGTCGAAACAGTCGATTGTTTGACCTGGTAAGAGCCGCTGTCGTCCAGTTCTCGGGTATTACTGCCCGAGACGTCGTGGCATGGATTTCGTCCCGTGACGGCCGCTACATAATTACTCAATCAAGCTTTCAACTTGTACATTCTTTCGGGTGTTCGTAATCCATTCGTTATTTGATCGAGGCTGTTCCGATATTCGGTCGCGCCGCCGTGTCACGGCGCGGGCTGTTCGCGTGGTCGGAGCGGCGGTCGCCGTCACGGCCGCGATGCCGGCCGTCGCCGTCGCCGCCGGGTCCGGCGACCAGGTCGCACTATTGGGTTCATCGCACCCGATGGAGGCCGCCACGCCGGCCATCGCGCAGCAGGCTCAGGCGGTCGATGTCAAACTCGTCGCGGACCAGCGCGCACAGTTCGAGGCCGTCAAGGCCGCCGAGATCGAGGCGCACCGGCCCAAGTCGTTGGCCCCGGTTCCCGGCCTGCTCAGCTCCACGTTCGGCATGCGCTGGGGTGCGATGCACGCCGGCATCGACTTCGCCGAACCTCTCGGCACCCCGATCGGGTCGGTCACCGATGGCGTGATCATGGAGGCAGGGCCCGCCTCCGGATTCGGACTCTGGGTGCGGGTGCAGCAGGACGACGGCACGGTCGGCGTCTACGGACACGTCGACGAGATCCTCGCTGGAGTCGGCCAGCACGTCCGCGCCGGCGACATCATCGCCACGGTCGGCAATCGAGGTCAATCGACCGGCCCGCACCTGCACTACGAGGTGTGGCTGCCCGGCAACATCAAGGTCGACCCACTCCCCTGGCTCGCCGCACGCGGCGTACAGATCGCCAGAGTCGATCTGTCGTCCTGACCGACCACGACAGCGGGCCGGGCATGGTGCACAAACACCATGCCCGGCCCGCTGTTCTTGTTCGTGCGGGGTTCAGACCAAGGGGCGACGCTTGCGGATCCGGCGTTTCACGTCCCAGAGGTAGTAATTCAACGGGAACTGCCGTAGCCGCCGAGGGAGCCGGCGGCAGACCACCCCGGCCAGCAACAGCATCATGCTGAGCCGTCGTTCGTGCGCGGCGCTCCACTCGAGGCCCATCTTCCGGCGCAGCTCGCGCGGCAAGAGGCCGGCGACGACGAACTGGTGGATATCGGCGAAGGCCCATTGCAGCGGCTTGGGCAGATTCCGGAGCCGGACCAGATCCATCAGATAGGCGCGGATCGTCGGATCGATCCGGGCAGTGGCGAGGCCTTCGCGCCAGTACTGCGCGAACGCGGCACGATCGGCGGGCCACATCTCCGGCGGCATTTGCAACGTCGCGCCGAGACACGCCGAATGGCGGTACATCGAGTCGGCAAGCTCGTCATCCATCGGACCGTGCATCCGCTCGATCAGATCGACCGTCCCGAAATACAGACACGCGGCCACCCAGCGCTGCAGCTCGGGATCGAAGGCGTTGTACCGCACCGGGCTGTCCGGTCCGGAACGGACCTGACGATGGACGCTGTTGATCGCTGCACGATAGGACGCGCGTTCCGCGGGCGTCCCGAGATGCGCGACCGAGAGATAACTGACGGTAGTGCGCAACCGCTTGAGTGGATGCAGCATGGCCTTGCCGCTGTCCACCGTGCTCTCTGCGACCCCGTAGCCGATCGGCGCCTGACTCAGCTGCATGATGACATTCGCGACCCCGCCGATCATGACCGCAACGCCATCGGCGTGCGGTGCAAAATCGAACGTGTCGCGATCGTCGAACGGCGCGTTGTCGAACGACTCGACCGACGGCTCGGCGATGGCAGCCATGAACAGCCCTCCCAGAAACGATGACATGCTTTTACTCTCATCATCTTGGATGAGAGCAAGAGCGTAGCAAGCTGTGCCCGGCGCACCGGTGCCGCTATCCCGCGTTCAGCGCAGCCGCTCGGCCTCTTTCATGAGACCGACCAACGCCTCGGCAAGACCGGCCAGATCCCCGCGGTCGGCATCTTCGCGGATCGCCGTCGCCACGTCCTCGGCGGCGCACCGCGCCGCGAACATCCGGTCCGACCAGTCGGACATCTCGCGGGTACTCAGCATGATGACGTCGGCGGGCAGGCCGGCCGCGCGGTGGGCGTTGCGGTGCTCGTAGGCGCGCTGCCGGCACGACTGGCGGCAATACTGCCTGCGACGACCCAGCTCGGGATCGGCCACATTGCGCCCACACCACAGACAGGATCGTTGCGTGGTAGGCATGTCGGCAGAGGTTAGTACGGCGCGACGTGTGTCCATCCCGGACACGCCGGTAGAATCGATGCGATCGAGTCCGCGCCGGGGAACGAAACCGTCCCCCGGCGCGTTGTATGTGCAACGAGACAGAGCCGCGTCCGCGGCGGTGGGTGAATGCCGCGTCCGCGGCGGTGGGTGAATGCCGCGACCGCGGTGATCCCCAACCGCACGTATCGCAGCTGAGAAGGAGATGACCGCACATGGCAGATCGCGTACTCCGAGGTAGTCGGCTTGGGGCGGTGAGCTACGAGACCGATCGTGACCATGATCTGGCACCTCGGCGGGTCGCGCGCTACCGCACCGACAACGGTGAGGTGTTCGACGTTCCCTTTGCCGACGAGGCGGAGATTCCCGGTACCTGGCTGTGCCGCAACGGTATGGAAGGCACCCTGATCGAGGGCGCCGCGCCGGAGGCCAAGAAGGTCAAGCCGCCCCGCACCCACTGGGACATGCTGCTCGAGCGCCGTTCCGTCGAGGAGCTCGAGGAGCTGCTGCAGGAACGCATGGATCTGGTGAAGGCCCGCAAGCGCGGCGTCTGACCGGCACAAGCGCCGAGACCCGAACGGGGTCGATTGCATCGAGCAATCGACCCCGTTCTCGTCCCTCGTGGCCCGTCGTGGCTAGGCCTTACCGCGGAGTTTGTCCAGGCGATTGCGCATCCCCCAGGCGGTCACCTTCAGCAACGCTTCCCGGACGATGTCGCCACTCATCTTCGATTCGCCGATCTCGCGCTCGGTGAACGTGATGGGAACCTCGACCACGCTCGCGCCGCCCTTGATCAGCCGCCAGGCCAGATCCACTTGGAAGCAGTAGCCGTGTGACTCCACGGCATCGAGGTCGAGTCCCTCGAGCGCCGCGCGCCGGTAGGCGCGGTAGCCGCCGGTGATGTCCTTCACGCCGACGCCGAGGGCCAGGCGCGAATAGAGATTGCCGCCGCGGGAGAGCCACTCCCGCCGTTTGGGCCAGTTCACCACGGTGCCGCCCGGCACGTAGCGCGAGCCGACCGCCAGGTCGGCGCCTGTCGCCACCTTGTCCAGCAGCCGATGCAGCTGTTCGGGCGCGTGGCTGCCGTCGGCGTCCATCTCGACGAGCACCGCATAGTCGCGCGCGAGACCCCACCGGAATCCGGCGATATAGGCCGCGCCGAGACCGTTCTTCTCGGTGCGGTGCATGACGTTGATCCGATCCTGCGCGTCCGCCGCGGCCAATTCGTCGGCGATGGTGCCGGTGCCGTCCGGGCTCCCGTCATCGACGATCAGGATGTGTGTGGCGGGCAGCGCCGCCTGGAGGCGACCGACGATCTTGGGGAGATTTTCGCGCTCGTTGTACGTCGGGATGATCACCAATGTCGACGCGCTAATTTCGCTGTTATTCCCCGATGTCATCGAGATCCTCTCTGTGGGCGTTGCCCAGTCGTTCCGCATTGCCGGCTGGTTCCGATCCGCGCCCCGATCGACGGAGGGTGCCGCCGACTACCAGGGCTGCGGCGGCCGCGAGGCAGATCAGTACCTCGGGGATCGAGCCGAGCCGAGTTGCCAGCGTAGTACCCGTCCGCAGCGGAACCTGCGTCACCAAGGTCTGCGGGATGAACAGGGCCGATTCCTGCTGGATCGAGCCGTCGGGTCCGATGATTGCGCTCACACCGCTCGTCGCGGCGACGACCACGGCCCGACCGTGCTCGACGGCACGCACCCGTGACATCGCCAGCTGCTGGTACGTCATCTCGCTGTCGCCGAATGTCGCGTTGTTCGTCGGCACGGCGAGAAGTTCGGCCCCGGCGCGCACCGAGCTGCGGAACGCGCGGTCGAACGCCACCTCGTAGCAGGTCGCCACGCCGACGGGAACGCCGCCGATGTGGACGAGGCCATTGCCGTCGCCGGCCACGAAATGCCCGGCTCGATCGGCATAGGACGAGAAGTGCCGGAAGAACCCACGCCAGGGCAGGTACTCACCGAAGGGCTGAATGATCCGCTTGTCGTGCCGGTCCGCCGGGCCGTCAGCGCCGTTCCAGACGATCATCGAGTTGGTGGTGGTCCGGTCCGCGTTGACCAGGACGGCACCGACCAGGATCGGCGCACCAACCGCTTCGGAGACGGCGGTGATTTCCTCGTCCGCGTCAGGGTTACGCAGCGGATCGATGTCCGAGGAGTTCTCCGGCCACACCACGATGTCGGGTCGCGGCACCCGCCCGGCCCGGACGTCGTCGGCGAGCCGCTGGGTTTCGCGGACGTGGTTGTCCAGGACCGCGCGGCGCTGGGCGTTGAAATCGAGGCCGAGCCTGGGCACGCTGCCCTGAATCGCGGCGACGGTGACGAACCGGTCGCTCGAGTTCATGTCCGGCAGGCTCGGTAGCAGGGCGGCGCCGAGGAGCGGGAACACCAAGCAGGCGACGAGCGCGCCGACGAGGGCACGTGTCCGGCGCTGCAGCAGGGCCACAGCCAGCGCGGCCAGCCCCGTTCCGGTGAGGGCGACCGCAAAGCTGAGCAAGGGCGCGCCGCCGAGCGAGGCGATCGGCAGCAGCACGCCGTCTGCCTGTCCGAAGGACAGTCGGCCCCAAGGAAAACCACCGAACGGGAAGTTCGATCGTGCCCACTCGGTGAGCGACCAGACCGCCGCGATCCAGACCGGTGCGCCGGGCAGGCCTGCCACCACCCGCGCACCGACACCGAAGAGTCCGACGTAGCCGGCGCACGCGGTCGCGAGCGCGAGCCATGGCACCGGCCCGACGTACTCGCCGACCCACGGCAGCAGTGGCACGAAGAACGCCAGTCCGGCACACATCCCGTAGCCGAACCCGCCGCGCAGCGACCCTCCCGAACGCAGCGCGATCGTCAGCGCCGCGATGCCGACCGGGGCGAAAAACCAGAGTGGACGCGGCGGAAATCCGGCGAACAGCAGGAGTCCCCCACCGACCGCCAACGCGAGGTTCACCAGCACCGCGCGCCGCGGCATGGTGGGCCGAAATCGCGTCACGAAACTCGTCCCTGGTGCGTCTCAGGCCGCATGGATGGTTTCTCCGAGGTGCACGGTGCGCAGACACCGTGGTTCGGGTTCACCCGTCGCGAGTCGCGGCAGCGCGGGCACCCGGGAGCGCGGATCGGTCGACCAGCGCTGCACCGAATCGGCGGGGGCAGCAATGACCAGCTCGTCGACGTCCCAGATCGCGTACGAGGCGGGCGCGCCGGGGACGAGGGTGCCTGCGACGCCGTCACGCACACCGCCCGCGCGCCACGCGCCCCTGGTGGCGGCGGCGAACGCGGCTCGCGCCGAGATGCCGCTCCCCGGCGTGCGATGGTTCGCCGCTGCGCTCACCGCAGCCCACGGCCGCAGCTCGGTGACGGGGGCATCCGAGCCGAACGCGAGCGATACGCCGGCCGAGGCCATCGCGGCGAATGGATTCAGCTGCGCGGCGCGCTCGGCGCCGAGGCGGGCCGCGTACATCCCATCCGGACCACCCCACGCCGCATCGAAGCCCGGTTGCACGCTCGCGATGACGCCCCAGGCCCCGAGTTTGGCGGCCTGTTCGGTGGTGATCATTTCGGCATGCTCGAGCCGGTGTCCGCACGACGCGATGGCGGGACCGCCGACTTCGGCCACCACCCGTCCGAACGCCTGGACCGCGGCCGACATGGCGGCATCGCCGATGACATGGAATCCCGCCTGCACCCGTGCCTGAGTGCACGCCCGGATATGCGCGGTCATCGCGTCGGCGTCGAGATAGCTGTTGCCGCAGCCGTGCGCGGCGTCGTCGGCATAGGGCTGGTGGAGCCACGCCGTGTGCGACCCGATCGAACCGTCGACGAACAGATCACCCGCCAGCGCATGCGCGCCGGTCCGATCGAGCAATGCGCGCACCTCGTCGGCGGATTCGGCCCGCTCGCCCCAATTCGCGCGCACCTGCACGCCATGCTCGAACGCGAGGAGTTCACGCAGATCGTCGGCGCCACTGATGACCGGTCCGGCGCATTCGTGGATCGCGACGATCCCGCGGCGCGCGGCCTCGTCCAGCGCGGCCCGGCGGGCGCGTTCACGCTGAGCGCTGTCGAGCGCGGCGAGTGCGGCGCGTCGTACCTCATGATGTGCGTCGGCACGCAGCGGATCCGAACCGGCGATCGGCGCGAGCCCGGCGACCGCACGCAGTGCCGAGGAGCACAGCGCCGAGTGCGCGTCGATGCGCGCCAGATACACCAGCCGCCCGGGCGCCGCGGCGTCGATTTCGGAGACCGAGGGCGGGCTGTCCGGCCAGCCGCTGTCATCCCAGCCATGCCCCCAGACGACGCCGGTCGGCTCGGCCGCGACGTAGCGACGCAGCAGCTCGAGGCATTGCGCCCCGGAGCGCGCACCGGACAGGTCGAGCCCGGTCAGTTTCAGGCCGAGGGCGGTCGTGTGCACGTGCGCGTCCACGAAGGCCGGCGCGACAAACGCGCCGTCGAGCGCCACGATCTCCGCATCGGGGTGCAATGCGCGGGCGGGTTCATCGGCACCCACCCAGACCACCTGACCGTCGGTGACCGCCATCGCGGTCGCGTCCGGAGAGCTGGAGCTGTAGATGCGACCGCCGAGCAACAGTTGGGTACCCACGGTCGAATAGTCTGCCCGTTACACGGGACCGGCCGCGGGCGGGTCGAGGCGGCGCTGCGTGACCGGGTCGGTATACGTCCCGTCGACGACCTCGCCGTCGATCACCTCCGCACCACCGCCGCGCCGGTAACCGCTCGCCACGACCGTCAACGGTCCGAATCGCTTGGTCGCCGCGACGACGACGAGTGGCCGCAGCAGCATTCGCGTCGGCGGCAGCAGGAGCAACAGGCCCAGTACCGAGGTCACCAGGCCGGGCACGAACATCAGCACGGCTCCGAGCCCGACGAGCGCACCGTCCGCGACCGCGCCACCGGCAGAGCGCTCACCTCGCGAGACGCGCTGGAATCCGTCCCGAACCGTCCGCCACTGCGACCGGACCAGCACGATGCCGACCAGCGTTCCGGCCAACAGCAGCAGGATGGTCCACACCACGCCGATCGTGTTCACCGCCCAGACGAAGGCGGCGAGTTCGACCAGCACGTAGGCCACGAAGAACAGAGCGGGCATGGGGGATCCTTTCTCCTCTGCTACCCGGGACAACGAGCGAGCGACGCCGTTTTCTCCCAATCTCGCCCGTCCGTTTTCGGCACCTGCCCGTGCGGCGCTCCCGCTGTTGCCGATGTGCGTGGCTCGGGTATGAAAGAGGCAACGGCACGCTGCGGTGGTTCACCGCTTCGGGCGTTGCGGGTGACTCTGGAGGCGGCGATGAAGCGGAACAAGACGGACCGGCCCGACTACGAGGAATCCGATCTCACGGTCGGATCGCCCAAGGATCACGCTGCCGGGGCGACCGCGGTCGCGGTGTCGATGAAGCGCGCTCTCGAGCGGATGGGCCCGCGGCGCACCGCGAAGACGTTGCTCACCCTGAATCAGGCCGAGGGCTTCGACTGCATGAGTTGCGCGTGGCCCGACCCCGACCACCGGCACACCGCCGAATTCTGCGAGAACGGTGCAAAGGCCGTTGCAGAGGAAGCCACTCGGGACCGCGCCACCCCGGAGTTCTTCGCCAGGCACAGCATCGCCGAACTCGATGCGCGCTCCGAACACTGGCTCGGTCAGCAGGGTCGGATCACCGAGCCGATGATCAAGCGCCCTGGCGGCACGCACTACGAGCCGATCTCGTGGGATGACGCGTTCGAACTGATCGGGAACGAATTGCAGTCGCTCGATTCGCCGGACGAGGCGATTTTCTACACCTCCGGTCGGACGTCCAACGAGGCGGCGTTTGTCTACCAGTTGTTCGTGCGAGCATTCGGCACCAACAATCTGCCCGACTGTTCGAACATGTGCCACGAGTCGACGAGCATCGCGCTGCAGGAATCGATCGGGATCGGCAAGGCGAGCGTCACGCTCGACGACGTGTACACCGCGGATCTGATCGTGCTGGCCGGCCAGAATCCCGGCACGAACCACCCACGAATGCTGACCGCCCTCGACAAGGCCAAGCACAACGGCGCGAAGATCCTCTCGATCAATCCCCTGCGCGAGGCCGGGTTGGTCAACTTCAAGAACCCGCAGACACCGCGTGGCGTCGTCGGTCCCGGCACCGATCTCTCGGATCTACATCTGCCGGTCAAGCTCAATGGCGACCTCGCCCTGTTCCAGGCGTTCGGCGCGTTGCTGGTGGAATGGGACGCGCTCGATCGGGAATTCATCGACCCGTACACGATCGGTTTCGAGTTGTGGCGCGAACACGTCACCGCCATCGACTGGGACGCAGTCGTCGAGACCACCGGGCTGTCCAGGGAGCAGATCACCGCAGCGGCGCAGATGTTGCGCGATTCGAAGGCGACCGTTTTCTGCTGGGCGATGGGTCTGACGCAGCATCACAATGCCGTGGCGACGATCAAGGAAGTCGCGAATCTGGCCTTCGCGCAAGGCAATATCGGCAAGCCGGGTGCGGGACTCTTCCCGGTTCGCGGACATTCGAACGTGCAGGGCGACCGTACGATGGGCATCTGGGAGCGTCCGCCCGCGCACTTCCTGGACGCGTTGGCCAAGGAGTTCAACTTCGAGCCGCCACGCGAGAACGGCCACGACACGGTGGATTCGGTACGCGCGTTGCGGGACGGCAAGGCGCATTTCTTCATGGGACTCGGTGGCAATTTCGTGCAGGCCGCGCCGGATACCGACATCACGTTCGAAGCCATGCGAAACGCGCGGATGACGGTGCAGGTCTCCACGAAAATCAACCGTTCCCATCTGGTGTGCGGTGACACCGCTCTGATTCTGCCGACGAAAGGGCGCACGGAGCGAGACATTCAGGCCGGCGGTGCGCAGTTCGTCACCGTCGAGGACTCGACGTGTTCGGTGCATGCCTCGCGCGGACCACTGGAGCCGGCGAGTCCATATCTCAAGTCGGAGGTGGACATCGTCACCCGCATCGCGGAGGCCGCGCTCGGCGACCGGTACGGCATCGAATGGCGCGGGATGCGCGAGGACTATCGCGCGATCCGCGAACACATCTCGCGGGTCGTTCCGGGCTGCGCGGGGTACGAGGTGAACGCCCGGCGGCCGGGCGGCTTCGTCATGCCGCACCCGCCGCGTGACACGCGCACCTTCCCGACGAAGTCGGGCCGCGCCGAATTCGCGGTGTCCCCGATCGAAGTGCTGCAAGTGCCACCGAATCACCTTGTCCTGCAAACCTTCCGCAGCCACGATCAATTCAACACCACGATCTACGGCCTCAGCGATCGCTACCGCGGTATCGAAGGTGGGCGGCGCGTGGTGTTCGTGCATCCGGACGACATCACCGCGGCCGGATACCGGGACGGGGACTTCGTCGATCTGGTGACCCACTGGGAAGGTGACGATCGGGTGCGCTGCGCACGCGACTTCCGAATCGTCGCCTACGACACGCCGCGCGGATCGGCGGCGGCCTACTACCCGGAGACCAATCCCCTGGTCCCGCTCGACTCCACCGCGGCGCAGAGCAACTGCCCCACATCGAAATCGATCATCGTGCAATTGCGCCCATGTGGCGCGACCGCGGACACCGCCGGGTCCGCGGGCGGGCAGTCCGACGCGGGCGCCGACCTGTCGCACAAATCCGATCCGGAGCCGCTGCACCTATCCTGAACTGCACGAATAAATTAGCCGGAACAGACTTGTATTGAATGCAGGATTGTTCCATACTCGTCGTGTGACCAGCACCGGCGAGCGCCGCACACAACCGAAACGACCATCGCGACGGTCCTACGACTCGTCGCGGCGGCGCGCTTCCGCCGAAGAGACCCGTGCGGCCGTCTTCGCGGCCGCAGCCGAGCTGTTCAGTACCCGCGGCTGGTCGGCAACCGGCATGCGCGATGTCGCCCGTGCTGCGGGCGTGTCGGTGGAAACCGTCTACGCAAGCGCAGGGACCAAGAGCGATCTGCTCGAGCGCGCGATCGATATCGCCGTCGTCGGCGACGACGAACCGGTTCCGTTGGCGCAGCGGCCCGAATTCCAGGCGATGGGCGCGGGCAGCCTCATCGCCAGAGCCGCCGCGACTGCCCGATTGCTGACAAACCTGCACAAGCGTGTCGCACCACTCGACCGCACCCTCGGTCATGCCGCGCTCACCGACCCCGAACTTGCGCACCGGCAGCGCGAGATCCAGACGCGGCGGCGCGCGAGTTTCCACGACGGGCTCACACTCGTAGTCGGGCGCGAGCCCGAACCTGAACTGGTGGACGGTATTTGGGCGGTGGGTAGCCCCGACGTCTATTTGCTTCTCGTCGAAACCGCGGGGTGGTCGCCCGAACGCTATCAATCCTGGCTGGCAGAGTCGATCCTGCGACTCATCGTTCCACTACCGACGCTCGATGACTCGCCTTTCGAACTCCCGGAGACACCATGAACATCAATCCCGAAGGCCCCGCCGACACGCAGATGATGGGGATCGTGCACTCGGCACTGCGCCGCGACCTGCTGCGCGTCCGCCTCCTCCTGACCGCCGATGAGCCACCGCGTGGCGAACGGCGGACCGCAGTCGCCGATCACGTGCTGTGGCTGATGGACTTCCTGCACGATCATCACTCGGGAGAGGACAACGGGCTCTACCCGCTCGTCGTTCGCCGAAATCCGGCCGCCGGCGCACTGGTCGGGCAAATGGATGCCGACCATCACCTGATCGTGCCGGCGATGGATCGGCTGACCGAAGCCGCCCGTGCATATCGCCTGGCCCAATCCCGCCCGGTCGAGCCCAGCCCGACGATTGAACTGCTCGGGGCCCTAGACACGTTGTCCGAGGTGATGATGCCTCACCTCGAGCGAGAGGAACGCGAGATGATGCCGGTGGTCGCCAGCAGTATCACCGACGCGCAGTGGCGCGCGTGGGACGAGGAGTTCAACATCAAGCCGAAGAGCATGGGCAAGCTCGCCAAGGAGGCGATGTGGCTGCTCGACGGTATCGATGACGACGCGCGCGACCATTTGATCCACGTCGTTCCACCCGTGCCGCGATTCCTCCTGCTGCGCATTCTCGGTCCTCGCTACCGTCGGCAGCTTGCCCGCATCTGGGCCGGCACCCCGGCTGAAGATGTTCCATCACAACCACTTCCGGTAAAGGTTGGTCGATCGTGAAACTTCCCCGCATCCCGCGTTCGACCGACGTCGAAGCCATCACCGACGCCACTCCCGAGCAGGTATGGGCGGTCGTCTCGGACGTGACCCGCATCGGTGAATGGAGCCACGAGTGTCGGACCGGGCAATGGCTCGACGGCGCGACCGGGCCGGCGCCGGGCGCACGGTTCCGCGGCTGCAACCGCGTCGGTCTCGTCCGTTGGGGACGCGTCTGCACAGTGACCGAAGCCCGGGCTCCGTCCCGGCTGACCTACCGCACCTTCGGCACCATCGTCCGCGACGCGACGCAGTGGACCATCGCGGTACACGCCGCGGGAACCGGCAGTCGCATCGTGCTGTCCTACGAGATGTTGGCGATGCCGCGCTGGTTCGAAACGGTGGTCGTGCTGGTCATGCCTCCGCATCGGAACCGGACCGCGGCGCTGCACGCAGACCTCGAGCGACTCGGCGAGGTTGCCCGGCAAACCGCCACAGCAGCCGGCCACGCCGTCGGCTGACGGGCCCGGTTTCTCGGGCACCACGTTCGGATAGCACGGCCGCCGAGCGGTGTGCGGCGTGATCGAATGGGCCCATGACTGCGGGCGACTGGGCGGTATTGCTGACCGCCGCGGCCGCGGCGGGCTGGGTGGATGCGGTCGTCGGCGGCGGCGGACTCATCGTGCTGCCCGCCCTGCTCGTGACCATGCCGTCACTGGCGCCGCAGACTGCGCTGGGCACCAACAAGTCTGCCGCGATCGCGGGGACGGCAGCCGCAGTGTTGACGTTCTCGCGGCGGGTGCCGATGCGGTGGCGCGTGCTGGCTCCCGCAGGTGCGCTTGCCGCTCTGACGAGCGCGGTCGGTGCGTCGGTCGTGGCGTTCATCGACAAATCGCTGTTCATTCCGATCGTGATGGCGGTGTTGGTGGGTGTCGCGGTCTTCGTGACACTGCGACCGCAGGTCGGGATGGTCCTCGCGACGCACCCGCCGAGCCGGCGGCGTTTCGCGCTGGTCGTCGGCATCGTCGCCGGGCTGCTCGGCTTCTACGACGGCCTGCTCGGTCCCGGTACCGGAACATTCCTCATCATCGCCTTCGCGACATTGCTCGGCACCGATTTTGTGCGCAGCGCGGCGATGTCGAAGGTGATCAACCTCGGCTCGAACTTCGGCGCGCTGGTGTACTTCGCGGCCACCGGGCACGTGCTGTGGTCTCTCGGGTTGGCGATGGCCGGGCTGAACATCGTCGGGTCGGTGATCGGGTCCCGGATGGCGCTGCGCCGGGGCGCCGGGTTCGTGCGGATCGTACTGCTCGTCGTCGTGGTCGTCATGGTGATCCGCCTGGGCTGGCAGGAGTTCGGCTAGCGTGGCGCAGGTGAACGATGCGCACGGAGGTGACGCGGCAGCACTACGCGTCGACCAACGTTTCCGGGATCTGCCGCTGGCGGCGCTGGCCGATGCCGCGCTGAGCGCGGCCCGCGGGGCGGGAGCTACGCATGCGGAGTTCCGCGTCCATCGCCTGCAAAGCCAATCCGTCCGGCTTCGCGACGGATCGGTCCGCGCGATCACCGATTCCACCGAGCTCGGCCTCGCGGTGCGAGTCGTGGTGGACGGAACGTGGGGATTCGCCTCCAACGCCGAGTTGAGCACCGACGTTGCGGCGAGTACCGCGCACACCGCCGTCGACGTCGCGCGGGCGCTGCGCTCGCTCAACCGCGAACAGGTTCTACTCGCCGATGAACCGGTGTATGCCGACGCGGAGTGGGTGTCGCCGTACGAGATCGACCCGTTCGTCGTGCCGATCGCCGACAAGGTTGCACTGCTCTCCGAGTACTCGTCACGACTGTCGGCATCCGATGGCGTCGACCACGTCACGGTGGGACTCGAGCAGGTGAAGGAGCAGACGTTCTACGCCGACTCGGCGGGGGCCCGGATCACCCAGCAGCGGGTTCGACTGCAACCGACCCTGGAGGCGACCGCGGTCGACCGGGCGGCGGGTGGCTTCGAGACGATGCGGACTTTGGCGCCCCCGGTCGGTCGCGGCTGGGAGTACCTCACGGGCGTCGCCTGGGACTGGGACACCGAACTGGCCCGCATTCCGGAATGGCTGGCGGAGAAGGTCAAGGCACCGAGCGTCGAGCCGGGCCCGACCGATCTCGTCATCGACCCGACCAACTTGTGGCTGACCATCCACGAATCGATCGGTCACGCCACCGAGTACGACCGCGCGATCGGTTATGAATCCGCCTATGCCGGAACCTCGTTCGCGACACCGGAGAAGCTGGGCTCGCTGCAGTACGGATCGCCCGTGATGACGGTGACCGCGGACCGGATACAGCCACACGGCCTGGCCACCGTCGGGTACGACGACGAAGGCGTGGCGGGGCAACGCTGGGACCTGGTGCGGGATGGCACCTTCGTGGGTTACCAACTCGACCGTGCGTTCGCGCCGCGACTCGGTCTCGACCGCTCCAACGGCTGCTCCTACGCCGACTCGCCACACCACGTGCCGATTCAACGAATGGCGAACGTATCGCTGCAACCCGACCCGGCGACCGACACCAGCACCGCGGAGTTGATCGCCCGGGTGGAAAACGGGATCTATGTGGTCGGAGACAAGAGCTGGTCGATCGACATGCAGCGCTACAACTTCCAGTTCACCGGCCAGCGATTCTTCCGGATCCGCAACGGCCGGCTCGACGGACAATTGCGCGACGTCGCCTACCAGGCCACCACAACGGACTTCTGGAACTCGCTCGAGGCGGTCGGTGGGCGGTCGACCTGGCATCTCGGCGGCGCACTGAACTGCGGAAAGGCGCAGCCGGGGCAGGTCGCGGCGGTCAGTCACGGTTGCCCGTCGGTCCTGGTCCGCGGCGTCAACATTCTCAACACGCGAAGCGAAGGGGGATCCGAGTGATCCCGGCACAGGAGGTCGTCGATCGCGCACTGGCGGCATCGAGCGTGGACGAGGCCATCGTGATCGTCATCGACGAAAGCGAGGCGTCGCTGCGCTGGGCGGGCAATTCGATGACTACGAACGGCGTTTCGTCGACGCGGACCTGGACCGTGGTCTCCATCGTGCGGGACGGCACGACCGCCAAGGTGGGCAGTGTGACGTCGAGCAGCATCGATCCGGACGACATCGCCGTCGTGGTCCGGTCGAGCGAGGACGCGGCGCGCGGCGCGGTCGCCGCGGTGGATGCGATGCCGCTGATCGCCGGCGACATCGTGGATCCGGGCTGGGACGATGCGCCCGGCCGCACGGGCATCGAGGTCTTTTCCCGACTCGCATCCGATCTCGCGACGGGATTCGATGGCGCAGACCGGCTCTACGGATTCGCCCACCACCAGGTGCACAGCATCTGGCTGGGCAGCACTACCGGACTGCGGCGCCATTTCGTACAGCCGACAGGTTCGGTGGAGATCAACGGGAAGCGCGGCGACGCGGCGAAACCCGGCGCGGTGGCCAGCGCCTGGGCCGGCGCGGGTACGATCGACTTCACCGATGTCGACGTTCCCGGTCTCCTCGCCGAGCTCGACCGCCGCCTGGATTGGGCGGCAAGGACTTTCGACCTGCCGGCCGGCAGGTACGAGACGCTGATGCCGCCGTCGACGGTGGCGGACATGCTGATCTACCTCGTCTGGTCGATGGAGGGACGTGGTGCGCACGAGGGCCACACCGCCCTTTCGCGGCCGGGCGGGACCCGAATCGGTGAGCAGCTCAACGAGATTCCGCTGACTCTGTACAGCGACCCCGCCGCGCCCGGCCTCGGGTATATCCCCTTCGTGGTGACCGGCGCGTCCAGCGAATCGCTTTCGGTGTTCGACAACGGCATGAGTGCCGAACGCGTCGACTGGGTGCACGACGGCGTTATCAACGCACTCGCGTATCCGCGAGCGGCGGCAAGGGAATTCGATGCCGTCCCCACCGTTCCCGGTGACAACCTGCTGCTCGCCGGCGGTTCCGCGGCGACGATCGAAGAGATGGTCGCGCGCACCGAACGAGGCCTACTGCTCACCACCCTGTGGTACATCAGGGAGGTGGATCCGGCGACCCTGCTGCTCACCGGGCTCACCCGGGACGGGGTGTATCTCGTCGAGGACGGTGAGGTCCGTGGCGCGGTGAACAACTTCCGGTTCAACGAGAGTCCGCTCGGCCTGCTGCGCCGGGTCACCGAGGCCGGCGCCACCGTGCAGACCCTACCCAGGGAGTGGAAGGACTGGTTCAACCGCGCGGCCATGCCACCGCTGCGCATCCCGGACTTCCACATGTCCTCGGTGAGTCAGGCGACGTGATGACGCGTCGCCGGACACTTCCTCACTCGGCGGCGAACTCGGCCTCGCGCTCCACTTCTCGGACCACCTGCTGCGGGACCTGCACCGCGCCAGGGGTGTAGGTGACCGACACCAGGTTGCCGGTGTAGCGGAACGGCCCGCGTCGCTCACGTAACTCCCACGAGACCGGTCCCCTGGCGTCGACGCCGACCGAGATTCCGGTCCACGGCGCCATCCCGACGAGTTGCACCCGCCCGGGCAGCGCGGCTCGGTCGACGCCGTCCACGCGCACGGTGAAGTCCCACGTCAACCGAGGAGCCACCGCGGTTCGCACCTCGATCGACCCGACACCGTCGCTCAACTCGCCCGCGTCGATCGCGGTGTACCGCCCGTAGGCGTTGTAACCGAAGATCAGCCGACCATCCTCGATGTAGAGCAGGTAGCCGCCCTGCGGATCACCGTGCGCAACCAGTACGCCCTTGTCGCCGCTTCGATATCCCTCGAGTGCGACCGCGATATCGAAGTCGCGGAAAGCGATCAGCCGAGACGATCGGTACCGCTCGAGGGTCGGGGCGCCGGCAAGGATCCGGACGGGGTCGCCGAGTCGGGCCTCCGCCGGGCGTCGGAGCGTCAGATCCTCTCGGGTGATCAGCGGGAAGACGGTGTTCGCCCAGGCCGATTCATCCCAGGCGTGCGCGAGTTCGGCGACTTTGTCCGGGTAGAGGTTCGCAATATCGTCGAGTTCGGTGGGATCGTTCGTCAGGTCGAACAACTGCCAGCGCGGGTCGTCGATGTGCCGGCCCGGCTCGTGCAATGCCAGCAGTTTCCAGCCGTCGCGATAGAAGCCGCGATGCCCGGTCATCTCCGCATACTGCTCGGTGTGGCGGGTGTCTGCATCGGGCGAGCGCAACACCTCGACTGCGGAGACGCCGTCGAACTCTTTGGCAGGTAGGCCGCGCCGCACCCCGGACGGCTCGATCCCGACCAAGTCGAGCAGCGTCGGTGCGAGATCGGTGACGTAGGCGTACTGGTGCCGGATACCGTCGTCGTCGGTGTCGCGCTTCAGTCCCGCCGGCCAGGAAAGCACGAACGGGACACGCACCCCACCGGCAAAGGTCTGCCCCTTGTAGAAGCGGAACGGCGTGTTCGACGTCTGTCCCCAGCCGCGCGGGTAGTGCACGCCGAGCCGTGCGGTGCCGATGAGGTCCTCGTCGTGCGGGACGTCACCGACCCAGTCCGGATCGCCGACGTGGGCAAATTCGGCGAAATAGCTACGGGTTCCGCTCGGCCCGCCTTCCGCAGTACCCCCATTGTCGGAGGTGAACACGACGATGGTGTTGTCGAGTTCGCCGTATTGCTCGACGGTGTCGAGGATCCGGCCGAGGCTCTGGTCGATGCTGTCGACCATCGCGGCGTACACCTCCATGTACCGGGCGAACCGCGCCTGCTCAGCGGGGCTCAGCGATTCCCACGCCGGTACGTCGTACCCGGGTTCGCTGTTGCGCGGCGCTTGGCGGGTGCCTTGGGGGAATATGCCCTGCGCGAGTTGGGCGGCGAACCGGTTCTCGCGGATCCGGTCCCAACCCTCGGCGTATCGGCCGCGATACTTGGCCTGGTCGCTCGGCTTGGCCTGCAAGGGGCCGTGCATCGCGACATGGGCGAAGTAGAGGAAGAACGGCTTGTCGGCGTCGTGGGCGCGCAGATCCTTCAGGTACCCGATCGCCTTGTCGGTCAGATCGTCGGTCAGGTAGTAGCCATCCGGGTAGGCCTCGATGTCGACGACCGAATTGTCCGAGACCAGCTGGTTCGGGTAATAGAAGGAATTCAGGCCTTCCAGCGAGCCGTAATACCGATCGAATCCACGTTGTGTCGGCCATGAATCGCGGGTGCGTCCCGGGCTCATGTTCGCATCACGGACGAGGTGCCATTTGCCCACGGCGTAGGTGGCATAACCGTTGTCCCGCAGAATTTCCGGCAACGTCGCGACGTCATCGGCAAGCTCGAGCCGCAGGCCCGGGTAGCCCGGGTCCGCATTCGCGACGAAGCCGTACCCGGCGCGATGCGGATTGAGGCCGGTCAGCAGCGCGGCCCGCGAGGGTGAGCACAGTGGCGTGGTGTGGTAATTGGTGAGCCTAATGCCGTTGTGCGCCAATCTGTTCAGCGTTGGCGTGTCGATCTCGGAACCGAACGGTCCGATGTCGCTGTAGCCCATGTCGTCGATCAGCACGACGATGACGTTGGGCGCGCCGGGTGGGGCGCTCGGTGGCACGTTCCAGTCGGGAGTCGAGTCGTCCGTCGTACGGCCGACACGGCCGGCGAAGTTGTCGTACCCGCGGGCATGGGATGGCACAGTCACCGGAACACGCAATCACTCGCCGGCCCAGACGTCGAGAGATGCGCTCGTGCTGAACGAAACCTTCGTTTGCTATCCGTCCGAACGCGCACTATCGGGCCGGGCACTGTGCGCGCCCGGCCCGATTCGTGTACTACCGATCAGAGCACCACGCAGGCGCTGCCCAGGTTGATCCCGTTTCCGACCTGCACCAGGTGGTCCTTCGCGATGTAGTTGGGCCCCTGGTATGCGGTCAGGGTGTGCGCGCCCGGCGTCGTCGGCGTCCACTTGAACGGCGCGGTGCCGCCGCTGGCTTGTACCGGTGCTGGGGTCACCGACACACCGTTGTCGTAGAGGTACACCGGCGTTGCCGCGTTGACGGCGACGGTGACGTCGTAGGTGCAGCCCGTGCCGAACTGGCTCGACCCGAGCGACGGGGCAACGTTGATGTCGGTCGCTTCGGCCGATGCCATCGGTGCGGTGAGTACCAGCGCGGCGGCTCCTGCCCCGATCGCCGTGGCGACGATCCCGGCGCGACCTGCGGTCTTGCGTGCTGAAGCAAACATTGTTTTCTCCCTCGGATGGTTGCGCTGCGGGGGTTGGGGAACCGCAACGCAACCAAGACTGCGGCTGCGCAAGAGGAAAACAACGCGTGCTCGACCTCGTCAATCTCGGTCGCGGTCCTACCCGAGTAGTGAATTACCTACGCCGATCCAGTTACCGTGGGTAGAACTCGTCCGGGTAGCGGAATGCCCCCGATGGCCGCGCAATCGCACGCGCCTTCCCGCCGGATCAGCACGATGCCGCGGTCCTCGTCAGGGCTGCGTCTGCGCGATGGCGATTCCGACGGTGCCCGACGCGCCGCGGAACAGCTTGCTGGTGTTGACCGTGAGCCAGCCCAGGATCCCGTATTTGCCCGAGATGACCTTGCGCACGTGCTCGGTGCCGTCGGCGTCGAGGACGGTGGCGGTGCCGTGCAGCACCTCATCGCCCTTCGTATTGCCGCGCATGTCGCAAATCTGCAACGCCACAGCCGGATTGCGGCGGATTCGCTTGACCTTGTAGGAACTGGCCTGCGTCCACACCACGAGCCGGTCACCGTCCGGGGCGGCCCAGATCGGCACTCCCTTGGCCGAGCCGTCCTTGCGGTAGGTGGTCAACAGCACTGCCCGGCTCTTGCCGAGATCGGTCCAGGACATGCCCGAAGCGTATCCGCATCGCGGCCGGTTCTAACAGTGCAGCTGCAGCAGAGTGTTGCTCGCGATCCGTGCACCGGCAGCGTCACTGGGGTGGTTGCGCACGGCCAGGTCGAGGCGGGCACGCAGTCCGGCGCAGATCACGTCGTGCTCGGGCGGCACGGCAGGCGTGGGTGCGACGATCGGCGCCGTATGTGTCGTTGCGGCACTGCCCGGCTCCTCGACCTGCACGCCGACGACCGTGGCGGCCACGGCGAGCCCGAGGACGACGAGGCCGGTAGCGCCGACGATGTGCGGGCCGATCGTACGTATCTGCATGAGCCGTGCCTCGCAAACTCCGGGCCGATTCCTCGTGGTGAGGAAGCTGGACAGCTCAATTCTGGGCATCACTCGGCGTGGGCAGAACCCACCCAAGGTGGGCGATTACCGCACCCAGCACGGCGTTGGAGCCGACTACTCCAGTTCGCCCTCGGTCTCGAGATAGATCTGCCTGAGCCGGTCGAGCGTCTGCTGCTCCGGTTCGGCCCACATCTTTCGTTCGGCCGCTTCCAGCAGACGTTCGGTAATCCCATGCAGCGCCCAGGGATTCGACTCGGTCATGAACTGCCGGTTGGTCTCGTCGAAAACGTAGCTCTCGGCGAGCTTTTCATACATCCAGTCGGACACCACGTCGGTGGTGGCGTCGTAACCGAACAGGTAGTCGACGGTGGCTGCCATCTCGAAGGCGCCCTTGTAGCCGTGCCTGCGCATCGCGTCGAGCCAGCGCGGATTGACCACGCGCGACCGGAACACCCGCGTCGTCTCCTCGGAGAGGGTTCGCGTGCGCACTGCATCCGGACGGGTCGAATCGCCGATATAGGCCTCGGGGTTCTTACCGGTCAGCGCGCGCACGGTCGCCACCATGCCGCCGTGGTACTGGAAGTAGTCGTCGGAGTCGGCGATGTCGTGCTCGCGGGTGTCGGTGTTCTTCGCGGCCACCGTGATTCGGCGATAGGCACTGCGCATGTCGTCCGCCGCGGGAATCCCGTCGAGTCCGCGACCGTAGGCGTAGCCACCCCAGTTCGTATAGACCTGCGCGAGGTCTTCATCGGTACGCCAGTCCCGCGAGTCGATCAGCTGCAGCAGGCCCGCGCCGTACGTGCCCGGCTTGGATCCGAAGATTCGCGTGGTGGCGCGGCGCTGATCACCATGATCGGCCAGATCGGCGCCGGCATGCGCGCGCACGAAGTTCTGCTCGTCCGGTTCGTCGAGTTCGGCGACGAGCCGAACCGCGTCGTCGAGCAGGGCCAGCACATGCGGGAAGGCGTCACGGAAGAACCCACTGATCCGCACCGTCACGTCGATACGCGGGCGACCGAGCTCGTCGAGGTCGATCACCTCGAGATCGCGCACCCGCCGGCTCGCCTCGTCCCATACCGGCCGGACGCCGAGCAGCGCGAAAACCTCGGCGATGTCGTCACCGGAGGTGCGCATCGCACTGGTGCCCCATACCGACAGCCCGACCGAGCGCGGGTACTCGCCGTGGTCGGCGCGGTACCGGTCCAACAGCGAATCGGCCATGGCCTGACCGGTCTCCCAGGCCAGTCGCGACGGCACCGCCTTCGGATCGACCGAATAGAAGTTGCGTCCGGTGGGCAGCACGTTGATCAAGCCGCGCAGCGGCGAGCCGCTCGGCCCGGCGGGAATGAAGCCGCCGTCGAGTGCATGCAGCACCCGTTCGATCTCGCACGAGGTCTCCCGCAATCGCGGCACCACCTCGGTGGCGGCGAACGCCAGCACCTCGCGCACCGCCACGTTGTCGGTGAGCGTGTCCACCGTGTGCGGGTCCCACTGCTGTGCCTGCAGTTTCGCGACCAGGCCGCGGGCCTGCTCCTCCACCGCGTCGACGCGTACCCGGTCTTCGTCGCCGTTCTCGCTCAGGCCGAGTGCTTCGCGCAGCCCGGGTACGGTCTGCTCGCCGCCCCACATCTGGCGCGCCCGCAGCATCGCGAGCACCAGGTCCACCTCGGCGTCACCGGCCGGCGCAGCCCCGAGGATGTGCAGGCCGTCGCGGATCTGCACATCCTTGATCTCGCACAGCCAGCCGTCGACGTGCAGCAGCATGTCGTCGAAGGAATCCTCGTCCGGGCGCTCGGCGAGGCCGAGGTCGTGGTCCATCTTGGCCGCCCGCATGAGCGTCCAGATCTGCTGCCGGATGGCGGGCAGCTTCGACGGATCGAGCGTGGAAATATTCGAGTGCTCATCGAGCAACTGTTCGAGTCGGGCGATATCGCCATAACTCTCGGCCCGGGCCATCGGCGGGATCAGGTGGTCGACGAGGGTGGCGTGCGCGCGGCGCTTGGCCTGCGTCCCCTCCCCCGGGTCGTTGACCAGGAACGGATAGATGAGCGGCAGGTCGCCGATCGCGGCATCGGTGCCGCACGCCGCGGACATGCCGAGCGTCTTGCCGGGCAGCCATTCCAGGTTGCCGTGCTTGCCGAGATGCACCATCGCATCCGCACCGAACCCGTGCTCTCCCGCGGCGATCCAGTGGTATGCCGCCAGGTAGTGGTGGCTCGGCGGCAGGTCCGGGTCGTGGTAGATCGCGACCGGGTTCGCGCCGAATCCGCGCGGCGGCTGCACCATCAGCACGATGTTCCCGAATTGGAGTGCTGCGATGACGATTTCACCGTCGGAGTCGCTGGATCGGTCGACGAACAAGTCGCCGGGCGCCGCGCCCCAGTGCCGCTCGACCCGCTCGCGCAGTTCGGGGTCCAGCGCGGCGAACCATTTGCGGTAGTTCGCGGCCGACACCCGGAACGGGTTGGACTCGAGCTGTTCGGCCGTGAGCCAGTCCTCATCCTGTCCACCGGCCGCGATGAGCGCATGGATCAGCGCGTCACCGTCGCGGTCGAGCAGGCCGGGGATCTCGTCGAGCGGGCCGAGGTGGTAACCCGCGTCTGCCAGTTCGGTCAGCAACCGGATGGCGCTCGCCGGGGTGTCGAGGCCGACCGCGTTGCCGATCCGGGCGTGCTTGGTCGGGTAGGCCGACAGCATGAGCACGATGCGGCGCTGCCCCACCGGGATGTGCCGCAGCCGCGCATGACGCACCGCGATACCCGCGACGCGCGCCGCGCGCTCGGGGTCCGGGACGTAGGTGGACAGCCCGTCGGCGTCGAATTCCTTGAAGGAGAACGGCACCGTGATGATCCGGCCGTCGAACTCGGGCACCGCGACCTGTGTCGCGACGTCGAGCGGTGACATTCCGTCGTCGTTGGCGGCCCACGTCTCGCGGTCGCTGGTGAGGCAGAGTCCCTGCAGGATCGGCACATCCAGGTCGGCCAGCGCGCCGATGTCCCAGGCCTCGTCGTCGCCACCGGCCGAGGCGGTTGCCGGTTTCGTGCCACCGGCCGCGAGCACCGTCACCACCATCGCATCGGCGCGCCGCAGTGTCGCGAGCAGTTCGGGTTCGGCCGAGCGCAGCGACGCGCAGTACAGCGGAAGCACTTGCCCACCGGCCGCCTCGATCGCCTGGCAGAGCGCCTCGACGTAGGCAGTATTGCCGGCCAGGTGCTGGGCGCGGTAGTAGAGCACCGCAACGGTCGGGCCCGAGTCGGTGCGTACGGATCGCTCCAACTCGCCCCAGGAGGGGGTGCGGACCGGCGGTTCGAAGCCATGCCCGGTGAGCAGCACGGTGTCGGACAGGAAGCGGGACAGCTGCAGCAGGTTGTGCGGGCCGCCCTCGGCGAGATAGTTGTGTGCCTCCGCCGCGACGCCGGCCGGGACCGTGGACAATTCCATCAGTTCCGCATCGGGCGCCATTTCGCCGCCCAGGGTGACCACCGGCAAGCCGCTGCGCAGCACCGCGTCGAGGCCGTCCTCCCAGGCGCGCTTGCCGCCGAGGATGCGCACGACCACCAGCTCCGCGCCGTCGAGCAGTCCGGGAAGGTCTTCGTCGACGATCAACCGAGCCGGGTTGGCCCACCGATACTCGGCACCGCTGGCCCGTGCGGACAGTAGATCGGTGTCCGAGGTGGACAGCATCAGGATCATGGGTCGTTCCTCCTTGCCGGGTTCCGCGCCCAGCGCTCGGTTGCGGCGCAACGGAGGTCTGGCTGCGGGAGGCTCGTCCCACACAGTGGCGCGACCGCGCCGGAATCTCACCGGCTTCCCCGTTGTCGCTTCGGCATGAGCGTATCGGACGGCCGAATTCGTCCGTATATGCCTTGACAGAAATATACCTTGGAGAGAATATAGCGAGGTGGACGATAAGATCTGGACGGCGCTGGCCGAGCCGCATCGGCGCAGCATGCTGGATGTACTGCGGGTCGGGCCGTGTGCGGTCGGCGAATTGTCCGAGCGCGTCGGACTGGCACAACCCCAGACCTCGAAACACCTGCGCGTGCTGCGCTCGGCCGGGTTGGTCAGCGCGCATGCCGTGGCGCAGCGCCGGATCTATCGCGCCGAACCCGCCGCGCTGGCCGAGCTGGACGCGTGGCTCGCGCCCTATCGCGCGATGTGGACGGCCAGCCTCGACCGACTCGGCCGGTTTCTCGACAACCCCGGCCTCGACAACCCCGACCCCGATGCGCAGGAGCAGCGATGAACGCCAACGGAGAGTATGTGCAAGTGGATGGCAGGCCGGCGGTCCGCTTCGAGCGGCACTACCCGCATCCGCCCGAACGAGTGTGGGCAGCGATCATCGACCCCGACCAGTCCCGGCACTGGTTCCCGTCCAAGCTCCTTGTCGAGGGGCGGGTGGGCGGCACGGTCGACTTCTCCGACGACCCGAACCAGGCCGACGGAGTCGGCAAGGTACTTGCTTTCGACCCGCCATACCGGCTCGAATTCAGCTGGGGTGCCGATGAACTGCGCTTCGAACTCGCCGCCGAGGGCACCGGCTGCGTGTTGCGGCTGACCAACGTGCTCGAGGCGCGCGACACCGCGGCACGCAACGCGAGCGGGTGGACCGTCTGCCTCGCCGAACTCGACAAATGGCTGGCCGACACTCCCGGTGACGGCCCACACAGCGCGGATGCGAGCGCCGCCTTCGAGCCGACCTACCAGGGCTACATCGCCGCCGGTATGCCGCACGGCGCACCGATCCCGGGCCGAGACTGAGTACCAGCGGCGCTGCGCAACCACTGACCTCGCCGCCGACCGGAATCCCGTCACATCCCGCCTAGAGTGGTCGCAGAGCGTCCCGCCCCGCGGCGGTACCGTTGACGCCATGAACCGTCCGGCCGACCGCTGTCCCGGGGTGTTCTCGGCGCACCCGGCGGCCGACGGGCACCTCGCGCGGATTCGCCTGCCCGGCGGTCGGCTCACCCCCGATCACCTGCAGTCCCTCGCCGAGGTCGCGGACGTGTACGGCGACGCACACCTCGAACTCACCTCGCGGGGCAACGTGCAGATCCGCGGTATCGACGACCTCGATGGCGCCGGCAATCGCATCGTCGAGGCCGGGCTGATCCCGACGCCGAGCCACGAGCGGGTGCGCAACCTGCAACTCTCCGCGCTGTCGGGTCGGCGCGGGGGCCTGGTCGACCTGCGGGCCACGCTGGTGGACCTCGACATCGGCCTGCGCGGTGACCCGGCACTGGCCGCACTCCCAGCACGATTCCTATTCGGCGTGGACGACGGGCGCGGTGACGTACTCGCGCAGCGGCCCGACAGCGGGATCCTGGCACTGTCGGACGACCGCGCCGAGGTCGTCGTCGCGGGAACCGGATCCGGGCGGACGGTGTCGCTCGGCGCGGCAGTCGAACTGATGCTCGCCCTCGCCGGCGCGTTCCTCAGCGACCGCACCGACGAGTGGCGCGTCGAGGATCTGGCCGACCGCCCGGCGATCGATGCGGTCCTCGACGCGCTGGAACGTGTCGCACCGCGACCTGCCTCGCATCCAGCGGCCGAGCCGCTGATCGGCTGGCTGCCGCAGGATGATGGCCTGGTCACGCTCGGTGCGGTCGCCCCGCACGGCCGCCTGGCCGCGCGCACCGCGGAGTTCCTCGCCGCCATCGGCACCGATATCTACCTCACCCCGAACAAGGAGATCCTGGTCTGCGACCTGAGCGAGGACGTGGCCGATACCGCACTGCGGGTGCTCGCACCGATGGGACTGGTCTTCGACGCGAACTCGCCGTGGGCGATGGTCAGCGCCTGCACCGGCTCCCCCGGCTGCGCCAAGGCACATGCCAATGTGCGCGCCGAACTCGAACTGCGGCTGCAGGAGCCGGTCGAGGCCCGTGAACATTGGGTGGGGTGCGACCGTGGCTGCGGCTCGCCGCACACCGAGCACGTTCAGGTCCGTGCCACTGCCGGTGGGTTCGAGCGGCGGACGGTGCCGGGCGTCCCGCTATCGTGACAGCCACCATGCACTCCTACATTCGCGACGGCGCCGAAATCTACCGCCAATCGTTTGCCACCATCCGGGCCGAGGCCGACCTCGCGGGACTGCCCGCCGACGTGGCTCAGGTCGTTGTCCGGATGATCCACGCCTGCGGGCAGGTCGACCTCGTCGCCGATGTCGCCTACTCCCCCGACGTGGTGGCCAAGGCCCGGGCGGCGCTGCGCGGTGGCGCGCCGATCCTGTGCGACGCGCAGATGGTCGCCTCCGGTGTGACGCGTAAGCGGTTGCCCGCCGACAACGAGGTGCTCTGCCTGCTCGCCGACCCGCGGGTCCCCGATCTGGCCCGCGAGCTGGACAACACCCGGTCCGCGGCCGCGCTGGAGCTGTGGCGCGATCGTCTCGACGGCGCGGTCGTCGCGATCGGCAACGCTCCGACCGCGTTGTTTCATCTGCTCGACATGATCGCGGCGGGCGCGCCCCGCCCCGCGGCGGTGCTCGGCATTCCGGTCGGCTTCGTCGGCGCTGCGGAATCCAAGCAGGCCCTCGGCGAATTCGGCGAGGGCCTCGAGTTTCTGACCGTGCGCGGCCGGCGTGGCGGCAGCGCGATCACCGCGGCAGCGATCAATGCGATTGCGAGCGAACAGGAATGAGCAGCGGTTTCGGCAAACTCTGGGGGCTCGGACTGGGGCCGGGCGACCCCGAATTGGTCACCGTGAAAGCTGCGCGGGTGATCTCGCAGGCCGATGTCATCGCGTTCCACAGTGCGCGCCATGGCAAGTCGATCTCGCGCGGGATTGCGGCCCCCTACATGCGCGAGGGCCAGCTCGAGGAGCACCTCGTCTACCCGGTGACCACCGAAACCACCGACCACCCGGGCGGGTATCAGGGTGCGATCGACGACTTTTACACCGCGGCGGCAGCGCGGCTGGCCGAACACCTGGAGGCGGGCCGCTCAGTGGCGTTGCTCGCCGCCGGCGATCCGCTGTTCTACAGCTCTTACATGCATATGCACAAACGGCTCGCCGACCGGTTCGACACCGAGATCGTCCCCGGGATCACCTCGGTGAGCGCCGCGAGCGCCGCGCTCGGCACCCCGCTGGTGGAGGGCGAGCAGGTGCTCACCGTGCTGCCCGGCACACTGCCGGCCGAGGAGCTGACCCGCAGGCTGCGCGACACCGATGCCGCCGCGATTCTCAAACTCGGCCGGACCTATCCGGAAGTGCATCGTGCACTGCGGGATTCGGGCCGCCTCGCGGACGCACACTATGTCGAGCGGGCGAGCACCACTGCCCAGCGGGTGCTGTCCGCAGCCGATGCCGCGGCGGAAAAGGTGCCCTACTTCGCGATCGCGGTCGTCCCCGGTGCGGATCCCCACCCGCACACCCCGGCGCAGCCGACATCCGGCGAGGTGACCGTGGTCGGCCTTGGCCCCGGCGCGGCGGACTGGACCACCCCGGAGGTGCGCCGCGTCCTTGCCGAGGCGACCGACCTCGTCGGGTATGTCACCTATCTCGACCGCGTTCCGCATCGGCCGGGCCAGCGTCGGCATGCGAGCGACAACCGGGTCGAGGCCGAACGCGCCACCATGGCACTCGATCTCGCCAAACGCGGTGCCCGAGTCGCCGTCGTGTCGTCCGGTGATCCCGGCGTGTTCGCGATGGCCGCAGCGGTGCTCGAGGTGGCCGCGCAAGACGAGTGGCGCGATGTGCCCGTGCGGGTGCTGCCCGGATTGACGGCCGCCAATGCGGTCGCGAGCCGGGTTGGCGCACCGCTCGGGCACGACTACGCGGTGATCTCGCTGTCGGATCGGCTCAAACCATGGGATGTGGTCGCGCAACGAATCTCCGCCGTCGCCGCGGCCGATATGGCGATCGCGGTGTACAACCCCGCATCGAAGTCGCGCACGTGGCAGGTTGCATCCATGCGCGATCTGCTGCTCGAGCACCGCTCCGCCGAGACCCCCGTGGTCCTCGGCCGTGACGTGGGCGGCCCGACGGAAAGCGTGCGCGTCGTGCGACTCGGCGACCTCGATCCTGCGGACGTGGATATGCGGACCCTGCTCATCATCGGCGCGTCCACCACGGCGGTGGTCGATACGTCCGAGGGCGTCCGGGTTTTCACCTCCCGCCGTTACCCCGATCGGGCCGCTGCGCCGAGTCCATAGCAAGCCAAGCCTGTACGTCGGCGGGCGTGTGCACGACCAGCACTCCGTCGGGAAGAGCGGGGCGTTCGATCATTACGACCCGAATCCCACACGTTCGGGCCGCCGCGAGTTTTGCCTCGGTGAGGGCTCCCCCGCTGTTCTTGGTCACCAGCACATCGATGCGGTGCCTCCGCAGCAGGTCGATCTCGTGCTCGACGGTGAACGGGCCACGCTCGAGCAGAAGTTCGTGACGGGCCGGGACGGCTCCGGTCGGCGGGTCGATCGCCCGGATGAGAAACCGGACGGTGTCGATTCCGGCGAACGCCTCGACGCCCTGTCGGCCGATGGTGAGGAATGCGCTCACGCCGTGGGTCGGCACCGCCCGTGCGGCCGCGGCGAGCGAATCGACCGAGATCCAGCTATCGCCCGGTTGGGCGGTCCAGGGCGGGCGATGCAGTACCAGCGCGGGCACGCCCGCGGCCCGCGCCGCGGCGGCGGTGTTACGGGTGATCTGCGCGGCGAAGGGATGGGTGGCGTCGACTATCGCGTCGATTACGTTGTCGGACAACCACTTTTGCAGGCCATCGGTCCCACCGAAGCCGCCGATCCGCACTTCGCCGGCTGGCAGGACAGGCGCCCGGACCCGCCCGGCGAGCGAGGAAATCACCTCGACGCCGGGCGTTGCGACCAGCGCCTCGGCGAGCACCCGACCTTCGCGGGTGCCGCCGAGGATCAGAACGCGACGTGCAGCGATCAGCGCGGAGCCAGGAAGGCGAAGGCCGAATCGACCAGCGGCTGACCACCGACTGCGATCAGACCGATGAGCGCGCCGATCGCCGCTCCGGGGATGACCCCGACGCCGAGGAAGAACAGGCCGATGCCGGCACCGATCAGCGCGCCGATCGCCGCACCCGGCGCCGCCCGGTTCAATTCGTTGTAGAACCACTGCTGCGCGTCGATGTTCTGCAGCGCGGCGTCGGTGGCGCCGACCCCGGGCAGCACGCTCAGCGTCCGGCCGGCGTTGGAGATGAGCGGTTCTACGGACATCCGCTGACCCGCGATTTCGTAGCCGAGCGGGACCTCGGCGATCAGGACGCCGGAGGGATCGGTGAGCGTGACGCGGTCACCGACGAGGCGGAACGTGCCCGCGTCGACCGTGGTCGTGATCGCGCGGCCCGCCTGGCTCAGGTAGGTCCGGTAACCGATGCCGTGGTCGGTGCCAACGTAGGCGGGCGATGCCACCGCGGCGGCCGGCGGGGATGCGACGGGCGCGGCGTTCGCGGTACCGGCCGCGACGGCCACTGCGCCTGCCGCCAGCACGGCGGTGACGGTCAACTTGCTGAGTTTCACAAATCCTCCTGTGTCGGGTGAATGCCGGTCCCCGATTCCGGCGCCCGGCCATTATCGGGCAAAGACGGCTTATCGGCATAGGCCTGCACGACAGGAAGATGCGGGCGCCATGCGGTGAAGCCTCCGAGCGGCTCGGCACGCTGTACCTGGAGGCGCCGCAAGCTGCCATTATGCCGCTGCGCCCACGCGACGACGACAGCTTCGGACTCCACGGTCACCGCGTTCGCGACGAGTCGCCCACCGGGTCGCAACCGCTGCCAGCACGCGTCCAGCAATCCCTCGACGGTGACACCGCCGCCGACGAACACGGCGTCCGGGTCGGGGGCGTCGGCGAACGCGTCCGGCGCACGACCACGCACCTGGATCGTCGGCACGCCCAGGATTCGCGCGTTCGCCACGATCGTCTCGGCGCGATCATCGCGATGTTCGAAGGCGATGGCACGGCAGTCCGGATGGGTGCGGGACCACTCGATCGCGATGCTCCCCGAGCCGCCGCCGACGTCCCACAGCAACTCTCCCGGCGCGGGCGCGAGGGCGCACAGGGACAGCGCCCGAATCTCCGCCTTGGTGAGCTGCCCGTCCCCGCCGTACGTGGTGTCGGGCAGGCCGGGCAAGCGGGTCAGCCGCGGCGTGCCGGGATCGGCACGCACGTCGATTGCGACGACGTTGAGCGGATCGACCGGCTCGTCCGGCCACTGTGCGGCGGTCCCGGTGTGGATACGTTCGGCACGGCCGCCGAGTTGTGCCAGTACGCGCATGGTGGAGCCGCCGAAACCGTTGTCGGCCAGCAGTCCTGCCAGTGCGGCGGGCGACCCGGCGTCGTTGCTCAGCACCAACACTCGGGCGCCGTCGACGATTGTGGGCAGCACCGTCTCGACCGGTCGGGCGACCATACTGAGCACGGGCGTCGAGGCCAACGGCCAGCCGAGCCGGGCGCAGGCCAACGATGCCGACGACGGCTGCGACAGCACATGCAACCGCTCGGGCCCGAACAGTCGCGCGAGGGTGACGCCGATGCCGTGGAACATCGGGTCGCCGCTGGCGAGCACGCCGATGCGTCGATCATCGTGTGCGGCAAACAGTCCCGGTAACTCGGGGAGCAGCGGCGAGGGCCAGGACACGCGCAGCGCGTCGGTGGGTGGCACGAGGTCGAGCTGACGCTGCGAACCGAACAGCACCTCGCACGCCGTGATTGCTTCCTGCGTCGCGACGGGGAGGCCCGGCCATCCGTCTGCACCGATCCCGGCGACCAGAATGCGGTCGCTCATCGCGGCAGCCGTCGCCAGACCGCCTGCGGGAGTAGCCGCATCCCGAAGAACACCGGCCGCAATACGCCGCGCACCCACACCCGCGGCGACTTTCGGCGCAGGCCGCGCACCACGGCGTCGGCGACCTGATCGGGTGTGCTGGAAAACGGTGCGGGGCTCATGCCCTCGGTCATCCGGCCGATGACGAACCCGGATTGCACAATGAGCAGGTGTACGCCGGTGCCGTGCAGGGCGTCGGCGAGTCCACTGGCGAACCCGTCGAGCCCGGCTTTGGCGGAGCCGTACACGTAGTTGGCGCGCCGGACGCGAATTCCGGCCACGGATGAGAACACCACGATCCGGCCCTCCCCGCGTCGACGCATCCGGTCGGCCAGCAGGGTGAGCATGGTGACCTGAGCGACGTAGTCGGTGTGCACGATCGCGGCGGCATAGGCGGAATCGGTCTCGGCGCGAGCCTGATCGCCGAGCACCCCGTACGCGAGCACGACCGTGTCCAGCGGGCCGTAGTCGCGTTCGAGGGCATCGAGCAGAGCGGCGTGCCGGTCGGTGGCATCGGCGTCGAACTCCACCGTCGAGACCTTCGCGGCGCCAGCCGCTTCGACTCTGGCCACCTCGTCGGCGAGCTCGTCACTGCGCCGCGCGGCGAGGATCACCTCGCGGCCGGGCGCCAGGCGCACCGCCACCTCGAGTCCGATCTCGCTGCGCCCGCCGAGAATCACCAGTGGTCCGTTACCGCCCGCGTCGCTCACCGGTTCAGTGTGCTCGATTATCGTCGGACCATGCCGTCCACCCCCGAGGATCTCAACGACGCCGCGCTCGAATTCTTGCTCGAACGCCATATCGCGACCCTGACGACCCTGCGCGCCGACGGCACCCCGCATGTCGTCGCGGCCGGATTCACCTGGGATCCCGATGCGGGCAAAGCGCGGGTGATCACCAGCGACGGCACCCAGAAGGTGCGCAATGCCGAACGCGGTGGGTACGCCGCAGTCAATCAGGTGGACGGCGCCCGGTGGCTCACGCTGGAGGGCGCGGCGAAAGTGCTCCGCGATCCGGCGAGTGTGCGTGATGCCGAGCAGCGCTACGCCGGGCGGTATCGGGTGCCGCGGGAGAACCCGCGGCGGGTGGTCATCGAGATCGATGTGACTCGGGTGCTGGGGTCGCAGTCACTGCGTGGGCGCTGAGCACGGTCAGAACCGTGTGCAGTCGAGGAAGTCCGCGGCCACCTGCTCGTCGCCGAACACCGTCACGGTGCTCAGTTCGCGGCGTCGCCAGAGCAAGAGCAACAACTCCTCGGCGGTACCGCGCAGTGCCACGGTGGCCTTTTCGTGACCGTGTCTGGTGCGCACACCGTCGGGGCCGAGTTCGAGCAGCCACTCGGCGTCCGGGGTGTCGGTGCCGTGAATATGAATCGTCTTGCCGTGTAGCGACTCCGGCAACTCGGGCATCCGGTGTCGGTACATCAGCGCGGTCAGCTCGTCGATCCCGTCGGCGGCGCTCACGGGGTCGGCCGCCGCGGGCGCCGGGCCGCCCGCGGCATGCACCGCGTCCGCCGCGTCGAACCGATGCACCGTGACCTCGTGCGCCTGCCTGCGAATCCACCAGCCGACGGTCTGCCGGCCGATGAACGACTGCGCCGGCGTCGCCGGATCGACAGCAGACAGCCGTTCGATCACCGCGTCGAGTGATTCCCGATACGCGGCAAGACATTCCGGACCGTGCGGCAATGACGGGGCGGCCGGTGCCGGGTCACCGTCCGGGTCGGCATCCAACCGGGTGACCACCCAGCGGTGCACCCGGCCGGTGTGCCGCACGACGTTCTCCAGCGTCCACCCCGGCACGGTCGGCACCGGCGCGTCGAGCCGATCGGCGGGCATGGCCGCGATCCGGTCTCCTTCGGCGCGCAGTGTGCGGGCGAGGGTCTCGAGCGGCGCCATCATCCGGGGAGCACGACCAGTTCGTGCGGGCGGGTGTTCATCGGTTCGCAGCCGTCGTCGGTCACCACCACGATGTCCTCGATCCGGGCACCCCAGTCACCGCGGAAGTAGATCCCGGGCTCGACGCTGAAGGCCATGCCGGGCGCGAGCACGATGTCGTTGCCGGACACGATGTAGGGCTCCTCGTGCACGGACAAGCCGATCCCGTGCCCGGTGCGGTGCACGAAGTACTCCCCCAGGCCCTCCGCGACGAGCAGGTCACGGGCCGCTGCGTCGATCTCTTCCGCCGTCACGCCGGGACGGACAGCCGCGACGGCAGCCTGTTGGGCGCGCTGCAGCGCCTCGTACTGGGTCGCGACCGGGCCCTGCGGCGATGACCCGATCGCATAGGTCCGCGTGGAGTCCGAGTTGTAACCGGGGGCGACCGGCCCGCCGATGTCGATCACGACGATGTCGCCCGGCTCGATCACCCGGTCGGACACCTCGTGGTGCGGGTTGGCCCCGTTGGGTCCCGAGCCCACGATGATGAACTCGGCGTGGGTGTGGCCCTCCTCGACGATCGCACGGTCGATATCGGCCGCCACCTCCGCCTCGGTGCGTCCGGACCGCAGCCACTCGGCCATCCGGGCGTGCACCCGGTCGATCGCCTGGCCGGCGCGGCGCAACGCGTCGATCTCGCTTGCGTCCTTGACCATTCGCAGCTCCCGCAGCACACCGGTGGCCAGCACCGGCAAGGAGCCGAGGGTGTCGGCAAGCGGAATGAGGTGCAGGGCGGGCATCGCCTCCGCCACTGCCGCCCGCGCACCGCCGAGCAGCTCCGCGACGACGGCGTAGACGTCCTGGCCATCGACCCAGTCGCGCAACTCGAGTCCGAGCTCGGCCGCCGCGGAATCGGCGAGTCCGGCGAGCTCGAGCTTCGGCACGACCACGGTCGGCTTCGCGCCACTTGCCGGCACAACCAGGCAGGTGAGCCGCTCGTAGGACTGAGCGCGGGAGCCGAGCATGTACTGCAGATCCGGTCCCGGTGTGATCAGCAGGCCGTCCAGACCCGACTTGCCTGCGATGGCGGCTGCGCGCTCGAGCCGGTCACCGTAGACGGCAGAAGGGAATCGACTCGACCCGCTCTGGTCGGATGCGGTGCTCATGGCCTCAGGCTAGTGGGATACACCTAGGCTTGGGCAGCATGAGCGGACCTTTGCTCCTACTCGACGGCGCGAGCCTGTGGTTTCGGGCCTTTCACGCCATCCCGGACTCGATCACCGCACCGGACGGGCGCGCGGTCAACGCGGTGCGCGGCTTCACCGACATGGTGGCGGCACTCATCAACCGCCACCAGCCCTCCCGGCTGGTGGTGTGCCTCGACCTCGACTGGCGGCCGCAGTTCCGGGTGGATGCGGTGCCCTCCTACAAGGCGCACCGGCTCGACACCACGTCCGGCGCGGCGCCCGGTGCCGAAGAGGTGCCGGATCTGCTGACGCCCCAGGTGGACATGATCCTGGCGGTGCTGGCGGCAGCCGGTATCGCCACGGCCGGCGCCGAGGGGCTGGAAGCCGACGACGTGCTCGGCACCTTGAGCGCGCGCGAGCAGACCGACGAGGTCGTGGTGGTGAGCGGCGACCGCGACCTGCTGCAGCTCGTCCGCGACGAACCGGGTCCGCCGGTCCGCGTGTTCTATGTCGGCCGTGGGCTGGCCAAGGCCGAATTGTTCGGTCCCGCAGAGGTCGCGGCGAAATACGGTGTCCCGGTCGAGAACGCCGGCCCGGCCTACGCCGATCTGGCCACGCTGCGCGGTGATGCGTCCGACGGACTGCCGGGGGTGAAGGGCGTCGGCGAGAAATCGGCGTCGGTGCTGATCCTGCGGTTCGGGAGCCTGGAAGCGTTGCGCGACGCCGCCCTCGATCCAGGTTCGGATATGGCACAGGGCATGCGGGCCAAGCTCGCGGCCGCGGCGGACTATCTCGACGCGGCGGCCCCGGTGGTGCGGGTCGTGTGCGATGCCGAGGTGATGCTGTCCGGGCCGGACGTGCTACCCGCGACACCCGCGGATCCCGACCGGCTCTACCAACTCGCCGCCGAGTACAACGCCGAGAGTCCGATCACGCGGCTCGTCGCGGCGATGGCGGAGCGCTGACCCGACTCAGCTCGGTCGGCCTACCTCGTAGGTGCCGTCGTCATCGACGAAAGTGACCGTGACAGAACGGCTTTCCCCGTCGATGGTGACGGTGCAGCTGAAGGTGTCGTCCTTCTTCACCTTTTGCCCCGCCGGACAACTCGCGTCGGCGACATTCTGCAGGCCGTAACTCTCGGTCAGCACCTGGGTCACCCCCGCCTCGGCGGCCTGCCTATCGAGCGTGCTGCTCGCGGCGAAGTAGTAGATCGCGCCGACACCGACTCCGACGACGATGAGCACCGCCAACACTATGAACAGCGGGGTCCGCGAACGCTTACCGCCGTCGGCCGGCGTCGGCGGCACCTCGCCGTACCCGTAAGGCTGTGCTTGACCGTAAGGCTGCGTGCCGTACGGCTGAGCGGTGCCGTAGGGCTGTTGCGGCCATTGCTGTGGGTAGGGCTGATCCGCGTACTGTCCCGGCTGCCAATGTTGTTGTGGACCAGGCTGTTGCGGCCATTGCTGTTGACCGGGCCATGGCGCGCCGTGCCCGGGTTGCCCGCCGGTCCACGGCTGCTGTGGGGGCTGTTGCGGCGCTTGCTGCCAGGACTGGTCGGGCGGAGTGGGTGGTGGGTCCGCGTCACCCTGCCCGCCGGTCGAGGGCGGTGTGGGCCGGGACCACTGCGCGTGATCGTCCGGCTCGCGTGGATCGGTCATCTCCCGCCTCCCTCGCTCGTGCTGCCTCGCATCACGGTAACCCGCCGGCCCCAGCGGATTCCGCGGCCGGTGGATCTCGCCTCATGCCGCATCGACGGCCACGACACCGCGTCGGATCGCGCGCACGGCTTTGGCCGCCGTGGCCGCGATCTCGGGATCCTCCGTGGTGGCGTGCACCTGATCGAGCAGATCGATCACCTGCCGGCACCAGCGCACGAAATCACCGGCAGGCAACGAGTTGCCCTGATCGCCGCCCGCGAGCAACGCCTCAATGAGTGCCTCGCCGCGCGCCCATTTCCATACCGCCTCCACGAATCCGAGGTCGGGTTCGCGAGTGAGCGGGAGCTTGTGGCGCGCCTCGTCCGAGCGCAGATCGCTCCACAGTCGGACCGTGTGACCGATCGCGGTGCGGATACCGTCGGTCGGTCCGGCAACCATGAGAAACCCGGATTCTCGGCGGGATTCGTACACCACCGCCGACGCCACCGCGGCGAGTTCGGCGGGTGCAAGGCCACGCCATGCGCCGTCGCGGAGACATTCCGCCACGAGCAGATCACTTTCGGTGTAGATCCGGGTGAGGCGGCGGCCCTCGTCGGTCACCTCGCCGTCGTCGATGTAGCCGCGTTCGGTCAGCAGGGCGACGATGCGATCGAAGGTCCGGGCGAGCGAGTTCGTCGTCGTCGCGACCTTCTGCCGCATCGATTCGGTCTCGCGTGCGAGGCGGTTGTAGCGCTCGCCGGTCCGCGCGCGTTGTTCGCGGTCGGGCATGTCGTGGCAGGGGTGTGCGCGTAACGCCCGGCGCAGCGCGGTGAGTTCCCGGTCCTCGGCAGCACCGGAGGCGCGCTTGCCGCGATGCGACCGAGGCGCGGAGATTCCGGTGCTGCGCAGCGCCGACGCCAGATCGCGCCGGACCCGCGCGGTGCGATGGTCGACGTGCCGTGGCAGCCGCATGCGGCCGAGCGCTTCGGCCGGTGTCGGGAAGTCCGCGATCGACACCCGGCCGGCCCACTTGTCCTGGGTCAGCACCAGCGGGCGCGGATCCCCGGTATCGGCGTCTGCCTCGAGCACGACCGCCAGGCCCGACCGGCGCCCGCTCGGAATCGAAACCACGTCGCCGCGGCGCAGGCCGGCCAGCGCGTTCGCGGCGGCGGACCGACGGTTCTCGCGCCCCTCCCTGGCGGTGGCGCGCTCGTGGTCACGGATACGTTCGCGCAGGGACATGTACTCGAGGAACTCGCTGCCATCGCTGCCGAGCTGGTCGCGCAACTTGGTCAGATCGCGCTCGTTGCGTTCGATACCGCGCACCAGACCGACCACCGAGCGGTCGGCCTGGAACTGTGCAAAGGACCGTTCGAGCAGCGCCCGTGACTCCGTCGCGCCCATTCGGTCGATGAGGTTGATCGACATGTTGTAGCCGGGCCGAAACGAACTGCGCAGCGGATAGGTCCGGGTGGAGGCCAGCCCGGCCACCGCGGTGGTGTCCAGGTCGGGGTGCCACACCACGACGGCGTGGCCCTCGATGTCGATGCCGCGGCGGCCGGCTCGTCCGGTGAGCTGGGTGTACTCCCCCGGCGTCAGGTCGGCGTGGGTTTCGCCGTTGAACTTGACCAGCCGCTCCAGCACGACCGTGCGTGCGGGCATGTTGATTCCGAGCGCCAGCGTCTCGGTGGCGAACACCGCGCGGACGAGACCGTTGACGAAGAGTTCTTCCACAGTGTGCCGAAACGCGGGAAGCATCCCGGCATGGTGTGCGGCGAGGCCACGGTGCAAGGCCTCACGCCACTCCCAGTAGCCGAGCACCTCGAGATCGTTGCGCGGCAATTCGCCGGTGTGCTTTTCGATGATTGCGTCGACCCGGTCGCGTTCGTCGGGATTGCCGAGGTCGAGTCGTGAGCGCAGGCATTGGCCGAGTGCCGCATCGCACCCCGCGCGACTGAAGATGAAGGTGATCGCCGGCAGCAAGCCCTCGCTGTCGAGGCCGGCAAGCACGTCGGGGCGCGGCGGTGGACGGTACCCATTGCGCGGCCCGCCCCGGCGGGACGGACCGCCCCCGCCGCGGCGCGGCCCGGTGTCCCCGCCGCGGCGCGGCCCCGCATCCCACGACGCGGTCCGGTCGGCCACCCGCCGCTGCTTGATGAAGCGGGTCAGCTCCTGATCGACCACAACGTTCCGGCCCGGCGTGGCCGCATGGCTCTTCGCGTCGAACAGGTCGAACATCCGCGAGCCGACGAGCACGTGCTGCCACAGCGGGACCGGCCGGATCTCGTCCACGATGACGGTTGTGTCGCCACGAACGGTCTGGATCCACGCGCCGAACTCCTCGGCGTTGCTCACCGTCGCGGACAGGCTGACCACGCGCACGTTTTCCGGCAGGTGCAGGATCACCTCTTCCCACACGGCACCGCGGAACCGGTCGGCGAGGTAGTGCACCTCGTCCATCACCACGTGTGACAGTCCGGTCAGCGTCGGGGAGGCGGCGTAGAGCATGTTCCGCAGCACTTCGGTGGTCATGACGACGATCGAGGCATGCGGGTTGATCGACTGATCACCGGTGAGTAGTCCGACGGAATCACGCCCGTACCGCGCGGCGAAATCGGCGAACTTCTGATTCGACAGGGCTTTGATCGGAGTGGTGTAGAAGCACTTCCCGCCGGAGGCCAGCGCCAAGTGCACCGCAAACTCGCCGACCACGGTCTTTCCGGCTCCGGTCGGTGCGCAGACCAGCACTCCGTGACCGGCCTCCAGCGCGGTACATGCGTCGCGCTGAAACGGATCGAGCGGAAAGCTCACCTCACCCGCGAAGATGTCCAGCTGCGTGGACGGCGTGGGAGCGGCCACGTCAGAGGGTGTCCGAGAAGTCGTCGACCTTGTCCGGAGCGTCCACCGGCGACGGCGAATCGACCGACGCCGCCTCTTCGTCGGACAGCCATTGTTCAACGGCCTCGCGGCGCGCCTTGCGCTTGTCGTGGATGCGGGCGATCTGCACCGCGCTCTCGAACAGCACGGTCAGTGCGAGGGCGAGAGCCAGCATCGAGAACGGATCCTGGCCGGGTGTGGCGATCGCAGCAAAGAGGAACAGACCGAAGATCAGGCCACGCCGCCAGCGCTTGAGCCGTTCGTAGGTGAGCACTCCGACGAAGTTGAGGGCGACCACGAGCAGCGGGATTTCGAAACTGACGCCAAAAATGATCAGCAGATTGATCAGGAAGCCGAAGTACTCGTTTCCGGAGAGCGCCGTGATCTGCACGTTGTCGCCGATGGTCAACAGGAAGTGCAACGCTTTCGCGACCACGACATAGGCCAGCACCGCACCCGTGACGAACAATGCTGCGCCCGCGGAAACGAAACCAACGGCGTAGCGACGCTCGTTGACGTGCAGGCCGGGGGTGATGAACGCCCACACCTGGTAGAGCCAAACCGGACAGGCCAGCACGACACCGGCGAACAGCGCCATCTTGAAGCGCAGCATGAACTGCTCGAACGGCCCGGTCGCGAGCAGTCGGCAGGCGCCGTCGCCGGTCAGATCGGCGCGCGCTTCCGGGGGCAGCGAACAGTACGGACCGCGCAGGAGGTCGCCCAGACTCTCGATACCGAGGATCGAGTGTGAATACCAGAAGAAGCCGAACATGGTCGTGATCGCGACCGCGAGCAGGGAGAGCATCAGCCGGGTACGGAGTTCGTGCAGATGGTCGACGAGCGACATCGTGCCGTCCGGATTCAGACGACGCCGGCGGCGCCGCGGATCGAACGGAATGCGCACTTCGCCTGTCCCTTACTTCCCTTGCCGTCGCGAACCCCGGGGTGGACCCATCACCCCGGGGCTGTCGGTCACCTGGACCTATCGACCGCCGGACACGCCACAGAGCGTGTTCGGCGCCGTGTCGAACGGCTACGCCGAGCGCGGATCCGCGTGGTCGGTCGCCTGCGGCGGCTGCGTTGCCTGCGGCTGCTGCGCCGCCGGCTGGGCTTGCGGCAACTGCTGCGGCGGGGTCGCGGCGGGCGGCTGTGCGGGAGCATTCTGGGCCGGCGCAGGCTTGCCGTCGTTCTGCATCTCGCTCATCTCACTCTTGAAGATGCGCAGCGAGCGACCGAGACCACGAGCTGTGTCTGGCAGCTTCTTCGAACCGAACAACAGGACAAGCACAAGCAGCACGATCGCCCAGTGCCAAGGGCTCATAGCGCCCATGATCAAACCTCCCCGTTTCAGGTGTCTCCGATGCTACCGGACTGCGGAACCGTCGAACCCGAGTCCAGCCGACGGTATGCCGTGAGAGCACTGGCAGAGCGCTCCCGGATTGCCTCGACGAGCTCGGGCGGTTCGAGTGCGGTCATCCCGCTGCCGAAGCCGAGCACCATCCGAGCCATCCAGTCCACGGTCGCGAACCGCATCGTTGCCTCGACCGTCGCGTCCGCGCGCACGACGACGTTGGTCATCGGGTACTGATCGAGCGCCCACGCCGAGCCGGGCGCGATGAGCAACCGGGCGAGCGGAAGCGCCGGGTCGTCGCTGAACAACTCGAGTGCGTTTTGTTCGTGCAGCGCTGCGGCGGGCGGGCGGGACGGTTCGTCGAGCTCGGTCGCGTCGTCGATGCGGTCGAAGCGGAACAGCCGGACCGCCTCGGCGTTGCGGCACCAGGCCTGCAGGTAGCTGTGATTGCTCACAAGCATGACACGAATGGGGTCGACGATTCGTTCGGAAACGGTGTCTCGACTCGCCGAGTAGTAGACCAACCGCAGTGCGTGGGAACGGTAGAGCGCCGAACGGACGGTCGCGGTGACCGGACTCTCGGCGGGCGCGGCCAGTTCGGAGTCGCCCGCCGCGCCCGTTCGCGAGCGCGCCGCCGCACCGGCCGCGGACTCGATCTTGGCCATCGCGCCCTGCGCCGCGGACGGATCGACCATGCCCGGCATCTCCACAATCGAACGCAGGGCGACCAACAACGCCGTGGCCTCCGTCGAGGTCAGCCGCAGCGGGCGGTCCATGCCGGCGGAGAACGTCACAGACACGGTGTCACCGGTGAAGGCGAGGTCGATCAGATCGCCCGGGCTGTAGCCGGGCAGCCCGCACATCCACAGCTGGTTGAGGTCGTCCTCGAGTTGCGCCACGGTGACCCCGAGGTCCGCGGCCGCCTCCGGTTTGCTGATACCGGGGTGTGCGAGCAGGTACGGCACCATGTTCAGCAGCCGTGACATCCGGGTGGCCAGACGCGTGCTCATCGCGCGACCTCCGTCCGGTCGGCCGCGGCCCGGAGCCGTGCGAGTACGTCTGTGCGCAGTTCGTCGGGCTCGACGACCAGGACATCGGCACCGTGGCCGGCGATCATCCGGCCGATCCAATCGCGAGACCGAACCACCAGTTCGACCAGATCGCCGTCCCGCTCCCCGACGCGGCGGGTGCCGACGACCGTACCGAGCCGACGCACGTCGTAGGCGTGACCGTGCGCGACCCACACGGTCGCGGTGCCGGTGGCGGCCGGTGCGCCGGCGATCCGGTCCACCACCGCCTGCAGGTCGAGGTCCACCGGTTTCGACACGGTGTCGGCGGGGCCGTACGCGGCCACGTCGTCACCGATGCGGGACAACCGGAAGGTGCGCTCCGCTTGCCGGTCGCGATCGAAACCGACGAGGTACCAGCGACCGTTGCGGGTGACGATGCCCCACGGCTCGACATCGCGCTGCACGAACGGGTCGGTCGCGCTGCTGCGATGTTCGAACCGCACGGCTCGTCCCTGTTCGATGGCGGTGAGCAACTTGCCGAGTGCGGGCTCGGAGCCACGGCTCGGCGCGGCCACCGTGCTCACGATCGCGGCCGGCTCCCGGTCGACCTGCACGCCGGCCGCGCGCAACTTCAGGACGGCGCTCTGCGCGGCGGAGGTGAGTTCGGGCGACTCCCACAACTGCACCGCGACCGCGACCGCCGCCGATTCCGCATCGGTCAGATCGATCTCGGGCAGTTCGTAGGCGTCTCGGTTGATTCGGTACCCGTCGGGGGTCGTGCTTCCCGGCGACGGCCCGGTCTGCAGCGGGATGCCCAGGTCGCGTAGCTCGTTCTTGTCGCGCTCGAACATGCGGCTGAACGCCTCGTCACTGGCAGATCCCTCGTAACCCATCACGTTGCTCTTGATGCGTTCGGCCGACAGGTACTGCTCGGTCGACAGCAGCGCGATGACGAGGTTCATCAGACGCTCGACCTTGGAGATTGCCACGGTTGAGAGGGTAAGCGTCGCGGTCGGCTACATCGACGCGATCAGACGTTCCACCCGCTCATCAACGGACCGGAACGGGTCCTTGCAGAGCACGGTGCGTTGCGCCTGATCGTTGAGCTTGAGGTGTACCCAGTCGACGGTGAAGTCACGGCCGGCCTCCTGCGCGGCGGCGATGAACTCGCCACGCAGCTTGGCACGCGTCGTCTGCGGCGGGGTGTCCACGGCCTCGTCCACCGCGTCGTCCTCGGTGATGCGTTTCGCAAGTCCCTTGCGCTGCAACAGATCGAACACACCGCGGCCACGCTTGATGTCGTGGTAGGCGAGGTCGAGTTGTGCGATCTTCGGGTCGGACATCTCCATGTTGTAGCGATCCTGGTAGCGCTGGAACAGCTTGCGCTTGATCACCCAGTCGATCTCGGTGTCCACCTTCGCGAAGTCCTGTGCCTCGACGGCATCGAGGGTGCGACCCCACAGGTCGATCACCTGATCGATTTGGGGATCGGACTCACGGTTGCGGACATGCTCGACGGCGCGCGCAAAGTACTCGCGCTGGATGTCGAGTGCGCTGGCCTGTCGGCCACCGGCGAGCCGCACCGGGCGGCGGCCGGTGAGATCGTGGCTTACCTCGCGGATGGCACGGATCGGGTTGTCGAGCGCGAAATCGCGGAACGACACGCCGGCTTCGATCATCTCGAGGACCAGCGCAGCGGTGCCGACCTTCAGCATCGTGGTCGGCTCTGCCATGTTCGAGTCGCCGACAATGACGTGCAGGCGGCGGTACTTCTCGGCGTCGGCATGCGGCTCGTCACGGGTATTGATGATCGGTCGCGACCGGGTGGTGGCCGAGGAGACGCCCTCCCAGATGTGCTCGGCACGCTGGGAAAGGCAGAACGTCGCAGCCTTCGGTGTCTGCAGCACCTTGCCCGCGCCGCAGATCAACTGCCGGGTGACCAAGAACGGCAGCAGCACGTCGGAGATCCGGGAGAACTCACCGGCGCGCACGACGAGGAAATTCTCGTGGCAGCCGTAGGAGTTGCCTGCGGAGTCGGTGTTGTTCTTGAAAAGGTAGATGTCGCCGCCGATGCCTTCTTCGGCGAGCCGCTGCTCGGCGTCGATGAGCAACTCTTCGAGCACTCGTTCGCCGGCCCGGTCATGGGTGACGAGCTGAACGAGGCTGTCGCACTCGGCGGTCGCGTATTCGGGATGGGATCCGACGTCGAGGTAGAGCCGTGCGCCGTTACGCAGAAAGACATTGGAACTGCGGCCCCAGGACACCACTCGGCGGAACAGATACCGCGCGACCTCGTCCGGGCTCAGCCGTCGATGTCCGTGAAAGGTGCACGTGACACCGAACTCGGTTTCGAGACCCAATATTCGTCGCTGCACTCTTCGACACTACAGCGACCGGGCGCGTGGCGGCGGTACACGCACGCGACGCGCCCGGTCGGATGATGGAGATCGACCGCCGCGGTCAGCTTTCGGATTTGTCCGGTGTCGCCTCGGCGGCGGCGGCCTTGCGACCGCCCTTGCGCTTGGTCGTCACCAGCTCTTCGAGCGTGCTTCCGGTGACGCGACGGAACGCGCGGCGCGGCCTGGTCTCGTCGAGCACCGCGACCTCGAGCGCGGAGACATCGAGGACGCGCTTGTCCTTCTCCGCGCCTGCCGGGTCTGCGGTCCCGGACTGCAGCGCCTCGACCGCCACCGCAACGGCGGCGCCGAGTTCGAGACCGGGCTGGTACGAGTCCTTCAGCGCGGTCGTGATCGGCTCGGTCGTGCCGCCCATCACGACATAGCCGTGCTCGTCCACGATCGAACCGTCGTAGGTGATCCGGTAGAGCTGCGGCGGCTTCGGGCTGTCCGGATACCCCACTTCCGCGACACAGATCTCCACTTCGTAGGGCTTGAGCTGGTCGGAGAAGATTGTGCCCAGGGTCTGCGCGTAGGCATTTGCCAGCGACCGTGCGGTGACGTCGCGCCGGTCGTAGGAGTACCCGCGCAGATCCGCCTGCACGATGCCGCCACGGCGCAGATTTTCGAACTCGTTGTACTTGCCGACCGCGGCGAACCCGATGCGGTCGTAGAGCTCACTGACCTTGTGCAGCGCCGTCGACGGGTTCTCCGCGACGAACACCACGCCCTTGTCGTAAGTGAGCACGACGACGCTGCGTCCCCGCGCGATGCCCTTGCGCGCCAGTTCGGTCTTGTCCCGCAGGATCTGCTCCGCGGACGCGTAGTACGGCAGTGTCATCGCGGCTCACTCTCCTGTCGGGCGCGGTCGGCGACGACGGCGCGGGCCACCTCCTCGGCGCGCTCCGCGGTAACCTGCTCGGCGCCTTCGGCGGTGATGAGGACGGCGGTCGGGTAGATCCGCCGCCCCAAATCGGGTCCGCCGGTTGCGGAATCGTCGTCGGCAGCGTCATAGAGCGACTCGACAGCGAACCGCAGCGCCTCGTCGGCGTCGATTCCGCTGCGATACATCTTCTTCAGCGCCGACTTGGCGAACAGTGAGCCCGAACCCACTGCGTGGTAGCCGGCCCGTTCCTCGGATCGGCCGCCGACCACGTCGTAGGAGACGATTCGGCCCCCACGTGCGGGATCCGCTGCGTTGAGGTCGAACCCGACCAGCATCGGGACGACGGCAAGGCCCTGCATCGCGATGGGCAGGTTGTTGCGCACCATCGACGAGAGCCGGCTCGCCTTGCCGTCGAACGTAAGCGGTACGCCTTCGATTTTCTCGTAGTGCTCGAGTTCGACCGCGAACAGTCGGACCAGTTCGATGGCGATACCCGCGGTGCCCGCGATGCCGGCAGCCGAGTACTCGTCGGTGATGTACACCTTGTCGACGTCGCGGCTCGCGATCAGATTGCCCATCGTCGCGCGGCGGTCACCCGCGATCAGGACGCCGCCGGCGAACGTCAGCGCGACGATCGTGGTGCCGTGCGGAGCGATGTCGCCGTGCGCGTCGACAGGTAGATCCTTCCGGTGACCCGGCAGCAGTTCGGGCGCATGTGCGCGGAGGTGTTCGGAAAAGGACGAGATATCGGACCCCAGCCGGAGTCGCGAGGCACCCTCAGGTGTCACTGGCCACCTTTCTGCACATAGGCACGGACGAAGTCCTCCGCGTTTTCTTCCAGCACATCGTCGATCTCGTCGAGCAGGTCGTCTGTTTCCTCGGCGAGCTTTTCCCGACGTTCCTGACCGGCGGCGCCATCGCCCTCGGGACCGTCGTCCTCGCCACCGCCACCCGTGCGCTTGGTCTGCTCTTGCGCCATAGCCGGCGACCTCCTCGTGTGCGTGCAGTGCGCGAGTAGGCGAGTCGCCACTCGTGCTCGAACCTTAACCCTACCGATCGATACCGTCATCGTGCGTCGTCCACGCACGAATTGCCCGCCATACGTTGGGCGCTGCTACGTCGTGAGCTGATCGACCAACTGCGCGGCGGTGTCCACCGAGTCGAGCAGCTTGCCGACATGCGCCTTTGTCCCGCGCAGCGGTTCCAGGGTGGGGATGCGGACCAGCGAGTCGCCACCGAGATCGAAGATCACCGAGTCCCAGCTGGCGGCCGCGATGTCGGCGCCGAACCGGCGAAGACATTCGCCGCGGAAGTAGGCGCGGGTCAGGGGTGGCGGATTCGTCATCGCGGACATCACCTGCTGTTCGGTCACGAGGCGCTGCATCGATCCGCGTGCCACGAGCCGGTTGTAGATGCCCTTGTCCAGGCGCACATCCGAATACTGCAGGTCGAGCATGTGCAGCTTCGGCGCCGCCCAGCCGAGGCCCTCCCTGGTGCGGTATCCCTCGAGCAGCCGCAGTTTCGCGGGCCAGTCGAGCAACTCGGCGCAGTCCATCGGGTCGCGCTCGAGCAGATCGAGCACCATCGCCCACTTCTCCATGACGTCGGTGGCGCGTTCGTCCTCCTCGCCGCGTTCCTGGAGGAACTTCGCCACCCGGTCGTGGTAGGCACGCTGGATCGCCAGACCGGTCATCTCGCGGCCATCGGAGAGGGCGACCGTTGCCCGCAGCGTCGGATCATGGCTGATCGTGTGGACCGCGGTGACCGGACGGGCGAGCTGCAGATCGGAAAGATCGACACCGGCCTCGATAACGTCGAGCACGAGCGCAGTCGTGCCGACCTTGAGGTAGGTCGACATTTCGGCGAGGTTCGCGTCGCCGATGATGACGTGCAGCCGGCGGTACTTGTCCGCGTCGGCGTGCGGCTCGTCGCGGGTGTTGATGATGCCGCGTTTGAGGGTGGTCTCCAGCCCGACCTCTACCTCGATGTAGTCCGAGCGCTGGGAAAGCTGGAAGCCTGCGGTGTCACCGGACTGGCCGATGCCGACCCGGCCCGACCCACAAATCACCTGCCGCGAGGCGAAGAACGGCGAGAGTCCGACGATGATCGAGTTGAATGGCGTCTCGCGCGCCATGAGGTAGTTCTCGTGCGTGCCGTACGAGGCGCCCTTGCCGTCGACGTTGTTCTTGTACAGCTGCAGCGGCGGCGTGCCCGGCACCGACCTGGCGTGCCGAGCCGCGGCTTCCATCACGCGTTCGCCGGCCTTGTCCCAGATCACCGCATCGAGCGGATCGGTCACCTCGGGCGCGGAATATTCGGGGTGGGCGTGATCGACGTAGAGGCGGGCGCCGTTGGTCAGGATCATGTTCGCCGCACCGACCTCGTCGGCGTCGATCACCGGCGCGGGTCCGTTGAGCCGGCTCAGATCGAATCCGCGCGCGTCGCGCAGCGGCGACTCGACCTCATAGTCCCAGCGGGTACGCCGCGCCCGCGGCACGCCTTCCGCAGCGGCGTAGGCGAGCACGGCCTGCGTCGAGGTGAGGATCGGGTTCGCCGACGCTTCGGTCGGCGACGAAATGCCGTACTCGACCTCGATACCGATGATGCGCTGCATGCCACGAGACTATGCGAATCAACGGCGTTGACGCGGACTGGACGCGATTGCGCCGCGGCGCCGTTCGGTCAGCGGTGCCGGACCCGGCACTGCAGGTAGTACTCCACGCCGAGCGTGCGCAGCAGCGAACGGACAACCGGCGGCGCCCACGCCACCTTCGGATCGTGACCGATCCACGGATCATCGAGCTCGACGGTGTGACCGCGCGTCTCCACCACGCACTCGCCTGCGGCAAGCACGTTGCGCACCCAATCGGTGTCCTTGCCGTAGGTCAGCGCGAACCGATACCGCTCGGCGCCACCGAAGACGTTGACCGGCGTGCGGTACTCGGTGCCGGACCTGCGCCCGCGATGCAACACCATCGCCATCCCCGGCAGGTGCCCGGCGACTACGCCGACCACCTTGTTCGTGGCGTGCTTGTTGAACCGGCCCAGCGCTTGCGGAAGCGGCATCCCACTCTCCCTTGCGTCGACGACCCATTCGCCCTCGAGTCGGCGTGATCGACTCGCACTCGCGAACATACCCACGCCGATCCCGCGACACCGGGCAAAACGAGATGTGAAACTGTGTCGTGCCCGAGATCGGCGGAACCGCTGCCGGCGGTGCGGACCGCGCCGCGGAGAACCGGCTGTTTCTTTCACATGGGCTGCCGTTGGTGCTGTCGCGCGCCGACCGCTCGCATCGACTGCTCGAGCGGTCCGCGCCGATGGTCGTCGCTGTCGTCGCCGTCGGCGTCATCACCCTGATCGGCCTGCTGCTGCCCGACACCACCGATACCGAATACGGCGAGTCCACGATCGACCCGTTCGTCATCGCGCTTTATGCGGGATTCGTCGTGACGGTGATCGTCGTTCCGCCCACCGCGGCCTGGCTGGTGCATCGGCTGATCGCCAGGTCGCGTCCCGCCGTCGGTCGCGCACTCTCCGTCGCCGTCATCCTCGCCGTCGTGTTCGTCATCCCGTTTCTGCAGGACGACGTGGTGCCGGACGCACATTTCCTCACCGACGCCGCGCTGAACCTGGTCCTCGTCGCTGTCACCGTAGGGCTGACGTATCTGGGTGCCGGTTCGATTCTGACGTGGGCGGCGGCGTCGGCGGTACGTCAGGTCACCGCAGTCGGCACCCTGGCCGCCCGTGCGCTGCCCCTGGTCGTGCTGATCGTGCTGGTGTTCTTCACCGGTGAACTGTGGCAGCTGTCCGCGCGCATTCCGCGGGCGCGGCTGTGGCAGACGATTCTGTTCCTGCTGTCGATCTCGGCGGTGTTCCTGCTCGCGACGCTGCGCGACGAGCTGGCCGGTATCCGTGCCCAGCGCGGTGCCGCCGATCGGCCGCTTTCGCGGGCGGAGGTGGTCAACGTCCTGATCGTGATGTTCCTGGCCCAGTTCCTGCAGATCGCGGTCTTCGCCGTCGTGATCTTCTTGTTCTTCCTCGGGCTGGGGCTGATCGCGCTGCCGCCGGAGGTGATCGAGCTGTGGACCGGTAGCCCACCCCAGCAGGGCACCTGGTTCGGCGTGCGAGTTCCGGTGTCGCAGGCGCTGATTCACATGTCGATGATCGTGGCAGCGTTCAGCACGATGTACTTCACCGTCAGCTCGAGCACCGACCCGCAGTACCGGGACCGCTTCTTCGATCCCTTGGTCGAGGAAATGGCCGACACCCTCGCTGCCAGGGACCGTTACCTGGAACGGTGGTATCCACGGCCGTGATCGGCACTCCCCCGCAGGCGTGAACGCGACGAACGGGTCTCCACCTCGAGCTGGTGGGGACCCGTTCGGCAGATCGGACTACAGGTACTGACCGGTGTTCGACTCCGTGTCGATCGCGCGGCTCGCACTGGCGTTCTTGCCGGTGACGAGGGTGCGGATGTACACGATCCGCTCACCCTTCTTGCCCGAGATCCGTGCCCAGTCATCGGGATTCGTCGTATTGGGCAGGTCCTCGTTCTCCGAGAACTCGTCCACGATCGAGTCGTACAGATGCTGGATTCGCAGGCCCGGCGACGCGGTCTCGAGTACGGCCTTGATGGCGTACTTCTTGGACCGGTCCACGATGTTCTGGATCATCGCGCCCGAGTTGAAGTCCTTGAAGTACAGGACTTCCTTGTCGCCGTTGGCGTAGGTGACCTCGAGGAAGCGGTTGTCCTCGCTCTCGGCATACATCCGATCGACGACGCGTTCGATCATCGTCTTGATGCAGGCGGGCCGGTCGCCGCCGAACTCGGTGAGATCCTCCTCGTGCAGCGGCAGCGTGGGCGTCAGGTACTTCGAGAAAATGTCCTGCGCCGATTCCGCGTCGGGCCGCTCGATCTTGATCTTCACGTCGAGGCGGCCGGGGCGCAGAATCGCGGGGTCGATCATGTCCTCGCGGTTGGACGCACCGATCACGATGACATTCTCGAGCCCCTCGACGCCGTCGATCTCGGAAAGCAACTGCGGCACGACGGTGGTCTCCACATCCGAGGAGACCCCCGAACCGCGGGTGCGGAAGATCGAGTCCATCTCGTCGAAGAACACAATCACCGGCGTTCCCTCGGAAGCCTTCTCGCGGGCCCGCTGGAAGATGATCCGGATATGGCGTTCCGTCTCGCCGACGAACTTGTTCAGCAGCTCGGGACCCTTGATGTTGAGGAAGTAGGACTTCGCTTCCTTGGCATCCTCGCCGCGGGCTTCGGCCATCTTCTTGGCCAGCGAGTTCGCCACCGCCTTGGCGATCAGCGTCTTGCCGCAGCCGGGCGGGCCGTAGAGCAGCACGCCCTTCGGGGGGCGCAGCGAGTACTCGCGGAACAGGTCCTTGTGCAGGAACGGCAGTTCCACTGCGTCGCGGATCTGCTCGATCTGGCGCCCGAGACCACCGATGTCCTCGTAGCCGACATCGGGAACCTCTTCGAGCACGAGATCCTCGACCTCGGCCTTGGGGATGCGCTCGAACGCATAGCCGGCTTTGGTGTCCACCAGCAGCGAATCACCGGGGCGCAGCTTCCGGGTCGGCGAATCGGGGTCGGCGACGTCGTCCGATTCCGCGACCAGGGCGAGCGGATCGGCGAGCCACACCACCCGTTCCTCGTCGGCATGTCCAACGACGAGTGCGCGATGGCCGTCGAGAACCTCACGCAGCGAGCAGATCTCGCCCACGCGCTCGAAGGAGCCCGCTTCGACGATCGTCAGCGCTTCATTCAGCCGGACCGTCTGGCCCTGCCGAAGCGTGTCGGTGTCGATATTGGGCGAGCAGTTCAGCCGCATCTTGCGGCCCGAGGTGAATACGTCGACGGTCTCGTCGTCGTACACCGACAGCAGTACGCCGTATCCGCTCGGCGGTTGACCGAGGCGGTCGACCTCTTCGCGCAATGCGACGAGTTGCTGACGCGCGTCCTTGAGCGTGTCCATCAACTTCGTGTTTCGGATGGTCAAGGAATCGATCCGCGATTCCAGTTCACGACTCCGATCCGGTGAATCGGCGAGTTGCCTGCGGAGTGCAGCCGCTTCGGCACGCACAGCTTCAAGCTCACGCCAAGCTGCGGAATCCGAACTCTCGATGGGGCTCATATGCGACTCCTCCCAGTCCCGGTCTACTAACGCTACCGGCATGGATGAATTCTTGCCTTCCAACGCCGTTTCCGAGACATCGTGCCTGCCCCTACGGCGTGTTAACAGCCGCGTGTTAGCCTGCCCTTACTCATTGGTGTCTCGGTGTTTCGAGACCGTACCGGAAGGTCGAACTGTGTTCGTTCGTTCGAGGTTCATCCAGCGCGGCGTTGTCGCGGCGAGCGCGCTCGTTATCGCCATCGGCCTGACCGCCTGCGGCTCCGACGACGAGAGCAGCGACAGCGCGGCGACAAGCGCCTCGGCGACCGCATCGGCTGCGGAGACCTCGGCTGCCGCTGCCGGCGCGCCGGATTCCGCCGAGCTGCAGAGCACGCTGGACATCCTCCTGGACCCGGCCAAGCCCACCACGGAGAAGACCGCTGTCGTGGTCAACGGCGAAGCGCGGACCGCCAACATCGAGGCCGTGACGGCCGCCCTCGCGAACTACGGAAAGCTCACCTTCGCGGTTGGCGAGGCCACCGTCAACGGCGATACCGCGACCGCGCAGGTGCAGATCGTCTCGCCGAACGGCGCGATGCCGGTCCCGATGACCTGGCAGAACGTGGACGGCACCTGGAAGATCAGCGATGCCAGCGCGTGCCAACTGTTCGCCATGGGGCAGTCGCCCTGCGTTTAACACGCATTCGAGATTCTCGGCACGTGCCGTCGCAGTAATCGCGGCGGCACGTGCTCGTTCGAGGCCCCGGTTCGGCCCTTTTTCCAGCTCAGCCTTTGGAGGGCCGGCGCTGCGGCCGCAGCGTCACGGTGCCCTCCGCCAATCGTCGCGCGCTGACCAGAAACGCGGTGTGCCCCTGCATCCGATGCTCGGGCCGGACCGCGAGACCGACAACATGCCAGCCGCGAACCATCGATTCCCAGGCGCGCGGTTCCGTCCAGCATTCCTGTTCGCGCAGCGCCTCGACCACCTTCGACAACTGGGTCACGGTGGCGACATAGACCATCAACACCCCACCCGGCACCAGGTTCTTCGCCACCGTCGGCAGCGCATCCCATGGCGCAAGCATGTCCAGGATGATCCGGTCGACCCGCTCACCGTCGTAGTCGGCGACATCGCCGATGGTGAGCTGCCAGTTGTCCGGACGTCCGCCGAAGAACGTCTCCACATTGCGCACCGCGTGCTCGGCATGATCGTCGCGGATCTCGTAGGAGATCACCTGCCCGTGCTCCCCGACTGCGCGCAGCAACGAACATGTCAGCGCACCCGAACCCGCGCCGGCTTCGAGCACCCGTGCCCCGGGGAAAATGTCCCCCTCCTGCACGATCTGCGCCGAGTCCTTGGGATAGATCACCGCCGCACCGCGCGGCATGGACAACACGAAGTCGATCAGCAACGGGCGCAGCGCAAGGTAGGGGGTGCTGTTCGTCGACGTCACGATGGTGCCCTCGTCCGACCCGATCAGGTCGTCGTGCAGGATGCCGCCGCGGTGGGTGTGGAATTCCTTGCCCGGTTCGAGGACGACGGTGTACTTGCGGCCCTTGGTGTCGGTCAGTTGGACCCGATCACCGACCTGGAAAGGTCCGGTCCGGTTGGCCGTCATCGACGTCACTGCTCCCTTGCTCGGGTGGAACTGTTTCGGTGTTCGGCGCATCGCGTCCGCGTCCCGCCGCTCGGCGTGGGCTCCTCGACGTGTCGGCACCGGGGCCTAGCCTTCCAGGTATGACACTTGCGGCACCGGGCGACCTCGATCTCGCCGGTGACAACCTCGAGGCAAGCTCGGCCGGCGAAACCGCCGAGCGGAGCCGGCTCGCACTCTCACCATCGCGCGCAGCCGACTTTCGGCAATGCCCGCTCAAGTACCGGCTGCGCGCGATCGACCGTATTCCGGAGGCGCCCTCACCGGCGGCCACCCGCGGGAACGTGGTGCACGCCGCGCTCGAGGCCCTGTACGACCTGCCCGCGGCGCAGCGCTCGCCGGATCGGGCGAGCGAACTCGTCGATCCTGCCTGGGACCGCCTCGTCGAGGAACGCCCCGGCCTCGACGGGGCCTTCGACGAGCCGGAGCGCACGGCGTTGCTCGCCGGGGCGCGTTCGTTGGTCCGGGGCTACTTCCAACTCGAGGACCCGTCCGCGTTCGAGCCGTCCGCGTGCGAATCCCGGGTCGAGGTCGAACTCGACGACGGGGTGCTGCTGCGCGGGTTCATCGACCGGATCGACATCGCGCCCGACGGTGCACTCCGCGTGGTCGACTACAAGACCGGACGAGTGCCGGCGGTGATGCGCGAGCAGAGCGCGTTGTTCCAGATGAAGTTCTATGCGCTGATCATTCTGCGCACCCGGGGCGTGTTGGCCAAGCAGCTACGGCTGCTCTACCTCGCCGGCGCCGAAATCCTGACCTACGGGCCCGACGCCGACGAGTTGTTCCGGTTCGAACGCACGCTCTCGGCGATGTGGCGGGCGATCCGGGCGGCCGGCGCGACCGGCGACTTCCGTCCGAACCCGAGCCGGCTGTGTTCGTGGTGCGACTATCGGGCGATCTGTCCCGCCTTCGGCGGCAGCGTCCCGGCATATCCGGGCTGGCCGGACACCGAGGAGTAGTCCGCCGGTGTATCCGAGGAGTACCGGGTCGGTCAGAACCGGCAGGAACGGATGTCGGAGGCGAGAATCGCCTTCGCACCCATCTCCACGAGCTGATCCATGACGCCGTTGTGCGCCTTGCGGGGCACCATCGCACGCACCGCGACCCAGTTCTCGTCGGCGAGCGGCGAAACGGTCGGCGACTCCAGCCCGGGCGTGATCCGCACCGCCTCGTCGAGCAGCGCGCGCGGGCAGTCGTAATCGAGCATCAGGTACTGCTGCGCGAAGACCACACCCTGGATCCGGGCGACGAGCTGATTGCGCGACCGGTCCTGCGGGTCGGCGCCGTTCGCCTCGATGAGCACTCCCTCGGAGTCGCACAGCGAGTCGCCGAATGCGATGAGATCGTGCTGGCGAAGCGTTCGCCCCGAGCCGACGACATCGGCGATGGCGTCGGCGACGCCGAGCTGGATCGAGATTTCTACGGCGCCGTCGAGCCGAATCACTTCGGCTTGGAGGCCGCGGGACTTCAAGTCGGCCAGCACGAGGTTCGGGTACGAGGTCGCGATCCGCTTGTCGGAGAGATCCTCGACCCGCCAGTCCCGGCCTGCGGGCGCCGCGTAGCGAAAGCTGGACCGGCCGAAGCCGAGCGCGAGCCGTTCCTGCACCGGCGCGCCGGAGTCCAGGGCAAGGTCGCGACCGGTGATGCCGAGATCGAGCTCGCCCGACCCGACATAGATCGCGATGTCCTTGGGCCGCAGAAAGAAAAACTCGACCTGGTTGACGGGGTCGAGCACGGTGAGGTCGCGGGAGTCGGTGCGGCGGCGATAGCCGGCCTCGTCGAGGATGTGGGCGGCGGACTCGGAGAGCGAGCCTTTGTTGGGCACCGCGACGCGGAGCATGAAATCGGTCCTTTCGAAGTGGTCGGTCACCATGGGCGCGACCTGGTCGCGACGGTGTCGAAACGGCCGTCTACACGGCGGTGTCGATACGGCCGTCTACAAATGTCGGTAGACGTCTTCGAGGCTCAGGCCTCGACCGACCATCAGCACCTGGACCCAGTACAGCAGCTGGGAGATTTCCTCGGCGAGGGATTCGTCGCTCTCGTGCTCGGCGGCGAGCCATACCTCGCCGGCCTCCTCGAGCACCTTCTTGCCCTGGGTATGCACGCCGGCGTCCAATGCGGCCACGGTGCCCGAGCCCGCGGGGCGGGTGACGGCACGGTCCTGGAGCTCGGCGAACAGGGACTCGAAGGTTTTCACGAGGAGCCATTGTCTCAGGTCGGCTGCGCATCCGAAAATCCGCCCAAGCCCGCCGGTGTGCGGCGCGCGCCCATGAGCGGGCGCCGTCCTAGGGTCGGTGTCGTGGTGGCTGGGGTCATGCGCGCGCAGGTGCAGCACTGGATCGACGCCGGTGCCGCGCGGGGACAACCGCACCTGCTCGGGATCACCGGGCCGCCCGGCACCGGAAAAACGACGCTGACCGCCGCGATCGTGCGGTCCTTCGGCGCCGAACGGGTCGGAGTGCTGCCGATGGACGGCTTCCACCTGGCCAACGCGGTGTTGGAGCGGCTCGGCCGACGCGCGCGCAAGGGGGCGCCGGACACGTTCGACGCGGCGGGATTCGTCGTCGCGGTGCAACGCGTTGCGGCGTTGCGCCCGGGCGACCCGCCGGTATATGTGCCCGACTTCGACCGCGCCCTCGACGAGCCGGTCGCAGGATCGCACGCATTGCTGGCCGGGCTTGGATTGATCGTCGTCGAAGGCAACTACCTCGGGCTCGATACCGCGCCGTGGTCGCGCATCCGCGCGCTGCTCACCGAACTCTGGTATCTCGACAGCAGCACCGACGAGCGACTCGCCCGGCTGACCGCGCGGCATATCGCCGGTGGCCGCTCTGCGGAGGCCGCCCGGGTCTACGCGGCGGAGGTGGACGGGGCGAACGCAGGGCTTGTGGCGGACGCGCGCACCAACAGCGACCGCGTGCTCGGCGGCGAGATCCTCGCGGAGTTCGAGTGAGTCGGGTCAGCCCATCGCGTCGGCGTACACGCGACGCAGACCGGCGACATCGAGTCCGACCAACGACTCGCGCAGCACCACGCCAGGGCGCGGCACCACCGCCACCGTGGACGGAACCACCAGTACGGCGCAGCCCGCGGTTTCGGCCGCATGGGTCCCGGTCGGCGAGTCCTCGACGGCCAGGCAGCGCCCCGGATCGAGACCGAGCAGTTCCGCGGCACGCTCGTAGGGCTCCGGCTCGGGCTTGCCCGCCCTGACCTCGTCCCCACACACGACGGCGTCGAAATACTCGCGGCCCAGCGTGTTGAGCGCCTTCTCGGTGAGCACCCGTTCGGTGTTCGTCACCAGAGCGGCGCGCAGACCGGCGGCACGCACGGCCCGCAGGAGATCCTTCGCACCGGCACGCCACGGCAGGCCGGCGTCGAACATCTCCCCCACCCGGGTGCGTAGCCACTGCGCGGATTCCTCGAACGCGTCCGGTGTCGGGTCCACATCGCAGTAGGCGAAAACCTTGCTCAGCGCCCCGTACATGGAGTTGCCGAGGGTGGTTTCCCGGACCGCGGGGGTGAGCCGACGGCCGAGCCGCTCGGACAGGTCGTAGACGGCGTCGTCCCAGAGCACTTCCGAGTCGAGCAATGTGCCGTCCATATCCCACAGCACGGCGGCCAGGTGAGTGCTCACGCGGACCCTGCGGGATGTTCGGACTCGGTCCGGAAACAGAGGCAAAAGAAGTGCCCGGCCGGATCGCGGAACACCCGGAAACCGGGGTGCTCGGCGGAATCGTCGACGACCTCGGCGCCGAGTTCCACCACCCAGGCCTGGGCGGCGTCCATGTCGGTGACCTCGAAATCGAGGTGCGTATGCACACCTTCGGCCGGCCAGTCGAGCGGTGTGAAGTACGGCGCGAGCTGGAACGCCAACGCATGCCCGGCGGCACTCTTCGCGACGACCCAGTCTTCGTCCGCTCGGACGATCTCCCATCCGAGCACGGCGGAGTAGAAACGGGCCAGACCGATCGGATCCGGGCAGTCCAGGACCGGGTACTCGAGTTCGATCGACGGGCGCGTCATGCGTTGAAGTATTTCGCTTCCGGGTGCAGCAGCACGAACGCATCCGTCGATTGCTCCGGGTGCAGTTGCAGCTCCTCCGACAAGCGGACGCCGATCCGTTCGGCCTCGAGTAGCTCGACGAGCTTGGCCCGGTCGTCGAGGTCCGGGCAGGCGCCGTAGCCGAACGAGTACCGCGCACCCCGGTAGCCGAGCTTGAAATACTCCTGCACATCGGCCGGATCGTCGTCGGCGACCGCGTGGCCCTCGACCGTCAGTTCCTCGCGGACCCGGCGATGCCAGTACTCGGCGAGCGCCTCGGTGAGCTGCACACCGATGCCGTGCACCTCGAGGTAGTCGCGGTAGTTGTTCGCGGCGAACAGTTCGTTGGCGAAATCGGCAATCGGCTGCCCCATCGTCACCAGCTGGAACGGCAGCACGTCGACCCGGCCCGACTCGCGAGCATCGTCCCAGGACCGGATGAAGTCGGCGATGCACAGGAACCGGTCGCGCTGCTGGCGCGGGAAGGTGAACCGGAAGCGTTGCGTCGCATCGGGTTTGGGCTCGGTGAGCACGATGACGTCATCGCCCTGCGATACCGCCGGGAAGTATCCGTACACCACCGCGGCGTGCGCGAGCACACCGTCGGTGGACAACCGGTCGAGCCAGTAGCGCAGGCGCGGGCGGCCGTCGGTTTCGACGAGATCCTCGTAGCTCGGACCGTCGCTGCCCTTTTGACCGCGCAGGCCCCACTGCCCCAGGAACAGCGCCCGCTCGTCGAGCAGGCCGGCGTAGTCCGACAGCGAGACGCCCTTGACGATGCGGTTGCCCCAGAACGGCGGCGTCGGCACCGGGACGTCGGCCGCGACATCGGAACGCTCGGGCACCACGATGGGAACCTCTTCGGCCTTGCGCTTTTCGGCGATCCGCCTGCTGCGTTCGTGGCGAGCCTTGCGCTCGGCGGCCTTCTCGCGCCCGGCGATCGCCTCCGGCGAGTCCGGGTCCAGACCGCCGCCGCGCTTGCGGGTCATGATGGTGTCCATCAGCCGCAGGCCTTCGAACGCGTCGCGGGCGTAGCTGACGTCGCCTTCGTAGACCTCGGTCAGGTCGTTCTCGACGTAGGACCTCGTCAGCGCCGCACCACCGAGCAGCACCGGGAACTGTTCGGCCACTCCCCTCGTGTTGAGTTCCGCGAGGTTCTCCTTCATCACCACGGTCGACTTCACCAGCAGCCCCGACATTCCGATGACGTCGGCGCGCTTGTCGACCGCGGCTTCGAGAATCGACGAGATCGGTTGCTTGATCCCGAGATTCACCACCTCGTAGCCGTTGTTGCTCAAGATGATGTCGACCAGGTTCTTACCGATGTCGTGCACGTCGCCCTTGACGGTGGCGAGCACGATCCGGCCCTTGCCGTCGTCGTCGGTGGCTTCCATATGCGGTTCGAGATACGCGACGGCAGCCTTCATCACCTCGGCGGACTGCAGCACGAACGGCAGCTGCATCTGGCCCGAACCGAACAGCTCGCCGACCGTCTTCATGCCGGACAGCAGCGTCTCGTTGATGATCTGCAGCGGCGGCGTGGTCTGCATCGCTTCTTCGAGGTCGGTGTCGAGCCCGTTGCGGTCACCGTCGACGATGCGCTGCGCGAGCCGTTCGAACAGCGGCATCGCGGCCAGTTCGTCGGCCCGCGAGGCGCGCGCGTCGGCAGCGGAGACACCCTCGAACAGCGCCATCAGCGTCTGGAGCGGGTCGTAACCTTCACTGCGACGGTCATAGACCAGATCGAGTGCCACCTCGCGCTGTTCGTCGGGGATCCGGCTCATCGGCAGGATCTTCGACGCGTGCACGATCGCGGTGTCGAGGCCGGCTTCCACGCACTCGTGCATGAAGACCGAGTTGAGCACCTGGCGCGCCGCGGGACTGAGGCCGAAGGAAATATTGGACAGACCGAGGGTGGTCTGCACGTCCGGGCGCCGTTCCTTCAGCTGCCGGATCGCCTCGATGGTCTCGATGCCGTCCCGGCGGGACTCTTCCTGCCCGGTGCCCAGGGTGAAGGTGAGCGTGTCGATGATGATGTCGCTCTCGCGCAGCCCCCAGTTGCCGGTGATGTCCTCGATCAGCCGCTCGGCGATCTCGACCTTCTTCGCGGCGGTGCGGGCCTGCCCCTCTTCGTCGATGGTCAGCGCGACCACAGCGGCACCGTGCTCGGCCACGAGCGCCATGGTCTGCTGGAACCGCGACTCGGGTCCCGCGCCGTCCTCGTAGTTCACCGAGTTGACCGCACACCGGCCGCCGAGGTGTTCCAGCCCGGTGCGCAGCACATTGGTCTCGGTGGAGTCCAGCATGATCGGCAGGGTCGACGACGTGGCCAGCCGGCTCGCCAATTCACCCATGTCGACGGCGCCGTCGCGGCCGACATAATCGACGCACAGGTCGAGCATGTGGGCGCCGTCGCGGGTCTGGTCCTTGGCGATGTCGAGGCATTTCTGCCAGTCCTGCGCGAGCATCGCATCGCGGAATGCCTTGGAGCCGTTGGCGTTCGTCCGTTCGCCGATCATCATGATGCTGGCGTCCTGCTCGAACGGCACGGCGGTGTACATGCTCGCGACGGCCGGCTCGTGTACCGGTGTGCGCGGCGCCTTTTCGAGACCGTGCACGGCCTCGGCGACCTGCCGGATGTGTTCGGGCGTCGTGCCGCAGCAGCCACCGACCAGGGAAAGCCCGAACTCGGTGACGAATCCGCTGAGCGCGTCGGCGAGTTCCGCTGCGCCGAGCGGGTATTCGGCGCCGTTCGCGCCGAGCACCGGCAGGCCGGCATTCGGCATGACCGAGACCGGGACGCTCGCGTGCCGGGACAGGTGCCGCAGGTGCTCGCTCATCTCGGCCGGGCCGGTGGCGCAGTTGAGCCCGATCATGTCGATACCGAGCGGTTCGAGCGCGGTGAGTGCGGCGCCGATCTCGCTGCCGACGAGCATGGTTCCGGTCGTTTCCACTGTGACGTGGGCGATGATCGGCAGCCGTAGCCCGAGCTGCTGCATCGCCCGCTGCCCGCCGATCACCGCCGCCTTGACCTGGAGCAGGTCCTGGCAGGTTTCGATCAGCAGGGCGTCGGCACCGCCGTCGATCATGCCGAGGACGGCCTCGGTGTAGGCGTCGCGCAGCGCGGCGAACGGCGCGTGGCCCAGCGACGGCAGCTTGGTGCCCGGCCCGAGCGAGCCGAGCACGAAACGCGGGATGCCGTCGCGGCCGGGACCCATCTCGTCGGCGACCTCGCGCGCGATCCGGGTGCCCTTCTCGGACAGCTCCCGGATCCGGTCGGCAATGTCGTAGTCGGCGAGGTTGGGCAGGTTGCAGCCGAAGGTGTTCGTCTCCACCGCGTCCGCACCCGCCTCGAAATACGCGCGATGGATATCGCGCAGCACATCGGGCCTGGTGTCGTTGAGGATCTCGTTGCAGCCTTCGAGGCCCTGGAAGTCGTCGAGCGTGAGATCCGCGGCCTGCAACATCGTGCCCATCGCGCCGTCGCCGATGAGGACGCGCTTCGAGAGCGCATCGAGCAGGGCGGAGTGGAAGGGCAATGGCATGACAACAGGGTAATGGCTAGCCCGAACACTCCCGGTCCGCGGCCCACGCCCATCCGACCCGACTAAACTCGGGGCACCGAGTGGTCGGAGACAGGATGACCGCGTTGCGCTTCGGCGTCCACCTCCCGCAGATCGACTTCGGCGATCAGGCGTTCCACGTCGATCGCCTGGTCGAGTACACCGAAACCGCTGTCGCGCTCGGTTTCGACGCCATCGCTGCCAACGATCACCTGCTGTTTTCCGCCCCCTGGTTGGACGGGCCGACCGCACTGACCGCAGTCGTCGCGTGCTCCGCGGACGCGGCGCTGTTCACCACCGTGAGCAACCCGGTACTGCGCGGCCCGATGGCACTGGCAAAGACGCTGACCTCGATCGATGTCCTTTCCGGTGGGCGGCTCGTCGCCGCGATCGCCCCCGGGTCGTCGGCGGCGGACTACCGCAGCGCCGGGATACCGTTCGAGCAGCGCTGGCCACGATTCGACGAGGCGGTCGCCGCCACCAGGGCGATCCTGGGCGGCCGCGACTTCACCGGTCGGTACTACACGGTCGACGCCGAACCGCGCGCCGAACCGGTGCGCGGCGACGGCCCGCCGATCTGGATCGGGAGTTGGGGCTCGCCGGCCGGTCTGCGCCGCGTCGCCCGGTACGCCGACGGGTGGCTGGCCTCGGCCTTTCACTCGAGCACGGCGACCATCGCGGCCGGCCGCGACCGGTTGGACGACCTGCTCCTCGCCGAGGGCCGCGATCCCGCCGACGTTCCGCTCGCGGTAGCCACGTTGTGGTTCCACATCGCGGACGCCGACGACGCGGCCCGAATTCTGCGTGAACGCGTGGCGCCCGCGCTCGCCCAACCGGCCGACGCCCTGGCCGAGCGGGTCGCCTTCGGCCCGCCGCAGCGGGTGGCGCAACGCCTCGCTGGTTTGCATGCCGCCGGCGCGGGCCGGGTGTTCGTCTGGCCGGTCGCCGATGAGATCGACCAGTTGCGCCGCTTCGCCACCGATGTCGTACCGCTGCTGACCGGGTGACTCGGTCCGCGATCCCCGTCCGGCGCCCCGCATCCCGCGCAACGCTTACGCTGGCGTGGTGAGTGATGCAGAGTTTCCGGCAGTGCCGGAACCCGAACTGCCGAAGCTGCGTGACCCGTTCCTGGTCGCAGCGTTCGAGGGCTGGAACGACGCGGGCGATGCCGCCAGCGGGGCAGTCGAGCATCTGGAACTCATCTGGGACGCCGAACCGCTCGCGGACCTCGATTCCGAGGACTACTACGACTACCAGGTCAACCGGCCCACGGTGCGTCAGGTGGACGGGGTCACCCGCGAGATCCAGTGGCCGTCTTCGAGTCTGTCGGTGTGTTCGCCGCCGGGCAGTGACCGCGACGTCGTGCTGTTGCGCGGTATCGAACCCAATATGCGCTGGCGCAGCTTCTGCTCCGACCTGCTCGATTTCATCGATCAGCTCGGCGTTTCCACGGTGGTCATCCTCGGTGCGCTGCTCGCCGACACGCCGCACACCCGCCCCGTCCCGGTCACCGGCTCCGCGTACAGCAAGGAGCAGGCCGAGCGGTTCAACCTCGAGCAGACCCGCTACGAGGGCCCGACCGGAATCACCGGCGTGCTGCAGGATCAGTGCGTCAATGCCGGTGTGCCCGCGATCTCGTTCTGGGCCGCGGTCCCGCACTACGTGTCGCAGCCGCCGAACCCGAAGGCCACCATTGCGCTGCTGCGCCGGGTCGAGGACGTGCTCGACATCGAGGTGCCGCTCGGCGAACTGCCCACGCAAGCCGAGGAATGGGAGTCCGCAGTCAGCGACATGACCGCGGACGACGAGGAGATCAGCGAGTACGTGCGCTCGCTCGAGGAACGCGGTGACGCCGAGGTCGACATGTCGGAGACCATCGCGAAGATCGACGGCGACGCGATCGCAGCCGAGTTCGAGAAGTACCTGCGCCGCCGGGGACCGGGGAACTTCGGGCCCTAACCCGTGATCTCGACGAAGCCGTTCGGCCGGGCGGCGCTCTACGTCGGTGGATTCCTCGGCCCGTTCGGCGGCGGCGTGGTCAGCGCCATGTTGGTGGAAATGGGCGACGATTTCGACGTCAGCGTCGGGACCGCGGCCTCCTCGCTCACTGCCTACCTGTTCCCGTTCGCGGCGCTGCTGCTCGTCTCCGGCACCCTCGGCGCACGCTGGGGCGCCCGCCGCACTGTCCGGATCGCCTACTTCGTCTACATCGTCGCCTCGCTGACCTGCGCGCTCGCCCCGGTATTTGCGGTCCTGCAGGCCGGTCGCGTGCTGCAGGGCTGCGCGAATGCGTTCACCACGCCGTTGCTGATGGCGGCGCTCGCCGCGTCGACCCCGGCGCACCGGCTCGGCCGCGCGCTCGGCACCTTCGGCGCGTTGCAGGCGGCCGGACAGACCAGCGCACCGCTGGTCGGCGGTATCGCCGCGGAAGTCAACTGGCGGTGGGCGTTCGTGGTGATCGCGGTCGTCGCCGCTGCGCTGTGCGCGGTCGGCGTGCCGAAGTCCATGCGCCCGGACGGCTCCGACACCGAACGCTCCGAAACCGCACGCTCCGATACCCCGGCGCAGCGGCCACGACTGCGGGAGGCGATGCGCCCGGACGTACTGCGGATGGGCGGTGTTGCGCTGCTCGCGTGGGGTGCGCTCGGCGGACTGAGCTTCCTGGTGGCATTCCGGGTGCAAGACGATTTCGGCCTCGGCCCGACCGGTCGCGGCCTGGTGCTGACCTGCTTCGGCCTCACCGGCATCGTCGCGGCGCGGCCATTGGGGTCCGCGATCGACCGGATCGGCCCCCGGCGCGCGGTGCTGATCGGGTCGCTGTCCGGTGCGGTCCTGATCGCGACGACCGGGACCGCCGGCCTCCTCGCGGTCACCGTGGCGTCCTGGGCGGCGGCCGGTATCCCCGGACAATTGATGCTGGTCGGGGTCAACTCCGCAGTGCTCGGCTCCGGCGGCCCGAACCGCGGTGGGGCGGTGTCGGTGGTGCAGTCGTTCCGTTTCGCAGGGGCGGCGCTGGCACCACTGGTGCTGACACCGATCTACACCGAACACGCGGCGGCGAGCTTCCTCATCCCGGCGGTGCTGCTGGCCGTGCTCGCGCCGTTGCTCATGCCGAGACGCGTGTGACGGCTCGGTCAGACGTTCACATCGAAGCCGAGATCGACATCGCAGGCGGCTTGCCCGCCGCGGATTCCCCAGTTCTCGGTCGCGCTCTCGCGCAAGACGATCGTGACGTGGTTCGCGGGAATGCCGAGCGCCCCGAATCGGCCGACGATCTCCCGATAGAGATCGCGCTTGGCTTGCACGGACCGACCGGTGAAGCAATCGATGGAGACGAACGTGTACCGATCGGGATTCGTCAGGCCCGGTGAGTACGACAACCGGTGCGGCGCGTGTACGACCAGCCGCACATGCTTGTCCTGCGGCGGAATACGGAATGCGGCGACGAGCGCGCCGTGGACCGCATCGATGATGGCCGTCTCTTCCGCCTCGGTGTACTGGCGGCGAACCTCTATCTGTGAACTCGGCACGGTCATGATCCTCACACGGTCGAGTCCCCTCGTTCGACCCGTAGCTGGCCGTCAGCTGATCGGCACAGCCGATTGTGGTGCTGCCTGGATCGGTTCGGGTTGTGCGGGCTGCCAGCCCGGGCCACGGAACACGTGGCCGAAGCGATCCCGCCAGCGGCCCGCGGTGCGGACGTCACGCCAGATGTTGGCGTATTCACCGAAGGCGACGCGCACGGGATTGAACGTGTCGATGTTCTTGGTCAGTCCGTAGACGGGCCGTTCGCGCTCGCCGGCGAAGGTACCGAACATCCGGTCCCAGATGATCAGGATGCCGGCATAGTTCCGGTCCAGGTATGCCGGGTTGGACGCGTGGTGCACGCGGTGATGCGACGGCGTGTTCCAGATGAATTCGATGGGCCGCCAGAACTTCCCGACCCGCTCGGTGTGCACGAAGAACTGATAGAGCAGGCTGATCGATTGCTGCAGCAGGATCATCCACGGCGAGAAGCCGAGGAACGCCAGCGGCAGCCAGAACGGCAGCGAGGTCATCGGTGTCCAGGTTTGCCGCAGCGCCGTGGACAGGTTGAAGTAGGTGCTCGAGTGGTGCACGACGTGACTGCCCCACAGCACCCGCACGGTGTGATGTAGCCGGTGGAACCAGTAGTAGGCGAAGTCGTCGAGCAGGAACAGCGCGATCCAGGTCCACGGGTTTGTCGCCGACAAGTGCACCGGTGCAACGAGATACGCGGCCGAGTACACGGCGATCACGACCAGCTTCCAGCCGATGTTGATCACCACGTTGCCCAGCCCCATGCCGATGCTCGTCGAGGAGTCGCGCAGGTCATAGCCGCGGAATTGGCCGGATTGGTCGTCGTCGCGCAGGAAGCGGAACGACACGCCTTCGATGAGCATGGCGATCACGAAGACCGGGATCGCGTGCGCGATGAGATCGAACACTGGCCGGGCTCCCTATTTCGTCGCGACGAGGCGGTCGAGCCGATCGACTACACCACCGAGCAGGTCGGTCGCCATCTCGTGTGCGCGATCCGCGTCTCGGTGTGCGAGATGGCCGGCGAGGACGACGAGCGCGTCGCCGTCGGCGTACTCGTCGAGCAGTCCGGCGATCGTCTCCGGTCCGATCGCGTCGATCGCGGCGACGAGTGTGTTCAAGCCGAGCCGGTAGGCGATGTTCGCGCTGCCGTCGACGACCGCGGTCCAGAAGCGCAGGTTGGCAACGACCAGCACAACCGGATCCGAATCGGGTGGCGGGTAGCTGCGTGCGAGTTCGCCGATCCGTTCGATCGCGGCGTCGGTTCCGGTTTCGGCGCATAGTCGGGCCGCGTCGGCGCCGATCGAACGTCGCATCCGAACCATGTCGCGCAGGATCTGCACGGGATGAACCGGCGCGATTCGCGCGATGTCCACCAGGACGTCGAGGCCGGCACTGGTCCGCCAATCCAGCACACGCGTCGCGCCGCCCTGGGTGATCTGCACCAGTCCGCTCTGCTGCAGGCGCTTCAACGCTTCTCGCACGACATGCCTGCTGACCTGGAAGGACTCGGCGAGATCGCGTTCGGCGGGCAGCGCGTCGTCGGCGACGAAGCGGCCGGCGAGGATCTCCTCCACGAGCTGGGCGTACACCGCGTCGGACAGTGCGGTGCGCGAAACGGGTCCGATGGGCACAGGAAAAGGGTGCCGACCGAATGGCTCACTTGTCAACTGGTTGGACCAGTTGAGTTGTACTAACTAGTCGAGTCCGGTACGGCCCGCGGCCCAGTAGCCCTTGCCCTTTGTTCTCCGGGCCTTGCGCTTCCGTTGTCTGGCGTCGCGTCGCGTCGCAGCGCGTGCAAGCCAGGTTGTTTTGGGTGCTCGCGGCGGCCGACGAAAAACCCGCACCGGCCACTCGTGCGGGGTATGACGTCCCGGCCGGCGCGCCAGGAAGGATCGGCGTCATGAGTAGTCCGGACGACGCTGTCGGGGGTCGGCGGCGACTCGGCACAAGCGGTGTCACCGGACGCACCCTCCCGCGCCGTCGGCTACCGGAAATCGAGTGCATCCAGCAACGCCTTCCGCCGGTGCCACCGGTCAGACGCCCGGTACCTACATCACACCGACACCGCCCAGACCTGACAACACGGCGTACGAGGGTGAGAGGTCTTCCTGACTCCGCCGTTACGTCGCGGCAGTCACGGCGTGACGTCGCAACAGCACAGTCATGCCCATGGGCAGTACTCCGCGATTCCTCCAGGGTGTCTTCGCGTTCAAGGGCACCGGTCTCGACGACCCGCAGCCGATCGACGTATCCACCTCATACACAGTGCCGAGCGGGATCATCGCGCAGCCGTTGTATTTCCGCGGCGGAAACTCGTCGGGCGAACTCGTCGTCGTCACCCTGCTGCGCGACGGCGCACCGATGCGGATCTTCCCGATGGGTGCGCGGTCCTCGGTGAACGTGCCGCTGCGGGTGGTCGAGGATGTGGATCCCGATGTGGTACTCGAACTCGTCATCGCCGCGCCGGCCGGCTGCACCGGTGAGGTCGTGGTCGACTTCGGCCTGATGGAGATCTGATGCGCTTACTCGTTGTCGGCAACGGAATGGCGGGCGCACGCACCGTCGAGGAGATCATCACCCGCGACCCGGACCGCTTCGAGATCACCATGATCGGCGATGAGCCCTACGGCAACTACAACCGAATCATGTTGTCGCACGTGCTGTCCGGCGAGTCGAGCACCGACGACGACGATCTGATGCTGAACCCGATGAGCTGGTACACCGAACACGGCGTCACGCTCTACTCCGGTGACCGCGCGATGCAGCTCGACCGGTTCGCGAAGCAGGTCACCTGCGAGAGCGGCCGCGTCGTGGACTACGACGTGCTGATCATTGCTACCGGTTCGAACACGTTCTTCCCCAACATGGACGGCCTGCGCGAACCGGACGGGCGGCTCGGACGCGGCGTGTTCGGTTTCCGCACCATCGCCGACACCAACGGCATGCTGCAGATGGCGCACTCGCGCGACGACATCCGCGCGTGCGTGATCGGCGGTGGACTGCTCGGCCTGGAGGCCGCATACGGGCTGCGGACCCAGGGCCTCGACGTCGACGTGGTGCACTCCCCCGGCCACCTGATGAACCAGCAGCTCGACGAGCGCGGCGGGCATCTGCTGCGCAGGAAGATCGAAGCACTCGGCGTCGGCGTGCACACCGCTCGACGTACCACCGCGGTGCTGCGCGACGACGCCGGCCGAGTGAGTGGAGTCGGCTTCACCGACGGAAGCTCGCTACCCGCCGACATGGTCGTGGTCACCGCAGGCATCCGACCCAACGTCGAGTTCGGCCGCCGCGGCGGCCTGGTGGTCGAGCGCGGCATCGTCGTCGACGACCAGATGCGCTGCGAGGACGAAGCATCCATCTACGCCGTCGGCGAATGCTGCCAGCACCGCGGCGAAGTGTACGGTCTCGTCGCTCCGCTGTGGGAGCAGGCCGTGGTCCTCGCCGACGTGCTCACCGGGTCGAATCCCGACGCGGCGTACCACGGTTCGCGGCTCACAACCAAGCTCAAGGTGGCCGGTGTCGATGTCGCGGCGATGGGCGTGCAGGGTCCGGAGCGCGACGACGACGAGTTCGTCCAGTTTTACGAACCGCGCACCGGTACCTACAAGAGCGTCGTTGTGCGCGACAACAAGCTGATCGGCGCCACACTGCTCGGCGACGTGAGCAAGGTCGGTTTCCTCTCGCAAGCCTTCGACGAGAAGGTGCCGCTGCCCGAGGAACGCATTTCGATGCTGTTCGACCTCGGCACACCGAGCGCGGCAACCGGCGCCGCGGAATTGGCCGACGACGCGCAGGTGTGCAACTGCAACGGCGTGAGCAAGGGCGACATCGTCGGATGTGTGCATGCCGGTGCGTCCACCGTCGCCGAGGTCGTCGCCAAGACCCGGGCGGGTAAGGGCTGTGGATCGTGCAAGGGACTGGTCGCCGACATCGTTGCGTGCGCGGCGGGTGGCGCGCTCGCGGTCGATCCCAGCGCGGACTGGTACGTGCCGTGCATTCCCATGTCCAAGCCGGAACTGATTGCCGTCGTGCGCGAACGCGGTCTGAAGTCGGTCTCGGAGGTGTTCGCGAAGCTGTCCACCGAGGGCGAGGTGGCCACTGCGAAGATGCCGCTCGCATCGCTGCTGCGGGTGGTGTGGGGCTCGGACTGGGTGCCGGAGTCGGGCGCGCTGTTCATCAACGACCGCGTGCACGCCAATATTCAGCGCGACGGCACGTTCTCGGTGGTGCCGCAGATGAAAGGTGGCGTCACCAACCCGGATCAGTTGCGCCGCATCGCCGATGTGGCCGACAAGTACGCGATCCCGATGGTGAAGCTCACCGGCGGTCAGCGCATCGACCTGTTGGGCGTGAAGAAGGAAGACCTGCCCAAGGTGTGGGGCGATCTGGACATGCCGTCCGGGTACGCGTACGGCAAGAGCTTCCGGACCGTGAAAACCTGTGTGGGAACAGAGTTCTGCCGGTTCGGACTCGGTGATTCCACCAACCTCGGCATCGCGATCGAGGAACGGTTCCAGGGCCTCGAGTCCCCCGCAAAGCTGAAGCTCGCCGTAACCGGATGCCCGCGCAACTGTGCGGAGGCGTTGTGCAAGGACTTCGGTGTCGTCGCGATCGGGGACGACAAGTGGGAGATCTACGTCGGCGGCGCCGCGGGGGCGCATATCCGCAAGGGTGATCTGTTCGCGACCGCGACCGGTGCCGACGAGGTCCTCACCTTTGCCGCGCGCTTCATCCAGTACTACCGGGAGCACGGGAAGTGGCTCGAGCGCACCTACACCTTCGTGCCGCGGGTGGGTATCGAGGAACTGCGCCGGCTGTTGATCGACGACGCGGACGGGATCTGCGCGGCACTGGAGGAGCGCATGGACACCGCGATTGCCGGCTACACCGATCCGTGGTTGGAGCGGGCCAAGCCGCGTTCACCTGCCCAGTTCCAGCCGGCGCTGCCGCTGCTGCCGCTGCCGAAGGTGCCGGTCCGATGACCACGGCGACCGGGACCTGGACGAAGGTCGGTGTGGTTGGCGACCTGACGCCGGGCGAGGGACGCACGTATGTGGTGGCGGGCAGCCAAGTGGCGGTGTTCCTGCTCGCCGACGGCACCCTCCGCGCGACCGCCGCCGTCTGCCCACACCGCGGCGGGCCACTGGCCGACGGCCAGATCGACGGCGCGGTCGTGGTGTGTCCGCTGCATCAATACGCGTTCTCGCTCGACACCGGCATCTGCGCCGATAACGTCGGCGCGGTCGCGGTCTTCCCCGCCAGGGTGGTAGCGGACGCGATCGAGATCGGCGTACCCGGCGCGTAGTAGAACCTTCCTATCCAATATTGAGAGCGCTATTCTCGCCTGGACAGCAATTGACAGCTGAAGGGCGGTGCAGTGTGGCGCTGCAGTTCATCTACCACTACCCGGAGACCGCGGGCGCCGAGGGCGACCTGTTGGACGCGGGCGACCTGCGCGAAGTCGCAATCACCGCCGAACGCGTCGGGTTCGATGCCCTCTCACTGAGCGAGCACCCGGTACCGGGAGCACGCTGGCTCGGCGCCGGCGGGCACCAGACGATCGACCCCCTGGTCGCGCTCGGCTACGTGGCCGGTGCGACCACCCGGCTGAAGCTGCTCACCTACCTCGCCGTCGCGCCCTATCGCAATCCATTCCTGCTGGCCAAGGCCGCCGCGACCTTGGACAAGCTCTCCAGTGGACGCGCGATCCTTGGGCTCGGTGCGGGATATCAGAAGAGTGAGTTTCACGCACTCGGTGTCGACTTTGCCGAACGCAACGCACTATTCGACGAAGCGCTCGACGTGCTGCCCATGCACTGGAGCGGCGAACCGTTCAGCTATCAGGGACTTCATTTCAACGCCCGCGACGTGGTCGCGCGGCCGCGGCCCGTGCAAGATCCGATCCCGATCTGGATCGGCGGCAACTCGCAGTTGAGCCGCCGCCGCGCCGCGGAGCGGGCGCAGGGCTGGATGCCGATGTCGGGTGGCGCGGAACTCAGTACAACGGCACGAACGCCGTCGCTGGGCGGCGTGTCCGATCTCGCCGCAGCCATCGCGGAGCTCCGCGAGAAGGCCGCCGCGACCGGACGTACCGACCACATCGATGTCGTGTACTCCTACAGCGGCAACGGCATCGATGCGCCGACCGTCGATGCGGACCGGCATCGTGACGCGTTCGCCGAGCTCGAAGCCGCCGGTGTCACCTGGGTGGTCGTCTCCGACCGCACCGCAACGGCCGCGGCGACCTTCGAATTCATCGAATCCTTCGGCGCCACCTACCTCGCATGAGCACGGAGATCGATCCGGTGACCCAGACCGATACCGCGGGCTGGTTCGAGCGGCGCAGCGGCTTGGCCGGGACCGTCGCGCTCATCACCGGCGGCGCCGGAGGTCTCGGCGCGGCGATCGCCCTCGACCTGGCCGCCAACGGTGTTCGCCCTGCGGTCATCGACCTCGACCCGACGGCGGTCGACGACCTGCGGGGGACGCTCGCCGAGCTTGGCCACGACTCGATCGTGCAGCACGGCGATGCCCGCGATCCGGACGCGCTCGCGGCCTTGTTCGCCGCCGTCGATGACAGGTGGGGGCGGCTGGACACGCTGGTGAACGTCGTGGGTGGGACCTTCCGTGCGCCGTTCCTCGACACCACGCCGAAGGGCTGGGACGCGTTGCTGCGCACCAACCTGCACCATGTGCTCTATGCCTGCTCGGCAGCAGCACCGCGGATGCAGACGGGGGGTCGCGGCGGCAGCATCATCAATATCACCACCATCGAAGCGCACCGGGCCGCACCGGGATTCGCGGTGTACTCCGCCGCGAAGGCCGCCGTCGAACAGTTCGCCCGCACCCTCGCGGTGGAACTCGCGCCGGACGGCATCCGGGTCAACAACATCGCTCCCGACTACGTGCCGACACCCAACCTCGCCCGGCTGTCCAATGGCGAGGACCCGATGTCGGATCCGGTCGGCGGTGCGGTGGCGATTCCGATGGGTCGCGTCGGCCGGGTCGAGGACGTGTCGGGGTGCGCGGTGTTCCTCGCGTCCGCGCTGTCCTCGTACGTCACCGGAACGACACTGCACCCCGACGGGGGCACCTTCGCCTCGTCGGGGTGGTTCAACTGGCCGGGTGAGGGCTGGGCCAATCACGTTCCGCTGGAACACCTGGGGCGCTGACCGACGCGGGGTTCGCGAGTCGGCGACTCGCAAACCCCGCGCGGTTGAGCTCTATTCGACGAAGCCGAGGTGCCGCAGCAGGTCGGCGTGCGCGAACTGACCGTAGTACTCGCGCATGTGCGCGATCTTGCCGTCGCGGAACGTGACCCGGATCGCCAGCCGGTTCTCGTACGTGTACCCATCGGCGAGTTTCCCGATCATCTTCTCCTCGATGATGGCAACGTCCGGGTCCGCCGTCTGATGGAAGACGAGATCGGTCACGCCGAGCTCCGTCACTGCGGCCGTGAGGCCGCCAAAAACGGCACGCAGCGCGTCGCGGCCGGCGATGACGGCATCGAGGCCCGGCACCGGCAACGCCGCCTCGTATATTCCATCCTCGCACCAGGTTTCGATGAACTCGTCGACCCGGCGGGCGAAGAGCAACCCGCTCGATCGTGTCCACAACTCCTCGTTGCGGGTGCGGACGGCAGCCAGGTCGGCGTAGTTGGTTTCCGTGGTGGTCATCGTGCTCTCCTATCGGGTTGGGTGTTGCGTCTTTGCTGGGCCAGAACCCTGCGGGGTCAGAATCCGGCGCGCGGGAGCGGGCTTGGGGTGCCGTGAATCCGGCTGGCGTAGCGGCGGAACGAGCGCCGCGCGAGCGGCGGCAACACGACGCGGACGGGAGCGGAAAGCTTCGCCGATTCGAGTGCGATGACGTCCGGGTCGCCCTCGTAAAGCATCATTCCGAAGCCGACCAAGGTCATGCGCTTCGGAATCGAGGACATCCCCAGTTCGGTGAAGTGGTCCCACTCGGCGGCGGTGACGTGTCGCGCCATGATCGGCAGCAGGCGCGTCTCCTCGGCCTCGAGGTGCTCGACGAGCGCTGCCGACAGCACGGTGAGCAGGTCCGCGAGTTCCGCGCCGTCCGTCGCCGCCGCGCTGGCTCGCCACCGATTCGTCGCGGCCGGAACCTGGTCCAACAAGCTCGCGACCACCTCGTGCTGGGATTCCATCAGGTGCACCAGCGGTGCGAGGCGATCCGGAACCCGCTCCAGCAGCGGCTCCCACAGCACCTCGTCCTCGATGGTGTGGTGATGGTGCAGCAGCGAGGTGAACAGCAGCACGTGGTCTGCGACGACGCCGGCCCGCCGTCGGTCGCCGTCGCGCACTGCGCGCACCGCGGCGGGGGCCAGCCCGATCTCGCGTCGGAAGCTCGTGTGGGCGACGAGCATCATTCGCACGTCCGTCAGTCCCGTCCCGTGCAGGGCCGGTTCGCCCGCCGTGGCGACGGCCCGTGTCATCTCGGTCTCTGTCATGGCGATCTCCTCGGTAGTCCGGTCCGGTTTCCCGGGTGAACACCATGCTCGGATCCCGACCTCGAGCCGATCTCGAGAAACTCTTGGAAGCCGTCCGATGCCCTAGCATCAGCGCCATGCAGTGCCACGTGCTCGGGCCGGTGCAGGCCACCGGCCCCGGTGGCGCAGTCGCACTCGGCGGAGGCAAGCAGCGCACCCTGTTCGCTCTGCTCGTCGCCCGGGCGGGCGAGGTTGTGCCGGTGGACCGACTCGTGGACGAATTGTGGGGCGAGGACCCGCCGGAAAAGGCGCTCGCCTCCGTGCAGTCCTATGTCGCGAACCTCCGGCGCGCGCTGGCGCCCGCGGGTGGCGGAAAGCAGTTTCTCGTCACGCGCCGCCCGGGCTATTTGCTCGACCTGGATCCGGGGAACGTGGACGCCACCGAGTTCGAGGAACTCATCGGTGCGGCGCGGCTGTGCCTCGACGACGATCCGCACCGAGCCCGATCGCTGCTCGAGCGCGCCGAGGCGCTCTGGCGCGGCGGCGCGTACGCCGATGTCGCGGCGGCGCCCACCCTCGCTGCCGAATCGACCAGACTCGGTGAGTTACGGGCACTCGCGCGCGAGGAAGGCTGGCGAGCCGAACTGGCGCTCGGAGCGCACGAGCGTGTGATCGGTGAGCTGGAATCCTTCGTAGCCGCCGAACCGCTCCGCGAGAGCGTCTGGGGCCTGCTGGCGTTGGCTCTGTATCGGTCGGGGCGCCAGGCAGATTCGTTGGCGGCGCTCGCCCGCGCTCGCACTGTGCTCGGCGATGAGCTCGGCATCGACCCCGGCCGCGACCTGCAGCGCCTCGAGCATCGAATCCTGCGGCAGGACAGCGATCTCGACGTTTCGCCGTTCGTTCCAGTTCCTGCACCCGCAGGCGAGCGCCTCCTCGGTCGGGCCGCCGAGCTCGAGCGGTTGCAGTCGCTGCTGGACGAGGCGGTGGCCGGACGCGGCTCCGCAATCCTGCTGACCGGTGAACCGGGCATCGGCAAGTCCACTCTCGCAACGGCGCTCACCGCAACGGCCGGCGCGCGGGGGCTGCGCACCGGGTGGGGCGGCGCGGACGACTCTCGGTCGGCGCCCACGCTGTGGTCGTTGAGTTTGGCGATCGGCGACCTCCTGACCGGCCTCGAGGGCGATGTCCGCGCACGCCCGGGTGACGCGGATGTACTCACGACGCTGCTACCCGACCTTGCCTCGGGCGCGACGCCTTCGAGCGTCTACGACCTGGACACCGAGAGTTTCCGCCTGGCGCGCGCGCTTTCCTCGGTGCTCACCGAGGTAGTCGGCCCATGCGTGCTCGTGCTCGACGACATTCAATGGGTCGACGACCCGACCTTGCGGACGTTGCGCGCATTGCTACCGCTGCTTGCCCGCGTTCCAGCTGTCGTGGTTGCCATCGCCCGCGATACCGAGACCACCTCGCCATTGCTGTCCGCACTCGTCGCGGACCTTACCCGGCTGAGCCCGCGAATCCACCTCGACGGTCTCGGCGATGCCGACATCGAAGAGTTCAGCGAGCGTCACGCCGGGGTTGTGCCGGCACCGGAAATTGTTGCTGCACTACGAGATCAGACCGCAGGGAATCCCTTCTATCTCGGCGAACTGGTAACCGCGCTCGCCGAACGTGACGGCCTGCACGACCCGGCCCGCATCGCCGACCTCGACGTGCCCGACGGGGTGCGCGACGTGGTTCGCGCGCGGCTGCGCACCCTGCCCGCCGGGGTCGAAACATTCCTCGCGACCGCCGCCATTGTCGGCCACCGGTTCGATTACACCATCGTCGGTTCCGCCGCTGACCTGTCGCCGGCCGTGGTTGCCGACACTGCGCAGAGTGCCCGCGCCAACGGCTTCGTCGTCGCGGTAGGCAGCGAGGGCGCAGCGTTCCGGCATGCCTTGGTACGCCAGGCGATCGAGAGCGGACAACCGGTGCAGGAGCGGCGTCGGCTGCACGCGCGCGTCGCTGCGGCGCTTGCGGCGGCACCTGTCGCCGACTCGTCTACACGAGATTCTGCTGTTGCCCATCACTATTCCGAGGCCGGTCCCGATTTCGTCACGCTGGCCGCCCGAGCCGCAACGGTCGCGGCTGAGGCGGCGGAGGGCCGCGCGGCGTTCGACGAGGCACGTCAGATGTACGAAATCGCGGTCGCGGCAGATGAACTGGACCCGGAGTCGGACAACGGGTACCGGCTCCGTGTTGCCCTCGCGCGCGTCCAGAAGCGCTGCGGAAACGAACGCGAAGCCTGGCGCAATGCGCACCTCGCCGCGCAGGCCGCGCTGGACGCCGGCCGCGTCGTGGATGCTGCCGAGGCGGCCGTCACGGTCAGTGCGGACGCAATCTGGAGTTGGCGCGAATACCGGGAGGTCGACTTCGCGGCGATCTCGTTGTTCGACAAGCTCGTCGACTCGATCCCGCACGAGCAGGCCGCGCTGCGCGCCAACCTGCATGCCGCGCTCGCTGCCGAGCTCTATTACTGGCCCGAACAGTCCGATCGCGCCGTGGCTCTGTCCGATCTCGCGGTGGACCTAGCGCGCGCTCATGGCGCTGCTTCGGACCTCGCCCGGATTCTCGAATTGCGGCACGTAGCCATCGAACGCCCCGCGACGCTCGCGGATCGGCTGCAGACGTCGGCGGAACTCGTCTCGATTGCCGAGACCCGATACGACGAGGTGGGGCTATCCCGCGCGCTGATATTCCGCGGCCGAGACCGCGTCGAAGCCGGCGATTTCGCCGCCGGTGCCGCGGACTACGACCGAGCGGGCCGGATCGCTCGGCGGCTGGAGTTCGCCCCGGTGCTGGTGATCCTCGCGTGGTGGGAGGCAGCCAGGAGCATCGCTGCCGGCCGGTTCACAGACGCCGCTGCGGCCATTGAGCGTGCTGCAGAATTGCACGGCCGTACCAGTCTGCCGGGCGCGGACGCTATCCCGCTGCTGATCACGTCATCGCTGCATATCGCGCGCGGAACGGTGGATCAGGCCGCCGGCTACTTCGCCGAGGTCGCGGCGGCGACCGGGCTCGGCCTGCTCGAAGACCTGCGCGATCTGGCGCTGGGTGAGGGCACAGCAGGCGCATCGCCCCCACCGGACTATGTCTGGCTGGTCCATCAGTCGGTGCGTGCTCGGCTGATCGCCGCGCACGGTTCGGCGGCGGCCGCTGCCGAACTCGAAGCTGAACTGCTTCCCTACGCCGGTCGGATCGCGATCGGTGGGACGGGAATCTGCGTTCTCGGCACGGTCGACCACGACCTCGGCCTGCTCGCGCGTGCGCGCGGCGACCTCGGCACGGCTATCGACCGCTTCCGTACCGCTCTGGATCTGGAGATTGAAAGCGGACTGCACGCCTACGCGGCGGCGACGCTGACCGAACTCGCACGAACGCTGAGGCAGCGAGGCAACGGAGCCGACGGCGACGAGGCCGCCGAATTCACCACCCGCGCACGTGCGATGGCAGAGCGGACCGGGCAAAGCCTGTCCGGCTGACCGGCTAGCGACCGGTCTGATCCACTGTCAGCGCAGCCGCACCCCGAGTAGTGCATCGACCGCACCAACGATTTGCCCCGGTGCGTCCGGGTCCGAACCGCCGTATTCGATTGCGCGATAGGCCCAATCGTCGATGGCGTCGAGCGACTTGGGGGTGTCCAGGTCGTCGGCGAGGTGCTGACGCAGTCGCGCGATCGCATCGTGGGCGGACGGCCCCGTTTCGACCGCAGCCGCCGCACGCCAGCGTTGCAACCGGGCCTGCGCCGCGTCGAGCACATCGGGGGTCCACGGGCGGTCGGTCCGATAGTGCCCGGAGAACAGACCGAGCCGGATCGCGCCCGGATCCACCTGCTGTGCAAGCAATTTCGAGACGAAGACGAGATTGCCGCGGCTCTTCGACATCTTCTCGCCGTCGAGGCCGATCATGCCGGTGTGCACGTAGTGCCGGGCAAAACGCCGTCCCGCGACAACGGCCTCGGCGTGCGCGGCGGAGTACTCGTGATGCGGATAGATGAGGTCGCTGCCGCCGCCCTGCACGTCGAAGCCGGAGCCGATGCGGTTCAACGCGATTGCGGCACATTCGATATGCCAGCCCGGCCTGCCCCGGCCGAACGGCGAAGGCCACGACGGCTCACCCGGACGCGCGGCTCGCCAGACCAACGCGTCGATCGGGTCGCGCTTGCCCGGCCGTTCGGGATCACCGCCGCGTTCGGCGAACAGGCGTTCCATGGTCGCGCGGTCGTAACCGGACTCGTAGCCGAATTGTTCGGTGGCATCGGCGCGGAAGTACACGTCGGGGTACTCGGCGTCGTCGACGACATAGGCGGCTCGCGCGGCGACGAGCTTCTCGACGAACTCGACCACCTCGTGCACCGATTCGACGGCACCGACGTAGTGCCGCGGCGGCAGGACGCGCAGCGCCTGCATGTCCTCGCGGAACAGCGCGGTCTCGCGCGAACCGAGCTGCATCCAGTCCATGCCGTCGCGCTCGGCCCGTTCGAACAGCGGATCGTCGACGTCGGTGATGTTCTGCACGTAGTGCACGTCGTGGCCGGCGTCGCGCCACACCCGGTTGACCAGATCGAAGGTCAGGTAGGTGGCGGCGTGCCCGAGGTGCGTGGCGTCGTACGGGGTGATCCCGCATACGTACATCGTCGCAGTCCGGCCCGGCGTCACCGGCCGCACGCGGCGATCAGCGGTATCGAACAACCGCAACGGCGGGCCCGATCCGGGCACGTCGGGTACGGGTGTCTCGGACCAGGACTGCATAGCAACGAGCCTAGCGAAGCGCGGCAGTGCGGTTTTCCTGGGTCGGAACGCGAGCCGCCGTCAGGGTCGGAATGCGGGCCACTTCTGGGTCGGAATGCGGGCCACTTCTGGGTCAGAATGCGGGCCACGGAATCGGGCGGTGCGTGCGCGGCCTCGGCATCACCGGCCGCTCCAACAATTCGGTGACCCGTGCGGAAAAGGCGTCGATCTCGTCGTCGGTGATATGCGCGGACAGTCGGTCGGCGACCGCGCCCGAGGCGACCCGGCTCAGGGCGAGGACGTCGGCCATCAACCCGTCGTCGATTGCCTCATCTGCCCAGCCCCACAGAACGGTCCGGAGTTTGTGCTCCTCGTGCATGCTGATGCCGTGGTCGACGCCGTACACCTGACCGTCGAGGCCCTCGAGCGCATGCCCGCCCTTGCGGTCGGCGTTGTTGATCAACACGTCGAGCACCGCCACCCGCAGCAACCGAGGATCGTCGGCGTGAATCAACGAGACTTCCTCACCGTTCGCGCCGTAGGCCTGTAGCACCTCGCGGAACCCCTCCGGCACAACACCGCTGGGCACGATGTCGATCAGGTCGAGCCGATCGCCGTCCTCGGTGTGGTTGTCCACCGAATCCACCCAGCGCTGCACCATGCCCGGCCCGAGCGGCCCGTCGCGCAGGATCGTCTCCGGGATCACCCCCCAGCCCAGCGACTGCGACACGATGTAGGCCGCGACCTCCCGGCCGGCGAGCGTCCCGTCCGGGAAGTCCCACAGCGGGCGCTCCCCTTTTACCGGCTTGTAGACGCAGCGCAGCGTCCGGTCACCCGACGTGACGTCGGCGACCAGCGTGACGTTGCTCGCGGTGCTGATCCGGCCGATAACCCGCAGTTCGCCGCGTGCGAGCAGCTCACTGCCGGTGCCGGTGTCGGGTCCTTCGGGTAGCGCGGTCACGTGTCGTCGCCGAACTCCTCGGCGGCATCGAACACCTCGCCGCGTCGGTACCCATTCGTCCGCACGCACATGTGCCCACTCGCCGCCAACGGCTCGCCGCACAGCGGGCACGGCGGGCGGCCCGCGGACACGACCCGCTCGGATCGCGTGGTGAACTCGCGGGCCTGAATCGGGGTGAGGAACACGCGAACTGCGTCGGGTCCCTCCTCGGTGTCGTCGAGCACGACCGACTCGTCCACCTCGGCATCGGTCACGGCAAGCAACTCGACCACGACCGCCTCGGATTCGGCATCCCAGCCCAGACCCATCGTGCCGACCCGGAATTCGACGTCGACCGGCATCTGCAGCGGGCTCGTGTCGACGTCTTCCAGTTCGGGCGGGATGGCGGTGCCGAACCTGCGGTGCACCTCCTCGAGCAGCAGTCCCATGCGGTCGGCGAGCACCTGCACCTGCTGCTTCTCCAGCGCCACGCTCACTACCCGCGCCTCGTGGACGGCCTGCAGGTAGAAGGAGCGATCTCCAGGTTCACCGACCGTGCCGGCGATGAACCGATCAGGAGTGCGGAACACATGGATCGCGCGGGGCAACTTCCACCTCCTGAGATTCGTGCTGTCGGGCTTATCGGGTGGCTACCTGCCTGGCGGCGCACCCGGGTCCACCGACCCATTATCCCCACTTCCGGACGTGCTCACCTCGCCGCCGGGGACGCCCTCGGCGGGCTCGTCCGCGGTCTTCGGTTTCGGAATGAGCGCCGCCAGGTCGGTGCCGGTGTCGTTGAGCCGCCACACGAACGGTGCTGTCGGCGTGTACCGGACGACGCTGATCGACGCGGGTTCCGCGACGATGCGCTGGAAGCCGTCGAGATGTATCCCGAGCGCATCGGCGAGCACGGACTTGATCACATCGCCGTGCGTGCAGGCCACCCACAGCACGTCGCGGTCGTACTCGGCCGCAAGCCGTCGCTCGTATTCGCGAATCGCGGCCACCGCCCGGATCTGCACCTCGGCCAGCCCTTCACCCCCCGGGAACACCGCACCGGAGGCGTGTCGCTGCACCACCTTCCACAGCGGTTCCTTCAGCAGCTCCTTGAGCTCGCGTCCGGTCCAGTCGCCGTAGTCGACCTCCGCGAGCCGGTCCTCGACGATCGGGGTCAGCCCGAGTTTCTCGGCCAGCGGCGCGACGGTCTGCTCGCAACGCAACAGCGGCGAACGGACGATCGCGTCGACGGGCAGCCCGGACAGCCGCTCGGCAACCGCGAGCGCTTGTTCCTGACCCCGCACGTCGAGTTCGACACCGGGTGAGCGGCCGGCCAGGGTGTGCGCCACATTGGACGTCGACACGCCGTGCCTGAGCAGGATCACCGTCATGGTTGCCAGACTAGGCGTTGCTTCCGGGGCGCCGCTCAGTAGTCGACCGTGATCAGGTGGCCGACACCACGCCACCTGCGAGCAGCCCCATGACCAACGCGCCGAGCGCGATCCGGTAGCCGACGAACCAGTACAGCGAGTGCTTGGCGACGAAGCGCAGCAGCCACGCGATCGCCGCATACCCGACCGCGAACGCGATGAGCGTGGCGACGACGAGCTGCGCACCGCTGGCGTTGAGGCCTTCGCCGGCCGGTTCGAATGCGTCCGGCAGGCTGAACAATCCCGAGGCGGTGACGGCCGGGATCGCGAGCAGGAACGAGAAGCGCACCGCAGCCTCGCGGGTGAGCCCGACGAACAGGCCGGCGCTCGAGGTCGCGCCCGAACGCGAGACGCCGGGGATCAGCGACAGACATTGCGTCAGGCCCATCACCACGCCGTCGCGCGTGGTCAGCTGCTCGAGTGGTCGTTCCTTGCGGCCGTAGTACTCCGCGATCGCCATCACGATGGCGAACACGATCAGCATCGTCGAGATGAGCCAGAGATTGCGGGCACCGGTGCGAATCTGGTCCTTGAAGGCAAACCCGAACACCCCGATCGGGATTGTCGCGATGATCACATACCAACCGATGCGGTAGTCGAGTTCGCGCTTGGCGGGGTCGAACAGGCCGCGGAACCAGGCCATGACAATGCGGCCGATATCGCGGGCGAAATAGAGCAGGACCGCCGCTTCGGTGCCGAGCTGGGTAACCGCAGTAAACGAGGCACCCGCGTCGTCGCCGAAGAAGACCTCGGACACGATCCGCAGGTGTCCCGAGGAGGAGACCGGCAGGAACTCGGTCAGGCCCTGGATGACCCCGAGCACGATCGCCTGGACCCAGGTCATCGATTCGCCGACCGCGTTCATCGGCCTCCGCTCCGCACCAGGTTGGTGTCCGTTTCGGACCGTGTGTCCCAATTGTTCCAGCGCACCGCACAATTCACCCGGGCGACAGTACCTGTCCGGCACCGTGCCGCTCCCCCGGCGGTGATCACGAACCCGCGGGCCCGGCACTTGTCGATCACGAGCCCCTGGCCCCTCCGCCGAAGTTGATCACGAACATCCGGCCCCCGACACGCCGAAAACGGGGGCCATTCAGTCGTGATCAACGCGGGGCGGGGGCGGCGAGACTCGGGTCACGACATGCCGACGCGCGGCGCGGTGCACCCGAGCCGGCCCGCTTTCGCTACTACTCTTGCTCGGTGATGAAGCAGCGAACGGTGGGCAGCAGCGGGCTGCGGGTGTCCCGGATCGGCCTCGGCACGGCGAGTTGGGGTCGTGAGACCGACGGCGACGAGGCCGCGGCGCAGTTGTCTGCCTTCGTGGATGCCGGTGGGACACTGATCGACTCGTCACCCGACTACACCGACGGCGCCGCGCAGCGGATCCTGTCCGAGCTGCTCGGCGATGTGGTACCCCGCGACACGCTGGTGCTGAGCTGCTGCTCGGGAATCAACCCCGTGAAGTCCGAGTCGGAGCAGATCGACTGCTCGCGGCGCGCCCTGCTCGGCCAACTCGACGCCACGCTGCGTGCCCTCGATACCGACCACCTCGACATCTGGAACGTCGCGACCTGGGATCCGGCGACGCCGCTCCACGAGGTCGCCGCCACGCTCGAATACGCGGTCACGAGCGGGCGGGCCCGCTACGTCGGGGCACGCGGCTACCTCGGCTGGCAGCTTGCGACGCTCGCGGGCGCATCGTGGGGTGCCGGCATAGCGCCGGTCGCCGGCCAGGCCGAGTACTCCCTGCTCGAACGTGGTGCGGAGCTCGAGTTCCTCCCCGCCGCGCAGCATCACGGCATCGGCTTGTTCGCCGCCGCCCCGCTGGCCGGCGGCATCCTCACCGGCAAGTACCGCGACGGCGTGCCGGTCGACTCCCGCGGCGCGGACGACGATCGGGTCGACGAGATCGGCGCTTATCTCGACAAGCGGGCAACCCGGGTGGTGGAGGCCGTAGTCACCGCCGCGGACGGTCTGGCCACGTCACCGCTGGCCGTCGCCCTGGCCTGGACTCGCGACCGACCGGGCGTGGCCAGCGCCATCGTCGGGGCGCGCGACAACGCGCAGCTGACCGGGATCCTGCTCGCCGAGGAGCTCGAACTGCCGCGGGCAATCTCGGCCGCGCTCGACGATGTCAGCTCGCCGATCCCGCTCGGCGCGTGAGCGAGCAACGTCGATCCGACCGGGTTCATTAGCCTTACCTACATGCGCCGCCGTCTACGCCTGCTCGGATTGCTCACCGCGACACTCACCGGTGTCGCTCTGGTCGCCGGGTGCACGTCGGATGATCCGGCGAGCGACGCCGCCGCGCAGACCGGTCACACCACGGCGACGCTGGATACCCTCGACCCCGTCCCCATCACCGCCGATCCCCCGGCACCGGCATTGCCCGTGACCGTGCACAGTCTGGACGGGACCGATGTCACGATCACCGACGCGAGCCGGATCGTCGCCGCGGACAGGTACGGCACGATCGCGCAAAACGTCTACGCGCTCGGGCTCGGCGACAATCTGGTCGGCCGCAGCACTGCCGCCGCATTCCCGGCGATACAGAACGTGCCGAACGTGACTCCCGGCGGGAACTCGCTCAACGCGGAGGCGATCCTCGCGCTGCAGCCGACCGTGTTCCTCACCGACACGACGATCGGTCCGAAGGCGGTGCAGGACCAGCTGCGGGCGGCCGGCGTTCCGGTCGTCTACTTCGATCCCACCCGGACGATGGCGAATGTGACACCGCAGATCACCGCCATCGCAGACGCGCTCGGTGTCCCCGAGCAGGGCGCCGCATTGGCGCACCGCACGCAGGGCGAGATCGACGCCGCGAGCGCGAGTGTGCCCGAACAGCAGGACAAGCTGCGCATCGCGTTCGTCTATCTGCGCGGCACGGCGATCACCATGCTCGCCGGACCCGGCTCGGGCGCGGACTCGCTCATCGAGGCCCTCGACGCGATCGATGCGGGCACCGATTCCGGGCTGACGCAGCAGTTCGTCCCGATCACCAGCGAGGCGATGATCGCTGCCTCGCCGGACGTCCTGCTCACCATGACCGACGGGCTCGAATCGGTCGGCGGGGTGGACGGCCTGCAGAAGATCCCCGGCATCGCGCAGACACCGGCGGGCAAGAACGAGCGTGTCGTCGACATGGCCGACAGCGTGCTGCTCAGCTTCGGGCCGAACACCGGTCACGTTCTCGCCGCGCTGTCCGCTGCGGTGTACCCGCAGCAGCCGCAATGACGGTCCTCGCCCCCGAACGCGCACCGAGTTCACGACGCGCCACGGTCGTCCTGATCGTGCTCGCTGTGGTGCTGCTCGCGGTCGCAGTGGTGTCCGCATGCCTCGGCCAGATTCCCACCACACCTGCGGAGGTGCTCGGCAGCGTGCTGCACCGCATCGGGTTGGACCTCGGGCCGATGCCGCACCACCCCGCCGGTGAGGTCACGCTCTGGGAGGTCCGCTTCCCGCGCGTCGCGTTGGCGATCGTGGTCGGCGCGTCGCTCGGGTGTGCGGGCGCCCTGCTGCAGGGTGTCTTCGCGAATCCACTCGCCGAGCCGGGCGTGGTCGGCGTCTCCGCCGGTGCTGCGGTCGGTGCGAGCGCGGTGATCGTGCTCGGCGGCGCCTTCGTCGCCAACTGGTCGGTGGCGGCCGGAGCATTCGTCGCGGGCCTGGTCACCACCGCGATGGTGTACCTGCTCGCCCGGTCCGAGGGCCGCACCGAAGTGGTGACGCTCGTGCTCACCGGCATCGCGATCAACGCCTTCGCCGGCGGCCTGATCGCGCTGTTCGTCTTCGTCGCCGAGCCGGCCGCCCGCGATCAGGTGGTGTTCTGGCAGCTCGGCAGCCTCAACGGTGCGACCTGGCAGGCGGTGGCCATCGTCGCGCCGATGGCCCTGCTCGGTGTCCTCGCGGCACAGTCGATCGCGCCGCGCCTGGACCTGCTCGCACTCGGCGAGGGCCCGGCCCGCCACCTCGGCGTGGACGTCGAACGGTTGCGCCAGGTGGCGATCGTGATCGTCGCGGTGCTGACCGCCGCGAGCGTGGCGTTTGCCGGCATCATCCTGTTCGTCGGCCTGATCGTGCCGCACGTGATGCGGATGCTGATCGGGCCTGCGCACCGCACCCTCGTCCCGGCGAGCGCGCTCGGCGGCGCGATCGTGCTGCTCATCGCCGACGTCTGCGCCCGCACCCTCGTCCCGAACGCGGACCTCCCGCTCGGCATGCTGACCGCGCTGGTCGGCGGGCCTTTCTTCTTCTGGTTACTGCGGCGCACCAGGGCCAGCCAAGGCGGGTGGGGCTGATGGCCGAACGCGTCGACGCCCTGCGCACCCGGCTGCGCACAACCTTCGCCCGCCAACTCGACGTCCCCGAACACGTCGAGACCGGGAGCGTGACGCTGCGCGCGCACGACGTGACCGTGCGGCGGCGCGGGGTGACAGTGCTCGACGGCGTGGACTTCCACGTCTCCGTCGGCGAGGTGGTCGCACTGGTCGGGCCGAACGGCGCGGGCAAGTCGACGCTGCTGGCCGCCCTGGCCGGCGAACACCCAGCGGTGCACGGTGACATCGAACTCGACGGGCACCCGCTCGCGCACTGGACGCCGGTGCAGATGGCGCAGCGCCGCGCGGTGCTACCGCAGAGCCACGCCGTCGGCTTCCCGTTCAGCGCCAGGGAGATCGTCGCGATGGGCCGCGCGCCGTGGGCCCGCACCGTCCGCGCCGAGGACGACGACCGTCGCATCGATGCGGCGATGACGGGCTGTGACGTGCAGGCGTTCGCTACCCGTGCCTTCCCGACCTTGTCCGGCGGCGAACGAGCGCGCGTGGCGCTGGCCCGTGTGCTGGCGCAGGACACCACGACCGTGCTGCTCGACGAACCGACCGCCGCGCTCGACCTCGGCCATCAGGAGACGGTTATGCAGATTGCGCGTGGCCGCGCCGGCGATGGTGCGGCGGTGGTGGTGGTGCTGCACGATCTCGGTCTCGCCGCCGCCTACGCGGACCGGGTCGTGGTGCTCGACAGCGGCCGGGTCGCCGCGGACGGGCCACCGGGGCAGGTGTGCACGGCAGCGCTACTCAGCCGGGTCTACGACCACCCGGTCGAGGTCATCACGCACCCGGTCACCGGCGCGTTGCTCGTGCTCCCCCGCCGCTAGCCCCGCATCGAGTCCCGGCTGCCCAGACCAGTTCCGGCTCAACCCGAACCCCGGCCACCAGCACAGGTCACCGAGCATTTTCATCACCGCGGGCACCAGCCACATCCGCAGCACCGTCGCGTCGAGGACCAGCGCGAAGATCATCCCCAGCGCGATGTACTTCATCAACACGAGGTCGGAGAACGCGAACGCGCCGGTCACGACCACCAGAATCGCCGCCGCCGCACTGATCACGCCGCCGGTGCGGGCAATGCCGTAGCGGATCGCCTCCGGGGTGTCCGCGCCGTTCGCCCGCGCCTCCACCATCCTCGACAGCAGGAACACCTCGTAGTCGGTGGACAGCCCGAACACGACGGTGACGATGAGCACGAGCACCGCAAACATCAGTGGTCCCGGCGTGAAGTCGAACAAACCGGATGCATGCCCGTCGACGAACAGCCAGGTCAGCACTCCGAGCGTGGCTCCGAGGCTGAGCGCGCTCACCACGATCGCCTTCACCGCGAGGACAACCGAGCCGAACGCGAACAGCAGCAACAGGAACGACGAGAGCACCAGGATCGTGAGCAACGCGGGGAGCCCGTCGATCAGGCCCTGAATGCTGTCGTATTCGAGCGCGGGCAGCCCGGCCACCATGATCAGCACGCCGGGCGGTGCGCGCAGGTCGCGCAGCGCCTCGATGGCGGGACCGGCGTCGTCGTCGTCCACGAGGCCGGCCTCGAGCACGTTGATGCCGTCGCGGGTCGGGGTGCTCGGCGCGAACGGTGCGGTGAGCCCGGGTGTAGCGCTCGCGGCCACGCGGATCTCACCGAGCTGTGCATTGTCCGCGCCGATGACGACCAGGCGCAATGGCTCGGTCCGGAACTGTGGAAAGGTGCCGTCGAAGTCCTGCTGCGCGACCCGCGCCGGGTTGTCGGCCGCGAGATAGCGCTCGCTCAGCCCGCCGAAGTCGATCCCTCGGATCGGCAGAATCAACGCGAGCAGCACGAGCGTCAACGGCACCGCAACCGCGACGGGCCGGCGCATCGCTGCCGTCGCGATCCGAGAGAACACGCCGGAATCGATCTGTTCGGCGGTCTTGGTGCGGGAGAACCGATGCCAACTGAGCGCGTCGACGCGTCGTCCGAGAATGGCGAGCACCGCGGGGAGCATGGTGGTGGACAGCACTGCGGCCAGCACGACCGCGCTGATCGCACCGTAGGGCACCGAGCGCAGCACCCCATGCGGGTAGATGAACAGTGCGGCGAGACTGACCGCGATGATCGCCGCGGAGAACACGATCGTTCGCCCCGCGCGGGTGACGGTGGTGACCACCGCTTCTTCCACGCTTCGCCCGGCGGCGATTTCCTCGCGGAACCTGGTGACGGTGAACAGGCCATAGTCGATCGCGAGACCGAGACTCACCAGTGTGACCACCGCGCTGGCGAACGCGTTCACCTCGATCCCCGCCGCGATCGCCCGCATGATGCCCTGCGCGCCGAGGATCGTCATGACACCGATCAGCACCGGGAGCAATGCGGCGACCACGCCGCCGAACACGAAGAACAGCAGGATCGCGACGAGTGGCAGCGCGATCAGCTCGGCGCGGTGGATGTCGCTCTGCATTCCTTCGTTGATCTGACCGACGATCGGTTGCAGTCCGGCCAGTTGCACCGTCATGCCCGCGACCCCGAGATCGTCCACGATCGCATCGAAGTTCTCCACCGTCGCGACACCCTCACCGCGCAGACCGATGCTGGCGAACGCGTACCGGTGTGATTCGTCGGCGAAGCCGGAGGTCAGTGCCCCGTCCCAGTAGCTGTCGATCTTCTGAATGCGGTCGGGGTAGCGCGCGAGCAGATCCGCGAAGTGTGCGCGCATCCGCTCGGCGATCTGCGGGTCGTCGACGGTGGCGCCGTCGGGGGCGGTGTAGAGCGCGATGACATCGCTGTCGGTGTCCCGGCCGAAGGTGTCGTCGGCGAGCCGTGATGCGACCGCGGATTCGGCGGTCTCGTCGAACCAGCCCTCCTGGCTCAGATGAGCGGCCAGGTCCCGGCCGAACAGGCCGCCGATCGCGACGAGACCGATGAACAGCACGACGACGACGTGCCGGCGGCGGTAGACCACCCGTCCAAGGGTTGCGAACATGGCGTCGAGGTCGCTTTCGTCCGCTACCCGCAGGCCTGGCTGTGGTAATCCGCGGTGCGCAGGATGCCACACAGGTCGACGCGCGAGATCTTCCAATCACCGTCGACGAGCACGAAGTGCAGGTTCGCGGTGCGCACCCCGGTCCCCGTGCCGTCCTTGTCCAGCCGGGCGGTCGCGGTCAGCGTGCCGTCGTGATTGTCGAAGATCGGATCGACGACCTCGTACACGGCGTTGGGGTGTTCCCGCAGTGCGCGGTAGAGATCGGGGATGCTGGACCGGAACGCCTCACCGTTCTGGATCAACGCGATGCGGGCGTCGTCGGGCAGATCGGGGTCGAGCGCGCCCTTGATCTTCGCGTCGAGTTCGCCCGCGGTCGGGATGGCGGCGGGTGCGGCGGCGAGCGCCGAACTCGTCGCGGCCGCCGACGCTGCCGCGATCGCCGACGAACGGGCCGCTGCGACGGCGTCCTCGTCGATATCCGATCCGCAGGCGGCGACGAGCAGGCCCGCTGCCAGCACCGGCAGCAACCGCCGAGCCCACCACGCGATACCCGTCACCAGCTCATCCGGCCGAGCAGGGCACGGACGATCGTGGTCTCTGCGGTATCGGGCCGCTCCGGAACGGCCGCCGAAATCATGTCTCGCACAAGAGCGACGATACTTCGCACGTCATCGAGGTCGATATCGGTCACCGGAGCCTGCGCGGTGGCGACGATGTCGGTGCGGTCGGGTACCACGTCGGCCGGCAGGTCCTCGCGGTACAGCTCGACCGTCATGGTCGCCCGCACGACCTGAAAGGCGAAGGGCCGTCGGTCGGCCGCGATACCGAAACCATGCGCAAACGGTCCTGCGGTGGCGTCCTCGATGAGGAATTCGTGCGTCCAGTCGCTACGGCCCGCGCGGTCGGACCGAGACGCGCCGGGGCTTGTGCCTTCGCTCGACGAACCGTCGCTGTCGCGTTCGGCCGCATCCCCGTGCTCTGTGCCCACTCGCATCTCCGACTCTGCCGCTGGACGAACCCAGCGTTTCTTACTACACGGTAACCAACGGTTGTGGCCGCTGCGACACGAGTGGCGACCGCGTGCCCGGTCACAATCCGCGGCATGGTCAGATGTACTGCGCAACTCAGCGGCACGGGAGGAGTGGGGTCGGATGCGCTCGTCGCTGCCTCGGCTTACGGTGGCCACCACTGTCGCACTCGCGTTGGCGGCCGGTTCGCTGCTCACCGCATGTTCCGACGGCCCCGCGGGCAGTCTGCCGACCGTCGAGCCCCCGACGCCTGCCGCAGCACCACCCGCTACGTCGCCGTTGCCCGGATCGATTCGCTCGACCGGCAGCGGAATCGACTTTCTCGCCGTGGACGCCGATTCCGGCATCGTGGCGATGCTCGGCGCCGATCGCTCCACCCTACTGCTGACCGCTCATGCCGATCCTTCCGCGCCGATCCGGTCGGTTCCGCTCGGTGCCGCCGGTGCGGGCCTGGTCGCGGGACGCCCGGGTGAGGTCCTCGTCCCCGCCGGCGACCGCGTCGTCCGGGTGTCGGTGGCCGACGGTGCGACCACCGACGTGCCGACTGGCGGCAATGCGGTCAGCGCTATCTGGGCGCCCGACGGCACGCTGGCCGTCGGTACCTCGGACGGGAAGGTCCGCCTCATCGACCCGGAGTCCGGGCAGAGCACCGAGATCGGCGGCTTGGTCTCGGTCGACGGGCTTGCGGTGACCGGCGATTCCCTGGTTGCCCTCGATCGGCGACAGAGCTCGGTTACCGAGATCGACCTCGGCGACCATTCGCTCGGGTTGGCGCTGCGGGCCGGCGAGGGCGCGACCACCATCGACGGCGACCGGCTCGGCCGGTTTGTTGTCGCGGACTCGACCGAAAGCGAATTGCTCGCCTTCACAGCCGATCCGCTCGTCCTGCACCAGCGATTCCCGGTAGGCTCGTCGCCCTACGCGGTCGCAGTCGACGACCGGTCCGGGATCGTCTGGCTGACGTCGACCGCGACCAACGAGGTTGTCGGCTACGACCTGTCCTCCGGCATCCCGAAGGAGACTGCGCGCTTCGCCACGGTCCGCCAGCCGAATTCGGTGGCCGTGGACGACAGCACCGGAGACCTGCTCGTTGGGTCGGCGGCCGGTGAGGGCCTGCAGACGATCCCGGCGAGCAGCACCCAGGGAGGACGCTGATGTCGAGTCGCCGCACCAAGATGCCGCCCGGTTGGGAAGGCGACCAGAACGACGACTACGAGTACGTTCCGTTGCGGCTCCCACCGGATGTCACCCGGGTGACGGCCTCGATGCGTCTGGCCATTCAGGCGGAGTTCGGCGGGTGGGAGTTGTCCCGGGTCCGGCTCTACACCGACGGCAGCCGTCGGGTTCTGCTCAAGCGCCGTAAATCCGCGGCGCCCGCCACCGAACCAGCACTCTGAGGCAGATGTACCAGATCCTGCTGCGGCTGATGTTCCTGCTGCCGCCCGAACGCATTCACCACATCGCGTTCACGGCGATGCGAATCACCGGCGCGCTGGCGCCGTTGCGCCGGCTGGCGGCGAAACTCCTCGTCGTCCGCGACCCGATCCTGGCGAGCCGGGTGTTCGGCGTCGACTTCCCGGCGCCGCTCGGACTGGCAGCCGGCTTCGACAAGAACGGCTCCGGCGTGGACGCCTGGACCCCGCTGGGGTTCGGCTACGCCGAGATCGGCACGGTCACCGCGCAGGCGCAGCCGGGCAACCCCGCGCCGCGTTTGTTCCGCCTGCCCGCCGACCACGGGCTGATCAACCGGATGGGGTTCAACAACCTGGGCGCAGGCAACGCCGCCAACAATCTGCGACACCGTCGCCCCGGCGTGCCGATCGGCGCGAACATCGGCAAGACGAAGGTGGTCACCGCCGCCGACGCGCCCGGCGACTACGAGATCAGCGCAAAGCTGCTCGGCCCGCTGGCCGATTTCCTGGTGGTCAATGTGAGTTCGCCGAACACACCGGGACTGCGCGATCTGCAGGCGGTGGAATCGCTGCGGCCACTGCTGCAGACCGTGCTCGCCGTTGCCACCGTGCCGGTGCTGGTGAAGATCGCGCCCGACCTGTCCGACGAGGATGTGGACGCGGTGGCCGACCTCGCCGTCGAGCTGGGATTGGCCGGCATCGTGGCCACGAACACGACGATCGCGCGCGACGGACTGCGCACCCCGGCCCACGACGTCGAGGCGATGGGTGCCGGCGGGCTGTCCGGAGCTCCCGTCGCCGACCGTTCCCTGCAAGTGCTGCGGCGCCTGCATGCCCGGGTGGGCGACCGGCTGGTGCTGGTCTCGGCGGGCGGAATCGAGACCGTCGATCAGGCGTGGGAACGAATTCTGGCCGGCGCCTCGCTACTGCAGGGCTACACCGGCTTCATCTACGGCGGACCCTTCTGGGCACGACGAATCCACCGCGGTATTGCCGCCAAACTGCGTGCCGAAGGCTATCCGGACCTCGCCTCCGCGGTGGGTGCCGACGCGAATACAGCGGGCTGACCTCGACTCGCCTCAGTTTCCCCCCAGCAACCATGGTGGGTGCTATCTTGGGCGCGTCCGAACGTGCCGAAACTCACAATCCGGACACCTCACACCGTGAGATTTCGATCCATCTGCCTGGGAGCCGTGATGAATCAGCCCGTCGATATCGCCTATCCGCACGCCTCCGGAAAAGCGGTGCGGACGCTACCGGAAGCATTCCAAGCGACCGCCGCGATGCATCCCGAGAAAGTCGCTCTCCGCACGCCGGGTGATATTCAGACCGTCACGTGGCGGGAGTACGCCGAGCGGGTCGAGAAGATCGCTTCCGGCCTCGCGGCGATCGGCGTCGGCCCGCGCGACACGGTCGGCATCATGCTCACCAACCGGCCGGAGTTCCATCTCGTCGACACGGCAGTGCTGCACCTGGGCGCCATACCGTTCTCCATCTACAACACCAGCTCGCCGGACCAGATCTCCTACCTGTTCGGGAACGCCGAGAATCGCCTCGTCATCACCGAACTCGCGTTCCTCGCGGCGATCCAAGCCGCCGATACCCACGTCGAACAGATCATCACCGTCGATGGGCCGGCGACCGACACCGTGACGCTGGCCGACATCGAAGCCAACCCGAAGCAAGACTTCGATTTCGCCGCGTCCTGGCACGCGGTGCAGCCCTCCGATCTGGCGACGCTGATCTATACCTCCGGCACCACCGGTCCACCGAAGGGCGTGGAGATCAGCCATCTGAATCTGATCGCCGAGGGTGTGGCCCTGCACCCGATCTTCGAGGCCGACTTCGATGATCGGATCGCGTCCTATCTGCCCGCGGCGCACATTGCCGACCGCGCGTCGGCGCACGGCCTCAACATGATCGCCGGTATTCAGATCACCTCGGTTGCCGACCCGCGCGAAATCGCCGCGGCGTTGCCGGACACCCGGCCGACGGTGTTCTTCGGGGTGCCCCGGGTGTGGCAGAAGATCAAGGCCGGCATCGAGGCGAAGCTTGCGGCGGAGGAGAGCCCGGTCAAGAAGGCCCTGGCGAACTGGTCGCTCGGAGTCGCGAAACAGTACGCCGCTCGCAAGGTGGCGGGAAAGAGCGTGTCGCTGCCGCTGCAACTGCAGCACCGCGTAGCCGACACGCTGGTGCTGTCCAAGGTTCGGCACGCGCTCGGCTTCGACCAGATCAAGATCGCGTCCTGCGGCGCGGCCGCCACCCCGGCGGAGGTGCTCGAGTTCTTCCTCGGCCTCGGCATCGAGATCAACGAGGTGTGGGGCATGTCGGAGACCACAGGCGCGACGACGAGCACCTTGCCGGGCGATCTGGCATTCGGCACCGTCGGCCGGCCCGTCGAGGGGGTCGAGGTGAAACTCGCCGACGACGGTGAACTGCTGGTCCGCGGCCCGATGATCATGCCCGGGTACCGCAAGTTGCCCGAAAAGACTGCCGAGACGATCGACTCCGACGGCTGGCTGGCCACCGGTGACATCGCCGAGATCGACGATCGCGGCTTCGTCACCATCGTCGACCGCAAGAAGGAACTGATTATCAACGCGGCCGGCAAGAACATGTCGCCGACCAATATCGAGAATGCGATGAAGGGTGCTTCCTCGCTCATCGGACAGGTGGCCGCGATCGGCGATGCGCAGCCCTATATCGCCGCGCTTATCGTGCTCGATCCGGATGCCGCGGCGGTACGGGCCAAGGCCCTCGGTATCCCCGAGGCGGACATGGCCACGCTTGTCGGACATCTCGAAATCCGCGACGAGGTCAAGCGGGCGGTCAAGGATGGCAATACGAAGCTCTCCCAGGTCGAGCAGATCAAACGATTCATCATCGTCCCGCAAGCCTGGGATCCGGGCGGCGAGGAACTGACGCCGACGATGAAGCTGCGGCGCAAGCCGATCGCCGAGAAGTACGCCGGTGAGATCGACGCTCTCTACGCCGATCCGACCGACGACCGTGTGATCGATATGAGCAGAAGCTGACGCTCAGGCCTTCTGCTCCCACGTCGCCGTGATGACGGCGCGGGCGATCGAGTGCATGAAGAGGTTGAACCCGAGGTAGGCACAGGTGGCGTCCGGACCGATATCGAGCGATTCGACGCTCAGGGCGTGCACCGCGGTGATGTAGCGGTGCACGCCGTGCCCGGCGGGCGGCGCGGCACCGATGTAGTTCGCCAGGCCGGCGTCATTGCGCAACGTGATGGCGTTGGCCGGTAGCCCCGTCCCGCCGTCGTCGCCGGCGCCGGAGACCACCGACGTCGTGGACGCTGGGATATTGAAAACGGCCCAGTGCCAGAATCCGGAGCCGGTGGGCGCATCGGGGTCGAGGTTGGTCACGGCGAAGCTCTTCGTTTCGGCCGGGAACCCCGACCACGACAGCTGCGGCGAGACGTCGTGGCCGCCGGCGCCCATGATGCCGCTGACCTGCGGCAGCTTGAACTGGCCGCCGTCGGTGAAGTCCTCCGAGGTGAGCTCGAACGACGGCAGTTTCGGCAGGAAGTCGTACGGGTCGAATCCGAACGGTGCATCGGCCATGTGAACCTCTCTCGTCTCAGCTGTGCAACAGCAGGTGCTCGAGCACGCGGGTGCCGAACTCGAGTGCGTCCATCGGTACCCGCTCGTCCACGCCGTGAAACAGCGCGGAGAAGTCGAGGTCCGGCGGCAACTGCAGCGGCGCGAAACCGAAGCAGCGAATCCCTAAGCGGGCGAACGCTTTTGCGTCGGTCCCACCGGATAGCATATAGGGCACGGTGCGGCCGTTCGGGTCGTTGGCGAGAATCGCAGCATTCATCGCATCGACCAGATGCCCGTCGAAGGTCGTCTCATAGGAGTCGAGCTTGGTAACCCATTCACGGGTCACGTCGGGCCCGATCAGCTCGTCCACCTCCCGCTCGAATTCCGCTTGCCTGCCGGGCAGCACACGGCAGTCGACGACAGCCTCCGCGGTCTGCGGAATGACATTCGCCTTGTATCCCGCGCGCAGCATCGTCGGGTTCGCGGTGTCGCGGAGGGTCGCGCCGATGATTTTGGAGATGGTGCCGAGCTTGGCCAGAGTGCCGTCGATACCCGGCGAGTGCGGGTCGAATTCGATCCCGGTCTCCGTGGAGACCGCGGCGAGAAACTCGGCCACCGAGTCGGCGAGGACCAGCGGAAAGGTGTGCGTACCCAGCCGCGCGACCGCCTGGGCGAGAATCGTCACCGCGTTGTCCTCGTGTAGGAACGAGCCGTGACCGGCGCGAGCCTTGGCCGTGAGCCGCATCCAGGCGAGCCCCTTCTCGGCCGTCTCGACGAGGTAGAGCCGGCGCTCCTCGCCGTCGCGGGTCGGCACGGTCAACGAGAACCCGCCGACCTCACCGACCGCCTCGGTGATGCCGTCGAACAACTCGGGACGGTTGTCGACCAGCCAGTGGGAGCCGTACTTGCCGCCGTTCTCCTCGTCGGCGAGGAATGCGAACACCAGGTCACGTGGCGGCACCGTGCCCTCGGCCCGGAACTGGCGCGCCAGTGCCAGGGTCATTCCGACCATGTCCTTCATATCGATGGCGCCGCGGCCCCACACGTAGCCGTCCTCGACGGCTCCGGAGAAGGGGTGCACGCTCCAGTCGGCGGGTTCGGCGGGGACGACATCGAGATGACCGTGGATCAGGAGCGCCCCTCGGCCGGAATCCGCACCGGGCAGCCGCGCGAACACGTTGCCACGGCCCGGGGCGCCGGACTCGACATAGGTCGTCTCGTACCCGACCTCCTCGAGTTGCTCGGCGACCCACTTCGCGCAGTCCTCCTCCCCCTTGGTGGTTTCGAGTTCACCGGTGTTGGAGGTATCGAACCGGATGAGCCTGCTGACGAGGTCGACCACCTCGGCTTCGGCGCGCGAGCGTTCTGGGCGACCCTGACCTTCCGCTGTCCCTGGCACTCCACTTTCCTACCACCGCGATGCACTGGGCGCGGCGATCGGGGACGCGGTGAACGGGCACCGGTCGCGACCACTGTTTGGCTCGTGACGGGGGCGATTTTGGCTGGCGGAAGTTATCCGATAACCTTTGTCAGCGCGCACGGCAACGTGCGCGAGTCCGAGTGGCGGAATGGCAGACGCGCTAGCTTGAGGTGCTAGTGCCCTATTAACGGGCGTGGGGGTTCAAGTCCCCCCTCGGACACCCACGATCGATTCTCACTCTTCCTTTTCCGTGCCGCGCGGCAAGTCCGGCGACACGGCATCACTGCCGCGACGAGGCCGTCAGCAGAAGAGGCCCTTCGCGAGCACCGCCCACGAGGCCTTGAGGTCGTCCTTCCAGTAGCCCCAGGAATGCGTGCCGGTGTCGCGGAAACTGTAGGTGGCGGGAATTCCCAGTTCATTCAGGCGGGTCTGCATGTTGTGTGCGCAGTAGTTGGTCGCCGCCTCGATGACTCCGCCGACCACAACCTGATTGGCGAGACCGTACGGGCCGGGGATCGTGTACGGACCGTTGAGTGTCTCGTACTGCCCCGGCAGGCCGCTGCCGTTCGAAATGTAAAGGTTGGCCCCGCGCAGCGCTTCCGCATGCAGATAGGGATCGTTGGCTGCCCAATTCGGATCGTCGAGCGGACCCCACATGTTCAGCGTGTTGCCACCGCCCCAGGTCTCCACCGTCAGCTTGACGAACTGCTGGCCAAGGGGGTCACTCGTCTGCGCGCATCCCGAATAGGACGCGACGCTTTTGTACAACCCCGGCTTTGCGATGGCGAGCGCAAAAACGGCCGTCGCCGAGGTGGACAATCCGGCGATCGCGTTGTGCTTGCTCGTGCCGAACGCAGCATCGATCAACGGCGGCAGTTCCTCGGTGAAGTAGGTCTTCCACTTGTTCGGGCCCAGCACCGGGTCGTTCTTGATCCAGTCGGTGTAGTAGCTCCACGGACCACCGATCGGCTGAACGACGTTGATGTTCTTATCGGACAGGAAGGTCAGCGCGTCGGTCTTCTTCTGCCATGACGCGTCATCGACGCCGCCGCCGGCGCCATTGAGCAGGTAGAGCGTCGGCCTCGGCACCGACGTGTCGGTCGGTCGCAGAACGTCCACGGGGAAGGTGGTGTTCATCGCCGTGGAGTGCACCCAGATGCGGATATTGCGGTCATCGACGATCTGCATGTGATCGATGTAGGAGCCGTCCGGCGCGGTCGGCGCCGCGAGCAACTCGCCAGTCTCGATGATCGGATCGGCGGCTGCGCGGGCGGTTCCCCACGCCACCGAAAGCGTCGCTACCAGGGCGGTCAGCACCACCACCAACGCCACACGAATGCTCGTTCTGTCTATCACGACGTCATTCCTCACTGCTTCAGCGTCGGATCAGATCCGGTCGACGACGCAGCGCCGCTGCATCCCAGCCGACCACCCATGATGGGATGTCGCCTCTTGCGAAATCGACCAGAATCTCGGCATCGTTACGGATCCGCCGAGCGCGGACGTAATGCGATCCGTCACCGGCTGTCACCAAAAAATCGGCATCAACCCGTACCGCGCGAGCACCGATTCGATCATATCGATCAACTCGGCTCTGGTCTTCGGGTTCGGCGGGTGAAATGCGGTGACACGTAGGGCCGTTGTTCCACCGGATTCGGTGAGAATCATCGCCAGACACCCCCCGTTCCTGCTGAGGGCTGCGGGTGCTTCTACCGCTCGATTGATCAGCGAACCCGACATGAAGGCGGCCGTTCCACCGTCGATGCGCATAATCGCCGGATGTGTTTTGCCGACCACCGAGCATATGGTGCTGAGGTAGTCGGACACCCGGATATTCGCACCGATGCGCCGCAATCTCCGCCGCGGAATGATTCTGTGCATCGCGACGAAACGATCGTTCGTGCTCCCGTCCACGTCCTGCTGCAGCACCTGCTTCAATTGGGCGCGTAACGGTTGAAGGTCCGTCGCAGGATCGAGCTCCGGTGACACGTTCACGGACACACCACGAACCGCGTTGGCCCGTGCATCACCACGACCGGCTCGGTCGCTGACCGGCATATTGATGCGTGTCATCCCAGACTGCGTCGTCCGCCCGAGCGCAACCGCGATATCGGAGGCTACCGCGACCGCGAGCACGGTCGAAGTTCCTCCCCGATCGGCGGCCGCGGCATGCCATTCGGCGGCGGGGATCACTGCGATCACCCGCGGAATCTCGAACGTATCGTCCAACTCGACAGCGGATTCGGACCTCGGCGCCGTGTCGCGCGGATCCGGCCGGGGAGCCGCGGCGGGCGAGGTGCGATGCCGAGCGAAGGCGACCTGGGCCCGGGCCGCTCGGGCAAGCTCACGAGTCGACGAAGCCAGTTCGCTCAGCGCCGTCGGAAGCGTTGCGCGCTGCTCGTTGGAAACCGGCACATCCACATTTCGGCGTTCCACCGCGTCCTCGACCGCCTGGAACAGAAACAGCGCGTCCGCGATGGCGTGCGACACCAGCAACGACACTACCGCTCGGCCGTCGTCCAACTGTGCCGTCGCCAACCGCCAGGCCGGGCCACCGTACGCATCGATCTCGGCGTGCGACTGCTCCGCCACCCAACTCTCGAGATCCTCCCGGTCGAGCACTCGCGAGGTCACCTCGAGTGGCGCGAATTGCGCCTTCGACGTCCACCGATCGCCCGCGGCGCCCAGCACCGCTGGAGCGATTACGCGACCCAGCATGCCGCGCTGAAGCTCCGCACAGAACGCCCGAAGCGCCGGGAGATCAACCGGTCGGTCGTACATCCACAACACATGCGACGCCGTCACGCCGAAGGCCGTCTGCATTCTCGCCATCACGCTGTCGACGTCGTCCAGACGCTCCCGCACCGCACCACCCTCCTGCCGGACCCGGTACCCGTGCTGGTTTCGCTCGGATGTTGCAGCATCATGACGGCTATCGACAGGCGGCGTGCGCACAGATAAGCGACGGCCGACCGCCGGGCGTGCCGTAGCGTGGTCGAGCGGACCTCTGTCGCACAGTAACATTCCGCGTTCCAGGCGAGATCAGATGCGGACGGTCCGTTGCCTACGTTGGAGAGTCGATGTCAAGTACGCGCGCCGCGGCCGAAAGCGCCAGCGCAGCGGTCTACGTCGCGGACGTCCATAAGTCTTTTGGCGATGTCCAGGCACTACGTGGGGTCAGTTTCGCCGCAGAGCGAGGCACCGTTCTGGGCATCCTCGGCCCCAACGGGGCGGGGAAGACCACCACAATCAAGGTCTTGTCGACGCTGTTGCGTCCCGACAGCGGAACCGCCTTCGTCGCCGGCCATGACGTCGTCAGGGATCCCGCCGCTGTGCGCCGCGCGATCATGATGACCGGCCAGAACGCCGCGCTCGATCAGAATCTCTCCGGTCGCGCGAACCTCGAGTTTTTCGGGCGATTGATGGGCCTGGATCGTAAAGATGCCCGCAAGCGCGCCGACGAACTGCTCGAACTCTTCGACCTGGCTGTCCCAGGGCGACGGCCGGTTGGCAGCTATTCGGGCGGTATGCGGCGGCGCGTCGACCTCGCCTGCGGCCTTGTGGTGCGACCCGAGGTCATATTTCTGGACGAACCGACCACCGGCCTGGACCCTCGGAGCCGGCAGAGCGTGTGGCACCTCATCTCGAGGCTGAAAGATGAAGGCATCACTGTCTTGCTCACAACGCAGTACCTGGAAGAAGTCGATCTGCTCAGCGACAAGATCATCGTGATCGACGGAGGCACGGTCATCTCGGAAGGAACAGCCGACGAACTCAAGGCACGCACCGGAGGCACGTTCTGCGAGGTCGTGCCGCGCGACCCCGCCCAACTCGGCGCGGTGGTGCAGGCCCTGGGCGATCTCATTCCCCAGGCCCTACGAGACGAGGCTGTCGCACTCGGCGATCGCGTCTCCATACCGGCCGCCGACGGATCTGAGACTATGGCCGAGGTGTTGCGCCGCATCCACACCAACGGAATCGCGATCGCCGACGTCGCATTGCGCCGACCGTCGCTCGACGATGTGTTCCTCACCTTGACGGGCCACCCGGGAACACACTCGTGACGGTATCGGTCTTCGGCACGGACAATCGGCGAGTCGAGCCGTCGAAAGTACGCCAGTGGTCGATCCTGACCAATCGGGTACTGCTGAATCTGTTCAACTCCGGCCAGATCTTGATCGCGTTCGTGACCCCGGTAATCTTCACGCTCGGGTTCTACCTGCCGTTGCGTTACGTAATGGGCGTTCAGGGCATCGACTACGCGCAGTTCGTCATGCCGATCATCGCACTACAGACCGTCGGTTTCGCGATGACGTCCAATGCACAGATCGCTGCATTCGAGACGCTGAGCGGCCTGAACGACAGGCTGCACACGATGCCGATCGCCTCCTTCGTCCCGCTCGCCGCGCGTATCACCGGAGGGATGCTGCGGGCCGGCATATCCTTGGCGGTGGCAATCGGCCTCGGGTATCTGATCGGGTTCCGATTCGAAGCCGGGTTTTGGCAGGGCGTGCTCTTCGTGGTGTTCACATTTGCCGTGGGTACCGTCCTGTCGCTCGGCGCCGACGCGCTGGGCGTGCTGACCCGGAGCCCGGAGTCGTTGAGCCAGGCGCTGACACTGCCCATCCTGATCTTCGGCATGCTCTCCGCGGGCTTCGTTCCCGAGACCGGTTTTCCCGAGTGGATTCAGCCATTCGTCCGAAATCAGCCGATCTCACAGTTCGCGGTCTCGATGCAAGACATGACGACCGACGGCGTGACATTCCATGTGCTGTGGCCTGCACTCGCCTGGCTCGGCGGCATGGTTGCGCTGTTCGTACCGCTGGCGATCTGGGCGAGCGGGCGGCGGCAGTGACCTCCACTCGTGATCCCGGCGCGGTTTCAGACATCCGCTCGTTGCGAATGCCTCGCGCGACGGACGTGCGCGGCGAGGCCTCGCCCCTCTCGCTGTGGCGCCACGGCGTCGTCCAGGCCGAGCGCGTGCTCCGCGGCTGGTTGACCGATCCCGCGACCGCTATCCAGACGTTGATCTACCCGGCGCTGACGCTGGTCGTGCTGTGGATCGTGCTCGGCAAGTCGATCACGACGGCGACCGGGTCGCCCAGCGTGTACGGCACTGTCCCGATGATCACACTGATCGCCGCGATGTCGGGATCCATCGTCAGCGCGCTCGGGCTGAACGAAGAGGTCCGCAGCGGACTACTCGCGCGGATGTGGACCATGCCGGTTCATCGCGCCGCCGGCTTGATCGGCCGCATGCTCGCGGAAACAGTCCGCATTACGCTGACCAGCTTGCTCATCGTCGCAATCGGGTATCTGCTGGACTTCCGGTTTACTCAGGGACCCGTGGCGACACTAGCTTTCTTCGGCGTCCCGATTCTTTTCGGATTGGCTTTCGCGGTCGCGATCACCACTGTCGCAACCATCACGGATGGGGCGATTCTGATCAGCCTGGTCAGCCTGGCCACGAGTTTGATGTTGTTTTTCAACTCGGGTTTCGTGCCGGTGTACGCGTACCCGGATTGGCTCCAGGGCGTGGTCGGCAATCAACCGATGTCGTGTGCGATCGACGCGATGCGGGGTCTGTCGTTCGGCGGGCCGGTCGCCGAACCTATGCTGAAGACCGTGGCATGGACGGTCGGCACGATCGTCGTCCTCCTCTACCCGGCGGTCCGCGGCTATCGAAAGGCCGCGCAGAACTCGAACTGAATCGATTTCTGTGACTTAAGTCACACTGGTATCGTCCTCATCAATGGCACCATCGGTTACGGTCGTTGAGTTTTGCCAAGCCCGGACACCGCCGTCGTGAGAGGACCTGGATGAGGTTGGTGAGAGCTGCCTCCGTGGTCGCGGCGGCAGCCATAGTGATGGCTGGGTTCGTCGCACCCACCGCGACGGCTGATCAAGCCTCGTCGGAGCCCGTTCCCGGCTACGCCCGAATGGGCACGCCGCCTCCGGGCACCAACGACTGGAACTGCACGCCGACTGCGGCACACCCCCGCCCGGTCGTACTCGTGCACGGCACAGCGTCCAGCATGCAGACGGCGTTTTCGGTGCTCGGCCCGCAGTTGAAGGAAGCAGGATATTGCGCCTTCACGCTGAACTACGGCGGTGTCGGGGCATGGTGGGATCCCACGCACATCGTGTGGGGTGTCGATGACATCCCACACTCCGCAGCCGAGTTGGCTACTTTCGTGGACGCGGTGCTGGCCCACACCGGCGCGGAGCAGGTCGACATCGTCGGCCATTCGCAGGGCGGGACGTTGGCCCGTCAGTACCTCAAGTTCAACGGCGGTGCCGATCCGGCCGATCCGGCCCACAACAAGGTGCATTCACTCATCGCGCTCGGGGCGACCAGCCACGGGACCACCTTCAACGGATTGCAGCAGCTGTACGCGTTGTTCGCACAACTCGGCCTCGGCAGCGATCTGACGGCTCGGGTCGTGTTCGGGATCGCTGGTCGCCAACAACTCGTCGGCTCACGATTGCTCCGCGACCTCAATGCGACCGGTGAAACCCTGCCGGGCATCGACTACACGATGATCGCGACGAAGTACGACGAGGTTGTCACGCCACCGCAGTATGCATTCCTGGTCCCGCACGGTCGCGTCAACGTCCGCAACATCTGGGTCCAGGACGGTTGCGAGACCAACCGCGTACCGCACGAGAACCTGCTCGGCGACGAGCGCGCACGCTACCTCGTGATGACCGCGCTCGATCCCGCGTACGCCGACTCGCACCGCGCCCCCTGCTGAACGGGCACCCGCTGGTCGGCGAACGCCGGGCGAGCTAGCCGACGTTCCCGTCCGAGACCAAGATCGGACCGACAAAAGCGAGCGCATCGATGCCGAGCAACTCACTGTGCCGCGCCGGCACCGGATGGTTGACAACTCCGTCGGTGACGTAGGGATTCCACTTCGCCGCGGCATCGGCGGCGGTCGGGTGCTCGATTTCTGCACTCACGTACTGCAGGGCACCGCGATACACACCGGGGCGATGGGCGCTCGACAATGTCGCTGACCGAACGGCAGTCGCGTAGAGCCGCTGCACTTGGGCAATGGTCACGGTCGACTCCGCGCCGAGCGCGGCGAGGACCTTCGCGGCCTGCTCGTCGTTCAGGTTGGTGATCTCGCGCGCATCCCCCGCCCCGATGCCCCCCACCTCGATGCCGGCCGCGGCCAGTGTGTCCGCGAGTTCGCTCGTGAACACGTCGAGGTCGATGTCGTGCACGCTGTCCAGCATCGTCAGCGACTCGACTTCGGCCCCCTCGGCTTGCAGCTGCACCGCCATCGCGTGCGCGATGACACCGCCCAGCGACCAGCCGAGCAGACGGTACGGTCCGCGCGGCTGGACTGCCCGAATTTCCGCGACGTACCGCTGCGCAATCGCATCGATGGAATCCGGCACCCAGTCCGCCTCGAGCAGCACCGGCGACTGCACGCCGTAGACCGGCCTGCCGGCCGGGAGGAGTTGGGCGACGGCGGTATACATCCACGCCAGACCCATCAGCGGATGAATGCAGAACACGGCGGCCGCGTCCGCGTCGCCGCCGCGAAGCGGCAGTACGACGTCGAGGCCGACGGTGGCGGTGGCCGAACTGGGTGCGGTCAACTGCCGCGCAACCGATCCGACCGTGCGACAGGCGAACAGCCACTGCAGCTGGAACTCGGCGGTGCTCACGTCCGCAAGCGGCAGGGCACGGATGCGGGCCGCGACCCGGCCGGCGGAGAGCGAGTTTCCACCAAGCGCGAAGAAGTCGTCGTCGAGACCGACCCGCGGTATGCCGAGTACATCGGCGAACACGTCGGCCACCGCGAGTTCGACAGCCGTCTCCGGTTCCCGGAACGGGCGGTCGCTGACGAACTCCGGCGCGGGCAGTCCGTTACGGGCCAGCTTCCCGTTGGGTGTCAGGGGTAACGCGTCGAGGACGACGATCGCATCGGGCACCATGTAGCCGGTGAGGAACTCGGCCACCACGCTGCGCAGTTCGGCCGGATCCAGGGCTGTCCCGGACTGCGGCACGACGTAGCCGACCAGCCGATCGTCGATACCCTCATCGGTACGCACGATCGCCACCGCGTGCGCCACACCGGCGCAGCCCGCGAGCACCGCCTCGACCTCACCGAGTTCGATTCGGAATCCACGCAATTGAACCTGCAGGTCACTACGGCCCGCGTACTCCAGGTGTCCGGCGCTGTTCCACTTGGCCAGGTCGCCGGTCCGATACATCCGATCGCCCGAGCCGAAGGGGTTGGCGACGAAGCGCGCAACGCCGAGGTCCGGCCGGCCGAGATACCCGCGCGACAGCTGCCGACCCGTGACGTAGACCTCGCCCGGAACACCGACTGGAACGGGTCGCAGTCGGTCGTCGAGCACGTACACGCCCAGGCCTGGCAAGCCGCGCCCGATCACGCTCGCCGGGTTGCGCACCATCTGCGCGTCCAGTTCGAGGAAAGACACGTGGACCGTCGTCTCGGTGATGCCGTACATGTTGACCAGCCGGGGCCCCGCGGGACGCCGTTCGAACCAGTTCCGCAAGCGTCGCAGGTCCAGCGCTTCGCCGCCGAATACGACGTGCCGCAGCGCGAGATCCGCGGCGCCGGAATGGGCGCGGTCGGCTTCGGCGAGCTGATAGAACGCTGCCGGTGTCTGGTTCAGCACGGTGACCCGTTCGCGTACGAGCAGCTCGAGGAACTCCTCGGGCGATCGCGCTGTGTAGTAGTCGACCATCACGACGCGGCCGCCGTGCGCGACCGCGCCCCAGAGTTCCCACACCGAGAAGTCGAAGGCGTAGGAGTGGAACATCGTCCAGACATCGGAATCGTCGAAGCCGAACAACGGCTGGCTGTTTCGCAGCAGTTCCACGACATTGCGATGGGTGACGGCGACGCCCTTCGGCCGACCCGTGGAGCCAGAGGTGTAAATCACGTACGCGAGGTTGTCCGGACGCAGCGGGCCGTTTCGTTCGGTGTCACCGATCGGATCGCTGGGCGTCGTGTCGTCGGTATCGACTCGGTGCACCGGAAGATCCGTAGCGGGGAACGCCACGATGTCGGCGGACGTGGAGACGACGCACGTCGGCGCGGAATCGGCGAGGATGAACTCCAACCGCTGGGCGGGGTGGCTGGTATCCAGGGGAACGTAGGCCGCACCGGCCCGCGCAGTGCCGAGAATTGCGACGGCTAGATCGGCAGAGCGCCCGAGCGCGAGCGCGACTCGGTCGTCCGGCCCGACGCCGGCGCGTATCAGTCTGCGCGCCAGGCGATTCGCACGTTTCGACAGCTCCGCGTAGCTGATCCGATCGGGTCCCGCGACCAGTGCTATCGCGTCCGGACGCGCCGCAACCTGTCCATCGAACAGGTCTACGAGGGTGACCTCGCTGCTGCCGGCGGCGGGACTCTGCCACCCGTCGAGCAGGAGTTCGCGCTCGCCCGGTTCGACGATATCGATGTCGCCGACCAGTCCCTCCGGCGCCGCGATCATGCGGTCCAGAACTGCCCGATAGCGACGTGCCAACTGCACAATGGCCGCCTCGTCGAACAATTCGGTCAAGTAGCCGACACGCAGTCGCAGCGTCGTATCGAGCTGGGCGATGACCGTCACCGGGTAGTGCGTCGCGTCGGCGGATTCGATACCGGCCAGTGACATGCCGTCGATCGAACTGGCCCCGGCCGCAATACCTTCCGCGTCGATCGGATATGACTCGAAGACGAACAGCGTGTCGAACGAGGCTGCGGCGCCCGCTGCCGCCGCGACATCCGCGAGTCGCACCGAATGGTGATCGAGCAAGCTCGCCTGTCTCGTCTGCAACTGTGTCAACACCGTGCCGACCGAGTCGCCGGGCTCGCACTGCACGCGCACGGGCAGCGTGTTGATGAACAGACCGACCATCTCCTCGACGCCGGCGAGTTCCGGCGGCCGGCCCGACACGGTGGTGCCGAACACAACGTCCCGGCGCCCGGTGAGCTTGCCGAGCAGCACACCCCACGCCGCTTGCACGACGTTGTTCACGGTCACGCCCGCGTTCGCGGAGAACCGCTGCAGCGCCACGGTTTCCGATTCCTCGAGGGCGAACCGGTACTCAGCGGAAAACGACGTGATCTGCCGCGCACGGTCCGCCGGGGCCAGCAGTGTCGGCTCGTCGACGCCCGCGAGCGCATCGCGCCAGGCGGCCAACGACGCCGCGGAGTCGCGCTTGGACACCCAGTCGAGGTAATTGCGGTACGAACGCGACGGCGGCAAGACGGACGTGTCGGCGTGCGTCGCGTACAGCACCAGCAAGTCTTTCATCAACAGCGGCATCGACCAGCCGTCGAGCAGGATGTGGTGATTGGTGATCACCAGGCGGTACCGATCTCGTGCGAGCGCGACGAAGCGGAACCGCACGAGCGGGGGCACCGCGAGATCGAAGCGCCGACCACGTTCGGCTGCCGCGATCCGGTCGAAGTCCGCGAGCGGATCGGTCGAGCCGGTGAGCTCGCTTTCGGTCCAGTCGATGTCGAGCCGGTCCAGCACCACCGACACCGGATCACCGGCCGAGCCCGTGACGAACGCGGTTCGCAGGTTCGGGTACCGGTCCAATACCGCTTGCGCCGCGGAGCGAAGCCGCCGCCGGTCGACCACGCCGTCGAGTCCGACGACGACCTGTGCCGTGTAGACGTCCACCGATTCCGCCGCCAGCATCGCGTGGAAGTACATGCCGGCTTGCAATGGCGACAGCGGCCAGATGTCCGATGGGGCTGCGTAGCAGCTCTCCCACCCGTCGATGTCTTCCTGGGTCACGTCGACCAGCGCCACATCCGACGGCGTGAGCCCACCCGATCCGGGCTGTTGCACGTGTGCGACCAGTGCGCACAAGGCCGCAACCCAGTGCTGTGCGAGTTCCTCGACATCGTGTTCGTCGAGCAAGGTGGACGGGTAACCGATGTTCGCGCGCAAGCGACCACCGACGACGACGGCGTTGATTTCGAGCGCGGCCATGGCTGGCATGTCGGGATCCGGTGTGCCGCTGACGTCACCGAGGTCGCCGGCCGGCATCCAGCCGGCATCGGCCAAGCCGTGCGGGACATCCTCGGCCGAGATTCGGCCGAGGTAGTTGAACATGATCTGACCACCCGAGTACGCCGCGAGTTGCGCGGCACCCTCCGGGTTGAGATATCGCAGCAAGCCGTATCCGACGCCGCGGTCCGGCACTGCTGCCAATTGCTCCTTGACGGCCTTGATCGCCGCTCCGGCAGCGGGTCCGGCGGCGAAGGCGTCGTCGAGATCGAGACCTGCGAGATCGAGACGGACGGGGAAGATGCTGGTGAACCAGCCCACCGTCCGCGATAGATCTGCTCCCGGTACGAGGCCCTCTTCCCTGCCGTGGCCTTCCAGCGTGAGCAACGTGGATTGCTCCTCGATGCCACGGTCGAGTCGCCAGCGCGTTACGGCGAGCGCGAGAGCGGTGAGCAGGCCGTCGTTCACGCCACCCCGAAACAGCCTCGGAATGGTCGTGAGCAGGTGCTCGGTGACATCTGCCGACGCGTCGACCGTCACCTTCCGTACTACGCCGGCAAGGTCGACGCCGGGGTCGAACCGGCGCGGACCGACCGACGGATCGTCGCCACCCAATGTGGTACGCCAGAACGGGAGTTGGGCAACGATATCGGGCTGCATTGCCCGCTCGGCCAGGGCGTGCGCCCAGCGCCGCATCGACGTCCCGACCGGGTCCAGCCGGACGTCCTGGTCGTGGCTGATCTGTCCCCACGCCGTAATGAAATCGGGAATGAGAATCCGCCAGGACACTCCGTCGACGACCAGGTGGTGGGCGACGACAATCAATCGCCCCGACCGCTCGCCAGATTCCGGATCGAGCCAGACGAACTGCACGACGACGCCCGCCGCGGGATCTATCCGGTCGAGCGCGCCATCCTGGGCCCGGCGGGCCAGTTCCTGCAGCGCCGACTCCTCGATGCCGGGGTCGAAAGCCGTTCGTGTGACGAGGGAATCGACATCGATCGAGCTTGGCGGGACCGTCAGGACCTGCGGAGTGCCCGCCACGGAGATAATTCGCGCACGCAGCATGTCGTGCCGATCCATAACCGCGGTCAGCACGCGGACGAGCGTCGATCGCTCGATACCGACCGGCAGCTTCAGCGCGACCGACTGGTTGTAGCGGGCGTAGCCCCCGCCGCGTTCGACCATGAACGCTGTGACCGGTGTCAGGGGCATCGGCCCGACACCGCCGCCTTCGAGTTCGGTCAGCACCACCGATGGAGCACCGGACTCGCCGGCGACCTGCGCAGCCTCCGCAAGACCCGCGACCGTCCTACGCTCGAAAACGTCCCGCGGCGCGAACGACACACCACGGGCCTTGGCACGTGACACAAGCTGAATGGACACGATGCTGTCGCCGCCGAGCGCGAAGAACGAATCGTCCGCACCAACCGAGTCGACACCGAGAACCTCTGCGAAGACGGCCGCGATAGTGCGTTCCAGCTCGGTCTCGGGAGCCCGGGACACGCGTGAACCGGCGAACCTGGGCGCGGGTAGCGCGCTGCGGTCCAACTTGCCGTTGACCGTCAGTGGCAGTTCCGCGAGCACGACCAGCGCGTCGGGAGCCATGTAGGCAGCGAGGAACTCGGCGGCATATGCCGACAACTCGGGCGGATCGATCGTGGCGCCGACGCGGGGCACCACGTACCCGACCAGCCGTTCTCCCGTCCGGTCGTCCGCCCGCACGATCGCGACCGCGTCCGCGACCGAGTCGTGACGCACCAATGCCGCCTCGATTTCACCCAGTTCGATTCGGAAGCCGCGCAATTGAACCTGCGAGTCGCTGCGGCCGACGTACTCGAGTTGACCGTCGGAGTTCCATCGGGCGATGTCGCCGGTGCGGTACATCAGCGCGCCCGGACCGTCGTGCGGGTCGGCGACGAACCGCACGGCGGACAGGTCGGGCCGCCGCAGGTACCCTCGGGCCAATTGGCCTCCGACGACGTACATCTCGCCGGGCACACCCACCGGCACCGGCTGCAGGCGCCGGTCGAGAACGTACACACCGAGGCCGGGCACCGCCCGGCCGATGATGCTGGCGCCACCGTGCACAGCGGCGTCATTGTCGAGTTCGATATGCGAGACATGCACCGTCGTCTCGGTGATGCCGTACATGTTGACGAGCACCGGGGAGTCGTCGCGATGTCGCTCGTACCAGCTCGTCAGCCTGCGCAGATCCAATGCCTCGCCACCGAATACCACGTGGCGCAGTGCGAGTGCACCCGACTCCGTCGTCTGCTCCATCGCGATCCGGTCTGCTTCGGCCAGTTGGTAGAACGCCGACGGTGTCTGATTCAGGACCGTGACCTGCGCGCGCACGAGGAGATCCCGGAACTCCGCAGGCGAACGGGAGGTGAAGTAGTCGACTACCACGAGCTTTCCGCCGTGCAGCAGCGGGCCCCACAGCTCCCACACCGAGAAGTCGAAAGCATAGGAATGGAACAGCGTCCAGACGTCGGTCTCGTCGAACCCGAACGCGTCCTGCGTATTCGAAAACAGGCGCACGACGTTGCGGTGCGGAATGAGGACGCCCTTGGGCCGCCCGGTGGAACCTGAGGTGTAGATGACGTAGGCAGAATTCTCGGGGCGCAAAGCACCGCGCCGGTCGACGTCGGTAACCCGAGAGCCCTCGAACGCTGTCAGCTCGGCATCTGTCAGGTCGACGACCGGGACCCCCGCGTCGGCCACGACCTCGCCCGAGTCGGCATTGGTGATCACGCACGCCGGCGCCGCGTCCGCCATCATGAAGCGCAGCCGTTCCGCTGGATAGGTCACATCGATGGGCAGATACGCACCGCCTGCCTTCAATACCGCGACCAGCGCAACGACGAGGTCCGCAGAGCGCGGCAACGCAACGGCGACGAGCGACTCGGGTCCAACGCCGAGCGAAATGAGCTTGCGCGCCAGGCGATTTGCGCGTATATCCAGTTCGGCGTAGGTGAGCCGCGCCGAGCCGTGGACGATCGCCACCGCGGTTCCCGAAGCCTCGGCGCGCTCATCGAACAGCTGAATCAGCGTCGAGTCCGCGACCGTGGTAGCCGGGGCGTTCCACTCACGCAGGACGAGTCGCCGCTCTGCGTCGTCGAGCAGCGTGATGTCGCCCGTCACGATCGAGGCGTCCCGTGCGACTGCCGCGAGGATCGCCTGGAACCTCTCGACGAACACGACCACCGTCGATTCATCGAACAGTTCTGTTGCGTAGGTGACGACGCCACGCAAGCCGGCGGGCCGACCGTCGGTGGTGGAGGCTTCCGACAAGGTGAACTGCAAATCGAATTTCGCGAGATCGAAGTCGAATTCGAGACTCACCGCCGTCGCGCCGGGCAGGGTGAGGGTCGTCGGGGCGAGGTTCTGGAACGTGAACATGACCTGGAACAGTGGATGGCGAGCCTGCGATCGCTCCGGATCGAGAATCTCGACCAACCGCTCGAAGGGCAGGTCCGCGTGCCCGAATGCACCGATATCCGTGCCGCGCACCTGCTCGAGCAGTTCGGCGAACGACTCGTTGGGATCCACCTCGGCTCGCAGCACCAGCGTGTTGACGAACATCCCGATCAGCTCGTCGAGTTGCTCTTCGCCACGTCCGGCGACCGGCGTTCCGATGGCGATGTCGGTGGTGTTGCTCAGCCGGGCCAGAAGCACGGCGAGCGCCGCGTGCACGACCATGAAAAGCGTCGCATTCTGGCGCCGCGACAGGTCGAGCAGACCGCGATGCACGTCGGCGGCTACGTCGAAGGACACGTTGCCGCCGTGATTGCTTGCCACTTGCGGTCGCGGCCGGTCGATTGGCAGTTCGATTTCGTGTGGCAGTCCGGACAAACGCTCCCGCCAGTACGCGATCTGCTTGGAAATCAACGATTCCGGATCCTGCTCGGAACCGAACGCCTCGCGCTGCCAGATCGCGAAGTCCGGGTACTGCACGGGCAACGGGCGCCAGCCCGGTTCATCACCGCGACGCCGGGCGTCGTAGGCGACGACCAGGTCGCGGGTGAGCGGGCCCATCGAGAAGCCGTCACCACTGATGTGGTGGACCACCGCGGCAAGCACGAACTCGTCCGGCGCTATCTCGAAAAGTCGGATCCGAAAGGGGATTTCGGTGGTGACGTCGAACCCGGCAACGATGAACTCCGAAACGGTCGCGACGGCGGCCTCGGCCGCTATCGACACCGGTGTGAGATCGGGGACCGCGTCGGCGTCCGAGCGTACAAGCTGATACGGAGTGCCGTCCTGCTCCGGGAACAGCGTCCGCAACGACTCGTGCCGCCAGACGACATCGGCGACGGCCGCTTGCAGCGCGGCAACGTCCAACTCACCAGTCAGGCGGATCGCTACCGGCAGGTTGTTCACCGCCGATTCGGGGTCGAGCCGGTTCAGGAACCACATGCGTTGCTGAGCCAGCGAAAGCGGCACTCGAGTCGGCCGGGGTCGCGGCGCGAGCAGGGCAGTAGGTCCCGGACCCGTGTGCGCTTCGGAACGGGCGGCCAAGGCCGCTACCGTCGAGGCCTCGAACAGCATTCGGACCGGGATTCGGGTGTCCAGCGCCGCGCCGAGCCTGGCGACCGCCTGCGTCGCGATGAGCGAGTTCCCGCCGAGGGCAAAGAAGTCGTCGTCGAGACCCACACGCCGGCCGCCCAGGAGGTCGGCGAACACGCCGGCCACGATCTCCTCGATCGGTGTTGTCGGCGCACGGAATTCCCGGCTCTCGAAGGTCGGCTCGGGCAGCGCGTTGGGGTCGAGCTTGCCGGACGGATTGAGCGGAAATGCGTCGAGCACAATCACGGTCGCGGGGACCATGTACCGGGGCAGGCGGCCGTCCAGCCACGCCACCAGCTCGTCACCGGAGACTTCGGTGCCGGGCAGGGCAACGACGTAGGCAACCAATTGGTCGCCGGTTCCCGTCGCTTTCACCAACGCAACGGACTGCTGCACCACGGGATTGCCGAGCAGTGCCGTCTCGATCTCGCCGAGTTCGATACGTTGGCCGCGGAATTTCACCTGGAAGTCGGTGCGCCCGATGTACTCCAGTACGCCGTCGCGGCGCCACCGCACCAGGTCGCCCGTTCGGTACATGCGCGCGCTCACCGGACCGAACGGGTTGGCAACGAACCGGTCGGCGGTGAGGTCCGGACGCGCGACGTAGCCGCGCGCGAGTTGGATTCCCGCGAGGTACAACTCGCCGGGCACCCCGTCGGGTACTTGTCGCAGCCGATCGTCCAGAACGAAGACCTGGGTGTTCCACTCCGGGCGCCCGATCGCGACGACCGGCTCCTGGGTCTGCTGTTCGCCGAGCCTCGCGGGCCAGTGGGTCACGGACACGGTAGCTTCGGTCGGGCCGTAGAGATTGTGCAGTGCAGCCGAACTCACCGCGCCGAAGGCGGCGACCGTCTCCGGCGGCAACGCCTCCCCGATTACGTAGACGTGCCGCAACGTTTGCAGTGCAACGGCATCGGCGTGCGCCGCGAACACGGCGAGCATCGACGGCACGAAATCGGTAACCGTCACCCGTTGCTCCGCGATCACCTGGCTCAGATACTGGGGATCGTGATGCCCGTCATTGGTGGCGAGGACGAGCGCCGCGCCCACGCGCAGAGGCATGAAGAAGCCCCACAGGGACACGTCGAATGTCGTGGCAGTCTTCTGCAGATACACGTCGTCGGTGCCCAGCCGGTATTCCGACTGCATCCATTCCAGCTGGTTCACGATCGCCGAATGCCCGACGGCGACGCCCTTCGGGCGGCCGGTGGAACCGGAGGTGAAGATCACGTATGCGGGGTGGTCGCCGCGCAACACGCCCGGCTGCTCGTCCGCGCGCAACGGCTGCGTCGAATGGGCGGAGAGATCGAGGGTGTCGACTTCGATGACAGGCACGTCGGATTCGGAGTCGAACGCGTCGCGCGCTGTGGTGAGCAGGCACACCGGCTGTGCCGTCTCGAGGACATAGGCAATGCGCTCGGCGGGATGGTCCGGATCGAGCGGTACGTAGGCTCCCCCGGCACGAACGACCGCGTACATGCAGACAACGAGGTCGACCGAACGTCGGACAGCCAACGCCACCAGCACTTCCGGACCGACGCCGCGCGAGATCAACAGTCGCGCGAGCTGGTTGACGCGCGCGGCGAACTCGCGGTATGTCAGCGAATCGCCCTCGTACACAATTGCTGTGGCGTCGGGTGTGCGCACACACTGTGCGTCGAAACCGTCGAGCAGTCGGGCGTCCGGCACGGCGAAGGCGGTCGCATTTCGCGCGACCAGGAGTTCGCGCCGCTCGGCCGCGTCGAGCAGCTCGACATCGCCGACCGCGCGCTCGGGATCTGCTGCGACCGCGGACAGAAACTGCACAAGCCGATTGGCGAGCAGTTGGATCGACGACTCGTCGAACAGATCGGTCGCGTAGGTGAACAGGGCACCCAGGCTTCCCTGCACGTCGTCATCCGGTACCGACACGGTCAACTGCAGATCGAATTTGGCCAGCACACCACCGAAGTCGACGCTCTCGACGTGTAGTCCCGGCAGTTCCAATTCCGCTGTCGCCATGTTCTGGAAGAACAACGCGACCTGAAAGAGCGGATGGTGCGCGGCCGTGCGCACCGGGTCGAGCACCTCGACGAGCCGCTCGAACGGTACGTCGGCGTTGGTGAAGGCAGCGAGATCGTCGTCCCGGACCGATACCAAGAGATTGGTGAACGGGCGCGCCGGATCGATCTCGGTCCGCAACACCAGAGTGTTGACGAACATGCCGACCATGTCGTCCAGAGCTTCGTCGCCACGCCCAGCGATCGGCGTCCCAATCGTGACATCCGTCGTCGCCGAGATTCGGCCGAGCAGCACGGCGAACGCGGCGTGGACGACCATGAACAGCGACGCCTCATGAATGCGACCGAGTTCCTCGAGCGCCTTGCGCAGCGCGTCGTCGATGCCGAACTCGTAAGTGGCGCCCGCATTGGATTCGACGGCTGGCCGTGGCCGGTCGATCGGTAGATCGATCCGATCGGGCAGGCCTTCGAGTCGGCCCCGCCAGTGGGCCAGCTGCTGGGCAGCAAGAGAATTCGGATCGTCCTCGGCCCCGAGCAGCGCCCGCTGCCACAGGGTGTAGTCGGCATATTGCACCGGCAGCGGCGGCAGTTCGGGCATCTTTCCGGCGCTGCGCGCCAGATACGCGCCGACGAGGTCGCGCACCATGGGCGCGAGCGAGGCACCATCGGCAGCGATGTGATGGATCACGATCACGAGGATGTGTTCGGTTGCACCGAGTTCGAGCAGGGCGATCCGCAGTGGGACAGCCTCGGTGACGTCGAAGCCACCCAACGCGAATTCGGTTATCCAACCTGCCGTTTCGCATTCACGAACGGTGATTGGTTCCAGATCGGTGAGGACTTCGGTCGCCTCGACGACGACCTGGTGGCCGACCCCGCCGTCCTCCGGGTACTTCGTACGCAGTGATTCGTGCCGATCGATGACGTCGCGCAGCGCGGCACCGAAAACGACAGTATCGAGCCGGCCCGTCAGCCGGATGGCGAAAGGAATGTTGTTGAGCGCGGACCCGGGGTCGAAACGGTTGAGGAACCACATTCGCTGCTGCGCAAGCGACAGCGGAATCCGTTCCGGTCGAGATCCGGCCACCAGGCGCGGCCGGCCGCCTTCGCCGCGCCGCCCCTGAACCGCAGCGGCGAGTGCGCTGACGGTGCTGGCCTCGAACACCGTCCGCGCAGGAATGCGCGCGTCCAGCATGGCACCGAGTCGAGCAGCCACCTTCGTTGCGATCAGCGAGTTTCCGCCGAGATCGAAGAAGTCGTCGTCGCGACCGACCCGTTCGAGCGACAGCACTGCGCCGAACACATTCGCGACAACTTCCTCGATCGGCGTCGCGGGAGCACTGTATTGACGCACGTCGAAAATCGGTTCCGGCAGCGCCTCCCGATCCAACTTGCCTACCGGGGTCAGCGGAATCCGATCGAGGACAACGACCAGAGCCGGGACCATGTGCGCCGGCAGATACCCGGCTACGAACTCGAGTACGCCGTCGGTGTCGATGTGCCGGCCGGCGAGGGGCAGCACATAGGACACGAGCGCAGCGGGCCCGGAGCGAGTTTCACGACCGACGGTCACGGCGAACGAGATATCGGGATGATCCGTCAGCGCGGCGTCGATCTCGCCGGGCTCGATACGGAAGCCCCGAATCTTGAGCTGGGCATCGTTGCGGCCGACGAACTCCACCGCGCCGGATTCGCGCAACCGGACGATGTCGCCCGTCCGATACATCCGCTCACCGGACTCGGACGAATACGGATTCGCGACGAACCGACTCGTCGTGAGGTCGCCACGCCCGTGGTAGCCGCGCGCCAACTGCAGCCCGGACAGATACAGCTCACCTGCCACACCGACCGGAACGCGCCGAAGCCGCGTGTCGAGTACGTGCGCCGACATGTTCCGGATCGCCGGTCCGATGGTGACCGGTTCGCCTGGGACGAGCGGATCACTGATATTGGTCATGATGGTTGTCTCGGTCGGGCCGTACCCGTTGAAGAACTCCCGGCCGGGCGCCGCCCATCGGTTCACCAGTTCCGGCGGGCACGCCTCACCACCGGCCACGACCACCCGCAGGTCAACGAGCCCGTCCGGATCGATCGACGCCAACGCGGCGGGTGTGACGAACGCATGCGTGACGCGCTCGGTGGCGAGCAGCGACGCCAGCTCGGCGCCCCCGTAGATGTTCGGCGCGACGATCACCATGGTCGATCCGGCACCGACCGCGAGCAGCAACTCGAGCACCGACGCGTCGAAACTCGGCGATGCGAAGTGCAGCGTCCTCGACTCGGGCGTCAGGCGGTAGCGCTCCCGCTGCTCCACACAGAAGTTCGCGAGCCCCGACTGGGTGACCACGACCCCCTTGGGCTTTCCCGTCGAACCGGAGGTGTAGATCACGTAGGCCGCATTCTGCGCTCGCAGCGGGCGCACACGATCTGCGTACGTCACGGATTCCGGTGATGCGGTGGCCAATTCGGCTTCGATCACGGCACCATCGAGGACCAGCCATTCCAACGACGTCGTCGCCAGCCCGTCCAGTGCCGCAGCGACCGTGATCCCGATCGCGACCCCCGAATCCTTCACCATGTGCGCAACCCGGTCGCGGGGATACCTCGGATCGATCGGGACGAACGCGGCGCCGGCCTTCGCGATCGCCCAGACCGCAAGGACGGACTCGATCGAGCGTGCGATACCAACCGCCACTCGATCGTCGGGGCCGAGCCCACGGTCGATGAGGACGCGGGCCAGACGCGACGACCGGTCGTCGAGATCTGCGTAGCTGACTTCCCGCCCGTCGAACGACAGCGCAGTTCCCGTGGGATTCGACTCCACTGCCGCGCCGAGCAGGTTGGGCAGCGACACGAACGTGCCGCGCCGCTTCCGGTCTACACCTCGGGCACTCGCACGCCGCGGCCGCTGCGGACGTGTCGGATTCGGCTCCCCCGAGTCCGTCATCGAGCGACCTTCCCCTCATCGTTGCCCGTCCGTGCGGACATTTCGGCGCGCAGCACGCTCAGTCCCAGCACCACCCGATCGTCGAACCACGCGTCGTCGGTCGGCAACGGCCCCTCGACCACGACCGCCGCCAGCAGTTCCAGCGCTGCGGGGTCCAGTGCCGCGACCACCTCGGACGATGCGAGCAGCACCGTGATCTCCGCGTCGTCCAGCGTATCTCCCGACACCGACCTGCCCGACGAAGGGATGACCGACGTGGCTCCGGCGGTGCCCGCAACCACGAGCTCGAGGAGCCCGGCCAGCACATTCGGTTCCCCGGCGTGCAGAGTGCGTGACTCGTAGTCGACGAAGGCACGTTCGCGAATGTGGCCGGCCAACGCAGCGAGTTCGACCACCGTCACCGCTCCGTCCCCTGTTGCGTCGCGGTAGGCGAGATCGCTCGCCTCGGGTGCACGCAGCCGGTGTGCGTGGGTAATCGGCCCGGCCGAACGCGTGGCGATGCGCTCGGCCATAGCGGGGTCGTCCAGCACGATCCACTCGACCGTATCGAGCGCAGCGGTCGCGGCCAGCCGATCGACGTGCGCTGCGGTCGTGATTCCGATGGTCGGCACGGACTCGGATGCTATGTCGACAGCCCGCGGGTCGACTGGCACGACCGCCGCGCCGGCCTTGAGCACAGCCCATGCGGCAACGGCCCAGTCGACGCCACGGTTCAGCGCGACCAACACACCGTCACCGGGTCCGCCACCGGCCTCGATGACGGCCCGCCCGAGTTGCGACGAACGCCCGTCGAGTTCACGGTAGGGCATCTCGTCCTCGCCGAAGCTCAGCGCCGGGGCATCCGGGTCGTCCTCGACGACGGTCGCCAACTGCTGTGCGAGGGCGGCAGCGCCGATGGACCCGGTGCGCACGGTGGCCGACTCCTCGGGGGCGGGCTCGAACAGCTGCTGTTCGGTTTCGTCGAGCACATCGATGTCGCCGACCACCGCGGCCGGATCTTCCGCAACAGCCTCGAAAATCGTCACCAGACGGCGAGCGAAACTGTCGACCGTCGATTCGTCGAAAAGATCGGTCGCGTAGGTGAACACTGCGCCGAACCCGGCCGGCGATCCATCGGATCGGTGCCGCGCTTCCACGGTGAGCTGCAGATCGAACTTCGCGACGGCCTCGCCCGGTTCGAGCGCCTGCACCGTCAGCCCAGCCACTTCGAGTTGCACCGGCTCCAGGTTCTGGAACACCAGCATGACCTGCGGCAACTGGCTCGATCGACCTCGTGCAGGCCGCACGGCGTCGACCACCGATTCGAACGGGACATCCGCGTTCGCGAAAGCCGTCAGATCCACTTCGCGCGTGCGCTCGACCAGGTCGGCAAAGGCCGCCTGCGGCGCAACCTCGGTCCGGAGCACCAGCGTGTTGACGAACATGCCGACCAGGTCGTCGAGGGCACGTTCACCGCGCCCGGCGATCGGCGAGCCGATGGCGATGTCGCTGCTACCCGACAAACGCGCCAGCAGTACCGCCAGCGCGGCGTGGATGACCATGAACAACGAAGCGTTGCGTTCGCGCGCGATTCGGTCGAGACCCACGTGCGCACCTTCGGGAACCTCGAAAGCAAACCGGGCGCCACGCAGTGACGGGACCGGCGGCCGGGGGCGATCGGTGGGCAGGTCGAACTGCTCGGCAAGCCCGGACAACGCCGTCGACCAGTACGCCAACTGCTGCGCGGCCACCGACTCGGGATCGTGCTCGGAACCCAACACCGCACGTTGCCAGAGCGTGTAGTCCGCGTACTGGATCTCGAGCGGCGACCAGGACGGGGCGGCGCCCCCGGCGCGAGCCGCGTAGGCGATCATCATGTCTCGCACGAGTGGGGCCATGGACGCGCCGTCCGCCGCGATGTGATGCACCACGAGGGTGAGCACGAGATCGTCCTCGCCCACCGCGAACAGTTCGACCCGCAGCGGCGGGTCCACTGTGACGTCGAACGGCCGTGTCACCAGGCCGACGACGCGGTCGCGCACTTCGGGCGCCGCGACGGGAACCGGAGTGAGATCGAAACGCACCTCCCCGGCAGGCAGGATCTCCTGGTACGGGGTGTCACCGGCCAATGGATACCTGGTACGCAGCGCCTCGTGCCGTTCGACGAGATCGCCGAACGCGCGCGCAAGCGCGTCGGCGTCGAGCTGGCCGGTCAGCCTGATCGCGAACGGGATGTTATACGTCGCGGCATCCGGATCTGCCTGATTGATCACCCACATGCGTTGCTGGGCAAGCGAAAGCGGAATCCGGTCCGGACGCGGGGCGCGCACCAGAGCCGGTCGGCGCGCACCCGTGGTGGCGGCACCGACACGTTCGGCCAGCGCCGCGACCGTCGACGCCTCGAAAAGCGCACGCACGCCGATGGACTTGCCGAGAGCGTCGTTCACCCGTGCGACCGCGCGGGTGGCGATCAGCGAGTTGCCGCCCAGCGCGAAGAAATCGTCATCGAGCCCGACCTGCGCAGCACCGAGCAATTCGGCGAACACGTTCGCCACCGTCTGCTCGATCGGCGTGCCCGGCTCGCGGTACGCTGCGCCCGTGCCGGTGAACTCCGGCGCGGGCAAGGCCTTCCGATCGAGCTTGCCGTTGGGTGTCAGCGGCAACTCGTCCAGGCTCAGTACGGCGTCCGGAACCATGTATGCCGCGAGAAACTCGGTGGCGTGCCTGCGCACGTCGGCGGCATCGACAGGCGAATCCGATTCGGCGACGACATATCCGACGAGGCGGTCGCCGAGCCGGTCGTCCGCGCGAACCGACGCGACCGCCTGTGCGACGCCCGGGTAGCGCAGCAGCACCGATTCGACCTCGCCGAGCTCGATGCGGAAGCCGCGAAGCTGGACCTGCTCGTCACTACGGCCGGCGTATTCGAGCTGCCCGTCGCGGTTCCAGCGTGCGACATCGCCGGTGCGGTACATCCTCGCGCCCGGCGCGGCGAACGGGTCGGCGATGAACCGGGCGCTCACCAGGTCCGGCCGCCCGACGTATCCGCGTGACACTTGCCCGCCGCTCACGTACACCTCGCCGGGCACACCGACCGGAACCGGTTCCAGTCTCGAATCCAGAACGTAGGTCGCCAGACCCGGGAGACCTCGACCGATCGTGCTGCCCAGTGATCGTTGCGCGAGTTCACTGTCGAGCGCGAGGTAGGAGACGTGCACCGTGGTCTCGGTGATGCCATACATGTTGACCAGCTGCGGCCGGTTCGGCCGCCGCTCGTACCAGCCTCGCAACTGACGCAGGTCGAGTGCCTCGCCGCCGAAGACGACATGCCGCAGTGCCAGACCATCCGGCGATCCGGCAGCGCGATCGGCCTCGGCGAGCTGGTAGAAGGCCGACGGGGTCTGATTCAGTACCGTCACCTGCTCGCGGACCAGCAGCTCGAGGAACTGCTCGGGCGAGCGGGAGGTGAGGTAATCGACGATCACCAGGACGCCGCCGTACGCGAGCGCGCCCCACATTTCCCACACCGAGAAATCGAAGGCGAACGAGTGGAACATGGTCCACACGTCGTTCTCGTCGAATCCGAAGTGCCCCTCCGTGTTCGCGAGGAGTTGGACGGCATTGCGGTGTGTGACCGCAACCCCCTTCGGCCGCCCGGTCGATCCGGATGTGTAGATCACGTACGCGACGTTGCTCTGGCGCAGCGGGCCGATTCGCTCGGCATCGGTGATCGGCGCATCGTCGCGACTCGCGTCGTTCATACCGTCCAGAACGATGATCCGCGCATCGGTACCGGGCAGCAGATCGCGCTCGGCCGCGGTGGTCAAAACGCATGCCGGCGCGGCGTCGGCGAGGATGTAGCTCAATCGATCGGCCGGGTACGTCACGTCGAGCGGCAGATAACCGGCTCCGGCCTTCATCGTGGCGAGCATCGCGACAATCTGAGCGGGACCGCGTTCGGTTCCGATCGCGACCAACGATTCGGGGCCGACTCCGGCGTCGATCAGCTTGCGCGCCAGCCTGTTCGAGCGTAGATCGAGCTCGCGGTAGCTGATCTCCGATCCGTCGAAGCGCAGCGCGGCAGCCGCACCCCGCCGCTGTGCCTGATGGGAAAACATGCCGATGAGCGTCGTGTCCGCGACCGGGGCACCGGGGGTGTTCCACGCCGTGAGCAGCGTGTCCCGCTCCCTCGGCGTGGTCAGCGCGAGGTCACCGACCGCGGTATCGGCATCACTGCCAACCGCTTCGAGGATGCGCAGCAGTCGGTCCGCGAAGCCCGCCACGGTCGTTTCGTCGAACAGATCGGTGGCATAGGTGAAGAACGCGGCGAGCCCGGCGTCCGGAGCGTCGGCGCCACTCGCGGAGGCGGGATTGTCGGCAATCGTGAGCTGGAGATCGAACTTGGCCAGCGGAACGTCGAAATCTACTGCATCGATACGCAATTCGGGCAGTTCGAAGCTCTGCATCGACATGTTCTGGAAGGTCAACATCACCTGGAACAACGGGGTGCGCGCGGTCGAGCGAACTGGATTCAGCACCTCGACGACGCGCTCGAAGGGGATGTCGGCGTGCCCGAACGCGGCGACGTCCACGTCGCGCACCCGGCCGAGCAACTCGGCGAACGACATGTCCGGCTCGATGTCGGTCCGCAGCACGAGCGTGTTGACGAACATGCCGATCAGGTCGTCGAGCGCAGCGTCACCGCGGCCGGCGACGGGCGTACCGACGGCGATGTCGGTGGTCGCCGAGAGCCGAGACAGGAGCACCGCCAGTGCCGAGTGCATCACCATGAACATCGTCACGTTGTGCCGGGTGGCAAGCGCCCGCAGCCGGGCCCGCAGCGGCCCGTCGATGGCGAACACGACATTGGCGCCGCCGTTGGAACTCACCACCGGTCGCGGCCGATCCGTGGGGAGATCGAGCTGGTCGGGCAGGCCGCGCAGCGTCTCGCGCCAGAACGCCTCCTGTTGCGAAAGCAGGGATTCCGGATCGTCGGCGGAGCCGAGCACGGCGTGCTGCCACAGGGTGTAATCGGCATACTGGACGGCGAGAGCGGGCCGGTCCGGACGCTCGCCGCGGGCCCGCTCCACGTAGGCGGCCATCAGGTCCCGAGTAAGTGGTCCCATCGAGTACCCATCGGCGCTGATGTGGTGCGCCACGAATGCGAGGACGAACTCGTCGTCGGCCAGGCCGAAGAGCGTTACCCGTACCGGTGGGGCGGCGGCGACGTCGAATCCGGCCGAAACGAACTCGCCGAGCCGAGCCGGGAGGTTCTCCGCGGAGCACGCTTCGATCTCCAGCGTCGGAATCGTTTTCGGATCGTCGGCCACGACCTGCCAACCCGCGCCGTCGATCTCCGGATACCTGGTCCGGAGCACCTCGTGGCGTTCGATCAGATCTGCCACCGCCGATCGCAGGGCATCGACGTCGAGCCGGCCGGAGAGCCGCACCGCTACCGGGATGTTGTACAGCGCCGACTCGGGCGCGAAGCGGTTGAGGAACCACATCCGCTGCTGCGCGATGGACAGTGGCACGCGCTCGGGGCGTGGTTGTGCCACCAGGGCGGCATGTCCGCGGGTACCGACGTGGGACTCGAGCCGAGCTGCGAGCGCCGCGACCGTGGGTGCTTCGAAGACCAGCCGTACCGGAACCTTGGCCTCGAGTTCGGCCCCGAGCCGCGCGGCCACCTGGGTGGCCGAGATGGACGTGCCACCGAGGTCGAAGAAGTTGTCGTCCAGTCCGACTCGTTCGACGTCCAGCACGGCGGCGACCGTCTGCGCGAGAATCTCCTCGATCGGCGTGCTCGGAGCGCGGTACACCTTCGCCTCGAAAACGGGCTTCGGCAACGACTTTCGATCGATCTTCCCACTGGAGTTCAGCGGCATCGCGTCGATCACCAGGACGCTGCTGGGCACCATGTACGGCGGCAGCCGCCGAGCTGCCGCCGCGACGGCATCGGCCGATTCCACCACCGCATCCCCGGCGGGAACCACATAGCCGACCAGTTGGTCGCCGGTCCGATCGCCGCGATGGACCGCAACGACCGCCGCGGCGACACCGGGAACAGCCGCGAGCACGGCTTCGATCTCGCCCAGTTCGATGCGCTGGCCACGCAACTTCACCTGAAAATCGGTGCGGCCCAGGTATTCCAGTACACCGCTCTCATGCCAACGCACCAGGTCGCCGGTGCGGTACATCCGATCACCATCGCTGCCATGCGGATTCGCGATGAACCGTTCCGCCGTCAGGGCCGATCGGTCGTCGTATCCGCGGGCAAGCTGAGCGCCTGCGAGGTAGAGTTCGCCGGCCAGACCCACGGGCGTCGGACGCAACCGGTCATCGAGGACGAGGGCCGCCGAGTTCCACACCGGCGTCCCGATCGGCACCGGGCCGCTGACATCGCGCTCGACCGGTGTCGCGGTGGCGTGCACGGTGTATTCGGTCGGACCGTACAGGTTGAACAGTGGCGCAGCGCTGACGCGCTGGAATGCCGCGACGGTCGGTCCGGTCAGCGCTTCGCCGGCCACCAGCAGGGCGCGCAGCGAATCGACCGCGCCGGGGCGCACTGCCGCTGCGAAGGCCGCCAGCATCGAGGGTACGAACGAGGTGATGGTCACCCCGTGCGCCGCGATGGCGTCTGCGAGATACGCGGGATCACGGTGTCCGTCGGGACTTGCGACGACCAATCGTGCACCGGCCAGCACCGTGCCGAACAGTTCCCACACCGAGACGTCGAACGTCGCCGGGGTCTTCAGCAGTACGACGTCGCTGGGTGCAAGCGCGTATTCGGAGGTCAACCAGCGCAATTGGTTGACGACGGCGTCATGGCGGACGACGACGCCCTTCGGCCGGCCGGTGGAACCCGACGTGAACAACACGTAGGCGGCGTTCTCCGGGCGCAGCGGCGCGCGCCGGTCGTCGTCGGACACCGACGTCACGGGGAAGTCGGAAAGGTCCAGTTCCTCGATCAGTTCGACCGCGGTGCCGGCGAAATCGTCACGGCGCGTCGAAAGAACGAGCAGCGGCGCAGCCGTCGCGAGCACGTACTCGGTCCGCTCGGCAGGATGGTCGGGATCGATCGGGACGTAGGCGCCACCAGCCTCGACGACGGCATACATCGCCACGAGCAGGTCCAACGACCGTCGCATCGCCAGGCCGACGCGGGCCTCGGGCCGCACTCCTCGATCGATCAGCCAGTGCGCCAACCGGTGCACTCGCTCGCCGAACTCGCGGTAGGTCAGTTGGGCTTCGGTCTCGGGCACGATGACCGCGATGGCGTCGGGCGTGCGCGCAAAGCTCTCCGCGATCGCCCCGGCCAACGTCCGCGGGTCCCCGATCGCCGCTGCGGTGGCGTTCCAGTCGCGCAGCACCTGCTGCCGTTCGGCGGCGTCCAAGAGGTCGATGTCGGCCACCGGCAGCTTCGGGTCGCCGATGATCGTGGCGAGGACTCTGCTGAATTGCTTTGCAATACGGCTGATTTCGATGTCACCGAATATCTCACGCAGGTACTGCAAGGTGATTTCGAGACGAGCACCGACAACCGCGAGCACCGTCAATGGATAGTGCGTGACCGTCGTGAGGTCGACTCCGGTGATCTGCATGCCCTCGATGACGCTCGCCGCAGCGATGCCGGCCGTATCGACCGGATACGACTCGTAGACGAAGAGGCTGTCGAATTCGGCTCCCGGCCCGACGTCGGCAACGATATCGGCAAGGCCCACATAATGCTGGCCGAGCAGGCCCGCCTGTTCGCTCTGGACCCGCGCCAGCAGCTGCCCCACCGAATCGTTCGGTTCGACCCGCACGCGGACCGGAACCGTGTTGATGAACAGGCCCACCATCGACTCGACGCCGGTGATCTCGGGTGGGCGGCCCGAGACGGTCGCACCGAAGACGACGTCGTCACGACCGACCAATCGGCCGAGCAGAATTGCCCAGGCCACTTGCAGCACAGTGTTGACCGTGACACCGGTGACGACCGCGAACTCCTTGAGTCGTGCGGTGACCGCCTCGTCGAGTTCGACGGTGTGTTCACCGGAAAGCGCCTCGATGACGCGGCCCGTGTCGCGCGGTGCGAGCAGCGTGGGCTCGGTCACGCCGTCCAGCGATGCCCGCCACGCGCGCCGCGCTGCGCCGTGATCCTGCTCGCCCAGCCACTCGAGATAACGGCGATACGGCCGGACCGGCTCGACGGCGTTGCGGTCGCCATCGGTCGCGTACAGCACCAGCAGGTCCTTCATGAGCAACGGCATCGACCAGCCGTCCAGCAGGATGTGATGATTGGTCACGAGGAGACGGAAACGGTTGTCTCCCAACGACGCCAGCGTGAACCGCAGCAGCGGTGGGTGCGCCATGTCGAATCGATCGCGACGGTCGGCCTCGAGCAGGGCCACGAGCGCAGCATCGGGGTCCGGCTCATCGCTGAGATCGACTTGCACCCAGGGCAACTCGACGGAATTCAGCACAACCTGGACGGCAGCTCCGGCGGCGTCGGTGACGAATGCGGTGCGCAGGTTCGCGTGTCTGTCCACCACCACCTGCCCCGCCCGTCGCAACCGGTCGCCGTCGATCGCCCCGGTCATGGCAAGCACGACCTGCGAGGTGTAGACGTCCAGGGATGCGCTCGCGAGCTCGGAATGGAAATAGAATCCGGCCTGCAGCGGCGAGAGCGACCACAGGTCCGTGAGCCCTGGGAAACGCGTTTCCCACGAGTCGATGTCGGCCTGTGTGGTGTTCACCAGCGCGAAGTCCGAGGGTGTCCAGCCACCGGTGTCAACCGACCGGGCATGGCGCACGACCGCGTCCAGCGCATGCACCCACAGGTCTGCCAGTTCCTGGACTGATTCTCGGTCCAGCAGTCCGCGGGGGAAGGCAAACGTAGCCGACAGCTCGCCGTCGGTGACGATCGCGTTGATGTCGATCGCGGCAAGCGCGGGCATGTCCGCGTCGGCCCGTGCGGGCAGGTCGCCGAGGTCGCCGACAGGTGTCCAGCTGAGGTCACGCACGTCCTCGGGCAGCTCGCCCGCCGAAATGCGGCCCAGATAGTTGAATCCGATCTGCGGGGTGGCCAGGTCGGCGAGCTGTGCCGCCGTGTCGTCGTTGGCGTAGCGCAACATTCCGAAGCCGATACCCTTGTCCGGCACCGACCGCAGCTGTTCCTTGACCGCCTTCACCGCGACACCGGTCGAGCGTCCGCCGGCCAACGCGTCGACGAGATCGACGCCCGAGACATCGAGCCGAACCGGGAACATGCTGGTGAACCAGCCGACGGTGCGCGAAAGATCCGCACCGGGAGCGACATGCTCCTCGCGCCCGTGCCCTTCCAGCCGCAGCAGGACCGACGATTCGTCGACACCGCGCCTGCGGCGCCATTCCCGCACCGCCAGAGCCAATGCCGCCAGCAGACCGTCGGCGACCTCGCCGCGGAACGCCTCCGGCACGGCGGTGGTGACGCCCGCGCTCACCTCTCGATCGAGTCGCACACCGATCGCGTCGAGTGTCTGCGCAACATCGATCGCCGGGTCGAACGGCCGTGCGCCCAGTGCGGGATCGGGGCCGTCGAGCACGCCTCGCCAGTACCCGAGTTCGGCGACGCATGCGGGTGTCCGTGCACCGTCGGCGAGCGCGTGGGCCCAGCGGCGCATCGATGTCCCCACCGGTGGTAGCGCCGGCGCCGCGCCGGTGCTGATCTGCGCCCATGCGGTCACGAAGTCGGTGATCAAGATGCGCCACGAGACGCCGTCGACCACGAGGTGATGGGCCGCGACGACGAGTCGGCCCGCCTCCGGTGCGTCGAGCCACACGAATTGCAGCACCACGCCGTCCGCCGGATCGAGCCGTTCCAGGGCAGCGTCCAACTCGACTGCCGCGAGTTCGGTGCGCGCAGCCTCGTCGGCGGGCATGTCGACGCGATGGACCAGCGAATCCACGTCGATCGCGTCGACGGGGCGAGCCGCCAGTGCCCATTCACCAGCGGCGTCGCGAAACAGCGCCGCACGGAGCATGTCGTGCCGGGTAACAACCGCACCGATCGTCGCGACGACGCCGGCGCGGTCGATTCCGGCGGGCAACGACAGCGTGACGGTCTGGTTGAATCGGTCGAAGTGCCCGCCGCGTTCCACCATGTAGCGCACCACTGGCGGCACCGGCATGGTTCCGACGCCGCCGCCCGGAAGTTCGCCGAGCACCGTCGCGGATTGGGATCCCGCTACCGCCTTTTCGGCCAGGCGCGCAACCGTCCTGCGCTCGAACACATCGCGCGCAGTGAGTACGAGGCCGCGAGTCTTCGCCCGCGACACCAGCTGGATGGACGAGATGCTGTCCCCGCCGAGCGCGAAGAAGTCGGCGTCGACCCCCACGCTGCCGGCATCCGGCAGCCCGAGCACTTCCGCGAATACCGCTGCCAACAACCGCTCGGTATCCGTACCCGCGGAGCGAAACTCGGCGTGCGAGAACAGTTCCGGCTCCGGTAGCGCGTTGCGGTCGAGCTTGCCCGACGTGGTCAGCGGCAGATCCGAGATGACGACGAAGGCCGACGGCACCATGTATTCGGGCAGTTCCGCGGCGAGTCCGGCGCGCACCTGCTCGACATCGATCGAAGCTGTTGCCGCCGGGACGAGATAGCACACCAGCTGGTCGGCGCGCTCCGGGCTGGCCCGAACGAGCGCAACCGCATGCGACACCGAAGCATCCTGCAGCGCAAGTGCCTCGATCTCGCCGAGCTCGATTCGCAGACCACGAAGTTTGACCTGAAAATCGTTGCGGCCCAGATATTCCAACTTGCCGTCCGAATGGCGCCGGACGAGATCGCCGGTCCGGTAGAGCCGCCCGCCGGGACCCGCCGCGGCGAACGGGCTCGCGACGAATCGCTCTGCTGTCAGCGCCGCGCGGCGGTGATAGGCACGCGCCAGTTGCACACCGCCGAGGTACAGCTCGCCAGCCAGACCGATCGGCACCGGCCGCAATCGCGAATCCAGAACGTAGGCCTGCGCGTTCCATACCGGGCCACCGATCGGCACCGCGCCGGCCACCAGGTCCGGAACCCGACTGTGTGTGGCATGCACGGTAAATTCGGTCGGGCCGTAGAGGTTGTAGGTCGCGGCACTGCTGATCCGGCGGAATGCCGTGACGGTGTGCGCCGCCAGCGCCTCACCCGCGATGAGAACGCTGCGCAGCGAGTCGACCGAGCCCGGCTCGGCGCCTTCGGCAAAGACGCTCAACATCGAAGGTACGAACGACGTCATCGTGACGCGCTCCCGGTCGATCACGTCGACCAGGTAGGCCGGGTCGCGGTGACCGTCCGCCGTCGCGATCACCATCCGGCCGCCGACGATCACGGGGCCGAACAGTTCCCAGATCGAGACGTCGAAGGTCACCGGAGTCTTCTGCAGCACCACGTCGTTCGCGCCGATGCCGTACTCCGCCGTGATCCAGCGGATCTGGTTGACGACCGAAGTGTGCGACACCGACACGCCCTTGGGCCGTCCGGTCGAGCCCGAAGTGAACAGCACGTAGGCGGCGTTGTCCGGACGCAGCACCCCACGGCGTTCGGCAGGCTCGATCGCCTTGTCCGACACCTCGGTCAACTCGAGTTCGTCGACCACCACGGTGGGGCGTCCTCCGGGAGTGACGAAGGCGTCGGCGGTGGTCGTCAGCACACACCGCGGGTCCGCGGTGTCCAGGATGTGTTCGAGACGGTCCGCCGGATGGTCGGGATCGAGCGGGACGTACGCGCCCCCTGCGGCAAGTACCGCGTACATCGCCGTCACGAGATCCAGCGAACGCCGCATACCCAGCGCGACAAGAACTTCCGGTCCGACACCGAGATCGATGAGGTGCCGGGCGAGCCGACGGATCCGGCCGGCGAACTCTGCATATGTCAATGTCTCGGCACCGAAGGTCACCGCAGGCGCATTCGGCGTGGCCGCGACCTGCCGATCGAACATCCCGATCAACGTCGCCGGTTCGGCGGGGCTTTCGGTGCGGTTGAAAAAGTCGACGACCAGAGCGCGCTCGGTGTCGTCGAGCAGGTCGATGTCGCCAACGGGGCGACTCGTGTCGCCGGCCATCGCAGCGAGAATCCGCTGCATCCGTGCACCGAACGACGCGATGGTCTCCGGGTCGAAAACGCCGTGCAGGTACTGCAGCGTGAACTCGAGGCGATCGGTCAGCGTCGCGAAAACCGTCAGCGGATAATGCGTGTCGTTGGTCATCGTGACATTTGTGAGGCGCATACCGTCGATCGAGCCGGCCGCCGCGATGCCCGCGGCATCGATCGGGTACGACTCGAAGACCAGTAGCGTGTCGAACTCCGCGCCGACACCCGCACCGGCATGGATATCCGCGAGTCCGACGTAGTGGTGCGCGAGCAGGTCGGCCTGTTCGCCCTGCACGCGGCCGAGCACCTCGGCGATGGTGTCGCGGGCGGCGAACTCGACACGAACGGGCAAGGTGTTGATGAAGAGCCCGACCATGTTCTCGACGCCGGTCAGCTCCGGTGGGCGGCCCGACACCGTGGTGCCGAAGACGACATCCTCGCGGCCGAGCAGGCGGCCCAGGAGCAGTCCCCACACGACCTGGCAGACGGTGTTCACGGTGACGCCGAGGTCGGCGGCCGTCGCGGCCAGCCGTGCCGTGCCGACTTCGTCCAGCGCGAACTTGTAATCGTCCGACAGCGTGGTGATCTCGCGAGCGGGGTCGGCCGGCGCGAGTACCGTCGGCTCCGGGACACCTGCCAGGGCGTCGTGCCAGATGCGCCGGCTGGCAACCGGATCCTGCGAAACCAGCCACGACACGTAGTTCCGGTACGGCGGTGGGGCGGCCAGCGCCGATGCATCCCCCGACGTTGCGTACAACACCAGCAGTTCCCGCAGCACCAACGGCATCGACCAGCCATCGAGCAGCAGGTGATGGTTCGTCACGACCAGGCGGTTCCGGCCCGCGCCGAGAGTCACCAGCATGAACCGGATCAACGGCGGCTCGGCCAGATCGAAGCCCACCTGCATGTCGCCGTCGAGCAACCCGCGGAATGCGGCGTCCACGTCGGCGTTGCCGGTCAGATCGATTGCCGTCCAGGGTAACCGGACCGAATTCTGGACCACCTGCAGCGGTTCGCCGGCCTGGTCGGTGACGAACGCGGTATGCAGGTTCGGGTAGCGATCGAGCACCCCCTGCCCGGCCACGCGCAATCGATCCGGGTCGACATCACCTTCGAGTTCGACCACGACCTGCACCGTGTAGACGTCGACCGACGCGGCGGCCATCATCGCGTGGTACATGAGGCCCGATTGCAGTGGCGCCAACGGCCATACGTCGACGAAACCCGGGTAGCGCAAGTCCCATTCGTTCACATCGGCCTGGGTCAGCGTCGCACCGGCTCGCGCGGCGAGGCGGAAGTCCGACGGCGTACGACCGCCCGCACCCACGGTGCGGGCATGAACCGCAATTGCGTGCAAGCTATCTCGCCACACGTCGGCCAGCGTCCGCACATCTGCCTCGTCGAGCAGCGTGTCGGGGAAGGCGAAGGTCGCCGACAGCACGCCGCCAGTCACGATCGCGTTGATGTCGAGCGCGGCCATTGCGGGCATATCCGGGTCGGGTCCGGCCGTCAGCGGTCCGACGTCACCGGCGGGAATCCAGCCCATCTCCCCGATCTCGTCCGGCAGGTCCGCCGCCGAGATCCGGCCGAGGTAGTTGAAACTGATCTCCGCCGGCGCGAGCGCGGGCAACTGGCCTGCCGTCTCGTCGTTGAGGTAGCGCAGCAGCCCATATCCGATGCCGTTGTCCGGCACCGCGCGCAGTTGTTCCTTGATCGTCTGAACCGCGAGCCCGGTGGCAGGACCGCCGGCCAGCGCCTCGTCGAGGGCGATGCCCGCGGTATCGAGGCGTACCGGATACCTGCTCGTGAACCAGCCGACCGTGCGCGACAAGTCGGCGCCCGGCGCAGCGCTCTCCTCGCGACCGTGGCCTTCCAGCCACACGAGCGTCGACCGTTCGTCGACGCCGCGCGCGCGCTGCCAGGTGGCCAGCGCAAGAGCAAGTGACGCGAGCAGGCCGTCGTTCGCGCCACCGTGGAAGATCTCGGGCACCCGGGTCAGCAGGGTGTCGGTGTCGTCCGCGTCGAGTTCGACACGCACCGACCGCACTGCACCGGACACGTCGACCGTCTGATCGAAGCGACGCGGCCCGATGGGCGTGTCCGCGCCGGCGAGAATGTCTTGCCAGACTGGAAGTTCGGCCACCCGCTCGGGCCGTTGCGCATCATCGACGAGGGCGTGCGACCACGCCCGCATCGAGGTCGGCACATCGGGCAACTGCGGCGTCGCACCGCCGGCAAGCTGTGCCCACGATCCGACCAGGTCCGGGATGACGATACGCCAGGACACGCCGTCCATGACGAGGTGATGCGCGACGAAGATCAGGCGTCCGGCGCGGGCCGAATCCACCTGGTCCAGCCAGACAAACTGCAGCACAATACCTTCGAACGGATCCAGCCGCCCGAGCGCAGCGTCGTAGGCCGCGTCTGCCGCGGCGGTGGTTTCGGCGGAGTCCATTTCGCCGGTTACCTCGACCCGATGGACCAGCGCGTCGACATCCACGCTGCCCGACGCCGCAACCGCGACCGCGCGCACGCTGCCGTCCGTGGCCGCGACCAGGCGGGCGCGCAACATGTCGTGCCGATCCACCAGTGCGGCAAGGGTCGACACGATGCCCGAGCGTTCGATCCCGACCGGAAGTTCGAGCACCATGGTCTGGTTGAACCGGCCGAAATGGCCCGGACGGTCGACCATGAAGCGCACGATAGGAGTCGGCGGCATCTCCCCCACTCCACCGCCGGCCAACTCGGTCGGCCCGACCGGCGCTGCCGTTGCGTCGACCGCTTCCGCGACCGCGGCGATACCGGCAACCGTGCGATGCTCGAACACATCTCGCGGGGTGAACAGGACTCCGCGCGCTTTCGCGCGGGACACCACCTGGATCGACACGATGCTGTCGCCACCGAGACCGAAGAACGAGTCGTGCACACCGACATTCTCGAGCCCCAGTACGTCGCCGAAGACATCGGCGATGACCTGTTCGACCGGGGTCCGCGGCGCCCGGTATTCGACCTCGCCGGCAAAGACGGGCTCCGGCAATGCCTTCCGATCGAGCTTGCCGACCGGGGTGAGCGGCACCTCGTCGATCACCATGATCACCGACGGCACCATGTATGCCGGCACTCGTTGGCCGACGAAATCGGACAGCTCCTCGGTATCGAGCGATATGCCCTGCGGTGCAACCACGTACGACACGAGCGAGACCGCGCCGGCGCTACTGGAGTGACCCATCGTGACGGCGAATTCCACGTGGTCGTGCGCCGACAGCGCCGCGTCGATCTCGCCGAGTTCGATGCGGAAGCCGCGAATCTTCACCTGGAAGTCGTTGCGTCCGACGTACTCGATCTCTCGTGCTCCGTCGACCTCCGATGTCCAGCGCACGACGTCGCCGGTCCGGTACAACCGGTCACCGGGTTCGCCGTACGGATTGGCGACGAAGCGTTCGGCGCTCAGCCCCGGCCGACGGTGGTACCCCCGCGCCAACTGGGCACCCGCCAAATACAGTTCGCCCGGCGCACCGGCCGGGACCGGGCGCAGCCGATGGTCGAGAACAAGGGCGCCGACACCCGCGATCGGTACACCGATGGTGATGTTTTCCCCCGGAGTCAGCGCTCGGCTGCTCACGGAAAGGATCGTCGCCTCCGTCGGGCCGTAGCCGTTGTAGAAACGTCGCCCCGGCGCCCACCGTGCCACCAATTCGGGGGCGAACGATTCGCCCGCGACCACGACGACCTTCAGGTCCGGCAAATCGGACGGATCGACGGTCGACAGTGCACCGGGGGTGATGAGTATGTGCGACACCCGTTCGCGCTCCAGCAGCCCGGCGAGTTCGTCTCCGCCGAACGCGGACGCGGGAGCCACCACAAGGGTCGCACCGGCGGTGAATGCGAGTAGAAGCTCCAGTACCGACACGTCGAAACTCGGCGAACAAACGTGCAACATGCGCGATTGCGCGGTGACGCCGTAATGCTCGCGCTCGGCGGCAACCACACCGGGAAGGCCGGAGTGCGTGACCACCACGCCCTTCGGACGTCCGGTCGAACCGGACGTGTAGATCACGTACGCCGCGTCGTGGACATCCGGCTGCCGGATGCGATCGCGGTGCGAGATCGGATGTCTGGCCGCCTCGTCGACGGACGCTTTCGTCTCCGGGTCGTCGAGTACGAGCCAGATCGACGACTCCGGCAGCTTGTCACGGTGTGCGGCGACGGTGATACCGAGAATGGCACCGGAGTCCTCGACCATGTATTCGATGCGATCGGCCGGATAGTTCGGGTCCACCGGAACGAACCCAGCCCCCGTTTTCGCTACCGCCCACAGTGCGAGAACCGACTCCAGCGACCGGGTCAGCCCCAACGCGACGAACTGCCCCGGACCGATGCCACGCGCGATGAGCTCCCGCGCGAGTTGAGACGACCGTTCGTCGAGTTCCTGATAGCTGGTCGTCGCGCCCTCGAAGACGACCGCCGGGTGATCACGAGCTGTGTCGACAGCAGCTGTCAGCAGCTGGGGCAACAGCTCCGCGCCGGACCGCCGTCGGCGCGTGGGGCGCTCCCGCCGACCCGGCCGAGAACCAGTCCGAAACGTACCGGCACCGTCGACCGTTCGCGACATAAAGGCTGGGTCATCCTCTCATCAATCGTCGGTCACGAGGATCGACACATCACAATTAAGCGGCCGACAGCAGCTGGGAGAGCCGGGCCCTTCCCAAGCCTAAGAAGTATCGATCCGGTGGCCGAGAACGTTTCGGACCATTCATCATTCCATGTCATCCGGCCGCGGCTTCTCGTCGGCGGAGATCGCCAGCCATGCGGTCAAGACGGCCGGCTTCGAAGCCCAGCGGGCGACCGTGTCCGGGTCGGGTTCCCTATCGACGACCACGACGGTGGCAAGATCCTCGAACTCGTCATCCACGAGCTGCGCCAACTGATCAGCGCTCACGAACACGTGCGTGACCCACTCGTCCGCTATCACGTCCGCGACGCTGCGGTCGTCGTCGACCTCCGGTACCACCATCGCAGCTCCCGCAGTACCCGCGAAGAGGAATTCGAACAACTCGACCTGCCGATGCATAGGCGCGGCGATGTAAGTCCGTGATTCGTTGTCCAGGGCGTACCGGGCCCGCAGGGCACCCGCGAGCTCGGTCGCCTCCGATTGGCTGACCACACGCACCGCCGTGCCTGCGTAGGTCACGAGCGCCGGATGCTCGCCAAGCAGCGGCCCGACCCGGTCCGCATAGGAAACCGGGTGTGCAGGTGCCCGCTCGATCTGCGCAGCGACCTGCGGCTCGTCCAACACGAGCCAGTCCACGCCATCCCCGTGCCGGTTGCCAACCGAGGTGACGGTCACGCCGTGCGTGATGGACAGCTTCTCGAAAGCGCCGTCGGCGTGGTCCGGCTGCACGTGCAGCACACCCGCCCCCGCCTTTGTGACAGCCCACATCGCGACAATCGACTCCACCGAGCGCGGCACCTGCACGGCGACCACGGCTGCCGGCCCGATCCCGCGCTCGATCAGGACGCGCGCCAACCGCGACGACCGTTCGTCGAGTTCGTCGTAACTGATCTCCTTTTCGCCCGAAGCGATCGCGGGCGCGTCGGGATCGTCCTCGACGACATTCGCCAGCAACTGCGGCAGGGTTTGTGCGCTGGTCGTGGCCTCGGCCGCCCCCGTACCCGACGAATTCAGGATCTCTGCCCGCTCGTCACTGTCGAGAATCTCGATGTCGCGCACCAACGCCGTCGCGTCGGAGATCAGTTCGTCGATGACCAACCGCAGGCGCGCAGACAGCGTCTCGATCTCGACCCGGTCGAACTGCGAGGTCAGGAACTTCATCGTCAGTTCGACTGTGTCCTGCACGTGCACGAGCAGGGTGAGCGGGTAGTGCGTCGCGTCGTTCACGCCGACACCCGTCACGTGCATGCCGTCGACCGCGCTCGCCTCTTCCAGGGCGGCCTTGTCGATCGGGTACGACTCGAACACCAGCAGCGTGTCGAACATCGCAGGCACGGACGCGGCCTTCTGAATCTCGGTAAGGCTCACATAATGGTGGTCGAGCAGGTCGGCCTGCTGGCCCTGCAGCCGCTCGAGCAGTCCGGCGACCGTCGCAGCGTGGTCGAGACGTACCCGAACCGGCAGCGTGTTGATGAAAAGACCCACCATCGATTCCACGCCCGGCAGGGTTGGGGGCCGGCCGGAGACGGTCGCGCCGAAGACGACGTCATCGTGGCCGGTCATCCGACCCAGCACGACCGCCCAGGCGGTCTGGACCAAAGTGTTCACCGTGACGCCGAGGTTCGCGCAGAACTCGACGATCCGCGCTGTGTCGTCGACGCCGATGTCGGCGATCACCTTGTCGATCTCGTACGTCTCCGCGGTGGCCTCGGCCGACGTCGCGAGCAGCGTCGGCTCACTGAAACCGGCGAGTGCTCGCGTCCAGGCGCCCAACGATTCCGCGCGGTCGCGTTTGGACAGCCACTGCAGGAAGTTGCGGTACGGCGTGACACGGCCGAGGACCGACTGGTCCCCATGCACCGCGTAGAGCACCAGCAGGTCGCGCATCAGCAGCGGCATCGACCAGCCATCCAGCAGAATGTGGTGGCTCGTGATCGCGAGGTGCAGCTGCTCGGGTGCAGTACGCACGAGCGTGAAGCGGATCAGCGGCGCCGTGGCCATATCGAAGTGCTCAGCCTGATCCTGTGCCAGCACCGTCCGCAACTGCTCGATCCGGCCGTCCTCGGGCGTGGCGGTGAGGTCCACCTCCCGCCACGGCACGTCGACCCGGTCCAGCACGATTTGGACGGCCCTGCCGTCCGTATCGATCACAAAGGCGCTGCGTAGGTTGGCGTACCGATCGACGATGCCCTGGGCCGCGGCGCGCAGTCGATCGGTGTCGACCGTGCCGGTCAGGTCCAGCACCGCCTGCATCGAATACACGTCGACCGTCGTCGCCGTCATGATCGCGTGGAACAGCAGACCGGACTGCAGCGGCGCCAGCGGCCAGGCATCCGACAGTCCCGGATACTGGCGTTCCCAGAGTTCGATCTCCGCCTGCGGGATTTTCAGCAACGACAGGTCGGACGGCGTGAAGCCACCCGCGCCGGGCTGCTCGGAATGCCGGGCGAGCGCGCCGAGGGCCCGTTCCCAGCGCTGCGCGAGATCCTCGACTTCGGCCCGCGTGAGCACACCGCTCGGGAACGCGAAGCCCGCACCGAGCTGCGGTCCGGATTCACCGTCGGTGACGATCGCGTTGATGTCGACGACACCGTTCGCCGGCATGTCGGAATCCATCTCGGCGGTCAGCTCGCCCAGGTCGCCCGTGGGCACCCAGCCGAGTTCGCCGAGCTCCGAGGGCACCTCCCCGGCAGACACCCGGCCCAGGTAGTTGAAGCTGATCTGGGCGTCGCCGGCGTGCTCGAGCTCCGTTGCCGGCCGTGTCCCGAGATAGCGCAACATCCCGTATCCGATGCCCTTGTCCGGTACCGCGAGCAGCTGTTCCTTGACGGCCTTCACCGCGGACCCGGCGGCGGGACCACCGGCGAGGGCGTCGGCGATGTCGATGCCGTCCAGATCCAACCGGACCGGGTAGGAACTGGTGAACCAGCCGACGGTGCGGGACAGATCGGCCCCTGGGACCACCTCTTCTTCACGACCGTGACCCTCGAGCCGGACCAGCGTCGACGGTGCCTGCACGCCGCGGTCCGCGCGCCAGCTCTGCACCGCGAGCGCGAGGCCGGCGAGCAGTCCGTCGTTGACGCCGCCGCGGTAGAGGCGCGGAATCGCGGTCAGCAGGGCATTGGTCACCTCTGCGGACAACCGCACCTCGACCCGCTCGACGGTCGCGAAGGTATCGACCGCCGCATCGAAGGGCCGGACACCCAACTGCGGATCGGGGGTGGCGGCGATATCGCGCCACATCGCGAGTTCTGCGGCGCGCTTCGGGCTACCCGCTTCCGCGACGAGGGCGTGTGCCCAGCGACGCATCGACGTGCCGTTGGCAGGCAACGACACCGGCTGCCCGGCATGGAGCTGCGACCACGCCACGGCGAAGTCGGGTATCAGGATTCGCCAGGACACACCATCGACCACGAAGTGGTGCGCGACGACGAGCAGGATCCCGGGGCGGCGGGCGGCGAAGTCGAACCAGACGAACTGCACCATCGAACCCGCAGCCGGATCGAGGCGACCCATCGCCGCGTCCAGTTCGGTGGACGCGGCCTCGGCAAGCTCGACGCCCTCGATGCCGTCATGCACCTCGACGCGATGCAGCAACGCCGCAATGTCGACCGAACCGGGCGCGAGCGCCTCGAACACCCAGCCGTCGCCGTCGGTCCGACGCAGCCGTGACCTCAGTACGTCGTGGTGGTCGAAGACCGCCTCGATCGTTCTCGTCAGCAGATCGGCGTCGACGTCCCCGGGCAACCGCAGGCTCATCGTCTGCGAGAACCGGTCATACGAGCTGCCTGCACCGAGCACAGCCGACATGATCGGAGTCAACGCAATTGTGCCGACACCGCCGCCCGGAAGTTCGGGCAGGACAGGCGGGGCGAGATCGGCCGCGGCGAGCGTCGCGACCTCGGCCAGCGAAGCGACGCTGCGACGCTCGAACACGTCACGTGGCGAGAACACGATGCCGCGCGCCTTCGCCCGCGACACCAACTGGATCGACAGGATGCTGTCGCCGCCCATGGCGAAGAAGGAGTCGTCCAGACCCACCTGCCCGACGCCGAGTACGTCCGCGAACACCGCGGCGATGATCGCCTCGACTTCGGTTGTCGGTGCCCGGAATTGCTTCGCCTCGAGGACGGGTTCCGGCAGTGCCTTACGGTCCAGCTTGCCGATCGGGGTCAACGGAATCTCGTCGAGGACGACGATCGCCGACGGCACCATATGCGGGGGCAGCAGTCGGCCCGCGAACTCGGCCAGCGCTGCGGTATCGACGGTCGCTCCCGGAACAGCGAGCACGTAGGACACGAGAATGGTTGCGCCCGCGGTGGTTTCGCGACCGATGGTGATGACGAACTCGACATCCTGGTGCCGGGCGAGCACGGTGTCGATTTCGCCGAGCTCAATACGGAAGCCGCGGACCTTGACCTGGAAGTCGGACCTGCCGACGTAGTCGAGTTCGAGCTCCGGTTCCCGCCCGGCGGCCTTGCCGATGTCGTACCAGCGCACCACGTCACCGGTGCGGTACATACGTGCGCCCGGCTCGCCCCACGGATTCGGCAGGAACCGCTCCGCCGTCAGCCCCGGCCGGTTGCGGTAGCCGCGAGCGAGAGCGCCTCCCGCGAGATACAACTCGCCTGCCACACCGGCGGGAACCGGGTTCAACCGCTGGTCGAGCACCACGGCCGACATGCCGTGCACGGGCTTGCCGATGGTGATGTGCCCGTCCGGAGTCAGGTTCGCGAACGACGAGATGATCGTCGTCTCGGTGGGACCGTAGGCGTTCAGGTACTTGCGGCCGGGCTGCCACTTCGCGACAAGGTCCGGTGTCGTCACGTCGCCACCAATGGACACGACCTCGAGATCGGCCATGCCCTGCGGGTCCATGGTGCCCAGCACCGCCGGCGTGATGAGAGCGTGCGTCACGCGTTCCTCGCGCAACAACTCCGCGAGGTCGGGTCCGCCGATGATGTGCGGCGGCACGATCACCAATGTCGCGCCGTTATAGAACGCGGCCGTCCACTCCAGCACCGACGGGTCGAACGACGGCGAGCAGTTGTGCAGTAATCGGTGATGCGACCGCAAGTGGTACAGATCCGTCGCCGCATCGACGAGTCCACCCATGCCGGCGTGAGTTACCGTGACGCCCTTCGGCATACCTGTCGATCCGGACGTGTAGATGACGTAGGCCGGGTGATGCAGACGCAGTGGCGTCCACCGGTCCGCATCGGTCACCGGCGCGGGCGACTCGGCATCGCACTGCGCTCGGACCGCCGGATCGTCGAGCACCAGCCAGTCCACGTCCGTCGGCAGTGAATCGACGAACTCCGAGGACGTGATGCCGATGACCGCACCCGAATCGGTGAGCATGTGGCGAACGCGATCCTCGGGGTAGGACGGGTCGACGGGGACGTGCGCGCCGCCCGCCTTCGTCACCGCCCACACCGATGCGACCATGTCGTACGAACGCGGGAACGCCAACGCGACAAGCTGTTCCGGTCCCACCCCGCGTTCTATCAGCACTCGCGCGAGCTGTGACGAGGACTCGTCGAGTTCGCGATAGGTGATCGACCGGCCGAGGTAACGCACGGCGGTCTTGTCGGGGTTCAGTTGTGCGCCGCGAGCGAATTCATCGGGCAGTAGTCCGCCCGCCATCACGCCGTCGCCGTGCACATGCGTCAAAGCGTCGTACTCGGATTCGGACATCAAAGCCAGATCGCCGACCGCCGCGTCGGGCGACGCGGTCACCGATTCGAGCAGGGTGATGAATCGCTGCGCGAGGACCTCAACCGTGTCCTGGTCGAAGAGGTCTCGTGCATAGGAGAACTCGGCGTAGATCCCGCCGTCCGGGTTGGCGACGGGGTCGGCTTCGCGCAAGGTCAGCGAGAGGTCGAACTTGGCCACCTCGACATCGAGATCCACCGCAGATACCCGCAGGTCCGGCAGTTCGAACGCAGCGTCGGGAAGGTTTTCGAAGGACAGCGCCACCTGGAACAGCGGATGCCGCGCGGTCGACCGCTCGGGGCTGAGCAAGTCGACCAGGCGCTCGAACGGAAGGTCGGCGTGTGCGAACGCCTGTAGGTCGGTTTCCCGTGTTGCCCCCAGCAACTCGCCGAACGTCGCGTCCGATACCACGTTCGAGCGCAGCACCAGGGTGTTGACGAACATGCCGATGACATCGTCGAGCTCGGACTCGCCACGGCCGGCGATCGGGGTGCCTATGGCGATGTCGTCGGTACCGGACAACCTGGCCAGCAGCACCGCGAGTGCCGTGTGCATCACCATGAACAGCGTCGCGCCCTCCGCCCGGGCCAGATCGGCCAGTCGACGCTGTACCGCGGCGTCGATCCGGAAGTTCACCCGGCCGCCGCGGAACGTCTGCGCGGTCGGGCGCGGGCGATCGGTCGGCAGGTTCAGCTCGTCGGCCAGTCCGGCCAGTGCGCCGCGCCAGTACTCGGCCTGCGCGTAAAGCAGGCTGCTCGAATCGGATTCGTCACCGAGCACGTCGCGCTGCCAGATACTGAAGTCGCCGTATTGGACCGGCAACGGCGCCCAGTCCGGCGCATCCCCGTGGCTGCGCGCGGCGTAGGCGACCATCACGTCGCGGGTCAGCGGCCCCATCGACCACCCGTCGGCGCTGATGTGGTGCGCCACGAAGACGAGGACGTACTCGTTCGACTCGACCGCGGCGGTCCCGGAAACGCCTGCCCCGCCGTGCGGCAGCCGGAACAACGAGGCCCGGAACGGAACCTGTGCCGTCACATCGAACCCGGACGACGCCACCGCAATGACGCGATCGCGCAGTTCTGCCTCGTCGATCTCGATCGGCTCCAGGTCCGGAAGGGCCTGTGCCGCCGGAAGGACGAGCTGGTACGGGGTGCCCTCCTGCGCCGGGTAGATCGTTCGCAGCGTCTCGTGCCGCTCCACCAGGTCCGCGACCGCCGCCTGCAGCGCGGTGACATCGAGTGCGCCGGAAAGTCGCACCGCGGCCGGGATGTTGTTCACCGCCGACGCGGTGTCGAACTGGTTGAGGAACCACATGCGCTGCTGCGCAAGCGACAGTGGCACGCGATCGGGCCGCTGCACCGCCACCAGCGGGCGGCGCCCCCCGGCACCCGCGTGCCGCTCGACCAGCGCGGCCAGTGCCCCCACCGTCGGGGCCTCGAAGAGCACCCGCACCGGCACCCGAGTGTCCAGCGCGGCCCCCAGACGGGCGGTCACCTGCGTCGCGAGCAGCGAGTTACCGCCGAGGGCGAAGAAATCGTCCTCGACGCCGACGCGCGGCACTCCGAGCAACTCGACGAAGATGCCGGCCACGATCTCCTCCACCGGAGTCGACGGCGCGCGGAACTCGCGGGCCTCGAATACCGGCTCGGGCAGTGCCTTTCGATCCAGCTTGCCGTTGACATTGAGCGGCAGAGCGTCGAGCAGGACAAATGCCGCCGGGACCATGTAGGACGGCAGCCGAGTCGCGAGCACCGCCGCCAGATCCCTGGTGGTCAGGTTCGCTCCGGCAGCCGGTACGACGTACCCGACGAGCTGGGTGCCGGTGCGCGGATCGGTCCGGTCGACAACTGCCGCCGCCGACACCTCCGGCAGCGCGTAGAGCGCAGCCTCGATCTCGGGGAGTTCGATCCGGAACCCGCGCACCTTCACCTGGAAGTCCGCCCGGCCCCGGTATGCCAGCTCGCCGGCGCGGGTCCACACGGCGAGGTCGCCCGTCCGATACATCCGCGCGCCGGCACCGACACCCGGCGCGACGGCGGCGAATGGATTCGCGACAAACCGGTCGGCGGTAAGTTCCGCCCGCCCGTGATAGCCGCGGGCCAACTGGGCGCCCGCGAGGTACACCTCACCGGCCACACCCACCGGAACCGGCTGCAACCGTGCATCGAGCACGAACACCTGAGTGTTCCACTCCGGCAAGCCGATCGGCACCGTCGAGCTGTCCGCGTCGGTGACCGGGTGGGCCGTCACCGAAACGGCCGCCTCGGTGGGCCCATATAGATTGACCAGCAGCACATCGGGATTCGCCCGCCGGAACCGCTGTGCCAGAGCGCCCGGCAGCGCTTCACCGATGGCGAGCACGCGACGCAACGACGGCGCCAGCGATCCGCCCGATTCGGTCAGCAGCGCGTCCAACATCGACGGCACGGTGTGCAGCGTGGTGACGCACTGCGCCTGCAGCACGTCGTTGAGATACCCCGGATCGCGGTGGCCTTCGGGCGCCGCGATGACGAGCCGAGCACCCGACGTCAGCGCGGACCAGAACTCCCACACCGACAGATCGAAGGTCGCGGCCGTCTTGAGCAGCACGCTGTCGGTCGCGTCGAGGTTGTATTCGGCGCGCTTCCACGCGAGCTGGTTGACGACGGCCGCATGGCTGACCGCGACACCCTTCGGGCGCCCGGTGGAGCCGGAGGTGAAGATCACGTATGCCGTATTGGCAGCTAGCAGCGGCGATCGGCGCTCCGCGGGGCGGATCGGCGACGGATCGACGTCGTGCAGATCGAGCTCGTCGAGCACAATCGCACGCACGGCCGGATCGAACCCGAGCTCGGTTCCCGCAGTGGTGAGCAGCAGCTGTGCGCCGGCGGTGTGCACGATGTACGCGCTCCGCTCGGCCGGATGGTCGGGATCGATGGGCACATACGCGCCGCCGGACTTCGCGACCGCGTACATCGCGACCACGAGTTCCACCGACCGCCCAATCGCCAGCGCAACCAGCGACTCGGGGCCGACGCCTGCGGCGATCAGCCACCGCGCCAACCGGTTCACCCGCTGATCGAAGTGGGCGTAGTCGAGCTCCTCGTCGCCGAAGCAGATCGCCGTCGCTTCCGGGTGCCGCGCGACCTGTGCGTAGAACAGCGAAACCAACGTCTGGGCCGAGTCCATCTGGCGCGCCGTGTCGTTGGGGCCACCGAGTAGCTCGGCACGCTCGGCAGCATCGACGAAGTCGAGATCTCCGACCGCACGGTCCGGCCGCGCAACCACCGCGCGCAGCAACCTGACAAAACGCTGCGCGAACACCGCCACCGTGTCCGAGTCGAACAGGTCCGTGGCGTAGGTGAAGAATCCGGTGATTCCGCTCGGCGTGCCGTCTTCGTCGTAGCGGTCGGTCACGATCAGGTGCAGGTCGAACTGTGACAGCTCGACGTCGAGGTCGAAGCCTGCGACATCGACACCGGGCAGCGCCAACGCGGTCTGCGTGAGGTTCTGGAACGAAAGGCCGACCTGGAACAGCGGATGGCGCGCCGTGGACCTCGTGGGGTTGAGCACCTCCACGAGTCGCTCGAACGGGATATCCGCGTTGGCGAATGCCGCCAGATCGACTTCCCGCTGGCGAGCCAGCAGTTCGACGAACGGCTCACCGGAATCGATCCGGCTGCGGAACACCAGCTGGTTGACGAACATGCCGATCAGGTCGTCGGTGGCGCGTTCGGCGCGCCCGGCGACCGGGGTACCGATCGCGATGTCGTCGGACCCGGAGAGCCGCGCCAGCAATACGGCGAGCGCCGTGTGCACGACCATGAACGGCGTCGCGCCACGCTCTTGTGCCAATGCCACGAGGCCGCGGTGAGTTTCCGTGTCGACACTCAGTTCGACGGTGCCACCCGCGAACGACTGCACGGCCGGGCGCGGCCGATCCAATGGCAGCTCGAGCTGGTCGGGAAGCTCTGCCAACGCCTCGGTCCAGTACCGCAGCTGTGCCGCCGCAACCGAATCCGAGTCGTGCTCGTCGCCGAGCACCGCGCGCTGCCACAACGCATAGTCCGCGTATTGCACCGGCAACGCCGGCCATCCCGGCTCCGCGCCATCGAGGCGCGCCGCGTAGGCGATCATCACGTCCCGAGCCAGGGGACCGACCGACGAACCGTCACACGAGATGTGGTGCACCACGAGGGCGAGCACGTGCTCCTCGGGAGTGATGCGGAACAGCCCCACGCGCAGCGGCACTTCGGCGGTGACATCGAAGCCGGCCGCCATGAAATCCGCAACGGCTGCAGCGACGCCTGTTCCGTCGACGTCCACGATCTGCAGCTCCGGTGGGGCCTGCCCCGACGCCAACACCACCTGGACCGGCCCATCAGGGGTCTCCGGGTAGACGGTGCGCAAAATTTCATGCCGCCCAACGAGGTCCATGATCGCCGCACGCAACGCATCGAGGTCGACCGCACCGGACAGTCGCACCGCCACGGGCACGTTGTAGGCGGCCGATTCGGCGTCGAAGCGGTTGAGGAACCACATTCGCTGCTGCGCCAACGACAACGGGACGCGATCCGGCCGCGGCTGCGCAACCAGGCGTTGCCGCCGGCCCGCACCCGCATGCTGCTCCACCCGGCTCGCGAGGTCCGCCACCGTCGGTGCCTCGAAAACGGTGCGCACCGCAACCTTGCACTCCAGCGCATCGCCCACCCGCGCAGCGACCTGGGTCGCGAGCAACGAGTTACCGCCGAGCCGGAAGAAGTCGTCGTCGACACCGACGCGACCCGCCCCCAGCAGCTCCGCGAAGACTCCCGCCACGATCTCCTCGACCGGCGTGCGCGGCGCACGGAACTCGCGGGCCTCGAACACCGGCTCGGGCAGTGCCTTTCGATCCAGCTTCCCGTTCACGTTCAACGGCAATGCGGCGAGCACCACGAACGCCGCCGGCACCATATAGGACGGCAGCCGAGTCGCGAGTGCCGCACGCAGCTGCGCCGGTTCGGCGACAGCGCCGACCTCGGCGACCACGTACCCCACCAGGCGATCACCGGCATGCGGATCGCTGTGCACCGCCACGACGGCATCGGCGATGGACGGCTGATCACGCAGCGCCGCTTCGATGTCACCGAGTTCGATGCGGAATCCGCGCACCTTCACCTGGAAATCGCTGCGGCCGACATATTCGAGCCGCTCACCGCGCCGGTCCCACGCCACCAAGTCGCCGGTGCGATACATCCGCGCGCCCCCGGTGAAGGGGTTTGCGACGAACCGCTCTGCGGTCAGGTCGCTGCGCGCCTGGTAGCCACGGGCGAGTTGTTCACCGGCCAGGTACAACTCGCCGGTCACTCCGTCGGGAACCGGACGCAACCGACGATCGAGTACATAAACCTGGGTATTCCACTCCGGTGCGCCGATCGGCACGACGCCCGACGGGGCTTCGGTCACCTCGTCCACCGTCACCGAGACGGCGGCCTCCGTCGGTCCGTAGAGGTTGTACAGCGCGGGCATTGCATCCACGCGTGACGCCAACACCCGGCGCGCGGTCGCCGCCGGCAACTCCTCACCGATGGCGAGTACGCGACGCAGGGACTGCGGCAGCGCGCCCTGCGTCGCACGCGTCAGCGCGTCCAACATGGACGGCACCACGTGCAACGTCGTCACGGCTTCGGCAGCAACCAGTCCAGCGAGGTACGCCGGATCCAGGTGGCCGTCCGCGTCGGCAATCACAATGCGGCCACCGGTCACGAGCGCGGACCAGAATTCCCATACCGAGAGGTCGAAGGTCGCCGCCGTCTTGAGTAACACCGCATCGTCACTATCGAGGCCGAAATACTGCTGCTTCCACAGCAATTGGTTGACGATCGCGCGATGCGAGATCGCGACGCCCTTCGGCATACCGGTCGAACCGGAGGTGAAGATGACGTACGCCGTGTTGTCCGGAAGCACCGGCGCAGCGCGCTCGGACGCCGTGACCGGCATTTCCTCGACGTCGCCGTCACCCAGGTCGTCGATCACGATGACCGGCGTGCCCGGCCAGTCGAACCCGTCACGCCGCGTGGTGAGAACACATGCGGGCGCTGCGGTGTCGAACACACCGGCAATGCGATCGGCCGGCTGATCCGGGTCGATCGGGACGTAGGCGCCACCGGCCTGGACCACCGCGTACATTCCGACGACCAGATCGACCGAGCGACGCATGCCCAGCGCGACCAACGACTCCGTGTGGACGCCTTGGCTGATCAAACGGCGCGCCAGGCGATTGACCCGCGCCGCGAAGGCCCGATAGGTCAGCCGTTCGTCGCCCGCGACGATCGCTATGGCGTCGGGGGTAGCCGCGGCCTGCGCGTCGAACAACTCGCCGAGCGTCGCCGGCGCGAGCGCGTGGCCGGTGTTGTTGCGCTCGACCAACGTCGCGGCGCGTTCCCGCGCATCGAGCAACTCGATGTCACCGACGGCCCGGTCGGGCGTTGCCACCAATTCGGTGACCAGCCGGACGAAACGGTCGGCGATATGCGCGACGGTCGACTCGTCGAAAAGATCGGTGGCGTAACTGAACTCCGCCACGATCTCGGCAGGTTTGCCCGCCGCGTAACGGTCGGCGAGCGTCAGCTGCAGGTCCGTCTTGGCCAGCTGGGTGTCGAAATCCACGGCCGCCACGTGCAGCCCCGGCAGCTCGAATGTCGTGTCGGCGAGATTCTGGAACGTCAGGCCGACCTGGAAAAGCGGATTGCGCGCAGTCGATCGAGCAGGGTTGATCGCGTCCACGATCTGCTCGAACGGCACGTCGGAGTTGGCGAACGCCTCGAGGTCGCCCTCCCGCGCCCGTGCGACCAGGTCCGCGAACGACTCCGCGGGGTCGATCACGAGGCGGAATACCAGGGTGTTGACGAACATTCCGATCAGGTCGCCGAGTTCCGGCGCGCCGCGACCGGCGATGGGCGTGCCGACCGAGATGTCGTCGGTGTCCGACAACCGCGCGAGCAGCACCGCCAACGCCGAGTGCATGACCATGAACAACGACGCGTTGCGCTCGCGTGCGAACGTCAACAGCCGCTCGTGCAGTTCCGCATCGAGGCTGGTGCGCAACGCCCTTCCCTGGAACGACTGTGCCGGCGGTCGAGGCCGGTCGAACGGCAGATCGAGTTGATCCGGCGCGTCCGCGAGCGCGCGACGCCAGAACGCGAGCTGCTGCGCTGCAAGCGATTCCGAGTCAGTCGCGGCACCGAGCAGGGCATGCTGCCAGAGCGCGTAGTCGGCGTACTGCACCGGCAACGGGGCCCAACCGGGCTGCTCCCCCGCCGACCGGGCCAGGTATGCCGACATCACGTCGCGGGTCAGCGGCCCCATCGACGAACCATCCCCCGCGATATGGTGCGCGACGAGGGCCAACACGTGATCTGTGGCCGACAGCTCGAACAGCGCGATGCGCAGCGGCACTTCCGCCGTGACATCGAACGTCTCGGTGGCCACCTCGAAGACCTTCGCCGCCAAGTCGTCCTCATCGACGTGGACCGGCGCCACGATGCGCGTCACCGCGCTCGGCGGCAGAATCTGCTGCTGCGGACCCTGCGGCGAATCGGGGTACACGGTGCGCAGCGCCTCGTGGCGAGCGATGACGTCACCGATTGCCGCGTCCAACGCGAGCACGTCGAGCTCGCCGATCAGCCGCACGGCAACCGGGATGTTGTCCACCGCGGAGTCGATGTCGAACTGGTTGAGGAACCAATAGCGTTGCTGCGCGAGTGAAAGCGGGATCCGCGCCGGTCGTGGCGAGACGGCTTCCAGCTTCGGCCGGGTTCGACCCTTGTCCAGCTGGGTCAACCGGAGCGCGAGATCGGCAACCGTCGGCGCATCGAACAACTCGCGCACACCGACGGTGGTGTGCAGCGCCGCGCCGAGTCGTGCCGCCACCAAGGTAGCGATCAGCGAATTTCCACCGAGGGCGAAGAAGTCGTCATCCGCACCGACGCGATCGACGCCGAGCACCGTCGCGAAGGTGCTCGCCACGATTTCCTCGACCGGTGTTGCCGGAGCGCGGAACTGCGCGACCTCGAACACCGGCTGCGGCAGGGCCTTTCGATCCAGCTTGCCGGACGCGTTCAGTGGGAGTTCATCGAGCACCACGAATGCCGACGGCACCATGTAGCCCGGCAGACTCTCCGCGACGGCGCGACGGATCGACCCGGTGTCGATCGCGACACCGGAGGCGGCTACCAGATAGCCGACGATCTGTTCACCAGTACGTGGATCGACGTGCACCACGGCCGCGGCCTGGGTGACACCGGCGAGCTCCACCAGGGCCGCCTCGATCTCGCCGAGCTCGACGCGCTGACCGCGCAACTTCACCTGGAAGTCGCTGCGCCCCAGATAGGCGAGCTCGCCATCGGCGGTCCAGGCGACCACGTCGCCCGTGCGGTACATGCGCTGCCCGGCAGCGGTGGCGTACGGGTCCGCCACGAACCGGTCCGCGGTCAGATCGGAGCGCGATACGTACCCTCTGGCCAACTGCACACCGGCGAGGTACAGCTCGCCGCGAACCCCGGCGGGTACCGGCCGCAACCGCGCGTCCAGCACGTACACCCGAGTGTTGAACACCGGCGCACCGATCGGGACAGCGGCGCGGTCTGCGTCGACGACCTCGTGCGCGGTGACATCTACGGCGGCCTCCGTCGGCCCGTACAGGTTGTGCAGTGCGGCGCTGGTGAGCCTGCGCAGCTGCTGCGCGGTGCCCGCGGGCAGGGACTCCCCCGAAGCGAAGACCCGGCGCAACGACCGGGTCGCCGCCGACCCGACACGATCGCCGACCCGGGCCAGGAACACAGCGAGCATGGACGGCACGAAGTGGACCGTCGTCACGCCACGGCGAGCGATCGTGTCGAGCAGATAGTCGGGATCGCGATGTCCGTCCGGTGTCGCCACCACAAGTCGCGCGCCGACCTGTAACGGCCAGAAGAACTCCCAGACACTCACGTCGAAGGTCGCCGGAGTCTTCTGCAGCACCGCGTCGGAGGCGTCCATCGGATAGGTCGCCTGCATCCACACGAGGCGGTTCACAATCGCCCGGTGGCTGACCGCGACGCCCTTCGGCCGGCCCGTTGATCCCGAGGTGAAGATCACGTAGGCGATATGGCCGGGCTGCAACGGCGCCGTCCGCTCGTCATCGTCCACCGGCGCCGAAGAGTGCCCGGACAGCGCGAGCGCATCGATCTCGACGGTCGAAACGCGTTCGGTCGCGAAGCCGTCGAGGCTGGTGGTCAACACGCAGACCGGCTGCGCGGTGGCCAATACATAGTCGGTGCGCTCGGCGGGGTGATCCGGGTCCAGCGGCAGATATCCGCCGCCGGCGAGTTCGACGGCGTACATGCCCACGACGAGATCCACCGATCGGCGCATGGCCAGACCGACCAGCGCATCCGGGCCGACACCCTGCCCGATCAACCATCGTGCGAGCCGCCTTGCGCGGGTGGCCAACTCGGCATACGTCGCCGTTTGTCCCTCGAACTCGACCGCGATCGCGTCGGGCGTGCGGGCCACCTGTGACTCGAACAACGACGCGAGTGTCGCGGCGGTATCCGTCTCGTGGTTCGTGGCGTTCCACGACTCGAGCACCAGGCGGCGCTCGGTGGCATCCATGATGTCGACGGCACCGACCGCTCGTGCCGGATCCACCAGCAACCCGCCGAGTACGCGCTCGAAGCGATCCGCGAACGCGACGATCGACGACTCCTCGAACAGGTCGGTCGCATAGCGAATCTGCAACGCGATCCCGGCCGGCGCACCCGCCTCGTCGAACGTCTCGGAGACACCGACCTGCAGGTCGAATTTCGCTATTGGCGAGTCGAATTCGACTCCGCTCGCCCGCAGGCCGGGCAGCTCCAGCTCCGCCCCACCCGCGTTATCGAATGAAAGCATTACCTGGAACAGCGGGTGACGACCTCGCGACCGGGGCGGATCCAGCACCTCCACCAACCGCTCGAACGGCAGATCCGCATGACCGAACGCGGCCAAATCGGTTTCCCGGACCTCTGCCAGCAGCGCCTCGAACGACGCACCGGCGCGTACCCGGGTCCGCAGTGCCAGCGTGTTGACGAACATGCCGATCAGGTCATCCAGCGCGGCCTCGCCGCGCCCCGCGACCGGGGTGCCGATAACGATGTCGTCACCACCGGACAGGCGCGCGAGCAGCACCGCCAATGCGGACTGCACGGCCATGAACATGGTCACGCCGCGCGCCCGTGCCAACTCGGTGACGCGGGAATGGATCCCGGCAGGAATCTGGAACCCGTACGTGGCCCCCTGATTGGAGGCAATATCGGGCCTCGGCCGATCCGTGGGCAACTCGAGTTGGTCGGGAATGCCGGCAAGCGTGTCCGACCAGTACTGCACCTGCTGCGCGATCAGCGAATTCGGATCGTCCTCGGCGCCGAGCACCGCCCGCTGCCACAGCGTGTAGTCGGCGTACTGCAGCGGCAGCGGCAGCCACTCCGGTGCCTCATCGCGAACCCGTGCCGCGTATGCCGTCATGACGTCGCGCGCGAGCGGCGCCATCGACCAGCCGTCCGCGGAGACGTGGTGGGCGACCAGTACCAGGACATGGCTGTCCGCCGACTCCACGTGCAGCAGCGCCGCGCGGAACGGCACCTGCACGGTCACGTCGAAACCCGCACCGGCGATCTGCTCGATCTGCTCCCGAATGTCGCTCGCGGCGATGGTGATCGGCGTGAGGTCCGGCACTGCCTCCCAGGCCGGGAGGATCTTCTGTTCCGCCAGACCGTCGCGTTCGGGATAAATCGTGCGCAGCGTCTCGTGCCGCGCAACGACGTCGGCGACCGCGGTCCGCAGTGCCGCCACGTCGAGATCGCCGTCGAGCCGTACCGCGACCGGGATGTTGTTCACGGCCGAGTTCGTATCGAAGCGGTTGAGGAACCACATGCGCTGCTGCGCAAGTGAAAGCGGAATCAGCTGCGGGCGCGGCTGCGGGCCGAGCGGCAGTCGGCCGTCGCCGGCGTGTGACTCGACACGGGCCGCGAATTCGGACACCGTCGGCGCGTCGAACAGCAGCCGAACCGGAATTCGGCTGCCGAGCGCCGTGCCGACGCGCGCGACCACCTGCGTGGCGACCAGCGAGTTTCCGCCGAGTTCGAAGAAGTCGTCGTCCAGGCCCACACGCAACGGGCGCCCGTCCGTCGATCCCAACAATCCGGCGAAGACCGTCGCGACTATCTCCTGGATCGGCGTCGTCGGCGCACGGAAACTCTGCTGGGCGAACACCGGTGCCGGCAGCGACCGCCGATCGAGCTTGCCGTTGGCGTTCAACGGCATGCGGTCGAGCACCACGATCGCCGCGGGCACCATGTAGATCGGCAACACCCGCGCAAGGCTGCTACGCAGCGCGTCCACATCGATCGGGCGATGCAGTGCCGCAACGACATAGGCGACCAACTGCTCACCGCGATGCGGATCCGCGTGCACGACCGCGACCGCCTCGGCCACCTCGGGGCGGCCGGTCAGGGCGGTCTCGATCTCGCCGAGTTCGATCCGCAATCCGCGCAGCTTCACCTGGAAATCGGTGCGGCCCAAGTATTCGAGGACGCCACGCTGGTTCCAGCGCACAAGGTCGCCGGTGCGATACATCCGCGCGCCCGCCCCGAACGGGTCGGCCACGAACCGTTCTGCCGCCAGGTCCGCACGCCCGACGTAGCCGCGGGCAAGCTGGGGGCCGGAAAGGTACAGCTCCCCGGGCACGCCGTCCGGCACCGGATGCAACCGTGCATCCAGCACGTACACCGCAGTGTTGGACACCGGACCGCCGATCGGCACCGGCCCCCGGCCACCATCGGGTGCAGCCGCGGCGGTGGCGTGCACCGTGAACTCGGTCGGACCGTAGAGGTTGTGGATCTCCGCGTCCGACACCTGCCGCACCGCGGCCACGGTGTCCGCGTTGAGCGCTTCTCCCGCCACCAACAGCGCCCGGACCGGGGCCAACCCGGCTCGATCCACCGACCGGGCGAACACCGACAGCATCGAGGGCACGAACGAGGTGATCGTCACCTGCTGCTCGTCGATCACCTGCGCCAGGTACTGCGGATCTCGATGGCCGTCCGGGTCGGCGACCACCATGCGCGCACCCGCCTGCAGCGACGCGAACAGCTCCCACACCGACACATCGAAAGTCACCGGTGTCTTCCACAACACGACGTCGTCGGAATCCAACCGGTACCGCGTCACGAGCCAGCGGACCTGGTTCACCACCGAGTTGTGCCCGACAGCGACGCCCTTGGGACGCCCTGTCGAACCGGACGTGAAGATGACGTAGGCGGGGTTCATGGGTCGCAGTGGCGCACGACGCTCGCCCTCGCGCAGCGGTCCCGCCGCGAACGTGTCGAGATCGACATCGTCGAGCACAATCGTCCGCCACGCCCCCTGCGCTGCGAAATCATCGGCCCGCGTGGTCAACACAACGACCGGTGCCGCGGTGCCCAGGACATGACTCACCCGGTCCTCGGGCTGATCCGGGTCGACCGGCACGTACGCCGCGCCCGATTCCACCACCGCGTAGACGGCCACCAGCAAGTCGACCGAGCGTCGCATCGCCAGCGCCACCAGCTTTTCCGGGCCCGCACCCGCTGCAACGAGGAACCGCGCCAGGCGCGTCACGCGCCCGGCGAATGTTTCATAGTCCAGCTCGCGCCCGCCGCCGGTCAGCGCGATCGCTCGCGGAGTCCGCGCCACCTGCGCGTGGAATCCGTCGAGGAGCCGTTCGGTCGGATCGAGGTGCACCGCGGTGTCGTTGCGACGCTCGAGTGCGACGAGTTCCGGCGTCGCGAGCAACGCGATGTCTCCGACGACCGCCGCCCGGTCCGAGCTCACCGAATGCAGGATCCGCACGAACCGATCGGCGACCGAGGCAATCGTTTCCGGATCGAACAGATCTGTTGCATAGATAATTTCGACCGCAACACCGGCAGGTGCGCCCGCTTCGTCGACCCGTTCGGTCAACGTCAGCTGCAGATCGAACTTGGCCACGGCGATGTCGAGGTCGACGCCGCTCGCGGTGACACCGGGCAATTCGGCTGTGCTCTCGCCCGGGTTCTGGAACGACAGCATCACCCCGAACAGCGGGTGACGTGCCTGCGACCGGGCCGGGTTGAGCACTTCGACAAGTCGCTCGAACGGCACGTCCGCGTGCCCGAAGGCATCGAGATCGGCAGTCCTGACTCGGTCGAGTAGGTCGGTGAACGAGTCGCCTGCGCCCACCGCCGTGCGCAGCACGAGCGTGTTGACGAACATACCGACGAGGTCGTCGAGGGCCCGGTCGCCGCGGCCCGCGACGGGCGTACCGACGACGATGTCCTCGGTACCGGACAGCCGCGCGAGCAACACGGCCAGCGCGGAGTGCACCACCATGAACATGGTGGCTCCCTCGGCCCGGGCCACCTCGGCGAGTTCGCGATGCAGATCCGCCGAAATTTCGAAGGTGGAACGGGCGCCGCTGCCCGACGCGACCGGCGGCCGCGTTCGATCCGTCGGCAGGTCGAGCTGTTCGGGACTCCCGGCCAAGGTATGGACCCAGTAACCGATCTGCTCGGCGAGCAGCGAGTCCGGGTCGTCTTCCGCGCCAAGCACGGCGCGCTGCCAGAGCGCGTAGTCCGCGTACTGCACCGCCAGCGGTGACCAGCCCGGTTCTGCACCGTCGACGCGAGCCGAGTACGCCGTGATGATGTCGCGGGTCAACGGTCCCATCGAGAAACCGTCGCCGGAGATGTGGTGCACCACCATCGCGAGCACGTGCTCGGTCTGCGTGATCTCGAAAAGTGCGGCGCGCACAGGCACTTCGGCGGTCACATCGAAACCTGCGCCCACCAGCTCGCCGATCCGCATCGGGAGCTCCGCCTCGCGTAGCGGGATCGGCGAGACGTCCGGGACGACCTCGCCGCCGGCCGGAAGCACCTGCTGGTACGGCGTCCCGTCCAGATCCGGGTACACGGTGCGCAACGACTCGTGCCGGCCGATCACGTCGGCGATCGCCGCTTGCAGTGCGGGCCGATCGAGCAGACCCGAAAGCCGCACGGCGACCGGGATGTTGTTGACCGAGTCCGCCCCGCTGTCGCCGGTGCCGCTCCGGTCCGCGAACCGGTTGAGGAACCACATCCGCTGTTGCGCCAGCGACAGCGGCACCCGCTCGGGCCGCGGCTGCGGCACCAGCGCCGCCCGCGCGCCCGACCCGGCGCGTGATTCCGCCCGAGCGGCAAGCGCCGCCACCGTCGGCGCCTCGAACAGATCGCGCAGCCCGATGGTGGTGTCGAGCGCCGCACCGAGTCGAGCCACGAGCTGGGTCGCCACCAACGAGTTGCCACCGAGGGCGAAGAAGTCGTCGTCCAAACCGACTCGGCCCGCTACGTTTTCATTCGCTCCGATGCCGAGCACCTCACCGAAGGTCGCCGCGACGATCTCCTCGACGGGTGTGGTCGGCGACCGGAACTGCCGGGTCGCGAACACCGGGGCGGGCAGCGCCCGGCGATCGAGTTTGCCCGAACTGTTCAGCGGGAACGCGTCGAGCAGGACGAACGCAGCGGGCACCATGTAGCCCGGCAGCACCGTACCGGCGTGCGCGCGGACCACGTCGACGTCGATCGTTGCGCCGCGCGCCGGTGTCAGATAGGCGACCAGCTGGTCACCACGGCTTGGGTCGGACCGGATGACGACCACTGCCGCCGACACCCCGTCGTGGCCGGCCAGCGCGGTCTCGATCTCGCCGAGTTCGACGCGCAGACCGCGCAGCTTCACCTGGAAATCGGTACGGCCCAGGTACTCCAATTCACCGTCGGCAGTCCAGGTAACGAGGTCGCCGGTGCGGTACAACCGCCCGCCACCGGTCCCGAACGGATCGGCCACGAAGCGTTCGGCCGTCAGGTCCGCTCGCCCGAGATACCCCCGCGCCAATTGCGTGCCCGACAGATACAGCTCGCCGGCGATCCCGACCGGCACCGGCCGCAGCCGGCCGTCGAGAACGTAGGTTCGCGTGTTGAACACCGGCGCGCCGATGGGCACCGAGACCGTGTCGGCTTCGACCACCTCGTGCGCAGTGACGTCGACCGCTGCCTCGGTGGGGCCGTACAGGTTGTGCAGGGCCGCGCCGGTGTGGCGGCGCAACTTCTGGGCCGTCGCCCCTGGCAGTGCCTCGCCGGACGCGAACACCCGACGCAGTGGCCACGCGGTAGCGTCCGCGGTCGCCTCTATGTGCCCGACGAACACCGCCAGCATCGAGGGCACGAAGTGAGCCGTCGTGACTCCCGTGCTGCGGATGAGCTGCGCGAGATATTCCGGATCCCGATGGCCGTCCGGGCGAGCCACCTGCAGCCGTGCACCGACCTGCAAGGGCCAGAAGAACTCCCACACGCTCACATCGAACGTCGCGGGCGTCTTCTGCAGTACCACGTCGTTCGTATCGATCGGGTACGTCGTCTGCATCCAGACCAGGCGGTTCACGATCGCCCGATGGCTGACCCCAACGCCCTTCGGCCGTCCGGTCGATCCCGAAGTGAAGATCACGTAGGCGAGATCATCGGGATCGAGCGCCCTGCTGCGCTCCGCATCGGTGATCGGCGCATCGCCGAACGCCGACAGGTCGACGCTGTCGAGGAGAATCTGCGGCGTCCCGGCGGGGAGGTCGAAGTCGTCGCACCCGCGGGTCAAGACCACGACCGGCCGCGCCGTTTCCAGCACGTACACGGTGCGGTCCGCGGGGTGATCCGGATCCAGCGGCAGGTAGCCCGCACCCGCCATCGTGATCGCGTACATGCCGACGACCAGGTCCGTCGATCGCCGCATGCCGAGCCCGACCAGCGCCCCGGGCCCGACACCACGGGAAATCAACAGCCGCGCAAGACTATTGACCCGCGCGGCGAACTCGCCGTAGGACAGTTCGGTGCCCTCGAATCGAACTGCGCCCGTATCCCGGTACCGCAGCGCGGCGGCATCGAACATCGACGCGAGCGTCGCCGAGTCGTCCACTGGGTGCGCCGTGTCGTTCCACTCGTGCAGAACGAGCTGCCGCTCCCCCGCATCGAGCAAGTCCAGCTCACCAATTGTTGCGGCCGGGTGCGCCGCGATCCAGGTCAATACATGGACCAGTCGGTCCGCGATCGACCGAACGGCATCGGTGGAGAACAGCTCCGGTCGGAACCCGGCTCGAATGCGCAGCCGAGAGTCCAACTGCGCGACAAGCGTGAGCGGGTAGTGGGTGGCGTCGTCGGCGTGCACACCGGTGACCGCCATGCCGTCGATCGAGGCGGCCTGCTGCTCGATCCCGGCGACATCGACGGGGTAGGACTCGAACACCACGAGCGTGTCGAACAGCGCCGGCAGACCGGTCGTGGCCTGAATGTCGGCGAGGCCGACGTAGTGGTGGTCGAGGAGCTCGACCTGCTGACCCTGTAGCCGGCCGATCGTCGCGGCGACCGATGCTGCACTGGACAATTCGATGCGGACCGGCACCGTGTTGATGAACAACCCGACCATCGCCTCGACGCCGGACAGCTCGGCAGGCCGACCCGAGACGGTCGCGCCGAACATCACGTCCGTGCGCCCGACCATGCGCGACAGCAGGATTCCCCAGGCCGATTGCACGACGGTGTTCACGGTGACGCCGAGCTCCGAGGCGAGCGCCACGATACCGCTCGTCCGGTCCTCGTCGAGCTCGAATCGATATTCCTCGGCGGGCGCGTCGAGCAGGCGACCGTTGTCCGCGGGCGCCAGCAGGGTCGGTTCGTCGACGCCTTCCAATGCGCCTGCCCAGGCCCGCACCGACGCGGCATGATCCTGGCTCGCGATCCATTCCAGGAAGCCGGCGTACGAGCGCATCGGCGGCAGCACCGAGCTGTCCCCTCGTGCCGCGTACAGCACGAGAAGATCCTTCAGCAGCAACGGCATCGACCAGCCGTCGAGCACGATGTGGTGGTTGGACACCACCAGTTGCCACCGATCGGCGCTCGTCTGCACCAAGATGAATCGGACCAATGGCGGGGTGGCGAGGTCGAACTGCTCGGTGCGGTCCTGGCCGATCAGCTGCGCGAGGGCGCGGTCCGCGTTCTCGTCTGCGGTCAGATCGACCTGGCGCCACGGGGTTCGAACGTTGTCCAGCACGACCTGTACCGGCTCGCCCGCCGAATTGGTCGCGAACGCGGTGCGCAGATTGGGGTAGCGATCGAGGACGCCTGCCGCAGCAGCCTGGAGTCGTGCGGCGTCGACCACGCCGTCGAGTTGGACAACCACCTGTGCGGTGTAGACGTCCACCGAACTCGCCGCGAGTTGAGCATGGAACAGCAGACCGCGCTGCAGTGGCGACAGCGGCCATGCATCGGTCAGATTGGGGTATCGCGCTTCCCAGCCGTCGACATCGCGCTGGTCGGCGGCAACCAGGGACAGATCGGATGGGGTGCGCCCGCCCGCGTCGGGCCGCTGTGCGTGCCGCACGACCGCGTTGAGCGCGTCGGCCCACAGTGCGGCCATCTCCACGACCTCGTCGCGGGCGAGCAGCGTGTCCGGATAGCCGAAGGTCGCCGATAGCTTGCCACCGACGACGACGGCGTTGATGTCGACGGCCGCTGTGGCCGGCATATCCGGATCCGGATCGGCCGCCAGGTCGGTGATGTCGGACGCCGGTGTCCAGCCGTACCCGCCGAGCGCTTCCGGAATATCCGTCGTCGAAACTTGGCCGAGGTAATTGAAGCTGATCTGGCCGACCGGATCAGCCGAAAGCTGCACTGCGGTCTCGGCATTGAGATAGCGCAGCATTCCGTAGCCGATGCCCTTGTCGGGCAGTGCGCGCAACTGCTCCTTGACCGCCTTGATCGCCGCACCGACGGCAGGGCCCGCGGCGAACGCGTCGTCGACGTCGATCCCGGTGAGGTCGAGGCGCACCGGGAAGATCGTGGTGAACCAGCCTGCCGTGCGGGACAGATCCGCGCCGGGCACAGCTTCCTCTTCTCGGCCGTGGCCCTCGAGCCGGATCAGTGCCGTCGGCTCTGCGGTGCCGCGGCGCGCCCGCCAGGCGGCAACCGCGAGCGCCAGTGCAGTGAGCAGCGCGTCGTTGACACTTCCGTGGAACAGGGCCGGCACCGTGGTCAGCAGCGCGCGCGTCATATCCTCGTCGAGTTCGACGGGCAGTTTCCGAACCGACTGCGCCAGATCCACCGCCGCGTTCAGTGGCCGCGGCCCGATCAATGGATCCGGCCCCGACTCGATCTCGCGCCACAGCGGCAGTTCGGCGACCCGCGCGTCGTCCACTGCCTGATCCTGTAGCGCGTGCGCCCAACGCCGCATCGACGTCGCGGGCGCAGACAACTGTGGCGTCTGCCCGGAACTCACCTGTGCCCACGCGACCACGAAGTCCGGGACAAGGATTCGCCAGGTCACGCCATCCACAGCGAGGTGGTGAGCGGCGACGACCAGTCGGCCCGATCGCGCCGTTCCCGCGTCCGCCGGCTCGAGCCACACGAACTGCAGCAGCACGCCCGAGGCGGGGTCGAGCCGGTCGAGCGCCGCATCGAGTTCTCGGGCAGCGAGGTTCGTCAGGTCGGCATCGCCGGCCGCCGCGTCGAAGCGAACGTGCGTGAGCAGGCCGCCAACATCGAGCGCACCGGGCGGCGGCACCTCGAGCCGCCAGTCGCCGGCATCGTCGCGGAAGAGTCTGGCGCGCAGGATGTCATGCCGCTCGATTACCGCGGACACCGTCGCCAGCAGTGGTTCCCGGTCGATGCCGAACGGGAGTTCCAGGACGACGGTCTGATTGAACCTGCCGAAGCCACCTCCGCGTTCAACCATGAAACGTACGACAGGGGTGAGCGGCAGCTCGCCGACGCCACCGCCCGGCAGTTCGGCCAGGGCGGTCGCGGCCAACTCGTCCGGTTCGGCGACCTTGGCAACCTCCGCGATTCCCGCAACGGTCCGGCGTTCGAACACGTGGCGCGGGCTGAACACCACGCCGCGCGCCTTGGCCCGCGACACGAGCTGAATCGACACGATGCTATCGCCACCGAGTGCGAAGAACGAATCATCGATGCCGACCCGATCGACGCCGAGCACCTCGGCGAAGACCTCGGCGATCGTGTGCTCCACCGGTGTGCGCGGTGCCCGGAACCCGACCTCGTCGGCGAACACCGGCGCCGGCAGCGCCTTCCGGTCGAGTTTGCCCACCGGAGTGAGCGGGACACGGTCGATCGCCATCACCGACGACGGCACCATATGCGACGGCAGCGCAGCGGCGACGAATTCGGTCAGCTCGGCCGTATCGATCGAGTGTCCCTGTGCGGCAACAACGTAGGACACGAGGGAGGTTCCACCCACACCACCGTCGTAGCCGATCGTCGTCGCGAATGCCACCGTCGGGTGTGCGTTCAGCGTCGCATCGATTTCACCGAGTTCGATGCGGAAACCACGAACCTTGACCTGAAAATCGCTGCGCCCCACGTAATCGAGCTCGAACTCAGCACGGCGCGGATCGGCCGTCGTGTGCACCCCGTCGACTGCATACCAGCGCACCAAGTCCCCGGTGCGGTACATCCGTGCGCCCGGCGCCCCCCACGGATTGGGCACGAAGCGCTCCGCGGTCAACCCGCCCCGCCGGTGATAGCCGCGCGCCAACGCGCCGCCGGCCAGATACAACTCGCCTGCCACGCCCGGCGGCACCGGGTGCAGGCGCGCGTCGAGCACGATCGCGCTCATGCCCGCCACCGGCTTACCAATGGTGATGTGTCGCCCCGGCTCCAACCGGGCGTACGACGAGATGATCGTCGTCTCCGTCGGCCCGTATCCGTTGAAATACTCCCGGCCCGGCGCCCACGTGGCCAACAACTCCGGCGTGGTCACGTCACCGCCGACGGAAAGCACCTCGAGGTCGGTGATCCCGGCCGGATCCATCGTGCCCAAAACCGCCGGTGTGATGATCGTGTGCGTCACGCGCTCGGTCACGAGCAACTCGGCCAGCTCCGGGCCACCGATGATCTCCGGCGGCACGATCACCAACGTCGCTCCCACATAGAACGCCGCGGTCCACTCCAACACCGACGGATCGAAACTCGGCGAACATATGTGCAGGAACCGCCCGGACGAACTCATCCGATACAGATCCGTGGCTGCCTCGACCAACCCGCCCAGCCCGGCGTGGGTCACCGTCACGCCCTTGGGTAGGCCGGTGGAGCCCGACGTGTAGATCACATACGCGGGATGGTGGGTCCGCAGCGGCACCACTCGATCGGCATCGGTCACCGTCTGTGCGGATTTCGACGCCACCAACCGCTCCGTGGCCGGGTCGTCGAGCACCAACCAACTGTCGGGCTCGGGCAGCCCCGCCACGAACTCGCTCCCCGTTATTCGAACCGATGCGGCCGAATCGGTCAGCATGTGCCGCACCCGATCGCTCGGATACGACGGATCCACCGGTACGTGCGCCCCACCGGCCTTGGTTACTGCCCATACTGCAGCCACCATGTCGTAGCTTCGCGGAAACGCCAACGCCACCAGGATCTCTGGGCCGACGCCGCGGTCGATAAGCACGCGAGCCAGCCGAGAGGAGTACTCGTCCAACTCGCGGTAGGCGACGGACCGGCCGCGATACCGCACTGCAGTCTTGTCCGGGTCGAACCGCACACCACGGGTCAGGTCGTCGGGCATCAACCCTCGCACCATGACGTCGTCACCATGGATATGGGTCAACAACTCGTGCTCGGCCGCCGACAACACCGGCAAATCTCCAACGGCCGCGCCCGGCGCCGAAACGATCGAACGCAACAACAAGACGAAACGATCGGCAAACGCGCGCACCGTCGGCTCATCGAACAAGTCCCGCGCATACGTCAGCGACGCCGCCAGCTCACGGGCCGCACCATCGCGCAACGTCAACTGCAAATCGAACTTCGCAACGTCGGCGGCGATGTCCACCGCCGCGAGCGAAAGGCCGGGCAACTCCGCGTCGGTGGTGGGCAGATTCTCGAACGACAACGCCACCTGGAACAACGGATGGCGCGCCGTGGAGCGCTCGGGATCGAGTAGCTCCACCAGCCGCTCGAACGGCAGATCGGCATGCGCAAACGCCGCCAGATCGGTCTCCCGAACCTGCTGCAGGAAGTCGAGGAACGACAATTCCGGGCGCACCCGGCTCCGCAACACCAACGTGTTGACGAACATGCCGATCAACTCGTCCAACTCACGCTCGCCACGACCAGCGATCGGCGTACCGACCGCAACATCGTCGGTGGCCGACATCCGGCCGAGGAAGACCGCGAGCGCCGCATGCACAATCATGAAGACGGTCGCGCCGTTCTGGTGCGCGATTTCTTCCAGCGCCGAACGCAAGCCGGCATCGACAACGAAATCCACATGCCCACCGGCGAACGACTGCACGCTCGGCCGAGGACGGTCCGTGGGCAGGTTCAGCTCGGTCGGCAAGTCCGTGAGCGTCGAACGCCAGTAGGACGCCTGCTCCGCCAGCAGACTGTCGGGGTCGTCCTCGGACCCCAACACCTCGCGTTGCCACAGCGCGAAGTCGGCATACTGCACCGGAAGCGGAGTCCACGGCGGCTCCTCGCCCCGAGAACGCGCCACATATGCCGAGACCACATCGCGGGTCAGCGGCCCCATCGACCATCCATCGGCACCGATGTGATGCGCCACGACCGCGAGCACGTGCTCGGTCGGGCCTACGCGGAACAATCCGACGCGCAACGGCACCTGCTGGGCGACATCGAACCCGGCGGACACGAAATCGGTCAGGACAGCGTGCAACTCGCCGTCGGCCACCTGCGCCGGCGACAACCGAAGATCGACCTCGGCGGCGGGCACCACGACCTGATGCGGAGTCCCGCCATGTTCGGGATAACGCGTCCGCAGTGACTCGTGCCGACGAATCACGTCGTCGATCGCCGAACGCAACGCGTCCACGTCGAGCTCGCCCGACAACCGGATCACCACCGGCAAGTTGTAGGACGCCGACTGCGTGTCGTACTGATTGAGGAACCACATCCGTTGCTGGGCGAACGACAACGGGATCAAATCCGGGCGCGGCATGGCGACCAACGGCCGCCTACCGGCGCCGGGCGTGTGTGATTCGAGTCGGCGGGCCAGGCCCGCCACCGACGAAGCTTCGAACACCGTGCGCACGGACACGGTGGCATCGAGTCGAGCCCCCAGCCGCGCGGCGACTCGCGTCGCGATCAGCGAGTTACCGCCGAGGGCGAAGAAGTCGTCGTCCAGACCCACTCGCTCGATCTCGAGCACGTCGGCGAAGGTACCGGCGACGATCTCCTCGATCGGCGTCGTCGGCGCCCGGAACCGCGCCGCGTCGACGACGGGCGCCGGCAGGGCTCGACGGTCGAGCTTGCCGTTGGCGGTGAGCGGAATCGCGTCGATGATCACGAACGCGGACGGAACCATGTATGCGGGAACCAGTTCTGTGACCCCGGTCCGTACCCGATCCAGGTCGGTCACCGAACCGGCAACCGGCACGACGTAGGCGACGAGACGCTGATCGCCCGCGACGTCCTCGCGCACGATGACGCTGACCTGCGCGACCGATTCCTGGGCCAGCACAGCGGCCTCGATCTCGCCCAACTCGATCCGGAATCCACGGACCTTGACCTGATCGTCGGCGCGCCCCAGGTACTCCAGATCGCCGGCTCTGTTCCAGCGCGCCACATCGCCGGATCGATACAACAGCGTGCCCGCGGGACCGAACGGGTTCGCCACGAACCGCGACGCGGTCAAACCCGGCCGGCCAAGATAGCCGCGAGCCAATTGCGCACCCGCGACATACATTTCACCCGGCGAACCGACCGGCGCCGGCGCCATGCGCGCATCGAGCACGAATACCCGAAGACCCGCAATCGCGCGCCCGACCAAGCTCCCGGGCGTATCCACGACCGTCGCCTCGTCCAACTCCCGGTGCGAGACATGCACAGTGGTCTCGGTGATGCCGTACATATTCACCAGCCGCGGTGCATCCTCAGCGTGCCGGCCGTACCAATCGCGCAGGCGCCGCAATTCCAGCGCCTCGCCGCCGAACACCACATAACGCAACGCCAGCGGCTGCGCCGAGCGGTCCGCGATCCGATCCGCCTCCGCGAGCTGATAGAACGCCGACGGCGTCTGATTGAGCACCGTGACGCGTTGCTCGCGCAGCAATTCCAGGAACTGCTCGGGCGAACGCGACGTGTAGTAATCGACCACGACCAGCGTGCCGCCGTACAGCAGCGGGCCCCACAGCTCCCACACCGAGAAGTCGAATGCGTAGGAGTGGAACATCGTCCACACATCCCCAGCACCGAAACCGAAACTGTCGGCCGTGTTGGCGAACAAGGTCACCACGTTGCGGTGCGGAATCTGCACGCCCTTCGGGCGCCCCGTCGATCCCGACGTGTAGATCACATAAGCGACATGCGACGGCAGCAGCGTCGCACGCCGATCCCGGTCGGTGACCGGACCATCCGACACCGCCGCGGCATCGCGCCCGTCGACCGGCACCACCGTGAGGTGGGCGGGCAGTTCGACGGTATTGCCGGACTCGGCGATCACGCAGATCGGTGCCGCGTCGGCCAGCATGAAAGCGATACGATCCGCCGGATACTCCGGATCCACGGGCAGGTACCCGCCGCCCGCCTTGATCACCGCCAGCAGCGCGACCACCAAATCCGCGGACCGCGGCAATGCCACTGCGACCAACGACTCCGGCCCGACACCCGCCCCGATCAGCAACCGCGCCAACCGATTCGCCCGCGACTCCAGCTCCCGGTAGGTCAGCGAAACCGACCCGAACCGCACCGCAGTCTCGTCCGCGTGCGCCGCCACCACAGCCTCGAACATCTCCGCCAACGTCGCATCGGGCAGCACACCCGGACCCGTCGAGGTCCACCGCTCGAGTACATCGACCCGCTCGACCGAATCGAGGACATCGATCGCCCCCACCGCCGCGTTCGGCGTCTCGACGACCGCACGCAGAATCCGCACGAAGCGCTCCGCGAAACCCGAGATGGTCTCGGGATCGAAAAGCTCTGTGGCATAGGTGAACATCGCCGTGAGACCGGCCGGCGTATCGCCCGAAACATGCTCGGCGACGGTGAGCTGCAGGTCGAACTTCGCAATGCCGGGATCGAAATCGAGCACCCGCACCGCGAGACCCGGCACCGTGAACTCGGGCACCTCGACGGCCTGGAAGGTCAGCACGATCTGGACCAACGGGTGGTGTGCCTGCGACCGGACCGGGTTGAGTGCCTCGACCAGCCGGTCGAACGGCACGTCGGCATGGGCGAACGCGGCCAGATCGTCGGCGCGTACCTGGGCCAACAACTGCTCGAAGGTCGATGCCGGCGCGACGTCGGTGCGCAGCACCAGCGTATTGACGAACATGCCGATCAGGTCGTCGAGGACCTTCTCCCCGCGACCCGCGATCGGCGTGCCGATCACGATGTCGCGGGTTGCGCTGACACGCGCCACCCACGCGGAAAGCGCGGCGTGCACGACCATGAACAGCGACGCCGAGTTGTCGCGACCCAGGGTGACCAGTCGCTGATGTAGTTCCGCGTCGATCGTGAACTCGTGGTGCGCACCGCGATTCGACGCAACCTCGGGCCGTGGCCGGTCGCCGGGCAACTCGACCTGATCGGGCAGGTCGGCCAATCGCTGCGTCCAGTAGGCGATCTGAGTCGAGATCGGTGACTGCGAGTCCGATTCCGCGCCGAGAACCTCGTGCTGCCAAAGGGTGTAATCCGCGTACTGAACGCCAAGTCCCGGCCAGGTCGGGTCGAGGCGGGCGACACGGCTCTGGTAGGCGGTGATCACGTCGCGCACCAGCGGGCGCACCGAGAAGCCGTCCGCGCTGATGTGGTGGAGCACGAGGACCACGACGAATTCGGTCGCGCCGAGCTCCAACAGTGTTGCGCGCAACGGGATCTCCACCGTCACGTCGAACGGGGCAAGCGCGAGATCGAGAATGCGCGACTGCACCCCGTCGACCGAGGCGACCTCGACCGCAAAGGGGTCGGCGACGTCGGCGACCGGAACGATCACCTGCGTGCCGATTCCGTCCACGGCCGGATACATCGTGCGCAGCGCCTCGTGCCGCTCGAGCAGGTCGTAGATCGCTGCCCGCAGTGCCTCGACGTCGACCGCCCCGTTGATCCGCAGCACGATCGGCATGTTGTCCACTGCCGAGGCGGCGTCGAACCGATTCAGGAACCACATGCGCTGCTGCGCCAAGGCAAGCGGAATCTGCTGCGGCCGTTCGCGGGGGCCCAACGGCGGACGACCCTCGGCGTGCGGTGCGGCCTCGATCCGGGCGGCGAGTACCCCCACGTTCGGTGCCTCGAACAAGGCCCGTACGGGCACCTGGGTTTCCAGTGCCGCGCCGAGGCGCGCGACGACCTGGGTGGCGATCAGCGAGTTGCCGCCGAGCTCGAAGAAGTCGTCGTCGAGCCCGACCCGACCGGCGCCCAGTACTTCCGCGAAGACACCGGCGACGATCTCCTCGATCGGGTTGGCCGGTGCGCGGAAGACCCGCGCGGCGCGCAACGGTGCCGGCAGCGCGGCGCGATCGAGCTTGCCGTTGCTCGTGAGCGGCAGCGCGTGCAGCACGACGAGGGAGTCCGGCACCATGTAGCGCGGCAGGGTGCGCCCCAGCGCGCTCTTCACACCGCTGTCGTCGACGAGTGTGTCGGCGGCAACCAGATAGCCGACGAGTTGATCGCCGAGCCGCGGATCGTGATGCACCACCACGGCCGCCTCGGCGACCTTGTCGAGCGCGAGCAGCGCATGTTCGATCTCGCCCAACTCGATGCGCAGGCCGCGCAACTTGACCTGCAGGTCCGATCTGCCGATGTACTCGAGCGCACCGTCGGCGCGCCAGCGCACCACGTCGCCGGTCCGGTACAGCCGACTTCCGTTACTGCCGAATGGATTCGCGACGAACCGTTCGGCAGTGAGGCCGGCCTGTGCGTAGTACCCGCGGGTCACCTGCACGCCGCCGACGTAGAGCTCACCGCGACTGCCGCGCGGTACCGGGTGCAGCCGCTCGTCGAGCACGTACACCTGCGTGTTCCACACCGGCGTTCCAATCGGCACGAACGCACCGGTGGCAGCGCCGAACTCGGCGATCGTGGCCTGGCCGAACTGCGCGGTGGTGATCTGAATCGTCGATTCGGTGGGTCCGTAAAGATTCTGCACCGTTGCTCCGGTGGCAGCGGCGATCCGCTCGGCGTTCGCCGTCGGCAAGGGCTCGCCACCGACGAGAATCTGCTCGAGCGAGCCGCAGTCGAACGAGTTCGACGCCGCGGCGAAGCTCGGCAGCAGCGAGGGCACGAACGACAGCTTCGTCACACGTTCGCGCTCGATCGTCTCCCCCACGTAACCGGGGTCGAGGTGTCCGTCGGGCGGTGCCACCACGACTCGTGCGCCGGAGAACAGTGTCGCGAACTGCTCCCACAGCGACGCGTCGAAGGTCGGTGGCGTTTTGTGCAGCACGACGTCATGCGGTCCGAGGTCGTATTGCTGCTGCATCCAGAGCAATTGGTTCACCACCGACCGGTGGCTGACCGACACGCCCTTGGGCCGGCCCGTCGAGCCGGAGGTGAACAGCACATACGCGAGGTTGTCGGGCAACAGCGGCGCGGTCCGCTCGATGTCGCGGATGGGTTCGCCGGACAGTTCTGCCGAACGCGCCTCCGTGACGTCGACCACCCGTGCGCGAGTCGGCACCGACGTGTCGCCTGCCACGACCACCACATCGGGCCGGGTCGTGGCCATGATGTAGGCGACGCGTTCGGCCGGATGCTCGGGATCGATCGGAACATAGGCCGCGCCCGCCTTCAGCGTTGCATACGTCGCGACGATCAGATCGACGGAACGCGCGATCGGCAACGCGACGACCGACTCCGGGCCGACACCGAGCGAGATCAGCACGCGGGCAAGCCGGTTGGCCTGTGCGTCGAACTCGGCATAGGTCAACTCGCCCGCAGCCGAGGTGATCGCGACCGCTTCCGGGGAACGGACCACCTGGCGGTCGAACAGCGAGACCAGCGTTTCATCCGGCACTGGGTGACCAGTCTCATTCGGCTCGGCGAGCAGCCGATGCCGCGAGTCCGCGGACAGCAGGTCGACGTCACCGACGACGATGCCAGGATCGGCTGCCGCGGCCGCGAGCATCCGGAGGAACTGATCGCAGATCTGCGCGACGGTCCCTGCGTCGAACAGACCTTCCGAGTACACCATCTGGCCCAACAGCCGGGTCCGCCCTGCGCTGTCGGTCTCCTCGACCAGGGTGAGGACGAGGTCGAACTTCGCGGCCGGGGCGTCGATCGGGAGCTCCGCCACGGAGAGTCCCGGCATCTCGAAGGAGATCTGGCCCAGGTTCTGGAAAGCGAGCATCACCTGGAAGATCGGGTGGCGCGACTGGGACCGGGCCGGATTCAGTGTTTCGACCAGCCAGTCGAACGGAACGTCGGCATTCGCGAAGCCGGCCAGGTCGCCTTCGCGAACCGAGGCCAGCAGGTCCGCGAAACGCGCGCCGGGCTCGACGACGGAGCGCAGCGCGAGGGTGTTGACGAACATGCCGATCAGGTCGTCCAGCGCGTGCTCGCCACGACCAGCAACCGGCACCCCGACCACCACGTCGGACATACCGCTGATCCGCGAAAGCAATGCGGCGAACGCGGCGTGCACGACCATGAACAGCGTCGCTCCCTGTTCGGCGGCAACACTGTTCAGGCCTGCGACGAGGCTGTCGGCGACCTCGAATCGGTGCGTGCCGGCGTCCGTGGAGCGCACCAGCTCGCGCGGGCGGTCGAACGGGAGCGACAGCTCGTCCGCGATGCCGTCGAGCGCGGCGCACCAGAACGAGAGCTGCTGCGCTGCTACCGATTCCGCATCCTCGCGCGAACCGAGCAGATCACGTTGCCACAGTGCGTAATCCGCATACTGCACGTCGAGCCGAGACCACGCGGGCGATTCCGACCGCGTGTGGGCGACATAGGCGGTCAGCACGTCGCGAACCAGGGGGGCCATCGAGAAGCCGTCGGCCGCGATGTGATGAACGACCATCGCGAGCACACAACGGTCGGCACCGACCGTATAGAGCCGCAAGCGGATCGGTAGTTCCTCGGTCACGTCGAAGGGCTGCGCGGCGAACTCGGCCAACAGTCCACTGATCGGCCCGGTCACGGCGTCGGCAACCGAGAACTCCTCCGCGGCCGTCCATGCCGGGACGACGGACTGGAACGGCACACCGGCGTCCGACGGGTAGATCGTGCGCAGCGATTCGTGCCGGACGACGACGTCGTGCACCGCGGCACGCAGCGCCGAAATGTCGATGCGTCCATGGAGTTCCACCGCGAACGGGATGTTGTCGGCAGCCGAATCGGGTTCCAAGCGGTTGAGGAACCAGATGCGCCGCTGCGCAGGCGACAGTGGGACGAGCTCGGGGCGGATTCGTGGGCCGAGGGTCGGCCGGCTGATCGCGTCGGCGTTCGACTCCACGTTGGCCGCGAGACCCGCGACGGTCGACGCATCGAACAACGCCCGAACACCGATGTCACGACCCAGCTCGGCACTCAAGCGCGCGGCGACCTGGGTCGCGATCAGCGAGTTGCCGCCGAGTTCGAAGAAGTCGTCGTCGGCTCCGATCCGCTCCGCACCGAGCAGGTCACGCCAGATCTCGGCGACGATCTCCTCGATCGGCGTGCTCGGCGCACGGAAGGATCGCACCTGGAACACCGGCGCCGGCAACGCCTTTCGGTCCAGTTTTCCCGACGAGTTCAGCGGAAGCGTGTCGAGCACAACGAATGCCGCGGGAACCATGTAGACGGGCAGCCGCGCACCGAGGTCGGCGGTGACGTCCGCGAGGTCGATTTCGCGCTCCCGCTCGGCGACGAGATAGCCGACCAACTGCCCACCCGTCGACGGGTCGCTTCGCACGAGGACCGCGGCTTGGGAAATCGACTCCTGCGCGATGAGTGCGGCCTCGATCTCGCCGAGTTCGATCCGCAAGCCGCGCAACTTCACCTGGAAGTCGGTGCGCCCAAGGTACTTCAGCTCACCGTCACCGCGCCACGTGACGAGGTCGCCGGTGCGGTACATCCGATCACCGGGTGCACCATATGGATTGGCGACGAAACGCTCGGCCGAAAGGTCCGGACGCGCGACGTACCCGCGGGCCAGCTGAACGCCCGCCAGATACAGCTCGCCCGCGACCCCGACCGGCACCGGGCGCAAGCAGGAGTCCAAAACGAACACTGCGGTGTTGAACACCGGCGCACCGATGGGCACCGAACCGATGTCAGCAGGCTCGACGGCGTGGTAGGTGACGTCGATGGCGGCCTCGGTCGGGCCGTACAGATTGTGCAGCGGCGCCGAGGTGACCGCCCGCAACTGGCCGGCCAACGCGCTCGGCAGCGCTTCGCCGGAGGCGAATATTCGTCGCAGCGTCGCCAGGTTCGCGCGGCCCCGTTCGGCGACGAACACCGCAAGCATCGACGGCACGAAGTGGAGTGTCGTCACCCCGCGTCGATCGATCAGGTCGAACAGGTACGCCGGATCGCGGTGGCCGTCGGGGCGGGCCACCTCGAGCACCGCGCCGACCTGGAGGGGCCAGAAGAACTCCCATACGGACACGTCGAAGGTGGCCGGGGTCTTCTGCAACACGACGTCGGTGTGGTCGAGCCGATATTCGGATTGCATCCACACCAGGCGGTTGACGATCGCAGCGTGCGTGATGGCGACGCCCTTGGGCCGTCCGGTCGATCCGGACGTGAAGATGACATATGCAGTGTTGAAGGCCCGCAGCGGCGAGCGCCGTTCGGCGTCCACAAGTGGGTCGCCGGCAAACGCGTCGAGCACGAGCCGGTCGATTTCGACCACCGGCACACCGCTCACATGCGGATGTGCGTCGGCAACGGTGGTGAGCACGCACACCGGCCGTGCGCTCGCGACAATGTACTCGGTCCGCTCGGCCGGGTGGTCGGGGTCGAGCGGGACGTATGCACCGCCCGCAGCCAGTACCGCGTACATGCCGACGACGAGATCAATCGAACGGCGCATCCCCAGCGCGACAAGCGATTCCGGACCGACCCCGGCGGTGACGAGGTAGCGGGCCAGCCGGTTCACTCGCGTGTCGAACTCCGCGTAGGTCAGCTCGTCGTCACCGAACCGAACCGCGACGGCGTCGCTATGGCCAGCCGCGGACCGCGCGAACATCGAGGCCAAAGTTGCCCGCGGATCGACGGGATACTCGGTTCCTTGCCACTCGGTGAGCACGTTCGCACGTTCGCGCGCGTCGAGCAGATCGATGGCGCCGACGTCGACTCCGGGATCGGTGAGAACTGCATCCAGCACCCGTTGGAAGCGGTCGGCGAAGGACGCAATCGTCGCGGCGTCGAACAGGTCGGTGGCGAACGAGATAGCCGCGGTGAAGCCGGCCGGGCTGGTTGCCGACAGTTCGGACAGCGTCAGATGCAGGTCGAACTTCGCCAACTTCGGGTCGAAGTCGATCGTCGACACGCTCAGCCCGGGCAGGTCCAACGAGACCGGCCGGGTGTTCTGGAACGTCAGCATGACCTGGAACAGCGGGTGGCGCGCCTGGGAGCGGGAGGGGTTGAGGATCTCCACCAGCCGCTCGAAGGGCAGGTCGGCATGCCCGAAGGCCGCAAGGTCGCGCTCGCGGGCCTGCATCAGCAGGTCGACGAAGCTGGTCCCCGAATCCACCTGCGTGCGCAACACCAGGGTGTTGACGAACATACCGATGAGTTCGTCGACCGCCTCTTCCCCTCGGCCGGCCACCGGTGTGCCGATCGCGACGTCGGACGTATTCGACAGTCGGGCCAGCAGCGCCGCGAGCGCGGTGTGCATCACCATGAACAGCGATGCGTTGTGCGCCTGCGCGATTTCCAGCAAGCCCCGGTGGGTACCGGACGGGATCACGAAGGTGTGTGTCCCGCCCTGGTAGCTGGCCACGGCAGGCCGCGGCCGGTCGGCGGGGAGGGTGAGTTCGTCGGGCAGGTCGGCAAGTTGGTCGGTCCAGAACGCGACCTGCTGGGAAATGAGCGAGCTCGGGTCGTCCTCGGAGCCGAGCACTTCGCGGTGCCAGAGCGCAAAGTCCGCGTACTGCACGGGCAGCACGCTCCACGCCGGGGGCTCCCACGCGATGCGGGCGGCGTAGGCGAGCATCACGTCACGGGCGAGCGGTGCCATCGACCAGCCGTCGGCCGTGATGTGGTGCACGACGAGGCCGAGCACATACTCGTCGTCACTGAGCTCGAACAGGCGCCCGTGGAGGGGGACCTCGAGGGTCACGTCGAATGCGACGGAAGCGAAGTCGATCAGCGCCTGCTGCAATTGCGCGGCGGCGACCGGTATCGGCGTGAGGTCGGGGACGCTCTGCGGCGCATCGAGCACAATCTGCTGTGGGCCGAGCGGGGAATCCGGAAAGACGGTGCGCAGCGACTCGTGCCGGTCGATCACGTCGATGACGGCGATCTGCAACGCCGCGATGTCCAGGTCGCCGGTCATCCTGATCGCGATCGGGATGTTGTTCACCGTCGAGGTGGTGTCGAAGCGATTCAGAAACCACATCCGCTGTTGCGCGAGCGACAACGGAATCCGCTCGGGGCGGTCCTGCGGGGCGAGCGCCTTGCGGGCGCCGTTGCCGGCGTGCGTTTCCAACCGGGCGGCCAGGCCTCCGACGGTGGGGGCCTCGAACAGCAGTCGAACCGGCACACGGGCATCGAGCGCACTGCCGAGCCGCGAGGCAACCTGGGTGGCGCTCAACGAGTTTCCGCCGAGTTCGAAGAAGTCGTCATCCGCGCCCACCCGGTCGACGCCGAGGACTTCGGCGTAGATGCCGGCGACGGCCTGCTCGATCGGTGTGCTCGGTGCCCGGAATTCGCGCGTCTCGAATACGGGCGCCGGCAGCGCATTACGGTCCAGCTTGCCCACCGGCGTGAGCGGAACCGCGTCGATGACGACCACCGACGCGGGCACCATGTGGCTCGGCAATGTCCGGGCAACGAAGAAGGTCAGATCATTCGTATCGACCGACCGCCCGCGCTTCGCGGTGACGTAGGAGACCAGCATGGTCGCGCCGAATGCGGCGTGGTGCGCCACGGTCGTAACGAAGTCCACGTCCGGGTGTGCGGCGACCGCTGCGTCGATTTCGCCGAGCTCGATGCGGTAGCCGCGCACCTTGACCTGAAAATCGCTGCGCCCGACAAACTCGAGTTCCAGCCGAGCACTACCTGGATCGTCGAGAGTGGGAGCACCATCGACGGGAAACCACCGCACGACGTCTCCGGTGCGATACATCCGCGCACCCGGCGCTCCCCATGGATTGGGTACGAATCTGCCCGCGGTCTGTCCGGGCCGATCGTGATAGCCGCGTGCGAGTGCGCCGCCCGACAGATAGAGTTCGCCCGCCACCCCGATCGGCACCGGATGAAGCCGGTCGTCGAGCACCACTGCAGACATGCCGTGCACCGGTGTTCCGATGGTGATTCGCCGACCGGGCCGCAGCCGGGCGTATGACGAGATGATCGACGTCTCGGTTGGCCCATATCCGTTGAAGTAGCGCCGGCCGGGTTCCCACTTGGCGAGCAGCTCGGGCGTAGTCACGTCGCCGCCGACAGAAACGACCTCGAGATCGGTGATATCGGTCGGGTCGACACTGCCGAGCACCGCAGGCGTGACGATGGTGTGCGTCACCCGCTCGGATCGCAGGACATCGGCCAACTCCGGGCCGCCGATGATCGACGGCGGGACGATGACCAAAGTCGCTCCGGCCCAGAACGTTGCCATCCACTCCAGGACAGACGGATCGAAGCTCGGCGAACAAACGTGCAGAAATCGTCCGTGCTCGGACATGTGGTATAGATCCGTGGCCGCTTCGACCACGCCACCGAGACCAGCGTGGGTGACCGGAACACCCTTTGGCATGCCGGTCGATCCGGACGTGTAGATGACGTAAGCCGGATTCTGCATTCGCAACGGACGCAACCGGTCCGCATCGGTGACCGGACCCGCCGATACCGCCGCGAGCAATCCGCGTGTCCCCGAATCATCAAGGAGTAGCCAACTATCCGGATCGGGCAGGCTCATCACGAACTCGGCCGTGGTCAACCGCACCACCGCGCCCGAGTCGACGAGCATGTGCTGCACTCGCTGTTGCGGATAGTTGGGATCGACCGGGACGTAGGCCGCACCGGTTTTGGCCACGGCCCATACCGCGGCGACCATTTCGTAGGACCGCGGCAACGCCAACGCCACCAAGGTCTCCGGGCCCACGCCCCGCTCGATCAACACCCGAGCCAAACGCGACGAATACTCGTCCAACTCCCGATAGCTGATCGACCGACCTGCATAACGCACCGCAGTCTTGTCCGGATCCCAGCCGACCGCCCGAGTCAGCAGATCCGCAAGGAATCCGCGCGCCATCACGTCATCGCCATGGACGTGGGTGAGCAACGCATGTTCGGCACCCGACAACACCGGCATATCACCGATCGCGGTATTCGGCTGTCCAACAATGGTGTCGAGCAACAACAGGAACCGGTCCGCGAACCCACGAACCGTGGACTCATCGAACAAATCGCGCGCATAGCTCAGCGACGCCGCCATCGCCCCGCCCCCGGACTCGCGCAGCGTCAACTCCAGATCGAACCTCGCGAACTCGGCAGCCAGATCAACCTGACTCAGAGTCAACCCCGGCAACTCGGCATCGATCGCGGGCAGATTCTCGAACGAGAGCGCGACCTGAAACAGCGGATGTCGCGCAGTGGAACGCTGCGGATGCAGCAACTCCACCAACCGCTCGAACGGCAGATCAGCGTTGGCGAAAGCCCCCAGATCGGTCTCCCGGACCTGCGCCAAGAACTCCACGAAAGTCGCACCCGGCGCCACCCGGGTACGCAACACCAACGTGTTGACGAACATGCCGATCAACTCGTCCAGATCACGCTCACCCCGGCCCGCGATCGGCGTGCCGATCGCGACATCCTCGGTCGCCGAGATCCGCGCCAACAACAACGCCAACGCGGCGTGCACCACCATGAACTCGGTCGCACCATTGTCGCGAGCAATGCCCGACAGCGCCGCACGCACACCCGGACCGATCGAAAACTCCACGCGCCCACCGGCAAAGGACTGCACACTCGGACGCAACCGATCCGTGGGCAACCCCAACTCATCGGGCAGACCGGCCAACACCGTCCGCCAATAGAATGCCTGCGCCGACAGAATGCTGCTCGGATCGCTCTCCGAACCGAGCACGCATCATGTGCTTCGTTCGGAC
>NZ_JAPENM010000015.1 GCF_026342035.1 Aldersonia sp. NBC_00410
AGTTACGGCACCGAAAACGCAACGTCAAATCCGCATGTCAGGAGCGGTTTGGCCCTGCATCGCCACAGGTCAGAGAGCTGCGCGACAGCGGGCTTGCCGACGAATTACACGAATGTGACTCACGGCACGCCGATTTTCACGCATCGACGCGACGAACGCCGGCGAAGTTGCGCTTGCCGCGGCGGACCACCAGCCACTGTCCGTGCAGGTAGTCGGCATCCGCCGGCTGCCAATCCTCGGCCGAAACCCGCTGGTTGTTGACCGACGCACCGCCCTCTTTCACCGCGCGACGAGCCGCTCCCTTGCTTTCGCACAGTCCAGTGGTCACCAACAAGTCGACGATCGTCGTGGGTGCGCCGGGCGCGAGCTCGGCGACCGAGGCCTCGCGCAATGCCGCCCCGAGCGTCGGTTCATCGAGGTCGGTGAGTTCGGCGCGGCCGAACAGCGCCTGGCTCGCGAGCTCGACTGCCTTGGTGTTCTGCTCGCCGTGCACCAGCGTCGTCATCTCCGCGGCGAGTCGCCGTTGCGCTTCCCTGGCATGCGGGCGGTCCGTGGTCGCGGTCTCGAGTTCGGCGATCTCCTCGGCCGACAGGAACGTGAACCAGCGCAGGTACCGGATGACGTCGGCGTCGGCGGTGTTCACGAAGTACTGGTACCAGGCGTAGGGGCTGGTCATCTCGGGATCGAGCCACAGGCTGCCGCCACCGGTCGACTTGCCGAACTTCTTGCCGTCCGACGAGGTCACCAGCGGCACCGTGAGCGCGTGCACATGCTCGCCGTCGAGCCGGCGGTTCAACTCCACGCCGGCGATGATGTTGCCCCACTGATCGGAACCGCCCACCTGCAGCGTGCAGCCGTACTCGCGGCGCAGATGCACAAAGTCGTTGGCCTGCAACAACATATAGCTGAATTCCGTGTACGAGATGCCCTCGCCCTCCAGACGGCGGCGCACGGTGTCGCGAGCGAGCATGACGTTGACCGAGAAGTGCTTGCCGATATCGCGCAGGAAGTCGATCGCGCCGAGTTGGCCGGTCCAGTCGAGATTGTTCGCCAGGACCGCGCCCGTGCCCGGACCCGCCGGATCGTCGGCGATGTCGACGAACCGTTCGAGCTGCGATCTGATCCGCGTCGCCCACTCGGCGACCGTGTCCGAAGCGTTCATCGTCCGCTCACCCACATCGCGCGGATCACCGATCAATCCGGTGGCACCGCCGGCCAGCACGATCGGGCGATGACCGGCCCGCTGAAAGCGCCGCAGCGTGAGCAGCGGGACGAGGTGCCCGGCGTGCAGGCTGGGCGCCGTCGGATCGAACCCGGCATACAGCGTCACCCGACCGGCCTTGGTGGCGTCCTGGAGCGCATCGAGGTCCGTGGACTGCGCGATCAGTCCCCGCCAGGTCAGCTCGTCGACGATATCGATGGTGTTGTTGTCGGTCACGTACTCGATTTTCCCGCACCTCCCGCGACGGGTGCACGAGGGCTACGTCGATAGGCAGAAACCGCTCCGGACTCCGGCGACCACAGCCGCCAGGGCCGATCCGCCGCGACACTGATCCCGACCCGTGGGCCGCTGGCCCAGCGCACTTCCCCACCTAGCTCCAGCCGCACCCGCGAATCGGACTCGAACAGTGCGGTCCCATAGTCCGACAACAGGATTCCCAGTGCGCTGCCGAAATTTCCTGGGCCGGATGCGAGCTTCGTGTCGGCACGGCAAGCAGGTCTGCGGCGCCGTACCGTCGCGCCTCCTTCAATGACCTCGCCGGCGCGCAGCAGTACCGCGGCCGCGGTCCCGTCCGGACCACAGGTGACGTTTGCACACAGATGCATGCCATAGCTGAGGTAGACGTACAACCGGCCCGGCGGACCGAACATCACCGCGTTGCGGCGGCTCGGACCGCGATAGGAGTGCGCAGCGGGATCGGGCCACGGGCCGGCCGGATCGGAACCGTAGGCCTCGACCTCGACGATCCGCAGCACCACCTCGTCGACTCGCACGATCGCACCGAGCAGGCGTTGCGCGGCCGTCAGTGGATCGACCGCCAGCAACTCCGCGTCCGACATCTGCCAACCGCGGTTAGGACTCGTCCTCCGGACCGGGAGCCGACCGGCCGCGCGCGAGGTAGTCGTCGTGCTGAACGTCGTCGGTCACGGCACGCGCCTCGTCGGCGAGCAGCGCGGGTATCCCCGACTCGATCGGGTAGGCAACGCGCAGCCGCGGGTTGTACAGGACCGAGTCGCCGCCGTCCGCCACGAGCAGCAGCGGGCCCTTGTCCTGCGGGCACGCGAGAATTCCCAACAACGCGTCGTCGACTACCGTGCCCGATTCCACTGCAGCGTGTCCCTTCGATCGATCGTCTCGATGTCCATCCGACGTCTGCCGTCTGCGACGATCCGCACCTTACGTCAGCCGGCCACACTCCCGGTCATCAGTTGCTTCGCCAAATCCTCGGTGAGCTCGCGATACGCGCCATCGGCCGGGTCGTAGTACCAGCAGTTCGGCCCCGGCTCGGGCAGGCCGAGCGCCTTCAGTGTCGCCGCGGACGGCCGGAACGACGAGCCGACGTAGATGCTGTCGACGACCTGCACGACTCCGGGCCGCTGCGCCGGGATCAGTCCGCGCAACGTCTGGGTCACCAGCTCGGAATCGAGGGAGGCATTTGGTCGCAGGGCCACCGCGGCGACCGCCAGTTCCCGATCCTCCGGGCCCACGCCGTAGGCCACCGAGAGGTCGACCTGCGGCAGCTCGCCGAGCGCGTCGACGATGGGTTGCGTGAACACTGGGCCACGCGGCGACTTGATGACGGTGTCGCGCGCGTCCACCAGCCAGTAGTCACCGTCGGAATCGCGCCAGAACAGGTTCTCGGTCGGCACCCATGCATCGCCAGGCGCGAAGACGCCTGCCATGCCACCGGGCGGCAGCGGAGCATCATTGGGGGCCTTGCCCAGCAGCAGGCCAACCTCGTTGTCCTCGCAGCGGCGCACGAATCCGTTCTCGTCCTCGATGAGCCTGCCGGTCAGCGCGTCGTATGCGGCCAGCGCGACCGCGGCGGTCCCCGGGACGGGTCTGCCCTTGCAGCCGACCTTCGTGCCGCCGACATTCGCCAGTACAACGTCACCCTCGGTGGACGCGTAGAACTCGAGCACCCGGGCAGGCTTGAAACGATCTGTTGTGCGTTGCCACAGTCCGACGGGCATGCCGGAACCGATGAACAGCCGAACCGGATGACTGCGCTCGAGCCGAAACGAATCGGAGTCGATGATCTCGCGCATCATCGTCCACGTGTAGGTCACCACGGTCACCCCGTAGCGATGCACCTCTTCGGAGAACAATGTGGGATCGAGCTTGCGCGACAACGCGATTCGCGAACCGCCTGCGACAGCGCCACCGATGCTGACCAGCAGTCCGGACGAATGGTGCAGCGGCGCAAGGCAGTAGACGGTGTCCGCGCTACCCAGGTTCGCCGAGCTCGCGGTCCCGAAGGCCGAGAGCGCCCAGCGGTAGTTCGTCACGTTCTTCGCCGCCAGCCGGGGGCCGGACCCGCTGACCAGCACGAAGGCGAGATCACGGGCCAGGCCCCGGTCCGGCCGGTACCAGCCGGGTATACGCACCGTTTCGGGATCGATCTGCTCGAGGTCGATCAGCTGCTCGTTCGTCGGCAGGCTCAGTTCACGTTCGTCACCACCGCCGAGCACGAGGACCTTGCGCGCCACTGCCGCCGCGGCCTCGAGATTGTCGGGATCGGAGACGATGGTGTCGATCCCGGTGAGTTCGGTCGCCGCGGCCAGGTCGCTACCGGGTGCCAACAGCACCGACACCGCGCCGAGCCGAGACAGCGCAGCAACCGCGGCGAGTGCGCTTGGACGTGTCTCCATCAGTACGCCGATGTGCTGCGCGGGGCGCACACCGGAATCGATCAGGCCACACACCACATTGTCGATCCGGTCGGCAACCGCCTGATAGCTGTGCGCGCGGTCCTCGAAGAGGAAGCACACGCCCGACGGTGCGCGTTTGGCCTGCTCGGCCAGCATGCTCGCGAACGAGATTCGGGTGCGCGGCTGAATCTGCCCGAGCCGGAACAACCGTGGCAGCGCCCGACTCGCCTCGCCGGTCAGGTCGGCGGTGCCACGGAACGCGCCGCCGGCCAGTCCCGCGATGCCCCGACCGACGTCGGCGCCGACCGCCACTGCCGACGCCGCGGTCTGCATGACGCGCAGCCCCGCCGACAGCGGCGATTCGTTCCGGTTGCTGCGCTTCTTGTAGTCCATTTCGTGAATGTGGACGGGCAACTCGCCCATTCCCTCGCGCCAGCGCACCCACTCGGCGACGCCCGGCCACGTCTGCTGTGCCGCGACACTGCCGACGACGAGCCCGAAATGCCCTGCACGCAAAAGTGATTCATAAACGTCGGCGCGGGGCGCGGCTTCGCGGATACCGCGCACGGCACGTGGCTGACCGATGTCGTCAACCTCGCCGACGAAGGCCAGGATCGGGCAGGTGATGTCGGCGAGGCTGACGAGTTGATCGTTGATCGTGAACCCGCCCGACATCATACGGTTGTGCACGACAAACTGCTTGAGCAGCTCGACGATTGCCGGACCCGCCCACGGCAGCCAGCCCTCGCGCTCGATGAACCGGCGCTGCGCCTCCTTGTGCAGCAGCGCGTCGCGATCGTGCAGCTGCCGGATGAAGTCGATCCGGGACTTGACCGTTTTAACCGGGTCGAGGAGCTGGAACCCGGTGCGGGCCATCCAGTCGGTGACGGCAATGCGATTGAACACGTGATCGGCGAAGAATTCGGCGCCGCGGGTGGCCACGCCGGCGGGTATACCCAGCGGCAGGCCGGCGATGATGTCGACTGGGCTGCCGAACGTGATCACGCTGGCCAGATTCTTGGTGTGCCGGCTGGCGGCAGCTTGGTAGGCGAACATGCCACCCTGCGAATAGCCACCCAGATGCACGTCCCGGCCGGTGATCTTGCGGACGCAGTCCACCGCCTCGTTCACGGCGACCACGTGGTCGGCCAGGGTGCGATCCCAGCCGCCCTCGTCGATGGCAGGCGAGCCGAAATCGACCACCCACAGTTCGATGCCCTGGTCGTGGAGAACACCCGCCGCACCGCGGTCCATGGTGACGTCGAAGACGTCGGCGGACATCATCATCGGCGGAACCATCACGACCGGGGGCCGCTTGCCCGGTGCCTCATCCGGGTAGTAACGGCGCAACCGGTACATCGGCCGGTGCTCGACCAGTTCGAACGGCGATGACGTCTGTCCGGTGTCGAGGCCGCCGAACCTCAGCACCTCCAGGCTGTTCTGTGCTGTAGCAACGATGCGCTGCAACGGCATCGCCAGCGCCGCGGTCCTCAAATCCACCGAAACTCCCCACCATTCGCGCGTTGTCCGGCACCGCCCGTATGTACCGACCGGGCTGCGTTCACCCAAGCTACCCGCTACCGGATCACGCCAACCAGGTTCGCAGGCGTGTTGCTGCGGCCCGCACCTCACCGAGCTGGGCCGCGACCTGCACGCCGGCCGTTCCGCCCCGCGCGTCGCGGGACGCGATCGACCCCGGCACGGTCAGCACCTCGCGAACGGCTCCGGTCAGCGCCGGGTCGATCGCGGCGAACTCGTCGTCGGTGAGCTCGGCGAGCCCAACCCCGCGCTCCTCGGCCTTGCGCACGCACGCACCGGCTGCCTCGTGCGCGACCCGGAACGGTACCCCCGCCCGCACCAGCCATTCGGCGATATCGGTGGCCAGCGTGAACCCGGCCGGCGCCAGCTCGGCCATCCGCGCGGTGTGGAAGGTCAGCGTCGACACCAGCCCCGCGATCGCCGGCAGCAACAGCTCGAGCTGTGCCACCGAATCGAACACCGGCTCCTTGTCCTCCTGCAGGTCACGGTTGTAGGCCAAGGGCTGCGCCTTCAACGTGGCGAGCAGGCCGGTGAGATTGCCGATCAGCCGGCCCGCCTTGCCGCGGGTGAGCTCCGAGACATCCGGGTTCTTCTTCTGCGGCATGATCGACGATCCGGTGGACCAAGCATCGGCGAGCGTGACGTAGCCGAACTCGGGTGTGCTCCAGAGGATGACTTCCTCGGCCATCCGGCTGAGGTCGACGGCGATCATCGCCAGTACGAACGCCGCCTCGGCGGCGAAGTCGCGCGACGAGGTCGCGTCGATCGAGTTCGCGGCAGACCCGTCGAAGCCGAGTTCCGCGGCGATCGCCTCCGGGTCCAACCCGAGCGACGAGCCGGCCAGTGCACCCGAACCGTACGGCGAGACCGCGGCACGTTTGTCGAAGTCCTGCACGCGTTCGACATCGCGCAGCAACGGATGAGCATGCGCGAGCAGGTGGTGCGCGAGCAGCACCGGCTGCGCGGCCTGCAGATGCGTCTTGCCCGGCATGACGGCGTCGGGATGCGATGCCGCCTGGATGGTGATCGCGTCGACGACGTCGAGCACACCCGCGGCGACGCGACGTACCGCGTCGCGCAGCCACATCCGGAACAACGTCGCGACCTGGTCGTTGCGCGACCGACCGGCCCGCAGGCGGCCGCCGAGTTCCGCGCCGACGCGCTCGATCAGTCCACGTTCCAGCGCGCCGTGCACGTCCTCGTCGGATTCCGCCGGCGCGAACGCCCCGGACTCGACATCGGCGGCGAGCCGGTCGAGGCCGTCGAGCATGCCCGTCAACCCCGCGTCATCGAGCAGGCCGGCCTTGTGCAGGACCCGGGCGTGCGCCTTCGACGCACGGATGTCGTACGGCGCGAGGACCCAGTCGAAATGCGTCGACTTGCTCAGCGCGGCCATCGCCGCCGCCGGGCCCGACGCGAACCGCCCACCCCACAGGGCGCCGGTGACGGTCGCGCCGGGCTGCTGCCCGCTCGAACTCACAAGCCCAGGTCCCGCTTCGCAGCGATCTTCGACGACAGGCCGTGCAGCTGCACGAAGCCCTTGGCGAGCGACTGGTCGAAGCTGTCGCCCTCGTCATAGGTCGCGAGGTTGAAGTCGTATAGCGACTGGTTGGAGCGCCGGCCGTTCACGACAGCGCTACCGCCGTGCAGCATCATCCGGATCTCACCGGTGACCCGCTGCTGGGTTTCGGCGAGGAACGCGTCCAGCGCCCGCTTGAGCGGCGAGAACCACAGGCCGTCGTAGACCAGCTCGCCCCAGCGCTGCTCGACCTGGCGCTTGAACCGCGCCAGCTCGCGTTCGACAGTGACGTTCTCCAGCTCCTGGTGCGCGGTGATCAGCGCGATCGCGCCCGGCGCCTCGTAGACCTCGCGGCTCTTGATGCCGACCAGCCGGTCCTCGACCATGTCGAGGCGGCCGATGCCGTGCCGCCCGGCGCGGGCGTTGAGTTCCTGGATCGCCTCCAGCACCGAGACCGGGCGACCGTCGATCGCGACCGGCTTGCCCTTGTCGAAGGTGATGACGACCTCATCGGGCGCCTGCCAGTTCAGCGTGGGATCGGAGGTGTAGTCGTAGACATCCTTGGTCGGGGCGTTCCACAGGTCCTCGAGGAACCCCGTCTCGACGGCGCGACCCCACACGTTCTGGTCGATCGAGAACGGCGACTTCTTGGTGACGTTGATCGGGAGGTTCTCCTCCTCGGCGAATGCGATCGCCTTCTCCCGAGTCCACGCATAATCGCGGACCGGCGCGAGCACCTTCAGGTTCGGCGCGAGCGCACCGATCCCGACCTCGAACCGGACTTGATCGTTGCCCTTGCCGGTGCAACCGTGCGCCACCGTCGTCGCGCCGTGGTGCTTCGCGGCCTCGGCGAGGTGTTTGACGATCAGCGGGCGGCTGATCGCCGAGACCAGCGGATAGCGGTCCATGTAGAGGGCGTTGGCCTGAATCGTCGGCAGGCAGTACTCGTCGGCGAACTCGTCGCGGGCGTCGATCACGACCGACTCCACCGCACCGCAGTCCAACGCACGCTGGCGCACGACGTTCATGTCCTCGCCGCCCTGGCCGAGATCGATCGCGATTGCGACCACCTCCGCGCCGGACTCCTTACCGATCCAGCTGATCGCCACGGAGGTGTCCAAACCGCCCGAGTAGGCGAGGACGACACGTTCGGTCATTATTGCTCCAGCTCCTTCTTCGATGTCCGATGTGCAGACGCACTCAGACGAGTTGTTCGATCTTGGCGGCGAGCTGCGCGCCGCTCAGAGGTTCGCGCGCAATCACCAAAATGGTGTCATCCCCGGCAATCGTGCCGACAACGTCGCGCAACGATGCCCGGTCCAACGCGCTGGCCAGGTAGTGCGCGGCCCCGGGCGGGGTGCGCAAGACGGCGAGATTGCCGCTCGCGTCGGTCGACACGAGCAATTCGCCGAGCAACCGGGAGAGCCGGTCGGTGCCACCCGACACGCCCCGCACCGGACTGCCGTCCTCGGGAACCACGTACACGCCCATTCCACCGTCGGGAGCGCGTAGCTTGACCGCGCCGAGCTCGTCGAGATCCCGCGACAGCGTCGCCTGGGTGGTCTCGATCCCATGCTCGGACAGTAGCCTGGCCAACTCGGTCTGGCTGCGCACCGCGTTGGTGGACAGAATTTCCACGATGCAGGCCTGCCGGCCCGCGCGTGTCGTCGCCGGCTGCGATGCGACGGCGAGCGCGGCCTGCTCGGGTTCCGAGGCCCCCGCTGCGGTGCTCACGACGCGCCCCCGGCCTTGTCCAGCAGCCAGACCAGCAACGCCTTCTGTGCGTGCAGCCGGTTCTCGGCCTCGTCCCAGACGACGCTCTGCGGACCGTCGAGCACCTCGTCGGTGACCTCCTCGCCGCGGTGCGCGGGAAGGCAATGCAGGACAACGGCCTTCGGGTCGGCGCGGGATAGCAAGGCCGCGTCGATCCGGAACGGCCGGAACGGCCGAACACGATCGAGACCGTCGTTCTCCTGTCCCATCGAGGTCCAGGTGTCGGTCACCAGCACATCGGCACCGTCGGCGGCGGCGTCCGGATTATCGGTCAGCACGATCTTCGCGCCCACCTCCGCCGCCCGTTGCCGCGCCGCCGCAAGAATCCCTGGGTGCGGCGCAAATCCCTGCGGCGCCGCGATGGTGACGTCGATCCCAGCCGTTACCCCACCGAGCAGCAACGAGTGCGCCACGTTGTTCGCCCCGTCGCCCAGGTAGGTCAGGCGCAGGCCGCGCAGCTCGCCCTTATGCTCCCGCAGGGTCTGCAGATCGGCGAGGATCTGGCACGGATGGAACTCGTCGGACAACGCATTGATCACCGGAATCGTTGTGGCCGCAGACATCTGGTCCAGCCTGCGCTGACCGAACGTCCGCCACACCACCGCGTCGACATAACGCGAGAGGACCCTGCCGGTATCGGCGAGCGTCTCCTCGCGACCGAGTTGGGTGGTGCGACCATCCACCACGACCGCGTGCCCGCCAAGTTGCACGATGCCCATCTCGAACGAGAACCGAGTACGGGTCGAGTTCTTCTCGAAGATCACTCCGACGCCGCGCGGTCCTTCGAGCGGGCGGCGCGAGAACGGTGCCGCCTTGAGTTCCGCGGCGAGATCGAGGATTTCGGCCTGCTCGGCCGGCGACAGATCGTCGTCGCGGAGGAAGTGCCGCAGCTGCCTCTTACCGGACACGTCACTCACCTTCCTGCAGTGCAACATCGAGTATGGCGGGCAGGGCCGCGACGAAACCCTCGGCCTGTTCGTCGGTGAGCACCAGCGGTGGCGCGAGCCGAATCACGTCCGGCGCCGGCGCATTCACCAGATAGCCGGCCTCACGCGCCGCAGTCTCGACCCGGGCCGCCTTGGCGTCGGTGAGCACGATGCCGAGCAACAGACCCGCCCCGCGGACATGGTCCACAAGTGGATGACCGAGCGCTTCGATCCCGCTGGCGATGGACTTGCCGAGCGAGTCGGCGCGCGAGAGCAGGTCTTCCTTCGCGATCGTGCGCAGCACCGCCAACGCCGCCGCCGCGCACACCGGGTTCCCGCCGAACGTGGTGCCGTGTTTGCCCGGTGCGAACAGTTCCGCCGCGGCGCCGGTCGCGATGCACGCCCCGATCGGCATTCCGCCACCGAGTCCCTTGGCCAGGGTGATCACATCGGGAACGATGCCGACCGCTTGATGGGCGTAGAACCAGCCGGTCCGAGCGATCCCGGTCTGCACTTCGTCGAGGCACAGCAGCGCTCCCCGCTCGGACGTAATCCGTCGCGCCGCAGCGAGGTAGCCCTCCGGCGGCACGATGACGCCACTCTCGCCCATGATCGGCTCGAGGAACACTGCGGCGGTATCGGCGTCGACCGCCGCATCGAGCGCTGCGAGATCGCCGTACGGGATGTGCTGCACGCCGGGCGGCATCGGCTCGAACGGCGCCCGCTTGTCCGGCTGGCCGGTGAGCGCGAGGGCGCCCATCGTCCGGCCGTGGAACGCCTTCTCGGCGGCGACGATCTTCGGGCGACCCGTCAGTCGCGCCAGCTTGAAGGCAGCCTCGTTGGCCTCGGTGCCCGAGTTGCACAGGAACACCCGACCGCTGACCTCCGCGCCCAGATGTCCGAGCAGCTGCTCGGCAAGTTCGATCGCCGGTTCGCTCGCGTAAAGGTTCGACACGTGACCGAGAGTGGTCATCTGCGTGGTCACCGCGTCGACGATCGCGGGATGGCCGTGTCCGAGGATGTTGACCGCGATGCCGCCCAGCAGATCGAGGTATTGCTTGCCGTCCGCGTCGTACAGCACGGCACCCTGGCCGCGGACCAGCGCGACCTTGGGGACGCCGTAGTTGTTCATCAGTGCGCCGGACCAGCGCTGCTGCATGAGTTCGGTGGCGCTCATCGCACGGCTCCCTGTGATTCGATCCGAACCGAAAAGTCTTTTGCTGTAGAGATTTCCGGCTCCGGTGCCGGTTTGACCATGGTGCCGATGCCCTGCCCGGTGAACAATTCGAGCAGCACCGAATGTGCCACCCGGCCGTCCACCACATGGGCGGAAGGGACCCCCGCCTCCACTGCGCGCAGGCAGGCTTCCATCTTGGGCACCATGCCGGCGTCGAGGCGGGGCAGGAGTTGGGTCAGTGCCGCGGTATCGATCTCGGTCACCAGCGACTCGCGGTTCGGCCAGTCGGTGTAGAGGCCTTCGACATCGGTGAGCATCAACAGTTTCGCCGCCCCGATGCCGGCCGCGAGCGCGGCGGCGGCGGTGTCGGCGTTGATGTTGTGCACCACGCCGTCTGCGTCCGGAGCGATTGTGGAGACGACCGGAATACGCCCCGCGGCAATGAGATCAAGCACGGCACCGGGGTTCACGGAGGTGACGTCGCCGACCAGGCCGATGTCGGTCGCCTCGCCGTCGACGAGCACCGTGCGACGGGTCGCGGTGAACAGATGGGCATCTTCACCGGTGATGCCGACGGCATACGGACCATGCGCGTTGATCAGACCGACCAATTCGCGACCGACCTGTCCGAAGAGCACCATCCGCACCACGTCCATCACCTCGGGCGTGGTGACCCGGAATCCGCCGCGGAATTCGCCGGCGAGACCGAGTCGCTGCAGCATCGCGCTGATCTGCGGCCCACCACCGTGCACGACGACGGGATGCACGCCGACCGTGCGCAGCAACGCCATGTCGGCGGCGAAGGCACGCTTGAGTTCGTCGTCGACCATGGCATTGCCGCCGTATTTGACGACCACGATCTTGTCGCGCAACTGTTGCAGCCACGGCAGCGTTTCGGCGAGCACCCCGGCCTTGTCGGCGGGTGTCAGGGCGCCGAGAGCGGTGGGGCCGGTCGACGTCATGACGAGTACGCCGAGTTCTCTTCGACATAGCCGTGCGAAAGATCCGTGGTCCGGATGCTCGCCGAGGCGTCGCCGACGCCGAGATCGATCTCGACGTGAATGTCGGCGCCGGACAGATCCACCTCGCGCGCCCCCGGTGCTCCCATGCCGTCGACACACACTGGAGAACCGTTGAACTGCACGATGATTCGTAGCGGATCCAGTTCGACCGGTGCGATCCCAACGGCGGCGAGCACGCGGCCCCAGTTCGGGTCGGATCCGAACAGTGCCGTCTTGACCAGGCTGTCGCGGGCCACAGTCCGGGCGGCGACCAGGGCGTCGTCTTCGTTGGCGGCGCCGTTCACTGTGATGCGCACCCGCTTGGTGACACCTTCGGCATCGGCCATCAACTGTTCGGCGAGATCGTCACAGACCGCGAACACGGCAGCGTCGAGGTCGTCCTGAGCCGGCGCGATGCCGCTGGCGCCGGACGACATCAGTACCACGGTGTCATTGGTTGAGCAGCTGCCGTCCACGTCGAGCCGGTCGAAGGTCAACCGCGTCGCCGCCCGCAGAGCACGGTCGAGTTGTTCGGCGCTCGCGACTGCGTCGGTGGTGATCACGCACAGCATGGTGGCCAGCGACGGCGCGAGCATGCCTGCGCCCTTGGCCATTCCGCCGACATTCCACTTGCTGTCGTGGTGCAGCGCGGCTTCCTTGGGCACGGTGTCGGTCGTCATGATCGCGTACGCGGCATCGGTTCCGCCGGAGATACCGCCCGCGAGTTCGTGCACGATCTCGGTGAGGCCCGGCACGACCTTGTCCATCGGCAGCCGGTCCCCGATCAGACCGGTCGAGCAGACCACGATCTCGCCGGCTCCGGTCTCGGTTCCCCAATTGCTCAGTGCCGCAGCGAGTTCCTCGGCGGTGCGGTGGGTGTCCTGGAATCCGCCCGGCCCGGTGCATGCGTTCGCGCCACCGGAGTTGAGCACAACGGCGCGCAGCCGCCCCGCTGTGAGCACCTGCTGTGACCACAGCACCGGCGCGGCCTTCACCTTGTTGCTGGTGAACACCCCGGCCGCAGCGTATTCGGGACCCTCGTTCAGCACGAGCGCAAGATCCGGCTTGCCGCTCGCCTTGATGCCGGCCGCGATTCCCGCTGCCCGGAACCCGAGCGGAGCGGTCACGCCCTGGGTGCGCAGCAGCCGTCCACCCGACACCGTGCGCCCCGCCTCGCCGGCCGGATGCTCGGTATTCACTGCGGTCACGGCGCCACTCCTACAGTCGAAAGGCCGTCGGTCTCGGGGTAGCCGAGCGCGATGTTCATCGATTGCACCGCGCCTCCGCCAGTGCCCTTGGTCAGATTGTCGATCGCCGCGATCACGACCAGCAGTCCCGCGTCGGCGTCCACGGTCACGCCGATCGCGGCCGAGTTCGATCCGATCACCGAGCCCGTCCGCGGAAACACCTTCTCCGGCAGCACCTGCACGAACGGCTCATCCGCGTAGGCCTTCTCGTAGACCGCGCGGGCTTCGGACTCGGTCACCGTGGTCGTGGCGGTGCACGTCGCCAGGATGCCGCGCGGCATCGGCGCGAGCACCGGGGTGAACGAGACGGCGACGTCGGTGCCAGCGATCGCGGACAGGTTCTGCCGAATCTCGGGGGTATGCCGGTGTACGCCACCGACCCCATAGGCGCTGACCGAGCCCATTACCTCCGAGCCGAGTAGATGCGGCTTGAGCGACTTGCCCGCTCCGGAGGTGCCGCTCACCGCGACGATGTTCACCCGGGGTTCGATGATCCCGGCGGCCACCGCGGGCGCCAACGCGAGGCTGCATGCGGTCGGGTAGCAACCAGGCACCGCGATCCGCGTTGCGCCGCTGAGCTTCTCGCGCGCACCCGGCAGCTCGGGCAGGCCGTAGGGCCAGCTCCCCGCGTACTCGCCGCCGTACCACCGATCCCACGCGGCGGGATCGGTGAGCCGGAAGTCCGCGCCGCAGTCGATTATCACTGTCGAGTCCGGAAGCTGCTGTGCGATCGCGGCCGAATTCCCGTGCGGCAGCCCGAGGAACACCACGTCGTGACCCAGCAGCTCGTCGATGCTCGTCGGCGCGAGCACCCGGTCGGCGAGCGGTACCAGATGCGGGTGGTGCTCGGCCAGCGTGCTGCCCGCATTCGAGCCCGCAGTCAGTGTGCCGATTTCGAGTCGGCCCTCGCGATAGGCGGGGTGACCGAGGAGCAGACGCAGGACCTCACCACCGGCATAACCACTCGCGCCGGCGACGGCGACGCGCAGCGCACCACTACCATTTCCCATGCGGTTGATTATGCACCATGATGCAAGCTCATTCATAGCCGGTTATCGGTGGCAGCCGCGCCGCATTCAGTCGTCGCGGGTCGCGAGCATCCCGAGCACCTCATCCGAGGCGTAGAACGGTGCGAGCCGCACGCGGATCAATTCGGCGAGGCGCCCATCCGCTTTGGCTGCGGCGACGATCCCCGGCGCGTGCCGCTGCACCTCGGCGACCAGGTCGTCGGATGAAACCCCGGCCTCGCCAAGCAGCGCCGTGACGGTCTTCTCGCCGTACCGGGCGAAGAACACGTCGACCCACTCGACCACGACCGCATCGATATAGGCCGCGTTCCGGCTGGTCACCGCCAACTCGGCGATCAGACCGATCAATTCGGTGAGCTCGGTGCGACTCAGGTACTCACGCAGCACCGACATCGGCTCCTCGGCCTGCAGATCCCAGACCTGCATGGCGGCATCGGCCAGCGGAGCGTCGCGAATCAGTTCGAGCGTCGCGCCGTTGAGGCGGCGCAGCGCGTACTGTGCGCCCTTTCCTGCGACGTCGCCGAGAAACTGGTCCGACACGTTCTTCACCCGCGACACCGCACCCATGCCGAGGGAGAACATCGAGCCCATCCCCGGCACTTTTTCGGCGAGTGCGCGGTTCTGCGCCACGATGTCGCCGACGATCTTGTTGAAGAAGCTCGTCGCCACACTGGCGACCAACGGGCTGTCGGTGAGCCGGTCGAGCGCGTGCTCATGCAGGGTGTGCATGCTCAGCACCGTGGCGACGAGCGCGTCCACCTGTTCGCGATCCACCACGTCACCGAGCCGGTGCTCGTCCGCGGCGTCGAGGTCGTAGAGCGCGCCCGCCCATGCGTCCGCGAGATCGACGGGCAACGCGCTGCCCCCGACGAGATCGATGATGGTGCGCACCGTGGCGACGACGTGTTCGCGGTCGAGTGCCTGTGCCACGGTCACCGTTTCGGCGATCCGCAGGGCCTCGCGCACGTCACGGTCGACCACTGCGGACAGGCGCTCGCCATCGAGTTCGGCGAGGTGGAACGCGACCTGCGCGTCGAGTAGGCGCTCGGCGAGCTTGCGGGTCGAATCGTCGGCAGGAAACGCAACGGATGCGGGCATGGGCGTGAGCCTAGGCAATCGGTCGCCGGTGTGGCGGACCGAGCCGCGCGATCCGGCCCGACCGGTCAGGCCCGGATCGCCGCGCCCACCGCGTCCGCGGCCGCGGCGACGGCCGCGTCGCGGGCGGCGCTTGCCTCGTCCTCGGTCAGCGTCCGGTCGGCCGCGCGGAACCGCAGCGCGAAGGTGAGCGACTTGCGGCCTTCGCCGATCTGCGCGCCCTCGTACACGTCGAACAGCTGCAGATCCTCCAGTAGTTCGCCGGCGCCGCTGCGCAACGCGGCCTCGACCGCCGCGGCAGGCACTGCGCGCTCGACCACCACATTGAGGTCCTGCAGGACCTCCGGGAAACTCGACACCACCGGCGCCGGGCGCGTCGCCGAGATGGGCAGCGCATCCAGATCCAGTTCCATGGCACAGGTCCGTGCGGGCAGGCCGATCCGCTCCAGCACGGCGGGGTGCAATTCGCCGGCGTATCCGACGACCGCGCCGTCGACGACGAGTTCCGCACAGCGGCCCGGATGCCACGGGAGGTGGCTCACGGATCGCAACTCGAGTTCGACGCCGGCAGCACGAGCAACGGTCTGCGCAGCCGCGATCGCGTCGGCGGCGTCGGCGGCGCGGCCGGGGCCCCACGGCCCGCGCGGCTCACGCAGGCCGATCAGCACCGTGCAGACGTGGACAGGCTGGTCGGGCAACGACTCGAGCAGCAGGGCCACCTCGTCGTCGGTCGGTCGACGGTCCACCGGAAGCGGCGGGATCGCGCGCGTCTTGTCGCCCGGCAGGACAACCTGTGCGATGCCGTAGATCCCAAGGTCACGGCGGCCGCGCGCGATATTGCGGGCAGCGACCTCGAGCATTCCGGGCAGCAATGTGGTCGCCAGTTCCGGACGGTCCGCTTCGAGCGGATTCGCCACCGTGGTCGTGCGGCGACGCGGATCCTCGGGGTCGAGTCCCCAGGCGTCGAAAACATCCGTTGGCAGGAACGCCGGCGGCGGAACCTCGGTGAAGCCATCGAACGCCAACGCGCGGGTGACGGCGCGGCGCCGGCGCTGCGCCGGGGTCAGCCCGCGACCGGCGGGTGCCTGCGGGAGGACCGACGGGATCTGCTCCAACCCCTCGAGCCGGAGCACCTCCTCCACGAGGTCGGCGGGCTGGGCGAGGTCGGGACGCCAGCTCGGCGGGGTCACCGACAGCTGACCGTGGCCGCTGTCGCTGACGCTGACCTCCACGGCACAGCCGATCTGGGTAAGCCGGCGCGCCGACGTACCGTTCGGGTAGGCGACACCGGCGATGCGGTCCGGCAGGTCGATATCGATCGCGATCGACCCCACCGGCTCCTGCAGCAGCCGGACGTCGGTCAGCACCGGCTCGACGACACCGCCGGTGATCTCGGCGAGCAGTGTGGCCGCGCGATCCAGGGCGGCGACGTTCACCTCGGGGTCGACGATCCGCTCGAACCGCTTGCTGGCCTCCGAGGTGAGCTTGTGTCTGCGCGCGGTACGGAAGATGGCGAGCGCGTTCCAGGTCGCCGCTTCCAGCAGGATGTCGGTGGACTCGGCGCCCACCTCCGTGCTCGCACCGCCCATCACTCCGGCGAGCGAAATCGCCCCCGAGTCGTCGGCGATCACCACGTCCTCGGGGTCGAGCGCACGCTCGACATCGTCGAGGGTCGTAAGGGTTTCGCCCTCGTTCGCCGGCCGCACGACCAGCTCGCCGCGCACCGCGGCCGCGTCGAAGGCGTGCAAGGGCTGGCCGAGTTCGAGCATCACGTAATTGGTGACATCGACAGCCGGGGAAATCGGCCGCACCCCGGACAGCAGCAGTCGGCGCTGCAGCCACCACGGACTGCGCGCCGCCGGGTCGATGCCAGTCACCTTGCGCATCGCGAACCGCGTCGCACCGGTCTCCGGCTGCAGCCGGACCGGGTACGCCTCGTCCTCGTGTGCGGACAGCAGCGGGTGCGCTGGGTCGGGGTACTCGAGATCGAAGCCGCAGGCGAGTTCGCGGGTCAGCCCGCGCACCGAGAAGCAGTAGCCGCGGTCCGGGGTGATGTTCAGTTCGATGACCGTGTCGTCGAGTCCGAGCAGCGCCAGCGCGTCGGTCCCGGGCTCGGCGATGCCCGGCTCGAGCACGTGGATGCCCGAATGGTCCTTTCCCAGGCCGAGCTCGGACAGTGAGCAGATCATGCCGTCGGAGACGTGCCCGTAGGTCTCGCGCGTGGCAATCTCGAAGCCGCCGGGCAGCACGGCCCCCGGCAGTGCCACGACCACCAGATCACCCTCGGCGAAATTGCGCGCCCCGCAGACGATCCCGCGGGTGGCATCGCCCTCGCCGGACCCGACCATGACCTGGCAGAACCGGATCGGCTTCTTGAACTCGGTGAGCTCGGTGATCTGCTCGACCCGGCCGACGACGAGCGGACCGGTGATCTCGGTGACCGTGTCGATCTCCTCGACCTCGAGGCCCACGCGCACGAACCCGGCGTCGAGTTCCTCGGGCGTCACCTCCCAGTCGGGGGTAGCCCGCTGCAGGATCTCGGTCAGCCAGGATTGCGCTACTCGCACGGGGTTTCGCTCACTCTCGAGTCGGTGGTCGGAAAGGCTCGTATCGGGCCGGAGCTTCGCAGCGGCCGTCAGCCCTGCACGCCGAACGGCAGGGTGAACCGCACGTCACCCTCGACGATGTCGCGCATGTCGGAGATGCCGTTGCGGAACTGCAGGGTGCGTTCCAGGCCCATGCCGAACGCGAAACCGGTGTACTCCTTGTGGTCTACGCCGCAGGCACGCAGCACGTTCGGGTTCACCATCCCGCAGCCGCCCCACTCGACCCAGCCGGGGCCGCCCTTCTTCTGCGGGAACCAGACGTCCACCTCGGCCGAGGGCTCGGTGAACGGGAAGTAGTTGGGCCGCATCCGAGTCCGCGCATCGGGACCGAACATGCCGCGCGCGAACGCATCCAGAGTGCCGCGCAGATGCGCCATGGTCAGACCCTTGTCCACCGCGAGACCCTCGACCTGCGAAAACACCGGAGTGTGCGTCGCGTCGAGTTCGTCGGTGCGGAAGGTACGACCCGGACACACCACATAGATCGGCAACTCACGCGACAACATTGTGCGCACCTGCACCGGCGAGGTATGCGTGCGCAGCACCTGGCGCGAATCCTCCGGCGCGATGTGGAAGGTGTCCTGCATCGTGCGCGCAGGGTGATCGGGCAGGAAGTTCAACGCGTCGAAGTTGAAGTGCTCGGTTTCGACCTCGGGTCCCTCCGCGACCTCCCACCCCATCGCGACGAAGACATCCGCGACCTCCTCGGAGATCACGCTGATCGGATGGCGCGCGCCGAGCGGCCGGCGCTGCGCAGGCAGGGTCACGTCGATCGCCTCGGAGACCAGCACGGCGGCGTCACGTTCGGCGAGCAGCACGACCCGGCGTGCGTCGAAGGCATCGGCGACGCGGCTCCGGGCGACGTTCACCCGTTTGCCTGCATCCGCCTTCTCTGCTTTCGGCAGCGAGCCGAGTGCGCGGCGAGCGAGCGCGATGGGGGCCCGGTCACCGAGGTGTTCGGTCTTCGCGGCGGCGAGCGCGTCGAGCGTGTCGGCCGCCGCGAACGCTTTCTCGGCTGCCTCCGCGGCGGCGGTCAGTGCTTCCTCGGATAGCGCGGAGGAATCGACCTGCTCCACGGGGTCGTTTTGCGCCACGACTACTGCCACTCCTGTCTTCGGCTACCAGCAATCCGAACTCGGTGTCGATGGATTCAAATCCTAGGCGATCGCCTGCTAGCGACCTTCGGGCATTTCCGGTTCTGTCCGCCGGTGCTGCGCCCGGGCGCTTTCGTACAGGCAGATCGCCGCCGCCGTGGCAAGGTTCAGGCTTTCCGCCCGCCCGCGGATGGGGATGCGCACCCGGTGGTCCGCACGCGCAGCGACCTCGGCGGCGAGACCGTGTGCCTCGTTGCCGAACAACCAGGCGGTCGGTGCGTGCAGTAGGTCCTCGGCGTCATCGAGGTCGACCTCACCGTCTGCCGCGGTGGCGAGCAGTTGCAGCCCGCGTTCGGTCAGCGCCGACAGCGCAGTGTCGATCGATCGCTCGCGAGCGATCGGAAGATGGAAGACGCTGCCCGCGGAGGCGCGCACGCACTTGCCGTTGTGCGGGTCGACGCTGTCCCCGGCGAGCAGCACCGCATCCGCACCGACCGCATCCGCGACCCGGATGACGGTGCCCGCGTTGCCCGGCTCGGCGATCTCCACCGGCACCGCGACGAGCGCCGGTGTGCCGGCAAGGGCCGTTGCTATCGAGACGTCGAGTTGCCGGCAGACCGCGACCAGCCCGGCGGGGGTGACGGTGTCGCTGAGACCGCGTGCGGCGCGGTCGGTCACGCGCGAGATCCGGACGCCTGCGGTCGCAGCCTGATCGAGCACCGGCCCATATCGTGCATGCGCATCGCCGGTGCAGAACAGCTCGACGACATGTCCGCCGGCCAGCGCCGCCGTCACCGCGTTGGCGCCCTCGACCAGGAATTCGCCGGTCTTGCGGCGTTGCGCGCCGCGATGCAGCTTTACAGCCGAAACGACCCGTGGCGTGCGCTCGGTGAGCACGTCCACGGGTCGTTCCGAATCGCTGAAGGGGGTCAGGCGGCTTCGCCGTCCTTCGGCGCGTTCACATCGGCGGGCAGGGCGGCCTTGGCAATCGCGACCAGGCCGGCGAACGCCTCGGCGTCGGACACCGCGAGCTCGGCGAGGATCTTGCGGTCGACCTCGACACCCGCGGCCTTCAGACCCTGGATGAAGCGGTTGTAAGTGATGTCGTTGAGCCGGGCCGCGGCGTTGATCCGGGCGATCCACAGCTTGCGGAAGTCACCCTTGCGCGCGCGACGGTCACGGTATGCGTAGCCGAGCGAATGGAGCTGCTGCTCCTTGGCCTTGCGGTACAGCCGCGACCGCTGGCCGCGGTAGCCGCTGGACGCCTCGAGAATCGAACGGCGCTTCTTCTGAGCGTTGACGGCCCTCTTTACGCGTGCCACTGGAAAAGTCCTGTCGTCTCGGGGTGTCCGACACCCCTGGGTTTGCTTGTCGTTTCAGGCGACCGCGCACGCGGTCGGCCGGGTCAGATGCCGAGCAGCTTCTTGATGCGCGGCGTGTCGGCGGCGCTCACGGACTCGGTGCCGTCGAGGCGCCGGGTGCGACGGCTCGACTTGTGCTCGAGCAGGTGGCGGCGGTTGGCCTGCTGACGCAGCAGCTTGCCGCGGCCGGAAACCTTGAAACGCTTCGCGGTGCCGCTGTGGCTCTTCATCTTGGGCATGAGTCCCTCAGTTCTGTCGTGCTTGTCGTACTTCGTACGGGCAAATGGTCAATTGCCGGTCTGGCCTTGCAGATCCGGACCGGTTCAGCCGGCCTGGCTCCCGGGAGTGGGTCCGCCCTGGGCCGCGGTGCCCTCCTGCGCCTTCGCGCGCGTCTTCGCGCCGCGATGCGGTGCGAGCACCATCGTCATGTTGCGGCCGTCCTGCTTCGCGGAGGTCTCGACGAACCCGAGCTCGACGACGTCGGCAGCCAGACGCTGCAGCAGCCGGAAACCGAGTTCGGGACGGGACTGCTCACGACCACGGAACATGATCGTGACCTTCACCTTCGAACCGGCTTCGAGGAAGCGAACAACGTTGCGCTTCTTGGTCTCGTAGTCGTGATCGTCGATCTTCGGGCGGAGCTTCTGCTCCTTGATGACGGTCTGCTGCTGGTTCTTGCGAGATTCACGCGCCTTCTGCGCCGTCTCGTACTTGAACTTGCCGTAGTCCATGATCTTGCAGACCGGCGGACGAGCGTCCGGCGCAACCTCGACCAGGTCGAGATCTGCTTCGAGCGCGACGCGCAGTGCATCCTCAACACGCACGATCCCAACCTGTTCACCGCCGGGTCCGATAAGACGGACTTCGGGGACACGGATGCGATCGTTGATGCGGGTCTCAGTGCTGATGGGGCCTCCTCGGTAGGGCGTTGTCGGTGACCGCATGCAGCAAGCTGGCCATCCTCACCCAACAAGAAGGCCCCGCATCGGTGGTTACCGAGCGAGGCCCGCTGCCGACCGGTCGCTGTGAACAACAGCAAAGTTGCTGTCCACATTCCCTCGGCGCACCGAGAGAAACCCGCAGCTCGGGGCAATGCCCTGCGCGGGTGACCGGACCACTGACCAGCCGTAATATCTGCTGCAGCGGTGGGAGGCGGGCTCCACTTGATGCCCCTAACCGGGAGGTCCGGGGCGGTCGTGCATGCCAGAGTATCAGTTCGCCCCGCCGAAATCCGAATCGATGCTGGTGACGGCCGTCGGAGGGCGGGCTGCCGCCGACGCGTGCGACGGGCAGTGTCATTCTCGATGCCATGACAGACGACGCGTTCTCCGGGAACCCGCTTTCCGAAGACCCGCTTTCCGAAGGCCCGCTTTCCGAAGGCCAGGCCACCGCGAATCAGGTCCGCGAGCTTGCCGACATTCCCGCAGTCGAGGTAATCAGTCGTGCCGCGGTGATGCTGATGAGCTCGGCAGCGGAGAAGCTCGGCCTCTCGGATCAGAATCCGGACGACAGCCCGCACCGCGATCTCGATGAGGCGCGGCGGGTGATCACGGCGCTGGCCGGGCTGGTCACGGCGTCGGTCGAGTACCTCGGACCACATGCAGGTCCGATCCGCGAGGGGCTGCAGTCGCTGCAGCGGGCGTTCCGCGAATCGTCGGCACATCCCGACGAACCGGGCAAGGGGCCGGGCGAGAAGTACACCGGCCCGGTGTACTGACCCGAGGTTGACCCCCTGCCGTCAGCCGTCGCCGAAGGCGCGCACGAGTGCCGCGAAGCGCTCGTTGCCGGAGAGGTCTTCGACCATGACCACGCGCCCCTTCCGGTCCGCGAGCGGGATGCACCAGTTCGGGTACTGGCGCTGGTCGGTGCCCGGCTGATTCTGAATCCGGCGTTCGCCGACTGCGTCGACCAGCGCCATGCCCAACAGCACCGACGGGCTGCGCGCAATGAGCCGATGCACAGCGTCCACCTGCTCGGCAACATTCGCCTCCGGCACGAGTAGCCCGCGCGTTCGTGCCAGTTCGAGCACCGCATCGCGGTCCCGCGCGTCTTCGGCGCGTTCGACAGCCACGTCACGCTCGAGCAATCCGAGCCGGTCGCGCAGATCGATGTGCTCACCGGCGAGATAGCCGGCCGTCGGAGGAAGGTCGTGCGTCGTGACCGAGGTCAGACACAGCTGCCGGTACTCCTCCGGCGGGATCGGCGCGTACTCGCCGTGCTCGAACCAGAGGATCGAGGTACCGAGGACGCCGCGCTCGTACAGGTAGTCCTGCACGGTGGGCTCGAAGACACCGAGGTCCTCGCCGACCACCACTGCGCCGGCCCGTTCGGCCTCGAGCACCAGGATGCCGATCAGTGCCTCGTGGTCGTAGCGCACGTAGGTTCCCGCTGCTGGGCTCTCGCCATCCGGAATCCACCACAGCCGAAACAGCCCGATGATGTGATCCACCCGGATCCCGCCGGCGTGCCGCAGGATCCCGCGCAGCATCTCGCGATACGGCGCATAGCCCTGTTCGGCGAGGCGCTCCGGATGCCACGGCGGTTGATTCCATTGCTGACCTTGCTGATTGAAGTCGTCCGGTGGCGCGCCGACTGTCGCACCGCGCACCACGGCATCGCCGAGCGCCCAGGCGTCGGCGCCCTTACGCTGCACGCCGACGGCGAGGTCGTGCATGACGCCGATCGCCATCCCGGCGTCGAGGGCCGCACGGTGTGCGGCAGCGAGTTGCTCGTCGCAAATCCACTGCAGCCACTTGTGAAACTCGATCCGATCGCCGAGTCGGCGCCGCTGCACCTCGACCGCGTCGGTGCCGGGATGAGCGAACTCGCCGTCCCAGCGCGGGTCGTCGGAGCCGTGCTTCTCGGTGAGCGCGCACCACAGCGCGTAGTCGTCGAGGCTCTGGCCGCCGACCCGGCAGAACTGTTCGAACGCTGCCTGCCGGTGCGCACTGCGCGGCACGCGATGCACCAATCGAAGCGCGCGCAGTTTCGCCCGGAAGGTCCGGTTGCGATCGATCCGCTTCGGATCGCGGTTGCGTTTCACCGCGCGTTCCTCGAACTCCGCGATGCGCGCGTAGTCCTTCGGCCGCAGCTCCGCGGTCTCCGCGATATCGCGCACCCTGATGTAGAGCGGGTTCACGAAGCGGCGGGTGGTGGGCAGGTAGGGCGATTCCTCCAGCGGCAGCACGGGTTCCGCGGCATGGATCGGATTCACCAGCACATAGTCGCCGCCGTGCACGCTCCCGACCGTGGTCGCGATATCGGCGAGGTCACCGAAATCGCCGACTCCCCACGAGCGGGCGGACCGGATCGAATACAGCTGCAACGCCAGCCCCCAGCGTTGCCGGTCGGTGAGTGCAGCGGACCGCGTGAGCCGTGCCGGGGTGACCACGAGGGCACACTCGGCGTACGGACCGCCCGCAATCTCGGCGTGCAGCGTGTGCCAGCCCGGTTCGATATCGCTCGGCACGGCGAAGGTGGCTCGCCCGACGAGGACCCCGTCGACTTCGCGCGGATCCACCCAGACATCGAGTTGCCTTGCTGCCCGGCGACTCCCGTCCTCGGTGCGGATCCAAACTTCGACCGGAGTGCCGTGCGGGACATGGACGACGAACTCGCGCTCGCGGGCCTCGACGGTGACGACAGCGGCGGGCAGCAGCCGCCGCCACGGCGCGATATCGGCCTCGACGAGCGCGGCGGAAACCTGTTCGTCGTCCTCGGCGGGCACGCCGAGTGCGCCGAGGACCGCACGCAGGGTCGCCGCGGAGACGTCGCGGCGCACGTGGTCCCAGCCGTCGTACGCGGTTGCGACGCCGTGCCGCGCGGCAAGTGCACGAAGCTGATCGAGGTTGGTCACGCCGGTGATCGTGCCAGGTATCCGCGGCCCGTGCCGGGTCATCAGCGGGGCGCGCACGGGACCGCGTCGACCGGTTCGTGTCGGAGCCCGATGCGACGATCGTCACATGAACGAGCCCGCGGAAAGTTCACCCGGTTCATCGGCGGTCACCGGTGTTGCCGCCGGCGTCCCCTACCTCGCGATTCCCCCGGATACAGGCCCGCGGGCAGACGCGCCGATAGTCGTCGGCTGGCACCTGCTCGACGCACCGCGCACCGAGTCGGCCTTCGCGGCGGCGCTTCCCTTGCACGGTCTCGACGCATGGCGGATCTACCTCGGTCTGCCGTTGTCCGGGTCCCGTGGGATACCGCAGGAGGAGGTGATGCGACTCGGCTACGAGGATGCGGTGGCGAACCTGCACGGGCCGATCTTCTCGGGCGCGGTCGACGAGTTCCGGGGCGCGCTCACTGCGCTGCGCGAATCCCTACCGATCGGTGCTGGGCCGCTCGGCCTGCTCGGCGGCTCGATGGGCGCAGCCATCGCCCAGGAGGTGGCACTGACGAGTGGTCTCGATATTGCCGCGCTGGTGATCGTCAGCCCGCTCGTCCGGCTTCGCGACGCCGTCGCCGCGGGTGAGCAAATTTTCGGGCAGCGGTATTCGTGGACGGGGGCCACCACGGCGACAGCCGACCGGATGGACTTCGTGGCACGCGCCGAGGAATTCGATGCGGCCGGGCAAGCTCCGGTACAGATCGTGGTGGGGACGGCGGACGACGAAGCCTTCATCGGCTCCGCCCGCGAGCTGTATACGGCACTGGCCCAGCGCTACCGCGACGACCAACGGGTCGTGATCACCGAAATCGACGGCATGGGCCACGCGCTCGCCGAGGAACCCGGATTGGAACCGGCGCCACAGACCGAGCACGCCGCGGCCGCCGACGGAATCGCGACCGAATGGTTCCGCCGGTGGCTGTGTGTGGCGGACGCAACGACACCGACCGAGTAGCCCCATACTCGCCGCAGTTCGGACCGGCCTGGTTCGCGCCGGCCGAATCGCGTAGGGCTGCGCACCCGGCGTCGCATTCGACCGGCCGCCTTCGACATTCGCGTACCGCGCCACTCGCGTTCGACCACCCCGCGCCGGTGACCCTGAATTCGCACAGCCCGCGCCGCACGGCGCGGTGCCCGACGAAAGGGAAAAACCATGCCGGACAACACCGATCTGCACACCTCAGTGGCGAATCTCGGCGGCGAATCGAGCGCACCGGCCGGGATCGAACCCGGCGCGCTCGGCAGCGCACCAAGCGAGCACGTGGAAGACGGGCTCGAGGTCACCAGTGACGTCTTCGACGGACCGGCCATCGAGGCAACCCTCGCCGACCTCGACGACCTTCCCGATATCGCCACCGCGTCCTACGGGGAACTCGGTGGCTCGCTCGAGTCCATCATCGGCACCGACGACCGCGTACAGGTCACGGCGACGGCGAACTATCCCTGGCGCGTGCATGCTTCGCTGTTGATCACCGCGGCGGACGGATCGCGATGGATCGGCACCGGGTGGTTCCTCGGACCACACACGCTCGGCACCGCAGGCCACGTCGTCTTCATCAAGAACAGTGGTGTGCCGGGCCGCGACGGCTGGGTGCGGTCGATCCAGGTGATCCCGGGACGCAACGGCGCCCAGCAGCCGTACGGGTCGGTGACCAGCAACAACTTCCGCAGTGTCACCGGCTGGACGAACAACGGAGACCAGAACTACGACTACGGTGCGATCCTGCTGCCCACCGAACTCGGCCAGCAAACCGGGTGGCTCGGCTTCGGCAACTTCGACGACGCCACGATCCGGTCCTCGGTCGCGAACATCGCCGGCTACCCCGGTGACAAGCCGGCAGGCACGCTGTGGTTCCACGCCTCCGACGTCGTGGACGTCAACGCGCTCGAGGTGTTCTACAAGACCGACACGGTGGGTGGGCAGAGCGGCAGTGCGGTCTACCGCTACGCCAACGGCCAGCGGCACACCTTCGCGGTCCACGCCTATGGCGGTGCTTCCTCGAACTCGGGGACGCGCATCAACGCACAGGTGTTCGCGAACCTGCAAGCATGGAAGGCATGACGGATTCGGATTCGGGCACGCCGGCGCCGTTGATCCTCGGAGCGGTTGCCGGCGCACCGGATACGGTCCCGGGCGGCGTCACGATCCTCGTCACGTCGGCCCCGGGGCCGTATCCGGACATCGCCGCACAGCCGGACGAGGAGGGCCGATTCGTGCTCACGACCGTCGGGCCGGGCGACTACACGATCCTCGCCGTGACCGCCGACGGCAGACGCGCGGAATCCACGGTCCACGTAGCCGATTCGTCGGTCGAGGCGACGATCCGGTTGCCGTGACGGGGATTGTCAGGCGCGCGAGGCGGATTTGGACCGCGCCTTCGTGGCGACCCGCTTGCGCGGCACCCGTTTCGAGGCGGGCTGCGTCTTGCCGTTGGTTTCCTTCGGTTTGAGCACTTGCTGCAGGAACTGCCCGGTATAGCTCTCCGGCAGCGCCGCGACGTCTTCCGGGGTGCCCTGCGCAACGATGGTGCCGCCGCCGGACCCGCCTTCCGGACCCATGTCGATCACCCAGTCCGAGGTCTTGATGACGTCGAGGTTGTGTTCGATGACGATCACCGTATTGCCCTTGTCCACAAGGCCGTTGATCACACCGAGCAACTTGCGGATGTCCTCGAAGTGCAACCCTGTCGTCGGCTCGTCGAGGATGTAGACGGTGCGCCCGGTGGAGCGTTTCTGCAGCTCCGCGGCCAGCTTCACGCGCTGCGCCTCGCCACCGGACAAGGTCGGCGCGGGCTGCCCGAGCCGCACGTACCCGAGCCCCACGTCCGCGAGCGTCTTCAGGTAGCGGTGGATCGAGGTGATCGGCGCGAACAACTCCGCCGCCTCCTCGATCGACATGTCGAGCACCTCGGCGATGCTCTTGCCCTTGTAGTGGACCTCCAAAGTCTCGCGGTTGTACCGCGCGCCGTGGCAGACCTCGCACGGCACGTAGACGTCGGGCAGGAAGTTCATCTCGATCTTCAGCGTCCCGTCGCCGGAGCACGCCTCGCAGCGCCCGCCCTTGACGTTGAAGGAGAATCGCCCCGGCTGATAGCCGCGGACCTTCGCCTCGGTGGTCGCGGCGAACAGCGTACGGATCTTGTCGAAGACGCCGGTGTAGGTCGCCGGGTTGGAGCGCGGCGTGCGTCCGATCGGCGATTGATCCACCTGGACGAGCTTGTCGAGATGGTCGAGGCCGTTGATCCGGGTGTGCCGGCCCGGCACCTGACGGGCACCGTTGAGCTTGTTGGCGAGCACGGTCGCGAGGATGTCGTTGACCAGCGTCGACTTGCCCGACCCGGAGACACCGGTGACCGCGGTGAGCACACCAAGGGGAAAGGCGACGTCGATGCCGGTCAGGTTGTGTTCGCGGGCCCCGACCACGGCCAGTTGGCGCTTGCGGTCCAACGGGCGGCGCACCATCGGCACCTCGATCTCGGACCGGCCGGAAAGGTATGCGCCGGTGAGAGATTCGGGGTCGGTGAGCAGTTCCTCATACGGCCCGCTGTGCACCACCTTGCCACCGTGTTCACCCGCGTAGGGACCGATGTCGACGACCCAGTCCGACGCACGGATGGTGTCCTCGTCGTGCTCGACCACGATGAGCGTGTTACCGAGATCGCGCAATCGGGTGAGCGTCTCGATGAGCCTGCGGTTGTCGCGCTGATGCAGACCGATCGACGGTTCGTCGAGGACGTACAGCACTCCGACGAGACCGGAGCCGATCTGGGTCGCGAGCCGGATCCGTTGTGCCTCTCCGCCGGACAGGGTTCCGGCCGCGCGCGCGAGCGACAGGTACTGCAACCCCACGTCGAGCAGGAAGCCGAGCCGGGCCTGGACCTCTTTGAGCACCTGACCGGCGATCGCTTCCTCGCGCGTGCCGAGGGTGAGTTTGTTCAGGTACTCGGAGCATTCGGAGATGGAGAGGTCGCAGACCTCGGCGATGGATTTGTGTTCGTCGCCCGCGGCGATCGTCACCGAGAGAATCTCCGGCCGCAGCCGAGCCCCATTGCACTCGGGGCAGGGCACATCCCGCATGTAGCCGTCGTAGCGTTCCTTCATCTGCTCGGACTCGGTGTTCTCCATGCGCCGCTGCAGGAACGGCATCACACCTTCGAAATCCGCGTAGTAGGAGCGGACCCGGCCGTAGCGATTCTTGTAGCGCACGTGCACCTGGTCGGTGCTGCCCTCGAGTACGGCCTTGCGCGCCTTCGCCGGGAGGTTCTCCCAAGCCGTGTCCATCGAGAAACCCATGATGTCGGCGAGCCCGGACAGCAGGCGGTTGAAGTACTCGGCCGTCTGTCCCATCGACCACGGCGCGATCGCTCCTTCGCCGAGGCTCAGCCCCGGATCCGGCACCACGAGTTCGGGGTCGACCTCCTTGCGAATGCCGAGGCCGACGCATTCCGGGCAGGCACCATAGGGCGAGTTGAACGAGAACGAGCGCGGCTCGAGGTCATCCACACCGAGCGGGTGGTTGTTCGGGCAGGCGAGTCGCTCGGAGAAACGGCGTTCCCGATCGTGCGCGTGCTCGTCGCGGTCGACGAACTCGAGCACCACGATGCCGTCCGCGAGCCGCAATGCCGTCTCGACCGAATCGGTGAGGCGCTGTTTGGCGCTCCGCTTGACGGTCAACCGGTCGACAACCACCTCGATATCGTGCTTTTCCTGCTTCTTCAGTTTCGGCGGATCGGCGAGCGAATGGACCGTGCCGTCTACTCGCACCCGAGAGTAACCCTGCGTGTTCAACTGATCGAACAGGTCGACGAACTCGCCCTTGCGGGTTCGCACGACCGGGGCGAGCACCTGGAAGCGGGTGCCCTCATCCATCGCGAGCACCTGGTCGACTATCTGCTGCGGAGTCTGCTTCGCGATCCGCTCACCGCAGACCGGGCAGTGCGGTGTGCCCGCGCGCGCGAACAGCAACCGCAGATAGTCGTACACCTCGGTGATCGTGCCGACCGTCGAGCGCGGATTGCGGTTGGTCGACTTCTGGTCGATGGACACCGCAGGCGACAAGCCCTCGATGAAGTCCACGTCCGGCTTGTCCATCTGGCCGAGGAACTGGCGGGCATACGCCGACAGCGACTCGACATACCGGCGTTGCCCCTCGGCGAAGATCGTGTCGAACGCCAGACTCGACTTTCCGGAGCCGGACAGGCCGGTGAACACGATGAGACTGTTCCGCGGCAGATCGAGATCGATCCCCCGCAAATTGTGTTCCCGCGCGCCACGAATTATCAGGCGGTCCGCCACCGACAGTCCCTTCTCGTCTACCTCGATCGAACACGCACGACTCTGCCCCCGAATGCTAGGCCAGGGCACCGACAGGCTTCTTGGATGATTGCGAAGGCACGTTCGATTGCTGTACCCCCGACGGTAGCGCGCCGAATCGGACAACAGCAGGTGGCGGCGAAATAGTCCCGCTACCGCCTGCTCACACCCGAGCGGTCTCGTCGCGCAGGTCACCGTCGCGATCGTGTGGCGGGCGGATGACCGGTCGCATCGTGACCGCGTGCGCGGAGCCGGTGGACACTCCGGGCGCCACCGGACCCGGACCCGCCCCAACGTGCTCGGCGGTGGGACTTGTGCGGGCGTACTTGGCCAGAATCGCCGCCCGGCGGCGCGGACAGACGTTGACGAGCGTGATGTCGCCATCGTGATGAGCAAGTACCCGCTGGTCCATCACCCGCCGCCACAATGCCGGGACGAACGCGAGCAGGATCATCGCGGCATAGCCGCGAGGCAGCTGCGGCGCGCCGTCCAGGCTGCGCAACGTCTGGTAGCGCCGGGCCGGATTCGCGTGGTGGTCGCTGTGCCGCTGCAGATGGAACAGCAGGATGTTGGTGACCAGACTGTCGCTATTCCAGCTGTGCCGCGGCTGCGGGCGCTCGTAGCGTCGGGCGTCGCGGCGCTGCCGGAGCAAACCGTAATGCTCGACATAGTTGACGGTCTCCAGTGTCACGATCGCGACGAGCGCCTGCAGCAGGAGGTACGGCAGGATCGTCACCCCACGGACCGCGACGAACAGACCGAACAGCGCGACCGTCATCGACCAGGATTGCAAGATGTGGTTGCGCGGGCTCCATACCGACCGGTGCCCGCGGCGCAGCCGCTGTCGTTCGAGACGCCACGCGGACACCAGACTGCCGCCGATGCTGCGTGGCAGGAAGCGGTAGAGCGACTCGCCGAATCGCGCGCTCGCCGGGTCGGCCGGGGTCGCGACCCGCACGTGGTGGCCACGGTTGTGCTCGACGAAGAAATGTCCGTAGCCGGACGGTGCCAGAGCGACCTTCGCGAGCCAGCGTTCGTGCCGTTCGACCCGATGACCGAGTTCGTGCGCAGCGTTGATGCCTACCCCGCCCATCAAGCCAACGGTCGCGGCGAGGCCGAGTTTGTCGACCACGCTGAGCGCGGGATCGGCCCACAGATACGCCGCGACGGTCAGCCCGGATAGCAGGATCGGCAGGAACAAGTACGTGCACCAGCGGTAGTAGCGGTCCGACGACAGCTGCCGGTATACCTCGTCCGGCGGGTTGTCGCCGTCGTCACCGAGGAGGATGTCGAGCACGGGAATTATGGCGAACACCACAATCGGCCCGATCCACCAGAACACCCGAAATCCGGTGAGGCCGACCAGCGTCGACGGCAGCAACGCACAACCCGGTGCCACCAAACCAAGGACCCATAGGTGCCGCTTCGAATCCCGCCAGACCACGGAAACGTCCTGGACTTGCATCGCAATTCCCCCACCCGCGCCGATCTGTGGTTTCCCCAGCGGCAGATCCAGGCGCGGCCCCGAGCCCAGCTCCCAACCGCCACTCCCCCAACGGCCCGAGCCGTCGATCGCTGCACAGTAGCCGTATCGCTCGGACACATCAAAAGATAGGTCGCACCTGGAAAACGGCAATTGCGCGCGAATAGCTACTCACGGGTCAGTTCCGCTACGCTGCTCTGTCCCCGCAGCCGTAGCGCCGAATTCGCAGCACTGCGACAACCTCGAACCGGCGCCGGTAACGTCACGGGCATGAGTGAGCAGCACGTGGTTGTCGAAGACGCCTACACCGGTCACGTCTCTCCCGGGTCCGCCGCGCAGCGTCGTGCCGTGCCGGGCGCGACGATCGTGAAGATGGCGGTCGGTCCGATGAACAACAACACCTACGTGGTGAAGTGCGACGCGACCGGTCGCGGCCTGCTGATCGACGCGGCAAACGAAGCCGACCGGCTCGAGCAGTTGCTGAGCCAGGAGGCACCCGACCTCGCCCTGATCGTGACGACACACCAGCACTTCGATCATTGGCAGGCGTTGCAGCAGGTCGCGCAGAGCACCGGCGTTCCGACCGCAGCACATCGACTCGACGCCGACCCGCTGCCGGTGCGTCCGGACCGGCTGCTCGCCGAGGGCGACACCGTGGAGATCGGCGAGCTACGCCTCGAGATCATCCACCTCGTCGGCCACACGCCTGGATCGGTCGCACTCGCACTCACCGACGGCGACGGGCGGGTGCACGTGTTCACCGGCGATTGCCTGTTTCCCGGCGGCGTCGGCAAGACCGGGGATCCGGGCGCGTTCTCGTCTCTCCTGAACGGGGTCGAGGAGAAGCTGTTCGGGCGATTCGGCGACGATTCGGTGGTCTACCCCGGCCACGGTGACGACACCACGCTGGGCGCGGAACGGCCGCAGCTGGCCGAATGGCGCGAGCGCGGCTGGTGACGCAGGTCCGCGCCACCAGCGCCCGCCCGACCGGTTAGCGGGTCAGCCGACTCGCTCGTCGGTCAACTCGTCGAGGTCCAGGCGGCGAATCGGGCCGACCACGACGACGTAGCAGACCACCGCGAGCAGTGCGCTCAAGCCGACGTAGAGCAGCGCGAGTTCGAACGAACCATGCGTGTTGACGAGGTAGCCGATGACGATCGGGGTCGTGATCGCGGCGAGCGACCCGAAGGTGTTGAACACGCCGCCGCTCAGTCCGGCGATTTCCTTCGGAGCGGTATCGGCGACGACGGCCCAGCCGAGCGCGCCGAGTCCCTTGCCGAAGAACGACACCGACATCAGCGCCACCACCAGCCACGAGGCGTCGGTGTAGTTGCAGCCCACGATGAGGGTCGCCAACAGGAGTCCGACGATGATCGGGGTCTTGCGGGCCCACGTCTGCGACCACCCGCGCCGGAGCAGTGCATCCGACAGCACGCCGCCGAGGATTCCGCCTGTGAAGCCGCACAGCGCTGGCAGTGCGGCGACGAACCCGGCCTCGAGGATGGACATGTTGCGGTCCTGCACGAGATAGACCGGGAACCAGGTAAGGAAGAACCAGGTGATGGTGTTGATGAAGTACTGGCCGAAGTAGACCCCGAGCATCATGCGGTTGCGCAGGAGGAACTTGACGCAGCGCAACTGCTCGGCGCCACTGAGGTTGGGCCCGCTGTCCGGCTGATCCATGTCGACCAGCGCGCCGCCGGTCTGGATGTAATCGAACTCGGCCTGCCGCAGGCGCGGGTGCTGGCGCGGGCTGTAGATCACCTTCGTCCAGAGCAGGCCGAGTGCGATGCCGATCGCGCCGACGATGATGAACACGTGCTCCCAGCCGAATGCGACGACGAGCCAGCCCATCAGCGGGGCGAACACCACGGTCGCGAAGTACTGCGCGGAGTTGAAGATGGCGGCCGCGGTGCCGCGCTCGCGCGTCGGGAACCAGGCCGCGACAATGCGCGAGTTACCCGGGAAGGACGGTGCCTCGGCGATACCGACGAGCAGCCGGAGCAGGAACAGCAGACCGACCGCGGTCCCCATGCTGAAGTTGCCGACGAAGGCCTGGCACATCGTGAAGACCGACCAGGTCAGGATCGCGCCGCAGTAGACCTTCTTCGAGCCGTAGCGGTCCAGCAGCCAGCCGCCGGGAATCTGGGCGAACAAGTACGACCAACCGAAGGCGGAGAAGATGTAGCCGAGTGTGACCGAGCTGATGCCGAGCTGGTCTTGCACGGAATCGCCGGCGATCGACATCGTCGCGCGATCGGCGTAGTTGATCACGGTGACCGCGAAAAGCATCGCGAGAATCGTGTAGCGGACCTTGCCGGTTTTCAGGCTCGTGACGATGGCCGATTGTACGGTCGGCGCCTGGGTGAGAGTCATTTCTTTCAGAACTCCTGTCACGCACATCGGCGCGAGGGCTTGGGCGGATATGGTGAGCGTCACGTGACGTGGCACACAGAATCTACCGATGGTCATGCATGCACGTCCAAGCCCAATTCGGCATTGAACAATCCAATATGGATATGGATCGGTGCCCTAAAATTTGTCGGAGTTCTGGCCGTGGTCGATACAGGAACTATATTGATCAATCCACAAGATGTGTTGGACGTGCATCGATCCTCGTTCGTATGGTGGCCGTATCCGCCGGATTCCGGCACAGACGTTCGAGTCAGGAGACCCCCGACATGTCCACCGAGACCCTCGTGAACCGGCCGACCAGCGCACTCTCGGCCCCCGACGCCGCGCTCCGGGCGCTCGCGCCGGGCGACGCGACCCGCGACCGCATCGCCACTGTCGAGCTGTCATCGGTCGTGCTGCCGCTGCAGAGCCCGATCAGCGACGCGAAGGTGCTCACCGGCCGACAGAAGCCGATGACCGAGGTCGTGTTCCTGTTCGCCGAGATCCGGACCGAAGACGGGCACGAGGGCATCGGCTTCAGTTACTCCAAGCGCGCCGGCGGCCCGGCGCAGTTCGCGCATGCGAAGGAGATCGCGCCGGTGATGATCGGTGAGGACCCCAGCGACATCGCCAAGATCTGGACGAAACTGGTGTGGGCGGGCGCCTCGGTCGGGCGCAGCGGCGTCGCGACGCAGGCCATCGCGGCGTTCGACATCGCACTATGGGATCTGAAGGCGAAGCGTGCGAACCTACCGATTGCCAAACTCATCGGCGCGCACCGGGATTCGGTGCAGTGCTACAACACCTCCGGCGGATTCCTGCACACCCCCATCGAACAGGTGCTGGAGAACGCGTCCGCGGCCCTGGCGAGCGGCATCGGCGGCATCAAGATCAAGGTCGGCCAGCCCGATTGGAAGACCGACATTGCCCGACTCGAGCGGGTTCGCGAACACCTCGGAGACGATGTCCCCCTGATGGTCGATGCCAATCAGCAGTGGGACCGGCCGACGGCGATGCGGATGGGGCGCATTCTCGAACGCTTCGACCTGGTCTGGATCGAAGAGCCGCTGGATGCATACGACGCGGAGGGCCACGCCCAGCTTGCCCGCGCCCTGGATACCTCCATCGCGACCGGCGAGATGCTCGCGAGCGTCGGCGAACACGTCCGGCTGATCGAGAACGACGCGGTCGACATCATCCAGCCCGACGCCCCGCGAATCGGTGGCATCACGCAGTTCCTGCAGTTGTCGGCGCTGGCCCAGCATAAGAACCTGCAGCTCGCCCCGCACTTCGCAATGGAGATCCATCTGCACCTGGCCGCGACCTACCCGCACGGCGCCTGGGTTGAGCACTTCGACTGGCTCGACCCGCTGTTCAACGAGCACCTCGAGATCCGCGACGGCCGCATGCACCTGTCGGCACGGACCGGCCTCGGCTTCACCTTGAGCGAGCAGGCGCGTGCGTGGACGGTCGCGACCGCACGGTTCGGTAACTGAGCTACCCCAGCCCGTCCACCCGCGCGGTTGTCGATGCGCGCGGAGCCGCACAACGCAGCGCCGCCGACGCCGCGAACACGTTCGCGGACGAGTCGATCGGGTTGAGCTCGATGTTCGCCCCGCGTGGATTGCCCGCGCCGCCGCGTCGCGCGGCCTCATGCAACTACCCACCGGCCATGCACCCACATTCCCATCGCCTCGAAGGCCGTCGATCCGCGCTCCATGCACGCCCTTCGTGAGTGTCGGACCGGCCGCGTTGACCGTCGTGCCGATCACCGAGCGAATCCCGCCCGTCCAAAGCCCATCGCGCACGGTGATGCCCGCCCGGTGGGTGCCACCGCGTGCCGATAAGGATGCGACGGCTTTCGATGCCGAAGACGTATCGATACGAGGCAATTTTGACTTGGACATGTATCGGTGTGGCGCCCTAGCGTTGCTATCAAGACCCAGGTCACATGCAGATCGTGACGGCGCGTGCGGCCCGGGTCACCAACCTGATCACCGCCTCGAACTTTCGACCCCAAGGACTGCGCATGACTGCCACCGTGAACCGTTCCGCCGTGCTGAGCGGGCAGATGATCATCGCCGGCGAGCCGGTCTACGGATCCGGAGCCACGATCCATGGCATCGACCCGAGCACCAACGCGACCCTCGAACCCGGATACCGGCACGGCGGGCCCGACGAGGTGGACCGCGCCTGCGCCGCCGCAGCCGAGGCTTTCGGCCCCTACCGGCGCACTGACGCGCAGACGCGGGCGCGGTTCATCGAGTCGATCGCGGACAACATCGAGGCGCTCGGTGACACCCTGGTGCATCGCGCGTGCACCGAGAGCGGCCTGCCCGAAGGCCGCATCCGTGGCGAGGTGGGCCGCACCGCCGGCCAGCTCCGGCTGTTCGCCTCGGTGCTGCGCGAGGGCAGCTGGAACGGTGCGCGCATCGATCCCGCCCAGCCCGACCGGACGCCGTTGCCCCGCGCCGACATTCGGCAGCGCAAGGTCCCGCTCGGCCCGGTCGCGGTGTTCGGCGCGAGCAACTTCCCGCTCGCCTTCTCCGTCGCCGGTGGTGACACCGCGTCCGCACTCGCAGCCGGCTGCCCGGTCGTGGTGAAGGCGCACGACGCGCATCCCGGTACCTCCGAGCTCGTTGCCCGAGCCATCACCGAGGCCGTCGCGAGCACCGGCATGCCCGCAGGCACGTTCTCGCTGCTGTTCGGCACGGGCCGCGACCTCGGCACCGCACTGGTCACCGACCCCCGGATCAAGGCGGTCGGATTCACCGGATCACGTTCCGGTGGAACAGCACTCGTGCGGGCTGCCGCGGCACGACCCGAGCCGATCCCGGTGTACGCGGAGATGAGCTCGATCAATCCGGTCTTCCCGCTGCCGCAGGCCCTCGCCGCCCGTGGCGCGGAACTGGGCGCGGCGTTCGCCGGCTCACTCACGCTGGGCTCCGGGCAGTTCTGCACCAACCCCGGTCTCGTCATCGCCGTGGACGGCCCCGGTCTCGATGCCTTCGTCGCAGCCGCCGCGGCCGCCGTCGCCGATGCGACACCGACCGCGATGCTCACGCCGAACATCGCCGAGTCCTACGCCGCGGGCGTGACCGCACTGGCCGAGGAAGCCACCGTCGAATCCCGCGCCACCGCAACGGATGAACCGAATCGGTGCGCCGCGGCACTGTTCAGCACCGACGCCGAGTCCTTCGTGGATTCCGAGGTATTGCAGCAGGAGGTGTTCGGCGCGTCCAGCGTGATCGTGCGCTGCCGCGACACCGCGCAGGTGCGCGACGTCGCCACCCGGCTCGAAGGACAGCTCACCGCCACCGTGCACGCGGACGACACCGACCTCGACGACGCAGGCGAGCTCCTCGACATCCTCGAGCTCAAGGCAGGCCGAATCCTCTTCGGCGGCTGGCCCACCGGCGTCGAAGTGGGCCACGCGATGGTGCACGGCGGCCCCTATCCGTCCACCTCCGATTCCCGCACCACGTCCGTGGGTTCGTTGGCAATCGAGCGCTTCCTGCGGCCGGTCGCGTACCAGGACGTGCCCCCGACCCTGCTGCCCGCCGCCATCGCCGACGGCAACCCCGACCGGATCTGGCGCCGCGTCGACGGCCAGCTCACCAAAGACTGACACCCCCACCGCACCAAGAGGAGTTCCCATGCTCGACGGAGTTCTGTTCTTCCCCGTCACCCCGTTCACCGAATCCGGTGACGTCGACCATGCCCGTCTCGCCGAACACATCGTCAAGGGCGTCGACGCCGGTCCCGGCGGCGTTTTCGTCGCCTGCGGCACCGGCGAATTCCACGCCCTCGCCGTGGGCGAGTTCGGCCGGATCGTTGCGACCGCGGTCGAGGCCGTCGGCGGGCGTGTGCCGGTGTTCGCCGGTGCCGGCGGCTCGGTCGCACAAGCCAAGGAGTTTGCCCAGAGCGCGAAAGCCAATGGTGCCGACGGCATCCTGCTGCTGCCGCCGTATCTGGTGTCCATGCCGCCCGCCGGACTCGTCGCCTACACCAAGGCGGTCGCCGACACGACCGATCTGCCGGTGATCGTGTACAACCGGGGCAACGCACGCTTCGACGCCGCCGCGGCGGCCGAGGTCGCGCAGTTCCCCACCGTGATCGGTTTCAAGGACGGCACCGGCGATCTCGACAACGTCGGCCGCATCGTCCGCGCGGTTCAGGACGCGCTGGCCCCGTCGGGCAAGAACTTCCTGTTCTTCAACGGCATGCCGACCGCGGAAGTCACCCAGCAGGCCTATCACGCCATCGGCGTCACGCTCTACTCGTCGGCGACCTTCGCGTTCGCGCCCGAACTCGCGCTCGCCTTCTACGACGCACTGCAGGAGGGCAACACCGAACTGGTGAATGCGCTGCTGCGCGCGTTCTTCCACCCGCTGGTGCGGCTGCGCGACACCGTGCCCGGCTATTCGGTGGCGCTGATCAAGGCCGGTGTGACGATGGAAGGCATTCCGGCCGGCCCGGTTCGCGCACCGCTCGTCGATGCGAGCCCGGCGGACACCCGGGAACTCGAGCGCATCACGGCCGCGGGACGCGCGGTGCTGGCCGACGCACTCGCCGCGGGAGCGGTGCGGCGATGAGCACGGCGCCGATCCGGATCAGCGGCGCGCGGATCACTCCGGTCGCTTTCGTCGATCCCCCGCTGCTGAACACGGTCGGCGTACACCAGCCCTACGCCCTGCGCGCCATCGTCGTGCTCGACACCGACGCCGGTCTCGTCGGCCTCGGCGAGACCTATGCCGACACCGCGCATCTCGCCCGCCTGGAGGCGGCGGCCGAGGCGATCGTCGGACTGGATGTGTTCGCCCTCAACGCAATCCGGTCCGCGATCGACACCAAGCTCGGCGGGCACTCGATCACCGGCGGCGATGGTGTCGCCGGTATGATCACCACCTCGAGTACCACGGACCGCGTGTTCTCGCCGTTCGAGGTGGCCTGCCTCGACGTGCAGGGCAAGGCGCTCGGCAGGCCGGTCTCGGATCTGCTCGGTGGCGCCGTGCGCGCAGCGGTGCCGTTCAGCGCCTACCTGTTCTACAAGTGGGCCGGACATCCCGGTGCGCAGCCGGACGAGTGGGGCGAGGCGATCGACTCCGACGGACTGGTGCGCCAGGCCCAGAAGATGATCGGCGAGTACGGCTTCGGCGCGATCAAGGTCAAGGGTGGCGTCTTCACACCGGACGAAGAGATCGCGGGCATCAAGGCGCTGAGAGCCGCGTTCCCCGGCCTACCGTTGCGGCTCGACCCGAATGCGGCGTGGACGGTGGAGACCTCGATCCGCGTCGCCACGGAGCTGGACGGCATCGTCGAGTATCTCGAGGACCCGACCCCCGGCCTCGACGGCATGGCAGAGGTCGCACGCGAGGCCAAGATGCCGCTGGCCACCAACATGTGCGTGGTCGCCTTCGATCACCTGAAGCCCGCCGTGCTGCGCGACTCGGTGCAGGTCGTGCTCTCCGATCACCACTACTGGGGCGGGCTGCAACGTTCCCGACTGCTCGCCGGCATCTGCGACACGTTCGGCATGGGCCTGTCCATGCACTCCAACTCGCACCTGGGCATCAGCCTGGCGGCAATGGTGCACCTCGCCGCGGCCACACCCAATCTCACCTACGCCTGCGATACGCACTGGCCGTGGAAGACCGAGGACGTCGTGCTGCCCGGTGCCCTGCGCTTCGTCGATGGTGCGGTGCCGGCGCCGACGGCGCCGGGTCTCGGCGTCGAGCTCGACGAGGACGCGCTCGCCGGCCTGCACGAGCAGTACCTCGACTGCGGCCTGCGTGACCGGGAGGACACCGGCTACATGAAGTCCATCGATCCGAGCTTCGAGAACACCTCACCCCGCTGGTGAGGCGATCTATGATGCATCGAGCGCCGTCGTAACGCGGCCCACGATGCAAGGGGTGGATCGATGTTCTCACTCGCCCGGCTCACCTGTTTCATCGCCGTAGCGGAGGAACTGCACTTCGGACGGGCGGCCGAACGCCTGCACATGACGCAGCCGCCGCTGAGCCGCCAGATTCAGCAGCTGGAGAGCGAGCTCGGCGTGCAGCTCATCGACAGGTCGAGCAGGTCCGTGGCGCTCACCGCGGCGGGCGCGGCCTTTCTGCCGGACGCCCGCCGCATCGTCAGCCTCGCCGAGAGCGCGGCCCTTACCGTGCGCCGGGTGCCGGCGGGCGATCTCGGCACGGTCGCAGTCGGATTCACCGGCGCCTCGGCGCACGCGGTCCTGCCGCGCCTGCTCGAAGCGGCGCGGGAGCGGATCCCGGACGTCAAGCTCGTGCTGCGTGAGATGGTGACCTCCCAGCAGATCGAGGCGCTGACCAACGGCGAACTCGATCTCGGGCTAATCCGACCAATCCTGCCCCGGCCGGGGATCTCGACCCGGCCGATCCATCACGAACGGCTCATCGCCGCACTCCCCCAGCAGCATCCGCTCGCAAGCGAAGAGCACCTCACCGTCGAGGATTTCGACGACCAACCGGTGGTGATGTACTCCCCCGTCGACGCGCGGTACTTCCACGAGTTGCTGATCAGCACCTTCACCATCGTCGGCGCCTCGCCGCGCTACGTGCAGTACGTCACCCAGGTGCACACGATGCTGGTGCTGGTGCGCTCCGGGCTCGGCATGGCGCTCGTGCCGGCGTCGGCCGAGACGATGAAACCGGAAGGTGTGACCTTCCGGCAGGTCACCGCGGTGCGCGACCGGCCGGTGCAGATGAACGCGGCGTGGCGCAGCGACAATAGCAACCCTGCGCTACATCGGATGATGAAAGACGTACTACCGCAGCGGGAATGGATCTGATCCGGCTCAGCGCAGGCGCAGCGGCGGCTTCACGGCCGTGACCGGACAGTGCGCATCGAGCAGGACCTGCTGGGTCATGCTGCCGAGCAGCAGCTTGCCGACCGGCGAGCGCCGGCGCATGCCGACCACCAACAGGTCGACACCCGCCTCGTAGGAGGCGTCGATGAGGTTGTCGGCGTGCGAGCGGTCCGGCACGTTCTCCGCGATCCGCCAGGACACCTCGCCCGCCTCGGCCATCGCCTGCGCCTCCCGCATAGCGGCCTCGAAGTCGGGTCCCGATGCGCTGTCGCCGTCCGCTATCACCACGAGATCGGTTGCGCGCATGCTGGCCTCGGCGAACCCGAAGGCGAGCGCGCCACGGCCCTCCGGGCTGGGCGAGTAGCTGAGTACAACAGTCATCGGACGGCCTCCGGAACCTGCACGACCGGCGTGACGAGCGTTCCGGACGACAGGAATTCATCGAGATTGGACAGGGTGAGCGCCTCCATTGCGGCACGCGTCTCGACGGTACCGCTGCCCACGTGCGGCAGCAGCACGACGTTGTCGAGGCCCAGCAGCCGCTCGGGCACGTTCGGCTCGTCGGCGAACACGTCCAGCCCGGCGCCGGCGAGCCCGCCGGAAAACAGGAGGTCGACCAATGCTTCCTCGTCGACGACGCTGCCGCGGGCGATGTTGACCAGATACCCGCGCGGACCGAGCGCCTCGAGCGCGACGCGGTCGACCAGACGCGCGCTTGCGGGCCCGCCCGCGGCCGCGACGACGAGCACGTCCACCCCACCCGCTAGCTCGACCACCGAGTTCGCATAGCGGTATGGCGAATCGGGAACGCGGCGCCGGTTGTGGTAGGCGATCTCACAGCCGAAACCGTTCAGCCGCTGCGCAATTGCGCGACCGATCCGGCCGAGCCCGACGATCCCGACGCGGGCGCCACTGACCTTGCGGGTCAGCGGAAAGTTACCCTGCGACGTCCAGTTACCGGCACGGACGTACCGGTCGGCAGCGCTGAACCCGCGCAGCGTGTCGATGATCAGCCCCACCGCGGTGTCGGCAACGCAGTCCGACAGCACGTCGGGAGTGTTGCTGACACCGATTCCCCGCTGCGCGGCGAACTCGACATCGGTTGTGTCGTAACCGACGCCAAAATTGACCACCGCGCCGAGGTTCGAAAGTGCGATCATCAGCTCTCGGTCGACGCCGGTGCGGCCGGACGTGACCACGACACGTATCGAATCCCCGTGCGTGGCAAGAAAACTCGACCGAGTCGCGTTCGTCGGCAGCGCGTGTGCGCCGTAGTCTCGGCTGAGCGTATCGGCGAGCGAAGGCTTCAGCGGGCCGACCTGGAGCACTACCGAGTTCGCGTTCGGTGATAAGGGCATGTCACGACGCTACGGCGGCTCGCAATTACGTGTCCAACACGCAAATAACATGGACTAATACCCAAACGGTATTGTCGGCCCGCTGTTCCATCCAGTAAGACCATTCTTGCAGTTCAGAGCGCTGCATGGCCCTGGCGAAGCCGCCATTCCGCGCGGTTTCGCCCGATTTGGCGCGTTGACGGCGTTCCGGGGCCACTCATAGCGTGTGGCTACCGTCACAGCGAAGCAGCGGAACCGGCTCACTTCACACCGTGCAACGCATCCGGATTTCTCATCGCCTGGAGGACCTCAATGACAGCAGCAGGCAAGACGCGGAGCCCGCACCGGCGAACCGCCGCCCGGGCCGCGACAGCCGTCGCGGCGCTCACTTTTTCGGTAGCGACGACCGCCTGCTCGGTGGCCAACTCGAACCACTCCGACGCCGCGAGCCCCGACACGCTGCGCATCGTGCTGCCCCAGGAGCCGCCGTCGTTGGAACCGTGCGACGGCTCACTGACCGCTACCGGCGTAGTGGTGCGCTCCAACATCACCGAGCCGCTGATCGAACGCAACCCGACGTCCGGCGACCTCGAACCCAAGCTCGCAGACACGTGGCAGCAGACCTCGCCGACGCAGTGGACGCTGAACCTGCATCCGGGCATCCGGTTCAGCGACGGCACGCCGTTCGAGGCCGCCGACGCCGCCTTCTCCATCGATCGAACCGTCAACTCGGACCTCTCCTGCGACGTCGACGGCTACGTCTTCGGCGACGACGCGGTCACCGCCACAGCGGTGGACCCGAGCACGGTCGTGGTCGAGACGCAGAGCCCCGACCCGATCATGCCGATGCGACTCTCGTTCATCGAGGTCGTGCCCCGCACGACGTCGATGACCGACCGCACCCGCAAACCGATCGGCACCGGCCCGTACAAGTTCGACTACTGGGACGCCGGCCAGAAGCTGTCCGTGGTGCGCAACGACGACTATTGGGGCGAGGAGCCCGAGTACTCCCGCGCGATCTACCAGTGGCGCAGCGAGGGCAGTGTCCGCGCGTCGATGGTGGTCAACGGCGAGGCCGAACTGGCCACCTCGCTCGGCCCCGAGGACGGTGCGGGCGATCTCGGTGTGTCATACGCGAACAACGAGACGACCGCGCTTCGCATGCACGGCTCCGCCGCGCCACTGAACGACTACCGGGTGCGCGAGGCGATCGATCTGGCGATCAACCGTGCGGGCATCGTCAAGGCCCTGTTCCGTGGGGAGGGCGACCCCGCGGCCCAACTGGTCGGACAGAGCATCATCGGTTACAACGACGCGCTCCAGCCCACCCCATACGACCCGGAACAAGCCGCGCAACTTGTCGCGGCGGCCAAGGCCGACGGAGTCCCGGTCGACCGGCAGATTCGCCTGATCGCACGCACCGGCCAGTTCCCGAAGATCAACGAGACCGTCGAAGTGATCCAACACTCCCTGAGCGAGGCGGGACTCAGTGTGAAGATCGAAATGATGGATACTGCAGGACAATTGCAGTACCAGGTGCGGCCGTTCCCCGGCGGAGACACGCCGACGATGGTGCTGATCCAGCACGGTAACCAGGCCGGCGACGCGCAGTTCACGGTGGATCAGTACATGCGCAGCGACGGCTACCAGAGCGCGTTCGGTACTGCCGCGTTCGACGCGGAGATCGACAGCGCCGAGACGCAGACCGGCGCGGCCCGGCAGGACGCGTTCGCCAAACTGCTCGCCGACGAACCCGGCGCCGTCCGGCAGTTCGCCTACATCGCACACATGAACGGTGTGCTCGCCGAAGCCGCGAGCGTGCACTACCAGCCCAACTCCGCGACCGGCGACGAAATGCGCCTCGCCGAGATGACCCACGCCGACCCAGCCACCAACGGCTGATCGAGAACCCTCAGAAGCCCCGAGGGCTTCGCCCTTATCAGTCCACCGGAGGGCCCGCACATGTTGACCTACCTTCGCAAGCGCGTCGTCACCAGCCTGTTACCGCTGCTGGTCGTGTTGTTCGGCGTGTTCTTCCTCGCCCGCCTCACGGGTGATCCGACCAACCTCTACCTCCCCGTCTCCGCGACCCCGGACCAGCGCGCCGAGTTCGCCGCCGAACACGGTCTCGACCAGCCAGTGCTGAAGCAGATGGTCGACTACCTTTGGGGGATACTGCATCTCGACTTCGGCGAGTCGCTGCGCACCGGCGAATCCGCCGCGGACATGGCACTTCGGGCCTTCCCCGCAACCCTGCAACTGGCGTTCTGCACCATGCTGCTCGCCATCCTCGGCGCCGTGACCATCGGCTGCTGGGCCGCCTATCGACCGAACTCACTTGCCGACCGGGCAGCCAGCCTGCTGTCGATGACCGCAGCCAGCATCCCGGACTTCTGGTTCGCCATCATGGGAATCTGGATCTTCGCGGTCACACTCGGCTGGCTGCCCACCTCCGGCACGAGCAGTCCGCTGGCCTGGGTGCTACCGATCGCGACTCTGCTCATCCGTCCGCTGGGCGTACTCACCCAGGTGGTCCGCGGCGCAATGGTTTCCGCGCTTTCGGCGCCCTACGTCCGGCTGGCCCGCAGCAAGGGCGCCGGTGATCTGCGGGTGGTCACGCACCACGCCCTGCGCAATGCGTCGGCCCCGTCGCTGACCGTCGCGGGCGACCTCGCGGTCGGACTCATCAACGGCGCCGTGGTGGTCGAGGTGATCTTCGGTTGGCCCGGTATCGGAAAGCTGATGATCGACTCGATCCTGCAGCGGGACTTTGCGGTACTGCAGGCCTGCGTGCTGCTGACCGCGATCAGCATCTTCATCCTCAACATTTTCATCGACGCGTGCTACGCGCTGCTCGACGCCCGGGTCCGCGAAACGGCAAAGGTCTAGGAGCCATCATGTCCATCGACGCCATTCCGCATACCGACGACCGGGTTGCCGAACTCGAATTCGTTGCCGACGAAACGCACCCGCCCGTCTCGCCACCCAGGAGCAAGGTTTCGCTGTGGCGGATGCTGCTGCGCGACCGGATGGCCACCGTCGCCGCCGTCATCCTCGTCTTCGTCGCGCTGGTCGCGATATTCGGGCCGGCGCTCGTCGGCGGTGCCGCGACCGAACAGAACCTCGACGAGTCGACGCTGCCCCCGTTCAACCTCGACACCGGCTGGATGAACATCCTGGGGACGGATCCGTTGGGACGCAGCATGCTTGCCCGCCTGGTGGTGGCCTGCCGCACCACGCTCGAGGTGGCACTGCCCGCCGTCGCGCTGTCCTGCCTCATCGGGTCGGTCATCGGGATGTGGGCCGGCTACCACCGCGGGCGCCGCGAGACGATCGCGATGCGGATCGCCGACGTGATCATGAGCTTCCCCTCATTGCTGCTCGCCGTCGTCGTGCTCTACGTCTTCGCGCCGAGCGTGGCGAACATCGTGCTGATCCTGGCCATCACCCGCATCCCGGTGTACCTGCGCACCGCTCGCGCCGAATCCGCCGAGTTGCAGAGTCGGCTGTTCGTCGACGCCGCGCGCACATTCGGCGCCCGCAGCACGGCGATCATTCGCAGGCACGTGTTCCCGATCCTGCTCCCGACCCTGCTCACCGTCGCGACCCTCGACTTCTGTTACGTGATGCTCGCCGAGTCCTCGCTGAGCTTCCTCGGCATCGGCATCCAGCCGCCCGAGATCAGCTGGGGGCTCATGGTGGCGCAGGGCCGCACCTACCTGCAGACCGCATGGTGGCTGGCGTTCTTCCCCGGCCTGGCCATCGTGATCACGACGGTGTCCGCAACGATCCTCGCCGCCTGGGCACGGATCGCGACCGACCCCGGCCAGCGCTGGCGCCTTACGGTGCCGCGTTCGCGCCGCTCCCGTTTCTTCCCCACCCGAAAGGTGGTCGTCAAGTGAGCGCACCGACCATGACACCCGAATCCGAGGCCATCGACACCGGCCGCACCGCCCTCGACGTCTCCGGTCTGACCGTGGACCTGCGGACGCCGTCCGGAGTCCTCCGAGCCGTCGACAACGTCAGCTTCACCGCGCGCCGCGGCGAAACCCTCGCGCTCCTCGGTGAATCCGGTTGCGGCAAATCGATGACCGCACAAGCGATCGTCGGTCTGCTCGAACCGATCGCCGACATCACCGACGGCAGCATCGAAATCACCTCGGGTGACCGGGATCCCGTCGACCTCGTCACCGCGAGCGGTAGGACTCGTCGCGCCCTCGCGTCCACCGAGTTGGCGATCGTGTTCCAGGACGCGCTCACCGCACTCAACCCGGTATACCCGGTCGGCAAGCAGCTCGCCGAGCCATTCCGCATCCATCGCAAGATGTCGGCGAAAAAGGCTCGCCAAGAAGCGATTTCACTCATGCGCCGGGTGGGCATCCCGGAGCCGGAGGCGCGGATCGACTCCTATCCGCACCAGTTCTCCGGCGGCATGCGCCAGCGTCTGCTGATCGCGATGGCCGTCGCCCTCAGTCCGAGCGTGCTACTCGCCGACGAACCGACCACGGCGCTGGACGTGACCGTGCAGGCGCAGATCATGACGCTACTGCGCGATCTGCGCGCCGAACGGGACATGGCGGTCGTGCTGATCACCCACGACCTCGCGCTCGTCGCCGAGGAAGCCGACCGGGTGGCGATCATGTACGCGGGCAACGTCGTGGAGACCGGCCTGGTCGAGGAAGTCTTCGCCAACCCCAAGCATCCGTACACGAAGGGCCTGCTCGACTCCGTGCCGGTGCATGCCGCCCGCGGCGAAGACCTCAAATCGATCGGCGGTACACCGCCGGACCTGCATTCGATCCCGTCCGGCTGCGTGTACCAGGCGCGTTGCCCGCTCGTCCAAGACATCTGCCGACAAACCCGTCCGGCACTCGAAACCGTTGCGGCCGGACGCAAGTCGGCCTGCCATTTTGCCGAGGAGGTTTCCGATGTCCGATAAGGTACTCGAGGTTCGCGGACTCACCAAGACGTTCAAGGTGCCCGCGAACAGCGAAGGGCACAACCAGTTGCGCGCACTCGACGGAATCGACCTCGATCTGTCCCGTGGCGAGACGCTCGGGTTGGTCGGCGAATCAGGCTGCGGCAAATCCACTCTCGCGCGGACGCTGATGATGCTCGGCCGCCCCGACTCGGGCACCGTGCGCTGGGGCGGGGCCGGGGCCGGGGCGAGCGAAGCGACGGGGAAGATGGCCGACCCGTTCACCATGAAGGGCAAGGAGCTGCTGGCCCTGCGCCGCAAGGTGCAGATGGTATTTCAGGATCCGTACGCATCGCTGAACTCCCGGATGACGGCCGGCGATATCATCGCCGAGCCGTGGCGCACCCACAAGGATCTGTTCCGCAGCCGCCGCGACCGGGGCGCCCGAGTGCGGGAACTGCTGCATCTGGTCGGCCTGCGCCCCAGCGACGAGCACCGCTACCCGCAGGAGTTCTCCGGCGGGCAGCGCCAACGTCTCGGCATCGCGAGGGCGCTGGCGCTCAACCCGAGCGTGATCATCTGCGACGAGCCGGTGTCCGCGCTCGACCTGTCCGTGCAGGCGCAGGTACTGAATCTGCTCAACGACCTGCAGCAGCAGCTCGGGCTTTCCTACATCTTCATCTCCCACGACCTGTCCGTGGTGCGGCACGTCGCCGACCGGGTGGCGGTGATGTACCTCGGCAGGATCGTCGAGACCGGCTCCACCGAAGCCGTTTTCGACACACCGGCGCATCCCTACACCGAGGCGTTGATGTCCGCCGCGCCGAAACTCGCCGCCGAAGCGCGGGCGGCCCGGATCATCCTGGAGGGCGAGGTGCCCTCCCCGCTGAATCCGCCGTCCGGCTGCCGGTTCCGCACCAGATGCCGCCACGCCACCGACGTGTGCGCGACCGCTGCGCCGCCCACGATCGTCGGCGCAGGCGGTATGTCGCATATCGCGGAGTGCTATCACCCGCGCGGATCGGTCGGCCTCGGCATGCCGGCAATGGCCGGGTGAGCGTCGCCGCCTTCACCGTCATCGCAGTCGCCGTGTTCGGCGCAGCGTGCATGCAGGCTTCGATCGGCTTCGGCATGGGTATGCTCGCCGCCCCGATCGTCGCACTTATCGATCCTGGCCTGCTGCCCGGCACGCTGATCATGTCCGCAACGGTGGTCACTGCCCTCGTCCTCGCCCGGGAACGCGGAAGTGTCGACCTGACCGGCACCGGTTGGGCCCTCGCCGGGCGAGTACCGGGAACAGTTCTCGGCGCCATGTTGCTCGTGGTCGTGCCCGAACGAGGCCTTGCGCTTATCCTCGCCGGGGTAGTGCTCGGCGGTGTGGTGTTCGCATCCTTCGGGTGGGCGCCGCTGCCGCGGCGGCGCAACATGGCGATGGCCGGCGCCGCGTCCGGATTGCTCGGGACCGCAACCTCGATCGGCGGTCCGCCCATGGCGCTGATGATGCAGCATTCGACCGGGACCCGCCTACGCAGCAACATGAGCGCGTTCTTCCTGGTGGGCTCGCTGCTCTCGCTGGTGGTGCTCACCGCGACCGGTTCGCTGCATCGAAATACCGCGATCGCGTTTTTGTGGCTGATTCCGGCCACGGTGGCCGGCTATGCCGCGTCCCGTTTCGTCAACCGCGTGATGGACGCGAAGCGACTGCGGACGACGTCGATCGCGGTGTCCTCCTTCGGTGCCCTGCTGCTGATCGGGCAGCAGATCGTCGCGCTCGCCTGATACAGAAGCTGCACTGATCAATGCCCTAACAGTCTTGGACGTGCATCAATCCCGCCCGTAGCGTTGTTGTGAGCCGGGGCACGGAGCCGCAGAGGAGACCACACCCCCATGATCGAAACACGCACTCCCACCGTCACCGATTTGCGCGTCGTCCCCATCGCGGGCCACGACAGCATGCTGCTCAACCTGTCCGGTGCGCACGCGCCCTACTTCACCCGGAACCTGGTGATCCTCACCGATTCCACGGGCCATGTCGGCGTCGGCGAGGTGCCCGGCGGCGAGCCGATCCGCCGCACGCTCGAGGATGCACGAGGACTTGTCACCGGTCGCACAATCGGCGAGTACCACGCCGTCCTCGCTCAGATGCGCAGCGTTTTCGGCGACCGGGACGCGGCTGGGCGCGGTAACCAGACGTTCGATCTGCGGGTGACGATCCACGCCGTCACCGCCGTCGAGGCGGCCCTGCTCGACCTGCTCGGGCAACATCTCGAGGTGCCCGTTGCCGCCCTGCTCGGCGACGGGAAACAACGGGATCGGGTGCAGGCACTCGGTTATTTGTTCTTCGTCGGCGATCGGACCAAGACCTCGCTCGATTACCGCTCCCCCGCCGACGAGCCTGCGGACGCGGACGACTGGATGCGCGTGCGTCATCAGGAGGCGCTCACCCCGGACGCGGTCGTGGTACTGGCCGAGGCCGCGCATGCCAGGTACGGGTTCGCCGACTTCAAGCTCAAGGGCGGTGTCCTCGCGCCGGCCGAGGAGGCGGCTGCGGTCACCGCACTCGCCGAGCGCTTCCCCGACGCCCGAATCACGCTGGACCCCAACGGCGGGTGGCTGCTGTCCGAGGCGATCGAGACCTGCCGCGGGCTACGCGACGTGCTCGCGTATGCGGAAGATCCGGTCGGCCCGGAGGGCGGTTTCTCCGGTCGCGAGGTGATGAGCGAATTCAAGCGCGCCACCGGCCTGCCCACCGCGACGAACATGATCGCCACCGACTGGCGAGAACTCGGCCACACCATTCGCTCCGGCGCGGTAGATATTCCGCTCGCCGATCCGCACTTCTGGACGATGGCCGGCTCGGTGCGTGTCGCTCAGCTGTGCGACGCGTGGGGGCTCACCTGGGGATCGCACTCCAATAACCACTTCGACGTCTCGCTCGCGATGTTCACCCAGGTGGCAGCAGCAGCACCGGGCGATATCACCGCGATCGACACACACTGGATCTGGCAGGACGGGCAGCGAATCACCAAGCAGCCGTACCAAATTCGGGACGGCTACCTCGACGTGCCCGCCGCGCCGGGGCTCGGTGTCGAGCTGGACATGGACCGCGTCGAGGCAGCCCATGAGCTGTATCTGCGCGAGGGACTCGGCGCGCGCGACGATGCCATCGGAATGCAGTTCCTCGTCCCGAATTGGACCTTCGACAGCAAGCGTCCGGCGCTGGTCCGCAACCGATGAAGATCGTCGTCGGTGACCGCAATCTCCTTCCGCACCGCGTCCTGTTCGAGTCGCTGTTGCCCGCGGGCAGCGAAGTCAGATGGCTGCCGGACGGTAACGAGCTGGCCGACGCGGATGTCTATGTGGGCGGCCGGTTCACTGCGGCGCAGGCGCAAGCCGCGCCCAAACTACGCCTCGTGCACGTGGCCGGTGCCGGGACGGACAAGGTCGAGTTCGCGGCGCTCGGTCCGGACACGGTGGTGGCCAACACGTTCCACCACGAGAACTCGATTGCCGAATACATCGTCGCTGCGGCGGTGATGATGCGTCGCGGCTTCCTCGCCCAGGATCGCGCGCTGCGCACCGACCGCTGGGCAAGTTCGGTTTACGACGACACCCTCGCTCAACCGCGGTCGCTGGGGGGCGCCAAGGTCGGGTTCGTCGGCTACGGCCACATCGGCCGGCGAGCCTGGGAGCTGCTGCGCGCGTTCGGCGCCGAAGGGCGGGCGGTGACCGGCCGCGGGAACGTCGACGCGGCATCGCACGGACTGTCATGGGCCGAGGACAATTCGGCGCTGACGCGGCTGCTGCGCGAAGTCGATCTGGTTGTGGTCTCGGCCCCGCTGACCGAGTCGACGCGCGGGATGATCGGCGCCGACCAACTGAACGCGCTCGGCGGCGACGGCGTGCTCATCAACGTGGGCCGCGGACCTCTGGTCGATGAGCAGGCGTTGTACGAGGCGCTCACCGACCGCACGATCGCGGGCGCGGCCATCGACGTCTGGTACTCGTACCCCGGAGACGAGGGCCGCGGTGCGCCGAGCGCGTTCCCGTTCGCCGACTTGCCGAACGTGCTGATGACCCCGCACTCCTCGGGCGTCACCGGTGACACCTTCGTCGGCCGGGTGCACGACATCGCCGAGAACATCGGGCGCCTCGACCGCGGCGAGCCGCTGTTGCGGATCGTCGATGGGACCCGCTGAAAACTTCTTGTCGCCCGCTGTCGAAATCACCGGGCGCCCGTTCGACGCGTAGGTGAAGGGCCGGAAATACCGGCCGCGGAGCCCACAGGAGAACGCCATGACCGCCACCATCTCCACCTCGATTCCCGCCGTCACCGTCGCCTCCGTCTCGCCGCGCGCCCGCCGCGCGGGCCGCATCATCGGCGGCCTGCTCGGCGCCTTCCTGACCGTCGACGCGGTAACGCATATCGCGCTCATCGATCCGGTGCGCGAATCGTTTGCCGAACTCGGCCTTGGCACGCAGTACGGACCGGTGATCGGGATCGTGATGCTGGCCTGCCTCGCGCTGTACGCGGTCCCGCGCACCGCGGTGCTGGGTGCGGTCCTGCTCACCGGATACTTCGGCGGTGCGGTGGCCGTGAACATGGTTGCCGACAAGCCCATTGTGGGCACGGTGCTCTTCCCCATCTACGTTGCGATCGCCGTCTGGGCCGCGCTATGGCTGCGCGACGCGCGGGTGCGCGAGCTGTTCGCTCAGCTCTACCGGTAGAGATTCGACGAAGGCGGGGCGCTCACCTTGGGCGCCCCGCTACTCGGCTGCAATCACTCAGCCGACGTAGTCGATGCCTTTGGGCACGAATCCTCGGTCCAGGCCGATGATCCGGCCGACACCGAGCCACGTCGGCGAGTTGTTGGGCGTGCTCAGATACAGACCGCGTGCAGCGGCGACGGTGCGGTCGAACTGTGTCGGCCACTCGATCGCTGCGGCAATATTCTCGAGCGCCGGTCGGTCGCGGCCGAGTGCGCGTTCGGCGTGTTCGACGGCGGGCAACAGCTGCGACTTGCTGGAATTGCATCGGCCGCAGGCTAGTACCAGGTTTGCGAGGCCATCGATGCCAACCCGTGACCACGGCAACACGTGATCGACAGGATTGTCATTGCCGAGCGCGGCGTCGCAGTAGAAGCACCGTGCGCCGAACACCTCCTTCAACGCCAGGCGGGCCGGGCCGAGGGAGATGCGCTGCCGGCCGAACAAATGGCCCGCGACGTCGGGAACATCTTCGTCGAGAAACCGATTCATTCGTCGCACGTCCTCGACCCAGAGGATTTCCAGAGTCGGCTTCAGCAAGCCCGACAATTGCGCAAGGCCCGCGGCGACACCCGGTCGGAGCACGATCTGGTTTCCATGCGCGGCAATCACTCTCGGCCCGACGCCGGAATGCATCCACGAGTCGTCGTAGAGGAAGGTTTCCGACGCCGAACCTGCCGCACCGGGCAGGCGTTGCAACCGATACAACGGCTGCTGCACCAGGGTGAGCACGACCTCGGCCCGCGCAGCCTCGTATACCGCGTGCGGCGCTTGTGCTCGACCAAGCGGGTACGAGACATCGCCGACCACCGCCCGCACCGATTCGACCGCGGCGAGAATACGAGCCCGCGATCCGGTGCTCTGCCGCAGCGCTCGTCCGTCGAACGGCCGCACCTGCCGCCAGTAGATTTCGATGACTCGATCCGCGAGATCGTCGAGCGGAACCGCGATCTCCGCTGTCGGATCGGTGGGCACGTTCTCCACGCAATGGTCGACGAGCGCCGACAGTGTGGCGAGCTTGTATGTGGCTGTGCGCACCCCCGTCTCCAGGATCGCCACAACGCGCTGCCCGAGCGCAAGCGGATCGGTGTCCACCTCCGTAACGTACCGAGGGTGGGCAAGCTCGTACGCGACCGCATTCCGGAACTTATCCGCGCCGACGGACGGACGCCGAGTGTCCGCACCCTCGACGCGGACGATTATCTTGCGGCACTGCTCGACAAACTGGTCGAAGAAGCGACCGAATTGCGTGCAGCGCCACCGGCCCAGCGGGTCGAAGAACTCGCGGACGTGCACGAAGTGCTCGCCGCGATTCTCATCCACCTCGATATCGACATGTCGGGCGTGATCGCCGTCGCGGACGAAAAGCGAGCCGACCGAGGCGCATTCGACGACCGGATCTGGCTGGACTGACCCAGGCGGAGCAGGAGGCCCCGATGGACCAACTCGTGCTGCTGCTCGCGCTGATGTTCGGCGCGTTGATCGCGGTGCCGCTCGGCGATCGGCTCGGGCTGCCGTCTCCGATTCTGGTCACCGTGCTCGGTGTCGTCCTCGCCGCGCTGCCGTTCGTCCCCGATGTCTCGCTGAATCCCGACTACATCCTGCCCCTCGTGCTACCCCCGCTGCTCTACGCCGCCGTGCAGCGCACGTCGTGGCGGCAGTTCGCGACGCACTGGAAACCGATCGTGCTGCTCGCGGTCGCGCTGGTGTTCGCGACGGCCGCCGCGGTGGCCGCAGTCGCGCACGCGATCGTCCCCGGTATGACCATCGCTGCCGCGGTGGCGCTCGGCGCACTGGTCGCGCCGCCCGACCCGGTGGCCGTGAGCGCCGTGGCCGGTTCGCTCAACCTGCCGCGACGGATGGTGTCGATTCTCGAAGGCGAGGGACTGTTCAACGACGTCACCGCGATCGTGCTGTACAACATCGCGATCGCAGCCGCGGTAAGCGGACAGTATTCGCGCGGAACCGCGGTGCGCGACTTCGCGCTGTCCGCCGTCGTCGCCCTCGCGGTCGGAGTTGCCATCGGCTGGTTCGGGTCCCGGATGATGCGCCTGCTCAATGACGCCACCCTCCGGGTCGGCATGAGCCTGCTCGTACCGTTCGCGAGCTATGCGGTGGCGGACCACTATTCGGGATCCGGAGTGCTTGCCGTGCTGGTCACCGCCCTGTACCTCGCGGAATCGGGGGCGGACGCCGACGATATCGAGGGCCGGTTGACCGGCGCGGCGTTTTGGCAGGTGATCGACACGCTGGTTACCGGCGTCGCCTTCGGACTCGTCGGACTCGAACTCATCAACGTCTTCGGCACCGCCGCCGAGAATCTCGGACAGATGCTCGGCTGGGGACTGGCCATCACCGGTGTCGTGATCGGGGTTCGGCTGGCGTGGTTGCTGCCCGCCGCGTGGCTCGCGCGCCACACGCGATGGGATGCCGAAGCCGAGATTCCCGGCTCGGTGCGGGAGACCGTGGTGATGTGGTGGGCCGGTATGCGTGGCGTCGCGTCGGTCGCACTGGCCCTGGCCATTCCGTTCCAAGTGGACAGCGGCGCACCGTTTCCGGATCGCGAGGTCATCATCTTCATTGCCTTCACCGTGATCATGACCACCCTCGTGCTGCAGGGAATGACCCTGCCGTGGCTGATCCGCATCCTGGGCGTCGGCGCCGACACCGCGATCGAGCGCGAACTGGAGCACGAACTCGCGCACGCAGCATCCACCGCGGCGCGCGAACGGCTCGAACTTCTTGCCGAACGCGAAGACGTGCCGGACGAGGTGCTCGACCGGCTCATGCGCCGCACGGTCGACCTCGGGATGCGGATCAGCCCCGATCTCGCCGACGAGGAACGCCGGGAGGCCGCCGCCCAGCGCCTGGAACGGTTGGCGGCCTTCCGGCGAATCCAGGCCGAGATGATGTCGGCCGCACGCGGTGCGGTGCTCGCCAAGCGCAATCAGCCGGGCGTCGATCCCGAGGTGGTCGACCGGGTACTGCACCAGCTCGACGTACGCAGCCCGCGTTGAGGTGATCCCACGCCGAGCGGCGCGTGTGTTTCGGATCCGACACGCCGGGAATCCCGGGGCTAGCCGTGTACGTTTGCCGAGGAGGTTGCATCGCAATGTTGATCCGCCGTATCGCACGCCCGCTGCTCGCAACGACGTTCGTCGTTGGAGGGATCGACGCATTGCGCAATCCGCAGGGCCGGGCATCAGCAGCCGCCCCGCTTGTTGCCAAGGGCGAGGAGACGCTGCCCAGCGAGGTGACCGCGAAGGTACCGACCGATCCGGTAACACTGGTCCGGATCAACGGCGCGGTGCAGGTCGGCAGTGGGGTGCTGCTGGCGTTCGGGAAGGCGCCTCGACTGGCCTCACTGGCACTCGCGGCAACCGTTCTCCCGACCACTGTCACCGAACAGGATTTCTGGAACGAGAGCGATCCCCAGACGAAGGTCACCAAGCGCACCGAGTTTCTCAAGAACCTCAGCCTGCTCGGCGGTGTGATGATCGCGGCGGTCGACACCGAGGGCAAGCCCTCGCTGGGCTGGCGTGGCCGCCGCGCCGCGCGACGCGCCTCGGGCAAGGTGTCCGCAGCCCTGCCCATCGGGGCCGCCGCGGGCGCATCGACGGCCGTGCAGCTGCGGCACGGCGCGCATTTGGCCGCCGAGCGCGGCAAGGAAGTCGCCGAGGTGGCGGCCGAGCGCGGCTCGGACATCGCCGAGCTTGCGCGTGACCACGGACCCGACCTCGCCGCTGCCGCGCGGGAACGCGGCACCGAACTCGCCTCCATCGCTCGCAAACGCGGCGCCGAACTGGCCGAGATCGCCAAGGAGCGCGGGCCGGAGCTGGCTGAGAGCGCCCGGGACTCCAAACTGGCCGAACTCGCCCGTGAGCGCGGCGCCGAACTGGCCGAGGCGGCGCAGAAGCGCGGCAGCAAACTGGCCGACGCCGCGGAGAAGCGCGGCAGCAAGCTCGCCGACGCCGCGGAAAAGCGCGGCAACAAGCTCGCCGACGCCGCGGAAAAGCGCGGCAGCAAGCTGGTGGTCGCGGCCCGCGACCGTGGCAGCGAGCTGGCCGACACCGCACAGCACAGGGCAGCGAAGCTGCGCTCCTGACCGCAGCGAGCGCCGGTCAGCGGGGCCTGCGCGGCCCCGCTGATCTGCGACTTCGGCACAACCTCGGAAAGCGCATTAGACTCCCTTGAGCATTTTTCGAGCGAATTTCCGAGGAGTCTTTGTTGCCCGAAGACGTCGCTGAGCAGGACGCATCGCGTTCGGCCCATCAAATCGACCACGAGCAGCAGTACGTGTCGACGCTTTACACGCGTCTGGACGCGATGCGCGAGTACGCCAACACGCGGTTGAACAGGGTGCTGCTGGAAAGCGGCGGCACCCCGCAGGCACGCTCGGAACGCGAATCGTTCTCGCAGATGTACTCCGAGGACCTCGCCAAATATGACGCGGCCGAGAACGGGTTGTGCTTCGGCCGGATCGACCTCGACGACGAAACGCCGCGTTACGTCGGTCGCATCGGCATCCTCGACGAGGACAACGACTTCGATACGCTGCTGCTCGACTGGCGCGCACCGATGGCACGGCCGTTCTACTTGGCCACCACCGCCGCGCCCGACGGCGTCACCCGGCGTCGGCACATTCGCACCCGCAGCCGGCGGGTGACCGCGGTGAACGACGAGTACCTCGACCTCGATACCGCACGGGCCGAGGGCGCGGTCACCGACAGTGGTGGCGTCGGCGCCGAAAGCGCGCTGCTGGCCGCGCTGAACGCCGCCCGCACGGGCCACATGAACGACATTGTCGAAACAATTCAGAGCGAGCAGGACACCATCATCCGGTCCGAGCACAAGAGTGTGCTCGTCGTCCAGGGTGGGCCCGGCACCGGTAAAACCGCCGTCGCACTGCATCGCGCCGCGTTCCTGCTCTACACCTACCGCCAGCAGCTCGCGAAGTCCGGTGTGCTGATCGTCGGGCCGAACAAGACGTTCCTCGACTACATCGGCCAGGTGTTGCCCTCCCTCGGCGAGACCGGCGTGCTGCTGTCCACGATCGGCGACCTGTATCCCGGCGTGCGCGCCGAGCTGACCGACAGCCTGCGCGCGGGCGAGATCAAGGGCTCGCTGCGCATGCTCGACGTGCTCAAGAATGCGGTGCGGGACCTGCAGAAACTACCGGAGCAGGCACTCACCCTGACCTTCGACAGCTACACGGTGTCGATCGACCGCAAGATCGTCACGCGGGCCCGCGGCCGGGCCAGGTCGTCACGCCGGCCGCACAACCTCGCGCGGCCGATCTTCGTCTCCGCCGTGGTGGACGCGCTCACCGAGCAGGTTGTCGAGACGCTCGGCGCAAACGTCGTCGGCGGCACCAATCTGCTCAGCAAGGAGGACGTCGCCGATATCCGCGACGAGCTCCGCTCGGATCAGGGGGTGCAGCGCGTGATCGCCGGGCTGTGGCCGGAGCTCACGCCGCAGCAGGTGCTCACCGGATTGCTCACCTCACCGGACCGGCTGGCCGTGGCGGCCGCACAGTTCGACGCCGGGGAACGCGCCGCGTTGCTTCGCGAGCCCGATGCGCGCGCGTTCAGCCCCGCCGATGCCCCGCTGCTCGACGAGCTGGCCGAATTGCTGGGCGTCGACGACGCCGCCGATCGGGAACGGGCCCGCCGTCGCTGGCGCGCCCAGATCGAGGATGCGCAGGGCGCGCTCGATATCCTCACCGGGTCCGCGCCGCAGGACATCGAGGACGACCTCGATCCCGAGATCCTGATGGCCTACGACCTGATCGACGCGAGCCAGCTCGCCGAACGCCAGGACGTTCGAAACCAGCAGACAACGGCGGAACGCGCGGCCGGCGATCGCACCTGGACCTACGGGCACGTCATCGTGGATGAGGCACAGGAACTTTCCGAAATGGCGTGGCGAATGGTGATGCGCCGCATCCCGAATCGCTGGGTGACCGCCGTCGGTGACGTTGCCCAAACCGGTGACCCGGCCGGGGCGTCGTCCTGGCAGGAGATCCTCGAGCCCTACGTCGCGCAGCGGTGGAAGCTGACCGAGTTGACGGTCAACTACCGCACGCCCGCCGAGATCATGGCAGTTGCGCACGACGTGCTGCGCGCGATCGACCCGACCGCCACCGAACCCCGTTCGGTTCGCGAATCCGGCTGGGTGCCTTGGTCTCTCGCGGTACCGGCCGAAGAGCTGACGGCGGTCGTGGAGAAGTGCGTGGCCGGCGAGACCGGCCCTGGCACCACGGCGGTGATCGTGCCGCGGGAGTTCCTCGCGGAGGTGGAGCACCTGACATCCGACCGCGTGAAGGTCAGCACGGTTCGGGAGGTGAAGGGCCTGGAGTTCGATGCGGTGTTCATCGCCGAACCGCACCGGATCCTCGCGGAGTCGCCGCGCGGTATGAACGATCTCTACGTCGCGCTCACCCGTGCGACCCAGCGCCTCGGCGTCGTGCACTCCGCACCGTTGCCCGAGGTGCTGCGGGGACTGGACGAGCGAAACGACGTCCCCGAGAACACCGACGAGCGAAGCGACCTACCGGAACCGCAGTTGCGCGTCGCCGGCTGACGCCGCATTCAGAACCGGCCGGCGACGTCTGGACGTCGCCGGCCGATCGCGAATCTCGACTAGACCGTGTGCACGATCAGGACGTCGACTCTCGCCTTGCGCGCGGCGTCCAAGGGCACCGATCCGAGCAGCCGTCCGGCGAGCGAGTTCAGCCCCTTGTTGCCGATGACGAGCAGGTCACCGTCGACCTCCTGAAGCAGCGCCAGCAGCGAGTCGACCGGAGCGCCGACGATTGGCCGCTCGACGATGTTCGTCGCCCCGACCGCTTTCGCCCGCTCGCGCGCCGTGCGCAGGATCTCGTCCGTCGGCGCCGAGCCGTGCACCTGGTACGCCTCGTCCTTCAGGACGTCCGCTGCCGAGCCGAGGTCACGCTCATCGGTCGGGTAGTACGCACAGGCGATGACGAGTCGCGCCGATTCGTCGCGCGACAGCCCAGCGGCCTTCTCCACGGCCTTGTACGACGAATTGGATCCGTCCGTGCCAACGACAATGGTCCGGTACGCGCTCATAAACGATCCCTCCCACACGTTCGACGGTCGACGCCACGGGCGTCCACCGGGACCGACGCCGCTCGGCGCCGGTCGGTAACTCGCTGTCGGTCTTGCTGAACACTATCGGGCGCCAAGCCCGCCGAGGCGGATTTGGGACGCAACGCATAATGCCTCAGTGCTTGTGGGGCGCTCCGCAGGCTCCACGCCGTTGCTTGTGGGGCGCTCCGCAGGCTCCACGCCGTTGCTTGTGGGGCGCTCCGCAGCTCCACGCCGTTGCTTGTGGGGCGCTCCGCAGGCTCCACGCCGTTGCTTGTGGGGCGCTCCGCAGGCTCCGCCGGGCCTTAGTTGGCTCCGAGCAGTTCCTCGCGCAACTTGCCCTTCACCAATTTGCCGGTCGGCGTGCGCGGCAACGTCTCGGCGAAGTGGAACTCCTTCGGCACCTTGTAGTGCGCGATCCGCTCACGCGCGAACGCGCGCAGTTCCTCGGCGAGGTCGGTATCGGCGACCACGTCGGGCGCGACCTGCACCACCGCGACGACCCGCTCGCCCAGGTCCTCGTCGGGCATGCCGAGTACCGCGATGTCGAGCACCTTCGGGTGCAGGCTGAACAGATCCTCAACTTCCTGCGGGTAGATGTTCACCCCGCCGGAGATGACCATGAAGGCCTTGCGATCGGTCAGGTAGAGGTACCCCTCCTCGTCGAGGTAGCCGAGATCGCCGACCGTCGTCCAGGTCTCGTGTTCGGGGTGGCGAGTGGCAGCGGACTTGGCCGCATCGTTGTGGTACTCGAAACCCTTGCCCTCGCGCTCGAAGTAGATCGTGCCGATCTCCCCCGCGGGAAGCTCGGCACCGTCGTCATCGCAGACCCGGATCACGCCGAGCAGTGCGGTGCCGACGCTGCCCGGGTGGGTGAGCCAGCGCTCGGAGTCGATGAAGGTCGCGCCGTTGGCTTCGGTGCTCGCGTAGTACTCGTTGATGATCGGGCCGAACCAGTCGATCATCCGCTGCTTGACCTCGACCGGACACGGCGCGGCCGCGTGCACGACGACCCGAAGCGAGCTGACGTCGTAGCTGTTGCGCACGTCTTCGGGCAGCTTCAGCATGCGGACGAACATCGTCGGCACCATCTGGGTGTGTGTGATTCGGTATTTGTCGATCGCGGCGAGCGCGCGCTGTGCGTCGAAGTTCTCCATCATCACCAGCGTGCCGCCGAGCGCGTGCACAACGCCGCCGAAACGCAGCGGCGCCGCGTGGTATACCGGCGCCGGCGAGAGGTATACCGAGTCGGTGTCGAAGCCGTACAGCCCGCCGAAGATCGTCACGTACGGGTAGCCCGGCTCGTCGACGGCGAATTCGGGCAGGGGGAGCTTGATCCCCTTGGGTCGACCCGTTGTTCCCGAGGAGTACAACAGGTCTTCGCCGTGCGGCTGTTCGGGCAGCGGCTCCGCCGAAGCGCCCGCGAGGGCGGCGCCGTAATCGCCGTAGCCGTCGACCGCACCGCCGAACGCGAGGCGGACCGAGGCGGCATCGACATCGGTCATCGCCTCGACGAGGGCACGCTTGGCCGCCGACACGACCAGCGCCCGGGCGCCACAGTCGGCCACGATGTAGGCAGCCTCTGCGGGGGCGAGATTGTGGTTCACCGCGGTGATGTAGAGGCCCGAACGCAGTGCGGCCCAATAAACTTCGTAAGTCTCGAGTCGGTTGTCCGACAGCAGCGCGACGACATCGCCCGTGCGCAGTCCCTGGTCGTGGAGATAGCGGGAGAGCCGAATGCTTCGCTCGTCGAGTTCGGCGTATGTCAACGTCGCGCCCGACCCCGCCATGATCATCGCCGGCTTGTCCGGAGTCTTCGCCGCCCAGGTTCCTGGATACATGTGAGCCTCATCTCCTTTGCGAGTGCTCGCACACTACTACAGAACGAACGCTCGGTTAACTGAGTCCCGCGGCATCCATCCCGCGCAGTTCCTTCTTCAGGTCGGCGATCTCGTCACGCAGCCGACCGGCAAGCTCGAACTGCAGCTCACGCGCGGCATTCATCATCTGATCGGTGAGTTCCTTCACCAGATCGGCCAGCTCGGCGCGCGGCATCGACTTCAGGTCACGCCCCTCGTAGATGCCTGCGCTGACCGCGCGCCCCGGCTCGCCCTGCGCCCGCCGACCGCGGCTGGCATTGCGGCCTGAACCGCCGACCTCCACCTCGTCGGCTTCCCGGTAGACCTGGTCGAGGATGTCGGCGATCTTCTTGCGCAACGGCGTCGGGTCGATGCCGTTGGCTTCGTTGTAGGCAACCTGCTTTTCCCGACGCCGTTCGGTCTCGTCGATGGCGAACCGCATCGAGTCGGTCATCTTGTCGGCGTACATATGCACCTCGCCGGACACGTTGCGTGCCGCGCGGCCAATCGTCTGGATGAGGCTGGTGCTGCTGCGCAGGAAGCCTTCCTTGTCCGCGTCGAGAATCGCCACCAAGGAGACCTCGGGCAGGTCGAGGCCCTCACGCAGCAAGTTGATGCCGACGAGCACGTCGTACTCGCCGAGCCGAAGCTGACGCAGCAGCTCCACCCGGCGCAGGGTGTCGATCTCCGAATGCAGATAGCGCACCCGGATACCCAGGCCGAGCAGGTAGTCGGTGAGGTCCTCGGACATCTTCTTGGTCAGCGTGGTGACGAGTACCCGCTCGTCACGTTCGGCCCGTGCCCTGATCTCGTGCACGAGGTCGTCGATCTGCCCCTTAGTGGGTTTGACGACGACCTTCGGGTCGACCAACCCGGTCGGCCGGATCACCTGCTCGACGAATTCCCCACCGGCCTGGCCGAGTTCGTATCCCCCCGGCGTCGCGGACAGGTACACCGTCTGCCCGATCCGGTCGGCGAACTCCTCCCAGGTCAGCGGGCGGTTGTCGACCGCGCTCGGCAACCGGAACCCGAATTCCACGAGGTTGCGCTTGCGCGACATGTCGCCCTCGTACATGCCACCGATCTGCGGCACGGTCACATGCGACTCGTCGATGACGAGGAGGAAATCGTCCGGGAAGTAGTCGATCAGCGTGGCGGGTGCCGAACCGGCCGGGCGGCCGTCGATATGCCGCGAATAGTTCTCGATACCGGAGCAGAAGCCGACCTGCCGGATCATTTCGAGGTCGTACTGCGTCCGCATTCGCAGGCGCTGCGCCTCCAGCAACTTGCCGTGTTTTTCGAGATCGGCGAGCCGCTCCTCCAGCTCGGCCTCGATATCGCGGACCGCACGTTCCATCCGCTCCGGCCCCGCGACGTAGTGGGTGGCCGGGAAGATGCGGAGCATGTCGACCTGGCGGACCACCTCGCCGGTCAATGGATGGAGATAGTAGAGCGCCTCGATCTCGTCGCCGAAGAACTCGATCCGGACCGCGAGTTCCTCGTAGGACGGAATGATCTCGACGGTGTCGCCACGCACCCGGAACGAGCCGCGCGTGAACGCCATGTCGTTGCGCGTGTACTGCACGTCGACGAGCAGCCGCAGTAACGCGTCACGATCCACCTCGGTGCCGACCTCGAGCTGCACCGAACGGTCGAGGTAGGACTGCGGGGTGCCGAGACCGTAAATGCAGGACACCGATGCGACCACGACGACATCGCGGCGGGACAGCAGATTGGACGTCGCGGAGTGCCGCAGCCGCTCCACATCGTCGTTGATCGAGCTGTCCTTCTCGATGTAGGTGTCGGTCTGCGCGATGTAGGCCTCGGGTTGGTAGTAGTCGTAATAGGAGACGAAGTACTCGACCGCGTTGTTGGGCAGCATCTCGCGAAGTTCGTTCGCCAGCTGCGCGGCGAGTGTCTTGTTCGGCGCCATCACCAGCGTTGGGCGCTGCACCCGTTCGATCAGCCAAGCCGTGGTGGCCGACTTGCCGGTGCCGGTGGCGCCCAGCAGGACGATGTCCTTCTCGCCGGCTTTGAGCCGCCGTTCGAGGGCGTCGATCGCGTCCGGCTGATCACCGGCCGGTTGATGCTCGCTGACCACCTCGAAGCGGGCGTCGGCCCGTTCGATGTCACCCACCGGGCGGAACTCCGAATGGGCGCGTGGGGCATCCGCCGGATACTCGGTCGCAAAAGCCATGTCACCAGGGTAGGTTGCCGCACCGACATGCATCCGGTCGTCGTCGACCGGGTAGCTTGTCCGGCATGACGCAGCGCCCGGCGGAATCCATTCACCGGCCCAAGATCGAAGTGTTCGACCTGGTCGCGATGACCAATACGGACCCCAAGGGATTCGTGCGCGAGGTCGAGGAGTACCGGGTCGAGTCGTGGGGCCTCTATATGGCGCGCAGCTCCAACCACGCCCAGTTTCACTACCTCGAGTCGTGGCTGCTGCCGTCGCTGGGACTGCGCGCGTCGATCTTTCATTTCACGCCGGGGCACGAGCGAGACCAGGACCACTACCTCGACGTGGGCATCTTCCGCCCCGGCGAACAACAGTGGACCTCGGTTGACCACTACCTCGACATCGTGATCCGGACGGGCCGCGATGCCGAACTGGTCGACATCGACGAACTGCTCGACGCACGGGCCGCCGGTCTGCTCGACACCGCCGAAGCCACCACGGCCATCGAAATCGCGGTGGGCACGGTCGAGGCACTGGCCCGGTACGACTACGACCTCGGTGCGTGGCTCGCCGCACGCGGCATGCCGATCAGCTGGCGGTGATGTCCCAGCCCGTGCGTCGCGCCCATTGCTCGCTGCGCTGGTAGGCGCCGTCGAACCACGGTGCGAGAGCCTGCGCGTATGCGACATCGGCGTCGGCGCGAGCGCGATGCTTCGCGACCTGGAAGTTGGCGCGTTCATCCGGTTGTGCGCGCAGCCAGTCGCGGATCAGCAGCGCGAACCGCTGGCCGGGCCAACCGTCGACCCGCAGATGAATCCGTGCGGGCCGCGCCGGGTCGGCGTTGCCGTGGACCCGCTCGACCCACAGCGCCGGGTCCGCCTCGCCGCCGATCGAGTACGCGGGCTTCGGCGCCTCCGCCGTCACCGACTCGATCCGCGGGAACCCTGACTCGGCAAGCGGATCGACGAGCGCATCGGCCGTGGCCAGATCGGCGACGCTGATCTGCACGTCGATCGCGTCGCGCGCGGTGACCCCCGGTACTGCGGTCGAACCGACGTGATCGATCCGGATCGCCGAGTCACCGCAGGTCAGCCGCAGCCGGTCGATCATCCGCTCGGCCTGTGCCGACCAGTTGTCGTCATGCGGCACAAGCACATTGTGGATAGGTGCGGCACGCCGTTCACGCACGTTGCGCTCGAACGGGACGAGGCGGTCGGTCCACAGTGCGGCGACTGCCTGTTCGATCGCATCCTTCGACCCGCTGTTGTCCAGCCAGATGTCCGCGGCGGCACGACGCTGCTCGTCGGTCGCCTGCGCCGCGATGCGGGCCCGCGCGTCCTCCTCCGGGATATCGCGAAACGTGACGAGCCGACGGACCCGCTCCTCGACGTCCAGGCCCACGACAATCACCAGTTTGAACACCGGGCCCATACCGCCCTCGACGAGCAACGGAATGTCCTGCACCAGCACGGCGTCCGACGGCGCCTGCTCGATCAGTTCCATGACCCGCGCACCGACCAGCGGGTGGGTGATCGAATTGAGCGTCCTGCGCGACTCGTCGTCACCAAACGCCTTGTTCGCCAACGCCTGCCGGTCGAGACTGTCGTCGTCGCGCAGGATGTCGGTGCCGAATGCCTCGACGAGGGCGGCCAGGCCAGGGGTGCCCGGTTCGACTACCTCCCGGGCAATGCGGTCCGCATCCACGATCACCGCGCCCCGCTCGGCGAGTGCCGTCGCGACCGTCGATTTCCCCGCGCCCATGCCACCGGTAAGGCCGATTCTCAACACCGGGCCAGTCTCGCATCCCAACACGCCGATCGGTGCACAGGCGTCAAATCCCCTTCCCCGACCGGCGAGTCGGTTACGTTCGACGCCGACGGTCGAGCGAAGGAACCCCGAGATGCGAAGCACAAGCAGGCGCAATCTGGCGTATGTCGGCCGGCATCGTCTCGGCATGGCCGGCGGGATGCACTGCCTCCGGATCCCGGCAGTCGCCGCCGCCCTCGACGAGCATCACCGGAACTGGTTCACTTCGCTGATCCGTCCGGCACGACACAGTCTGGCGAGGATGCGCCGACGCACCGTCACCACCGCGGCGAACCACTGGGTACCGCGTCCCGCCACCACCTGAGGCCGGCTCGACCGACTGCCGCACAGACGAAAGCTCCCCGGCTCGATGAGCCGGGGAGCTTTCGTTCGATCTATGTCCGCGAGTTACGCGTTGCCGGAGAGCTTCTCCCGCAGTGCAGCAAGCTGCGCGTCGCTGGCCAGCGAGCCACCGGCCGGCTCGGCCGCCCGGGTCGTCGGACCGGCGGTCTCGCCGTCACCACTCGAGGAGTAGTTCGCCGCGGCAGTCGCCTCGGCAGCCTCGTCGGCGGCCATCTTCTCCATCTGCGCGGTGTGCATCTTGTGCCGACGCTCGGCCTCCGCGTAGCGGCCTTCCCACTCGTCGCGCTGCTTCTCGAAGCCCTCGAGCCATTCGTTGGTCTCGGGATCGAAGCCCTCGGGGAAGATGTAGTTTCCGCCGTCGTCGTAGCTGTCGGCCATGCCGTACTTCGACGGGTCGAACTCGGCGTGGTAATCCTCGTTGGCTTGCTTGAGGCTCAGCGAGATACGACGACGCTCCAGGTCGATGTCGATGACCTTGACCATCGCGTCGTCGCCAACGGCGACAACCTGATCCGGCACCTCGACGTGGCGCTCGGCCAGCTCCGAGATGTGCACCAGACCCTCGATGCCCTCCTCGACGCGCACGAACGCACCGAACGGAACCAGCTTGGTGACCTTGCCCGGCACGATCTGACCGATCGCGTGGGTGCGGGCGAACTGACGCCACGGATCTTCCTGGGTCGCCTTCAGCGACAGCGACACGCGCTCGCGGTCCATGTCGACATCGAGCACCTCGACGGTGACCTCGTCGCCGACCTGAACGACCTCGCTCGGGTGGTCGATGTGCTTCCAGGACAGCTCGGAGACGTGCACCAGGCCGTCGACACCGCCGAGATCGACGAACGCGCCGAAGTTGACGATCGAGGACACGACGCCCTTGCGGACCTGACCCTTCTGCAGCTGGTGCAGGAACTCGCTGCGCACCTCGGACTGGGTCTGCTCCAGCCATGCACGGCGCGAAAGGACCACGTTGTTGCGGTTCTTGTCGAGCTCGATGATCTTGGCCTCGATCTCCTTGCCGACGTACGGCTGCAGATCGCGGACCCGGCGCATCTCGACCAGCGACGCAGGCAGGAAGCCGCGCAGGCCGATGTCGAGAATCAGGCCGCCCTTGACGACCTCGATGACGGTGCCCTTGACGGCCTCGTCCTTCTCCTTGAGCTCCTCGATGGTGCCCCAGGCGCGCTCGTACTGAGCACGCTTCTTGGACAGGATCAGGCGACCCTCTTTGTCCTCCTTGGTGAGGACGAGGGCTTCGACCTCATCGCCCACGGAAACGACCTCGTTGGGGTCGACGTCGTGCTTGATGGACAGTTCCCGAGACGGGATGACACCTTCGGTCTTGTAACCGATGTCGAGCAGAACCTCGTCTCGGTCGACTTTGACGATGGTTCCTTCCACGATGTCGCCATCGTTGAAGTACTTGATTGTCTTGTCGATGGCGGCGAGGAAGTCCTCGGCGGAGCCGATATCGTTGACGGCTACCTGCGGCGAGGCGACTGTAGAAGAGGGCATGTGTTGAGTTGCTCCGGACAAGTTGTGGGTCGGTAGGTGGACGTTCGGTCGGACTCTGCGCGCACGCCGTCGACCTGCGTCAACGGCATCCACACGGGTGTTGCACGGTGAACCCGCGGAACCCGAAGGATCCCAACGGACGCTTCGGCTCCGCCCGGCAGACGGGCAGCGCAAAAGACACCGCGAAGACAGGGTACGTGAACCGGACAGAGCTGGGCAAACCGGTGCCGAGCCGGCCCGCAGGCACGCGCGGGAGGTCGCAAATCCCGGCGGTACTGTAGCCCGCATGTCCGATGATCGGCATGCGCAAGCCCAGGCTGCACTCGGCACGTCGGCGGTCGGGCGGGCACGGGTCGACTCGATCACCAGCATGCGGGCGAACCGGCGATGGTGGGATGCGGACGCGTCCGACTACCACCGCACGCACGCCGAGTTTCTCGGTGTCGATTCCGACCGGGGCGAATTCGTCTGGTGCCCCGAAGCCCTGCACGAGGGTGATGTGCACCTACTCGGAGACATCGTCGGCAAGCGGATCCTCGAAGTCGGGTGCGGCTCGGCACCCTGTGCCCGCTGGCTGCGTGCCCATGGCGGCGAGCCCGTCGGTATCGACATCTCGATGGGCATGTTGTCGCGCGGGATGGCGACGATGGACCGCGGCGGTCCGCAGGTGCCGTTGATTCAGGCCGACGCGGAGGCGCTGCCATTCGCGGACGATTCGTTCGACCTCGCATGCTCGGCCTTCGGCGCGGTGCCGTTCGTCTCCGATTCGGCCCGGGTGATGCGCGAAGTGGCCCGGGTCCTGCGCCCGGGCGGGCGCTGGGTTTTCGCGGTGAACCACCCGATGCGCTGGATCTTCCCCGACGACCCTGGTCCCAACGGTCTGACCGCGACGATTCCGTACTTCGACCGCACGCCATACGTCGAACGGGACGCGGCCGGTGTGCCGACCTACGTGGAGCACCACCGCACGATGGGCGACCGGATCCGCGAGATCGTCGCCGCCGGCCTCGTCTTGGACGACCTCATCGAGCCGGACTGGCCGGAATGGCTCGACCGCGAATGGGGCCAATGGAGCCCGCTGCGCGGCGAGCTCTTCCCCGGCACCGCGATCTTCTTGTGCACCCTCCCCGACTGAACGGAACCGTTCAGTCGATCTGATCGACTGAACGGTTCCGTTCAGTCGATACGGAGGGAGTGTGTGCCGCGGTCAGAGGAGCTTGGACAGGAACAACTTGGTCCGCTCGTGCTGCGGATCGGCGAGCACCCGCTTGGGGTCACCGGATTCGACGACCACGCCGCCGTCCATGAAGGCGAGTTGGTCGGCGACCTCGCGCGCAAATCCCATTTCGTGCGTGACGACGACCATGGTCATGCCCGCGGCGGCGAGGCCACGCATCACCGCGAGCACCTCACCGACGAGTTCGGGGTCCAGGGCGGACGTCGGTTCGTCGAAGAGCATCAGTTTGGGGTCCATCGCCAGCGCCCGCGCAATCGCTACGCGCTGCTGCTGGCCGCCGGACAACTGGGCGGGATAGCCGTGGGCCTTGTCCGCGAGGCCGACTCGTTCGAGCAATTCCATGGCCCGTCCAGTGGCTTCCTTTTTCGACACCCCCTTCACCTGAGTCGGCGCCTCGATGACGTTCTCCAGCGCAGTGCGGTGCGGAAACAGGTTGAAGTGCTGGAAGACCATGCCGATGTCGCGCCGCTGCCGCGCCGCCTCGCGCGGCTTCAGCTCGTACAGCTTGCCGCTCTTCTCCCGGTAGCCGACCAGGTCACCGTCCACGTAGAGGCGCCCCGCGTTTACCCGCTCGAGATGGTTGATGCAGCGCAGGAACGTCGATTTGCCCGATCCCGACGGTCCGACCAGACAGAGCACCTCGCCGCGCCCGACCTCGAGCGTGATGCCCTTGAGCACGCGCAGCGCGCCGAAGCTCTTGTGCACCCGCTCCGCTTTGACCATCGGCACCGCGCCGGATGCCGCCTCGGTGGTCATTTTCGCTCCCCTCCAGGAATATCCGGACCACCCTCGACTTGCGGCGCGATGACCACCGGCTTGCCCTCCGCATCTGCGAGCGCCTGCAACTGTTTGCCGGTGAGCTGGCGCGAGATCCCTTTGGAGTAGTACCGCTCGAGGTAGTACTGCCCGATCATCAGCACGCTCGTGATCGCGAGGTACCAGGTCGCCGCGACCATCAGCAGCGGGACCGGCTGGAAGTTGCTCCCGGAGATATCGCGTGCGCGGCCGTACAACTCCGTACTCAGCGGAATTGCCGTAACCAGCGAGGTGGTTTTCAGCATGCTGATCAGTTCGTTGCCCGTAGGCGGAATGATCACCCGCATCGCCTGCGGCAGTACCGTGCGCCGCATGGTCTTCGACCATGACATGCCCAGTGCCGTCGATGCCTCCATCTGTCCTTCACCAACCGACCCCACGCCGGCCCGGACGATCTCGGCCATGTACGCGGCCTCGTTCAGTGCCAGGCCGATCATCGCGAACAGGAATGGCTCGTTGAGCGATTGAATGTCGATGTGCGCGAACTGAGTTCCGAACGGGATACCGAGATCGATGGTCTTGTACAGCGACGGGAACAACCCCCAGAACACCAGTTGAACGTAGACCGGCGTGCCGCGGAAAATCCACAGATACACCCAGGCCACCGATCCCAGGACCGGATTCGGCGACAGTCGCATCACCGCCAGCACCACGCCGAGCACGATCGCGATCACCATGGAGAGCACGGTGAGTTCGATCGTGGTCAGCGCGCCGGAGCTGATCCGCTTGTCGAACAGGTATTGCCAGTAGACGTCCCACGCGAAGGCTTCGTTGGTGGCGGCGCCGTACAGGAACAACACAACGAGCGCGATCACGATGGCCGCGGATATCCAGCGAACCGGATGTCTCAGCGGAACCGCCTCGATCGCCTCGCCTTCGGTCGCCGGATCGAGTGTCTGCGACACCGCCACTCCTGTTCGGCCGTAGGGATATTGGCGTGACGCCTCAGTTCACCGCGCCGTTGACCACCGATTGCTGGATCGTGCCGTTCTGGACGCCCCAATTCTCGGCGATCTTCTGGTACGTGCCGTCGTCGATGAGGTGCTGCACGGCCAGTTTCAGGACCTCCGCCAACGGCGAACCCTTGGCGACCGGCCACCCATAGGGCGCCGAATCGAAGACCTCGCCGGCGGGCTCGATCTTGCCGCCGCTCTGCTTGATGCCATACGCCGTCACCGGCGAATCCGCCGACATCGCATCGACCTTGCCCAGCACCAGTGCTGTGGTCGCGTCGTCCTGCCGATCGAATTTCACCTTGTCGATGGGCGGCTTGCCCGCTGCCAAGCAGGCGGCGCTCTTTGTGGGCACGTCGTCGGTGTCCTCGACGGTGGTCGACTGGACGGCAACGCGCTTGCCACAGGCATTGTTCGGGTCTACCGGTTTCCCGGTCTGCTGCGCCCACTGCACACCGGCGTTGAAGTAGGTCGTGAAGTCGACGGTCTGCTCGCGTTCCTTCGAATCGGTGAACGACGACATGCCCATGTCGTAGGTGCCGGCCTGGATTGCCGGAATGATCTTGTCGAAGTCGGACTCGGTATAGACCGGCGTGACATCGAGGACCTGCGCGACAGCATTCATCAGGTCCACGTCGAAGCCGACGATTTTGCCGGAGTCGTCCTTGTACTCGTTCGGCGCGTACGGCACGTTGACGCCGACAACCAACTTCTTGGCGGCCCGAATTTTTTCGGGCACGGTTTGGGCGATCTCGTCGACCCGCACCACGTTGATTTGAACGGTCGCGCTGGCACCCGATGACGACGACTCGTCGGTGCTGTTATCCGTGCAACCGGCGAACACGAGAGCACCCACCGCGATGCACAGTACCGGCGCAAATCCCCCGCGGGCGAACGTCGAACGATGAGACATTGCTCCTCCTGACCTATACCCAGCAGAACGATCGACAGTGGATCGCCTGCCCGAATGTATGCCAGGCAAACACGCACCGCTGACGTCGTAACGGAACGTTAATCGGTTGCCGGGGACGTCGGGCCGATATCGACGAAGGCTGAGTCCGTCGCCCGAGGTATGGGCCCCCGGCGTTATCTGCGGTGCACACGCGCGAGGACATGCTCGGTGAACTCGCTCGTCGAGGCAAGCCCGCCCAGGTCTGCGGTCGCGACGCCCGACTCGAAGCTCGTCTCGACGGCGTGCTCGATCCGCGCCCCCGCGCCCGACCATTCGGTACGCCCGTTCCGACGCCCCAGCCAGCGCAACAGCATTGCCGCGGAAAGAAACAGCGCGGCAGGATTGGCCCGGTTGTGGCCCGCGATGTCGGGCGCGGCACCATGCGCCGCCTGCGCCATCGCCTTGGTGAGCGAGCAGTTGATCGACGCCGCGATCCCGAGCGAGCCGCTCAGTTCGCCGGCCAAATCGGAGAGAATGTCGCCGAACAGGTTCTCGGTCACGATGACGTCGTAGTCGGTGGCATCGCGCACCAGGTGGGCAGCCGCGGCGTCCACGTGCTCGTGGGTGATGCGCACGTCGGGGAACTCGGCTCCGACGTCCCGGCAGGATTGCAGGAACAGCCCCATCGTCAGTGGCAGCACGTTCGCCTTGTGCACGATCGTCACGTGCGCGCGCCGCTCCCTGGCGAGTTCGAAGGCCTGCCGGGCGATCCGCTCGGACGCCGCCCTGGTGATCAGCCCCACCGACAGCGCCACATCCGGTGTCGCCGCGAATTCGCCTGCGCCGGCGAACATGTTGCGGTCCGCGTAGAAGCCCTCGCTGTTCTCCCGCACGATCACCACGTCCATCTCCGGCGACCTCGTGCGCACCCCGGAGAACGCCCTCGCGGGACGGATGTTCGCAAAAAGGCCGAAGCGCTTGCGAATTGCGCCGCCCGGCGGTGGACCCGAACGATGCTGCGGCGGGTAGGCGACGTTGTCGTGCGGGCCGAGAATCCAGCCGTCGAGTTCGTCGAGAGCGGCAAAGGTCTGCTCCGGCAGCGGGTCACCGTGCTCGCCGATCGCGCGCAGGCCCATCAGCAGCGGAACCCACTGCACCGCTGCGCCGACCACGGCCAACGCCTCATCGACCACCCGCTGCGTCGCCGGAACGATCTCGTGACCGATGCCGTCGCCCTCGATGAGGCCGAGCCGCAACGTGGCGGGGATTGCCTGCACCGCGTCCATGCCGCCATCATTGCCGATCATGGTCCAGTCGGTGGAACTGCTCCTGGATCGCCGCACCGACGAGCTGCTGCGCCGGCAGTGGCGGCTGATCGCGGATGCCGGTGTGCGCAGTCAGGCCGGAGTCCACGCGGAGTCGAACCGGCCGCACATCACGGTCGCGGTGGCGAGCGAAATCTGGCCGCGAATCGATCGGCGGCTCGCCGCGATCGAGTTCACCCCGCTCCCCATCCGGGTCGGTGGGTTGCTCGTGTTCGGCCACAGGCAGGCGATCCTCGTGCGCCTGGTGGTCCCGTCCGAACCGCTGCTGGCGCTGCATCGCACGGTGGCCGGCATCGTCGCCGAGTGCCCGGGCATCCCCGCGCACACGGGTCCAGGGGAATGGACGCCACACATCACGCTGGCCAGGCGAATCCCGCGGGACCGCCTCGGTGATGCGCTGAGCGCCGTTCTCGACGAACCCGAGATCGCAGGTACCGTCGAGGGGGTGCGCCGCTGGGACGGCGCCGAACGCCGCGAATGGCGGATCGTGTGACGAGTTCTGCCGGGAAGATTCCCGCAGGGTGTCGTGTTGCACGTCGTGAACTTCCAACGAGAGGAAACCATGGCCACCCAGACCCTGACCCAGCAGAACTTCGATGAGGTCGTCACCGGCAACGACATCGTGCTGGTGGACTTCTGGGCCTCCTGGTGCGGTCCGTGCAAGAGCTTCGCGCCGACCTTCGAGGCATCTTCGGAGACCCACCCCGACGTCGTGCACGGCAAGGTCGACACCGAAGCCGAGCAGGGCCTCGCATCCGCCGCCAACATCCGCTCGATCCCGACCATCATGGCGTTTCGCGAGGGTGTGCTGGTGTTCGCACAACCCGGCGCGCTGCCGCCCGCGTCGCTCGAGGATCTGGTGACCCAGATCAAGGGGCTGGACATGGACGACGTGCGCCAGCAGATCGCGCAGCAGGGCGCCGAATAAAGAAACTTCGCATGCGCATGTCGATTCGGTCCTGAATCATTCGACGCGGTACTGAGGACGAGATGTCCGATCCGACCGCTCGAATGGTGAAGGAGATCGACATGAAGTACATGAGCTGGGTGCGCGCCACGAAGGATTTCGGACAGCCGCCCGCGGGGCTGATGGAGGAGATGGCGCAGTCGGGCCAGGAAGCATTCGCCAACGGCACCATACTCGACACCGGTGGGCTGAGCACGCTCGCCGAGGGCGGCGCCAAGTTGAGTTCGAGAGGCGGAAAGATCACCGTCCTCGACGGCCCCTACACCGAGGCGAAGGAAATCGCCGGCGGCTACGCGATCCTGAACCTCGACTCCCTCGACGAGGCCATCGAGCAAGCGCAATGGCTGCTCGACCTGCACAAGCGGCATTGGCCCGAGTGGGAGGGCGACGTCGAGGTGCGCGCGATGTGGAGCGCCGCCGACATGGGCGCACCGCCCGAGTAAGCGGCTTGGACCTCGGGACTCCGCAGGCGCCTAATGGGCCGCGGAGTCCCAGTTCTTTCCGAAGCCGACCGAAACATCCAGCGGCACCGACATTTCGATCGCCGAGCCCATTTCGTCGCGAACGAGCCGTTCGATCACCTCGCGCTCGGTTTCTACCACCTCGAACAACAACTCGTCGTGGATCTGCAGCAGCATGCGCGACTGCAGTCCGGCCTCGGTGATCGCGTTGGCAACGTTGATCATCGCGACCTTGATGATGTCGGCCGCGGTGCCCTGGATCGGCGCGTTCAATGCCGCACGCTCGGCGGTCTCGCGCCGGACCCGGTTGCTGGAGTCCAGATCGGGCAGATAACGACGGCGCCCGAAGAGCGTCTCGGTGTAACCGGTCTTGCGGGCCTGCTCGACCACCTCGTGCAGATAGTCCCGCACGCCACCGAACCGGGCGAAGTAGGTCTCCATCTGCTCCTTGGCCTCGTCGGTGCTGATCCGCAACTGCGCGGACAACCCGTAGGCGCTCAGACCGTAGGCAAGGCCGTACGACATCGCCTTGACCCGGCGACGCAGTTCGGGTGTCACCTCCGAGATCGGGATGCCGAAGGCCTTCGAGGCGACGAAGGTGTGCAGATCCTCGCCCGAGTTGAATGCCTCGATCAACCCCTCGTCGCCCGACACGTGCGCCATGATGCGCATCTCGATCTGGCTGTAGTCGGCCGTCATCAGCGTGTCGAAGCCCGCTCCGTCGACACCACCGCCGACGACGAACCCCAGCCGGATGCGCCGGCCTGCATCGGTGCGGATCGGGATGTTCTGCAAGTTCGGCTCGGTCGAGGACAGCCGGCCGGTCGCCGCGATGGTCTGATTGAACGTGGTGTGGATCCGGCCGTCGTCGGCGATCGACTTGAGCAGTCCGTCGACGGTGACCTTCAAGCGGGTGGCGTCGCGGTGCGCGAGCAGATGTTCGAGGAACGGATGCTGCGTCTTCTCGAACAACGTCTGCAGCGCGTCCGCATCCGTGGTGTACCCGGTCTTGGTGCGCTTGGTCTTCGGCATCTCGAGCTCGTCGAAGAGCACCACTTGCAGTTGCTTGGGCGAGCCGAGGTTGATCTGCTTGCCGATCACCTCGTAGGCCGCGTTCGCCGCCTCGGCCACCTGGGCGGCGAACCCGCTCTGCAGGTCGTGCAGATGGTCGAGATCCATCGCGATACCGGATTCCTCCAGCTTCGCCAGCACGGTCAGCAACGGCAGCTCCATCTCGGCGAGCAGCGGCGTCGACTCGATCTGCGCCAGTTCGGTGTCCATCGCGGCCGCGAGGTCGAGCACCGCCTGCGCGCGCAGGATCTCGGTTTCGGCGGTCTCGGTGTGCAGCTGATCCTCGTCGTCGAGCAGCGACATCTGTCCGGAATCCGGCTTGTCCACGCGCAGTTCGCGTTTCAGGTAGCGCAACGACAGATCATCGAGATTGAACGTGCGCTGGCCCGGCCGAACCAGGTACGCGGCAAGCGCGGTGTCGCTGCTCAGTCCGTCGAGGATCCAGCCGCGACCACGCAACGCGTGCATCGCGAACTTGGCTTCGTGGACCGCTTTCGGCTGCCCGGCATCGGCAAGCCACAGCCCGAGCGCCTTCTCGTCGTCCGGGGTGAGCGAGGCGACCTCGAGGTAGCCGCCCTCACCACCGGACGCGGCGATGGCCAGCGCCGTCACGTCGCCGCCGAACGGGGTGCCGGTGCCGACGATCGAAATACCATGCCGTGCACCGGTGTTCGCATGGTCCGCGAGCCACGCGCCGACCTCGCCCGGGGCGATCGCGCCCCCGCTGATCTCGAATCCCTCGTCGGCCTCCGGCTCCGCTGACGTCAGAGTCTCGAACAGGCGGTCGCGCAGCACGCGGAATTCGAGGTCGTCGAAGAGCTGATGGATCTTCTCCCGGTCCCAACCGGCGTGCTCGAGCTGGGGTGGGGTGTAAGGCAGCGCGACATCGCGCACCATCTCGGTGAGCTGCCGGTTCAGCAACACACTGGACAGGTTCGCGCGCAAGGCGTCGCCCACCTTGCCGCGCACCTCGTCGACCCGGTCGACGAGGCTGCTGAGATCGCCGTACTCACGAATCCACTTGGCGGCGGTCTTCTCCCCCACACCGGGGATACCGGGCAGGTTGTCGCTCGGGTCACCGCGCAACGCCGCGTAGTCCGGGTACTGGGTCGGGGTCAGGCCGTACTTCTCCAGCACCGTGTCCGGAGTGAACCGCCACATGTCCGAGACGCCCTTGCGCGGATAGAGCACCGTGACGTTGTCGTTGACCAGCTGGATGGCGTCCCGGTCACCGGTCACGATCAGCACGCGATAGCCGAGTGGGACGGCCTGGGTGGTGATCGTGGCGATGATGTCGTCGGCCTCGAAACCGGCCTCCGCCATCACCGGGATGCCCATCGCGCCCAGCACGTCCTTGGTGATGTCGACCTGGCCGCGGAACTCGTCCGGCGGGCTGGAACGGTTGGCCTTGTAATCGGCGAAGGCCTCCGCTCGGAAAGTCTGCCGGGAGACATCGAACGCTGCGGCGATATGCGTCGGCTGCTCGTCGCGCAGCAGGTTGATCAGCATCGAGGTGAAGCCGTACACGGCATTCGTGGTCTGCCCCGAGACCGTCTTGAAGTTCTCCGCTGGTAACGCGAAGAACGCGCGGAACGCGAGCGAATGCCCGTCGAGCAGCATCAGTGTCGGACGCTGCGCGGCGTCGGTGGACTCGTTCTCGGCCTGGGAAACGGTGCTCGCGGGACTCACGCCCACGAGTCTAGGCAGCGGCACCGACGGGAATCGGTCGCACCTGTGTTGCGGACAGCCCTGTGTGACTACAGCCCTGCGTGATTACAGCGCCGCGGTGATTACAGCGCCGCGGGGGCCAGCCTGCTCGCCGCAACGTAGTAGACGGTGGTGCCCGCGGTGGCCGTGCCGTCCCACGGCGGGTTCACCACCATCACGCCGTCGCGGCGGACCGCTACCGCGACCGCGGCGAAGCGCCGGCCGAGCTCGACCTGCACGGCGCCGAAATCGGTGTGGTCGCGACTCAAACGCAGCGAGTACGTGCTGGCGCCGGTGCCGCCCGCCGTCATCAATTCCGCATAGACCTGCGTGATACCCGGGTCGTGCGCCTCCTCGACCAACAAATTCGGCACATGCCACTGCACGCACTGAATTCGCGAACTGACGTAGCGGAACTGGCTCGCTCTCGACATGTCCCGCAGCGCGGCGATCAGGTGCACCCGATTCGCCGTCGGTCCCGCGTCGCCGGAGCGGCTGGCATGCGCAACAGCGACCGCGACCGCGAGCGTCTCGTTGTCGTCGCGGCCGTCGATGAGGATGATCGCGGCGCGGTCCACGCAGGCCCGCACCAGCACCGACTCGTCTGTCAGGTCACCGCGCACGAACTGCACCCGGTCCGCGTCCGGCATCGGATGCTCCGCCACGGTGTCCCAGGCGCACAACACGACCCGTGCGGTCGGCTCCTGCGTCAGCTCTCCGACGAGCCGTTCCGTGCGCCCGGCCGAATAGCCGAGCAGCACGATGTGATCATCGATCTCGAGTGCGGCCAAACCACGCATGCGTCGTCCCCTCGCGGTGGAAATCTTGTCGACCAGATGGGTGAACAACATCGTCAAGGCGACAATGCCGCCGACGATGACGTAGGCCCCGACCACATGGCCCGCCACCGTCTCGGGGAAGAAGTCGCCGTAGCCGACCGTTGTCGCGGTCACGATGAAATACCAGGGAAAATTCGCGGGCGCGACGATCTCGCTGTGCGGCTCGGCGACCCACATCGCCAGCCAACTGGTCAGGAAGACGAAGGCGGCGATGTAGAGCGGAACCGACCACTCGGCGAAGACCCGACGCATCCCGGCCGCGAAACGCGTGAGCAGCAACAACATCGGCGCATCGTAGCGGGCCTGCCGCGCCGCGGCTTGCCGGCACTGCCTTTAGCCGACGCCGAGGTAGGCCGCCTTCACGGCCGGATCGGCGAGCAGTTCCTTTCCCGTGCCGGTGGTGGTGATCTCGCCCGTCTCCAGGATGTAGGCGCGATCGGTGCGCGAGAGGGCCTGCTGCGCGTTCTGCTCGACCAGCAGGATCGTCGTGCCCTGCTTGTTGATCTCGCCGATGATTCGAAAGATCTGCTGAATAATCATGGGCGCCAACCCCATCGACGGCTCATCGAGCAGCAGCAGCTTGGGTCGGGCCATCAGCGAACGACCGATGGCGACCATCTGCTGCTCGCCGCCGGACAGCGTGCCACCGACCTGGGTGCGTCGTTCCTTCAGCCGCGGGAAGAGCTCGAAAACCCAGTCCAGCCGCTCGGCGTAGGCGGCCTTCGACTCGAATTTGCGCGCGTAATGGCCCATGTCCAGGTTCTCCTGGACGCTCATGCCCGGGAACACGCCGCGCCCTTCCGGGGCCTGCACGATGCCCGCGGTCACGCGCTCGTGGGCTTTGACGTGGGTGATGTCGCGGCCGTCGAAGACGATTTTGCCGCCGCGCAGCGGGAGCAGCCCGGACAGCGCGCGCATCGTGGTCGACTTGCCCGCCCCGTTCGCGCCGAGCAGGGTCACGAGCTCGCCGTGGTCGACACGGAGCGAAACGCCGTGCAGCGCCTCGATCCGGCCGTAGTTGACCACCATGTCGGTCACCTCGAGCAACGGACCGCTCGCGTCGGCCCTATGCCTCGCCATCGTCGGTTCCTTCCTCGTCCGGGACACCCAGGTAGGCGGCGATCACGGCGGGGTTCTCCCGGATCGCGGCAGGCAGGTCGTCGGCGATCTTGCGACCGAATTCGAGCACCACGATCCGGTCCGTGACGCCCATGACCAGACGCATGTCGTGTTCGATCAGCAACACGGTGAACCCGTCGTCGCGGATCTTGCGGATCAGATCCATCAATGCCGACTTCTCGCTCGGGTTGAACCCGGCCGCCGGCTCATCGAGGCAGAGCAATTTCGGTTCGGTCGCCAGCGCACGGGCGATCTCGAGCCGGCGCTGATCGCCGTAGGAGAGATTGCGCGCCTTCTCCACCGCGCGGGGTGCGATGCCGACGAATTCCAGCAGCGCCATGCCGCGCTCGACCGCATCGTGCTCCTCGCGCCGATGCCGGCGGGTGCGGAAGATCGCGCCGGGCACCGAGGTGCGGTGTCGCGCGTCGGTGCCGACCACGACATTCTCCAGCGCCGTCATCTCACCGAAGAGCCGGATGTTCTGGAAGGTGCGTGCGATGCCGAGCCGGGTGATCGCGCTGCGCTTGGTTTTGGTGAGCGGGGCGCCGTCGAAGTACACCGTGCCCGAGGACGGGCGATACACCCCGGTGATCGCGTTGAAGCACGTCGTCTTTCCCGCTCCGTTGGGGCCGATCAGGCCGAGGATCTCGCCGCGGCGGATCTCGAAACTGACGTCGTCGAGCGCGGTCAGGCCGCCGAACTGCACGGTCAGCCCGTCGGTGCGCAGCAGCGCCTCGCCGACCTCGGTCTCGATGGTGCGGGTCGGCGCGACCACCTCCGCGACGGCGTCGGGATCGGCGAGAGACGGGTCGATCGCCGCAACGTCGACGATGCCGGCACTTTCCTCCACCTTCGCCGGAGCAGCGTCGACGGCCATGTCCTCGTTGTCGAACATGGCGTCGCCGGGACCGGGAATCGTCATCGCGCGACCTCCGCCTGCTCGGTCGGCGATGCCTGCGTCGGCCGGCGCACCGCCTGGTAGACCTGCCTGCCGTAGGCGAGCAGCTTCTGCCGGGCCGGGAACAGCCCCTGCGGGCGCAGAATCATCATCACCACGAGGGCAAGACCGAAGTACAGGTATTTGAGGTCGCCGAGGGTCTGGGCGCCACCCGGCCGGAACAACAGCACGCTGCCCAGGAGCAGGAGCGCGTAGATGCCCAGCAGCACCGTGACGGTGATGAACACCCGGCGCACCCACGGCGCCTGCTCGTGCAACCACAGCCGCCAGGCGACGGAGAGCCCCACGAATACCAGTGCGAGCACGCCGAGGATCACGTAGCCGGTGGTCTCGTCGGTGACCAACTGCACCGACATCAACCGATTCGGCAGATACACAATGATGAACGCACCGACGATGACGCCGAGCTTGTTGCCCTGCCCGCCGATCACCACGGCGCACAGGAACAGCATCGAGTTGATGATGTTGAACCCGGTCGGGTTGATGAACTGCACCTGCCCGGCGTAGAGCGCACCGGACATGCCACCGACGGCGGCGCCGATCGTGAAGGCCCACAGCTTGAACCGAAACGTCGGAACGCCCATGATCTCGGCGGCGTCCTCGTCCTCCCGGATCGCCACCCACGAGCGTCCGACGCGGCTGCGCTCGAGGTTGCCTACCACGAGCAGGACGATGATCACCAGGATCATGCCCAGCCAGTACCACCACACACCGGAATTCAGCGTGTCGCCCACGTTTCCGGCCGAGAACACACCCTGTGGGTGCTCCTCGGATTCGCCGACGCGCGGGTAGGCGATCTGCGAAAGTCCGAGACTGCCATTGGTCACTTCGGTGAGGTTGTCGGCCAGCAAACGGACGATCTCACCGAACCCGAGGGTGACGATGGCCAGGTAGTCACCGCGCAGCCGCAGCGTCGGCGTGCCGAGCAGCAGCCCGGAGACTGCCGTCACGGCCACCGCGAGGGGCAGACAGGCCAGCCACGCCCAATCCTCGCTGAGCCATCCACCGTCGGTCTGGTTCCACGGACTGTCCGGACTGGTGAGCAGAGCCACGGTGTACGCGCCTACGGCATAGAAGCCGACGTAACCGAGGTCGAGCAGCCCTGCCTGGCCGACCACCACATTCAGGCCGATGGCGATCAGGGCGTACATCGCGAACTGCGCCATCACCCCGCCGAAACTGGTCGAGGGGGTGTTGATGAACGGGGGCGGGAACACCGGCAGCAACGCCAGCAGGACGAGCAGCGGCACACCGACCAGCCATTGCATCGGCCGGGCCAGGGCGTCCCACCAGCTTCGGATCGAATCGCCGAGGCCGGCCCTCGGCCGTTCCGGGCTCACCGGGACGTTCGTCGCAGTGGTCATACCCGCGCCTTCCCCAGACTCTCGCCGAGAATCCCGGTCGGCCGGAACATCAGCACCAACACCAACAGGACGAACGCGACGACGTCGCGCCACTCGGTGCCGAACAGGATCTGCCCGTAGTTCTCGACCACGCCGAGGATCAGACCGCCGAGCAAGGCGCCGCGCAGGTTGCCGATACCGCCGAGCACCGCGGCGCTGAACGCCTTGATGCCGAGGATGAAACCGCCGGAGAAGATGATCCCGGACGGGATCTTCAGTGTGTACAGGGTGGCCGCGGCACCGGCGAGGACGCCGCCGATGAGGAAGGTGAGCATGATGACCCGTTCGCGCGAAACACCCATCAGCGTCGCGGTATTCGGATCCTGCGCGACCGCGCGGATGCCGCGGCCGAACTTGGTGCGGTTGATGATGATCTCGGTCGCCGCGGCGAGGACGACGGCCGACACGATGATCACGATCGTCACGTTCGTCACCGGTGCGCCGAAGATGGTGAATTCCACCTTCGGGTCGACGAGTTTGATCGGCTGCTGAGCGTTCGTGCCACCGAGCCCGTCGACGAACTTCGGCAGCACGAAATGCACGAACTCCTGCAACACGAAGGACATGCCGATCGCGGTGATCAGGAAGATGAGCGGCTTGGCGCCACGCTTGCGCAACGGCCGGTACGCGACGCGTTCGAGGCCGACGGCCGCGGCACCCGAGGTTGCCATGCCGAAAAGCATTGCCAGCCCGAGGAATACGACGGTCGTGACCACGCCCTCGTTGTAGGTGTTGCCGCTCGGCGCGAAGCCGAGTAGCTGCAGCCCGACGTACTGGCCGAACATGCCGAGCATGAAGATTTCCGAGTGCGCGAAGTTGATCAGCCGCAGCACGCCGTAAACCAACGTGTAGCCGACCGCCACCAGCGCATAGATCGAACCGTAGGACAGGCCATCGATGGTGAGCTGCCAGAAGTTGTCGATCACTCCGGAAACGTTGAAGTCGATCGATCCGGCCATCTCGACGGTCGCAGTGCCCGCGGCAAGCACCGCGCTCATATCGGTACCGAAATCATCGCAATACCCACGCCCTCATCGATAGTGGACGGCACGCACGCGCACCGGTCGCCCGGTGCACGTGCGTGCCGTCGTGTCGAACTACTTGACCTCGTAGATCCAGATCAGCGCGGAGGCCAACTCGCCGTTGGCATTCCACTTGTACTGGCGAGCCAGGCCGGGCCCATCGTAGTTGCGGACGTAGTCGACCAGTTCCGGACGAGTGACCTTGCCCGAATCGATGCCCTGCAACAGGATCGTGGTGAGGTCGTAGGCCTCCACGGAGTAGACGCCCGGTTCCTGACTGTTGAGAGCGGTGTAATCCGCCTTGAACTCGTCGGGGGCCGGACCACACGGGCAGGACAGGATCGCACCCTTGGATGCATCACCGGCTTGCGAGACGAACTGCGGGTCGTTGGTGCCGTCCGCGGAGACGAACGTGGCGTCCACGCCCGCCGACTTCAGCTGCTGGGCGAGCGGCGCGGCCTCGGAGTAGTAGCCCGAGTAGAAGATTGCGTCGGGGCTCGCCGACTGGATCTTCGTGATCGTGGCCGAGAAGTCCTTGTCGCCCTTCTTCACGCTCGCCGAGCAACTCTCGTCTGCGGCGTCCCCGAGCCCCTCGGTGATGCTCTTGGCCAGACCAACGCCGTAGTCGGTGTTGTCCGCGACCACGCACACCTTCTGGTAGCCCGCGGTGCCGGTCATGTACTTCGCCACCGCCGGGCCCTGGATATCGTCGTTCGCCAAACCGCGGAAGAACGTCTGCCAGCCATTCTGGGTCAACGTCGCATTCGTCGCCGACGCGGTCAGCGACGCAAGTCCGGCATCGCTGAGGATCTGCCCGGTCGCCTTCGTCTCACCGGAGAAGGCGGGACCGACCAGGCCGACCACGGTGGGATCATTGATGACCTGCGGGATGACCTGGGTGGCCTTCTGTGGATCGCCCTCGGTGTCGAACTGGGCGAGCCCGACCTGGCATCCCGGATTTGCCTTGTTGTGCTGGTCGAGCGACAGCTTCACACCGTTGATGATGTTGATACCGAGCGCCGCGTCCGGGCCGGTGAGCGCGCCGGCCATCGCGATCTTCACCGGCGCGCAGGTCGCCGAGCCGTCCCCCGCCGGGTCGGCCGCGGCGGATGCATCCGCCTTCGGCACTTCCTTGCCCTCGGTGTCGACCTGGAGGAGCGGCTGAATGCTGAGACTGCCGGACGCCGCACCGCCCGTGCCGGTGGACTCCGACGAACTCTCGTCGCTCGATTTGTCGCTACATCCCGTCAACACGAGCGCCGCCGCCGCTGCGACGATCAGCGCACCTTTAGCACCACGACGATGCACGTGCCACCTCCGAAGTCTTCGCTGCCCCGGCTGGCCGGAGGGGCCGACTATGCCAGCCCGAGGAGAACATAACGTCGTCTCGGCACCTATGCATCACATTGAGCGCCGGTGACTTGCACGCGTCGCGCGCAGGGCACCCCGCCACCTGCGGTTCACATGGCACGGAGCCCGCGTAGCCGCCCTGTGATTTCACTGCGGCGTGAGGTTCTCCAGAACGACTTCGGCGACGGCCTTCATCGTGGTGCGGCGGTCCATCGCGGTGCGTTGAATCCACTTGAACGCCTGGGGTTCGGACAGGCCCTGGGTCTGCATGAGCACGCCCTTGGCCCGCTCGACCAGTTTGCGCGTCTCCAGCCGGTCCGCGAGGTTGGCAACCTCGCTCTCCAGCGAAGAAATTTCGGCGAACCGGCTCGCAGCGAGCTCGATCGCAGGCACCAGATCCGATTTGGTGAATGGCTTGACCAGATAGGCCATCGCGCCCGCGTCCCGCGCCCGCTCCACCAGATCGCGCTGACTGAACGCGGTCAGAATCACGACGGGGGCGACGCGCTTCGATGCGATCTCGGCCGCGGCGTCGATACCGTCCCGGCGCGGCATCTTCACATCCATGATGACGAGATCCGGCTTGTGCTCGATCGCGAGATCGACCGCCGTCTGGCCGTCGCCGGCCTCACCGACGACTTCGTAGCCTTCCTCGGACAGCATCTCCACGAGATCGAGCCGGATCAGCGTCTCGTCCTCGGCAACCACGACACGACGTGGACCGGTACCCCCTCCAGCATCAGTCATCGTCCTCAACCCCTCCGCTCGTCCATCCCGGTACCACCGCGAGGTGATACGCAGCAGGGTACCGGTGCCGCGCCGATACCGATTGTCGAACTCGGGCCTGCGGCGTACCCACTCCGGGCACCCGTTAGACTGTGCGACCGGTGCGCCGAGTTGGCGGAACAGGCAGACGCGATGGTCTCAAAAACCATTGTCCGAAAGGACGTGTGGGTTCGAGTCCCACACTCGGCACCAAATTCTTATCCACCCATCGTGCCCACCGCCGCGGCGCGTGGCCGACGACGTGTCGGAAATTCTTGACATGTCGGAATCTCCCGACATAACCTCGTCCGGTGCCGAACGACGACGTCTTCCTCGCGTTGGCCAACCCGGTTCGCCGCAGACTGCTCGAACTGCTCGCCGACCGTCCGCACAGTGCGGGTGAACTCGCGGGCCGGTTCGAGCTCAGCCGCCCGGCGATCGCCGAGCACCTGCAGTTGCTGCGCCGCGCCGGGCTGGTTCGCGACGAAGCCGTCGGCCGGCACCGGAACTACCACCTCACCGCGGAACCCCTCGCAGCGGTGGAGGACTGGCTGCATCCGTTCGAACGCTACTGGCGCACCCGTTTGCGCTCACTTGCCGATCTCGTGGAGGAACAAGATGACCGAACTTGAAATCGCGACCATCGAGGTCGACCAGTTCATCGCGGCTATACCGGAAAAAGTGTGGCGCGCACTGACCACGCCGGAATTGCACGAGCAGTGGTGGGCGCCCGGTGACATCGCCGCCGATCTGGGGCACCGATTCCACCTGGAGATGCCGGGCTGGGGATCCGTCGCATGCGAGGTGACCGTGTCGCAGCCCTACGAGCGCTTCGCCTACACGTTCAACGGCAACTGGACGATCAGCTGGCGGCTCGTCGCCGAGGGCACCGGCACGCGGCTGTTCCTCGACCACTCCGGCTTCGACCTGAGCGATCACCGCTCGCGCGACGCGTTCGACCGGATGGGTCCGGGCTGGCGCGATGTCGTAGTTCCCCGGCTCGCTGCACTGGTTACCGAGTCGGCAGACGCACACTGATCAGGTCGCGGGATGAATCCGGACCTCCTGGGCCTTCACCGCGAAGTACGCCTGCTGTCCCGGGACCAGGTCCAGGTCGGCGAGCGCGGCGGGAGTGATCTCGGCGGCCAATCCCGTGGAACCATCCGGATTGTCCGCGCCCGTCAGCCGCACACTGTGGCCGTGCACGTCGATGGTGGCGATTGTCACTGCCAATACATTGCGGGGGCTGCCGTGCGGCGGCTCGCCGTGCACCGCCACTGCGGACGGCGCGAACACCGCCACTGCGGGGCCCGACACCGGATCCTCTGCAAGGCCGTAAATCTCACTACCCCAAGATGTTTCGAGCACCTCGGTTCGGCGGACCGTTCCGCCGATGACGTTCACGCCCGCGATGCGTGCACCGAAGCGGCTTTGCGGGGCGGTGAGCACCCGACGTACGTCACCACGTTCGACGACGCGGCCGTCCTCGATCACGACCGCGGTATCGGCGAGCGCGAGCGCATCGAGCAGATCGTGGGTCACCAACAGTGCTGACCGCCGGCGTTCGCGAAGGATCTCGCGCAACAGCCGCCGCACCTGCGGCGTAGCGCTCACATCGAGCGCCGACATCGGCTCGTCCAGCAGCAGCAACTCGGGATCGCAGGCCAGCGCGCGGGCGATGGCGATGCGCTGTGCCTGCCCGCCGGACAGTTGCGACGGCCGCCGATCGGCAAGATGCTCGGCGTCGACAGCACGCAGCCAGGTCCGCGCCTCCGCCCGCGCCTGCGCCCTGCCCGCCCCCCGACTGCGCGGACCGAACCCGACGTTCGACTCGACGCTCAGATGTGGGAACAGCAGCGCCTGCTGTGCCAGCAACGCGACGCGTCGGCGATGTGCAGGCACGAACACCCCGGTCGCAGCATCGGAGAGCAGCCGATCGCCGAGCGTCACCGTCCCTTCGTCCGGGCGCAGCAGGCCCGAGACCATCGCCAGCAGTGTCGATTTTCCCGCACCGTTCGGGCCCAGTACCGCGACCACCTCGCCCGGCTCGACGGTCAGGTCCATGGTCACGTCGCGTTCCCGCGACACCGCCTTGATCGCCAGCGTGCTCACGGCGCACCCCCAATGGCCCGGCCGCGCGCGGCCAGCACAACCAGGGCCGCCACCACGACAAGCAATAGCGACAGTGCCACCGCGGCGTCGGGATCGACCTCCCGCTGCAGATAGATCTCCAGCGGCAACGTCCGTGTCACCCCCTGCAGCGACCCGGCGAAAGTCAACGTCGCGCCGAATTCGCCGAGCGCACGCGCGAACGCCAGCACCGCTCCGGATACGAGACCGGGAAGCACAAGGGGGATCGTCACCCGCCGGAGCACCGTAGTCGGTCGCGCCCCGAGTGTCGCCGCCACCGCCTCGTACCGCTCACCCGCGGTCCGCAGCGCGCCCTCGAGGCTGATCACCAGAAATGGCAGGGCAACGAACGTCTGTGCGATGACGACAGCCGTGGTGGTGAAGGCGATCTGGATTCCGAGCACCTCGAATGTTTCACCCAGCAAACCTTTTCGGCCGAACGTGTACAGCAGCGCGATACCCCCGACCACCGGCGGCAGCACGAGCGGCAGGAGGACCAGCGAGCGCAGCACCGACAGTCCCGGCAGGCGCGATCGAGCGAACACCAGCGCCATCGGCACGCCGATCACGAGGACCACGACCGTGCTGGCGAGTGAGGTGCGCAAGCTCAACGCCAGCGCGGCCCGCGACGACTCGGACGTGATCAGCGGCAGGAAGTTCGACCAGTCCGTCGCCACGAGCATCGCGATCAGCGGCAGCACCACGAACGTGCAGCCGATCAATGCCGGCACGTACACCCATCGAGGCAGGGCGACCGCGACGTGCCGGGCCTTGTTCCCAGTCCGGCGAAGGCCGGCCCTGCTCACAGTCCGGCGAAGGCCGGCCCTGCTCACGGTCCGGCGAAGCCCGCTTCCGCGAGCACCTTCTGACCTTCGGGCCCGGTCACCGCTTCCAGGAATTCCTTTGCAGCTTCGGAGTTCTGCGAATCCGACAACACCGCGATCGGGTAGACGTTCACCGCCTCGGCCGCCTCCGGGAAGTCGACCTGGGTGACCTTGTCGCCCGCGCCTTTCGCGTCGGTCACGTAGACGAGTCCGGCGTCGGCCTGGCCGGAGGTGACCTTGCCGAGCACGTCGGTGACTTGCGACTCCTCACTCACCGGAGTCAAAGTCACACCCGTCTTCTCCTCGACAGTCTTGGTCGCGGCGCCGCACGGCACCTGATCGGCGCACACCACGACGGAGACGCCCGGTTTGGTCAGATCCGCGAACGACGTGATGCCCTTGGGGTTACCCGGGGCGGTCACGATGGTCAACGTGTTGGATGCGAAGTTCTCCGGTTCGCCCTGGACTTCGCCCGCGTCCACGACCTTGGTCATGTTTGCCGGGTTCGCGGAGGCGAACACGTCCGCCGGTGCGCCCTGAATGATCTGCGTGGCAAGATCCGATGATCCGGCGAAGTTGAATTTCACCGTAGTGCCCGGGTACTCGGTCTCGAACTGCTTGCCGATTTCGGTGAACGACTTGTTCAGCGAGGCCGCCGCGAAGACAGTGACGTCGCCCGTGACCGAGGACGTCGCCGTGGTCGTCGATGTCGCAGTGCTGCTGTCGTCGTCGGAGCATCCCGCGACGAGCCCTACCGCAGCTACCAGTGCTGCGGCCGCATACACAGACCGGATCATCCTGCCTCCTTGGGTGTTTCGACGATGACATTGGTCGCCTTGACGACCGCAACCGCGACCGAGCCCGGTTCGATGCCGAGCGCGTGCACCGATCGCGTGCTCATCAGGGACACCACAGTGAATGGCCCGCACTGCATCTCGACCTCGGACATGACCGCGTCCGAGGTGACCTGGGTGACCAGTCCGACCAGTCGGTTGCGCGCGGAGCTTTCCACGCTGGTCGGGTCGGCGGGGGCGCGCGCATGCTCGCGGGCGAACTTGGCAAGGTCCGCACCAGCGATGACCGCCCGTCCAGCCGGATCCTTTGTTGCCGGCAGTGCCCCGCTGTCGATCCAGCGTCGCACCGTGTCGTCGCTGACGCCGAGCAGGTCGGCAGCATCTCGCACGCGTACGTCCGAACTCCGCGCATGCGTCATGGAAAGAACTCTAGCGCAGCAGTTACGGAGCTAACATGCCTTCTTGTTCCGAATTTGCGGAACTCTCGAAGGTTGGCGTCACTCGACGCCGATGGTCACCTCAGTTGATTTGATGAAGGCTGTGGCCGCCTGGCCGGGCGCGAGGCCAAGTTCCTCGGCGGCTTCCTTGGTAATCGAGGCGGTGATGACTTGGCCGCCATCGAGCCGCACCTTGACCGTAGCCATGACCGCTCCGACGTCCACGGCCTCGATGACTCCCGCCAGTTGATTTCGCGTAGACAATCGCATCAGGTCATCACCGTGCTCACGTCGGCTCCATCGGCTTCTTCGTGCCGCCTACGAATCTCGATCTCAACAGCGGCGATGGCTCTGTCCAGTTCGCGGACGTCGGTGCCGCCCGCCCCTTCGTCCGAGGCAGCATCGCGCGCCTTGCGGAGGTTCGCCAGCGTGGGTTCCAACTCGGGTGTGTCCAGCACCTTGGGATCCTGCATGCCTCGTTTCTACGCTCGCCACGGACGGCTGTCCGCCGAAATCGGCATCGATACCGGATCGTGAACGGAAGATTCGTTGCGTTGAGCGGAGTGAACGCTTCCGTTCACTCCGCGGGCGCGAAACGTGGAGCTAACGATCAGCCGACCGGCGTGAGCTCCCAGGGGCCATCACCGTCGAGTTCGAGCTTCTGGGTGTGATGCTGATCGACAGTGCTGCGGTGCGCCACGCTGACCAGCATGGTGTCGGGGGCCTCGGTGCGGATCAGCGAGTACAGCGCGTACTCGAGACCCTCGTCGACGGCGGAGGTGGCCTCGTCGAGAAACACCAGCTTCGGCTTGACCAGCAGGATGCGGGCGAACGCCACCCGTTGCTGCTCGCCCGGGGAGAGGATCTTCGCCCAGTCCTGTTCCTCGTCCAGGCGGCTCTGCAGGTGCCCGAGGTGCACTTTCTGCAGGGTCTCGCGCAGCACCTCGTCGTCGACATCCTCCGGTCTGGCGGGGTACGCCACGGCGGTGCGCAGATCCCCGAGCGGAATGTAGGGAATCTGGGACAGGAACAGCGTCTCCGTCCCGTCCGGGCGGCGGATTTCGCCCGAACCGAAGGGCCACATCTCGGCGAGCGCCCGCAGCAGCGTTGTCTTGCCGCTGCCCGACACGCCCTTCACCACCAGCGCGTCGCCAGGCTCGAGGCGGAGGTTCAGGTCGTCGATGAGCACCTCGCCGTCCGGCTTGCGCACGTCGATACCGTCGAGCTCGAGCGCATTGTCCAGATTCGTCCGCGAGATCTTCGGCAGGTCCCGCGACTGTTCACTTGCCTGCATCAGCCCGTTCAGCCGGATCAGCGACGCGCGATAGCCTGCGAAATCGTCGTAGGACTCGCGGAAGAACGAGAGCGAGTCGTGCACTGCGCGGAACGCCGTCGAGGTCTGGGTGACGTCACCGAGGGTGATGTCACCGGCGAAGAACCGCGGCGCCTGAATCACCAGCGGGAACAGCTCAGCCGTCTGATTGACCGCCAGGTTCCAGCCCTGGAACTTCAGCGACCGGTAGACGATGTTCCAGTAGTTGTGGATGACCTGAGCAAAGCGGGAGAACAGCCCGGACCGCTCGGCGTTCTCGCCGCGGTAGAACGCGACATTTTCGGCGCTATCGCGCAGCCGCACCAAGGCATAGCGGAAGTTCGCGTTGAACCGCTCGTTGAGGAAGTTCAACCGGATCAGCGGACGGCCGATCCAGAACGCGACGACCGTCGTGACCAGCACGTAGGCGAGGACGAGGAACATCATCGCGCGCGGAAACTCGACCCCGAAGATAGTCAGCGGACCCGAGAGGTCCCACAGGATCTTGGTGAACGACCAGATCGACACGACGGCACTGACGGCTCCGGTCGACAGCGTCACCGACGTCTGCGTGAAGTCGGTGATGTCCTGCTGGATCCGCTGGTCCGGGTTGTCGATCGTGTTGTCGATGAACCGTCCACGGTAGTAGGCCCGGCCGGCGAGGTAGTCACCGGTGACGTGCTCGGTCATCCACACCCGCCAGCGGATCACGAAGGCCTGCTCGATGAAGTAATCGAGCAGTGCACGAATCACGTGAATGACCGCCAGTATCGCGAAGATTCGCACTGCGCTCCAGAACGCGGCCTTCGCCGCGTCGAGCGCACCACCGTCGCCCGCTTGCAGCGCCTGCGCCGCGTACTGCAGCGCTGTGAACATGTCGTTGCCCTGGTAGGAAAACAGCACGCTCATCCGAACCGCGAATACGGTGAAAATCAGGATGACGACGATGAAGGCGTACGTCTTCCACGAGTCCCGCCCCCGGAAGAAGCCGCCACTGATCCGCCAGAACTGACGTCCCCAGTTGGTGAATCGGGCCAATGCCGCACAAATGAGGAAGAAGGCCACGATGGTCACGGCGGAGACCTGCACGATCCACCACAGCGAATCCAGGACCTCGGTGCCCCATTCGACACTTGTTTCCATGCGTCTCCTCCACGGATCTGCGCGACGATCGCCCGAGCAAAGTTGGCGAAGCTTAACGCGCCGAGCGGAGTTGGCGCGCCTCGCGAGAGTGCGAGCGTCAGCTCTTCCGCGGGAAGTGCCTGATCAGGCCCTCTTGGACCACCGTCGCGAGCAGCTCCCCCTCGAGGGAGAAATAGCGCCCGGTCGCGAGCCCCCGAGAACCCGCCGCGACCGGTGACTCGGTCGCGTACAGCGCCCAATCGTCGAACCGGAACGGGCGATGGAACCACATCGAATGATTCACCGTCGCGGCGACTATGCGGTCGTGACCCCAGGACAGCCCGTGCGTGGTGATGATCGAGTCCAGCACGGTCGTATCGGACGAATAGGCCATCGTCGCAACGTGAATCAGCGGGTCGTCGGGGAGATCGCCGTCCGCGCGCATCCAGACCCGGTTGTGATTGAGCCGCTCCCCCGTACCCTTCATGATCCAGGCCGGGTCGTTGGCGTAGCGCAGGTCGATCGGTTTGAGGGCTTTCACGAACGTCTGTAGCCGGTCCTCGTAGCCGATGAAGTGCTCGCCGAGCGGGGGCAGCACGTCCGGGTACGGCACGTCGGGGACCGCGACGGCATGCTCGAGGCCCTTGGTCCAGTCCTGGAACGCCGCGAGCATGGTGAACAACTCGTGGTTGTCCTGATAGGCGGTCACCACGCGATTCGCGAACGCGCGACCGTCGCGCTGCCGGTCGACCCGATACTCGATCGGCGCCTTGACGTCACCGCCGCGGATGAAGTGCGCGTTGATCGCATGTACCGGCCGACCGGGGCCGACCGTGCGGCCCGCCGCCATCATCGCCTGCGACACCAGCTGCCCGCCGAAAGTCCGGCTCGCGACCTGCTTCGGATGCTGCCCGATGAAGACGTTCTCATCGGTCTGCTCGAGATCGAGCAGCCACAGCATCGTTTCCAGGTCCGGACTGACCGGCCTCCCGGAGCCGGTCTCTCGGGTTTGCGGCACTAGTGGTCCTCTTCGCCGATACGGTGCACGTGGATGAGGTTGGTCGAACCGACCGTTCCGGGCGGCGAGCCGGCCACAATGATGACGAGGTCCCCCTTCGAGTAGCGCTTCATCGACAACATGGCCGTGTCGACCTGGCCGATCATCTCGTCGGTCGAGGCCACCCGCGGCACGAGGAACGTCTCGGTGCCCCAGGTCAGCGCCAGTTGGCTGCGCACCTCGGGAAGCGGTGTGAACGCGAGCAGCGGCAGCGGTGTGTGCAACCGGGCGAGCCGGCGCAACGTGTCGCCGGACTGAGTGAAGGCGACGAGCGCCTTCGCGTTGAGCCGCTCGCCGATGTCGCGTGCAGCGTAGGAGATGACGCCGCGCTTGGTGCGCGGCACGTGTGTCAGCGGCGGCACGCGGGTCGATTCGGTTTCGACGGCCTGCACGATCCGTGCCATGGTCCGCACCGTTTCCATCGGGAACTTGCCCACCGACGTCTCGCCGGACAGCATCACGGCGTCCGCGCCGTCGAGCACCGCGTTGGCGACGTCGGAGGCCTCCGCGCGGGTGGGGCGCGAGTTCTCGATCATGGACTCGAGCATCTGCGTCGCCACGATGACCGGCTTGGCGTTCTCCCGCGCCATCTGGATCGCACGCTTCTGCACCAGGGGCACCTGCTCCAGCGGCAGTTCGACACCGAGATCGCCGCGCGCGACCATGACCGCGTCGAACGCGAGCACGACAGCTTCGAGATTGTCGATCGCCTCGGGCTTCTCCAGCTTGGCGATCACCGGAATGCGGCGCCCAACGCGATCCATCACGTCGTGCACGAGTTCGACGTCGGCGGGTGAGCGCACGAACGAGAGCGCGATGAAGTCGACACCGAGCCGCAACGCGAACTCCAGATCGTCGATGTCCTTTTCGGAAAGCGCGGGCACCGAGACGTTCATCCCCGGCATGGACAGGCCCTTGTGGTTGCTGACCGGGCCACCTTCGGTCACACGACAGACGACGTCGTTGCCCTCGATGGCTTCCACCAGCAGGCCGACCTTGCCGTCGTCGACAAGCAGACGGTCGCCGGCGCTGGCGTCCGCGGCGAGCTCCTTGTAGGTGGTCGAGACCCGGTCGTGGGTGCCTTCGCAGTCGTCGACCGTGATGCGGACCTCATCACCGTTGGCCCACACCGTCGAACCCTCGGCGAACTTGCCCAGGCGGATTTTCGGCCCCTGCAGGTCGGCGAGAATGCCGACCGCGTGTCCCGTGGTGTCCGAGGCGGCGCGAACCCGGTCGTAGTTGGCCTTGTGATCGGCATGCTCGCCATGGCTGAAGTTCAGCCGCGCGACGTCCATGCCGCTCTCGACGAGTTCGCGAATTCCCTCGGAGGTTGCCGTCGCCGGCCCTAGCGTGCAGACAATCTTGGTCCGTCGTGTCACGCGTCGAGCCTAGTGGGTAGCCGACACCTTCTCCACGCGGTTGGAGGAGTAGACCGTTACCGCCGGGCCACTGCCAGCGGCAGCGCAGTGGGATGGACCGGCGCGGGCAGATCGGTCTGCCCCATCAGGAACGCGTCGACGGCACTCGCGCACGACCGACCCTCCGCGATCGCCCACACGACCAGCGACGCCCCGCGGTGCGCATCGCCGCACACGAACACGCCGGGGGCCCCGGTCTGCCAGTCCGCTCCACAGCCGAGCGCACCGCGCCCGGTGCGTTCGATACCGAGATCGTCGAGCAACCGCCCAGGCTGCACGCCCTCGAAACCGATCGCGAAAAGAGCCAGGTCGCAAGGCAACTCCACCTCTTCACCGATCGGCACGACAGTTCGCCGGCCGTCGGCGTCGCGGTGCACCTCCACCTCGGCGAGCGCCATCGCGCGCACCCGGCCCTGCTCGTCACCGATGAAGCGGCGTACCGCCACCTGATAGCGCACGCGGCCGCCTTCGGCATGGGCCGGCGACATGCGCAGCAACAGCGGCCAGGACGGCCACGGGGTGATGGCGTCGTCGCGTTCGGACGGCGGCTCCGGGTTGTAGTCGAGCTGGGTCACCGAGGCGGCGCCCTGGCGGTGTGCGGTGCCGAGGCAGTCCGCGCCGGTGTCACCGCCGCCGATGATCACGACGTGTTTCCCGTGCGCGGTCAGCGACGTCGGACCGTCGCCTTCGCTCTCCTTATTCGCGGGCACGAGGTGCTCCATCGCCAGATGCACGCCATCGAGGTCACGGCCCTCGACATCGGTCTGGTCGCGCGCCTGCAGTGCGCCGACGGCGAGGACGACGGCCTCGAACTGCGTGCGCAGTTGCGCGACCGTGATGTCCACGCCCACCTCGCAGTCGACCACGAAATGGGTGCCCTCGGCCCGCATCTGCGCCAGGCGCTGATCGAGCACGCCCTTGTCCATCTTGAAAGCCGGAATGCCATAGCGCAGCAACCCGCCGAGCCGGTCGTCGCGTTCGTACACGGTCACGTCGTGCCCGGCGCGGGTGAGTTGCTGCGCGGCGGCCAGGCCGGCAGGCCCGGAGCCGACCACCGCGATCCGCTTGCCCGTGCTGATCGTCGGGATGCGCGGACCGACCGCGCCGGTCTCCCACGCGCTGTCGGCGATCGTCTGCTCGATCCGTTTGATCGTGACGCTGCCGCCGGTGTCGTTCTCCGCGATGGAAAGCACGCAGGCGGCTTCGCACGGCGCAGGGCACACCCGTCCGGTGAACTCGGGAAAGTTGTTCGTCGCGTGCAGCCGGTCCGCGGCCTCGGCCCACCTGCCGCGGCGCACCAGGTCGTTCCACTCCGGGATCAGGTTGCCCAGTGGGCAGCCGGAGGAACCGCTGTGGCAGAACGGGATTCCGCAGTCCATACACCGTCGCGCCTGCTTGGAAACCGCCGGATTGCGCTCCGCAGGGGAGATCGGGAGGTAGATCTCGCGCCAATCCTGAATACGTTCGGCGACCGGGCGTTTGGGCGCATCCTTCTTGTGCACCCGCAGAAAGCCCTGTGGCTCAGCCATTTGCCGCCTCCATGATCGCCGCGTCGACGTCGCGGCCTTCCGATTTCGCGAGCCGGGTCGCCTGCAGGACGCGCTTGTAGTCGACGGGCATCACCTTGGTGAACAGACCGGACCGGCGCGGCCAGTCCGCGAGGATCGAGGCGCCCACCGAGGAGTCGGTCCACTTGACGTGCAGGGCAATCGTCGAGCGCAGCCACTGCAGGTCGTCCGAGTCGGGCGTTTCGAGCGCGACCATCGCGGTGTTCACCCGGGTCGGGTCGATGTCGAGCACGTACGCGATACCGCCGGACATACCGGCCGCGAGATTGCGCCCGATCTCGCCGAGCACCACCACCCGGCCACCGGTCATGTATTCGCACCCGTGGTCACCGATACCCTCGACG
>NZ_JAPENM010000013.1 GCF_026342035.1 Aldersonia sp. NBC_00410
GGTGGGGGCGAGCCCCCACCGCCAACCGACACGGCGGGCAAGCCCGCCGCGAAACGCATTGCCCTGCGCCATCTTCCGGTGCCCGCTACGCGGGCGAATGAGCGAAGCGAAATCGCTGCTCGCGCAGCGCTTTCCGAATCGGACCGTTCCGGCTCCGCCGGAACTCAACGGCACCACCTGCGGGTTCACTCCCCCACCCAACACACACCCGCTACGCGGGCGGCGGGTACGGGGTCCGGTTTCCATGTAATCCACAGTACGGCAACCCGTTTCAACGGTCAACGCCGACACGCCCACCAACACACTCATTGTCCCACAACGCATTACCTCCACCCCCCACCGTTCCCCAACCGTAACTCACCACACCCCCGGCTAGGCCGGCACCAACCCGGCCCACCAGGCGCCGGCACTCACACCCGCGCCACCTCTCGCACCACACACGAAGGAGCGGCCCGGACTAACCCCGGCCGCTCCTTCGCTTCCACTCACCCCGATACTCAGTCCTTCGTCACCGTCCAGCCCAATGCCGCTGCGAGCATGTGCAGCAGCTCCTCACCGTCAGGCATGGTGACCTTGAGCATCCGCGCAACCACGGCCGCGCACTCGTCCGGCCGCCCACACTGGCACTCATCGCGCACCGGGCCGTGGTCGGCATAGTCAGAGAACAGCGGGTCTCCGAACGTTGTCGGGTCGATCACCCACCTATCGGTGCCGTCGAGGTCACGCATCAGATACACCCGTACGGCTTCCTCGATGTAGTGCGTTCCCCGCTCGCATGCCCGATCGGACGCACTCACATACGGGACCGGAGTACTCACCGGGCCATCCCCGCATCGAACACGACCGCAGCGCGGCAAACGGCCGTCGCCAGCAGGGCGTCCCGCTGCTGGCTCGTCAAGCTCACCGTCTCCCCCTCACCGTCATGGGATACGAACAGCACCGGCCCGAAGTACGGCTGCGAGCGACGCCCGTAGGCATGTGCAATGCGCGTCGCAACCTCGTTCACCACCGGCTCGGACACACACAGCCCCTCGTCGTCCAGCCACATGTCCAGCACCGGCGTCAGCGCTACCACATCGAACCAGCGGCATCCCAACTCAGCGCGGATAGCAGCAGCACAGCCCTGCCCGTCCACACGCGCCAGCTCCACCACCCGCGCGTCCCCATTCACGCCGACCACCACACCCGACACGAGGGCCGTGGTCGCGGGCGCGGTCTCCTGCGAGGCTCCCAGCGCGCTCACTGCGCCTCCACCCCAGCTACCTCGAAGCCCTGAACCGCCAGCCCGAACCGACGGAAACCGCCGACCCGACGGCCCAACGTCCGCGCCACCATTTCCGGCGTTACCGCAGCCGTCGCAGCAGCCTCCGCCGCCGCAGCCGAGGGCCACGGCCCCGGTACCGGAACCTCCACCCGCACCGACAACCGCGCATCCACCGTCGCCATGAACTGACGCCGACGCGATGCCAACCCGTGCTCGGTCATGAACTGGTCGAACCGCTCGCACATATCGTGGTCGTCAGCCCACGCCATTGCGTCCGACACCACCCCCGCCAACCACTGTTCCCGCTCCGCTGCCTCCGCCTCGCGTGCCCGACGCTCCGAAAACACCGCGCCCAACACCCACTCCAGATGAGCAGCTACACCCTCCGGCAGCTCCGGGCCGTCCACCACCGCCGAAACCTGACCCGGCTCAATCTCGCCCACGAACACGCCACCGGTCAGCTTCACCACAGCCGCCAGCGCCGCCGATGCCGAACCCGACGACACCGCCCCGCGAGCAGCAAAATCGACCACCAACCAACCCACTGCCGAACCGCCCGGATCATCGACACCGGAAACCATCACCACCGAACCATCCACCGGAAACACCCCACCCGGCGAGGACGACGACGGCGAATCCACAACACCCTGCTCCACCACGAAACCAGTCATCACGCACACTCCGAACCCGGCCAAAGACCGGAACAAACGCAGTCGGCAGACGGTCAACCCGCCCACTACGCAACCAACCAGGACACCCCCAAACTAACCCACCCCACCGACACAAACAACACAGCAAACACACACGCGCACAATCAAATACGGGATACTCCCACTCACAGATCGCCGCAGAAAACAACCCCTTTACACCGCCCACCCAACCAGTGCCGGGGCACCGGTTGGGTGGGAACAAAGACCGGAAGAGAACTGCTCTAAGCTTTGGTCCCAGGCGACCCAGGCTCCCGGCGAGGACACCGCGATCTCCGATCGCTTCTGAGCGGCCCGCCGCTCTCGGTTTACGCCGCACACACCAGGTGTGGACACGAGAACGCTTTCCTGGGACCACCTGAGCTCTGGTTTTACCGTCGGTACGGGAGCTCTTCGACTTTGAGCGGACAGGTCAGCATGAGGTCTGGGTTGCGGCCCGCTGTTCGCGGGTGCAGTGGAGCCCTGGCCACCTGGGGTTGCCAAAGACCGCGATAAACGCGACGGCACACAAGATCTTTCGACACACGATATGGCCGAGATGAAGCGCCGTGCCTGCCGAGTTTGCGAATGGAGCGTGATGTGCTCAAGCGCTCCGTGGTCCTGATGATGGAGGCGACGAGGTGAGCGCGGCACGCTTTCGTCACTTCGTGGTTGGCGGAGTTCGATGCCCGTGCGTACCCGAAGGCGTCTTCGCCGGCGATCTTCTGCACCGGCACGCCTGATATATGGTCAAATGTCGGTCGTGGCGATCATGCTTGCGTTGGTTCAGGTTCTGGCACTTGTTGTTGCAGTCGTGGGACTCGTCAAACTAGTTGGCGATACTCGAGCGGAAAATTCGCGCAAGCGGCAACAAGCTACGATCGACTTCATTGCATCGACGATTGAGCGGCAGCACACTCTCTACGCGAACGTTTATCGCGATTCAAGCTTTGTCACTAGAGCGAAGGAGATTAATAGCCCGGAATTTCATCAGCTGACCTCTTATCTCGGTTATTTGGAGTACCTCGCTGCAGCGGTAAATATGGAGATTATGGATATCCGAGTCGTAGAACGCACGATTGGGTCCCGGATCACGCGCGGTTTGGAAGATTTTTCATCGTGGATCGCTATCGAACAGAAGCGACTTTTACCAACTGCCTATAACGAAATTGAAACTCTCTCCAAGACTCTGCACAAGCGTCGCAAACCTAAGCTCGCAAACCCGCCAATACAGTCAGCCGACCCGATCCGATAGAACGCCCGCCTTATACCCGCGTGGCTATGGTTTGTGACTTGCTGTCACCGGAACGGGAGTTCGACGAACGCCCTGCGAGCCGGATGCATGTAGGGCGGTCGCAGGCCCATGCGCCCCTGCCCCCCGGTTCGGATACTGCAGCGTCCTTCGATGCATTTGCGAGGAACGGTGCGCCCGAGGCTTCGGTCCGGGTGTAGATGCGCGTAATCGAACGGGTCGCCGCCGGCCTGCGGAGTGACACTCCATTCGAGGATGTGCCCGTGCCCAGCGCCGCGTTTCTTCCCGATCGCGGTGATGTGCTCGAGCAAGCCCGCGATCGCGTCCGGGTCCCCCACCGCACGCCACACCAGCGACTTGCACATGGTCAGCGGCAGCGGCATCACCCGAGCCCGATACCGGCCCTGCCGTTCGGACACCAACGCCAGCAATGCAGCAGCTGTCTGCGCCAGCGCGAGTTGATCTGGTCGCCCGGACCAGTACTGCACGTGCGGGCCCGCGACCTCACCCTCGGGCCACGCGAATGTGGCCGCCCAGTGCCAGAATTCACCCCCTGCACCCGAACATCTCGCGAGCGGAAGCTCGAGCTCATCCGGCACGACCGAGCGGTCGAAGACCGGGTAGTCGACGTCGGCCGTGCGCGCGGCGGCTTTCGCTTCTGCGCGGATCTCGGATGCCAGCAAACCATCGAGGCTGATCCCCCATGGCACTCCGTGCCCAACCCCACCGGCAAGACGCGCCCGCACGATTACCGGCGTGCCATGCCCGATCATGCCGGCAGCGACGTGAGCGCTTCGAGCGCTTCTTCGCGCCGCGCCCCGACAACAGCGCGCCAGTCCAGATCGGGCCCCGCGTAAACCTCCGGCACCAGAGCGGTCGCGACGCGACCATGACCTACACCGGACCGGCCCCCGAGCCAACCCGTACGAACAAACTCGGCAAGAACATCACCCAGGAAAGCATGATCGAGCGCACTGCCCCGCACGATCTGCACCCACGACTCGAATCGCGTTCCCGGGGTGAGCGTTTCGAGTTCGTAGCGCATCAATGGAGACTTGACACCCTTACCGTCACCGGATGCGTCATCCCCGCCGGCCGGGCCGACATCATCGAGGTGGCTGTAGGTCTCGAGCGCTTCGACGTCGAACCTGCTCGGCAACGGATCCGGGTACTTCCCACGCAGCATCGGCCGCGCCTCGTCCACGATCGGCACCACATGCCCCACCTGCAGGCATCCACCAATCGGCGCCGCGCCGACAGCTCCACCGAACACGCTCAGCTGCGGCACGAGGTCCCGCAATCGATGCAATCGACGTCCCGTAATCGGCTCGGCACTGGTCTTCACAATCGCGCCACCATTGCGCAGCGCGTGAGCGACCCCGAGCGGAAGCAACCCCTCGTAGCCAAGCACGTCACGCAGCATCTGCTCACCGATGCGGCGCAGCACGCCGCGAAACGAATTCCCAGAGATCACCGGCACCAACTCGATCGACCCATCGGACTGAATCACCTTCATACGCCGCAGCATCGATGTCGTGCCGAGAACCTCGCCGCTGTGCGATATCGGCGAGCACGCCCGCATCTCGATATCCCAACGCCGAGTGATACTCACTGGCCGCCACCATCGGCCACCCGGGAAGCTCGAACCGCATCGGCGACTATCCGAGTGCGCAGCGTCAAAGCTGTTGTCTGGTCCCGCATGACTCGCAACACCGGCCGCGGTTCACTCGTCAACAACACAGCGAGCTCGTCTCTCTGCTCATTGGTACGTGGAGTAGACCCAAGCCGCGCCGAGGCCGCTGACCACCACTGATGCAGGCTGGCGCTGGAATAGGTGGCCAGCCGCACCCGCGAAGGCAGAAGGCTGTCCCAGTACTCACCGCGCCGAGCACCGACCCAATTCTTATCCGACCAATCGACACCGAAGTGCAGCAGAAGGACCAGGCGTTCCGCGACTTGCGCCGCCGAGTCGGTAAGCAGCGGAAGCGCGGGCGCAGCCGCGATCCATCGAGCCGTAACCGGCGGGGAGCCGCGCCCTCCGACCATCAGACAACCGTACCTAACGGCGGGGCGCACCGGCCAACCGATACGCGGACGCCGCGATTGATATTGCCGCGGACACTGAATCTTGAGAAAAAAATCGGACATGTTGAGATGTTGAGACAAATTGGCCATTGACGGATAGTCGAGCTAAACGCCCAGGCGGTCAGTCCGTTTTCCGCCCTGCGCCGTTGTGGCTTGGGGTTCGGGCGGTCGTTCCGGCGGAGCGGGCGGATTGAAGGTGCAACCCGGGTTCAGCGTTTCGTTCGGCCTCGAACCGCCAGTAGTGCGAGCGCGAGCAGTACCGGAACCAGCAACCTCAGGGCGATGTCGGTTGCAATTCCAATCGGCGTGAGCTCCGGTGTGTTGCTCGGGTTCCGTAGCAACGCCACAGTGTTGCGGCCGGCCAACTCGAACGCATCCCCCCAGTCGAACAACGGCTTATCGACGTCGACGTAGAAGACCGCGCCGGTTGGCCGATCCACCAGAGACACCTCGCGAGTCGACCCGGGAGGGTCCTTCACCCCCACTGTCGCGAACACCACCGAACCAGCCAGAATCAAGACAGCGATCGCAGTGAACGCCCGCCAAGCGCGCAGCCCGTAGCCGGACACCATCCAGTACGCGGTCAACAACCAATGCTCAGCGAGCGACGGCCTACCCCCAGTCGCGCTCGATGCTCGACGCGCCAGACGACGCATCTCCATCTCGCCGTAGTAGAAATCCGCAGCACCCGGCTCATTACTGCTGTCCTCCAGGCCCTTACGGAGCGCACGGTAAACCCCTGCGATCAACTTCGCGTCCGGCGGAGCGGCGTCAGCGCTCCGGTCGGGCGCGACCGGAGCGGTCGCCTCGATCGGGCCGGCGGGCTCGGCGGTCACAACAACCGGATCATTCGGCGCGGACGCTGGCGCCTTGTCCCAAGTCGCGTGCTGCTCCCTCCAGATTCGTTCCTCAGCGATCGCGTCCCGGCGTGTGAACCGCAGGGGTCGACGGAACCTCGTGCCGGTAGGGGTGGTGGGCAGTGTGCAGGCGCTGTCGATGCGCGTCCTGTCGAGACCGTGCGCTCCGGCGAAATGGCAAACGGTGAGGTCGATCGCGGACAATTCGAGGTCGGCGACGGTCGCCCGCCGGAGTGACCGCATCGAGGTCGGCCTTCTGAGGGTCGGTAGAAGGTGATCAGCGAGAGTGGCGCGATCATGGCGACCTTGCTCGTCGCCGACCTCCCGCTGATGTGGTTCGGGAAGCCAGTCGCTCCAATCCTCAGGTCCGGGGTCGGAGATCGTAGTTCGGGCGCCGAATGTAGTGGCGGTGGCATCGACTTGACCGCGTACCAGCAGAGCGCCTCCCAAGCGCAGGTCGACATTGAGCAGACTCAGATCCGGGCATAGCAATCGAATGGTGACCGGCTCAAAGAATCGCGCCTCATCGAATATGACTGTCCATGCTGCCCAGACACCATCGATCGGACCTTTGAACCGCGCCCGCCGAAACGACATCACCGCTCCGAGAGCCTTGCCGAGGCGCAGCGAGGACCCCTCTGTGAATATCGTGTCATCGAACTCGGCCTTCCTCTTGAACGTCGCGCGATCGAACTCGGCCCTCCCGTTGAACGTCGCCCCGCCGAACCCGGCGACCCCGTTGAACGTCGCCTTGTTGAACCCGGCGTCCCCGTTGAACGTCGCCCCTCCGAACCCGGCGTACCCGTTGAACGTCGCCCCGCCGAACCCGGCGACCCCGTTGAACGTCGCGTCACCGAACCCGGCGTTCCCGGCGAACGTCGCCATGCCGAACCCGGCGAACCCGTTGAACGTCGCCCAGCCGAACTCGGCGTTCCCGGCGAACGTCGCCACCATGAACTGGGCGAACCCGTTGAACGTCGCCCCGCCGAACTCTGCGACCCCGTTGAACGTCGCCTGGAACTGAACGTCCCCGGCGAACTTCGCCCCCATGAACTCTGCGACCCCGTTGAACGTCGTCGCCTGGAACTGAACGTCCCCGGCGAACTTCGCCCCGCTGAACCCGGCGACCCCACTGAACGTCGCCAGCCCGAATCCGGCGTACCCGGCGAACGTCGCCTTGATGAACTGGACGTCCTCGTCGAACGTCGCGTACGCGAACTGGGTGACCCCGGCGAACGTCGCCCCCCAGAACCTAACGCCCTCGGTGAACGCCGACCCCACGAACGAGGCGTCCCCGCCGAACTTCACCCCCTTCTGGACCTTCACTGCGCCGAATTTGCAATAGGCTAAATCGATCTCGACGATGTCGGCCGGACCGCTGACATTGAGTTGTCCGGTGATGATCGCGCCTCGCACGGCGACTCTCTCGATGAGCGGTCCCGCGTATCGCTGTCCGCCGGTGATCAGTTCGGCGAGAAACGCTGCACGGATCTCGCGGTCGGGGTCATTCCATTCCGCGATTTCGGCAGGTGTGGGTTCAGCTTCTGGGTCGATGAGGTCGCAGCGTTCACCGGCAAGCGCCGCGTCGAGGAGGCGTTGCTCGGCGGGGAGAAGTTCTGCCAGGTCGGTGGTGGCCATGGTCGGGCCCCTTTACGTGGTGGACGCGGCGCCGGTCCCGGTGGTGTGGTGGCGGCTTGAAGATACCGACCGGGTGGCGTCGAATCCGTCGAAACGGGAGCCTTGTCACGTGGGCGCGTCGTAGTCCTTGCCGACGTACACGTCGACGAAGTCGTCGGGCCGGACGAACTGGTCCTTCGCGTACTGCTTTGGGGGATGCAGGGTGCCGTCGGGGTTACTGGTTCGACGGTCGCGGAAGCTGATGCAAGCCGGGCCGATTCGCGGGTTGATCGTTTCCATCCGGTGTGACATCTCGTGGATCGTGATGCGCAGCGACTCGTCGGGGCCGGCCGCCGAGGTCGACTGCTCCCCCTTCTGCCCGGCGCGCATACTAGCCCCACGCTAGTACGCGCGTTACGCTAGTACCTGCGCGCCGCTAGTACCGGACGGACGGCCGAAGAGGAGCGAAGTGCCAAGCGATCCGATCTCTTCCAGTGACCTCACCGATCAGGTCGAGCAGGGGCCCGACAGTCCGAGTGCGGATTTCAGACGTGAACTCTCGGCGGCGATAGCAGCCGCGCCGGCCGGGACGCCGGCGGTGTGGACGGATGACGTCGTCACTGTCGAAGTGACCGATGCATCGCAGAGAAGTCCGCAATGGCCGCAGCCGCTGGCCACGGTCACCATTTCCACCCCCGACGGCTCCAGCGACGTGCTGTGGGAGACCGCTCCCGCGTCTTGGGATGAGTTGTGGGCCCGCGTTCAGATGCGACGAGAGGCCTGGACCAACGACCGCGACGAACTGCTCGCCGACGCTGTCGCTGCGCAGACACGACTCAACCGGGCGAATGCCAAAGCGAAGGAACAGCTGGCAGATCGCGATGCGAAGGTCCGGCGCACGAAGGCACACGGCGTGACCCCTTACCGGATCGCCAAGGAGCTCAGCGTCGCGGAATCGACGATCGGCCGGGCCATCGGCAAAGAGCATTGACTGCCTCCCGGCCGCGAACGGCCGGGATTCCTACGCAACCGCGACCCGCTGATCGGTCCACATCCGACGGTGCCGCGGCGTGGGGCGCCGTCCGGCATCAGGAACCGCCCTCACGGTCTCCGCGTGATGTGCGGAGACCGACATGGAACCACGGATCCGCCTGCCGCCACGTTTCCAGCGCGCGCCAATCCGTCAACAGTGTCGCCCAGCGATCGCCGCCACACCGGTTCATGATCCGATACTCCGGAGCAGCGGCAGCAAGCATGGCCTCAGTGAAGCCGTCAGCCCGCAACCGCACCATCGCGGCAAGCCGTTCCGAGTCCGCGCGCGACCACGACAGGTGAACGTCATCGACCGTAACGACACCCCAATGCGCCTCCGGCAGCACATGTTTGCGACCCGGCCGCAGAGGAATGACCACCGCGCAGCGTGCACCGACCGGCCCTGACAGAACTTCACGCAACACTGCCGGCGGCGCTCGTCGGATCGAGTCGGGCTCGCGAGTAACCACGTGAGCCTCCGCCCGCAGAGGTGTGTACCGATATCCCCAGACGCACACCTGACACAAATCCCGGCCGCCGAGATTCGTCCACGACTCATACCCGGTGAAACGTCGCGAGAGAACCCGCCCGGCAGGCACCATTTCCGCCGTCCTTTCACCGCAACGCACGCACGATCCAGTATGGGCCGGCTCGCGCCGCGGCGGATCCCCGAACATCGCGCGATACGCACTCCACACCACGTCATCGACACCGCCGGCCACTGCTGCACCGTAACCTTCGTTTGTGCAACGGCTCCCAGATCCCGGCCTGGATCTCACCGTCCTCCGGCGCGTACGCAGCGGTGCCAACCGCACAGGTCCGCGCGAACTCGGCCGGATGCGCGACCGGATCGCGGACCACCTGGACAGGCACGATGGCTACGTCGCGTTCTCCGGCGGCAAGGATTCGCTCGTCGTGCTCCATCTCGCGCGCAGTGTCGAACCCGATGTGCCGGTCGCGTTTTTCGACAGCGGTCTCGAATATCCCGAAACCTACGACTACATCCGCGAACTGGCGACGAACTGGCACCTGGATCTGCACGTCATACCGTCGGTGCCGACGCTGCTGCAGGTTCTCGTCGACTCCGGCCTCTGGGATCACACCCGGACCGGGCGGCCGGTCCCGGACTTGCAACGCGTACTGATCACCGATCCCGCCAAGCGGGCACACGAGCAGCTCGGCCCTGGAGAGCTATGGGGTGTGCGCGCCGACGAATCGGCCGCACGCCGCGCTCTCTACACCCGCCACGGCCGCTGCGACGGCGTCATCGCCCGCCTGGACGGGACCATCGCTTACGGCCCGATCTGGAACTGGTCGACCAGCGAGGTCTGGGGATATGCGGCGTACCACCATCTCTCGGTGAACCCCGTATACGCCAAACTCGCCGCCCTCGGTGTCCGCGAGGAGCACAGCCGGCTCTCTCACCTCATCGACGGAAACCATCTCGAACGCGGACGCTTGACTTGGCTCCAACGCGGGTGGCCAACGCTTTTCGAGCAACTCGCCGACGCGCTACCCCGCATCCGACAAATGACCTGAGCGAAGCGAAGCGCCAGCACTGTAGGGTCTCACGAACCGTGGCAGAGTCTCACGGCACATGGCAAGGGATGCGCTGGGCACCGCAGCCCAACCGTGTGCGCTCGGACGCTCGGACGCGAGCCTATTTGAGGAAGTCGAAGTGTTCGATGACGCGTTGGGCGACGGCTTGGTAGTGCGTGGCGTAGGCACGTTCCTTCGGCGAGAAGGCACCGAGTGGCTGCTCGATCGACATGACAGCTGCGTAGATATCCTCAATCTCTGCTGTGACCAGGCGAAGGGCCTCATCCACGGGTCCCCGAACTCGTAGGTACCATTCCATTGCGTGCGTGATCGTCTGAATCTCGAATGTCTCTTGCGTTCGGTCGAGTTCGGCGAGCTTGTTGACCGCCGCGTAGCGCACACGCTGGTAGGAGTCGTGGATGGCGGCGACCGGGTCCGGTGTGAGCGGGACAGGATGGCGCACATTCGCAGAGTGTTCCGCGTCGACCGAGCCACCCGGCGCCAAGGCCAGACCAGCTGACTCGACAAGCTGTTCGATCCGTGTTTCGAGTTCCACCGAGAACCCCGGACCAGAGACGCTCTTTGCTCCCCTCGCGATGCGATTCAACAGAGTGGCAATGGGTTTGCGCCAGCAGACTGCAAGGCCTATCACCACCAGCGGCCAGATCAGGACACCCACCAACTCTGACGCGAACTCGAATCCGTTCATACGCTGAGTTTGCCCGTCATGGACAGCACCGTCGATGATCCGACGTACACGCTATTTATGTCGCACGCTGATTGCAAAGTATGGGCTGCCCCGTACCCGCACCTACCGGGGGTCAACGAGTTCGAGCGGCGTAACGCCGGCAAGGGCTTCCCATTCCAACGAGATAGTCCGCAGGCTCTCGACCGCCCTATCCAGTAGGGCCCAGTAGATTCGTTCCCCGCGAGTCCGACGTCGTCATTATTGAGCCCTCCCCAACGGGGAACCTCGCCCAAGGCGGACCGCGCAGCGGTATAGCGGGCTTCGGCAGCAGCTACCCGCTCCTGCCTGTACTCAACGTACGAGTCATGGCTGAGGTCTGCTCGGGCAAGGAGATCGGATTCGGTATCGAATTCCCTTTTGGTGGTCTGGAATTCGCCACGCAGCATCCAATACGTGCGCATATATCGGTCCTGGGCAATCGTGAGGACCTCGACGGTCAGCAGCAGATCAGCTCGCGCGCGGTCGAATGCGAGCCGGCCGATGCAGTCCTGGCCCGGGCCTGCGCGAACTTGGCAGCGTAGATCAATGACGTCGATGGGATCGGAGCTTCACCCAGCAACCCGAGCGTGAAGTGAATCAGGTCGCGGTCACGTTCCTGGCGGAATTCCCTGTATGCGCATTGAAGGTCGGTGTGTAATTCCCCCAGCCGTGTGGTGAACAGTCGCGAGCGGCTCGAGGAACGCCCGTGTCTCCACAACCACTGGGCCGGAGTATGTTTCACCGGCTAGCTCGATCGCCGTCGGGTGCACGAGATGGGGCCGTTAGCGGTGCAGGAACTCATCGTCCGGAACGGCGTACGGGTCGCCATCGGCAGGCAGACGGTGCAAGCCGGGGAACTTTGGCGGCGCAGCGACACCATGAACGATGAACAAGATCCGCTCGAAATTTGGATAAAGCGGATGGCTCCGGTTGATCTGGAACTGCGTGTAGCCGTATGCGTTCCCCCGCTCTACCAGGCCCGACTCGACCGCATTGTCCAACTCCCCCGAGAGCGCGGAGCGACTGTGCCCGGTCTTCTTCGCCAGATCCGGCAGGCTTTGTGGGTATCGGCACTGCTGAAGCTCAGCGAGGACATCCCCACCGCCCCCAGTATTCGCGGCCATTCCGAAAATCCTCATCAGAATCCCCATGCCGTCGCACCGTACAGAACTCCACCGACACGTCCACCTGCCTCACCGCACGGCTTGCCAGATGCTGCCGGGGATGTCGAGGACATCGATCCCCGCTACGGCTCGCAGCTCATCCCAGGACTGGGCGGTTCGCGAGCCCATCGGTACCGAGCACCACGAAGTCTCTGCGCTCCACGATTGTCCTGGTCCGGTCCCCGCCGGGCCCGAACAATGCGAGGCAGGCGTCGACGTGAGCCAGATCGTGCAGCGCTCAGTACTGGATCCCGTCGAACTCTTTCGTCTCGTCGAAGGTCGGCATGCACCGATACTTCTTGGCATGACGCAGCAGGACGACGCCGCTTCAGATTCCACGGCCGCCGATGACAGTTCGGCAAGCACCACTCCACCGGAGGTGAACATCGATCACGCCTGGAAGCTTCTTTCCCTGGTCAATGAGTGGATTCGCCATGCGGACGCCAAGGCCACAGCGACATTGGCCTTCGCCGGCGCGCTGGGCGCATTGCTCTACAACCTCGTGAAGAACCAGACCAACACCGCAACAGTCCTCGACGCAGTCGTGGTCGCTGCGTGTCTTTTTCTCGGAGCCACGATCCTCCTGTGCGGCCTGACCCTCGCCCCCCGAATCCGAGACAAAGACGCCATTCCCGAAGACATAAACCGGGTCTTTTTCGCAAGCATCGCCCAGCAACCGCGACTCGACTACCGCGCCGTGCTCCGCACCCTCACCGAAGACGCGCACGAACTGATCCGGGACCTTGCCGACCAGATTCACGCCAACGCGCAGATTGCCACCAAGAAGAACACCTCCGCCAAGTGGGCCATCCGCGCCCTCCTAGCCGCCGGCGTCTGCCTCGCCATCGTCGCCATACTCATCGCACGCTGACCTCGACCCGAAAGGCGAGCACCACTCCGTGGACGGCAACTACAAGTCCTACAGCTGGACATCCAGCGCGAAGCGCATCACCGAGATCCTCGATCAGCCCGCCGGGCAATTTGAGGAAACAGACGACCTCCCGAGCCGCGACAAGCTCACCTACACCAACGGCTTCTACGGCCGCTGCACAGCGCTATTCATCGACATCCGCAGCTCGTCCAAGCTGCCGACCAAACACAAACGGCCCACCCTCGCCAAGATCTACCGCGCCTTCATCTCCGAAATGGTCGCAGCCCTCAACAGTCACCCGAAGATTCGCGAAGTCAACATCGTCGGCGACTGCGTCTGGGCCGTCTACAACACACCGTTTCGATCTGACATCGACGAGGTCTTCAGCACGGCTGCCACCGCGAACACCCTGCTCAAGCTGCTAAACGCCCGCTACCAGAAGCGCGGCATCGACCCCTTGAAGATTGGGATCGGCATCGACTGGGGGCGCGCACTGATGATCAAGGCCGGCTACAACGGGAGCGGCATCAACGACGTCATCTACATGGGCGACGTCGTCAACCGCGCTGCCCACCTCGCACACCAAGCAGGCCGCGACCAGTGGGGCTACTCCTCCGACGCTATCTGGGTCGGAGATGCAGCCTGGAGCAACATGAACGAGCACAACAAAGGACTCCTCACACGCAAATACGACAACGAGCTAGGCGAGGTCTACACCGGCAACATCGTCAACACGCAGATGGATGCATGGGTCGAGGAAAACGGGTAGACGCGAAACCATCGCCCGGCCGGTGGACCACGCTGAACAGAACTCCACCGCGAAGCCGGAGGCGCGGGCGCGAGACGATCCTCGCGGATCCGCGCGGCCGCCGCGGGCTCTACAACCTTCGTGGCCCGCCGGCGGCGAACACGGCCACAGCTCCCACCACCAGGCTGACACCCTCGAACGCAGGGCTGCGGTGCACGCCGTGAGACCAGCCAGGTAACAGCAGATCCGCGCGCCCTGAGATGCAGCCGAACGTGAGAACCCCACAACAGCAGCAGCTGGCGCAGCGGTCACGTACGATTTGGGCACTGCAGAAGCACAGGATGAGTCGGAGGTGTCACCGCTTACGGGCGGCTGGCCCTCCGGCTTTCTTTTTCACTGCGCTCGATCCATTTTCGTCGACGTCGTCGTCGGACACCAAGGGATCCTCGACCGGACGGAAATGTGTCCCACCGAGAATGATGTCGGGGTGCACCACGAGTTCGGGTCGGCCCTTGTCGTCGGTGAACAGGCCCATCAGCTCCCGCTTCCGTTGGTGTCGCGCAGCTGCACCATCATGCGGCGCGCGATCGTTCCGTCCGGGCGACGGTACCTCCCAAGGTGCGACGAGACGACTTCGAACCGCATTCCGCGCGGCAGAAGATGGGCCGTGTCATCGACGCGGTCGGATCGACCCAGATACATCCCGCGGTCTGTCTGGATCTCGAACACGATTTCCCGCTCACCCAGCGCGGGTTCGAGTTGGTGCACGGCATGGGTGGCCATCGTGAATCGATCGAACTCGATCTTGGATCCGGGTTGCAACGTCGAGGGCAGATCCTGCGGGCGTTCGGGCAACTTATCGGGCAGGGTGACCGAGCAGTAGACGACGTGGCCGCGGTCGTTGACCCGCTCGGCTGTCTGGATCGCGCGATCGACCCGCTGGACTCGCACGCGTGTCTTCTCGTCGAGCATCTGCGCATCACCGCTGACGTCGGACAGAACGCCCCCGAGGTCACGCCAGCGATCGGGATTGCCGATGAGCCCGGCGACTTCGCGGTATCCGCTGGCCGGAAGGTCCGATTGCGCACGATGTTTGGCTTTCGACCGCGCTTTGCGTTGCCGCGAGCTCAGCGGTATCCGGACCGAATCCGGGATCGGCAGCGGCCGCCGTTTGCGTGCGGACATCTCTTCGCTGACAGAGGGCCGTGGGTACGCCCGTTCGAGATCCTTGCGGGCGCGGTTGAATTCGCTGTCCTCGACCATCCGGTCCAGCTCGCGCGCACTGAGACGGCTTTGCGCGCGATCCTCGTACTCGTCGCGCAGGCGGTATCCCGCTTCCTTGGACACCAACCCGGCGCCGTCACCGGCTTCGGGATCCAGCCGCCATTGCGCCGGTGCGTCCGGGCTCGAACTGTAGGCCACGGGTTATGGGGCGCCTTCCACTCGATTCGAGCAGCTAACGCGGACGGTGGGTGGCGTGGCAGGCGGAAACATCGTTCCTGGTTGGTGCCTGCCACGCCTGGCCGGCGCGGCTGTTGCGCTGGTGACCAAACCTGCGCACCGTCCCGACGATTTCGAGCATATCGAAACAGCGGACTCCGGCAGGGGTGCTCACTTCGATGCGGGTGGGCGGCCACCACCTGCGCCCTGGCCCGGACGGGTGGGCTCCCATGTACGAATCGTCGCGAGGTACCAGACAGGGCTGCCGCCGATCCGCTCGTCGTGTTCCGGAAGGTCTCCCGGCCGCGGTTGTCCTTCTCGCCTTCGCTTCACCGCACGCGCGTGTGCGGTGCGAGTCGACTTGACCGTCCAGCCCATGTATTCGGCAAGGCGCGCGATGTCCAGCATCCTTGCTTCATTCATAGCAGTCATGTTAGCTACCGGGCGGAACACTGACATCGCGCCATACCACCGCCGACCCGCGTATATGACACGTCCCCGCAGTTCCGAGCCGGAGCCGCACGCGGCCGGCTTCAGCGTCCACCGTGGAAACGGGTGCCGATGCCCGACTTCCGAGCTGAAACATCAGTAAGCCGAGCTGCTGAGCCGCCATCTCACGGTGCTCGGGATCCCCAATTTTGAGTTGCGCCGACCTGGGGGGACGTCGGTAATCAGATCTTCGTGCCCGGAAGGTTCGCTAAACGCGACATTCTTCGTGGTCCGAACGTCGATTCGGCAATGATACGGAGCATGTCGGATGAGTGGGAGTTTCCAGATGCGGACCCGATGCCACGCGACGATGTCCCCATAGAGCGGCTGACATTCCCGCAATCCCTGCACATGTCCACCAGGCTGATCGAGGACGCGGTAGTAGTGATTCCCGGGATCATGGGCACCGAACTGATCGACACCTCGACCGGCAAGCTGTTGTGGGGGTTGAAGCCGAGACTGCTCGCTCAAATGTGGATCTCGCGAACGAGTCTGACGCGATTGGCGGTCACTCGAGACCATGCAGTTCAACCGGGTCGGCTGCTGCGAGTTCCTGCGTTCGCGCCGGTGCTAGCCGGGATCGAGCCGTACACGAATCTGGTGGCGGAGTTGCGGAACATCGTGCGCCATGAATCCGCGATCCTCGAGTTTGGCTACGACTGGCGGTTGTCAGTGCGCCACAACGCTGGCCTGCTGGCCGAGGCGATCGACCGCCACGTGGACGCCTGGCGGGTCCGGTCCGATCGTCGGGACGCCAAGGTGCACCTGGTCGCACATTCGATGGGCGGCTTGCTTTGTCACTCGCTGGCGGCAATCCCCGGTGCCACCGACAAGGTCGCCTCAACGATCACACTGGGTACCCCGTTCGAGGGCGCGGCGAAGGCGATGGTGATGCTCAATTCCGGTGAGGGCACACCGCTGCGATCCGGACAACTGCAGGCGATCGCTGTGACGATGCCGGGGATCTACGACCTGCTCCCAACGTATCGGTGCATCGACGAGGGCGACACGATCCGAGCTTTGACCGCTACCGACGTCGCCGCGGCTGGTGCAGACCGCGACCTCGCGGACGCGGCGTTGGCCCATCGAGCCGAGCTCGCGGATGTTCCGATCCCGCAACATCGGGCGCTGATCGGGATCGATCAACCGACGATGTGCAGCCTTGCCCTGGATGCCGGTCGAATCGAAACACTGTTTCACACGTTCGAGGTCGACCAGGCAGGTGAGCCGGTTCGTCATGTCAACGGTATTCTGAAGCGGTTCCCCGGCCTGGGGGACGGCACTGTCCCCAGGAACTCCGCCGTGCCGCTACACCAACGATGCACGACACCACTGCCGCAGCAACATGGCCCGATCGCCCGCACCGACGAAGCCATCGCCTTCGTCCGGGATCGACTTCTCAATCTCGACACCGGCCCACGGCTCGGTGCAGGTGACCTCGGAATATACTTGCCCGACATCGTGGGTGTCGGCGCCGAGTTCAATATCGCCGTCAACGGTGCCGATAACCCCGACGACATCCGGGCCACGATCGAGGACGTTGCCACCGGCGAGCAGATCGATCGACCGCACGCGCAGCGCCGCGACGGCGAACTAGTTGTGCCCGCGACAATCTATACGCCGGGCCTTCACCGGATCAGGATTGACGGCAGCGCCGTCTCTGCGGTCACCCAACTGGTCTTGGCCGACCCAGGGAACCACCGTTGAGTGTTCACGAGGGTCCCGAACTGTTTCCGATCGCAATCGGTCAGTATGTCGATAAGGGGCATCAGCCGCTCGACGTCGAGAAGGAGGTCACTGCTGTCGCCGAAATCTTGGCCGATTTCGACTGCCAAGTCGTGGAGTGGCCCACCGAGATGGTCGATCGCGGCAGCGATGCCGTCGACGACCGTCTGACTGAATGGGTCGCATCGACGAACCCACACACGGTCCTGTACTGGGTAGGTCACGGCTGGTCCGACGGCGATCGGGCCGCACTTGCCCACGCACGAAGCCCGAAAAACGTAAAGACGGCGGGAATCACCCCGGAGCGTCTCGGCGACGCCCTGATAAAACGTCTTGTCGTTGTCCCGGGGTCGTGGGCCATGGTCGTCGTGGACGCCTGCAGGTCGGCGACTTTCGTCCAGCGTTTGAAGGCCCATATCGGGGGGAGCCGCGACATCCGATATCTGCTTGTCGGTGGTCTGTCCGGCGAGGGTGCCACCACCCTGGGTAGTTGCAGCGACACCTTGCGGTCCATCCTCAATGTGACTTGCCGCGCCGACTATGAGATCCCGCTGCGGAAACTGGCCGAATGCCTTGAGGATGCCGGCGCCGAGGTCGAACAGAAGCGACTTGTCCAGGTTCGGCTGCGGCGGCGCCACGCCGTGTTGTTCAACGTCCCACTCGATGTCGGCAACGAACTCGATGCCGCCCTCGCCGACCTCAGCGTCGACGAGTTGCGGCACTTCCTGCCCAAGGCACACGGCGGGGAGATGCCGTTCACCGAAGCCATGCTCGGCGAGCAGTCGTGGTACTTCCAGGGCCGGGGCGCCGAAACCAGGAGTGTTGCGGGTTGGCTAGCTCGTCGAGAACGCGGGATGCGGGTGATCACCGGACCGGCAGGATCGGGAAAATCGGCATTGCTCGGACACCTCGTCGTACACGCCAACCCGACCCTGCGCACCGCGCTGCACGCTGCCGGTGTCCTCCAACTTCTGCCCAGCGATCAAAAGCTACCCGACAACGCATTCGATCTGATCCTGCATCTGACCGGCGCGTCGACTCAGGAGGTGATCGGTCGCCTCGCCCACGGCATCGGCGCCGACAGTCCCCCGTCACGGGAGGTCGGGCCGGCCGCACACTGGCTCGCCAAACAGTTCGCTTCCCATGCCCCGGTCACGATTCTCGTCGACGCTCTCGACGAAGCGGTCGACCCGCTTTCTGTGGCCCGCACGGTGCTGCGCGAGCTCGCCGCCGTCCCGACCGTGCGACTGCTCGTCGGTACCCGCGCGAGCACACGCGAACAACCCGATCGGCCCGCACCCGACACAGATCTTCTCGACGCGCTGGGCGCAGGTGACGACAACCTGGTCCGGGTCGACCGCGACCCCGACGCGATCTACGACTACGTGCGCGACCGTCTGCGCACCGCGGCCAGTAACGGGGAAATACCAGCGTCGATGCAGGTCGACGCCTTCGCCAAGGCTGTGCAGGCACGCGATCCGCAGTTCCTCTTCGCCCGGCTTGCCGTCCACGAGGTGATCGCAAACCCAGCCTGGCACGCACCCGTGTCGTGGGCAGACCTGCTCAAAGGCAACCATCAGCACCTGTTCGGGCTCGCCGTTGCCCGACTCGCTGCGGCCCGAGCAAGTTATCCGATGCTGCTGGCCGCGCTCGCGTTTGCCCGAGGCCGCGGCGTGCCCGTCGCCGATGACATCTGGGCGACAACCGCCCGTGCCATTTCGCCGACCGGCCACATCACCCGCACCGACATCGATCAACTCGCCGCCGCGGCCGCCCCCTATGTGCTCGCCGACCGGGAGTACGACCAAACCGTATACCGCCTCGCGCACCGTACCTTCGCCGAACACTTCACCAACGAAACCGAACCTACGCAAGCCGACCGCGACACGCATCTGGCCATCACCCAAGCCCTCGCCGCGACCACGGCCGGGTGGGACCACACCGACCCGGTCGCGCGTCCGCTCAACCCCTACCTCACCCATTGCGTGTCTGCGCATGCCGCGAGCGCCGGCGAAATAGGCTGGCGCCTCATCGGGGACGACCAGCGCCTTCTCGCGCTGCTCGACCCAGAATCAGTCGCAGCCGACGCCCTGCGTACCGCGTTCGGGCGCTATCCACTACCGCCCGCAGTCGGAGGTCTGATCACTTCACTCGACGGGTTGATTGGCCTCGACATCCCCGGTCGCAGTTTCGTTATCACGCTCGCCACTGCCCGACAAGCAGGCACGTACACACCCCCCAACGACCGTGCGAGCCCCGATCCCAACGCACGCCTGACCCTCCAGTTCGCCGATCTAAAGCCGCAGCCCGCGCACCGGATTCTGACCGGGCACACCGGAACAGTGCAGGCGTTGGCGACGGTACCGTTGCGCGACGGAGGAGTGCTGCTCGCCAGCGGCGACTACTACGGGACGATCCGGTTGTGGAATCCGCTCAGCGGGACACCGCACGGTGACCCGATGCCCGGACACAATGGCCCGGTACGGGGATTGGCGGCAATGCCGTTGCGCGACGGGGGCACACTGCTCGCCAGTAGCAGCGGTGACTATCACGGAACGATCCGGTTCTGGGACCCGGTGACCGGCGCAGCGCATGGGGACCCTCTGCACACCGGGCGTGTTTCGGCGCTGGCGGCTGTGCCGCTACCGAACGGGAATTCGCTGCTCGCCTGCGCAGGCGGTTACGACCGGGCGATCCGGTTGTGGGATCCGCTGACCGGTCTGCCACACGGGGACCCGCTGCCAGGCAGCACCGGTCGGGTGGTGACGTTGGCGGCGATGCAATTACCGGACGGGCGCGTGTTACTCGCCGCAGGCGACCACTACGGGACGATCCGGTTATGGGATCCACTGACCGGTCTGCCACACGGGGACCCGCTGCCCGGCAGCACCGGTCGGGTGGTGACGTTGGCGGCGATACAGTTGCCGGGCGGGGGTGTTCTCCTTGCCAGCGCCGGTGGCTACGGATTCGGCGGGACGATCCGATTGTGGGATCCACTGACCGGTGCACCGCACGGGGACCCGCTGCAACTAATACATCCCGTGAATGCGTTGGGGGCGGTGCACCTGCGGGACGAGGGCGTGCTGCTCGCCAGCGCCGGCGATCACACCGGGTCAATCCGATTGTGGGACCCGCTGACCAATGCGCCACACGGAGATTTGGCCGGACCCACCGGTCCGATGAGCGCGTTGGCCGCGGTGCAGTTTCGTGACGGGGGTGTGCTCCTTGCCAGCGGCGGCTGGGATGGGACGGTCCGATTGTGGGATCCGCTGAGCAACGCGCCGTACGGCAAGTCGCAAACGCACACCGGAAGTGTGGTGGCGTTGGCGGCCGTACAGCGTGCAGACGGGGGTGCGCTTCTCGCCGTCGCCGCCGGCGCAGGCGACGGGACGATCCGGTTGTGGGATTCGCTGACCGGTGCGTCGTACCGAAAGACGCTGAAGCACACCGAAACGGTGTGGGCGTTGGCGGCGATGCAACTACTGAACGGGGATACGCTGCTCGCCAGCGGCGACAGTCGAATGGTCCAGCTGTGGGATCCGTCCACCGGTCAACCCCTGCGTGTGTGCGGCGGGCGCGTACGGAACTGGTTCCGTCGACGTGGCCACGACTACCGCGGAATCAAGAGCGTGATGGCGTTGGAGACGGTGCAGCTACCGGACGGTGGCGTGCTGCTCGCCAGCGGCGACGGTCGAATGGTCCAGCTGTGGGATCCGCTGACCGGTGCGCCACACGGAAAACCGCTCAAGGTCACCGGTCGGACGCGGGAGTTGACGGCCCTGCAGTTGAGGGACGGGGGCGTACTGCTCGCCATCGGCGTCGAAAAAATGGTCCAGTTGTGGAATCCACTGACCGGTGCGCCACACGGCGATCCGCTACGCCACACCACCTACGTACGGGAGTTGGCGGCGTTGCCGTTGCGCGACGGGGGCGTACTGCTCGCCAGCGGTGACGGCCCAATGGTCCAGTTGTGGGATCCGCTGACCGGTGCGCCACACGGCGATCCGCTACGCCACACCAGCCACGTGCGGGCGTTGGCGGCGGTGCACTTTCGTGACGGGGGCGTACTGCTCGCCAGCGGCGACCAAGAAGGAACTGTCCGGCTGTGGAACCCAGATCCTGCGAACGGACAGGGAACGGTCGTGGCAGCTATTCCGACCAGATCGACTATCCGCTGCATGTCCGCGCTCGATGACGGATTGCTCGCAGTCGGGTTAGCCGACGGAATAGTCGTGATGCGCTTCAATCCAACCGTCCGATGCGGTCTCCCACCTCCTCCTGCAGAGGCACGGTCGACATGATGTCGATCACCCGAAGTCGTCCCGGCCATGGGTGCGCACCCTCCTGCAGTCGATCCACGACCAGACGACGCCGGAAGCGGTTCACGCGCAATATGATCGGGTGCTCGATGCGCTGAGAGAGACTATTGCCGGGCCGAGCAAGTCCGCACCGACCTACTCGCTTTTACGATCTTCCGGACCAGACCTGGCGCCAGATCTGGTCCAATGACCCGGGAACGGTTCAAAAAGAAATCCGTCGCCACCCGACCGCGCCGTCATCATCGGCCTCGTCGGCGCCGTGCTCGCCGAACGACACAACGAATGGATCGAGGAGCCGCCGCTACCTCGAGTTCGACGTCCTCACCGGCGCTCGCGCCGTCGTCACCAACAACGACGACACCAACCAGAACTGATGTGTGTGGGCTCAGGACATAGGTAACAAATCGTCACCGGGACATGGTTACCGCTTCCGGGGGCGGTGAGCGTTGAAGTTGCGGATGGGTTTGGTCGATGCCCGCGCGTGCAGTGAAAGCTCCTTGATGCCGTCGAGCACGCGGAAGTGATGATCTTCGACCACGACGGTGACGATGGTGCCGGCGTGTGTTCGTCCCACTCGAAGTCGCTGTCCAGCAACCATCACGACACCATCTTTGGGAACTCGCCGCTGAACACTCTGCGGCCCAGGTGGCGGCGGCAACGGCAGCGCCGTAGTCGCGGGCCGGGCACCTCTGATATCCTGAAACTCCGTGACAGAGAACGGGTTCGGTAGCGTCTTGAGTAGCATGTTGCCCGCCGAGGCGTGGATGAGGCCGATGTCGAATCTCAGCGTCACCCGAGTTCCGGCGGCCCCGGTGCCCAACGCCAGCTCCTGACCGCGGACAACGACGATGCCGTCGCGGTTGGCGGTGCGCTCGATTTCGATGTGCGTCGGTCGTCTGTTGGAACCGGGATTGGGTGGTGTGGGCGGCGCGGGGTCGGGTCGTCCGGCGCGAACTCCGCGTAGTGACAAGCGTTCGAGGTCGGCGGTGGTCACTCGCGACGAGACGGTCTTGATCACCTCGTCGGCGAGCAGGATGTGGATGCTGGTCAGGTGAATCCACAGGGTCACCGTCAGCCCGGCGTAGTTCTTGCCGATCCAGAGCTGCTGCAGACCCGCGATCACCACAACGCCCGACGGCGGCACACGGGCCTCCATTTCGATCGGTCGTGGCCCACTGCGGACGTTGGGCGGTGTCATCAGCGGAATGGGACCAACCGGCTTGTCGGGGCGGCCGACGCCGGCGACCGGGTGTAGTTCCGGATCGGTGGCTCGGTTGCGGAACAGGCTCGCTGGCGTAGCCATGTCCAGCGATTGGTGGGGCCGCACGGTGTTGTAGGCGTGAACCCATTCGTCGATTCCCGCTTGGGCAGCCTCGATCGATTCGAATGCGCCTGTCTCGTCGAGAAGTTCGCGTCGCAATGTCTTGTGAAAGCGCTCGACCTTGCCGGTGGTCGTTGGAGAGCGTCGTTTGGTTAATCGGGCGGTGATGCCGTTGTCGCGACAGATCCGTTCGAAGAGGACCTCGGCCGGTAATGGTCTGGTGAACTTGCCGGTGAACTGTTTGCCGTTGTCGGTGAGCACTTCGAATGGTGCACCCCAGCGGGCGATTGCGGCCAGGAACGCATCGCACACTGCAGGACCGGACGGCACAGGTAAGACGGTGGCGGCGACGACGAACCGGGAATGGTCGTCGATGGCGGTCAGCATCTTGTGCTCGCGGCCGTTGACCAGGAACACTCCGCCGACGATGTCGAGTTGCCACAGGTGCATCGGCACTTCGGGTGCCCACCGTTTGTAGACTCGTTTATGTTGCTGCTCTTGGCTATTCAAAGACCATTGCGCACCAGAACGCGGTGGGTCGTAGATCGCGACGGGGCTTGTTCGCCGATTTCGAGCGTCAGTTCGTACGCGATGCGTCGGGCTCCCCAGCGTCGATGGTGGCGGCGCATTTCGCAGATCAACGCTTCGAGATCGGGAGAGATCCGGCCTGGGCTGGAATGCGGGCGACGCGACAGATCGGCCAAAGCGTCCAGGCCGCCGGCCTCGTAGCGTTTACGCCACGCCGTGACCGTCTGCCGCGTGACGCCGTACCGTTCGGCTACCTCACCAACGGGCGCGCCGTCGTTGACTTCGGTGACAGCGCGTAGACGGATCTCCACCGTGACACGTGCCGCAACTTCGGAATCAGATTCAGGAACCTTTGGATTGACCACCACGAGAGCGTGGCATGCACGGGTTGCCCGTCAACGATGTCCCGATGACGAACGGTCAAAGATGTCCTGAACCCATACACGTCAGAACGAGGCAATTACTCCGGCACTGACCAATCACGCGGTCAACCTGACCTCGTACACCACGCATCTGGAGCCGGCACAATTTTGAGGCCACCATTCCGCACCGTTGGCTGGCTGCACAATATCGGTAGCCTAGCCACCCCTTATATGCCATGTCCCCCTTGCCATCTCCAATCGCCGCTTGCCTGCCAGGGCTGTCCGATCAGCCACCGGGATCGGGTGTTTCCGACATCGCCAGTCCTTACCGCCAGTCTCACGATCAACGTGTCAGACCAAAGATCAGTCCACCGCTGTTCAGACACTCCCACTCCCCCTGCCAGCGTGCGATGGATGGTGCGAAGGCTTGCGCGAAGGCGTGTGCGAACCACGAGGTTAGTGTGCGGTGGCTGCCCAGGTGGTGCCGTGGCGGATGTCGATGTCGAGGGGTACCGACAGGGTTATCGCCGTGGTCATGGCGGTCTGGAGGAGGCGAGCGAGCTGATCATGTTCACCGGGGGCGACTTCGAAGAGCAGTTCGTCGTGGATTTGCAGGATCATGCGTGATCGCAGGTCGCTGCGGTTGAGTGCGGCGGCGACGTCGCGCATCGCGAGTTTGATGATGTCGGCGGCGGATCCTTGGATGGGTGCGTTGAGGGCTGCGCGTTCGGCTGCGTCGGCGCGGGTGGGGTTGGCGCTGGACAGGTCGGGTAGGTAGCGGCGCCTTCCGAGCAGGGTTTCGGTGTATCCGGTGGTCCGGGCTTGTTCGGCCACGCTTTGGAGGTAGTCGCGGACGCCGCCGAATCGGTGGAAGTACGCGGCGCGGTGTTGGCGTGCTTCGTTGACACCGATGCCGAGTTGGCCGGCGAGGCCGCGGGCGGTGAGGCCGTAGGCCAGCCCGTAGGAGATGGCTTTCGCGCGGCGTCGTTGTTCGTTGGTGACGTCGGCGGGTGCGACTGCGAATGCTTCGGCAGCGACGTAGCGGTGCAGGTCCTCTCCGGATTCGAATGCGGCGATGAGCGCGGGATCTCCGGAGAGGTGCGCCATGATCCTCATTTCGATCTGGCTGTAGTCCGCGCTCATGATCGTATCGAATCCTGTGGCGGGGGTAAATGATTCGCGGATTCGTCGCCCCGCGGTGCTGCGGACGGGGATGTTCTGCAGGTTGGGGTTGATCGAGGACAGCCGCCCGGTCGCGGTGACCGTCTGGGTGAGGGTGGTGTGGATCCGCCCGTCACTGTCGATGGCCTTGAGCAGGGTGTCCACGACGCCGCGGAGTTTGGTCGCTTCACGGTGGTCGAGGACATGCCGAAGGAACGGGTGGCCGGTGCGGTCGTACAAGGATTTCAGCGCCGCGGCGTCGGTGCTGTGGCCCGTCCTGGTGGCTCGTGTGGCGGGCATCTCGAGGGTCTGGAACAGCGTGGTTTGCAGCTGTTTCGCCGATCCGAGGTTGACTGGTTCACCGAGCAGTTCGCCGGCCGCGGTCGTGGCACGCGCGGCGGTGCCGGTGAAGTCGCTGCGCAGCTCCTGCAGTTTGTCCCGGTCGACGGCGACACCGATGGCTTCGACGTCGCCGAGCACGGGCAGCAGAGCGAGCTCGACGGTGCGGTAGAGCTGCAGCATGCCGGTGCGCGCGAGTTCGGCGTCGAGGACGTCGCCGAGTTCGGCGACGTGCCGGGCCGCGGCCACCAGCGTTTCCGCTGGGGGTCGGTGCGCGCCGAGCAGCGAGTTCTCGAGCGCTGCGCCTGCTTCGGCGCTCCTATGCGGGAGGTACCGCGCGGCGAGGTCGCCGAGGCGGCACGATCCGTCGCCGGGCGCCAGCAGGTAGGCCGCGAGCGCGGTGTCGGCGTCGACACCGTGCAAGGCCCATCCGTGCCGTCGCAGGGCCCGGATGGCGGGTTTCGCGTCGTGCAGTGCTTTACGGGTGTCCGGGTTCGCGAGCCATGCCGCGACCGAAGCCCGGTCGGTTTCGGTTGCCGTGGCGAGGTCGAGGTAGCCCGCCGTGTTGTGGACCGCGACCGCGATCGCGGTGAGATCGCCGTGCGGCCCGAATTCCGCCGCGACACCGACGCGGCGGCTGTAACCGTGTTCGGTGAGCCAGCCGGCAGCATCGCGCAGCTCGGTGATCTGACCGTCGTCGCCGCTGGTGTCGGGTAGGCCATCCAGGATCCGGGAATGCAGCTGCGGCAGACCGAGATCGGTGAAGATTTCGTCGATCTCGCCGCGCGAGGCACGCGGTGGCCGTTGGTGTTCGGCCGGAAGGTCCACTGTAGTGAGTGCGCTGCGTTCCCGGTTTGCGCGGACGGTGTCGAGGTGTGCACGTAGTGAAGCGCCACCGCGGCCGGCGATGTCGTCGACACGGGCGAGGATGGCGTCGAGGTCACCGAACTCGCGCAGCCACCGCGCGGCGGTCTTGGCTCCCACTCCGGGCACGGAGGGAAGCTGCAATGCCGGATCGCCGCACAGCGCGACGAGATCGGCGTGACGTTCGGGCGTCACGCCGTAGCGCTCCCGGATCCGGGCGGGCCCCAACTCGACCAGCGCAGAGCCCGGGCCGTTGCTGCGCAGCAGGTTGATCTCGTCGGTGACGAGCTGCGCGAGCCGGGCGTCGGCACCGAGGACTCTGATCCGCACACCCGGACCCGTCTCACGCACCGTCAGCGACGCCACGACATCGCCGGCCGCAGCGGCGTCGGCTTCGACGATCGTGATTCCCAACGCTGTCAGGATGTTTCGGATGACCGGGAGCTGCGCGTTCAGTTCGGCCGGTAACCCGGTCACCTGCCCGGCGCCGGCATCATCGCATTCGGGAAGGACCACCACCACCCTCGTCGGCGAGCGTGCGTCGATGGCGTCGAGCAGCACGGTGAGAAACCCGTGGACAGCGTTCACGGGTTCCCCGGCGCGGGTCGCGAAACTGGTCACCGCGACGCTGTTGAAGGCGCGGTCGAGCAGCGAAACGCCCTCGACGATCAGCACCCCGGCACCCTCACTGGTTTCGCTCACGAACGGAGCCCGAGCTCCACGGCCAGGACTGACAGGTCAACCTTGGGAGCGTCCTCGGACCATGTTTGCCCGCGACCTTTCGTCATGAACCGCGCCTGGATCTGCCAGGGCGCCATGCGGTTCATCACCTCGTGCACGAGGACGTCGGCGTGGAACCTGGTTGCGACGGTGGTGACGTCGATGGGTTCGCCGCGGCGGCGCAGTTCGGTCAACGCCCGCCCTCCACCTCTGGTCAGCACAACCTGCCGCCACGGCCCGGCATGCAGGTCGAGGACCATCACCAAGTGCTGGTCGAGCCATCCGTCGCGTTTCCATGGCGGCAGGATCCCGCGGCCTTTCGGTAATGCGATCGCGCGGATCGCTTCGCGCGCGTACTCGGCCTTCGCCGCGGCATGCTTCTCGACGGCGGCGCCGCCTGTGGTCAGTGCCGCCAGCCGCGCGGCGGGGATCGCCGCGGGCGCCTCGTCGCTGCCGGCGATCCAGCGCCGCACCGTTCTCGTACTCACGTTCTCGACGCGTGCGACGGCAGCGACATCGACTGCGCCGCGCGCGGTTTGGCCGTAGCAGTCCCGCAGCAGCTGCGCGACACGTCCGCGGGTCCACACCGGGCCCGCGGGCACTTCGTCCGGGCGGCCGGTCACGTCGACCCGCTGTCGGGAAAACCGATGTCGTCGAAGTGGAAGACGTTCCAGTCCTCGGTGTTGCCGTAATCGTCGCCGGCCGCGTAGCCGCGCATCCAGTCGAGCAGACCGGCCTCGCCCCCGTCGACGTAGGAGTTCCACATCGCGTCGACCTGGTCGGGGTCGAGGTCCCAGTAGACGGTGCGGTCGCGCTCGTACCCTTCCACGCCCTGGTAGCCGGTGACACGCAGCCGCGCACCATAGTTCAGAGCATGCTTGCCCTCGCTGGTGCTGCGCCGCGCCTGCACCGCTCGGCGCCGCCCGGCTTTGGTGGTGACCGCGCGCCGGGCAGTCCCGGCGAGGTGCGCGAGGTTGTCGGTGTTGGGGGTGCTTTTCCCGTTGAGCCAGCGGTAGACGGTGCTGCTGTGCACACCTTCACCTTTGGCCGCCGCCTTCACATCGACCGCCCCGCCGCGTTTCCCCGGTCCGTAGGCGGCGATGAGCGCACCACGAACACCCGCATGACGGGTGGTGTCGGCGCCGCTTCGCCCGGTGATCGCGGCGAAGACCTTGGATCTACCGGTGTCGGCGAATTGCTCGATGACGTTGCGCACGTGGATTTTCGAGACGCCGAGCGACTTGGCGACGTTGTCGACGTCGACGGTGCCGTTCACGATGGAGCCGCCGCCCTCATTGCGCAGGTTCTCGAGCGTGGTCCACGGATGTGCCGCCGGGAACGGGTCACTCATCCGCGCTGCCCTCCCCCGCCGCCGCGTGCTCGCCCGCGACCCAGTCGGTGTACTTGGTCAGCAGATGCTTGCCCTTGTACGGGCGCCCGTTCAGATAGGGCAGCTGATCTGCGAGCAGTCCCGACCGTTCGGGCTTGTACTGCCCGAAGGCGCGACCAAATGTTGTGCGCCGCTTCGGGTCAGCGGCCTCGATATCGTGCATCGGCCAGGCCGTGACCGGATCGGGGTCATCGGAGGCGTAGCAGACACTGTCGCGGGTGATGGCCAGCGGCCAGCGCCCGGTCAGCTTCCCGACCTCGTGGACGCGGTAGACAATATTCGCGACCGCTTTCGCGATGATATGGAACCGCCGCTCGGGCGAGTACCCGGGCAACGGGTTGTTGTCCTTGTCGATCAGGGACTTGCTTGCCAGCATCCCTACCCCCGCCGTGCGGATCAGCTTGAGCTGGTCCCGGACCGCCTGCAGATCGGGGTCCGGCTTGTCGAGGTCGACAGTCGCGCGCGCGAACGGTTCGTACCAGCCGCGCAGCACCCGCCCGTGGGTGTGCCACACGTAGGCTTCGTGGATCTCGAGCTGGTAGTCCAGTTCCACGGCCCGCGCGAACATCGGCGTGGTCACCCACTGCGGGCCGTCGAACCTGCGCCCCGCGACGGGGTTGAGCGGATGCGGGAACCGCAAGTCCAGAGGATCCCCGATAGTGGTGAGAATGTATGCTGGGCACCGGTCGTCGAATTCCCACTCCCCGGGCCCGTAGTGCGTGGGCAGCCCGATGGGGAGCTCGAGCCCCGCGATCGGCCCGGTGTGCGAACCGCCACGGTCATAGCAGTGCAGATACCGCAGTCCCGCTTCCACTTTACTCGGTTCGCGGCTCCATTCGATGTCGGCGGCAATGATCCTGCCCGGGGCCTTGAACGTCGATCCCGCCATCACGTCCCCGTTCCATTGCTCGGGCGACCAAGTCTGGGAACGCGATTCGCGCATCATGTCGATTGCGGTCATCGGCGCGCTCACTTTCCACGGATATCCGAGCGTCGAGGCGATCAGCCCCAGCCGCCGCGCCGTCACCGCCGCGCCCGGCTCGTCGGACAGGATCGGCATGTCGTCGCGGCGAGTGCTCAGCCCCGACATCAGCACGACCCACATCCCGGTGACCCCCTCGCGCCACACTCTCGTCCAACCGCCGAGTCCGGCCGGTTCGCCGCTCCTGCCGCTCATCGACCACCCCGCGGCGACGGCGTCGGTGACGAACGGCAGCGTCGCGGTTAGCTTGCGCAGCTCGTCGTTGCGCCCGCGCCGCGACATCGCGGTGATATCGGTGATCCCGAACCGCTGCGCGAGGGCGTCTGTGATCCAGATCTGTCCGGGCTCGCTGAACGTCTTCGACAGGCGTGTGCCGAGGCCGAGCTCGGAGGCGAACTCGACCAGTTCACCGACGTGGCGGCACTTCTGGGGAAGTGGGCGGCGGGTGCCGTCGCCGAGGAACGCGCCATCGACGTCGAGCACCACCGCCGGACCCGTGAACGGCTGCTCCCGGGTCGCAACGCGGGTAGGTGCAGCGATCTCCGTGTCCACCTCGTCACCGTCGACCAGATCGTCACGCACAGCAGGATCGTCGCCTGCTCGGTCCTGATCGTTCTTCCCGCCACTGGCAGCGGCCGCGACGTCCTCATCGACCGGTTCACCGGCCGGGCCTTTCGAATCCCGGTTCTCACCACGGCGCGTGTCGGCGGGAAGGGCGGTCTCCTCAGCATCGGGTGTCGCCGAGGCCTCGACGTCGACGATGCTGCTAATGCCCTGCGCGGTGGTGACCAGCCCGGCCGAATCCAGCGCCGCGGCCACATCGTCAATGCTCTCGGGCTGGACCAGACGCACCAGGTCCTCGTCGGTGAACACGTCGAGCTCGACGCGCCCATTGACTGCCATGCGGCCGAGTCTGCTCGAACCATCCGACAGATCCAGGCCCGGTTCGACTGCGTACACCATGGCGGTATCGCTGACCTGCAGCGGCCATACCCGATACTCACGCGAAATCCGCATGGCCGCGGTCCGGCCACGGAACCGTGCGTGCCCACAAATCGTGGCCTGCCACGCCGGCTGAAGATGGTGCACCTGTTCGGGCGATTCCCACCGCGCGGCGTCGGCCAGGCTCGTGAGATAACTCGCCGCGCAACGATCCACGAGCTGCACAAACGGCATGTCCCCCAAGGCTTCCCGCGCCTCCCGTGCCTCACGAAGCGCACGCGCGAACGGTTCGAGCGCGCGCCCCTGCCTGGCCCACACCCAGGCCTCACCGACATCGAGATCGGCCACCGCCAACCCGGCACCGCCATCGCGAACCGTCGCGCACAGCCCTTCGAGTTCCACGGTCGTCAACCACGCTCGAACCGGCTCGTCGTACCGCATCCGCGGATCCGGCAGTGGCAAGAACTCGGGCAGCTCATCGACGAGCCCTGCGGCGGCAGGCAGAACGACGTGCCACAACGCGAATGGGAGCTTTCCCCGCGCGACCGCATCACGTGCGGCCACACTGTTCAGATGCTGCGTGGCCCCATGCCCGAGGTTAACCATTCCGGCCGAGGCGATCAGGCCCGCAACCTGTTCGAGCACAACGAGATCGACATCTTCGCGGAAGTCGTCGACGGGCAGTCTCGTCCACCGCGGCTGAACACGTTCCGACAAGGGACCCACGCCTGCGGGCAACGCCCCGGACCCAGTGACGACCAGACCTTTGCCGCGCTTGTCCCGCCGTGCGCGAATACGATCGACGATCGCCGATCCAGTCGTGACCGGATCCGTCCTAGGCAGCGTCGCGAATTGCCCGAACCACACGCTCAACCGCCGCCCGAGTTCGGCCGCGACGCTCTCGTCATCCCCCGCGTCCCCCTCGGCAAGCTCCGGCCCGAGCACCCCCGGCACCGGCAGCCCGGAATCGGTCCACGCGTATGGCTGCAGAATCACCTCGACCGCCATGCCACCGCGCTGCGACAGCCCAACGCGGTGGCCGTTGCCGCGCACCGCCCAGCCACGCTCCATCAGCGGAGCGGCGTTCGCTCCGATCGCCCTGGTCAGCGCTGCCCGGACCTCTTCCCGCCGCGCCTGCTCGGCCGACGGCCGCTCCGCGATCTCCCACCCCAGCAGCGCGCAGGCCTTCCGCCCCACAATCCACAACTGCGGGTCCGCACCATCCGGGCACCGAGTCAATCTTCCGCTACGCGAAGCCCATTCGAGCAGCTGCCCGAGCTTCTCCACCGAATCGACCGGCCCGGTCAACGATGCCCCCGAAGCAGTCCTGGATCCCCGCGACGTCACCACGATCGCATGCACATCCGCCCGATCGGCAGAAACACCGGCGACCTCCTGCGGCCCCCGCTCACCGGTCGACATCGCCACCGCTCCCACCGAGTTGGGTACGAGCACAGAGCTCGGCATATTCGTCCGCACCGAAATCCTCGGGCAGGCTCGCCCGCAACGCACGCAACAGATCGGCCAGCACAATGGGCGGCTCGGTGTCCGGGTTCGCAGCAAGATCGGCGACGAAGCGCCGCAGAAACGCCGCGGCTTCCTCGGGCTGCGAGCGCCACATCCAGGTCACCACGCGCCCCATCGGCTCACCCACTTGATCGAGGTGGCCGGCGGCCGCAATTCGGGCCCGGGCCTGACCGGCTTCTCGCATGCCGAACGCGCGCACCAGCTCGTCGCGAACATCATCGGGGAGTTCACCGTTCACCGACATCAGCACCGCTTCGGCCTTCCGGTACGCACCGACGTAGACCCTCGCTCCGGGAACGTCCACCTGCTTCATGAACGCGGGCAGATGCTTGCGGAAGGTCGTGATCGGCTGCACTTCACGGAAGGCGCACATGCCCAAACCGTACTAGATGAGCTACATCATCATGTACATCATGATGTACGCGCGTGTCGCATCATCTGCGAGGCACGTTCGTGTCTCGCGTGCCGCGCTGATAATTGCTCCGATCGCGTGGACGGAGGCCTGACCGATAGGCACATCCATACTGGGCGAATGAGAAACGTCGAAGGACGACCGGCCCGCCCAACGTCGTCGCCCCTGGAAGCGATCCTTCACCGAACAACCCGCAGACGCCGACGACAGTCGTAGCAAAGACTTTGTCGACCGATCGTCTGACGCAACTGCGATGCTAATCATTGGGATTGGCGGCCGGTCGCTACACATCGCCACCTTCGTCTGCGTCTACTTCTGAATCCAATTGGGCGATGCTGTCATCTACATTTCTGGGGGCTTGGCCTCCGCCGAGGGCATCGCTGATGCCGATTCCGTCGCCGAAAGCATCGCTGAGGCCGAGCGCTTGTGGGGCGATATTGAACTTGCCGAGGGCATCGCTGAGGCGGCGAAGTTCCGGGATGGTCCCGTACGCGGCGAGGGCATCGCTAAGGCCGGGTAGTTCCGGGGCGATATTTAACTTGCCGAGGGCATCGCTGAGGCGGCGAAGTTCCGGGGCGGTCCCGTACGCGGCGAGGGCATCGCTAAGGCCGGGTAGTTCCGGGGCGATATTGAACTTGCCGAGGGCATCGCTGAGGCGGCGAAGTTCCGGGGCGGTCCCGTACGCGGCGAGGGCATCGCTAAGGCCGGGTAGTTCCGGGGCGATATTTAACTTGCCGAGGGCATCGCTGAGGCGGCGTAGTTCCGGGGCGGTCCCGTACGCGGCGAGGGCATCGCTGAGGCTGGGTAGTTCCGGGGCGGTCCCGTACGCGGCGAGGGCATCGCTGAGGCGGCGTAGTTCCGGGGCGGTCATCCCTACCGCGTCAGCTCTCGCCCACGACCGTCGCATCGGATCGTCAGAGCGAGCTTCGAGAGCCTCTATGGTGAGACCGATTAATCGGTGATCGGCGGCGACAACCACGCGGCCTGAGACGACGAGTGTTTTTGACGTTTCGCTGACGTCCATCCGGTGATTTGTGACCTCGAGGCCGACCTCCACCTCACAGCTGAACTGGGCAGTCCAGGTTCCAGCGGCTCTGTGCGCTGCCTCGCTGAGCCGGAGGGAATCGTGCTCCCGAATGCTGGAAATCACGGTGGCAGACAATGTATCTAAGGGAAGCGCAGCAGACCGCGGCTCTACTTCCGCGCGGAACAGCGCTAGAACGAGTGCCCGGTCCAATTCGGTTTGGTCGACCGACTCCCAAAGTTCCGCAAGTTCTTCATCCGAAAGAGGTGCGAACTTGGACTGCAGGTGCTGTTCCAAGCGGTGTAACCCCCTGGCGTAGAACACGCGGTCAATCAGGCCCCTGGCCGTGAGCTCCTGCTCCAGTTGCTGGTGCCATCGAAGAGGATATTCCTGTGTATCCCTGGGATCCTTGGAACCGTCGCCCTTCGTGCCGAAGTCCGAATAGTTGTCGCTTACGAACCACACGTCACAGCTCGGATCCCGCTCCGCAATCGACAGCACGGTCAGCCAGATCAGGGTGTCGCGATATCCATCCTTGGTCGACTGGTCCTGACCGTGACCGTGACCGCTTGAGACGTACGGAGCCCTGCGTTCCGAAGCTCGGCGTGCGATCTCCATGTGACTGATCGAGCTAGGTACCGGCACGACCTCCACCCCGCACACTTCGAGCCGGGCTGTGAGTTCGTCCTCATAGCGGGCATGGCGCGCTTCCGCCGCGCTGAGGATCGCGTCGATCTCTGTCCGCCGGCCGAGTTGGTCGACCCAAGCCACGAGCCCTTTCAACTTGTCATATGAGGGCCGCCACACCCTGTGGACCACGTTCACCGTTTCCATCACCACGACTGCTGGCACAGCGAACTGCAGCTGCCACTCCTCCGCGTGGGCGTGAAGGACGATCCAATCGTCAGAATCCAGGTGCGGGGACCTCGATACGATGTTGCTATCGAGGATGATGATCGACTTGGTCACCTCAGTAGTTTGTCCGAGCACCAGCGTATTTCGCCACGAAGCGTCACCCGTTCCCCGGGATTTGTGGATCGTCGAGGGCCTCCGCGATCAGGATCAGCCGCCGCACCCGGCCCGCGATCGTGTCTTTACTCATCGGCGGGTCGGCGAGGCTCCCGAGCTCGGCGAGACCGACCGTCGGGTACTCCATACGCAGCTCACCCGCCGCCCGCAGATGATCGGGTGCGAGGTCACCGAGGCGTCCGAGCGCGAGGCGGGCGCGTTCGGCCATCCTCACCGCGGTCTGGACTGCGCGGGCGTGGTTGGCGTCGGTGAAGTTCTCTTGAGACCGGCTTACCCCACTCGGCACGAGGTCTCCGCTGTGCGCGAGCAGCGCAGCGTGGCGGTCAGCCCCGATCCGTTCCAAAAACGCCACGACTGGGTCGGCTCCGCGGATCGTCACGGTGACTTCGCGACCGGCATAACGGGGTTCGGCCAACACCTCGAGCTTGCGGGCCATCCCAAGGACCGCGCTTGTCGCGAGCGGACCCGGGCAGGCGATCGCCAGTCCCATACGGATCCGCCCACGGTCGACGTGACCCGAAGCGAGGAACGCTCCACGGATCGCCGCCGTCGCGATCTCTGGCCCACCGGAAACGATCGCGGGATGCAGCCCCAGCATTGGCCGCCCATGCGGATCCATCAGCCCGGCATGGCGCGCGAGTCGGTCTGCGGCACCGATCCGCACCAAATACCGATCCGGCCCACGGGCAGCGGCCCGAGTCAATTGCAGCACTCGGGTGCGGACTCCGAACAACGCGGCCAGCTCACGCTGCAGGCGTCGCACGACGGGCAGCGAGTCGAGTTCGACCTCGATCATGGTGGCACCGGTGATCGTCTTGAGGCGCGCGCCAAAGCGCAGCAGCGTCGACAGTTCGGCGAGACGAGCCGCCCGGTCGATGACCGTGACCGCGCACAGTTCCTCCTTGATCGCACCGCCAACTCCGCCCGCGCCGATCGGCGGCGTGGCTGCCCGGTTCCCGTCGCGGCCCAGCGCCGGGCGGTGCGATGCCGTCTCTGCAACGGTCGCGGTCGTCTCCGATTCCACCGCCAAGGCGTCGGTGCTCTGGGTCATGTCAGCGTTCCTCCGTCGTTCGTTGGGAATGGAGCGTTCGCGGTGATTGCAGTGCCGCGAACAGTGCGCTCGGTGGACGGGCCGGCGTCCGTGCGATGTCCTCACCCGCTCAGCTCGCCGGGTGTCCGGTGATGGTGATCGAGGACACCGCGAAATCGGAGGCACCGCCCTCGTTCGCCGGTACCGGGCCCACGGCGAATCCCGTGTCCCCCTGGCCAGGTCCGGCTCCGGTCGGCTCTGCCGTGGCAAGGATCGTGATCTGAACGACCGACGCCAGGACCGGTGTCGTGATCGGGGTGACGACCTCGTCGCGCACGCTCTGGGTCTGCTCGGTGAAGGTGCTGTGCGCGGTGTCGTCGAAGCCGTATTTCACCGTCGACACGGTGCGGTGCTTCACCCATTCATCGCTGCCATCGGCGTTCGTTTTGTTCCAGCCGGGCACGATGCCCATGCTTGTGATGACGTACGGGTGATCGAGATGAACGGTGAGGACCTGGCCGTCGATCCCGTAGACACGCACACATTCCCAGGCGGTGTCGAGGTCGCTGTCGAATGCCTGCATCGGATCGGTGCTGCCGGCGGGGCACCTGCTCGAAACCGATACCGGGCGGAGGGGATGGTCACCGGCAGACGGCGCCGGCGAAGCGGTCCCCGGACCTGCGGACGCGGCCGGAGCCTCGGTGCCGGAACCAGGGACGACGACGAACGGTGAAGCCTCGGTTTGGTCACCGCCCTCGCCGCCCGCGATCCGCATGAACCCGACCACGATGACCACCGCCACGCCAGCTACGCACGCCAGTTTCGTACGGCCCTTGGCGCCCTTCCATCGCGACAACGCACGCTCGGTGACCGCGCGCCACCGGGGCTTCTCGGAGTCTTCGTCGGGTTCGGACTGGGTGTCGGGTCCCTCCGGTCCAGCAGCCGCCGAGGGCGTTTCGGCCGGGGCCGGGCCACGCAGGGACCGGTCGAACGGATCGTCATCCTCGGGTGCCGAGGCAACGGTGACCGGATCGGCCACTGCGGTACCGGCCGCGGCCCCACTGAGGACGGATTTGATGAAGTCGCTAGCGTCGGACACTGGACCTTCCGGGGCTGAGGTCTCGCTCGCATCGACGTCCACGTCGCGCGAAGGGATGGGCTCGTCTAGGTGCCCGTCGGCGGCCAGCAGCAGATCCACGATCCCGTCTCGGGTGAGACTGCTTGTGGGGCGGCTCATCGGCTCGGTCTCCTGTGCTGGTGGGTCGCGTGGAAGCGATGCACCCGATCGTATGAGCGTGCGGATCGCTATTCGTGAATCCGACCGATCGATCTTGCGGCCCCCGCCGGTGCACGCTCAGGCCGCTGCGACCTCGTCGCCGAACATGCCTGTGTGCGGTTGCGCGATCGCTTCGCGCAGCCGCGCCCGGGCGCGCCGCAACCGAGTCTCGAGACGGTCTTCGGGCAAGCCCATCGACTGGGCGAGTTCGCGCACCGACACCGGCTCATCCGCGGCGTACTTCGCTTCCAGCAGCGCCAGATCGCGTCGCTCACGCGCGGTCCGAGACCGCGCCCATTCCTCGATCTCCGCGACGGTGATGTCCTGCCCGAACGGCTCGGCGCCGTTTTCGGCCGCGAGCTGACTGGCTGCCCTGGGGCCGGCTTTCGGTCGGGGTCCGTCGTGCCTGTGGAACTCCTCGGGCAGCAGCTGCTCACCGTGTAGATCAACGGGTACTTCGCGCCCCGGGGTCCGCCGGCGCCGGCCGACGCGATCCAGTGTTTCCCAGTAGATCTTCTTCGCGTAGTCCTCGCCGCCGTGCAGCTCACGAACGACGGTGTAGAACGCCGCCATCGTCGTCTGCGCCTGCACGTCGGCGCGGACCTCCCTGTCGACCCAGTCGTAGTCGTCGATGTCCACCGACCGCGACACCGTGCGCAGCGTGCGCATGTGCCGCAATGCCAGCAGAGCCCCTGCGACTGCGGTCCCGACGTTGAACGCCTCGACCAATTCAAGGTCGCTGATATCGGCTGTGTCGCCGCCGAGGCCGGCGAGCTGCGCCCGGGCGCGTGCGGTACCGGTTTCCCTCTGCAGTGACTCCTCGATCGTGGTCCAGATCGGCGCGGTCATCTCGTTCTCCCCTGGTGCGGATGCGTGAATAAGAGGAGAAAAGCCGCCCCGGTTGCGTGCTCGCGGTTGCGCGGACGGTTGCGGTTGTTGCCGCGCTGGTTGCGCCGCGACGGTGGAATGCAGTTGCGAACCGCGCCGAATCCGGGGTCTACCTGCATGAACTGGAATGTGATGCAACTGTGACGGGTTCGGTTGGCGGAACCCTGATCCGGACGGCCCGGGACCGGCTGGCGTTGCCGGCACCCGGCGAACACCGGCCCGTTCGACGCCGCGTCCGCCGGGTGCCGATCGCGCCGGGCTTCGCACGAGTGGCCGCATGGCGCTACGCGGAGCCGTGCGTGCGGGCGGACTGGTACCGGTCCGCGCGCTGCGGGGATCGACGTGGTGCGCCGCTGTTCCTGGCCCGGTCCGTGCGGTCCTGGCCTCGCTGTCGCGTTGCGCCGTGCACGCCGAGATCCGGGCCTGGTCGTGCCACCGCCCGCCCGGCGGGGCGCGAACCACTCACACCGCGACCGCCTGCGCAGCGCCGTGGGACTTACCGGGCACGATGGCGCAGGCGCGGGTGGGCGTGACGGTGCATGCAACAACCGACAGGAAATGCGGAATCCGCTACTGACACGGGAACTTCCGGCATCCCCCGAAATCCCATAATCAGGAGGTACGCTCGGGCGCAGCAGCGGCCCGCTCAGGGACGGCGGAGCCCGAGCGACCCCCAGTGGGGAAGGTTGCGAAACCGCGGCGCCCAGCAACGTTGCCGCCCACCACCGCGAACCACCACCCGCTGTATCGCGCAGCCTTGCAAGGCCTCACCCGAATCGGGTGGGGCCTTCCTTCCTACGGGTCCCGTGCCGCCACTCACCGCCGAATTGCCCGGGACGATTCCGGGAGCGCGACCGTCTTTTCATAACTTTCTGGGCTCCCGGTGACGGAATCGGCCTATTCGAGTCCCTATATCCCTCTGTGTAACCACGCGCCGCCGGCAGTCCCAGCGCGTCCGGCGACCACGCCGCCCCGGCGGCCGGTCGTCCACACATCGAGAGGAACCCGCGACCGAATGACCGCCACCGTTCACCAACTCCGCGACGACGAGACCAAGGTGCGCAAGTTCGTGCGCGACCTGAGGAAGTCGCTCAACGACCTGTTCGACGCGCCGCTCGACGAGGAGCTCGCCGCCGAAGTCGTCGACCTTCTCGTCCGGGAGGCCCCCGCGATCCGCGACGCCTGCGGCCGTGTCTCCGACCCGCGCCTTGACCCGAACCGACCTATCCCGGACGGACATTGAGATGCCTGTCGATACCTCAGCCCCCATCCGCAGCGGCGACGTTGTCGTGGGCTCCGGGGCCGACGCGGCGCTCGCCCGGCGCCGACGCAACCGGCGCCGCGCGATCGCCGAACGTGTCGTTGCCGTACTCGCGATCATCGGCGGAGTTGCCACCATTCTCGGCTGGGTCCGGCCCGATCCCGCGCCACCGGTAACGGCGGCGAACTCCTCGGTTCCGGTGGCGCAGCTCGTCGGTTCGTTCGCCGCCGATTTCGCCGAGACATTCTTCTCGGCCAAGACCGGTGACGACAAGAAGTTGCAGGCCTACATCACCCAGCGATCGGTCACGCTTCCCAGCGTCGCGGCGACCGTGTCCGACACCCGCGTCGTCTACCTCAAGCAGCTCACTTCCCAGCCGCATTTGCAGACGTGGACAACCGTCGTTTCGCTGCGAATCAACGGCACAACCAACCCGTCCAACGAGCGCTCGTTCTACCGAATCCCGGTGTCGGTTTACGACGGCGCACCGCGCGCGCTCGCGCTGCCGGAGCGGGTCGATTCACCACCGATCGGGATCGACGTTCAGCTCGCCTATTCGACGAGTATCGACCCCGGAACCGAGCTGTACGCGCTCGCGAACGGCTTCCTGGCGGCATACCTCACCGGGCAGGAAGACCTCCCCCGATACACCGCCGCGAACTCGACCATCGCCACCATCGTTCCCCCGCCCTACACGGCGGTCACCCTCACCGGCGTGCAGGCCGACAAGCCCGCATCCGACAACGAGGTTGTGCACCTGTTCGTCACCGCCGAGGTCCGCACCCGCACCTACTCGACCACGCAACTGCAGTACCCGATCACCGCTGTCCGAGCCTCCGGCCGGTGGCAAGTCCAGGCGCTCGACGAACAGCCGCTGATCACCCCGAAACTCACGGCTCCGCCATCGGCGCGATCCCCCGCCGGCACCCCAACCCCCGCGCCACGAACGACCACCCCGGCCGTCCGCTGATCAGCAGAACAGGACCAAGTCGATGAACACCAACGGCACAGCTGACCTGAATACCCTCATGAGTCATCTCGGCACCTGGATCCACATATTCGGATTCGGCGCCATCGGCATCGCCGGTCTCGCCTTCTATCTGTTTCACACGCTCAAGCACAAGTTCAGCCCGGCAGCGCAGGCCGGCGCCCTTCTCGGCATCCTGATGGCCGGATTGGTCGTGTGGTACCTGCCGGCAATGCTGTCGGTCACCCGCAACTCCGGCGACGAGATCACCGGTATCAACAGCGGCACTTACGGCATGCACGTCACCGCGCCCGAACGCCACCAGCTCCCCGGCGTAGGGGGCCGCGCGTGACCGACATCGTCAAGGTCTACACCGGGTCACGAAAGTTCCCGATCGTCGTAGGCAAATTCACCAACGGCAAACCGATTCCGCTCGGACCGTACACACTCACCCAGCTCGTTACCGGCGTCACGATCATCGTGGCGTTCACCGCGATCGGTATCCTCGCGCGGCTGAGCCCGCTGGCGGTGCTGGGGCTCAGCCTCGTCGGCGTGGTGCTCGGCGTGATCGGCGTCCTCATCACCGGACAGATCAATTGGGACGGGGTCCCGATCACACACCGCCTCCTGCGCGTCCTGGGCCTCGTGCTGACCGCCCGCCCGGTAGCGGCAACCGGGGAACCCCAATCGCCAACCGGGGAAGCCTTCCTCGACGAGGACGACATCACCGAAGACGACGACAAACGGTCCGCGACACATCACAACGGGCACGTTCTGCAACCGACCCGGCACGCGAGCGGACATCTGCAACTCAACCGCGACGGCGCGGTCACAGCCATCTACTTCGTCAACCCGCTCGACTACGGCCTACGCCCGGCCGGGGAGAAGGAAGCTGTGCGCGGCGCACACAAAACCCTCATCCAGGCCGTCCCCACCGGCACCGTGTTCATGGGTATCGAGGCCCCGATGGACCTGCCCCAGATCCTGTGCGACACCGTCGGATCGGCCGACATCGACATCCTCGACGAATACGCCGAGGAATGCGTCGCCAACTTCGAACGCTTCCGCCTGATCCGCCCAGGTGAGCGGATCCACCTGATGTGCATCCCCATCAGCGTGCCCAGCCAGGCCGGCAACCTCTGGCGCCGGCTGCGCACCCGCACACCGCGCCACGAGATCCTCACCGACGAGCAGATCGCCGCGGCCAACGCGGCCGCCGAGTCAGTGCTGTCCAAAATCGACGACGGCTTCGAACCTAAGCCCGCGCCCGCACCGCTGCTCGCATGGCTGTGGGAGCACAACCTCACCCGCGGAATCCATTCCGCGCCGCTACCGAACCGGGGCGCGGACCTGCCCGCTGCCAGCACAACATTCATGTCGGCAACCCTCGACGAAGGCGCCCAGTCCGACCGCCCGCATCCCACGCACAACTCACTGGTCATGCGCCTGGCCGCCGCGCTTTCCCTGCGGCTGCGCCCCTCCCGGACACCGGTCGTCAAAATCGACTCCGCGATCGGCACCGCCTACCAGTCCATGCTCACCATCCGGTCCTTCCCCACCGCGGGCATGGTGTTCCCCGGCGGATCCGAAATCCTGTCTCTGCTCGACGGCATCGACAAGGACCGCGAGGTGTCCGCCGACTGGGCGATGCGCGTCGAGCGCCGCGACGCCGACCAGACCGTCCGCAAGAACTCCGCGGCCCTGCGCCGACTCGACGAGCAGGTCGACCAGCGCGACCACGAACAGTCCTTCGCGCAGAACTCCCTGATCGGACGCGGACAGCAACTCGCCGAATACACCCAGCATCTCGAGGACAGCGACGGCGAATCCGAGATCGTGTTCACCACCGTCGTCGCGCTCGGCGCCGCCAGCATCACCGCGGTCGGCAACGCCGTCGACAAGCTCGCCCTCGCCTACAAGCCCGCCAAGATCGAATGGCGCCGCCCGGTCGGCGCCCAGATCGATTTGTGGAGCATCTTCAATCCCGGCATGCCGGCCGCCGGAGCGTGGGAGGACTACAGCCACCTCACCGCCTCGGACCTGTGGGCCGGGCTCGTCCCCTTCATTCAGTCCCGTGTCGGAGACCGCACCGGCCCCATCATCGGCGTCAATCTGCTCTCCGGTCACTTCGAGCCCGTGCGACTGAGTCTGCGCGACAAGGTGCTCAACAACTTCTCCGGCTCCATCGCCATCGGCGGCGACACCGGAGGCGGCAAATCCCACTTCCTCATGAGCCGCTGCTTCGACATCGTCGACCTCGGCGGGCAATTCCTCGCCATCGACACCACCGAAATGGGTGAATACGCACGCCTGGCCGGCGCGATCACCGACGCCACCATCGTCGACCTCAGAGACCCCCGGGTGTCTTTCGACCCGCTGCGCATCTTCGCCGAGACCCCGCACGAGGGAACCGACATCGTCCTCGACGTTCTGCTGCCCCTGCTCGGCACCGACCCCATGGCCTCGCGCGGCATCCTGCTGGCCAACCTGCTGTCCCCGCACAACCGCGCGTCCACCCTCACCAGCCTCCCGGCACTGCACCGCCACCTCGCCGACCTCGCCGACCGGGAGCGCGGAGATTCCGACGACGCCGCGGCGCTGCTTCGCGCCATGAACGCGATCGCCCACCGCGCCCCGGTCCTGTTCGACCTCGACCTTCCCGTCCTGACCCTCACCACCCCCGCGACAGTGGTCCGCACCTACGGCATCGACCTACCCACCATCGAGGAAATGCGCACCGAGCATCTCTACAAGCGGATGGGCGCACCGAAACTGCTCGGGCAGGCGATGTACGAACTCACCGCCGTCGTCGCACGCAAGGCGTTCCTGCGCCGCAACGGCCGCTTCGGCGGGCTGATCACCGACGAGGCCGGCCGGATGACCGGCTCACCGATCGGGCGGCGCGTGATGCGCGACTTCTCCACCGACGGCCGCAAGAACAGTGCCGCACTGCTGATGGCCTCCCAGGATCCCTGCACCCACTTCGAAGGCGTCGACGAGGACCTGATCCCCACCCGGTTCGGATTCAGGCAGGTCATCGAGAACCTTGCGCGCGGCGAGCTGAAATGGCTGGGCATCGATCCCGACGAGAACCCGCACATCCTCAAGCAGCTGCGGTTCAACACGTCCCCGATGAACGAGCACGGGAAAGTCACCCCCGGTCGCGAGGGTGAGTGCTTCATGCGCGACGGCCGCGGACGGATCGGGCGCATCAAAACCCTCAGCCCCGCCCGTCAGGCACGCATCGACGCCATCGACACCACACCCACCCTGGACGGCCCGAGAAACTCATGAGACTCGACGGCCTCCGACGCCGCTTCGCGCTACTCCCGGAGGGGGAGTGGGACTTCGAGGCCTCCCTGGCCCACCAGATCGGCGGCCGGTTCGTGGGCTGGATGAACGCGAACCCGTGGCGGCGCAGGATCGGGTGGCCGCTGCTGATCACCGAGCTGCTGCTGGTCCTCGCCACGACCTTCGCCCCCGAGGCCGCCGCGGCCACCACCGCGACCGGCGTCTCCTGGACCGGGGTCACCGACTCCTACAGCGTCCCCGCCTCGTCCTACATGTTCTCCACCAACCACGGCTCGACATTCAATCCTTTCGGAGACAGCGGCCAAAGCACCATCCTGCAGATGCAGTTCGGGCTCTACCTCGTGATCACCGTCTCCGCTGTCTGGTTCATCTCCTACGCCATGAGCTTCAACTGGATCGGATTCTTCGCCAAACCGCTGCAGGAGATCAGCGCCTCGATGAACCACAGCCTGATCGTGCCGGGCATGCTCCTGGCCTGCGCGAGCATCGGCGGTCTCTACGTCGGCTTCCAGTTCTTGCGCGGCAACATCTCCCGCGGTGCCATCCACATCGCGTCGATCATGCTGCTCGCCGTACTCGGCACCACCATCTTCGCCCACCCACTCGAACAGGTCCTCTCACCGGACGGACCTGTCGCCGCGGCCCGCGACGTAGGCGTCACCATCTCGGCCGCGGTCACCTCCAACAACGACACCGACCCGAAAACGATGACCAAGACCCTGCAGGCCAACCTGACCGACAACTTCATCCGTCATCCCCTGCAGGTGTGGAACTTCGGCGAAGTCATCGACTACCAGTCCCCCATGTGCGCCAAACCCTGGTCGGACGCAATGAAAACCGGTGACGAAGACCGCGTCAAAGACTCGATGCGCGACTGCGGGTCCCCGACATCGGCACGCATGAAATCCATGGCCGACCACCCCAACGGCGGACAGATCGGCACCGGCTTCCTGCTCATCTTATTCGCCATCCTGTTGCTCGCGTTCGGAGTGAAATTCGGCGGCAAGATCATCGAACGATTCCTCCAAGCCGCCGGCATGGCGCTGCTCGCCTACCCCTCCTTCGCGGTCAGCCAGATCCCCGGCGCACCCCAAGTGCTCTACCTGCGCTGCATCGCCGACGCCCTGATGGCCGCACTCTCGATGGTCAGCTACATCGTCCTGCTCGGCGTCTACGCACTCGGGCTACGCTCGGCATTCGACGCGTCCCGCGAGAACGGGATCGCCGTGATCTTCATCGGCGCGCTCTTGATGGTCCTCGGCGTACGCGCGGTCAAAATGGTCGGCCACGCTCTGGAAAACGCCGGCCGCCGACTCACCTCGGGCCTGAGCAAAGCCACCGGCAACACCCCGGGACCGGTCCACAAGATCGGCCCCGGGCACACGTCCCACCACCTGCGAAACATCGCCACCACCGCGGCGGTCGTCGCGTCCCCTCCCGCCCGCGCCGCCCTCGCCGCGATACGCGTTGTCCCCCACGCCCTCCCGAACCGCGCAGGCAAGACACCGGCCGCACACCCCGCGTCCACTTCTCACCACGCGCCGACCACGCCCCCGACACAACCCAACGACACCGGCGAGAAGACCAGCGCCCTGCCCGCCATCACCACCTACACGCACACACTCGCCGACCGCAGCGGCCTCAAGCACGCCTTCGGCACACGCACCGTCAGCACCCCTACCGACCCGAAACATCCCGCGCACCCCGACAACACCGCTCACCTCACCCGCCAGGCCACCGCAGCCCGTGAGTTGGCCAGCAGCAGCAGCCACACCCCCGCACCAGCGGTGCCGGCCAACGCCAACGCGCACACCGACACCCCGCGACCGTTCACCCCGCCGGCACCCCCGCCCACCGACGACGCGCCGCCACCAACCGCCGGCGGCGCACTACACGCCGCGCCCCCCGCCCCCCAACAGCACCCTGCGACCCCCGCGCCGCTGCCGTTCCACACCCTGCCCGGCCCGGTGCACACCGCACCGCAGCACCGTGCCGACCCACCACGCCCCACACCCGCCGACGGCGACAAACCCGTCTCACCGGCACTACGCGGGCCGACACCGTTCACCCGGCGCCCCCTCGCCGCGGCAGAGCCGCGGCCCGTACGCCGCCCGCCACCAGGTTTGAGCGCATCATCCAACAATTAAGCCCGCGACCAGTGCGACGATGCGATTCAGCCAAGTTCGCTCGAAAGGCAGACACCGATGGCGACCACCGCGCAACCACCGAGCCGGCCCGGCACCGCACTGCACGCGGTGGCCGTGAGTGCCCTAGATGGCTGCGGTGATCGGCACGCCCACCGCCGCCGCCGCCGCAACGCTTCGGCCCTCGACCCGAAAGGCGCCCACGGATGACCAGCCCCGACGACATCGCCTCGTTCGACGCGCATGGCGCCGGATGGCACGTGGGCGCCTACGTCGCCCCCGATGGCGACACCGACTCCCCGTCCGCCGACGGTGACTCCGCATCCGGGCGTCGCAAGAACGGCCGCGGCCCAACACCTTTCAGTCCGATCGTGCCCCGCCCACCCGTGAACAGCGCCCCACCCGCCGACAACGCCGGCGCCCCGGCGATCACCCAGACCGCTCCCCACCCGGAGCCGGCCTCTCCCACCACCACGCCACCACCGGCCACCGCACCACCCGCCCCGGCACCTGTTCCCGCGCCGATACCCAACCCGACAACCGTTGCCCCGCCCACCGATCCGGGCACCACCACCGCACCACCACCACCGTCCATCCAGCTCAACACCCCACTCGGATCGCTCACCGCCCAAGTAGCACCACTACCCGCTCTCCCCCCGCCACCGCAGCTGCCCGAGCTGAGCCCCGACCAGATGTCCACCCTCGCGTCCCTCGCACCCACCGTCATGTCCTCACTGCTCACACTGCCCACCGCGATGCTCGGCGCCACCATGAGCGTCATGGGCGCGCTCACCGCGATGCGCGCCCAGTTCGGCAGCGGCACCCCCTACGTCGGCGATCCCTCCACCATCGCCCCCGACCAGCTCTACGGCTCGCTCGACGCTGGAATGAACACCGGCACCTGGGCCGGGCAAGGGACCGGCGCCTACTCCGGCGCCATGACCGACCAGACCGCCACCGCGCAGGCCATCATCGACCTCGACCGGCAGCTGCGCGTCATCCTCGAAAGCTCCGCCGGCAACGCGCGCGACGGACGCGCACGCATCGACGCGATCATCGACAAAACCGACGCCGCGCTCATCGCGCTCGCCCCGGTCGCCAACACCATCGCCGGGCAAGCCGCGATCGTCCAGATCATCAGCCAGGCCATCACGCAAGGTACCGCCGTCGTCAACTCCGGTGTCGCCGCGACCCAGGCCGACGCCAACGCCGTGAACTCGTTATCGGGCACGCCCCGCAGAAGGAGCCGCGCGCAGCTGGTCTCCTCCCACGTCACCCCCACCCACCGCGGCCACACCCGCGCAGACCCCGACACCGACACCGCGATCGAGCAGGCGCTCGACCATCTCGGCATCACCGATCCCCGCGCCCGCGAGAACTGGAAACGCGGCTACCGGGTCCTCGTCGAGCGTGAGTCCGGCGGAAACCCGAACGCCATCAACCTCACCGACTCCAACGCCGCCGCGGACAACCCGTCGCAGGGGGCCGCGCAAACCACGCTTACGACGTTCAAGTCGTACCACGTCCCGGGAACCAGCACCGACCCAAACGACCCCACGGCAGACATCGCCGCGTCGATGAACTACGTGATGGACCGCTACGACGTGAGCCCCGACGGTTCCGACCTCGCAGCGAAGGTTCAGCAGGCCGATCCGACACGGTCCCCGAAAGGCTACTGATGGCCACCACCGCCACCAAGCCATCGGGCCCGGACACCCTTCCCCCCGAACTACTCGCACTCGGGCTCACCGCCCTCGGCGGTTTCCTCGCATGGCACGCCGGCCACACACCGCTGTCACGCTGGGCGTTCGAACACCACCTGTTCACCACCGACCCGGTTTTCGAATTCCCTTCCGCCGCAACCCCGCACACCGGACCCACCATCGCCGCACTGGTCGCGACGGTGACGCTGCTCCTCACCGCGATCTGCGCCGCCGCCACCATCACCGGCACAGTGACGTGGCTACGGGCACGCCACGACCCCGCCGCCACCGACCGCGAACGCCGCGCACCCACGGTCGCGGGCTCCGCGACCCTGGCCACCGGCATCGTGACTTCGATCGCCCTTGGACTGACGGTGCTGTCCGGCGGTGCGCTGCCCCAGTCCGTCGTCCTCGCCGCCGCCGCCATCACCGCCACCGCCGTGACCACTCTCGCCGTGCGCGCGCTGCGCCCGCACCTCGACCGGGCCGAGCTGATCGCCGAGATCACCGCCGCGATCCATTCCTACCTTGGCTACACCCGGATCCCGACCGGCCGCATCGTCACCGCCTCCGACTGGCACGGCGACACCCCGCACACCCTGACCCTCACCTACACGGGTCGCCTCGAACGGCTTCCAAAGGAGCTCGGCGACGCGATCGACACGATCCTCGGCCAGAAATATGCCCTGACTTCGGACCGCAAGAAGCGACGCATCACCGCCACCGTCGACCAGACCGACACCGGCCTGCCCTCGATCAACCGGCTCCGCACCCTGATCGCCACCCCGACCATGTTCGAGGCCGGCGCCACCGTCACCGACATCGACCCACCCGCAACACCCGACTTCACGACATTCACCGTCAACCACAAGATTTCACACAAACTCGCCGGATCAGCGCGCGCACAACTACTCGAACGCAAGGTCAGCGAAATCCTGCCCGGCCGCTGGCGCGGCGCCTGGGACCTGGAAAGCGACCACGTCACCTTCACCCTGCGCCCCGAATTCCCCGACGCGGTAACTCCCCTGCTCCCAAGAACTCCACTCGCCACAGCTCGAGACGCCATCGACCACTACGAGACAACGAAATTCGCGTTCGCCGACGACGAAGACGGCAACCCACTGACCTGGGATCCCAAGCGCTTCCCGCACGCCCTCATCATCGGCACCACCGGCTCGGGAAAAACGTCCACCACGCACACCCTGATCACCCAGGCCTCCCTCGCCCAATGGCCAATCGTCATCATCGATTTCAAAGGCCTCGAATACACCAGCTACCGGACGTGGCCGAACGTCCAGATGGTGATCACCGAGGTCGAAGAGGCGATGACCATGATCGAACTTATCTACCAAATCATGCTGCAACGCAACGACAAAGGAAAACTCGACCCGACAGCCAAAGCGAAAATGCTGCCCTTCCTCATCGTGATCGACGAGTTCACCGAATTCGTCGACCGCATCACCGAGTTCTACAACAGGCACAAAGACCGCGGCGCCCCGAAAGAACCACCGACGCTGACCCGTTTCTACTCGATCGCCCGCCTGGCCCGCACAACCCGAGAGCACCTGGTCGTCGGACTACAGCGCCCCGACGCGACGATCATGGACGGCGAGGGTCGCGACAACTTCATCATGCGCATCTCCATGGGCAAACTCAGCCGCGTCGCCGCGGACATGATGTGGGAATCCAGCTACATCGGCCGCACCGTGCCTCCCGGCGTCCGCGGCCGCGGCACCGCCCGCAACCACAAGAGCAATCCCGTCGAAGTCCAGTGCTACTACACCCCCGACCTCACCGACCCCGACCCTCGCGCGCAACGCGTCATCAACGCACTACGCCCGAAAACCGCCAGCCACGAACGACTCCTGGTCGTCCCCTCCCGCAAGTCCGCCGAACCTCCCGAGTCGTTCAACGGCTACCTGCACCTCGAGATCGTGCGCGCCGCGGACCGGCCCGATCTCGACCCTGTCTCACCCGATTACTACCGCATCAGCGAACTCGCCGATGTCGACCCTTCCGCCGCGATCACCCCGACAAACGACACGTCCCCCACACCCACCGCCACAACGCCGGCCCACGAGCGCGAGCAGGAGCCGGCACCGGAAGCCGCGGTCGAAGAATGGTTCGACAGACTCGAACTCGAACCCCAAACCACGCCGATCCCAGACCTGGAACCAGGTGACTGCGTGCTCATCGACGACCACCTCGACCGGTGGGCGATCCTGAGCGAATCGCCGATCGTCGATGACACCGCATCCACCGCCCTGCTCGTCGTCCGCGATCCCGTCAGCGGAGCCGAGGAATGCGTCGAGATCGACGACCGCGCCACGGTCCTCGTCCGTCCCGAAAAGCCGGAGGAGATCCGCGGCGCGAAAAGGACCGCGACGCGGGAGGTCCTCGACCTGACCGAATAGCCGGCCTATCCGGATACGATCAAGAATGTCCCAATGGTGGGAATGAATCCCTCGACACCGACGGAGGAACCGACACCGATGCCGACCCTGAAATCCGAACGCGACAAAGCCCTCAAAGCCGCACGCGAACGCCTCGAACGCAAAGCCGAACTGATCGGTGACCTCGGCGAGCTCGTGTATCAGGAGAAGGATCAACTCGCCGGACTCGAGAAGACCCGCGCCGCGATCGGTGACGCCTACGACGCGGCCATCGACGCCGGCTGGACCAACGCCGAGCTCAAGGACATGGGCTTCCAACGCCCCCGCGGCCACCAGCGCCTTAAGGGGGCTGCGACCAACGGTCACTCCCCCAACGGGCACCTGACAACCGCGCCGACTCCGCCCGTCGACAACGCGCCCACCAACGGACACCCGCCCACCGACAGTCCGCTCGTCACCGCACCCCAGGAATACGGTGGCTGACGAGGTCGACACGCTCCTCGACCGGATGCGCATCTGCTACGGACAAGGACGCCCCGCCCGCGACGGAAACTCCGCCGCGGCAGCCACCGTGTCCGAGCACCTCAACGCCACTGCCAACCCCGCCCCACAAACCACGAGCGCCGCCACCACCGCCTACACCGCCGCCAACCGTGACCAGATCAGCACCATCAACTCGCTGACCGACCGCGACACCGCCATCGGCAAGATCGTCGACGAATCCGCCCGCGCCACCGACGCAGGCCGCGCCGCCATCGGCACTACCAGCGACCAGTACCAAGCAGCAAAGACAGCCATCGCCCCCGCCGCCGGCACCCCCACAGGTTCAATGGCGCTACTGAAACTCAAGCACGCCAAGGTTTCTCAAGGACACGGCATCGTCGCATCCGACACCGAACGTGCCGCCGCGCGCGCCGCGCTCGTCCGCAAACTCGCAGAGGACTACATTCGCCGCGTCCGCTCCGCCACACCGATGCCACAGTTCACCCAACAGGCACCGTTCGGTGGTGTGCCCGGCCAAGCAGCGTTCGCTGGGATGCCCGGTCAGGCACCGTTCGCCGGCGCGACCGGGTTCAACCCCGCGATGTCGGCCACGCCCTCGATTCCCGCGACCGCCCTGATGGCCTCGCCGACGCCCCGCACGACACCGCGCCGCCGTTCACACACCGCGAGCGGCCAGGCCCGCCTCGTCGACCGACGCACACCCTCCCCCTCGGCCGCGCAAGCCGGGCGCCGCGTCGTCGACGCCGCCCGCGGCGCGCTGGGCCTCCCCTACGTCTGGGGGGCCGAAGGACCCGACTCCTACGACTGCTCCGGACTCGCGCAGATGAGCGTCGCCAAAGCCACCGACGGCCACCTCGTCATGCCCCGAACCACCTACGACCAGATCAACCTCGGCGACCGCGTCGACCCGCGCGATGTCCAACCGGGCGACCTCGTGTTCTGCAATTTCTCCGACCGCGGCCCGGAGCACGTGCAGATCTACGCCGGTGACGGCCGAGTGATCGAAGCCCAACAATCCGGGGTGCCAGTCAAGTACTCCACTTTCAACCCCGCCGGCGCCGTCATCAAACGAGTAGTCGAGTAGGAGCGCAGTCCCATGAGCGATACACCGAAGTTGATCGACATCGTCACCGGCGGCAACGCGGATCAGATCGCCCCCTCGACACCCCCTGCCGGTGACCCCGCCCCGCCCGCGGCGCCCACCGGGACGAGCACGCCCGCACCGGCGGCGAGCGCGAACACTCCCGTCGCACCGGCCTCCGCGTCCACGCACCGGGCGACTACAGCGACCTCCTCGGCCGCCGCGTCGACAACGCCACCAGCGTCCACGGTCGGGCAGCAACCGCCCGGGCCGCTCGGCTGGATGGCGACACCACCTCCAGCCCAGCCCGTGGGCGGGCTCGCCGACATCGTGCACTTCACCGACCACGGCAAGCCCCCGCCCGGGCTGACGACGAAACTGCCCAGCGGGGCCACCTACACCACCACCGCAGACGGCGGCTCCGCCTGGACACTGCCCAAATCGCCGGCCACGGTCCGCTCGACAACCGAACCGTTGATGCAGTTCCCGCCTGGCACCGATCCCACCATCCGCAACGCCGTCCAAACCTCGATCGACCGCTTGTGGTCGGCATTGGGCCGCGCCACTCCCGTCACCACCGACGCCGCGAACGTTCCCCCCGGCGTCGCAGCGTCCGACCCCGGAATCGGCGCCTACTCGAACGTGCTGACCGGAATGCAAACGGTCCGAGACCAATTCGTCTCCGCCGAAGCGCAGCTCGCCCGGTTGATCAGCATGTCCGCGACAAACACCACGCAAGCCCGCCAAGCGATCCTCGACTGCGTCGACGAATTCAACGCCGCGATTCTCGACGTCGACACCACCACGCCCGGGGGCCAGAAGCAGCTCCTCACCCGGATCCAGACCGCGCTGGACAAGGCCCAGCAGGCGGTGCAGACCGCGGCCACCGCGACAGCCGATCCTCCGGCCCTTCCCAACGACACCGGCCCCCACACCAAGAGCGACGTCAAGGACCCCACCAAGCCCGACCCGGGATCGACTACGACCGATCCGAAGTCACCGTCCACGGCCGAGATCACGCCCGACACTCTCTCGGGGCTGGCGACCGGCACCGACGAAGACGACGGATACACCGACGACCCGTACGGCTCGCTACTCGACACCCCGGCAGTCAGCCCCTACGACAGTTCGGCAATGAGCAATCCCTACGGTGCGATGAGCAACCCGTACGCTGCGATGGCAGCCAACCCCATGACGAACCCGATGACCAACCCGATGCTCAATCCCTATGGGCAGCAACAGATGAATCCCATGATGAGCAGCCCGCTCTCCTCGCTTCCCGGACTGATTCAGGCACTCTCGAAGACACCGAGCGCGGACACCGCGACACCGGCACCAGCGCCAGAACCCGCGCCGGCCGCCGCCGATCCCGCGCCCGCCGCCACGGCGGATCCACCAGACGACATCACTCCGCCGGCCACCCTCGCTCCCGAACCCACCACCGACACTCCCTCACCGGCCCAAGCACCGACGGCCGTCGCCACAACACCAACGGTGCCCGTCACTTCGAGCACCCCCGTCGCACCGGCAGCACCGGCCCCGCCCGCTCCAGGCACCGATCCGGCAGCCACCACAAGCCCGACCCCCACCGCGCTACCCGCACCCGGACCGGCACCGGGAGATCCCAAAGTCACCCTGCCCGACGGCTCACAACAGACCGCCCCCAACCCCGAAGCAGCCCAAGCGGTCCGCAACGCACTCGCCAACTCCTCCAACGCCGGCGACGCCGCCCAGTCCGCCTACGCCGGAACCCGTGTCACCATCCCAGCTGGCCACGACCCCGGCTCCCCGATCGATCCCGCCGACATGGCGCCCGGCGACGTCGCAGTCTGGGGCGACCACACCGCCGTCATCGCCGGACCTGGGCAAGCAATCGATCACGGCAAACTCCGGCCCATCGCCGAAATGATGAGCGATGGAACCGATTTCAAGGGATTCTTCCGCCCCACCCAACCCCTGACCGACCCGACACCGCCAACACCGGCAGATACCCGAAGCTGAACCACGCAATGAAGGCGCCCCAACCCCGCGAACCTATGTGTGCCCATAACGGTCGCCTGCGGCGTCCGAGCCGCCGGATGGCGCGGTGTCATGCTGCCTCGGGCCCGACGTCATCGATTTCGCGTCCATCCGGTCGTCGAGATCGATGAACAGGTATGGCAGGAACGCATCGACAGCGGGCGGGGTCCAGAGCTGGATCGGTCGACCCTGCTGATCTGGGAGTCGTGGACGGTCGACCTCGGTCCGATGCCACCCCGATCACCGATGTCGATTGTCGGGTTCGCATCGACGGCCGCAAACCGGCCGATGCGTTGTATGCGCTCGATTCGCTGGCGGCTAAGCGCCTCCGCAGCTCCCCCGCGCCCACGCCGCGCATGCACGATCGCCCCAAGCCTGGTAACGATCGTCGCACTCACTCACGTCCCTGGACCCCACGTTCCCGACTTCGTCGACCATCGCCGACGTCCTCATCGTCGGCGGCGAGCCAGCCTGGCTAGACCTGGACAGCGACGGCGGGCGCGCCCTCTCGATCCAACTGGCCCCTTGACCGATCGGCGGCCGCATAGCGCGTCAAACCTGATGAACAGTCAAGGTCAGGCGCTACCTTTCCGCGCATGACATCACCACCGGCACCATCACCCGCGACGACCTGGCGAAACGCCCGCAAATGGGCGGCCGCCACCCGCACCACCCGCACCACCCCGGACATCACTCTTCGTTGGAGAACATCCTTTCTAAGGTGCCCGCAGGGCGGAACCGCCGCTCACGCATCTCGAAAGGCGTTCTCATGTCGATGATCGATCTCGACGCTGTCTTGACTCGGGCCGTTTCTGTAATCGTCATGAACATCCCCGCGATGGACCAAACACTCACCCGACTGCCCCGTTGTCGGCCTCGTCCTTCCGTTTCAGCGACACCGTCTCCCCGGCCCCGAATCCACGTGATCCCACCGATCCAGCGACGACGGCGGTGAACGCGGTGGGCACACTGATAGGCAGCGATAAACAGCTCCCGAACGATCACCGCCCGTTGCCAATCGCCCGCCCAGTCGCGGATCCGGCGACACCCAGTTCACGGCGGAAGGACGCGATCCGATGAGCACCGTTGTCGAAGTCACCTTGATCCTGGCCGCCTGCTTCATCGGCTACCTCATTCTGTGCGCCGTGGTCGTGCTGCGCACCGGCACGACCGACGGGCTGAAGGCCGTGGGCGACGCCGTGCACGCACTCATCGGGCCGGTTGCGCAACTACTGCGGCGATGGCCGATCGACACTCACCGTCACCCCGACCAGTGAGCGCCTCGGCCGCACCCGCCAGCGCGTACTGCAGATGATCCGCGAAAGCATCCTTCCGGCACGCAAAGTCGGCGCCGCGTTGGGCGATCGCGGGAAGTGCGGTCGCCGCACTCTCGAGCACACCCCCGGAAGCGGCCACTCCGCACCCCAGACCAACATCACTTCCCAAGCGGTCGGGAAAGACGAGTCCCGTTCGTGGACTGCAGCCGGACCCGGCGATCACGTGGCGGTTCACCTACATCGCGGCCGCGGTCGGGTTCACAATCAGGGCAACAATCACCAACCGAAGGCCGCTGACGATTCGGCTGGATCCCCTGGAAAGCCGAATCCCGCTGCCACCGACCGACTCCAGTAAATGACCGGGCTCGTCACATTTCTGCGGTGGGAGTGATTGCGGCGGCAGGGAACCACTGATCCAGCTCGAGATACCCACCATGACCCGCCGGAACCCGTACCTGGCACCTACCCAACCAATCGCCGCGGCTCGTCCTGGCCCACGCACACAGCCGACCTGGAGTCTTGATATCGAGTTGCAGCCCTTCTGCCCGCACACGCAGAGGCACCTCGTTCGCGAACGACACCTGGCCGCGCGCGATCCCGATCGACAGGTCGACAATGACCGCGACCGGCGGCGAGACCTCGCGGCGGACGGCCGGCTCGAAGCTGATCGGCCAGGACTGGAACACCATCCTCCAAAGTGTTTGCGGCCCGCCACCTCAGCGGTGCTTCCCGAGCGCCTAGCGTCCGGCGCTCCACCGGTGACGGGCCGAATTCACCATACACCGCGCTCGAACATACATTCGATTACTGGCGGATGAAGTGGTCTCCACCTGCACATACGACACGTCCCCCAGCGAGACGTGCTGTTCGGAGCAGTGCCAAGAACCGTGGCGGATCAGGTCACGAACTCGAAAGAGGGCCTTACCTTTTGTGTTTGGTGGTCAGTCCGCGACGGGCCCGCGACCTCGTTCGACGACTTCGATGCGCTTATTGAGCCGATGACGGCTGACCCAGGGCCCGAATACGCACGGCGTGACCTGGTGTATTTCATCGGATGGCTCCGAGTCCCTGGGCCCCGATGTCGCCGTCGGTGGCAGTTCCGCCGTTGGAAGTCGCATGTCCGCCAGCGCCCCCGCGCCCTTGATGCAACTCCCACTCGATTGCGGCCTTGAGGATTTCCAGGGCCGTCGCCTCGGGATTGAGAACGGGAGGCCAAGTTGCCGCGCCCCCGTCTCCGCCATCGCCGCCTCGGGCATTGCCTGTGCCGCTAGCGGTTGCCGTACCGCCGGCGCCGCCCCCACCGCCGTTATCGCGACCGTCCGCGCCCCAGCCTCCGTCCGCGCCGCGGGCGTTACCGGATCCTTCGGTTGCCGCGTTGCCGCCGGCGCCGCCGCTACCGCCAACGCTGCCGCTACTGCCGTAGCCTTGAATGACGACGCCGCCCTGTCCGCCATGGCCTCCAACGCCACCTACTGTGTCGGCCGCGGAGGCGCTGTTATGGATGAACGCATCGCCGCCTGCTCCGCCGCTGCCACCGGTTTGGAAAGCCCCGTCAGTGCCGTTTCCGCCGACGCCGCCCTGGACACTTCCCAGTCCGTAGGTGACTGCGTCGCCACCGTTTCCGCCGTTGCCGCCGCTGGCTCCCACGCCACCTGTGCCACCGGCTCCGCCGACGACGCCGCGCGTGGAGGTGCTGGTGTAGATGGTCGCAGTACCGCCATCGCCGCCCGTGCCGCCGACGCCGCCGAACCCGTCGGTGAGGGTCGGGCTGTTGTTGGTACTTGCCCCGCCCTCGCCTCCGGCGCCGGCGGTGACGTTTCCGGTGCCGTACGTGGTCGCGCTGCCGCCGCCGCCGCCTGCACCACCGTTGGGGCCGCTGGTGCCGATCTGTCCGGTATGGCCGATAGCGTTTCCGGTGCCGTAGGTGACTGCGCTGCCGCCGGCCCCGCCGGCCCCGGCTGTGGTGGCGCTGCCGCCTCCCAGCCCGCCCGGGGCGCCGTACGCGTCGGCGGCCGAGGTGGTGCTGGCGATGACCGCATCGCCGCCGACCCCGCCGGCCCCGCCTCGGGTGGTGCCGTAACCGCCGTTTCCGCCGGCACTGGGGGTGACATGTCCCGTACCGCCGTTGTATGCGGTCCCGCCTGTTCCGCCGGCCCCGCCGGTTACGGTCCCGCCGTTTCCGGTTGCGTTTCCGCCGTTTCCGGCGAGCCCGCCGTATGCTTCCCCGGTTCCGTAGCTGTATGCGGAACCCCCACCACCACCGGTACCTCCGGCGCGCCTCCAGTACTGGAAGGGCCATTCACCGACGACGACGTCGATTGTGCCGTCACCACCGTGCCCGCCGGCGCCACCTCCGATATCGACACTCGAGGTGGTGTTGATAACGAACGCGTTGCCGCCGACTCCGCCGGCCCCGCCGTACCCGGCGGTGCCGTTCCCGCCGTCGCCACCCTCACCGGCGGTGACATGCCCACTGGCATAGGTGATCGCGCTACCGCCGCCGCCGCCTTCACCGCCGTTGGTGCCGGTGCTGCCGTCTTGTCCGGCCGCACCCTGGGCGTTTCCGGTGCCGTACGTCTGGGCGCTGCCGCCGGAACCGCCGTTCCCGCCACCAGCGCCGGCGAGCCCGCCGCTCGCGCCGACGGCATCAACGGTCGACGTGCTGTTGACGATGTAGGCACTACCCCCGACACCGCCGGCGCCACCCACGGTGGTTCCGGCGCCGCCGTTTCCGCCGGTGCCGGGGTTGGCGTGTCCGAGTCCGTAGTTGTAGGCCGTGCCGCCGGTTCCGCCGTTGCCTCCGGTGTTGCCTTGGCCGCCGGCCCCGGCGTCTCCGCCGGTGGCGGTTGCGGTGGACGAACTGCCGTTGACGTACGGAGGGTCGGTGATGTTGTAGATGTAGGGGAGCGACCCGTTCCCGGCGATGTAGGCGGTGCCGCCGTCCCCGCCGCGCCCGCCGTGTCCGCCGGGGGCGTCACCGCCGTCACCGCCGGCGCCGCCGGCGCCACCCGCGGCGCCCCCGGTTCCGTAGTTGTAGGCAGTACCGCCGGATCCGGCGCCCCCGCCGTACTGACCGGCCGCGGCGGTGTCGCCGCCGTTCCCGCCGTCCCCACCCGTGGCGATGCCTGCGCCGTAGTTGGTCGCCTTGCCGCCGGTACCGCCCGCGCCACCGCCGAATTGCTCGTTGCCGGGACCGCCGCTGCCACCATCCCCGCCCACTGCAGCCGCTGTGGAGGTGGAGTTGTTGATCGTGGCAGTGCCACCCGCCCCGCCGCTGCCGCCCGCGCTGATGCCCATGGTGCCGTCGCGTCCATCGGCGCCGCGAGCGTTACCGGTGCCGGACGTGGTGGCGTCACCGCCCGCCCCGCCGGTACCGCCCACTTGACCGTCGCCGCCGAAGCCACCGAAGCCGCCGATGACGTCGACGGCCGAGGTCGTGTTGTAGACGAAGGCGTCACCACCAGCGCCACCGGTACCGCCAACGGTGGCGCCGGTACCGCCCTCGCCGCCGGTCCCGGCAAAGACATTTCCGGTGCCGTACGTGGTCGCGTTGCCGCCGGCGCCGCCGGTACCGCTGGAGAGGGGGCTGCTAGCGCCGATCTGTCCGTCATGGCCGACAGCGTTGCCGGTGCCGTACGTGGTCGCGTTGCCGCCTGCCCCGCCGGCCCCGGCGTAGCTGGGGCTGCTGCCTCCGTATCCGCCCGCGGCGCCGACGGCGTCGGCGGCCGAGGTGGTGTTGGAGATGAGTGCGTCGCCGCCGGCTCCGCCGGCACCGCCGAGGGAGGTGCCGTATCCGCCGTTGCCGCCGTCGCCGGGGGTGACATGTCCCGTACCGGCGTTGTATGCGGTCCCGCCTGTTCCGCCGGCCCCGCCGGTTGAGGACTTCCCGCTCGCTCCGTTGTCCCCGGTGTCGCCGATCCCGCCGTCTCCGGCGCTCCCGCCGTAGGCGTCCCCGGTTCCGGCGGTGTATGCGTAACCTCCGCCGCCACCGGTACCTCCGGCGGGCCTCCAGGACTGGAAGGGCCACTCACCGACGACGACATTGACTGTGCCGTCACCGCCGCGCCCGCCGGCTGCACCGACGACATCGACGCTCGAGGTGCTGTTGTTATCGATCACGCCGCCGCCACCACCGCCGGCCCCGCCGTACCCGGCGGTGCCGTTCCCGCCGTCGCCACCCTCACCGGCGGTGACATGCCCGCTGCCATAGGTAAATGCGTAACCGCCGCCGCCGCCATCACCGCCGTTGGTGCCGGTGCTGCCGTCTTGTCCGGCCGCACCCTGGGCGTTTCCGGTGCCGTACGTCTGGGCCCAGCCACCGGAACCGCCGTTCCCGCCACCATCGCCGGCGAGCCCGCCGCTCGCGCCGACCGCATCAACGGTCGACGTGCTGTTGACAATGTAGGCACCACCCCCGCCACCGCCGCCGCCGCCCACGGTGGTTCCGGCGCCGCCGTTTCCGCCGGTACCGGGGTTGGCGTGTCCGAGTCCGTAGTTGTAGGCCGAGCCGCCTTCACCGCCGTTACCGCCGGCGCTGCCCTGGCCGCCGGCCCCGGCGTCTCCGCCGGTGGCGGTTGCGGTGGAGGAACTGTTGTTGACGTACGGAGCGTCGGTGGTGTTGTACACGTACGGGAGCCACCCGTCCCCGGCGACGTAGCCGCTGCCGCCGCTGCCGCCGCGCCCGCCGTGTCCGGCGGGGGCGTCACCGCCGGTGCCGCCGTCGCCGCCGACGGCCTCCCCGGTGCCGTAGTTGTAGGCATTACCGCCGGATCCGGCGCCCCCGCCGTACTGACCGGCCGCGGCGGTGTCGCCGCCGTTCCCGCCGTCCCCACCCGTGGCGATGCCTGCGCCGTAGTTGGTCGCCTTGCCGCCGGCGCCGCCCCAGCCGCTGCCGAATTGCTCGTTGCCGGGACCGCCGCTGCCACCATCCCCGCCCACTGCAGCCGCTGTGGAGGTGGAGTTGTTGATCGTGGCAGTGCCACCCGCCCCGCCGCTGCCGCCCGCGCTGATGCCCATGGTGCCGTCGCGTCCATCGGCGCCGCGAGCGTTACCGGTGCCGGACGTGGTGGCGTCACCGCCCGCCCCGCCGGTACCGCCCACTTGACCGTCGCCGCCGAAGCCACCGAAGCCGCCGATGACGTCGACGGCCGAGGTCGTGTTGTAGACGAAGGCGTCACCACCAGCGCCACCACCGCCGCCAACGGTGATGCCGGTACCGCCACCGTCGCCGGTACCGTCGCCGCCGTCGCCGCCGGCACCGGCGGTGACCTTTCCGGTGCCATAGGTGGTCGCGTTGCCACCGGCCCCGCCAGTACCGCCGTACCCGTTGGTGGCGTTGGTGGCGGCCGTGCCCCCGCCGAGTCCGCCCACTCCGCCGGTCGCACTTGCCGTTGACGTGTTGGTGTAGATCACGGCTTCACCACCCACTCCGCCGGTCCCGCCCGAGCTGACGCCGGTCCCACCGGCGCCACCCGCCCCGCCATGGGCGCTGCCTGCTCCGGAGGTGATCGCACTGCTGCCGGGCGTGCTGCTGTAGACGACGGCGAGCCCGCCCCCTCCGCCGGTCCCGCCCGAGCTGACGCCGGTCCCACCGGCGCCACCCGCCCCGCCGTAGGCGCTGCCTGCTCCATCGGTGAATGCGCTGCCGCCCGCTCCACCGGCACCACCGTTGTCGTGGCCGGCGTCGGCATCCGCTCCGGCTCCGGCGTTTCCGCCGCGGACGTCGCCTGTCGATGCGCCACCGATGGCCCCCGTGGCTCCACTAGCACCCCCGGCGCCACCGGTCCCGGCGCTACCGCCGGCACCGCCGGTACCGCTCGTACCGACGGGACCTGTGTTGCCGCCGCCGCCGCCTGCACCGTCCTGTCCGCCGGAACCGACCTGACCCCACACACCCGCTGCGCCGGTGCCTCCGTCGCCGGCGGTGCCGGCATTGCCGCCGGTGCCTCCAACTCCGCCGTCGCCGTTGACACCGACCTGACCGGTTCCACCGGCAGCGACGCCGCCGGCGCTGCCGCCGACCCCACCGACACCACCGGTGCCTCCGATACCACCAGCACCGCCGTTGCCGCCGGTGCCGTAGTTGGTCCCTGCCACGCCGGTTGTCCCGGTTCCGCCCTTGCCGCCGGCACCACCGGTGCCGCCGCGCCCGCCCACGCCGCCGGTTCCGCCGTCACCGGAGATCGAACCACCGAGTCCGCCTTGACCGCCGGCTCCGCCTGCCCCGCCGGTGGCGCCGGCGCCACCGGCGCCGCCCGGGATGGTCGCGTTGGCCGCGGCCAGCCCGGTCCCGCCGGTCCCGCCCGTGCCGCCAGTGCCGCCGTCGCCGACCGCGCCGGCGTTGCCGCCGCGTCCACCGGTGGCGCCGGTGGTTGCCGGTGTGGTGGCGTTTCCGCCGGCGCCGCCGGCTCCACCGTCGCCGCGGATCGCTCCGCCCGTCCCGCCGTCACCGCCGGCCTGTCCCGATAGGCCGTTCCCGCCCGCGCCGCCGTCGCCGATCAGTGCGGCGTCGCCGCCGCGGCCGCCGTGGAAACCGTCACCGCCGTCGCCGATCAACGCGGCGTCCCCGCCATCGCACGCCGCGGTGTCGCTGCAGGTGGCGGTGGTGTAGCTGAAGCCGTTACCGAACAACAGGCCGGCATTGGCGTGGCTGGCGGTGCCGTTGGCGATCAACACCCCGGCATGGCCGACGGCGGAGTCGACGCCGTCGTAATCGTCGATCCGGTCGGTGAGGGCGTTGCCCCCGGCGGGTGGACCGTCGGTAATGACGAGCACAGTCGCCGGGCTTGCTTGCTCCGGGAACACGGTGCCGGTGCTGGTGTCGATGACGTTCACGATGCCGTGCGCATCACCATCGGTCAGGGCGATGCCGCTCACGTAGATTCGGCTACCGTCGCCGTTCACACCGATGTTGGACAGCGGGCCGGGAGCCTGGAACGCGTCGACAGCGATCGATTCCGAAATGGTGTTGGTCGCGGTATCGATCACGTGCACCACGCCGAGGGCGGAGTCCTCGTCGATGGCGTCGATGATGTTGTCGCTCACGGTGTATGCCGCATCACCGGGAAGGTCTACCGCTGACACGTAGACGTGCTCCCCGTCCGGACTGACCGCGATACCGGTCGGCAGTTCGGCGATGTCGAGCCTGTTTGTCACGACATAGGTGTGGCCGTCGATGACGTAGACCGCGCCATGGATTTGGGTGTTTCCGGTCGCGTCGTCGGTGGCCAGGTACGCGCTGGCGTAGACGTTGTTGCCGTCCGGGCCCACCGCGATACCGGTCAGCACCTCTTGCTGGTTGGCGTCATCAACCAAGATCGTGGCGACGACTTCATTCGTGGCCGCGTCGATGACGTAGACCGCGCCCTGTACCTGGGTGTTTCCGGTCGCGTCCTCGGTCGCCAGATACGTGCTGGCGTAGACGTGTTGGCTGTCCGGGCTCACCGCGATGCCGGTGATCACCTCTTGATCGGCATCCCCCACCGCGATCGTGTCGACCACCGTGTTATCGGCGGTATCGATCACCGTGATCGTGGTCTGGACCCGATCACCGTCGTCGACAGTGGTGGCGACATAGACGCGTTGCCCGTCCGGGCTGACCGCAATATTGGACAAGCCGACCGGGTGCGCCGACTGCGCCGAATCGGCTTGATACGCCTCGCCGATCGCAATGGTGGCGACCTCGGTGTTCGTCACCGTGTCGATCACGTGCACGGTCGGCTGAACCTGAGTGCCGTCGTAATAGCTTGTGGCATACACGTGTTGGCCATCCGGACTCACCGCTACCCCGATAACGCCGTTGTACGGGGCGTCGGGACCGACGGCGATCGTGGCGATCGTGTCGCCGGTGGCAGCGTCGATCACGTACACCGCCGGCGCATCTTCAAAACCGCTGCCCGCGTAGATGCGCGTCCCGTCCGGGCTCACCACGACCGCCGCCGGCGAGGTCGCCCCGAGGTCGACGCTGTGGACTGCCTCGTCGATCGCTGTGGTCGGCGTGACGGTGACCGTGACGGTGGCGGTGTTGCTGGTGGCGCCGACGTTGTCGGTGACGGTGTAGGTGAAGGTGTCGGTGCCGGTGAAGTCGGTGTTGGGCGTGTAGGTCCAACCGGTGGCGGTGGCCGTCAGAGTGCCGCCTGTGGGTTGGGACACCAGATGGGGTGTCAAGACGGCGCTGTCGGCATCGGTGTCGTTGGCCAGCACATTGATGCCGACCGGGGTGTCCTCGACAGTCGTGGCGGTGTCGTTGCTGGCGACCGGCGGTTGGTTGTCCGGCGCGGGCGGATCGCCGACCGGGGTGACGGTGACAGTGACAGTCGCGGGGGCGCTGCCCACTGTGCCGTCGTTGGCGGTGTAGGTGAACGAGTCGGTGCCCGAGAAGTCGGCGGCCGGCGTGTAGGTGAACGAACCGTCGGCGTTGAGTGCCAGCTGGCCGTGGGTAGGAGCGGCACCCAGTACCGCGCTCAACTGCCCCTGGGCGTTGTCGACGTCGGTGTCGTTGCCCAACACACCAGGCCCGCCAACGATCAGCGGCTGATCTTCGGTCACGACATAACCGTCCGCATGGGCAACCGGCGCATCGTCGACCGGGGCGACGGTGACAGTGACAGTCGCGGGGGCGCTGCCCACTGTGCCGTCGTTGGCGGTGTAGGTGAACGAGTCGGTGCCCGAGAAGTCGGCGGCCGGCGTGTAGGTGAACGAACCGTCGGCGTTGAGTGCCAGCTGGCCGTGGGTAGGAGCGGCACCCAGTACCGCGCTCAACTGCCCCTGGGCGTTGTCGACGTCGGTGTCGTTGCCCAACACACCAGGCCCGCCAACGATCAGCGGCTGATCTTCGGTCACGACATAACCGTCCGCATGGGCAACCGGCGCATCGTCGACCGGGGCGACGGTGACAGTGACAGTCGCGGGGGCGCTGCCCACTGTGCCGTCGTTGGCGGTGTAGGTGAACGAGTCGGTGCCCGAGAAGTCGGCGGCCGGCGTGTAGGTGAACGAACCGTCGGCGTTGAGTGCCAGCTGGCCGTGGGTAGGAGCGGCACCCAGTACCGCGCTCAACTGCCCCTGGGCGTTGTCGACGTCGGTGTCGTTGCCCAACACACCAGGCCCGCCAACGATCAGCGGCTGATCTTCGGTCACGACATAACCGTCCGCATGGGCAACCGGCGCATCGTCGACCGGGGCGACGGTGACAGTGACAGTCGCGGGGGCGCTGCCCACTGTGCCGTCGTTGGCGGTGTAGGTGAACGAGTCGGTGCCCGAGAAGTCGGCGGCCGGCGTGTAGGTGAACGAACCGTCGGCGTTGAGTGCCAGCTGGCCGTGGGTAGGAGCGGCACCCAGTACCGCGCTCAACTGCCCCTGGGCGTTGTCGACGTCGGTGTCGTTGCCCAACACACCAGGCCCGCCAACGATCAGCGGCTGATCTTCGGTCACGACATAACCGTCCGCATGGGCAACCGGCGCATCGTCGACCGGGGCGACGGTGACAGTGACAGTCGCGGTGTCGGTGTGCCCGCCGTCGGGGCCGGAGCCGAACAGGCCGTGTATGTGGGCGCGGCCGGTGTCGTCGCCGACTTTGTAGGTGAAGGTGTCCGTGCCGGTGTAGTCGGCCGTGGGGGTGTACGCGAATGAACCGTCGGGGCTGAGCGTCACGGTGCCGTGTTGAGGTCCGGTGACGAGGGTCGCCTTCAGCGGATCCCCGTCGGCGTCGGTGTCGTTGGTGAGCACGTTGCCTGTGGTGGCGTGGTCCTCGGAGGTGGTGACGGCGTCGGTGACCGCATCGGGTGTGTGGTTGGCGACCGTGGATTCAATACGGCGAAACACCGCCCACGCGACGGCGGCGAGCGGGCTGATCGGCGCGGCGGCGGCGGGCGCGGCGGCGTTCGGCGACGCGGCGGCACCCAGGCCGACCAGGCTCAACAGGCCCATCAGGACAGTCGCGACGGGTGAGGGGGCCGGAGCAGTCGGGACCGCTGCTGCCGACGCGAAGACCACCGGTTGCGGGTCCGCGGAGAGCTCGCTCGTCCGGGCAACCGCTGCCGCCGCCGGCAGGGCAGACGATGAGCTGGTTGGTGCGAACTGAGATCGCGGCGAGCCCGTACTGCTGACTTGCTCCGTCTCGGTCGCCGACGGGACCGTCGTCGAGGGTAGAGACCCCGCAGCACTGTCGCGCGATAACCCCGCGGGCGGTGCGGCAGGTGACGCCGTTTCCAGTGTCGATGGCGGTGGCGATCCGGCCGGTGACGCGGTGTCGGTTGTGGTGCCCGGGTCCGGATTGCCGCTGGTGGTGCCGGTTTCCGGGACGGAGGAGTCGACCGGCTGCGATGTCTCTACCGGTTCGTCGGCTTGCGGTGCGGTGTCGCTGGGCGCGGCGTTGCCGTCGATGCTGGGCTCGGCGTTGCTGCTGGGCTCGGCGTTGCTGCTGGTGGTGGTGTCATCGGTTCCCGAGTCGTCCGCGCCGGCAGCCGATTGCCCCGCAGCCGGCGACTCCGACGACGAACCATCCGCCTCGGATCCGTCCGCGGACCGGGACGACGATGTCTCACCCGGTGAATCATCATCACCCGACGCCGATTTCACCGACGATGCGCCCGACTTCGACGAAGCCGAATCCGACGAATCCGTCGAATCCGACGACGAGGTGCCCGACTTCGACGACGTGCTCGACTTCGACGATGTGGTGTCCGAGGCCGCGGAGGTGCCCGAGTCGGTCCCCGACTGCGTCCCACCGCCGGCGGCCGCGGCGACGCTCTGACCGGCCACGACGGCCACGCCCAGACCGGCTGTCACCACCCCCACCCGCAGCAGGTGCACACACGCGTCGGAGGTGGGTGTCGACGCCTTGCGGTGACGTCCGCGTCGACGAGCACGCCGATTTTCATAAGCCACCGGTGGCCTCCGGTTTCGTCCATGCCCCGACTACTGAAATTGTTTGCGGAACGCTAGCACGACTGACGGTCCGTGACGCCTCACAATCGAGGCATTCTGGTGCCGTCGGCGCAAATCGCCTGTGAGCCATACCTTGAGATGGCCGAAACGATGGGTGAATCCGGGCATTCGGGCGTAACGAATCCCGTAACCCCACGATTGCTATGGTCAAACGTGCCCAAGGCGGCGGCGAGTGCATCCAGCGCCTGAGACTCCTGCGCGCAACGTCCGTGGCGATGTACACACACCGAAATCGGCCTGTACCGTGCTGCGTGTCGGCCTGAACGGGTCTCGGAAGAAGAACATGCTTCGAGGTCGTAGATCACGGTTGGGTCGTCTCCTGGCAGTGCGTGGATCGAGAGAATCGAGCGAGCAACTCGCGCAGTCGGTTGGCCGTTAGGCGCGGCTGTGGAAGCTGGGTTCACCGCCATCACCCGCCGGTCCAGCCGAATAACGCAAAACGATAGGCGGACAAGCCTTCAGGGCGCTGTCCCACAAACGACGGACTCACACTGCGTTCCGACATCCGTCGGTCTGCTACACGGATAGGCGACGTCTGATTTGTGCCGAGAGGAGCCGCTGGAAGGATGTGCACCATGCCGGAGTCGTAACCGAGGGAGTTCCCCGACGACGCCGTCCGAGTGGCCCGCAGCCCTTGAGCAGATCCCAGCGCGTTCTACAACACACCACCTCTTCCACAGCTGCACGGCTCTACGGTCGCCTGCGACGACCGACAAGTCGAGCCGGACCGCCATCCAGCTGATAGATCGAGCAACCGCTCGCAACCAAATGATCAGGTGGAAGCAGTCCCGGTAAACACCATGCACAATGCTTGCAGGGGTGCGAGATTCACGCGGTGAAAGGCTTCGACTGCGGCTTGCGGCGCGGTCAGGGTTGGGTTGGCCTGCGGATGACCGTCGTGACGCGGTGTTTGCTCACCGAGGCTGGGTCGAGGGAGAGTCGTGTGGACTCGTGTTCGGATCCCTTGTCGGAGCAAAATTCGGGGCCGTAGAACACCACCACGTTGGCGCCCGATCCCTGGGAGCTGCCGAACATGAGGCCGTCGACCCGGGCGGGGAACGAATATCTCAGGTATTCGGTGAAGACCTGAGTGGGTACGTAGTCGATGTGTTCGCGTCCATCCAAGTCGATTGGCAAGGTGAGGTCGTTAATGAACTTGCGCAGGAACAGGATTGCGTAGTATCGCCCCGCACAGCGGGGGGCGAAGATGCTGGGCAGCCTGGGCAGTTTGGTCAGGTCGATGAGCCGGATTTCCCGCGCTGGGGTGAATTCTCCGGTCACGGCGTGACCGTACGAGCTGTGCGCTCCGATTTCTGCGACGGCGGTGTCTAGGTCGGTCGATCCGTAGAACATGCTGATTCCGGCGGGACTCATCCGGTTTGCCGCCGCGCGCTCTGGTGGTGGCGGACCGAGTGCGGTAGCGGACGCGTATTCAGCGATATCCGGTTCGGTGGCGGTCATTCGACCGCGGTACAGCACTGGGCACGGGCTGGGGTAGATCTCGGGTATCTCGGCTATCAGTCGGGCCAGTTCAGCGAAGAATCCTGATGCGGGCAGTGTCTCGTCGTCTGGGCTGCTGACCATTGAGCCGAAGAAGAATCGGGTGGAGTGCTTGACCAGGGTCTTGAAGGATTCCCAGCTGTAGTGCATGACGCGATCGGGAGATAGCCGCTGCCAGTCCTTGTCCACCCAGTCAGACGTGGTGAGGGCGGCCGTGATGTCCGCGGTCAACGCGTCGTTATCGCCTCGGCCAGCAGTGGCGTGGTCCATCACCGTCCGAACCACCTCGTCGGAGTCGTAGACGGTGGTGATCCACTCGCCCTCGGCGACCGGTACACCTGAGTCTTCGGCCGGTTCGTAGAGCAAGTACACACCGGCCATGAAGGCTTCGAGGAACGTGTCTAGCGGTGCCGCGACCGGGGTTTCCCCGTCGCCTCCGGTGGCTAGACAGTAGCTACAGGAGGTTTCGGAGAGGTTGGCGGTGATCACCGCGTTGAGTACGGAGTCGTAGGTGTGTGCCGGGCAAAGTGCCTGATCGGTCCACCTGTATCCGCGGCCTTCGGCGGCGATCGCCGCGTTCTTCGCAATCCCCAATTTGTGACACTCCCCCAATGTCTTCGGATAATCGATTTAGTCCACCGGGTCCGCTATCCATTCTCCTTCGAGCATGCGTCCAAGCCCAGTTGTTCCGGCAGTTCGCCACGCCAAGAGAAGCGTTGAGTGACCCCTGATAGCGCAGACTTAACCGCCAGCTACGTCGGAAGGTTGTTGCCGCTGCTCAGCGCACCGACGGGATCACTCCTCCGCGGCGGTGCTGTCAGAAGTGCGCGCACCGGGTCGACGGTGTCTCGACTCCTGTCGCGGACCAAGTCCCAAACCCACGCCGTATGAAGCGGCCGTCGCGGACTGGGATCGATCTACACTCGACCCGTGAGTCCGAGCGTGGAGGAGGACGGCACATCTGCCTCTCGGCGGCTTCGCAAACTCGCCCTCGACGAGGAGATCAGAAGTTGCCGGCTCTGCGATGGGATGAATATCCCACGCGTCACCGCATCCGCGCCCGGTTACGGCAGCCTGAGCTCACCGGTGGCGCTGATCGGACAGAGCCTTTGCGAGAAATGCATGGATAGTCAGATCCCGTTCACCGGTGGGAGCGGAGAGTTGATCGACGAGAGCGTCATGCGTGCAGACCGTGCAAGGAACGGAATCTTCATCAGCAACGTGGTGCACTGTCATCCGCCGAAGAATCGCGCGTCCCATGAGCACGAGATCGTCAACTGCTCCCAGTACCTTCACCGCGAACTTGAGATCGTGCGCCCCCGACTGGTGATCACCTTGGGCCAGGACGCCGAACGGGTGCTGACGTTCTTCTATCCGCGGGCGCGGGTTTGTAAGCCGCCGTTCGAGAATCCGCGCGGGCGCCTGCCGAAGGGTGTGCCGTACGTCTTCCACGCGCAGCACCCGTCGTGGATCAAACGCCAGCACGACGACGAACTCGAAGACAAGTACGTGTCGTCTGTGGCAGCTGCCATCCGGTGGAGCTTTGATCGGGCGAGTGAACAGCCGGAGCCCAATTCATGAAAGTTCCTCGACGACGCGGTTCCGTCCGGCATGGTGATCAACGCGGGTGCTGGAGAGTCGGGGGCTTCCTCCGCGCGTGACCAGATCCCGCGCACTGATCGGGCGGCTAGCAGGTACTCGAGACCAACCCACCAACCATTGGATCCCTCGACACCAGACTCGAACTGTTCAAACCGCTTTTCGCGCGGACACCACGACCCGGTTCGGCGAGAGTGACCCGTGCGCTGCCGGTCCCACCGGTCAGGTTGAGGTCTTCAACGGCAACGGTCTGCCATCCGGTCGCGAGCCGCTTGGTCAGAGTGTGCAACGTCGTCGCGCGGCGCTCGGCGATCTCAAAGGTGTTGGCCCACCTCGTGAGTTCCTGCCCGGACTCGAGGAGTTGTTGCCCTCGGCGAGCCTGCGGATGATCTGATCCGGCGAGTGCCGCCCGCGCATGTTCGATGCCATGTCGTTGCTGATTCTTCCTTTGCCCGAACACCGGGCAACAGAATCGCACAACGACTGGACCACTACAGCGGGCTCACCTCAAGGCAGTGGGCTCGGACTCGCGTAAGGAACATTGTTTCTGCACCTGTTGTGCCGGTGTGCGCGCGAGGGCGGACTGGTGTGCGCGGTGGCAGGACCTACAGCGCAGCATCGACCCGTGAATCCAAACCATTTGCTTCGGGAGCACGCAGTCTCCGCACCCTGTGCAAAGCATGCGGGTGCGCCGGAACTCGTCCGCCCGGGCACGACGTGCCGTCCACTTCCGGTTCAGCCGGCTGTTCGCGATATAGAGCACGACGAACCCGGTGAGGAGCAGCGTCACAGCGAACAGTCCCGCGACGATCGAGACCGTAGCCCAGGACACCCCCACCACGGCGGTGATTGCAACGGCGGTGACGACCGCTTCGACGTCAGAGTCCATCGTGCTTGTCCTAATCTCCGGATTCGGGGGAAAACAACCTGATCTGGTTTGCGAGGGTCTCGATCATCGCCCATCCCATTGCTTCTCGTGGGCCGGGAGCGCGATGCGGCCTTTCTCCCACTCGGCCATCGCCACCCTCTCGATGCCGGTCACGCTGCCGGAATCGTTGAGGGTCAGCTCACCCTCGCGCGAGCGCTGTGCCCACTAGCCGCTGATGACGTTGCCGAACGTGCGCGAACGGCGTGGAATCGACGATGCCGTGCCGGGTGAGCCGCAGGGTTGCCGCCTTCGGGGTCGGTCAGAGCAGGGGGCGGCGGCTGGATAGGCCGCGCGTAGGCCCAGCTCCGGCGCTTCCCATGCCGACGGTAGCAAGAGCCGCCACCCCTAACTGCAGTCGATGATCTTGGTACTGAACCACTACTCATTTCCTTGTTCTTGACGAACGGGGTCCACTCAACCTCGTTACTCGCGCAGGGCGCTCGGCCGCCACTGCCCACAGTTCCTCATGCGGGCGTAGCTCTCGGCCCGCGTGAGAGATCTGTCGGCGAAGAGCATCGCGGCGTTACCAACGACGCCCCGAGCGAGGCCTGTCGGTCACGTCCTGTCAAGTGGGCATTGACGAAACGGAGCAGGATGACTGACAGCACCCAGATGTGGTTCAAAGCAGCCTGGGGGCGTTTCGACATCCCTAGCCGTCAGGAGGGTTGATCGCCTTTCCGCTATGGACGAGGACGTCGAGCGGGAGATTGTCGTCAGTTCCGAGACCGAAGAGAAATTGACGCGGCGCATAGCCGCGAAGTAGTCATCGAGGACGAAGACCAGTTAGGCGACTTCGATGGTGGCGACCTTGTCGACGGCAGGTGAATTCGCCCTCGAACCGACTGCCGGAACGGGGTCAGGATTCAGTTGCCGTTGACAAACCTGGAGATCGTGCTTCGCGAGACGATTCTCGATCCAGGTGCCGAACGATGCCTTACCACGCGCGAGCAGTCCGAGTGGTCGGCTGCCCTTCAACCACCGTTGCGTCCTGTCCGGGCGTGAGAGTGACGTGACGCTTACCCGGTGCCTGAAGTGGTGATCGATGCGACATGAGTGCTCTCATAACGCTGGTCAGGCTGTGGTGAAAGCGCACTGAAAGCGCCTACCCTTGTCGGTGAAGATGAACGACGGAGGCAGGATGACCGACAGCGACCATGAGGATCGGTCCGAGCAGCCGAAATCAACGCTGGACCGGGAAGCCCGCCGGGCTTTAAGTGACGCGGCTAAGGATTACTACGACGACGATGTTCCCGTTGACGACGACATAACTATTGTTCACTACCTAAGCCGCACCGAGGTCGCGGCGTATCTCGGGTTGGCCGGAGTGAAGTCGCTATCGCGGGTCGTGCTGCCTCGACCTGATGTCATGGTAGGCAACCACAAGGGCTGGACGCCTACCACGATCGACAATTGGAAGAGCAACCGTCCCGGACCCGGATGGTGGGGGGCGCATGACCGACAAAGGCCTCCCACTGGGGATTAGGCACTATGACGAAGTACATCCTAGGCAGGGAGCTTTGGATCCGTCGGCGAATACCGTCGATGGGGTTGATCGCCGCCGACGACGCACTAGCCGCGCGGTAGCTCCAGGTCCTAATGCACAAGGTCGGATGGCGTCGCCTCGGTCGTCGCCCACCGGGGTTAGACCTTGACGCTGACGGTTCTGCGCTGCACCTAAAAGCGAGGGAGCCTGTCGTCACCGACTGCTAGCGTCTTAGACAATTCACAGGTGCCGACGACGGCTTGCACTGACTACATGGGAGCGTGATGAGATTCTTGACATGGAACATCCAAAGCGGTGGCGGAAAACGAATACCGGCGATAGTGCGAGAACTGGAACTATTGTCCCCCGATTTCGTTGCACTCACTGAGGTGACCTACAGCAATCTTGCAAGTCTGCGGCAATCGCTTGCCGCAAACGGCTACCACCACATCGAAACGACGTGCATTGAGGGCCGCGCGAACAGCGTTTTGGTCGCAAGCAAGCTGTCGTTCGATGTTATGAACGAAGACATTGGCAATGATCAAGAGCGGTGGCTATCTGTTCGAATCGACAGCCTGGATTTAAACGTATTGTCCGTCCATATTCCCGGCGCAACGGATGATAAGTTCGGCCCAGATGGATACGGCCTGTCCGGGGAAAGACGAAAACAGAACTTCTGGGATGAGGTCATCCGGTATGCCCAAGCGCACAAGGGTGAGAAGACGGTCCTTCTAGGAGATTTCAATACCGGCCTCAAAGAGGATGCCCAGGGCACGCCATTCAAGCTGTCAGACAATATTCGCATACTCCGATTGGAGAAATATGTCGACACTTGGCGGCACTTAAATCCCAAAGCAAGGGAGTATACGTGGTACTCAAAGCAAAAGAAAGAAGACTATAACGGTTTCCGGCTTGACTACGTCTTTGTTTCAACCTCTTTGCGCGAAAGCATAAATAACGCAGAACATATTCACCACGTCCGCGAGGAAAAGTTATCCGACCACGCGATGGTGTTTACTGATCTGTCCATAGAGCCTTAGATTTCTAACCCTGCATGGAGCTCAGGTTTCTTTGCACATAATGGCCGGATCTACAGCAATTCGATAGATCACCTATAGATCCAAGCAACACAGTCCCGAACTCCTTGACCATCCGGGCGTTCTAGTATGCCGCTGTCCCAGCAAGGCTGTAGTGACGCTTGGCATGAATGCGGAGGCTGTCGTTAGGTGATCCGGTCCGTCCTGTCACGGCCTCGTTGAGGGGCTCCCGGCTACGCAGGATCTCGGTCAAGGTGACCGACATCCGAGACGCCAAACTCGATGGCCGAGAGACGTCAGGCCACCACGATTGCGATCTGTAACCAGTCGCTCAGGAGACCGCGAGTCGTTCGTCGCCGAGCGCAGACAAGTGGAATTTCGTAGGCGGCGTGCCGCACGGCCCGTCCGCGTGCGCGTGGGGCGCACTGGTGACCCAGTCGGTCGGTGACCGCGGCTTTCACCGGGCCCGTCCGTGTGCGTGTGCGACGTGGGGCGCACCGCATCGCGGCGATGGGGGCGGTGGTGCAGAAGGGCCCGTCCGTGTGCGCGTGGGGCGCACAGCCGGTGCGGAGGGCTCGGTTGTCCATCGTGGGGCCCGTCCGTGTGCGCGTGGGGCGCACACTAGCTGACCAGCGGGAATTTCCGTGCTGGTGCGAGTTTGGGACGGCTTCTCGATTGCTCGGGAAGGGTGGCCACCGTGGTGGTCTTCCCGCTTCTACGCGGACTGCCATCGACCGGGGTCGGTGGTCTGATGTCTGCTCGGCGGGCGGTTTTCGTCTCCTCCGTGCCGGGGGCGACGGCCGCGTACGCGGCGATGTTACGTGCGGCGTTCACGTCTCTGTCGAGCGTGAGTCCGCATGTGGCGCATTGGAATACACGCTCCGAGAGGAACAGTTTGGCTTTCACTGTCCCGCATGCCGAGCATGTCTTACTGGACGGGAACCAGCGGTCGCACATCGCGAGCGCAGACCCGTTCCAGGAAGTCTTGTACTGGAGCTGGCGGACCAGCTCCGCGGGTGAAACGTCGAGGATCGCCCTGTTCAGGCCGCTTTTCGCGCGGACACTACGACCCGGTTCGGCGAGGGTGCCCCGTGCGCTGCTGGTTATACCGGTCACGTTGAGGTCTTCGACGGCCACGGTCTGCCATCCGGTCGCGAGCCGTTTGGTCAGGGTGTGCAACGTCGTCGCGCGGCGCTCGGCGATCTCGTGGTGGCGGCGGGCGACGGTTCGGGCGGCTCGGCGGCGGCGCTGGGAGCCCTTCTCCGTACGAGACAGTGCGCGTTGAGCTTTGAGCAGCCGCCGCCTCGCCGTCTTTAGGTGGCGCGGATTGTCGATGATCGCCCCTGTGGACAACGCGGCGAGGTGGTGGACGCCGATGTCGACACCGACTGGCCCAGCCTTCTTCTGCCGCTTCGTCGGAGCTACCGCTACCGCGGGTTCCTTGATGAGGACACTGGCGTACCAGCGGTGCCCACCGCGGCTGATCGTGACGGACTGGATCACCACGCCCCGACCGATCGCGCGGCAGAGCGGTTTCGCCGTGCTGTGCAGCCGGATCGATCCCAGACGTGGAATCGTCAAGCGGCGGTATCCATCCGGGCGGATGGTGGGCTTCTTGACGTCGTGGTGGATCCGGAACGAATCCCGCGCGTGATGTTTCTTCTTGAACCGCGGACGCCCGACGCGTCCTCCGGCGCGTTTCCCGGTGCGCGATGCCCACCAGTTCTTCCACGCCGTATCAGCGTCCCCGAAAGCGGACTGGAACGCATACGTGCTCACCTGGTGGAACCAGGGACTGACTCCGTCGACACCGGCGCGATCATCACCCTTGAGCCTGTTCCACGCTTTCTGGATCGCGGGTTTCGTCGGGATCGGATGGGACTCCCTGACGGCCGCATATGCCGCGGCTGGTTCGGCACCGCCATCGATCAATGCTTCCGCGGCCGCCGTTTTCGCATCCAGCGCCGCGAATTTTACCGCGATCGCATGGTTGTAGGCCCACCGAGCCGCCCCCGCATGCTGACTCAACGCGATCAGCTGAGAACCGGTCGGGTCGAGCGCGAACCTATACGCGCGCATCCGCACATCGGCAGGCGCCTCGGGCGCTGCCACTACCGGATGCTCGGTCACCAATCCAGAATCGCACGAGCCACTGACACAATTGCGCGGTCGCACGGAGTGTCGCGACCCGCGGCGCATTCTGCTGATGCTGCACTGGGTGCTCGACCCGGAGCGCGCCGGCTTCGTGGGCGGCGCACTTGGCACTGAATCAATGCGCACGTGCGCGGCCGCGCAGTCCCGCTGGAGCCGATACCCGCCTCGAGTCCTTTGCGCGGCATGCAGTTCTCGGAGCAAGGGCAGTCAGCTAGGGAGGCGCTATGACGGCGCGCCGACTCCTATTCCGGTGATGCCGCGCTGGGGTGCTCGACCGCCAGCAGGGCCAGGAGCTGCCGGTAGGCGTAGTACACGTCGGCGAGCGCCATGGTATCCGGATCGCGCAGCAGCGCAACGGCTTCGTTGGCGGCGCACTCAGCGCTGATCAACGCGAACGTGCGGGCCTCGTCCTCGGGTAGCGCCCCGAAGGCGACGTTCGCGGCCGGAGTCTGCCTGCATGCACGCGCGTTCTCGTCGAGCAGGACGTCGGTCCCGGCGAGCTCGGACCACCATTCGTCCTGGACCGGGCGCTCGTTGTGGATCGCTTCCAGGATCAGGCGCCGCAGGTCCCCGCAGGTGCGGCCCTCGGCGGATCGCACGTCGAAGCTCGGTGCGCGGGTCGCCGCGTCCCACGCCAGGCCGAGGCACTCCCCCGCGATCGCCGCGGGGTCGACGGCGGCGATCTCGTCGACCATGTCCGGGCACGACACCTGCAGTCGGTGCATCGTCGCCGCCGTGTGCGTGGTGAGGTCGATATTGGGATCGGGATCCGGGCTGACACCGAACACGGCTTCGTCGGGCAGCCGGTCACGTAGTCCGCTGGGGACCGACGCGGCGATCGCCATCAGCTGGGTGCCGTACCGCTCTCCCATCACCGCCGCGTATTCGGCGATGATCCGGGTCGGGTCGGCCAGCCCTTCCCACAGTCGCGAATCGGCAGCGGTGTGCCCGTGCCACGGTGATCCGACCTCGACCGGCAGATGCATCGCGCGTGGGAGCCAGCCACGGCCGCGGGTCGAGGTCACTACGAAACTCGGCGCGCCGATCACCCCACCCCGCAGCACGCCGACAGCCCACTCGGTGACCAACGCGCCGGGTACCGCGAGGATCCCCGCGAGCAGCGTTTTCGCGTGCAGCAGATCAATATTCACCGGCGCGGCGATCAACCCGGACGCTGGCGCGGCAGCGACGAACGCCGCGGCGGCGCTGTCCCTGATCGCGACCGGCGCGGACGCGGCCGCAGCCGCCGCAGCCGGTGGCACGATCGGGCTTTCATGCACCGGGGTCGCCCCGGGCCCCATCACCGGGCCCGCACCCCCGGTGGTCGGGGCGAGCGGTGCCGCTTGGATCGGCGGGACAGCAGCCGCCGGCATCGGCGGTCGATTCACCACCGTGCCCGCTGGATCCGCGACTACCGGACGCACCTCCGCAGCATGCGACTGCACACTGCCGCTGCTGACACCGCCACTTCCACCGTGCACACCGGCGCCACCACTACCAGAGCGCGGCGCGACCGGCGCTGATTCGGTTGTCGGCACCGAGGGTGCCGCGTGCGATGGGCTCACCGACGGCGACGACGGTGAGGGCATTGACCCAGCCCCGGTGCTGCCCACACGAACACCCGGATTCGCTAGTCCCCCACTGCGTTCCGGGTCAGGCGCGGTCACGCCGTGGGATCCGCGCCCCGCCCCCGCGCCTTCACCCTTCGCACCGCCACCGGTTCCGCCGGCGGCGGTATGCGCGTCCGATCCCACGCCGGAACCGGGCTTCGATCCAACACCGGTGACATCACGACCACCGCCGCCACCAGTCACGGCGGAATCGGCACCGCCACCCTTACCCAGATGCGGTGTCTCACCACGCGCACCACCGGTCGCGAGACCGTCCGCACGAGGCCCCGTAGCACCCACACCTCCACCACCACCGGACGAAACAGGCGGCGATGTTGACTCGCTCGGACTGGCAGCACTCTGCGGCGGAGCCGGATTGGACGTAGGACTCGGCGACTCCGCCTTCGTAGGTGCCTGCCCATCACTCGTCATCGAATCCGGGTGGTATAGAACCTCGTCTCCCGTGACATGATTCGGCCTGCTCTCACTCATACTCGCGGTTTCTGCGGTCAATTCAGCCCTCGATGCGTCGGCCGCATTTTCGGTCGGGCCAGGCACACCAAGTCCGGGTCCGCTATTCCATCCGCCGTGCGTCGTGGCTTCACGGCCGTGCCCTACGGGCGGCGGTGGGGCTCCGCCGCCTCCTGCGCCTCCGAGAACGGATGGGCTTGTGGGTATTTCAGCGGCGAGTCCGCTCACCTGTCCGGCGACGGATGCGGAGACGCCGGCTACCTCCGCCGCGCCGGCCGTGACGGCTGTCTGGATCATGGCGCGCGCCTCGCTGGCCACGGCTGCTGCCGTGAGCGGTGCACTCACCGCGCGGGCGGATGCTTCGGTCTCGATCGCCGCGATCGCCGCTTGCGTTTCCTCCACCGTGGCGGCCATCTGCGACTGTCCGGCGCGGATGGTCCACGCCATGATGTCGAAGGTGGTGCCGATCCTCAGGTAGTTGTCGCCGACCTCCTCGACCGCGATGCCATAGCGGCGCATCGCGGCCGACATCGCCTCCACCCCGTCGCCGCTGTTGATTTGCAGCAGCCCAACGCCGTTGGCGATGACGGCGTCGCCGAGCGCGCGCATCTCACGACCGTCAGTGGTCATTTCGTGGGCGATCTGCGAGAGCAGGTCCGGATCGGTCGACGGCCAATTCGCCCCGAGGATCTCGTCCGCGTACGGACCTGAGGGCCGGGGGATGCTCACCGCTGACCACACACCTGACGAGCCGCTATCTCCGCAGCGCCGACCCGGTCATCGACCGTATCCAGGCTGCGCGAATCATGCGCCCGCACGGCCGCGCTCGACATCAGCCGAGTATTCGTCCAGTCGGTCACCGCGGCCGCGACCGCGGGATCGGTGTCCGGTTCCACCCGCACCTTGAGCACCGCTTGATCGGCGGCTGCAACGTACGGAGCGATCCAGGTGTCGACGTCAGGGTCCTCAAAAGACCAACTGGCCGGCCGGTACTGCTTGCCAGCAGCAACGACGCTGTCGAGGGCGGTCGCGAATGAATCGCATGTCTGTTTGGTGGCTTGCGCGGGTGTGAGCGCGGACGCCGACGCTGCGCCAGGGTCGGGTGGGCTGCTGGGCCGTGTGGCGAGGCTGACGATGAGCGCGACGGCCAGGGCGACGACGAGCACGGAGAGCACGACGATCGCCGCGGCAGCGCCACGCCTGCCCCGTGCGGGCTCCGACTGGGTAGACGGCGGCGTGTCGGTCTGGCCGGGCTCGACGGCGACGCCGGCCGCATCTGGGCCCACGGTCAGAGTCCGCACGCCGAGCGTGAGATCAGCTCGGCGGCATCGAGCCGGGGACCGAGCTCGCTGCTCAAGACCTGCTGCGCCTTGCGGAGGATGACCTGGTCCCCGATCAGGACGGTGGTGACCCAGTCGGTCACCGCGGCCTTCACCGTGGGCGCGGTGGCCGGGTCGATCTGAATGCTCAACGCGGCCTTGGTCATTGCGTCGGTGTAGGTGCGGAGCCGGTCATCGATCCCCAGGTCGGCCGGAGACCATCCGGACGGCAGGAGGACCTGGAGGGGTGCGATGGCGTCGAGGGCCGCTGCGAACGAGGCGCAGGTCCGGTCGGTGGCTTCCACTGGGGTGAGGACGTCGGCGGGGTTGGGCCGGGCGGTGCCGGCGACCACGGTGGGCTCGGTGACGGTCCGGGCGGTCTGTACGCAGAGGCCGGTGACGATCATTGTGGCGAGTGTGAGGGCTGCGGAACCGAGGACCGCGCCGCGCCGGGGGCGCCGCTTGCGTGCGGGCTGTGGGGGCGCGGGGGTCGGCGGGGAGGGCGCGCGGTCCGGCGCTGTGGTGGCGTGAGGCGTCACCGATTCCCCTCCTTCCTCGGCATGCCTGTACCTAGTATGCGCGGGCGACCGCGACTTTTATAGCCCGATGTCCCACTGGTGATACTAAGCTGTGAGTGTCTGATCTCGATGAATTTCGATCTGGACGGAGCGTGCTCATGCGGGAGGACCCATACGATGTGGCGGCTCGCGTGGCCGTTTTCGAAGGCAGAGCCGGCCGGGCCAATGACATCGCCGGACGCGCTGCCGGGCGCGTGACCACGGGAATCAGCGCGGGTAGTCCGATCGATGCGGCCGCGGCCGCCGTTGCGACCAATTCCTCGTCGGCCATCTCGACCCAGGGGGATGCGCTGTCCAGCGCCGCATCCGCGACGGCCCAGGCCGGCTATGTCGCGATCCGTGAATGGGCCGAGGCCGACAAGGCTAACGGCGAGTCGCTGGGCAGCGGCGGGACTGAAAGTGCAGTCGAGGGCGGCGGCGTCGATGGCGGGCCCGCCGAGGGGCACTGGATCTAGCCAGTGCCCTGCTATCTCCATTCGAGCATCTCGATTGTCGAGCGGCGTGAGCTGGCGTTGCGGGCAGCTGCCGCGAACACGTGTCCGGACTGTGGTCGGAGCAATGCGCTCCACGGGGCGTGCGTGACGATGGGTCGCGAATTTGCCGGTGGGAGAAGCCCCGGCGCTGCACTCGACTCGATCATTTGATCGAGTCGGTTGAGTCAACGGGTCGATTTATCGCGTGACCTGCGTTTACGTCGCGTCCCCCGCTTGCCTGCGGCGGGCGGTGCGGCAGGCCTTGTGGGACGTATCTGCCTTCTGCTCGCGTCGGGCCCTTTGCCGAACTTGGCGGCTTCACGAGTGTGTGAACACGCCGGCGGTTCGTGATTAGTCACGATTTCGGTGATGCTTGTGCCTGCCTGATGGCGGGCCGGTATGGGGAGACAACGCGTTCTTCGAGGTCCCAGTGTCTGGCCGGATATTGTTGGCGCACTTGGTCATAGCTGCCGGTGAGGTTGGTGATGTCGCGACGGTGTCCGTCCGCGTCCGGTGTCTTGGCGGTCGCGCGGTACTCGGTGCGGTAGCGGTCGAGATCGCGGGTGTCGTTCATCCGCCAGGCCCGCAGAAGGCGTCGGATAACTGCCGCGATCGTTTCGCCGTCGGCGGCAGCCTTCTCGGTGGACGGCTGCCATTCATCGTCGGGAATGCGCACGGTTCGGCGCGGCGTTTCGTTGCTGGTTGATGTGCTCGGTGGTTGCACCACTGTCATGCGTTAATATTATATCGCGTCATGCCGTTCGATCCCCCACGCGTGGCAGGCGGCGACGGGCCAGGCTCATGTCGGAGTGGGCTGCACAGCCGGGATCCGTCCGACTCGGTGGTGTTGGCTACTCATGTTCATGGTGCTTGAACTGCCGTTATGGCATGTCCCCGTCTGTTTCCGCGCGGCGGCCGATGACCGCGGCGACGAGAGCGGCTGCTGTGCAAATCAGGGCGAAGATTTGTCGTTCGGTCCAGGTGTCGAGGAGATCGATCACCGTGTGCACAATGATGAACGCGGCCAGGACCTGCCAGGACCGCCATTTCCAGAAGATGACGATGGCGACGGTGGCCCAGATCAGCAGTCCCAGGACTGCGGGGCCATAGTAGAGGTGGTAGGCGAGGCGGGCTGGTACGGCGATGGCGAGCAGCGCGATCAGGGCCCGCTGGTGATCGCCGAAGGCGGCAGCAGCGATGAACACAGGTGCCGCGAGGACGATGATTTCCTCGCCGATCCCCGCATTGAGCGCGTTCGCGATGTCGACCCAGCCGGGTAGACCCGTGTTGATTGAGGTCCCGGATGTGGTGGCGTCGGCGATGAGAAGCGCCACGACGAGGGACACAAACGCCACCATGCCGTACAGCCCGGCCGCGGTGACGCAGCGGTGGGCCGGGCACGGCAGCCATCGTGTGCGTGGGGTATCCAGGACCGAGAGGGCGATCGCCCCGCTCGCGAACACGAGGCCGATCGCCGTCGCTACCCAGCTGAGGATGTATTCCTCGGTGCCGGCAGCGGAGGGATCCGCGGTCGGCGTGGCTTGCGTGTCCGGCGTGAAGAGCTGGAGCGCGGTCATGATGCCGGGTCCGTAGGCGATGAGGTAGGCGCTGAGCCACAGGGTGGCGGCGAACAGCATCTCCGGCCAGCGGGTGCGGAGGGCTCGGCCTGCTTCGGTCACCCCGCGATCATGCCTCGGACCACCGACCGGATTCGTGCTCGATCGAGGTCGCGGATAGCGGTGGCTCGACGCCGGAAGTGGGTGCGGCGGATTCGCCCGTGGCGGGTTCGTGCGGCATACACTTTCACCCAAGGCAGTCCCACCATTGGGAAGGATTTGCGAGATGGTGCTGAATATCGATCCGGCGGAGCTCGATCGTCTGGCGCTCACGCATGACGATGCCGCTGATCAGATGAGGGCCTACGGGCAGCCTAATCACGAGTTGATGGCCAGCGTGCTCGAGACGCACGGTGATGTCGCCGCGAGCCTCGTGACGACGCTGGATACGTACTACGCGCGGCGGTCTGATGATGCGGGCGCGGCCGCGGATGATCATGCGAAGACTGCGTCTGATCTGCGTGTTTCGCGCTCGGATTATATTGCGACCGATCAGGCCGTCGGGAGCGGTTTCACGCGGTCGGTCCGGGATCTGTAAGCCGCTCTGTGACGCTTCGGGTCGAACCGGCTGGTGTACATGCCGCGGCGGCGTTGCTGGATTCGTCCGCGGCGGCGTTGAGTGCTGCGGTTCCCCAGGTCGTCGTTGCGCCTGCGGGTGGTGACGACGTGTCGGTAGCGGCTGCGGCGCTGATCAATTCGCGTGCCGCGCATGTCGCGAGTGCGGTGCGTGCGGCTGCGGCGGTGATGGTGGGTGCGGCGGCGGTGCTGCGGTCTAGTGCGGCGGACTATGTCGGTGCCGATGTGGGAAATTCGGGGGCGATAGCGGGGTCCGGTAGAGGGTATGAGGCTGGGGCGGTCGCGGTCGCTCCGGTCCCGGATCTGATGAGCGATCGACGCGGCGTGGGCGTGCCGTTGCAGGTGGGTGCGGATCCGATGGGGCTCGCTGCGGCGTTGCTTGCGGGTGATTTAGGGACGTCGGCTGCGACGCATTCTCAGGCGTGGGCTGGGCTGGCGGGTGTACTTGCGGCTGTGGCCGGCGACGTCGGTGCTGTCGCTGCGGCCGGGTTGCCGGGGTCGTGGAATTCGCCGGCCGCCGATCGGGCGATCGGGCGTCTGGGTGTGCTCGGTGGTTGGTTGACCGATGCCGGTCGGCACGCCCGCGTGGTGTCGGAGTCGTCGGCGGCGCATGCGCGTGATCATGGGGTGGCGGTCGCTGCGCATCCTTCTGTGGGGTCGGTGGGCGCGGTGCGGTCGGCGCTGGCCACGAATCAGGCTTTGGTCGCTGCGGGTGATACGGCTGCTGTTCCGGCGCTTGCGGTTTCGCGGCAGCAGTGGGCGCGGCTGGTGTCGGATTCGTCCGCGGTGGTCGCGGAGTACGGGGGTGCTTCTGCGCAGTCGACTGCGCCGCAGCCGCAGGTGCCGCCGCCGCCGGCGGTCGCGGCCGGGAATGACGGTGCGGGTGGTGAGAAGCGGCCCGCCGGCGAGGAGCCGGCTGCAGCCGGTGAGGACCGGGCCGGCGATGAGGACGCCCCCGCCGGCGACGACGGGGTCGAGTTGACTGCCGACGATCCCGGTGTGCAGGCGGATGCGATGGCCCTCGCGGCGCGCGAGCTCGCGGCTCAGGGTGGTGCGCAGCAGGATTCGCAGCAGGCGGCGCAAATGATGGCGATGGGATCGCAGATGCTGCAGCAGGCGCTGGCGCCGTTGAGCAGTCTGGCGTCCTCGGCGATCGCTCCGGTGTCGATGCTCGGGGCCGATGCGGGTATCGATCCGGGTCTCGTTGACGGCGAGTTCGACGATGTCACCGACCCGGGGTTCGGTGACTACGCCGGTGGTGGTGGTGGGGGCGGTGACTACGCCGGTGGTGGTGGCGCTGGGGGCGGTGGTTTCGGCGGTGCCGGTTCCTACAGTGGTGTGGGCGTGGATTCAGGAGCGGTCACCGGCGCTGGGGCCTCGGGCACGGCTGCTGCCGGCGCCACGTCGGGGGCGGTGATGCCGAAGACGGCACCCACTCGTATTGCGGGAACCACGATTCCCGGTGTCGTGAGTGAGCCGGCGGCGGCGCGGCCGGCGATGCCTGGTGGTGCGATGCCGATGAGTCCCGCAATGATGGGTGGTCTGGGCGCGCCCGGTGGCGGCGGTGCCCGGCCGCGGAACAAGACGTTCTCACCGGATGAGCCGGTGTATGTGGATCAGACCCCGCACAGTCCGGCCGTGATCGGTGCGCGTCAGCGGACACCGCCGAAGGCGACACCTCCCGCCGAAAAGAGCACACCCACGGCCAGGAATGCGAAGGGGACCAATCGATGAGCGATGTTGTTGCTGCGGCGGAGGCTGCGGGTCGGCGGGTGCAGCAGGTCCTCGCGGATTCGGCCGAATTGTCGGCGCGGTTCGAGCGGGCGATCCGGGATCTGGACACGATGCGGGTTCGGCGACCCTCGGAGGACGAGACGATCGTGCCGGAGGTCGACGGGCTGGGCCGGTTGACCGGGTTGTGGCTCGCCGATGGGTTGTGCACGCGGCTCTCTGGTGAGGAGCTGGGGGCGGCGATCACCGCGGCGATCAATGCGTCGAATGTCGACGCTGGTGAGCGGCGTGAGGCGATCAGCCGGTCGATCGCCGGTGACGATGACCCCGGCGACTAAACTAGGCCTATTTATCGTTCCACCGGTGGGACGATAAATAGGTGCATCTGCGCCATATAAGCAGCGTGGCCGACGTAGGCTCGGCGCGTGGATTCTCCGGCACCGTCGGTCATTCTGAATTGGCTGCTCCGCGACGATGGATTGCGCAGGGTGGCTGCGGCCTGCGCGGATGTCGAGGCGCGTGGCGGGCGGGTGCTGGCGTGCCGGCTCCATCTGCTGACGGGCCGGATCCGGCTCGACCTGTCCGCCGGTAGTGACGCGGACCCAGCGTGGGTGCGCGACGACGACGGCAACTGGCGGATGGAGTGCGACGATCTCCCCCCGCCCGCCGGGTCGCAAGGTGCTCTAGTGGTCGTGGGGATCACTGTCGACGACGAGTTCCTCATCGTCGATCTCGCTGCGGTGGCACGGATGTCGATCCATTCGGTCCGGTCGGTGGACGTGGCGCGGTCGTGGGCGTTGCAGCTGATCCTCGACGAGGGGCTGCGCGCGGTGTCGCGGGACCCCGGCGTCGTGGTCGGCGGGCCGGCGGTGATCGCGTTGCTCGCCGAGGACGCGGCGGCGGCGGGGGGCACCCGGGTCGGGTTCACCGTCGGGGGTGGACTCGAGATCCCCGGTGGCGCGTTGATCGTGCGGGATCCGATACCTCCCGGCGAGGATGATTCGGGTTCGGCGTTTTACCTCGGTACGGATTTGACCGGTGATGTGTTCCTCGAGGCCGTGCAGATCAGGGTCCGCCGCGCGCTGGTTGTCGGTCCGGCCGATTGGGATAGCGCTGTCGTTGTGGCGGGGTCGGATTCGGTGATCGATCCAGGCGCAGCGCCCGAACCCACTACCGAGCACCACTCCCCCACCAGCGTCGACGAGGACGGTGTGAAGGATTCTGCGGGTCCGGGTCGGCGGCGGGCGCGGCGCCCCGCAGACGCGACCGCCCCCGCATCGCCTGTGGTGGATGAGGTTCCGGAGGTCCTCGGCGCCGATCCCAAGCCGCCGGGTGAGGACTACCCGCTTCCCACCGATCCCGCCGACGTCGAGGTCCGGGCCGAGGTCGACGAGGCCACGCTCGCCGGGGAGCTACTTTCCGGGTTCGGGCATATCTGGGTGCGTGTGCTGGGTGAGATCCGGGTGCAGATCCCCGGCGGGGAAACCCTCACTGCCGTAGGGAAGTTCGGTCGCCCGTCGCGGGAGACCGAACTTGTCACCTGGATGTCGTTGAGCCCGAGCGGGTTGTCGGGTCGGGAGGTGGCCACGCTGTGGCCCGGTGATGATCCCGACGTTTCCGCGCACAGCCGCAAACGCAATGAATTTGTGTCGCGGCTGCGTCGTCAGCTGGGCCCGATCTCGCCGGCGGTGCCGAACGAGCCGGCGCTGGCCGAGCGGGAACGCAGCGGCGGCGCGACTTTCCGCACGCATGCGGCGATGTTGACCGACTGGGCGGTGTTCAAGTCCCTGGTGCCGGGTCCGCCGTCGGCGGCCTCGACCGCGCAGCTGCATGCGGCGCTGTCGCTGGTCACCGGCCGCCCGTTCGCCGACGCCCCGGCTGGCCGGTACGCGTTCAGCGGCCCGTACGTCGATGTGATGCTCGATGCGTGCACCGACGCGGCGCTCGAGCTGGCCACACGCTATATCGGTGACGGCCGGTACGAGCAGGCGTTCGCGGCCGCCAACCGCGGTGTCCTGGTCGACGTCGCGCGCCAGGATCTGTGGCGGCTGGTGCTCTCGACTGCGCCGCATGTGTCCAGTGACCCGGTCGAGCTCTATGACCTGATCGAGCAGGTGCGTCGTCTGGTTCCCACGCGTGATCTCGAGCCCGAGACGCGGAATCTGATGGAGAGGCTGAAAACCGTTGAGTTACAACACTGACCACGATGACACCGAGTTGGCCCACGACGGGGACGGGCCGGAGCCGCAGTTGTACGCGGTGTTCAACGTCGATCGCAGTGTCGGGGTGTGGTGCGATCGCAGCGGGGAGACGGTGCATGTGCAGCTGACTGCGGATGCGCTGCATTTCGGGGAGCGGTGGTTGGCCTCGGAGATCGTGATGGTCGCGGGCCTGGCGCACGAGCAGGCGCGGGTCGCGCTGGGTGAGGAGATCCTGGAGGCCGGGCGGGCGCGCGGTGAGATGGGGCTGGCGCATGCGCGGGAGGTGGTCCGGGAGATGGGGCTGCCCAGCGATTCCGAGTATCGGCGGATGGTCGAGACGACTCTGTACGGGCCGGTGTGAGTGGTGGCGCGGGTGGTGCGCGCGCCGCTCACCGAGCGCGGTGGTGACGCGACGGAGTGTGTGCGGTTCTCGGTCGACGGTGTCGGGTACGAGATCGACCTGACGGCTGAGGACGCGGCGCGGCTGCGGGCGGTGCTGGCGCCGTGGATCGCAATGGCGCGGCGGCGCGGTGGGGCGGGTGTGGGGCGGTTGATCATTCATCCACGTCCTGCGTTGGAGCCGCGGGAGGCTGCCCGTGTGCGGGACTGGGCGGCGGCGAACGGTATCGCGATTGCGCGGAAGGGCCGGATTGCGTATTCGGTGATCCGCGCCTTCCATGACGACGCGACGTGATTCTGTGTCGTTCGCGATGTCCACACCGGAACCGGACACCACTGTTAGTCTCACCCGTGGGACTAGTAATGTCCGGGGAATTCGGAGGTGGTCTGGTCATGCCAGCTCGGCGTATACGCGCTCCGCAGTCGAAGATTGCGTCGATTTTCGACGCCGACCCCCGGATGGGGTGTTTCCGTCAGCGCGCCCTTCATCAAGTGTGGGAACGCTGCATCGACCGGCTCTACGCCCCGTCGACCGGCAGGCGCAGTCAGCGCACCGTCGCCTCGGCCAGAGTCGCTGCGCGCCGGTTGTGCGCGCAGTGCCCGATCCTCGGCGACTGCGAGGCCGTGGCCGCCGCGAACGCCTACACCGGCATCGCTGGCGGAAAAGTTTTCGTGCGTGGGAAAACCCGCCAAGGTACCGAGTCGAGGAGTGTGGCGTGACGGCCGCTGTCGAAGCGTTCGAGGTGGGGTTGCATGCGCTGACGGCGGCGCGCGAAAAGGCCGGTGACGGGGCGCGAACCGAGCTCGAGCGGGCCCGCCAGGCGTTCACGCTCGCGGTGAAACGGGATCCGACGATGACCGACGGGTGGATGGGGCTGATCGCGGCCGGTGACACGTCGGCGCGAACCCTGTTTCAGGCGTCGCGGCACGCCGAGAACCTGTTCGTGCATTCGCGTGCTGCCGGGCTTCCCGACGGCGCGCTCGAAGGCTGGTTCGACCTCGGCGTGTTCGGGTTGCGGCATCCGGTGCGGTTTCCCAGCGAGGTATCCGTTGCGCTGGCGTGCTCGCTGGCCTACCCGGGCGGCGGGGACTCGCCGCAATGGGCCGAAGCCGCCGAGCAGCTGCAGGGCCATCTCGTCGCAGGCAAGGAACGCAGTCACGGCTACCAGCTGGCGCTGACGGCGCTGACGGGGATGTGGCTCAACACCGAGCAGTGGACGCGGGTCACCGACACCGAGCCGCGGCTGACGGTGACGTGGGAGCAGCCGCTGCTCGCCGCCGCGATGTCGACGATGATCGCGCAGGCCTTCGCGAACCTCGGCGCGCTCGACGAGGCGTCGCGCAGACTGCATGCGCTGCTCGACGATCCGCAGGAGGCTGCGCAGAACTTCCGCGGTCACGTGCGGTTGACACTGGCGTTGGTGTTGCGTGAGCAGGGCGAGGAGGAGCGGGCGCAGCGGATCATTTCCGAGATCGCGGCCACCGACGCGACCGGGCAGGTCGCGGCCTACCGATCCTCGACCCAGCGGCTGCAGCGCACGACCGCGGCCGCGCTGACCACCCGCACCGATCCGTGGGATCCCGGCAGCGGCCACGACCCGCAAGTCGCGGCCGACCGTGAGGAATCTGCGCAGCTGCGCGAGGAATGGCTGCAGGAGGCGTCGGCGACGCTGGCGCAGCAGATCGGGATGGCGGCGGTAAAGCGGCAGGTGGAGAAGCTGCGGGCGACGGTGCAGATGTCGCGCAAGCGGGAGAAGGCGGGGTTGGCGACCGACAGCAGCTCGCGTCATCTGGTGTTCATCGGGCCGCCCGGGACTGGGAAGACGACGATCGCGCGGGTGGTCGCGAAGATCTTCGCCGGCCTCGGGGTGGTGGATTCTCCGAAGGTGGTGGAGGCTTCGCGCCGCGATTTCGTCGGCGAGCACCTCGGGCACACCGCGCCGAAGACGAACGCCGTGATCGATTCGGCGCTGGGCGGGGTCTTGTTCATCGACGAGGTGTACACCCTGATCCAGGAAGGGCTTTCCGGTGGCGACGCGTTCGGGCGTGAAGCGGTGGACACGCTGCTGGCGCGGATGGAGAACGACCGTGACCGGCTGGTGGTGATCGTCGCCGGATACGAGGACGAGGTCGATCGGTTCCTTGCATCCAATGATGGCCTGTCGTCACGGTTTTCGCGGCACATCCGGTTCACCTCCTACACTCCCGACGAGCTGGTCGACATCGCCGATGTCATCGCGGCCCGTCGGGATTCGCGGCTGGCGTCGGGAGCGCGGGAGGAGCTGCACGCGACGTGTGTGCGGCTCGGCGACGGGCATCGCGACGGCAAAACGCTGATCGACATCGCCGGCAACGGGCGGTTCATGCGCAACGTGGTCGAGGCCGCGGAAGAGGAACGCGACTTCCGGCTCGCCCAGGATCATCCGGATCTCGCCGAGGACGGTGACCCAGGCGAGTTGCGGGAGACGTTGATGACGATCACGAAAACCGATATGAGCGAAACTGTGGCCAACCTGCTCGCGGATTTGAGGATTTTCCGATGAGGATGCGGCTGACGTCGCGCCCGCAGGTTTCTGGGTGGCGGTTCATGCTGCGCCGCGTCGAACACGCTCTGGTGCGGCGCGAGACGGTGATGGTCGACGATCCGCAGCGCGGGCAGAGCATGGCGCTGACGCTCGGGATCATCGCGGCGGTCCTGGTGGCCGCGATCTGCGCTGTGATGGCGCTGGTGTCGCCGCAGGGGGTAATCGACGGGTCGACGAAGGTCGTCGCCGACAGGGCCAGCGGCGCCCTCTACGTGCGGGTGGGTGAGCGGCTGGATCCGGTGCTGAACTTGACGTCGGCGCGGTTGATCTCGGGCTCTCCGGCGAACCCGAAACGGGTGAAAGCCAACGAGATCGCGAAGTATCCGCGCGGGCCGCTGGTCGGGATCGTGGGGGCGCCGCAAGTGGTGGAGCCCAACGGGTCCGCGGATTCGGAATGGACGCTGTGCAACACCTCCCGGATCGGGACGGCGGTCCCCCTGGATCCGGATACCGGGCTGCCGACGACCGCGACACCGGTGTCCACCACGGTGATCGGTGGGCCGCTGGACATGGCGGGGGCGGCGGGGCTGCCCACCGACGGCGCGCGGGTCGTGTCCTACGACGGGGACAACTGGCTGCTGTACACCCGGGCAGACGGTGCCGGTGTGCGCGCGAAGGTCGACACCACCGACCCTGTCGTGACCGACGCGCTCGGGATCGACGGCGCGCGGGGCCTGCCGATCGGGCGGGGCCTGTTCGACGCGCTCGTCGAGGAGCGGGCGCTGACGGTGCCCAGCGTGCCCAATCCCGGTGCACAGCCACGGTATTCGCTTCCCTCCGATGCGAAGGTGGGGTCCGTGCTTCGCACGACCGGTCTCGATGGTGAGGCCAGTTTCTATGTGGCGCTCGACGGTGGGGTGCAGAAGATCGGGCAGGTCGCGGCGACCATGTTGCGGTCGAGCAATTCGGTGGGCAACACCGCCCCGGTGGAAGTTGCGCCGGACGTGGTGAAGAAGGCACCCGCCTCGGCGCAGCTCGACGTGGCCGGCTACCCCACCAACCCGGTCCGGATCGTGCCCGACACGTCCCCGGTGACCTGCCTGCACTGGCAGCGCGCCGAGGGTGAGACTGCGGCGACGACAACGGTTCTGACCGGGCGCAGCGTGCCGTTGACGGTGGAGCAGCAGAACGCGATGGTGGCCCCGGTGACCGCCCCCGGATCCGGGGGCGCCACCGCCGACCGCATTTTCATGCCACCCGGGCCGGGACGTTTCGTTCAGGTCACCGCGGATTCCGGTGGGTCGAAGGAAACCTTGTGGTGGCTGGCCGATACCGGGGTGCGGTACGGGATCGACACCACTCCGGCCGGGACCGCGCAAACCCAGCCGGTGGCGGCGCTCGGACTCGACGAGCCCGCCCCCGCCCCCTGGTCGATGGTGCGGCTCTATGCCGTCGGGCCGCCGCTGTCGCAGCGCGACGCCCTGGTCTCGCATGACGGTATCGCCCCCGACGAGCAGGCCGCTGCCCTACCCACCGCCCCATCCGGAGGTTGATCCCTTGGCTACGAAGCGTTTTCAGCGTCCCCCGCAGCCCGCGCCGGCGCCGGCGCAGCGGATGCAACAGGTTGTGGTGGAGCCGCCGGTCGAGTTGCCGCGGGCGGTGCCCACACCGACGTGGCGGATCTTGATGCCGGTGATCGTGATGGTCGGTATGGGCGGCATGGTGCTGTACATGGTCCGCTCGGGCGGCGGGTTCAATCCGATGATGATGCTCTTCCCACTGATGATGATCGGCGGGATGGCGCCGATGTTCGCGGGCAGCATGGGCGGTGGCGGTAAACGAACCTCGGAGCTCAACGAGGACCGTAAAGACTTCCTGCAGGGCCTTTCCCGGTCCCGGGCTGTCATCCACGACAACGGCCGCTCCCAGTTCGAGGCGGCGGTGTATCACAACCCGGCGCCGGACATGCTGGTCACGTTGATCGGGACACCGCGCATGTGGGAGCGGATATCGGGCGGGCGGGCCGGTGGGGCGTGGGGGCAGGCGCGGATCGCGCGGGGCCGCACGGCGCTGGACGCGGCTCCGGCGGCGCCGGAGTCGGCGCCGGTGTCGGGCGGCAACGTCGATCCGTTGACGGCGGTGGTGGTAGCGCGGTTCGTCAAGACGCATTCCACGGTGGCGGGTATGCCGATCCGGGCGTCGTTCACCGATCAGCCGGCGCTCGGGTTCCGGGCTGTCGGTGAGGGGCTCGAGGATCGGGTGCGTGGTGTGGTGCGGGCACTGCTGTGCCACATCGCGGTGCTGCACGGTCCGGATCATGTGCTGATCGCGGCGGTCGTCGACGACGACCATGCGGCCGTGTGGGAGTGGTGCAAGTGGCTGCCCCACACTCAGCATCCCGATGCGGTCGACGGTGCCGGGAGCGCGCGGCTGGTGTACCGGTCGGTGGCGCAACTACGGGAAGGCCTGGCCGCGGAGTTGGCGGACCGGGCGGTGTTCTCCACCACCGGTGAGCAGCGCGCAGACCAGCGTCAGATCGTCATCGTGTGTGACAGTGCCGCCGAGGACGACGATCATGCGCTGGCCGGGGTTGCTGGTGTGACGTGGCTGCAGCTCGACCCGGGCGAGGACGCGCTGTCGGCGCGGCGAGGGATCATGTATCTACTCGATCCGGATGGGGCGCTGGCGCAGCAGGATCCGCGGCCGGCGTCGGTCCCGGAGCGCGTCGGTGAGGCCGACTACCTCTCGCTGGATGCGGCGCTGGTGATCGCGCGGCGGATGTCGGCGTTCCGGCTCACCGACACCGGTACGGCGCTGGCATCGCTGGTCGACGAGGAGCGCCACGACTGGGCCTCGCTGATGGGGATCGAAGATCCGGGGCATCTGGATGTCGCGGCGCTGTGGGCTCCGCGCCCGGCGCGTGAACGGCTGCGGATCGTGCTGGGACACGAGGTCGCAACCGGGCACCCGTTCTCCCTCGACATCAAGGACGGCTCGCAGACTCAGGGGGCGGTCGGGCCGCACGGCATGTGCATCGGGTCGACGGGGTCCGGGAAATCGGAGTGGCTGCGCACGACGATCCTGTCCCTGGCGGTACAACATCACCCCAACGTGGTGAATCTTCTGCTGGTCGACTTCAAGGGTGGTTCGGCGTTCCTGGGGCTCGAAGGGCTCCCGCACGTGACCGCGATCGTGACCGACATGGTGGAGGAGTCCGATCTGGTCACGCGGATGAAGGACGTCCTGGAGGGCGAACTGGAGCGCCGGCAGCGGGTTCTGCGTGATGCCGGCGGATTCAAGGACGTCGTGGACTACGAGAAGGCCCGGGCGCGGGGCGCGGACCTGGAACCGATGCCGGCACTGTTGGTGGTCATCGACGAGTTCATCGAGATGCTCAAGCAGCATCCCGATTTCGCGGAGACGTTCGTGCGGTTGGGCCGGTTGGGGCGGTCGCTGGCGGTCCACTTCCTGATGGCCTCGCAAACGTTCGAGCAGGGTCCGATGCGGGGGCTTCAGACGCACATGTCGTACCGGATCGCGCTGCGCCAGAACACACCTGATGATTCCAAGCAGGTGATCGGCGATCCGCAGGCCTACTATATTCCGCTCAACGAGCCCGGGCACGGGTTCCTGCGCGCAGGATCCTCGGAGCTGGAGGAATTTCAATCCGCATATGTGTCCGGCGATTACGTGCCGGCCCCGCAGCTGGGCTCGCATTCGACGGTGGCGGAGCGGGCACGGATCGCGGGGTACGAGCCGGCGAGGTTGTTCACCGCCGACGCGGTGCAGATCGACGTGGCAGCCGAGTTCGCGGATCCCGCTGAGCTCATCGCGGTGGAGGAGACGGTTGCCGGTGAGGAGCCGGAGGTCCGTACGTTGCTGCAGACGGTGGTCGCCCAGCTCGCGGACAAGGCGCCCCGGGCGCGGGCGATGTGGCTGCCGGAGTTGCGGATCCCGCCGACTCTGGATTCGTTCGTGCCGCGGTCTCCGGTCGGTGAGGCGGTGGCGTCGTTGCGTTTCCCGGTGGCGCTGCTCGACCGGCCGCGGGACCAGCGCCAGGATCCGTGGGCGTTCACCGCGACCGGAGCCCATGGCCACATCGCGATCGTCGGTGCCTCCCAGAGCGGGAAGAGCACGCTTCTGCAGACGCTGCTGCTGTCGGCGGCGATGACCCACACTCCCGAACAGGTCCAGTTCTATGTGCTCGATTTCGGTGGTGGCCGGCTCAAGGCAGTCGAGTCGCTGCCGCATGTCGGGTCGGTGGCGTTGCGTGGTCAGCTCACCCGGATCCGGCGCACTATCGCGACGGTCAAGCAGCTGCTCGAACGGCGGGAGCGGGTGTTCGCCGCGCTCGGGGTCGCCGACATGGCCGAGGTTCGTGCCCGCGTCGGCGCTGATCCCGGTTTCGCCGCCCAGTTCGGAGCCGAAGACGGGTACGGCGACGTCTTCTTCGTCATCGACGGCTGGGATTGGGGTGTCGCGGAAAACAACCCGCTCTACGAGATCAAGACCGAGTTCGAGAGCATCGCGACGGCCGGGTTGGCTCTCGGGGTGCATCTGATCATCGCCGCCTCGTCGTGGTCGTCGATCCGGCCCGGGCTGCAGGGTCAGTTGCAGTCGCGTCTCGAACTTCGTCTCGGTGACCCCAAGGAATCGGTGATCGACCGCGCCGTGGCCGCGATGGTGCCCGTCGCGCGCGCGGGACGCGGGATCGGGCCCGAGGCACTGCATCTGATGACCGTGCTTCCCCGGCTCGACGGTGATCGGGATCCGGTGAGCGTGTCGGCGGCCACCGCCGCGGCGGTGCGGGTCGTCGCCGGTCACTACGAGGACCGCCACGCGCCGCCGGTCCGGTTGCTGCCCGACGTGATCGCGCCGGACGATGTTTTCGCTCTCTGGCAGGCGCCGGGTGATGGCGCGAGTGCGATCGAACGACTGCGGTCGATCCCGTTCGGGGTCCGTGAATCCGACCTCGGTGCGGCGACAATCGATTTCACGGAATCGCCACACCTGCTGATCACCGGCAACCGCGCGTCGGGGCGCTCCACCACGGTGCGCTCGATCATCAGAGGCATCAAGGAGTCGTTCCCCGATCCGCGGCTCGCCCGGTTCATGGTCGTCGATTTCCGGCGCCAGCACCTCGACACCATCGGCGGCGAGGAATGGATGATCCAGCCCGCCTACACCGCGCCGAGTGACCGTATCCGCCTGGAAATGGATGACCTCGCCCGGTCAATCAAGATGCCGCAGATGCGGGGAATACCCGACGGGCTCTCGCAGACCGACATGCAGGAGCGGGCATGGTGGACGGGACCGGAATTGTTCATCATCGTCGATGACTACGACCTGCTCGCCGGGCGAGGCAACAACACCGACAATCCACTGCTTCCGTGGCTTTCATTGCTGCCCTACGGATTCGACTACGGCGTTCATCTCATCGTCGCACGCAACATCAAGGACATCGCGATCGCCATGCACAGCGATCCGATCCTGCGCGCGTTCGAGGCGAACATGACCAGCGTGGTGATGCTCGACGGCCCGGCCAGCGAAGGCAAGCTGTTCGATCTGCAGAAGCCGCGCATGCACCCGGCAGGCGAGGCGGACTACCTGCAGCCGCTGCGCGGTAACACCGACCTCATCCGGATCGCAAAAAAATGAGGCGCCGTGACCAGCGTAAACACCGAGCGATTTTCTCCCACTAGTCCCACGATTGGGATACGATCCGTCCAGGCTGGATACGTATCCCTCAGACCGGAGGTCGAACATGTTTCTGGAAGTAGAGCCCACCGCTCTCACCAGCGCATCCCTGGGCGTCGCGGGCCTGGTGCAGCAGGTGACGGACGCGATCACCGCGACCGCTGTCACCGTGTCGGCGCTACCGCCGGCCGGTGTCGATGACGCCTCGATCGTGGCGTCGAGCGTTTTCGGTGCGCACGGCGCGGATTTCGTCGGCGTCGGCGCGCAGTCCCAGGCGATGCTGGGCCGCGCCGGGGTCGAGCTCGATGTCATCGCCGCCGAGTACGCCGCGGCGGATGCGGCGAACACCGCGCTGCTCGCGTAAAGAGACGATCCTGTGGAGTGGTTGGCATTGCCCCCGGAGGTGAATACGGCGCGTCTGATCGCCGGGGCCGGGCCCATTCCGCTGCACAGTGCCGCGACGGCGTACACAGCGCTGTCGGGGCAGTTGACGGGTGCCGCTGCGGGGATGACCACTCTCATGACGCAAATGGCGACAATGTGGGTCGGTCCGACGTCGGCGATCGCGCTGGCCGCGATGAGCACGTACGTGTCGTGGATGCAGACCACCGCCGTTCAGCTCGCGGCCGCAGCAGCGCGGTCGGAAGCCCAGGCCGCGGCGTACACGGCCGCGGTGGCTGCGATGCCGCCGCTGCCGGTGATCGAGGCGAATCAGGCGGCAGGGGTGACGTTGGCGGCGACCAATGTCGTGGGCCAGAACACTGCGGCCCTCGCCGCGAACGAGGCGGCCTACGTGGCGATGTGGGTGCAGGCTGCGGCGGTGATGTCGGTCTATGCGGCTTCGACCGCGGCGAACGCCGTGTTCGACCCGTTCCTGCCGGCGCCACCGATCGTGGGTGTCGGTATCGGGTCCCCCGGCGCCTCGAAGGTGGCGATGGATGCGGCGCTGACCCCGCTCAAGGACGCCGAGCTCGAGGCGGCCGGGGCGCGGGCCGGGATCGAGGCCGACATCCTCGAGTTCACGCGCCCGGACAGTGTCGCGATGGAGCAGGGTATCCGCGAGGACGGGCGCGCCAAGAGTGACGAGAGCACGGCGTCGACGTCGGCGCAGGCGCGTGCCCAGGCACTGCTCGCGCAGGCGCAGATGGCCGCGGCGCAAGCAGGGCCGCAGCTGCAGCAGGCCGCCGGTGGTGCGCAGCAGGTCGCTGGTGTGGCCGGGCAAGTCGGCAGCGGTGTGCAGTCGGTGGTGTCACCGGCCGCGAGCGGCGCGTCGCAGATGGGCCAGTTCTTGATGCGGCGCCTCGACGGCGCCCCCGGGGTGGGGGCGCTGGCCAATGCCGGACTCGCTGGGGCCGCACCGTTCTCGGTGGCCGGTGCCGCGCTCGCTAAGGGGTCGGGATTGGCGTCGGCGTCGATCGGCTACGCGTCGTCGATGTCGGGGATGTCGGGCGCGGTCGCGGGATTCCGGATGCCGTCGGGGTGGGAGTCGACACTGTCGGCGGCCGGGATCACGGCGCCACCAGCGTCGTTGGCCGACGCCGCCCGATCGGCCGGTGCCGCGGCGGAGGCCTCGGCCGCGGGCCGACCGATGAGCGGCCCGATGTACGGCGGGGCCTCGGGCCCGGTCACTGACGGTCCGGCACGGCGGCGTGCCGTTGTCGAGGGTGCGCGGATCATGGCGATCCCGGTCGTCGAGCAGGGCCCGGCCGCCGCGGACGGCGAGCGTAGTCCCGAGAGAGACGGCGTGAACGCGGCCGCACGTAGCGGATGAGATGCAAAAGCTTGTGCCCCTTGGCCGTTCGGGGCACACCATCGCGGGTTCGTGGTGGACACCGGAGGACGGTCGGGAAAATCAGGAAGTTCCATCCCTTCGGCACAGGAGAACCCCGATGACCAACTCGCATTTGCAGGCGGACGGTGCAGTCCATGCCGGTGCCTCCGGCGAATTCTCAACGCAGTACGACTTCGCGAAGACTCAGCTGGCGAAGGTGACCGCGATCAACGACGCGTTGTATGCGTCGTTGCAGGGCGATGCGCGCAAAGCGTTCGAGGGCGCGCACGCCCGGTGGCAGGTCGCCGGCGGGAACGCCAACCGTCTGCTCGACGACATCGCCCAGAACGTCGGGATCTCCGGCGTGACCTACACGAACACCGACGCCGACCTGGGGCAGCGTTTCAACAGCACCGGCGCGAACATCGTCTGAACACCCCGTCCCGACTCGTTATCACTCTCCGGAAGGATCTACCGAAATGCTGTACAACTATGGAGGAATCGCCTCGGCGTCAGCCGATTTGGGTGTGTCACACAAAGCTCTCAACACCAACTTCGAGGACATGCAGGGCACGGTCGTGAAGCTGAAGTCGTCGTGGGACAGCACGGGCGCCCTGTCGTGGCAGGATGCGCAGACGCGGCTGGGTTCGACGATCACCGAGGTCAACGCGGCACTGCTCGACATGTCGGTCAAGCTGGGTGAGGCCGGGATCGAGATGGCGAAGATCGACGCGCTCATCGCGACCCGTTTCGTCTGAGGCAGCGGGTGGTCGCTGCGGGACCGGTTGCGCCGCTGATGCATTCGGCCGCGACCGGCGTGTCCGGTCTCGGTGCGAGCGTGACGCGGTGCCCCCGGTCTCGCGACCGGAAGTGGGCGGTTCGATGATCGCGGTCAGTATCGAGCTCGGGGTCGATGCGTTGCTGCTCGCCGGCAGGCAGACCGACGTCGCGTTGTGGCCCGAGGTGCTGGCGTTGTTTCCGACCGTGTTCTATCCCGAGGAGCAGGCGCAGGTCGATGCCGCGCTCACCCGGTCTCTCGTCGACGCCGGGATTCTCGGCGCGGCGGGCCGGTTCGGGGCCGAGGTGCTGGCGTGGGTGTCGGCGCTGGGGCATCCCGATGTCGAAGCGGCGGCGCGGGTGCGCAGCGGCGCGACGATGCTCCGTGTCTGCGTGGTTCGTGCCGGTGATCTGCATGTGATGGCGACCCGGCTCGGTGACCGTGTGGTGGTGCAGCCGCTGTTCAGCAGTGGGCTGGGTGTGCACGAGATCGTCACTGCCGCTTTGTGGGCGGCGCTGGGTGAGCACGCACCGATCCGGTTCGAGCCGTTCACCGCGCTCACGGACGCGCTCACGCAGCTGGCCGGGCATTATCGGCCCGAGGAGATGGCGGGTCCGTTGCGCGGGCTGGGTGCGGACGTGGCGACGGCCCGGTTGATCACCGATCTCGCTGTTGCGCCGCGCACCAGTGAGATCACGATGGTGTCGCATTCGACCACCGTGCGGCGGCCGTTGGGTGCGGGTATCGGGGTGTTCGATACCGAAGGTGGGCGGGTTGTTTCGCGTGTGCGACGCGGTTCCGACGGGCGCATGTGGTCGACGTTCGCGCCGGGCTCGTTGGCCGAGTTCCGTCACGGGGTGTCGGATCTGTGTGCGCTGCTTCCCGATCGCGACTGGTTCGGGACGCGCACGAAGATCAATGTTCACTAGTTCCCGTGGTGGGACTATTTTTTGGCTACGCTTCGTGCAGGCCGCCCCACCCCCGCGGGCTGGGCGCGCGCCGAGCAACGTCGTCGACCCCGGACCGGAGGAACCATCGTGGCCGCATCGACCGTCGACAGTGTGAGCGCACCTTCACGGGTGCGGGTGGCGATCCTGGTGGGGCACAAACAGATCGATGTCGATCTCGCCGACCAGGTCGCTCTCGAGATCGTGATGGAGGATCTGCTCACCACCCTGGCCGAGGCCGACGCGGAGATCGTCATCGACCGCAGCCGCCCGCTGTCGCTGGCGCGGATCGGGCAGTCCCCGGTCCCCCGGCACCGGACTCTCGCGCATTCAGGTGTCCTGGACGGGTCGTTGCTGGAGCTGCGGCCTGCAGGTGACGGAGAGCATTTCCGGCCGCTGGTGGAGGAGATCTCCGCCGCGGTCGCCCAGATCAACGAACGCGATTTCCCCGAGTTCGAGCCGTCCACCGCGCGGGCGGCGTCGCTGGTCGCGGTGGTGGCCGGAGCGGTGACGTGCGCGGGCCTGCTGATCAGGTCGTGGCAGAGCTCGACTGCGGTACCGGGTTTGGTGTGCGCGGGTGTCGCGTTGCTCCTCGGTGTCGTGGCCGCAGGCACCGCGGGTGCGGCACGCGCATGGTGGCATTCGACGCGGGCGGGGTACGCGGGCAGTATCGCGGCGCTGGTCCTGCTCGGCACCGGCGGTGGGCTGCTGGTGCCGGCACCCGAGGACGCCGCAGGACATTTCACGGCCGCCAACGTCGTCGCGGCGGCCGCGGTCGCGGGTTTGACCAGTGCGCTGCTGCTGCGGGCCCTGGGCGGGCTGGGGGTGATGCTGCACGCGACCGTCATCACAGCCGCGGTCGCGGCCGGGATCGACGGGCTGTTCGTGGGGTTCGTCGGGTCCAGCGTGAAAGCCGTTGCGGCCGCGACGGTGATCGTCGCGGTGATCGTGCTCGTCAACGCACCGAAGGTGACGGTGATCGCGACGCGGATCCGGCCGCCGAACCTACCCGCGCCCGGTGAGGATCTCGACCCGGAAGCGTTGGAAGGCGCGTTCGGCGTCGACGATGTCGACCCGACCAGTGTGCTGGAGCGGCGGGCGCGGGCGGCGAACAAGGCGTTGACCGGGTTGCTGGTCGGCACCACGACGGTGCTGGTGGTCGCGACGGTGGTGACGGTCGCACCGCACACCTACCATTTGCCGGTCGAGCTCGTGGTCGCGGCGCTCGTGGTCGGGACGCTGTTTCTGCGGGCCCGCTCCTACACCGACCGGGTGCAGGCGCTGGTGATGTACGGCGCCGCGTTCGCGACGGTCGCGGGTGCAGGGGCGCGGATCGTGAACGGTTACAGCGAGATCGGGCCTCAGCTTGTCGCGGTGGCGGTGATGGCGGCGGTCACGGTGGCCGCGGCGGCCGCGGCTCGGCTGCCGGGGGCGAAGTTGTCACCTGTGACGCGGCGCAGCATCGAGCTCACCGAGCAGCTGCTCGTCGTCGTGTTGATCCCGCTCGCGGCATGGGTGATGGGCGTCTACTCGGTGATCCGGAACATCTGATGCGCCCGGGTCGCGCTGCGGCGGTGGTCGTGGTGTGCGCTGTAGCCGGTGTGGTCGCCGCCGGTGGGGCGGGTGCGCAGACACCCGGGGCGCCCGGTATCGACCGGTCACGGATCCCGGCCGATGTCCTGCCCGGTCCCGAAGGTGCTGCGCGGCAGACGAAGATGTGCGCGAGCGCGGGCGTCCTGGCCGGCAGCGACCTGACCCAGCCCCCGCCGCCGGAGGTGGCGCTGCGTCTGGACGAGGCGCATCGACTCTCGACCGGAGCGGGTGTGCTGGTCGCGGTGATCGACACCGGGGTCCGGCCGCAGCCGCGGTTACCGAACCTGACCGGTGGCGGTGACTACGTCGTCGGCGGCGGGGACGGGCTGTCGGACTGCGACGCGCACGGCACCCTGATCGCCGGCATCATCGGCGCCGCCGCCTCACCCGGCGACGGGTTCGTCGGGGTCGCGCCGCACGCGCGAATCGTGTCCATCCGCCAGTCCTCGGACGCGTTCTCCGCCGACCTGCCAGCGGGCACCAACCCGAACGACCCGAATGCCTCGCGGACCGCGGGGGATCTGCGGTCGCTCGCGAAGGCCGTGGTGCACGCCGCGAACCTGGGCGCGCGGGTGATCAACATTTCGGTGGTGTCGTGCCTGGCGCCCGGGAGCGGGGTCGATCAGGCCGGTCTCGGCGCGGCCTTGTGGTACGCCGCCGCGGTGCGCGACGCGGTCATCGTGTCCGCGGCCGGGAATACCTCGAGTGGTGGTTCCGGGCAGGCCGATGCGCACTGCGAGCAGAATCCGCCCGACAATCCCGGTGATCAGCACGATCCGCGGGGATGGGGGCAGGCCACGACGCTGGTGTCGCCGGCGATGTTCACCCCGTACGTGCTGTCGGCCGGGTTCACCTCCCCCACCGGGACGGCGTCGGAATACTCGCTGCGCGGCCCGTGGGTCGGTATCGCCGCGCCGGGGACAGCGATCGTGTCGCTGTCGCCCAGCGGTGGCGACGGCGCGATCAACGGCGTACAGGGACAGCAGGGCGGCGACGTCCCGGTCGCGGGGTCCAGTTATGCCGCGGCTTACGTGTCGGGCACCGCGGCGCTGCTGCGGGCGAAGTTCCCGCAGCTGAGCGCGGCCCAGATCATGGACCGGCTCACCCGGTCGGCGCACAGTCCCGCGCGCGGGGTCGACAACACGGTCGGATCCGGGTTGCTCGACCCGGTCGCGGCGTTGACCGCCGACATCCCGGTCGACGGTTCGGCGGGCGGGCGCTACGGGCACAGCGACCTCGTGATGCCGGCGGCCGCGGCGGAACCGGATCGGTTGCCGCGGGTTGCGGCCGGTGTCACCGCGCTCGGCGCAACCATCGTCGCTCTGCTCGCCCTGGCGGCCTTCCCTGTCCTTCGTCGCAGAAAAGAAAGCCGGTGACCGACATGAGCACAGACGTGGGTGCCGCGTTGCCGCGGCACGCGGGCACGCTCACGGCGCTGGCGGTCGGGACGAGTCTGCTCGTGACCGCGGCGACCGCGACGCGCGCGTGGTGGGCGCCGCTGCTGGTGCTGGTCGCGATGCTCGGCGCCGGGGTGCTGACGATCGACGGTGCACCGCTGATCCGGCGCGCGCTGCATCCTGTCGCACTGCTGGCCCGCCGGCGGGCGCTGGCGGCGCCGGCGGCGGTGGTCGATGTCGAGGTGGCCGGCGCAGTGACCGGGGTGCGGTGGGGCGAGGACGGGCTGGTGTCGATGATCTCGGTCGGGTCCCGGGACCCGTTGTCGCCGACCGTGTTCGCCGGTGACGCGGGACCGGTGGACTGCGGGGCGATCGATTTGCCGACGGTGGCACGGTGGCTGCGATTCGGTGATGTCGTCGTCGGTGTCGACGCGACCTCGGCGGGGCTGGGCCGTATGCCCGGCGCCGGCAAGCTCGGCGACTACACGGAGGTGGTGGGCCACTCACCGCTGGTCGCCTCACGCGCGACCTGGCTGCTGGTAAGGCTGGATCCGGGCCAGAACCTCGACGCGATCAAGCGGCGTGGATCGGCCCCGAAAACGCTTGCCGCGGCGACCGTCCGGATCGCCGAACGGTTGCGGCAGGACGGTATCTGCGCGCAGCCGCTGCGCGCGGCGCAGCTGCGCAGCCAGGAGCGGATGCTCGCGCCGCCGGCCGCGGCGGAACAGTGGGACCACGTGCGGGCCGGGCAACTGATCATGACCAGCTACGCCGCGGATCCCACGGAACTGGCCGGTGCGCACCGGTGGTGGTCGGCCGAGGCGCACACCGCGACCGTGGTCCGGCTGCGGTCCGGACCGGGCGAGGATGTCGATGTGTCGGGGCTCGTGCGTTACACCACTCGCGACCAGTTCATGCAGGCACCGTTGCCCGGTCTCGTGGCGCTTCCGGGTGAGCAGGGCGCCGCACTGGCGGCGGGGTTGCCGACCGCGCGGTCCCGGGCGTTGACACCGGCTGGGCGCGACCTGACCGAGGCCGGGCTCGACGTGGTGCCGATCGGCCCGACCGGTCAGCTCATCGGGCGCACCGCGGACGGCAACGGTGCGCTCACGCTGCCCCTGTTCCGGCCCATCGGCGGCGCCAGGAAGGTGATCGACGTGTCCTCGGGTGAGCAGCTCGCAGACCAGCTCGTGCTGCGCGCGATCACCGCGGGCGCGCGGGTCGAGCTGCACACCGAGCACCCGGCGCGGTGGCGGCGTCTGCTGGCGCACGGCGACGGCCGGATGTGGCTGGCGGGGCAGCACAAGGGTGGCGCGGCAGCGCACATCGTGGTCCTCGACCGGGTCGAGCAATCAGAGATGGTCGACGACCGGACACCGACGCTGCTCGCGTTGCGGCGCCCCGGGGATCCGGTGCCGGATCTGCAGCCCGACGCCAGGATCGCCCAGCCCGATCCTCGGCGGCCGCAGTTCGTGCTCACCATCGGACCCCGGCGTTTCGAACTCGTCGTGGCCACCACCACCGCCGAGGCCGCGTTCCGCGCCGCCGGGTCCGCGGAGGGCACCGCCCGCCCGGTACGTCACCAGCCGCAGGTAAACACTGGGGCCGGGCGCGGGACCGTGGCCGCCGCGGGGCCCCCGCGTGACGCGCGGCCCGCGGCGGTGGGGCAACGCGACGCGGCAGGGCGGGCGCATCATCCGCCGGTGTGGCGCGACCCGGCACCGGGCGGCTGGTCCCCGCCACCGAAGATGCCCGACCCCGCGTCCACCTCGGCCAACGGGGCAGGGCACGCCGCACGACCGCAGCCGTCCTCGTCGTTCGAGATCGAGCAGGCTCGACAGCGATCGGCGGAACTGGTGCGGCAGGAACAGGACCAGGACACCTTGGACCGCGAGAAGGAACCCCGCGAAAGCGGTCCCGCCGGCGACCCGCCGCCCACGGTCACACGCGACACGCGACACGACGGGTGAGGACCACGCGGGTACGGGTGTTGCTGCATCGACATGTTCGTGTGTGACTATCTAGGACACGATGACGGCAATGGACGAACCCGCAGCCCAGCCTCCTGCCAATCGACCGCAAGGTGTGAACGGGTTGCCCAACGAGATATCTCTGGCATTCGCGGAGAAGCTGCGAGTGGTGCTGAACTCGTTCCTGATCGGGGAAGGCGACGCCGCTCGCCCGCTGTCGGCGTACACCCTCCACGACCTGATCAGCAGGCAGTTTCCGGATGTCGCCGTGTCCAAGACGCACATGTACCGGCTGCTGTCCGGTGACGCGATCCCGCGGCTGGATCTGATCCTCGCCGTAGCCGAGATCTGCGGCATCGAGCCCGCCTACTTCCTCGTGGACGATCTCGACATCGACGACGCCGAACGCGTGGGATCGCGCGAAGTTCCCGGCTTCGACATCCTGCTTCGCGATCTCGTCGACAGCCACGACGTGGCCACGGCCCCCGGTGAGGAACCACGCCGTCTGACCGGCTACCGCCTCTATCAGATCCTCACCGAGCGCTACCCCGACGTCGCGGTGTCGAAATCGCATCTGTACCGGTTGCTGAGCGGGGAAACTCCCCCGGCGCGGCGGCCGTCGGCCACCATTCCGCGACTGGATCTGATTTTCGCGTTCGCGAACATTTTCGATGTCTCGCCGGCCTACTTCGTCGATGACAGGGTCGGCGTCAAGCGCAGCGTTTCCCGGCTCCGCCGTCCACCCGTACCGAGTTGACCGACCCGCACGGGACTGGCCCGCACGGGACTGGCCCCAGCGGTCTGCCCGCATGGCCTGTAATAGTGTCCAGCGCCCACAAATTGGGGTGACCGCAGGCCTGACGAGTCGGGCCAACCGCGGGAGAACCCCGGCTCTGGACCCCTACAACGGTCAGTGAAGAAGCAGCGTTGACTCCGGGTGAGTTTCTCGACGATTCGGGCCTGTCCACTCTGTTGCCGACGCGGGCGGCCTGAATCCTGAGCATCCTCCAGAATCCGTGCCACGAGGCCACTTCCACTGTTCCGCGCCACCGCCATCGAGTATCTCAACGCCCGCCCGAAGCTGCTGTTCGGTTCTCGAGGACCGGGTACTCGACTCCCAGCCGGGTCGGCGTGACGTCACGATCGGGAAGGGTCACTGCGGCAGTGACGTGGACGAGGCAAGCAACTGGACCAGTGCTGTGGTCGCCTTTGCGATAGAGGGTATTTGGCTGACATCAACTATGGCGAGTGCACGGACCGTTGCTGCTGCAAACTCGAGATGAGCGGCAGGATTCGTCCAATCGCCGTACTCGGGGTCCAAGGGAACGTAGTCGGCGTTCTTCAGGGTGATCTCGGGTACTTTGGGTCCGCCGATGTCGTCGCCTTGACCCGCCTCCCCCACGTCGAAACCACCACCCACTCCGTGTCGAAATGTCTTCGCCAACGCCCCTGCGATCGAGTCTCGGCCCAACATGTCCAGACCTTCTCCAGCGTCGCCGGCATCATCGGGATCGGGATGATAGCCACCCAACGGCGCATCGCGGCTTCCATCCCAGCCGAGTCCTGGGTGTTGGCCCCCGCCGGTGTCGTCACCGAAACCGCCATCATCATCACCACCGGCGGCAGCCTCGTCTCCACCATCCCCGCCGTCTCCACCATCCCCGCCGTCTCCACCATCCCCGCCGTCTCCACCATCCCCGCCGTCTCCGTCGTCCCCGTTTCCGCCATTGTCCCCGTTGCCGCCATTGCCGCCATTGTCCCCGTTGCCGCCGTTGCCGCCGTTGTCCCCGTTGCCGCCGTTGTCCCCGTTGCCGCCGTTGTCCCCGTTGCCGCCGTTGTCCCCGCTTCCCGAGTCGGGCACGAAGTGCCCGTACGGGTCGGAGTACCCGCTCGTTGTCTTGTCCGACACCATGTTTCCGTTCGCGTCGTACTCCGTCGAGTGGCGCGTGACGGTACCGTCGCCTCCCGACGTCTCGGTTGTGATGGTGACCGAGCCGTCGGCGTGAACGGTTGATTCGCTAACGCTGCCGGCCCCCGAGGCAGGGTCGTAGGCACTTGCCCCGTGAGTGGTCTCGCTCGCGCCGCTCGGACCTGTAGTGGAATGTTCCCAAGTTCCTCCCGTGGGGCCGGTGTTCGATCGTGATTCATGCGAAGCCGACCGCGACACATTGCCTTTCGCATCGAATGAGGACACAGTTGTGTCCTTCGACGTGGACGTGACCCCACCGGGCGTGGTTGTTTTGGTGCTGCGCTCATGAGTTATCAGGCGTTCGCCGGAGTCTTGGACGATCACCGTTGTGTCGGATCTCGTTTCCGTCGATCCGTCCTTGGTGGTGACGGTCTGGCGAGAACCAGCGGCGTGCGGACCGGCGTAAATCGGTGTCCAACTACCCGAGCCTTCCTGCTTGCCGGTGTAGCTCATTGTTCGGTACGACCCGGACCCCCCACTCGCGAACTCGACACGCCCAGTGGTGATCCATCTGGCACCGACCCCGGGCGCAGCCCCGGATTCGTTTGCAACATGGCGGAGCTCGGCGTCGGCGGTCCACCACAGATCGCCGCCGCGAGAGCGGCGTGCTCGACGCAACTGAACCGGTGTCCCTGTGTCATCCCCGTTGCCCACCGCGACGGTCGACAGCGATCCGGTATGCGTGAACCGCTCGATCAGCGACTCCCAAGAGCCGTCGTTTGCGACCACCAAAGCGCCTTTGCGGCGCAGCGGTCCGGTGCAGCTTGTGCAAACTGCTGTTGCGTCACGGTTTTCGACCAATACTGCGCGAAAACCACTCTCGCCGAGGCTATTCCGCTCAAACCGCGCGAACAGACGACGATCACCGCGCCACGCGACAACTGTGCAGTGGTTGTCGCCCACGACTACTGCCCCCTGCACACCCCTGCGGCCGGTGAACCGAACTGCAACCGTTTCCGGTGGCGAGGGCGTGTTCTCCCGCTTAGGTTCTGATTCAACCGAGTGCTTGCGATCAGCGACAGACACCGTATCCTCCCGGCCGTACGACGGTTACACGATCCCACCATGTATTGCTTGCAACATCCCAACTCCGCAGTAGTAGCCCCAGTCACGGCCGAGGTCGTCCACCCGCCTACCACCCGATTCCCAGGTGCCCGAGGCCGGAGCGGGCGCGACCTGCACACCCCAACGGCCCGGATAGTCCCACCAACGGGGATTCTCCATGGTCGCCGGTGCGGGGAACCCGGTATGTTCTCTGATCGCGCCGTTCACGAACAGCCGCTCGATGATGCGGATGTCGGGGAACGATGTAGACCGACCGGTTGGCGAGCCGGTGTTCGGCAGCCCCGCCGTCGGCGCAGCACCGCCTCCTTCGGGCGAGGCCCCTCCTGCCGTTCCCGACGCGGGAGCGGGGCCGGCCGGTTCCTCGGTTCCGTCTCCCCCGGATTGCGGGCCAGTGGTCGACGCCTCTTCCGGCTCCGTGCGGGGTGCGACGTTCTTGCCGGCGTCGCGGTCGGATGCCTCGTCGCAAGCACTGACGATCCACATGATCAACAGGATGAGGATCAGCAGGACAATGATCGAGGCGACGAAAATCGCTGCACCCCAGCCGACGACTGTCGCGAGAAGAGCGGCGAGCAGCGCTGCCAGTGCCCATAGCAGGCCCATGAGGATCAGATAGGCGTCGACGCCGATCCACGAGTTCGATTCGTTGTCGTGCGCAGTGGTGTCCGGAGCGTGTGGGCCGTACTTGCTTGGGTCGTACGTCTCGCCGGTGACCGGTTCGAACAGGTTGCGGTGCGATCCTCGTGTCACGTAGATGACGGGCCGGTCTGCGATCCGTTCACAGAGGGCATACGGGCGCGAGTCGGTGTGGTAGCTGGCGTCGTCGCTGGTCCGTCCCTGGGAGATCACCACGGCGTGCGGTGTCTCGTCTATCAGCGGATTGCCTTCGATCAGTTCGCTGCCCTCTGCCGGCCTCGCATCGGCCCGGAAGAACAATGTGACTGCTTCCCACTGTCCTTCTTGACGTCGCCCGCTACCGCCGGGATCCCGCGCCGCATAGAACAGGTGGTAGGTGAACGCGACATAGCCATCGAGATCGCGCGCCCCGCCGTAATCTCGGGAAGCAGCCCGGGCGTCGCGGCGCGCCCAGGCGCCGGCCCACGCGACTTCGCAGTACATCGTCACGTTCGGTGGTTGGGCGATCCACTGCCAGGGGATCAGCTGCGGGATAACCCGTTGCCCAGGCGGCGGGGGGAGCGGTTCGGCCGCGTCTCGCGGCTGCCACTCGAGCGCGGGATTGATCGCAGCCGCGAGTTCCGAGGTCAATTGTCCCAGGTAATCGATATCGCCCGCGGCGAACGGTGACCGCTCGGATGGCCATCCTCCGACGCTCATGAACATCGATGTGCCCTTGGCAATCACTTGCGCGAGCACATTCGAGTCCAGGCCGATCGGACGGTCACCGTCCACCGGCGAACCCGCGATCGGTACCACGGAGTCGATGGCCGAGGCGGGAGACAGGCAGAATGAGGCGCCGCGCCGCGCCGGATCATCCGGACGCGCGAGCAGGAGCGCGTCGCGGTTCGGCGACTCGGGCCACACGCCGTTTGCGACAGTGGTAAGCCAGGATTCTGCGAGTAGTGGATAGAACCGTTCCTCCTCATGGAACCGCAGGATGGGATAAAACCGGAGCGCGAGCGCCTCGATGGCTTCCGCGGTGAGTTCGATCATTGCGGTGTGGCCCTTCCTCGTCTGAACGCCGGCAGCCCGCGGAGGGACATCTTGGCGCCGTTGTCGTGGCGCGGGCCCGCCTCCCAGCCGGGTGGCTGCTCGTCGGGGGGCCTGTCGACTGTCGGGTCATTGTCGCGCCCAGGGTGGTCGGCAGGCCGCTGCGGCTCTCGCGCCGGATCGCGTTGATCCACCGCCCACTCGAAACAGAATCCGCGTAGCCACACGTCCAGTCCGGTGTTGGCGAGCGCAGTCTCTATCGCTTCGGTCGAGTCGAGTCCCCCGTTCAGTGCTGCGTCGAGGAACGGCCCAATCACTGTCTGCCGCAGGGCGTTTACCATCCGATCGGTCAGCTCCGTCCGCTCGTTTGCCGGGATAGTGGAGGTGGACAACACCGCTCCCGCCGCGATCGCGTCCTGCATCGCCTGGAGGTCCTGGGAGGTGACCGCGAGGGCGAACCGTCGGGCGAGGTCGTGAGCGTGATTGCGCTCGGTCGCTCCGCCGGAGGCCATCAGCCCGAACGCTCGCGACCCGACGTCGTAGAGTTCTTCGGCCGCGTGGACGTGGGCGTCGGTATCGTGACCCTCTCGTAGGTGCGCGAACGCGTCGTCCGCCCTCGCCGTTTCAGTGCAGCAGCACAGATCCGCCGCATCGCGGATCGCCTCGGGGCGGTCTTTCCACAGTTGGAACTCGCTGATCTCGCCTGCGAACGTATACCGCGCGTCGGGATCGGGCCAATGCCCGATGGCCAACCCGTAGTGGGCGTGGACGCCGCTGACCGGGCCCGGCACATCGAAGGCCTCGGCGACAGTGACACCGTCGAGGTCGAGGCGGCAGGAACTGATCCCGTCGTGCACGAATACCGCTGTGTGCCAATAGCCCGGGGTGACAACGTAGGGATCGGATTGGATGGCCCGCCAGGTTCCGGTTCGGTCGAGAATCGAACCGGACAGTTGCCCTGCAGGGTTCTCGCCGATGCGCTCGATCATCAGCGCGAACGACAGATAGCCCTCGACGAGGTTGAATCGCTTCGGGAACATCAGCGGCTCGGGTGTCCAGCGGAAGGTGACCGACACCCGCACGGCCCGCAGCGACGAGAGCGACTCGCTTACCGGCACTCTGACGCAGTCCTCACCTCCGTCGAAGCTCGCGATTCCACCGCCCACCGATACGAGCCCTTCGGTCTCGCCGTGGTTGCCGTTCCCCGAGAGATCAAACGCCGTTGTCCCGCGATAGGTGTGGTGGCAGATCAAGCGGTCGACGATCACGGCGTGCCCCATTTGAAGATCGCCGGAAGTGTTGTGAAAACGCCTTCACCGACAGGCAGTTTGTAGCCGCCGCCGACGTTACCGAAGTACGCATCGCCCGTGCAGATCGCCTCGAGACTGTCACGCGCCCTGAGCCACCATCTGCCCGGGCCGGCCTCCCAGTCTCCGAACGGGTTGTCCGTCGTTTCGTCGGGATAGAGCGCGACCAGGCCGGCGTAGTTCTCCATCTGAATCGCTTGCCGCAGCTGCCAGACACCGGGATTCGGGTCGTCCTCGCCGTCCCACTCCTCCTCGCGGGTCGGCATCGACCACCACCGCGCCTTGACTGTCCCACTCGGGGTGTTCAGCTCGCTCAGCGTCAACGCAAGCGTGAGGCGCGTTGACGGGTCGATCGACCAACCCTGCGCCGAGGCGCGAGACTTTGGCCCAGGAGCCGGAGACAAACCGCCGAGGATACTTCCCTCACAAGGATTTTGGTCTCCGGGATCGGTCCACCGCTCCCCCGGTCCTTTTGCCGACCAGAACGTCACCTGCGTGGACGACTGACCGGTCGCCGGTTCGATCGTGACGAACGGCGCGGCGATCTCCGTCCACTTTCCGTACCGCACTGGGTGATTTTTACCGTCGGTTCGGCATACGAGCCCGTAGCCGTCTTGCTTTGCGATGCGGAGCCAGTGCAGGCGGAGCGGACCTCCCATCCGGAGCAACGCGCCTCCGGGCGACCAATTCGCCCCGACCGGACCGACGCTTGGCAGCCGCAGGGTGGCCGGCACCCGCGCGGTGCTCAACGCCACGGCGTGCGCGAGGTCCCACCACGAGACGGTTGCGGGGATCTGTTCGAACCCCACAGTCAGCAAGCCGATCCCTCGATCTTGTCCCAGATCCCAAAGGACGGGGTATGGGAAGTGAACCGCAGGATGTTTCATGGAGTCGTCCCACACGTAGCTTGGCTCCGCCCACACGACACCCGCTCCCCACGCCGAGGCCGATTCGAGGGATACACCGCCGAGCTGAATCGCGCCTGCCGCGTCGCGAATGTGCACTGTCGACAATGAGATGCGCGGGGGCACTAGGCCGGTTCGCGTCCGACACCAGGACCGGGCCCCGGACGGTGCCCGCGGATCCGGGTCGACCGGCACTCGCCTTTCACGTTCGATCGCCTCGAACCGAAAGGACTTGTTGGCGCGGGCCGCGTCGAACTCGACGATGGTGGCGACTTGGCCTTCGGGCGGGTTGGACCCGAACACGGCGGGGCTGAGCTCGAGCCGCCGAAACCCAATAAGCCGCGCCGTCGCCGCGCGCAAGCCCTGCTCGGGCTCCCAGGCGCCGTGTGTGAGCACACGAGCCTGCGGGTTCGCCCGTGCACTCAGCGGCGCGGAGGGTGGCCACGATGCCGCTATCCGACCCGACACACCCGGCTCGGGAGCGTGTGTGACGATTCGATCGGTGGTCAGGCCTGTTGCGGCCGCGGACGGTGTGCGGGCGTCGCCTTCGCCAACCGAGGCTGGAATTATCACGTCGGGGCGCGCGGTTACGACCTTACCGTCGGCGAGTCGGTCGATGCGCCCACCCACTCGCGCCGGGCCCGCGAGGTCGACGGTGATCGCATCCGGCGAGAACTCGGCGTGCAATCGATCGGTGGTGTCGTCGAGGAAGATCTGGCCCGCAGCCTTCGATCCGATGCCCAACGCGCAGCGCAGCCATAGGATCCGGGCCCACAGATCGACGATCTGTGGGCCCGCCGGCGGGTTGGTCAACACCGCAGCCAGTCGGGCTGGTAGGCCATGTCCACTCAGCCGCAGCGACAGGGGGTCCTGGACATCGGCGCGGGAAACCCACCCGATCCGCAGGTCCCGCTCGGCGGTGCCGTTCTCGTCGAATTGCGCATCGATCGCGATGCGACCTGCCGCAGAGTCGCGATCAAACCATTTCGCGGATCCGGATTCGATACGCGCAGAGACTAGTTCGGACATCGCGACGAGTGACCCTGCGGAGGCGGACAGATCCGCGGTCAGGAACGCGTCTCCCGCCGGCCATGCCACCGGTGCCGGCGGGGCGCCCAGTATTGCGCCGATGCGGCCGAATCGCTGCTCCGGGCCTGCGTCCAAAGCCAAGGCGAAGTATTCCGAGCCGAGCGACATCCAGGACAGGTCGAATCGTTGCGGGGCCTGCTCGATCCGGACATCAACGCCGTTGCCGACGGGCGTTTGGAGCGAGTCCGCGACCAGCCGCGCCCGCGCGGCTATCGACTCGGCAGTCCACCGCAGGGCAGGCGTGGCGCCGGGCTGGTAGATCAGCCGGATTCGTCGCGGAGCCGACAGATCCGCGTGAAACGTGGTGTCGCTCTTGGGGTCAACGATCCGCAGGTCCCCGAGCAGGTCGAGGGTTTGGTTTGCTTCGAACTCCACTGCTACCAGATCGGTGAGCCGCGCATACGGTGGCGCGTCGGGTCGTGCGGCGGCGTCGCCCGTATCGATGTGTTCGGTCGCGTCGCGGTCGAGTTCGGCAACCCGAACGTCGTCGCCGCGGGCACCTTGCTCCAGATCGGGAGGGAAGGTCCGGTCTGTGTCGGTGCGGTAGACGCGGACTTTCTCGATGGTGGGCGGCGGTGGGGGGAATCCGGACACACGCACTCTTCGGTTGGGGTTCGTGACTTCGACGGGGTCGGATTGCGGGCCGGGGGGTGACTCGTTGTCGGCACCGTCGACATGTGTCAGCCGGTAGCGGTATACGCCGGGACGCATCGACCCGCCGTCGAGGGCCGCGACAGTCGGCGACACGTTCGTGGGTGGATCGGGCTGGATGGGTGTGTGCAGTATTGCCCTGAGCTGCGGTACGGGCTGCATCGGATTCCCCGCCAGGCGTACCCACGTTGCGCTCGCGGGGCGCGGTGCCACGGGATCGTCCAGCCAACGCAGGTCGACGCCGCGAACGTCGCGCGAACGCTCCGAGTACTGGTTCAGCAAGGGAACGTAGCTGGTTTCGACCCCTGGGAGCCTGGTGACGTCGGCGTCGACCAACCCCCCAGCCATGTCGACAGGGATATCGACGTTCGGGTCGACGGTGAGCGAGATGGACGAGACCGCGACGCCGCCCGCCGCGACCGTCAACGAGTTCGCGAGATCCACCTGCTGGGGGTTGATCCGTGCGTCCCTGATTCCAACGGTGAGATCGATCCGAGGCAGCGATGTGCCCGGTCCAACCCGCAGTTCGAAGGCAGCGAACTGGGCGCCCTCTTCATCGAACTCGCCGCTGTCCACGGTCAAATCAGCAGAACTCACCAACACCACAATGCGGACCGTGATATCCCGTACGACACGACCGGTGGAGGGGCGGATGGTGAATGTCAACGTCAGGTTCCCCGAGGACAGGTAGTCATACAGCGTCTTGATCAGGTTGCCGTCCCCTGTCAGGAAGGCGTCCACATCCGCGGCCACGGCGCCGGCGTCGATAGCGAAATGCCAATCCTCCGTGGGAAAGCCAACCGGATTGGCGTTGGCGACAAGCGGAATTAGGAACGGTGAACGCCATGGCCCCCCGCCCCGCCGCAGCTGCCCGTAGGCCCGGTAGAAGCCCGGCATCCGTCGATACTATGCACCAAGTTGGACTCACGTAGCAGTTTCCGCGTACATCGGTCCTCGGACATTGGGGCGATTACGTTCGTGTCCGATCTTTCACGCCCATCCGGAGATCAACCGCTCGCCCATGCCTGGGCCCGAATATTCGAGTAGCGAGCTACTCGCGCGAGATGACGCCGCACTGTCCACAATGGGGCACAAAGACCATCAGTGACGCTGCAGCAACATTCCAGGCAGGAGCGAGCAATGGCGAGCGAAATAACGGTCTACAGTCGCGATGGAGGCTGGAAGGCAGACGTTGAAGCGTGGAAGAACAACTTCTTCTTCTCCAACACCGTGGGTACGCAGGTCACGGTATACCGAAAAGGCGGCTCCAGCATCTGGGGCGGGACCAGCTGGGATCGGGCGGCTGCGCGCGAGATTTACATTCGATGCATCTACAACGGTGGGCGGGCGTACCAAGAAGGCCGTTGGTCCAATCAAAGCCATGCCGAGTTGAAACAATGGTCTGTCGGCACGGTGGGAGTGACGATCAGCGATAACGGCACGGTCCAAGGAGATTTCGGCTCGGCTACCTTCTCAGTTGATTCTGTCGAGGGTGTGGTGTCCGGATACTTTGGAAACGGTGAAGGTTTTCAAGCCCGGGTGATGGCCAGCAGCTGGATATCCGATACGAGTATCTGGTGATCGCTTCGGATTTCATTCGTGTGCGTTTCGGATCGTCGGGCCCCGCTCGTCGGCGAGTCGAGCACAACCTGGTCCAACTCGCCGGCGGTCCAGTCCAGGCCCTGGCGACGCATGAGGATGTGATCGAACGCCTGCAGCCTGTCACCTCGGCTCTCACACCCTCCGAGACACACACAGACGTGCTTCCTGGCTGGACCACTGAGCGGGTCACCGGCGTTGCGCGTTGGGGAGCCAATATTGCGGAGCTGGGCATTCCGAGGCAAAGCGGTGTGGCATCACAAATTCTCGACGAGGCAGCCGCCTTCAACTTGGCAGTCGCGGCTTTCGACACCCTGGTCGATGAGCGTCCCGCACACCTTCCTGAGGCCGCACAAGCCCTCGACCCCCAGCGGCTTCGGAAGCGGATGAATGGCGACATCCGCTGCTTATCTTCCCAAACCTCGGGTACGAGTGCCCGATCGGTGGTCGCACTCTTCGACCATGTCCTAGGTAGCCTGGCATTTCGGCTGGCGGATGCTCCCAGCGATCGTGCAGCGCTGGCCGTGCTTTTGGAACGTATGTATCTATCAGAGATGGGAATCGGCTCTCCACTGATCGCGAAGAGGCTCCCCACCATATTCATCGGCCGACTCGCGAATACGTCCGATGATCGTCACGTGTCTCGCGTATTCGAAGCGTTGGCGCGGTTCTTTGCGGCTTGGGACGACTACGTCGATCTCAGTCGGGACTGGATGAGTTTTCACGCCAACGAGTTCTTGTGGAGTTCGAACACCTCGCCGATGTTCCCCCGACTCTCTGCTGCCGCTCTCGGAATGATGCGCCTGTCTTTCGCGCGACGGTCCCGCTCTTCGATCGAGCGAGGTCTCGTGTTGCACGCCCAGCACGCGCTTCGTGCCGCACGCCAATGCGGTCGTGAGCGCGAGGTGCGTGCACTCATTCGGGGTCTCACGCAGGGATCGCAGTGAGCGATCCGCGGCAACTTGTCAGGCTGGGGTTCTTGGGGGGGTTTGATCGGCTGATCGAGACCTCCGAACGCGCCCGGAATCGGCACGTTGCGATACCCCCCGGTGGGAAGCCCGATGTGGCAAGCGCCATAGCCCGCGGCATCCGGTATCTGGAGGCGAGTCAGCATCGGGATGGTTCGCTGCGCGGGTTCATGCTGCTACCGGGTGCCTCGACAGACTGGATCACTGCCCACGTCGCGGTGGTACTGGAGGACACTCCTGGCGCGACAAACCTGTGCGAACGTGCAGCGAACTACTTGCGATGGTCGCTCTCGGATCGAAGAGGGTGGGGATACAACTCACGAGTCGGAATAGATAACGACAGCACAGCGCAAGCGCTGATGGTGCTGAGAAGGTTTGACCTCGCAGTCCCTGAACATGTTCTGGCCGAGTTGATTTCGTCCCGATATCCGATGTCTGGTTATCCGACCTACCGTTCGGGCGGAAGTTCGGATCCGATGTTTGCGCCGACTGGCTGGCATGTGCCTCATCCCGATGTGTCTGCGGTCGTAGTTTGCCTATTGAGTCGTCTCGGGATCATGGAACGCGAGGTCGAAGAAGTTATCGATTGGCTGTCGGAGCAGACAGTTGAAGGGGTCCTGCCCTCGTACTGGTGGGACGGGTGGCATTACGGATTGTGGGTTCAGAGCATGATCCGACTGGGGCCTGCGGGCATCACTGATGCCCGGGCACTGCAATTGGTTATGGCGCACAATACGAACCCACAGTCAGGAATGGTGTTGAACGCGTTGCTGCGACTCCGTTCAGACCCCCTCACAGCCAAGTGCGCCAGGGACTGCGCCGAGAGACTGTGCAGCACACAGAGTGACGATGGCTCTTGGCGATGTGGGCCGATCCTGCGTGTGACCAATCCGCGCGTGTACAGTTCGGGCCCGGAATCCAGAGGGCGGCTCCACCGTGATCGACGTCGCGTGTTTTCGACAGCCCACACTGTTGCTGCGCTATCTCGATGGAATCATCACTCGCTGGCTCAGTGAGCTTTCCCGGAGCGGGTGAGCTGAAGCGGTCGGCTGATTCGACGCAACACACTTCCCAGGAGACCTGGGAAGCAGGTAACCCATCTCACCTGATAAGCCCCACGGCAAGAGTCTGTCGGATTCGGCACTCGCGGGGTGCCGCGAACCCCACACCGCCTGCGCTACCCTTGGTCCCACCAATGGGACATGCGAGGCGGAACACCATGATGCGCACGAGTGGCACGATCAGGCTCACAATCGCGTGTGCGACCGCGGTGACGGCGACGATCGTGGGGGGCATCTGTACTCCGGCTTCGGCGTCGCCGCCCGTGGTGATCAATCCCGGCAGTGGCATCGTGCACGATTCGAATGGATGCACCATCGGCTTCACCGGTGTCGCGGACGACGGCACCAAGCTCGCTTTCACCGCGGGTCATTGTCTCGGTGCTGACCCCACAGTCCCGGTCACCGACAACGCCCGGCGCCCGATCGGCCGGTTCGCCGACGCGGTGCCCGAGCGAAGCGATGTTGTGAGCAGTGGCGATGCCCGCGGTTACGGCGTCATCGAGCTCTACCCCAGCGTCCAGATCTCATCGGTCGACCGTGACTGGGGCCAGGTTCTTCAAGGATTCGCCGACGCTCACGTCGACGACCGGATCTGCCACATCGGTAGACATACGGGTCTCGCGTGCGGCACCGTCACCGCCATCGCTCCGAACATGGTCACCGCGCGGCTCCCGGTGGGCCCTGGCGATTCCGGTGGCCCCGCCTACATTTCCACCGGACCACACATGTACCGACTCGTCGGGATCGTGATGGCCTCGGACGAAAGGGGGCGCACAACACTGATCGATCCCATCGACCGGTTCCTCACCGACGTACACGCCGCCTATGGCACCGACTGGTCAACGCTGGCCACTCTCCCCCACGACACCGAGTAGTGCCGTGGAGCTCTGATTTGGAGCGACGCTGGAACCGTCGCGCGACGGGGTCTCGGGCGTTGGTTGGTGATCACCCCTGCCTGCGCGAAGCTCGGTGGTGCGGCTTGGCTGGCCGACACAAAGTCCCCCGAGTTGGAGGCGACAATTCCAACCGCGAGGGCCAGGACTGCGATGAGCCACCCTGCCGCTGCGAGGGGGTAGTAGCCGTGGCCGGCGACGAAGCGGTAGGTCCAGCGCAGAGGCTTTGAGGGTAAGGCCATCGCATCCGGTCTCCAGTAGCAACGGGATCGATCCCAGGAACTGGTCGGCGTCTATTTCCAAGAGGTGCACCACCGATGCGACGACGCGGCGTGACCATTTGGTTCCCGTCGAGAACTACGTCCAGGACTGGGACCTCGCGGAGGCGTTGGTCCGTGACGCAGTTGCCGCTGCCTTCTTCGCGGATTCGTCCGGCGACAACCGCGAGAAAATCGAAGTCCTGGAACGGGGACTGCAGTTCGTCCAGACTTCCGACGAGTTCGATCGGGACGATTCGCTGACCCGCTCGGTGGAACCGAACTAGAACCTCCACCCGGACGATGCCGCACTACTCGAACTGGAAGAACCTTCCCTCGACGGTGAGTGATCCAACTTCGCCATCCCACAGTATCGACTCGATAACAAAGGGCTCCGCGAAATCAGCAGCGAATCCCTGGGCCATCACCCCGTTGTGGACATCGTCCGTGACGCAAGAGCGCAGCTCAACGGACCAGTGCCGCCGCGGGCTAAAGATATCGACCGTTTCTTGGATGGCCTCCGGGGATGCCAACCGGATAGTGCAAACTGCACCGTGCACCTGGATTCCCCGTCCTTGGGTACGGGTTCACCCACAACACCGCTATCGAAGTACGGAAGAGACATGACCGGCGAGGAAATACGGTACGAGGTCACCGAGATCAAGGCGATCCGGGGCACCGAGGCGAAAACGATCACAAGCAAGCAGCAGGAAGGCTGGGAGCTGGTCACCCAACAGAAGGGCCGCCTGCGAACCACCATGACCTTCCGTCGACCAAAGCCAAAGACCCCCTGGCGATTGTGGGCTGCACTCGGCGGCGTCGCGGTTGTCGGGGTGGGCATCATGACCGTCGGGGCGATATTGGAAGACGACAGCGACGCGTCCACGACCGACGCCGTGGCAGCCTCGAACGCCGAGCAGTCCTCCCCGCAGCCTGCTCCGGAACGGGAAGCGGATCCCTCCTCGTCGGCTGACCCGATGATCTGCGATACGAAACAAATTTTTGGAGATCCATGCAAGTTCGGTCAGACCGCGATCTACAGCGACACGGTGCGGTCGGGCGAGGTGAAGCTGGAGATCACCGTGGGCGCACCGGTCGAGTTCACGCCGAGTGAGGACGCGATCATCCTGTATGACCGGCCTCTGCAGCCCGTGAGCGTCTACTTCCCGATCACCATCAAGAACATATCGCCTGACTCAACCAATCCGACTACGGTCCACACCCAGGCGATAAACGCCGAACAGGGCGAATACGGCGACATCCGGGAAGTGAGCGACGGCGACGTCGGCTTGCGCTCGGTCACCTCAGCTCTCAGCCTGCCCGTGAACGAGTCGTTGAGCGTCAAGGAAGGCTGGAACATGAAAACGCTTGAGGGTGTCGAGTACAGCCTGAGGATCGATGGTCTGGCCGGATACAGCATCAAGTTCACGCGGTGATCCTCAGGTGACGGGCAAGCTCGCCGGGAACGATCGTTACCGCGACCGCCACATCCGCAGCCTGTGCCTCACCACTGCTGATATCCGTGCAGTCGACTTCTGAAACTGACAGTCGTCCTGCGGAAACACGCCGCCGAGGTGTCTTGCAATCCCATCTCGAAAGCCGAAGTGTCAAAACCGCGCAACCGACGGGATAACGAGAAACCCTAGGCAGGGGAACGCATGTCACTGATCGGATACGCGCGAGTGTCCACCACCGACCAGAATCCGCAGCTGCAGCTCGACGCACTGGCCGCCGCTGGTGTCGACCGCGTGTTCACCGATCACGGTGTCTCGGGTTCCAAGACGTCACGTCCACAGCTCGACGCCGTGCTCGACTACCGGCGCCCGCGCGACACCCTGGTCGTGTGGAAGCTCGACCGGCTCGGCCGCAACACGCAGCGTGTTGGGTTCTGTTCGCTGACCGATGGCATCACCACCGACGGGCCGATGGGCCGGGCGATGCTCACGATCATGGCCGCGTTCGCACAGCCCGAACGGGAAATGATGATCGAGCGCACCCGCGCAGGACTCACCGCCGCAGCCGCGAACGGTCGCAAGGTTGGCCGGCCCCGCAAGGTTGACGCCACCGACGCCGAGCGGGCCCGCGCATGGAAGGCGAAGGGCCTTTCCGCCCCGGAAATCGCGCGGATACTGGGCGTGTCCCGGGCGACGATCTACCGCTACCTTGAGGCCCCGGCCGCCGCGGTCGAGGTAGCCGAGTGAGCGCCGGCGGCGACGCATTCCGCGCTGCGCACGCGCTGGGCCGTGCCGCGTCACTGCGCCGAGAACGGCTCGACGCGAACCCGTGGCGGGTCGTGGGCGGCACCAGCCGCGAAACGTTGATGGCCCGTTGTTGGCGCGCTGGGTACGCGTCCCACCACCCCCGACCCGACTCCACGTAATCCCCGCAGCCCGTCGCGTCTCTACACTCCGACCGAGCAATCCCCCACCACCCGCAGCCCCGGCCGTCCTGGTCGGGGCTGCGCTGCGTAAACGGATCTTCTGACTACGGATCAGACGGTCGCTCGACGTCGAGGAACTCGGCGAGGCCCTCATGCGGCAGCAGCGCGGCGGCCTGGTCCTCGACGGCCTGGTGGTCGTACGGCGGTATGAGGTGCGCGAAGCATTGATTGGGGCCGAGGAACTCGTCGAGCTCGGGCCGATCGGCGGGGGTCTTGTCGGTGGTCATGGTGGAGCCTCCTGCGGGTGTGGCGGGCGAGGGTAGACCAACGTCGCCGAGCTGGTGACCACGCGCCCGCCAGCGCAGGTCCGGCAACTCACCCGTTTACCGCTGTCAGGGTCGGGGACGAAGTCGTGACCGTAATGCTTCCGGTGACCTCGATTGCGCCCGCAGGCCCGGCAGTTTCGCCACCCATTCTTCAGGAACGTATTCTCCGCCGTGAACTCATGACCGGCCGGGCAGAACTGCGGCACCGCCTTTTTCGCCTCGTAACAGACGAGGCAGCGGCGTACCGTCGTTGGGTTGCTCGTGTCGATCACATACTCGTGCCCATGCTTCGGCACATGATCGGCGTTGAGGCGGCACAGCACACAGTTGCGCCACCCCTTAGCCGTGTACTCAGTCGTCTGGTCGGTGAACTCGTGTCCATTGATGCAGTGCGCGGGCGGCGGGTTCAACTCGCGGCAGGTAAGACACCGACGCTTCTTGGCCGGGCCATCCGGGTCGGGTACGAACGGGTGCCCGAACTGCGGGATGTGCGTCCGATCCCAGATGCACTGCTGGCAGTACCGTTTGCCCTGGTTGTCAATCCGCTTGTTCTCGGGGGTGTACTCGTGGCCTTGCGGACAGAACTGCGGCGTGGATTCCGCTCGTTGCCGGCAGATCAGGCATCGTCGGCGCAGCGCGCTGGTGTTGTCTGTGTCAGCGACAAACTCGTGCCCGTGTATTTCAACGTGATTGCGGTCGGTGTTGCACTGGCGACACCTCCGGTGCCCGTCGAGGTTGTAAAGCGTGTTCTCCTCGTCGTAAGGGTGGCCCCCTGGGCAGGTGAGGACGACTAAGGCAGCGCGCCTGAGGTTTTCGCCAATCGTCACTGCTTCGAGGTGGTTCGGATTGCAGCACAACGGGACTCCACACAGGTGGTCGATTGTGAGGTTGTGCGCTGACCCCTCGCCGTTTGCAAGCTCGTAGGCCAAGCGGTGAACCAGGAATGTTCGACCCTTCCGCTTCTGACCCGACACCCACACATAGATACGGCCGTAACCTTGCTTGTTCTTGGGGCCCGTCCAAACCTGGCAGTCATCGGTCAGCGCGTGAAAGGTCTTGCCTCGCTCCGATACCGGCTGAGGAACGAGACTCTCCTTCAGCTTCACCTCGGGCGACGCAACAACGCCGCTCAGACCATGCCCGTCGAGGTACGTCATCGCGCGGGCAACGCTGGGCGCGACGGTGATCAGCTCGCCGCAGCCGCAGCCGCATCTAACCTTGTTCGGGTCGCCGTACTCCCTCAATCGACGGGCATGCGACTGGCACAGCCCGCCAGTGAAGTGCTGGCGCTCACACCCGTCGAGATCACATCTGCGACCGGTTACCCCGCCGCTTCGCTTCACTAGCGGCGGAGTCGGCTCCCCCTCCATCGGGACCCGCGTACCCGGCTCGGTGTTGTGCTTGCGCGCATTGCAGTCCCAGTGAGCCGCGCGACAGTTGTCCATCGTGTGAGGGCCGCCCTTTGACAGCGGAATCACATGGTCGATGACGGGGGACAGCGGTTCATGCGTGCCCCCGGTTACTCGGGCTGTTCGCAGAGTTTCCGGGATCAGTGCCCCGCACAGGTGGCAGATCCACCCGTCACGCTCAAACACCTCGCGGGCAACTACAAGTTCGGTCTCCACTCCCCATCCCGCTGCACGGTTGACCATGTCGCGTGCCCGGACGAGGTCCTGCTTGCGTTGTTTGACGTGTTCGGGGCAACGCTGACGGCTCGGCCCACGCCCCGACGGACGCGGGTCGAACATCGCGTCGCAGTCAGCGCACTCGATGAGCATGGAACCCTCCTCGCATCCATTGCATCATCAGCGACCGACACCATGCACGCGTGAGGTCGGTACCTACGAGGTGAGCGCGTACCGAAGTCGTCAATTACGGACCGGCTCTCCGATTGACCACAACCACCCCCGACGCGCTGACCTACCGTGTCGGGCTAAGTCACGCCGCGAGCCATCGCTACGAGTTGTGTTCGGGCCGCCGTCGATTCGGTCTCTTTGCTGTACGACCCGGCGATCCTTGATATCGGGCCGGAACGAGAAGTGGCTGATCCAGATCGCCAGGCAGATGCGCAGTACGACCGGCGGATCCGCGCCATGCGTGGTTGATCGAACGGGGCACGGAATGGAAGTGCCCCGGCGGCTCTCCCTTCCGCCGGGGCACGTCTGGGGCGAGTTGGCCGTTGAGGTCCGAGTCTCGCCACAGGTCTCCTACGCGCCTGGGGGCGCGTGCGCAACAGTGGGCAGATCAAGCAAAGGGTGCGTTCGTCCTTGGTGCGCCCCACGTCGAGTCATCGGCCGTGCAACCGGTCCGCGCGGCTCCCCTCCGCGATGCTCCGACACACGGTAACACCGCGGCGTCTTAGCTCGGTGGCCGGCGCGGGGCGTCGGCCCATCGCTTCGGCCCGAAGCGCAATCCAGGATCGAGTTCGTGGGGTTCATGCGGCGAGCAACGCTTCGAGTTGTGTTCTGCCGCGGCTGATTCGGCTCTTCACCGTTTGCACACCGATGCCTTGGTGTTCGGCGATCTCGGCGTAGGACAGGTCGGTGAACTCGCGCAGCACGATGGCCTCGCGGAATTCGGCGGGAAGTTCGGCGAGCGCACGGCGCACGGCGTCGACGTCGACGACGCGGTCTTCCACCGAGGGCGCGCTGCTCGCGGTGGTGAGGTCGACCAGTTCCGTCGGGTCGACGAAGTCGGTGGCAATCCGGGCGGCGCGGCGGCGGTGGATGTCGATGGCCGCGTTGGATACAACACGATAGAACCACGTGCCAAAGCGGGCTTCGCCGTTGAACTTTCCGAGATTCTGCCAGGCCGCGATGAGTGCGTTCTGCAGTGCGTCTTCGGCGTCTTCACGGTTGCCGGTGATCCGCAGGGAGATGTTCCAGGCGCTTTGTCGTTGCGGTGCGATGAGTTCGGCGAACGCGGCCCGGTCACCGTCGCGGCAGCGCGCAAGCAGCTCGGTTTCGCTCACTGGATCGATCTCCCCCGGTGGTTCTGTTTCGGGCCGCCTCCCCAGCGCCCAGACTTCGGAGCCTAGCAGCCGCCATGAATTCCATCGCGGCTGCGGTCATGGTCATCCAACCGGAGCATCCCGGTGTGATCAGTACCCGTCGGTCTCGAACCCGGCGTCGTCGTGGCCGAAAGCCGAGTCATGCCCCAGACTGGTGCCGTCGTCGTGCCCGATCTCGATGTCGTCGTGCCCGAGGCCGGTGCCATGACCGCCGCCCGACAGCAGATCGTGGAGATCGACACCCGTGTCGTGATGGTCGGTGCCGTGGCTTCCCGTCAACAGGTCGTGGAGATCGACGTCGGTGTCCTCAGCGGGGGTATTCACGGTGTCGTCCATCGTCGGCACGAGGTCTGAGTCCACGTCCGGGGTATTCGGGTCGAGTGCGACGCCGATCATGTGTTCCCACAGATCATCGGGCAGATGTTCGCCCACCTCATGCACGAGGACATCCAGGATCTGGTCCAACAGGGAAGGGGTTTCGTCGGGTGTCATTTTGGGTGGTTCACGTCCTTTCGTCTGGCCGTCATGGCTGCTCGAGCGTTGGACGCGCCGGCACCACGGAATGTTCCCGACAGTGTGCACCGCGAGCTGCGCGTGGCCTACCGGGCGGGTCCCGACCCCTGGGTGTCGGTGGTGTCCGCGGTGGATGAAGATCGCGGCAACGGTGTGCGCGGCGATCCTGCGAGGGGTTCGGGCCGTGCTCGGCGGAGTTCGCGATGCGATCTTGGTAACAGCGGGTCCGGGAACCTTCCCGCCGGGGGCCGCGTCTACTCCTGTGACCAGCCGAGTAAGCCGCACTCGGCGCAGCCGACCCCACTCGACGGAGATTCGATGTACCCGAACCAGTACCCCGCCCCCGCTCACGACTATGGCCGGGCGCCGATGCCCTCTCCGCACGCCGGATGGGCTGCTGCGGCCGTCATCTTTTTTTGGCCTTTGGCCTTCTCTGCGTTCAGCCAGTCCTCGAAGGTGGTGGCCCTGTGGGTTGTTGGAGACTTCCAGGGCGCGCAGAACGCTTCCAATCGCGCGAAGAGGCTCGGTAAGATTGCGCTTCTGCTCTGGGCAGTGATCACCGTCGGATTCATTGTCGTCTACGCCGTGATCCTCGGTGCGATAGTCCAGGACGTCAACGATCTGAACTCCTACTGACCATTTTGTCCAACCATGGCCCGGCAGATCCTTCGCGTCTCACGACAGTCGGATGATCTAGTTTGGGTCAGGGGCGCGTGTGGCCGCTGGCGGGCCGTGCTCGGGCGATCCGATCTCCTTCTCGACTGAAGTGTGGTCGAGGTGGATCCGGGCGATGCAGCATCCCACCCAGAAACTCGGGGCGGGCGTCGGGAACTTTCTTTGCTCCCGGCGCATCCAACAAGTAGAACCCAATTCGAACAGACCGAACGAGGAGCAGAGTCATGGACCTGGACATTCCCACCTTCGACAGCGACGGAAACGACATGAGCGAGCCGGCCGCGCCGTGGAACAACCCGTTCGACCCCGATGGCCTGCTCGAAGTCGAGGAACTCGACATCCCCACCTACCTCGACTGACCAACTACGCCTGAATGGTCGTCAGGATCTGCGGCTGCGCTTGATGGCCGGGTCGAGATCGGTCATCAAGCGCAGGGGGCTGACCGGGGTCCGGAACGGGATTGCAAACGCGGCAACGGGTGGCGCCGGGGCGCTTTGCGCATCGGACCCGGCTCGGTGTCCGGGTAAGCCGTTACCTTTCCGCGCATGACACAAGAACCAGCACCCACCGACGCTATGACCTGGCGAAACGCCCGCAAATGGGCGTCCGCCAACCGCACCACCGGCGCCGGCACGCGCCTGCGTGCCGTGCGATGCAGCACCCGAGCGGCCCACGTCATGCGGCGGCGCAGCTCCGTCACCCGCCGCCGCGGCCGCGTGATCGTCGCCGTGCTCGTGGCATTCGTCGCGTTCCTGGTACTGAACACCGCACTCGCCCAATCCACGCCGTCGCTCTCCTCGCGCTTCGTCTTCGTCGGCATCTCCGTGGCCGGCTTCGTGGCGTGGTGGACGATGATCACCGCTTCAGCGGTCCGCGCCACCCACGAGCCCGGGTCCGCACCGGCGACCGCGACGATCACCGTCGTCCGCGGTCACGGCTGCATCGAAGTCACCGACTGGGCCTACCTCCCACACGAGGGACCCGTAAGCCTCATCGCACGACGCGCGGCCTACGACCTCGGTGCCAGCCTGCTCACTTGGGCGGATGAGCGCGAGGTCGTGCTCGTCGCCAGCGCCGCCAGTCCCACGCTCGCCGCGTTCTACCGTGACTGCGGCTTCACCCACACACCCACCCGTGAACATCACGCAGGACGAGTCACCCGCATCATCGGCTGGCTCATGCCCTTCCAGCCGGCATTACTGCGCTACCCGGGCACTCCACTCCCCGACCCGGACAGGGCCTTCACTCACTTCGCCCGATAGCAAACACCATGGGTTAGGAGACAACATGGATCAGTCAGTCGCGATCGCCAACGCCAACGCCAACGCACATGTCATTGCAGTCATCGCCGGTGTCGCGGTGCAGAACTAGCGCAGGAAGTAGGTAGCGGTGGCAAAAGAACAGCCACCAGCACTGGTGATCGAGGCGACGGCCTGCACCTCAACCGGTCCAGACGAGCAAACCCCTGCCGACGATTCGTATCAGACCGCGATCACCGAACTCACGGACGCGCAGCGAGCCTGGTACGAGAAGGAAAGGACCGACGGGATCGACAGCTCGTGGATGCTGACCAGCCCCGAACCGCCCGCAACAGACGAAGCGATCCACGTTGCTGAACAACGTCTCGGTGTGCACTTCGATCAGCAGTACACGCAATGGCTCCACCACGTGAACGGCTGGAAGTCGTTCTCCGGCGCCACCGACCTCCTCCCCCTCGACAGCATCGCACGGGACTCGCTCCCCGCACAGGGACTTCAGGTGTACAGCGAGAGCGGGGAACTCACGCCCGACAGGGTCGGCGTCGACTCGTTCGACGACCTGATCGTCATCGGCGGAACCGAGGAGGGCTCGAACTTCATCGCCATCGAAGCCGCCCCCAACCCCGAGACTGCGAGCATGCCGGTATACGAGTTCGGCCACGGGGACGTCACCAAATACGACGATTTCAAAACGTTCCTCCAATCGGAGATCGACACGCTGAACCAGATATGAACCACAGAGCAGCGACCCTCAATCACCGGGTCCCGGCGGCGGGAAATTACGGCACGACCGAAATACATCCCTTCGTCGGACCGAAGGACAAGGAACCGATAATGCGACTGGTTCGGACCACAGTGATACTGCTGGCGGCACTGGCCGCCGGCGCGGCCTGTGCACCGTCGGACCCCGACGCTCCCGGTGACTGGTGCGAAGAAGCGATCGTGAACCTGACCAGCGGGCAGCAGCGGTTGTACGACTACTCCAGGGCGCGCCACCCGAACCTGGATCGGGAGTGGATCGCCACCAAGCCGAACCCGCCCGCGACTGAAGCATCGATCAGCGCTGCCGAGCAGAGGCTGGGGACGCACTTCGATCAGCAACTGCGACAGCAGTTCGCACACGCCGACGGTTGGCAATCCTTCGCGGGAACATCGAGTCTGTATTCGACCAGCGAGCTGACCACCGACTCCCCCGTACGCACGATCATGAACGACCTGATGGACGAGTTCGGCGTCACTGCGGACGAACTCGGCGTCCAATCCCTCGACGACCTGATCCTCATTGGCGCCAACGACGTCTCAGATACGTTCATTCTCACGACCGGCTGCCCGGACGACAACTGTGCCAGCGCCCCGGTGTGGGACTGAAGGGTAGCCACGAGAAGTACAACGGACTTCAAGACTTCCTAATCTCGGTGGCCGAGGAGCTCAAAGCTCAGCCGCCGAAATAGGGTGAACCGCATACCAGTATGTCAACCCGTGGGTCGTGCAGACATCGGGCAGATTCAATCGAGACGAGATCGAAGGGCAGGTTCGCGGTCCTTCCTGCCGAACGAAGGAGCCGACGATGCGACTGGTTCGGACCACAGTGATACTGCTGGCTGCACTCGCCGCGACCGCGGCCTGTTCACAGCCGGGCCCCGACGCATCTAGTGATTGGTGTGCCGACACGATCGCAGCATTGATCAGTGAGCGGCAGCGCTGGAACGACTACGACAAGGCCCACGGCGCAGAAAACGAGGACCTGTCCCGGTTCGTGACGCCGCCGAACCCGCCGGCCACCGCGGAACAGATCGATGCCGCCGAACAACGTCTCGGCAAGCGGCTGGACCGGCAGTTGCGCAATTGGCTCGAACACGCCAACGGCTGGGAATTCGTGTTCGGCACCACCGCCCTGTTCTCGACGCAGCAGCTCACCCCGGACTCACCCGAGCGCGAGATCTTCCTCGAAGGGATCGACGAAACCAGCACGCGCACAGATGAGTTCGGAGTGGACTCCTTCGACGACCTCATCATTATCGGCACCAACGACAACCAGAGCGACTTCATCCTCACCACCGGATGCGACGACGACAGCGACTGCGACAGCGCACCCGTGTGGGCCTTCGACGGTGACATCAGGACGTTCTCCAGCCTCCGCGACTTCCTCACCGTAGAGGTGGAATCGCTGAAAGCAGCGAAACGGTAGTCCCAGCACTACTTCCCGGCCGAAACGGTGTACACACCCAGGGTCTCGACGACGCTGAAACCAGCGAAGCGGACTCGGGTTCGAGAGGAGCCGACGATGCGACTGGTTCGGACCACAGTGATACTGCTGGCGGCACTGGCCGCGGGGGCGGGCTGTTCACCGTCGGACCCCGACGCTCCCCGTGACTGGTGTGCCGACACGATCGCGGCACTGATCAGTGAACAGCACCGCTGGTACGACTACGACATGACCCACGGCCGAGGAAACGTGGACCTGACCTGGATGGTGACGCCGCCGAACCCGCCGGCTACCGCGGAGCAGATCGACGCCGCCGAACAACGTCTCGGCAAGCGGTTGGACCGGCAGTTGCGCAATTGGCTCGAACACGCCAACGGCTGGGAATTCGCTTTCGGCACCACCACCCTGTACTCGACAGATCAGCTCACCCCGGACTCACCCGAGCGCGACATCTTCCTCGAAGGGATCGGCGAAACCGACACGCAGATAGACGAGTTCGGCGTGGACTCCTTCGACGACCTCACCATTATCGGCACCAACGACAACCAGAGCCGCTTCATCCTCACCACCGGATGCGCCGACGACAGCGACTGCGACAGCGCACCCGTGTGGGCCTTCGACGGCGACATCGAGAAGTTCGCCGGCCTCCGCGACTTCCTCACCAAGAGAGTCGAGGGGCTGAAAGCAGCGAAACGGTAGTCGCAGCACTACTTCCCGGCCGCGCGAACTTCAAAGAAGCCCTCTCCTGGAATCCGTTAGGCAACATGGGTCAGTCAGTCGGGATCGCCACGCACTTGTCGTCGCAGGTCATCTCCGGTGTCGCGGTGCAGAACCAGCGCAGGAAGTAGGTAGCAGTGGCAAGAGAACAGCGGCCAGCATTGGCGATCGAGGCGACGGCCTGCACCTCCTGCTCACAACCGGACCCCGATGCTGCCGGTGATTGGTGTGCCGACACGATCGCGGCACTGATCAGTGAACAGCACCGCTGGTACGACTACGACATGACCCACGGCCGAGGAAACGTGGACCTGACCTGGATGGTGACGCCGCCGAACCCGCCGGCTACCGCGGAGCAGATCGACGCCGCCGAACAACGTCTCGGCAAGCGGTTGGACCGGCAGTTGCGCAATTGGCTCGAACACGCCAACGGCTGGGAATTCGCTTTCGGCACCACCGCCCTGTTCTCGACGCAGCAGCTCACCCCGGACTCACGCGAGCGCGAGATATTGCTCCAGGTTGCACACGACTCCGACACGCAGATAGACGAGTTCGGCGTGGACTCCTTCGACGACCTCATCATTATCGGCACCAACGACAATCAGAGCGAATTCATCCTCACCACCGGATGCGCCGACGACAGCGACTGCGACAGCGCTCCCGTGTGGGACTTCGACGGCGACATCAGGAAGTTCTCCAGCCTCCGCGACTTCCTCACCGCAGAGGTGAAATCGCTGAAAACAGCAAAACAGTAGTCGCAGCACTATTTCCCGGCCGGAGCCCGGTCCACACCCCACCGTCTCGATGACGCCGCAAGACTGCCATACGGACTCGGGTTCGAGAGGAGCCGACGATGCGACTGGTTCGGACCACAGTGATACTGCTAGCGGCACTCGGCGCCGCGTCGGCCTGCTCACCGTCGGACCCGGACGCTCCCGGTGACTGGCCTGCCGACACGATCGCAGCATTGATCAGTGAGCGGCAGCGCTGGTACGACTACGACAAGGCTCACGGCGGAGAAAACGAGGACCCGACCTGCCCTCATCTTGATGCGCGCAAGGTCGCGGTGCTACGCCGGTGACGGGTCGTTGGTGTAGATGTAGAACGCGCCCGGGTCGCGGCCGCTGCGGTCCGGGCCGATTCCACTGTTCGCGCGCCACTGGCAGTCCTCGATCGAGGACAGGTGTGGCCCGAAGGTTTCGGCGAGGTGTTGCCAGCAGGATGCCTCGTCGCTAAATCCCCACAGTCCGAAATCGGGGGAAACCGTCTTGTGGTACACGGCATTCGGTGCCGCGGCCGCTGGGGCAGCGAAAAGTACTGCGCTCGCGGCCGCGGCAGTGAGCGCTCCGATGGCCGAGACAGGTCGTCTTCTCATCAGCTTTCCCCTCATGTTGTCGTTGTCGTCCGCGAACTCACGTACTCGCGGTGTCGTGCGTGATTCCCGTTCAGTCGTCGCCGCGGTTGGTGTCCCGCTACGCCAGGAAACAATCTCGGCGCAGGTGGCGAGGTCTCGGGGCCCTTGGCCCCCGAATCCCCACCTCATGCCGGTCGGCGAGCCAGATCTCCCCCGCCGGTGAATCGTTTCGGGCGTGTCAATATCGTCGCCAGTTCCTCCTAACCCGCCGTGGACCGCCGCCGTTGGGGCCAGTCGGACTGTCAGGTCAGCCGATGGCCTCGGCCCAGAACCCGTTGTCGTCGATGACGATCCGGGCCGCACCATCGATTTGGTCAAGTTTCTAGACTGCCTCTTCAAGGTGGACGGACATGAGCAGCATCCACTCCTCCCAAGGCGACCTGCCCGGCGGCGCGTCGTTCGCGCAGAGGCAGTAGTAGTCCGACAGTTGTTGCTGTGGTGTGATCGTCAGCGGGACAGGCGGATTCAGTGTCGCACCGCGCCGCTGCGTGATCGACAGTGCGCGTTCATCACCTTCGATCGTCAGGTCGTACCACCCGCCAGCGGTGATCACGGAGTCGATCAGCTCCGGAGTGGACGGTTCGCTCATGTCCGCACCTCATCATGTTTGAGAGTTTCCGTGGACCTATCGGCCTCGGGTTGCATCACCGATCACACCTGGCAACCACCGCCCAAGCGAACGTCGCGATTTCCCTGGAGCGGGGCGCTGTGATCACGCGAAATGGCCTGACCAAACGCGATATCGAGACAATCAGTCTCACCACGGACGACCCACAAGGATTCGTGCGAGCCGTTGCAGGACTGTCCAGCGTGTCCGTCGTAATGGTTGCCCGGCGTGTCCGGAGACATCACCACTTTGGAGGCACAGGCGCTTTGCCTTGGTGAGACAAGGGTCATCGGCGGAACCAACGTCTTCGATGCGCACGTTCCCGTACATCGAATGCCCGCCGATGCCCCCTACCCGAAACCGCCCCGGTCAACCCGCTAGCCACCACACCCGAGTTTTGCTTCACGGCACGAGCGAGTGATCGGCGCGGGCCGAGATGTTGGCGTATCCGCCTCCCTGCTTAGGTGTTTTCAGGTGCCTCGGAGACGAGATACTCCTTGAGGAGTAACACGCCCGGCTCCAACGCTGGGAAGTCGTAGTCGGCATCCGCGCGTCGGAACGCGATCTGGATCGGAGTATCGGGATCCAGGGCGCTGAGAGAGCCCAACGAGAATCGATGGCGCAAACCGAACTCATCGAGTAATTCGAGCTCGTCGGGTGATACCCCGTATCGATCGAGCAGATACTTCAAGGTGGGCGGGCCCGACGGTCTGTCCTCGGGAGGAAGCCGGCGCAGAAACCGCTCGAACTCCTCCTCCGCCGCCGCCTTGGCGGTGATCTGGACCTTCTTTATTGACATCCCTGACTCCAATGTCGCTGGTCGTAGTACGAGTTCTACCCGATCTGGGTGCTTATGCGCATTCCGCTGCAATCCTCCACGGCCCACACGGACCCGTCAGCATACGTAGAGACACCGACGGCGACGCACAGCACGCTGGCGGTGTGGCGCAGTGTCGGCGAGAGCGCCTCCGCTTGCGCCACGGCAGCACCGGCCGCCAACGGGACGGCGAGAGCAACGAGAAGAGTGCAGGCCATCGTTTTCGGTTTCAACACGGAAGTTCCTCCATCAGAAAGTGATTGATACGGACAACCGTTCGATGCGCTGAATGCGCGGGAAGTTCCCATGCCCGCGCGGCGCCGCACTAGGCGGCTGTCGAAGATGGCGAATATCCACACGCTTGACGGGTCGCCGGCGAACGAGGACGTCACGGGTCCACCCCTAGTCGATCGCCGCTGCGCTTCACCAGCGACGCATTTCGAGACTGTTGAGCTTCTCCCTCTAGGTGATACCGCCGGGCCTGGCCCTTGGATGCCGAGGATGCGAGAGGCCTCACCTTGGCTGTGATTCACGCCACGCGCGTGGCCGGGAACCATCGGCCCTGCGACGGCATCCAACATTCCGAACCACCCGAACGATGCAGGACAACTCTCGCGGTCAGCGCAAAAGCCCTGTGCCCGTGTCGAACCAGGAGAAAGGAGGACCATGATGGTTAGGAAGGCGCTACTCGGTGCCGTGATCGCACTCGCCCTGCCTGCTGCAGCGATGCTCTGCGCGACCGGAATCGCTTCGGCCGGCTCGATGCCCGGAAACGGGGAAGCCTGCACCGGAGAGTTCGATGCAAGCTACTGCTGGTCGATCCGCAACGGCGCGATCCAGCACCTCAACCTCGGCGGTGAGGATTACACCGCCCCCGAAGTCGACACCACCCCGTACGCCCCGCTCAACCTGGGCTGAACGGGGCAGGACACCGCGCGCCCGACGCGCTCGATAGCAGCACGAATTGTTCAACGTTCCTCGAGACTTCCCGGCGTCATGTGCCCCGGGTGCAGGGGTCGACGCGCCGCCGGGGGCGCGTCCAGACCACCACCCAGCACTTGCACCCGGGGACAGCCGGCGGCCGCCCACTAGAGGGGTGTGGGCGGCCGCCGCGCTTCTGTAAATGGTGGCCGTCGGGGCAATCAGGTACTGGAGCCTGGAGCGGTCGACGACCGCCCGGCTCCCCCAATCGCGGCGTCACGGCCTGACCAGACAGCGTCGGCGAGTTGCCGGTGCCTCGATCTGCTTCGCGGAAAACCACCGCGCGAGAAGCGAGAGCTCCCCCCTCAACCGGATGGGTTGTGGTGTAGCCGTCCATGACCAGGCATCGAGTCATACGGAACATTTCGCGTCGCCGGTGCATCAAGGTAGGTGAAAGCATCGACAGCCAAGGAGGATTCATCTATGAAGAGGTTCATCGCTAGTGTTGTCCTGGCCGCAGGACTGACCGGTACCAGTCTCGTCCTGGCCACCCCGGCACTTGCGCAGCCGTTCGAGGGGCACTGGCAGAACTGCACCGGCGAATTCGATGGCTCCACGTGCTGGCACAACGAACACGGCGTCATCGAACACCTCAACCTCTGACCCCGCCGACCGAGTGTCTGCGCACAAGTAGCGCACCGCACCCGAGGTCACCAATTCTGGCTGCTCAGCCGGCCCTCGGTCGCGGAGTGGCACGATCCCGCGGGCGATCTCCATCGTCGTCCTCGAACTGGTCACAGGCCGGCGCGACCTGCGCTGCGATAGGCGCAGGGCGTCGGAACCCAACTGGGGCAGCGTGTCCGAGCGAGCTAATGATGCTCCCTTCCCGACTCAACGGTCGAGGCCAGCGGTGAGGTCGTCTGCCGTCGGTAGTGCTCGCTGCATGTCCGGTGGCAGCGCGTCATATGTGTAGGTGGAGACAGCCATCGGCGCGTGGCTTCCACCGAGTGCGTATCGGACGGTCTTCTCATTGTGGTCCGCGCACACGAGGATCCCGACCGTCGCGGCGTGCGCCTCACGGCGGAGCCGGTCATCGACCAGGGCCACATAGAAGCCGAGCTGTCCGGCGTCTTCGGGCCGGAACTTGCCGGCTTTCAGTTCCACGACGATGTAGCGGAGCTGTTCGACGTGGAAGAACAGCAGGTCGAGGTAGAAGTCGTCGCCGTCAACCTCGAAATGCAGCTGTCTGCCCACGAAGGCAAACCCCGTACCGAGCTCACGCAAAGTGTCGACCATGCGCTCCATCAACGCGTTCTCGAGGTCTCGCTCGGCTACTTCACCGCCGAGTTCGAGGAAGTCGAACACGTAGGGGTCTTTGGCTATCTGTTGAGCAAGTTCCGAGTCGGCCGGGTCGAGCCGTTGGGCGAAGTTGGACGCGCCCGCGCCGGCGCGCTCGAGCGACCGGTTCGAAATCTGATTGCGTAGGACGTTGCGTGACCAGCCTTGTTCGCTCGCCGCCCGGGCGTATCGATCCCGCGTGTCTTGGTCGTCGAGCTTGTCGAGCAGGAGGGTGATGTGGCCCCAGGGCAATTTCCCAACAGCTTGTTGGGAAATTGGCCGATCGCTGGGCCACGCGGCGGCAAAGCCGCGCATGTACTGCAGATTCGAGGCGGACAGGCCCCGGTTGGTGGGGAGTTCGCGCCGCAAGTCCTGGGCGAGTCGGGCGATGACTTTCGAACCCCATCCTTGGTGACGTTGCCGGTCGAGGATGACCCTTCCGATGTCCCAGTACAGCTCGATTAGCTGAGTGTTGACTGTCCGCTGCGCGGCAGTGCGGGCAGCGGCCACGCGACGCTTGACTTCGGCCAGGACCGCGTCGTAGTCACTGGGCAGGGCAAGATCGGCGTTGCGCGAATTGCCGGTCGAGGTCACCGATACCTACCTCGCCCGTCCGTCAACCGCAGCAAGTATCTCGTGCGGCATCGTCGCCCCATATCGACATTGTGCAGCATGCGGTGAAGCGTAGCGGCGATGCGCGAGCCGCCGCGCGGCCGCTCAAACCGCCGCCTCACGCAAACAAACCGGCATCAAGTACCCGGTCTAAGCCTGCTCAGTTACACCCCCGACCTGGCGGCACCGCACGCGCCTACGACGACTTCGAGCTGGCTCGGCGCCGGGAACGAGTTCTGTGGCCCGATGCCGGGCTGGAAGGGACGTGAACCAATGGCTGGTCGGAAGCGGCATACCACCGGAGGACATCGTGCGCGGATTCCGCCGCGGATGAGCTGGCTGCGGAGGGCGGAAATACCTTTGCGGCAACCGTAGTCGGATGCCCACTCACAGAGTTGTTCTCACTGGCGGCCACGCCCCTCAACAGCCGAGCTGACGCGCCAGATCCTCGAAATCGGTGGCATTGATGTCGAATTCCTCGGAGAACTCGGCATCGGCGGCGGCCGGATCACCGTATTCCCATGGTCGGGCCACGAACGCGGTCCGGAATCCCAGACCAGCCGCGGCACGGATGTCGTATTTGTGGCTGGCCACCATCATGATGTCGGCGGGCGACAACCCGAGATACCTGGCCGCGAGAAGGTAAATCTTCGGATCGGGTTTGAAGACACCCGCCATCTCCGCCGCGAAGACAGCATGCCAGGGGAGATTCCCGACACGGGAGATCTCGACTACCGCGCTGACGTCGGCGTTGGAAAGGGTCGCTAGGGTGAATCGCTCGCGTAGGCGCAGCAACCCGGGCACGGTGTCGGGCCAAGGGCGGAGCCGACTCCATGCGCGGGCCAGTTCATCACGCTGAGCGAGGTCGAGTGCGATTCCCCTTGCGTCGAGGAGTGGGTTGAGAGTGCTGCGGTACACCGCTGCCACGCTGCGCCACTCGCCGTCATCGCGGCGTTGCGAGGTTTCGGCGAAATACCCTGCTCGCCAATCGTTCACGAACGCTGACCAATCCTCGTTCGGGTACCGAGCCCCGGCAAGATCTCGTGCGGCTTCACGGATGGTCGAATGAAAATCGGTCGCGGTTCCCTGCACGTCGAAAAGCAGCGCCGCGGGCCGCGAAACCTTTGCGCCGGTCATAAGCGATACTCCTTCTGGCCCGGAGTCGGCTCATGGATCCGGCCCGGCAATGGTAAGGGATAGCTCGGTGGTGGATTCAGCGAGAGTTCGCGCGAAGTTTCGCCAGTCGGCGGATCGCCCCCGGACCTCAACGGTGTCGCCGTTCTGCCGGGGCTCACGCCGTCGGGCATCGCAGTACCGCACGGACCGGGATGAGGGTGTGAGCATGGGTCTGCGGCCGGGCAAATTTCGCAGCACAACTAACACAGACAGGGGCGGGGCGGTGCAGGCGATCCTTCTCCCCCTACGGCACAGCGCATTTCGACGAGGCTGGCTGGGGCAGCTCGTCAACATCATCGGCGATGCGATCTTCGCGATCGCGATCGCGCTCTACCTAGTGCCACGCCCCGACGTTGCATCCAAGATAGGGCTCGTGCTCGCGGCGAGCGCGCTCGGCGGGATCCTGTCCTTGCTGTTCGCCGGAGCGCTCGCCGATTGCAGCGAGTAACTTGGTGCTCGACCGGCGAAGTTCGGGTGCCGGGTGGGGATCTGATCGGAAGGCTCGATGGGGACGGCACTGCTCTCGGTGATCGCGTTGATCGGTATCGGCGCGCTGCTCGATCAACTGATGCTCCATTTCGAACGGCACGCGTGGATCCGCTGGCGGAAGACGACGACCTCCACCGGCGCGGGGGCGGCCGGGATGTTTGGTGAAATGCAGAATTTGTTCGCTCCGTCCAACCGGCACGTCGTCGAGGAGATCGCACACAAGCAGATCGTGCGGGCCGAATCCACGACCGTCGACGATGTCGATCTGACCGGGGGCACGGTGCGGATCACCCGCCCCAAGGACGGCTGATCGCTCCTCCGCTCCCCTGGGTCGCCCGTCTCCGACCTCGTCCGGGGCGGGCGCAAATGGCGGCAATCATCTTCCTCGGGGCGGGACGCACGCGAGATGGCCTGAAACTTCTCCGCGCAGCAGGCCGCCACAGAAGTGGCTCCGGGGATCTTCAGGAGACATCGGGCACCTCCGTCTTTGTTAGTTCCAGATTGCGGAGGTCTGGACTTGCGAGTGCCAACAGGCAGACGACCGCGGTGAACACGCCGACGATCTGCATAGCCGCCGCGACGCCGACAACAGCGGCGATCCCGCCGGTCAGGAGGTATCCGACTGGCAATAGGCTCGTAGTAGCCAACAGCTCGAAAGATGCGATCCGGGAGAGGACCGCGCGAGGCACAGCCCGTTGCACCAGCGTGCTGGACAACACCGCGTACACAGTCAAAGAGGCGCCCGCGCAGAACTGCAACATGGAGATGGCGACGACGGGCAACCCAGATGCCAGGAACAGCGGCTGTGCCGAGAGCGCGCCCAACAGCACTGCGCACCAAACCGCGGGTCTGCGTGGCGCCATACGCGTTGCGAGCACACCGCCAGCGATGCCGCCGAGCCCGAACGCCGTTACGAGCACACCCCACGCCTTCGCACCTCCGAGTGACTCCTCGGCCAGGCCAGGGCCAAGGCTGAAGACGGCAGATAGTGACAGCAATTCGAAAAGTGCTGAAATAACAAACAAGATCAAGAGCCAACGTCGTCGTGTCAGATTCGCCCAACCTTCTCGCAGGTCGGTGAGCACCGAACGTCGCGCGGTTGGTTGCCGCCGTAACCGTGGCAGGCGGGCGAGAAAGAACGCACTGACGGCGAACGTTGCGGCATCGATCACAAGCCCGAGCGCTCCAAACCCAGTGCCGACTAACAGGCCTCCCATAATGGGACCGGCGACCATTCCCGTATTGACGGTGCTACCGAGCCAACCGTTGGCCCGTTCCAGCGCGGCTTCGGGGACAAGTTCGGGCATGAGCCCGGCGGCGGCCGGCTTGAACAACGCCTCGGCCGCGCCAAATACGAGTTGCAGGATCGCAAACGACATCACCCCTGCGTATCCCGTAAAGACCAATGCCGCGGTTGCTGTCTGCGTCATGAACCGAGCAACGTCGGATATCACCATTAGTCGCCGACGGTTGCTTCTGTCTGCGAGCACTCCGCTATACAGCACCACCAACGCGTATCCCACAGCGCGCGCGGCGAGCACGACCGCCAATCCCGATACCGGGACTCCGATCATGAGCAGGGAGAACGGGACCACCACATAGCTGATGCGGTCGCCGATTGCGGAAACACCTTGTGAGACCAGCAGCTTTACGTAGCCGCCACGCCACCAATCTCGCGCCGCTGCACCTTCACCGCCGCGCGGAGTGTCTTCCAGAGTTGACTCACCGTCACGACCAGTACTCACTTATCCCCCCTCCCGCTCTACTAATATTGGCCACCGCATTCGTACTCGACCGCCTTGTTCGCGATGCCGTAGTCCACGCCGTCGCAGTTCGGCTGCGACCAACCCTGGATCCCTTACCCTCACTTAGAGGTGTCCGGCCCGTGCGCCATGTCATGTCTATATAGCGGCGCGGTGGAAACAGTTTCCGCGATAGGTCCTCGAAGTAGGGGCACGTTTCGACGCTGGGCATCTCACGGCGAGGGTTTACACCCCTCGGTGTGCGCGCCGCATCGGCAGTCACGGTTCACGCCGGGCGGCGGGGGCCACGTCGCCCCCATCCGGGTGGAGACCGCGAACTGTGTCCCGCACGGCTGCGGCGTGAAGGCGTCGAGCAGGACACCGGGTTCCAACTGAATCGGGCTTTGTTGCAACGGTTTGCCGGCTCAGGGCATCAGGCCCGATTCGCGGTAGAACGTCATTGCCTGGTCGGTGTCGCCGCCGGTCATGGTGGTGAAGCTCATGTTGAGTCCGGTGGCGATGTCGGCGAACGAGGCGGTTGCTGCGGTGCTGCCCGCCGGGGCGAGGACGAATACGCCTTTGGTGCCGTCGGGGCTCATGGTGAGTTGGCCGGGGATGTTCGCGTTCTGGGCTTTCTGCCAGGTGGCCAGGGTGGACGCGGCGCTGTTGTGGTTGATGGTGGCGGTGAAGCTGGGTGGGGCGGGGACCGAGGCGACACCGATGGCCTTGGCGAGGTCGGATTTGGTGTCAATGACGCAGACCTGCATGTACGCGCCGTCGGTATCGAATCCGGCTGCTGTGCAGGGCTTCTTGATGCCTTCGCTCAATGCTGCGGGGTATGCGGCTTCGAGGGTGGCGGCGGTGGTCCCGACGGCGGCGTTGCCGGTGACCGGCTGCACAGGGGTCGCGGCTTCGGTGGTGGTGGTGGGTAGGGCGGCTGCGGATGCTTCACCGTCGCTGCCGGAGCGGGCAAGCATGACACCACCGACTACGACGGCGGCGGCTACTGCGGCGGCGGCTATCGCTGTGGTGCGGCGTTTGGCGTCTGCGAAGTTGACGACATTCGCGGCCGCTTTGCCGGTGGCCATCCCCAACTTGGCGCGGAAGTTCAGGGTTTCGGGCGGGGGCGCGAGATGCGCCGGCGCAGCCTGACGGGCAGGACGGGCAGTGACACCACTGGTGGCGGGCGCCGCTGCGGCGGTGATTGCGCGGGTCAGCGCGCCGCGCGCGACGACGGTTTTCGGGTCGTCGAGTGTCGCGATCGGCCCGAGGGTCTGCAACCGGCTGTGCACGAGCGGGATTCGTGAGGAGCCGCCGGTGAGGAACAGGGCCCGCAGGTCGGTGGGGCCGGTGATCCCGGCGCGGGTGAGCGTGTCGCGGGTCAGGGCAAGGCTGCGGTCGATCTGGGTGGTGATCAACTCGTCGAATTCGCTGCGGCCGAGGGTGAGGCCGAGCTGGTCACCGGTGGTGGCACCGGGGACGGTGATCGTGGCCTGCGCGGCTTCCGACAGTAGTTCTTTGGCATGGCGGATGGAGTCTTCGAGGGTTCGTAGCGTGCCCATCGGCGCTGTTCTGCGCAGAAATTCACGGCGGTCGGGGTCGGTGTCGAGTAGCTGGGCATCGACCCAGTGGCGCAGGACCGCGTCGAGGTTCTTGCCGCCGAGCTGGTTGTCACCCCCGGCCGCGATGACGTCGAATCCGCCCGTGGAATCGGCTTGCAGGACTGCGATGTCGAGGGTGCCGCCACCGAAGTCGAAGACCGCGATCTTCTCCCCGACCGCCAGCGGTTCGCTGCGCGAGTAGTGCGCGGCCGCGGCGCGGGGCTCGGAGATCGTGGACACCCGGTCGGCGGGCACGCCCGCGATGGTGGCGGCCGCGATCAACACCTGCACCTCGTGCGGGGACCAGCCCTCGGGGTGGGTGAGCACCACCCGGGCCGGCGACTGGCCGCGGTGGGCGGTGACCGCCCGATCGAGCACCGAGCGCAGCACGGCGGCGACCGGTTGCTGCACGGGCACGTCGTAGCTGTTGATGTTCACGATGCCGTGCGGGATGGAGCGTTTGGGTGCGGCCAGGAACGCGGCCGGGTTGGTTGCTGCCTGGTTGAGTGCTACCTGGCCGACGAGGATCTCGTCGGGGGCCTGGATGAACACCGCCGACGGCATCAGGTTCGAATGATGTGACAGCGCAATCGCGTTGATCGTCCCATCGGTCTCGCGCGCTGCGGCCGCGGTGTTCGAGGTCCCGAAGTCGATGGCCAGTTCCCAGCCGGTGCTCATGCGTTGGTGCCCTAACTGCTCGGATCGATGTACGTGCCGGTGAGTGCCGGCGGTGAAGGGTTTAGGGCGCCAGTCCGGATTCGCGCAGGAACGCGTCGACTTCCTTCTGCATGTCTTCGGGAGTCTTCTGAACCGTGTTGGCGTAGTACGACACGATCAGTCCGGTCTTGAGGTTGACGACCTGAACCGAGCGGTAATTCTTGCCGGGGGTGGCGGTGTCGCTGTCCAGCGACACGTAGACGTTTTTGTCGGGGCTGACGCGGACGTTCTTCGGGTTGTCGTTCTTCATCATCCTGCGTGCGTCGCTCTTGGCCTGTGCGGGGTCGACGTTGGACATGAACGACTGATAGTCGTCGCCCTCGAGCCCGATCGCTTTACCGACCGGGGAGCTCGGTTTGATCTGGCATTGCTGCATATAGGTGGTACCGCCGGGGTTCGTCATCGGCTGGCAGGTGCCATCCTTGATCGAGTCCACGAGACCGGTGGGCATGACGGCCTTGATCGCGGCTTCCTCGTCGGCATCGACCTGCGGTGTCCCGAAGTTCTTCGTCGAGGGCGATGCCGCGGTCGTCGACGTCGAGCTGGAGGCCGAGTCGGCTGCGGCGGCCTTCGATGTCGGGCCTGCCGCGGCGACGGTCGTGGTGTCGGAGTCGTTGCCGGTCAAGCTTTTCGCGGCCACGACACCACCGCCGATCAACGCCGCGGCGACCACCACCGCGGCGCCGACGAGCACACCCTTGCGGGCGACACCGCCCTTGCGCTTCGTTTCCTCTGTAGCTGCTGCAGGAGGCGTCGGGGCCGGGGAGCCGGCAGAAGTTGCCGAGGTCCACGGACCGGTCTGGGTCGAGCCAGTGGTCGGTGTCGCCACTGTTGGGGCAGCGGCGGGGGCGGCGCCCGGGGTGGACAGTGCGCCGCGGGCGACC
>NZ_JAPENM010000003.1 GCF_026342035.1 Aldersonia sp. NBC_00410
TCGTGGCGCGTGGCGCACTCACCGAGGCAGGCACCGAGCCGACGTCGGACGGCATGCCCGCCGGATCCGTTGCGTCGAGCGTGCCCACCGCGACACCGGCGCCCGCCGGGCGGCGCGGCAAGTCGCGTAAGCCGATCGCCATCGCGATCGCCGCGGTGGCGGCGATCGCAGTCCTCGGCGGCGCGGGCGTCGCGGCGTGGAGCCTGGCCGGGGACGACGGCGCCTCGACCGAACCCCAGATTGCCGCCGCCGGCGGCGCGGAACCCGCTGCCGAGTCGGTGAGTGCCGCGGCAAGCGATGGTGTCGGGCGAGATGCGGCCGCGGTCGATGCCGTGCTCCCGGCGCCATTGGTGGACTCGGCCACCGACTGCCGCAGCAACGGATACACCCCGGAAGGCGCCTACAAGCAGTTCTGCAGTATCGACCGGGCATCGGTGGTCGGTCGGGCGTTGAGCAGGGATCCGAAGCAGATGGAGGAATCGTTCTCCTCGATGGTCAGCAAGAAGGACGCGACCCAGCAGCTGCGGCATTGGCGAAAGTTCGAGCAGCCGGCCAGGGTCAAGGAATCGGCGGACGGCAAGAGTGCCGCGGTGGTGAGCGATACCGGGTACACCACCTACGTCAACACCGAGACCGGTTTGATCGTCAATTTCAGCTCGATCAGCGGCACGGGGGCAGGCAAGACCTTCCTGCAAGCAGCAGGATTGCCGAACTGATGTGGGGACCGAATCGACCACAACGGTCGGCGACGCGGCACACTGGGGAGGTGAGGACGCGATGACACCCGAGAGTGACGACGTCTCCCTGTGGGAACAGCTGGGCATCGACGTGGGCGCGGTAGTCGAGCCGCTGCCCGACGACACCTTCGCGCGCATGCTCGAAATCGCCGTGGACCCGGCGACCCCCGAGGCCGATCCCGATCTCGTACCCGGGCCGGACGCGGAACTGGACGTGGACGACCTGGATCTCGACCCGGTCGACCCGGGCGTCGTGCACGGGCACCCGGCGCACGATGCCGGGACGCATGCCGGCGATGGCGATCACCCCGATCTGGGTGGCGCGCACGGCCACGACTGGCCGGACGACACGCACCACGGGGACCCGTCGTTCGAGCATCCGCACGATGCCGGCCCGGACGATACCTTCGACGCGGGCCATCACGACTACTGATGGCGCTCACGCGATCCGGCCTCCCACCCCGACCCGGCATCGATAGCCGGTGCCCTTTACGATCGCGGGACCGGCAGCGGATCGGCGCCGGCCGGACGTGGCGGGGGGAGCGACGGTGAGCGAGGCAGAACTGCTTGCGCGATGCCGTGCCGGCGACAACGGCGCGTTCGCCGAGCTGATCGCGCCGCAGCGTGAGCGGGCATGGAATGTCGCCCTGCGGATCACCGGGAATCGGCACGACGCCGAGGACGCGTTGCAGAACGCCCTGATCGCAGCGTGGCAGGGCATCGACAAGTTCGGCGGGCAAGCCCGGTTCGGCACCTGGTTCTACCGCGTCGTGTCCAACGCCGCGCTGCAGATCCATCGTCGGCGTGCCTCGGGGGTAACGACCGACTTCGTCGATCCGGCCGACCTACACGACTTCAGCAGTCAGGCCACGCCCTCGGTCGCCGACCGAGTTGTCGATGCGGACGCCGTGCGCCGCGCCCTCGCCGCCCTGCCCGACGATTTCCGCGAGGCGATCGTGCTGCGCGAGTTCGCCGACATGAGCTACGCCGAGATCGCCGAGCACCAGCAGATCGGTGTGCAGACCGTGAAGAGCCGGATCAACCGCGCGCGGACGCAGCTCGTGGCGATGCTGCAACCGGCCTGAGCTACCCGGTAGTTCGAGCCGCCGGCCGACCGAGCGTCACCGGGAGCGACGTCCAGCCGCGCAGCACCCGGGTTGGCCGCCGCTCGCCCGCCCCGGCAGAACCGATCTCTGGGAAGCGCTCGAACAGTGTCCGTAGTCCCACTTCGCCTTCCGAGCGGGCCAGCGCCGCACCGAGGCAGAAGTGCCGTCCGCCCGAAAACGACAGATGCTTGTTCGCATTCGGTCGCGTGACATCGAACCGATGCGGATCGGCGAAGACCGCCGGATCCCGGTTCGCCGCAGCCAGATACGCCACGATCGCCTGACCCCGGCGGACCGGCTTGCCGGCAATGTCGGTCTGTACCCGGGCCACTCGGGCGCTCAACTGGACCGGCGAGTCGTAACGCAGGATCTCCTCGACGGCGTTCGGCCACAGCTCGGGGCGCTGCCGCAGGATGGTGAGCTGATCGGGGTGGTCGAGCAGCAGACGGATACCATTGCCGAGCAGGTTCACCGTCGTCTCGAATCCCGCGGCCAGCACCAGCCCGGCCGTCGCCTCCAGCTCGAGGTCGGTCAGGTACTGGCCGTCCTGTGAGGTGCGGATCAGCCGGCTCATCAGATCGTCGCCGTTGCCCCGGCGCAGTTCCTGGATATGTGCGCGCAGCCAGACGCTGAACTCGGCCAGCCCCTGCTCGACCTGCAGGTACTCCTGCCAACGCAGCCCGATGTCGAGGCAGGGGGCGGCCAGCTCGCCGAGTTCGAGCACCTTGGGGCGATCGGCATCCTGTACCCCGAGGATCTCGCTGATGATCGCGACCGGCAGTTGCGCGCAGTACTCGCGCACGATATCGATTGTGCCGCCGGGTCCGCCGTCGGCCCGGGTTTCGAGCCCGTCGAGCAATGCCTCGGCAGTCTCGCGCACCCGTTCCTGCAGGGTGGTCACCGCACGACGGGTGAACACCGCCGACACCGTCTTGCGGTAGCGGGTGTGGTCGGGTGGCTCGACCGCGAGCAGCGACGGCGGGCGCAATGGGTGCAGCCGCGCGTCGCGGGTGCGTTGTTCAAGGCGCCGCAACGGTTTCGGCAGCCTGCCACCGAAGGTGATTACGGTGAAATCGTCCGAGCGCAGCACGTCGAACGCGGCGTCGTAGCCGACCGCGATGTAGCCGATCCGGCTGCGCACCACCGTGCCTCGGGTGCGTAGCTCCTCGTAGAACGCGACCGGGTCGGCCCGCACCTTCGGGTCGGCGAGCATCCGGGCCTGCGGTTCGCCGTGCCGCATGCCGATCGCCGAGGCGCCGCGGATCACGCCGTGCAGCGACAGCCAGTTCAGCCGGCGACGCAGCCTCGCGCGCCGGTTGTTCAGGAGTGGGCTAGTCGGCACGGTGCAATCCCACACTCGCGCAACCACGCTCGAGCTCGTCCAGTCCGAACGCCTCGACCGGGCCGACCGCACCGACATCCTTGGCCACGCCGCAGGCGAGTTGCTCGGCACCCCAGGCGAGGATCTTCGCGGTGAATCCGTAGACGCTCGGTCCGGTCAGGACCACGCGCGACAGTTCGGTGCCGTCCGGTGCGTAGGCGTGCGCGGTGACGAGGCAGCCCGAGGTGGCGTTGTGCTCCTCACTCGGTCCGCCGCCCGATCCGGGGAGTCGGGCGATCACGAGGTCGCGGACCCGGCTGCGAATGCCGGGGATACGCAACACTTCCTGGCCGACCCGTCCGAGCGCCCAGACCGCGGGTGTTGCGACGCCGGCCGCGCCGAGCCCGACACGTACCTCGCGCAGCCTCGGATATACCCGGGGCAGCGACAGGTGTTCGGTGGACGACACCGAGACGCTGGTCCGGGTGCGGCCGTCGGCCAGCCGGTGCCGAAGCAGGTCGTGGCCGACCGTCTCGGTGCGCAGTTCCCCACCCTTCCAGCTGAACCCGGGTTCGAGCATTGCCTGTGCCGCCGAGGTGATCGTGCCCCGGCTTACGGGAGGAGCGGAGCCTGCGAAGCGACCCAGCGGCCCCGCACGGCCGCGGGTGAAGTAGCCGACGATCACCGACGTCGCGTCCGGCCCGGCCTGCTCGAGCGCCAGTGCCGCGGCGAGATTACCTGGTACGTAATCGAATCCGAACGCCGTCAGCAGGGTGACCCCGGCCGCCCGCGCGCTCGGATCCCAATCCTCGAACACCCGGCGGATGAAGGCCTGCTCGCCGGTCGAGTCGAGGTAGTTGGCGCCGGCGGCGATCGCCGCTTCCACGGCCGGCGCGCCGAACCGGTGGAATGGGCCGACCGTCGAGAGCAGTACGTCACCGCGCCCGACCAGGGCACGCACTGAATCCGGATCGGCGGCATCCGCGGTGGCGGTCGGTAGGCCGCCGAGTTCGTCGGCGAGCTGACGCACCGCAAACGTATTGCGTCCGGCCAGCACGGGCGTATGACCGCGGGCGACCAGTTCGGTGGCGGTCAGCCGGCCGGTGTACCCGGTTGCTCCGTACAGCACGATGCGTTCGGCCATTGGCGATATCCCCTCCCGACGGATCTGCAACGGCGGATTCGGCCGTGTCACAGCCAGGATATGCTCGGCGCTCAGCTGCGAGTTGGCAGAGCGGCCCGGATGTCCACCCGGCTGTTGGCCGAGCACGGCTATCCGAACGTCTCGATGATCCAGTCGTAGCCACTCGACCGAGTGGGCACCCCACGGCCATGGCCACCACAAAGCACAACAGCCGCCTCGCCACGGCCCTACTGGACAAGGCGGGCACGACCTACGCCGACGAGGCCGGGATCACCTTGAAGAACACCCCGGCGCCGCTGTTCCAGCTGCTCGTCCTCGCGTTGCTGCTCAGCGCGCGGATTTCGGCCGACATCGCGGTTGCCGCCGCGCGCGAGCTGTTCGCGGCAGGGTTCACGACCCCGGCCAAGATGGCGAACGCCCCGCGCAGCGACGTTATCGCCGCGCTCGGCCGCGCCCACTATGTGCGGTACGACGAGAGCACCGCGACCAGTCTGCGCGAGACGGGGGAACTGCTCGAAGAACGCTACGACGGTGATCTGCGCAAGCTTGCCGGCGACGATCCCGACGTCGCCGATGTCCGGCGAAAGATGCAGGAATTCAAGGGGATCGGGCGCGTCGGAGCCGACATCTTCCTGCGCGAGGTTCAGGACGCGTGGACCTGGGCACGCCCGTACTTCGACAAGAAGGCAACGGAGTCGGCGGGACGCCTCGGTCTGCCCACGGATCCGGAGCGGCTCGGCGAGGTCGCCGGGCAGCGGGCGGCCAGTCTGGCCGCCGCGCTGGTGCGGGTATCGCTCGACAAGGAACTGCGTGCCGAGTTCGTCGACTAATGAGCCGCCCCGGCAGGAAGCTGCCGCGCCAGTGCTCCGATCGGGCTGTCGTCGAGGTTGGCCAGCAGGTCGCCCGGGCCGTCGTACACCGCGCTCGCGCCGGCTTCCTCCAGCTCGGCCCGGCTGACCCCGCCGGAGCGGACCGCGACGAACGGCACATGGGCACTCGTCGATGCCTGGCCATCCCACACCGTGTCACCGACGAACACCGCTTGGTCGGCAGTGACGCCGGCGCGCTCCAACGCGACCTGCACGATGTCGGGCTTCGGCTTCGCCGTATCCACGTCCTCGCTCGAGGTCACGGTGGAGACGATCTCGTCGACTCCGAGGATCTTGCGCAGCAGCGCGAGTTCGTCCTCCGGTGCCGACGTCGCGAGCACCACCTGTAGGCCCAGGTCGGCGATGCCGGCGAGGAGTTCCCGGGTACCACCCAGGACGGTCAGCAGCTCGCTCGACTCCTGGTAGTACTTGCTGTGCAGGTCCTTGGCACGTTCGGCCACGTCGGGATCGGGATCGCCGAGCAGCCGGTCCACCAGTAGCGAGCCGTCCATTCCGATCGATCGATGAATGCGCCAGCTGTCGACCGGTGAATCCACTTCCCGGAAGGCACGGGCCCAGGTGTGGACGTGCACGTAGTTCGAGTCCACCAGCGTGCCGTCGATATCGAACAGGACGGCAGGGCGGGGCGTGTCATCCGGCATGGGGCGGGTGTACCCCGCGACGGAGGCGAATACACCCGGAGTAGCCCGCGTCACGCCGGGTACCCGGGGTGCGGAAACACGAGCAAGACGATGGAGGGAGATCGTGATGACGCGATTCGGCTACACGATGATGACCGAGCAAAGCGGACCGAAGGAACTGGTCCGCTACGCCGTCGAGGCCGAAGCGGCCGGGTTCGACTTCACCGTTTCCAGCGATCACTACTCCCCGTGGCTGACCGCGCAGGGGCACGCGCCGTACGCCTGGTCGGTCCTCGGTGCCGTCGCGCATGCCACCGAAAGCATCGAACTGATGACGTATGTCACCTGCCCGACCATGCGCTATCACCCGGCGGTGGTTGCGCAGAAGGCGGCGACGATGCAGATCCTCGCCGATGGTCGGTTCACCCTTGGCCTCGGCAGCGGGGAGTCGCTCAACGAGCATGTCGTCGGCCGGGGTTGGCCGTCGGTGCGCGTCCGCCAGGACATGCTGGAGGAAGCAATCCAGCTGATCCGGCTGTTGCACGAAGGCGAGTTGGTCGACTGGCAAGGCAAGCACTTCCAGGTCGACTCGGCCCGCATTTGGGACCTGCCCGAGCAGCCGGTGCCGATCGCGGTGGCGATCTCGGGAACCGAGGCCGCACAGCGCTTCGCGGGCGTGGCCGATCACGTCGTTGCTGTGGAGCCCGACGGTGACCTCGTGGCGGCTTGGCGCAAGCGGCGCCGCGACGTGACCGGAACGCCGGGTGGTTCGCGGGCGATCGGTCAGGTGCCGATCTCCTGGGACCCGGACCGCGACCAGGCGATCGAGCGGGCGCACGAGCAGTTCCGCTGGTTCGGTGGCGGCTGGCCGGTGAACGCCGATCTGCCGACTCCGGCGGGCTTCTCGGCCGCGACCCAGTACATCCGTGCCGAAGACGTTGCCGAGAACATCGCGTGCGGACCGGATCTCGACGCGATCGTCGAGTCGATCCGGCCTTTCCACGAGGCGGGGTTCACCGATGTCGCCCTGGTGCAGATCGGTGACGAGGCCCAGGAGGCGTTCTTCAAAGAGGCGGCCGGACCGCTGCTCGACAAGCTGCGGGCCGCATACGCGGAGGACTGAGCGCGCCGCTAGACCGCACCCGCATCCTCGAGCGCGCTGCGAAGCTGGAATCCCGCGGCAATGAGCAGGATTCCGAAGAACACTGCCCACGCGCCGAGCAGGTACACGAAGATCTTGACGCTGAAGTCCGGATGCACCAGCAGGACGATGCCGAAGATGATCGCCAGGATGCTCGCGGCCACCTGGAGGAACCAGGCCGGGCCGGGCGACTTGCGGGTGGCGATCGCGGCGGCGAGGCCGATGATGCCGAACAGCAGCGCGTAGAACGCGACCACGTAGACCATCGCCAGCACGGTGATGTCCGGCCACACCAGGCACACGACGCCCGCGCCGACGGCGACGATGCCGAGTAGCAGCGACCAGCCCCATTCGCCCGCCCGATCACCGCGCAGCACGTGCACCAACGCGACGATGCCGTCGATGATGGCGTAGAGACCGAACACCACCACGATCGCCCAGACGGTGATATCCGGCCACACCAGTGCGATCACACCGAAGATGATGCCGAGCACACCGCGCACCACCAGAATCCACCACACGTTCTTGTTGAACTCGATTACTTCGTCGTAGGTCGTCATCGCGACTCCTCTGCGTTTTTGGGGCGCTCCGCAGGCTCCGCGCCCCGTTTTTGGGGTGCTCCGCAGGCTCCGCGCCTGTGGCCTGCGGCTCGCCCGGCTCTCCAACGTGCGGTGGCAATTCCGGGTCGGACACCCCGAATTATGCACCGCAAACGCCGAAATGGGCGTGATTAACGATCGCCGCGATCCTGGAGTTACCGACCGGAAACGAACCGCACCCGATCCGGCAAACGTGACGTTGCCGGATCGGGTGCGGTATCTGGGTGCTTGCCTCAGTCCTTTGCGAGGGCGCGGGCCATGCCGCGTTCCACCGCGGCCGCGATCTGCGGTCGGAGCTCCGCCGCGGGCACGATCGAGTGCACCGATCCGACCTCACGTGCGCGCTCGATGTTGTGGATGGCCTCGAATTCCCCGGCGACCTCGCCCAGCTTGTCCGAGCGCACCGCGGTTCGCTTGGTGGCGAGCTCGATTCGCAGATCCGAGCGGCGGGCCTCGTCGTCGGTGGCGGCGAGCTCGGCCTCGAGCGCCTTTACCTCGGGGTCGGCCGCGGTGCGCGCGTTCACCTCGCGGGTGAAAACCACTGCCGCGGCGGGGGCGCCACCGATCACGGAGGCGAACGAGCCCTCGACGGCGAGGACCTCCATATTGTCGTGCAGCGCTCCGGAGAACACCACGAACGCGCCACCGTGGTAGCGGGAGATCACGCAGAACACGATCGGACCGTCGAAATTGACGATGGCACGACCGATCTCCGCGCCGTATTCGAGCTGGATGTTGCGCAGCGATTCGGGCGATCCGTCGAATCCGGACAGGTTGGCCAACACCACGACCGGACGGTTTCCGCTCGCGGCGTTGATCGCCCGTGCGGTCTTCTTCGACGACTGCGGGAACAGCGTGCCCGAGGTCCAGGCATCCGGTCCGTCCGCCGGTGTCCAGCCCTTGCGCGACACCGAGCGCGACTCGATGCCGATCACGCTGATCGGGTTGCCGGCCAGGTGTGCGTCGAACACCACGGAGGTCTCGGCGCCGACCATGTCGGCCCAGCGCTCCAGCACGGCATGGTCCTGATCGACCACCGAGCGCATCACCGTGCGGATATCGAACGGCTTCTTGCGCTCGCCGTTGCGCTCCTTGGAGAAGATGTCGCCGACCGTGGTGAAGTCGCTGGCCGGATGCACGTGCGGGTAGCTGCACACGTCGCGATCGACCGGGTCGACCGATGTCGCAACACGCGGGAACCGTTCGCCCGGAGCCACATACGCGTGGTCGTAGTGCGCGAACAGCACCTCGCAGGCCGCGGTCAGGTTCGGCGCCCAGTACTGCGCCTGCCCGTTCGGCCCCATGACGCGGTCGTAACCGCCGATGCCGTAGTTGTCTTCCGCCGAGACGCCACCGGAGTAGTCCAGCGACTGCTTGCCGGTGAGCACCATTGCGCTGTCCGGCGTCATCACCAGAATGCCCTTGGTGTGCTGCAGCATCGTGGCTTCCGCGTTCCAGTACGGCTGTGCGCCAACGTTGATCCCGGCGACCACGATGTTGATTTCGCCGCCGGCCTGGGTGAACGTGATGATCCGGCGCAACGCCCGCGACACCCAGTCCATGTTCTCGGTGCCGCTGTTCATCGCGATCGTGGCACCCGAGGACAGTGCGAACCACTCGACCGGTGCACCGAGCCGCTCGGCCAGATCGATACCGGCGACGACGCGCGAGCACTCCGCCTCGGCGACCGTGCCGAGTGCGCGGGTCGGATCACCGAACAGGGCAACCCGGGTCATGCCCTCCGGGTAGCGCTCGGTCGGGGTGGTCACGACACCGGCGATGATGCCTGCCTTGTTGCGGCCGTACGGACGGTCGACCGGGACGAACGCCCCGGACTTGTCGAAGTCGTACTCGGTGAACGAGCCCTGCGGGCCGGCCAGGAGCGGCACCAGCTCGTAGGGGTACACGGTGCCGCGAGCGCGGGAGCGCTGCACCTTCTGCGTGTACTCGTCGAGCGGACGCATCGGCTCGGTGGGTGGTTCGGTCGCCCGGACCACGACACCGGCGCCGGACCGGTAGGAGAAGCGCACCGCGAGATCCTTCGGCGCCGCCTCGGCCGATTCGCGGACGCGGCACATGAAGGTGACTTCCTCGATACCCGCGCCGGCCGTAAGCGGCGCGAAACGCCGTGCAATCGAACCGAATTGGTCGACCGGAATGTCGAGCACCGGCCAGACGTAGAGCACGACGCGGTTGTTGTCGAGCCGCTTGTTGCCACGCTTGGCCTGCTCGCGCCGAATGCCGTCCATGCTGGAGGCGACCGCGCGTTCGATACCGGGCATGGTGACGATCTCGCCGTTGTCGTCGAGCTGCACCGAAACGTCCCGAATCTCGGCCATCGCGATCAGCCGCTCGTCGGTCGAGTTCTCTTTGGCCACAACGTGATACAGGTAGGTATCGGCCGGACCGGAGAGTCGGGTGCCGTCGAAGTTCTTCAGCCGCCACAGATTCAGCCGCTGACCGGTGAGCGGGTGCATATCGCGGACGATCTGGTCCTCGGCCAGCCCCGCAGCGCCGCCGGGAACCGGACGGAAGGTGATGTGCCGCAGGTCGGCTTCGTCGCGGCCGAGCACGGTCACGGTGGTCCGCCGCCAGCCCTCGGCCGCCGCATGGCCGGCGAGCACGCGCTGCAACGTCGCGACGAGGTCGTCCCGATCGGTCGGCGCGTCCGGCCAGCGCAGGTAGATGTCGACGACCTGGTTCGCCGCCGACGGGCCGGACAGCTCGTCGAGTTGGTTCAGCGTGCCCACGAGGCCGTCCCGGTCGGTGACCGTGGACGCGAGCGAGATCTGCTCACCCGCCAGGATGAACGTGCCGGTGACGAAATGCGTGCCGTCGCGGTCGAATGCCTTGACGTCCTCGAGCGTGCGGATGCGGTAGTACTGCCGGGTGATCGCCTCCAGCAACGGCGCCGGATCCGCGTTCCACTCGACGAGCATCCCGGCGAGCGGCTCGGCGGTCTCGACGATCCGCTCGATTCGCTCGGCGTAGTCCGGTGTCGACGGGCGCTCGACGAGGTACTGCAGGCTGCCCCGCACGCCGTCGTAGGCCTGGCGGCGGCTGCGCCGGATCGCCGGCTCGTCGAAGTAGCGGAAGCGCAGATTCCGGGCGACGTCGCCGATCACCGGGAAGCGAATCTGGGTGGCGATGATGACCCGGTCGAGCACTTCGCTCAGCGTGGCGGGCGGCTCGGCTTCGGCAGGGAGGTCCGACAGTGCCCGTTCGAGCAGACCGGCGATGACCGGAACTTGGTTGTCGATGCGCTGCAGCGCGAGGAAGAGTCGATAGACCGCTTCGTCGAGTTCGGCGGTACGGGTGAGCTCGGCGACGTCGTAGTGCCGCAGCGCATGCGCGAGCCGGGACCGGAACGAATCGGGCAGCTTCTCCACGTCTGCGTCGAGCGAGAGCAGATAGGAGTGGAAATACTCGCGCGGGCTGTGCACGGACTCGGCGGCATCGTCGGCAGTGGTCGGCCGGTTCCGGGACAGCTCGCACACGTCGGCGAACGTGGTCAGCAGCGCGAGTTCGGCCGTGATCAGTTCGGCGTCGTTGCGGGGCAGCTCGGTCCGCAGCTGCTCGTACTCGGCGAGCAGCTCGCGAGCCCGTTCGGCGCTGACGTCGAAGCCGGTGATGAGCGCGGTCAGGGCGTCGAGCTTGGCCAATGCCTCGCAGCGGGCATTGCCTGCCGCGGCGCGGGTGTGGTTGAACTCCACGCGTCGTGCCGGGGCGGTGGCCTCGTCGGCGAGGTTCATGTCGAAGCCGAGCTTGCGCCGGGTCGGTTCGGCCTTGTCCACGCGCAGCAGCGCGGCACCGGCGTCGACCTGCGAGTTGACGATGGCGTTGACCTCACGGACACGTCCGGCATACGGCGCGCGGACCGCGGTCTCCATCTTCATGCTCTCCAGCACGACCAGCGTCGCGCCGGCCTCGACGGTGTCACCGACCGCGACCGGAACCGCAACGACGACCGCGGGCGCGGGTGCCCGAACCAGGCCGGCCTCGTCCTGGCTGATCTGGTGCGAAACGCCGTCCACCTCGACGAGGTAGTGCGTCGGTCCGGCGATCGAGACCACCTGATGCGGGTGGTCACCGATGGTGAGCCGGCTTTCGTACTCGCCGAGTGCGTCGCGGCTGACCTCGAACTCGGTGGTGTCGGTCTCCACCCGGTAGCGGTGTGGGCCGATCTGGCCGACGACGAACTTGTAGCTCTGGCCGAGGTAGCTCAGCTCGACCTTGCGGCCGATGGTGTGGCTGGCCCGAGGACGCCCGCCGCGGGCCGAGGACAGGAAGGCCGCCCGCTCGTGCGCCTCTTCGCCGTCGTAGACCTGGATCGCGCCGGCGATGAGCGCGACGTCGGCGACTGCGGTCGGGCCCTTCGTCGTGCCCGCGCCGGTGCGGTCGAGCCAGCCGGTATCGGCGGACCCGGAGATGACCTCGTCACGATCGAGCAGGTTGAGCAGGAAGGACTTGGTGGTGGTGCCGCCGTCGAGCACGACGGTCGTATCGCGCAGTGCGCGGCGCAACCGGCCGAGCGCCTCGGAGCGATCGCGGCCCCAGGCGATGACCTTGGCGACCATCGAGTCGTAGTCCGGCGGGATAACGTCGCCGTCGGCGATTCCGGTGTCGACCCGGACGCCGGAGCCGAGTGGGAAGCGCAGCAATTGCACCGAGCCGGGGGCGGGTGCGAAACCGTTGTCGGCGTCCTCGGCGTTGAGCCTGGCCTCGATCGCGTGGCCCCATTCGCCGGGGCAGTCTCCGACCAGTTTCTCGCCGTTGGCGACGAGGATCTGCAGCTTCACGAGGTCGAGACCGGTGGTCACCTCGGTGATCGGGTGCTCGACCTGCAGCCGGGTGTTGACCTCGAGGAAGGTGAAGAGCTTCTGCTCGGGCTGGTAGAGGAATTCGACGGTGGCCGCACCGCAGTAGCCGGCCGCGCGGACGAGGTCGCTGGAGACCTGGCGCAGCTGGTCGGCCTGCTCCTTGGTCATCACCGGCGACGCCGATTCCTCGATGACCTTCTGGTTCTTGCGCTGAATCGAGCAGTCGCGCACACCGGGCGCCCACACGTTGCCGTGCGAGTCCGCGATGCACTGCACCTCGACGTGGCGGGCATCGGTGACCAGACGCTCGATGAAGACGACCGGGTCGCCGAACGAGCGCTGCGCCTCGCCCTGAGTGCGTTCGAGTGCAAGCTCGAGCTCGTCCTCGACGAAGACCTTGCGAATGCCGCGTCCGCCGCCGCCGCTGCGGGCCTTGATGATGAGCGGGTAACCGATCGCCTGGGCATGCCTACGGGCGTCGGCGCGGGTGGACACCGGGCCGCCGGACCATGGGGCGACCGGCACACCGACCTTTTCCGCGAGCAGCTTCGCTTCGACCTTGTCGCCGAGCAACTGCATCGCGTCGGCGGAGGGGCCGATAAAGGTGATGCCGAGCCGCGCGCACAGCTTGGCGAAGGAGGGATCCTCGGCGACGAAGCCCCAGCCGACCCACACCGCGTCGGCCTTGGCCTCGACGAGCGCCCGTTCGAGTTCGGCGTGGTCGAGGTAGGGCGAGGCCGCCGCCGTGGTCTTCCGCAGCAGAACGCCCTCGTCGGCCTGGCGCACGAACATGGCGCGCCGTTCGGCCTCGGTGTGCAGGGCGATCGTGCGAATTCCGTAGTCGTATTCGGCGTTGAGTTCCCGCACGGCCTTGATCAGGCGGACCGCCGCCTCACCACGGTTGACTATCGCAATCCGTTCGAACATGTATCTGCCTGCCGTTCTGTTCGCGCGGGGGCTCCGGCCGTGTCGGCACACGAGCCCCAGCTACTTGTCGTACTTTTCTGGCACACGCCGCCGGCATTGTCCAGGTTCGGCCCACGACAGCCGCCAACGGAGGCGGGTCGGGGGGTGTCGAGCCGAGCGGCCCGCCAACATGCGCCGGTGCTTGCTGCCGGTGTGAGTCACGCGCAACGCCATCGCCGGCGTGACTCGTCGCACCCAGGATGCAGCATTCTTCCGCCGCTGTCACGCTGGTCGATCGCCCCAGAACGGCTTCTCACCAGCGGAAACTCAATACTACTGAGGCGTACTTCGTTGTCCTGCTTGATGATCCGCGGAATCACCGGGGGTGTGACCAAGTCGGAACATTGCTCGCGCTATGGTGGCGTACTCGCGAGTAGGGTTGTGCCGGTTGAGGTTTCCCCGCCGGTAGCTTGCGTGATGGCGGTGTTGCGCCAACACCGTTGGCTACTCGCCGGTACCGTTCGGCGCGATGTGGGATATCCCCCAATTTCACTGTGAACCAGGTCATAGGCGCTGGATCAGGGCCGACCGAGCAGCCGATCGATCTCGCGGCGGTCGCGTTTGGTCGGTCGCCCGGCCCCCCGGTCGCGCCTGGGTAGGGCGGCCAGCACCTCGGGCGGGGGCGGCGGCGGACTCTTGTCGATCAGGCACTGCGCGGCAATCGGCGGGCCGACTCGCTTGTTGACGATCCGCTCGACCTCGACGATGCGCTCACGGCCACCTTCGCGGATGCGGACCTCGTCACCGCGGCGCAGTTGGTGAGCCGGTTTCACCGGGACTCCGTTGACTCGGACATGTCCCGCCCGGCAGGACGTGGCGGCCTGGGACCGGGTTTTGAAAAGCCGAACGGCCCACGTCCAAGCATCGACGCGGGCCGTTTCTGTTGTGTTCGGCGTGCCGTCTGCGGGGCTCACGATCGCAGACTAGCGCTGTGCTCGTTTCAGATGCGGCGCGCGGTGTACACCGAGTACTGGCTCAGCGGGGAGTACTTGACCGGCACGCCGGAGGTCGAGGCCTCCACGATCTGGCCGTCGCCGGCGTAGACCGCGGCGTGATTGCCGCCGTTGGTGATGACGACGTCGCCGGGGCGCAGCTCGTCGAGCGAAATCGGGCTACCGGCAGTGGCCTGCTCGAAACTCGTGCGGGGGAGGCTGACGCCGGCCTGCTTGTAGGCCCATTGGACGAGGCCGGAGCAGTCGAAGCTGTTCGGCCCGGTGGCACCCCACACGTACTGGGCGCCGACCTTGGTCTTCGCCGCTTCGAGCGCGCGCTCGCCGACGGTCTGCTGGACCGGCGGCGGGGTGTAGACCGGCGGCGCAAGCTGCGGGGGCGGTACGAACGCGGGCAGCTGCGGGAGCTCGGGGAGCTGCGGGAGCTGCACCTGCGGAAGCTGGACCTGCGGTAACTGAGGCAGGTCGGGGACCTGGATATCACCGAAGCCGGGCACGTTGAAGGTCGCGGCCATGGCGGGCGCGGCGGGAACGGCGACCGTTCCCGCGGTGACGGCACCGAGGACGATCGCGCCCCGTACCGGCGCACTCACTCGCGATTCGCGTTGCAGCCTGTGCTTCGCCACGAAAACGTACTCCGTTCTTCCGCTTGTCCGCCGACCGAGTTAGCTGACGGGTTCGGGCTGGGAAGGCAGCCCTACCCCTCGGCCGCGAGCGACCAAAGGGGATTCACCCCAACGAACCTGGATCCCCGGCTCGGCATCAACTTCGATTGCCGATTGGGCGGTACTTCGCGAGGCCGAATCGGGTGATCCGGCGTTGCCCCACAAAGTAACGGAAACATTACGGCTGGGAAGCCGCGTTGTCCAGTCGTGACCAAGCGTGTCCGACTGCCTCCGAGATACCCCATGTGGCCTGCGGCGCAGGGTGTTATCTTCCCGCAACGACCCCAGTTCTAGGTGCGAAGGAACGCAAATGGAGCGACCGCAGGTGACGCACCGCGTGGGCGCCATCGCAGGGGCGCTGGTGCTCGCCGCGGGCGCGGTGCTGATTGCCGGTCACGCAACGGCCGAACCGCCCGCTCCGGTGGTCGGTGTCGCGGCGCCGCCTTCGGCGGTCGGTGTCGCGGCGCCGCCTTCGGCGGTCGGTGCGGGGCCGTGCAGTAGCGACCCCTCGCCGACGCACGAGCCGCTCGTCGGCCGAACCCAGGAACTGTCCATCCCGGTCCCTGCGGTCACGGTCGTGCCATTCCCCGTCGCCGAGGCTCCGCCGACTCGCACCAGCACCGCGCTGCCCACCAACCCGTGCGACAGCCCGTGCCCGGACCTGACCGACCTGCCGACCGGCAACTCGTCGTCCTCGGACCTGAACATCCCGCAGTTCAGGCTCGGCTTCAAGCCCTTCTGGTTCGGCATCCCGATCCCGGGCGCGCCGCAGGACCAACCGCCGCCGCCCGCGCCCGCGCAGCCGGCAGTCGAGATCGCGCCGCGGCAACCGGCACCGCCGACGCCACGGATCGGCGCGGTCCGCGAAGTCGCCAAGCTGACCGGCGCCAATTCGACCAACCGCACCGACAAGCGCTGGCAGGTGAACGGCACCGACCTCGGCATCATGTGGGAGAGCGCGCCGGGGGAGATCGCCACTGCGTTCGGCGACACCGTCGGACGCGATTTTCACCCACCGGGCGGCTTCGGCGAGGATTGGCGAAGCAACGTGCTCGGCTTCAGCACAGATACGAACCTGTCCGACGGTATGACGCTGGACCGAATGGTGCAGGACACCCGTTGCCATGCAACCGAATTGCTCAGCAGTCGGAAGTTGGACAACGTGGAAATCACCACGATCCCGACCTCGGGCTTCGCAATCGGCGATCGGCAGTACATGAGTTACATGTCGATGCGGACCTGGAACAGCGTGCCGGGCACCAACTACACCAACTACGGCGGCATCGCCTACTCCGACGACCACGGCGAGACGTGGACGAAGGATCCGTATGCCAAGTGGGACAACATTTTCGGTCTGACCAACTTCCAGGTCACCGCGATGGTGCCGCACGGTGACTACGTCTACATGTTCGGCACGCCCAATACCCGGCTCGGTGATGTCGGGCTGGCCCGGGTGCCGGCCGCCGAGGTGCTGAACAAGACGGCATATCAATACTGGCAGAACGGAAACTGGACTCCGGTCGGTGGTGCCGCCGCGGCAACCCCGATCGTCAGCGGCCCGGCCGGTGAACTTTCCGTGCGCTACGACGCGCAGCGTGAGGTGTGGCAGATGTCGTACCTGGACACCGGGAAGGCCGCAATCACGCTGCGGGAAGCCAAGACTCCGCAGGGCGAGTGGTCCCAGGGCGCGCCGATGACCACGATCGCGGATTACCCGTTTCTCTATGGCGGATTCATCCACCCGTGGTCGCGGGACGGCGAGCTGTACTACACGGTCAGCACCTGGTCGGACTACAACGTCTATCTGATGCGGGCGGAGTTGAAGTAGGGCTTGGGCTGGTTGCACAGTCCTGAGCCCGCGTGACGGGATCCCCCGTCGCCGGCGCCCCGGGTGCCCCGCGACGCTCCTCCGATGGATGACTTCGGTATCCGAACCCGCGCACAACTGCTCGGGGAGGGTGTCGCCGGCAGCACGATCGACTATCGCTGCCGGCGCGGCCGCTATCACCGCGTGTTGCCCGGCGTGTACAGCCTGTGTTTGGCGGTCCTCCCGCGACTCGAAGCCGATGCGCTCATCGACAAGAATCTGGCGACGGCATTCGGTGCCGAGGAGCTGCGACTGCTGGTGAAGCAGGCGCCCGGCCGGTATGGCAACGGCGCTGTCGCACGCCAGTTGCGTGTGGCCGCACAGGACTTCGCGTCCGAACCCGAGCGGCTGCTGGCCCGTGCGTTCACCGAGCGGCGGTTTCGGATCGCGCCGAACGCGCCGGTCGGGCCGTTTGTCGGCGACTTCGTGGACGAGCGGGCGCGGCTCGTGGTCGAAGTGGATGGCCGCGAGTTTCACAGCGAGCCGGGTGTCTTCCGCCAGGATCGGCGCAGGCAGAACTGGATGCTTGTGCACGGGTGGATGGTGCTGCGCTATGCCGCGTGGGATGTGCTCGCGGGTCCGGGTGCCGTCGCCGATGAAGTGATCGCAATCGCCCGGCGTCGGCGCAAGGCGTTGGGCTGAGTGCGGATCGAGCCCCACGACACTCTTTATTACGAACGCTAGACATCTCTAGGACACGCCCTAGACGTTCCCAGATTCCGCTAGCACTGCTTGCTACCGTCTGCCCGCATGGACCCTGTGCGAAATCCATACGCTCCCGGTGCAGGTCAGCGCCCGCCGGAGCTGGCCGGGCGGGCCAAGCAGCTCGACGCGTTCGAGGTGGTGCTCGAGCGCATCGCGCGCGGCCGGCCGGAACGCAGCGTGATGCTCACCGGTTTACGCGGGGTCGGGAAGACGGTGCTGCTCAATCACCTTCGCTCGGCCGCGCAGTCTCGCGGCTGGGGCACGGGCAAGATCGAGGCGAGACCGGACCAGGAGCTGCGACGGCCACTGTCCTCGGCGCTGCATATGGCGGTGCGCAGCATTGCGGCCGCGCATCGCAACCCGGAGCGGGTCGACGACTTTCTCGGCATCCTCAAGGCTTTCGCGCTGCGCGCAACCGCGGACAAGGGGGTACGGGAGCGCTGGCAGCCGGGGATCGATGTACCCGCCGTCACCGGGCGGGCGGATTCCGGTGATATCGAGATCGACCTCGTCGAATTGCTTTTGGAGGCAGCGAGTTTGGCCCGTGACGTGGGCGTGGGCATCGCGATCTTCATCGACGAGATGCAGGACATCGGGCCGGCGGACATCTCCGCGATCTGCGGCGCGTGCCACGAGCTGAGCCAGGATGCGGCCCCGTTGATCGTGGTCGGAGCGGGGCTGCCGCATTTGCCGGCTGTGTTGTCCGCGTCGAAGAGCTACTCGGAGCGGCTGTTCGGCTATCACCGGATCGACCGGCTCGAACGTGCCGCCGCCGATCGGGCGCTGATCGCACCGGCCGAGCGCGAGGACGTGAAGTTCACCGACGACGCCCTCGACGTGCTCTATCAGATGGCGGACGGTTACCCGTATTTCGTGCAGGCCTACGGCAAGGCCACCTGGGACCACGCCGCCGAGAGCCCGATCACCGCGGAGGATGTGCGGGTGGCCGCGCCCGCCGCGGAGGAGGAACTCGCGGTGGGCTTCTTCGGCTCGCGCTACGAGCGTGCGACTCCGGCCGAGCGGGAGTACATGCGGGCGATGGCGGATCTGTCCGGCGACGACGGTCCCGTGGCGACCGCCGCGGTGGCCAGGGAACTCGGCCGCAAACCGGCGTCGCTGTCGCCGGCGCGCGACGGCCTGATCAAGAAGGGCCTGATCTACTCGGCCGAGCGCGGCACCATCGGTTTCACTGTGCCGCACTTCGGCAAGTACCTGCGCGGCGTATCGGACGAATAGGCGGGCGCGTTCGATGCGCGCGGCTCAGTGCACGGTCGTACACTGAGCGCCATGCCCGGTGTCGAGCCGCAACATCGATCCGAAAGCCTGGCGCTCACCGCGCTCGCCCTCGAAGAACTCGGCGGTGCCGTCGGCGGTATCGGCAAGATCCACCGCGCAGTGTCGGACCGGGTCTTTTCCGGCGTCCGCCTCGGCGTCGGGCCCCCGGTAGTCCCGATCAAGCAGCTGCACGACGTCATCTCCGGTGCGATCTATGCGGCGGTCGGCGGCTCGGCGACGGCCGGTGGCAGCGTTGCCGGTTACCTCCTCGCCCGCAGCCACGCCGAGCCCGTCCGCCCGTCGGAGACCGCGCGCGGCGCGGTGCTGCTCGCGATCCTGCAGGGTCTGCGCGGCGACACGCTCGAGGCCGAACGCTCGCCGCTGGCCACGCCGATGGCGATCCGCGTCGGCGGCAGAGCGGTCGCACCGGAGCGTGCGGAGTTGGCCGCCGAATTCCCCAACGCCACCGACCGGGTCGTGGTCTTCCTGCACGGGCTGGTCGAGAGCGAGTACGCCTGGCGCCTGGGCGGCCGTCCGACCTATGGTGAGCGGCTCGCCGAGGATCTCGGCGGCACTCCGGTCGACATCCGCTACAACACCGGCCGGCACATCTCCGAGAATGGCGAATCGCTGTCCGGTCTGCTCGCCGAACTGGTGGCGAACTGGCCGGTCGAAGTGAAACAGATTGCACTGGTGGGGCATTCGATGGGCGGCCTGGTCGCACGGTCCGCGTGTCATCGAGCCGAGCGGGCCGGCGAGTACTGGGTGCGCCGTGTGCACCACATCGTCTGCCTCGGCTCGCCGCACTACGGCGCACCGCTCGAGCAGGTCGTGCACTATGCGAGCGCGGCGCTGCACGTGCTTCCGGAGACGCGCCCGATCGGGCGACTGCTGCGCCGGCGCAGCGCGGGCATTCGGGATCTGCGCCGCGGATCGCTCGTCGACGAGGACTGGCGCGATCGCAATGCCGATGCCTTGCTCGCCGCGGCCGCCAGCGAGGTGCCGCTGCTCGCCGGCGCGGTGCATTGCTTCGTCTCGGCCGGCATCATCGCCTCCCCGCGCAATCCGCTCGGCGCGCTGCTCGGCGACGGCCTGGTGCTGGCACCGAGCGCGTCGGGACGCCGCGGGAGCAAGCGGATCGGCTTCCGCGACGAGGACGGCGCGCACCTGCCGTCGGCGCACCATTTCACCCTGCTCAACCACGACACGGTGTACGAGTACCTGCGCGGTTGGCTCTCCGGACCGACGATTCTGCCGAATTGACCCGATAAGTTACCGGCGAGGCAACAATGGAGTGGTCAGCAGAAGCTCACCGAGGAGCGTCCCATGACCACTACCGCGAAGGTCGAGGCCACCGAGGAACAGGCCCGAGCCCTTGTCGAGGAATCTCGCGAAACAGAATGGGTAAAGCCATCTTTCGCCAAGGAGCTCTTCCTCGGTCGATTCCAGCTGGACCTGGTCCACCCGTATCCGCGACCGAAACCGGACGAGGCGGCCGCCGCCGAGAAATTCCTCGCGGAGCTCACGCAGTACTGCGCGGGTATCGACGGCGCCCGGATCGAGCGGGAGTCGAAGATCCCCGACGAGTACTTCCGTGGACTCGCCGATCTCGGCTGTTTCGGTTTGAAGATCTCGCCCGAGTACGGCGGCCTTGGCCTCTCCCAGGTGGCGTACAACCGTGCACTGATGGTGGTCGGGTCGGCCCACGCCAGCCTCGGGGCGCTGCTGTCGGCACACCAGTCGATCGGCGTGCCCGAACCGCTCAAACTCGCAGGCACTCCCGAGCAGAAGCAGGCCTTCCTGCCGCGTTGCGCGAAGGGCGCGATCAGCGCGTTCCTGCTCACCGAGCCGGACGTCGGGTCGGACCCGGCGCGGATGGCGAGCACCGCCACCCCGATCGAGGACGGCGCCGCGTACGAGCTCGACGGGGTGAAGCTGTGGACGACCAACGGGGTGATCGCCGAGCTGCTCGTCGTCATGGCGCGCGTGCCCAAGAGCGACACGAGCCGCGGCGGTATCTCGGCATTCGTGGTGGAGGCCGATTCGCCGGGCATCACCGTCGAGCGGCGCAACGCGTTCATGGGCCTGCGTGGGATCGAGAACGGCGTCACCCGGATGCACAAGGTGCGAGTCCCACGCGAGAACCTCATCGGGCGCGAGGGTGACGGGCTCAAAATTGCGTTGACCACACTGAATGCTGGTCGGCTCGCGATCCCGGCACTGTGTGCGGCGGCGGGTAAGTGGAGTCTGAAGATCGCCCGCGAGTGGTCCGCCGAACGGGTCCAGTGGGGTCGGCCCGTCGGTAAGCATGCCGCGGTCGCCGAGAAGCTGTCGTTCATCGCCGCGACGACCTACGCGCTCGAAGCCGTGCTCGACCTCTCCGGGCAGATGGCCGACGAGGGCCGCAACGATATCCGGATCGAGGCCGCGCTCGCGAAGTTGTGGGCGAGCGAGATGGCCTGCCGAATCGCGGACGACCTGATTCAGATCCGCGGCGGACGCGGATACGAGACAGCGCCATCGCTGAAGGCTCGGGGTGAGCGCGCCGTGCCGGCCGAGCAGCAGTTCCGCGACCTGCGGATCAACCGGATCTTCGAGGGGTCGAGCGAGATCATGCGGTTGCTCGTCGCACGCGAGGCCTCCGATGCGCACGTCACCGCCGCGGGTGAGCTGATCAACCCCAAGGCGGATCTGCAGACCAAGGCCAGGGCCGCGCTCGGTGCGGGCGGCTTCTATGCGAAATGGCTGCCGCAGCTCGTCGCAGGAAAGGGGCAGGTGCCCAACTCGTATACCGAATTCGGTTCGCTGGCAACGCATCTGCGCTACGTCGAACGGCGTTCCCGGAAACTCGCCCGGTCGATGCTGTACGGGATGGCGCGCTGGCAGGCGAAGCTGGAGTATCGGCAGGGCTTCCTCGGCCGGATCGTCGATATCGGCGCCGAGTTGTTCGCCATGTCGGCGGCCTGTGTGCGCGCCGAAATGCAACGCGCCGAGGGCGGCGAGGAGGGTGCGGCCGCGGTGGAGTTGGCCGACACGTTCTGTCAGCAGGCCCGGCTGCGCGTGGAGGCCCTGTTCGACGCGCTCTGGGAGAACACCGACGATCGCGACGGTGCGACGGCGCGCGCCCTGCTCGACGGCCGCTACACCTGGCTCGAGGCCGGGGTGCTCGACGCGAGCGAGGGCACCGGGCCGTGGATCTCGGATTGGCGCAGCGGCGCCTCGACCGAGGAGAACTTGCATCGCCGGGTCGTGCCCGACTCGCGCGCACCGGCCTGACCTGTGTCGATACGCCTCATCAGGTCTTTCTACCGATAACTAGCCGAACTGCTAGAAATCGGTAGAAAACGCCTGACGATCAGCTACCGAGTGCCGCATAGCGTTGCAACGCGATCTCGCGTTCGTGCTTGTGGTCGACGAGCGGTGCGGGGTAGCCGGCGGGCGGGCCGTCGGGCAACGCGTGGACCTTCTTGCCCGGCACGCCGCGTAACTCGGGCACCCAGCGCCGGACATAGTCGCCGTGCGGATCGAACTTCTCGCCCTGCGTCGTGGGGTTGAACACCCGAAAGTAGGGCGCGGCATCGGTTCCGGAGCCTGCCGTCCACTGCCAGCCGTGCTGATTGGAGGCGAGGTCGCCGTCGATGAGGTGCCGCATGAAATGCCGTGCGCCCCACCACCACGGCAGGTGCAGATCCTTGGTGAGAAACGACGCGGTGATCATTCGCAGCCGGTTGTGCATCCAGCCCTCGGCGATCAGCTGGCGCATCCCGGCATCGACGATCGGGTACCCCGTGTGTCCGGAACACCAAGCTGTGAAGTGCTTTTCGGCCTGTTTGCCGTTGTCATAGGTGATCGCGTCGAACTTGTGGTTGTAGTTTTCGCGCGCCGTTTCCGGCCGGTGATGCAACACGTCGGCGTAGAACTCCCGCCAGGCGAGTTCGTCGCGCAGCGCCGTCGCGCCCTCGCTCGCGCCCAGGCCTTGTAGCAACGTGCGCGGATGAATGCAGCCGAACTTCAGATACGCCGACATCCTGCTCGTCGAATCCAGGTCCGGGCGGTCCCGGTTGCCCGCATAGCCGGCGAGGTCCGCGTCGCGAAAGCGCCGCCATCGCTGCACGGCTCCCGACTCGCCCGGATCGGGCAGCGCTGCGTCGCCGAGGTCGTCGTCGCCCGGGATGTCGATCCGGCGCCGATAGCCACCCGGATCCAGCCAACCGACGGTGCGCGCCGACGTCTTCGCGGGCGCCCGCCAGCCGTGCTCGGCCCACGCGCGGCGAAACGGCGTGAACACGCGGTACGGGGTGCCATCGGCCTTGACTACCCGGCCCGGCGAAACGGCGTAGGGCGAGCCGGTGGCCATCAGCTCGATACCCGGCCCGAGTGCCGCGGCGACCGCCGCGTCGCGCTGCTCGCCGTACGGCGCGAAATCCGCGCTGACGTGCACCTTCGCCGCCCCGAACCGCTTCGCGACGAGCGGGACCAGCTCGGCCGGATCGCCGCGGACGACGAGCAGCCTGCCGTCGAGGCTCGCGTCGAGGGCGCGCAGGCAGCGGAACAGGAACGTTCGCCGCGGCGCGCCGGAGGCGGCGAGCAGTCGGTCGTCGACGACGAACAGCGCCACCGATTGCCTGCTCGACGCGGCAGCGCTGGTCAGCGTCGGAAGGTCGGCAAGGCGCAGGTCGCGCCGAAACCAGATCACCGATGAGCCGTCCACCCCGTCGATCCTGCCGATGCAGAATCGATGCGGCAACCGGCGCGCCGGAAAGGACGGAACCGGCTTCGGTTGCGCATCGAGAACGTAACGAATCGGATCCGCCGTAACATGTTGCGGCGCTTGCTCCGACTACCGAAGACAGTGATCGAACGGAGCGGGCCATGGTCGACGTCGACTTTCTGCCGATCGAGGCAGACGATGCGCCGGCACCCCTGCCCCGGCGCAGCACGGTCGTGGCCGACGACGGAGTGCCGATCGCGGTTCGCGAATATGGGCCGGTGCGCGCCGGGCTGACCGTGGTGTTTCTGCACGGGCATTGCCTGCACGCCGAATCGTGGGTCTACCTGTGCCGCCATCTCGCGCCGCAGTGGGGCTCCGATGTGCGCATCGTCAGCTACGACCATCGCGGCCACGGGTCGTCCGGGTCGGCGCCCGTGCACACCTGCACGCTCGATCAGCTCGCCGATGACCTCGACGTGGTGTTGCGCACGATTGCCCCGATCGGGCCGGTGCTCTTGATCGGTCACTCGATGGGGGCGATGGCGGCGCTGGCCTACATGCGGCTACATCCGGAGTTGATCGGTTCCCGCATCGTCGGCCTCGGACTGATCTCCACCGCCGCGGGCGGGCTCACCACCCTCGGTCTCGGGCGGCTGCTGCATCGGCCAACGGTGTCACTGCTGCGGGGCGCGGTGCGCTGCGCGCCACGAACGATGTCGGTATCGAAGCGTCTGGGCGGGAGGCTGTGCGGGCGTATCGCGCGCACAGCCTCGTTCGGACGCGGCAGCGTGAACCCCAGCGTGGTGGCGCTGGCCGCGGCAATGCTCAACGACACCTCGATCGTCACGATGACCGCCTTTCTCGGCGCGCTCGTCGACCTCGACGAATCCGAAACCCTGCGGCTACTTACCGAGATACCGGTGCTCGTGCTTGTCGGGTCCGCGGATCTGGTTACCCCGCCACAACATTCGCTTGCCATCGTGGCGCAGCTGCCGGACGCGGAGTTCGTCTGCATCGACGGTGCCGGGCACAGCGTCATTCTCGAGGATCCGGCCGCCGTGGCGGCATCGGTGGTCCGGCTCGTCGCACGAGCCGGCGCTGCGCAGTACGCGCGGGCTTTCGCTTCGGCGGGTTGACCTTCGATCGGCATGTATAAGCAATTCTGTGAATCAAGCTAGAGATCGCTAGAAAGTTATCGAAAGAGCGCGAATTCTCGTTCGCGCGCCGCAGCCGGGAGTAGGTTCTCGGCGCATGGGCGCCACCTCGTCAGCACTGCGCGTCGCCATCATCGGCACCGGCATGATTGCCGAACTGCATCGGCGTGGAGCATTGCTCGCCGGCGCGCAGATCGTCGGCGTCCTTGGGTCGAGCCCGCAGCGTTCCCGGGAGTTCGCCGCGCGCTGGGCCGTGCCCACGCTCGACGACCTCGACGCGGTACTCGCCTCCGGCGCCGACGTCGTACACATCGCCACCCCCAATGCCACGCACGCCGAATACGCGCACGCCGTGCTCGCGGCGGGGAAGCACGTGGTGTGCGAGAAGCCGCTCGGTATGGATGTCGCGCAGGCCGAGGCGCTGGACGCGGCGGCGGTGAATGCGGGTGTCGTCGCCACGGTTCCGTTCGTCTACCGCTTTCATCCGATCGTGCGCGAGATCAGGGCGCGGCGTGCGGCCGGCGAGTTCGGCAACCTGCTCCTGCTGCACGGTTGTTACCTGCAGGACTGGATGCTCGCCCCCGCGGTGTCGGGCTGGCGCGTAGATCCGGCCAGCGGCGGTGCGTCGCGCGCATTCGCCGATATCGGTTCGCACTGGTGCGATCTCACTGAATTCGTCAGCGGCGAGCGGTTCGTCGAGTTGACCGCCCAGACGCATATCGCCTATCCCGAACGCCCGCGCCTCGGTGGCGAATCATTCAGCGCTACAGCGAATCTCACCGACGACCTGGTGACGGTAAGGACCGAGGACAGCGCAGTGGTGCTGCTGCGCACGGCATCGGGCGTGCTGGCCACATCGACGGTGTCCCAGGTCGCGGCCGGGAGAAAGAACCGCCTGTGGCTCGAGCTCGACGGTAGTTCGGGCAGTGCGGTTTTCGATCAGGAGAACCCGGAGACGGCGTGGTTCGGCGGCGCCGAGGAGAACCGGGTGATGGTGCGCAATCCCGCGGCGGGGGCGGACGCGCAGCGGCGGCTGTCCAAGCTGCCTGCCGGGCACGGCCAGGGCTACTCCTATTGCTTCGAGGCGTTCGTCGCCGACACTTACAGCGCCGTCGCCGGTGCCGAACCCGACGGGCTGCCGCGGTTCGCCGATGGCGTCCGCGCGGCCCGGATCGTGGACGCGGTGCTGCGATCGGCGGCGTCGCGCGCATGGGAGCCGATCGCCTAGGCACGGGCTCGCCTGTCGGCCCGGCGTGTGAGGATCGCAGCCATGTACCGCGCCTTCGTCCCGCCATATGTACTCGAGCGGATCGCCGCATCCAGTGCGCCGCGGCTGACCGCTGCGCCCGCCGTTGCCGACGCGACGCTGCGCCACGATGCGGTACTGCGCGCGGCCGCCCGGTCGGCCGGCCCGGTGCCGACGGTCGAGGATCCCGGGCTGACGCGCACGATCAGCGACGCCGAGCACACCGAGCAATTGCCGGGCGTGCCGGTGCGCCGTGAGGGTGAGCCGCCCACCGGGGACAGTGCCGCCGACGAGGCCTACGACGGATTCGGCGCCACACACGCGCTCTTCGCGCAGGTGTACGGCTGGGACTCGCTCGACAACGCGGGTACTCCACTGAACGGCACCGTGCATTTCGGGCGTAACTACGACAATGCGTTCTGGGACGGGACGCGGATGGTGTTCGGCGACGGGGACGGCGAGGTGTTCCGCGGATTCACCGGCTCGTTGACGGTGATCGCCCATGAACTCACGCACGGCATCACCACGCATACCGCGGATCTGGTGTACCGGGATCAGCCGGGTGCGCTGAACGAGTCGATCTCGGATGTGTTCGGCGCGCTGGTCGAGCAGTATCGCCTCGGACAGCGGGCGGACGAGGCGTCGTGGTTGATCGGGGCGGAGGTGTTCACCGACGAAGTGCAGGGTGTCGCGATGCGCTCGATGCGCGCGCCGGGCACCGCCTACGACGATGACGTCCTCGGCCGCGATCCCCAGCCCGCCCACATGCGCGACTACGTCCGGACCACGGGCGACAACGGTGGTGTGCACGTCAACTCGGGGATCCCCAATCGGGCGTTCGCGACCACCGCGCTCGAGCTCGGTGGCCACGCATGGGAGCGGGCGGGCCGAATCTGGTTCGAGACGCTCACTGGTGGTGGACTGGGCCGCACGGCAGACTTCGCGACGTTCGCCGCGCGCACCGTCGCCGTCGCGACGAAGCTCTATGGGGCGGAGTCCGCCGAGGTGCGCGCCGTCCGTGGCGGTTGGGAAACCATCGGCGTGCCCCTGCAACCCTGACAGCGGGGGTATTGGTGGCGTAGAACGAGCACATGCGCGTAGCCGTGTCCCGCAGCGGTGGCCTGGCCGGAATCATCCGCACGTGGGCCGTGCAGCTCGATGATCAGCCCGATCATGCCGATGAGCTGTGCCGGCTGGTGGACGACTGTCCGTGGAACCACCCGCCCGACCTGGATCCGCCCGGGCCAGGGGCGGACCGGTTCGTCTACCGGCTCGACGCAGGCGAGCTGTCCGCGACCGTGCCCGAGCCGGAACTGCAGGGGCCATGGCGCCGGCTGGCCGAGCGGGTGATGGATCTCGGGGGCAGTAGCTAACTTCCAGAAAATTCGTTTGCAAAAACATGCGGCTAGTACCACAAAGTTTATGTAGTGTGCTCTTAGTCACACAGCCCCGTCCGGAGGTGCTACGGATGTCAACCACCGATTTTGCCGACCTACGGGATTCGATCGGTCAGCTCAGACACTGCTTGGCGTCGCTGCAATCGAAGTACGGCGACGCATTCCCCATCCGCCGTCTCGCCAACGACGTGGAGCGTCTGGACATCGATGCCGGCGAACTGGAACAAGCGCCGCCGCCGGTCGTGCCGGCCCGCGAGCGTGAGGTCGTCTATGTCCCGGACAGCCGCTCCGACGAGGCCGCCTGGATGGGCGCGCAAGACGAAGGACTTGGTTTCCACTCTCGCGAGCGGACCAAGTGAGCGCGCCCCCGAGCACGTCGAACCAGAGCGGAACAGGAACTCAATCACCAACGCGGGCAAAGATTTCTGCCCGCACTTTGCGGACCGATCGTTGGTGGATCGCGCCGCTGCTCACCGATCTCGGGTTGGCGGTTTTCCTCATCTACGCGACGGTGCGATCGTTCGTGCGCACGGCGTACTGGGTGGACGACTACCACTACCTCACTCCGTTCTATTCGCCGTGCCTGAGTGAGTCGTGTGTGCCAGGTTCGAGCCATTTCGGCACGCCGTTCCCCGAGCTGCCGATGTGGATACCGCTCGGCTTCGTCGTCCTGCCGTTCCTGCTCGGCTTCCGGCTGACCTGCTACTACTACCGACGCGCCTACTACCGGTCGGTGTGGTTCTCGCCGCCGGCATGCGCTGTCTCGGAACCGCATGCGCGCTACACCGGTGAGACGCGGCTGCCGCTGATCGTGCAGAACGTGCACCGCTACTTCTTCTATGCGGCAGTCATCGTGTCGTTGATCAACACCTACGACGCGGTAATGGCGTTCCACGGCAAGGGCGGCGGGTTCGGCTTCGGGCTCGGCAACATCGTGCTCGTCGTGAACGTGGTCCTGCTGTGGGCATACACCGTGTCGTGTCACTCGTGTCGGCACGTGGCCGGTGGCCGGCTCAAACACTTCTCCGCGCACCCGGTGCGCTACTGGATGTGGACGCAGATCTCGAAGCTGAACACCCGGCATATGCAGCTGGCCTGGATCACGCTCGGCACGCTGATCCTGACCGACTTCTACGTCATGCTGGTGGCCAGCGACACGATCTCCGATCTTCGTTTCATCGGCTAACCAGCCCCGCCCGCCCGCCGTGGTGCGCCGAATGCGTGCCCCCGGCCGAACCGAGGAGCTTCGAGGAAATCCATGACCGATGTGGAACGGCTCGAGTACGACGTTGTCGTGATCGGCGCTGGCGGTGCGGGGCTGCGCGCCGTCATCGAGGCGCGCGAACGCGGCTACCGCGTGGCGGTGGTGTGCAAGTCCCTGTTCGGCAAGGCACACACGGTGATGGCCGAGGGCGGCTGCGCTGCCGCGATGGGCAACGCGAACTCGAAGGACAACTGGCAGACGCATTTCAAGGACACGATGCGTGGCGGCAAATTCCTGAACAACTGGCGGATGGCCGAGCTGCACGCGCGCGAGGCGCCGGACCGCGTGTGGGAGCTGGAAACCTATGGCGCGCTGTTCGACCGGACCAAGGACGGCCGGATCAGCCAGCGCAACTTCGGTGGCCACACCTACCCGCGGCTCGCGCACGTCGGTGACCGGACCGGACTGGAACTGATTCGCACCATGCAGCAGAAGATCGTCTCGCTGCAGCAGGAGGACTTCGCGGAGACGGGCGACTACGAGGCGCGGATCAAGGTTTTCGCGGAGTGCACGATCACCGAGTTGACCAAGCAGGACGGGGCGATCTCGGGGGCGTTCGGCTATTGGCGCGAGTCCGGCCGGTTCATCCTGTTCGAGGCGCCCGCGGTGGTGCTGGCGACCGGCGGTATCGGCAAGTCGTTCAAGGTCACCTCGAACTCGTGGGAGTACACCGGCGACGGGCACGCACTCGCGCTTCGTGCCGGAGCGTCGCTGATCAACATGGAGTTCGTGCAGTTCCATCCCACCGGGATGGTGTGGCCGCCCAGCGTCAAGGGAATCCTGGTCACCGAGGGTGTGCGCGGCGACGGTGGCGTGTTGAAGAACACCGACGGCGAACGCTTCATGTTCAGCTACATCCCCCCGGTATTCAAAGGGCAGTACGCCGAATCCGAGGAGGAGGCGGACGCGTGGCTGAAGGACAACGACAGCGCACGCCGCACCCCTGATCTGCTGCCGCGGGATGAGGTCGCCCGCGCGATCAACTCGGAAGTCAAGGCGGGCAGGGGAACTCCACACGGCGGGGTTTTCCTCGATATCGCATCGCGGCTGCCTGCGGACGAGATCATGCGCCGGTTGCCCTCGATGCACCATCAGTTCAAGGAACTCGCCGACGTCGACATCACCAAAGAGGCAATGGAAGTCGGCCCCACCTGTCACTACGTGATGGGTGGTATCGAAGTCGACCCCGACAGCGGTGCCGCGACCGTGCCCGGACTGTTCGCGGCCGGCGAGTGCTCGGGCGGCATGCACGGATCCAACCGGCTCGGCGGCAATTCGCTGTCGGACCTGCTGGTGTTCGGCCGCCGCGCAGGGCTGGGCGCCGCCGAGTACGTTGGTTCGCTGTCACATCGCCCGGCAGTCGCGCAATCCGACATCGACGCTGCCGCACAGTCGGCGCTCGCGCCGTTCGACCCGGTGGACGGTGCGGAGAACCCGTACACGCTGCACACCGAGCTCCAGCAGTCGATGAACGATCTGGTCGGCATCATCCGCAAGGACGAGGAGGTTGCCCAGGCGGTCGACCGGCTCGCCGAGCTGGGGCGACGAATGACGAAGGTGACCGTCGAAGGGCACCGCCAGTTCAACCCCGGCTGGCACCTCGCTTTGGACTTGCGCAACATGCTGCTGGTCAGCGAATGCGTCGCCAAGGCAGCACTGCTGCGCACCGAGAGCCGCGGCGGGCACACCCGCGACGACTATCCGTCGATGCAGGCCGACTGGCGAAACAGGTTGCTGGTGTGCGAGATCGAAGACGGTGGCGAAAGTAGCGACAACCCGCTGCCGACCGTCACCGTCACCCCGAAGGATCAGCTGCCGATGCGCGACGACCTGCTCGCGCTGTTCGATTTGTCCGAGGTCGAAAAGTATTACACCGCTGACGAACTGGTGAACCATCCGGAGAACTCGCGAGACGGGAAGGGGCAGCCATGAGCTATGACGCCAAGTTCCGCGTCTGGCGCGGCGACGATTCCGACGGGGATCTGCAGGACTACACCGTCGAGGTCAACGAGGGCGAGGTGGTGCTCGACATCATCCACCGCCTGCAGGCGACCCAGACCCCCGACCTCGCGGTCCGCTGGAACTGCAAGGCAGGCAAATGCGGTTCCTGCTCCGCGGAGATCAACGGCAAGCCCCGGTTGTTGTGCATGACCCGGATGTCGACGTTCACCGAGGCCGAGGTGATCACGGTGACGCCGCTGCGGACCTTCCCGGTGATCAAGGATCTGGTCACCGATGTGTCCTACAACTACACCAAGGCCCGCGAAATCCCTTCGTTCACACCACCACCCGGCTTGAAGGCCGGCGAGTACCGGATGCAGCAGGTCGACGTGGAGCGCTCGCAGGAGTTCCGCAAGTGCATCGAATGCTTCCTGTGTCAGAACACCTGTCACGTGGTGCGTGACCACGAGGAGAACAAGGAGTCGTTCGCGGGCCCGCGCTATCTGATGCGTGTCGCCGAACTCGAGATGCATCCCCTCGACGCGGCCGACCGCCGTGATGCCACCCAGGACGACTTCGGGCTCGGGCTGTGCAACATCACCAAGTGCTGCACGGACGTGTGCCCCGAGCACATCAAGATCACCGACAACGCGCTGATTCCGATGAAGGAACGGGTCGCGGGGCACCGCTACGACCCGATCGTCTGGCTCGGCAACAAGCTGTTCCGCCGCTGAACCGGCGAATGTCGTCGATCAACGGGTCTCTTGGCCGGCGACAGTGAAGGCATTCGTATCGCGCACCTACGGGGGACCCGACGTGCTCGAGCTTTCCGAGGTCGACGTCCCCGAACCCGGTACGGACGAGGTGCTCGTGAAGGTGCGCTCGATATCGGTCAACCCCGCGGATTGGCATTGCCTGCGTGGCAAGCCCGTCTTTTCCCGCGCGACATTGGGCCCGATCAGGCCCAAGGCGACCGTTCTCGGCGCTGACATCGCGGGTCGGGTCGAGTCGGTGGGGCCCGGTGTCACCACGGTGGCACCCGGCGATGCGGTGTACGCATGTCTGTTCGGCAGCGGCTTCGGTGGCTTCGCCGAGTACGCCCGCGTCCCGCTCGGGGCTTTGGCGCCGATACCGGCAGGCTTGTCCGACGCGGAGGCCGCTGCGCTGCCGATTGCTGCCACGACCGCGTTGCGGGGCCTCGACTACCACGGCCGCCTCGAAGCGGGCCGATCCGTGCTGGTCAACGGCGGGTCGGGCGGAGTCGGGCATTTCGGCATCCAACTTGCCAAGGCCGCCGGCGCAGAAGTAACGGCCGTGACCAGCACGCCGAATCTGGACTTGGTCCGCACGTTTGGAGCGGATCACGTAATCGATTACACCGCAGAGGATTTCACGCGCACGGGGCAGACCTACGATCTCGTTCTCGACACGATCGGGAATCGTAGGGTCGGCGATCTTCGCCGCGCGCTCGGACAGTCCGGTAGGGCCGCGGTCACCGGGTTCACCTCGGTGGGAATGCTTGTCGGCGTTGTCGTGCGCGGCGGCAAGCGAATCAAGCAGGTCAACGTGCAGGTGACCGGCCGGAACCTCGCCGAGCTGAACACATTTGTCGAAGCGGGGGCCTTGCGTCCGAGTATCGACAGGCACTATTCGTTCGCCGAGATTCCCGAGGCGATCAGCTATCTAGAGGCCGGCCACGCGCGTGGCAAGGTCGTAGTCGATGTCGTCGGTGCCTAGCGTCCGCGCGACATTAGAGCAGCGCGATCACCATCGCTGCGACGCCGACCACCAGTATCGCGGTCAACACCGCTGCGAGAATCGATCCGCCGAGTGCGGCCACGCCCACCGCCGAAACTCCACTGATTACTCCGATTAGTACCCACTCCACCCAATCGGTACCGAGGAGTGAGAACTTGTACCGGGGGCCCGGAGGTCCCGCCACGGTATGCATACAACAGGCTTACCCCGCAACAGCGGATCAAAACCAGGTTTTGCACAAATCGGTCACGATTGGGGCGCGTAGGGTGACAGTTCGGCCTCGGATGGGCTAACGCGACCCGTCCGGCCGAAAGGTGGTTCTGACGCGCAATTGCACGTCGACCCCACTGGGGCGCAGCATTTCTCGGTATCCTTCGACGGACGGTTCTTCGATGACAAGGTGGTCGACGATGGCCGGTGACCGCACCGTGCGGGTTCAGGATCTCGGAGCGGGCTTCGGCCTGATCGCCGGGGCCGCGAACGTGATCATGCAACTGTCCCGGCTGCCCGTCGGGCACGGCGTCGCGGAAAGCACGGTGGAGAGCGGGCAGGTCTTTCGGCACCCGGTCAAGCGGTTGCGTACCACCGTCACCTACCTCGCCGTCGCGATGGAGGGCACCGAGGCGGAGCGGGCGGCCTACCGCGCCGCGGTGGACGGTCAGCATCGGCAGGTTCGATCGACGCCACGAAGTCCGGTGCAGTACAACGCCTTCGATCGCGACCTTCAGCTCTGGGTGGCCGCCTGCCTGTACAAGGGCATCGAGGACCTCGTCGCGATCCTGTTTCCCGATGCCTCCGAGGCGAGCCGGGACACCATCTATCAGGAGTCGGCTCGGCTGGCCACCACGCTGCAGGTGCCCGACGCGATGTGGCCCGCCGACCGGGACGCGTTCGCGCGGTACTGGAAGGAAGGCGTCGAGCAGATCGAGGTCGACGACACGGTTCGCGCGTATCTGGACAAGGTCGCCACGGTCGCGTTCCTGCCGAAGCCGATCAGCACCGTGTTCGGCCCGATCAACAAGTTCGTCACCGTCGGCTTTCTGCCGCCGGAGTTCCGCGAGCAGATGCACTACCGATGGACGCCCGCGCAGCAGCGCAGGTTCGATCGGATTGTCACGGCGGGAGCCCGGGTGACCATGTTGCTGCCCCGTCCCGTCCGCAACTTCCCGAACAACGTCTACCTCTGGGACATGCGCCGCCGGATCGCGTCCGGACGACCCCTCGTGTAGCGGGCGTCGCACACCAAAAAAGGGTTTGGTCATACGCCACGAGACTGGGATTGTTGGGTAATGACCTCGAGTACCGATCCTGCCGCGGACAAGGCTGCCTCGTCCGCGGTCACCGTCGGCGATCAAGATACGCCGCCGGACAAGCTCGATCCACGCGTTCTGCGCATTGCGGGCGTCGTCGTGATCGGCGCGATCATGTCGATTCTGGACATGACCGTCGTGAGCGTCGCAATCCCCACTTTCCAAGAGGAGTTCGACGTCACCTACGCGATCGCCGCGTGGAGCATGACGGGCTACACCCTCGCGCTCGCGACCGTGATCCCGCTGACCGGATGGGCCGCGGACCGGTTCGGTACCAAACGCTTGTATTTGACGGCGCTGACGTTGTTCGTGCTCGGCTCGGTGCTGTGCAGTTTCGCCTGGAGTGCGCCGTCGCTGATCGGCTTCCGAATCCTGCAGGGCCTCGGCGGCGGCATGCTGATGCCGCTCGGCATGACGATCATGACGCGCGCCGCGGGCCCGCAGCGGATCGGCCGTGTCATGGCCGTGCTCGGTGTGCCGATGCTGCTCGGCCCGATCTGCGGTCCGATCCTGGGTGGCTGGCTGATCGAGGCGGCGAGCTGGCACTGGATTTTTCTCATCAACGTGCCGATCGGCATTGTCGCGTTCACGCTCGCGTTCATCGTGCTGGACAGGGACGCACCGGTGCCGTCGGAGAAGTTCGACTTCCTCGGCATGCTGTTGCTCTCGCCGGGCCTGGCCCTGTTGCTATTCGGCGTTTCCTCGATGCCCGAGGTGGGGACAGTGGCATCCGCGCGGGTCCTGATCCCGATGGTGATCGGCGTGATTTTGCTGGCGTCCTTCGTGCCGCATGCGCTGCGCACCGAGCATCCGCTGATCGATCTGCACCTGTTCCGCAACCGGAATCTCGCCGCTGCGGTCGGCACGATGATTCTGTTCGCGATCGCGTTCTTCGGCGCGGCGCTGCTGATCCCGAGCTACTTCCTGCAGGTGCGCGGCGAAACCACCCTGGCGGCGGGTCTGCTGATGGCCCCGCAGGGTCTGGGCGCGATGATCACGATGCCGATCGCGGGCCGGCTCGTCGACAAGATCGGTCCGGGCAAGATCGTGCTTACCGGCGTCAGCGTGATCGGCGTGGCGCTCGCCGCGCTCACCCAGGTCGGTGCCACGACGCCGTATCCGTTGCTGTGTTCGGTGCTGTTCGTGATGGGGCTCGGCATGGGTTGCACGATGATGCCGACGATGACGGCCGCGCTGCAGACGCTCACGCACGCCCAGGTTGCGCGCGGGTCGACGCTGATGAACATCGTCAACCAGACGGGCGGCTCGATCGGCACCGCGACGATGTCGGTGGTACTGACCAACCTCCTGCTCAAACAGGAGTTCGCCGGCCCGGCGATCGCATCGCAGACCGACCCGTCGGTCGCGGCGACGCTGCCGCCCGGTGCCATCGATGTGGGGCTCGAGCAGGCGGCCGAGGCGTTCGGGCACACGTTCATCGTCGCGGTGGTGTTGATCGTCCTGACGCTGATCCCGGCCTCCTTCCTGCCGCGCAAGAAGCCCGCCGCGACCGGTCCGGAGGGCGAGGGCGCCGCCGTGGGTGCGGAAGTCATGCACTGACGTCGTCGTGTTGGGGTTGATCATCCCAATCTCCGGTGAGAGAATGAGTCAGTATTTCTCTCACTGACTCAGGAGGTGGATGGTGGGGTACCCGATTCGATCCGCACCGGCGTGGGACGCGCAAACGGAGCCGGATCCCGATGCCGGGATCGCTCGTCGACGGCAGTACATGGTGGGGCCGGGTGCAATGCTCGGTGGCAACGCCAACGTGATCATGCAGCTGAGCAACCCCGCCGTCGGCCGTGGCGTCGTCGAGAGCATTGTCGAACGGGGTCGCTACGACCGGCATCCGAACAAGCGAGCGCGCACGACGCTGACGTATCTGGCGGTCGCGATGATCGGCACCGAGGACGATCGCGCGGCCTATCGTGCGGCAACGAACACATCGCATCGTCCGGTGCGATCGGATCCCGGCAGTCGCGTCTCCTACAACGCTTTCGACCCGGAACTGCAGCTGTGGGTAGCGGCATGCATCTACCGCGGTGTGCGTGACTACCTGGTCCTGTTCTTCGGCGACCTCGACGAGGAAACGGCCGATGATCTCTATCGCGAGTCCGCCCGGTTCGGCACCACACTGCAGATGCGGCCCGAGATGTGGCCGGCCGACCGCGCCGCCTTCGAGGCCTACTGGGACTCCAAGCTGAGCGAAATCAGCCTCGACGACGAGGTGAAGACCTACCTGCTCACCCAAGTCGTCGATCTGGGTCCACACAGCCGTCTGCGCAGACTCGCTTTGCGCCGAGTGAATCGATTCTTTGCGACCGGCTTTCTCCCGCAGCATTTTCGCGACGAACTCGACCTGACGTGGAGCCCTCGCCGGCAGCGTGCTTTCGAGATCGTCATGCGCACGCTCGGCCGCATCCTCACTCGGCTGCCCGAAAGCGGGCGGCTGTACCCGTACGACGACTACCTGCGGGAGATGCGGCTGCGGCAGGAGCGTGGCAAGCCTCTGGTGTAGCGCGATTGAAGGCAGTCGGACAGAAGCGCGGAACGGAAACTAACTTAATGTTTCCACCCTAGGTACGATCGCCCGAATCTCTCCCAGTACAGTGGCAATTTCGATGCACATCGAACCACGAAAAAGCTCACGTCGGACCAATGCTCAAAATCCGAATACGCACTAACATAGTGTTGACGAGGATCACATCTGCGTGAGAGCGTGCAGGCGACGTCAGTTGAAATCTCCAGACCGAGCGAGGAAGGATCAACCCGGCTATGAACGCTCAGCCTTGGGAGCCGAACTACGATGACCCACAAAGTGATTCATACGTAGCGGAAGATCCCGCGCCCGAGCGATCGCGCCCCCTCGGAGTGGTGCGATCCACGGTGGGCCCGGCGCAGCCGCTGCCGAACGACCGGATCCGGATCGCCATCCCGGGCGTTCATCGTCCCACGTCGAAGAGGCCACCGCGATTGGCCGATGCCCTCGATTTCTGGGGCCTCTCCGCCTCCGCGGCGAATGTGGCCATGCAGATGAGCTGGCCCGAGGTCGGGCGCGGTGTGATCGAGAGCCCGGTCGAATCCGGCGCGCTGATGGTGCATCCGTGGAAGCGGTTGCGCACCACCGCGTCGTATCTGGCCGTGGCCATCCTCGGTACCGACGAGGAGAAGCTGGCCATGCGTGAGGCGGTCAACAGGGCGCATCGGCAGGTGCGATCCAAGCCGGGCGCGAAGGTGAAATACAACGCCTTCGATCGGAACGTGCAGCTGTGGGTCGCCGCGTGTCTGTACGTCGGGTTCGAGGACGGCTACCAACTGCTGAACGGGAAGATGAGCCCGGAGCAGGCCGAGAGCTTCTACCAGGCATCCGCGTCGCTCGGCACCACGCTGCAGGTCCACGAGGACATGTGGCCGAAAACGCGCGCGGAGTTCGACGCGTATTGGACCGAGGCGTGCACCCGGGTGAGCATCGACGAGGAGGTCCGCGCCTACATCGACGACCTGCTGCACCTGCGGATGATCCCGTGGTTCCTGCGACTGCCACTCGGGGGGCTGCTGCAGTTCCTGACGACGGGGTTCCTGGCACCGCACTTCCGCGAGCACATGGGTGTGGAGTGGAGTGCCGCCGATCAGCGCCGCTTCGAGCATCTGTTTCTTTTCGTCGGCTTCGTCAATCGATTCCTCCCCCGGTTCATCCGTAACGTCGGGCGTCCGCAGATGGCGTACGTGCGCTGGCGGATCCGCCGGGAGCAGGCACTGGTCTGAGCGCTCCGCCGGGCAACATCGCGAACTTTCGCTAGGGTCGGGCTGGAACCGTCGTCGAGCGAATCCCCGAGGTGTGCATGGCCCCCGAAGATGCACGAGCCGGTACGACACCTGTCGCCGAGCACACCCCCGACGGGCATCTGGTCGAGGTCGACGCGGCGGATTTCCACCATGCGCAGCCGCTGCAGGTGGATTCGCAATGGTTCAAGAAGGCCGTCTTCTACGAGGTGCTCGTCCGGGCGTTCAGCGACGGTGACAACAACGGCAACGGTGACCTGCGCGGTCTGACCGATCGCCTCGACTACCTCTCGTGGCTCGGCGTCGACTGCCTGTGGCTGCCGCCGTTCTACGATTCGCCGCTGCGCGACGGCGGCTACGACATTCGCGACTTCCGTGCGATCCTGCCCGATTTCGGCACTATCGACGATTTCGTGGTGCTGCTCGACGAAGCGCACCGCCGCGGTATCCGGATCATCACCGATCTCGTCATGAATCACACCTCGGACACCCATCAGTGGTTCCTCGAATCCCGCGCCGACCCGGACGGCCCGTACGGGGACTACTACGTCTGGGCCGACACCGACGAGGGCTACGCCGACGCGCGGATCATCTTCGTTGACACCGAGGTATCCAACTGGACCTGGGATCCGGTCCGCGGGCAGTACTACTGGCACCGCTTCTTCTCCCATCAGCCGGACCTGAACTACGACAATCCCGAAGTCCAGGAAGCGATGATCGACGTGCTGCGCTTCTGGCTCGATCTCGGTATCGACGGCTTCCGCCTGGACGCGGTGCCATACCTGTTCGAGCGGGAGGGCACCAACTGCGAGAACCTGGCCGAGACGCACGCCTTCCTCAAGCAATGCCGCAAAGTGGTCGACGACGAGTTCCCGGGCCGAGTGCTGCTTGCCGAGGCCAACCAGTGGCCCGCCGACGTCGTCGAGTACTTCGGCGAACCCGAGCAGGGCGATGAATGCCATATGGCGTTCCACTTCCCGCTGATGCCACGCATTTTCATGGCGGTGCGGCGACAGAATCGTATTCCGATCTCGGAAATCCTGGCCCAGACCCCGGCCATCCCGTCATCCGCACAGTGGGGCATTTTCCTGCGCAACCACGACGAGCTCACCCTCGAAATGGTCACCGACGACGAACGCGACTACATGTACGCCGAGTACGCGAAAGACCCGCGGATGAAGGCCAACATCGGCATCCGCCGCAGACTCGCGCCGCTGCTGGAGAACGACCGCAACCAGCTCGAACTGTTCACCGCGCTGCTGCTGAGTTTGCCGGGTTCGCCGATGCTCTACTACGGCGACGAGATCGGCATGGGCGACAACATCTGGCTCGGCGACCGTGACTCGGTACGGACGCCTATGCAGTGGACGCCGGACCGCAACGCGGGCTTCTCCCGTGCCGATCCCGCGCGGATGTACCTGCCGGTCATCATGGATCCGACCTACGGCTATCAGGCTGTCAACGTCGAAGCACAGATGAACTCGACGAACACGCTGTTGCACTGGACCCGCCGAATGATCCAGGTACGCAAGCAACATCCGGCGTTCGGGCTCGGTACGTTCACCGAGCTCGGCAACGACAATCCGTCGGTGCTGACCTATCTGCGCGAGTTGGAGCGGCCGAACCAGGACCGCCGGTTCAGCGAGGTCATCCTGTGCGTGAACAACCTCTCCCGGTTCCCGCAGGCGGTGATCCTCGACTTGGACCTGTTCCACGGCCGGATCCCGGTCGAGCTCACCGGGTCCATCCCGTTTCCGAAGATCACCGGCCCCGAATACATGATCACATTGCCCGGGCACGGCTTCTATTGGTTTGCGCTGCAACCCGATCCGGCCGACGAGGGGATGGCCACCGGGCAACCGGCGAGCAGCGAGGCCGAGGCGGCGGTGCAGCCGTGACCGCCGCCGACCTGCCATTGCCCGATGACGCCGCGCTGGCCCAACAGATCGCGGCGTGGCTGCCCGCGCAGCGCTGGTTCTCCGCGAAGAACCACCCGATCGTGCGCGTCGACCTGCTGCAGCGCGTACCGATGCTGCGCGAAAGCGGCATGGCCGCAGATCATCTCGTGATCGAGGTAGCATTCCGGGACACGGATCCGTTGTCCTTCCAGCTGCCGATCGGGTACCGGCCCGGACCTGCCGACGACTTCGCCGAGCATGCGTTGTCGGTATCGCCGCGCACGGTCGTCTACGACGGACTGCGCGACGAGCGGATCATCGCGCGGTACGTGCGTGCCCTCGCGGGGGCCGAGTCGGTCGGCCCGCTGCGGTTCCATGGTCTCGCGGGCACGGCGGTCGACCCCGCCGCGCACGGCCGTATGCTGAGCGCCGAACAATCCAATACCACCGTGGTTTTCGGTGACAACCTGCTGGTGAAGTTCTTCCGGCAGATCTCGATCGGGATCAACCCCGACGTCGAGTTGCACCACGCACTCGGCGAACTCGACTGCCCCTACGTGGCACCGTTGCGTGGCTGGGTCGAGGCGGACCTGGAGGGCGTCACGACCACGTTGGCGATGGCACAGGAGTTCGTCGGCAACGCCTCGGACGGCTGGCGGCTCGCGTTGACCAGCGTTCGCGACCTGTTCGCCGAGGCCGATCTGCACGCCGCCGAGGTCGGCACCGATTTCGCCGCCGAAGCGGAGCGCCTCGGCGCGGCGGTGGCGCACGTACACGCCGACCTTGCGCGTGCGCTCGGTGCCGCCGAACAGCCGTTGACGTCGTCGGTCCTCGACACGCTCCGCCGCAATCTCGACGTGGCCACCCGGGTGGTGCCCGAACTCGCCGAACATCGGGACGCGGTGCTCGCGGTGTACGAGGAGGCCGCCAAGAGCGGGCCGACCCCGGTCCAGCGCATCCACGGTGACCTGCACCTCGGGCAGGTGCTGCGCGCCCCGGATCACTGGCTGTTGATCGACTTCGAGGGTGAGCCGCTCAAACCGGTCGTGGAGCGCCGGCTGCCGGACAGCCCGCTGCGCGATGTGGCCGGCATGCTCCGGTCCTTCGACTACGCGGGGCATCAGCCGCTCGGCGACGGCCTGCCCGGCGAGTCGCAGCGCAAATACCGGGCCCAGGAATGGGTTTCGCGAAACAGTTCCGCATTCTGCGACGGCTATGCCGCGGTGGCGGGCACCGACCCGCGCGAGCAGTCCGCGCTGCTGCGGGCGTACGAACTCGACAAAGCGGTGTACGAAGCGGCCTACGAGGCGCGCAACCGGCCGACGTGGTTGCATCTGCCGCTGCGTGCGATCGGTCGGCTGGTGGTGGCGTAGCTCGTCGGCCCCGTAACGGCTGCTCGTATTGTCGGTCGAGAACATCGCCGAGCAGAACAGGAGCAGACATGACCGAATCGACGCCGAGGGTGGCCGTGGTCTCGGGTGCGGCCAGGGGAATCGGAGCGGCAATTGCCACCCGGCTGGCCGCCGACGGACTCGCGGTCGGCGTCCTCGACCTCGACGAGGGTGCCTGTGGCACCACCGTCGACACCATCAAGGCGGCCGGTGGCTCGGCCGTGGCGCTGGGCGCGGACGTCTCCGACGAGGCGTCGGTGGAAGCCGCGATCAACCGGCTCGCCGAGGAACTCGGTGGCCCGACCGTCGTGATCAACAATGCCGGTATCACCCGGGACAACCTGCTGTTCAAGATGCCGGTGTCGGACTGGGATGCCGTGATGAACGTGCACTTGCGGGGCGCGTTTCTGCTCACCCGTGCCGCCCAGAAGTACATGGTCGACGCGAAGTGGGGCCGCATTGTCAACCTGTCGAGCGTGTCGGCGCAGGGCAACCGTGGCCAGGTGAACTATTCGGCGGCGAAGGCAGGCATGCAGGGCTTCACCAAGACGCTGGCCATCGAGCTCGGCAAGTTCGGCGTCACGGCGAACGCGATCGCGCCCGGTTTCATCGTCACCGATATGACCAAGGCGACCGCCGAGCGCGTCGGAATGAGCTTCGACGATTTCATCGCGGCCAACGCGGCGGCCACGCCGGTCGCTCGGGCCGGCGAGCCCGACGACATCGCGCACACCGCGTCGTTCCTGGTCAGCGAGGGTGCGGGCTTCGTCTCCGGGCAGGTTATCTACGTTGCGGGTGGCCCGCGCGACTGAGCCGGCTAGTGCTGCCGATGGTCGGTGACCGGCGTTCTGGGGCCGAACTTCGGCAGCACCACCTGCCCGCTCACCTCGAGCAGCCGGACCGCGCGATACCGATGCGGGCGCAGCGGCTCGAGATACTCGACCATCGCGTCGTCGTCGAGCGGGTTGCCGAGCAGTGTCCAGCCGACCATCGACGCCAGATGAAAGTCGCCGACCGACAACGCATCCGCGTCCCCGAATGCGCGCTGCGCCACCTCGGCGGCGGTCCACACTCCAATGCCGGGCACGGTGCGCAGTCGGCGCTGGGCCTCGCCCGGGGTCAGCCGGGCGCCTTCCTCGAGCCGGCCTGCGACCCGGGCCGCGGTGACGATGGTGCGGGCGCGGCGCGGATCGACGTTGGCGCGATGAAACTCCCACGACGGGACGTGCCGCCACGTCTCGGGGCTCGGCGGCACGCGCATGCTCTCGGGAGCCGGGCCGGGCGCGGGCTCGCCGAAGCGCCCGACCAGTCGCCGCCACGAGGCGCGTGCCGCGATACCGTGCACCTTCTGTTCGAGGATCGCGGGCACCAGCGCCTCGAAGACCCGGCCGGTGCGCAGCATGCGCAGGTCGGGGTGGCGCCGGTGCGCCTCGACGATCTTCGGATGTTCGGGCGCGAAATCGTCGAGCCGCTCGTCGAGGCACAACATGACGGGTAGCTCGTCGAGGAACTCGGCGGCGCCCCGGCCCCAGGCCTGCGCATGCACCTCGTGCCGGCCGCACTGGCGCAACCGGTAGGTCACCGGTCCGGTCGGCATCCGGGAGGTACGCCAGGTCGCGCCGTCGGTGGTGGTGCGGTGGCATGGATCGCCGCGGCCGCGGCGCAGCGGCGCGAGGGTGGCCGCGAGGTCGACCGGGAGCGGAGTGCGCAGCACGCGTTCCGAGGCAAAGCTCGCGGGACTTGCCGAGCGCCCCGAGGTCACAATCGCAGCCTAGAGCATCCGATACGGCCTGGTCATGGCCCGCGGACGGCGCGGGGACACCCGCGACCACACGGCGTTCTGCACGGCGAGCGTGGCCCAGCCGGCGATCGCCATCCCGGACAGATTCAGGGCGAGCTGGGCCATGCTGCCCCACACCTCGCTGCCGGCGCCGAACGCCGTGCCGAGCGCGATGTTGCCCGCCGCGGGCACGGTGGTGACCGAGATGAACACACCGGATAGCCCGCTCACCCGCGCCGAGGTCAGGGACAACACCCCGGCCGCGGCGGCGATCACGGCGACGATGAACGACCACTTGTCCGGGGAGTAGATGAAGTCGGTTTCCGGCCTGGGCCCGGTCACGTCGTCGATGGTGATCCAGCCGAGCGCGCGCCAGACCAGAGCAATCAGTGTGGTTGTCACGATCGCGACGACGAAGCCGATTACCAGGGTGCGCGCCGCGAGCCCGAACAGCACGAACCGACGTCTGACAAGCGCGACGCCGAGCGCGGCGATCGGGCCGAACTCCGGCCCGAGCACCATCGCGCCGATCACCAGGATCTGTGAATCGGCGATAATGGCGATGCTCGCGATGATCGTGGCCAGCGTCAGGAAACTCAGGAAGGTCCAGTTGAGCTCGCTCTCGTCGTAGGAGCGCTGCGCCACCTCCGCCCACACAACGGCGTCCGCGCTGCTGCCCGGAGTGCGCACCTCGGCGTCGAAGCCGGCCTGCGACATGAAGGTGGGCACCGGATCTATTTCAATGCTGCCCTCGCGATGCACCTTGGTCGCGCGCAGCCGCTCCACGATGTCGTTGGCGCCCTCGCGGGCGATGTCGGCCATGACGACGTCGCCGGGTGGCCGCAGCGCTGCGCCGCGCATGACCGCGAGGCCGCTGACCGCCGGATCGGAGTCGAGGACATCGACCACGGCCTCGGTCAGCGCCGCCGGAGACAGGATGCGCAGGTGCAGCACCCCCACAGTGTGGGCTGTCGGTCAGCCTCTCGGCTTGAGCGACACGTTTGGCAGCACCGGCGCGGGAATCGGGCCGCCGCGATACCCGGGCACCTTCCCGAATCGCGTCCCGTCGGGTGTACCGGCCCCGCCACCGATTTCGGCCTGCCACTGGCGGCGGTAGGCGTTGATCTCCTCGGTGGTGCGGCCGACGAAGTTCCACCACATGATGATCTGTTCGCCGAACGGTGCGCCGCCGAGCAGCAGCAGGCGGGTCGGCGCTGCGGTCGGGTTGTGCAGGATCAGCTGGTTCCGGCCCGGCGCGAGGTAGCCGAGCTCGGCGCGGTCGAGCCGCGTGCCGTGCAGCAGCAGCGCTCCGGTGTCGATGAGCACACCGTGCTCGAAGTGCTCATCGACGTCCAGCGTGACTTTCGCACCGGGCTCGACGGTGATCTCGGCGCCGAGCAGCGGGCTGAACGTGTGCACCGGCGAGGTGTCCCCGGCAAGTGTGCCCAGAAACACATTCAGTCGTGCGCCGGGTACGTCGAAGGGCGTCGGGGCGTAGTGCGCGAACCCGGGGGCCATGTCGCGTGCATCGTCCGGCAGCGCGAGCCAGAGCTGCGCTCCGTGCAAGGTCGTGGTGCGCGGTGTGGAAACCTCCGAATGCGCGATGCCGTGCCCCGCGGTCATCAGGTTCAGCTCGCCGGGACGCACCATCGCGTGCACGCCGGTGCTGTCCCGGTGTTCGATCTCACCATCGAAAAGCCAACTGACGGTTTGTAATCCGGTGTGCGGGTGCGGCGCAACGACCATTCCGCCGGTTTCGGCGACGTCGTCGGGTCCATAGTGGTCGGCGAAGCACCAAGCCCCGATCAGCGACCGCTTTCGCTGCGGGAGGGTGCGTCGCACCGGCATCGCTCGCAGCCCGCCGAGGGGGACGCTGCGCGGGGTGAGCACCTCGACCGGAGCATCGGGCTGCTCGGGTTCGGCGGATTTCGGGCAGGTGACGACACCTGCCGTGGCTTCGAGATTGCTCATCAGACCATTCTGCGCCTGCCCCCGAACGTCGGGCACGGTTTGTCGATGGGGGTACCGTGGATCGAGTGTGCGCGCACCGGCAGCGCTCTCCCTGCGTGACCAGCGCTGTTGCCGAAGGGGACTTGGTGCGCCGAAGCGAAAGGGTTGTTCATGATTACGAACGCGCTCAACTGGATCCTGGGGACGTGGGGAAACCTCTCCGCGGGAAGCAGCGGCTACTACATCACGCCGGGCACCCTGCCGTTCGGTAGCTGAGCCAACTGCAGCAATGCCCCGGAGCACGCGCTCCGGGGCATTTTTATGTCTCGGACCCGGTGCTGCGCCCGCGCGCTTGACCTCGAGTTAACTCGAGGTCTTAACGTCCGGTGTCAGTGCTTCACTTGGAGGGGCACGACGGGAGACATGGGATGAGCATCGAATCGGTGGCGTGGAACCAGATGTACCGGCGAATGAACTCGCCGGGCGAGCGGCGGCCGTTCCGGCGGGCCACGCTGCGGCGGATCGGCGGGTTCGCGCGGCCGCACAAGCGGATGCTCGCTGGATTCCTGGTGCTGAGCGTGGTCAGCGCGATTCTCGCCGTCGCGACTCCGGTGCTGGCCGGGCGCGTTGTGGACGCGATCACCGAGGGCTCCGAGTCGGCGGTCGTGGTCCGGTTGGCCCTGCTGATCGCGCTGATTGCGGTGCTGGACGCCGGGCTCGGCCTGGCCACCAGATTTCTGTCGGCGAATATCGGCGAGGGTTTGATTCTCGACCTGCGCACCGCGGTGTTCGACCACGTGCAGCGCATGCCGATCGCGTTTTTCACCCGCACTCGCACGGGCGCACTGGTGAGCCGGCTGAACAACGACGTCATCGGCGCGCAGCGAGCATTCAGCGACACGCTGTCCGGGGTGGTGGCGAACCTGGTCACGCTGGTGCTGACCCTGGTCGTGATGCTCGGCATTTCGTGGCAGATCACGCTGCTCGCCCTGCTGCTGCTCCCCGTTTTCGTGCTGCCCGCGCGCCGGATGGGAAATCGGCTGGCCGGCATTCAGCGGGAGGCGGCCGACCACAACGCGGCGATGAGCACCCAGATGACCGAGCGGTTCTCCGCGCCCGGTGCGACGCTGGTCAAGCTGTTCGGCCGGCCCGCGCAGGAATCCGCCGAGTTCGCCTCGCGGGCCAGCCGGGTCCGCGATATCGGTGTGCGCACCGCGATGGTGCAGACCGTGTTCGTCACGTCCCTCACGTTGGTATCGGCGCTCGCAGTGGCGGTCGTCTACGGGCTCGGCGGCTTCTACGCGCTGCGTGGGCAACTCGACGCAGGCTCGGTGGTGGCGCTGTCGCTGCTGCTGACCCGGCTCTACGGCCCGCTCACCGCGCTGGCGAGCGCGCGGGTGGAGGTGATGAGCGCGATGGTCAGCTTCGAGCGGGTATTCGAGGTGCTCGATCTACCTCCGCTGATCACCGACAAGCCCGATGCGCGGGCAGTTCCGGCCGGGCCGGTTTCGGTGGAACTCGATGACGTCCGGTTCGCCTACCCGGCGGCCGACAAGGTGTCGCTCGCCTCGCTCGAGGAGGTGGCGACGCTGGACACCCGCGGCGGAATCGAAGTGCTGCACGGGATTTCGCTGCGAGCCGAGCCCGGACAGGTGGTCGCACTGGTGGGGTCGTCCGGGGCGGGCAAATCGACCATCGCGCAACTGGTTTCGCGCCTGTACGACGTCGACTCCGGCGCCGTCCGGTTGTCCGGCATGGACGTGCGCGACCTGTCCGCGCAGGCGATCCAGGATACGGTCGGCATGGTGACCCAGGACGGGCACCTGTTCCACGACACCATTCGGGGCAACCTGCTGCTCGCCAGGCCGGCGGCGGCCGAGGCCGAGTTGTCCGAGGCGTTGCAGCGCGCACGGCTCGCCGAGCTGGTGGCATCGCTGCCGGACGGTCTGGACACCGTGGTCGGTGAGCGCGGCTACCGGCTGTCCGGCGGTGAGCGACAGCGGCTGACGATCGCGCGACTGCTGCTCAAACAACCCCGGGTGGTGATCCTGGACGAGGCAACGGCGTCGCTGGATTCCACTTCTGAGGCCGCGGTGCAGGAAGCGCTCGGTGAAGCATTGGCCGGGCGAACCGCGCTGGTGATCGCCCACCGGCTGTCCACCATCCGCGCCGCCGACGCGATCCTGGTGGTCGAGGACGGCCGCGTGATCGAACGCGGCACGCACACCGAATTGCTGGCGGCGCGGGGGCGCTACGAGGAGCTCTACCGCACGCAGTTCCAGGAGGATGCGGCCGGCGGCCCGGAGTACGCGACCGCGGGTTGACGCCCCGAGGGGTCAGAACCCGTTCGCTACGTCCACAACCGCGCGGCCGGTGCGCTCGCCGCGCTTGATCTCGGCGAGCACGCCGGCCACGTCGCGGACCGGCACCCCACGTTCCAGATCGCCGAGATGGCGCGGCTTCAGGTCGTCGGCCAGGCTCGCCCACACCCGGCGCCGGATTTCCATCGGGAGTTGCACCGAGTCGATGCCGATCAGGTGGACACCGCGCAGGATGAACGGCAGCACCGTGGTGGACAGGCCGATACCGCCGGTGTTGCCGCTGGCCGCGACGGCCGCGCCATAGTCGAGCGTGCTGATCACGTAGGCGAGAGTCGCGCCGCCGACACAGTCCACCGCGGCCGCCCACTGGGATTTGCCGAGCGGACGCGGTTTGGCGTCCGGGTCCTCGGGCAGCCGGCCGATCACCGATGCCGCGCCGAGGCTGGTGAGCAGGTCCTTCGCGTCTGCCTTGCCGCTGGACGCGACCACCTCGAAACCGGCGGCGGCGAGCAGATCAACGCTCACGGTGCCGACTCCGCCGCTGGCGCCGGTGACCAGGACGGGGCCGTCGCCGGGGGTGAGTCCGCGGTCGAGCAGCGCCTGCACACTCAGCGCCGCGGTGAACCCCGCGGTGCCGATGGCCGCGGCCTCCCGCGTGGTGAGACCGTCGAGCTTGACCACCCCCGCCGAGGGAACCCGGGCGAGCTCGGCGTAGCCGCCGTGCCGTGCCGTGCCGACGTCGTATCCGTGCACGAAAACCTGGTCGCCGACGGCGAACGAATCATCCTCGGCAGCAACGACTTCGCCGGCAACGTCGATGCCGGGCACGATGGGGTATGCGCGCACCACGCCACCCTTCGGGGTGACCGCGAGCGCGTCCTTGTAATTCACGCTCGAGAAATGCACCTTGATCGTCACTTCGCCGGCAGGGAGGAAGTCCTCCTCGACCTGCTCGGCGGCGAGCACGATCTCGCCCTCGGATTCCCGGGCAACCATTGCGGAGAACGTCATGGGAACGAATATACGGGTGGGCCCGAGCAGCCATTTTTCGCACTTTCACCCGGCCTGGCGCCATTGCGGACGAATAATGGGTGCTCAGGACAGGTCGCAACGAGGCGAGGAGTGTCCGATGCCGGATTGCCCGATTGCCGACGAGACCGCGGCGGGCATCGCGACCGCCGAGCGCATCCTCGCCGAACGCCGCAGGTTCGGGATCCGGGAGGATCGCCGCGGACTGCTCGTCGCCGAGGGCGACTCGTGGTTCGACTACCCGCGCCGCGACATTCTCGCGGCGCTGCAGGACGACGCCGGCTGGGAGATCGTCTCGGTCGCGCACCTGGGCGACACGCTGGAGTCGATGTCCTACAACGATGCTCAGCTCACCGGCCTCGCGCGGCAGCTCGAGTGGGTGCGCGCCCGCGGCGAGACACCGGTGGCGATCCTGCTTTCGGGCGGTGGAAACGACTTTGCCGGGCCCGAATTCGGAGTGTTCATCGGCCACCGCAACAGCGCCAGGCCCGGCGCCGACGAGGCGATCCTGGCCGACTTCATCGGCTGCCGAATGCAGTCGGCGCTCGCGCATTTCGTCGGCGCAGTCACCCGGATGTGCGAGTCACTGTTCGATCGCCGCATTCCGATCCTGGTGCACGGCTACGACTACCCGGTGCCCGACGGCCGCGGCTTTCTGGGCGGATGGGGTCCGCTGCCCGGTCCGTGGCTCGGTCCGAGTCTGGAAGCGAAGAACTTCACCGACTTGGCGGAGAAGAAGCGGATCGCGGCACGAATCGTCGACCTGTACAACGCCATGCTCGTCGAATTCACCGGACGTCCCGAGGCTGCGCATGTCCGCTACGTCGACCTGCTCGGCACTCTGCATACCGGCGACGACTACCGCGACTACTGGGCCAACGAACTACACCCGACGGGCCACGGTTTCGACCTGATCTCGGGAAAGTTCGCCGCGGAGCTCGACCGGATTGCGTTGCCCGGATAATCCGCCGGTCAGGCGGAAATGGTGCTGCGCTCCCACACTGGTGTGATGCCGACGCGGCGCAATCGCCAGCCCTCCGAGGTGCGAATCCCGTCGAACCGGTAGCGGACGCCGATAGTCCGGTGGATGTGCCGATGTTCGGCTTCGGGTACGAGAGTGACCACGGTGTTTGCACCGATCACCGCGGTATCGCCGTCGACATCGACCTGCACATCCCCGAAAAGATGTTGCGACGCTTCGTAATCCTGGTGATTGCGACGCACCTGGGCGATCACGGCCTCGATGCCGTGGGCGGTACCGCCGGGCGTGATTGCCTCCGCATCGGCGGTGTAGATCGCACGCATGCCCTCGAACGCCTTCTGGTCCAGGTTGCGTCCTACCGAGTGCACGAGACTTGTCAGTTCGGCACGGTCGATCATGTCGGTCAGTCGTGCAGGCATTTCCACTCCTCGACGAATATTTGTTGGTCACGCCAACGTTGGCAATACCAACGGTAGCACCAGATTGTTGGTGTCGCCAATGGTTAGTACGATCGAGGTCATGACCGAGCCCGACGAACCACCATCCCGGGTGCGGGAAGCACCGACGTGGCTCGTCGGTCAGGTGGCGGCACACGCGCGACGACTGCTACGCGAGGGGTTCGCCGCGGTCGACTCGAGCGGCTACCAGTACCGCCTGCTCGCGGCTCTGGCCGAGTTCGGCCCCGGCAGCCAGGCATCGCTCGGCAGGCGCACCGAATTGGATCCGAGCGATGTGGTGGCACGGATCAACGAACTGGTCGACAACGGCTTCGTCGACCGGACGCCCGATCCCGCGGACCGTCGCCGCAACATTGTCAGCATCACGAAGTCGGGAATTCGCCAGCTGCGCAAGCTGGAGCGGGCACTCGACGGTATCCAGGAGGCACTCGTCGAACCGCTCAGCACCGACGAGCGGCACGATCTCGTACGGCTCCTTGCTCGGCTCGATGCACATCACCGGGGAATCGGGCGTAAGCGCGACGGAACCTCTCAGACGCGCGGTGCGACGATGCCGTGATCGAACGCGTAGACGATCGCGGCGGCACGGTCGCGCAGTCCGAGTTTGGCGAAGATGTGACCGACGTGGCTCTTCACGGTGACCTCGGAAATGTGCAGGTCGGATGCGATCTCGGAATTGGCTCGGCCACGGCCGATGAGCGCGAGGACATCGCGCTCGCGCGAGGTAAGTTCGCCGGCGGCAATACCGGCAACGCCCCGCGCGGGCGCGCTGCGATAGGTGCTGAGTACCCGAGCGGTGACCGCCGGATCCAGCCAGGACGCGCCACCTGCCACCGTGCGCACCGCGCGGATCAGTTCCTCGGCCGGTGAGTCCTTGAGCAGAAAGCCGGCGGCGCCGGCGCGGAGCGCGCCCGAGAGCAACTCGTCGTCGTCGAAGGTCGTGAGTACGAGCACCGGTACGGGATCGGGGCCGCGGCTGATTCGCTCGGTCGCCTCGATGCCGCCGACGACCTTCATGCGCAGGTCCATCAACACCACATCGGGGGAATGCGTCGCCACGGCGGCAGACACCTCGGCGCCATCCGCGCATTCGGCGACGATGGTGAAGCCATCCTTACGGCGCAGAATCCGGCGCAAGCCGGAGCGGACCAGATCTTGATCGTCCACCAGCAGGACGCCGACGTCGGGCGCGGTCATCGCCACTCACCGAAGGTGCAGGTGTGCCCGGCGGCGGAGTTTTCGGGCTGATAGGGGATATCCGCGCGGACCTGCCAGCTGTCCCTGGTCCGGCCCGCCGTCAGCGTGCCGCCGACCAGCCGCGCACGCTGCTGCATTCCGATCAATCCGGATCCGCCCTGACTTTGCTGACCGAAAACCTTGCGGGGCAAGTCATTTCCGATGATGAGTGTGCTGCCGGTCGAACCCATCTTCAGGGTTATCCGGGTCCGCGCACCGGACGCGTGCTTGGCGACGTTGGCGAGTGACTCCTGCGTGATCCGGTACAGGCACAAGCCGACCGTGTCCGGCACGAGCTTCGAATTGCCGCGGATCGCGGATTCCACCGGTAGGCCGGCGCGGACGAAATCGTCGATCAGAGTTCCGATGTCACCCACTCCCGGCTCCGGCGCATGGTCGGCCGGTCCCTCGCGTAGCAGTCCGACGGTTCGCCGGATATCGCTCATCGCCTGCCGGCCGAGGCGTTCCGCGTCGATGAGCGCGTCGATCGCTTCGGCTGTGTCGTTGTCTTCCTGCAGTGCCCGCCGAGCGGCCGTCAGGTGCAGCATCGTCACGCTCAGCGAATGAGCGACCACGTCGTGCACTTCGCGCGAGATGCGTTGCCGTTCCGCGCTCGCGGCCTGATCCGCCCTCGTCAGCTGCGCCAACCGCTCCTGCTCCAGCAACCGGAGCTGCGTCTGCAGAACGAACCCGATCAGCCAGCCCAGCGCCGTCACGGTGATGTAGACGGGAACGAATTCGAGCCGGCCCAGCAACGCCGGAACGATCAGCGCGGCCACCGCAACGGCAGCGACGAGCAGGCTGACCCGAACGCTCGCCATCGCGGCGATCTCGCCCACGATCAACACCAGGATGAACGGCGCGACATCGGCGTACGCGGGCTCGAGCAGGATCAGCGAGGCTCCGACGATCGCGCCCGCGGACAGTCGGAAGAACATTTGTCCGCGGGTGGGTATGAAGTCCTTGCGGAAGAGCATCGCCACGAGGGGCAGGATCGTGATGAGACCACCGAGGAGTGCCACGCCGGGTGGGAAGAAGCCGTCGCGTTGTGCCACCGCGACGATGGCGATGACGACCATGGCGACATCGGAGACGATGACCACCGCCGGCGTGTATTCGTGCGGCATCTCGGCCATGCGGCGGGCGATGTAGTCGACGGCCTTGGCCGGAACCATCCGGGACCGCAGCGCCTTCTCCGTCACGGCGCTCACGGGTGCGGCGACCTTCATCAGGCCAGCCTAAGGCGGACGGGGTGCGGACCGCATCATTCCGGGAGCGGTCGTGGACTCCACCCCTGGTAGGAGGAAAAGTAGCGACCGGGGGACGGCGCGCGAGCAACGGGTGGTCCATAGCGTTGGGGCATCGGGATTTCGCCAGCGAACTCGGGAGGGGAACGAGGATGTCGTGGACGGATCTACACCAGCGCAACGCAATCATCGATGAGGTGCTCGCACGAGCGGAGCGCAATCCCGATGACCCGGAACTGTTCCGGGACCTACCCGATCTCGACCGGCTGTTCGGCGGCATCGACGGCCTGCTGCTGACGCTGCAGTACCGGTGGCGCAATCATGTGACCGCGCGGTTGGATCTGGCCGAAGAGAAGTTCCTCGATCCGCAACAGGTCGTGGCCGACCTGGCCGCCGAGCAGCCTGCCTTGCGGGCCGTGCTGGACCGGTGGCAGGCCCCGACACGAGTGGCCGCGCCGAGTGCGCGAGGCCCGCGACGGCGGAGGGGACCGTCGCGGGCATCGCAGTACGTGCACGTGGCGTAGGGCTTTCGCCTACGCGGCGGCGGTACCCAGCGCGGCGGCCGGCTCGATCGCGTAGGCGAGGATCTCGGCGACGTCGCCGACCGGCCGCACATCGAGTGCGTCGAGCACGTCCGCCGGAACATCGTCCAGGTCGGGCTCGTTGCGCGCCGGGATGAAGACGGTCCTCAGGCCGGCTCTCTGCGCGGCGAGCAATTTCTGCTTCACCCCGCCGATCGGCAGCACCCGCCCGTTCAGCGTGACCTCGCCGGTCATGCCGACATCCGAACGCACCGGTCGTCCGAGCGCGAGCGACACCAGCGCGGTCACCATCGTGACGCCGGCCGAGGGTCCGTCCTTGGGGACGGCCCCCGCGGGCACGTGCACGTGGATCTCGCGATCGAGTGCACCCGTGTCTGCGCCGATATCGGCGAGGTGCGAGCGAACGTAGGTCAACGCGATCTGTGCGGACTCCTTCATCACGTCACCGAGCTGGCCGGTGATCTTCATCGCGCGATCGCCGTCCGTGGCGTTCGCCTCGATGAACAACACGTCGCCGCCGAGGCCGGTCACTGCGAGTCCGGTCGAAACGCCGGGCACCGCAGTGCGTTCCGAGGACTCCGGCGTGAACCGGGGGCGGCCCAGGAACTCCTTCAGGTCCGGCACATCGATGGCGATCGCGGCCGGATCGACTTCAGTGCCGAGCTTGGTCGCCGCCTTGCGCAGCGCCTTGGCCAGCAGCCGTTCCATTTGCCGCACACCGGCTTCCCGGGTGTAGTTCGCCGCGATCTCGCGCAACGCCGCGTCGGTCAGCGACACCTCGTCGGTGGTCAGCGCCGCGCGTTCGAGCTGCCTCGGCAGCAGGAAGTCGCGGGCGATGGCGACCTTGTCGTCCTCGGTGTAGCCGTCGACGGTGATGAGCTCCATCCGGTCCAGCAACGGGCCCGGGATGGTGTCCATGACATTGGCGGTGGCGATGAACAGCACGTCGGACAGGTCGAGATCCAGGTCGAGGTAGTGGTCGCGGAACGTGTGGTTCTGCGCCGGGTCGAGCACCTCGAGCAGGGCCGCGGCGGGATCACCGCGGTAGTCCGAACCGACCTTGTCGATCTCATCCAGTAGCACAACAGGATTCATCGAGCCGGCTTCCTTGATCGCGCGCACGATCCGGCCGGGCAATGCGCCGACGTAGGTGCGCCGGTGACCGCGGATCTCCGCCTCGTCCCGGACACCGCCGAGTGCGACGCGAACGAACTTGCGGTCCAACGCCCTTGCCACGCTCTCGCCGAGCGAGGTCTTGCCGACCCCGGGCGGACCGACGAGCACCATGACGGCACCCGAACCGCGTCCGCCGACTATTTCGAGCCCGCGCTGCGCGCGCCGGGAGCGGACCGCGAGGTACTCGACCATTCGGTCCTTCACCTCGTCGAGGCCGTGATGATCGGCGTCGAGCACGGCCCGGGCAGCCGAAACATCGGTTTTGTCTTCAGTTTTCACTGTCCACGGCAGTTCCAGCACGGTGTCGAGCCAAGTTCGGATCCAGCCCGTCTCCGGGCTCTGGTCGCTGGACCGCTCGAGCCGGTCGACCTCGCGCAGCGCCTGCTCGCGTACCTGCTCCGGCAGGTCCGCGGTCTCGACCCGGGTGCGGTAGTCGTCGGCGCCGTCGGGTTCGCCTTCGCCGAGTTCCTTGCGGATCGCGGCAAGTTGCTGGCGCAGCAGGAATTCGCGCTGGGATTTCTCCATGCCTTCGCGAACGTCGGCGCCGATCTTCTCGGTGACCTCCGCTTCGGCGATATACGCCTTGGTCCACTCGATGAGTGAGGTCAAACGCTGCGCCACATCGGGTGTCTCGAGCAGTTGCCGCTTCTGCTCGTCGTCGAGGTAGGGCGCGTAACCGGCGGTGTCGGCGATCGCGGACGGATCGGTCAGCCGGTTGACGGCGTCGATGATCTGCCACGCCTCGCGCCGTTGCAGCACCGAGACGACGAGCTTCTTGTATTCGGCCGCGAGTTCTGTGGTGCGACCGTCGGTGGTGCTGTCCTCGACGAGTTCGGCCTCCACCCACAAGGCAGCGCCCGGCCCGGTCACGCCGTGCCCGATCTTCGCGCGCTCCTCGGCCTTGAGTACGGCGGCCGGCGTGCCGCCACGCATGCGGCCCACCTGTTCGATGGACGCGAGCACGCCGTAGGACGCGTAGCCCTCGTCCAGTCGAGGCGCGAGCAGCACCTTGCTGTCGCTGCCGGCGCGAGCCGCGTCGATCGCCGCCTGGGACGATTCGTCGAGTTCGATCGGCACGACCATGCCGGGCAGCACGACCGGTTCGGTCAGGAAAAGCACTGGTAGACGCAGTGTTGAAGTCACGTTCGTTTGCCCTCCAAAGTTGAGCGATACCTACTCAACCCCGGGAGGGTATGGGTTTGTTCCGTGGGTTTGTTCGCTGTGAGCGGAGGGAGTTGAGCTCCGGTCGCCCGGCACAGCGTCGTGCGGCCGATCACTGCCACCAGGCTCGACGAGCGCCTCGTCACGCTGGGGTGTTCGCCGGCGACTCAGTCGGCTGGGGTGTTGATAAACCACCTGTGCCCGAACGGATCGCGAAATGCAGCCACGCGCCCGGCAGGTGGTTCGTCCTCGGGTTCGCGGTCCAAATCGACACCCGCCGCGGTTACCCGCGCAACGAACGCGTCCACATCCGGCACCGTCAGGTGCAGTGAGACGGCGTTCCCGCGAGCCGGGTCCGGGGGTGCCACGCCGGCGCTCTCGAACTCATCGGCCATCATCCAACCCGCGCCGCCGATGGCGAGTTCGACGTGACCGATGCGTCCATCGACCATCACGATCGGTTCGTAGGTGATTTCGGCGCCGAGCACGTCGATGTACCAGTTGATCGCCGCGCGCGCGTCGGCCACGCAGAGATAGGGAGTCAATGCGCTGCGAAACGGTATCTCGGTCATGGGTCCAGCCTCGGTGGGTTGCATCAAACCCTAGTCCAGGTGCCGCCCGGACCGGGTCCTTTCATGGGATCCCGCGTGCGAGTGCCGCTCACCGCAGCCCGTGTACGAACCCCTCCCGCCAGCTCGGATACCTGAGCTGCCAACCGAGTTCGCGCTTCGCCTTGGCGTTGGACGAGCCGCGCAGCTCGCTCATCATCACCGCTGCGGCTTCGCCGCCGGCGATTCGGGCGAGCCAGAGCGGAACGTGCAGTGGAGGTTTGGCGCCGAGCGCGTTGGCCAGGAAGGGGAGCCACTCGGACACCGGGGCGGGTTCGTCGTCGACGACGTTGTATGCGCCGCGACTACCTTGCTCGATCGCCTCCGCTGTGGCACTCGCCGCGTCGACCACGTGTACGAATGACCACACGCCGGTTCCCTTGCCGGCGAGCGGCATCCGGCGCTTGCGGATGGCCTCGGCCATATCCCCGAGCGGATCGAGACCCATCGAGGTGCCCGGGCCGTAGAAGCCGCCGTAGCGCAGCGTGATGCCCTCGGTCCAATCGGCGCCCGCGACCACAGCTTCGAGATGCCTGATCGCTGCGTTCGACGTCCGAATGGTTGCCGGTGGCGCGCTGTCGAGGGGGTCGTCCTCGGTTTTGATCATGCCGCCGGTCCGTAGATACGCCAGCGGTGCGAAGCTCTGCGCGACGAAACGTTTGACGCCGACCTCGCGACCGGCCGCGAGCAGGTGGTCGGTGCCCTCGGTGCGCAGGCGGTTCGTCAACGCGAAACCGCTCTCCATCCGGCGCGGATTGAACGCTCCGATCGCCGTCAGTTCGTGCACGATGACGTCCGGTTCCGCGTCCGAGACCGCGCGCATGACCGCACCCGGGTCCAGCGCGTCCGCCACCACGGGCCCGGCCCCGAGCTTGCGCAGCAGATCCTGCTTGGCCGCAGTGCGCGTCATCCCGGTGACCTCGTGGCCCCGTTCGACGAGTTCGGCTATCAACGGCCTACCGAGCGCGCCGGTCGCTCCGGCGACAAAAACCTTCATTTTGGGCTCCTCTCTCGGGTCTTGCCGATTGGACGAGACAGGCAGGCAATGTGTGACAGACCGGTGAAAACTCCGGACAGCGCCACACGTCGTTCCGTACTGTCCATACCGGCGGTAACGAACTGGCTTCCGGGGGCGCCCATGGTCTCGCGAACGAATCGAGTGCTGGCGTGGCTGGGCGTCCTGCTGCTCGCGGTGGCCGTGGCCCCGCTGGCAGCGAGTGCCGCGAGCGCGGCACCGAACGATTTCTACGCCATTCCCGATCCCCTTCCGGGCGGCCGGGCCGGTGATGTCGTGCGCACACAGCCGTTCCCGCTCGCCCTTCCCCTGCCGGCGAGCGCGCGGCGAATCATGTACCTCAGCAACGACACCCATGACCAACCGGCCGTCGTCACCGGGACGTACCTGAAGCCGACGCAGGACTGGACCGGACCGGGGCCGCGACCGCTCGTCGTCGTCGCACCCGGCACGCAGGGGCAGGGCGATCAGTGCGCGCCGTCCAAGCTGTTCGGCGAAGTCGCGCACTACAGCCCGCCGACCGATTTCTTCACCGGTTACGAGGTTTCGACGGCGTTCGCGCTGCTGGCGCGCGGAATGGGTGTCGTGGTCACCGATTATCACGGACTCGGCACCGGCTACATGCACGACTACGTCAATCGGTTGGCCGAGGCGCACGCGGTGCTCGACGCGGCGCGCGCCGTCGATCGGCTCACCGACACCGGCTTGCAACCCCGTCCACCGGTCGCGATCTTCGGATATTCGCAGGGTGGTGGCGCCGCTGCCGCGGCGGCGGAACTGCAGGGCAGCTACGCGCCGGAACTCGACGTCAGAGGTACGTACGCGGGCGCCCCACCAGCCGATCTCGGCGCGGCCCTCGCCGCTCCCGCGCTCGACGGCGGTTTCGGCCTCGACCGGGTTGGCGGCACCGCTGCGGGATTACTCGGATACGTGCTCAACGGGCTCTACGCCGATTATCCGCAGACCCGCGGCGAGATCGATGCCGCGCTCAACCCGGCAGGCAAGGCGATGCTGGCGGTCGCCGCACAGACCTGTGTGATCGAACTGAGCTTGCTCGAGATGTTCCGCCATTCGACGTCGTTCACCACTGATGGCCGCAGTGCTGGCGAGATCACCGCGACCGCACCGAATCTGCGTGCCGTGCTGCAGGCACAACGGATCGGCGGGCTGAAACCCGTTGCGCCGGTGCTTATTGCCGGCAGCGTCAGCGACGATGTCATCCCGTTCGGGCAGGTGCGGCAGCTCGCGGTCGACTGGTGCGCGCAGGGCGCAACCATCCACCTCGACAAGACCGACGCGATTCCGCCGGTGCTACCGAGCACCGCGACCGGCCATCTGCTCGAGGCGCTCCCGGCGCTGGTTGCGGCGGCGAACTGGGTGGTCGACCGGTTCGAAGGTCGGCCTGCACCGAACAATTGTGGGGTCTTGTAGTAGCGCCTCGCGCAGTACTCGGCCTCAGCCCGGCGAAAGCTGTTCCAGCGCTTCCTTCGCCGACACGACACGCTCCATCCGGAGCGCGGACTCGCCGGCATACAGCGCCGAACGTTCGATCCATTCGTCGGGAAGCCCCCGCACCGGGGCGGCCGGGCTGAAGACCGGCAGACCGGGGCGCTGCCACTGCAGCACGCCGGACTCGTCGCCGCCGGCAGCGAACCGGGCGAGTGGCGAACTCTTCGCGCTGAGCAGCGACGGCAACCGCGATGCCTTGCCGGTCGTGTCGCACCACCGGTCGGTGGCGCGGTTCGGGACCACCCGGTGCCGCGCGGGCCAGCTCAAGCCGAAAAGCGTTGTCTCCAAAGTTTTCCGCGACGAAAGTACGCGTTGCTGGTATGCCGGGTGCGCGGCGGACTCGTGCGTCAGTAGGAACCGGGTGCCTGCGACGACACCGGCAGCACCGGCGTCCAGCGCGGCTCTCGTGTCGCCGCTGGTGGCTATTCCCCCTGCCCGGAAGACCGGCCGCGTTCCGGCCGAAGCTATTGCCCGCGAGAGGAATTGATCGCCGGACTCGTATCCGGCCAGGTGGCCGCCGGCCTCGACGCCCTGCGCGATCAGGCCGTCGGCGCCCCAGGCGACCGCGCGCCGGCAGTCCTGTTCGGTGCCGACGAGGACGAAAACGAAGATGTTCGCCTCCTGCAGTTCGCGGACCAGCATGGCGTCGCCGCCGAACGCGAGCACGACCGCATGGACCTTGCGACGCACGCACACCTCGACATGCCGACGCTTGGCGAACGGCATCAGCAGGTTCACTGCGACGGCGCGGCCCGGTGCCGAGTCGTGCACCCGGTCGATCGCGGCTTCGAGTACGTGGGGGCCGGTGAAACCGATCGTGCCGAGCCCACCCGCGGCGGCGACCGCGGCAGCCAGTTCTGCCGGTGCCATCGACCCCATCCCGGCCTGTGCGACGGGTACGTCCATATGTAGTCGGTCGAGTACATCCACGAGGTAGCTCCTACCGTTGAAATGGTCTTCTCGGAATTGGAGAAAGGGGCTCTTTCCAAACGGTTGTCGTCTTATCCTCTGCCCATAGCGAAATCCCCGCCCAACCGGGTCGGGTGGGCCGAGCTCGATCAGGCCCCCGCCTGCCGCCACACCTGCGCGAGCGCCGATGGCGTCTCCGGGCCGAGGGGCTCGCGTAGAAAGAACGGCGTCTGCGCCATGAACCGCGGCACCGTCCCGCGATGCTCGTCCGCGGCATGCACGGTGAACGGGTGCAGCACGTACATATCCCCGGGCTGCCCGGTGGCGAGTGCAACCGGTCGATCCGAGCTCGCCGCCGCGAGCCGCGGGGCGAATTCGAAGATATCCACCGGGTCTGCGGTGAGCACCCGGGCGACATCGCGGTGCGAGCCGACGCGGATCCGGGTGGGCGCGTCGTGCGGGCCGACTTCGGCGAGCAACGTGAGCACGAGGACCGTGTGTGGACGGCCGCTGACCGCCCAGCTGCCGTCGGACAACGTCGTGTTCTGATCGATGTGCCAGCCGCGGTCATCGACCGTGGCAGGTACCGGGAACCGCACCGGAATCGTGCCGAGCGCGCTGCGGGCCACCCAGCCGGCGGTGCCGCACACCGCGTCGAGCGCGGCGGCGAGCAGCGGACTCGAGCAGAGTTGCGCGAACGGCCCGGTTCCCGACAGGTCCTGGGTCCACACCACGGGCGCTGTCCACGATTCGGGTGCATCCGGTGACAACCCGATCTGGTGCCACAACAGGTCGCGAGCACCATCGGCGACCGCACGCGGCACGGCCTGCGCGACCTTGATGAAGCCGTCGGCGATGAATGCGTCGATATCGATCATCGAGTTGAAGCATGGCGGACGCGATCGGTGCACGCTACCGATTTTCCGGGCCCGGCGTAGGGTGACCGAGTGCCCGATCTGCACCCCGACCTTGCCCCGCTCGCCCTGCTGCTCGGCACCTGGTCCGGTCGCGGTGCGGGTGAGTATCCGACGATCGAGTCGTTCGACTACCTCGAAGAGATCACCTTCGGTCATGTCGGCAAGCCGTTTCTCGCCTACGGGCAGCGCACCAGGGCCGCGGACGACGGCCGGCCACTGCACGCCGAGACCGGCTACCTGCGTGCAGTCCGAGCGGATCGCATCGAATGGGTATTCGTCCACCCGACGGGTGTCACGGAAATCGAGGAAGGCACCCTTGCGGTGTCGGGTGCCGCGCTGGAACTCGACCTCACAGCCACTCGGATCGGGCTGACCAGTACGGCGAAAGAGGTTACCGCGCTACGACGTTCGTTCCGTATCGACGGTGACGAGCTGACCTACACGGTGGACATGGGCGCGGTCGGACAACCGCTGCAGCACCACCTTTCCGCGACCCTGCGACGCACTCGAGCAAAGCAGACGAATATCGAAGGGAGCAACGGATGAGCGACCGCGCCGCTGTATCGCGCACGGCGCTGGGAGCAGGCGCAGCAGTACCTCGCGGGATCGCTCACCGACGACGCGCTGTCCGAGCAGGAGCTGCGCGACGCGCTGGCCGGGGTGCCCGAGGTGGCCTGACGCAGCGATCTTGGTGCCAATGGACCCTTTCGGTAGCGGTCACCCGGTGCCAAGGTGGAAGTGAGCCACACGATTGAAGGTGAGCGCAATGGCGCAGCACACCACGATGGACTCGGCCGCGGTCGAGCGGGCGATCGAACTCGCCACCCGAGCGCCGTCCGTGCACAACACCCAGCCTTGGCAATGGCGGGTCGGGCATACCGGTATCGAACTTTACGCGGATCCGGCGGTCTCGCTTCCCAACGCCGACCCGGACCGCCGTGATCTGACGCTGAGTTGCGGTGTCGCACTGCATCATTTGTGTGCCGCGTGTGCCGCAGCCGGATGGGCCGCCCAGGTGCACAGGATGCCAAGGGTGTTCGAACCGAACCACCTTGCCAGCATTCGGCTCGTGGCTCAGGTGCCTACCGACGAGGACATCTCCACCGCTGCCGCGATCACGCAGCGGCGCTCCGACCGGCGCCCGTACAGTGCGTGCCCGGTCCCGCCGCAAACCGTGCGCTCGCTGATCGACGGTGTGAGCGGGCACGGGGTCATTGCTCGCGCAGTGTCCGCCCCTGCGACTCGCGCGTTCGTCGCTGCCGCGCAGCGGGCCGCGACAAGGCGGCACGATAGTGACCCGGACTACCGCATCGAGCTCGCCACCTGGAGCGGCGGTGCGCACGGCAGCGTCGACGACGGGATCGCGCCGCAATCCTTCGCGATCGGCAAACTCGCGGAGGGTGCCGCTTCCGTCGGCGAGGGGTCGACGTTCATCGTGATCGGCACCGAGTGCGACGACATACTGGCACGGCTGCGCGCCGGTGAGGCCGCGAGCGAGCTCCTGCTGACCGCGACGATGCTCGGGTTGGCGACATGTCCGATCACCGAGCCGCTCGAGTTCCCCGACATTCGAGCAGCGATCGGGCGCGAACTGCTGGATGGTCAATATCACGGGCAGCTGCTCATCCGGATCGGATTGCCGGCGGAGGGCGCCGCGGCGTTGCCGCCTACTCCGCGCCGGAGTGCCGCCGCTGAAAAGCGTTGAGTAGGTCGCCTGGCGAGTTCTGGCACAGTGTCTCCCATGGAGCTGCGAGTGTTCACCGAACCACAACAGGGCGCGACTTATAACGATCTGCTTCGGGTGGCGGTCACCGCCGAGGAACTCGGCTACAACGCATTCTTTCGGTCCGACCACTACCTGGCCATGAACGTCGACGGGCTGCCGGGTCCCACGGACGCGTGGATCACGCTGGCCGGGCTTGCCCGCGACACCTCGGCAATCCGACTCGGGACGCTCGTCACGTCGGCCACATTCCGCTACCCGGGCCCCCTCGCGGTGTCGGTGGCGCAGGTCGACGCGATGAGCAGCGGGCGGGTAGAACTCGGCATCGGCGCGGGCTGGTACGAGGCCGAGCACGCTGCCTACGGGATTCCGTTCCCGGCGGTGTCCGAACGGTTCGACCGGCTCGAGGAGTCGCTGGCGGTCATTACCGGGCTGTGGGAAACCCCGTACGGGGATCGGTTCGACCATGCCGGGAAGCACTACCCGATCACCGATTCGCCGGCGCTGCCCAAGCCTGCGCAACGGCCGCGACCGCCGATCATCATCGGCGGCATGGGCAAGAAGCGCACCCCGGCACTCGCCGCCCGGTATGCGAACGAGTTCAACCTGCCGTTCGTGCCGCTCGACGCGGCCCGGGAACAATTCGGCCGGGTGCGCGAGGCCTGTGCCGCCGCTGGGCGCGCACCCGAGGAGTTGACCCTGTCGAATGCGCTCGTGCTGTGCTGCGGGCGAAACGAGGAAGAGATCGCCCGGCGGGCCGCGAGCATCGGCCGCGAGGTCGGCGAGCTGCGCGAGAACGGCGCCGCGGGAACCCCGGCCGAGGTCGTGGACAAGCTCGGTCGGTACGGCGAACTGGGTGCCACGCGCGTTTACTTGCAGACCCTCGACCTCGCCGACCTGGAGCATCTCGAATTGGTCGCGGCGGAAGTCATGCCGCAGGTGGCCTGAGCGTCAGTCCAGCATCTGGCCGGCGCCGGAGTTCGCCGGCGGTGCCTCCGGAATCCGCGCCATCCGGAAGGAGTTGAGCAGCCCGAGAAGACCGGCTATCAGGGGAACGAGCAGCGCGACCTGAAGCGCGAGTGGTCGTGCGTCGGTGTTGATTCGGATGATCTCGGCCTTGATGTCCGGCGGCTGATCAACGAGCTGCGCGTCCAGGGCGGTGTTGCTCATCACCTCGGCGTCGTCCTCGAGGACCTGCGCGACCTGCTGTTGCTCGGCCGGCGGGAGCACGTCGCTCGATTCCGCCATCTGGGTGAAGGCAAACGACAGCGTGGCCAGCATGATCGCGCCGGCGAACGCCAGGCCGAACGACAGCCCGAACGATCCGCCCGCCGAGTTCGTGCCTGCGGCCTCGCTGACCCGCTCCTCCGAGATCGGGGCGAGCGTGTAGTTGTTGAGTTGCGACACCAACAGCCCCAGTCCGGATCCCGCGATGATCAGGGGAACCACCAGCCCCCAGCCGAACTCCGCCCTCGGCACGATCGGGATCAGGATCGCGATCCCGAGGGTGAGGAGCAGGAATCCCCAGCGAACGACGCTGCTCGCGCGGCGACCGGCCAACTTCTTGCCCGCGAGCAGCGCTACGGCGAACATGCTGAGAGATAGTGGGGCGAGGGACAGGCCCGCCTGCATCGCGTTGTACTCGAGCACCATTTGCAGGTAAATCGGCAGCGCAATCATCGTGCCGCCCAACGCTATCTGCTGGAGCATCTGCGCAGTGATGCCAAGCCGGAACACCTTCGACTTGAACAATTCCGGGTCCAGCAGCGTCGGTTTGCCCTGCCGCTTACGCCGAACCAGCCAGTAGGCCAACCCGGCCAGGCCGATCGCACCGGTCGCGAGGAGCGCGCCGACGGCCTCGCCGCCCTCCTGCCACACCAGGATGCCGAGCACGATCCCGCCCATGCCCAGGACGGAGAGGATCGCGCCCACCGTGTCGATGCTCCGGACTCCGGTGTAGGGCACATCCTTGACGAGTTTGATGCCCGACAGCACGACCGCGATGATGACGACCTCGAGCCCGAACGCGACACGCCAGGAAAGATAGGTGGTGATGAAGCCGCCGAGCAGCGGTCCGACGGCCGCGGCAATTGCCGCAGCCGCCCCCACCAGGGCGTAGACCTTCTTTTGAGCCGCTCCCTCGAAGTTTCCGTGAATGAGGGACTGCATCGCGGGCAGCAACAGCGACGCGCCGATTCCACCCAATATGGCCCAGAAGATGATGATCGCGGTCAGGTTCTGCGCGAGAACCATCGCCGACGCACCTATCGCGTAGCCGAGCAAACCCAGCACGTAGGCACGTTTGCGTCCGATGAGGTCGCCGACCTTGCTGCCGATCAGGATGAATGCGGCCGATACGAGCGCCTCGAGCGCGATCGCCGCCTGCACGCCGCTGACGGTGGTGTCGAGATCTCGAACCACGTACGAGATCGAGACGTTCATCAGCGACGTATCGACGACGAGGACGAACATCGCCATGGACAGCAGAAGGGCGAGTAGGCCTTGCTTGCCTTCCGGCGTCTCCGAACCGCCCGTAGGAGATCCTTCGGTCATCTGCATGCCACCATCCTGGCAGTCGGGAAGTTCCGGGTTGCTAACGCTACTGCCTCGCGGCGCTGCTCATCGAGTATCCGGGGGCGGCTCCGCGGCCCGTCAGGCAGTCTCGGCGGCGAGACGGCCCGACTTCACTGCTTCGACGAGCGCGGCGTGGTCCGCTTCGGTTTGATCCGCGTATCGCACGGCATACCGCCCGATCACCTCGTCGAGGTCCTCGTCGCCCTCGAAGTAGCCGGCGAGCAATCGGGGATCGAGCGAGCGCGTGTGCGCCCGCGCGAGTAGCGCGCCGGCCAGTCGGCCGTAGTCGTCGAGATGGTCCGCCCCCAGCGCGGTGGGGTCGATGTCGCCCTTGAGATTTCGGAACTGACGCACGATGAAGGGCAGTCCGTCGATCGTCGTCCAGCCGAGCAGGACATCCGTCTCGGCCTGAACCAGGCGAGCGCCGTGCACAATTCGCTTGCCCTCGTGCTTCGACGCTTCGGTCCGAAGATACGGTGCGAGTGCGGACGGTTGCGCCTGCTTCAGCTGCAGCACCAGCGCCTCGTCTCCGTTGCCGAGCAGCAGGGCGACATAGCTGCGCAACCCCACACTGCCCGTTCCGACGATCCGGAAAGCGACGTCGGATACGGCGTACCGCATGATCAGGTTCCGGCGCGACTCGCGCAGCGACCCGACGTAGAGCTCCAGGCCGTCGATCACGGACTCGGCGACCGAGCTGTCCACTGGGGTGAGAATCGGCGGATCCGCCACGAATCGCCGCTTGCGGATGCCGGTTTCGTGGTCCTCGAGATGCTCGGTCCATTTCGCGGCGACTTTCTCGCTCGTGTTCCGACGTGCCTTCTGCGCGGCCCGGTCGAAGTCGTCGAGTAGTTCGTCCGCCTTCGCGCGCTCCACCGCCGATTTGTCCGGCAGCGCATTCCAGGACCGCAGGAACGGTATCTCCGCCAGACCGCGAATGGTGCGACGGTAGGACTTCACGGCGTCCTCCGCCGCGTCGATGCAGGCGGCCTCGGACACCCCGCCCCCGCGCCCGGCCAAGACCAGGCTCGCAGCGAGTCGTTTGAGATCCCACTCCCACGGACCGGGTAGGGTTTCGTCGAAATCGTTGATGTCCATGACGATTTCGCCGTCCGGGCTGCCGTACAGGCCGAAGTTCGCGGCGTGCGCGTCACCGCACAACTGCGCGCTGAGCCCGTTGGCTGGGGAAGCGGCGAGGTCGGCGGCCATCAGACCGGCGGCGCCGCGAAAGAATGCAAAGGGGGAGGCGATCATCCGGCCGACACGCAGTCCGACCAGGTCGGGCAGCCGTCCTACGTTGCTGGCCTCGATGAAGTCGACGATGCCCGGGCGATCGGCTCCCACCGGCGCATGGTCGTGTGCGCTCGACGGCACGACAGTTCGCAACACCTTGCCGCGGGCGAAGACGTCGTCCGCCACAACCCGGGTGCGCAGGTCGACCTGTGCTGGATGTTTCACCACGACGGGACCCTATCCCGCGGGGCGGAGTCACTGGATGGGCGAGTCCGGTGCAGGCACGTCGATACCGGCATCCGGTTCGACTCCGCGCACGCCGGGAATCGTGGCCAGTGCCGGGATCGCGGTTCGGTCCACGGACCCGGTGATCACTCCGAGACCACGCAGCACCGAGGTGACGGTCATCCCTGCGGCGCGGGCGTGCTCGGCGATGTCGTCGACATCACCGAGTGCCGCGTCGTCGATCGTGATGGTCACGTCGATCCGACTCGTCATCTGCGCGGCGACCTCCCTGCAGCGTGTGGCGGCTAGCGCGGCGCCTGCACCAGTCCGGCACCGACGTCGGCCGAGGAGAGCGGCAGCCGCCGGGCGTTCTGGATGAGCAATGCCCACAGTTCGCGGCTCCGTTTTCCACTCGTCTGGCACCATAGCGCCGCGATACCGGACACGTGCGGTGTTGCCATCGACGTGCCGCTGATCGTGTTGTACCGCTTCGACATCGGCCAGGACGAGTAGACGGCGAGGCCGGGACCGGCGATATCGATCTGGCCGCCGTCGACCTCGGTACTCCCTGCGGAGAACCAGCCGAGTGCTTCGCGGGCATCGATGGCGCCGACCGCCATGATCGTCGAACTGTTGGCCGGTACCCCGACGAATCCGTTGTCGCCGGGACGGTGTGCATTGTTTCCGGCCGCGGCGATGATCAACGTCCCGGCGTCGAGCGCACGTCCGCCCACCGCCTCGTAGGCCATCGATTTGCGCCGCACGTCGGCGCCGAGCGACATCGAGATCACGTCGCAGTCTGCTTCGACTGCCCACTCGATCGCTGCGAGAATATTGCGATCGGATCCGGAACCGCTGTTGGACAGCACCTTCCCGACAAATATCTCGGCCCTGGGCGCGACACCGTAGCGCCGCCCGGTCGGCGGTTGAGCCGGTCCGCAGGAGGTGCCGATGCAGTGCGTGCCGTGGCCGTGGGCGTCCTGCACGGACTCACCGGGTACGAACGAGCGGCTCGTCACCTTGCGGCCGGCGAAATCGGGATGTGCAAGGTCGAATCCCGTGTCCAGCACCGCGACCTTGATCCCGGTTCCGTCCACGCTCGCCGTGGTCACTCCGGTGGCCGCCAGTCCCCAGGTGTGTGCGTCGGTGTCCGCCCAGACCTGGCTCAACACCGGCGCGGCGAGCGGGTGATGGATCAATTCCGGCTCGACTGCCAGGACGCTGCCCCCGGCACGGCGTGCCGAGTGCAGCGCGGCGACCTGTTCGGGATCGGCGTCGACGACGGCGATCCGCAACCGGTCGAACACCGTGGCAGCAGCGCTGTCCATCTCCTCGATTCCGCCTGCGCGCGAGCGAAGTTCGCGGGCCGATGCGACCTCGGTAAGTCCGGTCAGGTTGCGCAATTGGCGGGCCTGGGCGTCGAAGTCGGCGGTGTCGGCGAAGACCACGACCTGGCGTCCGGTGGTCTGTTCGCCGGCACCGGACGGTGTTCTGCCGGGGGTGCTTGCGTCGTTGTCGTCGATCATTGTTCTGGCCTTTCGCTCGTAAGATTCGCCGCTGTCGCGGCGAGGTTCATGGCAAGGATTTCCATCGCCAGCGCGGGATCGAGTTTGGCGGCGGCGTCGCCGTCGGTGTGCACATCGGTGTTCGCCGTGTCGTTGGCCTCGATGGTGAGGACGGCAGGCAAACCGGCGTCGATGAATGGCACATGGTCGCTCGCGTACGGGTTGAGCGAGGTTGTCACCTCGAGTCCCGTCCAGGTGGCGGCGGCGGTGACGAGTTGGTCGATCAGTCGGTGGGAAACGGCCGCACCTTCGATCATCACGCCGGGCGCGGTGCCGTTGCGGCGCGCGATCATGTCCATGTTGAGCACCGCGGCGATCCGACCACGGTCGGTCCGGGACAGCCCGGCAACGTGCGCGAGACTGCCGTACAGACCCTGTTCCTCGCCGCCGAACAAGATGAGGCACAGGTCGTTGCGCCATTCCTCGGTGACGAGCACGCGGGCGAGTTCGAGTACGCCGGCACAGCCGCTGGCGTTGTCGTCGGCTCCCGGGGCGGGTAGCTCGCGTCCACCCTGGTTCACCGAGTCGAGATGCGCGGTGACGATGACGATTCCCCGCTCACCCGGACCTGTCCCGGCGCGCTCGGCGATGAGGTTCTCGCAGGCGCCGCGACCGATGACGAACGGCTCTCGTCGCGATGTGTAACCGAGGCCGTCGAGTTCGTTCTGGGCCGCGGACATCGCCGCGCGGAACTCGAACCCGAACGAGTGCCGGGTGGGATACGCGGTCAATGCCGCGAGAGACCGTACGTAGCGGTCCAGGGACAGCCGCGAAATCAATTGCGCTGTCGCATCGTCGCGCTCAGCGGCGACCAACGCCGGTCGCTCCGGTGCATACCGACGGCGTTGGCGCTGCCCCCGTCTGCAGGTGTGCTCGACGGCAGCGGTCTCGAGCTGCGGTGTGGTCGTGTCGGTCATGGCGCTCATTCATCCGTTCGGAGCTCGAGCCGATCCGGTTCGAGCCGGACGATCTCGGGTGTTCGCTGTTGTCCGGTTTCGGGCGCGTCCCCACGTCCGATGGTGAACTCGGTGCAGGTGCCGTCCGGCCGGAGTTCGAGGCCGCGTCTGCCGCGCGCGGGCGGAAAATCGAAGCCCTCCGGCCGGTACACCCGCACGTCGTCGTGGTCCTCCTCGAAGGAGTGCCACCAGCGCTGATGCACTTCGGTCATGTCGTTATCAGGCGCCGGTCCACAGCGGCTTGCGCGCGCTGTCCAGACAGGCCCGCATCCGGGTGACCTGGCCGGCCGTGAACATGACCATCATGTCGTCGTCGACGTAGTCCATGTAATTCATGAAGAGGTCGCCGTTCGGTCCGTTCTGGCAACTCACATGCGGGAACGTGGGTTTGCCGACGTTTTCCCTGCCCTGGTTCGGCGTGTCGTCGACCTCGTCGGTTCCGCCGCATCCGCTGCCGTCGTCGCCCCAGATATGAAAGAGGTTGAGGTAGTGGCCCACTTCGTGCGTGGCAGTGCGGCCGAGGTCGAACGGCGCCGATGCGGTGCCGGTGCTGCCGAACGCGGTGTAGGTGATGACCACGCCGTCGGTCTCCGCGGGCCCGCCGGGGAACTGGGCGTAGCCGAGCAACCCGCCGCCGAGTTTGCACACCCAGATGTTCAGGTAGCGGTCGGTGGGCCACGGGTCGGCACCGCCGCTACTCGCCGACTTCACGGCGTCGTCGGCACCGAAACTGCCGACCGTGGTGGAGGTCCGGGTGATGCCGTCGGTCGGATTACCGTCCGGATCGACGGTGGCGAGTGCGAACTCGACCACCGTATCGCCGACCAGATGGTCGAAAACCGAAGGAACAGTCGACACATCGGGATTCGTCGCCCGGTAGTCGCGGTTGAGCACGTCGATCTGACTGTGGATCTGCTCCTCGGAAATGTTCTGCGCGGCGGTGGCGTATACGACATGTACGACGACCGGGATTCGCGCAACCTCGTGGCTGTCGATTTCGAGACCGACGAAGCGGATGGTCTCGGTCTCGAGTTCGGCTCGGGCGACGCGGTAGCTCTCGGACTCACTGAGCAACTGCCGGTGGATCTCCATCGCGCCGCAGCGGCGGGTCGTGGGGAGTTCTGGAGTGGTCATGATGTTGTCCTTTCTAGACGATGATGTCCTGCTCGCGAATGAGTTCGCGAGCGTGGCTGGTGGATTCGATGCGCTCGAGCGGGTCGGCGGCGGTCTGTGCGCCGAAATCGAGTTCGGTGAGGTCCGCGATCCGGCGGACCGGAACTTGGTAGGTTCGGTAGGCGCCGTAGGAGAACTCCTCCGCGCCCGCGGCGAATTCGTCGAGCAGCGCCTCCTGGCTGAGGAGGTAACCGGTCGAGGAAAGTCGCCCAGCCGAGGTGACGATCGTGACCACCTTCCAGAACTGCCGGGGTAGCGCGATACCGCGGTACGGCGGATCGTCCGCGGCCAGTACCGGACCGCAGAACACGCTGACTTTGAGGCCGTTCGATTGGGCGCTGCGCAGCACGTAATCCTCGAGGCCGAGCCACAGGGTGCTGCCGGCATTGAAATCATGGTGCTGCGGAGTGCAATTGGTGAAGTGAAAGGTGTCGTCGTTGGCGGCCTTCGCGGCCGGACCCCACGCCGGGTCGAGCCGTCGGACGAGATGTCCGCGATCGAGCGGGTTGCTCGCATAGACGGCTTCGTCGGTTTGCTCGTCGGCGGCGATGCGGGGATCGCGGATCCAGCGGTCGGTCTCGCGGACCGGGTTCTGTGCGGCGCCGCCGTCGATGTTGACGGCGGTGAACAGTGCCATCCGCCGTTGGCGATGCATCACGACGCTGAAGTGGTGATAGCGCAACTCTTTCGACGCGGCGGCCAACGCCCTGCCAAATCCTGGAAGCGGCACGGCAGTGCCGAGGAATTCGGGGTCGTACCCGGCCCGGTTGCTGTAGTCGGGATCGATCGTGATCGCCTCGGTGTCACCAGCAGGGGCCGCGATCGACGCCGAGACCGATACCGGGTGCTGCATCGCACCGAGTCGCACGGTGATCTCGAGCGGCACCTGCAAGCACACCTGACCGTCAGCGTCTGCCGGGGCCGGGGCCGGGGCCGGGGCCGGACTGGGTTGGGCACCGGGCGTTTCGGTGGACTCACGCACATTGGCGAGTTCGCCGACGAGTTCTTGCCGCTCCGGCGAAAAGGATTGGGCCTGCAGATGGGCGAGAATACTGCTGATCCGGATGCCCTCGTTCAGGAATCCGCCGTAGTCGGGCTGCTGCGGGGCGGGGACGCTCGCATGGTGCAGTGCGACGACTTCCCATTGATCATTGAAGACCGGTGAGCCCGACGAACCCGGTTCGGTGTCCGCCGAGTAGTGCACGAACCCTTCGGGAATGTCGAGGATCTTGTTCTCGCGCAGCACGATCTGCTTCTTGCGGCCGCGCGGGTGCTGCACGATCGTGACGAACTCACCGATGATCACGGTGCCCTGTTCGGCGGTGAGACGATTGAACCCGAACGGGCGCAATTCGTCCGGAGTGCCGGTCACCGCCACGAGGGCGAAATCCCGCTGACGATCGGCGATGAAGAAGCGATCCGGGTCGAGCCCGAACGTGCGTGGTTGGACCGCGGCGCCACCGGGGCCGTCCTGGTAGTCGAACTCGATGCGGCTCTCGCGCGCGGTCTGCGTGTCGGGCAGCACATGGTGATTGGTGAGCAGCAGCGTGGGCGAGACCATCGATCCGGTGCCGTAGCCGGCCAGTTGCCCGGTACCGATACCGATCTGCACGCGCCCGACCGCTCTGCTTGCGGCGACACCGTCGTCGAGATAGCGGACGCCGAGGAAGTCCGACGCATTGATGATCTTCTCCAGGGTCGCCCCGGGTACCTCGATGAGTTCGCTGGTGCGCGCAACACCGCCGTCGATCGACTCGGCGGGTTCGCTGGGGGCCTCGGCAGGCGCGTAGTAGCGGGCGATCCGGGCGAGTCGCTTCCTGATCCGGGTCGGATCATCCGCCTCGGCCATCCCACCTGTGCGGGACAACGTAGTCGCATGGTCTCTACGGGGCGCGGCACGATCGCCGAGCCTGCGCATCGCGGCTGCCACCTGGAGGTCGTGCTCGGTGTCGAATCCGGCGCCTCCGGTCACGGGGAGACCGTCGGGTGGTGTGGAGATGACCGTCATGGCTGGGACCTCGACTTTCGAGTCGGCGATCGAGTGGAAATCAGTGTGCGGTCGGGCCCCATCCGGCGCATGAGTAGCGCACTACTCGCAAATCGGCGGCCATCACCGCGTCTACCTGGGAGTTCTCCCGATCGTCCCAGGCGACCTGGAACGTGTTCTAGCATGTCCGGAACGCTCGCGCCGGGTGCCGGCCGAAGACAAGGAGGTCCGCCGTGGTCTATCGCGTGATTCAGTGGGCGACCGGTGGCGTCGGCCAGGCGGCGGTGCGCGCCGTCGTCGCACACCCGGAACTCGAGCTCGTCGGTTGCCGCGTCTACGGGGAGAACAAGGCCGGGCGCGACGTGGGCGAGATCGTTGGCATCGAGTCGCTCGGAGTCACGGCGACGACGGATACCGAGGAGCTGCTGCGTCTCGACGCGGACTGTGTCGTCTACGCGCCGCTCGTCGCGGACAAGAAGGAAGTCGCGGCGCTGCTGGAGTCCGGCAAAAACGTGGTCACCCCGCTCGGCTGGTTCCTGCCCGGCGAACGGGACGCCCGGCTCGAGGCAACGGCGCGCACGGCAGGTGTGACGCTGCACGGAACCGGACTCGACCCGGGCGGTATCACGGACCTCATTCCGATGGTGTTCTCCTCGCTTACCTCGCAGGTGACTTTCGTTCGAGCCGAAGAGTTCTCCGACATTCGCAGCTACAACGCACCGGATGTGGTCCGGTCGATCATGCAGTTCGGCGCGACGCCGGAGCAGGCGATGACCGGGCCGATGCTCGGCTTGTTGACCGGCGGGTTCACCCAGTCGCTGCGAATGATCGTGCAGTCCATGGGGTTCGATGCCGAGGCCGAGATCCTGCCGAATCTGCAGGTCGCGGTCGCGACCGCGCCGATCGACTCGCCGATCGGCCCGATCGAGCCGGGTCGGGTGGCGGCCCAACGATTCCAGTGGGACGCGGTGGTCGGCGGTGAGGTGATAGCACGCGTCGCGGTGAACTGGCTGATGGGCGAGGAGAATCTGGATCCGCCATGGGAACTCGGATCGGCGGGCGAACGATTCGAGATGGAGTTGCAGGGCGATCCGTCGATCTCGGTGATTATCAAGGGGTTACAGCCGGAGACTCCGGAGGAGGGCCTGGTGCGCAACCCCGGCATAGTCGCGACGGCGAACCACCTGGTGAACTCCGTGCCGTATGTCTGCGCGGCCGAACCCGGAATCAAGAGCTATCTCGATTTGCCGCTGATGACCGGCAGGGCGCATCGAAAGGTCGCGGGTGGGGGCTGAGCCGGGACTCAGGGTGGATTGTCGCTCGGGTGTCCGGTGAGGATCTCGACCGGATGATGGAACCTGTTGATACGCGGTCGTTGTCGCGGATCGGTGTGCTCGGGCGGATACCACAGGGTGCGTGAGCGCGGACCGGCGGTCGTACGCCACTGGCCCGTGCCCTGGCCGGCAAGCTTGTGGTGCTCCGGGCAGACGAAGGTCAGATTGTCGATATCGGTGGCACCGCCATCTGCCCATTCGTGGACATGATGGGTTTCGGTGCGGTAGCCCGCAACGTTGCAGGCGGGAAAGCTGCAGCCGATGTCGCGGGCGTGCAGCATGATTCGCTGATCAGGACTGGCAATGCGCTTGGCGCGACCGAGGTAGAGCGGGCGGTTCTCGACGTCATCGAAGACCGCGAGGTAGTGGTTGGCGTGGGCGGCCAGGCGGATCAGGTCGCGCATCGGCAGTAGTGACCCGCCCGCGGTCGTGGCAGGTCCGGCGACGTTGGTGAGCTCGCGCAGCGTGGTCGACACGAGCAGCGTCACGGGTAGCCCGCGATGTTGCCCGAGTGCACCCGACGCCAACTGGCTGCGGCACATCGCCTTCAACGCGTCGTGCTGGCGCTGCCCCATCGAGCGGGTATCGCGGCGGGCGATCTGCTCATCGGGTTCACCGTCCACAGTGGGGGTTTCGTCGTCGGGGTTGCACATCCCGGGGGCGGCAAGCTTGGCCAGGATCGGTTCCAGATACGCCCGCAACTCCGGATCGATCCGGCCGGTGAGGCTGCTCATCAGATCCGGGCCCTGCTTCCCGAGCCAGATTCCGCGCTCGCGGGCGCGATCCTCGTCGCTGAACTCACCGTCCGGATTCAGATACGCAGCCAGGCGATCTGCGATCTTCTTCAACTCATCCGGGCGCATCGTGGCCGCGAACCCAGCGAGCTGCGCCTCGGCCTGCTCCCGCGTGCCCGCATCGATCGCAGTCGGGAGGTGCTGCAGGAACGACCGGATCACCTGCACATGCGGATCGCCGAGCACACCCTCGCGCACCCCGGCGGCGGTGGCGGGAAGTTCGGGTTCGAGGGCCTCGCCCGTGAACGACCGTCGTGATGCCAGCTGCTCGGCCGTGGCGAAGCGCTTCTTGGCCTCGTTACGGTTGATGCGCAACGCATCCGCCACCACCTGATGCGTGTGTTCCCCGCCGAACTCGGCCGGGACGCGCTGCTCCGCGAGGAGGTTCAACACCTCGTGAGCGACACTCGCTTGCTTCCGGGTGACACTCTCGAGTTCGCGCAGCACCCCGAGCCGCTGCTCGTTCGACATCGCCCCGAAGTCCAGATCTGACGCAGCAGACACCGCAGCTCGGAGTGCCTCGAGCACTCCCGCAGCATCCGTGGTCGAATTCATGCTCGAACTCTATCTCGGGCCACCGACAAGTTTCAGACCCCAATGACGCACCTATCGAGCGGTATTGGCGTCCTCGCCTGGGTGGCGCTATGCCGCCACCCAGGATCTAACGCGATCGCCGCGGAAGCCCAGCACGGGCGGCACCGAGCAGGACACGTCCGATCACCCCGCCCGGGCTGTAGCGGTCGTGCCACAGCGTGATTCGTCCATCCACGATGTCGAACCGCGCCCACACGTCGAAGGATGCGTCGATACGCCCGAAGCGCAGGTCGTCGATGCGTTCCACGAGCACCGAGCCGGCATCCTCGGCGATGTGGGTTATCCGCGCCGACAGGGCAATACGCGCGGCAAACTGCCGGATCAGCAGCCATCGCACCCTCTCCCGCCCCCGCACGGTCGGCAGGCCGGTGTTGCGCCACACTACATCCGGGTCGACGAGTTCGAGCGCCTCGTCGATCTCACCCATCTCCAAGGCGTATAGGAACTCGCGGACGACCGTCGTCGGGTCCTCCGGTAGATCTGCCGAATCACTCATCTGCACCCATCCTTCGTTGTTCAATCGACCCCCCTGTTCAATCCACCCAGCGTCGCTCCTGCTTGACCAGCACCCGTCCGGCCGCGGTGATCTTGACCTCGCATTCGTCGAGGTACTCCTCGGCGGCCCGGCCATCGAGCGCCGCGAAGTGCGGCCTGATCTTCCGTATCGCCTCATAGACGGCGCGAATCTCGTTGTCGGTGAAGGAATTCACGCGTGTCGGGTCGCTCGGCTGCAGGTTGCTCACCCGTTCGTACGAAATGTCCTGTCGTTCGACGCCTTCGAGGACGTCGTAGTTGCCGTCGATCCAGGTATCCGGGGTGGCGCCCGACTCGGGGTTCGTGACCAGGTTCTCGCCGAACTGGGTCTCCCCGGTGATCGAGAAGAAGCCGGCCAGGTCGCGGTTCACCCGCACCACTCCGTTGGCGAGTTCGTTGTCCTCGTTCGGCGCCACCAGCACTGCCATCGTCACCGACACGATATCGAGATCGACATTGTGCCAAGCCAGTTCGGCAAGGGCGCGGTCGTTCCACACCGACGCCCACACTCGCTGCAGCGTTTCCGCCATGGCATCGAGGCAGTTCTCGGCGGTTCTGCGGTCGTTCTTTCCGGATTCCCAACGCGCTGTGTAGGAATCGAAGGCGCCGGCCATATTGGGTAGTTTCCCGGTGCCGGAGTCCTCGACCACCGGCGACGAAGAGCGCAACCGCGCGTTGCGTGCGTAGGGATGCAGATCGAGATACGGCTCCACGACCTGCTCGAGCAGGTCCTTGCGCAGGCTCTTCGGCATCTTCGCCTCGGCGATCGCGGTCCGCAGTTTGTCGAGTGCCCGGGCTTTCCACACCGGGTCGGCGAATCGGGTATCCGTGGTGAGCGCCGCGGTGCGGTCGACGAACGAGCGGTCCTTGCCGTCGACCGCCTTGCGCATGAAGCGGGCATACCAGTTGGCCGGGATGCCGATCGGTTCGGCAGGCGTAATCACCTGGGGTGCGCCGGGTTCGGCTGGGGCGAAGGTGCCGGCCAGATGGAGCTTGGTCAACTCGACAACCCCGCACGTCTTGCGTCCGTACGCCGCCAAAGCGCCCGGATCCCAGCGGCCGTCTGCGCCGACCGTGCGCTCGGCGAGATCGACGAAACCCCGGGCCCGGTTCTCACCGAGATTGGGCGCCAACCGAATTCGACCCCTCGGTTTGACCCGATCGAAGAACTCCTGCGCCAGTTCCTGCGTGGTCTCGACGACGGTCGCGTCACGCGCGTCGGTGACCACCGAGACGAACAAGCCACTCAGCCCACGCAGAGTGGCCCGCCCCTCCGGGGTGAACGCTTTGTAGAAGTACGGGGTGTCGTCCTGGCGGTACTTGATCCCGAGATGGGAGTTGTAGGTCTGCACCGTCGTGGTGAAGATCGCCGCGACCGGGGGAGCGTCGGCCGGCACGTCGCCGAGGAAGGCCACGACATCGGTCCGGGACAGCGCCGGTACCGCGGCACCCGGTTCGACGATCACCAGTCGCCCGATCGCCGTGCCGAGCGACAGCGCGATATAGCTCAGTCCGCGCGAGATCTCCAGGTTCGTCCGGATTGTCAGCCGAGCCGCCGCGATCTCGGCGGCCCGCTCGTCGACGATCCGTTGCTGAATCGGGCCGCCGGGCCGGAACGCGATATCGCCGGCGGCTGGGAGGAAGGCGAGACCGCCGCGCAGCGCATCCCGCGTCTCGGCGAGCAGCGCGACATCGAACTTGTCGGTGGGCCAGTAGCTGAAACAGATTTGACCGCGCGCACCGGTGGCCGGGTCCACATAGCTGTCGTAGGCGGTCACGGTGCCGGGGATGAACGTCCGGTCGGGTCGGTTGTACGCCTGCGTGTTGAACTCCGCGTTGTCGAGCCGGCCGTCGAGTACCTGCTGGTAGAAGACGAAATGGAACGGATACGTCGGCGGGAGGAAGTACAACTGGCCCGCCTGCCGGTCGATCAGGAACTTCAGCTCGGTGAGCGCTCCCGCGGTGACCGTCGGACCGGTCTGAAACAACTCGTCGAAACGTTCCCGCGTATCGATCCGATGAATGATCTCGGTGCCGGACGTCAGCATGAGCTGATCGTCGCCGTCGGTGCGTTGCGAGGCAAGCACAACTGACAGGATTGCGGGAATGTACGACTACTGCGTGATCGGCGGCGGGATCGTCGGAGTCGCCACCGCCCAGCGGATCCTTCGGGAGCGTCCCGGCGCCAGCCTCGTGCTGCTCGAGAAGGGCGCCGCGCTGGCCCGGCATCAGACCGGGCACAACAGCGGGGTCATCCACTCGGGCATCTACTACCAGCCGGGCAGCCTCAAGGCGGAGCTGTGCCGGCGCGGTGCCGCGGCGACCAAGGCCTTCGCGGCCGAGCACGGCATTGCCTACGACGAGTGCGGCAAGCTGCTGGTCGCGACGTGTCCTGCCGAGATGGCGCGGATGTCCGCGCTGTACGAGCGGTCGAAGGAGAACCGGCTCGAGGTCGAGATTATCGACAAGGCCGAGTTGGCCCGCCGTGAACCCGAAGTGTCCGGACTCGGTGCGCTGTTCGTGCCGAGCACCGGCATCGTGGACTATCGCGGGATTACCGAGACGCTCGCCGCGCTGGTCACTGCGGCCGGTGGTGAGATCGCGCTCGGCTGTGAGGTGACCACGATCTCCGAAAGCGACGACCACGTGGCGGTGTCGGGTCCGAGCGGATCCTGGCAGGCGCGCCGGCTGGTGGTGTGCGGCGGACTGCAGGCGGACCGGCTGGCGCGTGCGGCGGGTATCCGGACCGACTTCCGGATCGTCCCATTCCGTGGCGAGTACTACGAACTGCCGCCGGAACGGGCCGGGCTGGTCAGCACGTTGATCTATCCCATCCCCGATCCCGACCTGCCGTTCCTCGGGGTACATCTGAGTCCCACCATCGAGGGAACCCTGACCGTCGGGCCGAACGCGGTACTCGGGCTGTCCCGGGAGGGTTACCGCAAGGGCTCCGTCACCGCCCGCGATCTTCGCGATATCGCCGGCTTCCCGGGCTTTTACCGGGTGGCGCGTGCCAACGTCCGCACCGGCGCACGCGAGCTGCGCAACTCGCTGTTCAAGCGGGGCTACCTCGCCGAGTGCCGCAAGTACTGCCCGTCCCTGACGCTGGCCGACCTGCGTCCGCGCGAGGCGGGCATCCGGGCGCAGGCGGTGCTGCGCGACGGGACGCTGGTGCACGACTTCCTGATCGAGCGCACAGCGCGTTCGGTGCACGTGCTCAACGCCCCGTCACCGGCCGCGACGTCGGCGCTGCCGATCGCCGAAATCGTCACCGAAAAACTTCTTGCACCAGTCTGATTCGCGTGGCGCAGGCTTTCTGTCGGTGCCGCTGCGTATGGTCTGAGCTCATGATCATCGTGAGCACGGACGGATCCTGCCTCCGGAATCCGGGTGGCGCGATCGGCTGGGCCTGGGTGAACCATCAGGGCCCCAAGGCGAGCGGCGGCGCGACCACCGGAACGAACCAGATAGCGGAGTTGCGGGCAGTGCTGGAGGCGGTGCGAGCGCATCCGGGGCCGGAGCCGCTGGTCATCGAAAGCGACTCGCAATACGCCATCCGGTGCGCCTCGCAGTGGTTGCCGGGCTGGCGACGCAACGGTTGGCGTACTTCGGCGGGAGCCCCGGTGAAGAACCTGGACCTGATTCAGCAGTTGGCCCGCACGATCGACGAGCGAACCGGGCCGGTCCGATTCCGCTGGGTCCGCGGCCATGTCGGGGACGCGTTCAACGAACTGGCGGACGAACTAGCCGGCCTGGCTGCCCGCGCGGCAGTGGCGCCGGCCGCGGCCTCCTAACAGCAGCAGCCGCTTAGTCGCAGCGGCCCGGCGGTGGTGTCAACGACACCACCACCGGGCCGATCGGATAGCGACTGCGTCTCAGGACTTGAGCAGCGGCGCATCCATCTTGCTGACCAGCCACTTGCCGTCGACGTTTTCCATTGTCGCCACCAGCGAGATCTGCCCCTGCTGCGGCTGATTCTGGGTGCCGAGGCTGGTGATCGTCTGCCCGATCGCTACGACGATCACCGCATTCTCGGTGTCGCCGGACTGGACACCGCACTGCACCTCGTCACCGCTCGAGCGCACCTGACCGGCGACCAACGGGTCGCGCAGCGCCTTGCTATTGGCATCGAACTCGTCGTGCCACTGCCCGGTTGCGCCATCGAGCACGTTCGTGAAGAACGTGTCGAGGTCGTTGTAGTCGTAGGTCACGACCGTCTTCGCGTAGTCGCACATGGCATCCCGCGCCTCGCTCTGGGCGTCGAGAACGTCCTGGGCGTCCTGGTATTTCAGGTAGAAGACGACCGAGGTGGCGATGGCCGCGATTGCGACGACGGTGGCGACGGCGGCCGCCACCCACGCCAGCCGGTTGGATCGCTGTTTGGGCTGCGGCGGAACCTCCGGATCGGGACTCACCGGTGTCGTGTCGGACGTCGTGTCGGCCGCCACCTCCGACTCCGGTGCGGGCGTCGGCTCCGGCGTCTCGGCCGGATTGGGGGTGTCCGCGTCGAATCGTTTGGTGGGTTCGTCGGGCGTTCCCGGATCGCCCCCCGGCTGGGCTGCGCTCTGGTCGTTCGGTCCGGTTTTGTCTTCAGCCATCAATACATCTCGTACTTCCTCGGCGCGGGCGCGCCGACTCGTAGCTTTCCCGCGCGGCGGGCGATGCGGTTGCTCCCCCCGCACGCCACCCGGGACGTCCCCCGGCGAGTATGCCGGGTGTCATTTCGACGTGGACCACCTCATCAGTTCGGAAGTGGGGTCGACATCTGGTTCGGATCGACGTCCGGCGGAATCGTCGCGCCGTTGTTCGGTATATCCGGACGCGGCGCATTCGCCGAACCGCGAATCTGAATATTCGGGTTGTTGGTCACGCAGTAGTTCCACAGCGGGACGCGCGCCTCGTCCACGTTCGCGGGCGAGACCGGGGTCGTGTTGTAGTCGCAGGTCGGCCGGACCCAGATATCGGCCAAGGCGTTGAATTTGTTGTCGTGCGCGGGGACGCCGAGCGCCAGCGCACCGTCCCGCAGCGACGGGAACAGCGCCTGCAGTGCGGGTGTACGCAGCCGCGCCGCCTGTGCGATTGCCACGAAATTCGTCACCAGGTTCGTGATCGGATCCGTCGTGTCGGCGACCACGCCGCCGACTGTGGCAAGTTGGCCCGGACCGAGTTGGAGCAAGCGGCGAACCTCCTCGTCGGCCGCATTGAGCTCATCGAACAGCACGCCGGTATTGCGCGTCAGGGTGGACAGGTCCGGCTGGATCTGGCTCGTCGTCGCGGTAATGGTGCGCAGGTTCGCGATCAGGCTGGTCGTCTGTGGCAGCAGCGAATCAAGGCCGGACATCGTCACGCTGATGCCGTCGATGACGCTCTTCAGCTGGTCCGGCCCACCCTCGAGCGCGGTGTAGAGCTCATCGAGCACCACCTTGTACTCGGCCGGATCGATCTGGCTGATGAGGGTGCTGGTGTGGTCGAGCAGGTCGGGCAACGGCACCGGAGTCTCGACCTGGTCGGCGGCGATCACCGTACCGTCGGTCAGGAAGGGCGCGTCGTTGCTAACCGGGCGGAAGTCGATGTACTGCTCGCCCGCACCGGAAAGGGCCTCGACGGCGACGGTTCCGCCGGCCGGGACCTTGATCTTCGAATCGAGCTTCGCAGTGACCGAGACGCCATTGTCGGTGAGCGCGATCCCGGTCACCTTGCCGACCCGCGACCCGCGCAAGGTGACGTCGTTGTTGGGTTGCAGCCCGCCGGATCGGTCCATGTTGACCGTCACCGTGTACGTGGTGTGCAGCGGGTTGTACCGGACGATGCCGAGCATCAGGTAGCCCGCGCCGATCAGCAGGACGAGCACCAGTCCGACATTGGCGACCAAGAGCTTGTGTTGGCGAACCCAACTCATCGGGCGCCCCCCTGCAGCCGGTACTGAACTCTCTCGAGCACCTCGATCAAGCTGCCGATGAAGGCCTTCACGTCCGAGCCGTCCGGGACCCGGCTGCCCAACGGGTCGCTGAGCGCACCGACACTGAGGTACTGCAGTGTCACTCCCACCGCGAGGGTGGTGCCCTGCATCGAGGCGACCGCCTTCGGCCGCACCTCGTGCAGCGTGGCCAACGTCTGCGGAAAGTCGTCGCCCATGTCCGACAAGCCGTTCATCAGCTTCGTCGTGTTGTCGAGTAGACCGCTGAGCTGATCGTGGGTGGTCGTGGCGAAATCGCCGAGTGCGTCACTGGTGACTGCCACTTTGGCGAGCAGATCGCCGATCGTCTGATTGTTCTCGGCCAGAACGCCGATCATCGCCGGCAGCGAGTCGGCGACCTGGCCGAGCGCGACCTTGTTCTGGTTGATCGTCCCAAGCGTGGCGTTCAGCCCGTTGAGGGTCTCGTCGATGTGTACGGTCTGCGAGTTCAGGCTGGTGATGATGTTGGTCATCTCCACGACCAGGTGCGAAATCTGCGGTCCGCGTCCACCGACGATCGAATCCGCTTCCGAGACAAGCTTCGACAGCTGGTTCAGACCGCCACCATTGACGAGCAGAGACAACGAGGTCAGCAACTCCTCGACCGTCGCGCCTGCGGACGTCTGTTCGAGCTCGATTGTGGAACCGTCGGTAAGCAGTTGCTGCCCAGGCTCTTTCGGCGGCATCGCGATGGCGACGAAGACGTCGCCGAGGGGGGTGGCCTGGCGCAACTCCGCGGTGGACTTGGTCGGCAGGGCGACGTCCTTGCGGATCTTCATCGCCACGTCGGCAGTGAAATTCGTGGTGGTGATGTCGGTGACGATGCCGACGTCGGAACCGCCGATCTTGACCTTGGCCTGATCGGGGAGGTTGAGCGCGTCCTCGAAAATCGCATGAACGGTGTAGGTCTCACCGTCAACCTGCGGCTTGGGGAGCGGAATGTTCTCCACGGTGACGCTGCACGCCGGTATGGCCAGCAAGGCGACCACGGCGACGAGCCCGGTCAGGGCTCTGGGTCGCGTACCCATACGTGGCAGCCTCATCGGATCACCCCCAGTAGCGCGGCTGTCAGCCCGAGGTCGGGGCCGAAGTCCTTCAATTTGCCCGTGCGGCAACCGTCGGACCGCATCTGGATGCGTTCGCAGAACAGGCTGAGCAACTCGTTGTCGAACAGCGCCCGGTCCGTGAGCGCGTGCAGTCGGACGGCGCGCTCCTCGCGGCTCACGGCGTTGTCGATGTTCTGGAACAGCAGCGGTCCTACGTCGACGATCTCGGTGAGGCCGCGGGCGTTCTGCCGTAACTGCTGCGTGGTTCCGGTCAGCCGGGTGAGCGAATCGCCGAATGCCTGCTTGTTCTCGGCGAGCACCGAACTGGTGTTGGTCAGGAAATCGTCGAGCTGATCGAGCACGGCCTCCAGGCCCGGCGCCTGATCGGCGAGCAGACCGGACATCTGGGTCAGATTGTTGCTGAAATCCCGGACCGTCTGATCGTTCTCGGCGATCATCTGGGTCAGCTCGTTGAGCTTGATGATGCTGTTGGACACGGCATCCTGGTTGTCGAGGCCGGTCTTCAGCGCGCCCGACAACGCATCGAGAGTGCGGCGAATGTCCTCGCCGTGACCGTTCAGGATCTGATACAGGTTGTCGGCAGCCAGCGGCCCGGTGGGGTTGGCGGCGCTCGGGGAGAGCGCCGCGGCGAACTCGTCGATCGTCTTGATCAGCGTGCCGATTTCGACCGGCGTGCGCGTGCGGCCCAGCGGAATATGGTCGCCATCCTGGAGTTTCGGACCGTCCCCGGCGTAGGCGGGAGTCAGCTCGATATGCCGGTTGGTCACGACCGACGGCGAGACCGACGCCGCGATCGCCGCGGCGGGCACCGGAGTGTCGCCGTCCAGCGACATCTGCACCAGAACGTATTCACCCTTGGGCTCGATCTTGTCGATCTTGCCGATGGTAAGTCCGAGCACAGCCACTTCGTTGCCCTCGTAGACTCCGGCGATATTCTCGAAGTCGGCGGTGACGTGGATGGTCTTACCGAGTGCATCGTTCACCGAATCCGGCACGAGCGAGCACCCGGCAACGAACGTCGCGACGCCGCACACCGCGAGTGCCTTGATGTTTCGAATGACCCACCCCATTACTGGCACCCCTCGATCACCTGGACGAAGCACAACCAGTTGTCCGGGAAGATCCACGGCGCACCGACGTCACCGTAGTTGCCGTTGCCGAACGCGTTGTTCAACTGGCGCACGGTCACCGGCATGATTTCCAGCAGGTGATTGAGGTTGTCTCGGTTCTTCTCCAGGCCCTGCGACATCGTGTCGAGCGTCTGCAGCATCGGGCCGAACTGGTCGTTGTTCTCGACGCCGATCTCCTGCAACTGCCGCGACAGCGTGGCCATCGAATCCAGCAACTGCTCAATCAGGGCCTGCTGCTCCATGATCCGATTGCCGATCGCCTCACCCTGGCCCATGATCGACAGAATGTTGTTGCGGTTGTCGGCGAGCAGTGACGTCACCTGGTCGAGGTTCTGCAGCAGCGAGTTCACCTCGTCGCGACGGTTGTTGATCACCTGGGCCAGTGCGCCGACGCTGTCGAGGGCCTGCGCCGCGATCTGTGGGCTGTCGCCGAGTTGCTGGTCGAGCAGCGTGAGCGACTCGGTGATCTTGTTCGCATCGATCGCCTCGAACTTCGGCGTACCGATCTGCACGACATCGGCGAGATCGTAGGGAACGCTGCTGTTCGACAGCCGAATCCGATTGTCCGGCAAGCCGGAACCGTCACCGGGCTCCAGGTCGATGTAGTGCGCGCCGAGGATGGTGGACATCTTGATCGTCGCGTGCGCATCAGGTCCGAGGGCGAGACCGCGGTCGAGTTGCAGCTTCACCACGATGTGGTCGCCGTCGAGTTTCGCCGACCGCACCTGGCCCACATCGATTCCGGCAATCTTCACCTTGTCACCGGGGCGCATGCCTGCGGCCTGGACGAACTCTACCGAGACGGACTTCTCGCCGACGCCGACGGACTTGATCGCGCTCGAACCGAGCAGCAGCACGACGATGACGGCCGCGCCGAGCAGGCCGATCCAGAAGGGGCGGTTGCGCCGGAAGTCCGGCCGTGGAATTCGCGCCATCAGCGGCACACCTCCGAATGCGAGTTGCCGCCGACCTGGGAAAACAGACCGGGCGGGAACAGCACGCCCCACAGCGACACGTCGAGACTGCAGAAGTAGGCGTTCGCCCAGGCGCCGTTCTGGCTGATTCGGGCGATCGCGGTGAGCACCGGCGGTAGGTCGATCGCGGCCTGGTCGAGCGCGGCGCCATTGCCCACCAGGTAGTTCAGCGCCGTCGATGTCGAGTCCGAGGTGGTCTGCAACTGCGGCTGAATCTGCCCGATCATGTCGGCCATGGCATCGGTCGCGCCGGCGACTCGTTGCGTGGAGTTCAGCAGCGTCTGGCCCTGTGCGTACAGTCCGCCGACCAGGAATTGGGTCTGCGCGATCAGTGATTCCAGCTCGGTGCTGCGGTTCGCCAACCCGGACAGCACGCCGCTGAGATTGTCGATGACGCTGCCGAGAATCACGTCACGCTGCTGAACGGTGACGGCGAGGCCGGCGGCCTGCGTGATGAAGGCGCTCAGCGAGACGTTGTCACCCTGCAGCGCCTGAATCAGCGTGTTGGACAGTGAATTCACCTGTTCGGGCTGCAACGTGGAGAACAGTGGCTCGAACCCGTTCAGCAGCCCGGAGATATCGAACGAGGGCTCGGTGTGGTCGAGGGGAATCGCGCCCCCTGCCTCGAGCGGGGTGGCGTCGCCCTTGCCAGGGGCCAGCGCCAGGTACCGCTGTCCGATCAGATTCTGGTACCGCACAAGAGCTTTGGTGTTCGAGTAGAGCTGCTGATCGTCCTGCACGACGAAAGTGACGTTGGCGTTGTGGTTCGAGTCGAGCGCAATGCGCTCCACCCGGCCCACCCGCACACCCGAGATGCGGACATCGTCGCCGCCGTGCAGACCGAGCACGTCGGAGAACGTCGCGGAATAGGACTGCGTGTCACCTTCGACGTTGCGCTGCAGGGTGGACCAGGTCACCCAGGTGACCACAATCGAGATGATCGCGAACAGGCTGAAGCCGATCAGCGGCTTGGCGACGGTCCTCACCGCACACCCCCGTCCGTTACGGCTGTCGTCGAAACCGGATACAGCGCACCACCCTTGAGAGCAGCGCCGAGCAGCATCAGCTGGGTCGCGTTCGCCCGGTGACCGGAGAGCGCCTGCACCGCTGCCTGCCCGCGCAGGCCGCCCGGCCGCACCGATGCGGGTGTAGTCGCGTTCGCCGGGGTCGCGCCGGGCAGTTGTGGCAGCGGCACGTTGGGCAACTGCAGCCCGGGCAGTTGTGGCAACTGCGGGGCGGGCAACTGCAGGTTGGGCAGTGGGAGGTTGGGCAGTTGCGGCAGCGCCGGGACCTGTGGCGCGGGTATCGCGGGCACTTCCGGTGCAGCGACGGGCGCCGGGCCGGCCGTGTCGAGGCGTCGCGGCAGCATCTCCGAGGGCAGCACACCGGGATTGGAGCCGATCGGCGCCGTGGCGCAACTCGGGCCGGCCATGTCGCCGTAGCGCGGGCAGTCCGCCCGGGTGTACGGCGTGAAGGGCGTGAACGAGAGGTCCATGCTCCACGCCATCTGCTGGGCCGGACCCCAGTTGAAGGTGGTGTTCAGCGCTGCGAGTGAGTTGTTCAGATTGACCATCGTCTGCGTGATCGCCGACGGATCGCCCGCCATCGCGCCGAAGACGTTGTCGAGTCCGACCACGAGTTCCTTGCCGGAGTTGGGGTTTGCCGCGAACAGTGCGTTCACGGTGTCGACGGTGCCGCCCGCGGAGGCGAGCAGCGCGACGAGGTTGTCGCGTTCGGCGACAAGCGTGTTCGCCGTGGTGACCGAGCTGTTCAGCACGTCGATCAGTTCGGGCATCGACTCGTTGACCCCCGCGGCGGCCGCGCCGAAGTTCTGCAGGTCGGCACCGAGATCGGGGATTGCCGCATCGACTGCGGTGAGCCAGTTGTCGAGCCGGGCGATGGTGGAGCCGGGAGCGCGACCGCCCGGCTCCAGCGCGGTGGTGAGCGTGCCGAGCACCTGCCCGAGCTGTACCGGATCGATCTGGTCGGCGATATTTCGCAGCTGGGTCAGGGTGTCCTGCAGCGCGATGGTGCTCTTGCTCTTGTCCTCGGGAATCTCCGCGCCGGTCTCGAGCGGGGTGGCCGGACCGTTGTCGATCAACTCCACCGAAGTCACCGCGAAAATGTTGCTCGGCACGACGCGCGCGGTGACGCTGCTCGGCACACCGTCGAGGTAGTTCGGATCCATATTGATCTGCACCCGCTGAATCTCGCCCTGGGCGGCGACCTGCACACCTTCCACCTGGCCGACCAGCACACCGCGGAACTTGACGTCGGCGTCGGCGGGCAGTCCGTCACCGGTGGTGGTGAGCAACGCGGTAACCGGGGCCTTTTCTTCGAAGTCGCCGCGGTAGCGCATCATCAGCAGGGTCAACAGCAAGGCCAGGACCGCGATCAGCACGACGCCTGCCACGAAAAGTTGCCGGATCGTCGGACCGCGTCCGCTCGGATCGATGATCACTTGGTCCCCCTCAGCCCGAAATCCTGATGCCGGGCGTGATCCCCCAGATCGCCAAGGTCAGGAACATGTTCGCGAAGACCACGACGATGATGCACATCTTGATCGCGCGGCCCGCCGCGACGCCGACACCCTCGGGCCCGCCGGAGGCGAAGAAGCCGTAGTAACACTGGATGAACGTCGTCAGCGCGACGAAGATCATCGCTTTCGCGAGTGAATAGAGCACGTCCGTACTGACCAGGAATTGATAGAAATAGTGCATATAGGTGCCGCCGGAGGAGCCACCGATCAGCGTGACGGTGAGCTTGCACGAGATGTAGGCACCGGCCAGGCCGAGGCAGTAGAGCGGCACGATCGCGATCATCGCGGCGATCATGCGGGTGGTGACCAGGTAGGGCATCGGGCGGATCGCGACCGACTCGAGCGCGTCGATTTCTTCGGAGATGCGCATCGAACCCAGCTGGGCGGTGAATCGGCAGCCGGCCTGCACCGCGAAGGCCAGCGTGGCCAGTAGCGGCCCGATCTCGCGGGTGGTCGCGAACGCGGAGATCGCGCCGGTGAGCGGGCCCATGCCAAGCAGGTTCAGCGCCGTGTAGCCCTCCATACCGACGGTGATGCCGCCGAACACGGACAAGATCAGCACGACGCCGATGGTGCCGCCGCCGACTATGAGCGAGCCGTTGCCCCACGTCACGTCGGAGAGCAGGCGCCATACCTCTTTCGGGTACTGCCGCAGCGCGAGCGGGACGGCGCCGATCGCCTTGAGGAAGAAGACCAATTGGTGGCCCATCCGGGCGACCAGATTGAACGGGCCGGTGACGAGCCCACGCAGCGCACGCAGCGGGCGCAGCAGGGGTGGGACGTAGCGCGTGGAAACGGACACGTCACACCACCTGTGAGGGGAAGAAGGTGTTGTACAGCTGGGTGATGATGATGTTGACCGCGAACAGCATGATCGCCGAGGTCACCACCGCCGCATTCACCGAGTTCGCCACGCCGCCCGGCCCACCGCGGGTGTTCAGCCCGGTGTCGCAGGCGATGATCGCCGCGAGCAGACCGAAGATCAGCGACTTCACCAGCGCGACGATCAGGTCGGACGCCACTGCGAACGATGCGAACGTGCCGACATAGGAACCGGGGGTTCCGTTCTGGGCAAAGATGTTGAACATGTAGCCGGTCAGGAAGCCGACGAAGATGACGAACCCGCACAACAGGACGCTGACCAGCATTGCCGAGAGCAGGCGTGGTGCGACCAGACGCCGCATCGGATCCACGCCCATCACCTTCATGGCGTCGATTTCCTCGCGGATCGTGCGCGAACCGAGGTCGGCGCAGATGGCCGATCCGACTGCGCCGGCGATCATCAGCGAGGTGACCAGTGGCGCGCCCTGCCGGATGATGCCGAGTCCGTTGGCGGCGCCGATGAACGAGGTGGCGCCAACTTGCCCGGCGATCGAGCCGACCTGGATGGAGACGACGACGCCGATCGGGATGGCGACGAGCAGCGTCGGGGCCGCCGAGACGCTGGCCATGAAGCCACACTGCTTGATGAATTCCTGCCACGGAAACCGTCCGCGGAAGAGGTCGACGAACAACTCGACGATGGCCTGGACACCCATGGTGATCTGGCGACCGAAGGTCTCCAGCGACCGCTTGGGGTGGTCCTGCCAGTATCCACGCGCCCAGCTTCCCGCTGCGCTGACCTGCGACCGGGCGGGCGGACTCTGCGTCGAGTGCACGAAACTCCTTCCAACCGGCTTCCGTCGGAGTGCGCGGTTTGGGGGAACCCTAACAATAGAGACGTCTATGGCGGGAGCCCGGTCGTGACCCGGATCATAACTGTGAAATCGCCCACATCCGCCGAAGGTGTCCACATGCAACGGTAACTATCAGGTTGAGCTGTGGTTTTCCTTACGTGCGCGGCGCAGAACATGCAGCCCGAGGTGGTCGATTCCGCGCACCTTGATGTCGCGCAAGTGGCGGAAGGTGTAGCTGGGGTCGTCGTGCAAAAGTTCGGCGAGGCGATCGTCGATCATCACGGTGCCCGGCCGGGCGACGCCGGTGAGCCGTGCGGCGGTGTTGACCACCGGCCCGTAGAGGTCGCCCAAACGTTGCAGGACCGGTCCGGCGGCCATCCCGATCCGCAGCGCAGGCGTCGCGTCGGATTGTCCGGTTGCGGTCTGCAGATCGAGTGCGAGTTCGGCCGCGGCCCGTGGATCCTCAACCGCGAACATCACCTCGTCACCGACATTCTTGATCACCCAGCCACCGGCGCTGGTGATGAGGAACGTGGTGTGCGAGGTGAACGTCTCGATGAGGTCGGCCAGTTCGGTGCGGTCCAGGTGCCGCGTGAGCCGGGTGTAGCCGACCATGTCCGCGAATCCGACCACCAAAGTGCGGAGGCTCTCATCGAGCGCGCCGGACTCGGCGGCGGCCAGTGACCGCGACATCGCCGCCGCCAGATGCCTGCGCCACGTGTACTGCATGAGCTTCTCGAGCGCCGGCACCGTCCGCTCGGCGACCCGATGGGTCAGCTCGGTCAGTTGTTCGGCGGTTGGCTGCGCGCCGTCGCGGTCGGCCATGCACTGCTCGATCTCCCGCAGGATGAGCGCGTTGAGGATGTCGACCTGCCACTCCGCGAGGCGAGCCACCGACTGGCCGACCGTGCGCGCGATCCGGACCGGCATCTCGGTGCCGATGAGCCCGTCGTTCACCATCGCCGTCATCGTGCGGAGCGCGTCGATGTCGGCCTCGGTGTAGGTCTCGGCGGCCGGGTCGGGTGGCACGGGGAACCCCATCGCGACCCATTGCTCGCGCGCTTGCTCGACCGGAACGTTCGCCGCGCCGAGCAGCCGATCCCGGTCGTAGGCGTGGTCACCGAGTAAGTAGGTCTCGAGCTCGGCCTGCACAATGGCGGCGACGTCGCTCCCGGTCGGGGTCATGGTTCTCCATCCGAAGGTGTCGGGTAACAGCATGCCGTCCGCGACTCGACCGGCCAACAGGTTCGGCAGTGTTGTCGTGCGGGGGTGTCGTGTCGGAGTTGTATGCCAGAGTTGCCGCTGCAGATCCGATGCGTGCGAAGGCGGAAAGGGCGGGGACGACGATGGCGAGCGGTGCGGTGGGCGCCGGATTGACGGCCGAAGATCTGGCGGAGCTCACGGATGCGTTGGCGCAGGGGCGGCGGCCGACCGTCTATCTGCGCGACCCGGTCCCCGGCCTCGGCCTGCCCGCGGCGGTCTCGGCGAAGGTCGTCTCGGTCGACGGCGCGACGGTCCTGGTCAGTCCGCGCGGGGTCAACGACGAGTTGCCCTTCGAGGCCGACGAGCTACGGATGACGCGAAAGGCTGTGACCCCGGCGCGAAAGGCTGTGACCCCGGCGCCAAAGGCTGCACCGACTCCCAAGGCTCCGCGCAAGACGCGGCCCGCCACCGTGGTGCAGCCTGCCGAGCGCACGGTCGAGCCAGCGCCGACCGAGACTCCGCCCGCGAAGCCCGCACCCACACCGCGCGCGGGCGGCGCCCGGCGCAAGGCGCCGACCACGGTGACCGTCACCCTGCACGCCGACCTGGACGGTGCGTGGACCGTGGCGGTGCAACTCGGGGACCGGGCGCCGGGGAAGGCGGTGACGGTGGACGCCGATGCGGTCGAGAAGGCCATCGCCGAACTCGGCGAACCGGGCGCCCTGCGTGCGGTGCAGGCCGCGCTCGACACCGCGCGCCGAGCGGCAGCGGCCCGGGTAGAAGAGCTGACTCGGCAGTTGGAGCGGGCACGGGGTACTCTCGCGGCGCTTGGTGCCTCGAGCGAGGGGCCGTCGCGGCAGTTGCGAAACAAAGGGACCCGGCGCGAACGATCGAGTTGATATCGTTCGGGTTCCCAAGACTTGGAGAGACATGTTCAGAAAGCTCGCCACGGTGGTTGGCGCGGTACTGCTCGGCTTGGCGGTGTTCGGGGCGGCCCCTGCGGCGGCCCAAGGCGGTTCCGTTGTCATCGGCGGCGGATCCGGCATCATCGTCGACAAGCAATTCGAGTGCACGGTCACCACGATCGGCCATGATGGCGCCGGTCGGCTGGTCGGACTCACTGCCGGTCACTGTGGTGATGCCGGCGCCAGCGTCCTGTCCGAGGCGAACCCGTTCCTTGGCGAAATCGGGACGTTCACGTACTCGAACCCGGATCTCGACTATGCGGTGATCCAGTTCGATCCGGCCAGGGTGGCGCCGGTGAACCGGATCGGCAACGTCACCATCACCGGACTCGGCGACCCGGCGGCGTTCCCGCACATTGTCTGCAAGGAAGGCCGCACCACCGGCAACACCTGTGGCATCACCTGGGGCGACGTCTTCCAGACCGGCGTCGAGACGTGGACCCAGATGTGCGTCGTCGAGGGTGACTCGGGCGCGCCGGTCGTGCTCGGCACCACGCTGGTCGGAATGGTGAACGCCTACCTCGGCTACGCCTGCTTCGGCCCGGAGGTCGGCACCAACATGAACGCGATCCTGGGCGACCTGAACGGTCGCGGCATCGTGGGATCGGGATTCCGGCCGATCTAATATTCGACTCGAGCATGCTGCGAGGGGCCTTCCAGACACCTGGGAGGCCCCTCGTTCTGGGTTCTCCGAGCTAGCGGCAGACGGCGCCTTCGGACGCCGAGCCGACCAGCTTGGTGTATTTCGCGAGCACGCCCTTGCGGTAGCGCGGCGGCAGCGGCTCCCACCCCTGCCTGCGCGCGGCGAGCTCGTCCGCAGGCACGTGCAGATCGAGTGTCCCGTTCGCGACGTCGAGGGTGATGCGGTCACCGTCGCGGACAAACGCGATCGGCCCACCATCCACCGCTTCCGGCGCGACATGCCCCACGCACAGCCCGGTGGTGCCGCCGGAAAAGCGACCGTCGGTAAGCAAGAGCACGTCCTTGCCGAGGCCGGCGCCCTTGATCGCGCCGGTGATCGCGAGCATCTCCCGCATCCCGGGGCCGCCCTTCGGGCCCTCGTAGCGAATGCACACCACGTCGCCCGCGGTGATCGTGCCGTCCTCGAGAGCGTCCATCGCGGCCCGTTCGCGCTCGAAAACGCGTGCAGTGCCTTCGAATACGGACTCGTCGAAGCCGGCAGATTTCACCACCGCGCCGCCGGGTGCGAGCGATCCCTTCAGGATCGTGATGCCCCCGGTGGGATGAATCGGTGAGCCCATTGCGCGCAGCACCTTGCCGTCCGGGTCGGGCGGTGCGATCTCGGCCAGATTCTCCGCGACCGTACGGCCGGTGACCGTGAGGCAGTCGCCGTGCAGCAGTCCGGCATCGAGCAACGCCTTCATGATTACCGGCACGCCGCCGATATGGTCGACGTCCTTCATCACATGGCGACCGAACGGTTTCACGTCGGCAAGATGCGGTACCCGCGAGCCGACTTCGGCGAAGTCGTCGAGGTTCAGGGGCACGTCGGCCTCGTTTGCGATCGCGAGCAGGTGCAGCACCGCGTTGGTGGAGCCACCGAATGCCATCACCACCGCTATCGCGTTCTCGAACGCCTCGCGGGTGAGGATGTCGCTCGTCCGGATGCCGCGTCGCAGCAGCTCCACCACGGCCTGGCCGCTGCGCCGCGCGAAGCCGTCCCGCCGTCGGTCGGTCGCGGGCGGAGAAGCGCTGCCCGGCAACGACATTCCCATGGCTTCGGCGGCGCTGGCCATCGTGTTGGCGGTGTACATGCCGCCGCACGCACCCTCGCCGGGACAGATCGCGCGCTCGATCGCATCGACGTCCGCCTCGCTCATGAGACCGCGCGCGCATGCGCCGACCGCCTCGAACGCGTCGATGATCGTGACATCGCGTTCGGTGCCGTCGGACATCTTCGCGACGCCGGGCAGGATGGATCCCGCATAGAGAAACACGCTGGCGAGGTCGAGGCGCGCGGCCGCCATCAGCATCCCCGGCAGCGACTTGTCGCACCCGGCGAGCAGCACCGAACCGTCGAGGCGCTCGGCCTGCATGACGGTCTCCACGCTGTCGGCGATCACCTCCCTCGACACCAGCGAAAAGTGCATGCCCTCGTGGCCCATCGAGATGCCGTCGGAGACGGAGATGGTGCCGAACTCGAGCGGGTAGCCGCCCGCCGCGTGCACCCCGTCCTTCACCGCCTTGGCGAGCCGGTCCAACGACAGATTGCACGGGGTGATCTCGTTCCACGACGACGCGACCCCGATCTGGGATTTCCCCCAGTCGTCGTCGCCCATGCCGACCGCGCGCAGCATGCCGCGTGCAGCGGTCTTCTCGATGCCGTCGGTGACGTCGCGGCTGCGCGGCTTGATGTCGACGCCGGTGCGCCCGGCGGGCGTAATGCTGGTGGGTTGCTGTTCACCGGTGCTCATCGCAGTCACGTTACGCCCGCTGCAGTCCCGCTGACGCGCTACCAAGGAACCATTCGGCGCCCTGCCCGAACGGTCCGGGGAATCACGCTCGGCGATCGCCGCGGTGCCTACCTGAGCCTGCACCGCGGCCGTGGCTGCGTCGAAGTCGTTGGGTGGCAATGCTATCCGTGTGTCGGTCCGGCCGCGAAGGAGGCCCGCAGTGCCGGGACTACGCTCACGACGTGCCCGCAGACCGCACGCGCACAGCCGGTTCGACCGCGGGGCCGGAAATACCGCAGTGCGGCCTGCAGTCAATGGCTTCGGGTTCGGCCCGGCGCCGCGGAGGTGCCTTCCCGCCACCGAGCAGGACTGCGGCAACCACACTTCCGGCGATCAGCAGGCTTGCGCAAATCAGCATCGCGGTCCGGAACCCGTCATCGAACGCGGTGGCGTCGTCGAACCCGGCGGCGCTAATGCCGGCCAGGCCCGGGAGGGCGGCGACCGCGAGCAGTTGGGCGGTACGGGCGATGGCATTGTTCACTCCGGATGCGATGCCCGCCTCCCTGGTCGGGACCGCGCCGAGTACGGCGCCGGTCAGCGGGGCAACCAGGGCGGAGAGCCCCAGACCGAACACGACCACCGCGGGGAACACGTCGAGTAGATAGGACGCGTCCGGCCCGATCCGCAGCATCAGCAGCACGCCTGCGGCGGCGACCAGCGGTCCGACTGTCATTGGTATCCGCGGGCCGTGGCGCTGCGCCCAGCGGCCGGCGCTCGCGGACAGGCCGAGCATGAGCACGGTGATCGGAATTGTGGCCAGGCCTGCGGTGATCGGGCTGTATCCCGAAACCAGTTGCAGCTGCAGCAATAACAGGAAAAACACCCCACCGAGCGCGGTGTAGACGGCGAGGGTGACGATATTCGCCGCGGTGAAGACGCGGGACGCGAACAACGACGGCGGCACGAGCGGGTGGTCACTGTGCATCTCGATCAGCACGAACAGCAGCAGTAGTGCGATGCCGACCACCGCGAGTAGTGCGTTGGGCTCGATCAGTGCATAGGTGAGGCTGCCGAGACCGGCGGCGACGACCACGGCGCCGAACAGGTCGAGCCGCTTCGGGGCGTTGGGGTCGAGGCTTTCCGGCACGTGCATCGATCCGACCCAGAGCACGACCGCGGCCAGGGGCAGGTTGATCAGGAACACCGCGCGCCAGCTCACCGCCTCCACCAGCCAGCCGCCGAGGAACGGGCCGACGGCGCCGGCGATGCCACCGAACCCGGACCACAGCCCGATCGCCGCACCCTGGTCGCGCTCGTCGATGGACGCGGAGATCAGCGCCAGGCTGCCCGGCGTGAGCATCGCCCCGGCGACGCCCTGCAGAACGCGCGCGATGGCGAGGGTCTCGATATTCACCGCGAAACCGCACAATAGCGAGGCGAGCGCGAAAGCCGCGGTGCCCCAAAGGAATACCTTGCGCCGGCCGAGGCGATCGCCGAGTGCTCCGCCGAGCAGGATGAACGAGGCCAAGGTGAGTGTGTAGCCGCTGAGTACCCATTGCAGACCGGCGATATCGGAGTCGAGCGAACGACCGATCGCGGGGAGAGCCACGTTCACCACGGTCGAGTCCAGCATGGCGATGGAAGAGCCCAAAACCGTTGCGAGAACAATCCATCGCCCCTGTGCGGAGCGAAGCCGCGGTAGTTCGAGCTGGCTCACCCGCTCCAAGCTACGCCGAGTCGGCCCGTCCCGATTGCGCTATGCGGTCGCCTTCTCCAGGTCGGTGAGCGAGTCCTCGAGGTGCGTGAGCAGGCGTTGCAGGTGCGGAACACTGTGCCGGTCACCGGTGAGGCCGAAGTCGAGATAACCAGCACGGCTGGTGAGCGTGATGTTGAGCGCGAACCCGTCGAGCACGATCGACAGCGGATACAGCCCGTCGAGCCGGGCACCGTTGTAGAAAAGATCCTCCGTCGGGCCGGGCACGTTGGAAATCAGAATGTTGAACGACGGCTGCGCGAACCGGGCGTAACCGGGAATCTGGTTTAGCGCGATCGACGACATGTTGACCGCGCCGATCGCCATCGCCTGCAACGGGGTGACGCTGCGCATGAACTCCTTGCTCTGCCGCATCGAGTGGGCGATCGTTTCGAGCCGCCGCACCGGATCGGCTTGATCGGTGGCGAGGTTGCACAGGATGATGCTGACCGCGTTGCCGCCGCCCTGATCGCCGGGTGCGCGCAGGGAGACGGGCACGGCCGTGATCAGCGGGTCGTCGGGCAGTGCGGATTGCTCGAGCAGGTACTCGCGCAGCGCTCCAGCACACATCGCGAGGACGACATCGTTCAGCTTGGTGCCGGTCGCCTTGGCGACGGAGCTCAGCCGGTCCATCGGCCACGTCTGTGCGGCGAACCGCCGCGCGCCACCGATGGGCACGTTGAACATCGAGCGCGGCGCCTGCATGGGGCCGAGGACATCGCTGCCGCGCAGTGCCTGATTGGCCAGGCGAACCGCAGTGGGTGCCAGCCCGGCTACGTCACCGATGAGATCGGCGCCCGAGCGGAGCAGCGCCAGCGGATTCGGTCCGCTGCGCGAATTGGTGCGCGGTCGCTTTTCGTGGGGTGACCACGGCGCGGGGCAGTCGCGCGCATCGGGGTCCGTCGACAGCGTCCGTTCCAGCATCTTCAACGCCGTGATGCCGTCGAGCAGCGAATGGTGGATCTTGTGGTAGATCGCCAAACGGTTGTCCTCGAGACCCTCGATGACATGCATCTCCCACAACGGCCGATGCCGGTCGAGCAGCGTGCCGTGGATGCGGGACACCAGCGCGAGCAGTTCACGCACCCGACCCGGACGCGGTAGCGCGGAGAGCCGGACGTGATACTCGAGGTCGACATCCTGGTCCTGCACCATCCGGATGTTGCCCAGCGTGCCGACGGGGTTGACGGGACGGTTGCGGTACAGCGGGTGCATTTCGTGTTGCGCGATGAACGACTCGTACATCTCGCGGGCGTAGTCGGGGCCTGCGCCCTCGGGTGGAACGTAGAGATGCATGCCGCCGACATGCATCGGGTGCTCGCGACTTTCGCCGAGCAGGAATACCGAGTCGATCGGTGCCAGAAATCCCATGTGCCGTGCCTGTCTCGAGTCGGAACCGTCTTGCCCGGCATGGGAACCAACGGTGTTCACCAGGGTGCCCCCTCGACTGTAGTCGCGGCTTGGATCGCAGCGGGGCCATCGACGCAGGTAACCTTGGCTCCAATCGACCCGGCGCCGATACCGGCGCAGGTGCACGGGGGTGCGCGTTATGGGAACGGCGTTGCTGGCAGTTCTCGCGTTGATAGGGGTCGGCGCGGTGCTCGATCAGGTGTTGCTGTGGCTGGAAAGACACGCATGGCTGCGCTGGCGCAAGACCACCGCGTCCAGCGGGGGCGGCGCGGCGGGGATGTTCGGCGAGATGCAGAACTTGTTCGCGCCGTCCAATCGCCACGTGATCGAGGAGATCGAGCACAAGCAGATTACGCGTGCGGAGGCCGCGATCGCGGGCGATATCGATCTCTCTAGCGGCACGGTGTGGATCGCCCGCCGCGATGCGCCACGGTAGTGGCGGCCCCAAATTTGCCGGCCCGGTGTCGGCCGGTACTGCCATGATGAAGCCATGCGCCTACCCGTCCGGCCACCGCTGAAGCCGATGCTCGCGAAGGCCGCCGCCGCGGTACCCGAGCAGCCCGACGAGGGCGACCCGGTGTGGTTGTACGAACCGAAGTGGGATGGCTTCCGCACCATCGTGTTTCGCGACGGCGACGAGGTGGTGCTCGGCTCGCGCAACACCAAGGACCTGGGCAGGTACTTCCCGGAGATGGTCGAGGCGGCGCGTGCGGAGCTGCCCGAGCGCTGTGTCGTCGACGGTGAGCTGGTGGTGCCGCGGGAGATCGACGGGCGGGTCCGGTTGGATTGGGAGGCGTTGTCCTCGCGGATCCATCCGGCCGACAGCCGGGTGCAGCTGCTCTCCGGTGAGTTCCCGTCCCGGTTCGTCGGCTTCGATCTGCTCGCGATCGACGACGAGGACCTCACCGCGACGCCGTTGCGGGAGCGCCGGGAACGACTGCTCGGCGTGGTCGGCGACGCGCCGTCGATTCATGCCGCCGACGGGCCGTCGATACATGTCACGGTCGCGACGATGGACCCGGCGACGGCGCAGCGCTGGTTCTCCGATTTCGAGGGCGCCGGCCTGGACGGCGTGATCGCGAAGCGACTCGGCGGCCGGTATGTGTCGGACAAGCGCGAGATGGTGAAGGTCAAGCACGCCAGGACTGCCGACGCCGTGGTGCTGGGCTACCGGATGCACAAGAACATTCACGGCATCGGGTCGATGCTGCTCGGGCTCTACGACGGCGACGAACTGCGCATGATCGGTGGCACGTCGGCGTTCACCGAAGCCCGGCGCAAGGAACTGCTCGCGGAGCTGGAACCGCTGCGGGTCGGCGAGGACGTCACCGCAGCCGGCGAGGTGAACCGCTGGCGGTCCAGCGCGGACGCCAGCTTCATTCCGCTGCGCCCGGAGCGGGTGGTCGAAGTTGCCTACGACCAGATGGAGGGCGCGCGGTTGCGGCACGCGGCGCGGTTCGTGCGCTGGCGGCCCGACCGCGATCCGGAGTCGTGCACCTATGACCAACTGGAGGTTCCGGTGCGCTACGACTTCGCGGACGTCCTCGCCGGCGGATCTGCGGAGGCCGTCCGATGAGCCCGAAGGCGCCGGCCGAGGAACTCGACGTCGACGGTGTCGCGGTGCGGCTGTCCAACCCGGACAAGGTGTACTTCCCGCAGCTGGGTTCCGACGGCGGCACCAAGCGGCACCTCGTCGAGTACTACCGGACGGTGGCGCTCGACGGCGCGATTATGACCGCGCTGCGCAATCGCCCCACCTACCTGCAGCGCTTCCCCGATGGCGTCGAGGGTGAGGAGATCTACCAGAAGCGTTTGCCCGCAAAACGTCCCGAGCATGTGCAGAGTTGTAGCGTGACGTTCCCGTCCGGTCGGCACGCCGATGCGCTGCTCGTCACCAACCCCGCCGACGTGGTGTGGGGCGCGAACCTCGGCTCGGTGACGTTCCATCCGCTTGCACCCCGGTCGCCGGACCTCGACCATCCAGACGAGCTGCGCATCGATTTCGATCCGCAGCCGGGCACCGGCTTCGACGAGGCGCGCACGGTCGCGCTCGAGGTGATGCACCCGCTGCTCGACGAACTCGGCATCATCGGCTACCCGAAGACCTCCGGTGGTCGCGGCCTGCACGTGTACATCCGGATAGCGCAGCGCTGGAATTTCCTCGAGGTGCGCCGCGCCGCGATCGCCCTCGCGCGCGAGCTCGAGCGGCGCAGCGACGACCGGGTGACCACCGCGTGGTGGAAGGAGGAGCGCGGTGAGCGGATGTTCATCGACTACAACCAGAACGCCCAGGACCGTTCGATCGCGTCGGCCTACTCGGTGCGCCGCACCCCGATCGCTACCGTATCCACACCGGTGACCTGGGACGAACTCGGCGACGTGCAACCCGACGACTGCACCATCGCGACCGTGCCCGCCCTGCTGGCGAAGCGCGGCGACCCGATGGGGAGCATCGACGACGTCGCGCACTCGCTCGACAAGCTGCTGGAGATGGCCGAGCGGGACACGGCGAACGGCCTGCCCGGGCTGCCGTACCCGCCGAATTATCCGAAGATGCCCGACGAGCCGAAGCGGGTGCAGCCGAGCCGGGATACCGACCGGAAGAAGTAGGCGCACATTCTTGAACGGTTGCGGCCGAATTTGACGGGATCCCGCCGAAACCTGCCGCTAGTGGTCCGAGAGGTCCGCTGCCCGTATTTCCTCCAACCGCGCAATCAACGTCGCCGCGTCGTAGTGCCCCCGATGCCGCACCGGCACGCTGTCCCCGATGCCGAGGAAAAACGTTGGGGTGCCGCCGATATCGCTCGACGCCGCATCGATCTGGTCGTCGTCCACCCGCACGGCGAAGCGCTCGGTGCGCATATCCTCGTCGAAGCGGTCGAGGTCCAGTTCCAGCCGCGCGGCGTACTCGCGGATGTCGTCGGGGGCGAGCGCGTCGTGATGCAGGAACAGCGTGTCGTGCATCTCCCAGAATTTGCCTTGTACCGCAGCGGCTTCCGCCGCCTGCGCGGCATACCGGGCGAACGGGTGGTGTTCCTCGAGCGGAAGGTGGCGAAACACGTAGCGCAGGTCGTCGCCGAAATGGGTGCGCACCTGGCGGATGCTGCCGGTGGCCTTGCTGCAGAACGGGCATTCGAAATCGCCGTACTCGACCAGCGTCAGGGGTGCGCCGATACCCCCGCGCACATGGTCGCGCCGGAAGTCGAGCGGCCGTAGCAGGCGAGCGCCGAGCTTGTCCGACTCGGGATTGAGCCGGCGGTCGGCGGCGAAGATCGCCCAGCCGAGCAGCGTGGCGATCACGCTGGCCGCGAGCACACCCACCCGCGCCTCGTCGGCGAGCAGCCCGTCGCCGAGTGCGAGATCGACGATGAACAGTGAGATGGTGAATCCGATCCCGGACAGCGTCGCGCCGCCGGCGATCCAGGTCGGCCGCAGGCCGGGCGCGAGGCTGCCCGGCTTCAGTTTGGCCAACAGCAGGCTCGCCCCGGCGATGCCGACGAACTTGCCGAGCACGAGTCCGACGATCACGCCCCAGGTCAGCGGCGAGGTCGCGGCCGCGCGCAGGGTGTCACCGGTCAGCGTGACGCCGGCGTTCGCGAGGGCGAAGAGCGGCACGATCACGAAGGCGGTGTAGGGCTCGTACAGCCGCATCAGGCGCTCGTTCACCGACACCGCGCGGTCGATGCCGAGCCGGGCCGAGCGGGCGTACTCCGGGTTCGGTGACTGCCGGAATGCGCGGGTCAGCTCCGCGGCCCGTTCCACCTCGCTGCGTCGCGGCGCATACACCGGCAGGATCAGCGCGATCATCACGCCGGCCAGCGTCGGGTGCACGCCGGACTCGTAGGTGGCCACCCAGGTCACCACCGCCACCACCGCGTACCCGACGCCGCGCCATGCCCCCTGGCGCCGCAGCCACATGATCGCGAGCAGGCCGACGCCGGCCACCGCGAGCCACCCGAGGCGCAGATCGTCGGTGTAGACGACGGCGATCACCGCGAGGGCGCCGATATCGTCGGCCACCGCGAGGGTGAGCAGGAAGACCCGCAGGCGCGCACCACAGGCCGGGCCGATGAGCGCGAGCGCGCCGAGCAGGAACGCGGTGTCGGTCGAGATCACCACGCCCCAGGCACTCGCCGCCTCGCCGCTCGGGTTGACCAGCAGAAACAGTGCAGCGGGCAGCGCGAGGCCCGCGAGTGCGGCGATGATCGGCGCCATCGCGCGCCGTCGATCGGTGAGCTCACCGGTGGTGAACTCGCGTTTGACGTCGAGGCCGACGACAAAGAAGAACAACGTCATCAGTCCGTCGTTGACCCAGTGCATCAGATCGAGCGTCAACGACATGTCGCCGATGCTGACCGAGGCGGGCGTGTGCCAGAAGTCCGAATAAGTTTGTGACCAAGGCGAATTCGCCCACACCAGGGCGATGACGGTCGCGCCGAGCAGGAAGGCCGCGGCAAGCGATTCGGCATTCCCGTCCCGGCGGGCGTCCTGCAGCGTGCCGACGAGCCGACGCAACAGCTTGGGGTCGGTCATCGTCTGTTCGGCCACGCCCGGTCACCGCCCGTCGTCTTGCGTTCACCTTCGAAAAGGACAATGCCGGGCAAGCGTATTCGCATTCCCGCGAGTCCGTCTCGAGTGCCGAACCGCCCGCGCTGCGCTGCTCGAACGAGTAGCGTGATTGGCGACGTCGGGTGAAGGGAGACGTCGATGTTCGTGAGATTCCTGGCGTGCAGCGTGGCCGTCACGGGGATCGCAGTGGCCGGCCCGTTCGCGGCCGCCGGGCCTGCGGGGGCCGTTGTGGCCAGGTGCACCTCGATCGGGGCCACGAACATGACGATCATCGACGGCATCAATGCCTGCGGCGCCGAGTCCGACGGCACCGGCAACGCGACGGCCTACGGCGACGGCGGTATCGGCTACGCCAAGGCGCAGCGCGGCGCGCTGGCGATCGGTGTCGGGCTCGACGGTGGTGTCGGTGCCAGCCAGGGCGTGGGCGGCATCCCGGCCGCGGTCGGGATCGGTCCGGGCAGCGTCGCGATCGCGTCGGTGGCCAGCGGGGCGCTGTCGCTTGCGCTTGCGCTGAACAACTCGCAGGCCCTCGTTGCCGACGCGGATCAGGGCGTGATCTGCCAGGGCCCGAGTGCACTGGCCTGGAATGCGCAGGCTGGGCGTTTCTGCGTCGCCACCCCGGTCGGACTGTGGTCGTACAAATGAGCGGGGTGAACCGCACGCCATTTCGCCACGTGTTGTCGGCATGAACGCTAGGATCGATCCCCGCGCGCCGCGGCTGATGCCGCTGCACGGGATCGCCGCCGCGCTCGACCCGGATCGGTACTTCAAGTGGCGGCGCAGTTGCGACGGCGATCCGTTCGTGGTGCGGTTTCCGCGCTTCGGCGACGTGCTCTTCACCGGCAGCCCCGAGGGCGCTCGGGACATCTTCCGTGCGCCCATCGACGTGTTCGAGGCAGCGCAACCCAATCCGATCGCCCCGATGGTGGGTGACGCCTCGCTGATCCTGGTGGGTGGGGAGGAACACCGGCGCGATCGAGCATTGCTGATGCCGACGTTTCACGGTCGCCGGATGCGCGCCTACGCCGAGGTGATCCGGGACTCCGCGCTGCACGAGATCGCCCGCTGGCGGCCGGGTGACCGCGTCGATTCGCGGGCGGCGTCGCGGGCGATCACACTGCGGGTGATCCTCGAAGCAGTTTTCGGCATCGACAGCCACGACCGGCGCGAGGAGTACTCGCGGACCGTCGTCGACTTTCTCGGCTCGTACTCGGGTGCGCTGATGCTCGCACCGGCGCTGCGCAAGCAGGTGTTCGGTTTGGGTCCGTGGGCACATTTTCTGCGGTTGCGGGACCGTTTCGATGCGCTGTTGACCGCCGATATCGACCGGCGCAAGCAGGCGGGGGTCACCGGCTCGACCGATGTGCTCGGCATGCTGCTCGACGCGCGCTACGACGACGGCTCCGCGATCGGCGACGCCGAGCTGCGCGAACAGCTGCGTTCGCTGCTGGTCGCCGGGCACGAAACCACCGCGACGGCCGTCGTCTGGGCACTGTTTCACCTGCACCGGAACCCCGCCGTGCTGGACCGGCTGCTCGACGAGGTGGCCGGCGCCGGGGACGATCCGCTCGCGCTGGTGAAGCTGCCGTTCCTCGACGCGGTGTGCCACGAGACGCTACGGCTGCATCCACCGGTGCCGATCGTGCTGCGCCGCCTGCGTGCCCCGCTCGAAGTGCGCGGTGTGCGGCGGGAGGCCGGCGCGGCGGTGGGCGTCTCGCTCGCGCTGCTGCACTCCGACCGCGAGCTGTGGGCCGACCCGGACCGGTTCGACCCGGACCGGTTCCTCCAGCGGAAATACGGGCCGTTCGAGTACGCGCCATTCGGTGGTGGGCACCGGCGCTGCATCGGCGCGGCGCTGGCCGAGTACGAAATGCGCATCGTGCTCGCCACCGTGCTGTCCCGGGTGCGGCTCGAGCTGCCCGAGCGGACACGCCTTGCTGCCCCGCCGATCGCGGTTCCGAACAGCATCGGCACCGGTCCGCGGCGGCCGATCGTTTTCGACGTCGTCTCCCGGGTTGCGTGAGCTACATCACATCGGGGTACTCGCCAAAGGTGTTGCGCGCGTCTCATTTGGCCCCGGAAGTGGCTCGTCCTGATTGGCCAAGGCGCGTGGATTGTGCACTAATGGTTGAAACGTCCGAGCGCGGCGCATAGTTGCCGCGGGACCGGACTGTCGTCCGCCGGTGACGCCGCGCGGAAGAGTTAAGGGAAATGGGTGCATTCGCCATGACGACAAACCGACCGAATCGAACCATGCCTCGGGCCGCTACCCGCGCCGTGCTCGCCGTCGCAGGTGTTGCAGTAACCGGGTTGGCCATCGTGGCACCGGCCCAGGCCGATCCATTGTGGCCGGGTGGCCCCGATGTGCCCGGCGTGCCTGCGCTGATCCCGCCGGGCTGGACGCCGCCGCAGCTGCCCGGCACGCCGCCACCGCCCAAGCAGCTCGCACCGCAGGAACAGCCCGCGGTCTTCCCGGCCAACGGCGAGGTCGTCGGTGCCAAGCGTGCCGTCGACGTCTTCTTCCGCGCACCGATCGTCGACCGCCCCGCCGCGGAGTCGACCATCGTCGTCACGCCGTCGACGCCTGTCGCCGGCCACTTCAACTGGGTCGACGACAGCCACCTGCAGTGGGTGCCGGACGACTACTGGCCGCGCAACACCGGAGTGACGGTCGCGGCCACGGGCGCGCAGTCTGCGTTCAAGATCAGTGACGCGTTCGAGTCCGTCGGCGATGCCGCCGCGCACACGTTCAGCGTGAAGATCGGCGGCGACGTGGTGCGCACCTTCCCGGCCGCGCTCGGCAAACCCGGCCACGAAACCCCGAACGGCACCTTCCACGTGCTGGAGAAAGACGCCGACGTGGTGATGGATTCCTCCACCTACGGCGTGCCGGTCGACGCACCCGAGGGCTACCGGGTCGATGTCAAGTGGGCAACCCGGCTGACCTGGGACGGCATCTACGTGCACGCCGCGCCGTGGTCGGTCGATCAGCAGGGCAACAGCAACGTCAGCCATGGCTGCATCAACCTGAGCACCACGAACGCGAAGTGGTACTACGACAACGTGCACAATGGCGACGCGGTGACCATCGTCAACTCTTAGTTGACAGCGCCGCTTACGCACCGACGCCAAGGGCCGCCCGCATCCGCGGGCGGCCCTTTCGCGTGTCACCAGATCTTGATGCGCTGATCCGGCTCCAGGTACAGCGCGTCGCCGGGCTGCACGTCGAATGCCTCGTGGAAGGTATCCATGTTGCGTACGACGCCGTTGCACCGGAACTCCGGCGGCGAGTGCGGATCGACGGCGAGTCGGCGTAGTGCCTCCTCGTCGCGGGCCTTCGTCCGCCACACCTGCGCCCAGCCGTAGAACACCCGCTGCAGGCCGGTGAGCCCGTCGATGACGGGCGCCTCCTTGCCGTCGAGCGAGATTCGGTACGCCTCCACCGCGATCGACAGGCCGCCCAGGTCACCGATGTTCTCGCCGATGGTGAATTCACCGTTCACTCGGTGGCCGGGCAGCGCCTTCGGCTCGAACTCGTTGTACTGAGCGATGAGGGCCTTGGTCCGCTTGCCGAACTCGGTGCGGTCGTCGTCGTTCCACCAGTCGCTCATGTTTCCGTCGCCGTCGTACTTCGCGCCCTGGTCGTCGAAGCCGTGGCCGATTTCGTGCCCGATCACGGCACCGATCCCGCCGTAGTTCGCGGCGTCGTCGGCGGTCGCGTCGAAGAACGGCGGCTGCAGGATCGCGGCCGGGAAGACGATCTCGTTCAGGCCCGGGTTGTAGTACGCGTTCACCGTCTGCGGCGTCATGAACCATTCGTCGCGGTCCACCGGTCCGCCGAGTTTGGCCAGGTCGCGGTCGTTGTCGGCGGCGTAGCCGCGGCGGTAGTTGCCGATCGGATCGTCGGGGTCGATGACGATCGACGAGTAGTCGCGCCAGGTGTCCGGATAACCGATCTTGGGTGTGAACTTGTCGAGCTTCGTGAGCGCCGCGGCACGGGTGTCCGCGCTCATCCAGTCGAGGTTGCCGATGTTGCGCCGGTAGGCCTCGCGCAGGTTGTCGACGAGTTCGACCATCCGCTCCTTGGCGGCAGGCGGGAAGTGCCGTTCGACATACAGCTTGCCGACGGCCTCGCCCAGCAGTTCCTGCACCAGGCCGACGCCGCGCTTCCAGCGCTCGGGGATCTCCTTGGTGCCGGTCAACCGGGTGCCGTAGAAGGCGTAGTGCTCCTCGACGAACGCCGCGGGCAGAAACCGCGCCCGCGAACGCAGAATTCGCCACGTCGCCCAGGCCTGCCAGTCGGCAAGCGACTGCGATGCCCACACGTCACCGAAAACGCGCACGTAGCTCGGCTGGCGTACGACGATCTCGGCGAACCGCTCGGTGGCGTGGCCGGTGCCCTCGCCGAGCCCGGCGATCCAGGCGATCCAGTTGAAGTTCGGTGCGGCCGAGACCACATTGTCGAAACTGACCAGGTTGTAGCTGCGCTCGGCGTCGCGGCGCTTGACCACATCCCAGTGCCCGGCGGCGAGCTTGCTTTCGAGGTCCAGCACCGTGGCCGGGTCGTAGGTCACCCCGGCGAGCGCGAACACCCGCCCGATATGAGCGACGTAGTCCGCGCGCAACCCGGCGTGCTCGTCGAGCCGGTAGTACGACTCGTCGGGCAGGCCGAGACCGGACTGGGTGAAGTGCACGATGTAGCGCTCGGAGTTCTTCGCGTCGGTGTCGACGTAGTGCGCGAGGGCACCCGGCACGCCGCAGCGCTGCAGCCGGCCGAGCAATGCGGCCATCGAGTCGCGGTCCTGCACCGACCGAACGGCGTCCAGTTCGGCGGCGATCGGCTCGATACCGGCGGCCTCGACGGCCGCGGCGTTCATGAAGCTGGTGTACAGGTCGCCGATGCGTTGGGTGTCGGTGCCGCGCTCGGCGCCTGCGTCTGCTGCTTCCAGGATGATCGTCTGTGCATCGATCTCGGCCTGGTCGTACAGCGTGCGGAACGCGCCGTCGACCGCGCGGTCGCCGGGAATCTCGTACCCGTCGAGCCAGGAGCCGTTGACGTGGACGAACAGGTCGTCCTGCGGCCGCACCGCGGTGGCGCGTTGGGAAAGGTCGATGCCGGAGAGTTGCGCGGTCATCTGACCATATTTACACCGGCCGGCAATCGCCGCAGTTCCGGGCTGGGCGTCAGCGCGTCGGTGCAGTGGAGGGCTCTAGGGTGACGCCGAACCGGTCCTCGAGATTGCCCTGGAACTCGTTGTCGCAACGCCGCTGGGCCGCGGTATTGTCGCCGGCCTTCTGGAGGCAGTCGACGTAGGTCCCGGCGCCGGACTCGTTGAAGACCCAGACTCCGAACACGAGCATCGCGATCGCGGCGATGATGCCCACCACGCCGAGGACGATGCCGCCGATCGCCATCCCCTTCCCCGGCGCGCCCTCCTTGCGCGACCGGCCGATTGCGACGAGGCCGAGGACAAGCGCGACGAGTCCAAGGCCGATCCCGCCGATGATCGTCCAGCACGTCAGGACGGCGAAGATGCCGACCACCAGCGCCGCGATCGCGAGTCCGGCGCCGCGCCGCCGCTCTCCGTAATACCCAGATCCGGGGTAGCCCGGCTGCCCGTAGGGCTGCTGGCCGTACTGGGGCTGGCCGTACTGCGGCTGCTGCTGCCCGTACTGGGGTTGTCCGTACGGGGGTGGTTGCTGACCATATTGCGGCTGCTGGCCGTACGGAGGTTGCTGGCCGTACGGCGGCTGTTGCCCGTACGGCGGACCCCACTGATTGGGCTGCCCGGGACCTTCGGGTGGTGGCTGGGTCATGTGTCGTCCTCCCGCGTCAGTCCGGCATCCCGAGCCGGGCGTGCATTTCCCAGATCAGCACCTCGGCCGGGCCATCGGATTCGATCCGTTGTCCACCGGTGTTGGTCAGTCGAACGGCATCGCCGGCGTGCAGGCGTCCGGCACCTTCCATGTCGACCGCTCCGGCCGCGACGAACACGTGGACGAAGGGCGCGCTCGGCACGTTGACCGCACGTTCACCGGTCATTCTTGCGACATGCAGCGCGGAGTGTTTGCTGTTGATCGTGATTGCGGTCGAGTTGCGGTGCGTGGCCATACCGGAGGCGACGGTGACGAGGTCGCCGGAACGCAGCTCGTCGTCGATCTCGAGTTGCTGGTAGCCCGGGGTGAGTCCGGCCTCGTCGGGCACGACCCACATCTGCACGAAATGCACTGGTGCGATGTTGTTTTCGCTCGCACGAAGCGAGCTCGCATCGTTCTTCTCCGAGTGCAGGATGCCGGATCCGGCGCTCATCCGCTGGGCCAGACCGGGATAGACGACGCCGCTGTGGCCCAGTGAGTCCTGGTGCACGAGGCTACCGTCGAGCACCCAGGTCACGATCTCCATGTCGCGGTGCGGATGGGTCTCGAATCCGGCACCAGGGGCTACGACATCGTCGTTGTTCACCAACAGCAAACCGTGATGCGTATTTTCGGGATCGTAGTTCGCGCCGAATGAGAACGAGTGTTTCGAATCCAGCCAGGACACGCGGGTTTTCAGCCGATCACCGCCGCGGTGAATATCGATGTGCGGTGTCACTGGCGCGGCCACACCCGACCTCCTCTGCTGTACTCCGAACGTGAATCCAGACTACGGCAGCACAACGCGCGGCGGCCCCGGATAGGGACCGCCACTGCGGGCGGCTATAGCGCCGCGTGCTCGGCGGGAATGGTGCCGAGTCGCCCGGCCTGGAAGTCCTCGAACGCGTCGATCACTTCCTGCCTGGTGTTCATCACGAACGGTCCGGCCATCGCGATCGGTTCGCGAATCGGCTTGCCGCCCAGGATGAATACCTCGAGCGCGCCGGCACGATCGTCCTGCGTCTCGGACGCTGTGACCGTGATGGTTTCGCCGGTATGACCCGGTCCGAAGACGGCGGTCTGACCCATCTGGATCGGGCGCTGCTCGGCGCCGACGGTGCCCGCGCCGGCGAGCGCGTACAACACCGCGTTGAACTCCGGGTTCCACGGCAGGGTCAGGCTCGCACCGGGCGCGATCGTGATGTGCGTCAGCGCAATAGGTGTGTAGGTCGACCCCGGCCCGTGATATCCGCCGATTTCACCGGCGATCACCCGGATCAGGGCACCGCCGTCCGGCGAGGACAGCAGTGTCACCTTCGCGCCGGTGATGTCCTGGTAGCGCGGCGCGGCGAACTTGTTCGAGCGCGGCAGGTTCACCCACAACTGCACGCCGTGGAACAGGCCACCGGAGACGACGAGGTGCTCGGGCGGGGTCTCGATGTGCAGAATGCCGCCGCCTGCGGTCATCCACTGGGTGTCGCCGCCGCCGATCGTGCCGCCGCCGCCGTTGGAGTCTTGGTGCTCCATGATGCCGTCGATCATGTAGGTCACGGTCTCGAAGCCGCGGTGCGGGTGCCAGGGCGTGCCCTTCGGCTCGCCGGGGGCGTACTCCACCTCGCCCATCTGATCCATGTGGATGAACGGGTCGAGCAATTGCATCGGGATGCCCGCGAACGCGCGGCGCACCGGGAAGCCCTCGCCCTCGAAGCCGCGTGGCGCCGTGGTCAGGCTGACCACCGGACGGGGCCGCGCATCGCGATCGGCAACGTCGAGCCTCGGCAATGTAAGGATGTCTTGCACTCCCACCGCTGGCATGTTCCACCTCCGCTGATTGAGAGTTCAACTAACAGAGTGTACAACCGGTTCACGCATTGGCTATTCCCGCGAGGTATCGGGCGGTCACGGTCCGTACAGTCTCGGCTATGCCTGCCCCGGAAGTGCGCCTGGAGAACAGCGACGCGGTCTACGAGTACTACTTGCGGCACAGACAGAACCGATTGCAGGCGATGGGTGCCTACGCGCTCCTCGGTCGTCGATTCCATCCCAGAGTGACCTATGCCGATGGCGCGAAGGAACAGCTGAAACGGCTGGTCGTGGCCGGGCGGCGACTGGTGATCTCGGTGAATCACCTATCCGAGCAGGACCCGTACACGCTCGCCGCCGCGGCCTGGCGCAGCCCGCTGCGGCCGATCATCGGGCGGGTGCGGGTGCTGGCGAAGGACGAACTTTTCCTCGACGCGAAGCAGCGCAAGCGGGTCGAGATGATGGGCGCGATTCCGGTGTTCCGCGGTAAGAACCACGGCGTGCGGGCGGTTGCCACGGCCGGTCAGCAGATGATGGATGTCTGTGCGACCCGGATGGCGCACGGGGACGACCTCGCGATCTTCCCCGAGGGCACCTGCAACTACGAGGACGTCACCCAGGTGCAGCCCGTTGGCAGCGGTATCGGGCACATCGTCTTCCGGGCGCGCAAACTCGGCGTCGAACCCGCGCTGGTGTTCGTCGGGCTCAGCTACGGGCCACGCGGCGACCAAGTGAAATCGGCGAGCTACTACTTCGGCGCACCCGTCACCGACATTCCCACCAAGCCCGCGGAGATCACCCGACTCGTCCGCGCGCACATGCAGGACGCGCTCACCGGAGCGGTCGCGCGGTACTGACGCTCAAGCGGCGGGCAGACCCAGCCGCTCGCGGGCCCAGGTCGGGACGAGCGCGAGGTAGTCCTCGTCCTTCGAGACGAACCGGTGCACGAAGGGGCAGAACGGCAGCACGCCGAGTCCGGCGGCGCGGGTGTCGTCGAGTGCGTCGCGGATCAGCTGTTTCGCCAGACCCTTGCCCTCGAACTTGGCATCGATCTCGGTGTGTACGAAGGCGCGATTGGCGCCGGCGTCCTCGTAGGTGGCAAAGCCGGCGAGCTCGTCACCTACGTAGATCTCGTAGCGGTGCAGTGCAGCGTTGTGGTCGACCCGCGTGTCCATGACTGCGACGGTACTGTCTGTGCGAGACGGCGCGTTTGGTGATGGGGGCGTGCCTTGCTGGAAGTGGGTGACATGACGCGCTCGGGTGCGGGGTGGCCGGCAGTAAAGACGCAGGCGGTACTCGCCGCCGCAGTCGTGGTCGCCGCTGTGCTCGTCGCCACCGGCGCGGGTAGGACGGTGGCGACGGCGGCGCCGTCGGGACCGAAGTTCGGCGATTGCCCCGCCGAGGCGGACATCGACCCGGCCAGCGGCACCCAGTGCGCGGTCGTCTCGGTGCCGATGAACTACGCCGACCCGCACGGGCCGACGATCGACGTGACGGTGAGCAGGATCCGCGCCGCCGACCCGTCGCATCGCCGTGGATCCATGTTCGTCAATCCCGGCGGCCCGGGTGCCGACGTGCTCGGTTACTGGGCGACCAGGGCGAAGGGCCTGGCCGCCGAGATCATCGACCACTACGACCGGCTGGCCGTGCAGCCGCGCGGCCTGCGCTGGTCCACCCCGCTGTACTGCGACCCGGATCCGTCCGGCGCGCAGGCCGGCGCACCGGACGTGACCGCACCGCGTACGTCGCTTCGGCAGCGTTGCGCCGCTGCCCAGCCCGGTTATCTCGACACCATCACCACCGAGAACACCGCGCGCGATCTCGACGCGGTGCGCTCGGCGCTCGGGATCGACCGGATCAGCTACTGGGGGCTGTCCTACGGCACCTATCTCGGCGCCGTGTACAGCTCGTTGTTCGGCGATCGGGTCGACCGAATGATCCTCGATTCGAACGTCGACCCCGAGTGGGTTTGGACCGAACTGTTCGCGCAGCAGCAGTCCGCGCGCAGTGACCGCTACCACGACATGTTCGCCTGGATCGCCGCCCACGACGATGCCTACGGACTCGGTGACAACGCCCGCGCCGTGCAGGACACGTGGCAGGACCTCGTGGAGCGCGAGGGCGGCGGGTGGTATGCGAACCTTGCTGCCGCACCGGTGTCGATCGAGGCCCCGGCGACGTTGCCCGAGGCCATCGAAGACATTGTGCGCGACGGGTTCACGGGCTCGCGCGAGCAACTCGAGAAGCTCCGCAACGTGGTGCGCACGTTTACCGAGGGTGCCTCCGCGACGGTGCCGGTGCTCGCGGCCACCTCGATCGCCAGCTACTCGCGCGCCTCCTGGCCGGTCTTTGCTGCCGCGCTCGGCGCGCTGTCCGCCGATCCGGCGGACACCGACGCGATCCGCGACATCGTCGACCGGATGCCGATGGACTCCGCGAACTCGAACGTCCTGTCGGCGGTGACCTGCAACGAGAACGCGATCCCCGGCCGGCCGGAGATGATCGCCTCGGCGCTGGCGAAGTTCGCGAGCGGCGGCGACTCGCTCGATGCCAGAGCCGATCTGGTTCGGGCCGGCCTGGACTGCGCGCAATGGGATCCGGTCACGACCCCGGTGGCGCTGTCGGGTGCAGACCTGCGGACCGCGCCGATTGTGTTGCAGAGCCGGCGCGACGGGGCAACGCCGTATCCGGGCGGGCCGTCGATGGCCGCCACACTCGGCGGGTCGCTGGTGACAGTGGAGGGCGGTGACCACGGGCTGTTCGCCCGCGGCAACCGGGCCGTCGACGACGCGGTGCTGACCTACCTCGACTCCGGGACCGTCCCGATCGACCACGCCGACGAGGCGCCGATCGACCCACCGGCCTGACCGTGCGCATCGTCGTCGCGCCCGACAAGTTCAAGGGCTCCCTCGGCGCGGCGGGTGTCGCCGGTGCGCTGGCCGCGGGAATCCATGCCGAGCAACCGGATTGGACCGTCGTCGAAGTTCCGGTGGCCGACGGTGGCGACGGCACCGTCGACGCGTTCGTCGCGGCGGGTTGGTCGGCCGTCGAGGTCGAGGTGGACGGGCCGACCGGGGTGCCGCATCCGGCGAGGTATGCCAGACGTGGCGACACCGCGGTGGTCGAACTCGCGGCCGCGGTCGGGCTGGTGGCCCTGCCGGACGGCCGGCCGGATGCCTTGGGCGCAAGCACGTTCGGGCTCGGCCAGTTGCTCGCGCACGCCCTCGATAACGGCGTGACCGAGATTGTGCTCGGTCTCGGTGGCAGCGCCTCCACCGACGGTGGTGCAGGCATGCTGACAGCGCTCGGTGCCCGGGTGCTCGACCGGTCCGGAGCACCGCTCGGGCGCGGTGGTGCCGCACTTCTCGACGCCGCAGCACTCGACCTCGGCGGCCTGCATCCCGGCACGCGGTCGGCGCGGTTCGTGCTCGCGTGCGATGTCGACAACCCGCTGCTCGGGCCGCACGGCGCGACCTTCGTCTACGGGCCGCAGAAGGGCGCCGACCCGGATCAGCTGCGCATCCTGGAGTCGGCGATGATGCGCTGGGGTGGAATCGTCACCGCAGCAACGGGTTCCGACGTCTCGCTGACACGCGGCGTGGGCGCGGCGGGCGGCACCGGCTTCGGCGCGGTCGCGGTGCTCGGCGCGCAGTCGCGGGCGGGCATCGATATCGTGCTCGACCTCATCGGGTTCGACGATGTCGTCGCGGGTGCGGACCTGGTGATCACCGGCGAGGGATCGATCGACGAACAGACGTTGCACGGCAAGGCGCCGGTCGGGGTGCTTGCCGCGGCTCGGCGCGCCAACCTGCCCGTGCTGGTGGTTGCCGGGCGCAGTCTGCTCGACGAAAGCTATTTTCTAGCAGCGGGTTTCGATAAGTTGTACACCCTGACCGCCCGGGAGCCCGATGCCCGCCGGTCGATGGCCAACGCGGCGGAGTTGCTGCGCGCGGTGGGTCGGGATATCGCGGCGGGACTCGAGCCGACTTGATGCGCCTCCGGCGCTCGGCTGGCTCAGCTTGCCTTGCGGCGCAGGCGTTTGCGGGCGGACGTCGATCCGGATATCGGCACCAGGCGACTCGCCTTGCCCAGCCCGGTTGGCGGCATGTTGCCGTAGACCGCCTCGTATTCGCCTGCGCGGACCAGGAACGTCTCGTGCCAGATGCCGCTGCGGGTGCTTTTGCCGACCCGTGTCCAGTAGTTGCGCCACGCCGCGGAGTGCGGGTCATCCGGATCCTTGGCGAACGCCTCGAGATGCTCGAACGAGCGCCAGTACTGGACGTTGGTGAGCCCGAAGTTCTTGAAACCGAGTAGTCCCTTTTCGGGGTGCTGCATCAAATGTTTCAGCATGTGCGGCATGCCGCGGCGTCCGCCGATGTCGAAGAACCAGCGCAGCGCCTGCCGGGGCGAATTGAGCCGGGTGCCGATGAGGAACACGACGAAGTCGCCTTCGATCTCGGCGGTCCAGCGTCCCTGTTTGACCTTGGCCATGGCGGCTCCTTGGGTCGGGCTCGGCCGAACTCGTCAGCGCGTGGCGACGAACTCGATTGCCGAGGCGTAACCCAGGATACCGAGACCGGCAATCACCGCAGTAGCGATCGGTGACACGAACGAGTGGTGCCGGAATTCCTCGCGGGCATGCACGTTGCTGATGTGCACCTCGACGATCGGTACCTCCGGAATGACCAGCGCATCCCGCAGCGCGACAGAAGTGTGCGTGAGCCCGCCGGGATTGATCACGATCGCGGATTCCTGCCCGCGGGCCCGATGGATCCGGTCGATGATCGCGCCCTCGTGATTGGACTGGAAGTGCGCGATGGTGCGCCCGTGTTTGGCGGCCGTCTTTTCGCACAGCGCGACCACGTCATCGAGGGTCGACGAGCCGTACACCTCGGGCTGGCGCGTACCGAGCATGTTCAGGTTCGGTCCGTTGAGGACGAGGATCGGACGCTGTTCGGCCATGGTCAAACCGTAGCAACCCGCAATACTCGATTCCCGCTAGCTCGCCCGGTGCAGAAACGGCCGGACCAGCGCGAGCACCTCGTCGGTCGCCGCGGGCGTCGTGCCATGGTCATACCCCTCGATCGGGTGACAGCGTGCGTCCGGGATCAGCGCGGCCGCGTCCTGCGAGTCGGAAAGTCGCTGCGGGTCGCCGGAGCCCGCGAACAGCAGCGTCCGCTGCGCGACGGCGCGCAGGTCGTCGTCGGAAATGCTCGGCATGGCCTCGGTCTCGCGGAAGTAGGCGACGATGGCCTTGGGGTCGTTCGCGGCGAAGACCGCGCGGGTTCCCGAGTCGATCTCGCCGCCCTTGACGTGCTCCCAGTCGGCCAGGAACGCATCCCAGCCCTCGGTTTCGAGTACCTCGACGCAGCCGGGGAAGAACAGCTTGTCCCAGACCCCGGTCCGGTGCCGGTGGCTGCCACCGCCGAGGATCAGGGTGTCCACGCGGTCCGGTGCGGCGATCGCCAGCGACAGCGCGGCGCGCGCACCGAACGAGTAGCCGAAGCAGTGCACCCGCGCCAGGTCGAGGTCGTCGAGCACCGCCTGTAGGTCGCCGACGAAACGTTCGAGGCGGTAGGACGCGCGCTCGTGTGGCTTGTCGCTGCGGCCGTGTCCGCGCAGGTCGACCAGGATCAGGCGATGTTCGTCGCGCAGTGCACGCACGTACCCGTACGCCCGCCAGATCGAGCGGGTCAGCACGCTGCCGTGCACAAGCAGCAACGGCGGACCCTCGCCGAACATGTCGTAGGCGATGCGGACCCCGTCGGTGGGATTGGCTGCGGTGCGCATCCCGCCAGTCTGCCTGTCCGGCTGCCCGATCAGCGCGGCGCTACGTCCCCCAGTCCGTCCGCGCTCAGTTCGATCCACCGCGTCGGGGCCAGATCGCGCAGGAACGCCACGTCGTGGCTGACCACGATCATCGCGCCCCGGAACGCCGCGAGGGCCTGGGTGAGGTGCGCGAGGCTGGGCAGGTCGAGATTGTTCGTCGGCTCGTCGAGCAGCAACAACCGCGGGGCGGGTTCGGCGCCCAGCAGCATCGCCAGCGCCGCCCGCAGCCGCTCACCACCGGAAAGGGTGGACGCCAACGCATCACCATCTGCGCCGCGGAACAGGAAGCGGGCCAGGCTCGCTCGGATCTGCTCCGCATCGCGGTGTGGAGCAGCGCGAGAAACGTTGTCCACCAATGTCGAATTCGGGTCGAAGATGTCGAGCCGCTGCGGCAGCAGTTTCCACGGCACCCGTGGCGGCGTGCCCGCGATGGCCTGCAGCAGCGTCGTCTTGCCGATTCCATTCGGACCGATCAGCGCGATCCGCTCCGGACCGTGCACCGCGAGCGTCACCTCGGGTCCGCCGGGCAGCAGCGTCCTGGGTTCGAGCTCGACGACGATCTGCCCCGGATGCACCTGTGTGGCAGGCAGATCGATGCGGATCTCACGGTCGTCGCGCACCTGATCCTGGGCGCTCGATAGTTCCTCCTTGGCGCTCTCCAGCCGTTCGGTGTGCGTGTTGCGCAGCTTGCCCGCCGATTCCTCGGCCGCCATCTTGCGCAAGCCCATGACGATCTTCGGCTCGCGCTTCTGCTCGCTCATCTTGCGGCCGTAGCGTTGCCGGCGATCGATTTTGATCCGCGCCTCCACCAGTTCGCGGCTCTGCTTGCGCACATCGCTGCGTGCGTCGCGCACCGCGGCGAGCGCCGCCTCGTGTTCGGCGGCGACGATTTCCTCGTAGTGGGTGAAATTACCGCCGAACATGCGCACCTCGCCGCGGCGCAATTCGGCGATGTTGCCGCAGCGATCGAGCAGTGCGCGGTCGTGGCTGACCACGACGACGGCGCCGCCGAATCGATCGACGGCGTCATAGAGACGTTGCCGCGCAACAAGATCGAGATTGTTGGTCGGCTCGTCGAGCAGCAGCACATCGGGTTCGGCGAGCAACTGCGCCGAGAGTCCGAGCAGCGTCGTCTCTCCGCCGGACATGGTGGCGACTGTGCGGTCGAGCCCGTCGGTGCCGTCGACGAGATGGCCGAGACCGAGGCTGCCGAGCAGCGCGACGGCGCGTTCCTCGATGTCCCAGTCGTTTCCGACGAGTTCGAAGTCCGCGTCGATGCCCGCACCGGACTCGATGCGGTGCAACGCGGTTCGCTTGTCCGCGATGCCGAGTACCACGTCGACCGCGGTGTCGGTGCGAATCGTGACGTCCTGCGGCAGGTAGGCAAGCCGGCCCGGCACCGTGACCGAGCCGCGGGCGGGGCGCAGCTCACCGGCGATGAGTCGCAGCAGCGTGGATTTGCCGGTGCCGTTGAGACCGACGAGACCGGTGTGGCCGCTGGGAAATACGGCATCGAGACCGCCGAAAACCGGGGTGCCGTCGGGCCAGGCGAAGGACAGATCCGAAAGGATGATGGTGGACACGAATGTGCTCCAGAGGTGCGAACGAGTGCAGCGCGCGGTGTGCGGGCTACGCGAGCGTTACCTCCGAGTGAGCAACTTCCGCTCCGATCGTCGACGACAAGACACTCCCACGGTATCGGCCCCGGCGCGCCGAGTGCAACGTGTTTCGCCTCGCACCGGCTGGAGCTGGGCACACTTCAGAGCTTGGGGCCCTCGGAGCGCAGATCGTCCACCTTGGACATGGCGGTCCGGAGTTCGTCGAGCCATTCCTGTGCGTGTTCGCCGGCGAGCCGGACCGTCCAGGCGAGCGCGTCGGAACGCGATCGAGCAACGCCTGCGTCGACGAGGGTGTCGAGCACCTTGCGCTCGGGCTGGCGCAGCCGCGTCATTACCGGCACCGCGAGATGGGTGAACAGCGTCCGGTTACCGTCCACGGTCACACCCCAGGCGACCTTGCGGGCGTAGCGTGCCTCGGCCTCGTCGGCAATCTGCATCCGTTGGGTGCGGGTGGTCTCCCGGAACCGCGCGACGCGGCCCTGTGCGGTGGCGGCGGGTTCCGGCTCGGCGGTGTCGGCGTCACCGGGTTTGGCGAGTTCGCCGACCACGACGATCTCCTCGCGGTCCACCTCGACGCTCACGGCGCCGGTGAACCACTCCGCCGGGAGCCGGCCGGCGAACCAGTCGGTGGCGTCGCTCGCGTCGGGCACGTCGGCCTGCTGCCAGCCGCCCGGTCGTCCGAATCCGCGTCCGCGTTGTTGATGCCGCATGGCGGCCTCCTCGTGTCGATGTAACGGTGATTACAACATTACACCTCGACGGAAGGGGTGGGTGGCGCCGTGAGTGTCCGTGCGGCGCGGCCGGTGATCGTTCATGCATGATCGAGTGGATGCCCAACGCCAGTCGTGTCCTCGCCCTGCCCGTGACCCTCTCCGTCGTTGCCGTCCTCACTTCCGCATGCGGCCTGTTCGGCCCGGACCAGCCCGACACCGTCGCCCAGCAGTACGTCGACGCGGTGAACAGCGACGACGTCTCGGCTGCCGCCGCGCTGACCGACAACCCGCCCGCGGCGTCGGCCGCGCTGCAGCAAATGTTCGATTCGCTCGGCACCGACGGCACGTTCACCGTCGCCGAATCGTCCCGGGACGGCAGCGACGGTGAATTCGCGCTCGACGCACAGTGGAACCTCGCCGGCGGGAAGCAATGGAGCTACCGCACCGACGGCAAGGCGTCGCAGCCCGATCAGGACTGGCTCATCCACTGGGACCCGGCCCTGATCGCCCCCGGGCTGACCGCACAGGAAACGCTGCAGTTCACACCCGTCTACCCGGCACCGGCCCAGGTGTTCGACCGCAACGGCGGTGCGTTGATGACCCAGCAGGTGGTCACGCTCGTGCAGGTCGATCCGAGTGCGGACACCACCGCGGTCGCCGCGGCGCTCGCCCCCGTCGGGGTGACGGCCGAGTCGTTGCAGGGGGAACTGGCCGGCGCGCAGGGCAAGCCGGTCACCGCGATCACGCTGCGCGAGGCCGACCTCACCCCGCTCGAACCGTCGCTCACCGCGCTGCCCGGCGTGACACTGGCCAAACAGACCCGCCTGCTCACTGTGGACAAGACGCTGTCCGCGCCGACGCTGAACGGCGTCGCGGACAGCTGGCAGGAGGCCAACGCCGCCGCCGCGGGGTGGACCGTGCAGGCAGTGAGCGAAGACGGGTCGGTCCGCAAGCTCGTCGGACCCGAGCCGCAGCGCACCGACGACATCAACACCACCCTCGACCCGACCCTGCAGCGGTCGGCCGAGGCGGCGCTGGCTCCGATCGCCCAACCCGCCGCGATCGTCGCGCTGCAGCCATCGACCGGCAACGTGCTCGCGATCGCCCAGAACGACTCGGCCGATCGGCAGGGTCCGATCGCGTTGACCGGCCTCTACCCACCGGGGTCGACCTTCAAGACGGTCACCGCCGCCGCGGCGCTGGAGAACGGAACTGTCAACCCGGACACCGTCCTGCCGTGCCCGGGGACCGCGAATATCGAGGGACGCCAGATCCCCAACGACGAGAGCTTCGACCTCGGCGCGGTGCCGTTCCACACGGCGTTCGCGCGGTCCTGCAACACCACGCTCGCCCGGCTCGCGGTCGGCCTCGATCCGGACGCACTCACCAACACCGCCGCCCAGCTCGGTCTCGGCATCGACTACGTGACGCCGGGACTCACCACCGTCACCGGGGCGGTGCCGCGCGCCGACACTCCCGCGGCCCGGGTGGAGGCCGGCATCGGGCAGGGCCAGGTGACGGCGTCGCCGTTCGGGATGGCGCTGGTGGCGGCGTCCATCGCGCACGGGTCGGCGCCCGCTCCGACGATGATCGCCGGCGCACCCGGGGTCGCGGACCGGACCCCGCCGACCCTGCCGGCCGGTGTCGCGGATCAGCTGAGAACCATGATGCGGGAGACGGTTTCGGCCGGTACCGCCACCGTCCTCAACGACGTGCCCGGACTGATCGGCAAGACCGGCACCGCGGAGTTCGGCGACAACACGCACGCGCACGGCTGGTTCGTCGGGATCCAGGACGACCTGGCGTTCGCGGTGTTCGTCTCGGACGCCGGATCCTCGGCACCCGCGCTCGCCGCGGCCGGGAGCTTCCTCCGCGCGCCCCGGTAACCACGGCGCACGGCTGCCGAGCAGGGCACAGCAGTGTGTCGTACAGATAAAGCCGCCGCGACCGGATCCGCGTACCATCCCGGTGAAATGCCGTACCCGCCACTCGCGCATTGGATATCGGGGCAACCGTGGCGATATCGTAACTGCATCGTAGGATCGGCGTGCTTGTCGTAACCGCGACAAAGATGGAGATTGTCGGCATGGGTTACCAGGGGTCCCGCTGCCGTCGCTTGCGTTCCATCGGAGTCGTCGGCGCTGTTGCCGCGTTGAGCGTCACGCTTGCGTCGTGTGCCACGCAGGAGAGCGAGCCGGAATCGCTCGTCGACAAGTTCGCCTCCGCGCTCGATGACGGGGACGCACAAGCCGCGGGTGGGATGACGTCCTATCCGAACGCCGCGAGCCACACGCTCGGTCAGGTTTTCGACGGGATGCACGCCGAGTCCGTCGATTACAAGGTCACCCAATACATTCCGCTCGACTCGGAGTCCGGCTTCTTCACGATGGCGGTGAATTGGCACTTCGGCGAGGGCAAGGAGTGGAACTACAGCACGCAGGGCAGCGTGCACAAGCTGGCGGTGGGCTGGCGGGTGTCCTGGGATCCGGCCGCGGTGATGCCCGGGCTCGGCGGCGATCGTGCCGCCAATCTGGTGCGCACCGACGCGCCGCCGCCGGTGGTGCGCGACATCGGTGGCGGACCACTGATGACGGAGCAGACCATCAACGCGGTCAAGCTCGATCCGGCCCGCATGCCCGACCCGGTCGCCTCGACCAATGCGTTGGCCAAGGCCATCGAGCCGGTCGCGCCGCTGATCACCGGCCAGAGCCTGTTGGCAGACCTCGCCGCCGAGCAGGGCAAGTCGATCACCGCGGTCAACCTGCGCGACGCCGACTTCGAGATCCTCGAGCCGGATATGGCGCCGATTCCCGGTGTGGTGCTGGAGAAGCAGCCGAGGCTGATCACGGTCGACCGCAGGGTCGTCTCACCGATGCTCGATCCGCTGCGCAACGTCTGGCAGGCGAACCGGGACGCAACCGCCGGGTGGGCCGTGCAGGTCTCGCAGTCGGACGGTGCGCCGCCCGCGCAAATGGCCGGTTACCAGGGGCCACCGGGGCCGGACATCACCTCCACCCTCGACACCCGGCTGCAGCTCGCTGCCGAGGACGCGGCGGTCAGCGTCGGCACGCCGGCGGCGATTGTGGCGATCCAGCCGTCGAGCGGAGCGGTCGTCGCGGTCGCGCAGAACAGCCAGGCCACCGACATCGGCCCGATCGCGTTCACCGGGCTGTTTCCGGCCGGGGAGAACCTCGAGCTGGTGCGCAATGCCGCCGCCGTAATGAAGGGCGTGGCACCAGAGGATGTTTCTGCCGAAGACCTGGCCGCGGCGGCGGCCACCCTCGGCCTCGGCGTCGATTTCAGCATTCCCGGGCTGGAGGAGACCACCGGCCGGCTGCCGCACGCCGGCCAGGGCATGGAGCAGGTGCGCCGGGACGCGAACAAGGTAGACGAGGCGCAGGTCAGCCCGTTCGGCATGGCGCTCGTTGCCGCGTCGGTCGCGCGCGGGTCGACGCCGGTGCCGATGATCGCGATGGGTCAGCCGGCCACGACGCAGGCGCAACTCGGGCCGATCCGCCCGGATGTCACCGAACGGCTGCGCACAATGCTGCGCGGCGGCGTGGCGAGCCCGGATTTCACCGCCCTACGCGGCTACGCCGATGTCGTCGGTTTCCCCGCTGCCAGCGGTAACGACCGGTGGGTCGTCGGGCAGCGCGGTGACATGGCGTTCGCGGTGTACGTCCAGGACGCCGACGGCTCCGACATGGCGGTGAAGATGGCCGCACGGATGCTGCGCGCCTACGACCACCCGTCCGCCCAGTAGCCTGCCCTCGCGGGCTAGCGCCCAATGAGCGCTCCGCAGGCTCCGCGCTAGTGCTCGATGAGCGCTCCGCAGGCTCCGCGCTAGTGCTCGATGAGCGCTCCGCAGGCTCCGCGCTAGTGCACGCCGGCCATCATCCGTTTGATCCACGGAGTCATCGCCACGATCACCACCGAAACGGCGATCGAGGCGAGCCCGACCCAGAGGAAGTACGGCACCTCGTTTTCGGGGTTGTAGTGGCCGGCCAGCGACCCCGCCATCGAACTGCCCAGCGCCACCGAGAGGAAGAACAGCGCCACCATCTGGGTGTGGAATTTCTCCGGCGCCAGCTTGGTGGCCAGCGACAGCCCGACCGGGGACAGGAACAACTCGGCGAAGGTGAACAACAACAGGATGCCCGCGAGCGCGAGGAGCGAGGTGCTGTTCGGGCCGCCACCGGCGAACGGGATGAAGGCCAGAAACGCCAGGCCCATGATGAAGGTGCCGCACGCGAACTTGATCGGCGAACTGGGTTGGCGCGGGCCGAGTTCCTGCCAGATCCAGGCGAAGACGCCGGCGAAGATGATGATGAACACCGGGTTGATCGACTGCACCCACGAGGCGGGGAATTCCCAACCGAACAGGTTGCGATCGAGTCGCTTGTCGGAGTACTCGGCGACGGTGGTGAACTGCTGCTGGAACAGCGACCAGAACGCCGCGCTCGCGATGAACATCGGGATGAACGCAACCACCCGGCTGCGCTCGACCGAGGTGATGTTGCGACTGCTCAAGATGAGCAGGAAGTAGAGGATGGCCGCGGCGACGGTGACACCGACCACGACGTCGGACAGGTTGCCCGCGGTCAGGACGTCGAACAGGGCGAGTGCCGCTACGACGACGATCGCAAGCACGCCGATGACAACCCACCGCACCCGCTGGTTCGCCGGCAGCGGATTGGGCGGCACCTTGCCGACATCGCGGAGTTGACTGCGGAAAATCGTGTACTGCGTGAGTCCGATTGCCATGCCGATCGCGGCGAGTGCGAACCCCGCATGGAAGCCGATCTTGTCCTGCGCGAGGCCGGTGAGCAGCGGCCCGACGAAGGCGCCGATGTTGATGCCCATATAGAACAGCGAGAAGCCGGCATCGCGGCGCTCGTCGTCGGCGTCGTAGAGCTCGCCGACCATCGACGTCGCATTCGCCTTCAGCCCGCCGCTACCGAACGCGACCATCACCAGCCCGATGCCGACGCCGAGCATGCCGGGGAAGACCGCGAGCGCGATATGGCCGAACATGATGACCACCGCGCTGTAGAACAGCGTGCGTTCCGAGCCGATCAGCCGGTCGGCGATCCAGGCCCCCAGGATCGTGGAGAGGTAGACGGTGCCGCCGTACGCGCCGACGATGCTGGTGGCGTCCGCCTTGTCGATCCCGAGCCCGCCCTCGGCGGCGGAATAGTAGAGGTAGTAGATGAGGATGCCCTGCATCCCGTAGAACGAGAAGCGCTCCCACATCTCGACGCCGAACAGATTGGCCAGGGGGAGCGGCTGTCCGAAAAACCGGGTGTCGCGTCCGGCGTTCCTGGTGTCCATGTCCGCGAGCGGGGGCAGCTCGGTCATGGTGTCAACTCTGCCACCGGCGACTGGTCAGCGTCGGGTTGTTCGACCGACTTTGCGGTTCCGCAACACGAGGGCGGCGATGGCGCGCCAGCCGAGCAGGAACACCGCGAGCACGATCGTGGCGACGACGATGAAGCTGAAGGCGGTGCCCTGACCGCCGATCACCCGCAGCAGCATTCCGCCGATCACGGTGGCGAGCCAGACCGTGACACCGAACGGGTAGACGGACAGCGGTGCGCTGCGGAACCGGGTGGCAATGAGCCAGCCGATGGCGAGTCCGCCGAGAAACGGCCACGCAGTACTGGCCAGCCCGGCAATCGCGTTGGCTTCGTCGTGGCTGCGCCGGCCGATCGCGCAGAACACCACGACCAGCACGATGTCGAGGACAGCTGCGATGCGGAAGTTCTTCACGCGGCCCGACTGTAGCCGCAGGTCGCGGACCGGGGTTCGCCGGATAGTAAACGGCACCCGCGCAGGTTTGGTTGTGCCAAACGGTGCGCGGGTGCCGAGCAAGGGAGCGGCGACAACGGGTGGGAGTCGCACGAACCCAGGTTGGGGGGCGAAATTAGACCTGCTGGGCGACCTCGACCTCGAGGACCAGGGTGATCTTGTCGCCGACCACGGTGCCGCCACCCTCGAGCGGCATGTCCAGGCTGAGCCCGAAGTCCTTGCGGTTGATGACGGTCTTGGCTTCGAAGCCGGCGACCGGGCCGTGGCCCATGCCCGGGTTGGTGCCGATGTACTCGACCTCGAGCTCGACCGGACGGGTGTTGCCGCGCAGGGTGAACTCGCCGTCGACGATGAAGTCACCGTTCACGACGCGGAATCCGGTGGACTTGAAGGTGGCCTTCGGGAACTCCTCGGCGTGGAAGAAGTCCGCAGCCTTGAGGTGCGCGTCGCGCTGGGCGTTGTCGGTGGTGATGGAGGCGACGTCGATCTCGGCCTCTGCGGTGGCGCTGCCGTCCTCGGCGATCACGATCTTGCCGCCGAACTCGGTGAAGCGGCCCCGGACCTTGCTCACCATCAGGTGGCGCACGGAGAAACCGACGGACGAGTGGCTCGCATCGATCGTCCAGGTACCTGCGGCGAGGGCGGGAATGGTTGCGGTGCTGGTCATGAAGGCCTCCGGGTCTAGTTTTAAGTTCAACTACTCAAGGTAACGACTTCTCCGGGTGGTTCATTCCCTGCATCCAGTGATGCCGGTCACGTGCCGGTTACCTGCCCGCGAGCCAGCTCCGCGCCTGCTGTCCGGCAATGTTGACCAAGCGGTCGAGGCCGAGATTGATGTCGACCACATGCGCGTTGAGCAGCGGTATCTCGTTCACCAGTTGCGCGTCCGGTCCGATCCCGCGGAACTGGTAGAAGCGGTACCCGTTCTTGTCCACGCAGCTACCGGTCGCCCGTTCGCTGCTGGTGGTCCAGGTGGACGCCGATCGAGGTGAGCCCTTCGGGAAGACGGTGTAGTCCAGCATTGCGGAGAGTGCACCGACGGCGAACGGCGCGCTCGGCACGGTCAGGCCGACCGGGCGGTGATCGCCGCTGAGCGCGGCGGGGTCGGTGCACGCCACCTCGAACGCGGGGCCGGATGGCAGGCCGATGAGGCGGGACCACAGATCGAGTTGACTGTTGCCGAACAGCGACAACGCCGGATCGGTTTGGGTCGTGGAGTACGCCACCACGCAGCCGTTCTGCCCCTGACGAGTGCACACCGGAATATTCGCGAAGTCGCCGCCGATGTCGCTGCCACGGGCAGTCAACACATTGCCGCCCATCAGGAATCCCCCGACCATGCGGTTGCGCAACTCGGGGTTCGGATCGATCTGTTCGCGAATCAGCTTGCGCAGCATCACCGTGCCCTGCGAATGCCCGATGAAGATGACGCCGCGGCCGTCGTTGTCGTGTGCGAGATAGTCGTTCCATGCGGCCAGCACATCGGAATAGGCAACCTGCGCAATCCCGGGATCGACGAAGACTGCCGCGATCAAGGGGACGGTCCACTGGCGGTAGACCGGTGCGAACATCCGGCACTGGCTGTTGAATCGGGCGGCCTGGACGCTCGCGATCGACTGCACCGCGGGCTGGGCAGTCCGATCGGCATTTAGCGCCACCTGATCACTGGATGTCGGATAGATGTAGAAACAGTCCACCGGCTTGTCCGCTTCTGCGACTGCCGGCGGTGCGGAGACGAGTCCGGTACTCAGGTCTGTGGTGTCTTGCGGGAGATCGCAGGGGTCGTCCGCGATCGCGGGATGGCAGAGCCACACCGTATTGCCTGCCGGTGGAGCCGCGTCGACGGCAGGAGCAGACAGGACTGCCGCCCCAAGCCCGAAAGTGAATGCCGCGGCCGCGATCCGCGCGATGGTCGTCCGAGCCGACATCGACTCATCTCCGATGTGACGTACTTCATAGTGCAGACAGCTAATGTCTATCAGGAAGTCCGGGCGATCGACCGGGATTCGATCAGCCTTCGGACTGCTGGCGCAGTTCCCGGGCTTCGGCCTGTTCGATTTCTAGGTCGAACTCCAGAGTCTCGTGCTGACCGCGCCGGTACAGGACGAAGAACACAATCCAGCCGACGATCGCGACAAGGATGAAACTGACGCCGCGGTAGACGAACGCCGACGCGATGGCCTGCGGTGCGGTGAGTCCGGCCGTCGAGGTCAGTGTTGCGACCAGGGTGGCGTCGACCAGGACGAGACCGCCGGGCGCGAACGGAATCGTGGCCACTGCCTTACCGACGGCGTAGGTGATCAACAGGCCGGACAGCCGCGGATCCGCGCCGACGGCGTAGCACGCGGCAGCCAGGCAGGCGAGGTCCGCGCCGCGATGACCGAAGGCCCAGATCACCGTCAATATCCCGTCGCGGGTGCCGAGGTCGACCGACTCGAGCTGCGCGATGACGTCGCGCACCTTGTCCAAGCCCTCGCTCCGGTCGCGTTTGCGCAGCCGGTTGTACCGTCCCAGGCCCCATCGCGCGGCCGCCTCGAGCGACTTCGGGTTGTTCGACGCGTAATGCCCGGCCCAGATCAGCGCGACCGCCGCGGCCAGCGAGGCGATCAGGGTCACCGGGTTCACCGAGCCGCCGACCAGCAGGGCGCCGCCGACGCCGATCAGCGCCAGTCCGACCGCCGCGATTACGCCGGAAATGGCCAATTCCCAGGAGGAGACGATCGGGCTCGCGCCCCACCGCCGGAACGCGCGGTAGCTGAATGCGGTGGAGAAGACTTGGCCCGCGGGCAGCGTCACGGCCATTGCCGTGCTCGCGTAGATCACCGAGTCCGACTTGCGCTGAGTGATGTCGACACCGCCGGCGTGCAGCAACTGCTTCTGCATCCGGCCGTAGGAACTGAGCGAAACGGCCTGCGCGACGACGCACAACGTGAGCCAGCCCCAGTGAATCTCGGTGAGCGCGCGCCAGGACTCGTGCAGGCGCGGCCAGAGGTATACGCCTTCGCCGATCAGCAGCGCCAACAGCGCGACACCGGCGACCCACTTGACCCACCAGTGGCGACTCCGCTGACGAGAACGGGTCGTCGGCGACGACTCCGTTTCGCGCTCTTCCACGAAGCCAGCGTAACCAACGAGGGTTATGTCATTGCGTACCGGCGATGGGCCAGGCCAGTTGAGTCTTGCGACGACGCCCGCGCAGCTGCACCTCTTCGCCCACTTCCCACCGCTGCTGCTCTTCTTCGTCGGCGAAGTAGAGCGCGCTGCTCGACGCCAGTACGCGGCTGGGCCGCAGCTTGGCGAGCTCGGTGAGCCGGGACGCCTCGTTCACCGGATCGCCGATGACGGTGTACTCGAACCGGTTCGCGGCGCCGATGTTGCCCGCGACGACCAGGCCCGCCGACACGCCGATACCCATATCCAGCTCGCTGACCTGGTCGAGCCGTTCGCGCAGATCCCTGGCCGCGCCCAGTGCGGCGGTCGGCGCATCCGGCCGGTCCAGCGGTGCGCCGAAAATCGCCAGCGCGGCGTCGCCCATGAACTTGTTGATGAACCCGTTGTGCTCGTCGATGACCTCGACCACCACCCGGAAGAACTCGTTGAGCAGGCTGACGACCTCGCTCGGGGGACGTTCGGCCGCGGTGGCGGTGGATCCGACCAGATCGACGAACAGCACCGCGACGAATCGGGTCTCGCCGCCGAGTTCGGTGCCGTACTGCAGCGCGCGCCGGGCGACATCCTCGCCGACGTGGCGACCGAACAGTTCCTGCAGCGCACGGCGTTCCGAGGACTCCTCCATCATCCGGTTGAAGCCGACCTGCAGACGGCCGATCTCGCTGCCGTCGAACACCTCGACCTGCACGTCGTCCTGGCCGCTCTGCACGGCCTCGATCGCTTTGGACAGCTGCTGGACCGGGTCGGAAATGCTGGACGCGGTGAGCATCGACAGCGCGAAGGCCTGCATCACGACGAGCCCACACAGCAGCAGGATCGCGATCGCCAGCGAGTTGGTGGAGAACTGCAGCTCGGTGGACAGCTGCGTGACGCACAACAGCACGATGCCGGTGGTGGGAGCGAGCGTGCCGAGGCCCCAGGTCAACGCCATCCTGGTGCCGACGCCGGGGGTGAGGGTGCGGTCGAAATCACCCGATGCGAGCGCGCTCGCCGCGACCGGGCGCAGAATGCGTTCGCCGAGCATGTAGGAGAAGCCGAACACGATCGTGGCGGCCATCGCGACCGTGATGACGACGGCCGCGCCGAGTTCCGGTTCGATCGCGATGATCTGAGCGGAGATGATCGCGCCACCGACGGCCCACAGCACGAGGTGCACGATCGCCTGCCGCAGCGGCGCGTGCAGCGCCGCCATCTGCTCCTGCTTGGTCGGTGCGCCGCCGCGCAGCTGCCAGCGCACGACGGGTTTCAGCATCCACGCCGAAACTGCGAGGCTGATCAGGCCGCCACAGGCGAGCACGAGGACGAACACCAGCATGTTCGTGCCGCGGTATGCGATGAAGGCCGACGTCCGTGGAATCGGCAGGCCGTAGCGGATGAACGCGTAGGACAGCACGGCGCCGAAACCGTTGACGAGCAGCATCGACGCCATGTAGATCGGCCAGCGCGTTTGGATGGTCTGTTTGACCGCTTCTAGGGGCGCCGACACGCTGACCAATTTAGCGGTCCGCACCGTCAACCTCCGTCTCGAGCAGCCGGTTGGGGATAGGCTCGCCCGAATGAGCGAGGAGGCGCCGGGCGCGGGCGAGGCACGCCGCTCGCCAGCGGATTCGGTGCATCCGCTGGTCCGGGTCACGGCCGAGTGGTCCTGGCGGCTGCTGGTGATCTTCGCCTTGGTGACATGTCTCGCACTTGCTTTACAGAAGCTCGCGACAGTGATCATCCCGGTCGCGATCGCGCTGATGGTGGCCGCGCTGCTCGTGCCGCTCGTCGACTGGATGTCCAGACACGGCGTGGCGCGCATCCTCGCGGTGATCATCGCGATCGTCGGCACACTCGGCATCGTCGGTGGCGTGCTCACCTTCGTGGTGGAGCAGTTCATCAGCGGCCTGCCCGAACTGACCGACCAGATCACCAAGAGCGTCGGCGACATCCAGGACTGGCTGACCACCGGTCCGCTGAAGCTGAGCGACGACCAGATTCATCGCGCCGGCGATTCGATCGTGGGGGCGGTGCAGTCGAATCAGCAGGAGCTGACCAGCGGCGCGCTCACGACGGCCACCGTGATCGGCGAACTGGCCACCGGCGCGCTGCTCGCCCTGTTCACTCTGATCTTCTTCCTCTACGGCGGGCGGCAGATCTGGGAATTCATCACCCGGATCGTCCCGAGCCAGACCCGCGATCGGGTGCGCGTGGCCGGCAGCCTCGGGTTCGGCACACTCATCGGATTCGTCCGGGCGACGGTAGTGGTCGCGGCGGTCGACGCCATCTGCATCGGTACCGGCCTCGCGATCCTCGGCGTCCCACTCGCGCTGCCGTTGGCATCGCTCATCTTCATCGGTGCGTTCATCCCGATCATTGGTGCCTTCGCCACCGGATTCATCGCGGTCTTCATCGCACTGGTGACCAAGGGCGTGATCACGGCCCTGATCACGCTGGGCATCATCATCGGCGTCATGCAGCTCGAAGGACACGTCTTGCAGCCACTGCTGCTCGGCCGTGCGGTGCGGGTCCACCCGCTCGCTGTCGTCCTGTCGATCACGGTCGGGCTCGTGCTGGCCGGTATCCCGGGGGCGCTGGTTGCCGTACCGCTCGTCGCGATGCTCAATACCGCGGTTCGGTCGTTGCTGGCCGAGCGCCCGGAGCAAGAGGTAGCGAAGCTCGCGGCCGATAGCGCAGGCGAGGCGGTCTTCCCGATTGCGCCAGACGACCCGAAACAACGTGGTCAGGCGCCACCTCCGGCGACGCCCTTATCCTGAAGGCATGGACGCGAGGGAATTTCGGGTGTCCGACGCCGAGCGCGAGCACGTCGGCCAGTTGCTGCAGCGTGCGGTGGGGCACGGGATGCTCTCGCTCGGTGAGTTCACCGAGCGGATGGACACCGCGCTTGCGGCGAAGACACGCGGCGAACTCAATGCGGTCCTACTGGACCTGCCCGGTCTGCAGTACACCAGTGATCGAGCGGAGCAAGCCGAACGCGCAGCGACTCCGACGGATTCGTCGGCGGTAGGGAATCCGCGCTACGGCGCACCTCAGCCCCCGGTGAGTTCTGCCTCCGGCGACCTGATCCGCGGCCGCATGTCCACCGTCACCCGCAAGGGCCCCTGGCATGTCGCGCCGCGGCTGTACCTCAACAGCCGGCTGTCCAGCGTCACCCTGGATTTTACCGAAGCGATCATGCGGACCCAGGTCGTGGAGATCGTCGTAGACGACTTCTGCAGCAGCGTGACTCTCGTCGTCCCCGGCGAGGCGACCGTGGACCTCAACGGCCTCGATCTCATCGGCGCAAGCGCCACCAATAAGGTGCGCACCGGCCCGCCGATCGGCCCCCTGCACGTTCTCGTGCGCGGCCGGGTGCGGTTCGGCTCGGTCACCGCGAAGCACCCGTTCGGCACGGCGCTGCGCGGCATGATGGGCGGCTGGGGAAAGGCAGGGCGTTGAGCGTGACTGTGCTTGTCGCGTTCAGCGCTACACTTGTCAGCAAATATTCAGCAACCGGCAGGGATTTCATGGACAAGAGTGGCAGCGGTGAGCTCACGCCGCTCGCGGGCAATTCGGCAGAGCTCGATGTCGCAATGGAGTCTGAGGGGCTGATCGTCGGGGGAGATCCCGAACTGGTTCGCAGCTATATCGCTGAATTGCGAAAAGTTGCAGGTGACGCGATTGCTGTCACCGGGATGTCGAAGGCGGGTGTCACGAAAACCGGTGCCGGCGCCGTCGGCGTTTGGGCGACCGCGCTCCAGTATGGTCAGTTTGTGCAGCTGTCACCTGACAGCCTGACTGCGTTGCGGAAGTTCCGCGTAGTTCCCGGTACCAACGGGTTCAATCGCATGATGGTCACCGACAAAGCCGGAGCGTTCCGCCAGCAACTGCAATGGAAACCTGTCGCGCTCGGGCCGCAGGCTGCGCTCTCCGTCCAAATGATGGCCGTCCAAGCGGCCTTGATGACGGCACTCGCCGAGGTGAACGAGTCGATTGCTCGAGTTGAGGCGAAAGTCGACAAGCTGGTCGTGCTCGCCGAGGCCAACCGAGTCGGAGATGTAGTCGGTCGGTATGGGACTGTTCGCCGCCTCGTCGACAATCTCGTGGACAGCGGTGTCTTGCCGAATGCGGACTGGGATTCGGTCGCGTCGTTGGGTCCGGCGCTGGAGGTCGATGTCGAGCGGCTGCGGGCATACGTGACCAAGACGCTCGAGGGGTTCGATGCGTCGAAGCCGGTGCAAGTTCGCGCCGATTACCTGCACCGCGCAGTTGGCGACAGGAGTCTGGGCGAAAGCCTCCACCTGCTCGTGGTCGCTCAGGAATCGCTGTACTTGTGGCAGCGTCTTCGATTTGCCCGTGTTGAATCGGAACAGCCGCAGCACATGTCGAAGGTGATGGCCGACGCGCGTGCCCTGCTGAAGCGAAATTTCGAACAAGATGGTGCGCTTCTACGGACCTCGCGCGAGGTGCTTTCGACCTATTCGCAAATGAATCGCCTCGATGGATTCCGCTGGCAGTCGGCACACAATCTCAAGCACGACGTCGCAAGCCTTCGTGAGGATCTCGATCGCTTTGCCGAAGCGCGGCGAAGCCAAGTGGGCGGCTGGGTCGATCACGACAAGCCCACCGTCAGGGACGCGATGTCCGAAGTCGGAGGACGGGTGGTGCATGCCGGCTCGATCGCCGGGCGGGGCGTCGGCATGGCTGCCCTCGGGGTCGGCTCGGCTGCGGGGAAGGTCGGCCGCGGTATCGGTGGATTCATCCGACGCACGCCGAGCGAGTCGGTGCCGGTCACAACCGAAACGGCAGTGGCGCAGGCAACGGACGAGACCGTCGATCGGGACGTGACCTGACCTGGGAACGCTCGGGAGGAACGGCTACCGCGACGTAGTCGAGGCCCGCTCGAGGCGCATCCGTGAACCGCGCGTGGCGCCGATCAATGCCTTGGCCGAGGAAGGTGCCGATCAGTGCCGTTCCATGCTCTGCCCGACGAGGCCGGCGTTGAGCCCTACCGCTGCCCGCGCCGCCGCAACAGATCGCTGACGCTCACACTCTTCGGGTTCAGGTGATGCCGCCCGTTGTCGTCGGAATTGTCGCCGTTGGTGTCGGATTCGGCGTCGTGCTCGGATTGCTCATCGGGTGAACCGTTGTGCTGCGGCTCCGTCGGGAACTCCGCGATCCAGCTCTCGATGTCCTCGCGGGCCGGCGGTAGGGACGCGAAACTGCCGCTGTAGATGTCCCCGGTGGTTGGAGCCTCGGTGCCTCGCTTGGGCGAGGCAGTCGGCGGCTCATGGGTGTCTTCGCCGGTCTGTGCGTCGGACTCGTCGCGTTCGGCTTGGGCACCGACCTGGGCGCCCACCTTGGCTAGGTCGGGGACGTGCTCGGGCAGGTGCCCGGAGTCGAGGATCGGCTCGGCCAGGCCGATGCGTTGCTGGATGCGTTTCATCCATGCCGGTGCCCACCAGCAGTCGTCGCCGAGCAGCTTCATCACCGCCGGCACGAGGAACATCCGGATGAGGGTGGCGTCGATGATGAGCGCGGCGATCATGCCGTAGGCGATGTACTGCATCATCACCAGTTCGGAGAAGCCGAACGCGCCGGTGACCACGATCAGGATGAGGGCGGCCGCGGTGATGATTCGTCCGGTGTGCGCGGTACCGATCCGGATCGCCTCGGTGGTGCTGGCTCCCGCCGTTCTGGCCTCGACCATGCGGGAGAGCAGGAACACCTCGTAGTCAGTGGAGAGGCCGTAGATGATTGCAATGATGAGCACCAGCACCGGCGCCATGATCGGTTCGGGTGTGAAGTTCAGTTGCGAGGCACCGTTCCCGTCGACGAAGATCCAGGTCAGGATGCCGAGCGTGGCGCCGAGACCGAGTGCACTCATCAGCGCGGCCTTGATCGGCAGTACCAGGGACCCGAACGTCAAGAACATCAGCATCGTCGTCACCAGCAACACGAGCCCCACCATCAACGGCATTCGGTTCAGCAATGCGTCGATGCTGTCGCGTTCGATCGCGGGTGTGCCGCCGACGAGCAATTGCGCGTCGTCGGGGACGTCGATCGAGCGCAGATAGTCGATCGTCGGTTGCGCGTTGTTGCGCTGCTCCAACGTGCCGGTGAGCACCCAGACGTTGTCCTTGGTCTGGGTGCCGGGCAGCTGGAAGTCCGAGGCGAGTCCGGGCGCCTGATTGGCCTCCTGCCGGATCTGGCCGACCGAACGCGAGTTCTCGGTGCTGATGACCAGCTTGATCGGCTCGGTGCCGCGCAGCGGGAAGAGTTGATCGAATTCTTCCTGCGCGAGTCGGGTCGGGTTGTCCGGCGGCAGGTAGCGCTCGTTGATGCCACCGAAGGTGATGTCCTTGACGGGGATGACGAGCAGCAACAGCCCGACGACGATGGGGATCGCGACCCGAAGCGGATGCTTCATCACCCAGCGCGTCAGCCGGCCCCAGAAGCTGTTCTCGATCTCGTCGGCGGTCCTCGTCTTGCGCAGCCATTTGAAGCCGAGCATGTCGATGCGCGGTCCGAGGATGGAAAGGATCGCGGGCAGCACCGTCACCGCGGTGAGCGCGGCGAGGCTGACCGTGGCGATCGCGCCGTACGCGACCGATTTCAGGAAGCCCTGCGGGAAGATCAGCAGGCCGCCGATACTGGCGACGATCATGGTCGCCGAGAACACGACGGTGCGGCCGGCGGTCATCACCGACCTCCGCACGGCTTCGCCGGTGGAATAGCCCTCGGCGATCTCCTCGCGGAATCTGCTGACGATGAACAGGCCGTAGTCGATGGCCAGACCGAGACCGATCAACGACACCACGGGTGAGACGAAGGCATTGACCTCGGTGAAGTTCGTGATGAGCCGGACGACGCCCCACGCGCCGACAACGGTGAGCCCGCCGACGATCAGCGGCAGGGCCGCGGCGACCATGCCGCCGAAGACGAAGAAGAGCAGCACGGCCACCGCCGGAATGGCGAGCAGTTCCATGCGCCGGACGTCTTGGGCCATCGTGTCGTTCAGCGTGCCTGCCACCGGCTGCAGCCCGGCGAGCTGCACGTTGACCTGCACGTCGATGCCTTCGATATAGAAGGCATCGCGAACTTCACGGAAGTTCTCGGTGAGCTCGGTGTCGTTGTCACCCTTGATCCCGATCGAGGCGAACGCGTGTTCCTTCGTCTTGTCCGCGAGCGGCGCCTGCTGACCGGTCTCGGTCTTCCAGTAGGAGTAGTTGATGCCGAGGATCTGATCGGGATGGTCACGCGGCAGGCTGTTCAGGTTGTCGACGATCGCGGCACTGAACTGCGGGTCGTCGACGGTCTTGCCTTCGGGCGCGGTGTACAGCGCGATGACGTCCGCGGTGTGGTCGCGGCCGTAGGTCTCGTCGGCGAGTCGCGCGGCCTGCGCCGACTCGGATCCCGGGTCGTCCCAGCCGCTTTGGCTCAGGTGCTTCTCGAGCCCGAGCCCGTAGGCGCCGAGCGCGAGCAACCCGCACACCATCACCCCGATGACGCCGAATCGGAGCCGGTAGACGAACCTTCCCCAGCGATCGAACACTAGCCGACTCCCTGGCCCGAACGGCCGGTGAGCAGCGCGGCAAGCGGCCGGAACGGCTGCAGCCACGCACCTTCGTCGGGCAGTGAGTCGAGGCTGACGCGGGGTAGCGGTTCCCGGAACACCCCGGGAATGTCTTCGAGGTCGATGAAATCGAGGGTCTGCGAGGTGACCGCCCAGCTGGCGTGCTCGCGGAACCCGATCACCTGGACGGCGACCCCGCGGGCGGCGATGTCCTCCAGCGGTTCGCGGAACGCCTGGCCGTCGGCGGACGCGACGACGAGACCGCTCAATCCCTGCCCGGCGCGCAACGCGATATGCGCGAGCATGTCGGAATCGACGTCGCTGTCCTCGTCGATTTTCGGCTTGGCGAACACCGCGAAACCGACGTTGCGCAGCGCCTCGACCCAGGGTCGAACGACATCCGCGCTGCCCGAAGCGATGTTGGTGAACACGGTCGCTTCGGCCTCGACGGTGCGGCTGCTGCCGACGGACAGTTCGGCGGTGCGCCCGAGCAGCCAACGGCCGAGCGCGTCGAAGCGCGGACGATAGGCAGCGGTGGGACGACCGCCGAGGATCGCGCCCAGGCCCATGTCGAGATTCGGCGCGTCCCAGATGAGCAGCACCCGACCCGGCACGATTGGGTTGCTGCCGAGTGCGACGGCCCCGTCCGGCTCGACGGTGCTTTTGGGTCGCTCCGCGGACCCCGCTCCGGTGCCGGTGGGTCGCTCCGCAGGCTCCGCTCCGGTGCTGTTGGGTCGCTCCGCGGGCTCCGCTCCGTCGGAATCGGGCAGCGCAACGGTTCCGCTCATGATTTGATCTTCCCCCAAATCAGCTCGGTGACAACGCTGCCTGCTCGCTGGGCCTTTCCTTCGAACTTGGTTACCGGGCGTTCGTGGTTGATCGGGGAGTCCCAGTCCAGCGCGGTCAGGTGTGGGTCGGCATCGCCGACCTCGGCGATGTATTCGGCGTATTCGGCATGGTCGGTCGCGACGTGCAGCACGCCGCCGGGCACGAGCCGGTCCGCGATCAGCGCGACGGTCGCCGGCTGCAGCAGCCGACGCTTGTGGTGGCGAGCCTTGGGCCATGGGTCCGGAAAGAACACCCGCACGCCGGTCAGCGACTCGGGCGCGAGCATGTGTTCGAGGACCTCGACGGCGTCGCCGCGGACGAGCCGGATGTTGGTGATCTCGTCGCGTTCGATCCGCTGCACCAGTTGGGCGAGGCCCGGGCGATAGACCTCGACGCCGATGAGGTTGGTGTCCGGCTCGGCGACGGCCATGTCCGCGGTCGCCGTGCCGGTCCCGCAGCCGATCTCGAGAACGAGCGGGGCGGTGCGGCCGAACCAGGTGTCGGTGTCGAGCCGATCGTCGCCGACATCCGTGCCGATCTCCGGCCAGGTGCGGTCCCAGGCTTCCTGCTGGGTTGCTGTCAGGGCGCCCCTACGAGAGCGAAAGCTCGTCACCCTCGGGTAAAGCCGGGCGTTGTGCTCCCGGGCTTCGGGGGAGACCTGTTCAGCGTCATTCACCCGTCCATTGTCACGCATGATCGTGGGTGTGTAACGGATGGGACAAAAGTAGAGCTGTGATACGCGATCGACCTTTCGATGCAGTAATCAGGCCACGTCGAGCACGACCTTGCCGATCGTCGTCCTCGACTCCAACCGTGCGTGCGCGTTCGCGGCATCCGCCAGCGAAAAACGGGTGGTCGTCGCGGTGAGCTCGCCGGCGGCCGCCATGGCGAGTGCCTGCGCCGCCCATCGCCGAATGTTCTCGGGTGTGAATTTGCTCCCCGGACCCACTCCGATTGCCCTGGTGATATCGCGATCGGCGAGCTGGGCGTCGGTGGTGTCGATGCTTCCGGCGACATCCCCGAACGCAACGACGCGGCCACCGCGCTCGAGCAGGTCGATGGCGGCGTCGCCGAACCGTCCGCCGACGGCATCGAAGAGCACCGTCGGCCGCAGTCCGGCCGCCCGGACGCAGGACGGCCAGTCGGCGTCGAGGTAGTCCACGGCGAGGGTGGCGCCGAGTCCCAGCGCGATCTCGGCCTTCGCCGGACCGCCGGCAACGGCGACGACCGGAACCCCCGCCCGATGCGCGAGCTGGACCAGCAGCGACCCGACACCGCCCGCCGCCGCCGTAACCAGCACCGTGTCATCGCCGGTCAGGGCCGCGGCGTCGAGCAATCCGAGCGCGGTACGGCCGGTCCCAACCATCGTCGCCGCGGTGGCCGGGTCCAGCGTGGGGTCGACGAGATGCAGCGCGGCTGCGGGCGTGATCGCGAGCGGGGCATAGCCACCGTTGGCATTGCCGAGCGATACCGCGACCTCGGCGCCGAGCAGGTGCTCGTCGGCCGGCGCCCCAACCGACTCGACGGTGCCGACCACCTCGCGTCCCGGGATGTAGGGCAGTTCGGGAAGTGGGAACGGGCCGAGCTGTCGTCCCGCACGAACCCGGGTGTCCACGACGTGGACACCGGCCGCCGCGACGGCGATCCGGACGGATCCCGGCGGGGGTACCGGGTCGGGCACCCGCTCGAGGTGCATGTTCTCGGCGGGACCGAATTCGCGAACCACAACGGCTTCCATGCCGTCAGCTTCCAACCTGAAGCGCGGTCGAGGTCAAGAGCGCGCCACGACCGGTGCCGCCGGTTCTGCGAGAATCGCGGGTCAGGGGGGTGGCCGTGGTGCCGGAATTCGCAGAGCTCGAGCGTCTGATCGGGGCGGTGCGTCGATCCGGCGCGCAGCGGGTGGCCGACGCGCTGACCGCCGTCCTAACCCGGTGGCGCTCGCCCGTGCAGGTGCGGGTGCTCGGCCGGTCCGGGGTGGGAAAGACGACGGCCGTGGCGGCGCTCGGCCTGCCGGACGAGGGCGAGAACACCGCCGACCTCACCGTTTATCTGGTGCTGGCGCCGGTGCGGCCCGCCGACGAAACCGCGCTGGCGGGGCTGCCCGCGCGGTCGACGTTGCTTGTCGTGAACAAGGTCGACGCGCTCGACGCGGATCCGCAGGAGTACTGCGCGACGCTCGCGGCGAAGACCGGTCTGGACACCGTCGGCATGATCGCCTCGCTCGCCGTCGCGGTGCAGCACCCGTTCGACAGGAACGAGGTCGCGGCGTTTCGCGGCCTCGCCGGCTCGGGTGACCCCACCCTGACCCTGTCGTCCGAACTGTTTCGCACAGCGGATGTGCCCGTCCCTGCGAAGGCTCGGCAGGCGCTGCTCGACCGCTGGCCGTTGGCGGCGATCCGGGCCGCGCTCGATGCACTGGCCGCGAATTCCGATCTCGACGAACACGGCCTGCACGACCTGCTGCGCCGGGCATCGGGCATCGACGGCGTTACGGCGGCGCTCACCGAACTCGCCGATCGGGCACGCGACGTGCGCGGCGGGCGGGTGCTCGACGAGATCGAGCGGATCGGCGCTCGCGCGACACCGGAATTTCCGCTCGCCGGAGCGGAGGTCGAGCGTTTCCTCGACGGCCCGGTCGCGGCGCGGATCGGCCTGGCCGCCGGCCTTGCCGAGTCGGCCGGTTCGGCGCCGGACCCGGATCCGGCGGTACGGCGGGCGGCGCAGCGAATTGTTCGGGGCCGCAAGGCGCTTGCGGGTGAGTGCCGATGAACGCAGCTGAACAGCAGCCGCCCGAAGCGGACTTCACCGACGTGCTCGCCCGGTGGAACCCCGAGGGCTGGGCGCGGGTCACCGCCATTGCCGATGCCGCGTGGGAGCCGCGCCGGATCGCGGTGATCGGACCGCACGCGGCGGGCAAGTCGGCGCTCGTCACCGAACTGACCGCCCACGCGCCGGGTCTCGACCTCTCCGGTCCGGCCGCGCAATCCGGGCTGGCGCTCGCCGTGTTCGATTCGGCGGCCCCGCTCACCGCCGACGACCTGCGCCTGCTCGACGAGGCGCGAGTACACGACTGCCGTCTGGTGTTCGCGCTGAACAAGATCGATGCACACCAGGACTGGGCAGCGGTGCGGGAGCGGGACGCCACGGTGCTGCGCGACGTGCTCGGCCGGGCGCCGGTCATCGTGCCGGTGTCCGCTCGACTGGCCGCGGTGGGGCGCGCCCTCCCCGATCCGGACGCGCGCGCCCGGGTGCTCGCCGCGTCGGGGATCGGCGAACTGGCGCGGGTACTGACCGAGTCGCTGCCCGATCCGGTGCGGGCCCGAACGCAGTGGCGGGTCGAGCGGACCGTCTCGGCAGCCGAGGAAACCGCGGATCGGATCCGCGACATGACGCGCGCGCTGCGTGATGGTGACGACGTCACAGTGTCCCGGACGCACCGGGCTCGCCTGATCGCCGGTCGTGACGGCGGGCGGGCGGAGGCGTCCGCGGCACTGCGCAGTCAGGTGCAGCTTGCGCGGGTGGACGTTGTGCACGAGGTCGGCGCGCAGGTCCGTGCATTGAATACGAATGCGCGTATCCGCGTCGACGAGGCGCAACCCGGCGAACTGCACGAGATACCCGGGTATCTCGACGTTGCCGTGGCCGAACTGACCGGGCGGCTCGACGCGTGGACGCGTGCCCGGATCGACCAGCTGGCGCGCCGGGTGCCCGACGCAGGCGTGGACGGCCTGCGTGGACCGGGCGGCGATCCGCCGCACGTCGGTCCGCCGCCGCCGCGGGGTAGGCATACGGTCGAGAACCGGCTCACCGTCGCGCTCGGCGCCTCGGCCGGCGTCGGGTTGGGCCGGCTCGCGGTCTCGCCGCTGGCCATGATCCCCGCGCTCGATGCCGCGACGGTCCCGCTGACGCTGGTGCTCGGCGGCGGCGCCGCCTGGTGGTTCACCCGTTCGCGAACTCAGCTGGCCGATCGGGCGCAGCTGCGGCAATGGGCGGCGGAGGCGTTGGTCGAGGTGAAGGCGCAACTCGAGCAGCGGATGGTCAGCGCGCTCGTCGAGGCGGAGGCCGTGATCGCGGAGCGCATCGTCCGCGCGGCCGCGGCCCGGATCGCGCAGGTGGACCGTGAAATCGAGGCGGTCGACGCGGAGATCCGCCGGCTCGGCGCCCAGCGTCCGGGGCGGATCGCGTCGTGCCGGCGGGATCTGGCCGCGGTCGAAGAGGGCCTGAGGATTCTGGGAGCGGGGATTTCGGGAGTGGAGGGGGAACCGAATCACGACGCGGTGCGTCAATAGCATCAAGGCGAAGTATGTCCGCCACGAGCAGAGCACCCGACTGCACCTGTATCCGAATTGTTCGAGGAGCCACGATGGCCACGTCCGACGCGTTCTCGCTGCCCGACCTGACCGACGTCGACGCCGCCTCGGGTCTCGGTGATCTCGGCCCGGTCGATCTGCACCACCCGACCGTGGATCTCGACGGTGACGGCGTCGCCGATACGGCGACGCTCACCAGCGGCGATTCGATCGTTATCGGCACCGACACCGACCTCGACGGCACCGTGGACGAACTGACCGTTGTCGACGGATCGGGGGAGTTCGCGTCGTGGCAGTACGAGGTCGGCAGCGACGGCTCGGCAGGGTGGACGGAGATCAGTCACGGTAGGGTCGGCGAATAGCTGCCGACCCCTCACCAGGGGCCAATTGCTGGGGATATGTGAGGAATCGGACACGACCCGACACTCCGTGCCCCCCGCCACACGGGTTAATCTGTGGAAAAGTAAACATGGCACTCACCCCGTGTTACATCGTTATGCTCCCAACGATGAAACCCGACCGAGTAGCCACATCAACCTTGGGGAACACTCAGCGGGTAGTGCTCGCGTTTTGCGACGGGGCGCAACATCCGACTCGGGCCAAACCCACATCCAGGAGAGTTCGATGACCTCAGCGACCATTCCGGGTATCAGCGGAACCGACGGTAAGCCGCCGACTCAGCACAGCGAACTGATCGCCTGGGTCCGCGAGGTAGCCGAGCTGACTCAGCCGGAGCGGGTCGTGTGGGCCGACGGCTCGGACGAAGAGTGGGACCGCCTCACCGCCCAGTTGGTCGAGGCAGGCACATTCAAGAAGCTGGACGAGAAGAAGAAGCCGAACTCCTTCCTCGCGCTGTCCGACCCCAGCGACGTTGCCCGCGTCGAATCCCGCACCTACATCTGCTCGCGCGACGAGGCCGACGCCGGTCCGACGAACAACTGGATGGACCCCGCCGAGATGCGGGCCACCATGAGCGAGTTGTACCGCGGCAGCATGCGCGGCCGCACGATGTACGTCGTCCCGTTCTGCATGGGACCGCTCGGCGCCGACGATCCGAAGCTGGGCGTCGAGCTCACCGACTCGGAGTACGTCGTCGCCTCGATGCGGGTCATGACCCGGATGGGCCAGAAGGCACTCGACGTGCTCGGCAGCGACCGTCCGTTCGTGAAGGCGTTGCACTCGCTCGGCGCGCCGCTCGCCGAGGGCGAGGCCGATGTGCCGTGGCCGTGCAACGACACGAAGTACATCACCCACTTCCCGGAAGACCGGGAAATCTGGAGCTACGGCTCGGGCTACGGCGGCAACGCGCTGCTCGGCAAGAAGTGCTACTCGCTGCGGATCGCGTCGGCAATGGCGCACGACGAGGGCTGGCTCGCCGAGCACATGCTGATCCTCAAGCTGATCTCGCCGGAGAACAAGAACTACTACGTCGCGGCGGCGTTCCCGTCGGCCTGCGGCAAGACCAACCTCGCGATGATCCAGCCGACCATTCCGGGCTGGCGCGCCGAGACCCTCGGTGACGACATCGCGTGGATGCGCTTCGGCAAGGACGGCCGACTCTATGCGGTCAACCCGGAGTTCGGCTTCTTCGGTGTCGCGCCCGGCACCAACTGGTCGTCGAACCCGAACGCGATGAAGACGATGCAGGAAGGCAACACCGTCTACACCAACGTCGCGCTGACCGACGACAACGATGTGTGGTGGGAGGGCCTGGAAGGCGAGCCCGATCACCTCATCGACTGGAAGGGCAACGACTGGGAGCCGCGGGAGAACGACGGCAAGGCCGCGCATCCCAACTCCCGTTACTGCACCCCGATGTCGCAGTGCCCGATCCTCGCGCCGGAGTGGGATGACCCGCAGGGCGTGCCGATCTCGGCGATCCTTTTCGGCGGCCGCCGCAAGACGACCGTCCCGCTGGTGACCGAGTCGTTCGACTGGCAGCACGGCGTGTTCATGGGCGCCACACTCTCGTCCGAGCAGACCGCCGCCGCCGAGGGCAAGGTCGGCACCGTGCGCCGCGACCCGATGGCGATGATCCCGTTCATGGGCTACCACGTCGGCGATTACATCGGGCACTGGATCAACGTCGGCAAGAATGCGGACGCCCAGAAGCTGCCGAAGATCTTCTACGTCAACTGGTTCCGTCGTGGCGAGGACGGCCGCTTCCTGTGGCCGGGCTTCGGTGAGAACTCGCGCGTGCTCGAGTGGATCGTCGATCGCATCGAGGGCCGTGGCGAGGCCGAGGCGACCCCGATCGGCAACGTGCCCACCGCGGCGCAGATGGACCTCGCGGGCCTCGACGTCGACGCGAACGACGTGAACGAGTCGCTGAAAGTCGATGTCGAGGAGTGGAAGAAGGAAATTCCGCTCATCGAGGAGTGGTTCGAGTTCGTCGGCGACAAGCTGCCCTCCGGCGTGCGCGACGAGTTCGAAGCGCTCAAGCAGCGACTCGCCTAGGTCACCGCAAAACCGAAAAGGCCTCCGGTCCAGTTGGACCGGGGGCCTTTTCGGCCGCATCCACCAATATCGATAACGGTTGCACGGCTTTGATGTAACGACTTCGGCACGCCCTTCGAATACCGCATGGGCGATCTGAAAAGGCGCCCTGTGACTTTGGGCTCACGGGACTGGTCGGGGCCGGCGGAGCGTGAAAAGGGAGAATATGACGAACCTCGCGCGGACCGCTGTCGTGACATGTGCGGCGACGTTGGCAGGCCTGATCGGCGCGGGTGCGGCACAAGCAGTGCCGCTGTCGGAGGTGGGTGGTTCGGGAACGTACGTGGCCGGACAGGCAGACCCAGCCCAGATGCTCCCGGGGACTTACGAGACTCAGGGGCCAGTGGCCAAGGACGTTCCATGCGAGTGGGCGATCCGGACGTCGGACGGCGGCGTCCGCAGCGAAGGAAAGGCGTTCGGTGCGACCAGCATCGCGCTTGTCGAGGGGGAGCTGCTCGATACTCGAAACTGCCAGTCCTGGCTCCGCACGTCCGATTCGACCGACAACACGATGGCGATGATCATCGCGGGCGCTGGTCTGGCCGGCACCGGCAGTGCCCTGCTCGGCAGCAGCATCGCAGCCGTCATTACTGCATCCCTGGTGACTGGGAACAGTTTCATGCTCGCTTTCGTCACCGGTTCCGCTGGTGGTGCCGCCACCGATTTCGCCACCGGTTCCGCGGGCGGTACCGATGGCGCCAGCGGTTCCGCTGGTGGTACCGCTACCGAACTCCTGACCGGTTCCGCCGGCGGTTCCGGTAGCGCGCTTCTCGGCCTCGTAGTTCCCACCGCTCCGTAGCCTGCCGGGATGGCCCGGGTAACGAAAGTCCTCGGGCGCGGCTATTCTTCCGTTACTCGGTTCGCTCGGTGGCTAGGGGATTTCATGAAACACGTCTCGCGCAGCACGGTGGTCGCCGCAGGCGCTGGTCTTGCGTTGGTCCTCGGTCTTGCGTTGGGCGCCGGCTCCGGCGTTGCCACTGCCGATCCGGCACCCCCGCCGCCTCCGCCGCCTCCGCCGGCGGTGATAGGCATCGATGGCACCTACCAGATCGGCACGGCGCCGGGACAGTTGCCGGTGGGCGGCTACGAGACCGGTGGACCGATCGCGGGCGCGAACGCATGCAACTGGCTGGTTGTCGACCGGCGCGGCGCAGTCCGTGACAACGCCGCGACGGTGGCCCACGCGCGGGTCGAGTTGCAAGACGGCGACGCTTTCACCACCAAGAACTGCCAGGCATGGGTGCTCAACACGAGCCCACCGCCGTTACCGATCCCCGACTGGGCGCCGTTCGCGGCGGTCGGCAGCGCGGCGGTGGGTAGCGCCGCGACGGGCAGCGTGGCGATCCCGGCGATCATTCTGTTGCTTCTGCCGGTCGGGCTGTAGCGCGGCACGCTTACCACTTCCCGCCCTCTCATATCGAGCCGGAGCCCCACCTGCGTTTTCGTGACTTTCCGTAACGAAACTGCAACGTCGGCGATATTCATTGTGCTACAGCCACTTTGAGAGGGCCGAATGAAAACCGTTGCCTACGCTGCTGTCATTGTCGCCGGAACGGGGCTCGCAACGCTGCTCGGCGCCGGATTCTCTTCGGCGGCGCCCGCCTTGCAGGTCGGTGGCGATGGCCGCTACAACGTGAGCAACAACGACTCCGGACAAATGTGGCCGGGGTCCTACAGCACCGAGGGCCCATCCGGCCCAGGTGCGTGCCACTGGACCGTCTACGCGGCCGACGGCCGGATCACGTCGGACGAGTCGACCCACGGTCGAGCCGACGTCGCCGTCAGTGAGGGCGACGTGTTCGCCACGCGAAACTGCCGGAGCTGGGTGCAGTCCTATGACCCGCTCGAAACGTTGGTGCCGGCAGCCATCGGCAGTGCGGCAGTCGGCAGCGCGGTGGGCAGCGCCGTGCTGCCCAGCCTGGCCACGCTGCTTGTCCTTGGGCAATCCGGCGAATAGCCGTTTCAGCCGCAGCAACCCCCACCGCAACATCCGCCGCCACCACCGGCGGGCGCCTGCACCACGGCGGGCGTGGCGCCCGAGCCGCCGACGCTGAACGTGGTCAGCAACTTGACGGTGTCGTCGTGGCCGCTCGGGCACTCCGCCGGGGCCGACGCCTCGGCCATCGGGCGGGTCAGATCGAACGTGGAGCCGCAGGTGCGGCAGCGGTACTCGTAGCGAGGCATTTCAGCAGGATAACCCGCGTCGCGCTCAGCTATCGATGCCCTCGCTGCGCGCGAAACCCGCCTCCTCGCGGCTCACCAACCCGAGCAGCGCGAGCGGACGTGGCGTCACCAGATTCGTCGCGTAGGCCAGCGACACCGCCCACCGGTTCACGCCGCGCGGCACGGCGAACACGTGATAGCCGCGCGCCACCGCCTTCGCGAACCGGCCGGACAGTTGCACGCCGAGCGGATTGGCCACGGCGAACCCGGGACCGAGATCGACGACCAGGCCCATGTCGCGATGCCGATAGTCGCGCGTTGCACCGATCCCAAGGCTGGCCGCGACGTTGCGCGCCAATGCCTTTCCCTGCCGACTCGCGTGCTGCGCGGTCGGCGGCGTAATCTGCCCGGGCTTGGTGAGGTCCGGCACCGCCGCCGCGTCGCCGCCGGCGAACACGTCCCGACGCCCCGGTACCGACAGGTCCGCGTCGACGACGAGCCGACCCTTCTGCAACTCCAGGCCAAGGGTTTTCAGCAGCGGCGCGCCTTCGACGCCGGTCACCCAGGCGACGGTGTGCGTGGCCACCTCGGTCCCATCGGTGAGCAGCACCCGCCCGGGTGACAGCTCCTTCAACGTCGTGCCGAGCCGGATATCGATCCCGCGGCCGCGCAGCACCTCGAGCACCTTGTCGCCGAGTTGCTCACCCACCTCCGGCATCACCTGATCCGCGGTGTCGAGCAACAGGAAGCGGAACTTGCGCGGGTCGATGCCGCGGCGGTCGGCGTAGGTGTCGGCCAATGCCTTCAACTGCGCGACGAGTTCCGTGCCGGCGTAGGAGGCGCCGACGACGACCACGGTGCGTCGTGCCCGCCGGACCGCCTCGTCGTCCTCCTGATCGGCGAGTTCGAGCTGACGCAGCAGTTGTTCGCGCAGGTACAACGCCTCGGCGACAGACTTCAGGCCATTGGCGTGCTCCGCGAGCCCAGGGATGTCGAACAGCCGAGTCACCGAACCGGGCGTGAGCACCAGTCGGTCCCAGGACAGCTCCCGGTCCTCGCTGTGGCCGTCGTCCACCCGCAGGGTCCGGCGGTCCAAATCCACCGCGGTCACCGCACCGATCCGCAGCTGTACCTTCGGCAACGCGTTCAGCAGCGGGATCGCCACAAACCTCGGATCGATCAGCCCGCCCGCCACATCCGGCAGCAGCGGTGTGTACAGCATGTAGTCGGTCGGCGATACGAGCACGATCTCGACGTCGGTGCGACCGGCCTTGGCGACAATCCGGCTGAGCTTGCGCGCGCACTCGAACCCGGCGAAACCGCTCCCCACTATGACAACACGCTGACGATCGACCATGGCTGCGTTGTTCCCCGAGCCGACCCGTTCGGAAACCTGCTTACCCCGTGAGGCTCGGATCCTCGCGCGTGGACAGGCCGAGCACGGCAAGCACGACATGCGGATCGGCCTGCACCCGCTGCCGCACGGCCTGCAGCGCTTCGGCGACCTGCGATTCGGCCGCATCGCCGACCAGGTCGACGTTCGCGGCCAGATACACCTTGCGCGGGCCGAGATATTCGAGCCGCAGGAACGTCACGCGCTCGACCTCCGGCTGCGCGAGCAGCATCTGCAGCGCGCCGGCCCGTAGCTGCGGCGAGCCCTCCTCGCCGATCAGGAAGCGACGGTTGCGGTCGATGAGCACCACCGCAATCACGCCGAGCAGCACGCCGACCGCGATCGAGCCGAGCGCGTCCGGCACCGGCGACCCGGTGATCTGATGGGCTGCCACGCCGATGAAGGCCAGCACCAGACCGATCAGCGCGCCGGAATCCTCGGCGAACACTGCGCGGGTGGTCGGGTCGGAGGTCTGCAGCGTGTGCTCGAGCAGGCCGCGCTCGGCTCGGGACGCCTCGCCCTTCAGCTGCTTCGTCGCCTGCCGGAACGAAATTCCTTCCAGCACAAACGAAATCGCGAGCACGACGTAGGCCACCCCGAAATCGCTCGCCGGTTCGGGATTGATCAGTTCCTGAATGCCGTGCGTGATCGAAACGCCGGCACCGACCGCGAACAGGCCGAGCGCGGCGAACATCGACCAGACGTAGGCCTCCCGACCGAACCCGAGCGGATGTGTCGCGTCCGGCTCGCGCTTCGATCTGCGGTCGGCCACGATCAGCAGCACCTCGTTGCCGGTGTCGGCCCAGGAGTGCGCGGATTCCGCGACCATCGACGCCGATCCGGTGATCGCCGCTGCAGCGGTCTTGGCAAGGGCGATCAGGGCATTCGCGGCGAACGCGAGCACTACCGTGAACGTGCTCTCCTCGGCTGCCATGGGCAAACGTTAACGCCGCGGTGCCCACGGCGACATTCGAAGGGCGTGGGGCACCGCGGCGTTAACGGTGGAGCGGTTCAGCTGGAGTAGCGGCTCAGCTCGAGTAACCCAGCGGCATCAGCACCGACTTGGTCTCGCAGAACGCGTCGACGCCCTCCGGTCCGTTCTCCCGGCCGATCCCGGAGTTCTTGTAGCCGCCGAACGGCGAACCCGGATCGAAGGCGTACCAGTTGATCGCGTACGTGCCGGTGCGGATCTGCTTGGCGATCTCGATGCCCTTCGGGATATCGGTGGTGAACACCGAGCCCGCCAGGCCGTAATCGGAATCGTTGGCGATCTTGATGGCCTCGTCCAGCGAGTCGTAGGGGATCACGCAGATGACCGGGCCGAAGATCTCTTCGCGCGCGATGGTCATCGAGTTGTCCACATCGGCGAAGATCGTCGGCTCGACGAACCAGCCCGAGTCCAGGCCTTCCGGGCGACCGCCGCCGAGCACCAGGCGGGCGCCCTCTTCCTTGCCCTTGGCGATGTACCCCTCGACCCGCTCGCGTTGCTTCTCGCTGATCAGCGGTCCGAGCTGCGCGTTGGGATCGTCCGGCAGACCCACGGGCATGAACCCGACCGTGGCGACCATCGCCTCGAGGATCTCGTCGTAGCGCGACCGCGGCGCCAGCACCCGGGTCTGGCCGACGCAGGCCTGGCCGGTGTTCATGATTCCCGACATGACGAGCATCGGCATGGTGGACGCGATGTCCATGTCCTCGAGCAGAATCGCGGCCGACTTGCCGCCGAGCTCGAGCGAGCAGCGCTTGAGGTTGCGCGCCGCGATCTCGCCGATCTTCTTACCGACCGCGGTGCTGCCGGTGAAGGTCACCTTGTCCACGTCTGGATGCGACACGAGGTACTCGCCGGTCTCCGCGCCGCCGGGCAGCACCGAGAGCACGCCCTCGGGCAGGCCGGCCTCGGTGAAGATGTCGGCAATCAGGTTGCAGCACAGCGGGGTTTCCGGGGCGGGCTTGAGTACGACGGTACAACCGGCGAGCAGCGCGGGCCCGAGCTTGTTGGCCATCAGGAACAGTGGAACGTTCCACGCGATGACCGCGGCCACCACGCCGACCGGCTCGCGGTAGACCCGTGACTCGCCGAACGCGCCGTGCCGGGTCTCCTCCCACGGGAACGAATCTGCCAGGCCGGCAAAGTAATTCAGGGTGGCTAGGGTGGGGGTGTGCTGCATCATGGCCGCGGCCGCGGCCGGGGCGCCCATTTCCGCGCCGAGCACCTCGACGATATCGGCGGCACGCTCCTCGATGAGTTTGGCGGCGCGGCCGATGATTTCGGCGCGCTGCGCGGGCGTGGTCGAGGCCCACGGTCCGGACTCGAAAGCGGTGCGCGCGGCAGCGACCGCGGCATCGATATCGGCGGGCGCGGCGACCGGGGTGCGGCCGACCCGCTCACCCGTCGCAGGCGAGTAGACGTCGAGAACGGTGTCCGTCGCGGGTTCGGTCCACTTGCCGCCGATGTAAAGCTTGTCGAAATCCTTCATATCTCCATCTCTCTCGCGTGAGCTATCGACACGAGCGGCGTCGCCGCCGGTTTTAGAACACGTTACAGAAAGAGGGGGACTCGGCAAAGGGGGTTGCGTTTCAGATCGGCCAGCGCCGGTAACCATCGCCAACGAGAGCTGCCCCGCCGGCAAGGCTGGCGCCCGAGCCGAGCAACGCGGGCACCACGTCGAGATCGCGCAGGTAGCGCAGCCCCGCGTGGCGGCGCAGCGCCGTCTCCAGCGGATCCCACAGCGGGCCGCCGGACAACGCGAAGCCCCCGCCGATCACGACCAGGTCGATGTCGAGCAGGGCGGCGGCCCCTGCGATTGCCGTACCCAGCGCCGTTCCGGCGCGGGCCATCGCCGCGAGCGCGATCTCGTCGCCGGACTTGGCCGCACGCGCGAGTTCGATGCCGGTGTCGCCGGTCCAGCCGTTCGCCCGGGCCCAGCGCACAGACGACGGGCCGCTCGCCACCGCCTCCAGGCAGCCGATACCGCCGCATGCGCAGACGTCGGCGCTGTCCGGGACCGGGATGTGCCCGATATGGCCGGCATTGCCGGTGCGCCCGCCCATCACCGTGCCGCTGCGGATGATCCCGCCGCCGACCCCCGAGGACACGATCATGCCGAGCAGATCCGTCGCACCGCGCCCGGCTCCGAACGCGTATTCGCCGAGCGCAGCACACGCGCCGTCCAGCACCACCTCGACCCGCGCGTCCGGGTACCGCTCGCGGGCGGCGTCACCGAGCCCGAATCCGGGCGCCCACTCGGGGATGTTGATCGGACCTGCGGTTTCGCCGTCCAGCGGACCCGCCGTAGAGATGCCGATCGCCTCGACCGGGTCGCCGCCCACAACCGAATCGAGCAGGTCGACGCAGGCCTGCCACACCCCGACGGCAGGGGTCGGAACCGTTTGCGGCTCCGACGGCATGCCGTCCGGGCCGACGCGGCAGGCGGCGATCTTGGTGGCACCGATATCGATCGCGAACGCGGTCATTCATCCATTCTGGCGTGGCTTCGGTCCGTGCGGTGCAAGACGAGCACGAGATTGCTGACGCCGAACTCGCGTAGTCCCGGCACCCGGGTGATCCACCAGGCCCAGCGCGGGTGATAGCGCGGGAACGCGGCGAGCAGTTGCGCCGGGACTCGCGGATCGGCCGAGGTGCGCCGCGCCCAGCCCAAACCGTCGGATGCGCGGATCGGGAAAAGCGACACGCCGAATCTGTTCTTCGGTTCGTGCCCGTTCTTGCGCCGATAGCGACAGGCGGCGCGCTCGCCGCCGAGGTAGTGCCATGGCCCGGTCTCGTGGCCGCCGAACGGGCCGAGCCACACCGTGTAGGAGAACACCATCAACCCGCCCGGGCGGGTGACGCGCAGCATCTCCGCCGCCATCATCCACGGGTCGGCGATGTGCTCGGCGACGTTCGAGGAGAAGCAGACGTCCACCGCATCGTCGCGGAACGGCAGCGCCGTGCCCGATCCGCGCACCGAGCCGGGCATCGCAAGTCCGGCCGCGTGCATCTCGCCGGCATCGGGCTCGACCGGCACATACCGCGCACCGAGGAGCGCGAACTCGTCGGCGAAGTAGCCGGGGCCGCCGCCGACGTCGAGAACGGTGCTGCCGGTCAGGTCTCGGCCGGTGGCATCGGTATACAGATCGGCGATCATCGCGGCGGTGTCCTTGGCCAGCGAGCCGTAGAACAGGGCGGGATCGGTCTGCTCGTGCGGGAAGGTGCGCAGCAACGCTACCGAGCGGCGCAGCGTCGCCCGGCGCCGGAATTTGGCGGTCACGCTCGAGGCAGGCACGGCAAGCCACCCTAGCGGGGTGGCGTGCCGCTGCCCTGCGCGCTCGGCGCAGTCGCTACCCTGGGCCGGACGATTTCTCCAGTTCGAAAGAGGCCAGGCGTGCGCGAAGTGCTGCTGTTGTGCTGGCGCGACACCGGGCACCCGCAGGGCGGCGGCAGCGAGCGGTACCTGCAACAGGTCGGCGCGCAGCTCGCGGCGAGGGGGGTCCGGGTCACGTTGCGCACCGCTCGCTACCCCGGTGCGCCGCGCCGGGAAACGATGGACGGGGTGCGGATCAGCCGTGGCGGTGGCCGGTTCTCCGTCTACCCGCGAGCACTGGCCGCGATCGCGCTCGGCCGGCTCGGGCTCGGGCCGCTGCGCGACATCGCGCCCGACGCCGTCATCGACACGCAGAACGGCATCCCGTTCTTCGCCACGTTCGCCGCGCACGCGCCGGTCACCCTGCTCGTGCACCACGGCCATCGGGAACAGTGGCCGGTCGCGGGCCGGCTCGTCGGCAGGTTCGGCTGGTGGCTCGAATCGGTGCTGTCCCCGCGCGCGCATCGGCGTAATCAGTACCTCACCGTTTCGCTGCCCTCGGCCGAGGAACTCGCCGCGCTCGGCGTCGACCGGCATCGGATCGCGGTCGTGCGCAACGGCGCCGAGCCCGTCCCCGCCGAGGTCCAGGCAGGGGTGCCGGAGGCGCGCACCGGGCATCCGAGCATCGTCGTGCTGTCCCGGCTCGTGCCGCACAAGCAGATCGAGGACGCGCTCGCGGCCGTCGCCGTGCTGCGCGGGCAGCATCGGGGCCTGCATCTGGACGTGGTTGGCGGCGGCTGGTGGGCCGACAACCTCGCCGAGCGGGCCCGCGAACTCGGCATCGAACGCGACGTGACCTTCCACGGTCATGTGTCCGAGGAACGCAAGCACGAACTGCTCGCCCGCGCCTGGGTGCATGTGCTGCCGTCCCGCAAGGAGGGCTGGGGGCTGGCCGTCATCGAGGCCGCGCAGCACGGGGTACCGACGGTCGGCTACCGCAGCTCGCGCGGGCTGACCGACTCGATCATCGACGGCGTCACCGGCCTGCTCGTCGACGATGTGCCGACCTTGACCGACGCGGTCGGGGAACTGCTCGGCGACGCGGACATGCGCGTCCAACTCGGTGAGAAGGCGCGGATCCGCTCGCGTGAATTCTCCTGGACCCAGTGCGCCGCCGGGGTGCGCGAGGTGCTCGACGCCACCGTGCGCGGCGAGTACGTGTCAGGACTGGTTGGTGTTGGACCGGCCGGCGCGGCGTCGGCGGATCATCTCGACGAGCAGCAGCAACGCGCTGCCGGCTAGCAGCACCGCCCACACCAGATGGGCGAATACGGCGAGCCATCGGTGCTCCGCCCGGTCTTCGGCGGCACCGGGCACGCGGTAGAGCGTGAGTTCGTCGTCGCGGTAGACCTGTTCGAGCTCGGCGAGGGTCCGGTGCGACTCGCCGACCGGACCGACCGACGTGTGCTGCTCGAGCACCCAGCCCACCCCGAGTTCGGCCAGCCGTCGCGGCGAGTCCCCGGCGAGCAGCGCCGCCTCGACCTCGCTTGCGCGGCTGCCCTCGCCGGCAACCACCGCCCCGCGTACCGGCAATTGCCCGGTCTGCAACACATCGCGCGGCAGGATTCGCGGCGACGGATCGAGCACCGGCGCCGAACCGGACCACGGGAAGATGCGGAACATGCCGGCCGGCAACGCCGCGACATCGGTGTCGTCATTCGAGCGCTCGACGATGCCGGCCACGGTGTGCCAGGACCCGGGGTAGTGCACTGGACGAAGTGCGCCGCCGACGCCCCACGCCAGATCGGGCAGCACCGCGATCAGCGCCACGATCGACACCAGCGCGGGGACAACGGCGTTGCGGAAGCGGGCACCCAGCCACGCGCAGCCCGCGGCCGCCGACAGGGCGTAACCCGGCATGGCAAGGGCCACCCACTTCTGGGTATCGCGCAGCAGCCCCCAGCCCGGGACGTGCTCGACCGCCCAGCGCATGAACTCCATTCCCGGCGGCGTCGCAGCGAGCGCGGGCAACAACACGGCGGCAACGGTGAGCACACCGAGCCCGCGGACCACCGGGTCGACGCGGCGCCGCCACAACACCGGCACCCCGACCGCGACGACGACCAGCAGGACCAGCGTCGCCACCACGGCGAACAGGCTCGTTCGGCTGCCCGGCACGGCGTCGGCATTCCAGATTCCACCGAGGCCGGCCAGGCCGGCGAGCGTGCCGAGACCCGGCTCGGCCCGTGCCGCGAACGCCGCCACACCGGCCGGGTCGGATTCGGCGCCGGCCCCGGACAGCGCAGCGGCAACCAGCCACGGCGTGGACGCCAGCACGGTGAGGATCAGTAGCCCGGGCAGGCCGCGGATTCCGACGATGGCCGCGGCGGTCACCGCGGCGAGCAGGGCGCCCGTCGGGGTGAGCGCGGCGGCAGTCAGGCACAGCGCGAGCGCAGCCCACGCCTGCCACCCCGCGCGGCGGCGCACGCGCAGCGCCGCGACCACCGTCCACGGCAGCGCCGCGTAGCCGGCCAGCAGACTCCAGTGGCCCTGCAACAACCGTTCGGCGACATACGGGTTCCAGATCGCCACCGTCGCGGCTACCAAGGTGGCGCCGGTGCCCAGCGCGGGCAGCACCGCGCCCACCATTCGCGCCGCGCCCCAGCCGGCGAGCCACAGCGCCAGCAGCAGGATCACCTTCACCGCGAGGCAGCCGCCGATCACCGGAGAGAGCACAGCGAGCAGTGCGTCCTGCGGAACGGCCCGCGGCGCCGCATCGCCGAGGCCGAGCGCCGAATCGGTGAGGTAGGAACGCGGCGTGCTGACCGCGTCGCGCAGCAGCAGACAACCGGAGCCGAACAGCGGGCCAAACACGAGCGCCGCCAGGGCCAGGCTGTATGCCGGCGCCGTGGCAGCGACATTGCGCCCCGTCGCGGCAGCGACTTTGCGCCACGTCGCGGCAGCGACCATGCGCCACCGCGCGGTGTTCATGGGCGTTCACCCTAATGCGGGGTGGTCGATGCGATCATGGCCCGGTGAGAACCCGCGCCGTCCCGTCCGCTTTCGCCGGGATGGGGCTCGTCACCGCGGGAGCGATGATCGCCAACATCGCCAGCTATCTGATGCACGTCCCGGCCAGCCGCTGGCTCGGACTCGACGGGTACAGCGAGTTCGCCAGTCTGATCGGCCTGCAGTTGCTGCTCGCGGTGCCGGGCCTGGCGCTGCAGACGGTGATCGCGCGTGATGTGGTGCGCGGTGCGCCGCTCGACCGGCTGCGGGCGCTCGAACTGCGCTGCGCCGCGATCGTGGCCGTGGTGGCGGTCGCCGCCGTGCCGATCGTGGTGTGGGCGTTGCAGGTCGGTCTCGACGCGGCGGTCGCGGCGCTGATCACCGCACCGCTGCTCGTGCTGCTCTCCGGCGAACAGGGCCGGCTGCAGGGCGAGAATCGGTTCGGCGAACTGGCTTTCGTGCTGGCGCTGACCGGTGTCGCCCGCGCGGCCCCCGCCGTGCTCGTGCTCGGGCTCGGCGGCGGACCCGCCGCGGCGCTCGCTGCCTCTGCCGTCGGTTTCGCGGTCGCGACGTTCGTGGCGTCGCGGCTGGCCGGCCGGTCCGGCGAACCGCGTGCGCGCACGGACGTAGCGGCGCCCGGGGTGGTCGCCGTGCTGCGCGCCTCGCAGGTGCAGCTCGTGCTGATCGCGCTCACCTCGGTCGATCTCATCCTGTCCCGCGTCGTGCTCGATTCCGACGATGCGAGTCTGTACGCGCTCGGCGCGGTCGCGACCAAGGTCGCGTTCTGGCTGCCGCAGGCGGTCGGGATGGTGCTGTATCCGCGGATGGCCAACCCGCAGCAATTGACCGGCGCGATGCGGCTGACCCTGTCCGTGCTCGTCGGCCTCGGCGTGCTCACCGTCGGCGCGGTCGCGCTGGCGTCCCCGCTGGTGCCGTTGATCGTCGGCGACGACTACGCGCCCATTCAGGGGATGCTGTGGGCGTTCGCAGCGGACGGCGCGTTTCTCGCGGTGCTGCAGGGCGCGCTGCTCGTCACGATCGCGACCGAACGGACCGTGGTCGCCGCGATCGCCTGGGTGGTGCTCGCCGTGGAGATCGCGCTGATCCTCGTCGTGGCGGGCTCCATTGGTGAACTCATCGCGGTCGCCGCTTCCGGTGCCGCGATCGCCGCCGTCGCTGCGTGGTCGGTTGAGCTTTTCGAAGCCAGGCGGCGGGAGCTGCGGTTACCGTCGAGAGCATGATCACCGCGATGCATGCGCTGCTCTACGCCGACGACCCCGACGCGGCGCGGGACTTCTTCCGCGACGTGCTCGGCTGGCCGCATGTCGACGCCGGGGGCGGCTGGTTGATCTTCCGGTCCGGACCGAGCGAGCTGGCTCTGCACCCCGCGGGGAGCAGCGGTCCGCAACACGAGATCTCGTTCATGTGCGACGACTTGGACGCGACGATCCGCGATCTGGCCGCCAAGGGCGCGCGGTTCAGCGGCGGGATCGACGAGCAGCGGTGGGGCCGCCTCACCAAACTGGAAGTGCCCGGTGCGGGTGCCGTCCTGCTCTACGAGCCGAAGCACCCGCCCGGGCATTCACTGCCTGCGTAATTCGCCTCAGATCCGGTCGTCGCGGTGGACCGGGATCTCCTCGGTCCTGTCCGTGGTCCAGTCGTGGCCGGGCTCAGGGGTGGTAGCCGTGGAGTCCGCCGGGTCGGTGGGACCGCCGGTCTCGGCGGGATCCTTCGGACCCTTGCCGCGACGCACACCGAGCACGATCCCGATCACCAGCGCGATCACGCCGAGGATGCCGAACACGATCGGCAGGATGCGGCCGAACAGCGAGATCTTGTCGATGCCGTCCTTCGCCTTCTCCAGCTGCGACTCGACGGTGTTCTCGTCGAAGGTCAGATTCGTGTTCAGTACGGTCAGCTCGGGCTTGTCGCCGCTGCGCGCGTAGAACTGAACGGGCTTCTCCTGGCCCTTGACGATGACGCCCGTCACCGGCTCGATCCACAGATCGCGCTCGTTGCTGTACCAGCGGGTCATCGTCACCGGGGTGCTGCCGCCCACGACGCCCCACTTCGCGGCGGGCAGGGTGAGCTTGTTGGTCGGCGAAGCGACCACCTTCGACAGATCGACCGGGTCGATCTTCTGATGGAAGTGGTACACCTTCTGGCCGTTGATCTCCGTCTCCTCGACGAAGTCGATGTCGAACGACTCGCGTGCATTGATGTCGAAGTACGGGTAGGTCTTCTGCTCGGTGTCGAACGGGAAGCGGTACTGCAGACCGTCGTGTGCGACCTCTTCGGCCGGCTTGGTGCCCTCGATCTGGATCGAACCGACCGGATCCTCGACCGGCATGCCGGTCTTGCGATCGACGGTCACCCGGTCCACCGATGCGGTGAGCAGGCCGGTGTCGCCCTGCTTGTCGGTGCGGCGCAGCGTGGTGCCGGCCTGAATCGTCATCTTGTCCGCGTCCGATGGCTCCTCGACGGTGAGGAAGCGCTGCGACACCATCGGCACGCCCTTGTCGACCTGCGCGCGGCCGGGGCCCGACGTCAGCGTGGCCGAGTTCAGCACCTCGCCGCCCTCGTCCGGTGTCGTGGCCACCGTGGTGATCTCGAGGTCGAGCGGTGTCTTGGCCAGCTGGCTCACCGTGTAGGTGGGCAGCATCAGTGCGCCGACGATCAAGAACGCGCCGAGCCCGACGAGTATGTAGGCCAGCGTCCGTCCCGAATTCGATCGCTCCGCCATCGAATCTCCTCAACCTCGCATCGTTTGCCCGCCGGACAGACACGGTCCGACCGCCAACGGCCCAAATTGGACAGCTGATCGTGGCAGACACTAACAGCCGTCGGCCCGGGTCCGGTTGGCCGAGGTCCGGTCCCGGCGCGTCGTCGCTCCGCGACAGGTGTAAACGGCAGTGCCGGTAACCAGGCACACTTGAGCGCGATGACCGTCACCCGCACCGCCGATTCGGAGCAGGCGTCTGCGCTGGCCGGCCCGTCGCCGCGGGCGTTCGTGCCTGCCCTCGAGGGGATGCGCGGCTACGCGGCGCTCGGCGTGGTGGTCACCCACGTCGCATTCCAGACCGCGGCCGCCTCGACGCCGGTGCTCGGACGGGTCTGGAGCCGGTTCGATCTTGCGGTTGCGGTGTTCTTCGCCCTGTCCGGGTTCCTGCTGTGGCGCCCGCACGCCGCCGCGGCGCGGGGTGGCGCGGCCGCCCCGACGACCGGGCGCTACCTGCTGCACCGCGCGGCGCGAATCCTGCCGGCGTACTGGGTGGCGGTGTGCGCGGTGCTGCTGTTCCTGCCGCAGGCGGGCAGCGGATTCCGGCTGTGGCTGGCCAATCTCGGACTCGTGCAGGTGTTCGTGCCGCTGACACTCACCGACGGGCTCACCCAGATGTGGAGCCTGTCCGTCGAGTTCGCGTTCTATCTATTGCTGCCGGTGATCGCCTTCGCGCTGCTCGGGCTGCGCGGCGCGCGGGCGCGGTGGCGGCTGCCGGTCCTGCTCGGGGCCGCGGTGCTGTCGCTCGGCTGGGCGTTTCTGCCGATCCCGACGCCGAACGCGATCCACTCCGACAACTGGCTGCCCGGGTACTTTCCATGGTTCGCGGCGGGCATGGTGCTCGCCGAGTTGGTCGTCGTCGAGGTCCCACGGATGCGCCGGCTGGCGGATCGCCGGATCGTGATGGGCCTGGTGGCGATCGTTGCGTTCGGGTTGGCGACCACCGAACTCGCCGGGCCGGAAGGTCTGGTGCGTCCCGAGCCGTGGCAGTACGCGACGAAGATTGCGCTCGGCGCGATCCTCGGCTTCGCGTTGCTTGCGCCGCTGGTCCTCGGTACCGGTCGGCGCAGGAGCGGAGCCCGCGGAGCGACCAGACAGCACCGCATCCTCACCCACCCGATCTCGCTGGCGCTCGGCCGGTGGTCCTACGGGATCTTCATCTGGCATCTGGCCGTGCTCGCGGTGGTGTTTCCGACGTTCGGCATCGCGCCGTTCCAGGGGCGCTTCGTGTTCGTGCTGATCGCCACCGTGCTGCTCACCCTGCCCGTGGCGGCGGCGAGCTATTCGCTCGTGGAGGAGCCGGTGCGCCGCGCGCTGCGGGAGTGGGAGCGTCGGCGGAGTAATCGCGCGAACCGCGGCGTCAGCGGCAGTGCCGCGACCCCAACCGCGACGACCGCGAGCAACGCCGGCAGCTGAACCCACAACGAATGCCCCAGGTAGCCGTCGGCGGAGCGCCACGGCCCGCGCGACAGCAACGCGGTGGCCGCGATCGTGCCGCCGCCGGCGACCGCCGCGAGGCCGAGCGCGGTGACGCGCGCACCCCAGCGGCGCAGTGCCAGTGCCGCACCGGCCAGGCCGGTCGCCGCGACTGCGGTGCCGACGGGTCCGGCGATGACGGTGGCGGTGGCGAGGACGCCTGCCGCGGCGAGCAGCGTGCTGCGCCACGGGTGCGGTGCCGCGCTTGGTGAGGTGCCGGCCTTGCGGCGCCACAGGGCGAGCGTGAACAGGACGAGTAGCAGGGCGAGGCCGCCGAAGATGCCGATGCGGTACCAGCGGTCGAGCGGGTAGTCGAGCGAGATCGGTCCGCTCGTGCCCGCGGGGACGATCCAGCCCTGTTGCCAACCGTTCACCACGATCGGAGTCAGCTCCGTGCCGTCCGACGTGCGGGCGTGCCAGCCGGGGTTCGTGCTCTCCGGCACCACGAGCACGCGCTCGTTCGGGTTGGCCGTGACGTCGATCGAACGGTGGCTCTCGGTCCACTCGGTGATCGATTCGCCGACCGGAGTCGTCGTGGCCACGGTTACGGGTGGCGCGGTGACATCGTCGAGCCGCAGCGCGTCGACAAAGAAAGCGCCGCCAGGGCGCACCGTCACATCCTGCTGGCCGACGGGCAGCGGCGCCGTTCCGTCGGCAGCGCAGGGTTGCGCGAAAAGCGTTGCACCGGAACGTAACTGCTCCGCAGTCGCGGTCACCGAGGTCTGGATCGGCTGTCCGCCGACCGAGAGTTCAGGGCCGTCGGCGCAGTCGACGGTGATCAGGCGATCGGGATCGCTTCCGCCGCCGATCGGTTGACCATCGGCGCCGAGGATCGCCACCTCGGCGAGCCCGGGCGGCATCGGCTGCAGGAAGCCGATGCCGGCGAGGTCGAACGCCCGATCCCAGCTCTGGATGCTCAGCTCGACGCGATCGGTGACCCGTGGATGCAGCGCGATCGGCTCGTCACCCACTTCGCGCACCTGTGTTCCATTACCGACTTCGCGCACCTGTGTTCCATTACCGACTTCGCGCACCTGGGGTCCGTCGCCGAGGTTCACCGCGACGCTGGTGGGTGCCGCCGGCAGTGCGCCCAGACTCGACGCGATCTGCAGCCCGGTGACCAATTGCGGGCCGGGCAGGTCGATGGTCAGCGTCGGCTTCGGCCCGGCCGGTTCGCGGATCGTCTCCTGCGACGCGGTCCATGTGGTGCGCGGATCGCCGTCCGTGGCCGCGAGCGCGGACCCGCGCGGATCCGCGGAGTCCGACTTCCCATGGGCGACGGGACGGCCCGGCTCGAGGAGCAGGGCGTCGAGTTCGGGGCCGGGCCGCGACCGCACGGTCAGGCTCGGTGCGACGGTCGCGGCCGCCGGGACCGAGAGCGTGCGCTGGAAAGTGTTGGGCTGCTCGGGCGGCACCGTCAGCGCGTTCGAGCAGCGCACGCGATCGGGCGCGTCCACGCATCCGGTGCGGCCGGGCAGTTCCTGACCGAGATCCCAGCCGCGAACGTCCGCGCCGGGCGGGGTCGGCGGCAGCACCGTGCGGTGCCGAATCTCGACCGGCACGGGGGTGTCGGGCGCCGAGTAGTCATCGAGGGACACCTCGCTGATGCCGAACTGGAAACCGACCGAACCGTCCTCGGTTTGCGTCGCGACGATCCGCACCCACGAGGTCTCGCCGGGCGGCAGCGCGATGGTCAGCGGCGTGCCCGGTTCGCCGATCCGCGCCGCGGTGCTGCCCCGCGCGGTCTGCACTTCGACCCATTTCACGGGTGCGCCGATGGCCGCCGGGCTGACCGTCAGATGCAGCAGGCCACCGCGGATCGGGTGGTCCAGATCGAGTTGCATCCACTGGCCGACTGCGCTTTCGAGGGCGTTGCTGAACCAGGCGGTGTCGTCGTCACCGTCGACGGCTGCGGGCGCGCCGCTGCCCGGTGCGCTCCCGCCGAGCTGAGTGGCATCGGCTGCGGAGCTCGACGTGGTCACCGCCGCGCCGGACCATTCGCCGCGCACCGGTTGGGTTCCGTCGACCGGGTAGTCGGGCACCCGGTTGCGGGTGCGGCGCGGATCGCCGGCCGTCCGGATCGCGGAACTGTGGTTGTCGACCTGCCCGAAGTCGGTCTCGCGATCGACCGGGGTATCGGTGACGGTCACGGTGTCGACCGGCAATCCGGCGCGCTCGGCGTCGGCGGCGAGCAAAACCGGGCCGGCCGCACCGGAGCTATTGCGGCGCAACAGGGCTTCGGGTCCGCCGGCGACGACCGGCAGGGCTGCGGCATCCGTGAGATACGGCTCGCTCGATCCGCCCGGACTCAGCGGCTCGACGCGGTAGATCTCGATCGCCGGATAGCCGGGTTGCAGATCGCCGTCCACGGTCAGGCCCTCGACCTTGCGCGGCCCGATCTCGTCGCCGAACTCGGCGACCTTGGTGAGACCGGGGGAACCCTCGAGCGCCTGGTGCACGAGCACCGGCCGGGTCGAGCGCGAGGTGTCCGGATCGAGGTCGTTGCGCACGACGACATAGCCGATGCCCTGCCCGCGCAGGGTGCCCCCGAGCCCGGCCGACGGGTGGCCGTCGGCGATGAGTCGCTGCACCGAGTCCATGGCACGAATCGCGCCCGGCGGGGTCAGCGGCACGGCGTCGCGGACCGCCCACGGCGTGTCGGCCAACGCCTGCAGCGGTTCGTCTCGGGTCATGCCCCACACCTGGATGGCGAACGGCGCCCCCGGCACGACGAGCGCGCGGTCGGCCAGCGCAGAGCTGTCGGTGTGCTCGGACGCGTCGGTGGTGGCGTGTGTGCCGAGCCAGTCCGCGGCCTCGTGCCAGTGGTCCGGTACGGCGTCGTAGGCGCCGCGCGGTGCCAGCCGACCGGTCCATGCGACGGCGGTCGCGAGGGTGAGCGCAACCAGGATCAGCCCGGTCACGGCGACCATCGGGTTGTGCTCGGGGTGCGCGAACGCCCGTCGCCACAGCGGGCCCGGCACCGAACCGGGCAGCGGAACGCGAGTGAGCAGATGCGCGAGTCCGAGTACGAGCGGCAACCGGATCAGCGGCTCGAGCTTGTGCACGTTGCGCAGCGGGGCGCCACCGGAGTCCAGGAACATGCGCACCGTTTCGGCGATCGGCGAGGACAGCTCGCCGACATAGCCCGCGGTGATTCCGGCCAGGCCGACGAACAGGATCAGCGCCAGCCGGCCACGCGCCGGGTTCGACCGCAATGCCAGCCCGGCCATGCCCGCCGCGGCGACGACACCGGTCGCGATCACTGCACCGGACTGGGTGACCAGCAGTGCGCCCGCCACCCGCTCCGGCGAGACGAACGGGGTCCAACTCGTGGTGCCGCGCAGCACTTCGCCCAGCGAAGTCCACTGCGTGGTGATTCCGGCCGACTCGATGAAGTCGAGGAACGGTGGACTGACCCTGCCGAGCAGCAGCAGCGGCACGATCCACCACAGCGTGGCGAGCAGCAGTGCGGGAATCCACCATGCGGTGAACCGCCACCAGCGCCGGTTCGGGTGCATCGAAAGCAACCACAGCACCGCGGGCGCCACCGCGAACACGGTCGCGACCGCGTTGACCGCGCCCATCAGCGCGACCGCGACCGCCGACTGGGCGGCGAGCACCCGCAGCTTGCGCGGGTTGGCGCCGGGGTTGTCGGCGAGCGCGCGCACCACCGGCAGCAACACCCAGGGGGCGAGCATCATCGGCAGCGTCTCGGAGGAGATCGAGCCGAGTGTGGTCAGCACGCGGGGGGAGAGGGCGAACGCGATCGCGGCGATGACGCGGGAGCTGCGGTTGCCGATGCCCAGCGCCTCCGCGAGCCGCACGATGCCCCAGAATCCGGCGAGCAGGAGCAGCGCCCACCACACCCGCTGGGTGATCCACGGTGGGATCGAGAGCAGCTGACCGAGCGCGAAGAACGAGCCGTGCGGGAAGAAGTAGCCGTAGGCCTGGTTCTGCACCTGGCCGAGCGGGGCCTGGCTGTTCCACAGATGCGCGGCGCGGCCGAGGAAGCCCAACGGGTCCTCGGTGAGATCGAACTTGGTGTCGGCGACGATCTTGCCCGGCGACTGCAGGAAGGCCAGCACGAGCGCGACGAGGGCCGCGACGAAGAACCACCGTCGGCCGAGTGGTTCGACCGACGGTGGCGGTGTAAGAGACGCTGTCAGCGAGGAATGGCTCTGCTCTTCAGGAGCACGCGATTCAGCGGCTGCCGTACTCAACCTGGTTGAGCAGCGAGGAACCCGCGTTGCCGCTGCGATCGACGTCGGGACGCGAATTCTGTTCCGCCGCGGACGTCACGCCGATGATGACGCCGACACCGAGGACAGCGCCGACGAGGGCGCTGACGAGCCCGGGGACCAGAAAGTTCATCGCGGAGGCTCCTTCGACGTGCGAGTTGTCCGGGTCAAGGTATCACCAGGGCCGCGGCACCAAGCGCACCGAGCAGGGTGCGCAACTTCGATGTCGTCTCGTCGAGCTCGGCCTGCGGGTCGGATCCGATCACGATCCCGCCGCCCGCCCACGCCGTCGCCGAACGCCCGTCACCAGCCAATTCGGCACACCGGATGGCGACGATCCACTCGCCGTCGCCGCGTTCGTCGCACCACCCGACGGTGCCGCCGTAGAACCCGCGCTCCTCCTCGAGTTCGAGGATCGTCGCCAGCGCGGCGTCGGTCGGTGTGCCGCACACCGCGGGCGTGGGGTGTAGCCGGATCGCCAGGTCGAGCGCGGTGGTCGCCGGGTCGCGCAGCACGCCGTGGACGGGCGTGGCGAGATGCCACACCTCGGGGGTGCCGACGAGTTCCGGTGTGGCGGGGATGTCCAGCTCGGTGCACAGCGGTGCGAGCCGCTCGCGGATCCACTCGATGACGAAGGCGTGTTCGGCGAGGTTCTTCGCCGAGCCGAGCAGTTCCTCTGCGGTGGCGCGGTCGGTGGCCGGGTTGGCGTGTCGCGGCGCGGTTCCGGCCATCGGGCGCAGCGAAACGGAGGCGCCGCGGCGGGCGACGAGCAGTTCCGGGCTCGCGCCGACGAGCGTCGTGGCCGGCAGGTTCACCGCGAAGCCGTTCGCCGTCGGGTGGGTGGCGAGCAGGTGCGCGAGCAGCAGCGCCGGATCGATCGGGGCATCGGCGACGAGCTGTACCGAGCGGGCGGCGACCACCTTGCGCAGGTCGTCGGCTTCCAGCAGTTCGAGCAGCTTGCGCACCCGCGCGATGTGTTCGGCGCGGCTCGGCGTCTCGTGGGCCACGCGCGCGGCGGGCAGGGCGGGCAACGGATCGGCGAGAACCGGGCCGGGGCCGCGCGTCCAGGTCTGCGGGACGGTGAACGCGGCGGGCCGCGCCGGATCGAACGGCAGGGCACCGACGAGCAGCGGCACCGCGCCACTGCGAATCGCGGTGGCGGCGGTGTCCGCGTCGGTGAATCGCGTGCGGGTGCCGCTGGTGCGCAGCAGCGTGCCCGCGCGGGCGAACAGGAAACCGTCCATCACGGACCGACGATATCGATCAGCCGGGCTGTGTGGCCTTCGCTGTGATCGGTGGCACCAGGAAGACCGGGCGGTGGCAGTGCTTGAGCACCGCGTCGGCGACGCTGCTGTGCAGCAGCGCCCGGATGCCGGTGGAGCCGCGGGTGCCGGCGACGATCAGATCGACGTCGAGTTCGTCGGCGCATTCCACGATGGTGGTCCAGATCGTGGAGGTGCACTCGGCGGTGCGTGGTTCGGCGTTGAGCCCGGCGGCCTTGGCCAGCTGCAGGCCTTCGTCGTTGATCGCGCGGGCATCGGTGTAGGCGATGTCGTCGATGTCCTCGTCGGGCACCCAGTCCGGCTGCATCACCCCGGAGAGCCCGGACATCCGTGCGGCCTGGCGAACCATTGGTTCCCACGCCGTCAACACGACAGCCTTGTTCGCGGCCAGGAATCTGCCCGCGTATTCGATGGCCCGCTTCGCATGGTCGGAACCGTCGTAGGCGATGAGCATCACATCGCAGGGCATCGCGAACCTCCTGGGTTCTCGCCGCCTGGTCGGTTGGCATCGAGCCTACCCGCGGGCAGGTAGCGTCGTCGGTTATGCGGTGGGTGGGTTTTGGTGTCGTCGTGGCGCTGGCGACCGTGATGACGGCGTGCTCGGGATCCTCGACGGTGGCGACGTCCACACCGGTGACGCCAGCGCCGTCGGCTGGTCCGGCCGAGACGACGGCGAGTGCCGAGCCGTCGTTGCCGGCGACCCAGGCGGCCGCGGCCGATCCCTGTGGCCAGGCGTTTCTCGCCCGGTTGACTCCGCGTCAGAAATTGGGCCAGCTGCTCACCGTCGGAGTCACCGGCACCGCGGATGCGGTGAGCGTCGTGCGCGACAGCCAGGTCGGCGGGATCTTCATCGGCGGCTGGACGGATCAGTCGTTGCTCACCGCCGGCGGAGTGGGGCAGGTGCAGGGCGCCGCCAACATCCCGGTGATGGTCACCATCGACGAGGAGGGCGGCCGGGTCTCGCGGGTCGCGAATCTGATCGGTTCGGCCCCCGCGGCGCGTGAGTTGCCCGACGCCATGTCGCCGCAGCAGGTGCGCGAGTTCACCGCCGAACGGGCTCGGAAGATGAAGGAACTCGGCATCACCGTCGACTTCGCACCGGATGTGGACGTGAGCAGTCAGCCCGATGATTCGGTGATCGGTGACCGGTCGTATTCGGACGACCCCAACGTGGTGACGCAGTACGGCGACGCGGTGATCCAGGGTCTGCACGACGGCGGGCTCGGCGCGGTGATCAAGCATTTCCCCGGGCACGGTTCCGGCTCGGGGGATTCGCACACCGGCGCGGTGAGCACGCCGCCGCTCGATCAGTTGCAGACCACGGATCTGGTGCCGTTCCGCAATCTGGTCGGTTCCGGCGCGGGTGTGATGGTCGGTCACCTCGATGTGCCCGGTCTGACCGCGCCCGGGGTCCCCGCGAGCATCTCGCCCGCGGCGATGAACCTGCTCCGCACCGGTGCGGACTACAACGCGCCACCGTTCGACGGGGTGATCTTCACCGACGACCTCGGCGGGATGGCGGCGATCACGAGCCGCATGTCGATTCCCGACGCGGTCGAGGCGGCGCTCGAGGCCGGCGCGGACAACGCGCTGTGGATCACCACCGATGAGGTGCCCGCGGTGCTCGACCGGCTCGACGGCGCGGTCACTCAGGGGCGGCTACCCGAGGCTCGGGTGGATCAGTCCGTGCTGCGGGTGGCGCGGTACAAGGGCGCGCTCACGTGCTGATCGACCGGTGTCGCCCGAAGCGGCATTGGGCGCTTATCCATAACCTGTGATACCGATTTCGGGGACGAGCAATCGATCTTACTCTAGAGTAAGATTCGCTGGAGCAGCTGTTATGGAGGACGCATGGCCGGTGGAACGAAGCGGTTGCCCCGTGCCGTGCGAGAGCAACAAATGTTGGATGCGGCGGTCGAGATCTTCTCCCGCAACGGCTTTCACGACGCGTCGATGGACGCCATCGCCGCAGAAGCGAAGATCTCCAAGCCGATGCTGTACCTCTATTACGGCTCCAAGGACGAACTGTTCGCCGCGTGCATCAATCGCGAGGGCTTGCGGTTTCTCGAGGCGATCACGCCCGCCGGCGATCCCAAGCTGACCCCGCGTGAGCAGGTCCGCGTCGCGCTGGTCTCGTTCCTGCATTTCGTCGACGAGAACCGGCGGTCCTGGCAGGTGCTGTACCGGCAGGCGATCGCCCAGCAGAGGTTCGTCGCCCAGGTGGCGAGCGCGCGTGAGCGGATGATCGAGATGACCGCCAAGCTGCTCGAAAACAGCACCAAGAACCCCGATCCGGGCACCAACTTCTCGATCATGGCCGTGGCGCTGATCGGTGCGGGCGAGGCCGTGGCGGACCGACTGGTCGAAGGAGAGATCGGGGCCGAGGAGGCCGCCGATCTGCTGGAGACCCTGGCCTGGCGCGGTCTGGCGGGCAAGAAGCGGGACTGAGCACGCCACGGGCGGCAGAGAGGAATCGGTCGCCGCCCGCGGCGTTAGCGCTCAGCTCAGCGTGGCCGTGAGGTGCGGGTAGCCCTTCTTCGGGTGCTTGAGCGACAGATCCCAGCCCTGGCCGGTGCGGTCCGCGTAGGCGTTGACGGTAGACGGCAGCAGCACCGGTTTCCCGAACTTCACCTGGTAGGTGGCCGCGTCCGGAATCCGGCCCTCGACCAGGCCGAGGATCGCCGCAGCACTCCACATGCCGTGCGCGATCGGACGCGGGAATCCGAAGGCCTTGGCGCCGAGCGTGGAGATGTGGATCGGGTTGCGGTCGCCGGACACCGCGGCGTACTTGCCGATGGTGCGCTGATCCACCCGTATCGTGCGGGTCGGCGGGGGCGGCACCTCGTCCGGCTTCGGCTCCGGCTTCGGACCGCCGGACAACGACGTCTTCTGCTGATGCAGGAACGTCGTCACCTGCCGCCACACCAGTTCGCGCCCGACGCTGATCTCGCTGATCGCGTCCACGAGCAGCCCCTTCGGGTGTTCGCGCAGGTTCTGCACGTATGCCGCGATGTCGAGCGGCTCGCTCACCGAGATGGGCCGCCGCTGCTCGATCAGGTTCTCCGCGTGCACCGCACCGACCGCGACGAACGGGAAGTCGCGCGCCACGACCAGTCGCATGACGGCCGGGAAGGTGAGCGTGAACGGGTAGGTGAGCGGCAGGGTGTCGCCGAACCGCAGCCCGGTCGCCTTCGCGTAGGCGGCGAGGTTGTCCGGATCGACGTGCAGCCCGGACAACTCCACCCGGCGGTCCGGGATAGCGTCGCTGCGGTCGGACAGCAGTGGCACCGGCAGCGCACCGAGCACGGCGCGCAGGTACAGATCGCGGGTGCGCGGCGTCTCGTCGAGATCGAGTACCTCGGTTGTCATCAGGCCCCCAGCAGACTCTGGCCGCACACCCGCAGCACCTGTCCGGTGACCGCGTTCGAAGCCGGGCCGGCGAAGTAGGCGACGGTCTCCGCGACGTCGACGGTCTGCCCGCCCTGCAGCAGCGAGCTCATCCGGCGGCCGGCCTCACGGGTGGCGAACGGGATGGCGGCCGTCATCGCGGTCTCGATGAAACCGGGGGCGACCGCGTTGACGGTGATGTGCTTGTCCGCGTAGGCCGCCGCGCTCGCGTGTACGAGGCCGATGACACCCGCCTTGGAGGTGCCGTAGTTCGTTTGCCCGCGGTTGCCGGCGATGCCCGCGATGGAGGACACGTCGATCACCCGGCCGCCCTCCTTGAGCGCGCCCTTGGCGATCAGCGACTCGACGATCTTCCGAGGTGCGATGAGGTTGACGTTCAGCACCGCGTTCCAGCGTGCGTCGTCCATATTCGCGAGCAGCTTGTCGCGGGTGATGCCGGCGTTGTTGACGATGATGTCCGCGCCGCCGTGCCGCTCGAGCAGGTGTGCGGCGAGCTTTTCCGCGGCGTCGTCCGCGGTGACGTCGAGGGCCAGCGACGTGCCGCCGACCTTGTTCGCGGTCTCCGACAGCGCCTCCCCGGCAGCCGGAATATCGGCGCAGATGACGTGCGCGCCGTCCCGGGCGAGCACCTCGGCAATCGTCGCGCCGATACCGCGCGCGGCGCCGGTGACCACTGCGACCTTGCCGTCGAGCGGGCGGTCCCAGTTCTCCGGCGCGGTCGAATCGTCGCCGCCGACCTGGATCACCTGACCGGAAACGAAGGCGGACTTGGCCGAGAGCAGGAAGCGCAGCGTCGACTCGACTCCGGTCGCGGCCGGCGTGGCGGTCGCCGAGACGTAGACCAGCTGCACCGTGGTGCCGCGCTTGACCTCCTTGCCGAGGCTACGGGTGAAGCCCTCGAGTGCGCGCTGGGCGATGTGCGCGTCGACGCTGCCGGTTTCCTCGGGGGTGGTGCCGAGCACGACGATGCGCGCGCAGGCGGTCAGGCTGCGCATCGCCGGCTGGAAGAATTCGTACAGCGCCGCAAGCTCTTCCGCACTCGCGAGGGCGGTCGCGTCGAAGACCAGCGCACCGAACTTGGTGTCGTCGGGTCCGGCGAAGGTGTAGTCCGCGAGCTGTTCGCGGATCGGCTCGACGAGCCGGCCGGCGCCACCGAGCAGGATCGGGCCGGGAAGCGGCGGCTCACCGGCCTTGTACCGGCGCAGATCCTCCGGTTTGGGCAGCCCGGCCTTGTCCGCGATGAACGCGCCCGGTGTCGTGGACAGGAATGACGAGTAGAGGTCCGGAGCTCCCTTGCTGGATGCCACTTTCACTACCTTCTCGGGTCGTCTTGGGGATTGGTCGATTACCGCAGCGTTGACACACGCCGGGTTCGACAAACAACTTACTCTGGAGTAAGTTGGATGTCGAGCAGACCACCTGAGTCAGGGAGATGCGCGTGACGAGCACAGCGGCCAGCACCGAGTCAGTCGAGTCGAGGGGTGTCGACCGGCAGTTGCGACCAGTCGCCGTCCTTGGCGGGAACCGGATCCCATTCGCCCGGTCCGACAAGGCGTATGCGCGCGCCTCCAATCAGGATATGTTCACCGCCGCGCTCGATGGCCTGGTCAGTCGCTTCAACCTGCAAGGTGAGCGGCTCGGTCAGGTTGTCGGGGGCGCGGTTCTCAAGCACAGCCGCGATTTCAACCTCATGCGGGAGTGCGTGCTCGGTAGCGCGCTCAGCCCGTACACGCCCGCCTACGACCTGCAGCAGGCCTGCGGCACCGGCCTGCAGTCGATCATTGCCGTCGGCGATGCGATCGCCGCGGGCCGCATCGAGGCCGGCATCGGCGGCGGGGTGGACACCACCTCCGACGCGCCGATCGGTGTCAACGACGAGTTGCGCGAGTTCCTGCTCTCGCTCAACCGCGCGAAGACCGCGGGTGCCCGGGTCAAGCTGCTCGGCAACGTTCGTCCGGGCATGATCGGGCTCGAGATTCCACGCAACGGGGAGCCGCGCACCGGCCTGTCGATGGGCGACCATGCCGCGATCACGGCCAAGGAATTCGGCGTTCGCCGCGAGGACCAGGACGAACTCGCCGCCGCCAGTCACCGCAACATGGCTGCCGCCTACGACCGCGGCTTTTTCGACGATCTGGTGACTCCATTCCTCGGCCTCACCCGCGACGACAACCTGCGTCCCGACTCGTCGGTGGAGAAACTGGCCAAACTGAAGCCGGCCTTCGGTGTGCAGCTCGGCGACGCGACCATGACCGCGGGCAACTCGACCCCGCTCACCGACGGCGCGTCGGCCGCGCTGCTGGCCACCGACGAATGGGCCGCCGAGCGCAAGCTGCCGGTGCTCGCCCATCTCGTCGACTCCGAGACCGCCGCCGTGGATTACGTGCACGGTCCGGACGGCCTGCTGATGGCGCCCACCTACGCGGTGCCGCGGCTGCTCGCGCGCAACGGACTCACGTTGGCGGACTTCGATTTCTACGAGATTCACGAGGCCTTCGCCTCGGTGGTGCTCGCCACCCTGCAGGCCTGGGAGAGCGACACCTACTGCAAGGAGCGGCTCGGCCTCGACGCCGCGCTCGGCAGCATCGATCGCAGCAAGCTCAACGTCAACGGTTCCTCGCTCGCGGCCGGTCATCCGTTCGCCGCGACCGGCGCCCGCATCGTCGCCTCGACCGCAAAGCTGCTCGCCGAGAAGGGGTCCGGCCGGGCGCTGATCTCCATCTGCGCCGCGGGTGGGCAGGGCGTCACCGCGATCCTGGAGCGCTAGGCGCACACGTCGCACGCACTGCGCAGTACGCTGGAAATCGCGAATCGGCCATGCGGCGCATATCCATTGACTAGCGTCCGAGGCATGGGCCGAATCGGCGTCGCGCCGGGTCCCGACGGGTAAAACCGCCGTCCCGATAGGAGACATGCTGATGCGACGAAACCTGTTCATCCGATGCGTCACCGCCGCTGTGGCTTCGGTGACCGTACTGCTTGCGGCGCCGGCAATCGCGGCGGCTGCCCCCGCCCCTGCGCAACCCGTTTTGCCCGGCGTCGGGTTCTCGAACGGGATCGGCCACAAGGCGGAGGCACAGGGGAATTCTGTGCGGTACACCGCGACGGGCGTGCCGGGGTACCTCGGTGTCTTTCCCGGTAGCTGCCAAACCGGACTGGTAAATGCCGTGACGGCCGCCCCGATCATCGGGGGGTCGATCGCCGATTTGCTCGCAGGCAATCCGTTCGGGCTGATCACAGCCCTGCTCGAGTCGGGCTCCTTTGTTGCTTTTCACCCGTTGGTGATTGCGGATAAGGACGGCACTGTGACCGGGACGTTCGCCAACGTGCCCACCGGCCTCTACGTGGTGGTCAGCAGTTGCACCGCGCAGGCAACCGGCCCCGCCTACGGCGCCACCGGGGTATTGGTAGTCGGCGCGCGCTGAACCTCCGGCTCCACGCGCCTCCGACGGACGCACGGCTTTGCAATCAGGGTGATCGCACATCGTGCGCCCTTCGCGAATTCCGGGGCAGGATGCGATGCATGACTGTCCCCACCACTGCACTCGCCCCCGGTCTCGTCGTCAGCGCCCAGGGCTACGGCGCCATGTCGGTCGCTCCGGCATATGGACCCGTCGACCCGGCGGAGGCCCTTGCCACACTCCATCATTCGATCGATATCGGCGTCACCTTCATCGATACCGCCAACGTGTACGGCGAGGGTGCGAGTGAGCGTGCCGTCGGCGAGGTGCTGCGCACCCGGCGCGACGAAGTGCAGTTGGCCACCAAGTTCGGCCTCGTCGGCAATATCGCGGCGGGACAGCGCGGCATCGACGGCCGCCCCGAGCACGTCGCGGGATTCCTGGACGCCTCCCTGGAGCGGCTCGGTGTCGACCACGTCGACCTGTACTACCTGCACCGGGTGGATCCGAACGTCCCGATCGAGGAGACGGTCGGGGCGATCGCCGAACAGGTGAGCGCGGGCAAGGTGGGCCACATCGGACTTTCGGAGGCCACCGGCGACGAGCTGCGGCGCGCGCATGCCGTCCACCCGATTGCCGCGATCCAGAGCGAATGGAGCGTGTGGAGCCGCGATGTGGAGCGGGCCGTCGTCCCGACCGCCGCGGAACTGGGCATCGGCTTCGTGCCGTACTCACCCGTCGGCCGAGGGTTCCTCACCGGCACGTTCGAACCGGGCCAAATCGGTGAAAACGACCTGCGACGCCGGTTTCCGCGCTTCGCGCCCGACGCACTGCCGGGTAACGCGAAGGTGCTCGCGGTGGTCGAGGATATTGCCGCCGAGACCGACGGGACGCCGGCGCAGGTCGTGCTCGCCTGGCTCTACGCCAAGGGCCGGGAGTTCTCGTTGCCGGTCGTGCCCATCCCCGGGACCCGGTACGCGCCGCGAGTCACCGAGAACGCGGGCGCGCTGAACCTCGACCTGACCGCCGACCAGGTGGCTCGTCTCGACGAACTCGCCGCGATCACGGTTGGTGCACGGACGGCGGACCCGACGTGGGTCTCGCTCGGCCGAGAGTGACGCGAGAGTAGTCACGCCGAACCCGAGCACAACCGCGACGCAGGATCGGTCAGGACACGGCCTGTTTCACCAGCGCGCGCAGCCTCTTCTCCACCGCATCCGTCAAGGCGACGACGGCGAACGAAGTCGGCCACATGTCGCCGTCGTCGAGGTTGGCGTGCTCGTCGAAGTTGACGGTCGGATACCTCGTGTCGAACTTGGATTTAGGCTGCACGAACATGACGACCTTGCCGTCGGCGTTCGCGTAAGAGGGGAACCCGTACATCGTCTTCGGTCGCAGATCGGGTGCCTCCTCGGCGACGAGCCGATGGAAGGTCGTTGCGACCTCGCTGTCGATTCCCTCGAGTGCGTCGATCGCGTCGATGCACGCCTCGAGTTCGCGGGCCTGTTTCGCCGCACCCTTGAGGCCTTTGGTCGTGCGCAACTCCTCGGCGCGCTGCTTCATCGCGGCCTTCTCGTCGGCGGAGAAACCCGTTCCGTCAGTGGTGGCGTTCATGGTCGTCACGCTACGTCGCGCCGGCGTCGACCGAGCCAGGACCAGCCTCGCGTGCCGCGCGTTTCGGCATAGTCGCGCGGGGTAGCCGCCGCACATGACCGATATTGCAACTCGCGCGCTCGGCTGGCCCTTCCGGATCGGTGCGGCGCTGCGCCACGCCAGGGTGTTTCACCCCAACGGATTTCTCGCCAGTGGACGGATCGAGCGCATTGCCGACCCGGCATTCGGTGTGCCGATCGAGTCCGGCCCGGTCCGGGTGCGTTTGTCCAAGGGAATCGGGACGCCGGGTGGACTGCCGGACGTCGGCGGAATCGCGATCCGGCTTTCGCAACCAGAACGTTGGGACATCCTGCTCGCGACATCCGGCACCAATCCGATCGCGCGATGCGCAGTACTCCCCTCGGTGTCATGGGCGCGCGCACGATTCTCGACATTGATGCCGTTGGCTTATCAGGGACGATCCTGGCGGCTACAAGCCGAACTTGCCTCGTCGTCCCGGGACTTTTCACTTGCGAGCCTCGAAGCCGAGATCGCCGAGCGACCGCTCGTCGTGCACCTGCGGCAGGCGGCCGGCGCCGAAGGTTTCGCAGACCTGGCGAAAGTGCGACTCGACACCGTAATCAGCACCGATGACGACGAAGCACCGCCATTCGATCCGATCCTCAACACACACGACGACGTCCGGCTGCAACCGGAATGGCTGCGGATCGTGCGCGAGGCCGCCTACGACAACAGCCGTCGCGGACGCCGGGGCACCTGAGCGGTTCGGCGTAGCCGGAACGCTCCGACGTAGCGCTACTTCTTCGGTAGCTCCCTACTTCTTCGGTAGCTCACTGTGCCCGCCGAACGCCTTGCGCATCGCGGAGAGCACCTTGTCCGCGTAGAGCGCTTCGCCACGAGACGAGAACCGTTGGTAGAGCGCGGTGGACAGTACGGGCACCGGCACGCCCTCGTCGAGCGCGGCGTCGACCGTCCACCGACCCTCACCGGAATCGGACACCCGCCCGCCCATCGCCTCGAGGGTGGGGTCGGCGAACAGTGACGCCGCGGTGAGATCGAGGAGCCACGAGGCGACCACCGAGCCGCGTCGCCACACTTCGGTCACCTCGGGGATGTCGATGTCGTACTGGTAGAGCTCGGGCTGGTCGAGCGGGGTCTCCTCGGCGGAGAATTCACTCGGCGACCGCGAGCCGATATTCGCCTTGTGCAAAATGTTGAGGCCCTCGGCGTAGGCGGCCATCGCGCCGTACTCGATGCCGTTGTGCACCATTTTCACGAAGTGACCGGCGCCGGCCGGGCCGCAATGCAGATAGCCCTGCTCGGCCGGGGACGGTTCGCCGGTGCGGCCGGGGGTGCGTTCGGCGGCGTCGACACCGGGTGCGATCGATTGCAGCAACGGCTCGATATGGGCGACCTGTTCGTGCTCACCGCCGACCATCAGACAGAAGCCGCGGTCCAGGCCGAAGACCCCGCCCGACGTGCCGATGTCGATGTAATGCAGTCCCTTGGGCGAGAGCGCTTTCGCCCGTGCAATGTCCTCGTGGTAGCGGCTGTTGCCGCCGTCGATGACGATGTCGCCGGGTTCGAGCAACTCGGCCAGCTCGTTGATCACCCGTGTGGTGATGCCCGCCGGGATCATCACCCACGCGACCCGCGGCTTGTCGAGCGCGGCGACAAAATCGGCGAGGGTATTCGTACCGAGCACCGCGCCCGCGCCCTCGGCGGCGACCTCCTCGACGGCAGCGGGATTGGTGTCGAAGACGACGGCCGTGTGGCCGTCCTTCACGATCCGCCGGACGATATTCGCGCCCATCCGACCAAGCCCGACCATTCCCAGCTGCATGGCAGTCACCCCACGAGTCTGGACCCGGGGCCAGGTCCCAGCAACCGGTTCCACGCTATTTGTGCCGACGTGTAACACCGGCGGGGGCTGCGGCGAAATCGTGAATGGTTCCGTGTTGCCGCCAGACCCCCGACCCGGCGGCAGCACGGAACCGCCAACGTTACGGGGAGTTCGTTCGCCGACAGCGCCTCAGCGGCGGCCGAGCAGCAACGTCTGCATCGCGCGCCCTATCGGTCCGGCTTCGTCGTAGAGCGCTGTCTCGGTCAATCCGATCCCGTGCGGCTGCGGCGAGGTCACCGCGTCCAGGCAGATCCACTCGCCCTCGGGCAGCCGATGCAGCGACACCGTGAGATCGGTGTTGATGAACAGATAGTTCTGCCAGTCCATCGTGGAGCTCACCCCATTGCCGGAATCGCTTGCGGCCATGGCGCGCTCCCACGGGCTCGGCGTCGTGCCCGCCACGATGGGATGGCGCAGCCGAATCCAGCAGGTCGCCGGACCGGCCTCGAGAAATGTGCCGCGGACGAACCGGTAATCGATGCCGGTGTGGAAGCCGACCGGTTGCAGCGAGGGGAACTCCGACTCGACGCCCTGCTCGGGTCCGGGCATGGTGCCGGTCGGCCGCACCGCATCGTCGATTTCGAGCGGCGGATCGGCGCGGCGGAAGCGCCAGGCATTGGCCCGCAGCACCGGTCCGCGGTCGGCGCGCACCTCGGCCTCGAGCAACTCCACACTGCGGCCCGGCCGCGCGACCCGAGTGGTCACGGTGAGCGGTGCGAGCGGGATCGGACCGAGGATCTCCACCGCGATCCGGCCGACCTGAAATCCCTCGCGCGGCTCGCAACGTTCGATCGCATGCGCGATCAAGGCCGACGGCGGTCCGGCGTGCTGGGCATCCGGTGACCACGGGCCCCGAGTCAGTTCGGTCGATTCGTAGCGGTCCGGGTCGGCCGGATCTCGGACGTAGAACGACTCCATGCGGCTCACGTTATCGGCACGGGTTCACCCTGCCAGTTCGGCCCGCAGCTCGTTCTTGCGCACCTTGCCGCTCGCGTTGCGCGGCAGCTCGGGCAGCACGGTGAGCCGGCGTGGACACTTGAAGGCGGCCAACCGCGCGCGGCACCACTGTTCGATGTCGGTGTCGGTGGGCGGATCGGCGGCGTGGATCGGGACGACGACGGCATGCGGCACCTCGCCCCACCGCTCGTCCGGCACCCCCACCACGGCCACGTCGGCAATCTTGGGGTGGCCGGCAAGGACGTCCTCCACCTCCGCGCAGTACACGTTCTCCCCGCCGGAGATGATCATGTCCTTGAGCCGGTCCACGATGTAGAAGTAGCCGTCCTCGTCCTCGCGGACGAGATCACCGGAGTGGAACCAGCCGCCGGCGAAGGCCGCTGCGGTCTCGGCGGGGTTGTTCCAGTAGCCGCTCATCACCGACGGGCCGCGGTAGACGATCTCGCCGACCTCGCCGCGCGGCACGTCGTTCATCTCGGCGTCGACGACGCGCACCTCGACATTGAGCAGCGGTGTGCCGATCGAGCCGATCTTGCGGGCGGCGTCCTCGCCGCGCAGCACGGTGGTGATCGGGCTGCACTCGGTCTGGCCGAAGGAGGTGCTCAGCTGCGCCTGCGGGAAGGCGGCAAGCAGTTTGCGCAGCAGCGTCGTCGACGCGGGCGCCGCACCCCAGGCGATCATCTTCAGCGCCGACAGATCGCGATCGGCGAGACCGGGCACCGAGCAGATCGCCTGCCATTGTGAGGGGACGAAGAAGCACGACGAAATCCGTTCCTGGGCAAGCAGATCCACAGTTTCCGCCGGGTCGAATGCGCCGGAGCGGGCCACCACGACCCGGCCGCCGGTGAGAAACGCAGGCAGGAAGGCGGACACACCCGCGATATGGAACAACGGGGTGCCGGCCAGCCAGGTGCGGCAGTCCGTCGGCAGACCGACATGCGCGATCCGGCTGGTGGTCTGCACGAACAGGTTGTAGTGCGAGAGCACGGCGCCCTTGGGCCGGCCCGTCGTGCCCGAGGTGTACATGATGAACGCTGGCGCGTGCTCGTCCACCACCACGGCGACCGGCTCGGCGGACGCCGCCGCGAGCGCGTCCTCGTAGGCTTCGAACCCGGCGGGCAGCCCGGCCACCGGTCCGCCGAAAACCAGGCCACCGAGCAGCGCCGGTGCCGAGGGTGCCGCGTCGCGGGCCGAGTCGGTTAGCTGCGCGTCGAGGATGAGCAGCCGCGCACCGCAGTTGGTGAGCATGTAGGCGACCTCGGTCGCGACCGAGCGGAAATTCAGTGGCGCACAGATCGCGCCGATGCGGGCGCAGGCGAGATAGGTCTCGATAACTTCGAGCCCGTTGTGGGCGAGCACGGCGACCCGGTCACCGACGCCGATGCCGCGGTCGAGCATGGCGTGGGCGAGGCGGCTCACCCTGGCGTCGAGCTCGCGGTACGAGCGCTCGGTGCCGGCCCGAGCGGAGCCTGCGGAGCGAGCCTCGGCGTTGGGGAAGCGCAGCGCGACCGCCTCGGGGATCTTGCGGGCGTGCCGGGCGACCTGATCGCTGATCGTCATGCCGCCCCCGGCGCACGGCGTGGTGTCGTGAGTCACACGTACTTTCTACGCGGCCGCCGCACGGCCGATCCCGGGGACTGCGCTGGACCGCCTCGTGCTGCCTTCCTCGGTGCTCCTAGTGGACCGGTACGGCCTCGGCGGGTGCGGACGAACGTGGCGCGGGCGCGTCGTGCTCGTGCAAGCCGAACCTGTCGTGCAACCTTGCCAGCGGCTTTGGCGCCCACCAGTTCGCCGGCCCCATCATGCGCATCAGCGCCGGGGCGAGGCCGGCACGGATCAGTGTCGCGTCGACGACGAGGGTGATCGCGAGGACGATGCCGAACATCTTCATGAACGACACCTGCGCCGTTGCCAACGCAATGAAGGAGATCGACATCAACATCGCTGCGGCAGTGAAGATCCGGCCGGTTCTGGCGATGCCCATCGCGACCGCATGCGTGTTGTCGGCGGTGGTGCGGCCCGACTGTAGCCAGTCTTCGCGGATCCGGGACAGCAGGAACACCTCGTAGTCCATCGACATCCCGAAGGCCAGGCAGAACATCAGCAGCGGCATGGTCGGAGAGAGATAGCCGGTCGGGGTGAATCCGAGCGGGTCGGAGAAGTGGCCTTCCTGGAAGATCCACACCATCGCGCCGAAGCCTGCCGACAGCGACAGCGTGTTGAGGACGACCGCCTTGATCGGCAGAATCACACTGCCGGTGAACAGGAACAGCACAATGAGCGTCGAGGCGACGATCAGCGCGAGGGCGAGAGGCAGCCGTCCACCGAGCGCGTCGAGCGAATCATTGTTGGCGGCAGCGGGACCGGTGAACATCACCTCGCCGGGCGCCGGCACGGCCCGCGCCGCGTGGAGTTGGCGCGCAGCGGTGGCGGAGTACGCGCTCGCATCACTGATGATCCGTAGATACGTGCCGGACTCGTTGGCCATCTCCGGCAGCGCGGACGCCACCCGGGCACCCGCCGTGTAGGTGCCCACGCTCGATGACACCGCCAACACGCCGGGCACGCGGGACAGCTCCGCCGCGTAGTCGCCGAGCGGGCCCGGCCCGGCCGCGTAACCGGGCAGCACCGCAATTGCCGCACCGCCCGTATTTATGTCGAAGTTCTGCCGTAGCGAGTCGCCGACCGCGCGGGTTTCCGACACGGCGGCGGGTACCACGCGATCGTCGGGGTAGCTGAACTTCGCGGAAAGGAACGGTGCGCCGAGGAACAGCAGGAAGATGGTCGCCGCGATGGCGACCGGCGCGGCGCGGCGCATCACTGCATTGACCGCGCTGTACCAGCGGCTTTCCTCCGGCGGGACGACCCGGCTCGGCTGCATGCGGAACAAACGGCGCAGCGGCTCGCGCAGGTCGAACGAGTTCACCCGGTGGCCGAGCAGCATCAGGCACGCAGGCACCAGTATCAGCGCGGCGAGCGCGGCCGCGGCGACCACCGCGAGGCCGGCGTAGGCGAAGGACTTGAGGAAGTACAGCGGAAAGACGATCAGCGCCGACATCGACAGCGCGACAACGATTGCCGAGTACAACACGGTGCGGCCGGCGGTCTGCACGGTACGCACGACCGCATCCGGCACCTCGCGCCCGGCAGCGAGTTCCTCGCGGAATCGGCTCACCATGAACAGGCTGTAGTCGATAGCAAGCGCGAAGCCGAGTGCCGTGGTCATGTTCAGCGCGTAGATCGACACGTCGGTGATCATGGTGTAGAAGCGCAGAATCGCGAGTGTGCTCAGGATCGCGAAGATGCCGATGGCCAGCGGCAGCATCGCCGCGATGACACTGCCGAACACGAGGATGAGCACGATCGCCGAGATCGGGATGGCGACCCCTTCGGCGATCGCAAGATCCTTCGTGACTTGTCCGTTGATCTCGTGGTAACCGATCGCAATCCCGCTGGCGCGCACGGTTATCCCGTCGCTCGTGCCGGCGACTTCGTCGGCGAGTTCGGCGGCCCGCGCGGGTGCGGCCGTGTCGTCGCCGTCGATGTGCGCGGTGATCAGGGCGCTGTGCGCGGTGCGGCTGCGGAATGCGGCGGCCAGATCGGGGGGCATGGTCCAGTACGACTGCACGGAATCGACATCGGAAGTGGACCGCAGTGATTCGATGATTCGTGCGCCCGTAGCGCGGGCCGCGGGGCTGTCCACGCCGTCCGGCGCGTCGACGAGCAGGATGAAGTTGGGTTCGGCACCACCGAACTTTTCTGCCAGCAGTGCGCTCGCCCGGCCGGACTCCGAATCGTTGGCGATGAATCCACCGGCCTTCATGTGGGCCAGCGCGGTGGCGCCGAGCAGTCCGCTCGACACCGCAATCAACAACGCGGCGACCAACACTGCTCGCGGTCGCGCAATCACGAAATAGGCAATACGGTCCAGCATCGCGGCCCCCCTCGATGATCGGTCGGCGGCGCTGGCGTGACGCTGCCAACTCACCTGGGAGCACCGCCCTTGCCCGGCGTTGTCCTCCTTGGTTAGACGCTACAAAGATGGGCGGTCCCAGCACGTCGTGCCCAGGGCGGTACTTGATCTCCTACCGGGGGTGGAGCCGGTTGCCTGCGACGGCGCGAGGTCGTGGTTCGAGCCGGCTCACCGGGTCATGCGTCGCTGCTCGTGCAGCCAGGTCAGCAGTTCGTCGGGGCTGGCGTCGTGGCCGAGCAGGTCGCCGACGATGTGGCCCGAGCATGCCGATTTGAGCACCTTGTCCGCAGCCAGATCGGGATCGCCCCACGGCAGATACGGTTTGGCGATCAGCAGTGACGCGATGCCGTGCGCGGCCGCCCACATCTGCATCGCCACCGGAATCGGGTCGGCCTCGGCGAACACGCCGCTGTCCATGCAGTCCCGGACGGTGGCCAGGAAATGGGTGAAGGCAGCACTGCCGAGCACCTTGTCGACCTCGCCGGCCCGGTCGCCGCATTCCATCGTGGCGAGCCGGTAGTGCTCGGGATGTTCGCGGGCGAACCGCACGTAGGCCAGGCCCTGCGTGCGCAGCCGTTCGAGCGGAGCGTCGATGCCCGCCACTGCGGCCTGCATGACCTCGTCGAGGTCGGTCATCACCTGCACCACCGCGGCCTCGATCAACGCGTCCTTGTCCGCGAAGTGCCGGTAGATCGAGGGTGCACTCACACCGACCGTTTCGGAGATCGCGCGGATCGAAACATCGTCCGCGTGACCGGTCCGAGCGAGCAGAGCCATGGTGGCGTCGAGAATCTCCCCGCGCAGTTGATCGCCGGAGCCGCGTGGGGCGCGCTGTCGTGCTGCGCTCATGAAGCTCCCTGATGCGCCGGTAAGCGCGGTGCGGGTTCGTCGGTCGCCGGCGCCGGTTCGTCGTGTTCGTGCAGCCCGATACGGGCGTGCAGCGCGGCGAGGGGTTTCGGTGCCCACCAATTCGCCCGGCCCATCATCTTCATCAGGGCGGGCGCGAGGCACGTGCGGATGAGGGTGGCATCGGTCAACACCGTCAGCGCCAATCCCAAGCCGAACATCTTCATGAACGAGACCTGTGCAGTGGTCATGGCAATGAACACGATAGCCATCAGAACCGCTGCCGCCGTGAAGATCCGGCCGGTCCGTGCCACACCCATCGCCACCGCGCGCGTGTTGTCCGCGGCGGTGCGGCCCGACATCAGCCATTCCTCGCGGATACGGGAGAGCAGGAAGACCTCGTAGTCCATCGACATGCCGAACGCCAGACAGAACATCAGCAGCGGCATGGTCGGTGACAGATAGCCGGTGGGTGTGAAGCCGAGCTGATCGGAGAAATGGCCCTCCTGGAAGATCCACACCATCGCGCCGAACGCGGCGGACAGCGACAGCGTGTTGAGCACGATCGCCTTGACCGGCAACACCACGCTGCCGGTGAACAGGAACAGCACGACCAGTGTCGATACCACGATCAGCCCGAGCGCCAGCGGGAGTCGCCCAGCGAGCACGTCGAGCGAGTCGTGATTGACGGCGGCGGGCCCGGTGAACAGCACCTCGCCCGGGCTTGGCACCGCACGCACTGCTTCGAGATGGCGTGCCCCCGCCTTGGCGAACGGGTCGGATTGGCCGGTGATCCGGAGGTACGCGCCGGAGTCGTTGAGCATGTTCGGTAGCGGCGACGCGACCCGCGACCCTTCGACGTAGGTGCCCGCGCTCGACGTCACCGCGTCCACGCCGGGAACTTGGGACAGCTCGGCCGCGTAATCGCCGATCGGGCCCTGGCCACCGGTGTAGCCGGGCAGCACCGCGATCGAGGAGCCGCCGGTGTCGAGTTCGAAGTTCTGCCGCAACGAGTCGCCGACCGCGCGGCTCTCCGCCACCGCCGCGGGGACCACCCGCTCGTCGGGATAGCCGAACTGTGCCGACAGGAACGGTGCGCCGAGCAGCAGCAGGAACATGGTCACCGCGATCGCGACCGGTGCCGCGTGCCGCATCACTGCGCTCACCCCGCGGTACCACCGGCTCTCCTGCGGCGGCACCACCTGGCGCGGCGGCATGCGCAGTAGCCGGCGGAACGGTTCGCGCAGGTCCAGCGAATTAACCCGATGGCCGAGCGTCATCAGGCACGCCGGTACCACGATGAGCGCGGCGAGTGCCGCGGCAGCCACCACGGCCAGTCCCGAATACGCGAAAGATTTCAGGAAGTAGAGCGGGAAGACGATCAGCGCGGACATCGACAGCGCGACGACGAGGGCCGAGTAGAGCACGGTCCGGCCCGCGGTCTGCACGGTGCGGCGCACGGCGTCGGCGACCTCGCGGCCTGCGTCGAGTTCCTCGCGGAACCGGCTCACCATGAACAGGCTGTAGTCGATCGCGAGCGCGAGGCCGAGCGCGGTCGTCATGTTCAGCGCGTAGATCGAGACGTCGGTGACCAGGGTGAGGGTGCGCAGGATCGCAAGCGTGGTGAGGATCGCGAAGATCCCGATGCCGAGCGGCAGCAAGGCCGCGACGAGGCTGCCGAAGACGAGGATCAGCACGATCGCCGAGATCGGAATGGCGACTGCTTCGGCGACGGCGAGGTCCTTGGTGACCTGCGCGTTGATGTCGTGGTAAGCCATCGTTTGCCCGCCCGCACGCACAGTGATCCCGTCGGTGGTGCCGGTCAGGTCGTCGGCGAGTTCGGCGGCACGCTTGGGCGCACTCGTGTCGTCGCCGTCGACATTGGCGGTGATCAGCGCGCTGTGCGCGGTCCGGCTGCGGAACGCGCCGGCCAGATCCGGCGGCGCGGTCCAGTACGACTGCACGGATGCGACACCCTCGGCGCTGGACAGGGTGTCGACGAGCCGGGCGCCCGCGGCCTTGGCCTCCGGACTGTCCACTCCGTCGCGGGCATCGACGAGCAGCACCAGGTTGGGTTCCGCGCCGCCGAAGTCCTGGTCGAGCACTTCGCTCGCCCGGCCGGACTCGGAGTCGGCCGTGGTGAATCCGCCCGCTTTCATATGGCTGATCGCGGTGGCCCCGAACAGCCCGGCCAGGATGGCGATCGTGAACGCCGTGACCAGCACTTTGCGTGGTCGCGCGATGACGAAACTGGCAATCCTGTCCAGCATCGCAAGGCCCCCCTCTACGGTTAGTGGCGTTAGCGTAACGCAGTTAACTCAGCGGCGGAACACCCCCGTGATCGCCTGCTGCGCCAGTGTTTCGACGCGACAAACCCATACCGCCGGCGGCCGGGGTCGGCGTCCAGAACTCCGCAGGGTCGACTGTCCCCGCCCGCCGGTACGCTCGGCGCGTGGCGCTGTACCGGAAGTACCGACCGGCAACGTTCGCCGAGGTGGTCGGCCAGGAGCATGTGACCGAGCCGTTGAGCATTGCGCTCGACGCCGGGCGGATCAACCATGCCTATCTGTTCTCCGGCCCGCGTGGCTGTGGCAAGACCTCATCGGCGCGCATCCTCGCTCGCTCGCTGAACTGCGTCGAGGGACCGACGTCGACACCGTGCGGCGTCTGCGGGTCGTGCGTCGCGCTCGGCCCGGGCGGACCGGGCAATCTCGACGTGATCGAACTCGACGCGGCCAGTCATGGTGGCGTCGATGACACCAGGGAACTGCGCGACCGGGCGTTCTACGCGCCCGCCGAGTCGCGCTACCGGGTGTTCATCGTGGATGAGGCGCACATGGTCACCACGGCAGGTTTCAACGCGCTGCTCAAGATCGTCGAGGAACCGCCGGAGCACCTGATCTTCGTGTTCGCGACGACGGAGCCGGAGAAGGTGCTGCCGACGATCCGGTCGCGCACCCACCACTACCCGTTCCGGCTGCTGCCGCCGAGCACCATGCGCGGGCTGCTGGAGAAGATCTGCGCGCAGGAGTCGGTCACCGTCGAACCGGCGGTGTACCCGCTGGTCATTCGCGCGGGCGGCGGTTCGCCTCGCGATTCGCTCAGCGTGCTCGATCAGCTGCTCGCCGGTGCCGGGAACGACGGCGTCACCTATCGGCGGGCGCTCGCGTTGCTCGGCGTCACCGACGTTGCGCTGATCGACGAAGCGGTCGATGCGCTCGCCGCCGACGATGGAGCCGCGCTGTTCGGCACCGTCGACAAGGTCATGGAGGCGGGGCACGATCCGCGCCGGTTCGCCGTCGACCTGCTCGACCGGCTGCGCGACCTGATTCTGTTGCGCGCGGTCCCCGACGCCGGCGAGCGTGGACTCGTCGATGCCCCCGGCGATCAGCTCGAGCGGATGCTGGCCGAAGCCGAGCGCATCGGCCCGGCAACGCTGGCCCGCTACGCGGAGCTGGTGCACGAGGGGCTCGGCGAAATGCGCGGGGCGACCGCGCCACGACTGCTGCTCGAGGTGGTCTGCGCGCGCATGCTGCTGCCGTCGGTATCCGACGCCGAGTCCGCCGCACTCCAGCGCATCGAGCGCATCGAGCGGCGGTTGGAAGTGAGCAGACCCACCACGGAATCCGCCGCCGGTGCGGCAGCGCCCAATACAGCGGACGAAGCGCCCGAGACCGCCGGCCGCCGGGAGTTCCGGCCGTCGCGGGTCAAAGCGGAGACGGCGACCGAGCCGGCTCCGACGACCCCGGACCCGGCGCCGACCGCACCGCCGACGCCACCGCCGACCCCGCAACCCACGCCCGAACCCGCCCCGACCAGGCCCAGTCCGGACCCGACGCCGGCCCCCGAGCCCGAGCCAGCGCCCTCGCCGCAGCCGGAACCCGCGCCGGAACCGACCGTTGCCGCAGAGCCTCCCGCGGCGGAGTCCGTGCCCGAGCCCGAGCCCGAGTCCGAACCTGCGCCCGAGCCGATATCCGAACCCGCCGCCGCGAGTCGCCCGGGCGAGCCCGATGCCGCCGCGGTGCGCGCGGTGTGGTCGGAAGTGCTGGTCAAGGTGCGCGAACGCAGCCGCACCGTCGAGGTGATGCTGTCCGGCGCGACAATCGCGGCCGTCACCGGCGGCGCGATCGTGCTGCGGCACGAGTCGGGCCCGCTGTCGAAGCGACTCGTCGAACCGCGCAATGCCGAAGTGATCAAGGACGCCCTGCGCGACCTGTTCGGCGTGGAATGGGACGTGCGCTGCGAGACCGGGGCGACCAACGCCGCCGCGCGCAGCGCCCCCGCCCGCCCGGCCGCGAACGCGAAACCCGCTGGTCTGCCGAAGTTTTCGCGGCCGAGCCGGACGAAAGCCGAGCGGCCCGCCGAGCCGGCGCGCGATGCCGCGGAGGACTGGCCGCTCCCCGCCGAGCCGCCGCACGACTCGGACGAAGAACCGTCCGATGTCGCGTACCAGCCGCCGCAGGAGCATCTCGACGGTCCGCCACTGCCGAGCACTCCCGACGAGGAAGCGGAGATGCTCGCCGAAGCGGCTCAGCCCGTCCGCGCCGAGGAACGGCGGGACCCGGATGAGGTGGCCATCGAGTTGCTCAGCAACGAGCTCGGCGCCCGCCGCATCGACGGCGCCTGACGATTTCCCGCGGCGTGTCGTGCGCCGGCGTTTCGACCAGGTTGGGCGGACTGCGATGGGTGCGGTGTAAACTCGCCAAAGTTAACCGCGATTCGCACTTGCCGCGTCGGGGAGACAGGTCGACAACCCTTACCTTCAGCTGCTCCTTGTGTGGTAGCAGGGCGGGGAGCGGCGGCCGTCGTTCTCGTCGTGTGTCACGTGGGTCGCGGGTGGCTGCAATCCACGGTCGACCGACCGGATGCGACGAGCGGCTTGGCCGCACAGCGAAGACCGCGGCACTGCCGCACAGGTAACCACCAGCGGTGCCGCGGCACCGAGCAGTACGGAAGAAGGAGACGTCACAGTGACGACAGAGGCGTTCATCTACGAGGCGATTCGTACGCCCCGCGGGCGCGGCAAGAAGACGGGTTCGCTGCACTCGGTGAAGCCGATCGATCTGGTCACCGGCCTGATCGGCGAGCTGCGCAACCGTTTCCCCGACCTCGACGAGGACCGGCTCTCCGACGTCATCCTGGGCATCGTTGGCCCGGTTGGTGACCAGGGCGCCGATATGGCCCGCGTCGCGGTGACCGCGGCCGGCCTGCCCGACACCGTCGGCGGCGTGCAGATCAACCGCTTCTGCGCCTCCGGCCTCGAGGCCGTGAACATGGCCGCGCAGAAGGTCCGCTCCGGCTTCGACGACCTGATCATCGCCGGCGGCGTCGAGTCGATGTCGCGCGTGCCGATGGGCAGCGACGGTGGCCCGTGGGCGCTCGATCCCGCCACCAGCTACGACACCTACTTCGTCCCGCAGGGCGTCGGCGCCGACCTGATCGCCACCATCGAGGGCTTCTCCCGTGAGGACGTCGACGCCTACGCGGTGCGTTCACAGGAGAAAGCGGCGGCGGCGTGGTCGGGCGGCTACTTCGCGAAGTCGGTCGTTCCGGTCAAGGACATCAACGGACTGACCGTGCTCGACCATGACGAGCACATGCGCCCGGGCACCACGCTCGAGGATCTGGCCAAGCTGCAGCCGTCGTTCTCGATGGTCGGCGAAATGGGCGGCTTCGACGCGGTGGCGCTGCAGAAGTTCCACTACGTGGAGAAGATCAACCACGTCCACCACGGCGGCAACAGCTCGGGCATCGTCGACGGCGCGGCCCTGCTGCTCGTCGGCACCGAGGAAGCGGGCAAGGCTTCGGGTCTGACCCCGCGTGCGCGCGTCGTCGCGACCGCCACCAGCGGCGCCGACTCGACGATCATGCTGACCGGCCCGACGCCGGCCACCAAGAAGGTCCTCGATCGCGCCGGCCTGACCGTCGACGACATCGACCTGTTCGAGCTGAACGAGGCGTTCGCGTCGGTCGTGCTGAAGTTCCAGAAGGATCTCAACATCCCGGACGAGAAGCTCAACGTCAACGGCGGCGCGATCGCGATGGGTCACCCGCTCGGCGCCACCGGCGCGATGATCACCGGCACCATGGTCGACGAGCTCGAGCGTCGCAACGGCCGCTACGCCCTGCTGACGCTGTGCGTCGGCGGCGGCATGGGTGTTGCCACCATCATCGAGCGCGTCTAACCACTCCCGACCACTGATTTTCATACAGGAGACATTGAGCAGTGACTGACAACATGATCGGTTGGGAGCGGGACGCGGACGGCATCGTCACGCTGACGATGGACGACCCGAACCAGGGCGCCAACACCATGAACGAGCTGTACAAGAAGTCGATGACCGGGACGGTCGCTCGGCTCGTGGCCGAGAAGGACGACATCACCGGTGTCGTGCTCACCTCGGCGAAGAAGACCTTCTTCGCCGGCGGCGACCTGAAGAACATGATGCAGGTCGGCCCCGAAGACGGCCAGGCCCTGATGGACGAGCTCACCGAGATCAAGGGCGCGCTGCGCCAGCTCGAGACGCTCGGCAAGCCGGTTGTCGCCGCCATCAACGGTGCGGCGCTCGGTGGCGGCCTGGAGATCGCGCTCGCGTGTCACCATCGCATCGCGGCCGACGTTCCGGGTTCGCTGATCGGCCTGCCCGAGGCGACCCTCGGCCTGCTGCCTGCCGGCGGCGGCGTGATCCGCACCGTGCGCATGCTCGGCATCCAGAGCGCGCTGCTGCAGGTGCTGCTGCAGGGCCAGCGCAACAAGCCGGCCAAGGCCAAGGAGATCGGCCTGGTCGACGAGCTCGTCGGTTCGGTCGACGAGCTGGTCCCTGCCGCGAAGGCGTGGATCAAGGCCAACCCCGAGGGCGGCGTGCAGCCCTGGGACAAGAAGGGCTTCAAGATCCCCGGCGGCACCCCGGCTACCCCGGCGTTCGCCGCGAACCTGCCTGCCGTTCCGGGCAACCTGCGCAAGCAGCTCAAGGGCGCCAACATGCCTGCGCCGCGGGCCATCATGGCCGCCGCGGTCGAGGGCGCGCAGGTCGACATCGACAACGCGTCGCTGATCGAGTCGCGCTACTTCGTGCACCTGCTCACCGGCCCGGTCGCGAAGAACATGATCCAGGCGTTCTTCTTCGACCTGCAGACCATCAACAACGGTGGTTCGCGTCCGGACGGCATCGCCAAGCGTGAGATCCGCAAGGTCGGCGTGCTCGGCGCGGGCATGATGGGCGCGGGCATCGCCTACGTCTCGGCCAAGGCCGGCTACGAGGTCGTGCTCAAGGACGTCACGCTCGAGGCCGCCGAGCGCGGCAAGAACTACTCGGAGAAGATCGAGGCCAAGGCGCTCTCGCGTGGCAAGACCACCGAGGAGAAGTCCAAGGCGCTGCTGGACCGGATCACGCCGTCCGCGGATGCGGCCGACTTCAAGGGCGTCGACTTCGTGATCGAGGCCGTGTTCGAGAGCACCGAGCTCAAGCACAAGGTCTTCCAGGAGATCGAGGACATCGTCGATCCCGACGCGCTGCTCGGCTCGAACACCTCGACCCTGCCGATCACCGGCCTCGCCGCCGGTGTGAAGCGCGAAGAGGACTTCATCGGCATCCACTTCTTCTCGCCGGTCGACAAGATGCCGCTGGTCGAGATCATCCGGGGCGAGAAGACCTCCGACGAGGCGCTGGCCCGGGTGTTCGACTACACCCTCGCGATCAAGAAAACCCCGATCGTCGTCAACGACAGCCGTGGCTTCTTCACCTCGCGTGTCATCGGCACGTTCGTCAACGAGGCCATCGGCATGCTGGCCGAGGGCATCGAGCCGCAGACCATCGAGCAGGCCGGTCTGCACGCGGGCTACCCCGCCGCACCACTGCAGCTGTCGGATGAGTTGAACCTCAACCTGATGCAGAAGATCCGCAAGGAGACCGTGGCGGCAGCCGCGGCCGGCGATGTGACCCTCGGCGACGAGCCGCACCCGTCCTTCGACGTCATCGACAAGATGATTGAGGCGAACCGCTCCGGTCGCCTGAACGGCGCCGGCTTCTACGACTACGTCGACGGCAAGCGCGACGGTCTGTGGGAGGGTCTGCGCGACACCTTCAAGACCAGCCGTGAGCTGGAGGTGCCGTTCCAGGATCTGATCGACCGGATGCTGTTCGCCGAGGCGATCGAGACCCAGAAGTGCTTCGACGAGGGCGTTCTCACGACCACCGCCGACGCCAACATCGGCTCGATCTTCGGCATCGGCTTCCCGGCCTGGACCGGTGGTGTGCACCAGTACATCGTCGGCTACCCGGGTGGACAGCAGGCCTTCGTGGCCCGCGCCGAGGAGCTCGCTGCCAAGTACGGCAAGCGGTTCACCCCGCCGGCATCGCTGAAGAAGTAATCACGCGCCAGTGACGAAGAGGCCGTGGACCTTCGGGTCCACGGCCTCTTCGTTGTCGCTCATAGTCTTTCGCGCACCCAGGCGGAGACCAGCGCCGCGGTGTCGACCGGCGAACGGCTCGTGGTGTCCAGCAACGTCATTGGTGGTTCGGTGTGGGTCGCGTTCGCTGCGACCCAGTCGTTGAACTCGAGCATTTCGGCTATGAATGCCGCCTTTGTCGACGGTCTGCATCGCACTCTGACATTTCGGACAAATCGCTTCGTCGGGTTACCGCCGCATGGCGTTGAGCCGGGCGGCTTGTCGGTTCAGGTGGTCGCGCTCGGCGAGGTTGGCTGCCTTGTACGCCGCCTCGGCGTACAGGTGTGCTGCCGTCGCGGGGTCGCCGTCGCGCTCGTGCAGGTACGCCGCGACCGCCGCATAGCGGGGCAGGGAATCGTCGAGTTCGGCGAGGGCGGCCAGACCGGCCCTGGCGCCGTCGGCCTCGCCCACCGCGACGGCGCGGTTGAGCCGAGCAATGGGACTGTCGGTGATCCGGACCAACTCGTCGTACCACTCGACGATCTGCACCCAGTCGGTGTCCGCGGCGGTCGGAGCGTCGGCGTGCAAAGCCGCGATGGCGGCCTGAGCCTGGAATTCGCCGAGTCGATCGAGGGCCAGCGCCGCCTGCAGGATCTCGACGCCCTCGGCGATCGACTCGGTGTCCCACCGGTCGCGGTCCTGCTCGGCGAGCGGCACCAGACTGCCGTCGGGCGCGGTCCGGGCGGCGCGCCGAGCGTGGTGCAGCAGCATGAGTGCGAGCAGCCCCGCCACCTCGGGATGGTCGATCGCGTCCGCGAGTTGCCTGGTGAGCCGGATGGCCTCGGCGGCGAGATCGACGTCGCCCGAATAGCCCTCGTTGAAGACCAGGTAGAGCACCCGCAACACGGTGGCCACGTCGCCCGGCTGGTCGAACCGCACGCCGGAGACGGTGCGCTTGGCGCGGCTGATGCGTTGCGCCATGGTCGCTTCGGGCACCAGGTAAGCCGCCGCGATCTGCCGGGTGGTCAGTCCGCCGACGGCGCGCAGCGTGAGCGCAACCGCGGAGGCCGGCGTCAACGACGGGTGGGCACACAGGAAGTAGAGCGCGAGCGTGTCGTCGGCATCGGGCGCGGGTCCCGGCACCGGCTCCTCGTCCGCGCGGTCCTCACGCCGGCGCCGGGCCGCGTCCGCCCGCGTTGCGTCGACGAACTTGCGCCACGCCACCGTGACCAACCAGCCCTTCGGGTCTCGCGGCGGGTCGTCGCGCCAAACCCGAACCGCCTCGACCAGCGCGTCCTGTACGGCATCCTCGGCCGCCGCGAAGTCTGCTCCGCGGCGGACGAGGATCCCGAGCACATTCGGCGTGAGGCTCCGGAGCAGGAGCTCGTTCACTCCGGCTGTGTTCACTCGGTGATCGTGGGCGGCTCGGTCAGGAACGGACGAACCTCGAGCCACTCGTGGATCGGCTTCCCGCCCGCCCCCGGGGCGGCCGACAGCTCCCCGGCCAGCTCGATGGCGCGCGCATAACTGTCGACGTCGATTGCCATCCAGCCCGCGATGAGGTCCTTGGTCTCGGCGAACGGGCCGTCGGTGACGGGCGGGCGACCCTCTCCGTCGTATCGGACGAAAGTCCCCTCGGGGGCGAGCGCCTGACCGTCGACGAGTTCGCCGGTGCTCTCCAGCCGGGCCGCAAAATCATTCATGTACTGCATGTGGTCCGAGATCTCCTCGGGCGTCCACTGGTCCATGGGCACGTCGTTGACCGCAGCCGGGGCGCCGCGGTAGTGCTTGAGCAGCAAGTACTTGGCCATCGTGTTCTCCTCGGTGGTGGTGCGACCCATTCTGGTCGCGTTCGGACCGGGGACGAAGCCGCTCACGAGTTCTCGACATCGCCGGCGGAAGTTTCTCGATCGGCCACGATCGGCAGGTGCACGTGGCCATCACGTTCGGCGAGCGCACGCACATCCGCGGAGATCCGCATCGAGCAGAACTTGGGTCCGCACATCGAGCAGAAGTGCGCATTCTTCGCCGGTTCCGCGGGCAGCGTCTCGTCGTGGAAGCTGCGCGCCGTGTCGGGATCGAGCGCGAGGTTGAACTGGTCCTCCCAACGGAACTCGAAGCGCGCCGTGGACAGTGCGTCGTCGCGTTCCTGTGCGTGCGGGTGGCCCTTGGCCAGATCGGCCGCGTGTGCGGCGATCTTGTAGGCGATGACGCCGACCTTCACGTCGTCGCGATCGGGCAGGCCGAGGTGCTCCTTCGGCGTGACATAGCAGAGCATCGCGGTGCCGGCCTGCGCGATGATCGCCGCCCCGATCGCGGAGGTGATGTGGTCGTAGGCCGGGGCGATATCGGTGGCCAGCGGACCGAGGGTGTAGAACGGTGCCTCTTCGCAGAGTTCCCGTTCGAGCGCGACGTTCTCGGCGATCTTGTGCATCGGGACGTGCCCGGGCCCCTCGATCATCACCTGCACACCATACGATTTCGCGATCCGGGTGAGCTCTCCGAGCGTGCGCAGCTCGGCGAATTGCGCGGCATCGTTCGCGTCTGCGATCGAACCCGGCCGTAGTCCGTCGCCGAGCGAGAACGTCACATCGTAGCGACGCAGGATCTCGCAGAGTTCGTCGAAGTGCTTGTACAGGAAGGACTCTCGCTTGTGCGCGAGGCACCATGCGGCCATGATGGACCCGCCGCGGGAGACGATGCCGGTGACCCGATTCGCGGTGAGCGCGATGTACTCGCGCAGCACCCCGGCATGCACGGTCAGGTAGTCGACACCCTGCTCGCACTGCTCGATCACGGTGTCGCGGTACAACTCCCAGCTCAATCGCACCGGGTCGCCGTTCACCTTCTCCAGCGCCTGATAGATCGGCACCGTGCCCACCGGGACCGGCGAGTTGCGCAGAATCCATTCGCGCGTGGTGTGAATATCGCGACCGGTGGACAGGTCCATGATCGTATCGGCGCCCCACCTGGTCGCCCAAACCATCTTCTCGACCTCGTCGGTGATCGAACTGCGCACCGCGGAATTGCCGATATTCGCGTTGACCTTCACCGTGAACGCCGCCCCGATGATCATCGGCTCGATCTCCGGGTGCCGGTGATTGGCCGGAATCACGGCCCGGCCGGCCGCCACCTCGGCACGGACGAATTCGGGTGTGCAGCCCTCACGTGCAGCGCAATAGCGCATCTCCGGCGTGCGGAAACCGGCACGCGCCCAGGCGAGTTGGGTCGCGGCACCGTCGATCGGTTCGGGCCGGGCCCAGGTGTCGCGGTGCTTCGGTAGCCCGGTGGAAAGGTCGATGATCGCGTGCGGGTCGGTATACGGACCGGACGTGTCGTAGACGTCGAAATGGTCACCGTTGGTCAGGTCGATGCGCCGGGTGGGCACGGCCAGACCGTCCACGTCGAGATACACCTTGCGGCTTCCGGAGATCGGACCCGACGTGACGGTGGCACGGTCGATTGCAACACTGCTCATGATTCTCGCTCCCTACGCCGGCATTACCCGGTCAGGTTCATACGGTCGACGGCCCTGCCGCTCTCGATGAGCTAGCCGTCCTCTCAGCCCGCTGGTGCGAGCCCCCGTGAGGATGTGAAGTTGTTGTTCGCCGCCACCGTAACGCAAGACGCCCACCGGGATCCGAGAACGGACCGCCGGTGGGCGTGTCGTAGAGCGGGCTACCGGCCGAAACTTCTCGGCGGACAGCGATCAGCGCGGAGCCAGGTGCTCCTCGCGGGACGCGGGAGGAGTGCGGTCGGCACGCTCCTCCCGCGGAATCGTGAAAGTGGCAACGACGCACAGGATGGCAATCACGAAGCAGGCCAGCGTGTACCAGGGACTGCCGATCGGGTCGCCGTTGTCGGTTGCGCCGTCCGTGGCGTCGAGGAAGTCGGGCAGTGCGGTCGCCCAGAGCAGCACGAACACCGCCAGGTAGATGATCGCGTAGATCTGCACGAATCGGTTCGTATACCGCGGCGCGGTCGCGTCGCTGCGCTGCCGCCGCCACTGCGCGACGAGGGCCCAGACTGCGACGACCGACACGACGATCAGCTCTGCGGCATAGAGGAAGCCACGGACCGTGTCGCTATTCGCGCCGAGAACCGTTGCGGGAATGGGCAGCAGGAAGGTGCCCACCGACGCCAGCACGCCGATCACGATGGTGCGCCCCACCAGTTCGAACCCGCTGAAACGGCGACCTGCGTCGACGTGCCGACCGACGAACCACTGCACGCACAGCGCCAGCGACATCGGCCACAGCGCGGCGAACACCACCACGCTCGGCAGCGGAACGGAATCGAACATCGGCTGATTCATGGAGTTGTCGATCGACCACTCCCACCACCGCAGCTGCGGCCCGAGGTGGTCGAAGATCTCGTAGAACGCGTGGTGCACGAAGCCGACGGCCATCGCACCGACGATGACGCCGTACCGGAGGCGGAAAACCCCGAGCATGCGCACGATTTCGAACGCGATCGTCGCCATGAAGGGATAGATCGCGACGATGTAGAGCGGCAGTCGTCCCCACATGAAGTCAACGGTGAAGACGTTGTGCGCGAACATCGTGTCGACGTGTTCATCGATGCCGAACTGGGCCGGGAAGTACAGCGGCGGTTCGATGATGAACAGGTATGCCGTGGCGCCGAACCACACCACGAGGTTGGTCGGGTCGCCGTACCGGCGCAGCCGCAGGATTGCGTAGACCAGTGCGAGCACCGCGCCGACGACGATCGTCAGCTCGAGGACCGGAAGGGTCCAATTCTCCAGGCCGAACGGGTTGCGGAACTCGACGATGCCGCCGGCTTCCTCGCACGAAAAGCCGAGCCGCGTGGCGAGCTGCTCGAAAGTGGTCGCACACAGGTCCGACATCAGACCACCTCTTTCCGGTCCGCGGTATACCAGCGGGTCACGTCGTAGCCCTCGTCGTACTTGCGGAACCACTTGTCGGCAAGTGCCGGGAGCTTCTCGTGGCCGGGATTGTGCTTGGGCATCTGGCTGCGCACAACGCCCCCTAGCGCGACGAGCTGCTCGCCGAGCGGCAGATCGTCGAAGGCGCGCGGCATCGGGCCGAAGTCCTCGTAACGCAGGCCCGGGATCAGCTTGCGCAGCTTCTGCTTGTTGCGGTGCTTGGCGAACATCGACAGTGAGTCGACGGCGCGTTCCTCGAGCGGCACGTGCTTGTTGAATCCGGCGCAGGCAATCCGGATCGTGTCCATCACGTGCTTGAAGATCGAAGGCGCCATGCGCATCCGGTACAGCTCGTTGTCGACCATGGAACGGAAGATGACCAGCGCGGAGCTGCGATGCTCGATCTCCTCGACGAAGTGCCAGAGGAACAGCGACGCGACCCGGTCGTCGCCGGGACGAAACAGCGTCGAGTCGTGGTCGAGCATCAGCTTGAACACCGGAGTGAAGGTGGCCTCGAGATCGGCGGTGTAGGCGAGCCGGTACTCGATCGGCTTGTTCGCGGTGAGGTCGTCGAACATGCCGAGCACCTCGTCGAGCGTCTCCTGCAGCCCGGGGTACCGCCTGATCAGGCCCTTGACGTGCTGCCGGTGGGCCGTCGAGTGCTGCCCCTCCTGGCGGACGAAAGCGTCGGCTTCCTCGGCGATCGTGGGATCGGTGATCAGGGGCATCGCCTCCTTGATCAACTGCACGATCATCTTCTCGAAACCGATCGCAAGGAACGACACCGCGTTGGCCATCGAGGAAAAGGCCGGGTTCTGCTCGTTCCAATTGAACGGAACGTCGGTTTCCGCGAACGCGAAGCGCATCTTTCGGACGATTAGGTCGGTCACGGCTGGATTACCTCGGGCTTTCCTGGGACAGGGCTGCTGCGGTGGCGGCGCTCACAGTGAGCGCCGCCACGTTGCGGTGATCATACACATCGCGCGTCAGATGTATGATTACTCCTGGAGCGCGGATGCGCATCGGATCGTTCGAGCCAAAGGCGGGAATGGCACGCAGGCGTGGGTGGGGTGGCAGTCCGCCGGCCAGTGATGACGAGGCGGTCGCGCGGATCGTCGACGCCGCAGTGGATGTGATCGCCCGAACCGGCACCGCGATCAGCATTGCCGACGTCGCGGATTCGCTCGGCGTCATCCGTCAGACGGTGTACCGGTACTTCCCCAGCGCGGATGCGCTCATGACGGCCGCCGCGCTGGCCTCGGTGGACGGATTTCTCGATCGGCTCGCCCAGCACGTGCACGGATTGGACGATCCGGTCGAGGCGATGGTCGAGGGCGTGCTGTTCACCCTGGCCGACGTGCGGCGTACACCCCACCTCGGGATATTGCTTATCGGCACCGACGCCGGTGTTCACCCCGACAGCTTGGTATCCGACGAGGCGCGAGCATTCGGAATGACGATGATCAACCGGTTCGACGTGGATTGGCCCCGGTACGGCTATGACGACGCGGCGTTGCTGGACCTCGTCGAATACGTGCTGCGCACGATGCAGTCGCTGTTCATCTCCCCGGGCAACCCTCCGCGGGAGGCCAGTGAATTACGTCGCTACCTGCGGCGCTGGATGGGGCCCGCGATCCTTGCCCAGCGGGCCACGCAGCACTAACTACGCGTCCCACCGCGTCTAACGGTGGTCCGCTACGCGTCCCACCGCGTCTAACGGTGGTCCGCTACGCGTCCCACCGCGTCTAACGGTGGTCCGCTACGCGTCCCACCAGGGCCGCAGGGGCAGGTTCGCCGCGCCGTTCGCGTCGAGCTTCACGCCGAGCACCTGATGCAGTTGAACGACGTTGCGCTCGAAGCCGAGCCGGGACCCAGCCATGTACAGGCCCCAGACCTTCGCGGTGCCCTCGCCGACCTCGGCGACGCAGGCGTCCCAGTTGTCGACCAGGTTCGTGCACCACTCGGCAAGCGTGAGCGCGTAGTGCTCGCGGAGATTCTCCTCGTGCCGCACCTCGAGTCCGACGTTCTGAATGTCGGTGATGATGCGCCCGGACCCGATCAGCTCGCCGTCCGGGAAGACGTAGCGGTCGATGAAGCCGCCCGCACGAGAGCTGCGAGTGTTGTCCGGCCTGGTGATGCAGTGGTTGAGGAAAAGGCCGCCGTCGCGCAGTTTCGAGGAGATGAATCCGAAGTATGCCGGGTAGTTCTGCACACCGATGTGCTCGGTCAGTCCGATCGAGGACACCGCATCGAAGCCGGTTTCGGCCACGTCGCGATAGTCGGAGTGCCGGACTTCGGCCAGATCGGAGAGTCCTTCCTCCGCGATCGCCTTCTGCGCCCACTCGGCTTGCTGCTTGGAGAGCGTCGCACCGATCACCTTCACGCCGCGGCGGGCCGCGTAACGCACCATCGAGCCCCAGCCGCAACCGATGTCGAGCAACCGATCGCCCTCTTTCAAGCGCAGCTTGTCGAAGACCAGGCGGTACTTGTTCTCCTGCGCCTGCTCGAGGGTCCAGTTCTCGTCGCCGTAGGCGGCGCAGGTGTAGGCCATCGACGGGCCGAGCACGTACTCGTAGAAGGTGTTCGAGACGTCGTAATGGTGATGGATCACCTCGGCATCGCGAGTCTTCGAGTGCCGCAGGCCTTCCGCGATCCGACGCCAGCGCGGCAGCGTCTCCTGCGGCGGCGGCGCGATCGGCCGCAGCCGCTCCCAGCCGAGTGCGCGCGTGATCGCGGCGAGCTCCCGTGCCGCCGGACGGCGGAACTTCAGATCCTGCAGCACTTTCAAGATCTCGTACGGATCGCCCGGGTGGACGCCGCTGGCCTTCATGTCACCCGCGACGTACGCACGTGCCATGCCCAGATCGCCGGGTGCGGTTGCCAAGTAGTTGATTCCGCGCGGATCGACGATGTCGAGCGCGAACGCCGAATCCAGGGGTCCGACCGTGCTGCCGTCGTAGGCGTTGACCCGTAGTGGGAGGGGCCCTTCGACAACGGTCTGCACGACGTCGGCAATGCTCAGCTTCGCCGTGGTGTCGGGATGTGTTTTGAACGTGGTCATTTCCGTTGCACCGCCTTCGAATACAGATCGAGTAATCTTTGGTTGGGGTCGAAGCGTTGCTTCAGCTCAGGGTACCGGTCGCCGCCGTACAGTTCGGCGAATTCCCCCCGGTCGTAGTACGAATCCGAGTACAGCGACTTGTGGCCATCGAGTTCGCTCACCTTGCGTTCGATCGCCCGGTTGGCCGCGCCGTCGGGTTGACCTGAAATGGTCGGCACCGACGACCAGAATCCAACGTTGACGTAGGTTCGGTTCGGCTCCAAGGGGTAGAGCGGCCACCTGCGGTCGCTGTCCGCGCCGATCGGCCCCGGCTCGCGCAACCGCAAGGGACACAGCCAGATCGGCTCGATCGGTATCTCGGCCAGGAACCACTCGAGAAACTCGGCCGTGCGATCGGCAGGCACTTCGATGTCCTGCACCACCCGTTCGCGCGGGGGGTTGCCCTTGCGTGCCTCGATCCGGTCGGCGATGCCGTACTTGTGATCGAGCGCGATGAGTTTCCAGTAGAAGCTGCTGCGCAGGTAGCGCTTCGGCCAGAACCGGCGGATCCGCGGATTCTGCGTGCCGAACGCGCGCGAGCACCAGAACCAGTCGGTGTCCCAGCGCCACAGGTAGTCGTGGATGGTCAGGCGATCGCGTTTGGTCGCCGGGCCGGTGTGCCGAATCGACTGGTAGAAGATGTTCATTCCGGTGTAGTCACTCACCGGTCCCGGCTCGTCGGTCTGCCGGCCGAGCACGAGATAGCTTTCGCCCGCATCGAATACCACGCCATCGAGGTAATCCACCGGCTCGCCGTCGTGGCTGCGGTCGACCACGATGCGCTCGATCGCCCGCTCGAGTTCGTGCAGGTCATGAAACCGGACGTGGCGCAAGTCGACATACGGCTGCACGGTCTCGAGTTCGATCTTCAGCCGCGTCGAATACCCGAGCGTGCCGTAGGAATTGGGGAAGCCGCGGAAGAGATCGGCGTTTTCGTTGTCCGGAGTCGCGGTGATGATTTCACCGGCGCCGGTGAGGATGTCGATCTCGAGCACCGACTCGTGCGGCAGCCCATTGCGGAACGAGGTGGACTCGATGCCGAGTCCGGTCACCGCGCCGCCGAGGGTGATCGTCTTGAGTTGCGGCACCACCAGCGGCGCAAGGCCGTAGGGAAGGGTTGCGGCGACCAGGTTCTCGTAGGTGGTCATGCCCGCGACGTCGGCGGTTTTGGTGGCCGGGTCCACCTCGATCACCCGCTCCAGGCCGGAGACGTCGAGTCCGGGGGCGGTGTTCTTCGCCCGCGCGCGGAACAGGTTCGAGGTCTTCTTGGCCAGGCGCACATTGGCATCGGTGGGGATGGCGCGATAGCTCGCGAGTAGCCGCTCGACCCCGGCGCGATGAGCCGCCCAGCCGGACTCCAGCGCGCTCGCGGCCCGACCGGTGCGGTTGTTCGCCGTGATTGCCACAGTGCTGACGCTATCGCTAGTCGGTGGTTCGAGCGAGCGAGAAAGCGACATGGCAAGGAGATTACTGCGGCTAATCAACTTGTTGCTGGGTGGGGCGGGCCGTTCCTGTGCCGATCGGCCGCAAAGGCAGGATGGGGGCGAGCACACGCACATCGACGAACGGGGTTTTTCGTGGGACAGGTCAGCGCAAGCAGCACGGCGACCATCGACGCTGCACCGGAACGCGTGCTCACGGCGCTGTCCGACTACCAGGACGTGCGGCCGCGCATCCTGTCCGCGCACTACCGCGACTATCGGGTGGTGTCCGGCGGCAAGGGCGACGGCACCGTCGCGCATTGGACGCTGCAGGCGACCGAGAAGCGCTCGCGCAACGTCGAGGCGACCGTCACGGTGGCGAACAACACAGTGACCGAACGCGACCTCAACTCGTCGATGGTCACCACGTACTCCGTCGCGCCGAGCGGGTCCGGGTCCACAGTCACCACCAAAACCGAATGGACCGGGGCAGGCGGCATCGGCGGGATCTTCGAGGGCATCTTCGCGCCGCTCGGTCTGAAGAAGATTCAGGCCGAGGTGCTGGCGAACCTGAAGAAGGAACTGAGCTGACGCACTAACCGCCGATATCGAAGAGATTGCCCTCCGGATCGCGCAGCGTGGTCCAGGTGGCGCCGTACTCGTCGAAGTCGGCGACCGGCTCGGCGCCGAGCCCGATCGCCCGCTGGACTTGCTCGGCCCGGTCCGGCGCGACCAAGTCGAGGTGGACGACGTTCTTTCCCGGCGTCTTGTCCGGTACCCGGATGAAGAACAGCGCCGGCTGTGCGCCCGCGCCGCGGCCGACACTGGCGAAGAACTCGCTCGCCTGCGGCTCCTGATCGACCGGGAGCTCGAGCAGGTCGGACCAGAACCGGGCCAGCGTCGAAGCGTCGCCGGTGCAGTCGAAGGTGACTTGGCCGATGCGTAGCGGCATGGCTGCTCCTCGTTCGGTTGGGATTGGCCTCCGTGCACATTCTCGGCGCGTATCGACGGATTTCCGTACCGAACGGCGCAGAATGTGCGTTCAGCCCCGGCGGCTACGCTGGCTGTAACCGAGGAGAGGACTCGTAAGTGCAACCCGGACAGCAGCCCGACATGCAGCAGATCCTTGCGCAAGCGCAGCAGATGCAGCAGCAGTTGATGGCGGCGCAGGCCGAGATCGCGTCCACCGAGGTCACCGGACAGGCCGGTGGCGGGCTGGTCACCGCGACGGTGAAGGGCAGCGGTGAGATCGTCTCGCTGTCGATCGACCCCAAGGTCGTCGATCCCGACGACGTCGAGACATTGCAGGACCTGGTCATCGGTGCGTTCACCGACGCCTCGGCCAAGGCGCAGCAGATCGCGAGCAGCCGGCTCGGGCCGCTTGCCGGTGGCCTCGGCGGTTCGCTGCCGGGTCTGCCGGACTTCTAGGCCCGCGCACACGTGTACGAGGGTCCGGTTCAGGATCTGATCGACGAACTCGGCAAGCTGCCCGGCATCGGTCCCAAGAGCGCGCAACGTATCGCCTTCCATCTGCTTTCCGTCGAGCCGCCCGATCTGGACCGGTTGTCGGCGGCGTTGCAGCGGGTGCGCGACGGCGTGCAGTTCTGCGTCGTCTGCGGCACCGTCGCCGACCACGAACGGTGCCGAATCTGCTCGGACCCGCGCCGCGACCGGACCATGATCTGCGTCGTCGAGGAGCCCAGGGACGTGCAGGCAATCGAGCGCACCCGCGAATTCCGCGGTCGGTACCACGTCCTCGGCGGCGCGCTCGATCCGCTCAGTGGCATCGGACCCGACCAGTTGCGGATACGAGAACTGTTGGCGCGGATCGGCGAAGAGGACGACGGAGTCCGCGTCGCCGAGGTGATCATCGCCACCGATCCGAACACCGAGGGTGAGGCGACCGCGACCTACCTGGTGCGGATGTTGCGCGATTTCCCGGGCCTCGCGGTCACCAGGTTGGCGTCCGGGCTGCCGATGGGCGGGGATCTCGAGTTCGCCGACGAGCTGACGCTCGGCCGCGCGCTGTCCGGCCGCCGCGCTATGTAGGACTGTCCTAGTCTGACGCGGTGAGCACCGAGAACGCCGGGACGACGCCGCCCACGTCGGGCCGCAGCAGCCTGTCCTACCTCGCTTTTGCCGGGATCGTCATCGCCTACCTGGTGATCATCCAGCTCGGCGGCATCCTGATCGAGCGCTGGAGCGACGAGGACGACATTTTCACCACCCGCGCAGTGATCTTCGCGATGCTGATCCCGATCGGGCTCGCCCTGGTGTTCACCTACGGTGTTATCGCTCGGCTGGGCTGGTGGCGGCAGGTATTCGTGGAGGAGCGGCCGGTCAACCGTTGGTTGTGGGTGGTGCCCGGTGTTCTGCTCGTCGCGATCCTGGTCGGCATCGATTACGGCGCACTCGGGGAGCAGGGCTGGCTGTTCGTCGTCACCCTCCTGGTCGCCACTCAATTTGTCGGCTGGGGCGAGGAGGGCATGTTCCGCGGCATCGGCGTGACGATGTTGCGCAGCCACGGCCTGAGCGAGGGGCGGGTCGCACTGTGGTCGAGCCTCGTTTTCGGCGTGGTGCACATGTCGAACGTCTTCTCGCATGGTCTTTCCGCCGTACCGCAGGCGATCATCGTCAGCCTCGCGGGGTATTTCTTCTATCTCACTCGGCGGGTCTCGGGCAGCAACGTACTCAACTCCGTACTGCACGGGCTCTTCGACTTCGCTTTGCTCAGCGGTTCGGCAATTCTGCTCGACCAGGCGGTCTACCCCGGGTCCCTCGCGCCCGTCCTGGTCTACCCGGTGCTCGCCATCGTTCTGTTGATCAAGCGACATGACATCGAGCCGCAGCACCCCACAGCCGACAGCCAGGAGGCCGCTCGCACCTAGCAGGCCACCCCCCCGGAGGGAAGTCTCACAGCCCGTGCGCACGCTCCGACGGTGCGGGCGGGACCCAGCTGTGGTGTGATTTTCGAATGGCCATCAAGGTTGCACTCGAACACCGCACGACGTATTACTTCGACCGCCTCGTCGAGGTGCATCCGCACGTGGTGCGGCTGCGACCGGCCGCCCATTCGCGCACCAAGATCGATGCCTATTCCTTGAAGGTCGAGCCGGCCGATCACTTCATCAACTGGCAGCAGGACGCCTTCGGCAATTACCTGGCGCGCCTGGTCTTTCCGGAGCGCACCGACAAGCTCGAGATCACCGTCGGCCTGATCGCCGACATGGCCGTGATCAACCCGTTCGACTTCTTCATCGAGGAGTGGGCCGAACACATCGGCTTCGAGTACCCGACCGATCTGCGGGCCGAGCTCGCGCCGTACCTGGCCCAGGTCGACGAGGACGGCGAGGGGTCGGGGCCGGGCGCGCTGGCGCAGCGCTGGGTCAAGGAGTTCGCCGGCGACCGAACCGAGACCGGCTGGGCGAACTTTCCCGACGCGACGCGCACCATCGATTTCCTGGTCAAGCTCAACGACAAGCTGCGCACCGACATCACCTACTCGCTGCGCATGGAGCCGGGTGTGCAGTCGCCGGATCACACGCTGCGCACGGCGGTCGGGTCGTGCCGCGACTCGTCCTGGCTGCTGGTGTCGGTCCTGCGTCAGCTCGGCCTGGCGGCCCGCTTCGTCTCCGGTTACCTGATCCAGCTCACCTCCGACGTTCCGGCACTCGACGGTGGCCCGTCCGGCCCGGCCGCCGATTTCACCGATCTGCACGCGTGGACCGAGGTTTTCCTACCCGGTGCGGGCTGGGTCGGTCTCGACCCGACGTCGGGTCTGTTCGCCGGTGAGGGCCACATTCCGCTCTCAGCGACACCGACGCCCGCCTCGGCGGCGCCGATCACCGGGGCGACCGGCAAATGCAAGTCGACGCTGGATTACGAGAACGTCGTCCGGCGTATCCACGAGGATCCCCGCGTCACGTTGCCCTACACGGAGCAGCAGTGGGACAAGGTCACCGCGCTGGGCGCGCGGCTCGACGAGCGCATGGCGGAGGCGGATATCCGGCTGACGATGGGCGGCGAACCGACCTTCGTTTCGATCGACAACCTGACCGACCCGGAGTGGACCACCGCCGCGGACGGCCCGCACAAGCGCGAGCTGGCCAGCGACCTCGCCGCGCGGCTCAAGAAGATTTACGCCCCGACCGGCCTGGTGCAGCGCAGTCAGGGCAAGTGGTATCCGGGAGAACCGTTGCCGCGTTGGCAGATCGGATTGCTCTGGCGCACGGACGGCGAGTCGATCTGGTCCGATCCGGAGCTGCTCGCCGACCCGTGGAATCCGGACGCCGACTACGGTTCGCCCGACCACGAGACCGCCAAGGCGCTCATCGCGCATATCGCGGACGAGCTCGCGCTGCCCGACACGCAGGTGCGGCCGTTCTTCGAGGACCCGCTGGCCCGGCTCGCCGCGACGGTCCGACAGCCGGACGGCCCGCCGGTCGAGGAGAGTGACGATCTCGAACCGGGCGCCGATTCCACCGCGACGCGTGCCGCATTGCTCGCTCGGCTCGAGGCGACGGTCAACGAGCCGAACGGCTATCTGCTTCCGCTGCATCGCACGCCGGATGAGACCGGCTGGGCCAGCTCCGACTGGCGGCTGCGGCGCGGCCGAATCGTGCTGCTGGAAGGCGATTCCCCGGCGGGTCTGCGCCTGCCGCTCGGCGCGATCTCATGGCAGCAGCCGCCGTCCGCGATTCCCGCGGATCCGATCGAACCGAAGCATCAGTTCGTTTGGGCCCCGCGGGATGAGGCGGCGGTCGTTACGCCCCCCGAGCAAGCCGAGGTCACCGCGCTGGTGGCCGAGGTTCGCGACGGCCTGCTCTACGTGTTCCTGCCGCCGATCGAGAATGCCGCGGACTTCCTCGATATCGTCGGCCGGGTCGAGGACGCGGCGGCCGCGGTCGGCCAACCGGTGGTGATCGAGGGCTACGGCCCGCCGCACGACGAGCGGCTGGAAAGCCTCACCATCACACCGGATCCCGGCGTGATCGAGGTGAACGTCCAGCCGACCGAGACGTTCGCCGAACAGGCCGATCTGCTCACCACGCTGTACGAGCAGGCGCGGCTGTCGCGGCTGTCCACCGAGTCGTTCGACGTCGACGGATCGCATCTGGGCACCGGCGGCGGTAACCACATCACGCTGGGCGGGCGCACCCCGGCACAGTCCCCGATGCTGCGCCGGCCGGACCTGCTGGTGTCGATGCTCACCTACTGGCAGCGCCATCCGGCGCTGTCCTACCTGTTTTCCGGGCGGTTCATCGGCACCACGTCGCAGGCACCCCGGGTGGACGAGGGACGGGAGTCCTCGCTCTACGAACTCGAGGTCGCGTTCGCCGAGATCCTGCGGCAGTGCCCCCGCGGCGAGGAGGGCCGGCCCTGGGTGGTGGACCGTGCGCTGCGGCATCTGCTCACCGATATCACCGGCAACACCCACCGCGCCGAGTTCTGCATAGACAAGCTCTACAGCCCGGATTCGGCCCGCGGCCGACTCGGCCTGCTCGAGCTGCGTGGCTTCGAGATGCCGCCGCACTTCCAGATGGCGATGGTGCAGTCGCTGCTCGTCCGCGGCCTCGTCACCCGGTTCTGGGAGGAGCCGCTGAAGGCTCCGCTGATCCGGCACGGCGCGAATCTGCACGGGCGATACCTGTTGCCGCACTTCATCATCAACGACATTGCGCGCGTTGCCGAGGACCTGCGCGAGTACGACATCGAGTTCGACACCGCGTGGCTGGACCCGTTCACCGAGTTCCGCTTTCCCCGGGTCGGCACCGCGGTGTTCGATGACGTGGAAATCGAGTTGCGCGGCGCGATCGAGCCGTGGAACACCCTCGGTGAGGAGTCCACCGGTACCGGCACCGCACGCTACGTCGACTCGTCGGTGGAGCGCTTGCAGGTGCGCCTGGTCGGTGCCGATCGCGGCCGGTATGTGTTGACCTGCAACGGATATCCGGTGCCGATGATGGCCACCGACAACCCGGATATCCAGGTCGCCGGGGTGCGGTTCCGGGCCTGGCAACCGCCGAGTGCGCTGCACCCGACCATCACCGTGGACGGACCGCTCACCTTCGACCTGGTCGAGGCGACGAGCGGACTTTCGCGCGGCGGCTGCACCTATCACATCAGCCACCCGGGTGGTCTGGCGCACGAGAATCCTCCGGTGAACGCAGTGGAGGCCGAGTCGCGGCGCAACCGGCGGTTCGAGGCAGCCGGACACACACCCGGCGTAGTGGATCTCGCCGACCTGCGCGAGCGGGCGGCGCGCCAGGGTGCCGATATCGGCGCTCCCGGACTGCTCGACCTCCGCCGGGTGCGGACGGTGCTGAGCCGCTGAGGGGCAATCGCAGCTGTGGGGGACAATCCATGGACACCGAATACCTGCCGACCATGACGGAATCGAAAGGAGGGCGCATCCGTGACACAGGAAGCGACCGGCCTTTCGGTGCCCGCGGCGGTACCGCCACGCACTGAGGCCCCGCGGCGCAACGACCTGCTCAACGGCTACCTGGCCGCGTCCGCGCAGTCGGCGCTGTTCGATCCGGCGAACCTGGCGAGTCCGCGCCCGTACGACGAGCTGATCGATCCGGACGGTGGCGTGCGCCCGGTGTGGCGCGACCTGTCCGACCAACTCGTCGGGGGCGGCGGCCCCGGGATGGTCCGGCTGATCGAGCACGTCGCCAGGTTGGTCGACAACGACGGCATCACCTACAACCCGGTGATGCAGGCGCCGCCGGGCGCCCCGGCCGCGCCGGTGGTGTGGCGGCTCGATCCGGTGCCGATGTTGCTCTCCGCCGAGGACTGGGACGTTCTCGAAGCGGGGCTGCTGCAGCGTTCCCGGTTGCTCGACGCGGTGCTCGGCGACCTGTACGGGCCGATGGATTCGGTGCGGCGCGGTCTGATCCCGCCGGAGCTGGTGTTCGGACATCCCGGATATGTCCGTGCGGCGCATGGTGTTCCGCTCCCCGAGCGATGTAAGTTGTTCATGCATGCCTGCGATGTCAGTCGGTGGCCGGACGGCCGCTTCCGGGTGAGCGCGGACTGGACGCAGGCGCCCTCCGGTGCCGGTTACGCACTCGCCGACCGCCGGGTGATGGCCCGCGCGATTCCCGAGGTCTTCGAACACGCCGCGCCGCGGCCGTTGACGGCGTTCGTCCGTGCGTTGCGTTCGGCGCTGATCGAGTCCGCATCCGAACAGGTCGAGCATCCGACCGTCGTCGTGCTCAGTCCGGGCACACATTCCGAGACAGCGTTCGATCAGGCTCATCTCGCATCGGTGCTCGGCTTCCCGCTGGTCGAAAGCGACGACCTCGTGGTGCGCGAGGGCAAGCTGTGGATGCGGGCGCTGGGCAGACTCGAACGGGTCCATGTCGTGCTGCGGCGCGTGGATGCCGAATTCGTCGATCCGCTCGACCTGCGTCCCGACTCGCATCTCGGCATCGTCGGGCTTGTCGAGGTGCTGCGTCGCGGTGCGGTCAGTGTGGTAAATACGCTCGGCAGTGGAGTGCTGGAAAACCCTGCGCTGCAAGGGCTGTTGCCAGAGCTGTCCAAGGCACTGCTGGACGAGGAGCTGCAGCTGGACAGCGTCCAGTCGTACTGGGGCGGTGATCCGGCGCAGCGTTCGCACCTGCTCGTCGAATTGCCCAATCTGGTCATCAAGCCGACCACCGGGGGGACGGTGATCGACGGCCGAACGCTCAACGCGGCGCAGCGCGCCGAACTTGCCGCCCGGATCGAAGCGCAGGGCTGGAAATGGGTTGGCCAGGAGCCGATTCAGTACGCGTTGAGCCCCGCCGCATCCGAGGTGGCGCCGTTCGACGCCGCACCGGCGGAGTTCCGCACGTTCACTATCGCGCAGGGCGCCGGCTACACCGCAATGGTCGGCGGGCTCGGCCGGGTGATGCGTCGCAGCCCCAGCGCGATCGTGGCGGAAAGCTTTGCGGCCAAAGATGTCTGGATCCGGGTCGGCGAGGTTGCGGCACGGACCGAGCCGGTGCGCGCGCCCGTCCTGCGCGAGGCCGAGCTGCCTGCGTTCCGAGCACCCGAGGTCGACGTGCTCAGCTCGCCACGTGTGCTGGCCGACCTATATTGGATGGGGCGCTACGCCGAACGGGCCGAAGACACCGCGCGGTTGCTCATCGCGACGCGGGAACGGTTCCAGGACTTCCGGTTCAGCCCCTGGCTCGACGGACACGAATGCGTGCCCGTGCTGCTCGGTGCGCTCACCCGGACCGACCCGGCCGCCCAGCAGGATCCGTTCGCAGCGGCAGGTGTGCAGCTGCGGGCGCTCACGGTGGACGAGCAGGTGCCGGGATCGCTGGCCGAATCCATCGACCATCTTGGCTATTCCGCACGAGCCGTGCGCGATCAGCTGTCGTCGGATACCTGGATGGTGCTCGGCTCGGTCGAGCGTGCGCTGTCGGAGTTCGAGCAGTCGGGCGCGTCGGACGACGCGAGAATGGCGAATGTGCACTCGGCGGTACTCGCCGGAATGCTCGCGCTCTCGGGGCTGAGTGCCGAGTCGATGGTGCACGACACCGGTTGGCACGTCACCGATATCGGCAAGCGCATCGAACGCGGCCTGCAGCTCGCGGCGTTGGTGCGGGCGACCCTGGCCCATCCGCTGCCGCCGGACGCGGAGGCGATCGTGACCGAGGCAGTACTTGTGGCAAGCGAATCCGCGGTGATCTTCCGTCGCCGCAGTAAGGGCAGCACCCGGATTGCCGCGGTGGCGCAGCTACTGCTGTTCGACGACGGCAACCCGCGGTCATTGGTCTATCAACTCGACATGTTGCGCAGAAACCTTCGGGCACTTCCGGATACCGAGGGATCGCCGCGTGCGGAGCGGCTCGTGGACGAGGCGCTCGCGAGGCTGCGGCGTGTCGACCCGGCCGACCTGGAAATCGTCGACGACGCGGGTGAGCGCGCCGAACTGGTCGGCCTGCTCGATGCGATGGACGCGGCATTGCGCGGCCTGTCGGACGCGTTCACCGAGACCAGGCTGTTGCTGCCGGGTGGTATCCAGCCGCTGTGGGGCGCCGGACCCGCGAGATTGGTGCCATGACCGCGGCCCGGCGATATCGCATCGAGCATCGCACCGTCTACTCGTACTCCAGCGTCGTCACCGGGTCCTTCGGCCGCGGCTACCTCACCCCGCGTGACCTGGCGCATCAGCGGTGCGTCTCGCATCGCGTCGTCGTCGATCCGGAACCGGAGGATCAGTCGTCGGGCACCGACGTGTACGGCAATATCGACTCCTACTTCCACGTCCTGTCCGAGCACGAGCGGCTGGTGGTCACCGGGGAGTCGATCGTCGAGGTCGACCCACCCGAGCCCGGCTGGTACTCCGAGGGAGCGGCCGCGGTGCCGTGGGAGAGCGCGCGCCCGTCCCGCACACACGGGCCGCTGGCCGCGGAGTTCGCGCTCGACCTCGAACCACCCGAGATTACTTCTGCGGTCGCCGAATACGCCGCCGAGTCGTTCACCCCGGGCCGTCCGCTCGGTGCGGCGATAGGTGAATTGTGCTCGCGGATCTACGCCGACTTCACCTACCGGTCCGGCTCCACCACGGTGTCCACCAAGGTCGCCGACGTTTTCGCCGCAAAGGAAGGCGTGTGCCAGGACTTCGCGCGCCTCGCGCTCGCCTGTGTGCGTTCGGTCGGCCTGGCGGGCCAGTACGTTTCGGGGTATCTCGCAACGGACCCGCCGCCCGGGCGTGAGCGGATGGTCGGCGTGGACGCGACGCACGCCTGGGCACGGGTCTGGGCGCCGAACGACCATTGGCTCGCATTCGACCCGACCAACGATCAGTTCGTCGACGAACGGTATGTGACGGTCGCGTGGGGGCGGGACTATGCTGACGTTCCACCTTTGCGCGGAATCATCTACACAGATTCGACCGAGGCCGGAATCGCGGTGTCCGTCGACGTCGCACCGTTGCCACCGGGATTGCCGACCGAAGGTGTAATCGAGTCGCCGATCGGGTAGTAGGTCGGCGAATCCATGCCCGAGAATGCTCGGTTCGTCACCAGGAGATCGGATACCAGTGCGCGACTTCACCTGCTCCAACTGTGGTCAGGAGCTTTCGTTCGAGAACTCGGTTTGCCTCAAGTGCGGCAGCCAACTCGGCTTCAGTTTGGCCGAGAAGACGCTGGTCGTGATCGGCAAACCGGCAGACCCGAATGCGCCGGCAGGCATCACCGGTGAGGTGGATGCGGAGAAGTTCCGGCTGTGCGACAACCTGCATGTCGCACGCTGCAACTGGCTGATCGCCGCCGACGACGAGGAAGGCCTGTGCGCGTCGTGCCGGCTGACCACGACGCGGCCGAGCGACGACGACGCCAAAGCGCTCCCTGCCTTCGCCGACGCGGAGGCGGCCAAGCGGCGCCTCGTGCTCGAACTCGTCGAACTCGGGTTGCCCATCGTCGACCGCGAGCAGGACCCCGAGACGGGGCTGGCGTTCGACCTGCTGTCCAGCCGGGACGAGAACGTGATCACCGGGCACGCGGACGGTGTCATCACCCTCGACCTCGCCGAGGGCGACGACGTGCACCGCGAACAGTTGCGGGTGTCGATGGCCGAGCCGTACCGGACGCTGCTCGGGCATTTCCGCCATGAGGTCGGTCACTACTACTTCACGGTGCTGATCGACTCGGACGGGAATCGCGCCCGCTTCGAGCAGCTGTTCGGCGATCCCGACGCCAGCTATCAGGACGCGCTCGACCGGCATTACAGCGAAGGTGCCCCGGAGGGCTGGGAGGAGAAGTATGTCTCCTCGTATGCCACCATGCACGCCGCCGAGGACTGGGCCGAGACGTTCGCGCACTATCTGCATATCCGCGACACCCTCGACACTGCAGCAGCTTTCGGTCTCGCGCCCGCGGGTGCGACCTTCGACCGGCCGGCACCGGGCCCGGCGGGCTTCGACAAGATCATCGAGCTGTGGCTGCCGCTGTCCTGGTCGCTGAACATGGTGAATCGGTCGATGGGCCACCACGACCTCTACCCGTTCGTCCTCCCCGAGCCGGTCCTGGAGAAGATGCGGTTCGTGCACGAGGTGATCACCGCGACCCAGGCGGCGGGGATCGCCGAAGAATTCACCGTGTAGGTTGATCCGGCGAGTAGCTGCGTAACGGAAAATAACCTGTTGCGCAGCTACTTTCGTCCGATACGTTCGGTGCGCAGCTGGGCCACCTCGGCGATCTCGAGGGGCGCGAGTTCCTCGATGCCGACGGCGCGGGCCAGCAGGAGATCGGCGAGTTCCGGGTTGCGCGCCAGCGCGGGGCCGTGCATGTACGTGCCGATGACCGAGCCCTGCACAACGCCCTCATGCCCGTCGCCGACACCGTTGCCGACACCGCGGGAAACACGACCCAGTGCGCTCGCATCCGGTCCGAGAGTCGTTCCGCCCCGGTGATTTTCGAACCCGGTGAGCGGCGAGCTCAAGCCGTCGAGCAGCGGGGTGGTGAGCACCTCGCCGATCGAGCGGGTGGCCTGCGGCGCAGTGGTCACGTCGAACATCGACACGCCGTCCACGCGTTCGCCCGCCGAGGTCTCGTACCAGTGCCCGAGCACCTGGATCGCCGCACAGATGGCCAGCACCGGCGCACCGCGTTCTGCCGCCCGCTGTAGGCCGGGATACCGCTGCAGGTGCCGGGTGGCGAGGCGCTGGGCGTAGTCCTCCGCGCCGCCGAGGGTGTAGATGTCGAGCGAATCGGGGACCGGATCGTTCAGGGTGATCTCCACGATCTCGGCGTCGTAGCCGCGCATCCGCATGCGTTGGCGCAGCACGAGTGCGTTGCCGCCGTCGCCGTAGGTGCCCATCACGTCGGGCAACACGAGCCCGATCCGGAACGTGGACTCAGACATGCGCACCCTCGCGAAGCATTCGGCGAGTCTACGACGGGCCGCGACTCGTGACGGAATCGAGACCGTATCGGTGATCGGCGGCGTTCGCAGACCCTAATCTGTGACTTTGGGGTCGCCGTCCTTTCCAAGCCCGGCTGACTCGCTACGGAGGTAGCCGACCATGCCGCAACGCACGCTGGTGACGACCCTGTCGATTCTCGCCCTCGTCGGCGGCCTCGCGATTCCCCTTGCGGGTCCCGCCCAGGCACAGCCATGCGCGGCGGGTTCCGGTAGTTCCGGGTCGTCCGGCAGCGGGCTCAGCGCAGGATCGAGCGGCAGCACCGACATCGGCTCCGGATCGGACCTCAGCACCGGGTCGGCTGGCTCGGCGGGCGCGCCGGGACACGGGCGCGGGCAGGCCAGGGATCAAGGTCCGCTGCCCGTCCTGAATGGAAACACTCAGACGATCGAATGGGTGACCGGCCCGCGCAGCCCGAATCACACCGACACCCGATTCGGCATCTCGGGGACCGACCTCGGGATCGCCTGGGACAACGGCGGTGTGGGCGCGCAGCGGCAAGTCCTGCTCGCCTTCGGCGACAGCTTCGGCGATTGCGGTACCGAGACGCAGGAGTGGCGCAACAATGTGCTGCTGCGCAGCACCGATGAGAATCTCGCCGACGGCATCGACATTCTCGACCCGCAGTACGGAAACCCTTATGCCGGTAGCCCGGTCGAGGCGGACCGGCCGAACTTCTCCCGCCAGATCATCGCGAGCCTCAACCTGTACCCCGAGACCACCATCATCCCGACCGCCGGAGTTTCGGTGGGCACCACGCAGTACATCAACTACATGTCGGTCCGAACCTGGGATACACCCGGCCGGTGGACAACCAACTTCTCTGCGATTGCAACGTCGCCCGACAACGGCGAGACGTGGACAACCGAGCCCGGCACCATCCGGGTGAATGAACCGTTGGACGTGCTTGCCGCATTCCAACAGACCTCGCCGGGCAATGAGAATTTCCAGATGCAGGCGTATCTGCGTCGTGACGGGTTCGTCTACGGATTCGGCACGCCGAACGGCAGATTCGGTGCCGCGCGCGTCTCGCGCGTGCCGGAGGCGCAGATACTCGACCTCAACGCCTACACATACTGGAACGGTTCGGCGTGGGTGCCGGACGTGCTCAACGCCGTCGACGTCATCGGCGCACCGGTGAGTGAGATGTCGGCGGCGTGGAGCCAGTACCTCGGGCGCTACGTCGCGTTGTTCGTCAACGAACCGGCCGCACAGGTCGAGATGTGGACCTCGTCGGCGCCCGAGGGACCGTGGAGCTTCGGGCGGGTCCTGTTCAACGGTGCGCAGATGCTCGGCGGTTTCTACGCGCCGTTCATTCACCCCTGGTCCGACGGCAACTGGCTGTACTTCACCTTGTCGCGCTGGTCCGACTACAACGTGATGCTGGTGCGCACGGACCTGGATGCGTTGCGCTAGTCGAAACCCGATTGCTCACGGATTGCTCGAAAGCGCATTACTGTGCTTCACATGGGCGCGATGAGTTCGCTGGTGCGCGGGGGAATGGTGATTCTCGTTGTTTGCGCGGGCGCGGTGCCGCTCGCGTCGCACGCGGTTGCGCAAGGCGGTTGTCCTGCCGGCAGTGGCAGCAATGGTTGGGGTAGCGGTGGATCCAGCGACAGCGGCAATGGCAGCGGATCCAATGGCAGTAGAAGTGGCAGTGGGTCAAACAGCAGTGGATCCAACGACAGTGGATCCAGCGGTAGCTCGATTGGATCCAGCGGCAGCGGATACAGCGGTAGCGGGCTGAGTGCGGATTCGGTCAATTGGTTGCCCGGCAGTGCCGGCTCGTTCGGGAGTTCCAACCACTCGAACCCGAACCCGAACGATCAAGGCCCGCTACCCGTGCTGCGCGGTGCTACCGAGACGGTGGCTTGGGTCACCGGCCCGGCCAGTCCGAACAACACGGCGGAACGGTTCGGGATCACCGGCACCGATCTAGGCATCTCGTGGGATAACGGAGCGAGCGGCGCACAGCACCAAATTCTCATGGCGTTCGGGGACACCGTCGGTAACTGCGTCGCGCCCGGCGGCGAATGGCGCAGCAATGTGCTGTTGCGTAGCGCCGACGTCGAACTCTCCGACGGGATCGACATCCCGAATCCACAGTATGGCAACCCCATCGGCGGCAGTCCGGTGTCCGCGCAGCGCCCTGATTTCGCGCGACAGATCGTCGCCAGCCTCGGATTTGCGCCGTTCGAGGTCACGGTGATTCCGACCGCTGGTATCGCGGTCGGAGACACGCAATACATCAGCTACACCTCCGTGCGGGAGTGGGGCGCTCCCGGGCACTGGACGACGAACTTTTCCGCAATCGCCTACTCGATCGACAACGGTGAGACATGGACGACCGACCCCGCCACCGTCCGCGTCAACGTGCCCGTTGGCGCGCTGACCGGCTTCCAGCAGATCGCCCCTGGTAATGACAACTTCCAGCTGCAGGCCTATCTGCGCAAGGACGGGTTCGTTTACGGCTTTGGCACCCCCAACGGTCGTTTCGGTGCCCCGCGCGTCTCGCGCGTTCCCGAGACCCAGATCCGCGACCTCGGTGCGTATCGGTACTGGAACGGGTCGGATTGGGTCGTCGGCGCCGGCAACGCGGTCGATGTGATCGGAGCGCCGGTCGGGGAAATGTCCGCGTCGTGGAGTCCATATCTGAACAAGTACGTCGCGCTGTTCAGGAATGAACCCACCGCACAGGTCGAACTGTGGTCCGCCGACGCACCGCAGGGTCCGTGGACGCGCGACAAGGTGCTGTTCAACGCAGTGGACCTGCCGGGTGCCTTCTATGCGCCGTTCATTCATCCGGCATCGGCGGGCAACTGGCTCTATTTCACGCTGTCGTTGTGGGAGGGCTACAACGTCATGCTCGTCCGCACCGATCTCGACGCGCTGCCGTAGCGGTCAGCCGGCGCCGGTCTCCAACGCGCGGTTGAGATCTCGGAAGGCGGTGTAGTTGGCCAGCACCTCGACGCGGCCGGGCGGGCAGGTGGCAATCGCGCGCACCGGATCCTTGACGAGCGTGTGTTCGACGCCCGCGTAGGTGAGCCGCACGCCGAGGTCGGTGCCGCGTTCGCCCGCCGCGACCACCTGCACGCCCTCGAAATGCTCGAAGCGCACATCCCACAGCCAGGACAGATCCTCACCGTCGGGCACCTGCCCGTTCACCGCGATCACAAGGCCGTCGACGGTGGGATCGATCATCGACAGCGCTTCCTGCCAGCCGGCGGGGTTCTTGGCCAGCAGCATACGAATCGAGTGCGGACCGACCTGCGTGGTGCGGTAGCGGCCGGCGACCTCGTCGACAGTTGATGCGGCAGCGACTGCCGCGCCGGGGTCGGCGCCGAGTGCGACGGCGGCGGCGACGGCCTGCGCCGCGTTGCCCCGATTCGCTCTGCCCGGCAGCGTCAGTTTCATCGGGAGGACCAATCCCTCGGGGCCGTACAGGGTCTCCTCGTCCACCCACCAGTGCGGCGTCGGCCGGGCGAAGTCGGTGCCGGTGCTGTACCAGTGCTGGTATGCGGTGCCGTGTTCGTCGGTGCGGTTCTCCCAGGCGATCGGCTCGCCGCTGCGCGGGCAACTCGTCGCGTCCAACCCCCAGCCGCTCCCCGCCGCCACCCACACGACGTTGGTCGAGTCGTAGGCAGCCGAGGTCATCAGCACGTCGTCGCAGTTCGCCACGACGACGGCATCGGGGTGCCGTGCCAGGCCGGCGCGCAGCCTGCGCTCGATCATGTTGATTTCACCGACTCGATCGAGCTGATCGCGGCTGAGGTTGAGCAACACGATCGACTCGGGCGCAACGGCGTCGGACACATGCGGCAGATGCAGCTCGTCGACCTCGATGGCCGCGAGGTCGGCCTCGGGATGCACGCTGAGCGCCGCGACGATGCCGGCATCCATGTTGGCGCCGTCGGCCTGGGTCGCCACCGGGCCGAGTGTGGCCAGCGCGGCCGCGGTCATTCGGGTGGTGGTCGATTTGCCGTTGGTGCCCGTGATCAGCACGGTGCGGCGCCCCCGACCGAGCTGGCTCATCAGCGTCGGATCGATCTTGAGCGCGATCAGGCCTCCGATCATCGACCCCTTGCCGCGCCCGGCTTTTTGCGATGCCCACGATGCGGCCTTCGCCGCGCGCAGCGCGATCCGGCCCCGCCGGGTGATCGCCTCGGTCCGCGTCGGATATCCGCCGTTTGCACGCCACTGCACCCGGCGAGTCTGTCATCCGCTTCGGGCAGGTGTCGAACCGGAGGCGCGCGTGCGTGTGAGCAAGGTCTCGCGGGCCATGCAGGTGGTTCGCTAGCGCTTCGCATGCTGGGCCGATTGACCACATCGTGACGTAACTTATGGACCAGCGGTCCTGATAGACACCTCTGTCTATGAACTCGGCATGAGAATCATGACTAACTTATTGCGCGACCGGGGATATCGAACGGGGCCATGAAACCAACGGGAGGTTCGATGAAATCCAAGCGGGCAACAGCGATCGGGAGCGGGTTCGCGGCGCTCGTCATCGCGGCATCGACATCGGTAGGCGTCGCCGGCGCGGACCCGAATATTCAGATACCCGGCGTCGACGACGGCCTGCCGAACTGTGCGGTGCTCAACCTGCATGCGTTCGCCGGGTACATCGGCACCGGTGACGCGCAGCCGCCGCGCGCGATGGACGAGGACTTCGCGGCGCCGCGGTCGGGTGACTGGTGCAATACGAACGTCGGCTACTCGACCACGCAGTACGGACCGGGCGGGGTCACCCAGATCAATCCGCCGACAGTGGACGGGCTCTTCCCGTACAACAACGCGGAGATTCTGCCGAAACCCGGTTTCGTACCCGGCATGACGATGACCTACGACATCAAGGGCGCGCCGGATATGGTCGGGCACAACGGCACTGCCGGCTGGGGCATTTCCAATCGCACCATCGACCCGGTTTCACTCGAGGTCGCCTGGTTCATGTACAACGGCTCGCACGGCCTCGTCGGTGCGGCCAGCGAACTGACCCGCCCGATCTTCAATGTGCTCGGCACCGAGTTGCCGCGTGGGTTCTTCCTCATGGTCAAGCGCGCCGGTCAGTTGTATCCGCAAGTCAAGCTGCTCGATCCGGCACTGCTGGCCGGCGACCACGCCTACGCGGTGAAGCTCGGCGATGAGTACGTCGACTTCTTCGTCGACGGGCAGAACGTCGGTGCGTTCCGGAACCCACCGGCGGGCAAGGGAATCGACATCGGACAGCAGCCGCTGCCGCTGATGGGTCAGATGTGGCTGGACGGCAGTTACTGGTTCCCGCTGCCGATCCCGGAATACAACGACCACGAACAGCGGCTCACGATGACGAGGTACCGGCAGGGGCCGAGCGAGTCGACCCCACTCACCTAGATGCGCGCCGCGGCATCAGGTAGATCCCGATGCGTTCGCGGGTCCACCACGCGCCGGTGCGGCGGCGCTCGGCCCGGTCCGTGAAGTGGTACTCGTAGAGCACGGCGCGGACCCGGTCGGGCGGCCGGCCCGGAAACGGGTTGCCACGCAATAGTTTCAGCGTGGTCTTGTCGTTATCGAGCAGCCGGTCCGCCAGGATCGGCAGCCAGCCCCGCGCATACTCCGGTGACAGGGCGGCGAACCACATCAGCCAGTCCAGGCGCAGGTGATAGGGCGCGAACTGGCGCGGCCGGCGCTGCGGGTCGACAGGTTTTCCCTTGAACGGGTACTGTTTCCACTCCGGTTCGGTGCCGTGCGTGCCGTCGTAGCAGCCCTCGATCACCACCTCGAATCGGGTGCGAGTGACCCGGCCGAACGCGCCGTAGGTGTTGACCAGGTGCAGCTTGTCGAAACTGGCGTTCATCGCCTGATGTGACGACAGCAGGTTGCGCACGGGTCGGTAGCTGAGCACCGCGACGAACGCGGTGAGCGCGACGGTCAGTGCGATGAACCAGTGCGGCGGCGCGCCGAGGTCCGGCGCGGACACGGGTAGGGCTGCATACCAGGAACCCGGGATCACCGACAAGCCGAGCACGATGGTGATTGCGTTGAGCCACGCGAAGTTTCCGCTCACGCACAGCCACAGTTGGGTCGCCACCATCAGCGCCGCGGCGACACCGGCCACCGGTTGCGGCGCGAACAGACCGAACGGCACGACGAGTTGCACGACATGGTTGCCCGCCGCCTCGACCCGGTGCAGCGGCTTGGGCAGATGGTGGAAATACCAGCTGAGCGGATTCGGCATCGGCTGGGTTTCGTGGTGGTAATACAGGCAGGTCAGATTGCGCCAGCACGGGTCGCCGCGGATCTTGATCAGGCCGGCACCGAACTCGACGCGGAACAGCACCCAACGCAGCAGCCACAACACCAGCACCGGCGGCTCGGTGGCGGCGGGCCCGAGAAATATTGCCAGGAAACCGACTTCGAGGAGCAGGGACTCCCAGCCGAAGCCGTACCAGATCTGCCCGATGTTGACGATGGACAGATACAGCACCCACAGCAGCGCCCACATCGCCATACAGACGGGTAGCGGGAGCCGATCCCACAGACCGACGAGCGCACCGAGCGACAGCGCGACGCCGAACCACGCCACGATCGCGAAACGCCGGTCGGAATAGCGCAGCGTGAATAGGCTGGGCACCTGCCGCAACGTGCGGCCGCGCAGGAATCGCGGCGCCGGAGTGAGTCCGTGCTCGCCGATCAGCGCGCGGAATTGGTTTGCCGCAGTGAGGAAGGCGACCAGGTACACCAGGCCGAGCCCGCGCTGGAACACCCAGCGGCTCGGCCAGTATCCGGGGTCGGAGAACCAGTCCACGGCATCGGCTCCTCTGCTTGAGCCTACTTCGGTGGCTCGGTCGTCGAACGGCTAAACGAGGACCGAAGTTTGTCGGTGGGCCGCGATAGCGTTTGAACATGCATTCAGGGGTGGCTACCGCAGGCGTGCTGGACGCGCTCGATTCTGCGGTGTCCGCCGCTTCGGATCTGGACTTCGGGGCCATGTCGAGTCCGGAGCTGCTGGAGGTGCTACGGCGGCTGGAGTCGGTGGCCCGAAAGCAGTCGGGTGTGGGCCACGAGGTGCTGTGCCGCTTGCGGGAGCAGCGAATCCCCGACGATTTCGGTGGCGAGCATTCGCATCAGGTGGTGGCGGATGCGTTGCGGATCAACCGGACTGAGGCGAAGCGGCGGTTCAATACTGCTGAACAGCTCGCGACTCGGTCCTCCTTCACCGGCGAGCCGCTGGAACCGGAGCTACCCGCCACTGCCGCCGCCGTACGGGAGGGCGTGCTCGGTGACGGGCATGTGCAGGTGATCCGGTCGTTTCTGCAACACCTGCCGGTGGCGGTCGATGCGGGAACGAGGGAGCAGGCCGAAGCCCAGCTCGCCGCGTTCGCCGCCACGATGCGACCCGACGAGTTGAAGAAGGTCGCCGAGCGGCTCGCGGCCTACCTGAACCCGGATGGGGAGTTCTCCGACGAGGATCGCGCCCGCAAGCGCGGGATCTGGCTGGGCAAGCAGGGCGCGGATCTGATGAGCAACCTGACGGGGTGGATCGATCCGGAGACGCGGGCGTACCTGGAACCGATCCTGGCCAAACTCGCAGCGCCCGGGATGTGCAATCCGGCGGACGCGTCGCCAGTGGTCGACGGTGAGCCGAACGAGGATGACGCCAAGCGTGATACCCGCTCGATGGGGCAGCGGCAGCACGACGCCCTGAAGGCCATGTGCCGCGCCCTCCTGGCGTCCGGTGAACTGGGTCAGCATCGCGGACTGCCGGTCACTGCGATCGTCTCGACGACTTTGGGTGAGCTGACCGATCTTGCCGGGCCGGCCGCGACGGCGGGCGGATCGATGGTCCCGATTCGGGATCTGATCCGCATGGCCGCCCACGCTTTTCACTATCTGGTGGCCTTCGATGTCGAGGGCCGCATGGTGCACCTGGCGCGGTCCAAGCGGATCGCATCGCCGGATCAGCGGATCGTGCTGCACGCCCGCGACGTCGGTTGCTCGTTCCCCGGCTGCAACGTGCCGGGCTACCTGGCCGAGGCCCACCACGTCCGCGAATGGGCACACGGTGGCGCGACCGACATCGACAACCTAACCCTCGTCTGCCCCGAACACCACAAACTCGCCGGCCCAGGCGCAGACCGGTGGCATTCCCACGAGAGCCGCCGCGGCAGGACCGCGTGGACCCCGCCGTGCCACGTGGATCCGCGACAACGCCCACGTATCAACAGGTTCCACCACCCCAGCGAGATTCTCGTCGGAGATTCCGGGGACGATCCGCCGTGACCTGCGTCAGTCCCACGCCCCCACGGCCAGCACTGTCAGCGACCGAGTCGTTGTTGCACAATAGCTTTCGGCGTCGGTGAGTCCACGGGTCATGGCGCGGACGGCGGTGGAGGCGACGAGGAAGTCGAAGACGGCGGTTGAGCGGCGCTGGAGTTCGGGCGGCGCGAGGCCGGGTAGGGCACGCGCGAGTACGCCCGTGAGCAGCGCTCGCACGTCCTGCTCGGACCGCAGCACCAGGCGTTCGTAGAGCTCGTCGTCGCGGTGATAGGCGGCGAGCAAGCCGGGCAGGGCAGCCCGGGTGACCGGATCGGCCAGCCAGCCGAGGAACGCCCGCGTCCAGCCAAGCAGGTCGTTATGCAGGTCACCGGTCGGCTCGGGCATGGCCGCCGGCTGCGGATGACCGAATGCGGCGTCCTCGATGAGGGCTTCCCTGGTTGCCCAGCGGCGATAGATCGTCGGGGCCCCGACCCGCGCACGGCGGGCGACGGCAACCACCGTCGTTCCCGCGAAACCGGCCTCGACCAGGAGCTCACGAGCGGCGGCGAGCACGGCGGCGTCCTTCGCGGGGTCGCGAGGCCGGCCGATCGGGCTCGCCGTTGTGGTCACGGCAATCAACCTCTCACAACTCTTGCCTTTAGTTACGTTTCACCATATAACGAAAGTATGCTCACACCCCACGACGAATTGCTCAGCCACCAGCTACCGACGACGTTCGACCACGTGTCGCAGAGCGATCTGCGTTGGGTCGAGCGCATCGTCATGTACGGCTTCGACAAGTCCGGCGAGATCAACGTGATGACCGGACTCGCCCGGTTCCCGAACCGCAACGTGATGGATGCCTACGTCATGGTCACCAAACGCAGCGGTGCGACCAGGGTGGTACGGATGTCGACCGAACTCGACGCGTCCGCCGGACCGCTCGGCGCCTATACGGTGGGCCCGTACACCTACTCCATCGAGGAGCCGCTGCAGACCGTACGCGCCGTCCTCGAACCGAACGAGCAGGGACTGAGCTTGGACCTGCGGCTACGCGGCCGGTTCCCCACTTACGAGCAGACCCCGGCGTTCCATCGCAGCCGCGGCCGGGTCAGTGAGGACGCACGCCGGTTCTATCAGAATGGGGTGCTCGAGGGCTGGCTCGAGATCGACGGCGAACGCATCGAAATCGATTCGGACCGTTGGTGGTTCGGTAGGGATCACTCCTGGGGTATCCGCAACGGTCCGGGCGGCGGGAGCCTGCCCGAGGGCACCGAGATGCAGCCGTCCGAGATACCGGACGGCGTTCTCTACTACATGGGCATCTTCGAATTCGACGACGAACTGGTGCATTTCGCGCAGCGCGAGCACAGCAACGGTGAGCGTTGGCAATTCGAGGGCGAGTTGCTCTACCCCACGGACACCGGTCGCGCGCACGGCACGATCATCGACGTGGAGCACGACCTGAAATTCCGCGCCGAGCAGCGCGTGATCAGCGGCGGCAGCTTTACGATCCTGCGCGGCGACCGTAGCCGCAGCACCATCGAGGTCACACCGCTCTGTGATTTCTGGCCGGGACTGGCCGGGTATCAAGAGTTCAACGGCTACGCCTCCGGCTACTGGCGCGGACCGACATTTCTCGACGGATTCGGCATCGACACCACCGATCTCGACGCGATCCGGCCGGTGTCCTTCCTCAGCGAGACCCTGTGCGAGGTGCGGATGGACGGCAAGGTGGGGCATGGCCTGGTCGAAATGGTGTTCATGGGCGCATATCCGCGCTACGGCTACACGGGGTGGTGAGCGAGGTGCCGCCCGCCGTCGGTCGAGTAGCTGTCGCAGATCTGCCGGCTGCGCTGGAGCCGATCGTACGCACCCGGATCCCCGGCGCCCAGAGCGCCCGGATCGCCGCCTGGCGTCCTGCGCCGCAAGGGTTCTCGACCGAGACATTCCTCTTCGACGTCGAGGGTATTGCCGGCCCGGACGGATCGACAACTCTGCCACTGGTGTTTCGACGGCCACCCGAGCATGCCGTGCTGCCGGACTTCGACCTGCGCCGCCAGTTCCTCACGATGCAACGGTTGGCGCCCTCGCCGATGCCGGTGCCGGAGGTGCTCTGGATCGACACCGACCCGGCCCCGCTCGGCACGCCCTACTTCGTGATGCGCCGCATCGAGGACATCGTCTGCGTCAGTGACGTGCCGCCCTACCATCAGGCCGGGATCTTCGCCGACGCCGACGAGGCCGGCCGGGCCACGCTGTGGAACGGCTGCGTCGACCTGGTCACCACGCTGCACGCGCTCGATCCGGCGGCCTACCGGCTCGGCTTCCTCGACCTCGGCGCGTTCGGCACGACGCCGCCCGAGCGTCTCGTCAACTTTCTGGAATACGGAGTCACGTGGGCAAGCGACGGCGCAGCGCTGCCGCCCGCGTTCGGCCGGGCGATCGACTGGCTGCGACGTAATCTCTATGTGCCCGAACGGGTGACGGTGTGCTGGGGCGACAGCCGAATGTCGAACGTCCTGTACTCGGCCGACCTCGCCCCGGTGGCCGCGCTGGACTGGGAGGTCGCCTATCTCGGCGACCCCGGCGGCGATCTGGCGTGGATGTTTCTCACCGACTGGGTGAGCAGCCCGTTCCCGGATCGTGCGCCGACACCGGGGACGCCGAGTCGCGACGAGACCCTGGACCGCTACGCCGAGCGCATGGGGTATCGGTTGCGCAACATGCACTTTCACGACCTCACGGCAACATTGCTACTGGCGATGCCGCTCATTCGTCTGAACCGCATGTTCGCGAGCGAGGAATTCGATCTCACGCAGATCGGCGTCGACCGGCTCGAGCTGCTGATGGGCGGGGATTAGCCGGACCCCGGTCGCCGCGGCCGCGCCGACGATGACGACGAGACCGCCAAGAATGGTTGTCACACTGGGCTTCTCGTGCAGCACCAGCCATGACACCGTAATCCCGACCACCGGGACGAGCAGCGAGTACGGCGCCACCCGACCGGTAGGATAGCGGCTCAGCAGTGCGCACCAGATCCCCGAACCCGCGATCGTGCCGAACACCACGATGTAGGCCAGGCCGACGAGCGCCGGCCACCCGTGTGGCCCGAACGCGTCGGCGAGCGCGCGCCATCCGGTGGTCGGACCCTCTGTCGAGGCGGAGAGCGCGAGCATGGGCAGCGGTGCCACGACGGTCATCCACAGCGTGAGGTGCAGCGGATTGGGTGCGGCGGCCAGGCGGGAGCCGATGTTGCCGAACGCCCAGCCCAGTCCGCCGAGCAGGGTCAGCGCGACGGGAAGCAGGGTCGCGTGCTCGGCACGGTCCCAGCCGATCAGTGCCATGCCCGCGATGGCCACGGCGAGACCGAGCAGTTGCGTCGGGGTGATCCGCTCGCCGAGCAGCAGTGCCCCGAGTGCCACCGTGAACGGCGCCGAGGATTGCAGCACGAGCGAGGCGAGTCCGGTCGGCATCCCCGCGTTCATGGCGCCGAACAGGAACCCGAACTGCAGGACGCCGAAGCCCGCGCCGTAGAGGATCAGCCAGCGCATCGGCACCTGCGGGCGCGGCACGAAGATGACCACCGGGATCGCGATGACCAGAAACCGCAGTGCCGCGAAGAAGAACGGGGGGAACTGATCGAGCCCGGCGCGGATGGCCAGGAAATTCAGTCCCCAGAGCAGCACGACGAGCAGGGCGAGGTTCCGGTCTCGAGTGGTCACGCCGCCAATCGTGCGGGCACTTCATTGATGAGCACAATCGAATAATTTTGCACACGATATGTAGCATTACTTAATGTTCGACCTTCAGCGGCTTCGTGTCCTGCATGAACTCGCCGATCGCGGCACGGTCGCCGCGACGGCATCGGCGCTGGCGATGACACCCTCGGCGGTATCGCAGCAACTCAAGGTGCTCGCCAAGGAAGCCGGAGTCGCACTGCTCGAACCCGACGGGCGGCGGGTCCGGCTCACCGACGCGGGTCGTGCGCTGGTGCTGCGTGCCGACGAGGTGCTGGCCGCGCTCGACCGCGCCGACGCGGAGATGGCGCTGTACCGCGACGCCCCGCACGGGGTCGTTCGCATCGCGTTGTTCCCCTCGGGGGCCGCTCTGCTGCTGCCCGATGTGCTCGCCGCGCTGGACCGGTCCGCACTCGACGGAACACGGGTACGCGTGCAGGCCAGCGATGAGGATCTCCCACCCACCGCGGTGTCGCAATTGCTCGCGGATTACGACGTCGTGCTCACCCATCGCGACGATCGCACGCCGTTACGGCCCGATCCGCGCGTCGTGGTGCGCACCCTGTTGCGCGAACCGATCGACGTCGTGGTCGGCGCGCAGCATCGCCTCGCAGGCAACGCGGCCGTGCATCCTGCCGAACTGGCCGACGAGGACTGGATCAGCGTGCGCGGCGGGTTCCCGGTGGACGACGTGCTGCTGTCGATCGCCACGGTGACCGGCGTACAGCCGCGGATCACCCAACGACTCAATGACTTCCGCGTCATCGAGAGTCTGGTTGCGGCGAACCGCGGGGTCGCGCTGATGCCGCGCTGGGCGGTCACCGACTCGCGACTGGTGGTGCTTCCGCTGGCCGACGTGCGGGCCGGCCGGGTCTACGAGCTCGCCACCCGCCCGCATGCCGAGCGTCGGCTCGCGGTCGCAGCGGTGCTCGATGCGTTCGCGGCAGCCGTTGCGCCACTTGCCGAGACGGCTGCCGCGCAGTGAGCACGGTGGTCAGTCGGCGTCCGATCGCGCGACCCGGCGCAGCACGTCGAGCACCGGCTCGATGACGGGTGCAGCGTCGGCGGCCAACGATGCCGCGGCCAACTCCACGTCCAGGGTGTCGCCGCGCAGCGGCAGGTAGGTCACACCCGCGATCCCGAGCGATGCGGTGGGTTCCGGTACCACGGCGACGCCGAGCCCGGCGGCGACCAGCGTGACGAGTGTGGAGGTTTCCTCGACTTCGTGGCGCACCTGCGGGACGAAACCGGCGCGGGAGCATACCGAGGCGAGCACGCCGTTCATCACCGATCTACCGTGGCCCGCATAGGAAATGAAGTCGGCCTCGCGCAGCGCGGCAATATCGATCGTCTTCCCCGCGGCGCCGGGGTGCCCGTCGGGGAGCGCGACGATCAGCCGGTCCCGGCGTAGCGATTCGATCCGCAGGTCCGTCGTTGCCAGCGGCGGTCGAAGCAGCGCAAGGCCGATCTCGCCGGACCGGAGCGCCGCGACCTGTGCGGGTGCGAGCATCTCGCCGCGCACGCTCACGTCGAGGTCGGGCAGCTCGTCGCGCAGCGCGCGGACGAGCGTCGGCAGCAGCGAGTAGGTCGCCGACCCGACGCACCCGATGGCGAGGTGGCCACGTCGTCCCTCGGCGATCCGCTGTGCCTGCTCACCGGCCGCATCCACCGCGTCGAGAATGGCCACCGTCCGCGACAGATAGGCCTCGCCGGCAGGGGTCAGCTCGACTCGTCGCGTGGATCGGGTGAGCAGGGCGATGCCAAGTTCGCCCTCGAGCTGCCGAATCTGCTGGGAGAGCGGCGGCTGGGCAATGTGCAGCCGCTCCGCGGCGCGGCCGAAATGAAGTTCCTCGGCGACCGCGCGGAAGTACCGCAGATGCCTGAGCTCCATGCGGATTGATATTACGTACATATCAATAGGCGGCAAATGGATACTTCTCAATATCGCTGCACATTCATATCGTGGAGGCATGACCACCTCCGCGCCTGTTGTCATCTGCACACCGCTGCGCACCCCCGTCGGGCGCATGGGGGGAGCGCTCGCATCGCTGACGGTCACCGATCTCGCCACCGCGCTGCTGCGCGAACTCGTCGACCGCACCGGCCTGCGCGAGGGCGACGTCGACGACGTGATCCTCGGCCAGGGCTACCCGAGCGGGGAATCGCCGGCGCTCGGCCGGATCGCCGCCCTCGATGCCGGTCTCGGTACCGGCGTGCCCGGCATGCAGGTGGACCGCCGCTGCGGCTCCGGGTTGCAGGCGGTGCTCATCGGTGCCGCCGCCGTCGCGACGGGCGGCGCGCGGCTCGTCATCGCAGGCGGCGCGGACTCGATGTCCAACGTCGAGCACTACGCCCTCGGGCTGCGCACCGGGGTGAAGCAGGGTGGCATCGAACTGATGGACCGCCTGGACCGAGCGCGGGCCACTGCGGGCGGTGCGTCGCATCCGGTCACCGGCGGGATGATCGAGACCGCCGAAAACCTGCGCGTCCGCTACGGAATCAGCCGCGCCGAACAGGACGAACTCGCGCTGGAATCGCATCGGCGCGCCCTCGCGGCCCAGGAGGCCGGTCGCTTCGCCGACGAACTCGTCCCGGTGACCGTGCCCGGCCGGCGCGGACGCCCCGATGTCACCGTGGATCGCGACGAACATCCGCGCGCCGACCTCACCCTGGCCAAGCTGAACGGGCTGCGGCCGGTTCGGCAGAAACTCGATCCGGAAGCGACGGTCACTGCGGGTAACGCCTCAGGGCAGAACGACGGCGCGGCAATGTGCGTGGTCACCACGCTCGACGAGGCGGAGCGGCGCGGCCTGACGCCGCTGCTGGCCCTGCGCTCCTGGGCCGTATCGGGTTGCGACCCGGCCACGATGGGACTCGGGCCGGTGGGCTCCACGGCCGCGGCGCTCGAACGCGCGGGACTCACGCTCGACGACATCGACCTGATCGAGCTGAATGAGGCGTTCGCAGCACAGGTGCTCGCGGTGCTCGCCGAGTGGAAACTCGACGCCGCCGATGATCGACTTAACCCCAATGGTTCCGGCATCTCGCTCGGCCATCCGATCGGTGCGACCGGTGCGCGCATCCTCGCGACCGCAGCCTACGAAGCGCGCCGCCGTGATGCGCGATACGTGCTGGAGACGATGTGCATCGGCGGCGGTCAGGGCCTCGCCGCGGTCTTCGAGGCGGTGCGATGAGCGCGGTCGACGTCGCGGCGGTCGTCACCGGCCGCGCCGACGGACCCGTTGTCGTGCTGTCCAATTCGCTCGGCTCGACGCACCGGATGTGGGACGCGCAGCTCGAAGCGCTGGAGGAACGTTTCCGTGTCGTCCGCTACGACACCCGCGGCCACGGCGCGTCGCCGGTACCGACGGGCCCGTACTCGATCGACGATCTCGCCGACGACCTGATCGCCCTGCTCGACCGGCTCGGCATCGAGTCCGCACATCTCGTTGGTCTCTCGCTTGGCGGCATGACGGCGATGCGGGCCGCCGCCTGCTATCCGCACCGGGTGAACCGCATGGTCCTGCTGTGCACGGGTGCGCAGTTGCCGCCGTCTTCGGCCTGGACCGACCGGGCCGACACGGTCCGCGCGCACGGCACCTCCGCGGTCGCCGAAGCGGTCGTCGGGCGCTGGTTCACCGCGGAATACCTTGCCGCACAGCCGGATCGTAAGCGGTACTACGAACAGATGGTCGCCGCCACACCGCCGGAGGGATACGCCTCGTGCTGCGCTGTGATCGCCGACATGGACCTGCGCCCCGACCTGCCGACCATCAAGGCGCCGACGCTCGCGATCGCCGGCGCCGACGACGTGGCGACACCGCCGGCAAAACTCGCCGAGATCGCCGACACGGTGGTCAATGGCCGGCTGCTCGTCGTTCCGCACTCCGGGCATCTGGCCAATGCCGAACAGCCACAGACGATCACCCCCGCGATCCGCACTCACCTGGAGCAGCAATGACTGTCGACAAACTCGTCGCCTCGCCCGCCGCGGCGGTGGCGGCGATCCCGGATGGCGCAAGCCTCGCGGTCGGCGGATTCGGTCTCGCCGGTATCCCGTGGTTCCTCATCGAAGCGCTGCTCGAGCAGGGCGCCGGTGATCTCACCATCGTCTCCAACAACTGCGGTGTCGACGGTGCCGGCCTCGGACTGCTGTTGGAGGCCCGCAAGATTCGCAAGGTCATTGCCTCCTACATCGGCGAGAACAAGGAATTCGGCCGCCAGTTTCTGGCCGGCGAGGTGACCGTGGAGCTCACCCCGCAGGGCACGCTCGCCGAACGACTTCGCGCCGGTGGCAGCGGCATCGGTGCGTTCTACACACCTACCGGAGTGGGCACGGTGGTCGCAGAGGGTGGGTTGCCATGGCGGTACAACTCCGACGGGACCGTCGCGCTCGCCTCACCGCCGAAGGAGGTCCGCCGCTTCTTCGGCAAGGAGATGGTGCTCGAGGAGGCGATCGTCACCGACTTCGCGCTGATCCGGGCAGCGGTCGTGGACAAGGCGGGCAATTGCAAGTTCCATGCCGCCGCACAGAATTTCAACCCACCGGCGGCGATGTCGGGTCGGATGACCATCGTCGAGGCCGAGAAGGTCGTGGAGGTCGGCGAATTGGCCCCCGACGAGATCCACCTCTCGGGCATCTTCGTCAAGAGCATCGTCGGGCTCACCCCGGAGCAGGCCGCCCGCAAGGAAATCGAACAGCGCACCGTACGGGCGCGTCCCGAACAACTCGCACACCAGTAGAGGGAGCCCCACCATGAGCTGGACACGGAACGAGATGGCCGCGCGGGCGGCGCTGGAACTGCGAGCCGGGGATTATGTGAACCTGGGCATCGGATTGCCCACCCTGATCCCGGATTACCTGACGGCCGACTCCGGCATCACGCTGCACGCCGAGAACGGCATCCTCGGCGTGGGACCCTACCCCTACGACGACGAGGTCGATCCCGACCTGATCAACGCGGGCAAGCAGACCGTCTCGGTACTGCCGGGGGCGTCGTTCTTCGATTCGGCAACAAGTTTCGCGATGATCCGCGGCGGCCACGTCGATGTCGCGGTCCTCGGCGGTATGCAGGTCGCGGGCAACGGCGACCTGGCGAACTGGATGGTGCCCGGTGCCATGGTCAAAGGCATCGGCGGCGCAATGGATCTGGTGAACGGTGCGGCCAGCGTGATTGTGCTGATGGAGCACGCCAACAAGCGCGGCGAGCCGAAGCTCGTCGCCGAGTGCACGCTGCCGCTCACCGGCAAGTCGGTGGTGCAGCGGGTGATCACCGATCTGGGTGTCTTCGATGTCAACGGCACCGGCTTCGATGTGCTCGAGCTCGCGCCCGAGGTTGATTTCGCCGATGTCGAAGCGAAAACCGGTGCACCCCTGATCGATCGGCGCCGCGAGGCTCAGCGGCGCGCCGCGGCGAGTTCCGACCGCGATCGCAACCCGAGCTTGGCATAGATCCGGGTCAGGTGGTACTGCACGGTCTTCGGTGAGATGAAGAGCTCAGCGGCTACCTCGCGGTTGGACATGCCGTTGGCCACCAACACGGCGACAGCCTCCTCCTGGGGTGTCAGTTCCACGTCGTCACTGCTGCCGCGCGGGGTGTGCATGCCGCCTGCCTTGAGTTCGCGTTCGCAGCGCTGCACGTAGGTGGTTGCCCCGAGCGAGAGATACAGCTCGCGGGCGGTGCCGATGACCTCGTCCGCCGCGCGGCGCTTACCGGCACGCCGCAACGTCTGCCCATAGGCAAAGTTGATCCGGGCCAGGTCGTAGCGCAATGGCAGCCCTTCCAGTAGCTCGATGGCGGCATCGAAACTCTCGCGGGCACCGGGAATGTCGCCTGCCGCACCGAGCAACCGGCCCCTGGCGTAGCCAAGGCGAGCTTGTGCCGACCGGTGCTCGCGCTCGGCGGCCCGCTGCTCGTGTGGCCGCAGCAATTCGTCGGCGTCGTCGAGTCGCCCCTCGATCACCAGCGCATTGGCGAGCACATCCACCCACGGCCAGAATCCCGGTTCGACCAATCCCGGTGTGCGCTCGGCCATCCGGGTCAGCGGGGTGAGCGTCCTGGCCACCTTCGCGTAATCGGCGGAGGCTTCGGCGAGTTGCGCCTTGGCCAGCATCGCCGGGATCGCCATGATCGCGTAGTCGGCACCCGCGGCGTCCGCGCTGCGCACCGCGCGCTCGGCCGCGGTCCAATCGCCGCGCAGCGTATGCACCTGTGCAACCGTCCATTCCAATAGCGGTGTGCCGATCGTGATGCCGCGTCTGCCGGCCAAAGCGAGCGCCTGGCCCGCCGTTTGCAGCGCCCGATCCCATTCCCCGGTCACGAACTGCACCCGCGCCAACCATGCCAACGCCCAGAGCGTGATCCGGTCCGATCCGCCCAGCTGCGCCATCGACATCGCGGCTTCCAAATTGGCTCGTGCGGCATCGATCTCGTCGAGTCCGAGTTCGAGCCAGCCGCGGCCCATGGTGAACCGCTGCGCCTGGGCGCCGTGCCCGACCCGCTCGGATAGCGTCTCGTACGTCCGCGACGCCTCCCGCGGATGTCCCGACCAGGCCACGCCCAGGCCACGGATCGCGGCGGCCTCGACCCCGGCGGGTGAACTGGAACCGGCCAACTCCACGGCGCGGTCGGCCCAGTGCACCAACACATCACCGTCGCAGCGGACCAGGGAGTGCAGCACCAGGCGCTGCGCGATCAGCGCGGCGGTCTCCGGATCCCGCTCCACGTTGACGATGCCCCACGCGCGGTCGAGCCGGAGCCCGGCCTCGGCGGCGCGGCCACGCAGAATCGCGAGATAGGCAAGAGTGGCGTTGCGCAAAGGTGTTTCGCGCAGGCTCTCGATGGCGGGAACGAGCGCGCCCGCGCCGACACAGTCCCCGGCGGCGAGCAAGGCGTCCACCGACCGGGTCAGCCGCTCGTCGCGCAGCAACACTTCAGGCGTGAGCCGGCTCGCCTGCCGGAACAGCCGGGCGGCCTCGCTCCACTCGCCGTCGGCGCCGCGGGCGCGGGCCAGCCGGTCGAGTTCGTCGGCGAGGGCTGGATCGTCCGCCGAGGTCGCGGCGACGAGGTGATGCAGCCGATGTGCCGGGTCGACAACGATATCGGCCGCGCGCCGGTGCGCCGCGCCGGCCGCGGCCACGCCCATCAGACCGATCACCGCCGCCCGCGCCACTGGATTGCGCAGCCGGGGTCGCACCTCGGCGGGCGACACCGCCTCCGGCCGCACCACGATTCCCGTGTCGACGGCCTGATCGATGGCGGCGAAAAGATCGTCGACACCGGACAGTTCGATGAGTGCGGCGGGCGCATCCTGGTCGAGGATGGCGAGCGCCTCGATGAGCGCGCGGGCGTCCGGCGTGGCACCGTCGAGGCGATCCCGGACGTCGGCAACGACGTACGCCGGCGCGGTCAGTTCGGCCGCCGGGTTCGACCACACCGATGCGGGCAGTTCGTCGAGCAGGGCAACGACGGCGGCCGGGTTTCCGTCGGTGTGCGCGGCGAGCCGTTCGGCCATGGCCGGGTGCAGCGCCCGGCCATGGTGGTGCGCGAGTTGCGCCACCGCGGTCGTGTCGAGGCCGCGTAGGCGCAGCTCGGCTACGGCGGGGACATCCGTGCGAGCGCGTCCGGTCCGCGTGGCGAGCACCACCAGCACCGGCAGCGCCCGCCGGCGCGCGACGAGTCCGATCAGCACGCGGAGGGTGGCGTCGTCGGCAAACTCGGCATCGTCCACGACGAGCAGCAGCGGATCGGTGGCCGGCACCCGAGCAGCGATCGTCTCCTCGGCGTCGGAGATCCCAACCTCGCCCTGCAGCAGCTGCGTCAGCACCGCCCCGGCGTGGTCGGACTCCCACTCGAAAGCCCGCGCCCACATCGCGTTCGGCTTCCCGTATCGGCTGCGGTGCGATTCGAGCAGCGCGTGCACCACCGCGCTCTTGCCGATCCCCGCGTCGCCGCTGACGATGACGAACGCAGCGCCCGTGTCGGTGACTGCCGCACAGTGCTGCGCGAGCGCGGCCAGTTCGGCGTCGCGTCCCACACACTCTGCCGCGCGGATCACCCGTCTCATGGTAGGGCGGGAGATCGACCCGTCAGCCCGGATCGCCGCCGGCCACCGGCAAGACGCTCCCGGTGATGTAGGATGCCTCGTCGGAGGCGAGGAAGCAGATCGCGGCGGCCTGTTCGTCCAGGGTGCCGTAGCGCTTCAGCAGTGACGAGTCGATGGTTTGGTCGATATGCGCCTGGAACCACGCTTGTTCGGTCTCGTTCGCCGGCGCCGGGGTGCCACGGGATATCCGGCGTGGGGGCGCCTCGGTGCCGCCGGGTGCGGTCGCGACCACCCGGATACCGGCGTCGGCGTACTCGACGGCGAGCGACGCGGTGATCGCGTTGATGCCGCCCTTCGCCGCCGAATACGGAATCCGGTGGATGCCGCGGGTGGCGGCGGACGAGACGTTGACGATGACGCCCGCGCCGCGTTCCACCATCGACGGCAACGCCGCCCGGCAGGCGTAGAGCGTGGTCATCAGCGAACGGTCGATCTCCGCACGGATCTGGTCGTCGGTGAACTCGGTGAACGGTTTGAAGTTGATCGCGCCACCGACGTTGTTGATCAGCACGTCGATCCGGCCGAACTTCGACAACGCTTCGCGCACCACATCCGTGGCGCCGTTGTAGGTTTCGAGATCAGCCGTCACGGCGATCGCGTCCGGGCCGCCGACACCCAGCTCGGAAGACAAGTCGCGCACCAGATCCGACCGGTCGACCAGCACCAGCCGGCCACCTTCGGCGCTGATCCGTCGAGCCGCCCGCTCGCCGATACCCTGGGCGGCGCCGGTGACGACGACGACCTTGCCGGCGAACCGGCCCGGCGTCACGAACATCGGTCGCCGCGCTTGCGCCGCATCGGCCATCGCCCGGCGCATGGTTTGCTTCGAGCGGTCGGCGTGCGCGGCGATCAGTGCGCGGGCGGCGGTGCGGTCACCGGCCTCGAACGCCGTGACGATGTCCACGTGGTCCTGGGCGCACAGCGGATGGCACCACGTCGCGTTGCGCAGCACATCGGTCATGCGACCCTTCACCCCGAGCGCCTTGTACGCCTCGAGCAGATGGTCGTTGCCGGTCAGGGTGAACAGATAGTCGTGGAAAGCGGCGTTGGTCTCGGTGTATTCGACCGCGTCGACGAAGCGGTCGCCGTCGACATAGGGGACCGTCGCGTCCGCGAGCAGTCGGTAGCCGGCCAGCTGCCTGGTGCTGAGCCGACCGAGCGTCAACTCCAGCGCGCCGAGTTCGAGCGCGGCGCGTGCCTCGAAGAGGGCGTCGGACTCGTGGATCGCCGGATGCTCCTCGCCGATCTGATAGCCCTGCGAGCCGATCGTGGAGGTCGTTTCCGGCTCGCGGGGTTCCGGCGCGGCTGGTTCTGCGACCGCCGCGAACAGCTCCTGCCCGGCGATGGACCGGGCGGGGGAGAACACCAATTCGAGGTCGTCGTCGAGCACGGCGCGGGCAGGCAGGTCGGCCGTCGCCGGGTCCACCGGCCAGAGGTGCTGCCCGGCGATGAGCCGCGCGGTGTCGTCGGCGACGGCCACGGCAGGTGGAGCCTCGGCGGGCGGGGCTTGTGCTGCCGGGACCCGAGTGGCGTCCGCGGCGGGCGGGACCTCGGTCGGCTCCGGCTTGCCGGGAGCGGCGGCGAGCGCGAATTTCTCGTAGTAGAACCCGACCGGTTCGATCCCGGCATCACCGACGTGCTTGCGGACGGCCTCCACCATCGGCGGTGGGCCGCACAGGTAGATCGCGACATCGCCGTCGTAGAGCTGCCCGGGTTCGAGCAGGCTCATCACGTAGCCCTTGTTGGCCGCGGTGCTCGCCGGGTCGGAAACGCAGTGGTTCCAGGTGAATCCGGGCAGGTCGGCGCCGATCTCTTCGATCCGGTCGATGCCGACCAGGTCTTCGTCGGTGCTGACGCCGTAGATGAGATGGACCTTGCGGCGGATCCCGTCGGCGCGCAGCTTGCCCAGAATCGACAGGATCGGTGCGAGCCCCGTTCCGCCGGCCAGCAACAGGATCGGCCGGACCGCCTCGCGCAGGAAGAACGAGCCGTGCGGACCGGTGAACTCGAGCGTGTCGCCGACCGCCGCGCGCTCGGTCAGATACGTCGACATCGCGCCGCCCTCGGTCAGCTTGACGAGGAAGGACAGCTGCGGCTCGTCGGGTGCGTTGCTGAACGAGTACGAACGGGTGACGTCCGTGCCGGGCACCGCGATGTTCACGTACTGGCCGGGCAGGAAAGCCAATTCGGACCGGTTCGGAATCTCCACCGTGAGCGAGACAGTGGTCGAGGACAAGCGCTGCAATTCGACGATGGTGGCGGTGCAGGTGGCAGCCTGCGTCTTGGCGATATCGGATGTGCTCGCGATCTGCAGGACGAGGTCCGAACGCGGCTTCATCGAACACGGCAGCACGTATCCGGACGCGGCCTCGTCGTCGGACAGCGCGTCCTCGATGTAGGTGCCGCCGTCGAAGCTGCCCGATTCGCACAACGCCTTGCAGGTGCCGCAGGCACCGTCGCGGCAGTCCAGCGGAATGTTGATGCGCTGCCGATAGGACGCGTCGGCGACGGTCTGATCCTCACGACAGGTGATGAAGCGGGTGACGCCGTCCTCGAAGCCGAGCGCGATCTGGTGCGTCGGCGCAGCACCACTCGATTCATCGGAAGATGTTTTAACAGAGTCGCTTTCACGGATATCGAAATCGTGTGTGATGGTCATGTGGCACCCGCTCAGATGTGGTAGATATCCACCACGTGGTGGATGTAGTCGTTCTTCAGGACCACCGTCTTGCGCCGGATCAGCGGCTGGTCACCGGCGAAGTCGATGGTGTAGAACGAGGTCCCGTAATACGGGTCGATGGTCTTGTAGCGGAAATACATGGTGTGCCAGTTGAACCGGATATCCACGATGTCGCCGCGGCGCTCGATCACTTCGACGTTGGCGATGTTGTGGCTGGTCCGGGGCTCGGGTAGCGATGTCGCCGAAGAGCGTTCGGTACGGATACGGAACACCCGGTCCTCGAGTCCACCCTTGTTGGCGTAGTAGATCAGCGAGATGTCGCGCTGCGGATCCTCGACGAGGCGGTCGTTGTCGTCCCAGGACGGCATCCAGTAGACGACGTCGTCGGCGTAACACTCGAGCCATTTCTCGAATTCACGATCGTCGAGATAGCGGGCCTCGCGGTAGAGAAACTGCTCGATCACGTTCTGGGTGATGAGCTTGCCGCCGACGGTATCGGCCGAGCCGGGCGTGGTGGGCTGTGCGGTGGTCATCGGTTCAGCTCCTTGCCTCTGCGCCGGCGGCGCTTTCTTCGCTGGCCAGTGCGTGTTGCATGGTCTCGAGCCAGTACCCGTGCTGGACCGGGTACAGCCCCTCGTCCTCGTTCTTGACACCGGCCGAGATCACGCCGTGCATATCGAGGGACTCGGCGACCTCGTCCGGCCCGGACAGCCAGTGCTGCGCGCCGCGGCTCATGTCGTTCCAGGGCGCGGCCTCGGCCCGGAAGGTCAACTGGCAGGACCGGAATTCCTCCAGGTCGTCGGGTGTGGCCATGCCGGAGGCGTTGAAGAAGTCCTCGTACTGCCGGATCCGGTGTGCGCGTGCCGTATCGCTTTCGCCTTTGGGTGCGATGCAGTAGATGGTGACTTCGGTCTTGTCCGGTGCGATCGGGCGAAAGTGCCGGATCTGCGTCGAAAACTGGTCCATCAGATAGACATTCGGGTAGAGGCACAGGTTGCGCGAGCCGCGCACCATGAAGTCGCCCTTGGCGTCGCCAAACTTTTCCTTGAGCAGGTCGAGTTTGTCGAAGAGTGGACGGTCCTGTGGGTTGGCCGCCCAGGTCCACAGGCAGAGGTGGCCGTTCGGGTAGGACCAGTAGCCCCCGCCCGACTTGCCCCAGCCGCCCGCGTCGAGCGCCTTGGTTTCGTTCTTCGACTCACCGGTGCCGCGCCGGGACGTGGTTGCCGCGTAGTTCCAGTGCGTCGCGGTGACGTGGTAGCCGTCGGCGCCGTTCTCGGCCTGCACTTTCCAGTTGCCGTCGTAGGTGTAGCTCGATGATCCGCGCAATACCTCCAGGCCCTCGGGCGACTGGTCGACGAGCATGTCGATGATCTTGGTGGTGTCGCCGAGGTGCTCGGCGAGGGTGGTGACGTCGGGGTTGAGGCTGCCGAACAGGAAGCCGCGGTAGTTTTCGAAACGGGCGACCTTGGTCAGGTTGTGTGACCCGTTGACGTCGAAGGTGTCCGGGTAGCCGGCGCCGTCGGGGTCTTTCACCTTGAGCAGCGTGCCGTCGTTGCGGAACGTCCAGCCGTGGAACGGGCAGGTCAGCGTCATCCGGTTGTCGGTTTTGCGGCGGCAGATCATGGCGCCGCGGTGCGCGCAGGCGTTGATCAGCAGGTGCACCTCGCCCTGCTTGTCCCGGGTGATCACCACGGGCTGGCGGCCCATATAAGTGGTGAAGTAGTCGCCCGGGTTCGGCAGCTGGCTCTCGTGCGCCAGGTAGAGCCAGTTGCCCTCGAAGATGTGTTTCATCTCGAGTTCGAAGATCTCCTGGTCGGTGAAGATTCGACGGTTGGCGCGGTAGATGCCGGCCTGCCGGTCGTCGATCACCGCGTCGGAGAGCACCGACGAGACGTGGCCCAGGTGGGTGGGGAGCGGTGTCGGATGGGCGGGTGCGGTGGTCATGGGATCTCCTCCGGTTTATGCGTTCATTGCACCGTCGCACGCAGTGTCGGCCGTCACACTAGGGGAATTGCCAGTCCTGACCTGGGCACTTATTGATAAAGAGCATCGATCAATAGAGCGAAACTATGTCCTTGTCATGTATGTATCTCGGTCGTAGCGTGATTGTCACGTGGCGCCGATCACAGTACGGCGGACACCCACTAGTGCAGAGAGTGCAGACACCTCATGGAGCTTCGTCACCTTCGCTACTTCGCAGCGGTGGCCGAGACCTGCCATTTCGGGCGGGCGGCCGCACAGTTGCACGTGGCCCAGCCGGCGCTCTCGTATGCGATTCGCCAGCTCGAAACCGAACTCGACGTTGCGCTGTTCACCCGGACCACGCGGCAGGTGACCCCGACGGTCGCAGGCGAGTACCTGTACGGCGAGGTGCGGCGCATCCTCACCGAGGTCGACGAGGCAGTGCGCGGGGTGCGGCGCATCGCAGCCGGACGCAGCGGTCTCGTGCGCGTCGGCCTCACCGGCACCGCGGCCTTCTCCCATCTGCCGCGCATCGCGCGCGTCGTCAAGCGTGAGCTGCCGGACGTTGCGCTGCATATTCGCGCCGACATGCTGACCCCCGAGCAGTCCGAGTGCCTGCGCACCGGATCCCTCGACATCGGGTTGCTGCGCCCACCGGCCATCGGCGACGACATCGAAATCCGCACCATCGACGTCGAGCCGCTCGTGCTCGCCGTGCCGGTCGATCACCGGTTGGCGGTCGAACCCGTCGTGTCGATGACCGACCTGCGCAACGAACCGTTCGTGATGTACGGCAATCGCGACTCAGCGGTGAACGAAGCGGTCATCCGCAGTTGCCGGGAGGCGGGTTTCGCCCCGCAGCGCGAACATGACGCCGCGGGCACCGCCGTGCTGCTCGCGCTGGTGACCGCCGGCCTCGGCATCGCGGTCGTGCCCGGTTCGGTGCGCGCACTCCCGCTCGACGGCCTGGTCGTCCGCGAACTCGTCGACGCGGGCACCGTCGACCTTGCGCTGGCCTGGCGCCGCGACACCGACAACCCGGTCGTCGATGCCGTGGTCGCCGTCGTGGCCGCCGCATTCGAAACCGGAGCGATCTCGGCGAACCTGCCGGACGCGCCGCTGCATTCTGGAGGTTTGCTGTGAAGATCACCCGGGTCGAGGCGATCCCGTTCGCCATTCCCTACTCGAAACCGCTGAAGTTCGCCTCCGGCGAGGTGGCCGTCGCCGAACACGTACTGGTGCGGGTGCATACCGACGACGGCATCGTGGGCATCGCCGAGGCGCCTGCCCGTCCGTTCACCTACGGCGAGACTCAGCGCGGCATCGTCGCGGTGATCGAAGACGTGTTCACCGCGCAGGTGGTCGGCCTGCCGCTGCTCGAACGCGAAGTGGTGCGCGGCCGGCTCGCCCGGACCATCGGCAATCCGACCGCCAAAGCGGCCATCGACATGGCGATCTGGGACGCGCTCGGGCAGACGCTCGAATTGCCGGTCGCCGATCTGCTCGGTGGATTCACCGACCGGTTGCGGGTCAGCCACATGCTCGGCTTCGACACCCCGGACAAGATGGTCGCCGACGCCGAGCGGATGCGAGACACCTTCGGCATCAGCACCTTCAAGGTGAAGGTCGGTCGCAGGCCGGTCACCCTGGACACCGCGGTGGTGCGGGCGCTGCGCGAACGCTTCGGCAGCGAGGTCGAGCTCTACGTCGATGGCAACCGCGGCTGGACGGCGTCGGAGTCGCAGCGCGCGATGGCCGAGATGGCCGATCTCGACCTGCTTTTCGCCGAGGAGTTGTGTCCCGCCGATGATGTGCTCGGCCGCCGCTGGCTCGTGCAGAAGCTCGACATTCCGTTCATCGCCGACGAGTCGGTGCCGACCGCCGCGGACGTGACCCGTGAGGTGCTCGCCGGCGCGGCAACCGCGATCAGCATCAAAACCGCGCGGACCGGGTTCACCGATTCGCAGCGCATCCACCACCTGGCCGAGGGGATGGGGCTCGAAGTGGTGATGGGCAACCAGATCGACGGGCAGATCGGCACGGCGTGCACCCTCGCGTTCGGCTCGGCCTACGCGCTCACCTCACGCCGGGCGGGCGAACTGTCCAACTTCCTCGACATGAGCGACGACCTGCTCACCGAACCGCTGCAGATCCGCAACGGATATCTGCACCGTCCACCCGGCGCCGGAATCGGTATCCGGGTGGATCCCGACAAGCTCACCCGCTACCGAAGCGACCGCTGAGCGATCCCCGTACAGCTCCCTCCCTCGTCAACAGCCTTGCGAGGAAAGAACAATCAAGGAGAACGCAATGACCACGATGGAACATCCCACCGAAGCCACCGCCGCAGCGTCCGGCGCGTCCGCGACCGAGCGCTTCCACGCCGACAAGTCGCCGTTCGAGGCCGTCAAGGACACCCCGCCGGAGCGCGTGAACACTCTCGCTCGCGAGGTGCTCGCGGCGGTGCACTCGACCATTCGCAAGCACAACGTCAGCTACGACGAGTACAACGCGCTCAAGGCGTGGCTGATCCAGGTCGGCGAAGACGGCGAGTGGCCGCTGTTCCTCGACGTGTGGGTCGAGCACGTGGTCGAGGAGGTCAACACCTCGCACCGCACGGGCAACAAGGGCACCATCGAGGGTCCGTACTACGCGCCCGACGCACCGGAGCAGGGCGCGACTGGCACGATCCCGATGCGCGACAACGAGGACGGCGACCCGCTGGTGTGGACCGGCCGGATCACCTCCACCGACGGAAAGCCGTTGGCGGGCAAGGTCGAACTGTGGCACGCCGACAACGACGGCTTCTACTCGCAGTTCGCCCCCGACATCCCCGAGTGGAATCTGCGCGGCACCTTCTCCACCGATGCGGACGGCAAGTTCGAGATCACCACGATCCGCCCGGCGCCCTACATGATCCCGACCGACGGGTCCTGCGGCAAGCTGATCTCGGCGGCCGGCTGGCATCCGTGGCGTCCGGCGCACCTGCACGTGAAGGTGTCCGCCCCCGGCCACGAATTGCTCACTGCCCAGCTGTATTTCCCGGGCGACGCGCACAATGACGACGATGTCGCCGATGCGGTCAAGCCGGAGCTGATCCTCGATCCGAAGCCCGCCGAGAAGGGCGGCTACACGATCGACTACGGCTTCGTGCTCGATCCGGAGAGCTGATGCTCTACCACGTACGGATGGACGTCCGTATCCCGCACGATCTCGACCCGGAGACCCGGGCCGAGACCGTCGCGCGGGAGAAGGCGTACTCGCAGCAGCTGCAACGGGCCGGGAAGTGGCCGCATATCTGGCGAATCGTCGGGGAGTACTCGAACTATTCGATTTTCGATGTCGAGTCGCACGACGAACTGCACACCATCCTCTCCGGGCTGCCGCTGTTTCCGTATATGGACATCGCGGTGACGCCGCTGGCAACGCACCCCTCGGACATCGCCGCGGAGTGACGCCGAGGGGTCTTCGCAGTTCAGTTGTCGTGCAGAATCACCCCGCGAATGTTCTTGCCGTCCCGTAGATCCTGGTAACCCTCGTTGACCTGCTCGAGCGTGTAGGTGGTGGTGACCAGCTCGTCGAGCTTGAGCTGACCGGCGTCGTAGAGGCGCAGCAACCGGACGATGTCGTACTGCGGGTTCGCGGAGCCGAACAGGCTGCCCTTGATGGTCTTCTCGTTGAGCGTCAGATCGATACCCGGCCAGTGCACGGTGAACTTCTCCGGGCTGGCGAGGCCGGTCAGCACCACCGTGCCGCCTTTGCCGATCGCCGCGATCGACGCCGAGACGACCTCCTCTTCGACGGTTCCGACGGTCACGATGGCCACGTCGGCGCCCTGGCCCCAGGTGAGTTCGGTGATCTTCTCCTGGGCCGCCGCGGCATCCGCGAAAGCATGGCTGGCGCCGAAGGACAGTGCGGTATCCCGTTTGAAGGCAACCGGATCCACCACGACGACGTACTTCGCCCCGGCATGGATAGCACCCTGCACGGAGTTGATACCGATACCGCCGATGCCGTAGATGACGACGGTGTCCCCGGGGTGCACGCCACCGGTGTAGACCGCCGATCCCCAGCCCGTCGGCACGCCGCAGCCGACCAGCACCGCCTTGTCCAATGGGAGCCAGTCGTCCACCTTCACCACCGAGTGCTGCGAAATGGTCGAGCGTTCGGAGAAGGTGCCGAGCATGCACATTCCACCGAAATCCTCTCCACCACTGTGGAATCGGAAGGTGCCGTCCGGCAGCATGCCTTCCAGAATCGTCGCGCCCATATCGCAGAGCGACTGCCTCCCGGTGGAGCAGTAACGGCAGGTGCCGCAGTTCGGGATGAAGCTGCAGACCACATGATCGCCCGGCTTCACCTTCGTGACGCCCGGACCGACATCTTCGATGACACCCGAGCCCTCGTGCCCGCCGACCATCGGGTAGCGGGGCGGTAGATCACCGTCGGTCAGGTGCAGGTCGGAGTGGCAGAGCCCGGCGGCGGCGTATTTGATCAGTACCTCGCCTTCCTTGGGGCCGTCGAGATCGAGCTCGGTGATTTCGAACGGCTTTCCCGCACCGATCAGTACGGCGGCTTTGGTCTTCATCGCGGGGGTTTCCTCTCTCGGCGAATCGAGCTCCGGATCGGAACTGCCGACGATGGGACCGAGGACGAAGGGTCCGGGGAAGCGGCCGCCGCAGTCGGCCGGATTGGTTCGATATTCAACATGCCACACCGGACGGGTCTCCCGCCAGGGTTCGGGCAGTTCAGCCGTGCGGTGCCGGCTCGGCGTAGACGCAGTGTGTCCGGGTGTAGATCGTCGGCATGCATTTGTTGCAGTGGATGCAGGTGGACAGCGTCGTCGGGTCGGCGGCGATCCGGTTGATCAGGTCCGGCTCCTTGAGCAGCGCGCGGCCCATCGCAACGAAATCGAAGCCCTCCGCCATAGCGGTGTCCATCGACTCGCGGTCGGTGATTCCGCCGAGCAGGATCAGCGGCATGTCGAGCGCCGTGCGAAACGCGCGTGCATGATCGAGCAAATAGCCAGGGTGGTAAGGGTATTCGCGCAGGAACTTATTTGCGATCAGCCGCATCCCCCAGCGCTGCGGGATCGGCAGCGCAGCGGCGAACTCGCGCCGCGGGGCGTCGCCGTGGAACAGGTACATCGGGTTCATCAGTGAACTGCCTGCAGTGAGCTCGAGCGCGTCGAGCGTGCCGTCGGCCTCGAGCAGACGCGCGACCTCGACGCTGTCGGCAACGGTAAGGCCGCCGCGGTAGCCGTCGGTCATGTTCAGTTTCGCGGTGATCGCCAATCGTCCGCCCACCGCGTCGCGGACTGCCCGCGCCACCTGGCGGGCGACCCGGGCACGGTTTTCCAGGCTGCCGCCATAGCCGTCCCTGCGGTGGTTGAGCGCGGGGCTGAGGAACGCGCTGATCAGGTAGTTGTGCCCGAAATGCAGTTCCACGCAATCGAATCCGGCCGCCTCGGCGTGCCGCGCGGCATCCGCGTGTGCGGCGACGATGCGGGCGATATCGGACTCCTTCGCCTTGCGCGTGAGCCGCATGCCGAGCGGGTTGAACATGTAGCCCGCCGAATATGCCTTCGCTCGATTCGACGCCGCGTTCGCCACCGGGCCCGCGTGCCCGAGCTGTGCGCTCATCGCGGCACCCTCGGCGTGTACCGCGTCGGCGAGTCGGCGCAGGCCGGGGACAGCCTCGGGACGCATCCATACCGCGTGTCGGTCGGTCCGTCCCTCGGGCGAGACCGCGCAATAGGCCATGGTCGTCATGCCGACCCCGCCGGCGGCCATTTCGCGGTGGAACTCGATGAGATCGTCGGTCACCAGCGCGTCTGGCGTGCGGCCTTCGAAGGTGGCGGCCTTGATCACCCGGTTGCGCAACCGCAGCGGGCCGAGCGTGGTCGGGGCGAGTACATCGGTCATCGCTTTCCCGCCGATCCGGCGAGCAGACCCGCGGTGACGAATGCGCACAGTGTGTCGACCGCGTCCGCCGACGGCACCCGGTCACCGGCGAGGGGATCGCCGAACTGCTGCAGGATCAGTTCGAAGGCGAGCATCCACCGGCGGTCGGCCTCGCGTCCATCGAGATCGGGACGTTCGGCGCGCAGCACGTCCTCCCAGGGTTGCAGGCCGAACCAGCGCTCGCTCCATGCCACCGACCGGCGGCCGAGCACGATCCGGGCGAGTAGATGCAGGTAGAGCCGCCCGGCCGGATCGGTGGCGAGATCGGCGAGTGGTGCCACGATGATGCGCACGCACTGGGCCACCGTGGTGACACCCGGCGCGACCGCGGTCAGCGGTTCGGCCCACACCGGACCGAGCCGAGCCTGCAGCAACTCGGCCACGAGATTGTCCTTGGAGCCGAAGTGATAGTGCACCGCGGCCGAGTTCGCGCCCGCGGCGGTGCAGATCGCGCGCACCGAGACCTGCTCATAGCCATGTTCGAGCAGGAGTCGTTCGGTCGCGGTCAGCAGTCGCGCACGCGTGGCGGCGGAGCCGCCGATCGGCACAGCCGCGTTGTCCATTGTCTGCACACGTTGAGTAGAACACGTTTCAATCCGTGTTTCAATCACTGATTGAAACCAATCCGCTCGCCCAAGGCGCGTCAGGGTGGATCGCCGTCGCGGGTGAGTACCTCGGCTGGGTGGTGGAAGTGGTTGCGACGTGGGCGTTGTCGTGGGTCGACATGCTCGGGTGGGTGCCAGAGTGTGCGTGAGCGCGGGCCGGGTTCGGTGTGCCACTGGTCCTCGCCCGGGCCGGCAAGTTTGTGATGTGACGGGCAGACGAAGGTCAGGTTCTCGATGTCGGTCGCACCGCAGTCGGACCACTCGCGGACGTGGTGGACCTGGGCGCGGTAGCCGGGCAGGTTGCAGGCCCGGGAAGCTGCAACCGATGTCTCGGGCATGCAGCACGATCCGCTGGTCCGGTGAGGCGATCCGCTTGCTCCGCCCCAGGTTCCAGACCCGACCCTCGACATCGTCGAAAATGAACAGGTAATGGTGGGCGTGGGCGGCCATGCGGACCAGATCGCGCATCGGCAAGAGCGACCCACCCGCGGTCGCGGCGTGTCCGGCCAGATCCTGCAGATCCCGCAGCGTGGTGGACACGATCGCGGTCACCGGCAGGCCGCGATGCTGCCCCAGCTCGCCGGCGGCCAGCAGGGAACGGGCACATCGCCTTGAACGCATCGTGCTGTCGCTGGCCTTGTGACCGGTGATCGCCCCGCACGTCTTCCTCGGTCGGGTCCCCGTCCACGACCGGCGCGTCGTCGTCGGGGTTGCATTTTCCGGGTGCGGCGAGCTTGTCGAAGATCGGCTCGAGATATGCCCGTGCTTCGGGGTCGAGGCGCCCGGTCAGGTTGCTCATTCCGTCCACGCCTTGCTTGCCGAGCCAGATCCCGCGTTTTGCGGGCGCGGTCGATCTCGTCGAACTCGCCATCCGGGTTGAGGTAGGCCGCGAGCCGGTCGGCGATCTTGCGCAGTTCGTCGGGGCGCATCGTGGCGGCGAACCCGGCGAGTTGGGCTTCGGCCTGCTCGCGGGTGCCGGTGTCGATGGCGTGCGGCAGGTGTTTGATGAACGAGCGGATCACCTGCACGTGCGGATCGCCGAGCACGCCGGCGCGGACTCCGGCCGCGGTCGCGGGCAACTCGGGCGCGAGCGGTTCCCCGGTGAACGAGGAGCGCGAGGCCAGTTGTTCGGCGGTGTCGAAGCGTTTCTTCGCCTCGGCGCGAGTAATCCGCAGCGCGTCGGCCACGACCTGGTGAGTGTTCTCGCCGCCGAACTCGTCGAGCGTGCGATGCTCGCGGAACGATTGCAGCACTTCGTATTCCATGCCCGAGGGCACCCGGGTCACGGACTCGAGTCGGCGCAGGCCGACCAGGCGGCCCGCGCTGCTTATCGCGTCGAAATCGATACTTCCGACCACCGATAGCGCAGCGTCGAGCGCGTCCAACGCCTCCGCAGTATCGATGCCCCCAGCATGTCTCGAAGTCTATCGGCGAGCACCGACAAGTTCGCCGCGCCCGGGTCAGTGCTGGTGATGCCGCCCGGCCGCGGGTGCGAAATCGTCGGCGACCATCGCGGCCAGTTCGAGCAGCGCTCGGCTGGTCGGCTTGCCGACCAGTTCCAGGTCGATTTCGGCGCCCTCGGCGAGGTGCTCGTCGAACGGCACGATCTGCACCGCGCGGGTCCGTTCCAGGAAGAGTTTGCGCAACTGGTTGACATCGACCGAGTTCGCCCCGCCTCGCGAGGAGTTCACCACGACGACGGTGCGCTCGACGAGGTGGCCGTGCCCGTGGTGCTCGAGCCAGTCCAGTGTCGCGGACGCGCTGCGGGCGCCGTCGATCGCCGGCGAGGTCACCAGCACGAGCGAACTCGCCATGTCCAGCACACCCGACATCGCCGAGTGCATCAGGCCGGTGCCGCAGTCGGTCAGGATGATGTTGTAGTACTGCTGCAGGACGGCGATCGCGGCCCGGTAGTCGGCTTCGCTGAACGCCTCCGAGACCGCGGGGTCCTGTTCGCTGGCCAGCACCTCGAGTCGGCTCGGCGCCTGCGAGGTGTGCGCGCGGACATCCGAGTAGCGGGCGATGTTGGGCTGGTCGAGCAATGTGCGCACCGTCGAGCGGGTTTGTCGGGGCACCCGGTGCGCCAGCGTGCCGAGGTCGGGGTTCGCGTCGATCGCGATGACCCGGTCGCCGCGCACAGATGCGAAGGTGGAGCCGAGTCCGACCGTGGTCGTGGTCTTGCCGACGCCGCCCTTGAGCGAAAGCACGGCGATGCGGTAGTCGCCGTACACCGGCTGGTTGACCCGGGCCACGAGATCGCGATGGTCCAGGTCGGCCGGGGACTCCCCGGGATTGATGGCTCCGCCGGAGGCCTTGTGCACGGCGCGACGCCAACCGCTGCTCGGTGCGCGCCGCGCGCGCTTGAGCAGCTGCAGGTCGTCGACCGACTGCGGCATCTCCTCGGGCCGCCCGCCCGGGTGCCGATTCGGGTCCGCGGGCGCCCAGTCGTAGCCGGCGTCGTCGTGCTCGGGCTGCGCCGGCGCCTGGTACTTGGCCGCGACGGGGTCCTCTTGGAAGGGCACCCGCACGACCTTGCCGTCCGAGGTGATTTCGGCGCGGGTCTGCGGTTCGGGGCGCGGCGGCGAGTCCGGCTGCGCCGGCGCCGACTGGCCATACGGCGGTGCCGGCTGGCCATACGGCGGTGTCGACTGGCCATACGGCGGTGCGGCAGCGGGCCGGTACGGCTCGGCGGGTCCGCTCGGGTAGCGCTGCGGCGGTTCCGCGAACGGCGGCGGGCCTACGCGATCGCGCTCGGGTTCGGGGTTGGCGGGCGCGCTACTGCCGCCGTCGTCGTCGCGGTTCTGCAACCACGGTGGCACGGACGGGTCGTAGTTATCGCTGGTCACGGATATCCCCCAACAGGCTCGGGTTGGCGAGCCGGTTACGCGTCGCGCCCGACGCGCGGGTTCGCGGCGTCGGGCGTCGGATTACTCAACCAGCCATGGTTGCAGCAAACCAACCGTTCGCGCAAAAGCGCCGCAAACGCCAACGGACCACGGCCGAGGTTCGACCGTGGCCCATTGGGCAAAACCTGCGCGACTCAGCTGAGTGCTTTTGCCTTCAACTGCTCGTATTCGGCGTCGTTGATCGTGCCTGCATCGAGGAGTGCTTTCGCGTCCGAGATCTGCTCGGCCGCGGACTTGCCGCCTCCCCCGCTAGCGACGGACTTGATGTATTCGTCGGCCTGCGCTTTCGCCACTTGCTGGGCTTCGAGATTGCGCTGTGTCATGCCATTACCACGTGCGATGAGGTAAACCAGCGCGGTCAACCAGGGCACGAGAATCAAGAAGACGATCCACACCGCCTTCAGCCATCCCGACAACTTATGGTCGCGGAACAGGTCGGTAAGGATCCAGAACAAGATCATCAGATACGCCACGAAGGCGAAGATCACCAACGTGTACCAGATGAAATCCCAGAACGAGTCCCACATGCGCGTTTGCTCCGTTCAAGCCAAGGCTGATTGTCGGGACAAACTATTCCACCAAACTCGTCGTAGCGGGGGATGAACCGCCCACCAAAAGATGTGCGCCAGATCACGGCTGACACACATCTTCAGGGGTGTAGTGTTCAGCGGTTTGCGCGATTGACTGCGGAGACCACGGCGCGCAGCGATGCAGTGGTGATCGAGGGCGCGATGCCGACGCCCCACACCAGGGTGTTCCCGATGGCGCACTCCACATAGGCGGCGGCCTGCGCATCGGCGCCTGCGGTCATCGCGTGCTCGCTGTAGTCCAGCACGCGCACGTCGTAGTCGACGGTGGCCAACGCGTCCACGAACGCGGAGAGCGGGCCGTCGCCGGAACCGGAGATCTCGCGCTCCACGCCGTCGACCTTCACCACGGCGGTGATCGAGTCCACGCCGCAGTCGGTCTCCGACGCGGTCACCTGTTGCCGCATCCGCTCCAGCGGCGTGATCGGGTTCAGGTACTCCTGCGCGAAGACATCCCACATCGCCTTCGCGCTGACCTCGCCGCCCTCGCCGTCGGTCAGCTTCTGGACGGCCTGGGAAAACTCGATCTGCAGCCGGCGCGGCAAGACCAAACCGTGATCGGTCTTCATGATGTACGCAACGCCGCCCTTGCCGGACTGCGAGTTCACCCGGATCACGGCCTCGTAGGTGCGGCCCACGTCCTTGGGGTCGATCGGCAGGTATGGGACCTGCCAGCGCATGTTGTCGATGCTGGTGTTCGCGTCATCGGCGTCGACCTTCATCACGTCGAAGCCCTTGTTGATGGCGTCCTGGTGGCTGCCCGAGAAGGCGGTGTAGACCAGGTCGCCGCCGTAGGGGTGGCGCTCGTGTACCGGCAGCTGATTGCAGTACTCGACGGTGCGGCGGATTTCGTCGATGTCGGAGAAGTCGATCTGCGGGTCGACGCCGCGGGAGAACAGATTCATGCCGAGCGTGACCAGGCAGACGTTGCCGGTGCGCTCACCGTTGCCGAACAGGCAGCCTTCGATGCGGTCGGCGCCGGCCTGGTAGCCCAGCTCGGCGGCGGCGACGGCGGTGCCACGATCGTTGTGCGGATGCAGCGACAGCACGATGGAGTCGCGCCGGTTCAGGTTCCGGCTCATCCACTCGATCGAGTCGGCATACACGTTCGGCGTCGCCATCTCGACGGTCGCGGGCAGGTTGATGATGATCGGACGCTCGGGCGTCGGGTCGATGATCTCGACCACCGCGTCGCAGACGTCCTTGGCAAACGACAACTCGGTGCCGGTGTAGGACTCCGGGGAGTACTCGTAGCGCCAGTTGGTGTCCGGGTACTTCCGCTGCTCGTGCAGGCACATGTGCGCGGCCTCGGTCGCGATCTTCTTGATCACGTCCTTGTCCGCCCGGAACACGACTCGCCGCTGCAGGATCGAGGTCGAGTTATAGAAGTGCACGATGACGTTCGGCGCACCGTCGCACGCGAGGAAGGTGCGCTCGATCAGCTCCGGACGGCACTGCGTCAGTACCTGGATGGTCACGTCGTCGGGGATCGCGTTCTCTTCGATGATCTCGCGGACGAAGTCGAAGTCGGTCTGGCTCGCGGACGGGAAGCCGACCTCGATCTCCTTGTAGCCCATCCGGACGAGCAGGTCGAACATGCGGCGCTTGCGGGCCGGGCTCATCGGATCGATCAGGGCCTGGTTGCCGTCACGAAGGTCGACGGCACACCACCCGGGGGCGCGGTCGATGATCTTGTCCGGCCAGGTGCGGTCGGGCACGGAGATCTGCTCGACCTCTTCGGCGAACGGCAGGTACCGGTAGGTCGGCATCGAGGAGTTCTTCTGGGGGTTCCAGATGGGCTGGTCCTCGGGAGCGGATCGGCTCGGCGGGGTGATCGTGCGCGAACCGGAGGTGAAGGCGTCGGCGGGAGACATGGCTGGTAACTCCGAACGTGTTCTTAGGGCTGTTGGCCCTGGTCGACTTCGACCGGCGCGACGCTGGAGACAGCGTTAAGGGCCCGCGGCGGGAAGCCGGTCTGATCAGACCCCGCCGCGGCCGCAAAGAAGGAGCGCCCGCTGCATGCCAGGCACTTTACACGGGCGGTCAATAGCAGGCGAACTGCGCAGTCCGCAGAGTAGACAATTGCTTATGACCGAGCCTGGTGCCCGCCCGAGCAGGCACTACCCGAGCAGACCACCGGTGACGGTGCTGGATTGGGTGATGCTGGCGCTCGCGTTGGTGTCGACGGGCTATCTGGTGTGGATCACGTTCTGGACCGTGCCGGAACGGACCGAGCAGCTGATCTTCCGGATCGATTACGTCGTGTGCGCGATCTTCGCAGCCGAGTTCCTTTGGCGCTGGCGGCATGTGGGCTGGAACTGGAAGTTTCCGATCGTCTACTGGTACGAGGTCATCGGCATGATCCCGGTCGCAGTGCCGTGGGTGCGGTCGCTGCGGCTGCTGCGGGTGGTGGTGATCGCGTCCAGGCTCGCTCGGAGCGCGGACCGCGCGATCGGCGATCAGGTCACCAACGCCGTGATCTCGCGGGTGACGACGTCGGTCGTCGAGGTTGTCAAGCGCCCGATCACGATCGCCGTGCTCGATGAGGTCGCGGCCGTGCTCCAGACCGGCCACTACACGCGCAACATCGCGGCTGCGCTGCGCGAGAACCAGAGCGAACTCGACGCCATGATCCTCGAACGCATCCGGGAGGACCCGACGACCGGCAAGCTGCGGTACCTGCCGTTCCACGACGACATCGTTCGGCTCGTGGCCGACACCGTGTTCCGGATCGTCTTCGAGGTGCTCGACGACGCGCGCACCGACGAGCTCGTCTCGGACCTGCTGCGCGAGAACATCGACCAGATCCGGGCGACGGTGCAGGGCAAATACGACAAGGAAGGCCCAATGGCGCCGCTGCACGTGGTCGGGATCCTGACCCCGGACGAGGCCGAGCGGTTCCGCTGAGCGGGCATTCCCTATCGTCGTGTGATGAATGAGACGCAGCGATGACCGACCGGATCGCGGTGGCCCGCGCCTATATCGACGCACTGGTATCGCACGACGGTGCATCGGTGTCGTTTGCGCCGAATGCCGTGCGCTACGAACTGGGCGTCAAGACGGGTCGCTCGGGAGACCATCTGCGCCGCAGCCTGTCCCGTGGCCCGCAGTACCGGGTGATCCTCGGCGTGCGCGAGGTCGAGGCGCGGCTGGACGGCGAGTCCGTGCACACCGAGTACCTGCTCGATGCGGGCGTATTCGGCCGACGGCTGATGACGGTGCGGGTGATCGAGGACTTTCACATCCCGGCAGACGATCCGCGGATCCACCGGGTCGAGGCGAAGTTCCGCCCGGTCTAGTCGTGCGCGGGATCGTGTTCGCCGTGCCGGATCTCGTCGCGCGACTCGTAGTACCGCCACGTTTCATATCCGATCAGCGTGACGAGCACTGCGACCAGTAAGGCCAGGGACGCGATTGCGGGCAGCGCCGCGGCGAGCGGGATCAACGCGATGATGAGCGCCGCGAGCACGAGTCGGACGATGCCGAGTTCGTGCGTCGCGAACCACTTCGAGTAGACCAACGCGAGCACGAAAACCGCCGCGCCGCCGTAGAGGCAGAAAAGCGGGACGCCGTACAGGGCGTCGCTCAACGTGTGGTGGGTCTCGTCGCCGGCGTAGTTGAGCACCTTCTTCAAACCCAGAGACACCATGACAATGCCGATCACCATCGGCAGGTGCGCGAAGGTGTAGCAGCGCTGCGCGATCTGGATCTGCCGCCGCTCGTCCGCATCGGATAGCGCATGCTCGACGGCAAGCGCGGCCGTGTCGAAATACGACCACCAGAGCAACGCGGAAACGGTCAGGCCCAGCAGTGAGGCGGTGATGATCGGCCAGGAGATCGGTAGGTGCGTGACGCCGATGCCGATCGAGACGATCGATTCGCCGATCGCGACGATGATGATCAGGCCGTGCCGTTCGGCGAAATGGCTCGGCGAGCGCAGCCGCCAGTCCAGCCCGGCGAGCAGCGTGCCGACGTAGTCGCCGACCAGCGCAGCGATCCAGAAGGCTATCTGGGTCCAGCCCTCCGTCTGCGAGGCGATCAGCAGGAACACCGTGCCAAGCAGCACCGATGGCACCCAGCGCACCAGCTGTCGGCGCAGCTGCGGGTCACCCCTGCTGATCACAACGAACGTGCCGAGGTGGATCGATCTGCCCACGAAGTACCCGACCGCGAACACGACCGGTCCGGACAGCTCGCCGGGTAGATCTTCGAATGCCTCCGGGATGGTGAGGGCGAGGATGAACGTCACCGCCGTCGCGGTGAACATCACCACCCGCATCACGCCCTCGTCGGCGCGCACCACATTGCCCAGCCACGAGTAGCCGACCCATGCCCACCACATCACGCCGAGAACGAGCACCGCGCGCAGCACGTTCAGTGCGGTGGTCTGCACAAGTAGATCGGTGACCTGGGTGAGCGCGAAGACGAAAACCAGGTCGAAGTAGAGCTCGAGCTGGGAGACCGAAGCGCGTTCCGGCAGCGCCTGCAAACGCGCCCGACGTGTGGTGCTCATGGAAGGAATCGTGCCAAACCGCACCCGCCGGCACGACTGCTGCGCGAAAGTACCGGTTGCGGGACGCCGGCTCGGATAGCAGGATTCACGCAATTGGGCAATTGTCCAAGAAGGGTGGGGAACGGTCGATGACGAATGCACAATCGGGGGCGGTCGGGCGCCGTACCTTCCTGATCGGTGTCGGAGCATCCGCGGCGCTGGCCTTGGCCGCGCCGAACCTGGCAGCGCCCGCGGTGGCGACGCCATCGCGCGGACCGGACCAGGACGGGATATACGACGTCGTCATTATCGGAGCCGGGATCTCGGGGCTGTCGGCCGCCAAGGCGCTGGTGGAGGCCGGCAGATCGGTGAAAGTACTCGAAGCGCGCGATCGGGCCGGCGGTCGGATTCACAACCATCCGACCGCGCGTCTCGGCATCGACACCGACGCCGGCGCCGAGTTCATCGGACCGACGCAGGACAAGATCGACGAGCTGGCGCGCGAATACGGTGTGGCACAAATGCCCACCTACAACGAAGGTTCCAGCGTGTTCTGGAACAACGGGTACCGCAGTCTGTTTCCGGCGCAGCCGGGCCTGCCCGCCGATCTCGGCGCGCTGGCCGCGCTCCCGGTGATCGCCGAGATCGAGTCCATCTGTGCGGGGTTCCCGGTTGGTGAGCCATGGCGGCATCCGCGCGCCGCGGAGTGGGATGCGATCACGTGGCGCCAGTGGGTCGAACAGCGCACCGACGTGGCGACCGCGCGCATGGTGCTCGACCTCGCGGCCTCGGCCGCGCTCTCGGTGAAGGGCGACGAATTCTCGGCGCTCTACATGCTGAACTACTTCGCTGCGGCGACCAACGAAACAACAAGTGAACCATCGTATTTCAGTCGGTTGCTCAGCACCGGTGGCGGCGCGCAGGAGCGGGTGTGCGTCGGCGGCGCGGCGCTGATTCCCCTCCGGATGGCCGCCGCGCTCGGCGACGTGATCAGCTACGGGGCACCGGTCCGCTCGATCGACCAGACCGGCGACGTCGCGGTCGTGAGTTCGGACGCGGGCAATTTCTGCGGCCGTCGGGTCGTCGTCGCCATGTCACCGGCCATCTCGCACGGCATCACCTACACCCCGGAATTACCCGAACGTGCAGCGTTGTGCGCGGGATACACGATGGGACGGATCGGGAAGTTCGCCGCCGTCTACGACCGGCCGTGGTGGCGCGAGAAGGGCTTGTCCGGTCAAGTGCTCGGCAACGGGATGCCATCGGACGTGACATTCGAAAACCACACCGAGGGCAATCACATTCTGATGGGGTTCATTTCGGCGCACGAGATGGCCCGCCTCGACGACGCGCCCGAGCAGCAGGTGGTCGACGAGTGCATCGCGGACTTCGCCAATTACTTCGGGGAGGAGGCGCGTACCTACACGGACTACTCGTTGTACCGGTGGGACCACCAGGAGTGGTCCTGGGGTGGGCCGGTGGCGACCACCGCACCCGGCGTCCTGACCGCGCACGGCCGCGCCCTTCGCGCACCTGCCGGTGCGATCCATTGGGCCGGAACCGAAACCGCCGACTACTGGACCGGATACATGGACGGCGGCGTCCGGTCGGGATACCGTGTGGCGCGTGAGATTACCGAGGTCTTGGCGTAGCGCCGAGTTCGATCGGCGCCGGTTCCTCGGTGCTAGCGCACTCACCGCCGCAGCAGCACTGCTCGGCCCCGCGATGGCGACGGCCGCGCCGATCGCCGGACTCCGGGCGGGCCGCGGACGCAGCGATGTGACCGGCGAAATCTGGGGCGCCGGAATGCTGGGATACGCAGTCCCCGAACAGATTTCGTCTGGTCTGCACCTGCGTCAATATGCGCGCGCCTTTGTCTTGGCGGACGCGACCTCCGGGGTCCGGGTTGTGCATGTGACGGTCGACGTCGGCCTGATGTTCCAATCGGTGTTCGAAGAGGTGGTGCGGCGCCTTCAGCTGCGTTACGGCAATCTCTACCATCGCGGCAATGTGCTGCTCGGCGCGACACACACTCATGCCGGCCCCGGTGGGCAGAGCGGGCATGCCATGGTCGACATCACCACGTTCGGGTTCCGGCCGGCCACCTTCGAAGCCGAGGTCACCGGTATCGTAGAGGCGATCGTGGCGGCCCACGACGACGTTTCGCCCGCGCAGGTGCTCGTGTCGCGCGGCGTGGTCGAATTCGGCGGCGGCAACCGCTCGCCGCTGGCGTTCGCGCGCAACCCCGCTGCGGACAAGGCGCAGTTCCCCGGTGGTGTCGACCCGACGACGCGGAACCTGACGATCGTCAAGGCGGGCAGCAAGGTTGGGAACATCAACTGGTTCTCCACCCACGGCACCTCGATGCCCGGCGACAATCGGCTGATCAGTTCGGACAACAAGGGGTACGCGGCGCTCGCCGCCGAAACCGAGGTCCATCCGGGAAGGATGGCCGACGGCAAGCCGTTCGTCGCCGCTTTCGCCCAGGCCACGCCCGGCGACATCAGTCCGAACCTGACCGACGGCGTGGGCGCCGACCGCTTTGCCGCGACGGCGTTGATCGGACGGCGGCAACTCGACGGCGCCGTCGCCGCGCTGGACAGCGGTACTGCGGTGGGTTCCGGAATCGACCACCGTTACCGCTACGTCGATATGCGTTCGTTCGAGGTGTCCGCCGAATTCACCGGCGATGGAACGACGCACCGGCTCACCCCCGCGATGCTCGGTGCATCCTTCGCGGCAGGCAGCACCGAGGACGGCGGTGCCGGCGACGATTTGCCGTTCAACGAGGCGGAGTACGGCGGCAACCCCGTGGTCGCGCAGCTGAACGACATCGTGGTGCCAGCCGCACTTTCGAAAGCGCAGGAGCCCAAGGACATTCTGCTGCCGATGGGTTTGATCGACGGGATGATCCAGCAGGTCCTGCCGTTCCACCTGGTTCGACTCGGCTCCTTCTACCTGTTCACCTGCCCGTTCGAGCCGACGATCAACGCCGGGCTGCGTTTGCGTCGCGCGCTCGGTGCCGTGCTCGGCGCCGCCCCCGATGTCGTTCAGGTGCAGGGCTATACGAACGCCTACGCGCACTACCTCACCACGCCGGAAGAGTACGACCGCCAGGAGTACGAGGGCGGGGCGACGGTATTCGGCCGGTGGCAGCTGCCCGCCGTGGTGCAGATCGCCACCGGGCTCGCGCGCGATCTGGTGACCGGGCGCAACTCCGAACCGGAGGGCCCCGCCCTCGACCTCACCGGTCGCATTCCGAACTCGCCGACGGGCACGCCGTTCGTCGACTTCACCCGTCCGGGTGAGACATTCGGCGGGGTCGTGGTGCAGCCGAACGCGTCCTACCCGGTCGGTGCGACGGCGTCTGCGGTATTCGTCGCAGCAAATCCGAACAATGTGCTGCGCCGCAACGACACCTATCTGCTGGTGGAACGTCGCAGTGACGGGGGCTGGGTGCAGGTTGCGACCGACGCCGTGTTCGAGACCTTCCTGCGGTTCGACAAGCAGGGGCCGTTCACCCATGCGCAGGTCGATTGGGCGATCCCGCCGAGCGCCGCGAGCGGGACCTACCGCATCCGGTACTTCGGCGATGCGCGGTCCGTCGACGGCGCCACCACCCCGTTCGTCGGCGAAAGTGTGCCCTTCACCGTGGGCTGAGTGTTAGGGCGCGAGCATAGTGACGAGCGTGTCGAGCACCTCGTCGCGGGTCGACACGCCGCGGGTGTGCCCGACCAGACGGGTGTTGCCGGCCTGGAGCATGCAATTGGCGATGAGCATCGATGCGGCGGCGGCGGGGTCGATGTCGGCTCGCACCGTGCCCGCACGTTGCATCTCGGTCAGATACGCGGCGATGAACCGGATGCCGTGTTGCGGACCGAGATTGTTCACATCCATGAATTCGTGCATGCCCGAACGCAATTCGGCATCGGACTGGGCGGCGAACATGACGACGAGCCCCTTGGTGAGGAACGCTTCGACGGCGGTTGCGAACGCGTCGAGTATCTCGCGCAGGCCGGCGTCTTCGGGAACCTTCTCGCGAAACACCGCGAGCGGTTGCATGCTGGCCTCGAACACCGCGCGCAGCAGTCCGGTCCGGTCCTTGAAATGGTAGAAAATACTTCCCTCGGAAACTCCGGCACGGTCGGCAACTGCGCGGGTGGTCATCTTCGCGATGCCTTTTTCGTCCAGCAGTTCGTAGGCCGCCGCAAGGATCTGCTCGCGGCCGCCGGTGGGAGGTCGCCCTCGCCGGGGCGTCGGTGAAGGCGTCATCGCGATCGATAATAAACTTCTCGAGTACGCACTCGATAATTAGGCCGATCGCATGCGCCTCGATTCGGTCTGACCGGTCGCCCCGCTCGATCGAATTCCCGCGTATCGACTGAACGGAACATTCATTCGATCTGATCGACTGAACGGTTCCGTTCATCCGGTGGTGCTGGGGCTGCGGAGCCGCAATGTCGCCTGCGTCACGTCTCCAGGGGCCACGGGTTTGCCCGAGATTCACCCGGGTATCACTGGCGCTGCGTCGGTCGAAGGTGGGCCGACGCAGGCAGTGCTGTCATGGGGACTGCGTTCGACGGTCTCCTGCAGACCGGCAACCCGGACCCCTCAGCTACCGAGTCGCACCGCCCGCTCGGTACGCTAGCTGCGTTTACGTGCAGAATCTTGACTATTGGAAGGAACTTCTGTGGCTCTTGTCGTTCAGAAGTACGGAGGATCGTCGGTGGCCACCGCCGAACGGATCCGGCGCGTCGCTGAGCGGATCGTAGAGACCAAGAAGCAGGGCCACGACGTCGTGGTCGTGGTCTCCGCGATGGGTGACACCACCGACGAACTAACCGACCTTGCCCAGCAGGTTTGCCCGGCGCCGCCGGCGCGCGAGATGGACATGCTGCTCACCTCCGGCGAGCGGATCTCCAATGCGCTCGTCGCGATGGCGATTCATTCGCTCGGCGCCGAGGCCCGGTCGTTCTCCGGTTCGCAGGCCGGTGTCATCACCACCAGCATTCACGGCAACGCAAAGATCATCGACGTCACGCCCGGCAGGGTGCGCAGTGCACTCGATGAGGGCTCGATCGTGCTGGTTGCCGGCTTTCAAGGCGTCAGCCAGGACAGTAAGGACATCACCACCCTTGGTCGCGGCGGGTCGGATACGACCGCAGTCGCGCTCGCCGCGGCGCTCGAAGCCGACGTGTGCGAGATCTACACCGACGTCGATGGCGTCTTCACTGCAGACCCGCGCATCGTGCCGAACGCGCAGCGCCTCGAGTCCGTGTCGTTCGAGGAGATGCTGGAACTCGCGGCCTGCGGCGCGAAGGTACTGATGCTGCGCTGCGTCGAGTACGCACGGCGCTACGGCGTGAAGGTGCACGTGCGTTCGTCGTACACCGACAAGCCCGGCACCATTGTTTTCGGATCGATGGAGGACATCCCAGTGGAAGAAGCGATCCTCACCGGAGTCGCGCACGATCGCAGCGAGGCCAAGGTCACCGTGGTCGGCTTGCCCGACACCCCCGGCTACGCCGCCCAGGTCTTTCGCGCGGTCGCCGAGGCCGAGATCAACATCGACATGGTGTTGCAGAACATTTCCAAGGTGGAGACCGGCAAGACCGACATCACCTTCACGCTGCCGCGGTCCGACGGCCCGCGCGCGGTGGAGAAGCTGTCGAAGCTGCAGGGTGAGATCGGGTTCTCGAAGGTCCTCTACGACGACCACATCGGCAAGGTCTCGCTGGTCGGCGCGGGTATGAAGAGCCACCCGGGCGTGACCGCGACCTTCTGCGAGGCGCTCGCGAAAGCCGGCATCAACATCGACCTGATCTCGACCTCGGAGATCCGGATCTCGGTGCTGATCGACGACACGGAATTGGACGACGCGGTCCGCGCGTTGCACGAGGCATTCGACCTCGGCGGTGACGAAGAAGCCGTGGTGCACGCCGGGACCGGGCGATAGGGACGAAGACATGGGCGAGCGAAGCGACGGGGGCGTGTGACAGTGGGTGTACGGGTAGGCGTGGTCGGCGCGACCGGACAGGTCGGCGCCGTGATGCGCACATTGCTGGAAGAGCGAAACTTCCCCGCCGACGAGGTGCGGTTCTTCGCATCCGCGCGCTCGGCGGGTAAGAAACTGCCGTGGCGTGGCGGCGAGATCGTCGTCGAGGACACCGAGACGGCCGATCCGACCGGGCTCGACATCGCGCTGTTCTCCGCGGGCGGCACCATGTCCAAGGTGCAAGCGCCGCGGTTCGCGGCCGCCGGTGTGACCGTCGTGGACAACTCCTCGGCATGGCGCAAGGACCCCCAGGTTCCGCTGATCGTCAGCGAGGTCAATCCCGAGCAGGCGTTCGACCTGCCCAAGGGCATCATCGCGAACCCGAACTGCACCACGATGGCCGCGATGCCGGTGCTCAAGGTGCTGCACGACGAGGCAGGCCTGCAGCGGCTGATCGTGTCGTCGTACCAGGCGGTCTCCGGGAGCGGGCTCGCCGGCGTCGAGGAGCTCGTCGGTCAGGCCCGCGCCGTGATCGGCGACGCCGAGAAGCTGGTGCACGACGGCAGCGCGGTCGACTTCCCCGCACCGAACAAGTACGTGGCGCCGATCGCGTTCAACGTGCTGCCGCTCGCCGGTTCGCTCGTCGACGACGGCAGTGGCGAGACCGACGAAGACCAGAAGCTGCGCAACGAGAGCCGCAAGATCCTCGGCCTGCCCGATCTGCTGGTCAGCGGCACCTGTGTGCGCGTCCCGGTGGTCACCGGGCATTCGCTGTCGATCAACGCCGAGTTCGCCCGGCCACTGTCGGTGGCACGCGCGCAGGAGATTCTCGCGAAGGCACCGGGCGTGAAGCTCGTCGAGGTGCCGACGCCGCTGCAGGCCGCGGGTGTCGACGAGTCGCTGGTCGGCCGGATCCGCCAGGATCCCGGTGTTCCGGACGGCCGCGGCCTCGCGCTGTTCATCTCCGGCGACAACCTGCGCAAGGGTGCGGCGCTGAACACCATCCAGATCGCCGAGGTGCTGGTCGCGGGTAAGCCCGCCGCCGCGCGCTAGAAGTTTCGCAGCGAGGGGTCGCTCCGCCGTTGTCACGGCGGGGCGGCCCCTCGCCTTTTGTGTGACGGCGGTGCATCCGGGGTATAGGCACAGAGTGCGGGCAGAGCGCCCACAGCTCTGTCGCGCCCGCATCGCCGGACCTAGCTTGATCCGGCAGGTGCGCTCAGCCCACTGCTCAAGAGGAGGCGCCCGAGATGACCGAGGTTTCCACACCGGCCACCACCAACAATGCCGGAAATCCGATCGAAAGCGACAACGAATCGCTGAGTGCGGGAATCCAGGGCCCCATCCTGCTGCACGACCACTATTTGATCGAGAAACTGGCGCAGTTCAACCGCGAGCGGGTGCCCGAGCGGATCGTGCACGCCAAGGGCGCCGGCGCCTACGGCGAACTCGTCATTACCAACCCGGATATCGCGAACTACACCAAGGCGAAACTGTTCCAACCCGGCGCCAAGACCGAGTCGCTGGTGCGCTTCTCCACCGTTGCCGGCGAGCAGGGCAGCCCCGATACCTGGCGTGACCCAAGGGGTTTCGCGATTAAGTTCTACACCGAGGACGGCAACTACGACCTCGTCGGCAACAACACTCCGGTCTTCTTCGTCCGCGACACGATCAAGTTCCCGGACTTCATTCGTTCGCAGAAGCGTTTACCGGGCAGCGGCCTGCGCGACAACAACATGCAATGGGATTTCTGGACGCTGCGGCCCGAGTCTGCGCATCAGGTGACCTGGCTGATGGGCGATCGCGGTATCCCGAAGACGTATCGGCACATGAACGGGTACGGCTCGCACACGTATCAGTGGGCCAATAGCAAGGATGAGCGGTTCTGGGTGAAGTACCACTTCAAGACCGACCAGGGCATCGACTTCCTCACCCAGGACGAGGCCGACAAGTTCGCGGGCAGTGATCCCGATCTGCACCGTGCCGACCTCTACAACGAGATCGAGAAGGGCAACTTCCCGAGCTGGACGCTGAAGGTCCAGATCATGCCGGTCGACGAGGCCGAGGGCTACCGGTTCAACCCGTTCGACCTGACCAAGGTGTGGTCGCACAAGGACTACCCGCTCATCGAGGTCGGCAAGTGGACGCTGAACCGCAATCCGCAGAACTACTTCGTCGAGATCGAGCAGGCGGCGTTCGAGCCGTCGAACATCGTGCCGGGGATCGGCTACTCGCCGGACAAGATGCTGTTGGGCCGGGTGTTCTCCTATGCGGACGCGCACCGGTACCGGATCGGCACCAACTACGCGCAGCTGCCGCCCAACGCCCCGCGCAAGACGGAGCCGCAGTCCTATTCCAAGGAAGGGGCGATGCGGTATTTCTACAACGGCCCCGAGGTGCCGGTCTACGCACCGAACTCGTTCGGTGGCCCGCATGCGGACCCGGAGCGGGCCGGAGACGGCGGGCTGTGGGACTTCGACGGCAAGGCGGTCCGCGCCGGGTACATCAAGCACGCCGAGGATGACGATTTCGGTCAGGCCGGCACGATGGTGCGCGAGGTGCTCAACGACGAACAGCGGGAACGCTTGGCCGACAACATTATCGGGCACGCGTCCAACGGCGTGACGCCGCAGGTTCTGGAACGGGTGTACCAGTACTGGAAGAACGTCGACCCGGATCTCGGCCGCAAGGTCGAGGAAGGTGTCAAGGCGAAACTCGCCGAGGCCGGCGAGGCGACCGAACCGCAGACCGGGGACAGCTCCGCACAGGGCGGCGACGAGACCTCGGCGGTCCAGGTCGGCGGACGCAGCTAACGCAGGGTTCGGCTGGGTGGCGTGCGGGTTTCAAGTCCGCAGGCCACCCCCTGCACGCTGCGCCTACAACAGCCAAAACCAGTATGCCAGGACGGCAACGACGAATCCGAGCACGCTTACCACTTTGCTCACACCTTCGAGTAGTTCCTACAACCAATAATCGTCGGAATGCGTCGAGGCGTAACGCGCAATTGGGTCACAGCTCGGGTGTCGGCCGACCGTCGTACATCGAGCGGCGCCAGATCTCGCTGAGCGTGTGGATCGCCACCTCATCGTCACGGGTCTTCACCATCGGATCCCCGCCGGCGGCGAACCAGGTCCAGCAGAACGAGTCGAGCATCGACACCATGGCCGCGGCGAACACAAGGTGGTCGAGGTCGACCTCGACACCGGTGTGCTCCACCGCGCGCACCACGGTGAGCACCCCCTTGATGCCGCGGTCGCGGCGGGTACGCCACCACTGCGCGAACTTCTCGTCGGTCATCGAGAGCTGATAGGCGCCGATCATCTCCGGCACGTACTCGCGGTAGGTCTCGAAGTAGACGCGGACCGCGGCTTCGATGTTCTTCTGCTGATCGTCGGTAGCCCGCAACCGTGCCCGGTTGAGCACATCGTCGTTGAAGTCGGCCAGTAGCGCCTCGAGCAGTTGCTGCTTGTTGTCGTAGTAGTTGTAGAACGATCCCGCCGAACGTCCTGCGGCGCGGGCGATGTCGGAGATCTTCGCGTTGAAATAGCCCTTCTCGGCGAATACCTGTCTGGCCGCTTTGTGGAAGGCGGCCTCGGTGCGACGGCCCTTCGGCGTGGCTACCACGAAGCGGGCCTTTTCGGCATCAGATCACTCCCGCTGCACGCAGTTTCGCGATCTCCTCGTTGTCCATCCGAAGCAGTTCGCCGTAGACCGCGGCGTTGTCCGCGCCTGGTTCGGGCGGTCCCGCGTTGCGGATGCGCCCCGGTGTCCCGGTCAGCTGCGGCACGATGCCCGGTCCGAGTACATTGCGCCCGATGCGGATGTCGAAATGCTCGGCGATCATGCCGCGCTCGAGCAGCTGCGGATCGGTGACCACCTCGGCCACCGTGTTCACCGGGCCGACCACAACACCTGCGGCGCTGAGTTTCTCGGTGAGATCGGTCGCGTCGAAGGTGGCCGACCACCGCCCGATGAGGGCATCGAGTTCGTCCTGGTTGCGCCCGCGCGCGCCGTGGTCGGCGAACCGTGGATCCTGCGCGAGTTCGGGCCGGTCCATCGCCGCGCAGAGTCGCGCGAACACGGTGTCCTGATTGGCCGCGATGATGACGTGACTACCGTCGGCGGTCGGATAGAGGTTCGAGGGTGCGATGCCGTCGAGCCTGGTGCCGGACGGGCCGCGCACCACGCCGCCGACGTCGTAATCGGGAATCGTAGATTCCTGAACGGCCACACAGGATTCCAGCAGCGAGGTATCGACGACCTGGCCTTCGCCGGTGACGCTGCGCCGGTACAGCGCGGCGAGCGCGCCGTGGGCGGCGAACATTCCGGCCAGGGTGTCGCCGAGCGAGAGCGCCAGTCGTGGCGGCAACTGGCCGGGGTAGCCATTCAGATAGCGCAGTCCAGAGGCCGCTTCCGCGACGGAGGCGTAGCCTGCCTTGTTCGCATCCGGTCCGGTCTGCCCGTAGCCGGACACCCGGACCAGAATGATGCCCTTGTTGCGGCCGCGCAGCGTCTCGTAGCCCAGATCCCAGCGCTCCAGCGTGCACGGCCGGAAATTCTCGACGATGATGTCGGCGCGCTCGACGAGTTCGAGAAACACCTCGCGGCCGCGCGGATCGCGCAGGTCGAGGGTAATGCCGCGTTTGTTGCGCGCGTGCACCGTCCAGAAGAAGTGGTGCCCGTCGAGTTCGGCCTGGCCCCAGGTGCGGATCGGGTCGGGACGATCCGGCGGCTCGATCTTGATGACATCGGCGCCCATGTCGCCGAGCAGGCGCGCGCCGTACGGCCCGGCGATCAGGGTGCCGAGTTCGATCACAGTGACGCCGTCGAGCGCGCCGGTGGGCTGGGCGGGCTCGGACTGAAACGATTCCACCGCTTCGCCCCCTCGGGAAATTGGAGATCTGGATCACACCTGAATCTGATGTTAGATTCGCAACGAGGTCGGTGGCAACTTGGCCGACAAGGGGACGGATGTGAGCAATCGGATCGACCGGGCAAGTGCTGGAGTAAGGAGACCACCAATGTTCGAATGGTCCGAGGAAGACCTGATGATTCGCGATGCGCTGCGCGGGTTCATCGACAAGGAAGTGCGCCCGCATATCGACGAACTCGAATCCGGGAAGCTGCCGCCCTACGACATCGCGCGAAAACTGTTCAGCACCTTCGGCGTCGACGCGATGGCGCGTGAGGCGCTGGAGAAGGAGCTCGCGGCCGAGGCGGCCGGGGAGAAGAAGTCCGGCGGTGGCGGCAGTATGGGCGACACCACCTTCCTGTTGCTCAACACCGAACTCGCCGGCGTGAGCCTGGGCATCATCGCCTCGATCGGCGTGAGCATGGGCCTGACCGCATCGACGATTCGCTCGCGCGGCACGCTCGCGCAGAAGAAGCGCTGGCTGCCCGAACTCGTCACGATGGAGAAGGTCGGCTCCTGGGCGATTACCGAACCGGATTCCGGCTCCGACGCGCTCGGCGGAATGAAGACGACCGTGCGTCGCGACGGCGAGGACTACATCCTCAACGGCAACAAGACCTTCATCACCAACGGGCCCTACGCCGACACCATCGTCGTCTTCGCCAAGCTCGACGAGGGTGACCCGAACGTGGACCGGCGCAACCGCAAGGTCCTGACGTTCGTGCTCGACAAGGGCATGGAGGGTCTGACCCAGGGCCCGCCGTTCAAGAAGATGGGCATGATGTCCTCGCCGACCGGGGAACTGTTCTTCGACAACGTGCGCGTCACCAAGGACCGCCTGCTCGGCGAGACCGAAGACCTCGGCGACGACGCACGCGGCAGCGAGGGCGCCAAGGCCGGGTTCACCGCCGAACGGGTCGGCATCGCGGCGCTCTCGCTCGGCATCATCAACGAATGCCTGCGCCTGTCCGTCGACTACGCCAAGCAGCGCACCTTGTGGGGCAAGAACATCGGGCAGTTCCAGCTCATCCAGCTCAAGCTCGCCGAGATGGAGATCGCCCGAATCAACGTGCAGAACATGATCTTCTCCGCCGTCGAGCGCGGCAAGGCAGGCAAGCCGATGAGCCTTGCCGAGGCGTCGGCGATGAAGCTGTACTCGTCCAAGGCCGCCACCGACGTCGCCATGGAGGCCGTGCAACTGTTCGGCGGTAACGGCTATATGGCCGAATACCGCGTCGAACAGCTGGCGCGCGATGCGAAGTCGCTGATGATCTATGCGGGCAGCAACGAAATCCAGGTCACGCACGTGGCCAAGGGTCTGCTGGCCGGGTAGTCGATCGATCGCTCAGGGGCGGGCGAGGCCGAGGTGCTCGCGCAGCGTCGTGCCGGTGTAGTCGGTTCGGTACACGCCCGCCTCCTGCAACAGCGGCACCACCTCGTCGGCGAACCGGTCGAGCCCGCCCGGGGTGATGTGCGGGACGAGGATGAACCCGTCCGAGGCATCGGACTGCACGAAGTGGTTGATCGTCTCCGCGATCGTCTTGGCCGAACCGATGAACGCCTGCCGACCGGTCACCTCGATGACGACCTCACGGGTGGTGAGGTTCTTCGCGGCCGCGAGATCGCGCCACTCGCGGGCGATCTCGCGTGGATCCCGGTGCAGCCGCACGCTCGCCCGTCCCTTGGCGACCGTGTTCTCCCCGGGCAGGGGATCGATCTCGGGAAGCGGACCATCCGGATCATGGTCGGCGAGATCGCGATTCCACAACTGCTCGACGAACTTGATCGCGGTCTGCCCGCTCACCTGCTGTAGCCGCACCTCGTGCGCGAGTTCGGCGGCCTCGGCGTCGGTGTCGCCGAGCACGAACGTCGCGGCGGGCAGGATCAGCAGCGCCTCGGGTCGTCGGTCGTACGCGGCGAGCCGGCCCTTCACGTCGGCATAGAACTCCTGCCCGTCGGTGAAGGTGGAGTGCCGGGAGAAGATGGCATCGGCCTTGGCGGCGGCGAATTCCCGGCCCTCCTCGGAGTCGCCGGCCTGGAAGATCACCGGTCGCCCCTGCGGGGTGCGCGGCACGTTGAACTGGCCGGCGATATCGAACTGATCGTCGCGGTGCGCGAAGGTGCCCACGTCGGGACGGGCGAGGAATTGTCCCGACTCCTTGTCGGCGACGATATCGTCGTCGCGCCACGAGTCCCACAATTCGGTGGCGACGTCGAGGAATTGCTTGGCGCGTGCGTAGCGCTGATCCTTGGGCAGGTAGCCGCCGCGGCGGAAGTTCTCGCCGGTGAACTCGTCCCACGAGGTGACCACGTTCCAGGCGGCGCGACCCTCGGTGAGATGGTCGAGCGTTGCGAATTGCCTTGCCACCTCCAGTGGTTCGTTGAACGTCGAGTTGATGGTGCCGGTCAGGCCGAGTCGCTCGGTGACCGCGCCGAGCGCCGCGAGGATGGTGAAGGTGTCCGGTCGGCCGACCACGTCGAGGTCGTAGATGAGCCCGTTCTGCTCGCGCAGCCGCAGCCCCTCGGCGAGGAACAGGAAATCGAACTTCGCTCGCTCCGCGGTCTGCGCGAAGTGCACGAACGAGTCGAACTCGATATGGCTGCCCGCGGCCGGATCGCTCCACACGGTGGTGTTGTTGACGCCGGGGAAGTGCGCGGCCAGGTGCACCTGCTTGGTCATGCGATGGCGTCCTTTCGGTCGAGTTCGTACCGGTTGCGCGGGCGGGGGAGGCCGAGACGATCGCGGAGCGTCGACTCCCGATATTCGGTTCGGAACAGGTTGCGGCGCTGCAGCTCCGGTACCAGGCCACGGGTGATCGAGAGGAGATCGTCGGGGAGTGCCGCGGGGCGCAGCCGGACCCCGGTGATCCCGGGCGTGGCGGTCAGTTCCGCGATCCGGTCGGCCAGATCTGCTGGTGTGCCGACGAAAATCTCGGCATCGCTGGTGTATTCGCTGCCCGTGCGGTCGTCCAGCCTGGCCTTGCGGGCCTGCGCCGCCGCGGTGGTGTCGCCGAGGAACACCACGAGATCGACGAACACGTGCACGGTGTCGTTGTCGCGCTCGGCCGCGTGTCGCGCCGCCTCGATGGTCTCGACGATGGTCGCGGCGTCCGCGGTGTCGCGCGGCGTGACGAAGCCGATATCCAGCGATCCGCCGATGAAGCGATACGGAATCCGCTGATGACCCAGAGCGGCGATGAGTGGCTGCCCCTGCGGCGGGCGCGGGGTGATGGAGGGGCCGCGCACCGAGAAGTGCGCGCCCTCGAAATCGATGTAGTGCAGCTTTTCCCGATCGACGAACCGGCCCGTCGCGACATCACGGATCTCCGCGTCGTCCGCCCAGCTGTCCCATAGTCGGCGCAGCACCTCGGCATAATCAGCCGCTTCACCGAACAGGTCCGCGACCAGGGCCTGCGCCGCGGTGTCGGTCGGATCGGTGACCGCCAGGTCGGGAAAGGTGCGTCGGCCGAACAGTGCGGCCTCGTGCGGCCGGGCAGAGACCTGCAGTCGTACCCCGGCGCGGCCCTTGCTGACGTAGTCGAGGGTGGCGATTGCCTTGGACAGGTGGAACGGCTCGGTATGCGTCACGACCGCGGTCGGGATGATGCCGATATGCGAGGTGGTCGGGGCGACCCGGGATGCGACCAGGACGGCATCGGGGCGTCCGCTCACCCGGTCGGTGCGGGCCGTCGGTGCGCCACGTTTGGCCGGCCGGATACCGAAGGTGTCCTCGATGGTGACGAAGTCGAGCAGGCCACGCTCCGCCTCGCCCACCAGGTCTGCCCAGTACCGGGCGGAGAACACCTCGGTGGGGCGCGCCGAGTCCTCGCGCCAGGCGGCCGGGTGCCAGCCGGCGCCGTCGAGGGCTACCGCAACGTGGATTCCGGATCCGGTCGTATTCGGCGTCGGGTCGGACGTCGTCATTACACCTCCGCGAGCTGTCGGGTCTGCGAACTGTGAACTTGGCCCCGCCCGTGATAATTCCGGTTCGGCGTATTCCAATCAGGTTGAATTCAACGGTCGCGGCACGGGCCGATGACGGGCTAAATGGGGTCGGAACTATGCCCGAGAGGAGCTCCCTTGTCCGCACCGCCGATTCCACTGTCGGTTCTCGATCTGGCGCCGATCAGCGCGGGGTCGGACGCCGCCACCGCCATCCGCAACAGCGTCGAGCTCGCACGGCACAGCGAAGCGTTGGGGTACAAGCGTTTCTGGCTCGCCGAACACCATTTCGTCGCGGTCGCCAGCTCCGCCACCGTCACGTTGATCGGCCTGATCGCGGCGGCCACCGAGCACATCCGGGTCGGTTCGGCGGCGGTCCAGATCGGCCAGCACACCGCGTCGTCGGTCGTGGAGGCATTCGGCACCATCGACGCGCTGTACCCGGGGCGGCTCGACCTCGGCCTCGGGCGCTCGGCCCAGCGGCGCGGCGAGGCGCTCGCCGCGCGGAGCGGCGGCGCCCTATCGACTGCCGCGCGGAGCGGCGGCGCCATATCGACTGCCGCGCGGAGCGGCGGCGCACCCCGCAGGCCACCGGCACCGGAGCGGGTGGTCGACGGGCTGCTGATTCCCGAACCGTTTCCCCTGGAGAAACTGCTCGCCTCGCCGCGCCTGGCCGCGTTCCACACCGCCGTGCAGTTCCCCGGGGCGAACCCGCCGGACTTCGCGGACGCGGTTGATGACGTGCTGGCGCTGCTCGGCGGGCGGTTCACCGCCGACGATGTCGAGCTGACGGCGGTACCGGGTGCGGCGGCGCAGGTGCAGGTGTGGATCTTCGGCAGCAGCAAGGGGCAGAGCGCGCAGGTCGCGGGCGCCAACGGGTTGCCGTTCGTGGCGAACTACCACGTCAGCCCGAGCACGGTGCTCGAGGCGGTCGAGGCCTATCGGTCCTCTTTCCGGCCCTCGTCAATTCTGGCCGAGCCCTATGTGGTGGTGTCGGCGGACGTCGTGGTCGCCGACGACGACGCCACCGCGAAACATCTCGCCTCGACCTACGGGCATTGGGTGCACAGCATCCGCAGCGGTGCCGGGGCCGCGCCATACCTGGACCCGGCGTCCGCTCCGCCGCTCACCGCGGAGCAGTACGCGCTGGTGGCCGACCGGGTCCGCACCCAATTCGTGGGCGCACCCGACACCGTGGCCGGGGGGCTGTCCACGTTGGCTCGCGTGACCGGCGCGGACGAACTCGTCGTCACCAGCGTCACCCACGATTTCGAGGACCGGAAGCGTTCGCATGAGCTGCTCGCCCGGCAGTGGGAGTTGCGCGGGCGGGACGCCGGATGAAGTTCCTGCTCATATCGCTCATCACGCACCAGCCCGATCCGGTTACCGGAGAAAGGATTTCCGCTGCCGAGCGCCTGCACCGGGTGGTCGCCGCCGCACGGCTCGGGGAAGAGCTCGGCTACGACGGATTCGCGGTCGGCGAGCGGCACGAGGATCCGTTCATCTCCTCGTCGCCGCCGGTCGTGCTCAGCCATATCGCAGCGCTCACCTCGCGGATCCAGCTCTTCACCGCGGTGACAACACTCAGCCTGCTCGACCCCGTGCGTGCCGTCGAGGACTACGCAACGTTGGACAACCTCTCCGGCGGCCGGCTCGAACTGATCATCGGCAAGGGCAACGGCGCTGCACAGGCGAAGCTCTTCCACGTCACCCCGGAAGATCAGTGGGACCGCAACAGGGAAGGCTACGAACTGTTCCGCCGGCTCTGGCGCAACGAGTCCGTCACCTGGACCGGGCGCTTCCGGCCGTCGCTGACCGACGCCAAGGTGCTGCCGCGGCCGCTGCAACCCGAGATCCGGATCTGGCACGGCAGCGCGACGAGTAGGGCTTCGGTGGAACTCGCTGCGCACTACGGGGATCCGGTGTTCTCCGCCAACGTGACGTACCCGATCGAGCCGTACGGCGAGCTGATCGACCATTATCGGCACGCCTGGGTCGAAGGCGGCAGAGATCCTGCCGACGCGGTGGTTGGCGCAGGGACGGCGGGCTTCTACGTGGCGCCGACCTCGCAGCAGGCAGTGACGGCGTACGAGCCGATCTTCGCCGCGCGACTCGCGCATGCGCGGCTCGCGGGTCTACCGGTCGTCTTCGACAGCATCGCCGACTTCGTCGAGCGAAGCTCGGCCCTTGTCGGCAGCCCGGAGCAAGTGATCGACAAGGTCGGTCGGTACCACGACCGGCTCGGACACGAGGTCATCCACCTGTCCGCGGACAGCGACGGGCTGACACCGGGTGCCCATCGCAGCAGCCTCGAACTATTCCAGTCCGACGTCGCCCCGGTGCTTCGCGCCCGTATCTCGAGCCGTCCGCTCGGTCCGCCGCTGTTGTCGCGCTCGCTTGCCTGATTGCTCCACATCGACGTCCGGGTACACGGTAGGGGTAGCGGACACCGTGGACACATATCGGATAATGGGCGGATGCGTTCGCGACGAAAGGTGCTCGATGCAACACTCGAGCTGATCGCGGCCGGTGGATTTGCAGAGGTCAATATCGCGGCGGTCGCGCACGCCGCCGGTGTGTCGCGGCAGACCGTCTACTCGATCTTCGGCTCTCGCGAGGAACTCGTCTCGCAGGCCATGGCGGGCCTGGCCGCGGACCATCTGGAGACCATACGGGGCAGGCTCGAGCACGCCGAGACACCCACCGAGTACGTCGTGGAGCTCATCGTGGCCAGCCGCTCGGTCAGCCGGTCGGATCCGGTGTTGAGTACGCTGCTGCACGCCGAGCAGGGCAACCCGCTGTTCGACACCGGCATGCTCGCGCGAGCAAAGGCGGTCAACCGTGAGATGCTCACGCCACTCCTCGAGCGGTATCCGAGTATCGAGCCGCGGCTCGACGACATCGCGGATATGGCGGTGCGGCTCGGAGTGACGGTGCTGTTGTTCGACGACGACGCGACCGCCGACGACGACGATCTGCGCGCGTTCCTGACCAGATGGCTCGGGCCTGCGATGCCCAACTGTTCCTGAGCAGGACCTGCGTTCGAAGATCTTGACACCAGACGTTGTTACTGTCTAGTTTTCTTTCGAGCCTGGGGAGCGAGTTCGGGCGTCGGCGTCCGGATCGCGAGCGGCTGAGCCATTGCGGCCGTTGGCAAATCGAGCAAACGCGACATCTCGCCGGGTTCGGTCATGTCTGCGAAACGGGGAGTGCTGCATTGTCAACGATCAAACGTCGTTCGTTTCTCGCCGGCGGTGCCGCGGCGCTGGCCGGTGTGGGTGCCGGAGCGCTGATGGGATCGGGAACGGCCCAGGCGCGCACGGGAATTGCGGCGCGGGTTGGCAAGGTCCCGGTGACCCGGGAGGAACATCGCGTCATCGTGGTCGGCTCCGGTTTCGGCGGCGGTGTCGCCGCACTGCGGCTCACGCAGGCCGGTGTGCCCGTGCTGATGCTCGAACGTGGCCGGCGCTGGGCGACCGGGCCGAATGCCGACACCTTCCCCAGCGCTGCGGCACCGGACAAGCGCGCGCTCTGGTACAAGTCCGCGCAGCAGTTGTTCGGCAGACCGGCGGTGTTCGAGCCGTATACCGGCTTGTTCGAGGCGGTGCTCGGTGAGAACATGACCGCCATGTGCGCCGCCGGGCTCGGTGGTGGATCGCTTGTCTACCAAGGAATGTCGCTGCAGCCGTCGGAGGCGGTGTTCAACGCGCACTTCCCCGACGAGCTCGACTGGGCGCGGATGAACCGGGTGCACTACCCCCGGGTGTCGAAAATGCTGCAACTGGCCGTGGCACCCGACGAATTGATCGCGAGTCCGAACTATCGGGCGCCGCGGGTCTTTGCCGAGCATGTCGAGCGGGCCGGGTTGCCGCTGTCCAAGATCCCGATGCCGATCGACTGGAACTACGCCCTCGCCGAAGTACGCGGCGAGATGAAACCGTCCTACACCAACGGTGACGGTGCGATCGGCGTCAACAACGGTGGCAAGCACTCGGTGGATGTCACCTACATCGCCGCTGCCGAGGCCACCGGTCTGCTTCGGGTCGAAACCCTGCACCAGGTAACCGATGTCGAGCGTGCGAAGGACGGCCGCTGGACGGTGTACGTCGAACGCATCGACACCGCCGGCAACGTGCTGGAGAACAAGATCCTCACCACCGACTCGCTCGTGATGGCGGCGGGCAGCCTGCACACCACGCGGCTGCTGGTGAATGCGGCGGCGAAGGGGCAGATCCCGGACCTGCCGAACGGGCTAGGACAGGGCTGGGGCACCAATGCCGACCGGATCTACATCTGGATGAACCTGGCCGACGACTTCGGCGTCGAGCAGGGCGGCCCGGTCGTGTACGGCAGTCTCAACTGGGCCGATCCAGCGACGGCGCATACGCTGATCCAGGCGTCGATCCCGTCGATGTCGGTCGACGCCCGCAGCACCATGATGGTCGGCTACGGCGTGAGCGACAGCCGGGGCACGTTCGTGTACGACCCGGCGAAAGGCGATGCGACGCTGCGCTGGCCGAAAGATGGCGATAATGCAGTGCAAAACGCGCATATCGCGCCGACCGCACACAAGATCGCCGGTCCGGCGAGTGTGCTCATCGACACCAACGAAGTGCTCAACTCCACCTGGCATCCGCTCGGCGGCGCGTGCATGGGCACCGTCTGCGACCTGGACGGGCGGGTACATGGACAGCGCGGGCTCTACGTCCTCGACGGTGCTTTGTTGCCCGGCAACGCCGCCGCGTGCAATCCGTCGATGACGATCGCGGCGGTCGCCGAACGCGCGCTCGACAACATCGTGGCGCGCGACGTCGGTTCGATCATCTAGCGAGCGTGCCGGCCGGTGTGCTTGCGGCGCAACATGCCTCGATCGCATCGGCCGCCGAACGCCAGCGAAGATCCAAGTCACGCAAGGTGTCGCGATCGTCGGTTGGCGTCGCCGCGGTCAGCAGCTCGGCGGCCTCCCGGCCGAAGCCGGTGCTGATCGGCGCCACCGCGCCGATCGCGTCCGCCGCGCGACCAATCATACGGAAGGCAAACGGCGACAACGGGATACGGCGGATCCGTGACCCACGCCCACGTTCGAGCGCATCGATCATCGCGTCGAAGGCGAGCAGTTCGCCGCCGCACAGGTACCGTCGCCCGCCGTGCCCGGGTCCGGCGCCGATGATCGCGGCATGGACGTCGGCGACATCGCGTACGTCGATCATCTGCATACCGCCGCGCACTCGTGGGGCCCAGCCGAGCGACAGGATGGCCGACCAGCCGTGCTCGGTCACGCCGGGTGCGGTGTGGAACGCCGGGCCGACGACGCTGCTCGGATAGGTGACCACGATGGGCGCGCCATCGGCCTGCAGGCGTCGGGCGGTTCGCTCGGCGTGGGCCTTGGTGCGCGCGTAGGCGCTTCGACCGTCGGCGGTGGGCGAGTCCGGGGTGATGACCGGGTCCGGCGACGGAAACAGCGCGGCATAGCTGCTGATCAGGACGATCGGGTCGAGCCCGGATTCGACGGCCATGGTCAGCGCGCGGTCGCTGGCGTGGGCGTTGATCGCCCACATCGCCGCGGCGCGGCGATTGTCGGTGCCCACAATGCCGGCACCGTGGATCAGGGCATCGCAGCCGGCGATCAGGTGGCGCACGACCGCCTCGCTGCGCACGTCGCCGACGAGCGTCGTGATGGCGCCCAGTGGTGCGAACGCCGCGAGCAAGGCATCGGCCCGTTCGTTCGGTGCGGCGAGTAGCCGGACCTCGTGTCCCTCGGCGAGTAGGCGCCGCACGATATGCGCACCCACGTACCCCGTCCCGCCGGTTACCGCTACGCGCATCCGATGCTCCTCGTTCCATGCCGTCCGTCCGTAGACAATATCGTGCCACGGAGTATCGAAAAGCGTGGGGAGTGGGGCTAGGTCATCCGTTGGCGAGCCACCTGTGCGGCTCCGTTGCCGGTGATGAGCCAGAGGGTGGCGATTTGGGCGATGAAATCGTCCAGGGACAGGTCGACGTCGCCGTTGACGTAGGTCAGGATGGCGTCCGCTGTGCCGCCGACGATGAATGCCGGCGCAACTTTTGCGAGCGGATCGGTTTCCAGTTCGACGCCATGCACGGTGCGTCCGTGGTCGATCAGGACTTCGGTCAAGCGGTGCATGACCGTGATTCTGTGGTCGTGCAAGTCGGGCGACGCCGCGACGCCGCCCAGCAGGACACGTGCGCGGCGAGGATCGTCGACCAAAGCGCGGACTGCGGCGGCAACGCCGGCGAACGCTTGCACTTCCACCGATTCCTGCGCTGCTGCGTCGGCCGCTCGCACCGTTGCGGAGCGGACGTTTTCGGCAATGTCGTCGACGACGGTGGCGGATAGCGCGTCGAGGTCCGTGAAACTCTCGTAGAAGTACCGCTTGTTCAGGCTGGCAGCGGCGCAAAGCTTTTCGACCGTCGCGCTTCGCCATTCATTTCGCGCCATCGCATCCATTGCCGCGTCGAGCAGGCGATCTCGCCGATGCCTGCGACGAGTGTCCGCGGATTGCCCCCGGTAGGCGCGCTGCGTGGCCTCGGGCATTGCCTGATTGTCGCACTCGCCGACCGCGCCATCGCTGGCGACCGTTGACATCACCCGGGCAGTCTGGCACGGTCTTGTACCAGATAAGTGGCACGATCTTGTACCAGATTGATCCACTGGGAGGGCATATGACGATGGCCGCCGACACCGCAGGCATCCAACACACAGCACCGGTTGCGAGCAATACGTCGGTATTGACCGACCTCCGCACGCTGTCGCTTACCTCGCCCGTGCTGGCACGCCGCCAGGGTTGGGACTACTTGCGCGAACTGGGCGGCGCGGGACGGCGCGACCAACTCGCCGCGCTGTTCGAACGGGGTCGCGCGCCCGAAGGACCGCATGGCGCAATGGAGGGGTCGATAGTCGGAGACCTCTTCGGTGTCCCCGAGGCGTATCTGGCCAACCCACTATTGAAGATCGATCCGACCTGGCGCGGAAAGACGTTCGACACCGATACCGGGTTCAATCGCCTCGCTCCCGTGGCGAAGTACGCGATGCGCGTCATCGCGCCGCGCTACGGCGGACTGCGGCGCGTCGGGTCCGAGATGGTGGGCTTCGCGTTCGATCACAGCATCGACACCGCCGCTGTTGCCCCGTACATCAAGGCGCGAGCACTGGACTACAGCCCGGCCGAGTACGGCAATCCCGGTATTCGGACCTTCCCGATCAAACGGACCCGCGACGAACTGGTGGAGCTGCTTACCGGCCTCTACCTCGGGCGTGCGTTGCTGACGATGCACAGCGGAGAGATTCGGGTCATCGCCTACTTCGCCCTGCGGGAGTTCGCCGACGAAAGCAGCGGTCGATGATCGACCTCGAGGGTGCGGTGGTGTGCGTGACGGGCGGCGCACGCGGTATCGGTCGGGCAACTGCCGTGGCTCTCGCGGCGAAAGGGGCAACGGTCTGGATCGGCGATCTGGACGCCGACGAAGCCGCGCGTACAGCGCGCGTAATCGGGGTAAAGGCAATGTCTTTGGACGTGACTGACGCCGCGAGCGTGGCGGAGTTTCACCGTGCGGCCTCGATCGATGGGCCGGTGGCGATGCTGGTCAACAATGCCGGCATCCAGCACATGGGACCGTTCGCCGAGCAGAAGATCTCCGCGTATCACCGAGAAGTCGCGGTCAATCTGGTGGGTGTCATCAACGGCATGCACGAGTTTCTGCCCGACATGCTCGCCCGCGACCACGGCCACATCGTGAACGTCGCGTCGATGGCGGCGAAGGTGACCACGCCGGGCATGTCGGTGTACTGCGCGACGAAGTATGCGGTAGCGGCACTTTCGCGAGCCGTCCGAGCAGAAATCGCCGACACCGAGGTCAGCATCACTACGATCATGCCGACTGCCGTGCATACCGAATTGACGGCGGGGGTCGCGCTCGACCTACTGCCCACGCGGCGACCCGAGCAGATCGGCGCCGTGATCGCCGATAGCGCACGACGATCCGAACGAGAGGTCACCGTACCGAGGTGGCTGTTGCCGTTCGGCATGCTGGAGGAGGTGACACCGGAACCCTTGATGCAGCGCGTCAAACGCCTCGCGATGCGGAATCAACCGGCGGGCCACTACGACGAAGACCGGCGCCGCGACTACCTGGATCGGATCGGCGGATGACCGCTCTGCTCACGTCGGCTGCGAACCGGCACCGTCTGCTGTCGGCCGGTGCGGCGATCACGTCGCGGTTTCCGACCAGCGATCGGCCGCTCGCTGCGCCGCCCGCCGGATCGAATCTCCAACCGGTGATGGGCAATTATGGATTCCCATTTCTCGGCCATGTCCTGAGTTCGTTTGCCGAGCCGCTGGACTTCGCCCGATGGCGGTACGAACAGTACGGGCCGGTGTCCTGGGCCGGCGGCGTCGGTTACCGCATCGTCACCCTGATGGGCCCCGAGGCGTTGGCGACGGCGTGGATCAACAGGGACAAAGTCTTCTCCAGCACGCGGGGCTGGGCACCGGTCATCGGACCGTTCTTCCACCGCGGAATCATGCTGCTGGACTTCGACGAACACCGCGACCACCGCCGCATCATGCAGCAAGCCTTCACTCGCCGCGCGTTGGACGGTTACCTCGAACTGATGCGACCGAGCATCGATCGGACACTGGGCAATTGGCGATCGGCGAAACAATTTCCCTTCTACCCGTCCATCAAGCAGCTGCTGTTGGAGCAGGCCGCGGAGGTGTTTGTCGGTACCCGCCTCGGACCAGAATCCGATCAACTCTCGGCAGATTTTCACGACACCGTGCGAGGTGGCCAGGCGCTGCTACGCGCCGACGTGCCCGGAGGCACCTGGGCCAGAGGCCTACGCGCGCGAGGTCGACTCGAACGCTACTTTTCCAATCAAGTTCCCGCCCGCCGCCGTGGCGAGGGCACCGACCTGTTCTCGATGCTGTGCCGCAGCCGAGACGACGACGGAGCGAGTTTCACCCACGCCGACATCGTCAACCACATGATCTTTCTGTTGATGGCCGCGCACGACACCACGGCGATCGCCCTGTCCATGCTCGCCTACGAGCTGGGCCGAAACCAGCAGTGGCAGGGCGCACTTCGCGACGAAGCAATCGGCCGGCCCAACGACGCGCCCACCATCGCCGACTTGGCTGCGTTTCCGCTGCTCGACGCCGCGTTCAAGGAGATCCTCCGGATGTACGCGCCGGCGGGCACACTGTTCCGTCAAACCGTCTGCGACACCGACATACTCGGACACTTCGTCCCCCGCAAGACCCAAGTGGCCATCAACGTCTACGCCTCGATGAGGCTCGCCGACTGGTGGCCCGATCCGGATACCTTCGACCCGGCTCGCTTCATCGATAGCTCCGAATCACACGCCGCAGTCAGCCGCTACGTCTTCGCACCATTCGGTGGGGGCGCGCACAAGTGCATCGGTCAGCAGTTCGCCGACATGACGGTCAAGACCACCATGCACCAGCTACTGCGACGCTTCGAATGGAGCGTGGCCGACGACTACCGGCTGCCATTGACCTGGGGTACCGGCCCGACCCCGGCCGACAATCTTCCCCTCGAGTTGCGCGCCGGCGGATGGAATTAGCTCGGGAGTCTGACAGACGAGGAAGCCCTGGCCCGGATTTCTCCGGACCAGGGCTTCTACTGCTTCTCAACCAAAGCGTCGGGGTGGCGGGATTCGAACCCACGACCTCTTCGTCCCGAACGAAGCGCGCTACCAAGCTGCGCCACACCCCGTGTGCGACCTGAGGTAGCTTAGCCTACGCCGGTCGCAGTCAATAAATCGGGTGGTCGGGCGTGGTTTCCGCTGCCGGGATGACGGGGGATTCGGCGACGCGGAACGGCTTCGGCGGATCCGCGTGCCTGCCCTCAGACAGTGCGCTGCACGACGATGTCCGACTCGGCTCGGCCATCCTCGGTGGCGTCCTGGGTCGCGCGCGGCGGCGCAGGCACCAGCGTCAGCAGGGTCGCCTCCGGTCGGCAGCAGAACCGGGCCGGCGCCCACGGCGAGGTGCCGATCCCTGCCGAGACGTGAAGTTTGGTGTGCGCGCCCCAGTTCGACGGGCCTTTGACCCGGGACCGGTCGAGCCCGCAGTTCGTGACCAGGGCGCCGAAGAGCGGCAGGCAGAGCTGTCCGCCGTGCGTATGGCCGGCCATGACCAGGTCGTACCCGTCCTCGGCGAACCGGTCGAGCACCCTCGGCTCCGGCGAGTGGGTCAACCCGAGCCGCAGCTGTGCGTTGCGGTTCGGCGTGCCCGCGATCGTGTCGTACCGGTCGCGCTGCAGGTGCGGATCGTCGACACCGGCCGCGGCAATGCGGACCCCGGCGACCTCGAGCTCGCGTCGCACATGGGTGGTGTCGAGCCAGCCACGTTCGGTGAACGCGGCGCGCAAGTCCCGCCACGGCAGCGGTTCGCCGTGCACCCGCTTGTGGTTGGTCTTGAAGTACTTCAGCGGGTTCTTGGCGACCGGCCCGAAGTAGTCGTTGCTGCCGAAGACGAACAGACCCGGCCGGGAGAGCAGCGGGCCGAGCGACTGCACTACCGCGGGCACCGCACGCGGATGCGAGAGGTTGTCCCCGGTGTTGATCACCAGGTCGGGATCGAGATCGTCGAGTTCGCGCAACCAGTGCTGTTTGAGCCGCTGGGCGGGTGTCATGTGCAGGTCGCTGATGTGCAGCACCCGCAACGTCCCCGTGCCCGGCGCAAGGACGGGCATCGTCGCCTCGCGCAGCGTGAAGGCGTTGCGTTCGATCAGGGTCGCGTAACCGATGCCGAGCGCAGCGGCTCCGGCGGCGCCCGTCACGGCCCGCGCAATGTTGTTCGAGTAGGCCGGCATCGCTCCAGGATATGTGACGTGCCGCAAGAGCACGCAGCTGCTCCTGCGGGGCGTAGTTTGACGTCCATGGCCGAACTCAAGAACCGACTGCGTTCCGACCTGACCGCCGCGATGAAGGACAAGGACGCGTTGCGCCTGTCCACGCTCCGGATGTTGCTCGCTGCCATCCAGACCGAGGAGGTCGCGGGCAGCGCTGCCAAGGAGCTCACCGACGACGAGGTCCTCAAGATTCTCGCCAAGGAATCGAAGAAGCGTGGCGAGGCGGCGGAGGTCTACACCGAGAACGGCCGCGGCGAGCTGGCCGCGAAGGAGCACGCGGAGGCGCAGGTGATCGACGAATACCTGCCGACGCCGATAACCGACGCCGAACTCGCCGACCTGGTCGACACTGCGATCGCCCAGGTCGCCGAGGAGATCGGCGAACGGCCGAGCATGCGCCAGATGGGTCAGGTCATGAAGCACGCCAGCGCGATGGCGGGCGGAAAGGCCGACGGCTCCCGGATCTCGGCCGCCGTCAAGCTGCGCCTATAGGTCGGGGCCGCCGGCTCAGCGCGGTGCGGGTGGTGGAGCAGGAGCGGGTGGCGGAGCTGGTGCGCGGGCCGGCGCGCGGGGTATGACCCGCTGGCTGCCGTTGCTGACGAAGATCGTGACGGTCGACCCCGGTACCGCGGTCCCGCTCGGTGTGTAACCGGTGACCGTGCCGCGGGCCTGGCTGCCGTCGACCGAAACCGGATTCACCTGGAAACCGGCCCCGGTGATTGCCGCCGTCGCAGAACCCTGCGTCATCCCCGAAACGTCGGGCACCTGTGCGTTCTTGGACCCGCGGACATAGACCGGATCCATCGGTGGCAGCGTCGCCGGCGGGAAGTTCCCGAGCACCGGTTTGATCGCCGAATAGAACGTGCGGGCCGGTTCGTTACCGCCGTAGAGATTGCCGCTGCCGCACGAACGCAGTGGGAACGAGCAGATCTCGCCGGGGGTGGGGGAGTCGCCGTAGACGTACACCGAGCCCGCGAGCGAGTTGGTGAAGCCGAGGAAGCCCGACGACCGGTGCGATTCGGTAGTACCGGTCTTGCCTGCGGCCGGAACGTTCCAGCCGACCGCGCCGGCCGATCCGGAGGCCGTGCCGCCGGCGAGTTGGTCATGGCTCAGCGCATTGGTGAGCGTGTCGGCCAGGCCGGGCTCGATGACCTGCTCGCAGGCCTGCTGGGTGAGCGACACCGGCTTGCCCTCGCGGTCCACGATCGAGTCGATCGGGCTCGGCGGGCACCACTTGCCGTGTGAGGCGAGCGTCGCGGCGACGTTGGACAGCTCGAGCGGGTTCAGTGCGGTGGGGCCGAGCGTGAACGAGCCGAGGTTCTGGTCCTTGAACATGTCGGCCAGACTCTGGTCGCCGTTGCCCGAGGTGCCGGGCGCCGCGTACGAGCGCATCCCCAGCCGTACCGCCATGTCCACGGTGGGGGTGACACCCACCGACTGGATCAGCTTGACGAACGCGGTATTCGGCGACGTGGCCAGCGCCTCGGTGACCGACATCGCCCCCTTGTAGGCGCCGGCGTTCTTGACGCAGTACGAATCGGCCGGGCAGCCGGGCGTGCTGCTGTGGCCCATGCCCTTGGCGGTGAAGAAGCTCGGCACCTCCAGCGTCGCGTTGATGCCGAGGCCCTTCTCCATCGCGGCCGCGGTGGTGAAGATCTTGAAGATCGAGCCAGCGCCGTCGCCGACCATCGAGTACGGCTGCGGTTGCACCGTCTCGTCGTGGTCGCCGTCGAGGCCGTACGTGCGGCTGCTGGTCATGGCGAGGATCCGGTGCGAATCCTGCCCGGGCGCGATGACGTTCATGACCTCGGCGATGTCGTCGAGGTCGGGCTTGGCGATGCTGGACACCGCAGCCTTCGTCGAGTTCTGTATCGCGGGATCGAGGGTCGTGCGAATCAGATATCCGCCCTTGTCGATCTGCTCGCGGCTGATCCCGGCGTTGGCCAGGTATTGCAGCGCGTAGTCGCAGAAGAAGCCGCGATCCCCGGCGGCGATGCAGCCACGCGGCAGGATGCGCGGCTCGGGCAGCACGCCGAGCGGCTGCTCCTTCGCAGCCCGGATCTCGGTCGCCCGTTCCGGCAGGTTCTGGATCATCGTGTCCAACACCGTGTTGCGCCGATCCAGCACGCCGGTCGGGTTGGTGTAGGGATTGAGCTTGGACGAGCTCTGCACCATGCCGGCGAGCATCGCCGACTGGGTCAGATTGAGCTGGGCGGCGTCGACACCGAAGTAGGTCTGCGCGGCGTCTTGTACGCCGTAGGAGGAATTGCCGAACGGGACCAGGTTCAGATACCTGGTGAGGATCTCGTCCTTGGTCAGTTTCTTGTCGAGCGTGAGAGCCATCCGGATCTCGCGGATCTTGCGGGCCGGCGTGGTCTCGACCGCGGCGCGGCGCTCCGCGTCGGTCTTCGCGACGACGAGCAGTTGGTAGTTCTTCACGTACTGCTGATCGATGGTCGACGCGCCCTGCTGGACCTCACCGCTCGTGGTGTTCGTCAGGAAGGCACGCATCGTGCCCTGCCAGTCGACGCCCTGGTGTTCGGGGAAGCGTTTGTCCTCGACCGAGACGAGCGCCAGTTTCATGTCATTGGAGATCTTGTCGCTCGGCACCTCGAACCGGCGCTGCTCGTAGAGCCACGCAATCGGGTTGCCTGCGGTATCCACCATGGTCGTGACGGCAGGCACCGTGCCTTCGACGAGTTCGGCGGAAACGTTGTCGACGGTGTCGGCGGCCCGGTTGGACAGGTATCCCAATCCGCCGGCCACCGGGAAGAGCAGCCCCGCGACCAGAACGGAAGCGAGCAGACAGCTCCCACCGAGTTTCGCGAGGACATTGGTGTTCGGCACGCCAACAGAGTACGTGGCGGCGCCGTCGGGATCACAGAACGGCGAAGCATCGAGCGTCGCGCGTGGCGACGGCGCGGGACAACCCAGCACGCTTGTACCAAAAATAGCGGGGCCTACGTCTTGCGCCGACAGCCTTTTGTTACTTAGATTGTTCTCAGATGTGATACAGCTAACACCGAGACAAGAATGTGATGTAGCTCGAAACCGGTGGCGCTGATGCTATTGCAGCCTCCCCGCAGTCGAGTGAGGGTTTCTCGGTGTTCGAACTGCAAAGGGGCAAGGCGGATGCGTATCAACACCCCGGTGGCTCATCTCGATGTCGGACACGAAGAAGCACGGATCGCATGGGTGTCGCAGGCCAGGTGTCGCGAAGTCGATCCAGATCAGCTTTTTGTGCGAGGCGCCGCGCAACGCAAGGCGGCGACAATCTGCCGGCACTGTCCGGTGCTTATGCAGTGCGGTGCCGACGCTCTCGACAATCACGTCGAGTTCGGGGTGTGGGGCGGGATGACCGAGCGGCAGCGGCGGGCGCTGCTCAAGCAGCATCCAGAGGTCGAATCGTGGGCCGAGTTCTTCGAGGCGCAGCGGCGCCATCAGCCCGCGATCTGAGCCACCGGCACTTTCCGGCGCGGCGGTTGACGCCCGGAACAGGGCCCGTCAGGGCCCTACGCCGACCTCGGCCCTACGCAGACCTGGGCCCTACGCCGACCTGGTGAGCTCGTCGCCGATGGCGCGCAGCGCTTCGAGGTCGGACACCTCGAACGGCAGTGACGGCACATCGATCTGGGGGACGCGGGGGTGGGCACCGGTGAACCGGTGCAGCAGATGCCGCTCGCGACTGTTCACCGTGGCGCGCTCGGCATGGATCCGCAATGCGGCCGCGGCAAGTTGGGACTGTGGGGTGGGCTCGTCCTCGTCCAGTCGGTCGGCGGCGGTCAGCGCGTGATCCGCGGCCAGTTCGCAGCGCAATGGATGGGTGCGGTTGAGCACGAGGCCGGCAAGTGGCATGCCCTCGGTGGACAGTCGATCGACGAAGAATCCGGCCTCGCGCAACGCATCCGGCTCCGGCGCGGCGATCACCACGAACCTGGTGTCGTCGCGGGAGAGTAGTTCGAAGGTCTTCGTGGCCCGGTCCCGGAAGCCGCCGAACATCGAGTCGAGGGACTGCACGAAAGTCGATGCGTCCGACAGCATCTGCCCGCCCACAATCGTCGACACGCCCTTGATCGCCAGGCCCATCGCGCCGGTGACCAGCCGGCCGAAGCCGCGGCCGGGAGCGGTGAACAGCCGGATCATCCGGCCATCCAGGAAGCTGCCGAGCCGTTTCGGAGCGTCGAGGAAGTCCAGTGCGTTCCGCGACGGCGGTGTGTCGACGACGATGAGATCCCAGCTGCTGTCGGCCGCGAGCTGGCCGAGCTTCTCCATCGCCATGTATTCCTGCGTGCCGCCGAAGGACGACGCGATGGTCTGATAGAAGGGATTGGCGAAAATCTGCTCCGCCTTGTCGGGCGTGGTGTGCTGCAGCACCATGTCGTCGAAGGTGCGCTTCATGTTCAGCATCATCGCGTGCAACTCGCCCTTGGCTTCGGAACCGAGTTGCACAGGCTGTGGCGAATTGTCCAGTTCCGCGACACCGAGCGCCTGCGCGAGCCGACGGGCCGGATCGATGGTGAGCACCACGACCTTGCGGCCGTTCTCGGCGGCGCGCATCGCCAGCGCGGCCGCCGTGGTGGTCTTGCCGACCCCGCCCGAGCCGCAGCACACCAGGATTCGCGCGTTCGAATCGGCCAGGATGCCCGCCATGTCGAGGTGCGGGGCCGTTTTCTTGGTGGTCATCGCACGCCCTGTTCGCCGAGGGTTTCCGCCAGCTCGTACAACCCGCCGAGGTCGACACCGCCGGTCAGCGCGGGTAGATGCATCCGCGCCACATCGCCCTTGGCCAGCTCGATCGCGCTGACATCCTGCGCCTCGAGGGTCGCGGCGTGCTCGGTGACCTCGGCAACAAGACCGTTGAAGTCACTGTCGGACAACGACAACCCGGCCGTGATCAGCCCGGCGCGGATGGCGTCGGCGTCGAGCCGTCCCTTGGCCGCATCCTGCTGAATCTCCTTGGGCAGATAGCCGGCGCCGGCCCGGTTCACGATGACGGTGCCGATCCGCAGGTCGTTGGCGCGCAGCTCGGCGATCGCGTCGGTGGTCTCCTGCACCGGAAGCGCCTCCAGCAGGGTCACCAGATGCACCACGGTGTCGTCGGAATGCAGCAGAGCGGCGACGCCCTGGCTCTGCGACGCAACCGGGCCACCGCGGGCGAGCTCGGCCATCGCCTTGGTGACGTCGAGGAAGCTTGCGATCCGGCCGGTCGGCGGCGCGTCCACCACCACCGCGTCGTAGACCGGCTTGCCCTTCGGGTTCCGGCGGATGACGGTTTCCTTGATCTTGCCGGTGAGCAGGACGTCCTTGAGTCCGGGTGCGAGGGTGGTCGCGAACTCGATCGCGCCCATCCGGCGCATCGCCTTGCCGGCGAAACCGAGGTTGTAGAACATGTCGAGGTACTCGAGGAACGCGGTCTCGGTGTCGATGGCCAGCGCCATCACCTCGCCCCCACCGTCGGCACTCGCGATGCGCGTCTCGGTGGGCGGCAGCGGTGGCCGGTCGAATAGCTGGGCGATGCCCTGCCTGCCCTCGACCTCGACCAGCAGCACTCGGCGCCCGCCCGCGGCGAGCGCAAGGGCGAGCGCGGCGGAGATGGTCGACTTGCCGGTGCCGCCCTTCCCCGACACGTAGTGCAGGCGGGCCTTCTCCGCGCTCGACGGCCACTTGTCCGGGGCCGGAGCAGTTTCGTCGGCGACCGGAGCAGTTTCGTCGGCGACCGGACCAGATTCGTCGGCGACAGGACCAGATTCGTCGGCGACAGGGGCCGAGTCGTCGGCAACCGAAGTCGGTGGTTCCACGTCGCCGAGCCTATAGGGCAGCTGCTCGGTTGAGGCGAGTCGGTCATCCATGCATTCGGGGCTACCCAAACCGGGCGATAGTCTCACTTCATGAGCGATGTGACCAGATGGGAATACGCGACCGTGCCGCTGCTGACGCACGCAACCAAACAGATCCTCGATCAGTGGGGTTCGGACGGCTGGGAACTGGTGGCCGTGCTGCCCGGGCCCACCGGTGAACAGCACGTCGCCTACCTCAAGCGACCGAAGGGCTGATCGATGGCGACCGAGTGGCGCGAGCGGTTCGCCGAGCTGGGACTCGAGGTGCCCCCGGTGGTGAAGCCGGTCGCCGCGTATGTGCCGGCGACGCGGACCGGCACCCTCGTCTACACGTCCGGGCAGCTGCCGATCGTGGACGGCGAGCTGAAGTACGCCGGCAAGGTGGGTGCGGAGATCACCGTGGACGAGGCCAAGGCCGCCGCCCAGCTCTGCGCGCTGAACTGCCTGGCCGCCGTGCACGACCTCGTCGGGCTCGACGCCGTGGTGCGGATCGTGAAGGTCGTCGGTTTCGTCGCGTCCGCACCGGGATTCACCGGGCAACCGGTGGTCGTGAATGGGGCGTCGGAGTTCCTCGGGGAGATTTTCGGCGCGGCCGGCGTGCACGCCCGGTCGGCGGTCGGTGTGGCGGAGCTGCCGTTGAACACCCCGGTCGAGGTGGAACTCATCGCAGAGGTGGGTTGAAGCCCGAACTAGGCTGGCGAAATGGCGCTCTCGCATCCCGCGTACGGACAATTGCGGCGGGTCACCGACACGGCGTCGGTGCTGCTCGCCGACAACCCCGGCAAGATGACCCTGGACGGCACGAACACCTGGATCCTGCGGGCGCCGGGCAGCAAGGACTGTGTCGTGATCGATCCGGGACCGAAGGACCGTAAGCATCTCGGCGCGATCAACGAGTTCGGGCCGGTGGCGCTGACCCTGGTCACGCATTGGCATCCCGATCACACCGGCGGGTTGAAGCGGCACGTCAAGCGCACCGGCAGCCCGTCGCGCGCGCTCGACGCCAAGTTCGTGCACGGCGAGGCCGAACCGCTTGTCGACGGTGAGGTGATCGAGGCGGCGGGCCTGCGGATCGAAGTGGTCACCACGCCGGGCCACACCGGCGACTCGGTGAGCTTTCTGCTCGGCGACGCGGTGCTGACCGGGGACACGATCCTCGGTCGCGGCACCACCGTGCTCGACTCGCGCGACGGGGCGCTGGCCGACTATCTCGCTTCGCTGGAGCGCCTGGCCGAACTCGGTGCAGGTAAGCGGATGCTGCCCGCGCACGGACCCGAACAGGCGGACACCGCGGACGTGGCGAAGGCCTACATTGCGCACCGGCACGAACGGCTCGATCAGGTGCGTGCCGCGCTAGAGGTGCTCGGCCCGGACGCGAAACCCATGCAGGTGGTCAAGCACGTCTACCGGGACGTCGACAAGAAGCTGTGGCCGGTCGCGCGCAGCTCGGTCAAGGCGCAACTCGCCTACCTGCGCACATAGCGCGCCGATCCAACAAAGAACGCCGCGCCCCGGCTGAACCGGGGCGCGGCGTTCCTGCTTCGGTGTCTCGGCTACCTGGCGCGGCGCGCGAGCCGCTCCGAGTCGGAGATGAGCACGCTCTTGCCTTCCAGGCGCAGCCAGCCGCGATGCGCGAAATCGGCGAGGGCCTTATTGACCGTCTCCCGCGAAGCGCCGACGAGCTGGGCGATCTCCTCCTGCGTGAGGTCGTGCGTCACCCGCAGCGCGCCGCCCTCCTGGGTACCGAACCGCTGCGCGAGCTGCAGCAGCGCCTTGGCCACGCGGCCGGGGACGTCGGTGAAGATCAGGTCGGCGAGGGTGTTGTTGGTGCGGCGCAGGCGGCGCGCGAGCACGCGCAGCAGCTGTTCGGAGATCTCCGGCCGCGCTTCGATCCACGCCTTGAGGGCATCGCGGTCCATACTCACCGCGCGAACCTCGGTGACCGTGGTGGCGGTGGACGTGCGGGGGCCCGGGTCGAAGATGGACAGCTCGCCGAACATGTCGGAGGGGCCCATGATCGTGAGCAGGTTTTCGCGTCCGTCCGCGGAGCGCCGACCGAGCTTCACCTTGCCCGTGACGATGATGTAGAGCCGGTCACCCGGCTCGCCCTCGTTGAACACCACATGGCCGCGCGGAAAGTCGACGGGTTGCAGCTGCTTGGACAGCGCCGCTACCGCGCTGGGCTCGACGCCTTGGAAGATGCCGGCTCTGGCGAGGGCCTCGTCCACGTTGTGTGCTCCTATCAGGGGGGTTGAGGTGCGACGGCTGCGCGTGTGGTGCACGGCACCTTCTTGCACGCACAACCGGTCAACCGACGCTGTCGTTCCAGTGGAGTCTACTTCGCACTGACCGGTGAGTAGTGACAGATGCCACGCATCGCGTTTCGTGCCGCGTTCTCAGCCCCTCGGCGCAGGTCAGCCCGCGCGCCGCCGCGGTGTCTCCGCCGCCGTCCCCGGGCCCGCCTTGCGCCGGTGAAACCGCGCCAGCGCGTCCGGCAAACCGGTCTTCGCAAGTGTCGTGACCTCGGCATTGCTCGCCGATTCCAGAAATTCGTCGACGTCTTCCTCGCGCACACTCAGCCGGCTGAGCCGGACCTCGACCCGCTCCATGGCCAGCGCGAACAACATCAGCAGTACCGGAAACAGCACGACCGCCAGTCCTTGCATACCGGGTAGTAAACACGGGGAATGTCTCAGAAGGAACACGTGCCCCGGGTGCTCCCGCACCTTCTTGTCGCTCCGCAGGCTCCGCTCTCGGGCCTTCTGGCGCTCCGCAGGCTCCGCTCTCGGGAGGTGAACGTAGAGTTGTGCGGTGCGCGCGAGTCGATCACCGGCCGGGGAAACGGTCACAGCTTCCGAGCCCGGCGAGGAGTCGCGGCTCGCCCTCGTCCGGCGCGCCCGGCGGATGAATCGGCGGCTCGCCGAGGCCTTCCCGCACGTCTACTGCGAGCTCGATTTCACCACGCCGCTGGAGCTGGCGGTCGCCACGATTCTGTCCGCACAATGCACCGACGTGCGGGTGAACCAGACCACGCCCGCGCTGTTCGCGAAGTACCGCAGCGCCCGCGACTATGCCGAGGCGGACCGCACCGAACTCGAGGAATACATCCGCCCGACCGGCTTCTACCGCAACAAAACGAATTCGCTGATCGGACTCGGCCAAGCGCTGCTCGAGCGTTACGACGGCGAGGTGCCGAACCGGATGCAGGATCTGGTCACGCTGCCCGGGGTTGGCCGCAAGACGGCCAACGTGATCCTCGGCAACGCCTTCGATATCCCGGGCATCACCGTCGATACGCATTTCGGCCGATTGGTGCGCAGGTGGCGCTGGACCGCGGAGGAGGACCCGGTCAAGGTCGAGCACGCCATCGGTGAGCTGATCGAGCGCAAGGAGTGGACGCTGCTCTCGCACCGGGTGATCTTCCACGGCCGGCGCGTGTGCCATTCCCGCAAACCCGCGTGCGGGGTGTGCGCGCTGGCCAAGGACTGCCCGTCCTACGGACTCGGCCCGACCGATCCGGAGGTCGCGGCCAAGCTGCTCAAGGGCCCCGAGGTGGATCACCTGCTCGAACTGGTCGGCGGGTGATCCGAGAATGTCGAATACCGGCCGGTGGACCCTGGCCGCGCTGGTGGCGGTTGTCGCGCTGGTCGTGGCCCTGTGGCCGCGCGGCGACACCGACGACACGACCGGAAACGCTATGCAGACGAGCCGAACTGCGATGTCCGGTGTGGCGTCGGGTCCCGCGCCCGACGCAGCGGACCGGGCGCGGGCGGATCTGGACCCGTGCCCGCGGCCGATCGTGGCTGCACCGGAGGGGGCAGCACTCGCAGGCATCACCCTCGGTTGTCTCGCGGACGGGCAGCCGGCGGACCTCGCTGCGGTGCTGGCGGGCAAGCCGGCACTGCTGAACTTGTGGGCCTATTGGTGTGCGCCGTGCGCGGCGGAGTTGCCGCACCTGCAGGACTACGCGGCGCGCGCAGGCGGCGCGGTCACCGTGCTCACGGTGCACAGCGACCCGGACGAGGCGAAAGCGCTGGCCCGGCTGGCCGATCTGGATGTTCACCTGCCCGGCGTCGAGGACGGTTCGGGACGGGTTCGGGCCGCCGTCGGCGCGCCGAACGTCCTGCCGGTGAGCGTGCTCGTACGCGCCGATGGCACGATCGCCGATGTGGTTGCACGCCCGTTCCGCAGTGTCGACGAGATCGCCGAGACCGTCGAGCAGTCCCTCGGCGTCGCCGCATGAGCCGGCCGCAACCGTCGGGGCGGGCCCCCGACGGCGAATTGGTGACTCCAACGGAATCGATGCCGACCTGGTTGCGCCGGGTCGCCACCGAGCAACCGTCCGACGGATCCGGTATCAACCCGGTGCTGACCCGTATCCCGGCGGCGCAGGCCCGGGTACGCGATGCGGCGGTGCTCGTGCTGTTCGGTGGCAGCTGGGCCGCCGACCCCGGCTCGGCCGGTGGGTTGCCCGCCGACGCCGACCTGCTGCTCACACAGCGGGCGTCCACGTTGCGCCAGCACAGTGGCCAGGTGGCGTTTCCGGGCGGCGGCAGCGACCCGGACGACGACGGACCGATCGCGACAGCGCTGCGCGAGGCGCAGGAGGAGACCGGCCTCGACCCGGCGGGTGTGACGCCACTTTCGGTGTGGCCGGGCATCTTCATCCCGGTGTCCGGGTTCTCGGTGCGCAGCGTCCTGGCCTACTGGCACGACCCGAGCCCGGTGCGCGTCGTCGACCCGGGCGAGGCCGAGCGCGTCGTCCGAATGCCGGTGCACAAGTTGATCGAACCGGCCAACCGCTGCCAGGTGCGTCATCCGCTCGGCTACCAGGGCCCGGCGTTTCTCGTCGACGACCTGGTGGTGTGGGGCTTCACCGCAGGCATCCTCGCCGGACTGCTCGCGGTGTCGGGCTGGGAGTTGGACTGGGATGCCGCCGACGTGCGCGACCTCGACTCGACGCTGCGCGCCGTTGGCATGGATTCACCCATACCGCGTGGGCCGGTGCCCGACTCGCCGTCGCTGCGGGACGGTGACCGGTGACCGGATCCGGTTGGCTCGATCTTCTCGTGGTCGCGCTCGCGGTGCTGGCTGCGATGTCGGGGTGGCGGCAAGGCGCGGTCGCGTCCGCGATCGCATTCTTCGGGGTGTTGCTCGGTGCGGTGGCCGGGATTCTCATCGCCCCGCATGTGCTCGTGCACATGGAAGGTGGCCGCGCCCGAGTGCTGGCGGGCGTCCTGCTGATCGTCGCGCTCGTCGTCGTCGGTGAAATCGCGGGCATGGTGCTCGGTCGAGCGCTGCGCAGCGGTATCCGCAATCCGGCGGCGCGATCGATGGACAGCACGATCGGCGCGCTGCTGCAGGCCGTCGCGGTGCTCGTCGCGGCATGGCTGCTTGCGATCCCGCTGACCACGTCGTCGCAGCCGCTCGTCGCCTCGTCGGTGCGTGGATCGAAGGTGCTCGCCACCGTCGACGACCTGGCGCCGGAGTGGATGCGCGAGCTGCCGAAGGAGTTCTCCGCACTACTCGATACTTCCGGACTGCCCGATGTGATCGGGCCGTTCGGGCACACTCCGGTCGCCTCGGTGGGCCCGCCGGACCCGAGCGTGCTGCAGAGTCCTACGGCACAGGCCCTGAACGACAGCGTGCTGCGGATCCGAGGTGTCGCCCCCAGTTGCCAGCGTGCGCTCGAGGGGTCCGGATTCGTGATCGCGCCGGAACGGGTGATCACCAACGCGCACGTCGTGGCAGGTACCGCTGGTGTGTCCGTGGACACCACCCAGGGCACGCTACCTGCGCGGGTGGTCCTATTCGATCCGTCGGTCGACGTGGCGATCCTGTCCGTCCCGGGCCTGGACGCGCCCCCGATTCCGATCGCGCCCGCGCCGGCCGAACCGGGCCAGGACGCGATCGTGCTCGGCTACCCAGGTGGCGGGCCCTACACCGCGACCGCCGCACGGGTGCGCGAGACGTTGGAGCTGAGCGGCCCCAACATCTACCGGGACGGCACTGTCGAGCGCGAGGTGTACACGGTGCGCGGGTCGATTCGGCAGGGCAACTCGGGCGGCCCACTCGTAGACGTCGACGGCCGCGCGCTCGGCGTGGTGTTCGGCGCCGCGGTGGACAACAGCGACACCGGCTTCGTGCTGACGATGAACGAAGTCGCGGGTCAGATCGCGTCCGCGGCGACCCAGACCGCGTCGGTCGAGACCGGCGACTGCATCGCCTGACCGGCGATCGGTGCGGGCCGGTCAGTCCGTCGTCGAGCCGCGCGTAGCCGGGGGCGCGGTGAAGCGCACCAGTTCGGCCGACACCTGGTCGGGTTTCTCCTGGTGCACGTAGTGCCCGGCGCCCCCGATGCTGACCAGCTCGCGGCGCGGTGCCCAGGTCGTGCAGCGGCGGAACGTGCGGACCAGCACGAACGGGTCGAGGTCACCGTGAATCTGCAACACCGGGATGCGGATCGGCTCGTCCATCGCCGTCATGAATCGGCGCCCGTCCGGGCGCCACTGGCTGCGGAAGGCCCAGCGCTGGTATTCCAGCGCGCAATGCGCGGCGCCGGGAATTCGAATGGCCGAACGCATGTGCCGGGCGGTCTGGGCGAACTCCGTGGTGGCCGGCCACGCGGGTCCGCTGTACAGGCGCAGCATCTGCTCGACCGCGAATCCGTTGGCACTGGTCAGTTTCCGCTCCGGAAGCAATGGCAGCTGGTAGCCCAGGAAGGTCGGTAGCCACGCAGTGCGTTGCGGGCGGTCGCGCAGCACCGAGCGTTTCAGTGCGATCGGATGCGGGGAGGCGACCAGTGCGATGGACCGGACCAGGCGCGGATGCAGCACCGCGGTCGCCCAGCACACCAGTCCGCCGTCGGCGTGCCCGACCAGCGTCGCGTCCTGGTGGCCGAGTGCCCGAATCAGGCCGGCGACGTCGCCCGCCAGCGTCCATCCGTCGTAGCCGCGCGGCGGCTTGTCCGAATCGCCGTAGCCGCGCAGGTCCACCGCGACCGCCCGGTAGCCGGCACCCGCCAGACCGGCCAGCTGATGCCGCCACGACCACCAGAAATCGGCGAAGCCGTGCAGCAACAGCACGAGTGGAACATCCGGCGCGGATGCACCCGCCTCGACGACGTGGAAGCGAATCCCGTTGGCGTGGATGTCACGATGCGTCCACGGTCCGTCGAGGCGGACCGTGGATGGATCCGGCGCGGTCATGGCCGCGTGCGACGGCTCGGCCGGGCACGCCGGGATCGAGACGTCGAGAGCGGCAGCATTGCGTGGGACTTTAGTTGCGGATCGCGTCGCTCGCGTGCCGCGCCGTGCCGGGTCCGTGATCGCCCGCACCGACCGCATCGTGCTCGCCCGGCAGTACGGTCCTGGCCTGCTTGAGCGAGTCGATGGTCTTCTCCGGCGCCCGCAACTTGCGTACCCGCAGGTATCCGAACAGTGCGAACAACGCTGCGATCACGACCATCAGCGCGAACACGATCAGGAATGCGGCCCAGCGCGGCAGCCACTCGGCGAGTAGTTCGGCGAGGAAGAAGAAGAAAAAGAAGGCGCTGAACAGCAGCACGGTGAGCGCGAGGATGAACAGGAGGCTGCCCTGCAGGCCCTTCTTGACCTCGCCGGTGACCTCCGCCTTGGCGAGTTCGACCTCGGCGCGGAACAGCGTGGACATCTGCGTCGTGGCGTCGCGAACGAGGTGCCCGAGGCTCGCCGTCCCCGGCATCTGCACGTCGACATCCGAGAGCGGAATCGATGCGACCGTCGAGGGCGCACCGGGCTCGCCTGTTGCGCGCCGACCGCCTTCGTTGCCGTTACTACGGTGTGTCACTGCTCGACCCTTCCGGTTCATCGTCGTCGTTACTTTCGGCCCGGTTGCCTGAGCTACCGACATGTCGCGGCGCGTCCGCTGCACCGTGCCCGGCGGGCGGTCGCATCGTCTGCCGGGCCTGGTGTACCCGACCGCGGCGGAAGAGCAGCGCCGAGCCGACCAGGGATGCGACCAGCGAAGCCGACAGTACCGCCGCCTTCGCCGTTTCGACCGCCAATCCCGGCTCGTTCTCCAACGCAAGTTCCGCTATCAGAAGGCTAACGGTGAACCCGATTCCGCCGAGCACCGACAGGGCGAACATGTCGCGGTAGCCCAGGTTCGCCGGCCGGGTTGCCACCCGTAGCCGGATCGCCAGCCAGCTGACGCCGAAGATTCCCACCGGTTTGCCGATCAGCAGCCCCGCGATCACAGCGAGCGCGATCGGGTTCGTGCCGAGATCGGACAGCAGCCCGGCGCCGACCGCCACCCCGGCGGCGAAGAACGCGAACACCGGCACGCAGAAGCCCGCCGACAGCGGCTGCAACCGATGTTCGAGGCGGCTGGCGGGGGCCTCGTCCTCGTCGGGATCGCGGCGCACCCGGGTGGCGAGCGCGAGCGCCACCCCGGCGAGCGTCGCGTGAATGCCGGAGTTGTGCAGGGCCATCCAGGCGAACAATGCCAGCGGAACATAAAGGAAGGGCGTGGTCAGGCGGGCATGTTGGGCGAACCAGTACCCGGCTACCGCGCCGAGGGCCGCGAGTAGCCACCACAGCGAGATCGAGGCCGTGAAGAGCACCGCGATGAGGAGGATTGCCAGCAGGTCGTCCACGACCGCGAGGCTGAGCAGGAACACCCGGGCGCTCGACGGAATCCGCGATCCGGTCAGTGCCAGCACCCCGAGTGCGAAGGCGATGTCGGTCGCTACCGGGATCGCCCACCCGCGATCCATGCCGGGCGTGCCCCACCCGATGGCCGCGGCAATGAGCGCCGGCACCACAACGCCGCCGACCGCCGCAATGACCGGCAGCGTCGCTCGGTGGCGGTCGGCGAGTTCACCGACAACGAGCTCACGTTTGAGTTCCAGTCCCGCGACGAAGAAAAACACCGCGAGCAGCCCGTCCTGCGCCCAGTCGTTGAGCGACAGGTGCAGGTGCAGACTTTCGGGACCTATCTGCCAGTTCTGCAGCGACTCGTAGACGTCCGACCAGGGCGAGTTGGCCCACACCAACGCGATTGCCGCCGCGGCGAGCAGGATCGTGCCGCCGACGGTTTCGGTGCGCAGGTAGCGCGCGAATTCCGAGCGGAGCGGTTGCGTCACGGAAATGGTTTCGCCGCTACGGCGCGGCGGGCAGCCAACCCTCAGCCGTTCTTGATGGCGTCGAAGACCTTCGGATCCACCAGCGTGGAGGTGTCACCGAGTTCGCGACCCTCGGCGATATCCTTCAGCAGGCGGCGCATGATCTTGCCGGACCGCGTCTTCGGCAGCTCGGGCACGATCTTGATCTCGCGTGGTTTGGCGATCGGCGAAATCTCCCGTGACACTGCCTTCTTCAGTTCGTCGATGATCTGGTTCTTGTCGCCCTTGGCACTCGACTCGAGGATCACGAACGCGACGATGCCCTGACCGGTTGTCTCGTCGCTGGCGCCGACCACAGCCGCCTCGGCGACGCCGGAATGGCCGACGAGCGCGGATTCGACCTCGGCCGTGGAGATTCGGTGGCCCGAGATGTTCATGACGTCGTCCACCCGGCCGAGGATCCAGGTGTCGCCGTCCTCGTCGTAGCGTGCGCCGTCGCCGGCGAAGTACCAGCCCTTGTCGGCGTACCGCGACCAGTACGTCTCGCGGTACCGCTCCGGGTTGCGCCACACCCCGCGCAGCATCGACGGCCACGGCTCGTCGAGCACCAGATATCCGGTGTCACCGGGGCTCAGCGGTTTGGCCTCGTCGTCGACGATCGCGGCCGAGATACCGGGCAGCGGCGTCATCGCGGCACCCGGCTTGGCCGCCGTGACACCGGGCAGCGGCGCGATCATGATGGCGCCGGTCTCGGTCTGCCACCAGGTGTCCACGATCGGCGCGCGGCCGCCGCCGATGACGTCGTGGTACCAGCGCCAGGCCTCCGGGTTGATCGGCTCGCCGACGCTGCCTAGCAGACGCAGGCTGGAAAGGTCATGTGCGTCGGGGATTTCGCGACCCCACTTCATGAACGTGCGGACCAGCGTCGGCGCGGTGTAGTAGATGCTGACCTTGTATTTCTCGACGATGTTCCAATGCCGGTGCTCGTCGGGCGAATTGGGCGTGCCCTCGTAGACGACCTGCGTGACGCCGTTGGCCAGCGGTCCGTAGACGATGTAGGTGTGCCCGGTGACCCAGCCGATGTCGGCGGTGCACCAGTAGACGTCTTTGCCGGGCTTGTGGTCGAACACGTAGTGATGGGTGTACGCGGCCTGGGTGAGGTAGCCGCCGCTGGTGTGCACGATGCCCTTCGGCTTACCGGTGGTGCCGGAGGTATAGAGGATGTAAAGCGGGTGCTCGGCCTCGAACGGCTGCGCGGTGTGCTCCGGCGACGCGGCGTCGACGACGTCGTGCCACCACAGGTCGCGCCCGTCGGTCCAGTCGATGTCGATCCCGCAACGCCGGACGACGAGCACGTTTTCGACCGATTCCGCCCCGTCGAGTGCCTCGTCGACGGCCGGCTTGAGCGGCGCGGGCGCGCCGCGGCGGTACTGCCCGTCGGTGGTGATGACCAGCTTTGCCTCGGCGTCGTCGACGCGGGAACGCAGTGCGGTGGCGGAGAAACCAGCGAACACGACGCTGTGCGTGAGGCCGAGTCGCGCGCACGCCAGCATCGACACGATGGCCTCGGGCACCATCGGCATGTAGATCGCCACCCGGTCGCCCGAGACCAGACCGAGGTCGGTGAACGCGTTCGCCGCGCGGGAGACCTCGGCGAGCAGATCGGCGTAGGTCAGGGTGCGGTCGTCGCCGGGCTCACCCTCCCAGTGAATCGCCACCCGGTCGCCGTTGCCTGCCTCGACGTGCCGGTCCACGCAGTTGTAGGCGACATTGAGCTCGCCGTCGCCGAACCACTTCGCGACCGGAGCCTTGCTCCAGTCCAGCACCTCGGTGAACGGCTTGTGCCAGTGCAGCCGTCGCGCCTGCTCGGCCCAGAACTCCAGGCGATCCGCCGCCGCGGCCGCATAGATCCCTGCGTCCGTGTTCGCCGCCGCGGCGAACTCCGCGCTGGGCGGAAACGTGGCGCGTCGTTCGCTCTCGTCGGTCGGGGTGGAGGTCATTCGCTACTGCCTTCCGCGTCGAAGATGCCGCATCGCGGCGCCGGCGGTGGAGTGATCGGGTCCCCACCGGCGCCGCGCCGTGTTGTCCTTCCTACAGGTGGCGCTACTCGTTGTCGCCGCCGGTCGCTGCCGTCGCGCCGATCTCGTCCGCGCCGAGGACCTCCCGCGCCGCCGGCCACACCCAGTCGCGCACCTCGGGCAAATCGTCGCCGTGCGCCCTGGTGTACTCGCGGGCAGCGAGCCGCTTGTCGACCATCTGCTGACGCAGTGTGGCCGCCTTCGACTGCAGGAACGGCACCCGGTCGATCACGTCGATCACGAGGTGGAAGCGGTCGAGGTCGTTGAGCATCACCATGTCGAACGGCGTGGTGGTGGTGCCTACCTCCTTGTACCCGCGGACGTGAATGTTGTTGTGCCCGTTGCGGCGATAGGTGAGCCGGTGGATCAGCCACGGGTATCCGTGGTAGGCGAAGATCACCGGTTTGTCGGCGGTGAAGACCGCGTCGAAATCGCGGTCGGACAGCCCGTGCGGATGCTCGGTGGCGTCCTGCAGGCGCATCAGATCCACGACGTTGACGAAGCGGATCTTCAGGTCGGGCAGGTGCTGTTTGAGCAGATCCACGGCCGCCAGACCTTCGAGTGTCGGCACGTCACCGGCCGCGGCGATCACCACGTCCGGATCCTCGCCGAGCTTCTCGGTGCCCGCCCATTCCCAGATGCCCAGTCCGCGGGTGCAATGCGCGATCGCCTGCTCCATGGTGAGGAAGTTCGGCGCAGGCTGCTTGCCGGCGACCACCACGTTCACGTACTGGCGTGAACGCAGGCAGTGATCGTAGGTGGACAGCAGTGTGTTGGTGTCCGGCGGCAGGTACACCCGTACCACCTCGGCCCGCTTGTTCACCACGTGGTCGATGAAACCGGGATCCTGGTGGCTGAATCCGTTGTGATCCTGGCGCCAAACATGGCTGGACAGAAGGTAGTTCAGGCTCGCCACCGGCCTACGCCACGGGATGTGGTTGGTCACCTTCAGCCACTTGGCGTGCTGGTTGAACATCGAGTCGATGATGTGGATGAACGCCTCGTAGCAGTTGAACAGCCCGTGCCTGCCGGTGAGCAGGTAGCCCTCGAGCCAGCCCTGGCACTGGTGTTCGGACAGCATCTCCATCACCCGGCCCGCGCGGGCGAGATGCTCGTCCACCTCCGGGCCGATGAAGTCGGCGTTCCACTGCTTGTCGGTGATATCGAAGACGGCCTGTAGCCGATTGGACGCCGTCTCGTCCGGGCCGAAAATGCGGAAGTTGTTCGGATTCAATCGAATTACATCGGTGAGCCACTCGCCGAGCCGGCGCGGCGCCTCGGTCAGCGGCGCGCCCGGGGTCGGCACATCGACGCCGTATTTGCGGAAGTCGGGCAACCGCAGATCCTTGAGCAGCAGTCCACCGTTGCCGTGCGGGTTGTCGCTCATCCGCAGCTCACCCGCCGGGGCGAGCGAGGCGATATCGGCGTGCAGCCTGCCGTCCTCGTCGAACAGTTCCTCGACGTTGTAGGAGGCGAGCCAATCGGCGAGGACCTGCAGATGCTCGGGGGTGTCCCGCGCGTTCGCAAGCGGCACCTGGTGCGCGCGCCACGACCCGGTGGTCTTCTTTCCGTCGATCTGGGCGGGACCGGTCCAGCCCTTCGGCGTGCGGAACACGATCATCGGCCACTGCGGCCGGGAATCGTCACCGTCGGCGGCGCGGGCCTTGATGTCGGCGATCTCGTTCAGCACCTCGTCGAGGAGCTCGGCAAACCGGCGATGGCAGTCGGCCGGATCGTCGCCCTCCTCGACCACGAAGAAGTGCGGCTTGTGGCCGTAGCCGACCATCAGGCTGGCCAGCTCGTCATTCGGAATGCGTGCCAGCACCGTGGGATTGGCGATCTTGTATCCGTTCAGGTGCAGGATCGGCAGCACGACGCCGTCGTGGATGGGATTGACGAACTTGTTCGAGTGCCAGCTGGTGGCCAGGGCGCCCGTCTCTGCCTCGCCGTCGCCGATCACCGTCGCGACCAGCAGGTCGGGATTGTCGAACGCCGCTCCGTAGGCATGCGAGAGGGCGTAGCCGAGCTCGCCGCCCTCGTGGATCGAACCCGGCGTCTCCGGCGCGACGTGCGAGGGTATCCCGCCCGGGAAGGAGAACTGCCGGAACAGCCGCTGGATGCCCTCGGCGTCGGGAGTGATGTCCGAGTAGTACTCCGAGTAGGTGCCGTCGAGGTAGGCGTTCGCGACCAGGCCCGGCCCACCGTGGCCGGGACCGGTCACATAGATCGTCGACTGCTCCCGTTCCTTGATGGCACGGTTGAGATGCGCATAGATGAAGTTCAGGCCGGGCGTGGTGCCCCAGTGCCCGAGCAATCGAGGTTTCACGTCGTCGCGAGTCAGCGGGGTGCGCAGCAGCGCGTTGTTCAACAGGTAGATCTGTCCCACCGACAGGTAGTTCGCGGCGCGCCACCAGCCGTTCAGTTGCGCCACTGCAGTGTCGGTCAGAGGGCTCACCGTGGCCGTTCGCCAGGTGCTCGCGGAAGTCGTCGTCACATCACACGCTCCTATAGGGCAGGGATGGATTGCCACTGCTATCCAACCGCAGAATGCGCGACGAGACCGAAGTTTCGCCGCTGTCGATGCGAACCCTGCGCGAATCCGGGCAACGATCGATGGCAGACGCGGTGGCTGTGATGGTTGGCTGGTCGCATGGAGCAGTCGTTGAGTGTCATCACGCTCGGGGTCGCGAATGTCGAGCGAGCGCGGGCGTTCTACGTCGACGGGCTGGGCTGGCAGCCGACCCTGGTCGTGCCCGACGACGTCGTGTTCATTCAGGTCGGGCACGGTGTGCTGCTCGCGCTGTGGAACGCCGAGCACATGGCCGCCGAGGCGGGGCCCGTCGTCGATACGCAGGGCGCCGCCGCGGCGCCGTCGATCACGTTGGGCCACAATGTCGCCGACGCCGAGACCGTCGACATCGTGCTGCGCCAGGCCCGCGCAGCGGGCAGCCCCAATACCGCGTCCGGGGCGTGGCGCGAGTGGGGCGGCTACTCGGGATACTTTTCCGACCCCGACGGCTACCGCTGGGAGGTCGTCCACAACCCGGGCCTACGGGTCGACGAAACCGGGCGGGTCATCTTCGAGCCCTGATCCCGCCGGGCGGTACCCTCGAGCACCGTGACCGATCCGTTGCTCGCGCTCGTGGACCTACCCGGTGTCCGCGCTGCGGCGGAAAGCGCGCGCGATGCTCTCGCCGAGGTGCACCGGCACCGCGCCAACCGCCGGGGCTGGCCGACGACCGCCGCAGAGGCCGCGGTGCGGGCGGCGCGGGCGTCGGCGGCGATCGAGGGCGCCGACATCACGCTCCCCGAGGACGGCAGGGTGATCGAGCCGGTCCTCGCGGGATCGCTGCGGGTCGGGCAGGCCATGGACGGCGCCGCGTTGGGGAACACGGTGCGAACGTGGGAGCGCGCACCGCTGCAGACGTTGGCGCGGCTGCATCTGCTCGCGGCCACCGATATCGCCGGCGCCGACGAACTCGGTCGGCCGCGGACCGCCCCCGATGTCGGCGAGCGTCTGAATCTGCTCGGCCAGGTGGTTGTGCAGTCGAGGGCACCTGCGCCCGTCGTGGCCGCGGTGGTGCACGGCGAGCTGCTGGCGCTTGCGCCGTTCGGCACCGCGGACGGCATTGTCGCGAGGGCGGCGTCGCGGTTGGTGGCGGTGGCAAGCGGGCTCGATCCACACAACCTTGGTGTCCCGGAGGTCTCCTGGCTGCGTCGCCGCGACGATTACCTGGCCGCGGCGCAGGGGTTCGCGACCGGTGCGCCGGACGCTGTCGGTGCATGGCTCACGCTGTGCTGTGCGGGCCTCGAGGCCGGTGCGCGTGAGGCGACGTCGATCGCGGACGCCGCGCAGGGATAGCTCGGCTACAGACAAAAATGTGGGCGGCGCTGCCGATGGGTATCGACCTCGCCGCCCGCAAACACGGATTGTTGGGTTACCAGGCGTGCTATAGGTGGGTTGTGGTTTTCGGCCTCGGCGTAGTCCGGATATCGAAGGGTCATCCCCGCAACCGGTGCGGGGTTCTTGCCAACGAAGAACCCGAATCTCGCAGGCCCACAACACTTTTGCCCTTGGAGTGGTCTGCTCCGCGTGGGTGCTCAACATCCGTGCTGGGATTGTCCGATCGGGAGGTCGAAACTTCTCTTCCGCTTCGGCCTTGGCCTCCTGGAAATCCGTAACTCCTTTGTACCCCGCGACCTCGCGCACTTCAAGAGTTTGGCGGAATCCGACCCTTAAAATGCCTGATCGAAGGTGAAAGATGTTGCAGGCGCGCAATATTCGTGCAAATCCAATACCCGACACGACGTCCCGCTGCGCCCTCCTGGGTGCGTACGGCCCGCGGGGCGGGCAGGCCACGCCGCTAGCGGCGACGACGCAGCAAACTGTAGGTGACTGCGCCGGCCAGCATTGCGCCGATTGCGGCCACCCCGGTCGCGGCCAGCGTCGTGGACGATGGCGTTGGCAGGCGGGCGCGCAACGACACCGGATTCGAGAACGTGAGCACCGGCCAGCCGCGCTCGGCGGCCTCGCGCCGCAATGCCCGGTCCGGGTTGACCGCCGTCGGGTGTCCCACCGCCGAGAGCATCGGCACATCGGTGACCGAATCCGAGTAGGCGAAGCAGCCATCCAGGTCGTAACCCTCGCGCGCTGCGAGTTCCGTGATGGCTTCCACTTTTCCTTCGCCATAGCAATAGAATTCGAGATCGCCGGTGTATTTGCCGTTCCGAACGACCATTCGCGACGCGGCGGTATAGGTCGCGCCGAGTGCTTCGGCGATCGGCGCGACCAGCTCTTGGCCCGAGGCGGAGACCACTACGACGTCGTGGCCGCGGATCTTGTGGTCGGCGATCAGGTCGGCCGCCTCGGCGAACACGAGCGGATCGACGACGTCGTGCAATGTCTCGGCAACCACAGTCTTGACCTGCTCGACGTTCCAGCCCCCGCACATGCTGGTGAGATGCGCGCGCATCCGTTCCATCTGGTCGTGGTCGGCGCCGGAGAGAAGGAAAAGGAAGTGTGCGTAACTACTCTTCAGCACCGCCCTCCGGTTGAGCAGGCCTTGGTCGAAGAACGGCCGGCTGAAGGCGAAGGTGCTCGACCGGGCGATCACCGTCTTGTCCAGATCGAAGAACGCGGCGATGCGCCCCGGTTGGCTGGTTGCCGCTGGCTGCGCCGTCACCACACCAGGATATGCACGGCTGCGACACCCCGTTCATTTCCCGGCGCGCGTCCGAAAGGTTGAACTTGCAAATACCCATATCGGCAGGTGTAGTATTGCTACTGCCTGGACACGTTCCAGGGACGTTCAGCCCGACCCCCCGGGGCTGAACCTGACGGCCCCAGCCTCCTCCCCCCTGGCTGGGGCCGTCCTCTATTTCCGGTCGGTTCCCCTCCGTACCAGCCGATTCGAGCGCAGAACGCAATAGCCCGCCGGAATTTGTGGACAACTTCGACGTTGTCCACATCCGTCGATCTCGCCCACCCAGCGCGGTGATTTCCGGCCAGGCTCGGGGTCATGACTTCCGCCCAACCAGTCCCGCGAACCGTGCTTGTGATGGCGTCCCACGCCGGGTTGCTCGACGAGATCCGCCGGATCGGCGCGGCGACCGAATGCCCGATGACCGAGACCGCGCCGCCACCCGGGCGGCAGGTATGGAGCCGGGCCCGCGCCGTGGTCCTCGACGCGGCCGGGGCAGCGGCGTGCGTCCGGGAACGAATGCCGCGGCGGCCCGGTGTCGTGCTCGCGGTCGACGGTGAGCCGGGGCTGATGCACTGGCAGGCCGCGACCGCGGTCGGCGCCGAGCAGGTGGTCGCGCTGCCGGCCGGCGCGGCGGAGCTCGTCCGGGTGCTGGCGCAACGTCCGGCTGGGGGCGGTGGTGGCGCGGTGGTGGCCGTGCTCGGCGGCCGCGGCGGGGCAGGTGCCTCCACCCTGGCGGCGTCGCTCGCATTGATCGCCGACGAGACCAGGACGAGCTTGCTCGTCGACTGCGATCCGGCCGGCGGCGGTCTCGATCTACTGCTCGGGATCGAGGACCGGCCCGGACTGCGCTGGCCGGGGTTGGTAGTAGAAGACGGGCGGGTATCGGCGCTCGCGTTGCACCATGCGCTGCCCGTCGCGGGCAAGCGCATCTCCGTGCTGGCCTGCGGGCGTGCACCCGATGGCCGCGAGCCGAGCCCGGTCGCGGTGCAGGCGGTGCTCGATGCGGGTCGGGAGGCGGACGATCTGGTGGTCTGTGACGTGCCGCGCGATCGTGGGCCGGCGAGCGCGGCTGTGCTCGCCTCGGCCGATCTCGTGGTTCTCGTCGTGCCGGCAGAGTTGCGCGCCGTGGCCGCCGCCGAGTCCACAGCGGATTTCGTGCGCACCCACAACCCGCACCAGATGCTGGTCGTTCGAGGGCCGGCGCCGGGCGGGTTGCGCGCCCTCGATGTCGCCGATGCGCTCGGGCTGCCGCTGGTTGCCCAGATGCGTCCGGAGCCGCGGCTCGACGGGCAACTCGAACGCGGCGGACTGCGGCTCGGCAGGCGGGGACCGCTGCGGCGGGCCGCGGTCGCGGTACTCGACGCCCTCGTCGAGAGAGCCGAACCGGCCGAGCCGGGGTGGGTTGCATGAGTGTGCTCGTCACCGCCGAACTGCTCGACCGGGTTCGGGACCGGCTCGCGCAGTCTGCCGCTGCGCCGACCCCGGCCACGGTGGCCACGGCAATCCGAGCGGAGGCCGGCGGCGTGCTCGGCGACACCGACCTGTTGCGCGCACTGCGGATGTTGCAGACCGAACTGACCGGCGCCGGACCGCTCGAACCGCTGCTCGCCGACCCGCAGGTATCCGATGTGCTGGTCAGCGGGCCGGACGCGGTCTGGGTGGATCGCGGCGGCGGGCTGCAACCCGCCGCGGTCGTCTTCCCCGACGAAGCGGCGGTGCGGCGGCTCGCGCAACGTCTCGCGCTGGCCGCGGGACGCCGGCTCGACGATGCGCAACCCTGGGTGGACGGACGATTGCCCGCCGCGGACGAGTCCGGCTTCGGCGTGCGGCTGCACGCAGTGCTTGCGCCCATTGCCTACGGCGGCACGTGTCTGTCGCTGCGGGTACTGCGGCCCGCGACGCAGGGGCTCGACGCGCTCGCCGCGGGCGGGATGCTCACTCCGGACGCGTTCGCGCTGCTCGAACGGATCATCGCCGCCCGGCTGACGTTCCTGATTGTCGGCGGTACCGGCGCGGGTAAGACCACCCTGCTGGCCGCGATGCTGGCTCGGGTCGCCGGATCCGAACGGATTGTGTGCGTCGAGGACGCCGCCGAACTGGCACCGCGCCATCCGCACGTGATCCGGCTCGTTGCGCGGGCGGTCAATGTCGAGGGTGCGGGCGAGGTGTCGGTGCGGGACCTGGTGCGCCAGGCGTTGCGGATGCGCCCGGATCGGATCGTCGTCGGCGAGGTCCGCGGAGCGGAGGTGGTCGACCTGCTGACCGCACTGAACACCGGCCACGACGGCGGCGCGGGCACGGTGCACGCGAACTCGCCGGGTGAGGTCCCTGCTCGGTTGGAGGCCCTCGCGGCGCTCGGCGGCATGCCGCGGCCCGCATTGCACAGTCAGCTCGCCGCGGCCCTGCAGGTGGTGCTGCATATTCAGCGCGGGTCCGACGGCCGGCGCCGACTGCGCGAAATCGGGCTGATTCGCCGCAGCGGCGCGGGCGAGGTAGCCATCGTGCCGGCGTGGCGGCTCGACGGTCGGCCCGCGCCGGCGGCGGGTGACCTGGCCGACCTGCTCAGTGATCGGGAGGGGTCGTGACCGTGGCACTGCTGTGTGCGGCGCTGGCGGTACTGGTCGCGCCACCGGGCCGGGCGCGAATCCGGTTCGCGGCCACGCGCACTGCGGGCCGCCAGCGCAGGCGGCTGCCGGTTCCGGCGGCCGAGAACGCCATGGTCGTGCTGTGTGTTCCGGCCGCACTGGTTGGCGGACTGGGCGCGTTCCTGGCCGCGAGCCTACTGACCGCAACGGTGCGTACGAGGATGCGTCGCAACCGGATTGCACGCCGGCGCACCGCGCAGCGCAAGCACCTGCTCGACGGGCTCGAGATCGTCATCGCCGAACTCCGGGTCGGTGCGCATCCGGCGACCGCAGCATCGGCGGCGGCAGCGGAGTGTTCCGGTTCCGCGGCGCGGGCATTCGAAATCGCCGCCGCACGCGCGCGACTCGGCGGCTCTGCCGCAGACGGTGTGCGGCGCGGCGACGACGCGATCGCCGCGGAACTCGGCCGGATCGCCGACGCGTGGCGGATCGCCGAGGAACACGGCCTCGCATTGGCCGAACTGCTCGAAGCGGCGCGACGAGACCTGTTGGCTCGGATCAGATTCGGTTCCCGCGTCGATTCGGCTCTCGCGGGTGCGCGGGCCACGGCGGCGGTACTGGCCGCGCTGCCGATCTTGGGAATCGGACTCGGCCAGTTGATGGGTGCGGCGCCGGTACGGGTGCTGCTCGGCGGCGGTGCGGGCGCAGCATTACTCGTCGTCGGTACCGGGCTCGCGTGTGCGGGGCTGTTGTGGAGCGATGCGATCACCCGTCGGGTGGCGGCGTGATCACTGTGGCGCTCGTCTGCGGCGCGGCTGCGGTGCTGGCGATGCCGCGCCCGGCGGCACAGCGCCGATTCGCCGCGATGCGGACAGTCGGGGATGAGCAGATCGCGATTCCGGAGCGCAGCGTCGATGATCCGCTCGCGGTGGCAACGGCTTTCGACCTGCTCGCCGCGTGCTTGCGCGCAGGCCTGCCGATGGCGTCGAGTTCGGCAGCGGTGGCGCGCACCGCACCGGCGCCGCTCGACGAGTCGCTGCGCCGCGCGTCCGACTTGATGACCCTCGGCGCCGACCCGGAGGTGGCCTGGCGCGATGCCGCCGCCGATCCGGCAACGGAGTCACTCGCGCGGGTCGCGCGCCGCTCCGCGAAATCGGGTGCCTCGCTGGCGCGGGCGATGGACGAACTCGCTCGGCATCGCCGTGACGCCGAGGAGGATGCCGCGGCAGCCAGAGCCGAACGGGCGGGGGTGCTCATCAGCGGGCCCCTCGGGCTCTGCTTTCTGCCCGCGTTCCTCTGCCTCGGAATCGTGCCGGTGGTAATCGGGCTGGCCGGTCGGGTGCTCGGCGGGGGTCTGCTGTGACGGTAAGTGGAGCGGGCAGTGCGGCAGTGGCCGAACAACGGCGGTGCGGATCGTCCGCGCCGGTGATCGAGGAGGGGGACGACCATGGTGGAGGCGATCTACCGGGAAGTGCGGCTGCGGCTCATCGGGGCGGTGGTGGACGAGGACGGCATGTCCACCGCCGAGTATGCGATAGGCACCATCGCCGCGGCGGCGTTCGGTGCGGTGCTCTACGGGGTGGTGACCGGCGATTCGATCGTGGACGCGTTGACCCGGATCATCGACAAGGCGCTGAACACGGCGGTGTGATCGGCCGGGTTTGCTCGGATCGGCTGTCGCGGTTGCGCGGTGACGATTCGGGCGCGGTGACGGTGGAGGCGGCGATTGTGCTCGCTGCGATTGTCGTGGTCCTCGTGCTCTGCCTCGGTGCGGTGCTCGCGGGGTCGATGCACGTGCAGTGTGTCGACGCCGCGCGGGAGGCGGCACGGCTGGCCGCCCGGGGTGACGACGTCAATGCGGTCGGAGTCGCGCGGAAGGTGGCGCCGGCCGGAGCGGAGGTGGCGGTGCGCAAGGACGGATCGCTCACCGTCGCGACCGTCACCGCCCACACGCCGCTGCTGCCGCTGCTCGACATCACTGCCCGCGCGGTTGCCGCGGTCGAACCGAACCGGAACAACCGATGACCGGGCGGGGATGCGGAGCCGCGGTGCACCGGTTCCTGGTGGCGCACTTGGGTCGCGGATCGCCGGACGCGGAGCGGGGCGCGGCGACCGTGTTCGGTAGCTTCGCGATTCTCGGACTGCTCGCGGTGGTGCTGCTGCTCGTGCATGTCGGTTCGGTGGTGGCCGCGCGCCATGCTGCGCAGTCGGCGGCGGATTTGGCGGCACTGGCGGCGGCGGGCGCGCTGGAACGCGGCAACGGTTCGGCGTGCGCAGCGGCGCAGCGGATCGCGGCCGCGCAGCGGGCGCGGGTCTCCGACTGTTCGGTGGAGCAATGGGACGTCGTCGTGGCGGTGGTTGTCCCGGTCGCTTTGGGGTCGTTCGGTCGACGGGATGCTCGCGCGGTGGCTCGGGCAGGGCCGGCAGCGGACTAGTGGAGAGGAAATCGATGACGTCGAGACGCCGCACCGGCCCTCGGGCGGGAGACACGCCGATTGCGGCACGCCGATTCCGAGTTATTCGCACGCCTGATTCGAAATACCTGATTCCTATTGGACGACTGACTGATGCGACCCGTCGGGCCCTCCCCGGCAACGCTGCGGCAAACCGTCTCCGCCGCATCGGCCCGGACCGACTCCCGGGTGGTCGAGACTGCTCGGTATGCATACGGGGAAAGGGTGATTCACGTTCCGGCGGTGAGTTCCGCGAGCACCGCGGCCAGTACCGTAACGGCGCCTTTCTTGTCGAGCGGGTGGTTGCCGTTACCGCATTTCGGCGACTGCACGCACGACGGGCAGCCGGCGCTGCATTCGCAATCGGAGATCGCCTCCTTCGTCGCGGTCAGCCAGCGGACCAGCTCGCGGTGTCCGCGTTCGGCGAATCCGGCACCGCCGGGATGCCCGTCGTAGATGAACACGGTGGGCAGCCCGGTGTCGCCGTGCAGGGCCGTGGACACCCCGCCGATATCCCACCGGTCGCAGGTCGCCACCAGCGGCAGCAGGCCGATTGCCGCATGCTCGGCCGCGTGCAGCGAGCCGGGGAACCGGTCGGGTTCGAGGCCGGCGGCCATCAGCAGTTCCGGCGTGACCGTGTACATCACCGCTCTGGTGTCGAGCGTCTGCGGCGGCATCTCGAGTTCGACCAGATCGACGATCTCCCCGGAGAGCAGCCGGCGCAGGTACCCGACCATCTGATGGGTGACCTCGACCCGGACCAGCCCGACCGATACCGCACCGTACGCACGCTTTTCGAGCACCTCCTCGATCGCGATTTCGGTGACCTCGCGGGCGGATGTGGTCCAGTCCGGGGTCTCCTGATGCACCAGTGCAACGCCGGCCTCGAGGTCGAGTTCGTCCACGACATAGGTCTCGCCCTGGTGCAGGTGTACGGCCTCGGGATGCAGCGTCGAGGGCGCCCGTCCGGCGTCGCAGGTGCCGAGCAGCCGCCCGGTCTCGCCCTCGACGATTGCGATCTGAGTGCCGATCCCGCCGCGGATGTCGAGCGCGTCGTGCGGGCGGCTCTCCCCGGTGACGAACCAGCCGTGCCCACGGCGGCGGATCAGATTCTGCTCGGCCAGCTCCGACAACACGTCCCAGGCGCCGAATGCGCGCACTTCGTCGTCGGTGAGCGGCAGTTCCAGCGCCGCGCAGAGCAGTTGCGGACCGAGTACATAGGGGTTGGTCGGATCGGTGATTGTGGCCTCGACCGGCTTGTCCAGCAGCGCGGCCGGGTGGTGCACCAGGTAGGTGTCGAGCGGGTCGTCGCGCGCCACCAGCATCACCAGCGACCCCTCGCCGCGCCGCCCGGACCGGCCGGCCTGCTGCCAGAACGAGGCGACCGTCCCGGGGAATCCGGCCACGACGACGGCGTCCAGACCGGCGATGTCCACGCCAAGTTCCAGGGCGTTCGTCGTGGCGGCGCCGAGCAGCGTGCCGTCGGCCAGTGCCGCCTCGAGCGCGCGCCGGTCCTCGGCGAGATAGCCGGCGCGGTACGCCGCCACCCGGTCGGCGAGGTCGGGGTCCACCTCCGCGAGCAGGCGCGACGCTCCCATCGCGGTGAGCTCGGCGCCGCGCCGGGACCGGACGAAGGTCAGCGTGCGCGCACCCTCGACGACAAGGTCGGCCATGATTCGCGCGGCCTCCGAACCGGCCGAGCGCCGCACCGGCGCGCCGTTCTCGCCGGTGACCGCGGTCAGCAGTGGCGGCTCCCACAGCGCCACGGTCCGGGGGCCGTGTGGCGAGCCGTCCTCGGTGACCTGCTCGCACGGCGCACCGATCAGCCGGCTCGCGGCGACCCCCGGATCGGCGGTGGTGGCGGACGCGAGGACGAACACCGGGTCGGCGCCATAGCGGGCGGCGAGGCGGCGCAGCCGACGCAGTACCAGGGCGACGTTCGAGCCGAACACGCCGCGATAGGAGTGGCACTCGTCGACGACGACGTAGCGCAGGTTGCGCAAGAACCGCGACCAGCGCGCATGCCCGCGCAACAACGCGAGATGCAGCATGTCCGGGTTGGTGAAGATCCACCGCGCGTGCGCGCGGGCCCATTGCCGCACCTCGGGGGGGGTGTCGCCGTCATAACCGCTGATCCGGATCGAGGACAGCTCTTCGGCCGCGTCGAGCAACTCCTCGGTGGCCCGGAGCTGGTCCGCGCCGAGTGCTTTGGTCGGCGCGAGGTACAGCGCGGTGGCGCGCGGCTCGCGGGCCAGCGTCGACAGGATCGGCATGCGGTAGGCCAGCGACTTGCCCGATGCGGTGCCGGTCGCGACCACCACGTGCCGGCCGGCCGCCGCGATCGACGCCGCCTCGGCCTGATGCGACCAGGGCCGCGGCACACCCGACTCGCGCAGTGCGGCGACGACAGGTTCGGCCACCCAGTCCGGCCACTCCACGAACCGCGCGGTTCGACCCGGCAGGTCTGCGACGTGGGTCAGCGGCTCCTCGCGCACCGGCGTGCCGACCAGGACTCTGCTCAGCAACGACCGGCCGAAGCCGAACGCGGCGTCCGCGTCGGGTTCCCGCGGTGTGGCCGGCATCGTCACTGAAGTACCTCGACTGTGCTCGGTGGGCGCCGCCGGGTTGCCGACGGCGTTCGCGTAAGGCCTGCGGCAAATCGCCGGGCTCCGGGGCACCGATGCTAGCGTCCGGCACCGACGTGAATCCCGGGCCGCAGCGGCCCGGCCGACAGTTACCGAATGGCAAACTGCCGGTGGATACCTCGCCCGCCGCAACCCATTGTCCTGCGGGTTCACAAGATCAAATCTGTTCGCCGGGATTCCTGTCCCTCGGGTATCGCTGCGCGCACTCTCATGGTTGACTACACGTGGTCGCAGCTTCTGTGTTCGTACTGCTCCTCGTGTGCAAGTGCTCGCAGGATCGTTGTTGCGAGCGGTGTGCTTGAAGCTTTCCTGAGGGGGAATCAAGAGTGCAGCGGTCGGAACGGACCCGGCGGACTGTAAGTGCTGTCCGTCGTTCCGGTTAGAAAAGAGAAGGAAAAAATGGCACAGGGAACTGTGAAGTGGTTCAACGCGGAGAAGGGTTTCGGCTTCATCGCGCCCGAGGACGGCTCCGCTGACGTCTTCGTCCACTACTCGGAGATCCAGGGCAGCGGCTTCCGCACCCTCGAGGAGAACCAGCGCGTCGAGTTCGAGGTCGGCCAGGGCACCAAGGGTCCGCAGGCCACCGGCGTTCGCGCGCTGTAGATCGTTCATCTCGAACGAGCTCCACATGGTCGGGCTCCCAAAATCGTCCGACCAGCTCGTCCCTCGTCACCAATGGTGGCGGGGGACGAGTCGGTTGAGCGGCCTGTTCAATTGACAGCGCTGTCGTGTGAACGTGCTCGAAGTGACCGGATTGCCCTAACCTCGCTGATGTGGGACAGCTCTCGTTCTTTTCCGCGGAGGCGATGCCTCCCGAGGTAACCGACCTGTCCGGACTGCTCGCCGGCCCGGGCCAGATGGTGACCGCCGGTTCGGGTGCCCGGATCTCCGTGGTCGTCGACGAGATGTGGCGTGCCCGGGCGGTGGCGCGGCAGATCGAGGAGGCCGGACTGCCGGTCGAGATCGCCCGCTCCGAGGAGGGACGGCGACTCGTGCGCACCGACGTCGTTCCCGAGTTGTCCACGCTCGCGCGAAGTTGGACGCGTGGCGCGGTCAAGTCGGTGCCGACGACCTGGGTTCCCGGTGCCCGTGAGCTACGCATGTGGGCACTGGCCGCCGGTTACGGCGAAAACGATGGTGAACGGTTTGTGCTCGGTCTCGATGCGCACGCACCCGAGTCCCATCCACAGCTGGCGCTCGCACTGATGCGAGCAGGCATCGCGCCGACGCTGATCGGTACCCGCGGAGCGCGCCCGGGCCTGCGAATCGCAGGTCGCAGGCGTCTCATGCGGCTGGCGGAGAACATCGGTGAGCCTCCGGAGGACGCTGATCCGGGCCTCGGGTGGCCGCGTTTCTAGCGGTATTTCACTACCGATTGGGCGTCGATGGCCTGCATAGTCTGTATAACTCTGTACCTTGGGCAGCGCGGCACAGGCGTGGAGTCGCTCCGCAGGGCTCCGCTGGCAACGGCGATAGGGTCGGCGAACCGCGCCGCGCAATCTGCGCCGCGAGATCGATGAAAGGGACGTTGGGTTGGCAACACGGGACAAGACCGGCGATGGGGCGACGTCGGCAACGGGTCGCGCGCCGCGTCGTCTCGTCATCGTCGAGTCGCCGACCAAGGCCCGCAAGATCGCGCCCTACCTGGGCAGTAACTACACCGTCGAGGCATCGGTCGGGCACATCCGCGACCTGCCGCGCGGCGCGGCCGACGTACCGGCCAAGTACAAGGGCGAGCCCTGGGCTCGCCTCGGCGTCAATGTGGACCACAACTTCGATGCCCTCTACGTCGTCAGCCCGGACAAGAAGGCCAAGGTCACCGAGCTCAAGCGGCTGCTGAAGGATGCCGACGAGCTCTACCTCGCGACCGACCCCGACCGCGAGGGCGAGGCCATCGCCTGGCACCTGCTCGAGGAACTCAAGCCCAAGGTGCCGGTGCGCCGGATGGTGTTCCACGAGATCACCGAGCCCGCGATCCTCGCCGCCGCGGAGAACACCCGAGAAATCGACGACGACCTGGTCGACGCCCAGGAGACCCGCCGCATCCTCGACCGCCTTTACGGTTACGAGGTCAGCCCCGTGCTGTGGCGCAAGGTCATGCCACGCCTGTCCGCCGGCCGCGTGCAGTCGGTGGCCACCCGTGTCGTCGTCCAGCGCGAACGTGAGCGCATGGCGTTCCGCTCTGCCGAGTACTGGGACATCTCCGCCAAGCTCGACGCCGGTGCGTCCGCGAGTCCGCGCACGTTCGGTGCCCGGCTGGTCAACGTGGACGGCTCGCGCGTCGCGACCGGCCGCGACTTCGGTGCGGACGGACAGTTGAAGACCGCGGGCGTGACCGTGCTCGACGAGCCCTATGCGCGCCGGCTCGCGGAAGCACTCGACGGTGTCGATCTCACGGTCTCCTCCGCCGAATCCAAGCCGTACAGCCGCAAGCCGTACCCGCCGTTCATGACCTCGACGCTGCAGCAGGAGGCCGGGCGCAAGCTGCGCTTCACGTCGGAACGCACCATGCGCATCGCGCAGCGGCTGTACGAGAACGGCTACATCACCTATATGCGTACCGACTCGACGACACTGTCGGAGTCGGCGATCAACGCGGCGCGCACGCAGGCCACTCAGCTCTATGGCGCCGACTACGTGCATCCGACCCCGCGCCAATACACCCGCAAGGTGAAGAACGCGCAGGAAGCGCACGAGGCGATCCGACCCGCTGGCGATGTGTTCGCCACCCCTGGCGAGTTGCATGCGCGCCTCGACACCGACGAGTTCCGGCTCTACGAACTGATCTGGCAGCGCACGGTGGCGTCGCAGATGGCCGACGCGCGCGGCAGCACGCTGACATTGCGCATCACCGGCACCGCCGGCACTGGTGAGGAGTGCACCTTCTCCGCGTCCGGGCGCACTATCACCTTCGCCGGTTTCCTCAAGGCCTACGTCGAGAGCGTCGACGAAGAGGCCGGCGGCCAGTCCGACGACGCCGAATCGCGGCTGCCCTCGCTCGAGCAGGGGCAGGCGGTGAGTGCCAGCGAACTCGATCCGGATGGGCACTCCACCAATCCGCCCGCTCGCTACACCGAGGCGTCGCTGATCAAGGTGCTCGAGGAGATGGGCATCGGCCGACCGTCGACCTACGCCTCGATCATCAAAACCATCCTGGACCGCGGTTACGTCTACAAGCGGGGCAGCGCGCTCGTGCCGTCGTGGGTGGCGTTCGCGGTCATCGGCCTGCTCGAATCGCACTTCGGCCGGCTCGTCGACTTCGACTTCACGGCCGCGATGGAGGACGACCTCGACGAGATCGCCGGCGGCCGGGAGCAGCGCGGCAACTGGCTGTCCACGTTCTACTTCGGCGGCGAGCACGGTGCCGAGGGTTCGGTGGCGCGCTCGGGTGGGCTGAAGAAGATGGTCGGCGACAATCTCGAGGACATCGACGCGCGCGAGGTCAACTCGATCAGGCTGTTCGCCGATGAGCAGGGTCGTACTGTCGTGGTGCGGGTCGGCCGGTTCGGTCCCTACCTCGAGCGGATGGTCGTGAACCCGGACGACCCCGACGGCGACCCGATTTCGCAGCGGGCAAACCTGCCCGACGATGTGCCACCGGACGAGCTGACTCCGGAGTACGCGGAGAAGCTCTTTTCCACCCCGCAGGAGGGTCGCAAGCTCGGCGTGGACCCGGCATCCGGGTACGAGATCGTCGCTCGGGAAGGCCGCTTCGGTCCGTACGTGACCGAGGTGATCCCCGAGCCGGAGCCCGAACCCGACGGCGTGGACGACCTCGAGCCGATCCTGCCCAACGGAAACGGGGGATCCGGCGTCGCAGCCGGCGACAGCACTGGCGCCGTCGCCACCAAGGCGCCGGCGAAGAAGGCTGCCAAGAAGACGGCGAAGAAAGCGACCGGGCCGAAGCCGCGCACCGGTTCGCTGTTCAAGTCGATGGACCTGGCCACGGTCACCCTCGACGATGCGCTCAAGCTGCTCTCGTTGCCGCGCGTGGTCGGCAACGACCCGGAAAACGGCGAGGAAATCACCGCGCAGAACGGCCGGTACGGCCCATACCTCAAGAAGGGCACGGACTCGCGTTCGCTCGCCACCGAGGACCAGATCTTCTCGGTCACGCTCGACGAGGCACTGAAGATCTACGCCGAGCCGAAGCGTCGTGGCCGGCAGGCCGCCGCGGCGCCACCGTTGCGCGAGCTCGGCGAGGACGCGGCCAGCGGTAAGCCGATGGTGATCAAGGACGGCCGGTTCGGCCCCTACGTCACCGACGGCGAGACCAACGCCAGCCTGCGCAAGGGCGACGAGGTCGAGTCGATCACCGACGAGCGGGCTTCGGAGTTGCTCGCCGATCGGCGTGCGCGTGGACCGGTGAAGAAGAAGGCCACCGCCAAGCGGGCGGCGAAGAAGGCCCCGGCGAAGAAGGCCGCTGCCAAGAAAGCGACGGCGAAGAAGGCCGCGCCGCGCAAGGCCGCGGCGAAAAAGACTTCGGAGTAGGCCTGTATTGCGGACCGAAGTTGTCCGCAATCGTTCCTAGCGTAGGTGTCAGTCAGTGACCGACCTACGAAAGGCACACCGATGGGCACCTACACCTCCGTGACACTCGCCGTCGACGTCAAGGGCGAGAAGGCCGATCTGTTGACTCTGCTAGCCGATCAGCGCGCGTTGCTGAAGGTCACGGTGCGCGGGCTCACCGACGAGCAGGCTCGGCAGCGCACGACGGTCAGTGAGTTGACGCTCGGCCCACTGCTCAAGCATGTGGCCCGTGGCGAGCACGAGGTCGTGAAGGTCATGACGGAACGGGACGAGAACGCCGAGTTCGACGTCAGCCGGCTCGGTGACGAGTACACCTTCGGTCCCGACGACACGCTCGAGCACTGGTTGGCCGAATATGACCGGGCAGCAGCGCAATTCGACGAGTTCATTGCGACGGCCGACATGGACGAGCTGATCCCGCAGCCCACCGCGCCCTGGGCGCCGGAACGCGCATGGCTGAGCGTGCGCAGCATCGTCGCGCACCGGCTGCGGGAGACCGCGCACCACTGCGGGCACGCCGACATCATCCGCGAGGCGCTCGACGGGCAGTCCACGATGCAGGCGATCAGCGAGGGCGCCGAGTGGGCGGAGGACTACGACTGGAGCTGACGTAACGGCGTGGGTGCTGGGCACTAGGGTTGGCGCCGTGGCGGGAGTGTTCGATCGTTTGGTGGGGCAGCGGCACGTCGAAGAGGAACTGACGGCCGCTGCCGTTGCCGCGCGGCGCGGGTTCGGCGCCGCCGGATCGGCGATGACGCATTCGTGGTTGTTCACCGGCCCGCCCGGTTCGGGACGCTCGATTGCGGCCTTGTGTTTCGCCGCGGCGCTCGAGTGCACCGACCCCGGCACACCCGGGTGCGGGCGCTGCCACGCCTGCACGACGACCATGCACGGCACGCACGGCGATGTGCGCCGCGTGGTGCCCGAGGGGCTGAGCATTTCGGTGAAGGAGATGCGCGAGATCGTGCAGATCGCCGCTCGCCGGCCGAGCACCGGTGACTGGCAGGTCGTCGTCATCGAGGACGCCGACCGGCTCACCGAGGGTGCGGGCAATGCGCTGCTGAAGGCCGTCGAGGAACCGCCGCCCCGGACGGTGTTCCTGTTGTGCGCGCCGTCGGTGGATCCGGAGGATATTTCGGTCACGCTGCGCTCCCGCTGCCGGCACGTCCATCTGGTGACGCCCACCGTCGACGACGTCGCTGCGGTGCTGCGCGGGCGGGACGGGCTCGACGCGGAGACCGCGCACTGGGCGGCATCGATCGCGGGCGGCCATGTCGGCCGGGCCCGCCGACTCGCCACCGACGAGGAGGCACGCGCCCGGCGCAAGCGCGCCTTCGACCTCGCCGCCGCGGCGAGTCGCCCCGCCGTCGCCTACGAGGCCGCCGACGAACTGGTGCGCGCCGCGGAGGCCGAGGCGAAGGAGATGAGCGCGGCCCGCGACGAGCGCGAGACCGAGGAACTGCGCACCGCCCTCGGCGCGGGCGGCACCGGCAAGGGTGCGGGCGGGGCGCTGCGCGGCTCGGCCGGCGTGCTCAAGGATCTCGAAAAGCGACAGAAATCGCGCGCAACCCGAACCAACCGTGACGCGCTCGACCGCGCGCTGATCGACCTCGCCGGCTTCTACCGCGACGCCCTCGCCCTCGCCCTCGGTGCGACCGCCGCGGCCACCCACCCCGACGTCGCCGGACGCGTCGCCGAACTCGCGGACCGCGCCACCCCGGAAGGGCTGCTGCGCTGCCTCGAGGCGGTGCTCGAATGCCGCGCGGCGCTCGCGGTGAACGTCAAGCCACGCTTCGCCGTCGCGGCCATGGTCGCGACCCTCGGCGCGGCCGTGCCCGCAGCCTGAAAATGGCAGTTGACGTGCCCGTTTGTGTGGTTGCGGGGTGTAGGCGATAGACTCGCGGGCGCCGAAAGGCACGCCGCCTTAGCTCAGTCGGTAGAGCGCTTCACTCGTAATGAAAAGGTCGCGAGTTCGATTCTCGCAGGCGGCTCCATGCTTGTTCCAGCAGTCGGTGTTCGACGGCTGGTTGGGCTCAGCGCACACTCTTCGCCCTTTTCGACGGGATACCGTCGAAAAAGGCGGCGCGTGTTCCCTGAGCCCTACTCGCTCGGCGCCCCTACCCGCTCCCGCAGCGCGGCCAGGTTCGCGCCTGCCACCTCCGATAGCACCTCGGCTGCGGCGCCCTCGTCCGTCGCGACCACCACCCGAAGCAGGTTCGCCGAGCCGATGCTCACCTCACCGCGCGACTGGGCGTCCTCGAACGACCGACTCAGAACCGATTTGGCGCTCTCGGTGAACGGCAGATGCCCGGAGGTGGGTGTCGGGTTCGAGCCGACCAGTCCCACCAGGTGGGTGCGCGCAAGTTCGCCGGTGACGCCGGATTCCGCCAACAGCTCGCTGACCGGCCCGGTACCCGCTGCGGTCAGGCCGAGCAACAGGTGTTCGGGACCGATCTGGTCGTGGCCGAGACGGCTGGCCTCGCTGTAGGACATCGCCACTACCCGCCGCGCCTCGTCGTCGAACTTCTCGAACACTGTGCCCTCCCCGGCATCGATCCCGACAATCGCCAACACCATACCGTCGATTGACAGTGCGCCAGGTCACATGTGAACCTGCAGGTCGCCGAGGATGGCGGAAGTGGGAGGTCGGCAATGGGATTCACGAAACAGGACCTGCCGGTTGTCGACATGGAGACCTGGTTGCGCGGGACGCGCAGCGAGCGGATCCGGCCGATGGCCCGGCACCTGGCCGAGCGTGGGTTCGGCACGCCGACGATGCTCTACCTGTTCTACGTCGCCAAGATCATTTGCTACATCCTCGGCGGCTGGCTCTTCGCGATCACCACCGGCGGCATCGACGCATTCGATGTCGGCTCATGGTGGTCGGAGCCGATCGTCCTCGAGAAGGTCGTGCTGTGGACGATGCTATTCGAGGTTGTCGGCCTCGGCTGCGGGTTCGGTCCGCTGAACAACCGCATCTTCCCGCCGCTGGGCTCGATCCTGTACTGGTTGCGGCCCGGCACGATCCGGCTGCCACCGTGGCCACAGCGCGTGCCGCTGACTCGCGGGACGGCCCGGACACCGGTCGACGCGGCGCTCTACGGTGCGCTGATCGTCGGAGCCCTCGTGGCGCTGTGCTCGAGCGGGACCGGCCCGATTCCTGTGCTGGACACCGAGATCGGTGTGCTGCCCAGGTGGCAGATAGTCGTCGTACTGGCACTGCTCGCGGTGCTCGGGCTGCGGGACAAGGTCATCTTCCTGGCCGCTCGCGGCGAGGTGTACGCCCCGCTGCTCGTCGCGTTCCTGTTCGGCGGCGCGGACATCGTCATCGCCGCCAAGCTGATCATGCTGGTGATCTGGATGGGCGCGGCAACCTCGAAGCTGAACAAGCACTTCCCGTTCGTGGTGTCCACGATGATGTCGAACAGTCCTGTGCTGCGGCCCAAGTCGCTGAAGAAGCGGTTCTTCGAGAACTTTCCCGACGACCTGCGCCCCGGCCGGCTCTCGCGCATTGTCGCGCACACCAGCACCGCCATCGAGGGGCTCGTGCCGGTGGTGCTGTTCTTCTCGCACGGCGGACCGGTGACCGCGATCGCCGCCACCGTGATGGTGTGTTTCCACCTCGGCATCCTGACCGCGATCCCGATGGGCGCGCCGCTGGAATGGAACGTCTTCATGATCTTCGGCATGCTCACGCTGTTCGTCGGGCACGCGGAGATCGGGCTGGGCGATCTGGAAAGCCCGTGGCCGATCCTGCTGTTCCTGGTGAGTGCGTCGATCGTGGTGGCGGGCAATCTGTTCCCCAGCAAGATCTCATTCCTACCCGGCATGCGGTACTACGCGGGGAACTGGGACACGACGTTGTGGTGCATCACTCCGAGCGCGAACGCGAAACTGGAGGCGGGTATCGTCTCGATCGCGAGCATGCCGCAGGCGCAGCTCGAGCGGTACTACGGCAAGGCGGAAGCGCAGATCCCGGTGTATCTCGGCTATGCGTTCCGCTCGATGAATACCCATGGGCGCGCGTTGTTCACGCTCGTCGACCGGGCCATCCCGCCGGGCCGGACCGCGGAGTTCACCGTCGTGGACGGCGAACGGATCTGCAGCACGGCGCTCGGCTGGAACTTCGGTGACGGCCATATGCACAACGAACAGCTCATCGCCGCGCTGCAGCAGCGGTGTGGTTTCGCCCCGGGTGAGTTGCGCATCGTGCTGCTCGATGCGCAGCCGATCCACCGGCCCACCCAACAGTACCGGCTGGTCGACGCGGCGACCGGCGAGTTCGAGCGGGGCGAGGTGCTGGTGGCGGACATGGTCACCCGCCAGCCATGGGCGCACGATGTACCGGTGCACATTCATTCGGCCCAATCCGCCGGCTCGGTATGACGCTCGACGCAGTGGTCGTCGGCGCCGGCCCGAACGGACTGAGCGCGGCGGTCACCCTGGCTCGGGCCGGGCTGCACGTCACGGTGCTCGAACGCGCAGACGAAATCGGCGGCGGGACAAGGACTGCCGAACTGACTCGACCGGGCGTCCTGCACGATATCTGTTCTGCTGCGCACCCTTTCGCTGCATCGTCACCGGTACTGTCCGGATTGCCGTTGCACGAGTTTGGATTACGGTGGCGCTACGCCGAGATCGATGTGGCACACCCGCTCGACGACGGGACGGCGGCGCTGTTGTGGCGATCGCTGGACGCCACCGCCGAGGGGCTCGGTCGCGATGGCGACCGGTGGCGTCGGATGTTCGGCCCACTGCTGCGCAGCTTCGACGACGTTGCCGACGACGCGCTCGGCCCGCTGCTTCGTGTCCCGTCTCATCCGCTGGCGATGGCGAAACTCGGTGTGCGGTCGGTACTTCCTGCGATGGCAGCCGCGCGCTTGTTCCGCACCGAGGCGGCGCGTGCGCTGTTCGTCGGGTTTGCCGCGCACAGCTGGCGACCACTGCGTGAACCGATGTCCTCGGCGCTCGGTGCCATGCTCGTCGCCGCGACGCACCGGCACGGATGGCCGGTCGCCGAAGGCGGTTCGATCGCCATCACTCGCGCGCTCGCAGGCCTGCTGGAATCACTCGGCGGAACCATTGTGACCGGCACGTCCGTCACGCGACTCGCCGATCTGCCCAAGGCGAGGGTCACGTTGTTCGACACGAGTCCGGGCGCGGTCGCCGATATTCTGGGCGACCGGATTCCGGTCCGGCGGGCGCGTGGCTACCGCAAGTACCGCTACGGCCCGGCCGCGTACAAGCTCGACCTGGCGGTTCGGGATGGAATCCCTTGGACCGCAACCGATGTCCGGCGCGCCGGCGCGATTCACATCGGCGGCACGGCAGCCGATATCGCCGCCGCCGAATCGCAAACCAATCGTGGCATCATGCCGGACCGGCCGTTTCTGCTCGTCGGTCAGCAGTACCTCGCCGATCCGGGCCGCTCGGCTGGTGACGTGCACCCGATCTGGATTTACGCGCACGTCCCGCACGGATACCGCGGTGACGCCACCGAAACCGTTCTGGCACAGGTGGAACGCTATGCTCCGGGTTTTCGCGACCGCATCGTCGCGAGCAGCGTCATGACACCGGGAGATTTCGAGGCATACAACCCGAACTACGTCGGCGGCGACATCGTCGGTGGCAACACCTCGTTCCGGCAACTGATGGGCCGCCCCGTATTCGCCGCGGACCCCTATGCGGTCGGCGTGCCCGGCATGTTCCTGTGTTCGGCCTCGACCCCGCCCGGGGCGGGCACGCACGGCATGTGCGGCTACCACGCCGCCACTCGCGCCCTGCGCTACCTCGGGAAGTAGGTCGACCCGCTCCAGCGAAGGAATAAGTCGACGCTATCTGTTCGTGCACTAACTATTCGTATACACTCCTACTCATGACGACGACCACCGATCCGCTCGCCCTCGAGCGTCAGGTCTGTTTCGCACTCGCGGTGGCCAACCGCTCGGTGCTCGGGATCTACCGCCCGCTGCTCGAACCGATGGGACTCACCCACCCGCAATACCTGGTCATGCTCGCGCTGTGGGAGCGTTCGCCGCGCTCGGTTCGCGAGATCGGCCAGGCCGTCCAGCTCGACTCGCCAACGCTGTCGCCGCTGCTCAAGCGGCTGGCGGCCGCCGGGCTGATCACCCGTCGTCGCGACGATGCCGACGAGCGGAACCTCGTCGTGGAGTTGACCGACGCCGGCGTCGCACTGCGCGAGCGGGCGCTGGACATCCCGCCCGCGGTAATCGAGCGCCTCGGCGTCGACCTCGCCGATCTCGAAGAGTTGCACCGCGTGTTGACCAAGGTGAATGCCGCGGCGCTGGCCGCGCAGACCGGGAGGCAGTAGTGGTTTTCGGAACAACACGCCCGAATCCGGCGCAGTGGATCGGTTACGCGTTCGGGCGTGCGCTACCGGCGAGCATGCGCGACTGGGTGGCGAACGACCTCACCGGGCGCAACCGGGTGCTCCGCCACCTGTTGCGCAGCCTCGCGCCGTTCCTGCCGATCTTCGCCGCGTTCGTGGTGCTGCTGCCGGGCGCGTTGTGGCTGCGCGGTGCGACGGTGCTGCTCGGCGTGCTGCTCGCGCTCTTCTATTCGGCGGCGTACATGAACCAGAACCGGGCGAAGCGATTGCAGCAGCACGGGCTGCCCGCCGACCTGGAGAACGAGGCGCGCCGCGCGCGGCACACCGCGGAGCGGGCGGCCTACCTCGCGACGCACCGCGGATAGCGCTGCTCGGCTACCGCGCTGCAGACCCCACGAGTACCTCGATCGCTTTCGCTTGCACCGCAGCGGAATCCGGATAGGTGTAGAAATCCAGGTGGGTGCCGTGGTCCAGGGCGACGAGCGCGGCGCCCGGGATCGCGGACGCCGCTCGTTCGCACTCCGCGAACGGGATCTCGCTGTCGTGCGTGCCCGCGACGATCATCGTCGGCGCGGTGATGCCCGCGAAATCCAGTTCCTCGATCGCGGCGAATTGGGCACAGTCGTTGTCCCAGCCCGCTTTTCGCTTACCCCCGCGGCCGGCGGTGCGCGTGATGTCGAGCACGAAGCGGCGCTTGTCGTCATCGGCCATGATCGCCTCCACCCTTGCCTTGACCAGATCCGCGTCGAGCGTGCCCTCGGAGCCGACGGCACCCGCCACGATCTGCCGCGCGCCGACCGCGCCGAGTGCCGATACGGCCCATTCGCCCAACGGCGTGGCGAAGAGGACGCGCTCGGCAAGACCGGGTTGCGGAACGTCCATGCGGGTGGCCACCGGCGCGATCGCGACGAGGCCGTGCACGCGCCCAGGATGGCGGGCCGCGAACTGGAAGCCGACCGGGCCACCGCCGGACCAGGAGAGCACTCCGGCCGACGAGACGTCGAGCGTGTCGAGCAGCGCGGCGTGCCGGTCGGCCTCGTCGTCGATCGTGCGGTTCGCACCGAGCGGGGTGCCGAGGTACCCCGGGCGCGACACGGTGATCACGCGGAACCGGTCCCGCGGCAGGAACCTGGCCATGATCTGCGCGGAATCGATCCCACCGGGACTGCCATGCAAGACGAGTACCGTTGTGCGGGCGCCACTTACGCCGCATTCGACCGGGCCGAACGGGGTGTCGAGCAGCATGGCTTCATCCCCAGACATTCGCCGACCCAGAGCGCCGTGATCGGAGGTCCGAGGAGGTCGTTATGTTGTTTGTACCCGCCGTCTTGTGACGGCGGTCACCGCAGACCTAAACGATAGGGGATTTCGTGACCGACAGCGTGCTGGTGGAGCGGCGTGACCGCATCCTGATCGTGACCATCAATCGTCCGGAGGCGCGCAACGCGATCAACAAAGCCGTGAGCCAGGGGATTGCGGACGCTGTCGACCAGCTCGATAGCGACGAATCGCTGTCGGTCGGCATCATCACCGGCGCCGGGGGCAACTTCTGCGCCGGGATGGACCTCAAGGCGTTCGTCGCGGGCGAGAACGTCGTCGTCCCCGGGCGCGGACTCGGCTTCACGCAGACCCCGCCGCGCAAGCCCATGATCGCCGCGGTGGAGGGCTTCGCGCTCGCCGGCGGCACCGAGCTCGTCCTGGCCACCGACCTCGTCGTCGCGGGCCGCAGCGCCAAGTTCGGCATCCCCGAGGTCAAGCGTGGCCTCGCCGCCGGCGCGGGCGGGCTCTTCCGGCTGCCGCGCCGCGTGCCGTACCAGGTCGCGATGGAGCTCGCGCTGACCGGCGATTCCTTCACCGCCGAGGACGGCTACCGCTATGGCTTCGTGAACCGGCTCGTCGACGATGGCAGCGCGCTCGACTCCGCCCTCGAACTGGCGCAGAAGATCACCGCGAACGGCCCGCTCGCCATCGCGGCCAGCAAGCAGGTCATCGCCGCGTCTGCTGGCTGGGGTTCCGACGAGGAATCGTTCGACAAGCAGGGCGCGCTGCTCGCGCCGGTGTTCGTCTCGAAGGACGCGATCGAGGGCGCCACGGCGTTCGCCGAAAAGCGTGCCCCGGTCTGGCAGGGCAAATAATCACGAAGATGTCGTGACAAGTTCGGGCACGGCTGCGGACTGTCGCCGCCGTCGCCCGAACCACACGAACCCGCGCGTCAGCAGCGGCGCGAGGAACAGCATCAACAGCAGTCGGATCAGCTGCACACCGGCGACGAATGTCGCATTGGCGCCGGACGCCGCCGAGATGGCCAGCACCGCCGATAGCCCGCCGGGTGTGGTGGCCAGGTAGCCCTCCAGCGGCGTCGCGCCCGTCCAGTGCGCCAACGCGACGCCGAACCCGGCACACACCACGCCGATGCCGATGATGAGCACGGTCGCCACCGGCAGGGTCCGCCCGATCGCCCGCAGCGACTCCCGATCGAATGCCACACCCGCCTGCCAGCCGACCACGACGAGCGCGAGCGGCAGCACGAACGCGGGCACGGTGGCACCGAAGTTCAGATCGGTAAGTTCGAGCACCGCCGCGATCGTCAGCGGTGCGAGCAGGGCGCCGGCAGGCATCGGGACGAACCGGTGCACCAGCAGCCCGGCGCCCATCACGACGGCGAGGAACGCGAGCCCGAGGTACCAGGGCGACGGTGTCCCGGTCGACGAGGGCGCGGCGCCGGAGGTGTCCGCGTCGAATGCCAGGACCGCAACGACCGGCAACGACAGCACCACCAGGGCCACTCGCAGGTACTGAATGACGGCGACCATGCGGTCGTCGCCGCCGAGCTCCCTGGCAATGGCGACCAGGCCGGTCGCGCCACCGGCGATCAGCGACAACGAGCCGGTGAGCGGGTCGACGTCGCGCCGCAGCCCGAGCAGCGCACCGGCGCCAACGCTCACCGCGAGGGTGCCGAGCGCGACCGCGACCGCGGGCAACCAGTCGGCGCCGAGGGAGCGCAGCGTGTCGGCATGAACCATCGAGCCGATCACCACACCGAGCGCAGCCTGCGCCAGCGAACTGGCCCACTTGGGCACCCGCTTCGGTGCGACCCCCGTCAGCGCGAGCACGATCGCGGTGAGTAGCGCGGAGAACAACGCTGCCGATGGTGCGCCGAGCACGGTGAGGATCGCCCATACCGAGGCGGTCGCGGCACCGAGCAGAACCCAGTGCCGCGACTCGCGCCGACGTGCGGGAGAAAAAGCCATCTCGTCTAGTTTAGTCCTGCTAACGGTTTGCGCTGTCTCGTCGCATTGCCGCACAACTTCTGCGCTCTCGCATGCGTGTCCGCATGCAGACACGCGTGCGGCTCGTCAGGAAGTGTGCGGCGAGGGGTGGGCGGTCCGGGAACAGCGCAGGGAGTCGCTAGCCTGTCCTGGTGAAGCCGGCTGCGCGGTCCGTCCGCTGATGGACCAGTTCCTCGAGCGCATTCTGGACATCCCGCCCGCGTGGATCTACGTCGTGGTTGGGCTACTCGTGTTCGCCGAGGACGCCCTGTTCTTCGGGTTCGTCATCCCCGGTGAGACGGCAGCCGTACTCGGGGGTGTTGCGGCGAGTCAGGACCACCTGTCGCTGCCGCTGATGATCGGGGTCGTGGTGGTCGCGGCGATCGCGGGCGACTCGGTGGGCTATGAGGTCGGCTCGCGGTACGGCCCGCGGCTATTGGCCGTGCCGATAATGGCGAAACGCTCCGACGGGATCGACCGCGCGCGCGACCTGCTGTCGCGCCGTGGCGGGACCGCAGTGTTCCTGGGCCGGTTCATTGCGTTCTTCCGTGCCGTCATGCCCGGCCTGGCCGGGATGTCGAAGATGCCGTACCCGCGGTTCCTCGTCTACAACGCGGTCGGCGGCATCACCTGGGGTGTGCTGTTCGTGGTGATCGGCTTCGTCGCGGGCAACTCCTATCAGGCGGTGGCCAAAACGGTCGGGCGCGACGTCGCGCTGGTGGTGGCCGCGCTCGTGCTTGTGGGCGTGCTGATCTGGCGGGTACGGGTGCACCGGCAGCGCCGCGCCGAACTGCTGTCCGGTCCGGAACCGGCCGGGACCGAACCGGCGGCCGGCGAGATAGCGGACAGCTGATCCGGACGGGGATTACCGTGGCTGCCATGAACGGTGTGACGCAGCGCAGGCCCGCTCTGCACGGCCGCAGCCTGCGCGGCCCGGTCACCGTCGCCGCTGCCGGCCTCGCCGCGTTCGCCGTACTGCGGGTGCGCGATCCCCACACCCCCGGCGCGTACCTGCCATGCCCGTTCCACGCGATCACCGGGCTGTGGTGCCCCGGCTGCGGCGGGCTGCGCGCGGCCAACGATCTCGCGCACGCCGACCTGGCCGCGTCGTTGTCGAGCAATGTGTTCGTCGCCCCGCTCGTGCTCGCCGCGGTCCTTGCGTGGCTGTGCTGGGTGAGCGGTCGCACGGTCCGGCTGCCGTCCGGCCGCGCGACGCTCGCGATGGTCGTGGTGGTGCTCGTCGCGTTCACCGTTGTCCGCAACACCGGCTGGGGGAACTGGCTCGCGCCCGCATAGTTCGCATGACAGCCGGTCGCGCAGGCGGCATGCTCGTGGCATGGCTGATTCGCTGAAGGCGCGGGTACGGGAAAAATTGCTGCGGCAGATCACCGAGGACGGCGGCAAGCCCGCCGACGAGGAGGACGACGACAACGATCCGCGGCTGATCACGCTCGAATCGGACCTGGCCGCGCTCGATGCCGCCGAGGACGACGACCCGGTGATCGAGGACCTTGCCGGGCGCTACTGGGTGCCCTGACTTCGAAAAAGCGCGCCGCTAGCCCCCGACCGCACCACTGAGGGGTAGCTCCGGCAGCTTCTTGGTGTACAGCCATGAGTCCCACAACGGCTGCAACGGCCTGGCCGTGTAATGCGCCCCGAGTGCGATGAAATCGTCCGTCGTCACCGACGCGTGTCGGTATTTGGCGGTCCAGTCATGAAGTAGGGCAAAGAACTTCGCGTCGCCGAGTTCGGTGCGCAAGCTGTGCAGGGTCAGCGCGCCACGCTTGTAGACCCGGTCGTCGAACATCAGCGTCGGGCCGGGGTCACCGAGCAGCAGGTCTTGGCGCTCGCGTGACAGGTTCTGCCGTGCGGCCCGTGCGAGTTGGTCCGCGGTCGGCCCGCCCGAGGCCTCGGACCACACCCACTCCGCGTAACAGGCGAAGCCCTCGTGTAGCCAGATGTCGTGCCACGCACGGATGGTGAGGCTGTTGCCGAACCACTGGTGTGCGAGTTCGTGGGCGACGAGGCGCTCGGCGGTGCGGCGACCGTCGCAGTGGTTCGCCCCGAAGATGGAGATGCCCTGGGCTTCGATCGGGATCTCCAGCGCGTCGTCGGTGACCACGACGGTGTATTCGTCGAAAGGGTATGGCCCGAACAGCTTTTCGAAGGTCGTCATCATCTGCTGCTGGCGACCGAAGTCGTAGTCGAACTTGGTGCGCAGCCGCGGCGGTGCGACGACGAACATCGGGACCGGATCGCGGCTGACCCGGCGCCGCTCGTAGCGGCCGATTGCTACGGTCGCCAAATAGGTCGCCATCGGCTCGGACTGCTCGTACACCCACGTCGTCTGGCTCGCCTTCACCTGCTTGCGCACCAGGGCACCGTTGGCCAGCGCGTGGAAAGGCGAGTCGGTAGTGATCGAGATCCGGTAGCTCGCTTTGGAACTCGGGTGGTCGTCACAGGGGAACCAGGAAGCGGCGCCGTTCGGCTGGCTCGCGACCATGGTGCCCTCGGTGAGTTCCTCCCAACCGACCTCGCCCCATTGTCCGCGGATCGGTTTCGGGGTGCCGCCGTACTGCACCACCACCGACATCGCGCCGCCCGCCGGGATCGGTTGCGGCGGTGTGATGGTCAGCTTGCCGCGCTGATGGCCGTACTTCGCCCGTGCGCCGTTGACGGTGACCTTGGACACCTGCAGCGATTGCGCGAGGTCGAGTGCGAACCGGGTCCGAAGCTCGGTGCTTACCGCGGTGATCGACGCCTTGCCTGCGAGCCGGTTGCTGATCACCCGGTATTGCAGGTCGAGTTCGTAGCGTGACACCCGGTAACCGCGGTTGCCGTTCTGCGGCAGGTAGTCGTCGATGGGTTGCTCGGCCGATTTGGGCATCAGGCATCACCGTCCGGCGGCATCGTCCACACCGCGATCGGGTTGCCCTGCCAGCGGGTGGACGGCGGCACTGTGTCGCCGCGCATCACCAGCGAGGCTGGGCCCACCGTCGCGCCCGCACCCACCGTGGCGGCGGGCAGCGCGACGCAATGCGGGCCGAGGGTGGCGCCCGCGCCGAGGGTGACCGTGTCCATAGCCATGATCCGATCATGGAACAGGTGGGTCTGCACGACACAGCCGCGCTCGACCGTCGCCCCGTCGCCGAGGGTGACCAGATCCGCCTCGGGCAGCCAGTACGACTCGCACCAGACCCCGCGACCGATCGTGGCGCCGAGACCGCGCAGCCAGACGTTCATCACCGCGGTGCCGGTCGCCGCGCGGGCGAACCACGGCGCGGCGACGGTCTCGACGAACGCGTCCGACACCTCGTTGCGCCAGACGAACGAACTCCACAGCGGGTGCTCGACCTTGCGGATGCGGCCGACCACGAGCCACTTCGCCAGCACCGCGCACAGGCCGGCCAGCGCGCCCGCGACCATGAGCACCACGCCGCCGGCGAGCGCCGCGAACCAGTAGCCCGGTCCGTTCGCCAACGCGGCCAGCGCGAACAGCACGAACAGTCCGATACCGAACGACACCATGACCGGGATCAGCCGGCAGGTCTCCACGGCCGCACGGGCGATCTTGAGCCGGCGTGGCGGATCGAAGGTCCGCTCGACATCGGCGCGGCTCGCCGCCCGGCGCAGCCGAACCGGGGGGCTGCCCAGCCACGACGAGCCGGCCTTTGCCTTCGACGGCGCCGCGGACAGCACCGCGACGAGTCCGTTCTTCGGCACGCGGCGCCCGCCCGCGGTCATGCCCGAGTTGCCGAGGAACGCGCGCTTGCCGACCTTGGCCTCCGCGATGCGCATCCAGCCGCCGCCCAGTTCGTAGCTCGCGATCATCGTGTCGTCGGCCAGGAACGCGCCGTCGCCGACCGTGGTGAATTTCGGCAGCATCAGCACCGTCGACGCCTCGACGTTCTTGCCGATATCGGCGCCGAGCAGGCGCAGCCAGACCGGGGTGAGCAGGCTCGCGTAGAGGGGGAACAGGAAGGTGCGCGCGGAGTCCATCAGCCGCTCGGTGGCCCAGACCTGCCAGCCGATCCGGCTGCGCACCGGGTGCGCGCCCTCCTCGACGCCGATCGCCAGCGCGCGCACCGCGAGCACGGTCAACGCCGCGAACACGAGCAGGCTCAGCAGCGTGGCGACCGGCAGGATCAGCAGCGCCTCGCCGAACGCGGACCACAGCGATGCGGCGTCGCGGATCCACCACCCGATCAACGCGATGCCCGCGGCGAGGCCGAGCAGTGGCATCGCGGCGAGGACGAACGATGTCAGCCCGAACACCAGGACCCAGTGCGGGGCGCGTGGCGGTGTCTCGGCCGGCCACGGGTACTCGGCCTTGCCGACCTTCACTGCGGGTGAGCCGGCCCAGTACTGGCCGCCTTTCACCCGTCCGGTCACCGCGGAACCGGCTGCGACGACCGCGTTCTTACCGATCACCGCGCCGGGCAGCAGGGTCGAGCGGGAACCGACGACGGCGCCCGAACCGATCACGATGCGGCCGATGTGCACGATGTCGCCGTCGACCCAGTGCCCGGAGAGGTCCACCTCGGGTTCGACCGAGCAGCCGTCGCCGAGTTCGAGCAGGCCGGTCACCGGCGGCAAGGTGTGCAGGTCGACGCCGCGGCCGATCTTGGCGCCGAGTGCGCGGGCGAACGGAACCATCCAGGGTGCCCCGGACAGGTTCTCCGCTCCGCTCGCCTCCGACAGCCGCAACGCGATCCACAGCCGCAGATGCTCGGGCCCACCGCGGGGGTAACTGCCCGGTTCGAGGTTGCGCAGCAACAGCCGCGCCCCGGCCACACAGATCGCCATCCGGCCGATCGGGCTGATGAACACCAGGAACGCGGGCAGCACCCACCACCACGAGACGGTCGGCAGCCAGGACAGTGCGGTGCCGGGGCCGGTGGGCACGAACCAGCCGAACACGTTGGATACCAGGGCGAGCCAGGTCACCCACTGCAGACCGGTGAGGGTGGCGAGCGGCAGGGTGGCCGCGATCTGGGCGACCTGCGCACGGCGCGGTGTCGGCGTCACGACGCGTTCCGTGACTGCGGCGGCCGGTGCGAAATCGTCGAGATGTTCGGCGAGCGAGCCCAGGCGTGGATGGTCGTAGAGGTCGGCGACCGTCACGTTCCGGTGGCGTTCGCGCAGCGCGGTGACGAGCTGCGCGGCGGCCAGCGATCCGCCGCCCACATCGAAGAAGTCGTCGTCGGGCCCGGTGATCTGGGCGCCGAGGATCCGGGTCCACAATTCGGCTACCCAGCCGGCGGTGCCCGACAGGCCGTGCTCGGCGGCCGCGTCGGTGCCGACGCCGGCCAGCGGCCAGGGCAGTGCGGCGCGGTCGACCTTGCCTGAGGTACGGGTGGGCAGGTCGTCGACGCGAGCAAGCCGCGGCACCAGCGCCGCCGGGAGCTGCTCGGCCAGTAGCTCGCGGGCGGCCTTGAGATCGAATCCGTCTTCGGCGGCGATGTAGCCGACCAGGATCTGATGCCCGGTCTCGGTGGCGCGGACCGCGGCTGCGGCGCCGCGCACGCCGGGCAGGTGCTGCAGCGCGTTGTCGACCTCGCCGAGTTCGATGCGACGCCCGCCGAGTTTGACCTGATCGTCCGCGCGGCCGCCGAAGATCAGCCCGGCGCGCTCGAGCCGCACCAGGTCGCCGCTGCGGTAGGCGCGCGCCCAGCCCAGCGAGGGCATCGGCGCGTACTTCTCGGCGTCCTTCGCCGGATCCAGATAGCGCGCCAGACCGACGCCGCCGATGACGAGCTCACCGGTCTCACCCTCGGCCACCCGGTTGCCCTTGGCGTCGACGACGGCGAGATCCCAGCCGTCGAGCGGGTGCCCGATCCGGACCGGACCGCCGCCGCCCAGTCGCGCCGCGCACGCCACGACCGTCGCCTCGGTCGGGCCATAGGTGTTCCAGACCTCGCGCCCCTCGCCGGCGCCGTTGCCACTGTCATCGCCGGCGAGCCGGTCGGCCAGTTCGGGCGGAACCGCTTCGCCACCGAAGATCAGCAGCCGCACGTTCTCCAGCGCTTCGGGCGGCCACATCGCGGCGAGCGTGGGCACCGTCGAGATCACGTTCACCTCGTGCGCCACCAGCCACGGGCCGAGGTCGACCCCGCTGCGCACCAGCGCACGCGGCGCGGGGACCAGGCAGGCGCCGTGCCGCCAGGCCAGCCACATCTCCTCGCAGGACGCGTCGAACGCCACCGAGAGGCCGGCCAGAACGCGGTCGCCGGGGCGAATAGGGTTGTCCTGCAAGAACAGTCGAGCCTCGGCATCGACGAAGGCGGCCGCGCTGCGGTGGCTGACCGCGACGCCCTTCGGGGTGCCGGTGGAGCCGGAGGTGAAGATGATCCACGCGTCGTCGTCGAGGGTGGGGCGCGGCAGCGCAGGGTCGAGCGGCACGGGCTCGTCGGACGCGCCGGTGGTTCCGATTCCGCCCGCGGTGATCACCGCGCGCACCCGGGCCTCGCCGAACACGAGCTCGGCGCGTTCCTCGGGGTCGTCCGCGTCCACCGGCACGTAGGCGGCGCCCACCGCGAGCACCGAGAGAATCGCGACGTAGAGCGAATACGAACCGGATGGCATCCGGATGCCGACCCGGTCGCCCGGTCGCACGCCGGTGCGCTCGAGCCACTCCACGCCTTCCATGACGACGGCGGCCAGTTCGGCGTAGCTGAGCAGGTTGGCGCCGTCATCGATCGCGGGCGCGTCGGGATAGGTCTCGACGGTCGCGTTGAGGATGTCGATCAGCGTCCGCGGTGGCGGAGCGAGCGCCGATCGCAGGAAGTCGTCGTCGACGGTGGGCATCGTCACCGGCGCACCGGCCGGGGCACGCTCATGCGATTCCACTGACAACTCTCGTATCCACCTTCGCTCTCGGACCGGCACATCGGCCGGATGACGATGGCTTTATCTCACCAATGGATGGACAAAAGGTGAACGACCGCGCGGCACGCGTCGCTGAAAGCATGCGCCCGGCTTGACAGCATGGGCCCCATTCTGGGAATCTCGCGTCAGGTCACGAGTACCAGCGTGAAGCCCCGGCTTGCTGGTCGGCAACCCTCCTCCGCGGTGGGGTGCTCCGGGTGACGACCTGGCCGCGTCCGCAATGGATGCCGGCAAGCGCGGACTCTTCCGGTCACTCAACCGACGAGTCCCTTATCGACGGGATGTCGTGATGACTGCTGTACTCGAAATCGAAACCTCCTGCGCGACGGCTGCTCCGGTTGGCCCGGCCCCGATCTGCACCGTTTCCGGTGCCGACCTGAACGTGCCGCTGGTGCAGGGTGGATCGTGCACGTACGCCAACTTCGATTACGCCGCGAGCGCACCTGCACTGGCCGCCGTGACCGATCGCGTGCACAACCTGCTGCCGTATTACGCAAGCGTGCATCGAGGGGCAGGTTACGCCTCGCGGGTGTCGACCGCCTGCTACGAGAGCGCGCGGACAACGGTGGCGCGGTTCGTGGGGGCCTCTCCAGACCAGGTGGTGGTGTTCACCCGCAACACCACCGATTCGCTGAACCTGCTCGCGGCCTGCGTGCCGGGCGACACCGTGGTGCTCGACATCGAACACCACGCCAACCTGCTTGCCTGGCGGCGCGGCCGCCGGGTGGTGACCGCGGCGGACACCATCGAGGAGACCATTCGCCGGATCGTCGCCGAACTGTGCTCGAAACCTGCTGCGCTGCTTGCCATCACAGGTGCCTCGAACGTCACCGGTGAGGTGCTGCCGATCGCGCGGCTGGCCGATATCGCGCACCGGTGCGGCGCGCGGATCCTCGTCGACGCGGCGCAACTCGCGCCGCACCGGCGGATCGACCTGGCCGAGTGCGGAGTGGATTACCTCGCGTTCTCCGGCCACAAGCTCTACGCCCCGTTCGGCGCGGGCGTGCTCGTCGGGCGGCGCGACTGGCTCGACGTCGCGCAGCCCTATCTCGCCGGCGGGGGTGCGGTGCGCGAGGTGACCACCACCCCCGCGAGAGCGCAGCGACCGCTCGACGTGTCTGCCGAGTGGGCGCCGGCGCCACAGCGGCACGAGGCGGGCAGCCCGAACGTGCTCGGTGCCGCAGCGCTGGCCGCCGCGTGTGAAGCGCTCGCCGACCTCGATACCGACCTGGTGCAGGCGCACGAGCGGGTGCTGTGCGACCGGCTGCGCGCCGGGCTGTCCGCGGTGCCGGGTGTCGAACTGCTGCGGGCGTGGTCCGACAGCACCGACTGCGTCGGGATCGTCGCGTTCGCCGTCGCCGGGCACGAACCCGGCGAGGTCGCGGCCTACCTGTCGGCGGAGCACGGCATCGGGGTGCGCGACGGCCGCTTCTGCGCGCATCCGTTCCTGGCCCGGCTCGGCCACGATGCCGCGGTGCGCGCGAGCATCGGGCTCGGCAGCAGCGCCGCCGACGTGGATCGACTGGTCGGTGCGATCGGGCAACTCGTCGCAGACGGGCCCGGCTGGACGTATGCGAAGACGGATGGGCACTGGAATCCGGCACCGGAGACCCGGCCGTTCCTGGTCGCGGATGCCGGTGCGACCGCCGGTTCGGCACCCTGCGCGATCGTCGCGCAGGGCGGGTGAACGGTGGCAACCGGGCGTTTCCCGCGACATGCGTTGGCCGGGTAGGCTGAGTCCATGGAATGGACCTTGCAGACCGGTGCGGTGCACCGTGGTGGGTTCTTTCAGCGTCGTCGGCACATCGATCTGTGCCGTACCGCTGCCGGTAGCTGTCGGGCCTGAAGTCTCCGCCCGTCACCTACCATCACGATCGAAGGACCGTTCCATGTCCACGACCTTGCTTACCCGTCCCCTGCATATCGCCGTCGAGCTGACCGAACGAGGCCACCATCCGGCGCTGCGCCGCGGTGAAACTCGACTGCCGGTGCGACCCGACCGCTGGATCGAACTGACCGCCGGTGCCCCCGGTGTCGAAGCCCTCGACCTGACCGCGTATCCGGATGCGGTCAGACGGGTGCGCGCCGCCGATCTGCGTGCGGCGCAAAAGATCCGCGCCGGAATCCGCGCCGAGGTCGAGGCCGCCGGTCGCGACCCCGACGCGGTGTCGGTGGTACTCGACATCGAGACGCTGCTCGCCGCCGACGCCTCGACCGCGCTGCGCCGGCTCGGTGAACTCGATGGCCGGCTCGGTGCACCGCGCACCCCGGACACGGTGCCCTACGTCGGTACGGCCGATGGGCTGGTCGGCTTGATCTCCGATCTGCGTCTCGCCGAGGTCGCCGACGGGGTCACGCTGCGACCGCTCGAACTTGACACGACGCTCGGCCTGATCGTCGGCGACGTGCTGGCCGGACTCGGTGCCCGCGGACTGATCCGGCCGGCGGACGGGGTCGCGGAACTGTTCGCCCGCAGCGGTTTCGGCGGGTAACGCGGACGATCAGTCCGCCAGTGTCCGCCGTGCCCGTTCGGCGAGCAGTCCGGGCCGTTGCGCCAGCAGCGTGACGAGGTCCGGGGGCTGCTCGCCCATCGCGCCGTCGCGGAAGCGGGCATAGACCCCTTCCGCGATGGCGGCGAGCTTCCACAGCGCGAACGCGTGGTAGTACCGCAGCGCGCTCAGGTCGCGTCCGGTGGTGTCGGCGTAGCGGGCGCACGCGGTATCGACGTCGAGGAACCCGTCGGCGGGGTCGGGTGACCAGCCGACTACGTCTGCCGATGCCCACATCGCCGCCAGCCAGCCCACATCGGCGAGCACGTCGCCGACCGTCCACAGTTCCCAGTCCAGGACCGCGCGCACGCGGCCGTCCGACGGCCCGATGATCAGGTTTCCCGGTCGGTAGTCGCCGTGCACCAAACCGGTCCAACGCTGCACGGGCATTTCCCGGGTGAGGATGTCGCGCAACTCCAGCAGCGGCCCGGAGGTGATGCCGCCGGCCGCGAGCTGCCGGCTCCAGCGCTTCAGCTGACGTTCCAGATAGCTTCCAGGCCTTTGATATTCGGCAAGCGGACCGGTTGTGGTGTCCACCGCGTGAATCGCAGCGAGGGTATCGACGATGTCGGTCGAGGCGACCTGCCTCGCGTCCCAGTCGATTTCGGCCGCCGTTGCGGCGCCATCGACCACCACGCCGGCGACATAATCCATCACGTAGAAATCTGCTCCGGTGACGGCCGGGTCGGTGCAGCAGCCGACGACCCGCGGCACCGGCACGGGGCTCGACCCGATCGCCTCGAGCACCCTCGACTCGCGCACGACATCGTGCGCGGACGCGAGGAGCTCCCCGGTCGGTGGGCGCCGCAACACCCAGTCGCCACCCGCCCGGTCGCGAACGCGGTAGGTGAGGTTGGAGCGTCCACCCGCAATCAGCTCGAAATGCAGCGGCCCCTCGGCTCCGGTCACGTGCCGGCCGAACCAGGTGGAGACGGCATCGGCGTCGATGCCCGGCAGCGCAATCTTTTCGGACGTCACGAGAACTCCGGTGTGTCGGCGTCATGGGGGTCGTGTGCCGAAAGCTACACCGGTCAGGCCGGAACCGGTTCGAACTCCGCCAGCATCGCCTCCAGTGCCGCCTGATCCGGACCGACGAACGGGTCGGATTGCGGCGCGTCGAGGAGGTTGGTGAACAGGGTGTCGACCGAGCGAGTCGGCGGCAGGTGGCTGCTCAAGATCCACGACGGATCGAGTCGACGCAATTCGGACAGCATCGCCGCGAACCGGTCCGGATGGACGTTGTGCACCCATGGGCTATCCACGCCGGCCCAAAGCAGCTGGCGCGCCTTGAGTTCGGACTCCGGGGCGTCGGCTAGATCGGCAACCGCAGCGTGCTCGGGAGTTTCCAGGACCGCGCCGAAGCAGTCCGACGACAGGCATACTCCGGTCCTGGTGTCGAAAAGTCCGGTCGTGGCGGGACTGTCGAAGACCGGCGGTCGGAACGCGGTCAGGCTGCGGTCACCGACATCGATACTTTGGCCGGGGTTGAGCAGATATACCCGCTCCAGTGGGAGCGGATTCTGGCTGGCGAGGATGCCCATGCCGAGGAACGTGGTGATCACGCGCGCGTTCGGGGCAGCGTCGAGCAGTTCGTACAGCCCACCGGTGTGATCGCGGTCGGGGTGCGTGAGCCAGATCCATTTCACGTCGACGGGATCGATCACCGACGAGAGTGTGGTGACGAAATCGCGGTCGGGCAGGCTCAATCCGGTGTCGATGACGACCGGTTGGTCGGCGTGCAGAACGAACGCGTTGACGGGGAGGTGCCCGAGGCCGGGTATTTCGGTCTGGTCGGCGAGCACGGTGACGTCGTTGCGGAGGCGGTGGATATCCATGACAGGTCCTTCTTGTGTTTCAGAACGGGACTGGAGTGCTGAGGAGGCCGGTTCCGGACGCGCGTCCGGACAGAATGCGGGTGAATTCGATAGCGTCGAGCTCGATTTCGGGACCGCCCCGCCCCTGTGACCAGTGGCCGCCGGCGGGTCCGGCGAGGTGCAGGGTGTAGGGCTCGCCGTGCCGGTCGGCCCATTCGGCTACCACGTCGGCGACGAGGACACCGTCGTGCTCGGCGGTAAGGACATGCTCGGCGCCCGTCGCGCGGGTGATGTCGATGCGATGCATCCAGGGATCGCGAGTGAGCACGATGTCGGTGAGGAAACCGATCTGCCACGGCTCGGCGATTCCGCCGAACTCGCCGGGGACCGCCAGCGGGCGCCGCCGGACGAAACCGGGAATGCGCCGACGACCCCGCACGGCTTTCGGCGCACGGACGGCGAACCGGTCGCGGATCTGCGCCGGCGTCATACCCGCCCGCTCCTCGATCTGCAGCGCGGTCAGGGCATCGATGAAAACGCCGGTGGAGCGACGGCGGGCCGCGCGCGTCTGGTGGAGTTGTTCGCGCAGGGATGCGGCCATCTCGACCATCCCCAGCATGTGCGCGGCGAGGTCGCGGACGGTCCAGCCGGGACATTCGGTGGGCATCGTCCACTGCTCGGGCTCCAGCGACCCGAGCAAGTCGGCGACGCGCTGATACTCGGTCGCGGCCAGGGTCATCGAGGTTTCGCGGTCCAGCGCGGGGGCGCGCAACCGAGATCGGTCGTGGTCGGTGGTGATCATCGCGAGGTGCTCCTTGCTTCGGGGTCGGGGATCCCCACCGCGGTGCAGAACATGTCGACGAGGCGGGGAAGCTGCCGGCGCCAGCGATCCCCGCCGGGATCGTTGGCGAGTTGCTGGTTGACGAAGCCGCTGGTGAGCGCGGTCCACAGGTCCAGGTCTGCTTGGGTGGTCACACCGACCGCCGCCATACGCCCACGGAACCACTCGTACTGGCGCAGCGACGCGGCGTAGGCGGACTCGCTCGGACGGAAATCCGGCAGCGCGGGCTGATTCATCAGCTGGTATCGCGCGAGATCCGCGGTCGCGAAGTCGAAATAGGTCTGCGCGCCGGTCAACAGTGCCGCCCGCGGCTCGTCGGGTATGGCGGCGGCGGCGGAGGTCTCGTGGAGTTGGATATACGCGTCGGTGAACATCGCGTCGTACACGGCGTTCTTCGACTCGAAGTGCGTATAGAGCGACGGGGGCCGCATCCCGATCCGATCCGCGATCTCCCGCAGCGTCACTGCCGCGAGTCCATCGGAGCGGGCGATCTCCCACGCGGTCTCGACTATTTCTCGTCGGGTCGCCTCGCGTCGTTCGGCTTGCCTATTGCGAGTAGGAGAAACTTTCATGGTTAGGAGTGTGAGCGTAGTCACTCGGGATGTCAAGGGGTGGGCAGTGCGAGATCTACCACCGCCGTTCTGAGGCCTATCGCGCCACGCGTTGCTCCACGGCGGTGACGACGCGTGCGCCGCCGTCCTCGGTGGCGATCTGGTCGGCGAGTTCGACTGCGCGGGAACGGAGTCCGGAGTCGTTGAGGGCGGTGTCGATGGCCCGGGCGAGCTTGTCGGCGGTCAGGCGCGGTCGTGGAATCGGCTTCGTGGCCGCGCCGAGATGGTGTAGCCGATTCGCCCAGAACGGTTGATCCCCGCCCGGTGAGGGGATGGCCGCGGTCGGTAGACCGGCGCGCAATCCGGCCCCGGCGGTGCCCGCCCCGCAGGAATGTGCGACGGCGCAGACCCGTTCGAACAGCCACTCGTGCGGAACCGAACCGACAGTGATCATGTCGGTGCCGGTGACGTCGAGGCCCGCGCCGCCCGCTTGCACGACGGCCCGCACGCCGGCAGCGCGGACCGCCTCGGTGATCAGTTCGGACAGCTGCGCGGATTGCTCGGCGGGCAACATCACGCTGCCGAAGCCGAGGTAGACCGGCGCCGGTCCCGACTCCAGGAATCGAACCAGTTCGGCGGGTGGCCGCCAATCCGCGGGAATCGAGGGCCACCAGTACCCGACCACGTCCAGGCCCGTGCGCCAATCTTCCGGTCGTGGCAGCACGGCCGGTGAAAAGCCGTGCAGAATGGGCCATTCCGCCTGGGTTCGCGCGCGCCGCGATGTCCCCTGGGAGCGATGCGCAAGGCCGAGGCGTTCGCGAAAACCGGCGATCACGCCGCCGTACATCCGATCGAATCCCGCGGCGGCGAGCCTGCCTGCGCCGCGATTGACCCACGACCCCGCCGACCATGAACCGAGCAGAGTGGGCGGAAAGTCCCCGGTCGCCGAGACCGGTTGCAGCCGTACGCCGACGCTGGGGATACCACGAGCCTCGGCGAACGCGTGCCCGGCGAGTTCGGCGAACGGTGACAGCAGGACCACGTCGGCCCGCACGTCCTCGAGGGCGTCGAGCAGGTTGTTGCCGAGTTGGCGCATCCCCGCCGGCTTCACCAGCTGCATGGCGAGTTTGAGCGGATTCTCCCGCTCCGGGTCCAGCCCGGGGTCGATCTCGAAATCCACCGGCCGAGCCGATATTCCGCGTTCGGCAACGGCGTCGGCGAGATCCGTGGAACAGGTCATCACGACGTCGTGGCCCGCGAGGGTGAGGCGGCTGCCGAAATCGGTCAACGGCATGATGTCGCCGGTCGACCCGTAGGCGGCGATAACGATCCGTGTCATTTGCGATCTCCAGTTCGGGGTGGCGCAACTAGGAAGCCCTGCTGGCGAGATGGAAAGCGAGCACCAGGTCCTCGCCGTAGGCGCGGACGTCGAAGTCCGGGTCGGTGGTCGAGCGCAGCAATGCGCCGCCGATCGCACTGCGCACCGCCAATGCCATTGCGTCCGGGGACAGGTCGGGGCGGAATTCGCCCGACGCGACACCGAGTCGGAAGATCGGCTCCAAGTCGACCTTGGCGAGATCGGCGAGATGAGTGGGGTCGATATCCAGATCGGCCAACCGTCGGCCGTCTCGTCCGCGATGGTTCGAGGCGATCTCGGTGATGGCCAATTGATGCGATCGATGCGATTCGAGATAGGAAATGTGGCCGCGAATGTGGGCGGCCAGTTTTCCCTGCGCCGAATTATCGGCTTCGATTGTGGGAAGCATGATTTCGATCACCGAGCGATAGCACTCGGAGACGATTGCCGCGACGAGTTCGTCTTTGCTGCCGAAGTGGTACAGCACGACGCTCATCGCCACGCCCGCGCGCTCGGCGATCTTGCGGACCGAGGCCTGCGCGTAGCCGAGTTCGGCCATCGCGTCGATGGCGCAGTCGACGATCTGGCGGCGCCGGGCAGACTCGGTGAACGTCCGCTCTCTAGATCGCATGATCTAAATATAGATCAAGTGATCTATGGATGCAGTCGTGCGGCACCTACCCGACGGTTGTCGGCTTTGCGGTGGGATTACTTGTCGGCGGGACTACTCGTCGATCGGCGTCGGCCGGTGGTACCGACCGTGGTGGTAGAGCAGCGGTGCGCCGGTCGGAGAATCGGTGACGTCCTCCACCCGGTTGACCAGGCCGACCACCAAGGTGTGATCGCCCACCGGGATCAGTTGATGAATGGTCACCCGCAGCCAGATCGGGGTGCCGTAGAGCACAGGCTCGCCGGTATCGAGCCATGTCCATAGCGACTGGTCGGCGAATCGCTGATCGGCGCTGCGCGCGAACCGCTGCGCGACGTGGCGCTGATGCTCGCCGAGGAAATGAATGACCACCGAGTCGCTGGCGTGCAGTGCGCGGATGCTGGACGAGCTGTGCGCGATATTGAACGAGATCAGGGGCGGATCGAGCGAGAGCGAGGCGAACGACGACGCGGTGAAGCCGATCGGATTGTCGTCGTGACGCAACGTGACGACTGTGACACCGGTCGGGTAGTGCCGCATCGCGGCGCGGTACTGCTCGGCGGTGATGCCACTCGTGTCCGCGGGCACGTCGACCCCGGCGAGTTCACGGGCTGAACCGGCATTCGGCTGATCGGAAATCACGCCCCGAGTCTAGGGACGGAGCTCAGTCGACGTCGATGGCCAGGCCGGCGGTGATCCGTACCAGCTCGGTGAACGTGGTGCGGAACACGGTGTTGGGGTGGCCGGCCGCGGCCCACAGCTCGGTGAACTCGGCAAGCGCGTTGTCGACGTAAGTGGGCAGGTTGGTCGGATGCCCGACCGGGGCGACGCCGCCGATCGGCTGCCCGGTCGCGTGCCGGACCATCTCGGCGGGGGCGCGGGTGAGGACGCCTTCGAGCCGGGTGCCGGTCTTGTCGAGGTTGACCTGATGGCTGCCCGACACCAGCAGGAGCACCGGATCGTCGTCGAGGTCGAAGATGAGCGATTTCACGATCGCGCCCACATCGACGCCGAGCACTTCGGCGGCTTCCTCGGCCGTGTGGGTGGCCGTCGGCTGGGTGATGATCACCCCGTGGTGGCCGCGGGCGATGAGGGTGTCCGCAACGTGGGATGCGTTCGGGTGCAGCAACCTCCGCATCTACACAGAGTAGGGCGAAGTGGTGGCTTCGCGCGATTCGTAAATCGCATCGCGCTGCTGGTGCACGTGGACGACGGCGGGGTTCGCTCAGTACTCGGGGTAGCCCTCTTCGGGGCCGAGCATCTTTTCGAGTCGGATCCGGGTGATGCGGCCGAGCTCGTCGCCGCTGCGATTGTCGACGTGTTCGTGGACGCAGGTGTCGAACACCCGCTCCATGTCCGCCGAGGAGAGTGCGAACAATTGCTTGTCCGCCATGGCGAGGAGTTCCTCGTGACTGCCGAACGGCCGCGAATCGGCCACCTTCTGCGCCCACGTGACGTTGCAGCAGCATTCGAACAAGGCGTGAACTGCGCGTGCCGACGTCATCGTGTTGAATTCCTCGAGACCTATTCCCTGATGCATCAGCATGGTGACCTCCAAAGTCCTGGCGTCCCGGCCGCGTGACGTTTTCTCACGCGGCAACGGCCTCGATAATCACCCGCTCACGGCGTCATATCGACACTGTGTGCTGGAATTTCCGAAATGTTTACATTTGAAACAAACGGCCAAGACCCTCCAAATTCGCCCGCCGACGCCCCCGATACCCTCGTGCACATGAGCGAATGGAACGCCTTTACCGTCGAGACCAAGAATTCTGTTGCACAGGTCACATTGACCGGTCCCGGCAAAGGCAACGCCATGGGCCCCGACTTCTGGCGCGAGCTCCCACTGATCTTTGCCGAGCTCGACCGCGACCCCGAGGTGCGGGCAGTGGTGCTCGCCGGATCCGGGAAGCACTTCTCCTATGGCCTCGACCTGCAGGCGATGGGCGGCAGCTTCATGCCGCTCTACGCGGACAAGGCGCTAGCCGGCCCGCGCACCCAGTTCCACGACGAAATCAAGCGGCTGCAGGCCTCGATCACGGCCGTCGCCGATTGCCGCAAGCCGGTCGTCGCCGCCGTCCAGGGCTGGTGCATCGGCGGCGGCGTCGACCTGATCTCGGCGGCCGACATCCGCTACGCCAGCGCCGACGCGAAGTTCAGCGTGCGCGAGGCGAAGATCGCCATCGTCGCCGACGTCGGATCGCTGCACCGGCTGCCGGCGATCATCGGTGACGGGCACCTGCGGGAGCTCGCTTACACGGGCAAGGACATCGACGCGGCGCGGGCGGAGAAGATCGGTCTGGTCAACGACGTGTTCGACGATGCCGAGGCTGCCCTCGACGCGGCGCACGCCACCGCGCGCGAGATCGCCGCGAACCCGCCGCTGGTCGTGCAGGGCGTCAAGGACGTGCTCGCTCGCGAGCGGGCAGGCATCGTGGCCGATGGGCTGCGCTACGTGGCGGCCTGGAATGCGGCGTTCCTGCCCTCGAATGATCTGACGGAAGCGATCAGTTCGGTGTTCGAGAAGCGTCCGGCCGAGTTCAAGGGCGAATAGATCGGCGAGCCGATCAGCGGCGAATAGATCAGCGGCGAATAGCCGGGGTCAGCAGGCGCAGCAGCAATGCCACCGGCGCCCACGACTCGCGGCCGCGCCGGGTCACCACGTAGCTGCGCAGCGTGACCGCCGGATCGTGCAGGGCGGTGATGTCGACGCCCGGCACGGCGGGCATCGCGGCGGGGAGCAGGCCGACGCCGAGGCCGGCGGCGATCAGATCCTGAACCAGTTCCAGGCTGTCGGCCCGGTGGGTGATACGCGGGGTGAAATCGGCCAGTGCCGCGATCGTGCGGACCACCTCGTCGTCGGCCGTATTGCGCGAGTTGACGATCCACTCACCGTCGCGGAACCGTCGGAACACCGCGGCCGCCGATCCCGTCGTGTCGGTGCCCGCGGGGACGCCCAGCCCCCATCGGGTGGTGTCGATCGCGGCGGCGTGCACCGAATCCGGCAGGCGGTGCGGCGCGAGGTTGTAGTCGTAGACCAACGCCAGATCGACCCGATCCCGGGCCAGCAGATCGAGCGCCTCCGCGGGTTCGTGCTCGCGCATCACGAGGTGCAGCTTCGGCGCGGTGTCGGCCAGTTGCGTGACCAGCGGCAGCAGATGCCTGCGGGCCGCCGAGGCGAAGGAAGCGACCCGGACTTCGCCGACCGGCTCGCTGTCGGGATCCAGGTCCATCCGGGCCGCCTCCACCGCCGCGAGGATCGTCACGGCGTGCGTGGCCAGTCGACGGCCTGCCGGGGTGAGCCGCACCCGGCGTCCGTCCGGCTCCAGCAGCGGGACGTGCACATCGCGGGCCAGCATCGCGAGTTGCTGCGACACCGTCGAGGTGGTGACGCCGAGTTCATCGGCCACCTCACGCATCGAGCCGAGTTCCGAGAGCTCGAGCAGCATCTCCAGGCGGCGGGTGTCCACCGGTCAATCATTCATGAATCGCGAACGATATGTCCATAAATAGCAGGTGGACGTGGACGGTCCCGGAGTTCTTCAATGGGTGCATGCGCACCTCCTACGCCGGCACCGGCATGGCCGTCCTGGCGATGTGTTGCGTCCAACTCGGGCTCGCCGCGTCCGTCGGACTCATCGACTACGTCGGCGCCGAGGGCGTGGCGTTCCTGCGCCTGGTCTTCGCCGGGCTGCTGATGTTCGTGCTGGTGCGACCGCGATTACGCGACTTCCGGCGGGCCGACCTGCTCGCCTGCGTCGCCCTCGGCATCGTGACAGCGGGCCTGACGCTGCTGTTCATGGCGGCGATCGCGCGATTGCCGCTCGGCACCGCGAGTGCGCTGGAGTTCCTCGGCCCGCTCGGTGTCGCCGTGTTCCATGCCGGGTCGCGTCGCGCGCTGATCTGGCCGGTACTCGCGGGCGCGGGCGTCGTCCTGATGACCGAGCCGTGGCAAGGCGGGACCGACCTCGTGGGCGTCGGCTTCGCGCTCGGCGCGGCCGCATGCTGGGCGGCCTACATTCTGCTGACCGAGCGCGTAGGTGCGGCGGTCTCCGGCTTCGGCGGGCTCGCGGTCTCCATGCCGGTCGCCGGCATCGTCGGCACGCTCGTGGCCGGACCCGCCGTGCTGCCGCTGCTCACCTGGCAGCTTCTGCTGGCCGGGCTCGCACTCGCGATACTGCTGCCCGTGGTGCCGTTCGCGCTGGAGATGGTCGCGCTGCGACGGGTGTCCACGGCCACATTCGGCACCCTGATGAGCCTCGAACCCGCGATCGCCATGCTGATCGGACTGGTTGTGCTGCAACAAGTCCCGTGGCTCGGTGGTGCGTTCGGCATGGTATTGGTCGTCGCTGCGGGCATCGGCGCGGCGCGGGCGGACCGGCGTGCGGCGTTCAGCCCAGTCCCGCAGGCAGTCCCGATTCCGCCAGCAGGGCAGCCAAGCCAAGCAGTGCCGCAGCCGGCCTGAGCAGCCGGACGCCATCGGTGCGCAGCTTTTGCGCGTACACGATTCCGCTCACCAGCAGCATCGGCCCGAGCGAATGCCCAGCGGTATAGGTGGCCAGCATCAACACACCGCAACCGCCGATGCACCGGTATCCGCTCGTCAGTCCGGCGGCGACGCAGCCGTGATCGGCGGCCCGGCCCCGCGGTGCGATGGCGGGCACCCGCTGACAACTCCGGACGAAATCCCGCTTGCCCGGCGTCAGCTCCCAGACGGCCGCGCCGGCCAGCGCCACAGGCGTGAGCGCCGCAGCACCGGGCACGACGGCGAGCGCGCCGAACATGATGGCGCCGAACGAGATCCACACTACGAGATAGCCCGAGAGGAACAACGCGGGCCCGCGCCGGCGTCGCGACAACAACCCGTCCAGGGCGACGCGCCGGGCCGCCGGGAGGGCCGTCGGCGCCATCATCGCGACGGTCATCGCGAGGCAGGCGGCCAGCGCCGCGGCGCTCGATCCGTGCGGCCACCCGCGGGCGTGCGCGAGTGCGACGAGCGCCCACCCGAGTCCGGCGACCATGGCGAAGGGCAACTCCGGGTGCAGGGCGAGCACCTCGTCGCGGGTGCCGGACCACACACCGACCGCTAGCGCCATCGTTACTCGGGTCCGATCACTCGACGACGATCCCCACGCGCCCGACGCGGACCTCGCCGGGCTGCTGCGGCAGCCGCTCGCCGGTGGACTGGCCCCCTGCGATCCAGTTCGGTACGAACGTGACCGAGACCCGATCGGTCCAGCGCTCGTCGGCACGCAGCCGGGTGAACACGTCGGTGACGTCGAACGCCAGCCGCAGGGCGGCGCCGCTGCGGTCCGCACCGAAGAACGACGCCGTACCCACGAGGAATTCGTCGGTGGTGGCCGGGTCGTCGTCCGGCACCGTCAGGTACACGCGGTAGGTCATCGCCGACATTTCGCTCGCCGTTGCGTCGTCGACGGTGAGGAAGACCCGGCCGGGGGAGCGCCGGGTCGGTGGTGCGACGTCGAATGCCGACGACGCGGATTCACCGGTCAGCGCCATGCTTTCGTCGGTCGCGCCGATCAGCTCGGTCGGCCGGCGTGATCGCGGCACATCCTCTCCCGGGGTTGCGGGTGGACCGGAGATGTCCTCGTACTCGTAGTGCAATTGTGTCAGCGTCGTGGTCACGTCCGCCGGTTGTTGCGCTCGCTCGGCGCCGGTTCCGTCGCGGAACCGGAACGTCTGGCCGGTGAGCCACGCGGGCTCGTTCGGATTCGCGTGGCCCATCGTCACGGCCCACACCTCCCACAGCCGGTCGATGTTCGCGTGGTGCAGCCAGAACAGCGGGTCGAGCCCCGCCGTCTCGAACTGCCCCAGCAGCCCGCCGACGGTGGAGTGCACCGTGTTGTGCGGGGTCATCTCCAGCGTTCCGGCGCGGGCATCGGGATCCTCGGCGAAGTGGTTGTGGCCGGTTCGGGCACCGCCGAAGCCGCCGATACCGGCGAACCGGTCGCTGCGCAGCGCCGCGCCGGTGTCCACGTCCGTCCCGTCGAGGCGATCGCCGACGTCGAGCTGGCGCGGCACCCGCAGCGGATTGGGGGTGCCGTCCGGCAGTGTCGCGGCGAGGAACGTAGGCGGGATCGCCCGGGTTTCGGCGGCGCCGCCGTAGTCCCAGTAGGGCAGCGCCCACTCGGCACGGGTCTGGTCGTCTACGCCGTCCAGACCGGCGACGATGGTGCGGACGATGTCCTCGAACCAGTACAGGTACATCCGGTGCCAGGGCAGGAAGTACCAGCCCTGATGCTGACACTGGTCGAGAAACTCGTCGGCGACGACGTTGCCGTGCACCGCGGCCTGGTAGGCGAGACTGCGCGGGTCGGCGTCGGGTAGTTGCGACATGACGGTGATCGCGCTGGCGTAGGCGAGCAAGGTCGGGTGCCATGGTCCGGCGGCCTCCAGCGTCCAGACGTTGCGTCGCACGAAATCGGTTGCCACGGCGCCGATTCTCGTTGGCCCGAGCCGGGTTGTCTGCCGAACACGGGTACCGCGCTTGCCCACGGCTGTGACCCACTGCATACTTTCGCGGAACAACAAGTTGCAGGACGCAAGCATTGGTGGTGTGGTGACCGACCCGAATCGCACGGCGACGCAAGATCGCCCGAAGTCCGACCAGTTAGGCGAGTTGGACGAGGGCCCCGAGCAGGCCGAGGATCCGCTGGCCCGCGACCTCGCGGTGGCGCTCACGAAACTGCAGCGCGTACGCGACCGGACCTTCGCGCAGATGGCCGACATCGTGGCAGACCAACTCGACATCGCCGTGTTTCACTGCCTGCTGCGGCTCGAGTCCGAGGGCCCGATGCGCGCAGGTGTGCTCGCCGAGGCGTTGTACGCCGACCCGTCCTCGGTCAGCCGGCAGGTGGCCACCCTGGTGAAGCGTGGACTCGTCGCCCGAGTACCCGACCCCGAAGACGGCCGGGCGTGCGTCTTGAGCGTCACCGACAACGGGCAGGCGATGGTGGAGGACACGCGCCGCCGCCGCACCGCGAGTGTCGGGAAGATTGTCGCGGACTGGCCCACCGACGACCGGGCCGATTTCGTCCGGCTGCTGGAGAAATTCGTCGGCGACTACGAGCGGTTCCGCCCCGAATTGCTCGCCGCGCTTCGGCGCAGGCTCGACGCGACAGCCGTGTGACGCAACCAATGTCGGAACACACTGCACACAGCGCCGGCACCGAAAACGCGGGCGCCGATATCGACGACGCGGTCGTCGCGCCGGGTTTCACCCATCGCCAGATCCTCGTGATCATGAGCGGGCTGATGCTCGGCATGCTGCTCGCCGCCCTCGATCAGACCATCGTCTCGACCGCGATCCGCACCATCGCCGACGATCTCAACGGCTATGCGCTGCAGGTTTGGGTCACCACGGCGTACCTCATCACCGCCACGCTCGCCACGCCGCTGTACGGCAAGTTGTCGGACATGTACGGCCGCAAGCCGTTCTACCTCGCCGCAATCTCGATCTTCCTGGTCGGATCACTGCTCTGTACGACCGCGCAGTCGATGTACGAGCTGGCCGCGTTCCGGGCGTTCCAGGGCCTCGGGGCGGGCGGTCTGTTGTCGCTCGCACTGACGATCATGGGTGACATCGTCAGCCCCCGGGAGCGGGCCCGCTACCAGGGCTATTTCATCGCCGTGTTCGGGACGTCGAGCGTGCTCGGCCCGGTGCTCGGCGGACTGTTCGCCGGGCAGGAGACCATCCTCGGCATCAGCGGCTGGCGCTGGGTGTTTCTGGTGAACGTGCCGATCGGATTGATCGCACTGATCGTGGTGTCGCGGGTGCTGCACCTGCCGCGGCGCGAGCACGGCTCGTTGCGCGTCGACTACTGGGGCGTGGCGGCGCTCGCGATCGGGATCGTGCCGCTGCTCGTCGTCGCCGAACAGGGCCGGATCTGGGGCTGGGACGCCCCGCGTTCCTGGGCTTGCTATGTCATCGGCACGATCGGCGTGGCAGCCTTCATCGCGATCGAGGCGTGGATGAAGGAGGACGCGCTCATTCCGCTGCGCATCTTCCGCAACCGGACCTTCGCGCTCGGCATCGTCATCTCCGTGGTGATCGGCGCGGGCATGTTCGGCGGCATCACGCTGATCCCGCAGTACCTGCAGGTGGTGCGCGGAGCGAGCCCCACCCTCGCCGGTCTGGCAATGCTGCCGCTGGTGCTCGGCATGATGCTCGGCTCGATCCTGTCGGGTCAGCTGATCTCCCGTACCGGGCGCTACCGGATCTTCCCGCTCGCCGGACTCGCGCTGGCCAGCATCGGAATGTTCCTGCTGCACCTGGTCAGCGCCGACACCCCGCTGCCGGTCGCCATGGTGTTCATGCTGATCAGCGGCCTCGGGCTCGGCAACACGATGGCGCCGTTGATGCTCGCGCTGCAGAACGCATTGCCCGCACGGGACATGGGTCTGTCTACCGGAGCAGCGACGTTCTTCCGCCAGATCGGTGGCACGCTCGGCATCGCGGTGTTTCTGTCGATCCTGTTCGCGCAGCTCGCGCCGAGCATCGCCGGGGAGCTACAGGCCTCGGCACAGAATCCGGAGTTCACGCAGGCGATCGCGGCGGCAAACCAGCCCGGCGCCGATCCCGTCGATCAGATGTTGGCCGGCGGACTGGCCAACCACGACCCCGCGGTCGCCGAACATGTGCTGACCGACTCGTCGATCGTGCAGCAGCTCAGTCCGGCGCTGGCGCGACCGTTCCAGGTCGGTTTCGCCAACGCGATGTCCACGGTGTTCCTCTGCGTCTCGCTGGTCGTCGCATTCGGATTCGTGCTGGTGCTGTTCTGGAAGGAGATCCCGCTGCGCACTTCGGCAGTACCGGAGAAAGCCGCGGCCGCGGCGGGGCCGGAGCCTCTCGCGTAGACGCCAAACGCCGCCCGTGCGCGGATGGCACGAGCGGCGTCGTCAGGTGTTGCGGCGCGGGCTTAGTGGCCCTGTCCCTTCAGCCGGGCGATCGAGGCCTCGACCTCGGCCTCGGCCTCGGCGCGACCGACCCACTCCGAGCCCTTGACGAACTTGCCGGGCTCGAGATCCTTGTAGCGCTCGAAGAAGTGCTTGATCGCGGCGAGTTCGAACTCGGGCACATCGGCGAGTTCCTGGATGTGATCCCAGCGCGGGTCGCCGGCCGGCACAGCGAGAACCTTGTCGTCGCCGCCCTTCTCGTCGGTCATCTTGTACATCGCGACCGGGCGCACGTTGATCAGCACGCCCGGGAACACCGACTCCGGGAGCAGCACGAGCACGTCGAGCGGATCGCCGTCCTCGCCGAGTGTGTTCTCGATGTATCCGTAGTCGGCGGGATAGACCATCGAGGTGTAGAGGAAGCGATCGAGCCGGATGCGGCCGGTCTCGTGGTCGATCTCGTACTTGTTGCGCTGACCCTTGGGGATCTCGATAGTGACGTCGAACTCCACGCTGCACTCCCTTGTAGCTGGCGGTCTTGGGGACGCGGCGATCGGCGCGCGTCGACCCGGCATTTCGTCGGTGGAAGGGTACCGCGTCGAGGATATTGTGGGCGGCGAGGTACACCCACACCCGGACGGGAGAACAGTGGCGGGGCAGCCGATCAAGTCACCAGCGGAACCTGCCGACAAGCAGCGCAAGAAGGTTATGGGCTCGGTCGCGCTCGGTCGCCGTCGGCGACGCAATCGCATCGTCTTGTCGTTGCTCGCGGTCGCGGTCCTGATCGCTGGTGTGGTCGCGCTGACCGTGGCAGCGCCGTGGGACGACTTGGGCAGCCAGGCACTGACCACCGCTCCCGCGCCACCACCCGTCCTGCCCGCGCCGCAGGTTGCGGCCGTCCCGCAGAATGCGCCGAGCCCGGTACCCGAGGTCCTGGCCGCCACGCTTGCGCCGGTGATCGCCGACCCGGCGCTGGGCCGACTCACCGGCGTGGTGAACGACGCGGAAACCGGCACCGTGCTGTGGGGTGCCGACGCCGACGCGCCGATGACGCCCGCGTCGACGGCCAAGGTGCTCACCGCGGCCGCGGCGATGTTGTCCCTACCGCCCGATCATCGGGTGCGTACCGACGTACTGCGCGGCGCCGCACCCAACGAACTGGTCTTCGTCGGACACGGCGACCCGACGCTGACGGCGCAGCCGATCGGCGCGCCGAACTTCTATCCCGGCGCGGCGCGGATCGACGACCTGGCCGAACAGGTGCGGCGCAGCGGGGCCCTGCCGGACACGATCCTGGTCGACACGACCGCCTACTCGGGCCCCACGATGGCCGACGGCTGGGTGCCCGAGGACATCGCGGGCGGGTACATCGCGCCGATCGAGCCGGTGATGATCGACGGTGCGCGCACCGTTCCGCTCGAGGACGAGTCGCCACGCAGCCCGACGCCCGCGCTCGACGCCGGCCGCGCCCTCGCGGTGGCACTCGGGATCGACCCGGCCAACGTCCGGCTCGGCACGGCACCCTCGGGTGCGGCTCCGGTGGCGTCGGTGCAGTCGGCGCCGCTGCGCGACCGGCTGGGCCAGATGATGTGGCGGTCGGACAACGTGCTCGCCGAGGCGATCGGCCGGGAGGTCGCGATGGGGCGCGGCGGTGACACGAACGCGAACGCCGGCTCCTTCGCCGGTGCGGTGCGCGCGGTGTCGGACGTGCTCGGCGGTGCCGGCGTCGACATGGCGGGAGTGCGGATGGCCGATAACTCCGGTCTCTCGGTGCAGGACCTCGCGCCCGCTCGGGTACTCGGCCGGATCATCGCGATGTCGGCCGGCCCGCAGCACCCCGAGCTGCGACCGATGCTGGACTACCTGCCGGTCGCGGGGGCGACGGGCACCCTCGCCGACCGCTACGCCGCGGGCGACCGCGCCGGGGCCGGGTGGGTTCGCGCCAAGACCGGCACGCTGTCGGAAGCCAGCGCGCTGGTGGGTTTCGTCATCGACGTCGACCAGCGCGTGCTGACGTTCGCTCTGCTGTCCAACGGCACCTCGCCCGCGGATAGCAGGCCGGCGCTCGACGCGGTGGCCGCAACGCTGCGATCCTGTGGGTGTCGATGACGAATACCCAAGCGAGCGAAGCGACCGATGCCCAGATGTCCGATACAGAGCTAGCCGAAACCCCGAAACCGGCCGAGCAGCAGCGCTCTGCCCTCGCCGGTGCCGTCGATTGGGGACTCGCCGCCAAGACCGGGACCCGACTCGTTCCGCGCGGGCCGCTGACCTCCCGCTACACCGCCGAACAAGCGGTGGCCGAACTTACCGAGGCGTCGGTGCGGGCGGAAGGGCCGGTCCGCGAGGTGACCGGGCTCGCCGATGGTCTCCCGATCCCCGCCGCGCAGATCCTCGACCGGCCGGGTTGGGTGCACGCCGCGGCACGATCGATGGCGGCGCTCACCGCCGGCGGGCTCGACGCTGGCGAGCCGAGCGAGCAGAAGTCGAAGTTCGCGCTGGCCGGCAAAGCGGGCGGACTGCAGGCCGGCGCGATGCTCGCGTTCGTCTCCACCGCGATCCTCGGCCAGTACGACCCGTTCACCGGCGACGACGGATCGTTGCTGCTCGTGGCGCCCAACATCGTCTCGGTCGAACGGACGTTGAAGGTGAACCCGAGCGACTTCCGGCTCTGGGTGTGCCTGCACGAGGTGACCCACCGTGTGCAGTTCTCCTCCTCGCCATGGCTGGCCGGCTACATGCAGCAGGCGGTCGGTGACCTGAGCGCCGTCACCGAAGAGTCGATGACCGAGGTGCTGAGCCGGCTGAACGAGGCCCTGCGCGAACGCCGCCGCCAGCCGCCCGACCCGGGGCAAGGCGGGTTGCTCGGGGTGCTGCGCGCCACGCAGCCGCCCGCGCAGCGCGACGCGCTCGACCGGCTGCTCATGCTCGGCACCCTGCTCGAGGGGCATGCCGACCACGTGATGGACGCCGTCGGACCGGCTGTGGTGCCGACCGTGGTGCAGATCAGGAGTTCGTTCGAGGCTCGCCGCACACGCTCGGTCAACCCACTGCAGAAGCTCATCCGCGCACTGCTCGGCATCGACGCGAAAATGGCGCAGTACGTGCGTGGCAAGGCATTCGTCGACCACGTCGTCGGCCGCGTCGGAATGGCCGAGTTCAACACCATCTGGACCGGGGCCGAGACGCTGCCGCTGACCAGCGAGATCGATGAGCCGGACCAATGGATCGCGCGAGTGCTGGGCTAGCAGTGCTGCCGGAGACGGCGGCCGTCCTCGCGGTGCGTCGTGCGGTGCGCGCATGGCTAGCCGAGACCGGTGCACCACGCCCGGTCGCCGTCGCGCTGTCCGGCGGTGCCGACTCGCTCGCGTTGACGGCCGCTGCCGTCGTCGAGGCGCCGCGGGTGCACGCGCTGATCGTCGACCACGGGCTGCAGGCGGATTCGACCGAAGTGGCTGCGCGCGCGGAGCGGGCGGCGCTGCGGCTCGGTTGCGCCACGGCGCGGGTGCTGCCGGTGCGGGTCGGCAGGAGCGGCGGACTGGAGGCAGCCGCGCGGGAGGCGCGCTACGGCGCGCTGCGGTCCGCTGCCACCGAGGTCGCCGAGGCCTCGGATTCGGCCGAGCTGCCCGTGCTGCTCGGGCACACCCTCGACGATCAGGCCGAGACGGTGCTGCTCGGCCTTGCGCGCGGTTCGGGCGGGCGTTCCATTCACGGCATGCGCGCGCACGACCCGCCCTGGGGACGGCCGCTGCTCGGCGTTCGGCGCGACCAGACCCGGCAGTTGTGCGCCGATCTCGACCAGCCCGTGTACGACGATCCGCACAATTTCGCGCCCGACTTCGTGCGGTCGCGGCTGCGCGGCGAGGTGTTGCCGCTGCTCGAACAGGTTCTCGGCGGCGGGGTCGCGGCAGCGCTGGCGCGCACCGCCGATCAGCTGCGCGACGACGACGACCTGCTCGACGGGCTCGCCGCCGATGCGCTGACCGTGGCCCGGGTGGGTGGCGACCTCGACGTCGCGATGCTCGCCGCCCAGCCGCCCGCACTGCGCCGGCGAGTGATCCGCGCCTGGCTCCTCGACGGGGGTGCCCGCGCGCTCACCGCCAAGCACCTGCACGGCGTCGACGACCTCGTCGTCCGGTGGCGCGGCCAGGGTGGGGTCGCCGTTGGCGGCGGCGCGCCGGGATTCAGGTTGGTAGCCTCGCGCAGGCGTGGCAGGCTCACGCTGGAGCGAAGCACCGACGGGTTCGGTCCGGACCGGGCGCAGGACACTGAAGCAATGCGCGAGACCGACTGAAGGGATGCGGGGACTTGTACGAGGGCGATATCGCGTCGGTGCTGCTGACCGAGGAGCAGATCCAGACCCGCGTGGTCGAACTCGCAGAGGACGTTGCCAAGCGTTTTCCGCCGGGCACGCCCGAGGGTGACCTGCTCCTGATCGGAGTGCTCAAAGGCGCGATCTTCTTCATGACCGATTTCGCGCGGGCATTGCCGATACCGAGTCAGATGGAGTTCATGGCCGTTAGCTCGTACGGCTCGTCGACGTCGTCGTCCGGTGTGGTGCGCATTCTGAAGGACCTCGACCGCGACATCGCCGGGCGCAATGTGGTGATCGTCGAGGACATCATCGACTCCGGCCTCACCCTGTCCTGGCTCAAGCGCAACCTGTCGAGCCGCCAGCCCGCCTCGCTCGAGGTGGTCACCCTGCTGCGCAAGCCCGACGCGGTGAAGGCCGACGTGGACATTGCCGCGGTCGGCTTCGACATCCCCAACGAATTCGTCGTCGGTTACGGCCTCGATTACGCCGAGCGCTACCGCGATCTGCCGTATATCGGCACACTGCACCCGAAGGTGTACGGCGGCGACGACAGCTGACGGCAGCGCCGTCCAGCTAGCCGAGTTATCCACCTAGCCGACGGCGGATATCTCCGCGCTGTCGCGAAACACCAATCGTCCGTCGTCCAGGGCTACGGCCCAGCGCCGCTGCGCTGCCCAGTTTCTGCCCAACCCGGCCGAATCGATCGAGGAACCGAAATCCTCGACGATCGTTCCGGCGAATCTGTCGGTCCCGGAATCGCCGAGGACCACGGTCGTGATCCGATCGCCCACCCGGAATGCCGTGTCGTCGACGGGAGGCTTGCTGCCGGTCATGTCAGCACGGTAGCGCTCGGTCGTGGTTCCCGGACGTCAAATTCGCAGGAGCCCGAATATGGTGCCCGGCGATCCCGTGCCACCTGCGGAAATCACCCCACCCGCCAGCACCAACGCGCCTGCTTCGGGCAGCTCTGCGAGCCCGGCCAGACACTCCAGGCTGATCCGATGTTCGCGGTAGAGCAGCTTCGAAACGGTGTACTCGGTGCCGACGGTATCGATACCGCGGTCGGGGCCGAACGTGTCGATGCCGAGTGCGCCCCGGCGGTGCAGCCGTCCGGTGTCGAGCAGCCACCGCACTGCCGCAACGGCGAAGCCCGGCTGATGCATGTGACCGTCGGCGCCGATATTCGCGAACCGATCCGTGCCCCACCGGCTTTCCCATCCGGTCCAGGCGATGACCGCGGCGCCGGGCGGTATCGGGCCGTGCGCGTCCTCCCAGTCGCGCAGGTCGGCCACCGTTACCGCATAGTCCGGGTCGGCGGCGGCGCGGTCGCGCACATCGACCTTGACCGCCGGGAGCAACAGGTCGCCGGGGTCGAGTTCGTCGGCGGTGCAGCCGGTCGCGGTGAAATGCGCGGGTGCCCCCCAATGTGTGCCGGTGTGCTCGCCCACCTCGAGCACGCGCAGCCGGTAACCGTGCTCGTCGAGCGCGCCCACCTCGGTCAGCCGCGGCGGCGGATCACCGGGAAAGATGCTGATCCTGGCCGGGTCGAGCACGTGCGCGAGGCTGATGACCCGCCACGACTCGGTGAGCACGGCCGACTCAGCGGACATGCATGTTGCCGTGCGAGACGACCCGCTCCAGTGCCCGGAGGTCCTCTTCGAGAATCCGGAACAACCGGTACGCGCCGACGAAGGCGAGGATGCCGAGGACGCACAACACCCGCACCGCGACGATGACCTGCGGGATGTCCTCGGGGGGTATGAACGTCACGCCGGCGACGCCGAGCAACGGCACGGACGCGGCGACCGCGAGATAGAAATTGCTGCGCCGATCCAACCCGCGCAGCTGGCGCGCATCGTGCTCGCTGGGTTTCGCGTGCTGGAGAAAGATCGGGTAAATGCTGCGGACCATGAAGAACGCGATCAGGAAGAAGGGGTAGGCCAGCGCAATCGCTCCGCACACCACGAGCGAGCCGAGGAAATGCACATAGGCGTCGGCCGGTACATCGCCTGCGACGAGTTGCAGGGTGATCGGAAACGTGAGACCCGCCGTCACCCAGAAGGCGAACGCGATCAGCACCGTCCAGTCCGCGACCATCAGCGTGTCGCTGCGGGCCCGCGCCAGGGTCTCGTCGTCGTAGACGCGGCCCTTGCGCAGCCCTCGGGGAACGGTGAGCACACGCCGCGCCAGGTACACCATCAGCGCGCCGGCCAGCGGAAAGAACGTCACGTTGATGATGGTGGTGATCAGCTGGAACTCGCGCTGTGCCTCGTCGGACAACCTGCTGATGATCAGCGTCTGGTTGTGATGGATGTTGTAGATGCTCGCGAGCAGGTTCGGCACCAGAAGCGCCAGCGCGACGACCGGGAAGACATAGGGCCGCAGGCGCAGCCGCCAGCTTCCCGGTGGCGGATCGACCAGGTCGCGGGCGCGGGCATCCAGGCATAGGTCGAGTTGCTGCGCGAATGTGGTGCCGTCGGCCCAGCGATCGGCGGGGTTGGGGGCGAGCGCGGTGGTCAGGACCCGGATGAGCGCGGCGGGGCAATTCGCGGGCAGTGCTGCGAGTGCACCGGCGCCGAGTCCGTTCGCCCGCTCGGCGAGCATGGCGTCGATGACCGTGTCGTCCCCGCCGGAAGCGCCCTCGTCCGGGAACGGTTTGCTGCCGGTGAGCAACTCCCAGAGCACCACGCCGAGGGAGAAGATGTCGCTGCGGGTGTCGAGATCGGCAGCCGTGCCTGCCCGGTCCGTGTGGCACGCGGCGAGCTGCTCGGGGGACATGTACGACAGCGATCCGCCGAAGTAGGCCACCGGGCTGGTGCCGGCCACGTTGCGGCTGTAGCTGATGTTGAAATCGGCGAGCTTCGGCACGCCCTCGGAGGTGAGCAGGATGTTCGCCGGCTTGATGTCGCGATGCAGCACCCCGTGCCGACCCGCGTACTCGAGCGCCTCGGCGAGCCGGCGGCCGAGCCAGGCGACCGTCTCCGGCCAGCTCAGCCCCGCGATCTCCGCACGCACGCTCGAATCGCTCGGCCGGATCTCGCCCTTCTCCTCCATCGCAGCGTCGACCGCGTCGAGCAGCAGCTGCCCGTTGCGTTGCTCCACCGGCGTTGCGCGCACCCAGCGCAGCACACCGAGCAGCGTGCCGCCGGGCAGGAACTGCATGTAGAGCAACTTCAACCGCCGCTGCGGCAGTATTCGCTGGTCGAAGATCCGGACGATGTAGTCGTGATCGAGTCGGGCGAGGGTTTGCGGCTCGGTGCCCCGATCGGCGGACACCTTCACCGCGACCAACCGCTGCATCGAGCGTTGCCGGGCGAGGAAGACGCGCGCGAATGCACCGGCCCCGAGGACCGTGAGCAGGTCGAAATCGTCCACGGACTGGCCGACCTCGACCGACTCGAGCGGGTGTTCGACATCCTGTTCCCGCGCATCGCCGTGGATGGCGGTTCGGGTGATGGAGCCGTACGCGTCAGTGGCCGGCCCGGCCGACTCGAATGCCGCTGTGGCCAACCCGGTCGGCTCGTACTCGGCCCCAATGGTGGCGTCCGGCCCCGGTGCGCGGCGGGTGCTCGGATCGTCGGCGTCCACGTTCAACAACTCGCTGAGCTCCGCGGCCTGCGCGGGGTATTCGCGCAGGCAGTCGGCCGGCTCGAGCTGTTCGCCGCTCTGCCTGCGGATCACGAACTCTTCGTAGACGAGATCGGCGGGCAGGGTGTTGCGCTCCAGATCCGAAAACTCGGCACAGTAGTCGGCGAGGCGTTTGCGGGTCCCGTTTCCCAACCAGCGGTGCTGCAGGTCGACGCGGATCAGGTCGGCGAGGGCATCGGCTCGCGATGATTCGGGCAGGTAGTCGCGCAGGTCGGGCGGGGTGACCGCGTCGACCCAGGCGCGCGCAAACGAGGCGACTGCATCGGTGGCTGCACCGGACTGCGTTCGCCTCGATTCGGGGGCGGCTCCGCCTGCGGTCATATCAATCGGTTCAACTCCGCCTACTAGAGGTTCTCCCGGGACTACGGCGCGACACGCGACGCCGTTCGATTCTGCGATCATCGGAGCGCCGCGCTCGGCGGCCGGGCCGCGAACGGACACCACGAAGCATAGTCGCCGCCGCCCCCGCCCGATGGCGGTGCGGCGGCGTAAGGGCTGCATGAATCTGCCGGTCGCAGCGGGTTTTGGGTGGATACTCGGTGCATGCAGCAGCGCTCGGAGCGAGCGTCCTGGTGGGATGTCGATGACACGTTCACCGCCACCGGGATCGCGCTCGCCGTGCGGTCGGGTCGGTGCGCGCCCGGCGCAACGGTCCGATCGGCGCTCGACACCATCGGCCGCGCCGATCCCGCGATCGGCGCATTCGCCTGTGTCCGGTACGAGCGCGCCGTGGCCGAGGCGGATGCGCTGGCGTCCCGAGCCGACCTCGCCGAGTTGCCCTTGGCGGGTGTTCCGATCGCGATCAAGGACATCATCGACGTCGCCGGCGAGGTGATGCACGCCGGCTCCCGGGCCGCTGCGTCACCACCCGCCGCCGCGGACCATCCGGTGGTAGCCCGGCTCCGCGCGGCCGGTGCGATCGTGGTCGGGCAGACCACGGTGTGCGAACTGGACGCGTGGCCGTTTACCGATTCACCCGGGCACGTCACCCGAAATCCGTGGAATCCGGACCGCACCCCGGGCGGCTCGTCCGGTGGCTCGGCGGCGGCGGTCGCCGCAGGAATGGTGCCGATCGCGCACGGCAGCGACGGTCTTGGTTCGGTGCGCGTTCCGGCGGCGTGCTGCGGCCTATTCGGGCTCAAGCCGGGCCGCGGGGTGGTGCCCGCCCAGATCGGGCGGGACTCCTGGTCGGGGATGGCGGAGAACGGGGTGCTGGCAACGACGGTCGCCGACGGCGCGCTGATGCTGTCGGTGATGGCGGGCGATCCGAGGCTGGCGCGGATCCGGCGGCCGGGGAATCTGCGCATCGGTGTCTCGACGGCGAGCCTCTCACCGCTGGTTCGGGTTGATCCGCAATGGGCGCGGGCGGCTCGCACGGCGGGTGCGGTGCTTGGCGCGGTCGGGCATCGCGTCATCCCGGTCGACGTGCCCTATCCGAAGCTGCCGGTCGCCGTGTGCTCCCGGTGGCTGGCCAACAGTGCCATCGACATCGAAGGTTTCGAGCGGTCTTTGGTGCAGCGGCGCAATCGAAGGCACGCGGCACTCGGCCGTCTTGTGAATAGGCTGGGCCTGGTGCGGAAGTCCGACCTGGACGAGATCGAGGAAGCGATGCGCGGTCTCTTCGACGGTATCGATCTGCTCGTGACACCGACCCTCGCGCGCCCGCCGGCGGCGGCGGTGACCTGGAGTGAGCTCTCGTGGCGGGCCAACGTCACAGCTTCGGTCCGGTACTCACCGCTCGCCGCCATCTGGAACCTGCTTGGTTGGCCGGGCGCAAGTGTTCCCGTCGGCATCCACACGGAGTCGCGCACACCGGTCGCGGCGCAGCTGATCGGTCCGCCGGGCAGCGAAGCCGACATCCTGGCCATTGCCCGGCAGGTGGAGAGCCGTCATCCGTGGGTTCGCCGCCCGCCGGGCGCACGCTGACGCCGCGTCCGCTTCCGTTGCCGCGCTGCCGAGTCGCTTCCGTGGCGGCGGCGGGCAATCTCTGATAGCACCATTACATGGAGCCCAGCCTGCGGGACCTGCGGTATTTCGTGGCAGTCGCGGAGCGGCTGCATTTCACCCAGGCAGCAGCGGATCTCGAGATCGGCCAGCCGACGCTGTCGCGACAGATCCAGCAACTCGAGCGCCACCTCGGCACTGTGCTCTTCGACCGCAACCAGCGTTCGGTGGCGCTGACGGTCGCCGGTCGCGAATTGCTCGTGGGGGCCCGCGCGATCCTGGCGCAATGGGAGCAAACGCGGGCCGCGCTCGCCCCGGCCGGTGACGGGATCCGGCTCGGCATGATGTTCACCCACGAGTTCGGCCTGCTCGAGCAGATGGAGCAGCGCAGTTCGAGTCCGGTGGTGGTCTACTCCTCGACGTACGCGGATCCCTCCGTCGGCCTGGACAGCCGCAAGTCCGACGTGTCGATCATCCTGCTGCCCTTGACGCGGCCGGAAAACTACCGGTGGCGCAAGGTCCGCCGAGAGCCGCGCTGGGTGCTGCTGCCGCTGAAGCACCGGCTGGCGGGCGAGTCCGAGGTTCATTTCGCCGATATCGCCGATGAACCATTCCTGGCGCTGCCCGAAGGGGCCGGGATTCTCCGTGACTACTGGGTCGGCAACGACGTGCGTGAAGGCTCGAAGGCACGTATCTCCGGTATTGCGTCGACGGCGGACGAGCGGGTGGAGGCGGTGGAATTGGGTGTCGGCGTCGTGCTGCTGCCCGAGTTCGCCATGCCGGCGCATCGCTGGCCGGGTACGGTCATGCGCCGCGTCGTCGATATCCCGCCCGCCGAGCTGGTACTCGCCTGGCGCGCCGACGACGACCGCGCCGCGGTCACCCGCTTCATCGACGAGATCTACGGCAATGACCCCGACGCCGAGTGGTTTCCCGAATGAGGCACGCCGGCTACCCGCCGGTTTTGATGCGGCTACCCACCGGTTGCGATGCCGCGTGCCCGTCGCTCGTAGGCCCGGCGCGCCTCGATGTCGACGTCGTCGAGGAACACGTTCTCCATTCCGCTGTGCCTGCCGAGGAACTCGACCAGCCGCGACGGCATGAAGTTCTGGCTGCGCGAGATGGCACCCGCGATCCTGGTCACCGCGATGCGGCGGCGTGGTTTCGCCAGCAGCGCCACCACGGCCGCGGCGATCTCCTCCGGCTCCGCGTTGCGAAATCCCTTGGCGCCGCCCGTTCCCGCAGTCAGTTCGGTGTTGGTGAAGGTCGGTAGCACAGCGGAGAAATGCACCCCGGTGCCGTTGTACTCCGCGCGCATCGCATCGGTGAACGCGAGCACCGCAGCCTTGCTCGCGCTATAGGTGGCCAGCCCCGGGGTCGGCATCTCGCCGGCGATCGACGAGATGTTGATGACGTGCCCCCGCCGTCGCGGCACCATCCGCGCCGCGGCGAGCTTGCTGCCCAGGATCACCCCGTAGGTGTTGATGTCGAGAATCCGGCGCGTGACCGCGTCGGGCTCGTCGACGAGCCTGCCGCACGGCATGATCCCCGCGTTGTTCACCAGCACATCGATCGGTCCGAGTTGGCGTTCGGTGCGGTCGAGGAACGCCTCGAACGAGGTCGGGTCGGTGACGTCGAGCCGGTCGTACACCTCGAGTCCGAGCTCGGCGCCTGCCTCCTTCACCTTCGCTTCGTCGATGTCTCCGATGGCGACGTCGGCGCCGAGCCGGTGCAGCGCGGTCGCCGTCGCGAACCCGATTCCGCGCGCGCCGCCGGTGATGACGACGACCTTGCCGCTCACTTGCGCCGCGCGCCCAGCCCGAGCTTGCTGCGCAGGCCGCGGGCGTAGGCCAGACGCAGCAGGCCGAAGGCGAAGTCCGCGTTGCGCTTCTTGGCGGGGTACCAGAGTGGCTCGGATTTCATCGGCTTGAGTCGCGGTTCGGTGATGGCCTGCCGTCGGCAGTACTTCTGCAGCCCGGCCGCACCGCCCCAACGCGCGCCGACGCCGGAGTCCTTCCACCCGCCCATCGGCAGCGCGTAGCTCTGCAGGTTGGCGATGGCGTCGTTGATGTTGACCGCGCCGGCTTCGAGCTGGCGCGCCACCGACTTGCCGCGCTCGGCATCGCCGGTCCACACCGTCGCCGAAAGCCCGTATTCGGAGTCGTTCGCCAGCCGGATGGCCTCGGCTTCGTCGGCGACCTTCATCACCGGAATGGTCGGCCCGAAGGTCTCCTCGCGGATGCACGACATGGAGTGGTCGACATCGACGAGCACTGTCGGTTCGTAGAACGTGCCCTCGCCGGTCGCCTTGCCGCCGGTTGTCACGCGCGCACCCGCGGCCACGGCTTCTTCCACATGCCGGGCGACGATGTCGCGCTGCCCGGGAGTGGCCAATGCGCCGACGTCGTATTTGAAGCTGCGGTCGTCCTTGCCCTGACGAAGTGCGCCGACGCGCTCGGTGAGCTTGGCGACGAACTCGTCGTACACCGGTGCCTCGACGTAGACGCGCTCCACCGACACACACACCTGCCCGGCGTTGACCAGCCCACCCCAGGCGATGCCGTTGGCGGCCCGGTCGATATCGGCGTCGGCCAGCACGATCGCGGGATCCTTGCCGCCGAGTTCGAGGCTGAACGGGATGAGTCGCTGCGCGCACGCGACCGCGATCGACCGACCGGTGCGGGTGGAACCGGTGAACTGCAGGTAGTCGACGTTGTCCACGACCGCGGCGCCGGTGGCGCCGAAACCGGTGGCCACCGCGAGCACGGGCGGCGCGCCGATCTCCGTCCAGCCGCGGCCGAACTCCACCGCGGACAGCGGCGTGACCTCGGAGGGCTTGAGGAGCACGGCGGCACCCGCGAGCAGGGCGGGGACCACGTCCATCCCGGGCATCGCGATCGGGAAGTTCCATGGGGTGATGACGCCGACCACCGGGAACGGACGGAACACCGTGGTGAGCTTCTTGATCTTGCCGAGCGGACTGTGCGCCCTGGGGTGGTCGTCGGAGAGGAACTTCTCGGCATTGCGGGCGTAGTAGCCGATCAGATCCGCCACCATCGGAACCTCGATCGAGGCGTCGCCGCGTGTCTTGCCCGTCTCGGACTGCAGCACGTCGCCAAGACGTTGCTCGTTGGCGAGCAGCCACTCCTGGAACTTGAACAGCCATTCCGCGCGACCGCTGGGCCCGAGCGCTTCCCACGCGGGCTGGGCCGCGCGCAGTTGCGCCGCCGTGCCGGCAACCGCCTCGGCGGACTCGACCGGCACGGTACCGACGACGCGGCCATCCGCGGGGTTGTGTACTTCGATCTGGGCTGCCTGCTGCGGCGCCTGCGTCGTGGTCACTGGGACCTCCCTGAACTCGGTTTTGAGACGTTGAGACGTGATCCGTTGCACACTCTAAGACGGCTGACCGGCAAATGGGACAGCGCGCCCGACCCCGGCGAATCAGTGCACGTGCGTGTGTTCACCGTGCTCGTGCGTGTGGACGTGCCCATCGTGCGAATGCAGCCGCCGCAGCGGCGGGAGATTCTTCGGCGGCACCTTGCGTTCGGGCAGATCCTCGAGCAGCCGGGTGGTGATGGCCGCGATCTCGGCGACCGCGGCGTCGACGGCCGGTCGGGTCGTGGCCGAGATGCTCGACAGCCCGCCGACCTTGCGTACGTACTGCAGGGCGGCCGCCTCGATCTCCTCTGCCGTTGCCGCAGGTTCGAGTCCGCGCAGCGCGGTGATGTTTCGGCACATACCCCAACAGTAGGTCGGTTCGGGCAGATCAGACACCCGCCGCGACCACCCGCTGCAGCGCGCGCAGGTCGGCTTCCAGTGTCCGGAACAGCCAGTAGACGACCACGAACGCGGCGACGGCGCACACGCACAACCAGCGCATCGGTCCGATGATCAGCGGCAGCTGGCCCGGCAGCAGGAAACTCACCCCGGCCAGCACCGCGATCATCGGCACCGCCGCGGCGATTCCGAGATAGACGGTGGCGCGGCCGCCGAGCGCGTGCAGCCGTCGGGCGTCGTCGGCGGTCAGGTGCCCCCGGCCGTGCCGGAGCAGAGTTGGGTATTCGACCCGCACACACCAGAAGGTCACCAGGAAGAACGGATACGACACCGAGATCGCGCCGCACACCACCAGGGTGACCAGCAGGTGCAGCAGCATTGTGGGCGGTAGATCGCCGACCACGAGGAGTCCGGTGACGAACACCGTGCCTGCCACCACCCAGCCGGCGAATCCGATCAGCGAGGCCCGGTCGCCGACCGTCAGGATGTTTGCGCGGGTGCGGGCCAGGGTTCGCTGGTCGTAGCGGCGACCGTGGCGCAGCCCGTGCGGGACCAGGATCGCGTGCCTGCCCAGGTAGAGCAGCAGTCCGAACACGATCGGGTAGAACGGCCAGTCGACGAAGTTGCCGATGGTCTCGAGGCTGTGGTGCTGTTCGGCGGTCAGCGCAGGGTCGATCAGCCGGCCGTTGTGGTTGTTGTTGTAGAGCACCGCGCCGAAATTGCCGACCGCGCCGGCCAGGGTGGCGACGACGACCGTCCACGGCGCGAGGCGACGCTGCCAGCTCCTGGCCGGCGGATCGACGAGGTTGCGGGCCCGCACATCGAGGCAAAGGTCGAGCTGCGTGGCGAGTTCGCGACCGCGTTCCGGGCGGTCCGCCGGATCGGGGGCCAGGCAGCTGAGCAACACCCGGCGCAGCGCGGCGGGGCAGTCGGGCGGCAGGTCGGCGAGCACCCGGTCTTCGATCGGACGGTCCCGCAGTGCGAGCTGGTGGTCGATGGCGGTGGGCAGCCCGGCCGGGCCCGGGTCCGGCTCGTCGGCGTCGGCACCGAAGGGACGGCGCCCGGTGAGCAGTTCCCACAGCATCACCGCGAGCGCGTACAGATCCGAGCGGGTGTCGAGGTCCGCGGCGCTGCCCGACCGGTCGGGATGTGCGGCGGCGAGCTGCTCGGGCGACATATACGACAGCGAGCCACCGAAGTACCGCAATGGATGCGCATCGTGCACGTGTTCGTCGAAGCTGATGTTGAAGTCGGCGAGTTTCGGTGCGCCCTCGGCGGTAAGCAGCACGTTGGCCGGTTTGATGTCGCGGTGCAGCACGCCGCGGCGGTTGGCGTAGTCGAGCGCGTCGGCGAGCCGGCGACCGAGCCAGGCGACCGCTTCGGGCCAGCTCAGCCCCGCGATATCGGCCCGGCTGCGCGATTCGCTCGGCCGGATCCCGCCGCGGTCGGCAAGTTCGGCGTCGATCGCGTCGAGCAGCAGCTGCCCGGTCCGCGCATGGGGCGGGGTGTCGCGCACCCGGCGCAGCACGCCGAGCAACGTGCCGCCCGGCACGTACTGCATATAGACGAGCTTGAGCCGGTCGTGCTCGATCAGGCGCTGGTCGAACACCCGGACGATGTGGTCGTGGTCCAGATGCGCCAGGGTCTGCGGTTCGCTGCCATGGTTGTGTGAGATCTTCACCGCGACGAGGCGTTGCATCGACCGTTGCCGGGCGAGGAAGACGCGGGCGAACGCGCCTCGGCCGAGGGCGGTCAGCAGGTCGAAGTCGTCGATCCGGGCACCCGCGTCGATGATCTCGAGCGCACCGTCGAGGTCGCCGCCGCCGGTGGCACCCCGCCGGTCCGGCACGACCAGCGCGGTGGCCGTCCCGCCGCCACTACCGGTGTTCGCCAGGGTCTCCATACCGAGGAATCACCGCGGACTGCGGATTCATTAACGCCACCGGCGGATCGGTGACCGGCGGATCGCGTCGGAGTTGCGCTGCTCACCCCAACCCGGATCGGGAACCACATCGGTGGGCGAGACGTTGCACATTCCGGGCCTGCACCGTCGTAGGCCCACGTTGTTCGCGGTAGCCTGGTGTTTCCGCCTCGTGTGCTGGACTTGGCGCGCCCGCGAGCAAGCGCCACCGTTTCGTCGCGCACGACTCGGCGGTGGAGACTGGACACGAAAGGACAGGCCACCGTGGCCGAGGCTGTATGAATCGCAAGACTGTCTTCCGCAACCTGGCGATCGTCGCCGGGATTCTGCTGGTCATTTACGCGTTCAGCTATTTCGGAAACAGCACGCGTGGCTGGGAATCCGTCGACACATCTGTGGCGCTGACCCAGCTCAGCGACCAGAACGTCACCGAGGCGCAGATCGATGACCGCGAGCAGCAGCTACGGCTAACGCTGAAGACGGGCAACGACGCGACCAACGGCAAGACCGAAATTCTCACGAAGTATCCGGCAGCAGCGTCCGACGAGGTCTTCACCGCGGTACAGAACTCCGGTGCGGAAAAATACAACACGAAGGTCAGCCAGCAGAACTGGCTTTCCCAGCTGCTGATTTTCGTCCTGCCGATGGTGATCCTGCTCGGCCTGTTCATCTTCGTGATGGGCCGTATGCAGGGCGGCGGCCGTGGTGGCGTCATGGGCTTCGGCAAGTCGAAGGCCAAGCAGTTGACCAAGGACATGCCCAAGACGACGTTCAACGACGTCGCGGGTGCCGACGAAGCGGTCGAAGAGCTCTACGAAATCAAGGACTTCCTGCAGAACCCGGCGCGCTACCAGGCGCTGGGCGCAAAAATCCCCAAGGGCGTGCTGCTCTACGGCCCGCCCGGCACCGGTAAGACGCTGCTCGCGCGTGCCGTGGCCGGTGAGGCCGGGGTGCCGTTCTTCACCATTTCCGGCTCGGACTTCGTCGAGATGTTCGTCGGTGTCGGCGCCTCCCGGGTACGCGACCTGTTCGAGCAGGCCAAGCAGAACAGCCCCTGCATCATTTTCGTCGACGAGATCGACGCGGTCGGCCGCCAGCGTGGCGCCGGCCTCGGCGGTGGCCACGACGAGCGCGAGCAGACGCTGAACCAGCTGCTCGTCGAGATGGACGGCTTCGGCGACCGCACCGGCATCATCCTGATCGCCGCGACCAACCGCCCCGATATTCTCGACCCGGCGCTGCTGCGCCCGGGACGTTTCGACCGCCAGATCCCGGTCGGCAGCCCGGATCTCGCCGGTCGACGCGCGATCCTACGGGTGCACGGCCAGGGCAAGCCGATCTCGCCCGACGCCGACCTGGAGGGCCTGGCCAAGCGGACCGTCGGCATGTCCGGCGCGGACCTGGCCAACGTCGTCAACGAGGCCGCCCTGCTCACCGCCCGCGAGAACGGCGCAGTGATCACCGGTGTGGCGTTGGAGGAAGCCGTCGACCGCGTCATCGGTGGCCCGCGCCGCAAGAGCCGCATCATCAGCGAGCACGAACGCAAGATCACCGCGTACCACGAGGGTGGGCACACGCTGGCTGCCTGGGCGATGCCGGATATCGAACCGGTCTACAAGGTGACGATCCTGGCCCGCGGCCGCACCGGTGGCCACGCGATGACGGTGCCCGAGGACGACAAGGGTCTGATGACCCGCTCGGAGATGATCGCCCGCCTGGTGATGGCGATGGGTGGTCGCGCCGCCGAGGAACTGGTGTTCGCCGAGCCGACCACCGGCGCGTCGTCCGACATCGATCAGGCCACCAAGATCGCACGTGCGATGGTGACCGAGTACGGCATGAGCGCCAAGCTCGGCGCGGTCCGGTACGGAACCGACCACGGGGATCCGTTCCTCGGCCGCACCATGGGTACCGCGCCCGATTACAGCCACGAGATCGCCCGCGAGATCGACGAGGAGGTGCGCAACCTGATCGAGGCCGCGCACACCGAGGCATGGGCGATCCTCAACGAGTACCGCGATGTGCTCGACGAGCTCGCGACCGCCTTGCTGGAGCGAGAGACGTTGCACCGCAAGGATCTCCAGGCGATATTCACCGCGGTCGAGAAGCGTCCGCGGATCACCGCGTTCAACGATTTCGGCGAGCGGGTGCCCTCGGACAAGCCGCCGGTGAAGACCCCGCGCGAGCTCGCGCTCGAGCGCGGCGAACCCTGGCCCCCGGCCGATACGCACCAGCCCCCGTCCGACACGCCGCAGCCTCGGGCAGCCGAGCCGACGCAGCCGCGCGGGCAGACGCCGGAGAACCCGGCCGCCCCGCAGCAGCCGTGGCAGCCGGAACCGCAACCGACCCCGTCGGGCTATCCGGCGCCGCCCGGACCGCCGGCGCGCGCGGGCTACCCGGCCCACCCCGGTCACGCGAGCTACCCGCCGCAGTCCGGTGCGACGAAGGGTTCGCGTCCGGATTACGGCGCTCCAGCCGGCTGGTCGGCCCCCGGTTGGCCGCCGAGCGAGCCGGTCGGTGGACCGCGCGAGCGGAACTGGGACGAGTCGGCGCAGTGGGGACAGCCCGGGGCAGGCCAGTGGGGACAGCCCGGGGCGGGCCAGTGGACACCGCCCGAGTCGGGCCAGTGGACACCGCCCGAGTCGGGCCAGTGGGGACAGCCCGGGGCGTGGGATCAGCCGGAGCAGAATGGTCGGTGGACGGCGCCCAAGCGGTCCGGTGAGCAGCAAAACGGTCATCCGGGCGACCAGAATGGCCACCCGGCGTCCGACCAGAATGGTCACCCGGCATCCGACCAGAATGGTCATCCGGCTTCCGGCGACGAGAACGACGGTCGCAACGGATCGCAGTCGCAGTGGTGGCGCGGGTCCAACGGCAGGAGCTGACGTCCCGCACGGTCGGGCCCGCAATCTAGGCTTGGGCCAAGTAAAACGGCACCGGCACGACAGCGCGTGCGGCCGCCGGTGGAGAACACGTGGAGGTGCTCGGATTGGCGGTCGAACAGATCAACGGTGACACCCGCCCGGCGGAGACGAACGGTCGCACTCCCGACCCGGACGGTTCCTCGGTACCCGCCGAGGAACTTGTCGCGTTGGGGACCGGCCGGGCGTTCGATCAGCCGCGTGCCGAGGCGGCGGTTCGCGAGCTGCTGATCGCGGTCGGAGAGGACCCGGACCGGCCCGGACTGCTCGATACTCCGGCCCGTGTCGCGCGTTCGTATCGCGAGGTATTCGCCGGGCTGTACACCGAACCCGACCGGGTCCTCGACACCACGTTCGACGAGGGCCATCAGGAACTCGTGCTGGTTCGCGACATCCCGCTCTACTCCACCTGCGAGCATCACCTCGTGTCGTTCCACGGTGTCGCACACGTGGGCTATATCCCGGGTAAGACCGGGCGGGTCACCGGGCTGTCCAAACTTGCCCGGGTGGTCGATCTGTATGCCAAGCGGCCGCAGGTGCAGGAGCGGCTGACCAGCCAGATCGCCGACGCCGTGATGCGCAAGCTCGATCCCCGCGGCGCGATCGTCGTGGTGGAGGCCGAGCACCTGTGCATGGCGATGCGCGGTATCCGCAAGCCGGGCGCGAGCACGACGACGTCGGCCGTGCGCGGCCTGTTCCAGTCCAGCGCAGTCTCCCGCGCCGAGGCGCTGGATCTGATTCTGCGCAGGTGAGCGGTCTCCCGACGCCCGGCGGCGGGCGCTCCTGCGTGGTTATGGGCGTCGTGAACGTCACCACCGACTCCTTTTCCGACGGCGGCCGATATCTGCTGCACAGCGCAGCCGTCGAGCATGGGCTCGAGCTGCGCGCGCAGGGCGCGGACCTGATCGACGTCGGCGGTGAGTCCACGCGTCCCGGCGCGGCCAGGATCGATCCCGAGATCGAGGCGCGGCGGATCGCACCGGTGATTGCCGACCTAGCCGCTGCCGGTGTCTCGGTCAGCGTCGACACCATGCGCGCGAGCGTCGCCGCCGCCGCGATCGAGGCGGGGGCCGCGGTGGTCAACGACGTGTCCGGTGGCCGTGCCGACCCCGATATGGCTCGCGTCGTCGCCGACGCCCGGGTGCCGTGGATTCTGATGCACTGGCGCTCGGCCGCGGACTTCGCGCACCGCAGCGCCGCGGCACATTACGGGGATGTCGTGGCCGACGTGCGCGCAGAGTTGCTCGAGTGTGTCGACGCGGCGGTTGCGGCCGGGGTCGACGCATCCCTGCTGTCGATCGATCCGGGACTCGGCTTCGCGAAGACGGGCGAGCACAACTGGGCGTTGTTGAAAGCGTTGCCGGAGTTTGTCGCGCTCGGCCTGCCGGTGCTGGTTGGGGCGTCGCGCAAGCGGTTCCTCGGCACCCTGCTCGCCGACGCGGACGGTCCGCGCGCACCCGACGGCCGCGAGGTGGCCACCGCCGCGGTGTCGGCGCTCGCCGCGGCGCAGGGTGCCTGGGGTGTGCGGGTGCACGACGTGCGATCGTCCCTCGACGCGGTGGCGGTGGCGAGCGCGTGGCAGCACGGCGGCACGGCGAACACCGAGGATGGGACGAGGGGACCGGGCGAGTGAGCGATCGCATCGAACTACGCGGGCTGCGGGTGCGCGGTCACCACGGAGTCTTCGAGCACGAGCGCCGCGACGGCCAGGACTTCCTGGTGGACATCACGCTGTGGCTCGACCTCGCCGCGGCGGCGCAGTCCGACGAGTTGGGCGACACCTACGACTACGGCGCGCTGGCCGACGCCGCGGTGGCGGTGCTGGCCGGCCCACCGCGCAACCTCATCGAGACCGTTGCCGCAGAGATCGCCGACGGGGTGCTGAGTGACGTCCGGGTGCGTGGTGTCGAGGTGACGGTGCACAAACCGTCCGCGCCGATTCCGCACACCTTCGCCGATGTCGCGGTGACGGCGCGACGCACCCGAAATCGGCACGATGACGAGTTGCGATGACGGTAGCGGTGCTCTCGATCGGATCGAATATCGGTGATCGGCTCGCCCACCTGCAGTCGGTGGTCGACGGGCTCGGCAGCCGGGTCCGCGCCGTGTCGGGGGTTTATCGGACCGCGCCGTGGGGCGGCGTGGAGCAGCAGGACTTTCTCAATGCCGTTGTGATCGCCGAGGATCCGGAGCTGGATCCGATCGGGTGGCTACTGCTCGGCCGGCAGTTGGAGACCGCGGCGCAGCGGCATCGCGACCTCCGATGGGGCCCCCGCACACTCGATGTGGACGTGATCACCTGCGGTGCCGAGATTCGCGCCGATCCCGAGCTGACGCTGCCGCACCCGCGCGCTCACGAGCGCGCATTCGTGTTGGTGCCGTGGTTGGACGTCGACCCCGACGCGACGCTCGCCGTCGCAGGTGCCACACGTCGGGTGCGTGATCTGCTGGCCGAACTCGACTCCGCGGAGCGGGACGGCGTGCACCGCACCGAATCGGTGCTGCGCACATGACGGGCGAACTCAAACCGACCCGGATCCGCGACCTGCTTACCGTGTTCGTGGTGGCGACGCTCGCGGCCTGGGTTCTGCTGCGCGTCTACTACGGCGATCTGCCGCCGATTCCGGTGTTCGCGGGCGCCTCGTTGTACCTGGTCGCTGCGGTGGAGGTGGTTGCGGCATTCATGATCCGGGCACGGATCGACGACCACCGGATCGGCGACGGACCTCGGCAACTGCACCCGATCACGGCTGCCCGTGCGGTGGCGCTCGCCAAGGCCTCCGCGTTGGTCGGTGCCGCCGTGGCCGGAATCTGGCTCGGTTTTCTGCTCTACGTTTTTCCGAAGCGGTCGGTCCTGTCCGCTGCGGTCGATGACAGCCCGGGCGTGATCGTCGGGTTGTTCGCGGGCATCGCCCTGGCGGGTGCGGCATTGTGGCTCGAGCACTGTTGCCGCGCGCCCGACGATCCGTCCGATCAGTCGGTGGATTAGGGGTCCGGGGTGGAAATCGCATCGCCGCGCAATCCGGCGCGCGCTCAATCGAAGCGGCCGGTCACGAGAGTGGGAACGGCCGAAGGCCGGCCGTTCCGTTGTCCGGGGCGGTTACGCTGGACGCCATGACTTTTTCGGCTCGTTCCGGCTCTTCACGAGGCAGCCGGCCCGGCTCTTCACGACGCAGCCGACGCTTTCGTACCCAGGTGATCCCCGGCGTATTGATTCTGCTCGGCGTGATCGCCACCGGGTTCCTGGTTTTCAGTGACAGCGTCGAGCTGCTTCGGCTTGGCCTGATGGCCGCGGTCTGGGCGGCCGTCATCGCCGCGTTCGCGATGACGCGGTACCGCCGCGAGTCCGATCTGGACAAGGCCAAGGTCGACGATTTGCAGACCGTCTACCGGCTGCAACTGGAACGGGAGGTCTCGGCGCGGCGGGAGTACGAGCTGGGCGTGGAAACCCGGGTGCGCCGCGAAGTCGGGATCGATGCCGAGGAACTGGCCGGCCTGCGCACCGAACTGGCTGCGCTGCGCCGCAATCTCGAGATCCTCTTCGACGGCGAGCTGCCGGCCGAGCGGCTCGCGCTGCGCGCCGAGTCGATCAGGCTCGCCGAGCTCACCGGCACGGCGGAGGGTGCCGGGCAGCCCGACGAGCTGCAGCCCGAGCAGCCGGAGCCGATCGCCCCGGTGCCCGCGTACGGCACCGGAACCCATGCCAACGTGCCCCGGTTTGCCTCGCCCGACGACGACCCGGTGACCGCCGAGACGGCCGCGATCCGACTCGACGAGCACGCCGACCGCGATGACGAGACGGAATGGGCCGAGGTCGCCGACGAACCCGCCGACGAACCCGCCGGGGGAGCGCACGAGGCCGCACCGACGGCCGCGCAGTACGATCCTGAGCCGCCGCCCGGTGTGCCGGTGTCGCGTCGCCGCAGGCGCGCCGCGGACAATGACGACCTCGGGCCGGGTACCGCCGGCCTTTCGGTGGCGCAGATCCTCGCCAACCTCGCGGCGGAGAAGTCGAACTGACGCGTTGCCGCGCGGTTTGACCCGGGGCGCTGCAGCGCCGGCCCGTAATTGAGCGATATATCACTCTGCTCGGGCGTAGCCCTGCCCGGTCACCCGCCGATATCCTTGATACGTACGTCTGGTACCCGCACATTTTTTTGAGGGACTGGAACGGATCAAGAGAGGACTCAGGTGACCTCACCCGGGATCACTGGTGACCCCGCGCCCGCACGATTGACGGTTGGCATCGTCTCGGCGGGACGAGTGGGAACGGCCATCGGTGCAGCGCTGGACCGAGCCGGACACGTCGTGTTCGGTGTTTCCGCCATCTCCGACGCGAGCATTCACCGCGCCCGGACCCGGCTGCCCGACGCCCGGATTCTGCCGGTGCACGAGGTCGCCGCCCGCAGCGAACTGCTGATCCTCGCCGTCCCCGACGCGCAGCTCACCGGCCTGGTCCGCGGCCTGGCCACGACCGGCGCCGTTCGGCCCGGCACCCTCGTCGCGCACACTTCGGGTGCCAACGGCATCGGGGTGCTCGCACCGCTCACCGAGCAGGGCGCGACCCCGCTCGCGATTCATCCGGCCATGACGTTCACCGGCCACGACGAGGACACCATCCGGCTGGCCAACGCGTGCTTCGGCGTCACGGCGGCCGACGAGATCGGTTACGCGATCGCGCAGTCACTGGTCATCGAGATCGGCGGAGAGCCGGTCCGGGTACCGGAGGCCAACCGCGCGCTCTATCACGCCGCGCTCGCGCACGGCAGCAACCACATGGTGACGCTGGTCGTCGACGCGGTTGCCGCGCTGCGCGAGGCGCTGGCCGGCGCGGAGCTGCTCGGCCAGCCGATCGTCGACGAGCAGCCGGGCGGTATCGCCGAGCGCGTGCTCGCGCCGCTGCTCTCCGCTGCGCTGGACAACGCGCTGCGCCGCGGCCCGGCGGCGCTGACCGGCCCGGTGGCGCGCGGTGATGTCCCCGCGGTGTCGGCGCATCTGGCCGAACTCGACGCGCTCGACCCGCGCCTGGCAGCCGGGTATCGAGCACTTTCCCTGCGAACCGCGCAGCTCGTGGGCGGCCGCGACGATCTGATCGAACTGTTGGAGCAACGATGACCTCTGCGAAGACCGCGCTGCGTGGCAGCTACACACCGGGCGAACTCACCGTCCACCACGATCCTGCCGTGGTGACCGCGGTATCGAACGCGCTGCGCACGGTCGGGCGCAAGGTCGCGCTGGTGCCGACGATGGGCGCGTTGCACGAGGGGCACCTGCAGTTGGTCCGCGCCGCGAAGCGCACCCACGCCGTTGTGATCGTCTCGATCTTCGTCAACCCGCTGCAGTTCGGTGCCGGTGAGGACCTCGATGCCTATCCGCGCACCCTGGACGCGGACGTCGAACTGCTGCGCGGCGAGGGTGTCGAGATCGTCTTCGCGCCGAGCGCCACCGACATGTACCCCGACGGGCCACGCACCACCGTGCTGCCCGGCCCGGTCGGCGCCGAGCTCGAAGGCGCGAGCCGCCCCACGCATTTCGCCGGCATGCTCACCGTCGTCGCCAAACTGCTGCAGATCGCCCGTGCCCGTGAGGCATTCTTCGGCGAAAAGGACTACCAGCAGCTCGTGCTGATTCGGCAGCTGGTGCGCGATCTCAACATGGACACCAAGATCATCGGCATCCCCACCGTTCGCGAGGCGGACGGGTTGGCACTGTCCTCGCGGAATCGCTACCTCGACCCGGCGCAGCGGGAAGCCGCGCTCGCGCTGTCCTCGGCACTGGTCGCGGGTGTGCACCACGGGCCGTGGGGTGCCGATGCGGTGCTCACCGCGGCCCGCGATGTGGTCGCCGCCGCGTCCGGAGTCGAACTGGACTACCTGGAATTGCGCGCCGCCGATCTCGGTCCCGTGCCCGAGCAGGGTGCCGCTCGACTGCTGATCGCGGCCCGGGTCGGCAGCACGCGGCTCATCGACAATATGCCGATTGCCCTCGGCGGCAATGTTTTCAACGACCATCCCGGTGTGAACTACGCGACGGACCAAACAGACCGACCGCAGGCAGATCTGACCGGCCCGACCGGCCGACAGGAAAGGTGACAGCGATGTTGCGCACGATGATGAAGTCCAAGATTCACCGCGCCACGGTGACGCACGCCGACCTGCACTATGTCGGCTCGGTCACGGTCGACCGCAACCTGATGGAGGCCGCCGACCTGCTCGAGGGCGAGCAGGTCTGCATCGTCGACATCACCAATGGTGCCCGGCTCGAGACTTACGTCATCACCGGTGAGGCCGGCTCGGGTGTCATCGGGATCAACGGTGCCGCAGCGCATCTGGTGGATCCGGGCGACCTGGTCATCCTCATCTCCTATGGCGTGATGAACGAAGAGGAGATCCGCAAGTACGAGCCGCGTGTCGTGTTCGTCGACGATGCGAACCGCCCGGTGGAACTGGGCTCCGACCCGGCGCACGCGCCGGAGGGCTCGGGGCTGATCACGCCCCGCCAGCTCTCGGTCGTCTGAGCCGCACCGACACCGACGGGGGGACCGAAAGTGCTGCTCACCATCGACGTTCGCAACACCCACATCGTCCTCGGCTTGTTCTCCGGCAGTGGGGAGCACAGCAAGCTGGTGCGGGACTGGCGAACGCATACCGATCCGCGGGTGACCGCCGACGAGTTCGCGTTGACGCTGCGCGGATTGCTCGGCGCGCAGGTCGACGAGATCACCGGTGTTTCGGCTTTGTCGACCGTGCCGTCGGTTTTGCGGGAGATCCGAATGATGCTGGCCCGCTATTGGGGCCACGTCCCACATGTCGTGGTCGAGCCGGGCGTACGCACCGGAGTACCGTTGCTGGTCGATAATCCCAAGGAAGTCGGTGCCGACCGCATCGTCAATTGCCTTGCCGCTCATCATCTCTACAATTCGCCTGCAATTGTTGTCGATTTCGGCACCTCCACCTGTGTCGACGTGGTTTCGGCGAAGGGTGAGTTTGTCGGCGGCATTATCGCGCCCGGACTGGAAATCTCGATGGACGCGCTCGCATCGCAAAGTGCGGCGCTGCGCAAGGTGGAACTCGTGCGGCCGCGGTCGGTGGTCGGCAAGAACACCGTCGAATGCATGCAGTCCGGCGCGGTTTTCGGTTTCGCCGCAATGGTCGACGGCCTCGTCGACCGAATTCGCGACGACGTGCCCGCGTTCGCCGGGCGCGACGTCGCCGTCATCGCGACCGGCGACAGCGCCCCGCTGATCGTGCCCGAGTCGGAGACGATCGAGCACCACGAAGCCGATCTCACGCTCGAGGGCCTGCGGTTGGTGTACGAGCGCAACCGGGAGAAGACGCGTGTTCGCCGCACCTGAGCAGGTGCGGTGCGGTGGCCGGTCTGCTACTCTTCTCCGCGTGTCCACCTGCATGAGCGCCCAGGAGTGTTGTCGAGGCTGACGTCCGCCTCGACCCATCAACACTTTCCTGGGAGTTTCCTCGTGCTCTCCGCATATTCCACTGACATTTCTGTACCCGTTGCGCGGTCCACTCCGCTACGGTCCACTTCGGCCCGGTCCACGCGATTGCCGGTGCCGCACCTCGATGCTGCGCTGCCCACTCGGCTGCGTCCGGCGGATCTGCTGAACATCAGCGACCAGGGTGCCGACGACGTGCTGTCCGGCCGGTTCGATCAGCTGCTGCCCGCCGACGGTCGCTGGCCGACGCAGAACCGTTGGGGCGCACGATTGCGGTCCGACGAAGATGTCGACGTCTGGCTGATCAGCTGGGTGCCCGGCAAATCCACCGAGTTGCACGATCACGCCGGCTCGCTCGGTGCGCTGACCGTGCTCAGCGGCGCGTTGTCCGAATTCCGTTGGGCAGGTGATCAACTGATTCAGCGCACGCTGCACGCGGGCGATCAGGCATCGTTCCCGATCGGCTGGGTGCACGACGTCGCTTGGACGCCTGCTCCCGGACGCGATGACGCGGCGAATCCGACGCTGAGCGTGCATGCCTATTCGCCGCCGCTCGCCGCGATGTCCTACTACGAAGTGACCGACCGCGGCACATTGCGCCGCACCCGCACCGAACTGACCGATCAGCCGGAGGGCGACCTGAAATGAGCACCACACTCGCCGCACCCAAGTCGATCGACACAATGCTCGAAGAGGCTCGCGCGCAGATCGACCGGATGTACGCATTCGAACTGCCCGCGGCGGTCGAGCGCGGCGCCATCATCGTCGACATCCGTCCGCAGGCCCAGCGCGACCGGGAGGGCACGCTGCCGGGAGCACTCGCGATCGAGCGCAACGTCCTCGAATGGCGTTGCGATCCAGCCAGTTCGGCGCGCATCGGACTTGCGGTCGACCATGACGTGGAATGGGTGATCGTGTGCTCGGAGGGTTACACCTCCAGCCTCGCCGCGGCGGCGCTGCAGCAGCTCGGCCTGCACCGCGCGACCGATCTCGTCGGCGGATACCAGGCGCTGGTGGCGGCAGGGCTGCTCGGCGCGGTCGCTCGTGCACCGCATTTCGTGCGTGACGCGCGGACCGTCCTCACGTCCTGACCGAGCACGCCGGCTGGTACTCGAGCGCCGGGCGCCGAGGGCGGTCCTGACCTGCGCCGCTAGGCTTGCGTCCCGTGAGTGAAACGGACGCCAAGGCCGCTGCCCCCCTCCCCGACGATGACACCCCCGAGCAGATTCGGGTTCGTCGGTCCAAGCGGGAGCGCCTGCTCGACCAGGGCAGGGATCCGTATCCGGTCGTCGTCCCGCGCAGCCATACGCTCGCCGAGATCCGCGCGAAGTACCCCGATCTCGAGCCGGACACCGCCACCGGTGCACAGGTGGGTGTGGCCGGCCGGGTGATCTTCGCCCGCAATACCGGCAAGCTGTGTTTCGCAACGCTGCAGGAGGGCGACGGAGCCCAGTTGCAGCTCATGATCAGTCTCGCCGGTGTCGGCGAGGATGCGCTCGCGGCGTGGAAGGCCGACGTCGACCTCGGTGACTTCGTCTACGCCCACGGCGAGGTTATTTCGTCACGGCGGGGCGAACTCAGCGTGATGGCCGACGAGTGGCGCATTGTGGCCAAGTCGCTGCGTCCGCTGCCGGTGGCGCACAAGGAGATGAACGAGGAGTCGCGCGTCCGGCAGCGTTATGTCGATCTCATCGTGCGGCCCGAAGCGCGGGAAATGGCCCGTAAGCGCGTCGCGGTGGTACGCGCGCTGCGCAATGCGCTGGAGCGGCGCGCCTTCCTCGAGGTCGAGACGCCGATGTTGCAGACGCTGCACGGTGGCGCGGCGGCGCGGCCGTTCGTCACCCATTCCAATGCGCTCGATATGGATCTGTATCTGCGGATCGCACCCGAGCTGTTTCTCAAGCGCTGCGTGGTCGGCGGTATTGAGAAGGTGTTCGAAATCAATCGCAACTTCCGCAACGAAGGGGCGGACTCGACGCACTCGCCGGAATTCGCGATGCTCGAAACCTACGAGGCCTACGGCACCTATGACGATTCGGCCCGAATGACCCGCGAGATCATTCAGGAGGTGGCCGCCGAAGCCTTCGGTTCGACGGTCGTCACACTTGCCGATGGCACCGAGTACGACTTCGGTGGCGAGTGGGCAACCGTCGAGATGTACCCGTCGTTGTCCGAGTCGATCGGCATCGAGGTGACGCCGGACACAACGGTCGCGGAATTGCTCGACCTTGCCGAACGGGTCGGCCTCGAAATTCCCGAAGGCAAAGGATACGGGCACGGGAAACTCGTGGAAGAACTGTGGGAGCACGTTTATGGTGACAAACTCGATGTGCCGACGTTCGTGCGCGACTTTCCCATCGAGACATCGCCGCTGACCCGGCAGCATCGCAGCCGTCCCGGTGTCGCGGAGAAATGGGACCTTTACGTTCGCGGATTCGAGTTGGCCACGGGCTATTCCGAACTCGTCGATCCGGTGATTCAGCGCGAGCGGTTCGTCGATCAGGCGCGCCTCGCCTCTGCAGGTGACGACGAGGCAATGGTGCTCGACGAGGAATTCCTTACGGCGATGGAACACGGGATGCCGCCGACAACGGGTACCGGGATGGGAATCGACCGGTTGTTGATGGCCCTGACTGGACACGGTATCCGCGAGACGATCCTGTTTCCTATTGTCCGGCCCCTCGGACACTGATTTGACTGTCCGGCCCCTGGAGCACTGAATGGCGGCGCCAATTGGGTGTAATGCGTAATTCTCGAAATCGGCGCACAGACTGTACGCTTTAGCCGAGGTAGTTCACGCGCCCCCGTTTGCGCATCACCCGAAGGGAATGTCATCTGATGGCAAAGAAGGTTACCGTCACGCTGATCGACGATGTCGATGGCGAGGCGGTTGCGGACGAGACCGTCGAATTTGGTCTCGATGGTGTTTCCTACGAGATCGATCTCGCGGCGGATAACGCAGAACTGCTTCGTGAGCAACTCGCGGGCTGGATCGAGAATGCCCGTCGGACCAGTGGTCGGCGTCGCACGAAGCCTGCGCCGGTAGCGGCGGCCACCACCAAGGCGCGCGTTCCGGTCGATCGTGAGCAGAGCGCGGCAATTCGCGACTGGGCGCGTCGAAACGGCCACAAGGTCTCGGCCCGCGGCCGTATCTCCGCCGACGTCATCGAGGCGTACAACACCGCGAACTGAACGTAGAACGTCGCACCCGTCGATGACGTGTGCCCCCGACCGCCCGGCCCCTGAAGCCGGGCGGTCGGGTTTTACCGCGACATCCGATGTTTCTGGTGACGTGTGAAATTCCGTCGCCGTGCAATGGGTGTCGATTTCATACCACCCAGGGTGCCTATCGACGCCGTGGAGTCCCGAACAGAATTGGGACCCGAAGGCAGAACTCGAAACGTCACCGCAAATCAAGGGCAGGGATCGAAAATGATGGAGACTGCGCAACCGACCGCAATTCGGGCCGACAGCGACGGTGACGACCTGCGTACCGCGATCGACGAAATCGACGCCGAGATCGTTGCGCTGGTTCGCCGGCGCACCGAACTCACCCGGGCGGCCGGCCTGGCTCGGCTGAACATCGGGTTGCCACGCACCGCCCAGCACAGCGAAATGGGTGCCGTCCGGCGATACGAGTCCGCACTCGGCCGCGAGGGCGTCGGCCTCGCGATTCTGCTCATGCGCCTCGGGCGCACCGGTGTTTCCGACCTCGTTTCGCAGGAATATCGGTCTGCCTGACCAGGCGTCACCCCTACCGCTCCCGCTGCACCGCGCCGCCGGCTCCAAGCCGGCGGCGCGGTGATCTTGCTGCGAGGCAACCTTCACGGCACGATTGACCCGTGTTCGAGAGGTGTTCGTGAGCGTCCTGGATGGTCCGTGCCTGCGTTTCGCCGATCCGGACGGCCGATCACACGAGGTGGTGCTCTCCCCGAGCCAACCCCGTGTCACCATCGGCCGTTCGGCTCAGGCCGATATCGCACTCACCTGGGACGAGGAGGTGTCGCGGCTGCATGCCGCGGTCGAATGGATGAGCTCACACTGGACGATCGTGGACGACGGGCTGTCCCGGAACGGCACCTTCGTCAACGGTGAACGCCTGGCCGGTCGGCGCAGCCTGCGTGCCGGCGACCGGATCCGGATCGGCGCCGCGCTGCTCACCTTCCACGAATTCGGCGGCGGTCTCGACGATGTGACGCGTATTTCCTCGGGCTCCGTGCCGACGGTGCGCTCGTTGACCGAGACGCAGCGTTCCGTCCTCATCGCACTGTGCCGGCCGTACAAACACAACGTCGGCTTCGCGACGCCCGCGTCGAATCAGCAGATCGCCGGCGAACTCTTCCTCAGCGTCGACGCCATAAAGACGCACTTGCGTGCGCTGTTCGCCAAGTTCGGCGTCGAGGACCTGCCGCAGAATCAGAAACGCGTGCGGCTGGCCGAGCTCGCGATCCAGAGCGGCCTCATTTCCGACCGCGATCTGTAGCGCGCGACGTCGCGATCACGCGGCGGGGGCGAGCTCCGACGCGTGACGCACCGCGTCGAGCAGGTCACCGATAGCTGCCGCAACCACCTCCGGGCGCTCCATGATGACTGCGTGGCCGGCGTCGGTGACGTCGATCAGTTTCGCGCCGGGAATCGCAGCGGCCATCGCGACCGAATGGACGGGCGGGGTCATCAGATCCACCGAGCCGCACAGCACGATCGTCGGGACGGCGCCGAGCGCGGGGAGCGCGGCCGACTCGTCGTAGACCATGAACTCGCTCAGGAAGCTCGCCATCGTTTCGATCGGCGTCTCGTTGTGCATCGCATTGGCCAGCGCGACGACCCGCGGGTTCACCGACCGGCCGAACTCGGCGGCGCGGATGACCGGGGCGAAGACCCGGCAGCACACCTTCTTCGCGCCCTGCACCGTGCGCGGAGCGCGGCGAGTGGCGGCCTGGAACCAGGAGATGACCGGGTTGTGCAGAAACCGTCCGAAACCGGAGTCCGGCAGGTCGCTGGCGGCGGTGGCGATGAGCGCGACGCCGGCGATCCGGTTGCCCACTTCCTGGGCGTACATGCGGGTGTAGGTGAGTGCGGTCATGCCGCCCATCGAATGCCCGACCAGCACCACCCGGCCGGTGCCGGCCGTCCGGTCGAGCACCGTATGCAGATCCCGGGCGAGCCGGTTGAGGGTGTAGCCGGCCGGATCCGCGGCATCGGAATCGCCGTGCCCGCGATGGTCGTAGCTCACGATCCGGACGCGGCGCGGCAGCTCTGCGAGCAGCTCGCGAACGTAGCTCCAGGACTGGCTGCGCAGGCAGTGCCCGTGCAGCAGCACCACGGTGAGGTCGGCGTCGTCCGCACCGATCGTGCGAACCGCGAGGTTCACGCCGTCGTCGGTCGAGATCCGGGAGTGGCGTTCGGCGACGGACCGCTTACCGGCGGTGGTGCTGATGGTCGAGACCGTCATCGAACTCTCCGATCGGGTTGGCGTGGTACTGCCCTTCACTCTGCTTCGCGATAGGCCTGCCGCATACGGACCCGAGGGTGCGGCGTACACCCCGGGGGTTCGTCATTTCCCCACCAAGGTGGTGACCCGCGGGCTAACGTCTGCCGAAACGGTTTCCCAGGGGGTTCTATGATTTCGCTTCGCGTGCTGGTCGGCGGCGTTCTGACGGCGCTCGCGACCTTTGCGGGTACGGCCACCGGGCATAGCGCCCCGCTGCCCGTGACCTACAACTTCTTCTCGGGCATCCCGGCCGAACTGACGAATCCGGGCGGTTCGCTACCGGGCAGCAACGACTGGACCTGCAAGCCGAGCGCCGAGCATCCGAACCCGGTCGTGCTGGTGCACGGCACCGGTGGCGCGCAGCAGACGAACTGGGGCGTCTATGCACCGCTGCTGGCGAACGAGGGCTACTGCGTATTCGCGCCGACCTATGGCAATCTCGAGAACCTGCCGTGGCCCGTCACGGCGATCGGCGGGCTTGGACCGATCGAGCAGAGCGCCGGGGAGCTCTCGGGGTACGTCGATCGGGTGCTCGCGGCAACGGGCGCGTCCAAGGTGGATCTCGTCGGCCACTCCCAGGGCACGCTGATGCCGACCTACTACCTCGAGCACCTCGGCGGCGCGTCGAAGGTGGACAAGTACGTGTCGTTGGCGCCGTTGTGGAACGGAACGAACGCCGGCGGAGGGGCGTTGATCGCGACCTTCGCGCGCGGGCTCGGCATTCCCGGGTTCGATGCGTTGCTCGGCCCGCTGTGCGGCGCGTGCTCCCAAATGCTGACCGGGTCGCCGTTCATCACCGACCTCCAGGCCGGTGGCATGGCCGTCCAGGGCATCACCTACACCAACATCATGACCCGCTACGACGAGCTGGTCGTGCCGTACACCAGCGGCATCCTCAACGCTCCGAACGCCACGAACATCGTGGTGCAGGACGGCTGCGCGCAGGACTATTCCGATCACGTGGCGATCGCGGGCAGTCGCCGAGCGGCCACGTTCGTGCTCAATGCGCTCGACCCGGCCCATCCCCGCCCGGTGCCGTGCGATTTCGTCGCACCGATCATCGGGTGACGCGTTCCAGGCGTTTTCGCCGGTCAACCGAAGCGATGTCGAGGCCGTCCACAACCTGAGGTGGCCGCGGGCAGTTCGATGAGAATTGCGCCAGCGTGTGCTACCGCTAAGCAGGCAGCGGCGCCCTATCAGCGCATACCGTCTGGCGGTGCCGGCGCCGGTCGCTTGGGTGGTGCAATCCGGGTGTCGAATCGGGTACTGGCCAAACGGCGCTCGGCCATACCGACGAGATCGAGAATGTCCCGAGCCAGGTATCCGGTGGTGCCCTTGTCCACGCTCTTACGAGACAGGATGCCGGCGACCGCCAATTCCTCCAGCGCCGCCCGCGCTGCAGGAAACGAGACGCCGAGCATCCGCTGCACGGTGCGCGTCGTCATGATCGGTGCTTCGGGGAGCATCGCGAGGACGCGTGCGGTCGCCGATCCCGCCCGAGGTTCGGTCCGCAGTCCGCTGTGCTCGCGATGATCACCGAGGCGGGCCGACCAGTCAGCGTGCGTATCGGCAAGCTCGACGGCCAGGCGCCCGGCCTGATCGGCCGCAAACGCGGCCGCTTCGACGAAGGTGTCCAACCACCGTGCGATTCCCGAGGATGCAGTCTCACCGGTTGTGTCGCCGACATATCGGTACGCGGACAGCCCGGCCACGTACCGGTCGCTGAGTGTCGACAGGACCAGGCTCAGCGGCAGAATGGCGACCGGAGTCAACCCCGACCGGGACAGCACGGTGTGGATCAACGCCCGTCCGACCCGCCCGTTGCCGTCGGTGAAGGGATGGATCGTCTCGAACTGCGCGTGCATCAGGCCCGCCTGCAGCAGCGGACCATGGAGTGAACCGTTCAGGTAGGCAACGAGGTCGGCCATCAACGCTGGAACGTCGCCGTCGGGCGGTGGCACGAAATCCGCGTCGAGTGGATGCCAGTTCGAGCCGCCGATCCAGTTTTGGACCGTGCGCAGCCCGTGGTGGCGCTCGTCCGGTAGCAATGCTCTGTGCAGGACGACGATGTCGTCGACCGTGACGGCGTCGACGTCCACCAGGTTGCGCGAAGCTCGGCGCAGCACGGTGATGTTGTTGGCGACGAGCCGGGCTTGCTCGCTGAACCCACGGATGCTCTCGTCCTGGGCCAGCTCGGCCAATGCGACCTGTTGTGGGGACGGCGTTATTCCCTCGATCATCGAACTGGCGATCGCCTCCGACCGGAGCAGGAAGCGCGCGATTCCGGCGAGCCCTTTGGCTCGGTCCCCGGTGCCCAGCGAGCGGATGCTGCGTTCGACCTGCGCAGCCCGCGTCGACAGCGCAGCCGGAACTGCAAGCGGACGTTCCGTCAGGCGATCCGGCCGGTAGGTGCGGTAGGCCCCGCCGCGGCGGTCGCGCGCGACCAGGCCGTACGCCGGCGCGGGGTCCCAGTACGCCTCGCACAGTTCGGCCATTCGCCTCAACCTTTACCCGAATAGGAGTTGATTAAAGTCTAGTGCCTTAAACTTTGATATCGAGCCAGGTTGTGCAAGGTTGGTTGCACTCTCCCCGCAGCAGCAGTTCAACCCCGAGCAACATCGTGGTGCAGGACGACTGCGCGCAGGACTATTCCGAGCACGTGGCGATCGCGGGCAGTCGCCGAGCGGCCACGTTCGTGCTCAACGCGCTCGACCCGGCCCATCCCCGCCCGGTGCCGTGCGATTTCGTCGCACCGATCATCGGGTGACGCGTTCCTCGGCCGGTTTCGGCGGTAGGACGAGCAGCGCGGCCACCAGGAAGCACAAGGCGCCGACGAAGGTGCCGAGGTTGGCCGTCGTCGCGTTGTGCAATTCGCCGCTACTCGGGTCGACATAGGCGCCGATCGCGGACACCCCGAACGCGATCGACCCGATCATGTTCAGCCAGCTGCTCAGCCAGTTGCGGGCGCGCGGATCCCACAATTTGTCGGTATCCGTCGTCGCCAGCACCGCGAGAGCGCTGGCGATCAGGAAGGCTGCGGAGCCGAACACGTCGGGGCGCCAGATCCAGCGGTCGGCCTCGTCGTAGGTGAGATTGACGATCAGTGCCGCGCCGGTGCTGATGTTGAACAGCAGGGTGCCGGCGAACTGGACCGCCGCCGACCAGTAGTCCCAGCGTTCGATCCGGTGTGATTCGGCGCCGGGAACGGGACGGCCGCTCAGCCACAACTGGATGTAGCCCGCCGCGGTGAAGAACAGCGACCCGACGAAATAGGTGAGGTTGTCGAATCGTTCCCCGACAAGGTCGGCATAACCCGGCCAGGCGCCGAGCGCGAACAACAGCGAGCCGATGGCGAATCCCCACGATTCGCGTCGCATACGGAGCATTCGAGTCACTCGGATGTTTTACCCCGTTCGCTGACGGCGTACAGGTCGGGGAAACGAAAACCCCGCTGGTCGCGTTAACTGGAGTAAGCAGATCAGCGGGCTGGGCCCATCGACCGCAAAGCGGTGGGCTCTACCGACTGCAGAAGCGACGTTCGTGCACCTCGCCCATTACAGTAGAGGCGGGGGAGTGGGATCTGGTGGATTCCAGCGCCTAACCGGTGGCGTCAGCACCGGAGCGAAGTGAGGGAGAACGATGTTCGAGAGGTTTACCGACCGCGCGCGGCGGGTCGTCGTCCTGGCTCAAGAAGAAGCCCGGATGCTCAACCACAACTACATCGGCACCGAGCACATCCTGCTCGGCCTGATTCACGAGGGCGAAGGCGTTGCCGCCAAGTCGCTCGAGTCGTTGGGCATCTCCCTCGAGGGCGTTCGCAGCCAGGTCGAGGAAATCATCGGCCAAGGCCAGCAGGCACCTTCGGGACACATCCCGTTCACGCCGCGCGCCAAGAAGGTACTCGAGCTCAGCCTCCGTGAGGCGCTGCAGCTCGGCCACAACTACATCGGCACCGAGCACATCCTGCTCGGCCTGATCCGTGAGGGCGAGGGCGTCGCCGCGCAGGTGCTCGTCAAGCTCGGTGCGGATCTCAACCGCGTCCGTCAGCAGGTCATCCAGCTGCTGTCCGGCTACCAGGGCAAGGAGCCGGCCGAGGGTGGCAGCACCCGTGGCGAAGCAGGCACCCCGTCCACCTCGCTGGTCCTCGATCAGTTCGGCCGCAACCTCACCCAGGCCGCGCTCGAAGGCAAACTCGATCCGGTGATCGGGCGCGCCAAGGAAATCGAGCGCGTCATGCAGGTGCTCTCGCGGCGCACCAAGAACAACCCGGTGCTGATCGGTGAGCCCGGCGTCGGTAAGACCGCGGTGGTCGAGGGCCTCGCGCAGGCCATCGTGAACGGCGAAGTGCCCGAGACGCTGAAGGACAAGCAGCTCTACACGCTCGACCTCGGTTCCCTCGTCGCGGGCAGCCGCTACCGCGGTGACTTCGAAGAGCGCCTGAAGAAGGTGCTCAAGGAGATCAACACTCGCGGCGACATCATCCTGTTCATCGACGAGCTGCACACGCTCGTCGGCGCGGGTGCCGCCGAGGGCGCGATCGACGCCGCGTCGATCCTCAAGCCGAAGCTGGCTCGCGGTGAGCTGCAGACCATCGGTGCCACCACGCTCGACGAGTACCGCAAGTACATCGAGAAGGACGCCGCCCTCGAGCGCCGGTTCCAGCCGGTTCAGGTCGGCGAGCCCACGGTCGACCACACGATCAACATCCTCAAGGGCCTGCGCGACCGGTACGAGGCGCATCACCGCGTCTCGATCACCGATGGCGCACTCGTGGCAGCGGCGACGCTGGCCGACCGCTACATCAACGATCGGTTCCTGCCGGACAAGGCGATCGACCTCATCGACGAAGCGGGCGCGCGGATGCGCATCCGCCGGATGACTGCGCCGCCGGACCTGCGCGAGTTCGACGACAAGATCGCCGACGCGCGCCGGGAGAAGGAGTCCGCGATCGACGCGCAGGACTTCGAGAAGGCCGCGAGCCTGCGCGACAAGGAGAAGCAGCTCGTCGCCAAGCGGGCCGAGCGCGAGAAGCAGTGGCGCAGCGGTGATCTCGACGTGATCGCCGAGGTCGACGACGAGCAGATCGCCGAGGTGCTGGCGAACTGGACCGGTATCCCGGTGTTCAAGCTCACCGAGGAGGAGACCACCCGTCTGCTCCGCATGGAGGACGAGCTGCACAAGCGGATCATCGGCCAGCACGACGCGGTCAAGGCCGTCTCGAAGGCGATCCGCCGTACCCGTGCCGGCTTGAAGGATCCGAAGCGTCCGTCCGGCTCGTTCATCTTCGCCGGCCCGTCCGGTGTCGGTAAGACCGAGCTGTCCAAGGCGCTGGCGAACTTCCTGTTCGGCGACGACGACGCGCTCATCCAGATCGACATGGGCGAGTTCCACGACCGCTTCACCGCGTCGCGGCTGTTCGGTGCCCCTCCGGGCTACGTCGGCTACGAAGAGGGCGGCCAGCTCACCGAGAAGGTGCGCCGCAAGCCGTTCTCGGTGGTGCTGTTCGACGAGATCGAGAAGGCACACCAGGAGATCTACAACACGCTGCTGCAGGTGCTCGAGGACGGTCGTCTCACCGACGGTCAGGGGCGCACGGTCGACTTCAAGAACACCGTGCTGATCTTCACCTCGAACCTCGGTACGTCCGACATCTCCAAGGCGGTCGGACTCGGCTTCGCGCAGTCCAACATCGAGGGCTCGAACTACGAGCGCATGAAGCAGAAGGTCAACGACGAGCTCAAGAAGCACTTCCGGCCCGAGTTCCTCAACCGCATCGACGACGTCATCGTCTTCCATCAGCTGACCACCGACCAGATCGTGATGATGGTGGACCTGATGATCGGCCGCGTCGAGAAGCAGCTGAAGAACAAGGACATGGAGATGGAGCTCACCGACCAGGCGAAGTCGCTGCTGGCCAAGCGTGGCTTCGATCCGGTGCTCGGTGCCCGGCCGTTGCGCCGGACCATCCAGCGCGAAATCGAGGACCAGCTGTCGGAGAAGATCCTCTTCGGCGAGATCGGCGCAGGCCAGATCGTGCTGGTCGACGTCGAGGGCTGGGACGGCGAAGGCGCTGGCGAGGATGCGAAGTTCACCTTCAAGGGCACGCCGAAGCCGGCGAAGGTGCCCGATTCGCCCGAGGCCGCATTGGCGACAGGCGAGTAAACAGGTCCCAACACCGAAGCCCGGTCGGCGAGGTTCATTCCTCACCGGCCGGGCTTCGGCGTTTCCCGGTGCCGTTTGCGCATGGACGATCAGGATGCGTGGCAGCGTGATCCGCGACTGCGTGCTGCGCGCGACCCCGGGCGTGGTCCGGGTGACGCAGCACCGTGCAATCGCAGAGTTGAAGCGGCTTCGCGACGCCTGAGCCCGCGATGCCGCGCATCTTCTGGGGTCACCGCGCACGCCCCAGTGCGCGCGATAACCCAAACCGGTGCGCAAGCGTCGCCGTCGAATCCGGTTGGCGCGCGGGACGCCGCGGGTAAGTTGGAGGCGTAGCCGAGAGAAGGGATTTGCGCATGCCCACACGCACCGCCCGCACCGAATGGACCGGCGGACTGCAGGACGGAACCGGGCGCGTCAGCCTGACAAGTTCCGGGGTCGGAACCTACGACGTGTCGTTCCCCAAACGATCGGCGGACGACGCGGACGGCACGACGAGTCCCGAGGAACTCATTGCGGCGGCGCACTCGTCCTGTTTCTCGATGGCGCTCTCCGGCGAGATCGGTCGGGCCGGCGGCACGCCGCAGTCGCTCGACGTGTCCGCGGACGTCACGCTCGGGCCGGACCCGGCCGGTGGGTTCAAGCTCACCGGCATCACGATCAAAGTCCGCGGCAAGGTCGACGGTCTCGACGCGGACGGGTTCGAGAAGGCCGCTCAGGCCGCGAAGGCGGGCTGCCCGGTGAGCAAGGCGCTCGCCGCGGTAGACATCACCCTGGACGCCGCCCTCGCCTGACCCAACGAAATCGGGGCCCGGACACCTGTTGGTATCCGGGCCCCGATTCGGTTTGGGTCGAGTCAGCCGACGGAACTCGCGACGCGCGATTCGCGTGTGCTGGCGCTGCGCTCGGTGAGGAACGCGAATGCCAGGCCGAGCGCAGCCCACAGCGTCGCTTGCACGGCGAGCGACGAGATCCGGAACTCCCACAGCAGCGTGGCCGGGAAGTCCTCCGGCACCTCGTTCACGGCCGGCATCAGCACATAGCCGAGCCCCACGATCACCAGAAACGTTGCCAGCGGAGCCGCGATTCGGACAGTGACCAAGCGGCTGCGAACCAGACTCGCGACGTATCCGGCGATTCCCACCGCAGCCAGGCCGAGCACCACGGCGCCGAGCCACAGCAGGGTGCGGTCGTTGATGGTGTCCGGATCGCCGACTGCGGGCGGGTTCGCGGGGTACTTGAAGAAGGGCACCGCCTCGATGGCCAACCAGCCTGCCCCGGCGAGGCCGAGCGCCAACGGGACCCCGGCCAACGGAATGAACCGGCGCAGATAGAACACGGCGGTCGCGAATATCGCGCCCAGGGCAAGGCCTGCCAGCGAGGTGGCCAGGAACAGCCCGAACTTCTGACCGGTGCGGCTCACTTCGGCGGCGTCGCCGTGCGAGTGTCCCGCGGATTCGGTGGCCTCGTGCGAGTGTCCGGCTGCGGCACCGTCGTGGTCGTGCGCCTCGGTGGCCGCGGAGTTGGCCTCCTCGATCGCGATCGCGGCATCGACGTGCGGCTCGCCGAGCAGGAACGCGACGCCGCCGGCAAGCACGCCGGCGATCAGGCCCGCAAGCAGGCCACGCAGCAGGAGGGTGGGCAGGGAAGGCGTCAGTGGCACGGCAGGCCCAGCAGGTGCCGACCGTCATGCATCAACTCGTGCATGTACATGCCGCTGCGCGAGATCGCGCCCTGGTCGAACCCGACCAGGTAGAGCGTGAGCAGTGCGAGTAGCACGGTGCCCGCTGCAATGAGGAATGCGACGGTCGGGTCGATTGCCCGGCTGGGTGTGTGGACGAGTGCCATTGATGCCTCCTGGGATTTCGCGTCCCGCAGTAGTAAGGCCTTTGGCACGCCCGGGGTCTGACTCACCAACCGCGCGAGCGGACGGTTCACAGTGGCGCGACCGCTCCGGAATCACACCGGTATTCCCGCAGTGCCAAGGTGCTTGGTTACCCGCGAACTATCGCACCCGGCATTCTGCGGTGTCAATTGGGCGCACTGGCAGCGAATCTGCCGGTGGCGCCGGGTCCCTGGGTCAGTTCGCAGCGAAGAACGGATAGACGAAGTGCCCCGGGCCGCCGCCGGGCAGCTGCCAGCCGGTGATCGACGGGAAATTGAATGGCAGTTTGATCAGCTTGTGCGGGTTGCCGTTCTGGTCTGCCTGCCAGCATTCGAGCGTCACGCCGTGGAACGACGTGCAAACGATCTTCGTGCTCGTGCCGAACGGCGAGGTCAACCGGTCCTTCGAGACGAGCGGGTTCCAGTAGTCCAGATCGCCCGGGGTCAGGAAGGCTTTGGTCTCGTACGGCACGATCGGCGTCGGATAGTTCGGAATCGGCGGCCACTCGTCCGCGGCGGCGCTGCCGATGCCAAGGGCCGCGCCGAACAGCACAAGCGCGACGACGAACGCGAAACGACGAGCAGCTGCGACCATTTCCGACCTCCTGGTGTAAGTAACCGTTACCCAGAGTGTCGGATGAACGGCGCGGGGTCGTTACAGCTGCGCTAGTTCGAGACTTTCCCGGCCACGTCGAGCACGACCTCGAATTCGAGCAGCGACGCCCCGGTCGCGACCGGCTTGGCGCGCTCGCCGGCATGCGCCTCCTTCGCCGGACCCTCCGCCCAGGCCTGGAACGACTCCTCCGAATCCCAGTGCGTGACCACGAAGTACCGGTTCTCGCCCTTGATCGGGCGCAGCAACTGGAAGCCGAGGAAGCCCGGCGAATTCTCGACGGCGTGCGCGCGATGGGCGAAGCGCTTCTCGAGTTCCGGCCCGGCGCCCTCCGGAACCTCGATCGCATTGATCTTGACGACTGCCATGTGCGAAACACTACCTGCCGTGGTCCGGGCGGCGATCTGTCGTAGCCTCAACGGCCAATTGTCGTAGCCTGAACGGCCATGCTGCACGACGAAGGTGGAACCGGCGCCCCGATCCTGCTGTTGCACGGGTTGATGGGCAGCGCCCGAACATGGCGGAAGCACGTCGGTTGGCTCCGCGAACACGGCCACGTCTACTCCTTCGACGCGGCTGGCCACGGCCGCCCGGCCCCGGCCGAACTCAGCACAGAGGCGTTCGTCGACGACCTCACCGCCGCCCTCGTGACGATTGCCGAGCCGATGATCGTGATCGGCCACTCGATGGGTGGACTGCACGGCTGGGTGTTCGCCGCTCGCCACCCGCAGCGGGTCCGCTGCCTCGTCGTCGAGGACATGGCACCGGACTTCCGCGGCCGGACCGCAGCCGATTGGGCCGCGATGGTCCAAGCATGGCCGCAACCCTTCGCCACGGAGCAGGCGATGCGCGAGTACTTCGGACCGGTTGCCGGACAGTACTTCCTGGATTCCTTCGAGCGCCGAGCCGACGGCTGGTACCTGCACGGCTCGGTGCAGACCTTTCGCGATATCTCCGAGGAGTGGGGCCGCCGCGACTTCTGGTTGCAGTGGCAGCAGGTCACCGCCCCCACGCTCGTCATCGAGGCCGAGCACACGATCACCCCGGATGGACAGATGCGCGAGATGGCTCGCAGGCATCCCGGCGCGAGCTATGTCCGGATCGCGAATGCGGGACACCTGGTGCACGACGACCAGCCGCAGCGCTACCGCGAAGCCGTCGAGAAGTTCCTCGCCGACCTGCCGGACTAACTAGGACAATCCCTCGCCGGCGAGGGCAAACAACCCATCGGCGGTCTGCTCGATCAAACCGTCGGTGAGCAGCGAATCCAGTGCGCGGTCACGCTGTCCCGGATCCTGCGGCCACGCCAGATCCAGCCGTGGCCGTTCCACCGGTCCGGTCGCACCGCGCAGCACATCGAGCAACCGACCGCGCGCCTGCCGGTCGGTGCCCTCGTAGCGTTGCGCCGCCCGCTTCGGCCCGGTGGCCGAGGGATGGCCCGCCTCCCGCCATGCGCAGCGCGGCAGCGGGCACGCATCGCAGCGCGGCGTGCGCGCCGTGCACACCACCGCACCGAGTTCCATCAGCGCCGCCGAGAACGTTGCGGCCCTTGCCCGGCGGCTCGGCAGCAGCGCGCCGACATCGGCCAGGTCCCGGCGGTTGGACGGGTTTCCCGCCTCCGCGCGACCATGCACGGCGCGGGCGACGACACGGCGAACGTTGGTGTCCACCACGGCAACTCGCTGTCCGTAGGCGAAACAGGCCACGGCGCGTGCGGTGTAGTCGCCGATCCCGGGCAGTGTCAGCAGCGTGTCGACGTCGGTGGGGACCTCGTCGCCGTATCGCTCGGCGAGCATGCGCGCGCACTCGTGCAGACGCATAGCCCGACGCGGGTAGCCGAGCTTGCCCCAGGCGCGCAGCACCTCACCGGCTGTCGAAGCGGCCATCGCGGACGGCACCGGCCAGCGTTGCACCCAGTCCAGCCAGATCGGGGTCACCCGCACCACCGGTGTTTGCTGCAGCATGATCTCGCTCATCAACACCTGCCATGCCGTGACGCCGGCGCGCCGCCAGGGCAGGTCACGGGCGGTGTCGCCGTACCAGTCGATGACCGCCGTGGTGTCGAGTCCGGCAGTGGGCGGAGGCGGTGTGTTGGATATCAATTCAGGCTGTACTCGCAGGTAATGACGGGCTTGTGCAGAATGGCGGCATGCCGAACAGCAATCCGATCAGCGCGTGGAAATCCCTTCGTGATGGAAACGAGCGCTTCGTCGCCGGCATGCCCATGCATCCTAGCCAGGGCATCATCGACCGCGAGAAGCTCGTCGAGGCACAGAAGCCGACCGCGGTGCTGTTCGGTTGCGGAGATTCCCGGGTGGCCGCCGAGATCATCTTCGATCAGGGCCTCGGTGACATGTTCGTCGTGCGCACCGCCGGTCACGTGGTGGACGGCTCGGTCCTCGGCTCGATCGAGTACGCCGTCGAAGTGCTGAATGTGCCGCTGGTCGTTGTGCTCGGCCACGACCACTGCGGTGCGGTCAAGGCGACCCTCGACGCGCTCGACCACGGTGACGTGCCGGGCGGGTTCATCCGCGATGTGGTCGAGCGGGTCACGCCGTCGATCCTGATGGGCCGCCGGGAGGGCTTGACCACGGTGGATGAGCTGGAGGCACGGCACGTGGTCGAGACCGGGCGGCTGATCATGCAGCGTTCGGCGACCATCGCGGCGAAGATCGCGGCAGGCACTTGTGCGATCGCAGGTGTGACCTACAAGCTCGTCGACGGCCGCGCGCAGCTGCGCAGCACCGTGGGTGACATCGGCGAGTCGGTCGACCCGGCCACTTCGCTGCACCCGGCTATGTGACCTGGTTCAAATCCGACACGCCGATGCAGGTCAGCCGAGGTAAGCGACGCGCCGCTTACCTTGAGAACCGTGTTTGATTCGAATGGACCGCTGCCCCCGGAGATCTACCGGCGCAGACGTTGGCTCGCCATCGGTGTCGGGACCTTCGTCGTCCTTCTGGTGATCGGGCTCTTCGTGGTGGTCGGCGGAGGCGACGAAGAGCCGTCGAACACCGCTGCCGTGAGCTCCGAGTCCGCCACGCCGACGACTACCGCGTCGGGGTCGGCAACGAGCACAACCTCGGGTGCTTCGGGGAGTTCGACCACCTCCGGCAGCGCGACGACGTCGGGCAGTGCGTCGCCTGCCTCCGATACTCCGGCCGGGCAGTGCGCGGACTCGTCGCTTGCGGTCAAGGCGACGATCGCCCAGCCCACCTACAAGACAGGTCAGGAACCCGAGTTCGGCATCGTCATCACCAATATTTCGACCACGACGTGTGAACGCGATCTCGGTGCGGGACTGCAGCAGGTGCTGGTCTACTCGCTCGATGGTGCGCAGCGGCTGTGGTCCAACTCGGACTGCTTCCCCGCCGCGACCCCCGATGTGCGCACCCTCGCCCCGGGCCAGCAGGCGGCATTCACGGTCAAATGGTCGGGCACCACGTCCCAGCCCGAATGCGCCGGGGAGCGCGTCCCCGTCGCGCCGGGCGCGTACACCGTCATAGCTCAGCTGGGCGCCCTGCGTAGCGGCCCGGAACCGTTCAACCTCGCCTGACCGCACCCCACGGCGCACCCCCATTCCTCCGAATGAACGGAACCGTTCAGTCGATCTAATCGACTGAACGGTTCCGTTCATTCGATGTGGAGTGCGGCGGAGGTTGTGCGCTTCGGGTGTCGATTACGCTGGAGAACAATGGCTGTGCGCGCGATGCTTTTCGACTATTCCGGCACCCTGTTCCGACTGGAAGAGGACGAGAGCTGGGCGAGTGATCTGACGCACGCCGACGGTGCGCCGTTCGATTACCACCATCAGGCCGAGATCATGCGGCGGATGACGCAGCCCGTTGGGCTGTCGGTGGATCTCGACGAGGATGCTCGGTACGCGTGGCACCATCGCGATCTCGATCCGGAGTTGCACCGCAAGGCCTATCTCGAGATCCTCCGGCATTCCGGAGTGCCGAACCGTGAACAGGCGCTCGGGTTGTACAACCGGCTGATCGATCCGGGGGAGTGGACGCCTTACCCGGACACGGGCGAGGTGCTCGCCGCGCTGTCGGCACAAGGCATCCGGATTGCGGTGGTGAGCAACATCGCCTTCGACCTGCGCCCGGCGTTCACGTCCCGCGGCTGGGACCGCTACGTCGACGAGTTCGTGCTCTCCTACGAGGTCGGTGCGACCAAACCCGACGAGGCGATCTTCCGCACCGCGCTGGACCGGCTCGGCGTCGAGGGTGCGGATGCGGTCATGGTCGGCGACAGCGAGGAAGCGGACGGCGGCGCGACCGCATTGGGCTGCGGATTCGAATTCGTCGAGCCGCTACCGACCTCGGAACGGCCCAAGGCGCTTCGGAAAGCATTGCAGCGCAATGGAATCGCAATCAAGTCCACCGACGGCCCTCAATCGTAGGGCCCAGAGATGCTCGACTCGGCGAGCCGGGACAAGCCCTCGCGGATCTGCCGCGCCCAGTAGTGCCCGATCCCCTCGACGGCCTGTAGATCGGCGGCGGTCGCGGCGAGCAGGCCCTGCAGGTTGCCGAACGAGCCGACGAGCGACTGCACCTGGGTGAAGCGCACCCGCGGGACCCGGGTGAGCACCCGGTAGCCGCGCGGGGTCATCGCCTGGTCGAGCGTTTCGATGGTCCCTGGATAGCCGAGCACGTTCGCGAGCGCGGTGGGATCGAGCAGGTCGGCATCGGTCAGCTCGTCCAACGCTGCCAGGGTCTGGTCCACGGCGGCGGTCGTGGGCGGCTCGGGTCCGGCGAGGTAATCGCGGGCGAGCAGCTGGCGTGCGGTCTCGTTGTCACCGACCAGTTCTTCGAGTTGCAGCGCGAGTTGACGACCGTCGGTACCGAGTTCGAGTACGTCGTGGTCGATTTCGATCGAGATTCGACGGACCATCTCGAGACGCAGCAGCACGGTCAACGCGTCGCGCAGCGTGACGAAGTCCTCGATCTCGACGACCGACAACTGTCTGGTGACCTCGTCGAGTCGAGCCTTGTAGCGCTCGAGCGTGGCGACGGCCTGGTTGGCGCGGGACAGGATCGTGGTCGAGCTCGCCATGACGTGCCGCGTGCCCCCGACATAGACGCTCACGATGCTCATCGACTGGCTCACCGACACCACGGGATAGCCGGTTTCGATCGCGGTCCGCTCGGCGGCGCGATGCCTGGTGCCGGACTCGACGGTGGGGATTTTCGGGTTCGGCACGAGTTGCACGTTCGCACGCAGGATTCGCTGGCCGTCCGAGGACAGCACGACCGCGCCGTCCATCTTGGACAGCTCGCGCAGCCGGGTCGGTGCGAACTCGACATCGAGTTCGAACCCGCCGTCGCACATCGCTTCGACTTGCTCGTCGTAGCCGAGCACGATCAGCGCGCCCGTGCGTCCACGCAGGATCCGCTCGAGGCCTTCGCGCAGATTCGTACCGGGAGCGATCCGGGCGATGGTGTCGCGCAGGCCGGTCAACGACTTCACGTCGTCCATCCACCCTCCCGTCCCGCGGTCACCCGACCCGTGCGCGGCCGGCAACCGAGAATACCGATCCGGTCTCGGAGTCACCCGCGAACGCCGAACGGCAGGCCTGCATGGTTAGCCGATCGTGACCAGCGCGTCAAGTGCGTCGGCGACCGTCGAAACCGGCGTCGCCCGGATCCCCGGCGGCAGCGGTCCGTGATCGGGTGGCACCAGGGCGCGGGTGAAACCGAGTCGGACGGCCTCGCTGAGGCGTCGCGAGATGCCCGAGACGCGGCGGATTTCGCCGGCGAGGCCCACTTCACCGACCACCACGACGCCGACCGGCAATGTGCGATTCTGCACTGCCGAGGCGACTGCGACCGCGGTCGCAAGGTCGGCTGCCGGTTCGGTGACGCGCATGCCCCCCACTGTTGCCACGTACACCTCTTGTTTGGAAACCTTTATCCCACAACGGCTGTCGAGGACGGCGAGGATCATCGCGACGCGACTCGAATCCAGCCCGCTCACGGCGCGGCGCGGCGTCGGCGCAGCGGAATCGGTAACGAGCGCCTGCACTTCGCCGAGCAGGGCGCGCTTCCCGTCCATCGTCACGGTGACCGCGGTGCCGGGCACCGCGTCGCTGCGGTGATGCAGGAATAGATCCGACGGATCGGCGACCTCGGCGATGCCCTCGTCGCGCAGTTCGAAACACCCCACCTCGTCGGCCGCGCCGAAGCGGTTCTTCACCCCACGCACCATGCGCAACGTCGAATGCCGATCGCCCTCGAACTGCAGCACGACGTCGACGAGATGCTCGAGAGTCCGCGGGCCGGCCACGGCGCCGTCCTTAGTCACATGTCCGATGAGCAGCACTGCGATCCCGGTCGTTTTGGCGAGCGAGGTCAGGGTCGCGGTGACCGCCTTGACCTGTGTGACACCACCGACCGCGCCCTCGGTATCGGCTGCGCACATGGTTTGTACCGAGTCGACCACGAGCAGCGTCGGGCGCACCTGTTCGACGTGTCCGATGACGGTCGCGAGATCGGATTCGGCGGCGAGATAGACCCGATCGTGCACCGCCCCGGTGCGATCGGCGCGCATCCGGACCTGCCCGGCGGACTCCTCGCCGGTGACGTACAGCGCGGTGTCCTGCGGTGACCGGCGGGCCCACCGGTGGACCACCTCGAGCAGCAGGGTCGACTTGCCGACGCCGGGTTCGCCGGCCAGCAGGATCACCGAACCGGCCACCACCCCACCGCCGAGCACGCGATCGAGTTCACCGACCCCGGTCGACTTGGCATGCGAGGCGGTCGCATCGACGGCCGAGATCGGGATGGCCGGAGTGCTGGGTAACAGCGTGGCGCCGCCGCCGGCAACCCCGGCGAGTGCGCGCACCGGCAGTGCGTCGACCGAACCCCATTCGCCGCACTCCGGGCACCGGCCTACCCACTTCGGTACGGCGTATTGGCACGACGAACAGCGGTAGCTTGCTTTGGGTTTGGCCACGGACCGCAGCCTAGAAGCATGCCCCGACAGAATTGCCGGGGCACGCTGAACGAGTTCGGGGGAGTTAGTGTCCGCCGCCCTGGGCGTTCTCTTCCTCGCCGCCACCGGTCTCGTGGTGCTCGTTCGCGCTCGACTTGTCGGACGCTTGGCGCGGGGTGTACGGGCCCGCGTCGACCGGCACCTGCACGGTGACCGCGCCGGATTGCTCGAAGTCGAAGGTCACCGGAATGGTCAGCCCGGGGGTGAGATTCTTCTCGAGGTCGCTGATCTCGACGCGGATCGCGGTGTTGCCTTCGGTGGTCCGCTCCTCGTCCGTCACCGTCGTGCCCGTCGCTTCCGCGATCAGCGCGTGCTTCGGCGCGATATCGGTTGCACCTTCCGGAATGATCGTCACCTTGCCGGCATCGGTGGACAGCTTGGTCAGCCTGTCGGGGGTGGCGGGGCTGTTATTGATCGCCACGAACGCCAGGGCGGCGGTGCCGCCCTTGCTGTTGGTGTACTCATCGGAGTTCGGGTAGGCCACGTGCACGTTGCGCAGGGAGATGTCACCGACGTTGGCGAAGTTTCCGTTGACGGACGCGACCTGGGTGGCGGTCTGCGAAATCTGGCCGGATCCGCATCCCGAGAGGGCGAGTGCACCACCCGCGACGAGTACCGCGGCAGCGGCGGCCCGACGACCGGGACGGACCAGCGTCGAAAGCGGGCCGGTCCGAGCTATGCGAGCAGTCACGGGTTGTCCTCCATCGAGTCCGGTCGTCATCCACTAGGCAGAGTAGTAGTCCCCTGTCGAGCCTAAGCGCCCGGGCCGGTCGGCACCGCCCGAAACGGTCGCGGCGGCAATGCCCGCAGAACCGGCAAATGGTTGTTACATGCACGAATCGGTCGGGATGTCAAGTGTTCCGATATCGGCTTCATGCCCCTGACCTGCAGTCATGCTCGGCCGGTGTCGGAGGCGCGTGTTAAACTGGCAACATCGAAAGGGGCACGGGACAGATGAATTTTGAGGTCGGAGACACCGTCGTTTACCCCCATCATGGAGCGGCGCTGATCGAGGCAATCGAGACTCGCACCATCAAAGGTGAGCAGAAGAAGTATCTTGTTTTGAAGGTTGCGCAGGGTGATCTCACCGTTCGCGTTCCCGCTGATAATGCCGAATATGTCGGTGTGCGTGATGTTGTCGGCCAGGAAGGCCTCGACAAAGTGTTCCAGGTGCTGCGCGCGCCGCACACCGAGGAGCCGACCAACTGGTCTCGTCGGTACAAGGCGAATCTGGAGAAGCTCGCCTCGGGCGATGTGAACAAGGTCGCCGAGGTTGTGCGCGATCTTTGGCGTCGCGAGCAGGATCGTGGCCTGTCCGCGGGCGAAAAGCGAATGCTGGCGAAGGCGCGCCAGATTCTGGTCGGGGAGTTGGCGCTGGCCGAAGGCACGGATGAGGCCAAGGCGGACGTCATCCTCGACGAGGTTCTCGCCGCCGCCTCCTGAACGTGGCGTACTCAACAGCCGGGCCGGTCGTAGCGATCGTCCCGGCTGCCGGGCGTGGAGTGCGCCTCGGCGAATCGGCACCGAAGGCGTTCGTTCCGATCAACGGTGTGCCCATGGTCCGGCTTGCGGTGGAGGGTTTGCTCGCCGCCGGCGTGGTCGATGAAGTGGTTGTAGTCGTGCCGCCGGAGCACGTCCAATCCTCGGCCGAATTGCTTCCGGAGGGTATCCGCATCCTCGAGGGCGGTCCGGAACGCATCGATTCCGTGCGAGCCGGCATCGCCGCAGCACCGGAGGCCGGAATCTATCTCGTACACGACGCCGCCCGTGCCCTCACACCGCCCGCGCTGATCGCGCGCATCGTCACCGAACTGCGTGCCGGACGGGCCGCAGTCATTCCGGCGCTCGAAGTCGCCGACACCATCAAGAGCGTCGATCTCCTCGGCGGAGTCACCGCAACGCTGAACAGATCCGAGCTCCGCGCGGTCCAGACACCGCAAGGATTCGACGGCGAGCTGCTCCGCCGGGCGTATGCCTCGGTCACCGACGGAACCGACATCACCGACGACGCCGGCCTGGTCGAACGCGTCGGCGCCCGCGTCCGCGCGATTCCGGGTGATCCGCTCGCATTCAAGATCACCACGCCGCACGACCTCACGGTGGCGGCCGCACTGCACGCGGCGCAAGCCGGGAAAACCGGCTGATGCGGGTCGGCATCGGCACCGACGTCCATCCGATCGAACCGGGCAGGCCGTGCTGGATGGCCGGGCTGCTCTTTGCCGACGCCGACGGTTGCGCGGGTCACTCCGACGGCGACGTTGCGGTGCACGCACTCTGTGACGCACTGCTCTCTGCGGCCGGTCTCGGTGATCTCGGCTCGGTATTCGGCACCGACCGCCCCGAGTGGTCCGGCGCGACCGGAGCCGGGATGCTCACTCACGTACGCGAGTTACTCGCCGAGCAGGGCTACAAGGTGGGGAACGCATCGGTACAGGTGATCGGGAACAGGCCAAAGATCGGTCCGCGCAGGGCCCAGGCACAGCAGGTACTCACCGATCTGGTCGGTGCGCCCGTGTCGGTGTCCGCGACGACGACCGACGGTCTCGGCCTCACCGGACGCGGCGAGGGCATCGCGGCGATCGCCACTGCATTGATCGTGCGCACATCAGATGATCAATCCGACGTCACATCGGATTGATCCAGCGCGGTGACCGCCACCGGTCGACCAACCGGCAGATAGCGCAAAACGTCCAGGTAGGATCGCATGTCGTGACCTCCCCCGCTGCGACGACGCTTCGCCTGTTCGATACCGCGACGCGGGCGCTGCACGACTTCACCCCGCTGCACCCAGGCCACGTTTCCATCTATCTGTGCGGTGCGACCGTGCAGGGTGAACCGCATATCGGCCACGTACGCAGCGGGGTGGCGTTCGACGTGCTGCGGCGATGGCTCCTCGCCCACGACTACGACGTGGCGTTCATCCGCAACGTCACCGATATCGAAGACAAGGTGCTCACCAAGTCGGCGGCCGCGGGCCGGCCGTGGTGGGAATGGGCGATGACCTACGAGCGCGCCTTCGACGGCGCGTACGACGCGCTCGGCGTCCTGCCGCCCTCGTACGAACCGCGTGCCTCGGGCGAGATCCCGAAGATGGTCGAGCTGATGCAGCGGCTCATCGACAACGGCCACGCCTACGCCTCCGAGGGCAACGTCTATTTCAATGTGCGCAGCTACCCCGATTACGGGAAGCTGTCGGGGCACAAACTCGACGACGTCCATCAGGGTGAAAGCGCCGGGGCTGGCAAGCGCGATCAGCGCGACTTCACGCTGTGGAAGGCGACCAAGCCGGGGGAACCGTCCTGGGAGACGCCGTGGGGTCCGGGTCGCCCGGGTTGGCACCTGGAATGCTCCGCGATGGCCGAAACGTACCTCGGGGCGGAGTTCGATATCCATTGCGGCGGACTCGACCTCGTCTTTCCGCATCACGAGAACGAGATCGCGCAGGCAAAGGCCGCCGGCTCGCCGTTCGCCCGGCTCTGGCTGCACAACGGCTGGGTCACCATGGGCGGGGAGAAGATGTCGAAATCGCTCGGCAATGTGCTATCCGTGCCGAACGTGCTGAAAAGGGTCCGCCCGCAAGAGCTTCGGTTCTATCTCGGTAGTGCGCACTACCGCTCGATGCTGGAGTACTCGGACAACGCGCTCGAGGTCGCGGCGAAGTCGTATCAAGGCATCGAATCGTTCGTGTTGCGCGTCGTCGAGCGTGCCGGTGCTGTGCCGGTCGGCAAGTGGACCAACGCTTTTGCCGACGCCCTCGATGACGATCTCGGTGTGCCGAAGGCGCTCGCCGAGGTGCATGCCGTCGTCCGCAATGGCAACAAGGCCCTCGAATCCGGCGACACCGCGGGCGCGGTCGAAGCGGCCGCACAGGTACGCGGGATGCTGGCGATCCTCGGGGTCGATCCGCTCGATGAGCACTGGGCCCGCGACGAAGCGGACGCCACTGCCGCGCACGACGCCCTCGACGTGCTGGTCCGCGCCGAGCTGGATCGGCGTCAACAGGCCCGCAAGGACAAGGACTGGACGATCGCCGACGAGGTTCGCGATCGCCTCAGCACCGCGGGCATCGAAGTAACCGACACGCCCAACGGACCCGAGTGGTCCCTGAAGTCAGGACGCTGATGGCCGGAAACTCGCAGCGGCGGGGTGCGATCCGAAAGGGTGGCACGAAGAAGGGGCAGGTCGTCGGGTCCGGCGGCAGGCGCCGCCGTGGGCTGGAGGGTCGCGGCGCGACCCCGCCGGCGGAGATGCGCAAGGGACACGTAGCCCAGCGCCGGACAAAGTCCGCGACGAAGGACACCGGGCACAGGTCCGGCGGCCGCCCGGCCGGCCGCAAGCCCGACGACGGTCCCGAGACGGTGCTCGGCCGCAATCCGGTGGTGGAGTGCCTGCGCGCGGGAGTGCCCGCGACCGCGCTGTACGTCGCCGTCGGCACCGATAGTGACGAACGGTTGACCGAGAGTGTGCAGATCGCGGCGAACGCCGGTATTGCGATTCTTGAGGTGCCGCGCACCGACCTGGATCGGATGAGCTCGAACGGTCTGCATCAGGGTGTGGCTCTGCAGGTTCCGCCCTACCGGTACGCACATCCCGACGACCTGTTCGCCGGCGCGCAGGCCAGCGGCGAACAGGCACTGCTCGTCGCGCTCGACAACATCACCGACCCGCGCAATCTCGGTGCGGTGGTGCGCTCGGTCGCCGCGTTCGGTGGACACGGGGTGTTGATTCCGCAGCGTCGCAGCGCGAGCATCACCGCGGTGGCCTGGCGTACGAGCGCCGGTGCCGCTGCCCGGCTTCCGGTCGCGCGGGCGACGAATCTTACTCGGACACTGAAGGATTGGGCGGCGAAGGGCGTGCAGATCGTCGGCCTCGACGCCGACGGTGATACGACGCTCGACGAGTACGAAGGCACCGGCCCGGTCGTGATCGTGGTCGGGTCCGAGGGCAAGGGACTTTCCCGGCTGGTCCGCGAGACGTGTGACAGCGTGCTGTCCATTCCGATGGCGGGCCAAGTCGAGTCACTCAACGCCTCGGTTGCCGCGGGCGTCGTGCTCGCCGAGATTGCCCGGCAGCGTCGAATCGGCTGACCGCCGGGCCGAATCGGCTGACCGCCGGGCCGAATCGGCTGACCGCCGGGCCGAATCGGCTGACCGCCGGGCCGAATCTGCTAGGTACTCTCGATCGCCTTCTTGATGCGCTCGCCGAACGCCGGCCCGTCCTTGCGGGCCGCGCGAAGGGCCAGCGGCGCAAGGAGCTTGCCGAGCCCGTGGCCCTCGAGCTCGTTGAAAATGGTGACCCGGGTGCCGTTCTCGGTTGGCTCGAGGTCGTAGCCGCCGAATTTCGCGGTGATGGCGTTCTTCGACCGCTCGGCCCAGCGAATCTTCGTCGGCGCGTCGAACTCGGTGTACTCGAATTCGCGTTTCGTCGTCATGCCCGCGTCCTTCACGGTGCTGACGAAGACGGTGCCGACGCCGGGCGGCCCGTCGGTGGTTTTGGTGATCTCCTGGACACGGGGGCTGAACTTCTTGTCGTTCACGCCGGCGGCGAGGAAACCGAACACCTCGTCGATCGGCCGGTCGATATCCACGGTTGCCGAGAATCGTCCTGCCACGAACGCCTCCGATCAGGGGTTGCCGCAGAGACTACCGCTGCGACGTCGCCGCGGCAGCGTTTCACGAACCGTTCGTACCGTCAGCCGGTTTGCCGTACCCGCCGCCGCCCGGCGTGTGCACGACCAGCACGTCGTCGACCGCAAGGTCGACCGAGTCCGAGCCGCCCATTTCCTCGACGCTGCCGCCTGCGCGGTGTACCTCGTTGCGGCCCCGTTCGCCCGGGCTCCCGCCGGCCATCCCGTACGGCGCATTACGGCGGTTGTTGGACAGCATGCTCACCGTCACCGGCTCGGTGAACCGCAGCCGCCGCACCGCACCGTCGCCGCCGTGCCACCGACCCGCGCCCCCGCTGCCGCGCCGGATCGCGAACTCCTCCAGCAGCACCGGCAACCGCCACTCGAGCACCTCCGGGTCGGTGAGCCGCGAATTGGTCATATGCGTCTGCACCACCGGCGTGCCGTCGAAACCGTCGCCTGCGCCCGAGCCGGAACTCACCGTCTCGTAGTACTGATGATCGTCGTTGCCGAAGGTGAGGTTGTTCATCGTCCCGGCGCCCTCCGCCTGCACCCCCAGCGCGCCGTACAGCGCGCCGGTGATCGCCTGTGAGGTCTCCACGTTGCCTGCTACCACAGCGGCCGGGTACTCGGGTGAGAGCATCGAGTGTGGCGGCAGGACGATCTCGATGGGTTCGAGGCAGCCGTCGTTGAGCGGGATGTCGTCGGCCACGAGTGTGCGGAACACGTACAGCACAGCGGCATTCGCCACCGACGAGGGGGCGTTGTAGTTCGTGTCCAGCTGTGCCGAGGTGCCGGTGAAGTCGATTGTCGCCGTACGCTTCTCGCGATCGATCCCGATCTGCACGGAAATCGCCGCGCCCGAGTCCATCTCGTAGCGGAACTCGCCCGGCTGCAGCGTATCGATCACGCGTCGCACCGACTCTTCGGCATTGCGGCGAACATGCGCCATATAGGCATGGACCACATCGAGGCCGTACTGTTCGACCATCTTGCCCAGTTCGTCGACACCCTTCTGGTTCGCCGAGATCTGCGCGCGCAGGTCGGCGATGTTGGTTCGCGGGTTGCGGGACGGATACGCCGCGCCGGTGAGTAGTTCGACGGTCTCGTCCTCGCGGAATTCGCCCTCCCCGACGAGCAGCCAGTTGTCGAACAGCACACCTTCCTCCTCGACATTGCGGCTGTGTGCGGGCATGGAACCCGGTGTCAATCCACCGATCTCGGCATGATGACCGCGCGAGGCGACCCAGAACAGCAGGTCGTCGCCATCGGATCCGAGCACCGGGGTGATGACCGTGATATCGGGCAGGTGCGTGCCGCCGTGGAATGGATCGTTCACCGCGTACACGTCGCCGCGCCGTACGCCGCGGTCGTCGGCGGCGCGGCGGGTGATGACCTCCTTGACGCTGGGCCCCATCGAGCCGAGATGCACCGGAATATGGGGTGCATTGGCGATGAGGTTGCCGTCCTGGTCGAAGATCGCGCAGGAAAAGTCCAGGCGCTCCTTGATATTCACCGATTGCGAAGTGGATTCCAGTCGGGAGCCCATTTGTTCGGCTACCGACATGAACAGGTTGTTGAAGATCTCGAGCAGCACCGGATCGGCCTCGGTGCCGGCATTGGCCACCTCGCGCGGCGCGACCCGCTCGATGAGCAGATGGCCGGCCTCGGTGACGTGTGCCCGCCAGCCCCTGTCCACCACTGTGGTCGAGTTGGCTTCGGTGAGAATCGCGGGACCGGTGATCGTCGCGTCGGGCGCGAGTCCTTCGCGGGCCACGCACTGCACATCGCGCCAACCGCCGTCGACGAACATCCGCACCGAGCGATCGGGAACATCTTGCGCCGCAATGTCATCGCCGAGATGAGCGAGGTCGGGTGCGTCGGTCCGCCCGGTTGCCTCGACGGAGAGTGCTTCCACCACCATCGGCCGGTCCATCAGGAACGAGTACGTGCGCCGGTGCGATTCCTCGAATGCGGCGACCATGTCGTCGTGCGCGCCGAGTTCGACCTGCACTGCGGTGTCGGTGCCGTCGTAACGGACATGGGCGCGGCGCGTCACCGTGATTCGCTCGTCGGGCACCTGCTCGTCACGCAGCTCGGTGCGGGTTGCCTCGGCGAGATCGTCGGCCACGGACTCGATCTCCGACATCGAGGAGGGGTGCAGGCGTGTCTCCACGGACTGCTCGCGCATTGCTGTGGTGTCCGCGAGGCCGATGCCGAGCGCGGAAAGCACGCCGGCCATCGGGGGAACGAGCACCGTGTCCATGCCGAGCGAATCGGCCACCGCGCAGGCATGTTGGCCTCCCGCGCCACCGAAGGTGGTGAGGGCGTATCTGGTGACGTCGTGTCCCTTCTGCACCGAGATCTTCTTCACCGCGTTCGCCATGTTCGCCACCGCGATGCGTAGGAACCCCTCGGCCACCTGCTCGGGGGTGCGTTCGTCGCCGGTCTGCGCACGGATCTCGCCGGCCAGCGCGTCGAACTTCTCGCGCACCACGTCCGCATCGAGCGCATCGTCCCCGCTTTCGCCGAACACGTTCGGAAAGAAGTCCGGCTGGACGCGGCCGAGCATGACGTTGGCGTCGGTCACCGTCAGCGGTCCACCGCGACGGTAGCTCGCCGGCCCCGGATCGGCGCCGGCCGAATCTGGGCCCACCCGGTAGCGGCTGCCGTCGAAGTGCAGGATCGACCCGCCACCAGCTGCGACGGTGTGAATGTCCATCATCGGTGCGCGCAGCCGCACCCCGCCGACCTGGGCGTCGAAGACCCGCTCGTACTGGCCGGCGTAGTGCGACACATCGGTCGAGGTGCCGCCCATGTCGAAGCCGATCACCCGGTCGAAGCCGGCAAGTTCCGACATCCGCACCATGCCGACGATGCCGCCGGCCGGTCCGGACAGGATCGCGTCCTTGCCGCGGAAATGCTCCGCGGCGGCCAGGCCGCCGTTGGATTGCATGAACATCAGCGGCACCGCATCGTCTGCCCGGCCCGGGCGGTTGTCACCGTCGTCGGTGCCCGCGAGTTCGTCGGCGACCTGACGCACGTAGCGGCGCAGTACGGGCGAGAGATAGGCGTCCACGACCGCGGTGTCACCGCGCGGGACGAGCTTCATCAGCGGACTGACCTCGGCCGATCGCGACACCTGCGTGAAGCCGAGGTCCGTCACGACCCGGCCGACCGCCTCCTCGTGCGCGGGGTACAGGTGGCTGTGCATGCAGACCACCGCCACCGCGGTGACGCCGTCGGAGCGAGCGGCTTCGAGCGCCTCCCGAACCGCGTCGAGTTCGGGCTCGCGCAGCACCGTCCCGTCGGCAGTGACCCGCTCGTCGACCTCGATCACGTTCTCGTACAGCGGTTCCGGCAGGACGATATGCCGGTCGAAGATGCGCGGCCGATTCTGGTAGCCGATGCGCAGGGCGTCGCCGAACCCGCGGGTGATCACCAGCGTCGTGCGCTCGCCCTTGCGTTCCAGCAGCGCGTTGGTCGCCACGGTGGTGCCCATCCGGACCACCTCGACCAGATGGGCCGGGACCGGGGTGTTCTCGTCCACCTCGAGCAGCTCCCGGATACCTGCGACGGCCGCGTCCTTGTAGCGGCCCGGGTTCTCCGAGAGCAGCTTGTGCGTGCGGAGTCGGCCGTCCGGCCGGCGGGCCACGATATCGGTGAAGGTGCCGCCGCGATCGATCCAGAACTGCCACCGACTCATATCGGCGATCGTAGACGTCGCGGCAGCCCGGCCGGCGGGGCTCGCGTCAGGCCGCGACGGCCGGCTTGCGACCGGCGGAGCGCTCGCGCCGCGAGCCGATGAACCGGCACACCAGGTAGATCACGAACGCGATCGCGGTGACGAAACTCGACACCGGCACCCCGGGGGCGAGCGAGAGCAGGATGCCGCCGACCGCAGCGAGTTCGGCGAACGCGATCGAGAGCAGTGTCGCGCGCAGCGGGTTGGCGGTGACCCGCGCGGCGGCCGCTGCCGGGGTGATGAGCAGCGCGAGGACGAGCAGTGCACCGACGATCTGCACGCCGAGGGCCGCGGCCACGCCGACGAGTACGGCGAAGACGATCGTCAGCCGATGCACCGGAACACCGCGCGCCATCGCCACTTCGGGGTCGGTGGAGGCGAACAACAAGGGGCGGTAGACGAGTGCGAGCACGATGAGCACCACGATCGAGCAGCCGAGCAGCAAGTTGAGACCGCTGTTGCCGACCCCGACGATCTGCCCGACGAGCAGCGCGAAGCTGGTGCCGGTGCGGCCCGGGTACAGCCACAGGAACAGCACGGACAGACCGAGACCGAAGGAGATCACGACGCCGATCACCGAATCACGTTCGCGGGCACGGCTACCGAGCAACCCGAACACCACCGCGGCGACGACCGAGCCGAGTACAGCGCCGAGGCCGACGCTGATCCCGGCGAGCAGTGCCGCGGACGCGCCGGTGAGCGAGAGTTCGCTGATGCCGTGCACCGCGAACGACATTTGTCTGCTGATGATCAGTGGACCGAGCACCCCGGCGAGTAGTCCGAGAATCGCCGCCGCGACGAGGGCCTGTTGCACGAAGCCGTAGGACAGCAGGTGCGCGGTGGTGTTGAAGTCGAACATCTTGGAGAAGACGTCGCCGAGTCGGTCGCTCATCAGTGATCCTCCCCAGGATGATGGTCCCCGGTCGAGCCGAGTGCGTCGACGGCGTCGCCGGTGCCGACCACGATGAGCCGGCCGCGGACGTGCAACACGTCCACATCGGTTTGATACAGCTCCGAAAGCACCTGGGAGGTCATCACCTCACGCGGGTGCCCGATGCGGAACTTCCCGTCGACGATGTAGACGACGCGGTCGACCATCGGCAGGATCGGGTTGATCTCGTGGGTCACGAACAGCACCGCGGTGTCGTAGGTGCGTCTGCGCCGCTCGATCAGTCCGGACACGAGTTGCTGGTTGGCCAGGTCGAGGGACAGCAGCGGTTCGTCGCACAGCAGCACCTTCGGATCCCCGACGAGGGATTGCGCCACGCGCAACCGCTGCTGTTCGCCACCGGAAAGCGTGCCCAGCGGCGCGTCCGCGAAATGTTGGGCGCCGACCTCGTCGAGGACTTCGTCCACGATGCGACGCCGTCGCGCTCGGTTGCGTAGTCCGATACCCCATTGGTGGCCGTCCACCCCGAGGCCGACCAGGTCGCGCCCGCGCAGCGGAACACCGGCGTCGAGCGACTTCTGCTGCGGGATATAGCCGACATCGGAATTGCCTGCCCGCGCCGACCTTCCCGCGACCTGCGCGGTGCCGTCGCTCAGGTTCAGCTGCCCGAGCAGCACCTTGAGCAGGGAAGTCTTTCCCGACCCGTTCGGGCCGAGCACCGCGACGAATTCCCCCGGTGCCACGTCGAGTTGCAGGTCGCGCCACAACGTGCGCTCACCGAACGCGAGCCGCGCGTTCTGCAACGAGACTGCGGGCGTGCGGGTTTGCGCGGCCGGGGTCATCGGGGTTGTCCGAGTGCGTCGGCGAGGTGCTGCGCGTTGTCGGTCTGCCAGGTGGCGAAGTCGGTGCCTTCCGGCAACGTCTCGCTGACTGCGACGACCGGGATACCGTTGTCCTGCGCTACTTTCCGGAACTCTTCGGTCAACTTGTCCTGGGTTTGCGAATTCCAGAGCAACGCGCGGACGGAACTGCTCGCCAGCAGATCGCGGGTTTGCGCGACGGCGTTCGGCGACGGGTCGGTGCCCTCCTCGATCGCGTTCTCCAGGTCCTGCGGCGTGACGTCCTGTGCGCCCGCTGCTTGGAGGAGGTAGTAGGCGATCGGCTCGGACTGCACGACCGGTGCGCCGGGATGCTGCGTCGCGATCTGCGCGGTGATCGCGGTGACACCGTAGAGTTGTCCCGCGAACGATGCGGCGCGTGAATGGAAGTCGGCTGCTCGATCGGGATCGAGGTCGGCGAGCTTGTCGGCGATCTGTTCGGCGACGGCTTGCACCGTCGGCATGTCGTACCAGACGTGCTCGTTGACCGAGCTGTTGTCGTGGCCCTCGTGCGAGTCCGTCGCGTCGGAGGAGGCGAGCGCGGCGAATGCCTCGATGGTGGGTTTGTCCGGCTCGCTGTCGAGAATCTTCTCGATGAACTCGTCGTAACCGCCGCCGTTGAATACGACCAGATCCGCATCGATGACGGCGGCCGCGTCGGCGGGGCTCGACTCGTACGAATGCGGATCGGCGCTCGGGTCGTCGATGATCGACGTCACCTCGGCATCGGGCCCGGCCACCGCCTCGGCGACGCTGCCCCACACGTTCGTCGACGCGACCACGTGAATGCGGCCGTCGTCACTGTCGCCCGCGCAGCCGGTCAAGCCCACGGTCATGAGCAGCGCGGCCGCGACGATCGCGACGGCCGAGCGGCGTGAGCGAGCGGGCATAACGACTCCGTGACTTAATGGAAATGATTTCCATTGAGCTTAGCGCCGGTGGGCGCGCCGACGAAATCGCGCACCAATCCCACATAGTGAATGGAACTTTTGGTGCGCTCAGCGGAGTGAACGATTCCGTTCACTCCGCTGAGCGCACCGGATCTTCCGTTCACAATGTGGGACGCGCCCAGTATCTGGGACTCGGGCGTCTACCTCACGCTGAGCAACTGCGCGCAGCGCAGCAGGCCGAGGTGGCTGTAGGCCTGGGGGTGGTTGCCGAGCGATCGTTCCGCGACCGGGTCGTACTCCTCGCTGAGCAGTCCGGTTGGGCCGGCCGCGTTGACGAGCTGGGTGAACAGGGCCTCGGCATCGTTGCGTCTGCCGATCAGCAGGTACGCCTCGACCAGCCAGGCGGCACACAGGTGGAAGCCGCCCTCGCCGCCGGGCAGGCCGTCGTCGTGGTGGTACCGGTACACCGTGGATCCGCTGCGCAGCTCCGCTTCGGTCGCGAGCACGGTCGCGACGAATCGCGGGTCGTCGGGTGCGATCAAACCGCTCAGCCCGATGTGCAAGCTGGCGGCGTCGAGGTCGGTGCCGTCGTAGGCCGCGGTGAACGACTCGACGTCGGCGTTCCAGCCCTTCTCCAGCACCTCGGTGGCGATTTCTTCGCGCAGCACGGGCCACTCCGGCTCGGCGGTCCGGTCGAAGCTCGCCGCCAGCGTCAGCGCCCGGTCGAGCGTCAGCCAGCCCATCACCTTGGAGTAGACGTGGTGGCGCGGATTGTCGCGGATCTCCCAGATGCCGTGATCGGGCTCGTGCCAGCGCCGCTGCACCGCGGCCACCATCGCACACACCAGTTCCCAGTCGCGGTCCGGCAGGATCTCGGCGGGATCGGTGACGCCCTTGCGCTCCCGGCCGTGCGCGAGATCGGAGATGAGCGCGACGATCGGACCGAACACGTCGAGCTGCACCTGTGTGTTCGCCGCATTGCCGACCCGGACCGGCCGCGAGCCGGCATATCCGGGCAGCTGGTCGAGCACGGCTTCGGGCGGCAGGCCCTGACCGTAGATCGTGTAAAGCGGGTGTAGCCGCTCCGGGCCGGGCAGCGTTTCCAGCACCCCGTGCACCCAGTCGAGGTAGGCCTCCGCCTCGCCGAGCGAACCGAGCGAGACCAGCGACGTCGCGGTCAGTGCGGCGTCACGCAGCCAGCAGTAGCGGTAGTCCCAGTTGCGCACGCCGCCGACGTCCTCCGGCAGCGAGGTGGTCGCGGCCGCGAGGATCGACCCGGACGGCTCGTGCACCAGGCCGCGCAGGGTCAGCGCCGAACGCTTCATCAGGTCCGGCTTCACCTGCGGCAGTTCGAGTCCGCGCACCCAACTCGACCAATACGTCTCGGCGATCTCGCGGCGCTCGGTCTCGTCGCGAGTGGCGGGCGCGAGATCCCATGTTCCGCAGCGCAACTCCAGCACGATCGGACCGTCGCTCGGATCGACCACGGCGTAGGCGGTCTGCTGCATACCGTCGCTGGTGATGTCCCAATGCACCCCGGGGGAGCGCAACACCATGGGCTCGTTCGTGCCGTACACCCGCAGCCCGTACGTCTCCGGCTCGATCTGCACCTGCGCCTGGCCGAACTCGGGTCGCGGCGCGAAGGTCACCACGGCCTTGGCGCTGCCGCGAATCACCCGCGTGACGTCGGTGCGTTCCGGTGCCACGTCGTGTGGCAGATAGTCGATGACCGACAATGCGGCCCAACGGGTTTCGACCGTCATGGTGCCGTCGAGGTAGCGCTGCGACAGCGGCAGCGACTCGCGCTGCGGACCGATGCTGAAATGTCCTGCCTCGGTGCCGCCGAGCAGATGCGCGAACACCGCGCCCGAATCCGGCTCGGGGTGGCACAGCCAGGTGAGGGTTGCGTCCGGGGTCAGCAGGGCCACCGAACGCGGGCTCGCCAGCATCGTCAACCGCTCGATCGGCGGTGCGCTCGCTCCCGCCAGCCAGGTGCGCCGCTCCTCGTAGAGAAACGCGAGGGCGGTAGCCACATCATCGGTGGACTCGACGCGGTACTGCGCCGCGCTGTCGCCGCCACCGACCTTGATTCCGACGTCTGGGCCGTGCAGTCGGACGAAGACCTTCTCGTCGGTGACGTCGTCGCCGAGGAAGACCGCCGCGCTGGCCGATCCCTCGTGGCGCAGAATGTCGAGCGCGTCGCCCTTGTCGGTGGAGATTACCGCCAGCTCGATCACGGCCTTGCCCTCGGTGACCTGTACCCCGGTCCAGGTCGCGGCGCCGTGCCGGACGCGGACGAGTGCCTGCTCGCCGACCGATTCTTCGGCGTTGCGCACGTGCAGTGCGACGCTTGCCGGCTTCGTCTCGATGGTGACGCCGGCGCTCTCGGCGGCGATCGACGCCAGCTCCTTGGTCAGGTCCTCCAACAGGATTTTCGCGTCACTGTCGATGGCGTGCAGGAAGCCGACCTCGAACTCCGAGCCGTGGCTGCCGACGAGATGCACTTCCGCGGGCAGCCTGGACAGCGTGGCCAGGTCCCGCAGCGCGCGCCCGGAGATCACCGCCGCCGTGGTGTAGGTCAGGCCGGCGAGCGCGCGCAGCGCTCGCACCGACGCGGAGTTCGGGAACGCCTTCGCGGGGTCGGAGACGATCGGCGCCATCGTGCCGTCGTAGTCCGAGGCGACGAGCAGACGCGGGGTGCGCGCCACCACGGTCAGGGCGCGCCGCAAGTCGATGTCGAGATCCTGTGCACTCACGCTGCAAACGGTATGCGATCGGCGCGGTCTCGACCGGACTCCCGGGCATCCGGAGTCGCGCTGATCACATCTGCGGCACGTCCGGCAAGCAGGTCAGATAGTGCGGCGGTCGCCGAGCAGCAGGTCGACGGTGAGTTCGAGGCGGGCGGCGACGTCGGTGGCCGACGACCGGCGGGTGAGCCATGCGACCAGGTTCGACAGCCACACGTCGCTGATCACGCGGGCAATCGCGAGCTGTTCCTCGGTGGGGTCGCCGTCGTTCATCGCGCGCGCGAAGAGGCGGTCCATCACCTTGCCGACCCGGTCGACTTCGGCGGCGGCCGATGCGTCGGCGAACATGAATGCCCGCGTCATCGCCTCGGTGAGCAGCGGGTCGCGTTGCATCGAGCGGGTGATCTGCGCGAGCAACTGCTGCATGCGCTCGCGCGGGGAGCCGTCGGTGGACGGGCGTCGTTTGCTTTCGATCCGTTCGAATTCCCGCGCCAGTGCCGAAACGAGCAGATGAACTTTGGACGGGAAGTAGCGGTACAGCGTGCCGACGGCAACGTCGGCGCGTTCGGCGACCGCGCGCATCTGTACGGCTTCGTAGCCACCCTTGGACGCCAAGGCCAACGTCGCGTCGAGAATGCGCTTGCGTCGCTCGCGCTGGGCGGTGGAACTCAAATCGTCGTCGCTGAGGGTGGTGACAGCGCCGTTGCCCGTGCTTGGCGTACGGGAGGAACTTGCCATCGACTGGTGCCTCGTTCTCGTTTCGGTTTGCACTTGACTTTCGGTTCACATTAGAACACGTTCTACGTGTGGGTGTCATCATCGAAAAGGGGCCGAAGCTGTGACAACAGCCACCACTGACGAGCAGAAAGCGGTGCAGCAATCCATCAGGGCGTGGGCGCGTTCGGCCCACCCGATTGCAACGCAACGCGACGGCGGTGTCGACTCCTGGCAGGCATTGTGGCCCGGTCTCGCGGGGCTTGGGCTGTTCTCCGTTGCACTGCCCGAGGTATCCGGCGGCGTCGACGGAACGGTGCTCGACCTCGCCGTGATGATAGAGGAATCCGCCAGGAATCTGGTCGGTGGACCGGTGCTCGGTACGGCCCTCGCCGGCCTGCTGGTTGGCAGGCACGAAGCGGGCGAGTCGGCCGCGGCGCAACGGTTCGGGCCCGAAATCTCCGACGGGAAACTCGCCTGCGCCGTCGCGCTCAGTGCCGATCCGGTGCCGGGACATGCGGACGACTCCGGCGTGTCCGTCTCCGGTGACGCCGGCCTGGTGCTCGGTGCGACCGATTCGACGGCAGTGTTGCTGCCCGTCCTCGTCGACGACACGACGGTGTGGTGCCTCGTTGACGCCGGTGCGCCAGGATTGATCCTGACTGCGGTGCAGGGCCTCGATCACGGAGTTCCGCTCGCCCGGGTCTCGTTGGCCGAGGTGCACGTCGACGCGGACCGCGTGCTCACCGGACTGGACGCGGACGTGCCGCGCAACCTCGCCGTCGCGCTCGCCGCCGCGGAGGCCGCCGGCATCGCCGGGTGGTGCCTGGAGACAGCCGTCGAGTACGCCAAGGTGCGCGAGCAGTTCGGCAAGAAGATCGGCTCCTTCCAGGCCGTCAAGCACATTTGCGCGCAGATGTTGACCCGCGTCGAGCGCATCCGCGCGGTCGCGTGGGACGCGGCCGTTGCCGCCGAAGAGGCACTGGATCCGGCCGCCAAGGGCGGCGGCGATCTGCCGATTGCGGCCGCGGTGGCGGGTGCGGTGGCGCTGGACGACGCGGTCGAAACGGCCAAGGACTGCATTCAGGTGCTCGGCGGCATCGGCTTCACCTGGGAACACGATGCGCATCTGTACCTGCGCCGCGCCGGCACGCTGCGTCAGCTGCTCGGCGGTGGCCCCAAGTGGCGTGCCCGGGTTGTCGAGCTCACCCGCGCGGGTGCCCGGCGCGGCTCGAACATCGACCTGAGCGAGTACACCGATCTGCGCGACGAGATAGTGGCCGAAGCGGAAAAGATCGCCGCGCTCCCCGCGGACGAGCGTCGCGTCCCGCTCGCCGAATCGGGTCTGCTTGCCGCGCACTGGCCGAAGCCGTACGGCCGCGCGGCCGATGCTGCCGAGCAACTGCTGATCGCCGAAGAGTTGGACCGCGTCGGCGTCGCGCGCCCGGACCTGATCATCGGCTGGTGGGCGGTGCCGACCATCCTCGAGCACGGCACGCCCGAGCAGATCGAGCGCTTCGCCATGCCGACCCTGCGCGGCGAATTGAACTGGTGCCAGCTGTTCAGTGAGCCGGGCGCCGGCTCGGACCTCGCCGCGCTGCGTACCTCCGCCACCAAGGTCGAGGGTGGCTGGAAGCTGCAGGGGCAGAAGGTGTGGACCTCGAAGGCGCAGGAATCGGACTGGGGCATCTGCCTGGCCCGCACCAACCCGGACGCCCCGAAGCACCGCGGCATCAGCTACTTCGTGGTCGATATGCGCAGCCCGGGTGTCGACATCCGCCCCCTGCTGGAGATCATCGGCGAGCCACGGTTCAACGAGGTCTTCCTCGATGATGTGTTCGTGCCCGACGATTGTTTGGTCGGCACCATCGACGATGGTTGGAAGCTGGCCAACACCACGCTCGCCAACGAGCGCGTCGCGATCGGCGGCGGGTCCCTGCTGGACAAGTCGATCGAGGAACTCGTCGAGGCCACGCCCGTGGACGACGCCGTCGCCAACGACAAGCTCGGTTCGCTGATCGCCAACTCCATCGTGGGCTCGCTGCTCGACCTGCGTACCGCGATCCGCTCGCTCGAGGGGCAGGATCCCGGTCCCGAATCGAGCGTGCGCAAACTGCTCGGCGTGCAGCAGCGCCAAGGCATCGCCGAGTTCGCGTTCGAGGTGGCCGGCGTGGAGGGCGTGCTCGACGACGGTCCTGCGCGTGAGTTCCTGGTCACCCGCTGCCTGTCGATTGCCGGCGGGACCACTCAGATTCTGCTCACCGTCGCCGCGGAACGAATTCTCGGACTGCCGCGAGGTTAGCTCCGGCACCGTCGACCGAGGGTTGGTTTCCGGCGTCGCCGGACGAGTTGATACAACTAGAACACGTTCTAATATGAAAACGAGGCAGCGTGGACTTTTCCAGAGAGAAGACCTGCGATGCCGTGGCCGAGGTTGTCACGGCGCTGTTGAGCCGCGAAGCGGATCACCATCAGGCACTGTTGAGCCGCGAATCCGAGCCCGATCCCGGCGCCGGCTACAGCGTTGGGACGTGGCACCGACTCGCGGAAAATGGGTTGCTGGCGCTGCCGCTGCCCGAGCGCTTCGGCGGCGACGATCAGGGACTCGCCGAAGTGGTGACCCTGCTCGGTGAGCTCGGCCGCAAGGCCGTCGCGACACCGGCGCTGGCCACGCTCGGGTTCGGAGTACTGCCCCTGCTCGAACTTGCCGATGCGGACCTGCAGGCGGAAATCCTGCCCAAGGTTGCCGAGGGCGCGATCCTGACCGCCGCGCTGGCCGAGCCGAGCCGTCCGCTCGGCTCTGCGCCCGCCACCACCGCGACGCTCGACGGCGACACCGTCGTCATCGAGGGCAAGAAGATCGGCGTGCCCTACGCGAAGGAGGCCATCGCCATCCTGGTGCCGACCGACGCGGGTATCGCGCTCGTCGCGCCCGATGCGGACGGCGTGACGCTGACCAAGGCGCCGACCTCGGCCGGCACGCCGGAGTACGCGGTGGAGCTGTCCGGCGTCCGGATTCCGCGGACGCGGCTGCTGACCGGTGAGCCCGCCGTGCTGTACCGCTACGCGGTGGCCTGCATCGGTGCGACAGCCGACGGATTGCTCTCCGGCGCAGCCGAACTGACCGCCGAGCACCTGCGCACGCGGCACCAGTTCGGCAAGCCGTTGGCCACGTTCCAGGCGGTGGCACAGCAGATCGCGGACGTCTACGTCACCTCCCGCACCCTGAACGTTTCATCGATCGCTGCGTCGTGGCGGCTCGGTACCGGTCGCGATGCGGATTCCGACCTGAACGTGCTCGGTTACTGGGTGGCCGCCGAGGCGCCCACCGCGCTGCAGGTGTGTCATCACCTGCACGGCGGTATCGGTGTGGATATCACCTACCCGATGCACCGGTACTTCTCGCAAGGCAAGGACCTCGCCCGCCTCGTCGGTGGCGCGGCCTACCGTCTCGACCTTCTGGGGGCGCAATGTTCATCGATCTGACCGACGAGCAGAAGGCACTCCAGGTCGAACTGCGCAAGTACTTCTCGGAGCTGATCAGCCCGGCCGAGGCCGAGATCATGATGACCGAGCGGCACGGCCCCACCTACCGCGAAGTGATTCGCCGGATGGGTAGCGACGGTCGGCTCGGCGTCGGCTGGCCGAAGGAGTTCGGCGGCCTCGGCTTCGGCGAGATCGAACAGCAGATCTTCGTGAACGAGGCGTCCCGCGCCGACATCCCGCTTCCATCGGTCACGCTGCAGACGGTCGGCCCGACGCTGCAGAGGTACGGCACCGAAGAGCAGAAGAAGAAGTTCCTGCCCGCGATCCTCGCCGGTGAAGTGCATTTCGCGATCGGCTACAGCGAGCCCGAGGCCGGCACCGACCTGGCGGCGCTGCGTACCACCGCGGTCCGTGATGCCAACGGCGACTTCATCATCAACGGCCAGAAGATCTTCACCACGGGCGGCCACGATGCCGATTACATCTGGCTCGCGGTCCGCACCGGCGCGGCCGATTCCCGGCACAAGGGCATCTCGATTCTGATCGTGGACACCACCGATCCGGGCTACTCGTGGACGCCGATCATCACCGCGGATGGCGCCCACCACGTCAACGCGACGTACTACTCGGATGTCCGGGTTCCGGCGAACATGCTTGTCGGCGAAGAGAACGCGGGCTGGCGCCTGATCACCACGCAGCTCAACCACGAGCGCGTCATGCTCGGTCCCGCGGGCCGCATCGGCGGCCTGTACGACACCCTGCGCTCCTGGGCGGCCGCCCGTGACCTGCTCGGCGAGCCGGACGTGCAACGCACGCTCGGCGAGTTGTTCGCGCTGTACCGGGTGAACGAGCTGCTGAACTGGCAGGTCGCCTCCGCCGTCGGCGACGTCGACGTGGCCGACGCTTCCGCGACGAAGGTGTACTCAACCGAGCGCATTCAGCACGTCGGCCGACTGATCGCCGAGATCATCGGTCGCCACGGCGATCCCACCGATCCGGAAACCGCGCAGCTCGCGGACTGGCTCGACAAGCAGGCCAAGCGCAACCTGGTCATCACCTTCGGTGGTGGCGTCAACGAGGTCATGCGTGAGCTCATCGCCATGGTCGGCCTGAATCTGCCGAAGGTTCCGCGATGACGGCGACCCCGGAGGCCGAAGCGGACGCCAAATCCGAAATGATTCTCGCCGAGTCGCAGAAGATCCGCGACAACGGCGCGAGCAAACCGCGCACCGGGCGCGATCCGGTGAACATGCCGATGATCCGTACCTGGCTCGAGGCCATGCGCGACGACAACCCGATCTATGTCGACGAGGCCGCGGCCATTGCGGCCGGTCACGGCGGAATCGTTGCGCCGCCCGCGATGGCGCAGGTGTGGACGATGCGTGGCCTCGGAGCCACGCGTGCCGAGGATGACCCGCTCGGCCGGATGACCGACCTGTTGAACGAGGCCGGCTACACCTCGGTGGTGGCGACCAACAACGATCAGGTCTACCACCGTTACCTGCGTCCGGACGAAGAGGTTTCGATCGAGACCGTCCTCGAAGATGTTGTGGGCCCGAAGAAGACGGGCCTCGGCGAGGGCTGGTTCTTCACCACGCGCAGCATCTGGAAGATTGCCGGCACCGACGAGGTCGTGGCCGAGATGATGTTCCGCATCCTCAAGTTCGCGCCACGCGCCAAGGAGCCTGTGGCGGAACCGAGGACCGAAGCGTCCTCCAGCCTCGGTGCGCCGCTCGACGATCTCGATCCGTCGCGGATGCTGCGTCCGTCGGCCTCGCAGGACACCGCGTTCTTCTGGGACGGCGTTGCCGCCCATGAGCTTCGGCTGCAGCAGCGACCGGACGGCACGCTGGCGCACCCGCCGGTGCCTGCGCTGTGGAAGGACAAGTCCGAGCAGACCGATTACGTCGTCGCTGCCGGTACCGGAACGGTTTTCAGCTTCGTGGTGCACCACGCGCCCAAGGTGCCGGGCCGATCGGTGCCGTTCGTGGTGGCGCTCGTCGAACTCGACGAGGGCGTGCGCATGCTCGGCGAGCTGCGCGGCATCGACTCCGCGGACGTCAAGATCGGTCAGCGCGTGCAGGTCGAGTTCCTCGATCTGCCCGGTGATGAGGAGACCGACCAGAAGCCGTGGACGCTGTACGCGTGGCGACCGATCGAGGAGCCATCATGACCTCTACCCTCCAGTTCTCGGTGGGCGAGACCCTCCCCACCCAGTCGATCTACGCCGATCCGACGTTCATCGTGTCGACTGCCCTGGCCACCAGGGACTTTCAGGACGTGCACCATGATATGGACCTGGCGCGTCAGCGCGGGTCGAAGAACATCTTCGCCAACATCCTGACCGACACCGGTTTGGTGCAGCGGTTCATCACCGACTGGGCCGGTCCGCGCGCGGTGATCAAGTCGATCAAGCTGCGTCTCGGCGTCCCCTGGTACGCATACGACACCCTGGTCCTGAACGGGACCGTCGCGTCCATCGACGAGGACGGCCTGATCACGGTCGATGTCGTCGGCAAGGACAGCCTCGGTGACCACATCACGTCGAAGGTCACCCTGGTCATGAATGGAGTGTCCGAATGAGCGAATTGTCCGGCAGTAATCTTTCAGGGAGGGCAGCCATTGTCGGCATCGGTGCGACCGACTTCTCCAAGGATTCCGGGCGCAGCGAACTGCGGCTCGCCGCCGAGGCGGTCAGCGCCGCGATTGCCGACGCCGGGCTGACTCCCGCGGACGTCGACGGGCTCACCTCGTTCACGATGGACACCAACACCGAGATCGCGGTTGCGCGCTCGGTGGGGATTCCGAGCCTGAAGTTCTTCTCCCGCATTCACTATGGCGGTGGCGCGGCCTGCGCGACCATTCAGCAGGCGGCGATGGCGGTGGCCACCGGCGTCGCCGATGTGGTTGTCGCCTACCGCGCGTTCAACGAGCGCTCGGGAATGCGCTTCGGCCAGGTCAATACGTCGCTGGTGGCGCAGGTCAACTCCTCGGGCACCGACAACGCGTTCTCCTACCCGCACGGGCTGAGCACGCCGGCCTCCTTTGTCGCGATGGTCGCGCAGCGCTACATGCACGTGTACGGCGCCACCAGTAGGGATTTCGGCGCGATCGCGGTCGCCGACCGCAAGCACGCGGCGACGAACCCGAACGCCTTCTTCTACGGTAAGCCGATCACGATCGAGGATCACCAGAATTCGCGCTGGATCGCCGAACCGCTGCACCTGCTCGACTGCTGCCAGGAATCCGACGGTGGTATAGCGATCGTGGTGACCTCGCCCGAACGGGCGAAGGACCTGCCCAACGTGCCGGTCGTGATCGCCGCTGCCGCACAGGCTTCCGGCTCCGATCAATACATCATGACCAGCTACTACCGGGACGAGATGTCCGGTCTGCCGGAGATGGGCATGGTGGGCGATCAGCTCTGGTCGCAGTCCGGTCTGAGTCCGCAGGACATGCAGACCGCCATCCTCTACGACCACTTCACGCCGTACGCGCTGATGCAGCTCGAGGAACTCGGCTTCTGCGGCCGGGGCGAGGCGAAGGACTTCATCGCCGACGGCGCTATCGAACTCGGTGGTCGACTGCCGATCAACACGCACGGCGGCCAGCTCGGCGAGGCCTACATCCACGGCATGAACGGGATCTCCGAGGCCGTGCGTCAGATCCGGGGAACCGCGGTCAATCAGGTGCCGGATGTGACGAACGTGCTCGTCACCGCCGGCACCGGCGTACCGACCTCCGGGCTGGTCCTCACCGCCTGACGGCTGCGCTTCGGCCGCACACTTCTCCTCGGTGCCGCACACCCGCTGATGCGAGTGTGCGGTGATGTGGCGGGGGTGTGCGGTCGCGGGCAGTATCGGGAACGCCCTCGCCGCGCGAACCAGCGTGCGACGATTGAAATCGGCGCGGCGATCCACCGGAAGGGCCGGCGGCGCGGCGGTCGGGGATGCCATGTTCAGCGAGCGGCGACGAGCGGTCGGAGCGTCTGGCCTGGCACTTCTCCTCGCGACCGTCGCGATCGCGCTTGGCGGCACCCTGCCCGGCTACACCCCGCCGCGACCACACCCGTCCGAGGGCAACGGGTCGCTCGTCGCCGTCGCGGTGCTGCTCATCCTCGCTGTCGCAATCCTGATGGCCGGGCTGGTCGTGGCGCTGCGCCGCGGCGGCGGCCGGGACGCACCCAGCGGCGAAACCCGGTCCTGGCAGTTGGAGACCAACCGCCCCACCGCGCGCCAGGTTCTCATCCTCGCCGGCGTCGCGGCGGTCGTGCTGGCGTTGTTCGCCGCGCTGTCGATGGTCCGTGCCGCGCTCGCTCCGGACCCGGCGCAGCAGACTCCGGTGCGCAACACCGATCCCGACGCCGACGAACCCGCCGCGGAACCCGCCGCCGAGCGCGCCGATGAACAGGCGCGGCCCGACCCGCCCGATGTGTTCGACTGGGTCGCACTCGGTGGCGCCACGCTGGTGGTGCTGACGATCGCCGGGGCCGGTCTGGTCTCGGCCCGAACCGGCGCGAGCCTGTCCAACGACAGGCGAGAGAGCATCGTGGGGCCCGTGCCGGTCGACGTCGATGTCTCCGAATCACTCGCGCGCGCTGCTGAACTCGGCCTGGCGGAAATGTCGGAGCCGGGCCGGGATCCCCGCGAAGCGATCATCGCCTGTTACGCCGCTATGGAGACCGCGCTGGCGGATGCGCCGCTGGTCGCCCCGCGCGCGTCGGACACGCCGTCGGAAGTGTTGGCGCGAGCGGTCACACACGACGCGCTACACACGGACGCGGCGGGCGAGCTGGTGGCGCTGTTCACCGAGGCGCGGTTCAGCCCGCATCGGATGGGCGAGTCGCACCGCGAATCGGCAACGCGGCAGCTGCAATCGGTGCTCGATGACCTGCGTGGGCGGCGGCCATGACGCGGGTGGTCGTCGGCAGCGTTGTGCTGCTCGTCCTGCTCGAGGTGGCGCTGGTGGCGGGCCCGCTGCGGGAATGGCTCCTGCTTGCCTGTGCGGGTGTGCTGGCAATCGCATTGTGGGGGGTGCTGTCCCGGGCGTTGAAGCCGGCACCACCCGGCCCGACCACCCCGGCGGACACGACACCCGATGACGCGCTGCGCCGGTGGCGCGAACGCACCCGGATGCAGCTCGCCTGGGCCGACGGCACTCGCGGCGACTGGGACCGGCATGTTCGGCCGATGGTCGCGCGCGACTTCCAGCTCGCGCTCGGACGCCGATTCGACGGCAGCACAGCCGGTCTCGATGCCGCCGGCAACGTGATGTTCGGTGCAGAACTCTGGACCTGGGTCGACCCGTCGGGAGTGCGCGGCGCAGAACGCGATCGCCCCGGGCCGGGGCGCGAGGTGCTCGGCGAGATCCTCGACCGATTGGAGCGAATGTGAATCGGGTGGCGACGTGACCACACCGCTGGAGCTGTCGACCGAGCGCGCGGAGGCGGTGCTCGCGGAGATCGAACGGGTCGTGGTGGGCAAACAGCAGGCGCTGCGCCTGGTTCTGCTCACCATGCTCGCCGGTGGACACGCGCTCATCGAGGACCTGCCCGGTCTCGGAAAGACCCTCATCGCACGCTCTTTCGCCGCTGCGCTCAGTCTGGATTTCAAGCGAGTGCAGTTCACTCCCGACCTGCTGCCCGCCGATCTGCTCGGGTCGATGATCTACGACATGCGATCGGCCCGATTCGATTTCCGGCCGGGCCCGATCTTCACCAATCTGCTGCTCGCCGACGAAATCAATCGCACACCACCGAAGACGCAGGCGGCGCTGCTCGAGGCAATGGCCGAATCGCAGGTCAGCATCGACGGTGAGACACGGCCGCTGCCCGATCCGTTCGTGGTGCTTGCCACCGACAACCCGATCGAGTACGAGGGCACCTACCCGTTGCCGGAGGCGCAGCTGGACAGGTTCGCGGTTCGCTTGCGCCTGGGTTATCTCGGCGAGCCCGATGAGCGGGAAATGTTGCGCCGCCGGATCGATCGGGGCGCGCGGGAGCCGGTGGTGAACAAGGTCGTCGACACCGCCGATCTGCTCGCGATGCGCGGGGCCGTCGAAGAGGTGTCCGTACACGGCGATGTCCTCGCCTATGTGGTGGCGCTGGCCGCGGCTACCCGTAGCCACCCGCAGGTCGAGGTGGGGGCGAGTCCGCGCGCGGAACTCGATCTCGTGCAACTGTCCCGGGCACGCGCGATGCTGGCCGGTCGCGACTACGTCATTCCCGAGGACGTCAAAGCCCTTGCGGTTCCGGCGATTGCGCACCGAATCAGTCTGCGTCCCGAGATGTGGGTTCGGCGGATCCAAGGCGCGGACGTGGTGGAGGAGTTGCTGCGTCGGCTGCCGGTACCTCGGGCCAAGCGATGAGTACCGCCGCGGTGGACGAATCGACCCGCGGCGTGGTCGCCGAACTGCGCTGGCGCGTCGCGCCACTCACCGGCGCAATCGCCGCTTGTGCCGCGGTCGCGCTGATCGGTGCCGTCGCACTGGCGCGGCCGGACTTGGTGGCGTTCGCAGCGCCGTTGCTCGGCGTCCTGGTCTCCGCTGCCTGGCAACGCGGTTCGGGAGCGGTACGTGCGTCTGCGGAGCCGGATACGGTGCGCTGCTTCGAGTCCGAGCCGATGCGCATCGCGGTGACCGCTGAACCGGTATCCGGTGGCACCCGGATGCGAGCCGACCTTGCGCCACTGCCCGGCGTCACCGTGGACCTTGACGAGACCGCAACCGATTCGGGCGCAGCGGGATTCGTCGCCGACCTGACCGCGCCGCGCTGGGGCAACTATGCGGTGACCGCGCAGATCGAGGTCACCGCGCCGTCCGGACTGCTGATCGGGAGCGCCCGCGTGCCGGTGGCGGCGGCTCTGGTGTATCCGCTGGTCAGCCCGCGCCGCACCCGGATGCCCGAGACCGAACTGCCGGACCGGCTCGGCACGCACCTGACGCGCAGGCACGGCCCGGGCACCGAGTACGCCGAGATCCGGGTATGGGCGCCGGGGGACCAACTGCGAGCGGTGAACTGGCCGGTCAGTGCGCGGCGGGGCCGGTTGCACGTGACGGAACGGCTCACCGATCGCGCGGCGGATGTGGTGGTCGCGATCGACACGTATCCGCAGCCGACCGGCCCCGCGACCGAAGCACTGGATCGCGCGGTGCGCGGTGCGGTGCAGGTGGTGCAGACCGCGCTGCAGGAGGGGGATCGTGCCGGCGTGGTCCTGCTCGGTCAGCGGCCGCGCTGGCTCGGCCCCGACATCGGGCGCAGGCAGTTCTACCGCGTACTCGACGCCGTGCTCGGTGCCGGTGACGAGCACCCGGTCCGGGGCACCCTCGCGCCGCGGTTCGCAGTGCCGCCCGGTGCGGTGGTGATCGCATTCTCGACGATGCTCGACACCGCGTTCGCGCTCGCGCTGATCGACCTGTGCCGGCGGGGTCACACCGTCGTTGCCGTCGACGTGCTCGCGGGCAGTCCGTTCGAGCACGAGTCGGACGCGATGCTGGCGCACCTGTGGCGCCTCGAACGCGCTTCGATGCGGCGCGACTTCGGCGTGGTCGGGGTGCAGGTCGTGGCGTGGAACGGCGAGGTCGAACTCGATGCGGTCATGCGGTTGGCCTCGGCACGCACGGTGCGCAGGCGGCGGCGATGAGAATCGGTGCGGCAGTTGCCGGATTGGCGATGGTCACCGCGGCGGCATTCGGCGCTTCGGGTGCGGCGGTGGCCGCGGTTGCGGTGGCGGGCGTGCTCGCCCTGCTCGGTGTCGCGGTGCCGCGGCTCTCGCCTGTGGCCGTGCTCGCGACGATCGGCGTGCTCGCGCTGGGTACGCCCTCGCTGGGGGCGTCGACCCTCGCGGGACTGGCCGCGATCGGATACCTGCTTGCCGTGCACGCCGATCTGCCTGCGGTACAGCCGTTCACGAGTCAGACGATGCTCGGTATTGCCGGGTTCACCGTTGTCGCAGCGGCGGCGGGTTTGCTACCGGTGGCGCCGACGTGGCTCCCGGTCGTGGTCCCGGTGCTCGTCGTCGTGCTCTACGCCGGGGCCCTCACGGCCGTCCGTAGCGCGGCGGGGTAGCGCCCCGGCGCAGCGTGGCAAGGCTGGCGCGTCGGTCCCGACTTCTTCGTGTACCCGCTCAGATCGGTCGACGGCGCACCCGATAGCGCAGGTGAAGCACCCGGTTGCCCCGAATCACCACGTCGGGATCCGCCAGCAGGTGCTGCGCGTGGACCGACCCGAAGTAGCGCTTGCCGGAGCCGAACACGACGGGTACGACGTCCATGCGCACCTCATCGATCAGGCCCGCGGCAAGCACCTGGCCACCGACGTCGCCGGCCGCGACCTCGACCACGCGGTCACCCGCAAGCTGCTGCGCCTTGGCCACGGCTGCCTCGACGCCGTCGACGAAGTGAAACGGCGCCTCGGGGTCCCAGCCCTCGGGCGCCGGTCGGTGCGTCACGACGACCACGTGGTCGATCCCGCTCGGTGGCTTCCCGTCCCAGCCGTCCGTCAGGTCGAAGACGTGGCGGCCGGCGATGGTCGCCCCGATCTGGTCCCAGTACGGCCGGGTGTAGTCATAGGACGCTTGCGACACCTTCAACGCGCCGCTCTCGTCCAACGGCACGTCACCGCTGAGCAACCAGTCGAACAGCGGTCCGGGCTGGTCGTTCCCGTCCGCGATAAAGCCGTCCACCGACACCGAGCTGTACATGACAACCTTGCCCACGGGACTCTCCTCTGCTTTGGGGTGCCCCCAAATTAGCGTGTCGTGAGCAGCAATTGCCGTTGTCAGCGCCCTCGGCGCAGCCCGAATCGGCGCCGCGGAGCCTGCGCGTCGTGCGCGATGCGGGTGGCCTCGTCGATGTCGATGATCTTGTCCCGCACGCGGTTCCAGTCCGTACCGCGGCTGCGCTCGGCACGGTCGACCGCGGCCCAGCCGGTTCGGTTGACATACTCCGGGCGGCGGCTGCGGACCAGCGCGACCAGGTCGCTCTGCGCACGCGTGGGGCGGCGGAGCAGGCCGGCGTTGAGATCGTCGATCAGGTTCTCGGTGGTTTCGTGGGCGCAGCTCTTGTTGGTGCCGAGGAAGCCGGTGGGTCCGCGCTTCGCCCAGCCGGTGACGTAGGTGCCGGGCAGCGACGCGTCCGGATCACCCACTCGTCCGGCGGTATTCGGGATGATTCCGCGGGCCGGGTCGTAGGGCATGTCCGCGACCGGCAGACCGTAGTAGCCGATCGAGGTGAGCAGCAGGCCGGTGTCGAACCGCACCGGGCTATCGGCGTCGTAGCTCGTGGCACCCGCATCGGTGAACTCGCCGGGCGCGAACTTGACCGACCGCACCTGCTCGTCGCCGAGCACCGCGGTCGGCGAGAGCAGATAGCGCAGCACGATCCGCCGCCGCGCGGGATCGGCCGAGGCGGCGTTGCGCAGCGCGGCGATCGCATCGAGCTTGTGCCGCAACGTCGTTGCAAGGGTGCCAGCACGCCGTGCAGCAGCGGTGGCGCTGTCGAGCGCCGCGGATTCCCGGTCGACGACCACGTCCAGGTCCTCGGCCGCGATCAGGCCGGCGAGTTCGGGCATGGTGAACGCCGATTGCGCGGGGCCGCGTCGGCCCACCACGACGACTTCCTGCACGCTGCTCTTGCGCAGTGCCGCGAGCGCGTCACGGGTGATATCGGTGCCGGCGAGGCGTTCCGGATCGCTGGCGAGGATTCGGGCGACGTCGAGTGCGACGTTGCCGTTGCCGACGATGACGACCCGCTGCCCGGTCAGGTCGAACTCGCGGTGCACATGGTCGGGGTGGCCGTTGTACCAGCCGACGAACTCGGTCGCCGACGCGACGCCGGGCAGGTCGGCACCGGGGATGTCGAGGCGGCGGTCCGACGACGCGCCAACCGCGTAAATCACCGCATGATGGTGGGTGAGCAACTCCTCATGCGAGATGTGCTTGCCCACTTCCACATTGAGGAAGAACTCGAAGCCGTCCTCGGCCGAGATCGAGTCGAACAGCTCGGTCACCTGCTTGGTGCGCTGGTGATCCGGTGCCACACCGGACCGGGCGAGTCCGAACGGGACCGGCAGACGATCGAAGACGTTTACCCGCGCACCCGGCTGCTTGAGAATTTCGTCGGCCGCGTACATCGCGGCGGGCCCCGACCCGACGATCGCGACCCGCACACCGCCGGTCTCCGCGACGGTGGTGTGCACCACCGGTGCCAAGATCGGGTATTCGTCGCGCACGTTCCGGTAGAAGTCGGCGTTGAGCTCGACGAACGGGAGTTCGGCCGGGGTCAGCTTGGCTTGCGGCTTGATCGCATCGACCGGGCACGCCGTCACACAAGCTCCGCAGTCCACACAGGACGTCGGGTCGATGTGCAGCATCTCGGCGGTGGCGAAATCCGGCTCGTCCGGTGTGGGGTGGATGCAGTTCACCGGGCAGGCGTAGACGCAGGACGCGTCGCTACAACAGGACTGGGTGACGACGTGGGGCATGACGAACTTCCTCGGGTCCGGGTGGGGGCTGCTGTTACGCAGCGCGCCTGGCCGGTGTTCGCTCGGGTTCGCTGCGGAACCGCGAGGCGCGGCCGTCGATCTTCAGCAGTTTCCACAGCAGTTTGGCGACCGGGTTCATCAGGCCGATGTCTTCGCCGAGCATGCGCAGATCACCGAAGTAGCTGCGCAGCGTGGCACGGGATTCCTTGGTGCGCCAGAACAGGTCCTTCTTCACCGAACGCGGGATGTCGAACTCGGACCAGAACTCCGGCGGTGGCACCACGATCGCGTTGCACAGCACCCGTAGCACGATCGGGTACACGAGCGAGAGGACGAAGCGGGCGAACGGCCCGTGCTGCGGTACGCGCTGGCGCAGGAACTCGTGCGCGAACGAGATGTGCCGCGCTTCCTCGGCGACGTGGATGCGCATCACGCCCTCGAGCGTCGGGTGATAGTCACCGTCGCTACGAAGGTAGCTCTTCTGAATGTGGTCGATCGGTTCCTCGCCGGCGAGCACGCCCATGAAGAAGATCGACGGGAACGGCCGCGCGGCGATCGGCAGCAACGGTGCGATGCGCCGCATGAACGGGCCGAGGCCACGCACGTCGGTACCGGTTCGGTTCACCAGCTCCTGGAACATCAAGGTGTGGTTGCACTCCTCGATGACCTCGTGGGTGGCGTAGCGGAACTCGGCGGAGCGGTTCGGCAGCCGGGAGATGTGCTGCATGAAGCCGCCGATCAGGATCTGCTCGAACTGCAGTCCGACCTTGGCTACGTTGGCCTGCCGGTACATCCCGATCGCGATCTGCTTGTCCTCGGGCAGCGCCTGATACCACGGGTGGGCGCCCAGCGGATCGATGTGCGGGAGGATCCAGCGACGGTCGTTTTCGACGACGGCGAACTCCGGCGACTCCCAGTCGATGTCCCGGTAGGGATCGAAGCTGCGATGGATCGATCCGTCCGTCAGCCGGTCGAGCAGCTCGTCGTACTCGGCTCCAGCGTCCGTCACGGACGGCACGTTGCTGGTGGAGGGCTTTTCGATGATGGTCATCAGGCGTCCTTCGTGCTCCTGGTACGGGTTGATCCCAACCAGAGTGCCCAGCGGCCAGGATCCTGTAACTCGCATTAACGGTAACTGCGTGTAGCAGTTAAATCCAGTAACCGAGTTGGATCCTGGCCGCGGTGCTGCCTCGATGCCCGATGACCTGCGGTACTACTCCGAAAACGTCAGCACTACGTCGGCCAGCGCGGCCGCGTCGTCGCGCTCGACGACGGTCGCGCCGATGATCAGGCGACCGTCCTCGCGCCAGATCCGGATGCGCAGGGTTTCACCAGGGAAAACAACGCCCGCGAAGCGCGCGCTGAAACCGGTGACCCGACGGGCGTCGCCGTCGAGTGCGGCATCCGTGGCGGTCCGGCAGACGGTGCCGTAGGTGCACAGGCCGTGCAGGATCGGCGCGGGGAAGCCGGCGTTCTTGGCGAAGTCGGGGTCCGAGTGCAGCGGATTGCGGTCACCGCACATGCGGTACAGCAGCGCCTGTTGTGGCGCGATCGGCGTGGTGACGTCCAGATCGGGGGCGCGGTCCGGCAGCGGCACCGATTCGGACGGGCCGCGTTCGCCGCCGAAGCCGCCTTCGCCGCGGGCGAAGATCGACGAGCGTGCGGTCCACAGCGGCTGGCCGTCGGAGTCGACGGTGACGAACTCCTGGACGACCACCGCGGCCTTGCCCTTGTCCCACACCTCGGCGATCCGCCGAGTCGTGGTCGCCTTGCCCGAGGGCGGCAGCGGACGATGCACGGTCACCGACTGGCTGCCATGCACCACCTTCGCCAGATCGATCTCCACGCCGGGGAACGAAACCTTCGGCGGCTCGGTGTCGTGGAAGGTCGCCGCCACCGTCGCAAACGTCGGCAGCACGTACGGGTCCACGTCATCGAGGTAGCGCAGCTCCCGGGTGTCGAGCGGGTTGCTGCCCGCGCCGACACCGAGGTTGTAGAGCTGCACGTCCGAGGTGTCCCAGGAGAACTCCTGGGTGGGCAGCTCCGCGCCGATGGCAATGCTGGGGTCGATCGGCATCTCGCGTCCCTACTTCCCGGCCGACACGGATGAGGTGGCGCCCTTGTGGTCGGCGATGTGGTGCGCGGCGAGGTAGCCGAAGGTCATCGCGGGGCCGATGGTCGCGCCGGGACCGGCGTAGGTGTGGCCCATGACCGGGATGCTGCTGTTACCGACGGCATAGAGGCCCTCGATGATGGTGTCGTCCGCACGCAGCACCTGCGCGACGGCATTGGTCTTCAGACCGCCCTTGGTGCCGAGGTCGCCCGGAACCATCTTGATCGCGTAGTACGGCGCTTTCACGAGCGCGGCCAGGTTCGGGTTCGGCTTGTTCCACGGGTCGCCGTAGTAATTGTCGTAACCACTGTCGCCGCGGCCGAAGTCTTCATCCTTGCCGGTCTTCGCGAACCCGTTGAAGCGGATGATGGTCGCGGCGAGCTCGGCGGCGGGCAGGCCGGTCTTCTCGGCCAGCTCGGCGATGGTCGGGGCCGAAACCACGACGCCGGACTCGAGCCACTTCTTCGGGAAGCGCTGCTCGGGCTGCAGGCCGGCGAACATGTAGCGGTCGCGGTAGCCCTGGTCCATGATCATCCAGGCCGGGACGTTCTCGCCCGGGCCCTCGCCGATGCCGTACTCGCCGCCGTACATCCAGTGCACGGCCTCGACGTAGGGCAGCGCCTCGTTCATGAAGCGCTTGCCGCGCAGGTTGACCATGATGCCGCCGGGCAGCGAGCGCTCGGCGAGGCAGAACCACGGGCCGTTGGGCAGCGGGATGGTCGGGCCCCACCAGGCGTCGTCCATGAGCGCCACGGCGCCGCCGAGCTTCTGTCCGGCCTCGATGCCGTCACCGGTGTTGGCGGCCGCGCCGACGGTCCACTCGGTGCCGATCGGCGCGCGCTGGTACTTCTTGCGCATCTCGTCGTTGTGCTCGAAACCGCCGGCCGCGAGCACCACGCCGTAGCGGGCGCGGATGAGTTCGGGCTTGCCGTCGCGCAGCACGTTCACGCCGCGGACCACGCCGTCCTCGGTGAAGAGGTCGGTCATCGGGGTGTTGAGCAGGATCGGCACGTTCGCGTCCAGCAGACCCTTGCGCAGGCCGGCGATCAGGGCGCGGCCCATGCCGAGCAGGGCCTTGTTGGTGAGGCGGCCGTAGAACAGCCGGGCGCCGATGCGCATACCTCGGAGCCAACCCTTGTAGGTCTGCTTGCGCAGGTTCAGCCAGCGGTAATCGGCCTGGGTGACCACCACGTTCATCGGGGTCTTGCCGTACGGCGGCTCGAGGTTCTTCAGTTCGGCACCGAGCACCTTGCCGTTGAACGGCTTGGGCTCGACCGAGCGGCCGCCAAGGCGGCCACCGGGAGCCTCGGGGTAGTAGTCCGAGTAGTTCGGCACCCACGTGAGCTTCAGCGGTGTCTTGTCCAGCACGAACTCGAGCATCTTGGGACCCTGCTCGAGGAAGGTGTCGATCAGGTCGGCGGGGGCGTGCTCGCCGATAATCGAGTGCAGGTACGTCCGGGCCGCTTCCGGAGTGTCCTTCACGCCGTCCTTCTTCAAGGCCGGGTTGTTCGGAATCCAGACGCCGCCACCCGAGCGGGCCGTGGACCCGCCGTAGTGCGCTGCCTTCTCGACGATGACCACACTGAGGCCACGATCGGCCGCGGCCAGCGCGGCGGTCATACCGCCGCCGCCGCTTCCGACCACGACGATGTCATATTGCTGCTCGCTCATGTAGAACACGTTATAGAAAAGAGTGCCCGCTGGTCCAATCTTTCCTGACAGGAACTTTTGACCGATACTGGATCGGTTATGGCAACGTGTTCCAATGTAGGCACGTTCGGCGGGATTGAGCCGCGGGTATCCGCGGAGGAGGGGAAGTGATGCTTTCCGACGATGTGAGGGCCGATCTGGCCGAGCGGCTCGCGGTCGCCGAGCGCGATCGCGTCCCGATCGATCCGCTGACCGACCACTACGCCGACATCGACGTCGTCGACGCCTACGAGATCCAGCTGATCAATATCCGGCAGCGACTGGCGTCCGGTGCCAAGGTGGTGGGCCACAAGGTGGGCCTGTCCTCGAAGGTGATGCAGCAGATGATGGGCGTCGGCGAGCCCGACTACGGCCACCTGCTCTCCGACATGGTCGTCACCGAGGAGGAGCCGGTCGACACCGCGCGCTACTGCTTCCCCCGGGTGGAGGTCGAGGTCGGTTTCATCCTCGGCGCCGACCTGCCCGGCGAGGACTGCACGGAGGCCGACGTGCTCGCCGGCACCGTCGCGATCGCGCCCTCCATCGAGCTGATCGACAGCCGCATCCGGGACTGGAAAATCAAACTGGGCGATACGATTTCGGACAACGCCTCGTCGGCGGGCTACGTGCTCGGCAAGCAACGCGTCGCGCCCGGCGACATCGACATCAAGGCCATCGACGCGGTGCTCACCCGTAACGGTGAGCGGATCGCGGAAGGCCGCAGCGACGCCGTACTCGGCGACCCGGTGATTGCGGTCGCCTGGCTCGCCCGCAAGGTGGCCGGCTTCGGAGTCCGGCTCGAGGCCGGCGACATCGTTCTTCCCGGGTCGTGCACCCGAGCCATCGACGCCCGTCCGGGCGACGAATTCCTCGCCGAGTTCACCGGGCTCGGCTCGGTCTCGCTTCAGTTCAAGTAGGGAGTGGTTATGACCAAAGCTGTCGGAGGTAAAGCGAAGGCCTCGGTGGCCATTGTTGGGTCGGGCAACATCAGCACCGACCTGCTGTACAAGTTGCAGCGTTCCGAGGTGCTCGAACCGCGCTGGATGATCGGCATCGACCCGAACAGCGAAGGACTCAAGCGCGCGGCCGGGCTCGGCCTGGAAACGTCGTCGGACGGCGTCGACTGGCTGCTCGCGCAGGACGAGAAACCGGATCTGGTGTTCGAAGCGACCTCGGCATACGTGCACCGTGACGCGGCGCCGAAGTACGCCGCAGCCGGAATCCGCGCGATCGACCTGACTCCCGCGGCGGTTGGTCCCGCCGTGGTGCCGCCGGCGAACCTGCGCGAGCACCTCGATGCGCCGAACGTCAACATGATTACCTGCGGTGGGCAGGCGACCATCCCGATTGTGTACGCGGTCTCGCGGGTCGTCGAGGTGCCCTACGCGGAGATCGTGGCGTCGGTGGCGTCCGTTTCGGCCGGTCCGGGTACCCGCGCGAACATCGACGAGTTCACCAAAACCACCAGTCGTGGCGTCGAGGTGATCGGCGGTGCCGCTCGCGGCAAGGCGATCATCATCCTGAACCCGGCCGATCCGCCGATGATCATGCGCGACACCATCTTCTGTGCCATTCCGGAGGATGCGGACCGCGACGCGATCGCGGCGTCGATTCACCGCGTCGTCGCCGACATCCAGGAGTATGTGCCCGGATACCGGCTGCTCAATGAGCCGCAATTCAACGAGCCGAGTGTCGTTTCGGGTGGCTATGCCACCGTCACCACGTTCGTCGAGGTCGAGGGTGCAGGCGATTTCCTTCCGCCGTACGCCGGCAACCTCGACATCATGACGGCGGCCGCCACCAAGGTGGGCGAGGAAATCGCCCAGCAGCTTCTCAGCGTGAGGGTGTGATTGACCAATGTCTTTGATCGACAGCTCAATTCATTTCGACCCGTCGTGGGATATCCGGGTCACCGATACCTCGCTGCGGGACGGCTCGCACCACAAACGCCACCAGTTCAGCGGCGACGAGGTCCGGGCAATCGTTGCGGCGCTGGATCTCTCGGGTGTGCCGGTTATCGAGGTCACGCACGGTGACGGGCTCGGTGGCTCCTCGTTCAACTACGGCTTCTCCAAGACGCCGGAGCAGGAACTCATCAAGATCGCGGTGGACACCGCTCAGCAGGCGAAGATCGCCTTCCTCATGCTGCCCGGCCTCGGTACCAAGGAAGACATCGTCGAGGCGCAGGGCAACGGTGCGTCGATCTGCCGGATCGCCACGCATTGCACCGAGGCCGATGTCTCGATCCAGCACTTCGGGCTCGCCCGCGAGCGCGGCCTCGAGACCGTCGGATTCCTGATGATGGCGCACACCATCCCGCCGGAGAAGCTGGCCAAGCAGGCCCGCATCATGGCCGACGCCGGATGTCAGTGCGTCTACGTCGTCGACTCGGCCGGTGCGCTCGTGCTCGAGCAGGTCGCCGATCGCGTCTCCGCGCTCGTCGACGAGCTCGGCCAGGACGCGCAGGTCGGCTTCCACGGCCACGAGAACCTCGGCCTCGGTGTCGCGAACTCGATCGAGGCGGTCCGCGCGGGCGCCAAGCAGATCGACGGCAGCACGCGCCGTTTCGGCGCCGGTGCGGGTAACGCGCCGGTCGAGGCGTTCGTCGGTGTCTGCGACAAGATCGGCGTCAAGACCGGCATCGACTTCTTCAAGATCGCGGACGCGGCAGAGGATGTCGTCCGTCCGGCGATGCCGGCGGAGTGCCTGCTCGATCGCTCCGCCCTGATGATGGGCTACGCGGGTGTGTACTCGAGCTTCCTCAAGCACGCCGAGCGGCAGGCCGAGCGCTACGGCGTGTCCGCCTCGGAGATGCTCGTGCGCGCCGGCAAGCGCAAGCTCGTTGGCGGCCAGGAGGATCAGCTCATCGACATCGCGCTCGAACTGCAGCGGGAGAAGACAGCGGCGAGCTGACCACTTCGTAAGCGAAGAACCGCGGTGGACACCGTTGTCCACCGCGGTTCTTCGTTTGTCCGGTGGCGGCGAGGGGTCAGTGTGCGACCGGGCAGCGCCCGGCGTCCGAGCTCACGCCGTAATCCACCTCGAGGTGCTTGACCCCGTTCAGCCAGCCCGACTGCAGCCGGGTCGGTTCGGACAGCCTGGTGATATCGGGGATGCCGTCGGCGATCGCATCGAAGATGAGGCCCACCTCGAGCCGGGCCAGGTTCGCGCCGAGACAGTAGTGCGCCCCGGTGCCGCCGAAGGACAGGTGCGGGTTGGGGTTGCGGGTGATGTCGAATGCGTGCGGTCGGTCGAACACCTCGTCGTCGAAGTTCGCCGAACCGTACAACATCACGACGCGCTGGCCCTGCTCGATTGCGGTGTCTCCGATCATCGTGTTCACCAAAGCAGTTCGCTGCTGGCAGATCAACGGTGTCGTGTAGCGGATGATCTCGTCCGCGGCACTCGCCGGTCGCTCGGTGCGGAACAGCTGCCACTGGTCGGGATTCTCCATGAAAGCGAGTGTGCCGAGAGTGGTTGCATTGCGGGTGGTTTCGTTGCCGGCGACCGCCAGCATGATGAAGAAGAAGCCGAACTCCTCCGGGGTGAGCAGTTCGCCGTTCACGTCGGCATGGACCAGCGTGGAGATGATGTCGTCCACCGGTTGTTTGCGTCGTTGCTCAGCGAGTTCGTAGGCATAGCCGAGCATTTGGGCGTTGGCCATCCGCGCCTGACCGGCGGTTTCGGCGTCGTCGTAGCCGCTCATTTGATTCGACCAGTCGAAGATCTGCTTGCGGGCGTCCTCGGGTACGCCGAGCAACTCCGAGATCGCGTGGATGGGCAGCTCGCTGGCAACCTGCGTAACGAAGTCACCGCTGCCGGACTCCGCGGCCTCCGCCACGATCCGGGTTGCCTTCTCGCGCAGTTGCGCACGCATCGCTTCGACGCCGCGCGGCGTGAACACCTTGGACACCAGACGACGCAGTTGGGTGTGTTCGGGGGCGTCCTTGTTGATCAGCACGAACTTCGTGAGTTCGAGCTCCTCGGGGGTGATCGCGTCCTCGTGCCGTGGGATGGCGCCCTGGGCGTTGCTGGAGAACACCTCCGAGCGCTTCGAGACATCGCGCACCTCGGCATGCCGAGAAACGACCCAGAAACCGGTGTCGGGGAACCCGCCAACGCCGGACGGCTTCTCGTTCCACCACACCGGCGCGCAACGGCGCAGTTCGGCGTACGCCTCGAACGGTAGGCCGCGGCCGTGCATCACCGGATCGGTGACATCGAAACCTATGGGCAGGGTCAGTTCGGTCATCGGGTATTCCTCACTCGCAGATCACCACCGGGATCTGCCGATCGGTCCAGGACTGGTACTTGTCGAAGTCGGGGTACATCGCGACGAGCTTGGGCCACACCTCGGCCCGCTCCTCGGCATCGGCAACGTGGGCCGTCATCTGCCGGACGTTCGACTTGATTTGCACGGTGACATTCGGGTTGGACCGAATGTTGTAGAACCATGCGGGGTTCTTGGGCAGACCGCCCTGCGAGGCGACGACGACAACGCGCGGGCCGTCTTGGATGAACAGCAGTGGGCTGATGCGCTTTTCGCTGGTCTTCCGGCCGATGGTGGTGAGCAGCAGAACCGGCACTCCCCACGGGAATGCGCTGCCTACCCGCCACTTGCTGCCCAGCCGACCACCGGTCGCGCGGTACAGGCGGGTGTTCACCTGCGACATGATCTTGATGATCTTTACGGCCTTGGGCGAGTCGAGTCCCTTGGGTGCAGCGCTGGTCATGATGGCCTTTCGTATGCAGTGCTAGGCGAGAATCATCCGAGCGGACTTCTCGATCCGGTCGGCGATCTGGGTGTACGACTCGTATCCCATACCTGCACGCACGAGCGCACCCGCGTAGAGCAATTCCAGCGCTTCGATGACGTCCGGGTCGGCACCCGCGCCGAGGGCGGCGGTGAGCCGGTCCCGGATCTCGATACCGACCCGCAGGCGCAGATGGTCGACGTCCGGGTCACGGCCGAGCAGTGCGCTCGTCACCGCGCCCGCGAGTTCGGACTCGTCGGCGACGAGCAGGGCGATATGACGCAGCACGGCGATCGCACGTTCGGCGGGATCGGTCTCCTGAAGTTCGGGTTGGGGTGTGCCTGCGAGCCTGCGCCAGAACACTTCCGCGACCAGGTGCTCCTTGGACGAGAAATATGTGTACGCCGTGGCCGGCGCGACACCGGCACGCGAAGCGACCATTCGGACGGTGAGTCCCGCGAAACCCTCCTGACTCAGCACCTCGACGGCGGCACGAGTGAGCCGGTCGACAGTGTCGGCCTGCTTCTCGGTCAGACGGCGTCGGGTGGACTCCAGGTTAACGGAACTAGACACATGTCTGGACGCTACTACACCGGGGTATCGGTGGCAACACGATCGGACCGTAGGAGGCGGTCTGGTCAGCGCCACGACCGGTGACTAGTTTGACACCTATGACACGCCCCGGCACCACACTTTCGGCGCGCACCGCGCACCTGTTCGAGCTCGCCGAATCCACCACCGGATTCCTGCCTGCCGACGAGGGATTCGCGCTCTACCAGGCGGCCGCGGCGCATCTCGGATCGCGGAACGGGGTTGGTACCGCGGTCGAGATCGGCACCTACTGCGGCAAGTCCACGCTGCTGCTCGGCGCGGCTGCGGAAACGGCCGACGGAGTCGTCTACACCGTCGATCACCACGGCGGTTCCGAGGAGCATCAGCCCGGCTGGGAATATCACGACACCTCGCTCGTCGATCCGGTGACGGGGCGTTTCGACACCTTGCCGTCGTTCCGGCACGCCGTCGTCGGTGCCGAGCTCACCGAGCGGGTGGTGGCGATGGTCGGTGCGTCACGCACGGTCGCGACGGTGTGGCGCGCACCCATCGACTTCCTGTTCATCGACGGCGGGCATACCGACGCGGCCGCCAAGGCCGATTTCGAGGGCTGGGCGAAGTGGGTCCGCAACGGCGGTGCGCTCGCCATTCACGACGTGTTCCCGGATCCGAACGATGGCGGCCAGGCGCCCTACCGCATCTACCGGCGGGCCATGGACAGCACGAAGTTCCACGAGGATTCGGTCACCGGGTCGCTGCGCATTCTGGTGCGGGTCGACGGAGAGGCCGGCGACGAGATCGACTGAGCGATATGGCCGCTCGGCTGCCCCGGCGGGGAGCACAGATCGCGGCGGTCAGCACCGGCGAACGCGCACCCGATCGGATGTCCGCGCATGACCGGGCGTTCGCGTTCATCCAAGAAGGTGCGCGTTCATTCGTCGCCTCGGTCGGCAACGGCACCCGGCCGAGCGCGTCATCGCTGCGTGACGCACTCGCAGTCGTAGCTGCCCTCGAGCCCGCGGGGCAGCTGCTCTCCACGGAATATCCCGTTGCCCGGGGTCGTTCGGGAGAGCGCGTCCGCTGCCAAGATCACGGCCGCGCCGGTCCAGGTGGTCCGCTCCTCCGGCCAGCGCTTGCCGTCGGCGAATACCAACCCGGTCCAATAGGATCCGTCGGACTCCCGCAGATGCTGCATCGCCGCGAACTGTTCGTGCGCCGAACGCGGGCGCCCGAGGGCGTCGAGAGCGAGTACGAGTTCGCACGTCTCTGCGCCGGTTGCCCACGGGCGGTCGCTCACACAACGGATACCGAGTCCGTCGACGACGAACTCGTCCCAGCCGAACTCGATTCGGCGATGCGCGGCGGTACCGCGCAGCGCACCACCGAGGATCGGGTAGTACCAGTCCATCGAATAGCGCGCCTTCTCGCTGAACAGTTCGGGATGTTGTGCGATGGCATGGCGCAACCGGCCGACCGCCATCTCCCATTCGGGCTGTGGCTCGTCGACTCGGTCTGCGATCGCGAGGGCGCAGCAGATGCTTTGGTGGATACTCGAGCAGCCGGTGAGCAGGGCTTCGGTGAAGTCGCCCTTGGGGGTTCGCGCCCAGCCGATCGTGCCGGACGCATTCTGCAGGTCGAGTACGAAGTCGATGCCTGCGCGTACAGCCGGCCACATTCGCTCGATGAACCGCTGATCGCGGGTGATCAGGTAGTGATGCCAGACGCCGACCGCGAGGTAGGCGCAGAAATTGGTGTCGGAGTGCGGGTCTTCGACAACGCCGTTGCGAATCTGCAGTGGCCACGACCCGTCCGCACGCTGGTTGCGTCGCGACCATTCGTAGGCCGCCTCCGCGGCGTCGATGAGTCCGGTGGCGGACAACGCCATCGCATTCTCGACGTGGTCCCACGGGTCGGTGTGGCCGCCGGTGAACCAGGGTATGGCCCCGTCGGATTCCTGGGTGGCGGCGATGGATCGAGCGGTGGCGACACAGTCCTGGGCCGTGAGCACGCCCGGTACTGCGGGAATCTCACTCCGACGCAATGGTTTGCACCGGCTTCTCGAAGTAGAGGGCGACGCTCTTGCCGACCAGCGGGTTCAGCAGCGACTCGGCGGTCCGGGTGACGCGCGGTGCGGAGAGCATGTCCCACACCAGCAGCTGGTGGTACCCGCGGACCAGGACGTTGTTCGGTTTCTCCACGCCCACTGCGCATTTCAGCCACCAGTACGGCGCGTGCAGTGCGTGGGCATGATGGCTGTGGGTGAACTGCACGCCTGTCGCGGTGACTTTGTCGGTCAGCTCGTCGGCACGGTAGATCCGTACGTGGCCGCCTTCGTTGGCGTGGTATTCGTCCGACAGCAGCCAGCACAGCTTCTCCGGCAGCCAGCGCGGCACGGTCACCGCGAGCTTGCCGCCGGGCTTGAGCACTCGCGTCAGCTCGGCGATGGCTGCGTCGTCGGCGGGGACGTGCTCGAGGATCTCCGAGGCGATCACGCAGTCGAACTCGCCGTCGGCGAACGGCAGCGCAAGCGCGTCACCGGCGACGGTCTTGGCGTTGGCGCCGGCGGGCGCCTCATCGGCTTTGGCCATGGCGTCGAACATCTCGCCGACATCGGCGAGTTCGTCGGCGTTCTGATCGAATGCGACGATGTCCGCGCCGCGCCGGTACGCCTCGAACGAGTGCCGTCCCGCGCCGCAGCCCACGTCGATGACCCGGGTTCCGGCTCCGATACCTAGCCGGTCGAAATCCACGGTCAGCATTACCGGCCTGCCTCCTTCACGGCCGCGATGGCCGCCTCGTACACCGCGGCGGTCTGCGCGGCAACCGAACTCCAGCTGAACCGCTCGACCGCCCGCGCACGCCCGGCGGCGCCGAGCGCCGCGACCCGTTCGGGAGATTCCAGCAGTTCGCCGATGACCTTCATGAGAGCTTCCACATCGCCCGGCGGGACCAGCAGGGCGGCTTCGCCGTCGGTGCCGACCACCTCGGGTATCGCGCCCGCGCGGCTGGCCACCAGTGCCGTACCGCTGGCCATGAATTCGACTGCGGGCAGCGAGAATCCCTCATAAAGTGAAGGGATGCAGGCTATTTCGGCCGATGTGATGAGCTCGGCGAGAGCCTCGTCGGACAGCCCGGACGAGGTGTGCACGATATCGCCGATACCGAGTTCGTCGATCAGCTTGCGCGTCGGGCCATTCGGCTCGAGCTTGGTGACGAGCTGCAGTTCGACGTCGTGTTCGATACGCAGTTTCGACACGGCCGCCAGCAGGTTGCCGACGCCCTTGAGTGGCACGTCGGCACTGGCGATCGCAACGATGCGCCCGCGCTTGCGCTGTGCGGCGCCGGGCCGGAACAGCTCGGTGTCCACCCCGAGCGGCACCACGTCGAGCTGTTCGGGCCGAACATCGAAGTCCGTGGCGATATCTCGCGCCGAGGTGCTCGACACGGTCAGCAGGTGTGGCAGGCGCTGCGCAACCTTGCGCTGCATCCGCAGGAACCCGTACCAGCGGACTACCGCAGGTTTGCGCCACCACTTCGCGGCCGCGAGGTCCAGGGTCCGGTCCCGGGTGATCGGGTGGTGCACGGTCGCGACAACGGGCATGCCCGCAGCCGCGATATCGAGTAATCCGTAACCGAGGCACTGATTGTCGTGCACCACGTCGAAATCACCGATGCGCTCGGCCAGAATTCGCGCCATGCGAAGACTGAAGGTCTGCGGCTCCGGGAATCCGGCGGTCCACATGGTGGCCAGCTCGCGCACATCGATCAGGTCCCGGATCTCACTCGGCCGAGGCGTGCGGAACGGATCCGGCTCACGGTAGAGGTCGAGGCTCGGCACCTTGGTCAGCCGGACCCGCGGATCGAGATCCTCGGGATAGGGCTGACCGGAGAACACCTCCACCTCGTGACCGAGCTCGACCAGCCCACGGCTCAGATAGCGAACGTAAACGCCCTGACCGCCGCAGTGAGGTTTGCTCCGATAGGACAGCAGGGCGATTCGCACGCGCTCTCATTTCGCCCCGGTGCGCACGGCGCCGGGTGGTCGGGGGACGGAACTTGCCGGTGGTGCCGCCGGTTGTGACCGGCGGCACCTTTCACGTCATGCTAATAGACCGGTATCCAGGCCGCGTAGCTTGCCCGCAAGGCGGTCGAGGTATGCGACCACCTCGTCCTCGGACTTGTCCGGCAGGCCGTAGAGCACGTCGGTCACCCCGAGTTCGGTGAACTGTGCCAGCCGCTCGGCGTCCGGCTTGAATTCGAGCACCACGACGCGGGGCAGACCCGGCCGATCGGCTTCCTTCCAGATCTTGTGCAGCAGCCGCACGCGATCGGCGATGTCCTGCTCGCCCGGCGTGGTGATCCAGCCGTCGGCGTACTTGGCGATCCAGTTGAAGTTGCGCTCGTTGCCTGCCGCGCCGATCAGGATCGGCACCCGCGGCTGCGACACCGTCTTGGGCCAGGCCCAGCTCGGCCCGAACTTCACGAACTCGCCGTCGTAGCTGGCTTCCTCGTCCGACCACAGCGACTCCATGGCCTGCAGCGTCTCGCGCAGCACGGTGCGCCGCTTGCCCGCAGGCACGTTGTGGTCGGCCAGCTCGTCGGTGTTCCAGCCGAAGCCGGCACCGAGCACCACCCGGCCACCGGAGAGGTGGTCGAGCGAGGCAATCGTCTTGGCCAGCGTGATCGGGTCGCTCTCGACCGGCAGCGCGACCGCGGTGGCCAGTTCGATCCGCTCGGTGACCGAGGACGCCGTGGCCAGCGCGACCCACGGGTCGAGGGTGCGCATGTAGCGATCGTCCGGCAGCGTCTCGTCGCCGGTCTGCGGGTGGGCAGCCTCCCGCTTGACCGGGATGTGGGTGTGCTCGGGCACGAAGAACGAATGGAAGCCTCGTTCCTCGGCGGCCTTCGCGGCGGCCGCGGGCGCAATGCCGCGGTCGCTGGTGAACAGGACGATGCCTGCCTTCATAGCTGTTGCTCCTTGATCGGTCAGTTCGTCTCGGTGGCGGGCTGCCCGGTGGCTGCATGCTTTGTGGCGGCATGCTTTGTGGCGGCACTGATACCGGCCCGGCGGCCATAGAAGCTGCCATCGCCCAGCGACGTGCCGCTGGCATAACCGCCCGCGCACACGCCCGAGGTGCACCGTCCGGCCGCGAACAGGCCGGGGATCGGCTCACCCGCAATATCGAGCACCGCCGAGTCGAGGTCGGTGCGCAGGCCGCCGAGGGTGAAACCGGCGGTGCAGTTGCGCAGGTCGAAACCGGCGATCGGCGTGCCGATCGGCTTGGTCCACTCCGGCTTTGTACCGAACAGCGGGTCCTCGCCCTTGGCCGCGTGGTGGTTGTAGACCTCGACCGTGGTCTGCAACGACTTCTCCGGCAGGCCCATCTCGGATTCGAGCTCCTCGATGGTCTCGCACACCCATTTCGGCTGCGTCCGGAAGAACGGCGTGGACGACTCGGTCGCCATGGCTTCCTCGTACGCCGCCTCGTCGATGAGCAGGTACGCCTGGTTCTCCTGGTGGAACAGCGTCATCTGGCCGATCCGGCCCGGGTAGGTGTCCTCCGGGACATAACGCTGACCGCGGCCGTTGACGAGGATGCCGCGGGCCATCAGCTGCGGATCGCCGAAGAATGCGACCTCGGTGGCGTCCATGTGGGCGACATCGGCGCCGAGGGCCTGGGCAATGAGGATCGCGCGGCCGTCGTGCTCCTCGATCGCGGCACCGGGCCGGCCGATCAGGCGAGGAGCGTTGGACTCGATCATCTTGTTGTTGTAGGCGAAGCTGCCCATCGCAAGCACGACGCCATTGCGGGCCCGCACGGCGAACTCGTCGCCGTACTTTTTGGTGATCAGGCCGACCACGCGCCCGTCGTCGTCCACGACGAGCCGCTGCACCCGGATGTCGTATTCGGCTCGGACACCGAGCTTTTCGGCGGTCTCCACGAGCGGCTGCATGAGCATGAAGCCGCCGCCCTTCTCACCGGTCCGCTTGTGCAGCATCTGCGGCACGTGCCCGCGCGGCGCCGGAGTGGCGATGGCGTTGAACGGCGCAGCGTTCTCACCGCCGGAGTACATCAGGCCCTCGTCGTGCGGCGGCTCCCAGCCGGGCTCGCCCCAGAACGCCTCCTTGAACGGCACGCCGTTGTCGACCAGCCAGTTGTAGTGCTCGACGCTGCCATCGCAGTAGTCGCGGATCTTGGCCTCGTCGGCACCCGGCCCGAGCGCGGCGAGCATGAACGTCGCCATGTTCTCGGGGGTGTCTTCGAAGCCGAGTGCCTGCTGCAGCGGGGTGCCGCCGCCGAGGTAGATGAACCCACCGGCCAGGGCGGCTGCGCCGCCCCAGCCGCCGGTGCGCTCGAGTACGAGCACGTCGGCGCCGCGCCGGGCAGCCTCGATCGCGGCGCTGACGCCCGCGATGCCGTAGCCCGCGACGACGACGTCGGCCTCGTCATGCCACTCGGTGATCTCGGCGGCATTCACCGGCCGCACAGCGGGTACTTGCAAGGGGGTCGTATCGCTCACTTCTTGCTTGCCTTTCGCGCTACCGAGCTCACGGCGTTGTCCAGCTTGGTGCCGTTGGGCCAGCCGACGTAATGACAGAGGAATACCGCGATCTCGCGCATCTGCTCTTCGTCGAGTTCCTCGTTCTGCAACGCTGCACCGAGCTGGATCTCGGCGAGATCGAAGCCGCCCTGCGCGGTGAGCACGCCGAGCAGCAGCAGCCGGCGGTCGCGCATGCTCAGGCCCGGGCGCTGCCAGATGTCGCCGAAGAGGTGCTCGACCGTGTAGCGGAAGTGCAGCCCGGGACCGTCCTGCATGGAGAAGCCGTAGGCCTGTTCCATCTTGCGCAAACCGAGCTCGCGCTTCTCGGGGTCGACCGCGTAGCTTTCCGCGCCGGTCTGGCCGTTTGTCATGCCTTCTCCTCGTTCGCCGCGGCGAGCCGCGCATCGTTCATTGCTGCCGTTGCCGCCTTGCCAAGTCCGACGCCGAGCCCCGGGCCGAACGCGCTGAGCGCACGCTGTGCCAGCGGCAGGTCTACACCCAGCCGGCCCCCGAGGTCGAGCGCGAGGGCAAGGTCCTTCTCGCCGAGATCGCGGACGTGGTTCAGGATCGAGAACCAGAAATCGTCCGGCTCGACGTCATCCATGGTGTCGCGCAACATGATCGAACCCGCGCCACCGGTGATCGCGTCGGTATGGCGCACCACCTTGCCGAGTTTCCGGATATCGATCCCGGCACCCGCGGCGAGGCGCTGGGCCTCGGACGCCGCCGTGAACGAGACGAAGTGCAGCAGGTTGCGGGCCAGCTTCATCCGCGTGCCTGCGCCCACGTCGCCGGCGTGGATCACCAGGTTGGAGTAGCACTTGAACGGTGCCTTCACCGCGGCGAATGCGGTTTCGGAACCACCCACCATGATGGCGAGTTCGCCCTTCTCCGCGCCGCCCGCGCCACCGCTCACCGGGGCGTCGACGAACTCGACGCCCACCGCATTGCAGCGCTCGGCGAGCGCGACCGCGGTCTCGTCGCTGATCGTGGAATGCACCGCGATCACGGTGCCGGGTGCGGCGCCGGCCAGAATGCCGTCCGGACCGCAGATCACGTCGGTGACCTGGGCGTCGTCGAGCACCGTCACGGAGATGACCGTGGCCTGCTCGGCGACCCCGCGCGGGCTTGCCGCCCGAGTGGCGCCGCTTTCGACGAAGGGCGCGACCGCCTCTTCGCGCGTGTCGCAGACGACCAGCCCGCCCGGCCAGTCCAACAATCGCTTGGCCATCGGCGCGCCCATGTTGCCGAGCCCGATGTAGCCGACCCGCGGTGGGGTCGTTGCGCCGTTCTCGCTCATGAGCGGAAGATCTGTCCGCCGTCGACGTTGAGGATCTGACCGGTGACCCACTTGGCGTCATCCGAGAGCAGGTACAGGCAGGCGCCGACCAGGTCCTCGGGGGTGCCCATCCGCTTGAGCGGCAGCGCCTTCACCATGTCCGCGACCATGTTGCCCGGGGTCACCGTGCGGGTGGCCTCGGTGTCGATCGGACCCGGCGCGATGGCGTTGACGCGGATCTTGGAGCCGCCGAGCTCGTGCGCGAGCTGCTGGGTGAGGCCGTTGACGCCGACCTTGGCCAGGCCGTAGAAGCCCGAGTAGAGCCATGCCGCGGTGGAGGACTGGTTGACGATCGAGCCACCACGGTTCATCTGCGGCCACACGGCGCGGGTCACAACGAGTGCGCCGTCCATGTTCACGCTCATGAACTTCTTGTAGTAGTCCCAGGGCACGGTGAGCAGCAGGTCGAGCTTCATGTCGCCGTAGATCGCGGCGTTGTTGACCAGATGGTCGATTTTGCCGAACTTTTCGACGGTGAACTCGACGAGTTCCTTGGCCGACTCCTCGCTGGAGACGTCGACGGACTTGAATGCCGCGGAGCCGCCGTCGGCGACGATCTGCTTGGCGACCTGCTCGCCGAGTTCGGCGTTCAGGTCGGCGATCACGACGTTCGCGCCCTCGGCGGCCAGCGCGCGGGCGTAGCCCTCGCCGATTCCGCGGGCGGAGCCCGTCACGATCGCGGTCTTGCCGGTGAAACGTGTCATCTGAGAACTCCTGTGTATCGAAAGTTGTTGTAGGTCACGCTGATTCAGGCCGGGTAGGCGATGAGCTTGGTTTCGGTGTATTCCTCGAAGCCGAGCACGCCCATCTCGCGGCCGATGCCGGACTGCTTGTAGCCGCCGAACGGCGCGTCCGCCGAGTACCAGATACCGCCGTTGACGCCGAGTGTGCCGGTGCGAATTCCGTTGACCACGTGATCGATCCGCTCGGGATCGGTGCCGTAGACGGAGCCGGACAGGCCGTAGGGCGAGTCGTTGGCGATGCGGATCGCGTCGTCGTCGCCGTCGTGCGGAATCACCACGAGCACCGGGCCGAAGATCTCTTCCTGGGCCACCCGCGAGGAGTTGTCCAGGCCGGTGATCAGGGTGGGTTCGACGAAGTAGCCGCGCTCGGAGTCGGCCGGACGGCCGCCGCCGGTGACGATGGTGCCGCCTTCGGCCTTTGCCAGGGCGATGTATTCCTCGACGCGGGCGCGCTGACGCTCGGAGACGACCGGGCCGCACATGGTGCCGCCATCGTTCGGGTCGCCCGGGGCGAGCCCGGACATGGTGCGCGCCGCCGCCTTGACCGCGGTCTCGAAATGCTCGCGCGGCACGAGTAGGCGGGTGTTGAGTGCGCAACCCTGACCGGCGTGCACGCACACCGAGAAGGCAGCCATGCTGGCCGCGCCACGGATATCGGCGTCGTCGAGGATCACGAACGCGGACTTGCCGCCGAGCTCGAGGAAGACCTTCTTGACGGTCTCGGCGCCGGCGACCATCACGGCCTTGCCGGTGCGGGTCGAGCCGGTGAAGGAGACCAGGTCGACGCGCGGGTCACGCACGAGCTGCTCGCCGAGCCGGTGGTCGTCCGAGGTGACGATGTTGACCACGCCGGGCGGGATGTCGGTTTCCTCGACGATGACCTTGCCGACCAGTGCCGCCACCCACGGGGTGTCCGGCGCCGGCTTGAGCACCACGGTGCAACCGGCGGCGAGTGCCGGGCCGAGCTTGGCGAAGTTGATCTGGTGCGGGAAGTTCCACGGCGTGATCGCGCCCACCACACCAACCGCCTCGCGGCGAACAATGCGGCGGGTGGGAATGCCCATCGGCTCGGCATGGCCGAGATCGGTTTCCCAGACATAACTTTCGGCCAGATCGGCGAAGTAGCCGAGGTCGTTGACCGGCCCCTCGAGCTGCGGGCCGGTGGTGAGCGCGCGGGGTGCACCGACCTCGGCGATGGTGATCTCGCGCAGTTCCTCGATGTGTTCTTTGAGCCCGTCGCGCAACTGACGGATGCAACGCGCGCGGAACGCGTGGTTGCGCGACCAGTCGGTGTTGTCGAACGCGGCACGGGCCGCGGCGATGGCCGCGTCCATGTCGTCGGCGTTCGCGTTGGCCGCGTGACCGAGGACCTGTTCGGTCGCGGGATTGATGGTCTCGAAGACGCCTGCGGATCCGGGGACGAGCTTGCCGTCGATCGTCAGGGCCGAGCTGTCGGTTGGGCGGAGGGCGTTCATAGGGCTACCTGCCACAGTCTGGACATGTGTCTGGACCTTAGTCTGGACGATGCGAGGGCGCAATGGTCCGAAGCCGTCTGCGGCAGTCTCGATGAGAACAGATTCTAGCCGGAAGCGGGCCTCGCTCCGCAGCGGATTGCAGTGATAAGCCCGCAAGCTACCGTTGCAACATTGGCACACGTTCTAGTCGACCGACTGTTGTCACCTCCGGGTACCTGTAGTAACGTCCAGACACGTGTCCAGAAGATCTCCCGCAGCAATGATTCCGGAGGGTTCCCGATGACGCGCAGCGACTCGGTCGCAGCGGCTTCAGTCGAGCCGGTGACGTTCAACCCGTACGACTACGGGTTCCATGACGATCCGTATCCCACCTATCGGCGGCTGCGCGAGGAAGCGCCGGTCTACCACAACCCCGACCTCGGGTTCTGGGCACTTTCGCGGCACGCCGATGTCAACGCCGGCTTCCGTGACGCGAAGCGACTCTCCAGTGCCAACGGTGTCTCGCTGGATCCTGCGGCCTACGGCCCCAATGCGCACAAGACGATGTCGTTTCTGGCGATGGACGACCCACGCCATATGCGGATGCGTCAACTGGTGTCGCGCGGTTTCACGCCGCGCCGGGTCAACGAGCTGACGCCGCGGATTCGCGAACTGACCCTGGAGCATCTCGTGCCCGCGCTCGAGCAGCCCGAGTTCGACTGGATTTCCGAATTCGCCGGCAAACTGCCGATGGACGTCATCTCCGAACTGCTCGGCGTGCCCAGGCCCGACCGGGACGAACTGCGCCGACACGCCGATCTGGTCGTGCACCGCGAGGACGGTGTGCTCGACATTCCGATGACCGCGATCGAATCCTCGCTCGAGCTCATCGGGTACTACGCCGACATGCTCGCGCAGCGCCGCAAGTCGCCGACCGACGACCTCACCTCGGCACTGCTCGATGCCGAGATCGACGGTGACCGGCTCGATGACGAAGAAATCATCGGATTTATGTTCCTGATGGTCGTCGCCGGCAACGAGACGACCACCAAATTGCTCGGCAATTCGCTCTACTGGGCGGCCAAGAATCCGCAAGAGATCGCGAAGATCTACGAGAACCCCGAACGCGTGCCGGAGTGGACGGAGGAGTCGCTGCGCTTCGACACCTCGAGTCAGATCGTGGCGCGCACGTCGACCGTCGATATCGACTACCCCGAGGCGACAATCCCGGCCGGCGAGAAGGTGCTGTTGCTGATCGGCTCGGCCAATCGGGACGCCGCCGTGTTCTCCGACGGCGACGTCTACAACATCGGCCGGGACAGCCGCAGCACGCTGGCCAGCTTCGGTGGCGGTCCGCACTTCTGCCTCGGCGCGCACCTCGCGCGCCTCGAAACCAACATCGCGCTCACCGAGTTCATCGAGCGCACAAAGTCCTTCGGCATCGACGAATCCGGCGCCGAACGAGTCCATTCGACCAATGTGCGCGGATTCGCCGCGCTGCCCGTGCAAGTGGAGGCCCGCTGATGCCGAGATTCGAACCGAACCCGCAACGACGCCCCGTCATCATCAGCGGCGCGTCGTCGGGGATCGGTACCGCCACCGCGTTCGCTCTGGCCGAACTCGGCCATCCGGTGACACTCGGCGCGCGCCGGGTCGCGGAATGCGAGGCGATCGCGGACAAGATCCGCAGCTCCGGTGGTGAGGCGTTCGCGCACTTCCTCGACGTCACCGACACCGACTCGGTGAACGAGTTCGTCACGGCCGCCGAGAAGCAATACGGCCCCACCGAGATTGCGCTCTCCGGTGCCGGCGACCTGGAGTTCTCCACGGTCCACGACATGGATCCCGACGATTTCGCCAAGCAGGTGCAGGTGCACCTGATCGGCGCGCAGCGGCTGGTGCACCGGATCGTACCCGGCATGATCGAGCGCCGTCGCGGTGATTTCGTGCTGATCGGTTCCGACTGCGCGGAGAGCCCGCGGCCGCGCATGGGCGCCTACAACGCGTCGAAGACCGGCCTGGAGGCAATGGGCCGGCAGATGCGAATGGAGTTGGAGGGCAGCGGTGTTCGCGCCTCCATCGTTCGCCCCGGCCCGACCCAGACGTCCATGGGCATGGACACCACCCCCGAGATCATCGGCCCGGTGCTCGAGGACTGGGTCAAGTGGGGTTGCGCGCGACACTCGTTCTTCCTGCGCGCTGCCGATATCGCGTCCGCCGTCGTGGCAGTCGTCACGGCACCGCGCGGCGCGCACATGGTGCTGGTCGAGGTGCAGCCCGAAGCACCCATAAACGAGGAGTTCAAGTGACGGTTACGAAGCCCGCGCGGGTCTCGGGTGGCGAGCATGAGCACGGCCACCTCGAGGAACTGCGCACCGATCCCATTGCACTGATGAACCGAGTGCGTCAAGAGTGCGGCGACGTGGGCGTATTCCAGCTCGCCGACCGCGATGTCGTGCTGCTCTCCGGTGCGACCGCCAACGAGTTCTTCTTCCGCAGCTCGGACGAGGATCTCGATCAGCAGGCCGCCTATCCGTTCATGACGCCGATCTTCGGTAAGGGCGTCGTCTTCGACGCGAGCCCGGAGCGCCGCAAGGAAATGCTGCACAACCAGGCACTGCGCGGTGAGCAGATGAAGGGGCACGCCGCGACGATCTCCAACGAGGTCGAGCGAATGGTCGCCAAGTGGGACGACGAGGGTGAGATCGACCTGCTCGATTTCTTCGCCGAGCTGACCATCTACACCTCCTCGGCCTGCCTGATCGGCCAGAAGTTCCGTGAGCAGCTCGACGGCCGGTTCGCTTCGCTCTACCACGAGCTCGAGCAGGGCACCGACGCGCTGGCGTTCGTCGACCCGTATGCGCCGATCGAAAGCTTCCGCCGCCGCGATGAGGCCCGCGTGGGACTCGTCGCCCTGGTGCAGGAGATCATGGCCGGCCGGATCGCCAACCCGCCCAAGGGCAAAGAAGACCGCGACATGCTCGACGTGCTCGTCTCGATCAAGGACGAGGACGGCAGTGAGCGGTTCACCGCCGACGAGATCACCGGCATCTTCATCTCGATGATGTTCGCCGGCCACCACACCACCTCCGGCACCGCGGCGTGGACCCTGATCGAGCTGCTGCGCCACCCCGACTACATGACCGCGGTGCGCGACGAACTCGACGAGCTGTACTCCGACGGGTCCGACGTGAGTTTCGGTGCGCTGCGCCAGATTCCGATCCTGGAGTCGGTTCTCAAGGAGACACTGCGCCTGCATCCGCCGCTGATTTTGCTGTTGCGCTTGGCGCGCGGCAACTTCGAGGTCGAGGGGTTCACGATCCAGGAGGGTGACCTCGTCGGTGCCACTCCCGCCATCTCCAACCGCATTCCGGAGGACTTCCCGAATCCGGATCGGTTCGATCCGCACCGCTACATCGACCCGAACCAGGAAGACATCGTCAACCGGTGGACCTGGATCCCGTTCGGCGCGGGCAGGCACCGCTGCGTCGGTGCCGCGTTCGCGCTGATGCAGCTCAAGGCGATCTTCTCGGTTCTGTTGAAGGACTACGAGTTCGAGTTGATGCAGCCGTCCGAGACCTACCGCAACGACCACAGCAAGATGGTTGTTCAGCTGCAGCAGCCGTGCCGGGTGAAGTACCGAAAGCGCGTGTGACATGCGGATCGTGGTCGACACCGATCTGTGCCAGGGGCACGCCATGTGCGAGCTCGAAGCCCCGGACGTCTTCACGGTGCCCAAACACGGCACGGTCGAATTGCTCGATGAAAATCCGCCGGAGACCAAGCGTGCGGATGTGGAACGGGCAGTGCGCTTCTGCCCCACTCAGGCCCTGTCCATCGTGGACGACGCCGACACCTGAACAGCTCACGGCAAACAACTTTCGAGGAGATCAACGATGGGTCAGTGGGATCGCGCAGAGCTCGACGAGATGGTCGAGCGCTGGATCGCCGAGAACGAGCGATGTGAGAAATTGGGGGACTGGCGTCCGCTGGCGGACTTGTACACCGAGGACGCCACCTACGGCTGGAACTACGGCCCCACCCAGGAATTCATGGCCGTCGGGCGCGCGGAGATCCGCGAGATCGCGCTCGGTCAGGAGATGGAAGGCCTGGAGGGCTGGACCTACCCGTACCAGCAGTTCGTCGTCGACGACCGCACGGGAGACTGCATCGGTTTCTGGAAGCAGGTGGCCGACGCCACCCGCGAGGACGGCTCGAACTACGTGGTTCAGGGCATCGGCGGCAGCTGGTTCCGCTACGGCGGCAACTTCCAGTGGTCCTGGCAGCGAGACTTCTTCGACTTCGGCAACGTGTCGAATCTGTTCCTGGAGATGATCACGAACAACGCACTCTCCGACGGCATGCAGAAGCGTATCGAGCGATCGATGTCGGGCAAGGATCTGGCGGGCTGGTACAAAATCGGCGAAGCCCCGGCACCGCTGTGGTGACCCTGCGATGACCACGAAACCCGAGACCAAGGCGGCGTTCGCGCGGTTGTCGCGCGAACAGCTCGCCAAGATTCTGCCGGAGCTGCTGCTCACCGGCCAGTTGATCGACCGCTCCGGTATGCCCCACCTCATCACCGAGTTCGGCCGGGAGGGCATGGTCGAGGTGGCGATCGAGGAGTGGCAGGTCTCGAGTCCGATCTACACCCGTCGGATGCAGCATGCGCTCAACTACACCGGCACCGACATCGTCACGATATTCAAGGGTTTGCAGCTCGATATCGGTGCGCCGCCGCAGTTCATGGACTTCCGCTACAAGGTGGACGATGCCAACCACGGCGAGTTCTGGCTCGATCACTGCGGCGCGTTGATGGACGTCGAGCCGATGGGCGAGGCGTACGTGCAGGGCATGTGCCACGACATCGAGGACCCGACCTTCGATGCCACGGCGCTGGCCACCAACCCGCACGCGCAGGTGCGGCCGATTCATCGGCCGCCGCGCGCGCCGGTCGATCGGAACCCGCACTGCGCGTGGACGGTCATCATCGACCCGTCGCACGAGCCGCCGGCCATTCCGCCGAATACCGACGTGATGGAGGCCTCGCATGCGGCGTCGGTCGAGCTGTCGGCGATCGACCCTTCGGACGAGGGCGCTGCCGACTACTCGGGTCCGCTGTTGTCCGACATCCGTTTCGATGCGTTCTCGGCGTCCGCGCTGGTCCGCATGGCCGAAGAGGTCTGCCTGCAGCAGCACCTGCTGACGCTGGGCTTCATGATCTCCGTTCGGTCGCGGGTGGACGAGGACAAGGCGCTCGAGATCGGCCGCAAGCAGTTCGCGGGTATCGCGGGGATCACCTCGGAGCGCCTGCGTAACGTGCTCGAACTCGGTGACGACGCCGAGGCGCTCGCCATCGTGCTCGACCTGCACCCGGCGCTGAATCCGCGTCAGTACGTAGATGTTTCGGTAGAAGCCGGCAAATCGGTCACGTTGCGAATCGGCCGCGATTGCGGTGCGCAGGCAGACCGGTCTTGGTCGTCGATGGTCGATGCCGACCATCTCGACCCGTTGCGAGCGATGGTGCGCGGCGTCAACCCGCGTTTCGACGTCACGTTGGTGGATTCGGACGATCGGCACCTGACGGTGCGAATCGACCTGGCGGACAAGCCGTTCAAGGAGTTCGGCGAGGTGGCGCTGACCCGGTTCAGCAAGGGTGCCGACTGGGTATTCGCCGACCGGGGCATTCCATTGCCGCTGACCGTCGTGTCGTCGCAGAACTGAGGGGCACGCTGATGAAGGTGGCAGTCACCGGCGCGGCGGGATTCGTCGGAGTCAATCTGGTCGAGCAGTTGCTCGATGCCGGTCATGAGGTGGTGGCGATCGACCGGGTGCGCTCGAACGCGCTCGCCGCAACGGGTGTCACCTGGATCGACGGCGACATTCTCGATCTCGATTCGATGATCCGTGCACTCGACGGCGTCGAGGTGGTCTACCACCTCGTTGCGGTGATCACGTTGGCTCAGCAGGACGATCTGGCCTGGCGGGTCAATACGGAGGGTGTCCGGACCGTTGCCGAGGCCGCGCTCACCGTTGGTGCACGCAAGGTCGTGCACTGCAGTTCGTTGCATGCGTTCGATCAGTACCACCTCGGCAGCGCTCTCAATGAGTCGTCGGCGCGCGCAACCGGCGCCGACCTGCCGGTGTACGACCGGTCGAAGTGGCAGGGTGAGGTCGAGCTCCTCAAGGTGGTCGACCGCGGCCTGGACGCGGTGATTTGCAATCCCACCGGTATCTACGGCCCGATCGATTACGGCCTGTCGCGGATGAACGCCATGCTGCGCGACGCCGCGCGCGGCCGCATGCCGGTCGGGGTCGCCGCCAAGTTCGACATGGTGGACGTTCGTGACGTGGCCGCTGGTCTCATCGCGGCAGCAGAGAAGGGTGAGCGCGGCGAGAACTATTTGCTCACCGGCCACATGGTGGGACTCACCGAACTGGCCCGCACCGCCGCGCGGTCGGTCGGCCGGCGTGGGCCGCGATTCTCGATTCCACTGCGCGCGCTCGAGTTGGTGCTGCCGATTGCGGACCCGATCGGCTCTCGCCTGGGCAGTGACATCCTCTCCAAGGGTGCGATCGACACACTGCTGACCTCACCCGTGGTCGACGGGTCGAAGGCCGCCCGGGTGCTGGGCTACCTTCCTCGCCCGACCGAGGAGACGATGCGCGACCTGATGACTTTCCTGGTCGGCTCGGGCCAGCTGCGCCGCTAGTTCACGGGGGACTTGTTCAGTGAAATCGAAATGCGCCCGTCGGAACGACGGGCGCATTTCGTGTCGTATGACGCGGAACTCACAACGCGAGTTCAGTCGGCAGGCTCGTCGGGTACGTGCAGTAAACCTTCGAGTACCGCGTGTTCGATACTCGCCTTCAGTCGGGGGCACGTGGGCCGAGCCGTGCGCGATGCGGTCGAATTCGAGTCGGCATAGTGCGGGCAAGAATCCGACGGCGCGGTGGTCCATTGAATGCTGGTGTGCTGAAAACTGTTCTTGCGCACCAATACACAGGTCCCGCAGGTCCGGCATTCCACCGGACTCATCTCGTCCATGTAGTTCGCCTTATCGGCGACCGTTTGGGCGCGGACTGCCTCGACGCGGGCAGGGTTGTCCGCGAAAGTTGGGGCCTTGGCCCAACTCGCCGCGGAGCCCGGCGCTTTCGACCCGGTCGAGGCGTCCATCGTCACACGCCTGCGGTGTTGTCGCTGTCCGTCTTCGCCTCGGCCTCGGCCTGCTGCCGGGCGAGATTCGCGTCGACTTCCTTCTGCCACGACTCGACGGCCCGGGTGGTGTCGATTTCGTACTCGAACCGCGCGGTCATTTTGTCGGTGACGTCGGCGACGTCGACATAGAACTGCTCGTACCAACGGCGCAGCTGATAGACCGGGCCGTCCTCCTCGCAGAGCAACGGGTTCTCGATCTTGGTCTTGTGCAGCCAGATCTCGACGTCCTGCTCGAAGCCCATCGTGACGCCCTTGGTGAACGCCTTGGCGATCTTGTTGGACGTCGCGTCGTCGAGTCCCTGCGGCTTCTGCACACTCACGCCGTACATCAGCATGAACGAGTTCTGGTCGATCGGGTAATGGCAGTTGATCAGGATGCTCTCGGCCTTGAACCCGCTGTAGTTGTTGTGCAGCCAGTTGATCATGTACGACGGGCCGTAGTACGCGGCTTCCGAATCGAGCACCGAGTCGCCGTACTGCGTGCCCATGCCCTGGATATCGGCACGGCCGTGGTTCTGCAGGTACTGCGCGGCGACATGTCCCTCGAAGACGTTCTTGAAGTACTTCGGGAAGCCGTAGTGCACATAGAAGAAGTGCGCCATATCCACGACGTTGTCGATGATTTCGCGGCAGTTCGAGCCCTCGACGAGCAGCGTGTTCCACGTCCAGTCGGTCCAGCCGTCGGTGAAGACCTCCGGGATCTCCGGAATGACGACGTCGTCCGGGGGTGGGTTGCCCTCCGCGTCGTGCCAGACGAACAACTGCTTGTTCTGCTGCAGCGTGATCCACGAACGCGTCCGGGCCAGCGGCGGCACGCGGCGCGCGTAGGGGATGTTCGCGCACTTGCCGTCCGCGCCCCACTCCCAGCCGTGGAACGGGCAGGCGAGGCTGTCGCCCTTGATCTCGCCCTCGCTCAGGTCGGCGCCCATGTGCCGGCAGTAAGCATCGAGAACCTGCAGCTTGTTCTGGCTATCCGCCCACACGACGAGCTTGGTGCCGAACGCCTGCACGCTGTGCGGCTTGCCGTCGAGGAAGTCGCTCTCCAGCCCGAGGCAATGCCAGCCACGTGCGTACCGCGTGGGAACGCTGCCTACATCGATCTCGCGAACGCGAACCATTTGCCCCTCACAATCTCCAGTTGCCTACTAGAACACGTTATAGATGTTGGCGTCATTTTGCTAGCCGTGTGGGCTGCCGCGATCAGACAAGCCGCAGATGAGCAGGGAGTTTGACCCGGTCTCGACACAAATCGGAACGTGTTCTAGTCTCTGAAGGAAGGTGAACCAATGCCTATAGACGGGAGCACGGCCGTGGCAGATCAGGAAAAGCACGAAGTAGTGCAGAAGGTGGAAGCCCTGCTTCCCACCCTCCGCGATCGTGCGCAAGAGGCCGAGGACCTTCGGCAGATTCCTGATGAGTCGATCAAGGATCTTCAAGAGTCCGGCTTCTTCCGGCTGCTGCAGCCGAGCCAGTGGGGTGGCTACGAGGCCGACCCGGTGCTCTTCTACGACACCGTCCGAAAGATCGCCAGCGCGTGCGGTTCCACCGGCTGGGTCTCTTCGATCCTCGGTGTGCACAACTGGCATCTTGCGCTGTTCGACCAGCAGGCGCAGGACGATGTCTGGGGCAAGGACACCGATGTCCGGATCTCCTCGTCGTATGCGCCGATGGGCGCCGGTGAAGTCGTCGAGGGCGGCTACAAGGTCAACGGTGCGTGGGCCTGGTCCTCGGGCTCCGGCCACGCCAGCTGGGTGTTCGTCGGCGGCCCGGTGATCAAGGACGGTCGCCCGGTCGACTTCGGCTCCTTCCTGATCCCGCGCGAGGACTACGAGATCAACGACGTCTGGAACGTGGTCGGCCTGCGTGGCACCGGTTCCAACACGGTCGTGGTCAAGGACATCTTCGTGCCGCGGCACCGGTTCCTGTCCTACAAGGCGATGAACGACCGCACCGCCGGTGGCTTCGAGCGCAACACCGCGCCGGTCTACAAGATGCCGTGGGGCTCGATTCACCCCACCACCATCTCGGCGCCGATCGTGGGCATGGCCTACGGCGCATACGCGGCGCACGTCGAGCACCAGGGCAAGCGTGTCCGCGCGGCCTTCGCCGGCGAGAAGGCGAAGGAGGACCCGTTCATGAAGGTCCGCGTCGCCGAGGCGGCCAGCGACATCGACGCCGCGTGGCGGCAGCTGTCCGGCAACATCGCCGAGGAGTACGCCTACCTGGTCGCGGATGAGGAGATTCCGTTCGAGTTGCGCCTGCGCACTCGTCGTGACCAGGTGCGTTCCACCGGCCGTTCGATCGCCTCGATCGACCTGCTCTTCGAGAGCTCCGGTGCCACCGCACTCGGCAACGACCAGCCGCTGCAGCGCTTCTGGCGCGATGCGCACGCCGGTCGCGTGCACGCGGCCAACGAGCCGGAGCGCGCCTACCAGATGTTCGGCTCGGGCGAGTTCGGTCTGCCCATCGCCGACACGATGGTCTAGGAGGGCGAGTGACGACGACCGCTGAACTGACCTACGAATCCACCTCGCGCTTCGCGCAGGTCCGCCCGGACCTGAAGCTGCACTATCACGAGGCCGGTGTCGGCAACGGCCCGACGATCGTGCTGCTGCACGGCGGCGGCCCCGGCGCCTCCTCGTGGTCGAACTTCTCGCGCAACATCCCGGTGTTGGCGCAGCAGTTCCACGTGCTCGCGGTCGACCAGCCCGGCTTCGGCAAGTCCGACAAGCCGATTGACCACCCGCAGTACTTCGTGCACAGCTCGTCCGCACTTGCGGACCTGCTGGACCATCTCGGTATCACCGAGCGGGTGCACCTGCTGGGTAACTCGCTCGGCGGCGGTGCCGCGGTCCGCTTCGCGCTCGACTACCCGGACAAGGCCGGCCGCCTGGTCCTGATGGGCCCGGGTGGCTTGAGCCTCAACCTGTTTGCGCCCGATCCGACCGAGGGCGTCAAGAACCTCGGCAGGTTCGCCGCACCGCCGGAGGGCCCGACCAAGGAGAAGCTCGAGGCCTTCCTTCGGGTCATGGTGTACGACCAGTCGCTGATCACGCCGGAACTGCTCGACGACCGCTTCGCCGCGGCGAGCACGCCGGAGTCGGTTGCCGCGACCAAGGCCATGGGTAAGTCGTTCGCCGGCGCGGACTTCGAGAAGGGCATGCTCTGGCGCGAGGCCCACAAGCTGCGCCAGCGCGTCCTGCTCATCTGGGGCCGCGAGGACCGGGTCAACCCGCTCGACGGCGCGCTGATCGCGCTCAAGCAGATCCCGCGCGCTCAGCTGCACGTGTTCGGCGGCTGCGGCCACTGGGCGCAGCTGGAGAAGTTCGACGAGTTCAACCGCCTCGCCGCGGACTTCCTTCTCGAAGGGGGTAAGTGATGGGTATTCGCTCGCTGGCGTACATGCGCATCGAGGCCACCGATATGGCGGCCTGGCGCGACTACGGCCTCAAGGTCCTCGGGATGATCGAGGGCCGCGGCACCAATTCCGACGCGCTGTACCTGCGCATGGACGATTTCCCGGCTCGCCTGGTGATCGTCCCGGGTGAGCGTGACCGGCTGCAGGTCTCCGGCTGGGAGACCGCCAATGCCGCCGAGCTGCAGGAAGTTCGCGACAATCTCGCCGCGGCGGGGGTGCCCTTCAAGGAGGGCACGGCCGACCAGTTGGCCGATCGCCGCGTCGTCGAGATGATCGCCTTCGAGGACACCTCCGGTAACTCGCTCGAGGTGTTCCACGGTGCCGCGCTCGAGCATCGCCGCATCGTCAGCCCCTACGGCCACAAGTTCGTCACCGGCGAACAGGGCCTCGGGCACGTGGTGCTCACCACCACCGACGACGATGCCTCGCTGCGGTTCTACCGCGACGTGCTCGGCTTCAAGCTGCGCGACTCGATGCGCATGCCGCCGCAGATGGTGGGCCGCCCGGCCGACGGCGAGCCGGCCTGGCTGCGCTTCCTCGGCTGCAACCCGCGTCACCACAGCCTCGCGTTCCTGCCGCTGCCCAACCCGACGGGCATCGTGCACCTCATGGTCGAGGTGGAGAACTCCGACGACGTCGGCCTCTGCCTCGATCGCGCGGCGCGCAAGAAGGTGAAGATGTCCGCGACGCTCGGCCGGCATGTCAACGACATGATGTTGTCGTTCTACATGAAGACGCCGGGCGGCTTCGACATCGAGTTCGGTTGTGAGGGACTCGAAGTCGAGGACGCGGATTGGATCGCTCGGGAGAGCACCGCGGTGAGCCTGTGGGGTCACGACTTCACCGTGGGGATGAAATAGCAGTGACGGCAACGGAGCAGGTCGACCCGCGGTTGTACCGGACGGTGCTCGGCCGGTTCTGCACCGGGATCACCATCATCACGACCGTGGACGACGGCGAGCCGATCGGCTTCGCGTGTCAGTCGTTCGCCGCGCTGTCGCTCGATCCGCCCATGGTGTTGTTCTGCCCGACCAAGCAGTCCCGGTCCTGGGCGGCCATCGAGAGCAGTGGCACGTTTGCCGTGAACGTCCTCGGCGAGGATCAGCAGTCCACCTGCGCGCGGTTCGGCTCCCGCGAGCCGGACAAGTTCGGCGGAATCGACTGGCACCTTTCCGATCTGGGCTCGCCGATCCTCGACGGCTCGCTGGCGCACCTCGACTGCACGGTGGAGACCGTGCACGACGGCGGTGACCACTTCGTGGTTTTCGGCCGCGTGCAGTCGCTGTGGGAGGTGCCCGCTGGGCGCACCAACACCGGTGCCTGGGTCGGCGAGGAACGCCAGCGTCCGCTGCTGTTCTACCGCGGCCAGTACACCGCTATCGAGCCGGACAAGATGGAACCGGCACCCTGGCGGGACGACCTGGAGTCGTTTCTCACCACCACGACGAAGGACACCTGGCTGTAGGGCTCAGCGGTTGCCGCGCAGTGCCGGACCGACCCAGCGGTCGAGGAACCTGCGCAGATCCGGCCCGGTCCGGTGTGGGCGGCCGGGGTCGACCACGAACGACGCGATGATGCGCAGCACGAACTCGGCGAGCTCGTCGACCTCGTCGTCGTCGAAACCATTTGCGGCCCAATCGACATCGAAGCGCCGCAGCAGCGGCTGCGCGAGCTGCACGGCGAGCTCCGAGGTGACTGCCGGACCGAGCGCGTTCGCCCGGTCCGGTGCGAGCAGCAGGCTCATGTGTTTGTCCTCGGGCAGCGCCTCGAGCACAAACGCGATTCCCTCGACGAGTGCGATATCCGGTTCGGTGATTCCCGCGATGTGCTCGTACACCCGGTCCAGGAAGGCCGACGCCGAGTGCACCGCGGCCGCGAATACCAGCGCGTCGGCGCTTTCGAAGTAGCGGTACACCGTCTGTCGGGTCACACCGACCGCGCGGGCGACGTCGGTGATCTTGACCGACGCCCCGGCCGCGTCGATGGCCTCGCCGGCGGCGATCAAAATGCGCTCGACCGCTTCCTCGTCGGTGGCCGGCGCCGAGCCCGCCCAGCCGTGCGTGCGCATGTCAGGTGGCCGGGCGCTGTGCCGGCGCGGGGTACCGCTCGGCGGCGTACTTGCTCAGGTTGGTGAGAAAGCGCCGGAACGAGAGGTTCATGATCGGCTGAACCAGCATGACTGCGACGCGCGAAACCCCGGCGGGCGCCATCGCGAGGGTCCAGGTGAGGTTGCACCCGCTCGGCGTCGGTTCGATCCGGTAGTCCTCGGCAAATGCCGCGACCGAGCTGGTCGAACACGAGTTGAACCGGAACGCCATGCCGACGCCCGGCTCCCAGGCGAGGAACTCCTCATTGCCGACGATGCCGCCGGTCATATGGACGGTGCGCATGGTGCCCACCCCGGGCGGACCTGGGCTGGTCCAGGTCGCCTTCTTGATGATGGTGACCCAGTGCGGCCAGGAGTCGACGTCGGCGAGTATCTCGAATGCCTGGTCGGGGGTGACGGGCAGGTCGACGGAGTTGGTGAACCTGAACCGTGCCTTCTCGATGAAGCTCCGGTCGACCGCCCGGCAGAGATATTCCTTCGACATTCGGCCCCTCCTCGTCGTCGACCATACATGTTAGTGGATTTGTCCAGTCGCGAAGGCGGAACGATCACTTTGTCGCACACTTCCTGTCGTGTCGCACAGCGACTCGCCGTGGGACACGCCGGGCAGCGCATCAGAAAGTGTGCGGCGAGGGGGCTCGCCGGTTCGCAGTGCCCCGAACTACATATGCGAGCCGCCGTCGACACGCACCTCGGTGCCGGTGACGAAGTAGGCATCGGCGGAACCCAGCATCGCGACCACCGCGGCCACCGCGTCGGGCTGCGCGAAGATCGCCTTCCCGCCGTCGATCGGCAGCATCGGGGCGACCTTGCCGAACATCGAATAGTCGGCGTCGGCCGGCAGCCCCGGACCGATGCTGCGCTTGGATTCGCCGCTGCCGTCGGTCATGCCCGACGCGATCGATCCTGGCTGCACCGAGTTGAATCGGATGCTTTCCTTGCTGAACTCCATCGCCAGGGCATGGGTCATGGCCTGCACCCCACCCTTCGACGCGGCGTACGCGGACATATAGGGGTGCGCGAAGTTGGCCGAGGTCGAGCTGAAGTTGACCACGGCGGGTTTGTTGCCCGTGCGCAGGGCGGGCAGGCTCTCGCGGATCACGAGAAACGTTCCGACGAGGTTGATTTGCAGAACCTCGGTGAAGTCCGCGACGGTGGTCTTTTCCAGATGCGCGGAGCGCAGGATCCCAGCGGCGTTGACGAGGGTGTCGATGGCACCTCCGAGCAGGCGCGTCGCTTCGGCCACGCCGGCCTGCACCGACTCCTCGTCGGACACGTCGAGGACCACCGTGTCGAGCCGGTCCGCCAGCGCGCCCGCTTTGCCGACGGTGTCGGCGAGCCCCGGTTCGCTCACGTCGGCCGCGACCACGTGCCCGCCCTCGCCGAGGATGCGCAGTACCGTGGCCTGCCCGATTCCGGAGCCACCGCCGGTGATGAGGACCCGGCGGTCGGCGTAGCGCGAGAGTGCAGTCATGTGGTTTCCGTTCTGCTGCGGCAACGGGCGAGTTGCGGTGTGGCCGAACTCAAATGATCTCGGCGTCCTCGAAGGTCATGCCGAGCGTCGGGATGGCCGAAGTGAACAGGGCACGGCGCGACATTTCGAGGCCGGCGAGTTCGTCCGCCCACGGGTGGCTCCCCAGCCGCAGGGTCGCTCCGCCGATGCGGGAGCGCAGTCCGGACGGACGCATCTGCCACGGCACGCAGCGGGTCACCCCGTCGAGGTGCGAATACGCGGCGATCGACATGCGGGTGCCCTGGCCGGGTACCGGGAATCCCTCGCGCACGGTCAGTTCCGCAACCTCGCTGCCGTCGATGCGCACCAGCCCGCGTCTGGTCGGGCTGGTGTGGTCGGCTTCGAAATCGGCGAGCACCTTGGGAAAGCCCCAGATGCCGCGCCCCGCTGCCATGGTGAACTCGCCGTCCACCGGCAACCGGTGGATGAGGACACCGTAGTTGCCGGTGGCCAATGCCTTGAGGTCCGCGAGTTGTGAGTTGCCCGTGAGTTTTGCGACGCCACTGCCGGTGTGCTTGCGCACCATGAACGCCACGCCGAACTCGTTGTACGGTCCGAGATCTCCATCGACGTAGTTGACGAAGACCAGGCAGCACATGCCGCGTCCCGGCCGGAAGCGCAGGATCTCCAGCCCGGAGTAGTCGATCGCCCGCTGCGCCGCATCGGCATTCACCGAATAGACGGCGGTGAAAGCGTTCGCGAGCCGGATCTCCACCGGCATCGACACGGTCTGGCCGAGCACATCGTAAGACTCCGTCATCGTGTCCTCACCGTCATCGCTTCCTCGCTCTCTCGTCGTCGGGTCTACTCCGGCAAGCCGGCTTGTTCCAGGCGCTGCACCCAGGAGCCCGCCGAGCCGAACAGCTGCCCGGTCGCATGCGCACGCTTGAAGAACAGATGCGCGTCGTGCTCCCACGTGATCGCGATGCCACCGTGCAGTTGGATCGCCTCGGCGCTCACGCTACCGAACGCCTCCGAGCAATAGACCTTCGCCGTGGCGGAAGCCTTTGCTGCATCGCCGCTTTCGTTGGCGACTGCTTCGGCGGCGGTCAGCGACGCCGATCGGGCCGCCTCGACGAGCACGTACAGGTCCGCCATCCGGTGCTTGAGCGCCTGGAAGCTGCCGATCGGGCGGCCGAACTGTACCCGGGACTTGGTGTATTCGACCGTCATCTGCAGGCACGCGTCGGCGGCGCCGACCTGCTCGGCCGCGAGCGCAGTCACCGCGACCGCGCGCAGTCGTTCGATGGCGGCCCGCGCATCGGCAGCACCGAGCTGCCGCGCCCGGACATCGGCGAAGCTCACCTCGCCGAGCCGCAACGTCGGGTCCATCGCGGGAACCGCTGTGCGCGATACGCCGTCGGCGTTCGCATCGATCTCGTAGACGGCGTTCGCGTACGGATTGTGCGCAATGACCAGCAGTACGTCCGCGTTGGTGGCCTCGAGTACGAACGAGGCGGTGCCGCTGAGCACGCCGTCCTCGGTCGCCGTAACGCCGGGGGCGTCCCAGCCGTCCGGACCGGCCCAGCAGACCGCGAGATTGCGACTGCCCTCGGCGACATCGGGCAGCAGCCGCGCGCACGCCTCCTCGTCGCCGGTGGCCAGCAGCAGTTGTGAACCGAGGACGACCGACCCGAACATCGGCGTCGGGGCGAGCACCCGGCCGAGCTCTTCGAGCACCAGGTTCGCTTCGACCAGGCCTGCGTCGAGTCCGCCGAAGCGTTCCGGGATCGCGAGGCCCGCGACGCCGACCTGCTCGCACAGCATCCGCCAGAGCGTGTCGTCGTAACCGAGCTCGGACTCCATTGCCTTGCGCCGCGACGCCGTGTCGACATGCTTGGCCAGTAGGCCGCGCACCGACTCGACGAGGTCGCGCTGCTCCTCGGTCAACGGGGTGGTCATCGCGCACTCCTCAGCGACTCGGCGACGCGGGCCCGGTGCTGGGCGGTGGTGCCCCAGGCGGAGCGCAGCGCGCGAATCTTGGTCAGCCACAGCGATAAGTCGTATTCGGCGGTGTAGCCGATAGCGCCGTGTACCTGCAGGGCCGCGCGGGCGGCCCGCTCGGCTGCGTCCGCGCCGGCGACCTTCGCGGCCGAGACGTCACGGGACGCGGTCGGTGAATCCTCGGCGAGGGCGATCGCCGCGCCGTACAGCAGCGGCAAGGCCATCTCCAGGCCGATCATCGAGTTGGCCAGGTGATGCTTGACCGCCTGGAAGCTGCCGATCTTCTTACCGAATTGCACACGTCCACCGACGTATTCGGTGGACAGATCCGTCACGGCGCGGCCGGCGCCGAGCAACTGCGCGGCCACGGCGAGGTTGCCGGCGTCCAGGGCGCGTGCGGTTGCGCGAGCGACCGCGGGGCCTTCGGCAACGACCTCGCCGACCGCGATCGCGTTGAGCTTGCGGGTGGCGTCAACCGAATCAAACTGTGCGCCAACCTCTCCGACTGCGATCCGGTCGCCCTCGGCGATCAGCACGACGTCTGCCTGGGCGGCGTCGAGCGCGCGCGGCAGCCAGTCGCCGAGCGTCACGGTGCCGAGCGAGGTGCCCTCGGCGAGTGCGGGCAGGAAGCGCTGCGCAGCTTCGTCGTTGTCGAGCGACTGCAGCAGGGCCGGAATCGCGGCGGCGGTCTCGACCAGCGGGCCGGGGACCGCGGCGCGGCCGATCTCGGTGAACGCCACGACGAGATCGACCGGGTGCGCACCGATTCCGCCGAACTGCTCGTCCACCGCGAGTGCGGTGAGGCCGGTGTCGGCGAGTTGCGTCAGGAGTTTGCGCCCGTCCGCGGTGTCGCCCTCGGCCCAGGCGCGGGCGATTGACGGGGTCTTCGCGCCGTTCAGCAGGTCACGCAGGCTGGCCGCGAAATCCTTCTGCTCGGATGACAGTGCGAATTTCATCGATCCCCCCGGGGCAGGCCGAGCAGCCGTTCGGCCACAATATTGCGTTGAATCTCGTTGGTACCGGCGTAGATCGGGCCCGAGAGTGAGAACAGGTAGCCGTCCTGCCAGCGTCCGGTCAATTCGCCGTCGGCGCCGAGGATGTCGAGCGCCGTCTCGTGCAGGGCGATATCGAGTTCGGACCAGAACACCTTGTTGATCGAGGACTCGGCGCCGAGCGCGCCACCCTCGTTCAGGCGGGTCACGGTCGCCAGGGTGCTCAGGTGATAGGCGCGCGCGCCGATCCAGGCGTCCACGACCCGATCCCGCACCGCGGTGTCGGCCGGGTCGGCATGGTCGGCCCACAGATCGACGAGCCGGTCCGCGGCCGCGTCGAAGCGGCCGGGGCTGCGCAGTGACAGGCCGCGCTCGTTGCTCGACGTGCTCATCGCGACTTTCCAGCCGTCGTTCACCGCGCCGATCACGTCGCTATCGGGCACGAAGACATTGTCGAAGAAGATCTCCGCGAATCCGGCCTCGCCGTCGAGCTGCGGGATCGGCCGCACCGTCACGCCTTCGGCGGTCAGCGGGAACATGAAGTAGGTCAGGCCGCGATGCCGCTCGGCTTCCGGATCGCTGCGGAACAGGCCGAATCCCCAGTCCGCGAACGATGCGCGCGAGCTCCAGGTCTTCTGCCCATTGAGCACCCAGCCGCCGTCCGCGCGCCGCGCGGTGGAACGGATACCGGCGAGGTCACTGCCGGCCTCGGGCTCGGACCAGACCTGCGCCCAGATGTCGTCGGCGCGCGCCATGCGCGGCATGATGCGCTGCAGCTGTTCGGGCGAGCCGTGCTCGAAGAGGGTCGGGGCAAGCAGGAAGATACCGTTCTGGCCGACCCGGCCGGGGGCCTGCGCGCGGTAGTACTCCTCCTCGAAGATGACCCACTCGAGCAGCGAGGCGTCCCGGCCGCCGAACTCCTCGGGCCAGGCCACCACGGACAGCCGGGCGTCGAAAAGCTTGCGTTCCCACTCGCGGTGCGCCTCGAAGCCCTCGGCAGTGTCCATCGATCCGAGCGGCTCGCTCGGCACGTTGGCGGCGAGGAACTCGCGCACCTCGTGCCGGAACGCGGTCTCGGCCTCGTCGTATTCCAAATCCACCGGGGTCAGCCCTTCGTTGCTTGGTTCGGTACCGGCTCGCCAGTCATGAAAGTTCCTCGCGGAGTTGCCGTTTGAGCACCTTGCCACCGGCATTGCGGGGCAGCTCCGGAACGAACGCGACCTGGCGGGGCACCTTGAACTTGGCCAGGTGCTCGAGCGCGAAGTCGATCACCTGCTTTTCGGACAGCTCGTGCCCGGCCTTCGTCACCACGAACGCCATGCCGACTTCGCCCATCCGTTCGTCGGGCACGCCGATCACGGCGGACTCGGCCACACCGTCCAAACGGGCGAGCGCCTGCTCGATCTCGGCGGGGTAGACGTTGAATCCGCCGGAGATGTACATGTCCTTGAGCCGGTCGGTGATGCGCAGATATCCCCGATCGTCGACGGTGCCGACGTCACCGGTGTGCAACCAGCCATCGGCGTCGATGGTCTTCGCGGTGTTTTCCTCGTCGTCGAGGTAGCCGAGCATCACGTTCTCCCCGCGCAGCAGCACCTCGCCGTTGTCGTCGATGCGCAGTTCGAAGCCGGCGATCGGCCCACCGCAGGTGTGTGCCACGGTCGCCGCGTCGTCCTCGGGCCGGCACATGGTGCCGAAACCGCACGCCTCGGACAGGCCGTACGCGGTGAGGACGATGTCGAAGTCGAGATCGGTCTGCATCCGCTCGACGAGCGCGACCGGGACGATCGCGGCGCCGGTCACGGCGAACCGCAACGAACTCAGGTCGTAATCGCCGCGCTTGGGGTGGTCGAGCAGCACCTGGTAGATCGTCGGTGGACCGGGCAGCACCGTGATGCGCTGGTCGGCGACGACCTGCATGGCCTGCTCCGGATCGAAGGCGATCATCGGGACCATTGCGGCGCCGGTCTGCAGGCAGGCGAGAATGCCTGCCTTGTAACCGAAGCTGTGGAAGAACGGATTGATGATCAGGTAGCGGTCGTTCTCGTCGAGCCGCCCGCACGCCGCCCAGGCAGCCGAGGTGTCCAGCGACTGGCGGTGTGCGCACATCGCGCCCTTGCTGCGCCCGGTGGTGCCGGAAGTGAACAGGATGTCCGAAACATCCTCGGGGTCAACTTCGCTCGCACGCCGGTCGGCGTCGGCGGGGGAGACATTCTCTGCGTAGCCGGCCAGATCGGACCAGTCGAGGTGGTCGGGGGCCTTGTCCGCGGACTCGTCCTCGACGGTGATCGCGATGACGGTCGCGGGCAGCCCGGCGCCGGAGGCGCGCAGCTCGGCGAGCCGGTCGCGGCCGAGGAACGGCCCGGCGACGAACACTGCTCGCGCGCGGGTGCGCTCGAGCAGCTCGACCGTCTCGGTGACGGTGTAGCGGGTGTTGACCGGAATGACCGTGCCGCCCACGTAGTGCGTCGCCAGCGCGGCGACCACCCAGTGGTGGGTGTTCGGCGCCCAGATCGCGATCCGGTCGCCGCGCTCGATACCGCGTGCGATCAGCGCTCGGGCGGCGCTGCGGACCTCGCCGAGCAGATCCGCGTAGGTCAAACGCACATTGCCGTCGACGACGGCATCGCGGTCCGCGTAAGCGCGGGCGGCGTGCTGCAACGCGGCCGGAGTGGTCCGTACGGTGCCTGCATCGGCTCCCTCGGTCACTGCGCCTCCTTGTCGGGCTAACAAAGCAAGTGCTTGGTAGGTTATCCTACCGTTGTGGATGGTAGCCAGAGCCTGCCCAGCACATCCGAGGACGAGCGGTTCGCCGCCGAGATCCGGGAGTGGCTGGCCGATAATCTCACCGGTGAATTCGCCGACCTGCGTGGTCGCGGCGGACCGGGTCGCGAACACGAGGCGTTCGACGAGCGTCTCGCATGGGACCGGCATATGGCCGCGAATGGTTGGAACTGCATCGGGTGGCCGAAGGAATTCGGCGGCCGCGGCGCAACCATCAACCAACAGGTGCTCTTCCACGAGGAGTACGCCAAGGCCGACGCCCCCGCGCGCGTCTCGCACTTCGGCGAGAACCTGCTCGGCCCGACGCTGATCGCGTTCGGCACCGACAAGCAGCGCGAACGCTTCCTGCCGAAGATCGTCGATGTCAGCGAACTGTGGTGCCAGGGCTACTCGGAGCCCGGAGCCGGCTCGGATCTCGCGGCGGTGGCCACGAGCGCCCATCTCGACGGCGACCAGTGGTCGGTGAACGGTCAGAAGGTGTGGACCTCGCTCGCCCACACTGCGGACTGGTGCTTCGTCGTGGCCCGTACCGAGCCGGGCTCGAAGCGCCACAAGGGCCTGTCCTACCTGCTGGTGCCGATGCGGCAACCGGGGGTGACGGTGCGGCCGATCGTGCAGCTCACCGGTACCTCCGAGTTCAACGAGGTGTTCTTCGACGACGCCCGCACCGACGCCGACCTCGTCGTCGGTGAGCCCGGCGACGGCTGGCGGGTGGCGATGGGCACGCTGACCTTCGAGCGCGGCGTCTCGACGCTGGGGCAACAGATCGGCTTCGCCCGCGAGCTGTCCGGCATCGTCGAACTCGCCGAGCGCAACGGCGCCGCGGACGACCCGATCATCCGCGAGAAGCTCACCCGCGCCGAGATCGGTCTGCGGGTGATGCGATCGCACGCGATGCGCACGCTGGCCACCGTGGATGCGAGCAGCAACGGGGGCGAAGCGTCGGTGGCCAAGCTGCTCTGGGCCAACTGGCATCGTGGGCTCGGCGAACTCGCCATGGAGGTGAGCGGCGCGCAGTCGCTCGTCGCCGATGGCGACCCGTCCGACGGCGGCCTCAACGATCTGCAACGGCTGTACTTGTTCACCCGTTCCGACACGATTTATGGCGGCTCGAACGAGGTGCAGCGCAACATCATTGCCGAGCGAGTGCTCGGCCTACCGAGGGAGGCCCGCGCGTGAACGGTCCGTTGTCCACTCCGCCCGAAGAGACTGCTGGCCACGACCTGCTCACGGGTCGTGTCGCCGTGGTGACCGCGGCCGCGGGTACCGGAATCGGCTCGGCCACCGCGCGCCGGATGCTGGCCGAGGGCGCCGATGTGGTGGTCTCCGACTGGCACGAGCGCCGGCTCAAGGAGACCGCGGAGGCACTGTCGAGTCAGTTTTCGGAGCGTCGCGTTGCCGCTGTGGTGTGCGACGTGACGAGCACCGAGGCGGTCGACGAACTGATCACCGCGGCGGTCGCCGCGCACGGTCGTATCGACATCGTGGTCAACAACGCCGGCCTCGGCGGTGAGACGCCCGTCGTCGACATGACCGACGACCAGTGGGACAAGGTCCTCGACATCACGCTCAACGGCACGTTCCGCTGCACCCGTGCGGCGCTGCGCTACTTCCGCGAAGCCGAGCACGGTGGGGTCATCGTGAACAACGCCAGCGTGCTCGGCTGGCGGGCCCAGCACAGCCAGGCGCACTACGCGGCGGCGAAGGCGGGTGTCATGGCGCTGACCAGGTGCAGCGCGATCGAGGCTGCCGAATACGGTGTCCGGGTCAACGCGGTTTCGCCGAGCATCGCCTCGCATGCGTTCCTGGCGAAGGTGACCTCGCCCGAACTGCTCGAGCACCTGTCCAACCAGGAGGCCTACGGCCGGGCGGCCGAGCCGTGGGAGGTGGCCGCGACGATCGCGATGCTGGCCAGTGACTACACCACCTACCTGACCGGCGAGGTCGTCTCGGTGAGCAGCCAGCGGGCCTGAGGCCGCGCCAACGACGAAGGCCTAGCAAGCGCTTGGTGGATAGGATGAACGGGTGACACCAGACTCGAGAGTACGCGGGGAGGATGGCACGAACGGCAAGTCCGGGCGGCGCCAGGAACTGCTCGAGCTAGCGGCGTCGTTGTTCGCCGAACGGGGCGTGCAGGCCACGACGGTGCGCGATATCGCCGACGCGGCAGGGATCCTGTCGGGCAGCCTGTACCACCACTTCGACTCCAAGGAGTCGATGGTGGACGAGATCCTGCGCGGCTTCCTCGACGAACTGTTCGGCCGCTACCACGAGATCATCGACGGGGGCCTCGGACCGCGGGCCACGCTCGAAGGGCTGATCACGGCGTCGTATCAGTCGATCGAGGATTCGCACGCCGCGGTCGCGATCTACCAGGACGAGGCCAAGCGGCTGCGCGGCGTCGACCGGTTCGCCTATATCGGCGAGCGCAACGACGAGTTCCGCGAACTCTGGTACGGGGTACTGCGTTCCGGCGTCGCGGACGGCACCTTCCGCTCCGACACCGACGTCGACCTGGTGTACCGGTTCCTCCGCGACACCGTCTGGGTGGCCGTCGGCTGGTACCGGCCGGGCGGCAAGCTGACCGCGGAAACGGTTGCCAAACAATATCTTTCGATTGTGTTGGACGGTTTGTCCAGCCCCGATCGGCGGTCGCGCAAAGCGGCGCGCCGCAATGAGAAATAGGAGTACCTCGTCATGGCGCAGGCATATGTCATCGACTCGATTCGTACCGCCGTCGGCAAGCGTGGCGGCGCCCTTTCCGAGACGCATCCCGCCGATCTCGGTGCCGCCGTGATCCGTTCGGTCGTCGAGCGCACCGACATCGATCCGCGGCTGGTCGACGATGTGATCTTCGGCTGCGTCGATGCGATCGGCCCGCAGGCCGGCAACATCGCCCGCACCGCTTGGCTCGCGGCGGGCTACCCGGAGGAAGTTCCTGGCGTCACGGTCGACCGGCAGTGCGGCTCCAGCCAGCAGGCCATCAACTTCGGCGCGCAGGCGATCATGGCCGGCACGGCGGATTTCATCCTCGCCGGCGGCGTGCAGAACATGAGCAAGATCCCGATCGCATCGGCGATGACCGCCGGTCAGCAGTACGGTTTCGACACGCCTTTTGCCGGCTCGAAGGGCTGGCTGCACCGCTACGGTGACGCCGAGGTCTCGCAGTTCCACGGCGCCGAACTCATTGCGTCTAAGTGGAACATCAGCCGCGAGGACATGGAGCAGTGGGCGCTGCGCAGCCACGAACGGGCCCGCGCCGCGATCGTGGACGGCAAGTTCGACAAGGAGATCGTGGCGGTCGGCGATTTCGCCGTCGATCAGGGGCCGCGCGAAACCAGCCTGGAAAAAATGGCTGCGCTCGCCCCGCTGGTCGAGGGCGGCCGGCTCACCGCCGCGGTAGCCAGCCAGATCTCCGATGGCGCGAGCGCGACGTTGCTCGCCTCGGAGAAGGCGGTCGAGGAGCACGGCCTGACCCCGCGCGCCCGGATCCATCACGTGAGTGCCCGTGGCGCAGACCCGATCTTCATGCTCACCGGCCCGATCCCGGCCACCGAGTACGCGTTGGCCAAGACCGGTCTGACCATCGACGACATCGATGCGGTCGAGATCAACGAGGCCTTCGCGCCGGTGGTGCTGGCCTGGCTGCAGGAGACCAAGATGGATCCGGAGAAGGTCAACGTCAACGGCGGCGCGATCGCGCTCGGGCACCCGCTCGGTGCCACCGGCGCGAAGCTGTTCGCCAGCCTGCTCAACCAGCTCGAGCGGGTCGACGGCCGCTACGGCCTGCTCACCATCTGCGAGGGTGGCGGCACGGCCAACGCGACCATCATCGAACGGCTCGGCTGACCCCAAACCTCCTCAGGGTTCGTACGGCGCGGTCCTTCGGACCGCGCCGTACGTGTCCAGCTGCGCCTGGGCCGACCGACCGCACACGAACGGGCTGTCATCGTCGGAATCGTTTCCGATTCCCTACGGTGACAGCCCGTTCGTGTTGGTGGATCCCGGGGTGAGGACGGTCGACACCTCACCCCGGTAGCTTGCTCATCTCCTCGATCCGCGCGATGGCGTCGGCGACGATCGAGTCGATCAGGTCCTTGCACGTCGGCAGGTCGTCGAGCATGCCGACGACCTGACCGGAAGCGAGCACACCGGCCGCGGTGTTGCCCTCGACCAGTCCGGCGCGCAGCAGCATCGGCGTATTCGCGGCCATGATCACCTGCGCCCAGGTGAGGTCCTTGGTCTTGCGCATGGCCAGACCGTCCCGGACCAGGGTCGACCATTTCATCCCGGTCATCTTCTTGAACTTCGCGGCGTTGCCGACCGCGGCGACGAGCCCGCGCGCCTGGCCCGAATGTTCCAGGCGCTCCACGAGTTCGGTGTTGAGGACGCGATGCGGCATGCCATCCACGCGCACCGAAACGGTGGTGTCCTGCAGCCCACGCTGCAGATACTCCTGCTTCACCGAATCCGGGACGGTGCTCTCCTGGGTGAGCAGGAAGCGGGTGCCCATCGCGACGCCCGCGGCACCGTATGCCAGCGCGGCCGCGAGCCCGCGGCCGTCGTAGAAACCGCCCGCCGCGACAACGGGGATATCCACCGCGTCGAGCACCGAGGGCAGTAGCAGCGTGGTCGCGACCGGACCGGTGTGCCCGCCGCCTTCGCCGCCTTGCACGATCACCGCATCCGCACCCCAGCTCGCCACCTTCTTGGCGTGCTTGGCCGCGCCGATGGACGGGACCACTACGACCCCGGCCTCTTTCAGCGTTGCGATGAGCTCCTGCTTCGGCGCGAGCGCGAACGAGGCAACCTTCACGCCCTCGCGGATGAGCAGGTCGACGCGCTGCTTGGCATCGGTCGCATCGGCGCGGATGTTGACGCCGAACGGCTTGTCGGTCAACGACTTCGTCTTGGCGACCGCGGCTTCGAGTTCCGGGTAGGTCATCGTCGCCGAGGCCAGAATGCCGAGCCCGCCCGCGTTCGATGTGCCCGCGACCAGCCGAGGTCCGGCGACCCAGCCCATGCCGGTCTGGACAACAGGGTGCTCGATGCCGACCAGATCGGTCAGCGGGGTACGCAGGCCGGTCATGCCGCGACCTCGCGCTCGCGTAGCCCGCGGGGGTCGATGACCTCGCGGATCAGGCGCAGTTCCTCGGCGGTGGGCGCACGGGTCACGCCGGCCTCGGCAAGTCCGGCGACCTCGAAGGAGGTGTTCTCGGCGACCTGGTCCGCCGTGACACCCGGGTGCAGGCTCAGCGCGCGCAGGGTGTGATCGGGTCCGCCGAAGTCGAAGGAGCCGAGGTTGCTGACCACGCGGTGCAGGTGCAGGTACTTGTACGCCGGGTTCTCGGGATCGACCTTGTCGTAACCGACGCCGGAGACGATGTCCACCTTGTCCACGAACACTCGCGCGGAATGCTTGGGGACGAAGTAGCTGGTCGCATGGTTGATCGTGTTGCCGGGGGCGCCGCGAACGCCGAACATCTGCCGGGTCGGCTGCTGCAGCGGGCCGAACGCGGACAGGTTCTGATTGCCGTGCCGGTCGATCTGGTTGGCGCCCATCACGACATGGCGACGACCGGAGGCGACGACGTCGAACACCTTGCGGAACGGCATCCAGCCCTCGATCGGCGCCTTGGCGCCGACCGCCGGGGTGCCGCTGAAGATCAGCGCCTCGCCGTCGGTGATGAGCAGGTCGGGCTCGGTCGTGAGCCGCGCCAGCCGCGCGCCGATGGTCGCCAGCGTCGACATCGGGCTGGCCATGATCTCGCCTGCGCCGCTGAAGATCTCGGCGCACGCGATCGCGCAGTACTCCGCCCTCGTGACGGTGTCGCTGCTGATGCTCTCGGTGGAGGTCATGCCTGCTCCTCTGCAAAACGTGCGACCGCGGCCTGGTACTCGTCCTCGCTGCCGGACAGGTACGTATCGACGAACGCCTGCCACGACTCGGGTGTCTTGGCGGCCTCCGCGTAGTGCCGCTGGAACTTCTCGTCGCGGCCGTAACTGTCGCCTGCGAGGGTGAAGTGGGCGCCATTCGGGGCCTCCACGACGCCGTCGACCATCATTCGGTTGAGCAGAAGCGACTGCAACGGAACGGCTTTCACCAGCTCCTCGGTGTCGACGATGCGCTCGACGGAGAGGAAGCGCTTCTCGGCGGCCATGCAGTACAAGTCGTCGAAGTAGGGATCGACGCCGGTGTAGGCGGCGTTGCCGTGCTTGTCGCCGATGTTGAGATGCACAAATGCGGCATCGAGATTCAGCGCCGGCATCGCGATGAGCGTCTCGGCCTTGCCGGATTCGTCGGCGTAGGGCGAGGTGACGGTCTTCAGCTCGTCGCCCCAGAAGTTCAGGACGTCGGAGCCAAGTCCGGCGCGGATCGGCAGGAAGGGCAGCCGGGCTGCGGCGGCCTCGAGGCCGCACTTGACCATGCCCTCATCCATCTCGCGGACCTCGATGGCGCCGGTGGTGCGGGCCTTGGCGAACCACGGGTCGTAGAAAGGTGCCGAATCCAGCGACACGAAGCCGTAGTACGCCTTGCGTACCTTGCCCGCCGAGCACAGCAGACCGAGGTCCGGACCGCCGTAGCTGACCACGGTCAGGTCGGTGATGTCCGAGCGAAGCAGGGCGCGCACGAAGGCCATCGGCTTGCGCCGCGAGCCCCAGCCGCCGATGCCGATGGTCATTCCGCTGCGCAGCTCGCCGATCGCGTCGTCGAGCGTCGTCCGCTTGTCGCGCATGATCATGCCCCCTTTCCGGCGCGCTGGCGCGCGAGGTCGTCCTCGAACCGTTCCCGGATCTCGTCGGAGGCACCGGAAAGGTTGAGCTCGAAGGTGTAGCCCTGCTCGAGGCGGTAGCTGCGGCGCACGTCCTGCAGGTCGATCCCGTTGAGCGCGTCCTTGGCGGCGCGCAGCACGCGGCCGTCCTTGGCCGCGACATTCTTGGCGACGTCCAGGGCCGCGGCGTCGAGTTCGTCACGCGGCACGACCTTGAACACGGAACCGTGGTGGTGCAGTTCCTGCGCGGTGATCGTCGACGCGGTGAAGAACAGCGCCCGCATCAGATGCTGGGGCACCAGCCGCGCGAGATGTGTTGCGGCACCGAGGGCGCCGCGGTCGACCTCGGGCAGGCCGAAGGTGGCGTCATCGGAGGCGATGATGATGTCCGAGTTGCCGACGATGCCGATACCGCCGCCGAGACAGAAGCCGTTCACCGCGGTGATGACCGGAACCGGGCATTCGTAGACGGCGGAGAAGACGTCCGCACAGCCGGAGTTGTGGTCGATCAGGTTCTGATGACCCTCGGTGCGCTGGATTTCCTTGATGTCGACGCCGGCGCAGAAGCCGCGGCCCTCGGCGCGGATCACCACCACCCGGTTGTTCTTGTCGCGCCCGGCGGCGCGAACCGCGTCGGCGAGGTCGAACCACCCCTGCGCGGGAAAGGCATTGACCGGCGGATAGTCGATAGTGACGACCGCGATCCCGTCGCCGTTGGACGTGGACGTAATCCCCATCGTGATTCCTAACGTTTGGGCGATGTGGCGGCGGTGTCCGCCCGCAGTCGCCAAACCAAGCGATTGCTTGGTACGTTAGCACGGTGAGTATCGACCTGGATCTCGATGGAACGGTTGTCCTGGTGACCGGCGGCGTGCGCGGTGTCGGCGCAGGTATCAGCCGGGTCTTCCTCGAGGCCGGCGCGACCGTCGTCGCCTGCGCTCGACGCCCGGGTGACGAGCCGGTGACCGCAGCAGGCCGGACTGCGCACTACCTGCCCTGCGACGTGCGCGACGAAGAGGCGGTGCGCGGACTCGTCGACGAGATCGTCGCGAAGTTCGGCCGCCTCGACACCGTGGTGAACAATGCCGGCGGCACCCCGTTCCGGCTCGCCGCCGATGCGACGCCCGGCTACCACGCCAAGATCACGGATCTGAATATGCTTGCACCGCTGCTGGTTTCGCAGGAAGCAAATCGAGTCATGCAGCAGCAGGAGCAGGGCGGCTCGATCGTGATGGTGTCGAGTGTGAGCGGACGGCGTCCGTCGCCCGGTTCGGCCGCCTATGGCGCCGCCAAGGCCGGGCTGGACAGCCTCGTTTCCTCGCTCGCCGTCGAGTGGGCGCCCAAGGTGCGGATCAACTCGATCGTGGTCGGCATGGTGGAGACCGAGCAGAGCCACCTGCATTACGGCGACGACGAGGGAATTGCGGCTGTCGGCGCGACGATCCCGATCGGCCGACTGGCTCGCCCCGAGGAGATCGGGCAATGTGCCCTCTTCCTGGCCTCGCCGCTGGCGTCGTATGTCACCGGTGCCGCGCTGGTGGCGCACGGCGGTGGCGAACGGCCGGCCTTCCTGGGCGCGGCAAACGTCGACCAGGGCGCATCGGCCTAGCGGCCTGCCCCAGCAAGCATCAGCAGAACAAGAAGGAGTTAGAGGCGTGAGCGGTATCTGTGAGGGACGAGTCGTCATCGTGACGGGCGCCGGACGGGGCCTCGGCCGCGCCCACGCGCTCGCGTTCGCCGCCGAGGGCGCGAAGGTCGTGGTGAACGACCTCGGTGCCGGTATCGACGGTTCGTCGACGGGTGAGGATCCCGCGAGCGCGGTCGTCGCGGAGATCAAGGCCGCCGGCGGCGAGGCCGTCGTCAACGGTGCCGACGTCGCCGACTGGGCCGGCGCTCAGAGCCTGATCCAGACCGCGATCGACAGCTTCGGCCGTCTCGACGTGCTGGTGAACAACGCCGGCTTCCTGCGCGACCGCATGCTCGCCAACATGTCCGAGGCCGAGTGGGATGCCGTCACCCGGGTGCACCTCAAGGGTCACTTCGCCCCGATGCGGCACGCCATCGAGTACTGGCGCGCACAGTCCAAGGCGGGCGAGCAGGTCGATGCGCGGATCATCAACACCAGCTCCGGCGCCGGTCTGCAGGGCAGCATCGGCCAGGGCAACTACGCCTCGGCGAAGGGTGGCATCGCGACCCTGACCATTCAGGCGGCCGCGGAATTCGGCCGCTACGGCGTCACCGTCAACGCGATTGCCCCGTCGGCCCGCACCCGGATGACCGAAGGCGCCTTCGCCGAGACGATGGCCAAGCCGGACGCGGGCTTCGACGCGATGGCGCCGGAGAACGTGTCGCCGCTGGTGGTGTGGCTCGGCAGCCCGGCCGCCGCGGGCGTCACGGGCCGCGTGTTCGAGGTGGAGGCGGGCAAGGTCGCGCTCGCGGACGGCTGGCGGCACGGTGAACCGATCGACAAGGGTGATCGGTGGGAGCCGGCCGAACTCGGCGACGTCGTGCAGAAGTTGATCGACGGCTCCGCCCCGCCGGAGGCCGTGTACGGCGCCTGAGAGTTCGAACGCGCCCAGCTACCCTGCGCAACCGCCTTCCGGAACCGTCGGCGCCGGATAGGATGGAGTTGTGCCTGGTCACTGCGTATTGCGCGTGATCGCCGCGGCCGGGGTCGCGGCCGGTTTGGTGCTGTGCGCACCGGGCCTCGCGGTCGCCCAGTCGACCTCGTGCTCGTCGTGTACCGCGTCCGATCGCGTGAGCACGGGCGATACGAAACCGGGTGACGGCAACACCAAGCCGGGCGACGGCGGGACCAAGCCGGGTGACGGCGGCACCAAACCCGGTGAGGGTGGCGAGGGTCCCGGCGGCGGCGAGGAGCCCGGCGCGGGCGGTGGCACTCCTGCGCCCAAGCCGAAGCCGAAGCCTCCCAAGGCGCCACGCATCGAGATTCCCGCTCCGCAACCGCGGCCGGAAATCGTTGTCCCCCAACCCCGCAACGACACAGCACAATCCGCGAACGACACGGCGCCCGGTTCGATTGCGGTGCCGGGACCGCCCGCCGCCGTCCCGCCCGCGATCGAACAGTTCTCGCCCGTCGACCCGTTCGCCGAAAACCCTGTCGCGGCGCCGTTCGCCCCGGCCGAACAGGAAGGTCCGGCGTCGCCCGGCACGGACGTCGCTCTTCCCGCCTTGCCGCCGCCGATCCCTGCCGCGCCTCCCGGCGGGCCGCCCGCGGGTGGTGCCGCGTCACCCGGTGCCGGCGACGGTTCGGGGACAGGCGTTTCGGGCACAACCGAGGCTGCCGGCACGGGCAAGGAGCAACCCGACGTGTCGCCCGCCGTCGCGATGGACACTTTGGGCCCCGCGCAGACCGCGGCCGTGCTCGGTGGTGTCGTCGGCCTGCTGCTCGCCGCAGTATTGGCAGGCGTGGTGACCTACCAGGGGGCGGCGGCCCAGCAGCACCGCATCGCGGCGGCCCGCGCGGAGTTCTTCGGGACCGGCGCCTGATGGCCGACCATCGCGTCCTCGCCGGCACCAGGTCGTACCGACGGGTCGCGGCCGCGGTCGACGCGGTCTGCTCGGTCGCGGCGGACGCGCATTCGGCCAACCTCGACGCGGTGGTGGGTGCGGTCGCGGATGAGCGGCACCGCATGATCGAGATAGCGTCGGCCAGCCTTGCCCCCGGCGTATGTGGACAACGCCGCGGATACCCGGACCGCGACGTCATCGTGTTGTCGTCGGCGCTGCCGAACCGGGATTGGACCCTCGCACATGAACTCGGGCACATCGTTTTCGAGCATCCCGGAACCTCGGCACGCGAGACGGTGCTCGAAGCCAGTGACGACCTGATCGCCTACATGCTGAGTCAGCGAGCCTACGAACTCGCCGTCGACCACGGCAGCGATGCGCTTGCCGAATGGGAGGCGGAAACGTTCGCGAACATGCTGCTGACTCGGTTGCGGGTGATCAACTATCGCGATAGCGGGGTGGCGAGGCTGCGGCTCGACGAGGCGCTCGGGTGAGTGCCTGGATCGTGGCGCTGCTGGTATGGGTGGCGGCGGGTGCGCGTGTCGGTAGAGTGCTGGTCCGGCCCGCGACCGTGGTCCGGATGGCGATCGTCGTCGCGGTCGCCGCCGTCGCGGGTGCGACGACCGTGGCGGTGCCCGACGTTGCGCAAGCGCTCGATGAACTGGTCTCGGGTGATGACGGGGCGAATGGCGCGTCGCTGTCGGCCACGCTCGGCGTGTCCCTATGGGTGTGCGCCGGTGGCGCAGTGATGGTGATCGCGATCGCGGCCTGGCCGATTGCTTCGCGGAACCTGCGCCCGGTGGCGGCCGTGACCTATGCCGGCACCGCGATCCTCGTGCTGGTCACCTGCATCTGGTCGGTCACCGTGGGTTGGGTTGTGGTGGCGTGCTGCGGCGTGTTCACCGTTATCACCGGCCTGCGCAACCTGGTGTGGTCGCCGCTCGGCCGGGGCATCGCGATCTTTACCGCCGCGACGGCGTTCGTCACCGTGCTCGCGGTATTGCAGGTGTTCGATCCGCCGTCGTACCAACCGGGCCAGGCGCCGTTCGCCACACCGGGTTGGGCATGGTCGGTCGCCGCCGTTGCGATCGCGGTTGCGGCCGTGTGGATTCTCGTCGAGGTGTGGATCCGGGCACGGCTGCTGCTGCGCCGGACGAAGAGCCTGCATCGCTCGTTGACCGACCGGTTCCCCGAGGTGGTGATGACCGACGGCTTCCGGCGGACGACGACCGTGTTGCGAGCCTCGGACCAGGTTGCGCACATCATGGACGCGATGTACCTGCAGTCGGGCGGCGGCATCGAAACCGTGCAGCCGACTCCGCCACCGGAATCGAGCAGGGAGCGGGCGGTCGTGGTCGCGCGCTGGGCGCGCGACCCGGTGACCAGCGAACCGCTCGACGCTGCCTGGGTTGCGCCGCCGAAAGGAATGTCCACACGACGGTGGGTGGTTGCGGTCGCGCGGGCGTACTCGGCAACCACATGACCGGCCCCCGCCGGGGATCGATCTCGACGGCCGACCGACCGGGAGTTAGCTCGATGCGTCCGGCGGGACTTCGGGGAGCCCTTCGCTGGCCCGGAGCTTCTCCGCCATCGACGTCAGCAGGTTCTGCGATTCCTCGGAGAGGTCGAACGCTCGCGCCGACAACCGGCGCAGGCCATAGCCCTGCAGTTGCGCCAGCAGCTCGAGGTCATGCTCGATCTTTGCCGCGTAGATGTCGTTGAAGAAGTAGTCCGACTTCACCTTGAAGAACTTCGCAAGCGCGGACACCGTCTCATCGGACGGGTTGGTCCGCTGCCCGGAACGTAACTGGGACAGGTAGGGCTTCGAGATCGAATGCCCTGCCGTTGTCAGGGCCGATGCAACTTCCGCGTTGGTATGGGGCTTACGCCCCGGCGGATGCACGGTCTCGAACAGCTTGTTCAGTCTTGCCGCGAAATCTGCCATCGTCGCTGGTCACCTCCTCCGCCGCTGCCCGTAGCGCATCTGCGGCACAGTGGCACCGACAATAGCGGCCTGGTAACTGCAAACCTAGCATCACGCGGACATTTCTTTGCAAACCTTTGCGTCGAATTCGCATCGGTCTTTAGAAATGCCTGGTTACTGCCCCGAACCATGGGTCAACACTTGCAGACCGGTCGGTATGTCCAGGGTTGAAGTATAGCAGGGGGGCACAGTTAGCCATTTGCAACGGGTTTGCCGCAAACCCGAATTCGGCGACGTCGAGCATCAACCGCGCGCGTCACCGTCGGCCGGCGACATTCGGGCAAAGACGAGGGCGCGCGCGGAGTGAAATCCGCACGCGCCCTCGTCGCGATCCGTCGGGTCGGCCCCGGATCAGATCCGTTCGATGATCGTGCCCGTCGACAGCGCGCCGCCCGCGCACATGGTGATCAGCGCAGTGCTGCCATCGCGACGCTCGAGCTCGTGCAGCGCGGTGGTGATCAGCCGGGATCCGGTACTGCCGACGGGATGGCCCAGCGCGAGCGCGCCGCCGTTGACGTTCACCTTGTCCATGTCCGGCTTGTGTACCGCGGCCCAGGACAGCAGCACCGAGGCGAACGCCTCGTTGACCTCGAACAGGTCGAAGTCCGAGATCGCCATGCCGCTGCGCTCGAGCAGTCGCTCGGTGGCCTGCACCGGGCCGTCGAGGTGGAACTCGGTCTCGGCGCCGACGAGGCACTGGGTCTTGATCCGGGCGCGCGGCTTCAGACCGAGCGCCTTGGCGCGGTCCTCGTCCATCAGCAGCAGGGCGGCGGCACCGTCGGAAATCTGCGACGACGAGCCGGCGGTGTGGATGCCGCCCTCGATGACGGGCTTGAGCTTGCCGATGCCCTCGAGCGTGGTGTCGCGCAGACCCTGATCGCGGGTGACTTCCTGCTTCTCGCCGGTTGGGGTGCCGTCGCCGTCGAGCACGGGAGCAGTTACCCGCAGCACCTCGCGGTCGAAGCGGCCCTCGGCCCATGCCTGTTTTGCGAGCGCCTGCGAGCGGACGCCGAGTGCGTCGACGTCATCGCGGGTGATGCCGCGCCGCTTGGCGATGCGCTCGGCGGCCAGGAACTGGTTGGGCAGATCGATGTCCCACGATTCGGGCCGCGGGATGCCGCCGCCACCGACGTTGGCGCCCAAGCCAACTCGGCTCATCGCCTCGACGCCACAGGCGATGCCGACGTCGATCGCGCCGGTGGCGATCAGGCCTGCGATGAGATGATTCGCCTGCTGCGCGGAACCGCACTGGCAGTCGACGGTGGTCGCGCCGGTCTGCCACGGCAGGCCGGCACTCAGCCACGCCGTGCGGGTGATGTTGTTGGACTGCTCGCCGTACTGCGTGACGCAGCCGCCGATGACCTGCTCGACGAGCGCGGCGTCGATTCCTGCGCGGTCGACGAGGCCCTGCTGCGCGGCGGCGAGGACTTCGGCTGCATGCAGTCCGGACAGCCATCCTCCACGCTTGCCGATGGGGGTACGCGCTGCCTCTACGATGACCGGATTGCCCACGATGGGTCCTTCCCTTGCTTGGAGAAAATAGAACACGTTCGCCCACCAAATGGCAGGTCCCCGAGCCCTTTCTTTCGACTACTGGCGGGTTGTGATTCAATACATAATAGAACGTGTTCCACATCGCGGGCAGTCCCCAGTGCACCGCGATGTTCATTGTTGGAGGAGACGCTGTGGGCAAACCCAATCTTCCCGAGGGATTCGACGTAACCGACCCGGAGATCTATGCCGAGCGAGTGCCGTTCGAGGAGTTCGCCGAGCTGCGCAAGAGCGCGCCGATCTGGTGGAATCCCAAGTCGCCCGAGGTCGGCGGTTTCACCGACGACGGATACTGGGTGGTGAGCAAGCATGCCGACGTCCGAGAGGTCTCCATTCGCAGCGACGTGTTCTCCACCTGGGAGAACACCGCGATCCCGCGCTTCAACGATGACATCACGCGTGACCAGATCGAGATGCAGCGCTTCGTGCTGCTGAACAAGGACGCGCCGGAGCACACCAAGCTGCGCAAGATCGTGTCGCGGGGCTTCACCCCTCGCGCGATCAACAGCCTGTCCGACGAGCTGCGCGAGCGCGCGGCGAAGATCGTCCGCGAGGCGGCCGAGTCCGGCTCCGGTGACTTCGTCACCCAGGTCGCCGCCGAACTGCCGCTGCAGGCGATCGCCGATCTGATCGGCGTGCCGCAGGAGGACCGCTCCAAGGTCTTCGACTGGTCGAACACGATGACCTCCTACGACGACCCCGAGTTCGAGGGCGCCGACCCGCTGGCCGCGTCGACCGAACTGCTCGGCTACGCGTGGCAGATGGCCGAGAACAAGAAGGCCTGCCCGGCGGACGACATCATGACCAAGCTCATCGAGGCCGACATCGACGGCGAGGCGCTCAGCTCCGAGGAGTTCGGGTTCTTCGTGATGATGCTCGCCGTGGCCGGCAACGAGACGACTCGTAACGCCACCACCCACGGTATGGCCGCGTTCCTGGACAACCCCGAGCAGTGGGAGCTGTACAAGAAGGAGCGCCCCGCGACCGCCGCCGACGAGATCATTCGCTGGGCGTCGCCGATCTCCGCGTTCCAGCGCACCGCGCTCGCGGACACCGAGCTCAGCGGTGTGCAGATCAAGAAGGGCCAGCGCGTCGTCATGCTGTACGCGTCGGCGAACTTCGACGAAGACGTGTTCGAGAACCCGATGAAGTTCGACATCACGCGGGACCCGAACCCGCACGTGTCGTTCGGCGGCACCGGCGCGCACTACTGCCTCGGTGCCAACCTCGCCCGGCTCGAGATCAACATCATCTTCAATGCGATCGCCGATGCCCTGCCGGACATCACCAAGGTCTCCCCGCCGACCCGCCTGCGTTCGGGCTGGCTCAACGGCCTCAAGGAGTTCAAGGTCGACTACAAGACGACGGGCTGCCCGGTCGCGCACTAGACCGACACGGACAACGCGAAAGGAGGGGCGGTACCCGAATCGGGTACCGCCCCTCCTTTTTTCGGCGGTCGGTGGTCGGTGGGTCAGGCCGGGCGGGCGGTCTTCATCGCCCGGTCGACCTCCCAGAAGGCCCGCAGGTTCAGCAGCTTGCCCTCGTCGTTCACCCGATAGGTGAACACGCCCTCGGCGTCGATGATGCTGCCGCCGATCGAGGTCCGGATGAGGCCGGTGAAGACGATCTCGTTGCCGCACTGGAACGAGTCATTGTGAATGAACTCGATCGAGTCGGTCTTCGCGATCGCCATGTCGTAGAACCGCGCGATCGCCTCTTTGCCGTGATGGCCCTTGCCCTCTGGATCGAAACCCGAAGGGCCGACGGGATCCTCGACGCAGCCGTCCTCGGCAAAGAGGGCCAGCCAGCCGTCCTTGTCCTTGGTGCGGGCGCAAGCCTGCGAGGCGAGAGCGGCTACGCGGACGGGATGTTCGGTGCTCATGCGATGTTCTCCGCAGCAAACTTGCGCAGGGAGTCCTGCTTGGCCCCCAAGGGGGCGTCGAAGCCGAGTCCGTCGAAGATCCACGGCACGGTGATTGCGTCGGTGATGCCGGCCTCGGCCATCTCCTCGTAACCGGCCTTGCCGAAGCGGTCGATGCACACCGCCTGAATCTCGAACGGCTCATCGGCCCGGCCGTATTCGGCGCGCAGCTCATCGAGACGGGCCATGGTGGACTTCAGGTCGTCCAGCTTCATCATCGCCGAGGTCCAGCCGTCACCGACCCGCGCCGCCCGCTTCAGGGCGACTTCGGTGTGGCCGCCGACGTAGAACGGCACCTTCTCGCTCGGGGCCGGGCTCATCTGCAGCCGGTCGAAATCGAAGAACTTGCCGTGGTATTCGACCATGCCGCCGTCGAGGACGAGCTTGATCACCTCGATCATCTCGTCGACCCGCGCACCCCGCTTCGCGTAAGGCGCACCGCACCATTCGAATTCCTCGGGTGCCCAGCCGATTCCGACGCCGAAGCCGAAGCGATTGCCGGTGAGGTTGGCAACCGATCCGACCTGCCGGGCGAGCAGCAACGGATTGCGCGAGCCCAGCTTCAGCACATTGGTGTAGAAGCGGATGGTCTTGGTCACCGCGGCCATCGAGGCCGCGGCGATCAAGGGGTCAACCCACGGCGTCTCCTCGTTCCACATCCGGGAGCCGTCGGGCGTGTAGGGGTACTTCTCCGCCGCCGTCTCCATGTAGAACAACGAATCCGGCAGGGCGATGGAGGCAAAGCCGCATTCCTCTGCCGTTTGCGCCAGCCCGCTCAGCTGATCGAGCGGGCTCATTGCGACGCCGACGGTGAATTTCATAGTTACTTTCCTTCTGCCCAGTCCGGGCGCTCGGATCCGACGACCCACATGGCGAAGTACTGCGAGCCACCGCCGTACGCGTGACCGAGCGCCTTACGTGCGCCCGCAACCTGATGGTCGCCGGCCCGGTCCATCACCTGCATGGCCGATTCCGCGAGGCGGATCATGCCCGAGGCGCCGATCGGGTTCGACGAAAGAACGCCACCGGAAGCGTTGACCGGCAGCTTGCCGCCGATCGCGGTTTCGCCGGCCTCGGTGAGCTTCCAGCCCTCGCCCTCGGGCATGAAGCCGAGGTTCTCGAGCCACATCGGCTCGAACCAAGAGAAGGGCACGTAGATCTCGGCGGCGTCGATCTCCTCGAGCGGGTCCTTGATGCCCGCGGCCTCCCACAGCGCCGCGGCCGCATCGCGGCCCGCCTGCGGGTTGACCTGGTCGCGCTCGGAGAAGGTGGTGGGCTCGGTCCGCATCGACGTGGCGTGGATCCAGGCGACCTTGCGGCCTTGCGCCTCCACCAGCGCGGCAGCTTCGGAGTTGCCGAGCACGATGGCGCACGCGCCGTCCGAGGACGGGCAGGTCTCGTCGTAGCGGATCGGGTCCCACAGCATCTGCGAGGCCTGCACCGACTCGAGCGTGATGTCGGGCTGCTGGAGGTGCGCGTACGGGTTCTTCGAGCCGTTCAGACGATCCTTGACCGCCACCATCGAACCGATGTGCGTCGGTGCGTTGGAACGCCGGATGTAGGAACGGACGTGCGGTGCGAAGTATCCGCCCGCGCCCGCGCCGACCGGCATGTTGAAGGGGACCGGAATCGACAACGCCCACATGGCGTTCGACTCCGACTGCTTCTCCCACGCGACCGCGAGCACCCGCTTGTGCACGCCGGCCTGCACCAGGCTGGCGGCCACGATGCCCGTGGAGGCACCGACCGAGCCCGCGGTGTGCACGCGGATAAGGGGCTTGCCCGTCGCGCCGAGCGAGTCGGCCATGAACAACTCGGGCATCATGACGCCCTCGAAGAAGTCCGGGGCCTTGCCGACCACGACCGCGTCGATATCGTCCCAGGTGACGTTCGCATCGACCATCGCCCGGTCGATCGCCTCGCGGCACATGCCCGCCATCGAGACGTCGTGGCGCTTGGCGACATAGTGGGTCTGCCCGGTGCCGAGCACCGCTGCCGGCTGCTTCATCGACGTCCCTCCATGACCGCGATCAGATTCTGTTGCAGCGCAGGGCCGCTCGTCGCGTGCGCGAGCACACGCTTTGCCTCGCCGGTCATGATCCGGTGGGCGGCTTCGCCGATCCGCTCGAGTCCACCGGAGAACATCGGGTTGGCCGTCAGCGGGCCGCCCGAGGGGTTGACCCGGGTGGAGCCGCCCAGGCCGATCGCCTCACGCAGGATCAGTTCCTGGTGGGTGAACGGGGCGTGCAGTTCCGCGAGGTCGAACGAGGTGTCGCCACCGGTTGCCGCCTTGGCCGCAGCGATGGTGGACGGCGAGATCGTCAGGTCACGCGCGCCGAAGTTCGGCGTGTCGATGCGGTGTTCGAAACCGGTGATCCACGCGGGGTTCTCGCACAGTTCGCGGGCCTTGTCGCCGGTCGCGAGGATGATCGCGGCCGCACCATCGGTGATCGGGGCGACGTCGTGCTTGCGCAGCGGGTCGGCGATGAAAGGCGTGTCGAGCAGTGCGTCGATATCGACGTCACCCTGGTAGGCGGCCGCAACCTCGGCCATCGAGCGCTGCGACCACTTGCCGGCGTCGATGCCGGCCTGGGCCTGCAGGCCGGCGATGGACAGCGAGTCCGGCCACAGCGGGGCGACCGTGTACGGGTCGAGCTGCATGGTCATGGTCCGGCGCAGCTTGCCAGCCGAGGACTTGCCGAAGCCGTACACGAGCGCGGTCTCGACCTCGCCGGTGATCAGCTTGACCCAGGCCTCGTACAGCGCCCAGGCGGCATCCATTTCGACGTGCGATTCGTTGATCGGCGGAACAGCGCCGATCGCGTCGATGGCGGAAATGAACGAGAAGGCGCGTCCGGCCAGGTAGTCGGACGAACCCGAGCACCAGAATCCGATGTCGGACTTGGTGATTCCAAGTTCTTTGTAAAGCTGCTGAAAGCACGGCACGAGCATTTCCACGCCGTTGGTCGTTCCAGTGGTTTCGCGAACATGTGGTGCGTGCGCGAAACCGACGACAGCAATGTCGGTCACGGGGTGGGGCTCCCTTACAGGTGTTGTTTGTAGGTGTCGTACTCGGCGTCCGGCTCGCCGGTGGGGCGGAAGTACTCGATGTTCTCGAGTTTCGTGCCCCATTCCTCGCGTGGCCGCCACTTCGCCTCGACGCGCATGCCCATCCGCACCTCGGCGGGATCGCACTCGAGGATCAGATGCAGGAATGCGATGTCGGCGCCGTCGAGTAGCACGTACGCCGCGATGTACGGCGGCTTGATGCGCTGCCCGAGGAATGGGACGTTGACGACGCAGAACGTGGTGACGATGCCGCGGTCCGGCAGTTCGACCTGCTCGGTGGTCGGCTCTCCGTTGGTCGGGTTGGCGCCGCGCGGCGGGATGTAGACCTTGCCGTTGGCTTCGGAACGGCCACCGAGCAGCTTGCCCTCGGCCAGGCCGCGCAGGTAGTAGGACTCTTCGTAGGACGCCGAGTGGTCGATCTCGAGGTGCACCGGCGTGATCAGCATCGTGACCGGGTCGGAATCGGTTGCCGCCGGGGTGGATTCGACATCCTCACCCGGCACGAAGCACGCGATGTCGTGAATGGACCCGACAGTTTCCTCGGCCCACTTGATCCGCACCCGCATGCCGGTGTTGATGTCATGAGGGGACGCGACGTCGACCGCATGCAGGATCGAGGTGTCGGCGCCGTCGAGCTGGATCAGCGCCCACGCGAACGGGCGATCGAACGGCTGCCCGGGCAGCGGGTCGCGGACCCAGGTCCACGACTTGACGGTGCCGACAGACGACACATCGACGAACTCGTCGAGCGCCGCGGCGGTGCCGGGGTCGTACTCCTGCGGCGGAACGAATACCCGACCGTCGGACCCGCGGATGCCGACAACGCGGCGATCCCGAAGCCCGGTGAGGAACCGGCCGATGACCGGCCCCACCGATCTGGTGTAGTCGAAGTCGAGGATCAGGGGCGCGCTTAGCGGCTTCTCCTGATCCGTCCTTGCTGGCAACTCGGCCGTCGTGCTGTTCCCAAAGCTCACGAGGTCGAGTAGAACAGGTTCTTATTCTGGTCGCAAGAGTCGAGGAAAGGGCGAGGTAGTGAAGCTGGGACTGCAACTCGGGTATTGGATGGCCCAACCGCCGACGAACGCGGGGGAATTGGTGCGTGCCGCCGAGGATTCCGGCTTCGATGCGGTGTTCGCCGCGGAGTCGTGGGGTTCGGACGCGTTCACCCCACTGGCCTGGTGGGGCTCGAGTACGCAGAAGGTGCGCCTCGGGACGTCGGTAGCGCAGCTGTCCGCACGTACTCCGACCAGCGCCGCCATGCACGCGCTGACGCTGGATCACCTCAGTGGCGGCCGCGCGATCCTGGGCCTCGGTGTGTCCGGTCCGCAGGTCGTCGAGGGCTGGTACGGACAGCCGTTTGCGAAGCCGCTGGCCCGCACTCGCGAGTACGTCTCGATCATCCGTCAGGTGCTCGCCCGGGAATCCCACGTGCGCAACGATGGGCCGCACTACCCACTTCCGCTGACCGGAGAAAATGCCAGTGGCCTGGGCAAACCGCTCAAGCCGATCACCCACCCGCTGCGTGCCGATCTGCCGATCTGGCTCGGTGCCGAGGGCCCGAAGAACGTCGCGCTCACCGCCGAGATCGCCGACGGCTGGCTGGCGATCTACTACTCGCCGCGCCTGGCGCCGATGTACAACGAGTGGCTCGACGAGGGCTTCGCCCGCGAGGGCGCGCGGCACACCCGCGAGACCTTCGAGATTGCTGCAACCTGCCAGATCGTGATCACCGACGATCGGCAGGGCGAGATCGATCGGATGAAGCCGATTCTGGCCCTTTACGTGGGCGGAATGGGTGCGGCGGAGATGAACTTCCACGCCGATGTCTACCGCCGGATGGGTTACCACAAGGAGGTCGCCGAGATTGGCGAGCTGTTCCGCACCGGGCGCAAGGACGAGGCCGCCAAGGCGGTGCCGGACGAGATGGTGTCCGAGACGATGATCATCGGGAACGACGCGGAAGTCCGGCAGGATCTAAAGCGCTGGGAAGACGCCGGCGTCACCATGCTCTTGCTCACCGCGCAGAACGGCGAACAGATCAAGAAACTGGCCGCTCTTGCCGATAGTTAGAACACGTTCTAGATTTGACGCTGTGAGCAACGAACCAACTCCTGGACTCTGGAACATCGCTGCGGACGATCCCGGGCGCATCGCGCTTGTCGATCCCGACGGTCGCGAAGTCAGCTACGGCGAACTCGCCGCGGCTGCCGATCGGTACGGGCGGGGCATGCAGGCGATGGGCCTGCGTCCCGGCGACTCGGTCGTGATGATGCTGCACAACACGGCCGAGCTGGTGGCGTTCTACTTCGCCGCTTTCCAGACCGGCACCTACATCGTGGCCGCGAACTGGCACCTGACCGGTCCCGAGGTCGCCTACATCCTCTCCGACAGCGAGGCGAAGATCTTCCTGGCCGGCGACCGGTTCGCCGAGGCCGCGACGATCGCCGCCGACGAGGCCGGGCTGCCCGCCGATCGCCGCTTCTCGGTCGGTGCGATCGACGGATTCCGTCCGCTGTCCGAGCTGGGCGCGGGGGAGACCGGGCGCCCCGACATCCAGACCACCGGTGCACCGATGCTCTACACCTCGGGCACCACGGGTAAGCCGAAGGGTGTCAAGCGTCCGCTCACCGGCGCGAACCCGAACGACGTGCCGCTGGCGTCGAGTGGCTTCTTCGGCATCTTCGGGATCAAGCCGTTCGACAACCACGTGCACATCTGTGGCTCGCCGCTGTACCACACCGCGGTGCTGAACTTCGTCACCATCTCGATTCAGCTGGGCCACACCGCGGTTCTGATGGACCGCTGGGATGCCGAACAGATGATCGCGCTGATCGAGAAGTACAAGGTCACGCACAGCCACATGGTGCCGACCCAGTTCAACCGTTTGCTCGCGCTGCCCGAGGACGTGCGCAAGAAGTACGACGTGTCCTCGTTGCGCTGCGTGATCCACGGTGCTGCTCCCTGCCCGCAGGAAGTGAAGCGACAGATGCTGGAGTGGTGGGGCCCGGTTGTCACCGAGTACTACGCGGCCACCGAGGGCGGCGGCACAACGATCTTCGGCGACGAGTGGCTGCGCAAGCCCGGTTCGGTCGGCAAGGCGTGGCCGAACTCCGTGGTCAAGATCCTCGACGACGACGGCAACGAGCTGCCGCCCGGCGAGATCGGCCCGGTGTACATGCGCATGGGCGGTTCGACCTTCGAGTACAAGGGTGACAAGAAGAAGACCGAAGAGGGCCGCGTCGGCGACCTGTTCACCCTCGGCGACGTCGGGTACATGGACTCCGACGGCTACCTCTTCCTGTGCGACCGCAAGTCGGACATGATCATCTCCGGCGGCGTGAACATCTACCCGGCCGAGATCGAGGGCGAGCTCATCCTGCACCCCAAGATCGCCGATGTCGCGGTATTCGGCGTGCCGCACGCGGACTGGGGCGAGGAGATCAAGGCCGTCGTGCAGCCCGAGGAGGGCGTCGAGCCCAGCGATGAGCTCACCGCCGAGATCCTCGAGTTCGCGAAGGCGCGCCTGGCGAAGTTCAAGCTGCCGAAGTCGGTCGACTACGCCGTCGAACTGCCGCGCGACCCGAACGGCAAGCTGTACAAGCGCAAGCTGCGCGACCCGTACTGGGCCGATCGCAAGACCGCGATCTAACTGCACGGCGTCGGCACGCTGACGGGAGCCCGCCGGATCATTCGCGATCCGGCGGGCTTTCCGCTGTCTCCCCCGTCCGGAGTGAACGGAAGCGTTCACTCCGCTCAACGCAACAAATCTTCCGTTCACACGTCAAACGTGCTTCCGCGTATCCACAGGGCTCGCGTTGTCCACAGGGCAATTCCGAATGCCTGGTAGGCACCGAGGAACGGTCGGTGCTTGCTCGCATCGTCTGACACATGCGAATGGGAACTTGGGCGGAGAACCCGGACAGTCTGCACAAGGTCAGCTTGGACGGCGTCGTAACCGTCGCCGCCCTCGAGGGTCTGGGTATTACGCGTTCGACGATTTGGCGACGGTGCGAGCGGGGCGGCCGCTGGCGACGGTTACTCCCGGGCGTCGTCATGCTGCACGCCGGCGCTCCCACGGCGCGACAACGCACTATCGCGGCAATGATGTGCGCCGGGCAGGGCGCGATGCTGACCGGGCGATCGGCTTTGCGAGAGTACGGATTTGGCGTGCCGTTCCATGACGTGCACGTGCTGTTGCCGGACCGGCGGCGGGTGCAGTCACGCGAGTTCCTATATGTCGAGCGGACAATCAGGCTTCCCGAACCGGAGATGCGCAATGGCCTCCCATGTGCACCCATCGCTCGATCCGTTGTGGACGCTGCGCGCCGATCGAAGACACTGGACGCGGCGCGAGATGTGATCGCCCAAGCCGTCCAGCGTGGGTCAATCTCGGTCGCTGACTTGGCAGCCGAGTTGAGCGAAGGAAGTGTTCGCGGCTCAGCCCTCCCGCGAATCGCGCTCGGCGAGGTCGGAACGGATGTTCACTCGGTCGCCGAGATCAAGGCTCGTGAACTGTGGTCCCGGAGTGGGCTACCGGAGATGCTGTTCAACGTCGATGTGCTCGACTCGCGCGGACGTTTCATCGCGCGGCCGGACGGCTGGATCGCCTCAGTCGCTCTGGCGTGGGAGATCGATTCGTTCGGCTGGCACTTATCGCCGGCGCACTATCGAATGACCCTCGAGCGGCGGGCCGTCATGCAGTCGCACGGCATCATCGTGTTTTCAACCGCGCCGACGATGATCCTCGAGAAGCCGGAGCGGACGCTGCGCGAGCTCAAAGCTCACTTCGAGCTGGCAGCACAGCGTCCGCGTCCAAGTGTTTCGTTCCGACTCCGCGCGTCATCGTGAACGGAAGATTTGTAGCGTTCAGCGGAGTGAACGCTTCCGTTCACTCCGCCCAGGGGGTGGCGAGTGAGGACTACTTGCCCTGGAAGTTCGGCTTCCGCTTCTCCTTGAACGCCTTCGGGCCTTCCTTGGCATCGGCGGACTTGAAGACGGCGATACCGATCTCGGCGTCCAGCTTGAATGCCTCGTTCTCGTGCATGCCTTCCGTCTCGCGGATGGTGCGCAGGATGGCCTGCACGGCAAGCGGGCCGTTGTGCGCGATGATCTCGGCGAGTTCGAGCGCCTTGGTCAGCGCCTGGCCGTCCGGAACGACGTGGCCGATCAGGCCCATCTCCAACGCCTCGGGGGCGGTGATGTGGCGTCCGGTCAGCAGGATGTCGGCGGCAATGGTGTACGGCACCTGGCGCACCAGGCGGACGGCGGAGCCGCCGAGCGGGTAGAGGCTCCACTTGGCCTCCGAGACGCCGAACTTGGCGCTTTCACCGGCCACGCGGATGTCGGTGCCCTGCAGAATCTCGGTGCCGCCGGCGATGGCCGGGCCCTCGACCGCAGCGATCAGGGGCTTGGTGAGGCGACGGCCCTTGAGCAGTGCGTCGATGCGGGACATGTCCATCAGGCCGCTGCCGCCGGTGCCCTTGCCGAACGAATCGCCGGGGTGGCTCTGCGTCATGGCCTTGAGGTCGGCACCGGCGCAGAAGGCGCCACCCGCGCCGGTCAGGATCGCGACGCGGATCTCCGGATCGTTGTCCACCCGGTCCCAGGCGTCGCGCATGATCGCGGTCATCTCGGCGGACAGCGCGTTGCGGGCCTCGGGACGGTTCATCGTCACGATCAGGACGTTGCCGCGCTTCTCGACGAGGCAGTGCGGCTGCGCGGCCTCGCTGGAGTTGGTTGCGGTGGTGTCGGAAGGGGTGGACACTTGGCTGCTCCGATACACGTGTGAGGTACGCCGCTGGGGCTTCTTGCCAGAAACGGTAACACGTTCTATTTTTGACCCGTGGCTTACAACATCGCTGACCTTGTCGAACACGCTGTGGACCTTATGCCGGAGCGCGTCGTTCTCGCTGACGACCACCACGAGGTGACCTACGCGCAACTGGAGGATCGGGCCAACCGTCTGGCTCACTACCTGCAGGAACAGGGTGTGGTCGCCGGTGACAAGGTGGGTATCTACTCGCGCAATACCTGCGAGGCCATCGAGGCGATGATTGCCATCTTCAAGCTGCGTGCGGTGATGGTGAACGTCAACTTCCGCTACGTCGAGAACGAGTTGCATTACATCTTCGACAATTCGGACATGGTGGCCCTCGTGCACGAGCGCCGCTACTCGTCGAAGGTGGCAGCGGTCCGCGGGCGCACCCCGGCACTGAAGACCACCGTTGTGGTCGAGGACGGTACCGATGAGCCCTTCGACGGCATCGAGTACGAGCAGGCCCTCGCCCAGTCCTCGCCGGCACGTGATTTCGGAGAGCGGAGCGGCGACGACATCTACATGCTCTACACCGGTGGCACCACCGGCGCGCCGAAGGGCGTGATGTGGCGGCACGAGGACGTCTGGCGTGTGCTCGGTGGCGGCATCAACTTCCTCACCGGAGAGTACGTCAACGACGAATGGGAGCTCGCTCGCGTCGGCGCGGAGAACCCGCCGATGACGCGCTTCCCGATCCCGCCGATGATCCACGGCGGCTCGCAGTGGGCCACATTCCAGAGCCTCTTTGCCGGCAGCAAGGCCGTAATGATCCCGGACTTCGACGCGCACGGCGTGTGGCAGGCGATCGACAACCACAAGATCAACCTGATCTTCATCACCGGTGACGCGATGGCGCGCCCGATGCTCGACGCGCTCAAGGAAGGCAACCCGAACACGGGCGAGCCCTACGACCTGTCGTCGCTGTGGATGATGGCCAGCAGCGCGGCGCTGTTCTCGCCGAGCATCAAGGACGAGTACGTCGATCTGCTCCCGAACCGGATGATCACCGACTCGATCGGTTCGTCCGAGACCGGCTTCGGCGGACTCAGCACCGTGACGAAGGGCTCGCACGACGGCGGGCCGCGCGTCAAGATCGACGCCTCAACCACGGTGCTCAACGACGACGGTCACCCGGTCGCGCCCGGCTCCGGCGAGATCGGCTTCATCGCCCGGAAGGGTCACATTCCCCTCGGCTACTACAAGGACGAGGAGAAGACCAAGGCGACGTTCAAGGAGTTCCACGGCGTCCGCTACTCCATCCCCGGTGACTTCGCGCGCGTCGAGGAGGACCTCACGGTCACCATGCTCGGCCGCGGTTCGGTGAGCATCAACAGCGGTGGCGAGAAGATCTATCCCGAAGAGGTCGAGGGCGCCCTGAAGGCCCACCCGGACGTGTTCGATGCGATTGTCGTCGGTGTGCCCGACGAGCGCTGGGGTCAGCGGGTCGCCGCGGTGATCCATCCGCGTGAAGGCAAGCGCCCGACGTTCGCGGAGCTGCGTCCGGTCCTCGAGCAGGAGATCGCGTCCTACAAGTTCCCGCGTTCGTTCTGGTTCGTCGACGAGATCAAGCGTTCGCCCGCGGGCAAGCCCGACTACAAGTGGGCCCAGGCGCAGGCCGATGCCCGTCCCGCGGACGAGGTTGCCGAAGCGGCGAAGCGTGAGACGGTCTGATGCGTACTCCGCTGTGTGACCGGTTCGGGATCGAATATCCGATCTTCGCGTTCACGCCCTCGCAGGACGTGGCGGCGGCCGTCACTCGCGCCGGTGGCATGGGCGTCCTCGGCGCCGTGCGGTTCAACGACGCCGACGAGCTCGACGAAGTCCTGACCTGGATGGACGAAAACACCGACGGCAAGCCGTATGGCGTCGACATCGTCATGCCGGCAAAGGTTCCCACCGAGGGCAAGGCCCTCGATCTCGACGCCCTGATTCCGGCCGAGCACCGGGCATTCGTCGAGCGCACCCTCGCCGAACTGAACGTGCCGCCGCTGGACACCAGCGTGGAGCACGCTGCGGGCGTCTTGGGTTGGCTGCACTCGGTGGCCCGCTCGCACGTCGATGTCGCGCTCAAGCACCCGATCAAGCTGATCGCCAACGCGCTCGGCTCGCCGCCGCCGGACGTGATCGCACAGGCCCACGAGCACGGCGTTCCGGTCGCCGCGCTCGCCGGAGCCGTCGAGCATGCGAAGCGGCACCGGGAGAATGGCGTCGACCTCGTCATCGCGCAGGGTTACGAGGCAGGCGGACATACCGGCGAGATCGCCTCGATGGTGCTCGTACCCGAGATCGTCGACGCGGTAGGCGGCGAAAACGTGCTCGCCGCAGGCGGAATCGGCAGCGGACGGCAGATCGCGGCGGCGCTCGCGCTCGGTGCGTCCGGCGTGTGGATGGGCTCGTACTGGCTTACCAGCGCCGAGTACCGGCTGGGCAGCGCGGCGAACGGCATGTCCACCACGCAGCGCGCGCTGCTGAAGGCGACCTCGGCCGACACCGTGCGGACCCGGATCTACTCCGGCAAGCCGGCCCGGCTGCTGAAGACGAAGTGGACCCAGGCCTGGGCCGCGGAGGGCGCGCCCGACGCGCTGCCGATGCCGCTGCAGAACCTGCTCGTCAGCGAGGCGCACACCCGGATTGCGAACTCCACCGATCCCGACGTGGTCGCGATGCCGGTCGGCCAGATCGTCGGCAGGATGAACGAAATCAAGCCGGTGGCACAGATTTTCACCGAATTGCTCGCCGAGTTCGACGCTGCCGCGAATCGCATCGATAGCGCCCGCTGACACACCGACTGCATAGTTGTTCCGGCTCGACAGCCCTGTTGAGCCGGAACAACTACGCGGTCGCGGGTGGTAACTCCCAGACGGGGTCGGCGCACTGTGTGCCTTCGGCGGCGAGCACCCGGGTCAGCACCTTGAACGTCGCGGTCTGGGGTAGATCGGCACACACCCGGATATAGCGCGGCCACTGCTTGGGGCCAAGGTCCGGCTGGTTGCCGAGGAATTCGTGCAACTGCGCCGTGTCGAAATCGGTGTTCGGCACCACGGCGGCCATCACCTGGTCGCCGCCTGCCGGGTCGGGCACCGCGTACACCGCAACCCGACGGAACCCGGAGTACCGCAGCAGGATCCGCTCGATTGGCGCAGCGGTCAGGTTCTCCCCGTCGACGCGCAACCACCCGGCGGTGCGACCGGCGAAGTACACGTAGCCCGCGTCGTCGACGTAGGCCAGATCCCCGCTGAAGTACCTGCCGTCGCGCATCCGGTCCGCGTCCGCAGCGGGATCGTTGTAGTAGCCCGCGAATTCGCCAGGGCCGCTCGTGTTCACCATCTCGCCGATCGCGACATCGCCATTGATCAGGCGGCCAGCGCTGTCGAAGGTGGCAGGCGGACAAGGCTTTCCGTCCGGGTCGAGTACCTGAACCCCGTCCGGTAGGCGGCCGAGCGCCCCGATCGGCGCCGCCGGATCGGGCCGGATCGCGACCCCGCCCTCGGTGGACCCGAATGCGTCGAGCACGCGCACATCGAAGCGGGTGGCGAACTGGTCGACGATGCCCGCCGATCCCTCGTTGCCGTACATGATGCGCAGCGGATTGTCCGCGTCGTCGGGTCGAGCAGGTGTGGCGAGCACGTAGCTCAGCGGCTTTCCGACGTAGTTGGCGTAGGTGGCGCCGAACCGGCGGACGTCGCCGAGGAAGCGGGACGCGGAGAACTTGGCGCGCAGCGCAATTCCCGCGCCCGCGGCCAGGCTCACCGCCCAGCCGGCCATGATCGAGTTCGAATGGAACATCGGCATCGCCAGGTACACCACGTCGGCGGTGCCGAGGCCGAACCGTTCGGCGAGCATCGTGCCGGGGAACGCGACCTTGCGATGCGTGCAGCGCACCGCCTTCGGGTCGCCACTCGTGCCGGAGGTGAACACCAGCATGAGCAGGTCGTCGGGTAACGCTCGGTACCCGGGGATCGGGCTGTTGCGGTAGCGGTCCAGCCGCCGCGGCCAGTCGTCGGAATCGATATCGAGCACGAGCACATCGCCGAGGTCGAGGCCGTCGAGCAGCGCCCGGTTCCGGGAATTCGTCACGACGATGCGGCAGTCGGCGTGCGCGATATCGCGGGCGAGCGCTGTGCCGCGCCGGGTGGAGTTCAGGCCGACCAGCACCGTTCCGGACAGCGCGGCCGCGCCGAGCAGGAACGAGAACTCGGGCACGTTGTCGAGCAACACGCCGAAATGCCTTGGCGCATCGGAAGAGAGCAGATCGTCGAGCAGCGCGGCACGGTCCGCGCTGAGCTGCACGTGCTGCGCCCACGACCAGCGGCACTCGCCACCCTCCTCGTCGAGGGTGGCGAGGCCGCGGTCGTGCACGTCACCGAGCCGCAACAGCAGCTCGGTGACGGTGGCAGGTGCGGAGCCTGCGGAGCACCCCGGGGGCGCAGGTGCGGAGCCTGCGGAGCACCCCGAGGGTGCCGGTGCGGAGCCTGCGGAGCACCCCGGGGGCGCAGGTGCGGAGCCTGCGGAGCACCCGGAGGGTGTTGGAGCCGTCACCGATTCAGGCGGGCGTGGCGGCGAGCGATGCCCCGAGCCGGCGGAGCTGATCGGTGGCCGAGCCGAGCGCGAACTCGTTGTGCTTGGCCGCCAGGAAGTATCGGTGCACCGGGTGATCCCGGTCGAGCCCGACGCCGCCGTGCACGTGGATCACCGTGTGCGCCACGCGGTGTCCGGCGTCGGCGGCCCAGAATTTCGCGGTGTTCGCCTCCTGGTCGGCGGGCAGGTCCTCACTCAGCAGCCACGCCGCCTGCGTGAGGGCGAGTCGGACACCCTTCACGTCGATGTAGGCGTCGGCGAGGCGCTGTGCGACGGCCTGGAAGCTGCCGATCGGCCGATCGAACTGAATGCGCTCGCGCGCATAGTCGCCCACGAGCTCGAGCGAGCGTTCCAGCGTGCCGAGCTGACTCGCGGTCAGGCCGACCGCGGCCCGCGCGAGCAGGAAGTCGAGAATCTCTGCGCCCTGCTCCACCGAGCCGATGAGATCGCCTGCGACACCGCCGAGTTCGACGATGAACTCGGGCGTGTGGTCGACGACGTCGTGGGCAGCCACCGTGACTCCATCGGCCGTGGGGTCGACGAGGAACACCGCGACACCGGCATCGGTTGCGGCGGGCACCAGGATCCGGGCGGCCCGGTCGGCGACCGGCACGGTGATCTTGGTGCCGGTCAGCGACCAGTGGCCGTCCGTGAGATCCGCACGGGTGACGGGCCGGCTCGGTTCGTAGTTGGCTTCCTCGGCCAGCGCGGCGGTGAGAATGTCCGCGCCGGTGCCCGCGCGCCGGGCGAACTCGCGTTGGTCGTCGTTGCCGTAGCGGGCCAGCGTCGCCGCGCCGAGCACGATGGAAGGCAGGTACGGCACCGCCGCCAGTTGCCGGCCGAGTTCGCGCAGCACGGTCGTCTGCTCGAGCACGCCGAGATCGTTGCCGCCGACATTCTCGGGCAGCGTCGAGGCGAGCACGCCGGCCTCGGCGAGCGCGCGCCAGAGCGGCTCGTCGAAGCGCGCCGGGAGTGCGTCGAGTTCGCGCTGGCGTTCGTTGCTGGTGAGTTTTTCGACGATGGTCCGGGTCAGCTGCTCGAGATCCTGCTGTCCCTCGGTGGGAGTGAAGTCCATGAAATTCCTCGTGTCCTGGGTTCCGCGGAGCTCAGCGCTTGGCCGGGGGCTGGGCGAGCGCGGTCATCGCGATGATGTCGCGCTGCACCTCGTTGGTGCCGCCGCCGAAGGTGAGGATCAGCGACGATCGGTGCATCCGTTCGAGCCGGCCCCGCAGTGCGGCGCCGCGTGAGTCCTGCCGCAGGTAGGCGATCGGCCCGAGGACCTCCATCAGCAGCCGGTAGGCCTCGGTCGCGAGCTCGGTGCCGTACACCTTGCACGCCGAGGCGTCCCATTTCGCCGGAGCGTGCGCGCTCTCGCCACCCTGCGAGGCACCCCAGGCGATTTCCCAGTTCATCAGCTTCAGGTACTCGACCTTGGCGTGCACGCGAGCGATGTTGATCTGCGCCCATTCTTGGTCGATGACGCGAGTGCCATCGGCAGCCTTGGTGTTCTGCGCCCAGTCGAGCACCTCACGCACCGCGAGCTGCAACGCGCCCGCGGAGGTCAGCGCGACCCGCTCGTGGTTGAGCTGGTTGGTCATCAGCGGCCAGCCAGCGTTCTCGGCGCCGACCATTGCGGTCGCCGGGACGCGGACGTCCTGGTAGTAGGTCGCACTGGTGTCCGGGCCGGCCATCGTGTGCACCGGCGTGTAGGAGAAGCCCTCCGTCGCAGTGGGCACGATGAACATGCTGATGCCCTTGTGCTTCTTGGCATTCGGATCGGTGCGGCAGGCCAGCCAGACGTAGTCCGCGTAGGCGATGAGGCTGGTCCACATCTTCTGGCCGTTGATGATGTAGTCGTCGCCGTCGCGCACCGCGCTCGTGCGCAGGCTGGCCAGGTCCGTGCCCGCACCCGGCTCGGAGTAGCCGATGGAGAAGTGCAGCTCACCGGCGGAAATCTTGGGCAGGAAGAACTTCTTCTGCTCCTCGGTGCCGTAATGCATGATCGTGGGCGCGACGGAGTTGATCGTGAGGAATGGCACCGGTGCGCCCGCGATGGCGGCCTCGTCGGTGAAGATCAACTGGTCGAGCATCGAGCGATCCTGGCCGCCGTACTCCTTCGGCCAGCCGAGTGTCAGCCAGCCGTCGCGGCCCATCTCGCGTACGACGTCTCGATACACCGTGCCGGTGCCGTATTCGCCGGATTGGACGCTGAGGGCTGCGCGACGCTCCGGCGTGATCAGGCGCGCGAAATACGCACGCAGTTCCGCACGGAGTCGCTGCTGCTCCTCGGTGTAGGTGATTCGCATTCGTTCCTCTTCCCGCTGCTTCGCCGGGCGTGCACACCGGTCCCCTAGAACAGGTTCTCGCAAGCGAGACCAATCATTGCATACGCGGTGAAACAGGTTCTAGTCTGAACCTCATCGGCGACCGTTCGTCCCTAGTCGGACGCGTGACGGCGCTACGGAACAGCGTGAAGTTATGGGAGGCAAGACGTGAAAATCGGTGTTGACTGGGATCAGTGCGAAGCCAACGGGGTGTGCGTCGGCGTGGCGCCGGACTTGTTCGACCTCGATGACAACGACGAACTGCACGTCGCCGAGGGGGAGGTGCCTGCCGATCGTGTGGAGGACGCACGGGCGGCTATAGCGCAGTGCCCGAAGGCCGCGCTGATGGAGCAGTCCTGAGCAAACGGCCGGTCGGCGCTCTTGCCCAAAACTGAAACACGTTCTAGAGTTTGCGCGGTGAGCGAGCCTGTAACAAATCTGGACGGCAAGGTAGCGATCGTGACCGGCGCGGGCGCCGGGCTCGGTCGTGCGGAAGCAATCGCACTCGGTACTGCGGGCGCCTCGGTGGTCGTCAACGACCTGGCCCTCAACGACGCGGTGGCCGAGACGATCGCCGACATCCGCGCAGCGGGAGCCAAGGCGGAGTTCGTCGCGGGCAATATTGCCGAGCGCGCTACTGCGGATGCGTTGATCGCGACCGCGGACGAGCAGTTCGGTGGTCTCGATATCGTGGTGAACAACGCCGGCGTCGTTCGCGACCGGATGCTGTTCAACATGTCCGACGAGGAGTGGGATCTCGTCATCGGCGTGCACCTGCGCGGGCATTTCCTGATGACCCGCAACGCGGGCGCCTATTGGCGGGCCAAGTCGAAGGAGACGGGCGGACCGGTCTACGGCCGGTTGGTCAACACCTCCTCGGAGGCGGGTCTGCTCGGGCCGGAAGGACAGCCCAACTATGCCGCCGCGAAGGCGGGCATCACCGCGCTGACGCTGTCCGCCGCACGCGGACTGTCCCGGTTCGGCGTGCGGGCCAACGCAATCTGCCCGCGTGCACGAACCGCGATGACCGAGAACGTCTTCGGCGACGCGCCCGACGGTTCGGTCGATCCACTTTCGCCCGATCATGTCGCGACGCTCGTGGCCTACCTGGCCTCGCCTGCCTCGGCGGAGGTGAACGGGCAGGTGTTCGTCGTCTACGGCGGCATGGTCGCGTTGATGGCCGCGCCGACGGTCGAGCAGCGCTTCGACGCGGCGGGCGGCCAGTGGGCGTCGGCGGATCTCGCCGGCGAGTTGGGTCGGTACTTTGCCGACCGTGATCCCGCGCGGACGTTCTCGGCCACCGCGGCGCTCAAGCTGGACTAGGACGCGTTCGGCGGTCCGCGCGCGCAATTGCGACTCGGGCCGCCGGCGCATTCTCGGTCGGTACGCGCTCGAATATTTCGGTGTCCGGCGCGGGCAATAGACATTTCGAAATTTGATGCCGGAAACAATGGTGATTCTGTTCTAACAATGGCGGTGCAGTTTCTGCATAATTGCAGATCATCGCCATTCATGTCCGATAATTGACAGCCGAACGTGTTCTAGTACTATGACGTGGACCACAACGGACGCGCCTACGGCGAAGGGAGGGGGAGCGGTTGAACGACCTCCTGGCGGTGCCGCTGCGCGCGGTCGGCGGATTCTTCGAGATCACGGCGGAAACCGCAAGAGCGTCGGTACGTCGCCCGTTTCAAACCCGCGAATTCATCGATCAGTCGTGGTTCGTCGCGCGCGTTTCGATCATTCCGACATTGCTCGTCGCGATTCCGTTCACGGTCCTGGTGAGTTTCACGATCAATATTCTGCTCCGCGAGATCGGCGCGGCAGACCTGTCCGGCGCGGGCGCCGCGCTCGGCTCGGTGACGCAGGTCGGACCGATCGTGACCGTGCTGATCGTCGCCGGCGCCGGCGCGACCGCGATCTGCGCGGACCTCGCCGCTCGCACCATCCGCGAGGAGATCGATGCGATGCGGGTCCTCGGCATCGACCCGATCCAGCGGTTGGTGGTGCCGCGGGTGCTGGCCTCGATGATCGTGGCGTTGTTGCTCAACGGTCTGGTCTGCACCATCGGCATCCTGGGCGGATTCTTGTTCTCGGTGTTCCTGCAGGGCGTGAATCCGGGTGCGTTCGTCAACGGCATCACGTTGCTGACCGGGCTCGGCGAGTTGATCATCTCCGAGGTGAAGGCAGGTTTGTTCGGGCTTATCGCGGGGTTGATGGCGTGCTACCTCGGGCTGAACGTGCGCGGTGGCCCGAAGAGCGTCGGGGACGCGGTGAATCAGACGGTGGTGTTCGCGTTCATGGCTCTGTTCGTGGTGAACGTCGTAGTGACCGCGGTCGGTATCAAATTGACGGCGGGGTGAATCGGTGGTTGTCGATGCTTTGACGTTCCGCTTCCCGGGTGTCCGGCAGCGGTACCGCCGATCGCTCGGCGCGGTCGATTCGTTCGGCGAGCAGGCCGTGTTCTACGGCAAGTCGCTCGCGTCCGCACCGAAGGCCGTCGTGCACTACCGGCGCGAGATGATCCGGTTGGTCGCCGAAATCTCGATGGGCACCGGAGCGCTCGCCGTCATCGGCGGCACCGTCGTCATCGTCGGCTTCCTGACCCTGTTCACCGGCGGCACGATCGCGGTCCAGGGCTACAGTTCGCTCGGCAACATCGGCGTCGAGTCGTTGACCGGATTCTTCGCGGCGTTCATCAACGTGCGGATCGCGGCACCGGTGATCGCCGGTATCGGTCTCGCGGCCACCATCGGCGCCGGCTCGACCGCCCAACTGGGTGCCATGCGGGTGTCCGAAGAAATCGACGCTCTCGAAACAATGGCGATTCCCTCGATTCCGTATTTGGTTTCGACGCGGGTGGTGGCCGGAATGATCGCAATCGTGCCGCTTTATGCGCTCGCGGTGATTGCGTCGTTCCTCGCGTCCCGTTTTGCGACCGTGTTGTTGTACGGGCAGTCATCCGGTTTGTACGACCATTACTTTTCGACGTTCTTGATTCCGACCGACATTTTGTGGTCGTTCGTGCAGGCAATCGTGATGGCATTGGCCGTTATGTTGATTCACACGTATTACGGCTACACCGCGACCGGCGGACCGGTCGGCGTCGGCGTTGCGGTCGGTAACGCGGTGCGGGCATCGCTGATCGCGGTGGTCACGGTGACATTGCTGATTTCGCTGGCGATCTACGGCATGTCGGGCAATTTCAACCTGTCCGGTTAGAAACGAGGGGGTGAGATGAGCGAGCAGAGTTGGTTCAAGCGACTGGCAGCGTTCGGGCTGGTAGCCGGCCTCGCTGTGGTCGTGGTCGTGGCGTTGACGATGTTCGTCGGCGGGTTCACCGAGACCGTCCCCGTCACCGTCGTCTCGCCGCGTGCGGGCCTTGTGATGGACCCGCAGGCGAAGGTGAAGATGCGTGGCGTCGAGGTCGGCCGGGTCGCGTCGGTCACCGAGGACGGTGAGCAGGCCGTGCTTCACCTCGACATGAACCCGGACAAGCTCGAGCTGATCCCGGCCAACTCGACCGTAAACATCCGCTCCACCACTGTGTTCGGCGCCAAATATGTGAACTTCGTGCCGCCGGCGAGCCCGGACGCCGAGGCCCTCGCGCCGGGTTCGACGGTTCCTGCCGATTCGGTCACCGTCGAGTTCAACACGCTGTTCCAGCACCTGTCCGACGTACTGGTAATGCTCGAGCCGGAGAAGCTGAACGCGACTCTCGGAGCGATCTCCGAGGCACTGCATGGGCGCGGCGAGCAGATCGGTGAGCTGCTCTCGAACACCAACGCGTACTTGACCGAAATCAATCCGAGTCTGCCTGCGCTGCAACAGGATTTCGCCAAGGCCGCCGACGTCACCAACCTGTACGCCGACACCGCGCCCGATCTGCTGCACATCGTCTCGAACGCCACCGGGATCGGAAACACGATCGTCGACGAGCAGGACAACCTGGATGCGTTGCTGCTCAACGCGATCGGTCTCGCAGATACCGCAAACACCGTGGTGAGCGACAACGAGCAGAACCTGGTCACGGCGATCAACGTGCTGCGCCCGACGCTCGACCTCCTGAACCTGTACAGCCCGGCGCTGTACTGCACGATCGTCGGACTCGGCAACGCGGTTCCGAAGGCGAATCTGGTCATGGGTACCTACCAGAATTCGATCCAATTGAACACCGGATTCACCTACGGCGTGGATCCGTACACATATCCGGACAGCCTGCCGAAGGTCAACGCGACCGGTGGGCCGAACTGTGCCGGCCTGCCCGAGCGGACGCCCGAGGATCCGAACGCGCCGTTCATCGTCACCGACAACGCGAACGTACCGTACGTGCCGAACACGCAGTTCAAGGTGAACGGTCCGAAGATTTTCCAGATCCTCTTCGGTGAACTGACCCCGGTGGAGCACCGATGAAAAACACAGCGACGACGATCAAATTCATTGCGTTTGCCGTGGTGATGGTGCTGATTTTCGCTGCGCTCGCGATCGTGTTCAGTCAGGCGCGGTTCGCCGGTACGACGAGCTACCACGCCGTCTTCACCAGCGCCTCGGGAATGAAATCCGGATCGAAGGTGCGCATCGCCGGCGTGCCGGTCGGCACGGTGGGCTCGGTCGAGGTCGGCAGCGACAATCTCGCGCACGTCGAATTCGACGTGGAGACGAAATACCCTGTGCTGCAGAGCAGCAAGGCGACGATTCGCTACGAGAACCTCGTCGGTGACCGCTACCTCGAGTTGATGGAGGGACCCGGTTCCACCGAGAAGCTCGAATCGGACGGCACCATCCCGGTGGCGCAGACGGCACCGGCGCTCGATCTCGACATGCTGCTCGGCGGGTTCAAACCGCTGCTGCGCGGGCTCGATCCCGATCAGGTGAATTCGCTGACGGCGGCGCTGATCGAGGTTTTCCAAGGCCAGGGCGACACCCTCGTGTCGCTGCTCGGTAGGACCGGGTCGTTCACCAAGACGCTTGCCGATCGGGACGCCGTCATCGGGAGCGTGATCGACAACCTGAACATCGTTTTGAAGACGGTCGACGATCGGGGCGATCAGTTCTCCACGACGATCGATCAACTGCAGCAGCTGATCAGCGGCCTCGCCGCCGATAAGGATCCGATCGGCGCGGCCATTCCGCAGCTCGCCAGCGCGACCGGTCGGTTGGCCGACCTGCTCCAGGGCACTCGTCCGTCGCTGCACGAGACTCTGGTCCAAACCGAGGGTCTGGCAACGACTCTCGACGACAACAGCGAGACTTTGGAGAACGTCATCAACGCGCTGCCCGGCGCGTTCAAACGACTGAGTCGGCTCGGCGCCTATGGATCGTTCTTCCAGTTCTACGTGTGTGCGACGACCGCCCGCTTCTCCGGCCCCGACGGTAAGGAAATCAAGATCAACTTGCCGGGTGCGGACACCTCCGCAGGAAGGTGTGCCGGCTGATGGAAAACCGAATTCGTATCGGTCTGGTCGGCATCGTGGTGGCCGTGTCGATCGTGCTCGCGACGCTGCAGTACGAGAAGCTGCCGTTCTTCCGTTCCGGCACCGAGTACACGGCCGAGTTCGCCGACGCGGGCGGTCTGCTCGCGGGTGATCAGGTCGACGTCGCCGGCATCAAGGTCGGCACGGTCGGTAACGTGAAACTGCAGGACGGCAAGGTCGTCATGCAATTCACTGTCAAGGAGAAGATCGAACTCGGCGATCAAACCTCGGCCGCGATCAAGACCAACACGGTGCTCGGCCGCAAGTCGCTGGTGATCACCCCCCAGGGTGAAGGCCGGATGAAACGCGATGACAACATCCCGATCGACCGCACCACCACGCCGTATTCGCTCAATGACGCGCTCGGCGACCTCTCCAACACGGTGCGCGATCTCGATACCGATCAGCTCAATACCGCGCTGGACACGATGTCGGAGGCGATCCAGGACACGCCGGTGCCGTTGCGCGAGGCACTCGATGGGGTGAGCCGGTTGTCGCGCAGCCTCAACACGCGTGATCAGAATTTGCGTGAATTGCTTACACACGCGCAGGGTGTCACGAAGGTCCTTGCGGATCGCAGCCAGCAGATCAATGCATTGATTCTCGACGGCAACGAGCTCTTCGGCGAACTCACCCGCCGCCGTGATGCGATTGCCGAACTGATTTCCAATATTTCCGCCGTCTCGCAGCAGCTCACCGGATTCGTGCAAGACAACGAGGCGGTGATCGGCCCGGCGCTGGACAAGCTCAACAAGGTGACTGCGCTGCTGCAGCGCAACGCCGACGCCCTCGGCCAAGGGCTCACGAACCTCGGACCGTACGCCACATCACTCGGCGAGGCCGTCGGCTCCGGCCCGTACTTCCAGGCATTCGTGCAGAACTACGGCTCGGGCAAGTTGTTCCAGCCGTTGATCGATGCTTTCGTCTGGCCGGAACACATTCCCGACGACCTGCGCAATTACCTACTCAACCCGCCCCCGTCCATCCAGCTGCAGGATCCGCCGCGATGAACAGACTCAAGAGCATCCCGCGCCAATGGATCGCCGCCGTAGTGATCGTGGCGGTCGCGATTGCTGCGATCACGATTTCGTACAACGTCTGGCAGGCCCTGCGATACGACAAGGTCACCGCGCACTTCACCGGTGCGACCGGGCTCTACCCGGGCGACGACGTCCGCGTGCTCGGTGTCAAGGTCGGGAAGGTGGACGACATCTCGCCGGGCGAGGACTCCACCACGGTCACGATGTCGCTGGACAGCAACGTCGATATTCCGGCCGACGCGCGCGCGGTGATCATCGCGCAGTCGCTGGTTTCCGGCCGCTTCGTGCAGCTGGCGCCGGTGTACACCGATGGACCGACGCTCTCCGACGGCGACGAGATTCCATTGGAGCGCACCGCGGTTCCGGTGGAATGGGACGAGATCAAGACCGAGCTGACCAAGCTGTCCACCGAACTCGGCCCGCAGGGCGATGCTGAGCAGGGTTCGCTCGGCAACTTTGTCGATGCTGCCGCGAACAACCTGGCCGGTGGCAACGCAGAGTCGCTCAACGCGGCGCTGACGGAGCTCTCGCACACGATCGGTCTGTTCGGCGACAAGCGTGACGACCTGTTCGGGACCGTGCGCAACCTACAGATCTTCGTTTCGGCGCTGGCGAACAGCAACGAGCAGATCGTCCAGTTCGGTGGGCGGCTGGCATCGGTGTCCGAGGTGCTTTCATCGAGTTCGGACGAACTGGGCCAGGCACTCAACGATCTCGACGTCGCGATCGTGGACGTGCAGCGGTTCATCAACGACAACGACGAGCGGCTCACCACCGGCGTCGACCAGCTGGGCCAGGCCACCAAGGTCCTCGCGGATAAGCGCCCCGAACTCGAGCAGGTGCTACACATCGCGCCGAACGCCTTGGCGAACTTCTACAACATCTACATGCCGGCGACAGGATCGCTGGTCGGTGTGATCGGTCTCAACGAAATTGCCAACCCGGCCGCGTTGCTGTGCGGCGCGATCGAGGGCACCGAGACGAACGACTCGCAGCGCACCGCCGACCTGTGCCGCCAGTTCCTGATGCCGATCTTCCAGTCGATCATCGTCAACTACCCACCGATCCTGACCAACGTCGCCAGCAACGTGGGTGCGTTCCCGGACCAGATCGTGTACCAGCCGCCGAATGTCGTGAACGAGGTTTCGCCCGAGACGCGGGCTGCGACTACGCCGCCGCTGACGACTCCCGCCTCTGGTGCAACCAATCTTGGTTCGCTGATGTTGCCGGGAGGTGGACGGTGATCGGTGCAATCTTGCGGCCGCTCCGCGCCGCGTGGACGTTCTCGAGGTCGCGCCGCGTTGCGGGCGCGACCCTGGTGGCCACGGCCGTGGTGTTCGCTACCGCGGGCTGTGAGTGGACCGGCCTGAACTCGCTGCCGTTGCCGGGTGCCGAGGGCACCGGCGCAGGCGCGTACGAAGTAATGATTCAGATGCCGAACGTCACGACGCTGACGCAGAATTCGCCGGTCCGCGTCAACGACGTGACGGTTGGCTCGGTCTCGAAGATCGAAGTCCAGGATTGGCATGCACTGGTCACGGTGAAGCTCGACGGTGATGTGGCGCTGCCGGCGAACACGACCGCCAAGATCGGCCAGACCAGCCTCCTCGGGTCCAACCATGTGGAGCTCGCTGCGCCGGTCGATCAGCCCGCGGAGGGCACACTCGAGCCGGGCGACACGATTCCGCTGGAGCGGGCGAGCGTCTTCCCGACTACCGAGCAGACGCTGTCGTCGCTGTCGGTCGTGCTCAACGGTGGCGGTCTCGCCCAGCTCCAGGACATCACGCGCGAGCTCAACGCGGCACTCGATGGCCGCGCGGGTGACGTGCGGGAGTTGTTCCCGCAGTTGAACGAACTGGTGACACGTCTCGACGATCAGAGCGCCGACATCGTCTCCGCGCTGGATGGCCTCGATCGCCTTTCGGTGGAGTTTGCCGCGCAGCAGGACACCATTGCCACTGCGCTGGACCAGATTCCGCCGGCGCTGGAAGTGCTTGTCGCGCAACAGCAGAACATCTCGGATGCGGTGATCGCATTCGGGCGGCTCAGCGCGACCGTCAACTCGGTGCTCGACCAGACCGGCGACAACCTCGAGGCCGATATCAATGACCTCGAGCCGATTGTCGCGGCGCTGAACCGGACCGGAACCAAGCTGATCGAGGCGCTGCCGGCGCTGATCACGTTCCCGTTCCCGATCACCAACATGGACAAGTGGCTCAAGGGTGATTACGCCAACCTGGTGATCAATATCGATCTGACCAACCAGCGACTCGACACCAACTTCCTGACGGGCACCGGCCTCGGCGGCCGGCTCGGTGGCGTCGAGGGATTGCTCGGCCAAACCGCAACCGACACCGCGGGCCGGGCGAGCGATCCGGTGCAGGGGCCGCTGACGACGACAACGGCGGCACCGAGCCCCGATGCTCCCGCGCCGCTGAATATTCCGGGTCTGCCGCCGATTCCCGGTCTGACCGCTCCGCTGCCAGGCGCAGGAGGTGCTCGGTGAACCTGACCCGGTTCGTACGCGGTCAGCTGGTTGTCTTCTCGGTGCTGACGGTGATCGGTCTGCTCGTGATGGGCGTCGTCTACATCGGCGTTCCCGCAATGCTCGGCTTCGGCCGCTACTCGGTGACCGTGCAACTCGCCGCGACCGGCGGGCTCTACCCGCACGCCAACGTGGCCTACCGCGGCACCAGCATCGGCAAGGTCGAAGAGGTGCGGCTGACCCCGGACGGTGTCGACGCCAAGCTATCGCTCGACAGCAGCTACGACATCCCCGAGGACGTCGAAGCGTGGGTCAAGAGCGTCTCGGCGGTCGGTGAGCAGTACGTCGACCTCATCCCCAAGAGTTCGGGATCGCCGTACCTGTCGCAGGGCGACGTCATTCCGGTGCAAGACACGCAGTTGCCGCAGGATGTCGGGCCGATGCTCGACCAGGCCGACCGGCTGCTGCAGAGCGTTTCCAACACCCGCCTGCACGAACTCGTCGACAACGCCTTCGTCGCATTCAACGGGACCGGACCGGACCTGCAGCGGCTGCTCGACTCGGCCAGCCTGCTGATTCAGGAGGCCAACGCGAACGTCGACCAGACGAAGATCCTCATCGACCAGATCGGTCCGCTGCTCGACACTCAGGTCGAAAGCAGCGATGCGATCCGTTCCTGGACAGCGGATCTCGTTCGGTTCACCGACCAGCTCCGGATCAGCGACCCGCAGCTGCGCTCGCTCATGGAGAACGGACCGTCCGCGGCCGCGGATGCCACCCGGTTGTTCCAGGAGCTGCAGCCGACGCTGCCGCTGCTGCTGTCCAACCTGGTCAGCGTCGGCCAAGTCGCCGCGGTCTACAACCCCAGCATCGAGCAGGTTATGGTCATCTACCCGCCGCTGATCGCGGCACTGACCACGGCCCTGCGCGGTGATCCCCGGAATGGCGCCGTGGCGGACTTCCACCTTTCGGTGGGCGATCCGCCGGCCTGCACCACGGGCTTCCTGCCGCCGAGCGAATGGCGCTCTCCGACGGACTACAGCGTGCCGGACACCCCGCCCAACCTTTTCTGCAAGACGCCGCAGGACAGCAAGTTCGTTGTGCGCGGCGCTCGCAACACCCCGTGTATGGAGGTGCCCGGCAAGCGGGCCCCCACTATCGAGGAGTGCAACAGCCCGGAGGGGTTCGTGCCCGAGGGCACGAACCCGCCGATCCAGAAGCCGCCCGCGCCCGGCGCGACGCCGAGTTCCTACACTGGGCCGATAGCCACGGATCGACCGGCTGCCGACCAACCCAGAACAGGAGCACGTCAGTACGACCCAACGTCCGGTACGTTCGTCGGCCCCGATGGACGCACCTATAACCAGCCGAACCTCGTCTCGGGATCCCCGAAGGCGACGCCGGATTGGCAGACGTTGATGACGGAACAGCAGGGATGACGGAAAGCAACGACAGCGAAGAGCAATCGGGAGGGCGGCTGCGGCGCCGTGCCGTCCGCCAATCGGGACCGCCGGTCGAGGGAACGACCAGCGGTGTAGAGCCAGCGCCTATCGAGTCGGTCAAAGACTCACCGGATGACGCGGCATCGGCCGCGTCGGCGGTAGCGGACGCCCCGCCGGCGGAACCAAGTGATTCCGGCTCCGGACGCCGTGGGCTGCAGTTTGCCGGCCTGATTGCCGCGATCGTCGTGCTGTTCGCGCTGCTCGGCACCACCGGCTGGCTGGTGTACGAGAAGCAGCAGGCCGATGCCCTCGATGCCAAGCGGAACGAGTTCATCGAGGCGGCCAAGGTCAGTGCGACGAATCTGACCAGCATTCACGTCGATACCGCCAAGGACGACGTGCAGCGGATCCTGGACAACGCCACCGGCGAGTTCAAGGAGGAGTTCGACGGCCGAGTCGAGCCGTTCGTCAGCGTGGTCACCGAAGCCAAGGTGAACACCGACGGCGAGGTGCTCGAGGCCGGACTGGAAAGCGAAGCCGGTGACACCGGAACCGTGCTTGTCGCGGTGCGCTCGATGGTGACGAATGCCGGGACCGACAAGCCGCAGCCGCGTGACTTCCGGCTCCGGATCACCGTCGTCGACGAGGACGATCAGATGAAGACCTCGAAGGTGGAGTTCGTAGCGTGAGTACCGAAACCACCAACAAGAAGCCGAACAAGTCCCTTCGGAACATTCTCGTCGTCCTCGGCGTCCTGATCGTCGCCGCGGCCGTGGCAATCGGATTCCTGCTGCCGGGGTACCTGGACAACCAGGCCGCCGAAGATGCCCGTGTTGCGGCGCCCGAGGCGGCGGCACGGCAGGCCGAGGCGATGCTCGGCTACCAGTTCGACACCGTCGAGGCGGAGTTGCCCAAGGCCGCCGACGGGCTCACCGGTTCGTTCAAAGACGAATACGCGCAGCTCATCAAGGACGTGATCATCCCCGGCGCCCAGGAGAAGCAGCTGACCGTCAAGGTCTCCGTGCAGGCCAAGGGCGTCGTGAATGCCTCGGCCGACGATGCCACCGTGCTGCTGTTCGTCAATCAGGTGACCACGGGGAAGGACACCCCGCAGGCGGTCACCTCGGGCAGCCGGATCCGGATGCACATGCAGAAGGAAGATGGCGTCTGGCTCACCTCGGAGCTGACCCCGCTGTAGTCACGGGTCGCGGCTTCTAGTTCTCCTGCGGGTCGTAGTCCGCGCTGCCCATCAGCGCCCCGCCGGCGATGCCTCCGTGCGTGAGCGCGTCCAGGAAGGCGTTCGCCCACAGGTTCACGTCGTGGGTGAGCACCTGACGGCGCATGGTGCGCATCCGCTTGCGACCATCGGCGCGGTCCTGTTCGAGCGCGGCCACGATCGCATCCTTGACGCCCTCCAGGTCGTGCGGATTGCACAGGTAGGACTGGCGCAACTCCGCCGCCGCGCCGGTGAACTCGCTGAGCACGAGCGCGCCACCAAGGTCGCTGCGGCAGGCGATGTACTCCTTCGCGACCAGGTTCATCCCGTCCCGCAGTGGAGTCACCAGCATGACGTCGGCGGAGACGAACGAGGCGATCAGTTCGTCGCGCGGCACCGGCTTGTGCAGGTAGTGCACGACCGGGTGCCCGACCCGGCCGAACTCGCCATTGATCCGCCCGACCTGGCGTTCGATGTCGCCGCGCATCTGGATATAGCTCTCCACGCGTTCCCGGCTCGGTGTGGCGAGCTGGATCATCACGGTCTTCTCGGGGTCGACGCGGCCCTCTTCGAGCAGTTCGAGGAGCGCGGTCAACCGGACGTCGATGCCCTTGGTGTAGTCGAGCCGGTCGACGCCGAGCATGATCGTCGTCGGATTGCCCAGTTCCTTGCGGATCTGCCTGGCGCGGTCGCGCACGCTGCGCCGGCGCGACGACTCGTCCAGTTCACCGGAGTCGATCGAGATGGGAAAGGCGCCGACGCGGACGTTGCGGAACCCGACCTGCACAATGCCGAAGCGTGAGCGGACGCCGACGTTGCCGCGCGAGGTGTGCTGTCCGGCAAGGCGTTTGGCCAGGTACAGGAAGTTCTGCGCGCCGCCGGGCAGGTGGAACCCGATCAGGTCGGCGCCGAGCAGGCCCTCGACGATCTCGGTCCGCCAGGGCATCTGCATGAACAACTCGACCGGCGGGAACGGGATGTGCAGGAAGAAGCCGATGGTGAGGTCCGGCCGCAGCATGCGCAGCATCTTGGGGACGAGCTGAAGCTGGTAGTCCTGAATCCAGACTGTGGCGTTCTGCGCGGCGACCTTCGCCGTTTCCTCGGCGAATCGCCGGTTCACCTCGACGTAGGCCTTCCACCACTGCCGGTGATAGATCGGCCGGACGATCAGCTCGTGATAGAGCGGCCAGAGCGTCGCGTTGGAGAAGCCCTCGTAGTAGTCGGCGACTTCGGTTGCGCTCAACGGAACCGGATGCAGTTCGACGTCGTCTTCGATGATCGGGTCGGCGTCGGCGTCCGGAACTCCCGCCCAGCCGATCCAGGCGCCCTTGTTGGTGCGCAGGATCGGCTCGAGCGCAGTGACGAGACCACCGGGACTGCGTTTCCACCGCGTGGACCCGTCGGGCAAGGTCTCGAGGTCGACCGGGAGACGGTTGGCGACGACGACGAAATCCGAGCCTTTTGGCAACTTGTTCCTCGCAGAGTCGGCGGTGGTGTGCGCAGGCGTCCCGTCCGGCGGGGCGCCGGGTGGGGGCTACTCGGAACGGTGTGTCGGGCCGATGCCGAGCATCGCAAGCAGCATGCGGCATTCCTCGGCGTTCTCGGCATAGGCGGCGACGACGCGCTGCGCCTGGCGGGCGGTCTCGTCGGCGAGTGGTTCGAGCTCGTCGTCTGCTATGTCGTGAGCCGTCGTCTTCGCGGCCATGATCTTCCCCTTCGGTTGCTCGGGCGCACCCCGGGCATATATCGAAATTGCCCAACGACTCTATGAGAAGTGCACCCGGTATTGCCACTTTCGGTCGATTGTTCGCGCAGGTGACGGCTTACACAGCTGATTTGCGGGCGGTGCGGCGCGGCGATTCTGCGGTGTTCTACGGTTGCCAGGCACGTCCGCAAGTAGAGAGGGCACTCGATGCCGGTCGAAACGATCAACGGGATCCCGCTGAACTACCAGGTCAAGGGGGCTGGGCCGCTGGTTGTCCTGGTCATGGGAACGGGTAGCCCCGGACGGGTATGGGAACTGCACCAGGTGCCCGCGCTGGTCGCGGCCGGCTTCCGGGTGTGCACGTTCGACAACCGTGGCATCGCACCCTCGCATGAGGGCGATGGCGGCATCACCATCGAGGACCTCGTCGCCGACACTGCCGCGCTGATCAAGCATCTCGGTGCGGGACCGGCGTTCGTGGTCGGGACGTCGATGGGCGCGCGGGTGGCCCAGGAACTCGCGCTGCGGCACCCGGCGCTGGTCCGGAAAGCGATCTTCATGGCCGGGCACGCCCGGCTCGACGAGTTCCAGAAGACGCTGTCGGTAGGCGAGCACGACCTCGACGCGCAGGGCATCAACCTGCCCCCCAAGTACGAGGCGGCCGTCACGGCGGCGATGAATCTGTCTCCGGCCACGCTGGCCGACCCACGCGCCGCGCAGGACTGGCTCGATCTGTTCGAGTTCTCCGGCGGCGCCGTTTCCCCGGGTGTGCGGGCGCAGCGGCGGATGGACCATGAGTTCAATCGGGTCGCGGCCTATCGCGCCATCGCCGTGCCGTGTCTATCGATCGGTTTCGCGGACGATCGGATGATCCCGCCGTACTTGTCGAGGGAGGTCGCGGCGGCGATCCCGGGTGCGCGCTATGTGGAGATCCCGGATGCCGGCCATTTCGGGTATCTCGAGCGTCCTGCAGAGGTCAACAAGGTTTTACTGGACTTCCTGGCCGAATAGGCTGACTCTATACACCGAGCGACCAGACGGTCCCGCGGGTGCTTAGGCTGCACTCCTGGGCCGGAAAGGTGCGTGACCGTGGTAACGCAGACCTTGCTACGGTCGAAATCAAAGCGAGAGACCCGGCAAACGGGTCTCGAAACGAGTTGAGGTGAAATGAGCACTAACCCGTTCGACGACGAAGACGGCCGCTTCTACGTTCTGGTCAACGACGAGGACCAGCACTCACTGTGGCCGACGTTCGCCGATGTGCCTCAGGGCTGGCGCGTCGTGTTCGGTGAGGAAAGTCGCGCCGCGTGCCTCGAGTACGTCGAGCAGAACTGGACCGATATGCGGCCGAAGAGCCTGCGCGAGGCGATGGCTGCCGACGAAGCGGCGCGCGCCGCCTCGTCCGCGGACTAGCGACTCGTCCGCGGCGTAGCAACCGCGGGTATCCCAGTTTTCCCTACGCCCTGGTGGCCGGACCCCGGCCCCAGGGCGCCCGCGTGGCCGAACTCCGCCCCCACGGCGACCGACCCTGGCGATGCGACGCGCGCAACGTCCAGCCGGTGCGGCGCTTGATTCGTGGGCGGCGCATGGTTCGGGCGATCCATTCACCGAGTGTCGCGCCCGCGGCGAGCGCACAGCCGATGCCGAACGCACCGGCCAGCGAGCTGAACCCGACCAGCAGCTGGTCGTTGAGTGACGCGTAGAGCCCGCGGTAGAGCGCCAGGCCCGGCAGCAGGGGAGTGATGCCCGCGACTGCGACGACCAGCGGGGGCGTCAGCGAGCGGCGGGCCATCAGGCCACCGGCCACACCGACGACCGTCGCGGCGAAGCCGGATGCCAGCACCGGCCCGAACCCCGCCTGCTCCAGCAGCAGGAAGCCCAGCGTGCCCACGGCGGCGCCGAGCGCTGCCGCGCTGAGGGCACGCCGCTCGGCGTAGCTGGCGAGGGCAAACATCACCGCCGCGACGGCACCGGCCACGACCTTCACCGGAAACTGGATGATTTCGTTCGGCGGCAGCGTCTCGATGACCGGGATCTTGGCCTCGAGCAGTTCGGCTAGCCGCAAGGTGATGGCGATGCCGGCGATGATCCCGCCCGTCGACATGATGACCTCGAGCAGGCGAGCCGAGGCGGTGATCGGCGCGCCGGTGATGGCGTCCTGCACCGAGCCGACGAGCGACAGTCCGGACAGCAGCACGGTGATTCCCGCGGCGATGATCTGCGAGGGATAGATCTCGATGCCGAGGTCGTCGGCATATGTGTACAGCGCGATCGCCGGCGCCGCGGCGATCGCGCCACCGACCATGTGCTGGAAGAAGAACGGCAGGCCGAAGCGGTTGAGCACCCGGTTGGTCCGGTCGATGGCGAGCGTGGTGAAGAAGCTGACCACCATCACGAGCAGGCCACCGCCGAGCAGCGCGGAGATCGCGGCGGCCATGCCGGCCCACGCGAGCGAGGCCACCCATCGGTTGTACGGGTGTGGCGCGGCGATGATCTCGGACAATGCGCGGTGCGCCACCTCGGGCGGCACCATCTCGCGGCGGATGCGACGGGTCAGTCGATCGACCGCGGCGAGGCGGGTGAAGTCGTGCGACCGGTAATTCACGATCCGCATCGTCGACGCGGGTGGCATTGTGGGGCCGCGCGCCGCGCTGATGGTGATCGAGTTGAACGTGATGTCGATGTCGCAGCGGGCCAGACCGTAGGTGGCGGCGATGAACTGCACCTGAGCGACAGTGTCCTGCACACCGGTGCCGGAGGCGAGCAACACCTCCCCGATGCGCACCGCGAGGTCGAGCACCGAGGCGACACTCGCGTCGCTCGTCAGGTCGATCGGCTGCAGCGGCGCCGGCGCCTCGGTGACGGTGTCTGCTGTCGCCCGGTGGTCCGCGGTGATCGCGCGCAGCACGCTGCCGGCGAACTGCGTCAAGCGCCCGTCGCCCGGTTCGGCCGTTGTTGAATTGTCGGTAGAAGATTCGATCAAGTCCGTCACAAGCTCAGCTATCCGGAACTAGGTCCTGCTCGTTCATGTCGGTTGCCGCTAGAGCGGTAGCCAGGTCGTCGTGTCGGTAAACAGAGGTGACTCTGTCGTGTACGACACGGAAGGCGGTGGCGAGCTTCGAGACCTCGTCGGGATTCGACGCCTCGGCAGAATCCTGCCCCGAAGGCCAGGAGGCGTCCTGCTCGACCACCACGACGCCGTCGTGATAGTAGATCCGTCCTGGGACCAGCCGAATACCGGACTCGGTCGCCCAATCGCGGAGCGCGGAGATTCCCTGCGAGGCACCCTGCGGGCCGCCGAGTTCGACGTCGTCACTCGAGAGTTCGAGCAATGTCTCGACGTCGGAGGTGTTCAGCGCGTCGTGCCAGGCGAGGACGGTGGCGATCTCGGATGTGCTCATGGGGAAAAACTAGCCGGTTCGGGCGGGCCCACGCAGGTGGATATGATGGGTCTCGCTTTTCGCCTCCTTAGCTCAGTGGTAGAGCACTCGCCTTGTAAGCGAGCGGTCGTCAGTTCAATCCTGACAGGGGGCTCCACGCGGGAGCCGCAGCTGTGATCGGCCCCTCAGGTTCGGTGCATCACCATCGGCGGGGTTCATTCGGCCGCTTCATCTCTGTGACCCGGATCACGTTTTCGTTCGCGCGGTTTTGGCTAACCAGTGCTCGCACAAGTTCGGACCACACGATCGGAGATGACATCGTGAGCGATGCCGAAAACAAGGCAGAAGATCTGAAGGGCCGCGCGAAGGAAGCAGCGGGCAGCCTCACAGGTAACGACGACCTCAAGTCGGAGGGCAAGACGGATCAGGCGTCGTCCTCGGTCAAGGGCAAAATCGATGATGCGGCGGGCAAGGCGAAGGACGTCGCGGAGTCCGCGAAGGACAAGCTCACCGGCAACTGATTGCCAATCCCCCGACGGCCCGGTCCTGCAATGCAGCGGACCGGGTCGTCGCATGTCCGGACCCCGCATATCCGACCTGCAGAAACGAATTCCGTGACCGTGGCGATGTACCCATGTGGTCGTCCCGCGCAATCCGCGTGCCAAGTGAGGCGGTTTCGAGTACCGAACTACGCGTGTGCGGCCCGTGTGTTCTCCCATAGGTTCGAAAGCGTTACCGACCGGTAGGGCCGAGGCCAACCTTTGATTCGGCCCGCCGGGTGAGATGCCCCAGGAGGTCGAGATGAGCGCACCAACATTCCCCGCGTCGGAGGAGCGCTTGGTCCGAGGACAGCGCGAACTCGACGATCTGTACCTGCACCTCGAGGAACTCGATCGGGAGATTCTCCTCGCCGTCCGCCGCCGATCCCAGGTGTCGCGGCTGATCCGGGCGCGGGTGGGTCACCCGGCCGTGGTCTCGCCGGAACGCTACGGCGAACTCGGTTCCGATGGTCGGGTACTCGGCCGGTTGCTCGCCCGGCTCGCGCATCCGCACGGCTGATTCGCGGGCTCGAGGGTGCGGCGTAGCCCACCCTTCGGTATGTATCGGCGCGGCGCCTTTCCCGCGAGAATTACTGCCTACACGTCCAGACAAACTCGAAGGTGGCAACCGTGGGCGCACTCATCGCGGTCGGGGTCCTGATACTTATCGGCATCGTGGTGGTGATCGTCGCCATCGGGATGTACAACCGCTTGGTGCGCGAACGCAACGGCGTCGACAACGCCTGGGCGCAGACCGAGGTCCAGCTGAAGCGCCGCTACGACCTGATCCCGAACCTCGTGGAAACCGTGAAAGGCTATGCGAGCCATGAGCGGCAGACCTTCGAGGCGGTGACCGCAGCCAGGTCCGCCGCGATCGATGCGCGGGGCCCGGCCGAACAGGCGAAGGCCGAAAACGCGTTGAGTGCCGCGCTGCGCAGCGTGTTCGCCGTCGCCGAGGCATATCCGCAGCTGCAGGCGAGCACCAACTTCGTCGAACTGCAGAACGAGTTGTCCGACACCGAAAATCGGATCGCCTACGCACGGCAGTACTACAACGACGCGGTGCTCACCTACAACACCTCGGCGCAGACGGTGCCGACGAACATCATCGCCGGTGCGTTCGGATTCACCGTGCGCGAGTTCTTCGCCACCCCGGAGACGGAGCGCGGCCCGGTCCGCGTCCAGTTCTGACCGCCGGACCCGCAATGGATGCCATGACATTCGGCGTACTTGTCGCCGCGGCCGCGGCGCTACTCGCATGGTTCGCGATCCTCGGCGCGCTGATGCGCGCCACCCGCACCCCGCGGATCGAACGGGGCGTTCCCACCGGCAATTTCGGACCGGAATCGCCCGCGGTCGTCGACTTCATCACCGGCGAGTTCCGGCTGTGCGACGAGGCGGCGTCGGCGACGTTGCTCGATCTCGCCGCGCGCCGGATCGTCACGATCGAGGAGGTCGGCCCGGAACTGTCGCTGGTGCGGGTGCGCCGCAACGCAGACACCGCCGGACTGACCCGCTACGAGCACATGGTGCTCGCGCACGTGCACAAGCTCGCGACCGCCGATGGCGTGGTGGCGACCGGCGCGCTCGCCGAGGGTGCCCGGCACCTCGGCGGTTGGTGGAAGAAGTTCGCCAAGGCGGTGCGCGACGAGACCCGGGCGGCCGGCCTCTCGCAGGCGCGGTGGCAACCGTGGCACCGGACTCTGCTCACGATCGCGGCCGTCGTACCCGCGCTCGGGGTGGGCGCGCTGTTCGCGATCGCCGAGCCCGCCACCGACGGCGACCCGTTCGGCGGCTTCGTCGCCGGTGTCTTCGTGACCATCGCCGTTCTGGTCGCGGTTCAGGAGAAGATCAACGGCGAGCGCGGCACCGAAGCCGGCGCGCAGGCCGCGGGCCGGTGGCTCGGTGTGCAGGAACATCTCGGCACCGGGCGCTTCGCCGAGCAACCCGCCGCCGGGGTCACCATCTGGGGCAGGGCACTGGCGTATGCGGCCGCGCTCGGTCTGGCCGAGCGCGCGGTGGTGAGCCTGCCTATCGGCACGGCCGCCGACGACGGCAAGGCATGGTCGGACTTCGGTGGCATGTGGCATCTGGTGCACGTTCGCTATCACGGGCGCGGCCCATGGGGCCGGATCGTGTGGGGCTACAGCGCCTGGGCGGGAATCGGCCGTGGGTTGTTCGCCGCGCTCATCATGGCCGGACCGACTTTCATTGTTGCCATAGTGCTTTCGGCTTTTCTCGGCTTCCCGGGCGACCCGGTGCGCTTCGCCGTGTTATTCGCGGCCGTGCTCGCCGCCGGCCCGATCGCGCTGGCCGTACTCGACCTGGGTGGCCACGCGACCGTGCGCGGTCAGGTGGTGCGCCAGCGCCAGTTCGTCAAGAAACGCAACGACGAAAACGTGACCTACCGCTACTGGATCGGGATCGATGACGGGCGGGCCCGCATCACACATGCGTACGGCATCGACGAGAAGACCTGGAACACGCTGGCCGAGGGCGACATCGTGGAGGCGCGGGTGGGCAAGCGATTGGGCTGGATTTACGACGTCCGGGTGGTGACGCCGTCGCGGCACCGGCCCGCCGCGGATCCCCAGGGGCAGGCCGATCTCACCTCGCAATAGCGGCGAACAGGGTCACCGGTCGGTAGATTCGCGCCCATGGCCGACGCGCAGGTGCAGACCCCACAAGGCGACATTCGCGCAGCGATCGAGGTGCCGGACGGCACCGGTCCGTGGCCCGGCGTCGTGGTGTTGCACGACGCGCTGGGTTTGGGCGAGGACATCCGCGGGATCGCCCGCCGCGTCGCCGACGCCGGGTATCTGGCGATCGCGCCCGATCTGTATTCGCGCGGCGGTGCGCTGCGGTGTACGCGCACGGTCTTCCGGGACCTGATTCGGCACGAGGGCCGCACGGTCGACGACATTCTCGCCGCGCGCGATCACCTCGCGGCGCGGGAGGACTGCACCGGAAAGATCGCCGTCGCCGGATTCTGTCTCGGCGGCGGCTTCGCGCTGATCGCGTCACCCAAGGGGTTCGAGGCCGCCGCACCGTTCTACCCGTCGCTGCCCAGTTCGTTCGAGAAGGTGATCGACGGCGCCTGCCCGATTGTGGCCAGCTTCGGCAGTCGCGACCCGATCAATATCAACGGTGAGCAGAAGCTGCGTAAGGGTCTGGACGCGCGTGGCATCGAGCACGACCTGAAGACCTACGGCGGTGCCGGGCACGGGTTCGCCAACAAGCTGGCCGGCCAGCCGTTCGCCCGGGTCGTCGGGTTCGGCTACAACGAACAGGCCACCGAGGACGCGTGGAGTCGGGTGTTTGCGTTCTTCGGCACCCATCTGAGCTGACGGCGACCGCGCACGCCGCTCACAGGAATCTCGCAGCATTTCCGCAGCCGCCGCGAAGTCCGGTGGGTCACGATGGCACTGTGACCACCGCAGTGCCCGAAGCAAAAGTCCTCGTTGTCGACGACGAACCCATGATCGTCGAACTGTTGACCGTCAGCCTGCGGTTTCAAGGCTTCGAGGTCGAGTCCGCGGCCGATGGCGCCGCCGGGCTGGACAAGGCGCGCAGCTTCCGTCCGGACGCGTTGATCCTCGACGTGATGATGCCCGGGATGGACGGCTTCGGCATGTTGCGCCGGTTACGCGATGACGGTGTCGATGCCCCGGTGCTGTTCCTCACCGCACGCGACGAGGTCTCCGACAAGGTCACCGGGCTCACGCTCGGCGCCGACGACTACGTGACCAAGCCGTTCAGTCTGGAGGAGGTCGTCGCGCGGTTGCGCGTCATTCTGCGGCGGACCGGCCACAACGCCGAGGACCGGAAATCGTCGCGAATCGGCTTCGCCGACATCGAGCTCGACGACGACACGCACGAGGTGTGGAAGGCGGGCGAGCCGGTTGCGCTTTCTCCGACCGAGTTCACCCTGCTGAGGTACTTCATGGTCAATGCGGGCACGGTGCTGAGCAAACCCCGCATCCTCGACCACGTCTGGCGCTACGACTTCGGCGGCGACGTCGGGGTGGTGGAGTCCTACGTGTCCTACCTGCGCCGCAAGGTCGACACCGGCCCGAAACGGCTCATCCACACCCTGCGCGGCGTCGGGTACGTCATGCGCGAACCGCGCGAGTGACATGAAGTTTCTTGCCGGGATCCCGCTGCGTGTGACGCTGGTGGCGGCACTGGTCGTGATGACGGCGATCGGGTTGCTCGTCTCCGGTGTCGCGGTGACGTCGGCGATCGAGCAGTCCTTGCTCGACCGCACCGATCAGCAATTGCACGAGGCCGCCGCAACGTGGGCCAAGCCGCGGCCCGAACGGCTCTCGCCGCCGCCGGGCGCGCCCAACCCCGGCAGGCCGCCGAGCAAGTTCTACTCCAAGTTCGAGGACTCGAGCGGAAATGTGCAATCCGTCATCAACGACGGGAAGGTCGTCCCCGACCTGCCCGAACAGATGGGGACCGAGCCGATCACGGTCGGCTCCGAGGGCGACTCGTCCGAACAGTGGCGGGCGCTGTCCACGACGACGCCGTTCGGCACCTCGACGGTCGCCATCCCGCTCACCGACAACAACGCCGTCGTCACCCGACTGGTGTTTCTGCAATTGACCATCGGCGCGCTCGTGCTCGTCGCGCTCGCGATCGCCGCGTACTTCGTCATCCGGCGCAGCCTGCGCCCACTGCGCGAGGTGGAGGCCACCGCCGCCGCCATCGCCGGCGGGGACCTGCACAGGCGGGTTCCGGTGCGCGGCACCAACACCGAGGTCGACCGCCTCTCCCAGGCACTGAACGGCATGCTCGCGCAGATTCAGCACGCGTTCGCGGCCACCGAAGCTTCCGAGGAGGCCGCCCGCCGGTCGGAGGACAAGATGCGCCAGTTCGTCGCCGACGCCAGCCACGAGTTGCGCACCCCGCTGACCACTATCCGCGGCTTCGCCGAGCTGTATCGCCAGGGCGCGGCCGACCAGACCCTGGTGATGAGCCGGATCGAGGGTGAGGCCGCACGGATGGGGGTGCTCGTCGAAGACCTGCTGATGCTGGCCCGGCTCGACGCGCAGCGACCGATGGAGCAGCGTCCGGTGGACCTGCTCACGCTCGCCGGCGATGCGGTGCACAATGCCCGCGCCACCGCGCCGCAACGGCGGATCGATCTCGACGTCGCGGCCGGCCACGACACGCTCGAGGTGATCGGTGACGAGGCGCGGTTGCGTCAGGTGTTCGACAATCTGGTCGGCAACGCGGTGGCACACACGCCTGCCGACGCGACGGTCACCGTGCGGCTGGCGGCCGAGCCGGACTGGGTTCGCGTCGAGGTGATCGACACCGGTCCCGGGCTTGCGCCCGAGGACGAGGAGCGCGTGTTCGAGCGGTTCTACCGCACCGACAAGTCGCGCTCACGGGCCAGTGGCGGTACCGGTCTGGGGTTGTCGATCGTCGCGGCGATCATCGCGGGCCACGCCGGCACGGTCGCGGTGCAGAGCGCGCCGGGCGTCGGCACGACGTTCGCGGTGACGCTGCCGCGCGGCGGTGCACCGGCAGGGTCGGAGCGCTCGGCTCAGTCCGGGACGTTGGCCCCGTAGCCGAGCTCGCGCAGCGCTGCCTTGAGCTTGTCCTGTGCCTCGTCGAGCGACTCTGCCGACGGGTTCGGATCGGCACCGGAGATGTTGAAATCACCCAGGTCGTAGGCCGGGAACACATGCAGGTGCAGATGCGGCACCTCGAGGCCCGCGATGAGCAGCCCGGCGCGCGGCGCGTCGAAGGCCTTGCGCACCGCCTTGCCGATCGCCTGCGAGACGTCGGTCAGCTTCGCGAACTCGGCAGGCTCGAGGTCCTGCCACTGGTCGATCTCCGCGCGCGGAACGATCAACGTGTGGCCCTGCGTGACCGGGGCGATGGTGAGAAAGGCGACGATCTCGTCGTCGGACCAGACGAACCGGCCGGGGATGTCACCGGCGATGATCGAGCTGAATACGGAAGCCATGATTGGCAGGGTAGTGCGCGGGCCGGACGGGTTGAGTGCGGTCCCCGATCCCACATTGTGAATGAAACATTCGTCTCGTTGAGCGGAGTGAACGGAAGCGTTCACTCCGCCTAGCGCACCAAATCTTCCGTTCACAATGTGGGATCGGATCTTCCATTCATCGCTTACTCGAAATTGCTGAGATTCACCCGAGGGACGCGACGCGGTAGCATTCGCCCGGTTGTCGAGTGCCGGCAACGGTCTCGACGGTGAGGTAATGCGGATGAGCGGACGTCGCGAGCAGCTCCTTGTCCGGCGGGTCCGGGGCTGGAAATCCAACCTTCTCGCCGTCGTGATGCTGGTTAGCGCAATTGCGCTGGGGAGCACGGGCGTTGCCGCGGCCGAACCCGGTCCGAAGTCCTACTCCGCACTCGACGCGGAATGGGATGCCTCGTGGGCGGCCTACAAGTTCGAGGCCGGTCAGGCCGGTTCGCTGCTGGTGACCCGCGATGTCGCCCTGCCGGTCACCATCGACGCGCCCATCGATCGGGTGTTTCCGGCGTATTCGAACTTCGACAACAGCTTCGGACGCCACCCCTTCCTGAAGGGCGTGCTCGACCGCCGCAGCTACACCGAGGGTGACGCCGACGTCTGGGAGTTCATCGCCCTCGAGGACATCCCGGCGGGCCCGGTGTCGATCCCGGGACGCACCGTCGGGCAGCAGCGGACGTACGCCGCCGATCATTGGTACAGCACCGATACCTGGGATATGCCCGGCGTGATCACCCACCAGACGGTCACGTTCGCCGAAACGGGCGGAGCGACCTTGGTCACCGAGCATCTGACGTTCTCGGCCCCGGCGGTGCTGATCGACTACACCGTGCAGAACGGCGTGTCTGCGCACATCGCGAACCAGCAGGCCATGAAACGAGACATCGAGAACGGCACGCTGTAGTAACCGACCGGGCGCACCGCCGGTCGACTTCGGCGCGGTCGTTCGGCTCCCAGCAACCTCCCAGCTTTGCTCGAGGGACAGCGAAGGCTGGCGCGAGATTGTGGTTTCATGACCGAATCTCCGACACTTCCCGCTCGGCCGCAGGCGAGTGCCGAGCTGCCCGTGTCGACCGGGGGCGCCATCATGACACCCACCCTCGACATCGTCGTGCCCGTCTACAACGAGGAAACCGATCTCGCGCCGTCGGTGCGCCGACTGCACGCCTACCTGCGTGCGGCGATGCCGTACCCGGCGCGCATCACGATCGCCGACAATGCCAGCACGGATGGCACGCTCGCGGTCGCCAAAGACCTCGCGGCGTCGCTCGATGGTGTGCGTGTGCTGCATCTCGATGCGAAGGGCCGCGGGCGTGCGCTGCGCACCGCATGGACGGCCTCCGACGCCGCCGTTGTCGCCTATATGGACGTCGATCTCTCGACCGATCTCAACGCGTTGCTCCCACTGATCGCGCCGCTGGTGAGCGGGCACTCCGATCTCGCGATCGGCACGCGGCTGGGTCGCGGGTCACGGGTGGTGCGTGGCCGTAAGCGGGAGTTCATCTCGCGCAGCTACAACCTGCTGCTGCGCACCTCGCTGCATGCCCGGTTCTCGGACGCGCAGTGCGGTTTCAAGGCGATGCGCGCGGACGTGGCGCGCCGGGTCCTGCCGCTCGTGCAGGACTCGGAGTGGTTCTTCGACACCGAGCTGCTGGTCATCGCGGAGCGCGCAGGTCTGCGCATCCACGAGGTGCCGGTCGACTGGACCGACGACCCGGACAGCCGGGTGGACATCGTCGACACCGCGCGCAAGGACCTGCTCGGTATCTGGCGGCTCGGTCGTGCGCTGGTCGGCGGCCGGCTTCCGGTCGATGAACTGCGCTACTCGCTCGGCCGTGAACCGCTGCTGCCCGGAGTGCCGCACGGAATGCTCGGGCAGATCGTCCGGTTCTGCATCATCGGTGTCGCCAGCACGCTGGCGTACGCCGTGCTCTATCTCATGCTGCACTCCACGCTCGGTGCCCAAGCCGCGAATCTTGTTGCGCTGCTGATCACCGCGGTGCTCAACACCGCCGCCAACCGTGCGTTCACCTTCGGGGTGCGCGGCTCGGCCAACGTCGCGCGCCATCAGCTGCAAGGCCTCGTCATCTTCGGTATCGGACTCGCGCTGACCAGCGGATCGCTTGCAGCGCTGCATGAATGGGTGCCCGATGCCGCCAAGCACGTCGAACTTGCGGTGCTGATCATTGCCAATCTCGTCGCCACGCTGGTCCGCTTTATCGGCCTGCGCTGGGTCTTCCGTACAAGCGATTTGGAGAACATTCGATGACCGCCACTCTCGAGGTGCGCCCCGGCGCACCGGCCGCCGAGCCGGACCACCGCAAGAAACGCTGGGAATGGTGGGCGTTGGCCGCACTGCTGATCGGCACCGCCGTCGCCTATCTGTGGGCGCTCGGCGATTCCGGCTGGGGCAACTCGTTCTACAGCGCCGCGGTGCAGGCAGGCTCGCAGTCGTGGAAGGCCTTCTTCTTCGGCTCCTCGGATGCCGCGAACTCGATCACCGTCGACAAACCACCCGCCTCGCTGTGGCTGATGGAACTGTCGGTTCGGGTCTTCGGGCTGAGCAGCTGGGCCATCCTGGTACCGCAGGCATTGCTCGGCGTTGCGTCGGTTGCGTTGCTGTGGGCAACGATTCGGCGCTACTTCGGTGCCGCCGCGGGCCTGCTCGCCGGCCTGGTGCTGGCGCTGACGCCGATCGCGGTGCTGATGTTCCGGTTCAACAACCCGGATGCGCTGTTGGTGTTCCTGATGATCGCCGCGGTGTGGGCGATGATGCGCGCGGTCTCCGATGGCCGTACCCGCTGGCTCGTGCTCACCGGCGTGTTCGTCGGATTCGGTTTCCTCACCAAGCAACTGCAGGTGATGCTGGTCGTGCCGCCGCTGGCGCTGACCTACCTGATCGCCGGTCCGCCGAAATTCGGCAAGCGCCTCGCGCAGCTGTTCGCCGCACTCGGCGCGATGATCGTGTCCGCCGGCTGGTGGCTCGCCGCAGTCGAGCTGTGGCCGGCTTCGTCGCGGCCGTGGATCGGTGGCTCGCAGAACAATTCGATCCTCGAGCTGACCCTCGGCTACAACGGTCTCGGCCGGCTCAGTGGTACTGAGCGAGGCAGTGTCGTGCCCGGCGGCGGCGACCGGACAGGTGCGGCGCAGGGCGCGGCAGATGCCGCAGGCGGGATGCCCGCAGGTGCCGCGGCAGGGATGCCCGCGGGTATGGCCGACGGTGGCGGATTCCCCGGCGGCGGAGGCGGTCCCGGTGGCGGTGGCGGCATGTGGGGCTCGACGGGTATCGGCAGGATGTTCGAGTCGGCACAGGGCGGCCAGATCGCGTGGCTCATCCCGGCGGCGCTCGCCCTACTCGTCCTCGGTCTCGTGCTGCGTGGCCGTGCCCCGCGGACCGACGTCAACCGTGCCGCGCTGATCGTCTGGGGCGGTTGGCTGCTCGTCACCGGCATCACGTTCAGCTTCATGGCCGGCATCTTCCACGCCTACTACACCGTGGCGCTTGCGCCTGCGGTTGCCGCGCTCGTCGGCGCCGGATCAGTGCTCGCCTGGCGCGAACGCGACAAGCTGTGGGTGCGTATCTCGCTCGCCGCGACGGTGCTGCTGACTGCCTGGGTGTCCTGGGTTCTGCTCTCGCGGGCAACAGATTTCGTGCCGTGGCTGCGCTGGGTCGTAGTCTTCGCCGCGGTGGTCGCCACCGTGCTGATCGTGGCACCGAAGCTCACCGGAAAGCTGGCCCTGGCCGGTGCCGGAGCGGCGCTGATCGTGGGTCTTGCCGGCCCGACGGCATACGCCATCGACACCATCTCGACCCCGCACACCGGCTCGATCGTCTCTGCAGGTCCCAGTTCCGGGTTCGGACCCGGTGGCATGGGCGGCCCCGGTGGCCGGCGTGACGGTATGCGCGGCTTCGGTCGCGATCCCAACATCGGCGCAGTGCCGATGATGCCGGGCCAGGATGGCACGACGAACACCCAGGGCGGCATGGCCCCACCGACCGGTCAGGACATGCAACGCGGTGGCATGGGCGGTGCGGGTGGCCTGCTGAACGGCAGCAACCCGAGCGCCGAGATGGTCGCGCTGCTCGAGCATGATGCGGACTCCTACACCTGGGTCGCCGCGGCGATCGGTTCGCAGAATGCGTCGGGCTATCAGCTGGCCACCGAGGAGCCGGTGATGCCGATCGGCGGGTTCAACGGCACCGACCCGTCGCCGACCCTGGCGGAGTTCCAGCAGTACGTCGCCGACGGCAAGATCCACTACTTCGTCGGTGGTGGCGGTGGCCCCGGCGGCGGCGAGGGATCGTCTTCGGAGATCTCCACCTGGATCCAGGAGCACTTCACGGCGAAGACGGTGGGCGGAGTGACGGTCTACGACCTCACTGCTCCGACCTCCTGACCCCCGACGGCGTCCAGGACTCCTACGGTTGATCAAACCCGGAATTGTGGAGTGACGTAAACCATGGACCCGGTGCCGGATATGTCGAGGCAGCCCAGGAGTCCGTATCGTGACACCGTGCGCGTACTCGTCATCGGATCCGGAGCCCGTGAACACGCCCTGCTGCTCGCCCTGGCGAGCGATCCGGGCGTCGCCGAATTGTTCTGTGCGCCCGGCAATGCCGGTATTGCTTCCGTTGCGACGGTCCGTTCGGTCGACGCGTCCTCCGACGAGTCGGTCGTCGCGCTGGCCACCGATGTCGCCGCCGATCTGGTGGTCATCGGGCCCGAGGTGCCGCTCGTGCTCGGCGTCGCCGACGCGGTGCGCGCGGCGGGGATCGCCTGCTTCGGGCCCTCCGCCGCCGCCGCCCGGATCGAGGGCTCGAAGGCGTTCGCGAAGGACGTCATGGCCGCCGCCGGCGTCCGCACCGCGCACAGCGAGATCGTCGACACCCCGGCGAAGCTCGACGAGGCACTCGATCGATTCGGCCCGAACTGGGTCGTCAAGGACGACGGTCTGGCCGCCGGTAAGGGCGTCGTGGTGACCACCGATCGCGCCGCGGCCCGCGACCACGCCGCAGAACTACTCGAAAACGGCCACCCGGTGCTGCTCGAATCGTTCCTCGACGGGCCGGAGGTATCGCTGTTCTGCCTGGTCGACGGCGAAACCGTGGTGCCACTGCTGCCCGCGCAGGACCACAAGCGGGTCGGCGACAACGATGCGGGCCCGAACACCGGCGGGATGGGTGCGTACACGCCGTTGCCCTGGCTGCCGGAGGGCAGCGTCGACACCATCGTTGCCGACGTCGTCGTGCCGGTCGCCGCCGAGCTGGTGCGTCGCGGCTGCGGGTTCAGCGGGCTGCTCTACGCGGGGCTGGCGATGGGCAAGAACGGACCCGCGGTGGTGGAGTTCAACTGCCGCTTCGGTGACCCGGAGACCCAGGCCGTGCTCGCGCTGCTCGACAGCCCGCTCGGCGAGCTGCTGTACGCGACGGCGACCGGGTCGCTCGCGCAGCAGCCCGCGCCGCGGTGGCGCGACGGCGCTGCCGTGACCGTGGTGCTCGCCGCCGAATATTATCCGGCCACGCCCCGCACCGGTGACGTGATCACCGGTGCGGACATCGACGGCGTGCTGCACGCCGGCACCGCACAGCGCGACGACGGCACGATCGTCTCCGCCGGCGGGCGGGTTCTCAGCGTGATCGGCACGGGCGCCGATCTGTCCGCCGCGCGCACCGAGGCGTATGGGCGACTGGCGTCGATCAAGTTGCCGGGCAGTCACTTTCGGACCGACATCGGGCTTGGCGCGGTCGAGGGGCGGATCACCGTCTGACCGAGGCGCTCAGGCCAGCGAGAGACCGTGCAGCGCCAGCCAGCGCGCAGGGTCGACGTGCTGCCCGTTGATGATCACCTCGAAGTGCAGGTGCGGGCCGGTGGAGTCGCCGCGGTTGCCGACGCGGGCGATCTGCATTCCCGCCGGCACCCGTTCGCCGACCGAGACGAAGAAGTCGTACATGTGCCCGTAGACGGTGATCGTGCCGTCGTCGTGCCGGATGCGCACCCACAGACCGAACCCGCTCGCCGGTCCGGCGTCGATCACGACACCCGACGCCGCGGCATAGATAGGGCTACCGATCGGGGCCGCGATGTCGATGCCTTGGTGCATCGTGCCCCAGCGGGCGCCGAAGCCCGAGGTGTACGCACCACGCGCGGGCAGCGCGTAGCCGCCGAGGCCGCCGATCCCACCGAGTCCACCGCTGCCCGACCCGCCGAGCCACGGCTGCCATTCACCGGCAACCGCAGCGGCGGCTTCGGCCTTGGCCCGCGCGAGGGTCTGACGGGCGGCGAACTCGACCACGTGCCGCTCGCGAACCTCCTCGCCCTTGGCGATCTGGTGCATGTACACCGAACTCGACCGCGGTGTCATCAACACCTGCTGCTGCTGATCGGCGCCGAGTACGTGGTTGGTCCCGGCATGGCGATCGACTCCGAGGGGAATGGTGTCGGCCGCCGCAAGGATGAGGGCGGCAGCGGCGATCACCGCGTATGCGACGCGTCGACGCACCACGCCATGGCCCTCCGATGTCGTTCGTGCTCGCTCCATGGCGGCGCGGGCAGGTCAGTCGCGACGATAACAGCGACCCGGTGCGGGCGAAACAATCGCGCAGTGCGGGCGTGCGCCGTGGGTGGGCGGCGACCTACTAGCGTCGAACGGGTGCGCAGCGAATCCGAACGCTCGAAGGTGGAGCCGTTTCATGTGATGGATGTGTGGAAAGCGGCGACCGAGCGCGGCCGCACGCACGGTGACGTGCTCTCCCTCGCCGCGGGGCAGCCGTCCACCCCGGCCCCTGCGGCGGTGCTGCGCGCGACGGCCGAGGCGCTCGGGACCGAGCTGCTCGGCTACACCGAGACGTTCGGGATCGAGCCGTTGCGCGCCGCGATCGCAGCCCATCACCGCGACACCACCGGCGTCGCCGTCGATGCCGAGGACGTGGTCGTCACGACCGGCTCCTCGGGGGCATTCACGCTGATCTTCCTGGCCGCGTTCGATCTCGGTGACACCGTGGTCGTCGCCCGTCCCGGCTACCCGGCGTACCGCAACACGCTCGCCGCCCTCGGCTGCAAGGTCGTCGAGCTCGACTGCGGCCCCGAGACCCGGTTCCAGCCGACCGTCGCGATGCTGGACGCGCTGCCCGCCCCGCCCGCGGGGCTGATCGTCGCGAGCCCGGCGAATCCGACCGGCACGATCATCGATCCGGATGAACTCGCCGCGCTCGCGCGCTGGTGCGAGGAGCACGGGACGCTGCTCATTTCCGACGAGATCTACCACGGGATCGTGTTCGGTGCGCAGGCCACCGCGAGCGCCTGGCAGACCTCACGCGAATCGGTGGTGATCGGTTCGGTGTCGAAGTACTTCTCGATGACCGGCTGGCGGTTGGGGTGGATGCTGGTGCCCTCGTCGCTGCGCCGCGCCTTGCAGCGGCTGGCGTCGAATATGACGGTGTGCCCGCCCGCGATTTCGCAGTTCGCGGCGATCGCCGCGTTCACCGCCGAGGCGAAGGCCGAACTGGACTCGCACGTGCGCCGCTACGCGGTGAATCGGGAGGTGCTGCTGCGCGGTTTGCCCGAGATCGGCATGGGCGATCTCGCGCCTGCCGACGGCGCGTTCTATGCCTATGCCAACATCGGGCACCGCACCGACGACAGCACGCTGTGGTGCCGCCGGGTGCTGGCCGAGACCGGCGTTGCCCTGGCCCCGGGGATCGACTTCGATACCGTGAATGGTGTTCGGACCGTGCGGTTTTCATTTGCCGGGGCGACCGCGGACATCGAGGAGGCACTGGACCGGCTGCGTACCGTCTGAAACACCGACGCCCCATTCGCAACGGGATGATCGCAGTATCAACAACATTGCCGATTCCGCCGTGGTAGCCGACGCGTGCTGTCACGATTACACGGTGACCACAGCGACCACTCCGAAGGGGGAACGTCGTCGGCGCGCCCTGGTCGCTGCCGCAGCCGAGTTGATGCAACAAGGTGGGTTCGAAGCGGTGCGGCATCGGTCGGTCGCCAGCAGGGCGGATCTGCCACTCGCCGCAACCACCTACTATTTCGAGTCGCTCGACGACTTGATCATTGCCGCAGTGGAATTCAGCGGCAACGCCGAACTCGACGCGATGCGTCGGCGGGTGGACCACGTCACCCACCGAAGGCGCGGAGCGGAGTCCACCGTCGACCTCATCCTCGACTTGACGTTGAGTGATGCCGACGATTCGGTCGGACGCGAACGGTTGCTTGCACATTACGAGCGGCTCCTCGTCGCCGCGCGCCGGCCGGAATTGCGGGAGGTGCAGCTGCGGCTGCGCGGGGCGTTCGACGACATGCTCGGCGATGCGCTGCGGCGGTGCGGCAGGCAGGTGCGTGCCGAGCAACTGCGCCGTCTGGTTGCGGTGGTCGACGGTGCGCTCATCGGTGCGCTCACCGAGATCGATCCGGCGCCGCGCAAGGTGGCCCGCGGGGCGTTGCTGGAGGTCATCGACTTCGTCGCGCCGTCCGCCGAACGCTAGATCGCGGGCGGTCTCTCCTAGACTGGACAGCCGTGAGCGCCGAGAATGCCAGCCCCAACAGTCCCAGTCCCGTCCGGGTCCCGAACGTCCTCGCCACGCGGTACGCCAGCCCAGAGCTGACCCGCTTGTGGTCGCCCGAGTACAAGATCGTGCTCGAGCGTCAGCTCTGGCTCGAGGTGCTGCGTGCACAGGCCGAACTCGGTACCGATTCTGCGGTCTCCGCGGATGTGATCGCGGACTACGAACGGGTGCTCGACCGGGTCGATCTCGCCTCCATCGCCGAGCGCGAGCGGGTCACCCGGCACGACGTGAAGGCGCGCATCGAGGAGTTCAACGCGCTCGCCGGGCACGAGCACGTGCACAAGGGCATGACCAGCCGTGACCTCACCGAGAACGTCGAACAGCTGCAGGTGCTGCGCTCGCTCGAGCATGTGCACGGTCACGGCGTCGCGATCGCGGCCCGGCTTGCGGAGCGCGCGGCGCAGTACCAGACCGTCGTGATGGCGGGGCGCTCGCACAATGTGGCCGCGCAGGCGACGACGCTCGGCAAGCGGTTCGCGTCTGCGGCGGACGAGCTGTTGGTGGCGCTGGCCCGGCTGCGCGAACTGATCGAGCGCTACCCGTTGCGCGGGATCAAGGGACCGATGGGCACCGCGCAGGACATGCTCGACCTGCTCGGCGGTGACGCGGCCAAACTCGACGCGCTCGAACGCAAAGTCGCCGACCATCTCGGTTTCGCGCACGTGTTCACCAGCGTCGGCCAGGTGTACCCGCGCTCGCTGGACCACGATGCGATCTCGGCGCTGGTTCAGGTCGGTGCAGGCCCGTCGTCGCTCGCCCACACGATCCGGCTGATGGCCGGGCACGAGCTGGTCACCGAGGGTTTCCAGCCGGGGCAGGTCGGCTCGTCGGCGATGCCGCACAAGATGAACACCCGCTCCTGTGAGCGCGTCAACGGCCTGCAGGTGGTGCTGCGCGGCTACGCCTCGATGACCGCCGAGCTCGCCGGCGCGCAATGGAACGAGGGCGACGTGTTCTGCTCGGTGGTGCGTCGCGTCGCGCTGCCGGACGCGTTCTTCGCCATCGACGGCTTGATGGAGACCTTCCTGACCGTGATCGCGGAGTTCGGCGCCTACCCGGCGGTGATCGAGCGGGAGCTCAACCGCTACCTGCCCTTCCTGGCGACCACCCGGATCCTGATGGCGGCGGTCCGCACCGGCGTCGGCCGCGAGACCGCGCACGAGGTCATCAAAGAGCACGCGGTCGCGGTCGCGCTCGCGATGCGTGAGCAGGGCCGTGAGCCCGATCTGCTGGACCGGCTCGCCGCCGACGAGCGCCTGCCGCTGGACCGGGCTGCGCTCGATGCCGCGCTCGAGGACAAGTCCGCGTTTATCGGGGCGGCCCAGGCGCAGGTGGCCGCGGTGGTGGCCGAGGTGGACAAGCTGGTGCGGCAGTACCCCGAAGCCGCGCAGTACTCGCCGTCGCCGATCCTCTAGATGGACCCGTACCGGATTTTCGCCGACATCGTCGCGGGGCGGGCGCCGGCGAGCAAGGTGTACGAGGACGACGACGTGTTCGCGTTCATGGACATCCGGCCGTTCACCCCGGGGCATCTGCTGGTGATCCCGAAGATCCCCGCGCGCAGCCTCGCGGAACTCGATCCGGCGATCGGCGGCAAGCTGTTCGCGGTCGGGCAGCGGCTCGCGGCGGCGCTGCGGGACAGCGAGGTCGGCGCCGACGGGGTGAACTTCTTCCTGGCCGACGGGGTCACCGCGGGGCAGGAGGTCTTCCACGTGCACCTGCATGTCATTCCACGAACTCCAGGTGATGGGTTCGGCCTGCGCGGGCGCCCGACGAGCCCGCGCCGTGCCGACCTCGACTATCTGGCCGGTTCCATTCGCGGCGCGCTGGAGCGTGGTTCGGCTTCGTGAGCCGCAGCTCACCCGCGCCGCCGAACGAGCGCGGGATCACCGGCGTGCCGGTCGTCAGCACGGGCGGCGCCCCCCTGCGGTGAGCCGAGGCGATAGGCTGAACGCCCGTGCGCCCTTCCCTTTCCGAGTATCAGTTTCTGGCCGGCGGCAAGATCCGCGAACTGTTCGCAATCGACGACGAGCACATGCTGCTTGTCGTCAGCGACCGGATCTCCGCCTACGACCATGTGCTCAGCACCGAGATCCCGGACAAGGGCCGCATCCTCACTGCGATGAGCTTCTACTTCTTCCGCAAGCTCGCGGTACCGAACCACATCGCGGGCGACCCCGAGGACGACCGCATCCCTGCCGAGGTGCTCGGCCGCGCGATGGTCGTCAAGCGTCTGCGGATGCTCCCTATCGAGTGCGTCGCGCGTGGCTACCTCACCGGTTCCGGCCTCGCCGACTACCAGCGCACCGGCGCGGTGTGCGGGGTGTCGTTGCCGGCGGGCCTGGTCGAGGCGAGCAAGCTGCCCGAGCCGATCTTCACTCCGGCGGCGAAGGCCGAGCTCGGCGAGCACGACGAGAACATCGATTTCGACGGTGTCGTGGACCGGGTCGGACCGGACCTTGCGGCGAAGCTGCGCGAGGACACGATCGATATTTATTCGCGTGCGGTGATGCTGGCCGAGGAGCGGGGCATCATTCTCGCCGACACGAAGTTCGAGTTCGGCGTCGATCGTGACGGTGCCCTGGTGCTCGCCGACGAGGTGCTGACCCCGGATTCGTCGCGCTACTGGCCGGCGGACGGCTACGAGCCGGGCCGGGTGCAGCCGAGCTTCGACAAGCAATACGTGCGTGACTGGCTCACCGGCCCCGAGTCGGGCTGGGACCGCGCATCCGATACGCCCCCGCCGTCGCTGCCCGACGACGTGGTCGCGGCCACCAGGGCTCGCTACATCGAGGCATACGAGCGCATCTCCGGACTGAGTTTCGACGACTGGGTGAGCTAGCGGCACGACGCTCGAAGGCGGCGACTACGGTGGTCGGCATGGCAGTCGAGCCCGAGACCGAGAGTCCCGCCCCCACCGAGGTGGCCCCGCCGGTGGCGAAGAAGGTGCCCACCGAGCGGGTACATCACGGCGACGTGGTGGTGGACGAGTACGAGTGGCTGCGGGACAAGGACGATGCCGAGGTCGTCGCCTATCTCGAGGCCGAGAACGCCTACACCGAGGCGCAAACGGAGCACCTGAAGCCGTTGCAGGACAAGGTCTTCAACGAGATCAAGGCGCGCACGAAGGAGACCGACCTTTCGGTCCCCACCCGGATGGGTGAATTCTGGTACTACACGCGCAGCTTCGAGGGCAAGCAGTACGCGGTCAGCTGCCGGTGCCCGATCGACGGACCGGAGGACTGGAACCCGCCGGAGCTCTCGGTCGACGTCGATATTCCGGCTGAGCAGGTGCTGCTCGACAGCAACGAACTCGCCGAGGGCCACGACTTCTTCGCGCTCGGGGCGTTCTCGGTGAGCCACGACGGGACGCTGCTCGCGTACTCGGTCGACGTGTTGGGCGACGAGCGCTACACGATGCGCTTCAAGGACCTGCGTACCGGCGAGCTGCTGCCCGACGAGATCCCCGGCACGGCACCGGGTGCGACGTGGGCGATCGACCACCGGCACGTGTTCTACCTGACGGTCGACGAGTCGTGGCGGCCGGACACGGTGTGGCGGCACGAGCTCGGCACTCCCCGCTCGAGTGATGCGCAGGTGTTCCACGAGCCCGACGAGCGGTACTGGGTCGGCATCGGCTCCACCCGTTCGGAGAAGTATCTGATGATCTGGGTGGGTTCGAAGATCACCTCGGAAGGGTGGATGCTCGAATCCGCCTATCCCGAAGGCGAATTCCGCGTCATCCTGCCGCGCCGCGAAGGCGTCGAGTACTCCGCCGAACACGCTGTGGTCGGCGGGGAGGATCGGTTCCTGATCCTGCACAACGACATTGTCGAGGGAGTGAAGGCCGAGAATTTCGTGCTGGCCGACGCCCCCGTGGACAACCCGTCGGACATGCGGATGCTGATCGGTCATCGCGACGATGTCCGGCTCGAGGACGTCGATGCGTTCTCGAACCATCTGGTGCTCAGCTATCGACGAGAGGCATTGCCGCGCTTGGCAATCTGGCCGCTCACGGAATCGGGCTACGGTGAACGGCGCGAGCTGTCGTTCGACCTCGAGCTGTTTTCGGTTGGCGGCGGCGCGAATCCGGAGTGGGTGCAGCCCACGCTGCGTTTCGGCATGGGCTCGTTCATCACGCCGTCACGGGTCTACGACTATGTGCTCGAAACCGGAGAGATGTTGCTGCGCAAGGAGCAACCGGTGCTCGGTGAATTCGACGAGAGCGACTACGAACAGCACCGCCACTGGGCGCGGGCGGCGGACGGTACGCAGATTCCGATCTCGATCGTCAAGCGCAAGGGGATCACCGCACCGGCACCGCTGCTGCTCTACGGCTACGGCTCCTACGAGGCGAGCACCGATCCGGCGTTCTCGGTGGCCCGGCTCTCGCTGCTCGACCGCGGCATGATCTTCGCGGTCGCGCACGTGCGCGGTGGCGGCGAGATGGGCCGGCTCTGGTACGAGAACGGCAAGACGCTCACCAAGAAGAACACCTTCACCGATTTCGTCGATTGTGCACGGCATCTCGTCGATGCCGGTGTCACCACCCCCGAGCATATGGTCGCCGACGGCGGCAGCGCGGGCGGTCTGCTGATGGGCGCGGTCGCCAACCTCGCGCCCGAACTGTTCGCCGGAATCGATGCGAACGTGCCGTTCGTCGATCCGCTCACCTCGATTCTCGATCCCTCGCTGCCGCTGACCGTGATCGAGTGGGACGAGTGGGGAAACCCGTTGGCGGACAAAGAAGTATACGAGTACATGAAGTCCTACAGCCCGTACGAGAATGTCGAGGCGAAGGATTACCCGGCAATTCTGGCGATCACGAGTATCAACGACACCCGGGTGCTGTACGTCGAGCCGGCGAAATGGGTGGCGCGACTGCGCGCGCACAAGACCGGCGATTCGCAACTGTTGCTCAAGACCGAGATGAGCGCCGGACACGGCGGGGTGAGCGGCCGCTATGCGAAGTGGAAGGAAGTCGCCTTCGAGTTCGCCTGGATCCTGGATACCGCGGGCGCAGTCTGAGGCGAGGCGGGGGCCGGTACTCAGGCGGAGGCGGGCGCGCCTGCGGGTTTGCCGTCGGCCGGGACGAGGACGGCCAGCAGCACCGAAGTGAGCACGTCGGCGAGTTCCTCGATCGGTGGCCTGGACTCGTGGGTGATCCAGTGGTGGATCAAGCCGTTGACCGCGCCGATCACCGCGGCGGTCGCGAGTTCCGAGTTACCTACTGCGTTCGGTTCGGTGCCGCCGACGGACGTGATCAGTTCGGTGATCAGTTTCGCCCACTGGCCACGAACCGCATCGCGGTGCGCCTCGACCCGGTCGCTGACACCGACTATTTCGACGAACGCGACGCGTGCGCGCCGGTTCTCCCGGCCGACCGCGTCGATATAGGCGGCCATCGCCACGCGCACTGTCCCCGGCAGATCGTCGGCTTCGGCGTCGGCGACCGCCGCGACGACGGAGTCTCTGGCCTGCTGCTGTATCGCATCGTAGGTGTCGAGTAGGAGATCTTCCCGGCTGTCGAATAGCTCGTAGAACTGCCGGCGCGACAACCGAGCAACTCTGCAGATTTCTGTGACCGTGCTTGCCGCATAGCGCTTTTCGCCGAACACCTCGATGGCAGCGGAGATGAATTGTCGACGTCTTTCGTCCAGTCGGTCGACGACGAGTCGGCCGCCGTAGGTCCGCTCGCGGGAGGCGTTCACCCGGCCGACTTTAGTCGCCCGCCATTGTGCGACGTGTGTCACGTCGGCTAAGCTCCTCGCCAATGTGAGACGTGGTAGTCTCACTTATCCGGGGAGATGGCCATGACATTGTCGAAGAGTTCGGGGCGGCTCGGTCGATCGGTCGCGGTGGTGGTCGCGCTGGTACTGCCGATGACACTCGCAGTGGGCGTCGCATCCGCGGTGCCCGTTGAGCACGCGGAGGTGAATGTCGCGCCCGCGCTGCCGTTCCCGGTACCACCGAGCCCGCCGGAATTCGACCCGGCTTTCTACGCGCCGCCCTCGAGCGAATACGCACCGATGACTCCGGGCGACATCATTGCCGCTCGACAGGTCAATGTGGCCAATTACAGTGTCGTCCCGGTCAATGTGGATGCCTGGCAGTTGTCGTATCGCAGCACCGATAGCCGTGGCGAGCCGATCGCCGCGGTGACGACCGTGCTGAAGCCGCGCGGGCCGGCGAAAGATGGCGCGCGCAAGCTTGTTTCGTTCCAGATCGGCGAAGACTCACTGGCCAGGTACTGCGCGCCGTCCTATGGGTTGCAGCTGGCCTCGGTGCCGAGTCCACTCACCGGGTCGGCAACGGTGTCGGTGGAGTTCATCGAGATACAGGCAGCGCTGGCCCAGGGTTGGGCGGTGTCGGTGCCCGATTATCAGGGACCGAATTCGGCATATGGCGCTGGACCACTGGGCGGACGACTGACCCTGGACGGTGTGCGGGCCGCGCAGCGGTTCGCACCACTCGGACTCCCGGGTGTCGAGACCAGAGTCGCGTTGTGGGGCTACTCGGGCGGTGCCATCGCGACCGGGCACGCGGCCGAGCTGCAGTCCTCCTACGCTCCGGAACTGAACCTCGTGGGCGTCGCGGAGGGTGGTGTGCCTGCCTCCCTCGATGCCGTGCTCAACAATGGCGGTAATGCGGCGCCCGCAGGCCTGGTGTTGGGGTCCGTGCTCGGATTGGGCCGCGAATATCCGGAATTTCAACGGTATCTGGACGAGCATGCGAATCCGTTTGGCCGCGCATTGATGGCGGTCAAGAGTCCGCTGTGCGTGACGTACCAGTCGGCGACGTTGCCGTTCCTCGATATCAAGGGCCTGCTGAATTCCCCGGGTGATCCGCTCGACGATCCGGTGGTGCGTTCGGTGATCGACCGCACCCGAATGGGCAAGGTTGCGCCCGCTGCGCCGATGTTCATCTACCAGGCCAACATGGACTGGATAATCCCTGTGGGGCAGGTGAACACGCTGGTGGAGGGCTACTGCCAGGACCCGTCGGCATCGATCGTCTACACCCGCGACCACTTCAGCGAACACCTCAGCTTGCCGGTCGCCGCCGCTCCCAGTGCGGTGCTGTGGCTGCGCGATCGACTCGACGGTGTTCCTGCGACGCCCGGGTGCACCATCAACGACGTGGGTTCGATTGCGCTTGACCAGCGCACGTGGCCGGCGTTCGTGGCGACCGTCGGAGAGGTGCTGGCGGGCCTGTTCGGCAAGCCGATCGGCGCGTAGCCGGGCGGATCAGACCGCCGGAGAGATCTTGCTGGCGAGCCGCGCAGCGATTTCGTCGACGTCGGGAGCGTTGCCGAAGACCTGCGTCACCATGCTCGCGCCGATGATGAGCGTCATGAGCTCGGTGGCCTCCCGGCGTGCGTCCGCCTCCGGGACTCCGGCCCGGTGCAGTTGCTCGATGAGCAGCACCATGCCCGGATTACCGAACTCGCGCCACAGCGAGTTCCGCAGATCGGGGTGGTCGCTCAGCGCGGCCATGAGACCGGGAAGTGCCGCGCGCACTTCGGGTTTTGCGAACAACTCGAGCGTGTAGGCAAAGGCGCGGCGAATCCAGTCTTCCAAGTCGGTTGCATCGGCGGTCGGCGCGTAGGCGTTCATCCAACCGAATACGGCCTCGAACACGAGGTGGGTCTTCGATGGCCAGCGCCGGTACAGGGCGGGTTTGCCGACGCCGGCGCGTTCGGCGATCGCGACCATCGTGGTGTGGTCCCAGCCGACCTCGGCGAGCAGCTCGCGTGCCGCGGCGAGGGCGGCGTCATCGATTGCCCGGCTGCGCGGTCGACCGCGTACCGGAATGCGCCGAGCGGCGGCTTGGCTCGGATTCTCATCGGCAGCGGAGGACATGGCCATTCATCGTAGCCGCTGGCCGGAATTTATTCGTTACGGGCCGTCACAGTAGTCCGGCGGGGTGCTCGACCGCTGCGTCAGTGACTATTCCGATCACTATCAGTTGCCGTATTCGCCGGTGACGACGTCGGTCGTGCGCTCCCGGACCGTTGACCTTATCGTTACCTACCGTTACGTTACGGGGACGATTTCATCGGTCGAGGAGAGTTTGGGCATGGCGCAGTTACTCGAGGGCAAGACGGTCGTCGTCGCCGGGGTGGGCACGGGACTCGGCCGCGAGGTCGCGCTCGCGGCGCATCGTGACGGCGCCAATGTGGTGCTCGGCGCACGCACGGAGTCCAACCTGAAGACCATCGCCGAAGAGATCGACCCCACCGGCGAGCGCGTTGCGTATGCCGTCACCGACATGTCCGAACAGGCCGACTGCGAGAACCTGATCAGTGTGGCCGTGAACAAGTTCGGCGCGGTCGACGCGATCACGATCGTGGCCGCGAAGGACGCCGTCTTCGGCGGCCTCGAAGGTGCCGATCTCGATGCGTGGAAAGACGTCTTCGACTTCAATGTGATCGCCACGATGCGCCTCACGCAGGCCGCCCTGCCCGAACTGAGCAAGCGCGGCGGCTCGGTCGTCCTCGTCGGTACGCAGGCGATGTTCAACCCGGCATTGCCGCAGACCGCCTACGCCGCCTCCAAGGGCGCACTGCACTCCGCGATGTTCTCCTTGGCAAAGGAACTCGGACCGAAGAAGATTCGAGTCAACATGGTGGTGCCCACCTGGATGTGGGGCCCGAACGTCGAGTTGTACGTGTCGATGACGGCGAAACAGCGCGGCGTGTCCGAGGAGGACGTGAAGGCCGGGATTGCGCGGAAGATGGCGCTGCGCGAGATCCCGGAGGACGGTGACGTGGCGAACTCGGTCGTGTTCTTCGCCTCCGATCACGCCCGCATGCTCACCGGCCAGACGTTGATCGTCAACGGCGGAGAGTACTTCCGCTGACCATCCGCAAAGGAACAGCGCCGATGCTCAACACAATTCGCGGGCCGCAGTGAATATTCTGCTCACCGGCGCCTTCGGCAATATCGGTTCCTACGTGCTCGCGGAATTGCTGCGCCGCGAGCACACGGTGCGCTGCCTGACTCTCGACACACCGGCCGACCGCCGCCGTGCCGCGCAGTTTCCACAGCTGACCGACGTTCGGTGGGCCGACATCACCGATGCCGATGCGGTCGAGGCCGCCGTCGACGGCATGGACGTGGTGGCGCACTTCGCCGCGCTGATTCCGCCTGGGAGCGAGGCGAATCCGGAACTTGCGCGGGCGGTCAACGTCGACGGCACCGCGAACGTGATCGCCGCGTGCCAGGCGCAGTCGGTCGCGCCGCGACTGATCTTCGCGTCCACCTTCGACGTGCACGGCGACACACTGCACAAGACACCGCCGCGGCAGATCGACGATCCACTCGAGGCGCTCGACGATTACAGCGCACACAAGATCGAGTGCGAGGCGATGGTGCGGACCTCGGGTCTTGAGTGCTTCGTGCCGCGGTTCGTCGATGTTCCGGTGATCGGACTCCGCAAGGCCGAACCGATCATGTTCGAGATCGGCCTCGCCAACCGCATCGAGGTGCTCCATCCGCTCGATGCTGCGGTCGCGGTCGCGAATGCGCTCGACGTGGACGCGGTGTGGGGCCGGACGCTGTTCATCGGCGGTGGCGAACAGTGTCAGGTGACCTACCGGGAGTTCCTCACCCGCATCATGGGCGCGATGGGGTTGCAGCTGCCGCCCGACGGTGCGTTCGCGGACAAGCCGTATGCGACCGACTGGGTGGACACGGCGGAGAGCCAGCAGCTGTTGCGGTATCAGCAGCGCGATTTCGATGCGATCACCGCCGATATCGCGGCCCTGCTCGGAGTGCGTCGCTACCTCATGCCGGTGGTCCGCCCGTTCGTGCAGCGCTCGATGCTCAAGATGTCGCCGTACTGGGCGGGGTAGTCCGCGGACAACTCGAACTCAGGATTTCCAGCGGTACCGCACCTGGGGCCGCCCGGCGTTCCCGTATTCGGTGTGCCGCGCCACGGTTCCGTCATCGGCGAGCTTCTCCAGATACCGCCACGCCGTGACCCGCGATACCCCCAGCGCCTTCCCCGCCTCGGCCGCGCCGATGCCGCCGGATGCGTCCCGAACGATCCGCGCGATCTCGTCGAAAGTGTTGGCGGCGATACCTTTCGGCGTTGTCGTGCGTTCATCGGCACTGCGTAGTACGCCCATCGCGCGGTCGATGTCGCGCTGTGACACGGCTGCTTCGCCGACCGACAGCGACGCGCGGTACTCCGTGTAGCGGTCCAGCTTGTCCCGGAATGCGGCAAACGTGAACGGCTTGAGCAGGTAGAGCACGACGCCGTGGGCGACCGCCGACCGCACCACCGCGAGGTCGCGCGACGAGGTGATCGCGATGATGTCGGGATTGGGTCGCAGCCCGCCGAGGGCACCGGCGAAATCGATCCCGCTCGCGTCCGGCAGACCGATGTCGAGCAGCACGAGCTCGATCGGATTGCCGGCGGCGATCGCGCCGGTCGCGATCCGCATGGCATCGCGTGCGGTGTGCGCGACGCCGACGCACCGAAACTCCTGCAGCCTACCGAGATACGATTTGTGCGCCTCGGCGATAAGCGGCTCGTCCTCGACGATGAGCACGGAAATCACGGTGCGCCTGCGCTATTCGGGATGGTGACGACGATGGCGGCCGATGGCTCGCGAACCGCCTCGATCGTGCCGCGGTGCCGGTTGACGATCTGTCCGACGAGGGCTAGGCCCAGCCCGTGGTGCCCCGACTTCGTCGAGAACCCGCGCGACCGTGCGGCCCCGAAGGTCGCGGGGTCGAGCCCGGGCCCACTGTCGGCGACGCGGACCAGCAGTGCCGACGAGTCACGGGTGATGGTCACTTCCACCCAGCCGTCCTCGGCCAGCGCCGCGACGTCGATGGCGTTGTCGATCAGGTTGCCCACCACGCTGACCGACTCCTGGGGGTTGAGCGGCTCAGCGGTGTCCAGCGCGGTCTCCTCGGCGACGGTGAGTTCCACGCCGCGTTCGGCTGCCTGGCTGACCTTGCCCAGTAGCAGTGCGGCCAGCGCCGGTTCGCCCACCGCACTCGTCAACCGGTCGATGAGGTGTTGGGACAGTGCGAGTTCCGCGGTGGCGAAGTCCACGGCGGCGTCGTAGCGTCCGAGTTCGACCATGGTGATCACGGTGTGCAGCCGGTTCGCCGACTCGTGTGCCTGGGCGCGCAGCGAGTCGGCGAAGCCGCGCACCGAGTCGAGTTCGCCCATCACCGACTGCAGTTCGGTGCGGTCGCGGATCGTCATCACATTGCCGATCGTCTGTCCGCCCCACTCGACCGACTCCTGGTTGACCACGAGTACCCGGCTCGGCGTCACATGCGTCTCATCGCGAATGTCGTTGTCGCCCAAGGATTGAATGGAGTCCGGGAGGTCACCGCGCGCTACCTCGCCGGTCGGCAGATCGAGCAGCCTGCGCGCCTCGTCATTGACCAGCGCTGCGCGACCGTCCGGCTCGCCGCCGCGGCCGAACACGAGCAGGCCCTCCCGAATCGAGTGCATCACCGCCTGCTGCTGCTCGTACAACGTCCGCAACTCGCTCGGTGCAAGGCCGTGGGTCTGCCGCTGCAGGCGGCGGCTCAGCAGCAGCGACCCGACCAGCGCGACCGCGATGCCGAGCCCGACGATAAGCAGGATCGTAAGCAGCTGCCGGGACACCTCGGCGCCGATGTGGGTGCGGGTGACGCCCGCCGACACCAGCGCGATCACCTCGTCGCCGTCGTATACCGGCGTCACCGCGCGGATGGATGGACCGAGCGTGCCGGTATAGGTCTCGGTGAAGGTCTCGCCGGCCAATGCCGGGTCGATGGTGCCGGTGAAAGGTTTGCCGATCAGGGTCGGGTCGGTGTGCGTGAACCGGGTGCGGTCGGGCGCCATGACCACGATGAAATCCATTCCGGTCTGTTTCCGGATCGCCTCGGTCTGCGGTTGCAACTGCGCGGTCGGATCCGCGGAGTGCACGGCGGCGGCGGTGGACGGTGCCGCAGCGAGCGTCGCCGCCACATCGGTGACCACCTCGCGGGTCGCCGCGTCGTGGTCGTGGCGCGCGTCGAGGGCAGCGAAGACTCCGCCGGCCAGGATCACGACGACCAGGACCGCCATTTGTAGTGCGAATACCTGGCGCGCAAGCGGCATATCGCGCAGGTTCACGGGGCACTCCCTCGATGTGAACTATTCGAACTCAACGGTGACGTGCGGTCTGGGTCACACCACCATCTTCCTAGAAGGGTGACCCGACTCACTCATATCCGAAAGGAACGGCAATGACCGCACCGACCACGGCCGACGCACCGGCCAAACGTCACGATCGAACCCACTGGCTCTATATCGCGGTGATCATCGCGGTCGTTGCCGGCGTTTTGGTCGGCTGGCTCGCCCCCGAACTGGGGAAGGACCTCGCCGTTCTCGGCACCATCTTCGTCAGCCTGATCAAGATGATGATCTCGCCCGTCATCTTCTGCACGATCGTGCTCGGCATCGGCTCGGTGAAGGCCGCGGCCAGCGTCGGCAAGGTCGGCGGTATCGCACTGGCCTATTTCGTCGGGATGTCGACGATCGCGCTCGGTATCGGCCTGGTGGTGGGCAACCTGCTGCAGCCGGGATCCGGAATGGATATCGCCGCCAACTCCGGCGCAGGCGCCCAGTACGCCGAGAAGGCGCACGGTGCGGGCGGCGCCATGGACTTCTTCCAGGGCATCGTGCCCACTTCGATGTTGTCGGCGCTGACCGAGGGCAACGTGCTCCAGACACTGTTCGTCGCGCTGCTGGTCGGCTTCGCGTTGCAGGCGATGGGCCGCAGTGGTGAGCCGATCCTGCGCGGGGTCGGAATGCTGCAGAAGCTCGTGTTCCGGGTGTTGTCGATGATCCTATGGCTCGCCCCGATCGGCGCGTTCGGTGCCATGGCGGGCGTGGTGGGGCAGACCGGACTCGAGGCGGTCAAGCAACTCGGCATCCTGATGCTCGCCTTCTACATCACCTGCGCGATCTTCGTCTTCGTGGTGCTCGGCACCCTGCTGAAGCTGGTCTCGGGGGTCTCGATCTTCAAGCTCGTCCGCTACCTGGCGCGGGAATACCTGCTGATCGTCGCGACATCCTCGTCCGAGTCGGCACTGCCGCGGCTGATCGCGAAAATGGAGCATGCGGGCGTGGAGCGCACCACCGTCGGCATCGTCGTGCCCACCGGCTACTCGTTCAACCTGGACGGCACCGCGATCTACCTGACGATGGCCTCGATCTTCATCTCCGACGCGATGGGCATGCCGATGTCGCTGCCGCAGCAGATCGGGCTGCTGGCGTTCATGATCGTCGCGTCCAAGGGCGCTGCGGGCGTCAGCGGCGCGGGCCTGGCCACCCTCGCCGGCGGCCTGCAGAGCCACCGGCCGGAGTTGCTCGACGGCGTCGGCCTGATCGTCGGCATCGACCGGTTCATGTCCGAGGCTCGCGCGGTGACCAACTTCTCCGGCAATGCCGTGGCCACGGTGCTGGTCGGCAGCTGGACCAAGAGCGTCGACACCGACACGGTGAAGCAGACGCTCGACGGCAAGCGGCCGTTCGACGAGGAGAACATGATCGATGACGACCTGCCCGAGGACCACCGGGCACAGTCTGTGCCGTCGGACGAGCCGTCCGACTCGAACTCGGCGCATCGCCGCGATCCGGTCCTGACCTAGCGCACGTCGCGCAGGTTAGGTGCGGGCACGAGGTCAACCCTCGTGCCCGCATCGCTTGTTTCGGTAGGTTCGACGCCATGACGGATCTGCAGAACATTCAGCTGGAAACCCTCGGTGGCGACCCGACCTCGCTCGGCGAGTACGACGGACGCGCGGTGCTGGTGGTGAACGTGGCCTCCAAGTGTGGCCTCACCCCGCAGTACACCGCGCTCGAGCAGCTCGCCCGCGACTACGCGGACAAGGGGCTCACCGTGATCGGCGTGCCGTCCAACCAGTTCATGGGTCAGGAGCCGGGCACCGCCGAGGAGATCCAGGAGTTCTGCTCGACCACCTACGGCGTCACCTTCCCGCTGCTGGCCAAGACCGATGTCAACGGCGAGAACCGCCACCCGCTCTACACCGAGCTGACCCAGACCCCGGACGCCGGCGGCGACGCGGGCGACGTGCAGTGGAACTTCGAGAAGTTCCTCATCACCCCGGACGGCAAGGTCGCGAATCGCTTCCGGCCGCGCACCGTGCCGGACGCCCCCGAGGTTATCGAGGCGATCGAGGCCGCGCTTCCGAAGTAGACGTCCGACCTTCGGCGCACCGTAACGGTGCGTACACCTCGCGGTGCGATGGTGACGCCATGACCGGTGTGCTGATCGTGTCGGTAGCGGGGATCAAGGAGACCAGGCTCGAAGCGGCAGCGGACTTCGCGGCGGAGATGGATGCGCGCAAAGTGCCGCTGTCGCTGCTTGTCGCGCCGCGGATGAAGGACAAGTACCGGCTCGCGCGCGACGAGGAATCGCAGCAGTGGTTGCGGTCCCGTCGCGCGGCCGGCGACGCGATCGTGCTGCACGGCTACGACCAGGCGGCCACCAAGCGGCGGCGCGCCGAGTTTGCCGCGCTGCCCCAGCACGAGGCGATGCTGCGGCTCACCGCCGCCGACCGGGTGATGGAGCAGACCGGCCTGCGGACCCGGCTGTTCGCGCCGCCACGCTGGGCGGCCTCGGCGGGCGCGATGGCCGCGCTGCCGGGGGCGGGCTTCCGGCTCGCCGCGCTGGCGAACGGTATACACGATCTGGACGCGAACACGATAGTGAAGGCGCGCGTGCTCGGTATCGGTGCCGGATTCCGAACCGAACCCTGGTGGTGCCACATGGTGGTGCTCGGCGCGGAACGGATCGCGCGGCGCGGCGGCGTGCTGCGGTTGTCGGTCTCGGCGAAGCTGCTCGACGCGTCCGGGCCGCGGCAGTCGATGCTGGACGCGGTGGATATCGCGCTGCACCACGGTGCCCATCCCGAGGTGTATCGGTTGACCCGACCGGGGGTCTCCCGGGTCGCTTAGCGACGCGATCGATCTACCGACGGCGGCGCGCGGCTGCGCGCTACGGTGTGCTGCATGAGCGAAGTTGCCGACGCCATCGTCGTGGGAGCAGGACTGGCCGGGCTGGTCGCCACCGCCGAACTGGTCGACGCGGGCCGCCGCGTGATCGTCGTCGACCAGGAAAATGCCAACAACATTGGTGGACAAGCCTTCTGGTCGTTCGGCGGGCTGCTCCTCGTGGACAGCCCGATGCAGCGGCGCCTCGGTATCAAGGACTCCTATGAACTGGCGCTGCAGGACTGGCTCGGCAATGCGGGGTTCGACCGCGAGCGGGAAGACCGCTGGCCGCGCAAATGGGCACAGGCCTACGTCGAATTCGCAGCCGGCGAAAAGTATCCGTGGCTCGCGCAGCAAGGGCTGAAGTTGTTCCCGGTAGTCATGTGGGCCGAGCGCGGTGGCTACGGGGCGTACGGGCCGGGCAACTCGGTGCCGCGCTTCCACATCACCTGGGGCACTGGGCCGGGACTGGTCGAGATCTTCGAGCGGCGCGTCCAGGTGGGCGTGGAGCGCGGGCTGGTCCGGTTCGCGCACCGGCATCGCGTCGACGAGATCGTCCTGACCGACGGCGCCGCCACCGGCGTACGGGGCACGGTGCTCGAGCCGTCCGACGCGGCTCGCGGTGTCGCCTCGTCGCGCGAGATCGTCGGTGAATTCGAGTTCGCGGCGCAGGCGGTGATTGTCACGTCCGGCGGAATCGGCCACAACTTCGACTTGATTCGGGAAAACTGGCCGCAGCGGATGGGGCGCCCGCCCACGAACATGCTCGCCGGCGTGCCCGCGCACGTGGACGGACGGATGCTAGCGATCTCCGAGCAGGCCGGCGCAAGCCTGGTGAACCGGGACCGGATGTGGCACTACACCGAAGGCATCACCAACTACGACCCGGTGTGGCCGAACCACGGCATCCGCATCGTGCCGGGCCCGTCGTCGCTGTGGCTCGATGCGACCGGGAAAAGGCTTCCGGTGCCGCTGTTTCCGGGCTTCGACACGCTCGGCACGATGGAGTACATCGTCAAGACCGGCTACGACTACACGTGGTTCATTCTGGATCAGAAGATCATCGAGAAGGAGTTCGGGCTTTCCGGCCAGGAGCAGAACCCGGATCTCACCGGACGCGATATCCGCATGCTGTTGCAGCGGGTGCGCAAGGGCGCGCCCGGGCCGGTGGAGGCGTTCAAGCAGAAGGGCGTGGACTTCCTCGTCTCCGACGATCTCGGCGATCTGGTCGCGAAGATGAACAAGCTCACGGGCGAGGATCTGCTCGACCACGAGCAGGTGCGCGCAGAGGTGGTGGCCCGCGACCGCGAAATGGACAACAAATATAGCAAGGACATGCAGGTCACCGCGATCCACGGCGCGCGAGAATACTTGGCGGACAAGCTCGTTCGGGTCGCCAGTCCGCACAAGCTGCTCGACCCCAAGGCCGGACCGTTGATCGCGGTGCGGCTGCACCTGCTGACCCGAAAGACGCTCGGCGGCATCGAGACCGACCTGAACTCACAGGTCCGCCGGCCCGATGACACCCCGTTCGAAGGCCTGTATGCCGCGGGTGAGGTCGCCGGCTTCGGTGGCGGCGGCGTGCACGGCTACCGCTCCCTGGAAGGCACCTTCCTCGGTGGCTGCATCTTCTCCGGCAGGGCGGCGGGCCGGGCGGTGGCCGCGCGATTGTGACGTGGTTGCGAGTTCGGACAGCTGGCGCTGGAACCGAGCGGCGGCGGGCTGCGTCTGAATAGGTAGCTTCACGTTCGCTTCGGATTGGGATGGCATTGAGTATTCGCTGGTTGGCACCTGCCGTGGCCGCTTTTGCGCTGGTCACGGTGGCTGGGTGTGGGTCGGAGTCGGTCGAGGGGTCGCCGACCACGACGAGCGGGGTGGCCGAGCCGGCGTTCGATCCGTGCACGCTGCCCGAGGATGCGCTGCGGGGTGTGGGAGTGGATCCGGCGACTGCCAAGCCGGGGATCGTCGGTGCCGACCGAGCTGGATGGAACGTATGCGGTTGGGACGCGAGCAACTTCTTGCTCACATTGTTCCAATCGAATCTGTCGATGGAGCAGGTGCAGAAGAATCCCCGCAACGTCGATCAGGTTCCGGTGCAGGTGGGTTCCCGGGAGGCCTTCACCTATCACGAGTCCGGTCCGACGAGTGACGAATACTGTGACGTAGCCATGGGGTCATCGGACGGGGCCCTGTTGGTGCGGGTCGAGCAGAGGACTAGCCGGCCGAATCCTGTAGCGGATCCGTGCGGGCGTGCGGTGGAGATTGCGAATGTGCTCGATGGCCGGGTTCCCAGCTAGTCGGACGTGCCCACGCTGAACCTGACCGAGGGGAATACGACATGACGGCACCAATGAATGTGTTCGCGCAACTGGCGACTGCAGCCACAGAAGGGCAGTTGTACCTGGAATCGGGAGTAGCCGAACAATGCGTGGCCTCGTGTCAGGATTTCGCCGACAAACTGGTCGAAATTCAGCGACAAGCGCGTTCTATGACGACGGTATCGGCATACGGCATCCTCGGGTCGGCGCAGACACTCGGCGGCATCTTCGAGCAGAAGGCGATTGGCGACAACGGCTTCGAGCAGGTCATCAATCAGCACATCGAGACCGTCAACCAGATGCGCGATCTATTCGAGAAGGCCGGCAAGGCGTATCAATCCGCCGATGCAACCAGCGCGGCGAATCTGTCCGCGGTCGATCCGGGTCACTGAGACTTACTACTACTGAGGGGGAGTGGGCATGGGGTTCCCGGGATTCGACCTGGTCGCGAGCGGTGTGCGTTCCATAGCCGACGATGTCGGCGACGCGACTTCGGACTTCGTCAACTCGGCGAGCGCCGTCACCCGCCTCGGACTGCAGGGTATCGGTCTCACGACTGATACCGATCCGCTGGGCTGGGCACGTGACCGGCAGGTCCAGCAGGACGGGAACGCTCGACGCGACGATCTTTATGCCGAACGCGAGCGGGAGCAGCGAGAGTTCGGTGGACACTACGACGCTCCGGTGCAGATGGTGATGGAGAACTTCGACGGTATGTCGCATCCCGCGATTAAAGCCGCCATTGACTCCACGCAACCGGCCACGATGATCCAGGACGCCGAGGCCTGGACCAAGACCGCAGACACCTTGAAAGTCAGTGTCGCCGAGTTCAACGGCAGGATCGCCTCGGTGATTTCGGGCGGCTGGGAGGGCACTGCAGCAACGCGTGCGCAAGCCGCCGTCACCCAATACTCCACCGCCACGTGCCAGCTCGAATCCGCCGCCCGCCTGATCGCGAACAAGATCAACGAGGGTCAGACGGGTATCAATCAGGCCAAGCTGCGGATGCCGGAACCCGAAAGTGGCAGCGTCCTCGGTGCGCTCCGCAGCAGTGTCTTCAGTTTGAACCCGGTCGGCGGGGTGATGGAGCAGTTCCACAAGTCGGAGGAAGGCCGTCAGGAGGCGGCGCAGATCATGAAGACCGAGTATGCGCCGGTCGTCATGCAGGCGTCCTCGCAAATCCCGGTCCTGCCACCACCGTTCGATCCCACCAGCGCCGGAACACCGGGCAACAGTCCGACCACGCAATCCGGCTACGGCGGCGGCGGCACCACTGCGTCCTGGAACACACCGGGGACGGGCGGCGCCACGACGGGCTTCGGCAACAACGGCATCGGAACGGGATCCCCGACCGGAACCGATGCGTCCCAGACCAATCCGAGCGCTGTCAGCCCTGCGAGCTTTGATCCGTCTGCGGGACAGACGAATCCGGCCAACACATCGACCGGTGCGGACGGATCGGGCGCAACTTCAACCGCCAACCCCGTCGCGACTTCGAGCGACGCCGCCACCCGTGCCGCCTCTGCTGGGGGCGGAACAGGCGCAGGCGCGTCCGGGATTCTGGGCCCGGGACTCGGCAGCGCGAGAGCGGGCGGAGCCGGGGCGGCAGCGGGTGGATCGGCCGGCGGTGCGGGCTTGGCGACACCGGGCGCGCTCGGTGCGGGAGTTGCCGGAGCAGGTGCGGGCGGAAACGCGGCATCGGGTGTGGCCGCCGCCGGCCGCCCGGGCGCTCCCGGCATGGGCGGCATGGCGCCACACGGCTCGCGCGGGCGCGGTGAAACCGACACCGAGCACAAGACCCCCGACTACCTCGTGAACGTCGACAACGCCAACGACCTCATCGGCGAGATGCCCAAGGTCGCGCCGCCGGTCATCGGCGGGTGAGCACCCGGACCTGGCGGCTCGCTGCGCTCGAATTCGAGATCCTGTGGGAACAATTCGGGCGCGATCGGTTGCCCTACCCGCTGCAATACCGCTCGCCCATCGAATCCGCGGTCGACTACCAACGCCAGCGGCGGGCGGCGGCACAGGGTCTGCAGACCTACCTTGATGAGACGTTGCACCGCGCGGTGGCGACAATCGCGGACACGTCGCTGTGGGTCGCTGCGTACGGCCTCGACAACCTCGGCCAACCCGGCGAGTCGGTGGTTCGAGTCAACGCGGGGGTATCCGGCGGGCTCGCGACGATCGCCGTTCAGGAGCCGGGTCCCGCCGAGGACATCGGCGGCGACATCGTGCTGACCGCGGCGCCTGCCGCGCAATTGCCCGACCTGCTCGCCGCCGCACTGCCGAGCCGCGAGCCCGGACGTCAGCGCGGATTCTCGGTGCAAGAGGCCGAGCTTCGCCGCGGTGAAGGCGATCGTTTCTTGGCCGATGTGAAAATTTCTCCTGCGCGTGAACGGGTTTCGAGGTTTCTCAACCGACCCCGAATCTCCGCAGGCGAGGTTGTCGCGGCCCCCGGGGTCGCGGTGGATGCGCGCGCGAATCGTGACATGCGCGGCTTCCAGTGGGCCGATTTCGCGGGCGACGGCCGGTACCTCACCCGCAGAACCGACACGCTCACCATCGAGCCCGCAACCCGGACGACCGTGGCCGACTGGTTCACCACGCTGATCGCGAGTATCGACGGAACCCGCCGCCGTTGACCCCCAACCGGCGACGCACTCACTTACTCAGTCGCCGAGTCGTGCGATGAAGGCGGCGATGTTGTCGCGAACCCGCTCGCTCCGCTCGTCGGCGGTGAGATCCTCGCGGTACTGGTTACCGAGCGAGGGCGTTTTCTTGCGCCGCGCATAGAGCGAGCAGGCGAGATCGGCGCAAATGTAGATGCCTATCGTGTTGCCTCGGCGTCCCGATTCACCCACCTTGCGCGCGGTCATCAGCGCAACTCCGCCCCGGCTGTGCGTGGTCATACAGATCGAGCACATCTGCGCGCGAACCGATGCGTTGGATTCATGGCGCAGCGCGATCCCGATCAGCCGGTCGTCGGTAGGAAAGACGAGGTAGCAGCGCCCAGCGAAGGATGGGTCGCTCCAGCCGAGGAAGTCCAGATCGTCCCAGGGGCGATTGTCCAAGTCGCGGGGGACGGGCAGTCGTTTCGCGTCGCCCTTCGAGCAGTTGACGAACGAGGCCCGCACTTCGGACTCGGTGACGGGTTCCATGACGGGGAGATTACCGGTGGCGCGCCTCGGCCCCTCGGCGCACTCGGTGCTCGAATCGACGGGATCCCGTCGAAAGTGGGCAGGGGTGCGTCGCCAGCCCAATGCTGTCACCGTCTCGGCCAGCTGCGAACCGCGCTCGCTGCCGTCCCACATTGTGAATGGAACTTTTGGTGCGTTCAGCGGAGTGAACGCTTCCGTTCACTCCGCTGAACGCAACGGATCTTCCATCCATAATGTGGGACGGCTCGGGAGTGTGTCGCTAGCCCAATGCCGGGCCCGCCCGCCCGACCTCCTCGAAGTGCTGCACCGTAGGAAACGGGTCGTAGAAGTCGTGCAGAAGTTTTCGCCACTGCTCGTACTGCGCCGACCCGCGGAATCCTTCGGTGTGGTCTTCGAGCCGGTCCCATTCCACGAGCAGAAGGTAGGTGCTCGGACCCTCGATGCACCGCGACAGGGTCAACCGCCCGAATCCGGGCATCCGCGAGATGATTGCCTTGGCTCGGTCGAATGCCGCCTCGAATTCCTGCTCGCGACCGGACTTCACGTCGAGCAGTGCGTGTTCGAGGATCACGCGACCTCGACGCCGTCCTCCTCCGGCAGCACCCGGAAGTCCGTGCCGTCGTGGGCCATCTCGGACAGCCGGGAGTAGTAGATGCCGCGCCCGTTCTCCGAGGCCACTTCCTGGTGGATCGGCACGGCAAGGCGCGGTCGCACGGCGCGCAGGTAGTCGACGGCCTCGCTGACCTTCATCCACGGCGCGACCGCAGGAATCGCGAGCACGTCCACCGGCACGGACGGCACCCACAGCGAGTCGCCCGGGTGCACGAGTTGGGCGGGCTGCTCGGGCGTGCCGAGCAGGTAGACGGTGTTGTCGATGACGGGCAGGTCGGGGTGGATCACCGCGTGCCTGCCCCCGCCGCCGGTCACCTGCACATTGCCGACCTCGAAGACGTTGCCGGCATGAACGGGCGTCCACGGATCGCCGAGTTGTGCGGCGGTCTGCGGGTCCGCGTAGAGCGCGGCGCCGGGGTTGGCGTCGATGAGCGCGGGCAGGCGCGCGGTGTCGACGTGGTCGGGATGCTGATGTGTGATGAAGATCGCGTCGAGCCCGGTCAGTCCTTCGAAGCCGTGCGAAAAAGCGCCGGGGTCGAACAGGATCCGGGTGTCGTGCAGTTCGGCGAGCAGGCAGGAATGCTTGAAGTGCGCGAGTCGCATACCGCCAGTATGCGCACGGCGGATCGGCTCCGTGCGGGAGGCGGTAAACTTCGTGGTCGCCGCGGTGTCGCGGTGTGCGAACCCACATCGCCGAACACAACCCGCTGCACCACACCGACGAACAACAAGGAGCAAGCCCGTGGCTCGAGTCGTGGTCGACGTCATGCCCAAGCCGGAAATTCTCGACCCGCAGGGCCAGGCGATTGTCGGTGCGCTGCCGCGGTTGGGCTTCGCCGGCGTCTCCGATGTCCGGCAGGGCAAGCGTTTCGAGCTCGAAATCGCCGACGACGTCGACGACGCCCAGCTCGAGCAGATCGCCGAATCGTTGCTGTGCAACACGGTGATCGAGGAGTGGAAGGTCACCCGCCTGTGAGCTCCCAGACGGCTGGCGCACGGATCGGTGTCATCACCTTCCCCGGCACGCTCGACGACATCGACGCCGCACGCGCGGTCAAGCTTGCCGGCGGCGAGGCGGTTGCGCTGTGGCACGGCGACGCGGACCTCAAGGGCGTCGACGCGGTCATCGTGCCGGGCGGCTTCTCCTACGGCGACTATCTGCGCTGCGGCGCGATCGCCCGATTCGCGCCGGTGATGGGTGAGGTGGTCGCCGCCGCGAACAAGGGCCTGCCGGTGCTCGGCATCTGCAACGGCTTTCAGGTGCTCTGCGAGGCCGGGCTGCTACCGGGCGCGCTGACCCGCAACGAGGGGCTGCACTTCATCTGCCGCGACCAGTGGCTGCGTGTCGAGGCGAACACCACCGCATGGTCGAGCCGGTACGACGCGGGCGCGGAGATTCTCGTCCCGCTCAAGTCCGGCGAGGGCCGCTACCAGGCATCGACACAGGTGCTCGACGAGCTCGAGGGCGAGGGCCGCGTCGTGTTCCGCTACGCCGGCGACAACCCGAACGGGTCGCAGCGCGGCATCGCGGGTGTCAGCTCGGCGAACGGTCGAGTGGTCGGTCTGATGCCGCACCCAGAGCACGCCACCGAGGCGCTGACCGGACCGAGCGACGACGGGCTCGGCATGTTCCTGTCCGTGCTCGACGCAGTCATCGCGGTCTGACGCTCGCGAGCGGTAGGCGAAAAATATACCGGCGGTTGGTTTTTCGGCTCAGCCCGCCGCCACTCGCATCGCCTCGGCGTCCTCCTGGCCGAACCGTTCTTCCAGTGTCTCCGGCGAGTAGTCCAGGTCGATTTCGGCGATCGGGCGTCCACGTGCCGACTCGATCGCGGATAGGCGGCGCTGTGCGCGATCGGCCGCGTAGACGAGATACTCCTTGTCGTCGATGCCGAACGGGTTCTTCTCGAAACGGTTGTTGACCCACTCGATCATGCCCAGCGCCAACGGCATCAGTTCGGTCATTCGCTGTTGCACCACGTCCCAGTTGCGGTCGTCGGCGGCGACATGACGGCGACAGGTGAACGTCCCCCACGCCATGTGCCTGCGCTCGTCGTCGCCGATCCGCTTCACCAGTTCCTGCATGCCGGGGAAGATGCCTTCCTGCGTGCAGACCTTCTGCCAGGCGTAGTAGCCGGTGAGCGCGAGGCTGCCTTCGATGACGTGGTTGTAGGTGACGCTGGCCCGGACCTGCGTGGCCGGGCTGGGGTCGGTGGCCAACTCGTGCAGCGACCCGGGTAGCTCCTCGTAGAACAGCTGGCGGTAGTACGGATTCTCCGCGACGAATGGATGCAGGTCGTCGGTGAGACCGACGGCGTCCATCCAGAGCCGGAACACCTGGGTGTGCTTGGCCTCCTCGAAGCAGAACTGGGTCAGGTACAGCTCGTCGCCGAATCTGCCCTCCGCGGCCATTGCGTCCATGAACGGCCGAATATCTTGTGTGACAGCCTCTTCCCCGGCAATGAACTGGGCACAAAGGTACGTAGTGCTGCGTTGTTGTTCGCTGTTCAACCGTTCCCAATCGGCAGCTTCGGCGCTGAAATCGAGATCGGCTGGATTCCAGAATTTCGCATTGCCCTTACTGAACAGGCGCAGTGGAAACGAATCCCAATTGAGTCCGCCCGCGCGCAACGAATTGAATCCGTCGCGGCCAGGGGCGTAGGTGTGATCGGTGATCGGTGTGGACATGATGGGTCTCCCTCCACATGGGTGGTTCACCAAATCACGTTAGACCCGCCGCGGCGGTACGACGCCGATGTTTGCCGGATTGCCTACGGGGTATGCGGCGGCGGTAAACGACGCGAATAACGGGTTTGACGCAATCGATTCAAATTGCACTGCAACGGCTTGTATCCTTTTGGCAGACAATCCCAGCGGCGGGAGTTGGCCGGATGATCATTGGCAGCAGGAATTCGCTGAGTCGGGCGCTGCGAAGCGCAGACCGTTGCTGGGTGCACCGGTTGGACGCCGTGCTGCGCAACCGCGGGATCACCACGGACCACTGGAGTGTGCTGGCGAGTCTGTCGATCGTCGGTGGCATCACGATGAGCGAGTTGGCCCGGCGCACCGAATTGCCCGCGAGTTCGGCCACCCGCTCGATCGATCTGCTCGTCACGCGCGGGCTGGTCGTGCGCGGGGTCTCCGCGGAGGATCGCCGGCAGGTGATCGTCATGCTCAGCCCGAGCGGCCATGCCCTGGTGGACGAGGCGAACGACGCCGAGCTCGCCGTCGAGCAGCAGCTGCGGGCCCAACTCGGCGATGAGCGCGTCAACGAACTGGTCGAGTTGCTGCAGCAGGTGTCGGCCACTGCAGCCCGGTCGGCTCCCGCACCCGCGCGCGGCTGACCGAGCAACGCCCACACCCGCGCAGCGCCTAGGATCCCGGCATGAGCCCGTCCGGACGCACCGATGCCAGTGCGGAGCTGTTGTGCCGCTTCGTGGATTCCTCCCCATCGCCCTTCCACGTCTGCGCGACCGTCGCCGCTGAACTCGCGGCGCACGGCTTCGTTCGGCTCGCCGAGCGTGATGCGTGGCCGGCCGAACCGGGTCGCTACTACGTGCTGCGCGGCGGTTCGCTGGTGGCGTGGAGTGTCGCGGGCGGGTCGCCCCTGCCGTTCCGCGTCGTCGGCGGGCATACCGACAGCCCGAACCTTCGCGTCAAACAGCATCCGGATCTGTCGGTCGCGGGCTGGCAGCTGGTCGGGCTGGAGCCGTACGGCGGGGCGTGGCTGAACTCCTGGCTGGATCGCGATCTTGGGCTGTCCGGCCGGATCGCCACGCGGCATGCGAAAGGTGCCCGGCACCAACTGATCCGCGTCGACCGGCCGATTCTGCGGGTGCCGCAGCTCGCGATCCACCTGTCCGAGGACCGCAAGGGCGTGCAGCTGGATCCGCAGCGGCACCTCAACGCGGTGTGGGGAGTGGGCACGTCGCCGCGCTCGTTCGTCCAGTTCATCGCGGCCGAGGCCGGCGTCGACCCCGAGGAGGTGCTGGGCTGGGAGCTGATGACGCACGACCTCGCGCCGAGCGGCGTGGTCGGCGTCGACGGTGAGCTCGTCAGCGCGCCGCGCCTGGACAACCAGGGGACGTGTTACGCGGGCACGCAGGCGTTGATCTCGGCAGCGGACCGGCCGACCGATCGCGTTCCGGTCCTTGCCCTCTTCGATCACGAAGAGGTGGGCAGCACCTCGGATCGTGGCGCCCAATCGGATCTGCTCAGCACGGTGCTGGAGCGAATCGTGCTCGCCCGCGGCGGTGGCCGAGAGGACTTCCTGCGCACGATGGCCGATTCGATCTGTGCGTCGGGCGACATGGCCCACGCGACCCATCCCAATTACCCGGAGCGGCACGAACCCGCGCACCGAATCGAGGTCAACGGCGGGCCGGTGCTGAAGGTCAACCAGAACCTGCGCTACGCCACGGATGCGGTGGGTGCGGCTGCTTTCGCGATGGCGTGCGATCAGGCCGGCGTGCCGTTGCAGCGGTACGTGCACCGCGCCGATCTCCCGTGCGGGTCCACCATCGGTCCACTCACCGCGGCGCGCACTGGAATGTCGACGGTCGACGTCGGCGCCGCCCAGCTCGCGATGCACTCGGCCCGAGAGTTGATGGGCGCCAGCGATGTTCGCGCCTATACCGACGCACTCGCGGCATTCCTCGCACCGGAGTAGGCGTACCCCGACGGGTGAGTTGCTGCCGCTATTCGCCGTCATGCCAATGAGTTTCGCGAACACCGTCGGCGTAGATCAGAACGGCCACGCGGGTAGCTCGGGCAGGCCGGGCGACTGCGGCCGACCGATCAACCAGGCGAGCACCTGCGCGTCGGGAAGGTCCGGCACGGAGACGTAGGGCGCCGCCGCAGCCAGGCGCGGAAGCTGTGATTCGAGGGTGGACGCGACGAAGTCGGCAGGCCAGTCGTCGGGGGTGTAGCCCAGTCCGAGGTCGACGTGGTGGATTTCGAGTTCGCGCCAGCGCAGCACCGGCAGGTCCCGCGCGACGATGGGCATCCGCCACGCGATCGGGGTATCGAACAGGTCCTCGGTGATCTCGCCGAGTTCGCGGACCACCCGAGATCCGGCGAAGGCGTAATCGGCGGCGAGCAGCGCGGCCGGCCGGTCCGCCCCCTCCTCGATGGCGGCGGCCCGCGCATCCGGGCCACCCGGGTACATCTCACCCGGCACGCCGGTGAGCACACCGACGACGAACCGGTGCAATGCATCGGCGTTGCGACTGATATGCGTGGCGACATGGCCGCGGGACCACCCGGGCAGCAGCGACGGTGACCGCGCCTCATCGTCGGTCAGATTCGACAGTGCCGACACGACGCGGGCATGCGATTGCGCGACGGCGTCGAGCGTCTCGGAGTACGACAGCGACATGGCCGCAGTCTATTGGGATTCGCAACTTGTGTACTCGGGTCTGCCGGACCGGCCTTACTCCCAGGTCGTCGGTGCTACCGTCACTTATTGTGACGACGGCCACACGGGCCTCTTGTTCCGGCTGGGTTCGACGATTACGGGTTTCCGATGAGCACTGAATCACCCGAAGTAGGGAAGCGCCGCCGGCGCAAGTTCGTGCTCTTCTTCGCCATGGGTTTGGTGCTCGGGCTGCTCGTGATGACCGTGGTTGCGGTGTACCGGGATTCGCGAGACGGCGACAGCGACTGGGGGTTGCTGAGTTCGATCCTGCCGTGGAGCGAGGAAAAGTCGAGCGACTGGAACGTGCAGGGCAACTTCAGCGTCAATCGCGCAGACAGCGGTTGGTCGAGCTTCTCGAACACGCCACATACCGGCGACTTCCAGTTCTCGGTCGAACCGCAGAGCATGTACCCGGGCAAAACCGTCTACGCGCCGGTGTCGCTGCGGGTCGACCCGAAACATCACAGTTTCGACGGCCGCATCACGCTCCAGGGCGGCGTGGTGCCGGAACCGAACGTGTTGTTCAGCGCGTTGCGTTACACGGTCGGCGACGCCGGCGCCGCCGACTGCGTCGCCGGACGTCCGGGCAACCCGCGGCCGGGCTTCCCCGGCTCCGCGGGGACTCCGGACCCGTTGTTCACCTCGAGTGACCCGCTACGGCCCGCTATTTTGCCGAGGGACTCCCAACCGGTGGACTTCTGCTTTGCGGTGACGCTGCCGGAATCGCTGGCAAGTGACGTGGCGGTCCGCGGCAAGAGCACCGGGCCGGTGGTGTGGAACTTCGTCTCTCAGGCGGACATCTAGGCGCTCTGGCGTGGCGGCTGGTTTTCTGCGGGTTCCGTCGGGGTGGCGATCATTTCGGGTCGTGCCGATACGATCAGCCAGACGGGCAGGATGATCAGGCAGAGCAGCGGGAGCACGTTCGCATCGCCGACGATTGCCACGGCCATGAACAGCGACAGCCAGCCGTCGCGCGAAACCACAAGCACGACACCGAGAATCCCGCAGGCGATCGCCAGCGCTAGCGGTATGTCGTTGTCGATGGCGTGCGCCACCTGACCGATTGCCAAACCGATGAATACCGACGGAAAGATCCTTCCGCCACGGAATCCTGCTGTCGCCGCGACCACCATCGCCCCGAGCTTCACCAGCGCGATGAGGATGAGGCCGCCGACGGTGTAGTCACCTGCGGTATCGGTCAGTTCCTTCATCTGTTCGAGGCCTTTGAACAGCGTGATCTCGCCGCCGATCGCGCCGAGCATGCCGAGCACCAACCCGCCCGCGAGGAATATGAACACGGGGTGGGGCAACAGGCGGAACAGCTTGTGCAACGGGTTGTACGCGTAGAGGCCGACAAGAGTGACGAGGGTGGCGATGACCGCGATCACGAGTCCGCTCAGCAGATCGTCCCAGCCCGGAGTGCCCATCTTGGGAACCGAAACCGAAAGCGTCGGGCTCTCCAGCAGATACATCGTGAGGCCGCCCGATCCCGCCGCGACGAGCGGCGCGAATAGGTTGTCCCACAAGCTGCCACGCTGATGGAACTCCTTCATCTCGGTCAACAGCAACGCGGCGGCGACCGGGGTGCCGAACATCGCACCCACCGTGCCCGAGATCGCGAGCACCGTCCCGAACGCGCCGGGAACGTTCGGTAACCACCTGCTCAGTAACCAGACGGCCAGCCCGACGTTGATGGCGATGATCGGGTTTTCCGGCCCGAGGCTGGTGCCGCCGGCGAGGCAAATGACCAGTGCCACTGCGAGGCCCGGCAGCACCCAGAGCGGCAGTGGCGCGGACACCAGGCCGGTGGTCGCCGGATCCGGGCCGGCGTGACCCGGTGCGAGCCAGACGACAAGGCCGACAGCAAGACCGACGACGGTGAGCATTCCGAAGATCCACCAACGGTTCTCGCCGGTGGTGCCGAACGAGTCGGGTAGCCAATCCCAGAGGAAGTGCTCGAGCTGGTCGGCGAGCTCGGAGATGCCGATCAACGCGAGCGCCGAGCCCACGCCGATAACGAGCGCGGGAAACGCCTGCTTCGCTGTGTCGCCGGTGGTGCGCGTCGGATCATGGGTGGTCGTCAACGTGCCTCCCGCAGATGTGGTCGGCAGTGACATTAGCCCGCTCTGGGCCGCGCCGCCGATGCTACGAACGCGAAAATACCGTTGCGCGGAGTCCGCCCGAAGCGTGGCTGTGCGGTGCTACTTTCGTCGTAGTTCACCACATCAGCGGTAGGACCGGGACGGACCATGAGCGCCGATCAAACTGGCCGGGCGGCCGACGAAGCGGGGCCTGATCCTGCGCTGCACCGCCACAAGCGCAAGGTTCGCGCATTCCTCGCCGTCGGCATTGTCCTCGGTCTCGGTGTCACTGCGACGCTAGCGGCTTACACCACTTCGGTGTTCGGGGAGGCGGAGTTCCAGACCGGCACGTTCAATACCCAGGGCAAGTTCCGGGATGGGGAATGGGCAGACTTCGACAAGGGCATCTCCGGTGTCGGCGATTTTGCTTTCGAGCTCAATCCGCTGCAGATGGTGCCCGGCGACACGGTGTACGCGCCGGCAGCCGTCCGAGTCGATCCGACCAGGGCCTCCTACGACGCCGCGGTCACTCTGATAGGCGCGAACTCGACCACCCCCACCAGCCCGCTGTTCCTCGCCCTGACCTATTCGGTCAATAGCGCGACCCCGGCCAACTGCAATGCGGATGGGTGGACGACCGGGACCGAATACTCGGGTTGGCCGACAGACGATCCGTTGACCCAGGGGAGCACCGAGGCCGTCACGGTGCCGAAAGACGATGCCGATGGTCTCGATTTCTGCTTTGCGCTGTCATTACCGGCGAGTTTCGAGGTGCAGAATGCGACGTCCGGAACGATGGAGTGGGAATTCGCGTCGACCTCGATTCCGTAGTGCCGAATTGCGCGTAAACGGCCTGCCGCGCAGGGGGCCGGTGTTACCGTCGGCACTGGTGAACGGTCAGGAGGCCGGCCGCATCGAGGGAGACGATCCCGATGAGTACCGAACAGGCGGGCGACAGCGGCACCGGGCAGTCGGACGAACTGCGCCGTCGCAGGCGCAAGGTGAAGGTCATTCTCGCGGTCGGCATCATCGTGGGCCTCGGCGCCGTCGCCACACTCGCGGGGTACACCACCTCGATCTTCGGCGGAGCCAGCTTCGCGACCGGTGAAGGCTCCGGCTTCAATGTGCTGGGCAGCTTCGACGGCGGCACGACCTGGGAGTCGTATGCCTCGGCGGGCGACGCCGGCCAGTTCGAGTTCCAGATCAATCCGGGCCTGATGACACCGGGTGACACCGTCTACGCGCCGGTAGCGCTGAAGATCGATCCGACCCAGAACTCATCTCCCGGTGATGCCGTGCTGAAGGGAGCCCAATTCGAGGCCGGCAGCAATCCATTGCAGATCGCGTTGATCTACACGGTCAAGTCGCTGCCGGCCGCGGCGTGCAATGCCACCGGATTCGGTGCGGGCACCGTCCCGCCGACCTTTCCGGAAGGCGTCGCACTGACGGTTGGTAGCGGCGCGACACCGCTCCGGCTCACCGCGGACAGTGCCCCGCAGAATCTGTGTTTCGCTGTGACGCTGCCCAGTTCGTATTCCGACGACCAGTCAATCCAGGGGCTGAGCACGGGCAAAGTCACCTGGGGCTTCGACATCTCGTCGGCGACGACGTAGGAGGCTGCCATGTCCCCATCGAAATCGAAGCGACGTCTCGGTTTACCGACGTCCTCACGGATCACCTTGTGGCACAAGGTTCGTGCGGTCCTCATTGCCGGGATCGTGTTGGGGCTCGGCACCACCGCGACGCTCGCGGCATGGACCGACGACGTGTTTGGCTCCGGCACGGTGACGAGTGGGCACTTCACCATTCAGGGCGATCCGGTGTACGGAGCCGGGATCTTCTTCCCCGAGACGGACTTCCAGGACCACCCGACACCGGAAGAAGCCGGAAACATGAACTGCCGCGACATCTTCAAGGGCGGGCGTGACACATCGAAGGACGTTGTGCCGGGCGCTTCCGCCTTCTGTTCGACCAGGTTTCGCCTCGGGAGGACCCCGGAGAACGACAACGCGCCGCGGCTTCCCGCGGAGCTCAGCTTGGTAGGGGCGCAAATCGAAGCGGGCAACGCTCTCGCCAGTGCACTGCGGTACACGGTTCGCCAGGTCATCGACCCAGCGGCCGGCCGTGCCAAGTGCCGCGACGACCAATGGGACAACCTGGTTGCCATCCCCGGCTTCCCCGTCGACGCTCCGCTCACGACGGGCAGTGACCCTCAGCAGCCCCTCGTCATGCCCGCGGACAACGGGGCCGAGACCCGGAGTGGTTACACGATCGTCTGCTTCAAGATCGACGTGCCGATCGACGCGCCGGCGGCGGCGCTGGGCATCGATTCCGGTCCGATCCTGTGGCATTTCGACGCGATTCCCATTGCCGCGGCGCCATGAGTGCCGATGGGCGCGGGGCACCCGAACGCCCTCCGCCGATACGCCGCGAAGCGCGGCGGAATTGGCAGTCGGAGAGCGGGAATTGGCGGAAACCAACCGACCGGTCGTGAGGCAAATTCACGCCATCGGAATTGGAACGTTCAGGGAAACTTCACAACCGACGGCGACTGGTGTCGGCTGCAACGATTTCTCGCCCCCTCCCAGGAGGGCGAGATACCCTCGGTCGGTACGTGGTCGGAATCTCCGAAATTGAACGGTAACTTGGCAATTCGTTTCTCGAGCGATTATTTCGTCCGCTCGAAATTGCCCAGTGACATCGGTGTCAAATAGCGTCTTTCCCGGCACCGAAATATGCATGGGATCCGCATTGGTAACGGCCGCAGCGAAAACCGTCCATTGCGCAGGTCGGCGGTGTTACCGTCCACTTTGATGAAGCCCATAACCGTCAGATGTAGATGGAGGTTGGTTCCATGAGTACTGATCAGGGCGCCACGGCAAGTACGCCGGAAGCGGATTCGGAGAGAGCGAAGCGCAAGCGGAGGGCGTTTCTAGCGGTGGGCCTAGTGGTCGGGCTCGGGGTCGGCGCCACGCTGGCGGTGTTCAGCACGAATGTCTTTGGTAAGGCGACATTCGCAACGGGTGATTGGGAGGCGCAGGGCGCGTTCGCCGCGAGCGGCGGCGGCGATTGGCAGACCGCCTACATCGATAGCGCCGCAGCTGGGACTTTCGACTTCCCGCTCGACCCGTCCGAGACGAATATTGTGCCCGGGAAACCGATCTACTCCAGTGTTGGTCTTCGCGTCAATCCCGAGAAGGACGAGTATCCGGGTTTGGCCTCCCTCCTAGCCGGTGTGACACGGGCACCGGAGGTCGCCACGAAGCCCGAAAGTGCGGAACTGTTTGGGGCATTGCAGTTCTGGCCCAAACTAATCGCCACCAAGACCGTCCCCTTCGGGGCGCCCCCGACTCCATCGTGCACAGAGGCTGACTGGACCGGGGGCCAGGACGCGTTCGGGATCACCGGCTGGTCGCCCTTAACCACGGCTGGCGGTGCAACCTTGGACTTGCCCATTGATGACACCACGGGACAGGTCGTCTGCTTTGCGGTTACGCTGCCGGATACTCCAGAAAACTTGGCGAACCCTGCCCTACGTGGCTCTGCTGCTGGTGTGACCTGGCAATTCAGCATTCTCGCGAATATCCCGTAGATCCTGCTCGCCCGCGAAGGGGCACCATGTGGAAAAAGGCCGCGAACATCCTGCTCAACATCGCCGCAGTCCTCGGTGCAATCTGCATCATCGCGTCGATCGTTGCGCTGGTGTTCGGAGTCCGCCTGGTGATCTTCAAGAGCGGTTCGATGGATCCGGCCATCCCGGCCGGTTCCCTCGCGATCACCCGGGAAGTCGATGCGGCGACGCTGCACGTTGGTGACGTCACGATGATGGACCGGGGCGACAGCCTCGACCCGATCACGCACCGGGTGCTCACCGCGCAGCCGGGCCTCAACGGCTCGACGATCATCACGATGCAGGGCGACGCCAATCCTTCGCCGGATCCCGACCCGTACACCGTCGTCCGGGCCGGCCTGGTGTTGTGGTCGATTCCGGAGTTGGGCTACGTCCTGGTGAAGCTCATCAGCCCGATCGTGCTGCTGATCGTGACGTTCGTGGTGGCCCTCATCGTTGGCATGGCCGCCTGGCCGCGGGAGGAGGAAACGAACCCGCCGACCGGGCCGCCCACCGACGAAGCCGGCGGTCCGGATGACCCGGACGAGCCAACCGGACCGGGCGCAGGACCCACCGGGGGTGACAACGAAACGGTCCACACACGGGTGTGAGTCGCGCTACGTTCGTGGCGAAGGAATCTCGCCGTACCAGGAGGAACCCTGACGAAAGGGTCGCTCGTATGAGAGGGATCGCAAACCTCGCCGTAGCGCCAGGAGCATCATCGTGCAGCGGCCAACCGACCCCGATGCGCACTCGCGCACCGGGGCGGGCCGAGTAACGGACGAAGGTCCGCACAATGAGCCGTCGGCGAGGCACAGAATCCCGAGGGCGACGCCCCCGGCGCATTCGTCGTTGGCTCCCGCTGCTGGCCGCGGGTTCCGTCTTATTACTCGGCGTCACGATGCATACCGCCGCGAACTGGACAGTCGAGGTGTGGCTGACGCAAGGGATCGTCTCGGCGACTGCCGAGCGCGGCTACGGCGAGGGAATTGCGGGAAACGCGACGCTGACGAATCTGGAGCAGTCAAACGAGGACAAAGTCATCGCATATAACGACCAAGAAAGCTTTGCAGCTACGGATACGGACTCGAAGGTCCTCGTGGTGCGAACACCGCTCGTCGGGCTCACTTTCTACACTTTCGGCGGATTAGGAACCTTGCAGTCGAACGCCTGTGCGGGATACACGGACGCCAGGGATAATCTCTGCGTCCTGCGTCCGAACGAACGGTCCTCCGACGCGACGGCCAACCTCGCAAACACGGACTTCGGCTATAGCGACACCATCGGTAGCGACTGGTTGGGGCGGTTCAACGACATCAAGGGCGCCAAGGCCGAATGCCCGCCGAGCGGAGGAGTGGTGACGAGACCGGGCGGGTCGATCCGGATCAACGGCGGGAACACCGTCGACGTCGCGACCCTGGTGCCGGAGAACAACCAGAACCCGCGCCCGACCCTCGGCGTCCCCTTGAACGGCACGGCCCCAGGTCTCGTCCCAGTTACCGTGACCGGATTTGTCTACTTGCAAACCTTCACCCAGGCGGTGCCTCCCATGGCGGGGCTTCGGTTGATCGTCGAGTTCGATGCCGTCGACACAGCACCAGTCCCTACCGTCGGAGATATGGCCGTCGACATCGAACTGGCGCGAGTCACCTGCGCGACCGGGACGAACGAGCCGATCTGGCCGGAATACAAGGGCCGTTTCGACGGGGCTGCGGGCGGCGGATCCCTTCCGGACTGGTTCCCGGACTTCGGCTCGGGAGCCCTGCTCAACAACCTATTCGGGTCGTCGGGATCGGCGGGATCGGCACCCCCTCCGCCTGCCCCGGCGGGTGCGCCGGTGCCGCCCCCTCCACCTGCTCCGGCCGGCGCCCCGGTGCCGCCGCCTCCTCCGCCACCTCCGCCGTTGCCTCCGCCGCCGGGCGGCTTGCCATTGTTGTTCGGCCCGTTGCTGCCGGGGCCGTAATCATGACCGGGATAACGATGTTCGTCGCGTGCGACCCTTGTGGGTGGCGGAAAGTGAAGGCGGTGTCGTCATGACCCACTATCCGGATCCCGGCGCGACCGGGCAGGCCCAGGCGCAACGACGTAAGCGCAAGATCCTGGCGGTGCTCGCGGCCGGGTTACTGCTGCTCGCCGGAGGCATAGCAACCACGCTGGCGATATTCAGTGATTCGATCTTCGGTTCGGGCACCGTATCCACGGGCGCGTTCGATATCGAAGCCGATTTTGGCGAGATCGGCGGCTATCAGCAGTACGCCACGGCGCCGGGCGGCGCTATGCAATTTCCGATAATTGCGAATGCTATGTATCCGGGCGCGACGGTGTACGCGCCGATCACACTGCGGACGACGGACGTGCCGAATTCGGATGTGCCGGTCAAATTGATCGGCGCCACCTTCGATCCGCCGAATGCTCTCACCGCCGCACTCCTCTACAGCGTCAAGATCATCGGGAACACCGCCACCTGCGATGAGGCAACGTTCGCCGCGGCACCCCCGCTGATCGGGTTCCCTACCGACGCCACCCTGTCGACGGGAAGCGGCGAAACAACCCATGTCATCCCGGCGGACCACACGCCGGTGCGGTTCTGCTTCGCCCTGACGTTGCCGACCACGGTGGACAACACGACGCAGGACCTCTCGGTAACGCCGGTCTGGCAGTTCTTGTCCATCATGGGATAGGGCGCCACTCGCGCCGGACAGGGTCACACCTACTTCCTGCGGGCACGTCGCAGGTGGCGACTAGACTCGCCCGGTAGCTTCTGCGCATTCTCGCCAGGTCGAAAGGACTCGTCGCTCCGTGACTTCGCACGTCGATACCGTCTCGCACGCCGCTTCATCGCCGGACACAGCGCAGCCCTACCGGGAACTCGGGCTCAAGGACGACGAGTACACCCGCATCAAGGAGATCCTCGGACGCCGCCCCACCGACGCCGAGTTGGCGATGTACTCCGTGATGTGGAGCGAGCACTGCTCCTACAAGTCCTCCAAGGTGCACCTGCGGTACTTCGGCGAGACCACCACCGACGAGATGCGCGCCCAGATGCTCGCGGGTATCGGCGAGAACGCAGGTGTCGTGGATATCGGCGACGGCTGGGCGGTCACCTTCAAGGTGGAAAGCCACAACCACCCGTCCTACGTCGAGCCGTACCAGGGCGCGGCCACCGGCGTCGGCGGCATCGTGCGCGACATCATGGCGATGGGCGCGCGGCCGATCGCGGTGATGGACCAGCTGCGCTTCGGCGCCGCAGATGCGCTGGACACCCGCCGCGTCGTGGACGGTGTGGTGCGCGGGGTTGGCGGCTACGGCAACTGCCTCGGCCTGCCCAATGTCGGCGGCGAGACCGTTTTCGACCCGTCCTATGCCGGCAACCCGCTGGTCAACGCGCTCTGCGCGGGCGTCATGCGGGTGGAGGACCTGCACCTGGCATTCGCCTCCGGCGCCGGGAACAAGATCATTCTGTTCGGTGCCCGAACCGGATTGGACGGCATCGGCGGCGTGTCGGTGCTGGCGTCGGAGACCTTCGACGACACCGGCGGCGGCCGACCCAAGAAGCTGCCGAGCGTCCAGGTTGGCGACCCGTTCACCGAGAAAGTCCTCATCGAGTGCTGCCTCGAGCTGTACGCGGCCAAGCTGGTGGTCGGTATCCAGGACCTCGGTGGTGCCGGATTATCCTGTGCCACATCGGAATTGGCTGCCGCAGGTGACGGCGGCATGCATATCGACCTGGAGCAGGTGCCGTTGCGCGCCGAAGGGATGACCCCGGCCGAGGTGTTGTCGAGCGAGTCGCAGGAACGCATGTGCGCGGTCGTGACCCCGGAGAACGTGGACGCGTTCCTGGCGGTGTGCGCCAAGTGGGACACGCTTGCGACCGTGATCGGCGAGGTCACCGGCGGGGATCGGCTGGTCATCACCTGGCACGGTGAAACCGTGGTCGACGTGCCGCCGCGCACCGTGGCGCACGAGGGCCCGGTTTACGAGCGTCCGGTGGCGCGCCCCGCCGATCAGGACGAACTGATCGCGAACGTGCCCGACGGCTTGGCGCGCCCTTCCTCTGCCGACGAGTTGCTCACCACGCTGCTGCGGATGATCTCGAGCCCGCAGTTGTGCAGCCGGCGCTGGATCACCGAACAGTACGACCGCTACGTCCGCGGAAACACGGTGCTCGCCGAGCATGCCGATGCCGGTGTGCTGCGGATAGACGAGGAAAGCGGGCGGGGGATTGCGCTGGCGACCGACGCGTCCGGGCGCTACACCAAGCTCGACCCCTACACCGGCGCACAGCTTGCGCTCGCCGAGGCTTTCCGGAATGTAGCTGTCAGCGGCGCCACTCCGAAGGCCGTCACCAACTGCCTGAACTTCGGTTCGCCCGAGGACCCGGCGGTGATGTGGCAGTTCCAGCAGGCGGTGCGCGGACTCGCCGATGGGTGCGCCACCCTCGGGATCCCAGTGACCGGGGGCAATGTGAGCTTCTACAACCAGACCGGGCAGACCGCGATTTTGCCGACCCCGGTGGTCGGTGTGCTCGGCGTGATCGACGATGTGCACCGCCGCATCCCCACCGGGTTCGGCCGCGAACCGGGCGAGACGCTGATCCTGCTCGGCGACACCCATGACGAGTTCGGCGGTTCGATCTGGGCGCAGTTGGTGCACGACCATCTCGGTGGCGTGCCGCCGCGGGTCGACCTTGCTCGTGAACAACTGCTGGCAGAGATCCTGACCGCCGGCTCGCGCGACGGCATGATCAGCGCGGCGCACGACCTGTCCGAAGGTGGGCTGGCGCAGACGGTCGTCGAGTCCGCGCTGGCCGGCGAGACGGGTTGCCGGATCATTCTTCCGGACGGCTCCGACCCGTTTGTGCAGCTGTTCTCGGAATCGGCTGGGCGCGTCCTGGTTTCGGTGCCGCGGACAGAGGAGACCCGGTTCACCAATATGTGCTCGGCGCGAGACATGCCCTGGGTGCGGATCGGCGTGGTGGATCAGGGCTCCGATGCCGTCGAGGTGCAGGACCTGTTCACCGTGCCGCTTGCGGAGTTGCGCAAGCGTTTCGAAGCTACCCTGCCGGCATTGTTCGGCCACGGCGCTGCCTGAGCCTTGCCACGATCCGGAGTCGATCCCGCACAGCTGCGGGAAGCCGTTGCGGCAGTAGCGGGCTGGTTGGTTGACGAGAACGCGCCGGAGCCGTCACGTGCCGAGCTCGCCGTGGCCGTTCGACTGACTGCGCGGGCGATTGCGCAATCGGCGCCGGGCTCTTCGGTGGAGGTGCGGGTGCCGCCATTCGTTGCGGTGCAGTGTATTTCGGGGCCGCGGCATACGCGTGGAACACCGCCGAACGTGGTGGAGACCGATCCGCGCACCTGGTTGCTGCTCGCCACCGGTGCGATGGACTTCGACGCCGCGGTGGCGGCGGGGCGGGTCTCGGCGTCCGGGGGGCGGGCGGGGGAGGTGGCGCACTGGCTGCCGATTGTGTGAAACCGGATCGAGGGGGAGACGAGTGGCAAGCGAGTTCTGGACCGAAACGCCGACGCTGAAGGGCGCGCACGTCGTGTTGCGACCCACCACACTCGACGACGTCGAGGGCCTGGCAATCGCCCACGACGATCCGGACACGCTGCGGTACTTTCCGTTCGGCATCGAGTCGGAGCCACCGTCGCGGAAGTCGGTCGAACACGCGCTGCGGTCCGGGCGTCAGATGCTCACTCAGGTCGACGCGGCCTCGGGTGAGATCGTCGGGACGACGTCTCTCTACGAGATGAGCGAGCCGCACCGCCGGGTCACCATCGGCTACACCTGGATCTCGTCGCGCGCCCGCGGCAAGGCAATCAACGCCGAGTCGAAACTTCTTGTGCTGGAACACATTTTCGGCACGCTCGCGGCGCGCCGCGCACAGCTCAATGTGGACGATCTGAATGTTCGTTCGCGGGCGGCGGTGCTCGGCCTCGGCGCGCAGCAGGAGGGCGCGCTGCGCGACCATGCGCGCCGCCGGGACGGAAGTCGGCGCACGACGATCGTGTACTCGGTGATCGCAAGTGAATGGCCGACCGTGCGCGACGGTCTGCGCGCCCGCATCGCCGACCGAATGGCGAGCGCCGCTCCGAACCCTACGGGCACAAGCTGATCGGCGCAGCACCGACAGAGGAATCCCAGTGCGGCGCAGTCTCACCGGGCGGCACAGCGGTCTCGTGACACGGCACGGGCACGGTTGTGTCCGTGCCGGGAACGCCGGCGGGGTAGTCCTGGTTGACCGCCGCGATCGACAACGCCACAACGAATGCGGCGGCGACGGCGACGAGCAGTACGGCCGCCGCTTTGCGCCATGACACCCGTGGACGTCGGATGGGCAACGTGATCAGGCGCCGGGGCGCGGCGATTGGCGCGGGTATCTTGCCTGCCACCGTTGCAGTCATTGCCAACCACCTCCGATCGATGCATGAACCTCCATGCCTCGATCATTGGCGGCGTTCGGAGCCGGGTCGCGCGTAGTCCGCTACTCGAATCCGCTGCGTTTCTGGCGTCGTAACCAGCCGAGCCGCGTCAGGGCACGGAAGCCGTCTCCGGCCGCGTCCGGCGGTGCAAGCCCGCGCGGTCATAGACCCGGGTCGTGACGATGCCCAGGGTCAGACCGATCGCGAGCCCGATCAGCGTGGCGACCGCAGACCTCCCCAGGCCGGAGGCGGAACCGGCGTCGAAGAACAGGATCGATCGCGCGCCGAGATAGAGCTGATGCATCGGCTCGAACTTCGCGAGCCAACCAAAAACCGGGGGCTGGGCCTCCAACGGCACCGTGCCGCCGGACGACGGCAGACCGAGCACGATGAACACGACCAGGTTGATCAGCAGGCCCGCCGTGCCGAACAGCGCCAGTACCGACAGCGCCGTGACTCCGACGGCGAGAATGCCGAGCACGCCGAATAAATACAGTGCCAGCGCTCGGTCGATCGGCATCCCGACCAGGTGCCCGACACCGACATAGATCCCCGACACCACCAGCGCGATCGCCGCCATCACCGTCCACTTGAGCATCAGGGTGTTGAACCGCGAGATACCGATCGACTCCAAGTGCCGGTACCACGGCCCGTATTCGGTCGGCGCGAAGCCGAGCGCCTGGTCGACCATCGTGTGCACAATCATCGCCCCGGTAAACCCGGCGAGCACGAGCAGCAGCGCGTAATAGAACGCCGCCAGACCATTTCCGGTGCCGCCGGGCAGCGGGTTGTATTCGGTGGCAAGTACATTCACCGGCTCGGCGAGCGTCAATGCGCTCGCCCCCGGAATCGGCGTCGGCGGTGGCCCGGCCAACTGTTGCTGCACCTGGCCGGTCAGCTGCTTGCCGACCTCCGAATTCACTTGCGTCATAGCCTGATCCCCGATCCGGTCCATGATCGCGCTGGCGAACGTACCGGCCCGCGGATTGGACTGCACGGTGATGACGGGCTTTTCGATCTCGCCGGGCACGACGCTGCCGGCGGCGAGGATCAGCAGCCGTTTGCTGAAGTCGCTGGGGATGATGATCACGCCGTACACATCGGCACTCTGCAACTGTTGCTGCGCCTCGGCGATGCCGACCTGACGCAGGTCGATCTGGTCCGGATCGATGCCGTTGCCGATGGCCGCCGCGATCTGATCGCCGAAGTTCTGCTTCTGCTCGCCACTCGGACCCGGCACCAGCTCGCCCTCGTCCTGGTTCACCAGCGCGACCGGGAAGTCGTGCAGGCTCGCCTCCGGGTCGGCGATGCTGTCCAGATAGAAGCCGGCGAGCAGTGTCATCAGCCCTATCACCACGACCGCGGGGAAGAGCCAGACGCGAGGGTTGCGCACCGCGGCACGCGGTGGCGTCGGAACGGCATTCATGAGCAGAGGACGCTACCCGTACTCGGCGCGCCCCCGCGTGTCGTGGGTGAGTTCCGCCACATTGGCGGTCCGTGGGGTGTCCAAACCGGGTTTCGGGCGTCATCCAGGCCAGACGTGCGCCCGATCACCCGTAGAATGGGTTATGCCCCCCACGCCCACCGATCAGGGAGCAACTGTGGTTAGTGCCGAGCATTCGGTCCGTACCCCCAACCTTCTCGCTACGGCAGACCCTTCGGCAGACGAGAACGAAAACGAACCCCGCGAGGAATGCGGGGTTTTCGGTGTGTGGGCGCCCGGTGAAGATGTCGCGAAGCTCACCTATTACGGGCTTTATGCGTTGCAGCACCGTGGCCAGGAAGCCGCGGGTATCGCCGTATCCGACGGTTCGCAGGTGCTCGTCTTCAAGGACCTCGGCCTGGTGAGCCAGGTCTTCGACGAGCAGACCCTCGCCGCCATGCCGGGGCACGTGGCGGTGGGCCACTGCCGGTACTCCACCACGGGTTCGACCACGTGGGAGAACGCGCAGCCGATCTTCCGCACCACCGCCGTCGGTACCGGCATCGCGCTCGGGCACAACGGCAACCTCGTCAATACCGCAGAACTCGCCGATCGGGCGCGCGCCGAGCGTCTCGTCGACTCCCGCCGCCCGGTTGCCGCGACGACCGACTCGGACATCATCACGGCCCTGCTCGCGCACGCCGCCGCCGACAGCACCATCGAGCAGGCCGCGATGTCGCTGCTTCCGACGTTGCGTGGCGCGTTCTGTCTGACGTTCATGGACGAGCACACCCTCTACGCGGCGCGCGACCCGCACGGTGTGCGTCCGCTCTGTCTCGGCCGGCTCGATCGCGGTTGGGTGGTGGCCAGCGAGACCGCGGCCCTCGACATCGTCGGTGCCTCGTTCGTCCGTGAGATCGAGCCCGGCGAGTTGCTCGCGATCGACGCCGACGGCGTGCGATCCTCCCGCTTCGCCAACCCGGAGCCCAAGGGCTGCGTGTTCGAGTACGTCTATCTCGCCCGTCCCGACAGCACCATTGTGGGTCGCTCGGTGCATGCCGCGCGCGTGGAGATCGGGCGCCGGCTCGCCAAGGAGCACGCCGTCGATGCCGATCTGGTGATCCCGGTTCCGGAGTCGGGCACGCCAGCCGCGGTCGGCTACGCGCAGGGCTCCGGCATTCCGTACGGGCAAGGTCTGATGAAGAACGCCTACGTCGGGCGCACGTTCATCCAGCCGAGCCAGACCATTCGACAACTCGGTATCCGGCTCAAGCTCAACCCGCTGCGTGAAGTCATCCGCGGCAAGCGGCTCATCGTCGTCGACGACTCCATCGTGCGCGGCAACACCCAGCGCGCGCTGATCCGGATGCTGCGTGAGGCCGGCGCGCTCGAGATCCATGTTCGGATCGCCTCCCCGCCGGTGAAATGGCCGTGCTTCTACGGCATCGACTTCGCCTCACCCGCCGAGCTCATCGCCAATGGGGCCGGAACTGGCAGTGCCCCAGAAGATTTCGACGAGATGGTGGACGGTGTGCGCCGCTCCATCGGAGCCGACAGCCTCGGCTACATCTCGATCGACGGCATGATCGCCGCCACCGAGCAACCCAAGTCCCGGTTGTGCGCGGCCTGCTTCGACGGCAAGTACCCGATCGAGCTGCCCACCGAGGGCATCGGCAAGAACGTGCTCGAGGGCATGTTCGAGGCCGCGGTTGTCGAGGGCAACGACAACGCGAGCGCGTTGTTACGTCCGTAGGGACCAACCGCTATGCCGAGAGCGGCGTGATCCCGGCGAGGGTGTCGCCCAGTTTGTCGGCTGCAACGTCGAGTTCGTAGCGGTCCTGGATATTGAGCCAGAACTGTGCACTGTTGCCGAATGCCTTCCCCAGCCGCAGGGCTGTGTCGGCAGTGATCGACCGCTTCCCGAGCACGATCTCGTTGATCCGTCGCGGCGGAACACCGATGATCGTGGCGAGCCGGTTCTGCGTGATCCCGAAAGGTTCGAGGAAATCCTCACGGAGGATCTCACCGGGGTGAACGGGGCTCAGGTCTGGAGTCATGTTGGTATTCCTTGTCGGTCCTTCGGGTGGTTAGTGGTAGTCGGTGATCTCGACGTCGTACGCGGCTGTGGCGCGCCAGACGAAACAGATGCGGTACTGATCATTGATCCGAACGCTGTACTGGCCCAAGCGGTCCCCGGAGAGTTTCTCCAGGCGATTGCCCGGCGGCACCCGCAGGTCGTTGACGTCGGTGGCCGCGTCGATCAAAAGGAGGCGCCGTCGCGCGATCCGCTGAATGTCGTGTGGAAGCTTCTTCGAGAACTGCCGATGAAAGACCCGCTCGGCCTCTTTGTCGCCGAACGACTCGATCACCAGACCAGCATAACGCACTGCGTTATTAACGCGCAACGTTATATCCGTTGTGGCCATGATTCCAAGGACTTGCCCGGCTCCTCGCGCCCGAGATCCCCTGTCAGCCGGGCAGTATCGAGCTGAGCAGAACGAGCAGTGCGCGCATCGCCTCGGCGCGCGCAGCGACATGATCCTCGGCATGTGCGACGAACAAGCCTGCCTCGATGATCGAGCTGAATAGCAGTTGCGCGATGAGTGAGACGTCCTCGCCTGCGACACTGCCGCTTTCGGCGGCGAGCGCGACGATTCCGATTACCAGACCGAGGCCGTGCCTGGCTTCGAGTTCTCGCCAGGACTGCCAGCCGAGCACGGTGGGCGCATCGATGAGCGCGATGCGCAGAATCTCGGGGCGTACGCAGATTTCGAGATAGCGGTCCAGCGACCTGATGATGCCGGCCCGCATAGTCGCCGTCCGCGCTTCGGCGTCGTCGCCCAGTTCGGCCATCACCGCCCCAACGCTCGTGGTCAGCTCGGCGGTGATCTCGCTTTCCAACTCCTCGAGCACGGCGACGAACAGCCCGCGCTTGTCGCCGAAGTGGTGGTACAGCGCGCCGCGTGTGACGCCGGCCGCGGCGACGATGTCCTCGGCCGCCGCACCTGCGTAGCCGCGTTCGGCGAACAACCGCCGACCGGTCGCCACCAGATCGGCTTTCGTCGACCGAGAACGGTCGAGTTGACTACGGCGCGGCATGCTCGCGAGTGAATTCCAGGATCAGTTCCGCGAGCAACTCCGGCTGATCCTCGGGCACGAAGGTGTAACTGTCTTCGATCAGGCGCAGGGTGGCATTGGGCAGGTCGGCCGCGAGGCGTTCGCCATAGCGCAGCGGGAACACCTTGTCCTCGGGAGCCCAAGCGATCAGAACGGGCACGGTGATCTCGGGGAAGCTCTCGGCCGCGGCGAGCGTGTAGCGCCGGTGCAGCCCGGCGAGGGCGTGCCGCAGATCCTTGCGGATGGCCCGGTCGTGACGGCTCGGCTCGAGGTAGCCGTCGACAACTTCCGGCGCAACCGGGCGCTTGGTCAGCCAACCGAAGGTGAACGGCAGCCGGTGCAGAGCCCGCACGCGCAGGGTGGTGGTGAGCAGGCCCATCGACCCGGGAACCTTCGCCAGCGTCGTCAGCCCGCGGAATATCGGCGGCAGGAAGTTCGAGTAGCAGTCCGATGGCGTCAGGACCACCCGCGCAACGCGAGAAGGCTTGCGCGCCAGCAGAATCTGGGTCAGTGCGCCGCCGGTGTCGTTGGCAACGAGGGTGACGTCGCGCAGGTCGAGCTCTTCGAGAAACGACTCGATCAGGGTGGCGAGGCCGGGGGGAGTCAGGTCGGCATGGGGCACCGGGATGCTGTGTGAGCCGAGCGGCCAATCCGGGGTGAGGCAGCGGTATCCGGCATCAGCGATCGCGGGCACCACCTTGCGCCACAGGTTCGCGTTCACCAGCAGTCCGTGCACGAACACGACCGGCGAGCCCGTACCGCGTTCGTGATAGCAGATTCGCCCGCCGGGCAGATCGATGTCGTGTGCGGTGCCGAGCGCTGCGCTGTGTCCCATGACGGTCTCCCCGGGTTGTCGGCGATGGCCCGTCAACCATCACATACATACAGAATGTATGTCAATGGATGCGCTCCTCGATGGCAGCGACGCCCGGTGTCGACGGGCTCTCCGGTAGCGTAAGCACGCATCTATAAGGCCAACGAGGTTGGAGCGCCGTCCCCATGGAAGACCAGACGCGTCCCTCGGGTGTCTCGTATTCGGCGGCCGGCGTCGACATCGAGGCCGGGGATCGTGCCGTCGAATTGTTCGCCCCACTCGCCAAGCGGGCCAGCCGCCCAGAGGTACAGGGCGGGCTCGGTGGGTTTGCCGGGCTGTTCGCCCTCAAGGGCGACTACCGCGAACCCCTGCTCGCATCGTCCACCGACGGCGTCGGCACCAAGATCGCTGTCGCACAGGCGATGGACAAGCACGACACCGTCGGCCTGGACCTCGTCGCGATGGTCGTCGACGACCTCGTCGTATGCGGCGCGGAGCCCCTGTTCCTGCAGGACTACATCGCTGTCGGCAAGGTCGTTCCCGAACGCGTCGCCGAACTGGTCGGCGGTATCGCGGAAGGCTGCGTGCAGGCCGGCTGTGCGCTGCTCGGCGGCGAGACCGCCGAACATCCGGGCCTGATGTCCGACGGTGACTACGACCTGTCCGCCACCGGTGTCGGTGTCGTCGAGGCCGATTCCGTCCTCGGTCCCGATCGGGTACGCCCCGGGGACGTCGTCATCGCCATGGGTGCTTCGGGGCTGCATTCCAACGGCTACAGCCTCGCCCGCAAGGTGCTGCTCGAGATCGACCGGATGAACCTGAACGGGCACGTCGAAGAGTTCGGCCGCACCCTCGGTGAGGAGTTGCTGGAGCCGACGAAGATCTACGCCAAGGACTGCCTCGCACTGATCGCGGAAACCGACGTGCGCACCTTCTCGCACGTCACCGGTGGCGGACTGGCGAACAACCTGGCGCGCGTCATGCCCAAGGGGCTCGTCGCCGAACTCGACCGGGGAACCTGGAGCCCGGCACCGGTCTTCCGGATGATCGAGCAGCGCGGCCGCGTCGACCGCATCGAGATGGAGCGCACCTTCAATATGGGCGTCGGCATGGTCGCCATCGTCGCGCCCGAAGACGTCGATCGCGCCCTGGCAGTGCTGACGGCACGCCACATCAGCTGCTGGACGCTGGGGTCCGTGCAGGCGAACAAGGACGCGGTCGATCGCGTCGTGATGGTTGGCGAGCACCCGCGGTTCTAGGCCGCTGCCGGCACCGATACGACCCGGCGGACGCCGAACGACAGCAGATCAGGGGGAGCCGACTCGGTCGGCTCCCCCTGACTGCTGTCAGATGTCAGCGACGCCAGTCTTCGTACTCGTCCTCTTCCCAGCGGGATACGTCGTCCGGCTTTTCGGAGAGGACACCGTTGCGGTGCGAGATGGGTGATTCACCGCCCGACAGCTCTCGTTGAAGGCTATCGAAGTCGGTATTCGGCGAGCTGTACTTGAGCTCCCGAGCAACTTTGGTCTGCTTTGCCTTAGCCCGGCCGCGGCCCATGGCTAACCCCCTCGCGCTTTTGCGGGGCGGCCTGGGGATATTTGGCGGCCCCGTTTCCGATGTGAGTTTTCCTGCTACACACTTTAGCGTGCCAATCGCGGTCGCGCTTCCATGCGGGGCCCGCGACGATCGGCAAAATTCGCTCAAGCGCCGTGGAACAACCCCGGAACTGCGCGGATGGTGCCGACCCGAGCGCCGCCACCGAGAACCGGAGCGGCGGCAAGGTCCGCGAGACCATCGGTCTGTTCGACGCCGAGCCGCTGCAGGCACGCCGCGGCCAGCGGAAGTCGGGCACGGCCTTGTCCGTCATCGATTTTCAGCGCAAACGCCCGGCCATCCGGCAGCGCACCCGCGTGCACGCCCTCCGCACCGGCCTTGCAGAACAGCCCGGGGACGGCGGCTTGCAACAGCAGATCCTCGCCGTCGGTGCCGGACACCAGATACGGTTCGGCGCGCACGGCGTCGCCCACGCGGCGTTCCGGCGAGCCCGGCTCGGATGTGACCAATTTCGCGAAGGTGCGGGCGAGATTCACCAGCGAGATCGGCACGATCGGGGTGCCGCAGCCGTCGATGCCGAGTTCCGTCTCGGGTTCACCGGACAGGTCGATCAACGTGTCGGTGACCGCACGTTGCAGTGGGTGCCCGGAGTCGACATAGCCGTCGAGCGGCCAGTCGTTGTGCCGGCAGGTCGCGAGCATGGCCGCGTGCTTGCCCGAACAGTTGTGGTGGACTCGTCGCGGACGCGCGCCGGACATGAGGACCTCGGCACGGGCGCGTTCGTCGGACGGCAACTCGGCGGGGCAGCGCAACAACTCCTCGCGGAGCCCGTGGCGGTCCAGCAGGCGACGCACCTGCGCCACGTGCCGCGGCTCGCCGTGGTGCGACGCGGACGCGATGGCGAGTTCGGCATCGTCGGCCGGCGCGAAACCGGCGCGCAGCAGCGCCACCGCCTGCATCGGCTTGTTCGTCGAGCGCGGATAGATCGGAGTGTGTACCTCGCCGAATTCGTCGAGCACCACACCGTCCGCGTCGAGGACGACCACCGAGCCCCGGTGGACGCACTCGCGGAAACCGGACCGCACCACCTCGACGAGGTCGACGCTCACGCGCGTGCCGCCCGCGCGAGCGCCTTCTCGATGCGGTACCGCGCACTGGCCGACAGGTTCGGCTCGTCGAGCAGCGCGGCGAGCCGATCGATGTCGTGCATCGTGAACAGGTCGCGCACGGTGATGCCGTGCTCGGGAACGTGCACCACCTCGACCGGGTCACCCGCGTCGATGGCGCCCTCCCGCAGCACGCGCAGGTAGGCGCCGACATCACCGCGTTGGGTGAACCGGCGGACCCAATGTGCTTCGCCGAGCCACTCCTGGAACTTCGCGCAGGGCACCCGTGGCGCGGTGACCGCGAGCAGCGTGTCGCCGATCTGCCACTGCTCGCCGACCACCGCGTCGGTCACCGGCATGCCCGAGATACGCAGGTTCTCCCCGAAGCTGCCTGGCGGGATCGCGCGGCCGAGTTCCTCGGCCCAGCGCGCGGCCTCGTGCTCGGCGTAGGCGTAGACGGCCTGGTCGACGCCGCCGTGGTTGACCGTGTCCACAACGTGGTCGCCCGCCGGGCCGAGGGCGGTGATGGCGACCGGACCGGCGACCGGTTGCTTGTCGATGGCGGTGCGCTGGTTCTTCAGCACCGGGTGTTCGGCGTGCACGACGCACACGGCGTCGACCCGCCCGGTCTCCTCCGGCGCGCTCATCTGCCGCGCAGCCGCTCGACCGCCAGCCTGCCGGCCTGCGGCGCGTCGTCCTCGGGAACGGAATCCGGGTCGATCGCCGCTGCGCTCGGACCTGCGACCAGCGCCGTCCCCGCCGGCACGTTGCGCTTGACCAGCGCGAGGGCGATCGGGCCGAGTTCGTAGTGATCGATCACCGTGCCGACACGGCCGACCGTGCGCCCGTCCAGCGTCACCGGGTCACCCGGCTCAGGACGACTGTCGGCGGACCCGTCGAGATGCAGCAGCACCTTTCGACGCGGCGATTTGCCCAGGTTGTGTACCCGGGCGACCGTCTCCTGGCCGCGGTAGCAGCCCTTGTCCAGATGCACCGCGCCGCCGACCTCCGGCCCACCGATCCAGCCGACCTCGTGCGGGATGGTGCGGTCGTCGGTGTCCACGCCCGTGCGCGGGCGCAGCGCCGCCACCCGCAACGCCTCGAACGCCCACAGCCCGGCGGGCGTGGCGCCGCGGTCGATCAGCTGCTGCCAGACCTCGGCCAGCCGATCGCGGGGCACGAGCAGGTCGAAGGCCGGAGTGGAGCCTGCGGAATGACTCGACGTGCCCGGGGAGCCGAGGGAAGGCATCCTGCGGATGAATCCACCCGATAATCCCGGCAGGGGCAGTGCCGCGTAGTCGTCCGCGGGGAGCTCGTCGACGACGCTGCCCGCCTCCGGCCCGAGCAGGCTCAGCACCGCGAGTTCGTTGCCGTCGCGCGGCTCCGCCTTGGCCCAGAACACCATCTTCTGTAGGAAACCGAGCAGGTCCGGCCCGGTCCCGGCCTCGGTGTCGATCCAGGTGGTGCCGTCCAGATCGGTGAGCACGAAGTGGTGCTCGACGCGGCCGTTGAGGTCCAGGCTCAGGTTCTCCGCCGAGCGGCGGTCGGCGAGTTCGGTGAGGTGCTGGCTGGAAATCGTGTGCAGCCAGCTGAGCCGCTCCGGGCCGCCGATGGCGATCACGAAGCGATGCGAGCGGTCCACGACGGCCACCCGCTGCACCGCGGTTCGCTGCTCGCGCAGGGGGTCGCCGTAGTGCCACGCGACCGGCCGATCGGGGGAATCGTCGGGTCCGGGCACTGCTCCCGGCGAAACGAGCAACGGGCTGGGGGGAAGATCCACGCTTCCACAATATCCGGGTCCTAGTCTGGTGACATGGCCGATCGTGTGCTGGTGAACCTCGAGGGAGAGATCCTCGACCCCGACGCTCCGCTGCTGACCGCCGATGACGTGGGCGCGGTCCGCGGCGACGGAGTCTTCGAGACGCTGCTGATTCGTGACGGTGTGCCGTGCAACGTCGCGCGGCATATGGAACGGCTGGTGAACTCGGCAAGGATGCTCGAGCTGCCCGAGCCGGACTGCGTGGTGTGGGCGCGCGCTGCGGAGATCGCTGCCGACGAGTGGGGTGATCGGTCCGAGGGCATGATGCGCTGGGTGCTCACCCGGGGCCGCGAATCCGGTGGTGACGCCACCGCATTCGTCACCGTCGCGCCGGTGCCCGAGCGGGTGGCCCGTGCCCGCGCGAAGGGTGCCGTCGTGATGACGTTGCAGCGCGGTCATTCCGTGGAGTTGGCTGGCAGCGCGCCGTGGCAGTTGCTCGGGGCGAAGACGCTCTCCTACGCCACGAATATGGCGGCATTGCGGTTCGCGCAGCGCAACAACGCCGACGACGTGATCTTCATCAGTAGCGAAGGCCGGGTCCTGGAGGGTCCGCGCTCCACGGTGGTGGTCGTCAAGGGTGACCGGCTGCGGACCCCGCCGTTGACCAGCGGGATTCTGCCGGGCACAACGCAGCAGGCGATGTTCGAGATCGCCGAGGAGCACGGCTTCACGCCGGAGGTGGTGCCGCTGTTCCCGGCGGACCTGATCACTGCCGACGGGGTATGGCTGGTGTCGAGCGTGGCGCTGGCCGTGCGGGTGCGCGAGTTGGACGGGCTGACGTTGCCCGAGCCCGATTGTGCGGCGCAGATCACCGAATTGGTGGAGAGTGCAATGGAGAACAAATCGGTGACGAACACTCGAAATTGAGCCGAGTGGGGTGTCTACTATCTGACGTAGTAGATATCCCGCTCACCGATCGGCAGGGAACGCCATGGACGCGTTGGACATCTCCCGGTGGCAGTTCGGCATCACCACCGTCTATCACTTCATCTTCGTCCCGCTGACCATCGGCCTTTCGCCCTTGGTCGCCATCATGCAGACCGCGTGGGTGGTGACCAAGAAAGACGCGTGGTATCGACTCACGAAGTTCTTCGGCAAACTGCTGCTGATCAACTTCGCCCTCGGCGTCGCCACCGGCATCGTGCAGGAATTCCAGTTCGGCATGAACTGGAGCGAGTATTCGCGGTTCGTCGGTGACGTGTTCGGCGCGCCGCTGGCGATGGAGGCGCTCGCCGCGTTCTTCCTGGAGTCGACGTTCCTCGGGCTGTGGATCTTCGGCTGGCACCGACTGCCCAAAGGCGTACACCTCGCGACGATCTGGATGGTCGCGATCGGCACCAATCTGTCCGCCTTCTTCATCATCGCGGCGAACTCGTTCATGCAGCACCCGGTCGGGGTGACTTTCAACGAAGAGCGTGGCCGCGCCGAGCTGACGAGCATCTGGAAACTGCTGACCAACAACACGGCCCTGGCGGCGTTTCCGCACGCACTCGCCGGCGCGTTCCTCACCGCGGGCACATTCGTCGCCGCGATCTCGGGCTGGTGGATGGTGCGGGAAGCGCGACGGGCCAAGTCTGCAGTCGGGGCGGCCACAGTGGTCGAGCCCACCGTCGACAACATGCCGGACAGCAACGCCGCCACCATGTTCCGGCCCGCGGCACGACTGGGATTTCTCGTCATCATTCTGGCCGGCATCGCGCTGGTCTGGACCGGCGACACGCAGGGCAAGCTGATGTTCCAGCAGCAACCGATGAAGATGGCCTCGGCGGAATCCCTCTGTCACACCGAGGTGGACCCCGACTTCTCGGTCCTCACCATCGGCACCCAGAACAACTGCGACAGCATTACGCAGGTCCTGCAGGTGCCGTACGTGCTGCCCTGGCTCGCCGAGGGGCAATTCACCGGTGTCACGCTGCAGGGCGTCGACGATCTGCAGGCGCAGTACGAGCAGCAGTTCGGTCCGGGCAACTACCGGCCCAACCTGTTCGTCACCTACTGGTCGTTCCGCGCGATGATCGGACTCGCCGCGGGCTCGGCCGCGATTGCCCTGATCGGGCTGTGGGTCACCCGGCGGGGCCGGATCCCGGACCAGAACTGGTTCAAGTGGGTCTGCCTGATCGCGCTGCCGACGCCGTTCCTGGCCAACAGCGCGGGCTGGATCTTCACCGAGATGGGCCGGCAACCCTGGGTGGTGGCGCCGAATCCCACCGGCGTCGAACAGGTTCGGCTGACCGTCGACATGGCGGTGTCGGACCACTCGGCGGCCCTGGTGTGGTTCTCGCTGATCACCTTCACCCTCGTCTACGCCGCGCTGTTCGTGGTGTGGTTCGCGCTGATGCGCCGATACGTGCGGGCCGGACCATTGCCGCACGACGCGCATCCCGACGACGAGCCACACGGCGAAATCCCGGGGGATCAGCCCCGCCAACTCTCGTTCGCGTACTGAAAGGGGTTGGGGTATGAGCCTTCCCGAGTTTTGGTTCGTGCTGATCGGGGTGCTGTTCACCGGCTACTTCGTGCTCGAGGGATTCGACTTCGGCGTCGGCATGCTGATGGGCATTCTCGGCCGCGGCGGCGACGAAGCCGCGGACACCCGACGGCGCGTGCTGCTCAACACGATCGGGCCCGTCTGGGACGGCAACGAGGTGTGGGTGCTCACCGCGGGCGGGGCGATGTTCGCCGCGTTCCCGGAGTGGTACGCAACGCTGTTCTCGGGCTTCTACATTCCGCTGCTCCTGATTCTGGTGGCGTTGATCGTGCGGGTGGTGGCAATCGAGTACCGCGGCAAGATCGATGATCCGCAGTGGCGTCGACGCTGGGACTACGCGATCATCTTCGGCTCGTTCATGCCCGCGCTGCTGTGGGGAGTCGCGTTCGCCAACATCGTGCGCGGCGTCGCGATCGACGAGAACAAACAGGTGACCTCGAGCCTGATCGATCTGCTCAACCCGTACGGACTGCTCGGGGGGCTCACGACGCTGTTCGTGTTCCTCCTGCACGGCACCGTATTCGCCGCGCTGAAGTCCGGCGGCGGGGTGCGCTCGGACGCGATCAAGCTGGCGCAGTGGCTCTCCATCCCGACCACCGTGATCGCCGGAATTTTCGTGCTGTGGACGCAATTCGAGTACGGCAAGGGCTGGACGTGGCTGATGGTGCTCATCGCGGCCGGGTGCCTGGTCGGCGTTGTCGCGCTCACTCGCGTAGTCCGGGAAGGCTTGGCGTTCGCGCTCACCAGCGTCGCCATTGCCGCCACTTCGGTGTTGTTGTTCGGGTCACTGTTCCCGAACGTGATGCCGTCGAGCACCGATCCTGCCTACAGCCTCACCATCGAGAACGCATCCTCGACGCACTACACGCTGGTCGTGATGAGCTGGGTGGCAGTGATCCTCGTCCCGCTGGTCCTGATCTACCAAGGCTGGACGTACTGGGTGTTCCGCCAGCGTATTTCGGCCGAGCAGATCCCACCGTCGATCGGGCTGCCGTTACAACGCAGGTGAGCAGCGGTCAGACCGACAATCGTGTTCGGCAACGCGCCCGTCGGGCGCCGGTCGACCCGCGACTGTGGCGCTACGCACCGTCCATGCAGTGGTATCTCGCGGTCACCGTGGCACTGTCGGTGGTGACGTGCATTGCGGTGATCGCCGCAGCTTTGCTGATCGCCGACATACTGGCCGGTGTGATCACCGACCCGGCCAAGCGCGAGATCGGTATATGGCGAACCGAACTCGTCATTCTCACGATCGCCGTGGCGGTGCGGGTGGTGGCGGCAGGCGCGCAGGCGCGGTTCGGTGATCGGGCCGCGGCACGCACGATCGCCGAGTTGCAGTCCCGCGTGCTCACCGCGGCGGCGCGGCGCAACCCGCGCGACGTCGACTCCGCCAAGGGTGATTGGGCGACTCTGCTGACGAAGGGACTCGCGGACCTGCTCCCCTACCTTGCGGGTTATCTTCCGGCGCTGATGCTTTCGGTGATCGTACCGCCGACGGTGTTGGTCGCCATCCTCACCCAGGATGTCGTCTCGGCCGCGATCGTCGCGGTCACGCTGCCGCTCATTCCGGTCTTCATGGTGCTGATCGGGTTGCTCACCCGCGGCAAGGCGGACGCCACCCTCGCGTCGATGAGCACCCTCACCGCGCAGCTGCTCGATCTGCTCACCGGCCTGCCGACCCTGCGTGCCCTCGGCCGTGAGCAGGGACCGCGCGAACGGGTCACCGAACTCGGTGACGCGCACCGGCGCACAGCGATGTCCGCGCTGCGCATCGCGTTCCTGTCCTCGATGGTGCTCGAACTGCTCGCGACGCTGTGCGTCGCGCTCGTCGCGGTCAGCATCGGCCTACGGCTGGTGTACGGGGAGATGGCGCTGCAGGCGGGGATCGCGGCGCTCATCCTGGCACCGGAGGTATATCAACCGTTGCGGGCGGTCGGGGAGCGGTTCCACGCCGCCGAGGATGGGATGGCCGCCGCTCGAGCGGCATTCGAGGTGCTCGACGAGCCGGAGCACGCCGCGAAGGCGCACGGTGGCGCGATCCCGGCACGGCTCGAGGGGCGAATCGAACTGCGCGGTATCGGTATCCGGTCGCGCGACGGTTGGGCACCCGAATCGTTGGATGCCGTGCTGGCACCGGGCCGAGTCACGGTGCTGACCGGTCCCAACGGTGCGGGCAAATCGACTGCGTTGCTGGCAATCCTGGGCCTGGTCGAGCCCGACACCGGCCGGGTGAGCGTGGATGGTACCGACCTTGCGGCCCTGGATGCGCAGTGGTGGTGCCGCCACGTTGCGTGGCTCCCGGCCCGGCCGGTGCTGCTCGCCGGGACGGTGCGCGAAAATGTGGAGTTGCTGGGCAGCCGCGACGGCGATCTGGAATCATGCTGTACGGCAACCGGTTTCGATGCAGTGCTGGCGGACCTGCCGCAGGGCTGGGCGACTCGGCTCGGTACCGGCGGGATCGGCCTTTCGCTCGGTCAGCGGCAGCGCCTCGCGTTGACCCGGGTGCTCGTCGCGAACAAACCGGTACTGCTGCTCGACGAGCCGACCGCGCACCTCGACGCGGTGAGTGCGGCGCGGGTGCTGGCCGCGTTGCAGGCGCGGGCGCACGCCGGCGCGACCGTCGTGCTCGTCGCGCACGACGAGCGCACGCTGACCGCAGCCGACGCCGTCATCGGGGTGCACGGCCGAGCCGCGGTGGGATGGCGCGCCGATGGCGAGTGATCTGCGCCGTGCGCTCGCGTTGCTCGAACTCGACCCGCGACGCATCGCGCTCGCCATCGCCGGCGGTGTCGCGGCACTTGGCAGCGCGCTTGCGCTCGCCGCGCTGGCCGCGTGGCTGATTGTCCGCGCCTGGCAGATGCCACCGGTGCTGGACCTGTCGGTGGCCGTCGTGTCGGTGCGTGCGCTCGGCATTTCGCGCGGCGTGTTCCGGTATCTGGAGCGGCTCGCCACCCACGATGCGGCGTTCCGTGGCACCACCGCGGCGCGAGCTCAGCTCTACCGAAGGCTCGCAGACGGTGACCCGGCGGCGGTGACCGGCGTTCGCCGCGGGGAGCTGCTCACTCGCGTCGGCGCGGACGTTGAAACGCTGGGCGAGGTGGTCGTGCGTGCCCTCGTGCCGATGGCTGTCGCCATCCTGCTCGGCATCGCCGCGGTCGGCCTGATCGCCACCATCTCGTTGCCCGCCGCTGCGGTGCTCGCCGCGGCGCTGGTCGTGGCCGGGATACTTGCGCCGAATCTCGGTGCGCGGGCCGCTCGTGCCGCGGAGCGGGCGAGCATGACGGCGACCGGTGAGTACGCCGGACATGCCGTCACCGCGCTCGATCATGCCGCCGAGCTTCGCGTCGCAGGTCGGCTCGACGGGGTGCTGGATGCGGCCGAGGGTGCGGCGACCACCGCAGCGCGTCAGTCCGACCGGGCCGCCGCAGGTGGGGCGTTCGCGGCCGCTGCCACACCGCTCGCGATGGGGGCGAGCGTGCTCGGCGCGCTGCTGATCGGGATCGTCGCCTACGGCCCGGACGGCGGCAGCCCAGGTGGAATGACGCCGATGGCGCTCGCGATCCTCGTCCTGCTGCCGCTGTCCGCGTTCGAAGCCGTCGGCGCGCTGCCCGCGGCCGCGGTCGCACTGTCCCGGGCGCGGGTTGCGGCCCGGCGGATCATGGCGCTGCTGGACCGGGCCGCGGCGGGAGTGCCCGTGGCGGCGGGCGCGCCGGTACCCGACGGCCCGCTGGTGGCGCGGCAATTGCGCTGCGGGTGGCCCGATTCGCGGCCCACCGACCCTGTCGATCTGACTGCCGAGCCCGGCGCGCGGATTGCCATCGTCGGGCGTAGCGGCGTCGGCAAGACCACGCTGCTGATGACGCTGGCCGGGCTCATCCCGCCGGTCACCGGTTCGGTGCACCTCGGTGGTGCCGCGGTCGCCGAACTCGATGCGCGCAAACTCCGCCGCGACGTGACGTTCTTCGCCGAGGACGGGCATCTGTTCGACACGTCCGTGCTGGAGAACCTGCGCGTCGCGCGCGGCGATCTGGACACCGCGGGCGCCGTCGCTGCGCTGCGTTCGGTCGGTCTCGGCGCCTGGCTGGACGGGCTCGACGATGGTGTCGAGACGGTGCTGCGCGGGGGCGAGCGGGCGGTGTCGTCGGGGCAACGCCGCCGGATTTTGCTTGCCCGCGCGCTCGTCTCGCCCGCGCGGGTGTTGTTGCTCGACGAGCCGACCGAGAACCTGGACGTGGATGCCGGGGCGCGGTTGCTGCACCAGCTGCTCGACCGCGCGTCGGGGCTCGTCACGCCCGAGCGCACGGTCATTGTGGTGGCACATCGCCTGCCCGAGCACACCCGCGCGGACCGGGTGATCGAACTCGTGCGCCTCGGTCGAGAAAATGCGTTGCCGAGGTCGTAATTGCGACGTATTTTCGTGATTACACGAGGAAGGAGGTGGTCTGAAGTTGGATAGCTATTGGACACGTGAGGTGGCTGCCCGCTAGCCGCATCTGCTGACGGAAGGATTCACTCACCGCGCGACGCGGCCGGCGAATCCCAGGCAGCTACCCGACCCCCGAGCCCCCGGTCGGTCCAGACCGGGACCTGATCCAGGATGGCCCGTCCGTGTAAAACAGGACGGCCCGTCCGCGTGATCCGGTACGGCTCGGGGGTCGTCCCATGTCGGTGGCGGATCCTTGGCGCAGTCAGCCGGTGCCAGCGCCGAACCAGGTGGGCAGGTGGTCGACCAGATCCTGCTGGTCAGCGCCGACCCACGCCACGTGACCGTCCGGCCGAAGCAATACCGCCGGCGCATCGAGTTCCTCGCTCGAATCGACGACATGGTCGACCCGGTCGGCCCAGCCGGCCACCGAAAGCCGCCCGGTCCGGTCGAGCAGCAGCCCGCGACCGCCGCGCATCAGCTCGTACAGGCGCCCGTGCTCGTTCAGCTTCACGTCCCGAAGCCGCCGGCCGACAAGCTCGTCCCCAGCGCCGAAGTCGTACCGGATCCCGATCGCGATGATCTTCTCGGTCAGGTACCGGCTGACGTCCTCGAAATCCATCAGCTCCGACAGCAGCCGGCGTACGGCCTGGGCGCCCGGATCGAGCGACATCAGCTGCATCTGCGCGCGGGTGTTGTCCAGCACATCGGCAGCCACGGGTCGGCGTTCTGTGGCGTAGCTGTCCAGCAAGCCGTCCGGCGCCCAGCCGTTGATCGCGGCGGCCAACTTCCAGCCGAGATTGAACGCGTCCTGGATGCCGAGGTTGAGTCCCTGCCCACCGGTCGGCGGATGGATGTGCGCAGCGTCGCCGGCCAGCAGCACCCGGCCGACCCGGTACTGCTCGGCCAGCCGGGTGGCGTCCCCGAAGCGGGACAGCCAGCGCGGCGAGTGCACGCCGAAGTCGGTGCCGCTGATCGCCACCAACTGCTCCTTGAACTCGTCGAGCGTCGGCGCGACCGTACGGTCGCCGGACACCCCCGCAGCCGGCACGACGACGCGGAACACGCCGTCGCCGAACGGCATGGCACCGAACCGCCGCTCGCCGGTCTTGTTGACTTCGGCGGTGACGGCACTCAGCTGCTCCGGCGACGCGGTCAGTTCCATCTCGCCGATCAGCGTCTCGACCCGGCTCGGCTCGCCCGGGAATCCGACACCGAGCAACTTGCGCACCGTGCTCCGGCCGCCGTCGCAGCCGACGAGGTAGCGCGAGCGCAACTGTTCGCCGTTCCCCACCTCCACGGTCACCCCGTCGTCGTCCTGGCGCAGCCCGACCAGTTCGCCTCCGCGCCTGATCTCGACGCCGACCTCGACGGCATGCTCAGCCAACAGGCGGTCGGTGATCGTCTGTCGGATGCCGAGCACGTACGCGTGTGCGGTGTCGAGATGCTTGGGCGGCGGCTTGGGAATCGCGGCGAAGAACCCACCGACCGGGTACTGGGTCCCGAGCGCGAGGAAGCGCTCCAGCAGACCACGCTGGTCCATCACCTCGATGCTGCGCGCGTGCAGTCCCAGCGAGCGGACCACCGGGGTCGGCTCCGTCGCCTTCTCCAGCACGACGGCCTGCACGCCCTGCAGCCGCAACTCGGCACCCAGCATCAAGCCGGTCGGACCCGCACCGGCAATGATCACGTCAATCATCAAGACCCCTCACGCCGACTGCATAGTTGTTCCCACGGAAAGTGCCCCGCCGGCCGGAAGAACTATGCGATCGCGCGCCGGAGGGTCAGCCGATGTAGCGCTGCAGCCGCGCGGACAGCCGCGGCTCGAGTGGGCCATCCGCGACGACACGCTCCTCGACGTAGGCCAGATCGCCGCCCTCGACGATGCCGTAGAGCCGCTTCGCGCCACCGACCACCGCGGCGGACTGGCTGCGGATCACCACGTCGGTGGCCAGTTCCCAGGAGGACTGAGTGAGCGCGCGACCGTAGAACAGCTCCACCACACCGGAACTGTGCGTCAGCAGCAGTTCGAGAATTTCGGCGTTCTCGGGGCCGGTCGAGACCCGCCAGAAACCGTTCTCGCGCAGGTCGGGACCGAGGTAGTCGCCGTCGCCGTCGAGCACCCAGGAGCGTGACTCCCAGGTCAGGTAGCTGCCGCCGTCGTGCGCGACGATGATCTGCTGGCCGAAGCGGTAATCCCCGGTGCCGGGGTTGTTGCCCTCGCCCTCGCCGCGCCAGACGCCGACCATCGGCAGCAACGCCAGCAGTCCGGGGTGCAGGTCCGGTCCGAGCCGCAGGTTCGCGGTGTCCTCGGGTAGCGGGAGGTCGGGCAGCACCGGCAGGTTACGACCACCGGTCGCCTTCGCCCGCTCGGCGGCGCCCGCGACGGGGTCGCTGGTGGAACCCGCGACCGTGACGTCGTCCGGAGCCGGTGCCGATTCCTCGGTCACGACTCGTCGGTGACCAGTCGGTATACGACGTAGACGGCGAACCACAGGATCAACAAGGAAACGAGACCGAGCAGCACCTCGAAAAATATGACCACGCGGAGATTCTAGCCGCGCCCCGGAAGCGATTCTCGCGCAGTGGCCCGGATCGGGTGAGAGTGCCCGCGGCGATTACTTGCAAGTAATGTGCGCCATAGTGACTAGCCGGTGTGTCAGAAGTTACGATCCTCCGAATCGCTAAGTTACCCGGGAGGCAACTTTGGCGCTCACGGCCCTTCGAGCCGCTGGATGCGCAGCAGTGTCAGTGCTGGCAGCAACCCTTTTCGCGGTGCCCGCCGCAGCCCAACCGCATCCGGACAACTACGCGAACGACTGTCCCGAGGTGATGATCATCGCGGTGTCCGGCGCAACGGACTCCACTGTCGATCGCGACCCGATGGCGGAGGAGCAGCGCCGGGCATGGTCCAACTGGGTGGGCAATATCACCGACCCGGCGGGCGAGCGCTTCGCCGCTGAGCCCGACACGATCGGGTGGCTCTACGTCCCGTACCCGTCGACCTACGGACTGAGCCTGAACGAAGTCCCGACATACCAGGAGTCGACAGCGCTCGGCGTGGCCAAGACCCACCAACTACTCGGGCAGACGAAACGCAAATGCGGGTCTGCCACGTCGTTCGTGCTGCTCGGCTACAGCGTCGGTGCCGAGGTGATGGAACGCGTCTCCCGCGAGATCGGTACGCGCGCCGAGGCCGCGACGGTGAGCCCGGACGACGTCCTCGGTGTGGTGCTCGTCGGCGATCCGTACCGGCCGGCCGGGACGCCCTCCTACGACGGGAAGGTGCCACCCGGCGGCGGGTTCATGTCGTCGGAACGGGCCGACTACGGCGAATTGACCGACAAGATCGTGTCCGCATGCCGACGTTGGGACATCGCGTGCGATGCCCCGCAACGGATCGCTGTTCTCGACCTGCTACTCAACGTGCTCGGTCAGATCCATTTCACCGTGCTCGACCCGCTGCAGACGTTCACCGACACCGATGCTGTGCTCGGCGGCATCGTCGGCCGGACGCTGGAACACATCGTGCGCGACCCGCAACGGTGGGCGAACTCGGAGGAGACGTTGCTCGACATCGCGCGGCGCGAGGCGGACCGCACCGAGCAGGTGCTCGATCCCGATGCGCCCGACCCGCGGGCCACGCCGGCGCAGCTCGCCGGGCTCTACGACTGGGCCACCGGGAAGGGCGCGCCAATCGTGCGGCAAAAGCTCCTCGCCGAGGGCGCCGGATTCGTCGATGACAACGCGGACTTCTTCGAGCTGCTCATCCAGCCCTACATCTTCCTCGGCTTCGCGCAGCACATGTTGTATTGGTTCGCCGTCGGCTCGAACGCGAGCGATGCCGACAACATTGTCAACTGGCTGGCCGACCTCGCGATCTCGTCGAAGACTGCCGACGAACCGGTACCCGCCCACCCCTGAGCGGAGTAACGCAGAACGGGCGGCTGCACAGAAGCGAAGTGCTTCTGCTCAGCCGCCCGTTCGCGGTACTGCGAAAGATCAGACGCCGACGGTCACGTCGATGTTGTGAATGCCGTTCGCGTCCGGCCGGATCTCGGCGGTGCCGTTGCCCGAGGAGGACAGGGCCCGCACGGTCCAATCGCCCGGAGCGGCGAAGAAGCGGAAATCACCGGTACCCGAGGCGACTACCTCGGCGGTGAACTCGCCGCTGCCGTCCAGGAGGCGTACGAACGCGCCGCCCACCGGCTGTCCGTCACCGGCCAGCACGCGGCCGGTGATGACAGTTTCCTTCTCGACGTCGACGCCGGCCGGAATGGCCTGGCCCTGCGTGGGTGCTGCGCACATTTCTTATTCTCCCAGTTCGATCGGTACACCGACGAGCGAGCCGTATTCGGTCCAGCTGCCGTCGTAGTTCTTGACATTCTTGTGGCCGAGCAGTTCCTGCAGCACGAACCAGGTGTGCGAGGAACGCTCGCCGATCCGGCAGTAGGCGATGGTGTCCTTGCTGCCATCGAGCCCCGCCTCGGCGTAGATCTTCGCCAAGTCGTCGTCCGACTTGAACGTGCCGTCCTCGTTCGCGGCCTTGCTCCACGGCACGTTGAGGGCGCCCGGGATGTGGCCGGGACGCTGGCTCTGCTCCTGCGGCAGGTGGGCCGGAGCGAGAATCTTGCCACTGAACTCATCGGGCGAACGCACGTCGACGAGGTTCTTGTTGCCGATGGCGTCGACCGCCTCGTCGCGGAAGGCGCGGATCGAGAGGTCGGGCTCGGACGCCTTGTACTGCGTGGTCGGGCGGCTGACAGTGTCGCGCGACAGCGGGCGGCCGTCGAGCTCCCACTTCTTGCGGCCGCCGTCGAGCAGCTTCACATCGGTGTGGCCGTAGAGCTTGAAGTACCAGTACGCGTACGCGGCGAACCAGTTGTTGTTGCCGCCGTAGAGGACGACGGTGTCGTCGTTCGCGATGCCGCGCGAGGACAGCAGGTCGGAGAACTGCTCACGGTCGACGAAGTCGCGGCGAACCTGGTCCTGCAGGTCCTTCTTCCAATCGAGCTTGATGGCGCCCTCGATGTGGCCGCCGTCGTAGGCCGAAGTGTCCTCGTCGACCTCGACGAAAACTGTCTTCGGCGCGGTCAGGTTCTGCTCGGCCCAGTCTGCGGAGACCAGGACGTCGGAGCGAGCCATTGGTGTTCCTTTCGTGTTTTCCTGCGGTATAGCGGGTTTGTCGAGTTATTACGCGGTTGCGGGGGTCCGGAACCGCGCGACGAGCGGGTAGATCTGGCAGCCGAGGCAGATGCCGAACGCGGCATTGAGGAACGCGGCGAACAACGCGAACCCGGCGAAAATCACGCCGACGGTCGGCGCCCCGGCGAGGAAAGCGATCAGGCCGGCGGCGGCGAAGCCGAAGCCGACGAGCTGGGCAAATTTCAGTGGCGCGATCGGCTCGCGCTCGGTCGCGGGGCCGATCCGCGGTGCGACGACCGTCGCGAAGATCCGGCCGTACGGGCTGCGGCGCGGGCCGAGGAAGGCGCCGAGGGCGAACACCACGGTCTGGATCGCGAGCAAGATCACGGCGACGGGCGGCGCGAAAGCTGCGGTCACCAGCACGGCGACGAGCACGGCGGTGGTGAGCCAGGCCGCGAACCGTGGACCGCGGACATCGACCTGTTCGGTCGACACGGTGGTGTCGGTGTTTGAGGTGACGGACACGTGGATGCTCCTGCGCGGATGGGCTATGGGCCGGGGACTGCGTCGGAAGGACGCGCATCGAATCGCCGACGCATTCGTGAACTTCGGAATCAGCGAGCGCGATCCGAATCGAACGCCGAGGCGATCAGCGGCAGAGGCAACAACAACCACCGAGCCGGCACAGATCCACTGTGCGGCGTCGGGTGAGCATGAGCTCGATGGGTTGCACGTCGGGCAGTCTACCGAAAAATGCGGCGAAGATAACTATCGGTGTTGTTTGCCCAGCTCAGAGCTGTAACTCGGTAACGCCGACAGGCTTTTGGGTGGTCGATTCAGACGGTCAGCGGGGCCAATGCGGAGCGCAGGTCGTTCGCGGCCGGGACACCCGAGATGCGGAACCGCTCGGTGAGGTCCGCGTCGAAGATGAAGGTGGTCGGCAGCGACAGCACGCCGAGTTCCTTGGCGATCACCGGGTGGCGGTCGATATCGAGTTCGACCTCGACGGGCGGGGACGCCGAAGTCGACAGGTCCGCGATCGCGCTACCGACGACCCGGCGCACCGCGGCGCACGGCCCGCACCAGTCGGCGGAGAAGTGCAGCACGGTCGGGACGCCGGGAGCGACGCCGACCTCCGTAAGCAGTTCGGCACGGCGCGCGGGCGCCGCACCGTCCGGCCGCACATCGCGGACCTTCCCGGCGCGAGCGCGCACGAACAGTCCGACGGCGAGCGCCGCGACGAGTACGACGAGGAGAATGATCAGTTCGGTCATGGCTTCTGCAATTGGTCCAAATCGATGGTGATGTGTTCGCCGGTGCCTTCGATGACGATCTGCGAGCCCTCGGCGGCGACCCTGGTCGGCACGACACCGAACGGCAGCTGCCTGGTGTCCAGTATCCGGCTGAATTGTTGCAGCACCGCCGGGCGGGCCACTTCGAGGCCGAGCCGGTCGGATCGATCGTCGTCGGGCCCGTAGTAATAGTCGCCGGCCACCAACCGAACCTGGTTGCCATCGATGACCAGGTCGGCGCGCACGCTGATCCGGGTCGGCACGCCGTTCACCGGCACCGTCCCGGTCAATACGGTCGCACCGTTGGTGGTCCGACCCGAGCCTCCCGACCCGCCGGTGCCGTCCGACTTATCCGCCGGTGGTGCGGAGATTTGCAGGTCGGGGATGCCGAGGAGCTGCCCCAGTTCGGTGGCCTCGATCCGGATCCGGCCGGACAGGCGCTCTACCGGGACCGCGCGGACGTCCCCGTCGATGAGGCTGCGCGGCGGAATCGAGACACCCTCCAGCGATGCCTCGACGACGGTCTCGCCGGTGGCGTCCGGCCTGCGCCCCTGCGCGCGGATCTCCACGTCGCGATAGTCACCCCGGGCGGCCTGGGTGAGAAACGGGAAACCGTGGAAGATCACCGACGGGTCGGCGGACAGGTCTGCGCCGATCCGCAGCGCACGCGATACTCGGTATTCGGCGTACGCCGCGGCGCCGAAATCGACGATCACCGCCACGCCGGCGAGGCATAAGAGGGCGATGACGAGTCTGCGCACGCCGTCCATTCTTACCGGGTCGCCCCGTGACCCGGTGTATCCGATCTATGTGACGACACCCATCCGATCAGCGTGTGACGGCGGGTAGCACGCTAATCTGTGGGCGTAAGTACGTGTTACCTGTCCGCCGTCGCACGGTAACGACGATGTGAGGCGTGCGAAAGCGCGTGGCGCCTCGCACCACCAGATGCGCCGTACCTGGCGAGATGGGAGAGGCCATGGAGCTGCTCCTGCTGACTTCGGACCCGAATCCTGATTCTGTACTGCCCTCCCTAACCCTGCTGGCGCACAACGTTCGTCCGGCACCGAGCGAGGTCTCGTCCCTGCTCGAGGCCGGTGCCGCGGACGTGGCGTTGGTGGATGCCCGCACCGACCTTGCCGCCGCGCGTGGCCTGTGTCGTCTGCTCGGGAGTACCGGTTCGGCTGTGCCAGTGGTGGCGGTGCTGACCGAAGGTGGCTTGGTCGCAGTGAATGCGGACTGGGGTGTCGACGACATCCTGCTGCCCGGCACCGGACCTGCCGAGATCGATGCGCGGTTGCGGCTGCTGGTGGCCCGCAGCGGCGGCATGGCGGCCGCGGAGAACACCGGCAAGATCACCCTCGGCGAGCTGGTCATCGACGAGGGCACCTACACCGCGCGGTTGCGCGGCAAGCCGCTCGACCTCACCTACAAGGAATTCGAGCTGCTGAAATACCTCGCCCAGCACGCAGGCCGGGTGTTCACCCGAGCGCAGCTGCTGCAGGAGGTGTGGGGCTACGACTTCTTCGGCGGCACCCGCACGGTGGACGTGCACGTACGGCGGTTGCGCGCCAAGCTCGGCACGGAGTACGAGTCACTGATCGGCACGGTCCGCAACGTGGGCTACAAGGCCGTGCGGCCGAGCCGCAGCGCCAAGGTCGACGCGCCCGCCCCCGTTTTCGAGGGCGAGGACGCCGACGGGGTGGATTCGCTGGACGGCGGCTCGGCCGGCGCGGCGCACCTGAACACGGACGACGACGGCGTCGAACTGTCCCATGCGAACGGGACGGCCGGCTGAGCGTGGATTGGTTCGAAGCGCTGTCCACTGCCGACGCCGCGGACATCACCGGTCTGATCGAGAACGCGACGGCAATCGACGGTGTCGCGCCGGTATCCGAGGCCGTCGTGCTTTCGCTCACCGGCGGGTCCGGCTCCCGGCATTTGGTGCACCTGGTCGATGACCGTGTCGCCGGGTACGCGAATTTTGTTCCAGGTCACGGCGAGCATCCGGCGATGATCGAGGCCGCCGTGCATCCGGACCTGCGCGGACGCGGCATCGGAACCGAACTCGTCGCAGCGGCACTGGATGCGGGTGATGAAGCGGGAGTCCGTGTCTGGGCTCATGGCGACCTGCCCCCGGCCCGCCGGGTGGCCGCCAAGCTCGGCCTCGCGCCCGTCCGTGAGCTGCTACAACTGCGCCGCACCGAATCCGCCGGCGAACTGCCCGAACTCGTCATCCCCGAGGGTGTGCGGCTGCGCACCTACGCCGGACCGGCCGACGATGCCGAGTTGCTGCGGGTCAACAATGCCGCTTTCGACTGGCATCCCGAACAGGGCGGCTGGACCGAGGCGGACGTGGCCGCGCGCCGGGCCGAGTCCTGGTTCGACCCGCTCGGCCTGTTCATCGCCGAGGACCCCGCTGCCGAGCAGGGCACGCCCGGTTCGATGCTCGGTTTTCACTGGACAAAGGTGCACACCGGTGCGGAGCCGCTCGGCGAGGTGTACGTGGTCGGCATCGACCCGGCCGCTCAGGGCAGGGGGCTCGGCCGCCTGCTCACGCTCGCCGGCCTGCACCATCTTCGGGTGCGTGGGCTCACGACGGTGCTGCTCTACACCGAAGGCGACAACCTCGCCGCGCTGCACACCTACGACCGGCTCGGGTTCGTCCGCCACGCCGTCGACATGGCATACGCCGCGCCGAGCGATGCGGTTATAAACGCTGCGGCGGACCGCCCAGTCTGATTGGACAGACCGGCCAGGTTTGTTCATTTCGCGTTCACCACTAAGGGGCTATTCGTCCACCGAGCCCCCATACCTTGACCTGGGCGGCGACGCCGCCCGGTATTCGGTCGTGGGTCGAATATCCGGGGCTCGACAATTTGCCAGGCGAGCCAACGAGTAAGAGACAATTCGGAGGACATCGGTGAAATTCCAGCGCAGCGGCGCCCTCATCGGCGCGATCGCGCTCAGCGCGATCGCGCTTGCAGGCTGTGGCAGTGACAACAACAGCGCGTCGAACACATCGGACACGTCGAGCTCGACGGCGACGTGCGAAGGCAAGGACAAACTGTCCGGCGCCGGATCCTCCGCGCAGAAGAACGCGATGGACGCGTTCACCTCCGTCTACATCGCGGTGTGCAGCGGCAAGGGCAAGACGGTCAACGTCGCGTATAACCCGAGCGGTTCCGGTGACGGCCGCACTCAGTTCATCGCCAACCAGATCGACTTCGCGGGTTCCGACTCGGCGATCAAGGACGATCAGGCCGCGGCCGCGAAGCAGCGCTGCGCCGGCAATGACGCGTGGAACCTGCCGCTCGTCTTCGGACCGGTGTCGCTGGCCTACAACATCGACGGCGTCGACAATCTGGTGCTCAACGGTGACGTCGCTGCGAAGATCTTCAACGGCACGATCAAGAAGTGGAACGACCCGGCCATCGCTGCGCTGAACAGCGGCACCACCCTGCCGGACACCGACATCGTGGTGTTCTTCCGGTCCGACTCCTCGGGTACCACCGACAACTTCCAGCAGTACCTGACGGCGGCCTCGAATGGCGCTTGGACAACGGGCGCCGGCTCCGACTTCAAGGGCGGTATTGGACAGGGCGCCAAGGGCTCGGCCGGTGTCGCGCAGGGGGTGGCCACGACCCCGGGTTCGATCACCTACGTCGAGAAGTCCTTCGCCGACCAGAACAAGCTGGACTCCGCCCAGATCGACACCGGTAGCGGACCGGTCGAGGTGTCCACCGAGACCGCGAGCAAGGCGATCGAGAAGACCCCGTTCAAGACCCCGGGGAGCAAGGATCTCGCGCTCGACCTGAAGACCACCTACGCCACGACCGAGGCCGGTGCCTACCCGCTGATCCTGGCGACCTACGAGATCGTCTGCTCGAAGGGCTACGACGAGGCGACCACCGCCGCAGTGCAGTCGTTCCTGACCAGCGCGGCGAACGAGGGACAACAGGATCTCGAGAGCCTCGGCTACGTGCCGCTGCCGGATTCGTTCAAGGAGACGGTCAACGCCTCCATTTCGTCGCTCGGCCAGTAGGTCACGATGAGGGTGCGGAATGCGGCGACTGACCGTGCCCGTTCCGCATTCTCGCCATACCATTTACCAACGACAGGAACCGTGAGCGCATGACTGACGCGCCATCCAAGCGGGTGTCCTCGAGCGCCGCCTCCGACGAGGGCGGAGGCGGCGCCCATGGGGCACCCGACTCACCCGGCCGCGAACCCAAGGGGGCCACGATCGCGACAAAGACCTCGGGGCGGGTAGTCCGGCCGGGCGATCGGATCTTCAGCGGGCTCGCGACCGGATCGGCAGCGCTGATCACCGCGATCATCGCTGCGATCGGCGTGTTCCTGATCTGGCGGGCGATCCCGGCGCTGCAGCGCAACCAGGTGAGCTTCCTCACCAGCCGTGAGTGGAACACCACCAATATCAACGAGATGGCCTTCGGTGTGCTGGACCTGTTCCAGGTCACCGTGTTCGTCTCGGCGTTCGCGCTCCTGCTTGCCATGCCGGTGTCGCTCGGCATCGCGCTGTACCTGAGCCACTACGCGCCGGCCCGGGTGCGCAGACCGCTCGCGTACACCATCGACCTGCTCGCCGCGGTGCCGTCGATCGTCTACGGCCTGTGGGGTCTCCTCGTTTTCGCGCCGGCGATCGCCCCGTTCGCGGTGTGGCTCAACGAGAACCTCTCCTGGATCCCGTTCTTCGCCGACGGGTCGAGTTCGGTCGCCGGCGGCGGCACAATCTTCACCGCCGGCATCGTGCTCGCCGTGATGATCCTGCCGATCATCACCGCCGTGTCCCGCGAGGTGTTTTCGCAGACTCCGGTCTTCCATATCGAGGCGGCGCTCGCGCTCGGTGCGACCAGGTGGGAAGTCATGAAAATGACGGTGCTGCCGTTCGGTCGATCCGGCTATATCAGCGGCTCGATGCTCGGCCTCGGCCGCGCGCTCGGCGAGACGATGGCGCTCTACATGATCCTGCGCACCACCTCGCAGGCGTTCAGCTGGTCGCTGTTCGACGGTGGCTCGACGATCGCGTCGAAGATCGCGCTCGGTTACGCCGAGTTCAACAACGACATCCAGGCCGGTGCCTACATCGCGGCTGGTCTGGTGCTGTTCCTGCTCACGTTCCTGGTCAACGCTTCCGCGCGGGCCGTGGTGTCGCGGAAGGCGGACGGATGACCACGAGCGACCTCGAGCTTCAGCGACCGATCAAGAGGTCGACCTTCCAGGGGGTCGGCGGCCGTCGGCGCACGTCGAACTGGCTGGCGACCGGACTCATCACCATCTCCGTCGTGATCGCGCTGATCCCGCTGATCTGGGTGATCGGCACCGTGATCGTGAAGGGCCTGCCGTCGCTGCTGAGCCCGACCTGGTTCACGAACTCGTTCAGCGGAATGTCGGCCTCCGCCGAGGGCGGCGGCATCTACCACGCCCTGATCGGCACCATCCTGCAGGGGCTGGTCTGCTCGATCATTGCCATCCCGCTGGGTATCTTCGTCGCGATCTTCCTCGTCGAGTACGGCCGGCGCGGACGGATGGCGCGGACCACGACGTTCATGGTGGACATCCTCTCCGGCGTGCCGTCCATCGTCGCGGCGCTGTTCATCTACGCGCTGTGGATCGCGACGTTCGGATTCCCCAAGTCCGCCTTCGCTGTATCGCTCGCACTGGTGCTGCTCATGGTGCCGGTGGTGATCCGCAGCACCGAGGAGATGCTGCGGATCGTGCCGCAGGATCTGCGGGAGGCGTCCTACGCGTTGGGTGTGCCCAAGTGGAAGACGATCGTCCGAATCGTGCTGCCCACCGCGCTGCCGGGCATCATCACCGGCGTCATGCTCGCCGTCGCCCGTGTGCTCGGTGAGACCGCGCCGCTGCTGATCCTGGTCGGGTACGCGCCCTTCATCAATTTCGACATGATGTCGGGTGAGATGGGCACGCTGCCGGGTGTGATGGTGGCGGAGATGAACAACCCCACCGCGGCCGGTGAGGCCCGCACCTGGGGAGCGGCGCTGACATTGATTCTATTGATGGCAATTCTCAATATCATCGCGAAAGTCATCGGGCACTATTCCACGGTGCGCAAATGATAGCCACTTCTTTCGTCAACCTCGCACATTCTTTGGAGCACTGATGGCAAAGCGTCTCGATCTCAAGGACGTCAATATTTACTACGGCGATTTCCACGCCGTCGCCGACGTCGGGCTGTCGGTGCCCCCGCGCAGCATCACCGCATTCATCGGTCCGTCCGGCTGCGGTAAGTCGACGGTGCTGCGCACGCTCAACCGCATGCACGAGGTGACGCCGGGGGCGCGTGCCGAGGGTGCGGTGCTGCTCGACGGCGAGGACATCTATGCCTCGAACGTCGACCCGGTCGGCGTGCGGCGCACCATCGGCATGGTGTTCCAGCGCCCGAATCCCTTCCCCACCATGTCGATTCGCGACAACGTGGTGGCCGGCTTGAAACTGCAGGGTGTGCGGAACAAGGGCACGCTCGACGAGCTCGCCGAGCGCTCGCTGCGTGGCGCCAACCTGTGGAACGAGGTCAAGGACCGCTTGGACAAGCCAGGTGGTGGCCTGTCCGGTGGGCAGCAGCAGCGGCTGTGCATCGCGCGTGCCATTGCGGTGTCGCCGGACGTGCTGCTGATGGACGAGCCGTGCTCGGCGCTCGATCCGATCTCGACGCTGGCGATCGAGGACCTGATGCAGGAACTCAAGAAGGAATACACGATCGTCATCGTCACCCACAACATGCAGCAGGCGGCCCGGGTCAGCGACCAGACCGGATTCTTCAATCTCGAGGCCACCGGTAAGCCGGGCCGGCTCATCGAGATCGACGACACCGAGAAGATGTTCTCCAACCCGTCCAAGCGTGCGACCGAGGATTACATCTCCGGCCGCTTCGGCTGATCGAGCGACAAAAAAGGCGCCCCGCGAATGCGGGGCGCCTTTTTTTGTGTCTGGTGGCTGGACCGGTCAGCGCGGGGTGAGGCCCTTCGCTTCGTCGGCCTCGGAAGGCAATTCGCCGGTGGCGAGGAAGATGACTCGGCGACCGACCTCGACGGCGTGGTCGGCGAAGCGCTCGTAGAACCGCCCCAGCAGGGTGATGTCGACGGCGCTGGCTACCCCGTGGCGCCATTCCCGGTCCATCAGCACGGTGAACAGGTGCCGGTGCAGGTCGTCCATTGCCTCGTCCTCGACCGCGATGCGGGCGGCGCGCTCGGGGTCGCGCGTTTCGATGACTTCCTTGGCCGCCGCGCCGAGGGCGACCGCGATCCGACCCATCTCGGCGAAGTATCCGTTCACCTCTTCGGGCAGGACATGGTTCGGATGGCGCCTGCGGGCGATATTGGCGATGTGTAGCGCGAGCGCGCCCATTCGGTCCACGTCCGCCACGATCTGAATCCCACTGACGATCGCCCGCAGGTCGCCCGCCACCGGCGCCTGCAGGGCCAGCAGGGCGAAAGCGCGCTCCTCGGCCTGCTGGGTGAGTGCCGAGATCTCGTCGTAGTCCGTGATCACCTGCTCGGCCAGAGACAGATCGGCCTGGAGGAGTGCCTGTGTGGCCTTGTCCATGGCCACGCCCGCGATGTCGGCCATCTGGCCGAGCACCGCCGCGAGCTGGCTCATGTTCTCGTTATAAGCGACGCGCATGATACGACAGCTTACCGATGGGTGTCACGCTCTTCACCTTGGCAGGATGAATAGCGAATGAACCCCTGCCGTCGATCGTGGGCTACTACCGGGCAAATCAGGCACATTTGTCGTCGGCGCCATTGGTGACGTCCAAGTCCGACGGCAGCTGGGTGGTCGTCGGCGTCGAGTCATCCGACGTCGAGGTGGCAGATCGGGTGGTCGAGGACGGCAGTTCGTCCCCGGCCGGGGTCGGTGCCATCGTCGTGCCGGAGTAGTCCGAACCGAGCACCAGTTCGACGATGCTGCCGAGGCCGGCCTTCGGCACCGCAACCGCACCCGGAATCGCCGAGGCCACCGTGGCCGCTTCGCTTTCGTGTCCCGCCGAGTAGTACACCTGGGTAGTGCTGCGGGTGCCGGACGAATAGTTGCCGACGCTGTAGATGCCGAAACCGTACGAGCCGAGATCGTTTGCCGCCGTCGTGGCGGTACCCGCGACGCCAGACCCGTTCGACACCTGCACCGACACCGACTCCGGGTCGACCGCGAGCCGCTTCGGCTCGGGCGTGGGCGAAGCGGTCGAGCTCGAAGTCGTACTCGATGTCACCGCGGGTGCGCGTTCCTCGCCGGGCAGCGGCTCGTCGTCGATGATCGCGGTGAAAATCGCATGGATGTCGTCGGTGCGGGGGATCTCGTTGCCCCAGTCGGTGGTGCCCCCGGTCGGGACGGTGAGGAAGGTGACCGCGCCGGCATCGACGTTGCGCAACGACTTGCCGAGCATCAGCAGATCCTTGGTGGTGACCTTCTCGACGAAAGTGTCCCTGGTGAACGCGTTGATGAAGCCGTTGAGCTTGCCCGGATCGAGCAACACCTTGTTCGACAGCACCGAACGCAACAACGACGACAGGAACCGCTGCTGACGCTTGATCCGGCCGTAGTCGCCATTGCCCTCCGACTCGACGTGCCGCGCCCGCACATAGTTCAGCGCCGTCCTGCCGTCCACGGTTTGGTTGCCCGGGATCGGTAGCACGGTGCCGAGTTCGCCGTCCTCCAGTGGGGTCTGGGTGCACACCTGCACGCCGCCGACCTCGTTCACCATCGACTCGAATCCGGAGAAGTCCATGCCGACGAAGTGCCCGATCTTCAGGCCCGAGATCTTCTGGATCACCTTCACCAGACACTTCGGCCCGCCGAGCGCATACGTGCCGTTCAGCTTCTCGTTGTCCGCGGACGGGTACATCTCGCCGGTGTAGGTACCGGTGTCGTTGTCCCAGCCCTCGCAGGACGGGCGGCTGACGTCGAGGTCGCGCGGGAACGAGACCGCGACCACGCGGCTGCGATCCGCGGGGATGTTGACCAGCATGACAGTGTCGGAGCGGGCGCCCGCGGCGTCGTCGGTGGTACCGGCGCCGATTTCCGCGTTCACCCCGGCACGGGTGTCGGTGCCGACAATCAGATAGGTCTCGTCACCGGTCTGACCGATCGGATCGACGACGTCGGCCGACTGTTCGTCGAGCGCGGCGACCTGTTCGAACCCGTTGTCCGTGGAGCGTAGATAGCCCCAGACAATGCCGGTGGCGGTGAGCGTCACAATCGCCACGAGCGCCATGACGACACGGCCGGCCGCGGTCGCACGCCGACGGCGGCGCTGCCGGTTCAGGGTCAGGCGGGTCAGTCGGGGCCGGTCCGCGGCGTCCGGAGCGCCGACCACCTGGGGCTGGGCGAGCGGCGGTGCGGACGGCCTGGGCAGCTGCTCGGTCTCGGCGGAGGCGAGGTCGGCGGACTGCGGAAACAGCACCGTATCGGCAGCTGCGTTGGCTGCCTCGGACTGGGCAGCGGTCTCGCTGTGGGTGGCGGCCGCACTGGGGGTAGCGGTGTTGGCCGCATGCTGCGGAGTCGAGGAGTGCGTGCGATCTCCGGGACGAACGTCGACGGTGCCGCTCTCCTCGGCAACCTTCTCGACGATCTCGGCAACCGAGAGACGCTCGGTGGTGGAGGGACCGCCGCCACGGGCTCGGCGCGGTGGCCGCAGTCGTCGGCGCAAACGTTCGCGAGGGGATTCGGCCGGCGGTTCCTCGCGATCCGGCGGTGGGCCGTGGTCGTCGGATCCGCTACTGCCCGCTACGGGAGTAGTCGTGTCGTCGGCGGTGGACTCGTTGAAATAGCGCTCCCAAGGGGCGGGGCTGTCCTGCCCCGACGGGGGCGAGGGGTTGTCGTCACCCACCGTTGGAACCTTGCCTCTCGCCGAATCCGCGTCCTGCCCCCCATCGAACGCGTATCCGCGGTCCAGGGGCCCGGAGCAATGATAACGATTTCAACTCGGCGCTCCATTTTGGAATCGCCGGAGAGGTGCGGTCTGCGGCTCAGCCGCCCGAATGCATGAGGTGCGCACCGGCGGGCACGAGGCAGTCCTCCGGGTCGTCGAGCCAGCCGTCGGGCAGCGCGACTTTCGCCGGTGAACCCTGCCGGCCACGTGGTCCTTCAGCGTCGGGCGGGAACGGCACGGTCGGGTCGAATTGCGCGAGCAATGCGTCGAGTTCGGTGAGCGTGGACACCAGTGCCATGGCACTGCGCAGATCCGATCCGGCGGGGAATCCGCGCAAGTACCAGGCGACGTGTTTGCGCAGCTCACGCATGCCTTTGTCCTCGCCGTGGTGATCGGCGAGGAGTTCGGCGTGACGACGGATGATGCAGCTGACCTCGCCGAGGTTTGGCGGCGTCGGCACCGGTTCGCCGCGCATGGTCGCGGCGAGCTCGGCGAACAGCCAAGGTCGGCCCAGGCAACCGCGGCCGACGACGACCCCGTCGCACCCGGTTTTGCGCATCATCCGCACCGCGTCCTCGGCGGCGAAGATGTCCCCATTGCCGAGTACGGGGATATCCGTCACATGTTCCTTCAGCCGGGCGATCTGCGACCAATCCGCGGTTCCGGAGTAGCGCTGCGCGGCCGTACGCGCATGCAGCGCGACGGCGGCGGCGCCTTCGCCGGCGGCGATCCGGCCGGCGTCGAGGTGGGTCTGGTGCTCGTCGTCGATCCCGACGCGGAACTTCACCGTCACCGGGACGGACGTGCCCTGGGTCGCCTTCACCGCGGCTCCGACGATCTGGCCGAACAGCGTGCGTTTGTACGGCAGCGCCGCCCCACCGCCCTTGCGGGTGACCTTCGGGACCGGGCAGCCGAAGTTCATGTCGATGTGGTCGGCCATGTTTTCGTCGACGATCATCTTCGCCGCGTCGTAGGTGGTCTGTGGGTCCACGGTGTACAGCTGCAGCGACCGCGGTGTCTCGTCCGGTGCGAAGGTCGTCATGTGCAGCGTCGCGGGCTGGCGCTCGACGAGCGCGCGAGCGGTGACCATCTCGCAGACGTACAGGCCGGACACGCTACCGGCCCGTGCGACCTCGAGTTCACGACACAGAGTGCGGAACGCGACGTTGGTGACGCCGGCCATCGGCGCGAGGACGACGGGGCTGGCGAGTTCGAGCGAGCCGATGCGAAGAGTCATAACGATGGAGATTTTACGTGGTCGCGGCAGTTGCCTCGGACAACGCGAGAGCCCCGCACGATGATGACTGTGCGGGGCTCTCGCGTCGATGAACTCAGGAAGCCTGCTGCTCGCGCTTCTTGGCTTCGCGCGCCAGCATCCGGTCGCGCTGTTCCTCGAACTTGATGACGTCCTTCTCAAGCTTGCCCAGGAAGTTGCCCAGCCGCTCGCGGGTCTGCTCGCCACGGGCGGTGAAGTCCTCGCGCTCGAAGATCCGCCACTTGCGCAGCACCGGCATCACGACCTCTTCGAGGTGCTGGCGCAAGTCGTAGATGCCGTGCTTGGCCATCAGCACACCGTTGCGTCGGAAGTTCGGCATCCCGGCGCCGGGCATCTGGAAATTCTCCACGATCAGGTCGATCGCCTCCAGGGCCTGGTCGGGCACCAGGTCCAGCGCCGCTGCGCACATGTTGCGGTAGAAGATCATGTGCAGGTTCTCGTCGGCCGCGATGCGCTGCAACATTCGATCCGCGATCGGGTCCTCGCAGACCTTGCCGGTGTTGCGGTGGCTGACGCGAGTGGCGAGTTCCTGGAAGGTCACGTACGCCACGGAGTGCAGGAAGGCCGCATCCACGCCGGCGGGCGAGGCGAAGCCGTTGGTCATGTGCTCCATGCGGGCCTGCTCGAGCGCGACGGGATCGACGCCGCGGGTGACCACCAGGTAGTCACGCATCACGATGCCGTGCCGGTTCTCCTCGGCGGTCCAGCGGCCGACCCAGGTACCCCACGCGCCGTCGCGGGAGAAGTTCTCCGCGATCTCGCGGTGATAGGACGGCAGGTTGTCCTCGGTAAGCAGGTTGGTGATCATCGCGGCCTTGGCGACCTCGTTGAGCCGGGACTGCTCCGGATCCCAGTCAGCGCCACCCATTGCCGCGAAGTTGCGGCCCTCGTCCCACGGGACGTAGTCGTGTGGGTGCCATTCCTTTGCCATCGAGATGTGCCGGTTGACGTTCTCCTCCGCAACCGGCGCCAGCTCGGTGAGCAGCTCTAGTTGTGTGAGATCTCGCACCATTTATCAAGCCCCTCGATCTTCCAATTCTCGTCCGTACATGGGCTGGCTCGTGGTCAGCCTACGTCAGAGTAGGTTTCCGAGTAAGCGACCTTATCCGCATCCGCGGGTACTTCGAGCATTCCGCGCCACTCGGGCAACATCGCTCGTGCGCCTAAAGCGTTACGGCCAACAATTGTACGAGAGGGTGCCGCCCAGGTCCTCCGCACACGCCGGTTGGAGAGGATTTTCGCAGGTGAGCGACAACATGAGTCGTCTCGAACTAATCGCCGCCGAATTGCCCGAGGCGCAGCGCGTCGACGTCGAGGCATGGGACGGTCACCCGACATTCCGGGTGCGCGGAAAGAACTTCGTATTCGCCGATCGGTCGGCCACGTCGCTGTCGTTCAAATTGGGCAAATCCGAAGCCGAGGCCGTTGTTGCCACCGAGTCGGACGCCGACCCGACCGCCTACGGACTGGGCCGGCACGGCTGGGTCAATCTGAAGATCGCGTCGAACGCATCCGAGCAACGGTGGGTGCAGATCCGGGAATGGATCAGGACGTCGTACACCCTCGTGGCGCCGCGCAAACTTGCCCGGATCATCGAAGAAGAGGACGCCGAATAGCGGCGCGTGCGCTTGCTGGTGCCCCCACCAGGGCTCGAACCTGGGACCTGCGGATTAAAAGTCCGTAGCTCTACCAACTGAGCTATAGGGGCGTGGACGCTTGAGTGTAACGGCCGATTTCGCGCTCGGGACACCGACTCCCGGTGTGCTGTGAAATCGCCGAGCGAGGCTCCGTCCGTGTGACGATCGACGGTGCCGGGTATGGCGAAACGACCCGACGACGGAGGGAGTGGGTGTGGTGACGCAGGATCCGGTGACGACCGGAGCGTCCGGTAAAGACCCCGACGCCGGCGCCGTCGTGCACAGTCGGGTCTACCGGCACGGCGCGCTCGTCGCCGAGAACCTGCCCGTGGCCGAGCTCGAGCGCTACCGCCGCGACACCGATGCCGTGGTCTGGCTCGATCTGCTGGCCCCGACGCCGACCGAGTTCGCCGCGATCGCCCCGGCGATCGGCGGTGACGTCGAGGTGAACCGCATTGCGCTCGAAAGTGCCATGTCCAATCGAGGTCGGCCGCGGCTCATGCGGTTCGCCGACCACCGCATCGTGCACCTGCGCGCCGCGTCGTTCGACGCCGCGACCCGGCGACTTTCCACCACCGACGTCGCGGTCCTGCTGTTCGAGCGGGAGCTGGTGACGATTCGTTCGGGTCCCGGCTTCCCGATCGCCGAGGTGCTCGACGAATGTGACGACAACCCCGAGCTCGCCGGGCATGGTGTCCCGTTCCTGCTGTTCACCCTCCTCGACCAGATGGTCGAGGGCTATCTCGATGCGCTCGACGATCTCGACGAGCAGATCCTCGCGGTCGAGGACGACCTGCTCGACGGTTCGGGACCCGGACGTGAGGTGCAGGTGAACACCTTCACGCTGCGCCGGGCGGTGGCGGCGCTGGCCCGGGTCGTGCTGCCCACCTCGGAGGTGCTCGCCGTCATCGGGCGCGGCGGTGCGCATCAGGCGGCGCCGGAGATACAGACCTATTTGCAGGATGTGTACGAGCATGCGATCCGCGCCTCGGAGCGGATCGACGGGCAGCGCGACTCGATCGAGTCGATCCTGGCAACGAGCCTGTCGATGCAGGGCAACTCGCTCAACGAGATCATGAAAAAGCTCACCGCTTGGGCCGCGATCATCGCGATCCCCACCGGAATCACCGGTTACTTCGGGCAGAACGTCCCGTTCCCGGGGTACGGCGACAAGTTCGGATTCTGGCTTTCCGCCGCGCTGCTCCTTGCGCTCGGCGGTGGGCTGTACATCATGTTCCGGCGGCGCGACTGGCTCTGACGCCCCTGCGATGGGGCAGCGAAGCCGACTCGAAGAGAGTAAGGATCTCGGGTGCGCACCCCTGAGGCGCACCCGAGATTGGCGAAGCATACCAAACGGTGTGTTCTTGCGCGCCAGTCAATTCCGTTCCCGCATGAGTCCTGCAGGGAGCGCGGAATGTCACACGGCGTGGCCGACTTCGCGATTCTGATACAGAATCCATGCTCGGGGGCCATGAGAGGCAAGAGGGGCCATGTCAGGGCAGCAGGAACGCGCGCGGCGCACGCGCGCGGCAATAGTCGAATCGGCGGCGGTCGAATTCGCGAGAAGTGGATACACCGCTGCATCGCTCAATCAGATCCTCGAACGGTCGAACGCCACCAAAGGCGCGATGTACTTTCACTTCGGTTCGAAGGAAGACCTGGCACGTGCGGTGATGCGCGACGCGATGATCCGTTACAAGCAGACCACCGACCGCTGGTTGGCTCGCACCGATCTCGAACCGCTCGAGATTCTGCACGGCATCGTGGACGAGATCGGGCTGCGCTTCCAGCTCGAAGCTGTGCTGCGGGCCGAGTACCGACTCATTGTGGAACCGGACTTCTATGCGGATGTGCAGTCGGGCGCGGCGTCGGGCTGGGGGCAGGTCGGCAATGTCCTCGCCGAGCGCGCCAAGGAGCGCGGCGACCTCCGGCCCGACGTGGATGTGGCGAAATTCACTCGAGTGCTCGGAGCGGCGTTGGCGGGCCAGCGCTACATGAGCGATCTGCTCGCTCGTCCCGAAGACATCAGGGAGCTCTTCGAGGAGACGCTCGAGATGATCGTCGAAGCGAGTGCGACCCCGCAGTGGTGGGCGAACTTCAAGCGCTGCGGATGGCAGGATTCTGCGCACGAAGAAGACCTCCGCTGACGCATCGTTTATGAGCCTGGCCAGGCGATTTGGGAATAGTTGAACGTCTGTCCTAAGCTATCCTCGCTCCCAACGGACAGCCGTTGGGGGGAACTGGTCGGAGTAATCCGGCGGGCCCCCTTCGTCTAGCGGCCTAGGACGCCGCCCTTTCAAGGCGGTAGCGCGGGTTCGAATCCCGTAGGGGGTACGGTTGCAAGACCAGTGGCAGTACGACGCAGTAGAGAAGTAATAGGCAGTACAGCAAGGCCCTGTGGCGCAGTTGGTTAGCGCGCCGCCCTGTCACGGCGGAGGTCGCGGGTTCGAGTCCCGTCAGGGTCGCAAGCGATGCGACTGGCACCCAATACATGGGTGCCAGAAGTATTTTGTCGCTTCGCGGAGCTGGCCAGGTAGCTCAGTTGGTACGAGCGTCCGCCTGAAAAGCGGAAGGTCGCCGGTTCGATCCCGGCCCTGGCCACCACTATTCATGCAGGTCAAGCCCTATTTCTGTGATCTTGATCGAGCCGACTCGGTGTCGAAACCGCGAAATATCCGCCGTATATTGGCGGACAGATCGCGGATGATTGGGTGCCGATAGGTCGCTGGCCTGGTGTCTGACTCGCTGTTAGCGAGCGGAACGTCATGACCGCGCCGTCGTCCGCTGTGTGGTCCGTGGCTCGTTGCAGCTCTTACTGTTCGGACCGGCCAGTTCGGGCGCTCGCGCCACCCGACCGACAAGCAGCGAAGCCGGCCGCAACCGTATCGGCCTCGTCGTCGACGACCTCGACGCCGAGATCAATCGCCTGCGCGGCGACGAACTCGTTTCGACTGCGCGGGCCGTGCCGCGGAAGTCGACTCACGGACGACTAGTTCGACTGGCAATTGCACGGATCGTGCCACGTGGCGGCCGGGGTCGCCGAGAATGTCCAGAAGCATTCGCGCTGCCTCCGCACCCATCTCGTAGTGGTCGACCGCCACGGTAGTCAACGGTGGGTAGACCAAAGCTGCGGTGGGCACATCGCTGTAGCCGACGACGCTGATCTCGTCGGGGCAGTCGATACCGCGCTCCCGGAGTTCTTTCAGGACGCCGAAGGTGACGAGGTCGTTGAATCCGATGATCGCCGTGCAGTTCGTATTCTGGACGAGTTGCGCGGTCGCGGTCCGGCCGTGTTCAGCGTCGATGTGGTCGATGGTGGTGATCAGGTTGTCGTCGACAGCGAGTCCGTGTTCGTGCATGGCCGTCCGGTAGCCGCGCACGCGCGCAAGCGCGGTGCTGATCGTCGGTGGTCCGACGATCGTTGCGATGCGTGAATGGCCCAGTCCGACAAGGTGGTCGATGATCAAGCGCATGCCGAGTTCGTCGTTGCTGATCACCTCGGGTTCGGACGGATCTTCGGATGCGCGAAGCAGATTCACTATCGGCGCGACTTTGGTGAAGCGTGCCGAGCCGTCGGGGTCACCGACGGTCGAGGTTGTCACGATGAGTCCGTCCACCCGACGCGCCTCGAGGTTGCGGAGGTGGGTGAGCTCCCGTTGGCGGTTGTTGTTGGTGTCGACGATGAGCGTGGAGTACCCCGCCGCCAAGGCCACATCGTCGATGCCTCGAAGCAACTGCGCGAACACCGGGACGGTCAGGTCGCCGACGATCACGCCGATGGTGAAACTGCGAGCACTGGCGAGGCTCCGGGCCATGCTGTTGGGCAGGTAGTTGAGTTGTTCGGCGGCGCTCATGACCCGGTGCAGGGTGTCCTGGCTGACCAGTTTGCGGCTGTGTTCGTTGAGCGCACGCGAAGCCGTCGCCGGATGGACATTCGCGAGCTTTGCCACGTCTTCTAATCGCGCGCGCATGCAGCTCCCTCAGTCATGGTTCACACCGGCTAACAAGCACACTAGACAAACTGCATCAAGAATGCGAGCGCATGCACAAGTCCGCCCTTAATCGGCGCGGCACCTCGGGTCTCGGTCGGGAAAATATAGCCCTCTAGCTGGCATTCGCCAATCGTTTCTAGGAACGCCTTGACAGCAAGCGCTTGCAGAGCCACTCTGTATGCGAGCGCTTGCAGTGATGCAAGACACACCATCGACCGAGGAGATTGAAGTGTCACGGACAGTTGTCGGCGACGCCCCACTGATGCGGGTCGTGGGGGTCAGCAAGACCTTCGGCGGCACCAAAGCTCTCCAGAACGTCTCCATGGCGTTCCATGGGGGCGAAGTGCATGCACTGTTGGGTGAGAACGGTGCAGGGAAGAGCACGTTGATGAAGATCATCGCCGGCGTGCACTCGGCCGACGAGGGTGAGCTGATCGGTTCCCGTGCGGGCGAGCTCGATGTCGCGATGGTCTTCCAGGAGCTTTCGGTCGTGCCGGAGATGTCGGTGCGCGAGAACATGGAGATGAGTCGGTTCGACAACAGGCGTCTGTTCGTCAACCACAAGGCGCTCGAACCGGGACTGCGGTCTGCGCTCGATGCGGCCGGTCTGGGCGATCTGGACCTGGACATGCCGGTGGAGGCCCTGCCGCTGGCGCAGCGGCAGCTGTTGGAAATCGCTCGCGGTCTGTATGCGGATGCCAAGGTGCTGATCCTCGATGAGCCCACCGCCACGTTGTCCGATGTCGAGATCGAGCGGGTCCATTCGGTCGTCCGCAGTCTGGTCCGGCAGGGACACGGCATCGTGTACATCACCCACCGGCTCGGTGAGGTGTTCACCCTTGCCGACCGGATCACGATCATGCGGTCGGGCGAGGTGGTGGCGTCAGGTCTGACCTCGAGGTTCACGATGGATGAGGTCGTGACCATGATGCTCGGCCACGAACACACCGCCGAGGCGGCCGAACCGGTGGAAGGTCTGCCGCCGGAATTGGAGCGACGGCAGGTCACGGTCACGGGATTGGCGGCGGCTCATCAGTTCAGCGATGTGTCGTTCTCCGTGCGTGCCGGCGAGGTGTTGACCGTGTTCGGCCAGATCGGCTCGGGTGCCGACCAGGTCATCCGTGCGCTCGCCGGTCTTGCCCATGTGTCGTCGGGATCGGTACACATCGATTTGGATCGGGTACATCTGAACTCCCGGCCGGCATCGCAGGCCGACGGCGTCGCGTATGTCTCCGCCGACCGGACCGTGGAAGGCGTGTTCCTCGACTACCCAGTATCGGGCAACATCAGTTCCGGTGCGCTGGAGCGGATCTCGACTCGGGGATTACTCAGCGCCCGGCGGGAGCGGACGCTCGCGAAGCAGTACTCCACGCTGGTCGCCTTCGATGCCAAGCGCATCAACACACCTGTCGGTGCGCTCAGCGGCGGTAATCAGCAGAAGATTGCGATCGCCCGGGCGTTGGCGACATCCCCAAAGGTATTGGTACTCAACGAACCCACGCGAGGCGTCGACATCGGGGCCCGGGCCGAGATCTACAAAGTGATCCGGTCGCTCGCGCACCAGAACGTCGCTGTCATCGTCTATTCGAGCGACATTGTCGAGTTGCGTGAGCTCGGTGATCGAGTGATCACCATGTTCCGTGGCGGCATCGTCGGCGACCGTCCCACCAGGAGCGTCGATGATGCGCAGCTCCTGTCCGAAATCCTCCATGGAGTGGCAGCATGACTTCTCAACTCAATCTGGCTCAGACTGCGGGTGTCGCGCCCACATCGACCTCTTCGCGGTCGCGACTGCGCGCCCTGCCGTCGTTGACTGGGCCGAGTGCCATCACCGCGGTGACGGCACTGCTGTTCGTCTTCGCGTGCATTTTCGTCTCCGGTTTCGCGACCGCCAACAATCTTCGGGCGTTGCTGCTGTCGGTGTCGTTGGTCGGGATCGTCGCAGTCGGACTGAGCATGGTCACGATCGTCGGAAGAATGTTCTCGCTGTCACTGAGCGCGGTGGTGGCCACATCGGCAATCATCTTCGCGGCATCACTGCATCTGGGCCCGTGGCCGGCGATGCTGCTGGCGCTGGCGTTCGGTGCGGCGACAGGCCTGGCCCAAGGCGTACTGGTGGGCATTGCTCGCACCAACCCGATCGTCACGACGATCGCCGCGTCCGCCATCATCTTGGGGATCGCACAGCTGATCACCGGTGGACTCAACGTCATCGGCGCCGGCGACGCCTCGGTGTTCGCGACCATGATCTTCGGTGCCATTCCCCTCGAGGCGGTCGTCTTCGTCGTGGTGGCCGGCGTGTCGGCGGCACTGCATCGCTACACGACCGCCGGCCGCGGGATGGCACTGATCGGTCTCAACGAGAAGGCCGCCGCGGTGGCCGGGCTGCGTGCGTGGCCCCGCGTCCTCGGCGCCTTCCTTGTCTCGGGCGTTCTGGCCGCGCTCGCCGGAGCGTTGTTGGCCTCGGAGTCCGGGCAGGGCAATCTCACCCTCGGCGCGAGCTACGGTTTCGACGCCATCATTGCGGTCGTCGTCGGCGGTATCAGTGTCAAGGGTGGCCGCGGCAATCCGCTCAACGCCGCGGTGGGCGCATTTCTCGTCGGATTGCTGGCCAACATGCTTGTCCTCATGGGTCTTTCATACGAAGACCAACTCATCTTCCAGGGCATCTTGGTGCTGATCGCGGTGGTCGTCACCGGCGCCACCACGAAGTCCGTAACTGCCGGAAAGCGGTGAACTCACCATGGTGAACATCTACTGGAACATTCGGACTTGGATCGCGCTGGGTGCAGCCCTGATAGCGCTGCTGGTCACAATCGCGGTCACACCGGGATACACCAACACAGGCAACATGTTCGCCCTCGTACAGAGCTTTTCCACTCTGGCGCTGGTGGCGTGTGGGCTGGCCGTCGTGATGATCGCCGGCGAGTTCGACCTATCGATCGCCGGCGTGCTGCCACTCGCTGGACTGATCACTGTGAAGCTTGGCCAAAGCGCGGGGATACCGGTGGGAATCATTGCTGCGCTGATCGTCTCGGCACTGATCGGGGCGCTCAACGGGTACTTGACTTGGCGGTTCTCGGTGCCGTCACTGGCGGTGACCGTCGGCACGCTGGTAGCGACAACGGGTCTCAGTTATTGGGTCGCGGGTGGTGACGTGGTCACCATGCCCAACTACCAGTTCGGCCTATGGCTCGATAACGCCGTGGCAGGCGTCTTGTCACCGCGCAGCATCGTCGCCCTGGTCCTGATCGTTCTGATCCTTGTGCTGATGAACCGAACCTGGTTCGGCGTCACTGTCCGCGCGGTCGGCAGTGACATCAACCGCGCCCGCTTCTCCGGGCTACCGACGGGACGTGCGCTTATCAGCGTATTCGTTATCAGCGCCGTGTTCACCGGGATCGCCGGCTCCCTGCAGGCGCTGTCGCTGGCAGCAGGACAGCCCGGGAACAGCCTGAACTTCCTCCTGCAAGCCGTGACCGCTGCCATCATCGGCGGAGTTGCGCTCACCGGCGGCAAGGGACGACTCGGCGGCGTGGTGTCGGGAGCACTGCTGCTCGCGGTCTTGAGCAATGCCATGAGCTATCACGGCGCCGCCACGGCCGCCATCCAGCTGGTATCCGGCGTGATCTTGCTGGCCATCCTGCTGCTCGACGTGCCGCTGGACCGACTGGTCGGCCGCGCGCTGGAACGAGTCTCCACCACGATCGAGAAGGATGATCATGTACTTGTTTAACAAGATGCGTTCTCTGCTGGCACTGGTGTGCCTGGCGTTGGTCGCGACCATCGCCGTTGGGTGCAGCAACGATGCCGACGCCGCGAAGGGCACCCGCAAACAGGTTGTGCTGCTGACCGTTTCACAGACCTGCGACTACTGCGCCAAGCACACCGCAACGTTGAAGGCCGCGATGGCCGAGGCCGGGGTCGATTTGCGCGTGGTGGTCAACGAGTTCAACGCCGCCGACCAGGCCCAGCAGGTGACCCAGGCGATCAGCACCAAGCCTGATGCGATCGTGGTGTGGCCGGCCGACTCCCGCGCGATCATCCCGTCACTTGTCCGCATCAAGCGGGCGGGGATTCCGGCAGTCGTCACCAACTCCTATCCGCAGACCGAGGACACCAGTCTGTGGAAGGCATACACCGGCCCGAACGACATCGCCAACGGTCAAGCCGCCGCCCGCGCGATGGTCGCCGGGTTCGCGGGCAAAGGATACGGCGACTCGGGCAACATCGTCGCGCTCGTCGGACCGCCCGGCGCACCACCAACCATCGACCGGCTGAAGGGCTTCGAGGACGAGATGGCCAAGCTGGCTCCGGGCATCAAGGTCGTCGGTAGCCAGCCGGGGAACTGGGATCAGACCATCTCCACGTCGGCGGCGGCGACGCTGTTCACCCAGACTCGCGACGACGACATCAAAGGCATGTACTCCGAAGCGGACAACATGATGGCCGGCGCCCTCGTGGCCGCACAGCGACAGGGTATCGATCCCTCGAAGCTGGTGATGGTCGGGCACAACTGCTCGATCGAGGGATACACGAACATCAACGCGGGCGCCCAGTACGCGTCGGTGCTGCAAAGCCCCATCGAGGACGCCGACCTGGCTGCACACGCCACCGAGGACATCCTCGCCGGCAAGGACGTCGAGAACGTGCAGTACCTGGTTCCGCGGCCGATCACCAAGGACAACGTCAGTGACTGCAACCAAGCAGTCGGGAAGTGAGCCTCACCGCCATGAGCAAGTGGACAATCGACCTGCCCGACACCGTGGTAGTCAGCGGCGCCGCCAGCGGGCTCGGACTCGAGATCAGCCGGCAACTCCTCGAATGCGAGGTTGATGTCGTCGGCGTGGATCTCGGTGCACCGGAACTTGATTCGCATGACGGCTATCAACACGTGCAAGGCAGCGTCAATACCCCCGAAACGTGGGAGAAGGTGCGCACCGCACTCGACCTGTCACGCAGCCTCGGCTACGTCGGTTCCGCGGCGGTACTCAAGGTCGGTACGCTCCTCGACGAGGACCTCAGCATCTGGCGCGACAGCTGGGAAGTCAACGTCCTCGGCAACGTCCTCGCACTGCGCACATTGTTGCCGGTGATGGTCGAGGCGCCGCAAGCGTCCGTGGTCGCGGTCAGCAGCATCGATGCCGACTTCGGTGAACAGCAACTGGCCGCCTACGCGTCGAGCAAGGCGGCGATAAGCGCAGCGATGCGCACGCTGGCACTCGACTACGCCCGCACCGGCGTTCAGTTCAATGTGCTGGCTCCCGGACCGATGCGGGCGGGGTTGTTCGAACGCCATCTCGCATCGGCCGACAATCCGAAAAAGTTCCTGGCCACCCGCGAAGCCCGCCAGCCCCGCGGCCGGATCACCGGGGTCGACGAAGTAGCACGTGCGGCGCTGTTCCTACTCAGCCCGGCTTCCTCGGCGCTGTTGGGAACCACGGTGACCGCCGACGGTGGCTTGACGACTGGTTTCGATTTCCGTACCGGCGCCGAGGGATCGTCGGCCTGACGGGGTTACGACGCACCGACCGACCGCCCGGCATGCCGTTTCGACAGGAGAACAGAGACATGAGCAACACCATCACCAACCGCGGCACCGACTACGACAGCCTGGTCGCCAGCGAGGACGCGCGGTATGCGGCCGCGCTGGCGGCGGACGCCGACGCCTTCCGCCGGATCGCCCATCGGGATCTGACGTATGCCCACTCCGACGGAAGCCGAGACACCCTCGACGAGTACCTGGCCAAACTGACCAGCCGCACTCTGGACTACCACACCATCGATCATCCGATCACCGATGTGGTGATCACCGGAGACACCGCCGTCGTGATCGGGCGAATGCGATCGGAACTGACCGTCGCAGGGCGGGACAAGACGATCGACAACACCTGCATCGCAGTGTGGGTCCGAAACGATGACCGGTGGCTGTTGCTCGCATATCAACCCACGCCGCGTATCGGAGATACGAAATGACCACCGAGATGCTGGGTCCTGCCGCACTCGCACAAGAAGTCGTCGCCAGCTTCGAGGAAACCGCAGACCCACGGCTCAAGGAAATCCTGCACAGCCTCACCCGGCATCTGCACGATTTCGTCGGGGAAGTGGGTCTGACGTTCGAGGAGTGGGAGACCGCCATCGATTTTCTCACCCGCACCGGCCACAAGTGCGACGACGTCCGCCAGGAGTTCATCCTGCTATCGGACGTGTTGGGGGTGTCGATGTTGGTGGAAACGCTCAACGGCATCGAGACACCCGACGCCACCGACTCGACGGTCCTCGGGCCGTTCCATATGGTGGACTCGCCGACACGTGTTCTCGGCGCGAACATCTCACCGTCGAGTGTCGGCCGGACATGCGTGGTCCACGGAACCGTCCGCGACGAGCAGGGGCAGGCGGTACCGCACGCAGTGGTCGACGTGTGGCAGGCCGATGCCCATGGTTTCTACGACGTGCAGCAACCCGACACCAAGCCGCAGGGTGACGGGCGTGGACTGTTCACTGCCGACGAGCACGGCCGCTTCTACTTCCAGTCGATCGTCCCGGCCCACTATCCGATACCCACCGACGGGCCCGTGGGTGAGCTCCTGTCGGCCACCGGCCGCCACGCCTACCGCCCAGCGCATATCCACTTCATCGTCGCCGCACCAGGTTTCCGGGAACTGATCACGCACATCTTCGTCAACGACAGCGAATACCTGGATTGCGATGCGGTGTTCGCGGTCAAGCAGTCGCTCATTCGTGATTTTGTTCCGCGCGCCGCCGGCACCGCCAATCCGTGCGGGGTGAAGGAGCCGTTCGTGGAGGCGCAGATCGACATCAGCTTGCACAAGGAAGGCGGTGACGAAAGCTGATGCACAACTTCGTCTATGAAGCACTACCGATGCGGGTCCGCTTCGGTGACCACGCCCTCGAACAGCTCCCCGAGGAACTCGAGGCACTCGGCGGCACGAACGCCGTGGTGCTGACCACCCCCGAACAGGCAGAGCTCGGCGAGCACGTCAACAGCATCCTCGGCGCCGCGGGGCGAGGGGTGTATCCCCGTGCTGCGATGCATGTGCCGCTGTCCACGGCGCACGCTGCCCGCGACCACGTCGCCGAGGTAGGCGCCGACACCGTGATATCTGTGGGCGGCGGATCGACGACCGGCCTCGGGAAAGCCATAGCGCTGCATAGCGATATCCCCATCATCGCGGTACCGACCACATATGCCGGATCCGAGATGACCCCCATCTGGGGTGTCACCGACCAGTCGGTCAAACGCACCGGCCGCGATCCCCGCGTCCTGCCTCGCGCCGTGATCTACGACCCGACCTTGACCGTCGGGCTGCCGGTCAAGGTGTCGGTGACCAGCGGACTGAACGCGGTGGCTCACGCCGTCGAGGGGCTCTACGCACCGGACGCATCACCGATCATTTCCCTGATGGCCGCGGAAGGGATCACCAAGATGCTCAGCGCATTACCGGCCATCACCACCGAGCCCACCTCGTCCGACGGGCGCTCGGATGCGCTGTATGCGGCATGGCTGTGCGGCGCCGTGTTGGGTGCCACCACCATGGGCCTGCACCACAAGCTGTGCCACATTCTCGGGGGAACCTTCGATCTCCCACATGCAGACACCCACGCGATCGTGTTGCCGTATGTGATGGCGTTCAACTTGCGCGCCACACCGACTGCGCGAGCAGTCCTCCAGCGAGCCACTGGATCAGCCACACCGGCGACCAGTGTGCGCAACCTCGGGCTGCAACTCGGCATCCCTGCCTCGCTGGCCGAGATCGGAATGCCCGACGACGGTCTCTCCGAAGTGATCCGGCAAGCCGTCGACGCGCCCTACAGCAATCCGCGGACGGTCACCGAAACAGATCTGACCGATCTGCTGACGGCCGCCTACACGGGATCGGATCCCGATGAGGAGTACTGAGATGAGCACGATCGAACGCCCACGCGAGGAGCAGACCGCCGCAGTGACGCTCAGCGTCGACAGCGTCGAGGGAACGGTGACCCCGTTCGTGCACAAGCGGGCACCGGCACCAATGGGGTCTGCCGACATCACGGTGCGACTGGCGTTCGTCGGTATCTGCGGTACCGATGCCGAAATCCTGCATGGCCGCATGCCCGACACTTTCCACATCAACTATCCGCACTCACTCGGTCACGAGTGGTCCGGAGTGGTCGAGGCCGTCGGTCGCGACGTCACCGCGTTCCGGCCCGGTGATCGGATCCTCGGGCACGGACATCTCGGCGGCAACGACTGGTTCGGCGTAACCCACGACGGCGCCGCGGCCGAAGTGTTCACCGTGCCGGCCTCGCTGTGCTTCCACGTACCCGACAACACGACACTGCTCAGCGCCGCGGTGATCGAGCCGTTCGCCTGTGTATTGCAGGCGTTGACCACCGCGGGCGGGGTCAGTGCCGCCGACACCGTGCACATCCACGGACTTGGCGCGATCGGTCTCAACGCACTCATGCAGTGCCGCCACGCCGGTGCACAGGTGATCGTCTTCGATCCCAGCCCGGTACGCCGGCAGCGAGCGCGCGACCTGGGCGCCGCGGGCGCTCTGGACCCGCTGACCGGCGAAATCTCCGACCTCGCCACCACCATCGACGGCCGCCCGCACGCCGACCTCGTCATCGAGGCGTCCGGCAACCCGCTAGCACAGGCCAATGCACTCGAAGGCGCCGGCGCGGGAGGCCGAGTGTTGCTCATGGGGGTGTCCCGCCCCCAGGCGGTACCTGCCCGGCTTGGCCTGATCCAGGAGCGCGACCTCGTGGTGCGCACCTCGGTCGGTGCGCCGGCGCCAATCTGGCCCGCCGCCATTCGCTACGTCCGCAACAGCGGCATCGACCTGTCAGCGATCGTGTCGCGCGTCTTCCCCCTGTCGCAAGGCGTCGAAGCGCTGGCGGCAGCGCAAGACTCGACGTCACAGGTGAAAGTGATGCTCGCCCCCGACGATTCCACCACCTCATTCGACAAGCCGTCGACACCACCCGGTAAAGGAGAACCGAAACCGTGACCATCAACAAGAATATTCTCGCGACCTGCTGGACCTGGGCCGGTGACGCCGCCCCCGCGCGCGGAGACGAAACCAGCCCGGTCGAGATCGGCCACCGCATCGAAGCCGTCGCGGCCGCCGGCTGGCAGGGAGTTGGCATCGTGCACGCCGACCTCGCCAAGATCCGATCCGAAATCGGCCTGGAAAAACTCAGCGAGATGCTCGAGGCGAACGGCATCACGATCGTCGAGCTGGAGTTCATCACCAACTGGTGGACCGACGGCGAAATGAAACGAGAGTCCGACCGCGTCCGCGACGAATTGCTCGACGCTGCAGCCATCCTCGGCGCACGCACCATCAAGACCGGTGCGGAACTGCAGTCCTTCGGCGCCGACACCGGCACCGTGTCGCTGGACGTGTTCGCCGAAAAGTTCGACCACCTCGCGACCACCGCTGGCACTCACGGCGTGCGCGTCGCGCTGGAACCCATGCCCATGTCGAACATCAAGACCATCGAAGCCGGCGCCGACTTCGTCACGACCGTCGGCAACCCGTACGGTGGACTCGTCGTCGACACCTGGCACGTCGCCCGCGGCGGAACCGACTACGCCCGCCTACCAGAAATCCTCCCGATGGAACACGTGTTCGTCGCCGAACTCGACGACGCCCCAGCCGAACCCGTCGGCACGCTGTGGGACGACACCTGTGATCGCCGGCAAAACCCCGGCGAAGGCGACCTCGACACCGTGCGGTTCGTCGAAGAAATGGTCCGAGCAGGCTGGACCGGGCACTGGGGAGTGGAGATCATCGCCGAGACCCAACGCCAACTGCCGATCGACGAGGCCGTCGAACGCACCGCGACAGCGACGCGCGCCGTCCTCGACCGCGCCGAACAGAACCTCGCCTGACAGCCGACATCACCGCCGGCGGCACCCACAAGCAGCCCGCCAACCGCTGCCCAGCGGTGTGGGCGATCACCACAGACGGTTGGAACTGCTTGCCTACCAACCGACCCCAACCAACCGACCGCCAGACCGACGCACGAAAGGCAGAACTTCGATGAACACCGGACTCGACGGCAAAGTCGTCGCCATCACCGGCGCGGCCTCCGGTATCGGCGCCGCCAGCGCCCGCGCATTCGCAGCCGAAGGCGCCAAACTCGCCCTCGTCGACCGTGACGAAGCGGGGCTGAAAGCGCTCGCCGACGAACTCTCCGCGACCACAATCAGCTACGCGGTGGCCGATTTGAGCATCCTGCACGGCGTGACGACCGGACTCGATGAAGCGCTCGCCGCCCACGACGGGCACGTCGACGTGCTGTTCAACAACGTCGGAGCAGGTAGCCTCGGGCTGTTCGACACGTTGACCGACCAAGACTGGATCGACACGCTGCAGTTGAACTTCCTCAGCCAGGTGCGTGCGGCCACCCACCTGCTGCCCCGGATGCGCGCCGCGAAATCCGGCGTCATCGTCAACAACGCCTCCGACCTGGGCCGCCAACCGATCGTTGGTGGGCCCGACTATGCCGCGTCAAAAGCTGCGATCCTGTCGTTCACTACCTCGCTGGCCAAGTCCGAAGGCCCCTATATACGGGTTAATGCGGTCGCCGCCGGCGCGACCATGTCGCCGATGTGGTCGATGCCCGGCGGACTTGCCGACACCTTCGCCGCAATTCATGGAGTTCCCCGCGAAGAATCCATCGAAGCCGAGATGAAGGCCCGCAATCTTCCGCTGGCCCGCATCGGCCAACCGCACGAAGTGGCCAACGTAGTCGTGTTCCTCGCCTCCGACCTCGCCTCCTACGTCACCTCCAGCGTCTACGGTGTCGACGGCGGCTCCATCGGCAGCATAGTTTGAGGCGAGGCCCGAACTCGCTTCGCGTTCGGCGCGGCCGAAGTCGAGGTGCGGCAGGGCTTTTCGCTGCGCGCAGGGCAGCCATCCGAGCACCAACCACACCAGATGGTCCGGCTTCGATCAACCGGGTTCGACTGCACTTTCTGGTCTTCCGCAACTCGGCCGGCGGTGGCTCGCCGCAGTTGTGGTGAGGCGGCGCGGCGCAGCTCGGCGGTGGAATCATCGCTAGTGCGGACGGTTTGGGCGACGAACTGCGGGTCGGTAACGATCCGGTAGGTGTCGGTGAGGGTCATGGTCCGGGTGAGCGCGACGATCGCGGCGTGCTGTGCGATGACGGGTTCGTCGGCTCGGGTCTCGAGCAGAGCGAGGGTACGGGGATCGGTGAACAGGTCGGCGTGGTTGCGGGCGTATTCGTAGGACGCGTTCCACGACGGGGTTTCGATCCACTCGACCAGTTGTGTTGCGTGGCAGAACGTTTCGGCGAGGCGCTGCAACGCGTCCGAGGGCGAGCTGGATGCGGGACGCGGCGAGCCCCGCCTGTGACACGTGCGTCGAATTACAGTCGAGAGCCAGAATGCCAACACTGACGGTCCTGCATTCCGATAGGGCTACTTGGCCGAGTCGGTGCTGGTGATGACGTCGCTCCATGTCGCGCGCGAACCGGATTCGCCGATTCGGTAGACCTGGACGATGGTTCCCGTTGCCACGGCGAGCGCCAGGACGGCGACGATCAGCGTGAGCGCACGCGACGGGCCCTTTTGCCGTTCACGAAGATGGATCGCGGTGACGGCGAGTGCGGCCACGAGCAGGGCGAGGGAGAAGTAGATCATGGTGTCGCCCAGAGCTGTATGGGTGTGAATGGCGGCCGAGCGACCGGTGTGCTTCTCGAGCCATTCCCCGGCGTCGGTGGTCAGCGGGGTCAAGACTGTGGTCACGACGGCCAGCACGAGTGTGGGCCAGACGAGTCGACGTCGGGCGGCGGGCCACACGCTGCACAGGACGACCAGGATGGCTGTGAGTGGAGCAAGGACCACGATGAAGTGCACGAGGAGTACGTGGGCGGGCAGGCCGTTGACAGTGGACATGGCGCCAGTATTCGGACGCCCGCTGAGAAAACGCTGAGTCCCAGGGACGCCGAGAGCCCGAGCGAGCCGATCGCGCCGGCGGTGTGCGGCGGCGGGAGCAGCCAGTCATGTTCGAATCACGGGTCGGACCGCGGTCCGGCCGGATGTGACGTCGACCGGCTGTCGGGGTGGTGTGGCGGTTCTGTGCCGACGACTGGGTAAGGGTTACCCGTGGGGGAGGACTTCCGCTACGTCCCGGCGGCGACCTCGAGTACGCACGCCTGGCGGTGATCATTGGCCTGCGGCGGCACGTGCTCTGCCGGGCACTGGACTCCTTGCGGGCCTGGCGTTGGCCCGGCCCGAATGGAACCAGGCTGAGCATTTCGCACTCCGGGGAGCGATCCCTGAATCGAGACCGTTGTCGATTCCGGGCCGGTGCACCGCGCACGAACGCCTTGACCCGAGCGGCGTTTCGGGTTTGTTCAACCTGGGTACTGTCCGACCGATCCTGGGTACTGTCCGACCACAGCCAACTGCCGGTGTTATGGGCGTGCTGGGTGTGAATTCGGTCGATTAGGGAGGCGGTGAGTAGCGCGGGAGACTGCTCGTGAGTTGGAGTCACTCCGGCTGCGGATGTCGTCGCGGGCGACGCCACTGCGTGTGCATCCCGAGCACCGCACGCACGGCATCTCAGACCACGTGAAGGCAGGCACGAGCAGATTGGAACTACTCCATGGTTCGCACACTCGGCACCTCGATTCGATCCGCCGCCAGGGCAATAGCGCTCGCGGTGGCCGTGACGGGCACGATCGTCGTCTCGCCGACCGTCGCCCACGCCGCGCCATGGTCGTCGATCACCGGTGTAAGGCACCTCGGGGGCCAGCAGTACGCGCTCTCGGTGTACTCGGCTGCGATGAATCATGAGATACCGCTGTGGGTTTCACGCGCGGCCGACACCTCGTCGGCACACCCCGTGCTGTATCTGCTCAACGGGGTCGACGGCGGCGCCGACGGCGCGGCCTGGACCGGCCGAACCGATGTCGCCAACTTCTTTGCCGGCAAAAACGTCGACGTCGTCGTCCCATTGACCGGGCGGGCCAGCTTCTACACCGACTGGGAAAACGACGATCCGATCCTCGGGCGCAACCAGTGGGCGACGTTCCTTACCCGTGAGCTACCACCGCTGCTGAACGCGCAATTCCACACCACCGGGCGCACCGGCGTCGTCGGTGTGTCGATGTCGGCCGGCTCGGCCCTCGATCTGGCGATCCACGCGCCCGGCGTTTTCCAGGCCGTCGGCGCCTTCAGCGGCTGCACCAGAACCAGCGACCCGGCCGGCCAGGCCTACGTCTATTCACAAGTGGCGACGTTCGGCGGCAACGCGACCAACATGTGGGGCCTGCCCGGTGATCCGGCGTGGGCTGAGCACGACCCCACCCTGCACGCAGACCGACTCCGCGGCACCGCCGTCTATCTCGCTGCCGGTACCGGCCAGCCCGGACCTTACGAAAGCCTCGCAGCCCCCGACGGTGCCGGCGCCGCCCTGAACCGAGCCGTGATCGGCGGCCCGATGGAAGCGGTCGTGCGGCAGTGCACCCAAGTCCTTGTCGACAGCGTCCGCGCCGCGGGCGTGCCCGCGACCTTTGCATTGTCTCCGGTCGGCACCCATGCATGGCCGTATTGGCAGGACGACCTGCACGCCGCGTGGCCGACGCTAGGCGCGGCAATCGGCGCATGAGCGACCACCGGGTTCGGCCTCGCACGCGGTGCATCGGGTGACACCGGGGCTCTGCAGCGATGGGGGCGAGGGGCGACGTGATGGGCTCGGTGATAGTCGTCAGCCGATTCCAGGATGGCCCGATCGGCGAAGACTTCGCGATCACCGCCGGCCTCGAACTCATCGGTCAGCTCGGGCCTCGGCCGGTGTTGGCGCTGGTCCCAAAACTTGCGGCCCTTCTGAGCCACAGGTGAACGCAACCATGCCGATGATTCGCACCCGACGCGCAGCCGAGTGGTCTGTGTCGGTGGCTCTGGTCGACAGCTGTCAGTAGCTGAAGGTCACTGCGGGTCCGTCGCCGATCCACTCCCACAGCTGTACCGTCCCGCCCAGGCCGGCGTTGAGAACCAGGTGGTCCGCGTCGAGTTGTTTCGCGTGAAAGCAGATCGGGCACACCAGCATCTCACCTCCTGCCGCCGCGTAGCGCGCCATCAGATCCGGTATTGAGGGGCACCCTTCGCACGCGACGCCGACGGCGACACCGGACTGGACCAGCCGCACCGCCTCCTTTGTCATGAACATCAGGGTCGGGCGCCCCTGCTCTGCGGCCCCGACCGCGACGAGCAGCGCGACGGTCACCTTTTCGGGATCCTCGAGCCCGGTCGTGAGGCTGATCGCGGCCTTGTTCAGGGCCATCACGCCACCTCCTTCGCCGACTCGGATTGGAAGCCGGAGCAGAGCAGATCGAGCGACACGATCCGGTCCTCGCCGCGGGTGAACACGTGCTGCTCGGCGATCCGCGCCCCCGAGTCGGCCGAGTGCATCCGGATCCGCCAGCGCAGATACATCCGCTGGCCCACTTGGCCGATCGACGCGTCGAGGATTTCGAAGTCGTCGTCGCCGCCGAACCAGGTGTTCAGGCGGTTCACCACCTCATCGGCCCCGGTGGTGGCGAGCGGACCGTGCGGCAGCAGCGCCCGAAAAGCGACGTCCGGGTCGAGGCTGGCGGTGAGTGCGGCGAAGTCGCGGCGCGAGAACGCGGCAAGGAAGTCTCCCGCGATCGACCATCCCATTGTGTGCCCGGCATCCGAGATGCCCTTGGGGCTGAGCGAATTGGTAGTCATGACCTAGTTCTACGGCGTCCGGCGGCCGGTCACATCGGTCGTTCACCCGATCTTTCCTCGGGTGGCTCAGGGCCGACGAGCCCGTGCCGCATCGCGAACATGGCCGCCGCGCCGCGGGTGGCGACGCCGGTCTTGGCGAAGATGTGCTCGATATGACTGCCCGCGGTGCGACGGCTGATATGCAGGTGCGCGGCGATCTGCCGGTTCGACCAGCCGCGCACGAGCAGCGCCAGTACCTCGACCTCGCGGGCCGTCAGCCCGGCAACCTGCGTGGATCGGCGACCGACATGGTGCCCGGCGGCGCCGAGCACGGCGCGCACCGCGTCCGCGTCGAGCCGTCCGGCCGCGACCTCGCCCTGCAGCAGCGCCTTGCGCTCGGGCCATGTCAACGCCGGCCGGTGCGGGCGGTCCTCGCCCGCAGCCTGGTACACGTCGGCGGCGGCGAGCAGCCGGCCCGACATCGGGATCGCCGAGCCCGCCAGCCCGCGCGGGTAGCCGGAGCCGTCCATCCGCTCGTAGCACATCCCCGCGATCATCGCGATCTCCGCCAGCCGGGGTTGGCGGCAGAGGATCCGTTCGGTGAGATACGGGACCGTACGCACGCGTTCCCGTTCGAACGCCGAAAGTGGTCCAGGCTTGTCCCAGATGCCGGTGGAAACGCCGACCCGGCCGATTCGGCAGATCAGCGCGGCGCGGGAAAGCATCGTCAAGTCGGCGGTGGGCAGGCCGGCGGCGTGCCCGGCCGCGGTGGCGAGCGCGGCGGCCGCGCGGGATTGACCGAGGAACCACGGCGACTTCAGGTCGGCGTAGTCCGCGAGCACCTCCAGAACGCTGGTGAGTTCGGGCTCGGGCAGTTCCCGGTCCAGCACGGCGCATCCGTCGATCACGGACGTCCACGTGTCGACGCTGTCGATCCCGTCGAAAATCGCCTCGGCGTGCGCACAACACAGCTCGACCAGTGTCGGGTCCAGTTCACCGCCCCGGCGGTCGCGGAGGAGGGTGACCGCGGCGGTGACGCCGCCGACACGGTGGGCCGGCTCGGCCTCGTTGGCCAGTTGCACCACCCGCATCGCGAGGTCGATCTGCCCCCCCTGCAGCGCGCCCGGTACGCCGCGACCGTCCCAGCGCTCGAACGCCTGCGGCAACGCGGCGCGCACCTCCGCACCGACCCCGAGCCGCTCGGCGATGATCCCGGCCGTCTGGCAATGCCCGAGGAACAGCGCTTGCGCTTCGCGCACACCGGTCGCCAGAAAGCGGCCGATCATCGTCAACCGGCGTAGCGGTGGCTCACCGGCGGCGACGTTTTCGAGCAGGAAGCGCAACATCGGTGTGCCGATCCGGTCCAGTCGATAGCTGTCCGCCCGAAGTTGCGTGTCGTCACCGAACCAATGCGCAAGCTCGTGCGAGTCGGCGATACAACCCACCCAGGCGAGCAGCGACACGTAGAACGTCGCCGCCCGCATGTGGTCGGTCATGCCCGCGGCGGCGGCGACCCGGTCCGCGATGATGGTCTGCCGCAACACGTGCTCCTCGGGCAGACCCAGGCCTAGGTCGGTGGCCAGCGCCAGTGAAGCCACGAGCTCCGACAGGCGCACCGGCGGCGACGGCATGGACGGCACACCCAAGAATACGCCTGAGGACTATGGACGGGCATCCAGCCATCTGTATGCGTGGCCATAGACAATGCTGAACGTCGGCGGCGCTCGACGACAAAGGCAGCGCTGGTAGTCGAGGTGTTCCCACTGCTGGCCGAGGCCACGAGGCTGCAGGTGTTTCGGGCGCGGGGGATCGGGCCCCGTCGGTCGACGATCTCGGACAGCACATCGGAACACCCCGTACCGTCTGTGTCGCACCACCTTTGCGTCGTGGGCATCTGGTCTGGGATCGAGTTCGGTGATGACGACGAAGTGGACCCGAACTCCGGTTCGTTGCGGGTACTCCCGTTCGATCCGGGAAGCGGACGCCTGATCATCACCGGCTACGAATGGTGGCCGGATCAGTCGGCGCGTGTTGATCGTCGTCGCCAATGTGAGCCTTCTTGGAGCTGACGTGCTGGCCTGATCGGGTTCGGAGGGTGTCGTGGGCCGGCTCGGTGGTCGGCGAACGGTGATGCGCGCGACGCGGTCGGGCCGCGCCGGATCCATGGTCCCGGTAGATCTTTCGATACTCGACTGGGCTGGGTGCGTTGCTGTAGAGGCGTAGCCGCGTGCGGCCGGGCGTGGGGGTGACGCTGCCCGCGATCGACCACAAGCGCAGGCGCATTCGTTGGGTTCCCACGGCGCGCGGGATCGGTTGGCGCGAAGGTGGTTCGGTGTGCGTCCCGTCGAGTCGCGGTACGGATTGCACGTCAGCAGGTCCGGGACGGCGATCCGGACCGTATCGATTCGCCCGCGCTGCGACGCAGGGCGGTTGCCCAGTCCGCGACAAACTGCGCGATGAGATCGGACTCGATGACTTCCGCATCGGCGTCGGTAGTTCCGGGCCACGCCACGAGCAGGCTCCCGGCTATCGGTGACAGAGGTATCTGCCGCACCAGCGCCCGTCCGGCTGCGTCACCGAGGGATCGCTGGCCTTAAACCATCCCGTGCGGAAGAATCCGGCACACCTGTCGGGCAGTTCATGTAAGTCTTAAGTGGCCTGCGAGGCGATCGCGACCGCATCGTCACCGGGCTGTTGAGCAGGGGTCGTGCTGCACATTGCCCGATTTCTTGTCAGATCAGAGAGGTGAGCAACGATGGCGGCAACTCGCAACCTTTTGATGGCCGCAGCCGCGACGGCGATGTTGGCCGTCGCGGGTTGTAGCGACGGCGGTGGTGATTCGTCAGGCACGGCGACCCCCGTGTCCCCATCAACAACTGCACCGACAACGACTGGCAAGTCGTCGGGTGTGCTGGCGCCGACGGAGCCGGGGGTGTCGAAGACATACAACGTCGAGGCACTGATTCTGTCCGTGGAAGACGCCGAGTCCGACTACGGGCCGGTGACGGTATTCAGCATTCAGTTGGTCAACAACAGCGACGCGGTGTTCGAAGGCTCCAACTTCCCTACCCCGACGCTGGTTTACGGGCCGGCGGGCACACCGGCGGAGAACACGGTGTCGCTCAGCGAGGGCTTTGGTGGGGGCGTGCAGGGGTCCATTCCACCGGGCGCGCGGCAAACCATCAAGTACGCGTACAAGGTGCCCAAGAGCGAGTTGAACCCGGCGGTGTTCACCATCGGGTCGCTGGTGTGGCAGGGCAACTTTGCCACATTCCAGCGTTGAGACGACTTCCGAGAATCGGCGCCGATGAATGTCGCAGAGTGAGTCTCGCTGCCGTTCGTCGCCGCCCAGCCGCAGCGCACAGCGCAGTCGGTCGTCCCCGCCGCGGCACCAACCGACCGCGTCGGTCGCAAGAACGTGACAGGACCGACGGCAACGCAACGAGATTGCCGCGAACGGGCAGTGCGCCGAGGTCGTTGTAGCAGGTGTGCGGCAGGCCCGCGCACGTCGAGTCAGATGTCCACGCGCTGGGCTGTTCGGCGGCGACTGATGAGCAGCTGGTCGACGCTGTAGCGACCCGCGCCGATGATAACCAGCAGCAGTGCGGCTGCGCCGAGTACGAGGACGAGTTCGTAGCCACCCTCGGCGACGAAGATTCCGGCGCCGGCGTGGACGAAAACGAAGGCCCCGATCATGTCGATCAGGAGGAGCAGCCCGGCGAGGGGGACGGCGAGTCCGAGGATGAGGGCGGCGCCGCCCGCGAGCTCGATCACGGCCGCGAACCAGGCGGACGCCGATGCGGCGGGCACACCGGACTGGTCGAAAAACGAGGCGGTGCCGTCGATGCCGTTGGTGAACAGCTTCTGCCATCCGTGCGCGAAGAACACGATGCCGATGGCGACGCGGGCAATCAGGACTGCGAGGTCACGGGCGGGAGCGGGAATGGTCATGGGAGGTCCTGTCATTGGGTTGGGGGAGGGTGTGGGGACGCGCTCTGACGGGACGAGGAATTGTGTCGATCGTCAGGCGACGACGGCGAATCCGCCGGTCCACGCAATCTTTTCGCCGGCGGCCAGGCTTATCTGCAGGAAGCCGAGCGCTTCGAGTTCGCGGGCCCGCCGCAGCGAGCCGGCGTCGAGAGCCCGCAGACCGGCGGTGGTGAGGATCGACGCGAGCAGTGTCTTGGCGTCGGTATCGTCACCGGCGATCAGCACCGTCGTCGGATTCGCGCCGACCGTGCCGGTGGACAAGGTGGTGGCGAAGGTGGTGTTGAACGCCTTGACGACGCGCGACTGCGGTAGCGCCGCAGCGATCTCGGCAGCGGCGGAACCGTCGGCCGGTACGACCAGGGAGTCGAAGGTGTCGAAGTCGACCGGGTTGGAAATGTCGACGACGACCTTGCCGGCGAATTGCGCTGCGCGCTCGGCGAGGATGTCGGCGACCGCGCCGTAAGGGACCGCCAAGACGACGACGTCGCCGGTGAGCGGTGTATCCGCGTCGGCGCGCCCGAGCAGGTCGACGGTGTTGCCGCCCTTGCCGAGGACGGCGGCGATGGCCTGGCCCATGTTGCCGGTGCCGATGATGCTCACGTGTGCCATGGTGGTGCTCCTGGATAATATAGTTTTTTCTTGAACTGACATTGGCGATGGTAGTTTTAGATACAACTATTTTGCAAGAGGAGGTGACCATGCCCACTCAGTGGCTGGCACGGCCGCAGCTGCGCGCCTGGATCCGACTCGTCGCGGTGCTCGAGTTGCTCCCGGGAGTGTTGGACACGCAGCTGCGTCGAGATGCCGACCTGATCGAATTCGAGTACTACGTGCTGGCGATGTTGTCCGAGGCGCCCGATCGGACGCTGCGGATGACCGAGCTGGCGCGACAGACGAACGCCACCCTGCCTCGGCTCTCGAACGTGGTGCACCGCCTCGAAGGGCGGGACCTCGTCGAGCGCGAGCGCTGCCCCGAGGACGGCCGAGCGACCAATGCCCGGCTCACCGAAACGGGGTGGAACAAGGTGGCGCAAGCAGCGCCCGGCCATGTGGCCAACGTGCGGAAACACGTCATCGACGCGCTCACCGACGAACAGGTCGACCAACTCGCCGAAATCTGTGGCGCGATCCTGGCCAACCTCGATCCCGCCAGGACGATGGCGGCGACTTACACCCGATACGACGAATAGTCCGTGCGCTTGTCTCGGGCCATTAGCCGGCCAGCCTACGATGCTCGCGCGGACTCACCCCGCGCACCCGCTTGAACGCCGCACTGAGCGCAAACCCGTTGCTGTAACCCACCTTTCGCGCCACCGAGTCGACGGTGGAGTCCGGCTCGTGCAGCAGGTCCGCCGCGAGGGCCAGTCGCCAGCCGGTGAGATAGGACATCGGCGGTTCCCCGACCATCTCGGTGAAGCGCCGGGCCAGTGCCGCTCGGGAGACGCCGGATTGGGCGGCCAGCGAGGCAACCGTCCATGCCTGCGCCGGGTTGTTGTGGATCAGCCGCAGGGCGCGGCCCGTCACCGGGTCGCTGTTCGCCCGGTACCAGCCCGGCGCCTCGCCCTCCGGCCGGGCGAACCAGGACCGCAGCACCGCGATAAGCAGCAGATCCAGCAGCCGGTCCAGCACCGCTTCCTGCCCGGGCTCGTCCTTGACGATCTCGTCCGCGAGCAATGGGATCAGCGGACAGTCCCAATCCTGCGCCCGCAGCACCGCCAGCGTCGGCAACGCACTGAGCATCCGGCGGCTCACCGCACCGGCCATCTGGTAGGTGCCGGTGAGCATGGTCGTCTCGCCGTGCGGGGAATTGCCCCAGGTGCGCACGCCCAGGCTCATCTCCTGGGCCAGGTCCGCGCCGTAAATCGTCGTGCATCGCTGTCCGGGGTGGATGATCACCTGCGCGGGCGTGTCCGGGTCGTCGGCCACCAGGTACGGCGTGGGGCCGAGGGCGACCGCCACGTCGCCCGGTTGCAGGTGTTCGGCGCCGCGGCCGTCCGGGCGGATCCACGCGCTGCCGGTCACGATCGCCACGACGGTGAGCGGCGCTTCGTCCTGGATCCGCATCGACCACGGCGCATCCATGATCGAGCGCAGCAGAAAGGCGCCCTGCGCGCGGGGACCGTTGAGCAGGCTGACCAGCGCATCCATGTCTGGGACACTACCCCCAAAAAATAGACGCTTGCGTATGTGAATGAGCAGCTGGACTATGTTTCGTCTCGCGCGGACGGGCTTGACTGGAGTCGAAGAATCCACCGCCGAAAGCGAGGAGCTGCCATGTCGGCGCTGCGTACCGGTTCCCTGATCGGAGCCATCGTCACCATGGGACTGACCGCGGGTTTGTTCTGGGCATTCGCGTACTCGGTGATGAACGCGCTTGCGAGCGTGGACGACCGAACGTTCGTGGACGTGTTCAACAAGATAAATATTGCGATCCTCAACCCGTGGTTCGCGTTCTGTTTCGGCGGCGGATTGGTGTTCGCGATCATCGCGGCCCTCACCCACCTCGGCGCGGACCACCGGACGGTGCTGCTATGGGTTGCGGTTGCCGGAGCGTTCTATGTTGTCGCCCTTGCTATCACGATGGGGATCAACGTCCCGTTGAACGATCGCCTTGCCCGGGTCGACCCGACCGAGAGTGCGGCAACGCTCGCCGCGGCCCGGCAGGATTTCGAAAGCAGTTGGGTGCGGTGGAACATCGTCCGCGCAGGGGTGCACACCGCGGCGTTCGGGGTGATGTGCTGGGCGTTGTACCAGGCCGGGCGTCACACTGCTGACCTGACGGCAGTTGGCGTGTCCGGCCACGTCGCGGCGACGGCCGATCTGGGCTGAGCCAGGGTCATGCGCACCCTCAGAAAAAGCCCTGATTGGGGAGCGGTGTTCCGTTGACGTGGTAATTGCCCACTGCGACGGCTTTGAGAGTTTTGGGGTTGTGTGCGGCGATCGTTCGGATGTTGCGCCAATGCCGGTCGAGGTGAGCGCTGCGGTGGGTGAGGGATCCTCCGCCGACGTCGAATATCTCAGAGGCCGCACGGTTGGCGAGTTCGTCGATGACGACCTTTGCTTTGGCGTTGAGCAGCGACGCCCGCAACGACAGTTCGTCCTCCTCGGGTGTGCCGTGTGCCGCGTATGCCTCCTGCAGCGCCGCGGCCGCTGCGCCGACCATCGCCTCGGCGGCAAATGCCTGACTGGCCAGCAGTCCGACGCTGTAATGCAGGATCGGATCGTCGGCTGGAACTTCGGCGGTGGCGTGATAAAAAGCCCGCTTCTTGTTCCGGACCTGATCGACGGCGTCGGAGGTGACGCGACGCAGGATCCCGGCGATCATCGCACTGAGCTGGATGTGAAAGAACGTGCTGGGGTACCTCGGCGTCACCGGGGCCGGAACATAGTCGCCGGGGTAGACCGCAACGTTGTCGAAAGTGGTTGTGCCACTGGCCGTGAAGCGTTGACCGAAACCATCCCAGTCATTGTGCCGAACCAGGCCGTCGCGGTCTGTCGGAATGATCAACCGAGCTTTCGATCCGTCGACATCGGTGGCCCCGACGGTCAGCCAATCCATATACAGGGCACCGGTGGTGTAGTGCTTGGTCCCGTTCAGGCGCAGCCCTTCCGGCGTCTCGGTGATCGCGGTGGAAAACGATTCGGCGATGGCCCCCGCCTTGCTTTCCGGCTCGGCCGCGACGCCGCCGATGAGGTCGCCGCGCGCGACCAAATCGAGCCAGCGTTGGTCCTCCGGCCGGTCGGCCAAGAGCAGGCTCTCCACAATCCCGAAATGGCTACGCAAGATATGTGCCACATTGCTGTCCGCCGCGGACAACTCGATGAACACCTCATACAGCTCGACCAGGGTGGCGCCACCGCCGCCATGCTCGACCGGCAGTCGCAACGCGCCCAGCCGGGCACGTTTCACTGCATCGATCACCTTGAAGGGCAATTCATCTCGCTCGTCACGCCCGATCGCACCGGCACCGATGTCGGCAATCAAATCCCGCAACTTCGGTGACCCGACAGTGACCGCATCGGCCGCCTCGGCAAGATCGGTCATCCCAACTCCTCTTGGTCGAAGTTCACACGCGAATCGCGCTCGCGGCGAACTAACTGGTTGCGCTGGAGGGAAGGTCGAGCTTCGACGACGCGATCTGCTCGAAGTCGAAATGCGGATCACCGGCCGTATCGTCGAGCAGGGACAGCTCCCATTCGAAATATGCTGCGTACCAACGGTCGCGATCGGGCCCGAATGGCGGCGGGCCGGTGTGGTCCTCGATACCGGCGGCGTAGCGGGGTGCCTCCGTGGTCAGGGAGTCCGCCACCGCGTCGATCCCACCGGAGAGCACCGCGATGTTTCCCGGGCCGGCCGCCGCGGCGTACTCGGGCGCGTACGTCTCATCACCGACGAGGACCACCGTTGCATCGGGTGCCCCCTCGACTATCTGCGGAATATGTTCGCGGCGAGCATGAATGGATTCTGCAATGTGTCCGGCGGCATAGCGCGTAGACGAACGTAGATCGAGGATCCGGACGTCCCTGCCTGCGGACCGCCACGCTGCGATATCCGCGACGGTGACATGCGCAACCTCGGGAATCGGGAATCTTCCCTCGGCGCGTCGGACCTCTGCTTCTGACGCAGCAACCACGGTGATCGGACCGGAATGCAAGTAGCGCAACCACTGCACGGTGCTGGCTGCACGGACGAACTCGCCGGTGTCGACCAGGACGATGTGGGCACCGTGGACAGCAACATGCTCATCGATGGTCTGGACGAGTTGCCCGCCGGGAACAGAGATCGCAGCGTCGAGATGTCCTTGGCGGAATTCGGCGGGGGACCGTACGTCGAAGACGTATGTCGTCACCGAACGATTGTCCAGCTGGTGCCGCACCTCTTCGGCGCCGACGATACGGGCGCCGGCCTGTGCCAGAGTGCTCTCGACCCAATCGACGAGCTCGGCCGAGACCTGCTGTGGAGCATCGAGATCCGCTCCGCGCCCGAATGCCAGCGGGCGCCCTGATTGTTCCCAGGCCGGTGTCCCGTTGTACAAGGAGAAGACCTGATTGGGTATGCCGGTATTGATCAGCGACTGAGCGCCGACGATGCCGCGCGTACGGCCCGCGCAATTGATGACGACCTTGGTGTGCGGGGTGGTGACGACCTGCCCGGCGCGGTAGTCGATTTCGGCACCGCCACCGGTGTTGTATCCGCCCGGGATGTGGTGGTGGAGATATTCGCCGGAGGGGCGGCTGTCGAGAATGACGATGTCTTCCTCGTTGTCGAGCCAAGACTGGACGGTGTCGCTGTCGACGGTCGGGGTGGCGAATGTGTGCTCGATCCACTCGCCGAGGGTCTTGCTCCGAACATTGGTTCCCGTATACGTGCGGCCACCGGCAGCCGTCCAACCCCGGATCCCGTCGTCCACGACGCGAACGTCGGTATAGCCCAACTGCTCGAGGATTGCGGCGCCGACCTCGTCGAGGTCTGGGGTTCCGGCCAACACGATGGTGGTGTCCAGATGGGGGACGAGTTCGGAGATACGTTGTTCGAGATCATGATACGGAACCCCCGTGCTGACAGCTATCTGGCCGGTGGTCCGCTCGAGTGGACTGCGGAGATCCAGGATGGCGAGCTCGGTCCGAGGGGTGGAGTCGAGCGCGAGCAACGTGTGGCCGGCGATGTGCGTGGGCATGTGGCTCCTGAACGAGGAATGTGGGCGCTCCCGGTCGGTGCGGGGTCGGAGCGACTGTCACGCGAGGTGACACAGATACGTCTAGACGATGACTCGTGGACGCCAGATGAATCCAGGTTTGCGATCGTGGTGATTCGAGGAGCTGTCCCGAGACCGCCTTTCGATCACCGAGATTCGAAGTTGCCGATAACGCGCCGGGGGATTGCGTCGAGGCGATTCCAACCAGTGCTGTCCGCTCCCGACGCACCTAATCTCTGGGCATCCAACGGTGGTCGTGCGACGAGGACCCAGAAGGGAAGAACAATGACAACTTTCACGTATCGGGCGACACGAATCGGGCGTCTGTACGAGGGGGATCCCCTCCCTGTGGTCGTCGAGGCAACCACGTACTACCCGGCAGGGGCCATTACGTTCGGGGTCGAAGGACGTGCTCTGTACGCGGACGGTGACGAGGCGCCGTGGGCGGGCGGTCCGACACTGCATGTCTTCGAGACCGAAACTGGTTCGGAACACTTGAGATTCGACGCCTTTCCGGGCGAGGAGCACTATCATTACCTCACCCCGGGCGTGCAGAATCACTGGGTCGGTTTCGATTCCGTCGCGGACGGCGAGTTCATCACATGGATCGCGGACCGGGTGCGCACCAAGCTTCCCGAGTTGCTCGCCGAGGCCGGTGCCACTGAACTCGCAGCGCGTATCGACCCGGTGTTGATCGACGAGGTCTTCGGTACCGTCGAAGTACACCTGCGCAGCCGCGGGTTACAGGTCGCAAAGACGGCACACTAGCCGCAGCGAGTCCGTCGATGGCACGGTCGGCGGCGCAGAGTTGGGTGATCCGAAAGCTCCTGACCGGAAAAAGTTGGCAACGGCCTGTTCGGCAAATCCTCGGTCGTCGGCCGACGGGCAGGCCCAGGTTTCCACGCAGCATCGTCGCCTCGTATTCGCGGCGAAAGATCTTTCGCCGCTACAACCGCCTACGCGAGATCGGACGGCGGAATGCGGCGGCGGCCTGCGCCCGGGATTCGATCGACGAAGCGACCGAGCCGCACGACGGTGTTGTCGAGCGGATCGACGATCTCGGTGAGTCGCTGCAGGGTGGGCAGGATCGCGACGAGTTCATCGATCCCGGTCGCCAGGTTCTCGGCGTGGGTGTGGATGCCCTGCGCCGCCGTGCTCAGGCCGGAAATCTCTTCGGCGATCTTGCCGGCGTTCCGGTCGATCCCCGCGGCGCTGGCACTGAGCACGGACAGATTGCCGGCGATGATCTCGGCCGCGTGCCTCAGTTCGGCCACGTCGTCCAACGCGGAGCCGGCCCGGTCGATCAGCGACGCCAATGCGACGGCGCGGCGCGCGGTTTGCCGCACGGTGGCTTCGGTCCAGCTGAGCACCCCGCCGAGCCCGGGCACGGCGCTGACGTCTACCTCTGGTGCCGAGTAGCCGAACAGCCGCATGGGATGGATTGTGCCCTACCCGCCGGTTGGCAGGCCGTACACCCGACGTGCAGTTTCACCGAAGAAATCGGCATGCCCATTCGAGGGCAAGTCGAGGTATCGGTGCGCGGCGTCGTAATAGTTCGGCAGCAAGGCCGTCAGCACGGGTTGGCGATTCGCGATCCACGGATAGACGAGGTCGGTCGAGTTGATGAAGTGCTGATGAGCATCGACGATGTCCACGTCACGCAGCGTATTTCACCCGGGCGAGAAGGTCGGCGAGTCGTGTCGTGGGCAGCCCCGGCACCCGGGCTCGTGCGGTGTCTCGCGGCAATGTCATGTCGGTGGTGTCCATGATGATGCCGAACTCGGCGAGGGTTGCCACTGTCGGTTTGATCGGACGCAGCACCGTCGAGACGACCCGAAGGACTGGAATTGCGACGTGCCTGATCCTCTCGTTTTGGCCTTGCAGGACAAGCAGTTTCCCCGCCACGTCGTTGAGCGTGAGGTTCTCTGGGCCACCGATCGCGAGTGTTTCCCCAACCAAGTCCGGCGCCCCGACTGTATGTGCGACGAGTGCCGCAACATCGTCTGCGCCAACGAAGTTGATCGGGTTGCGACCGCGACCGAACAGTGTCACCGAGCCCTTGGCGGTGATCATGTCGCCGAGCAGCCCGATCCACGTCTCCAGATACACAGTGGGTCGGATGATGGTCCACTCCAGGTCGCTGTGTATCAGGGCCTGCTCGGCCTGAAACTTGATGCGCCTGAGCGATAGCGGGCTGTCGGATGCGGCGCCCGTGGCCGATATCAGGACGAAACGGCGCGCCCCTGCGTCTATGGCGGCATTCACGAGGTTGCTGTTTCCGTCGAGATCGACGGCCTGTGCGCCCGCCGGGTCTGTACCGGCGAAGCCCTGCACGGCGGAGACAACCGCGGTGACGCCCTTCATGGCCGCGGCAACCGCCTCGGGATCACGGACGTCGCCAAGGTGGACCTCGACTCCCGGGCCGGTGAGATGGCCGGCCCGCGATGGAGCGCGCGTCAGAATCCGGACGGGTGTGCCACTTGTAGCGAGGGCGCGGACAATGCGCGTCCCGAGCGTGCCGGTGCCACCGGCCACGAGAATCATTGCGGCACAGCCTCTGTGTTTCCGGCCGGGGAACCGACGAGGCGGCGAACCGCGGCGTCGGCGTCGGCAGTGTCGGTTTCGACCGGCTCGAGGTAAAACCGAGCCGAGGCGGCTCGATCGCCCCGGACCTGCAGGATGATCACTCCCCGCATGAGGAACGGTTGGGCGTCGAGGCGGTGGCCGGCGAACTCCCATTCGCTCCACTCGGTCGCGCCCGTGACGACCGAATCGAGCACCTCGGTGCGGACATCGGGAACCGAGCGGAAGATCTCCTGCCAATTTCGCCGTACTTGCTCGGCCCCGGCGAACGAACGTGCCGGGTGTAACGGCCAGATGCTCTCGTAATCGCTGGTGAAGCAGTCCGTTAGCGCGTCGAGATCATGGTTGTTGGTCGCCTCGCGGATTCGCTCGACGACGGTGGGGGAGTCAGTGAGCGGCCGGTGCTCGTCCATTTCGCCCACCTCCAATCGGAAGGGGTAGTGGTACAGTCACCTGTAATAGATACAGGAGCATATATCGAATTATGGCCAGTGTAAAGACTCCCCGCCGCTATGACTCGACCCGACGACGCGAACTGGCAAGTCAGGGCCGGGAATTGATCCTGCGAGAGGCCCGGCGGATGTTCCTCGCCGAGGGCTATGCGGCAACGACGATCGGGTCGATCGCGGCGGCGTCGGGCGTCTCGGTGGAGACCGTTTACAAGTCCTTCGGCAACAAGACGGGACTCCTTCGCGCCATGGCCGAAGAGGCCATGGCCGGGCCCGGGCCCATCCCCACTATGCGACGATCCGACGAGATGGCGGCCCGCGAGACCGACCCGCACCGCATTGTCCGCAACTGGGCACAGTTCGCGTCCGAGGTCACCCCGCGGATCGGTCCGGTCATCCTGCTGATCCAATCTGTCGTCGGCACTTCGCCGGAGATCGCCGACCTTCGCGCCGAACTCGACGCCGATCGACTGGCTCGCATGGCGCACCAGGCGCGCTTCCTGCAGGAGCGGGGGTATCTGCGCCCCGACGTCACCGAGATTGAAGCTCGTGACGTCATGTGGGCGTACACCGATCCGGGCCTCTACGAGATGCTCGTCCTGCGCCAGAACTGGACGCTGTCGCGGTTCGAACGTTTCCTCGGCGACGCACTCGCGGCCGCGCTCCTCTCACCGAAGTAGGCGCGACTCATGCCCGCACGCCGCATGCGGCAGGGGCCGCAATCGCTATTCACTTCAGCAACAGGCTTCACATCCGTAACAATCACATGCTTAGCTTGCTGCAACCGCGCTGTCCGGTACGGCAACGCGCTGGGGTCGTGCGCGTTCGAGGGTGAAGTGAGACGGAAAGGTGCGGATCGTGGCTGAACGGACGGAGATCTTTCGTCGGGTTGTCGTGCCGGGATTGTTCACCGGGCTTGCTGTCGCAGTCGTGGAGTTGACGGGCGCAAGTGCGGCCGTTGCCCAACCTGCCGCCACGGACGTCCCCGTCGAGGTGCAGCAGCAACGAGATACCGGAGTAATCAATGGGGCGACCGGGGTCGGAACGACGGTGGGGTCGGGCGTAGGAAACGGAGTCGGTGCGGTCGTCGGCGCAGGAGTCGGTGGGGCCGGCGGATGCGCCGCTGCCGGTCTGCTCTCCGGCGTGACCCTGCCGATCGTCCCCGGCGTACCCATCCAGGTCGTCCCCGGGGTAACCATCCCGGGGATCCCTTCCGTACCGCTCCCGCCGGTCGACCGGTTGGTCTTCACCCCCAGCGCCTGCATCACGGGCGCCCTGGCCGGTGCCGGTGCCGGTGCGGGTTTGGGCGGCACCGTGGGCGGCCCGGTCGGCGGATTGGTCGGCACGGGTACCGGCGCGGCGGTGGGGTCCGGCATGGTGATGTTCAATCACTACCAGGCCGGGCAGCAGCCGGCACCGAACTGAGCCGACCAGGCAACGCAGAGTTGCTGCAGACCCTCCAACAGCGAGTCCTAGACTCGGACGATCGTCGGCGCGGCGATCGTTCCTCGACACGTGTGGTCGCGTGGGCATCGCTAGGGGCGCAGCAATCCGACTATGAGGCGGTGGCGACATGACGTGGGCGCTACCCGCGATCGCCGCAGTGTTGCTGGCCTACTCGGCAATCTCGAGGCGCAGCGCGGGCACACCGATCACCGCCCCGATCATCTTCACCGTCGCGGGCCTCGTCCTGGGGGCAACCGCGGTTGGACTGATCGACGTGCACGCCTCCGCGGAGGCGGTGAAACTGCTCGCCGAGGTGACCCTCACGCTGGTGCTGTTCGCCGATGCCTCCCAGGTCGACCTGTCCGCCCTACGTACCGAGATCGCGCTTCCCGCCCGGTTACTCGGAATCGGACTGCCCTTGACGATCGCGGCGGGATTCGGTGCCGCGCTGCTCGTACTCGACCTCACCTGGCCCGAGGCGTTGCTGCTCGCGGTAATACTCGCCCCCACCGACGCCGCCCTCGGGCAGGCCGTGGTAACGCTCCCGATCCTGCCGTCCCGGGTGCGACAGGGATTGAACGTCGAAAGCGGGCTCAACGACGGAATCTGCGTGCCACTGTTCCTCATCGTGCTCGAGATCGCGCAGGCCGAAGCCGGCGTCGCCGGAGGTGGCGCTCGCCTGCTCATCGAACAGATCGGGTATGGGATCCTCACCGGACTCGTCGCCGGGGGGATCGGCGCCGCGATCCTGATCACCGGCGGCCGAAGCCAGTTCGTCGACCCGTTGTGGGCGCGGATAATTCCCGTGGCGGCGGCACTGCTCGCCTATACCGCCGCCGTACCGCTCGGCGGCTCCGGGTTCATCGCCGCGTTCTTCGGCGGACTGACCTTCGGCGCGATCCGCCGCCGCGCCGGCGACAACGATGCGGACGAGGCCGACGTGCTGGACGCGGCAGGCGGGGTGTTCAGCGCCATGACGTTCATCGTCTTCGGTGCCGTCCTGCTCGGTCCCGCTCTCGACAATCTGTCCTGGGCGATAGCCGGCTACGCGGTGCTGAGCCTGACCGTGGTCCGGATGCTTCCCGTCGCGCTGTCGCTGATCGGGACGCATGCGCGCGCGCCGACCGTCGCATTCGTCGGCTGGTTCGGCCCGCGCGGGCTGGCCACAATCGTCTTCGTCATCCTCATTGTCGAAGAACCGGGCGAGCTACCGCATGAAGGGTTGCTGCTGACCACCGCGATCATCACCATCGCGATTTCGGTCCTGGCGCACGGGCTCAGCGCCGCGCCACTGGCCGACCGCTACGCCGGCTGGTTCCAGCGTCATCCCCACCTCGAGGACCGGCAGGCACCGAACACAGGAGGATGACGATGCCCGAGCAGGTTGCGCGACCGCAGATCAATGGGCGGCGCATCCTGTAGCAGGTAGCTACAATCGGTAGCAATCAGCTGCGCGCGCCGAAGAGGTGATCTTCATGCCCGATACGCCGGACAAGGTGACGCGCTTTGCTGCCGATTTGGTGGCGAGTGCGATGACCGAGGGGCGGCGACAGAACCGGACCGGGCGTCAGCAACTCGAACATTGGGCGCGGGTCGGCCGGGCGGTATCGGGAACGCACACCGCGGCGCGGCGGCGCGTGGAATCGGCGCTTTCGGGTCGGCTGCCGTTGGCGGAACTCGGCCCGGAGGAAGGCGCGGTCTTCAACGCCGAGATCACCGCGGCGATCGAGGAGCGGCTCGCCGGCAGCCACTACGGCATCGAACTCGCCGCCCAAGGCGTCACCACGGTGGCACTCGATGACGCCGGCAACATGGTCGAGCACCGACCCGACGGGACCAGCCGCGTTCTGCCCACGTGAAGCGTCTCGATCTGGTCGTCGGCTGCAACGGAGCCGGAAAGTCCACCTTCGTCGCGCTCACCCTCGCGCCGCTGTTACCGGGCTGCGCGTTCGTGAATGCCGACGAGATTGCCAAGAAGCGATGGCCAACCGACACGGCAGCACATTCCTACGACGCCGCCCGGATCGCGGCCGAGACCCGGATACGGCTGATCGGGTCGGGTAGGTCGTTCATCGCCGAAACCGTCTTCTCGCATCCGTCGAAACTCGAACTCGTCGCCCAGGCGCACGAGCATGGTTACACGGTCGCGCTGCATGCGCTGATCGTCCCGGAGGATCTGGCGGTCGAGCGCGTCCGCTACCGGGTGCAAGCGGGCGGACATCCGGTGCCGGAGGACAAGATTCGGCAGCGGTACCACCGTTTGTGGGCGCTCGTCGCGAACGCGATTTTGTGCTGCGACTGCGCCACCGTCTACGACAACAGTTCGGCGACCGGGCCGCGGATCGTCGCGCAGTTCAACGACGGTGACGTCGTGGGTGCGGCCGTCTGGCCCGCGTGGACGCCACCCGATCTGCGGGCGCCATGGCGCGAGGCGATCGAGTAGAGAAGTCAGTCGGCTTCCGGGACCAGTGTCTTCGGCGTGCGCCAGGCCAGGACCGCCGCGCCGACCAGCATGATCGCGCCGAGCAGGATCATGGCGTTGTTCATCGGCGTGACGAACGCGTGCTCGGCACCCTCGGCGATGCGGGCGGCGAGCGCGGGTTGCTGCTGTGCCCCGACTTGTTCCGCGACCGCCATCGCCTCGGCGAGCGAGCGGGAGACATGCTCGTGCAGTTGATCTGCCTGTGCGGCGATCTGCGCGCTCTGCTCGGTTCCGGCCAGTGGTGCGGTCGCGTGCATGACCTGATTGCGCGCGGCATCGGCGGTCGCCGCGATGCGATCGCTGTAGCCGGCCGCGACAATGCTGCCGGCCAGGGCGATGCCGATCGCGCCGCCGAGTTCGCGGGCCGTGTCGTTGATGGCGGAACCGATGCCCTGCCTGTCCTGCGGTGTGTTGACCAGGATCGCCGTCGTCGATGGTGCTGTGGCGATGCCGATTCCGACCGCCGTCAGTCCGAACGATGCACAGATCTGCCAGTACTCGCCGAGATTGAACACGCCGAGCAGGAGCAGGCCGATCCCGGCGAGGAGGATGCCGCTCGCGAGGATCGCTCGCAGTTCGAACCGCTCCGCGAGCCAGTTGCCGACGATCGCCATGCACATCAGCACGACCACCATCGGCAGCAACGCGACCGCGGATTTCAGCGGTGAATAGCCCATCACGAGCTGGAACCGTTGCAGCAGTAGGAAAAACGCGCCGAGCGAAGCAAAGAACTGCAGCGAGATGCAGAGCGCACCCGCCGAGAACGACCGGTTGGCAAACAGTGCGACATCGAGCAGGCGGCGCCGACCGTGCTGCTGCAGTCGGACGAACACGACGGCGAGCGCGAGTCCGCCGATCAGTGCGGTCAGCACGAGGGGGTCGAGCCAGCCGCGTTGCGGGGCTTCGATCAGTCCGCACACGAACACCGCGATCGCGAGGGCCGACGTTGTCGAACCGAGCCAGTCGAAGGCGGCGGGGTTCGGGTCTTTCGATGTCGGGATGGTGCATGCGAGTGCGGCAACCAGGCACCCGGAGATCGCGAAGGTGATGAAGACCGAGTGCCAGCTGAAGACTTCGAGCAGCAGGCCGGTGACGAAGAATCCGGCGATCGCGCCCGCGCCGCCCACGCCTGCCCAGATGCTGATCGCGATAGGTCGTTTGTCCTCGGGTACGCCTGCCGAGATCAGTGAGAGAGTCGCGGGCATCGCCATTGCCGCGCCGACGCCGGCGAGGCAGCGCGTCGCGATGAAAATGGTCGGATCGCTGGTGCCTAGGGGCAGCACCGACGCGATCGCGAACACCACAAGCCCGACGACCAGGATCTCCCGCCGGCCGAAGCGGTCCCCGATGGCCCCGGCGGGCAGCAGCAACGCGGCCAAGCAGAGGGTGTAGCCGTCGATGATCCAGGTCAGCTGGTTCGAGCTGGCGTGCAGTTCGGGAGCCATATCGGGCAACGCGGTATTCAGCGCGGCCATCGCAGCGACGACGATGCTCAACGCCGCGCAGGCCACGCCGACCAGCCACACGGTGGCGAAGTCGAGCCGATTGCTCGCTGGTGCGGTGGTCGTCTGCATAGGCTCGATTCGATTCTGGGGGCGGTTCTTCGGGCCGATCTTGATCGCGAACATACACCGGGCGTGGTTTGTATGGTCTGTCGTTCCCGTCACATCTGCGGTCACGGGAAGGATATATGTTACTTTCGGTACCGCTAATTGTGCGGTGCGCACGGACTCTGGAGAGGAAGCCGAGATGGTCACACGTCTAACGGTGCGCAACGGGGACGTCGACATCGCGGTGTTCGAAGAAGGCAACCCGGACGGCGAGGTGGTGTTGCTGTTGCACGGGTGGCCGGACAGCCATCACCTGTGGCGCAACGTCGTCCCCTACCTGACCGATCGGTTCCGCGTGGTGAGCGTCGACAACCGGGGGCATGGTGAGTCGACCGACCCGCCCGGTACGCGGTCCATCTCGGTGGACAACTTCGCGTCCGACTACGCGGCGGTGATCGACGCGGTCAGCCCCAACCGCCCGGTGCACGTGCTCGCGCACGACTGGGGCAGCGTCGCGTTCTGGGAGGTGGTGACCGGTCCCGACGCCGTGCGCCGCGTCGCCTCCTTCAACTCGGTGTCGGGGCCCAGCCTCGGCCATGTCGCCGCGTGGGCGCGGACCCGCCTGCGCCGGCCCACGCCGCGCAACCTCGCCCCGCCGCTCGCCGCGGCGCTGTCGTTCTCCTACTCGGCGTTCTTCGCGCTGCCGGTATTGCCGAAGGTCGTACTCGGCCGCGGAAACGCCGAATGGCGATGGCGGCGCTTCGTCTCGCGGGTTGAGCGGGTCCCGCGCGATCGGATTGCGCTGGCCCCGACCTTCAAGCACGACATCGTCAGCGGGCTGCGTATCTATCGCACAGTGCTGCTCGCTCGGCGCACCAATCCGCTTACCGCGGAAGGGCTTTCCACTAAGGTTCCGGTGCAGTGCATCATCGGCAAGCGCGATCCGGCGGTCCGGCAGTCCTGCTACGCCGACGAAGCATTGTGGGCGGACCGGGTGTGGCTGCGAGTGGTCCGGGGCGGGCACTGGCTGCCGTTCTCGCATCCCGAATTGCTCGCCGGCGCGACCATCGAACTCATCGACGAGGTTTCCGGTGCGGCCGGCTCGCCGGCCCTGGAACGCATTCGTCTGACGGCTCGGGCGTAGACAGCCACGAGCCGCACCGCGGCCGGCGAAGGCAACCCCGGGTCGCACAGTTTCCGGTGCGCCGCATGCGCTTCCGCATGCCGGCGCCTGTGCGCGGCGACAGCAAGTGTGCGTCGGGCCGGGGTGTCCGCCGAGATATCGAATCACCGCAATCCAAATGCGTGACGAACGGTTGTACCGGGACCACGGTGAGCGTGACCAGACCCTGTCCTCCCGAGGAGGCTCACCCCCATGTCTGTACAGACAGCAAACCAGCGAGACGCTGGTTCGTCGGCCGCTACTCTCACCGCGCCTTTGGCGACCCCGGAATGGACGAATGTCCCTGCCGGGCACGATGAATGGGTCGCTCGAGCGGCCGAAGTCGCCGCGATCGTCGCGACGACGTCGCTACAGCGCGACCGCGCCGCCGCCGATCCGGTCGCCGAGATCGACGTCATCAAGAAGGCCGGTCTGCTTGGGCTGCAAGGTCCGATCGAGTACGGCGGCGGCAGCGCCGACTGGGCGACAGTCCTCGACGTGGTCGCGGAGTTCGCCAAGGTCGAGGGATCGCTGGCCAATATCCTGGGTTGGCATTACGCCTACTTTTGGTTGTTCCGCTCGTTCGGCACCCCCGAGCAGCAGTTGCGGTGGGAGCGCGAGGTCACCGAGGGCAGGTTGCTGCTCGCCGGCATCGCCAACTTCCGCGACGATCCGATCGGTGCTGTGGACGAGGGCGATCGTCTCGTGCTCAACGGCGGAAAGCAGTTCAATACCGGACTGCCGGTCTCGGACCGGATCGTGATCGGCGTGGCGCTCGCCGGGACCACCGATGTGTTCTTCGTCCTCGCGGACACCAAGCAACCGGGCATCATCTACGGAAACGACTGGGACACCCTCGGCCAACGCTCCACCGGGAGCGGCAGTGCCCGCGTCGAGGCGGTAACGGTCCCGTGGAGCGAGGCAATCGGCTTCGCCGACAAGCAGTTTCAACCGCGAGGGGCGAACCTGACGCCGGGCCTCACTTCGCAGACGCTGATGCCGACCTTCTACGTTTCGCTCGCGCGCGGCGCCCTCGACCGGGCCGTGCAGTACGTCCGGACCAGTTCGCGTTCGTGGTTGCACTCGGAGTACGAACGGGCGGTCGACGAACCGCACGTCGTCGACGGGTTCGGCGAGCTGCAAGCACATTTGCTCGCCGCCGAGGCGTTCCTGCGCGAGGCGTCGGCGAAAGTGTCGGCCGCACTCGACCATCCCGACGACATCACCGCGGAGTACCGGGCCGAACTCGCTGCGCTGCTGTCCGCGGTCAAGACCGTCGCGGTGGAGACCGGAATCGAGGTCACCACGACAATTTTCGAGTTGGTCGGTGCTCGCGCGACCGCGCACCGCTACGAACTCGACCGGTTCTTCCGCGATCTGCGGACCCAGAGCCTGCACGACCCGGTTGCCTACAAGCGCCGCCAGGTCGGGGCGTACCTGCTGCGCGGCGAGGCGCCGCCGGCGGTGGACTGGTACTCGTAACCCCAGGCATTGCACCAGTCGGCGAATCACACCCCTCCAGAAGGAAATCATGACCACCACATCGCTGCCCGCACCCGAGACGCAGTTTGCGCTCGATGAGGAACTGCTGGCCCGGATCGCGGATCGGGCCGACCGCTACGATCAGGCCGGGGAGTTCTTCATCGACGACTTCACCGAACTGCGTGACGCCGGCTACTACCGCGCGCCGGTGCCGGCCGAGTTCGGCGGAGCCGGCCTGAGCCTTGCCGAACTGGCCCGGTGGCATCGGCGGGTGGCCTACCGCTCGTCCTCGACCGCGCTGGCGTCGGGGATGCATCTGTTCTGGGTGGGTGCCGCGGCCGATCTGCACCGCGCCGGTGACCATTCGGCAGACTGGCTGCTCGAGGCTGTCGCCGACGGCGCGATCATCGCCGCCGGCCACAGCGAGAGCGGCAACGACCTGGGACTCGGCGGTTCGACGACCAAGGCCGAGCCACAGCCCGACGGTGGGTACCGGTTCACCGGGCACAAGCATTTCACCTCGCTGTCTCCGGTGTGGACCCACCTCGGTGTGCACGGCCGCGATACGTCCGATCCGGCGGTCATCGTGCACGCCTTCCTCGACCGAGCCGATCCCGGTGCGCGCACAGTGGAGAACTGGAATACCTTCGCGCTGCGGGCGACTCGCAGCGACGACACCGCACTCGACGGCGCGTACTCGCCGGCGGACCGGGTGATCGCGCGGACGGGTCCCGATCTACCCGAGAGCGCCTACCTCGCAAGCGTGGCCGCTTGGGCGCTGACGCTGACCTCCAATGTGTACCTCGGCATCGGTCAGCGCGCGTTCGACACAGCGGTCGCCGCGACGGCGCGGCCCTCGGCCAAGCTCGGCGGCGCGGCGCGGGCCACAGACCCGCTGGTGCAGGCCGCGCTTGCCGATGCCGTCGTCGAACTCGACAGTATCGAGGCGCATCTGGACACGGCAGCGCGCGAATGGACGCAGCACCCGCACGGGAGCATCGCCTGGGGGCGGAGGTTGCAGTCGGCGAAGCAGCACGCCACCATCGGCGCCAAGCGCGTCGTCGATGCGAGCCTGCAACTCGTCGGCGGCCGTGCGTTGCACCACGGTTCGACGATCGAGCGGCTCTATCGCGATGTCGCGGCCGGCGTCCTGCACAATCCGACACCGGACACGATCCGCGCGACGCTGGGATCACCGAATTTCGTTGCGCTCGAGACCTTCGACCGCTGAGCACAGGAGCCGCATCACACTATGAGTGACCTGACCGAGGAACTGCGCGCCAAGGCCGTTACCGGCGAGGACAGCGAGCACAACGTCACCTTCCCCAGCGGCGCACGCGAGGTGCACGGCTACCTCGCGTTGCCACCGGCGGGGTCGGGACCCGGGCTCATCGTCATCCAGGAATGGTGGGGCCTGACCACCCATATTGCGGACCTCGCCCGGCGCTTCGCGCAGGAGGGCTTCGTCGCGTTCGCGCCCGATCTGTTCGGTGGCCGCACCACGCACGACTCCGCCGAGGCGGCCGGGTTGCTCGAGGCGTTGCCGGTCGAGCGCGCCGCGGCCGATCTTGCGGGCGCCGTCGACTTTCTGCTGGACAACCCTGCCGTACAGGGGGATTCGGTATCGGCAGTCGGTTTTTGCATGGGTGGCGGATTCGTGCTCGTGCTCGCCGCGCAACAGGGCGAAAGAATCGCAAAAGCCGTGCCGTTCTACGGACTCCCGCGCGTCCCACAGGACTACTCGGACCTGCGCGCCGACGTGCTCGGGCACTACGCGCTCGACGATGCGTGGCTCGACCGGACCGATGTCGACGCCGTCGCGCAGCAGATTCGCGACGAATCGGGCCGCGACGTGCGGATCGAGTTCTACCCGGCCGGGCATGCGTTCGTCAACGACGAAAACCCGCTGGGCACATATGACAAGGAGCAGGCCGACCTGGCGTGGCAGCGGACCGTCGAATTCCTGCGCAGCTGAGCCCTATTCGGATCAGCCCAACGATCGCGCCGGGTGCGTGAGCAGACGGCTCAGGCGTAGAGCGCGTCCAACCAGTTCTGCCACGCGGTCTGCTGTCGATCGCCGTCGGTCCGGGCACCGAACAGATGGTGCGCGGCATCGACGGTGGCGCCGAAGCTGTCCCGACCGTAGAAGCGGTAGAGCGCGTCCGCCGAGCGGAGTCCGAGGAACCACTCGTTGCGATAGTCGATCACGGCGTCGATGTGGTCGAGGCCGGGAATGTCCAGTGCGACAGGGGCGCCGGGGGCGGCCGCCGCGGAGATGCCCAACGCCGGAGGCAGGCGATCGAACGACCCGGGTGCTCCGGAGCTTTCGGGACCGTCCGCGGCGATGTAGGTCACCGGTCGCCCGGCGAAGTGGTCCAGGTACTCGCCGAGGCTGTGCAGGTAGAAGTCGGTGTGCTTGCTGGCGCCGTCGTACTGGGCCTCCCAGTCGTCGGTCATGATCCCCGAATGGACATACCGCACCACCGCGGTTCCGCCGTCATGTGCCTCGATGATGTGCTCGAGCGCGTTGAACCAGCCGTCGGGACCGTCCTGGCGCACCGCAAGGTGATGCGGTGGGTCCCACGTCCGCACCGGGTTCGCCGGATCGGGGTCGGCGGGGTTTACCGCGGGGGTGGGGAACATCCAGCCCGCGGTGCCCTCGGTCACGGCCGCGAAGACCTGTTCCGGCGTTGCGGGCAGCACCACCTCGCGTTCGATACGGAATTCGTGTGCCATCGACCCCTCGCTCATTCGTAGATGCCGTCCAGCCAAGCCTGCAGCGCCTTCTCGATTGTGTCCGGGTCGGATTCGGCGAAAACATGAGCCGACATCCCGACCGGGCCGCCCCAGGCGTTGCGTCCGAAGAAACGGTACATCGCGTCCTCGGTGCGTAGGCCGATGAAATTGGAATTGGCAAAATCGACCGTCGCGTCCAGGACCCCGAGTCCCGTGACGTCGATGCGCACGCGCTGCCCGACTGCTTCGACACCCAGCGCCGAGCGCAGTTTCGCGAACCCGTCCGGCGTGGCCGAGGCCTCGGATGCGTTGACATCGACGTAGGTGGCGGCGCGGCCGGGGAAGTGGTCGACGTATTCACCGAGCGTGTGCAGGTAGAAATCGGTGTGTCTGTCGCACGCGGCAAACTGCACGTCCCACACGTCGTCCTCGAGGACGCTGCGGTGCTGGTAGCGCAGCCGGCTGCCGGTCTCGGTTGGCTCGATTTCGTAGTCCAGCGTGTTGTACCAGGCGCTTTCGTCGCCGACCGCGACGGTGAGCCGCCGGCCCGGCACCCATCGCGCAGTCTTGGCGTCGCCGTTGTCGCCGCCGACCGCGGGCTCGATCTCGCTCGGGAACATCCACCCGCCGGTGCCGGTGCTGACCGCCTCGAAGACGGTGGCCGGATCGGCAGGTAGGTCGACGACGCGATCGAGCTCGAATGGCTTCAACATCTCAGTTCTCCTTCGGACCTGTGGTTTTTGGATCAGTGGGATTCGGATCAGGGGTTTTCGGGGTGGGATGCAGTGCGACGACGAGCCGGTGCCTGCGCCCGCCGCTCGCGTTCTCCCGGTGGTACTTGCCGACCAGTGCGGCAATGGTGCTGCCGAGTTCCTCGGCGAAGGCGGCCCGATCGGCGGCCGTCGCGAAAGTGATCTCGGAGTCGATGCCATAGGTGGCCAACGGCTTTCCGGCGGCGTCGGCTCCGGTGATGAGCGTGCCGAGCTCGCGAATCATTCGCGCGCCGACCGCGAGTAGCCAGCGCGCCGACAGCTGGTTGGGTCGGCGCGAGGGATCGGGCGCGACTGCGGGCAACGCCGCCGGCGAGATGACGTACGACGCGGCCGTGGCCTGCAGTACGCGCTCGACCATATTGCCCTTCTTGCGCTCCTCGATGAGTTCGACGAGCCCGTGCTCTTCGAGCGCGCGCAGGTGATAGTTCGCCTTCTGCCGAGTCAGGCCCAGCGATGAGGCGAGGCTCGACGCCGAGCCCGGTGTGGACAGCGCGGCGAGCAGCCCGGCCCGAATGGGGTGCAGCGATACCTCGGCGGCGGCGCCATCCTCGATGGCTGCGATCTCGTGCATGCCACCAGACTGCTACCGACTAATAGATTTGTCAAGACAGTATTTGCTGTCGGTGGTCGGGCTCAGTCCGGCCAGGCGAGCTCGCGCCGACTCGCGAAGCTCCGGCGAGATCCGGTGTGCGGATCATCGAAGGAGATCGAGCGGGCGAGCAGCCGCAACGGGTTGCGGTAGTCGTCCGGCGCGATGTCGAGCACCGTCGGGTACAGCGGGTCGCCGACGATCGGGATGCCGAGGGAGTTCAAATGCACGCGCAGCTGATGGGTCTTGCCGGTGGTCGGCAGCAGCCGGTAGCCGGCCACGGCGCCGCGTGATTCGACCAGCTCGACCCGGGTCGCACTGTTGGCCTGGCCCGGAATCTGGAGAGCCTGCAACACACCGGGTCGTTTGACGATGTGGCTGCGCACCGTCGTCGGCAGCCGCAGGTCCGGATCGAACCCGGCGATAGCCTCGTACTCCTTGTCGACGCCCCGCTGCGCGAACAGCATTTGGTACGCGCGCCGCGCCCCGCGATGCACGGTGAACAACAGCACCCCGGCGGTCAGCCGGTCGAGCCGATGCGCGGGTGAGAGCTCGGGCAGGTCGAGTTCGCGGCGCAGCCGGACCAGCGCCGTCTCGGCAATGAAGCTGCCACGCGGGGTACTTGCCAGGAAGTGTGGCTTGTCGATTACGAGCAGGTTGTCGTCGCGATATAGAATTTCGACCTCGAACGGCACCCGCGCCTCGATGGGTGGATCGCGGTACAGGTAGACGAAATCTCCACTTCGGTAAGGGGTTTGCGCAGATATGGGGGCACCTCTGCCGTCCACGACCTCCGCGGCGTCGACCTTCTCGTGCAGGCGCACGGTATCGGTCGGGAAGCGGTCGAGTAGGTAGTCGAGCACGGTCTGCCATTCGCCCGGCGGCAACCGGAGGCGGCTCGGATTGAGCCCGTCGCGCACCGGCAGCACGGGTCAGTCCTTCGGCCAGTCGAGCAGCGCCTCGGCGAACAGTTGCCTGACCTCGGCCACGTTGGAGTCCAGGTGAGCGGGGTCCCAGTCGCTCACATCGATGGGTTCGAGAACCGCAACGTCGATGGTGCCTTGACGGACCGCTCTGGCATTGCGCCAATAGATTTCGCCCGCGTTGCGGATCACCACCGGAATGATCGGGACGCCGGCCTGGATGGCGATGTGGAACGCGCCCTTCTTGAACTCGCCGAGGCGCGGCGTGAGCGACCGGGTGCCCTCCGGCGCGACGATGACCGATACCCCGGATTTCAGCGTGTCGACGACCGGGCCGAGTTCGGAGCGGGCCTTCTCCGAGTGCTGCCGGTCGATGAATGTCGCGCCACCGAAACGCAGCAGTGGGCCGAACAGCGGATTGGTTGCCATCTCCTTCTTGACGAGACCGGTGAACCCACCGCCGAGCACATGGCCGAGCACGAGCAGGTCGAACTCGCTCTGATGATTGAAGATGAAGACCGCAGGCCGAGGTGTGCGGGTGTGGAGTTTCCCGATCGTGTGGATGTGGACCCCGGCCGCCAGCAACGCGAATGTCGAGCCGTTCGCGATCATGCCGTCCGCCATGTCTTGCCGACTGCGGCCGAGGTTCGCCGTAATGCCGAGCGCGGCACCACCGAACAGCCCCGCATATGCGGCGGCGGTATGGGCGAGTTGGATCGGACCGGCGGATCCGCGGGGACGCAACCGAATTGCGGGCCAACCCTTTTCGCTCGCGATCCGGGTGAGGCCTTTGTCCGGATTGAGCGCGGTCGGCGTGCCGACCATACCGAGGAACGCTTCGTCCTCGGTGCCGTTGGCGTAGGCGTAGCTGCTGTCGAGGTCGATATCGCGCTCGTCGGCGAACTCGCCCACCGCGGCCGCTTTGCCCTCGGCCCACAGGGTGCGCCCGGAGATGCGTCCGGTGGCGATCCCGTTGCGGAACTCGACCGGCGTGGCGAGAACGTTCGGAATGCCGAGTTCCTCTGCAGCAGGGGCGATCTGGAACCAGGTCGCGGACGAGGCAACGACCAGGGTGTGGCCGGCGGCTTCGTGCGCGCGCAGCAGTTGCCACACCTCCGGGTAGATCTGCCCGGCGATCTCGTGCATGAACAGCCGCCGGGACAACGTCGCGAGCTCCTCCTCGGTATGGCCCGCATAGGCTTTGAGCGCGGCGTGCACGAACCGCTCGAAGTCCTTCTCCGTCGACGTCCCGCGTATGCCCGCGTAGGCCGTCTCGGCTAGTTGCAGCGGGCTGACCTTGCGGGAGCGGATCAGGTCTTTGTAGAAGTTAGCGCCGGAGAAGCCATCGATGAGCGTCCCGTCGTAGTCGAAGAACGCACCGATTTTCGGTCCTTGCGGGCCGTTGCGGACCCGGTCGATTGCGCTAGCCAATTCCACGGGTCAGCCTCCGGTTCGACGGATCGAGCAGCGCGGCACGGACGGTTCGAGCGGAGATGGCACGCAGGTCTGCCGCGAATTCGTCCCGCCGCGCGGCAAGCCCGTCCGGATGCGCGGCGGACACGTCGTTCGACGGGCCGAGCAGCCCGCGATTGCCCGCGAGCCGGACCGCCGCCGCGAACAGTTCGGACGACACCGATTCGGGACTATGCAGCCGCGCCTGCAAAAGCATCTGCCGACCGACGCCGACGCACTCCTTGATGAGCGCCTTGCGATCGGTCACGGCGTCGTCGCCGCGCAGGCACAATCGCTCGGCGACGACGAGTTGCGCGTCGAAGAAGGACCGCAAGGTGCGATGCACCATCATGAACCCGGTCGCGGTGAGGCGGTCGAGCAACTCGAGCGCAGGGGACGAGTCGGTCTCCCAGTCCGGGTCGATCAGGTCGATCTCGGCCTTCATCTGCTCGCGGAAGGTCTCCCGGTCGGGAAAGAAGAACTCGTATTTGAGCAGATCGCGCAATCGTTCGGCTTCCGCCCAACCCTGCTCGAACGGTAGGACGCCGGGATTCTCCGCGGCGGCCAGCGCGGAGAGTTCGAGCAGGGCGCGGTTGACGAACCAGTGCACGCCGCTATTGCGGTAGAAGGCCGCGATCAGATGCTGGCCGGGCTCGATCGAGTACACCGGTTCGTCGCCGCCGGCGTAGATCGTCACGACCTTGGCCGCGGCGAGTTCCTCGAGCACGCTGACCATGCCGGCATTGCTGCGCAACAGGTCGAGGTCACCCTTGGGGATACCGCGCTTCTCGATGTAGTCGAGGACCGGGACCACCGCGGCGCGAACCTCCTCGCCGGTGAGCGCGCGATCCTTGACGCCGAGTAACGCGAGGGTGACGACGGCATTCACCGTGACCGGTGTGACGTTGTTGATGCCGACGGCGAGCTCGAATGCCAGCTTCTGCACCGCGAGTCGGGCTTCCTCGCTTTCCGGGTCCGGCGTGGCGCTGCGCTCGTCCACGGACTCGAACGGATCTCCGTGCGCGGCAAGGCGTTCGCGGGCAGACAGGGCACCACCGAATCGGACGTAAACCTTGCCCGCCGATTTTTGTTGGCTACGAATGTAATTGACGAACCAGCTGATGCCCTCCGCACGCTTGTCGCCGCCGAGTTGCTCGAACGCGATCGCGCCGAGTTCGTTGAGCCGTTCGTAGGTGATGGACACCGGCACCAGCAGCACGTCGTCGACCTTGCGGGTCCGCACCGCCGAGGCCAGGTAATTGAGCAGTCCGTAGCGCGGCGGCCGGAGCTTGCCGGTACGGGTGCGGCCGCCCTCGAAGTACCACTCCAGGTTGAACCGTTTGCCCAGGAGATATGCCAGGTACTCCGCGACCGACGCCTTGTAGACCTCATCGTCGCCGAAGCTGCGGCGGATGAAGACCGCCCCGCTCAGCCGCGCGAGGGTGCCGATCGGCCAGAAGTTCAGGTTCGCGCCGCCGATCAGATGGCTCGGCGGAAAATCGTTGCGCGCCAGCACTTCATCCAGGACGAACGGATCGACATAGGACCGGTGCGACGGTAGGAAGACCAGCGGGTGGCGGGTGTTGAGCCGGCGCAGCTCCGCCAGGCCGGTTTCGTCCGCCTCGATCTGCCATGCCGCGGCGTGCAGGGGACGCATCGCCTGCGAAAACAGGTCGGAGATGAGCGCGGTCTGGGTTGCGACCATGCCGCGCAGATTGCTCTCCGCGCGCCGGTAGGCCTCGCCGTGATCGATGCCGATCTCGTCGGCGATTCCGTCGAGCTGGGCACGGTACTCGGTGGACTCCATGATTTCCTCGGCGACGTGCTGAGGGACCTTGTACCGATCGCCGATCACGGAGCGTTCGGCACGGTCGAGCGCGAGCCGGGCCGCGCGAATGATCGAGCGGGCCAGCGCGGACTTGGTGAGCTCGCGGCCGTCCTCGCTGTAGCGGGCGCGCAGTTCGCTGAGTCTGGCCGGTTGTCCGGTGAGCACCCGATGCCGGTCGGGTGCGTTGCGCACGATCCAGCGCTGCATCAGGCGATGCGGTGCGCGTGGATTGGAGAAGATGAGGTCGGAGAAATGTGCTCGGCGTATGCCGTCCCGTTCGGGCGGCAGCCACAGCACCCGGACCGGCAGCACCAGGGGATCGTCGGCGCGCCGGATGAGCCGTTCGGCGACGTCGTCGGGGTCGAGGTCGAGACGATCGTCGGGCGTGGGCAGGTCGAACTGGGCGCGCAGCCCGTCGCCGGCCAGCCATTGTGCGATGACGTCGCGTTCGACCGTGGTCGACACGTCGACGAGCACAACGACCGGAGGTGGTTCGGAACCGGACCGGTCGGCCGAGGGGCGATCGGTGAGTTCCTGGGTCATCTGGCGCCTCCGAGTAAGTCGAGGTCTCCATTCTCCCGTTGCGCGCCGGTTCGGCGCAGCGATATTGCCGCACCGCGGTGCCCTTCGAATCGAGTTGATCGCTCGCATATCAACACCAGGGAAGGTAATGCTAACCTCAGAACCCAGGTACTAAGGTCGCCCTAATTGGAGGACAGTTGTCGCCCACGGACGAACATCTGCGCATCGACGTCGCGCTCGACCCTGCCGCCGTGGTCGCGAAACTGGCTGCGTCGGGGCTCTTCGCCGACTATGCGGTGTACGAGCGGCACGGGGAATGGCTGTTCGCCGGCGACGCGATCGGCAGCGTCCTGCTCGACACCGAGCAGGTGCGGATCTCCTGGGCGGCAACGACCGAGGCCGACGTCTGGTCCGGTCGGCCTGCGCACGTGCTCGGCGCCGCGTTGGCGAAGCTGCAGGAGATCGCGCCGGAGGCGAGCGGCCACCGCGCTATCGGCTGGCTGGGCTTCGAGTCCTGTGCCTACGCACTCGGCGCCGAGCGACACCTCACCGGCCGGATCCCGCTGGCACACTTGATGGTTCCGCGGATCGAAGTCCGGGTTACCGATACCGGCGTGCAGATCAGCGGCGGGACACCGGACGAGCACGAGGCGATCCGGGCACTGGCGCTGCAGGCCGCGGCCGACGAGCTGCCTCGGGGTGCCGAACTGGACATCCGCATCGATCCGACGAACTACCGCGAACGAGTCGCCACGGCGGTCGCCGAGATCGAACGGGGCAGCTACCAGAAGGTGATCCTGTCGCGGAAGGTCGATATCGGTTTCCCGGTCGACATGCCGGCGACCTATCGACTGGGGCGTCGGCACAACACTCCGGCGCGATCGTTCCTGTTCCGGCTCGGCGACCTCGAGGCCACCGGCTTCAGTCCGGAACTGGTCGCCTCCGTCGACGAGCTCGGCGAGGTGACCACCGAGCCGCTCGCCGGGACACGGGCGTTCGGGCGGGGTGCGGACGTCGACACCGCCGCGCGGATCGACCTCGAATCGGATCCGAAGGAGATCGTCGAACACGCGGTGTCGGTGCGCACGTCGTTCGCCGAGATTGCTTCGGTCGCGGAGCCCGGCACCACCGCCGTCTCGGAATTCATGACGGTGCGCGAGCGCGGCAGCGTGCAGCACCTCGCCTCGACCGTGCGCGGGCGCCTCGCCGCGGACCACACCGGCTGGGAAGCGCTCGATGCGCTCTTCCCGTCGGTGACCGCTTCCGGAATTCCCAAGCGGGACTGCGTGGATGCGATCTTCCGGCTCGACGGCGAACCGCGCGGGCTGTACTCGGGTGCCGTGCTTTCGGTCGGGTCCGACGGTTCCTTCGAGGCGACGCTGGTGCTGCGCGCGGCCTACCAGACGCCGCAGGGTGCGTGGCTGAGGGCGGGCGCAGGCATCATCGGGCAGTCGCGCCCGGAACGCGAATTCGAGGAGACCTGCGAGAAGCTGAGCAGCGTGAGCCCCTACCTGGTGGCACGGTAGGACCGCGCAGAGAACGCTTTCGCTACGGCGCGATCTGCTTCGATAGCGTGCGCTTGTCGATCTTGCCGACCGCGGTCACCGGCAGCGTGTCCAGCTGCGCGATCAGGTCGGGCAGCTTGTAGGTAGCCAGCCCGCGATCGAGCAGGAACGCCTTGAGCTCGGCGAGCGTTGGAAGCGTATCCGCCGCGGGAACCATTGCCGCGCATACCCGTTCGCCGAGTGATTCGTCGGGAATACCGACCGCGGCAGCATGGCGTACCGCGGGATGGGCGAGTAGATGGTCTTCGAGTTCGTCGCACGAGATGTTCTCACCGCCGCGGTTGATCACGTCCTTCACCCGACCGGAAACCACCAGGTGCCCGCTCGGCAACCGGCGCACCAGATCACCGCTGCGGTAGAACCCGTCGGCGGTGATCGCCCGTTCGTTGTGTGCGGGCGCCCGGTAGTAACCCCGGATCGTGTACGGCCCACGGGTCAGCAGTTCACCCTCCGCGCCCGCGGCGACATCGCGGCCGCCTTCGTCGACGATGCGGATTTCGTCGTGCGTCGACAACGGACGACCCTGGGTGCGCAGGACCAACTCGTCCGGATCGTCGAGCCTGGTGTAGTTGAGCAGGCCCTCCGCCATGCCGAACACCTGCTGCAGCCGGGCGCCGAGCGCCGGTGTCACCTCGGCGGCGTTGCTGTCCGCCAGCCGGGCCCCGCCGACCTGCAGCAGCCGCAGCGAACTCAGGTCCGCGTCCTCCCACTCCGTTGCGGCGCACCAGAGTTGGGCCAGCGGTGGCACCACCGCGGTCACGGTCACCCGGTGGCGTTCGATCGCGGCGAACGCGCTCTCCGGGCTCGGGTCGTCGGTGAACGCGATGGCACCGCCGACGGTGATGGTGCCGAGGATGCCCGGGCAGGCGAGCGGAAAGTTGTGTGCGGCAGGCAGTGTCGCCAGGTACACGTCCTCGGCGGTGAGCGCGCACACCTCGGCGCTGGCCCTGGCGTTGTAGGCATAGTCGTCGTGGGTGCGCGCGATCAGCTTCGGCAGTCCGGTCGTGCCGCCCGAGACGAGCAGCACCGCGATGTCCGACGGGTCGGGGTCGGCGAGCGCACGGGCCGGGCGGGGGACCTCGGACAGCGCGGTGAAGGGGCCGGGATCGCCGACCACGAAGACGTGCTCGAGGGTCGGCACGCGATCGCGAACGGTCTGTGCGAGTTCGCGGTAGTCGAAGCCGGCATGGCTGTCTGCGATCACATAGCCGATGGCCTCGGCGACCTCGGCGAGATGGCCGATCTCTGCGGCGCGATGGGCGGGCAGGCAGAGCACCGGTATCGCGCCGGCGCGCAGCAGGCCGAAAAGCGCCACGGCGAACTCGGGCCGGTTCGGCAGCTGCACGACCACCCGGTCGCCCGGCGCGATGCCGCGGTCGGCGAATCCGGCGGCCATTTCGTCGGCCGCATCGTCGAGTGCGCGGTAGCTGTGTGCGCCGTCCGCGGTGAGCAAGGCGGTCGCATCGGGTCGCTGCGCTGCTGCGTCGCGCAGCAATGAGCCGAGCGTCGTGCCGCGCCAGTAGCCGGCCTCGCGGTACACCGCCGCCAGGTCGTCGCGGAACGGGACGAACCCGTCCCGGTGCGGCCGCCCAGTGGTGGCAGCAGCGGTGGCGGTCACGGATTCCTGGTGCATGACGCCTCACGTTCGCGTACGGAAATACCATCTGTGTGTACTAAGGTAAGGCAAGCCTACTCAGGTGGCTAAGCTGTCGGTGCCCCGTGGTCAATTGAGGAGCAGTGTTGACGAATTCGAGCTCGATCAGCAGGACCGCGATCCGCGACGAGGTCGGGCAGCTGCTGAACCAGCCGGGTCCGGCCATCGGCGACGCCGAGAATCTGATCTCGCTCGGGCTCGATTCGATTCGGATGATGAAACTGGCGGGCCGCTGGCGCAAGCGCGGTTTCGATATCAACTTCGCCCAGCTCGCCGCGGAGCCGACCATCGAACGCTGGTACGCCGCACTCGCCACCGAGGAAGTACCGGCCGAGGTGTCGACCACGCCCGCGACGGAGGCCGCCTCGGGTGACGAGTTCGCGCCCTTCCCGCTCGCGCCGATGCAGCACGCCTACTGGATCGGCCGCGCCCAGGGGCAGGAGCTCGGCGGCGTCGCGGCCCATCTCTACGTCGAGTTCGACGGCGCGGACGTCGATGCCACCGCGCTCGAGCAAGCGGTCGAGCGACTCGTCGAGCTGCATCCGATGTTCCGGGCGCGCTTCCTGCCGGACGGCACGCAGCAGATCCTGCCCGCGCCGGTGGTCCCGGTGTTTTCGGTCATCGACCTGCGCGACGAGATCGCGGACACGGTGGCGCAGCGGCTCGCGCAGGTGCGCGACGAGAAGACCCATCAGCGGATGGACGTCGCGCAGGGGCAGGTGCTCGATATCGCCCTGACCCGCCTGCCAAGTGGTGCGTCGCGGCTGCACGTCGACGTCGACATGCTCGCTGCCGATGCGATGAGCTATCGAGTCGCGATGACCGATCTGGCGCGCTTGTACGCCGGCGAGGAGATCGCGCCCGCGACCTACAGCTACCGGCGCTACCGCACCGAGCAGCCGCAGGCCGATACTGCCGCGCACGTACGGGACCGGGCGTGGTGGCACGAGCGACTCGACGACCTTCCCTCCGCCCCGGTCCTTCCTGTGCTCACCGCGTCGTCCGATGCGGCGCCGCACCGGACCGTCCGGATGCACCACTGGATCGACGCCGCGGCAAAGCAGCGATTGCACGATTCGGCCCACGAGCGCGGCGTCACCCCAGCGATGGCCCTGGCCTCGGTGTTCGCCGAGACCATCGGCGGCTGGTCCGCGGAGTCGCGCTTCCTGCTGAATCTGCCGTTGTTCCATCGCGACCCGGTGCACCCCGAAATCGACCGCATCGTCGGCGATTTCACCTCCTCGGTCCTGCTCGACGTCGACGTGCGACACCCCGCCAGCGTGCTCGACCGGGCCCTGGCGCTGCAGAAGTCGTTGCACACCAATGGCTCCCACGCTGCCTATTCGGGGCTCGAGGTGCTGCGCGACCTCGGTCGGCAGCGCGGGGAGCAGGTGCTCGCGCCGATCGTCTACACCAGTGCGCTCAACCTCGGCGAGTTGTTCGACGACCGCGTCACCGCGGCGTTCGGCGAGCCGGTGTGGATCGTCTCGCAGGGTCCCCAGGTGTTACTCGACGCCCAGGTCACCGAGGTCGGGGGCGGTTTGCTGCTGAACTGGGACGTACGCGAGACGGCGTTCGGTCCCGGCGTGGTCGCCGCGATGTTCACCCACTACAAATCCGCGATTGAGCGACTGACCGAGGGCCCGGCGGGGTGGACCGCCCAGGCGACGCCGCAGTTGCCGGTCGACCAACTCGCCGTGCGCAACCGGGTCAATGCGACCGCCGGACCCACCAGCGGCCGATGCCTGCACGAAGGCTTCTTCGCCAACGCGGCCACGGATCCGGACGCGCCGGCAGTGTTGTGGGGCGAGCTGGGCGAAATCGGCTACGGCGAGCTGGCCCGGCAGTCGCTCGCGCTCGCCGGCGCACTGCGGGACCGCAACGTCAGAGCGGGCGACGCCGTCGCGGTGCAGTTGCCGAAGGGGCCGGATCAGATCGTCGCGGCGCTCGGCATTCTCGCCTGCGGTGCCACCTACGTGCCGATCGGGTTCGATCAGCCGGATGCCCGGCGCGCCAGGATCTTCGAGACGGCGGACGCGGTCGCCGCGGTCGGTGCGACTGCGGACCAGTTCGGTGACACGGGCCTTCCGGTGGTCGAGATCGGTGCCGCGATCAGCTGGCCGCAGCCGCTGGCGCGGCCTGTGCTCATCGACCCGGAGACACCGGCATATGTGCTGTTCACCTCGGGCTCGACCGGCACGCCCAAGGGCGTCGAGGTGCCGCATCGGGCGGCGATGAACACGATCGATGATCTCAACGACCGCTTCGAGGTCGGTTCCACGGATCGGGCACTCGCGTTGTCCGCGCTCGAGTTCGACCTGTCGGTGTACGACATCTTCGGTCTGCTGTCCGCGGGCGGCGCGGTGGTCACCCTCGACGAAGAATCGAGGGCCGATCCGGCGGCGTGGGTGGAACTGGTTCGCCGGCAACGTGTTTCGGTGGTGAACTGCGTGCCGGGCCTGCTGGACATGCTGCTCACCGCGGGCGGTGACGAATTGGGCAGCTCGCTGCGTACCGTGCTGCTCGGCGGCGACTGGGTCGGGGCGGACCTGCCCCGTCGCCTCGCGCGTCAGGTGCCGGGGTGCCGGTTCGCAGGCCTCGGCGGTGCCACCGAGACCGCGATCCACTCGACGGTGTGCGAGGTGCTCGACCCGCCCGCGGATTGGCCGGCGGTGCCGTACGGCACCCCACTGCGCAACGTCGCCTGCCGGGTCGTCGACCAGCGCGGCAACGACTGCCCGGATTGGGTGACCGGCGAACTATGGATCGGCGGGCGCGGGGTAGCGCTGGGCTACCGCAACGACCCGGCACGCAGCGCGGAGCGGTTCGTCCCGCACGATGCCCAAAACTGGTATCGCACCGGAGATCTCGCGCGCTATCAGTCCGATGGCACGCTCGAGTTCCTCGGCCGGGCGGATCATCGGGTGAAGATTCGCGGCTATCGGGTCGAACTCGGCGAGGTCGAGGGTGGGCTGCGATCGCTGCCAGGGGTGCAGGCCGCGGTCGCCACGCTGGTCGGTCGTCGCGCGCCCAAGCTCGCGGCGGCGGTCACGATGGCGCAGGCTGAAGGCGGGAGTGCGCCGCTGGCCGCGCAGCTTGCCGAGCTGCTGCCGTCCTACATGGTGCCGAGCCGAATCGAGATCCTCGACCGGTTCCCGCTGACCTCGAACGGCAAGCTGGACCGTAAGGCGATCCGGGCACTGCTCGAAATCGAGGACGAGGACGGCGGATTCGTCGCCCCGCGCACCGAACTCGAGTCTGCACTGGCGCGGATCGTCGGCGACGTGCTCGCGCGGCCGCGCGTCGGGGTGGCGGACGATTTCTTCTCTCTCGGCGGCGACTCCGTGCTCGCGACGACGGTGATCGCGCGGGTCAGGGACTGGCTCGACGCGCCACAGGCGATCGTGTCCGACATCTTCGCCGCCCGTACGGTCGCCGCGCTGGCCACGCGGCTCGCGGACAAGGACGCGACCGCCGGACGGCTCGACCAGGTGGCACGGATCTACCTCGAGATCGCCGATATGGATGAAGCGGACCTGCTCGCCGACGCCTGACATGGTGGGAAACCGCAGCTGGGAGTGCCCGGATCGGAGCGCCCCCGGTGCGAGTTGACCCGCGGCCACGGATCCGGCTGCTTAGGCTACGCTTACAAGCCGACGCGAGATTAGGGTAGCCATCCCTTACTCCGCCGAGCCTGCCCACACTGCAGTACGGGTGCCCCGAAACACGCTCGCCAGAAGGGTCCGCGGAACATCGTGACGAACACCGAAACCAGGCCGAACGCCGATTCGCCGTCGAACGCCGATTCGCCCGGGGGCGCCGCCACCCAGAACCCCGCCTCGATTGAAGACCGCAAACGAGCGTTGCTGCGCCGCCGCCTCGCCGAGCAGGGGCTCGCCGCCGGCGCGCCCGCCACGGCGGCACCGCCGCGCGACCCGGCGCACCGCTACCCGTTGTCGGCCGGTCAGCGCCGAATGTGGTTCCTGCAGCAGGTCGATCCCGCGGGGACCACGCTGAACATCTGCGTCGGCTTCACGATCGAAGGCCCGCTCGATCCGGACCGGATGCGACGTGCGCTCGGCCGCGTCGTCGCCACCCACGATGTGTTGCGCACGACCTACCACGCCGACGAGGCCGGTGAGCCGCACCAGACCGTGGCCGGGAGCGCCGCACCGGACTTCGCCGTGCACGATCTTGCCGACCTGAGTGAGACGACCCGTGTCCGCCGGCTCGAGGTCCTCGCCCGCCGCGAATTCGCGCGCGCATTCGACCTGAGCACCGACCTCCCGTTGCGCGCCGGCCTGGTTCGCGAATCCGCCGACCGGCACGTCCTCGTGCTCGTCGTCCACCACATCGCCTGGGACGACGACTGCTGGGATCCCTTCTTCGCCGAACTCTCGGCCGCCTACGACGAGAACGCCGGCACGAACGACACCACCCCCGACGACACCGGCACCGCCGAGCCGCGTGCGCGGGTCGCGCACTACCTGGACCTCGAGGTACTCGAACGACCCGATTCGTCGGGTGCGGACGCCGCCGATCTCGAATACTGGCGCGGCCACATCACCACACTGCCCGAACCGCTCGAACTACCCGGTGAGAGCGGCATCGCGACCACGCCGTCGCCCGCGGCCGGGCGGGCCGAGGCTCAGCTGCCCGGCGAACTCCTCGGTTCCGTGGCGGAGCTGGCGCGCGCGGAGGGCGCGACGACCTTCATGGTCCTGTTGGCCGCGTTCAATGCGGTCGTGCACCGGTACACCGGCGCGGACGAGTTCCTCGTCGCGACCCCGGTGGTGCAGCGCCGAGCCGGGGCGGAGACCGCGCTCGGCTACTTCGGCAACACCCTTGCGCTGCGCGCGCAGGTCGGGCCACGCGACACCTTCCGCGATCTGGTCGGCGCGACCCGCACCGAGTGCACCGGCGCCTTCGCCCATCAGGGCGTCGGGCTCGACCGGCTCGTCGCCGAGCTCAACCCGGACCGCAGCGCGGGTCTGCAGTCGCTGGCCAGATTGAGTTTCGCCGCCCGGACCGGTACCGGAAATGCCTTCGCAGCAGCGGGTTTCACCTCGGTCCGGGCACCGCTGCACGCCGGCGTTGCCCAGGTACCGCTCAGCATGATCGCGGAGATGTCACCCGCCGGCGGCACGCTGGAGGTCGAATACCTCGTCGACGTACTCGACGAGGCGATTGTCACCGACCTGCTCGGTCACTACGTCCGACTGCTCACCGAGGCTGTTCGCCGCCCGGACACCGCGCTGTGGCAGCTCGACACGCTCGGCGAGGCCGATCGGGCCATGCTGCTGCGCTACTCGACCGGTGCCGATGCCCCCACCGCATCGGCGACCATCCCCGCTCTGGTGCAGGCGCAGGTGGCGCGTACCCCGGATGCCGTCGCGCTCGTCACCGACGAAGCCGACATCACCTTCGCTGAACTCGATGCGAGGGCAAATCGGTTGGCGCGCTGGCTGATCGGTCAGGGCATCGGGCCGGACGACCTGGTTGCACTCTCGTTCGGCCGCAGTCCCGACATGGTGATCACCGCGCTCGGCGTGATGAAGGCGGGCGCGGCGTACGTGCCGATCGATCCGACCTACCCCGCGGACCGCATCGCCTACATGTTGGCCGACTCGGCGCCGAAGATCGCGCTGAGCGCCGACGATCGCGCGGAAGACGTTGCGCGCGAATACCCATCGACGGCGCCGACCGATGCCGACCGGGTCCGGCCGCTGCGGCTGAGCAATCTCGCCTACGTCATCTACACCTCCGGATCCACCGGTCTGCCCAAGGGCGTTCCGGTGGAGCACCGCGCGATTGTGGAGTACCTGGAGTGGCTCGCCGCCGAGTACGCGGTGGGTGCGGACGACGCGCTCCTGCAGGTGGCCTCGACGAGCTTCGACGTGTCGGTCGGCGAAATGTTCGGCACCATCTCCGCCGGTGCCCGGCTGGTAATCCCCAAGCCCGATGGTCTGGAAGACATTCCGTACCTGACCGATCTGCTGCTCCGCCGCAACATCACCTCGATGCACTTCGTTCCGTCGCTGCTCGGGCTCTTCCTGATGCTGCCCGGGGTGTCGGAGTGGAAATCGCTGCGTCGCATCCCGATCGGTGGCGAACCGCTACCCGGCGAGCTGGCGGACAAGTTCACCTCGACCTTCGACGCGATGTTGCACAACTTCTACGGCCCCACCGAGACAACGCTCGCCGCAACGCGCTACAAGGTGGAACAGCCGCAGGGCGTGCGAACGGTCCCGATCGGGTCGCCGAAGCCGAATACCCAGACCTACCTGCTCGACTCGACGCTGCAACTGGTGCCGGTCGGTGCGGTCGGCGAGGTGTACATCGGCGGATCCCAGCTCGCCCGTGGCTATCTCGGCCGAGCAGGCCTGTCGGCCGAGCGATTCGTCGCCGATCCGTTCAACCCGGGTGGCCGGCTGTACCGCACCGGTGACCTGGCGCGCTGGAACATCGAGGGTGACATCGAGTTCGTCGGTCGCGCAGACGAGCAGGTGAAGATTCGCGGCTTCCGGATCGAACTCGGCGAAGTGCAGTCCGCGGTCACCGCGCACCCGTCGGTCGCGCAGTCGGTCGTGGTCGCCGCCGAGGTGCCCAGCGTCGGAAAGATCCTTGCCGCCTATGTCGTCGCCGCTCGCGACGGCGCCGACGCGGCCGTCGAAATCGACCTCGACGCGGTCCGGGCACAGGTCGCCGCGGCGCTGCCGGAGTACATGGTGCCCGCCGCGTTCACGGTGATCGACGAGGTGCCGATCACGGCCAATGGCAAGCTGGATCGTGCGGCGCTGCCCGAGCCGGTGCTCGCGCAGCGGGCCGCTACCCGCGATCCGGAAACGCCCACCGAGATCATGCTCGCCGAACTGTTCGCCACCGCTCTCGGTGTGGACCGGGTCGGCGCCGAGGACTCCTTCTTCGACCTCGGCGGCCACTCGTTGCTGGCGACCAAGCTGATCTCGCGGGTGCGCGCCGAGACGGGCGCCGAGGTCAATGTCCGCGAGGCTTTCGAGTCCCCGACGGTGGCCGGCCTGGCCGCCCTGATCGACGAGAAGCTCGCCGCACCACAGCGCAGCAACCGACCGGTGCTGCGCCGCGCCGATCGCGGTGCCGAGCTCCCGTTGTCCTATGCACAGCTGCGGCAGTGGTTCCTGTACCAATTGGAGGGGGCCAACCCCACCTACAACATCCCGTTCGCCGCGCGCCTGGAAGGCACCATCGACGTGCACGCCATGGCGTCGGCGCTGTCGGATCTGGTTGGCCGGCACGAGATCCTGCGCACCAGCTACCCGGACCGCAACGGCACCCCGTATCAGCACATTCACGAGCCCACCCCGATCGAGGTGCCGATCGTCGAACTCGGCGCAGACGGAACGGTCGAGGACGCGCTGATCGAGGCGATGAACCACTGCTTCGAGCTCAGCGTGGACCTGCCGGTGCGTGCGCAGATCTTCCACCGTGCCGGCCGGGACTATGTGCTGTCCGTGGTGATCCACCACATCGCGGCCGACGAATGGTCCACCCCCGTGCTGTTCGGCGATCTGTTGACCGCCTACACGGCCCGGCTGGCGGGGCACGCACCGAGCTGGTCCGAACTGCCCGTGCAATACGCGGACTTCGCGCTGTGGCAGCGTGAGCTGCTCGGGCTCACCGGCGCCGCGGACGCCGACGAGAGCATCGGTGCCCGCCAGGTCGCATACTGGCGCGAGAAGCTCGCCGGTGTCCCGGAGGACACCACCGTGGTCAAGGACCGGTTGCGTCCACAGGTCGCCGCCAACCGCGGTGCGACCGTTGCGCTCACGATCTCGCCCCGGGTGCGGGCCGGACTGACCGAGTTGGCCCGTGCGACCGGGGCAAGCGACTTCATGGTGCTGCAGACCGCGGTCGCGGTGCTGCTGCACAAACTCGGTGCGGGCAGCGACATTCCGCTCGGTACCCCGATCGCGGGACGAACCGACGACGCGCTCGCCGAAATGGTGGGCTTCTTCGTCAACACGCTCGTCGTGCGCAACGACCTCGCCGGTGATCCGACCGTGCGCGGCGCCGTCGGTCGGGCGAAGAGCGCCGCGCTCGAGGCCTACGAGCATCAAGAGTTGCCGTTCGAGCGGCTCGTGGACGCTGTGAATCCCGAGCGCTCGCTCGCGCTGCACCCGCTGTTCCAGGTGCTGGTGCACCTGCGCGAATCGGGCGAGTACAGCCAGGAGATCGCGGGCGGCGGCCGGTTCACCATGATCGTTCCCGAGTTCGACACGGTGAAGTTCGATCTCGCGTTCGATTTCTTCGCCGACGGTGACGGTTTCGGCGGTGGCATCAGTTACCGCACCGATCTCTACGATCGTTCCACCGTCGAACTGCTCGCCGATCGTCTGCAGCGCGTACTTTCGGCATTCGCGCTGTCACCCGATGTCCGGCTCGGCACGATCGACGTGCTCGGCTCGCAGGAGCGGGTGGAATTGCTCGGTGCATGGAGCGACGGCGGTCCCGCGGAAGGTGCTGCGGTGTCCTCGATTCCGGAACTATTGGAGCCTAGCCGCGAGTTCACCGGCACCGCGATCGTCTGCGCGGGGCGCAGCATCGACTACCCGGAGTTGCACCGGCGTTCGGACCGGCTCGCCGCGCTGTTGCAAGCCCGCGGCGCGGGCGTGGAAACGTTCGTGTCGATCGCGTTGCCGCGCTCCATCGACATGATCGTCGCCCTGGTCGCGGTGCTGAAATCGGGCGCGGGTTTCCTGCCGCTCGACATGCGCTACCCGGCCGAGCGCCTGCAGCTCATGGTCGCGGATGCGAATCCCGTCGTGGTGCTGGCAGATTCGTCGACCGGCCCGGCGCTGCCCGAGCCGGCGCAGCAGCGCGCGGTGCTACTCGACGATCCCGCGGTCCGGGATGAACTCGCCCAGATCGATATTCCGGTACTGCCGATGCCGCACGGCGACAACCCCGCGTTCTTCATGTTCACCTCCGGATCCACCGGGGTGCCCAAGGGCGTGCTCGGTACGCACGCGGCGATGGCGAACCGGTTGGCATGGCAGCCGGTGCGATTCCCGATCGAGACACCGGACGTTCGGCTTGCGCAGGGCGCGTTGAGCTTCCTCGACCCGTGCCTGGAGTTCATCGCGGGCCTGGCGTCCGGATGCACGCTGGTGCTCGCCGACGATGCCGAGGCCCGCGACATCGAGGCCATCGCCCGGCTGATCCGGGACAACCCGATCGCCCAGGTGACCGCGGTGCCGACCACGGTGTCGGCGTTGATCGACGTCGACCCGCAGGCGGTCGGGTCGGTGCGCCGCTGGGTGAGCAGCGGCGAGCCGCTGACCCCGATGCTGCTCGACCGGTTGCGGTCGGTGGCCCCGGACAGTGAGATCGTGAACTCCTACGGCGCCACCGAAACCGCTGGCGGCATCGTGCGCGGTGTGCAGGGCGACCGCCTGCAGGTCGGCCGCCCGGTGCCTGCCACGCGGGTGCTGGTGCTCGATGAGAACCTGGCGCCGGCGCCGATCGGTGTGGTCGGTGAGGTGTACGTCGCGGGCAGGCAGTTGGCGCGCGGCTACTGGCGCCGTGCCGGCCTCAGCGCCGCCCGGTTCATCGCGAATCCGTACCCCGCGCACCCCGGCGAGCGGATTTACCGCACCGGAGACCGGGCGCGCTGGAATGCCGAGGGTGTCCTCGAATTCACCGGCCGCACCGACCATCAGGTCAAGTTGCGCGGGTTCCGGATCGAACTCGGCGAGGTCGAGGCGGCACTGCGTTCGGCGCCGGGCGTGGCGCTCGCCGCGGCCCGGGTGTACGAGTCCGAGAATGGTCCGGCGCTGGCCGGCTATGCCACTGCGTTGCACGACGACGTCGTGGCGGCGGTGTTCGTCGCGACCGTGCGTGCGCACCTGGCGTCGTCGCTGCCGGGGTACATGCTGCCGTCATCGGTGACGCTGCTCGAGGCCATGCCACTGACCGCGTCCGGCAAGCTGGACCGGGTTTCGCTGCCCGCGCCGCGGGTGACCACCGTGCGTGACCACCAGGAGCCGGCCACCGAGACCGAACGCGTGGTGGCCAGGGTGCTCGAGGAACTGCTCGGCGTCGAACGCGTCGGCCGCTCGGACGGGTTCTTCGCCCTCGGCGGCGACAGCATCGTGTCCGTGCAGTTCGCGGCCAGGGCACGCGAGGCGGGTCTCGAGCTCACCCCGCAGCTGGTGTTCGAGAATCCGACGGTGGCCGAACTCGCCGCGGCGCTCGACAGTCTGGAAACCATCGGCGCCGACGCAGCCGGTGCCGCCGAGGTGGAAACCGCCGCGCCGATGAGCGCGTCCGGACTCGACGCCGATGCCCTCGCCGCGCTGCAATCCTCCTGGGGCGCACAGCGATGACGGTGACGGGTCGGCCGGCGCCGCCCGGAATCGAGGACGTGCTCGCGCTCAGCCCGCTCCAGGAAGGGCTGTTCACGCTGGCGCGGATGAGCGACGGCGCGGGCGATCCGTATGTGATTCAGTTCGTCGCGGACATCGAAGGTCCGCTCGACCTGGCGCTGCTGCAGCGCAGCGCGGACGAGGTGTTGCGGCGTCACCCGAACCTGCGGGTGTCGTTCTGGGACAAGGACGTACCCAAGCCGGTGCAGATCGTGCCGAGCACGTTCGAAATCGGTTGGGAGCTGCGCACCGCGACCCCGGCCGGGTTCGAGGCGGCCGCCGACGAGCAGCGGCGCCGGCCGTTCGACCTGTCCGCCGGACCGGCGCTGCGGTTTCTGCTGCTCGATACCGGGGACGACCGGCGCAGGTTGATCTGCACGGCCCACCACCTGATCATGGACGGCTGGTCGGTGCCGGTGTTCGTCCGTGAACTGGTCGGTGCCTACCTGTCCGGCGGGTCGCTGGCGGACTGGCCCGCTCCGCGGCTCTACCGGGACTACATCGCCTGGCTCGCGGGCCGGGACCACGCCGAATCCGAACAGGTCTGGCGCGAGCATCTCGACGGTGTCTGCGGACCGACGAAGCTCGCGGCGGTGTCGCCGCAGGACGTCGTCGCGGACCCGTTCCCGCAGTCCACCGAGTTACGCCTCGGTCCGAACGATACTGCGACGCTGCTGGACTGGGCCCGGCGTAACAACCTCACCGCGAACACGCTCGCCCAGTTCGCCTGGGCCGTCGTGCTCGGCCGGCTGACCGACCGCCGAGACCTGGTGTTCGGCAACACGATCTCCGGGCGGCCCACCGAGATCACCGGCATCGAATCGATGGTCGGGCTGTTCATCAACACCATCCCACTGCGGGTGCAATTCGACGACCGTTCGGTGCTCGAGCATTGCGCTGCGCTGCAACGCGACTCGTCCCGGCTGCGCGGGCACGGCTACCTGGGACTGTCCGCGGTGCAGAAGGCGAGCGGACAGACGGACCTGTTCGACACCCTCATGGTCTTCCAGAACGCGCCTCGAGGAACCGCGCCAATGGGACACTCCGCAGGCTCCGCGTCCGCCGCCGACATCATCGACGCGCCCGACGGTGTCCGGTTCATTCCCGTCCACCTGCAGAGCCTCACGCACTACCCGCTCGTCATCGTCCCGTACCTGCTCGACGACGACTTCGTGCTCGGCATCGAATACCGCCGCGAACTGCTCGGTGATCTCGACGCGGAGCGTGTTGGGCAGCGAATTCTGCATGTGCTGCGCCAGCTTCCGGCGCTCGTCGACCGCAGCCCCGACCGGGTCGATGTGCTGCTACCCGGCGAGCGAGAGCGGATCCTCGCGGCCGGCCGAACGCCGCTGGGTGCTGCGCCGGTCGCGCAGAGTGTGCCCGCGATCTTCGAGTGGCACGCGCGCCGCGCACCGGACCGCCCGGCGATCGGATTCCACGGGCGCTCGCTCACCTACGGCGAACTCAACCGCGCCGCGAACATAATCGCGCACCGGCTGATCGCGAACGGCGTCGGTGCCGAAGACACTGTTGCGTTGGCGCTTCCACGGTCACCGGAGTTCATCGCCGCGCTTCTCGGCATCGCGAAGGCCGGTGCGGTGTCGGTGCCGATCGACATCACCGCGCCGCAAAGCCGGATCGATATCGTCCTGGCCCGCTCCGGTGCCGGGCACGCGGTGACCGACGCCGCGTCCGCCGCGCTCGTCGGCGGCCGGCGGACCGTGCTGCTCGGCGACGACGAGCCGCCAGTGTCCGACGAGAACCCCGGCATTGCGGTTCACCCCGACCAGCGGCTGTACATCATCTTCACCTCCGGATCGACCGGAGAACCCAAGGGTGTGATGGCGACCCATCGTGGAATCGCGCAACTGCTCGGCCACCACGACGAATACATCCTCGGTCCGGTGTCCGCCGAACTCGACCGCCCGCTGCGGGTCGGGCATGCGTGGTCGCTCGTGTTCGACGCGTCCTGGCAGCCGACACTCGCCCTGCTGTCCGGGCATTCGATCGAACTGTTCGACGCCGACACCCAGCGCGACGCGCACCGGCTGGTCGAACTGATCACCGCCACCGGCGTGGACATGCTCGAGACCAGTCCGTCGATGTTCACCGCGTTGTCCGCGGCCGGGTTGGTCTATCGCGACGAGACCGGGGCACGCCGTTGCCGCCTGGCGATTTTGGGGCTCGGCGGCGAGGCGATCGGTGACGGTGCTTGGCGGCAATTGCGCGAGCTGCCCGGCACCAGGGTGTTCAACTTCTACGGCCCGACCGAGACGACAGTCGACGCGGTGTGCGCGGCGGTCGGTGCCACCGAGCGCCCCGCCATCGGTCGGCCATTGGCGGGAACCACGGCATTCGTGCTGGATTCCCGGCTTCGCCCGGTGCCCGACGACACGGTCGGGGAGCTGTATCTGGCCGGCGCTCAGCTGACCCGCGGATACGTCGCCCGCGCGGGGGAGACCGCCACCAGATTCGTCGCGAGTCCGATGGACACCGGTGCACAGCTCTATCGCACCGGTGATCTCGTTCGCCGGCGTAGCAGCGACGGTGCCCTCGAGTATCTCGGTCGTGCCGACGAACAGGTGAAGATCCGCGGATTACGGATCGAGCCGGCCGAGGTGGAGGCGGCGCTGTCCGCGCTGCCCGGCGTGCGGACCGCGGTCGCGACCGTGGTGCGACGCGCCACCGGTCCGGTGCTGATCGGATTCGTCGTCGGTGAGACCGCGCCCGACGTCACCGGAATGCGGACCGAGCTGACCGGAAAGCTACCCGCGTACCTGATTCCGAGCCGGATCATCGCCCTCGACGAATTGCCGGTCACCCCGAACGGCAAGCTGGACCACCGCGTGCTCGCGGCGGCGGCGACCGAGGCACTCGCGAGCCGTGGCAGTGCCGTGGGGCCACGCACCGAAACCGAACGCACGCTATGCACCGCGCTCGGTGAGCTGCTCGACGCCGCGCCACCGGGAATCGACGACGACTTCTTCGAACTCGGGGTGGACAGCATCGCTGCGATCGGGTTGGTGAGTAGGGCACGGTCGACCGGGCTGCGGATTACTCCGCGAATGGTGCTGACCAACACAACCATTCGTGACCTGGCGGCGGCGATTGATGCCGTGAGCGCGGAGCAGACCCACGCAGCCACCGAGTGCGGCCCGGTCCGGCTACTGCCCGCGATGGCCGAGTTGCTGCACCGCGGCGAGTTCCGCCGGCACAGTCTGACCCAGCTGATCGAGCTGCCGGACGGACTCGACCAGGAGACCCTCGTGGCCCTGTTGCAGGCCGTGCTCGACAACCACGACATGTTGCGCGCCGAGTTGCGCGGGAGCGCAGCCGACTTCGAGCTGCACACCCGGCCACCCGGTGCCGTCTCCGCACGCGAACTGCTGCACACCGTCGAGGTGTCCGGTGCGCTCGCACCGGTACTGAGTGAGCAGTCCCGCGCGGCGATCGACCGGATCGACCCGAGCGCCGGCGCGATGGTGGCCGCGGTCCGCTACGTTCGCCCAGCAGGTGAGTCCGACCTGCTGCAGCTTTCCGTGCACCACCTCGCGGCCGACGCGGTCACCTGGCACATCCTGCTCGGCGATCTGGCGCTGGGCTGGGGGCAGCTTGTTGCAGGAGAGGCGATTCGGCTCGACCGGGAATCCACCGGATTCCGGCATTGGTCGGAACTGGTTGCGCGCCGCGCGCAGTCATCGGCTCCGGCGAGCCGGGCCGAATTCTGGTCTGCGCAGGTGCCCGCGGGCGAGCAGCCGCTCGGGACGCGCGCACTCGACCCGGCGCGGGATACCGCGGGCAGCACGCGCGGCCGGACCGTCGCCGTCGACGCAACCGCACTGCTCGACACCATCGCTCGCCGTGGTGACGCGCAGGTCCGTGAATACCTGCTCGCAGCAACCGCATTGGCGATCACATCGCGGCGACCTGCGCTCGGCGCCGACCCGACGAGCGGGCTGTCCATCGCGCTCGAACACCACGGTCGCGCCGACGACATCGTCGGAGATGCCGGAACGGACACCAGCGCGACGGTGGGCTGGTTCAGCACCGCGTTCCCGGTGCGCGTCGGGGCCGTCGCGAAACCGCGCGACCCGGCCGCCGTGCTGGCGGACGTGACGGCGCGCGTTGCCGCAGTGCCCAACGGCGGCTTCGACTATGGGCTGCTACGCGAGCAAGTCGCCGACGCGGTGGAACCTCAGGTGCTGCTCAACTACCTGGGCAGGTTCGATCGCTCCGGCGCAGTGCCGCTCGGCGCCGGCGCCTGGTCACTGGTCACCGACCCCGACCTCACCGGGGCGCTGCCCGTGGCGCCGGAGCCGGACCTCGCCGTGCAGTACCCGCTGGAGTTGACGATCTCGGTGACCCGGGCGGCCAATGGTCCCCGATTCACCGTGGGATGGCGTTGGCCTGCGGGCGTGTTCACCGATCCGGAGATCGACGACGTGATCGATGCCTGGCGTCGCGCGGTGGAGGAACTGGCGAAACTGTGACCGCCACGCAGACCCTGCTCGTCATCGGTGCACTTTCGGACCGTGTGCTCCGCGCGGGGGTGCTCGGCCCGCGCGGGCGGACCGGCTATTCCGACGCGGCGCGACGGTAGCCGCGGACCGCGAGCACCCCGAACACCGCGACGAATCCCACGATCCAGGCGAGGGTCTGCAGCAGCGGCGTGAGCACCGGGCCGCCGACGGCGAGGCCGCGCATCGTGTCGATGGCCGGGCTCATCGGCTGTGCCTCGACAACGGGTTGCAGCCAGCTCGGATAGCGCTCGGCGGGCACGAAACCGGTGTTGAAGAACAACATCAGCAGGCAGACCGTCGAAAGCAGCTCCAGGACGGTCTTGCCCGAGGAGATCACGGCGATCGCCACCACCATGGTGGCGAACCCGACCGTGAACGCGACGGGGATGAAGACGAACGCGATCGCTGACCAGAAGCCTTGCTGGAAGTGGAATCCCAAGGCGATGCCGACCAGGACCAGCAGGATCGTGCTGACCAGCGTCCGGGCCGCTTCGGCGACGAGGCGGCTGGCCACCCCGGAGGCCCGGTGCACCGGCAGCACCCAGAATCGGGCCAGCAGGCCGTCGTCGCGTTCGGCGGTCAACGCGATTCCGGTGGTGAGGGTGCCGAACATCGCGGCGAGCAGTGCGATCAGCGGCAACTGTCCGTAGAGGCTGTTCTGGCCACTGAACAACGTGACCGTTTTGCCGAGCACCCAATGAAAGACGACGAGCAGGAAGGTGGGGAACACCAGCGACTGGACGAGCACGCCGGGTTCGCGCGACCACCGTCGCAGCAACCGGCGGGTCTGCAGCAGCGTCGAATTGACGAAGGTGCGGATCGAGGTCTCGTCGACAGTCGAGCGCGCCGCCGATACCGGGCGAACTGCCATGTCAGCGCTCCTTCGTCGAAAGTCGCAGCGCCACCGCGCCGAACGCCACGAGCAGACCGACGGTCCAGGCCAGTGCGGAGGCGACCGTGCTGCCCGGCACAGCTCCGTTGGCGAGCCCGCGCAGCGCGTCGGCCACCTGGGATACCGGCTGATAGCGGGCGAACGGCTGGATCCAGTCCGGAAATCCCTCGGCCGGAATGATTCCGGTCGACACCATGGTGAGCAGCAGTTGCGGCACCAGCAGCAGCTGCCCGGTAGCCTCGCGCGCCTTCGCAACCGAGCCGAGCGCGTCGGCGCCGAATGCCATCGCCAGCGCGAACAGTAGGGCGATGCCGATGAATCCCAGGACGAACGTGGCGTCGCCGTGGAAGCGGAACCCGGTGGCGTAGCCGATCGCGAGTCCACCGGCGAGCGAGATGACCGCGCGCGTTATATTCGCGCTCATCCGGGCGAACATCGGCACCAGTGCGGGCACCGGCATCGCCCGCAGCCGGGTGCCCATGCCGCTCAGGGCATCTCCCGCGGCGCGCTCACCCGCGGACATCGCGGTGAACAGCATCGACTGCAGCACGATGACCGGCAGTAGGTACTGCGAATAGCTCTCGCCGGTGAACTCGAACATCTCGTGCAGCGGCACGTAGAAACAGACGAAGAACACCACCGGGGTGAAGGCCGAGAAGAGCAGGTCGCCGTCGCGCACCCCGCCCGCGATGGACCGTCCACTGAGCGCAAGCCACTGCCGCACAGCCGACGCCGGGCCGGTGCTGAGCTTCGTGGCCGCCGGACCGCGGTCCACGAGGGTGGTCATGAGACGGGTTCGCTGTGGTGCCCGGTCAGTGCCAGGAACACGTCGTCGAGCGAAGGCCGGCGCAGCGCCAGGTCGGCCAATTCGATTCCCGCGGCGTCGAGCCGGGTCATCACCTCACCGAGCGTGGCCACGCCGCGCGCGGCGGGCAGCGAGAACCGGTCCGAGCCGGAAACGAGTTCGGTCGGCTCGAGATCGACGAGCAACGCATGGGCCTCGGCGAGCCGACGCGGATCGACGGGAACGACGTCGCAATGGGTGCCGCCGGTGCGTGCCTTGAGTTGCGCGGCGGTCCCTTCGGCTACCACGCCACCGTGATCGATCACGACGATGTTGTCGCTGAGCACGTCCGCTTCTTCGAGGTACTGCGTGGTGAGCAAGGTCGTGATGCCGTCGGCCTTGAGTTCGGAGACCAGTGACCAGACCTGCTGGCGGCTGCGCGGATCCAGCCCGGTGGTGGGCTCGTCGAGGAACACCACCTCGGGGCGCACCACCAGCCCGCAGGCGATGTCGATGCGTCGCCGCATGCCACCGGAGTACGCCCCCACCCGGCGGCCGCCGTCGTCGGTGAGCTCGAACTGCGCGAGCAATTCGGTGGCGCGGGCGGTCGCGTCCGAGCGGGACAACCCGAGCAGCCGGCCGAACAGTTCGAGGTTCTCCCGCCCGGTGAGCATCTCGTCGAGCGCGGCGTACTGACCGGTGAGCATGATCGACCGGCGCACCGCGGCAGCGTCGCCGACCACGTCGTGGCCGGCGACGAGCGCGCGACCGGCGTCGGGTTTGCGCAGCGTGGCAAGGATGCTCACCGTCGTGGTTTTGCCGGCACCGTTGGGGCCGAGCAGGCCGAGCACCGTGCCGCGCGGAACGGTGAAATCGACACCGCGCAACGCGACGTGGTCGCCGAAGGACTTCTGCAGTCCCTCGACGACGATGGCGTGATCCGACGAGGCGGTCACGGTTGCCGACCGACCTTCACCAGCGTTGGCTCGAGCTGGTCGAGCACATAGGGCAGGGAGAGCGGCGTCGGCATGTTCATGCCAGTGCCGGTGACGATGTCGATGAACGCGAGCCCACCGTTGCGGACCGCCGGGAGGTCCGCATACCCGGGCAGCGATGTGAACGCCTGCTCCATCCCCGGTGCTGCGGTGGCGACGAGCAGATCGGCATCGAGGTCGGCGACGCGTTCGGGAGACAGCGCGATCCGGCCGCCCATCGACCCCGCCTCGTCGACGAGTTGCTGCGGCAGCACCATGCCCAACTCGGTGAACAGTGCGCTCGAACCGTCGTTCGGATCCGCGAGCACCATCAGCTGAGTCGGCGACGCGAGATAGGCGGTGAGGAAGGTCTTGCCGGCCAGGCCGGGATTGGCGTCCCGGATTCCGGTGATCCGGCCTTCGATCTCGTTGATCACCTGCGTGGCCTCGTCCGGCTTGTGGTAGATCTTGCCGAGCGTGCTGACCTGGTCCTGCCACTTCTCGATCTGGGCGGTGGACAGGTTGGCAATCGTCGGCGCGAGCGCCGAGAGCTTGTCGAAAGTCGTTTTGTCGGCACCGAACCCGGGCGCGAGGATCAGATCGGGGTTGAGTTCGGCGACCTGTTCGACGATGTCGCCCTGTGGATCGATCTTCGCGGCCTGCGACATTTCTGGGGGATCCCACGGCGCGGCCCGACCGCCTGTGCTCATCGAAACGAGGTCGAGGTAGCCGACCGGTGTGACGCCGAGCGCCTGTGAGGCGTCGGCCCACTGACTCCCGAGCGCGACCACGCGTTCCGGCACGCCCTCGATGGTGGTCTGCCCCTGGGCATGGTCGATGGTGACGGCGTCACCGGATCCGCTCTGCTCACCGCTGCTGTCGCCACTGCAGGCGACGAGCCCGACAGCCATCGAAGCGGCGATCGCCGCCAGTGCCAGACGACGGAAAAACCCTCGCCCGCGGTCGCGTGACATCAACACTGCTCCTAATTTCCCTCCGAGGAGGGTGTCGTTGTACCTCTCCGGCGGAGGTTATCTTTGCATAGCCTTACCTGAGTAAGCTAAGACTAAGCGTGCGTCCAGTCCCGGGTGGACCGGGCTGTGCGCATCAACATTGGGGACGCCATCGCCGGCACGCGTGGCCCGGGGTGGAAATCGAGAATCGGTGAGGATGCAATGAGTGGACGAGATGGTTCGGCTTCGATGGTGACGGTGGCCGTATCGGCGGGCGTGTCCGCCGTGGTCTCGGCGATCGTGGTGACGATCGGTGTGGTCGGCGTGATGTTGGTCGACGACGGTCCGGCTGCCCCGCAGACGGTGGTGGCGCTGCCCGCCGCTGCCGCTCCCGCTCCGGTCGCTGCGGCGGCGCCTGTTGCGCCGGCCCCCGCTCCAGCCCCCGCGAAGGCTCCGGCCCCCGCTCCGGCTCCGGCCGCAGCGCCTGCCGCTGCGCCCGCTCCCGCGGTGGCCGCGCCTGCCCCCGAGCCGGCGCCCGTGGCGACCGCCGAGCCGATCGCCGCACCCGCGCCGCTGTCCGAGCAGCAGCTGACCGGGAAGCTGCAGGTGCTGCTCAACCAGAACTCTGCACCGGACGCCAGGGCCGCGGAACTCGAATCCGGCAATGCGGGACTGGGGACGGTTGGCCAGATCGCGAACATGCTCGCCTCCGCAGGCCCGATCTTCTCCTGGGCGGTCGTCGGGCCGGTCACCGTCGACGGTGACCGGATGGATGCGCAGCTGAAGATGTCGGTCGTCGGCATGGGCGACCGGTTCCTGCCACTGTCCTGGACGTGGGTCGACGGCACCTGGAAGTTGTCCAACCAGAGCTCGTGCGACATCGCCGGATACGCGATGGTGGCCTGCACGATCTGATTCGGACTGGCCGCACCCGGGCTGTCCGTGACTAGACTCGCCCGGGTGACCAAATGGACTGCCAGCGACATCCCAGCGCAAGACGGCCGGACGTTCATCGTGACCGGCGCCAACAGCGGGCTCGGTGCGGTCACGGCGCGCGAACTCGCTCGCGCCGGCGCCAGCGTCGTGCTCGCGTGCCGCAACACAGACAAGGCCGACGAGGTCGCCCGGTCGATCGGATCGAATGCGTCCGTGGCCAAGCTCGACCTGGCCGACCTCGCCTCGGTGCGCGCGTTCGCCGAATCCGTCGACCGGGCCGATGTGCTCGTCAACAACGCCGGTGTGATGGCGGTGCCGCAGCGCAAGACGGCAGATGGCTTCGAGATGCAGTTCGGCACAAACCATCTCGGACATTTCGCACTGACCGGGCTGCTGCTGCCCAAGATCGCCGACCGCGTCGTCACACTGTCCAGCGGGGCGCACGCCGCAGGCAAGATCGATCTCGACGACCCGAACTGGGAGCACCGCCGATACCAGCGCTGGTCTGCCTACGGTCAGTCGAAGCTTGCCAACCTGCTGTTCATGCGTGAGCTTCAGCGGCGGCTGGAGGCGTCGGGTTCTACGGTGACATCGACCGCCGCCCATCCCGGCTACGCGGCGACGAACCTGCAGTCGCATACCGAATCGTGGTACGACCCGCTGATGATGCTGGGCAACAAGGTCCTGGGGCAGAGTGCCGAAATGGGTGCGCTGCCCACGCTGTTCGCGGCGACGTCCCCGGATGCCGTTGCCGGCGAGTTCTACGGTCCCGGCGGTTTTGGCGGGATGCGCGGCTATCCGACGACCTCGAAATCCACGTCGGCATCCAAGGACGAGACGGTGGCCCGCGGACTGTGGGAGCTGTCCGAAAAGCTCACCGGCGTGACCTTCGCGTTCGGCTAGGGGCCGGGCGTCAGTCTTCGGCGATAACCAGCCCGACTCAGTCTTCGGCGATCACGAGATCGACGTCGATGTTGCCGCGGGTGGCGTTGGAATACGGGCACACCTGATGCGCCTTGTCCGTCAGTGCCGCCGCTTCGTCCTTTCCGACGTTCGGCAACGAAATCTCCAGAGTGACGGTCAGTCCGAAGCCGCCGTCGTCGGTCGGACCGAGCCCGACCCGGGCGCCGACCGCCGAGTCGGTGACATCGGCCTTCGCCTGCCCGGCGACCAGTCGCAACGCGGAGTGGAAGCACGCCGCGTAGCCGATCGCGAACAACTGCTCGGGGTTGGTGCCCTCGCCGCTGCCGCCCAGTTCGGGTGGCGCCGCGAGCACTACGTCGACCTTTCCGTCGCTGGTGCGGCCGTGGCCGTTGCGGCCGTCACCGGTGGCGAGTGCTTCGGCGGTGTAGAGAACCTTCATTGTTCCTCTTTCGTTTGTTGGAAATCACGGATCGAATTAGTGAGCCGGACAAGGGATTCGCGCAGTGCAACGAGTTCCTCGGCAGGTAGGTTGGACGCCTGCGCCAACGAGCGCGGCACCCGCACGGCGCGATCCTGCAGGTTGCGACCGGCCTCGGTCAGGTGAATCGCGACCCGTCGCTCGTCGCTCTGGAGCCGCTGTCGCTCGATCAGGCCGCTCGCGGCAAGCCGCTTGAGCAATGGCGAGACGGTGCCGGTGTCCAGCGCCAGCCGCGTGCACAACTCGCCGACCTGCTGGCCGTCGTGCTCCCACAAAGCAAGCAGCACGAGATATTGCGGATAGGTGAGCCCGAGCTCGTCGAGCAGCGGGCGGTATACCGAAGTCGTCGCCCGCGCCGCGGCATGGAGGGCGAAGCACACCTGCCGGTCGAGAGCGAGTTCTGCGTACACCACTAGAAAATAGCTCACAATAATGTTGTGCACAATCGAGTTCCTCGAAGGTCAACAAAAAGAAACAGTGACGGTTTACGGTTTATCTGGCATGCTCGCGATATGGCACCCGCCCGAACTCGACGAACTCAGGCCGAACGAACGGACGCCACGCGGCGGCTACTGCTCGACGCGACGTTCGAGTCGCTGGTTGAGGCCGGGTTCAAGGGGACGACGACCACCGCGGTCGCCCATCGCGCGGGAGTGTCGATGGGGGCGCTGCTGCACCATTTCCCGACGAAAGCCGATCTCCTCACTGCCGCCGTCGTGCACTCTTTCGACCGCCGTATCGAAGAATTCGGGCTCCTGATGGCGGGTCTGGATGCAGCGGCGGACAAACTCGACGCGGCGATCGATCTGCTGTGGTCGATGTATTCGCGCCCCACCCTGACCGCGTGGCACGAGTTGTGGGTGGCGGCGAGGACCGATCCGGCCCTGGCGGCTGCCGTCATCGAAATCGATCGGCAATTCATGGCGGCCAGCCAACGGGTTTACGTCGAACTGTTCCCGGTCGACGAAAGCGCCCACAGTCCGTCCGATCACGGAATCGGACTGCACGTCATCTATGCGCTGCTCGACGGGTTGGCCACGTCGCGATCGATCGACGGCTACGAGCCGCACCCCACCGAAGCGGTTCTGAACCTCTTCAAAACGATGCTCCGGCTCACCCTCGCACAATCGGATACCGGCACGAAGGAGTCACAGTGAACGCGATCCCCGGCACCGCAAAGCAGGTGGTGCGCGCCCGCCGCATCCAATTCGACTATCCCACTGGGTCGCTCGACCGGCACTATGTGGGCGGCGACCTGGTGATGAGCCATCTCATCGCCTACCTGTCGGCGACCTTCCCCGAAGGTGAGGACTTCTTCGTCCGCTCCGTCCGCCGTTTCGCCGACCAGGTGACCGATCCCGAATTGCGGTCCCGGGTCCAGGGATTCATCGGCCAGGAGGTCACCCACGGTCGTGAGCACCGAGCGCTGAATGAGCGTCTGCACCAGATGGGCTACCCGACCCGCCGCGCGGACCGCGCGATTCGTCGTGTTCTGTCGTTGTACGAGCGAAGATTGCCGGCCATCACGTGCCTGGCGATAACGGCAGCTTTCGAGCACTACACCGCCGTGCTCGCCGAAACGCTACTCGTCGACGACCGGGCACAAGCGCTGCTCGGATCGACCGAAGTGCGTTCGATGCTGCTGTGGCACGCCATCGAGGAGTCCGAACACAGGTCCGTCGCCTTCGACGTCTACACATTGGCCGGCGGCACCGAACGCCGCCGCATCTGGGCAATGCGGTACGCCACGATCGCCTTCACGGCAGGTGCGGTCGTGTTTACCGCCGCCTCGCTGCTCGGCGACCGAGCGGCATACAACCCGATCCGACTCGGACACAGCATTGCCGAGTTGCGGCACTCGCCGTTTTGCAACCGCCGTGTCCTTCGCCGCTTGCGCGCCTACAACCGGCCAGGTTTCCACCCCGACGACACCGACAACACGGCACTGTTGGAGCACTGGACTGCCGCCCTGTTCGGTGCACAGGGCGCTCTGGTCGGCCACCTGCACTGACAACCTGCTACAGTGCCCGTCATGCAGCGCACGTATTTCTGGTTTAGCAAGCCGGCCCTGGGTGGGTCGGTCTGCGACGCCGCTTTGTGACGCGCTGACACAACCACCCCGAGCCGGATCAACCGGCTCGGTTTTTTTATGCGGGCCGGCCACCATCGAAGGCCACACCCAAAGGAACCCGCACAGATGACCCCCGCACAGATGTCCACGGCAACGTCCGCCGCCAATCTCGACGATCAGCGGACCATCAGCATCAGCCCCCTCGTTTCGCCCGCGCAGCTGCGCACCGAACATCGCCCGGACGACGCCGCCATCGCCACCGTGCGCTCGGGCCGCGCCGACACCGTCGAGGTGCTCGACGGCCGCGACGACCGCCTGATGGTGATCGTCGGCCCGTGCTCGGTGCACGATCCGGCCGCCGCGATGGACTACGCGCAGCGCCTCGCCTCCAAGGCCGCCGATCTCGGCGACCGGCTACACATCGTCATGCGGGTCTACTTCGAGAAGCCGCGGACCACGCTCGGCTGGAAGGGCCTGATCAACGATCCGCACCTGGACGGCAGCTTCGACATCAACACCGGTCTCGCGATCGGCCGTCAGCTGCTCGTCGACGTCAGTTCGCTCGGGCTTCCGGTCGCGTGCGAGTTCCTCGATCCGATCACCCCGCAGTACATCGCCGACCTGGTCAGCTACGGCGCGATCGGTGCCCGCACCGCCGCCAGCCAGGTACACCGCCAGCTGTCCAGCGCGCTGTCGATGCCGGTCGGCATCAAGAACGGCACCGATGGTGACGTGCAGGTCGCGGTCGACGGTGTCCGCGCCGCTGCCGCGAGCCACGTGTTCCCCGGCACCGACCTCGACGGCCGCGCCGCGCTGATCCGGACCGTGGGCAACCCCGACTGCCACGTCATCCTGCGCGGCGGCAGCGCCGGAACGAACTTCGACGCCGCATCCACCGCCGACGCGCTTGCACGACTCGACAAGGCGGGTCTGCCCGGCCGGGTCGTGATCGACGCCAGCCACGGCAACAGCAGCAAGGACCACAACAAGCAGGCCGTCGTGGTTGCCGACGTCGCCGCGCGCGTTGCCGGTGGTGGGCGCGCGGTCGTCGGTGTGATGCTGGAGAGCTTCATCGAGGCGGGTCGTCAGGACCTCACTCTCGGCAAGGCCGACGAGTTGACCTACGGGCAGTCGATCACCGACGCGTGCATCGACTGGGACACCACAGCCGAACAGCTGGATATCCTCGCCGACGCCGTTTCGAAGCGACGGAACGCCGCGGTTCTGTGACGATGGAGGCGTGTCGAAGCCGCTGCCGCGCCGCATTCCGCCGGACGTAGTCGCCCGGTTCGAGGAGATCCTCGAGGCGGTCGACGCGGACCTCGCCAGGCACTACCCGGGCGATCGCGCACAGCCGCAGCCGGTGCACACCGTCTACGTCGGTGCGGGTTCGGCCGGCCCGGAGACCCCACGGCAGTGGGGTGCGGCTGCGAGCAAACTCGTGGAACAGCACGCCGATATGCTCGCGGACCTCACCTCCGCGGAGACGGTTGCCGCCGTGCGGGCGGTGCTGGCGCGCCAACCCGTGCAGGATCTGCGGATCGACTTCGAGGACGGTTACGGCCGACGAGCGGACGACGTCGAGGACCACGATGCGATCCGGGCCGGCGCGACGCTGGCCGCGTTCGCCACCGCCAACGGAGAGCCGCAATCCTGCGGAGTTCGGATCAAGGGGCTCACCGGTGCCGAGCGGTCGCGGGCGCTGCGGACGCTGGAACTCGTCCTGCACGGCGCGGGCGGCCTGCCCGAGGGATTCGTCTTCACGATCCCGAAAATCCGTGCTGCCGAGCAGGTTCGGGCCGCGGTGCTGCTGTGCGAGGGCATCGAGGCTGCGTACGGTCTGCCGGAGTCCGCGCTGCGCTTCGAGCTGCAGATCGAGAGTCCGCAGGCGATTCTCGCCGCGGACGGCGTTGCCACCGTGTCGCGGGCGATCCAGTTCGCCGAGGGACGATGTTCCGGATTGCATTACGGCACTTACGACTACAGTGCCGCGCTCGGCATCGCCGCGCAGCATCAAGCGCTCGACCATCCGGTGGCCGACCACGCCAAGTCCGTGCTGCAGGTGGCGGCCGCGCAGACCGGCGTGTGGGTGTGCGACGGCTCGACACAGGTGCTGCCGGTCGGCAGTGACGAGCAGGTCGCCGCTGCGCTGCGCAGGCACTTCCGGCTCGTCACCAGGTCCCTGGAACGCGGCTTCTATCAGGGCTGGGACATGCATCCCGGCCACCTGGTGACACGCTGGCAGGCCACCTTCGCCTTCTTCCGTACCGCGCTGGACGCTGCCGCACCGCGACTGCAGAACTATCTCGATCGCCGGGGTGGGTCGGTGGTAGACGAGCCGGCCACGGCGGAAGCATTGTCGGCGGTTGTGCTGCGCGGCTTGGACTGTGGCGCCTTCGGGCCGGACGATGTGCTGGCGCTCGCACCCGGCTGTCGAGTCGATGTGCTGCGCCGACTGCGAAACCGCACGCTGGGGCCTCCCGACGCCGCGGATACCGATACTGGAAAGGCAACACCTGCACTGTGACCAATCCCGAACGTTCTGCGCTGCCCGACTTCACCATGCTGCCCGATCTGGCGCTTCGCCCGCTCGGCGGCGCGGTGATCTGGGCGAACGATGAGACGTTCGCGGAGAAGGAGAATCTGATCCGGCCCGGACCGGCGAAGTACCAACCGGCCACCTTCGGCCACAAGGGCCAGATCTACGACGGCTGGGAGACGCGCAGGCGCCGCGCGGCCGGCCATGACGAGGCGATCGTGCGGCTCGGCGTGTCCGGTGTGGTGCATGGCGTCGTGGTCGACACGGCGTGGTTCAAGGGCAACTTTCCATCCGAGATCTCGGTGGAAGGCTGTTGCGTCCGAGGGTATCCACCCGCGGGCGAGATCGCCGCCCGCGCGGATTGGGTGACGCTGGTGCCGCGGAGCAAGGTGTACGGCGATGCCCGCAACCCGTTCGATGTCGACTCCGGCCTGCGCTTCACCCATATCCGGCTGACCATGTATCCCGACGGCGGTGTCGCTCGCTTCCGCGTGCACGGCGAAGCCCGGCCCGAACCACACTTCCTCGGTCGCGGCTCGCTCGACCTGGCGGCGCTGGAAAACGGTGGCATGGTGGAGGACTGCTCCAACAGGTTCTACTCGTCGCCGCAGAATCTGCTGTTCCCCGGTGTTGCACGGGTGATGGGCGACGGTTGGGAGACCGCGCGGCGCCGCGACGACGCCAACGACTGGGTGCTGGTGCGCCTCGCGGGCGAGGGGATCGTGCAACTCGCCGAGATCGACACGTCGTACTTCATCGGCAACAGCCCCGGGCAGGCCAAGCTGACCGGCCGCACATCGGACGGCGCGGCGGTGGAGTTGTTGCCGCGTACCGCATTACAGCCCGACACTCGGCACAGGTTCGTGATCGACCCGGATGCGGCCGTGACCCACGTTCGGCTGGACATCTATCCCGACGGTGGGCTGGCGCGGCTGCGACTCTTCGGTGAGCTCACCGACCGGGCCCGCGCCGATATCGAAACGGCTTGGGGTGCAACGTGACCGACTATCCCCGAGACATGGTGGGTTACGGTCCGAATCCGCCGCACCCGCACTGGCCGGGCGACGCGCGGATTGCGGTGCAGTTCGTGCTGAATTACGAGGAGGGCGCGGAGAACAACGTCCTCGACGAAGACCGCGGCTCGGAAACATTCCTGTCGGAAATGACGCCGGCAGAGAAGTTTCCGAACCGGCACATGAGCATGGAATCGCTGTACGAGTACGGCTCGCGAGCCGGATTGTGGCGGGTGCTGAGGGTTTTCGAGCGCCGCGGTCTGCCGTTGACTATTTTCGCGGTGGCCCGGGCGATGCAGCGCAATCCGGAGGCGGTCGCGGCGTTCACCGAACTCGGCCACGAGATCGCGTGCCACGGCCTGCGCTGGCTGTCGTATCAGCTCATCGACCCGCACGTCGAGCGTGGGCACATGAACGAGGCCGTGGAGATTCTGCGCGAGCTGACCGGGGCGGCACCGCTCGGCTGGTACACCGGGCGAGACTCGCCGCAGACCCGGCAGCTGGTGGTCGAGCACGGTGGGTTCGTCTACGACTCGGACTCCTACGCCGATGATCTGCCGTACTGGCTGCGAGTGCCGTGCGGCGACCGGCAGGTGGATCATCTCGTGGTGCCCTACACCCTCGACACCAACGATATGAAATTCTCCTCGCCCGCCGGGTTCTCCACCGGCACAGACTTTTTCGATCATCTGCGCGACGCGTTCGATGTGCTCTATGCCGAGGGCGAGGCGGGCGCGCCGAAGATGCTCTCGGTCGGACTGCACTGCCGACTCGTCGGTCGGCCGGCCCGCACGGCCGCGCTCGAACGCTTCCTCGACCACGTGCAGTCACGTGATGGGGTGTGGATCGCGCGGCGGATAGAGATCGCCGAGCATTGGCGGACGGTGCATCCGGCGCCGAGCGGCGCGTAGCTCAGAACGGTGCGGGTTCGTAGGTGACGCGACGTCGCGGCGGGCGCCAGGTCTGTGGTCCGGCACCGACCTTCGGTGTGAGGGTGGCTGCCGGTACCGCGTTGAGTCCGCCCTCGGGCAAGGTGATGTGGCAGGTGCCGTAACTGCTCGTCCACAGCATCGCCGCAGCGGGTAGGGCGGCCGCCGTCCACTGGCCCGCTGTCTTCAGTTGGTGGTGGAAACGGCAGAGGCACTGCAGGTTCGACGGAATCGTCCATCCGCCTCTGTCGGGGCGCTGGTGATCGAACGGGGTGACGTGGTCGAGTTGACAGCGGTCGGCGGGCACCGTGCAGGACGGAAATCGGCAACGCCGATCGCGGGCGCGCACCAGTGCGGTCACGTCGGCGCTGGGGCGATAGGTCAGGGCACCGGGTGGTGCAGTGGTGAATCCGCCGTGCCCGTCGGGGTATTGGCCGCGGGCGAGGTCGGGCTGTCCCTCCAGTAGCGCGGTGAGGTGGTCGAGGAGAGCGGTGTCGCCGACAGGTTCGGTCGTTCGTGGCTGAGTGTGTGGCCGATTCTCGCGGTGTGACATAGGCGGTACGAGTCCGGCGTGGCGGCGGGTGCCGCGTGCGACGAAGTTCGCCACCCGGGTAGCGGTCGGCGGGGCGCTGGTTACGGTCCGGCCGGCGAGGTCGAGCAATTCGGTGAGCATCGCTTGCCAGGTGGCATCGGACGCGAGCATTCGCGCCATCTCGGGGTCGATCGGTCCGAAGCCGGGCAGGTAGGCAGGTTCGGCAGTCAGGCCGAGCAGTGTTGCGATATCGACGGTGATTTGGACGAGCGGCTTACGTCGGGCGATAGGTGCTGCGGGGCGCAAGAATCCGGAACCGACAGGCGGATCCGGCTCGCCCTCGGCGACGTAGTGACCCGCTTCGCGATGGGCGTCACTATCTCCGCCGTTCGCGGCTGCGTCTCCCGCAGCAGCCGTTCCGCGGCTTGGCGCCGTTCGGGTCGCAGCGCACGTATTGCGCCCACATGTGCACTGCAGCACGTCTTCGCCATGGATCAGCGCGAGGTAGGCGTCGACGAGGCGGTACTGCTTCCCACGCTGGTCGTGCTCGCACACTGTGGCAGCGACTTCCTGGACGCGTTGCAGGACGGCGGCGGCTTCGGCGGGATCGAGGTCGGCCTCGACGCGGTGCAAGTAGCCGAGCCGGCGGGTCCGGATGCGGCGCGAGATCTGATGTTCGGCATCGCGAAGTGTGGCGTACTCTTCGGGCGCGGTGCGGATGAGAAGTGTGTCCAGCGTGGTTGCGAGTGCGGCGGGCGCGAGACGTCGTGCCGCGGCGATGGCTTCGGGCTCGACTAGGGCGACAACATCGGCACTGAAACCGCCAGTGGCATGTGAGATGCGCAGTGCCTTGGAATAATCGATGTCGCCCTCGGCAAACGCGGCGCGCACCAGCGGTAATCGTGATTGAAGGCCTACGCCGAGCTCGGCGAAATGTTCGGCAGTGGTCTTGGATACCCCGAGCCGCACGGCGATCTCGGCGAGACCATTGTTGCCACCGCGAATCACATCGGTACCGCACAGGATGACCCGCTCCATCCACCGCGCGTAGAACTGCCCGGCCATGTCGACTTTGGCGAACGCGGCCCGGTTCTCTGCCCGCGCGTTCGCCGCCAACGCCGCGAGTAACTCGGCGTCGCTGGTCGTGTCGGCCAGGGTCTCGAACATACATGCGAGTATATCTCGGAATCGTAAGCCGCACAACAGATATACCGATGAATGTTCTGGCCGCTGTGAGTCGTGTCAAGATGACTGCATGGATGAGGGCATACAACCGGTCAGCGAAATCCCCGTGACGTTGGCGATGGACTACGGCCAGTTCTGTCTCGACGGCGGACTCGGCGACCCGGACACCGAACTCGCCCTTCTCGACCGTGCCATGGCCGACCAACCGAGCGCCGGGAATGGCACCATGCTGCTGGTCCTGTGCCCGCACCAGAACAACTTCCACATGCCGGTGACGGTGCAGGTATGGGGATCTCGCCCACCTGCCGATCGTGCAGAGTGGCAACAGGTGAGCGAAGGTCGCCTCGATATTGACGACAGCGGAATCCTGTCGTTGTCCTCACCCACGGCCGAAGCTGTACAGGTCGAGGTACCGCCGGGCCGGTACGCGGTGGACGTTTCCGGTCGAGGTTTCGTCAGCTACGGCTGGCCCGGTTCGACGAGGCCGGGTGACGTGTGGCGGGTCCGACTGTGGCCGTCTGACGGGATCGCCCCGTTCCCGGCCCAGATGTGGGACATGCCCGGATTCGGCGTCCCGGCGAACACTCCGCGCCAGGAACCCGCTCCCGACTCCGTGTCGGCTCAGTCCCTCCCGCCGACAACCCCGCCTGAGACACGAACGTCGGCGATCGATTTCGATGCTCATCCCGAACTGAAGGGACTGCTCGGACTGCGCGCTTTCGACACGTGCGCCCCGGACGTAGCCGCCGCGATCGTGGCCATGGATCCCCAGACGCAACGTCAACTGGCCAGGTCTGCCGCGATCCGCGCCTTCGAGTTCGCCGGACTCGCCGACTGCGATTGGGTTCGACCGGCGCTCGAGGCTCTCCGGGACAGTGACCCGTTGCCGGTGCCATTCGAGACGCTCGGTTCCGCGTTTCGCCGACTCGGGAAGAAGGATCTTCCCGCCGAGGGTAAGGGTGGCGTGTATCGCCCTTCGAGTGCAGTTGACGGCGGCGGTGAAAGGTCTCTGGCCAGAAAGCAATTCGATAACGGACCGATCAACCGCCCCTACTACGCGATCCCCGCCCTGTTCAGCGCCACCGATCCGCGCCCGGTAGTAGCAGCGTTCCAGGCGCTGTCTCACGCCTGCGCGACCTATGCCGAGCACGTCGATTCGCTTCTCGACTCGATTCGGACCGAGTTCGGCATCCCGGTGTAGATGTCGCACTGCTCGCCCTGACCGGAATCCGCTTCGCTTACAACCCGAACTCCCGCAGGAACCCCCTGTACGCCTTCGGCGGCGGCGTCGCGAACTCCCCGCGCCCCGACTTGCGTAGCCCGAGCCGCACCAACGACTCCACCGTCAGAGTCGCCGCCGCGACGCCGTCGATCACCGGTGCGTCGATCTCTGCCGAAATAGCTCGGCACAGGTCCGCCATTCCGGCACAGCCAAGCACGATCGAATCGGCATCGTCGACGGCTAGTGCCTCCCGACAGGCTTCGATGATGATTTTGCGCGCATCGGGATTGGTGTCCAGTTCGAGGACCGGAATCTCACATGCATGGACTCCCGCGCAGAACCGTTGCATGCCATACCGTTCCGCGAGGTCCCAGGCCCGACCGCTAGTCCGGCCCAGAGTTGTCACCACGGCGAACCGGCGGCCAAGGAAGCTCGCCGCGTGCATGGCCGCCTCGGCGATGCCGACCACCGGGCCGCGGGCCAGCTCGCGTGCCGCATCGAGACCGGGATCGCCGAAGCAGGCGATGACGTAGCCGTCCACGCCGGCTTCCTCGCCCCACGCGATCTCGGCCAACAGCCCTGGCACGCTGAGGGCCTCGTCGTAGTGGCTCTCGATCGACGGCGGGCCCATCTCGGGATGCACCGCCTCGACGAGCGTGCCCGGACCGGCGACGGCCCGGGCACACTGTTCGATCTTTGCCGTCATCGCCGCGGTGGTGTTGGGATTGACGACGCGCAGGCGCATCGCGTTAGCCCGTGACTGCCGCTTGCGATTCGGCAACCCGGTCCGCGACGGGCGCTGCGACCACCGGCATCGCGACCGTGAAGGTCCCGACGCGCGCCAGCGCGTAGTACACGAGGCCCGCCACACCGCAGCCGATGAACCAGCTGTACTGCGCCGCGGTGTGCATGCCGTACATATGCCCGCCGACCAGCACCGGAACCACAGCGAGTACCGCACCGATCGCGGTCGCGATCACAGCCGCCGGGTTGTAACCCTTGCTGTACCAGTAGTTGCCCTCGGTTGACATCGTGAACAGATCATCGATCACGACGCTCTGACGATGCACCCAGTAGTAGTGCACGATCAGCACCCCGAAGAGCGGACCGATGAAGGCGCCCAGTGTTTCCAGGGTGTAGTGGATGACGTCGGGATTGCTGTAGAGGTTCCACGGCGTGATGAGGACCGACCCGATCGCGGCGATCATGCCGCCGGCGCGCCAGCTGATCCGCTGCGGGCTGACATTGGAGAAATCGAACGCGGGGGAGATGAAGTTCGCGACGATGTTGATACCGATCGTCGCGACGCTGAATGTCAATGCGCCGAGGACGATTGCGAACGTGCTGTCGATCCGGGCGACTGTCTGGACCGGATCTGTGAGCAACTCGCCGAATACCGGCACGGTGAGTGAAGCGGTGACGACGACCAGCAGCGAGAAGACGAGGAAATTCACCGGCAGCCCGAGGAAGTTGCCCTTCTTCACAGTGCCGAATGTGCGTGCGTACCGGGAGAAGTCACCGAAGTTCAGCATCGGTCCGGAGAAGTAGGAGACCACCAGGGCGATCGCGCCGAGCATGATCGGCACCGAGTCCCAGCCGGTGTATTCCACCGAACCGAGGTTGAGGTCGATTGCACTCCAGCCGGCCTTCCAGATCAGGTAGCCGCAGAGCATGAACATCACCACATACACTGCGGGACCGCAGAAGTCGATGAACCGGCGAATGGCCTCC
>NZ_JAPENM010000014.1 GCF_026342035.1 Aldersonia sp. NBC_00410
CAGGGCAACGGAATTCCATACCGGCACACCGATCGGCACCGAAGTACCCGGATGCACCACCGACGCCGTCGCATGCACGGTGAATTCCGTCGGTCCGTAGAGATTGTGTAGTTCGGCGTGGGGTAATTTCTCTGCCACTGGCTCGGCGAGGGAGATCGGAAATGCCTCGCCGGCAACAAGTATCGCCCGTAGCGAGCCACTGGCGCCGTTCTCGAGCGCCGACACAAATGGACCGAGCATCGAGGGTACGAACGACAGCATGGTCACCGACTGTTGGTCAATCTCGCGTGCCAGATAGGTCGGATCCCGCTGCCCGTCCGGAATGGCGACCACGATGCGCGCGCCTGAGATCAGGGGGGCGAAAAGCTCCCATACGGACACATCGAATGTCACAGCCGTTTTGAGGAGTATCTTGTCGGCCGGTCCGATCTTGAATTGCTGTACCAGCCACAGTATTTGGTTGCCCACCGAACGGTGCGAGACCGCGACCCCCTTCGGTTGTCCTGTCGAACCGGAGGTGAAGAGCACGTAGGCGGTGTTGTCCGGATGCAGTCGACCCAGTCGCTCAACATCGGTGACCGGGCCGTCCGGCATGCGCGCCAGATCGTCGTCCACGAAAACGACAGACCCGAGTCCCACGATACTGGCGTCATCAGCATGACCGGCCAAAACGCACGCTGCGTTGACGGTCTCGCAAATATATGCGACGCGGTCGAGGGGCTGCTCTGGATCGATAGGAACATACGCTGCCCCTGTCTCCAGAACCGCATAGATTCCGATCACCATATGCGCCGACCGGCGGATCGCCACCGCCACTGCCGTTTCCGGCCCAGCTCCGTGCTCGATCAACACCCGAGCCAGACGCCGTACACGCGACGCCAACTGCGAATACGACAAGGACTCGCCTGCGAAGACCACCGCCGGCGCATCCGGTGTCCGCATCACTTGCTCATGGAACAACGACACCACCGTCGCACCCGAATTCACTCGGTGTTCGGTGTCGTTCCATGTCTGCACCACCAGTTGGCGTTCGGCGGCATCGAGCAGACTCAGTCGCCAGATCTCGGTATTCGGCGGGGCAGCAAGAAAGCGGCCGAAGAAACTGACGAACCGAGCACGTATGCGATCCAACTCTTTCTGGTCGTATCGATTCGGATTGCCATGGAAATCGATCGTCAGATCCGAATCACTGCCGCTTCCATGGATGTTGACCTGAAGATCCTCCAACCGACCGGACCGAAGAATATGGTATTTCGCTGTCGCCTCACCGAATTTCAGCTCCGAGTCGAAGAGCAGAAGATTCATGACAGGTCCGAACGTGCCGTAAACGTTGTCGAGCATATTCGCATCACGTCGAATGTCCTCGAAGCGGTAACGTTGATGCCGCAACGCCCCGAGCATTTCATGGGCCGACTCTGCGATCAGTTCTTCGATGGTGGTACGCGCCGAAAGACGAAATCTGAGGGGAAGAAGGTTTGCGAACATTCCTGCAGCCCGCTTGGTCCCGGAGGTGGTCCGCCCGGTGACCGGTAAAGTGAGGACTACGTCGGGAGATTCTGTCGTTTTCGACAGAAACGCCGCAATAGCTGCAACGACGACCTGCGCCGCGCTCTGGCCTGTTCGATGTGTGAGTTCCTCCAACCGAGCCGCCGAAGCCGCACTCAGTTCTTCACCGCTTACAAGATCATATGCGGCCGGAGGAGCGACCTTACGTGTGAGGCTGGCCGGAGCGGGGAGATCGGCTACATGATCCGCCCAATATTCACGATCCGCAGTGAATCGACGGGATTCGCGATACTCGTGTTCTGCCCTGTATAGCTTTTCCAGGCTTACTGTCGCCAGTTCCGAAGGCGTCCGTCCCTCGACTGAGGCGGTGTACAGTTCCGCGGTGCGACGGGTGACGTTCAATCCCCCCAGCCCGTCGAGCACCACGTGATGGGCCCGCGAGTACCAGAAATAGTGTTCGTCGGCCAACCGGAACAGCTTCGATTCCGACAACTTATCGTGCAACAAATCGATGGGTTTTCCGAAGTCCGCACGCATCCATTCCATTGCTGCACGAACCGGATCCGATTCGCCCCGGAAGTCCAAAACAACTTCCTCATGTGAATTCGGACCTTCCAGTCGCAGGTGGGGGTACCCATCGATCTCGACCAGACGCAGGCGCTCGAATTCCATTTCCGCTTCGGCACGCTGACCCGCCCGCACAAAGAGTTCGACGTCGAGCGATCCACGAATCTCCAAGTATTGCGCGATATTGAACGGAACGCCATTCGACATGATCTCCGCGAGCCATATACCGTACTGGCCCGGCGACAATGGGTATGTTACTGCCGACCGTGTTGATGAGCGTTCGGAATGCGTGACCATGTATGACCTCTCCCGCCCGGGGCAAATATCCCCCGGAACATCAATTAATCAAATCTGTATTCGCTCCTCCAAGCCTGGACGGACGGAAAACATTCTCCCGATGGACAACGCGGATATTGGGGAACGGAGCGGACATTCCGAGCGTCACGGCAACTTCCCACATCCAGGTACTCCGGCAGTGCGCACCGAATCCCCGTGGAGTTGGCATGTCGACCCGTCGCCTGATTGAGCACAGCTCGCACATCATCCTGCGGTCACGTGCGGACAGATCGCGGCTACGATCGGTGGCGGCCGTCAGCATGGTGCGCAGGCCGGATGTCGGCGAAAAGACCGACCGGACGTAGGCCGAGCGGGAGCGGACAGTGTCGCTTGCCGGAGTGGTGCCACACCGAGAACTCGAACCCCGGGGAATGTAACACCGTCCACACGTAGGACTCTCCGAAACCGAACGCGGACAAAGTGTTTGTCAGGAAGTTCGCGCGAGCGCTCCGCACCGATCCGTTCGGTCTCCGAGTGCACCGCCGCCACCGCGGTGTCCGTGTCTGCCCGCACCATGTCGTCGAGCAGTCCCACGACCTGCTTCTGGTGGCCAACCAATCGCGCCTCTTGTACCAGTGCGGACTCGCCCCGCATATCGACAAACGCGCGATCCATCAGGGCGCCTCCCTGAGCCAAGAAGTACGAACCAGGGGCGGCCCTCCTGAACCGCCGAGCATATGTGGAGCAACCATAGCCACGCCGTGTCACGCATGTTCCCAATCGCAAAACAACGGCACCCACACACGCTGAGCTACCCCTTGGCGCTCGGTTCAAACCAGCCGTCTTTCTGGGGTCCCGGCCGGGATCGAACCAACCTCCTAGGTCAGACGGGGCGCATCACCTCCGATTTGCAGCCACTGGACCGGTACGCCCGACCCACTGACCCGATATTGGCCCGATAAACGCTCCTCCGGCTCGCGAATCGGGCGGTATTGATGCCACCCCGGAGATGGCGCCATGTTGCCCCGCACCAGAGAGGGCGGGACGATCGGCCTCGAGCACTCGCCTTGGCGATGGTGTCGACATCGGTCCGTCCGGCCAACGGTGGGTTGCGCGATGTCACGGGCGCAGCCACGCAGACCCGGAGCGCGCACCGACACGTTCCCCCTCGCGGCGGGTGTGGCCCACGTGAGGCCATCGACCATTGTCGGCCAGCCAGGTTGACCCCCGAGCGGGCGGGGCGGCGTTGCCCGATGTGTTCCAGCCCGGCGGCCGGCCGTCACGCGGTCAACATGTACGCGCGGTCGGTTGACCCTGGAACTTCTTCTCGAGCCAGTCGAGTGCCTGGAACATGCCGAGTGGCGCGGCTGAGAGGTGGTCCGGCGTCGGAGTCAGCATCGTGAACAGCTCGACTCCGGCCGCGCAGTAGCGCTGCAGAGTGTGATCGATCGCGTCCACCGGAATCAATCCGTCGATCGGACTGTGCCATTCGAAGACCGGGGCGTCCGGTTTGCCCGGATAGAACTCCAGACTGTTCTCGTTCAACACCTGCCACGCTCCCGGATCGGCCATGAAGTTCTTGTTGTCCGTCATCTGGCCCGCGCTCTTGTAGGCCCCGACGAACATGGCTTCGTTGGTGCAGCCGTTGATGACCCAATTGGCGAGCCAGTGACCGTAGGGATTGAGTTGGTCGGCCACGTTCAAGCGGTCCGGATACTCGCGCTCGAGTCCGATGAGCGCGATTGCGGCGAGTCCGAACGCGATGTGCGGCTGATCGCCCAAGGCTCGCGCCATCGTGGTCAAGTTCATCGGGACCCCGCCATAGGCGGAGCCGACGATATCGAGCTCGGGCGCATAGGTCTCCGCGAGTGCTGCGGCCCACGCCGTGGCCATGCCGCCGCCGGAGTAGCCGCCCATCCCCACCTTGCTGTGGGTGACGCCGAGCTCGGGAATCTTCTTGACGGCTCTGATCCCGTCCAGTGTGATCTGTCCACCGAGTTTGGCGGCGCCATAGGCCATTCGCGGGCCGAGATGGTCCGGTAGCACGACCGACCAACCACGACTGAGCACGAGGTTCAGACCCGGCATTTCCAATATCAGGTTCGTCGGGTCGGACGTGTACAGCTTGGTGGCGACTTTGCACTTGGTGCCGAGCGCGTTGATGATGTGCTGATACGACATCAGCGGGCCGTCCGGCTGGTGATTTTGCGGAAGTAGGTAGGTCGCATTCGCCGCGATCGGCTTGCCTTCGGAATCGGTGCTACGGAACAACACCTCGTACACCCGACTGGTCGGGAAGTACACGTGCCATGGCTTTTCGCGAAACTTCAGCACATCTCCGGGCGCGTGTGCGGCAAGGTCGGCCGGGGCCGCATAGAACTGGTCCGGGTCGGGCGTAGGCATCAGCGGCGCTGCGGGAGCATGGCCCGCACTGCCGAGCGCGGCGGCCAACGCCATGCTCAATGCAATTGCGACAATTGCGGCGAACCGGCGCACAAACGCACCCATGCCATCACCTACCCTCGATACAGCACACGGTCCGAGGACCGTCGCTGCGCGACGAAAACGCACGGTTCGATGCACTATGCCAGAAGTTCGCTCAGAAGTAACCAGTGTTCGGATAGACCACTGTCGGCGACGTGTGAAATCTGGTCACGGAGCGACGGATGAAAGCAGACCCTCCGTGACGCTCCGGGCACGCTGCCGCGCTGCCCGAGCATGATCACAACGTTCCCGAGTACGCGCCCGATCTACTGTCAAGATCGCTCGAAAGGCACCGTTACGTACATCTGCCCGTTTCGTCCCGCCACGCGTCGGGTATCCGACGCCCACGCGATGTCGGCAATCTCGCGCCAACGAAGGAGCGCAGATGAAATACGAGCTCAGTCCCGACGCCGAGCAGGCTCTCGACGAACAACTGGAAAAGTCGGACACCGAGACGAATGACGATGGCACCGATCCGTTGGAGCAGGACCTCGACGTGCCCAAGGGCGGATCCGAGGACGACGCCACGGACGCAGTGCAGAAGCAGTACAAAGCGAAGTCGGGACTCGATCTCGACGACGACGTAGCTCGCGATATTGCGCGGGTCCCACGCGACAACGAGGGTGACGCGAAATCCGGCAACGACGACGAGACCAAAGCCGCCAAGAGCGAGGCCGAGTCCGACAAGGACGACACCGATAGCTGAGAGCGTACGAGTTCGGAAAAGAGGAGGTCTCCAGTCGGTGCCGCCCATCACCGCGGCTGCACTGAAGGCGGCCGGCCGAAGCGCTGGCCTGCGGAGGTCCTTGGCAGTGGAAGCGGCTTTGCCAGAAGATCGTGAGGCAATTCGGGTCTATTCAAAAAATATCAGCGACAGACCGACCGCGAATTGCCGGTTATCACACAGCTCAGTCGCAGCGAGATAAGCACTAGTGAATCGACCCGCCGAGCAGCAACCGTCCGCGTAATTGTGGCGCATTCCTACTCAGCCAACTTTGCGACGGCCCGTGAGCCCACACCAAGAAATTTGTTGGTGCCCTGGTCGGCCATCGTGGTGCTGTTGAACGCGGCCTTCAGGTCGGGAACTTCCGGTCTCGGAGTCGCGAATGGCCAGCAACGGCATCGACGGCGTCACCGACAGCAAGACCAATTCCATGGTTGCCCCGCTGCGCGGGCGGCAACGAGGCAACACGCCCGATCATCGGCGTCGTCCACCGACTGCCGCGCCAGCACTCGAGGTCCGGCTCAGGTCCTGGCTAAAGCCTGTGCGACCGAGGCGATGTAGTCGCAGTGAGCGTCGACGGTCTCGAGGCCGAAGCCCATGGTGGCGATCGCGAAGTGCGTGCCGCCGGCGGCCCGCCATGGACACTCCCAGCTGCGCTGCCAGAGCGAGCACCCGCCGCAGCAACGCGGCGCCAACGAATTCGAGCCAGAACACCGAGCCCCTGAACACTGCACCCTACGTTCGGCGCCGCGCCGATGCAGCGGGGGTTCCGGTGGCGCGCCCGGAGTTGCAGACTGATGTGGCGACCTCCGGAGGCATTCGGAGTCCCCGTTAACGAAGGAGTGATTCACGTGCGGCGCGCCTTTTTCTCGGTGTTGTGTGCAGCAGCCGTGGCGGGTGGCACTGCCGCCGGCGCGGCGGCGGCGGCCCCGCTCGACGCCGATCCGCACTTCCAGCCGGTCGCCGGCACACAGTTGGTGGATCAGGTTCGCCACGATCCCCGCTGCATTGGTGACCTGCGCCTGGACAAGGAGATCAGAAAATGGTTGAGGTCGATCCCTACCGGTTCCGCGGCCGGGTGGTGGGATCGCATGTGCGACCGGGACTGGGACTAGCCTCCACCTGCCCCGCAGCCACCTGCAGAGTGCCGAAGACAACACTTCGCCGTTGACGCACGAGATCCCAACCGCTCGCGCTCCCCGCTCCGGCGTTACTTTGCTGCAGGATTTTGCCGACCAAGTACTCGCAATCGGTGACCAACGACCCCGGACACAGCGTCTACGTGTTCGTAACGTGAACAGTGTCAGGATTCGGAGTAACGACCCGAAGGCGGTGACCCGGTCGTAGCGATCCTCGAGACCCGCGGTAAGCGCTCACGCACCGACCGCCCGCGCAAGATTGGGGTGCACAATGACCAGAATCTTGATCGCCTACGGGACCACCGAAGGGCAGACCGCCAAGATCGCCGAGTACATCGCCGACGTGGTGCGCAGCCACGGCTACGAGGCGGAAGCGCTGAACCTCGAGGAAAACCACAGCCTCGCTCCCGAGACCTACGATGGCGTGATGGTCGGCTCCTCCGCCGGACCACGATGAGGTGACCACCATGCTTCAACAGCAGGATGTTTCGCGATCGAGGGGTCTGCACGCGGTCGCACAGTCGGTTTGGCAATTCGGGGTCCTCCTGGTAGCGGGCCGAATCCACCAGCCGCGCGCCAACATCGATGCCGTTGCGGCGATCCCGGACGGGACCCATGGCCGCGTCTATCGGGAAACCACGGTCGATGGGCCACCAGCGGCGGAGCCTGTCGTGCTCGTGGTCGAATTCCGTCTGCGCGGCGTGCACGGATGGGGCCATCGCCTCTTCCGCTGGGAAAGCCTGTTCAACACACCGATGTTCGTCGGTTTCCCGGGGTTCGTGTCCAAGCTGTGGCTCGCGCACGACGAGCGGGAACGCTATCGCGGTATCTATGACTGGGACGGCGCGCGAAGCGCCGACTTCTACGCCAAGTCGCTGTCGTGGGTCCTGGTGTTGGTATGCGTTCCGGGTTCCATCTCTTACGAAATCGTCGAAGGCCGCAAACGGAACGACTGGATCGAACTCCCGCACGATTGAGCCAAAGGCGTACGCGGAGAAGGAGGTCCGGCGCCCGATTCACTGCGCAGTACGCTGTCGCGGCCACCGCCGCCGCATTGTTCCCTGTGCTCGACGAGGGCGGTTAATCCGCCGCGTGCTGACCGCTGGCGATGCGCCCGGCAGCGTCCTGCGTGTAGGTCCGGACTCGATCGGCGAGCCACAACAGTTGCTGATTCGCGGGGTCGAGTGGGTCGGCCGAGTTGGGCCGGCCCGTGGGTTCGAACAGGTAACCCTGGGTGATGGCCCGAACGACTTTCCCGAAGCAGATGTCCTCCGGATCGAGCCGATCGACCGTCGTGATGCTCAAGCCGGCGAGCGTCTGCGTCGCCTGGCTGCGTTTCCTGGCACTGCCGTCGCGGCGGGTGCTCGGCGCCAACTGGTTGAGTTCGACCTCGGCGGCAGCACACAACAACGCGGCCGGACACACTGCGCAGAACTCTCGCTCCGCCAATCGGCCGAGTCCGGTCTCGAGAAACGCACGGGTCCGCTCGGTGCGGAAGGAGTTGGCGGCCGCATCGAGCATCCACTGGAACCGGCTTTGGAGACCTGCCGCGTGATGTTCGCTGTCGCGATGCGCCATAGCCGATTGTGGGTTGCCGCTCCCGGGATCGTCAAACACCAGCGCGAATGAGTTTCGCTACGACGGCGGACGAGCGCTGACATGGCGAAGGTGCTAGCGCCCATAATTCCACGTGGCAGAGGAGAATCCGCAGCTCATAGGCAGTTCGTGCGGTCGTACGGCCACCGTCTTTCCGATCCGGGTCCACTCCCCACCGGTGCGGCGGCGGCGATATGGCGGACCAGTTGTGTTCGACACCGTCCCTGGGCACGGGACGGAAATGTGGCTACGGTCACATCATGATGCTCCATCTTCGAACATGGTCGTTCGCACTGCTCCTTTTGCCCCTCCTCGCCTTCAGCGGGACCCTTGCGTCGCCCACGGCCGCCGCCGCGCCGCCACACCCCGTGGTGTACGACGCGCTCGGCGACTCCTACGCGTCCGGTTACGGCGTGCCGCCCTACGGGCCGTGCGGTCGCTCGGCGTCGGCCTACCCCGAACAGCTCAACGGGCGGCAGCAGATCAAACTCGACAATTTTGTCGCGTGCGCCGGTGCCACCACGACCTCGCTCGTGACGGACGGACAGCTCAACGCACTCAATGCCGACACCGACCTCGTCACCCTCACCATCGGCGGAAACGACATCGGCTGGTCGGGGGCGGTCGGGGCCTGTCTCGGCGGCACCGACGCCCAGTGCGCCGGCGCCATCGCCAAGGCCCGCGAACGCATTACGACCCAATTGCCCGGCCTGCTTCGCACCGTCTACGACCAGGTCGCCGCGGCAGCGCCGAACGCACACGTCGCGGTGACCGGCTACCCGGAGCTCTTCTCACCGGAGAACGGCGCCTACCTCGGTGCGTCCCCCGCCGAGCAGGTCGCCCTCAACGACGGCGCCGACCTGCTCAACGACACGATCGCGGGAGTGGCGGCGAAGACCCGGCCCGTCTTCCAGTTCGTCGACGTCACCCCCCGGTTCGTCGGCCACGGCGTCAACGCGCCGGACGCCTGGATCCTCCCTCCGTCCGATCCGGCTGCCTTCCACCCGAACATCAACGGCTACAAGGCCTACACGGCCGCGGTCAACTCGGCGCTGGGTCCGGTCAAGCTGGGTTAGCGGTGTCCGCCGCCGTGCGTCGACGGGAATGCGCCCGGCGGGTCGACAAAGCAGGCAAAGGTGCCTACCCGCGCGGTCCTGCACCGCAAGTCCACCCCGGAATCGCCGTCTACCAACCCGACCTAGCTACACGACTGCGTGCCGATCGAACAGGCCTGAGCACGGAGAAGGGCAGCCCACGGCATCCGTGCCTCCGTCGCGTCGAGAGCGGTGAATCGCTCATAGTCACCAATAATCGTCGACCGGTGGCAGTCATCAGCCCCCTCGGGCGCCGCGTGCTCGAATCCGAGCCGCTGCTGCAGGCGCTCACCTCCGATCCGCCCCGGCACCTCGTCGCGTCATGGCTGCTCCACACCGAATTGCATTGCGCGGCAAAGCGACATCCGCACGTGATTGCGATCGAGGCGATCACCGCCGCGCTCGAGTCGGTCGATCTCGTTGATTTTCCCGTGGTGACATGATCGCAGCCGGCACCCACGCCCCACTCCGGTCGAACGATGCTCTCCACCTCGCGGTCGCGATCCGCCTCGGCGTCGACGAGTTGCTCACCTACGACCGAGAACCGGCCGACACTGCAGCCCACGCGGGCCTGAGAACCCTCTCGCCGCGCTGATCCGATCCACTCCTTGCCGAGGCGGTCGGCATAGGGCTCAGACCGCGTCGCATGCTCCGTCCGGTGCGGTTGTCCACAGCGTCCGGCTTGAATTCGTGTCGTCCCGCACCACAGCCCGGTCCACCACACGACCGGCGGCGACAACTTCACGCACGTGTCCGCGTTCGAGCGCCTCCTGCGCGGAAATCATCTCCGCTCCGCCCGTCCATTCGATCGCGGTCGACATGCCGACGACCCGAGGCAGGAACCAGGTGGAGCATGCCTCGGTCAGATGTGTCGGCGCCCCCGGGCCCGAAGAAGTTTGAGTTTGCGCGACATACTCCGACTTGCTCGCGACGGTGTACTCAACAGGCGGCGAGACTTTGTCGCTTTGCATTGGTCAACGACAGACTTGCCGCCGAACTCCGCAATCTTATGGACCCCATCCGTGCAAGCATCGCCGCGCTTTTTACGGCAAGGTGTTGGTGTGTCGACCCACACAGCGCGTTCACCGTCGTGCGCTGCTCGACTTCGCCAACTCTTCGCAGGTGCGCATCACAATGTCGCGGAGAAACTTGTGCTCGGGCTCATGTTCGAAGATCGGATTCCACCACATCGCTTGGACCAGTGGATCCAATCGAACCGGACTCGGATGGGCGACGAGTCCATAAGTGGCGGGAAAGAATTCGAACATGCGAGACGGAATCAGCGAGATCCGGTTGCTGTTGGCGACCAGCGGCGGCACCGTGAGAAATGTTTCGGTGATCACCTGTGCGTGCGGTTCGATACCGCGCATACGCAACTGGCGCGCGGCCGGGGTGGACGCGGAAAGGCTGTGGTACACCAAGACCCACGGCAGGTTCTTCAGATCGTCCTCTGTCGGTCCGAGGTCGGCGGCGGGGTGGCGTCGGTCCATCACGATCGCCCATTCGTCGCGGAAGAGATCGGCGTGCGGCAGGTCGGTGACGAACCCGTGCGGCACCACCATCAGGTCGGATTCGGTCAGGACCTGTTCGGCGCGCGAAACATTGTCCGGAGTCGTTGGTACCAAACGGATCCGGGCGTGTGGCGCGGTGCCCAGGAGCGCTGCGGAGATCTGCTCGCCGAGCAATGTGGTCGCGTAATCACTCACCACGATCGAGAACTCTCGGATCGTGTCGGCGATGTCGAACTGCGGCCTGCTGTTGAACACTCGCTGGATGCCTTCGAGCGCCACTGGTGTGCGCCGACGCAGATCGATACCGAGTGGCGTGAGCTGGGAGCGGTTGCCGACACGGTAGAGGAGTTCGTCACCGAAGTGCCGCCGGAGCCTGCGTAGGGCGGCGGATACCGCGGGTTGGGTGACGCCCAGTTGTTCGGCCGCCCGCGTCACGCTCTGGTGCTGAACCAGCGCATCGAGCGACACGAGCAGGTTCAGGTCGAGATTCGCGAGCGTGCGTGACGCGGGTCCGGCAGAGTCCGGCACCGCCAATTCCGAGTATCTTCCCCGATCGATTGCCATAAATAACCATTATGCCGGTCATCACCACATCGACCTTCCCTTATGGTGATGCAGCTCTCAGAGTGGAGGTATTCCGCTTTCCGGCACATGACCGGCATCACCTGGGAGTAACTTTCATGGCTCGACGCACCGCATCATCAGTCCTGGTCATCGGCTCCGGTATCGCCGGCTCGGCCGTCGCGATCTTCCTCGCTCGTGTCGGTGTGGCCGTCGACGTCGTCGAGGCGAGGGCCCGCGACTACGCCACCGGCTCCGGCATCACCCTGCAGGGCAACGCGCTGCGCGTCCTGCGCGACCTGGGCGTCTGGGAGCAGGTGCGCGAGCACGGGTGGGGGTTCGACACGCTCGGCCTGCGGGCGCCCGACGAGTACGGCACTCTGCTCACCGAAATCGAAGATGCCCGAACCGGTGGCCCCGACCTCCCGGCAGCCGTCGGGATGGAGCGGCCCGAACTTGCCCGCATCCTGCGGGATACCGCCGACCTCGCGGGAGCCAAAGCCCGCTTCGGCACAACGGTCACGTCCTTCCAACAGGACGACGACGGCGTCGATGTGCACTTCTCGGACGGCTCGCACGGACGCTATGACGTCGTGGTCGGTGCCGATGGCGTCCGATCGACCACCCGGCGCGCACTCGGCATCGACCTGGAGACTGTGCCCACCGGTATGGGCATCTGGCGGCTGATCTGTTCCCGACCCACCTCGATCGCCCGCACCGACCTCTACTACGGCGGTGCCGGGTACATCGCCGGGTATTGCCCGACGGGCGAGGACTCCATGTACGCCTACATCGTCGAGGACGCTCAGAACCGCTCGCGCCTGTCCAAACAGGAGCAACTCGAGACGATGCGCGAACTCGCCGAGCACTACCACGGTCCATGGGACGAGATTCGCACCCAGATGACCGACCCGGACGCCATCAACTACACGTGGTTCGAGACCCACCTGCTCGACGGGCCCTGGAACCGCGGCCGCGTCGTCCTCATCGGCGATGCCGCGCACGTGTGCCCGCCGACCTTGGCGCAGGGCGGGGCGCAGGCACTCGAAGACGCCGCCGTGCTCGCGGAACTGCTGATCGGACGGCCCGTGGGCGACGACCTCTGGGAGTCGTTCGTCGACCGGCGACTTCCCCGCGCCGGCGCCGTCGTCGGCGCCTCGGTCCAACTCGGCAGCTGGATGCTCGACCACAGCGCCGACGCCGACGTCCCCGGCTTGATGGGCCGCATCGCCGCCCTCGTCAGCGAACCCGCCTGAGCCCGAATCCACTTGCCACCTTCGATGAAAGCGATCTCATGACCGACTACGCCTTCACCCACCTCCGCCATGTCGCGCTGGCCGTCCCCGACTACGACAAGCAACTCGCCTTCTACACCCAGCACTGGGGACTGTCGGTGGCGGGCAGCGACGGCGACGTCACCTACCTGGCCGCCGAAGGGTCACCCGAACCTTACGTGGTGCGGATTCGCCGCGATGCCGACAAGCGGCTCGACCTTATCTCCTACGGCGCCACCGACCCCGCTGCGGTGGACGGCATCGCCGAGCGCCTCGGCCGCAGCGGGGTCCAACTCGTCGGCGACCCCGGCGCGATGCAGACGCCCGGCGGCGGATACGGCTTCCGCTTCTTCGACAACGACGGCCGCACCATCGAGGTGTCCGCCGAGGTGGCGCCCCGCACGCACCGCAAAATCGAAGAGGGTGAGTCGATTCCGGTGAAGCTGTCCCACGTCGTGGTCAACACCACCGATCCGGAGGGGACGGTTGCCTTCTACGAGAAGCACTTCGGGTTCCGCGTGTCGGATGTCCTGATGCACCCGCGGATGGGCAACATGATGTGGTTCCTGCGCACCAACGATTGGCATCACTCGATGGCCATCGCGCGCGGACCGCACGCGTCGCTACATCACGCTTCCTTCGAACTGCGTGGAATCGACGAGTACATGCGTGGCACCGGCCGGATGCTCCGAACGGGTGTCGAAAAGATCTGGGGACCGGGCCGTCACCTGGCCGGCAACAACACCTTCTCCTACTTCCTCGATCCGAACGGCAACACGATGGAGTACACGACCGAACTCGAAGTCCTCGAGGAGGATACGTGGCATCCGCACCTCTACGACTTCTCCGATCCCGAGGTTTCCGATCAGTGGGGCACCGCCAACGCGATGGACGAATTCGTCGCCGCGAAGTCGTTCAACGACGTCGACAAGGGCCTGTTCGTCGCACCGCCGGTCTAACCCATATCGCTGCAGATCCAGGAGCCACCGCACATGCGTTTCGCCACCATCTCGCGCGGCCACGACACCGTCGCCGTGGTCGTCGAGGACGATCAACTCTTCCCCATCGAGGGACGCTCGGTTCTCGACCTCGTCCGCGGCGGGCTGACTTCTGCCCTGGTCATCGGCCGCCGGGCAGTCGCGTCGGCGACCCCGATCCCGCTGGCGGGTGCACATCTCGTTTCGCCGATACAGCCGGTCACAATCCGGGATTTCGTGACCTTCGAGGAGCACGTCGAGGGTGTGCGCGCGAGTGTGCAGAACCAGGCGGGCGTGCCCGACGCATGGTACGAGGCACCACACTTCTATTTCACCAACCCGCACACGATCACCGGACCGGACGCGCACATCGCGGCGCCGCACGGGTGTACGGACCTCGACTTCGAACTCGAGGTGGCCGTGGTCCTCGGCCGGGGTGGCAGCAACCTGACCGTCGAGGAGGCAGCCGGCGCGATCTTCGGCTACACCATCCTCAACGATTGGTCCGCGCGTGATCTGCAACGGCGGGAAATGGAGGTGGGCCTCGGCCCGGCGAAGGGCAAGGACTTCGCCAACACCCTGGGCCCCGTGCTCGTCACGGCCGACGAGTTCGCCGCGAGCCACGACGCCGACGGATTCCTCACACTCGGCTGTACCGCGCACATCAACGGCGTCGAAATTGGACGAGATGTGTTGTCCAACATGGGCTGGACATTCCCGACGCTGGTGGCGTACGCATCGCGGAGCAGCCGTGTCGAAGCCGGTGACGTACTCGGCTCGGGGACGACCGGCAACGGTGGCTGCCTCGCAGAACTCTGGGGACGCCGCGGACGCCAGGATCCGCCCTCGCTACGACCCGGTGACGTCGTGCGCCTGACGGTGGAAGGTATCGGGACCCTGACCAACACCGTCGCTTCGCGCCCGGACGCGCCCGCACCGGTTCCACCGGTGCGGCGCCGCGACGACCGGAACGCCGAACGCGCTCGTCATCTCGGTACCGGGAGCCCGGTATGAGCTTCGCCGAACGGACAATCGTCGTCACCGGCGCCGCCGGTGGTATCGGTGCCGCGGTGACCACCCGGCTACGGGACGCGGGCGCAACAGTCGTTGCCCTCGACCGCACCGCGAACTCCGAGCGCGGCAGCCGGGCATTCGATGTCGCCGACCCCGGACACTGGCACACGCTCGCGAAAGAGCTTGCCGCACAGGGACACGTGCACGGGCTGGTCAACTGCGCGGGCATCACCCGTCGGGCACGTGTTCCCGAGGCCAGCGAGTCGGACATGCTCGACGCCTACCGAATCAACGCGATGGCGCCGCTGCTGGCCATTCAGGCCCTGCTGCCACTGTTCGGCCCCACCGCGTCGATCGTCAATATCGGCTCCATCGCCGCACTCACCGGCCACTACCCAGTGGCCTACACCAGCAGCAAATGGGCACTGCGTGGACTGACCCACACGGCCGCACTCGAATTGGGCCCACGGGGTATTCGGGTCAATATCGTGCACCCCGGTTTCATCGACACTCCGATGACGGCGTCGGCACCCGAGGAGTTCCGCTCCACCTCGATTGATGCGACATCACTCGGTCGCGCCGGCGCACCCGGGGAGGTGGCCGACGTCGTCGCGTTCCTGCTCGGCGACGCAGCGGCCTACGTCACCGGTAGCGAGATCACCGTCGATGGCGGCGCCACCTCGCACGGCGGCGTCAAGTCGATCTCCGATGCCCTGCGAACTCCGTCCCTACCAACTCCGCACCCGTCGCCGCAGTCGGCGACCGTCCGATGAAAGGCACCGCCATGACCCACGTAGAAGTCCCGTCCGCCGCGATGGCCATCGATCCGACCGACCCGGAGGGGGCGATCGCCGCTGCCGCTGCGCGCTGCTCCAACTGGGGCCGGTGGGGAGCCGACGACGTTCACGGGACGCTCAATTTCATCGACGACGCGAAGCGCGCAGCCGCGGGGCGGCTCATCCGCCGCGGTGCGACCTTCAGTTTGTCCCAGCAGTTCAATATGGATGGGCCGCAGAAGGGTTGGCGCCGACGCACGAATCCGCTCCACACCATGCTCGACACCGGCACCGAGGCGCAGGCCGGCATCCAGGGGTTTCCACACGGACTCGGCGGTGCCGACGACGTCGTCACGATGCCGCTGCAGTGCTCGACCCAGTGGGACGGCCTCGGGCACATTTTCGATCACGGCCACGCCTGGAACGGCCGCCCCGCAGGCGACGTCGTCACCTCGGCCGGCGATCGGGTCACCGGGATCGAGACCGCGGCCGACCGTATCGTCGGGCGTGGCGTGCTGCTCGACGTCGGCCGGGTATTCGGCACCGACGGTGAACTTCCCGACGGGTTCGCGATCACCACCGAACACCTACGGGCCACCATCGATGACCATCACCTCGCCGGCGCCGTCGGCACCGGTGACATCGTTCTGGTACGCACCGGCCAACTCACGCGAGCGAAACGCGAAGGGTGGGGCGACTACGCCGGGGGCGATGCGCCCGGACTCTCGTTCACGACGGCCGACTGGTTGCACGACACGGAGATCGCCGCGATCGCCACCGACACGTGGGGATTCGAGGTGCGCCCCAATGAGTTCGACGTGGCCTTCCAGCCGCTTCATCAGGTCGCCATCCCCAACATGGGGCTGTTTCTCGGGGAGATGTGGGATCTCGACGGACTGGCGGAGGATTGCGCGACCGATGGGGTGTACGAATTCTTCCTCACAGCCGCTCCTATTCCCGTGACCGGCGCGGTCGGCGCACCGGTCAACCCGATTGCCGTCAAATGAACGTCGACACTTCCGGTCGGCTGGCCGGCAAGATCGCCGTCATCACCGGCACCGCCGGCGGGCAGGGCCGCGAAGCCGCGCTGCGGTTCGCCGCCGAGGGCGCAACGGTCTATGGCTGCGACCTGCAGCCGGATGCGGCCGAGGAGACCGTGGACCTTGTCACCGCGACCGGCGGGCAGATGTCGAGCAGCCATCCGCTCGACCTCACCGACGAGACCGCCGTTCGTGGCTGGCTGGATGAGATCGGCAGCCGGCACGGCCGCATCGACATCCTGTATGCCAACGCCGGACTGGCGACCTTCGCCCCGGTCGACGAGATCACTTTGGATGATTGGCATTTCGTCATGTCGCACGAAGTCGACCTGGTGTTCCTCCCAGTCAAGCATGCCTGGAAGTACCTGATGCAATCGGGGAACGCTTCGATCGTGCTGGTCGGATCGACCGCAGGCGTGAGCGGCTCGGTCACCAACACCCGCCTCGCACACACTGCGTCCAAGGGGGCGGTCGTCGCGATGACCAAGCAGCTCGCCGCCGAAGGCGCTGCACACCACGTCCGGGTGAACTGCGTCAGCCCCGGCATGATCCGCACCCCGCAGTCCGAAGCCACGCTGCTCGCCGAGGAGCATCCGATGACCACCATCGCATCCGCAATCCCCCTCGGCCGACTCGGCACCTGCGCAGACGTGGTCAACTGTGCGACCTTCCTCGCCTCCGACGAGGCCGGCTATGTCACCGGCGTCAATCTCATGGTCGACGGTGGATGGTCCGCCGTCCTGCCCGGCTAACTCGATCCCGAACTCAACACACGAAGGAACACACCATGTTCGAATACTTTCCCGGCAACTACGTCTGGAACCTCGGCACCGTCGCCACGCTGAACAGCGGCGGCTACATCGACGAGATCGACCGCGCCTGCCGCCCCATCAAGGAGGCCGCGAGCCGAGGGGAAGACGCCGGCACCGAGGAATTTCTCGCGTCCTGGACCGCGGTGGTCGACGATCTCGTCGACCAGGCCGACAGCGAACTCGCCCAGGGGCATTCGCGCACCGCAGGACGCATGTACGGACGCGCCGCCAACTACCTCGTGAACGCCGAACGGATGCAGAGCGCGGATGCACCCGACCGCAACGCCATCTATCGGCGCGTCATCGAATTGATGGAGCGCTCCTTCGAACTCGCGGACCCGCTCACCACCCGGGTCGCCATCCCGTACCGGGACACCACGTTGCCGGCCTACTTCACCCGCCCCGCCCAGGTGGACGGCTCGACGCCGTGCATGATCCTGTGGAACGGCCTCGACAGCACCAAGGAACACCAGTACACCTCGGGATTCGGTCACGAGATGGCCGAGCGCGGTATCGCCACGCTGATGGTCGATTGCCCCGGAAGTGGCGAAGCGCTACGTCTGCAGGGGCTCACCTCACAGATCGAGTCCGAGGAATGGGCTGCCGCGTGCGTCGACTACCTAGAGACGGTCGACGGGATCGACACGACCCGAATCGGTTTGGCCGGCTGGTCGCTCGGCGGCTATTACGCGCCCCGCGCCGCGGCGTTCGAGAAGAGGCTCGCGCTCTGTGTCGCCTGGGGTGCAAATCATGACTGGGGCAAGGTACAACGTCGCCGAGTGGAGCGCGAAGGCGAACGCCCCGTGCCGCACTACTGGCGTCATGTGCTGTGGGTGTGGGGTTTCGAGGACCTCGATGAGTTCCTCGACTTCGCCGACGGCGTCAACCTCGACGGCGTGGTCGAACAGATCTCGGTGCCCTTCCTGATCGTGCACGGCGAAAACGACCGACAGATTCCGGTTGAATACGCCCACCGCTCCTACGAACAGGCCACCGCGAGCCCGAAGCGCCATCTGCGAATCTTCACCCAGCGCGAAGGCGGAGCCGAACACGTCGGACTCGATCATCTGCCCTACGTCAGCGAATACGTCGCCGACTGGGTGGCCGACACCTTCGGCGAACTGGCGCAGACCCGGGTGGTCGCCGACGCGAGCGCAGCTCGCTGAATGGCATCCTCGGTACCGGTCACAACCGGTACCGAGGACTCCGTCGGCTCCACTCTCATCAACGCCGGCAGGAAGCCAGCACCGTCAATCCCGGCGCCGCCTTCTTCGATTCGAGTCTGGCCGATGCGGCGTCACCGTGCGCAGTCACTCCGCGAACGCGACCGGAATCGACGCCCATCCACGCATTGTGTTGTTGTGATGTCGTGTCGGCACCCCGGTGAGCTCGATCCGACGGAATCGTTGCGCCAGCGCGATCAGCAGAGCTTCGCCTTCCAGCCGGGCCACATGCTGGCCGACGCATTGATGAATACCCATCCCGTAGCCGACGTGACCCGACGGGTCGCGGGCCAGGTCGAACCGATCGGGTTCATCCCAGCGCTGCGGATCGCGGTTGGCCGAGCCCAGGAACATCAGGATCTTTCGGCCCTCGGGGACCACGACATTACCGACGCGAATGTCACGGGTGGCAGTGCGGAAGAACGTCTGCACCGGCGATTCCCACCGGACCGCCTCGTCGAAGGCGATCCGGGCCAACGCCGGATTGGCCCGCAGCCTCGCCCACTGATCGGGGTGGGTAGCGAACGCGTAGAGTACCGCGCCGAGTCCATGCACGGTCGTGTCGACGCCGGCAGACAGCAGCGAACGCACGATGGTGGGCGCTTGTGCGACGGTGATGTCCCCCCGATCGGCGGCCGCCCACACCTGCGCACCGAATGTGGGCTGATCGCCGTAGACGGTCTGTGCCAACCGGTCCCGGGCGCACTGCTCGTTGACCCATCGCGACACTTCGCCGATCCGCGGCTCGCCCTTGGCGACGAGGTCGTTGTGCGGTCCGAAGGCGTTGAAGAGATGGTCTCCGTACGGCAGCAAATTCTCGCGGCCGGCGGTCCCGATGCCCACCGCGTCCGGGAAAACCCGCAGCGGGAACACCGCCGCGACGTCGCATTCGGCGTCGAGGTCGGTGTCGGCGTGCAAGCTCGCGACGAACTCCTCGGCGTCCCGGCACCAGTGTTCGTGTAGCCGGCGGACCGCGCGGACGCTCAGGATTGCGGACAGCACCTCGCGTGGCGAATCGTGTACCGGTGGATCGGACTCCAGCAACAGGCTTGGCGGCCGCCAGGGCTTCTCGTACCGGAAGTTGCTGAGGCCCACGCCGGCGCCCGACTGAAACGACTGCCAGTCGGTGAGCGCCGCGTGCATGTCGTCATAGCGGCCCATCGCGTACACGTCGTAGCGACTCAGATACGTGATCGGGCCGGCGGCGCGCAGCTGCGCGTGAAAGTCGTCGGGGTTCTCGAGGATGTCGTGTCCGAACGGGTCGACATCGCTGACCGGAGCCGATCCTACCGCCGGGTTGCGGTACTGAGTGATGGTCATCTGTTGTCTCCCTTATAGATCCAGGACCAGGCGGTCCGAGCATGACCGTGAAACGCAGAGGAACATGCAGTCGTTGCGGCTTCGCTCGTCGTCGGCGAGCAGGGAGTCGCGATGATCGGGCGTCCCATCCAGGACGGTCGCCTCGCAGGTGCCGCACGTGCCCTGCCGGCACGACGACAACATCGGCACCCCGGCGGCACCGACCGCCTCGAGCACGGACGTCTCGGGCGTAACGCTCACGGTGACGCCCGACCGGCGCAGCTCGACATCGAAGGAACGGTCGCGGACCGGGGCCGAGAGTCGTCTGGGTACAAAGTGTTCGATTCGCAAGGATCCCGCCGGCAGGTCGGCACCCGCGGCCCGAACGGCGTCGAGCAATCGCTCCGGTCCGCAGGAGTAGACCTTTGCCTTGGTAAGGTCATCGGCGAAAACCGTTGCGAGGTCGAATGGCCCGCGTTCGACGCTGGGCCACACCGTGACCCGCGGATCGGCCGACAGCTCGGTCGCGAAGGCCATCGACCGTGCCGACCTCCCCACGTAGGTCAGTGCCCACGGAGTGCCGAGACGATCGGCGTGATCCAGCATCGGCAGGATCGGCGTGACCCCGATACCGCCCGCGATGAATACGTAGCGGTGGGCGGGCACAAGCGCGAAGTTGTTGCGCGGCCCACCGATCGGCAGTCGGTCGCCGACGGCCAGGGTGTCGTGAATGTACGCCGAACCGCCCCGCCCATCCGACTCACGCAGCACCGCGATCCGGTAGTGGAAGGGGTCCCACCGATCTCCGCAGAGCGAGTACTGGCGGACCAGGTCGCCGGGCAGGATGACGTCGATGTGCGCTCCGGGCGCCCAATCCGGTAGCCGCCGCCCAGCGGGGTCGGCGAAAGTCAGCTCGCAGACACCGTCGGCGAGGTCGGTCTTGGCCACGACCGCGAGAACGAGACCATCGGCGGCTGCCGACGCCACCAGAGACGGAATGTCGGCAGTCGACTGCGCGTGCGTTGGTGGGTCGACGACTGTGGTCATGGCAACGACGATCGCCCAGCGGTGCTCTAGGTCACAATGCATATCTCATTGAATGGGAGCGACTTGGCTGGTTGCGGTTTCTGCCGGAGACATTTCTGCTGGAGACATCGGACGCCCGAGCTCGCGCTGAACGCCGCGGGCGGACGCCTGCAATATGGATACGAGGACGGTTGCTCTTTCTTCGCGGGGGACAACCACCGACAGTGCGGCGACCACCCGATCGGCGCGGTCACGGATCGGGACGGCGATCCCCATCGCGTCGTCGTGGATGAAACCTGGGCAGATGGCGACGCCGGACCGGCGGATCTCGGCGAGGAACACCCGCAGGGCCCGCGGATCGGTGATCGTCCGGTCGGTGTACCGGGGCAGCGGACCGGTGATGATCTGATCTTGGAATTCGCTCGGCGCGTGTGCGAGCAACACCAGACCCGAAGACGACGCGTGCAGGGACAGCCGCCCCGCGATTCGCGTCAGGTTGATCACCGCACCCGGGCTGGACAATCGCTCGATGAACAGCACCTCGGTGCCGTCCAGGACACCAATCTGCACGTGGTGCCCCACGATGGCATGAAGGTCCTCCAGAAACGGCATCGCCGCATCCCGCAGTCCGCGCATTGGCGCCGCCCGCGACGCGAGCTCCCACAGCCGGACCCCGATGCGCACCCGCCGATTCCGATCCCGTTGCAGGAGACCGTGCTCGACCAGTTCATCCACGAGCCGCGACGCCGTGGACAACGTAAGGCCGGCCCGTTCCGCGATGTCGGTCACCGACACCGCTACATTTTCCGGGTCGAACACCTCCAGGATTCGCACCACCCGCTGCAGGACAGACTCACCAGACATCGATCGCGCCATGGCATCGAGACTGACACCGAAGCGGCCGACTGTCGACAACCTTCGGCTGCCGCCACACGTCGCGATCGAGCACGATGATTTTGCTCCGCCAAAGATCACCATGCTTCTCGACCCGTTGGCCAATACTGGCCACATGGACGCTCGACCAACGCCGCGATCGGGTGGCACCCTCGTCGCGCGACCGTTCCGTGTCCTGGGAACGTTGCGCGGTTGGTCAATCCCACAGGTGATGGGTTTCGTTCAGCGACAACATCTCGCGGTAGCCATCGGGCTCCACGCGCACTCGGCTCACCGAGGTGTAGAAGGGTTCGGTGAAGAACATCTGAGCCGCACCGACGATATGAGAGAGGACGGCATTGATGACGCCGCCGTGGCATACGACGGCAGTCGTGGAACCGCCGACATGATCGACCGACGCGTCGATGCCGGCGAGGACGCGTGATCGGAAGGCCGCAACGTCGAACTCGTTCACACCGAGCCGGCCGGCGTTCATGTCCTGCCACAGCAGCTTCCGCTCGGTGTACGAGTCCAGGTCGAGTCCGTATGTGGTCCAGCCCCGGTCGAGCTCCGCGAGACGGTCGTCGACCACAGTATCGAGCGAGAGCGACGCGGCAGCGAACGCGGCGGTTTGCGCTGCCCGCCGCATAGGGCTGCTTACCAGTCGCTGCACTTTCCCATAGCGGCCATCGGCAAGCGCGCGGGCAAGTCGCTTCGCCTGTCCCTCCCCCTCCGGTGTGAGACTGGGGTCGGCACCCGCCGGATCACTGAGGTGGAACGGTTGGGCGTGGCGGATGAGGAGCAAGTCCATGCCGCGGCGTCACCCAACACCCAGCGCGAGCGTGACATTGCGCAGTGCGGCAACCGATCTCCAATCGATGACGGCCGCACAGTTGCGTTCCAGCAGGGCCAGGATCAGGCGGTTCACGACCGGGTTGTCCGGGAGGACGTCGAGGGCGGCGAGCGAGATGTACAGACCGCTGAGCACCTGGATCTGGTAATCCGATGTGGCGGTGGCCAAGTCGTAGCCGGCCGCGCGCTCGCCGAAGACCTCGACATAGCGCCGGATGAGTCGCATCTCGTGCGCGCGGCGGTCGGCAACGTCGACGCTGCCGGACATGAAGTAGCCGACGTCGTACATCGGGTTCCGCAACCCGGTGACTTGCCAGTCGATGATGACGGCCGACACGCTGTCGCCGGACTGGTCGAACAGGACGTTGTCGACACGCGGGTCACCATGGGTGAACGTCAACCGTCGATGCGGGAGCAGGTGCCACTCACGTACCAGTTCGGTTGCCTCGCGGATCGCGTCCAGGGACTCGACCGGTAGATCGTCGGCAAAACGGTCGAGAGCGATGGCAGCTCCGCGACCGGCCGCATCCGACCAGTAGTCGCACACGTCGGGCAGGCGGATCATCCAGTCGTCCGCGGACTCGTCCGTCAGGGGAAAGTACTCGGAGTGCAGCCGGGCCAACTCGACGACGACGGCCTCGGCGGCCTCCGGTCCGGCGCCCGCCACCTGGTCACCCGGTGTGGTCGATGTGCTGAGGTCTTCCATCACCAGGTTGATGGTGGTCTCGTCACCGGCCACCCAGTACTTCAACGGGATTCGGCAGGATTGTCGTTCGCTGATCGATCGGTAGGCGCCGATCTCGCGATGGTAGGCGCCGCTGCGGAGTCCATGGGCGTGGATGTCCGCGTTACTGGGGCGGAGTTTGACCACCAGTGCCGAGGGCGCGTCGCCTGGTTCGCCCGCGTAGTCGATACTCACCCGCACGGTGTCACTGACGTTGCCCGCACCGATCGGGGCCAGCGAGACACCGGCAACCGCAGCGGCGGGAATCCCGGAGTGACGCAGAACCGATTGAATCCACGCGGCGTCGATCTCGTCGACGACGTCGATCAGTCGCGGCGCCTCGGCGCTCGCCGTTTCCATACCGGTGATGTCAGTGCTCATGACCATGACCCTTCGAAATAGTTGGAGTTCCAGACGTCGGTGATGACACCGTCGCGTGCTTTGAAGATCTCGATGCCACAGAGCTTCTCGCCGGTCGAACGCCGCTCGGCGTTCCAGGTCAGCGAAGCGAATGTGTCGTCGCCGACGAGGGTCACGACAGTGAAGAACGGGTCATGAGCGGCGAGGTCCTTGGTGATGCGTTCGGCTTGCTCGTCCCGGGTGAGCTCGGTGACGGCCCCCGCGGAGTGTCGAGTCATCGGATCACCACAGATCTCGCGCACAAGGTCGACGTTCTTGTTGTTGTAGAGCTCGAACAGGTATCGCTCGACCAGACTGACAGGGCTCTCGGACATGGTTCTCCCTCTCGGAATCCTCAGGCTTCGGCGGGCAGCAGGGACCGGATCTGTCATTCGACCATGGGTACGGAGCTCACACTTTCTGTGGTTGTTTGGTGAAGGCCTCGACGGTCGAGGACAGTTCGGTGGGTGTTGCGCCGTGCATGATGACGCCGTCGACACCGAGATCGAACTGATCGCGAACGAGGGCCGCACAGCGTTCTGCGGAACCGGTGGCGGCACAGGCCAGCCACTCCGCAGGCACCACGGCACGCAGGCGGTCGAAGGTCGCGGCGTCGCCGACGGCGTCCGCCCAACCCGGTAGCTCCTGCACGACCTCGGACGCGCGGAAGCGTTCCAGCGCTGCGGGATCCCACCGGTTGGTCTCGACGAGCAGATCGCCGTAGACCTGCAGATAGGTGGCGATCCGGCCTACGGTCTTCTTCAGAAACGTCTGTTCGTCGATCTCGTCGCAGACGGTGGCATAGCACGACCAGACCTTGACCGACGCCGGATCCCGCCCGGCCCGCTCTGCGGCATCGCGGATCTCCTGCACGACGCGCGCGGTGGTGTCGTCGGAGAAGAAGGTATGGAGCACCACCATGTCGTAGGCCCGGCCGGCGAGCTGCAGGGTACGCGATCCGAAGGCTGTGGTGCACAACGGGATCTGCTCGTTGAAGGTCGGATCCAGCGCCAGCTTGGGGAACCGGCCGAGCGGGCCGTCGTAGTCGATGACGACCTCACCTCGCCAGAGGCGACGCATCAGGTGGGCGAACTCCTCCATCTGTTCGGTCGTGGTCTGACCGAGTCCGAGACCGGCGATCTGCGGACGCAACCCGCGGCCGATCCCGAGGGCGAAACGTCCGCCGGTCAGGCGGTGCATCGTGGTGGCGAAGGCCGCAGTGATCGCGGGGTGCCGGGTGTTGATGTTGGTCGCCGCGGTGGTGATCCCGATCGTCGTCGTTGCGGCGCCGGCGGCACCCGAGAGTGCGCATGCCTCTTTGACATTCAGCCGTTCGGAGATGAACGCCTGCCCGAGGCCCATCGACTCGGCCGAGGCGAGTTCGTCGAGCATGTCGCGGGGCGAGTCGACGTGGCCGCCGAGGGTGTAGAAACCGAGTTGGTCGGTACCGATGCCGGCGCGCTCAGACATGGGCCACCTCACCGGCGACCTGGAGCAGGCTGCCGAGCGCGTCGTGGTCGCGGGCGTGGGCCAAGGAGTTGGTGACCATCGAGACGAACAGATCGTCGCCGCGGCCGGTGCGGACGTCGGAGGCATGCATGCGGAACTCCCGGTAGTTGGACACGGCTGATCACCCGCCGTCGGGGTTGCTGTTCTCGCCCTTCGTGGCTCGGCTGGCGCTCGCACCTCGGAGACCGGACGGTTGGATCGAGCGGGGTGGGTCGGCCGGCCCCAGGAATGGGTGCGTCCGGGGCCGACCGAGCTGTGGCCTCGTCGAGCGTCAGACGAGGGTGACGGTGCCTGCGGTGCCGTCGACTTCGACGATCGCGCCGTCGGTGATGCGCTTGGTCGCCTCGGTTGCCGACACCACGCACGGGATGCCGAGTTCGCGGCTGACGATCGCGGCGTGCGAGAACGGCGCACCGACATCGACCACTACCGCGGCGGCGGCGACGAACAGCGGCGTCCAGGACGGGTCGGTGAGCGGCGCGACCAGAATGTCGCCCGGTTCGAGCGCCGACGGATCATCGGGGCTGGTGATGACCCGCGCCCGCCCCTTCGCGGTGCCACCGCAAGCAGGCACACCGGTGATGGTCTCGCCTACGGCAGCCACGGTCGCCGAGCTGTCGGCTCGCAGCGCCCACTCGGCCACCGGCGGCGGCGTTCCGTCGACGACGAAGGGTGGCTTCCGGTCGAACAGATCCAGATAGCTGCGCTCACGCTCGGCCACCGTCGCGGTGTAGTTCGTCGGGTTCGCCACGAAGTCCGGCAGTTCCGAGGCGAACAACATGAACACCTGGCGGGGTGATTCGAGCGCGCCCTGCTCGGCGTAGCGCCGGCCGAGTTCGAGCCCGGCCAGCCGGATCTCGTGCATCAGCATTGCTGCCGTGGTCCGGCCCCGCTCGCGTCCACGCATCCACAGTGCCGATGCGTTCAGCACCGCTTCGAACTGAGCCGACGCATCCGCGTCTGCGGCGAGCATCTCCCGGATCGCGGCAGCCGATTCATCGCGCTGCGCGGACCGCTCGGAGGCCTTCGACTCCGGCGCTTCGGCTTCCGCGACACTGCGCATGCGGTCGAGAGTCGCCAGCGCGAGATCGGGGTCCACGCCCCAGGTGATCGCCCGGATCTCCCACTCGGCCGGTCCACGGAAGTCCCAGTCGGCGAGGAACTCGTCCAGTGCTGCCCGGAAGTTCTGCACCGCAGACGAATCCGATGCGAGCAGGTTCGCGTAGAGACCTTTGGTGCCTCGGTCGAACAGGGCCGCGATATCCGGGTCCTGAGCGAGTCGGCTGAGCTTCCACATACCGAGCGACGGCCCGGCGGAGTCCACGTTCCCGAGTCCGGTCACCAGGGTGAGCGCCTGCTCGGGCTTGCCGACGGCCGTGGCGAGCTGTGCGATCGCGCCCAGCCCGACGCCGCTCTTGAGGCTGGCCTCGATGTGGTGCTTGAAGAGACGCCGCAGCAGGGTTTCGAACGAGTTCATGCGGTCGATGAGCTGGACGTCGGTGAGTGCGCCCAAATCCGGACGCGTCCGGCGGATCTCCTCGACCTCTACGCGATCGGCGTCGTAGGCAGCGAGATCGGTGGCGCCGAGCACCTGTTCGGCGAGCCACGCGCCGGCTTTGGCCTCGTACTCGGGATTCTCGTCGAAGTCCCGCTTCTCGCTCTCGTAGCTCGGAATGCCCGGCATGTCGCCGAAGTACTGCAGGTCGACGGCTTCGGCGGACATTCCCGGCACCCGAACGCCGAACAGCCGCATCAGCGACATGTTGATGTACAGGTAGCTACCGAAGGCGGGCAAGATGTTGAAGTCGACGGTCTCGTCGTACAGATCAGGATCCCAGACACCGCAGGCGACGAACGCATCCCGCCAACCCGGCTCGAGGCAGTGCTGAAAGCCCAGCGACGCATTCAGCGGGGTGATGGGGTCCGGGAAGATCTCACCGACATTCGCACGTGAGTACAGCGGGAAGAGCTTCGAGGTGTCGTCCATGAGGGGCCAGTCGGTCATCTGGCGGCCTCCTTCCGTGTCGCGGTGAGTTCGGTGGTGCCGCAGTTCCGCCTTCCGACAGCGTGCCGATTAGCGAACCTTTAGTCACATTATTGTGTGACGGCCCTCACTCTGTCAATATGGCCCGACGTGGCTTTTCTCGACAGGAGCGGCTTATTGGAGGTCGGCTACGCGTATTTGGCTGGACAATGTTGTGACGCGTGAGTCACTATCGTGAACGAGGGCGATACTGCCCGAGAGGAGCCGGCAATGCGTGTATTGGTCACGAACGACGACGGCTACGACGCCGTCGGCTTGGTCGCCGTGGCGGAGTCGCTGCTCGCGGCAGGCCACGAGGTGACCGTGGGTGCACCGCTCACCGAGCGCAGCGGCAGCGGCAGCTCGCTGGGCACCATCGAGGACGGCTCCCGAATCCCGCTGTTCGAGAAACGGATCGATGCGCTCGGCAACACTCCCGTCTACGCGCTCGACTGCCCGCCCGCGCTGGCCGCCATCGCCTTCTGTTCCGGGACCTTCGGCCCACCACCGGATCTCGTGGTGAGCGGGATCAATCCCGGGCACAACACCGGACGCTCGGTGCTGTTCTCGAGCACGGTCGGTGCGGTGCTGGCCGCCCGCGTCGCAGGTATCAGCGGACTCGCGATCAGCACGGGATTCGCCCCTGGGCACCGATTCGACACCGCAGCCGAGGTCGCCCGAGGTCTTGTGCAGTGGTTCGGCGCCCGCGATTCGGCGGCCGATCCGCTGACTCTCAACGTGAACGTACCGGAACTGGATTTCGCTGCGCTCCAAGGCATTCGGATCGCAGATCTCGGAGCAAAGAGCATGTTCACCCTGCGCGTCGCGCGAACCGACGGCGACCTGGTGTTGCGCCGGGTGGAGCGATCGTCGGGGTTCGCGTCGGGGACGGATGGTGCTGCGGTGGTGGACGGGTTCGTCTCGGTAACGCCGTTGAGTTCGGTAGGTGCGGATCTCGGGGCGCTCAGTGGGGACGGGTTGCCGGCGTTGGCGGCGGCGATCGGGTGAGGTGATTAAGGGAGGGCTACTCGTCGTCGGTTCCGCGCTCGCGCCCGGCGGTGAGGAGCAAGTCCTGGTGCAGTTCCATCCAGATGTCGTGGTAGCTGTCGTACATTGGGCGGGCGAAGGCGGCCTTGTCGCCGCCTCGTACCTTGGCCAGGGCAGAATCGAGCCGGACCTGGTAGCGGGACCAGCGGGGCATGCCTTCGGCGGCGGTCGTGAGGATGGCGTTCACCCGATCGTGCCCGGCCGCCAGGTCCGCGATGACCGCGGAGTCGTACTCGGCATCGGTGTGGTCGTTGGGTGTGGTGTCATCGCGCATCTGCCAGGCGGCACAAATCTGTTTGAAGTCGGTGTTGATCGGCAGGAACGCCGCATACAGTTCGGCCACCGTCCGGCTCTGCGCGTCGTCGAGTGATCGCTCGGCACGCAACTCGTCGTACCGCGCTCGCCCGGCCGGAGTCAGCATCGTCCCGGCCATGCGACCTTCCCGGCGGTTGGCCCAACCGGCGTCGACGATGGTGTCGACGACGTCACTTAGTGTCGTGGGTTCCAGCGCAGTCATCGCGGCGAGCACGGCGTCGGAGGCCAGGCCCTTGACCCGAAGGGCGTGCATGACCTCGACCAGGTCGCTGTCGGTGGTGGTTGTCATACTTTCTCTCCTTGTGCAAAACGTGCTGTAAGACTTCGCTTGTCGAGCTTGCCGGTGGGCAGTCGCGGCATATCGTCGGTGAACTCCACGACCCGAGGCGCCTTGAAGTGCGCGAGACGTTCCCGGCAGAACGCGATAAGGCCGGTATCGGTGAGCACCGAACCCGGACGGGTCTCGACGACCGCCTTCACCGATTCGCCGAACTCCGGATCGGGGATGCCGACCACGCCGGCGTCGATCACGTCGGGATGGCTCAGCAGCACCTCTTCGATCTCTTCCGGATAGATGTTCACGCCACCGGAGATGATCATGAATCCCTCGCGCCCAACCAGATACAGGTAGCCGTCGTCGAGGTAACCGATATCGCCCATCTGGCGCAACGCGGCTTTCTCGCCCGCGCTGTCGTAGGTCTGCGGTGTGGTGCTCTCGAAGCACACCCGGCCGCGTACACCATCGTCGACGGGCGCTCCGTCGGCATCGACGATACGTACCCGCGCCGCACCGAACGGCCGTCCGACGGATCCCGGGTGGTCGCGAACCTCGTCGGGGCCGATGTAGGTGTGCCCGTATCCTTCCGATGCGCCGTAATACTCGTGCAGGATGGCGCCCCACCAGTCGAGGATCTGCTCCTTCACGTCCACCGGGCACGGTGCGCCCGAGGTGAAAGCCACCCGATGACTCGGCGACAGTGCGATGCGTTCGCGTTCGGGTAGACGCAGCAGCCGGACGAGCATCGTCGGCACCCACTGCGAGTGGGTGATCTGGTGGCGCACGATCGCCTTCATCGCAGCCGCGGCGTCGAACCGCTCCATGCACACGACGGTGCCGCCGGCGGCGAGGGTGATCAGCGTGAAGGTGAACGGCGCGGCGTGATAATTCGGCGCGGGCGACAGCAGCCGCGTGGACGCATCGACGCCGAGTTTTTCGACGAGGCCGGAGTGCCGCTGCGGGGCGTCGGCCGGGTGGACGCCGAGGAGCTGCTGAGCGAACCGCTTCGGCCGGCCGGTGGTGCCACCGCTGTAGAGGACGCGTGCGCCGAGGAGCTCGTCGGCAATCGGGGTGGTCGGTTGCCCGGCGAGCACATCGTCGAAGGTCGCGAATCCGGGACGGGACGATTGGTCGCTGCGCAGGCTCCGCTCCGACGATTGGTCGCTGCGCAGGCTCCGCTCCGACGATTGGTCGCTGCGCAGGCTCCGCTCCGACGATTGGTCGCTGCGCAGGCTCCGCTCCGACGATTGGTCGCTGCGCAGGCTCCGCTCCGACGATTGGTCGCTGCGCAGGCTCCGCTCCTGGTGGCCGTCGGCGCAGATCGTGACGCCACCGGTGACGCCGCTGCGGGCGAGCGCCTCGGCGACGGTGTCGGCGACCGCACGGCTGGTCACAATCGCCCGTGGCGCCGCCTCCTCGAACAAAACGGCGAGCTCCGCGGGCTTCAGATGCCAGTTGACCGGGGTCACGTAGAGACCGCTGCGCATGCCGGCGGCCATCACCACCGGCCAGACGATGTTGTTCTCCATCACGATGACCACCGTGTCCCCCGCCGCAACGCCGTGCGCCCGCCAGAAGTGGGCCAGTTGGTTCGACTGTTCGTCGAGCTCGCGGTAGGTGATCGACAGCCCCGACTCCGCCATCACATAGGCGCTGGCGTCGGGTCGTTCCGCGACGATTGCCGGTGGGTACACGATCCTCCAATTGCGAATACTCAGTCACCTTTGCCGGACGGTCCGATAGGCCGTACCCCATGGTGACGTCTGCAAGGAATGTTTCGCTGTTGTGGTTCACAGCACACCATAGTTTATGATTTAGTGAAAGTGCAGTCGCAAACCGATTGGTTCCGACCACCGCCCAGGGAGCCCGAGATGACAAGCGTCGAGAGCATCGATCTGATGGACCTGCGGCCGTTTGCCGCGGGAACGGACCATGCCCTGTTCGCCCATCTGCGCGACGACGATCCGCTGCACTGGAACGCCGAGCCCGGCGGCCCCGGATTCTGGTCGGTCACCCGCTACGAGGACGTCAAGGCCGTCGCCTCGAATCACGAGGATTTCACCGTCGCGCAGGGCACCCAGATCGCCAGCCGGCGGGCAGAGGGTGAAGGTGCACGCAGCATCCATCACGTCGATCCGCCCGAACACGGCCCGTTGCGCGGCCTCGTCACACCGCACGTGCGGCCGGTGAAACTCAAGTCGTTGGAGCGCGACATCGCCGCTGTCATCGACGGTTTGCTCGACGACACGGTCGGCCGACCCGACATCGACTTCGTTGCCAACGTGTCGTCGCAGCTGCCTCTCGTGATGATCGGCCGTCTGCTCGGCGCACCCCTGGCGGACTGCCCGAACCTGTTGCGCTGGACCAATCAGATGGCCAGCGAGGATCCCGACTATTCCGAGGGCCCACAGACCGCGGTCGCGGCCCGCGACGAAGTGTTCGGCTACTTCCGCGCCCTCGAGAAGCTGCGGCGCGAGTGCCCGGCCGAGGACCTGGTGAGCGTGCTGACCGCGGCCGAGCTCGACGGCCTCCCGCTCTCGCGCGGCTATCTCGATGCCTACTACCTGATCCTGATGGTGGCCGGCAACGAGACGACCCGAAACCTGTTGTCCGGCGGCGTGAATCTCCTCGCCGAGAATCCGCAGTGGTGGGACTTCATGCGGGAGAACCCGGCGAAGATCCGCGTGGTGGTGGAGGAAATGGTGCGGATGGTCTCCCCCGTGCTCTCGATGCGGCGCACCGCGACCCGCGACCTCGAACTGCATGCCAAGCAGATCTCCGCGGGCGACAAGGTGGTCATGTGGTTCTGCTCCGCCAACCGCGACGAGCGCGTCTTCGAAAAGCCGGAAACATTCATCGGCAACCGCTTCCCCAACGAACATCTCGGTTTCGGCTGGGGTGCACACGCGTGCCTCGGCTCCAACCTGGCGAAGATGGAGGCCCGGCTGTTCTTCACCCGGGTCATCGAACGTAACCTGCAGATCGACGTCCTGGCCGAACCCAACCGTTTGCAGAGCAACTTCTTCCGAGGTATCAAGACGCTTCCGGTCACCATCGGGGAACGCCGATGACCAGCGTCCGGAGCGCCCTGCCGTCGAGCCTCGGCTCACCGGCCGCATTGATCGATGGCCGTGTGGTCGAGGCCGGTGACGAGATCCCCGTCCGCAATCCGTTCTCGGACAATGTCATCGGAGTGACACACCAGGCCACCGCCGAGACAGTCGACGAGGCGGTCATCGCAGCTCGCAGCGGATTCCGTGCATGGTCGGCCGTCGACGTCACCGACCGTGCCGCGCTGCTGCGTCGCACGGCGGAACTCCTCGAGGAGCGCGGGCCGTCGATCGCGGACACCGTGACCGCCGAGATGGGTATGCCGACGACCCTCGCGGTCGCGACCCAACAGGTCATGCCGGCCGCAGTATTGCGATCGATGAGCGCTGCAGCAGAGCGCTTTCCGTGGCGTGAACAGATCGACGGCGCGACACTGCAGCGGGTGTCGGCCGGGGTCGTCGCGGCGATCACGCCGTGGAACATGCCGGTCCACCAGATCGTCGCGAAGGTTGCCGCAGCGTTGGCCGCCGGCTGCAGCGTGGTGCTCAAACCCGCCGAGGCGACACCCTTCGACGCCGCCTTGATCCGCCAGTGCTTCGTCGACGCAGGACTGCCGCCGGCGGCGTTCAACATCGTCAACGGCACCGGCCCGGTCACGGGCACCGCCCTCGCCGGTCATCCCGGCGTCGCGCACGTCTCCTTCACCGGCAGCGTCGGTGCCGGGAAGTCGGTTGCCGCTGCGGCTGCGGGATCGCTGACCCGCACCACCTTGGAGCTCGGCGGAAAGTCGCCGGCCGTGGTGCTGCCCGACGCCGACTTCGAGAGGGTCCTGCCGCGGGTGCTGGCCAGCGGCCTGGTCAACACCGGCCAGGCCTGCAATGCCACCACCCGGATCCTCGCACCGCGCGCCGCGACCTTCACGGTGGAAGCGGCACTGGCGCAGGCACTGTCCGGAATCGTCGTCGGCGACCCAACCGAGTCGTCGACGACGCACGGCCCGTTGGCGTCACGGCGCCAGACGGAGCGGGTCCTCGAGCACGCGGCCCTCGCCCGCGCCACCGGTCGCGTCGTCGCGGGGACGGGCGAGCAGCTCTCGATCGGAGGGTCGCGATGCTTCGTCGAGCCACTGATCGTGACCGACCTCGGTCCCGACAGCCGCACCGTGCGCGAAGAGATCTTCGGGCCAGTACTCGTCGTCCAGTACTACGACTCGGTTGCCGAGGCCATCGAACTCGCCAACGACTGCGACTACGGGCTGTCGGCGGAGGTGTGGTCCGCCAGTTCGCAGCACGCCACCGAGGTGGCCGGCCTCCTGGACGTCGGCCAGGTCAAAGTCAACGGCGTCAAGACCCGAGAGCGGCCGGGCGTGCCGTTCGGCGGGGTGAAGAACTCGGGCTACGGGCGGGAACTCGGCGCCACCGGGCTCGCCGAGTTCACCGAGATCAAGGCGGTGATGGCATGAGCCGCAACCCCTCTGGTCGGACCTACGTGATCACCGGCGCCGCATCCGGGATCGGACTGGCGCTGGTCACTCGGATCCTGGACCGGGAGCCGACCGCCGACATCCTCGGTATCGACCTCGCCGCCTGCCCCGATACCCGCGTGCGCGCTGCGATCTGTGACCTGTCGGATCTCGACGCGATCGCCGATCTCGACCTGCCCGATCACGTGGACGCGCTCGCCAACGTGGCAGGTGTGCCGGGGACCGCACCTGCGGGAACCGTGCTGGCAGTGAACACCCTCGGCATGCGTGCCCTCACTTTCCGCGTCCTGGACCGCATGGGTCCGGGAGCGAGCATCGTCAACGTCGCCTCCATTGCGGCACACCGCAACACGCAGTCACCGGAGGCGATCGCGGCGTTGCTGAATGTCACCGATTGTGATCGGTTGGACGCGTGGCTCGCCGCGCATCCGATCGACGGCCCGGCCGCCTATGACACCTCCAAACGGGCCGTCGTCGATTGGACCGTCGCACTGTCGGCGGCCCTGCAATCCCGACACATCCGGGCGAATGCGGTGAGCCCAGGACCTACCGAGACACCGATCCTCGTCGACTTCGAGGCGTCGATGGGTGTCGACGCGATCGCCCGATCGGCGGCACATGTCGGACGCCACGGCACCGCAGCGGAATCCGCCGCGGCCGTCGCCTTCCTGCTCTCCGAAGACGCCGCCTGGATCAACGGCATCGACCTCCCCGTCGAAGGCGGATTGACGGCCACCCGCGCCGCCCTGCTGCCCGCACCGCTGACCTCACCCCGTATCGCCCCGACCGCGAAGGGTCTATCCCGATGAGTCCGACCAGCGCCACACCCGACGTCGTCGCTCTCGACGGCACCGCACCCGCCGACCGCGACCTGTTGGGCGGAAAGGCCTACAGCGTCAACAAGATGCGTGCACTCGACCTACCTGTCCCACCTGCATTCGCACTGACCACACCGGTCTGCGCCCGGTTCCACGAGAACGGCGGAGAGCTGCCCGACGACGTGTGGGACACCGTGCTCGACCATCTGCGCGCGCTGGAGTCGGAGACCGGGAAGCAATTCGGCAAGGGCCCCTTCCCGCTGCTCGTCTCCGTACGATCGGGAGCCGCGCAGAGCATGCCCGGCATGATGGACACCGTGCTGAACCTCGGTCTCACCAGAGAGCTGGCCGTCGAGATCGGCTCGGCCACCGGTGATCCCGCCTGGGCCGAGGACACGTGGGAGCGTTTCTGCACCGGCTTCGGCGAGATCGTCCGCGGCGACCGGACCGTCACGCCGCCCACGGATCCGTACGAACAGTTGCGGGAGGCGATCGGCGCGGTGTTCCGGTCGTGGACCAACGAGCGGGTGACCGCATACCGCAAGCGTCACGGCCTGGGTGTCGGCGGCGGCACCGCGGTGACGGTACAGGCCATGGTGTTCGGCAACCGTGACGACCGGTCCGGTACCGGCGTGGTCTTCAGCCGCGACCCGAGCACCGGCGAGCACGTGCTGTTCGGCGAATGGCTCGCGCGGGCCCAAGGCGAGGACGTCGTGTCGGGCGAGCGCACGCCGGAGTCGATCAGTGAGGTCGGCAGGCACGCACCCGAATTGTTCGATCGCCTCGAAGCGATCGCGACCGTGCTGGAACGCGAGCACCGCGACCTCGTCGACATCGAGTTCACCGTCGAGAGCGGCTCGCTGTACATGCTGCAGTGCCGCTCCGGAAAGCGTTCCGCGCAGGCGGCGGTCCGCGTCGCCGTCGACCTCGTCCACGAGGGTGTGATCGACCGTGCCGACGCGGTGTCCCGGATCAGCGCCGACCATGCGCAGGCTTTGGCGAACGAGACGTCGGTGCTATCGGGTGCCGCGGTACTGGCCCGCGGGACGGGCGCGAGTCCGGGAGTTGCGGTGGGCGTTGTGTATACCGACACCGACGAAGCTTGCGATGCCGCAGGACGTGGCGAGAAGGTCGTCCTGGTCCGCCCCTCGACGTCACCGGCGGATGTCCCGGCGATGTTCGACTCGGCGGCGGTCGTCACCGAGGTCGGTGGCACCACTTCACATGCCGCGCTCGTGTGCCGGGAGATCGGATTGCCCTGCGTGGTCGGCTGTGGGCCCGGACTCACCGCCTCGCTCGCGGGCCGTACCGTCACCGTCGACGGTGCCAGTGGCACGATCTACGCGGGGGACTCGGCGGGAAGTGCAGGCGGGACCGACGAGTACGTGGACGAGTTGCTCACGTATCTGCCGTCGAACCTGCCCGCCGACCACGCCTTGGCGCCACTGACACGACGCACGGCCCTCGCCTGATGTCCGCCGACCTCTCGAACGGAGCACCGATGACCGACGGAATCGACGCCATCTACACCGCCGCCGGGCTCGTCGGCGACACCGGCGCGGCACCCAAGCGGCCGAATCGTCGCGGGGAGCAGACCCGCGACAAGCTGATCCGTGCCGCCGAGGAATGCTTCACCGAGTACGGCTACACGCGCACGCGCATCTCGGACATCACCAACCGCGCCAACACCGCTCAGGGCAATTTCTATCGCCACTTCACCGGACTCGACGACATCTTCCTCGCGGCGCTCAAGCCGTCGTTGGAGGAACTCGCGAAGGCGCGGCTACGCCCCGATCACGCGCACGGTGAACTCGAATCTTTGATCGGGGTGAACACGACCTATCTGCAGGCCTACGCGCGGAATCGGCACATGCTGCGGCTGTTGCGTGAGGCAGCGGCGGCCAGCGAGAACAAGGGCTTCCAGCAGCTGTGGCTGAATCTGCGTGGCGACTTCGTCAAGCGCACCGAACGATGGCTGACGCGGCTGGCCGACCAAGGACTGATCGAGGGCGGCGACCAGCACATGCTTGCCGAGACACTGGGCTGCGCAACCGAGCAGATGGCTTATGTCCACGTCGGCCTCCCGGCGAGCACGCCCCGCCGCGAGGAGATCATCGGTCTCGGAAATGCGCTGGGCCAATTGTGGTATCGGGCGCTGCCGCTCACCAGGGTGGATGAACGCGCATCATGACCGGGCTCGCCGCACCGCTGCAGTCACGGACCTTGGGAATCGATGCCACCATCGTCGAGGTCCGGGACGAGACCGCCGACGCCCGGACCATCACGTTCGAGTGGGCCGGTCACGAGGGCTATCGCCCGGGACAGTTCGTCACCCTGCGCATCCCCAGCGTCCGCACCGGCTTCGTCGCACGAAGTTATTCACTCTCCACGTCGCCAGGAGTCGATCCGCGGCCCGCGATCACGGTGAAACGGACGCACGAGGGTTATGGGTCGAACTGGTTGTGCGACAACGCCGCCGCAGGCATGACGATTCACCTGCTCCCACCGTCGGGAGTGTTCACCCCGCACGGCTGGGATCATGACCTCCACCTGTTTGCCGCCGGCAGCGGGATCACCCCGGTGCTGTCGATCATCAAGGCCGCACTGGCCGAACACGACGGCCGGGTCACGCTCTTCTACGCGAACCGAGACGTCGAGTCGGTGATCTTCCGGGAGCTGCTGGATGACCTCGCGCTGCGGTATCCCGATCGGCTGCGCGTCGAGCACTGGCTCGAAGACGAATCTGGCCTCCCGACCGCCGACGCAGTTGCCAGGCACTGCACGATCCCGGCGGGCGACGAAGCGTTCGTCTGCGGTCCCTCGCCGTTCATGGATCTCGTCGAAGGCACCCTCACCGCTGCCGGGGTCGACCACCGGCATGTGCACATCGAGCGGTACGTCTCGCTCACCGGCGATCCGTTCACGCTCGATACCGGGCAGAATTCCAATACGGCCGAAAGCGCCACGGTGGTGGTACAACTCGACGGCACCACGCACACGGTCGAGTGTGCGCGTACCACCAGAATTCTCGACGCCTTGCTCACCACTGAGGTGGTCGCGCCGTACTCGTGCCGCGAGGGTGATTGCGGTTCGTGCGTCGCGAGGCTGGTGTCCGGGGAGGTCAACCGTGGTGCGGGCACCGCGCTGGAACCCGAGGACGAAGCCGACGGCTACCTGCTGACGTGCCAAGCGACACCGGCCGGCGACAACATCGAGATCGAATTCGACTAAAACCGTCGGATCCGGCGCACGCCGGCGTATGGCGGATGAGTTGGCCGGTCATCTTGTGCCATTTCGCATCCCGACGTGTCCGTCGCCGTGCATCGACATCCGCGGGTCGACGAAGCCGGCACCACCTAGAATGTCGTTCATGAGCGTCAAGGTGGATCTGGACCAACTGGCCGACACCCTTGCCGACTACAGGTTGGCTTACCTGATCACCGTCGGCGACGATTTCCGCGCCCACACGGTCGCGGTGGACCCGGTGCTCACCGCCGGTGTCCTCGACGTCGGCGCGATGGGACGAACCACGCGCGCCAACGTGACCGGCCACGGCGATGTCACCGTCATCTGGCCGCCGGGCGAGCCCGGCGGCTACACGCTGATCCTGGATGGCACCGCCCGTCCCAATGACGACACGCTGCAGGTCGTGCCCACCCGCGCGGTCCTGCACCGCAAGGCCACCCCGGAGTCGCCGTCCACGAACCCGAACTGCGTACACGACTGCGTGCCGATCGAACAGGCCTGAGCATCGCGGCAGCGAGCGCTCGCGACTACCGACCGGGTACCGGCGGCACGGACGCCTCGTCGCCCAATTCCAGGTGCAGGATCTGGTGCGCGTCCAGCATCCGACGCAGCGCCGTGTCGAGCGGCCAGGGAAAAGTGAGGTCGCTGCCGAACCGGTCATCGACCGCAGCCACCGACAAGTGCCGTTGCGACGTCACCTCGACGCGATCGACGATCGACTCGAACAACTCGATCGGCGTAGCGAGGTAATACAGCGGCCGCCGCGCACCCGGCGCACTCATCCCCGCCGCGTACAACACCCCGCGTGGGGTGATCACCAAGCGATCGGAGGCGATGACCACACCCGCAACCTCTGTCCTGCCCCACTCCATCGCAGCGACCCGAGCCTGCGCCACCCGCCTTCGGGTGTCGTCGGTGAGCAAACTCTCGACATCGCTCCGCTCGACCCGTGCGGCCGATCCGTGCTCCGGGCCGAAATATTGTTGCAACACCTCATCGACGAAATCGAACAGGAGCTCGCTCGTCGCCTGCTCCTCGGTCATAACAATCGCATCCCAAGCCCCCGCTGGCCGTACACCGCCCCCCGGTGCCGCGCCGGTCGATAGCCGGCAACCATTGGCGAGGCGCGCGCCCCTTCATCGACACCCACACCCGCGGTCCTGCGTGCCTAGCACACTACCGTGGAGCGTGCGTCCGAACAGGTCGATGTCGGAACTCGGCAATCAAGAATGGACGACCGACAACAGGGGCGGCCGATGCCCGAGACTTCATAATCACTCCGGTCGCGCTTCGCTTTCCGTCGATATTCCGTGTGGGTTCGCCAATGCCTCACGCTGGGCTCGCCGACGGCGCTCTGCTGCCGCGAATCGATGCCGATCGAGATCGGTGCGCAACGGCAATGGCGCAACCGGGACAGGCTTACCGTCGGCATCGACAGCGACCATAGTGAAGTAGGAGCTGTTGGTGTGGCGAGTCGTCCCGTCCTGGATGTTCTCGGTGTCGACACGAATACCGACCTCCATGGAGGTGCGTCCCGTGTAGTTGATCGATGCCGAAAACGTCACGAGTTCACCAACCTGGATGGCATCGCGGAAATGGACACGGTCGACCGAGAGGGTCACTACATAGGCCCCGGCATAGCGGCTCGCACAGGTGTACGCGACCTGGTCGAGCAATTTGAGCAGGCTGCCGCCGTGGACTTTGCCGGAGAAATTCGCCATGTCCGGGGTCATCAGCACGGTCATCGACAATGCGGCGGGTCGGGTCGCGACGGGGTCGTTTGCGGACATTGATTCTCCGAGTTACGAGTAATGCGCGAGTTCCGAGCCCCCTACTCCGCCGCCCATGATACGACCGGTGAGCCGAGACAAGCTCAGAATTCGTCTGCGTCGTGCGAACCGAGGCAGGCAATCGAGAGCTTGTCCGGATCGATGGCACTCGCGATGTCTCGTACCTCATCGATGGTGACAGCGTCCAAGTCGGCGATGAGAGCGTCCGGGTCGAGGTCGCCTCGATGGACTATCCCCTGGTGTGCCGCGTTGTCCGCCACCCTGTAGGTGTTCTCGAATGCCAGTACCCCACGCCCGGCGACGAAAGCGCGTGCTCGCGAAACTTCCCCCTCGGTTGGTCCGTGGGCATGCAGTTCACCGATGATCTCGCGCATCCGCGTGTACGCCTCAACACAATTCGCGGACGCGAGGCCGGCGGCAAGGTTGAGCGTCGCGACGTCGGCAAAAGCGCGAATGCCCGCAGAAATCGAGTAGCACAGCCCTCGCTGTTCACGGATTTCGTCGTTCAATCTCGAACTCGGCGAGCCGCCGAGAATGATCCCGCAGATCCGCGCCGCGGCCCGCGACTTGGCATCGGTGATGTCGTAGCCGAGTGGATAACTCATTCGCAAATGCGACTGGTTGGTGTCGCGCCGCTCGACCAGCGTCCTCGGCAGAAACTCCGGAGCCGATTCGTACGGCTCCGGCTCGTCGAGTTTTGGGAACCGCTCGAACAGCTCGGATATCTCGCCATCGTCGGAAACGTGGTCGGTATTGCCAACGATGTATGCGCCCCCGCGACACCCGGCCCAGCGCCGGTGCCGGAACGACTGCAGCGCCGCACGCGTAAACGTGGGCAGGTGTTCGGATGGGCCGAGGACGGGACGACCGAGCGGGTGGTCGCCGAACGACGCGAGAGCGCTCAACCTACTCGCAACGTAGGCAGGCTGATCGAGGTAGCGGGCGATCTCCTGGGCCACGACACCGCGCTCCTTGCCGAGATCGACCTCGTCGAGCCGAGGTCGAGCGACAAAATCGGTCATCAGGTCGATAGCCTGTGGCGCCGCCTCCGCGCGAACGGTGATATGAAACTCGACCAGATCGTGGGAGGTCGCAGCGTTCATCGAAGCACCCAACTGCTCCGCCGTGCGGTTGATGGTGCCGTGGTCTCGGTATATCTGCCCACCTTTGAACACCACGTGTTCGAGGAAGTGAGCCGTTCCGTTCTCATCGCGCCGCTCGGCGCGTGCGCCCGCGTCGAAGGCGACGAGGATGGTGGTTGCCCGCGTGCCATCGACGCGGATTCGATGCAGCGGAAGGCCGTTGTCCAGTGTCTCGGAGTCGATTCGAGCCATCCGAGCAGTCTAACGACCATATCTCGCGATTGACGGGCATCGCCCGCCCTCGGCACGGACACCCGCCGTCGACCAGTTGGAGGCCACTCAGTGTCGCTGCCCCACAGAATATTTCGATGGACACCTGAAGACAGCACCTATATCTCGATCACGGCGTCATCGATCGTCTGGACACCAGCGTCGCCGCATGCCGAGAGCCGAGTTACACCGCCGCCGACATGTAGCTGCGGACCTATTCGAAGACGTGCCGTGGCAACGTGTTCGGCAGATCGAGCGAGGTGAGCAGACCGGGCCGAGCGTCGACCACGTACGGAACCGCGTTGACCACGCGCATGGCGGTGGCGGACATGGCCGCGCGGCCCGCACCGTGGCCCTCAGCGGCTCCGAGGGTCATTTCGCAATGAATATCCGGGTCGCCCTCGATATCGACCCGGTAGGTTGCATCGTTCTCGACGCTGGGCCAGTCCGGTGCGACGTCGCGCGACATCCGGATGATGTGCTCGATCACAATCGCCTCGTGCCCATTGACGACACCGGCCGCGCGAGTGCTGACCGCGCCGCAGGTGCCGGCCGGGATGGTGCCGAACGCCACCTCGATATCCCGATCGGTCGTGCGCCGATCGAGAGTGCCACGAATCTCCTCGACCTCGACGCCGAGCCCCTCGGCGATCAGCCGGATCGGCGCGTTCCAGGCCAGTTCGATGAAACCCGGTGTCTTCAGCATCGGTTCGAAATCGAGCGGGCGCGCGAAGCCCATTCCGTTGATCATGACGTCGGCGACCGGGTAGTGATCGTTGAGCGAGACCTCGGTCGCCTTGATTGTGCGGATCGACTTGGACTGCGTGGTCAGCAGCAGGGCCAGCTGATCCGACCCGAATCCGGGGAAGATGCCCGAGGCATAGAAGGAGGCGTTGCCGCTCTTGGCGGCGACCTCGAGCCGATCTCGCCAGTCCGGCAAGAAGTACGACGCGGGGTACACCAGGCTCGTCGAGGTGGTGGAGACGACGTTGATGCCCGCGGCGAGCAGCCGCTCGTAATCCGGTAGTGCGCCGGCGTCGCGCTCGGGGCCGCTGGCCGCGTACACGACGCAGTCGGGCCGCAAGGCGATCAGGCCATCGGCGTCATTGGTCGCCGCCACGCCGATCGGTTCGAGTCCCGCGAGCGCACCCGCGTCCTTGCCGACCTTGTCCGGGTTGTGCACCCACACCCCGATCAGTTCCAGATCGGGCCGCCGGTGCACCGCGTCGACCGCATGCGAACCGACGCCACCGGTCGACCACACCGCTACCCGTTTGGTTTCCGATCCCACGCTTGCTCCTCAGTTTGTGCTGGATGCCGGTTCGTTGGGCCGGCGGCTGCGCTCCACCGCGCTCGCCGCGTGTTCGAGGTAGCGCCAAGCGATTTCGGGCGCAAGCCCGCCACACAAAGGGGCGAGTGGGAGTAGGCGGCCGGTGGCCATCGTTTCGGCCGCCTCGGCTACCGAGAGGACGCGGTATGCGCCGTTCTCGGCGCGCAGCTCGTCGACTGTCTCCGCCCGCGAGATGCTGGCGACCGTATCGTCGCCCGGCCGGTACGACGCCGCCATGCGTGCGTCGTGCAGCAGATGCGGACCCAACTCGCGCCAAGCACGGTCGATGTCGTCGGCCACGAAGACGGCCGTCGGTCCGGTCGGATCGGGGAACTGTACGAATCCCGGTTCGCGGCCGTGGGCGCGGCACTCCGCTTCGTAGATGTCTTTCAGTTCGGGGCGGTACGTCTGCGATACGAGGCCGAGTCCATTTCGCGCCGCGCGACGGGCCGCAGCGGGACTCCCGCCGGCGATCATCACCGTCGGGCCGGCGGTGCTACTGCAGGACGGCGTGACGGTGACACGACGGCCCTTGTACTCGACCGAGTTGCCGCGCAGAAGGTCGAGCAGGACCGGCAGGTACTCGTCGGCCATCTCCCCACGGCGATGAACGTCGATCCCGAAGTGCTCGTATTCTGCTGCACGATGGCCGATTCCGAGGGCATAGATCACCCGGCCCCTGCTGATCAGATCGAGCACAGCCATTTCCTCGGCGAGCCGGACCGGGTCCCACAGCGGGAGCACGACGGCAGCCATGATGATCGACAGCTTTGTGGTCCGTGCGGCAATCGCGGACGCGAGCAGTGTCGGTGCGGGCAGGTGCCCGTCTTCGGCGCCGTGATGCTCCGACAACACCGCGAGCGCGGCGCCGCGCGACTCGGACCAGGCGCACATCTCGATCGCCGCCGCATACAGATCGGTAGCGGTTGCACCGAATGCGGGAGCGCGCAGATCGAAACGAAGCGTGAACATCGATCCCTCTCGATGGTTGGGGATGGCCCGGTGCGATCACGCACCGAGCCACCGCTTCCCGACCCCCGGGTTTAGCCGAGCTTCACTTTGCCCATCAGGATGTCCATGATCGGCTTGCCCGGCGCGTACGAGCCGGTGATCGACGACATGGCGTGACCGCTGTCCACGATCAGGGTGACGCCGCTGATCCCGCTCGCCGCATCGCTATTGAGGAAGATCATCGCGTTGCCTTGCTGCTCGGGCGTATGTACCGGCGCCCCGGTTGCCTCGCGGTAGTCCTTCGCGAAGCCGAGCCACAGTTCTTCGTTCGCTCGCGCGAGCGGCGTGTCGGTCGGGCCGGGGCAGATCGCGTTGATTCGGATTCCCTTGGCGCGCAGAGGATATGCCTCCATCGCAACATAGGCGTTGATGGCCGCCTTGCTAAAGCCGTAGTGGATGAAACCGTCGGACTCGTGCGCAATGCACCACGTGTCCGCCGATTCGAAATCGGGGTTGGCCAGGAACTCCTGCACCTGTTCCAGGTTCTGCTCCCACGACAGGCCTGCCACCGACGAGATGAAGCATATCGCCGAGCCCGACGGCAGCCCGCCGGTGGACACCAGGCGCTCGATGAGATGGCGGTGGCCGATGAAGTTGGCGCGCATGAGATCCGGCCCGTCCGCGATTCCCGCGGCCGAGAAGACGGCATCGATCGGTCCGTCCAACTCGTCCACCGCCGCATTGATCACCGCAGGATCGCGCAGGTCCATCTCGATTGCCTTGTCCACGTCGAAGGTGATCGGCGCGATGTCCATCACGGTGACGTGGGCGCCGAGCGATCGCGCGGTCTGGGCAGCTGCCGCACCCATACCGGTGGCGCCGCCGACGACGAGCACCCGCTTTCCGGCGTATCCGAACAGCTCCGCAACCGTCATTGCCACACTCCTCATCTGGATACCTAACTTTTGTTGCACGTTACGGCGCAGCTCAACGCTCGTCAACGGCATGATGAGCCGGTCGTCGAATGCTGCGAGAATCCTGATTCCCTGCGGCTCATCACGCTATTTGGACCGATCTCGACCGATCGAAGCGACCGTACCGGGACACCCGGGCACCTCCGCAGCAGAACGCCGCCCCGACCGGCATTGACCTAACTTCTGTTCACTCGTATGGTTCGGACCACCGATAGCGACCGGGGGACCAACCTCGATTCTTGCGAATACCCAGGAGCGCAGCATGAAGATGGATGACTTCGTCCTCGTCTCGGTTGACGATCACCTCGTCGAGCCACCCGACCTGTTCGATGGCCACATACCGGCAAAGTACAAGGACGACGTGCCGAAGCTGATCACCCGCGAGGACGGCACCAACGCCTGGGTGTTCGAGGGCCAGGAGGCCACCAACGTCGGGCTCAACGCCGTCGCGGGCCGCCCGCCCGACGAGTACGGCGCGGAACCGACCAAGCTGAGCGAGATCCGTGACGGCTGCTACAAGATCGACGAACGCATTCGCGACATGAACGCGAACGGTGTCGCCGCGTCGCTGAACTTCCCGTCGTTCCCGCAGTTCACCGGCCAGTACTTCGCCCGGGCGAAGGACAAGGACCTCGGGCTCGCGGTGCTGAAGGCCTACAATGACTGGCACCTCGACGAGTGGTGCGGGGCGCATCCCGGCCGGATGATTCCGCTGGCCCTCCCGCCGATTTGGGATCCCCAGTTGATGGCGGACGAGGTGCGGCGGGTCGCCAAGAAGGGCTGCCACGCGGTCACGTTCTCGGAGAACCCGGAGAAGCTGGGCTACCCGTCGCTGCACAGCGACCACTGGGATCCGTTCTGGCAGGCCTGCAATGACGAGAACACCGTCGTATGCCTGCACATCGGTTCGTCCTCGTCGGTGGTCATCACCTCGCTCGACGCGCCGGTGGACACCATGATCACGCTGCAGCCGATGAGCATCGTGCAGTGCGCTGCCGACATCATCTGGTCGCCGTTGTTGCGCAAGTTCCCCGACCTCACCATCGCGCTGAGCGAGGGCGGCATCGGCTGGATTCCGTATTTCCTCGAGCGCATCGACCGCGTCTACACCATGCACCGGCACTGGACCCACCAGGACTTCAAGGGCCGGCTGCCCAGCGAAGTGTTCCTGGAACGGATCGTCACCTGTTTCATCGACGACCGCTTCGGGATCGAGAGCCGCAACAAGCTCAATCTCGACATGGTCACCTGGGAGTGCGACTACCCGCACTCGGACTCGACCTGGCCGCTGGCACCGGAATCGCTCGCGAATTATCTTCAGGGCGTGCCGGATTCCGACATCAACAAGATCACCCACGAGAACGCACTGCGGCTGTTCTCGTTCGACATGTTCTCCCACATCCCGAAGGAGCAATTGACGGTCGGCGCGCTTCGCGCCCAGGCCACGGACGTCGACCTGGGTTTCCGCTCCTCCGAGCGGCTGCGTAAGTCCGGCACCGAGACCGTCAGCGTGCTCGACCTCGCCAAGAGCCTGCCGGCCTGACACGATCCCGGGTGGCCGCCGTTCGGCGGCTATCCGGGCATGACCCGCGACCAAGTGCACAATGGCCACATGACCACGGAACCGACCGCTGCGGAGGTGTTGTGGCGCCCCAGCAATCATCCGATGCCGTAGCACGGATCCGCGCAGCCCGACCTGGATCGGCACCGGCCGCATCGACCGGCGCTCGCGATCAGCCGGAGAGCAGCCGACGCGACGAGATCTTGCAGACCGCGGAGGCGTTGATCGCAACCTCGGGTCTGCGAACCTCGCTTCAGGAGATCGCGAAGGCCGCCGGGATTCTCACGGGCAGCCTGTACCACCACTTCGAATCCAAGGAGGCGCTGCTCGTCGGGTTGGTCCGTCGATATCACGAAGACCTGGCGCGCGTCGGCGAAGACGGCCTTCGGTGGCTCGACGCTGACGACTCGCCCAGCATCGATGACAAGATCATCGAACTGGGTTCCGCTATCGCGCGTTGCGCGGTCCGCAACCGCGCCGGACTGCAGATGTCGTTCTACGAGGCGCCTACCGAGAGCCTCGAACTCGTCGAATTGCTGCGGCAGCGGCCGCAGCCCGTGCAGGACGCCATGGTGCAGACGCTCCGGGCGGGCCGGTGGAGCGGTTACCTCCGGCCCGACCTCGAACTCGGCCCGCTGGCCGACCGGTTGTGCCAGTCGATGATGCATGTCGGACTCGACGTCATTCGCCGTGACGCCGCACCCGACGACGTTGCCGCGATACTTGCGCGGATCATGCTCGACGGGTTGGCCCGCCGGACGATTGCCGACGCGGAGCTGGACGCGTCGAACGCAATGACCTCCGCGGATTCGATCATCCGAACCTGGGCGCACACCGACAAGGACCCCCGCTCGAACCGGGCCGAACATGTACGCGTGTCCGCGCTCAAAGTGTTTGGGCGCAAAGGGTTCGAGGTCACCACGATTCGCGATATCGCGGCGGCGGCGGAACTCAACCCCGCCACGGTGCATCGGGTGATCGGCTCGAAGGACGAACTACTCGCCTCGATCATGCATGCGTTCGGCGTGAAGACCAGCACCGCCTCGGTCGCGGTGCTGCAGTCCGACTCGAGCGCGCTCGAGAAGCTCGACGCGCTCAGCTGGATCCACATCAACGCCGTGCTGCAGTTTCCCGACGAGTGGAAGATCCAGCTGGCCTGGATGCGACGGACTCCGCCGGACAACGCCGACCCCGGCTACGCGTTCAGCCTGATGATGGAGAAGTTGGAGCGATTGCTGTCGGCCGGAATTGCCGCCGACGACATTCGGATCGACGCGGCCGATCTTGCGACGCTGTCGCGCTGCGTCATGGACGTGCTGTGGGTTCCCGAGAACATCATTCGGGACTTGGGGCCGCGCGCCGCACTCGTGCTGGCGCGGGACACCGTGATCCGAGGAATTGCGCGACGCGGCAAGTAGCGGGGTGCCGTTCCTTGATGCGCGCGCCGCATTCTTACTGGCCCCGTTGGGCATACGGCAACTACGGCCGATGTCGTCCACAGTTGGAGGGACAATGACCGTCTCCGAGATTCGCCAGTGGAATCCCACGGTCACCCAGCAGATCAAGTACTGGGCGGGGCCGGTCGTGAAGCTAGGGTGACGCGTGCGGGCCTGCGGATCAGCTACGTCGCCGGTGGCCGCGACACCCCGGGCCCGGACGAGTCTTTTGAGGAACAGGCCGACCCTTTCGTGTAACACTGGCCCTCCCCTGTTCGGTTGCTCGACTCACCTGGTTCTCACCGGCATCTGAGCAGGCCCGCGCACACTGGAGGTGTGCCCCATTCGTACGTTGGCGTGGTCGACGTCCCAGTCGGTCCAGCGCTTCAGAACCTCCTCGAATGCCACTCGAGCCTCGAGCCGTGCCAACGACGAGCCGAGGCAGAAGTGGATGCCCTGTCCGAAACTGAGGTGTCCCTCCTTGCGGTGGATGTCGAAGCGGTCGGGGTCGGTGAAACGGGTCGCGTCGCGATTGGCCGATGCGTTGAGCAGCAGCATGTACGACCCCTCGGTCACGGTGTGCCCGTGGTGTTCGACATCGCGGGCGACATAGCGCGCCTGTACCGGTGACGGCGGCTCGATCCGCAGCGACTCCTCCACTGCGGACGGGATCAGTGATGGATCGGCGACGAGTTCGTGACGTTGATCGGGATGGTCACCGAGCAATCGCCCCATGAATCCGATCAGCCGAGCAGTGGTTTCGTTGCCGGCGCCGGCGATCATCGCCGTGTAGGCGAGCACCTCGTTGCGGTCGAGCCGCCGCCGTGTCCCGTCTTCTTCCTCGATCTCGGCGTTCAGGAGCTCCGTCATCAGGTCGTCCGATGGATGCGTCGCCCGCCACTCGATGTACTCGGCGAACGCCCCCATCGACTCCGCGAAGATCTCCATGCTGATGTCGGCACTGCCCTCCTCTCGTCGACCGACGTTGATGCTCTTGTCGGTGATATCACGGATATGCTCCTGCGCCTCCTCGGGGATGCCCAGCAGATAGCCGATCGTGCGCATCGGCATGAAAGCGCCGAGGTCGACGACGAAATCGAACCCATCCGTGTCACGAAGGGGATCCAGTGCACGCGAACAGAATCCGCGCACCAGGTCTTCGACGGCCAGCATCCGACGCGGCGTGAATACCCGCGATAGCAGGCGACGATGCAGATCGTGGATCGGCGGGTCCTCCCACAGCAGAATGCCCGGCGGCACCTCGAGCCCGCTGAACAACATGTCGGCCGTGGTGCCGCGACCCGACCGGTACGTCTGCCAATCCGGCAGGGCCGGTGCGACGTCGTCGTAGCGGCTCAACGCGTAGAAGTTGTACTTCTCGTTGTAATAGAGCGGCGCCTCCACGCGCATCCGCGCCCAGGCGGGGTACGGATTGTCGTCGATATCGAGGTCGTAAGGGTCGTAGTAAACATCGAGGGCTGGGTCAGTGGTCATTGGCGATCGGCCTTCCGAATTACGTTGGCGGCAAGCATCATCTGGGCTGGTTCGGCACGCCGGGGAAAAGTTGGTCTGTCGGCCCGGCGGTCACATAGCCGCCCAGCTTCGTCGCGAGGTGTGGGGCGAAAACCGCTCCGTAGACAAGGTTTCCGATCACGATCACCGCGAAGACGGATACAACGGCCGACTGCAGCTTGGTCTTCGATACCCGATCGGAGAACATCTCGATGACATTGCGGCCCTGTTCGTCCGTGCGGCCGAGGAGATAGGTGAAGACCATGACCAGCACGCCCATCGCAATGGCGTCGTAGATCGGGTACTGATGCTTGGTTCCCTCGAAGATGGCAAGTCCGGGAATGACATACGCGTAATAGAAGACACCGAGACGAGCTCCGAGGAACGCGTTGAACAGCAACGCCCAGAAGAAGCCGACGAAGAGACCGACGGTCAGCAGCGTGATCGGCCGTCGCCATTCGAATCGCGTGCTCAGCCATCGCCCGAGTGCCGAGCCGATTACAGCCGGCAGGACGAAGTAGGAGATGTAGCCGATCGGCACCGACGAGGGCAGCCCGCCCCAGGTCTTGTTCAACGGCCACCACGACGGCATCCGCGGGATGGCGGGCGGGAACTGCGCGTACATCGCCCAGTCGTACGGCGCCTCGATCCATGAGATGGAGATCGCTGCGATCGAAACCAGCAGCAGTGGATGAATCCCGCGCCGGCGGAAGCTCAGGTACACGCCCAACGCGAGGAACAGGACGCCCCCGACGTACGCGAAGGCAATGGCCCCTATGAGTACGGGCGTCAGATCGTCGTTCATCGGTGAAGCTCTTCGCCCACGCTGCGAGCGTGCTCGGCGCGGGAGTGCTCCGCGCTCGCGCTGCGCCGCGACTCGGGATCGAAGTAGAGCACCAAGCCGAATATGAGAACTATCAGCCCGAACAGCGTCGAAAGCATGATGACTTGGCCCACGACCAGGCCCCCTTCACTCAACAACAGGTGTTGATAGTGGACACTATTATGCACCCCGGGTCAAGACCGCTATCGTGGGGTTTCGTCAACCGCTCAGCGCGGTCAGAGGAGTGAAAACTGTGCCCCAACCGCGTTCGACCAAGAAGCAGGCAACTGCCGAGGTGGCGAACCAGCCCGCTCGCCGACCGCCCGGCGAGGCACGCAGGCTCTTGCTCGATGCGGCACGAAAGCTGTTCGCTCGCAAGGACTACCGGACCACAACAACGCGTGAGATAGCCGAAGCCGCCGGCGTCACCGAATACCTGCTCTTCCGCCACTTCGGTTCGAAGGCGGGCTTGTTCCGGGAAGCGCTGGTTCTGCCCTTCACTAATTTCATCGATGAGTTCGGCAAGACGTGGCAGGCCGTCGTGCCCGAGGAAGCAAATGAGGAGACGCTGGCGCGGCAGTTCGTGGGCCAGCTCTACGACATTCTCGTCGAGCACCAGGGCCTGCTGCTGACGCTCGTCGCCTCCGACGGTCTGAGCGACGAAGAGATGGAGGCGGCCGGAATCGCCGATGTCAGGCGCGCCATCGCGCTGCTCGGGAAGATCAGCGCCGAGGGTGTGAGCCTGCGCGGAATGCACTCGGGCACACCGGATTTGCCAGCCCACTCCACCGTGGCGATGATCGTCGGCATGGTTGCGCTGCGGTCTACCTTCTTCGCAGACAAGCCGGTAGGAAGGGATGCGATTGTCGACGAGCTGGTGCAGGCGACGCTGCATGGGTTCCTGCACCGGCCGTGACGGGTCATGGCGCAGCTATCCGTCGCCGCGGTTTCCTTCGAGATTGCGGCCGGAATGGGCGAGCGAGACGAACGCATTGCAGAGTGATTCGGACTTGTCACCCCGGTCATCCTCGAGCCCGCTATTCGCATCCACCGCAAAGGGTCCGACCACCGACATCGCTTCGGCGAGGTTGGCGGGCGTCAATCCTCCCGCCAGAATCACGTGGCACCTTCGCTCTGCCAACGCCTGCACGATTGCCGCACTGACCGACCAATCGTGGGTGCGGCCGGTGCCGCCGAGTCGATCCTCGGTACGCGAATCCAGGTGGACCGCGCCACATATATCTGCCGCGGCGACCGCGGAACTCAGGGCAGCACCACTGGTGACGTGCACCGCCTTGATGACCTGTCGACCGTTCGCGCCGACGACCACTGCCTGCACTGTTTCGAGGCTGACCTCGCCGTGGACCTGAATCGCGTCGGCCTCCACCCGGTCGGCGAGGCGCAGAATCTCGTTTGCATCCTGAAGGTGTGTGACCAGGACGCGAGTGACATACGGCGGAACGAGGCGGGACAGCGCACGGGCCACGTTCGCGTCCAGTTCATCTTCGCTGCGGTGGGTAATGCCCGAGATGAACCCGACAGCATCGGCACCCGCCGCCACCGCGATCGCGAGGTCGTCTTCCGATCGAATGCCGCAGATTTTCGCCCGCACGGACACGCGATAGACCGTATCGCTTGTAGCCCCGGACGGCCGCTTGTGGTCACAAAGGGGGATGTACCTCGCCGAACAAGACCTTTACACTCTGACCACAATCTGGAAAGGAAGCTATATGGAGATCTCGGGCAAGAAGGCTGTCGTCGTCGGCGGCGCATCCGGCTTCGGCCGTGCCACGGTGCAGGCTCTCGTCAAGCGTGGCGCCAGTGTCGCGATCCTGGACCGGCCGGCGCCGCATTCCAAGGGCCAAGAGGTGGCCGACGAGATCGGCGTGCCGTTCTTCGCTACGGACGTCACCGATTTCGCGGGCACCGAGCAGGCGCTCGCCGACGCGGTTGCCGCGCTCGGCGGCCTGCACATTGCCGTCACGACCGCCGGTGGCGGCGCGGCGATGCGCACCCTCACCAAGGAAGGTCCGCACGATCTCGACATCTTCCGGCAGGTCACCGACCTGAACCTGATCGGCACGTTCAACATCAGCCGACTGGCCGCCGCACACATGAGCAAGAACGACCCGGTAGACGAGGAAGCCGAGGAGCGCGGCGTCATCATCAACACCGCATCCATCGCCGCATACGAGGGCCAGATCGGCCAAGTCGCCTACACCGCGTCCAAGGCCGCCATCGCCGGGATGTGCCTGACCATGGCGCGCGACCTGGGCAGCCTCGGCATCCGGGCGCTCGCCATCGCGCCGAGCCTGTTCGCCACAGGCCTGACCCAGGGAATCCCCGACGAATTCGCCGCCGCGCTGACCAAGGATGCGGCCTTCCCGAAGCGCCTCGGCAAGCCCGAGGAGTACGCCAAGCTCGCGCTGGCGATCGTGGAGAACCCGATGCTCAACGGCCAGTGCCTGCGCCTCGACGCGGGCCAGCGGTTCGCACCGAAGTAATCTGGGCGCCGCCGCCCAGGTGGGCAGGGTGACACCGTTGCCCTGCCGCCCGGGTGGCAGTTCGGCGGCGTCGCCGGCCGGCGTCAGGGGGTGAGGACAATCCGCCCAAACACATGGCCCAGGTCCATCTGGCGGTGCGCTTCGGCAGCCAGTTCCAGGGGCAGGACCTCGTGCACGACGGCATGCAGTTCGCCGCGCACGGCCGCTAGGAACTGCTCTGCCCGAACCGCAGCCGTGGCGGAGGCCGCGACCGTATTGAGGCTGAACGTGGCGATCGATCGGGATTGTTGAAACGCCCCCATGAGCCGCATGCCGAAGTCCGCCGGCGGTAGCCCGGCCACCACTCCGACGACTACCAAACGTCCGTTCGGCGCGAGTCGGTCGATGAACGCGGGCAGGCCTGCCCCGCCGACGATGTCGATGATCACGTCGAAGGTCTTCGGTGCAGCGGGATCGCCTTCTCCCGCGCGGTCGAGCACGTGCGTCGCTCCCAGATCGCGGAGTCGTCTGCCGCGCTCCGGCGACGACGTCGTCACCGCGACTGCGCTCGCCCCTGCGCGCGCCGCGAGTTCCACTGTCGCGATGCCAATGCTGCCCGCCGCACCGCGCACCAGCACGGACTCACCGGACGCGAAGTGCGCATGGACCAGTGCGAAGTGCGCGACGGTCGCCGAGCTACCCAGCGTCACCGCGTCAATGGACGACAAGCCGACCGGCAGCACGACAATGTCGTCGATGCCTGCAACCGCCTGCTCGACGTAGCCGCCACCGGTGCCGGTGAACGCCCACACGCGCCGACCCACCCACGACTCGTCGCCGCCGGCGCCAACCGCTGTGACGATGCCCGCGATCTCGCTGCCGGGGATCAGTCCCTTCGAGAACCCAAACCCGCCGAGTGTCCCGCGGCGAATCACTGCATCGACGCCGCCGACTCCGATCGCCTCGGTCTTGATAACTACTTGTCCAGGTGCAGGAAGTGGAGACGGTGCCTCGATCACCGCCATGCCGCTCGGGTCGCCGAATTCCTCGATCACCACTGCTCGCACCATCGCCTCCGTCCGGCTCCGTCTTGCCTGCGGTACCGTTGCGACGGTAATGGACGCCCCCGTCCACTTCCGCGAAGTGAGGACGATGACCGACCGAATGCCTCACATACTTCGTTCCGACGCGCAGGACAACCGCGACCGGGTCCTCGAGGCCGCTCGACAACTGTTCTCGGAGCGGGGAACCCGCATTACGATGCGCGAGGTCGCACGCCACGCCGGAGTCGGCCCCGCAACCCTGTATCGACGGTTCCCGACGAAGCAGGTGTTGGTCGATGCGGCCTTCGCCGACGAAATGCGATCGTGTCAAAGCATCGTCGACGACGGCTGCGCCGACCCCGACCCGTGGCGAGGGTTCTGCTCGGTCATCGAAGGGATCAGCGTCCTCAACAGCCGGAACCAGGGCTTCGTGGATGCGTTCATGTCCGCGAACCCTCAGATCGACACGGTGGCCGTTCACCGCGCTTCGCTGCTGCGGATGCTCGCAAAACTGGCCGACCGTGCCAAGGCGACTGGCGAACTGCGCCACGACTTCGTCATCGACGACCTCGTGCTCGTCCTGCTGGCCGGGCGCGGACTATCTTCGACGCCGCCCACCGACCGAGAGGCCGCGGCCCGACGCTTCGCCGCCCTTGCCATCGACGCGTTCCGGCAGTGCAGTGCGACGAGAAGATTGCCACGCTCGCCCGGGCTCATTTCGTTCGCGGTGCGCGGCAGCTTTACCGACCGTCAGCCGAGCCGCTGACACGTCGACTACCGCGCACCCCGTAAGCCGCTGGGACTACCTTCGGACCAAGCCCGTGCGAGGGTTCCAGCGGGAATTGTGTTCGGACCCAGGCGGATTCATCCGGCTAGAAGCCCTTGGCAGCCAACCAATTGAGGACGACGTCGGCGACGTCTTTCCAGCCGCCGTCAATGGTCAGGGAATGGCCCTTGCCCTCGAGGACGGTCAATTCGGTGTCGGCCGGGCCCTTCTTGTACTTACCGAACACTTCTTCGGTGACCTTCAGCGGGACGACGTGATCGTCCGTCCCCGAAACCAGCAGCAGCGGCCCACGTTCGGCGAGGTGGGTGTCGACCTTGGCCGGCGAGTGGGGGAAGAAGTTGGCGCTGGCGTCCTGGAACAACGGGCGTCCAGCGCCTGGAATAGTCCATGCGTCGTGCAACGCGTCGGATTCCTCTTTGGTGAGCATATTGCCGAACGCGTAATGGAATTGTTCTTCGGTCAGCGCCACGCTCCGATGCAGGTTCGCCGGGTTCTTGAGCACAGGAAAGGCCGATTTCAATTGCGCATAGGGCAGCGCCTTGACCCCTTTGATCGGTGCCGGATCGATAGCGGCAGCCGCGGCGACGACACCGGTGGCCAGCAGCTCCTGGGCGATGAGGCCACCGAAGGAATGGCCGACCGCGACAGGCTTGACGTCGGGCGTTCCGATCAGTTCGGCGTAATGATCGACTATCTCCCCGATGCCCACGTTTTTGAGGTCATCGGGGTTGTCACGTGTCGCCGCGACGGTGGTCCCGTCGCCGGGCCAGCCCGGTGCCGTGGCGGCGTATCCGTGGGCGCCGAACAGATCGATCCAGGGCTCCCACGCGGCCGAATGGATCCAGAGGCCGTGGATAAAGATGACGGGGTGGGGTTTCGTCGACGATGTCATCAAGCGGACCTCTTACTCTTGAAGTGGGGTACCTGATGATATTGAACCACCCCAGGTTTCATGCAGCACAGTCTCAGAACACGCCGGGCAGTTAAGGTTTAATCGGACCGGAACTCTTGACAGAAAGACTCCCGGGTGCTCAACCGGGGACCCGGGCGCCGACCACAAGCAGGGTGTGCCGCCTCGACACCTGCTATCGGCGGCCGAGGGCCGACGCGGGCACCATTCAAACGGACCCGAAAATGATCGCGGCCGACCGCGCAGTGGAACTCAGTGCCAGTGGAATCGGCATCCCTCGCCACGGAACTCCGCAACAGGCGGCGAGCGCTCCGGCGATAGCACTCACGTCAGGCCAGGATCAGCCGGGCGCCCTTAGCGCCACGGTCGTGCCGTCGAGCGCGGGGTCGGTGATCGTCACCCATCCCACGGTCCGCACCCTCGTGGCGGCAACAACAGCAGCAGGCACGGACGTGGGCTCGGGCACAGGGCGCTCGGGTAGCAGGAGCGCGGATTCGACACCTGCATCCTCAACCGCCCAGGCCCACTTCAGCTCAGCGACACAACCCGGCCAATCCGGGGTTTCCACGTCCTACCTGCACTTCATTTCCCGAAGTGCCGACAAACTGGCCGGCGCCGGAGCGTCGCGTAATCTCGATCTCCCGAATCACGAATATCGCCTCGCCCCGTGAGATGTATGCGGCGGCGTGAGCCGGATCCCGCATATTGGCCATGCGTTGATCACTCGCGCGCGAGCGGCGAAACGACAGCCGGGTGGGCCATCGGGGTCGCCGCTCGGCGGGCGGCGCGCACTGCCGGCCGGCGACCGACTGCGCGAGTTCAGAGTTCCGGGATCCGGAGAGTCGAACCGGCCTGGATGACATCGGGGTCAGCGATGTGGTTGGCAGCGGCAATGAGAGTGAACAGACTGCCGTCTCCATAGAAGCGCTCCGCCAAACGCCAGAGCGAATCGCCGGCCACGACCTTGTACTTCCGAGTGAGTCCAGGGATCAGCAATATTTGACCGACCTTGATGACGTCGGGATCGGGGATGCCGTTGGCAATCGAGATCACCTCGTACAGGCTGGCGTCTCCGTAGAATTGCAGCGCCAGCGCCGAAAGTGTGTCCCCAGCTACGACTTTGTGTTTTGTGGTCATCGTCCTGCTCCTTTGTGGCGTTCCCCCGCCGACTGGCCAGGGATACACAGTTCAGGCTCGGCCGGTGTTCGGGTTTTGGCTTGAGTAGTGCACTACCCGTTCCATAACCCGCGAGGAACGCGGTTTCCGCGTACTGAAGTCAGCGGCCGCCGTCGCGTTGCCGGCGGTGTGGCGAAAGGTCGGACCTCGTCGAGTCGAGCGAGTGCCTCGACATCCGCCCCGTCAGATGCGCGAATTCCCGAATATCTGAGATGGCCATGTTGCTACCGCTGTGTCGACAACATTGTCGGGTGGCCGACGTGGAAGCGGGGAAGCGCGGCGCACAGGACGGACAGTTCGTTGCCGCTACGCAGGACGGTGCCGTCGGGCCGGATGATGGCGGCGCGTGCGCGGCCGCGGCGTAGCCAGCGCTGCAGATCGGAATCCGGTTGAGCCAGTATGACTGTGCCACCACATTGTTCGATGTCGGTGCGTTGATTCGGGGTCGGGGAGACGGAGGTGACAACCGCGAACCGGCCGGCGACGACCTCGGCGAACCGACGGCCCCGGCCGAGGTCCGGATTCGGGATCAGGCGGCCCGTTCGGCTTCCGGGTCGCCGAGATCGCTGTATCAAACTGGAGCCGTGCAGGGCCGGGGTCTCGCCGTCCATGACCTTGTCGCCGAAACCCGGCATACGGTGCAGCACCGGTAGGACGATCCGCCGGATGAGGTTACCGAGTTCGCCGCCTTCGGTCATAGCTATCCCGACGAACTTGGCCCGCCGGATCAGGGCCAGCGCGTGCGGCTTTCGTTCGGCCTCGTAGGTGTCCAGTGCGCTCTCGGGCAGATCCCCGCTGAGGACGCCGGCAAGCTTCCAGGCGAGGTTCATCGCGTCGCGCATCCCCGCCCCCATCCCCTGTCCGATGAACGGTGGTGTGAGATGGGCGGCATCGCCCAGTACGAACACGCGCCGGTCGCGCCATCGGTCCGCGATTCGGGCCCGGAAAGTGTACTCGGCCAATCGGACAAGCTTCAGGTCGTCGATCCGTGTGTTCCTCGTCCACGGCGAGATGAGCGGATGCAGTCGAGCAGATTCGCGATAGTCATCGGCGGTCTCACCGGGTTTCAGCCGGAACTCCCAGCGGTAGCGAGTCTGTCCGACGCGCATGTACGTTGCCGCGCGCGCGGGGTCGCACACCTGGTGCGCGCCCTCCCACTCATCGAGATCCGCGGCGATATCGACGTCGACGACGAGCCAGCGTTGTTCGAACTTCAGGTCCCGCATCGTTGCCTGAATATGTTCTCTGACAAGACTGTTCGCACCGTCACAACCCAAGACGTAGCGCGTCCGCACCGATTCGTGCACACCGGTGCTACGGTCGGTGAAGTCGACGCGAATGCTGGCGTTCGTGTGGTCGGCCAGCCCGGTAACCTCCACATTCCCGCGGAGAGAGATGCTCGGATACCGTTTCACATTGGCGCGCAGGATCTCCTCGAATTGCGGCTGGTCGAACATGTTGGCCTCCGGGTAACCGTGTACGCCCGGACCGGGGTCGCGGTGGAACTCGGTGAGAACTCGCATGTTCCGGTCGAGCAGCCGCAACCCGAGGCACGGCCGGGAGATCGCCGCGAACTCCTCGGCTATCCCGAGGTGCGCCACGATGCGGTGAATCTCACCGTCCAGGTGGACCGCCCGCGGCTGCGCATAGACGCCCTCCCAGCGCTCGAGTATCAGGCACTCGACACCGTACTGAGCCAGCAGCGTGGCAGCGGTCAGACCGGTGGGCCCGGCACCGACGATGACGACCGGCACAACCCGCTCGCTCATCGGATCGATCCGATCAGGACTACAAGGTAGGCAAGGGTCACTACGCCGACGAGGAGGGCGGGCATCATCGCACGCAATCCATCGCCGTTCACTACATGCGTAGCGACGGCCCCGCCCATCAGCAGCAGGAGCCCGATGCCGGCCGCGGCGCCGACCGCAGGCACGAGTCCGCCGATCAGGAGACCGGCTGCACCGGCGACCTCGAGCGCACCGATGCCCCGATAGGTGCTGACGGACATACCGACGTGGGCGGCCCGTTCCCGCATCGGCGCGGTGGCCGATATCTTGCCCACGCCGAGCAGAAGGAAGACGACGGCGAGGCAGACCGCCGAAACCAGGGATGCGGTGATCACTTGCGCACCAGTACCTTCCAATTGAGTGCATAACGGTCCAAGATCTCCTTGACCGTCGGTTCGCTGGCAGATTCGTCGATTTCGACAGTTGCCACGATCGAGCCGTCCGCTACGGCCGCATGGATCGCGGCGATCCCGGTGACCGTGGCGAGGGCATGCTCGAGCTCGCGCCGTGTCGCGTCGGCGCGCAGCGCGAGCTTGTAGAGCTTGCCTATCGCCGTGGCGGGCAACGCATCGAGGATGGTCACCGCCTTGGGTGCCGCGGCCCGTTCGGGGACACGCTCGCCGGCCCAGGCTTGTAGCTCTTGCGGAGTGACGTCGGCGCCTGCGGCAACGGTGACATAGGCAACGGGCACTTCGCCGGCGTGCGCATCGGGCCGTCCCACGGCGCTCGCCGCGGTGACCTGCGGATGGGCCGACAAGGCGTCTTCGATGACCGCCGGGTCGATGTTGTGCCCGCCCCGGATGATGACGTCCTTCGCGCGTCCGGCCAGGTAGATGAAGCCGTCGTCGTCGACGCGCGCCAGGTCACCGGTATCGAGCCAACCGTCGACCAGTTTGCCCATGCCGTCGAGGACGTGCCCGTGTTCGTCGTGTTCGGCGACATAGCCGGCGAACACCGTCGGACCGCTGATCGCCAGCACTCCAGTCGTTCCGGTGGGCAGATCTTCCCAGGTGCCGTCTTCGCGGACGCGTACCACTTTCACCTGCTGATAGGGCAACCGCAGCCCTACCGACCCCGGTCGCGGCGCATCGGGAAAGCTGCGTGCAGTCGCGCAGGTTGCTTCCGTCAGACCGTAGCCTTCGAGAAGGGGCACGTTCGTGTGTTCCTCGAACCTCTTGGTGAGCGCAGCGGGTAGGGGCGACGCGCCCACCATGGCGAATCGCAGACTGCCGATGTCGGCATCGACCGGGCGCTGCGCGAGGGCCGCGTATACGGTGGGCACCGCGCTCATCGAGGCGATGCGGTAATGCTCGACGATCCTCCAGAAGGCGTTGGACAAGTCCGGGTCGCGATAGCCGAGCGGGCCGGCCCACACCACACGCTGGCCCTTGAACAGCGGTGCCAGCAGCGTGACGACCAAGGCATTGACGTGGAACAGCGGCAGGGCGGCGAAGACGACGGAGTCGCAGTCCCACAACGAATTCGCGGCAAGCATCCAGGCGTTGGCGACCTCGTTGTCGTGGGTGTGGGCGGCCAGCTTCGCAACACCGGTGGTACCACCAGTGTGAAACAGTGCGGCCACATCGAACCCTCGGGGGAGATCACCGACGAAGTCGGAGCCGTCGATATCGGCCGACAGCGCACTGAGATAGCCGATCCGCACGCCGTCGACCTCGGGCAGGTCCGCCGGTGTGCCCGCGACACCGGTGGGCCGCAAGACCAGCACGGCGTCCACCTGTCCGCGCACGGCCATCTCGTGTGCGGCTTCCCATGTCTCGCGCGCAAGTTCCGGTCCTGCCGCGACGAGTACCCGGGCACCTGAGCGGCTCAGCAGTTCGGCGATGTGCTGTTGCGACTGTGCGGCGTTGATGGGTGCAGCGATGCCGGCAAGCTGTGCGGCCAGAGTGGCCGGGACCAGTTCGGCGCAGTTGGGCGCCATCAAGGCGACCGCGTCGTGGCGGCGCACGCCAAGGGAATGGAGCAGGTTCGCGTAGCGGTGAACATCATCGAGTAGTTCGGAGAAGCTGCGCTGCAACGGCTCCCGCCATCGTGCGCCGTCGGGTAGGACTGTGAGCGCGGGGCGGTCTGGCCACAATCCGGCCGCGCGTCCGAGTAACGCATAGGTGGACTCCGGGAGCCCGCGATCTCGCAGCGGGACGGCCTCGATCGTCGCGAGGTCCGTGGGCGCCGCATAACGCGGCCACAGCAGGTCGACGGTCACCGCGTGTACCTCACTACCGTGCGCTGGCGCCCCAGGTCGATGGTCCCGTCGTCTGTCGCGACGGCGGCTTCGATGACGTCGCCGTCCTGCAGATAGTTCGAATTCTTGGCCTGCCCCGCAAAAAAGAGCTTCCATCGGAGTGCGGGCGGTAGCAGCGAGGCGAGGAATGCGACCGGCTTCGGCGGGGCGCTCAGCGCCGTCCCGACCGGTGTGCCGGTCAGCAGGAGATCGCCGGGATCGAGGCGTTGAAATCGGCTCAGCGCCTGCAGAGTCTCGGCCGGCTGATAGATCATGTCGGCGACGGTCATGTTCTGGCGAAGCTCGCCGTTGACCCATAGCCGCAGCCGCAGGTCGGTGAAACGCTTGAGTTCGTCGGCGTCCAGCAGTACGAGCGCAGGGCCGACCGGGGTGAACGTCGGATACGACTTGGCTTCGTAGAACTGCGTTTTGGGAAGCTGGACGTCGCGCGCGGAGATGTCGTTGGTGACCACCAGGCCGGCGACGTGATCGGCGAGAGTGTCTGCGGTGATCGCTGTCCCCACCGGGATGTCTCGGGCAAACACGAGGCCGATCTCTACCTCGTAGTCCAGGAACCGGACATGGGCAGGTCGGATCACGTCGTCGGTGGGGCCGCTGATCGAACCGGATGCCTTGCGGAAAAAAGTCAACGGAATGGTCGCGGGATTCATCCCAGCGTCCGTGACGTGGGAGGCGAAGTTCGTCATCTGCGCCACCACCCGGCAGGGGCCGGTGACCGGGGAGAGCAACGAGAGGGTCTCGACCGGCACGGCGCCCTGGCCGAACGCGGCTGCCTCGACGGCCGGCCGGTCAGCGAGCAGTTGGGCGGTCGTGCTGGCCTCGGTGACGACCTGTACAGCGCCCGTGGGTGTTTGGACCCACCAGGCGTCGGCGGTGCGGAGAACGGAGATGGTCATGAGCTGGCAACTTTCAGAAGGCCGCGGAGGCGGTGGAGGTCGAATTCGTTGTCGGCGCGCAGCGCGTCAACGATGGCGCGCAGTTCCTGGAGTGATTCCCGGCCGGGGTTCAATCCGAGGAAGTCCTTGGTGGCGGGCGGCCCCCACTGGGCCAGTCCGGACGCGGTCATCGGCGCCCAGCCCGCGTCGAGCGTGCTGTCGAAGAGATCACCGTCGCTGAAGTGCTCGACCATGAATCCGTCGGGGTCGCGCCAGTAGTCGAAGATCTGGCTGCCCTGGATGTGCCGGCCGATGCCCCAGGACCGGCGGTAGCCCCGGTCGAGGAGGTACTCGCCTCCTGCGGCGAGGCAGTCGAGGTCGGCGACCTGATAGGCCGAATGCACATAGCGGTTGGCCGGGCCGAGAACCATTGCGAGCGTGTGATGGTCGGTGGGCGTGGCACCCCGGTCGCAGCGGATGAAGCTCATGATCGGGCCCCGGTCCCGTTGCCTGGGGTAGTAGAGGAAGTCGCTGACGATCAGTCCGAGGTGCTCTAGGTACCAGTTGAGGGTTTCGAGGTACTTCGTCGTCTGGAGCACGACGTGACCGAGCCGCTGCACGGTGGCCGGCGCGCGGGGTGGCCGCTGGGGGGAGTTCACCCGCCCGCGGTCGTGTCCGAAATTGAGTGGGAGCGGAGCGCGGGCGGACAGCGCCGGCAACTCGAACGTGTCGGACACGACGCGGACCCCCAAAGCGCTGGGATCCAGAAGATCGACAGTGATCCCGCCCAGACTCTCGGGGAGGGGCACGACCGCACCTCCGACCGCGTCCGCCAGTCGCAGCACATCGGTCGAGTCGGCAGCCCGGAAGGCGGGACCGACGAACCGCGAATGCGGGCCTCGGCGGATGAGCACGCAGGGCGAACCGGGGTCTGCACCGCGCAACTGCAGTTCCTGTGCGGTTCGAAGCGCCGTCACAAAACCGAAGGCATGGGCGAACGCCTCCGCCCGATCGAGGTCGGGCTTCTCGAACTCCAGCCACGCGAGATCACACACCTTGATGATCGGCTCGGCGGCCCTCCCCCGGTGCTCGCCCGCCAGCGCGCCCTGCTCACTGTGCAGACCGGCATGCGGGTCATGGTGGACACTCATCCGCGTCTCCCTTCTTTCTGACGATATCGTCACATACGAGGAGAGCGTCAGTCAATGACTCTTGAGGAAATCGTCATAATTGATGAGACACGGTAGGGTGGGATCACTTCGGAGGATCACGGAGAAGGGCGCGCAGGCATGACCGAGCACATCACCGATGCACCGAATCGCCTGGACCGGCGCAAGGCGCGTACCCGCGCCGCACTCGTCCGCGCAGCGCAGTCCTTCATGGCGGCGGGAAAGTTGAACGCGCCGATCCTCGAGATCACCCAAGCCGCCGACGTCGGGATGGGGTCCTTCTACAACTACTTCCAGAGCAAGGACGAGCTCTTCCACGCCGCGGTCGAGGACGCCCTCGACCGCCACGGCGCGGTGCTCGACGAATTGACCGCAGACTTGGACGACCCTGCCCAAATCTTCGCGCAGAGCTTCCGGCTGACCGGACGCCTGCATCGCAGGGATCCAGAACTGAGCAAAGTCCTGCTTCGCGACGGGCCGAATCTGCTCGGCTCGGACAAAGGTCTCGCGCCGAGAGCCCGCCGAGACATCGAGGCAGCGGCCCGCGCGGGCCGCTTCACCGTGCGCGATCCAGAACTGGCTTTGACGATTACGGCCGGCGCCGCACTATGCCTGGGTCAACTGCTGCACGACCACCCCGAACGTGACGACGCGCGGGATACCGACCAAGTCGCCGAGGACCTGTTGCGCATGTTCGGCGTCTCGGCCGACGAAGCCCACGAAATTTGCCAGCGACCGATACCTGGTCCCGACGTCGTTCTGCGCACCGTCGTATAGCACTCGGCCTGCTGTCCGCCGCTGATCGTTTCGTCGATGCAGTACGCCAGCCGCCCTGCCGCGCCGGCGCCGAACCAGGATTGGTTTCTCCGCTACCTCGCGGCAGCCATCAATCATGATGATTTCGTCAAATTCTCTTGACTGACGTTCTATTCGCATGTGACGATATCGTCAGTCAGTTGCCGAGCGGTTGTGGACACGCATATCAACGCCCACAAGGCCTCGTCTTGCGACATATCCCCACCGTTGGGGCGGCGGCATCACCCAACCAAAACGATTGGACAACCAATGACAGACACCACCGGCGGCGCCCGCACGCTCGAAACGCCGAAGTTGCACGAGTACAACACCTATGCAGCGGCACAGCGGCTCGTAGATCGGCTGTCCGACTATGGATTCCCGGTCGAACACGTCCGCATCGTCGGCACCGGACTGCACAGCGTCGAGCAGGTTACCGAGCGTATGACCAGGAGGCGCGCCACGCTGTACGGCGCCGGCAGCGGTGCGTGGTTCGGCGGTTTGATCGGCCTACTGTTCAGCGTCTTTCTGACCGATTCCGGTGTGCTGGTGGCCATGCTCGCCAGCGTGGCCATCGGCACGTTCTGGGGCGCGGTGTTCGGCTTTGTCGCGCACTGGGCGACCGGCGGTGACCGTGACTTCTCCAGCGTCAGCCAACTGCTCGCCGAGCGTTACACCGTTCACGTCGACGCCGACTACTTCGACCGCGCCAGCAACATCGCGGACCGCATCTGAGTCGCGGACCGACAGAATACCCACGGACTGGACTGGACTTGCGACGGTGATCGCCCTTAGCACGGCAGATGAAACCGATTGGCGTGGTTACGAAGTGACAAGCGTGGCCACTGAGCCTTATCGCGAAGCGGTTCCGGTTGAGCATGTCGTCGCGGTCCTGCGCGAGCGTGTGTACGGCGCGATGGCGTGTTTGGCGACGCTCGCCGTCCTCGTTCGCCATACGGGTCCCGAGTCGAGCGCATGGGCCCCGGTCCTCGATGTTGCGGTGGCCACCGGCGGACTCTGGGCAGCGAGCCTGCTGGCCGATTGGGTCGCACACCTCGGCGTGCACCGCAGTGCCCCGCGCGGATGGACAGCGCTGCGGATGCTCCACGCTTCCGGCCAGATTGTGGAGGCAGCAGTCTTGCCCCTGCTCGTATTGGTTGCCGCCGCCGTCGGACCACTGAGCACATCCACGGCGATGTGGATCGCGATGTGGATCCTCGTCGCCGAACTCGGCGTAATCGGTCTGGTTGCCGTGCGACGGGCCCGATTGCCTTGGTGGCAGCAGCTTTTCACCATCACCGGACTGATCGGTGTGGGCGTTCTCGTGGTCGGCGTCAAGATCCTCGGCCATTAGACCGTCTCAATGGAGCCAGCGGACTCGACCCCTGCCCACCACGCTGCGAGAGTGTGTATGCAGCCAACCTCGGCTATTCCGGCTTGCGCCGCTGCGTAGCGGAATGCAGGAACCACGCCACAGGCCGAGTGAACCCAGCGGAGTTCGAGCCGGCACATGTGTCGATACGCGTCCGTCGCTCGATCCATCGGTACCACTCGGCACGCGGATGCAGGAAGTGCGCGACCATCGTGTCCACGGCGCCGAACCTGGCGCGCTCGAATCATGAGGAGGAACCATGACCGACCCGGCCATGTCCGCGGGGAGCGCTTTCGTCGCAGCTGCCGGACTGGAACTCGACGAGGTATCAGGCACGAAAGTCGTCGGCCACATCGATTTGTCCGCCGAGCACCACACGCCGTGGGGTGTCGTCCACGGGGGCGTCTACACGACGGCGGTCGAAAGCGCGGCGAGTATCGGTGCCAGTACCGCCGTCGCGGACCGCGGCCAGTTCGCAGTCGGGGTCCACAACGGCACCGACTTCCTCCGGGCCCGCACCGAAGGACGCGTGGACGTCGTGGCCCTACCGATTCAGCAAGGCAGAGTCCAACAGTTGTGGTCGGTGGTCATCACCGCATCCGACACTGGCAAAGAAGTGGCCCGCGGGCAGGTCCGCCTGCAGAATGTGCCGCTGCCGGGTTGACACGCCCCTGGCGACTGGCTCGGATTGCCGCCTCCGGATACCCGCCGGCAGCGGAGCGATCGCTCCCGCGCCCGTGTCGAATAGGAACGCAACCGGGTCTCAGAACTGCATAAGGGGTTGAGCTTCCGCTGCCCCGACTGGGAACTCGACCTCGACAGAACCGTACTCTCTGATTGCAGAGTCGATCATGTCAGCAGCGCACACCATGATCCGTGACCGGAGGTGCCCATGCGAATTGGTTTGATGGTTGGTTCCGACAAGGAGCGAGCACGTGCCGACCGCTTGAGCGGGTTGATCAGCGACGCCCGCGCCGCCGAAGACGCAGGCTTCACGTCCTTCTGGATACCGCAAGTTCCCGGGTACCTCGATGCCATGACCGCGATCGCGCTCCTCGGCCAGGCCACCGAGCGCCTCGAGATCGGCAGCGCCGTCATACCGATCCAGACAAGACATCCAATTGCCTTGGCACAACAGGCGTTGACCACTCAACTCGCATGTGGCGGCCGATTCGCCTTGGGATTGGGAACATCGCACCACTGGATCGTGGAGGATCAGCTGGGGCTTACCTACGAACGTCCTGCCCGGCTGATGCGCAACTATCTCGCGGTGCTCAACGCCGCATTCACCGGGCCGGGCACAGTCGACGCGGAGAATGACAGCTATCGCGTGCACAGCCCGATCGACGTCGCCGAACCCATGCCCATGCCGATCCTGATGGCGGCACTCGGGCCGACGATGTTGCGGATCGCCGGCGAGCAGACCAGCGGCACCATCCTGTGGATGGCAGATGAACGGGCGATCGGCCACTACGTCGCACCCCGGATCACCGCGACCGCAGCGAATGCCGGTCGGCCGGCGCCGCGCATCGTCGCCGGCGTTCCCGTCGCGCTGTGCTCGAACGCCGAAGTCGACGACGCACGAACCTACGCCAGCGACGTGCTTGGGCACGCCGACTTCTCACCGAACTACCTGCGCCTGCTCGAGCACGGCAACGCAACCGATGTCGGCGACACCATGGCCGCCGGGGACGAACAGGCCGTACTCACCCGCCTACGTAGTTACCGCGACGCCGGCGTCACCGACCTCGCCGCGCGCGTCGTGCCGCTCGGCGCCAACTCGACCGCTCGAACCGCGTCGCGGTTGAGGACCCAGGAGTTTCTCGCCTCGGTCAGCCGCGACCTCTGAGAGCGGGGCCAGGTTCCGGCATCGCATCTTCGCCGCGGTTGCGAGCCGAAATCGGTTCCAGCGCATCCGGGCGCAGCGGCCAACCCCGACCACCCGCCGAGCGGGATGTTCACCAGGCCGAAACACAACACGGATTGACCCTGCCCTAACCGGCGGCGCACGCTGGGCCTATGCCCGACAACACTGAGCAGGTCGCGATCGACCGGGTACGCCAGCGGCTGAGCAGCCGGTACGCCCAAGCGGCGCCCGACCAGGTCTCGAACGCGGTGCAGGATGCACTGGCCCGATTCAGCAACAGCTCGGTCCGTGACTTCGTACCACTGCTGGTGGAACGCAAAGCCGGCGAGCAACTCGAAACTCTCGCGAGCTGAACACGACGACACCTCGTCCGCGCGTCCAGCCGCTTGTTTCACGCGGCTGGACGCGATATCCAGATTCGGTTCGATAAGCGAGCTAGCCGATGCGTTCGACTCCGACGTAGGACGAGCTCAATGCCGAGGTCTGAGACAGCGGGTCGACGGGCCCGCCGTCGATAAGCAGGTTGCGGTTGACGCCGAACGACTCGGGCGCCTGCTTGCCCCGCGGGTCGAAGATCCGCGATCCCCAGCCGTGGTCGACGACAACCACTCCGCGGCGCGGGCGGTCGTCGACCGACGCGGCGAGTTCGATCGCTCCGACAGCGGAGAACACCCGAACCCGGTCGCCGTCTGTGACACCGAGGGCGGCCGCGTCGTCGGGGTGGATCACCACTTCGTTCATCTTCCCCGACGGGTGTAGCCCGGGAAGCTCGTTGAGCCACGAGTTCATCGAGTGCCGGTTTCGGCGGCCGGCCAACTGAAACGGGTAGCCCTCCGGTGGCCCCGGATGCGGTTCGGCCAGCAGCTCACGGGCCCGTTCGACGAACTCGGGCGGCGCGGCGTGCACCTTCTTGTCCTCGGTTCGCAACGCTTCCCTGAAGTGGCCGAATTCTCGTTCGCCCAGGACCAAGCCATGCGGATTCGCCATGATGTCGCGCCATTTGACCCTGCGCCCGTTGAACTTTCGCGATGTTGCCACGAGGAGTCGATCGATCCAATGCGGGCCGAACTCCATGCTTGGCCGCCGCGTCAGGCGCGCGACCCGGCGGGTCGCCCCAATGAAGCCGTTGACACCCTTTGCGCCGAAAAGAGGCTTGCGCATGGCGATCGCGAGGTCGGTGAAGATGCGCCACTCCTGACGGGCCCCTGGCGGCGGCTCGACGGCTTTGGCCCCGTACTGCACGTACGGCTCGTCGTGCATCGCGCTCGTGAAGGAGAGCAGGTCGTCGCGTTCGAGCCAGTGCACCGCGGGCAGCAGCCAGTGCGCGTGCCGGTGGCTTTCGCGCTGCACCAAGTCGATAGCAACCAACAGGTCGAGCTGTTCGAAGGCGCTGTCGAGTTTCGCACCGTCCGGCCCGGACACCACCGGGTTCCCGCAATTGATCACCATCGCACGGATCTGACCCGGGCCCGCAGTGGTGATCTCTGCAGGCAACTCGCTCAGCGCATGCGCGCCCGCGACCATGTCCCGGTCCAGCAGCCGGCTCTTGTGCGGTTTCGCCTTGGCCAAGGCGCCCAGGCGGATCGCGTCGACGTAACCGGGCTCGAACCTACGCCCGCCGGGACGGTCCATCCGGCCGGTGATCACGTTGAGCACGTGACCGAGCCACTCCGCGACCGTCCCGCCCAGGTGCATCGAAACCCCGGTGCGAGTGACCACCATCGCCGCCCGAGCGGTCGCGAATTCCCGCGCCACGCGTTCGATCTGCGTGCGCGCAACATCGCAGCGCGACGCGAGATCATCGAGATCGGCGTGAGCGACGAGCATGCGCAATTCCGCTACGCCCGTGGCGAGTTCGGTGCAGTCCTGTTCGTGCTCCAGGCCCTCGTCGAGGATCACCTTCACCATGGCCAACAGCAGCGCCCAGTCCTGGCCGGGTCGCACGGCCAGATGCACGTCGGCCTTCTCCACCGATTCGGTGCGCAGCGGGTCGACAACGACGATCCGCGCGCCATGCCGCTGTCGGTCGAGCGCGCGCCGCCATCCGCCGGGCACCGTCTCCAACCAATTCCATGCGCTGACAGCGGGATTGGTGCCGACCAGCAAGAAGTAGTCGCAGTTGTCGATGTCGGACACCGGCGCCATCACCAGCGAGCCGTACATCGCATCCGCGACGACGTGCCACGCGTTCTGGTCGACCGAGCCGACGGCGTACCGGTTGTTGGTGCCGACCGCGTCGAGCCAGCCGTTCATGAAGACGATGTTGGACGACGAGAAACCGGACGGATTGCCGTAGTACAGGCCGATCGCATCGGGTCCATCGGCGTCGATCAGCGCGTTCATTCTTGCGGCGATATCGGTGAAGGCCTCGTCCCAGGTTGCCTCGACGTAGGTGTCACCCACGCGGCGCATCGGGTTCAGGATCCGGCGTGGATGCTCGACGAGTTGGTTTGCGGTGCGACCCTTGGCGCAGAAGTCCTGCCAGGTGTGTGGGTTCTGCTTGTCGGGCGAGATCTTCGTGACGCGGTTTCCCTCGACTGTGACCTCGATGCCGCACGAGGCGAGGCAGTACCTGCAAAACGTGTGCACGGTCTTGGTGTTCACCGCTGTCATCTCCACATCTTCGCCGAATCCGACCCGGTAGGCCCGGCGATCGGATCGAGCAGATCGCTCGATCGCTACGTGGGCCAAACGTTTTCTCCACGAACAAGTTTCGCCCACACGAGGTACACCCATCTAATTCCCACGGGCTCCGTCACCGCCGATCTCGTCGAGTGCTGCGGGCGTGTCGAGATCCTCGTAGGCAGCGCAATAGCGTTTGGCCAGTGCCACGGCGATATCGGGGCGTTGCCATGCCTCACCGGCGCTGGAGGTTGCCAGCCACAGCGCCAAACCGTGTGCGGCCGAGGCGCGGTAACGCAGCCACACTTCGTCGGACGAGGGAAGCTCGCCGGCCGGCAGCGCCAGCGCGGCGCGGTACTCCCCGAGTAGATCGCGCTCGTTGGCGCGGCGATCGTCGGTGGTCAGCGCGCCCTGCAGGAAGTAGCCCACATCGAGCGACCAGTTGCCGCGGCGCACCACTTGCCAGTCCAGAAATCCCACGTCTCCGTCCGTGGTGACGTAGGTGTTGCCGATGTGCGGGTCACCGTGCAGCAGCGTCTGCGGCGCGCGCGCGAGCGTACGGATGTAGGACGCCCACAATCGGTTGAACAACGTTTCACCGGTCAGGGCCGTGATCGTCGGTGTCGCGGAGTCCCCGATCGCCTCGAACGCCACGTGCAACGGCGCGGCTTCCATGCCCGGCCATGGCTGAAAGTGCTCCAACCAGCGCAGTCCCGGCTCGGCGGTGCATCGTTCGCCCCAGAATCGGCTGTGCAACCGCGCCAAACCCCGGATTCCCTGCGCGGCCTGTTCGACGGTCAGCGGCCGGGTGGCGTCACGCGGATCCGCGCCCCGCGCGGTGAGGTCCTCCATCACCAGGATGAACTCTTCGGCGACCTCGTCGATCGCAGCGGCGTAGACAATGGGGTGCTCCAGCGGGAGCGCCACATCGGACAGAAACAGCCTCGGTTCGTGGAACAGGCCGCTGGTCAGCTTGACCAGCTCCTTGTGGCCAGGGTCTGCCCCTTTGACAAAGACCGTCGCCGGGCCTGTGCCGGACGAATACTGCAGCCCGAGGCGCGCCCGGCGGTTGGTGCCGTCATCACGAAACTCGACAGTGATGTCCTCGACTTCGGTGCCGGGATGATGCCGGGCAAGCGCCCCGCTCATCCATGCGGGAGTTATTTCGTCCCAGTTGACGGGAACCAGTGATGCGATGTTGGTCAAGGAGTTCCTTTCGCGGTTCGCCCACTGCCATATTTATTACCCGTGGGCAAAAACGCAATAGGTTGGAGCGATCGACGCGACCCGAGAAGGAGGCTTCAGTAGGTCGCTTTGTGCTCGAGAACCGCCCCGAGACCGGCAATCAGGACAGACATGGTGAACGCGAACTGGTCATCGAGGTAGTCGCCATCGCCTCGGGCTGTGGCCAACTGCCGAAGCAACGGAAGGTCGGCGGCAGGCGCGGACTGCAGGGCATTCAGAGTCGAGGGCACCATCGGATGCACACGGCGATCGTCGAGCAGCAGCACCTGGCGGCCCGCGTCGGTCGCGGCATCGTTGACGAGCGTGAGCGCCATGCCGGCCTCTTCGAGATCGAAGCCTGCGTCGACCAGTGATTGCAATACCCGCTCGGCAATTCCAAGGGCTGCCGGCGTGGCCAAACCGGACACCGGGTAGTGAGTGGCCAATACGCCGACTTCGATGATCCCGCCGCGAATGGCGTCGGCATACGCGCGAACGACCGCATGCCAATCGCCGCTATCGGGAAGCCGAACCTTGTCGAGTTGCGCCTCGAACCTGTCCAGAACAACCAACTCGACAAGGCCGGCGCGGTCGTTGACGTAATAGTTCAGCGCTTTTCGGGTCACACCGAGTATCTCGGCGACGCTCTTCATCGTCAGATCGGCCGGCGCGAGCTCCCGTGCGGCAGCCACAATCTGCTCGCGGCTGATCTGCGCGGGGCGACCTCGCCGCGGCGACGGCGTCACGCGAGCACCGGACGGCGTGGCGCTGGATGGGCGAGGTGGCACGTTTGCAGCTTAGGTTGGCGGGTTGTAACCCGGCGCTACCGACTCCGCTTGTTCGGACACGGGCGCGGCGCTTGATTTCCTTATTGACCAGATCGAGCGGGTTGGTCGACCAAATTTTCGACCGGTGCGCTCGCGGAAACACGGTGAACGCCAGCACTTCCCGATTGGCTTGGTCCGTCAACGGCCCGATCTTGGGAAACCGGCCGGCCAGCTGGTCACGCACCTGATCCCAGGTCGCGGCGGCGGTGGCGGGATCGGGCTGGGCGAAGATCGTGCGGAACGCCGCCGCGACCACTGCTGGATCGAGTCGGCAACCGTTCGCTACCTCGAGCTAGCGAACGCCTCAGTGGCCGGTGTAGTGACTTCGAGCATCTCGATCGCAGCGGCGGTAAGGCTTTTCTCGATGTGTCGGCGGGTGAGGTCGGCAACCGCGGAAGCTTCTCGGGCGATGATGAGCTCGACCATCTGGTGGTGTTCTTGGTGGTCGACCGTGCGTGGTTCAGCGCCGGGAGGCAGTGCGAGACCGAGCCGCCGATACCGGTCGGATTTGTCCCACAGGTCATCGAGCATGTGGATGAGCATGTCGTTGTGCGAGGCGGTATAGATCGCGCGATGAAACTGCCGGTGGGCAACCAGGGCATCTTCGCCCCACTGCTGAGTGACAGGGAGAAGGCGCGCGGCGGTCGCTTGGATCGTGGCGATGTCGCCGTCTGTGCGTCGCTGGGCGGCCAACTCGGCGGCGGCTGGATCCAGAGCGAGGCGAACCTCGAAGAGCTGACGCGCTTCGGCCGCGTTGATCGGTGCGACGCGCGCATCTCGATGCGCGATCATTTCGACGAGGCCTTCACTGAGCAGTCGACGCACGGCTTCGCGGATCGGGGTGATGCTCATGCCCAACCGATCGGCCAACTCGTACTGGGCTATCCGTGAACCTGCCGGGAGCTCGCCGGTCAGGATGAGGTCGCGCAGCTCGTTGTAGGCCACATCCCCCTTGCTGGAGAAGACGTTCACTGTCCGGGTCATCCAACCTCCGAGTGATTACACCGCTGGTGCGGTATTCGTGCTCCGGCCCGAGCTTGCCTCTTGTGCTCTGCTTCACATCACCTTACCATCGGTCTCACATCTTATAAGATACGAGATACGAGGAGTGGATCATGAAGGTTGTTTCAGTACACGAAGGCGTGATCCCGATCAGCTCGTCGATCAGAAACGCCTGGATCGATTTCAGTGCAATGGACTGTTCGATCGTGGCGGTGGTCAGTGATGTGATCCGTGACGGCAAGCCGCTCGTCGGGTACGGGTTCAACTCCAATGGGCGCTACAGCGCCGGCGACATCCTGCGTCGGCGAATGATTCCGCGGTTGCTCGCGGCGGAGCCGGGCAGTCTTCTCGACGAGGCCGGCAAGCTCGATCCGGCGCGCGCCTGGGAAATCATGATGCGCAACGAGAAGCCGGGCGGGCACGGCGAGCGCTCGGTCGCGGTGGGTGTCATGGACATGGCGCTGTTCGACCTGGCCGCCAAGATCGAAGGCCGGCCGCTGTATCGCTATCTGTCGGACAAGTACGGCGACGGGCGGCCCGATGATTCGGTCTTCGTCTATGCCGCCGGCGGTTACTACGCACCTGACAAGGGGCTGCCCGAGTTGCAGGACGAGATGCGCCGTTTCCTCGACATGGGGTACAGCGTCGTGAAGATGAAGATCGGCGGTGCCGATCTTGCCGAAGACCTCAAGCGCATCGAGTCGGTTATCGACGTTCTCGACGGCGACGGGTCGCGGCTGGCGGTCGACGTCAACGGCCGCTTCGACCTCGAGACGGCATTGGAGTACGGCAAGGCGATCGAGCCCTACAACCTGTTCTGGTACGAGGAGGTCGGCGATCCGCTGGACTACCGGCTCAACGCGGTGCTCTCGGAAAACTACAGCGGATCGATCGCAACCGGTGAGAACCTGTTCTCGGTACAGGACGCGCGCAACCTCATCCGCTACGGCGGAATGCGCCCGGACCGCGACTACCTGCAGTTCGACCCAGCCCTGAGCTACGGCCTGACCGAGTACCTGCGCACGCAGCAGATGCTGCGCGACCATGGCTGGTCCTCGCGGCGCTGCATCCCGCACGGCGGCCACCAGTTCTCGCTGCACATCGCCGCAGCGCTGAAGCTCGGCGGCAACGAGTCCTACCCCGGCGAGTTCCAGCCCACCGGCGGTTTCGCCGACGGCGCCGTCGTCGAGAACAGCCAGGTCGGCCTCACCGAGACCCCCGGCATCGGCTTCGAAGCCAAGAGCGCCTTCTACTCCGTCCTGCGCGACTTGCACGCCTGAGTTCCCCGTGTGGCCGGGTGACGACCTCCCCGGCCACACGGTGTTCAACCGCCATTTCGCACCGGCCCGTGCCGACGCCGCCGGTCCTGACCCAACCCCGGGACCAGTCCCCTCCAGTTGAATCCTGCGCATCCTGCAAAGGAGAGCACCACTCATGTCCACCACCACATCCCCAGCCCCCCAACGATCCCGCTTCGGGCGCCTGATCCGCGAACTGTGGTTCCAGGTGATTCTCGGCGCCGCCATCGGCATCGCGATCGGCTTACTCGCCCCCGACGTCGGCGCCGCCCTGACCCCGCTGAACAACTGGTTCATCGCCCTGGTGAAAATGATCGTCGTCCCGGTCGTGTTTTGCGTTGTCACACTGGGCATTGCGTCGATGGACAGCCTGCGCAAAGCCGGCCGCATCGGGGTGAAGGCGCTGTCGTACTTCATCCTGTCGATGGTCATCGGCCTGGTCGTTGCGAATGTCTTCAAACCAGGGGCCGGACTGAACATCGACCCGGCCACACTCAGTAGCGACGACATCCCCGGTGTGGATAGTCATGGACCCATCACTTTCGTCGGGTTCGTGACCGATCTGATCCCCGAGTCGATCTTCGGGGCCATCACCGGACATGCCATCCTGTCTGCGCTGCTGGTGTCGCTGCTGTTCGGCTGTGCGCTCAACGTCACCAAAGATCAAAGCGCCGTCATCACCCGGCTCATCGAGGCCACCTCGGTGGTCGTGTTCAAGATCGTCAGCTGGGTGATGCGACTGGCACCGATCGGCACATTGGGTGCGCTGGCTTCGGTGACCGCCGAATACGGCGCCGAGAGCCTGCAACAGCTGGGCTTCCTGATTCTGGTGTTCACCCTGACCTGCGTCATTTATGTACTCGTCGTGCTCGGTGCCATCAGCCGGGCCTGCGGCCTGGGCCTGTTCCCGGTGATGCGCTATTTCAAGGCCGAGCTGCTCATCGCGCTGAGTACCTGCTCGAGTGAAGCGGTGTTGCCGCAGCTCGTACGCAAGCTCGAAGAGCTTGGCGTCGGAAAATCCGTTGTGGGACTGGTTATCCCGGCGGGTTTCTCGTTCAACCTCGACGGCTCCGCGGTGTATCTGACCATGGCATCGCTGTTCCTGGCGCAAGCGGTCGGGATCGACCTGTCGTGGCAGCAGCAGCTGGTCATGATCGGCGTCATGATGCTCACCAGCAAGGGCACCGCAGGAATCGCCGGCGGCGCGTTCATCGTCCTGGCCAGCACCCTCACCGCGGTCGGTCACATCCCACTGGCCACGCTGGCGCTGATCGTCGGTATCGACCGAATCCTCAATGAGGGCCGTGTTTTCATCAACGTGCTCGGCAACGCGCTGGCCACCATCGTGATCGGCAAGTGGGAGAACGACTTCGACGTCGACAAGGCACGACGCATACTCGGACAACACACTCGTAAGGCCAGGAAGTCGGCCGCCGCCGATGGGACTCCTGCGATCGCCCAGAAGCCGGTCTCGACGACCGATGTTGCCGAACCGGTGATTGCACCGGTGCGCGCTCAGAACGTATCCGTGATGCGCCGTGGCGATCGCAACCCGGTGCTCATGGCGGCGACGTCACACGCCGCCAGCAAGTAACAGAAGGACGGACACGATGGCGACCGTAGTGGTGACCACCGACTACCTGACACCCGGTGACCAAGTGCACGGGGCGTTGACTCGTGCCGGGCATGAGGTCCGCTACGCCCCCGCCGGCGGAGCCCGCGACTCGAAAGAGGCGAAGGCCCTGTTCGACGACTGCGCTGCCGCGATCGTGGCCAGCGAACCGATCACCGCCGACATGCTCAGCGGCGCCGGCCATCTCCGAGTAGTGGCCCGTAGTGGAGTGGGATACGACTCGATCGACACCGCAACGGCGACCGAGCTCGGTATCTGGGTCTGCAACACCCCGGGTGTCAACCACCACGCCGTCGCGGAGATGACCTTCGCCCTGATGCTCGACGTCGCGCGGCAGCTGTCGGCGGTCACCTCCGGTGTGCAGGCCGGGCGGTGGCCGCGCCAAGCCGGCACCGAACTGCGCGGTGCGGTGCTCGGGGTCATCGGTTACGGACCAAGCGGGCGCGCCGTCGCTGATCTCGGGCGCGCTTTCGGCATGACCGTGCTCGTCACCACGGCCCATAACCAACCCGATCGCGAGGGTGTCGAGTTCGTCGATCTCGACACCCTCTGCGTGCGGGCCGACTACATCTCACTCCATACCAAGGCCAACGCCGACAACGAAAGCCTGATCGACCGGCGCCGACTGGCTATGATGAAACCCACTGCAGCGCTGATCAACACCGCCCGCGGCTCGCTGATCGACGAATCCGCCCTCATCGACGCCCTCGATGCCGGACAGTTGGCGGCCGCAGCCCTCGACGTGGTCGCCGTCGAGCCACTGCCACCCACGTCTGCGCTGCTGGGACGTGACGACATCATCATCACTTCCCACCTGGCCGGGCAAACCCAGCAAGCCCGAACCCGAGCCGGACTCGCCGCCGCCGACAACGTGATCGCCGTCCTCGACGGTCGCCGACCCCCGTCCCCGGTCAACGAGCCCGCCGTCACCGCCGCCCACAGCTGACCACAACCCCAACCGAGCGAAAGGAACCACCGCTCATGACATCCACGCATCGCATCGCCGTCATTCCCGGCGACGGAATCGGCAAAGAGGTGGTGCCGGAGGGCCTCAGGGTGCTCGAGGCCGTTGCGTCGGCGTTCGACTTCACCCTCGACTACGAGCAGTTCGACTTCGCCTCCGTCGACTACTACCTAGAGCACGGGCAGATGATGCCTAATGACTGGTTCGACACCCTCGTCGGATTCGACGCACTGTTCTTCGGTGCCGTCGGCTGGCCCGACATCGTGCCCGACCACATCTCGCTGTGGGGCAGCCTGCTGCAGTTCCGCAGGCACTTCGACCAGTACGTCAGCCTGCGGCCGGTCAGACTCATGCCAGGCGTGACCAGCCCGCTGGCCGGCCGCAAACCCGGCGACATCGATTTCTATGTCGTGCGCGAGAACACCGAGGGCGAGTACTCCTCCGTCGGTGGCAGGATCTTCGAGGGCACCGACCGCGAGACCGTCCTCCAGGAAACGGTGATGACCCGCACCGGTATCGACCGGATCCTGAAGTATGCCTTCGAGCTTGCGCAGAGCCGTCCGAAGAAGCACCTCACCTCGGCGACCAAGAGCAACGGGATCTCGATCTCCATGCCCTACTGGGACGAACGCGTCGAAGCGATGGCCGGCGACTATCCCGAGGTCGAGGTCGACAAGTACCACATCGACATCTTGACCGCGAACTTCGTGATGCACCCCGACTGGTTCGATGTCGTCGTCGGGAGCAACCTGTTCGGCGATATCCTCTCCGACCTGGGACCGGCATGCACCGGCACCATCGGCATCGCGCCCAGCGCCAACATCAACCCGGAGAGCGTCTTTCCCAGCTTATTCGAACCGGTCCATGGTTCGGCCCCCGACATCGCCGGCAAGGGCATCGCCAACCCGATCGGGCAGATCTGGTGCGCCAGCATGATGCTCGACCATCTCGGTGAAACCGAAGCCGCGGCAGCGGTGCTGACCGCCATCGAAACCGTCTTGGCCGCAGGCGAACTCACCCCCGACATGGGCGGCACCGCCAGTACCGAAAGCCTCGGCAAAGCCGTCGCCGACGCCATCACCCGATGAGCACCGGACTGCACGCCCAGTCCGCCACCGGCTACATCGGGAATGGGTGGGTCACCTACGGCGACCCAGATCGCCCGGAACTCGGCTATGTCAGCGCCGGCGCCGTCGAACCGGTGGCCCGACCGTCGGGCGAGTCGATCAATGACGCACTCAGCCGCCGTGCGCGACCTGTCTCGAATTCGACAGCTGCCCAACGGCGATCGGTCCGAGAGGTCACCGTGCTGCCCAGCAGTCCGCAGCCCGGCAAGATCATCGGCGTGGGCGCCAACTACTACCAAACCGGCGACGCGGTGAAACCCGCCACGTACCCGGTGTTGTTCACCAAGTACGCCGCTTCGCTCGTCGGCCCCCACGACGACATCGTTTTGCCGCCCGAAACGACCCACGCCGACTACGAAGGGGAACTCGCCGTCGTCATCGGGGCACGAGGCCGACGTATCCCCGCCGACCGGGCGCACGAGCATATCCTGGGCTACTCGGTCGCCAACGATGTCACGCTGCGGGACTGGCAATCACGCAGCCACCAGTGGCTGCAAGGAAAAGCCTGGGACCGCACCACGCCACTGGGGCCCGTGATCGCCCCCGCCGAGCGGGTCGATCTGGCAACCGCGCGCATCCACACCGCCGTCAACGGAATCACCGTGCAACACGGCTACATTCGCGACATGATCCGGCCGGTACCCGAGCTGATCGCCACCATCTCCACCTTCACCACTCTGGAACCCGGCGACGTCATCCTCACCGGCACACCCGCACACCTGATCCCGGGTGGCCCCACTCCCCTGACGGCCGGCGATCTGGTCACCATCACCATCGACGGGATCGGCCGGATCTCCAACCGATTCACCGCCACCTACTGACCACAACAACCCACCCTCACCGCCGCCCGGATCGACACTCTGGAGACTGCCTTGGCGCACACCTCTGCTCGCATCGACCACGCCCTCTCGCGATCTTGGCTGCTGGTCAACGCAGCACGGCCCGACGACATCGCTCGCGCGGTCGCCTGCGATGCCGACCAGATCATCCTCGACATCGAAGACGCCGTCGACCCCGCCTACAAAGACGCCGCCCGCCGCGCCACCGCGAACTGGCTCGACCAGTCCGGCAATCACGCCTGGGTTCGGATCAACGACGCCTCCACCGAATACTGGGCCGACGACATCGCCGACTTCCGCTCCCGCCCAGGGCTGGTGGGCGTCGTGCTCGCCAAAGTCGAATCCCCACAGCACATCACCGACACCGCGTCGCGACTCGGGCGAGACCTGCCGATCGTCGCACTGATCGAATCGGCGCTCGGAATCGAGGCGGCCGCCGCGATTGCCCGGACTTCCGGTACCTCCCGCCTGGCTTTCGGCAGCGGCGACTACCGCCGCGACACCGGCGCCGCGGCCACCGACCTGGCCATGTCCTACCCGCGCTCGCGACTGACTATCGCGTCCCGTCTCGGCAGCCTGCCCGGCCCCATCGACGGCCCCACCACCGGCCGCGACCTCGACGCCCTGCACTCCCACACCGCCCTCGCTCGATCACTGGGCATGACCGGCCGACTGTGTCTGTCCCCCGGACAGACCTCCGTCGTCAACAACGCCATAGGCCCCAGTGTTGACGACATTCGCTGGGCACACGAATTTCTCGCCGACTTTCGCACCGCCGGAGGAACCGTCCGCGACGGCAGCGACAAACCCCGCCTGGAGCAGGCCACGCGCATCACCCGCCTCGCCGACGCTTACGGCATCTGCGCCTCCCCGATTTGAGTCGGCACCCGAGATAGCGAGATCGCAAGTCCTGTTAAACGGTTGTGGCTCCCATGGCTGGAGTCGGCTGTCGATCCCGCTGCGGACCGACACACTGACCCACTGAACCACTGGCATCGCTCTCGCTGGGCCGAGACCCACATTCCCAGCCGTGCGGGACTATGGATTCAGGTGAGTGACCACGACCACAGCAAATCTACAGTGGCGACTGTAGACAATCCAGGTTGTCCGTTGTAGCCTTTGTTCCGTTGATACAGAGACGATCCCAAAAGGCGTGGTAGAGGACGAACTACCCGCATGAAGGAACGAGTTGGTGAGCAGGGCGGGACGCATCGAGAAAGTGTGTTGATGTGTGTTTTCCGGAAGACTCGATGCGTCCCGCCATCTACCGGGGCAACTAGATCGGCTCGGTAGAAAACGTAGGAAACAGGAAGTTGCAGGACATGCGACGCCCGCCGGCGTCGCATCCGGGGCGGTAGCGAGATTGCTGTCCCGGAAACATCGGAAGATCCCCGATTGGGAGGTGGTGCACGGTCAGCTGTTACACGGTCGCGTCCCGTCCGCCGAGGCGGGGCAGAAGTAAGCAGACCAGCCGAATGGCTGGTCTGGGTAAGTGAATCCCCTTGGGCCCCGGCGCCGCACAGGCGCCGGGGCCCCGTCTGTGTACACGAATGGCGCCACGTACATTCCGGCGAAACCGAACGACAGCGGCCCGGGAGGCAGGTTCGACGACGAGGACTTCCCGGCGTACAGCATGGGGCGCGCCGCCGAACTCCTCAGTGATTTCGGAGCTTCCAGGTCAGGACAGACTCGCCTCCCCCAGTCGGACCAGCTGGACCGGGCCAACCGGCCCGTTGGCCAGATACTTGGCCACATGGACACTCGACCAACACCGTGGTCGCGTGACACCCGATGCCGTGATACCGCGTGCCGCAGCCGAACATGGCCCACCTCTTGATGATCGAGATCGTCGAGCGCTGTCGGACGCCCCCCCTCGGTCGGTGCCCACCGCATCGCCGTCACCGGAAAGCCAGACCGCTACCGACCCCGGGGACTTCGGCATACACGAGTCTCACGGCGCTCTGAATGAGCAGATTTGCATTGAGTCGTCGACAGACTTCGTGCGGGCGTGTATTGCCGACGCCGGCCGGACCGCGGGACAGCCCAATGTTGAACTGCCCTGGCCGCAGACTCGGTGTGCAAGATCGCCGACAGCCATCGGGACGCGAACTGGCGCAGAGCGCCACGGCCACGTCTGCGCCGGCGACAACCTGGCACTGCTTCTAAGCGAATATCTCTGCTAGCCCCGTCTTTTCACCATGCGCTTGCTGATGAGCTGGTTGGCCGTGGACTCGAAGATCGAGGTGGCCGCGACCGGCATCTATGTCACGCTGGGCTACGTGAGCTCTCGGTGGCGTTTCGACCGTCGTCCAGCCCTAGCCGCAGGCGGACGACGTGGCGTGCCAAGTCCAGGATTGCCGGGTCGTCGTGCAGGACGAATTTGGTGTCGGCGCCCAGCAGTACCGCATGCAGTTCGAAGGCGAGCCGGTCGGGATCCTCATGGGCAGGAAGTTCGTGCTGCGCAAGTGCGGTAACCACGAAGGACCGGAGCAACACCACGAAACCGGACTGGATGGCGGCGACCCGGTCCCTGACCGGCCCTGGGCGGGTGCCCATCTCCAGCGCCGTGGCAGCGAAGAAGCAGCCGCCGGGGAACACGCGGCGCTGCACGTAGCTGAAGAACGCCTCACACACCGCTGCCAGCTGGGCCAGCCCGGGACGGACCGCGAGCGCGGGTTGTACGACTTCTGCGTCGAGAATCCGCTGCGCCTCGTCCACGGTCGCCAGCTGGAGTTCCTGCTTGGAGCCGAAGTGCGCGTAGAGACCGCTCTTGCTGATGCCGGTGGCGGCGGCCAGGTTTCCGATCGACAGGCCCTCCAGCCCGTCCACGGTGGCCAGCGACGCCGCAGTGCGCAGGATCGCTGCGCGGGTTCGCTCACCGTCGGCGCGCGGATGTCGTTGCGCGCGGTTGCGCTGATTCCGCGGGTCGGTCATCACTTGACAATACAGCACGATCGGTCGTACATTACTGTTTAGTACGACCGTTCGTGCTAATTATGTGGGCCGGGCTTGGGCCGCAGCCCTGTAATCACCTCAACCGCAGGGAGCTTCGCCATGCACACAACCAACATCGTCAATGGCGTCGACGTCGACCGCCTCTCCGGAACCATCGACGCCGTCACCGCCACCCCCGCCCTGGCGCGGTTTCAGTTCCGTGCCCGCAACGACTGGATCGAGGGCGGATACAGCCGCACGACGATCAAAGACTTCTACGGCGTCGGCCAAGAAGACGTCACCCGCACCGAGCCGTTCACCGTGGACAACGACGAGCCGCAGGTCCTGCTCGGCGAAAACCGAGCACCCAACGCCGCGGAATACGTCCTGCACGCCCTCGCGGCGTGCGTGACCGGCACGATCGCCTACCACGCCGCGGCCCGGGGCATCGCAATCGACGGCCTGGAGACCACGATCCAGGGCGACGTGGACCTGCACGGCTTCCTCGCGCTCGACAACGATGTCCGCCCTGGCTACGAGCAGGTCCGGGTCACGATCAAGGCCACCGGCGACTTCGATGACACGCAACTCGCCGAACTCGCCAGCCTCACCCGCTACTCGCCCGTTCGCGACATCGTCAGCAACCCCGTCCCCGTCGCCATCGACCTAGCCCGGGCCTGAACGATCCGCGCGATGTCATTGGCGCGCTGACAATGAAAGCACCGTCACCACAGTATGTTTGAGAACGCGAGCTGTTGTTCCAAGTCTTCACCGAACGCGAAGAACGCTCAGCGGTGGCGATCGCTTCCAACGAATCTGGTGCCCTGCGCCCGCAACGAGTCCCGCGCGGCATCCCACCGCGACGACAGGACGTTCGTCCCGCCCGCACTATTGTTTCTGGACCCGGCAGTGCCATTGCCGCACCGCGTATTTCACGAGCCATTGGTCCCAGCGAGGCGCGAGAACATCTAATTCCGCTCCCCCGCAACGCCTTCGGATCCAATTGGCGGACGAAGCGCGCTTTGGTGAAGGTCGCGTTCCGGATCGACCCGACCGGACTCTCCTGCCCGAGTGAGGTCGGCGCAGTCGTCACTTTTGCCGCTACGACATCGCGACCGGTGCGCCACGGCCGCTCGCACCTCCGGTCGTGTGCTCTGCGGTGAGCGTCTCCGCTTCTGCTCGCTGGTCCGCGGAGTAGTCGATCGTGCGTCGAGTGTTGGCCAGAGCTGTGACCGACGCGTTTCCGAGGGGGCCGCATCGGTCGTAGACCTCGACTGTGGCGACGGCCACGCCCAGGTGCTGGACGTGGTCGAGGGTCCGAAGCCCGATTTCCATGCCGACCGGCCGTCGGGCGAGGGTGAGGCTGACGTCGGTGTTGATGTATCCGATCCCGCCGCTACCCCAGTTGGCGACCATGTTCGTAGTGTCCGCGAGGGCGGCAACGCCCTGGAACGTGCTCATCGGCTCAGCGAGGACGATCGGGACCGCGGTATGCCAGGTCTGATGACGACCCGCATTCTGGTGGTCGCCGAACCGGACGGACCACGGTTGGTCGCTGCCGATGTAGGGCGGTCGGGGCTGCTCCGATGCGGGAGCGATGGACAGCGGCGGGGGAACGCCTCTGTCCGCCGGCGTCCAGATGTCGCCGTCGGGGTTCTCCGAAGGTCGAAGGAATAGCGCGCTGCCACGAGCCGCGACATTCCCGGACTGATGAAGGGCCACGTCGACCTGGGTCAGCCGGCCGCTGCTGCGCACCACTTCGGCCACTACGGTCGTGAAGGCGGCTCGGGTCGGCCTGGACAGGTCGGCGTGGAAGCGGGCGGGTACGAAGTGCTCGCGATCCAGCCCCCGAAGCGCGTTCTCCGCGCCGCAGGCGAGCAGTCCGCTGACCGCGACGCCGTGCAGGTGGTCCCAGTTCCAGTCGCTGCGGGCCAGTTCGAGTGGTTCGAATCCGTCATTCGTGCGACGGAAATAGGCCGGGATCATGTGGTCGCGTTGTCGAGGCGCCATGGTGGTCGTCAACCTCGGTCCGGCGTGTGGGTTTGGGCCGATACGCAGGCGCCGTCCAAATTGCACATGGACCCACCTTAGAACGTGTTCTATGGTTGATGGAACGCTGACTGGACATATGTCTAGCCTCATGTCCGCACGAGGTGGGGAGTTATGCCCGGTCGAGTTTCGACGAGGGCGGTCTGGGCCGCTGAAGGAGCGCAGTGAGCACGACCGAGTTCAACATCGCCCTCACCCACGAGGCGATCAGTGAGGAGTTGGCCGACCGTGAGGCGCTGGTGTGGCGCGACCGGCGACTGACCTACGCCGAGCTCACCGACCGCAGCCGCCGGCTCGCGACCTACCTGCACCGAGCGGGGCTCGGTGCGCGTAAGGCACGGCACGAGCTGGCCAACCATGAGTCCGGCCAGGACCACGTCGCGCTCTATCTCTACAACGGCACCGAGTACGTCGAAGGCATGCTCGGTGCGTTCAAGTCGAGGTGCGTGTCGGTCAACGTGAACTACCGCTACGTCGCGGACGAGCTGCGCTACCTGTTCATCAACGCCGATGCCCGGGCCGTGATTTACCATGCGCGATTCGCGCCGTCGCTGGCCGAGGTGCGGGACTCGCTGCCGAATCTGCAAGTGCTGCTTCAGGTTGCCGATGACTCCGGCGAGGAGTTGCTGCCCGGGGCAGTCGACTATGAGGAAGCACTCGCCTCCGTGCCACCCGACCTGCCGGACGTGGGGCACTCCCCGGACGACCTCTACGTGATCTACACCGGCGGCACCACCGGCATGCCCAAGGGCGTGCTGTGGCGCCAACACGACATCTTCATGTCGACGATGGGCGGCCGTACACCCGGTGTGTGGGACCCGGTGACCTCGTACGACGACGTCCGCGAGCGCGCGCGCAATGGCGGTATGGGCCCGATGGTGATGGTGCCGCCGTTCATGCACGGCGCCGCCCAGTGGGCGACCTTCGTCGTGATGCACAACGGCTCGACGGTCGTCGTCCCCGATCAGAACCGACACATGGACGCCGCGGACGTGCTGCGCACAGTCGAGCGCGAGAAGGCCATGGCCATCACGGTGACCGGCGACGCCGTCATGCGGCCGCTCCTCGACGAGATGAGAACCGGCAAATACGACCTCTCTTCACTGGCGATCATCGGCAACGGCAGCGCCGTACTGACCCAGGAGATCAAGGACCAGGTTCTCGACCTGCTCCCCAGCGCGCTGATCAACGACTCGGTCGGCGCCTCGGAGACCGGGGCACAGGGCACACACCTGTCCTTCAAGGGCAGCTCAGCGACCGGACGGTTCAACTCGGGACCGGGCGCCGTGGTCGTCAACGAGGACCTCTCCGCGCTGGTCGAGCCCGGCCACATGGGAAACGGCTGGCTGGCTCAGTCCGGCTGGGTGCCGCTGGGCTACCTGGGCGAGGAGGACAAGACACGCCAGACGTTCCCGATCATCGACGGCGCACGGTACGCAGTGCCCGGAGACCGCGCTCGTCTGATCGGTGATGGCGAAATCGAGTTGCTCGGACGCGATTCGGTCACCATCAACACGGGCGGTGAGAAGGTCTTCGCCGAGGAAGTGGAGAAGGCGATCTTCAGCCACCCGTCGGTGCGGGATGTCACGGTCTGCGGCCGCCCCCACGCGCGCTGGGGAAACGAGGTGGTCGCAGTCGTCCAGCTCGCCGACGGCGCGACGGCAACCGAAGCCGAGCTGGAGACCCATGCCGGCCGGCGGATTGCGCGGTACAAGCTGCCCAAGAGCTGGGTCTTCGTCGATCTCATCCAGCGCTCTCCCTCGGGCAAGGCGGACTACCGATGGGCGCGAGCCGTCGCCGAGGCAGCTGCCGGATGAGCGCCACATGCTCCGCACAGGTCCACTCGATCTCGAACCCTCCATCTTTCTTGTCGGAGGAACTATGACCGTGGCTCTACCACTACCGGATCGCCGCAACTGTCGGGCAGCGCGATCAGTGAGCAGGGTGCGGGTTGGCGCGTCGGCCGGTAGGTGGAGGGCACTCCGTGGTGTTCGGTGATCTCGCGGTAGGCCGCTACCGCGACTGTCGGTCGTCGGGTCAGGGTGGGGTCGTGGACGGCATCGACGCTGTAGAGACCGAAGCGGGAACCGTAGTCACCCCATTCGTAGTTGTCGGTGAGGCTCCAGTAGTTGTAGGAGACGACGTTGATGCCGTCTCGGCGTGCGCGCTGAATCCAATAGACGGTGTCGCGGAGGTGGTCGTCGCGGCGGTATCCGTCGGCGCGGTTCTGATCCGCGTCGGTAGCCAATCCGTTCTCGATGACCCGCAGCGGTTTGTTCGGATATTTGGCGGCGAAGTAGCGCAGCACGTAGTACATGCTCTCCGGTGATTGCGGCAGATTCCAGAACGAGCCGCCCGAGGCAACGAACGACGACAGTTCCGACGGGGCGATCGAGTAGTACTGGTCGACGCCGATGAAGTCGAAGGAATCGACCATACGGTCGGAGAAGACGGCTTCCAGCGCCGGCTCCACACCGGGCAGTGGGATGTAGGCGATGTTCGAGGAGACCTGGCCCCCCGGCTGCACGGCGTGGATGTAGGTCGTGATCGCCCGATGAGCCTCGATGATCCCGTCGACCATGAGCCCGGTGTTCGACGGCGCCAAACCACCGTAGGTCAGTTCCCGCCGGACGTATTCGCTGGGCTCGTTGAAGGTGATCCAGATCGGCTCGGCCCATCTGTAACGATCAACGACACGTCGCCCGAAAGCGGTCAGGGCTGCGGGCATCTCCGGGTTGTTCCACCCACCACGATCGACCGCCCAACCGGGATGGACCCAGTGATTCAACGTGATCATGGGGCGCATGCCGGCGGCTACGATGCGGCCGATCACCGCATCGTAGAACGCCCAACCGGCCGCGTCGTCGACACCGGGCTGCGGCTCGATGCGCGACCACTCCACCGACAAGCGATAGTTGTCCACACCGATCGAGGCCGCCCTGGCAACATCGCCCTCGTATTGGTGGAAGAAGTCCACGGCGTTTCCCACCGGCTCCTGCAGCTTCCCTTCGTTGCCGTAGCGCAGGTAGTTGGAGTCCTGGTTGAAACCTTCGGACTGGAAACCGGATTGAGCCACGCCGAACTCGAAGTCCGCTGGTAACACGGGAAGGTCTTCGGCTGCGGAGGGCGCCGCGAGGGCGGTGAGGGCCAGCACCGAGACCACTGCGCACAGCATCGCGGTGACAGTTGCCGATTGACGCATACCTTCCTTCGTTTCTGAATCCACGAAACTGCGTCGTGGGCACCCCCACCCGGGTCGGACAGTCGATCGAGGTGAACAGCGATCACGCCGCGCGTGCGGCTCGACACGCCACATTTGGATACGTTCACGTATCCAGGTACGTCGATGTCTTCGGAATTATTGGGTTCGGACTGAGTAGTGTCAAGGAGGCACACTCGACATGAACTGTCCTGCAGGAGTAGTTGGCGCGGACAGCTCCCACCACATGGAAATCTCCAACCGTTGCTTGGCGGGTCGGGTCTGCTGAGCTAATCGTCCGAAGAGCTGGTCGAGCTCAGGTGCCGTCAAGCGAGTTCTCGGAGGGACGGCGGGCAGTGATCATCTCCGTCATCTCGTTCACCCAGGTGTCGTCGAGGGCGGCGTCCTGGCGAATGAGGATGCGGAAAATTGCGGTGCCCGCGACCACCTCGACGAGCATGGGCAATTGGTCATCGTCGCGGCGCTCCTGACCGAAGCGTGATTCGAAAGCGGTCAGATTCCCGGCCAATCGGGCGATCATCATGTTGTGCAGTTCGGGGTCGGCAACGGTGTCGGCGATCAGACCCGGCAATGCCAATCGCACCTCAGGTTTGTCGAAGATCACCTGGATTGTCTCGACCAGAGCCCTGATCTCGTTGCGGATATCTCCCGAATGGTCCGGCGTGGGAACCGATTCGGCGAACAACACTGCTTCGTGGACAAGTTGCGCCTTGCCCGACCACCGCCGGTAGATGGCAGCCGTGGTGGTCTCGGCGCGCGCGGCGATCGCCGACAACGACAACGCGGAATAGCCCGTCTCGAGAATCAATTCTCGGGTGGCGGCAATGATCGCGGCATCAATCCTGCTGTCGCGCGGCCGTCCCGGCGCCGACTGCGCAGACCCCTTGCCATCCTTCGGGCTTTCTGCTGTCATGACTTCATCATAGTTCCAATATAGTGTGCATCGTATTTGAGGGAGTGCTTGTGAACTTGAGCCCGCTCGACGAGTATCCGATTCATCAGGCGCCTGTGCCGTTGACCTGGCCGGCCACGTCCGATCGAAACTTCTACGACCGGTCGTATTTCAACGTGCTCGACCGGGACGGCCGCTTCATGGCGCTGACCGGAATCGGCTACTACCCGCGCCTCGGCGTCAAAGACGCCTACTTCGTCGTCCGTCGCGGCGACGTGCAGACCGCGCTACACCTGAGCGACACGATCGACGACGACCGCCTTCACCAGAACGTCAACGGCTACCGTCTCGAGGTCATCGAACCACTGCAGGAGATGCACCTGACACTGGCGCAGACCGAAGGAATTTCCGCAGACCTCACCTGGCGCGGGCTGTTTCCTGCCGCCCTCGAGAAGCCGCACGAGATGCTCACCGAGCGGCGAGTGACGTTGCAGGCGTGCCGCTTCGCCCAAGTCGGCTCCTGGGAGGGCTGGATCGACGTCGACGGCGAACGGCTGGAAGTCAGACATGACACCAGCGTGGCGAGCCGCGACCGATCGTGGGGGATCCGACCTGTCGGTGAGGCCGAGCCGGCCGGTCGGCCGGACGCTTCGTTTCGCGGAATGTGGTGGCTCTACCTGCCCTTGGCCTTCGACGACTACCAACTGTTCTTGATCCTGCAAGAGGATCCCGATGGCCACCGTAGCCTCTACGACTGCACACGCCGCTGGCGAGACGGCCGCGTCGAACAACTCGACGGAGTGCGCGCCACCATCGACTACAAGACCGGAACCAGGATTCCGCAGGGCGCCCACGTCGAGTTCATGAACCGTGCAGGGGACCGAATACAACTAGATGTCGAATCGAAGCTGTTCGCGCCTATCGCTTTCGGGTCGGGGTACGGTGGCGACTCCTCGTGGGCACACGGCAGCTGGAAGGGCGGTCCGTTCGCCGAACGCGTCAGCTTCGACCTCACGGACCCGGAGGTGATGGCCCGAGCGCCGTTCAGTCTCATCGACCACGTCGGCAAAGCTGTGTGCACTGAAGCCGACGGGACGATCCGCGAGGGTGCGGGTTTGTTCGAGCACGGCGTGATCGGCCCGCACCACCCGTCGGGCTTCTCCGACTGGACAGACGTAGCGGACTAGGCGCGACTTTAGTGAAAATCATGACAGCGCTGTTCGGGCCCACTGATGCGGTCGAACGCGCACAAGTGCTCGAGGAAGCCGGTGCATCCGGCGTGTTCACCTTCGAAGGACCGTTCGACGTGTTCACGCCGCTGGTGCTCGCATCGTCGGTCAAGGGACTCGACGTGATGTCGAACGTCGCGATCGCGTTCCCCCGCAATCCGATTCAACTCGCCCATCAAGCCAACGATCTGCAACTGTTGAGCGAGGGGCGCTTCATCCTGGGTCTGGGCACGCAGGTGCGTGCGCAGATCGAGAAGCGCTACGGGGCGCAGTTCGATCGTCCAGTCGCGCGGATGAAGGAAATGGTGGGGGCGTTGCGAGCGATCTTCGCGACGTGGAATGAGGGCGAACGGCTGGACTTTCGCGGTGAGTACTACCGGCATACCTTGATGACGCCGACCTTCGTACCGGGGCCGAACCCATTCGGTCCGCCGCCGATCTATCTCGGAGCGCTCGGGCCTCGGCTGACCAAAGCCACCGCAGAAGTGGCCGACGGTCTGTTGGTGATGCCTTTCGGATCGAAGCGGTTCCTTCACGAGACGACGCTGCCGGCCGTTCGCGACGGTCTGTCTGCTGCCGGCCGGAGCGAGGACGATTTCGAAGTGGTGCCTGAGATCATCGTGTCGGTAGGTACCGGACGAGACGACGACCATGCCTCGACTCGGATGCTGCTGGCGTTCTACGGCTCCACCCCGGCATACCGGCCGGTGCTCGACGCCCACGGCTGGGGCGATTTGCAACCGGAACTCAACGCGATGTCCAAGCAGGGCCGCTGGCAGGAGATGGCCTCGTTGATCGACGACGACATACTGCACACGATCGCCGCCTGTGGTACCCCGGCCGAGGTGGCCGCGCACATCCGTGACCGCGTCGACGGTGTGTCGGACCGGATCTGCCTGTATCAACCGGGCCCCATTGAGGTCGATGCGCTCGCCGAAATCGTCGACGCATTGGGAGGATCATCATGTCGCTGACAACAATCGAACTCGACCGGGTCACTGACGACCGTTACGGCGGCAAAGCGGCCGGACTCGCGCAGTTGCGCCGCCTCGGACTTCCGGTGCCGGTGGGATTCGTCATCGCTGATGCTGCCGAGCGGGTCACCATCGATGATGTGGGAGAATTGTTCTCCCGAATGGCCGCAGTCGGCGCGACCCCACTGGCCGTCAGGTCCTCGGCAGTCGGGGAAGACGGTGACGACCAGTCATTCGCAGGGCAATACGACACCGTGCTGGGTGTGGACTCCGTCGATGACTTCGCCGCGGCCGTGCAGACGTGCGCCGCCTCCGTGCATTCGCAACGAGCCTCGGCCTACAGCGGGCAACCCAAGGCCACCATGCATCTGGTGGTGCAGCATATGGTGGACGCGCGCGCCGCCGGCGTTGTGTTCACCGCGGATCCGGCAACCGGCCGGCGCGACCTGACGGTGATCGACGCCATCGCCGGGCTCGGCGAAGCGCTGGTCGACGGTACGGCGTCTTCGGACCACATCGTCCTGGATTCCCGCGGCAACCCCGCCGTTCGCGATGTCGGCGAGGTGCCGGTGTTGTCGCCAGATGAGGTGGCGGATATCCGGTCCGCAGCCCTGCGCGCTGCGCAACACTGGGGCAGGCCAATGGATCTCGAGTGGGCGATCGACCAATCCGGCAAACTGTGGTGGCTGCAGGCTCGACCGATCACCACTCTGCCCGGTGATCTCAGCGAGATGGATTCGCCTCTCGCGGGTGCAGACCACGTGTACACGCGCTGCAACATCGGCGAGATGATGCCGGGAGCATTCTGCCCGTTGACCGCATCGGTCTCCGGCTTCGCCATCGACTACGCGATGCAGATGACGCAGGTGGTGGCGCGGGCACAACAGAGCTACGAGCAGCCGTGGCTACAGGTCGGCTATTTTCAGGGCCACATGTTCCTGAACATGACCGAGGGGACAGGTCTGAGCGCTGGGCTCCTGGGCAATTCGTTGGAGCAGTTCTCCATCTCGATCTGCGGTCGGGTGGTCGACGAATTGGAGCCAAAACCACCAAAACGGTTCGTTAGCAAGCTGATCAACACGGTTCGGCTCACCACGTACGCGTTGTCCGCCGGCCCCGCGATTCGGCGCCTCGAGGAGCAGATCGCCGAGTTTCACATCCCTACGAGCGATGACCCTCGACTCGTGTTGCACCAGTTGAACTCTGGCGTGCAGCAGTACTGCGATATCACGCTGACACATGTGCGGTCATCATCGCGCGCGGCGGTTGCCGCCAACATTCTGGAAAGCGTCCTGATGAGACGAGCAGTCAAGGAAGGACGTGGCGAGGACGAGGGTCGAGCCGAAGCAACGCGACTCATGGCCGGCGCCTCCGATGTCGAGAGCGCACTTATGCTCGAGGAGCTCGATTCGGTGGTGAACACCATCGCTGCCGACGACGCGGCCGCCGAGAAGTTCTTGGCGGAGGAGCCGGATGTCGCGGTCAACGAGCTGCGGGCCACGCGTAGCGCCAGCGGTATGGCGTTGGAGGAGTTCTTGACCCGTCACGGTCACCGCGGCTACCGCGAGCTGTGCATGCGTGACCCATCCTGGGCCGAGGATCCGGAAGGGCTGGGTGCCATGATGCAGGTGATGGTGCGCTCGGCGCTCGATCCAGCTGATCGGGGACCGGCAAGGACCCACGTTGAAGCGCCCAGATCTTCCACCATCAGATTTCTTGCCCGGTTGGCGCAGGGCGGTGCACGTGGGCGCGAGGAGACGAAATCGAAGATGGCGCTGATGGCGCATGCGCTCAAGCTGGGCTACCGCCACCTCGGTGAGGTGCTGGTCAAGGTCGGACGACTGCCCGACTCAGATCTGGTGTTCTTCTTCGACCGTGCGGAATTGAACCGGGTCGTTGGTTCGGAAGACGTCACCGGCCTCGTGCAGAGCGCGCTGAAGCGTCGGGAAGCGCTGGCGTTCCAGAACTCTCTCGAGTTCGACGACGTGTCTGTCGGGCGACCGACCCCGCTCATCGCCCGGCCTCAGCGCGGTGTCACCGACGATGAGATCATCGGCCGACCCGCAAGTCGCGGAACCGTGGAAGGTGTTGTGCGCGTCGCGAAATCGATCGTCGATGCGCGCGAGCTGCAGCGGGGAGAGATCCTCGTGACGCCAGTCACCGACGTTGGGTGGACGCCGTACTTCACAGTCATCGCGGCGCTGGTCACGGATATCGGCAGCTCGGTATCCCATGGCGCTGTGGTGGCGCGCGAATACGGTTTGCCCTGCGTCGTCAACACCTTGGTGGCCACCCAGTCGCTCGAGACCGGCGACCGTGTACGCGTGGATGGAGACCGAGGCGTGGTCACCCGTCTCGACCAGTCCTGACCTGTACGCCGAGCGAGGTTTGGACCGCGGAACGGGCGAAGTTATTCGCATACCGCGCGAATAACTCGACACCAAAGTCCCCGGCACCCTCACCGCCTGGGCACGCACCAGACGCGGCGACTCGCTCGGCAGATGCCCCCTAGGCATCCCCGCCCGCCGGAGGATCACTCGAAACAGACCAATGGATCCCCCGCCATCGCCATCACACCCGTAAACCCCAGAGCCGCACACCGCCCTGAACACCGTCGAACCGGCAACCTGCAGCTCGCCGAACTCCACGCCGCCGGACGGGCCTGCCCCGACAACGAAGACGCCCGGCCTGTACGGCCCCTCGACCAGGTGCGATTCGTGCTGTGGATGAGCGCACAGCAAGCCAACCCCAAAGCCAGAGCTGCCGCGACACACGTCGCCGGGTCGCTGCAACATCTCGACCTCATCGCTGGCCAACTCATCGGCGCCATCACCCTCTACCCGCTGCCCGGAACCCGCTGCGCTAGCAAGTCGCCACACGAATCGCAGACCCTGCCCCAGGGACAGCGTGGCCGTAGACACCGTCACACTGAATAGAAAAAATCTGTTGTCGTCACACTAGACATTGCAACAGAGCTGATGTAGCTTAGATGTCATACACACGAACAAGTCCGATCGGCGCGGGAGAGAATGAACTACCCGCAAGGAAGGATCGCCCAAGCTGGGGGTACCGAGACCGGCAAATGCAAGTCGCAGTACAGGTAAGTCGCAGTACAGGTAAGTCGCAGTACAGGTAAGTCGCAGTACAGGTAAGTCGCAGTACAGGTAAGTCGCAGTACAGGTAAGTCGCAGTACAGGTAAGTCGCAGTACAGGTAAGTCGCAGTACAGGTAAGTCGCAGTACAGGTAAGTCGCAGTACAGGTAAGTCGCAGTACAGGTAAGTCGCAGTACAGGTCTCGGTACACCCGTTCAACGCTCGGGGTTCGCGCCTCCGAGTGCGGTAAGTGAAGTAAGTGAGTAGGAAAGTTGCATATCCCTCCTGGGCCCCGACGCCGCACCTGGCGTCGGGGCCCCTGACCTGTTCCGGACACATCTGCACCCGATCTGAAAGGCGCTGAACACATTCCGAACCCATTGCCGCCGAACAGCCCTGACCACCACGATCTCGACAAGACGCTCGACTTCAAGTTCGACGACGAGGACTACCCCGCCTACAGCATGGGTCATGCCGCCGAAATCCTTGGTGTCACGCCAGCATTCCTGCGCAGCCTCGACGCCGCCCACCTGATCGCGCCAGGGCGCTCCGACGGCGGGCATCGGCGTTACTCCCGTTACCACTTGCGGTTGGCTGCCCGCGCCCGTGAACTCATCGACGCCGGCACCGCACTCGAGGCGGCCTGCCGCATCATCATCCTCGAAGACCAACTCGCCGAAGCGCGCCGGATCAACGACACTCTGCGCCACCAGCAATCCGACACTCCGTAGCCAGTCCCCGAGTCGACACACGCTTCCCGAAAACGTCCGTGGCCGACGTTGGTTCGGCTGCACGATCAGGTGACAGTTTCGGTCACGCGGCCTGACTGGCCGGTCTGGTCATGATTACTTCGAATTCGATCGGGGTCAACCGCCCGAGAGCGGTCTGGCGGCGACGGCGGTGATAGGTGCGTTCGATCCAAGTGACGATCGCAATCCTCAGTTCCTCCCGAGTGTCCCACCGGCGTAGATACAGCTTGCCTTCACGTGTCGGATGCTCGGTAATATCGCTCAGCCACAACCGATTTGGACCTTCGGCAGTGAAGCCCCGCTCCACCAGGTCGTTGTGGACGAAGTTCTCGTCGCCGGACGCCCGTTGACCCATTTCGTGCAAGTCGGTCCCGGCGGAGAAGGCGCGGCCCGCACCGGAGAGCAGCACCACTGCCACGCTGGGATCGTCCGCCGCGTCCCGCAGGGCGCGGGCGGTCGCGTCGTCCCTGCTGTTCGCCGGCGGTGGTGTCAGTACGCGATGAAGAGGATCTCGTCGCGGCTGTACTCGTGCCCGGGATGCTGCTCGGCGAGGTGTTTGGTTGTCTTCTCGACCAGGTCGTCTTCGTCCTTGCCGACGATCACTTCACCGCACGGGCAGTTCAGTCGTGTCTTCATTACAGTCTCGCTCCGTTATCGATGTGCATAGAGGCATGCGGAATCTTTCCATGCCCGCGATCTTCTGCGCAGTGGTCCGGCGCACGAACATCCTGGGTTTCTCCGTCGCCAACGATGGTGCGTGGCTTCGACGCCGCCAACCGCAGCGAGGTTCGTCGAAGTGCTTCGTTCCCTACCGGACCATGAATCCTGCATCGAGGGCCCACTGGGTGCCGGTGATGAATTTGGCTTCGTCCGATACCAGGTAGGCGACGGCGTTGGCGATGTCCTCGGGCTCAAGCATCTGCAGGGGCAAGGCATTTTGCATGCCCGAGATCGAGTTCGATCCGCCGGCGGCCGCTTGCTCCATCAGTGCTTGCATCGCCTCGTTCATCGTCATTCCACTGGCCACCCCGGTGGGATGGATGGTGTTGACACGAATCCATTCCGGTGCCAGGTAGCTGGCCAGGCCCTGCATGAGGGCGACCACGCCTCGCTTCGCGGACGCGTAGGCTGAACCGCTGGCCAGCACTGACGCACTGGCCTTGAGTCCGGCAGTGGAACTGGTGATGACGATCGATCCGCCACGGCCGCCTTCGCGCATGGCCGGTAGTGCCGCCCGAACCGTGTGGAACACGCCGGTGAGGTTGGTGTCGATCACGTCATTCCAATCTGCGAGGAAATCGTCGGACTCCGGTCCCATTCGGATGATCCCGGCGTTCGCGATGACGATGTCGCAACGACCGAACTCGTCGAGTCCGTCCTGGAATGCCGCCGAGAGTCCGTGGAAGTCGCGGACATCGGCCTTGCGGGTGATGATTCGACGATCTTCCTTCTCGACGAGTCGCGCCGTCTCGGCGAGGTCCTCTTCACTCGCGTTGGGGTAGGTCATCGACGCGACGTTCTCACAGATGTCGACAGCGATGATGTCGGCGCCGTCGCGGGCGAGCCGGATTGCGTGCGCGCGGCCCTGACCGCGCCCCGCGCCGGTGATGAACGCGACGCGTCCTTCCAGACCTGACATGGTGTGTCACTTCCTTTTCTCTTGCCGCATCGCAATGGTTGCGTTACTTCACGTCACTTGCGCTCTTGCCGATATCGGCCAAGGTGACGGGTTTCGGGTACTCGCCCTGGTACTCGTAGATCGGTGCGTCGCATCGGTAGAGCCCGTCGATGGTCGGGCCGAAATCGGCGGCTTGCCAGCCGCCCGGGCGGGCCACTTCGATGTCATAGCAGGGTACCGGCCGGTCGGCGACCGACAGATCGACCGGCATCTGCAATCCTCCTGCAGTCCACTCTTTTTCGGCCTTGGCTACATCGAGTGCGCACTTGCGGGTCAACTCGTCTGCACAGCTGCCGGCCGACTTCGCGAACAACACCCATGCGGCGATCGCGCGGATTCCGGGGAAAGTCACGCTTGTGCCAGGAGCGTATTTGTCGTACATCTGGTCGACCTGTCGCACGGCCGGCACCTTGTCGCCACTCTCGAGTGATGCGGCACCGCTGAGGTCGAGGTAGCTGTTCTGGAAGCCCAGCGATCGGCCACCGTTGTCGATGAACTCCTGGTTGTAGGCGTTGTTGGTGGCGTCGATCCAGTCGAGTTTGTAGTCCATGCTGGTGAGGACGTCTTCGAGTTTGAGAAGTTGAGTGAATTGCCCCATGAACACGAGACCTTTGACGCCCTTGCTCTTGATCGACTGTGCGTAGGGTGTCCAGTCCGAGACGCCCGCCGCGGGATACAGCTCGTCGTAGGTGACGGTCGCCCCGAGCGCCTGCATCGATTCGACGGTCTTGGTACCGATTACCTTCGTCACCGGCGAGTCGCCGTTGATGATGCCGACCGCGCCCTTCGATTCGGGATATTTCTGTTGTAGTAGCCACTGACGGAAGCCCTGGAAGGGCTCGTATCTGCTGCCGGTGCTCACCGATGCGGTCACCTGTAGATCGGAGAAGGCATTTTCGGCCTGAACCACCTGCGCGGGAAAGTCCGGGAGTAGGCACTTCAGGCGCTCTTTGACGCCGAGAGCGTCGAGTGCGGCACCACCGCCGACGAGCGCGAAGTCGCTGCGGCAGGCTTCGATCATCCGCTGCCGCACTTCCATCAGCTTCGTGTCGTAGACTTCCGCGACGAGTTTGCGACCGTTGATTCCGCCGGCCGCGTTACACCAGGACGTGAACACCTTCGCGGCGTCGACGAACTCCGGATTCTTCGTGAATCCCACGTCGGAGAAGATTCCAACCTTGATCTCGTCGGCGGTGACACCCTGCGCCGTAGCGCTTTTCGCCGCACCGGGCCCGCACACCCCGCTCAGGTCACCGAAATCGCCCGACCCGACCTCAGCGGATTCTTTCTGGCTGCCACCGGTCGCTTCGGTCTCTGTCCCGCTGCGGCCACTGCATCCTCCCACTACCAACAGCGACACCACCGCAAGGGCGACCACGATTCGCTTGCTCGACACGATTTCTCCTTTGGGCGGCCATCGACGGGAGGCCGGCAGATCAATTGGCATGTAACGAATGTGGTGGACTACTTGAGCATGCTGCCGGCGTCGACCGTCAGCGGGAGGCCGGTGACGTAGCGTGCCTCATCGGAGGCCAGAAACAGCACGGCGTTGCTGATGTCCACCGGTTCGACCCAGCCGACGGGCAGCACGTGCATGAATTGCGCTGCGACCTTCAGGTCGTCGGGCCCGGGGTTCTCGAGGTCGGGGCGGAACATCTTCATGGTGCCCTCGTTCATGAACATCGGGGTGTTGACATTGGTGGGATGTACGGAGTTGACGCGAATGGAGTGCTGCCCCAGTTCCACGGCGAACGTGCGCATCAATCCGACGACGCCATGCTTGGCGGCGATGTAGTGGCCGGTGTTCGGGTAGGCCTTCAGGCCACCCACGGAGCTCGTCAGCACGATGGAGCCACCGCGACCGCCCGAGAGAAGGTGCGGAACTCCGGCTTTCACACTCTTCCACACACCGGAGAGGTTGACGTCGATCATGTCCTGCCAGTCCGACTCGCTGGTCTTGTCCAACGTTTCGCCGCCGTTGCCGATGCCGGCATTGGCGACGATGATGTCGAGTCGGCCGAGTTGGTCGACGCCGCTGTCCACCGCCGCCCGCAGCGCGTCGTAGTTGCGAACGTCGACCTCGGCGGTCACGATGCGACGGTTGTGCCCCTTGACCAGGTCGGCCGTCTCCGCGAGGTCATCGGGCGTCGACGGCGGGATCGCGCTGCCTTTGGTGATCGGCCCACACACGTCGACCGCAATGATGTCGGCGCCCTCTTGCGCGAGCCGCACCGCGTGACTGCGCCCCTGGCCGCGCGCCGCACCGGTGACGAATGCGACCTTTCCTTCAACTCGACCACTCATTTCTTCGCCTTTCGTTGTGTGATACCGAAACTCGGTATTGGAGAACGTCACATGTCGACCGGTAGGGCCGAGCGATCAAGATGCTGGGGTGAACTCGATGTTCAGCTCGGTGAGACCGCGCAGCAGAAATGTCGGTTCGTAGGCATAGCTACGCGCACCGGGGCTGCCGTGTCGATCCGCGCTGATGGTGATATCCCGCACCCGGTCCAGCAGTCGGCTGAGGGTGACCACGCCCTCGACACGAGCCAGCGGTGCGCCTGCACAGGTGTGTAAGCCACGCCCGAAGGCAATGTGCTCGCGTCCATTTCGGCGGTCGAGGCGGAATTCGTTCGGATCCTCGAACTTGCGCGGGTCCCGATTGGCTGCACCGAGGCAGAGCATGACGACGGTGCCTGCCGGGATATGGACCCCGCCCAAGGTTGTGGTTTTGCGGGCGAGCCGAAAGTCGATCTTGGTTGGGCTCTCCATGCGCAGCGATTCCTCGATGAACCGGGGGATCAGGCTGCGGTCCTCGCGTAACAACTGCTGAAGATCAGGCCGATCACCGAGCGTCTGCAGTGCCGAGCTCAGCAACTTCGTCACGGTTTCCTGTCCGGCGGCAAACAGGAAGGTGGCCGGACGAACGACCTCCAACAACTCGGGGATCGAGCCGTCCGGATAAGTCGCGGCAGCCATGGCGCTCAGGACGTCGCCGCGCGGCTCGCGCCGCCGATCGGCGATGTATCCGCCGAACTTGTCATCGAGATACTGCAGCGGATTCGATCCGACCGGCTCGCCGTCGAGCGCCCCGACCCTGCTGCCCGGCCGCATTCCGGCGCCCAGGGCGAGCCGGAATTCGTCACGGTCCTCCTCGGGAACACCGAGCAGGTCGGTGATAACCAGCGTGGCAAACGGTTTCGCGTACTCGCCCAGAAACTCGCAGCGGCCGTTGTCGATGAACTCATCGAGTTGACGGTCGGCCTGCGCCCACATGTAGTCTTCGTTCTCCTTGAGCCGCCGCGGCGTCAAGAGCCTGCCCAGCAGCGAGCGAGCGCGCTCGTGGTCGGGTGGATCCATCGTGACCATGTGCTCGAAAATCGGGAACTGATGCCGGTGTGCCTCGATCTGCGCCGTGATGTCGTCGCCTTCGGGTACGAAGGGCAGTGGCGGAAACGGCCCACCGATCGAGACGCACGCAGAGAAGGAGTCGACGTCTTTGAAGGCCGCGCAGACTTCCTGGTAACCCGTCACGACCGCCACACCGTGGTGCGGCTCTCGAAAGACCGGGTCCTGGCTGCGCACGTAATCGAAGTACTCGTAGGGAGATTGGGCGATTACTTCATCGGAGAAGTAGTCGACTGAGGCGAGATCGGGCATGAACGCTTATCCTTTTCGAGAGAAGTTGAAGGGCCGGTGTTGATTCGGACGGCGTACTTGCTCACGTGGAGACGAAGCTGATCGCTTGGCGCGGGCACGAGTTAATCGCTGCCTGCACCTTGTCCCACATCGCTTCCGGAGGTGTCTCGATACACGTGGCGACATCGTCGTCACCGAGATCGAAGACTTCCGGCGCCGAATCGATGCACAGTGCATGCCCCTCACACAGGCGCGTGTCCACGCGCACTTTGCGCCGCCGGGCGGCTTGGTTCGCGGTGTTGTTCATCGGAAAGTTGTCACCTCGTCGAATTGGCGTTCGAGTCATCGCATTCCAATGCGAATGTTCTTGATCTGCAGAAACTCGTGCAGGCCGGCCAACCCGCCGGTACGGCCGAATCCGCTCTGCTTGTAACCGCCGTAGGGTCCCTGCGGCGAGATGTCGCTGAACGTGTTGATCCACACCGAACCGGACTCGAGTTGCCGCGCGACCCGGTGTGCGCGCGTCAGATCATTGGTCTGCACGAAAGCATTGAGACCGTACGGTGTGTCGTTGGCGATTTGCACAGCTTCCGACTCGTCCCCGAAGCGGATAATTGATACGACGGGGCCGAATGTCTCTGTCTGGGCGATCGCCGAGGCGTTGTCCACGCCGGCGAAAACTGTGGGCTCGATGTAGTAGCCCTGCGACAGTTCGCCACCCATCCGCCGTCCGCCCGTGACCAGCTCACCAGAGGCGTGGGTAACCGCATCGTCGATCTCGGTGACGATGCGATCGGCGGCCCCTGCGCTGATGACGGGTCCGAATGCAACCGCCGGGTCGAACGGGTCGCCGATCTTCGCCGAACCGACGACGGCGACGAACTTCTCGACGAAATCGTCGTACACCCTGTCGTGGACCAGAATCCGGCTCGCGCAGGCACAGCTCTGCCCCGATTGCATCAGCGGGCCCTGATGTGCCGCCATCATCGCGGCGGCGTCGAGGTCGGCATCGTCGAACACGATGTTGGCCGACTTGCCACCGAGTTCGGCAACGACCGGTGTCAGATCGGCTGCCGCTGCCACAAGGACTCTTCGGGCAGTTGCGCCGCCACCGGTGAAGTGAATCTTCTTGACGTTAGGGTGACGAACAAGGGCCTCACCCCCGGCGGCCTGAGCAGGGACCACATTGACCAAACCGGGCGGAAGCCCCGCTTCGATACACAATTCGCCGAACCGAAGTGCGGCCAACGGTGCCAACTCCGATGGCTTGAGGACGACCGCGTTGCCTGCTGCCAGAGCGGGCGCGACACATGAGGCGGCCACGGCCAGTGCGCCGTTCCACGGTGCAATCACCCCGACGACGCCGTAGGGTTCGCGCTCGATAATGTTGATGTCGAACGAGCCATTGACCGGTGTACTCACACCATTCGGCTTGTCGACATAGCCGGCGAAGTGACGCAGGAACCGCTCCAGCAGTATCGCGGTGCCGGCAAACGACAGCGGGACGGCGTAGTCGTGCACGTTGAGCCGGGCGAACTCGTCGAGGTGGTCGTGTACGACATCCGCCAGATCGATCAGCAGGTCTCGGCGGCGGTCCACTGTTAGCGACATCCATTCCCGCTGTGCCTGCGTACCCGAATCGACGGCTCGGTCGATCTCTGCAGCCCCGGCCAGGGCGACGGTTGCGTTCGGCAGTCCGGTGGCCGGGTAGATGTGCTGATGCATCCCACCGGAGGAATTTGTGACGCGGTCACCGCCGATGAGCAACCCCGCGGCAGTGCTGGTAGCAGGTGCGCTCGTCACGATGTCGTCTCCAGTTCAGTACGCCATTCGTCCAGACAGCGCTGCTTCTGCTCACCGATGACCTGATTCAAGTTCGACGCTTTCGGCCAGCCGTAGTAGGCAGCGAAATGCAATGCGATCTCGTCCATCTCGTCGAAGGAAACATCGCGACTCTTCAATGCGGCGTAGACGTGGCTCATGATCGGCATCGGTGCATCCTGAATCGCCACGCAGGCGACCGTGATGAGGCGACGTTCCTTCATCCCGAGTCCTGGGCGCAGCCACATCTCACCGAACACGAAGTTGAGAATTCCGGCGCCCGAATATGGGTTGTCTCGGGTCGGCGCGACCGGCATGCAGTTGATGTCCTTGAACGATTGCTCACCACCGGACACGCGCAACTCTGGATCGCTCGCAGTCACCAGCGGCAGCAGCGGCTCCGGCTCCGGTGTCGTCTGCCCGCGTTCATGATGGATACGCTCCCACTGCTGGTCGACCACCATGTTGAACCGCGACGCCTTCGGCCAGCCGCCATAGACCGCGAAATGCAGTACCGTTTCCCGCATTTCGGAGATCGTCACATCACCACTGTTCAACGCGGCGTACACGTGATCGACCAGCGGACCCTCCGCATCGGCGGCCGCGACACAGGGCAAGGTGATGAACCGTCGATCCCGGCGACTCAACGCCGGACGCGACCAGATCTCGGCAAACACGTAGTCGACCAGATTCGCCGCCGCGGGCGTCGCATCCTCGGGCGCGGAAAACGTCATCACCTCGGCGAATTCTCGCCGACCGCGCGTCGCCCGGTCGGTATCGATCGTAGTCATGAAAGTTGTTTCCTCCTTGGGAATCTCGGCGCTACATCCTGCTGCAGGCGCCGGCATCCACCGGGGCTCTATCCGTGATGTGGGCCACACCGTCGGACAAACATGATGTGGATAACCGTGTTATTCCGCTACGATAACCTCGTTATCCATCGATGGCAAGGGGGTTCGGACCGTGTCGAGTACTGACGTGACGAACGCGGAGGGGAACCGGCGTGCCGACCGCGTATTGGAGATCGTCGTCGAACTTCTGGAGAGCGAAGGCTACGACGCAGTGCAGCTGCGCGAGGTCACGCGCCGCGCAAAGATGTCGCCGAACACCATTTACAAGCGCTACGCCAACCGTGACGAACTGATCCTTGCAGCGCTCGAAGTGTGGATGGCGGAGAACCGATATGCCGGCGTGGGCAAAGAAGCCCACGAGCCTGGCGAGTCGCTCTACAGCGCGATGATGGGTCTGCTGCGCCCCATCTTCGAACCATGGGAGCACCACCCGGCAATGCTCAAAGCGTACGTCCGCGCCCGGGCCGCACCCGGTGGACAACGGCTGATCAACCAAGGATTCGACATCGTCGTCCCCGCAGGACTCGAGGTGCTCGCCTCAGTGGATGAACGGTTCATCGCCGACCTCGACAACATCCTCTCGACCGTGGTCTACGGGCTGATCGGACGGTTCGCCGCCGGCGAGATCGCCGTCACCGACCTCCTGCCAATCCTCGACCGCACCGTGTACTGGCTGACCACCGGTTACGAAGCGCGCGTACAAGGCGCCGCAGGCGAGCCAAGCAAGGACTGAAGCCTCCGGCGGTGGGCATCTGCGGCGTGCGGCCGGCGGTCATTGCGGCGCGACCGAGGTCGGCGCCGTCGTGGAGCGCCGTTGTGGACTGACTCATGCAGTGGTCGGTCGCGGAGGAAACTGGCTCGGCGCGGAGCTGATTCTCGACGATGCGGACCGAAAGTCGTTGCTGGACAAGTTCGATGCATGGCTGGGCTGTGATAGTTCGGCTGCACGGACGCTGAAGTGCTATCCAACATCCGTATACCGCAACCATCCATCGGCGGCCGCTCCTCGGCGGATCGCGGACGGCACTCGATGCCACGATGTTGGGTGCCAGTGGAGTCACCAAGCGGAAGGTCATCGGAGTCGGAATTGGTAGCCGGTCCGTCTCATCTCCCCCGCCCCGTTTCGGCGGCGGCGAGGACATTTTTTAGATGCTGCACTTTCCGACCGCCGCCACTGTTGAGGGCCCAACCCCGCTCAAGAAGTCCACGAGTAGGCGGTTGACCTCGTCGGGCTGCTCGAGGTATCCGTAGTGGCCGCAGTTGGCGATCTCCTCGTAGCGGGCTCCGGGGATGGCGTGGGCAACTTCGCGGCCGTAGGCCGGTGGCGCCATCCGGTCGTCGGCGAAGCCGATGACCAGGGCGGGGACGGTGATGCGGGCATAGTCGCCAAGCCGGTTGCGTGATCTGTCCATTCCGAGTTGGGCGCGCACCCCCGCCGAGATTCGCGGTGCAGCGGAGAACTCGAAGATGTCGAGCCACTCCTGCGCCTTCTCGGGGTTTTCGAGGGTCTGCGGCGAAAGGTGCAAGAGCGCGTTCACCGCCGCGGCGTACTGCGGTGGCAGTTCCACTCCCTTGTCATGGAGGGCCCGTCTCCCCAGGTTGAGGGCACTTTCGACTGGATTCGACCGCCCGGTGGTGGCGAGCATAACGGCCTTGGCGACCAGGTCCGCGCGCGCCAGGGCAAGTTCCGCGACGATCCGCGCTCCCATCGAGGTACCGACGACATGTGCAGGTGCACCACCCAGGTGTTCGATCAGTGCGGCGGCGTCGGCCGCGAGATCGTCGATGCTCATGTTGTCCGAGCCCTCGTCCGACGGCGCGATCCCGCGGTTGTCGAAGGTTGCGACCCGGAATCCCGCCTTCACCAGGGCTGGGACCTGGTACGAGTTCCAGACGCGGCCCGGACTGCCGCTCCCCATGACCAGCAGCACCAGTGGACCGGTGCCGGTGACGGTGTAGTTGAGTCGGATTCCGTTGAGAGTGGCGATGGGCATATCTGATTGGGTCCTTTTCATAGTGCAGGGGTGGGGCGGTTTGGCCCGGCGGCACTTGTGGTCTCGCCCAGCTTTCGCTGGAGCCGGCAGATCTAGCGGGCCGATCGGTATCGGGTCTCGTACTCCGCACGGTCTTTGTCGCGCCTGCGCTGCTTGTGGGTACCGAGGAGCTGTGGATCGAGGCCGTGGCTGAGGAGCCGGTGACGCAGGTAGACGTCTTTGAGGGCGGTCAGGAAGTAGAGGAAAGGGACGAACAGCAGAAGGACCATGCCGATTCGGATGATCCACGGACCGGGGAGGAACAACAGGGCGGTGAGAATGGGGACGAGGGGTACCAGCCAGCGGATCGCGTAGCGGCGGGTGGCGCCGGGCCCGGTGATGTCGTTGACGACCCATTCGTGAAGGGTTGATGGCAGGGTTCGGCCGGCGAGGTAGCCGAGCCGCTGGCGCGTCGTCGGTTTGGTGCTGGGTTGGGTCTGTGGCATCGGTCAGTCCTCTGTACTGGTGGCGGCGTAGCGGCTTTCGGGCAGGACAAGCGTTCGGGCGTAGCTGATCGCCCGCGGGGTCGTGTCGAAGACGTGCCGGTCCTCGCTGTCTGTGGTGGTGAACACCCCCAGGGCCTCGAGCGGGCGCAGATGCTCCGGCTTAGCCCCCGAGATCAAGACAGTGATGTGACGATGTTCGAGCTTGGTGATGGTGTCCTTGAGGACAATGGCGCCGGTTGCGTCAAGCGCGGTGACCCGCGACATGCGCAGGATCACAACCTTCACGTCCGAGACCTCGGCGAGTTCGAGCAGAAACCGGTGCGCCGCAGCGAAGAACAATGCGCCCTCGATGCGGTAGGCGACGATGTGCTCGCGGAGGAGTTCGTGTTCTTCTGCCAGGTGATCGTCGTGCTCGAGGGGGACCTGTTCGATCCGCGCAGACTTGGCGACCGCCCGCAAGGCCAGGATCGCGGCAAATCCGACACCGACGGCGACCGCGGTGACCAGGTCGAACACGACCGTGACGAGGAACGTTGCGATCATCACGACGGCGTCGGCGCGGGTGGCGCGGGCGATGGCGAGGACGGAGGCGGTTTCGACCATTCGGACGGTGGTGGCCAGGAGCACTCCGGCGAGGGCGGCTAGGGGGATTTCGGCGACGAGACCGGCGGCCATGTACACGATCGCGGCGAGGATAAGTGCGTGCGTCAGGGCGGCAAGCCTGGTGCGGGCACCAGAGCGGACGTTGACCGCGGTCCGGGCGATCGCGCCGGTGGCGGGGACTCCTCCGAACAGGGGTGCGGCGATATTCGCCAGGCCTTGCCCGAACAGTTCCCGGTCGGGATTGTGGCGCGTGCCGACGCCCATCGAATCGGCGGCGGTCGCCGACAGGAGCGATTCGAGTGCCGCCAGCGCTGTCACCGCAAGAGCCGGTGCGATCAGCGAGGTGAGATCGCCCGGGTGTAGAAAACTGAGCGTCGGTGCGGAGAACCCGGACGGAATGGCGCCGATACGCGCGATTTCCAAGCCGAACAGTTGGGCGACGACGGTCGCTGCAGCGACCGCAACGAGGGAGAACGGAACCCTCGGAAAGTAGCGTCCGCCAATGAGCATCGCCACCCCGACGACCAGCGCGATCGACGGTGCCAGTATCGACGGATCCGCCACGAATTTACGCACGGCATCGAACGCGGACTGCCACACCTTTTCGCCCTCGGCGCCGGAGATCCCCAGGGCGGCCGGGATCTGCTGCAGGGCAATGACAACGGCGATACCCGCGGTGAAACCCTCGATCACCGGGGCGGGCATGTACCGCACCGCCCGGCCGACGCCCGCGAACGCCAGACCCACCAACAGCACCCCGGCGATCAGTCCGACCGCCAGCACCCCCGTCGGGCCGTATTGGGCGACAATCGGCACCAGAACCACCGTCATCGCCCCGGTCGGACCGGACACCTGGAAGCGGGAACCGCCGAACACCGCCGCCACGGCACCGGCAATGACCGCGGTGGTCAGGCCCGCGGCGGCGCCGAGGCCGGTGCTGACACCGAAACCCAAGGCCAGCGGCAATGCCACCAGCGCGACGATCAGGCCCGCGAGTAGGTCGGCGCCGGGTGCGCGGAGCGCGGGTTTCCACTCGATCCACCGGGGCAAGAGTTCGGCAACCGACGCAAAAGTGCCGACCACGCGGCGACCTGCAGGGCCGGTCGTGTTCGCGGGTCCGCTCGGGCCTCCCGGTTCAGACATATGCAGCTTCCTCGGTACCGATAATCTCGCAGTATAGTTAATTGCTAACATTAGCAACTAACGAAGCCAAAGGATTGCACGACTCCATCAACCGCGCACTTCTGTCAGCCGGCGGAGTCGCCGACCAGCGCGGCGGACTCCGGCAGGTCTTCGAGCAGCTCAGCCTGGCCCGCGACGACGCCGGTAAGAATCCCCCGGGCGATCGCCAACAGGTCCGCGACTTTCGGTGAGGTCAGTGCATAGGAGACCGATAGGCCTTCCCGTCTGG
>NZ_JAPENM010000023.1 GCF_026342035.1 Aldersonia sp. NBC_00410
GAGTTCGTGTTGGTGGTGGTGGTGCATCACATCGCCGGGGACGGTGTCTCGATGGGTCCGTTGGCGCGCGATGTGATGGTGGCCTACGAGTCGCGTACCCGGGGTGAGGTGCCGGGGTGGGCGGCGTTGCCGGTGCAGTACGCCGACTTTGCGTTGTGGCAGCGTGAGGTGCTCGGTTCGGAGGATGATGCCGAGTCGCTGATCGCGGGTCAGGTCGACTACTGGACAACGCAACTCGCGGGTGTGCCCGACGAGCTGGGGTTGCCGTTCGACCGGCCGCGGCCGGTGGTGGCCTCGTATCGGGGCGCGAACGTCGGGTTCGAGATCGACGCCGACCTGCATGCGGGGTTGGTGGATCTTGCGCGCGCGCATGATGCGACGTTGTTCATGGTGGTGCACGCGGGGCTGGCGGTGCTGCTGGCGCGGGTGTCCGGTGGCGAGGATGTGGCGATCGGTTCGCCGATCGCGGGTCGTGGTGAGCGTGAGCTCGATGATTTGATCGGCATGTTCGTCAACACGTTGGTGTTGCGGACCGGTGTCGATGGTGGCGAGTCGGTCACGGATCTGCTTGCGGGCGTCCGCGAAACCGACCTCGGTGCGTTCGGGCATGCGGATGTGCCGTTCGAGCGGTTGGTGGAGATCCTCGATCCGGTCCGGTCCCAGGCGCGCAACCCGTTGTTCCAGGTGATGCTGGCGTTCCAGAACTTCGCGCAGACCGAGTTCACGTTGCCGGGGCTGACGGTGGCCGGGCTGGATGCCGGGGACGCGGCGGTGGCGAAGTTCGATCTGTCGGTGACCGTCGGAGAACGCGACGCCGCGGCGGGTGCGCCATCGGGGTTGGTCGGCAGCATCGTGTACGCGGTCGATCTGTTCGACGAGGCCACGGTCGCCGGTTTCGCGCGGCGCCTGGTGCGGGTGCTCGAGGCGATGGTCGCCGATCCGGTTGCGCCGGTGGGTGATATCGAGATCCTCGAGGCCGGTGAGCAGGCGGCGTTGCTGGCCGCCACGGCGGGGCCGGCTCGCGTGATCGCCGAGGAGTTGCTGCTCGACGGGTTCGAACGTGCTGTCGCGGCCACCCCGGATGCGGTGGCGGTGGTGTTCGAGGGCGAGCAGTTGTCCTACGGCGAGTTCTCGGGTCGGGTGAACCGGCTTGCGCGGCATCTGGTGTCACTGGGTGTGGGTCCGGAGTCGCGGGTTGCGGTGGCGATGCGGCGCGGCACCGATTTGTTGACCGCGATGTACGCGGTGGTCACTGCCGGTGGTGGGTATGTGCCGGTGGATCCGGATCACCCGGCCGAGCGGATCGGGTATGTGTTGGAGTCGGCGGATCCGGTGCTGGTGCTGACGACCAGTCGGGACGGGTTCGATGCGGGGGACAGGTCTGTTCCCGGCGCGGAGCCTGCGGAGCGCCCACTTCTCTGTGTGGACTTGGTGGATGTGTCGGCGTACGCCGATGTGCCGGTGACGGATTCGGATCGGATCGCGCCGTTGCGGGCGGGTAACACGGCGTATGTGTTGTATACGTCGGGGTCGACGGGTCGGCCGAAGGGTGTGGCGGTCACGCATTCGGCGATCGTGAATCAGGTGGCGTGGTTCGCCGAGCGGTTCGATGTGTCCGATTCCGATGTCGTGTTGTGGAAGACGCCGGCGACGTTCGATGCGTCGGTGTGGGAGTTGTTCGTTGCGTTGTCGGTGGGTGCCCGTCTGGTGGTGGCCGAGCCGGAGGGTCATCGTGATCCGGCGTATCTGTCGGCGGTGATCGAGGCCGAGTCGGTGACGGTGGTGCAGTTCGTGCCGGCGATGTTGCCGGTGTTCCTCGCCGAGGTCCCGGCGGGTGGTTATGGGGCGTTGCGGGCGGTGTTCACCGGTGGTGAGGCGCTGCGTGGCGATGTGGCGCAGCAGCTGCGGCTGGCGGTGCCCGGTGTCGAGGTGCACAACTTGTACGGCCCGACCGAGGCGACGGTGCAGGTGAGCAGTCGCACGGTGACTGATGCGGATGTGTCGGTGGTGCCGATCGGGTCGCCGGTGTGGAACACGCAGGTGTTTGTGCTGGATGCGCGGTTGCGGCCGGTCCCGTTCGGGGTCGCGGGTGAGTTGTATGTGGCCGGTGCCCAGTTGGCGCGTGGCTACTTCGGTCGGGCGGACCTGTCCGCGGAGCGGTTCATCGCGGACCCGTTCGGTGCCGGTGGCCGGTTGTACCGCACGGGTGACCTTGTCCGTTGGAAGGCGACGCCGAATTCCCGCTTCGCGAGAAGCGCTGGTGCGGT
>NZ_JAPENM010000005.1 GCF_026342035.1 Aldersonia sp. NBC_00410
CATTCACGAAAGGGGACCCATTACTGGGTCCCCTTTCGTCGTTGTCCCGATATCTTGTACTCAACGCTCGAAAGGGGCTGTCGTGCCGGACGAAAACGACGAGCGCAAGCCGTTCCGCCGTAGCGGACGACCGGCGCAGCCCGAACAGCCGGCATCCCGCGACAACGAAACCGGGGCTCGGCCGTCCGAGCAAGGGCGTTCGACCGAGCGTCCACGTTACGACGACCGCCGCTCCGGGCCGAGTGAGCGGGGTCGTGACACCGAGCGCCGGTCCAGCGAACAACGTTCCAGCGAGCATCGGTCCGACACCCAGCGCGGACGTAGTTCCGGGGAAAACCGCGGTAGCGAAAATCCCTGGCGCCGAGATGATTCCGCATCCCGCCGCAGTGGTGGAAGTTCGCAGCCAGGCCGTGGTGCCGGCGATCCGCGGCAACGTCGCGAAGGTGATGATTCGCAACGCCGGGGCGGACCACCGCGCCGCCGCGGTGGTGAAGGCGCCTATTCCCGCCCGGAGGCCCAGCCCGGGCGCGGCGGCGACCGACGTCCGGCACGAGTCGAGGAACCCGACCTACCCGATGACATCGCGCCCGCCGATCTCGATCCGGCGGTCCGCCGCGACCTGCTGAGCCTCGACAAGTCGAACGCCGAGTCGGTCGCGCGCCATCTGGTGATGGCTGCGCAGCTTGTCGACGACGATCCGCGTCTCGCGTTGGCACACGCGCGTGCCGCACGCGGACGCGCGGGCCGCATTGCAGTGGTCCGTGAAACCGCGGGTGTGATCGCGTATCACGCCGGTGAGTGGGCCGAGGCGCTATCCGAACTGCGCGCCGCCCGCAGAATGGCCGGCGGTCCAGGACTCCTGGCCGTCATGGCCGATTGCGAGCGTGGGCTCGGTCGGCCGGAGCGGGCGATCGAGCTGGGCCGAAGCGATGAGGCCAGGGCGTTGACCGGCGACGATGCGACGGAGCTTCGGATCGTGGTTGCCGGGGCGCGAATGGATCTCGGACAGTTCGACCAGGCCGTCGTCACATTGCAGACTCCGGAACTCGACCCGTCCCGGACCGGTTCGGGCGCCGCGCGGTTGTTCTACGCGTACGCCGACGCGCTGGTTGCCGCGGGGCGCGTCGCGGATGGGCTGACGTGGTTCCTGAATGCCGCCGCCGCGGACGTCGAGGGCGAAACCGATGCCGAGGAGCGGGTTGCCGAGTTGTCCGGCGACGCGCAGTGACGGGCGATTCGACCCCTGATCTGCGGGAACAATACGACGCCCTGCTGCTCGACCTGGACGGCACGCTGTATCTGGGGCCGCACTCGATCCCGGGTACCGCGCAAGCGCTCGCGTCCGGCACACAGCAACTGCTCTACGTCACGAACAACGCCAGCCGCAGCCCGGCCGATGTCGCGAACCATCTGCGCGAGCTGGGTTTCGCCGCCGCCGATGACGATGTCGTCACAAGTTCCCAGGCCGCCGCACGACTGCTCGCCGAGCGCCTGGAACCCGGCGATGCTGTGCTCGTCGTCGGCACCGACGCACTCGCCGACGAGGTACGCGGCGTCGGTCTGGTACCGGTGCGAAGTTTCGACGACGGGCCGAAAGCGGTCGTTCAGGGCCACTCGCCGCAAACGGCGTGGCCGATTCTCGCCGAGGCCGCCTACGCGATCCGTTCCGGTGCGCTCTGGGTCGCCGCGAACACCGACACCACATTGCCCACCGAACGCGGCTTCGCGCCGGGGAACGGCGCGATGGTTGCCGCCCTGCGGACGGCAACCGGTGCCGTGCCGCTGGTAGCGGGCAAGCCCGCCGCGCCGCTGCTCGAGGACGCGTTGCGGCGCGGGGGTCGAACGAAGTCGCTCGTCGTCGGCGATCGGCTCGATACCGATATCGCGGGTGCGAACGAGACCGGGCTGGATTCGCTACTCGTGCTGACCGGGGTGAGCACCGTGGCCGACCTGCTGCGTGCCACGCCGGACGAGCGCCCGACCTTCGTAAGCCGGTCCCTCGACGCGCTCAACCACCCGCTCGGCACCGAAGGAGACCGCGGCTGGCGCGCCGAGCCGAAAGATACCGATGTGGTTCTGCACGGCCCCGACGCCGCGAATCCCAACGATCCGGCCGAGATCCTCGCCGCCATCCGGGTCGCAGCACTCGCCGCCTGGGCGTTGCCCGAGTTCGGCGCGGTCAGCGCAGGCAACTCTGTCGCGGCGACCGTCATCGATGCCTGGGCCGAGCCGGACCCAACCGGTGGCGGTTGCGCGGTTTCGCTACACGCGGACGCCCCGGGAATCGGCTAGCGTTGGCGGCGATGAACGCGCCTGTACCGCTGCCCGGGCAGCACCTGAGGTCCGCGGAGCAACCGCTCGCGGATCCGGACCGTATTCGTGCCGAAGTCGACGAGTTGCTCGGCGGCCTCAATGCCGTCGAAGGACAGGGCGACGGCGACGCGATCCCGCACCGTGCCCGGGTGCTCGAACAAGCCCACGACGTTCTGGTTCGGGCGTTGGCGACGGTGGACAAGATCTGAGGTGGTCCGCCGGGCACGAGTGGATGCCGAGCTGGTCCGGCGGGGACTGGCCCGGTCACGCGAACATGCGGTCGAGCTGATCGGTGCCGGAAGGGTGCTGATCGGTGGCTCTGTGGCCGTCAAGCCCGCGACCGCGGTCGAACCCGGCACCCCGCTGCTCGTTCGCGATGAACCCGACGAGGCCAACTGGGCGTCGCGCGGCGCGCACAAATTGCTCGGCGCGCTCGACGCGTTCGAACCCCGCGGACTCGCCGTGCAGGACCGCCGCTGTCTCGACGCGGGCGCCTCGACCGGTGGCTTCACCGATGTGCTGCTGTCTCGTGGCGCACGCCAGGTGGTGGCCGTCGATGTCGGCTACGGCCAACTGGTTTGGCGGCTCCGCGCGGATGACCGGGTCCAGGTACACGACCGCACAAACGTGCGTGCACTGACACCCGACGACATCGGCGGCCGAGTCGAGTTGGTCGTCGCCGACCTGTCATTCATTTCCCTCGCGCTCGTGCTGCCCGCGCTCGCCGCGTGTGCGGCACCTGGCGCGGACCTGTTGCCGATGGTGAAACCGCAGTTCGAGGTTGGTAAGGACCGCGTCGGATCCGGCGGGGTCGTGCGCGACCCGGCGCTGCGTGCGGAGGCCGTGCGTGGCGTCGCGGCTGCGGCCGCCGGGCTCGGGCTGAGTACGCTCGGAGCAGTTGCCAGCCCCTTGCCCGGCCCGTCCGGCAACGTCGAGTATTTTTTGTGGTTCCGGGCCGATGCCAATGGAGGACCGGCCGAAGATGATGACAGCGTCGTGGAGCTGATCGAAACGGCCGTGCGGGAGGGACCACAGTGAGCGCGCCGTTGGAGCGTCCGGCTGGACGAGAGGTTTTGCTGGTTGCCCATCCGGGTCGCGCCGAGATCGGCGAGGTGGCCCACCGGGTCGCGAAGATCTTCGATGAGGCCGGTATCGCCCTGCGCGTGCTTGCCGACGAGGCCTACAGCACGGGTATCGACTGGTCCGGTACGGTCACCGATCGTGGCTTCGGCAAGGTGTCCGTCGTCGATGCCGGCCCACATGCCGCCGAAGGGTGCGAGCTGATACTCGTGCTCGGTGGTGACGGCACGGTGCTTCGCGCCGCCGAGCTTGCGCGCGCGGCTTCGGTACCGGTGCTCGGCATCAACCTCGGCCGAATCGGGTTCCTCACCGAGGCCGAGGCGGAACATCTCGACGATGCGCTCGCCCAGGTCGTGCGCCGCGACTACCGCATCGAGCAACGGATGACGCTCGAGGTGTCGGTGCGAGTCGAGGACCGCGTGATCGACCATAGCTGGGCGCTGAACGAGGCGAGTATCGAGAACGAGTCTCGACTTGGCGTACTCGAGGTCGTGGTCGAGGTGGACGGTCGTCCCGTCTCGTCGTTCGGCTGCGACGGCGTGCTGATCGCGTCGCCGACCGGATCGACGGCCTACGCGTTCTCCGCCGGTGGGCCGGTCGTGTGGCCGGAACTCGAAGCGCTACTGGTGATTCCGAGCAATGCCCACGCGCTGTTCGCGCGTCCACTGGTTACCTCGCCGGAGTCGGTGGTGGCGGTGGAGTCCGTCGCGACCGGGCACAACGCGCTGGTGTTCCTGGACGGCCGGCGCACCATGGTGCTGCCGCGCGGAGGTCGGGTCGAGGCGGTGCGGGGCAGCAAACCTTTGCTATGGGTCCGGCTGGATTCGGCGCCGTTCGCCGACCGGTTGGTGCGCAAGTTCGAACTGCCGGTAACCGGTTGGCGGGGAAGGAAACGCTGACAGGTGCTCGCCGAGATCAGGATCGACGGATTGGGCGTCATCGCCTCGGCGACGGCGCAGTTTCATGACGGCCTGACAGTGGTGACGGGCGAGACCGGCGCCGGTAAGACGATGGTCGTGACCAGCCTGCATCTGCTCAGTGGTGCGCGGGCCGACGCGGGCCGAGTCCGTGTCGGTGCGGCGCGGGCAGTCGTGGAGGGACGCTTCGTCACCGACGACGTCGACGGGGCGCGCCACGAGGCGGTCGACGATGCGCTCGAATCCGCGGGAGCCGAACGCGACGAGGACGGCAGCGTGATCGTGGTCCGCACGGTCGGCGCGGACGGCCGCTCCCGCGCTCATCTCGGCGGGCGGAGCGTGCCGGCAGGCACGCTCGCCGGATTCACCGAGCCATTGCTGACCGTGCACGGCCAGAACGATCAGCTTCGGCTGCTGCGCGCCGACGAACAGCGCCGCGCGGTGGACCGGTTTGCCGCCGATACCATCGACACACCACTGGCCCGCTACCGCGAGCGCCGTGCGGAATGGTTGACCGCGCGGCGGGAACTCATCGAACGCACCGAAAAGAGCCGTGAGCTTGCCCAGGAAGCGGACCGGCTCCGCCACGAACTGGCCGAAATCGACTCGGTCGCACCAACTCCCGGTGAGGACGCCACGATCCTCGCGGAGGTCCGTCGGCTCGGCGACCTCGATTCGTTGCGCGATGCGGCCGAGACTGCGCAGGTCGCGCTGTCCGGGGTCGATGTGGGGACCGAGACCGCTGCCGATGCGTCGAGCGCGATCGAACTGCTCGGGGTGGCGCGGGATCGGATCGAATCCAGTGACGACCCGGCGTTGTCCGATCTCGGCCCGCGGCTCGGCGAGGCGATCGCCATGGTTGTGGACGTCGCCGGCGAACTCAGCGGCTACCTCGGCGATCTGCCCGCCGACCCCGGTGCGCTGGACAGCCTGCTCACCCGGCAGGCCGAGCTCAAGACACTCACCCGCAAGTACGCCCCGGACGTGGACGGTGTCATCGCCTGGGCCGAGGACGCCCGGGCCCGGCTGCAGAGCGTCGACGTCTCCGAGGACGCGCTGGCGGTGCTGCGCACCCGCGCCGAGGAAACCGAGCGCGCGGTGGCGGCCGCGGCAGCGAAGCTGAGCTCGGCGCGGACCTCAGCGGCCAAAAGGCTCGCCAAGGCGGTGAGTGCCGAACTGAGTGGGCTTGCAATGGGCAAGGCACGGCTCGATGTCGAGGTTCGCCAGAATGCGGTCGGTGCACAGGATTCGGCGCCGCTCGAGGTGGCGGGTACGACGGTGCATGCGGGCACGGACGGCGTCGATGAGGTGGAGTTCCGGCTCGCCGGACATGGCGGCGCGCAATCGCTGCCGATCGGGAAGAGCGCGTCGGGTGGTGAGCTTTCCCGGGTGATGCTCGCCCTCGAGGTGGTGCTGGCCGATTCGGAGAAGGGCGCGACGATGGTGTTCGACGAGGTCGACGCCGGTGTCGGCGGCCGGGCCGCGGTCGAGATCGGCCGTCGGCTCGCGCGGTTGGCGCGTGCTCATCAGGTGATCGTGGTGACGCACCTGCCGCAGGTGGCCGCCTTCGCCGACACCCATCTGGTGGTCGACAAGACCGACGACGGCGGCGTGCTCAACAGCGGTGTGCGGTCCCTCGATGGCGACGACCGGGTGGTCGAGCTTGCGCGCATGCTCGCCGGCCTCGACGACACCGAGACCGGACGTGCGCACGCGGAGGAACTACTGCAGCTCGCGCGCACGCACGCCGAAGAGCTGCGCTGAGCGGTTACTTGGCCCGCCGGCGCACTTCCTTGTCGACGCCGGAGATCATGCTGGTGATCAGGCCGCGCAGACCGAGCCGCAGCACCGCGGCGGGCACCGGCAGGCTCGGCGTGGAATCCATGGTGTAGACGACCCGGGTGCCGTTGCCTGCGTCGGAAAACACGATGGTGCCCGTGTGATCCTTCACCGGAGCGCCGGCGATCAAGCGGTACTCGATGCGCTCGTTCGGGATCAGGCCGGTGATCTGCTCCTTGACGCCCAGCTTGCCGACGCCGAGGAAGTGCACCGCGCCGACGCCCTGGCGTTCGGCGTCGCCGGGGGTGACCAGCCGCGTTTGCACGGGCAGGAAGTCGCCGCCGTTCTCCCGGTCCGCGAAGATGCCGTAAACCACCTCGCGCGGTGCGTCGATGATCCTCTCGGCGGTGTAGCTCGGCATTCTCTACGTTCCTTCCCCGATGTTCCCGGTGCGCGACCGGCCGTCGGGCGTGAGCATAACCGCCGCTACGGTGGGCATAATCTGCTGATGCGCATGTGGCAGATGTGACAATTGATTCGGCGCGCCTCCACCTCGGGTCGAGAGTTCGGCGGCATTATCGTGGCCATGAAGATGCCGGCACTGCTGTCTCGAAGCACGGAAACTCTCCCGGGGCTCAGCGGAATCGCGCGGGCCGATCGCAATACCGCTCGGCTGCTGCGCCGCGTGGGTCCCGGCGACATCGTCGTACTCGACGAGCTCGACCTCGACCGGATCACCGCGGACGCCCTCGTCGCCGCCAGTGTCCTCGCGGTCGTCAACGCGTCACCCTCGATATCCGGCCGCTATCCGAATCTCGGGCCGGAAGTCCTGGTGGCCAACGGGATCACGCTGCTCGACGATGTCGGGCAGGACGTCTTCAAGAAGGTCAAAGACGGCTCCAAGGTCCGGATCGACGAGGGCACGGTGTACTCCGGCGAGAAGGAGCTGTTCGTCGGCACCGAGCTGAGCGAGATCGAGATCTCCGATCGGATGATCGCGGCCAAGAACGGCCTCGCCGCCCACCTCGAGGCCTTCTCCGGCAACACGATCGAGTTCGTCAAGGCCGAAAGCCAGCTGCTGATCGACGGCATCGGCGTGCCCGAGATCGATCTCGACCTCAACGGACGTCACGTCGTGATCGTCGCCGACGGGCCCGACCACGTCGTCGACCTGAAGAACCTCAAGCCGTTCATCAAGGAGTACGCGCCCATCCTGATCGGTGTCGGCGCGGGTGCCGACAGCATCACCAAGGCCGGCTACCGTCCCGATCTCATCGTCGGTGAACCCGACGACATCACCGCGGCCACGCTGAAATGCGGGGCAGAGGTGGTGCTGCCCGCCGATCCGGATGGCCACGCGCCCGGGCTGCAGCGGATTCAGGACCTCGGGATCGGCGCGATCACCTTCCCGGCATCGTGCGGGACCGCGGATCTGGCGCTGCTGCTCGCCGATCACCATGGGGCGTCGATGATCGTCACGGTCGGCGCCGCGGCGTCGCTGGACGAGTTCTTCGACCGCAGCCGCCGCGACAGCAATCCCGCGACGTTCCTCACCCGGCTCAAGGTCGGCCCGAAATTGGTCGATGGCAAGGCGGTTGCGACGCTGTACCGCAGCCGCGTGTCCGGTGGGGCCATCGCGTTGCTCATCCTCGCCGCGCTCACCGCGATCGTCGTCGCGCTCGTCGCGTCGAATATGGGTGCCGAAGTGCTGGACTGGGCGAGCGATACGTGGACCCGCCTGCAGACCTGGATCGAGAGCTGGCTGGAGTGATTTCGCTTCGCCAGCATGCGATCTCGATCGCGGCGATCTTCTTCGCGCTCGCGCTCGGGATCGTGCTCGGATCGCAGACCATTGCGTCGGATCTGCTATCGGGACTGCGCGACGACCGCACGGATCTGCAGGGCCAGGTCGACGAGTTGACGGCCGAGAATGCGCGGCTGCAACTGCAGGCCGGCGCCTCCGACGGTTTCGAGTCGGCGGTCGCGGGCCGGGTGCTCGCGAATTCGCTCGCCGACCGCACCGTCGTGCTGTTCACCACGCCCGACACCGACCCGGCCGATGTGGCTGCGGTGACACACACCATCGAGGCCGCCGGTGGATCGGTGACCGGCAATGTCGGGCTCACCGACGCCTTCATCGACGTCGCCAGTGGTGACCGGCTACGCACCACGATCGCGAATGTGATTCCTGCCGGCGTTCAGCTGCGCACCGGCGCGGTCGACCAGGGCAGTCTCGCCGGGGATCTGCTCGGTTCGGTGCTGCTGCTCGATGCGGCGAATGCGCAGCCGCAGAGCTCGCCGCAGGACACCGCGCTGGCGCTGGAGACCCTGCGCGGTGGCGGATTCGTGACCTATGGCGACATCCGCCCGGCGCAGCTCGCGCTCGTGCTCACCGGCGGCAACTCCGGTAGCGACGGCAACCGCGGCTCGATCGTGTCGCGCTTCGCCGCAGCTCTGGACGGTCGCGGCGCGGGAACGGTCCTCGCCGGCCCGCCACCCTCGGCCGAGGGGAGCGGTCCGGTCGCGGTCGCCCGCGCGGACGCCGCACTGTCCGGCACCGCCTCCACGATCGACAACGTGGATCGCGAGTCGGGCCGCATCACAGTGGCGCTCGCGCTGCAGGAGCAACTCAACGGCGGCGTCGGTCGCTACGGCACCGGACCGAACTCGACGGCCGTGACGGTGGGCGCCGTCCCGAGCTGACGCGAGGGACTCGCCGAGACCACGCGAGGGACTCGCCGAGACCACGCGAGGGACTCGCCGAGACCACAGGGGCGCGCCGGTCGATTCGACGGCGCATCTGGTGTTACCGTGAAGACCCGTGGGTCGGCAGGCCCCAGCTCTATTCCAGAACCAAGTCCTGCAGCGTCGTCACGGGAGCGTCAGTGTCAATCAACGCGGGGTCGTCCATCACGGGCCAGCAGTCGCGCATTCATTCGCGGACCGCCACCAAGCACATTTTCGTCAGCGGCGGAGTGGTGTCGTCGCTCGGAAAAGGCCTTACCGCATCGAGTTTGGGACAGCTGCTCACCGCCCGCGGACTGCGGGTCACGATGCAGAAGCTCGACCCCTATCTCAACGTCGACCCCGGCACGATGAACCCGTTCCAGCATGGCGAGGTTTTCGTCACCGAGGACGGTGCGGAGACCGATCTCGACGTCGGCCATTACGAGCGCTTCCTCGACCGCGACCTGTCCGGGTATGCGAATGTGACGACCGGCCAGGTCTACTCGACGGTGATCGCCAAGGAGCGTCGCGGCGAGTATCTCGGTGACACCGTGCAGGTAATCCCGCACATCACCGATGAGATCAAGAGTCGCATCCTCGCGATGAGTGGTCCCGATCTGGAGGGGCAGACCCCGGATGTGGTGATCACCGAGATCGGCGGCACGGTCGGCGACATCGAGTCGCAGCCGTTCCTCGAGGCCGCCCGCCAGGTGCGCCACGATGTCGGCCGGGAGAACGTCTTCTTCCTGCACGTCTCGCTGGTGCCCTATCTCGCGCCCTCGGGCGAACTCAAGACCAAGCCGACCCAGCACTCGGTCGCGTCCCTGCGCAACATCGGCATCCAGCCCGACGCGCTGATCCTGCGTTGTGACCGCGATGTTCCGCAGGGGCTCAAGAGCAAGATCGCGCTCATGTGCGACGTCGACGTGGACGGCTGTATATCGACGCCGGATGCGCCCTCGATCTACGACATTCCCAAGGTGCTGCATCGGGAGGGCCTCGACGCCTATGTGGTGCGCCAGCTCGGGCTGCCGTTCCGCGACGTCGACTGGACCGTGTGGGGCGACCTGCTCGATCGGGTGCACGATCCGCGGGAGACCGTGCGGATTGCCCTGGTCGGCAAATACGTCGACCTGCCCGACGCGTACCTGTCGGTCACCGAGGCGCTGCGTGCCGGCGGGTTCGCACACCGCGCGAAGGTGTCCATCAAATGGGTGCCGTCGGACGAGTGCGAGACCGCCGCCGGCGCGGTGGCCGCGCTTTCGGACACCGACGCCGTCCTCATTCCTGGCGGGTTCGGTATTCGGGGCATCGAGGGCAAGGTGGGCGCGATCCGGTATGCCCGCACGCATAACGTTCCGCTGCTCGGCCTGTGCCTCGGTCTGCAGTGCGTCGTGATCGAGGCCGCCCGCTCGGTCGGTCTCGACGGCGCCAACTCCGCGGAATTCGACCCCGATACGCAGTATCCGGTGATCTCCACGATGGCCGATCAGGAAGACATCGTCGCGGGCCAGGCCGATCTGGGCGGCACCATGCGTTTGGGCGCGTATCCCGCGACGCTCACCAAGGGGTCGGTGGTGGCGCACGCCTACGGCAGCGAGCACGTCTCCGAGCGGCACCGGCACCGTTATGAGGTGAACAACTCCTTCCGTGAGCGGGTTGCCAAGAGCGGCTTGCAGTTCAGCGGAACCTCGCCGGACGGGCATCTGGTCGAATTCGTCGAGCTGCCCACCGACAAACACCCGTTCTTCGTTGCGACACAGGCGCATCCGGAGTTGAAGAGCCGGCCGACCCGGCCGCATCCGCTGTTCACCGCGTTCGTCGGTGCTTCGTTGAAATACAAAGCAGCCGAACGCCTTCCCGTCGACATTCACGGCGACGGTGTGGTGGACGAGGTCCTCGTCGGGGACCAGGAACTCTGAGCATGGCCGAGGCCGGTTCGGTTCCGACCCCGGGTACGCACGTTTTCGACACGGTTTCTTCCGAGACCCTGTACGAGGGTGCGATCCTCGCGCTTCGCCGCGATGCCGTCGTGATGCCGGACGGCAAGCCCGCCGATCGTGAGGTCATCGAGCATTTCGGCGCGGTTGCGATCGCTGCACTCGGTGACGACGGCCGGCTGGTGCTGATTCGTCAGTATCGCCATCCGGTGCAGGCTCGGCTGCTCGAACTGCCGGCCGGGCTGCTCGACGCGCCGGGCGAAGACCCGCTCGATGCGGCGAAGCGGGAGTTGGCAGAAGAAACCGGGCTTGTTGCCGGGGTGTGGTCGGTGCTGGTGGATGTTGCGGTGTCACCAGGGTTCACCGACGAGGCGCTGCGGATCTTCCTGGCCGAACAGCTCACCGAGATCGATCGGCCCGTGGCCGAGCACGAGGAAGCCGATCTCGAGTTGCTTCGCATGCCACTCCCGGATGCGGTGGCGGCGACGTTCTCGGGTGAGATCGTGAATGCGACGGCGGTCGCCGGTGTGCTCGCGGTCGCGGCGGCCCGCGCGAGCGGGACGAAGCTTCGGGCTCCCGATGCTCCCTGGCCCGGCCGGCCGGCCGCCTTCGCCGCGCGCAAAGCCCGGGGGACGGTCACCTAGGGTGCTTGCGCGGCAGATCGACACCTACCTCGACCATCTCGCCGTCGAGCGTGGTCTGGCGCGCAACACGCTCAGCTCGTACCGGCGCGACCTGGACCGCTATCGCGAATTCCTCGCTGCCCGCAGCATCGATTCGCTCGGTGCGGTCGCCGAGTCCGACGTCTCGGATTTCGTCGTCGTGTTGCGCCGTGGCGAGCCGGACCGCGCTGTTCCGGCACTGGCCGCCAGTTCGGCGGCCCGGGCACTGATCGCGGTACGCGGCCTGCACCGCTTCGCGGCAGTCGAGGGCATCACCGACACCGACGTCGCACATGCGGTGAAGCCCCCGGCTCCGGGACGGCGATTGCCGAAGTCGCTGCCGGTCGACGACGTGCTCGCGCTGCTCGACGCGGCCGGTGGGGACGACGCCGCCGACGAGCCGCGGCGGCTGCGCAACCGCGCGCTGCTCGAATTGCTGTATTCCACCGGCGCGCGCATCTCCGAAGCGGTCGGTCTCGATGTCGATGACATCGAAGTTCCGGACCGAGCGGTGGTGTTGCACGGCAAGGGCGGCAAACAGCGGGTCGTGCCGGTGGGCCGGCCGGCGATCGCGGCCATCGACGCGTATCTGGTTCGCGGCAGACCCGATCTTGCTGCGCGGCGTAGTGCTGCCACGAATCGGCAGTCACCGCGCTCGGGTTCGGCGTTGTTTCTCAATTCGCGTGGTGGCCGACTGTCTCGGCAGAGTGCGTGGCAGGTGCTGCAGACTTCGGCGGAACGCGCGGGACTCGCCGCCGGTGTGTCGCCGCACACGTTGCGACACTCGTTCGCGACACACCTTCTCGATGGCGGTGCGGATGTACGCGTGGTGCAGGAGTTACTGGGGCATGCTTCTGTGACGACAACGCAGATCTACACCCTGGTCACGATCGGCTCGCTGCGCGAGGTTTGGGCCGGTGCGCACCCGCGCGCGCACTGAATGGCGTGTCCGCGCACGGATTTCTGATATCGAAGCGGTAGCGTTTACGCGAAGACCGGACCGCTCATCGTGATGGAAGCAGGGGAGCACTCGACGTGACGACACCGCGTGTACCCGCCGCGGAAATCGGTGTGATGAGTGGTGCACGTTCGGCTGAGCCGGAGCACGACATCCACCACGTCGCGGAGGGCAGCGCCGGGCCGACCGGCAGGCCGTTGCGTGAGATACCCGAACCGCAGCCGCTGAGCAGCCACGGTCCCGCGAGGATCCTGGCGATGTGCAATCAGAAGGGCGGCGTCGGCAAGACCACGTCCACGATCAATCTGGGTGCCGCGCTCGCCGAGTACGGCCGCCGGGTGCTGCTCGTCGACCTCGATCCGCAGGGCGCGCTGTCCGCCGGTCTCGGCGTCGCGCACCACGATCTCGACCTGACCGTGCACAACCTGCTCGTCGAAGCCAAGGTGTCGATCGACGACGTCGTCATGCGGACCCGGGTCGACAACATGGACCTGCTGCCGAGCAACATCGACCTTTCCGCGGCCGAAATCCAACTCGTCAACGAGGTCGGTCGCGAACATACGCTCGGCCGGGTGCTGCACCCGGTGCTGGACCGCTACGACTACATCCTCATCGATTGCCAGCCTTCGCTCGGCCTGCTCACCGTCAACGCGCTGGCCGCGGCCGACGGGGTCGTCATTCCGATGGAGTGCGAGTACTTCAGCCTGCGCGGACTCGCGCTGTTGAACGACACCATCGAGAAGGTGCGCGATCGGCTGAACCCGAAGCTTTCGCTCAACGGCATCGTCGTCACCATGTACGACGCTCGGACGTTGCATTCCCGCGAGGTCATGGCGCGGGTGGTCGAGGTGTTCGGCGACCTGGTGTTCGACACCGTCATCACCCGGACTGTGCGGTTCCCGGAGACCAGCGTCGCCGGGGAGCCGATCACAACGTGGGCACCGAAGTCGGGCGGCGCGGAGGCCTACCGGGCGCTCGCCCGCGAGGTCGTTCACCGGTCGGGCCGGTGACCGGGCCAGCACCAAGCGACGAAACCGAGAGCGGCGACCGGCAGGGTTTCCACGTTCGGCTGCGCAATTTCGAGGGCCCGTTCGATCTGCTGCTCACCCTGATCAGCCAGCACAAACTCGACGTCACCGAGGTCGCGCTGCACCGGGTGACCGACGACTTCATCGCCTACACCAAGGCGATGGGCGCCGAGATGGAACTCGAACAGACGACCGCGTTCCTGGTCGTGGCCGCGACCTTGCTCGACCTCAAGGCCGCGCGGCTGCTCCCGTCCGGTGAAGTGGAGGACGCCGAGGATCTTGCGCTGCTCGACGCGCGCGATCTGCTTTTCGCCCGACTGTTGCAGTACCGGGCGTTCAAGCAGGTTGCGGAGCTGTTCGGCGAAATGGAGTCGGCGGCACTGCGGCGCTACCCACGCTCGGTCTCGCTGGAGGACCGCTACACCGGGCTGCTGCCCGAGGTGCTGCTCGGTGTCGGACCCGACGAGTTTGCGCAGATCGCGGCGGTCGCCTTCCGGCCGCGCCCAGTCCCGACCGTCGGCCTCGACCACCTGCACGCACCCCAGGTGTCGGTCGTCGAGCAGGCGGCAATCGTCCTCGAGCTGCTGAAGGCGCGTGGTTTCGGAACCTGGACGACGTTCCACGAACTCGTCGCCGACTGTCCGGCGCCGCTGCACATCGTCGCGCGGTTTCTGGCGCTGCTCGAGCTCTATCGTGAGAGGTCGGTGGAATTCGAACAGCCGGATCCACTGGGGGACCTGGCAGTGACATGGACCGGTGACGTGAACACCGCTGTTGCGGTGAGTGACGAGGATTACCAATGACCGATGTGACGGGGGCGAACAGGCCCGACAATCGTGTCGACGAGGACACCGAAGGCCGCGTCGAGAACGCGAACGAGGACGGCGGCGACGCGGCGTCGGAGGGCGAGTTCGAGGACCGTATCGAGCCACTCGAGGAGGCCGAACTCCGCTCGGCGCTGGAGGCGATGCTGCTGGTGGTGGACGAACCGGCAAGCGCCGCAACGCTGGCCACCGCGGCGGATGAAACCGTCGGGCGGGTCGAGCTCACGCTGCGAGCGATGTCGGTGGAACTCACCGAGCGGCGCAGCGGTATGGATCTGCGGTCGGTGGGCGAGGGCTGGCGGCTCTACACTCGGAACACGTACGCCCCCTATGTCGAGCGGTTGATGCTCGATGGTGCACGGTCGAAGCTGACCCGTGCCGCTTTGGAAACTCTGGCGGTGATCGCCTACCGTCAACCAGTGACTCGGGCCCGCGTCAGCGCGGTTCGTGGGGTCAACGTGGACGGTGTGATGCGGACGCTGCTCGCCCGCGGACTGATTTCGGAAGCCGGCACGGACGCGCAGACCAGCGCGACCCTGTACGCGACGACCGAGTTGTTCCTCGAGCGAATCGGTCTCGCGTCGCTCGCCGAGTTGCCACAGTTGGCTCCGCTGTTGCCGGATGTGGACCTCATCGACGAGATCAATGACAGTCTGGATACCGACCCTCGGTACACCAGGCTGCGCAAACGTGCGGAGCCCGATCCGAGCATCGCGCTCGCCGAAGACGAATGACAGGAACGAAGTGAACAAGCCCGCTCGCCGTGATGGCACACCGGACAAACGCAAAAAGGGCGGTCGGGGCACTCCCGCCGCGGCCGACAAGACCTCGGCAGGCAAAAGCTCCGCCGCGAGAGGCTCGGCCGGTGCGCGCGGCCCCGCGAAGCCGACGAAGGCAGGCGCGGCGAAGAAGCCCCGGCCACAGCGTCAGGCGCCGCCGAAGCTCAGCAATGCCAAGCCGGCCCGGCAGCAGAACGTCGATCGCGGCGGGCATACCCAGCTCGCGACCGGCGAGGGCGTCCGCCTGCAGAAGGTGCTCGCCCAGGCCGGCGTTGCCTCTCGCCGTGCTGCCGAGGAGATGATCGCCGCGGGGCGCGTCGAGGTGGACGGGCGGATCGTCACCGAACAGGGCCTGCGCGTCGACCCGGAGAAGGCCGTCGTGCGCGTGGACGGCACCCGCGTGGTGGTACGTGAGGAACTCGTTCACGTGGCGCTGAACAAGCCGCGCGGCTGGCAGTCCACTATGTCGGACGACCTCGGCCGCCCGTGTGTCGGCGACATTGTTGCCGAGCGGGTCGCGGCCGGCCAGCGCCTGTTTCACGTCGGGCGCCTCGACGCCGACACCGAGGGTCTGCTGTTGCTCACCAACGACGGTGATCTGGCGCACCGGCTGATGCATCCCTCCTACGAGGTCACGAAGACCTACCTGGCGACCGTGTCGGGGGAGGTGAATCGCGCTGTCGGACGGACGCTTCGCGATGGTGTGGAGCTCGAGGACGGGCCCGCAAAGGTGGACAAGTTCCAGGCACTCGAGATCGGCGACGGCCGTTCGCTGGTGAAGGTCGTGCTGCACGAGGGCCGCAAGCACATCGTGCGGCGCCTGCTGGAGGAAGTCGGTCACCCGGTAATTCGCTTGGTGCGCACCAATATCGGACCGGTTCCACTTGGCGATCAGCGACCGGGCACGCTGCGTGTGCTCGGCCGAACCGAGGTCGGGAAGCTCTACGAGGCGGTGGGACTGTGAATACCAACGACGATGACTCGCGCCCGTTGATTGTCGCCATGGACGGGCCTTCGGGCACCGGCAAGTCGAGCGTCTCGCGGATGCTCGCGACGCGGATCGACGCGCGCTATCTCGACACCGGTGCGATGTACCGTGTCGCGACACTGCAGGCGCTGCGCGCCGGTGTCGATCTGACCGATCCGGAGGCGATTGCCGACGCAGTGGCCGTGCTCGCGCTGACCATCGGCACCGATCCGTCGGCCGAGCTGATCCGGCTCGGCGACGAGGACGTGTCGGACGAGATTCGCGGCACCCAGGTGACCCGAGCGGTCTCCGCGGTTTCTGCGGTGCCGGCCGTCCGCACGCTGCTGGTTGCGTTGCAACGTGAGCTGACCAGGGACGCCGGACGGATCGTGGTCGAAGGCCGCGACATCGGCACCGTGGTGTTCCCCGACGCCGACGTGAAGATCTTCCTGACCGCATCTGCCGAGGCGCGCGCGACGCGGCGCAACGAACAGAACATCCGCGAAGGCCGCGGCGACGATTACGAAGGCGTGCTCGAGGATGTCGAGCGTCGCGACCGGCTGGATTCGACGCGGGTGGCCTCGCCGCTGCGTCAGGCCGACGATGCTGTGGTGGTCGACACCAGTGAGCTCGGCATAACCGAGGTCATCGACGCGTTGGACCGGATCGTGACCGAGCGAACCGGAGCGGTGAAGTGACTGACGAAACGCAGTCGGCTTACGCCGCTGACGGCATCTGGAACGAAGAATCCGATTGGGACGTAGCGGAATTCGCCGACGATGTCGAAGGTGAAGCGCACGTTGCGGTTCCGGTGCTCGCTGTCGTCGGTCGGCCCAACGTCGGGAAATCCACACTGGTGAACCGCATCATCGGCCGCCGAGAGGCCGTCGTCGAGGACGTTCCCGGTGTCACGCGCGACCGGGTGTCCTACGAGGCGAACTGGGCCGGGCGCCGTTTCATGGTGCAGGACACCGGTGGCTGGGAGCCGGATGCGAAGGGACTCCAGCAGTCCGTTGCGCGACAGGCCGAGCTGGCGATGCAAACGGCGGACGCCATCGTGCTCGTGGTCGATGCCGTCGTCGGTGCCACCTCGACCGACGAGGCGGTGGCAAAGGTGTTGCGCCGGTCCAAGACTCCGGTGATTCTCGTGGCGAACAAGGTCGACGACGAGCGGGTCGAGTCGGAGGCGGCGGCATTGTGGTCGCTCGGACTCGGCGAGCCGCGCATGGTCAGCGCTACGCACGGCCGCGGAACCGGTGACCTGCTCGACGACGTTCTAGAGGCATTGCCGAGCACTCCGCGCGAGGGGATCCCGGTCGGTGGTCCCCGTCGCGTCGCGCTGGTGGGCAAGCCGAATGTCGGCAAGTCCAGCTTGATCAACAAGCTTTCCGGCGACGAACGGTCGGTTGTCCACGACGTGGCTGGCACGACCGTCGACCCGGTCGATTCGCTCGTTGAATTGGGCGGCAAGACATGGCGTTTCGTCGATACGGCCGGTCTGCGCAAGCGGGTTGCACACGCCAGCGGGGCAGAGTTCTACGCGTCGCTGCGCACCAAGTCTGCGATCGAGGCGGCCGAGGTCGCGATCCTGTTGATCGATGCCTCGGAACCGATCACGGAGCAGGATCAGCGGGTGCTGAGCATGATCGCCGATGCCGGACGGGCACTCGTGATCGCGTTCAACAAGTGGGATCTGGTCGACGAGGACCGGCGTCATCAGCTCGAGCGCGAGGTCGACCGGGACCTGTTGCGGGTGCCGTGGGCGCAACGGGTCAACATTTCCGCGCAGACCGGCCGGGCCGTGCAGAAGCTGGTGCCCGCGCTGGAGACCTCGCTGGAATCCTGGGACAAGCGGATCTCGACGGGCCGGCTCAACACCTGGCTGAAAGAGATCGTCGCGGCCACCCCGCCGCCGCTTCGCGGTGGGCGGCTGCCAAGGGTGATGTTCGCGACCCAGGCGGCGACCCGGCCGCCGACGTTCGTGCTGTTCACAACGGGTTTCCTGGAAGCAGGTTACCGGCGGTTCCTGGAGCGCAAGCTGCGTGAGGAGTTCGGTTTCGACGGTAGCCCGGTGCGGATCTCGGTGCGGGTGCGGGAGAAGCGGGACCGGCGGAAGTAGCCGATCCGCGAAGTTGACGCTCGGTCGCGGCACCGCCTGGCACGATCGAGTCATGGTTATCCCCCCGGTGCTGACCGAGTTACCCACTGATGTGGAGTTCTACGAGACCGGGTGGCCGGTCCGGCTGGCTGACACGGACGCGGATCAGCGGCTCCTGCTCGACGCAGTAGCGCGGTACCTGCAGGACATCGGGTACGAACACCTCGATGTGATGCCGGACGGTGAACTGCATCGTGCGTGGGTGGTGCGCCGCACCGTGATGGACATCCTGAAGCCCGTCGAATTCGGCGAGCGCGCGACCCTGCGCCGCTGGTGTAATGCCACCTCGAATCGTTGGTGCAACATGCGTGTGCAGATCAAGGGCAGCAACGGGGGACTGGTCGAAACCGAGGCATTCCTCATCCATTTCAGCGAGGAAACCGGCATGCCGGCGCGGATGACCGACGCGTTCGTTGGGCCCATGCTCGCTTCCACGGATGAGCACCGATTGCGTTGGAAGGCGGTGCTCACCGATCCGCTTCCGGCGACCGCGGAAGACGACGTGCAGACTGGGGACTTCCCGTTGCGGGTCACCGACATCGACCGACTCGGCCACGTCAACAACTCGGTGTATCTCAGCGGTCTCGAGGAAGCCCTCTCGCTGCATCGTGACATCACTACCGTGCCGTACCGGGTGATCATCGAATACACGAAGCCGCTGATGGGCGGAGACAAGGTCGAGCTGGTGACCCGTCGGGCGGGCGACATTGTCGATATCTGGTTCGCGGTGAGCGGCGAAGCGCGCGCGGTCGCGCAGGTTGCAGCGACTGTGACCAAACGCCCCTGACCAGCCGATTCGCACACGCAGGTACCCCTGGGGTAACCTCATCGAGCGCCAGAAATGGCGTGGACGGGCTGTGGCGCAGTTTGGTAGCGCACTTGACTGGGGGTCAAGTGGTCGCAGGTTCAAATCCTGTCAGCCCGACCAATAAATCTGCAGTTCAAGGCCGGTTTTGGAGAAATCCGAAGCCGGTTTTTTATGCCCCCGGGGGTGTGGATAGCAACGCGGATAGCAACGGTTCGTCAGAAGTCCAGAATGCCGAGGTGATCAGCCAAGGCATCGACGGCAGCCCTTGCGACGTCGTCGCTGGTGTGCCCGTAGATGTCGCCGGTGATGGCGATCGACGAGTGTCCGAGCAAGTCGGCCACCGCTTTTATGTGCACGCTGGACTCCAGCCATGCCACGGCCGCGCTGTGTCGCAAGGTGTGCACACCGATGTCTGACATGCCTGCCTTCCGGGCTGCGATCTGGACCGTGCGCAGGACGTTGCGCGGGTCTACCGGCGTGCCGAACTCGGTGGCGAACACCAGACCGCTTTCCTGCCACTGGTCGCCCGCCGCAAGCCGTTCGGCGTCCTGGTTGACGCGGTGTGACCGCAGCATGGCCACCGCGGGAGCAGGCAACGGCACCGACCGCCGTGACCGTTCCGTCTTCGGCTCCGTGATGATCAGCTTGCCGCCGACCCGGCCAAGGGTGCCGCGCACTGCAACCACTCCGGCGTCAAGGTCGACGTCCGACCAGTACAGGGCGAGCGCCTCACCGCGTCGCATACCCGACAACGCGATCAGCACCATCGCGTTGCGATACCGCAGCCCGTCGGCGCACATCAACAGCTTGGATACGTCGACTGCACTGGCGTGCTTGGCTTCCTTGCGGGCGACACCCGGGCGCTTGACCGCCGCGGCGGGGTTCTTCGCCAGCAGGCCATCACGCACTGCACCGTCGAGGCCCGCCCGCAGGACGGTGTAGACCTGCCTGATCGTCGCGTCCGATAGCGCCCGAATGGGTTCGACCCCGTCCGTCGCGGCCGGCTTGGTCTTCGCGCGCATCGCCAGCACCAAACCCTCGACGTCGCTCGGCTTCAGATTGTTGAGTCTGATCGTCCCGAACGGTGCTGGCTCTAGGTGGCGACGGCACAGGTTCGCGTACAGCTCTTTCGTTGATTCCTTGCGATCGGACGCGGCCAGCGTATTGGCCCGCCAGTGGGCGAGCCAATCTGCAAGTGTGCGCTTGGAGTCCTTGACCGTGGTGCCGTTGTCCAGCCGTTCGCGGACCTGCCTCATCTTTTCGCGCACGTCGGTGCGGGTCTTGCCGTACACCGTGTGTCGCTTGGGCTGGCCTGTAACGTCGGTGTAGCTGACAGCCCCGACGTACCCGGTCTGCCGCCCGTCGCGCATCCGCTTGTAGATGCTGCCCTCGCCGTTCGCGTTCGCCAAGTTCGCCCCTCCTACGCCTTCTTCTGGCCCTGCTTGGTCGGTGGCAGGAATCCCGCCTGTCGCGCGCGGTCGACGTACGTCGAGGCCATCCGGTCCTTCACGTTGAACACCTTCGCGACTGCCTTCGTGGGCGCGCCATCGATGTTCATCCGATAGACCTCGGCAACCGATCGCAGAAATTCAGGGGTCATTACCCGACGCTCGCGTGGGAGCCGCTGCCGCTCCACGAATTTCTGGGCCATCCGCTTGGACTCCTCAAAATTTTCGCCATCTGTTCCGAAGTCGAAAGGGTCCGGGCGGTTCTCGGCATCCCGAGGGAAGAGTGGGTTACGTATGGTGCTCACGACCAGGTTGTTGATCAGGTCAGCCAGATCGACCCGGCGCAAGTGCTTCTGACGAATCACGCTCTGTTGAGGCTTTGACGTCCAGGCCAGTTCAACGATCTCGGGCGAGCCGTCCCGGAGTTCGACCCGCATGCGCATGTCCGGGTCGGCGCCGCCGGTCGTGGTGTATTCGATCCACGTCGGCACCGCGACGCCCTCGATTACCTCAGACCCGTCCGACACATGCTTAAGTGTCTTCCGATCGCCCGACTGAGCAATTTCGACCGTGTGCCCATCGGCCTGGTACCCGGTTGTGATCGGTCCCATCACGAGCTTGGCAGCCATTCCTAAACCTCCCGAAAAGTACGCATCCGGAACGTTGTAACTCTGTTCTTATCTCTGCATTCTGTCAATGTCCGCCGATGTACCAGCGGAGACGAACAAACAGAGGTAGGTCGGATATGGAGACCGGAGTCAAGCGGCTGGTGTCGATTCCCGAAGCGCGCCACCTACTCGGCGACATCGGACACACGACCGTCTACGAGCTGATCAAGCGCAGCGAAATCGTCAAAGTCAACATTGGCCGGCGTGGATTCGTCACGTCGGAATCACTTGAGGCGTATATGGATCGGCTCAGCGGAGCATCAGGAGGGGGTGACGCGACATGAACGGCGACGGTTGGCCCCACATGTCCAGCCAGGACATTGACGTGCTGGAGAACCTCGGCCTATCGAACCACTACGACAACACGCGACCCGATGGCGTCCATGCCGAGCCGGTGAACCCCTGCATGGCCACAGGACCTGGGCCTGCCCATCAGAGATTCTGCATCACAGGAAGGCGTTTCCGTTGAGTCCGCGACATGACGAGACCCGCCCTGACAAGCAGACCGGCTCTGCTTGCGGGCCTGGCGCTGGGCCGACCGTGTCGAGATCGGCTTCGCCGAGCACCTGGCGAGGATCGACAATGGCGCCGGCACACCCGAGGGTTGCCAATGCAAGGAGTACAGGTCGCCGTGAACGCTGACGCGATGCCAGTGTGCGACAGCCTGGCGCGTGAGATCGAGTATCTGATCCGGGCAGGAGCGACCCATGTGGACGCTCCCAATATCGGTTCGGACGTGCTCGATGTCATCGACGCCTTCGTCGCCCGGTTCCTCGCCCTCCCCAGCGAGCAGGCCCGTCACACGCTGGTGCTGTGGTGCGCACACACCTGGCTGATGGACTGCTGGGAGCACACGCCGCGGCTGCTGTTCACCTCACCGGAGGCGGGCTGTGGCAAGACCCGTGCTCTGACGGTCACCAAACATCTTGTGCCACGGCCGGATCACGTCGCGGACCTGACACCGGCTGCGCTGTATCACTCGATAGACGAGGCGCTGGAGCTCAAGGGTGGTCGGCCGACAGTTCTGTTCGATGAGTTCGACACCGTCTTCGGCACAGCCGAGGAAGGCAAAATCCGCAACGAGGACATGCGCCGCCTGATCAACGCCGGTCACGACCGCAGCGAGACGGTTGCACGCAAGATGGGCCAGAAGACCAAGCGATTCCAGGTTTACAGCCCGGTGGCGTTGGCTGGGAAGATGGCCGTTGACGATGTGCCGGCCACCATCCGCACCCGCAGTATCGCCATCCCGATGCAACGCCGCCGACCGGAAGACAATATCGAGCGGTGGAATCGCCACACCAGTGCCGCCGAGGCCGAGCCGTTGCGCTGGCTGTTGCAGTGCTGGGCCGAGCTCGTCCACAGCCACGCCATCGAATTCGTGGGGCTGGATCGCCCGGTGCTGCCCAAGGGCATCGAGGACCGTGACGCCGACGTGTGGGAGCCGCTGCTGGCGGTGGCCGAACTGGCCGGTGGGCACTGGCCCGAGCCGGCGCGTGTCACCGCTGTCACCGCTGTCACCGCTGCTGGAGTGAACGCTATGCCGAGCGAGGGCATGCAGCTGCTGTGGGAAATCCAGGCGATCTTCGACCGCCTCAGAATCGGCCACATTTCCAGTCGACAACTGGTGAAGGAGCTGGACGACACCGGAGAGTTCGGTTGGTCGAAACTCCCAGCACAACGCGCCGGAATCAAGATGGCGAAAATCCTCAAGGGCTACGGAGTCGGTCCCGTTTCCTTCCGTGACGGCACGAAGACCTTCAAGGGATACCAGCGATACTCCTTCGCCGATGCCTGGCTTCGCTACCCGCCGCCAAGCGGTGACAACGGTGACAACGGTGACAACGGTGGAGGACGACGATGAGTGAACTGCCCACCGAGATCGAGGTCGGTGACGCCTACGCACTACGCACGTTCAAGGCCGTAGACGGCAGGCTGACCTCCATCGTGAAGCGCGGCAGTCACTGGGAGGACGGCAAGTGCGAGGCGATCTGCCTGGCCCGCCCCGAGGACGCCGACCATGAGGTGCCCTCAGGCGACTGCACGTGCGGCGTCTACGCCTTCTGGACAGTCGAGGAACTGCTCAACCAGTACCTGGACTTCGCCCGCCGCATCGTCGCGGTCGTCCGGATGGACGGCCTGACCATCGAGGGTTCCAACGGGGTGAAGGCCAACGCGGCGCAGATCGTGGCGTGGTGGTGCGCAGAGGACGCCCCCGAACTGGTCGCAGCGTGTGCGGCCAGTGCCCCAGGCACACGCCGGTTCTTCGACCGAGACGTGATGATCGGACTCTATCCATCACCAGAGACGAGGAACTCCAATGGGTGACATCGGGATACCGCGGCGCCGAGTCATACGGGTGCCAGCAACGCCGATACGCAAGCCGGTGCAGGAGCCAAGCCCCGCACCCAAGCCAGCGCAAGAGCCGGTACGGGAACCCGCTCGGACGGGCCACGCACAGGGACGAGCCTGGTGCGGGATCGATCCACCGTTTATCGGACAGTCCCCATCGTGACCCACCCTCGGGGTATCGCGGGGGTGGCGCGGTGAGAAGTCGGCGAAGTCGCGCTGTATCTTCCAGACACCGTTATCGGCGACGAATGGCACCCCACTCGTGGACTGCGGTTCGGACAGCTTCGGGTACGAGACATTGCCTGAGGCTGTGACGGTTCCGTCCCGGTTGTCGGTGGCGCCGGTGAATTCGATCCGGAACACGTCCTGACTGCCGCCGGCAAAGCGTTGCGCAAGTTGCTCGTTCTGTGCGGGATCACCTTGGAACAGGTGGGCACGGTCCTCGACGCGAATGTCGAAATCGCGTGCGGCGTTGTACAGCGCGCTCAACTGTTGCGGTGTAGGCGTACCCGGGGCGGGCACGACTGGAGGGGGCGGCACCTCACTCACACTCGAATACTCCTGGCATCGGCCTGGCCCGGGAGCAGCGTGTCCTGACCATCCCACCGCCAGAAGAACTGAACCGCATGATCATTCGCCTCTAACACGGGGTGAGCGAGAAGCGACACGGCCACAACGTCGCTCTCGCGGTGGCACCCTGGGTCCCGGGTGGATCAGAACGCCTCGACGAAGCGGTACCAGTCGCCATCGAGATGGCTGTATCCGATCTCGCCGTCGTGGCGAGGCCTACCGAGGTATGGCGCGCCGCCCGGCAGATATGCGACGCCCACGGAGTCGATCAGTCCACCCTGTGTGTAGAACAGGCAGCCCTCCTCCCGGTGCGCGATCCTCGACACTTCGTACACGCCGATCCGCACTTTCTCGACGGAGTCGCGGCACTCGGCGGCGGCGTCCGCGAGGCCGCCTTTCGAAACCTGGAACCCGATCCACGAGGGGACGGAAAACACCACCAACGCCGCCGTGGTCAGCACCAGCACCGGGGCGATCAGGCTCGCCCGGTAGGCGCGGTAACGAAGCAATCCGATCAATGCGAGGACCAGCCACGCGATACCGAGGAACAGCAATGCCCACCCCGCGAGCACGATGTACACGAAGTCCACCACCGGGGCCGCGGAGGCCCACAGCACGACCCCGCAGGCGACCGACACGAGAACGGTGAGGGCGACGCCCATCGAGACCCGCCACCAGCGGGGTGGAGACGGCGCTGCCGCGTTCATCGCGTTTCCTTCTGCGGCCCTGTCGTCGGGGCGGTGCAGCACCTGGTCATCGGCATTGACCGACGTCGAGGACGGAACGATCCTGACCGGTGAGGGGTATGTCGTGGCCCGGCCAGTTCGTCCATCGACGGGCGGCATCATTCACCGGCTCCACCGTGCTATTCATGCCGTCGATCGGTCCGGAAACGGCCAGCGGGGCATCGTGTTCCGGCTCGTCGGCGTCAGTGCCCAGTACCCATATTCCTTGGTTGGTCGATCCGTCCGGGGCGACGAAGCCCATAGCGATGACGTAGTAGTCCTCGTAGGTGAACGAGGCTCGCCCCTTGACCCACCGATCGCGGACCGCGCGCGCCGCGATTGGGCGGATCGGGTCGTCCCTCGGGCGCGAGGCAATAGCGGCGACCAGTGCTGGGTCGACCTGCAGGCAGTCCGGCCCGGGCGGGCGCCGAACCTCCTGCACGACAACGACAACCAACGCAACCACCGCAGCGATCGCTACCACCAGCACCAAGGCGCCTAGGGGCGACAACCTGCGTTTGCCCATCGTCGTGGTCTCCAACCCTGCCCATTGGCTCAGCGATCAACGCCCCGCCGGGGACATTTCGCTCACTCGCCAGACAGTCGTCTCCGGACGCGCAGCCGTTACGCCCGGTGTCGCATCGCCAACCGCCACGCCAGACCCCTACGGTCGGCATTGTGGTGTGGTTGGTGATCTTCGCGCTCGGAGCTGCAGCGCTGGTTGCAGGTGTGGTCCTGCCTCGGCGTGCACACCGAGAAACGCACACCGGGATTTCCTTGGTTCTGGGTGGCGTTGCCGGCCACCTGCCTTGCGGTCGCCGCGTCGGTCGGTGCCTTCACGCTGTGGCCTCAGGCTGTGACCGGTGTGGGGAGTGTGGTGGGAGCTGTTCGCTCCGAGTACTCCTGCCACGCAGTTCCTGACGAGCGAGCAATACCACCAGATCACTATCTGGCATCGGATGAGTCGACTGCTGCCGGTCCTATCGGCGGCGGGGCTCGCCTGGTGCATATGGACATGGCACCGCGATCGCGTGTGAGGCCGCCGGCGGATCTCGGTCCGGCTCTGCGGCGCTGCACTGTCACGGAAATGGGCAGACCAATTTTCGGCTGCCGTTGACACTGGGCAGATTGGTCGACCCTCCCGGGTCCGCTTCACCACACTCGATTGCGGGCTGGCTGCGCACCGTGATGCCAGGCGGTTCACAAGGACCATATCGTGGCAGGCGTGAAGCGATCACGGAGTGAGGTGTGGGCGGAGACTCTGGACATGATGCTGCCCACTGCGGTCAGCTCCCGACTACCGCGTTTCGTCCAACACCTCTTGCGAGTCGGTCCCCGCTACGGCATCGCTCGTGGGTTGGTTCTGTACGGACCGGGCGCGCATGGCGAGATCGACGCGGCCTCGGCCCGCTGCAACCTGACGAACTTTCACAGTGGCTGGCAGACCGAGGTGAGCCCTGCGGCAACACGCGTGAGGCGTTGGTGGCCGTCGAGCGCCGACTTGAGGAAGCACTGGACGACGAGGAGCTGAGCCACATGTTGGGCGGCGAGGTTGCCCTGCTGTTCGGGCAGGTACTGGTCGCGAACGTCGAGGGAGCACGCTGGTGCGTGTGGCCGAATGGACACCCCGTCGTGCGTGTCGGGCGAACAGAGCTCGATGTCACCGAGATCGCCGATGCTTACATCTGCCGCCATGGAGAACCTCCCACCGCGGTCGTAGACCGATACCGTTTCGCCGGTGCGTGAAGATCACCGACCAGTCCCGGCTATGGGGCGTCTTCCGAATCGATCAGGTGGAGAGTTCGGGATATGACGCCGAGTCCGGGAGTCTTCCGTTGACCCGCTTGACGGGTAGCCACGGACCGCGGCCCGCACCGGCACGCTGCCAACCGACAAGCGTTGTCCGCGCCTTGAGAACGTGGGTGCCTTGGTGCTGGGAGGACACACAATTGGCCGCCCGAACCGCCAAGAACCAGGGCTGACCAGACGGTCGACTGGGAGGTGCAGTGGCCGGATGTGCTACACCCCCTGTGGACGCCGGCCGCGGAAAGGGTTATGGGTGGGGACATGGGTATCGATGGCGACGAGCTGCCGGGTGACGCTTGCCCGGTTGCTGCGGATGGACCGTTTCGGTTGACAGTCGACGGTGAAACGTTCATGGTGACGATCCGGCCCGACGAGGACAATGTCTATGACTACGAGTGGGAAACCGGCCCGAATCCGTATGGCTTCTCAAGTTCGGTGCGGGTGGCCGGCGATCCGAATGCGGTGATTCCACCGCAATCGGTGGACAACCATCGGAGCGCGATCCGCAACTTTCTCGACCTGATCAACCCGGAGACCGGCTACATCGGCGACTGAGTCGGTCCTCGGAACGGATTGCCAACGAAGGCGTTCGCTCGCACAATGTGGGCGTGTTGGGACAGGGCAAGGACTTACAGGCAGCTGGTGAGAGGTTCGCGGCCGCGCTGCCGATCACGCGGGACTTGATCGACGCGGCCGAGGGAGTGTTGGCCGCGATCGAGGGCGAGATCGAGCAGGGCCGGACACAAATTGAGCGGTTCCGGGTGAGCGACCCGAATCCCGATGGGGGGACGGAGGTTGCGATCGCGATCCGACAAGGGGCCGAGACCGCATTGACTGCTGAACGGAGCCGTTGGCGCAGGATCCTGAACGTATTGCGTGAGGTGCCGCCGCGCGGCATCGACCCGTCCGGGAGCGCGTATTTCAAGAGCCAGAAGCCCGACTGACAGACTGATTGTTCCAGGCCTGAGTTGCGAAGCCGTCTCCGCTGCGCCACGCCGTGTCGTGTCAGATATCGGTGTCGCCGGCGATGAACTTCCACAGCCCGGTGTCGCAGGTGGCGCGGTCGGACTGCGCGGACCCGACCACACTGAGCCACCCGTGGCCCTCGGCGGCGGCGAAGATGTCGTGGATGTCCCAGAAGTAGCGTGTCGGTGACGACGGGTAGGGCAGGGCGGCGTGGCCCTCGTTTTTTGTCGCGGCCTACGTCTTCGGTAAAGGTGGCCAGGTTGCCGATGCAGAGACAGTTGTAGCCCTGCGGAGCATTCTTTCGGGCGTAGTCGGTGCAAGCTGTGGCCGGCGGCGGTTCCTTAGGAGTGACACTCGGTTCGGCATTGGCGGCCGGACTGAAGGCTGCGGCGGCAAGTTCGGTGATCGCGACCGCTGTCAGGGCGGTGGTGCGTAGGCGGGGGGATCATCGCGTGCTCCTGGGAGGTGGCGTGGGTGGTCAGAACGGCCGGTAAAAGGCGATGCGGTCAACCTCGAAGTCCTGGGCCAGCCAGCCTTGGCCGCCCGGTTCTGCGTAAGTGTCGGTGACCGGGTAGCCGTGTTGGCCAGCTTCGGAGCCGCGGGACCGCCACACAGTAGCGATGACCAGATCGACCGAGTGCGCATCGGTGACGGTGGACCAGTAGATGGCGCCGCCGTCGAAGTTGTTGAACCGGCCGTTGTACTTGGCCAGCGGCAGTTCGTCGGAGGACGGATAGCCCAGATGCCCGCCTTCGGCTCCGTGCTGGTTCCACTTGTCGCGGATCGCCCCACCAACGGCGTAGGCCTCGTTGAAGTGCCAGTAGATAGCACCATGGTTGAACTCCTGGCGGCGTCCGCCTTCGGCCGCGGGGATCTCGTCGGTGGTGGGGTAGCCCAACCAGCCGGCCTCCCACCCATTGCGCTGCCAGGCAGCGAAGAAGTGGTTGACCACAGGGTGCGCCCCGGACCGCGGCGCCCAGTAGATCGGGCCGTTCTGGAACACCGACCGCTTGCCCACGTTGTCGGGGTTGGTCAACTCGTTGGTGGTGGGCCAGAGCAGAAAGCTGTTTGGGCCCCCGAGGGAGTTGTACTTGTCCTTGATCGCCCCACAGACCTCATATGGCGCCGGCCAATAGACCTGGCATCCCGGCGTCACAAACACCCCGGCCGCGCCATTGCCCGCTCCGGCGGCTTCCATAGTCTCGGCCTTATCGGCATCGAGCTTGGAAAACCCTCCCGGGATCTGTTCGCGATCCGAACGCATCTTTCCCGGAACGACCGTGGCGTTGGGGTTATCGGTCGCCTTCACTGTTGAGGCGGGATTGTCATTCGACGGAGTCGGACTGGTCGGCATCGAGATCACCACCTCGTTCTCCCTCTCGAAAACGACATTCGCGAAAGTTCCAGCCTGATTGGATAAGTCGCGGCGCAGCGCGGCCATTGTGCGGTACGGCCAAGTTCGAGTGTGTGGACCTCAAGAGGTGGTTCTCGATTACGTCACCATGCTACGAACCATCCCGCGGCGTTTCAGCGAGACTAGCGGACGACAGCGCTGGCATCGGTGGGTGTCGCCTTCAATAGCAATCGGCCAGGACGCCGCCACGGTCGTCGTCGAGGTTGGGTGGTGGTGGACGGGTGGACCATCGAAGACGGCGGACTCGATCCGCCGGCTGTCGGTGCGGTGTTGTCGACGTGGCTGGTGTTTCAGCAGGGCGCCACCCCGGATCGCGATCATCCCGAGGCGAGCGCGCTGTGGGCGGTCGCCGATCCGCTGATCGATCGGTCTCCCACGGTCGGCCGCGACGGTCGTCCCGATTGGACCATCATCCTGCGAGGGGACGGCTGGAGCGCGATCTGGCACACGGAGCGGCCGGTAATCGGTCAGGTCGAGGTCACCGGGACCCTGTCTGTCGACTGCAACTCCCGTGCGCACGCGGTCCGCGGACGGATCACCCGGGTGCGGTTGATCACCACCACGATCCGTCGGGTCGACGACGCCCGCGGCGGCTGGAAAGCTGTTCCGGGAACCCGCCGCTACACCGATATCGACACGGCCCCAAGGTGGTTCGAAAAGACCACCGATCTCGGCGACGGTGATGTGGTCGATCGGCATATCGGGGTGCTCGTCGAACTCGATCTCGACGACGTACCGCCCGCCGCGCTGCGGCCCCGGATATGGCCCGGCGCCGTCAGCGGATTCGGGACCGATCTGTGGATTCTGGACCGGGAACTCCCGGTGCTGGCACGTGTCCGCGAGGCTGCGCATGCGCCGGTGGTCAGCGAGCACGTGTTTCCCGCACCTGCGTTGGCTACCGGTCCGTGGCGCCGCGTGTTCGCCGACTCGGGCGGCTGCTGGATCACCGGTATCGACGGTGTCTTTCGTTGCGTGCTGCGCCCGGACGGGAGCGTCGAATCGCGGCGCAGTGACGATCGGGCGGCGTGGCGGGCCGTTTCCCACGGCGACATCCTGCTTGCCGTGGACCGCACCCTCCCCGGCCTGCAGGTCGACGCGCAGGCCGCCCAGGTGATACCGGTGGAACTGACCGAGCGGCCGGCCCGGATTCTGCGCCCCGACGCACCGACGGTGCCGGTCGACCTGCCGGACGGAGCGGTCCAGTCGCTCATTGCCACGGCCACCGGATTCGCTGTGCTACTCCGGATCCGGGAGCCCAACGAGGGCACGGTGGAGTTCCGGATCGCCACTGTGACTCTCGATGGCCAGGTGAGCGTCGGGTCGGGCTTCTGGATCGAGGAACGCCACGCGTATCCCGTGTTCGCGCTTGACGATCCGCTGCTGCTCCTCACCCGCCGATCGATCTTTGGGGTGGGCGACGATTCGACAGCAGCGCTGGTACACACGTTCCCCCGCCCAGTCCTTCCGAGCGGCGGGCAGGCCGGTCACCGGATCTGGCTGACGATGCATCGCCCGGACGGCACCGGCGGCTGGTGGCCGGTGCGCGGTCCCGCCGATCTGCCACCCCGAGATGCGGGCAAATGGCTGCTCGCGCTTCTCGACCCGGTCACCCTGGAGCCGACGACGGTTATAGCGGTGAACGACTCCCAACCCGGTGTCACCACCACCGGCGACGGCAGCATCTGGATCACCGACCACCACGGCATCCGCGTCGTACACCCCGACGGAACCCTCCAACCACTCAACTTGTCCGATGACCCGGCGACACCGTGACCGACCGCTGACGCAGATCGAAACAAGGCCACAACCGCCACGAGGTCCGCTCCAACCGACGAGACAAGCGCTCGTCCTGCAGACCTCCGTCGGTGCTGGCCGGGTAGCCCGACACGCTGCAGGCCGGGAGGCGCCCAAACCTGTTGCGAACGTCGTGTAGCAGACTGGTAACAATCCGCGAGTTCGCCGAGTACATCGCGGCCCGGGATGAGTTCGGAGAATTGGCGTTCGACCAATCGGTCGACGACGGGCAACTCTACATCGAAGCGCGGTGAGGGCTTTGCCGCATGATCGGACTCCCATAAACGTCGGATCCGCTGTAAACTCTGCCTCTTCGTCTTTGGACGGAGTACACGGGAGCGATCACCGATGACCGAACACAAGCAAATGCAGCCCCCGGACTACCACCGATGCCTCGACACCGTCTTCGCCTCACCCACAGCGTGCCGCGAACTCCTGGAGCGCCTCGCCAAGACAGGTGAAGTGGACCTGCGGTCGAAGTGGTCGCCGTGGCAAGGTCAGGAACCCCCGCCCCACGGGTACGAGGTGAAACGGCAGGTCCCTGCCGGAGTGCAACTGCTGATGGTCGAGGCGAAACTCGCGGGTGAACGCGCATCCTTCAACCGGTTGTGGCGCGAACTGTACGACCTGATGGGCGTTGCCCCTATGCAGGAGAGCAACGCCGAACTCATCGTCAACATAGGTGGGACACTCGACCGCCTGAGATGCCGCATCGCGGAGCTCGAAGAAGCGGTAGCGGCCAAGGACGATCCGGATGCTTGAGAACACCGGCATTTGACCATTGTCCCGGCGGTCGAGGCCTCGATGCCTTCTTGTTCGGTCCGGCCGAAAGGAGCTCTCGATGACCCACGATGTGCAGGGATGGGACAAGCCTATGGCAACGACGCGAGTGCACCAGGGTGTGCCTGTGGCCTATCGGAGCCACGACACCGACCGCCGGACAACCCTGGTCCTCATGCGGAGGTTATCGGCCTCCGCGTTGGACGAGCACACCGACGCGATCGGGGTCCGAGCGCCGGGCAAAGGCGAGCGTGGCGAGGGTGGCGGTGATGGTCGCGACGACGACACCAAGGGGCAGCGGCGAGTCGACGGCGACCGCCGGTCCCGATTCGGAGCTCCGGTAGCCGTTCGACCAGCCGTAGTCGTTGACGGCCAGTGGCGCGGAGACGGCGAAGAACGTCATGGTCAACGGCAACATCGCGGCGCTGACCACCACCGGTGCGTCCGGAGGAGTGGTCGACAGGACGGAGGCGACGGACAACCCCAGCGCACCGGGCAACACCAGGGTGTAGGCCGTGATCGTCAAGAGGTCGAAGATGCCACTGTCCGGAAGCAGTCCGGTGGCCGTGACCAGGACGAGGAGAACCATCCCCACCGTGGACATCGGATACCGCCGCCCGAGCGTCACCCCGGCGACCAACGCGATGAGACCTGCCAGGACCCACCACCAGGCGCCCGATGCGTAGTGCACTTGGCCGACCGTTGCAGCGGCCGCGGCCAACCCCACCAGCAGCACGCGCCCCCCAGGGGCGGGCAGTAACCATGCCCCGGCAAGGGTCGCCGCGACGGCGATCCCAACCGCGACCGTCCACGACACCGGGCCGGACTCGGTCGTTCCCAGCACGGTGTAGAGCAACAGGAACACCACCGGCAGAGCACCACCGACGATCGCCGGCCGAACCTCGGCAGCACGCTCGTCGGGACGGGTGGTGAGTGCAACTCCGCCGAGAACGATCACGGCGACAGCCAGGATGGGCAGCGGCACGGTCGCCGGAACGTAGAACGGATCGCCGGGCAGGGCGACCGACCATCGTTGCGCCGGAACCCTCCACAAGCGGGCCCCGGCGAAGAACGTTGTCGCCGCCAGCACACCGAGAGCCAGCGCAATCAGCGGTGCCCGTCGCCCGGCAGTCGGATATGCCGCCGCACCGAGTATCAGGCCGGCCCCCACCGCGTTCAGGGTCAAGCCCGGTTCGGTCGACACCGCCACAACAGCGGGGAGGCCGATCGCTGCGGCGCCCATGAGGGCGGTTGCGGCTGCGCCGATCCCGGAACGCAACCGCAGCAGCACCGCCAGCACGGCAACGGCAACGACTGCTGCGACGGTTCCGGACCACTGCGGAGTGACCAGCACCCCGCTCAGACCGTCCTTGGCGGCGATGGTGTGGTCGAGTACCTCCGATTCGCGGAGCGCGAAGGCAGCGAGCACACCACCGATCAGGGCGGCAACGGTCGGGCCGCACCGGTCAACGAGATTCACCGCCAGACCGTAACCCGCGGCCTCGGCAGAGCCAGGCATTCCGATCGCTGACAACGCTGAAACGACAGTGGTGTGGGTGGCACGTCCGGCCGCGCCATGTCATCGATTGCGCCTCGGACCTAAAGCGCACTTGAGGGTTTCGCAGGCGGCGAGTCGCGGCGGCCGTCGCAAATCCGGCCCGTGCAATATGGCTCCAACTTCCCCCGGACCGATCTACCCTCTCCAAAAAGGATGTCCGACAGGGGAGGTGGGCAATGCGTACAACGATCTCACGCCTGGCGCGAAGCGCGATGCTCGGCACGGCCGCGCTGGGCATGGTGCTCACCGGGACCGCGGTGGCACATGCCGACGAGTGGCCACCCATTCCGGACTACCCGTCGTACTCGACCCCGGTCCCGACGACGAACTTCCTGACGCCGAGCGATCCGGCCTACTGGAATCCGCTGGTCAACCAAAACCGACTGACCTCGCCGTACGGCAACAGGACCCTGATTCTGTGCAACGGATTCCACGGCGTCCTGAACGAATGCTGGCAGGCCGATCTAGCCTGCAACGCGCACAAACTGATCAAGCTGCCATGGAACTTCCCCGCCATCGTGGGCGGGGGGCAACCGGGCGGCGGACCGGGCCACTTCGTGTACCCAATCGGGACCGCAACACCCGTCGACGGCCCAATCCGTGGCGGCGCCCCAGTTGGCCCCCCAGCCGGAGCCGGTGGCGGCGGAGCCAATAACCCGTGCCACAACTGACACCACAGAATCAGGGGTGGGATAGTTCGCGGGCAGGCGCTGTTACCGCCGGTTACCTCTGCTAACGAACGTGCCTCATCGTGGAGGCAGCACGGGCCTTGGGTCAGCCTCGATCCCTCGGGACCGACCGGCGCTGAAAACAGTCCGAGCATCACCAGAAGCAACGATTCATCGTCTGCGTGAGAGGGCAATCACACCCAGGTCACGGGCCCATGGGCTAAACGCATGCTGACCCATTCCCGACAAATAGAGTGCCGGATTCAAAAACCCGGCTAACCACCACCCCGCCGAAGGAGAATCCAATGCGGCGAATTAATCCAATGCGTCGTATTGCTGCCGTGATCGCAGTCCTGGCTGCCGGCCTGATCTTCGGTGTCGGAACGGCCCACGCCGACTCGTGGCCGGTGGACCCAGGTCCCGGCTCGCCGGTCCGGCCCATCGATGCGACGGGGTACATGCTGACACCGGATCAGCCCAACTTCTGGAACCCGTCCATCAACATCACGCGGGTGATCTCGCCGTACGGCCGATCCACCACGGTCATATGCACTGGCTACGTCGTCGACACCGACTGCTGGCAGGCGGACCCGACCGGCGCCCCGCACAAGCTGCAGAAAGTGTTCAATATGGGCGCGTTCGGCCCGATTGTTACCAGCACACCCGCGCCGAACGTCTTCCTCTACCCGGGGATGATTCCCGGGTTGTAAGCACTCGGTGCGCTCCTCTGACTTTGCCGACGCCTCGCGCTCGACTGGACGACCGTCACCGCCGCGGTCATGGACCCGTCGAGTCGCCGACCGTTGTGACCGCCGCCCTGTCTTTGCGGGGTTTCGTCGGTTGCGTGCCTTCACCATTCGGCGGCAGACTCGCCCGACACACAGCCTCGCGCTGACTACACCGCCGCGTGCGCCCGATCCGGCAACCCCAGCGCAGCGCACACATCAGCGTGGTCGGCTCGTCCGGTCCAGTAGAGCCGGGTAGCAAGCAAGCGAGCAGACCGCCGACCAATGCCGCGCGAGCAGGTCGGTACCCTGCAATTCCGCGGCCGGCCCGCCGCTCGCCGCGGACACGGCCCGCTCATCGCTCGGGCGTCGCGCCAGCCCCCCACAGCTCGGCGCGATTCGGGCGGCGGCCGAGCCGGTACACCGCCTCGGGTTCGATAACCGCACTCGTCGGCCACCTCCTGAAATGTGCGACCTATCGAGCGGAGTTGCCAGGCACGCTCGGCCCGGCGATAACTGTCCTGATGGTTCGACACCGGTCCCTTCACACCGGGCAGTCTTCACCGCCGGCATACACCGGCCCGAAAACCCTTGCACCCGAGCGCGATCGCCGCAGGAAGCCGTTGCAGCCCAACGGATTTCGGCCCCTTTGTAGATATTTCGTGCACGGGCTTGACCACGGGTGAGGGCTCGCGCTGCCGGTGAGCAAAAGCGAGCGGGTTCGCCGATTCTTGACGGTCTTGTCACCGGAACTGGAGCCCGTCCGACGATCGACACCTCGACGTGTGCCGGTTCCCCTTGCCTCGCAATGTCAGACGCATTCCTATCCATGACCGACGCGATGGGGGCCCGAGGACCGGCAAAAGCGGGTGCAGCGCGAATCAGGCAGCTCGACGGCGCCGGAGGGCGATGTACGCGGCGCTCGACACGAGAAAGCAGGCGACGAGGATGATGGCGAGATAGCCGCGCCAAGGCTCCGGACCGACAACAACAGCCTCTTTCGTGATCGTGTCCCGAAAGACACATGTCGCCCCGGGCGGAAACAAGCCCCACGGATCGGTTATGCCAGCTCCGATTCGCTCCGCGCGATCGGGCAATAGGTAGTCGAATTGCGAAGGGTAACCGTAACGGGCGCGACAAATGTCAACGTCGCCTGAATCTGGACCCTGTTTCGACGGGTGAATCTGGACCCCTCCCTAGGGTTGTTTGGTGGTCGCGGGGACGCGGCCGAGGTCTCGGTCTTTGAGTCGGTAGCTGTCGCCTTTGAGGGAGAGAACCTCGGCGTGGTGCACTAGGCGGTCGATCATGGCCGCCGCGACGACGTCGTCGCCGAATACCTCGCCCCATCGGCCGAAGGGCTTGTTGCTGGTGACGATCACGCTGGCTCTTTCGTAGCGGGCAGAGATCAGCTGGAAGAACAGGTTCGCTGCTTCGGGTTCGAACGGGATGTAGCCAACCTCGTCGATCACGACCAGCGGGACGCGACCCAGCTTGACCAGCTCGTCCTGGAGGCGGTCGCCGTGGTGGGCCTCGGCGAGCCGGTCGACCCATTGTGCGGCGGTGGCGAAGGCGACCCGATGCCCGGCCTGGCAGGCCCGGATCGCAAGGCCGATCGACAGGTGCGATTTGCCGGTTCCGGGTGGGCCGAGGAACACCACGTTCTGTTTGGCGGCGACGAAGTCGAGCGTGCCCAGGTGCGCGATCTGATCGCGTTTGAGAGAACGCTGGTAGTCGAAGTCGAACTCTTCCAATGATTTACGTGCCGGGAACCGGGCGGCGCGGATGCGTCCTTCACCGCCGTGGGATTCGCGGGCGGAGACCTCGCGTTGCAGGCACGCGGCCAGGAACTCCTCGTGGGTCCAGTTCTCGGCGCGGGCACGCTCACCCAGACGTCCGATCGCGTCGGCCAACGACGGCGCCTTCAGTGCGCGCGTCAGAAAGCGAGTTCGGCAGCAATGTCGCGGCCGGCGGCGGCGCGCTTTGTGGTCACGACACCGCCCCCTCGCCGGTGGCGAAGACCCGGTCGTACTCGGCGAGGTCACGGTAGGCCACGCCGGTGTCGTCGGTGGCCGTGGCGAGTCGGTGAGCAACCCGCAGCCGGGTCGCGGCGCGGGCGTGGTCGGGATCGGTCAGGGTCTGGTGCCGCGCCCAGCACCTCCGGTGCGTGGCGACCGACTGCCCGTCGCAGTACACCTGCACGGTGGCCAGGTCAGCGCGCACGAGTACCTTGCGGCCGATGACCTGTGGCTGCACGGAGTAGTCGTTGGAGTCCAGGCGCACATAATGATCGCGTGGAAGCCGCACCGTCGCGGTCCATCCGGTGCTCGGCGGGACCGGCGGCAAGGGGAGCATCGCGTCGCGGTCGGTGTCCCACCGGTCGATCGGTCGACACCCCAACGCCCGATGCTGGCGGGCGTTGGCCAGGATCAGCCAGTCTGCGAGTTGGGTGTTGAAATCGGTCGGATCGGTGAAGGTTCGGCCCGGTAGAAACGACGTCTCGAGGTAGCCGTTGGCGCGTTCGACCAGGCCCTTGGCTTCAGGATCGCGCGGGCGGCACTGCACCACCCGGATCCCCAGCACCCCACGGAAGGCGTTCATCGCTGTCGTGAGTCCGGGTTTGCCCGCCCGCCACTGACCGACAGCGGACTCGTTGTCCCACACCAGGACCCGCGGTACCCGACCCCACCGGGCGAGCAGCTCCCAATGCCCGGTCAGCAGATCCGGCGACTGACGAGAGGGCAGCATCACCGCATTGATCACCCGTGAATACCCCGACACCATCACCAACACCGGTGGGCGAGCGCACTGGCCATGCCCGAGAGGGATATCGGTGGGTGGAAACCACAAGTCGCACTGGGCGAGCTCACCGGCCTGATACTGCGTGCGACCGACCGGATCCGGCGGCAGATACAACGGCCGCAGCTCACGGATCCGGTCCTTGAGAATCGTCAACGACCGTGTCCAGCCGATCCGCTCCGCGATCACCGTGGCCGGCATCGTCGGCCACGCCTGCAACAGCTCACGAACCTGAGGCTCGACCGCATCGACCAGCGAGCCCTTCTCCGGACGTTGATACCGCGGCGGACTCTCGGACTCCAACGCGCGACGAACCGTGTTGCGACCGACACCCATCACCCGCGCGATCGCCTTGATCGGCAACCCTTCGCACCGATGCAGCCGGCGGATCTCCGCCCAATCCTCCACAGAAATCACTCCCTCAGCGTCAACGGAGGGGGTTCATTTTCATCCGACGCTCAGTGATCAGCTTTCACGCGTCGTCGACAAAAAGTGTGCCGCGGCGAGCATTCGGCTACGAATTGCCTTCAGTGTCTCGTCGGTTCCTGCTGCGAGAGTAGATCACCCAATATGCGAGAGTTATAAATATTGCTGAGCAGGCTATGAACAGGCCAATAACTAGCGTCGCAAAGATGCTGCCGTCGCTACACATCCGACCTCCACCGGCCGGTTCCCAGCACGTCTGGCATCTGGCCGGCAGTCCCGACGCCGGAGTGGTCGAGTCGGACTACAAGCTCGATGCCAGCCAAAGAGGATGACCGCAATGACCGACTACCCGGTGACCGGCGGCGGCAGATCCGGCTGGCGATCTCGGTGCCGTCGGCATGGCTGCGTGTTTTTGAGTGCCTCCTCAGGTCATGCTGGAGCCATGGCCAAGGCAGAGAAGACGTCGTGGGCGATGCTCGCTGCCTTGGTCGAAGCGTGCGGTCCCGGACTCAGTGCAACGGCGGGTAAGTGGGGCCAGTGGATCCCGACGGGCTGACTCCAACAGAGCGGATTGACGCAACCCGGCAGACCGGCTGGAGTCTCATGCGCCTACTCGAGGCGATCGAGCGTGGGGAACTCCTCGCGACACCGCTGGAGATCGCCCGACTCCAGGGGGCGGTGGCGGCCCTCAGCGCGATCGCCGGCGACTTACTCGGAGACGCACCCTGATGGCACCGGACGAGTTTTAAAATTGACGTCCCTTAATGTTAAACTGGAGGAGTGAGCCAGCCCGTCGTTAACCAGTCCATACCCCGCCGCCGGAGGCGGCGCCGTGGCAGCGCTGAATCGCCACCTGGAACCGTGGTCACCTACCTGCGCGTGTCAACGTCCGAACAGGCGCTCTCCGGCCTCGGGCTCGAAGCCCAACGCGCGACTGTCGCTGCCTACGCCGAACGCAAGGGTTTGACGATCGTGGGGGAGCACTGCGACGAGGGCATCAGTGCGAAATCCCTGAGGGGTCGCCCTGCCGCACTCGCGGCTCTGGCAGCGGTGCGCGCGGGCGGCGCCGCTGGGTTGTTGGTGGCCAAGATGGACCGGTTGAGTCGCTCGGTGGTAGACGGTGCGGGCCTGATGGAACAAGCCGCTCGCGAGGGTTGGGCGCTGCACTTCGCCGACCTCGATATCGACACCGGTACTCCAGCGGGGGAGATGGCGGCCAACATCATCATCTCGGGGTCGCAGTACGAGCGCCGCCTGATCAGCCAACGCACCCGTGATGCCTTGGCGGCCAAGCGTGCTCGGGGAGAGCGACTCGGTGCAGCGCCTAGCCTGCCGCTCGAGATCACCCGTCGGATCGTCGCTGAGCGCGCAAATGGAATGACATTTCAGGCGATCGCTGATGGATTAATGGCCGACGGTGTCGCCACCGCCCGAGGCAAAGCCCGCTGGTATCCGGCCACGATCAAGGCTGTGACCACGAGCGACAACGCGGCTGAGGTCGCTTAGCGGGATTGCTCGACGCGCATTGGATGGAGAAGGCGCCGAGCGCAGGAAGCGCTCGGGCGTCCGCTGACATTCTCGGCCGGATAGATCATCCAGTCGCCATAGGACTTCTCGCCGATGTACTCGACTTCGAAGCCCCTTCCGCCTTCTCGCGAGCGATCAAATTGCTCGGCCATGCCGAAGATTCGTGAGTGCCGTTCTGGGTCGTTCGTAGATTCCATGATCTTCTCGCTGAGCAACGCCAGCACTGCTTGCTCCCATTCAGCGGTAACCGACCAGCCCTCGCCGGTCGTTCGACCCATCCAGACTTCGGGGTTCCTGGAGAGGACTGCGTGCGCTGCGGTTGCCACTGTGTCCCGACTGCGGCGGCGGACTGATCGATCTCCTGAAACGGCGGGCGTGAGTGCCTGGGCGCGTCCGGCGCGGACGCCGTTGGCGACGATCTCGGCGACTTCATGCACCAGGACCTTGGCGGGAAGCCGAGATCCCGAACAGTGCCAGCGCATCAGGGCGGTGATGATCGCCAGCGAAGCCCGATGTTCTGCAGCATGATTCGCTGTTGACCGCCTCGCCCGGGGCGGGCGTTCGCGATCAGTCGCCGGGCTCCGAAGTGATGATTTGGGTTCGCAATGACCCCCCGCTTCTGCGGGCCGAGCCGGCCCACTCGGGGGTGGCCGTCGTCACCTTCGGCATTGCGTCCCAATGACGGTGGAGGCGACCCCCCGTACGTGGCCGCTGGGCGTGTGATCCGGCGTCGATCGCGCCCGGCGTATTCGGCCGGCGTTCGCCACCTCTGTCGTTACCGGGTGGGGGTGAACCGGCGCAGTCGCAGGCTGTTGCTCACCACGAACACCGAGCTCAAGGCCATTGCGGCGCCAGCGATCAGCGGGTTGAGCAGGCCCAGCGCCGCGAGCGGCAGGGCCGCCACGTTGTAGCCGAACGCCCAGAACAGATTGCCCTTGATGGTGCGCAGGGTCGCCCGCGCCAAACGGATCGCGTCCGGGGCGGCCCGCAGGTCACCGCGCACCAGCGTCAGGTCCGAGGCCTCGATCGCGACGTCGGTGCCGGTGCCCATCGCCAGACCCAGGTCGGCCTGGGCGAGAGCGGCCGCGTCGTTGACGCCATCGCCGACCATCGCCACCACCCGCCCCTGGTCCTGCAGGTTCTTGATCACGTCGACCTTGTCCGCGGGCAGGACCTCGGAGATCACCTCCTCGATTCCGACCTGGTTCGCGACGTTCTGCGCAGCGCGGCGATTGTCCCCGGTGAGCAGCACGGGTGTGAGGCCGAGCTCACGTAGTTCCGCGATCGCCGCCGCGGAGGTGTCCTTGACTGTGTCGGAGACGACTATCACCGCGCGGATCGACCCGTCCCACGCAATCCACACCGGGGTGCGTCCCTGGCTTTCGGCTTCCTCGACAACGAGTTGCAGCGCGTCGGGGGCGGTGAGCGCCCACTCATCGCGCAACCAGCTGCTCCGGCCGGCGAGCATGGCGTGACCCTCGACGACACCGGATACCCCACGGCCGCCATGGTTTTCGAAGGCCTCGACCTCCGGCAACGGGCCTACCTCGGCGGCGCGCGAGGCGACCGCACGGGCGATGGGGTGTTCGGAGGCATGCTCGAGAGCGCCCGCCAGACGCAGGACTTCGGTGTCGGACACCCCTTCGGTGGCGTGCACCGAGGTGACTGCCATCCGGCCGGTGGTGACGGTGCCCGTCTTGTCCAGGACGATCGTGTCGACGCGGCGGGTCGATTCGAGGATCTGCGGGCCCTTGATCAAGATGCCGAGCTGGGCGCCGCGGCCGGTGCCGACGAGCAGCGCGGTGGGTGTGGCCAACCCCAGCGCACACGGGCACGCGATGATTAGTACGGCGACCGCGGCGGTGAACGCCGCCGTCACCGTGTTTCCGGTCAGCAGCCATACCGCGAGGGTCAGCAGTGCGAGCCCGATGACGATGGGCACGAAGACCGCCGAAACCCGGTCGGCGAGGCGCTGGACTTGTGCCTTCCCGTTCTGTGCCTCGGTCACCAGTCGTGCCATCTGCGCGAGTTGGGTATCGGCGCCGATGCGGTTGGCACGGACGACTATTCGACCGCCGGCGTTGACGGTGGCGCCGACGACGCTGTCGCCGGGCCCGACCTCGACGGGGACCGGTTCGCCGGTGAGCATGGATGCATCGACTGCGGAGGTGCCGGAGGTGACGATCCCGTCGGTGGCGATCTTCTCCCCGGGCCGGACGACGAACATGTCGCCGACGGCAAGTTGGCCGATCGGGATGCGGATCTCGGATTCACCGCGGAGCACGGCGACGTCCTTGGCGCCCATGTCGAGCAGGGCGCGCAGCGCCGCCCCGGACTGCCGTTTCGCGCGGGCCTCGAAGTATCGCCCGGCGAGGATGAAGGTGGTCACCGCGGAGGCGACTTCGAGGTAGAGGTGCGGTTCGGTGCTGCCGGTGGTCAGCAGGTCGAACTTCATCTGCATGCCGGTCATGCCGGCGTGGGTGAAGAACAGTGCCCACAGCGACCACAGGTAGGCGGCGGTGACGCCGACGGAGATGAGGGTGTCCATCGTGGCGGCGCCGTGCCGCAAGTTCGCCCAGGCGGCGCGGTGGAACGGCAGCGCGCCCCACACCACCACGGGGGAGGCGACGGTCAAGGTCAGCCACTGCCAGTTGTCGAATTGGAGTGCCGGGATCATCGACAACAGCACGACCGGCACGGTCAGCACCGTCGAGACGATCAGCCGCTGCCGCCACTCGGCGGCCTCGTCCGGTTCTGTGGGGGCGGCCGTCGTCGCCCCGGCGGCGTCCGCGGGGGAAACGGGGAGGGTGGCGGTGTATCCGGTCGCCTCCACCGTCGCCACAAGATCTTCCGGGGAAACCCGGTCGGCGAAGCTGACCCTGGCCTTCTCGGTCGCGTAATTGACTGTGGCGGTAACGCCGTCCATCCGGTTGAGCTTCTTCTCGATCCGCGCCGCACACGACGCGCACGTCATTCCCCCGATCGACAACTCGAGATCGTATTCTCGATCACCGGACTCGGTCACGTGGGTGGTCTTCATGTGCTCATCCTCTTGCCACTCGTATCTCAGTAATAACACTCCTAGGGGGTAACCAGAGCCAGGCGGTATCCGGCACTCCCTAGATCGCGCATGCACCCGGCGCCGCACTGCGTTCGGCGCGGTTACCCACGGTGGTAGACCCTCGGCCCACCGACTCGGGACGCCTACCCGGGGCGATTACGGGCTCAGCTGCAGCAGCACCCGCCGGCATCGCCAACCACGGGCAGTGCGGTGCCGACCACCGTGTCATGCGACGCCGTGTCGCGCCCTGCCGCCACGACGTCGTACCCGGCGTCGGAGATGGCCTGTGCGACAGCGCCGTCGATCGGCACGCCGGCGCTGGTGACCGTTCCTGCTGTCAGATCCACCTCCACCCCGGTCACCCCGGGGACCGCGCCCACCGCCGCCCGCACCGTCGACACGCAGTGTCCACACGTCATGCCCTCGACCTTGTACGTGGTGACAGTCATCGGTAATCACCTTTCTCGCCGCACGCTCGGGCGAGCGCAAACTCGAATATATACCCCTATGGGGTATGGGTAGTCGGGTGTTTCCGTTGCCGTCACGGTGCGTTATCCGAGGTCAGGGGAGGATCGGGGCCGCTGCACGTCTCTCTCGCCGGTGGCTCCTTCATCGAATCTTCATCAAATCTCTAACCAAGGCATACCCCGTGGGGGCATGCTCGGGCTCGAGCGAGGCAGGTCGCGGCAGGGTGAAATCGAGTGCGGCGGGCCTGGGAGTGGTGCGGACAGTGAGGAAGTGGTGATGGCCCGCAGGTGGAATGTGAACGTAACCCCGACCGAACGGATCGCGCGGATCCTCGTCGGCTCAGCTGGTGTGGTCGGCGGGGTACTAGTCGCCGCGGGCGGGGCCTCGGTCTGGGTTGTGGTGTTGGCGGCGTTCCTGATTCTCGCCGGACTGGATCTGGTGGTGACCGGAGCGACCGGGCATTGCCCGCTGTACCAGAGGCTGGGCCACGTCCCGGCATCGTTGAAGGGTGGTATGCGATGACGAACGAGGATGAGCGCGTGCCGTCCGTCGGGGACGACAGCGGCCTTGACGATCCGCACGGAGTCGGCGGCCGCAGTCGTCACCATTTGGCGATGATCGCCTGCTGCATTCCGATGCTTGTGGTTGCCGTCGCGCTGATCGCCACCGGAACGGTGGGAATCGGGAGCATGGTCTTCGCGGTGGCGTGCCTGGGAATGATGACGGTGATGATGTTCTCGATGGGGGGAGGACGTCAGTGACCTTTCCACTGGTGGGAAACGGCAGCGGCCGCCCGGTTCCGCAGATATGCCGACAGATAGCAGTGATGCCCAAGCGGCGCGCCGATTCGGGGCCGCCCCAACGCAAGGAGTGCGGGCGCGCATGAACCGAACCACCGTTCTCGAAATGGGTGGGCTGCAATGGGCGAGTTCGAAGGCGACCGTCGAAGCCACCCTGCTCCGTCGTCCCGGGGTCGCGTCCGTGGAGGCCAACGCGGTGAACCAGACCGCCACAGTGACGTACGATCCGGCGGCGACGTCGGTGCTTGAACTGTCGAAGTGGGTGCGCGACTGCGGGTATCACTGTGCCGGGCGTTCGGTGCCCGACCACGTGTGCGACCCGATGTCCGAGCCGACCGGCCCGACGACCGAGGCCCAACCCGACCGCCACCTCCCGGCGACCGAAGCATCCGCCGAGCCGGCGGCGCCGGACCTGCACGCCGGGCACGAGGCGCATGCGGGGCGGTCGCCGCAGGAGATGATGGGACACGGCGGGGCCCATGCCGGGATGTCGATGGACGACATGGTCCGCGACATGCGCAATCGCTTCTTGGTGGCGCTGGTGCTGTCGATCCCGATCATGTTGTGGTCCCCGATGGGCCGCGACATGTTCGGGTTCACGGTGCCGGCACCGTTCGGGCTGCGCGACGACGTGTTCACCCTGCTGCTCAGCCTGCCGGTGGTGTTCTACTCGGCGTGGATCTTCTTCGACGGCGCCTACCGGGCGCTCAAGGCCCGCACCCTCGACATGATGGTGCTCGTCGCGGTCGCTGTCGGTGCCGGCTGGCTCTACAGCGTCGGCGTGACACTCACCGGCGGCGGCGAGGTGTTCTACGAGGCCGCCACCGTGCTGACAACATTCGTGCTGCTCGGGCACTGGTTCGAGATGCGTGCCCGCGGCGGCGCGAACGACGCGATCCGCACCCTGCTCGAACTGGCTCCGCCGATGGCGGCGGTGTTGCGGGACGGAGAACCCGTCGAGATCCCCACCGCCGAGGTAGTCGTGGGGAATCTGCTGCTCATCCGCCCCGGCGCGAAAATCCCGGTCGACGGCACCGTCGAGGACGGCGACTCCGAGGTCGACGAGTCCATGGTCACCGGCGAGAGCCTGCCGGTCACCAAAGCGCCCGGCTCGGGCGTGATCGGCGCCTCTATCAACACCACCGGCACCCTGCGGGTGCGGGCCACCAAGGTCGGCTCCGACACCGCTCTCGCCCAGATCGTCGCAATGGTCCAGGAGGCCCAGAACTCGAAGGCTCCCGGGCAGCGTCTCGCTGATCGGGCCGCATTCTGGCTGGTCCTGGTCGCGCTGATCGGCGGCACCGGAACATTCCTGGTGTGGCTGCTGGTCGGGGAAAGTGTGCAGACGGCGCTGCTGTTCGCGATCACCGTCGTGGTCATCACCTGCCCCGACGCGCTGGGTTTGGCCACTCCGACCGCGATCATGGTCGGTACCGGCCTTGGCGCCCAACGCGGGGTGTTGTTCAAGAACGCCACCGCGCTCGAGACGTCGGCGCGGATCGACACCGTGGTGATGGACAAGACCGGCACCCTGACCAAGGGCGAACCGGAGGTCACCGACGTGATCACCAGCGGCATCGGCGAGGACGAGCTACTAGCTCTCGTCGCCGCCGTCGAACGCGAATCCGAGCACCCGCTGGCCGGTGCGATCGTTCGCTACGCCACCGACCGCGGCAGTCCGCAGTTGCCCTTGGTCGGGTTCCGGAATGTGCCCGGTCATGGCGCCACCGCGGTGGTGCAGGGCCGCCGGGTCGCGGTGGGCAACCGCAAGCTCATGATCGCCGAACAGGTCGACTTCGGGGACCTGATGGACCGTCGGGACGAGCTGGCCTCGACCGGGCGGACAGCGGTGCTCGTGGCCGTCGACGGCCGCGGCGTCGGGGCGATCGCCTTGGCCGACGCCGCCCGGGAAACCTCCGCCGCCGCCGTGTCTGCCCTCCACGACCTGGGTGTCGAGGTGGTCATGCTCAGTGGCGACAACGAGGCCACCGCCGCGCGCATTGCCGGGCAACTGGGCATCGACACCGTCATCGCCGAGGTGCTCCCCGGGGACAAGGCCGCCAAGATCGCCGAGCTGCAGCGCGCGGGCAGGAAGGTCGCGATGGTCGGCGACGGCGTCAACGACGCCCCCGCCCTGGCTCAGGCGGACCTGGGCATCGCGATCGGCGCCGGCACCGACGTCGCCATCGAGACCGCCGACCTGGTGCTGATGCGTTCGGACCCACTTGATGTGCCCATCGCCCTGCGGATCGGGCGCGGCACGCTGCGCAAGATGCGGCAGAACCTCGGCTGGGCCGTCGGCTACAACGTGATCGCGTTGCCGATCGCCGCCGGAGTCTTCGAACCCTCGCTCGGCCTGGTCCTGCGCCCAGAGATCGCGGCCCTGTCGATGTCGGGCTCGAGCCTCATCGTCGCGGTCAACGCGCTGATGCTCAAACGGCTCAAACTGCCCGCCCCGCCCGAACCGCAGCTCACGCAGGCCCTGCCGGCGCCCGCACCCACGACCACGGGGCCACGATGAGCAAAGAGCCCGCGGCCCCAACGGAATTCACCAGCGCCCGAAAGGGGTTTCCGAGATGTCACCGGCGCGCACGGACCTGTCCGGCCCGCTCGTGCGGTTTGACCACCCTCCCCGTGCCCGGGTAATCACCACTTGTGTCCAGAGTGAGAAAGGAATTCCTTGCCATGAAGACCACGAACCTCGCCGTCGGCGCCGCCCTGGTCGCCGCCCTCGTCGCGTTGACCGGCTGTAGTAACTCCAGCAACGATGAGACAGGGCAGAGCAGCGCCTCGGTCACCGCGACCACCGCCTCAGCCGATACCCACAACCAGGTGGACGTGACGTTCGCGCAGCAGATGATTCCCCATCACGAGCAGGCGATCGAGATGAGCGATGTCGTGCTCGCCAAGGACGGGATCGACCCCCGGGTGACCGATCTGGCGAATCAGATCAAGGCAGCTCAAGGCCCGGAGATCGAGCAGTTGCAAGCCTGGTTGACCGAGTGGGGACAGTCCGGCATGCCGATGAGCACGCCGGGGATGATGCCGTCGGATCAGAACATGCCGATGTCCACACCCGGGATGGAGATGCCGGGCCACGCCATGCCGATGCCGTCCTCGTCAACCCCATCGCCCGGTGCCGGGGGGATGGGGATGAGCGGAATGATGTCCGACCAGGACATGACCGCACTGCGGAACGCCCAGGGTGTCGAGGCGAGCCGGCTGTACCTCACACAGATGATCACCCATCACCAGGGCGCGATCACCATGGCGCAGACCGAGATCGACTCCGGTCAGTACCCCGACGCCGTCGCGATGGCGCGCACCATAGCCGACACCCAACAGCAGGAAATCACCACGATGCAGAACATCCTGGCCTCGCTGTGACACCCGGCTTCGTGGATTCGAACACCCGCCGCTGACCTTGTCCGAGGAGAACACGGTGAGCACCACCGCCAGTTACCACGTATCCGGCATGACCTGTGCGCATTGCGTGAAGGCAGTCACCGACGAACTCGACCGTCTCGATGCAGTGACGAGCGTCGACATAGACCTGGTTCCGGACGGGGATTCTCAGGTGAGGGTCACCAGCAGCCGGCCATTGTCGGTCGAGCAGGTACGTCACGCCGTCGATGAGGCCGGATACTCGCTGGCCGCCCCACCCGCCTGATCCGCCCCAACACGTCTGCCCCTGGGACATCAGCGAAGTTTCGCGACGGTGAGAACGAGAACGGGTTCGACCAGCGCCTCCACCCGGGGACGAGGCGCCGCGGTGATCGTCACTAGATCACCGGCCGCCGCATCGACGTGACTGTCAGCGCACGTCAGCCGAACCCGACCGCACACGATGTACATGGTGGCCTCGCCGTGGATGGAAACATCGCCAAATCGCGTGCCCGGGGTGAGTGCGATGAGAGTCTGCCGCAGCCGGTGCTCGTGACCGCCGTAGACAGTTTCCGCGCTCCGTCCGCTCGGCGCACTGCGGGCGTGCGCGAGTCGGTGCCGCGCGATCGCCGTAACCGAGTACTTCCTCATCGCTGATCCCAGCGCAGCGGGAACGTGATGGTGAACGTACTACCGGTACCGGGGCCGCCACTGCGGGCGGTGAGGTGACCGCGCTGTGCCTCGACGAGGGCCTTGGCGATCGCGAGTCCGATCCCGGCTCCGCCATGTCCGCGGTCGCGGGCCGAATCGACCCGGTAAAACCGTTCGAACAGGTGCGGGAGATGTTCGGCGGCGATTCCGTCGCCGGTGTCGGTCACCTCGATCACCAGCAACTCCGGTCGCTGTTCCGCCGTCACCTCGACCCTTCCGCCGCCTGGGGTGTGACGCAAGGCGTTGTCGAGCAGATTGCCGAACACCTGCCCGAGCCGCTCCGGGTCGGCCCACAGCCCCGGAAGATGCGCAGGAACACGAGAAGTCAGTGCCACCTCCTTCGCGGCGTAGCGGTCGGCCGCAGCCGCGAGCGCGTTGGATATGAGCGCTCCCGGAACCACCCACGCGGGCTCGATCGAGGTCCAGCCCTCTTCTGCCTGGGAGAGCGCGCTCACATCGTCCGAGAAACGGACCAGCCTGCGGGTCTGATCGCGCAGCATGCCGATCGTGTCCGCATCCAATGTCTCGACCCCATCCTCGAGTGCCTCCATGTACGCCTCGAGCACCGACACGGGGGTGCGGATCTCGTGGGCAAGGTCGCCCAGCAGTTGGCGGCGGGTCGTTTCGACCGATTCGAGACGGGCGGCCATCTGGTTGAACGCCTCGGCGAGGGCGCCGAAGTCCTCCCCCATGTGCGGCGGGGCGACCCGGATGTCGTAGCGCCCGTCGGCGACCGCGGTCGCGGCGGACGAGACCTCGTTCACCGAACGTTGCAGGCGTCGACTGAAATACCAAGTGACTACCAGTGCGGCCAGGACGGCAACCCCGAGAGCCACCGCCAGCGAAATGGCTGTGGCCGAGCGGTATGCCTGTTCGGCGTGGAACTGCTCGTCGGACGAGGCCGGTACCCCGGCGCGGTGCAGGTGTTCGCGGAACAGTGGAGGGCCGGCGACCACCGCGACCACCCAACAGGTTGCGGCGCCCGCAACCAGCACCAGCGATTGAGCCAGCAGCAGACGCACCCCGAGTCCGGTGCCCCGGCTGCGCAACCGGACGGCGCCGAGGGGGTGTCGTCGAAGCTGACCCGATGTCATTGCCCGGTCCCCATTCGGTATCCGATGCCGCGGATGGTGGTGACGTAGCGGGGAGCGGCGGGGTCGTCGCCGAGCTTGCGACGCAGGTGACCGACATGCACGTCGACGAGGTGCTCGTTCCCGACCCAAGTTTCGCCCCACACCGCCGCGATCAACTGCCGCCGGCTGAATACCATCCCCGGCCGCGCCGACAGGGCTGCCAGCACATCGAACTCGGTGCGGGTCAACATCACCGGGTGCTCGCCGAGGCTCACCTCCCGGCCCTCGACGTCGATCCTGAGCGCGCCGAAGCTACGCGGCTTGACCTCCTCTCCACCCGGCCGGGGTGGCGGTGTCTCGTACGCCGGCTCCTTCCGCGGCCGGCGCAACATGGCCCTGATGCGCGCCACCAACTCGCGCGGGCTGAACGGTTTGGTGACGTAGTCATCGGCGCCGACCGACAGCCCGATGATGGTGTCCATTTCCGCGCTGCGGGCGGTCAACATCACCACGTAGGCATCGGAGAAAGTGCGCAGCTGCCGGCACACCTCGATTCCGTCGATGCCCGGCAACCCCAGGTCGAGGACTACGACATCGGGGTCGATCTCCCGCGCCCGCGCGAGCGCATCGTGCCCGTTGTAGGCGCCGGCGACCTCGAAGCTCGCCTGTTCGAGGTAGCTGGTGACGACCGCCACCAACGGCCGCTCGTCATCGACCACCAAGGCCCGATATCCCGCGGCGCTCTCGGGCGGCTGGGGCGGCGTGTTGTTCATGGTCTCCATCGTCGCCGGTATGTGCTCCGATCCGGTGTCCCCCCACGACAACCGGTCATATCTTCAGCGAAACAACACACAACCCTCATCACTTCACCGTGCTCGACCACCAATTATTGGGGAGCAACGAAAGGTGAACCGCCATGATGTGGTGGAACAACGGAATGGGCTGGGGTAGCTGGGCGCTGATGGTTCTGGCGATGATCGTGTTCTGGACTCTGGTCGTCGTCGGGATCCTGGCGCTCTTCCGCACCCTGCGGACGTCCGGCGATCAGCGTTTCGACTCCGGCGCCCGGGATGCCCGACAGATCCTCGACGAGCGCTTCGCCCGAGGGGAGATCGACGCCGAGGAATACCGCACCCGAAGTGACCAACTACGCACGAGGCGGTGATGGCCACCTCTTCACGTAACCGCCCGGCGATGGGCTCTCGGTTGGCCCGGGCCGCAGCACATCGGCCCTACGTCACAGCGCGGTTTGTCCAGTGCGAGAAATGATCTCATGACCGACGCGCCTGACACCGGATTCACCCTCGACCGGCGTGCTTTCCTCACCGCCGCGGCCGCCGGACTGGGCGGCGTTGCCCTCGCTGCCTGCACCCGCAGCCCCTCGCCCCGTGCCCCGACTCCGGTTAACGGGAACGCCGTCTCGGTGGCCGAGGCAGCGCGCCCGCATACCGGCCGCACGGTCGATGTTGCCGTTTCCCCGCAGGCCACCGACGTCGACCTCGGGGGAGTGCAGGTGCGCACCCTGGCCTATGGGAACACCATTCCCGGTCCGGTGATCCGGGCCAATGTGGGCGACGACGTTGTCGTCACCCTGACCAACGGTCTCGACCACGACACCTCCGTGCACTGGCACGGCATCGCGCTGCGCAACGACATGGACGGGGTCGAGCCCGCCAGTCCCAACATCGGACCAGGTCAGCAGTTCACCTACCGGTTCTCGGTGCCGCATTCGGGAACCTACTGGGCGCACCCGCACGTCGGGCTCGACACCGACTACGGGCTCTACCTTCCCGTCATCGTCGACGACCCGAACGAACCCGGCGACTACGACGCAGAGTGGATTGTCGTTCTCGATGACTGGACCGACGGAATTGGACCCGGACCCGAGCAAATCTTCGCGAAACTGCAATCGGACGGTATGGGATCGATGGGCGGATCGGGCGGCATGGGCAACATGCCCGGGATGGGCGCCATGGGGCACGGATCAGCGCGGAGCAGCGCTCTTCTTGGCGCTGATGGCGGCGACGTCGAGTACCCGTATTACCTAATAAACGGGCGCATCCCGAGCGCCGCAACCACGTTCACAGCCATACCCGGTCAGCGCGTGCGGATCCGAATCATCAACGCCGGCGCCGACACTGCCTTCCGTATCGCACTCGCCGAACACACCATGACCGTCACACACGCCGATGGTTACCCCGTCGCACCGGTCGACGTCGACGCCCTCTTGCTCGGCATGGGCGAGCGCTACGACGTGATCGTCACCGTCAAGGATGGTCTCTTCCCGCTCGTCGCTGCGGCTGAAGGCAAGAACGCGCAGGCCCGGGCATTGCTGCGAACGGGGGCGGGAGCCGTACCGGATTCGGCGTTCGTGCCCCGTGAGTTTAGCGGCCGGGTCGGCACGGTGGACACCTTCGTCGTCGCCGACTCCGTCTTGCTGCCACCGGGTCGTCCGCAGGTGAACCTGGCCGCCAATCTCGGCGCAAGCATGATGGATTACAACTGGACCATCAACGGCCGCCCCTACGACCAGGCCGAGCCGTTGACGGTCCGGCAAGGTCAGCGTGCACGGCTGACCTTCACGAATATGACCATGATGTGGCATCCGATGCACTTACACGGGCACACTTTTCAGGTCGTCAAACCCGACGGCGCCGCGGGCCCACGCAAAGACACCGTCATGGTGCTGCCCATGCGCTCACTCGCGGTGGACTTGATCGCCGACAATCCAGGCGACTGGATGCTTCACTGCCACAACGGATACCACCAAGAATCCGGGATGATGACCCGCCTGGAATATGCCGGTTGAGACGAACGGCCCTCGGGCTGCGCGCAACCGGAATCACCACACCGCTGCGAACTCGGTCCGCCAAGAGCTCACCGGTCGGGCACACCATCGGCAACGCCGTACCGGACACGTGGGTGAGCGCCGACGGCGCTCACACTCGTCGGAATCAGTCACCTCTCTCCTCCGATGAATCATTTATTCATCAGGTGCATCGATCCGCTACGGGCTGAGCGAGCCGACGCTTTCGCTGATAGCTTTCGTGGTTCGCAGTCCGGTCATGATGACGGTGATGAGGCGGGTGACGGCGGCCTTCGATGTCAGGGCCGCTGATGCGGTGAGGGCGTGCAGGCTGTAGGTGGCCAGCTCGTCCGCGGTGACGTCGTCGCGGATACTGCCCGCCTGGGCACCCTCGGCGAGTAGGTCGCGAATCATGTCGTGGACATGCTGCTCTGCTTGGGTCACTTGCCGACCCTGGTGCAGGCCGGCCACGACCGCGATGTCGTGCCCGTGGGACTTTCGAGACAACAGAGCGTACGCCTCCAACACGCCTTCCAGGCGCTCGGCAGCGGTGCCCGCCCGGTCCGCGATCTCGGCGAGTTGGGCGAGATGGCCGGCGATCTGGCGTTCGTGCCACGCGAACAGGATCGCCGCGACGTCCGGAAAATACTTGTAAAGCGTGGCGCGGCCGATGCCGGCCTTCTCGGCGATCGCGGACATCGTCACGGCCCGCGGCCCGTGCTCGGCTACCAGGGTCGCGGCGCTGTCCAGGATCGCCCCGCGCACCTCCCGTCGGTGCGCATCGATCGTCTCGTTCCACAGCTTCGGCACCGATCCAGCATACATCCTGACGCCTTGGTGACAGATGGCCTTGACAGAGACACTATGTATCGATAAATCTGTGAACATCGCCAAGCCCAAGCCCATGCCCGTCACGCAAAGACAGGAAAAGCGATGCATACCGCTGAAGCCAGCATCGAGACCTCGCGCCCGAGCCGGTACCTCGTACAACTGTGCGAACATGCGGCCGCCATGGGGCGCCCCCACCGCCACAGCCCACGCGTCCACCTCGCAGGCACGCTCGAACGACGTGAAGTCCGGGTCTCTGCCGAATGGTCCGACACGCACGGGACCGTCACCCTCACCCCATGGGGTCGGTGCACGATCGATGCCGAACCGAACACGCTGACGCTGCGTATCGAGGCCGCCGACGAGGAAGGCCTGGGGCGTATCCAGGACGTCATCACCCGTGACTTCGACCGGTTCGGCCGACGGGAGAACCTCACCGTACGTTGGCGGCGGAGTGAGACGCCAGACGTTGCGCCGGGCGCTGGGCCAGCCGTATGAGGCCCGCTCGCAGAACCACCGAGGCAGATCATCGAGGGCATCTCAACCGCCGGACAGTTGTTCTTGCCGCAGTCGCTGTGCTGGCCGTCGCCGTCCACCTCGGGCTGGGCGGTGCTGTGGTAGCGAACTCATCATGGATCGGCCCGGTCGCCGACATCGCCCTGGCAATCGCCCTGCTCAATGTCCTCCTCGTCGTTCTCGGCATCCGTCACCGACGAGCCGGCAAGGCCGAGACCCCCGACCGGATCCTGGAACCTCGCGCACGTTGACGCAACTCTCCTACGCCCGTCCGGTTGTTGCTGCAGCCCTCGATGATCCGAACCTGGTCTCGTGCGCAGGCCTGATCTCGCTGGTGAAGCTGGCTCAGGATGCTGGGCTATGGACCCCGAGTGATTGAGCATCTGTGCGTGGCCACGGACAAGGGCGCAAACGCGAGCCGCAAGGTGACCTCGCTGGGCGCGGGCATTGTCGCCGGGCCCGACAGCATCGACGCCATGGCACTGCTTGTTCATGGGGGCGATGTGCCTCCCAAGAATGTCCACGAAGCCCCTCGAGACCGGAACTCGTGGGTACTTCGGTCGCGGAACCGCATCCACTCAAAGCCATTCGGTTGTCGCGGGGTTAGGTCGCGGTCCAGGCAGTTCAACACATCGCCTGTGCCACGGGGCCCGGTGGTTGGACATGAATTGCGCAAACCGTTGGTAGTGTCCAGGATCGCCGCGGCGAGTCGGCGGCGCCCAGTAGCGGCGACTCAGGGAGTGTCGTGGACTCCGATCTGGCGCGTCATCGCGCAGCCAGCGGCGGACTGTGCGGTGGGTGCCGCGGAAACCCCGAGTCCATTTGCCCTGCCCGACAGAACTTCGTTGGTGATGCTTCGTGCCGCGCATTGCGGCAGCGTCCAGCGCTCGGAGTCGCTCCACAGCCTGCCGTATTCCCGACGACGCCACTCATGATCCTCCAGGATGAAATCTGTTCGGCTGCGAGCAGTTGGCGAACTCCCACCAGGTACGTGCGGCGTCACCGCGGGGCGGGGCCGTGATCTCCTCCAGCATCAACCGGGGTCAAAACTCGTCATCTGCCTCGCTGAACTCTATGGGGTCGTACGGGTCGTCGTCATCGAGGGAGTCCATGCCGGCGTCGAGGGCCTCCGGGGGCCGCTCCAGCTCGTCGAGCTTCTCGACGATCGCCCCCCACATCTCCCGTGGCACTACGGACCTGACCGCGTCCGCGAGCTGGCCGACCTGAGACCTCAACACAGCGATATCGCGGCCCTGGTCACCGGAGTCGATGAGCGACTGCAACCGACCCGCCGCAGCGATACCGGTGTTGACATCGACCGTGGTGTCCGAGTCGACAAGGTGCTCATAACTTTTCACCATGACCGTTTCGAGGAATGCAAGCGGTGTGATCGCGGTGGCAACGCCCTCGACAAAGTCGAGGTGGTTTTCCCGGGCGCGGCGTTCGAGGATCTCCCGGTAGGTTGCCTTGGCCACGTTCTGCACGGGAAAGTGCCGCACGCAATGGTTCCTGACCGAGTCGATCGTGATCCGGTCGCACTTGTCGAGCTCGGCGTTGTCTTCCCCAAGGGCGCGCAAGACCATCGCGTAACTAGACCCAGTCGCCAGCAGCTCGTTGACCTTCGAGCGCACGGCGTCGTTGCGGCAAACCCTGCATCTCGGCTCCAGGTGGAACCCGTTGCGCGGGACTAACTCCATCGAATCCACCATCTCGTCTACGGGGGTGGCGAGCGCCTCGGACACGGACATGACGGTCACTCCTCGATCCGCATGAGATGCACCCGGTCGATGCTCTCATCTCAGTCTCTCAGGGCGAACGGCTGCGGCCCAGCCCTCAGACGCGGGGAGTTTCGTGGGCTTTTTGTGGCCCTTCGGTGTACTTGAGTGTCGGCACATTATGCGACTTCTATAGCCGCACTATAGCTTTCGATTTCGCCTATGGCGCAGAGCGTCATAGATCCGTAGCGCGCTACCACCCGCCGTCGCGACAGCTACAACTCTCCTACAGGGTCCAGCCCTGTAGCGGGTCGCAACTCGTCGGGTGGCGGCAAAGCCAATGTGGCAATGGGCACCGGACGCACCACTGCCGCCCGCGTAGATCACCGTCGGGACGCCGCCGATCGGGGACGCTTGCCGGCAGGCGAACCTCGACAGTCGCTGACTCGCCGCGACTCGAGCCCGCCACGCACCGACCGTGGGCCGCAGCGCACCGCATCTCACTGCCCGCGCGGTAGGCGCAGGCGTCGCTTTCACTCCGATTCCGATACCCGAGTACCCCAGGGATCCGAGTACCCCAGGGAGGATTCGAAGCTATTCGTCTGGAGAATCCGACTTGGCGAGTCCGCCTCTTTGAGTAAGTGGGCCAGACGTGAACGGCCCCGGCCTCTTCGGGCAAGTGGGCCATACATCGTTCCCCAGCTGCCGCTGCCCTAATCCCCTCGACATATGGCCAGGACCGGTTTCCCCTATCTCATCCCCAGCGGATGCGAATTTCCGGGTACAGCCCAGCGGTCCCTTATTCGCGTCGCCGATCTCGGCGTCTCTCGGTTCGCCGCGGCCACTCATTCGGGCGACGCACTGTGAATAACGTTGCTGCACAACGAAGGGCGCGCTAATACGGGCCGGGCAGCACTGACGCCGCACCCGGCCAGGCATGCCTTGAAGTCCGAAACGTTGTCGCAGGGGATTCGGCTGCGGCGTCCCTGCCGGCTCCTCGGCACCCGGACAGCTTCCCTGCCCACGCTGCTGAAGCAGTCATCGCACGTCTTTCGCGCCAACGACCTGTCAAACGCGCCACGCCGCACCGGAAGAGCTAGACGGGGAATCGACCCCCCCGTCCGGCAATGGGCCGCCCACAGGCCCCACGGAGGTGTCGATGAACCCGACCGGTGATCTGTTGAGCCGCAAGCAGTTCTTCGAAGCGCTGGGGATTTCGGACAGCAACGAACGCAGGAAGCGCCAGGACGGTGGCCCCGACTGGCCCCCGCACTTGTACATCGGCCGGAAGGTTTTCTATCGGCGCGAGGCCGTTGCGGCTTGGCTGCTTCGTCAGGAAGCGATCTGCCAACCCGACGACACCACGACCACGGTGCGGGACATGTTCGACCCGGCGGAGGTGGCCGGGAAATGAGCGAGGGAGTAACCCGTCCCGCTGCCAACGGGACGGATCACCAGACGGCCTCTGAAACCAACTCCGAGCCTACGGCACGAAAGTGTGTCAGTTGCGGACAAGTCAAGCGGCTCAACGAGTTCGCCAAGGACCGGTCGAAGCACCAGGGGCGGCGCCGCACGTGCGCGGCGTGCAGGGCGGACGACGACCGCGAGCGGGACTACATCAGGCGCTGCCACAAGTATGGCCACAGTCCCGTCGTCGAGCCGTTCACCACCCAGCAGTTAATAGAGCGATACGGCGACAGGTGTTTCTACTGCCCGACCGGCAACTTCGAGTGCATCGACCATCTCGTGTGCGTGCGAGTCGGTGGCCACCACACCCTGGACAACGTGGTGCCGTGCTGCCGGGACTGCAACCAGCGCAAGCGGTGGGAAGTAGACGAGGTCTGGATCAGGGCCTACCGCCTGCTCTTCGAGGTGGCGCCATGACCGGCGGGCTCTGGTCGGGACCGGGGCCGGACCATCGGCCCAATCGCGCCCTGCCGGAGTGGGCCATCGACAAGCTGGTGTTCGGATTGCGCGAAGACCCAGGCGGCAACGATCCCCGCAAGGTCTGGGCGGAGTTCGTCAGCATCGCCATGAGTGCCCACCGGCGGGGTTGGACCCGGATCGAGTTCGTCGGCGAGGTGACCGGGTGCCAGAGGCAGAAGGACGCACGCGGAAGGAAGCGATGGACGGAGCACCGACTCTGGGTGCAATTGCGCAGCTACAACAGCTCGCCCAAGGCTGCTCACAATGCACTGGACAAGGCGTGGGAGGCCGCTGTCGCGAACCTGAACGGCGTCGGGATCCGCACGAAGGAAGACATCCACGACGACGCCGTCGAGCGGGCGTTTCTGTGGGCCGACCGCATTACCGACGGTGTCGATGGCCTCACCGAGCCCGAGGCTGCGGTTATCGGCTACGTCGTTGCCGAAACCGAACGGAGGGGGATGATGCGGGTCACCTGCCCGGCCCGCGCTGTCGCTGAGTACGCCAAGGTATCCGCGATGACGGCGTCCCGCACGCTGGCCGCCCTTACCGGGAAGGGTCTGCTGGTCCGGTACTCCCCGGGACGGAGCGGCAAGGTGGGGAACCGGAGGGCAGCCATCTACGGACTGGTCGACCCCGACCCCGAACCCGACACCTGCCACGCCGCGGTAACGGCTCCCTGATATCGACACCCCCCGGGTCCCCGTGTGGTAGTCCGCGTAACCAGCCCTGGTACATAGGCACCGGAACATTTCCCTATGTACCGGTGCTGGCTGGCACGTCTGGAAAAGCCCAACTCGTCGCAGGGTTGCCTAGCAGTACGGCAGCGCGGAGCACAAGGTGAGCTGCAAGCGACCGAGGTCGAGTCGGTTCCCTGTTCGGCTGGGATATCCAGTGTGGCTAGGGTTCCGCTCGGGGCTGGACGGTTCGACCCCGTCCCCTTAAGTGAGCGCGCTCGGCCGGCAGGCTTCTCCAGCCGATCACGCGTGACGTGCAACGACCGCCGCGTTTCATCGTGGCCCGTCGTGATTTCATGACGCAGGGGAGTGGCGGATAGCAACGCGGATAGCAACGGCAGTCAATTTGTAGGCATTCGTGACCGTCCGCGGGGAGGTGCAGACCTTGACTGAGCTGCACAGACCGGAGACCCAAGAACGCCCACGGATGCCGGAAATGATACTGGGGGTCAAGTGGTCGCAGGTTCAAATCCTGTCAGCCCGACAGAGTATGTATTTGTGCTGGTCATTGCATGTTTTTCACGGTAGCGCGGCCGACTCTCGAGATTCAAGCGACTTGAGACAGTTTCGATGGTTCGCGGTGTTTCCCCAGGTGAGGTGGGGTTGTGGCGCACTTGACCGAAATTTATGTGTGCGGGCCGAAAACCGCCTGTCGACCCCGGATTTGGCGTTCTGCCGCCACAGAATCTTCGGTGTCTTATTAAACAGGTTGTGTCACAACATGTTTGGTGGCACAGGGCGTGGTCCCCAAATGGTCCCCAAGGTGAGCGACGTGGTTGAACCGTGCCGGGTTTGATGCCCAGAGCGGCACGAAACCCGGCACGGTTAACTCCCGAGCCGGGCTATGGGTTCGCTACTTCTTGAAGGCGTCCTTGACCTTCTCGCCGGCATCTTTGAGATTGGACTTCGACTGGTCGTTCTTGCCCTCGTTCTGAGTGCTCTTGTCGCCGGTGACCTTGCCGACCGCTTCTTTAGCCTTGCCGCCAAGATCTTGGGCCTTGTTCTTAGCCTTGTCCGTACCGCTCACAGCATCTGCTCCTTGCTTCGCGATCGGCCTGCGATGGCCGATGCCTGAACACGCCGGTTACCTCGGACGCCGCTCGCCCAAACAGCGACTTCCCCTTCTGTCGGGGTCGCGGTGCTGCTTGGCCCGGCGCGGGTTGACGACACTGGCGCGCTTCGTGGCCGGTCAGGTAATGATGAACAGGTCGACGAGGGTGGCGGTGTCGGTGACCAGCGAGCGGCCCGCGAAGCGCAGGGTGGCGTTATGAGCATTGCGCGGCATCGGCGGCGCCCGCTCCCGTTCAGTGGGCTGCTCGAACGAGGATCGGTGCGCTGCACCCGATGCATAATCCACAAGGGGCGTGACACCGAGTGCCCGCCCGCGCCTTCGGCATTTCGATCGTTTATCGGGCCAATATCGGGCCAACGGGTCGGATGAGCCGGTCCAGTTGGTCCAATTGGAGGTGATGCGTCCGGTCTGACCTGGGGATTCCGGAACTACTTGGTGTTCTGTCCATTTCACACGCGGAAGGTCGCTGGTTCGATCCCAGCCGGGACCACCACAAAACCGCGGCAGGTCGACGGGCGGTAGGAACGTGCCGCGAGCCGGATGGTCGTCGGTACCGATCTCGGACGAGACCGGCCGTTGTCGAACAACGACGCCAGCGCAGCGCTCGGTCCCGGATCGATCGTCTCGTGTGTGACGACCGTGTGTGGTTCCCACATCGCTCCTACATGAACCTTCCGCCGGTAACTTCGAGGACGGTGCCGGTCATATATGACGAAAGGTCCGAGGCGAGAAACAGTGCGACCGAGGCGATCTCGGCGACTTCGCCGGCGCGCCCCATCGGGATTTCAGACATCTTCTGGTCCCAGATCTTCTGCGGCATCGCCTCGGTCATGGCAGTACGGATGAGGCCGGGCTGGATCGCGTTGACCCGAACACCGTGGTGGGCGAGTTCCTTCGCGGCTGCCTTCGACAATCCGACGATCCCGGCCTTGGCCGCGGAGTAGTTGGTCTGGCCGGCCAGGCCGACCTTGCCGGAGATCGACGACAGGTTCACAATCGCGCCACGCTTCTGCTCACGCATGATCGCTGCCGCCTTGCGGGTGCCGTTCCATGTTCCCTTCAGATGCACGTCGATGACCTGGTCGAACTGCTCCTCGGTCATCGTGCGCATCGTCGCGTCGCGGGTGATGCCGGCGTTGTTGACCATGACGTCGACCGATGAGAACGTGTCGACCGCGGCCGTCAGCAGCGCGTCGGTGTCCGCCGAGCTTGTGACATCGCAACGAATGCCGATGGCGATTTCCGGGCCCCCGAGGCACTTGGCGGCCAGTTCGACTGCGTCGGGATCCAGATCGCCGAGCACGACACGGGCGCCTTCGGCCACGAATCGCCCGGCGATAGCGAATCCGATGCCCTGCGCGGCACCGGTGATGACAGCGGTTCGGTTCTCCAGCAACAGTTGTGACACATCGGCTCCATTCATCGGGGGAGTGGTAGTTGGGTTTGGCGAAGAATTCTGCGTGCACGATCGACGACCGGTTTGTCGACCATCAGACCGTTGACGACGACGACACCGCCCGCGGCGGAGGCGCCGATGATCGCGTGTGCCCATTCCACCTCGACGTCCGTGGGCCTCATTTCCGCAGTGACGACGGGGACCTGCCGCGGATGGATGCACAACTTCCCGCTGAATCCGATCCGACGCGCATAGTGGACGTCGGACGTCAGCACTGTGTCGTCGTCGAGGTTGCCGGTGACGCCGTCGATAGGCCCGGGCATGCCTGCAGCCGCCGATGCGAGTACGAGGGCGCCACGCGCTCCTGCCACAGCGTCACGATCACTCGGATCGACGCCGAGTTGCGCCGCCAGATCGAGGTGCCGATGGCCAGTCGGTGCACGCCTGGCTCGGAGGCGATGTCGGGGGCCGCTAGTACGCCTCGCGCCGTTTCGATCAACGCGATGAGCGGTGAAGCCACAGCCGCGAGGACAGATGGGTTCTCGGCTTTGGGCAACATCACAGCGCACGGGTGCCTGGCTACCGCCGCGAGATCCGCTGCATGCCATGGCGTGCCGGCAGCATTAACCCGGACTGCGCATTCGTGTCCTGCTCCGAGCCACTCGCCGACGTGTTCGCGGGCCCGCGTTTTGCGTTCGGGTACCACTGCGTCCTCGAGATCGAGGACGATCAGCTTTGCTGGAAAAGTGGCCTACTGGAACGCGACGTTGGTCAAGGAGTTCAAGGCGGCGCTGGAGGGATAGCGGGGTGTAGGACACCTATCGAGTTGCTGTCGCGACCGGACTATTAAGTACGAAGAATCGCTCCCGCCACCTGCGCCCGCACAGCGTCCGCAGCGCCGGTGCGTACGGGTTCCAGCCGCTGGCCAGGTAGTGCCGCGCTTCTGCCGAAATCCCGTGACCTCGGTCAATTTCACCCGCATGATCAGCTCCCTTCTGGGCAAATCCCAACTGTTGGGAAATCTCCCTTCATGGAAGCATCAGCCGAGGTCGAGGCGCTATGTCCCTCGCCACCGTGCCTGCCGCCGCTGGGTCGGGAGATGTCGCCGGGTTGCTCGCCGAGTCGTTGTAGCAAGGGAATGTGCTGGTCCATTAGGGGCGAGCCGATGTGCCACCCGCCGAGCGCGTAGCGCTGACCGTACGGACTCGACGGACGGACATTCACCGGAGATCGCATCGCAACACAAAGTGGACCAAACCGTAACAATCGCGGGGCGTGACCGAATTGCATTGCGGGATCGACAGAATTGGAAGCCAATGCGCTTCCTACCTGTCACCCGAATCGTGCAGCAGTCCCTTCGATCCGTAAGGACATCCGATGCGCTACCGCGCTGTCGCTCTTCTCGCAGTCGCGTTCGGCGCGCTGGCCCTCATCATCGCGCCACGCATTGGCGCGCCCGCTGCGTGGGCCGATAGCGTGGTCACGACCATCCCGGTCGGATCTAATCCGGCCGGTGTGGCGATCACCCCTGACGGCACCCGCGCCTACGTCACGAACGGCGCCTCCAGAACGGTGTCGGTGATCGACACCGCTACCAACACGGTCACCGGCACCCCCATCTCCCTCGGCTACCCTTCGTCCGGTGTGGCGATCACCCCCGACGGCACCCGCGCCTACGTCGCTGGCGGCAACTACCCCGACTCTGGCATTGTGCAGGTGATCGACACCGTCACGAACACCCTCACGGCGCAGTTCAACCCCGGCAGTTTCGCGTCCGGTGTGGCAATCACTCCCGACGGCTCCCGCGCCTACGTCACCGGCGGGGTGGCAGGGGACGGAAAGGTGTGGGTGATCGACACCGCCACCAACGCGGTCATCGGCGCCCCCATCCTCGTCGGCCGCAACCCGGCCGGTGTGGCGATCACCCCCGACGGCACCCGCGCCTACGTCACGAACGCGCTCTCCAACACGGTGTCGGTGATCGACACCGCCACCAACACGGTCACCGGCACCCCCATCCCCGTCCCCGGCACAAACCCGTGGCATGTGACGATCACTCCCGACGGCGGCCGCGCCTTCGTCACCAACAATGTCTCCAACACGGTGTCGGTGATCGACACCGCCACCAACACGGTCATCGGCACCCCCATCCCCGTCGGACAAGGCCCGCTCGGGGTGGCGATCACCCCCGACGGCACCCGCGCCTACGTCGCCAACCGCGCCAACCAGGGCGACGGCAGCCCCGCCGGGACGGTGTCGGTGATCGACACCGCCACCAACACGGTCACCGGCACCCCCATCCCGGTCGGCGGGGATCCGAGGGATGTCGCGATCACCCCCGACGGCACCCGCGCCTACGTCACCAACTCGAGTTCGAACACGGTGTCGGTGATCCAGCTCGACAGGAGCGCGCCCACCACCACGCCGACCACCACCACACCGACCACCACCACACCCAAGCCGCCGAAGTTCGGAAGCAGCTAACGCGGTCGTCCCCGCCTCCCGAGCGCGGACAACCAGAGGCACGCGAGGTCTCCGCTCACGCTGCACGTCGTAACGGTCGGTGACGGCGGCGAGGTAGACGGTGCTGCGGTTTGGGCGCACGAAGGGCGAGGCGAAGTCGCCGGGGCAGTCCGTGCCGCCTTCACCGGCTCGGCGGGCCGACTCCAGGCCCTTGTCGATTCTCGTGCTGGACAACCCGACCTGACCCGGATCAAGTCGCAGTTCTATCAAGTCGTCGATGCGGTGAAGTCGACAGTCCCGCAGTCGATGTGGGGCGACATTCTCGACGAGTTGGATCTGGCCGATCAGCCTGAGCTTGCCGAATCTGACGAACATCAGCAAGACAACGAGGCTTTCGAACCCGACGGCTGCGACGACGAGTATTGAGATGCCTGGTGTGGCGTACCGCTGAGACGCAGCGCCGATGCCAGTCAGGCGGGTCGATGCATCTCTTACTGCTCGCGGGCCGTCACGATTCTGTGGGCACCGGAGCGGTCAGAGAGTCTTGAGCTTGCCGCACGGGCCGGGCACGTTCGACGTACTGCGAGAGGTCAGCAGCGTGCGAACGATCTCCTGGTCCGCAGCCGAGAGGCTGGGGTCGATGAAGTCCAGTTCAGATCTGCCAAGTTCGCGCACGCGTCCAGCGAGGGTGGCGTCGTAGACGGTCCGGTCGCCGTTGTGTCCGACTAAGCCGGTGACATGGAGGACCGAGACTGTGAACTTCCTCAGTGTCACCGGAAGGAACCGTGCGGCAAGGACATCGGCGTCACGGAAGTTGGTCCATGCACCTTGGTTTGCGAGCACACATTCTGCGTCGGAGTGCGTGGCGCTCTCGCCGATCTTGGTTCGGTTGAGGTACGGCTCCGGTGCGATGCCGGTTGAGAGTGCCTGCTGCAAGACCGGGTAATTGCCGTCCGAGTAGAGCAGTGGGTAGCTCGCCATCGTGAGTAGTCGGCTCGCGTCGAGATCGGGCAGGTAGCCCGAGTCGAGGAGGAACTGCACGCTTGCGTCCGCTGTGCCGAGCAGTTCTGCTGCCTTCTGTCGACTGACGGTCAGGTTTGCCTTCGGGGCGGAAGCCTGCTGAATAAGCTTCGGGGCCATGTTCGATCCTCTCGCTGCGGTGTGTGCTGAGAACGAAGCTTACATCGATAGATATAGATTGTCTACTACTAGTAGATACTGCCCTACGAGGTGGTTTTGCTCTACGAGATGATCGGGCCAAGCCAGGTGCGAGGGATCCGTCGTCGTCGACTTCGAGCGAGCGGAGGGCTAAGCCCTGGTCAACCGCCTCGCGACCTTGCTCGGCAGCCATCGGAGCACCAAAGGGGACGGTCCAATGAGCGTCCGCTCAACACGGTCGCCGATCACGACGTCGTCGGCCCGAACGCCTGGCCCATACCGAGGAGTAGCCGCGATCCTCGATGGAATCGCGTTGCTGGCGGGTATCGCGGACGCGATCAAAAGGGGCGATCAAGTCGCCGAACGAGTTGCACTTGGTCACAGTGGTGGCCTCCAATCGGCAGGGCATAGTCAATCGCACGGCTGTGGACCGACCGCAGGAACTCCAGCCGCGCCATGGGTGTGCGGCCCGTCGCGGCGATCATCGCCTCCCGCAGTGGATGATGACTCGCAATCAGGCGCTCATTGCGCTGGAACAACGACTCCAGGAAGTCGCCGTGCGCCAACTGGTGGAACTTTCCATCGGGACCTCGGTTGCACACCGCGCAGGCCAGCACCAGGTTCCAGACATCGTCCAGATCTAGGAACAGTCCCCGACTCATCAACATGTGGGGGAAGAAGTGGTCGACGTCGGCGGAGTGTTCGAGGCCGAGGAGCGGCGTGACCGGAGCGCCGCAGTAGAAGCATCGGCTGGCCTGGTACCCGCTCAGCGACGGACGCACCCAGGTGATGCTGCGGCGATGATCGAGCATGCCGCGCACGATCATCTCGCTGGGGCGGTCGTACTCCACGCGCAGAACCGCTCCCGTAGAGCGCCTTTCATCCCATATGGACTCCACCAGCCGCCAGCGCGACTCGGCCTCCGCCTGGAGCAGGTTATTGCGGTCGAGTTCGGCGAGCACGTAGGGGTAGACGAAGGTCCACTGTCATGGGGCTGTGATCGCTGTGAGCGATCCAGTCTGCATGCGCCCCCATCGCGACGGCTTCAATCGCATCGGATGGGGACACGAAGGTGTAGTCGATGTGGTATGTCGTGTCCGCGTTCTTCATCCACCACAGCGTGGGGTGCGACTCTGCTCCACGCGCAGATCCGTGGTGAACGTGGTAGGCGCTGACGAACCCCCGCACCTCTAACTGGTCCATGAAGTCGCCGAACTTCGCGCGCTTGGTGGGCTTGTCCCAGTACACGGAGTTGTTGAAGTCGCCGCTGATGAGGACGAGGTCTGCATCTCCGGAGAGGAACTCTTCATAGTGCGGGAGCGAGGAGCGGCAGGCTCCCATCTTTCTTGCGGATGGATGCCCGCTGCCTCTGTGGTTCATGTCCCACACCGCAAGAATCCGGATGTTCGCTGGCCCGGTCAGGTGCACCGGCATGACCCACTGGTAGCCGGGGTCGTAGCCGTCATCGATGCGAAGTTGCCAACCATTGAAGGCGACGACCGACAAACCTTTGTTGGGGTTGGCACCAATCCATTGCACGGAACTCGCCCCAATCGCCTCTAGCGCAGTTCGCGTCGAGGCAGTGTTGGCCGACTCGGGTAGGACCGCCATCGTCGGTTTCAAGCTAGCCAGCAGGTGGGCCTTGCGGTGGAGGGACATGGCGACGTTCCACTCGACGAGTCGAACGTTGATCGTGGAAGACACGGCTCGAAGGATGTCACCCGGCTCCGACACGTTGCACCCACCTCGTTCCACAACCTGGCGTCTCTTAGCGGACCATCACTATCGCCGACCCGCCAACCAGATCCTGGGATCGGGGTTCCACTCGTCTATGGTCAAGGGCAGCCAACCCTTGTGTACGCCGATCTGAGCATCAGACGGAGGCTGATCCGAGGCAAGGGACTTCACCCCCGCCAGACCGAGATGTTCGGCGACTTCGGAGCGGCTTAGGAAAACGTGCGATTGGGTGGTCATCCTTCGGTTGACGGTAATCGTCGTAGTCGCGCGCGGCGTCCCTGGAGGCGCGGCGGGGTTGTGGGTCCGACTGCACGGCAGTTCCGGCAACTCGTTATCGGGGCCGATCCTCACCGGCATTCGGTTATTCCTGTTGCTATTTAGCCGACGTCTTGCACGACGCGTTCTTCCTGACAGTTTCCGGCGCGGTAGCGTTGTCGCGTGCGCAGGACGGTAATTAGCCGGGTGATGGAATCACCAGATATTCGGCCCGGCACCTGGGGTCAGATTCGGCGCGGACGATTATCCAATGCCCAAAAACATGCCTCAATGCGGGCGATTGTCTCTGATATGGACGCAGTCAGAAGGGTGTAGTCCTGGTCTTGATGGTTCCTCCCACCGGCAGCTTCGTGGTCGTGCATTACTGCGATGCCGTGGTTCGACCGCAGGCCAGACAGGCAAACGAGAACCTTGTCGACTCTCTTCCTGACCGGATCCCATCCGTCATCGACACCTAGATTTGAACAAATCGCAAACAGTCGGTCCCAGCCCGATATGGAGGCTGGCAATACCCCTCCAGCGATATCCATGACCAATATGCGACGGTGAATGTCGCGGAGCAGCGACTCACAATCTGCCTTGATTTGAGTCATGTGTGCTCGGATTTCGGCACTGGTACCGTCTTCGACCGAGTTCTTGTGTCGGCGGACCATAGACAGCCTGCCGGAAGTCGCGACATACCAACCGGCGAACCAGCCGACAGCCCCGGCAATTAGCGGCGCTAGCCATGAGTGCATCTGGAAATTATGCACTCATGGGTGAACCCGCTGAGAGTGAAGCCGACGCAGCGCATTCCTCTCTCAGCGGAACCCAGACGTGGCACCGCCGCTCCTAGGATCTGGTCCGCCTGTCTCGAAAACGATCGCGACGACTCGCGGGCCATCGCTACCTCACCTAGCGGAACCCCGCCGCCGAGTGTTTTGAAAACCAGTCTCATAACCTGGTAGTATCAAAACCCAGATCAGAACGGGATTATGAGACAGGAGCGGTAGTTGGCAGTTATTGGGTACGCAAGGGTGTCGACCGCCGACCAGAACATGAAGCTTCAAGTCGATGCGCTGCGTGAGGCTGGAGTTGACCGCGTGTTCCGCGATCAGGGCGTCAGTGGTTCGACCTCGGCTCGACCCGGTCTCGATGCTTGCCTCGACCATCTCCGCGAAGGCGACGTGCTCACCGTCTGGAAGCTCGACCGACTCGGACGGAACACCCAACATGTACTCGCAGTCATCGATGCGCTTGCATCACGGGGGATCGGATTCCGCAGCCTGACAGAAGGTCTGCACACCGAGGGTCCGATGGGCAAGGCGATGCTCACGATCATGGCCGCGTTCGCCCAACTCGAGCGCGACACCATGATCGAGCGCACCCGCGCCGGGCTGGCCGCTGCCGCCGCTAACGGGCGGAAGGGTGGACGTCCCCGCAAGGTCGACGACGCCGACGCGGCCAAAGCCCGCAGTCTCCGCGACAAGGGCATCACAGCCACCGACATCGCGAAGATGCTGGGCGTCTCCCGCGCCACCGTGTACCGCTACCTCTCCCGCGGCGAGCCGCTATCCGCCTGAGACTCTCGACTCCTACTCAGGCGGATGCCATCGGAATGAACTAGTCGGCGGTGCCGCCCAATTCGCAGATGTCCTCACCCGGCGATCTCCAGACCGCAGGATCGAGCGCAGCGAGGCCGCCGGGACTGGGGTGACCGGGCACCGGTGTACCGATCGGCGCGGTAAATGCCCGAACGGGTTCGTCCAGCCTGGTCGTCGTCACAGCCACATTGCTTGTCAACACCTCGGGATCGACGACCAGCAGCCCGCTGTCAATCAGACCTTTCATCATGATCTGGGTGTAGATCACGCGGTCACAGATACGTGCGATCCCAGGGGCGGCGGCGTAGTACCGGTGGTCAATATCGAGGTCGCGAATGGCGGGCGCGGTAGGCGACTGCGCATGGATGACATCGCCGTATAGCCAGGCGTACATCAGCTTTCGGTCGGTGACCGACCCGCTCGGTGTCTCCACCCAGTAAGCCTGCGCGGCCAGGTTGGCGTCGATCACCTGACGCCAATAGTCATGCCACCAAGCCAGGTCGATCTCGTCGCTGAGAGTGTCGGCCCCGACGACTTCCTCAAGGGCATTGAGGGCTTTCTCGTAGTAGATCGGTTCCTTGCGGAGGATCAGCGGTCGGACCCGGCTCGCGAGCGACTCCAGGGCCTCCTCTGGCGGGTACTCGGCTTGGATGCGGTGCGTCTCATCACCCGTCTTCCTGTCAACCGTGACAAGGAGAGTGAACTCGCCGGAGTGCAGCTTCGACATCACGGCGGCCTGCTCTCGGATCAGAGAATGAGCCAGCACCCTTCGGGTTCGCAGCAGGAACCCCTCAACAACGGTTCGGGCCGTCTGCTTCCGTGCCATAGGCGCGCACTCTATGTGCCCGCTCCGACAACTTGACCCAGCCCAAGCAACGGAAATTGCCAGTTGTCCATCCGGCGACGGGATTGATCGACCGGACTGAGCGGGACCGGACAAATGCCACCGGCCCGATCGCCGTCGCGCCTACGGTCCGAGGCCGGGATCCCGCACGAGGCCAGCGCCGATCTGGGTTCTCGACGTGCTGCTTCGGATGGCCTACCGGCGGCGTTGAACTCCACGACCACTTGTCAAAGTAGTTCCACGTAGGACAATCCCGGCCCGTTCGCGGGTGGCGATCACAGCGCGTCAACTGCAACGAATGTCCAGCCCAATTGCCCGAGGTCGTAGCTGCCGTCGCCCGAGGCCCGGACCCTTTCGTAGAACTCGGGTTCCTGTCCCGGCTGAACGTCGATGGCTGGCGTACCGAGCCATAGGCCGCTGCCTTCCCATCGGTGGGGTTCACCGCTGGCCGCGAGCATTTGATCGAGCACGTCGCGACTGACCACAGGTGTGGCCCAGCCGTTCCACGGCTCGCCGAACCGAAGTGCTGGCCAAGTCCGTTCGGGCAGAGCATCGAGACCGAATTGCATGCCCCCAGCATGCCAAACCGCGCCGACAGTCAGGATTGCCATGAGAATGGGCACATGGCGGATCACATCTCCCGCGCTGGCCGCTCACGCAAGGCGGCGATCCGGTCCACGGACACCAAGCTCGAACTCGCGAAGTCATAGCTTGTCCGACAACCTTTTGATCTTTGAAGCAATGAGTGCCATTGCAATGACGCCGACCTCGTCGTAGAGGGCTTCCGCGACATCCCTTAAGTCGCCCTTGGGCTTGTAGCCATATTTTCCGAGGAATGCCTGCATACGGGTATACCGGTCACTTGCCTCCGCACCGGCCTGCTGAATCATGAAGTCTTTCCAGTCGCGACCCTGCTTAGCGGCGTTGCAAGGACTGCACGCTGGAACGATGTTGCCCCACGCATGGAGACCGAGGCTGGACTTGTTCATCGGAATGAGGTGGTCCTGTGCGGTGGCGGGTGCTGCGTTGCAATAACAGCAGTTTCCGTCGAAGAACTCCTTGACGGTTGCGAAGTCGTTGCGGCCCCCGTATGGGGTTAGACCCCGTTCTTTGTCGTACTCCGCACCCATCTCCTGGAGGAAGATTCTCAGTGCGGTGTTTGCAATGTCAGCCCTGCCACGCGCCATAGCGAGCAGCCTATTGCTCGTTGAGCAGGAGAGTTACACGGATGGCCTCGTCGACCTCTTGTGGGGTTTGGTGCACACAGACCTTTCGGGCTTCAGATGAGGGATCCAATTCCTCCGACCGCCTCGATCGCCCGCCTGAAGCGCACATTTTGATCGAGCAGCCAGTCGAGCATTGCGGGCCATTGATCAACGTCGGCAACGTCGTTGAACGCCGAAGTGACGCTGACTCGGGATGCTTTCCGGCCAGGCATCATGTCCCACACGGCGTCTCTGGTCGATTCGGCCACGGTGACAGACTCGAGTACAGATACCCATATCGCCGATTACCGGAACTGGCGCGCAAGCGGCGGTAGCTTGGCCACATCACCTAGCACCGGAAAGGAAAACGTGACAAAGAACGAATGGATTGTCGATCCGCAGCGGGTTGTCGAGACCACTCAGGTGGGTATGACGGCACTCTCGTCCGAGGACGTGGCTCTGCTTCAAACGCTCATCGGCGAACATGTCCAATCGGGTCCCACGCCTGCGTCTCGGGATCTGATTCCGCATATAGCCGAACACGTCGGGTACGTACTTCCGGCGTTGATCGCCGACCCACGCGCCGCCGACTGCCTGCGTCAACTCAACGCGGCGTTCGGCGTCATCGACATACCACCGGAGACCGGCCAGGACCTGACGCCACTTGCGGCGGTGTCCGGTAACGACACTCACGACGGCAGCACCGACGGGTCGCCGGATCCGGCGGTTATTCCCTGGGGTCCCATCGCCCTTGGCGTGGGAGCGGCGGCCATCACCTTCTACATAACGGCGGAAGCAATTTATCAATATTGCACCGATGTCCATCCTGAGCCGGGAGAGTCCGCCTCTCTACGCTGTTGATTCGGCAAACCCGCTGAGGGTCCGCGTACCCCGGCCCGGCAAAGCCAACCTCCGATCCGCTGGCCACAAGTAGCCTCGCATCCGTGGCGGCGATACCTCTCAGGAGCCTGATCGGCGACCTCGACCCGACGGCGTGCAAGCTTCACTGCGCGGTGTGGGACGGCACGGACCATCCGATCGATGTTCTTTCACGATCCTGGGACGAGTGGGTGGGGTGGAACCGGTGGCGTGGCACCCGCGACGACTTCAACCGGCAGTTCATCTGCTCGCTCGCCCGAGACAGAAGTAATCCGACCCACTGGCTGTTCGGTGGCGTCTTCGAAGTGACCGGGCGTCGCCCGACTCCGGGTGAAGGCTCGTACGACATCGTCCTGCGGGACGACCTGATGGGCGCATTTATCAAGCGTCTCGTCGTCCAGTTCAAACCGTCGGGCCGGGCCGTGCGGTTGAACATGGAGACCTACCTGGACCGGATGGGGGTCGTGTCCGTCCTCGAGCTGCCGTACGCCGGTGAACCCTTTCCCGGCCACGACCAGATCAACCACACCCTCGGTGTGCTGGAAGTCGCCGTCAAGCAGGACTGGGGGGACTGGCGCGGTGCGCTGCAACACATGAAGGGCGTCTACGTCATTCACGACGAGGAAACAGGCAAGCCCTACGTCGGCTCGGCCTGCGGCGACACCGGGATCTGGGCACGCTGGTGCGTGTACGTCGATTCGCTGCACGGCGGCAACGCCGCGCTTCGTGAATTGGTCGGCCAGGAGGGGGCCGACTATGCGCGGGCGAATCTGCGCTTTGCGCTCCTCGAGTTCTGGTCGATGCGAACCACAGACGAGCACGTGCTCGAGCGCGAGAGCTACTGGAAAAACGTGCTGATGTCGCGAAGGTTCGGCCTGAACAGGAACTAGGTCGCGTCGCGCAGCCGTCCAGGGATCCCGCCACCATGCTGCCCGGCAGCACTCAGGGATCCCGCCACGCCACCATCACCAGGCTGACGACCGCGCGGCAGCGTCCCGGGATCCCGTGGCCGACTTGCAGACGGCAAATGCCGATGCCCAGACATGACACTCCTCGGTCCTTGGTTCCGGTACGCGGACGTGCCCGAAGCGATTCGAAAGCCATTGTGCTGGTGTGTTGTAGGTTTGGCTGCCATTCATCCATCGGGCGCATCGTCAGCGACCCTGCGCGTCATGGGTAGGGATGCCAGCCGTGCCGCCGCCACTTTCCATCTGATCGTTCTACGCGGATCTAGCGGAGGCTCTTGCCGACGTAGGTCTTCTCCAGTTCGGGGTCCGGCGAGCCGGTATAGACCCACAACTTCGGTCTAGTCCGTCCGTTCTCGTCATGCGCCGGTTCCCATCGCTCGACCCGGTGAACAGCGCGAACAATGTCCTCAGCAAATACGAGTACCGGAAGGTTCGGGATGGTTCGGTGCGTGCCTGCCCGCCACGCCGCTCGCGACCATTCATAAATCTGCTCCGCCGTAGCATCGGCGCCTTGCCGCCGTAAGTCCAACCCCACTGGGGAACAGCACTTTCGATGTCCTCGGCCAGGACATCGGTGATCTTGTAGGCCGCGCCCTGGCGGTTGGGCTTCGTCTTGTCCTTGGTGCCGGTCGTCGTATTGGTATCGGACACGTTCTCGTCCTCCTCGTCGTCGGCACCCTCGGCCCGCTGCCAGCACCGCTCGAAGTCGTCGTCGCCGTTGCGGTCGAACCGCTCGGTCAGCCGCTCGGCGCAGTCCTCCCGCTGCCCGACCACCCACCTGGTCTGGTTCGCGGTCAGCCCGTTCGCACGGCAGCAGTAGATGAGGCGGATGGTGTCGGCGGATCGGTCTCCGCTGTCCGCCTTCAGCGCGGCATGCACACGCGGGTAACGGAGTCGGAGGCTCTTGACCTCCTCGGCACCGTCGTCCCAGCCGACCCACTGCGACGAGTCCGACAGCCCATTGGGTTGCGCCCGCGAGCGCCGCACCGGCTCGTCGGTCAACTCGGTGCCGAGCAGCGCGGCCAGCGCGGTCGGCTCGGTTCGGATGGTCATGGCCGCACCAGCCAACGAACCTGTGTCGGCTCACCACCGCCGCCGTTCATCACGGTCGCCTTGTGGTTGAGCGATCCCGGTGGGCGCAGCACGTCGTTGTCGGCGACCTTGAAGTCCTTGGCACCGAACCGCTCTCCCAGCACCCGACACAGTTGCTCGTGCTGATGGACCGGCACCGACTCGGTCAGCGGGACGTAGATGTAGATGTGGGCATGTCCGGTGGTCCCGCTGGCGACCGCAAACCCGTTGAGGGACAGCACACAATCTGTATCGATCTCGGTGTCGATCTCGGCATGCACCAGCGCCCGCGCCAACGACCGACCCTTGGCCCGACTCTCGCCGGTCATCAGGTACGGGCACAGAAACAGATCCCCGACCTTGGCGGCCTTTACCATCTCCCCGGCGATCTCGGTCGAGTCGTCGGGCCAGTGGAAGAAACCGGGCACCCACTTCCTGTGGGAGTAGCGACCTTCCTCGGTCTGGTACGGCTGACCGCCGATTGCGAAGTGGAGCTTGCCCTCCTGGCCGTCGTAGACGGCGTCCAGATATAGGCACAGGTCTTGGATGTCGTTAGTATCGACCATGATCGGTCCTTTCAAGTCGGTTCGCATCTGCCTGGTTCGTCCGGTCTCGGTGTTGGAGTTGTTGCGGTGGCCCCCACTGGTCATGGGGGCCGCCGCCGTGTCCGGGGGTCATCGAGCGTCCTCGCACGGATTGGCGCTTCTGCTTCCGATGTCCCACATCGTGACCGCGAAGTCTGCGTTGTCTCGCGAGTTTCTGATCCGTTGGATCGGATCTTGGAGGTACCTGTCCACGAACTCGACACGGTCGGTGTTGCCGAGTGAATCGACGTAGTCCGCCAGCACTTCGAGGAACTCGCCGCACTCCTCGTCGGTGTATTCGTCGGCCTGGACCTCCTCGTCGGTGTCCTCGGCGTCCTGCACCACCGCACAGGTCCGGTGGCACCACCGCTGTTCGATATACATCCGGCGGCAGCGCGGGCAGCAGGTCTCGTCGTGCTCGTCGTGGTCGTGTCAGCACGCGCACCGGGGCATCAGACCGCCCCCTCGTCCCACTCGTCCCACTCGGCCTGCTGGGCCTCGATCTCGGCGATGGCCCGGTCCAGTGCCACCTCGATCTCGCCGGTGCCGTACAGCCCTCGGCAGAAATCGTCGCCACCGTCGATGTAGTGAGCCACGAGGTCGATCCAGTAGCACCGGTACTCCCGGTCGTACTCGATCCCCATACCGTGCTCCTGGGCGCGGGCGCGGAGTTGCTTGATGGTGCTCACCGGTCGGCCTCGGCCTTCTCGGCATCCAGCCGGTCCCGCTTGATCTGGCGGGCCTTCGCGGCACGCTTGCGGGCCTGCTCCTTGCGGATCTCCTCCTTGCGGGCCTGCTCCTGGTGAACCTCGTCGGAGTAATCGGAAGGCCCGGACCCGGCCTCGAACAGCGCAACTACATCGGCGATCCGAACCCGGATGATCGGCGAGTTCTTCATGCGGAACGGCTCCAACTCGCCCTCGCGGATCTTCTTGCGCAGCAGCCAGTGACTGACATCGACTGCCGAGGCGGCGGTCTCCAGGCTGACGAGAATCTGTCCTGGCTCGGGCGCTGGCAGATTCTCGACTCGTAGCGCGGCGGTCTTCGCCATGATGGCTCCCCTTCGGTTGATCACCAACCGAGCGGGGCATGAAAATAGCCGCACCCCAACACGATTGATGTTGATGATGCAGCTTGTGGGCCAACGACGAGAGTACGCGGTTACGAGAGTGGGTGCAACTTGCTCCTAACGAATATCGCTACGCCACAACGCAATTGATGGCAACCTACAACGTCGTCACCGCAGCTTGGACATCTTCTTCGCCAGGGCGTCGTCCCGCACGCGGGTCCCATGCTGATACCTCGCGGCAGCCGCATTGGTGGTGTGACCGAGGCGGGCCTGGATCTCGGCGGTGGTGCCCCCGGCACGCGCTGCCATGGTTGCGCCGACGTGGCGCAGATCGTGGAAGCGCAGACCCTCCACCTTCGCCAGGCGGGTGGCCCGGTGCCAGGGATACAAGAAGTGGTGATGTCCGACGTGTGTGCCGTCGCTCCGCGAGAACAGCAGCGAGTCCTGCTCGGGCTTGACGAAGTTGCTCAAGTGCTCGCGTACCAGTTTCCTAATGTGAGGCGGAATGCTCACCGTGCGGATCGAGGACACCGTCTTCGGTGGACCGACCTGGAACCGCTTGTCGAGGTAGCTCACTGCGCGGGTGACGCTCACCGTCGAGCAGTCGGGGGAGATGTCCCCTCGGCGCAGCTCGAAGGCTTCGCCGAACCTCAAGGCGCACCAACCCGCGAGGTATACCGCCAGCCGTAGCTCCTCGGGGATTTCCATGGCCACCGCATCGACTTGTGCCGGGGTGATCACCACGACCTCGTGCTTGCGCTTGGTGCTGGCACCGGCACGGATGGTGCAGGGGCAGCGGTCGAGCAGTTCGTCGGCCACCGCCGAATTCAGGATGGTCCGCAATAACCCGTAGGCATGCGCACGGCGGGTCGGCGTGGACGGGTCGAGGGCGTAATACCAACCGCGCACCGTCTCGGATGTGAGAGCCACCAGGCTGGCGTCCCCGAGGCTGGGAAAGATCAAGCCGTCGAGCAGTCCCCGGTACAACACGCGGGTCCGTGGCCGCAGATCCCGCTGCTCGATCCAGGTGTCCGCGTAGGTGCGCAGCGTGACGCCCTTGAACCGCTCCTGCCCGCCAGGTGCCCAGATCGATCTCACGGCGGCGCGCGGACAACCATCCTTCGCCCGCGCCCTTGGTGGAGAACGTGTTGGGAGCGATGTAGGTCTTTCCATCCGGTCCGACGTAGGAGCACCACCACCGGCCCGAGGGCAGCTTCTTCAATCGACCGAACGCCCTGCCGGTCTTCCCTGCCATCGTGTCCTCCGTGCCGTCAGCGTGCCGTCAGCCAACCAATCCGTGCAATCGCAGCCTATCGCAGTGGCTGACAGGATGGGCGAAAGGCGTTGAATACCATGATATCCGGGCCGATCAGACGGGGTGCGGGGGAGGGTGGCATACAGGTTCAACTCCTGTCAGCCCGACCAGGTCAGACGGTGTTTCTGCGTTGCCGGGTCCCGGTCTTGGGGACCATTTGGGGATCACGACAGAATATCTCCGATACAGGGCATGTTCAGCGTCGACCAAAGAGCTGAGCTACTCGAGGCTCGCGGTCTATTAACGCGGATCGTGCTCGCACGCGATGCCGTCGTTGTCACGGTCCAGCCTCGGGGCGTACCCCGGATCGCCGCGGTGCAGCGGTGCCGCTCCCGCATTCCACGCCGCGGTGCAGTTCTCGTAGCCCGCCGGCGGTGCCGGGTCCGCACCGGCTGCGCCTGGCAACGCCAGCGCTGCGACGGCTGCGAACCCGAGGGCGACTCCTGCGATAGCTTGCTTCATCGTTCGCTCCTCGATCCCGTGTTGAAGGTCGACCACAGAATCGAACGGATCGCGCCAGGATTCGCGCGTAGTCCGCTACTCGATTCGGTTCAGCCCGCCCGCGAAAGCTGAACCGTCCCGCGTTTGATGCCGCTTGGGCTGTCCCAGGTTGTTGTCCGCCCGGTTGCGAGAGTCAGGACACCGATTGTAGGTGCTGGTTGGTTCTCTCGAACTCTGCCGGGTGAGCCAGCCGAGGCCGGAATGCCGACGTTGCCGGTTGTGGAAGATCTCGATGTAGTCGAAGATCGCGTTGGCGAGCTCGTTGCGGGTTTCCACCTTTCCGGTCGAGGAGATCGATTTGCATTCTGTTCCAGAAGGATTCGATCATCGCGTTGTCGTAGCCATCGCCGATGGTCCCCATCGAGCCGACCGGGCCGGCATCGGTGATGCGGCGGCTGAACGCCCAGGCGGTGGACTGGGTGCCGTGGTCTCTGTGAACGACGGTCCGGTTGGGTGAACGTGCCGCGATGGCCATGTCGAGCGCGGTGAGCACGAGCGACGCCGTTTGCCCGGAGTCGATGGCCCAGCCCACGATTCGCCGGGGGTATGCGCCGATCACCGCGCAGCGATAGACCTTGCCCTCCCGGGTGGGGTGTTCGGTGATGTCGTTGCGGCACAGCTGATTCTCCCGCTCAGCGGCGAAGTTCCGCTTGATCGGATCGAAATGTGTGGCAATGTCCTGCTTGCTGATGTAGCGTTTCCGGTTGCCCGAGAGGCCCTGAACAACAATATCTTTTATAACCGAGTGCAGTTTCCCGGACCAGACCTCGATGTCCATCGCGATGGTCAGTTCGGCGTGGATCCGGCGCACGCCATAACAGCCGAGCGACGCGGCGTGGAGGGCCTTGATGGTCTCGGCGAGCATCTCTTGGCGCAGCCGACGCTGGCTGGGCGGTCGGGTGCGATGGTGGGGGTAGCCGCGTTTGGAAATTCCAAGCACACGGCAGGCGGTGTGGATACTGATTGCTTGCCCGGTCAAGGCCGTGACAACCGGGAAACGCCTTTTGTGCCGATTCGACCAATGAGGTGCCAGGTGCCTCACCTCGGTCGATGAGGGCTTGCTGCTTCCACCGGTACAGGCTGGCTTCGGTGACTCCCAGATCGCGGGCCACGTCGGCAACGCGCCTACCCTCGTCGAGGATCAGAGCGACTGTGCGCTCCCGGAATTGCGGTTAATACATCATCGACACGAGTGGAGATCCCTCCATCGAAACGGGTAGGAATCTCACGACCAGGCGGACAGAACCTCAGGACAGCCCAATCGCACAGCGCGAGTGAGCCAAACGCAGGCACACCGACCGGACTCTAGGTGCCGGAGTCTTCGTCGTAGGCGTCCGCTGCCGCGGTACGGGCCCTCGCAATTTCCGGCGCTCTCGCGGCTGTCGCTTCGTCGGGAAACGGGCCCAGTCGTTCGGAGGTGCCGCACGGGTTTCCGTGCTCGGCGCGCTGATGCTTGACGCAGAACCACCATCGGTCGAGATTCGAATCGTCCATAGTCCGAACTTTTCATGTCGATCAAGCGGGTGTTTGACGCAAGCTTCAACGTAGCAGCTCGTGTCAACGGCGGCCGATGGCAACCAACACCGCGCGGGGGTGACGGCGTCGTTATGGCGAGACGGCAACGGGTGCCTTCGGTTGAAGGCACCCGCTGCCGTGTCTATTCAGTCCACGAGATCGGTCCGGTTAGAAGGCCGAACCGGTGCCTCCCGGGGTGGTGGAGGCCGACACCGTGATCACGCGCGCGTCCGAGTTCGACGCGATGAATCCGGTGGTGCCGCTGTACTCCGCGTGGAGGGAGTGGCCACCGGTGGTGGTGAAGGCGTGCGACAGGGTCGCCACACCGTTGACCACGGTCACCGGTCCACCGATCGTGTTGGTGCCGTCGAAGAACTGGACGGTACCGCCGGTCGCTTCGGGGGACACGGTCGCCGACAGCGTCACGGACTGGCCCGTGGTCGCGGTCGCCGGCGCGGTCAGCGTGGTGGTGGTGTTGACGTCACCCGGTGCGGGGTCGGTCACGGTGATCACGCTGGCCGCCGAGGTGGAGCCGAGGAATCCGGTGGCGCCGCTGTACACCGCGGTGACGCTGGGCGCGCCCGCTGCGGTGAACGTGTGGGTGAGGACCGCAACGCCCGCGGTCACCGGCGCGGTGCCGATGGAAGCCGCACCGTCGAAGAACTCAACGGTGCCGCCGTCCCCTTCGGGGGACACGGTCGCCGACAGCGTCACGGACTGGCCCGTGATCGCGGTCGCCGGCGCGTCCAGCGTGGTGGTGGTGGCAACGTCCTCCGGTGCCGGGGTGCTCACCGTGACGGTGGAGACCGCCGAGGTGGAGGCACCGTAGACGCCTTCGCCGCTGTAGACCGCGGTGATGGCGTGCGCACCATCGGTGGTGAACGTGTGCGGCAGGGTCGCCACACCACCGGTCACGGCGACGGGGGCACCGAGGTCGGTCGCGCCGTCCTTGAACTGCACGGTGCCACCGGCCTCAGCCGGGGACACGGTCGCCGACAGCGACACGGACTGGCCCGTGGTCGCGGTCGCCGGCGCGGTCAGCGCCGTGGTGGTGGCAACGTTGGCCGCCGACACGTCGACCACACTGGCCGCCGAGGTGGAGGCGATGAACCCGGTTGCGCCGCTGTACACCGCGGTGATGCTGTGCGCGCCATTCTCGGTGAACGTGTGATCGAGGGTGGCAACACCACCGGTCACGGCGACGGGGGCACCGAGATCGGTCGCGCCGTCCTTGAACTGGACGGTGCCACCGGCCTCAGCCGGGGACACGGTCGCCGACAGCGACACGGCCTGGCCGTTGGTCGCGGTCGCCGGCGCGGTCAGCGCGGTGGTGGTGGCAACGTCAGCCGCCGACACGTCGACCACACTGGCGTCCGAGGTCGAACCGAGGAATCCGGTCCCACCGCTGTACACCGCAGTGATGCTGTGCGCGCCATTCTCGGTGAACGTGTGATCGAGGGTGGCAACACCACCGGTCACGACGACGGGGGCACCGAGATCGGTCGCGCCGTCCTTGAACTGCACGGTGCCACCGGCCTCAGCCGGGGACACGGTCGCCGACAGCGACACGGCCTGGCCGTTGGTCGCGGTCGCCGGCGCGGTCAGCGCCGTGGTGGTCGCGACGTCAGCCGCCGACACGTCGACCACACTGGCAGCCGAGGTCGAGCCGATGAATCCGGTTGCGCCGCTGTACACCGCGGTGATGCTGTGCGCGCTCACTCCGGTGAACGTGTGCGCGAGAGTCGCAATACCCGTGGTCACCGGCGCGGTGCCGATGGAGGCCGCACCGTCGAAGAACTCAACGGTGCCGCCGGCCTCAGCCGGGGAAACCGTGGCGGACAGGTCCACCGACAGGCCCTCGGTCGCGGTCGCCGGCGCGGTCAGCGCCGTGGTAGTGGCAACGTCAGCCGCCGACACGTCGATCACGCTGGCAGCCGAGGTCGAGCCGATGAATCCGGTTGCGCCGCTGTACACCGCGGTGATGCTGTGCGCGCTCACTCCGGTGAACGTGTGCGCGAGAGTCGCAACACCCGTGGTCACCGGCGCGGTGCCGATGGAGGCCGCACCGTCGAAGAACTCAACGGTGCCGCCGGCCTCAGCCGGGGAAACCGTGGCGGACAGGTCCACCGACAGGCCCTCGGTCGCGGTCGCCGGCGCGGTCAGCGCGGTGGTGGTGGCAACGTCGGCCGCGGCCACGGTGCCGGTCTGCGGGGCCGACGTGGATGCCGCGAGGGTGGCGTTGCCGAGGTACTTGGCGGTGATCGAGTACGCCTGGCCGCCGTCGGCGGCGGACGGGGTCCACGAGTAGGTGGCGGTGCCGTTGGTGACGGTGCCGGTGCCCAGGACGGTGCCGTTGTTGGCGAACTCGACGGTGCCGGTGGCGCCGGCCGGCACGGTGGCCGTCAGGGTCGAGGCGGTGCCGGGCTTGGGGGCCGGGGTGACCGCTGCAAGGGTGGTCTGCGATGCAGACTTGGGGACCGTGATGGACGGACCCGCAGTCTGGTTTTCGCTGCTGGTGCTCTGGTTTGCGGTGATGCCGGCACCCGTTGTCAGGGCGAGGTCACGGCCACAGTTCGCACCGACGGTGTAGTCGAGTTTGTAGTCGATGTTGCGGTCGACGGCACTACGAATCCACGATCCCGTCATGGTCACCAATGTGGAGTTAGTGACGGCGGTGGTGACGGTACTTCCGGTGACTCGCGACGAACCCGCGACGTAGGTCAGGCAACTCGGGTGGTAGTCCTTGAAGCCGCTGATGGTCGGCGCCAGACCACCGTTCCAACGAATGGCGTTGGTGACGGTGATCGTGTCGCCCGGGGCCGGCGTGCCGTTGCTGATCGTCCGGTTGAATGTCCATTGGCCGGAGGTTGTCGACGCGTTCACGGGCGCAGCGTCTGCGGTCGCGGCGCCGAACGACGCGGCGAAACCCGCCGCTATCGCTGCCGTGCTTGCGCCGGCTAATAGCCGACGCATTTTTCTGTTCTGCACTCTCTGGAACCTCTCGTTGTGGAGCACGCCGACCCCCAAAGCGGGCGCTTGTTCAAAACAGTCATGCTTCAGAGCGGTGACAGTACGGTATCGATTGACTCGGGCAATGACTCAGGTCACAGCATGGCGTCGATCGTGACCGCGCCCACAGTTGCCGGACGCTTCTGTCAAAGCTGTCATCGGCCCATCCGGCTTTTCGTTACGTGGTGTCACGGATTCGATCACTGAGTTGCGGCGGTCACCCCGGCCGTGCCGTCTCCATGGATGGTTCATCCACGCCGGACTCGCCGGCGCGACCCGCAGGGGGCGGCGCGTCCGCCCCGAACGCTCTGTGCGGCCGTATCGAGACCCTGCACCTCGCGTTGCGGACCAGTTGTGAACCATGCGTCACGTGCGATGTGCGCTTTCCGCACGTGGTTGAGGCGGCTGGATTCACGGATACCGCGCGGTGACGTGCATAAACGGGGTAAACACCGTTTGGGGGTCGGGCAACTAAGTGAATCTGGTCGTGGAGCGTTGGTTTCGACGCGACTGCGCTCGCCCTACTGTCCCGCGAGCTCAGCGACGACAGGAGCGAAGCTATCGGCGAAGTCGGCGCCGAAGACGAAATAGGAGAATCCGATCTCCTCTCGGCGCCGCTGGATTTCTTCGGCGGCGGCTGCCGGGTCGTCAGGCAGCACGGTCAGTGCGTCTGCCGTGCGAAGTGCCGCCGTGTCGGTGTCGGGGGACGCCATGTGCGGCGCGACAGTGTCACCGATGACCGGCACGGCGAGCGCGAGCTCGACGTCCGCGACAGCGCGGAAATCGGTTGCCAGCCGCGTGACTTCGCCCCGAGGCTGATCGCCCAGCACGAAGGTGACAGTGTCCGCGACCTCGGCCGCCAACGCCTGGGCCTTCGGACCGAATACGGCCATCGCCACGGGCGTATGCAGGTCGGGGCCGTCGAGCTCTCGCAGCGTTCGCACGGTCTCACGAACCTGTGCCAGCCGCTTGAACGGCGGCGGTACAACCGGCATCCCCTTGTCGCGCAGCTCGTCCTCGATTCCCGGTCTGCCGGTGCCGATGCCCATTTCGAAGCGCCCCTCGGTCAGCAGCGACAGGGAGTGCGCTTCCCACGCGGTCAGCCATGCCGGGCGTAGCGGGGAGGCGTAAACCCACGTGCCCACGCGCAGGTCGGTCAGGGCCGCAACGGTGGCCAGCATGGGACCGGGCGCCGGTTGCATCTGCGGGAAGTCGGGCACCAACAGCGTCGAGTAGCCACTGTCGGCGATCCGGCGCGCGCGATCTCGCCAGGTCGGTACGTCAGATCTGAGCGGGGCAACGACCCCGAATCGGAACGGTCTCGTCATGCCTGTCCTCTCGGCCTCGGCGAGATCACCTGGCAGCAATGCTGAGTGTAGGCGCATGATCATCTCGTCGGCTCGGCCGGCAATTCTGGCGCGCGAAATATGGAGCGCGAGGGCGATCTTCAGGGTTTGGTTTGGGCTCCCGGTGAGCCAGTCCGATCCGGCTGTTGCGCCGCGAATTCGTGCATGAAGCGCGCAATATCGTCGCGGTCCGAAGCGCTGGGCAGGCCCCAGCCCGGCTGAAAACCGTAGGGCTCGGCCAGTGTCACCGAATGTCGGTTGCCGTCGGCCGTTTCGACGAAAGCGTGCCGATGCCCACTTCGACGGCATCGCGTCCCGATGGTCGGTCAGCCAACAGCCTGAAATGAGTTGTGCCGTCAACCGGATGCCCTTTGGGCCGGAATGAGCATTCCCATTCGATTGCCCATGGCGGCGATCGTCGGCATTGAAGGTGCCGACTGGACCTAAAGTCGCGAAAAGCGCTGTGTCGGAAAATAATTCGGTCCACGGCTAGCGGACTCGCACCTCACCGTTCTGTGCACCTCACGGTCGGGCATACCATCGGCAACGCGGTACCGTAGAGATCACGCTCGCCTGACATCCTGCTGAGGTGCGAATCCATCTGGTGATTCACCAGAGCCGAGGGCCGTGAGGAACCGGGCCGCCGCTGGGACGTTACGAAGGCGTTGGTCAGCGGCGATCGCGCTTTCGAGATAGTCACCCTGGCAAAACGCTCCGGGGCTGGCGGCTGCCTCATCGGTTGAACCACACATCGCGCAACGCAATCGTGGACTGTGACCGTCGAGCTCGGCCTAGAATTTGGGCGACCACTGAGCCTTGGTGATTGGCAGCAGGAGGCTGAATTGACGCCGTCGGTGTCGCTTGCGGGGAAGGTCGTTGTGGTTACCGGTGGGGCTCGTGGCATCGGGTTGGCCATCGCCACCGCGATGCACGATTTGGGCGCCAAGGTCGCCATCGGGGATATCGACGAATCCGCGGTCGAGGAGGCGGGTAGCCGGTCGGGATTCGGTATCCACTGCGGTTTGGACGTGACGAGTCGCCAATCCTTCGTCGACTTCCTCGACGCCGTTGAGGACCGGCTCGGGCCCATCGATGTTTTGGTCAACAACGCCGGCATCGTCGCGGTCGGTCCGGCGATCGACGAGCCGGATGCGGTCACGCAACGGGTGCTCGACGTCAATGTGCACGGAATGATGCTGGGCACCAAGCTCGCGGCGAAACGCATGATTCCCCGCGGCCGCGGGCACATCATCAACATCGCCTCGGCGGGCGCGATAATGCCGGTACCCGGCATCGCGTCCTATTCCGCTACCAAGTTCGCCGTGCTCGGGTTCACCGACGCGGTCCGGTTGGAAAATCGCGGCAGTGGAGTCCACTTCTCGGTGGTGCTCCCGTCCCTGACCAACACCGAGATGATTGCCGGAGTCGGGCGGGCGAGGGGATTCCAGAACCTCGAACCCGAAGACGTCGCGAAGGCGGTAGTGGGTTTGATCGCCAAGCCACGACCACGTGTCGTTGTTCCGCGGTCCTTCGGTGTTGTTGCCCTGAGTGCCAGGAGATTCATGCCTCAGCGTGTGGCCGAGGCGGTGGAGCGCGCATTGGGAGCCGAGCACGTGTTCTTGGATGACGTCGAGTTTCAGAAACGCCAGGACTACGCGAATCGAACGGGCACGTCCTGATTCACCGACCTCGCCCGTCTGCGACACCAACTTTCAATGCAGTCGTACCGATCATGGGATCGGTGTGGGGGAGAGGTCGTTGCCCGGCCCGACGACCGCGCAGTTGCTCGTCGGCGCAACGCTGGTGAATCGTTCGGTCAGGAACTGTGCAGCTTGCGCTTGGAACGGGATGAATGCGTCCGCGTGGTTGAGGCCGGTGTACTGGGCATAGGTGGCGGCGACACCGCGGTCGCAGTAGTCGCGGGCCAGTCCTTCGACGTCTCGGGTGACCATGACCGAGTCTCCGGTTCCGTCGGAGTCTCCGACGCCGAGCAGGATCGGCACGCGAGGTATTCCTGCGCTGCCCATGATGTTGTCGTCTATGGCCGCGACGACCTCGGGGATGTCGAGCAACGAGGTGTACGGAGGTTGCAGCATCTCGGTGTCGGTCAGTCCTGGATAGTCGGAGGCGAAGTCGTTGATGCAGTTGCCTTGGACTGCGTCGACGATCTGCTTGCCCTTATCCGAGAGGAACGCGTCGATGTCGATGCCGTAGGCGCGCTGGTACGCGACGATCAGGGCGGGGATGACACCTGCCCAGTCTTTCGAACCGCTGACGTAGGGAAGATTGTGCGCGAGGTCGACCGGGAGCCCGCCTGCGGCGGCGCCGACGATGTTCAACTCGGGTGCATACTGCGGCGCGACCTCGGCGCCCCATTGGGTTGGGACCGATCCGCCCGAGTACCCGATCAACCCGACCGGGGTGGTCGAGGCCAGGCTCAGAACGGATTCCGCGGCGCGGATGCCGTCGAGTGCTGCGTAGGCGGATTGGCGACCGATCGTCCACTCGAGGTGTTCACCCTCGTAGTCGGGGACGACGACGGTGTATCCGGCGGCCATGTAGCCGGTGATGACAACTTCTTCGATGGTGGCGGTTCGACTGTTTCCGTGGCCGCTGAGGGTGTACGACGGATCGCACTCCGTCCCGAGCCCGTCGTAGGCAGTGTGAAACGAGATCAATTTCGTCGGGCCGGGGATCAGCGGCCGGAGCACCGTGGCCACGGTCGTGACAGGCGAGTTCTGTTGGTTCGTGGTGCGGTAGACGACCTGTGTCGAGGTGATGGGCGTGGGGACGTTCGCAGCGCCGTAGGCCATCGGGCGGGTCCGCAGAACGGCGCCGGGCTCGCTGCCGTCGAGCGAACCATCCCAGTGGTAGAACGGGTCGGCAGAGGGGACAGGTTGCGATGCAACAGGAGCCGGTGGTTGCGCGGATCCCGTTCCTGTCGCAGCGGATACGCCGAGGACGGTCAGGGCAGCGATCACAGCGACGCGGCGGCTGATCGAACTGATTCGCATATTTGGCCTACCCGTCGTCACGTGTGCTGCCAGGTGGTCGGGAGGATACCGGCGACGGGTTTGGATCGGTGGAAAGACAAGGGATTCGACGGATCGGCCGCACGACGCCGCAGGTTCGCTTATTGCTTCGGAAGCTCGGCGGCGATGGATTTCGGAAGTTTGTAGGACGCGAGCGTCGTCCGGCAATGGGTGGTCATGGCGTGTCGTCGCCGTGTGTCTCGAGCTCGCGGGCCAAGACACTGTCGGGAAAGCAGGAAGATCGGGTGGCCGAGACTCTGAGCGGCGCTGCCGAATCCGCCGCTCGGCGCGGAGCGTGTCGGTTCATCTGGTGTGCGCCGGTGGGCTTGTCTGGTTCCGGTTCGCGGGTCACGTCACCGCGGAGGCTTGCAGGGCCGCGTCGAGGGTTGTGTGCAGCATCAGGATTTTGTCTACCCCGATCAGGTGCATTGGTCGTGCGACCGCGGGTCCGTCGGCAACGACGGCGAACTGTGCGGATTCACCGATCTGACCATGTGCCGTGAGGAGGACGGTCATGCCGGCGGAGGCGAGGAACTCGACGTCGGTCAGGTCCACGATGACTGCGGCGGGCTGGTTTCTCAGTTCGTGTTGGATCGATTCGGTGAGTTGGGGCGCGGTCATCATGTCGAGTGTTCCGCTGACACCGAGCACGACGATGTTGTCACGCACGGTGGTGGTGATCTCGCACCCGCCTGCTCCCGGTCCAGGGTCGGGATCTGCGGTCGAGTGGTAGTCATTCGTCGGTTCCAACACCGTTCACGCTCCTCCTGGATGTGTCTCGCGCCGGAGCGCGGGACTGCACGCTGGAAACCACTCGCCGCCGATTCGGGTGAACGGGCCGGGTGAGCCCGGAGACCCGAGGCGTCCGGGCCCACCCGTCGGCGGACGAATCTCAACCATGAACTTCTGCGGCGTGCCCGCTAGGGGAGCGGGACCGGTGCTGCCGCGGAGTCAGGCGTTGATCGCCTGATGGCCCTCGCGCTGGTGGGTGATCTCGATCTTGCGAGGCTTGGCCTTCTCCGCGACCGGGATCGCCAGGCGCAATACCCCGTCGTGATAGTCGGCGCGGATCTTGTCGGTATCGAGATTTTCACCGAGGAACAGTTGCCGGCTGAACACCCCGCGGGTGCGTTCCGCGGCGATCATCGACCGATCCGCGTCCAATGGCGGGCGCGAGGCCCGCACCGTCACCACATTGCGCTCGATATCCAGATCCAGTGACTGCGGGTCGATCCCGGGCAGGTCGAGTTCGGCGAAGAATTCATCGCCCTCGCGCCAGGCGTCCATCGGCATTACCACCGGCCGCGCCGACGTGCCGAACACCTGCTGCGTAAATCGATCCAGATCCCGGAAAGGATCGGTGCGCATCAGCATGGTCGCCACCTCCACTCACTCCATTCTTGCTCGTAGGTTAGGTCAGATAACCTCTGTCATCTGCCATAGATTTATTTATCACTGGACTGAGGTGAGCGCAAGAGTCAAAATGAGGTAATCTGCAAGCGACGAGGGAGGAGTGGTATGTCGGCCGATCGAGACGACATCCAGCCCGCATCCGGGCGCGATCATCGGCCCAGCCCCGGGCGGGCGGTGTACGGGATTTCAGTGGCCGCCGAACTCGCCGGGATGGGAACGCATTCGCTGCGCCTGTACGAACAGCACGGGCTGATCACGCCGGCGCGCAGTGCCGGCGGCACCCGCCGCTACAGCGACGACGATCTGGCTCGGCTGGCGCGCATCGCCGACCTGACCGGCCAAGGGATCAACCTCGTCGCGATCGCCCGCATCCTCGAACTCGAAGATGCCAACACCGAACTACGCGACAGCAACGCCGCACTCGCCTCCGAACGCGAACACCAAAACCGGAAATAACCCAGCACGCGGCAGGGCGGCGAACCGCGGGGTCGGGTCCAGGAATCTGAGACGGAATCTCATTCGGACCTGTTTCCCCGGGTCGGCGGGGTTGTGGCGCACTTGACCGAAATTCAGGTGCGGCGGGCCGAAATCCGCCCATCCGCCTCGAAATTGGAGTGCTGCCGCACTGAATAGGCTCAGGTGCCGTCAGTTATGTTGTGCAGCACGAATCTGGCGTGGCTCCGTGGTGCGCAAGTGGTCCCCCAAGCTGACGCCGGTTAGTGGCTGGGCGGGCGTCGCGGTTTCCGGGTATCCGGGAGGTGACCGTCCACGCCGTCCTTGGGCTCACCTGGCCTGCGACGCTCACGGCTGGTTTGGACCGCCGCTCTGTGTGGTGATGTGTTCGAGGATCACGGTGTGCACCTGGTGGGCCTTCTCGTTCCCGCGGAAATCGGCTTCGTAGGTGTCCGACCCCGCCGCGATGGCGATGCTGCTCGAGGAGAAGAACTTTCCTGCCCACGACTTATTGCTCAGCAATGACACCGACCGGATGTTCCGGTAGGGGATCGACGTGATCGCGGTGCGTTTGCCGACGAAGCTGTTGTCCTGGATGACGACTCGAAGGTTGGTCAGGCCGACGAACCCTGTCCCAGCGCCGGTGCAGTCGTAGACCGCGAGGATGCGCTCGCCGGTGAGCAGGCCTTGCTGCACCTGTTCCAGCTGATCGGACTTGTCGAAGACGGGGGCGGTCATGAGGATCTCCCTTCGGTGGCTGTGCGAGACGGTTCTGTCCGAGACTGCCAGAAGCTTGCTTTTCGCGCTTCGGCCCGTCCCGCTTTCCGTCGGCCGGTCGATACCCGGGTGCTTGGCTGCGAGACGGCGGACCAACTCGGTGGTTTCGCGGGCAGCACGCGCCGGATAGGCCAGGCGTAGGTCGGGCTCCCGTCGCGGAACGCAGTCGAGCAGTCTGGGCTCGTCGAGTTCGCCGGCCGATCATCCGTAGAGCTGCTGCAGCCGTGGCCCGATGATCCCGTAATCGAGCATCTCACCGACCGTGTGCTCGGCGGCAATGTAGGCCGCGATGTCGTCTCCGAGGCAGGTCGACGGTGTGCGAGGAAAGGGTCCCGCCCATTCCGCCGCTGCGTGCGACGGCTTCGCAGCCGTCGCGCACCAGCCGCTCGTTGACGCGCGCCATCAGCGACTACCGGGTGGCGCCGCATCCAGCGGCGCCGGCACTCCGCGTCGTAGCTGCCAGCGCAAGAACGACAAGGTGGCCCGGCGGAATGGCAAGTGCCTGGGTGCGTTCCCGGTCGACTTCCATCCCCCTATCATTGCGAACTCGGTCCGCCTTGTGCCTGGTCGGGCGGCACTGGCCTGACCGGTGTCCACCCAACGGCCGAATATCGATCATGTAGTGCTACGGCGTCCGCTCGCGTGGGCCGCCACTAGAATGATGGGCACGTACTGCGCCCGAGAGGAATGCCATCACACAGTCTGCCGCCCCGCCCGAGATCTACTTCGTTCCCGCGGAGCAGGAGACAAGCGACGAAATCCAGCATCCGTCGGCTGCCTCGATCGCGCGTTTGCGAGATCGCCCGGAGGTCGTTCGCTACCGGGACCGATACGCACTGTCGATCACAACGACCACACCGCTGCAGGCCATGATCGAGGACCTGCTGTTCTTGCGCGGCGCGCTCGACACGGCTGGGATCGCCTATCTTCTGGTCCGGGGCAACGACGAACGTCCGGTCATCGCCGTGGACTGGGCGAACCGCAGGACACTGCGTGAAGTGCTGGTGACGGCCTGTGAACGCGAGCCGTTCTACGCCAAGACAGTGGATGCCAAGAAGGGCAAGGCGCTGCTCGTCGGGGACGGGAAGCTGTCGACCACCTCCCTCGCGCGGATATTTCGGCTGTTCCGTCCACGGGTGCACGTCGGCAGCGGACTGACCTACGGCGCCGCGACCGGGGTGCAAATCGAGCTGTGGTCCTTCACGGACAGCGACATCGTGTTGCCGGTGGAGAACTCGCTGACCAGGCGATCGATTCGCCGGGAGGAGGCGATCAGGGGCACCGTCGAACGGTTCGGGCTGAGCTGGCCGACCATCGAGACGATGTTCGCCGACCACGCATCCGACATCGATTTCGACGTCGACATGGTGTTCTCCTGGGTCGACGGATCCGATCGGGAGTGGCAACGCGCACGCGCAGCGCGCATGCAGAACTTCGTCGCCGGTGAGGGAGACGCGCACGAAGCGCGGTTCCGTCAGGTCGACGAGCTGAGGTATGCGCTGCGCTCGGTGTATCTCTACGCGCCCTGGATTCGCCGAATCTTCGTCGTGACAGACTCGGCCAAGCCCGCGTGGCTTGTCGACGATCCACGGGTTACCTTTGTCCGCAGTGCCGAATTCTTCGTCGATCCCTCGGTGTTGCCCACCTACAACTCGCAGGCGGTCGAGTCCCAGCTCCACCACATTCCCGGCCTCGCCGAGCACTTCCTGTATTCGAACGACGACATGTTCTTCGGTCGCCCGGTGGGACCCCAGATGTTCTTCTCGCCGGGCGGAATCTCGATGTTCATCGAGGCGACGACGCGAATCGGGTTGGGCAGCAACGACGAAGAGCGCAGTGGGTTCGAGAACGCGGCACGCGTGAACCGTCGACTGCTGCTCCAACGATTCGGGCGCGTCACGACTCGTCACCTCGAACACGCCCCCACACCGCTACGCCGGAGCGTGTTGGGTGAGCTCGAGCGCGAGTTCCCGGAGGAGTTCGCGGCAACGGCGGCAAGTACTTTCAGGGCCAGCGAGAACATCTCCGTGACGAACTCGCTTTATCACTTCTACGCACTGCTGGCCGGACACGCAGTGGTGCAGACGGCGGCACGAGTGAAGTATGTCGACACCACCACCAGGGCCGGACTCGGCGAGATGGACCGGCTGCTGGCCAAGCGGTCGATGGACTTCTTCTGCTTGAACGACGGAAGCTTCCCGGAGATCGATGCCAAGGCCCGGGCATCGGCGCTCACGACGTTTCTCGAGACCTACTTCCCGATCCCAGCACCGTGGGAGAAGGCGGATCAGACCTAGCGCCGGCTCGGCCCGGCTCGGTGTCGGCAATCCGCACGCCCGCAGCCACGAGTCGGCGCGCCGTCTCGGCGGGCGAAACGTACTCGCCGACCGGCTGGTGGGACCCCGTGGGTACCACCGAGTGGACGACGGTGTCGCGGTAGACGTGGACCAGGTTGATCGCTTGAGCCCCGTCGCGTCCCCGCAGCGCCCCGGTGGGGACATTGAGATCCTGCGTGTAGCAGGTCGCCGACGCCACCGAGACGGGGATCCCGGCAAAAGTCGCGGTCGTGGAGTAGTGCAGGTGCCCGGCAAGGATCGACCGCACGTCGGTGCCACGCAGCACTTCGGCGAGGTCTTGTTGATCGCGCAGCTCCACCAACACCGCGAGATCGAGGACGCTCGGGATCGGCGGATGGTGCAGCGCGAGAATCGTGCCGTGCGGAGCCGGGACTTCGAGTTCGCCGGCCAGCCAATCGAGCTGAGTTCGAGTGATCTCACCGTAGTGATGCCCGGGGACGCTCGAATCAATGGTGATGACCCGAAGTCCGTCCACATCGTGCACCGCATCGACCGGGTGGTCGGAGGGGTGCTGATCGAGGAGTGCGCTGCGGAAGCCGGCCCGATCGTCATGGTTTCCCATCGCCCAGATGACCTGTGCCCCCAGTGATTTTGCCACCGGCGTGACGATGGAGCGCATGGCTCGGTACGCATCCGGCTCGCCCTTGTCGGCAAGGTCACCGGTGAAGATCAGCGCATCCGGCCGGGCGTGTGACGCGGCGAGCCCATCCAACATCTGTCGCAGCCGGGCGGCACTGTCCACCGCGTCGTAGAGATCATTGCCGGGACCGACGAGGTGTGTGTCGCTGATATGGACAAGGAAGTGGCTCGGGCGTGGATGCTCAGCCGTCCGAATGGTCTTCCGCCTCTCAACTTCTGTGGCCCGAGGACGAGCCACGAGCCGCAACGCTTGCTCGCCTCCCACACTAGTCACCGGCACGCGACCGTACCGCCGTAAGCCCGGCGCAGCGCGCTGACGCAACCACTGCGGACCTGACGACGATCGCGGACCGCGTGCGAAGCACCGAGCACACGAGACCGAGGTGTCGACTCGAGTCCACCAGGCATGTCCGGCGACGTACAGTGGATTGATCTGGATCCTCGATCCGAGGAGATCGCGATGAGCGTGTTGTCCGCGGAAGTGATGACGTCGACGCGGCCGGAGTCGTCGGGCGCCGATGCAATGTCACTAGGATGGCGCGACCGGCGTCGGCTGCGGAAACGCCTCGCCGAACAGGACCGGCGCAGTGCTCAGTTTGCCGAGTTGCGCACGATCTGCACCGTCCTCGACAAGGCGGAGGCGATCGTGCGCGCGGGCTGGGTGCAGCATGGGTGGTTCGCCTACCGCGACGAGCGGGACAGGATCGCCGTCGCGACTGCCCACGACCTGCGCCGCATGGCCGGCCGGCCGGTCGTCGGGGCCTGCATGGTTGGCGCGATCGTGCAGGCAGGCGGTGGCGTACCGGCCGTGTGGTCACAGCCGGTGCAACGCACACTCGACCTGCTCTGGCACACCCTGAGTGGGAGCGACCACCCGGTGCAGTGGTGTCCGGCGCCGCCGGTGCGGCTGGCCCGGTTGCGCGAGCTGACCCTGTGGAACGACCGTCCGGTGCGCAACCGAGGCGAGGTGCTCGCGTTGCTCGGCGCGGCCCGGGCGGCAGCCGCACGGCTGGGCACCGACACGACCGAGGTCGCCCGCGGAAGTCTGGCCTGCTGTCCGGCAGGTGGCTCGATCGACAATCGACCGTCGTAACGGCTGACGCCGCGTAACGGCAGGCTGTCCCGCGCATACGCCGGGGGCGGTTCGGTTGCGGCGGGCCGTACGACTCGAGGCAAGCGCGCTGGAGCCGTCGGAACTGCGCATTGCGACGCTCGGGATCCCGCCTTGCCGGCTACCTGTGTGAGGCGATGCCGGCTTACGCCAACACTCGGACGTGGTGCCGCGCCCCGGCTCCGCTATTGTTCGCACGACCAGGACCGAGGAGGGCACATGGTGGAACCAGGGCAGAAGTTGACATTTGGCCAGAAAGCCAAAATGGGATTACAGGTCGCGGGCGCGTTTGCCCGCAATCCAAAGGCTTTGGTTGCGCTGGTGAAGTACAAGCGCGCGGAGCGGAAGCAGCGAAAAGCGCAGCCTGAAGCTGCGAGCGGCTAAGACCTAGTTCTTCGGGCAGGTTCGGCGGCCTGGGCCGTAGGTGGCGAGCAGTCGGCGCATGCGGTCCAGGCCACCCTTGCATCTGGGAGCTAAGACTTCCTGGGTGACGGTGTCTGCTGGGCACAATTTCCAGGACCAGCGGGCAGTTCGCGATCGAGCGCGTCACGGTGCGAATTCTCCTGGGAATGTCGCGCGGTTTGGACGCGCCGTGTTCGTCGGCTGTTCACTCCGATCGAGTTGAGTCGCCGCAGGCCACTTCCGTACGGGACGGGACGAGGCCTCGGGCTGGAGTCGATCATGACGAGATTCACTGCGAACATCGCCTGCGTTGGTCGTCCGCTGCCGGCGGCCGGGTCGGTGGCGCCGCCCGTTCGTGCAGTGCGCACGCCGCGCGCGGTTGCGACGACGATGATGTTGCCGGCGCATGCGGAGTCGGTGCTCGCGATCTATCAGGCCGGGATCGATTCGGGCAACGCGACCTTGGACGCGGTTGCACCTCAATGGGAGACGTTCGACACCACCCACCTGCCCGAGTACCGGTTTGTCGCCGTAGCCGGGCCCACCGTGCTCGGGTGGATCGCGGCCAATCGCCCGTTCGACTTCTGGGCCGACGACCCGACGCTACCGATCTATCACGCGGTGTATGTGCACCCTGTTGCCACCGGGTGCGGGATCGGGCGCCAGCTGCTCGAAGTGCTGCTGGCAGCCGCGCAAGCACACGGCGTGCATGCCGTGCGGAGCGCCATCTTCCCGGAGAACACGGCCAGCCTCGCCCTGCACACCCGCGCGGGCTTCCGAGTCGTCGGAGCCCAGCAACGCTACGCTCATCGTGAACACCGTTGGCGCCATGTCCTTCTCGTCGAGCATGACCCGCGTGCAGCCGAACGCTCGGCGCTGCTGTGATAGTCGACTATCACCGGGGGCGACGCCTGGCTCCGCGAGATGCGGAGGCGTTCGGGATCATCGTGGATTCGCCCGATGCGGCGATCGCCGTGCGCCGGGGCCGGACCGGGTTCTCGGTCACGGTCGGGCGCCTGGTGCTTACCGGCGACAGCGTTCGGGTCGTGCCACACGACGGTGTCGAACCGCGCGCGATGGAGCTGTTGCTGGGAGCGGCCGAGCAGGTGTGGCGCTTCGGACGTGAACCAGAGCAAGGCTGGCATCGCCACGGCGAGGGCGGCTGGGAGACCGACGTGGAGGTACGGCTCGATCGCTGACTCGCCCCGTGACGGATATGACAACAGCACGGGCCCGAGGCCGATGAACCGTGAGTGGATTGTCATGCGCCGTTCACCCTGCGCCGACTGGTCGTAGCCCACAATGAACGGGTGTCGATATCACGTGAGCAGACCGGGTTGCGTGAGGCCAAGGTCGTGACCGACGCCGACATGGTGCAGTTCGAGCTGCGTTGGTTCGAACTCGGCGGCGGATCGGCTGAGGAGATCCGGGAGCGGTTCGGCGTAGAACCGGTCGCGTTCTTCGCCCACGTGCACGACATCCTCGACCGTGAACCACCGCCGGCGGTATCCCGATATGCGATCGAGGGCATGAAGCGAGTTGCACGCGCACGACAGTGGCTCGCGGCCTGACCGCATCGCGTGCATCTCGGGCCCCTGGGTGATTGACGAGGGATCCCGATATACCCACTCCGCGTGACACTTTGGTGGTACAGGCGTATTCACCGCAGCGCGGTCGATGCCAGACCGCGGTGCGGGTAACGTAGTGCGGGTGCTGGGCCTGCCCGATTCGATCGCGGTCGCATTGTTCGATCTCGACGGCGTGTTGACGAGTACCGCTGTGCTGCATTGCAGCGCATGGAAGCATGCCTTCGACGCGTTCTTGGCCGAGCGTGACGGTGACGCCTACGTGCCGTTCACCGTGCAGGATTACCTCACTCATGTGGACGGGCGCCCGGCCGTCGACGGGGTGCGCGCGTTCTTGGCCGCGCGGGGGATCGATGCCTCGTCGGCGGTGATCGACAACCTCGGCTCCGAGGAGAACGCGGTCTTTCTCGACGGACTCCGGCGGGGGGAGGCGGCGGCGTATCCTGGATCGGTCCGGTATCTGGAGGCGTTGCGGCAGAACGGTTTTCGTATCGGCATCGTGACATCGTCGAAGAATGCGCGAGCAGTGCTCGACGCGACCGGGCTGACCGGGTTCGTGGAGCAGCGGATCGACGGAGTGGAGATCGATCGAGTCGGGTTGCGCGGCAAGCCAGCCCCGGATTCGTTCCTGGCGTGCGCGGCAGCATTCGGGGTGACGCCGGCCGAAGCGGCGGTCTTCGAGGACGCGTTGTCGGGAGTGCAGGCGGCCCGTGCCGGCGGATTCGGATTCGTGATCGGGATCGATCGTGTCGGCGCGGATCACGCGGCGGCGATGCGCGATGCGGGGGCGGATATCGTCTTGGGTGATCCCGCGGAATTGTTGCCGGCATGACGTGTACCCGGCGGGGTCGATATCTGTGCGATCGAAGCTGAACCCCGGACCGTTGCTCAATCTGTAGTGATTGCCGAATATTGCGATCACGACCGCATAGAACGCGTCGTTGGGTCGCCCGAGGGAGTGCAGAAGGCCACGTCGGAGATGTTCGCGGCATCGACTCCGCGACGTCGTGGGCGACGCCAACGACGCGAGCGGCCGCGTTGACCCATGGAGTTCGGTGATCCAAGCCCTAACCGTCCGGTCTACGCGTCAGGCCAGCCGCACGGTCGCTTCGGCCCGTCCGAAGATTCGCTTGCCCGCGCTGGTGGCCCGCATGGCGATCGTGGCGGTCCCGGCATGCTCGTCGACGGATTTCACCCTGCCACCAAATTCGATCTCCGCCGGCTCCATTGATCCGACGAACACCGGACTCCTGAACCGCACCCCGTAATCGAGGAGCGCGCCGGGATCGCCGAGCCACTGCGTGAGGTATCCGGCGCCGATGCCCATCGTCAACATTCCGTGCGCGACGACACTGTCGAGTCCGACGAGACCCGCGACGTGATCGCTCCAGTGGATCGGATTCGGATCACCCGACACCCCGGCGTAATTCACCAGATCGCCGCGGGAAAGCCGCACCACCCGCGCGGGCAACTCGTCACCCACGCACACCGCGGAATGGAGCCGCCGCGGCCGGGGCAGATAACCCTTCGCCTCGGAGCGTGGTGCGGCCGACCCGTTCTCCGCCATCTGGGTGATCCGGTCCAGGGGTTTGCCGCGCGACATCATGACCGATGTGGCTGCCCTGGCGAGTTGCTCGTCGATCACGCCGCCGGTTCGCGCGACTGCCGTGGTCAACGAGGTCTGGACCGCTTCGCCGTCACTGTCGACCAGGTCGGTCTCGAACACGAACGAGTCCTGGCCGTGCGCCCGACGAAACGACGCCAGCCTGATCTGACAACCCAGGATGTCGCCCGCATAGACCGGCCGGTGTATCCGGATGCGTTGGTCTGTGTGGAGCAACTGACTCAGGTCGTAGTGCGGCAGGAATTCGTCGAACACCCGCTGCTGGGCGATCCCGCCCAGGATGGCGGTGAAGGTGACCGGGGCGACGAGTCGGTTGTGCCCCGACGCCGCTGCGTCCTCCTCACGGAAGTGCGCGGGGTGTCCATCCTGGACGGCGGCCGCGAACTCCCTGATCTTCTCCCTTCCCACTTCGTACCGATCGGGCAACTGATAGCGCCGCCCGAGCATTGCGGTCGCCTGGGCAGCCGCCTCGTCGACCACCGCATCGAGTTCCGCGCTCATGCGCCCGCTTTGCCGTGCTGAGCAGACTTCGTGAGGGTGAACTGCATGACGTCTATGTAACCCTTGCGGAAGTAGTCGGCGCATCCGGTGAGGTACTTGTTGTACGTGTCGTAGGTCTGTGGCGAAGCGATTGCGATCGCCTCGTCCCGGTGCTCGCGTAGGGCCTGCGCCCAATGGTCGAGCGTCCGCGCGTAGTGCTGCTGAAGCGGATGGATGCGTTGCACCTCGAATCCGTGGGAGGTGGCGTCGCGGACGACCCACTCGGGCTCGGGCAATTCCCCGCCTGGGAAGATTTCGTCTCGGATGAAGCGTGCGAAGAGCAGAATATCGCGGTCGATCGGCAGGCCTTTTTCGCGAATCAGGTGACGGTTGTACTGCACGATCGTGTGCAGCAGCATTGTTCCGTCGGCCGGCAGAATCGAGTAGGCCTTTTCGAAGAACGCATTGTGACGCGACTTGCGAAAGTGCTCGAACGCGCCGATGCTCACGATGCGGTCGACCGGCTCGTCGAACTCTTCCCAGCCCTGAAGCCGAACTTCACCGGTCCGCGTGCCACCACGGCGCTGTTCGAGCAGGTCGCTGACGTGCTCGTATTGGTTTCGGCTCAACGTCAGACCGATGACATTTACGTCGTAGCGGTCCATCGCGCGCAGCATCGTCGAGCCCCAGCCACAGCCGACATCGAGCAGCGTCATGCCCGGCCGCAGATCGCACTTGCCCAACGCGAGGTCGACCTTCGCCTGCTGCGCTTCCTCGAGCGTCATGTCGTCGCGTTCGAAATACGCGCAGCTGTATGTACGGCTGGGGTCGAGGAACAGGGCGAAGAAATCGTCGGAGAGATCGTAGTGGGCCTGGACGTCGGCGAAGTTTGGCTTGAGTGTCGGCATTGTCGCAGTTCCTTCCGCAGGTGATTCTTCAGACCGACGCCCGCTCGCGATCGATCCGTCCCGCGAGAGTTTCCGCCGAAATTTGGGTCCAAACCCGTAAATGAACAACATTGTTCGAAGAACCGATGCTTCAGATTCGCGTCGTCGTAGTCGGTTCGCGCTCGACCGCGCCGGAGGAAGCCAGTACTGCTGGTCCGGCGACGCGACGTGCCGAGACTTGTCGGGACGAGCGTGATTGCACAGCAATCGGCGGTGACCACGGGCGTATCCCGGCGCATACTCGATCCATACCGCGCGACGGGTCGGCTTCGCGCGAGTCGCCCTCGCACGGAACTCGAGCCCCGAGACCGCACGGAGAATGGCGATGATCATCGAGAGCGCAATCGAGCGGTACCGCTTCCAATGCCGAAGTTGCAACCACACGTGGGCCAACGACTACACGGTGCAGTATGTCGCGGACTCGGAGGGTGCTATCTGGTCGTTCTACCGATTCGATGGAACGCCCGTTCCCTCGCCGGGGGGCGGCGACATCATCTGCCCGCAATGTCACCATCAGCACGTGTCGTGGGATCTCATCGGTCGCCGCGAGATGCCACTGGCATCGCTGGACCGCGACGAGCCGCGTCAGCCGGTGACGAGCACGCGCGAGGAGCGTCGCGAATCGGCCCCGGAACTGCCCGGCAAGGTCCGAGTCACGCGCGTCCCGCCGGCGGCTGAGGATCCTGAGGGGTGAGTCGAGCGGGGCATTGGTCAGCAGCGCGTTCTACCCGGCGACGTCGATCGTCTCGAAGGCCGAGGTCGCCGCGCCGGCCGAACTGGCCGTTCAGCGGCGAGTGTTTGCGGAGTGGCCCGTGTACAGCTGTTGTCGCGGATCGCTACCCTGCCCCTGGCCGACCAGCGCGCCGAGACCAAGAGCAACCGGAAGCGAGACCATGACCCAGCCGCCGAGCGCGAGTGTCCACACCATGCCGGGCTGATTTACCCAACTGGACACTCGCTAAACATCAGGTTCGGGCGCATTCGAACGAAATCAGGCGGCTCCGGCGACCAACACGTCGGCAGCGGCGGTCATATGCTGCGCAACAGTCGCTGCGGCGTTGTCCGCGTCGCCGGATTCGATCGCGTCGACGATGTCGAAGTGGCGTTTGGCATTCATGTTCCGCTCGGCGCGATCGACGCCCGCGAACATGATCGACATCCGAATGCTGCCTTCGAGCGACGACCAGGAATGCATCAGCGTCTCGTTTCCGGTCAGCCTGCACAGCGTGCGATGAAACTCGAGGTCCGCCTCGATCCGGTCGTCGAGCTCCGCGCCCTCGCGGCGGTCCATCTCCTCGACCGTGCCCCGCAGCGCGGCGACGACCTCGGCGCGATCGGGCAATGCGCACAGCAGTCGCGCGGCGAGGGACTCGAGTGCGGCGCGCACATGGAAGATGTCCCGGATTTCCTTGGTGTCGAGGTGTCGAACCGACAGCCGACCCCGTTCGCCGGCGGAGATCAGACCCTCCTGCTGGAGTTGACGCATCGCCTCGCGCAGCGTGCCGCGGCTGATATGCAGCGCCTCGGACAGCTCCGTCTCCACGAGGTGAGTTCCTGCGGGCAGCTCACCGGTGGTGATGGCACGCCGAAGCGCGGTTAGTGCTTGCTGGCGCAGACTGGTCTTCTCCAAACGCAGCAACGACACCGGATCCGAGGCCATCGGCCCTCCCTTGCGCATCGACCGACTGTCGACAGAGGCTCTGTCGACAGTTGATCCTACGCCGCGAAGGAGGGTTCGGCTTTCAGGCGACATGCTTCAACACCGTCGATACCAGTTGCGAGGTGGACAGCCCATAGCGGTCGTGCAGTGTGGGCAGTGCGCCGGCGGCGAGGAATTCGTCGGGCAGGCCTACCGGAACGATCTTCTTGCCGAGTCCTCGGCGCGCCGCAGCCGCGGCTACCGTCTCGAACAGCCCGCCGACCACCGTGTGGTTCTCGCAGGTGACCACCAGCCGGTCGGTATCCACCTCGTTGAGCACGGTGTCGGCGTCGAACGGCTTGATGGTCGGGGTGTGTACCACAGCCGCGTCGACATGATGCGCGGCCAACTGATCGGCGGCCTGCAGCGCCCGCATGGTCATCAGTCCGCTGGAGACGAAGACCACGTCTGCGCCGGGCCGAAGCACCTTGGCCTTGCCGAGCTCAAAGGTGTAGTCGTACTCGTCGAGCACGGTCGGCACCTGCCCGCGCAACAACCGGAGGTAGGTCGGCCCGGCGCTGGCCGCCAGCTGCGGTACCGCCTGTTCGATATCGACCGAGTCGCAGGGATCGACGATAGTGAGGTTGGGCATGCCGCGGAAGATCGCGATGTCTTCGGTGGCCTGGTGCGATGGGCCGTAACCTGTTGTGAGCCCGGGCAATCCACCGACGATGTTGACGTTGAGGTTCGGTTCGGCGATGTCGAGGCAGAGGAAGTCGTAGGCACGCCGGGCGGCGAACACCGAGTACGTCGAAGCGAAGGGGATCAGTCCGGTTTCGGCCATGCCCGCCGCCGCGCCGAAGAGTAACTGCTCGGCCATGCCCATCTGGAAGAAGCGTTCCGGAAATGCCTCGGCGAAGATGTGCATGTCGGTGTACTTGCCGAGATCGGCGGTGAGCCCGACGATGCCGTCGTTGCGCTCCGCCGCGGCGACCAGTGCGTGCCCGAACGGCGCCGGCGTGGTCTTCTGGCCCTCGTCGGCGAAGGACGCGATCATCGCCGAGGTGCGTAGCCGCGTTGTGGTCATGACTGGGTTTCTCCTTCGTATCCTGCGGTCAGTTGGTCGCGGCAGACTTGCCACTCGTCGGTTTCGATGCGCATGAAGTGCGCCTTCTCCCGGTTCTCCAGCAGCGGCACGCCCTTGCCGACTCGCGTGTCACACAGGATCACCGAGGGCTGACCGGTCGAATCCGTCTGTGCCGAAACGGAGTCGAAGGCATCCAGCAGCGCGGCGACGTCGTTGCCGTCGACCCGACGGACGAACCAGCCGCACGCGGACCACTTGTCGGCGACCGGCTCGGTGCGCAACACGGTGCCGGTGTGCCCGTCGGCCTGCAGTGCGTTGATATCGACCATGGCGGTGAGGTGGCCGAGTCGGTGGTGGCTCGCGCCCATGGCGGCCTCCCAGGTCGAGCCCTCGTCGAGCTCCCCGTCGGACAGGAAGTTGATCACGCGGGCGGCGGAGCGTTGGTGCCGCAGCCCGAGTGCCATCCCGACCGCGATGCTGAGTCCGTGGCCCAGCGATCCGCCGGAGATCTCCATGCCGGGGGTGTAGGTGGACATTCCCGACATCGGCAGCCTCGATCCGTCGGACCCGTAGGTCTCGAGTTCGTCGACCCCGATGATTCCGGCCTCGGCGAGAGCAGCATAGAAGCCGATTGCGTAGTGCCCGGTGGACAGGAGGAACCGGTCGCGGCCCTCCCATTCGGGATCCTCGGCGCGGAAGCGCAGCTGGTCGGCGTACACCGTGGCGAGCATGTCCGCGGAGCCGAGTGCCTGGCCAACGTAGCCCTGGCCTTGCACTTCACCCATGTTCAGTGCGTGGTGGCGCATGCGGTAGGCGGCCGCGCTGACCCGCTCGATTCGTTGTTCGGTGGAGGGCGACACGACGTCGCCGGTCAGTGTGAGAGTCATCGAAGTCCTCGAAGTCGATTGAGAAGTTGAAAGTGCGGTTCAGGCTGCGATTTTCGCGGCGGGGGCCGCGATCACCTCGGCGGCGGCGGCGTCCGCGAGCGCGCGCTCACGACGGCCCCAGGTCTCGCGCGTCGAGAGTGCGGCCCACAGGCCGATTGCGCCGTAGCTGCTGAACAGCAGGGCCGGACCGAGCCAGCCGAAGGTGACGAACAGCAGCGTGGTGATGAAGGGCGTGAACCCGGAAACCGTTGCGGAGATCTGATAGGCAAGCGACGCTCCCGAGGAGCGGGTCTTGGCCTGGAAAAGTTCGGGGAACCAGGCACCCTGTGCACCGGCGAGCGAATTCTGGCACACCGCGTAGGCGAGCACGACGGTGGCGATGACCAACACCGCCAAACCGGTGTTGACCAGCAGGAACATCGGAATACCGAACAAGACGGCGAAGGCGCAGGACCAGATGTAGACGGGGCGCCGGCCGATCTTGTCGGTCAGCCGGGCCCAGGCCTGTGTCGCGAAGATGCCGATTGCGGCGGCGATGCACAGCGCCGTGAGCGTTTCGGTTTTCGTCGCGAGCCCTTCGCTCTTGAGGTAGGAGATCATGTAGGTAATGGAGACGGCGTAGCCCGCGGTTTCGGCGATGCGTAGGCCGATGCCGCGCACGATGTTTCGCCAGTCGGTCTTGATCACCTCGATGATCGGAGACTTCACGATGTCGCCGTGCTCCTTGACGTCCTCGAAGACCGGAGATTCGGGCACCTTCGCCCGGATGATCAGGCCGACGATCACCAGCACGATGCTGCCGAGGAAGGGCACCCGCCAGGCCCAATCGCCGCCGAGGTGCACGCTGAACAGGAAGACCAGGTTGGCCAGCAGCAATCCCACCGGGAAGCCGGCCTGCACGATGCCGGTGAAGCGGCCCTTTTCCTTCCACGGCGCGTGTTCGTAGCTCATCAGGATCGCCCCGCCCCATTCGGCGCCGAAGGCCAGGCCCTGGATGATGCGCACCGTCACCAGCAGGATCGGGGCAGCGATGCCTGCCATCGCATAGGTCGGAAGCAGTCCGATGGCGAAGGTGGCTAGCCCCATCACGATCAGCGACGCGACCAGCACCGGCTTGCGGCCGAGCTTATCGCCGAGGTGGCCACCGATGATGCCGCCGATCGGGCGGGCGGCGAATCCGACGCCCAGGGTGGCGAATGCGGCGAGCGTGCCGGCGATCGGGCTGGCGCCGGGGAAGAAGGCCGTCCCGAAGTAGAGCGCCGCGGCGGTGCCGAAGCCGATGAAGTCGTAGGTCTCGATGACCGCACCGACGCCGGAGCCGATGGCCACGCGCTTTGCGTCCGGAGTGCCATGCACCGGACCGCGCATCTGAAGAGCTTGATCGCTCATGGCGGCAAATCCTTTCGATCCAAGAATAGGGGCTCACTGTTGACCGTCAACAGCTGCGATGGATTCGAGTGTGAACCAGCACACAGACGACTGTCAACAGCTGAATTGCTAACGGCTACCCGTTGACTGTTAACAGTTACCCGAGATAGTGTGCTGGCAGTCACACTCACGACAGCAGAGACGGACGACATGTTTCACAACCGACTGGGCTGCTCGACGATCAGCTTCCGTCACCAACCGCTCGATGAAGCGCTCGCGACCATCCGGGGGCTCGGTTTCAACGAAATCGATCTCGGAGCGCTCCCCGGCGTCTGCGACCACGTCCCCCATGTGCTCGACGAAGCGGCGGTCGCCCAAGTGAGCGGTGCGGTCGCGCGGTCCGGTTTGCGCGTGCGCTCCATCAACGGAGACATCGGGGATCTCAACCTGCCGCTGAACAGCACTGCCCGCGCCGCACGCGAGGACCACCTCGACATGCTGCTCGCCCTTGCAGAGGCCACCGGATCCGATGCGCTGGTGCTGCCATGTGGTGCGCTGGACCGGACACCGGTCGGCGACGAGGACGCGGACCTCGACCGGGTCGCCGGTGAATTGGCACACGCCGCAGAGCGGGCTCGCGAGCGCGGTGTCGGGCTCTGGGCCGAGACGCTGCACTACTTCCGGCTGTGCTGGAACATCGACCGCGCGCAGGCGCTCACCGACCGACTCGCGGGTAGCCAGGTCGGCGTGGTTATGGACTTCAGCCACATCGTGGCCTCCGGTGCCGATCCGGTCGATTTCGTCACCCGCTTCGCCGACCGCCTCGAACACGTGCACCTACGGGACGCGGTACCGGGCAACATCAACCTCAGTATCGGCAACGGCCACACCGACTTCGGGGCCGGACTCGCCGCTCTAGCCGACCGCGGTTACACCGGCCACTACTCACTCGAACTCGAAACCCGCGACGTCACCCACGAGGAACGACCGACCGCGGCAAGCCAAGCCGGACAGCTCGTTTCGGCCCTCATCTGACCAGCACACGACAATCCAGGAGAACACAATGAGTATCCAGCGCACCGCCATCGTCACCGGCGCCACTTCCGACCGGGGCATCGGCATGACCGTCGCCCGCCGCTACGCCCGCGAAGGCTGGGCGATCGTCATCCTCGATCTGGACGGGGAGAAGTCGGCCAAGGTCGCGGCCGAAATCGGCAGCGAGTTCTCGGTACCGTCTTTCGGCTACGAAATCGACGTCACCACCGAGGAATCCGTCGCCGCCGCCCAAGCTGCCGTCGCCGGCGAGGTGGACGCGGGCAATCTGCCCGTTGTCGGGGCGCTGGCCAACATAGCCGGCATCACCTCGCCGGTGCCCTTCCTCGACACGACGCTCGAGCTCTGGAACAAGGTGATGGCCGTCAACGCCACCGGTACCTACCTGGTCACCAAGGCATTTCTGCCGGCCATGATCGACGCCGGCTGGGGCCGCATCGTCAACATGTCCTCGGTGTCCGCGCAACGCGGCGGCGGCGTGTTCGGCAAGGTGCCCTACTCCTCGGCGAAGGCCGCCATTCTCGGCTTCACCAAGGCTCTTGCCCGCGAGTTGGGCGACAGTGGCGTCACTGTCAACGCCGTGACCCCGGGCGCGGTGGACACCAACATTCGCGTCGGCGCGACCGAGGAGACCGAGGCCGCGCTTGCTGCCTCGATTCCGGTCGGCCGCACGGCGACCACCGAAGAGGTCGCGGCGGTCATCACTTTCCTGTCCGGCGAGGACGCCGCCTATCTCACCGGCGCGACCTTCGACATCAACGGCGGCAGCCACCTGCACTGACGGGCGACCGCAGTAGCACCGATCTTCCTGAGGTTGACCATGACTCGACTGTTCAACGATCCCGCGACCTTCACCGAAGACATGCTCGCCGGATTCCTCGACGCCAACTCCGGCTATGTCGTCGGCGTGCCCGGCGGCGTCGTCCGGTCCACCCGCACCCGCAGTGGCAAGGTCGCGGTGGTCGTCGGTGGCGGCTCCGGCCACTACCCCGCATTCTGCGGTGTCGTCGGGCATGGATTCGCCGACGGCGCCGTGGTGGGCAACATCTTCACCTCACCGTCGGCCCAGGAGGCCACCTCGGTCGCACGGGCCGCGCACGGCGATGCCGGGGTACTGCTGATCACCGGCAACTACGCCGGTGATGTGATGAACTTCGGGCTTGCGGTGCAACAACTGCGTGCCGAATCCATCGATGCCCGCTACCTCGCAGTCACCGACGATATCGCCAGCGCTGCGGCGCAAGACATCGCGAAACGCCGTGGCATCGCCGGCGATTTCAGCGTGTTTCGATGTGCGAGTGCCGCCGCCGAGGAAGGCTACGACCTCGACGGCGTGCAACGCGTGGCCCGGGCGGCGAACAACGCCACCCGCACGCTCGGTGTCGCCTTCGACGGATGCACGATGCCCGGCGCGGACCGGGCGCTGTTCACCGTCGAGGAGGCGACAATGGCTCTCGGGCTGGGCATTCACGGCGAGCCGGGCGTGTCGAGCCATTCGTTGCCGTCTGCTGCCGAACTCGCCGAGGTCCTGGTGCGCGGTGTACTCGCCGAACGGCCGGCGGGTGCGAGTGGCCGAGTTGCGGTAATCCTGAACGGGCTTGGGCGCACCAAATACGAGGAGCTGTTCGTCGTCTGGAAGTCGGTCGCCGAGTTGCTGGCCGAAGCGGGCTACACGGTGGTCGAGCCGGAGGTCGGCGAGCTCGTGACGAGCCTCGACATGGCGGGCTGCTCGCTGACTCTTACGTGGCTCGACGACGAACTCGAGCGGCTGTGGACCGCACCTGCGGACAGTCCGGCCTATCGCAAGGGTCGCCCGGCCGCTGCCGCTGGGCAGCGTCGCGACAGCAGCGACGCCGGGTCTGTCGCGGATTGCGTCGTTGCCGATGCAGACGAGTCATCCCGCGCTGGAGGGCGATTCGCTGCTGCGGCGATCAGCGCAATCGCCGACCGCATGGTGGTGGCAGAGGCCGAACTCGGGCGGATCGACGCCGTCGCCGGCGATGGCGATCACGGGCGGGGCATGGTCAAGGGATCGAGCACCGCTGCAGCAACCGCTCGAATCGCCGTATCGAGGGGCGGGGGGCTCGAGAGCGTGCTGGCCGCGGCCGGCGAGACGTGGGCAGCGAAGGCCGGCGGCACATCCGGTGTGCTCTGGGGTACGGCGCTGGGCGCGATCGGCCGCACGCTGGGCAACCAGGGCTGGCCCGACGACGCCACGCTGGCGGCGGCCCTGCGCGCCGGGTACGACGCGCTCGCGGACCTCGGGGGTGCCCAGCCTGGCGACAAGACCATGCTCGACGCGCTCGCGCCATTCGTCGCGGCGGTTGAAGCGGCCGTGGCGAGTGGAACCGACTGGCGTACAGCGTGGTTGGCGAGTGTAGAGGTCGCGCTAAAAGCTGCCGCTGCCACCGCGGAACTGCGCCCCAAGATCGGTCGCGCCAGACCGCTGGCCGAAAAGAGCATCGGCACCCCGGATGCGGGTGCCATATCGCTGGCGATGTGCTTGGCCACCGTCGCCGACCTACTCGACTCCGAACGGAGCAACGGACAATGAGCGAACAACTGCGGATAGTGATCGGCAGCGACGACGCCGGCGTGCAGTACAAGGACGCCTTGCGGATCGACCTCGAGCGGGACTCGCGGGTCGCCGCGGTGGTCGACGTCGGCGTAGGACCGGACGAGAACACTGCCTATCCGCACGTCGCGGTAGCGGCGGCGCGGATGGTCGCCGACGGCTCGGCCGATCGCGCATTGCTGTTCTGCGGCACCGGACTCGGCGTGGCGATCAGCGCCAACAAGGTCCCGGGTATCCGCGCCGTGACGGCACATGACAGCTTCTCGGTCGAGCGGTCGATCCTCAGCAACGACGCCCAGGTGCTCTGCCTCGGCCAGCGGGTTGTCGGCATCGAGCTGGCTCGCCGGCTGGTGTCCGAATGGCTCGGCTACCGGTTCGACCCGGCGTCCGCGTCGGCGGCGAAGGTCGCCGCCATCGGGGCGTACGAGCCGGCGCAGGTCGTCTGAGCGGCCTTGCGGTCCCAAACACGACCTTTCGGATAGTGGAACTAACGTCCCATACTTCGAGATCGTTGAAACGGGTTCCCGCCGCCTGCGCGGATGCTACGTTGTCGGCGTCGGCAATGCGGCAACGAGGGACGGCGATGACTTTCAGCCTTGCGCTCACTCCGGCACAACGGGATCTCGTCGAGCGGACTCACGCTTTTGCGGAGGACGTGATCCGGCCGGTGGCGGCCGAACACGACCGAAATCAGGAGTTTCCGTGGGCAGTGCTCGAGCAAGCCGCGCAGGAGGGGTTCTACGCGCCCCTGTTCTACCGCGATCTGATCGGCGACCCGACTGGTTTGTCGCTTCCCCTTTTCATGGAGGAGTTGTTCTGGGGTTGCGCGGGGATTGGCCTCGCGATCGTGATGCCGGCGCTTGCCCTGTCCTCGATCGGTCAAGCGGCGACGCCCGAGCAGATGCTGCGCTGGGCGCCGGAGTGCTTCGGCGAGCCGGGCAACCTCAAGCTCGCGGCCTTGTGCATTTCCGAACCCGAGGGTGGTAGCGACGTCCGCAACCTTCGAACGACGGCGACCCGCGATGGCGACGAGTGGGTGATCGAGGGGCACAAGATGTGGATCGGCAACGGGGGCATCGCGAACGTGCATGTCGTCAACGCCACTGTCGATCCGGATATCGGGCATCGCGGGCAGGCGTTGTTCGTGGTGCCCGGCGACGCAGACGGCATCGAACTCGTCCGCAAGCTCGACAAGTTGGGGTGCCGCGCATCGCACACCGCGGAGTTGAAATTTCATGCGGTGCGCGTGCCCGCCGACCATCTGCTCGGTGGCGACGACAAGCTACAGCGCCGTATGCGCAAGGCCCGCGAGGTCCAGGAGCAGGTCGCGGAGGGAGCACCGCGCAAGCGCTCGGCCACCCTCGGCACCTTCGAGCAGACTCGCCCCATGGTCGCTGCGCAAGCGCTCGGCATCGCTCGCGCCGCACTCGAATACGCCACCGAGTACGCCAACCGCCGTGAGGCTTTCGGTGGGCCGATCATCGACAACCAGGGCATCTCGTTTCCACTTGCGGAGCTCGCCACGGAGATCGATGCGGCACGGCTGCTCACCTGGCGCGCGTCCTGGATGGCCGCGGCTGGTGTCGAGTTCCTGCACGGCGAGGGATCGATGGCGAAACTGGCCGCCTCGGAGGTGGCGGTGAAAACCACCGAGCGGGCGCTGCAGACCCTCGGCGGCTGGGGCTACATCAGCGATCATCCGATCGAGAAGTGGTATCGGGATGCCAAGCTGTACACGATCTTCGAGGGTACGAGCGAAATTCAGCGGATGGTTATCGGCCGTGCGCTCGGGGCAGCGGACGGCGGCTCGCCGCTGCACTTCGAGCAGCCGACCGAGGGCACGGTCTTCAATCGAACGTTCGCCCGCGGAACGCCGATGCGGACGAGGGCAGGCGAATTCGCGATGTCGGCGAAGGACCGGATCCCCGAGTCGGCCCAGCGCGTAGCGATGAAATTCCTTGCACCGCCCAAGAAGTGATGACGCCGCCGTCGGCGGAGTTGGTCATCTGCTGCGAAAGAAGCCGGCAGGCCCTCAGGTAAAGCGGATGGTCATGGTGGCGAGGCCGAAAATCTTGCGACTACCCGATTTGGCGACAACGATGATGACGCCGCTGCGACTCTCCGGATCCAGCGATTTGATCCGGCCGCTGTACTCGATGTCGCCGCCCTCGGCTGCCGAGACGATCGCCGGCTGCGAGAGCCGCACCGCATAGCGGGTCACCGCACCCGGATCGCCCGACCAGGACGACACGAATCCGGCGCCAAGGCCCATGGTGAGCATGCCGTGCGCGATCACGTTCGGCAATCCGGCAAGCCGGGCAATCTCCTCATTCCAGTGGATGGGGTTGACGTCGCCGGCTACGCCTGCATAGTTCACCAGATCTCCGCGGGAAAGCCGCGCGTTTTGTGTGGGGAGCACATCGCCGACCGTCAGGTCGTCGAACGACCGGGTACCCGGTGCTCGGCCCGTGTCGTTTGCGATGCGGATGTCTCCCGCGGGTCGCACAGGCCTGGTATAGCCACCGTCGGCGCCGTCCCGCCCGAGGATGTTGACATCGTGCATCATGACGTTCTGGACGGCCTGGGTGATCGCCGGATCGACCTCATCGGCGGTCACACCCGCGACTGTGGTGTGCATCGTGTGCACGGTCTCGCCCGCGGCGTCGGTGAAGGTGTTGGTCACGGTGATCAGATCCCTGCCCGCAATTCGTCGGACCTTCGAAAGCTCCACATCGGTTCCGAGGTGGTCGCCGACGACGATCGGGCGGTGCTGCTCGAAGACCTGTTCGGTCTGCACGTAGGTGTCGTAGCCGCTGATCACCGACTCGAACAGGTGACGGTTGGCCGCCATCGCCGGGATCGAGGTGAATGTCAGCGGCGCCACCAGGTCCGAATAGCCCAGTGCGACGGCGGCCTCTTGATCCTTGTGCGCGGGGTGGTGATCCTGCACAGCGCGCGCGTATTCGCGCACTTTCTCTCGCCCGACCACGTACGTGTCGTCCATTGCGTAGTAATGGCCGACGCGGGATTCGATTCCGGAGGTGCCGGAAGAGGTCGCTGGTGTGGCGGGGGTTACGGTCACCACGAACAAGCTACCGGTGAGTATCCGCACGTCAAGAGTCAGGTGCTCGAATGCCGTGGCGGATGGGGTGCTCGGCGCTGCCGGTCCCCGGACAGATCCAGGAGTCAGGACGCCGGTGGCGTCCTTCGTCGGATCATTTCGTCGCGGGGGACCGGACGCTCGATCTCGCCGCGACCGAGCAGGAGCGCGGAGAGCGGCAGAAATAGGACGGTAAGCACACCGGCGGTGACAAGGACGGACGCATTGCCAGGGGTCATCGGTCCGGCGTCGACCGCGACAGTGGTGACCGCGACGATAAGTGGGAGTCCGGTGGTGGCGTAGAGCGCGATCTGGCCGCGCTCGCGTCGGTCGAAGGCCCGCTCACCGTCGTCGTTGCGTTCGAACCGGGTCGCGACGAACACTGGCACGCCGCGCACGAGCAGTAGTACGACGACCGCAAGGATCAGCAGCCCGGGACGACCGACGACGGCTTCGACATCGATGTTCATTCCCGACGTGACGAAGAAGACCGGGACGAGCAGTCCGAACGCCAATCCGCCGAGCTTTGTCTCCAGGTTCTCGTCTCCTCCGGGCATGAGCCTGCGCAGGATGAAGCCGGCGGCGAACGCCGCGATGATGATGTCGAGTTCGAATGCCGCGGCGAGTGCGATCAGGCCGACGAGCAGCAATATCGTCAGGCGCACCTGGGTCTGCGCTGTGGTGTCGGTGCCCCTGCGGATCGTCGCCATGGCGCGCGATTCGGGACGGCCGATCCGGCGCGGCACGATGGCGACGACAATCGCGGCGAGTGCGAACAAGGCCAGTACCAGCAGGGAGCCTGCCGCGCCGCGCGCCCCGAGGAGAATCGCCATTGCCACGACCGGGCAGAGTTCGCCGATGGCGCCGTGGTTGAGGATGGTTTGGCCCATCCGCGTCTCCAATAACCCTCGCTCGGTCAGAATCGGCAGCAAGGTGCCCAGCGCGGTCGAAGTCACGGCGATTGCGGTCGCGACTTCTGCCCTGATTGTGATCACCTGCGCGAGACCGAACGTCACTGCGAAGGCAAGTCCGAGGCAACACAGCCAGGTGAGAAAGGCGCGCCGACCGCCGGGACCGACCAGTTCGCGTTGGTCGAGTTCGTATCCGGCGAGCAGGAAGAGTAGACCGAGGCCGAGTTCCTGGAGCATGTCGATCTCAGGTGTGATCGAGGCAATGTCGAGACCGAACGGTCCGATGATGATGCCGGCGATCAGCAACAGCACGACTTCGGGTACGAGTCGTCGGGGTACTGCGGCGGCGATCAGCGGTGCACAGGCGGCGGCCAGCACGATCCAGAACAGCGATTCGGCTACCTCGGCGGTCACAGTATGCCGCCTGTGCTGTTGTGGTTGGTCATGACAGTTCGGCCACTGGGGCACTCAGCGAACGTCTCGAGTTCACCGAAACCGCCACCGATGTAGGCGAATCGCGCCGCAAGCCGCTCGAAAGCCCCCAAGGTGACGAGGGACGTCGGCGGCCCGGCGGGTCCGTCGGCGCGACCGTGGAATCGGAAGCTTCCGTCGCACTCATCTGCACGTCCCTCTCGGAGAAGTTTCCGCGGAGTACCGAAATTTCCATTGTGCGCCGTATCGGGATGCCGTGTCCTCATACCGGCCGGGTGAACCGGAGCGTTCGTTGGACATCCGGGAGCCGATGTTGCCTTCTGTTCGGGTATTGCCGGGTACGCCGCGACAGCGGCCGTACACGCCGGCCGGACCGTCCCCAGCGAATGCCCAAGAAGGCCGCGCAGTTTGGCTGCGCCCAAGAACCCGCAGGTCCGATACGATCACTGCCACAACCCAATCGGAGGGGGCGTCCATGGCCGTACTCGCTCGTGTGCTGCCTCGGTCGCTGCAGGGTTACCAGGCCGGTTGGTTGCGCACCGACGTCGTCGCCGGCGTGACATTGGCGGCTGTCGCGATCCCGGAGACGATGGGCTACACGTCGATTGCCCAGACTCCGGTCGTCACCGGCCTGTACACCATCATCTTCCCGACCCTGGTCTTCGCGCTGCTCGGCTCGTCCCGACTGCTCGTCGTGGGTGCGGATTCCGCAACCGCCGCCATTCTTGCCGCCGGCCTTGCGGGCATAGGAATCGCAGGGCTGCAGCCGAATTCGGCAGAATGGCTGGCGTGGACCAGCTTGGTCGCGCTGGTCTGCGGTGGCCTGCTCGTGTTGGCGAGACTGCTGAAACTCGGCTTCTTGGGCGACTTCCTCAGCGCATCCGTGCTCGTCGGGTTTCTGACCGGCGTCGGTATTCAGGTCCTAGCGGGTCAGATCCCCGACATGCTCGGAATTGCGAAGGGCTCCGGCAACTGGTTCGAGCAGCAGTGGTCGACCATCACGCACGCACTCGACGCCAATGGCTGGACGCTCGCCTTCGCCGCGGGGACGTTGATCATCATCGTGGGGTTCGAGCGCTTCCTGCCGAAGGTTCCGGGCGCCGTGGTAGCCGTGATCGTGTCGATCATCCTGTCGAACATGCTGAACGCGTCCGGGCACGGCGTCGCGGTGGTAGGGGCCGTCGAGAGCGGCTTTCCACCGATCGGTCTGCCGGATGGGCTCACGTGGAGCGATATCCCGAAGGTGCTCGGCATCGCGTTCTCGTGCTTCGTTCTGATCATCGCCCAGAGCGCGGCCACTTCGCGCAGCTTCGCGATGAAACACAGCCAAACCGTCGACGTGAACCGTGACATCGTCGGCCTGAGCGGTGCCAACTTCGCCGCTGGGCTGACCGGTACCTTCGCGGTGAACGGCAGCCCGACCAAGACGCAGATCCTCGACGAGCAGAAGGGACGTACTCAGGTCGCCAACATGACGATGTCGCTGATCGCGCTCGTCGTGGTTCTGTTCTTGACGGGGCTGCTCACCGACATGCCCAAGGCGGTGCTGGCCTCGATCGTGTTCCTGATCGGTATCGGGCTGATCGACCTCGGGGGACTGCGGCGGATTCGGGCCGCCCGGGTCAGCGAGTTCGCCATCGCCGTGATCACGGCAGTCGTTGTCTTCGCGATCGGTGTCGAAGCGGGCATCATCCTTGCCATCGTGCTGTCGATCATCGAGATCGTCCGCCGCGCGTACGCGCCGAAAGACTTCTTGGTCGGCACGGACAGCGGTGGCGGGATGACCTACGTCAGAGCCGAACCCGGGCGCCAGAGCCTGCCCGGGCTGCTGGTTTTCCGCTTCGATGCCCAGCTTTTCTTCGCCAACGCGAGCCGGTTTTCCGATCAACTCGACGGACTGCTGTCGGCGGCGCCGACCGACGTCCGATGGTTAGTGCTCGACTGTTCGTCCCTCAACGATATCGACTACTCCGCCGGCATCACGATCGCCCGGCTCATTCGAGCCCTGCATGCCGATGGTCGCGTTTTTGCCCTCGCCCAGGCCGATCCCGACCTGCTGGCCACCCTCGAGAAATATGGCACGTTGGCCGATTTCGACAACAGCCACATCTATTCCACCGTCGCAGCCGCGGTCACGGCATTCCGGAGTTCTTCGCTGCCATCGGCGTCGCCGGAATCGGAGTGAGGAGACCGCCGCAGCCGTCGCTCATGGTGCGCCCGACATTCCGACGCCATCCATTTTGGTTGACGTTACGCCCCGCCGGGGTTTGTACCGTCGGTATGGTTCATCCATCGGGCGTGCGGCGACCGAGGAGCGGCGATGATCAGCATCGATCACGGCGGTACGACGCGATGAGAGCGGGTCGGAGGTTGCTGTTGTTGCCGGTGAATCCGGTTTCGTGGGCGCGTTCGCAGACGCTCGTGGCAGCCGTAGTCTTCGCGGCCGGAATCCCGATCCGCTCGGCCGAGGCGCGGCATCATTGGGATGGATTGACCTCGCGCGCAGTGCGATTCGTCATCCATTCGGCGCGGTGTGGGGGTGCGTCGCTCGGGTTCGTGCTGCGCAATGACGACCGCCACCTGCGACCGGAGGAGGGAATGTGAACCGCCGACGTGGCGAACGCTTCCGGGAGTACCTCAGCGGAGCGTTGTGGGTGTGGCCGTCGGTGGCGGTGGTGTTGGCGATCGCGCTCGGATCGGGCCTGTCTCGGGTGACCATCTCGGAGTCGTCGAGATTCCACTGGCTCGTTTTCCAGGGCACCGCGGACGATGCCCGCACCCTGCTGATCGGCATCGCCGGAACAACGATCACGGTGATTGCTTTGATGCTGGGGCTGACCGTGGTCGCCCTGCAGCTGTCCTCGACCCAGTACTCGCCGCGGATCGTGCGGAATTTCCTGCGCGACCGGCCGAACCAAGTCGTGCTGAGCGTTTTCGTTGCGACATTCGCCTATTCCGCTGCGGGCCTGTACACAGTTGGCGTTTACGAGGGCGATCGCAGCGCAGGGTTTCCCCGTGCTGCCGTGTCGGGCGCGATTGCGTTGTTGTTCCTCACGCTCGGCGCCCTGGTCTACGAGGTGCACCACATTTCGCATGCGATGCAGGTCGACGAGATCATGCGTCAGATCGAGCAGCACACGGTCGCTGTCATCGATGCGCGATTGCCGGGGGGTGATGACGACGGCGGCGCGTCCCCGTCGGCCGGTGCGGTCGCGGTTCCGGCCCCGAAATCGGGATATCTGCAGACGCTGTATCCCGAGTCGGCGGTTCGGTATGCCGAGACGCATTCGGTGCATGTGCTGTACACCAGGCGGGTCGGCCAGCATATCGTCGCCGGTGCGCCACTGGCCTGGGTGTGGACCGGTACGGACACGTCGGTCGATTCCGAACGGTGCACGGGACCGGTGGCCGAGTGCGTCCGAATCGGTTTCGAACGGACGATGGAACAGGACGCCGCTTTCGGCCTGCGCCAACTCGTCGATATCGCGGCGAAGGCCCTTTCACCCGCCGTCAACGACCCGTACACGGCGGTGCAGGCGATCGACCACCTCTCGACCGTCCTCGCCGCGCTGGCACCGCACCCCTTGGGGCCGGCCGTCATCCGGCCCAGCGCCGCCGCGAGTGTCACCATTCCGGCGCGGGATTTTGCCAGCTATCTGGATTTGGCGTGTGGACAGATCAGGCGCTTCGGCGCATCGGAACCGACGATTGCGCAGGCGTTGATCGAAATGCTCACCACCGCAACGAATGCACTCGCAGCCGATGCCGACGGACGACGCGCCTCCATCGGGAACGAACTCGACCTCGTGCTTGCCGACGCGCAGCGCTGCATCGCCCAGCGCGCCGACCTGACCCCGGTCCAACACGACGGAAGTGCCCTGCGGGCGTTGCTCGCGAACCGCCGTTGAACAGGCGGTCCTCGGAACGTACCGGCAGCATCGCGGCAATCGAACCGTGGTTTCCGTCATCTACACGCGCAGTCGCGTGGTCACTTCGGTGGTGTCTTCGGCGTCACGTCGGCGGCCCGACGTCGAGTAGGGCAGCGTCTCGATCCTCGCCCCGGAGGGGTTCTCGGACACGCGGTTGCCGAGAACGTCTATGCGGATACGGCGATGTCGCGCCGGGCCGGTTACATGTACGGCGCGGTCCGCAGGGGCAGGCCGGTGCCGGACTCGGGCCGACGACCTCCGTCGGCGAAGCCGGCCTGCTGGTCCCGGCCGTCGAGGTGAGGCAGACCGGTGAGGTGCACAGCATCGACGGCGTCGAGATCGAATTTCAGATGGCGCGGGGTACCGAGGCCGCCCGCCGAGATTCGTCACCCCGTGAAACCCGAACTGTCCCTTGATGGATCGTTACGCCTGGGTACGGGCACGTGTTTGGTTGGCGCAATGAGCTTCCGCGGCGCTCACCGGGCCTCGAGTCCGATCCTCCCGCGACCGGCCCGAAAGCGCGTTCCGCCGACCCGAAACCTGGGCGTGACCTGCGAATCAACGAGCGTCTATGAGACGGCGGTCTCAGAACAGCCCCAGTTGCCCCGATGTGTGGTTTACTTGATCACGGTCATGGTTTTGCGTATTCATACTTCTGTGTGCTCGAGACCTCTGTTGCTTCTCCAGCGCGATTCTTCGTAATTGCCGCGCGAGGCAACTGACCCGATGGCAGGAGAATCTGTCGTCGTCAACGGTAAGAGGAAGAAATACATGTCACAGGGCACTGTCAAATGGTTCAACGCGGAAAAGGGCTTCGGCTTCATCGCCCCCGCTGATGGATCCAGCGACGTCTTCGTCCATTTCTCCGAGATCCAGAGCAGCGGCTTCCGCTCGCTGGAGGAGAACCAGCAGGTTGAGTTCGAGGTCGGCCAGGGCGCCAAGGGCCCGCAGGCGACCAACGTTCGCGCTCTCTGAGGGTCACACCCCAAGACTTAAGGTCTGAAACACTGTCCCCCGGCACCAATGGTGCCGGGGGACAGTGCTGTTCGGTGGCAGTTCACGCGGGTGCTTGCTCAGATGCGCGCGGTCTGGTTCGGTCAATCTGCGCGGCAGTCGCGTGGTTCTCGTCGGCTTGATGCGGTAGTAGGAAAGGTGATCCAGCCATGAGCCTGCTGTTCGGATTCGCGCCATGGATCGTCTACTGGGTCCTCGTCGGCAACGTTCCGTTTCTGACCGCCGTGCTGCTCGCGCTGGCGACCGCGATCGCGACGTTCGTGGTTGGTCGGCGCAGTGGCAAGCCCGGACAGACGTTGCAGATCGGGGCGGTGGCCACCTTCGCTGTGCTTGCCGTGCTGACCCTGGTGCTCGACCAGGATGCGCTGGAGCGCTGGATGCAACCGTTGAGCAACGCCGGCATATTCTTGGTGGCACTCGTTGGGGCACTCACCGGGCGGTCGTTCGTGCGTGAGTATGCCGAGGAGGGCCAGCCCGACAACGTGATCAGTAGCGATCTGTTCGGTCGAATCGTGACCCGGCTGACCTGGGTTTGGGTCGGCGTCTTCGCGGGGATGACCGCCTCGTCGATGATCCCGCCGATCGTCCAGGGCGATGCGACGATCATGGACACGGAAAAACCCCTATCGTTCGTCTTCTACTGGGTGATCCCGATCGCGCTGCTGGCAGTGGGAGCGGCGGCGTCGAAGATCCTGCCCGACCGGATGATGACGGGCATGGCCGACGCCGAGCGAAAGACGACGTTCGTCGCCTTCCGCGAGGCAGAAATCGACGAGTTGTTCTATCTGGCAACCAAACACGCCAACCGCGAGGTCGGCCCCGGCAAGGAAGCGTACAACGTCCAAGTCGGAGCGAAGGGAACCCCGCTCGTGGGTGACGACTCCCGACTGTCGTGGCCCTCGACCTACAAGGTGCGCGAGAAGACTGTGCGGTAAACGACTGGCTGCGGGGACGTGTACTCCGGACGCATTAGGTGTTGTAGGCGCAGGCGGATGCTCACCCCGGGGCCGCTACGGCTGCACTACGCCTTGCCCGTCGTTACTGTACTGTCAGTGGCCGTCGCTACTCCGCAACGGCTTGCCTTCCAGATTCTTGATGCGACGGTGCTCGAGCAGCAGCACCGCGGTCCCCGCGACGAAGCACACCACGGTGACAAGCGCGCCGATCACCGACCAACCTTCGAATCCGTCGCCGGCGGCGACCAGCGTGAGTGCCAGAGCCGCCAGCCCGAGCGCCATGAGAATGATGCCGGGCCAGTTCCGGGTGTCTTCGATACCTTCGCCCGCGTGGCTCCGGAAGGTCCGTGCATTGTCCGGGACTTCTTCGCTGCGGTTCGCCGGTTTCGACGGCATAGAATTCTCCTTCGCTCGGGGGAGTGGCGTTCAGTTGTGAGGGTTCGCGCTCGGCGCGTACCCGACGGTTGAAGATGACCACCGCGACGCCGATGACGAGAGCAGGATCGCCAGCAGCTCCATGTGGCTGGGAATACCCCGCCTTGCATTCGTTATGCAAACTCCGGGCCGGAGGTTTCGGACCGCGGCAAACGGAAACCTCTCGAAGTATGGAAAGCCTGCAAGCCTTGGCCCTGGTATGCACGCTCACACCCTCACCGGCCGATTCGAGTAGCGATCTCCTGGCGAGGCAAGTCCTCGACGAGTTGGGCAAACTTGACGTCGACACAGAGTTGGTCCGACTCGTCGATCACGACGTCCGTCCCGGCGTGCAGCGCGATATGGGTCCCGGCGACGCGTGGCCCGACATTCTCGAGCAGGTCCTCGCCGCCGACATTCTTGTCGTCGCGACGCCGATCTGGCTGGGCCACATGAGCAGCATCGCACAACGCATGCTCGAACGCCTCGACGCCGAACTGGCCGAAACGGACGAGCGTGGGAACCCGAGCATGTCCGGCAAAGTCGGCGTGACGGCGGTGGTCGGCAACGAGGACGGCGCGCACAAGATCGCCGCCGACATGTTTCAGGCGCTCAACGACCTCGGATTCACCATTCCTGCTCAGGGCGCGACGTACTGGGTTGGCGAGGCGATGCAGGGCACCGACTACAAGGATCTCGACGGGCCGCCCGATCCGGTCGCGCACTCCACCGCGACGCTGGCTCTCAACGCTGTGCATGTCGCATCGCGACTGCGCGCCAATCCGTATCCTCCGCAGCCGAGTTCGGAGTGAGTGGCATGAAGTACGAGATCGAACTCAGAGTTGACGGCAAGGCACATCGGCTGGATCTGGACCCGCGCACCACCTTGCTCGACGCACTGCGTGACCATCTGGGCAATATGTCACCCAAGAAGGGTTGCGACCACGGACAGTGCGGATCGTGCACGGTGCTGGTGGATGAGCGCCGCGTCACCACCTGCCTGACGCTGGCGGTCACCCAGGACGGCGCGGATGTCGTCACCGCCGACGGATTGGCCGCGGACGGCCTGCATCCGCTGCAACGCGCATTCGTGGAGCAGGACGCCTTGCAATGCGGATACTGCACGCCGGGCCAGATCTGCTCGGCAGTCGGGATGCTGAGCGAAGCCGCCACCGGTGCGCCGAGCCATGTGACGGACGACGTGGCGCACCCGGCGCGGCTCGACGACAACGAGATCCGCGAACGCATGAGCGGAAATCTCTGTCGGTGCGGGGCCTATCCCAACATTCTCGCCGCGATCCGCCAAGTCGCCGAAACCGAGACGAGCACGTCATGAAACCGTTCGACTATGTGCGCGCGGAAGACGCCGCCGCAGCGGTCGCGCTCGTCGCCGAACGACCGGACGCAGCGTTTCTCGCGGGCGGAACAAACCTCGTCGATCACCTCAAACTCGGTGTCACCGAACCGAAGACGCTCGTGGATATCGGCGGGTTGCCGCTCGATGCGGTCGATGAGACGAGCGACGGCGGGGTGCGGATCGGCGCGGGGGTACGCAACAGCGATCTCGCCGCCCATCCGGTGATCCGGCAGCGCTATCCGATGCTGTCCCGCGCGCTGCTCGCCGGTGCGTCGCCGCAATTGCGCAACCTTGCCACCACCGGCGGGAACCTGCTGCAACGCACGCGGTGCGTGTACTTCCAGGACGTGACGACGCCGTGCAACAAGCGCGAACCCGGCACCGGATGCTCCGCGGTGGGTGGCTACACCCGCTACCACGCGATCCTCGGCGCCTCCGAGCAGTGCGTCGCCACGCATCCCTCGGACATGGCTGTCGCGCTGTGCGCGCTCGACGCGGAAGTCGCCGTGCTCGGGCCGAACGGTTCGCGGCGGATTCCCGTCACCGACTTTTACCGGCTGCCGGGCGAACAACCCGAACGGGACACCGTCCTCGACCACGCCGAACTGATCGTCGCAGTGGAGCTCCCACCACCGACCCCGGATGCGGCGTCCACATATCGGAAGGTGCGTGACCGTACCTCCTACGCGTTCGCGCTCGTGTCGGTCGGGGCCGAACTGCGGATCATCGAGGGCACAGTTGCCGGGGCGCGGGTCGCGCTCGGCGGCGTCGCGCATCGACCGTGGCGGGCACGTCGTGCCGAGACGGTGCTCGTCGGTGCCCCGGCGACGATGGAGACCTTCGCGACCGCCGCAGCCGCGGAACTCGTGGTCGCGAAACCACTGGTAGGCAACGAGTTCAAGGTGGACATGACCAGGCGAACGATGACCGCCGTCCTGCGAGATCTGAGCCGGCAGACGCCGTCATGACCACCGCCACTCGCATCATCGGCACTCCCACCGAGCGGATCGACGGACCTGCGAAGGTAGCGGGCACCGCGCCATACGCCTACGAACACGACGTCGACCGTCCCGCGTTCCTCTATCCGATCACCGCGACGATCGCGCGCGGCACCGTCGCCGCGATGGATACCACGGCCGCCACGGAACTCGATGGCGTGCTCAAGGTTTTGACGCCGTGGAATTCGCGTGGGCTGACCAAGGATGCCGAAGGCGAGTATGTCGTCCTGCAGGGCCCCGACGTCGCCTTCCGCGGGCAACTGATCGGTGCGGTGGTGGCGCAAACGCCCGAGACTGCCCGGCACGCAGCAAGTCTGGTGCGCGTCGAGTACAACGAGATGCCGCACGACACCGAGTTTCGCGTCGACCATCCGGACGAGTTCGCGCCCGAGTCCGTCAATGGCGGGTACCCGACCACCTCCGATCAGGGCGACGTGGAGGCGGCGCTCTCGCAGGCACGCCGCAACGACGACGCCGTCGTCGATGAGTGGTATTCCACCCCCGAGGAGCACAACAACCCGATGGAGCCGCACACCGTTGTGGCGCACTGGGATCCGGACCAGCCACTGCTGACGCTGCACGACTCCACGCAGAGTTCGCACTCCGTTGCCGAGACGGTCGCCAAGGTGCTCGGACTCGACCGAACCCAGATCCGGGTTGTCGCCCCGCATGTCGGTGGCGGCTTCGGCTCCAAAGGCGCCCCACACGCCCACGACATACTCGCGGCGATGGCCGCGCTTGCAGTGCCCGGGCGCAGTATCAAGTTCGCGGTCACCCGGCAGCAGATGTTCGTGTTCGTCGGTCACCGCAGCCCGACGTCCTCACACATCCGGATCGCCGCCGATGGCGATGGTCGAATCACCGCGTTGTGGCACGACGCGTATTCCCGCAGTTCAACGGTGAAGGAATTTGCCGAGCAGTCTGCCGTGTCCTCGCGATCGATGTACTCGGCACCGAATCGCCGTACTTCGCACCATATTTCCGCGCTGGATGTGCCTGCGCCGTTCTGGATGCGTGCTCCAGGCGAGGCGCCGGGCATGTTCGCCGGCGAGGTGGCGATGGACGAACTCGCGTACGCGACAGAAATCGACCCGGTCGAACTTCGCATGCGCAACGAGCCGGGGGTCGACCCGGAGTCGGGCAAGCCGTGGTCCTCGCGCCGGTTGGTCGATTGCCTCCGCACGGGTGCTCGGCAATTCGGCTGGGTGGCCGACGACCGTTCGCCCGCGCAGCGGCGCGAGGGCCAGTGGCTGGTCGGGACCGGAGTGGCCAGTGCCACCTATCCGCACATGGTCATACCGGGCTCGCAGGTCACGATCCGTTTCGACGCCGGCCGGTATCGCGTGGCCATCGGTGCCGCCGACATCGGCACCGGCGCCTGGACGACGCTGACGCTGATCGCCGCCGACGCCCTGGAATGCCGGATCGAGCAGGTCACGATGGAGATCGGTGACTCCACATTGCCGATGGCGACCGTTGCCGGTGGTTCGTCCGGCACATCCTCGTGGGGAGCGGCGATCGTCACCGCCGCACATCGATTTCGCGAAGAACACGGCCACGATCCCGATGACGGCGCGGAAACCACCTCTGCAGCGACGAGAAACGAAGAATTGAAGCGGTTCGTCCACGCTTCGTTCGGGGCGCATTTCGCCGAGGTACGGGTGGATGCCGATACCGGTGAGATCCGGATCCCGCGAATGCTGGGTGTGTTCTCGATCGGCCGCGTGATCAACCCGCTCACCCTACGGTCGCAGCTGATCGGCGGGATGACCTTCGGCATCTCGATGGCGTTGCACGAAGAGAGCGTGCGCGACCCAAGGTTCGGTCACGTTGTCACCCAAGACTTGGCGAGCTACCACGTTCCGGTGCACGCCGACATCGTCGACGTCGACGCGACGTGGCTCGACGACGCCGACGAGCGAGCCACCCCGATGGGCAGTCGCGGCGCCGGCGAGATCGGCATCGTGGGCAGCGCCGCCGCTGTCGTGAATGCGATCTACCACGCGACCGGCGCCCGGATCCGCGATCTACCGGCGACCGCCGACAAGGTGCTGCCGTACCTGCCCTAGCCCCCCGCTGTGGATCGCGGACCTGCTTCGGTGGATCTACCGGTTCCGGCGGCGGAGGATGACGATCACCACGACCGCTGCCACGACGCCACCCACCGCAGCTGCGACCAACGGCGCATTGTCCTGCAGCTTGCGCCGCTGAACCTCGGTTGCGGATCGCAGTCGCGTCGGTACGTCGGCCTTGGCCGCGAGCGCTTCAACGGTGGCGGCGATCTCGGCGCGCTGCTCTTCGATATCCGGTGTGTGATCAGTCATTTCATGCTCTCTTTCACGACGGCGACGTCATCGCGCACGCTCTCGGCGGTGTCCTGCGGTACCGGGGGAACCGCCTGCTTCGCACGCTTCGCACCGACGGCTGCGAGCACACCACCGACGGCCAGCACCACCACGGCGACGATGAGTGCAGCGAGCCACGGCTCGAGGGCGGTGGCGAGACCGAGGATCGCCGTGGCGATCAGCGCGCCGAACCCGTACAACAGCAGCAGTACGCCCGCACCGGAGATGCCGACACCGATGCCGAGTCGGGTGCCCTTGGACTTGACTTCCGCCAGCCCGTGCGCGATTTCGGTGCGGACCAGCGTCGACACCTGGGCGCCGAGGCGATCGATCAGCTGAACCGTGCTGAGGTCGGCGGGCACGTCGTGACCGGTCGACCGGGGGTCGGGAACGGGTTGATTCATTGGGTGATCCTTCGGTCGTCGTCATCCGGAATCGAGTCCGGATCGTCCTTCTCGCCGCGCGATGCCCGCAGGGCACGGCCACGGTCGATATCCTGCTGTTGCTTCTCGGCCTTCTTCTCCGCACCGCGGCTGTCCCGCAACGGAAGCTGCAGCTCCTCCTCGGCGGGCAGGCCGGCCTGCAACTCGCGACCGCGTTCGAGTTCGGAATCGAGCTCGGCGCCGAAGAGCAGGGCGAGGTTGGTGATCCACAGCCACAGCAGGAAGACGATCACCCCCGCCAGGGAGCCGTAGGTCTTGTTGTAGCTGCCGAACATCGACACGTACAGGCCGAACAGCACCGATGCCACGATCCAGGTGAGGATCGCGAGCACCGCGCCCGCACTGATCCATCGGAACTTCGGCTGCGCCACGTTCGGCGTGACGTAGTACAGGATTGCGACGGCCATGATGACCAGTACGAGCAGCAACGGCCATTTGGCGATGTTCCACACGGTAACGGCGGTGTCGCCGAGTCCGATCGCCTCGCCGACCGAGCGCGCGACCGGACCGCTGAGCGCCAGTATCGCCGCCGCGACCGCCGCGAACACCAGCCCCACCAGAGTCACCAGCAGCATCGTGGGCCGCAGTTTCCAGAACGGCCGTCCCTCATCGATCTCGTACATCCGATTCATCGCACGACCGAAGGCGCCGACGTATCCCGATGCCGACCAGATGGCACCGAGCAGCCCGATGATCAGCGCCAAGCCGGCAGCCGGTGCGTCGACCAACTGCGTGATCGGCTCGCGCAATGTGTCCACGGCGGACGACGGGCCGAGGTCCTCGACGATCGCGAGGACGGCGTCGATGGTCTGTTGGCCCTGACCGAAGACGCCGAGCAGGGAAACCACGGCCAGCAGCGCGGGAAACAGCGACAGCACCGCGTAGTAGGTGAGCGCGGCGGCGATGTCGGTGCACTCGTCGTCGGTGAACTCGCGCGCCGTCTTACGGAGTACGAAGGCCCACGAGGTCTTGGTCAGGTCGGTCGGTGACTCCGGCTTGTCGGGATGATCGGGATCAACCGAATCCCTGTCCACGCGGGAGGCCGCGTAGGTTTCGCGTCGATTCGATTGGGTTTCGGGCACATCTTCGAATACCCAGGCCGCGCCGGGTCAATCGGCGGCGAGCCATTGCCGGGGCTGACCATCGCGAGGTTTAGCGGCCCGCCGGCGGGGTAATCCTTCTAGCCGCCGCCGAGTGAGCGGTGGGACAACCGTGGAGGCGATCATGTCCAATACGCCGGGAGAGCATCTGCAACCCGAGCCGCAAGCCGAGCGCGGCGAACCCGGATCGCGGGACACCGGGTCCGATGAACCGGGCGGCGGTCCGGTCGACCGTCCTGCCGGGTCGTTCGACGACGAGGAGGTTCAGTCGACCGACAACCAATCCGACACCGACCCGGCTCGCGAAAACTAGGGCTGCAGAATCACTTTTACGGCGCCATCGGCCTTGCGTTGGAAGATGTCATAGGCGTGCGGTGCCTGCTCGAGCGGCAGCGTGTGGGTGGCGAAGCTGTCCACGCCGAGCGGGTCGTCGTCTCCGAGCAACGGCATGATGTCGTCGATCCACTTTTTGACGTTCGCCTGACCCATCCGGAGCTGGATCTGCTTGTCGAACAGGGTCAGCATCGGCAACGGATCGGCGGCGCCGCCGTACACGCCGATCAGCGAGATCGTGCCGCCTCGCCGGACGATGTCGACAGCGGAGTAGAAGGCCGCAAGCCGATCGACCCCGGCCTTCTGCATGAGCGGCTTGCCGAGGAAGTCCGGCAGATAGCCTGAAATAGTCTGCGCCAGTTGCGCAGTAGGTGAGCCGTGCGCTTCCATGCCGACCGCGTCGATCACCGTGTCGGTGCCGCGACCGTCGGTCTCGGCGCGGATCGCGTCGCCGAGATTTCCGGAATGGTCATCGAGGTTCAACGTCTCGATGCCACGGTCCGCGGCGCGGGCGAGCCGTTCGGGAACTCGGTCCACTGCCATCACCCGGTAGCCGAGGTGGTGGGCGATGCGTGCCGCCATGTCCCCGATCGGTCCGAGCCCCAGCACAGTGACCGAACCACCGTCGGGGATATCGGCGTAGACCACGGATTGCCAGGCCGTGGGGAGCACGTCGGACAAGTAGACGAATCGTGAGTCGGGCGGCCCATCCGGCACCTTGATGTGGGTGAAGTTCGCGTGCGGCACCCGCAGGTATTCCGCCTGGCCGCCCGGCACCTGGCCGTAGAGTTCCGAGTAACCGAACAACGCCGCGCCCATGCCCTTGTCCCGGACCTGCGTGGTCTCGCATTGGGTGTACAGCTGCCGGTCGCACATGTAACAGCTACCGCAGGAAATCTGGAATGGAATGACCACGCGGTCACCAGGTTTCAGGTTGGTCACCTGATCGCCGACCTCGGTCACGATGCCCATCGGTTCGTGCCCGAGCACGTCGCCCTCGTTCATGAAGGCGCCGAGTACCTCGTACAGGTGTAAATCGGAACCGCAGATGTTGGTCGAGGTGATTTCGATGATCGCGTCGGTTGGTTCCTCGATCTTCGGGTCCGGGACGGTGTCGACTCGCACGTCGCGTTTGCCGTGCCAGGTGACTGCTCGCATCAGCCCCTCCTTCCATCGATTCGACCGGGGTCCCAAGCGCATACCCCCGCCGATTCCTTCGAAACGCCCCCGATCACCCGGACGTTTCCGGCATCGCCGTGTCGCCCACGCAAAGCTGGGTACCACCTCGCTCATAGGCCCACTACCCGGGAGGATCCCATGAGTGACACCGTCGGTGACGTGCTACTCGCGCGGTTGCGCGAGTGGGGGGTCGAGCAGGTATTCGGATACCCCGGTGACGGCATCAACGGCCTGCTCGCCGCGTGGGCGAAGGCGGAGAACAAGCCGCAGTTCGTTCAGTCCAGGCACGAGGAAATGTCGGCCTTCGAGGCGGTCGGATTCGCGAAATTCTCCGACCGGGTCGGCGTTTGCGTGGCGACCAGCGGCCCGGGCGGAATACATCTGCTCAACGGGCTCTACGATGCCAAACTCGATCACGTGCCGGTGGTCGCGCTGGTCGGTCAGACCGAGCGTTCGGCCATGGGCGGTTCGTATCAGCAGGAAATCGACATGCTGTCGCTTTTCAAGGACGTATGCAGCGACTACGTGCAGATGTGCACCGTTCCTGAGCAGATACCCAACCTGCTGGATCGGGCGATCCGCATCGCGCTCACCGAGCGGGCGCCGACCGCACTGATCTTTCCTTCCGACGTCTTCGAACTCGACTACTCACCGCCGCGACACGCGTTCAAACACGTGCCGTCGAGCCTAGGTTTGGCGCCCGCGACGCCGAATCCGGACCCGGCGGCCCTCCGCGCGGCGGCGGATCTGCTGAATGCGGGAGAGAACGTCGCGTTGCTGGTCGGACAGGGGGCGCGCGGGTGTGTCGAGGAGCTGACCCAGGTGGCGGATCTGCTCGGCGCCGGCTGCGCCAAGGCGCTCCTGGGTCGGGACGTGCTTTCGGACGAGTTGCCGTGGGTGACCGGTTCCATCGGTCTGCTCGGCACCACAGCGAGCTACCGGCTGATGCGCGACTGCGACACGTTGCTGACCGTGGGTTCCAACTTCCCGTATACACAGTTCTTACCGGAGCTCGATCAGGCCCGGGCCGTGCAGATCGACCGGTCCGGCAAGTGGATCGGTATGCGCTATCCGTACGAGATCAATCTCGTCGGGGACGCGAAAACGACGCTGCAGCAGCTGATTCCGTTGCTGGACCGCAAGGCCGATCGATCCTGGCGCGAGTCGATCGAAAAGCACGTCGCCCGTTGGCATTCGACCGCTCAGCGACAGGCCATGACCAGCGCCGATCCGATCAACCCGATGCGCATATTCCACGAGTTCTCCGAGCGCGCGCCGGCGAATGCCATCGTCACCGCAGATTCCGGCAGCGCCGCGAACTGGTATGCACGGCACATAAAGTTCCGTGCCGAGATGCGGGGTTCGCTGTCGGGGACGCTGGCGACCATGGGTCCCGCAGTGCCCTACGCGATCGGCGCAAAATGGGCATATCCGGACCGGCCCGCGATTGCCTTCGAGGGCGACGGTGCGATGCAGATGAACGGGCTGGCCGAGATGCTCACGGTTACCCACTACTGGCGGCAGTGGTCGGATCCGCGCCTGATCGTGGCTGTCCTGCACAACAACGACCTCAATCAGGTCACGTGGGAACAGCGCGCGATGGAGGGGTTGCCGAAGTTCGCTGTGTCCCAGACGCTTCCCGAGCTGGACTATGCAGCGTTTGCCCGCGGCATCGGTTTGCAGGGCATCAATGTCGATCATCCGGACGACATCGGGAACGCCTGGGACAAGGCCTTGGCGGCAGACCGGCCGACACTGCTCGACGTGCGCTGCGACCCCAACGTCCCGCCGATTCCGCCACACGCCACGCTGGAGCAGGCCAAGTCGCTCAGCGCCGCGCTGGTCAAGGGCGACGAGGATGCCTGGGACGTCGTCAAGCAAGGCGCCAAGCAGAAGCTGCAGCAATATCTTCCAGGGCAGAAGGAGTGAATCACAGGACCGGGTTGCGGGTCAGCGGACCTGCTCATCGAGCCAATCGAACATACGCTGTTCGGTCAGTTTCGCGAGCAAGCGGCCGGCAGTGATAGCCGGCGCCGTCGGCTGCGGCGACGAACGTCGGGGCCGTGAGCACTATCGGGCGTGTTGATGCGCGAGCTGTTCGAGGGTGTCCCACAGTTGTCGTTCCCTTACCGGTTCATAGGACTCATCGGAGGAGCGCTCTGCTCGGCCCCGGTTGATGTAGGCACCCGTCGTCGCGGGGGTGTCACCCAGTGCGGCCTGTGCCAAGTACTGTCCTGCAACGCTTTTGCTGGTCGCCAATGGCGTGAACGCAACGAGCGGCAACACCCGTCTCATCGCGAAGTTGGCCATCCGCCCCGCGTCACGGGCGAGATCGGTGCCGGGAACGAAACCAGGGTTGAAACCGGTGATCGTGATGTCTTCCGGTAGGCGGCGGGCGAACTCATGGATCGAGTAGATTGCGGCGAGCTTGCTGGTCGAGTACGCGGCCCGGCCGGCGGCGACCGTGTCGGGATGGGGGAACGCACCAATCCGTGCGATTGTGCCGGGGTCCTGCCAGCGCGGGGCGGGGACCATTCCCAAATTGTGGCTGAAGTCGCCGAAATGGGTGTCGCTGACGGTGATCACGATCCGTGCCGGAGTCCGGAACGCGCTCTCCAGGTTGCGAATGAGCACGTGGTTGGCGAGCACATTGATCGCGAACGTCGCCTCGAGGCCATCGGAGGTTGCGGTGGTGTTGTTGGTGAACTGCAATCCCGCGTTGCCCACCAGCGTGCGGAGCGGTGGCAATCGGCCCGATGCGAACTGCTCGAGCAGCCGTGCTGTTGCGTTCCGGACGCTGCGCATGGACAACAGATCCGTGTTGATCGCTGTCACTTGTCGTCCAGTGCTCGCGAGCCGGCGGGCAAGTGTGCTTCCGCCGGGCTCGCGGGCGAGCAGCACGAGATGGGCCTCGGGATCATCGGAGATGATTCGGTCGACCGCTACCCGGCCGATCCCACGAGTAGCCCCGGTCATCACGATGGTGTGCACGGCTTCCCCTCTTCGGTCCGTTCATCGTCGAGCGTACGGTGGACAAGCAACTTTCACTGGGTGAAAGCCAAACCTCGATCCTGTGAGCCAGACCTCCTAGGTTGGCGCTAGCGCGTCACGTCACAGGAGCGGAGTAGTTGATGAGTGTGCACAGCAGCACCCGTACACAGGTGGCGATCGTCGGAGGTGGGCCCGCGGGTTTGATGCTGTCGCATCTGCTGCACATCGCGGGGATCGAGAGTGTCGTCGTCGACAACCGGACGGTCGAACAGATCGAGACCACGCACCGGGCGGGCATTCTCGAGCGTGACAGCGTCCGACTACTCGTGGACTCGGGGGCATCGGATCGCGTGTTGACCGACGGCCACGAGCACGGGGGAATCTCTTTGCGTTTCGGTGGGGTCAGTCATCGGATCGACTTTCAGAAGCTGACGGGAGCGTCGGTGTGGCTCTATCCGCAGACCGAGGTGTTCGTCGACCTGCACCGCGCGCGTACCCGCGATGGTGGTGACCTCCGGTACGGGATCCTCGACACCGAGGTGACCGGCGTCCTGGACTCCCCGGTCGTCACCTACACCGACGCAGCAGGTGCCCGGCACGAGATCGCGGCCGATCTCGTGGTCGGCGCCGACGGGTCGCGCAGCGTGTGCCGCGATTTGGTCGAGAATGCGCGGCAGTACTACCGGGAGTATCCGTTCGCCTGGTTCGGCGTGATGGTGCAGGCCCCACCGAGTGCTCCAGAACTTATCTACACCCGCGCGGCGCAGGGTTTCGCGCTGATCAGTCAGCGCACGGACACGCTGCAGCGCATGTATTTCCAGTGCGATCCGAACGAGGATCCCGCGCAGTGGTCCGACGATCGCATCTGGGATCAACTGCATTCCCGCTTGGCCGGGAGCGACGGGTTCCGACTGCAGGACGGTCCGGTACTCGAGCGCACCGTGTTGCCATTCCGCAGCTTTGTCCAATCGCCGATGCGCCACGGGCGACTGCTGCTGGCCGGGGATGCGGCACACACGGTGCCACCAACGGGGGCGAAGGGACTCAACCTTGCCCTCGCGGACGTCCGAGTGCTCGCGGAAGTCATCGAGCGTGCGATCGACAAAGGCGATGGCGACGCGCTGGACAGCTACACCGAGCGCGCGCTGTCTCGGGTGTGGAAGGCGCAGCACTTCTCGTACTGGATGACGACCATGCTGCATCGCGTCTCGGGGGCAACCGATTTCGATGAACAGCGACAGCTTGGGGAACTGCAAACCCTGATCTCGTCGAACGCCGGCTCCACCTATCTCGCGGAAGGTTACACAGGATGGCCACACCACTGATGGCGAACAACGAGGCCGAGTCGACCGTCGTCGGCACGGGTAGTGCCGTCTCCTCGGATGCGGCGCAGGGATCGCAACAGCGGATCAGCGAGGAGATCGCCCACATCGGCTCGGACTACGCCGCGGCACAGGCGGCGGGTGCGATCCCGGAGACCGCGCCACGCCTGGATTTCGCACCCTACCGGTCGAGTCTGCTTCGCCACCCGACCAAGAACTTTCAGCACGCCGACCCGGAGGGAGTCGAACTGTGGTCACCGGCGTTCGGTCATCGTGACGTCGACCCGCTCGAGGCCGATCTGACCATCCAGCACGCCGGTGATCCCATCGGTGAACGACTCGTGGTCACCGGTCGGATTCTCGACGGCGCGGGCCGTCCGGTCCGCAATCAACTGGTCGAGGTGTGGCAGGCCAACGCGTCCGGCCGCTACATCCACAAGCGCGATCAGCATCCTGCACCGATCGATCCGAACTTCACCGGCGTCGGCCGTTGCCTCACCGATGGGGACGGGTGGTACAAGTTCACCACCATCAAGCCCGGCCCCTACCCGTGGAAGAACCACCACAACGCCTGGCGACCGGCGCACATCCATTTTTCGGTATTCGGTACGGCCTTCACGCAGCGGCTCGTCACCCAGATGTACTTTCCCGGCGATCCGCTGTTCCCGTTGGACCCGATCTACCAGGCAATCGTCGACAAGCAGGCGCGCGACCGGCTCGTTGCCAACTACGACCACGATCTGACCCAGCACGAATGGTGCACGGGCTACCGTTGGGACATTGTGCTCACCGGCGCCGGCCAGACCCCGATGGAGGAGCAGCGATGAATCTCGCACCCACCCCGGGCCAGACCGTCGGCCCGTTCTTTCACTACGCGCTCCCGTTCGACGGCGGGGCCGAGTTGGTCCCGCCGGGACATCCGGATCGGATTCGGCTGCACGGCACCGTATTCGACGGAGCCGGACAACCGATACCCGACGCGCTGATCGAGATTTGGCAGGCGGATACGAACGGCAACATCAGCCGTGCACCGGGGTCGCTGCGGCGAGATGGCTTCACCTTCACCGGCTGGGGCCGGGTGCAGACCGACCGCACCGGGCATTACACCTTCGCCACGGTCGTGCCCGGCCCGGTCACACCCGGCTCGGCACCGTTCTTCTCGGTCTGCGTTTTCGCCAGAGGGCTACTCGACCGGCTCTTCACCCGCGCCTATCTCCCGAGTGACGCTGCCGCGCTGGCCGGCGACAAGCTGTTGGCTTCCGTTCCCGGCGAACGCCGATCGACGCTTGTCGCCACAGCGGAGGACGACGGCTACCGATTCGACATCCGTCTGCAGGGCGATGACGAAACCGTCTTCCTCGACCACCGCGAACGGTGACGGACCTGCTGTGGCCGGGTGACCATCGCGCCGGTCGAATCTTCTCCGACGGCGCTTTCCTCGATGCCATGATCGCCGTCGAGGCCGCATGGTCCTCGGGGTTGATCGAGGTCGGCGTCGCACCGGCGAGCGCTCGGGTGAGTGCCGAACACCTGCGGGGGCTGGCCGGGAAAGTACCGGTCGAACAGCTCTCGGTCGCCGCCGAGTCGGGCGGCAACCCGGTGATCCCGCTTGTGCGGACGCTACGCGACGGCCTGGGCGACAGTGCCGCGGCGAACTGGCTGCACCGCGGCCTCACCAGCCAAGATGTCATCGACACCGCGCTGATGCTGTGCGCTGCCGAGGCATTCGCGCAGATCCAGGCCGACCTCGCCGAACAGATCTCCGTACTTGCGCACCTCACGGTGCAGCATCGGGCAACGCCCATGGTGGCGCGCACCCTCACCCAGTACGCGGTCCCGATGACCTTCGGGCTCAAGGTCACCGGGTGGCTGCGAGGCATCCTCGACGCTCACGAGCAGCTCGAGCGACTCGAGTTTCCGGCACAGATCGGAGGTGCCGCAGGCACATTGGCGGCCGTGGCCGAACTCGCCGGGTCACTCGACGACCCGGCCACGATTGCCGTCCAGGCTGGGTGTGCGACAGCACGTGAGCTGGGCCTGTCGTCGGCGAATCCGTGGCACACGGTTCGGACCTCGATCACCCGATGCGGTGATGCCGCGCTGGGTTGCACCGACGCCTGGGGTCATCTCGCAAACGACGTATTGACGCTGTCTCGGCCGGAGATCGGTGAGCTTTCCGAGGGCGCCGGCGGCGGCTCCTCGACCATGCCGCACAAGGCGAATCCGGTCCTTTCCGTGTTGATCCGGCGCGCCGCTCTGGCGGCACCGTCGCTCGGGGCGTCGTTGCACGTTTCCGCAGCGGATGCGCTGGAGGAGCGCTCCTCGGGCGCATGGCATGTCGAATGGGAGACGTTGCGCACGCTGGTGCGGCGCACCGTCGTTGCGGGCAGTCAGGCCAGCGCACTCGTCACCGGACTCCAGGTCCACGGCGACCGGATGCGCGCCAACATCGACGCTGCCGGCGACGCGGTGCGTTCCGAGCAACGAACGATGGCCGCCATTGCCGGCAATGCACCCGCCGCGGAATACCTCGGTGCCACAGACGAATTCATTGAGGCCGAGCTCTCCCGCGCTGCGGCCGTGAGCAGAGGAGCGGATCGATGACCCGATACGACGAGGGCATGGCGGTGCGCCGTGAAGTGCTCGGCGACAAGCATGTCGACGCTGCCACCGCGGCGATCACCGATCTCACCCGCGACTTCCAGCAGCTCATCACCGAATTCGCGTGGGGGAGCGTCTGGACGCGGCCGGGACTCGACCGTCGCAGCCGTTCGATGATCACCCTCACCGCACTCATCGCCCGCGGTCACCACGAGGAGTTGGCAATGCATGTCCGTGCCGCGTTGCGGAACGGGTTGACCCGCGACGAGATCAAGGAGGTACTGCTGCAGTCGGCGATCTACTGCGGCGTCCCCGACGCGAATACCGCATTCCGGATCGCCTCCGGAGTCTTGGCCGAAACCGACTCCACCGACTGACTCTCCCCGTACGCTCGATTTCACTGAGTGGAATCGAGTTACCGAGGGTGAGGTGAATGGCGGGGAACGCCGGTCGGGCCGGCCAGTCGGTCGCTTCCCGAACACTCGCGGTGCTCGGCGCTTTCGACGCTGCCCACCGGGCACTGACGCTCACCGAGATCGCGCAGCGCGCCGACCTTCCGGTGCCGACCGCGCATCGGTTGGTCCGGGAACTCGTCGCCTGGGGTGCCCTGGTCCGTCGACCCGACAACGCTTTCGTCATCGGCAGACGGCTATGGGACCTCGGCCTACTCGCGCCGATCCAGTCCGGCCTGCGCGAAGTGGCCGCGCCGTTCATGCAGGATCTGTACGCCGCCACCCTCGCGACGGTTCACCTGGCGGTCCGCGAAGGAACGCAGGTTCTCTACCTCGATCGACTGTCCGGCCGCACGTCGGTTCCGGTGGTCAGCAGGGTCGGAAGCCGGCTTCCGCTGCACTCGACCGGAGTGGGCAAGGTGTTGCTCGCGCATGCCCCCGACGACATCCGCCACGCGGTTCTGTCGGATCTACATCCGGTTACCCGGCACACCATCGTGGCTCCTGGTGTCCTGGACCGGCAGCTTCGCCAGATCCGGCAGCAGGGCTATGCGACGACCGTCGAAGAAATGACCCTGGGCGCATGCTCGGTCGCCGTACCGGTCCGCGTGGACGACTACGTGGTCGCCGCGCTGGGCATCGTCGTCCCCGCGCTGGGACGAAACAAGGCTTCACTGGTCGCCGCGGCACAGGTGGCCGCGGCGAGTATCGGTCGTACGGCGAGATAACCGAAGGTCCACCGCGGCGGGCTATCGCTTGATCAGCGGGCTGCGCACGACGTTGTTACCGTTCGCACGGTCGGCCGAGTCGAAAAAATCCTCCCGATAGATGTTGCGAGGGAACAGCCTTGCATTCATCAACGCCTTCATGGTGTCAGCGACCATGCTTGGGCTGCCACAGATGTAGGCGACGTTTCCGGCGGCCTTCGGATAGTCCTGCGCGAGCAATGTCGGCACCCGGCCGGTGCGACCCTGCCACTCTTCGCGGGAGACTGCCGGGCGGTAGCTGAACCAGTCGTGCTCGGCGTCGAGTTCCGCGAACCACTCGCGGTCGTAGAGTTCCTCGACGGTCGCGACGCCGTGATAGAGCACCACCTCGTGCTCGGCGCCGGTCTCGGCGATGTGGCGGATCATCGACTTCATCGGGGCCAGGCCCGTGCCGCCGGCGAGCAGCAGCATCGGCTCCTCGCGCAGCGGGCGGAACGAGAACCGGCCGTAGGGCCCGGAGAACGCGACCCGGTCGCCCCCGGCGAGGTTCTTGAATACCCAGCCCGCGGTGCACAACCCGCCTTCGGACAACTTGATGTGCAACTCGATTCGGCTCGAATCCTGCGGAGTGCTGGCAATCGAATACGGCCGCTCGTCGCCGGACGGAGTGCGCAGCAGCACGTACTGGCCCGGGTTGAACGCCACCGGTTCGTCGACCGCGATGATCACCCGGCGCACGGTCGGCGTGACGTCGGAGACGGATTCGATCATGCCGCTGTAATCGCGCACCGGGTGCACGTCGACGCCCTCCTCTGCGTCGACATCGCCCTCGATGGTGACGTCGCTGCGCGGCTTGGCCACGCAAATCAGCGCCGCGCCCTCCGCGCGTTCGCTCTCCAGCAGGGCGTAGGGCGACGCGTCGCCGAAATCGACTTCGCCGTCGAGTATCTCGGCCTTGCAGGTACCGCAGGTGCCGTGTGTGCAGGCGTGTGGCAGCCAGATACCCTCGCGCAGACACGCATCGAGCACGGCTTGGTCGTCGCGGCACTGGATGTCCACGCCGATCGGCTCGATCGAGACCGTGTAACTCGTCATAGCCGGCTCCTAGGTCGTGAACGAGATCAGGGCCTTGTGCCCGATACCCAGCTCGGTCAGCGTGGCGTTCGGGTCGGCGTTCAACGGTTCGTCGAACAGTTGCCAGTCGCGTACCTGCGTTGCGTCGTAGTCCGGGTCGGAGCCGGCCCAGGCGTCGACCATGGCGGCGCGGAAATCGCCGAACGTCATCGCCTTCGGGGCCCGGAAGCAGCCGGCCGCCGAGAACAGCAGGTTGCCCCGCCAGTGCACGTAGACCAGTTCGTCGTCACCGAAGAGCTCGGCACGGTCCGCCGAGGGAAAGTTGTAGTCGTAGAGCGCCTTGACGGCCATCTCAGGCCTCCTTGCCATCGTCGTGCTTGGTCTTGTCGTCGCTGTGCCATTGCTGCCATGCCAGATCGTCGAGTGAGCCGTGGTATTCGCCGTTGTCGCCGGGCTGGATGCCGTACCAGTCCAGTACTTCGGGCACGCTGGGCCCGCCGCAGTTGCCCTGGTAGATCTGATGCACCGGAAGCCACGCCTGCACGTACTTCTCCGGCTCGCGGTCGAAGATCCACTGGCAGCCGTCGCTGCAGGTGTGGAAGGTCTCGCCACGATACTCGCTGTGCCGGAACGAGATCCGTTCCGGATCATCAGGCTCGGTGAACGCCATCGGAATCTGGCACACCTGGCACAGCTGCGGCAGACCCTGTACGAAGACCCGGCCGCCCTCGGCCTCGATCTTCTGGTGCTTTTCCCAGGTGGCCCGGTAGTGCTCGTCGAAGGTGTCGGGGTACTGCTCCGAGAGCCAGGCCATCTTCTCGTCGGTCGGCGTGTGCGTGGTGAACGCAGCGGCAAAGGAGAAGTTGTGCAGGATCTTGTAGGCCTGGTGTGACAGGTGATCCTTCTCTGCGATCGCGAGGTCGACGTGCCGCGGCGGCTTGATGCCGTAGAACTCGAGATCGGGGAACAATCCGCCCATCATCTGTTCCTCGAAGTAGAGCTCGAAGGCTTCCTTCCAGCTCATCACCTCCCGCGGCAGCATGTAGTCCATCATCGCGGCGACCAGGGCCGCGACCCGGTACGCCCGCCAGAACCACTTGTCGATCCAGCCCTGGATGATCGGCACGTTGGCCTCGTCCTGCTCGAGCAGGAACTTGATCGCCTCGAGGCCGAGGGTCATGTGCCGGCTCTCGTCGGACTGTGCGGAAAAGCCGAACGACATAGTCGGCATGTCGCCGTTGAAGCTCGCCCCGCTCATGAAGGGCACGAAAAGCAGGTTGGTGAGCAGATATTCGAAGCTGAACGAGATCGCGATGAGGAACTCGAACGGCCCCGCGGTCATGGCGTCGTCGAAGAACGACTTCGGCACCGACAGGTACCAGACCCGGTCCTTCTGTTTGGTCCAGCTGTGGAAGCCGCCGTAGTACTTGTTGTAGTTGCTGATCGTGTGGATCTGGGTCTGGCAGTGCCGCAGCTCGTCGACGCTCTGGCAGAGTGCGGCGAAGCGTGGTGCCGGGCCTTCCAGATACCTTGCCAGATAAGCGAAGTGGCGGTGAGCCGCGTACTCGAGCGGGGTGACGCCCTGGATGAACAGCTTGAGCGAGTTCAGGTAGCTCGCCTCGGACAACGTGAGGTGTCCCTGGCTCTGCGCGAAACCGTCCAGCACCGCATACAGGCGCTTGTCCTTCTCGGCCTGGTACTTGTAGTAAGCGTCGACGGTCAGCCGGAACGGATCTTCCCAGCCGTTCCAGTCGTGCACCTTGATGCCCTCGTAGCTGGTGTAGGGGAACAGTTCCTGCTTGTCGACGTAGCTGGGATCCCAGTCGAGGTCGCGGGTCAGCAGCGAGTAGCGCTGCTTGAGTGGCAGTTTCTTTTTGCGCGGGGTGGTCTTGGGTGCCGGTGTGTCGATGGTCATGTCAGTGCTCCCACTTCACGATGATCTGGTCGTCGTCCCACTCGGAGAAGTTGCCGGCGTAGGACACGATGGCCAGTTGGAATTCGCCGGTTTCCCATTCCCGGCCGAGCTTGTCTTCGACGGTCTCCCGGTTGATCACGATGTGCCCGGGGGACTGCAGCTTGACCAGTCCGGGCAGGTGACGCACCGTCATGTCCGGATTGTCGGAGCGGATCGCCTCGATCAGCGCCCGGTTCTCCTCGGACTCCTGCAGGTCGATGCCGACAAGTCGGGTGGTCTCGGTACTCATGCCTGTGCTCCCAAAATTGTTTTCCACGTGTCGGTTTCGGCGGCGTCGAGGTCGGCCAGGAGCGTGGTCGCACCTGCCTCGGGAAGCTGCTCGTCGACGAATGCCGCGATCGGCGCGACGGCATCGAGCGCCGCCGGGCGCCAGCGATCCCGCACGTCGGCCAGCACCGCGACGTTGTCTGGCGCGGTCTCCGGATCCGTAGTCCACGACTTCAGCAGCGCGTCGATCCATTTGCGTTGATCGGCGAACCAGGCAGTGAAGTGCTGGGCGACAAGGCTGTAGGCGCCGCCGCCGGTGAGCAGCGCGGTGTCGTCGAGACCGCGGTAGAGCAGCGGGTAGATCAGCCTGTCGGTGATGTCGAGTGCGATCAGGCCCTGTGCCCAGTCGTCGACCACCATGATGTGCTCGATCAGCGAGCGCAGCGGCTGCAGGTGCGCCGCCGCCATCCACTCGGTCTTGGCGGTAGCGAGCGCTTCCGCGGTGCCATCGCCGAGCGTCAGTCCGATCCGGGAGATCATCTGCGCGTTGCCGATCCGGTCGAACGCCGCGAAGCTGGCACACTGGGCGATCGAGGTGCCGAATGCGAACCGGGAGCCCGCAACGCTGATCAACTGGCCGCCGGATTCGTAGTGGCGCAGTGGGATCACCGCGGAGCCGACGATGTTTTGCCAGGCCTGCGGCATCCTGACCATCAGGTCGCGGCTTTCCACATAGCCGAGCGTCTTGCCGAACTCGTCGTGGTGCGCGGCCCGCGCCGTGACGTAGGGCGTGTAGTAGAACTGGCGCGGATCGAGGAACGAATACGGGTCGGTCAGCCGCAGGGCGCTGTACCGGGCGTCGTAGAGATCGCGCTCGGCATCCCAGGTCGGGCGGTAGTGGAAGATGTCGCGCGGCTCGATGTCGAGGGTGCCCTCGAGGTAGCGGCTGGCGGGCTCGTCGCCGAACCGGTCGATGATGTTCTGGTAGGTGTGCCGTTTTGCTTCGATCACCTGGTAGCGAAGCTCGTACTGCATGGTGTCCTCCTAATTTCGTGTGCCGGCGGGTTCGGCGAGCAGGCTCAGCAGCAGCGCCTGCAGTTCGTCCTCGCCCGACAGTTCCCGGGTCTCGGTGCCGGGGATGCCCGGCGCGGTCAGGCCGGCGACGGCGCGGTGACCGCTGATCACGGTCGTGATGCGGGCGGCGCGATCGCGACAGCGCACGGTAAAGGTGAACTGTCCGGGGCCGGTGTCGTCGGTGAGTTCGAACATCGGTCCGCGGTCGCGCAGCACCGCGTTCGCCTCGGACACGAGTTGTTCGGCGAGTGATCGGACGATCACCTGGACATCGGCCGCGGCCGCAACGGTCCGCGACCGGCTTGGTTCGGTGGTGGGGGCGACGGCGGGCGCGCCGTCGAGTTTGGCTTGTACGGCCAGCATGAAGGGCGTCATGCGGGGCTCCTCTGGTGCACGTCGGAAGCGCTTTCGGGACTGTGTGACGTAGAACATAGGAGGGCCGGGACGTCCCGGCGATCCGCTGAACGCGGCCGCGATCCGGATTGCGCGACCGATCACGGTTGCCAATCGCAGTGGTGCGGCTCACACTGTCGGCGGGTGCGACGGGTTGGAGGATGTGCGGATGCCGAGCGGCTCTCGGGAAGCCCCCGAGCGCGAGGAGCGGGACTGGGAAGCGGCCGAACACGCTGTGTCCGACGCGTACTTTCCGCACGTACTGCGTCCGATCGAGGCGGGCACGAGCCCAAGCCTGAACGTTCGCGCGACCCAGCTCGGTGCGCTGCGGTTGGCACGGATCGGGTGGGGAGCCGAGGTTTCGGTGCGCACCCAACATCCCGGCGCGTATGCGGTGAACATCCCGGTAAGTGGGCACATCGAGTCGATCAGCGGTGGGCAGGAGGTCTACTCCGAGCCGGGGCAGGCCTCCGTTTTCGCACCCGATACCGACGCCGTGATCACCCGGTGGACGGAGAACTGCGAGATCGTCGGCGTGAAACTCGACCGCGACTACCTGCATCGGGAACTTGCCCGGGTCACCGGACGGCCGGATCTGCATCTGCCCGCACAGGTCGACCTGAGCACTCCGGCCGGACGGAGCTGGACGACGCTGCTCGAATCGGTGGTCGCACAAGTGCGCGCCGAGGACGCACTGCTACAGAATCCGCTCGTCGCCGATCAGCTGGCCGGCGCGGTGACCACTGCTTTCGTTCTCGCCGTGATGCCAGGAGCGATGGAGAGCACCGCGCCGGTGCGCCCGCGCATCGTCAAACGGGTCCTCGACCGACTCCACGACGATCCGAGCCAGTCCTGGACCGCCGCCGACATGGCGGAGGTCGCCGGGGTGAGCGTGCGCCGCTTGCAAGAGGCCTTCCACGAGTACGTCGGGGTAGCGCCGCGCGAATATCTGCTCGACGTCCGCCTCGACCACATCCACGCGGACCTGGCGGCCGCCGATCCCGGGACGACAACGGTGACCGATATCGCGATGCGGTGGGGGATCACCCACACCGGCCGATTCGCGGCGGCCTACCGGCGCCGGTTCGGGGTGGCGCCGTCGGACACGCTGCGCCGCTAGGGCCCGACCGCCGAAGGACTGTGCATGCTTTCGACACCCGATACCGCGAGCTTGCCCACGTACTACTTCAAGCGGACGTCCGAGTCGACGCTGGTCGCGACCACCCATACCGGCGGTGCCTGGAATACCGACGAGCAGCACATCGCCCCCGCACTCGGGTTGGCCACCCATATCGTCGAGCAGCACCGAATGCGGCGTCACGGGGACGCGATGTCCACGGGCAGACTCTCGTTCGACATCCTCGGCACCATGCCCGTAGGCGAGATCGAGGCATCCCTGCGGGTGCTGCGGCCCGGCAACACCATCGAACTCGTCGAGGCCACCCTCGGGCATGCGGGCCGAGCGGCCCTGGTCGCCCGAGCCTGGTTGATACGCAAATATGACACCGCGCCCCTCGCGCACACCCATTTTCCAGCGCTGTCGCCGCGCGAGGAACTACCGGCCTGGGATCCGACCACGGTATGGCCGGGCGGATTCATCGCATCTGCCGAGGTCCGCCGCCACCGCGTCGACGCCGGTCGAGCCATGTTCTGGGTGCGGACACCGGTGGCCCTCGTGGCCAACGAGGACAGTACGCCGCTGGCTCGGGCGATCGGCCTGCTCGACATCGCCAATGGCATGACCGAACGCCTCGAACCCGCGGAAATCCTGTTTCCCAATCTCGATCTCACCGCCCATATGTTCGCGGAACCGGACGGCGAGTGGATCGGGTTCGACACGACCGTCAGCATTGGCGCCGACGGAATCGGCCTCACCCACAGCATCATCCACGACCACCGCGGGCCCATCGGCACCTCGTCGCAGATTCTCACGGTGCGCCCGATGGGCAAAACGCGCTGATGTCTCGACCCGTGAACCGGATCGACGCCGGCAGGTGGACGTAGCCTGGGCTGGGTTCTGCATCGCGCGATCCCGGCGCCCACGTCGCGCCGAACGGAAGGACATCGGATATGGGTGAATACGACGATTGGAACCGCAAGATAATCGACGAGTTCCGCGCGAACGAGGGCAAGGTCGGCGGAAATTTCGAAGGCGCGCCTATGGTTTTGTTGCACCATCGAGGACGCAAGACCGGCCGCGAAAACGTCACCCCGACGATGTACCTGCCCGACGAGCAGAATCCCGACACGATCTACGTCTTCGCGTCCAAGGCGGGCGCGCCGAGCAATCCCGCGTGGTACTACAACCTCACCACTGCCGGACAGGCTCAGATCGAGTGCGGGACGGAAACTTACACAGTCACCGTCGGCGAAGTGACCGGTGCCGACCGCGACCGGATCTACGCCGAGCAGGCTCGCCGCTACCCAGGCTTCGGCGAGTACGAGAAGAAGACCGCCGGCGTCCGGACGATTCCCGTACTCGCCCTGCATCGCGCGTAGCGACGCTGCCGATCATCGGCAGGGCGCATTCTGGAGACTCGAGCGCAGGTCGGTAATCGCGCGAGCGAATCCGTCGGGATCCTCCTGGGGCGCGTTGTGGCCGACGTCCAGGCAGCGGTAGTCGGTCAGGGCCGTGAAGTGGTGTTCATGCTGCTCGCGTGGCAGCGGTGGCCGCACGGTGTCGAAGTTGCCGTCCACGACGATGGTGGGCGCAGTGATCGACGGTTGCGCGTCGAGTCGGGCCTCGGTGGCTCGATAGGCGGGGTCGCCGTCCACCAGGCCGAAGCGGTGCCGGTAGGAATGCACGACGACGTCGACGAAGTCGGGATTGTCGAACGAGGAACGGGTCGCCTCGAACTCGCGGTCGTCGAACTTCCACGTCGGGGACCACTCCTGCCAGAGCTGGCGGGCATACTCGGCGCGGTATGCGCTCAGGCCCGCCTTTCCGCGATCGCCATGCAGGTAGTACTGGTACCACAGCGTTCGCTCGACAGCGGGTGGTTTCGGTGTGGTCTCCGCACTGATGTGCTGGATGTTGTAGCCGTTTGCGGTCACCAATCCGGCCACCCGCTCGGGCCACAGCGCCGAAACCACGCAAGCGGCGCGCCCGCCCCAGTCGTAGCCGGCAACGATTGGCGCATCGAGTTCGAGCGCCTCGATCAGCGCGAGCAGATCGTGGCCCAGCGCGGCCTGTTCGCCGGAGCGGAGCGTCGCAGCATTGGCGAATCGGGTGGCCCCGTAACCCCGCAGGTACGGAACGACGACATCGGCGCCTGCACCGGACAGGATCGCCGCAACCCGGTCGAAGCAGCGCGGGTCATAGGGAAACCCGTGCAGCAGCACGACCGGCCACCCGCCGGGCACACCACTGCGGCGGACGGCCACGTTCAGCACCCCGGCCCGGACCATCGACTCCGTTGCTTCGAGCATGTCGCAAGGATATCCGCGCGCAATGACGTTAGTCCAGGCAGGCGAAGGGCCACGGGTGTTGTGCCGCACCGTATCTCGACGACCTCGTCGCCATGACGCTCCGCGACCGCTGGTAGCGGGATGTGACGGGATCCGGGCCGGCGAAGAGTAGCGCGGTTGCGCAGCGTCGCCGGTGCTCCGTCGCCTCCCGGAATCGGCGCGCCATGCGGCATCCGTCGCGAGCGACCGTTTGTGGCTCCTGCACTCAGCGTGATCGGAAATATTCGCGCTGCCGGGCCGTGCCCATATTGTCGGACCCGACCCATTCGGTCATGACTGTCTCGAACGAAAGTGGCGCACAACCGTATGTCGAAGCTGATATTGAATTCGGTGATCCGCGCCATCGGATTCACGCAGGGGGCTTGGCGTCACCCATCCGCGCAACCGGATGGCGCACTCGACCTCGACTACTACCGGCGATACGCCGAGACCTCCGAGAAAGGGTTGTTCGATGGCCTGTTCATCGCGAATACCCCCGCGATCCCGGAGAACGAATGGTCGTACCTGTTCTCCCCGCTCGAGCCGGTTGCGCTGCTGTCCGCGCTGGCGCCGCTGACGTCGAAGATCGTTCTGATCGCGACGATTTCGTCGTCGTTCACCCATCCGTACAACATCGCACGACAGATCGCGACCCTCGACCACCTGAGCAAGGGGAGGGCGGGCGTCAACATTGTCACCACCGGATCCGTTGCTGCCGGTCGAAATTTCGGATTCGAGGAGCTGCCGTCCCACGCGGACCGGTATGAGCGCGCGGACGAGTACATCGATGTCCTGCAGCGGCTCTGGGACAGCTGGGCACCGGACGCCGTCGTACTGGACAAGGTCGGGGGAGTGCAGGTCCGGGCGCAGGCGGTCACTCCGATCGACCATCGCGGGAAGTACTTCTCGGTCGCGGGTCCGCTGGACACGCCACGGTCCCCGCAAGGTCGGCCGTTGCTCTACCAGTCCGGGTCATCCGAGGCAGGTAAGCGTCTCGCGGCCAAGTATGCCGACGCCGTTTACACCGTGCAGCAGGACATTGGGCATTCGCGACGTTTCCGAACGTCCCTACGCGAGCTGCAGGCCCGATTCGGGTCGACGAGACCACCGGTGAAGGTACTGCCCGGCCTGATTCCGATCGTCGGAAGCACGCGAGACGAGGCAGAGCGGCTACACGAGGAGATCAGTGACCTGAATCCGGTGGCGCGCGGAATCGAGTCGCTCGAGCAACGACTCGACGTCGACTTGAGTGGTGTCGAGATCGACGCGCCCTTCCCGGTCGAACGCCTTCCGGAACTTGCCGATGTCGAAGGCAGCGTGAGTTTCCACGAAGCGATCCGTCGGTTCGCTTCCGATCCAGATGTCACGCTGCGGCACGTACTGAGGCTGACCGATTCCGGCAACAGCCACTTGCGGTTCGTCGGTACGCCGGAGGACATCGCGGATCGGATCGAAGAATGGTTCATCAGCGGTGCGGTGGACGGGTTCAACATCAACCCCGCCATCACCCCGCGCGGTCTCGACGACTTCGTCGACCATGTCGTGCCGCTGCTGCAGAAGAAGGGCATCTACAAGCGTTCCTATGCCGAAAGCGACACCGACAGTGCCGTTCTCGTATGACGCGTAAAGCAGCCCCGGTCAACAAATTTCGTTAGTTGGTATTTGGCTCCGAAAATTCGGCAGCCATCGACACAGTGAGGGATCGATGTTTCGAGCACGAATACTGGTCGCCGGCGTCCTCGCCGCAGGAGTTCTGGCAGGTTGCTCCCAAGGCCAGCAGATTGCCGCCACAGACGGTCCGAGCGGCGATCCGCAGAAGGGCGGAACGGTCGTCTACTCCGACGTCATGTTCGTCACCGACGCGCTCAGCGGCTTTTACTCGACTGGCAACCTCCTACTGCAGGTGGTCGATCGCCTTGTCTACGTCGACCCGAGCAATGGCGCAATCACACCATGGCTGGCAGAGGAGTTCTCGCGCAACGACAATGCCACCCAGTACACCTTCAAGATTCGCGACGGCGTCACATTCAGCGACGGAACCCCACTGACCGCCGAGGTCGTGAAGGCGAACCTGGACCAGGTCGGCAAGGGCGACCAGGAGAAGAAGATTCCGGCATTCACCGATTTCGTCGGCTACGACCGCAGCGAAGTGGCCGGAAACACCGTCACGGTCTTCCTGAGCAAGCCGAACGCCAACTTCTACCGGGCACTGGCCGGCCACCGCGCGGGCATCCGCGGACTCTCGACATTGGCGCTGAATTACGAGAACCAAGCCAAGATCGAGAACGTCGTCGGCTCGGGCGCATTCGTGTACGAATCGCAGGTGCCGGATCAGAAGATCGTGCTGAAGCGCCGCGACGGTTACGCGTGGCCGCCCGCGGTGTCGCCGAACAAGGGCGCTGCGTACCTCGACAAGCTCGAAATCCGTGCCATCGGTGAACCGGGCTTGCGCGCCGGTGCGGTGCAGTCGAAGCAGGTCGACGTGGCCCGCGGGATTCAGCCGACCGACGAAGCCGGGCTGACCGCGGCGGGCAAGCAGGTAGTTCCCGTCACCGCGCCGTTGCTGACGAGCAACATCGCCGCCGTGCGGATCGGCAACGAGGAAGTGAGCGACGTCCGCGTTCGCAAAGCGCTGCAGTTGGGTATCGACCGTCAAGCGCTCGTCGACACCGTCCTGTCGGACAACTACCAGGCAGCGGATTCGGTGCTCAATCACGACGATCCAGCATTCACCGATCTCAGCAAGGAGATCGCCTACGACCCCGACGAAGCCAGGCGGCTACTCGATGAAGCCGGCTGGAAGGTCGGGTCGGATGGGATCCGCGAAAAGGACGGCAAGAAGCTCGCGCTGAGTCTCTCCGCCTCGGTGCAAAGCGTTGTCATGCGTCCGGCCGTCGAGTTCCTTGAGTCGCAATGGCGAGAACTCGGCATCAGTCTCGTCAACCTTGCTGGGGACACGACGGCGTACAACATCGCGATCTCCGATCCGACCAAGCCTCTGTTGGGCACCCGCACCGGATACAACAACGGCCTGTCGCTGTTGTTCGGTCGCGATAAGAACACGATGACGTTCGTGCCCGATAACGACTTGATCGCCCTGTCCACGGATGAACTGTCGAGCACCGACGCGGCAAAGCAGAAGGAAGTCCTCGGTCAGGTGCAGGAGCAGATTGTCGACAAGCACCTCGCCCTTGTGCTGTGGGACGAGGTGCAGGTCCACGCCGCGTCGCAGGACCTACACATCGATTTCGACACGCTTACCGAGCCACTTTTCCAGAGTGCTTGGAAGGCATCCCAGGTATCGGGCTAGCCGGAACATGAGGGACGAGTAATGCTGCGATACACGTTGACACGGATCGGCCAGTCCGTGCTTGTGCTGTGGCTCGCGTACACAGTGGTCTTCTGGGGAGTCGCCTTCCTGCCCTCCAATCCCGCAGAGATCTTCGCGGCGAAGGGCGAGGCGTACTACAACCCGGAGATTGTCGAACAGGTCAAGAGCTTCTATGGATACGACCGGCCGCTGATCGCGCAATACTTCGGCCAGCTGGGCCAATTGCTCACCGGCAACTTCGGCTTCTCGCTCTCGAGCGGGCAGACGGTGCTCGATCGGATCGGGGATGTTGTCGGTGAGACATTGAAGCTGGCACTGACCGCGACCGTGTTCGCGCTCGTCTTTTCCGTCGGGATCGTGGTGCTGTGCACGACCAGCAGATTCGCCTGGCTGCGAAAAATAGTGCAAAACATCCCGCCGCTGTTCAGCGCGGTGCCGACGTTCTGGCTGGGATTGGTGATCCTGCAGATCTTCTCGGTCCAACTGGGTCTGTTCTCGCTGTTTCCGGATGGCTCGGTGCTGTCGTTCGTCATACCGGCGCTCGTTCTCGCCGTGCCGATTTCGGCGCCCATCGCGCAGGTGCTACTCAAGAACGCCGAGAGCACGATGAAACTGCCGCATGTGAATACCGCGCGCGCCAAGGGCGGTAAGCCGTGGTGGGTGATCCGCAAGCATGTGCTCAAGAATGCGGCGGGCCCCGCGCTCACGGTGACGGCCACGACGGTCGGCGCACTGTTAGCCGGGTCCGTCATCACCGAGACCGTGTTCTCGAGGTCGGGCCTGGGCTCGGTGCTCATGGATGGTGTGGCAAACCAGGATATTTCGTTGATCCAGGGCCTCGTGCTGCTCACGACAGTCGTCATCGTCGTTATCAATCTCGTGGTCGATTTGATCTATCCGATCCTCGATCCACGGGTGACCAGGACGCAGAGCAAGGGTTTCAATACTCGGCTGGGGAGTTTCAATTGACCGAATCGACGACGCTCGCCCCGCAGGTGGAGGTACGGAAACGCGGCAGGCCCGCAGCCATCGCCGCCAAGATACGCGCACTACCGATATCGGTCCTGCTGTCGAGTGCATTGCTGTTTCTGACCGTGCTGTGGACGTTCTTCCCGGGGTTCTTCACGAACTCCGATCCGCTCAGGGGCAACCACGCCGAGAAGTTTCAGCCACCGAGTTTGTCGCACTGGTTCGGGACCGATCACCTTGGCCGCGACGTGCTGGCTCGAGTCATCTACGGCACGTCGCAGACGGTGCTGACCGCGGGACTTGCGGTCGCGGTGGGGTTGGTCGTCGGCAGCGTCATCGGCATCCTGGCCGGCGTTTCCGGACCCGTTGTCGACGCCGTCGGCATGCGCATCAGTGATGTGCTGCTGTCGTTGCCGAGCTTCCTGATCTCGATCTGGATCGTCACCGCCTATGGTTCCGGCCGTTTGTCCGTCGGAATCGGTGTCGGCATCGGCTCGATCGCGATCTTCGCCCGGGTGATTCGATCCGAGGTGCTGCGTGTGCGTTCGCTCGACTTCGTGGAGGCGTCGTTTCTCTCCGGCGCAAGCCGAAACTCGGTGATCCGCAGGCACATATTGCCGAATGCGCTTGGTGCGGTGGTTGCACTCGCGGTCATCGATCTCAGTGCCGCAATCCTTGCGATCGCCGCGTTGGGGTACCTCGGTTACAGCGCGCCCCCGCCCACGCCCGAATGGGGGCTGCTCGTGGCCGAAGGCCGGAATTACATTGCCACCGCGTGGTGGCTCACGACTCTGCCGGGCGTGGTGATCCTGTTCGTGATCATCGCACTCGGCGTGGTGAGCCGGCACTTTCTCGCGTCCAACAGAATCTGACGGAGATCGCCATGTCCGAAACATTGCTCGCCATCGAAGATCTCGTCGTGACCTACGGTGCGGGGGAAGAATCAAACGTCGCGCTGGATCGGGTGAGCCTGCGTGTGCGGGTCGGTGAGTTCACCGCGATCGTCGGCGAATCCGGGTCGGGGAAAACCACTCTGGCGAATGCCGTGTTGGGGTTGCTACCGGAGTCGGCCCAGGTGGAAGCGAATGTGCTCGCTCTGGACGGGCGCAGCACCATCGGGCTGACCGAGCGGCAGTGGAGCGACATCCGCGGTAGCATCGTCGGCCTGATTCCGCAGGATCCCGGCGCTTCACTCAACCCGGTGCGCACCATTGGTGCGCAACTCGCCGAGGTTTTCGAGCTCGCGAAGCTGAAGTTGAGCAAGAGCGAGATTCGACGTCGGAGTATCGAACTACTCGAGCAGGTCGAGATCGACAACCCCGAGCGCCGGCTGCGTCAGTACCCGTTCGAGTTGTCGGGCGGAATGCGGCAACGCGTGCTGATCGCCATCGCCTTCGGGCTGAACCCGAAACTCCTCGTAGCCGACGAGCCGACGTCGGCTCTCGATGTCACGGTGCAGAGTCAGGTCCTGCGCGTACTCGACCGTCTCGTCGAAGAACACGGGACGACCGTGCTTTTCGTGACCCACGACATCGGAGTTGCTACCGATCATGCGTCCCGGATCGTCGTGATGCGCGAGGGCCGCATTATCGAGGACGGCGACGTCGAGTCGATCGTGACCGTCCCGCAGTCGGACTACACGAAGACGCTCGTCGGGCGGATCCGTGAGGTGGCACCGACGAGGATCCCCGATGTTCGGTTCACAACGACGGATGCGACGGACGTCTCGCTCGACGACGTGATCCGGGTAGCCGACCTTGCGAAGGAGTATCGGATCGACCGGAGACACAAACACCGGGCCGTCGACGGGGTCAGCTTCGCCGTGCGCCGCGGCGAAACGCTCGCGATCGTGGGGGAATCGGGCTCGGGCAAGTCCACGATCGCCAAGATGATCATCGGATTGACCGCGCCCAGCGAGGGCGCGGTCGAGGTGCTCGGCAAAGATATCGCGGCGCTCGGGCAGCGCGAGCGACGGCGGCATTGGAAGGACATCCAGTTCGTCTATCAGAACCCGGATTCCGCGCTCGATCCCCGGTGGTCGGTACACGACATCGTGAACGAGCCGTTGGCTTCGTTCAACGTCGGCGATACGGAATTGCGGCGCAAACGTATCGCCGACGCGCTCGACAGCGTGAACCTGCCGACGACCGCATTGACCAAATACGCTGCGGAACTCTCCGGGGGACAACGGCAACGCGTCGCGATCGCCCGGGCACTCGTCGTTCGACCGGAGATCATCCTGTTCGATGAGCCGCTGTCGGCGTTGGATGTGATCACCCAGGATCAGATCGTCGCGCTGCTGATGGACCTGCAGCGTGAGCAGGCATTGACCTACCTGTTCATTTCGCATGATCTTTCCGTGGTTCGCCGGATCTCACATCGCGTTGCAGTCATGCGCGCCGGCCGCCTGGTCGAGATCGGGGAGATCGAGTCGGTCTTCGAGAATCCGACCGCGGCATATACCCGCAATCTCATCGACGCCATCCCGGGTGGTCGGTTCAAGCGGTCCGCGTTGCTGACCGCATGACCGAACGAGTCGATTCCACCGCTGCACGCCGAGTAAGGAAAGCCATGCCGCGCCCCAGACCGTCCGTGTTCTTCGTCTCCTCGGAGTTCCACTTCGCGGACCGATTTCCGCGGTGGAAGTCGGTGGAGGTGCCCACCGATGCGAGCGACCGGCATAGGGCGAAGGCGCAATTCGCTCGTGAACTCGAGGAGGTGGGGTTCGACGCCGTATTCGTCGCCGATTTCGCGGGGCTGAACCGGACCCAGATTCGGTACAGCGGGCCGCGCTCGTTCGAACCCGTGACGCTGGCGGCATTCCTGGCCGCGCACACCGAGCGAATCGGCCTGGTCATCACGCTATCGACCCAGTTCAGCGAACCGTACACGGTGGCAAGGGAACTCACCTCACTCGACCGATTGTCGGGCGGACGAGCGGGCTGGAACGTCGTGACCTCGTTCAACGGCGAGTCCAATTACGGATACGATCGCATTCCGTCGCCACAGAAGCGCTACGAACGAGCTCGCGAATTCCTCGGTGTCACGAAGGCTCTGTGGCATTCGTGGGATCCCGACGCAATCGTCGCGGATCGGGCCTCGGAGGTGTATGTCGACACCGACAGGGTCCGGGACATCAACTGGGCAGGTGCCAATTTCCGAGTCGGTCAAGCTCTGGATCTACCACCGGCCCCGCAAACGTTCCCGCTCATAGCGCAGGCCGGCGCATCGGATATCGGTATCGATTTCGCCGCCGAAGCGGCCGAGGTGGTGTTCGTGGCATGCCCCGACTTCGACTCCGGCCGCGCTTACTATCGGCAGCTCAAGGACGCTGTCGTCGACAAGGGGCGCCGCGCCGACGATCTCAAGGTCTTGCCCGGGATTCGGATCTACCTGGGTGACGACGAAACCGAAGCCAAGACGGCCTACCTCGACGAGTTGACCGCGCTCGACCTCGAGCGTGCCCGGGAAGCAATTCGCTACGAAGTACCGGGCCTCGATTTGTCCGATCTCGGACTCGACGATGCCATTCCGCTCGACCGCTTCCCGGATCGCGCCGACCTGGAGAAGCATGGCCGCCGCGTCAGTCGTGCGCTCATCTACCGAAAGTGGGTGGAGGAAGGCGATTACGCGACGTTGCGGGAGTTCCTGGTCCGGTACGCAACGTCTTTCGGGCACTTCCAGATTGTGGGCACCGCAGCGACGGCAGCGGACACGATCGAGGCGTGGATCTCCGAAGGTGCTGCGGATGGCTTCATCCTGCTCGGAGGTTCGAGCTTCGAGCGGATCCGCCGAGATCTGATTCCGCTGCTGCAGGAGCGGGGGATATTCGGTCGGCCCGATCCAGGTCGGCGCGAAACGCTGCGAGCGCGTCTCGGAACCACGACGCCGGGCCTCATCGGTTCTGCGGTCGCCTTCGAGGGCGAATTGGTATAGCGCAACCGACTCGGCTCACCGTCGATTCTGCTACCTTGCACCTAGTAGCTCTAGGTATAGAGGTTCTATGTATATCGACAAAGACCTGGTGGCCGCCTCGGCAACCCCGATGGTGCTCGGCATCCTCGCAGGCGGCGACTCCTATGGGTACGCCATTCTCAAGCGCGTCGAGGAACTGTCCGACGGGCGGATTCAGTGGACCGACGGCATGTTGTATCCGCTGCTGCATCGTCTCGAGCGGGTGGGTTACGTGTCCGCATCGTGGGGTGTCTCCGAGACTGGTCGTAGGCGAAAGCACTACGTGATCACCGACGCCGGGCGGGAGATGCTCGCGCAGCGACGGGCGCAGTGGGATGTCGTCGCGACCGCGCTGAACCAGGTGTGGCGCAGCGCCGCGTTGCCACCCGCCGCCGCGCAAGGGTGGTCGTGATGGATACGGGATTCGAGTTGGAATCGCAGATCGGCCAATGGCGCGGATATGTCGAACGGCGCGGAGTGATCGCCGCGGCCGACGCCGAGGAGATGGAAGACCATCTGCGTGAACAGATCTCGGACCTGTCGGCGGCGGGTCTGGAACCCGACGAGGCATTCTTGGTCGCGGTCAAACGGATGGGCAACGTGGACGGCATCGCGCGCGAATTCGCGCGCGAGCATTCCGACCGGTTGTGGAAGCAACTCGTGTTGCTCCCTGCGACCCCCGATGGGGTGGGCAAGCGGGCGCCGCGGGAGTTGATGTTGGTGCTGTTCCTCGCGGTGCTCGGTGGGGTTGCCATCAAAATCGGTCTGGATGTGCTGGACGAGGAGGTCTTCGCGCGCAATGTCGGCCTGTTCGTCCTCCCGTTTCTAGCCGGCTACTTCGCCTGGAAACGACGTGCCGGAGTTCGGGTGGGTGCGGCTTTGCTCGTGGCATTCGTACTCGCCGCGGTGCTGCTGAACGTCTATCCGTTCGAGGAGGGCGGGTCGACCGCAGTGATCGTCGCGATCCACGCCCCGCTCGCGCTATGGTTCGTCGTCGGCGTCGCCTACGTGGGCGGGGAGTGGCGATCCGACCGGCGCAGAATGGATTTCATCCGATTTACCGGCGAATGGATCGTCTACCTCACGCTCCTCGGCCTCGGCGGCGGTGTGCTCATCGGTCTCACTGTTGGCGTCTTCGACACCCTCGGCACGAGCGTTGAATGGTTCATCGAGGACTGGGTGGTGCCGTTCGGTGCTGTGGGTGCACTTCTCGTCGCCGCCTGGCTCGTGGAAGCGAAACAGAATGTGGTGGAAAACATCGCGCCTGTATTGACGCGCGTGTTCACACCACTGACGACAATCATGCTGCTGGTGCTACTCGCCGCGTTCGCAACGTCGGGCAGCCTCGTGGACGTCGATCGCCAGTTGTTGATCCTGATGGACGTCATCCTGATTGTCGTACTCGGGTTGCTGCTGTACGCGATATCGGCCCGCGACCCCTACCTGGCGCCCGATCTCTTCGATCGACTTCAGTTCGTGCTGGTGATCAGCGCGCTCGCCGTCGACACACTGATGCTGGTCGCGATGCTCTCGCGCATTGCGGAGTTCGGCTTCACCCCGAACAAGACCGCCGCACTCGGCATGAATCTCGTGCTGCTCGTCAACTTGACCTGGTCGGCGGTCCTGCTCTTCGGATTCGTTCGCGGCCACCGCAGATTCGGCGCCACCGAACGCTGGCAAACCACTTACCTGCCCGTCTTCGGGATCTGGGCTGCGGTCGTGGTCGCGGTGCTGCCGCCGCTCTTCGACTTCGCCTGAGCCGCAGGCAGGAAGCGTCCCGCCGATCGAGTCAGGGTGTCGTGGTCCGGGTAACCAGGTCGTGCTCCGCGACGTCGAGGACGCGTTCGAAGGTGTGCGCGAGAAGTGGTCGCGCCACCCGCCGGGTCAGAGCGGCACCGACGAATGGGATTCGTAGCTGCACGATCGTGGACCAGACGACGCGCGTGCCCCCGGCGGTCTCGGTGCAGTCGACCCGGCCCGCGCGATGCCTTGCGGGCGGAAAGCTGCGGTACACGTGGTATTCGAACGAGTACGGCGGATCGAAGTGGGTAATCCGCTCCCAGAACAGCCCGATCGCCCACACCAGGAACCGGACTGCGCCGGGACCGTAGGTCGTGCCCGCGCCGGGCGTCTGCACCCGCTCGTGCAGAACCATCGGCACACGGGTGTAATTGTGGGCGTTGCTGATCCAGTCGAAAACGTCGTTCACCGGCGCGGCAATCGTGCGCTCGACGGTGATCGTTTCCATGACAGCCCCCGTAGTTCGGTCCGCGGCGGTCGTCGCGGACGGCCTGGATCTACTACCGGCCATAGTAGACGTTGCCGGGACAAAAGGGGAGGGGATCACGAAAGCCGTTGGCAGTGGACGGAAAAGTCGAATCGGGAACCGCCGCATGGACGGTTCCCGATTCGGTGTGGAGATTATGACTACCGCGTGGCGCGCCGACGGTTCGGGGCACCGCCGCCCTGCGCGGACCGGGACCTGCCCTGGTCGGCTCGCGCGCCGTTCGTCGACGCGGCGCTTCGGTCGCCACCGTGTGCGGTGGTTCCCCGGGATGCGGTACCGCGCGAGCGCGACGACGTCTGGCCGGTGTGGCCGGCCGCCGGAGCGTTCGGTCCACCGCGACGACGACGCGGTCCGGAGGTACGTGCGCCACCGGGCTGGGCAGCAGTCGGAGTGCTGCTGGGCGCGCGGAACGGCGCAACCTCACCGACGAGCGCGTGGACGCTGGCCGAGTCGGCGTGCACCTGCTGCGGGGCTGCGTCGATCCCGGCGCGGCGAAGCAGTGTCTGGGTGTCCCTGCGCTGTTCCGGCAGCACGATCGTCACCACGTCGCCGGCGTTGCCTGCGCGTGCCGTGCGGCCGGAACGATGCAGATACGCCTTGTGTTCGGCCGGCGGATCGATATGGATAACCAGCTCGATGTCGTCGACATGCACTCCGCGAGCGGCGATATCGGTGGCCACGAGGACGCGGACGTCGCCGGCGCTGAACGCAGCCAGGTTGCGGTCGCGTGCGGGCTGCGAGAGGTTGCCGTGCAGGTCGACGGCGGGAATCCCGGCTGCGGTGAGGTCCTTGGCCAGCTTGCGTGCGTGATGCTTCGTGCGCAGGAAGAGGATTCGTCGTCCACTTCCGGAGGCGAGCCGGTGTGTCAGGTCCTTCTTCGCGTCTCTACCGGCGACGTGGAAGACGTGGTGGGTCATCGCGGCAACGGGGGAGTTCGCTTGGTCGACCGAGTGCAGTACCTCGTTGCGCAAGAATCGGTTGACCAGCTTGTCGACACCGTTATCGAGTGTCGCGGAGAACAGCATGCGCTGCCCACCCGCAGGCGTGGCGTTCAAAATCCTCGTCACACCGGGGAGAAAGCCGAGATCGGCCATGTGATCGGCCTCATCGATGACGGTCACCTCGACCGCGTCGAGCCGAATGAGCTTCTGCTTCATCAGATCTTCGAGCCGGCCCGGGCACGCCACGACGATGTCGACGCCTGCAGCAAGTGCTTTCACCTGCCGAGACTGGGAAACGCCACCGAAGATGGTGGTGACTCGAAGATTGTGAGCGGCCGCGAGCGGCTCGAGGGCGGCCGTGATCTGGGTCGCCAGCTCACGCGTCGGCGCGAGCACCAGCCCGGACGGACGAGACGCGGATCGCTTGCCGTCGGCCAAGCGGGTCACCAGCGGGATCGAGAATGCGAGGGTCTTCCCGCTTCCCGTCCGCCCGCGACCGAGCACGTCCCGGCCGGCGAGTGTGTCGGGCAGGGTCGCGGACTGGATCGGGAACGGCTGCTCGATGCCTCGCGCGGCGAGTGCGGCGATGATCGCGCGGCTCACGCCGAGGTCGGCGAATGTTTTGTCGGTGGTCATGGTTTGTGCGGGTCTCCAGGCATTGGTGGGCCGAGGCGCGGCAGAGTATGGCGCGGGATCGACACGGGTGGCGAGATTGCCGGTCGGCAAAATCGATCGCCGCGATACGTGCCTGTGCTGGTGCACTGATCACCGTGACTCGGCGCGCAGGCAGGAGAATCGGCCGGCGCCGCGAGGATGAGGAAGCGTTCACGACGTGCCGGATTCGATGGAACGAGTCCGGCTCGGTCACCAGCATAGCGGAAGCCCCGAGCAATCCTGTCTTTTGTGTTGCCGGTCACGGCATGGCCGCCTCGAGCGAATCGCTCACAGCATCCGAATGTCGGGGGCGTGAACGGCCTCAGACCCCCGGCGCCAGCCGGCGGAACTCGCTGCGGTGAAACACGATCGGCGCCACCTCCGACTGCACGTGCGCTTCGGTGATCCGCAACACCACGATCGCGTGGTCGCCCGCAGGGACCTGATCGGTCACCGTGGTGTCGAGCCAGACCGTCGCGCCGCCGATGAACAGCGCACCGTGCACGTTCGTCTCGGTGTGCAGTCCGGCGAAACGGTCGCCGGTGCGGGCAGCGAGCGTGCGCGCGGCGACGTCGTGTGCTTCGCCGAGAACGCTGATGCCGAGGTGTTCGACCGCGGCGAGCCGCGGCCAGGTCGTGGAGGTGTTCTGCACGCAGAACGCGACGAGCGGCGGATCCAGCGACACCGGCACGAAGGTGCTCGCGGCCATGCCGATCCGCTCGCCGTTCACTTCGGCGCAGACCGCAACGACGCCGCTGGGGACATGGCCGAATGCCTCGCGCAAGGCGGCGGGCTCGAGTGAGGTCAACGTGTTCATGCCTGCTCCGCCCGCACAGAAGTGGCCGCCCGCAGTACCGGCGCCCACCGCTGGGCGTACTCGGCGATCCGGCCGTCGCTGCGGTAACTGCTGTCGAGCAGATACAGCCCGGGCGCCGGGGTCGCGGCACCCAGTTCGGCGAGCACCGGCTTGAGCAGCAGTTCGGGAGCCAGCGCGTGTGCCGGGCCGGCGCCGAGCATCACCGGCACGGCGACGACGTCACGTAGTCCCTCGCCCGTCGCGAACTGGTCGAGGAACAGCTTCAGCACGCCCGTATAGGTGGCCTTGAACGTGGGACTTCCGATGACGACGAGGTCCGACTCGGCCACCGTCGCGACCGCCGCCGCAATCCGCTCATCCCCCCAGCCGAGCAGTCCGGGTCCGAGTTCGATGACGTCGATCACCGAATCCGGCGCCGAGCCCGTCACAGCCTCGGCAACGAGACCGACCGCCTCCAGGGTCCGCGAGCCGGTCTTGGGATTGCCGGCGACCACCGTTACTTTCATTTCGCACCCTTCGCGCTACTACGTTCTTTCTCCCCACCATAGGGCATGATGCTCCGGCGAATCCCTCTGCACCGGAGCGGAATTCGCTATGAATCAGGGTGATCGCAACCCTTGTCGAAACGCCCGACGGGCGTCACGATCCGTGAAAGGCGTGCCTGCATTGGCAGAACGTGGTGAACCACGTGGCGCAGTCGATTTCCACGACCTCGGCGCATCGGGCGGGGGGCGGAGTCCGGTTCAGGATCCGGTCGATCAGCCCTGCTCGCGCCGATGCGGCCTGGTGGCCACATGACGGGCACATCCCCGGCCGGTCGGCCACCGGGAGATCGTCTGTGTCGGACCAGTACATCGACACAGAATGCCGAGTCACCGACCGTGCGGCAATGATTGCGCTCACGGCGCAACCGAACGTCACAGACTGTTCATTGCCGCCCACTCGCCGTACAGCGCAGCGTACCGGCCACCGTGCGCCACCAGCTCGTCGTGCGGCCCGTGTTCGATGAGGCGGCCGCCGTGGAAGAGCGCGACGGTGTCCGCGGTCTCGGCGGTGATCATCCGGTGGGCAATCGTGACGGTGGTGCGGCCCTTGGTGAGCCGAGCCAACGCCTGTTGCACACGTACATCGGTCGCCGGGTCCACCCCACTGGTCGCCTCGTCGAGCACCAGCAGATCCGGGTCGATCAGGGCGGTGCGCGCCAACGCCACGAGCTGCCGTTCACCCGCCGAGAGCGCCTCGCCTCGGATTCCGGCGGCGGTGTCGAGTCCTTCCGGCAGACCGTCGACCCACTCCCGTAATCCGAGGTCGCCGAGGACCTCCAGCACATCTCGGCGTGTTGCACCCGGCCGGCCGAGCGCAATGTTGTCCAGGACGCTGCGATCGAAGAGGAATGCCTCCTGGGGGACGATCGCGATTCGCCGTGACAGCGAAGAATCGGTAATACGCCGCGCGTCGACGCCGGCGAGTTCGATTTCGCCACACGTCGGGACCAGCTGCCGGGTAATCAGCTTGGCGAAAGTTGATTTGCCCGAACCGGTCTCGCCAACGACGGCAACATGCTCATGTGGCGCGATGGTCAGGTCGATCCGCTGCAGCGCACGAGTGTCCGGCGTGTACCCGAACTCGACGCCGCGTAACCGTAGCGAAATCCCGCCTTCGGGCAGCGCAACCCCGGCATGGTCCGGGACCGCAGCCGAGGGCTCGGCGAGCAGGGCGAGAACCCGTCGCAGTCCCGCGACGGCGCTTTGCGAGTCGCCGAGAATCGACACCGAGAACTGCAGGGGCCGGACGAAAAATGTGATGAGAAACAGGAACGCGACGAGCCGGCCGGCGGTGAGGTCCAGCCATCCGATGTGCCCCGCGCCTGCGGCCGCCCCGAACAGCACCACAGTGGTGGTGATCACCCCACTCGCCGCTTCGCCGAGCGACATGTTGACGGCCAGCGGCCGTTGCGCGCGGAGCAGCTTCTGCTCGGTCCCGATGATCAGGTTGTCGACACGAGCGTGCACGAGGTCGGTCATCCCGTAGGACCGCGCGACCTCCACCCCGTGCAGCATCTCCGAGATACCGTCGTAGAGCGCCGCCACTGCGATCCGCACGTCGCCGAAGCGGCGGGCAATCACGCGCTGGGTAAGTCGCATGGCGATGACCGCGAGGACCGACACTCCGATCACCAGCAGCGCCAACGGCCAGCTGTAGACGAGCATCACCGCAGCTGCCATGAACATCTGCGCGAGATTCGAGACGAGCGTGACGCCACCGGCCTGAGTGAACTGCGAAACGGTGTCGACATCGCTGGTGACGCGGGACACGAGGGAGCCGCGGCGCCGGTCGTCGAGGGTGCCGGGCGCGAGCGCGAACACATGCGCGAACGCTCGCTCACGAAGCTGGGCGAGCGCTGTCTCCGCGGTGCGCACGAGGCGGCGATTGAGCAGAAGAGACGACACTCCCGCCACGGTCACCGCTACCGCACCGATGGTGATCGCCACCGGTAGAACGTGTCCGTCCTCGGACGCGGTGGGATGCAGCAGCGTGTGGTCGAGCGCGTACTGGATCGTCAACGGCACGACTATTCGCCCGCCCGCACCGGCGATCGCGAGGAGCGCGGTCAGCCAGACTCCGGTGAACAACCCCGGAGTGTAGGAGAATCCCGTGCGCAGGGAGAGCGTCGCCGTGCGCAACCGGGCAACGACACGATTCATCGCCCGCCGCCGGAAACCGGTATCGCGGTACCTGTTTCGATGGGCGATCCGTATGCCTCGACGATGGCGCGGTATCGGGTGTCTCGGTCGAGCAATTCGGCGTGGGTTCCGGTGGCAGCAATCCGGCCACCGTCGAGCAGCACCACCCGGTCCGCGAGCGTGACGGACGTCTTTCGGGCGGCCGTGATGACGATCGTGCAGCGCCGCTGAGGTCCGCCTGCGGCGACGAACTCGCTGCGGATGTTTTCCAGTACCGTCCTTTCGACCGACGGGTCGAGCGCACTGGTCGCGTCGTCGAGGATCAGCAGTGACGGTGACCCGGCGAGTGCCCGTGCGAGCGCGATCCGTTGGCGCTGGCCTCCGCTGAGCGCAGTGCCGAGTTTGCCCACCCGTGCATTCAGGCCTGCCGGGTTTCGGTGCACGAAACCATCGGCCGCTGCCAGGCGGAGGGCGCGCCATACCGCGTCGTCGTCGAGATCGCGACCGACGGTGACGTTCGCTCGAACGGTGTCGTCGAACAGGAAGGTGTGTTGCCCGACCACGGCTACGCGGGATTCGACCGCACCGCGCGCGAGAGTTCGAACATCCACACCGTCGTACGCGACGATGCCCTCGTCGGGATCGACCGTGCGGGCGAGTAACCGAACGAGTGTCGATTTCCCCGATCCGGTGGTGCCCACAACCGCGACGACATCACCGGCGTCGATCATCAGGTCGATCGGACCGAACGGTGGTCCGGGTGTTGCGGGATCGCCGTGCCGGTACGTGACCGCCTCGATCCGAACCGCAATCGGTGCCCGGCCGGCCAATTCGGCGGTACCGGCCACCGCGAACTGCGTGGATTCGAGAACCTGCTTCGTCCGGTGCTGGCCGACCACGGCCAGCGGGACGACACCGAGGAACCTGCCGATGATGTTGAGCGGCAGGGCCATCGTGAGGAAAAGATAGATTGCCTCGACCAAGATGCCGACCGTGAGATCACCCGAGGACACGCGTTGTGCGCCAACCGCGAGGACGACCAGTACGGTCGCGGTCGGCGTCAGCTCGACAATTGGGTCGAAAGCGGCACTGGCGTAGGCCATTCTGGTGTTGTTGCCCCGGACGTGCTGCGCGGCCTGCGCGAAGCGCGCGGTCTCGTCCGCCGAAATGCCCAACGTCCGGACCACCTGTTCGCCCTCGATCGCTTCGAACGCGACACTGCTGAGGTCGGCGCGGGCACGCTGTGCAGCCCGGGCTCGTGGGGACATCACCCGTTGAAAACACAGATTCGCGACAAGGATCGCCGTGACCATCGCGACGGCAACCACTGCCAGGTACCGGTCTGCGCGCACGATGTTCACCACGGCGACGAGAAGCATGAAGACGCTACCCGCGGCGAACGCGAAGAATTGCATCGGAAACCACTGCGCGTCGACGTCGGACACCGTGTTCGAGAGCAACTGCCCCGCGGAGTGTCGTCGGTGCCACCGCACATCCAGTCGGCCGAACTGATTGACCAGCGCCCGGCGGGTGTTCGCCTGCTCACCGAACTGGACCACGGCAGCCGAAAGCGACCGCGTCACAATGGTGACGACCCGCAGCAACGAGACCCCGAGGATCGCGGCCGCCGTCAGCAGCCAGGTCCGCGCCGGCACCTGCTCGCCCGTGAAGACGGGCAGGATGAGATGGTCGGTGGCCCGGCCGATTGCAATGGCGCTGAGCACCATCGTCGCTCCGTTGACCATTCCCGCGACGAACGACACCGGGGTGGCGATCGGATATCCACGGCTGCCGCGCAACATCACCCGCACGGCGCTGCGTAGGATTTTCCGCGTACCTATCGAGTCCAGACCGTCATGACCGAGTGCGACACCGAGGCCGGAGCGCATGGTCATCGTGCATCACCCGCTCCGGCCGCGTGTTCATGCCGCACGGCGTCGGAGCGCGGGATCGGCCAATGCGTCGGGGATCTTGCCGGTGTCGCGGTCGTGGAAAACCGTGCCGGGCGGCACGATTTCGTCGACCCGGTCGAGCGTTTCGGGTGCGAGCGTCGACTCCGCCGCGGCGAGGTAGGTCTCGAGGTGGTCGAGGGTGCGCGGGCCGATGATCACCGAGGTCACGTCGGGGTGCGCGAGTGTGAAGGCGAGCGACAGATCGATCAGGCCGATGCCGAGATCCTCGGCCAGTACCGCGAGCGCGTCCGCGGCGGCGAGCTTGTCGGCGTTCTCGGGGGCATCGATATCGAACCGGCCCGGGATGAGGTCCGCGCGGAATGAGTGTGGCTGAGCCGCGCCGTGACGGTACTTACCGCTGAGCCACCCCGCCGCGAGCGGCCCGTAGGTGAGCACCCCGAGTCCGTACTTGCGTGCAATGGGCAGAGTTTCGCGCTCGATACCCCGGGTCAGCAGCGAGTAGGGCACCTGCTCGCTCGACGGGCGCACGAGGTTGCGGTCGTCTGCCACCCATTGCGCCTCGATCAGTTCCCCGGGGGAGAACACCGACGTGCCGTAGTAGCGGATCTTGCCCGCCTGCACGAGATCATCGAGGGCGCCGACAGTTTCCTCGATCTCGGTGGCCGTCTCGGGCCGATGCACCTGGTAGAGGTCGAGGTGATCGGTGTCGAGTCGGCGCAGGCTGTCCTCGATCGCGCGGCTGATCCAGCGTCGCGAGTTGCCCCGGTGGTGCGGATTGTCGTCGACGGGGTTGTGGAACTTGCTGGCCAGGATGACATCGTCGCGCCTGCCGCGAAGCGCCTTGCCGACGATCTCCTCGGACTCGCCGTGCGAGTAGGTGTCCGCGGTGTCGACGATGTTGATCCCTGCATCCAGGGCGCGATGGATGACCCGGATGCTGTCGTCGTGGGTCGTCCGGCCGCGCGCGCCGAAGTTCATCGTGCCGAGCGTGAGCGGGCTGACCCGGATACCGGTCCGGCCGAACGTGCGCAGATCGGGCAAGCTCATCGGTTGGCTCCCAATTCGATGCGCTGGTCGTTGACCCGTCGGCGTTGTCCGGCCTCGGTCAGTGACGGCGGAAGATAGCCCTCGTCGGCGGCGCTGATCGTCACTCCGGGTGCGATGATCTCGTCGATTCGGTCCAGGACGTCGCTGTCGAGGCGGACGTCGATCGCGCCGAGCTGGCCCTCGAGCTGCTCGAGCGTGCGTGGTCCGATGATCGCGCTGGTGACCGCCGGATGCTGCAGCACGAACGCCAATGCCAGCTGTACCAGCGAGATTCCGGTGTCGTCGGCGAGTTTGAGCAGCTCCTCGGCTGCGGCACGCTTGCGCTGGTTGGCGGCGAGTTCCGGATCGTGGCGATGCGGCTGGCGACCGAGACGGCTGGATTCGGTGGTGGGGGATTCACCGGCGCGGTGCCGACCGGACAGCCATCCGCCGGCCAGTGGGCTCCAGGTCAGCACACCAAGCCCGTACTTCTGTGCGATCGGCAAGGTTGCCCGTTCGGCTCCCCGCGCGAGGATGGAGTACGGCGGCTGCTCGGAGACCGGTCGCTGCAGCTGTCGACGTCGTGCCGCCCACTGCGCCTCGACGAGCTGATGCGGTTCGAAGGTCGTGGTACCGAAGTATCGGATCTTGCCCTGGCGCACCAGGTCGTTCAATGCACCGAGCGTCTCCTCCAGGGCGGTGTCCGGGTCGGGGCGGTGCGCCTGATACAGGTCGAGGTGGTCGGTCTGCAGGCGGCGCAGACTGTCCTCCACCGCGCGGAATATCCAGCGTCGCGAGTTGCCGCGGTGGTTGGGATCCGACCCGATCTGGCCGTGGAACTTACTGGCCAGGAACACCTCGTCGCGCCGGCCGAGCAGCGCTTTGCCGACGATTTCTTCGTTCTCGCCCTGGGAGTAGACGTCGGCGGTGTCGACGACGTTGATACCCGCGTCGAGGGCGCGGTGGATGATGCGGATCGCGTCGTCATGGTCGGTGTTGGCCCACACCCCGAAGTTCATGGCGCCGAGGGCAAGCGGGCTCACCAACACGCCCGTGCGGCCGAATTGACGGTAACTCATACGGTCTCTGCTTTCGTCGCGGGTGCGGGCAACATGATCATCCGCAGTTCAGTGTCGGAGTCGCCCCGCCCACGAACAATGCATGGCGACTACGGGATTCGTTAAGAATTTCTCGACACGTATCCCTCATGAAGCCAGTGACAGCGGCGCCGCGGCCGCGCGCAATGCCCGGACCGCAGCCGCTACCGCCGGCCGTTTCAACGACGCCTGTCGATAGGTGACTCCGATTTGTCTGGCACCGTTGCGGATCGGGCACGCGATGAGATGACGATGCGCCTGCGCTACCGCCATCTCCGGCAGCACGGCGACCCCGAAACCGGCGTCGACCATCTGCGCCATCGTGTCGAACGTGCCGCATCGATGTTCGATGCGGGGCGTGAACCCCGCCTGCCGGCAAGCGAAGGTGACCGAGACGATCGCGGGCGCGCCATCGGCCGTGGCAATCCAATCCGCGTGGGCGACCGCGGCCAGACCGTCGGTTCGCGCCCGTTCACGAAGCGGTTCGGGAGCCAGCAGGACCAGCGGATCGTCGAGCAGGTACTCCGAGGCGAGGCCGGGCGGCAGTTCGCGTGCTTCGAACGAGTAGGTGTAGGTAATCGCGAGATCGATCTCCTGACGGCGTACCGCGGGTACCGAGTCGGTCGGCATCGCATCGATGACCCGGACCCGCAGTCCCGGGTGATCGGCGCCGAGCCGGCCCGCAGCCGGAAGTGCCAGCCGGCCAAGCGCTGTCTGGAAAGTTGCGAGCGTGAGCACGCCGGTGACCGATTCGCCGGTCGCGGCGACGGCACTTTCGGCTTCCTCCAGCGCCGCGACAACTCGAGCAGTGTGGTCGACGAGGATTCGTCCGGCGTGCGTCAATCGAAGGACACGGCCCTCCCGGCGGGTCAGTGCCGTGCCCACTTCGTCCTCCAGTTGGCGCAGCTGTTGCGAGACCGCAGAGGTGGTGATGCCGTGAAGTTCCGACACGGCGGTCATCGTCGTGTGTTCCGCGAGGTCGCGAAGCAGTATCAACCGTCGAACGTCGTACACAAAGGTCCTCGTGTCGCTGTGTGCCACCGGAAGAACGTCCGGCGGTCGCGTTCGATCCTGCGCTCAGCTCATCGTGCAGCACAGCTTTGCGATCAGCGCGATTCTGTCAAGGACGCCGCGACCTCCGGCAGGCGCTCAGATCAGGTAGATCGCCAGGACACTGCCCCAGAACAGCACCAGCCAGCCGTCGACGGTGAGGCGCAACCAGGTCGGCGCGACGCGCACTTCCATGAAGTTCTGCGTGATCAGCCGCACCTTGATGAGCCCGATAGCGAGGACCGCGAGTGTGATCGGCATGCTCGCAGCGAAGTTGCCGTCCGTGCGGGTGTGGGCCAGGCCGCCCGACAATATGGTCACCGCGCAGAGCGCCAGCCAGACGTAGGTGGCGCGCGCGTTGGCGGAAATCTTCACTGGTTCACCTCATCACGTAGATCAGCGCGAATATCACGACCCACAGCAGGTCCACCAAGTGCCAGTAGATCGCTCCGCTCTCGACAATCGACACACGTCGTAGCTCGCTGTTGCGAAGGTTGGCAACGACGACCCCGAGGATGACCAGGCCGAGTGCGACATGGAAGAGGTGCACGCCGGTGAGCATGTAGTAATACATGAAGAAGTCGCTGCTGGTTATGGTCTGGTCGCCCTGGATCTCGGAAATCCATTCGTAGGCCTTGATCGCAATGAACACGACGCCACAGAGCCCGCCCAGCAGAGTCAGGTTCGTGGCACGTCGGTGGTCGCCAACCCGCGCGGCGTTCACGGCCAGCGCGACACACCACGAACTGGTCAACAGCACCAGCGTATTGACCAGGCCGGCATCGAGATTCAGGTGCTGCTGCGCGGCCAGGAAGGCGTCGCGGTGCTCGCTGCGCGCAATCATGAAGATGACGAAATAGGCGCCGAAAATGAACAGGTCGCCGATGACGAACACCCACATGCTCGTATCGCCCTGCTGATGCAGGCCCGGTGGCGCGGCTGCCTGCGCTCCGGGTGGCGCGTCGCCGGGCCCGGTTTCGTTCGCCAGTTCGGTCTCGGTCATTCGCGCTTCCTCGTTCGACGGTGCATCGGGCACATCCGATCAGTCCGGAACACGCTCATCGGCGGGTTGCCGTTTCACGGCGCGGTAGAGCAGCACGATCAGGCAGCACTCCCAGATACCGAAGATTGCGGTGCCCATCCAGAAACTGATCGAGCCGTCCCACGCGAACGGGCCGTCGGTGAAGAGGAAGATCGGCGCGGCCATCAGTTCGGTGACGATCTGCCAAATCGTGATGTAGGCAAACCATTTCGGGAAGATCTCGTTCTTGTCGAGGAATATGGCGAGGGCGAGAACCAGGTACGCGGTGGCGAAACAGCCGAGCGAGCCGACGAAGGTCATCATCCCCATGTCGTAGAGCAGGGCGATGATCCGCGGATCACGATCGGGCCGCAGCGTCGCGGTGAGAAAGCTCAACGCACAGAACAGGCAGCCGGGCAGCGCGCCCACCGCCAACGCCACGATGTAGGAGTAAGCGAACACGGACCCGACCGACATGCGCTTGATCTGCAGTGCGATCAAAGCGTTGGCGACAGTGGCGAATCCGACCACCACCAGCAGGATCCCGAACCCGATCTTGATGGTCAGCGAGTGTGATTCGACGAAGTCGACAATCTGCTGGGTCGACAGGCCCGGCTTGGGAGGCGGCATCACATGCGCCAGTGGGACGAAGATGATGCCGAAAAGCAGGTAGTAGACCGGGATTGTCCAGAAGGCGATTCGCAGGTCGAGCTTCTCGCGTGACTTTGCTGCAGGCGGCTGGGCCCGCTCGACGTCCGGATCGGTCGAGGTGGTGCTGCTCATTGCGCGGCGCCCACGGGCTCGGCGGCAACGCTCGCGGTCGCTTGCTCCTCGGCGGCCTGCCGCTTCACGGCCGCCCAGGCAACGACGATGAGGACAACGAGGAACACGCTGTAGACGACGATCCGAAGCCAGAACGAGATCGCGCCGTCCCAGGCAAATGGACCCGATGTCACCAAAGCGGCACCCGCAGACGGCACGAGCGCAATTGCCGTAACAACGGAGAGGTGGCCAACCCAGCGCGGGAAGATCGGCTGCGGTCGGGCGTCGAGATAGATCGCCAGCGCAAGGGTCAGGCACTGCACGAGGAGCATGCTGACCGGCGCGAGGAACGTAATCCAGGCCATGTCGTTGAGCAGCATGACGAGCTCGGCGTCGCGCTCCGGGCGGAACGCGGCGATGAGCCAGAACAGGTTGGACAGGGCGAACAGTGTGGTGCCCGTGGCGACCGCCGCGAGGAAGGCGTACGGCAGGACCTGCGTCGGGGTCGACATTCGTTTCATCTGCTCGACAACGACCATGTAGAACGGCACGAGCATGACTCCGCAAACGTCGAACACGATCATGCTGAACCGGATCATCGGCGCGTTGTCGCGGTAGAAGTCGGCGACTTCATTGGCCGGAGTGAGCGGTGACATCGGCGGGAAGAATCCTGGGAACGCCAGAAATGCGATGACCAGGATGGCGCCGAAGAAGACGGCAAGCCAGAGGCTGATCAGTTGAGTGCGGATGTGCATGAGTGCGCTACGCCCTTTCAAAGCAGCGAACGCTGCGAGACGGCGACGAAGGGAATCCTTCGGTTGTGTGCGAGGCTAGCCGATCGGCTACCCTCGCGGCAATGGTCAATCCGGCAGGTGCAGCAATCGCTGCGTGACCAGCAGTAACTCGGTCCGCAGTTCGTCGTTGTCCATATCGGCGACGAGTGGATTGATCACCGCGCCGGCGAGAGCCGCCGAGAGAATGGCCGCGAGCACGCGGGCGCGTGGCCCGACATCCTCGCCGAGCAGTACGGCGTACAGCCGGTTGAGGAAATCCTGGAACGGTTGATGTTCGGCGAGCAACCGAACGATCACGGGATCGTGCTGCAGTGTGCTCACCCACCGGCGCCGCTCCACGGCCATGTCGATGACGGCGGCGAGCAACAACAAGCGTGCGCGCGAATGCTGTTTTTCCGCCTCCGCGGCGTCGAGCGCGTCCTGCAGCTTCGCCAGTTCGCGCTCGGTCACCGCGATGACGATCTCGTCCTTGGACTTGAACTTGTGATAGACCGCAGCCTTCGTGACACCGACCGAATTCGCGATCATTTGCAGCGACGTGCCGCTGACGCCGTGCTCGCCGATGAGGTCGAGCGCCGCGTCGAGAATGCGGGTCTGCGCGGCGCTGCGTGGCACAGCGTCGAGCCGGGGCGCGACGACCGGGCCGGGGGAGACCATGCGCGCCAGGGTAGCCGATCGGCTAACCGGCCGTCACGGATCGAATTCGCGCACCCGACCGTCGATGACGACATCGCGCACCAAGCTGCGGTGCGGAGTGGTCAATGCCTCGCGCAGCGGCACGTGCAGCAAGCAGAGATCGGCCACCGCGCCAGCGACGACCCGCCGTGGTGCACCCCCGGGATCGTCGGGCGCCCCCAGATACCCGGCGAGTGCGGTTGCGGCGGAGACACGTTCGGCTTCGCCCAGGATCGCGCCGGATTCGCTACGGCGCTGCATTGCGGCGTCGATCACCTGCCATGGGTCGAGCGGGCCGTAAGGTGCATCGCTCGACAGCGCCACCGGAACTCCGCTCGCGAGCAGGCCGGCATGCGGATACAGGTGCGGACGATCATCCGGGTCGACGTCGCGGAGGTAGGCATCGCCGCGCGCGTGCAGAAAGCCCGGCTGGGTGACGACCCGGACGCGCAGCGCTGCCATCCACTCGGCGACCCCCGTCGGGACCACGCCGGCATGCTCGATCCGGTCGCCGTCCCGCGTCCCGACATCGTCGAGCACGGCGAGGGTGAGCAGCAGCGATTCCCGGCTTACGCAGTGCACGGCGACCGCGCGGCGGGAGCGGTGTACCGCCTCGATCTGCACGTGCAACTCGTCGAACGTCGGTAGATCGTGGTCGCGCAGCAGAAGTTTGTACGGTCCGGCGACGACACCGTCGGGCAGCTCGGTATCCGGCGCGGCACCGAGCAATACGACGCGCTGGGCGAGCGCGCCGGATCGGTGGGCCGCGGTGATCAGGTCGATCGCCGCCGCGTCGAGATCGGGTGTGGCATCGGTGACCCCGGTGATCCCGTAGCTGTCGAGTTCGGCGCCGAGTGCGTCCAGATCCGGTGGGTCGGCCGCGAGTCCCGCACGCAAGCGGGCGTCGTAGCGCCAGAGTCGCCCGTTCGGCTGGCCGAGATCGTCGCGCTCGACATCGAGCGAGTCATCCAGAACATCCGAAACGACAGACAGAGCAGCCGAATTGAGCATCCACAGTGCACCACTGCGGTGCTGAATCCGAACCGGGCGGTCGGGAACCCAACGGTCGAGCACGGTCCGATCCAGTTCGCCCGCGACCGACTCGTGGTAGTTCGTGCCGCGGAACCATCCCGAGCCTCCCTCGACCGTCAGCGCGTGCTGCAGTCCGGTCGCGTCGCGTACCGCAGGCGGCCCGCAGTCGATCGACCGACGAGCGGCGGCAGTCGCCAACAGATGCAGGTGATGGTCGTGCAGTCCCGGCAGGAGCACCCCTCCGCGACCGTCGAGAACGGTCGCCTCGTCGTCGGTGGCCAGTTCGGTTCCGACCTCGGCGACCCGTGTACCGGCGACGCGCACATCGACGCGCGCGCCGTTTACCTCGACGTTGCGAAACAGTAAGCCCATCACTGCCTTCCGAGCCACCGGGCGTTGGCGGCACCGAGTGCGGCGGCAGCGACCCTGGGCGTACGCGCCACCGGGTCGTGGACCGGGAATCGCCCGCCGGAGGTGTGTACCCACCAGGTGTCGTCGTGGAAGTGCACGCAGTGCTCCTCGGCCGGCGGTCCAGCGGCAGCCTCGGCCGCGACATGCAGCATCGACACGTCGATCAGGCACGCGCGCTCGGCCAACAGCGCGGTACTCGCGCTTGCCGCGGCGCGCACACCTGCCAGGGGGTCGGCCAACGCGTCACCACAGGGGAGCAGGTCGGTGCCGTCGGCGACCACGAAACCCGCCGCAGCCGCGACGTCGTCGCCGAATCCGACGCCATCGTCGTCGCGACCGCGTGCGGTGATCGACAGCCAGGACGTGCCCGCCGCGACGATCTCGGTGGCCTCGATGCCGAGTTGCGCGAGCGCGCGTGGCCGCGATGATTCCAACACCAGGTCGGCATCGGCCAGCAGTTCACGCAGCGCATCGATTGCTTGGGGATCGTGAAAGTCCAACGCCACCATGTCATGTCCGCCGTGCAAGAGATCGAAGAAGCGTGCCGGGCCGAACCGGGCACCGTCCGGGCGACGCGTGCTCTCCACCTTGATGATCTCGGCGCCCCCGAGGTCGAGCAGGTGGGCGCACAACGGGCCGGCCCAGAGCGCGGTGAGGTCGACGACGCGGGGTCGCTCTCGGCGATGCCGGCGCGGTCCGTACTCGCTGACGAGCACACCGGCGCGATCCGTGCGGTGCGGATCGGGAACGGCACCGCCGGCCATGCCGAGAAGTGCAACGCGTTCGGCCGCCGCCCGTGTCGTCGTCGACGCCGCCCACGCCGAGACCGCGACCCAGACGTCGGGTGGAACGTCGGATTCGATCAGCGCCGGGATCAGTTCGAGGTCGCTCGGCCGGGGGAGTGACAGTCCGAGCCACCCGTCGCTCGTCGCGAGGACACGAAACGCGCCGCCACAAGACAGCGGGCCGGCGCGTTGCAAGCCGGCGATGGCCGCGCGCTCACCGAGTATCTGCGCGCCGGGGAGCGCCGGTGCGCGCCCGGTGCGCTGCACAGTGGTTTCGGCGACGTCGCGCAGTGCCGCCGTGGTCATCGTCGCGGCGCTGCCCGGTGCCGCGATCGGTGGGCCGTCGCGTCGGCCGGTCAGCGCCATGGCGCCGGAGGCCGCCCATTCGCGCAGTTCGCCGGAGGCCGCCCATTCCCGCAGGTGGTCGGTGTCAGGTTCGGCCATCGACCAGGCCCCATTCCAGGGCGGTCTCGGCGCCGACCGGTCGAGCGGTGAGGGCGAGAAAGGCGGTGCGCCACTTGCCGATTCGACGTGGAATGCTCACCGTGCCCCCGGCGCCCGGGACCAGGCCCATGGTGAGCTCCGGTAGCCGGAACGTTGCGTCATCGTGAGCCAGGATCTGCCCGGCAAATGCGGGAACCTCGATACCGGCGCCGATACAGGAGCCGTGTACTACGGCACGCACCCGCTCCGCGATACGGTGCACGGCGAGCCCCGCGCTGCGCTGCAATCGCACCAGATGGGCGGCAGCAACGTCGGTCGCGGTGCCGAACTCGTCGAGATCACCTCCGCTGCAGAAGGATCGGCCGTTTCCGCGCAAGACGACCCGGGTGATGGAGGGGTCGTACTCGGCCACCGCCATGGCCTCGATGACGCCGTCGCGGACCTGGCGGGCGAAAGCGTTGTGCCGCTCGGGCCGGTTCAATGTCACGGTGAGTTCGTCACCGTCGCGGTCGAGCAGGACCGGTTCGATGCAGTCCGGCACCGGACGGCGCGGAGTGCTGCGCCGCCATTGCGCGAATTCCGGTCCGGCGAGCAGCATCGAGTAGGCGAGCGATTCCGCGACGAGTCCGTTTTCCACGTCGGTGGCGGTGGTGAGGTCGAGCAGGGAGGTGAGCGCGAGCGACGCGCGAGGTGCGGCGCCGACGGTGTCGGTAATCGCGCCGAGATCCTCGCGCCCGCCGGTGACCCAAGTGCGCCCGGGGCCACTCGGCGCGAGCGTGCAGGCCAGGGACTCGAGCAGCGGGGCAGCCTGCTCGGGCAGGGGTTGGTTCGCGATGCCGACGACGACCACGGTTCGGTTGCGCAGTGCGGCCACCGCATCGTCGAGGTGGGCCCATTCGTCCCGGTCGAGATCGACGACGACCAGTGGTTCGTCGGGAATCATCGTGTCGCCGACGGACAGACTCGCGCACCCGGCGGCGACGTCGGCGAGTCCCCTCGGTTTCACAACGACCTCCGATCGGCAGGTACCCGAATCGTAGGCCGGTGGTGCGAGGTTCCGAGTCGAGGGGATCGGTCAGGCCGAACGACCGATCACCCCGACATGTTCGCGCCGCAGCGGGCGCGCCGGCGCGGGTTCGTCGTCCTGCTCGCTGTTCGCGGCGGCGATGATGGACTGCACCGTCCGGCGGCATCGGCCGCAGTCCGTGCCGGCACCACATGCCGCCGCAACCTGATTCGAGGTGCACGCGCCGCGCGCCACCACCTCGGCGACCTCGCGTGAGGTCACCCCATGGCACAGACAGACGTACATCGGGGGTGCGCCTATCCCGCCGATTTCCAACCGCACGGCAATCCGCAGGTGGCAACAAGCTCGCGGTCGACGGCGCCATCCGCGTATGTACGCGCCGTGACCACCGCCTCGGCGGGATAGCCGCAGCGCGGGCACTTTTCGAAATAGTCGAGGGCCGGAGCGACCGTGACGCGGATAGGTTCGGCGTCATGCATTGGTGCGGTCACGGTTGCCTCCGACCTGATGTGTCGATGTTGCACGAATGCCGCACCGACCGAAGTTAGGTTCCCCTCATGGTAGTGGTATTCTCTTTTTTCGCAAGTGGCGTTTCAGGGCGCTTGGTGCACCGACGCCGAACTCGTCGTGGCGCGCGCCGAGCCGTCGCGCACCCACCGGGCGATCTCGGTCTGATCCGCTCCGGGGCCGAGGTCGGCGTCGGCGGCGGACCACAGCCCGACCGCGCATTCACCGAGTACCGCAGGCACACCGAGCTCCGCTGCGAGCCCGGTCGCAGTCCGCATGTCCTTGAGCATCAGGGCCAGCGCGAAGCCGGAGTCGTACGTCTCGGGGACGACGAACTTCGGAAACTTGATCTCCGTGGACGCGCTGCGACCGCTCGCGGCGTTGATGGTCGACACGATCACCTCGGGGTCGAGGCCGAATCGCAGCCCGGCGGCATACCCCTCGGCGGTCGCGAGGAGGTGGACCGCGGCGAGCAGATTGTTGATCGCCTTGATCGCGTGCCCGGCGCCGCAGTCGCCGATCCGGCGGGGTGTGCCCATCGGTGCGAGCACCTTCTCGACGGCGACCACCGCATCCACGGAGCCGCCCGCCATGATCGTGAGCGTCCCCGCCTCGGCACCGCTGACGCCGCCGGACACCGGCGCGTCGACGAGCGCGATCCCGCGCGCGGCGAGACGGTCCGCGAGGCGGCGGGTCGACATGGGGTCGGACGAACTCATGTCCACCACCGTCATGCCGGGTTGCAGCGCGGCGACGACGGCGGGGTCCTCCAGAATCGCCTCGACCACCGCGGAATTCGGCAGCATGAGGATGACCGTCGCGGCGCCGGTGATCGCTCCCGCCGCGCTCGGCTCGGCTCGCCCACCCGCTTCGGTGAGTGCGTTGCGAGCCGATTCGACCGGGTCGAACCCGACCACGTCGTGCCCGGCGTCGACGAGCCGCCGCGCCATCCGTGCGCCCATGTTGCCGAGGCCGAGGAAGGCCACGTGCCGGGTATTGGTGTCACTCATCGCCGGCCTCCGCGATCACCCGTTCGGCGATCCGGAACGATTCCAGCGCCGCGGGCACCCCCACGTAGACGGCCGTCTGCAGCAGGACCTCGCGGATCTCGTCGGTGGTGACGCCGTTCGTCAGCGCACCACGCACATGAGTGGCGAACTCGGTCGGGCGATTGAGCGCCGTCAGCATCGCCAGGTTGATCAGCGACCGCGTACTGCGGGTGAGGCCGGGGCGCGTCCACACCGCGCCCCAGCAGTACTCGGTGACGAGATCCTGCATCGGCGCCGAGAAGTCGGTCGCGTTCGCCAGCGCGCGTTCGACGTACTGCTCGCCGACGACCTCCTTGCGCACCGCCAGGCCGGCCTCGTAGGTCTCTCGGCGGGACGCATCGACCGTCATGACCGCGCCCCGACCACCTGGGTGCGGTCGAGGAAGAGGTCGATGATGGGCCGATCGCCGCCGCCGTAGCCGGACAGATCGGTGACGCCTGCCTCGGCCAGCACTTCCGCGTCGATGTAGCAGTTGCCGGTCGCCTCGCGGGCGGGCCGGGACAGGATCTCGACCGCCGCGTCGGCCATGATCTGCGGGCTGCGCGAGGAGGAGAGCAGACTGTCCCCGTCGGCCATGTTCGACACCGCGGAGGTCGCGATGTAGGTCTCGGGCCACAGGCAGTTCGACGCAACACCCGCCTCGGCGTACTCGGCGGCGACACCGAGGGCCAGCAGCGCCATGCCGTATTTGGACAAGGTGTAGGCCGGATGCGCGCCGAGCCAGTGCGGGTTCAGGTTGACCGGCGGGGCAATCGTGAGGACGTGCGGATTTGCCGATTTGCGCAGATGCGGCAGGCAGGCTTTGGTCAGCAGGAACGTGCCGCGGCAGTTGATCTCCTGCATGAGGTCGTACTTCTTGGCCGAGAGGTGTTCGGTCGGTTCGACCGCGATCGCACTCGCGTTGTTGACGCAGATATCGATGCCGCCGAAATGCTCGACCGCGGTTTCGACTGCCCGCACGACATCCTCTTCGCGGCGGACATCGCCGACCACCGCAATGGCCTTGCCGCCCGCGGCTTCGATTTCCGCGACGGCGGTGTGCACGGTGCCCTGCAGGCGCGGATGCGGCTCGGCGGTCTTCGCGAGCAGGACCACATTCGCGCCTTGCCCGGCCGCCGCAATGGCGATCGCCAACCCGATGCCGCGGCTCGCGCCGGAGACAACCATCGTCCGATCGGTGAGTAAACCCTGCTTGTCCATGCGTTCTCCTAGTAGATCGGCACTCTTCGCCGCGAATGGTATTGGCATTCTCATTTTCTGCAAGTACCGTATCCAACGATGAACGAGACCGTGAAAACCTCCTCCGGCATCCCGCTCGAGCCGGTCTACGGACCGGACGATCTGGTTGCCGAGCCCCCCGCGCCGGGCAGCTATCCGTTCACCCGCGGCAACTTCGCCACGGGCTATCGCGGCCGCACCTGGACGTTCCGGCAGTACTCGGGCTTCGGCACTGCCGAGGAATCCAACCGCCGGTACCGGTACCTGCTCGAACAGGGCGGCACCGGGTTGTCGGTTGCCCTCGACCTGCCCACCCAGTGTGGCTACGACTCCGACGATCCCGAGGTGAGTGAAGAGGTCGGTCGGGTAGGCGTTGCGGTCGACACCCTCGCCGACGCCGAGGTGCTGTTCGACGATATTCCGCTCGACAAGATCAGCACCAGCTTCACCATCAACGGAACCGCGGCGATCCTGCTCGCGTTCTACGTCGCCGCCGCCGAGCGCAAGGGCGTGCCGCGCGAAAAGCTCACCGGCACGATCCAGAACGACATCCTCAAGGAATACGCCTCCCGCGGCACCTGGATCTGGCCGCCCGAACCGTCGCTGCGGCTGATCGCCGACACGATCGAGTTCTGCGCCGCCGAGGTGCCGCGCTTCAACGCGATTTCGGTCGCGGGTGCGCATTTCCGCGACGCCGGTGCGACCGCGGTGCAGGAGATGGCGTTCACGCTTGCCGACGGCGTCACGTACTGCGACACGGTGGTCGAGCGCGGCCGACTGACGATCGACCAGTTCGCGCCGCAGGTCTCGTTCTTCTTCTACACGCACGGCGACTTCTTCGAAGAGATCGCAAAATACCGTGCCGGACGGCGCCGTTGGGCCACGATCGTGCGCGAGCGCTACGGCTCGACCGTCGACAAGGCGTCGATGTTCCGGTTCGGTTGCGTGGCGGGTGGCGCGTCGCTGTATGCCCCCCAGGCGCAGAACAACCTGGTCCGGATCGCCTACGAGGCGATGGCCTCCGTCCTCGGCGGCGTGCAGTCGATGTTCACCGCCGCGTGGGACGAGCCATTCGCCCTGCCGAGCGAGGAATCCGCGACGATGGCCCTGCGAACGCAGCAGATCCTCGCGTACGAGACGGGGGTGACGCGAGTCGCCGATCCGCTCGGTGGCTCGTACTTCGTCGAGGCACTCACCGACGCCACCGAGGAAAAGATCATCGAGATCATGGACGACCTCGAACAGCATGGCGGCATGGTCCGCGCGATCGAGGACGGCTACCTGCAGGGCCTCATCGCCGACGAGGCCTTCAAGTTGCACCACGAGGTCGAGAACGGCGAGCGACCGGTGGTCGGGGTGAACCGGTTCGTCTCGCCGGAACCGGCGCCCGAGATCTCCACCTACGAACTCGACGCGGAGGGACGCCGGCTGCAGCTCGAGCGCCTCGCGCGGGTGAAGGCAGAACGTGACCCGCTCGCCGTCAAGGACGCGCTCGCCGCACTATCCCGCGCTGCGGAAGGAACCGACAATCTGATGCACAAGTTGATCGACTGCGCGAACGCGTACTGCACCGTCGGCGAGATGGTGACCACGCTGAAGGACGTCTGGGGCGAGTTCCAGCAGCCGGTGGTGTTCTGATGACCGCCCGCGTTCTCGTCGCCAAGCCCGGCCTGGACGGGCACGATCGCGGTGCCAAGATCGTCGCGCGCACGTTGCGCGACGCGGGATTCGAGGTGATCTACACCGGAATCCGGCAGAAGATCGAGGACATCGTGTCGATCGCCTTGCAGGAGGACGTCACCGTTGTCGGGCTGAGCATTCTCTCCGGCGCGCATGTCGCACTCACGAAGCGGGTTGTCGACGCCCTGCGCGAGGCCGACGCCGGCGACATCGCCGTGGTGGTGGGCGGGACGATTCCACAGTCCGACGTGCCCAAACTGCTCGAGGCCGGCGCGGCCGCGGTCTTCCCGACCGGAACGGCACTCGACGTGCTGGTGACCGAGATCCGCAAGCTCACCGGCACACCCGCGCCGTCCTGAGCGAGGCGAAACTACAAGTAGGACAATCGCGTCGGCCGTTCGGTCACGCATACGGTGTCGAGCTGGAGGAATTGTGCGGATCGGAGTGATGAGCGGGCCGGAGCGTGGTGACTCCGCGCGCAAGGTGTCGCGGATGATCGCCGACGCGGAATGGGCGGAGTCCGCGGGCATGGACACCGTGTGGGTTCCGCAGGTACCCAACGACTTCGACGCGCTCACTGCCGTGACGATGATGGGCACCCGCACGAGCACGATCGAGATCGGCACCGCGGTCGTACCACTGCCGGCTCAGCACCCCATTGCCTTGGCGCGCCAGGCGCTTTCGGTGCACGCCGCGATCGGTGGCAGGCTGAGCCTCGGTGTCGGCCCGTCGCACCACTGGATCGTCACGGACATGCTCGGCCTGCCCTACGAAAAGCCGGCCCGATACACCCGTGATTATCTCGAGGTGCTCGCGGCGGCGCAGGCGGCGACCGGCTCGGTCGACGTCGAGAACACGAACTTCACCGTGCACAATCCGTTCGATCTCACCCCGCTCGCGCCGATGCCCGTTCTGGTCGCCGCACTCGGACCGGTGATGCTCGGCATCGCCGGTGAGCAAGCCGACGGAACCGTGTTGTGGATGGCGGACTACCGGGCGATCGCCGACCATATCGCCCCGCGCATCACCAAGGCGGCCGACAATGCCGGACGGCCGGCGCCTCGCGTGGTGGCCGGCGTGCCGGTCTGTCTGTGCAAGCCGTCGGAGGCTGACGAGGCTCGCGAGCGAGCGAACCGGATCCTCGCCGAAGCCGAGTACTCGCCGAACTACCAGAAGCTGCTCGAACACGGCGATGCGCGCAATGTGGGCGATATCTGCATCGCCGGCGACGAAGAGGCGATCCTCGAAGGATTCCGCCGGTATCGGGACGCGGGAGCCACGGACCTCTCGATGCGCCTGCTGCCGATCGGCGACACCCGCGACGAACTCGTCGCCTCGAAGTACCGGACCCGTGAGGTTGTGGCCGAACTCGCCAAGGAACTCAGGTGACCCAGGGACCGCTTGCCGGAATTCGGATCCTCGAGGTCGGTCACATCCTGGCCGGCCCCTACGCGACGATGGTGCTCGCCGACCTCGGCGCCGAGGTGACCAAGCTCGAACCGCCGACCGGCGACCTCTCGCGCCAAGTCAGCGACGCCTATTTCGCCAGCCTCAACCGCGGCAAACGCAGCATCTGCGTCGACCTGACCACCGAGGCAGGGCAACAACGGCTCGGCGAGCTCGCCGCCGAGTCGCATGCGTTGTTGGTGAACTTGAAGCCGTCGGCGATTCGGCGCTACGGCTTGACCTACGATGCGTTGCGCAAATGGAACGACAAGATCGTCTGCGTTGCGCTCACCGGGTTCGGCATGTCCGCCGGTGACGATCCGGCGTTCGACTACGTGATTCAGGCCGTGACGGGTGTCGCGGCCCTCACCGGGGATCCGGATGGCCCGCCGACCCTGCCCGGCTACTCCGCCGCCGACAACTCGACCGGCCTCACCGCGGCACTCGGCTTGCTCGCGCAGATCGTGTCCGGTCGCGGGGGACAGGTCGAGGTCTCCTTGCGCGACGTGATGCTGTCCCAGCTGAACTACCGCGCCTCGGCCTATCTCAACGAGGGCACCGAGCCGCGGCGGATGCCGCACGGCGCGCACTCCTATTACGTTCCCGCGCAATTGTTCCCGACCGCGGAGGGCTACCTGGCGCTGTTCGTCACTCACGACGGATTCTGGCGGTCGTTCGCAACCGAGGCCGGCATCGACGGCTACACCACGATGGCAGAGCGGGCGGCGAAACGCGACGAGGTGCTCGACGTGGTGACGAAGGTGCTCGCCACCGACACCGCTGCCGCGTGGGAAGCCCGGCTGCATCCGCTCGGTGTTCCCGCGGCCGCGGTGCGCACACTGCCCGATGCGCTGGCGGCCACCCCGGACGTGGTGGTGAAGGCCGGTGACTTCCAGCTGATCGGCAGCCCGATTCGCTTCGACGGATACGAGCCCGAATACGGTCCCCCGCCGCGCCTCGGCGAACACGGTGACCGCACGGGGTAGCGCGGGTAGCGCTGCCGTCAGATCGTGGTGATCATGCCGCCGTCGATGGTGACATCGGTACCGGTGATGTTCGCCGCCACATCACTGGCCAGGAACACGGCAACGTTCGCGACTTCCGCTGCGGTGGTGAACCGTTTCGTCACGGTGTCGGCCACCGCGCCGTCCGCGATGTCGGTCGCACTGCGACCGGTCACTCCAGCCACGGTGGTGGCGACGCCACCGTCGGCGAGCCAGAGGTCGGTCGCCACGGGACCGGGGCTGATGGAGTTGACGCGAATATTGTGTGGGCCCAGTTCCTTGGACAGGCCCTTGGCGAGGTTGGTCAACGCAGCTTTGGTCGCGCTGTAGTCGAGCACGATCGGATCCGGGAGGTAGGCGTTGACGGATCCGATCATCACGATGGTTCCGGCGCCCGAGGCGATCAAGTGTGGCAGCGCTGCCCGGGTGGTGCGGACCGTTGCCATCAGTCCGAGCGTCCAGGTCGCGAGCCAGTCGTCGTCGCTGATCGAGGCGAAGCCGCCGGTGCGCGGCGTGACGGCGCCGGCGTTGTTCACCAGGATGTCGATGCCGCCCCGCGCGGCGGCAGTCTCGACGAGGTGCGCGCCTGCGTCCGGTGCGGTCAGGTCGACGGCGACATGGGTGAGGTTGCCGGTTTCGGCGAGTTTCGCGAGACCCGCGCTGTTGCTGCGTGATCCGGCTACAACGTGGGCACCGGCGTCGATCAGGGCGCTGCTGATGGCGAGCCCGATGCCTTTGCTCGCGCCGGTGACGACAGCGGTCTTTCCGCCGAGGTGAAGGTCCATTGAGGGGTTCCCTTTCGAGCCGGTGCGGGTGTCTGTCGGAGTCTGCCCTAGCAGGGTTCGATTGTCAGCGGACGAGCCCGACGATCGAAACTACGACGGACCCCCGACGATCCCACGTGGCCGGACCAGGCCGAGGTCGAAGTCGGTGACGATGCCGGGCTCGGCATCGCACACGGCCGGGATCGTGTTGACGACGTCCATCGCCGTCCAGATGTAGCCCGGGTGTGTATGGCTCCCGTCGGGATTCGCGGCGCCCTGGAGCACGAGCTCGGTCGGTGGGTCACCCTCGATGACGATGCGGTAGCGGGTGTGGCCGCAATTCCAGTTCGGTTCGACGGCTTCGTCGCCCATTGTGTACACGGCGTGGCACACGACCAGCGGCGTGCCGTCGACCCAGGCGGTCCACTGGTGGTGCTGCGCGCCGACCGTGCCGGCTTTGATGACACCGGTCGCGCCCGGCATGTCGCTGTCGGGCGGTCCCTCGTAGCCGATGTCGCGGGTGGTCACCGCGATCTCGACATCGCGGGTGACTTTCTCGATCGTCTTGCCGAGTCCTTCGACGACCTCGGTGATGCTCTGGGTGAAGTAGGGGTGCGACTCACCCAACAGCGTTGGGCCGGCGAGAAATTGCTCGGGATCGGCGCCCATGCCCATCAGCTCGATGTACTTCGACGGGTCGGTCCCGAAATTCACGTACTCGTAGATGTGCAACTTGTCGATCCGGCTGGCGAGCCGTGCCATAGTCAGCGGCAGCAGATCGCCCGCGAAGCCCGGATGAATGCCGCCCCCGTGATACGAGCTGTTGCCCTCCTGGCAGGCTGCCTCGATTCGGTCGAAGTCCGCCCGGGTGAAATCCGTACGAAAGAACGGGCCGCTGGTCGATACGACGTTCTTGCCCGAGCGCAGAATTCGACAGATGGCGTCGACATCGGCCCAGATCGGTGAATACATGACGCAGTCCGCGCGCAACGCCAGCACGGCATCGACGTCATCGGTCGCGAGCACACCGACAGGTTCGGTGCCGGCGATCTCGCCGGCATCCTTGCCCACCTTCCCTGCATCGAACACCAGGACTGCGACGAGATCGAACACTGGGTTGCCGGCAAAATGACGGACCGCGACCTTGCCGACGTTCCCGGTGGCCCACTGCACCACCCGATACGGCACCTGTACTTCGGCATCGACCACGACGTGCCACCTTTCGAACGTTGTGCCGGTGCGGAGTTGGATCAGCGAATCGTCACGCCGGCATCGACCTTGAGCTCGGTGCCGGTCACGAAGCGTGACTCGTCCGACGCAAGGTACAACACCGCGTTGCTGACGTCGGCCGCTTCGATAACCTGGACCGGCAACGCATTCTGGTAGATCGGTCCGAGGTCGCCGCGCGTGGTGGCCATCAGCTCGTGCATCGCCGGCACCGACATCCCGGTCACGACACCCGTCGGATGCACCGTGTTGACTCGAATCGAGTTCTGCGCCAGCTCGTTCGCCAACGAGCGGCTCAGCCCGACCACCCCGTGCTTGGACGCGGTGTAGGGCGAGGTCAGCGGATTGCCCTTGATTCCTGCTGCCGAGCTGATGTTGATCAGGCTGCCGCCGCCCCGCTCGATCAGGTGCGGGATCGCGGCGACGCAGGTGTTCCAGACGCCGATGAGGTTGACGTCGAGCACCGTGCGCCAGTCGTCGGCGGTCGTGGTGTCCCAGGTGCCCGACGTGATAACTCCGGCGTTGGCGACCGCAGCGTCGAGGCCGCCGAGCGTGGCCACCGACTCGGCGGTGAACTCGGCGAGCCGCGCGCCGTCACGTACGTCGATCGCTGCCGCGGCGACGCGCCTGCCGAGCGCGGACACGGCAGCGGCGGTCTCGTCGAGATCGTCCTTGCCGCTCATCGGGTAGGGGACCGGCTCGACCGGGGCACAGATGTCGACCAGGATCAGATCGGCGCCCTCCGCGGCCAACTTCAACGCGTGACTGCGACCCATCCCGCGGGCTGCGCCGGTGACGAGTACGACTTTTCCGTCTACGCGACCCATTTCAGGCCACCGCAACGCGTTCGGTGGTGAGCTCGAGCAGCCGGTAGCTCGGCGGCGGATCCATCTGCATCGCGTCCGACAAACGGAACTCGCCGCGGCCCGCTGCGGCGATCATGTTCGCGATGATCGCCTCGAGATCGTCACCCTCGAGCTCGTAGATCGATACGTACGGGCCGTCGTCCTGCACCGGCCGCAGGCGGCGTGCAGCGACGAAGCCATCGAGGGCGAGCAGCTCGGGAATATGCACTTCGTTGTACCAGGTGTTGTACTCCAGGTCGCGGTCCGGCCCGGTGGGTCGGCTCTCGACATAGAAGATTCCCTTGGCCATCGACACTCCTCGTTGTGTGCACCTGGACGTAGCGGGTATGTGAGCTACCCGGCGCGGGTGGTCATTCGTAGCAGACCTTCACGGGCCCGTCGGGGACTGCCTGGCAGGTGAGCACGTAGCCCTCCTCGACCTCGTCGTCGTCGAGCGCGTCGTTCACGCGCATCGTCGCGGTTCCCTCGTCGAGCTTGGCGATGCAGGTGGCGCAGTTCCCCGCCTCGCAGGAGAACGGTGGGGCGAGGCCGGCGCGTCGCGCGCTGTCCAGGATGGTCTCGCCGTCCTTGCGCGGGACGGTCACCTTCTTGTTGTTGAGGTGGATGGTGACAGTGTCGCCGGACGCGGCGCCATTCTGCACGTCGCCGGACGCGGCGCCATTCTGCACATCGCCGGACCCGGCGCCGTTCGTCGCCGCGCCTGTCATGGCCGCATCCTTGGTCTCTGTTCCGTTGGTCACTTGCTTGCTCCGCATCGCCGTGTGGTGTTGCGTCGGTCTGGATCGGTCCGGCGACCGCCTCGCGACGATCCTGAAAGCGGGGGTCTCGCCATCACCCGACTTCTCCTGGTATTAACATTCTAATACAAAGAGAATACTATTCTCACTGACGAGACGGGATCTTCTCAATGTTGAATTCCAGCACGCGAGACGGGGCGCCCGCGGCGACCCCGGCCGCCGTGACGGACAAGGTGTCCGCCGCGCGTGCTGTGCTGGCCTTCGACGGCCGGGAGTACACCCGCGCCGAACTCGACTCCCTCGCCGGCGGCATGGCCGACGCGCTGGCGGGGCGGGGCGTACGCCCAGGGGACAGAGTTGCACTGATGTCGTCGAATCGGCCCGAGTTCGTGATCGCCGTGCAGGCGATCTGGCGTCTCGGTGCCGCCGTGGTCTTGATCAGCCCGGCCTGGAAGCGCGACGAGGTCTCGCACGCCCTCGAGGTGACCGGTCCGACGTGCGCGGTCGGCGACAGCGAGGTCCTTGCCGAACTCGCTCCGATGCTGCACCTCGACGACCCGATCGAGGCGCGGCCGGGGTCCGCCGATCGCTCCGATCCCGACTTACCCGATCCACAGTCCGACGCGGTGCTGGTGTTCAGTTCGGGCACGACCGGCCTGCCCAAGGCGGTTCGGCACACCCACGCGTCGTTCGCCGTCGCGGTCGCGCACTGGCGTGCCGCGCTCGAGCTCACCGCCGACGACCGGATCCAGATCGTCACCCCGCCCTCGCACATCCTCGGCCTGCTCAACATCGTCACCGTTCTCGATACCGGTGCCTGGATGCGCCTGCACCGCCGCTTCGATCTCGACGCGATGTTGCGCGCGATCGAGACCGACCGCATCACCGTGGAAATGGCCGTCGCGCCGATCGCTCTCGCCATCGCATCGCATCCCAACCTCGACTCCTACGATCTGTCCTCGCTGCGCTACATCATGTGGGGCGCGACTCCGGTGACGCCGAGTGTCGCCCAAGCGGTCACCGATCGCACGGGGGTCCGCTGGGTGCCCGCCTACGGTGCCAGCGAGTTGCCGGTCATCGCCTGCAATCCCGTCGTAGGTGCTCGGCTCGACAGCGTCGGCCGCGCGGTGCCGGGTGTCGATATCCGGGTCGTCTCGCTCGACACCGGTGACGCGGTCGGTCCGGGCGAGACCGGCGAGATTCAGCTGCGCGCCTCCTCTGTAATGGCGGGATACTTACCGGCGCAAGCGAATGCCGACGCCTTCGTCGACGGTTGGTATCGCACCGGGGATGTCGGCAACGTCGATGCCGACGGCTGGATCCGGCTCACCGACCGGCTCAAGGAAATGATCAAGGTGCGCGGCTTCCAGATCGCGCCTGCCGAAATCGAGACCGTTCTGCACGGACATCCGCAGGTGCGCGATTGCGCCGTCTTCGGTGTCCCGGACGGCGTGGGCGGGGAAGCCGTCGTCGCCGCCGTGTCGACGGACGGACCGGTCACCGCGGAGGAGTTGAGCGCGCTGGTCGCCGATCGGCTCGCCGGCTACAAGCGGCTGAGCCGCGTGGTGTTCGTACCCGAAATCCCGCGCCTGCCATCCGGCAAGGTGCTACGCCGAGTTCTCAAGGAGCAGTATGGATGCCCGGCTGACGAGTGAGCAGCGCCAACTCCGCGACGCGGCTGCGAAACTGGCCGACGACCTGGGCCCCGGTTCGGTCCTGGACCTCGAAGACGAGGCGCGGGTCGCGCGCCTCGCGAAGGCGGTCGCATCGACCGAATGGCGCTTCCTGCGTTCGGATGGTGCCTCGGGTGTCGAAGTCGCCATCGTCGCAGAGGAATTCGGGCGAGGGCTCGTCGACGTGCCCTACCTCGGGCCGGTACTGGCCGACGACCTGCGTCGCCATGTCACCGACGATCAACAAACGTGGGCGATCGCGCCCGCGAACGAGGCTTTCGACGCCCGCGGGCTCGAGCACGCGCTCGCCGTGGCCGGCACGACCATCTCGGCGGTCCCGATCGGCGGCACTGCGCCGGGGGCGGACCTCACCCGCAGTTTCGCGGAGTTGGCCGGCGACGGTGAAGTCCTCGGCGACCTGGCGCCCGCGAAAATCGAACGCTGGAACGCACTCGCACTCACGGTCACCAGCGCCGACCTGGTCGGTACCGCACGCGGCGCACAAGCACTCGCCGTCGACTACGCGAAAATGCGCGAACAGTACGGCAACACCATCGGCTCGTATCAGGCGGTTGCACATCTGCTCGCCGAGAGCCAGGCCCTGATCGAGGGTTCGATCAGCGTGCTGCGGCACGCCGCATGGGCCGTCGACGAACTCGAGCCCGCCGAGGCGGTGCGGGCCGCGGCGATCGCGAAACTGTACTGCGCGCGGGCCGCATGGACCGTGTGCGAGACCGCGATTCAGGTGCACGGCGGTATCGGCAACACCTGGGAGTGCCTGGCCCACGTCTACCTGCGGCGGGCATTGACGTCCGCCGAACTGTTCCCCGTCAGCCTGGAGGAGATCGATCTTGGACTTTCGTGACTCGACGGACGAAGCCGCCTTCCGCACCCGGCTGCGGGAATGGCTATCCGTCAACGCCAAGCAGTTCCCCACCTCCGGCGACGCGTACTGGGCGCGCGCCGGTGAATGGCACCAGGCGCTCTACGGCGCCGGCTTCTTCGGTCTGTCCTGGCCGAAAGAGTATGGTGGACAGGAACTCCCGCCCGTTTACGACGTGATCCTCGACGAGGAGCTCGCCATTGCCGGAGCGCCGGCACGCCCAAGTCTCGGCTACCTCGTCGCCGGCCTCGGCCATCACGGCAGCGCGGAACTCAGCCGACGCTTCCTGCCCGGCATGATCAACGGCACCGAGCGCTGGTGCCAAGGCTTCTCGGAGCCCGGCGCTGGTTCGGACCTCGCCTCGTTGCGCACGACCGCCACCCGGGACGGCGACAACTACGTCATCCACGGGCACAAGATCTGGACGAGCTACTCCGACGTCGCGGACTGGTGCCTGCTGCTGGCACGCACCGACCCGGACGCGCCGCGGCACCGTGGCATCTCGGCGTTCATCGTCCCGATGCACCAGCCCGGCATCGAGCAGCGTCCACTGAAAATGATCAGTGGCGTGACCAAGGAGTTCGGGCAGGTCCTCTTCGACGGCGCCACCGTGCCGGCCGACCAGATGGTCGGCGCGCCCGGCGAGGGCTGGAAACTGGCCATGACTGTCGTCGGGCACGAACGCGAGCCGTCCACGCTCGGGTTCGCGGCTCGCTACGCCAAGCTCGTCCGCCAACTGGCGGCCCGGTCGCAGGAGCGTCCGTCGACGGAATTGAAGTGGGCGGCAGTGCAATCGGAAATGCTGCGCCTGCATGTCCGCCGCCGGCTCTCCGAGCAGCTCGACGGAGTCACCCACGGCTCCGAAGGCTCGCTGGACAAGCTTCTGATGACCTGGGTGGAGCAGTCCGTCGGGCATGCCGCGCTGGCGGTGGCCGGCACCCGTGACGAAGAGATGCTCGGCACCTACATGTACAGCCGGGCGCAGAGCGTCATGGGCGGTACCTCGCAGATCCAGAAGAACATCATCGGCTCGCGCATTCTCGGATTGGGAGTTTGACATGTACGACATGCCGGAAGAGATCGACGTCGTCGCCGACGGGTCGCTGCGGATCATCACGCTGAATCGCCCGGAGGCGCTCAACGCGGTCAACGATCCGCTGCATGCCGGGCTCGCACGGCTGTGGACGAGGCTCGGCGAGGATCAGGACGCGCGCGCCGCGGTGCTCACCGGCGCCGGCAAGGCGTTCTCCGCGGGCGGCGACTTCGCCTATCTGCAGGAGCTCAGCCAGGATGCCGCGCTGCGTGCGAAGACCATTGCGCATGGTCGGGAAATCGTGCTCGGCATGGCGCGTTGCCGCGTGCCGGTGGTCGCCGCGGTGAATGGGCCTGCGGTCGGCCTCGGCTGCAGCCTGGTCGCGCTCAGCGACATCGTCTACATCGCCGAGACCGCGTACTTCGCCGACCCGCACGTGCAGGTCGGCCTGGTCGCCGCCGACGGCGGGCCGCTGACGTGGCCATTGCAGATGAGCCTGTTGCTGGCCAAGGAGTACTCGCTGACCGGTGCGAAGATCTCGGCGCAACGGGCGTACGAGATCGGTCTGGCCAACCACGTTGTCGCCGATCCCATGGCCGAGGCGCTGGCCGCCGCCAAAAAGATTTCCGAGTTGCCCAAGCAGGCCGTGGAGAGCACCAAGCGGATGCTCAACATTCACCTCGAGCGGGCCGTGCTCGCCAGCCTCGACTACGCGAACGTCGCCGAGGACCAGTCCTTCCAGACCGAGGACTTCCGCGCCATCGTCACCCGCCTCAACGCGAAGAAGAACTGAAGGCAGCACCCAAGAGGAGTCGCGATGCGCGGACTGCAGAACAAGGTCGTGATCATCGCCGGTGCTGCATCGGGATTGGGCGCGGCTACGGCGGCGCGGCTTGCCGAAGAGGGCGCAAAGGTGGTTGTCGGCGGCCGAACGCTCGCGGGCGCCGAGAAGACCGCTGGTGCGATCGGGGAGAGCGGCGGCACGGCGATCGGGATCGAGTTCGATATCTCCGATGACAGCTCGGTCAAGGCATTGGTCGATGCGGCGGTGGCGGAATTCGGCGGGCTCGACGCGGTGCATGTCAACGCCGCCGATATGGTCGCGCTGCAGAGCGACACCGATGTGGTCGATATCGAGCTCGACGTCTGGGATCGGATCGTCGAGGTGAACCTGCGTGGCCACATGCTGGTGACCCGGCACAGCGTGCCGCGACTGCTCGAGCGCGGCGGCGGCGCAATCGTGTACACGTCGTCGATCGCCGCACACGCCGGTGAGCCGGCACGCCCCGCGTACGCGGTCACCAAGGCGGGCATCAATGCCCTTGCACGGCATGTCGCTTCGCGCTGGGGCAAGGAGGGCATTCGGGCCAATGCGATCACACCGGGGCCGATTCTGACCGACGCGATGCGCAACGAATATCCGGAACGGATGTTGGCGGGGATGCTCAAACAGACGAGGAGCACCCGTCTCGGCGATGCGACAGATGTCGCGGCCATGGTCGCGTTTCTGGTGTCCGACGACGGCGCCTGGATCAACGGCCAGACCGTGAACGTCGACGGCGGAATTGTCTTGCGCTAACCAGATCGAAGGAGCTCCATGGCAACCTATGTCCTCGTGCACGGCGGCGGGCACGGCGGTTGGTGTTATCAGCGCGTCGCCGCGTTGCTGCGCAATGCCGGCCACGATGTCTACACCCCGACTCTGTCGGGGCTGGGGGAGCGGGCGCATCTGCTCTCGGCAGCAATCGATCTCGACACGCATATCGCCGATATCGGGGCCGTGCTGCACTACGAGGATCTGCGCGACGTGATCCTGGTCGGGCACAGCTACGGCGGGATGGTTGTCACCGGTGCTGCGGACCGCGCGCCCGACCGGATCGCGAACCTGGTCTACCTCGACGCCGCGACTCCGCTGAATGGGCAGTCGCTCGTGGATGTGGCAGGACCGGTGATGCTGGCCGCGCGCACCATGAGTCGCGTCGAGGATGGTGTCGAACTCGTACTGCATCCCTCGCCGGAAGCAGGTCTGTTCTATGGGGTAAGCGACCCAGCAGATCTGGAGTGGATGGCGGAACGGCTGACGCCGCACCCGTGGCGCTGCTTCGAGCAACCGCTGGTGCTGAAGAACGAGGATGCGCTCTGGGCGATTCGGCAGTCGCACATCGTCTGCACCTATTCGCTGCCCGGGCGCGACCAGGAAATGATTGCGCAGGCGCGAGCCGAGGGTCGGCTGTGGGAGGTCGACACCGGCCACGACCTGATGATCACCGAGCCGGTCGCAGTGACCGAGGCGCTGCTCGCGATCGCGCAGCGGTAGGCGCATTCCTGCGGTGATCACGAGCAAATGGCCCCGAAATCCGCTCCAACAGAGGCCATATGCTCGTGATCACCGCAACTCGGCGGGCCATATGCTCGTGATCACGGCGGGCTGGACAGGAAGGTAGGCACCATGGCTGACGACCTCGGCGCGGCTGGGCTGCGGTTCGAGCGCGAGGGCCCGATCGGTTGGTGCTTCATCGATCGCCCGGCCGCCCGCAACGCGTTCACCCCGGCGATGTATTACGGGCTCAAACGCGCGGTCTGGCTGGTGAACTCGGATCCGGACCTGGCCGCGCTCATCATCACCGGCGTCGGAGACGTTTTTGCCCCGGGTGGCGACCTGGGCGGCAGAGCCGAACCGGGCGACGTGACACCGGAGGCGATCGGTCCGGATGTGCTGCCGTTCTTGACTATTCGAGACAGTCGCGCGCCGGTCATCGCGGCCGTGAACGGGATCTGCCAGGCCGGGGGCCTGCTCGTGGCGATGATGGCCGACATCGCGGTCGTCAGTGACCGCGCCACGTTCCGCGTGCCCGAGCTACTCCGCGGCATCCCGGACGCGACATATGCCGCAGCCCTTCCCGCGCATGTGGGCGTTGCGGTGGCGCGAGACCTGTTACTGACCGGACGGCGGTTCGATGCCGCCGAGGCGCTGCGCATCGGGCTGATTTCCCGGGTCGTTCCACACGACGATCTGCGGTCCGCGGCGCTGACCGCAGCTCGCGAGATTCTGCGCACCTCGCCGGAGGCGCGAGCGCAGACCAAGCGAATGCTCAACGAGCGGTACGGGCTGATCGACTACCAGACGATGTTCGGCGCGCTCGAAACCTCCACGGAGCCACGAGAGGGGATGCGCGCCTTCATGGAGAAGCGCGAACCGAGCTGGATTCCGCCCGATCTGCCGAGCTGATCGCGCCTGCCGTTACGCCAGTTTGGCGACGAACTTTTCGGCGAACTTCTCGATCGGCGCACGGAATCGCTCTGCCGACTCCTTCAGGTGCCCATGATCCCCGGCATGGATCATGTCGTGGTTCGTCCACGGTGCGCCCATCACTCCCGTGATGCCGATGTCGGCGGCGCGTCGATAGAGATCGAGCGACGGCTCGCCGCGCAGGCTCACGATGATGTCGAACGGTTCGTCCGCACGGCCGAACTCACGGCGGTAGCCCTCGATTCGGGTAATCCACTGCTGCGCTTCGTCGAGCGTGTAAGCGGTGCCGACCCAGCCATCGCAGTAGTGCGCCGCCCGGACCAGGGCGGGAGTCGACTCGCCGCCGCAGAGGATCGGCACCGGTACCGGCGGATGCGGTTCGATGGTGAGTTCGGGAATGTCGTAATACTCACCGTGCCAGGACACCCAGCCGCCCTTCCACAGGGCGCGCAGTGCCGCGATCATCTCGTTCAGTCGCGGGCCGCGATTGTCGAAATCCTGTCCGAGCAACTCGAATTCCTGGCGATTCCAGCCCGCGGACAGTCCGATGGACACCCGGCCACCGGAGATCGCCGCGGCCGTGGCGACCTGCTTGGCGACTTCGACGATCGGGCGGGCGGGCGCGACATAGACGTTGTTGCCGAAGTGCAGACGCTCGGTGACCGCGGCCATCGCGCCGATCAGCACCCACGCGTCGGGCCACTCGGTCTCCGGCGGCCAGAACGGCCGGCCGTCGTCGGTCGCCGGATATGGGGTGGTCGGATTGCGCGGATAGACGAGATGATCGGAGACGAGGATGCCGTGGAACCCGGACTCGTCGAGCATCCGCGCCACCCGGGGCAGCTCCGCGGTGTTCATGAAAGCCGTTCCGCACCAGAATTTCACGCGCAGCACTCCTCACACCGCAGTTGGCAGCGGCGGGCGGGTACCCGAGTACCCGCCCGCCCGCGCCGAACGATTCTTACTGCAACACCAGCGATTCCGAGCGCTGCACCGTGCCGGTGATACCGCTCGCGTCCTGTCCGGCAAGCAGCACCGCAGCCTTGCCCATCGTCTCCGGTGGTTCGACCATCTCCGGTGGGATTTGCTGAGAACCACCGGCGGCCTGCCATCCCTCGGTGAGCACCACCCGCGACGGGCTCAGGCAGTTCACCGCGATGTTGTCCGGTGCGAGATCGCTCGCCAGTCCCAGGTAGAGACGTTCCACCGCGGCCTTGGACACCCAGTAGGCGTTCGACCCGCGGTCGATCATGCCGACTCCGGTGGTGGTGACCGCGATCATCGATCCGCCGCCGCGTGCGCGGAGATGCGGAATGACAGCCTTGGTCACCGAGAACACGCCGGTCAGATTGACGTCGAGGCACAGCTGCCAGCGCTTGCGTGGTGTCGACTCGATCGGCCCGAGCCACAGCACACCGGCGTTGGCGACCAGAATGTCGATGCCGCCGAACTCCGCCACCGTCGCGCCGACGGCGGCCTCGATCGAATCGTCGTCGGTGACATCACACGGCACCGCGAGGGCCCGACCGCCGCGGGCGGCGATGCCGTCCGCGACGGCGTGAATCGTGCCGGGCACCCGGCCCGCCTGTTCGGTGCGGGCCGCGACGGCCACCGCCGCGCCGGCATCCGCGAGCGCCGAGGCAATCGCGGCACCGATGCCGCGGCTCGCCCCGGCGACGAACACGACCTTGCCGGCGAGATTCGTCATTTCGGCGGGAACCGCAATGCGCCGTCGAGGCGAATGACCTCGCCGTTCAGGTAATCGTTCTCGGCGATGGCGAGTGCCAGCTGCGCGTATTCGGTCGAGCGGCCCATCCGCTTCGGGAACGGCACCTGCTTGCCCCAGTACTCTTCGAGCTGGTCGGCGGCCTTGCCGTAGGCGGGCGTGTTGATCGTGCCGGGCGCGATCGTGACGACCCGGATGCCCAGCGGCGACAGGTCGCGTGCGGCGACGAGCGTCATGCCGACGACGCCGCCCTTGGCGGCCGCGTACGGCAACTGGCCGACCTGGCCTTCGTAGGCCGCGATCGAGGCCGTGTTGATGATGACGCCACGACCCCCCTCGTCGAGCGGTTCCTGCCGGGCGATCGCCGCGGCGGTGAGCCGCAAAACGTTGAACGTCCAGGTCAGGTACGACTCGATGGTCTTCGTGAACGCGTCGAGGGGCATCGGGCTGCCGTCCTTGCCGACGATCCGTCCACCGCCGGCGGGGCCACCATGGGTGTCCACCGAGATTCGGAACGGGCCAAGAGACTCGGCCTCGGCGATCGCGGCGTTGACGGAAGCCTCGTCGGAGGCGTCGGTCCGCACGTAGCGGATGCCGAGCTCGCTTTCGAGTGCCTTGCCCTTGTCATCGGCGACGTCGGCGACGACCACCTTCGCACCGGCGGCGTGCAGGCGACGCACGGTGGCCTCACCGAGACCGCCCGTACCACCTACCACCAGCGCGGAAGTGCCACTGATCTGCATATCGATTTCCCTTCTTGCAACGAGTGCTCTCGCTCTGCGAGAATCATGTTCTCATGAATATCAGCATGATTCCAGAGATGGCGGCATCGGCCGGCGATCGGGCGGTCGTGACCGCTGATGGTCGGTCCCTGACAGCCGTAGAGCTACTCGACCTCGCGCAGCGCGCCGCCACCCGGTTTCAGCAGTACCCGGCGGTGCTCTACCTGGGCACGAACCACCTCGCCTACCCGGTCGCGCTGTTCGGCGCGGCGCTGGCCGGCGTGCCGTTCGTGCCGCTCAACTACCGGCTCGGTGAACAGCAGCGCAATGCCCTACTCGCACGGCATGACGGGGCGCTGGTGCTGCGGCCCGAGGATCTCGACGCGCTGGTGGACGCGCAGGGGGTCGACGAGTCCGCCGACGAGTTCGAAGCACCGGTGCCCGACGACGATGCGATCGCCGTGATCATCTACACCAGCGGCACTACCTCGGACCCGAAACCGGCGATTCTGCGCCACCGGCACCTGCTGGCCTACGTGTTCAACACCCTCGAGTTCGGCACGGCGGAGGAGACCGACGCCTCCTTGGTTGCGGTACCGCCGTACCACATTGCCGGCCTGACGAACCTGCTGTCGAACCTCTACACGGGTCGCCGGATCGTGTACCTGGCCGGATTCGACGCACCGACCTGGCTCGATACCGTGCGGCGTGAACGGGTCACACACGCGATGATCGTCCCGACCATGCTCGCGCGCGTCGTCGCCGAACTCGGCGACGCCGACGCCGATACGCCCAGCCTGGCGAGCCTCGCCTACGGCGGTTCCCGTACACCGCGACCTGTCCTCGAGCGTGCCTTGCGCCGCTTCCCGCACACCGGCTTCGTCAACGCCTACGGGCTGACCGAGACCGCATCCTCGATCGCGGTGCTCGGTCCCGACGACCACCGGACGGCGTTCGCCTCCGACGACCCGATCGTTCGCGACCGGCTCGGCTCGGTCGGACAGGCGCTGCCCGGCATCGAGATCGTGGTCCGCACCGCGGAGGGTGCGCCCGCGGCGGTGGGCGAGACTGGCCTGGTGTTCGTCCGCGGGGAACAGATCTCCGGCGAGTACGGCGCCCGCAGCGTTCTCGACGCCGAGGGGTGGTTTGCCACCCGCGATTTGGGCCGTCTCGATGCGGACGGCTATCTCTACATCGAAGGCCGCGCCGACGACACGATCATTCGGGGCGGGGAGAACATCGCGCCCGCCGAGATCGAGGACGTCCTGCTCGACCACCCCGGTATCACCGAGGCGGCCGTGATCGGCGTGCCCGATCCCGAATGGGGACAGCGGATCGTCGCGGTCCTTGTCGGCGACGTGGACCCAGACGAGATCCGCGCGTACGCCAGGGAGCGGTTGCGCTCGTCCAAGACCCCCGACCTCATCGTGTTCCGCGAAGAACTGCCCAAGACCGAAACCGGAAAACTGTTACGCCGCGTCCTCGTGGCCGAACTGGAGAACACTCATGCCTGAAGCCGTCATCGTCAATGCCCTCCGCACACCGATCGGCACCGCGTTCAAAGGGACGCTGCGCGAGACCTCCGCGTACGACCTGGCGAACCACGTTGTGGCCGCGGCCGCCGAGGACCTCGACAAGAGCCTCATCGACGACGTGATCCTGGGCGAGGGATTGCACGGTGGTGGTGTCATCGCCCGCCACGCGGCGATCACCGCGGGGCTCGAGCATGTACCGGGTCTCGCCAATAACCGGCATTGCGCGGCTGGGCAGGCCGCGGTACAGAGCGCCGCTGCGAGCATCATGGCCGGCATGGACCGACTCGTGATCGCCGGTGGCGTGAACTCTGCCTCGACCATGCCGCGGTCCCGGATCCGGGTCGGCGAAGAGATGGTGGACTGGATGGCGCCGACGCACCCCGACCGCCCCGACGCGCCGAACCGGGACATGTCGATCACCGTCGGCTGGAACGCCGCGCAGAAGGCAAACGTCACGCGTGAGGAGATGGACGCCTGGGCGCTGCGCTCGCATCAGAACGCGATTCGGTCGATCGACGAGGGACGGTTCAAGGAAGAAATCGTCCCGATCGAGACGGCGCACGGGCTGTTCGACACGGATGAGCACCCGCGTCGCGACACGAGCATGGAGCGGCTCGCAGGGCTCAAGGTGCTGCACCCCGAGATCGAGGGATTCAGTATCACCGCCGGAAACGCCAGTGGCGCAAACGATGCCGCCGCGGTGCTGACCGTCGCGAGCGACGATCTCGGCCTGCCGGCGCTGGCCACGATCCGCTCGTGGGCGTCGGTCGGTATCGACCCGGCGATCACCGGGCTCGCGCCGGTCGAGGCGATCCGCAAGGCACTTGCCCGCGGTGGCTACTCGCTCGGCGATGTCGATCTGTTCGAGATCAACGAGGCGTTCGCGGCGATGGTGGTGGCCACCAACCGCATTCTCGGCATCGACCCCGAACTGGTGAACGTGAACGGAAGCGGTTGCTCGCTCGGTCATCCGGTGGCTGCCACCGGTGCGCGCCAGCTTGCCACGCTGGTGTACGAGCTGCGCCGTCGCGGCGGTGGCGTCGGTGTCTCGGCAATGTGCGCAGGCGGTGGCATGGGCTCGGCCACGGTCATCGAGGTTCCTGCCCCGTGACGGTTGGTCACGACAATGTACGTCTGCGGCCGACGATGACCGTCGACGAACTCCTCTCGGCAGCGCGGGCCGGTTCGCAACGCGCGGTCGGGCGGTTGCTCAGCCTGGTGGAAGACCCGGAGCGCCGCGAGGAGGTCCTCGCGTCGCTCGACCGGGTGCCCACCCGGGTCGTCGGTATCACCGGCCCACCGGGAGCGGGCAAGTCGACGACGGTGGCCGCGCTGGTTGGCGCGTACCGCGAGCGCGGTTTGCGCGTGGCGGTTTTGGCCGTGGATCCGTCCTCGCCCTACAGCGGGGGTGCGCTACTCGGTGACCGGATCCGGATGGCGGCGCATATCAACGATCCGGATGTGCTCATCCGTTCGGTCGCGACGCGGGGACACCTCGGTGGCCTCGCGGCCGTGGTACCGGCGGCCATTCGACTGCTCGCCGCGCTGTCCTACGACCTGATCATGCTGGAGACCGTCGGCGTCGGGCAGTCCGAGGTGGAGGTTGCCGCGGTGGCCAACCCGACGGTGGTGATCCTGAATCCGGGTGCGGGCGACGCGGTTCAGGCGGCCAAGGCCGGATTGCTCGAGATCGCCGACCTGATCGTGGTGAACAAGGCCGACCGCGAAGGCGCCGAACAGACCGCGCGCGATCTGCACATCGAAACCGGATTGCCGATCATGAAGCTCATCGCGTCCCGGGGCGAGGGGATCGCCGAGTTGCTGGACGCGATCGAGGTCCATCAGCGCGCGGACACGGTCGAGCGGCGCACGGCGCGGGCGCGCGCACAGATCCTGTCGTTGGCGCAGACCATGCTGCGCACCCATCCCGAGCTGTCCGACCTCGCTGCGGCGATCGCGGACGGCAGCACCGACCCCTACACTGCCGCGGAACGTCTGATCGGGCGGTAGGGAACTGCGCGTACCGCCTAGAGCGCGGCGATGATCTGTGGCAGGTCGAGCGTGGTGCAGATGCCGGGAGGCGCTGCGCAGACTCGGGATACCGCGTTCACCGCACGGTTCGCGGTGTAGGCGGGTGCCATCTTGCTCATCCGATCCAGCGGGACGGGAAAGCGCAGATCGACCTCGAGCGGTGCGTCGCCGACCACGCTGATATGCCATCCGGTGGTGCCGAGCTCCCAATCGGTGTCGAGATCGGTACTGCAGTACCAATTCGCGCGGAACTGCAGCAGTGGCTTGCCCGCCCGCATGCCGACCACGGTGATCCGCTGCGCGGCAATCGTTCCGGCATCCAACGTGCCGGCGGCGATGTCGAGCTTGTGCGGTGTTGTTGCAGTTTCGCCGTGCGCTGCGACCGCATCGAAGGTCAGGCCGAGCGCGTCTGCGAGCACGTGCAGAGAGGGCGCGAAACTCGACTTCACGTGCGCGATCCGCCCCTCGTCGAACTCGCGGGGTGGCCGGCCGAATCCCATGATGTCGAAGAGGATTTCGGGTGTGTTGCGCTGCGACAGGTCGGCGAACTCGTCGATCGCGAGCAGGTCGAGACGGCGCTGGATGGAACTGAGCACCATCGGCACGGCTTCGGTGATGAACCCGGGGCTGCTTCCGGTGCTGTGGATGCTCGCGCCGCCGAGCTTGCACGCGGCCTCCACCTGCGCACGCAGCACCGGGTCCATGCTTGCGGGATGGTGAAATTCGCCGCGCGTCGTCACGACGTTCGTTCCGGTGGCCAGGATTCGGCAGATCTCGTCCGCGTCGAGGGCCCGGGCCATGTAGAGCACGCAATCGGCGTCGAGGTCCACGATGTCGTCGATGCTGCGCGAGGCAAGCACCCCGATCGAGCCGAGCCCGCACAATTCGCCCGCGTCCCGGCCGTCCTTGTCGTCCGAGTACACGTAGATGCCCGCCAGTTCGAGGTCCGGATGCTCGATGACACCGCGCAGCGCGCGGGCGCCGATATTTCCGGTCGCCCATTGCACGACCCGGTACGGACGGGACGAGCCGACGTCGGTCTTGTTGTCCGACAGTGAGTTCGGTGCGGCGAGGTTCGGTGCAATGGTGTGCCGCGCCATGCTCAGCCGGCTTCGGCCTGCGGCAGGCGCAGCAGCGCCTCCTGCGCAAACGACGCGACCAGCGAACCGTCCTCGGTCAGAATATCGCCACGGCCGAAGCATCGACCGTGCGCCACGATGGGGCTGTGTTGGCGAACGAGCAACCACTCGTCGGTCCGGAACGGTCGGTGGAACCAGATGTTGTGGGACGTGACTGCGGAGGTGAAGACGGTTCCGTTGCCGGTCTGATTGAAGCCCTCGACGGGGCGCAGTGCGGTGCCGATGATCGTCAGGTCCGTCGCGTAGGCGGCGAGCGCCGGGGCGAGATCGGGCTTCACCTCGGGGGTGCGCATCCAGAACTCGAACTCGGGCGCCGCGGCGTCCGAGGAGTTCAGATCGACGGTGGAACGAGCCTCCCAGGGGATGAGATCCATGCCCAGTCGGTGATCGTCGCCCAGCACCGGACCGACGGCGGCAACGTCCTGATGTTCGGGGCCGTCTTCGGCGGCGTGCATCGCGATCGAGGCGGTGGCGCAGACGCTTGCGGACTGCCGGGCGACGACGGAGAGGGTCGCGAACGAGCGCCCCTCATGTTGGCGGGTCACCTCGTAGCGCATCGGCTCCGACGCGCGGCCCTCGCGAGCGAACAGCACGTGCAGGGACTTGATTGTCTTGCTCGGGCAGGTCAGTTCGGCGGCGCGGACGACCTGCCCGAGAATCTGACCGCCGAATACCCGGTGGTAGGCGAGGTTGAGGTTGTTTCCCTCGTAGCCGGTGGGCGCGGCCGGAGTGTCTGTGGACGAGTCGGCCGGCGGCGGGTCCGTGCGGAGATCCAGACAGGTGAGGAGGTCGTTCCAGAGTTCGGACATGAGCCGAGTGTAAGCGAGTCTCTCCCTAGTTGAGAATAGCGTTCTCGCTAGGGTTGGCGAAACCTCGCGCGCAGAACGCCCATACCTCGTCTGCTTCGATCGGACGCATGGTTGCGTCGTCCGTGGCGCCGCTCGACTGGGCGATGAACATGACCGTTTGCATCGTCATTGCCGCGATTCGACGGGGGATGATGTCGGCGCGGATTTCGCCGGCGGAATGCGCCTTCTCCATCAGTTCAGTGAACAGCGCGAGCAGTGGAGTGTGCGCGATCTTCACCTCTGCGGGATGCGAGATGAGCAGCTGGGGCGCGAAATCGGTGAACAGTGGACGGCGGGCGGTCGGGTCGGGACGGCTGAATTCGAACAACAACTCGACCGATATTCGAAGCTGTTCGATCGGATCGTCCTGCCCGTAGGCGGCGGCGCGGATCTGGTCGGAAGCGCGACTGAGGGCGTCCTCGAACAGTGCGAGGAGAAGCTCGTGTTTACCGTCGAACTGCAGGTAGAAGCTGCGCAGCGACTGCTTGGACCGGTCGACGACCTCTTGGACCGTGAAGTCGGTCGTGCCCTTCTCGGTGATGATCGCCTGGGCAGCGTCGAGGAAGCGCTGCACACGCTGCTCGGCCCGCAGCTTTGCAGTGCGGATGGAGCGTTCGACGGCGCGCTGCTTCCAGGCCGGCTCTTCGCTGGCCCCAGTCACTGCTGGTCCCGCCGTGTGTCGGATGTGGCGAACATGCGAGCACTGTACCCGACAGTATGGACACGTTGTACAGCTATCTCGCTTCTCCCTAACATTTCTCGAGACTATTACTTTCGCTTGATGAGAATGTTATTCTCATTGCGCATGTGCAAACCATTTTCCGGGCAAGGAGGCAGGGCGTAATGCTCTTCGAGTTCGACGCCGATCAGCGTCTTTGGCGCGACACTGTGCGCGGTGTCACGGCCAAGGAGTGCCCGGCGACCCTGATCCGATCGATCGTCGACAACGGCGCCGATCCCAGCCCGCTGTGGAAGACCTACATCGACCTCGGCTGGACCGAGATGACCGAGTCGGACACCATCGTTGAACTGGCAATCGTGCTCGAGGAACTGGGCCGCGCGACCGATCCGACGCCGTTTCTGGCGACGATGACGCAATTCGCGCCGTTGGCGCCGGAATTCACCAAGCCCGATCAGACCGGCACTGCGGTGTATGGCGGTGTCAGCGTTCGCCGCGACGGTTCGGAATGGCTGCTCAACGGCACCGCGCGGTACGTCCTCGATGGAGACCGGGCGGATCGCTTCGCCGTTGTCACGGGCGCGGGAGTTTTCGTCGTACCCGCAGCCGATGTTGCGGCAGTGCGCAGCCCGATCTTCGACCCCGCGCTGCACGTCGCAGAGGTTTCCTTCACCGGTGTGCGCGTGAGTGACGACGCACGCAGCGCGGTCGATCCCGAACGTGCGCGGCACCTCGCGCTGGCCGGCCTCGCGCTGACCACGGTCGGTGCGTGCCAACGAATCCTCGACCTCGTCGTCGAGCATGTCGGCAACAGGAAACAGTTCGGTGTTCCGATCGGATCGTTCCAGGCCGTCAAACACAAGGCTGCCGACATGCACGTCGCGATCGAGCGGGCACGAGCGCTCGCCTATTACGCGGCCCTGACCATCGCCGAGGATGACCCGCGCCGTCGCGTCGCCGCATCGATGGCGAAAGCCGCTGCCGGAGAGTGCCAGTCATTGGTCTTCCGGCACGGCGTGCAACTGTTCGGCGCAATGGGATTCACCTGGGAGAACGACCTTCAGTTCGCGCTCAAACGAGCCAAGGTCGGAGAGTTGATGCTCGGCGGAGCAGACGAGCATCGGGCATTGATCGCCAAGGAGTACCGTGCAACTTTCGTTTGATAGCGAAGTCGAGGAATTCCGAGCCGAATTCGCGGCTTTCCTCGACGAAAACCTTCCGCCTGCGGCGGAGGCATCGGCCGAACGGGCGAAGTCCAGCTCGGATGTCCCGGAGTGGGCACGCCGTTGGCAGCGGCTGCAATTCGACAGCGGCTGGCTGCTTCCGGGCAATCCGCCGGAGTTCGGCGGACGCAATGCGTCGATCCTGCAGCAGTTCGTGCATCAGGATGAACTGTCGCGCCGGCGGATCTACCACAGCTTCAACCCGCAAGGCGTTGGCATCATCGCGGCATCTCTGCTGTCGTTCGGCACGCCGGAGCAGAAGCAACGTTGGGCCGTGCCGATTCTGCGGGCCGAGATCACCGCGTCGCTCGGCATGAGTGAGCCTGGGGCCGGTTCGGATCTGGCGGGCCTGCGCACGCGTGCGGTCCTCGAGGGCGACCATTTCGTCGTGAATGGCCAGAAGGTGTGGACGTCCGGGGCCCATGACGCCGACGTGCTGCTGACCTTCGTCCGCACGGATCCCGATGCACCGAAGCACAAGGGCATCAGCGTGCTGATCATTCCGACCGACACCCCCGGTGTGGAGCGCCGGCCGTTCCCGTCGGTGTGCTCCGTCGACGACAGGGACTTCAACGAGGTGTTCTTCACCGACGTCAAGGTGCCGGCGGAAAACCTGATCGGCGACCTGAATCAGGGCTGGCGAGTGGCGAACGGATCGCTCGGCCACGAGCGCACCCTGATGTGGCTCGGTTTCGCGGACCGACTGAAGGAACTCATCGAGGACTTCAGTCCGGTCTCCTATCTCGATCAGGACCGGTACGCGACGCTCGTCATGGACAATCTCGCTCTGCGCCTGCTCGGCTCGGCAGCGCTCGCGCGCGCTGCTCGCAACGAGCAGGATGTGCCCGCCTTGTCGGTCCTGAAGGTGTTCGGTTCGGAGGCCGTTCAGCGAGGCTCCGAGGCCGCGCTGGTCGCAGCCGGCAGTGACGGCCTGATCTCGCCGAACGTCACTGCGCCCGACAACCCCTGGAGTCTGGACAATTTCACGAGCAGTTGGTTCGAGCGCTACGCCCGGAGCTTCGCGGGCACCATCGCCGGCGGCACTTCGGAAATCCAGCGCACGATCATCGCCGAGCGTGTGCTCGGCCTTCCCCGGAGTTAGAGGAGTCCGCTTTGTACATTCTCTACGAGGTTGCGGACAAGATCGCGACCATCACGCTCAACCGCCCCGAGGCGGCCAACGCGCAAAACCCCGACCTCCTCGATGAACTCGATGCTGCATGGACTCGGGCCGCGGAGGACCCGGACGTAGTGGTGATCGTGCTGCGCGCCAACGGAAAGCACTTTTCGGCCGGACACGACATGCGGAGCAGCGGCAAAGTTCCCGTGCCGGACAAGATCACGCTCGAACTGATCTACCAGGCGGAGAGCAAGCGCTACCTCGAGTACTCGCTGCGCTGGCGCAACATACCGAAGCCGACGATCGCGGCCGTCCAGGGTCGGTGCATCGCGGGCGGTCTGTTGCTGTGCTGGCCTTGTGACCTGATCATCGCCGCCGACGACGCCCTGTTCTCCGATCCGGTCGTGCTGATGGGTATCGGTGGCGTCGAATACCACGGCCACACCTGGGAGCTCGGCCCCCGGCTCGCCAAGGAAATCTTGTTCACCGGGCGCGCGATGACCGCCGAGGAAGTCGCCCGCACCGGGATGGTGAACAAAGTGGTGCCGCGCGACGAACTCGACGCCGAGACCAGGGCGCTGGCGAGCAAGATCGCCGAGATGCCTCCGTTCGGGCTGCGTCAGGCCAAACGTGCCGTCAATCAAACCCTGGATGTCCAGGGCTTTTACGCGGCGATTCAGTCGATCTTCGATGTCCACCAGACCGGACACGGCAACGCGTTGAGTGTCAGTGGCTACCCCATTTTGACCAAACTCGACGAGATGAAGGCAGCCATCAAGTAGGTTCCGCATCGAGCGCCGTGTGCGAACGCATCTCGACGACATGAGCAATTTGCTCGCACCGGCGCACCCGCTCAGCTCAAAAAAGAAAGTCTAAAGGAGACCCCATGCGCGTTCAGTTCATCCGGCGAGCAGCTATCGCCGCCAGCATCGTCGCCATCGCGGTGGCACCGCTCGCCGCCTGTAGCGACGACGACAGCTCGTCCGACACTTCGACCACGACCTCGGCCGAGGCCACCAGCTCGGCGGCCGAGACTTCGGCTGCCGCGGGTGCCGCGGACGAGGCGACCACCAAGGCCATCACGGACGCCTACACCGTCGTCTTCAACGGCTCGGCTCCGCCGGCGGAGCGCGCCGCGCTGGTCGAGAACGGTCAGACCTTCCTCCCGGTGCTGGAGGCCTCGGTCGCGAACCCGCAGTCGACGGGGACGACCGCCACCGTTAGCAATGTGACGCTGGTCGACGCCAACAATGCCAACGTGACGTGGACGCTGAACTCGAATGGTGCTCCGGTGCTGCCGGACCAGACCGGCCAGGCCATCAACGACGCCGGCACCTGGAAGGTCTCGGCGTCCACCCTCTGTGCGCTGCTCGCAATCGCGGGTGGCGGGGGTACAGTCCCGGGCTGCTAGTCGCTGAACACGACAAGCGGGGCCGAGTCGAAAGACTCGGCCCCGCTTGTGTTGTGCGGTGTTCTGCCGTTCCCCATTTCCTCGTTGATCACGAGCAACTTGCCCCAAAAACTTGGCAAATCGGGGCCATTTGCTCGTGATCACCGCAGCGGAGGGGCCAGGGGCTCGTGATCAACTCGGGGTGAGCGGGGTGGAGCGGGGTGGGGAACCTGAGCTAAAGGTGCGCGAGCCGGGGTGCGGTGCCCTGGGCGCGGATGATCGCACCAGCCTCGCGGGTCAGTTCGCGCGAGCTGCCAAGGAGACCGTCGAGGAACAACGCCCGCCGGATATGTCCCTGCAGAGCGTGTTCCGCGGTGAAGCCGATACCGCCGAGCACCTGTTGGCAGTGCCGGGCGGCGGTACGCGCGGCAGTGCCGGCGGCGGCCTTCGCCAGCAGCGCGCCGAGGTCGTCGTTGGCGACGGCCAGCGTGGCTTCGGCACCCTCGATCGCGACCAGGGTTTCGGCGAGCCGATGCCGGACAGCCTGGAATCCTGCCACCGGCTTACCAAACTGGGTTCGGTCGAGTGCATGGCTGCGGGCCAGGGCGAGCATCGTGCGGCTGGTGCCGACCAACCACCACGCCAAGGCGCGCCGGCCGCCAGCGAGGGGGACCGCGGAACCCGAATCGACAACGCGGACCGGAAGATCGGCGTCCAGACAGGTGGCATCGGCGACAGTGGAACGTTCCCAGAGCACCCACGAACCGCCGCTGTAGGGCAACGGCAGCGTCTCACCGATCGGCAGATTCGCTTCGGCCGCCACGACGTCGTTGAGCACCGCGGAATGGGCGCCGGTTTCGCCGAGCAGACGGAACACCAGCGGAACGGCGATATCGGGGATCTCGGCAAGCATGTCGGCCCAGCCGAGCCCGTCGAGCGCGGTGTCGAGCGCCGCGCCCGACGCCGTCGTCATCGTCTTGCGGATGGTCTGCTCGAGCAGGTTGATCTCGACATCGTGCTCGGTCATTCCGCCCCCAGGTCCAGCAGTCGGCGCGCAATGATGTTGCGCTGGATCTCCGCGGTGCCGCCGTAGATCGTCGCGGCCCGCGAATAAAGGAATTCGGTACGCCACTCGGAGTCGGTCAATTCGATGGCGCCGGGCAGCAGGTCGCGCGCGGTGTCGAAGAGTTGCTGTTCCGCCGTCGCGAGGAGCACCTTGTCGATCGAGGTTTCCGGTCCGAGCTTGCCGCCCTCGGCCAGGCGCTGCTGGGTGGCGTGCGAACGGCATCGCACGGTGTGCAGCGCAAGGTAGGCCGACCCCAGTTCTGCGTCGGCGGCCTCGGTGGTCTCGGCGAGCAACCGGTCCAGTCGGGTGAACAGGTAGGCGATCCGATGCCAGAAACAGGTCGAGCGTTCGTGCGGCAGCAGATCCATCGCGACCCGCCAGCCGTCGCCCGGGTTGCCCAGCATTCGGTCGGCGGGGACCACGACGTCGTCGAAGTACACCTCGGCGAACTCGTCCACGCCGTGCATGGTGCGCAGCGGCCGCACGTCGATGCCCGGCGTATCCATGTCGACGAAGAACGCGGTGATGCCCGTGTGCCCCGGACCCGTGCGGGTGAGCAGCACACATCGGGATGCGTACTGCGCCAGACTGGTCCACACCTTCTGCCCGTTGATCACCCACTCGTCGCCGCGCTGGACCGCGCGGGTGGATAGTGACGCGAGGTCGCTGCCCGAACCCGGTTCGGAGAATCCCTGGCACCACTGCTCACGGCCGCCGAGCAGCCGAGGCACCATCTCCGCGGCGAGTTCCGGTCGTGCGTAGGAGATCATCGTGGGCGCAAGGACTTCGATCATGGAGTAGATCCCCGGCTCGGCCAGATCGCGATTGGCGACCTCCTCGCCGAGAATCGCGCGCAGCACGGCGGGCCCGCCGAGGCCGCCGACCTCGGCGGGCCAGCCGTAACGCATCCAGCCCGCGTCGAAGAGCGCGGCGCGGACTCGATCGAGTTGAGCGACCTGGCCGTCGAGCGAATGATCCTCGCCCGGCGTCAGGTCGTTCTCATCGAGCCATGCGCACAACGCCTTCCGGAACTCGTCCGGTGTCATGCCGAGGGCGCCTCGTAAGCGTGCGGCCGGCCCGAGTCGTGCTCGCCACTGCGGCGGATGAACGTCATCTTCCGGGTCCGCAGCCGCCACCCGTCGCTCGTCTTGGCGTAGGTGTCGTTGTAGTACCCGATCCGCATGTCGTGGGTCGAGTGCTCGACGAAGCACAGCGGCTGGGTGCCGGTCGCGGTGTCGCCGTTAAGATTGATGAGTGCGGTGCCGGTCATGAACAAACCGCTCGGGGCGGCGGCGACCAATGCGGGGAACTCGGCAAGCGTGAATGTGTCACCGAAGGCGCTGTACGTGCCGTCCGGGGTGAAAACTCCGATCAGCCCGTCGATATCGCCTTGTGTGATGGTGACCGCATACCGAGCCAGCAGTTGATTGATGGCCACGATTTCGTCAGTTGTTGACAAAGACCTTCCCGCCTTTCATCACGAACTTCACGTTCTGGGTGACAGTGATGTCATCCATGGGGTTTCCGGGCACGCCGACGATGTCGGCGAGCAGTCCCTCGGCCAGTCGGCCGCGGTCGGTGACGTTGATCAAGTCGGCGGCCACGATGGTCGCCGCCCGGAGCACGGCAAGCGGGGGCAATCCGCGTTCGACGAGCGCGACGAGTTCGTCGGCGTTCTTGCCGTGCGGGATGGCCGGTGCGTCGGTACCGACAGCGATCTTCACGCCGGCGTCGTAGCACTTCTTGACCGCAATGCGTGCCTGCGGGAACATCACGGCCGCTTTGTCTTTCAACTCGTCGGGTGCGTGCGACATGTCCATGCCATCGATCAACCGGGTCGTGGGTACCAGGAAGGTCCCGTTGTCGACCATCATCGCGATTGCCTCGTCGTCGACGAGGAACCCGTGCTCGATGCAATCGATGCCTGCCTTGACGGCCGACTTCACGGCTTCGGCTCCATGCGTATGCGAAGCGACCCGCAGCCCGCGCCGATGCGCCTCGTCGACGATGGCGCACAGTTCGTCGAACGAGTAGTGCTGCGCACCAGCAGTTCCCGTGTGCGACATGACGCCGCCCGAAACGCACACCTTGATCAGCTGGGCACCATGCTTGATCTGGTATCGAACGGCCTTCTGCACCTCGTCGACACCGTTGGCGATGCCCTCTTCGATGGTGAGCTCGAGGACGCCGGGCATGAACGCGGCGAACATCGTCGGATCGAGATGCCCCCCGGTGGGGGTGATCGCGTGCCCGGCGGGCACCACCCGCGGCCCGTCGACCCAGCCGGCGTCGATCGCCTTTCCCAACGCGACGTCGAGCAGGTAGCCACCGGTTTTGACGAACAGGCCGAGGTTGCGGACCGTGGTGAAGCCGGCCCGCAACGTGCGGCGGGCATTGCCCACCGCGCGCAGCATTCGCAGCGGCGGGTCATCCTGAACCATTGAGGTGACGGGCTTTTCGCCGCGGCCACCCATGAGCAGGTTGACCTCCATGTCCATCATGCCGGGCATGAGGATCAGGTCGCCGAGGTCGATGACGTCACCTTCCGGTGCGCCACCGACCCCGACGATGCGATCTCCGTCGACGCGGATGATGCCCGGCGTGATGATCTCGCCGGCATCGACGTCGAGTAGCCCCGCTGCCTTCAGGGTCAGCATGGGTCAGACCACCGGCTCCTTGGTGATGGTCACCCAGGCAGCGCCGCTGTCGAGCACGCGCGGCTGCTTCCAGACCTCGATCGGGAAGGACACCATCACCACGGACTGCATCAGGTGCATCAGCCGCTTGGCATCCTCGGGCATGTCGTTCAGCGGGAAACGGGCGTCGAGGTACACCATGACCTCCTCGAGGCGCGCGATACCGGCGTCGTAGAGGTCCTGCATCTCGTCCATGGTGGAGGCCAGCCGCTTGGCGTAGCGCTCCGGCTCGGTGGCCAGGATCCAGTCACCGAACCGTTCCAGGTCGGCGAACTCGGGCGGCAGCAGTGCCGTCGAAGTCTCAGACATGTGCGACGCTCCCATTGGTCTTGCCGTTCGATGCGGCTTTTTCTTCCTTGTACTCGTTCACGAAATCGTGCGCGGTCTTGTGCAGATGCCGCAGCAGGATCTCCTGATCGCACAGCGGGAAGTCGGTGACCGCCCGGGTGCCGATCTGGGTCTGAGTGGCCTCCAGGGTGTTGGCATCCTGCAACGCGTATTCCTTGAAGGTCACCGCTGCCAGCTCCTGGGACAGTCGCTGACGGGTGTTCTTCGGCGGTACGAAGTACAGGTTGGCCTCGAAGATATGCGAGTCCACGCCGGTCGGCCAGTAGTTGTAGGTGAGGTACCACCCCGGCACCCACAGCAGCAGAGTGAAGTTGGGGAAGAACTCGAACGAGTCCTGGCCCCAGGTCTTCTGCCGTGCCGGGTTGACGGCCGGGGGAAGCTCGTCGGGCAGGATGCCCTTGATATCGGGACGATCCCACGGACCGAACAGGCCGCTGTGCAGGATCCGCTCGATGGGCTTGACCATGTTCAGGTCCTTGGGCGGAGACATTCCGCCCCAGGACGAGATCATCGAGTGGATGCCCTTGATGTCGTAGTGCAGCGCTTCGAAGCCGATCTTGGCCAGCTTCGCGGCTTCCTCCTGAGTTGCCTGCTTCATATGCAGGATCGGCGCGTGGTAGAACTCGATGAACGCGTCGATGAACAGCTTCCAGTTCGCCTTGATCTCCGAGCGGTAGCTGTAGACCTCGGTCATTTCGTGGAACGGGTAGCCCTCGAGCCCCTTACCGAAGTCGCCCATATAGTCGGCCAGCGGCCCGGCCTCGTCGTCGAAGTTGACGAAGATGAAGCCTTCCCACACCTCGCACTTCACGGGCTTGAGGCCGTAGTCGGCCTTGTCCACGTCGAAGAACTCGTCTTCCTGCTGGATGAAGGTCAGATCACCCTTGGTGCTGTACCGCCAGGCGTGGTACTTGCAGGTGAACTGGCGGCAGCTGCCCGAGACCTCTTCGTTGGGGTAGTCGTTCCAGACCAGCTTGTTCCCACGGTGCCGGCACAGGTTGTAGAAGGCGCGGACTTCGCCGTCCTTGTCCTTGACGATGATGATCGAGGTGCCCGGTCCGACGGACGGCATCTCCCTGGTGAAGTAACTGCCGGTCTTGGGCAGCCGCTCGACCCGGCCGACGTGCAGCCAGAGCTTGCGAAAAATCGCCTGCTGCTCCAGCTTGTAATGCTCGGGATCGATGGAGTCGTTGTAATTGACGGGTGCAGTGCCGAGTTCGGGCCAATTCTCGGTCCAACTGCCCGCGGCCGGTTTCGGAAAGTGCGCCACAGGTCTAACCTTTCTGTTCGGGCTTAACGCCAAAAGTGTTGTAGGCCACGGCCATAGTGTTGTATGTGCCGATTGTGAAGATCAGGTCCATGAGCTGACGCTCGTCGAGCCGGGCCTCGAGAGTGGCCCAAGTCGAATCGGTGATCGCCGACTTTTCATCGAGCTCGTCGACTGCGCGCAGCACCGCCCGCTCGAAGTCGTCCGCCGACTCGCCACGCTGTGCGGCGGCGACCTCGCCGGCGTCGAGGCCGACTTCGGCGGCCATCTCCACGTGGTGCGCCGACTCGTATTCGCAGTCGCGTCGGTAGGCCACCCGCAGGATCGCGAGCTCGCGCAGGCGCGGGGGCAGAGTCGACCGGAACAGCAGGTGGACGCTCAGGCCGAGAAAGGCCTTGGTCAGCGCCGGGTGCCGTACGAGCGTCGCGAGCGCGGTACCGGCATCGTCGGGGTTCTGCCGCGCGCGCGGCATCATCCCGGCGAGCGCCGCGCGCGTCTCGTCGTCCCATTCGTCCGCGGGAAGCGGGGGGAGCCGCATGCACGAACTCCTTCCTTGAGGAGAATCGGATTCTCAATATTGAACAATAGGTTTCCACGACGAGTATCGGTTCGTCAACGTCTGGGTGCGAACTGCTTCGCCGGCGAGTGCCTTCTGCGGGGGCGTGAGGTACCGCGACCTCGCGCTTGTCGGTGTGCATCGGACCAGAGATGGGGCGAGAATTCCGATTCTCAGATTCCGAAATGGTGCTTGCAATGAGTGAGAGCCACGTCACACTATTAGTGCTCGCCCGCCATTCATTGTGCCCGGGCGTCGCACGACGAAGTGGCCGGACGCATCGGCGGCCCAGTGGAGGAGGAAACGTTGAAACCACGGCGAATACTCGTGGCTCTCGCAGCAATCACGGTGCTGGTCGCGGGGTGTAGCGGTCGTAGCGACGACAGCGGTGCGAGCAGCGAGGACAGCGGCGCGAAGAGCAGCAGCAGCAGTTCGGCTTCGGGCGATTTCGGCGACCTATCGGAAGTCTGTGGCCCCGGTGACGCGAAGACCGCCTCCGCGCAGGGCGTCACGGCGGACGACATCACGGTCGGCGTCTTCACCGACCTCGGGTTCACCAAGAATCCCGAGTTCGTCGACGCGGCCAACGTGTTCACCTCGTGGTGCAACGAAGCCGGCGGAATCAATGGGCGCAAGCTGGTGCCCAACACTCACGACACGAATTTGACGGCGGTGCGCCAGCAGATGGTCGAAGCGTGCCGCGAGGACTTCGCGCTCGTCGGCGGTGGCGCTGGATTCGACTCCCTGGGCGTGCAGGAGCGGCTCAACTGCCTGCTGCCCAGCTTTCCCGCCCAGGTCGCACAGGTGCAGTCGATCGGCGCCGATCTCGAGCTGAACGCCTCGCCGAGCCGGTTCGTCGGCTACGACAGCTACTACGGGTTCCGGAAGTGGGCTATGCAGGAGGCCTACCCGGATTCCGCGAACGCAATAGGGATCCTGCGCGGCGATGCGCCGGTCACCAAGACCCTCTCCGACCAGGGCACCGAGGTCGTTCGGGCGCTCGGTGGCACGGTTGTCTACCAGGACGCCTATCCGCCGTCGGGTATCGCGGACTGGACCCCGTACGCGCAGGCGCTCAAGGACAAGGGCGTCAAGGGTCTGATCTTCCTCGGCGACCCGAAGCATCTTCCCAAGCTGGAGGAAACCCTTACGGGGATGAACTACAAGCTGGACTGGATCGACGCGAACAACAACAACTATTCCCAGGAATTCATCGACCAGCTCGGTAAGTCGGCGCAGTTCCAGAACAATCTGCTCGACCTCGGCGGCTTCGCGCCGATCGAACTCGCCGACCAGGTTCCGGCGTTGCAGCAGGTCAAGGACATGTACGCGGAGTACGCGCCGGATGCGAACATCACCTTCCCGGCGCTGCGCGCGATGTCGGCCTGGCTGCTGTTTTCCAAGGCGGCCTCGGCGTGTGGCGATGAGCTCACGCGCAAGTGCGTCTACGAGAACGGCCTGAAGGAGACGGAGTGGACCGGCGGCGGGCTGCATGCGCCGGTCAATGTCGGCGACAACACCAAGCCGTCGCCGTGCTTCAACGTCGAGCAGGTGACCCCCGAGGGCTGGCAGCCGGCCGACTTCAAGCCGGACAATGGCCTGTACCGGTGCGACATCCCGCCGTACAAGTACACGCAGGACTACGGCAAGCCGATGACCCTGGCGGATGTCGGGAAGAGCATGAACGACCTGAACTGACGCTCATCCCGAATCCGGTGGACATATCGGCGCCGGCGAGTTCCGACTCGCCGGCGCCGAGCCTGTCGCTGTGCCCGCTTTGCCCGCTTGTCATGAAACTAGAGGTTGATTCTCCAAAAGCGAGAGGATAGTTTCCTAGTAGTGAGAGGCACGTCACTGCGGTGGCCCGAAGTGGGCACGGGGGGCATGGGCGACGGACCTCCCGGCACACATGGCCGGCCGATGACGGCCGGCAGAGGAGGAAACGTGAAACGAAAGCGGATAGTCGTCGCCGTCGCGGCAGCCGCGCTGCTGCTCGCGGGCTGTAGCGGCCGCAGTGGTACGGAGACCAGCACCGAAAGCGACGGCGGTTCGGCCGGCGCGTCGGCGGTTTCGGCTGATTTCGGCGACCTCACCGATGTCTGCCAGTCCGGATCGCCGAAGGGCTCGCCCACACAGGGCGTGACCGACAGCCAGATCGAAGTCGGCGTTTTCAGCGATGTGGGCTTCACCAAGAACTCGGAGTTCGTGGACGCCGCGAAGGTCTTCACCTCGTGGTGCAACGAACTCGGTGGCATCAACGGTCGCAAGCTCGTCGCGAACACCCGCGATTCGAAGCTGATGGAGACCAATGCGCAGATGGTGGCCGCGTGCAGTGAGGACTTCGCTCTCGTCGGTGGCGGCAGCGCGCTGGACGGACTCGGTGTCAAGACGCGACTGAACTGTGGTCTGCCGAGCTTCCCGGCACAGACTGTGCAGGCGACGGCAACCGGCGCCGACCTTCAGATCAGTGCCTCACCGAGTCAGACCGCAGGTTATGACCCTTATTTCCAGTTCCGGTCGTGGCTGATGAAGGAGGCCTACCCGGCCTCGGCGGGCGCCATCGGCATCATCAATGGTGACTCACCACTCACCAAAGACCTTGGCGCGCAGGCTCTCGAATCCGTGCAGGCGGCCGGTGGCACGTTCGTCTACAACGATCTGTATCCGGCGATGGGTGTCTCCGACTGGACCCCGTACGCGCAGAAGATCAAGAGCGAGGGCGTCAAGGGTCTGCTGTTCTACGGCGACTACAACCAGCTGGTCAAGCTCGAGACGGTGCTCACCGGCATGGACTACAAGCTCGACTGGATCGATGCGAACAACAATGCGTACAACGCACAGTTCCTCAAGCTTGCGGGTAAATCGGCCGAGTTCCAGAACAACGTCCTAGACCTTGGTGGCGTGGCGCCGCTGGAAAGCGACGAACCGGCCACCAAGCAGGTCAAGGAGCTGTACAAGAAGTACGCGCCCGATGCGCAGATCACGCTGCCCGCGATCCGGGCGATGTCGTCCTGGTTGCTCTTCGCGAAGGCTGCGGCGAGCTGTGGTGACGACCTGACGCGCACCTGTGTCTACAACGCGGCTGCGTCCGAAACCGCCTGGACCGGTGGTGGATTGACCGCGCCGCAGAATCTGGCACAGCCGGCCCCGCCGTCGCCGTGCTACAACGCGGAGCAGGCGACGAAGGACGGCTGGGTGGCCGCGGACTTCCATCCGGACAACGGTCCGTACCGCTGCGATATGCCGGCCTACAAGTACACGCAGAACTATGGCACTCCGATGACCCTCGCCGACGTGGGCAAGACGATGAACGACGTGAAGTAGATGGATAAGTTCCTCACGTTCGGGATCGTCGGTCTGACCCTGGCCTCGATTTACGCGATCATCGGTAGCGGCCTGGTGGTCACGTACACGACCACCGGTGTGTTCAACTTCGCGCACGGCGCAACCGGCATGATGGCGGCATTCAGCTACTGGCAGCTGACCGTCGACTGGGGCCTGCCGGTCTGGCTCGGCATCCTGATCGTGCTCTTCGTCCTGGCACCCGGCTTCGGTCTCCTTGTGGAGAAGGCGCTGCGGCCAGTGCAGAGTCTGGGTGACGCCGAGAAACTTGTCATGACGATCGCGTTGTTGAGCGCGTTGATCGCGCTGTCGCGGTGGATCTGGGATCCGAATGTCTCGCGTTCGCTGCCGGCCTTCTTCGCCGACAAGTCATCGATCCACCTCGGCTCGGCGACCGTCAGCTGGCATCAGGGCGTCACGATGATCATCGCCATTGCGGTGGCGATCGGCCTTCGCGTGTTGATGTTCAACACCCGCATCGGCACAGAAATGCGCGCCACGGTGGACGACCGGTCGCTGGTGGGTCTCACCGGCGCCGATCCGGTCCGGGCCAACCGGGTGGCGTGGGTTCTGGGCACCGAGCTTGCCGCGATCGGCGGCGTCCTCATCGCCTCGTCGGTCGCGCTGGACGCCATGCAACTGTCGCTGCTGATCGTGAGCGCCTACACCGCGGCGATCTTCGGCAGGCTGAAGAACCTGCCGATGACGTTCGTCGGCGCAATCGTCGTCGGGTGCCTGGAGAGTTATCTGGCCGGTTACCTGCCGCAGAATCCCTATTTGCCGGGCTTGCGGTTGGCCGCGCCGGCGTTGCTGTTGTTCGCTGCGCTGCTGATCTTCCCGCATGGGCGATTGCGCGGCCGTGCCTATCGGCTCACCAAGGTTCCGCTGCCAACCATCCGCGGCACGGTGATCTTCGGTGCCGTGATCATCGCATTCGGCGTCGTGCTCGCGACCGTGCTCACCGAGTCGGACCTGATCTCCTTCGGGCTGATCTTCCCGATGAGCATCATTGCGCTGTCGTTCGTGCCGCTGGCCGGGTATGCCGGACAGATCTCGCTGTGCCAACTCAGCATGGCCGGGATCGGCGCCGCCGCCTGTGCGTACTTCGGCGGCCAGGGGCAGTGGTGGGCGCTGATCGCGGCCATCGTGGTCGCGGCCGTATTCGGCGCGGTGGTCGCGATTCCGGCGCTGCGCCTCTCAGGGGTGTACCTCGCGCTCGGCACCGCGGCCTTCGCGGTGATCCTCGACCGCTGGATCTTCACCATGCCGTCGTTCAGTGTGTTCGGCGTCGACATCACCATCTTCGATCAAGGTTCGGTAAATCTCGTCGGGCCGAATCTGTTCGGCTTCCATATCGACTCCACGGCGAAGGTCACCATCTTCTCCGCGGTCTGCCTGGCTCTTGCGACGCTGGTTGTGGCGTCGTTGCGGCACAGCAGGTTCGGTCGGCAGCTGATCGCGCAACGCGACAGTGAGGCGGCGTACGCCACCCTCGGCGGCAACCTGCTGCTCGCGAAGGTCATGGTGTTCGCGCTGGGCGCGGGTATCGCCGGTCTCGGCGGCGCGCTCTATGGCATGCAGTTGCAATCGGTCACGGCCGATCAGTTCAACTTCGTGGCGGGCCTGCCGATCTTCCTGATCGCCGTCATCGGCGGCCTGGGTGCGGTGGGTGACGGATTCTTCACGGGCACAATGCTTGCCGGGCCGTTCGCCGCGGTCGTCGCGTTGTGGCCCGGGACGGCGGATCTCGTCGCGGTGGTGCCGGGCCTGCTCGGTATCGCGTTTGCCGGCGGAATCATCAGCCAGGGTGCGATCGCGACCATGCGGAAGGACTGGGATCCGGTGTTCCGCAACCGCACCGCCGTGGTCGCGTACGTCGCCATCTTCGTGGTGGCGTGGCTGCTGCGGCTCAACGATGTCATCAACGGTTACGTCTTCTTTGGAATTGCGGCGCTCGGCGGGTTGGCGGTGCAAGGCTTTGTATCGATGCGCCAGAAGCCATCGGCGGATGCGGAGATTCCGGTGGAATGGTGGGGCATCGAGCGAGACTGGCAGCCCGAGGACGAGGAGGTGCTGAACCGTGCCGTCACTACTCGAGGTTAGTGGGGTCAGCGTCGCGTTCGGTGGGAGCAAGGCGCTCGACGACGTTGCGCTGGCTGCCGAACGCGGCAAGATCACGGGGCTCATCGGGCCCAACGGTGCCGGCAAGAGCACGCTGTTCGACGTTATCGGCGGACTCCGCCGACCGTTGACCGGACGCGTCACCCTCGACGGGCACGACGTCACCCGCAGTGGTCCTGCGCACCGCGCGAAGCTGGGATTGGCCCGCACCTTCCAGCGGCTCGAGCTCTTCGGGCGGCTGACGGTACGGGACAATCTGCTCGTCGCCGCGGAACTCGGCGCCAAACGACGCGGCGCCGCTGAATTCGTCGATGGAATCATCGATCGGGTCGGACTTCGTGAGGTCGCCGACGTCGGCGCGGACAACCTCTCCACCGGTATGGGCCGACTGGTCGAGGTGGCCAGGGCGATGGCGACCCAGCCCGGGCTGCTGTTGCTCGACGAACCTGCGGCAGGCCAGGATCCGGAAGAGACCGAGCGGTTCGCCACGCTGTTGCGCGGGCTGGCCGACGACGGAGCAGCGGTCCTGCTGGTCGAACACGACATGGAACTGGTGATGAACGTGTGCGATCAGGTGTACGTGCTCGATCTGGGCAGGATCATCTCGAGCGGTCCGCCTGCGGTCATCCGTCGCGACGAGAAGGTGCTCGCCGCCTACCTGGGGGCAGCATGATGCCGATCGTCGAGTTGCGCGGTGTGCGCGCGGCCTATGACGAGATCACCGTCCTGCACGGCATCGATCTCAGTGTGGCGGCCGGCCAGGTTGTTGCCCTGCTGGGACCCAACGGTGCCGGCAAGACGACCCTGCTGAAGGTGGCCGCCGGTGTGCACCCGGTGTCGTCCGGCCATCTGATGCTCGGCGGCCGAGACGTCACGGGAGTCGCGCTGCGTGACCTTGCTCGCGCCGGTGTCTGCCTCATCCCGGAAGGCCGCGGCGTGTTCCCGAACCTCTCGGTCCGGGAGAACCTGCAGATGATGACCTACACCGGTCGGAAGCGCGAAGAAATCGAGGAGATCGCGTTTTCGCGGTTCCCGATCCTCGGGAAGCGCGCTTCGCAGACGGCCGGCACGATGTCGGGCGGCGAGCAGCAGATGCTCGCGCTCGCTCGCGGGCTGGCAACCGATCCTGCCGTCCTGCTGCTCGACGAACTGTCGATGGGCTTGGCGCCCTTGATCGTCGGCGAGCTCTACGAGCAGGTGGCCGAAATCGCCCGCCAAGGTGTCGCGGTGCTGGTCGTCGAGCAGTTCGCCTCGGCGGTACTCGATATCGCGGACCACGCCGCCGTCATGGTGCGTGGTCGGATCCAACAACAAGGCCACCCCGACGGTGGTTTCCGCACCGAACTTGCAAACCTCTATCTTGGGAGCTCCATATGACCTCGACCGAATCGCGAGCCGACCGATTCACTCGCGAATTGTCCGAACTGAAGATCCCGGACCCGTCCAGCGGACGGTCGAGCCTGTGGCTGCGACTCGGCCTCACGATGATGCTCGCCGGCCCGGTGATCGGCATCATCGCCTACTTCATGTCGCACACCACGTCCAACCCGCTCGTTCAGCGTGACGCGATCATTCTGGCGATTCTCGGCGTTTCGGTGGGTATCGCGGGTGCGGCGATCTACCTGCGCTACTCACTGACCGGGTTCCTGCGGTTCTGGATGGCGCGCCAGTCGTTCGAATTCGCTGCAATCTCCGATCGAATCGAGAAGGGAGACCGGTCATGACCACTCCGGCACTGAAGTCCGGAAGCCAGCTCGCAAGCACCGTCTGCACGACGCGCGTTGTGGTGGTTCGCCTCCCGGCGGATCGCACGCCCGAGATCGCCTGTGGCGGTGCGCCGATGGTGGCCGCGCCTCCCGGGCGGCCGGACACCAAGGGGCTCACAAACCCGGCGACGCTGATCGGCAAACGGTATGTCGATGCCGACGAGACCGTCGAGTTGCTCTGCACCGCACCCGGTACCGGGGAGTTGTCCTGCGATGGCGTACCGATGACCATCAAAGCCGCCAAGGCGCTCCCCGCTTCGGACTGACCAGCTGAGCTAAGGACAACGCCAATGACGTTGGACGATTTCGCAACCCGATTCCGAGGAGCGGCGTGACGGAGCAGATGAACAGCGAGGGAATGAGCTTCGAGCTGAGCGAGGATCAGCAGCTGATCCGATCCTCGGTGGCCGAGCTGGCCCGCAAGTTCGACGATCAGTACTGGATGGAGAAGGATCTCGCGCACGAGTTCCCGCACGAGTTCTACAAGGCGATCGCCGATGGCGGTTGGCTCGGCATCACGATCCCGGAGGAGTACGGCGGGCACGGGATGGGGATCACCGAGGCATCGCTGATCCTCGAGGAGGTGGCGCGCTCCGGCGGTGGCATGAACGCTGCCACCGCGATCCACTTGTCCATCTTCGGGATGCATCCGGTGGTAAAACACGGTTCTGAAGAGCTCAAACAGCGGACATTGCCACGGATCGTGAACGGTGATCTGCACGTGTGCTTCGGGGTGACCGAGCCCGGTGCCGGGCTCGACACGTCGCGTATCACGACCTTCGCCCGGCGGGATGGCGAGCACTATGTCGTCAACGGACGCAAGGTGTGGATCTCCAAGGCGCTCGAGTCGGAGAAGATCCTGCTGCTTACCCGGACCCAGCGCTACGACGAGGTCACCAAGAAGACCGACGGCATGACGCTGTTCCTCACCGACCTCGATCGCGACCACGTCGATATCCGGCCGATCCGCAAGATGGGCCGCAATGCGGTGTCGTCGAACGAGTTGTTCATCGATGACTTGAGAATTCCCGTCGAGGACCGCGTCGGCGAGGAGGGCAAGGGTTTTCAGTACCTGCTCGACGGGCTGAACCCGGAGCGCATGCTCATTGCCGCCGAGGCGCTCGGCCTCGGCCGCGTCTCGCTCGACCGGGCCGTGCGGTACGCCAACGAACGCGTCGTTTTCGATCGCCCGATCGGGATGAACCAGGGGATCCAGTTCCCGCTCGCCGATTCGCTCACGCATCTCGATGCCGCCGAATTGGTGCTGCGCAAGGCGACCTGGCTCTACGACAACGGAAAGCCCTGTGGCCGTGAGGCGAACACGGCGAAGTACCTGTGCGCCGATGCCGGGTTCACAGCCGCGGACCGTGCGATACAGACCCACGGTGGCATGGGCTATTCCGAGGAATACAACGTCGCGCGGTACTTCCGTGAGGCACGCGTCATGAAGATTGCGCCGATCAGCCAGGAAATGATCCTGAACTATCTGGGATCTCATGTCATGGGAATGCCGAGGAGCTACTAGATGGCCGAGAAGAAATCGCTATTCGATCTGACCGGGCGTGTGGCGTTGGTGACCGGCGCCGCGGGCGGTATCGGCGCGGCGGTGGCCGAGGCGCTCGCCGACGCCGGTGCCACCGTGCTGGTCACGGATGTCAATCCCGATGCGGCTGCCGCAGTCGCAGAGCGGATTTCGGCAAATGGCGGCAAGGCGGACAGCATTGGTCTCGACGTGACCGATCGGGAGTCGGCCGACGCGGCGGTGGCCCGCGCTGCGGGTCTCGGTTCGGGTTCGCTGCATATCGTGGTGAACAACGCAGGTGTGACCGACCCGGCGATGTTCGGCGCCACATCCGCCGACAGCATGCGCAAGTTGTACGAGGTGCACTTGCTGGGCGCCTTCAACTGCTCGCAGGCGGCGCTGCCGTTCCTGCCGACAGACGGCACCGGGCGCATCATCAACGTGACGTCGTCGGCGGGAATCGTCGGCACGCTCGGCCAGGTGAACTACTCGGCGGCGAAGGCCGGCATCATCGGTCTCACCAAATCGCTCGCCCGCGAGCTCGCGCGCAAGCAAATTTGTGTGAACGCGCTGGCTCCGCTCGCAGCGACACCGATGACGGACACGATCCGCACCGACGAGAAGTTCGCGGCGACGATGCTCAACCGAATCCTGTTGCGGCGCTGGGCCGAGCCCTCGGAGGTTGCCGGCGCGTTCGTGTTCCTTGCCTCCGACGCGGCGTCCTTTGTGACCGGGCAGGTGCTGCCGGTGGATGGCGGCATGGTGATGTGATGCCGGATTCTTCGGCACCGGCCGGCCCCGCAGCCTCCGCTGCGGGGCCGCTCGCCGGTATCACCGTGGTCACCCTCGAGCAGGCGGTGGCCGCGCCGATGTGCACGCGCGTGCTCGCCGATTTCGGCGCGCGGGTGATCAAGGTGGAGAACCCGAAGGGCGGGGACTTTGCCCGCGATTACGACACAGTCGTGAATGGCCTTGCGGCGCACTTTGTCTGGGCCAACCGCGGCAAAGAGTCGGTGACGCTGAATCTCAAGTCGCCGGAGGGCCTCGAGGTGCTGCACCGGCTGCTCGATGGCGCCGATGCGCTCGTCTCGAATCTGGCCCCGGGCGCCATGGCGAGGCTCGGGCTCGCCGGTTCGGGGCTGAAGCAGCGCTACCCCGATCTGATCTCGGTCGAGATCGACGGATACGGCCAGGGCGGCCCGTTGTCTCACAAGCGTGCATACGACCTGCTGATTCAGGCGGAATCCGGGGCATGCTCGGTAACCGGTACGCCGGACCAGCCGGCCAAACCCGGTCCGCCCGTGGCGGATATCTCGACCGGGCTGTACGCGGCCATCTCCATCCTGGCGACGCTGTGCGGCAGGCAGCGTAGCGGCGCGGCTACGACCGGTCCCATCACGGTGAGCCTGTTCGACACCATGATGGATCTCATGGGCTACCCACTCACCTACACCCAGCATTCCGGTATCGAGCAGCAGCCACTCGGCATGAGTTCGCCCGCGGTCGCGCCCTACGGCGCCTTCCGCACCGCCGACGGGCAGACCGTGATCCTCGGCACGACGAATGACCGTGAATGGCAGCGGCTGGCCCGAGACATCATCGGCCGCAACGACCTTGCCGACGACCCGACATTCGCCACGAACAGTGACCGGGTCGCGAACCGCGCGGTGCTCGACGAGGCGATCGGAGCGTGGTGCGCCCAGCACGATCTCGACCACGTGCAGAAGATCGCCGACGACGCGGGCATCGGGAACTCGCGATACAACACGACGACCGATGTGCTCGCGCATCCGCAGTTGACCGCACGCGACCGGTGGCGGCAGGTGGAGACCTCGGCCGGGCCGATTCCGGCGCTGTTGCCACCGGCGATCATCAGCGGCTTCGAATACGAGATGGGCGCCGTCCCCGGACTGGGCGAGCATACCGATGTCATATTGACCGAACTCGGCTTCGACCCCGCGGCCATTACCGGCCTGCGGGTGCGCGGAGCCATCGGTCCCAGCTATGGCACCGCCGATACAAACGACGAAACGCACAGTGGGAGTTGACCTTGCGCCGACATCTGTACACCGCCGACCATGAGGCATTCCGGGAACTGGCCCGGAAGTTCGTGGAAAAAGAAGTGGCACCGAACTATCCGGCCTGGGAGAAGGCCGGTCAGATTCCACGCGAGGTCTTCAAGCAGCTCGGATCACTCGGCATGCTCGGTGTGGCAATCCCCGAGGAATACGGCGGTGGTGGGCTGCCGGATTACCGCTACAACGCGGTGCTGCAGGAGGAGGCGGCCCGTGCCCTGGTCACCCTGGGCACGGTACGTACCCAGCTCGACGTGATTCTGCCGTACTTCCTGGAGTACGCGAATGAGGAGCAGCGCGGCCGGTGGTTCGCTGGTCTGGCGACGGGGGAGCTACTCACCGCGGTCGCGATGACCGAGCCCGGCACCGGCTCGGACCTGGCCGGGGTTCGCACCACGGCGGTGCGGGATGGCGACCTTTACGTGCTCAACGGCGCGAAGACATTCATCACCGGTGGTCTGCTCGCCGATCTCGTGATCGTAGTGGCCCGGACGTCGACCGACCCGGACAACCGCCGCGCCGGGCTCAGCCTGCTCGTCGTCGAAGACGGGATGGCCGGGTTCGAGCGTGGCCGGGTACTCGACAAGATGGGCTGCCGGGTGCAGGACACGGTCGAGTTGTCGTTCAACGACGTGCGGGTGCCGGCGGCCAACCTGCTGGGTGCGGAAGGCGCGGCGTTCGGCTACCTCGGACACAATCTCCCGCAGGAGCGCATCACGGTCGCGGTCGGTTCGGTTGCCCAGGCGAAGGCGGCGGTCGCCGCGACGATCGAGTACACCAAGGAACGTAAGGCCTTCGGTCAACCGGTGGCGTCCTTCCAGAACACCAAGTTCGAGCTCGCGGGCATGACGGCCGAGCTCGAGGCCGCCCAGACGATGGTCGACGCTGCTGTCGCCGAGCTTGTCGAGGGCGAGCTGTCCGGCGCCGACGCGGCGAAGGTGAAGCTTTTCTGCACCGAGTTGCAGGGCCGGGTCGTCGACCGCTGCCTGCAGCTTTTCGGTGGGTACGGCTACATGATGGAGTACCCGATTGCGCGGCTGTACACCGATGCGAGGGTGGCCCGGATCTACGCAGGTACCAGCGAGGTGATGCGCACAATCATTGCCAAATCGCTCGGACTGTGAGTGGACCGAGTACTCGGCGTGTGAGCTGAGCCATGAAAAAATCCGGGTGCGACTCTTGTCACATGCGGGAAACCGACCTACTGTGTGTTCGGTAGGTCTGTCGAAGTAGAGGTATTCGGTGTCCGATCAACGGCCATATGCCACGTTGCTCGCCAAAGGCGAGGATCGTAAACAGCGCATCCTGATCGTCGCGCAGCGCCTGCTTGCGCGAAACGGGTGGCGTGGCACGACGCTCGCACAGATAGCGTCGGCGGCCGGCGTCAGCCCCGCAGGACTGCTGCATCATTTTGAGTCGAAGGACCAGTTGCTGCATGCAGTGCTAGACGCTCGTGACATCGACGACGATGTTCATGCAAACCGCTCGGGTGATCTCCTCGAGGAGATCGAGCGGGTTGTGCAACGGTTCGAACGATCTCCCGACCTGGTGGGAATGTACGTAGTCCTCCTGGTCGAGAATCTCGAACCCGACGCGCCGCTGCATGACCGCCTACAGGCGCGGTACCGCTTCGCAGTCGACAGCGTCGCCGAGTTCTTGCGACGAGGTCAGCTGGAGGGTCGGTATCGAGCGGACCTGGATGCGGCCACCAAGGCCGTGGAGATTGTCGCCTTCATCAACGGGATGGAAACATCATGGTTGCTCGATCCATCGATTCCACTGAAGAACGTCTTCAAGGAGTACATTCGCTCGCTAGCGTTAGAGCTCTCGCACGAAAGCACGAACTGAGGTACCGCCTGGCGATCATCGCCCCGACGACTGCCGAAGTGGTGCAGTACGCCGGTGGCTGGCTCTACGACCGGATGATGGCCGGCTGGGACGTCACCGTCCACGTCCGTGAGCTCGGCGACGTGCGTCCGCTGCAGATCCTCGGCGCGACGCCGCTCGAACTCGAAGAGTCCCTCGGTTCACCCGACCATGGCCCGATGCCGCAGGCGATCGCCGTCTCGACGAGCATGTTCGAAACGGACGTGCGGGTGCGCGAGGGGATGCTCGCCGCGCTCGACGACGCCGATTACGAGGTTCGCCTCTGGGGCGACCGCCTGCCGAACGAACTCGGCCGCCGTTGCGCGCCGACCCAGCATCGACTCAGTGTCGCGGCGCGCGCGTTCAAGTCCCGCGCACTCGCGGCGGTCGGCACGGGCTTCCCGATCGATGCGTTCGAATCCTTCTGCGGCGCAGCGCATGCCAAGTTCCCGAGCACCGCGGATCTCGTCTCGGCGATGTGATCGTTCCCAAGCTGCAAAACGAGGGTGGCCCGGGCCGTGTGGACCGGGCCACCCTCGGTTCAGCTGCTAGGTGCAGCCATCGCCGCTGATCAGACCTCCGATGGCGGCGAGAGTGCCGCCCGAGCACTGCGGCAGGTTGTTGTATCCGAATGGCGGTTGCGACGGCGTGTACGTCAACCCCGGGGCGGGGGACGGAGTATCCGGTCGCGGCGAACAGTAGTAACTGCCCTGCAAGGCGCCGCCGTTGCAATCGTCGGCGAGCGCGGTTCCTGCCCCAACGAACATCACGGCGGGTGCGATTGCGGCGGCTGCCGCCACCCCCAATGCCGCGATTCGCCGCTTCGACTTGCTGTGGGTGGTGTTCATGATCGTGCCTCTTCCCTGAATCACGGCGATTCCGTCGGTGATGGGTGACATCCCGGCGGGATCCTGTCCTGGAGAAAGCATGAACCGGAGCCGCTGAGCGGTCGATGGGGAGAATTACCCGTTAACGATCGACGACGCCGCTCGGATGGGTCGATCGCGGAGCGTCACCGCAGGATTGTGCCGCCGTCGACGTTGAGGACCTGACCGGTTATCCAGGCGCCGTCGTCGGACATGAGGAAGGCGACCATTGCTGCGACGTCATCGCTTTCGCCGACCCGCGGGCTCCGCATTCGTTTCAGCGCCCCCGCCTCGAGAGCCGGCCATTGTGGCGCGGACCGGATCGTCTCTGTCGCGGTGAAGCCCGGTGCGACTGCGTTGCAGCGGATTCCGTCCTTCCCCCAGCCGGAGGCGACGTGGCGGGTGAGCGCGCCGATGCCGGCCTTGGCCGCGGCATAGGCCGGTCGGCGCGGTTCGCCCTGGAAGGCAGCCGCGGAGGACGTGTTGACGATTGCACCGCCACCGCGGGCGAGCATGTGGGGAATCGCGGCGCGCATGGTGAGCAGGTACCCCCGCAAGTTCACGGTCATGATGCGATCCCACGTTTCGAGTTCGATGTCGAGCACGTCGGAGTCGCCGCGCAGGGCCCGCATGTCCGCGCCCACGTTGAACAGCAGGTCGACCGCACCGAAACTCGCGATCGCGCCCTCGAACAATCTGTTTATCGAGTCGGGATCGGCGAGGTCGAAACCGAAGGCGGCGGCCGTGCCACCCACTCCGGCGATGTCGGCGGCCGTCTGCTCGGCAGCCGTCGGGTCGAGGTCACCCACCACGACCCGGCATCCCTCGGCACCGAGTCGGCGCGCGGTCGCGGCGCCGATACCGGTCGCGCCGCCGGCGACAACGACGACCTTGCCGGCCAAGCCAGACAGACCCATAACGCTAGCCCCTTCGGTGGGAATCGAATTCGATGAGCACCTTGCCGACTGCATTACCGTCCGCCACGAGGCGCAGCGCCTGCGCCGCATCATCGAGCGCGAACCTCGCCCCGATATGCGGCACCGCACGCTGGGTGCGCAACAGCTCGATGAGCTCATCCTCGTTGCGGCGCAATTCCTTCGGATCGATGTCTTGGAACTGGAAGCCCAATATCTGCACACCCTTGACCAGGACGAGATTGAGCGGGATGCGCGGGATGGTGCCCGAAGCGAAGCCGACGGTGACGAATCGGCCGCCGCGCCGCAGCGCGCGCAGCGCCGGCTCGGACAGGTCGCCGCCGACCGGATCCACCACCGCATCCGCGCCATCCGGCAGGGCCTCGCGCAGCGCCGAACGCAGATCACCGTCGCGATGGTTGATCAGGTGCGCTGCGCCGTACGACGCTGCGGCATCGAGCTTCTCCTGCGACGACGCCACCGCGGTGACGGAGGCGCCGAGCGCCGACCCGAGCTGCACCGCGGCAAGTCCGACGCCGCCGCCTGCCCCGAGGACAAGCAGTCGCTGGCCTGGCTCGAGCCGGGCCACCGAGCGCAGCGTGTGATATGCCGTCCGGTGCGCGACACCGAAAGCGGCCGCGATGCGGTCGTCGACGCCGTCGGGGATTCGGTTGAGCTTGGCGGCCGCAGCGACAATCTCCTCGGCAAAGGCACCGACGATTCCGGTTCCGCTGACCCGGTCACCGACGGCGAGTTCGGTCACCTCGGGCCCGATTTCGATCACCTCACCGGCGTACTCGCTGCCCGGCACGAAGGGTGGCGGCACGCTGATTTGGTACTTGTCGGCGATGACGAGGACGTCCGGGAAGTTGACCGCCGCCGCGCCCACCCGGACGCGCACCTGACCCGACTGCGGCTCGGGCGACGGCAGATCCTCGACGCGGACAACCTCGGGCGGCCCGTAGGACGGGCAGACGACGGCGCGCATCTCGGCTTACCTGCCCTGCCAGGCGGGTGCCCGCTTCTCCATGAACGCGACGGCGCCTTCCTTGGCGTCGGCGCTGGTGAAAACCACTTTCTGCCAATGGCTTTCCCGCTCTCGCGCTCGATCGAGGTCCGTCGCGGCCAGGCGGCCCAGCTCCTTGCATGCGGCAACCCCGAGGGGAGCGTTGGCGGCGATGCGCTCGGCGTACTGGATCGCAGTCGCCAGCACGTCCGCCGCCGGAACGACGGCGTTCACCAACCCGACCTCGTAACCGCGAGCCGCGTCGATCGGCTCGCCGGTCATGGTCATCTCCAGCGCCACGCTCAAGGGAATTCGCGTGCCGATGAACGTGCCGCCACCACCGGGGAACAGCCCTCGTTTGACCTCGGGCAGCGCAAACTTCGCGTCCGCCGCGGCGATGATGAGGTCACAGCCGAGGAGCAGTTCGAGCCCGCCGCCGACGGCCGAGCCATTCGCTGCGCCGATCACCGGAACGGTGACCTCGCCACGCGTGAGCCGGAGAAAGTCCTCGTTGCCGCTGAGGTCTTGGCCCTTGGCAAACGCACGCAGGTCCATCCCGGCACAGAACGCGCGATCGCCCGTTCCCGTGAGAATCACCGCGCGGATGCCGGCATCGGACTCGGCCTCGACGATCGCGCTGCCGATGCCCCGCATGACATTCGCGGTCAACGCGTTTCGCGCCTCTGGGCGGTTGATCCGCACGACGAGCACCTCGCCGCGCCGCTCGGTGACGAGTTCGCGGCGTTGCGCCACCGTATCGTCGACCTCGCTCATGAGTTGTACTCGGTGGACTCGGCGAGGTCGGCGGCCGAACGCATCAGGCTCGGCACGATGGACCCGAACGATTGCAGTTTGATGTCGTCGCCAGCGCGCTGGAAACCCTGCTCGAGGACGATGGCGAGCTTCCACTTCGCCAGCACGAGGTAGTAGTCGAGGTCGTCGACCTGGCGTCCGGACACCTCGGCGTAGTGCGCCACCATCTCCGCACGCGACGGCATGCCTCGCATGTCGACGTAGCTCGACGTCTCGGCCTCGGGCGCGTTGGTGTCCTCGGGCCAGCCCTGGATCATCCAGGCCAGGTCGAGCTTCGGGTCGCCGACCGTGCCCATCTCCCAGTCGACGATGGCGGCGAGCTGTGCCGGGGCACCCTCTTTGAACATCACGTTCGCGAATTGGTAGTCGCCGTGCATCAGGCCGGGGATGAAGTCGAGCGGCTTGTGCGTGCGCAACCAATCGGTGGCAACGTCCATGCCGTCGAGTTCGCGACCCTTGATGCGATCGAAGAAGGTGGTCCACCGGTCGACCTGGCGGTCGTGGAACCCGTCCGGGCGGCCGAGGTCATGCAGGCCCTTCGCGCGCCAGTCGACCTTGGACAGCAGGCCGATGCCCTCGGCCAGCTGAAAGGCGAGTCCGCGCCGCGCTTCCGGGTCGGAGACGAAGGGTTCCTTCCACTTCTTGAACTCCATCGGCGACCAGCCGTCGACGAACCCCATCAGGTAGAACGACCGCCCCAGCACAGATTTGTCCGAGCACGGCGCAATGGCCTTGGTGTGCGGGACATCGGTGCCGTCGAGGGCCTCGATGATGCGCCACTCGCGCATGATGCCGTCGTCCCGGTTGGCGGGCGCGGCCTCCGGTGGAATCCGGATGACGCAGCGCTCGTCGCCGCGGGTGATCTCGTAAATTTCGTTCTGCGTTCCGCCGGAGAGGAATCGGGCCTCGAGCGGCTCACCCTTACCGGGCAGGCCCTGCTCGTCCATCCAATCGGCGAGGCGTTGTGTATCGATCACAGGTTCCCTACTTCGTGTTCGAGGTATTCGGCGAACTTCGCGCGCGCCGCCTCTTGCTTGCGTGGAATCCACTCGGTCGGCCAGACGTCGTCGGTGGGCTCGTAGTCGCGCAGCACCTGCTTGGCGACGGTGCCCTTGTGCACCTCGGTCGGACCATCGGCAAGTCCCATCACGCCGGCGCCGTGGATCATCGTGAAGAACGGCATCTCGTTCGTGGTGCCGAGTGCGCCATGTACTTGCATTGCGCGCCAAGCGATATCGTGCAGAACCGTCGGCATGACGATCTTCGCTGTGGCGATGTCCTTACGGACCTTCTTGTAGTCGTTGTACTTGTCGATCTCCCACGCCGTGTACAGCACGAACAGCCGGAACTGGACGAGCTGAGCGTAGGAATCGGCGATGTAGCCCTGCACGAACTGCTTGTCGGACAGCTTGCTGCCGGCCGTCTCGCGGCTCAGCGCGCGCTCGCACATCATGTCGATGGCCTTCTGCGCCAGGCCGATCGTGCGCATGGCGTGGTGGATCCGGCCTCCGCCGAGACGAGTCTGCGCGATCGCAAACGCCTGGCCTGCACCGCCGAGCAGTGCCGAATTCGGCACGCGGACATCGTTGTAGTGGATCAGCGCGTGCGAGCCACCGTTCATCGGTTCGCCGTACAGGCCGACATTACGGACGATCTCCACGCCCGGCGTATCGGTGGGCACCAGGAACATCGACATGCCCTTGTAGGCGCTGACGTCGGGGTCGGTCACCACCATCACGATCAGGAACGACGCGGTCTTGGCATTGGACGAGAAGAACTTCCACCCGTTGATCACCCAGTCGTCACCGTCGCGGACGGCGCGGGTGGTGAACTGTGCCGGGTCGGCGCCCGCCTGCGGTTCGGTCATCGAGTAGGACGAGAACACCTCGCCCTCCAGCAGCGGGCGCAGGTAGCGCTCCTTCTGCTCGTCGGTGCCGAAGTGCGCGATGATCTCGGCATTGCCGGTGTCGGGTGCCTGGCAGCCGAACACGATCGGGGCCCAGGACGAGCGCCCCAGGATCTCGTTGAGCAGTGCGAGCTTGAGCTGGCCGAAACCTTGGCCGCCGAGGTCGGGGCCCAGGTGTGTGGCCCACAGGCCCTGCTTACGCACCTCAGCCTTGAGTGGATCGATTATTTTGCGTCGCGCGCCGTCGAGCGGCACGAATTGTTGGTGCGGAAAGACCAGGTCGAGTGGCTCGACCTCCTCGCGCACGAATGTGTTTGCCCAGTCCAGTTTCGCCTGAAATTCCGGGTCGGTTTCGAAGTCCCACGCCATTTGCTTCTCCTCTCCATGAATGAGAATATGCTTCTCATGATCCAGAACGCAATTCTGAGTTCGACGAAGATGGTTTCGGAGGTATTGCGATGAATGCTGCGGACCTGTTCCACCTGGGTATCGTCACCACTGACATGGTGGCCACTCGCGAGCAGTTGGGTGTGCTGTTTGGCTACCAATGGGGACCCGAGGTCGGCGGCCGGGTCGATGTCACGCTGCCCGACGGGCCGGCGGTCCTCGACCTGAAGTGCGCGTACTCGATCACCGTTCCGCGGCTCGAACTGGTCCGTGAGATTCCGGGCACGATGTGGTCGGCGGCCCCGGGCATCCATCACGTCGGGTACTGGTCCGATGATGTCGCCGCAGATGCGGCGGATCTGGAACGCCAGGGCTTCCTGTGCGAGGCGTCCCGCTCCGGCCCGGATGGCGTGCCATTTTTCACTTTTCACCGGAGCCCGTGGGGCCTGCTGATCGAACTGGTGACCCGCGCCGCCGAGCCGGGGCTGCAGACTTGTTGGGCGGCGCCGGGTGGTGGCGTATGAGCACCGTCGGAATTGTGACCGGGGCCGGGCGCGGGATGGGCCTCGAGTGCGCCCGTCGCCTGACCGCCACCGTGGACCACCTGCTCCTCGTCGATCTGGACGGCGCGACGCTCGAGTCCGCCGCCGGGGAGCTGCGTGTGGCCGGGGGAGCAGCGGTCGAAACGATGGCGCTCGATATCACCGACCGGGCCGGCGTGGCACAGCTCGCCAAACGAGCGGCCCAGCTGGGCACGCTGCGGGCGGTTGCGCACGTCGCGGGAATCTCGCCGACGATGGCCGATTGGCGACGCATCTTCACCGTCGACCTGGTCGGCACCGCAGTGCTTACCGAGGCGCTGCGGCCACTCGCGACCGACGGCACCGCCATGGTCTGCTTCGCGTCGATGGCGGCAAAGATGGGCAATTTCGCACCCGACGATGCGACCGCGGCCGCACTCGACGATCCGCTGCACGAGGACTTCCTGGACCGGGTGCACGCCGCGATCGGTCCGGAGGTGGAACTTCCGGGGCTGGCGTACGCCTGGGCGAAATACGGGGTTGCGCGGTTCGTTCAGCGCGAGGCCGTGCGCCTCGGGCCGGTCGGCGCGCGGGTGTGTTCGGTCTCGCCGGGAATTATCGATACACCGCAGGGCCGGCAGGAGGCCGCGAGCAACCCGAATATGGCGGCGATGCTGCAGGTCGCACCACTGCGCCGCGGCGGCAGGCCGGACGAGGTCGCCGCGGTCGTCGCATTCCTGTTGTCGGACGAGGCGAGCTATCTCAATGGGGTCGACATCCTGGTCGACGGCGGTATCTGCGCCGGCATGGCGCACGCCGCCGCGCGGCCATGAGCACCGACCCGGTTGGCGGCCTCGCGAGCCGGATCGCCGCACGGTCGCTGGCGAAGCGGGAAGCCAACTACGCCAGCGAGGTTCGTCGGCTGCTCGATGCAGGCCGAGAGGTGATGGGCCGAACCGGCACCACCTCCCGGCCGCGGGTCGCGGACATCGTGGCGGAGGCCGGGCTGTCGAACGAGGCGTTCTATCGGCATTTTCCGTCGAAGGACGCACTCGTCGCCGCCATCCTCGAAGACGGCACCGATCGGTTGCACAGCTACGTCGCGCATCAGATGAGCAAGGAATCGACGGCCCAGGCACGCCTGCGGCGCTGGGTCGAGGGAGTCCTGTCGCAGGCGGACGACGACAGCGCCGAAACGACCCGTGCCGTGATGTGGAATGCCGGGAGTATGGGGGAGGAGATCATGTCGAGCCCGCCGTCCGTCGCCGGTCGGCTCGCTGCGCTCCTGCACGACACCTATGCCGAACTGGGCAGCGCCGACCCGGAATTCGACGCCTCGCTCGCCGCGCACGCCACCATCGGCAAGCTCTCCGATTACCTCTGGCGCCAGCTGCGGCCCACAATGTCCGACGTCGACCGCATCACGGCGTTCTGCCTGCGCATCCGCACGCCCGCGCCGTAGTCACCCCGGTCAGAGCGTGCCGACCCCGTCGACCGGCAGGAGCGTGCCGCTGGTGTACGAGGACGCATCGCTGGCGAAATAGAGCGCGGCGGTCACGATCTCGCGCGGGTAGCCGTAGCGGTTCATCGGCAACGCGGGGACATCCTCGCCGGGGATCGCCCAGTCCTTGGAGATGTCGGTGTAGAAGCCGCCCGGCGCGATCACATTGAACCGGACCGTCGGCGCGAACTCCTTCGCGAGCGCAACGCTGATCGCATTGAGCGCAGCCTTGGATCCGGCGTACGGACCGAAGTTGGGGGAGGGGCGCAGCGATCCGGTGCTCGAAATGCTGATGACCGAGCCGCCGTTCTCGGCCTTCATGCGCTCGGCCACCAGCGACGAAAGCCGGAACGGACCTTTGAAATTGACGGCGACGACCTTGTCGAACAGTTCCTCGCTCGTCTGCGCGGACGATGGCGCCAGCGGTGACATCCCGGCGTTGTTCACCAGGATGTCGACCTTGCCGAACTCGCCGTACGACCGTTCGACGAGAGCGTCCAAGTCATCCCAGTGCCCGACGTGGCAGGCAACCGGAAGTGCGCGCCGCCCGAGGCTTTCGACTTCGCGGGCGAGTTCTTCGCACGCCGCGAGTTTGCGGCTGGCGATGACGACATCGGCTCCGGCCGCTGCGTAGCCGAGGACGATCGCGCGGCCGATACCGCGACTGCCACCGGTCACCAGTGCGACCTTGCCGGACAGGTCGAAGAGTTCGGCGGGGCTGCGGGTGGGGGAAGGCTCGGTCATGAATGTTCCCGTCGACGTTGACGAAGAAATCTACGCGAGAAAGAAGATCGCCTCCCGCTGCCGCAGATGCAACACCGGGAGGCGAACGTCGTGTATGGGCGAGCCGTTATTTGGCCGCTGCGAACTGCTTGTCGTCGTACAGCTTTGCCCACTCCGCACGCGGGCGGATGGAGACATCGACATCGGTCGCGCTTGCACGCAGTGCGCCGACGGTGGCGTCCTCGCGCTTGATGTTGGCGAACGGATCCCAGTCGAAGAACCGGCAGGAGTTCTGCCAGGAGATCTTCTCGATATCGGTGTCGTCCGCGCCGGCGGCTTGCAGTTCGCCCAGCATCTGTTCGGGCGCGTCCGGCCAGAAGCAGTCCGAGTGCGGGTAGTCGCATTCCCAGGCGATGATGTCGATGCCGATCTCGTGGCGCAGCTTGAGCGACGTCTTGTCGGTGACGTAGCAGGCCAGCGAGTGCTCGCGAAACACGTCGGAGGGCAGCTTGCCGCCGAAGTCGCGGCGCAGCCACTTCTGATTGGTGTAGTGACGGTCGCAGCGGTCCAGGTAGAACGGGATCCAGCCGATGCCGCCTTCGGAGAAGGCGAACTTCAGGTTGGGGTAGGTGCGCATCGCCGGACCCCACAGCAGATCCTGCGCGCACAGCGACGAAATCTGCGACGCGAGGACGATCAGGTTGTCGATCGGTCCGTCCGGCGCCAATTGCAGGGCGCCGAAGCCGGTTCCGATGTGCAGACACATGACGACGTTCTCGTCGCTGAGCGTCTGGAACACCGGGCCCCAGTAGTCCATGTCGTGGTAGCTGGGCAGACCCTCGAGGTGCGGGAGCTCCGGCATTGTCACGGCGCGGCAGCCCTTGGCCGCAACGCGGCGGATCTCCTTGATCATCTCTTCGGGATTCCAGGTCGGCATCAGCGCGATCGGGATGAAGCGGCCCGGGTAGGAGCCGGCCCACTCGTCGATGTGCCAGTCGTTGTAGGCCGACACCATGATGCAGGTGACCGGATCTCGGTGCAGGTTGAGGTGGCGGGCCGAGAAGCCGGTGAAGGTCGGGAAGCACATCGACGCGAGGATGCCGTTGCGGCTCATGTCGCGGACGCGCTGATGCACGTCGTACACACCGGGCCGCATCTCGGCGAATCCGGCGGGGTCACGGCCCCACTCTTCCGCGGGCCAGGACACGACGGCGTTGAGGCCACTGACACCTTGCGGCCGGCCCTGGTACATCCACTGGTCGACACCCTTTTCGTCGGTGACGACAATCGGTGCCTGGTCCCGGTACTTCTCCGGCACGTGCCGGAGGAACATGTCGGGTGGTTCCACGACATGGTCATCGATGCTCACCAGGATCAAGTCGTCGACGTTCACAGGATTTCTCCACATTCACTCGACCGAGCTGCTAGTTCGGTATGACGGGGCGGCGAGAATGCCGCCTTCTTTTTATGAGAATGACGTTCTAGGGTGATCTTACGGCGTGGCGGTGACGTGCGCCACCCTGCATATCGACGAGGGGAGTTGCTGTGGCGGCGGCACAGATGACACCGGGTTGGCACGCGGAACACACTCCGGACAAACCGGCGATCATTCTCGCGGCGAGCGGTGAGGTCGTGACCTACGCCGAGCTCGAGGATCGCTCCATCCGGCTCGCTCGCGCGCTGCGGGCACGCGGACTGAAGGTGGGCGATCACCTCGCCATCGTGCTGGAGAACCACCGCGCATTCCTCGAAGTCACCTGGGCAGCACAGCGTTCGGGCTTGTATTACACAGCCGTCAATCGGCATCTTCGGCCGAGTGAGGTGCAGTACGTCCTCGATGACTGTGGCGCGGTTGCAATCGTGTCGAGCGCCGAGATGGCAGAGATTGTCGCCGGGCTGGACAGTTCGAGCATGCTGGCCCGGATCTCGGTCGAGGGGGATCTTCCCGGGTTCGAGCGCTACGACGACATGCTCGCTGCCGAGAGCGCGCAGCCGCTGCCGGACGAGTGCGAAGGCCGCGAAATGCTCTACTCCTCGGGCACCACCGGCCGGCCGAAGGGTGTCCGCAAGCCGCTGCCGGCGACGCCACTCGGTGATCCGGCCGCGCCGCCGGTCCTGATCGCGCAGGGTCTGCTCGCAACCGGGGCCGCCGAGGGTGCGGTGTATCTCTCGCCCGCGCCGCTGTATCACGCGGCGCCCCTGGTCTTCTCGATGTCGTGGCAGCGGCTCGGCGCGACCGTCGTGGTGCTGGAGACCTTCGACCCCGTGGGTTGCCTGGATGCGATCGAGCGATATCGCGTCACGCATGGGCAGTTCGTGCCGACGATGTTCGTTCGGATGCTGCGGCTACCGAAAGCCGACCGCGAACGGTACGACGTGTCGAGCCTGCGCACCGTCGTGCATGCCGCTGCGCCATGCCCGATCGCCGTCAAGCGACAGATGCTGGACTGGTGGGGGCCGATCATTCACGAGTACTACTCGGGCACCGAAGACATTGGCACCAGCTACATCACGCCGCAGGAATGGCTCGACCACCCCGGTTCGGTGGGGCGGCCGATGAACGAGTGCCACATCGTCGGCGCGGATGGCGAGGAGGTTCCGGTCGGGGAGGAGGGGGCGGTGTACTTCGCCGGCGGGCGGCCGTTCGAGTACCACAACGACCCCGAGAAGACAGCCTCGATCTCCAACGACAAGGGTTGGCGGACCCTCGGCGACATCGGCAGGCTCGACGCCGACGGCTATCTCTACCTGACCGATCGCCAGGCACACATGATCATCTCCGGCGGGGTGAACATCTATCCGCAGGAAGCGGAAAACGTGCTCGCCGGGCACCCCGACGTGGCGGACGTCGCCGTCATCGGCGTACCGGACGAGGAGATGGGGGAGGCGGTGAAAGCCGTGGTCCAGCTCGATGATCCGACCATGGCGAGCGACGAGACCGCAGCATCACTGATCGCCTGGTGCCGGGCCGAACTCGCGACCTACAAGTGCCCGCGCACAGTGGATTTCGTCGACGAGTTGCCGCGCGACCCGAGCGGAAAGCTGTACAAACGCCTGCTGCGGGACCAGTACTGGGACGGCCACACGACCCGGGTCGTGTGAACCACGACCCGGGCCGGCTGTGATATCGGCCGTGTCTACTTGGCCGGTCAGCGGCCGTGCTTCACCTGGTTGAAGGGCACATCCCGGTCCGCCGCGAACTCGCGCGGCATGCCGAGCACCCGTTCGCTGATGATATTCCGCGCCATCTCGGTGCTGCCACCGGCGAGGCTCCAGGCCTGCCGGTGCAAGTAGTCGCGGCCGATCCAGCCCGGCTCACCTTCGTCGGCGATGCCTTCCGTGGCACCGTTGGATCCGGAAATGCGCACCGCCATATCGGCCTGTAGCCACGAGTTTTCGGCACTGAGCAGGCGAATGATCGAACCCGCCGGCGGGGGCATTGAACCAGACCCAATCGCACCGGTAATCCGCGCGATGACCTCATCGAGGACAAGGCTCATCGCCCGCGCCTCGCCGATGTCCTCGCGCACGCGAATGTCGTCCATCTGACCGGTGCGCCTCGCGAGGGCTACCAGTCGGGATATGTCGCCGCCGCTGTGGATCTGCGCCCCGCTCGCGTACGGCGACGCACCACCCACGGCGCTGCGCTCGTGCACCAACTGGCGCGAGGCCACATCCCAACCCCCGTCGACCTGACCCACCACGGCATCGGCCGGGAGGACCACATCGTCGAAGAATTCCTGACAGAACTCGATGGTGCCGTCCGCCTGCTTGATCTGCTGGATGGTGAGGCCTTCGGCGTCGGTCGGGACGAGGAACATCGTCAGGCCACGGTGCTTGGCGACCTCCCAATTGGTCCGGGCCAGGCACAGCGCATAGCTGGCGGCATAGGCGCCCGAACTCCAAATCTTGGCGCCGTTGAGGATCCAGCGATCGCCGTCGAGCACGGCCTTCGTGGTGAGACCGGCGAGGTCGGACCCGCCGCGCGGTTCGGAGAGGAATTGCGCAAGGAACTCGTCACCGCGCAGTGCCGCATGGATATGCCTGCGCTTCTGCTCCTCGGTGCCCATGTCGAGAATCGTGGGCGCGCAGACCGCGAGTGTCGGAACATTGAATTCCAGCGGCATGTCGTAGCTGAGCGACTCATCGCTGAACGCACGCTGATGTGCCGGGGTCAGCCCGAGTCCGCCGTACTCCTTCGGGAAGCAGATGCCGGCGAAGCCGCCGTCGTAGAGCCTGCGCTGCAGTTCGCGAGCGCGGTCCCACTCTCTGCGCGTCGCGTCGATGTGCGCCGGGGCGGGCGGCATGTTGGCCTTGAGCCAGCTTCCCGCTCGGGCACGAAAGCTCTCGACGGATTCCATCTCGGCTGCGGTCATGCGGCACCCCTGTCGAGCAGATCGGTTATGCGGCGGCGGTGTTCCTCGGGCGTCCCGTACAGTGCGCGGTCAACAATGACCCGGCGCAGGTACAAGTGCATGTCGTGCTCCCACGTGACGCCGATACCGCCGTGCAGTTGTATGCAGTCCTGCACGATCTCGGGCGCCTTCGCGCCGATGTATGACTTTGCGGCGCCGACCAATTCGGCAGTCGCGGTCGGATCGTGGTCGAATGACACCGCGGCCGCCCAGGAGATGGCATGGCACGCCTCGAGCCAGGTCTTGTTGTTCGCCATGCGGTGCTTGAGCGCCTGGTACGACGCCAGTTGGCGGCCGAAGGTGTACCGGTCGAAGAGCCACTGCACGGTCGATTCGACGGCCCGCTCGGTGGCTCCGGCCATTTCGGCCGCGGCCAGCATGGCGGCGACCTGGAACTGGGTTTCGATAGTGGTCGCCGCGACCGAACTCTGGCCGACGATTGCATCGGATTCGATGGAGACGTCGGAGAACACGACCTCGGCGGTGTGGCGAACGAAATCGAAACACTGCTTGGCGGTCACGGTGACGCCGGGCGCGTTCGCGGGGACCAGGACCTGCACCGGACCCTCCGGCCCGGTTGCGGTCACGAGGAAGATGTCTGCCTGATCACCGGATTCGACACGGTCCTTGGTGCCGTTGAGCCGGTATCCGGAACCATCGCGGCTCAGCGTGGTCTGGGCGCCCGTCAGGTTCAGGGCCGCGCCTCGTTCGTAGAGCGCCCACGCGGCGACGGTCTCACCGCCGAGGATCGCGGCAATGGTGTCGGTGAACCGTTCACCCTCACTCGCCAGGCCGGCGAGCACCGCACTCGTCGTGGTCAGTGGGCCGGGCGCGACGGCACGGCCGCATTCACCGGCAATGATCGCCAGGTCTGCCATCGGTGATCCGGAAACCGTTCCACCACCAAGGTTCTCGGGTACCAGCATGGCGGTCCAGCCGAGTTCTGCGGCGCGGACCCACCACTTGCGATCGAATCCTCCGCCGTCGTCGTTCAGGGCGCGAACTCCTGCCATCGGCACAGTACGTTCGAGGAACTCGCGGTTGGTCGTTTGGAACAGCCGTTGATCGGCTGTGCGGGCGTGGTCCATGTGACTCCTTGTGTCGCCGGCGGTAGTGAGCTTGGGACGCGGTCACTCTTGCTGCGCGGCGCCGATCGCGTCGTCGAGCACACCCAGGTCGCCGCCCAGTTCTGCAGCCACCTTGCGCACCACGGTGACGTCCTTGCTGACGAAGCTGCTGACGGCCGCGGCAAATGCGGCAACAGAACCGCGACGGGCAACCCCGGAGAGCGCGCGGCTCGCGCCGCTGGCGTGTGGCAGCGCCTGCAGCAGTGCGGTTTCGGGCACGCCGAGCTGATCGCCGAGTCGGACGGCCTCCGCGACCAGACCGATCTGCGCGGCGAACAAGGCATTGTTGATCAGCTTCACGCGCTGGCCGTTGCCCAGCGCGCCCACGTGCAGAACCGGGTCCGCATAACTCGCCAGCGCGGGCCGGATCCGGTCGAGCGCCTCGCCGTCTCCGCCGACGAACACGGTCAGTGCTCCCGCGGCAATGTCATGCGGCCCGCCACTGACCGGGGCGTCCAGCACGAACACACCTTGTGTGGCAGCTCGGTCGGCGACTGCTTGGGCAGTGTTCGGGCTACCCGTGGTGTGCAGGAGCAGCGTTGCGCCGGGACGCATGTGCTCGAGCAGCGGTCCGTCGAGGCAGACCTCGCGGACCTGTTCGTCGTTGAAGACACAGACGAACACCGCGTCGGAATCCGCGACCTGCTCGAGGGTGGCGCAGGGCTGTGCACCGGCCTCGGACAGCTCGGTGCGACGCTCCGGCGAGCGGCCGAGCGCCCGGACCTCGTGACCGCCCGCGACGAGGCGCGCGACCATCGGCGCACCCATCCGGCCGGCGCCGATGAAGCCGATTCGGGTCATCGGCTCTTGCCCATCCGTTCGAGTGTGGCGTCGGCTGCGGTGAGCACGATGCCGGGTGCGGCAGCGGCGGTTTCGGCGATATCGGCAATCAGGCCGACATCCTTGCGCAGCACTCCGCCGGCGTGATTGCCGATGAGATCGAGGCCGGTCGGGCTGACGACCCGGCTCAGGGCGAAGCTGTTTCCGCTACCGCTGGAGATGACTTCGCCCAAGCGGGCACGATCGACGCCGAGTTGCTCGCCCAGGTCGAGCGCAGCCTGTCCGATGGCGAGACCGGCGGTGAAGAGCAGATTGTTGAGCAGCTTGGTGACCTGTCCGGCGCCGAGTTCGCCGAGGTGCACGATCGGGTTCGCATAGGTCTCGAAAATCGGTCGGCACCGCTCCAGCGCCTCGGCGTCCCCGCCGACCATGACCAGCAGACGCCGTTCGGCCGCACCGATTCCGCCGCCGCTGACCGGGGCGTCGATGACGGCGACACCGCGCGCGGCGGCCTTGCCCGCGATCTCCGCGCAGGTGTCCGGATGGACCGTGCTGTGGATGACGAGCACGCCGCCCTCGGCCATCCCGCCGAGGACACCGTCCTCGCCGGTGACGACGTTGCGCACGTCGTCATCGGCAACCACGCAGATGCAGACCACATCGCTCGCGGCGCCGAGTTCGGCGGGCGTCGCGGCAGTCTCGGCTGCGGTGTCGGCGAACGGCGCCAGGCTCTCCGGACGGCGCGCCCACAGCGTGGTCGGAAAGCCCTCGTCGACGATTCGTCGCGCCATCGGCGCACCCTGACTGCCGAGACCGATGAATCCGACTCGAATCATATGACCCTCCAAGGTCGAAGAGGCTGCATCTGGAGAAGGCATGGTTACGTCGAGACCTTTGCCTGTGGGCGCCAGAACGTCGCGAGCAAGCCGACAGTCGCGGCCACGCCGATGCCGAAGGCGAGGGCACCGCCGGCCCATCCGGTGATCTCGATATCGAACAGTGCGTCCAGGGACACGCCGCCCGGCCCGAGCAGTGCCAGGGCAACCGACACGACGGCGAGGGTGAGCACGTACTCGTAGCCCTCGCGGAAGACGAAGAACCCGTTGGGCCGATGCGCGAGCAGACCCGCGACAAGCATCACCGAGATCACCGCGGCGCAGGCCAGCGGCGTGAACAGGCCGACGATCAGCAGAATGGCGGCACCGATCTCGGTGACGACGGACAGCCACGCCTGCAGCGTGCCGTGGCGCAGCCCGAGTCCGCTGAACCAGCCGGCGGTGCCGGCGATCTTTCCGCCACCGAGCCAATGGTTGTACCCGTGCATGAACATCACGACCCCGATGACGATGCGGATCAGCAGTAGTGCGAAGTCAGTGGATGTCATCGATCCCCCTTCGGGTTGGCTGGGTCATCACCGTTATTACCTTGTGCGGCAGTGTTACTCGCTTGCGTCGCGAGGCACTCTTCGAAGAAGGTGAGAACTCTGGTGTGGTACGCACGTGCCATATGGCCGAGGCTGAGTTGGTGGCCGATGCCGATCTGCCGCTCGATGTGCACCCGAGGTGCGGCCGGAAACAACTCGCGGATCGCCTCCAGCGCGGGCGTATCCGTCCGCCAGACATGCTCGTGCTCGGCGGCGGTGTAATGCATCGGCACTCGCAGTTGGGCCGCGACCGCCGGGAAGTCGGTTTTCGACCAGTTGCGAATCATCGTGTACTCATATCTGGCCGAGGCGGACGCGATGGTGCCACCGCCGATCAGCGCAGCGGGGTACAAATTTTCGGGTCGCCAGATCAGGTTGCGCACCCGGTCGGAGTCCGCGCGCCCCGGTCCGCCGAGCACCTCGGCGGCCTCGGCGGAGTATTCGATCCCGGTTCCTGCGATTTCGATACCGAGCACGCTCGGGTCGCGATCGTCGATCGCGCAACGCAACGCAAGTTCGCAGCCGACCGAGTGGGCCCAGAAGAAGGTGCCCGCGCCGCGTGGCCGATCACCCAGGTGCGCGTCGCGCGCTGCGTGGACGAAATCGACACGGCTCTCGGCGGTATCGAATTGCTCGTCATGCGGCTTCGACGCGCGGTAGCCGGGGCGGTCGAGCGCGAGCACGGTGAAACCGAGTGCGGCCGCAGTGCGCATCATCGACAGATCCGGATGGCCGGGGCAATCGAAGTACGCCGCGCTCGCCGCGCCGCCGTGCAGCGCGATGATGACGGCCCGTGGGTTCGCGGCCTCGATGAGCAGTCCGGAGGAGGGAATGCCGTCGACGTCGACGACCTGAGCGACCGGGGTCGGGTTCCCGGCGGCGCTCTCACCGCGGGCCTCCGATCCCGATATCAGGGCCGTCATCGTGAAAACCTCACGCGGTGTTCCTCAGCAGCACGACACCACTGGGCGTGAGGCCGCCACTGCTCGCCACCGCGACCTTGGCATCGGCGATCTGGCGTGCGCCGGCCTCGCCGCGCAACTGCACCACGGCCTCGTGGATGAGCCCCATGCCGTGCGTGCGGCCGTGCGAGAGCTGGCCGCCGTGCGTGTTGATCGGGATCTGGCCGTCGCGGGCGATGTTCTTGCCACCGTCGAGGAAATCCTTGGCCTCGCCGATGCCACAGAAACCGAGTGCTTCGATCCACGAGAGGCAGTTGAAGGTGAACCCGTCGTAGAGCTGCGCGACGTCGACGTCCTGGGGGTGCAACGTGGTTCGCGACCACAGGTGGGCAGCCTGGCCGAGCACCTGCGGTTCGTGTGTGAGCGTGCTCTGGTCCCAGTCGAGCCGTTCGATGATCTGCGTACCCACGGCTTCCACGTACACCGGCGGCTTGGCCAGGTCTTGCGCTGCGTCCCTGGCAGACACGATCACCGCGGTTGCGGCATCACAGGGCACGTCGCAGTCGTACAGACCGAATGGCGTGGTGATGGTGCGTGCCGAGAGGTAATCCTCCATGGTCATCGGGTCGCGATAGATCGCAGTCGGGTCGAGGGCGGCGTTGGCCCGCTGGTTCAGCGCGATCCACCCGAGCGTTTCGCGTGTGGTGCCGTAGCGATGGAAGTGCCGCTGGGCATTCTGCGCCAACGTGTGCGCCGCGGACAGCGCGCCGAACGGCATCTGCCAGCTCGTCGTCCGGCCGCTGCCGACCATCGGGGTCAGCTTGCCCTGTTTGACGTACTCGCCATGGGTCGCTTCCCAGACGGTGCGGAAGCACAGCACGTGCCGAGCCAGCCCGGAGGCCACCGCGAGCATCGCGGCGATGACCGATCCGCCAGGGCCGAACGTCTCCATGCCGCCGTTGTACCAGGTCGGCCGGATGCCGAGCGCCGACTCGAGCGCCGTCACGCCGCCCTCGCCGAACGGGCCCGTGGGTCCACCACCGGGGTAGGTCGACAACCCATCGATGTCGTCGAGGGTGAGTCCGGCATCCGCGATGGCGCGTTCGCACGCTTCGATCGTGAGTGACAGCGGCGGACGCATGAGCCGCCGGCCGATCTGGGACATGCCGATGCCAGTGATGGCAACCTTGTCCTCGAACTTCTCCTGAGACACCATCGGGCGCACATAGCGCCACACCTGCTCGGGCTCGATCTCGTCGACCGGCAGGGGAGCGGGCTTGCCCTGTTCCGCGGTCGGGCGGAACAGCGGCAGCCAGACGTCCTCGACCTGCTCGAACACGACTTCCATCCGCATGCCCAGTTCGAGCGACTCCGGTTCGCACTCGATCGCGTTGGTGGTGAACCGGACTCGCGGGTCGTCCTCGAGCGCCACCTGCGCGACGACATACGGCGGCGGCATCCCGGGCAGGCCGAAGCGGTGGTTGACCGTGAAGCCGATCAACGTCGCGTAGCCGGAGACGTCTCGCACGCCCATCTGCTGCCCGCGGCAGTACCGGCAAACCGGAGCCGGGGGATGGATCAGTGCCGAGCAGGATTGGCATTCCTGCACGCGCAGTTGGTTATCGGCGCCCGAGGTCCAGAAGAAGCGATTCTCTTCTGTCAATTCGGGAAGCGGGCGTCCCGCCACATCGACTCCTGTCTGGTTCGAACCTCGAGGCCTGCTCGCGCAGACCTCGATCAGTCTGGGATGACGGCCGCTGCCTTGTTCTCGGTGATCGGGGCTGCGATGCCCTGCTCGTCGCACACCTTCTGCAGCACTTTCAGCGTCTCGTCGAGACCCTTGCCGAGCCGCGGCCCCGGGGTGAAGGTGGCCGGCAGGTGCCGCATGCCCTGGATGACGCCGATCGAGTCGTAATGCACCGTGCCGGCCGGATCGCATTTGTAGTCCGGCATCCGGTCCAGCACAGCCACGACCATCCGCTTGAAGACCGTGCGCGCGACGTTCGAGCCGATGCAGCGGTGGATGCCGAGTCCGAAGCTGAAGTGCCGATTGCCCTTCCGGTCGAGCTCGACCTCGTTCGGGTTCTCGAACACCTGCGGGTCGCGGTTGGCCATCGCCCACGACAGCCACAGTCGCTCGCCCTCCTTGAACTGCGTGCCGTCGAACTCGCAGTCCGCGGAGAACGTCCGCCCGTCGCCGGGTGCCGGTGTGTAGTAGCGCAGGAACTCCTCGGTGGCCGAGGCGAGCAGCTCATCGCGATTTTCGCTCAATCGCTGACGCTCCGCCGGATTCTCCGAGAGCCATTCCAGTGAATGTGCGGTCAGCGCGGTGGTGGTGTCGAACCCCCCGCCGATGAGCAGCGCGAGGATGCCGAGTCGTTCCATATCGGCGTTCTCACCTTCGATCGGCGCGTGCACGACCGCATTGACAAGGCCCGGGCGCGGGTTCTCCCGGATCTCGATCAGGTTGGTGAGCAGATCGAGGCCCATCGCGCGGTGCAACTCGTTGATCCGCGGGATGTCGGGTGAGTCGTGCGGCGTGTACACCGCGGCGTGCACCGGCTCGTTGTACACCGTCCAGCGCTCGACCGGAATGCCCATCATTGCCAGCGTCAGCACGGCGGGCACGATGTTCGCCAGATCGTCGACGAAATCGATTTTGCCGCTTTCGATCTTCTCGTCGATGCAGGCGCGCACGATCTCGTCGACGAATGGCACCCAGCGATCCACAGCGGCGGGGGAGAGGTAGGGGTTGAGGATCGAGCGGTGCTCGCGGTGCTCGGGTGGGTCCATCTCGAGGATGCCGCCGCGGACGCCCTGGCCGCGCTCGGAGACCGGGATCTGGATGCCTTGGTATCCACGCCGTTTTCCATAGATGTCGTGGTCGTTGGAGACGTCCGCCGATCGCGCGAGCGCGAACACCTCCTCGCTTCCGGCCGCCACCCAATGCCCGCCGTGCGTGTCCGACCAAGCCATCGGGCACTTCGACTGCATTTCCTGGGTTATCGGCACGAAGTTCTCTCGGTACTCCGCGGTGTGCCGGTCGAACTGATAGGTGTTTTTCTTGCGGTTGTCATCTCGCGCGACGTCCTCGACAGTCACGGCGTGTCCTCTCTGGGTATTCGAAGTGGCCGGCGCACACGGCGCCGGCCACGGGGCCTCGCCTTTAGATGATCGAGATCGCCTGTTCCGGGCAGGAATGCGCGGCTTCGCGCACCTTGTCTTCCTGACCGGGGGCTACCTCTTCATTGACCGGCGACGAATGACCGTCGACGTCGTCGAGTTCGAACGACTCCGGCGCGATCATGGCGCACAGGGTATGGCCCTGGCAGCGATCTCCGTCGACCCGAACCTTCATGTTCGTGCTCCCTTTTGCGAGTGAATCTGGTTGTGGCGCTTTAGACGTGGTAGTCGTACCACTTCAGGTAACCGCCGGCGTCGACACGCATCTGCATGCCGGTGACGTAGCGCGATTCCTCGGAGGCGAGGAACAGCACCATGTTGCTGATATCGATCGGCTCGACCCACGGCACTCGCATGGCCTGCTGGACGTAGAAGGCCGGCTCGGCATCGGCGAGGGTCGGCTGCTCGAGGTCCGGGCGGAACGAGCGGTACATCGGCTCGCTCTTCAGCATGTCGGTGTTGCAGTTGGTCGGATGCACGACGTTTGCGCGGATGCCGCGCGGCGCGAGGTGGGTGGCGAGCTCGTGGATGTACTGCGATATCGCCTTCTTGGAGAACATGTACGCGACGCCGCCGAGATCCTTGCCGGGCTGGTCCACCTTGGAGGCGTCCATCAGTGCCGCGGCGGACGCGGTGGCGATGATCGAGGCGCCCTCGCCCAGGTGCGGCAGCGCGGCGTGTACCGCGTTCATGGTGCCGACCAGGTTGGTGTTCACCACATCGGTCCAGGCCTGAGTCTGCGGCTCGCCCTTCATGCCGGCGACACCGGCCTGGGCGACCACGATGTCGAGCTTGCCGAGTTCGCTGATGCCACGCTCGAGCGCGTCGCGCACCTGAGCGAACTCGCGCACGTCGGCCTGTGCCGTCACGACACGACGATCGAGCTTCTCGATCAGCCGCGCAGTCTCGTCGAGATCCTCGCGGGTGGCCATCGGGTAGCCGATGGTGTCGATATTTTCACAGATATCGATCGCGATGATGTCTGCGCCTTCCTCGGCCAGCCGCACCGCGTGGCTCCGACCCTGTCCACGCGCTGCGCCCGTGACGAACGCTACTTTGCCTTCAACCCGTCCCACTTGGATTCCTTTCGTTGCCGCACTCTGGTATTCCGATTCCCCGACGTGAGTTGTTGCCCGACTAGGTGTTTCGACCACCGTTGACGCCGAGGATCTGCCCGGTGATGTAGCCGGCCTCCTCGGAGACCAGGAACGCGCAAGCCGCGGCAATGTCCTCCGGACGGCCGACCCGGCGGACCGGGGTGCGTTCGATGTGGTCCTCGACGGTGCCACCGAGCAGGCCGCGCTCTTCGTTCTTGCGGAGCATCGGAGTATCGATGAAGCCGGGCGGCACGGCGTTGACCGTGATGCCTTCCGGCCCGAGTTCCAGTGCGAGGGACTTGGTAAGCCCGTTCACCGCGGACTTGGCCGCGACATAGGGCGACATGAAGGGCTGGCCCCCATGGGTGCTCGACGAGGAGATGTTCACGATCCGGCCCCAGCCGGCTGCCGACATGTCCGGCAATACCGCCTGCGTGCAGTGGAAGACTCCACTGAGGTTGACGTCGATCACGTGCTGCCAGTCTTCGAACGAGAGGTTGCGGAACCGCTTGTACTTCTCCAGCCCGGCCGCATTGACCAGGATGGTCACCTGGCCGAGTTCCGCGTGGATGGTGGCGAGTGCCTCGTCGACCTGATCGCGGTTCGCGACGTCGGCGCGATAGGCGAACTTCTCGTCCAGTGGGTTGAGATCGAGTGTCGCAACCTGATGACCGTCCGCGCGCAAGCGCTCGGCGATCGCCTTCCCGATTCCCGAACCGCCACCGGTGACGACCGCGTTCCGCACGACTGCACTTCCGTTCGTCATCGTCACGACCAGGCCTCGTCGCCGGCGATGGTGGTGCGGTGCATGGTGCGCTCCGACGACGGGTCGTAGGGCAGTGCGCGATGCAGCATGCCCGTGTTGTCCCAGATCACCACGTCGCCGACCTGCCACTCGTGGGTGTAGGCGAAGCGCTCTTGCGTCGACCAGGCCAGCAACTCGTCGAGCAGTTCGCGGCTTTCGTCGGGTCGCATGCCGACGATGTGGTCCGCGGTGGCACCGATGACCAGCGATTGACGGCCATCCTTACGGGTCCAGACCAGCGAGGACTCGTGGGTGGGCAGCCGGCGCCAGCCCGCGAGCTGCTCGTCGGTCGGATTGGGCTGCACGAGCCGCTGAGCGGCCTCGAAGCTGTGCACCACCCGCAAGCCTTCGTAGCGTTTGCGCTCGGACTCGGACAGGTTCTCCCATGCCGCATACGTGCTGGCGAATTCTGTTCCGCCCCCGACCATTGCGACGTGCCGGGCGGTCAGCATCGTGGCCTTTGCCGGCACATCGTTGGTGGTGTCGTCGATATGCCAGTGGAACGTGCCCTTCAGATACTCGGCAGACCGGCTCTTGGCCGGGTCGAGCGAGACGACGAAGACTTCCTTGCCGGCCGGCGCGAGCACCGGTCCCAGCTTGCGACTGAATCGCACCTGCGCGTCGTCATCGAGGTCGAGCCCGCGGATCAGCAGGACTCCACGCCATTTGAGCGCTTCCAGGCACCTCGCGATGACAGTTTCGTCATCGAGATTGTCGATGCCGGTCACCTGAACACCCAACGACGGACCGAGCGCTGTCGTCTCAATCACAAGAATCTCCCTTCCGGATACGAGAACCGTACTCTCCGCCGCATTTGATTCGCAAGGTTCGGCCATACCCGACGGCGAAGTGCGCATATCGGGCAGTTTGGACCCCCTGCTTGGGCCTTGGGGGTAGGCGCAGGGCGGTGTCATTGCTAATATTCTCTCAGAACGATTGTATTATTCTCAATCACGAGAATCTTATTTCCAACTCAGCGAGGAGTCCGGATGTCAACTCAGGACACGGTGTCGACCGCCGCGACGAACGGGCAGGCGATCGATACCGACAAGCGCCTGCTCATCGACGGGCAGCTGATCGCGACCGGGAAGACCTTCCCGACGATCAATCCGGCGACCGGCGAGGTCATCGGACATGCACCCGACGCGGGCGTTGCCGAGACCGAGGCGGCCATCGCCGCCGCGCGACGCGCGTTCGACACGACGACCTGGGCCACGGACGTGAAGTTCCGCGCGAAGTGCCTCGATCAGTTGCACCGGGCGCTCGAGGAGCGCAAGGAAGAGCTGCGTGAGCTGACCATCGCCGAGGTCGGCGCGACCGTCATGCTGACCCACGGCAACCAGCTGGAAGCCCCGATCGGCATCGTCCGCTACTACGCGGACCTGCTGGACAGCTACGAGTTCACCGAGGAGCTCGGCGAGGTCGAGATTCGCGGCGCGCAGCACCGGCGCTGGGTGGAGAAGGAGGCGGCCGGCGTCGTCTCCGCGATCATCGCCTACAACTACCCGAACCAGCTCGCGCTGGCGAAGCTCGCTCCCGCGCTCGCCGCCGGGTGCACCGTCGTGCTCAAGGGCGCGCCGGACACGCCGCTCATCACCCTGCTGCTCGGGGAGATCATTGCCAACAACACCGATATCCCAGCCGGCGTGGTGAATGTGCTGTCCTCGTCCGAGATCGCCACCGGCGAACTGTTGACCACCCACCCCGAGGTGGACGTCGTGACCTTTACCGGCTCCACCCCGACGGGCAAGAAGATCATGGCCGCGGCAAGCGACTCGCTCAAGCGCGTCTTCCTCGAACTCGGCGGCAAGTCGGCGCAGATCGTTCTCGATGATGCCGATATCCCCCTGTCGGCGATGCTGTCGGCGTTCACCATCTGCTCGCACGCCGGGCAGGGTTGCGCGCTCAATACGCGACTGCTCGTGCCGCGCGACAAGCACGACGAGATCGTTGCGCAGATCGTTGCGACGCTACAGAACATCAAGGTCGGGGACCCGAGTGATCCTTCGACCTACATGGGCCCGCTGATCAACGAGCGCCAGCGCGACAAGGTGGACGGGATCGTGCAGCGCGCCATCGAGGCGGGCGCGACGCTCGCTGCCGGTGGCCAGCGCATCGACCCGGGCTTCTTCTACACCCCGACCGTCGTATCCAACGTCGATCCGGACAGTGAGATCGCGCAGGAGGAGCTCTTCGGCCCCGTTCTCGCCGTCATTCCCTACGACGACGAAGACCATGCCGTGCGCATCGCCAACAACTCCAAGTACGGACTGTCCGGCGGTGTGCTCGGCGACACCGAACGCGCCATCGCGATCGGGCGCCGCATCCGCACCGGAACGTTCAGCATCAACGGCGGCAACTACTTCCATCCCGACGTCCCGTTCGGCGGGTTCAAACAGTCCGGCATCGGGCGCGAGATGGGTGTGGCCGGACTCGAAGAATTCCTCGAGACCAAGACGTTCGCGGCGGTGGTGGGCGCATGAAGCCGCTCGCCGGAATCAAGGTCCTCGAGGTCGCGATGTACGGCTTCGTTCCCTCGGCGGGTGCCGTTCTCGCCGACTGGGGCGCCGACGTCATCAAGGTCGAGCACGCGGTCACCGGTGATCCGCAGCGCGGACTGCGGCGCACCGGGCCGCTGGTGGTCGAGGGTGACCCGAATCCGAACATCGAGCACGCCAACCGCGGCAAGCGCAGCATCGGCATCGACATGTCCAAGCCCGAGGGCCGCGAGATCCTGCTCGAACTCGCCAAGAACGCGGACGTGTTCCTGACCAGCTTCCTGCCGCAGGCCCGGGCCAAGTTCGGCTTCGATGTCGACGATATTCGCGCGATCAACCCGAAGATCATCTACGCGCGCGGCAGCGCACTCGGCCCGCGCGGCATCGAATCCGATAAGGGCGGCTACGACATGACCGCCTTCTGGTGCCGCGCCGGTGTGGCCGCCACGATCACCCCGGAGGGGATGACCGGCATGATCAGCCCGCCGGGCCCCGCCTTCGGTGACACGATTTCGGGCACGAACCTGGCCGGCGGTATCGCCGCGGCGCTGCTGCAGCGCGAGCGGACCGGGGAACCGTCGGTCGTCGACGTCTCGCTGCTCGGCAGCGGCCTGTGGGCGATGGGGCACACCATCGCCCTGTCGGTGCATCTCAACCAGACGATGAAGGCGCCGATGCCGGGCACCCATGGCGCGCCGACCAATCCGCTGACCGGCCTGTACGAAACTTCGGACGGTCGGTATCTGTCGCTGCTGATGATGCAGCCGACCAAGTTCTGGGCGGACGTGTGCCGGCACATCGACCGTCCCGAGCTCGCGGACGATCCGCGGTTCGCCACCGCCGAACTGATCGCCGAAAATACGCCTGCGGCCGTGGAGATTCTGCGCGAGGAGATCGGCAAGCGGACGATCGCGGAATGGACCGAACGTCTGGGCACCCTGTCGGGACCGTGGGCGCCGGTACAGGACGCGCTGCAGGCCGCGGCCGATCCGCAGATCCGCGCGAACGAGTATCTACGCAAAGCGGGTGAGCTGGAGCTGGTGAGCAACCCGGTCCAATTCGACGTCACCGCACCGGATCTCGAACCGGCACCGGAGTTCGCGGCCCAGACCGAGGATATTCTGGTGGAACTGGGGCTGGATTGGGATCGGATCATCGAACTCAAGACGGCCGGCGCGATCACCTAACCAGCAGGAGAACCTCCATGCCATACATCGCTTCGATCGGTACCTACCTGCCGTGCTGGGGCACCCCGCAGCGGCGGGTGGTCGGTGAGGACGAGGACGCCATCACGCTCGCCGTCGAGGCGGGCCGGGCGGCCCTCGGGTCCGGCGCGCCGGTGGAGTATGTGGTACTGGTCAGCCGGGATCTGCCGTTGGTGGAAAGCAGCAACGCGGCAGTCCTGCTGGCCGGCCTCGGGCTCGATCCGGAACTCGAGGTCACGGAGCGATTGGGCGGCGCGCCCGCCACCCTGGACGCGCTCAGCTCCGCCCGCCCGCGGACGCTGATCATCGGGGTCGACATCGAACCGGCCGGGGCGGCGGCGGCACTGACCGCCGATCGTGGATTGCAGGTGCGCACCTCGGCGCGAGTGGCGCGCAGCCTGCCGGTGCGCACCCGCAACGCGACCGGCATCGTGCACGACTACGGTGACCCGCGACTTTTGCGGGAGCGGGGATATCTGGCGTCGCTGGCCGCGGCGTGGGTGGACACCCCGGTCGCGGTCGCCGGCGTCGAACACGGTCTGGCGACCACGTTGGCCGCCGGAGCGTCGGCGCCGTTGCCGACCATGGGTGCGAGTGCGGGCCTGTTCGCCCTGGCGTCGATGGCGGAGTCCGAAACGACGGGCATCCTGGTCGGCGTCGAGCAGGCGAGCCTGTCCGGAATCGCGGTCGCCAACGGACGCACCGAAATTCACCGTCGCGAACCCGCCGCGCAGGTGCTGACCGAGCGCATCTTCGTACCCGGCTCGGATATTCCCATCTCGCTCGCCGCCTACGAGCGCGCCTTCGACGCGAAAGTGCGCTGGGAGGCGGGCAAACACGCAGGCAGCGACGAACTCGACTTTCCGCCCCGGTACCACATCGGTGCGGACGGCGCGCTGAGCACGGACTACGAATTGGTTCCGTTGCCGCGCACCGGCACGGTATATACCGAGGTCACCGTGCACATTCCGGTGCCCGGCCTCAAGACGCCGTACTCGCTGGTGATCGTGGAACTCGACGGAGTCGGCGTGCGTGCTCTGGTCAAGGTGACCGGTGCCGAGCCGGGTGCGGTCGACATCGGGGAACGGGGCAGACTGGTGTTGCGCCGGGTGGCGGTCCGATCGGGCGTGCCGGACTACGGCTACGCCTTCGAACCCGACTCGACCAGCGAATCCGGCGACAAAGCGGACACGGAGGCGGCATGAGACGGGTAGCCATCGTCGGCGCGGGCATGACCCCGTTCGCCGAGCACTTCGCCCTCGGTATCAAGGATCTGTTGCCGATGGCGTACGCCGATTGCGTGGCGAGCGTGGACAAGGGCTTGGACAAGTCCGATCTGCAGGCCGCCTGGTTCGGCTCGATGGGCACGACCGACGGCTTTCCGTCCGGGATCCTCGCCGATTCGCTCGGTCTGTCCGGCATTCCTGTCACGAGGGTGGAGAACTCCTGCGCGACCGGACACGACACCCTGCGCAACGCGCTGTTCGGTATCGCCTCCGGCGCCTGTGACGTCGCGCTCGTGATGGGTGCGGACAAGCTGCGCGAGAGTGCGTCGAAGGACCTGCTCTGGGAGTGGGAGGCCATGGCGCGCGATATGGCCTGGGACTATCCGCTCGGCGTCGTCGCCCCCGCCGGCTTCGCGCTGCACGTGCGCCGGTATCTGCACGAGTCGCCGGCCACACGCGAGCACCTGGCCATGGTCGCGGTGAAGAATCACCGGCACGGGTTGCACAATCCGAAGGCCCGGTTGCGCTTCGAGATCACGCTGGAGCAGGCACTCGAGGCGCCAATGGTGGTGTCGCCATTCGGTGTTTACGACTGTGCGCCGCAGAGCGACGGCGCGGCCGCGCTCGTGCTGGTCGCCGAGGATGTGGTCGACCGGTACACCGACCGCCCGGTGTGGGTGCGTGGCGTCGGGCTCGGGCTCGACGCGGTGATGCACCAGCACAAGGGCGACATGACCTCGTTCCCGGCGAGTGTGCGTGCCGCGAAGCAGGCATTCGGCATGGCCGGTCTCACGCCGTCCGACGTCGACGTCGCCGAGGTGCACGACTTCTTCACCGGAATCGAGTTGATGAGCTACGAGGATCTCGGCTTCGCCGAACGGTTCGAGGCGTTCAAGCTCATCGAGGCCGGGGCGACGAATGTCGGTGGGGTTTTGCCGGTGAACCCGAGTGGTGGTCTGAACACCAGGGGACACCCGCCGGGCGCGACGGGCGTGGCCCAGTGTGTCGAACTGTTCGATCAGCTGCGCGGAAACGCCGCGAACCAGGTTGACGGTGCGCGAATCGGATTGGGCCACAATCTTGGCGGGCCGACCGCGGTAGCCGCAGTGACGATTCTCGAAGGTCCAGGGAAGTGATCGGTTCATGACATTTGTCATCACCCAACGGTGCTGCAGCGACACGAGTTGTATCTCCGAGTGCCCGGTGGACTGCATCCGGCCGCGACCGGAGGATCCGGAATTCCAGACCGCAGAGATGCTGTTTATCGACCCGGACACCTGCATCGACTGCGGCGCATGCGCCGACGCCTGCCCGGTGGACGCGATCTACTCCGAGTTCGACGTGCCCGAGGAGATGGGCCGCTACGTCGGCCTCAACGCCGCGTACTTCGAGCGCCATCCGCTCGACTCCAGCATGGACGGAATGGCTTTGGGCCGACGGCGGCTGCCCGAATCGCTCGGCACCCTGCGGGTGGCGATCGTCGGCGCCGGTCCGGCGGCCTGCTACGCCGCGGAGGAGCTGCTCTCCCTCGGCAAGGTCGAGGTCGAGATCTTCGACAAGGTATCCGCGCCGTGGGGTTTGGTGCGGACCGGCGTGGCACCGGACCATCAGGAGACGAAGGGCGTGGCGAACATGTTCGCCACCGCGTTCCGCTCCGAAGCGGTGAACTTCCACCTCAATGTCGAGGTGGGCAAGCATGTTTCGCTTGCCGAGCTGCTAGAGCACCATCACGCGGTGATCTACGCGGTCGGCGCCGCGAGCGACCGGCGGCTCGGCATTCCGGGGGAGGAGCTCCCTGGCAGTCATTCGGCTACCGAGTTCGTCGCCTGGTACAACGGGCATCCCGACCATGCCGCCGGCGAGTTCGACCTGTCCGGCGAGCGGGCGGTGATCGTCGGTAACGGCAACGTCGCACTCGACGTCGCCCGCATCCTGACCGTCGATCCGGACCAGCTCGCCCGCACCGATATCGCCGACCATGCCCTTACGGCATTGCGGGAGAGCAACATTCGCGAGGTTGTCGTACTCGGCCGGCGTGGCCCGGTGCAGGCGGCCTACTCGACCTCGGAGTTCCTCGCACTCGGCTATCTCGATGGGGTCGATGTGGTCATCGACGAGTCGGAAATGGTCCTCGACGAGACGAGCCAGGCGGTCCTCGACGACCCGGAGGTCGAGCCTTCGCTCACGTTGAAGATGGAGATCGCCCGTGAGTACGCGGACCGCCCGGTGACGGATGGCAACCGCCGCATCGTGTTCCGGTACCTGGTCGCGCCGACCGAACTACACGGCACCGACCGGGTGTCCTCGCTCGAATACGTGCGCAACACCATCGACGAGAACCTCAACGCCGTAGCCACCGACGAGACCGGAAGCATCGAAACCTCGCTGGTGCTGCGGTCGGTCGGCTACCGCGGCGCCCCGGTGGCCGATGTGCCGTTCGATGAGGCCCGCGCGGTGATCCGCAACGATCGCGGTCGTGTCGAGGGTCTATCCGGGGTGTACACCACCGGCTGGATCAAGCGCGGACCCCGCGGCGTGATCGGCACCAACCGGGCCGATTCGGCGGAGACGATCGCCATGCTGATCGAGGACTTCGAGGCCGGGCAACTCACCGCGCCGGCCGGCAGCCGATCCGAATTGAGCGCGCTGATCGCCGAGCGCCAGCCCGAACTCGTCGACAAGACCCGCTGGGGCGTGATCGATGCCGCGGAGAAGGCCGCCGGGACGCCACTGGGCAGGCCGCGAGTGAAGTTCCTCAGCATCGAAGAGTTGCGCGCAACGGTGAAGTGAATCGCTCAGTGCGCTACCCGGGCCACGTCAGTCCAGGTAGCGCACCAGGCTGACCGCGACGCAGGCCGGTTTGTCGGCCCCCTCCGCGGTGATGGTGACCGTCCGCTCGGCCTGCACCCCGCCCGACACGTCGGTGACGGTGTCCAGGGTGACGGTGCCGCGCACCCGGCTGCCCACGGTGACCGGCGAGATGAAGCGAACCTTGCCCAGGCCGTAGTTGATCGCCATCCGCGCGTTGGGCACCGACATCACCTCTTGGGTGATGGAGGCGAGCAACGACAGGGTCAGGAAGCCGTGGGCGATCGTTTTGCCGTATGGACCTTCCGCCGCGCGCTCGGCATCGACGTGGATCCATTGATGGTCTCCGGTGGCATCGGCGAATCGGTCGATGCGCTCCTGGTCGATGGTGATCCAGTCGCTCGTGCCCAGCTCGGTGCCAACGGCTGCCCGTAGCGCGTCGAAGTCGGTGAAGTCGGTCATCGGTCCTCCTGTACACACGCGATAGCCGGGTGCCGTTCGGCACCCGGCTATCGGTGACGTTATCGCAGTTGGTCTTTCACGACCTTGCCGGTCGCATTGAGCGGCAGCGCGTCGAGGAAGGCCACCGAGCGCGGTACCTTGAAGCCGGCCATGCGGTTTCGGGCCCACGCGATGAGCTCGTCTTCGACGACCGGTTCGCGCGCCACGACGAACGCCTTACCCACCTGGCCGAGTCGTTCGTCGGGTACACCGATCACGGCGACCTGCGCGACCGCGGGGTGTTCGAGCAGGAATCCCTCGATCTCGGCGGGGTAGGCATTGAATCCGCCGACGATGAACATGTCCTTCTTGCGTCCGATGATCTTCAGGCGGCCCTCATCGTCGAGCGAGCCGAGGTCCCCGGTGTGCAGCCAGCCATCGGGATCGATCGCCTCGGCGGTGGCCGCCGGGTCGTCGAAATAGCCCTGCATGACGTTGTAACCCCGGATCAGCACCTCGGCGTCCTCGGCGATCCGCACTTCGATTCCATCGCACGGCTTTCCGACTGTCGTCGCGATCTGTTCGAACGTGTCGCCGCGCCGTGATGCGGTCGCGGTGCCGCCCTCGCTCAAGCCGTAGCCGGTCATGATCGTCTCGAACGGCAGTTCTTCCTTGATTCGGCGGATGAGCTCGACCGGGATGTCCGCAGACCCGGTCACCGCGGCGCGAAGCGAGGACAGGTCCCTCGTGCCCGGCACGGATAACAGCGTCTGGTACAGCGTGGGCGGACCGGGCAGCATGGTGATCTTTTCGCGCTCAACGAGTTCGAGCACCTTGTCCACGTCGAGCACCGGCACGGGGAGCACCGTGGCGCCGCGGATCATCGACGCGATCAGGCCTGCCTTGTACCCGAACATGTGAAAGAAGGGATTGACCGCCAAATATCTGTCGCCCTCGCGCAGATCCGCGAGATCGCACCATTCGGCGAACATCCGCAGTGTTTGCCGATGGTTCATCATGACGCCCTTGGGACGTCCCGTGGTGCCGGAGGTGTACATGATGTCGGCGATGTCGTCGCCATCGACCTTGCGCTCGAACGGTTCTCCGCTGGACAGGAAGTCGGACTTCAGGTCGATGACGGGCACGCCGGCGGGCGCGGTGTAGTCCACGCCGAGGAAGCCCTTCTCGATCAGCACCGCTTTGGCGCCGCTGCGGTCGATGATGTCGGCGGCCTCGTCGGTCTTGTAGCGGGTGTTGACCGGAACCATGATCCCGCCCGCCGTGAGCAGTCCGAATGCAGCGATGATCCACTCGGCGGAATTGGGCGCCCAAATCGCGACGCGATCGCCTTTTTCGATCCCGGCCTGGGCGTAAGCCCCGGCGGCACAACGAATCCGCTGGGCAAGTTGGGTGAACGTCAGCCGGAGAGAACCGTCGACGACCGCTTCGGCAGCACCGAAGCGGTCGTCGACGGATAGGACCATCTCCGGGATGGTCTGCCAGGTCATACCTTGAGCAGCCTCGCGAGGTTACCGCCCATGACGAGCTTCTGGTCCTCGAGGGGCAGGTGCTCGACGTGCTTGATGTAGGTGGTGGGCTCGGCGAGACCCTCCGGATGCGGATAGTCGGACCCGAACAGCACGCGCTCCGCGCCGATCAGCGCGGTCAGCTTGCTGAAGTCCTCTTCCCAGAACGGGCTGACGTGGATGCTCTTCTTGATGGCGGCAACCGGATCTTGCATGCCAAATCCCTCGGGCGCCTTCTTGTACACGTCCTCGAGGGTTTGCAGCACGTGCGGGAGCCAGCTGGCACCGTTCTCGATGACCGCGATGCGCAGTTCGGGGAAGCGGAACAGTGCACCGTGGCACACCCACGACACGACCGCATCCTGAATCGGACGCCATTCGCTCACCATCCGGAACGCGTTGGTGACGAACGGGAGCATCTCGTCGGAGCTGCCTTCCCAGTCCTGGTTGTACCGCGCATAGCCGCTGTCCGATGAGTGCTGGGTGACCAGCACGTCGAGCTCGACGACACGCTTCCAGAACGGATCGAACTCCGGCAGGGCGAAGGACCGCGGGCCCTTGAAACCCGGGACCGGCGCCGGCCGGACCAGGATCGCCTTGGCGCCGCGCTCGACGCACCATTCGAGTTCTTCGATCGCCTTGTCCACGATGGGCAGGCTGATGACCGGAACGGTGAAGATCCGCTCCTTGTAGTTGAACGACCAAGTCTCGTACAGCCACTGGTTGAGCGAGTGAACGACCGCGTGGATCATCTCCGGGTTGTCGCGCATGCGCTCTTCGATGAGGCTCGCGAGAGTCGGGAACATCAGCGTGCGGTCGATCTTGAGCTCGTCCATGAGCTCGAGCCGCGGACCGGGCTCACGGAAGGCCGGGATCGACTTCATCGGCTTGCCGAAGATCTCCCGCTTGCTCTTGCCCTCGGGGTTGCCGTTCTTGAAGTAGTCCTCCATCGCGCCGGGACGGGCGACGACCTCGAAGGTCGGGTTGGGGATGTAGTCGCTGATCTGGTTGCGGATCGCGATCTTGGTACGGCCGTCGACCTGGACGTATTTGATCGCGCCCTTGTACTTGTCCGGGAGGAACTTGGTGAGGGCCTCCTCGGTCTCGTACAGATGATTGTCCGCATCGAAGAGCGGGTAGGGCAACTCACTGGGTGACATCTGGCGAACCTCCTTATCGGTTTACGAGAATACTATTCTCTCAACTGCAGACTGGCAATGTCCTTCCGCAGGACGTACTTCTGCACCTTGCCGCTCGGCGTGCGTGGGAAGTCGGCGACTTCACGCAACTCCTCGGGCCACTTCTGACGCGCGATACCCGCCTCCCGAAAATGCGCACGCACCTCGTCGAGGGTCGGCATGGCATGTCCCTGCCGCAGGCGTAGGACAGCGGCCGCCCGCTCGCCGAGGCGCGGGTCCGGTGTCGACACCACGGCGGCCTCGGCAACGGCCGGCATGGTGAGCAGCACCTCCTCGACCTCGAGCGCGCTGATGTTCTCGCCGCCGCGAATGATGACGTCGGATTTCCGGTCGGTGATGGTGAGGTAGCCGTCGTCGTCGAGGACGCCGATGTCGCCGGTGTGGTACCAGCCCTCGTCGTCGAATGCCGCTGCGGTCAACGCCTCATCGGTGTAGCCGATGCACAGATCCGGTCCGCGACTGAGAATCTCGCCGTCCTCCGCGAGGCGAATCTCCACGCCCGGCAGGACGTTGCCGTCGGTGAACAGCCGCTTGTCCTCGGGTGCGGTGTGGTGCGACCCGGTGATCGACGGATGTTCGGTGCTGCCGTAGGAGCGGAACACGATGATGCCCAAGCCGGCGAGTCGGGTGGTGACGGCGACGGGCACCGAGGAACCGCCGAGTCCGGCATAGCGCATGAAGGGCACGTGTTCAGGCGTGAAATTCGGGTGGTCGAGCAGGCTGGTCATGAAATAGGTGGCGCCGCCGCCGACGGTTATTCCGTCACTGAGCATCAGCTCGAGCGCCTTGCCCGGATCCCACACGTCGGCGAGGTGAATCGGCTTGCCGTCGAGAACCGGGATGAGGAACGCGTTGATCATGCCGATGAAATGCCCGACCGGGGCTGCGGTCAGCTGCTTCTGACGGTCGGCGGGATAGAGACCGGCGAGCTGATGTGTTTCGTGGCCGAGTGTCTGATGGCTGTGGATGACGCCCTTCGGATTGCTCGTTGTGCCGGAGGTGAAGGCGATAAGCGCAGGTCCGGTCGGGTCGGCAGCGATCAGACCGGCCATCGGTTCGTCGGCGAGTAGATCGTCGAAGTCCCGCCCGACCACGCCGACGATCGGAACGTTGGCGCTCAGTTCTGGCTGGTACTCGAGGTTGCCGAACTTCTCCGCGGTGATGAACACTCGGGGGGACACTGTGTCGAGGATGTAGCCGACTTCCTTGCGGCCGTAGAAATGCACGATCGGCATCACCGCCGCGCCGAGCATCGCGGATGCCCAGAAGGTCGCCGCCGCTTCCATCCAGTTCGGCAGCTGAAAGGCCACGACGTCACCGGGCTGCACGCCGCGCTCGCGCAGGCCCGCTGCCAGCCGGCGCGCGACGAGTTCGACGTCGGCAAAAGTGCCGCGCCACGGCCGCACCGCGGAATGGACCACGAACTCCGCATCCGGTGCTGCCGCGAGCCCGCCCGCCAGGATCGTGCCCATCGTGTCCGAGGTCCACCAGCCCTCGTCCTCGTAGCGTTTGACCAGTTCGACGGGGATTCTTCGCATGCTGCAACTCCAGGAAAGGGGGCTGGACTCGGGCGGGGCGAGCCGATTTCGAGCGTGTCCCGGCAGGGCTCGCCGAGCCGGGTGGCCGGGTTGTTGAACATGTTATTCTCGTCACCGGAGAATGCCAATATCGAAGCGGAGAACACAACGTATGGCCGATGTCGATCTGGAAACGCACGACGGCCTGGCCGTCATCACCATCGATCGCCCACACGCTCGCAACGCCATCGCGCCAACGACGATGGACCAGCTCGAGAAGGCGCTCGAGGCAGCCGTCGGGGCGCGTGCACTGGTGATCACGGGCGCAGGGGACAAGGCGTTCGTCTCGGGCGGCGATCTCAAGGAACTCAGCGCCTTGCGCACCGAGGACGAAGCCGCCGCGATGGCGCGCCGGATGCGCGGTGTCTGCGACCAGATCGCGAACTTTCCTGCCCCGGTCATAGCTGCGCTCAATGGGCACGCACTCGGTGGCGGCGCGGAGGTTGCTGTGGCCGCCGACATCCGAATTGCCGCCGATGACATCAAGATCGGCTTCAACCAGGTGTCGCTCGCGATCATGCCCGCGTGGGGTGGTGCGGAGCGGTTGGCGGAACTTGTCGGCCGAGGCCGGGCGCTCATGTTGGCAGGCGCAGGAACGGTGTTGCGCGCCGCCGAGGCGGAGCAACTCGGACTGGTCGACCGGGTCCTTCCGCGCGCGGACTTCGACGAAGGCTGGCGGGCGCTGGGTGCGTCGCTGGCCAATGTGGCCGCCGCCGATATCAAGCGTGTGGTCGGCGGGGTGCCCACCGAGGAGGCTGTTGCGGCATTCGCCCGGCTGTGGGTGGCCGATGAGCATTGGGCCGCGGCGGACCGCGTACTGAAGCGGAAGTAGGCGTTCGCGTGTCACACCGTGATGGCGTATCCGCTCCGAGAGAGGCGTGTCAATGACGAGCACGACGACGAACACATCGGCAACAACGACGACGGATACCGCCCCCGCCACGACGAAACCGGCGGCAGCCGGGTACGTGGGGACGCGGGTACCCCGCGTGGAGGACCTTCGACTGCTCACCGGGGCAGGACAATTCGTCGATGACGTGACCAGGTCCGGCATGCTGCACGCCCATTTCGTGCGCAGTCCCATCCCGCGTGGGCGGATCGTCGGCATCGACGTCTCCGAGGCGGTCGAGCTGGCCGGTGTGCACGCCGTCTATGTCGCCGCGGACCTGAACCCCGGGGTGCACGCGCTGCGGTACGCGATGGACGGCCCCGACGCGCCGGACACGCCGTGGCCTCCACTCGCCGACGACGAAGTGCGTTACGTCGGCGATCCGGTGGCATTGGTCGTCGCCTACGACCGCTATATCGCCGAGGACGCCGCAGAACTGGTCTTCGTCGACTACGAGGAACTCACCCCGGTCATCAACTACGAGACGGCCGAGGAGGCGGGCGAGCTCGTCCACTCGGGCAGCCCGGGCAATCTGGCCGGTGTCCTGGCGTTTCCGGCCGAGCATCTGGCGCCGATTTTCGAGGGCGCCGCGCACGTCGTCGAACAGACCGTCCATCAGCAGGCCTACAGCGCGGTGCCGATGGAGACCAGGGGCATTGTCGCCGAATGGTCGGCACCGACCGGCGAGATGATGATCTGGGCATCGACCCAGGCGCCGCACGAGGTTCGGGGGGTCTGTGCGCGGTTGCTCGGCATCGACGAGCACCGAGTCCGTGTGGTGATGCGCGACACCGGCGGCGGGTTCGGGCAGAAGGTCGTTCCGCTGCGCGAGGAAATCTGCATCATGCTCGCGGCGCGAAAACTTCCGGCGGCGCTGAAATGGATCGAAGATCGCCAGGAAAACCTGATGGCTTCGGGGATGGCGCGCCAGGACCACGGCTTGGCGCGGATGGCCTTCGACGCCGACGGCACGATCCTCGCGGCCTCGATCGATCACTTCCAGAATGTCGGCGCGTACCCGATCCCGGCACCTCTGACCGGAGCGATCGCCGTCGGAATGTTGTTCCCCGGGCCGTATCGCGTTCCGGCCGCAGGACTTTCGCTCAAGATGCTGTACTCCAACACGATCGGTCGCGTCGCCTACCGCGGACCGTGGCAGTTCGAATCGATGGCACGTGAGGTATTGCTCGACAAAGCCGCCCGGCAGATGGGCATCGATCCGGTCGAGCTGCGCCGCCGGAACATGCTGAGCCAGGCCGAGTTGCCGGCTGCCAACCCGAACGGTATGCCCTACAGCGATATGACGCCGCTCGAGACCTTCGAGCTGGCGCTCCAGACGCTCGACTACGACGCATTCCGCGCCGAACAAGAACAGGCTCGCGCCAATGGTCGCTATATCGGTGTGGGCACCTGCAGCTATGTCGAGCCGACGGCCGGTGCGGTTCCCTCTCTCGCCACCGAGGGTGCGACGATCCGGATCGAGCCGTCGGGCAAGGTCAACGTCTATGTCTCTGGCGGCTCGTCCGGCAACAGCATCGAGACGACCGTCGTGCAGTTGACCGCAGACGCGCTCGGCGTCGACATCGCGGATGTCAACACGATTCAGGGTGACACCGCGATCACACCGTACGGCGGCGGCACCCAGGGCAGTCGCTCCGGTTCGATGACGGCAGGTGCCGTGGCCGAGACCGCGGTGGGGCTGCGGGAGCGGATCCTCGCCATCGCCGCACACAAGCTGAACGCCGATGTCTCCGACATCGAATTCGTCCGCAGCCGCGCGACGGTGCGTGGTGTGCCCGATGTCGAATTGACCCTGGCCGAGATCGCGAACATCGCCTACTTCCAGGCGACCGATATGCCGCCGGGTGTGCCGACCGGACTGGAGGCCAGCGGCCGATACACCGCGCAGGTTCCGATGGTGTGGGCGAACGCGACGCATGTGTGTACGTGTGAAGTGGATATCGTGACGGGTGAAGTGAAGTTTCTCCGCTATATCGTCGGCGAGGATGTGGGGCCGATGATCAATCCGAATGTGGTCGAAGGCCAGATCCGGGGCGGCACCGTGCAGGGGATCGGCGGTGCCCTGTACGAGCACCTCGCCTACGACGAGAGTGGCAATCCGGTCGCCACGACGTTCATGGACTACCTCATGCCGACGGCAACGGAGGCGCCGGTCATCGAGATCGCCCACCTCCATACACCGAGCGCCGGTCCCGGTGGTCACAAGGGCGTGGGCGAAGGAGGCGCGATCGGTTCGGCGCCGGCGGTGGTCAACGCGGTCGCGGATGCGCTCGCGCCGTTCGGAGTCGAGGTCGGGCGGTTGCCGCTGAGTCCGGCGGCCATCATCGACATGGTGGAGAACGCCAAGGTTGGGACGGTGACGGCATGAAGCCTTCGGCATTCGAATACCACGCACCGGAGACGGCGGAAGAAGCTGTCGCGCTGCTTGCCGAACTCGGTGACGAGGCCAAGTTCATCGCCGGCGGCCAGAGCCTGATGCCGATGCTCAACCTGCGCCTCGCGGTTTTCGAGCACCTCATCGACCTGCGCCGGCTCGACGAACTGCGCGGCATCGAGTTGCGCGGGGATTCGGTCTGGATCGGCGCGGGCACCACGCATGCCGCCGTCGGTCGATCCGAGACCGTCCGCAGGCACGCTCCGCTGTTGGCTCGGGCGACACCGCTCATCGGCCACTTCCAGATCCGCAACCGCGGAACCATCGGCGGCGCCATCGCCCATGCCGATGCGGCAGCCGAATATCCCGCGGTGGCGTTGACTCTCGACGCCGAGCTCGAGGCACTCTCGCCACGCGGGAGGCGCACCATCCCCGCGGCAGAATTCTTCACCGGGATGTGGAGCACCGCGCTCGACGAGGATGAGCTGTTGACGAGCATCTCGGTACCGGTGTGCCAGGGCCGGTGTGGGTATGCGATCGAGGAATTCGCGCGTCGTAGTGGTGATTTCGCGATGGCCGGCGCGACGGTCGCGGTTCGCCTCGACGCCGATTCGAAGGTCGACCGGGCACGTATCGCCCTGTTCGGGCTCGGGCCTTCGCCGGTGCGCGCGACGGAGACCGAAACCGACTTGGTCGGCCGAAGCGCCGACGAAATCGCGGCCGAGGAGGTGGGTGGCTCGGCGCTTTCGACGCTGGAATCGATCCCCTCCGATATCCACGGGTCCGCGGAGTACCGCAGGCGCGTTGGCGCGGCGATGGTCGCACGCGCCTGGCAGCGCGCCGTACAGGAGGCAAGCAATGACTGACGTCGCAATCGAGGTAAGTGTCAACGGACTTCGGCGTCGGGTTACCGTCGCGCCGAGGCTGACGTTGGCCGACTTCCTCCGAGTCAACCTGGGGCTCACCGGAACTCATCTGGGCTGTGAGCACGGCGTCTGCGGCGCGTGTACGGTGCTGCTCGACGGTGAGGCCGTTCGGGCGTGCTTGGTATTCGCCGTACAGGCCGACGGCGCCGAGGTGACCACGGTCGAGGGAATCGCGTCGAGCGAAGGCGAACTCTCCGCGGTGCAGTCGGCGCTACGCGAGCACCATGGCCTGCAGTGCGGCTTCTGCACCCCCGGATTCGTCGTCTCCGCGACCGCGTTCCTGCGCGACAACCCGAAGCCGAGCGATGACGAGATTCGCGAGGCGATCTCGGGAAACCTGTGCCGCTGCACGGGTTATCAAGGCATTGTCGATGCGATTCGCTCGGCAGCGGATTCCGGGGCCGAGCGCGAGAACCACATCGAGGCATAGCTCGAGGTCCCGGCACATCAAGGCGCATGGCGGCACGTCGGTCGCCGATCGACGCACGACGACACCGACCCGAAGGATTGCACATGAAAATCGAGAACGCCTTCAGCATTCCGGTTCCGGCCGAGGATGCCTGGCGTGTGCTGCTCGATCTCGAACGGATTGCCCCCTGCGTGCCCGGAGCAACGATCACCTCCAGGGACGGCGACGACTTCCACGGCAAGATGAAGGTCAAGCTCGGCCCGGTCGGGCTGAACTACGGCGGCATCATCAAGATCAAGTCGAAGGACGAGGAAGCGAAGGTCGCCGTGCTCGAAGGCGGCGGGCGCGAGGCCAGGGGCAATGGCACGGCCAAGGCGTTGATGACCTTCCGGCTGGTCGAGTCCGGTGACAGCACAGAGGTTTTCGTCGACACCGACCTAGATATCACCGGTAAGCCGGCCCAGTTCGGGCGCGGCGCGCTCACCGAGGTTGCCGGGACGATCATCGGACAGTTCGCCACCAACCTCGCCGCGGAACTCAGCGCTTCCGTCGACGCCGGTGCGCCCGCCGCCGGCGGTGCCGCGCAACCAGAAACGAAGGGCGATGAATCCAACGGTGCCGCCGCGTCCAACGGCGCATCCCCGAAGTCCGATCCCGCACCGTTCAAGGCCGCGGCGCCGATCGACATTCTCGAGGCAGCCGGCGTTGGCGGCCTGAAGAAGGCTGCACCACCAGTCGTCGTCCTGCTAATCGTGGCTGTCCTGCTGCTGGTGTGGCGCAACCGCGCTCAGCAATCCGGTCGGTGAAATTCGGGTTCAACACCGGCGAACTTCGCCAAGACGACGCGTGCAGTCATTACCTCGACCGTGTCTGGGAGACATCTACACCGCCGCCGCGACATGGCGTCGCAGTTCAATCGATTTGCGCCGCCGCGCGGCGGACCGTCACCGGCGCGGCGAGTTCCTGCTCGGCGCAGATGCGCTGCAGTTTGTCGAGTGTCTCGTCGAGTCCCGCCCCCACCGCTCGCCCCGGTGTGAACGTAGCCGGCAGTTTCTGCATGCCCTGGATGACACCGATGGTCTCGTAGTGCACCGCACCGTCGACATCGCAGCGATAGTCCGGCATTCGATCGAGTACCGCAGTCAGCATCGATTTGAACACGGTGCGAGCTACATTGGAGCCGATACAGCGGTGCCCGCCGAGCCCGAAGCTGAAGTGGCGATTCCCCTTGCGGTCCAGCACTATCCGATCGGGGTCGGCGAAAACTTCGGGATCGCGGTTGGCCATCGCCCAGGACAGCCACAACCGTTCGCCCGCCCTGAACGCCGTGTCCGCGATCTCGAAGTCCGCTGCGATCGTCCGCCCGTCGCCTGGCGCCGGGGTGAAGTAGCGCAGGAACTCCTCGGTCGCGGGGTTGAGCAGCGCGTCGCGGTCGCGACTCAACCGGGTCCGTTCCTCGGGATTCTCGGAAAGCCATTCGAGCGAGTGCGCGGTCAGCGCGGTCGTGGTGTCGAAACCGCCGCCGATGATCAGGCCCAGCATACCGAGGACCTCGATATCGGGCGCGGGCTCGCCGTCGATGCGCAGGTCGAGCAGTGCCTGCACGAGTCCGGGCCGTGGATTCGCGCGGATCTCCTCGATATTGCGCATGAGGTCCATACCCATCGCGATGTTCATCTCGTCGACCCGTGGTCTGTCGGGCGAGTGCTCGGGGGTGTAGAGGGACGCATGTGCGGGCTCGCAGTAGATGTCCCACTTCTTCAGCGGGATGCCCAACATCGCGAGGGTGAGCACGGCCGGCACGATGTTCGCCAGGTCGTCGACGAAATCGATAGTGCCGCTTTCGATCTTCTCGTCGAGACACGCGCGCACGATGTCGTCGACGAACGGCTCCCAGCGTGCGACGGCGGCAGGCGAGAGGTACGGATTGAGAACCTCCCGGTAGAGCCGGTGCTCGGGATCGTCCATCTCCAGGATGCCGCCGCGGGCGTACACCCGCTCGCGAGACGGATAGGGGATGGAGATGCCGCGGTAACCGCGTCGTTCGTCGTTGAGGTCGTTGTCACTCGAAATGTGCGGGCAGCGGGCCAATTCGAAAACCGCACGACTGCTCGCAGCGACCCAGTGTCCGTCATAGGTCTCGGACCACGCGACGGGGCACTTCGCGTGCATCTCCTCGGTGATGTCCTGAAACCGGTGCCGGTAGTCAGCGGTGTGACGGTCGAAGTGGTACCGATTGCGCTTGCGGTCATCGTCGGTGAGGTAGTTGTCGACACTCAACGGTGTTCCGTCCTCTCGCCGTCGCGCCGGTGGACGCGGTAGTCGTACACCCCGGCGGGCTGTGCCGAGGATCGCCGAGTACACGAACGGCGCTTTCAATATTGAGAAATTTACTCTACATATGTTGAGTAGAACAGGGCAGCCGGTTGGCCCGAAACAGCCTCGAGGCGTATTGGCGGATGTAGCCTTCGCCCACCCCGAGAGGCATGTTTCCGGCGGGAAGTGATGGACGTCGATGCGAACGATCCCCGACGAGTTGTGCAAGCGATATATCGCCGAAGGGTGGTGGAGCCTGGAAACCATAGGCGACCTGCTTGCCGAGCGCATCGCCGCAGCTCCCGGCACCGAGTTCCGGGTGCACTCGCAGGTGCGCCCCTGGTCGGGCACCTTCGGCGATGTCGAACACGTCGCCCGCCGACTCGCGGCCGGCCTGCGCGAGCGTGGCGTGGGCCCGGGCGATGTCGTGGCATTTCAGCTACCGAACTGGATGGAGGCGGCGGCCACCTTCTGGGCCGCGTCGTTCCTCGGCGCGGCGGTGGTCCCGATCGTGCACTTCTACGGCCGCAAGGAGCTCGAGCACATTCTCGCGACCGCACAGCCGAAGGTGTTCATCACCGCAGAACGGTTCGGCCGCATGGCCTACGAGCCGGATGTCAGTGCCGGCGTCCCGATCGTCGGGGTCGTGGGGGGTGTCGTCGGTCGGGACTTCGACGACCTGCTTGCCGACGAACCGATGAGTGGAACCCTCGCGGCCGATCCGGGTGCCCCGGCACTGATCGCCTTCACCTCGGGCACGACGAGCGCACCGAAAGGCGTCGTACACAGCCATCAGACGCTCGGCTGCGAAGCCCGCCAACTGGTCCAGCGCAATTCCGCGGATGACGCCAAAAATCTCACCGCGACGCCGGTCGGCCATTTCATCGGGATGGTCGGGGCGTTCTTCATTCCGGTCATGCAGGGCTTGCCGGTGCATCTGGCCGACATCTGGGATCCAGGAATGGCGCTGGCCCTGATGAAGAGCGATGGACTCACGGTCGGCGGCGGACCACCCTACTTCGTGACCAGCCTGCTCGACCACCCGGACTGCACGCCGGAACACCTCGCCCACGTCAAACAGTTCGGGCTCGGCGGCTCGGTGGTCCCCACCGCTGTCACCCGCCGGATTGCCGACCTCGGGATCATCGTCTTCCGAGCCTACGGAAGCACCGAGCATCCCTCGATCACCGCTTCGCTCAACAGTGCGCCCGAAGACAAGCGTCTGCTGACCGACGGGTGCGCGTTGCCCGGTGTGGAGGTCCGGCTGGCAGAGGACGGCGAAATCATCAGTCGCGGACCGGATTTGTGCCTCGGTTACCTCGACGACGCACTGACGAGCAGGGCGTTCGACAGCGACGGCTGGTACCACACCGGCGATATCGGCGTGTTCGACGAGGACGGCTATCTGACTGTGACCGACCGCAAGTCGGATCTGATCATCCGCGGTGGCGAGAACATCAGCGCGATGGAGGTGGAGGAGGTTCTGCTCGGTATGCCCACGGTGGCCGAGGCGATCGTTGTCGCGGCGCCGGATGAGCGTTTCGGCGAGCGGGTCGCGGCCGTGCTGCGGGTGCGGCCCGATGCCTCGATGCCCTCGCTCGAGCAGGTGCGGACTCATTTCGAGGGCGCGGGTGTGGCCAGGCAGAAATGGCCGGAACTGCTGGTAGAGGTCGCGGAGTACCCACGCACCGCCAGCGGGAAGGTGCAGAAGAACATCATCCGAGACAACATTGCCCAAACGTCTCGACGAGAATGAAGCGCCGATGTATCGCGTTCTCTCGCCGCTGCTGATTCCCAACCAACGCACCCCGCAAAGCCGAGCGAGTGATCGGTCTGCCATGCGGACGTCGATTGCGCAAGATTTCGGATCGCCGATTTTGATGAGACCCTTGTCACACTGCAAAAACCAACTTAATGTTGGTTCACCAGGTTTGCCGGTCGACAGAGAGGTTGGGTGGTGACCGATTCTCGGCCGTACGCCACGCTGTTGGCCAAAGGCGAAGACCGCCGTCAGCTGATTCTCGCCGTCGCCCAACGGAGCCTGACCCGCAGCGGATGGCGCAACACGACGCTCGCCCGGATCGCGGAGGAAGCCGGCGTCACGGCAGCCGGAGTGCTACATCATTTCCAATCCAAGGAGCAGTTGCTGCATGCGCTGCTCGATGCCCGCGACGCCGATGACGAGGCAAGTTCGGACCAGTCCGGTGACTTGATCGAAGGAATCCGTACCACCGCCGACCGAATCGAACATTCGCCCGAATTGGTCGGAATGTTCGTTGTTTTATTGGCAGAGAATCTATTTCCCGGCACGCCACTCCACGAACGCATGCTGAATCGCTGGCGCACCGCGATCGACATCGTCAGCGATTCGATTCGTCGCGGCCAGGACGCGGGACAATACCGTGACGATTTCGATCCCCGTATCCGAGCCGTGGAAATCATTGCGTTCATCACCGGAATGGAGATCTCGTGGTTGATCGATCACTCGATCTCGTTGACCGCGGTCTTCAACGACTACGCAAGGGCTTTGGAACGGGACATCACGGCGGAAGGAAGATCATGAGATATCGGCTCGACGTGGTGGGGCCAAGCACGATCGACGTCGTTCGGCATGCCGGTGGCTGGTTGTTCGACCGCGCACTGGCAGGGTGGGAGGTCAGCGTCCTTACTCCCGACTATCTGGACGCGCGCGCCCTGCGGATCCTCGGCGCCGAACCGGTATCGCTGGACGCCATCCTCGATGCCGGCGGCAGCGACCGTCGACCTCATGTGGTCGCCGTGTCCGCCGACCTCTATGCCCTCGACCCGCGGATCGGGCCGGGGCTGCGCAAGGCCCTCGGTGACGGCGGCGTCGATGTCGCGATGTGGGGCGCGACGTGGCCGGTCGACCTCGAGGGCCCCGTGGACAATGTCGAGCACAAGCTCAGCCTCGCGGCGCGGGCATTCAAAGGCAAGGCACTCGCCGCCGCGGGCGTCGCACCGAACACGGTGACCGCGACCGAGGCATTCCGGACCGGAGTGCTGTCATCGCGATTCATTGGAGCCGACCTCGTGCCCGCCGGGTAGCCGCTCGCGCCGAGCGCCGGCGCGGCCCGACGGGCGCGCCGATCCGCTCCGCCACAACGCCCCTCGGCACGCATTGGGCGGCCAATGCGGGGTATCGCGCCTGCATGGGCATTTCCGCGGGTGTCCATAATCGTTGCTGCAGAGGTGGTTTCGCGATGACGCCAGTCTTCAAGGGAGGAGTGAATGAAGTAGTTGATTTCTGAATGATCTATTGCGTTCTCCGATACTGTCGGTACTATTCTCACCAATGAGAATCGGATTTCAGTGATACGGAGGATGTCGGATCTGATCTCACGGCCTCGCGACCGCTAAGCGTGGGCCGGCCGCGAATCAGCCTTCGCGGTCGTAGCCGGGGGGGACGACAGCATCCGCGTTCGCAACAGCGAGCCTCGAATGGAAATGGTGCACTACTTTGATCGTGTTGTTCCGGTGTCAGCGATGACGAGTGCGGGCGCGGCGGTGCGCTGATGGCGATCAAGATCCCGAAGTGGACGCCGCCGAGCTCACTTGGCTTGAACTCCAAGCCCATGCAATCGGTGGGTGGCCTGTTTGCCATGTCTGCGGATGCGATCAAGTTCGCGTTCCGGCGCCCGTTCCAGGCACGCGAGTTCCTCGAACAGTCGTGGTTCGTGGCCCGCGTTTCGCTGATTCCCACGTTGCTTGTCGCCATCCCGTTCACCGTGCTTGTCAGCTTCACTCTCAACATCCTCTTGCGCGAACTTGGCGCCGCCGATCTCAGCGGCGCAGGCGCAGCATTCGGTGCCGTGACCCAGATCGGCCCGATGGTGACCGTGCTTATCGTGGCCGGCGCCGGGGCCACAGCGATGTGCGCGGATCTCGGCTCGCGGACGATTCGTGAAGAGATCGACGCCATGGAGGTTCTCGGCATCGATCCGGTGCAGCGGCTCGTCACACCGCGCATGCTTGCCTCGGGCCTGGTCGCGCTGCTCCTCAACAGTCTGGTCTGCATCATCGGCATCGTGGGCGGTTACGTCTTCTCGGTGTTCGTGCAGGATGTCAACCCCGGCGCTTTCGCCGCAGGTATCACCCTGCTCACCGGCACCAACGAACTCATCATTTCCTCCGTCAAGGCTCTGCTTTTCGGGCTCGTCGCCGGACTGGTCGCCTGCTACCGCGGGCTTACCGTTTCCGGTGGCGCCAAGGGCGTGGGCAATGCGGTGAACGAGACCGTGGTGTACGCGTTCATGGCGCTTTTCGTCATCAATGTCGTAGTTACCGCCATCGGTATCCGGGCGACGGTCTGAGGGGGGTGACGTCGTGGCTTTGAGTGCTCTGGGTGCCGCCTACCCGCGCGCTGCGCGAAACATCAAGAAGCCGGTCAACAGCCTGAGCCGGATCGGTGATCATGTCCTCTTCTACATCAAGGCGCTGGTAAGCGCGCCGCGCGCGGCGATGCATTACCGTCGCGAGACGGTCCGGCTTATCGCCGAGATCAGCATGGGTTCCGGCACGCTCGCGGTGATCGGTGGAACCGTCGTGATCGTCGGCTTCCTGACCCTGGCAGCCGGTGGAACTCTCGCAGTACAGGGCTACAGCTCGCTCGGCAACATCGGCATCGAGGCCCTGACCGGCTTCCTGTCGGCGTTCATCAACGTTCGCATCCTCGCGCCGGTCGTCGCCGGCATCGGCCTCGCCGCCACGTTCGGCGCCGGAGTTACCGCACAACTGGGCGCGATGCGGATCAACGAAGAGGTCGATGCACTCGAGTCACTCGGCATCGAACCGATCCCCTATCTCGTGGGAACGCGGATGGTCGCAGGGATGATCGCGATCACCCCGCTCTACGCGATCGCGGTTGTTGCCTCATTCGTTGCGAGCCGCTTCACAACGGTGGTCTTGCTCGGCCAGTCCGCGGGTCTGTACGGACACTACTTCGCGACCTTCCTGAATCCGATCGATCTGTTGTGGTCATTCCTACAGGCGATCCTGATGGCACTCGTGATCTTGTTGATTCACACCTACTTCGGCTTCTTCGCCAGCGGTGGCCCGTCCGGGGTCGGCATCGCCGTGGGCAACGCAGTGCGCACCTCGCTGATCGCGACGGTGTCGGTGACCCTGTTGGTTTCGTTGGCGATCTACGGATCCAACGGCAACTTCAACCTGTCCGGCTGAGGGGAGCCGATGTCCAAGAATGTATTACGTCCGCTGATGGGCCTGGTGGCCATCCTGGCGCTGGTCGGCATTGTTGGCGTGGCCGTCGTCCTGTTTCAGGGCGGACTTACGGACTCCGTAGAGGTGCGCGTGCTATCACCGCGTGCCGGACTGGTGATGAATCCCGACGCCAAAGTGAAGATGAACGGTGTGACGGTCGGCAAGGTCGGCTCGATCGAGGAACTGCCCGAGGGGCAGGCCGAGTTGCATCTGGCGATGAATCCGGAAGATATGCAACGGATTCCGTCCGATGTCACCGTGGATATCGCAGCGAGCACCGTGTTCGGCGCGAAGTATGTCGAATTGATCCCGCCGGCGACTCCGTCGGCAGAGCGGATGTATGCCGGCCAGGTATTCGACGCGCAGCAGGTGACAGTCGAAGTCAATACCGTATTCGAGCAACTCACCTCGGTGCTGGGGAGTATCGAACCGGAGAAGCTGAACGAAACGCTCGGCGCCATCGCCGTCGCGACCCGCGGCCGCGGCGATCAGTTCGGCCAGATGCTTGTCGATCTCGATGCACTGCTGGTCAAGCTCGACCCGAGCCTGCCCGCGCTGCGCAGTGATCTCGCAATGGCGCCGGTCGTGGTCGACAGCTACGCGCAGGCTGCGCCGGACCTGGTGACGACGGTAGGCAATGCCTCGCCGCTCAGCCAGACCGTCGTCGAGGAGCAGCAGAACCTGGATGCCGTGCTGGTCAGCGTGATCGGGCTGTCGGACGTCGGCACTCCGATACTCAACGAGAACCACGCGCCCTTGGCGAATGCTCTCGACCTGCTGGTGCCGACCCTTGCGCTTACCAACGAGTACGCCCCGGCGCTCACCTGCGGGGTGCAGACCCTGGCCAAGCTGAATTCCGGGGCCACAGTCGGCACTGGCGGTGTCGGATTGGCGGCCAGCTTCCTGTTGGGTGAAGATCCCTACAGGTACCCGGAAAATCTGCCCAAGGTCGCGGCCAGTGGCGGACCGCATTGCATGGGAGCCCCGGATCTGCCGTTCGGTACGCGTCCGAAGTTTCTGGTCACCGATATCGGCACGAATCCATGGGTGGACGATGGCACGACCGTCCAGGTGAACGCGGGAAACCTCACCCAACTACTGTTCGGTGGCGTGCCGCGGACACCGGTCCCTGCCGGAGCTGAGGGTCCGCGATGAGACGCAATGCGATGCTGATCAAGTTCTCCGCGTTCGCGGTGGTCATGCTCATCCTGTCCGCTTTCCTCGTCCTCGTTTTCAGCCAGTACCGAAGCGGCTCCACCACCTCGTATTCCGCGATTTTCGCGGATTCTTCGGGGTTGAAGTCGGGGGATACGGTGCGAGTTGCCGGGATACGGGTGGGCACTGTCAAGGGCGTGCAGCTGCGTGACGACAAGACGGTGAAGGTCACGTTCGACGCCGACGACACTCTCGCGCTGACCGACGGCACAAAGATCGCGGCGCGCTATCTCAACCTGGTCGGTGACCGGTACCTCGAAGTCGTCGACGCGCCCGGTTCCACGCATGTGCTGAAGGCCGGTTCCGAGGTTCCGTTGGATCACACCGAGCCGGCGCTGGACCTCGACCTGCTGCTCGGCGGTTTCAAGCCCGTCATCCAGGGCTTGAAACCGCAGGAGGTCAATGCCCTCACCGCGTCACTTGTGCAGATCCTGCAGGGTCAGGAGGACACCGCCGGCTCTCTGCTGAACAAGACGGCGTCCTTCACCTCGGCCCTGGGCAACAACAGCCAGACCATCGAGCAGCTAATCGACAACCTGAAGACGGTGATGGAGACACTGTCCCGCAACGGTGACGAGTTCTCGGCCACCGTGGACAAACTCGGCGCACTCGTTGATCAGCTTGCGGCCGAGCGGGATCCGATCGGAGCAGCTATCGTGTCGCTCGACAAGGGAACGGCCACGATTGCCGATCTACTGACACAGGCGCGACCGTCGCTCAACGGTTCAATCGAGAATCTTCAGGTCGCGGCCACCAACATCGACAATGACCTTCCCACGCTGGACAAGGCGCTGAGCGTGGCGCCGGAGAACTTCCGGAAGATGGCGCGCACCGGGGCGTACGGCGGCTTCATCCAGTACTGGATCTGCGGCGTCACGGTCCGGGTGTCCGATCCGAACGGTGGAGTGATAGTGCTGCCGTGGATCAGGCAGACGACCGGAAGGTGCGCTGATTCCTGATGCTGAAGTACAAAAACTCGAAACTGTTCCGGCAGGGCATCGTCGGCGTTGTGATGATCGTGTGCGTCATCCTGGTCGGACTGCAGTCCACGAAGTTCATCACGTTGAAAACACCCGTCCACTACGAAGCAGTGTTCTCCGAGGCCGGCGGCTTGACCGCAGGCGCCGATGTGATTGTTTCCGGTATGAAAGTCGGTACGGTATCGAAGATTTCGCTGCGCAACGGCGACGCCGTGGCGACGTTGTCCGTCGACGGCAAGATCGAGTTCGGCTCGGAAAGCACCGCGCACGTCAGGACCGGCTCGTTGCTTGGCAAGCGCATCGTGACGATCGAGTCGCAAGGCTCGGGGTCGCTGAAGCCGCGCGACACGATCCCAGTCGAGCGGACCGGGTCGCCGTACTCGCTAACCGATGCCGTGAGTGAGCTCACCACGAATGCGGCCGGCATCGATACGGATCAGCTCAATCAGTCCCTGGACACCCTGACCGCGACCCTGGACAGCGTCGCACCGGAACTCGGCCCGACATTCGACGGACTGACTGCGGTGTCCCGGGCGCTCAACGCACGCAACGAATCGCTGCGTGATCTGTTGAAGACGACTGCAGATGTGAGTGGGATCCTCGGCGAACGCAGCGAACGCGTAAACAGCCTGATCCTCAACGCGAATCTGCTGGTCGGCGTACTCAACGATCGTCGGCAGGCGATCTCGACATTGCTGGCGAACACGAACGCCGTCGCACTGCAACTCTCCGGTCTCGTCGCGGACAACGAGGCCGAGTTGGGGCCGACACTGGACCGGCTGAATTCCGTTTCGGCGCTTCTGGAGCGGCAACGTGACAACATCAACACGGCGATTCCGGGCCTCGGCAAGGTCGCGCTGACTCAGGGCGAGGCGATATCGGGCGGTGCGTTCTACAACGCCTACGTAGCCAATCTGGCTTTGGGGCCGTTGATTCAGCCGTTCATCGACCAGGCGTTTGGACTCCAGCCTGCCGCGCCGTTCCCGCTGCCACACCTGGAGACGCCCCGATGATGCGCAATCGTTTTGTCCGGATCACAGGCATCGTGGTCGTGGCGATCCTGGTGATCGCCGGTCTCGTGGTTGGGCAACGGCAGTTGTTCGGACCATGGAAGCTGAGTGCCGACTTCACCACCGCCACGGGTATATACCCGGGTGATGACGTTCGCGTTTCCGGTGTCAAGGTCGGCACAATCAAATCCATCGACGCCAACGGGACCAGCACCCGAATCGAAATGGCCGTCGATCGTGGGGTGAAGGTCCCGGCCGACGCCGACGCGATCATCGTGGCGCAAAACCTCGTAGCCGCACGGTACGTCCAGCTGACTCCGTCGTACCGGAACGATGGCCCGACCATGGCGGAGGGCACTCATATCCCGCTGGAGCACACCGCCGTTCCGGTGGAGTGGGACGAGGTCAAGGTCCAACTCGACAGGTTGGCGACCGATCTCGGTCCGGACGGTTCCGGTTCCAGCACGGCCGGCCGATTCATCGACAGCGCCGCGAATGCGATGGCGGGCAACGGTGACAAACTGCGCGAAACGCTCGCGCAGTTGTCCGATGTCGGGCGAATCCTCGCCTCGGGCAGCGGAAATATCGTCGACATCATCAAGAACCTGCAGATCTTTGTGTCGACATTGAGCAAGAGCAGCGAGCAGATCGTTCAGTTCGAGAATCGGCTCGCATCGCTGACCAGTGTGCTGGACGGCAGCCGGTCCGATCTCGATGCCGCGCTGAATAGCCTGTCGGTGGCAGTCATCGATGTGCAGCGATTCGTCGCCGAGAACACCGACCGGACCAGCGAGTCGGTGCAGCGCCTCGCGAACGTGACGCAGAATCTCGCCGACCACAAGGACGGACTCGAGGAGTTGCTGCACGTGTTTCCCACCAGCCTCGCCAACTTCTACAACATGTACAACCCGGAAACCGGCACCCCCGCAGGTGTGTTGGGGCTGAATCAGTTCTCGAATCCGCTCCAGTTCATCTGCGGCAGCGTGGCGAGTATCGAGAACGTGACGGCTGCCGAGGGCGCGAAGAGGTGCGCCGATTTCCTCGGCCCGATCGCCCCGATGTTGATGTTCAACACCTTGCCGTTCAAGATCAGCCCGCTGAATTCGCCGAGTCCGCCGTCGGACTTGCTGGTCTACAGCGAGCCCGACCTGATTCCCGCGGTCGTCGCACCGCCGAATACGCCGAACTCACCGGCAAAGGCACCGGTCGCGATTCCGGATCTATTGGCTCCCTTCGGAAGGCCTAATCCATGAGCGCCCGCAGCGATACTTGGATTCCCAGCCGGGCCGGCCGCCGTGCCCGCCTGGTGGCCGCCGGTTGTGCAGTGGTGGCGTCCGTATCCGGCTGCGGCTGGCAGGGTGTGAACGCAATGACGCTGCCGGGTGCCGTCGGTAATGGCGGCGGCGCCACGGTCTACCACGCCGAGATCGCCAATGTCGGGACGCTCGAATCGAATTCGCCCGTGCTGATCGACGATGTCGTGGTCGGCCATGTGGGACCGATGAAGGTCGACGGGTGGCATGCGAATGTCGAGTTCACCGTTGAGCCCGGAGTGAATGTTCCGGCGAATGCGGTTGCGACCGTCGGTCAGACGAGCCTGCTCGGTTCCATGCACCTCGCGCTCGACCCCCCGGCGGGACAGCAGCCGGAAGGTGCGATCGCGCCCGGATCGACTATCCCGCTGGATCGCTCGAAAACCTTCCCCTCGACGGAGCAGACGCTCGCGTCGTTGTCGGTGGTGCTCAACGCCGGTGGCCTCGGTCAGATCGGCGAGATCATCGAGAACTTCAACGATGCCCTCAACGGCAGGCAGGACGCGATCCGTGATTTGCTGCCGCGCCTCGACACCCTGATCGGCACCCTCGACTCGCAGCGCGGCGAGATCGTGGCAACCATCGACGGTCTCAATCGGCTGTCCGCAACGTTCGCGGGGCAAAGTGCAGTTCTGGACGAGGCACTGGTGAAGCTCCCGCCCGCTCTCGACGTGCTGCTGCAGGAGCGTCCGAACCTGACCACCGCCATCGACAAGCTGCGGGTGTTCAGCGACACCGCCACCTCGGTGGTGGACGATGTCAAGTCCGACCTGATCACGGACCTGCGCAACCTGGAGCCGACGCTGAAAGCTCTCGGGGACGTCGGCCCGAAGATCAACGAGGCTGTCGCCTTCACCGTTGCCTTCCCGTACGGCCAGAAGGGGCTCGACAAGTTCATCAAGGGCGACTATCTGAATCTGGATGCGACCGTCGATCTCACCGTTCCGCGTCTGCAGCGCTCATTGCTGCTCGGCACCCCGCTGGGTGACCCCAACGCGGTGCTACAGGCGGCAGTGGGAGACCCCGGCTACGCCGCACAGCACACCAACGACCCGCTCGGTGCGCCCGTCAATGGAGGGGGACGATGATCCTGTCGCGCTTCGTGCGCATCCAGTTGGTGATCTTCTCGATTATCGGGATCATCGGCCTCGTCATGATGTCCGTGAACTACATGCATGTCCCGTCCATGGCCGGGATAGGCCGGATGGATGTGAAGCTGAATCTGCCCGCGGCAGGTGGCCTGTACCGGTTCGGCAACGTCACCTACCGAGGTCTCGAGGTCGGCAAGGTCACGAAGGTGGAACTGACGGATACCGGCGCGCAGGCCACGCTGTCGATCGACGACTCCGCAAAGATCCCTGTGGATCTGAAGGCAGAGGTCCGCAGCATCTCGGCGGTCGGTGAGCAGTACGTCGACCTTCGTCCCAACGTCGACTCGGGGCCGTATCTACACGCGGGCTCGGTCATCGATGCGAACGACACGACGATCCCGCAGCCGGTCGGCCCGATGCTCGACAACGTCAGCAAACTTGTGGGAAGTATTTCCACCGAGAGCATGAGCAGCCTGCTCGATGAGACGTACAAGGGCCTCAACGGGGCCGGCGACGACCTCGGCTCGGTGATCGATTCGGCATCCACCCTCGTCGGCGATGTCAACGGCGTCTCGGATCAGACGGCCGCGCTCATCGAAGACAGTGTGCCCCTGCTCGATTCGCAGGTGCGGTCGACCGACGCGATCGACGTCTGGTCGCGGAGCCTGGCCGGAGTTACCGATCAGTTGGTGACCAACGAGCCGCAGATCCGCTCCATCCTGGCTACCGCGCCGGCTGCGGTGAACGACACCACACAGCTGCTCGATTCGGTCAAGCTGACCCTGCCTGTCATGCTGGCAAGTCTCGGCACAGTCGGCCAGGTCGCCGTCACCTACCATCCGGCGCTCGAGCAGTTGCTCGTGCTGTTCCCGCCGGCGATGATGGCGCTCCAGTCGTACCACCCCGAGAACAACGTCATGGGCCTCGGGATGGGCGACTTCCGCATCAGCGGCTTCTCCGATCCGCCGCCCTGCACCGTCGGCTTCCTGCCGCCGTCGGCGAGGCGCCCAGGGTGGGACACGACGACCATCGACACGCCCGACGGGCTGTACTGCAAGCTGCCGCAGGACTCGCCGGTCGCTGTGCGCGGCGCCAGAAACTTCCCCTGCATGTCGAAGCCGGGCAAGCGTGCTCCGACAGCTGCGATGTGCGACAGCGACGAGAACTTCGAACCGCTGGCGAACGAGGAGCCTGTCGTCGGCCCTTACCCGCATGACCCGAGTCTCGAAGCGCAGGGCGTAGCACCGGATTCGCGTTACCTGCCGCCCGACCAGCAGGCGCCTCCAATGTCCTCGATCGTGCCGCCAACTCCGCCGCGGAATACCCCGGCCGCCTACAGCGGGACGGGCACGACCAACGGACCGACCATGGCCAGTGCGCAATACGATCCGACCACGGGTCGATATGTGACGCCCGATGGGCACGCATTCGCGCAGAGTGATCTGGTGAGCCCCGCGGCGAACCGGACCTGGCAGGACATGCTGGCGCACTGAGGGGTTGATCTCGATCCGAGTGAAATAGATTGTCACTCAGTATGACAGTCGCCACCGGTCGACCAGAGGAATGAGCCGACGCTCCTAGAGGCGCAGTCAATCACCTTGTGCAACAACCGCTGCGATAAGACTATGAATAGTCGCCGCGAGGCGCGCGGTGTGACGGGTCCGAATGTGATGGAGGACAACGTCTGGATCGAGAGTGCTCAACAGGACTCTCGCCAGTATCGTCGCATCGACGTCTGGTCTGGCCTCGATGAGCAGCCCAGCTATGTGGCGATGCCAGAAGGCGTTGATCTCGTCCGCTTGTGCATGCGAGGTCGCGTTGTCGTGAGCCCTCATCAGCTCGACGTTGTCCACAATCAACTCGAACATGGCGTCGAAGAAGGCGAGGAGTCTGTCGGCGGCTGGTGCGCCCGGCCCCAGGGGCGGCGGCCCATCGATCACAGCCTCACGAAGAGCTTGAGCACGTTCGACCACCAGGGCTTCCATCAGTCCCGCTCGGCTGCCGAAGCGGTGAAAGATGGTGCCTTTGCCGACCCCTGCGGCTGCCGCAATCTGCTCGATGGAGATGTTGCCGGCGCCGAATTGCGCCAGTAGCTCGTCCGTCGCGTCGAGGATGGCGCGCCGGTTGCGAGCTGCATCGCTTCGTTCGCGCTTCAAACCCTGCTGACCCATGTGTGCATCCCAAGCGATTGACAAGTTGACCGTTGGTCCATATCGTACAGGGAGTTAAGTGGACCGGTGGTCCACCTTTGGGGGCCGGCCCGCGGAAACCCCAAGGCTCATCTTTATCGCCGAGCAATTTCTTGCTTGTTGCGGCAAAGATCCGTCGTCATTCAGTTGTCGGGAAGGACACCGCGCATGGCACATTTTCCGAAACCGCCAGAAGGAAGTTGGACCGCGCATTTCGGTCTCGACACCGGACCGATGTCATACGACGACTCGATCAGCCCGGACTACTTCGAGGTCGAACGCGAGGCCGTCTTCGGGCATTCGTGGCTCAATGTCGGGCGGGTCGAGCAGGCTCCGAACGCCGGCACGTTCTTCGTCAAGCCGATCGATGCGGTCCGCTCATCGGTGGTGGTCGTCCGAGATGGCAATGGAGAATTGCGCGCCTGGCGTTTTGCACTCGGCGACCACTTCGCTTTTCTGCAACAGGAAACCTTCGAAATCGGAAACGACGAGTCGGGTTTGACCCCACTGCAACTCGATGTCTGGGAGGGGTTTGTCTTCGTCAACTTCGACGAAGGCAACTCTCGGTCGCTGGAGGACTACCTTGGCAAGTTCGCCGCAGGTATGAAGGGCTATCCCTTCGACAAGATGACGCACGTATACAAGTTCCAGTCGCATGTGCGCAGCAACTGGAAACTCTATATCGACGCGTTTGCCGAGTTCTATCACGCGCCGGTGCTGCACGCGAAGCAGTACGTGTCCGACGAATCGGCAAAACTGATGGGCTACGGCTTCGAGGCGCTGCACTATGACGTCGACGGCCCGCACGGCATGGTGTCGTCGTGGGGTGGCATGGCACCGCCCAAGGATCCGATGATGGTCAAGCCGACCGAACGTGTCCTGCGGAGCGGAAACTTCGGCCCGTGGGACAAACCCGACATCCCCGAACTCGCCACTCTCCCGTCAGGACTCAATCCGACCAAACACCGGGCTTGGGGCCTGGACTCCTACGTCTTCTTCCCGAACTTCATGATCGTGGTGTGGGAGCCGGGTTGGTATCTGACGTATCACTACTGGCCGACCGCTTACAACGAGCACATCTTCGAGGGCACGCTGTACATGGCGCCGCCCAAAACTCCCTCCGACCGGATGCGCCAGGAACTGGCGGCGGTCACCTTCAAGGAGTTCAGCCTTCAGGACTGCAATACGCTCGAGGCGACCCAGACCATGCTCGAGACGAGAGCGGTTTCTCGGTTCCCTCTCTGCGATCAGGAAGTCCTGCTCCGGCACTTGCACACGTCGGCACAGCGCTTTGTCGAGGACGTTCAACGCCGCTCCGGGGCACCATCACTGTCCGCGACCCATCGGTAACGATCACAGGAGACTGAAACGTGTCCACCACACTTCCCGCGGCCTTCGCCGATCTCGAGCCGTTTGCCGACTGGGCGCTCCAATCCGAAGGTGATCGCTACGCAAAGCGACTGTCGAGCACTATGGATGAGTTGCAGGAATTCTACGACGCCGCCTTCCCGCGTCTTGGTGACGCCGCCACCTACCTCGACGAGTTCACACTCGAGGCGTTGCCCGACGATGCCTATCGGCTTCTCCTGCTGACGTATTCGCTGATCAACGTTTCGTTCCCGATCGAGGCGTGGCGTCAGCCTCGCGTGCCCGACACCGGCGCGGCGAGCATGGACGCCATCATCGAACCTGTTCCCTGACAGCAGGCCATTTTCAGAAAGGTGTTTTGTAGCATGAATGAATCCAATCGGCATCACCTTTCCGGGATGCAAACGGCGGCACTGACACCCGCACTGGGTGTCGAGGTATCCGGTGTCGACGATTTGACTGATGACATGGTGGCCATCCGCTGCCTGGAGGCCCTCAAATGGCGTGGCGTGTTGCTGATTCGTGGACTCGACCTCGACGACTCGCAGCAGATTGCGTTCAGTGCGAAACTCGGCGATGTACTCGCTCCCGGCGGGAAAGGGATCTTCACAGTCTCCCTCGATCCTGCCAAGAACTCGATGGCTGAATATCTCAGGGGAACGTTCAACTGGCACATCGACGACACCACCAACGACGTTCCGGCAAAGGCGACCATGCTCACCGCCCGCCACGTTGCCATGGTCGGCGGCGGTACCGAGTTCGCGAGCACCTACGTCGCGTACGAGAACCTGCCCGAGCGCGACCGCGAGCGCTACGACGGGTTACGGGTCGTGCACAGCTTCGAGGCTTCGCAACGGGCCGTATACCCCGAACCCAGCGAGAAGCAGGTAGCTGCTTGGCGGACCCAGCCCACCCACGAAACGTCATTGGTCTGGAATCGCATAGACGGTCGCCGGTCATTGGCGATCGGTGCCACCGCAGATCACATTGTCGGCATGGGAACGCAGGAAAGCCGAGAACTCCTTGACGAACTCCTTGTCTGGTCGACCCAGGAGCAATTCTGTTATACCCACGACTGGAAGGTTGGCGATGTCGTGATCTGGGACAACACCGGAATGCTGCACCGGGCACTGCCCTACGCCCCGACATCGGAACGAACCATGAAGCGCACCACCATTGCTGGGAACGAACCGTGGGCGTGAATTAGCGGTGGTCACAGGCGGCGGCTCCGCGGTAGGAGCGGTGGACGCCCCGCACCTCGTCGGCGCGGGCCACAACGAAGCACGGCCATCACGGTGAAATACACGACCGCCCTGTTTCCTGGAGAATGAGATGCAACCTACTACGAGCCGCCTCGCTGATAAAGGCATCGGCGGCACGGAGCAGTTCGGCCGTGTCTTCGCTTGCGACCGGGAGCGCAACAGATACAGGATGGCAGTCCTCGGCACAAGCGTGGCCGAGATTGTGCAACACGCGGGCGGCCTGCTGTTCGACTACGGAATCGCCGGCTGGGACCTCATCGTGCTGGGCCCGGCGGACACCAGGTGCCGGGCCCTTCAGATTCTCGGCACCCACACTTTCACTCCGGACTCGGCACTGTCCTCGAGTGTGAATCAAGCAGCATTGTCAGGCGAGGATCCGCAGATTCACGTCGTCGTTGGGGCGGAAGGCCTCTTTCGCGATCAACCGCGAATGAACGAAGCGGTATCGGAGCTATTCGACTGCAACTGCGCCGATGTCATGCTGTGGAGCAACCCGAACGAGACCGATCTTCCACGAATGACCAAGTACCGAATGAGCAACGCCGCAAGGGCATTCAAAGCGCAAGCTCTCTGCGCCGCCGGCACAACTCCGCTCGACGGCGATGCACACACAGAATTCTTCATACCAGTTCGGACTTCTGGTGGCCGCATAGCCGTCGAGTGTTGCGGCTAGCGGGGAACCATCGTACTGAGCAAAGCCCTCGATGACGGATTGCGAGCACAGCGGCACCGAGGACCGGTTCGAATCTTCGGACCCGCCTGCATCTGTCCACGACGGGCGTGGTGGGACGAAAAGGGCATGTCACGATCAAGTGATGGCCGGGTACTCGGTCAATCCTGCGGCACCCACCCCGGACTCGAAACCCGTTGGTCAACAACGGTTGAAGCCGGCCGAGTCGCATCTCCCGAGTCACAAAAAGGAAGTGGACATGATGAATCAAAACGGGGTAGGTCAGGACCGGTTGCATCCGCTGGCGGCCGAACAGTGGGGCGAAGAGGAATACGCCGCCTTCGGCGCGCTCCTCGGAATGCCCGGCGAGAAGGTTCCCCGCGCGGGGTCCGGCCATACCCACGACCCGATGAAGTTCGATGTCATCGGACTGCTCGTCCGGCACCCCGACCTGGCCAGGGCATTCCTCGCTTTCAACGGCTTCCTGATCCAGCGTGGCGAACTGCCGTCGCGCTTGCGGGAGTTGGCGATAATGCGGGTCATCCACCGACATCGTTCGGCATACGAATGGGGACAGCACGTCCGCATGGCATCCGAAAACGGCGTATTCGCCGAGGATATCGACAAACTTGCCCAGGGTAATGCGGGTTTCAAAGGCAGTGACCGGGTCGTCCTCGAGTTCACCGACGAACTGCTGGCAAACGGCCACGCGCAGTGGGATGCCTGGCAGCGACTAGTCGAAACCGTCGGCGAACGACAGGCAATGGAACTGATCTTCGTCGTGGGCAGCTACGTCCTTGCCGCAATGGCGTTCGAAACGTGGCGCCTGCCGGCCTCGCCAGGCGCAGCGCAACTGCCGTAGTCCGCCCAAAAGCCCCGTCATTTATCGCCGACCACCCCGTCGTCGCCCGCTAGGGCCGGCAGGAAATCCAGGCACAGGTTGTCCCGCAGGAAGGTGAAGCGGAGGCATCTGAGCTACTCCAGCCCGTTGGTGAAAGGGGAATGTCGTGATTCGGCTGGAGACGTGGAATTTGGAGAATCTGTTCTGTGCCGGTACTCAGATCAGGTAGATAATCAGGATGGTCACGAACAGGACCACCAACCAAGCCTTGGTGGACAATTGGAGCCATCGAGGTGCGTGCCGTACTTCCATGAAGTTTTGAATGATCAAGGAGCACTTGATCGATGCGGCAGTGAGCGCTAGCACGGTGATCGGCACGCTGGGCACCGCCGTACCGTCCGAGTGGCCCGGTGCCATCCACCAGGATCCGAGCGTGATCGCGGAGAGGGCGAGCCATGTCCAGGTGATTGCGCGCGAGGCAGTGCCGCTTGTGTGGCGGGCGGGTGTCACAGCCATGTCATCTCATCACGTATAGGAGGGCGAAGATCACGACCCAGAGCAAGTCGACCATGTGCCAGTAGCCGGCGCTCGATTCGACCATCCAGACTCTGCGTCGGCTCGGATTGCGTAGTTCCCGTACAACGACGCCGAGTATCACCAGCCCAATCGCGACGTGCACCAGGTGAATTCCAGTGATCACGTAGTAGAAGGAGTAGAACAGCTCGGAGTTCGTGTAGCCCTGGGTGATCTTGTTCCACCATTCGTAGGACTTGAGGACGATAAAGGCTGCGCCGCAAACGCCCCCGGCGATGGTGAGTCGGATCGCCTGGTCGTAACGCCCACTGCGGGTCGCTAGTACGCTGCGTGCCACGAACCACGAACTGGTCAGCAGGATCACGGTATTGATGACGCCGATGTTGATGTCGAGGCGTTGCTGGGCGGCGAGGAACGCCTCGGGTGTCATGGCCCGGTAGATCATGTAGATGACGAAGTACCCACCGAAGATGACCATGTCGCCGAGCACCATCACCCACATGTTGACGTCGCCCGGCAGATGGGCGCCACTTGTGGGTAGGGGTGAATCACGTTGTGCCGGCGAGAGGGATGCTGTCGACGGTGATTCCGAATGCGTCACGGATTCCGAGTGCGTCACGGGCCAGGTCCTTCGGTCGGTTCAGTCCAGCGCGGGGGAGTCGGCGGGTTCGCGTTCGGTGGCCCGCTTCAGCAGCACCATGAGGGCGCCGAGCCAGACCGAAAAGACGACGACGGACCACCAGAATGCGAGGGATCCGTTCCATGCGAAAGGACCCGCGTGGAACACGAACATTTGGGTGGCGATGACCTCGGTGATGATCTGCCAGATGCTCACATAGGCGAACCACCTCGGGAAGATTTCGTTCTTGTCGTACACTATGGCGATCGCCAACGCGAGGTACGCGGCAGAGAAGCAGCCCAATGACCCGTTGTAGGAGAGCATTCCGAGGTCGTAGAGCATGCCGAGTACCTCGGGGTTGCGGTCCGTGCGGAACGTGGCGGTCAGGAAGCACGCGGCGACGAGGAGAAATCCGGGCAACGCGCCGACAGCCATTCCGCCGAGGTAGCCGTAGGCGAGGACGGATCCGACCGACATGCGTTTCATGTGATAAACGACGATGCCGTTGGTGACGGCCGCCCCGCCGAGCAGGATCAGCAGCAGACCGAATCCGATCTGGATCGTGGTGCCGTGTGCGGTGAAGAACGCGACCTTGTCCACTGTCGCGATGTCGGGTCGCGGCGGCGGCGTGACCCTGGTCAGCAGACAGATGATCACGCCGAAGGCGGCGTAGAAACCGGGGAAGATCCAGTAGATCAACCAGACGTCGGGCTTGCCTCCCGGCGCCCGGCCGGCCGTTTCCGCGGACGACGCGGGAGTCGGCGTACTCAACGGGCCACAACCTCCACAACGCCCTCCTCGATGGCTTGGCGGCGTACGGCGCCGCGCAGCACGAAGAACATGACGACGACAAAGACTGCGTAGGAGCCGTTGCGAAGCCAGAACGAGATTGCCCCGTCCCAGGCCAGGGGGCCCGTCTGGAACACCGCGGCGCCGGCGGCCGGGATCATCATCAGCGCGGTGACCAGCGAATAGTGCCCGACCCAACGCGGAAACACCGGGTTGGGCCCGTCGTCGAAGTAGACCGCCACGGCCAGTAGCAGGAATTGGCTCACGACCATGCCGATCGGTGCGATGAAGACGATCCACGCCAGGTCGTTGAGGACCATGACGATGTTGGGGTCGCGGTCGGGCCGGAACGCTGCGACGAGGAAGAAGATGTTCGACAGTGCGAATACTGTCGCACCGCTGACCACTGCCGTGAGGTAGCAGTACGCGAACACGTGGCTCTGCGTCCGCATGCGCTTCATCTGGACGACGATCACCATGAAGAACGGCAGGATCATGATGCCGCACAGATTGAATGTCACCATGCTGAAACGGATCCAGGCGGTGTGTTCACCGTAGAACGATGAGACCTCCTGGGCGGATAGCTGCGGCGACATCGGTGGCCAGAAACCTGGGAACGCAAGGAAGGCCAGCAAAAGCACGGCTGCCACTACCGGCGCTGTCCACAGGCTCACCCACTGGGCTTTGATGTTTCCCGCGGTGGGCAGATCCTGAGCCGCTTCGAGGATCCTCACGTGTGCCGCCTCCAGTCTGACCAAGGTCAAATCAACGGGAAATGTGTGCGCCGGGTGCCCGCAGATGGGACCGGCAGATAAGCCTTTGATCCCAGGCTTTCCCCGCGTCCCATGCCCTCGGACGGTATCGCTTGCGGTACCGGAACGGAAGAAGGTCATTGACTGAAGTCATAATTGTGAGCTAGGAAGAGTGGCACCACATGCACGTGCGCCACAAGCGATAGTGTCGTGGCTGTGGGGCCCGCGCAGTTCGGTGAGTCGGGTCGATCTCGAGAAGGAACGGGCATGGCTGTGAAGGAAGGACCCTCCGCGCGTGAGGCGAAGCGCCTCCAGACGAGGGAGCGATTGATGGGCGCCGCCGTCGCGGAGTTCACCCGGTCGGGCATGGCCGACGCCGACGTGGGCGCAATTGTCACCGCAGCGGGCGTCGCGCACGGAACGTTCTTCTTCCATTTTCCGACCAAGGAACATGTCCTGCTCGAACTCGAGCGGCGTGAAGAGAACCGCATGGCCAAGCAGTTCGGTCAGTATCTCGGGTCGAATCACGACCTGGCGTCGGCATTGAACGAGGCCGTGCGACTGGTGTTGGGCCTCGAGCGTCGGCTTGGCGAGGTGTTGTTCAGAGAATTTCTGGCCCTGCACTTTTCGCAATCACGACCGCCCGCCGAGGATGGCAGGGATCATGCGCTCGTCGTGTTGCTTGCTCAACGGATCGAGCACGCGCGCGAACGCGGTGACCTGGACCCCGAGGTCATTGCGCTGAACAGCGCGGTGTTCTTCCTCTTGGGGCTCTATGCGCTTGCGATCACGACGAACGAACCGCTGCGCGGCGAGCTCATCACCGATCACGTGAAGCGAACGCTGCGGAGTATGGCGGTTCCCGGGCAGATCTGACGCGAAGACCTCATCCGGGCCGGCGCGGTTCGGTGGACTTGCTCTACAGAGGAGTTTGATGCCTCGATTGAACTTGCGCCGCGGCGGCAGCGGTGCAAATGAGCTGGCCGGGAATCAAATTCGCGAGGGACTGTCTTTCGACGCGCACCTGGAGGAGTCGCGCCTGGCGCAGCGGCAGGCCGATAAGTGGCTCATCTCCGGCAGCTTTCTGATAGGCACCGCGGCGCTGGGCATCTTCGGCCTACCACTGTTCCTGCGCGGCATCTGGCTGCTACGCCGAGCGCAGCGCATCGGGTTGTCCGTGCGGCCCATGATGGTCACCTTGCTCGGTTACCTGATCATCATCGACGCGGCGATCAATACCGTGGGCTGGGCACTGGACCTGGTTGCCGGACATACGTTGCTGGCCCGTGTGCTGCTGAACGGCTGGGGCAACATGTTCGATGCGGGCTATTTCTGGCACTACAACGAACTGTGGGTCGGCGGAGCCGCGGGTCCGGGCGAGAAGGCCTGGGAAGTCGGATTGATCCTGACGGTGTTCACCATGCGAATTGCCGCGGCGATCGGGTTTCTGCAGATGAAGCGGTGGGGTCATCAGTGGCTGGTCGTCACCTGCTGGATGGGTGTCGTGATCTGGGTCGGCTACGTATTCAACATGACGATGTACGCCGACGTCCGGTATGCGGGCGTGGTGTTCCCGGTCATCGGTTGGTGGCTCTACGACATCTTCTACATCACTCCCTTCCTCGCGATCCCGTATCTACACACGGTCAACCGCGAAATCTTCACCGACTGACCCAGTCCATTTGACTGAAATCATCAATCCGGCGCCCCGCACGGGATGGATCACCTAGTAGATAGCAATGTACTAGCTGGGTTTCGGCCCAAGATCCAGATCCATAGGGCTGTGGCACGAGACTTCTATTGACCTCAGTCAATCAGTGGGTTAGAAAGAACGCATCATGACGCGACAGCTGAAGTCGACGATTGCGCGGGCCGGAGGTTCGGTGATTCGTCGTACCACCCGGCCCGGGTGCGCAGCAGATCATGATCCATCCACCAGGAGGACCGGCAATGGACTACGTCTGGGAACTGCTCCGATATGCCGCCGCTTGGGGTGGCACGGGGCTGATCATTTGGTTCTGGTATTGGATGTTCTCCAACATCGGAACCTTCTGAGCAGTGCACCCGCCTTCGGCCGGCCCGCTGCAGGACTGGCGTGCGCATGATCGATATTGCGCACGCGCCGGCCATCGAGATCGAGCGCAGTTGCGCGCTGACAGCGGTGGCCATGAGCGAGAACCGCCGCGTGGGTGTGCGTTTGGTGACCGGGTCCAGCCGCCGGTTCGGTTTGAATGCTGCGCGCACATTCGTGCTTGTTCCATATCCGCCGTCTCGGCTCGATTGGACCCGACGGACGCTGACATGTGGTGTCGCACTGCAGTGTTCGCCATCAAAGGAGCGCCTCGCGGAGTTTCGGCTCGACGAGATGTCGACCCGTGAACTGCGGGCACTTACGCGAGTCGAGGCGGGGGTCGCCCTTGGGTGGATTGCCGCGAGGTGGCCTGGGTTGATGCCGGAGTTCGACAGGCTGCTGCCCGAACTCGAAGTCGACGACGCCGAGGTGAGCGCGGCAGAAATGATTCGCCGCGCAATCGAGCTTGCCCGTGGTGGTGGCGAGGTTCCCGAGGATCAACTGCTGGGCCGCCTGTCCGCCTCGATGACGATGCCCGGCGGACTCGTCGACAAGCTGCGTCGCCAGTTCGGCAGGATGCCCTGGACCAGCACCCAAAAACGAATGCCGCAGCCATACTCGGTGCCCGTCGGTGGCGACGGTGGAGTCCGCAACCCGAACCTGCCGCCACCGAGTCGGCCGGAAGACAACGACATCGACGTCTCACCGGAGCACCGTCCAGGGATTCCCTATCCGGAGTGGAACGCCTGGACGAAGAGGTTCATGCCTGATCATGTGGCGGTTCTCGAGCTCGGTCGTAGCGGCGGCATCGGTGAATCCAAGACGATGTCCACCGACCTCCGGAAGTGGTTCGAAGAACACACGCACCGGGCGATGACCAACCGCCTCGAAGACGGTTCCGACCTGGACGTCGACCAGTACGTCAACCACTACATCGATTTGCGAACGGGCGAGGCCGAGCAGCCGCGGGTGTTCCGCGAGATGCTGCCCAGTAGCCGAGACGTCAGCACAGCGCTTCTGCTCGACGGCAGTTCGTCGTTGGGCGTACAGGGTGGGCGGATCTTCCGCCTCGAACTCGCGTGCGCCGATGCACTGTCGCGAGCGATGAACCGCGCCCGCGAACGCCACGGCATCTTCGTCTTCACGGGCAACACCCGGCATCGCGTCGAAGTGCGCTGCCTCAAGGACTTCGGTGACACAACGTTCGTGCCGCCGAGCGGACTCGGGCTCTCGACCGCCGGGTACACGCGACTCGGTGCGCCCATCCGCCATCTGACGAGCAGACTGCTCGCACAGCCCTCGGAACGTCGGCTGATCATCGTGATCGGCGACGGAATGATTTCCGACGAGGGCTACGAGGGCCGCTACGCATGGGCCGATGTCGCGCATGCGGTGCAGGAAGCCGTCGATGCCGGCGTATCCGTCTATTACGTCGGTGTCGGGCCGGCGCGGGTCGACCCACTCCCGGAGGTCTTCGGACCTCGCCGCTCACAACGCATCCGACGCGTGGAGGAGCTTCCACGGGTTCTCGCGCACGTCCATCGTGAGCTGGTGTCCGCATGACCGCCGGAAGTCCGAGGGACAGATGACGACCAATAGCTACTACGCGACCGGTAACGAAGTCAGGCTCTTCGAGCAGGCTTTCGAACGCAAGATCCCCGTCATGCTCACCGGTCCCACGGGATGCGGTAAGACTCGTTTCGTAGAGCACATGGGGTCACTGCTTCGCCGCCCTGTTGTCACGATCAGCTGCCACGATGATTTGACGAGTTCGGACCTCGTCGGACGCTTCATGGTGACCGGTGGCGACGTCATTTGGACCGATGGTCCGCTGACGAGAGCCGTCAAGGCGGGCGCTATCTGCTACCTAGATGAGGTCGTCGAAGCCCGCCATGACTCACTGGCCATCCTGCATTCGCTCACCGATCATCGTCGCGCCCTCTATCTGGACCGTGCCAACGAAGTCGTGAACGCGCCAGGCGAATTCATGCTGGTGTGTTCGTACAATCCGGCATACCGCAGCTCATTGAAGGAATTGAAGCCGTCATTCCGGCAGCGGTTCGTCACGCTATCGATGGATTATTTGCCACCCGATCGAGAAGCCGAAGTCGTCGTCGCCGAGGCCGGAATCGGCCTGTCCACGGCAGCGCGTCTGGTCGCATGCGCCATCGCGATCCGCACCGCGGACGACGCTTTCCACTTCGAGCCACCCTCGACTCGGGTACTCGTGACAGCGGCGCAGCTGATCGCCGCCGGCGCAACCGAATTGGAAGCAGCTGAAGCCTGCATCCTCGCGCCGCTCAGCGCCGACGGCGCGATCGCCGACGGTCTCCGCGAAGTCGCGGCGGCCGGCTTGCTTGCCCGTGGCGCCTCGAGCGCGCGATAACACTGGAGGAGGCTCGAAAAATGGTGGACCTGAAGGAAAAGAAGCGTAAGAGGGCACTCATCGTCTTCCAAATCGTCATCTACGGATACCTGCTGACGATGTTTCTCATTCAGATGTACATGTCCTTCGACCGAGGATGGTGGAACCTGTGAATCTGCCGCTGCTGGGCCGCCGTTCCGGGATCAATGCCGTGACAGCAACCGGATCCGGCGGTTCGGTTGGCCTCGAGGAACACCACGACGAATCGCGGCTCGCTCAACGCAGGGCCGACAAGTGGATGATCGTCGGAGCGGCACTGATGGGGATGTGGGCCCCGGGTCTGATCGGATTTCCCATCTTCATGCGCGGGGTGTGGCTGCAAAGACAAGCGCTGCGCAGCGGGCTTTCCGTTCGTCCGATGATCGTGACGTTGATCGGCTATCTCGTCCTCATCGACGGGATGCTGAACAGTCTGGGCTGGGCGCTGGACCTGGTCGCCAACCACACCCTGATCAACCGTGTGCTCATGGTCGGCTGGGGCAACATGTTCGATGCCGGCTACTTCTGGCACTACAACGAACTGTGGATGGGCGGCGCAGCTGGTCCCGGTGAGAAGGCCTATGTGGGCGGGCTGATTCTCACGGTGTTTGCGATGCGCGTCGCGGCGGCGATCGGGTTTCTGCAGATGAAGCGGTGGGGTCATCAGTGGCTGATCGTCACCTGCTGGATGGGCGTGGTGATCTGGACCGCCTACATCTTCAACATGACGATGTACGCCGACGTCCGGTATGCGGGCGTGGTGTTTCCGGTCATCGGTTGGTGGATGTACGACATCTTCTACATCACTCCTTTCCTCGCGATCCCGTATCTGCACACGGTCAATCGCGAAATCTTCACCGACTGAACGACACTGAGGAGCACATCAATGAGCACCACGTCTCCTACCGAGGAAGAGAACGTCGCCGAGGATCTGCCACCGGGCACAACCCCGTACTACGCGCGCATGCACCGAATCATCAAACGGGCGGTCCTGGTTTGCCTGATCGCGCTGGTCATCGAGGGCGCATTCACGCTGCCGTTCATGGCGGTCTACTACGGATTCCCGACGCTGAGCCTCACGGAGGTCTGCAGCGAACTCCTCAAGGTCCGCTACTCCGATGACACGCTGGAGTGCAAGTACCCGTACCCGCCGCTCGGACCCCCCGAGGGCGCGGAAGGAAAAGACACCGCCAAGGATGAGTGGGGTATTCAGCCGACGCCGAAGTACGACCGGCTCGGGTTCCGCGAACTCGTCCGTCGCCACGACGAGCGGGAGGCACGCGAGGCAATGGAACAACAACAATCCGGGGAACAACAATCCGGAGGTAACCCATGACCGACAGACTTCGCGTCATTCAGTGGGCGACAGGCAATGTCGGCAGCCAAGCACTTGCGGCGGTACATGACCATCCCGATCTGGAGTTGGTCGGCGCCCGCGTCTACAACGAAGCCAAGGTGGGACGCGATATCGGCGAGGTATGCGGGATCGGTCGGATCGGAGTCACCGCCACCGCCGACCCCGACGAGATCATCGCTATCGACGCGGACTGCGTGCTGTATATGGCCGAGGGCGAGTGGAACCCGCCCGAGGCTCTCGACGACATCTGTCGCTTGCTGGCCTCGGGCAAGAACGTCGTCTCTACCGCGGTAACGGCCTGGATCTATCCGAAGAGCGCGGGCGAGGACGTGGTCGAGAGGCTCGAGGCGGCCTGTGCCGAAGGGCAGAGTTCGTTTCATGCCACCGGTATTCAGCCGGGTTGGGCAGCCGAAGTACTGCCGCTGACGATGTCGGGGCTATTCCGCCGGATCGATTCCCTGCTGGTGCAGGAATTGATGGATTACACCACCTACAACGTTCCCTTCGTGATGTTCGATGTGATGGGTTTCGGCAAGCCGCCGGAGGAAAAGGTCCTGATGGACGACGCAGCGATCGGCGCAGTGCCGTTCAAAGCGCCGCTGATGCTATTGGCCGAAGGCCTCGGCGCGACGATCGACGACTATATTTGGGAGCGCCAGGTTGCGGTCACCGATCAGCCGATCGAGATCAAGGCTGGCCGCATTGAAGCCGGAACCGTCTCTGCGCAACGGTTTTCCCTCACTGCCGTCATCGAAGGCCGGCGGGCGTTGACCGTCGAGCACATCACCCGAGTGGGCACCGATCAGGCGCCCGAATGGCCGAACGGGCGTGGCTGGAAGGTCACCGTCGAGGGGCTTCCGTCGATGGTGCTGGAATCCCGAATCGCAATCCACGACGAGGACGACACGGAACAGGGTTGCTTGGGCACTGCGATGCATGCCGTGCACGCCATCGCGCCGGTGTGTGCCGCGGCGCCGGGTGTCCGTACGTTCCTCGACCTCCCGACGATCGTGGGCCGTGGGGTGTTGTCACAGGGACCGCGCAGGTGACCTACCGGATCGTTCAGTGGACCACCGGCAACGTCGGAAAGAAGTCGGTGCATGCGATAGCGTCGAACCCACTGCTGCAAATTGTCGGATGCTACGCATGGTCCCCGGACAAGGTCGGCCGCGATGTCGGTGACCTGTGTGGGATCGAAACCCTCGGTGTGATTGCTACCGAGGACATCGATGCGCTTCTCGCCCTCGAGCCGGACTGCGTGGTCTACAACCCGATGTTCGCGAACGTCGACGAACTGATCCTGATTCTCGGTGCGGGCATCAACGTGGTGACCACTTCGGAATTCATTACCGGCCATCAACTCGGCGAGCAGCGCGAGCTCATCGCCAAGGCCTGCGAGCAGGGCGGTGCCACGATCTTCGGCAGCGGCATCAATCCGGGCTTCATACAGCTCTTCGCGATCGTCACCGCCGGAATCTCGGACCGGGTCGATCGCATCTCCATCGTGGAGTCCTTCGACACCACCATCTACAACTCGCCGGCAACCGAAAAGCCGATGGGCTTCGGCTATCCCATTGACCAGCCGGACCTGCGTGCAATTACGGAGAAGGGCTCCGGAATCTTCCGGGAAGCGGTAATCCTTGTCGCCGATGCTCTCGGAGTCGAACTCGACGCTATCCGCTGTGAAGTCGACTACGCGCAAACCACCGAAGACCTCGAGTTGCCCGGTGATTGGACGATCAAGAAAGGCTGTGTCGCGGGAATCGACGTCCGGTGGAAGGGCTTCGTCGGCGATCGTGAGGTCATCGCGATCCGTGGTGTGTGGACCAAGGGCCAATCCTTGGACCCGTCCTGGTCGACCGATTTCGGTTACACAATCACAGTCGAGGGCCGCCCGACCGTGAAGAGCACGCTTAGTTTCGAGCCGCCACCGGACTTTGTTGCTGAAACGCTCGACGACTTCATCATGCTCGGATTGACCATCACAGCCATGCCGGCGATCACTGCCATACCTGCTGTTGTCGCGGCTCCGCCCGGTATCGCCACCTACAACGACCTGCCACTGCTGCTTCCTCGCGGGGTCACGGCAGACGGTGTTCCGCGGAATTCAGGATAGCGAGTAGCCAGTCGATGTCCGAACAGACCTACCGCGTCATCCAGTGGATGAGCGGGCGCGTCGGGAAGATCGGAATCCGTCACTTCGCCGCCAGTCCGGCGTTCGACCTGGTGGGTGTCCTGGTGCACGACAAGGAAAAGGTGGGCAAGGATGCGGGCCAGATCGCCGGCATCGAGCCGGTGGGCGTAGTCGCGACCGACGACGTCGAGGCAATCCTGGCTATGGACGCCGATTGCGTGTTCTACACCCCCTGGTTGTTCGCCGACGTCGAAACGATCTGCCGAATACTGCGCACCGGCAAGAACGTCGTCACCACCGCTGGTTACTTTCATCCGAACAAGGACAACCAGATCGACGGAGCCAAGATCGAGGCCGCATGCCGAGCCGGGGGTACCAGCTTCCATGGCGGCGGTATCCATCCAGGCTATGCGGGCGACGTCCTGCCGCTCACGCTTGCGCGAGTCGTCAGTCGGATAGACACGATCCACGTGTACGAGATCGTGAATGTCCTCACCGACGCGCCCCTGGAAGATCACCTCGGTCTCTTCGGATTCGGCAAGGGCAAGGACGACTTCCTATCCAACCCGACCATGCTGGGCATGGGCGTACCCTTCTTCGCCCAGGCGATGGCAACGATCGCCGACGGGCTGGGACGGGAGATCGACGAAGTCACAACAGAATTGACTGCAGCGACCGCGACCGAGGACATAACGCATCAACTGGGAGTGATCCGGAGTGGGTCGGTGGCCGCACAGCGGCACGACTGGACGGCTTGGTCCGACGGCAAGCCGCTGATCGTCTTTCACGCCATGTACACGACCGGCGATGCGAGCAACCTCGATCCGGCTTGGGATTGGGGCAAGACGCGGTACCGGATCGTCATCGACGGAGATCCGCCGACCGAACTCACACTCGAGGGCGGGACGCGCCCCGACGGATCGTTTGCGCATCCCGGCTACAACTGGACCGCGATGAGTGCGATCCACGCGATCCCCGATGTCTGTGACGCTCCGCCCGGCTGGATCACCCAATTGGACCTCGGATTGGTCCGACCCCGAGGACTGGTGTGACATCACTTTGACCCGCACGCACCGACCGAAGAACCAACGATGGCCTACAGGATGGATCCGAGCGTTCTGGCCGAAGTATCGGCCGAAGTCCTGGACCTGCCACTCGCCGACGGTGAACATGTGTTCGTGGGGTCGAAACTTCGCACCCGCGAACACAATTTGCACCCGGTAAGGAGTGCGTCAGCCGTCGGCGCGTTCGGCAACGCCGCGCACAACCGTGTCTCGTGCGTGCACGAGCGCGGCCCGCCGACCGACCTGCAGCAGGATGTTCTCCGGGATCCACTGCACTCCGATGACGCAGCGCGCGAGCATGTCCGACGACGGGCTTTCGATCCGGATTTCTCCCGAGCGCACGCCCTCGGCGAGCAGGTGCTTCATCTGGCGCACGCGGGTCCCGAACGACCAGGCCGGATCGGTAGCACCGGGTGGGGTCTGCCGCATCCACGCGAGCTGGATGCGGAACTCGTCGCTGAACTGGTCGAGCGCGCTGATGTTCACCCAGCTGAGCGCGTCGATCTTCTCGATAGGCGTCGAATCCGACTGCAGCACACTGGTCCAGCCCGCGGCGAGCTTGTCGCCGAAGGACAGCATGATCGAGCCGAGCAGTTCGTCCTTCGAGCCGATCAAGCGGTACACCGTCCCGGTCCCCATACCGGCGGCCGCGGCAATGTCTCGCACGGTGGTGAATTCATACCCCTTGCGGCCGAACTCTTCTCGGGCCACCGCCCGAACATGGGCGGCCCGGTCATCGGGATCGGCTGCCGACTCGGATGCCCAGGTTCGGACCACCTCGTCGGCGGCGGCGAAGGCACTCGACTCGTCGAGTTCGGTATCGTCGCGCCGGCGTGTCGCGAGTCCGTCGAAAAGAATCCGGCACAGCACCGTGGCGGTGCGATCGGGTGCGGCGTTGTTGCGGATCACGTCGATGCCGACGTGCAGCATCGTCTGGCACACTCGGTCGGCCAGCGTAGGCAGATCGATGTCGGGCCGCAGATAGCCGCTCCATCGCGCCGCGCGCAATGCCTGCAGCATCGCTGTATTCAGGGTGGTCGGCGCGCGGCTGGTCAGTGCTTTCAGTTCGGGATCGTCGCTGGGCCCCTCGTAGAACGACAACTGCAGTGCGGCGCTGTTGCGCACCGCGCACTCCGCGATCGACACCGCCAGCGCGAAGATCTGCTCTGGGATGGGCCCGGCCTCGGGATCGTCGAGCCGGAGTAGTGCGGTTTCGCCGATCCGGTCCAGTTCGGCGTGGTACCGGCGGATCAACTCGATGAGGATCGCTTCTTTGGAGTCGAAGTGGTGGTAAAGGCTTCCCGCGAGGATTCCGGCGGACTCCGCGATCTGCTGCAGCGAGGTGCGCAGACCCGAGGACGCGATCACGGTGTTGGCGGCCTGAAGTATCTCGTTGCGCCGCGTGACGTCGACGGACGTGCCGTCATTGCCAGCGGCGAGGTCGAGCACACGTGCGCGCGAACTCGGCGGGGTGGTCGGGGAACGGGGCGCCTCACGCCTCGGCTGCACAGTACGGACTCCCCTCGAGTTGTGCCCGCACGGTCCTTCGACAGGATGCGGAACATGGCACACCGGAGGTGTGAGTCTACCGCCCGGAGCCGGACTGCCTGGTTCGTGATTCGTGTTGTGTCCTTGGCATTGACTTGCCGTCGCGCCTCACCCTACTGTGGAACAGATATTAGGTCAACGATGTTGGATCGGGGTGCGGGTTGCAGTTCGACCAGGATCGGACCGCCGGTGTGCGGCGATGGGAGCTCATCGCGGGCGCGGTGGCAGGCCGTCCGCTTCGAGTGCTCGCCCTCGATGGCGGTGAAGCGGCCTGGACGGATGGCAGCGCGATTTACGTCGATCCCGGCGCCGGCACAGCGCGGCTGCTCGAGTCCGTGACGGTGCAGGCGTCGCTACTGGCGGCAGGCAGCCTCGACGCGGCCGTGCTGCGCAGGGTCGCCCGCCGGACCAACCTCACCCGGCGCTACCTGGCGGTCGAGGGGCATCGTGCGCTGGCCTGCAACGAGGACGTGCTGCCACCCGCGGTGCGGCCCTTGGTCGACTGGAACCTCGCCGCGCGCAGCGACTCGCCGACCGCCTCGTTGGCCCTTGCGTCATCGGATGACGTCCTGCCCGATCCGCCCTCCGCCTTCGGTGCCATCCGGCCACGTCAGATGCGAGAAAGCGACGCGGGCAAGGAATTCGGACCAGCGGCAGCAACGCACGCGCCGCGCCGCCGGAACGACCGCGAGTTGGCCGAACTCGATGACGAGACCGGCGAGGCCGACATCCTCGACATCGTCTCCAGCCCGGTCTCCGGGGGCGGGGGCATCGGTCGGCTACTCCAGCGAATGCTCGGCGCGGTCCGCAAGCTGGGTGGCGAGGGTGGTACGCCCGGCGCCGACACTCCGTCGCACCGGTTGCGATCGGGTGCCCGCGGTGGCGGCCCACGCATCTTCTCCACCGCCCGCGCCGAGTCGGACGAGGAAGTACTCGGCGACGGCCGCAAATGGACCTACCCGGAGTGGGATGCCGGGCGGCGGGCGTACCGCCCGGACTGGTGCACCGTGCTGGAGGCAGCACCGCCGCCCGATGCCGCCGGCCACCCCGGAGACTGGTCGGGTCATGCACTGCGCCGCCCGCTTGCTCGCCTCGGAGTAGGGATCGAGCGTCGGCACCGCCAGTTTCAGGGTGACGACATCGACCTCGACGCGGCCGTCGAGGCGCGGGTCGAGGCGCTCGCGGGAACCGTTCCCGACGAGGCGGTCTACATCGAAAGCGTGCGGCGGCGACGTGACCTCGCCGTGCTCGTCCTCCTCGACGTGTCCGGCTCGGCGGGCGAGCCGGGCGCGGGGGGAACGACCGTGCACGACGAACAGCGCGCGGCAGCCGCCGCGATCACGATGGCGTTGCACGAACTCGGCGACCGCGTCGCGCTCTACGCGTACAACTCGCAGGGTCGTTCGTCGGTGTGGTTGTCGGCGCTCAAGCGATTCGACGACAACCTCGACGAGCTGGCGCTGCGGCGGCTGGCGGGGCTCATGCCCGCGGCCTACTCCCGGTTGGGCGCCGCGGTCCGGCACGGTACCGCGGTACTCGAGCGCGAGGGCGGTGCATCGCGACGCCTCCTCGTGGTGTTGTCCGATGGACTGGCCTACGACCACGGCTACGAACGTGCCTACGGCTCGGCCGACGTTCGGCGAGCGCTCGCCGAATCGCGTGCGCGCGGGATCGGTTGTCTGTGCCTGACGATCGGCGCCGGGACCGACACCGAGGATCTGCGTCGAGCCTTCGGCAGCGCGGCACACGCGACGATTCCGCGCCCCGAGCAGCTGAGTCGGGTAATCGCGCCGCTGTTCCGGTCGGCGCTGAGCGCCGCAGACATGCGTCGACGCATCGCGCAGCGGCACCGACCACACGCCCAGCGGGATCCCCGCGTCAGTGCCCCCTAGCAGCTCGCTGCGCCGACGAGGCGCAGCACACCCGGCGCGCGGAATCGACCGCGCGGGAAGGAAATCTCATGGTAAGCGGAACGCGCCCGTACTACGTCGCGGTCGACAATGAGGAGCAGGTATTCAAGGCCGCATACCGGCAGGGCATGTCGATCGTGTTGAAGGGCCCGACCGGCTGCGGCAAGACCCGTTTCGTCGAGGCGATGGCCTACGACCTCGACCGGCCCCTGATCACCGTTTCCTGCCATGACGATCTGACCACCGCCGACCTGGTCGGCCGGTACTTGCTGCGCGGTGGCGAGACCGAATGGGCCGACGGACCGCTGACGCGGGCGGTGCGCGAAGGGGCGATCTGCTACCTCGACGAGGTGGTGGAGGCGCGTCAGGACACGACTGTCGTACTCCATCCGCTCGCCGATTATCGGCGGCAGTTGCCGATCGAACGGCTGGGGGAGACCCTCGATGCGGCACCGGGTTTCGGCCTGGTGGTGTCGTACAACCCGGGCTATCAGAGCGTGCTGAAGGACCTGAAGGATTCGACACGGCAGCGGATGGTCGCCATCGAGTTCGGTTTTCCCGCACCCGATGTGGAGGAGAAGATCGTCGCCAGCGAGTCGGGCGTCAGCACCGACGTCGCGGCCGCACTCGTGCGGCTCGGGCAGGCAATCCGGCGGGTCGACACAGCGGGTCTGCGCGAGGTCGCCTCGACGCGGGTGCTCATCGCCGCCGGACGATTGGTCGCCGAGGGATTGGGTGCACGGACCGCCGCGCGTGCGGCCATTGCCGGACCGTTGACCGACGACGCACTGGTGGCCGGCGGGCTGTTCGAGATGATCGACGCCTATCTGCCCGACGACAATGTCCGGCAAGGGGATTGACCATGGCAGGCCGTCCCGCTAGGTTGGAACAAAGATTAGGTTGTTCGCGCGGGACAATGCCTGCGCACCCTCGGAGGTGACATGTCCTACGAAAGCACGGCACAACCGATCAAGGTCGGATATCTGATGGACTTCAAACTCCCGGATTTCTTCCCGGAGACAATGCGTGACGACCTGACCCGGCCCTTCGAGATGGTCTTCGCGGATGCCCGCGAGCGAGGCATCATCGACCGACCGGTGGAGATGGTCTACCGCGAAGTCGAGGGCTTGCCCAAGGGTTCGGTCAAGGCGGTTATCGACGCCTACGGCGAACTCGTCGACGAAGGTTGCCTGGTGGTGTTCGGGCCGAACATCACCGACAACGCCGTCCCCACGAAGGAAGCGATCGAGGAGAGGTTCAAGGTTCCGGGGATCAGCGTCACCGGAACCGACGACTGGCTGGGGGAGTGGACCTTCGCATTCCCGCAGGGGTCGATGACCGACGAGCCCATCTTCTGGGCGGATCTGCTTGCCAAGGCAGGGCACCGCGAGGTCGGTGTCATCATCGAGAAATCGCTGGTCGGCGAGAGCTACCTGAAGAACTTTCAAAAGGCATGCCGCAGCAAAGGAATTCGCATCACTGCCGAGGTGTCGATCGCGCAGACCGCTCAGGATGTCGGCGGAGCGGTGCAGACACTGCACGAGGCGAAGGTCGACGCGATTGTGCACTGCGGCTTCGGCTTCGGCATCGTGTTCGTCAATCCGGCGCTCGAGGCGTTGGGCTGGGATCCGCCCAGGTACACCAGTACCGCGTTCCAGAACGCCTGGGTGAATCCGGTGATGTGGAACGCATTGCTCGGCTGGACCGGCATCGATCAATACGACGAGCACAACCGGGTCGGCCAGGCGTTTCTCGATCTTTACCAGGAGAAACTCGGGCGCCGGCCGGAGTACTGCGTGCCGGTGGTGAATCGCGATGTTGCCACCACGCTGCTGCAGGCGTTCACCGACTCGCACCCACTGAGTCCGCGGGGCGTCAAAGAGGCGCTGGAGCGGGTGAAGATGCTGCCGGCCGCGTCGGGGGCGCCCGGCACCAGGGTGTCGTTCGGGAAGTGGACCCGTCGGGCATGGATGGGCGCCGGGTACCTCGTGGCGCGGCGCCTCGATCCCGACGGCGTCACCACCCACCTGGTCGACCGGTTCGGTGAGGAATAGCCGTGACGACCGAACAAAGCGCTCCGGCAGGCGGTTCCGCGCCGCCGCAGCGCATACCCGGCGAGCAGAGCCCACCGACCAAACGTTCCTACCTCGGTTGGGGCCTGCTGGCGCTGGCCTTGCTGGTGCTCTGGTTCATCGCGGCCAACGCGCGGCGCGGGGCAGTGTCCGACCGGATCCGCAATCCCGAGGTCGAAGGCGCACCGCGACCGGTTGAGCCGCTCTTCGGCTTCGACCACTGGATCGCGGTAATCCATATCGGCACCATCCTGCTCGTCCTGACGGTGATCGTGATCTGGGTGCGCATGTTCCGGCAAAACCCCCGGAACCCGGTGCTGATCATGGGCTTCATGACGACCGTGATCGTCTGGCAGGACCCGATCATGAACTGGGCGCCGTTCGCGGTCTACAACCCGTTGCTGTGGCACTGGCCCGAGGATTGGCCGCTGGTGTCGCTGTCGCCCACTGTCGAACCGTTCGTGGTGATCGGCTATGTGTTGTTCTACCTCGGCCCGTACTTCCCGGCGGTCGCCATTCTGCGTAAGCTGCAGGCCGCGCGCAGTCCGGAATCGTTCGTGTGGCGGCATCCGCTGATCTGCCTGGCCGGCTTGATCCTGGTGATCGGGTTCGCCTTCGACATGATTCTCGAGGTGTCGCTGGTTCGCACCGGGATGTACATCTACTCCCAAGCCATTCCGTTCGGGACGATCTTCGCCGGTACGACGCACCAGTTCCCGCTCTTGTGGGAGTCGCTGTCGGTGACGTTCGTGATGATCCCGGCCGGCGTGCTGATCTATCGCGACGACAGCGGCCGCACGGTCGCCGAGAAGCTTGCGCAGCGGGCCCGGATCTTCCCGAAGCGCCCGTTTGTCGGAATGGTCATCGTGATGGCCGTGATCATGAACATTTCCTACTTCATCTACGGCGGCTGGTTCGCTGCGATCAAGTGGTCCGGTCAGGCCACCTCGGTTGCCTGCCCGTGGCCGTATCCGGATGCGAAGGTCTTTGACCCACAAGGGTTCTACGAAGAGAACGGCGCAGCCGGCCCATACTCTGTCGGCATCTGGTCGGAGTGGATGAGTGGCCAGCCGAACGGACGTCCAGACGTCGAGTTCGCCTCGACGAGCGATCGATGCGGAGCAGAGCAGTGACCGAGTCGCGCAGTGTTGTCGTCACCGGGGCATCGCGCGGCCTGGGCCTCGCGTCGGCCGCCCACCTGTATCGGCACGGTTGGCGGGTGGTCGCAGCGATGCGCTCGGTCGACACCGGGATGGCCGCATTGCGTGCCGAGACGGGCGCCGCCGCAGACGATCCCCGATTGATCGGTGTGCGGCTCGACCTCCTCGATGAGGACTCGATCGTTGCCGCGGCGGCCGCGATAGCGGCGGCCGTCGGGGCGCCGGATGCGTTGGTGCACAACGCGGGGATCGCATCCGCCGGCACCGTCGAGGAAACTCCGATGGAGTTGTGGCAGCAGATGTTTACGACGCACCTGTTCGGTCCCGTCGCGCTGACCAAGGCCCTGCTGCCCGGGATGCGGGCCGCTGGGCGGGGCCGGATCGTGGTGATCTCGAGTGCGGGCGGGGTGCGCGGTATGCCGGCGATCGCCGCGTACTCGGCGGCCAAGGGCGCGACCGAACGCTGGGCGGAGTCGCTCGCCGGCGAGATCGCAGCCTTCGGCCTCGGTGTCACCGTCATCGTCACCGGAGTGTTCGACACCGACATCATTACCGATCACGGCACGCAGACCTTCCGTGATTTCGAGGGTCCGTACGGCCGTCACCACGCGACGATCGACAAGCGTGGTCGCGCCGCGATGAAAATCGCCCACTCACCGGAGAAGTTCGCGAAGGAGCTGGCGAAGGCGCTCGACGACACCCGGCCGATCGTGCGCCGGTCGACGGGCATCGACGCAACCTCCCTGGTTGTGTCCAACCGATTACTGCCCGGACGGGCGATGCACCAGGTCTCGCGGCTGGCGATGGGATTGCCCAGACAGGGCGCCATGCGTCCCGGTGTCGTCAAACTGGGCATCGGCACTCGCGCGCTGATCGCCGCGGCCAAGGTGATTCCGCGCCGGTGATGCAGCGAATTGTCGTGCTGGTGATGAAGTTTCAGAAACCGCCCAGCCCTGCCGACGTAGTGCCGCCGGTTGAATCCGACCCGGCCGGCGATCAGTCGAACACCATAACGGACGAGGCCGGATCGGCACAGCCGACCGAAAGCTACAGCGAGGAGACCAAGATCCATGGCTGACAAAGTTGTCCCACGGTTCGAATCTCGGATGCTGATCGATGGAAAGCTTGTCGACGGCAGTGCGGGAACCTTCACGAACGTCAACCCCGCCACCGAGGAGGTCATCGGCGAGGTCGCCGATGGATCAGTCGCGGACATGCGCCGGGCGATCGATGCGGCACGTCGAGCATTCGACGAGACTACGTGGTCGACCGATCGTGCGTTCCGAGCGAAATGCCTGCTGCAGCTGCAGGAAGCGCTCGAGGCCGAGCGCGAGGAACTGCGCGAGGAACTGATCCTGGAGGCGGGTTGCCCGCGGGCGATCACCTTCGGGCCGCAGCTCGATGCTCCGCTGTCCGACGGACTGACGTACCCGGCCAAGCTCATCGAAGAGTTCCCCTGGGAAACCGATCTCGGCGACGCGTTCGTCTCGGTGACCGGTGTCAATACGACCCGCAAGGTATGGCGCGAGGCGGTCGGCGTGGTCGGTGCGATCGTGCCGTGGAACTTCCCGTTCGAGGTTTCGCTGCACAAGCTGGCGCAGGCGCTGGCGACAGGGAACACCGTGGTGCTCAAGCCGGCACCGGACACACCGTTCAACGCGACCCGCCTGGGCCGGCTCATCGCCGAGCACACCGACATCCCGGCCGGCGTGGTGAATGTCGTGACCGCATCGGATCACCTTGTCGGCGAGGAACTCACCCTCTCGCCCAAGGTCGATCTCATCTCCTTCACCGGTTCGACTGCGGTCGGGCAGCGGATCATGGAGAAGTCCGCAGCGACGATGAAGCGGCTGTTCCTCGAGCTCGGTGGAAAGTCTGCGACCATCATCTGCGAGGACGCCGACTTCGGATTTGCCTGCGCTATCGGCATTGCCCCGTGCATGCACGCCGGTCAGGGCTGCGCCAACCCGACCCGACTCCTGCTTCCGCGTTCGCGTTACGACGAGGGCGTGGCGATGCTGAAGGCGATGTACGACGCGGTCGCTCCCGGTGACCCGCAGGATCCGTCGACGCTGTGTGGCCCCGTGATTTCGGCGAGGCAGCGTGAGCGCGTGCTCGGCTACATCCGCAAGGGCATCGAAGAGGGCGCGACCCTGTTGTCCGGCGGACCGGAGCGGCCCGAGGGGCTCGACAAGGGTTACTTCGTCAAGCCCACGCTATTCGTCGATGTCGACAACAAGATGACCATCGCCCAGGAAGAGATTTTCGGCCCTGTGCTGGCGGCGATTCCGTACGAGGACGAGGACGACGCGGTCCGGATCGCGAACGATAGTCCGTACGGGCTCGCCGGGAATGTCATGTCCGGTTCGATCGATCATTCCCTCGCACTGGCACGCCGGCTTCGAGCCGGTTTCATCGGAATCAACGGAACGGCCGCGTACAGCGCCGATGCTCCATTCGGTGGTTACAAGGCCAGCGGTGTCGGACGGCAGAACGGGCTTGCCGGATTCGAGCAATACACCGAGATGAAAACCGTCGCCTACCCCGCAGAATGAGCAGAAAGAACCCTTCGGTATGCAGTTATTCGATGATCTAGAAGATTTCGGTTCCTTCGATGACGTGGTGTCCGGAGATGTCCGCGACCCCTACACGGAGTTGGCCCGCATTCGGCGGGAGGAACCGGTGCAGCGTATCGAATTGTCGATGATGCCGGGCGATGACACGAAACCGCTGTTCATTGCGTACCGCCACGAAGACATCGCGCAGATGTTGCGCGACAACGAGACATTCTCGTCCGCCATTGTCCTGCAGGCATTCGGTGATGTGCTCGGCAAGCAGGTGATGCTCGGGCTCGACGAGCCCGACCACGGTCGCCACCGCGCCCTGGTTTCGAAGGCGTTCACCCAGAAGGCACTTGCCAAATGGGAGGACGAGTTGGTCGGCACTGTCGGCAATAGCCTGATCGACAAGATCGTGGCGAAGGGCAGCGCGGATCTGGTGCGGGAGTTCACTTTCCCATTTCCCACTCAGATCATCGCGGGACTCATCGGGCTACCGCGCGACGACTTTCCGCAATTCCAGAAGTGGTCGATCTCGCTGCTGAGTTTCACTGTGAACCCGGAGCGCGGCAAGGCGGCCTCGATCGCCCTCGAAGAGTACTTCGCACCGATCCTCGCGGAACGCCGCGAGAATCCGCAGGACGACCTGATCAGCCGCCTCGCCACGGCCGAGATCGACGGCGAGCGACTCGCGGACAGCGAGATCTTCTCGTTCCTACGACTGCTGCTTCCCGCTGGTGTGGAGACCACCTACCGCTCTCTGGGCAACCTGATCTTCGGATTGCTCACGCACCCGGACCAATTCGAGGCTATCCGGGCCGATCGCTCGCTCATTCCGCAGGCGATCGAGGAAGCGGTGCGCTGGGAGGCGCCGTTGTTGACGATCACCCGCGTGGCCACGCGCGACACCGAACTCGGTGGCGTGGCAATCCCTGCGGGTTCGTCGGTGATGCCGATGCTGGGCGCGGCCAATCGGCAGGAGGACCGGTACGAGGACCCGGATTCCTTCAACATCTTCCGGCCGGCCCGGGCGAACATCTCGTGGGGTTACGGAGCCCATGTCTGCCTCGGCATGCATCTGGCTCGACTCGAGATGCGGGTGGCGATGAACCTGCTGCTCGATCGGCTACCGAACCTGCGGCTCGATCTGGAAGGCAAGGATCCGCACATCCGAGGCCAGGTGTTCCGCTCACCGACCGCACTACCAGTGCTGTTCGACGCGACGCCGCGGTGACCTCGAGGAGGCCCGAAGTGGACGAGTTCGACGAGGTGGACTTCTTCACCGACCCGGCCCTGATCCCGAGTCCGTACGAGTACTTCGATCAACTTCGGTCGAAGTGCCCGGTACTCACCAACGAGCAGTACGGCCTCGTCGCGATCACCGGACATGACGAAGCTGTTGCGGTGTACAAGGATTCGGCATACTCATCGTGCGTCACGGTGGCCGGGCCCTATTCCGGCGTCTCGTTCGATCCCACGGACGACGATATCGGCGCGCTGATCGAGGAATGCCGCGACCGGATTCCGATGAGCGAGCACATCGTGACGCAGGACCCGCCTCATCACACCCGCACCCGCGGACTGTTGAGCCGTCTGCTGACACCGCGACGGCTGCAGGAGAACGAAGAGTTCATGTGGCGCCTCGCCGATCGGCAGCTCGCCGAATTCGTCGCCGAGGGCAGCTGCGAGTTCATGGCTGCCTACGCGAAGCCGTTCTCGATGCTCGTGATCGCCGACCTGCTCGGCGTCCCGGAATCGGATCACGACGCGTTCCGGGAATCGCAGTACGGGGTGATCGCGGGCAACCTCGGCAAGGACCAGATGGCGCACAATCCGCTGCTCTGGCTCGAAGCGAAGTTCACCGAGTACGTAACCGACCGGCGCAGCGAGCCGCGCGAGGATGTGCTGACCGCGCTCGCTCTGGCCAAGTATCCCGACGGCGGGACACCGGAAGTCGTCGACGTCGTCCGGCTCGCCACGTTCCTGTTCGCGGCCGGACAGGACACGACGACCAAACTGTTGTCCGCGGGTATCCGGATGATCGCCGAGCAGCCGGAACTCCAGCAACAACTACGCGACGACCGGGACATCATCCCGGGATTCCTCGAAGAAGTGCTGCGGCTGGAGAGCCCGGTGAAAAGTCATTTCCGGTTGTCGAGCCGGCCCACGTCGATCGGCGAAATGCCCATTCCGGCCGGCACGACGGTGATGCTGCTGCCGGGCGCGAGCAACCGTGATCCGCGGAAGTTCCCGGAACCCAATGAGTTACGCGTCGATCGGCGAAACGTGCGCGAGCACGTCGCATTCGGTCGTGGAATCCACTCGTGCCCGGGCGCGCCGCTGGCCCGCGCCGAGGGCCGGATCTCGATGAACCGGATTCTCGACCGCATGGGCACCATCACGATCGACGAGCGGCAACACGGCCCGGCGGGGGAGCGGCGGTATTCCTACGATCCGACGTTCATCATGCGCGGCCTCTCGGAGCTGCACATCGAGTTCAACCCCTAAACCGGATCGAACTTCGAAATAAGCCACTTCCCGTCGACCTTGTCCATCGTCGCGACGACACTGCTCGAGGCTATCGCCGGGTCCGGCTGGTCTTTGCTGGTCGTCGTTTGATTGATGAACAGCAGCACCTTCGCGCTATCGGGGTGCATCTCCGACACCGCGGAGCGGACCACGACGGCGTTGGTCTTGACCGCCTTGTCCTTCGCCGCGGGTGCGACGACCTGTTCGGTGAACTGCTTGTAGTAGTCGAGGAAGTCTCCGGTGAGGTGTGACTGCGCCGCGGCGAGATCCTGATCGAGGGTGTCGGGACCATACGTGAGTACCGCGACCGCGCCATCGGCCGCCGCGGCACGAGCCTCCTCGGTGGCGGCGGCGTCGGTCTGCTGATCCGGGCGGTACTGCACGAAGTACACCGTGGCGGCCGTTGCCACCGAGGCCACCAGGACGACCGCGAGCATCGCGGCACCGAGGTGGCCCTTCAGCCACATGATTGCCTTGGCAACGGGCATGAGCACCCGGTACTTCAAAGGCAGCTTGGGCGCCGCCGTTGGCAATTCGGCAGGATCGGTTTCGGACACGTCGGCTTCCAGTACGTCGGAGTTGGTCGGGGTCACGGTACGTAATCCACCTTCGACATCTTGATCTGGTCGCCTTCGTGGGTGACGGTCACGGCAAGGCGCCATGCGCGCGGTTCCTGGTCGGCGCCGGCGGAATTGGTGACCTTCGAGGTGGCGGAGACGAGCACCACTGCGTCGTTGTCGTTCATCGATTCGACGGCTGTCGAATTGACCTGGCCCTCGGTCGCCACTTTGGAATCTTGGATCACCTTGGCAAAGTCGTCTTTGCGGCTCTGGAAGTCATCGCGGAACTCACCGGTGGAACTGTCCAGCACGCGCTGGATGTCCGCCTCGGCGTTGTTGAAGTCGAGCGAGGTGAGCGTGACGACGCCCTGTTTCGCCGCGGCCGCGTATTCCGCCGCTTGGTCGCGATCGCTTTCGGCCTGCCGATGCTGGTAGGTCATGTACCCGGTTGCCGCGAGCGCTGCGCAGATCACTACGACGGCGGCGGACGTCAGAATCGTCCATGCGGGGCCCTTCCGGCGTCGGCCGGGTTCCTGCTGCCAATCGGTCGCCGGAGTTTCCCCATACTCCTTGGTGAGAGTCACCGTAGGGGTCGGGTCGTCCGCGGCACCGGCCGCCTGCGCGCCAACGTCGGAATCCCGGCGCAGTCGGGCCGCATGCGCGCGAGCGGCTGCCGCAGTCGCTTCGGCGGCAGCAGCAGTTGCTGCGGCAGCCGCGGCCTCCGCCTCAGCGTCGGCTGCAGCGAGATCCAATCGGGCGGCGTCGCTGCCGGAAGCCCCCTCGCCGCCGGCCGAGGACGAGCCTCGACTGGGATGGCCGGGCGTCGAGTCCGGCATCGGTCACCTCCTGGTTGACTGCACAGATGAGAATGACGCTACCGTAAATAGCATGTGAGGACCATCACGCGGCCTGAGAACTGTCTTGGAAATTGCTTATAACGTGCGGAAATGACGTTCTCTCCAAAGAGCGCCGTCGCTACCGTTGCCCGCCGAAGATGAATTCGGCGGGCATGTGCGCAGACTATTTGTGCGGCACGTCGGCGACCAGGCCGCCGTCGACGACGAACTCGGCGCCCGTGGCATACGACGACTCGTCGCTCGCGAGGAAGAGGACGAACGTCGCGACCTCGTACGGATCCGCGGCGCGGCCGAGTGGCATCTTGACCATGTCCTCGGGGATGCCCTCGGTCATCGGGGTGCGGATCAGGCCCGGGTGCAGCGAGTTGACCCGAATCTTGTGCGGCGCCAACTCCAGCGCGGCAGACTTCGCGAGTCCGCGCACCCCCCACTTCGAGGCGACATAGCCATGCGCCCATGGCGCGCCGCGAAGACCCTCGACGGACGAGACGTTGATGATCGAGCCGCCACCGGCCGCGATCATCGCGTCGACGGATGCCTGGATACCGAGGAACGTGCCGGTGAGGTTGACGTCGAGGATCTGGCGCCACTTGTCGAGGCGGAACTTGGCGATCGGGCTGCCGTTGACGATGCCCGCGTTGTTCACCAGCACATTGAGCGAACCGAACTCGTTCACCGCGAGGGCGACGGCCGCCTGCCACTCCTCGGGCTGGGTGACATCGAGGTGCACGTAGCGCGCAGCCTCACCCAACTCATCGGCGAGCGCTTTGCCCTTTTCGTCGAGAATGTCGCTGATAATGACCTTGGCGCCCTCGGCGACGAGCAGGCGGGCATGAGCCTCACCCATGCCCTGCGCGCCGCCGCTGATGATTGCAACTTTTCCATCCACGCGTCCCATGTCGCGTGACGCTACCCGATTGGACAGGTGTCTGGCTAGAACGTGTTCTACCCGCAATTAGGTCGCTCAGGAGGGGATCCGGAACAGCCCCTTGCCGGTGACGAACGGCAGATCCAGCGTCGTGCGGATGCCCGGGTCGGCGTCGACCACCGCCGGGATCGCGTTCACGACGCGTCCCGCGCCGGCCGCGATAGCCGCGTAGTTGTGGTCGCCCTTGCGGCTCGTCGGGCAGATGTCGACGACATACGAGGGTTCGCCGGTGATCTCGACGCGGTAGGAGCCGCCCTCCTGGGCTGGGCGGCGCCAATCCGGACGCAGGTCGTCGCGCAGCCGCGTGACGTGCTCGATGACGATTGCCGGATGGTCCCCGACCCAGCCGAAGATCTCGAACTTCAGTGCGGCGACGCCGCCCTTGGGGATGTGCCCGGCCGAAATATCGAACGCCTCGGGCGCCGGCTCGCGCTCATAGGTTTCGGTGATGTTGTCGATCTCGATGCCGAGACCGGCCGCGAGCTGGCGAATCGCGGTGCCCCACGCCATGCCGAGCATGCCCGGCTGCAGCAGCATCGGCACCTCGTCGAGCGTCATCCCGAAGCCCATGACGTCGAACATGACGGTCGAACCGTCATAGGTCGCGTAGTCGGCGATCTCGAGGCACCGCACCTGCTCGATGCTCTGGCAGGTGGAGGCGAAAGCGAACGGGATCAGGTCGTTGACGAACCCGGGATCGACGCCGGTGATGAACAGGCTCGCATTGCCCTGCTCGGCGGCCTCTTCGAACTGCGCAATGTACTTACGGGGCAGCACCTGCCAGGGGTACTGCAGCATGCCGGGCGCCGAGCCCGCGACGTTCACGCCGGCGGCGAGAATGCGGCGCACGTCCTCCATGGCCTCGATCGGCCGGTTGTCACCCATCGCGCAGTACACGACGCAATCGGGCTTGTCGGCGAGCACGGCATCCAGGTCGTTGATCGCGGTGATACCGGTGACGACCTCGAGTCCGGCGAGTTCACCGGCATCTTTGCCCACCTTGGCGTCGGTGGACACGCAGACCCCGGTCAGTTCGAAGCGCTCATCGTCGATCAGGTGTGCCAGCGCTATGCGGCCGACGTTTCCGGTGCCGACATGGGCGACGCGGATGGGCATGGGTGTCTCCTGTCGAAGATGTGTCTCGCGTAGTGCGAGTCGCTCGTCGCCGGGTCACCGTAGCAAGAGCGAGCGAGAAATTGGAACAAGTTCTAGGACAGGTGGGGATAACATTTGCATTCGGAAACCGAAACGCGCGAGAGAGGTCACGTCATGTCGCTGGTGCGGGTGCATAATTTCTCGATCTCGCTCGACGGGTTCGGCACGGGCGAGGGGCAGTCGGCCGACGAACCATTCGGGCACGCCGGACAGCGCCTGCACGAGTGGGCCTTCGCGACTCGGACCTTCCGCACGCAGTTCGGCAGCGACGGGGGCGGCCGCGGGGTCGACGAGGTTTATGCCGCCGCGGACAAGACCGGAGTCGGTGCGGAGATCATGGGGCGGAACAAGTTCGGGCCACAACGTGGACCGTGGGAGAACGAGGAGTGGCGAGGCTGGTGGGGTGAGAACCCCCCGTTCCACACCCCGGTCTTCGTGTTGACCCACCATCCGCGTCCCGACCTGGAGATGGCGGGCGGCACCACCTTTCACTTCATCGACGCAACTCCGGAAGAAGCCCTCGAGAAGGCCAGGGCCGCAGCCGGCGACCGTGACGTCCGGATCGGTGGCGGTGTGCAGACTGTTCGCGCGTTTCTCGCCGCCGACCTCGTCGACCACCTCCACCTCGTCGTCGCGCCGATTCTGCTCGGCCGCGGTGAACGCCTGTGGGATGGGCTCGAAGGCCTCGAGGAACGCTTCGACTTCGAATCGGTCAGTTCACCGACCGGGGTCACGCACATCACCGGCACGCGTCGATGATGGGAGGGTAGGTCGGTAGGTCGGGGTCAGAGCAGGCCGGTCGCGTCGAACACCCACGAGGTGTCCGAGGTCGCGAGTTCCTCCATCCAGGTCGCCGGTGCGGCGTGCACGAATGCACCGAAGTCCCAGTAGTCCTTCCACGCCGTGATCTTGCCCTCGACAACCTTGTGCACCGTGACGAATGGCAGCACCGCGACCTCGCCGGTCTTCCAGGTCCAGGTCTCGGTGTGCTCGTACATGACGTCGCCGCCGTTCGCGACCATCATGCCGTCGTGGTTCACGTAATCGGCCAGCGGCTCGAGCCCCACCTTGAGCCGCTTCACGATATCGGCCGGACCGCGTGCGGCGAGGGTCGGGCCGGTCGGTACGTCGAGGTAGATGCAGTCCGAGGCAAGGAAAGTCGCGATCGACTCCCAGTCTCGCTTCGACAGTGCGGCCCACAGACCGAGAACGATTTCCGAAGCGGTGTCCGGCACGGGATTCGCCTAGGCGGTTCGGGTGAGCGGAGCGGCCACAGGATCGGTCGCGGGCACGGCGGGGGTGGACTGTGCACGCAGGAACTGTCCGGTACGCGCGTGTCCGACGAAGTCGCCGAAATCGCCGTCGCGGAACACCGGACGGCCGGCAACGTAGACGGCGTTCACCGTGGCGTCGTTTCGGTTCACCATCCGCGAAAGTCCGCCGTACTGTTCGACCTTCGCCTCGGTATACGTCTCGAGTGACGCGTCGAGGTAGTCCGGGTCGAGGACGAGCAGGTCGGCGCGGTCGCCCACCCGCAAGTGTCCGGCATCGATCCGATACCAGTCGGCGAGTTCGCCGGTCAGGCGGTGCACCGCCTGTTCCATGGACAGGAAGGGCGTGCCTGCCTTCGCCGCGTCGTTGACGTGGCGAAGCAGGCGCAGTCCGAAGTTGTAGAACGCCATGTTGCGCAGGTGTGCACCGGCATCGGAAAAGCCCATCTGAATTCCGGGTTCGGCCGCCATGCGTCGGAGCATCTCGGGTCGGTGATTGGAAATCGTTGTCCGCCAACGGAGTTTCTGGCCGTGTTCGACGACGAGATCGAGGAATGCGTCCACCGGGTGAATTCCGCCGCGATCGACTCCGACCTGGCCGAACGATTTGCCGATCACCGACGGATCCGGGCAGTCCACGATCTGCGCGTCGAAGAAGTCACGGTGCCATACGCGCGGCCCGAACTTGCTCTCGTAGTCCTTGCGGAATTGACGGCGGTAGCCCTCGTCGCGAAGCAGGGAGTCGCGTTCGACCTCGTCGCGCAGGTGCAATGCTGCGGCGCCCGAGCCGAACTCCTCGAAGATCACCAGGTCGATACCGTCGGCGTAGACCTCGAACGGCACCGGTAGGTGTTGCCAGCGAAAGTCCCCGCCCAGGCGGTTCACGAACCGGGCGATCGGGCCCATGATCCGGATCACGGCCGGGTTTGCCTTGATGTCGGCCGCCGACAACAGGCTGGTACGCAGGTGCGGTCGCAGTCCCCCCAATGCGTTGAACACCTGGGAGACGATGTTGAGCGGGTTGGTGATATCGGGCCCGGACTGCATGACCCGGTTACGGCGCCGCAGGATCGCGTTGAGGCGGCGAATCTCGCCGGCGCGCGCATATGTCGACGGCAGCGTCCGCGAGCGGCATGCCTCACCGTCGACCTTGTCGAAAAGTAGCTGCTGCGAGGACATTCCGACGAACCCGGAATCCAGCGCCTCGGTGAGCATCGATTCCATCCGGGACAGTTCGTGTTCGGTGGGGTGCACCTGCTTTCGCGTCGCGCGGTCCAGGCCCATCGTTGCCGCACGAATATCGGAGTGACCGATGAACGCGGCGAGATTGGGGCCGAGTGGAAGCGCCTCGAGTGCATCGACGTACTCCGCGCAGTTGCGCCAGGTCTTGTGCTCCTCGACCGCGCCGATGACGTGCTGGCGGGGGATGGCCTCGACCCGGCCGAAGAGGTCGCCTGCGGTCGTGGCACCGACATGGACGGTCGACAGCGAACACGAACCGAGCAGCACCGTGGTGACCCCGTGCCGAAGCGACTCCGGCAGCGCCGGACTGCCGAGCACCTCCACGTCGTAATGCGTGTGGATATCGACGAAGCCGGGAAGCACCCACTTGCCGGTGGCGTCGACGACGTCGTGCACACCCGTTTCGTCGAGAGGTTCAGCGCTCACCGCGACGACCCGGCCGGCCAGAATCCCGATATTGCGGGTCGCGGACGGCCCGCCGGTGCCATCGAACCAGCGCCCGTTGCGGATGACCGTGTCGTACGTCATAACGTTGATGTAATCCCAATACTGGAACACGTGTCAACGCCGGTGGCAATCGTTGCCCTCGCGGCGGTCGCGCCGATCCACAGCACCTTCCAAGGTTTGTCACAGCCGGTGTGTAACCGATCACAGGACGATCGAGATATGACTGGTGGAGGGAGTTTGGTGATGGTCGTTCAATGGTCGGTCGCGCTGGTGGCGGTTTTCGTGATGGCCGCATCCGGCATCGTGGCGACACGCGCACCCGAATCGCTCGTGCGGGTTCGGCCCCGCAAGCGGTAGGAGCTATAGACAGGACGCCAACAACTCGCGAGCATCTCGCCGATGTTCGACCGAGAGTTGTTCGCGAAGGCGTTGGCGCAGCCGCGGTTGCGACAGCCGCTGCCCGAGTGCCTGATGTACGAGGGTGAAACGCTCTTCGACTTCATCGACGCCACCCAGTCCGCCGGCATCCTGCCCTCGGACGAGAGTTGGCAATTCCACACCCTGATGCAGGCCTCACGGCTGCCGTGCGCGATCGGCGCACTGCCCAGGCAGTTGAGTCCCGCGCGCTGATCGAGCCGGTCAGCATTCCGCGCTGCCGGTCGAGCCGAGCAGTTCGACCTCGCACCAGAGCGGCTTCGGCGGGGGCGGCGGGGCAGGCGCACTGCCGTCGCTGAGCACGACCCAGTCGCCCTGGACCGTCACCGGTCGTCGTTCCAGTGGTCGATTTGCCGGCCCGGCGGTCACCGCGCCGTCGAGCGCGAACTTGCTGCCATGGCAAGGACAGTTGATGTTTCCCGCGGTGATCGAATCGACGGCGCAGCCGAGGTGCGGGCACACCGAGGACAGCCCGACGAAGTTGCCGGCAGTCGGTTGGGTGACCACAACGTCGGCCACAATGACGCCCGAGCCGACCGGGATTTCGGAAACTCGGGCCACCTTGCCGCCGGGGGCGGATTGCGGCTGGGACTCGGTTGGTGATTCGGAATTCGGTGCCTGCTGTTCCGGCACCACCGCTTCGCCGCCCTGCCCGCCGACGATCCACTCGCCCTGCACGCTCACCTGACGGGTGGCGAGGCTGCGCGTCGCCGGTCCGACCGCCACCGAGCCGTCGAGGTTGAATTTGCTGCCGTGACAGGGACAGTTGATCGTCCCGTTTGTCACCGAATCGACGGCGCAGCCCTGATGCGGGCACACCACGGAGAAGCCACGGTATTCGCCCTGGCTCGGCTGCGTGAGCACGACGCCGCCGGCGATGATGCCCGATCCGACCGGAACGTCGGCGGTTCGCGCGAGGGTGGTTCCGGGCGCGGGCTCGGGCGCTTCTGCGACGGGTTGCTCCTCGGTCTCCTCGGCTGTCGGGGGAGCAGGTTGCGGTCCGACGGCAACGACCCAGTCGCCCGCCAACGCGACGCCCCGAGCCGCGAGGCCGGTCGTCGCGGGCCCGACAGCGACCGAGCCGTCAAGGTTGAATTCGCTGCCGTGGCAGGGACACATGATCGTGCCGCCGGCAATCTTGGTGACGGCACAGCCCTGGTGTGGACAGACCACGGAGAACCCCGCAACCGCCTCGGGGCTCGGCCGGGTCAGCACGGTGTCGCCGACGATGATGCCCGAACCCACCGGCACATCGGACGCTGCTGCCAGGGCGTTCGGTGGGCGGGGCGACGCGGGCGCGTTCGCGCCGGCGGATGGTGGCGGAGCCTGTGATGGCGCCGAGGTGGATGTCCCCGGAGGCGGCGTATCGTCCGCCGTCGTTTTCCGGTCCGACGCGCATGCGGCCAGGGCCGTGGCACCCAGCGCCACGCTTGCACCGACCACAACAGTCCGCCTCGTGACGCGACCTTGCTCGATTCCCATTCGCCCTCCATTTAGCCCGATGCATCGAGCTCTCCCGGTTGTCACGAACGAGGTGGCGATCCGGTTCGACGTCACTTTTGCGGACCTGACCGGAGCGACCGCTGGTGCCGAGGTCCGGCTGATGGAAGCGGAGCGCCGGTCGGTGACCTACCCACGAAAAGCTGCGCGCGCCAACCATTCTCGTGCTAGAATCGCCTGTATGTTCGACTATGTGCTGCAGGTGCCGCCTGATGCGCTCAGTTGTGGTGATATGGCGCTGGCGGTGCTCGACGAATGCCGGCAGGCGGCCAATGCTGCGGCGGCGCGGTTGGCGCATACGGCACGGGATCTGTGGGAGATCCGGCTGTGTGCGGCGGAACTCGAGGGTGGCGATGCGGGGACGGTGTCGCGGTCGGCGATCGCGGAGGTCGCTGTCGCGCTGGGTTGTTCGCAGGCCACCGCGAAGACCATGATCGACACTGCGCAGCTGCTGGAGTTTCGGGCGCCGCTGGTGAACGAGGTGTTTCGGGCCGGTGATATCGATTTCGCGAAGGCCCGCACGATCGCCGCGGTGCTGACCGATGCGAGCGACGAGACCATCGGTGCCATCGAAACCGAGGTGCTGGGCGCGGCAGCGCACCTGACGCCCGGTCCGTTGCGGGCCGCGATCTGGCAGGCATGGATGCGTGCGAATCCGGAAGAGGCGGCCGCGGTTCGCGAGGGCAAGCGCACCACCGAGCGCAAGGTGTATGTGCGGCGCGGGACCGACGGGTTGTCGTGGCTGTCGGCATGTTTGACCGATCTCGAGGGATTCGAAGCACAGCGGCTGATCGACGAGCTCGCCGATAGCGTGTGTGCGGGTGATCCGCGCTCGCGGGACAATCGGCGTGCGGATGCGTTGCTGGCGTTGCTGCATGGCGAGGCGTATCTGGCTTGCCGGTGCGGGGATCTGGGCTGCCCGCATGCGGGGACCGCGGCACCGGAGCGTCGCGGTCATCTGTTGCAGATTCTGGTGGGCATCGAGACACTGCTCGGATTATCGGAGAACCCCGGCATGCTGCCGGACGGTACACCGTTGGATCCGGTATTGATCCGCACTCTTGCCGAGGACGCGACCTGGCAAGGGTTGCTGGTCGAGATGCGTTCGCTGGCAGCGGGACTGGGCGTCGATGATTCGGGTAGCGAGGTGCCCGCCGACGAGGTTTCCCAGGTGACAGGGCGCGGCCGTCGTCGGATGTCGGGATCCGTCCCACCGCCCGCAGGCAGCTCGCGGCGCATGTGCCCGGATGGTATCGGGCACTTGCATGACCGGGTGTACGCCGCGCATGCCAATGCGGCGAGCTCGTTGAACGATGGGCATGGCGGGCATGGGGTGCCGCAGCCGGGAGCCTTGACCTACCGGCCATCGGCCGCGACCGCGGACATCGTGCGCGCGACCTACACGACCTGCACCTTCCCGGGCTGTGCAGTCGCGTCGGCACGGTGCGAAATCGACCATCGGGTGCCCTTCGACCACGCTGATCCAGTGCAAGGCGGATGGACGGTTGTGGAGAATTTGCAACCGTTGTGTAAACAACATCATCAGATGAAGACCCAAAAGCTCTGGGCCTGCACCGGACTCGGCGGCGGTGCCGTGTACTGGCGGAGCAGGGCAGGGGTTGCGCGGATCACCGTCTCCCGGGGAGGTCTCGCCGCAATCCCTTACGGGCCGGCACCGGTCCGCACCGAGCCGGCAAGGGATTCGGTCGCCGACCCCCCGACCCCGGACGAGGAAATCGACCTGCTCTACGAACCCACCTGGTGGGAACTGAACATGGGCGATGCGCCCCCACCACCGCCTCACGACACCGAACTACGCGAACGTCATCGCGAGCATCGCGACGTGGCTCGGCGACGGTATCTGCTGCAGCCATCGCCGTTCTGAACTGGTGCGCGCTGTCAGCTATCGATCCGATACGAGATGCCGCAGGTATCTTTCCGGCTCCGCGAGGAAATCCCGGGTCAGCCGCACCGGCATCGCGTCGTCATACGCAACTTCCTCGATGTCACCGTCCTCGGAAATCGCGAAGATTGTCGCGCCGGGCACGGACAGCAGAATCGGGGAGTGGGTGGCGACGAGGATCTGGCAGCCTTCGGCGGCAAGCTCTGCCAACCGGGCGACCGCGGCCATGCATCCCCTCGGCGACAACGCAGCTTCCGGCTCATCGAGGATGTAGAGCCCGCGCGGGTAGAACCGGAGCAGCATGAGGTCGATGAACGACTGGCCGTGCGATCGGTCGTGTGGCGAAACGCCGGCGAACACCTTTTCCAACTGTTCCGGGCCGATGTTCTCGGTTTCGGTGGCGACGTTGTAGTAGGACTCGGCGCGGAGGAAGAAGCGGCTGTGCGGTTTGCGGGTGCCCCAACTCAGCGTCAGGTTCGCACCGAGTGGTGACTCGGAAGATCTTGTTGCGAAGCGGTAGTTCTGGCTTCCGCCTTCGGCATTCATTCCAGCTGCCACCGCGATGGCCTCGATCAATGTCGACTTGCCGCTGCCGTTCTCACCCACCAGAAACGTGATGCCCGGCGGAATCGGGAGTCCGTCCGGACTCTTGCGCAGTCGACGAACTATGGGGAGGTTGAAGGGGTAGTCGTCGCCGTGGTGGCCGCGTGCCACGCGCACGCTGCGGATGTACTGGGCGCGGTTCGAATCCACCTCGAGAGGCTACCTACTCGAGCAAGGAGCCCGAACTAGACTGCAGGTACGCGGGGGCCGAGGAGCGCAGCATGACAGCGATCGCGTCCGGAGTCGAGTGGGTGGCGGCCGCCGTCGCACTATCGAAGTTCGCGCACCTGTTCGTGGTGGCAGGGCTACTCGTGGTCCTCTACCGATGGTCGCGTCGGCACCCCGAATCGCCCGAGCGGCGGCGGGGTTCGCCGCCCGGGCAATCCGACAGCGAGATCAGACCGAGGCGGCGTCGTTGAGCCGCTCGAGCGTTCCGGTCGCGTCGAGATACTCCTGCACCCATCGTTCGATGACGGCCGCGGTCTTCTCCACCTTGGTGAACTGACCGACCACCTGGCCGACCGGGTTGAACGCGACATCGACGGTCTCGTCCGGGTACTTGTGCGTGGCCGCGACGGCCATTCCGGACACCATGTACTGCAACGGCATGCCGAGCGGCTCGGGATTGCCTTCCTTCTCCCACGCTTCGGTCCAGTCGTTGCGCAGCATGCGGCACGGCTTGCCGGTGAACGAACGGCTGCGCACCGTGTCGCGGCTGCTCGCGCCCGCGTACGCGGCCTGCTGCACGGCGGTGTTCTCCGCTTCCTCCACCATCAACCACTGCGAGCCCGACCAGGCACCCTGGGTGCCCAGCGCGAGCGCAGCGGCGATCTGCTGGCCGCTGCCGATACCGCCGGCGGCGAGCACCGGGACCGGCGCGACCTCCTTGACAACCTGCGGCCACAACACGATCGAACCGACCTCGCCGCAGTGGCCGCCGCCCTCGCCGCCCTGCGCGATGATGATGTCCACGCCGGCGTCGGCGTGTTTGCGTGCTTGGTAGGGCGAGCCGCAGAGCGCGGCGACCTTGCGCCCGGCGTCGTGGATGTGGGCGATCATGTCGGCCGGCGGGGTGCCGAGCGCGTTCGCGATCAGGGTGACCTTCGGGTGCTGGAGGGCGACCTCGACCTGCGGCGTGGCCGTGGCTTCCGTCCAACCGAGCAGCTGCAACGCGTTCTCGGTGCCGTCGTTGGCGACCGGCACACCGTGGTCGGTGAGGATCTTGCGCGCGAAGTCGAGAGTCTCCTGCGGGACCATCGATTGCAGCATCTTGGTCAGATCATCACCGGACAGGTCCGAGTCCATGCCCTCGTACTTGTTCGGGATGACGATGTCGACGCCGTACGGATGATCGCCGATGTGCTCATCGATCCAGTTCAGCTCGATCTCGAGTTCTTCGGGCGAGAAGCCCACCGCGCCGAGGACGCCGAAGCCACCAGCTTTGCTCACGGCCACCACCACGTCTCGGCAGTGCGTGAAGGCGAAGATCGGGAACTCGATGCCGAGTTCGTCGCAAAGTGGGGTGTGCATGCGCGCTCCTTCTCTGGGCGGTACCTAGAACTGTAACAAGTTCTACCTTATCCAGAGGTGCGTTCAGGCATCCACCCTTTCCCGGTCCGCGGTTTCGCGACGGGCGAGCAACGGTATGCGACCACCGGCCAACACGGCCTCGACCTGGCGCTCGGAGAGCCGGTGGTGCAGCTTGTAGGTCTCGTCCTTGGTGTCGTTGCGGATTTCGGCGTGCCGGTCACCGGGCAGCAGGTCGCGCAGCCCCTCCAGCACGAGGGTGTCGCCCTCGTCGATCCGGTCGTAATCCGCCGGATCGTCGAACTCGAGCGCGACGACCCCGAAGTTCGCGAGGTTCTGCCAGTGGATACGGGCGAACGATTTCGCCACCACCGCATGCAACCCGAGGTGGCGCGGGGTAATTGCGGCGTGTTCGCGGGAGGATCCCTGACCGTAGTTCTCCCCGCCCACGATGATGTGGCCGGTCGATTCCTTCAGCTCCGCCGCTTGCTGGGGGTAGTCCTCGCGCACCTGTGTGAAGGTGAACTCCGCCAGCTTGGGAATGTTCGAGCGGAACGGCAGCGCGCGGGCCCCGGCGGGGGAGATCTCGTCGGTGGAAATGTCGTCGCCGACCTTCAGCAGGACGGGTGCCTCGATCCGGTCGGGCAGCGGCGGGAAATCGGGCAGCGCCGAAATGTTCGGGCCCTTCACCAACTCCTCGTCCCGCGCCTGGTCGGGCTCGAGCGGTGCGACGAGCATCTCGGTGTTGACCGTGGCCGTCTCCGGCAAGTCGAGCTGCGGATACGCCAGATCGAGCTTTTCGGCGAGATCGCGAGGGTCGACGATCTCGCCGGTCAATGCCGCGGCGGCCGCCGTCTCGGGCGAGCAGAGCCAGACCGAGTCCTCCTTGGTGCCGGACCGGCCGGGGAAGTTGCGCGGGAACGTCCGCAGCGAGTTCGTGCCGGATGCCGGCGCCTGACCCATCCCGATGCAACCCATGCATCCGGTTTGGTGCAGCCGGGCGCCGGCGGAGATGAGGTCGAATGTGGCGCCCATCTTCGTCAGGTCGGCGAAAATTTCGCGGGAACTCGGATTCACGTCGAAGCTGACCGCATCGTTGGACTGCCGACCGCGCACCATCGCCGCGGCCATGGCGAAATCGCGCAATCCCGGATTCGCCGACGACCCGATCACTACCTGATTCACCGGAGTGCCCGCGACCTCGCGTACCGGGACGACGTTGCCGGGGGAGGACGGCTTGGCGATGAGCGGCTCGAGCGTGGACAGATCGATCTCGTCGGTCACGTCGTAGTCGGCATCCTCATCTGCGACAAGTTCGGTGAAATCGTCCTCGCGGCCCTGTTCGCGCAGGAAGGCGCGGACCGCGTCGTCCGCGGGGAAGACGGTCGTCGTCGCCCCGAGTTCGGCGCCCATATTCGCAATGACGTGCCGGTCCATCGCCGTGAGGTGCGCCAATCCCGGCCCGTGGTACTCGATGATCCGCTGGACTCCACCCTTCACGCCGTGCCGGCGCAGCATTTCGAGGATCACGTCCTTCGCGGACACCCACGGCGGCAACTCGCCGTCGAGCCGAATGCCCCAGATCTCGGGCATCCGCAGATATAGCGGCTCGCCCGCGATACCGCCGGCCACCTCGAGGCCGCCGACGCCGATCGCCAGCATGCCCATCGACCCGCCCGCGCAGGTATGCGAATCGGAGCCGATCAGGGTCTTGCCGGGTTTGCCGAAGTGCTTCATGTGGGTGGGATGGGAGACCCCGTTGCCCGCCTTCGAGAACCACAACCCGTACCGGCGACATGCGGATCGCAGGAAGGCGTGGTCCTCGGCGTTCTTCTCGTCGGCCTGCAGCAGGTTGTGGTCGACGTACTGGACGCTGACCTCGGTCTGTGCGCGGTCGAGGTCCATCGCCTCGAGTTCCTGCATCACCAGGGTGCCGGTCGCATCCTGGGTCAGCGTCTGATCGACGCGAAGCGCGATCTCCGCACCCGGTTTCGGCTCACCGGAGACCAGATGGGAGGTGATCAACTGCCTGGCTACCGAATCGCTCACCCTCTCGGTGTAACCGGGATCACAGCGTTTCTAACCCGGCCCCGCGGTATCGGGTGTTTCGGCGCGAAGTCGACGGGTAACCGAGGAGTGCAAGGTTCTCGACACCCCGAAACGAAGGATGACCACGTGACCGAGAAGAACAGTGGGCCCGCCGAAGCTGTCAAGGGCGTCGTCGAAGACGTCAAGGGCAAGGTGAAGGAAGCCACCGGTGCTGTCACCGGGCAGGACGATCTGACCCGTGAAGGCCGCGCTCAGCAGGACAAGGCCGAGAGCCAGCGCGAGGCCGCCGGTAAGGAAGCCGAGGCCGAGAAGGCTCGTGCCGAGGCGAAGAAGGACGAAGAGCGGCAGAAGTCGCACCAGGACAACTGATTCCTGGAAGCACTGCGTCCAAGCAGACGAAACGCGACCCCCGCACCACCAAGGTGCCGGGGGTCGCTTTCGTTTGCCCGCCAGGTCAGGCTCGGCGGCGTTGTTCCAATTTGGCGACCAGGCGCCGCATGTCCGGGTCCGCGGCGAGGCGGGCATCGAGCGCGACATTGATGACTCCGCGCAGCAACGCATACGGTTCCCAACCGGCCGGGGCGACCGTGCGGGCGGCGCGCCGGCCGATCCCGTCGGCGATGGTGGTCGCCGCTTGCTCGGGAGTGATCCGCACATTGAGCGGCCACGGCAACCCGGCGCCGAGTTCGCGACCGAGATCGTCGTTGTCGAGCGTGTTGTGTGTCATCGCTGTGTCGACGACACCGAAGTACGCCACGCCCGCGCTGGCGCCGCACGCCGCGAGTTCTACGCGCAGCGCGCGGCCGAACTGTTCGACCGCGGCCTTGCTCACCATGTACGGCGAGCCGCCCATCCCGGGCGCGAACGCCGCGCACGAGGACACCACGACGACGTGACCACCGACCGCGACGATCGCATCGAGCGCCGGGCGCACCGTGTTGAATACGCCGGTGAGGTTGATCGAGATGACTCGATCGAAATCGTCGCCGTCCATCGTTCGCACGGTCGCAGGTGTGGGCACCACACCGGCATTCGCGACGACGACGTCGACGCGGCCGAACTGCTCGCACGCCCGCGCGATCGCCTTGGCCATGTCCTGGCGATCGGCGACGTCGGCCCGGATCGCGAGTCCGCGGCCGCCGAAGGGGGCGGCAGTGACCCGCGCCGCGACGTCGTCGATGTCGACCACGGCGACCGAAGCACCCCGGGCATACATGATCTTCGCCAGTTCGCGGCCGATGCCCTGTCCGGCGCCGGTGATCACCACCGTCTTGCCGCGCACGTCGTATGCCGGGCCGGAATCGAGCCACCGCAGGGGGTTGAGCCGATCCAGAATCGCGAGCCGTTCCGAAATCACATTGTCACCTCGTAGTTTTCCGCATCGAACTGGCTTGTGCGGCGGCGATATTCGAAGCTCCAGTTCGGGTACAACCCGGAATTTCCGCCGTCCGGGGTCTGGTAGTAGCTGGTACACCCACCGGTCAGCCATACCGTGGAGGTACTGCGCGCTTCCATCTCCTCGATGAACGCGTCCTGAACGGCCGGACGTACCTCGACCCGGGTCGCGTTGCGCTCGCGGACGGTGCGCAGCGCGTCGACGATATAGCCGATCTGGGATTCGATCATGTAGATCGCCGACTGGTTCCCTGCGGCGCCGAATGGGCCGAGTGTGAAGAAGAAGTTGGGGAAGCCCGAGATGGTGGTGCCGAGATAGCTGCGCGGCTGCTTCTCGTACAGGTCGGCGATGCTGAGCCCGTCCCGTCCGATGAACCGTTCGTAGGCCGCCCCGGCGGACTGGAACCCGGTGCCGTAGATGATCGCGTCGATTTCGATCTCTTCGCCGCCGCGCGTGACGATCGAGTGTGGCCGTACCTCGGCGATGGAGTCCGTCACCACGTCGACATTCGGCCGGTCGAGCGCGGGCAGATACGCATCGGAAAAGATCGCGCGCTTGCACCCGATCACGTAGTCCGGCGTCACCTTGCGGCGCAGGTCCGGATCGGCGATCTGGCGGCGCAGATGGACGCGGGCCACCGCTTCGTAGGGATGGCGGAACCGGTTGTCCACGAAGCCAACCAGGCCGAAGCCTTCGATCAGGCTGTACCACGCTCCGCGGATCGCCTTGCCGGCCGCGGGAACGTTGCGCAGCACCAGTCGCTCGATCGGCGTCGTGGCGCGGTCCAGTCGCGGCACGATCCACGGCGCGGAGCGCTGGAACACGGTGAGACTGGCGACCGCCGGCTGGATCTGTGGGATGAACTGAACGGCCGATGCGCCGGTACCGATCACGGCGACCCGCTTGCCCGCGAGATCGTAGTCGTGATCCCAGTGCAGGGAATGGAATGCCTTGCCCGCGAACGTCTCCATGCCCGGCAATGAGGGGTATTTCGCCTCGTTGAACACACCGATCGCGGAGACGACGAAATCGGCCGTGAACGCTCCGCGCGAGGTTCTCAGCCGCCACAGCGATGCGCCCTCATCCCAGCGTGCCGACTCCAGATCGGTGTTGAGCCGAATATTGCGCAGCACATCGTGTTCGATCGCGACGCGCCGCAGATAGCTCAGGATCTCGCGCTGTTCGCCGTAGGTGCGCGACCAGTTCGGGTTGGGAGCGAAGGAGTAGCTGTACAGCTGGGAGGGCACGTCGCAGGCGCATCCCGGATAGGTGTTCGCCTGCCAGGTGCCGCCCAGGTCGGCGGCACGTTCCAGCACGACGAGGTCTGTGAAACCCGCCTCGCGCAGCTTGATTGCGAGGCCGAGACCGGCGAAGCCCGCGCCGACCACGGCGACGTGGGTGTGTTCGGGGAGGGGAGCCATCGCCTAGTGGATCCTTCCGTGCAGTTCGGAATCGGAACGGCTGATCGTGCGGGTCTTGGCGATCCCGTTCGCGATCGACGCGGTTAGCACGCGGTTGAGCAGGAAAACGTCGTCGGCCGGCTCGAGAGAGTAGCGGGGCATCTACGCGGCATCCTTTCTCGAATACCTGGGTGTCACAGGTCGAGGGTCAGGGACTTCCCGGCTGCGCGGGATACACAGCTGAGCATGTGGGTGGAGCGTTCGGAATCGGTGAGTGTGCGGTCGCGGTGATCGACCTCGCCGGCGAGCACCGCGACCCGGCACGTGCCGCAGAAGCCCTGTCGGCACGAGTAGGCCGCGCCCGGTACGGCACGTCGAATCGCGGCGAGGGCAGGTTCGTCCGCGCCGACCCGGATCGTGGTGCCGGAGCGGGCCAGCACCAGATCGAACTCTGCGCCGTCGAGAACGGTTGCAGCCGAGAAACGTTCGGTATGCAGCGATCCGGACGGGTTGGCCGTGAAGGCGTGCAGTTGGGCGCGTTCGAGCACCGGCGGCGGCCCGCACACGTAGACCGCGGCACCCGATTCGGCCATGCCGAGCAGCGCCTCGATTTCCGGCGCACCGTATTCATCGTCCGGTCGGATCGTCACCGACTCCGGGCCCATCGCGACGAGTTCGTCGAGAAACGGCATGGTGGCGCGGGAACGGCCCAGGTAGACCAGGTGCCAGCGCGCACCGGCGAGTGCCGCGGCGCGGGCCATCGGCAGGATCGGGGTGATCCCGATACCGCCCGCGATGAACAGGTAGGCGGGCGCGTCGACGAACTCGAATGCATTGCGTGGGCCGCGCAGTCGCAACGGCATGCCGGGCTCGATGGCGCGGTGGATCTCGGTGGAGCCGGCGCCATCGGGCAAGTGGCGCACGGCGATCCGGTAGTGCGTGCGATCGCGCAGATCGCCGCAGAGCGAGTACCGCCGCTGCAGGCCCGACGGCAGAAAGACATCGACATGCGATCCGGGACGCCAGCGGGGGAGTTCCGCACCGGAGGGCGCGGACATGGTCAGTGCCGCCACGCCTTCGGCCACGTCCTCGATCCGGTCGACAACCACCGGGAAGTCGAAATCGTTGTGGCGCACCGGGCTCGGGCGTGACAGCAGGGAGGCGGTGCGACCAGACACGAACAGATCGAGGTAGGCGTCCACCGCCGTGCCGACCAGACGCAATGCGGCGGGCGGTGTGTACGCCGCTGTCACTGTCCGGGCCGGTCGGTAGAACTTCGACCGACTCTGGCGGCGGGCGAGTGCGCGAGGTAGCGCAACGCTTTGTCCATCGGGCCGAGCTGCGACGGATGGAAGCCGGGCCGCAGGTAGCGCGGCAGCTCGGTGAGGAAGATCGTCGCGGGCGGGATGACCCCGCGCATCGTCGCGCTGACGAATTGCGTTGCCCAGGAACGGCCGGACTTGGGCACTGGGTCGCGGCGGTACATATACGCGGTGGACACAACGAACAGTGGCAGCAGGAGTGCGCTCGCCAGCACCGCGGTCCGTGCGCGTCTGGCGTAGCTGCCATCCAGGTACATGAAAGCGTCGTAGACGACGCTGCGATGCTCGACCTCCTCGGCGCCGTGCCAGCGCACGAGATCGAGCATCGTCGGATCCATGCCCAACTCTTCGAACGTCGGGTTCTCCAGTAGCCATTCACCGATCACCGCGGTGTAATGCTCCATTCCGGCGAAGAGGCCGAGGCGCTCGTTGAGCCATTCCCGTTTCGCCCGCCCGGTCAGCCCGTGATCGCCGAGAACTCGATCGACGAGCCAGGACACGGCGCGGACGTAGGTGTCCACGTCGAGCCCGATCGACTGCAGGTGCTCGCGAGCGGCGGCGTGGCTGCTTGCGTGCGTCGATTCCTGGCCGACGAAACCGGCGACTTCCTCCGCGAGTCGCGCGTCGTCGATGAGCGGCATGGCCTCGGCGAGGCACTGGGCCATCGCCCGCTCGCCCTCGGGCAGCACGAGATGCATGACGTTGACGATGTGGGTCGCGAGCACCTCGCCGGGGATGTAGTGCATCGGTACATCGCCGAACTCGAAGTGGACGTCCCGTGCGCTGATCGCGTGCTCGTCCGCGCTGTAGGGGCGCTGCGCCGCGCTCGAAGTCCCAGCCATGCGGCGACCGTACAATGCAACATGCAGCATTGCAATGTTGCAGCTACAAATCTCTAACGATTGTTGCAGAAAGCGGCCTACTTGTTAGCGTGTAAGCGTGCGTAAAGCCCCGACAACCTCGACGAGTACCCCCGAGGCCGGCGATTCGGTCGAGTCGCGGATCCTCGACGCGGCGCTCGTCCAGTTCGAGAAACAGGGGTTCAAGAAGACGACGATCGAGGACATCGCGCGGCAGGCATCGGTCGATCGCGTGACGATCTACCGCCGGATCGGCTCCCGCGACGACGTGGTGAGCGCGGTGAACACCCGTGAGGTGCAGCGCGTGCTCACCCAGCTGGGCGATCTGGCGGACCGGATCGACAACGCCGACGAACTGGTCGTCGGAATGTTCGCCGCGGTGCTGAGCAGCTGGCGCACGCACCCGTTCGCACAGCACATGCTCACCGTCGAACCCGAGCGGGTGATCGGTGCGCTTACCGTGGACGGCGCAACGCCGTTCACGTTGACGGTCGCGGCGATGGGCGCGATCCTGCAGGGCGCCATGGTGCGTGGTGTGTTCCCCGAACTACCCGACCTGTTTGCGCGGGTCGAAATCATCTGCCGGATAGTGCATTCGATCATCCTGCAACCGGCTGGATCGATTCGGCTGGAGTCCGAGGAAGACATCGAGGCGTTTGCCCGGCAGTACCTGATCCCGATCCTCATCCCGGCAGGCGTGGTGTCGAACTAGCGGGAGCCGTCCCGGTCAGGCCGATGACACCGCGTAGAGCCGATACACGCCGGGAAAGCCCTTGAGCTCGACTTCCTGCTCGGGTGTGAAGACGAATCCGTCCCGGTCGGCGAGTGCGCGGTGGACGGACTCCGACACCAGCGTTTGCGCGCCGTCCGCCTGCGCGGCGACCCGAGCGGCCATCGCCACGTTGCGACCGAATAGATCGTCACCGCGCCGGACCGAGGTGCCCATGTGCACGCCGATCCGCACCTTGACCGAGGTGCCGGGTTTCCAGACGGTCGAGCCGAGCGTCTGCTGGATGGCCAGGCAGCAGCGAACCGCTCCGGCCGGACGGGGAAAGGCCAGCATGAACCCGTCGCCCTGGTTCTTGATCACATGGCCGCCGAACTCCTCCACGCGCTTGCGCACCAGCCGGTCGTGCCGGCTCAAGACCTTCACCCAGGCGTTATCCCCGAGCCGTTCGTTGAGCGCGGTCGAGTTTTCGATATCGGAGAAGACGATCACCACGTTCCCGTCCACGGTCATTCGGGCCAGATCCGGTCGCTCCACTTCCGCCCAGTCGGCAAGTACCTCGATCGAGTTGCGTACCGCGGCACCAAAACCTTTGCGACGCACCAGATCTGCGGTCTGCCACACCGTTTTCACTGCTTCTCGGCCGGTGGTCATCAGCCGCTGGGAGGGCTTGGCCTCCAGGTTATTCTGGAGATGGGCCAATTCGCGTCGCGTCTCGGCGAGTTCGTGCAGCGCGCCGCGCAGCGCAACAGCAAGCACCACCAGGCCGATCGCCGCGGCTACGAGGAGTACTACCAGCACGATCTCGATCATGGTGGCGCTGACGGTAATGCACGGTCGGTGCGGCGTCGAGATTGGATCTCAGGTGATGCTCACCGAGCGACTGTGCCAGCCCGTCGCGCCGTCCGGGATGGGCGCCACTCGCTCGTCGGTCTGGGTATTGCCGTCCAGGTCGGTCGCGCGCACCTGCAGCGTGTGCGACCCCGGTTCGGCGTTCCACATCCAGGTCCACTGGCGCCAGGTGTCGATCGAGTACAGGCCGGCCAGCGTCGCGGGCTGCCATTCGCCATCGTCCACCCGCACCTCGACGAGCGCGATGCCGCGATGCTGGGCCCATGCGGTGCCCGCGACGAGAACCGTGCCGGGAGCAACGCGAGCGAAGGAGGCGGGAACTTCGATGCGCGACGCAGTCTTGATCGGCGCCCGTTCGGCCCAGCCGCGGCGGGTCCAGTAGGCCTGTTCGCGGTCGAAGCGGGTGATCTTCCAGTCCACGACCCATTTCGTCGCAGAGACGAAGCCGTAGAGACCGGGTACGACCTGCCGGACCGGGTAGCCGTGTTCGAACGGCAGCGCCTCCCCGTTCATGGCGACAGCCAGCATCGCGTCACGTCCATCGCGAAGCACCGCCAATGGTGTGCCGACGGTGAAGCCATCGGAACTGGTGGACAGCAGCATGTCGGCGTTGGCATCGACACCGATTTCGTCGAGGATCGGCCCGATCGGATAACCGGTCCAGCTCGCATTGCCCGCGAGGGTGCCGCCGACCTCGTTGGAAACGCAGGTCAGCGTGATGACCCGTTCGATCGGCGTGCGGGCGACGAGGTCGGCCCAATCCAGGACGATTTCGCGCTCGACCATCCCGTGCATGCGGAGTTGCCATTCGTCGGTGGTGAGCCGCGGCACCTGCAGCGCGGTATCGATTCGATAGAAGGAGCCGGTGGGGGTGATGAAGCTGCTGGCCCCGGGCACACCGATATCCGTCCCGGGCGCGATCGGGGCAGCCCGGTCCCCGGCGCCGACGGCGGGAACGCGAAACAGGCGCCGGTTCGCGATCGCGTCGTTGAGTCGTCGGGCGAGAACTCGCGCAGTTGCGCCACCGGTCGCAGCGATGGCGGCGGCGCCTGCCGCCAGGGTCAGGAACCGCCGGCGCGATACGGACCCAGCTGCCTGCGTCGGCGAGGTGCCGGGGTGTCCGGACGGGCGCGCGGCGGCCGTGAGGACGCGCAGCGTCGCGATGCCGGCAACTGTTCCGACGATGGTAGGTACGGCGTACAGCAAAGTCGCGTTGGGTCTGGCGAGTGCGGCACCGACCGCGGCCACGCCGAGTATGGCAAACAGGATGCTGCCCACTGGCCCGCGCGTGCGCTCCAGCACCCCGGCAAGTGCCGCGACGACAACCACGACGATCACCATCCCGCCGAACAATGCCGGCTTGTCGTTGGTACCGAAGGTCTGGATGGCGAACTCACGTGCCCACGCCGGACTTCGATCGACCGCAGTCGAACCGATCGCGAGAAATGGCGACGCGGCCGGTGCGATGAGTACCGCCACCAGCTCGCCGACAGCGAGAATCATTGCCGCAGAGATCACTCCGGACAACGACCGAAAGATCAAGTGCCGGTGTGAAGTCGGGCGTGCCAGTTCCGAGGTGTGCGATTCGATGGTGTCCGACATGGTTTTTCCCTTCGCCTATTGGGCGGATTCGTCGCGGCGAGGGCTGCGGATGGGTCGGCTGCGGGCGCACGACGGGTTTGGCCGCCCACCCATCCGCACGTCGTCCGGTTCCGAATAGCACTCGTAACCAACGCGACGACGCGGGCAAAGCCCCGCGGACAAGAAAGTGGTGACGTGGAATGAACACGCAACGATTTACTGCCGTGGTGAGTCTGGGCGCGATCGCCGTGCTGGGCTTGGCGGCCTGCTCGTCCGATGATTCGGACTCGAGCGCCGAGTCGACGATGACCGGGTCGCCGATGACGAGCGAAACGTCGGCGATGGCGGCCGCACCTGCAAGCGATCTGGTCGGTCCCGCCTGCGCGGACTACGCGGCACAGGTACCGACCGGTGCCGGATCGGTGGAGGGTATGGCGCAGGACCCGGTGGCGGTCGCCGCGTCGAACAACCCGATGCTGACCACGCTGACCGCCGCGGTATCCGGGCAGGTAAACCCACAGGTCAACCTGGTCGACACGCTCGACGGTGGTCAGTTCACCGTGTTTGCCCCGGTCGACTCGGCGTTCGCGAAGATCGATCCGGCCACGATCGACACCCTGAAGACCGACGCGGCCGCACTGACCGGGATTCTCACCTATCACGTGGTGCCGGGCCGGCTCGATCCGCAGCAGGTGGTCGGCGAACACCCGACCGCGCAGGGGGCCACGGTGACCGTTACCGGATCCGGCGACGATCTGAAAGTGAATGGTGCAGCGGTAGTGTGTGGTGGTGTGAAGACCGCGAATGCCACTGTCTACCTGATTGATTCGGTGCTGATGCCGCCGGCATAACGTGGCAATGGCGCCCGCGAGCGTCGTGTGGTGGTGGGGAACGGGAGTCCGCATTACGGTGAAGGGCGATGATACGAGCATCGCGGTGACCCGCCCGGTCCCTGAACAGCGTCGGTTCGGCGCCCGGCCCATCGAGGGCGGGCGCCGGCCCGGCCTCGCCGCAGACGAGCGGTCGGTGCTCGACGCACTCGTTGCGGCCATCGCCACCGGTGACGAAGATGGCTTTGCGGAATTGTACGACCGGACCTGTGCACGTGTGTACGGCGTCGTGGTGCGGGTTCTGCGAGACGCCGGCTACGCCGAAGAGGTGACCCAAGAGGTGTACCTGCAGGCATGGAATACCGCGGGTGAGTTCGATGCGAGTCGTGGTTCGGTACTTGCCTGGCTACTGACCCTTGCCCACCGCCGAGCGGTGGATCGGGTGCGGTCGGAGCAGGCCGCGACCGATCGCAGCAATCGCTACGAAACCCGCAACGTTGCCGCGGCCTTCGACGTCGTCGCCGAGGAGGTGGCACGTCGGGGCGACCGGCGTGCGGTCATCGACTGCCTCCGTTCGCTGACCGAGGTCCAGCGGGAGGCAGTGGCGATGGCCTACTACGACGGTCGGAGCTATCCAGAGGTGGCAAGCCACCTCGGTGTCGCGCTCCCGACCGTGAAATCCCGTATCCGAGACGGGCTGATCCGGCTGCGCCGGTGCCTGGAGGTGTCGTAGTGACCGACGACGAACTCATCGGCATGGCCTATCCGTATGCCCTCGACGCGCTCGACGACAACGAGCGTCGAGCGGTCGAAGCCGACCTCGCCGCTGCGCAGGAAGGTCTGCGCGCGGCGTTCACGGACGAAGTGCGCGTGATCCGGGAAACGCTCGCGGCGGTCAGCGATGTGGGTGCCGTGACGCCATCGGGTCAGGTGCGCGAACGAGTCCTGGCGCAGATCCGATCGGGCGTGCCACCCGATGCGCTTGCGCTCAAGCGCCGCAGCCGACGGCGGCGGCAGCTCCTCGCGGCGGCCGCCGCGATCGTGGTTGCCGTCGGTGCGGTCGTGGCGGTGCAGGCGTTGACCGACGAACCGGCGCCCGCAGTCACCGCCGAGCAGGTCCTCGACGAGCCCGACGTGCACTCGGCGACCGCGCCGATTCCGGGTGGCGGCATGGCGACGGTGAGCTATTCGCCGGCGGCGGACGCTCTGGTATTGGTCATGGACGGCGTCACACCGCCCCCGGCGGATGTGAACTACCAGATGTGGCTGATGTCGGATGCGGCGCCGGCCGTGTCGGCCGGGACGATGTCGGCGCAGGACGTCGCGCCGACAACCACCGTCGTCGTCGACGACGTGGGCTCGGCCCAGAAATTGGGATTCACCGTCGAGCCGCCCGGGGGATCCGCGACACCGACGAGCGAACCGTTCGCGGTCATCGACCTGGTCTGACAGTGGCCCGGTCAGCCTTCGCGCAGCGCGGGGATCACCTTCTCGCAAAGCAACTGCTGATTTTCCCACGACGGCTCCGCCGGCATATTGCCGCACAGCGGATGGCTCGTGATCAGGCGTAGTTCGCCGCTGCGGCAGCGTTCGATCAGCTCGTCCGGTGTGGCAACGAGGTACGACCCGGCGGCGCGAAGCTGCCGCACCGTTGTCGAGCGGTCCCGCACGTGCGATTCCATGTCACCGTGCCAGGCGTCGTAACCCCGGGCGTCCGCGAGCAGATGCTCGCCGTGGTTCGCCCAGAACCGGTCGGGATCGGTGCTGCAGAAGACCGTCGCCGGCCCGGTCGGTGGGATCAGTACATGGCCCGGTTGCCGGCCCAGACGCTCGCACTCCTCGAGGTAGAGCTGTTTCAGCGCGCGATCGGCGAGTTGGGGCGCGAAGTTCAGCCCGAGCCGGGCAGCGCGCCGAGCCGCCGCGGGCGAGCTTCCGCCGTAATAGAGGAATGGATGCGGCCGGCTGAACGGCGGCGGCGTTACGCGCGTGGTTTCCCCGGCTGCGGTGAAATCGGTGCCCGCCCAGGCGTCGAGCATTTCGCCGATCGCGTTCTCGATATCGAGGCCCCGGGATTCCCAATCGCGGTCGAACATGGCGTACTCGACGGGGCGGTAACCCAGAGCCAGCACGTAGGACACCCGGCCCGCGCTGATCAGATCGAGCACGGCGATGTCCTCGGCGAGTCGGCGGGGCTGGTACAGGTTGACAATCAGCGCGGATACCGAGATCGGAATGCGCTGCGTCCTCGCTGCGATCGCCGAGGCCAGCAGCAGCGGCGATGGAAGGTAGCCATCCGGCGAGCCGTGATGCTCCGACAGCATGATTGCATCCTGGCCGTGCGCGTCTACATAGGTGGCCTGCTCGACCGCGCGCGAAAACAACTCCTGGCGTTCGGCGTTCGAGGCGCCCGGCGCGCGCATGTCGAACCTGGTGATGAACTGGGTCGCCACGGCAGGTCCTACCGCGCCCACCGCGGAATGATGAAAACCCCGCTCGCCTCGACTGTCACGCCCTCCGCGTCGGAGATGGTGCCGCGGGCGAACTTCTTGCTGGTCTCTCGGCGGTCCATCTTTGCCTCGATACGAACCGGGCCGAGCGGGGTCCTGCGCAGGTAACGCACCTCGATCGTGCCGGTCAGCGACGGGGTGTCGTCGAAGCTCGCCGCCTCGCCGAGGACATGGTCGAGCAGCAGCGCGAGTACGCCGCCGTGCACATGGCCGGTCGGGCCCTCGTAGGCGGCGCCGAGCGTGAAGTCCGACCAGTGCCTGCCGGTCTCGTCGCGTTCGACGAACAACGGCGGCGCAATGGGATTGCGGATGCCGATCACCGGATTGCCCCACGGCATGCTCTCGCCGCGCGGCGTATAGCGGATGCCGTACGCGCCGTCGATCTGGTTGCGGCGCAGCAGGGCGGTGGCCCGCTCCACCAGCGCGCGGGCCTCGGCAACTTCCGTCGCGTCGGCCTCGGTCCGAATCGAGGCATCGATGAGCTCGCGCACCGACTCGGCGAGGGGTTCGTAGGTGGACCGCCGCTGCAGCATTTCGGATCGGCTGATGTCCTCGACCACGAAGTGGCCACCACCGCCGCTCTGTTGCAGCTTGTCCCGCAAGCCGGGCCGAAGCTCGTCGGACACGTTTCCTCGTTTCTCCTGCGCCAACCGCAATGGTCGCCCTCGCCGGATCTGGACAACTGTCCGGACGTGGGTTCAAGCTAGCCGAGCGGCGAAGGAGCTGTCCATGCGGCCGCACTGGACACGAAGTACCGAACAGATGTTCACTTCTTGTGGCGTACTCTGAATCGCCTCGAGACCGGTCACGAGGAGGTGGCGTCGGTGGATTGGCTCACCGACTTCCTGGACGCGCTGCCGCCGCAGATGCGCGACCCTGTCGCGTTCGCGATCCCGTTCTTCCTGATCCTGCTGATCCTCGAATGGACTGCCGCACGGGCGCTCGAATATCAGGCAGCGGATCCCGGTCGGAGCGACGGCGAGCACCGCCCGCCGCCCGGCTCCTATGAGACGCGCGATGCCCGCGCGAGCATCGGGATGGGGCTCGTCTCCATCGTCACCACCGCGGCGTGGAAGGCCATCGCGTTGTTCGTCTACGCGGCGATCTACGCCTACGTCGCGCCATGGCAACTCTCCGCGACGCAGTGGTACACGTGGGTGATCGCGCTGTTCGGGGTGGACCTGTTGTTTTACCTGTATCACCGCACCGCGCACCGGGTGCGACTGATCTGGGCCACGCATCAGGCGCACCACTCCAGCGAATACTTCAACTTCGCCACCGCGTTGCGGCAGAAATGGAACAACAGCGGCGAGATCGTCGCCTGGCTGCCGCTACCGCTGCTCGGGGTCCCGCCCTGGATGGTGTTCGCGAGCTTCTCGGTCAACCTCGTCTACCAGTTCTGGGTGCACACCGAACACATCGGCAAGCTGGCGCGGCCGGTCGAGTTCGTCTTCAACACTCCGTCGCATCACCGCGTGCATCACGGACGCGATCCCGAGTACCTCGACAAGAACTACGGCGGAATCCTGATCATCTGGGACCGGATGTTCGGCACCTTCACGCCCGAGATCGAGCGCCCGCACTATGGGCTGACCAAGCCGGTCGAGACCTTCAACATCTGGCGGCTGCAGTTCCACGAGTACGCCGCGATCACCGCCGACGTACGCAGCGCGGCGCGGTGGCGGGACCGCGTCGGATTCGTGTTCGGCCCGCCCGGGTGGCTGCCACGCTCCGGCGCGCCGGCGCGTGCGGGATCCGTGTCCGCCGACCCGGCACGCTGAATGCGCTGCCGCGGTCGCGTCAGGCGGCTGCTGCCGCGGGTGTTTTGAGCGCCATCTACCGGGTATTCACGCGCATGGCCTTGGCGACGTCGCCTCGGCCTCGGCTCGGTGACCAGCTCATGTGATGCGGTCGACCGGGCCGACTGTCCGGGCGGGCCGATCGTGGCGTGGTTCGCCGCAGATCGCGTCCACGCAGACAGGAGCGATTCCGATGTCCCAGACCGACACTCGAGCGACCGTGGGCGAGGTGCCGCCCAGCGTATTGCGCAGAGCAATCGGCGCCTCGGCAATCGGTAACGCAGTCGAATGGTTCGACTACGGCGTCTACGCATACCTGACCACCCATATCGCGGCGTCGCTGTTTCCCGAGGGCGAGAACGGCGTCCTCTACACCCTGCTCGGTTTCGCCGTGTCGTTTCTGATCCGGCCGATCGGTGGGCTGTTCTGGGGTCCGCTCGGCGATAAGATCGGCCGCAAACGCGTGCTTGCGATGACGATCATTCTGATGGCCACTTCTACGCTCGCCGTCGGTCTGATCCCCAGTTACGCGGCCATCGGCATATGGGCGCCGATCCTGCTGTACACGTGCCGCGTCGTGCAGGGCTTCTCCGCAGGCGGCGAGTACGGCGGCGCCGCGACCTTCATGGCCGAGTACGCACCCGACAAGCGCCGCGGCTTCTTCGGCAGCTTCCTCGAAGTCGGCACGCTGGTCGGCTTCACTGTGGGCAACGTGATCGCGCTGCTGCTGGTGAACACGCTCGACGACGCGTCGATGCAGTCCTGGGGCTGGCGCCTGCCGTTCCTGCTGGCCGCGCCGCTCGGCCTGATCGGTATGTATCTGCGGTCGCGGATGGAGGACACCCCGGTCTTCCGTGAGCTCGAAGAAGAGCAGAAGACCGAGGACACCGCGGCCCACGTGTTCAAGGACCTGATAACCAAGTTTGCCCGTCCGATCCTGACACTGTTCGGCCTGGTCATCGCCCTCAACGTGGTGAACTACACGTTGCTGAGCTACATGCCGACGTACCTGCAGACGACGCTGGGCATGGACGAGTCGGACGCACTGCTCGTGCCGTTGTTCGGGCAGATCGCCATGCTGTTCACGTTGCCGCTGTTCGGCATGCTCTCCGACCGGATCGGTCGTCGTCCGATGTGGATGTTCTCCTGTATCGCGCTCGTCATCGCGGTCATCCCGATGTATCTGCTGATCGGGACGAACCTCGCCGGCGCCATCATCGGCTTCGCGGTGCTCGGCATGCTCTACGCGCCGCAGTTGGCGACGATCTCGGCGACCTTCCCTGCCATGTTCCCGACCATCGTCCGGTTTGCCGGTGTCGCAATCGGCTACAACGTGGCGACGTCGCTGTTCGGTGGTACCGCCTCGGCGATCAACGAGGGGATCATCGATGCGACCGGCAACAGTCTCGTTCCGGCGTTCTACATGCTCGGCGCGTGCTTGATCGGTATCGCTTCGGCCTACTTCCTGATCGAGACGAAGGGCCTGTCGCTGCGCGGTACGGAGATTCCCGGTACGCCCGAGTCGTTCGAGGAACAGCGCGAGCTCGAACTCGAGCGCCTCGCCGAGGAGGAGAGGCGCGTCAGCGGCCGGACGTAGCGACCCGTCGGTCCGGGAGCGGAGCCTGCGGAGTGACCCGTCGTTCCGGGAGCAGAGCCTGCGGAGTCACCCGTCGTTCCGGGAGCGGAGCCTGCGGAGTGACCCGTCGGTCCTGGATCAGCTTCACGAGTTCGGCAGCGGGGCCGGTGAGCCGACGGGGCGGGCGCCACACCGCGCGCAGCGTCCGATCGGTGTGCAGCCCATCGACCGGCACCTCTTTCAGCTGGCCGTCGCGGAGTTGATCCGCGACGGCCAGCGTGCTGAGAACTGCCGGTCCCACGGCGCCGAGTGCAGCGGCGCGGATGGCCGCACTGCTACCCAGCTCGAGCAGCGGAGTGGCACGCTCGTAGGCCTCCAGCGCGAGATCGAGGGTGTGCCGGCTCCCCGAGCCCTGCTCGCGGATGACCAGCGGGGTCGCGGCGAGGTCGGCGACGCGCAGCGGGCTGCGGCGCCTGGCCAGCGGGTGGCTCGGATGTACCACCACCGCGAGCCGGTCGCGGCCGATGGTGACGCTGTGCAGACCGGCGGGCACGGTGGGGCTCTCGACGAACCCGAGTGCGCACCCACCCGACGTGACCAGATCGAAGACCCGCATCGAGTTGTGCACCTGCAGATGGACCCGGATGTCCGGGTGCGCCCGCTGGAAGGACCCGAGCCAGGGCGGTAGCAGGCACTCGGCCACCGTCATGCTTGCCGCGACGGCGAGTTCTGCGTCCCGCTTCGTGCGCAGCGCCGCGGCCGTGTCGAGCAGATCTGCGGCCCGCGCCAGCACGTCGCGCGCCCGGTGCGCGATGACGGTGCCCTCCGGTGTCAGGGTCGAGCCGCGCGGAGTCCGGTGGATCAGTGTCGCGCCGAGTGCGCGTTCGAGCCGTTTGATCGTCCGGCTCGCGTTCGGCTGCGCGACACCGAGCGCACGACTCGCCGCGCCGAGACTGCCGCGATCGTCGACAGCGACGAGTAGCTCGAGTGCATCGAGGTCGGGCCAGGTGTAGGCCATGCATGGATGATATGCCTGAAGGCAAAGCCATATCAAATTGATATGTCAGCCATGCCGAATTGGCGGCTACCGGAGGGCCCGGTTCACGGCGAGTCTTATGGCATGGCAATTCAGGCGACGATCGACCACGCTCCGGTACCGGCTTCGCGCACGCAACGCAGCGAAGCCACGGCGGCCGTGGCCCGACTCGCGCCCGGCCTGGCCGTGTGCGCTGCGGCAACGGCCGTCGCACTCGGCGTTCGATCGCTGGTGCCCGCCGTGAGCCCGCTGCTCGTGGCGATCGTGCTCGGCGCGGTGCTGACGAATATCGTTCCGCTGCCCGCGAGCACGGCCGCCGGAATGGGTTTCGCGAGTCGACGGCTCCTCCGGGTCGGTGTCGCACTGCTCGGTTTGCAACTCGCACTCGGTGACCTCGTCGGGCTCGGCCCGGGCGTGCTGCTCGCCGTCGTTGCGGTCGTCGCCATTGGCGTTTCGGGCACGATGGTGATCGGACGGTGGCTCGGAATCGGCTGGGAACAGCGGGTACTCATCGCTTGCGGGTTCTCGATCTGCGGCGCCGCGGCGGTGGCCGGAGTAGAGGGTGCGGTCGACGCCGATGAGCGTGATGTCGTCACCGCGGTGACCCTGGTCGCTGCCTTCGGCACGCTGATGATCCCGGCGATTCCGCTGCTGGGAAACCTGCTCGGCCTGACTTCCGAGCAGTCCGGCATGTGGGCGGGCGCATCGATCCACGAGGTCGCCCAGGTTGTCGCGGCCAGTGGCGCGATCGGTGGCACGGCGCTCACCCTGGCCGTCGCGGTCAAGCTGGCCCGTGTGGTGCTGCTTGCGCCGGTCGTGGTCGTCGTCGGCGCAATGCATCGGCGCCGTGCCGGCGAGGCAGCACGTTCGAGCCGGGCAGCGCTGGTGCCGATGTTCGTGATCGCATTCCTTGGCTGCGCCACCCTGCGCACCCTCGACGTTGTGCCTGCCGGTGTCCTCGCCGGTGCCGGCACCGTGCAGACCGCGCTGTTGACCGCGGCCATGTTCGCGCTCGGGACCGGAATCAAGATGTCCGTGCTGAAGCGCATCGACGTTCGCTATGTGGCGCTGGCCGCGATCGCCACCGTGCTGGTTGCGGTGGTCTCGCTGATCGGCGTCCTGCTGGCCGGCTGACTCACCATGCTTCTGCATTCGACCGGCTGAGTAACTCAGCCGGTCGAATGCGTTGTCCGTGTCTGATTCAGTGGCTCGGCAGCGCGCACGCGGTGTCGAGTCCGAGGATCCGGTTGAGCCGCCCGAAGGACAGCCACGACCCAATGCACATGCTCAACTCGACGATCTCGGGCTGGGTGTAGAGCGCCTTGAACCGCAACCAGAAGTCGTCGTCGATGCCGTGATGGTCGAGTGCATAGCGTTCGGCGTACTCCGCGGCAATCCGGGTGCGGTCGTCGAAAGAGTCGGTCGTGCGCCACTGCGCCACGGCGACGTCGAAACCTGCTTCGACCTTGACGCCGTCGCGTTCGGTGCGCCAGTCCTGGCAGAAGACGCACCCGTTGATCTGGGCGATACGTAGTCGGGCGGCCTCGAACTCGCGCAATCCGAGTGTCGAGTCCGAGTACACCGCCAGTGAGAGCTTGGCCGCGGCCGGTCCGATACCGGGCACCATCTCGCCCCACACGTAGGTGATCGGGTCCTTGCCTGCGGGGATGTCGATGTTCATTCGGATTGCCTTCCTGGAACGAGCTTGCCGGTTGCCGGGCGCAGCGGTACGTCGAGCGCGTCGTAGATAGCGGGCGGAGCTTCGACAAGCCAGTCGATCGCGTTGACGATCCGGCCCACCGCGGTCGCGTTGCCGCCCGCGGCGCCGCTGCCGCCCTCGTCGGTGGCGACCACGGTGACTTCGATGTTCGGCCGGCCCGAGATGATCACGCGGTGCGCACCGTCGCGGCCGCCCGGTGGCTGGGGCCACTCCGGCGCGCAGTCGGGGTGGATCCGGGTGATGTGCTCGATGACGATGCGCGCTTCGCCATCGACGATGCCCTGCACCTCGAAGCGCAGCGCGCCTTGTGTTCCCGCCTCGAACTCGCCCATCGTGGCGGTTTGGACCGTCTCGGCGAGTGGCCGGCGCTCGAGGGTTTCGGTGATCTTGTCGACCTCGACGCCGAGGCCGCGGGCGATCAGCCGGATCTGGCCACCCCAGACCATCGTCGGGACGCCGGCGGCGACCATCGGCGGGTCGTAGTCCATCGGCTGGCCCATACCGACCAGGTAGCGCACCGTATCGGGCTGGTCGTAGCTCGCGTAGTCGAAAATCTCCTGGCAGCGGATTTCCTCGACCGTCGAGCCGAGTCCGCTGATCAGCAGCGGGAGGATGTCGTTGCCCCAACCGGGATCCACACCGGAGACGAACAGCGACCCGCCGCCCGCCTCGATGGCCTGCTCGATCGGCTCGCGGATTTCGGCGGGCGCGGAGCTGGGCTCGTAGAGCGCGTACACCGACGGCGTGACGACGACGGCGCCGGCGCGCACGGCCAGGGCAATGTCGGCTATTGCCTCGTCGGGTCGAATCTCGCCGGATGCGGCGTACACCACCGCCCGCGGCCGCTCGGCGAGGACGGCAGCGATGTCATCGGTGGCGAGGACGCCCAGCGTTCCATCGCAGTCGGCCAGGTCGCCGGCGTCTCTGCCGACCTTCGCCGGGTCGTGGACAAGGACGGCTGCGAGGGTCAACGACGGGTGTGCGGCGACCGCGCGAATCGCGGCTCGCCCGACATTTCCGGTGCCCCATACGACGGTCGAGATCACCCTGCGACGCTACCTGAACTGAAACACGTTCTCATTGGGTTCGGGTACGAAATTCCGGCGGAGGCAGTTGCGGTCGGGGTTTAGCGATCGTTAGGTAGAATGCGCCCATGGCTACTTCCGGCGCACCGAACCAGTCCGACGCCCCGACGTTGGACTGGCGACAGCTGGAACCCTTGCCGCTCACGCCGATTCTGGAAGCAGCGCTCGATACGTTCTACGAGCGCGGATTCCACGGCACCTCGGTTCGCGAGATCGCCCGCCGCGTCGGCGTCACCGTGCCCGCGCTCTACTACCACCACGACAACAAGGAGGGCCTGCTCATCGCGCTGATCGAACTCAGCACGGGCGATGTGCTTGCCCGCGCCCACGCGGCCGATGCGGACGGCGGTGAGGACCCGGTCGCGCGACTGTCGAACGTCATCGAGGCAATCGTGCTGCGCATGACGACCCGCGCCCGGCTCGCAGCCATCGAGGCGGAGGCGCGCTACCTCGGCCCCGAGAACCGCGAGCGTAATCGCGTGGTGCGCAAGGGAATCGAACAGCTGATGCGGGGGATACTCGAGGATGGCGACCGGGCGGGCGTCTTCGATGTGGACGATGCCGCCGAAACCACCCGTGCGTTGCTCGGGATGTGCCAGTCGATCCCGCGGTGGTACCACACGGAGGGCACGTTGCGGCCCGACGAGGTGGCCCGCAAGTATTCCGCGATCGCGTTGCAGACCGTCGGCGCCAAGCCCTCGGTGGTCTGACGCGCCAGGGCTTACAGGCCCTGTACCGCGATATCGAAGGAATTCCACAGGGTGTCTATGTCGGCTTCGGTCGCGGCACGCAGGCTCGGATTCTGCAGCGCCAGGCCGTTGCCGAAGATGATTGTATTGAATCCGATGAAGCCGGCATTGGCGAATCCGTTGCCCGACAGTGCATCGAGGGCTGGGCCGAGAGCGTTGCCGAAGACCGCCTTTGTTCGATCGACAATGACGCTCGTGTTGCGCCCGATCGTGTCGAGAACCGTGAAGTAGTCGCGCGCGTTGAATCCGGCCATTGCAACACGTCCAAGCGACAGGCTGCAGTCGTGGGCCAGTGCGAAATGGCGTGCCCATCGCGGTTCGACGTGGCCGGAACCGAACTCCCCGTGCACGTTCACCAGGAACTGGCTCATCACCTCGATGCTGAGCCGATGGGGCGTAGTCGGGGTCGACGAACCCCGACTCCGCACGTTGCAGTGGCAGCACGGCGGATTGTTCGAGGCCGTCGAGTCCGAGAGCGAAAGTTGCTCGCCAATCCCTTTGGCGGACAAGGATTTCGGTGATCCTGTTGAGGCGGGCAGCCACGGCTTCCAGTCGTGGCAGAGTCGGGCCGCTCGCCACGGTGCCGGTATCGGACAGAGTGACGATTTCGGAGACCTCGGCGGAAGTGAGTGGTTGTCCGCAGGCTGCGGCCGCCCCGGCCGGGGACTACTGGCCGCCGAACTTCGCCGGCCGCTTGCCGAGGAACGCCGCGACTCCCTCGCGGTGGTCCGCGGTGACGAGCAGTTCGAGTTGTCCCTTTCGTTCCCGGGCGAGCGCGTTGTCGTACTCGGTCAGGGTGGCGTCATTGATCGCGGCCTTGGTGCGGTGAAACGCCTGCGACGGACCGGCGGCGATGCGGTCGACGAGAGTGGCTGCGGCGGAGGCGAACTCGTCGTCCGGATAGGTCGCCGCAATCAGGCCGTATTCGAGTGCCTTCGGCGCAGGCAGTCGCTCGGCGAGAATCGCCATGTTCAACGCGCGTGCCCGGCCGATCGACGCGGCGACGATGGCCGTCGCGCCGCCGTCCGGCATCAAACCCACCTTGGTGAACGCGAGCAGGAAATAGCTCGATTCGGTCGCGACCGTGAGGTCGCAGATCAAGGCCAGGGAGGCGCCGACACCGGCCGCCGGGCCGTTCATCACGGCAACCACGACGCGCGGAAACGCCCGAATCGCAGCGACGGCGCGATTGGCGGCGTCGATCGTGCGGGTGTCCGCGGGTTTGTCTTCGCTCTTCTCCGTGGCGGACAGGTCGGCGCCGGTGCAAAACGCTCGACCCGTGCCGGTCAGCACGGCGGCACGCACCGCTGGATCATCGGCGTGCGCCTCGAACGCGTCCGCGACCGCCTCGAGCGACGCCCAGGTGAGGGCGTTCATCCGCGCAGGTCGGTTGAGAGTCACTCGCAGCACGCCGGATTCGACGGACACGTCGACGCCCGGAATAGCGGCACCGGGCGCTTCGGTCTCGGAAGCTGCCGTACTCATGCGGGACCTCTTTCTCCGGTGGCCGAAGCTCGGCGAGTCTGCTCCGACTCATCAATACCCCACGTGAACGGGCACTGACGAGGGTGGTGCGCTTTGACCACAGCGGACCTGCTGTGATAGCTGTTTAGCGAGCGATAAGTAAACTATCCGAAAGGAAGCCATGAACGTCACCGACACCGTTGCCCTGATCACGGGGGGCGCCTCGGGCCTCGGCCTCGCCACGACCAAGGCACTCATTGCCGATGGCGCCACCGTGGTCATCTTCGACCTGCCGTCGTCCAACGGTGAGGCGATCGCGAAGGAACTCGGCGATCGGGTCCGCTTCGCCGCAGGCGACGTCACCGACGAGGCGTCCGTGACCGCGGCGCTCGACCTCGCCGAATCGCTCGGCCCGCTGCGCGTCACGGTGAACTGCGCCGGGATCGGCAACGCCATCAAGACCGTCGGCAAGAACGGCGCCTTCCCGCTCGACGCCTTCAAGAAGGTCGTCGAGGTCAACCTGTTCGGCACTTTCAACGTGCTGCGACTGGCCGCGGAGCGCATCTCGAAGAACGACTCGGTCGACGGTGAGCGCGGCGTCATCATCAACACCGCATCCGTCGCGGCATTCGAGGGCCAGATCGGCCAGGCCGCGTACTCGGCGTCCAAGGGCGGCGTCGTCGGGATGACCCTGCCGATCGCTCGCGACCTCGCGTCGCTGCAGATCCGCGTCGTCACCATCGCGCCGGGCCTGTTCAAGACCCCGCTACTCGGTGCGCTGCCCGAAGAGGCGCAGAAGTCGCTCGGCGCGCAGGTGCCGCACCCGTCGCGGCTCGGCGACCCGGCCGAATACGGCGCGCTGGCCGCGCACATCGTGTCGAACCCGATGCTCAACGGCGAGGTGATCCGCCTCGACGGCGCGATCCGGATGGCGCCGCGCTAAAGGATCGACGCGTCGCAACAGCTGTCACGCGGGCCGGGTGCACCCATCGGGGTGCACCCGGCCCGTTCCATTCGGGGGCCGCTGCGCGCCGTCGTCCGTCCGGCGCGCGGTGACATAGGGTCAGTTGTGATGTCGCCCGCCGATTCCTCCCCCGATCAGATCCGTGCGCAGATCGCCAGCGAGCTGGCCCGGTTCGACGCCCGCACGGTGGATCCCGCCGGACACCGGGCCGCCGCCGTTGCCGTCGCGGTCGGGGCCACGGCGGATGGCGACCTCGGATTTCTGCTCACTCGCCGCATCGCCCGGCTGCGCGCGCACCCCGGCCAATTCGCGCTGCCCGGTGGCGGCATCGACAATGGCGAGACCGGTGCACAAGCGGCGATCCGCGAACTCGCCGAGGAACTGGGGGTCACGGCCCATCCGGACGACGTCCTCGGCCGGCTCGACGACTACGTGACCCGCTCGGGTTACGTGATCTCGCCGTATGTTGTGTGGGTGGCCGACGGCCTCGCCACGGCGGATCCGAATCCGGCCGAGGTCGCCGAACTGTTCGTGCCAACGCTGGCCGAACTCGATGTCGAACCCCGCTTCATCACCATCCCGGAATCCGACCGGCCCGTGGTCCAGTGGCCGTTCCGTGGGCATCTGATTCATGCGCCAACCGGCGCCGTCGTCTACCAGTTCCGCGAGGTCGCACTGCACGGCAGGGCGACGCGGGTGGATGGGCTCGAACAGCCTGTCTTCGCGTGGCGTTGATCCGAGGAGGTTGGGACATGGGAATCCTCGACACCATCACGGGCCGGCTCAACCGCGTCGGACTCGAACCGGTTGCCTGGCGGGCACCCAAGCCGCCGCCGCTGATCGGCGACCTTGCGCCCAACACCGAACTCGACGGCGCGCAGCGCTGGCGCCTGCCGTCCGGCGAAGGTCCGGAGGACGTCGTGGTCGACCACGACGGCCGCGTGATCACCGGTGGCGCGGACGGCACAATCTGGCGCTTCGAGGGCCCCGGCCACGCCACTGCTGTCGCACGAACCGGCGGACGACCGCTCGGGATCGAGATCCTCGACGACGGCCGGTACCTGGTCTGTGACTGCGAACGCGGGGTGCTGCGTGTCGACGACACCGGCCGCTGCGAGGTCCTCGCCGATTCCGCCGTTGGACAGCCGCTGCTGGCCACCAACAACTCGGCCGTCGGCCGGGACGGCACCGTCTACTTCACCGACTCCTCGGCGCGATTCACCATCCCCGACCACAAACTCGACATCCTCGAACACGGTGGCACCGGTCGCCTGCTGCGGCTGGACCCGTCGACCGGCGAGACCGACCTGCTCGCCGGCGGGCTCAACTTCGCCAACGGGGTTGGGTTGGCCGCGGATGAGACGTTCGTGCTGGTCGCCGAGACCGGCTCGTACCGGATCACGCGCGTCGACCTGACCGGTCCCGACGCGGGCAAGGTGTCGGTCTGGTACGACAACCTGCCCGGTATCCCGGACAACATGACCTCGCAGGGCACCGACGGCATCTTCTGGGTTGCCCTGTTCAGCCCGCGAATGCCGTTGCTGGACCTCACCGCACCCCGTCCGGCACTGCGGACCATCGCCGCCAACCTGCCTGCCGGGCTGCAGCCCGACCCCCAGCATCGTGGCTGGGTGCTGGGCCTCGACGGCCGCGGGGCGCTGGTGCACAACCTGCAGGGATCGAAGGGTGGTTTCGCCCCGATCACCGGCGTTCGAGTCGCGGGGGAGTGGATGTATCTCGGCAGCCTGGAGGGCGACAGCATCGCGCGGATCGCGGCGCCCGGTAGGGGTGCTTCGGCGTGACCGGGCCGATCCCGGAGCAGGACGCGGCGCGCGAGCAGGCGGCCAAGGATGGCGCGCCCGACCGCATCCTCACCATCCCGAACGTGCTCAGCGTGCTGCGACTGCTCGGTGTGCCGCTGTTCCTCTACCTACTCCTGGTGACCGAGTCGGATGGCTGGGCCTTCGCGCTGCTGATCATCAGCGGGGCAACCGACTGGCTCGACGGCAAGATCGCCCGGATGCTCGACCAGTCCTCGCGTCTCGGTGCGATGCTGGATCCGCTGGTGGACCGGCTCTACGTGGTCACCACCCTGATCGGGTTCGTCATCCGGGGGATCATCCCCTGGTGGGTCGCGGCGCTGTTGATCGGCCGTGACGTCGTGCTGACCCTCACCCTGATCGTGTATCGGCGACGCGGGCTGCCGCCGCCGGAGGTGATTTATCTCGGCAAGGCCGCCACCTTTGCCCTGATGTCCGCGCTGCCGTGGCTGCTCGCCGGCGAGATGGACTGGTCGATCGCCGCATTCGCATCGGCCGTCGGCGCGGCGTTCCTGGTCTGGGGGACCGTGCTGTACGTGTGGACCGGAATTCTCTATGTCGGCAAGGCTGTGGCGGTGGCACGCGCGATCCCGGTATCCACCGGTGCGGTCGGCGGTCGCGCGTGAGCGAGCCGTCACGATATTCGAGCCGGAACTCGCTACTGCAGTCGCTGCTGCGCGATCACCTGGACCCGGGCTACGCCGCGGCCGCGCGGGCGCGCGAATCCGGCACCGCGCGCGGCTCCCGGGTGTCGCAGCTGGTGTGGCTCGTGGTCGGTTGTGTCGCGGTCGGCGCGGTGGTGGGCATTGCGAACCGGACCATCGGGGACGATCCCGACGACTACCGAAAGGAAGTGCTGGCCAGCGTGTACGCGGCCGAGCGGCGCAACGACGATCTGTCCGCGCAGCGCGCGGAGCTCGGCACGACTGCCGACGAGGCCCGCGCCACTGCGCTCGCGGGCAGCGTGGAGGGGGAGCAGGTACTCGACCGGATCCGCGTCCTGGAATCCGCGGCCGGCGCCGAACCGGTGCACGGCCCCGGCGTCGTGGTGTCACTCGATGATCGGGGCGCGGGCGACAACCGGTCGGTCGTGCTCGACCGCGACCTGCAGGCGATCGTCAACGCGCTGTGGGCCGGCGGGGCGGAGGCGGTGTCGATCGGCGACGTGCGGGTCGGACCCGAGGTGACGGTGCGGCAGGCCGGCGGAGCCATCCTGGTGGACAACCGCCCGGTTGCCCCGCCCTACCGGATCACCGCGGTCGGACCGCCCGTGCCGCTGCAGACCGGGTTCGTCGTGAGCCCCGCCTACCTGCGCATGTCGGCGGTGGCCCAGCTCTACGACATCGAGTTCGACCTACAGGCCGAGGACGATCTGCAGCTACCGGGAGCGAACCTGCGCGAGCTGCGTTCGGCGCAGGAGGCGACCCGATGAAGCCGACCTTCGGTCTGGTGGCGATCCTCGCGCTGATCGGCGGGATCGCGCTGGGCGTCGTGGTGAGTCCACAGGTACCCACCTGGGCAGAGCCCTATCTGCCGATCGCCGTCGTTGCCGCGCTCGACGCGGTCTTCGGTGGCATGCGCGCCTATCTCGACGAGATCTTCGACTCCAAGGTGTTCGTCGTGTCGTTCGTGTTCAACGTGCTCGTCGCGGCGCTGATCGTGTGGCTCGGCGACCAACTCGGCGTCGGCACCCAGCTGTCGACCGCGGTGATCGTGGTGCTCGGCATCCGAATCTTCGGCAACGCCGCAGCGTTGCGTCGCCACCTCTTCGGAGCCTGACGCGATGGCGAATGAAGCGAACGACGTATCGCCGGATCCCGTCGAGGAGTCACCCGAGCAGCAGCCGCCGCCCGGGCAGAAGCGTGTCCGCAAGGCGTCGCCGCGCGCCCTGCAGGTGCTCGCGTTGATCCTGATCGGGGTCCTGGGCATCGCGATCGCCACCCAGATCCGCGACACCGACTCCGGCAGCAGCCTCGACTCCGCGCGGCCGACGGACCTGCTCGCGTTGTTGGACAACCTGAACCGCCGCGAGGCGTCGCTGCGTCAGGAGATCGCGACCCTGCAGGGCACGATCGCCGGCCTCGAACAGCGCGGGTCGAGCGCCGCCGTCGACGAGGCAAGGGCGCGCCTGTCGGCGTTGTCGGTGCAAGTGGGCACAGTCCCGGCGAGCGGGCCCGGTGTGGTGCTCACCATCGCGGACCCGGCGCTGAAGGTGGGACCGGACGTGCTGCTCGACGCCGTGCAGGAATTGCGTGCGGCCGGTGCAGAAGCGATTCAAATCGGCGGTGCCGGTGGCGACCCGTTGCGAGTAGGCATCAACACCTGGATCGGTGGCACACCGGGAGCGGTGATCGTCGACGGTGTGACCCTGACCGCCCCGTACACTGTGGTGGCGATCGGCGACCCGCCGACACTCGCAGCGGCGGTGAACATTCCGGGTGGAGTTGTCGATTCGGTCTCGCGCAGCGGGGGAACGCTGGTGGTCGAGCAGCGCGAACAGGTCGCGGTGACCGCGACTCGGGACCCGACCGACCCGCACTACGCTCAGCCAGGAAACTAGGCACCCCGGAACCCGGGCACACCGAAACCGGGCGCACGGAGGCCGGCGCAGACCCCGAAAGGACCAGAAACGGTGAGTACCGCACTACCCGAGGATTTGCGCTACACCGAGGAACACGAGTGGGTACTGCGGACCGGTCCGACGACCGTCCGGGTCGGGATCACCGACTACGCACAGGAGCAGCTCGGCGACGTGGTGTTCGTGCAGCTACCCGCCGAGGGCGACGAGGTGACCGCGGGCGAGTCGCTCGGGGAGGTCGAATCCACCAAGAGCGTGTCCGACATTTTCGCCCCGCTGACCGCGAAAGTCGTTGCCGTCAACGGTGATCTGGAAGCCAGCCCCGAGATGGTGAACTCCGATCCGTACGGCGGCGGGTGGCTGGTCGAGTTGTCGGTCGACGACGAGCAGGTCCTCGACGCCGCTTTGGGCAACACGCTGGACGTGGCCGGTTACCGAGGGGTAATCGGCGGTTGATCGGCGTTTCCGGTCTGCCTGCACGCGGTGCCCCGGGCAGGGTACGGTCATTACCAATACGTGTGTTGTGTGCGGGGGCGATGGTCCGAGACTCGAGAATCGTCCGAGTGAAATGCCGCATTGAAAATCGGACTCAGGAGGAGAAACGGTGAGCGAGAACGACAACGAGTCGGCCTACGGGGAGAGTGCCGCAGAGACCACGTCGGTCTTTCGTGCGGACTTCCTGAACGAGGTCGACCCCTCGGCTGCGCCGACCGGTGAGGCGCCGGTATCGGGCGTCGAGGGTTTGCCTGTCGGCTCTGCTCTGCTCGTCGTCAAGCGCGGTCCGAACGCCGGTTCGCGGTTCCTGCTCGACCAGCCGACGACGTCCGCCGGCCGCCATCCCGACAGCGACATCTTCCTCGACGATGTCACCGTGAGCCGCCGGCATGCCGAGTTCCGTCAGGACGAAGACGAGTTCCAGGTCGTCGACGTCGGCAGCCTCAATGGCACCTATGTCAACCGTGAGCCCGTCGACTCGGCAGTGCTCGCGAACGGCGATGAAGTACAGATTGGCAAGTTCCGCCTGGTGTTTCTCACCGGCCCGCGATCCGAATCGGGTCTTCCCGCCGCGGGCGCGGGTAGTTCATGACGCAGGTCGGGCAGCGGGCTGTTCGCACGGGGATGTCCATTGGCTCCGTGCTCGACCTCCTGCGGTCCGACTTTCCCGACATCACGATCTCCAAGATCCGCTTCCTCGAGGCGGAAGGCCTGATCAGCCCCGAGCGCACCCCATCCGGGTACCGGCGCTTCGCGGTCACCGACGTGGACCGGTTGCGGTTCGTGCTGACCGCGCAACGCGATCAGTACCTGCCGCTCAAAGTGATCAAGGAACAACTCGAAGCGATCGACCGCGGTGTGGCGAGCGTCGGATCGGGTGAGGCACGTACACCGCGTCGGCTCGGCATCGTCGGGGAGGTATCGCCAGAGGAGTTTCGGTCGGCGCGCGATGTCCGGCTCGGCCGGGCCGATCTGCTCGAGCGTGCCGGCATCGAGGACGCGTTTCTCACCGAACTGATCCGCGCCGGCCTGATTGTGCCCGGCGCTGCCGGCTTCTTCGACGAGGACGCGATCGCGCTCGCGGCGACCGCCAAGGCGATGGCCGAGTTCGGTCTCGAAGTGCGTCATCTGCGAGCGTTCAAACTTGCTGCCGACCGCGAGGCCGCGCTGGTGGCCCAGATCGCCGGCCCGGTCGCGAAGAGCCGGGACGCAGGTGCCCGCGACCGCGCGGAAGAGTTGGTCCGCGAACTGGCTGCGATGTCGCTGACGTTGCATACCTATTTGGTGAAGTCGGCCGTCCGGAGTGCACTGGATAAGTGATCCGCGTGGCGACTCGATCAATGCTCGGTCGCGCACCGGTTCGGTGACCGCGCGGCGCGACCCGCCGCGGGGCGATGTCCGGGTGCCGGCCGGATCCCCAACGGCTCGAAGCGAACACCACGTTCGCCTAGACTCGTGCTACGACCTTCGCCGGCGGTGCCGGTATGGACAAGGGTCGGCTCGGCCGGTGGTTCGCCCCGGGGTCGCGCAAGCGCTGGGAGGCAGATTCGATGAGTGAGATGCGTGTGATCGGAATCCGTGTCGAACAGCCGCAGAACCAGCCGGTGCTGTTGCTGAAGGAGACCGACGGCGACCGCTATCTGCCGATCTGGATCGGTCAACCGGAAGCTACGGCGATCGTGCTCGAGCAGCAGGGCGTCGAACCGGCCCGGCCGCTCACTCATGACCTCATCAAGAACCTCATCACCGCACTCGGCCACACGTTGCGCGAAGTCCGCATTGTCGACCTGCAGGAGGGCACCTTCTACGCGGATCTGGTCTTCGAGGATGATCTGCGGATCTCGGCGCGGCCGTCGGATTCGGTGGCGATCGCGCTGCGTGTCGGGGTGCCGATCTACGCCGAGGAAGCCGTCCTCGACGAGGCCGGTCTGGTCATGCCGGACGAGCGCGAAGACGAGGTCGAGAAGTTCAAGGAGTTTCTCGAGTCGGTATCGCCCGACGATTTCAAGGCGACCGACGGCTGACTGCGCCCCGGTGATCACTGTTCCGCAGTGTTTGTGGAGGTAACAAATCGGCCTCACCCTAAACTCGAGGTTTAGGCTTCGGCGAGTCGGTTTGATTGTCGTCGGCTCATCGCATTACATCGGGGAGTAGCCTCACTTCTTACGGGCAGCGATCAGAGGGAGTACTCAGTGGGCGATCAGCCGCACGATCAGCGATCGAGCCGGGACACCGGCTCCGCCCCGGGAGAAACGTCGAGTCGCCCCGTCGACTCCGCTCCTGCTCTGGACTTGGACGTGCAGCCCGGGCTGTTTCCCGACGACACTCTGCCCGACGAACTCGTCGGTTACCGCGTGCCGAGTGCTTGCCAGATTGCCGGCATCACCTACCGGCAACTCGACTACTGGGCGCGCACCGGTCTCGTCGTCCCGTCCATCCGCAGCGCTGCCGGATCCGGCAGCCAACGGCTCTACTCGTTCAAGGACATCCTCGTCCTCAAGATCGTCAAACGCCTGCTCGATACCGGGATCTCGCTGCAGAACATCCGCGTCGCCGTCGATCATCTGCGCGATCGCGGAGTGCACGATCTCGCGAAGATCACGTTGTTCTCCGACGGCACCACCGTCTACGAGTGCACCTCCGCCGAAGAGGTCGTCGACCTGCTGCAGGGCGGGCAGGGTGTGTTCGGCATCGCAGTGAGTGGCGCGATGCGCGAACTCACCGGCACGATCGCGAACTTCCCCGCCGAACGCGCAGATGGCGGCGCCGTCGAGGAGCGTCCCGAGGACGAGCTGGCCTTCCGCCGCAAAAATCGCGCAAGCCGCAAGACCGGTTAAACTAGCGGCACGTCGCCGACGCACGGGAGAGCCCCGAATCCGGACTATCGCCGGTTTCGGGCGCCGAAGGAGCAGCACCTCCCCGTCAATCTCTCAGGCACCCGGACCGTGCGGTCTTCGACGTCTCTGGAAAGCGGTGGCCCGCCGTGCATCAAGGCAGGTCACCCGCCCACGGGGAAAGGTCTGTGATGGGCCGAATCTCTCAGGCGCAAAGACAGAGGGGGAGGGTGTGACGCACCTACCTCCTGGGAGACGCCTATGTTCGCCGATCGTCATATCGGGCCCGATTCCGCCGAGCTGAGCCGCATCCTCGACGTGATCGGCGTCGCGTCCTACGAGGATCTGATCGGCAAGGCCGTCCCGGCAAGCATTCTCGACCAGAGCGGGCTCGACGCATTGCCTGCGCCGGCGACCGAACATGCGGCACTCGCAGAGCTGGCCGCACTCGCGGCGCGCAACACCGTTGCCACCTCGATGATCGGCCAGGGCTACTACGACACCCACACCCCGCCCGTCCTCGTCCGCAACATCTTGGAGAATCCGGCCTGGTACACCGCCTATACGCCGTACCAACCCGAGATCAGCCAGGGCCGGCTCGAGGCGCTGCTGAACTTCCAGACCATGGTCGCCGACCTCACCGGCATGGAGGTGGCGAACTCGTCGATGCTCGACGAGGCCACTGCGGCGGCCGAGGCGATGACACTGCTCCGTCGCGCGAGCAAGAGCAAGTCCGCGCGTTTCGTGGTGGACACCGATCTGTTCCCGCAGACCCGAGCCGTGCTCGAAACCCGCGCCGAACCGCTCGGGATCGAACTCGTCGAGGCCGACCTCGTCGCCGACGGACTGCCGGTGGGCGAATTCTTCGGTGTGCTCGTGCAGTTGCCCGGCGCATCGGGTGCGATCGTGGACTGGAGCGATGTGGTCGCGGCCGCGCACGAGCGTGGTGCGCTGGTGGCCGTGGGCGCCGACCTGCTTGCTTTGACGTTGCTCACCCCGCCCGGCGAGTACGGCGCGGACGCCTGCTTCGGCACCACCCAGCGGTTCGGGGTGCCGATGGGGTACGGCGGCCCGCACGCCGGATATCTCGCCGTACACACCAAGCACGCCCGGCAGCTGCCCGGCCGCCTCGTCGGGGTGTCGTTGGACGCCGACGGCGACATCGCCTACCGACTCGCCCTGCAGACCCGGGAGCAGCACATCCGTCGGGAGAAGGCGACGTCGAACATCTGCACCGCGCAGGTGCTGCTCGCCGTCATGGCCGGGATGTACGCGAGCTACCACGGCGCGGCCGGACTGACCGAGATCGCACGGCGGGTGCACCGGCACGCGGAATCCATCGCCGCCGGTCTGCGCGCGGCGGGTGTCGAGGTGGTGCACGGGCGTTTCTTCGACACCGTTCTCGCGCGCGTGCCGGGGCGGGCCGACGAGATGGTCGGCGCCGCGAAGAAGCACGGCATCAATCTTCGTCGGGTCGACGCCGACCACGTCGGGATCTCCTGCGACGAAACCACCGTCGTCGAGCACGCCGTTGCCGTGCTCGACGCGTTCGGTGCCGCCGCCGTGGAGACGACCGCCGCGTCGATCGAGACCCGCACCTCGGCCTTCCTCACCCACCCGGCGTTCACCAGGTATCGCACCGAGACCGCGATGCTGCGTTACCTGCGGGCGTTGTCGGACAAGGACATCGCGCTGGACCGCAGCATGATTCCGCTCGGCTCCTGCACGATGAAGCTCAACGCGGCCGCGGAGATGGAGGCCATCACCTGGCCCGGTTTCGCACGGTTGCATCCGTTCGCCCCGGACGCCGATGTGCCCGGCATGCTCGACCTGATCGGCGAGCTGGAGCGCTGGCTCGTCGCGATCACCGGTTACGACGCGGTGAGCCTGCAGCCGAACGCGGGCAGCCAGGGCGAGTACGCCGGCCTGCTCGCGATTCGGCGCTATCACCTCGACCGCGGCGACGTGCACCGCGATATCTGTCTCATCCCGTCCAGCGCACACGGCACCAACGCCGCGTCCGCGGTGATGGCCGGAATGAAGGTCGAGGTCGTGGCGTGCCGGCCCAACGGCGACGTCGACCTCGACGATCTGCGTGCCAAGATCGCCGACCACGCCGAACGCCTGGCCGCGATCATGATTACCTACCCGTCGACGCACGGCGTCTTCGAGCACGAGATCTCCGAGCTGTGCGCGGCCGTGCACGACGCGGGTGGTCAGGTGTACGTGGACGGGGCGAACCTGAACGCCCTCGTCGGCCTGGCCCGTCCCGGCCGGTTCGGCGGCGACGTCAGCCACTTGAACTTGCACAAGACCTTCTGCATTCCGCACGGCGGCGGTGGCCCGGGGGTGGGCCCGGTCGCGGTCCGCTCGCACCTCGAGCAGTACCTGCCCGCGCACTCCGGACCGGGCATGATCTCCGCGGCGCCCTACGGTTCGGCGTCGATCCTGCCGATCACCTGGGCCTACATCAGGATGATGGGCGCCGAGGGCCTGCGGCGTGCCACGCTGACCGCGATCGCGTCCGCGAACTACATCGCCCGTCGTCTCGACGAGCATTTCCCGGTGCTCTACGCGGGCGAGGGTGGCATGGTCGCGCACGAGTGCATCCTCGACCTGCGCGAACTCACCAAGCGGACCGGCGTCACGGTCGAGGATGTCGCAAAGCGGCTCGCGGACTACGGCTTTCACGCGCCGACGATGAGTTTCCCGGTCGCGGGCACGCTTATGGTGGAGCCGACCGAGAGCGAGAACCTCGACGAGATCGACGAGTTCTGCGAGGCGATGATCGCGATCCGTGCCGAGATCGACCGGGTCGGCAACGGGGAGTGGCCCGTCGACGACAACCCGTTGCGCGGCGCACCGCACACGGCCGCGTGCCTCGTCGCCGAGTGGGACCACCCGTACAGCCGCGAAGTCGCAGTATTCCCGCGCGGCAAGTCGCGGCCGAAGGTGTGGCCGGCCGTGCGGCGAATCGACGGCGCCCACGGCGACCGGAACCTGGTCTGTTCATGCCCGCCGCTGGAAGCGTTCTCGAGCTAGCCACCGGTGGGTGCCGGAACGAAATCGGCTCCTATTAACGCGGAGTTACATGCTTCGGGTTGGCGTGTCGGTGCCGTAAACATTGGCTTCCGGAGCGTCTCCTCGGTCTTCAGCCGGGTTACGGTTCTGCCTCGAAACCGTCACGAATCGCGGTTTCGCGCAACCTGGTTCGCGACCGACCGCAATTGCGACCGGCGGGGCTGGTTGCGATCGGCCTGGAGAAAAGACGAGGTATCCCCATGCAGAAGATCGCCCGCGTTGCCGCCACCTCGGCGATCGCAGTAACCGCGATCGGCCTCGCGGCCGGGACCGCGAACGCCGCTCCCGCGCTGGCACCGCCCGCGCCCGACACCTCAACAATCACCGCGGAAATTCTGCCTGGGGTCCACTATGCCGCCAGCGGAGTCGACCGCTCGATCGCCCTCGACACGCCGATTGGTTCACTGCGGGTGCTCGGTGACCAGTTCCAGGTCAAGAACTCGCTCGGCGGGATTGTCGCGGGCGCGCCCGAAATGGCAGCACCGGCGGCGGTGACGACGGTCGCGGCGTCCGTTCCGACGCCAGTTCCGGCGCCGCTGGCCGGTCCGGCAGCGGCCCCGGCTGTGCACGAGGCCGCGGCCGATATGCCGTTGCTGCACCAAGTCGACGCCACCGCTGACTTCAACAGCGCACTCGCGGTCGCGGCGACCCAGACCGGCTTGGCGATCAGCGTCGGCACTCTGACCGGCGGCGCCATCGGCCTCGGTGTGGGCTGCGTCGCGGGCGCTTTCACCGGCGGCTTCTTCAGCCTTCCGGCCCTCCCGGCTGTGCCCATCATGGGCGTCCTCGGCTGTATTGCGGGGGCCGGCACCGGTGCGGGCATCGGCGGCATCGTTGGCGGTATCGCCGCGGGTGTCCCGGTGGGGATCGCCAGCGGGGTGCAGATGTACAACACCTTGCATGCGGCCGGAGATATCTGACCGACCCTGCAACGACGAACGCTCCCACCGGATTCGCCTTCTGTGGGGGCGTTCGCCGTTCCGTCGTGAGCCGGCTCGTCGTTGGTGCAATTTGTGTTCGCGGGGGCGAGTTCGAACCCGCGAACGAGTTTTGCACCGGTTTGGGTGCGATCAGTCCGTCGCGCGCAGCCAGTCGAAGGCCGTCGCCGCGGGCGCGTGGTACTCGAGTCCGATGCGGCCGCGGTAGCCGTTGCGCGCCAACTGATCGAGAAAGCCGGTTAGTCCGATCTCGCCGGTGCCGGGCGCACCGCGGCCCGGTGCGTCGGCGATCTGCACGTGGCCGATGCGGTCGGCGTGGGCATCGATCGCCGCCGCGATGTCATCGCCGTTGACGTGTAGGTGGTACAGGTCGGCGAGCAATACCAGATTGTTGACGCCATGCTCGTGTTGCACCGCGTCGCAGACCGCGACCGCATCGCGGGCGAGCCGCAGCGGATACGCGGGGACCGCGCTGAGCGGTTCGATCAGCACGACCGCGCCGATCTCGGCGGCGGCACGGCCGGCGAACGCGAGGTTCTCCCGCGCCGCGGCATCCTGGCGATCGGGCGAGATCTCCGCGCGCCGATTGCCGTAGAGCGCGTTGAATCCGCCCGTGCCGAGCCGGCGCCCGATCTCCACCGCGACGGCGACATTGTCGCGGAACTCCGTGGTGGACGCGGGATTCGACAGCAGGCCGCGTTCACCGGCAGCCATATCGCCACCGGCGAAGTTGAGTCCGGTCAGCCGTACCCCGGCATCCGCAACGGCGGCGACGAACTCCTCCACTTCCCGGTCCGTGGGGACGGCCCGATCGAACGGCCACCAGAACTCCACCGCGTCGAATCCCGCCTCGCGCGCGGCCCGCGGCCGGTCGAGCAGGGGGAGTTCGGTGAGCAGGATCGAACAGTTGACGGTGTAGCCGGACATGGGGCACCTCCTCCTAAACTCCTGGAAGTATGAACGCCCCCACGCGACGGGTCGCCGTCGTCACCGGCGCCGGATCCGGCCTCGGCCGCGAGTTCACGCACGCGCTGCTCGACGGTGGATACCGCGTCGCGCTCGCCGGCCGCCACGCCGAGACGCTGACCGAAACCGCCGGATCACGCGCCGACACCCTCGTCGTGTCGACCGATGTGTCGAATCCCGACTCGGTGCGTGAGCTGTTCGAGCGCGTGCGGCAAGAATGGGGCCGGGTGGACGTGCTGGTGAATAACGCGGGAACGTTCGGTCCGGGCGGCGCGATCGACGAGATCACGCTCGACGACTGGAACGCGACGGTGGCGGTGAACCTGACCGGTGCGTTCCTCTGCGCTGCAGAGGCGGTGCGAATCATGAAGGCGCAGCAGCCCGGCGGCGGCCGGATCATCAACAACGGCTCGATCTCGGCGCACACGCCCCGGCCGGGCAGTGTCGCCTACACCGCGACCAAGCATGCGATCACCGGACTGACCAAGTCGATCTCGCTCGACGGGCGACCGTTCGGGATCGCGTGCGGCCAGATCGACATCGGCAATGCGGCCACCGAGATGACCGCCGGCATCGCGACCGGCGCTCGGCAGGCCGATGGGTCCATCCGCCCCGAGCCGACCTTCGACGCCAAGCACGCCGCGGATGCGGTGCGCTACATGGCCGATCTGCCGATCGACGCGAACGTGCAGTTCTTGACCATCACCGCCACGACGATGCCGTTCATCGGCCGAGGCTGAATCCGGCTCGGTTACAGCGTGTCGAGTGCGGCGATGATCGCGCGCACGTCGGTGCTCTCCGCGGCGCGGATGTGGCGCACCGCCGTCGCGAGCGGCTCGGTCGGGTCGGCGACGATACGGCCGAGCAACTTGGTGCGGTTGTCGATCAAGTCGATGGCGGCCGCGTCGACCATGTCGGGCATCACCGCGATCACCGACGCTGCCCGTTTCGCCTCGTCCCGGGCGGCGATGAGGCTGAACTGCAGCGCGAGTTCGGCCGATGTGCCGGTGGCGGCAGTCAATTCGCCCAGTCGTGGGGAGAACTGCTCGATCACCGCGCGTGCTCTCGGGGTCACCCCGGCCAGGGTGTCGTTGATCCGGTCGAAATCATCGAGTACGCCGATCAGGGCCGTGCCCGGAAACGTCTTGCCGGTGACGACGCCGAGGTCGAGATTGATATGGGTGTTGATCCCGAGCAGCACGCTCTGCAGGATAAGCACTCCACCCGCATGGGTCCGGTCGAACGCGAATTGCCAAGAGCGGCTGGTCCGTCGGCCGGCCTGCTGTGCTTCGTAAGCGGCGAAGTACGCGTTGGCGAATGCCGTGTCGAGACGATTCATCCGCGGGCCGTCGTCGAAAACGCCCGCCTCGATCGACCGCTTCACCTCGACGGTGACCTGTCGGTACACCGCCGCGAAGTAGCCGATCGGGTCGTTGCGGGCCTTCGCGTCGTCGACGATAGTGCGCTGGATCGCCAGGACCTCGTCGATGTTGTTGGCCCGCATCGGCTCAGCGTAGCCGCGAGCGCATAGTTGTTCCGGCCGAAATCGCCGCTACGGCCGGAACAACTATGCGGTCGGCCGTCTATGCGTTGGCGCTCTTGTACTCCCGACGCCGCCGGTGCAGGATCGGCTCGGTGTAGCCGTTCGGCTGCTTGGTGCCGTGCAGGATCAGCTCGGTCGCGGCCTGGAAGGCGATATTGGTGTCGAAATCGGGTGCCAGCGGACGATAGTCCGGATCCCCTTCGTTCTGCCGGTCCACGACCGGGGCCATGCGCTCGAGGCTGGCGCGGATCTCGTCCTCGGTGACGATGCCGTGGCGCAACCAATTGGCCAGCAGCTGGCTCGAAATGCGCAGCGTCGCACGGTCCTCCATCAACGCGATGTCGTTGATGTCGGGCACCTTCGAGCAGCCGACGCCGTGATCGATCCAGCGCACCACATAGCCGAGGATCGACTGCGCATTGTTGTCGAGCTCGTTGCGCTTCTCCTCGTCCGACCAGTCCGGCGTCGGGGCCAGCGGGATCTCCAGGATGTCGTCGACGCTTGCCCGGCGCCCGCCCTTGGCGATCTCTTCCTGGCGCGCGAACACGTCGACCTGGTGGTAGTGCAGCGCGTGCAGGGTCGCGGCAGTGGGGGACGGCACCCAGGCGGTGTTCGCACCGGCCTTCGGGTGGCCGATCTTCTGCTCGAGCATGTCGTGCATGAGATCCGGCATCGCCCACATGCCCTTACCGATCTGCGCGCGGCCTTCGAGCCCGGTGGCCAGACCGGTGTCGACGTTGAAGTCCTCGTAGGAGGTGATCCACTTCTGCTGCTTCATCGCGCCCTTGCGCACGACCGGACCCGCCTCCATCGAGGTGTGGATCTCGTCGCCGGTGCGGTCGAGGAAGCCGGTGTTGATGAACACCACCCGAGCTTGGGCGGCCTGGATGGCGGCCTTGAGGTTGACCGTGGTGCGGCGCTCCTCGTCCATGATGCCGACCTTGAGCGAGTTGGCCGGCAGGCCGAGCACCTCCTCGACGCGGCCGAACAGCTCGTTGGTGAACGCGACCTCTTCGGGTCCGTGCATCTTCGGCTTCACGATGTAGACCGAACCGGTCCGGCTGTTGCCGCGGACGGTGTCCCCGCGCAGGTCGTGCAGCGCGATGAGCGAGGTGAACAGGCCGTCGAGGATGCCCTCGGGCACCTCGTTGCCGTCGGCGTCGAGAATCGCGTCGCTGGTCATCAGGTGACCGACGTTGCGCACGAACAGCAGCGAACGGCCGTGCAGGGCGATCTCGCCGCCGTCGACGCCGGTGTAGACGCGATCCTCGTTCATTGTGCGGGTGAAGGACTTGCCGCCCTTGCTGACTTCTTCGGACAGGTCGCCCTTCATCAGGCCGAGCCAATTGCGGTAGCCGAGCACTTTGTCCTCGGCGTCGACGGCCGCGACGGAGTCTTCGAAATCCATGATCGTGGTGACCGCGGATTCGAGCACGAGGTCCTTCACACCCGCTGGGTCGGTCTTGCCGATCGGCGACTCGGGGTCGATCTCGATGTCGATGTGCAGGCCGTTGTGCCGGATCAGGACCGAGGTCGGCGCGTCCGGGTTGCCGCGGTAGCCCACGAGTTGGGCCGGTCCGGCGAGCGTGGTCACGGTGCCGTCGGCGGTGGTGACGCGCAGCGTCGAACCGTGCACCACGTAGTCGGTGGTGCCGATATGCGAGCCGGACTCGAGCGGGGCGGCCTCGTCGAGGAACTTGCGCGCGTATTCGATGACCCTGTCACCGCGCACCTTGTTGTAGCCGGTGCCCTTCTCGGCACCGCCTTCCTCGGAGATCGCGTCCGTGCCGTAGAGCGCGTCGTAGAGCGAGCCCCACCGGGCGTTCGCGGCGTTGATCGCGAAGCGGGCGTTGAGCACCGGGACGACCAGCTGCGGGCCGGCCGTGCGTGCGATCTCGTCGTCGACGTTCTCGGTGGTGGCGGTGAAGTCGTCCGGCTCGGGCAGCAGGTAACCGATTTCCTGCAGGTAGGCCTTGTAGGCGGCGCGGTCGTATCCGGCGCCCGGATGCTCGGCATGCCAGGCGTCGAGCTTGCCCTGGATCTCGTCACGCTTGGCGAGCAATTCCCTGTTGCGCGGCGCGAGATCGGCGATCAGCTTGTCCGCGCCGGCCCAGAAGTCGGCCGCGGCTACGCCCGTTCCGGGAATCGCTTCCTGCTCCACGAAATCGTGCAGCACCTTCGCGACTTGAAGACCACCGACCTGAACACGCTCAGTCATGCTTTGCCTCACTCTTGGCTATTGCGGACACCCAATGTTACCCGCGGGTATTACGGCTTCTTCCTCCTGGTATGCCAGCAGGACGCGGCAGCGGTCACGCAATTTCGACCGTAGCCGTTCACCCCGCCAGGACAATGCCGATTGCAGCCGCACATATTCCGCGCGCCCGCCCGGCTCCTCGATCCGCACCGGGTCGTAGCCGAGGTCGGCGAGGTCGTACGGACTGGCCCGCATGTCGAGTTCGCGCGCCGCGACGGCGTGCTCGAAACATTCGAGCAGCAGGTCGGAATCGATCAGGGGAACCAGTTTGTAGCACCATTTGTAGAGATCCATGCCGGCGTGCAGGCAGCCGGGCTGCTCGCTGCCCACTTGGTTTGCCCGCTCCAGCCGGTGAGCGTTGCGGGGCACCGCGTCGGCGGTGAAGAAGCGGAGCGCGTCGTAGTGCGTGCAACGCAACTGCATGGACTCGACCACCGCGTCGGTTCCGCCATGCCCGAGCCGCAACGGAACCTGGTCGTGGCGGATCTCGTCGTCACCCGTGCGGTACACCATTGCCCACTCGTGCAGTCCGAAGCAGCCGAGGTTCATCGGGCGAGCCGAGGTCGCCGCGAGCAGCGTGTGCACGAACTCGACGGTCGAGCGTCGGGACGCGAGCACGTCGGCGGCGGCCGTCACGACGCCGTCGATTTCCACGTACCCGGGGTGGCGCAGGTATTCGCGAGCCCGCGGTCCTGCGAGACCGACCCCGAAGCCGGGGTGCCAGCGACGCAGCGCACCCGGCCGGAAGCTGTAGTAGGTGAACAGGAAATCGATCACCGGATGCTTGCGACCGGTGGCCTTGCGTTGCAGGTGCGGCCCGATCAACCCGTCGACCCGTTCCCGGTGCCGATCGCGTCGAGCGGTCCAGTCCTGCACGGGAAGTACGTGCACCGCTCAGCCGGGCCTTCCGGTGTCCGCGCCGCGACGCGCGTCGCGCACACCGGGCACGACATCGGTGCCGCGGTGGGTGGTGTCGCGCACCGTGCCGACGAACTCTTCGACGAGGTCCTCCAACGCGACAACGCCTGCGGTGGCGTCCTGCGCATCGACGACGCGGGCCAAGTGGCTACGCGCCCGCCGCAGCCGCGCCAGTGCCTCGTTGAGCGGAGTGCGCAACGACAGCGTCGGCAGTGGCCGGATCTCCGAGCGCGCGACCACCGTGTCCGGGCCTGTCGATTCGTCACCGATCTCGTCGAGTACATCCTTGATGTGGATGTAGCCGACCAGCGACCCGTCGTCTGCCCGCACCGGATAGCGCGAATACCCCGTCTCGGTCACCGCTTCCTCGATCGAGCCGAGCGTCGCGCCGTCGCCGGACTGCGGCACGCAGCGTGCCTTGTCGAGCGGAATGAGCACATCCGCGACGGTACGCCCCGCGGTTTCCAGCGCCTGGGTCAAGCGGCGATGCTCTTCGGCGTCGATCAGGCCCTCCGAGCGGGACTCGCCGATCATCTCGGCCAGCTCCACCGCCGAGACCGTCGAGTCGAGTTCGTCCTTCGGTTCGATCCGGATCGCACGCAGCGACGCATTCGCAAGCGCGTTGTAGAACCAGATCACCGGCCGCGCGATCTTGATCCAGATCAGATGCATCGGGACGAGCAGCAACGCGACCCGTTCGGGGCCGGCCAGCGCGATGTTTTTGGGCACCATTTCGCCGAGCAGGATGTGCAGGATCACCACGATCGCGAGCGCGATGGTGAATGCGATCGGGTGCAGCAGCTGATCGGGAACCGACAGCAGTTCCATCGGCTTCTCGATCAGGTGCGCCACCGCAGGCTCGCCGACCCGGCCGAGCAGGATCGAACAGATCGTGATGCCCAGCTGCGCTGCGGCGAGCATCATCGATAGGTGCTGACCGGCGCTGATCACGATTCCCGCGCGTCGTTTGCCCTGCGCCTGAAGCGCTTCGAGCCGGTCGCGGCGCGCCGAGATCAGCGAGAACTCGGCGCCGACGAAGAAGGCGTTCGCGCCGAGCAGCGCGATGGCGAGTACCACGCCCCACAGGTCACTCATTGCGATCATCCCGCTGCACGCGGTGCTCGCCGAGCACGGACTCGGTGACGGGAGTGAGCAGCACCCGATCGATGCGCCGCCCGTCCATCTTCTCCACGGTCGCCAGCCAGCCGCCGGACTCGCGCTCGTCGGCGGGGATTTCGGGGAGGGAGACCACATCGCCCTCCTCGGGGATCCGGCCGAGCTCGGTGAGCACCAAACCGCCGAGGGTGTCGTACTCGCCTTCGGGTGCGGTGTACCCGATGGCCTGCGCGACCTCGTCGATACGCAGCAGGCCGGAGCAATTCCAGCCGTTGCCGATGCGGGTCACGTCGAGATCGACCTGATCGTGCTCGTCGCGCACGTCGCCGAGGATCTCCTCGATCAAATCCTCCATCGTGACGATTCCCGCGGTGCCGCCGTACTCGTCGACCACGATCGCCACCTGCATCCCGTCGGCGCGAACGCGCTCCATCAGTTCGTCGCCATCCAGGGTGGACGGCACCACGGGCACCATCCGGGCCAGCTCACGCAACGGTGTGCCGAGCCGTCGCGCGGTGGGGACCGACAGGGCGCTCTTGATGTGCACGATGCCGAGTGTGTTGTCGAGGTCGCCGTCGACGACGGGGAACCGGGAGAACCCGGTGCGCGAGGCTGCGGCGATCAGATCCGCGACGGTGTCGTCGCGCTCGAGCGACTCGATCTTCACCCGCGGCGTCATGAGTTCTTCCGCGCTGCGCTCACCGAAGCGCAGCGAGCGGTCCACCAGCACCGCGGTCCGTTCGTCGATGGCGCCGCGCTTCGCCGAGGTGCGCACGAGCGAACCCAGTTCGCGGGGGGAGCGGGCCGACCGCAGTTCCTCGGCCGGCTCCATGCCAAGTCGCCGCACGACGACGTTCGCGGAGCCATTGAGGAAGTTGATCGCCCAGCGGAACATCGAGGAGAAGACGGTCTGCGGCATCGCGGTGAAGCGCGCTGTCGCAAGCGGTTTCGCGACCGCGATATTTTTCGGTACGAGTTCGCCGAAGACCATGGACAGCGAGGTGGCCAGCACGAGAGCGATGGCAACGGCGATGCCCGCCGCGGCATTCTCGCTCAGCCCGAGGTCTTCGAGCACTGGCCGGAACAGGCCGGCGAGCACCGGTTCGGCAAGGTAGCCGGTGATCAGCGTGGTGATGGTGATGCCGAGCTGCGCACCGGAAAGCTGGAACGAGAGCGTGCGGTGCGCGCGCTGGACCTGCCGGGCGCGCAGGTCGCCGTTGCGGGCGTGCGCGTCGACCGTGCTGCGTTCCAGTGCGGTCAGCGAGAACTCCGCCGCGACGAAGAGCGCGGTACCAGCGGTCAGTGCCGCGAAGCCGATCAGGCTGAGGATATTGATGACGAGGTCCACGGCTTACCGCCCCTGGACCGAGCTGGTAGGGATTGAGGCGCCGGGTCTGTCACCCGGCTCGATAGAGGAGCCCTCCGAAGTCGAACTCTCGGCGGTGGCGGCGTCGCCACTCGGGCGTATCGGAGCGCCGCTGGTAGTGGGTGCCTCGGGCACCACGGTCCTTTCTCGCGGAAATAAGAGCCTCAAGTGTAGCGAGCCGAACCCCGGATCGCTGCCGGCGCATGCCGGTTCACCCGTCACCAACCACCCGGCAGCGGGCGCCCCTCCGCAAAACCGGCCGCCGACTGCACGCCGAGGACGGCCTTCTCGTGTAATTCGGGCAGTGACCGCGCACCGGCGTAGGTGCAGGTGCTGCGCACGCCCGAACAGATGTGGTCGATCAGATCCTCGACTCCCGGCCGGTCCGGGTCGAGCAGCATGCGCGAACTCGAGATGCCCTCCTCGAAGAGCCCCTTGCGCGCCCGGTCGAAACCGCTGTCCGTCGCCGTCCGCGCCGCGACAGCCCGCTTGGAGGCCATACCGAAGCTTTCCTTGTAGGCGTTGCCTGCCGTGTCGTAGTGCAGGTCGCCCGGCGACTCGTAGGTGCCGGCGAACCAGGATCCGATCATCACGTTCGCGGCGCCGGCGGCGAGCGCGAGCGCGACGTCGCGCGGATGCCGCACCCCGCCGTCGGCCCAGATGTGCGCGCCGCGTTCCGCCGCGGCCTCGGCGCACTCGGCGACGGCAGAGAACTGTGGGCGGCCGACCCCGGTCATCATCCGGGTGGTGCACATCGCGCCGGGACCGACACCGACCTTCACGATGTCGGCGCCTGCTTCGAGCAGGTCGCGGGTACCGGCGGCCGAGACGACGTTCCCCGCCACCAGCGGTACGCCGAGATCGAGTGCCCGCACCGCGCGCAGCGCGTCGAGCATTTTTTCCTGATGCCCGTGCGCGGTGTCGATCACGAGCAGATCGACGCCGGCGTCGACGAGTGCCTTCGCCTTGGCGGGCACGTCGCCGTTGACGCCGACCGCGGCCGCGACGCGCAGGTGCCCGGCGTCGTCGAGGGCCGGGGCGTAGATACCGGCCCGCACCGCACCGGTACGGGTGAGCACGCCCGCCAGCGATCCGTCCGGATTGGTGAGCACCGCGAAACGTTGATGGTCGACCTCGAGCCGGTCGAACACGTCCCTGGGGGAGGTGTCCACGGGCAGGGTGACGAAGTCGGTGCCGGACACCGCGCGCAGGCGCGCGAACCGGTCGACTCCGGTGAGCGCGGATTCGGTGACGATGCCGATCGGACGGTCGTTCTCGATCAGCACGATCGCGCCGTGGCCGCGCTTGTGAATCAACGCCTGTGCCTCGGACACCGAGTGGTCCGGGGCGAGCGTCACCGGAGTGTCGGCGACGAGATGACGGCTCTTGACGAAGGCGACGGTCTCCGCGACCGCGTCGATCGGCAGGTCCTGGGGCAGCACGGCGAGGCCACCGCGGCGGGCGACCGTCTCGGCCATCCGGCGGCCGGACACCGCGGTCATATTCGCCACGACGATCGGGATCGTGGTGCCCGATCCGTCGACCGTAGCCAGGTCGACATCGAAGCGGGACGCGACCTCGGTCCGGTTCGGGACGAGGAAAACGTCCGTGTAGGTGAGGTCGTGTGGAGGCTGCTGACCGGGAAGGAACTGCACGTCGGAGACTCTACGCGGGTAGGTTCTCGCGTGCCTGCGAGCGGGAGAGCAGCAACGTGGTGACCACCATGACCACCACCGCGAGCATGGTTACGACGATCCCCAAGCCGCTCGTGCGCAGCCGCTCGTCGAGCACCGTCATGCCGATGAACACCGCGCCGAGCGGCTCGGCGATGGTGAAGGCGGGCAGTGACGCGGTCAGCGGCCCAACTTGATAGGCGCGCTGCTGCAGGTAGAAACCGATCACGCCGGAAGCGACCAACGCCCAGAGTTGCCAGCCGCGCAACGCGGCGCCGATGTCGTGTTCGAATATGTCCGACACGTGTTCGGTGAGCGCCGCAGCGAGGCCGAACAGCAGGCCACCCGCCAGCCCGAGCAGCAGCGCCCGCCAACTCGCGTCGATCCGGCTCAGTCCGGCAGCGGCGGCCACCACGACCACCCCGAGCAGGAGCGCGAGCGGCACCACCCACTCGCGAAACGCGGCGTCGGCCGTGCCCTCGGTGGGATTGCCGATCACGAGAAACACGGCGAGCGCGACACACAGCGCGGCGGCGAGCCAGCCCTGCCGGGCGGTGATTCGGCGGTGGTTCAGCCGCCCGGAGAGCGGCAGCGCGAAGACCAACGAGCTGACCAGAATCGGCTGCACCACCAGCACCGAACCGACGGCCAGCGCGAGCACCTGCAACGCGAAGCCGCCCCCGTCGCCGACCAGCCCCGCCCACCACCGCGGATTGCGCGCGAGGCCGCGCACCAGCGAATCGCCCTCGGCGACGCCGGAGGCAGCGGACTGTTGTGCGACGGCGGCGACCGCAAAGAGCAGTGCGGCGCCCAACGCCAGGGCGATCGACAGGAGCGGAAGGTCGGCCACGGTGTCGCCCGTCAGTGCGCGCCGCGGTTGCGGTGCCCGTGCGGTGTGGCGGGGGGACCCGGTCGACGGCCGCGCCGGCGGGCCGGACCCCCGCCCCGGCCGTCTCGACCGTTCGAGCGCGTCCCGCGGATCGGATTGTCTCCGCGCTGCGGTTTGTCATCGCCGGACGGCGCCTCGGTCACGCTCGGCAGCGCGACACCACTGGGTTTGCGGGCGCCGGTGAGCGCGGCGAGCCTGCGGTCACCGGGACGCACTTCCATGGTGTCGACCCGGACCCCGGCCTTGCCGGTCATCTTGGCGACATCGTCGCGTTCGTCCTCGGTGACGAGCGTGACCACGATGCCCTCCTCGCCGGCCCGCGCGGTCCGGCCGGCTCGGTGCAGGTAATCCTTCGGATCCGCGGGCGGGTCGATGTGCACGACGAGGGAAACCCCGTCGACGTGAATCCCGCGCGCCGCGACATCGGTGGCGACCAGCACCGGGGTGGTGCCGTCGGCGAAGGCGGCCAGGGTGCGGGTGCGGTTGTTCTGCGCCTTGCCGCCGTGCAGCGCGCCGGCCGAGACACCCGCCGAACGCAGCTGCTTGGCGATGCGGTCGACACCATATTTGGTGCGCACGAACATGATCGTGCGACCGGTGCGGGAACCGATCTCGGCGACGATCGCCCGCTTGTCCGCCTTCTGTACGTAGAGCAGATGGTGGGTCATCGTCGTGATCGACGCCGAAGCGGGCGCGGTGGCATGCGTGACCGGGTCGCGCAGGTAGCGCCGGACCAGGGTGTCGACCTCACCGTCGAGGGTTGCCGAGAACAGCAGCCGCTGCCCGTCGGCCGGGGTGCGGTCGAGCAGCCGGGTCACCTGCGGCAGGAAGCCCATGTCGGCCATATGGTCGGCCTCGTCGATGGTCGTGATCGCCACGTCGTCCAGGCTCGCCGAGCCCGCCGCGAGGTGGTCGGCAAGCCGGCCCGGCGTGGCCACGAGCAGATCGACGCCACGACCGAGCGCGTCGACCTGTCGTTTCATCGGGATCCCGCCGACCACACTCGCGACCCGAAGACCCAGCGCCACCGCCGCGTCGTCGAGGGAGCGTTCGATCTGGGCCGCAAGTTCCCTGGTCGGTGCGAGCACCAGGCCGCGCGGCGAGCGCGGACGGCTCGGCGCCCCGGCCAGCCTGACCAGCATGGGCAGCCCGAAGGCGAGCGTTTTGCCCGATCCGGTGGGTGCCCGCCCGAGCACGTCGCGACCGGCCAGCACGTCCGGAATCGTCGCCGCCTGGATGGGGAACGGCTCGTCGATGCCGGCGTTTCGCAGCGACTGGACGAGCAACGGGGGCAGGCCCAGCGCCGCGAACGTCACTGCTCAGCCCGCCGAAACCTCGCTGCGGTCACCGCTCCACAGCGTGTGGAACTTGCCCTCGGCGTCGATGCGCTCGTAGGTGTGTGCGCCGAAGAAGTCGCGCTGGCCCTGCGTCAGTGCCGCGGGCAGCCGCTCGGCACGCAGTGCGTCGTAGTAGGACAGCGACGACGCGAACGCGGGCACCGGGATGCCAAGCAGTGCTGCCGTCGAGACGACGCGCCGCCAGCCGTCGATGGCGTTCTCCACCGCCGAGCGGAAATACGGCGCGAGTAGGAGGCTCTCCAGGTTCGGGTTCTCCGCGTAGGCATCCTTGATCCGGTCCAGGAAGCGGGCGCGGATGATGCAGCCGCCGCGCCAGATCGTCGCCAGGTCACCGGGATTCACGTCCCAGCCGTACTCGCCGCTGCCTGCCTTGATCTGGTCGAAGCCCTGCGCGTACGCGACGACCTTCGACGCATACAGCGCGAGCCGGATGTCCTCGGTGAACTGCTCGACGTCGGTTGGCTTCGCGGCGAGCGTGCCCGCGGCGAGCCCCTGCGCGGCCTTGCGCTGCGCGCGCGAGCCGGAGAGTGCCCGCGCGAAGACGGCCTCGGCGATCCCGGTGACCGGGATGCCGAGGTCGAGCGCGGACTTGACCGTCCACCGGCCGGTGCCCTTCTGCTCGGCGGCATCGACAATGACGTCGACGAGCGCCTTGCCGGTCTTCACGTCCTGCTGACGCAGGACCTCGGCGGTGATCTCGATGAGGTAGCTGTCCAGGTCACCGGAGTTCCATTCGCCGAAGACCTCGGCGACCTGTGCAGCGTCGAAGCCGAGCGCCTCGCGGAACAGGTGGTACGCCTCGCCGATGAGCTGCATGTCGGCGTACTCGATGCCGTTGTGCACCATCTTCACGAAGTGGCCCGCGCCGTCCGGGCCGATATGCGTGCAGCACGGGGTGCCGTCCACCTGGGCGGCGATCGATTCGAGCAGCGGGCCGAGCGAGTCGTAGGACTCCTTCGGGCCGCCCGGCATGATCGACGGACCATTCAACGCGCCCTCCTCGCCGCCGGAGATGCCCGCGCCGACGAAGTGCAGCCCGCGCTCGCGCAGCGACGCCTCGCGCCGGATCGTGTCGGTGTAGAGCGCGTTGCCGCCGTCGATGATGATGTCGCCGGTTTCCATGGCGGCCGCGAGTTCCTCGATGACCGCGTCCGTGGCGTCGCCGGCCTTCACCATGATCAGCACGCGACGCGGCTTCTGCAGCGCCGCGACGAACTCCTCGACCGTCTCGGTGCGGACGAAGTCGCCGTCGCTGCCGTGGTCGTGCAACAGTGCGTCGGTCTTGGCGACACTGCGGTTGTGCAGCGCGACGGTGTGACCGTGACGAGCGAAGTTGCGAGCAATGTTGCTGCCCATGACGGCGAGGCCGGTCACCCCGATCTGGGCGCGCGCGGAATCAGCGGAAGTGGTCATGCGCTACAGCTTCTCAGACCGCGTGCGCGAGGGCACGCCCGGTAGAACCGGTGGATCAGCCGCGCAACAGACGCTCGAGTTCGACGAGCCAGGGCACCGCCACCGCGATCGTCGGCAGCACGAGGATGGCCGCCGAGCCGAGATAGGCGATGGCGGGGATGCGGCGCCGGGCCGCGGGCTCGCCGAGGCGTTGCACCCGCAGCAGCGTGCTGGTTCCACCGAGGCCGAGCGCACCCTGCGGCGCAACCGAATTCGAGCAGGCCACCAGGGCGCGAGCGACCGGCGTCGGTCCGGTGGCCCGGACCGCAGAATCGTCGGCGAGCAGCTCGATCAGCAAGGCCACCGCACCGAGCGCGGACCCGCTACGGACGAACCGCGGGAACGCCTCGTGCACGGCGGTGAAGAATTCCAGCACCAGGTCGTGGCGCGCCCGCAGATGCGAATGCTCGTGCGCGAGCACCGCGGTGAGTTCCGGGTCGCCGAGGCTGGTGAACGTGCCCTCGCTGAGCACCACGCGGCGCCGCACGCCGGGTAGGCAGTAGGCGATCGGTTCGGGCATGTCGAGCACCCGCACATAGGACGAGCGGGCGCGGGCGACCGGCGAATCGGCGCGGCGGGAGCGGGCGACCGGCGAATCAGCGCGGTCGAGCAGGTCGACGAGGATGCGGTGCCGAGCACGCCGTCGCCGGGTGCGGACCCCCACGCGGATGCCCGCATACATCAGTCGGAGACCGATCAAGACGGTGAGCGCGAAGACGATGACGGAGAGCGTCCACAGCGGCGCGCCGAGCGCATCGATTTCCCTGGTGGGGGAGGTGGTCGGACGTCCGTCCGGGCCGGGGACGAGCAACTGGCTCGCGATCGCGAGACCCGAGCCGAAGGCGGACAACACTGCGGCAATGGCCACCGCCTGCCACAGCACCAACGCGGCTCGCGGCGCGCGATGGGTCCAGCGCGCCCGACTCAGCGCCATCGGTACGGGACCCGTGAGCACCAGCGCGAGTGCGGCGAAGACGGGGGCTGCGACGTTCATTGCCGCCCAGGTTACCGATCTTTCGGCGAGTCCTTTGCCACGTCCGGTGTCGACGGGCCGTCGGCCGCCTCGAGCTTGGCGAGTGCGGCCCGCAATGCCGCGGCTTCGTCGGCGCCGACCTGGCCGACGAAGTGCATGAGCGCGGCCGCCCGGCCGCTGGATTCGTCGGCCTGCGCGAGAGCGTCGACCATCAGGCTCGCGACCAGTTCATCGCGCCCGTTCACCGGTGCGTACCGGTGGGCGCGATCGTCGCGTTGCTGGGTGACCAGGTTCTTCTTCGCCAACCGCTGCAGCACCGTCATCACCGTGGTGTAAGCAAGCTCGCGACGCGCGGCCAGTGCCTCGTGAACCTGCCGTACGGTTTGCGGCTCATCCGTGGACCACAGGTGGTCCATCACCGCCTTCTCGAGCTCACCCAATCGCGCCATGAACAGCAGTCTACGGAACCTCCGACACAATGGCGTACTACTTTTTGTAGTAGTCAAGTTCACGTTAAGGTGACATGCCTCACGCAGGTCGAAATCGGGGGCGCACCAGACTATGTGAAGGTTCGGTGGGTGGAGACCATTACCGATATCTCGTTGCTCAGCGGTGCGCTACCGACCGTGGTCCTGGCCATCGGAGCACTCGGGGCAGTCTGGCTGCTCGTCGCACAACGACGCTGGTACTACTACCTAGCGCTGCCGGCCTGCCTTATCGGCGCGACGCTGGTGACGTTGCTCGCCTATCAGATCGTGGAGAACTGGTGGCGCCCGTTCCCCGATCCGGTCGAGACCGAGGTGTACGTCTGGATCGGCGTCGCGATCGCCGCCATCGCCCTGCTCGTCCCGCGCATTCTCACGGCACGGCACTGGCCGGGACGCGTCCTCACCGTGGTCGCGGTGCTCGCCGTCGTGCTCGCGGCGAGTTCGCAGATCAATCGGGTGTTCGCCTACTACCCGACGTTGCGGACCGCGCTCGGCATGTCGAACGCGCACGAGGTGGACTTCGCCGCGGTGCCCGGCCCGACCGCGACGACCGTGACCGGGCGCCCCCTGGACTCGGTCTGGCAGGCGCCGGCCGGAATGCCGAGTACGGGTGACGTGACGTCTGTGTCGATCCCGGGGGACAAATCGGGATTCGCGGCGCGGCCGGCGCGGGTCTATCTGCCGCCCGCGTACCTGACCGACCCGCGCGCCCTGCTGCCGGTGCTGGTGATGATGGCGGGCCAGCCCGGGGAGCCGGACGACTGGATCAAGTCCGGCGGGCTGGCCACCACGATGAACGACTTCGCAGCCGCACATGACGGATTGGCGCCCGTTGTCGTGGTCGCCGACGGGACCGGTTCCACGCTGGCCAACCCGCTGTGCATGGATTCGCGGCTCGGCAACGTCGACACCTATCTCGCCGTCGACGTGCCGAACTGGGTGAAGGCACACCTGCAGGTCGATCCGAACCCGCGGTCCTGGGCGGTCGGCGGGCTGTCCTACGGCGGCACCTGCGCGCTCCAGCTGGCGACCAACCATCCGGACGTGTACCCCACGTTTCTCGATTTTTCCGGTCAGGTCGAACCCACACTGGGGGACAGGCAGCGCACGGTCGACGCCGCGTTCGGCGGCGACGATGCCGCGTTCCGGAAGGTGAATCCGTTGGATCTGCTGACCGCGCGCGATTTCTCGGGCTCGGCGGGAATGTTCGTCGTCGGGGCCGGCGACGACGAGTACCGCGACGGTCAGCGCAAGATGGCGGCAGCGGCGAAAGGGGCCGGCATGGAGGTTGTCTATCTGGAGGTACCGGGTGGGCACAGCTTCGCGGTGTGGACGGCCGCACTGCGCGCCTCGATGGACTGGCTGGCCAAGCGGCTCGGTCTGATCCCGTGAGCACACCGCATGCCCGGGCGCAGACGCTTGTGTCGTCGGTGCGGCGGGAATCGCTGCGGCTCGGCGGAATCGCGGCAGGCGGTGTGCGGCGCGCGCCCGTCTCGGTCGGCGCGATCGTGCTGGTCTGGGTGCTGGCCATCGCCACCGGCAGTGTGCTGCGCGCGACGCACACCGTCCGGTCCGACTTCGCTCTCAGCGTCGGTGCGATCGAGCACGGCAAGTGGTGGACGCTGCTGACCTCGGGGTTGTTTGCGCCGAATCTCGCCGGCTACCTCGTCGCCACCCTGCTGGTGCTGTTGATCGCCGCACCGGTCGAGCAGCGGATGGGATCGGCGAGGTTCGCCCTCGCCGCGGTCTCGACGCAGGTCATCGGTTCGTTGGTGGCACTGCTGCTGGCCTGGGCGGCGAAGGCGATGGACGAGGACTGGGGTTTTCGGCTGCACATCGGCACCGCGATGAGCCCGACGACGTGGATAGTCGGGACGGCGATGGTGGCCAGCGCCCGGATGGAAACGCTGTGGCGGCGGCGGACGCGGGTTGGTTTGTTCGCGCTGCTCGTCACGCTCGCGTTGTTCGGCGGGCACCTCGAGGACATCGCCCGGCTCGGCGCGGCGATCGTCGGTCTGCTGCTGGGACCGGCGATCGTCGGCAGGTCCGCGCGCGGGCCGTTGCGCGCCGGAACTCGCCGAGAAGGCCGGGTTTTGGTCGCCCTGGTGATGGCGGCGACGATCGTCGGCACCGCGTTGGCCGCGTTGTCGCCGAACGCAGTCGGACCGTTCGCGGTGCTGCGCGAACTGTTCCGGGGTGTGCCCGATACACCGGGCGAGGTTGTCGAGCTGTGTTCGAACGCGCGCGGCAGCGACGACTGCCGGCGCGGCCAACTCGATCTGCGGCTCGGCGGTGTCGGACCGACCGTGCTGAGCCTGATGCCGATGCTGGCGTTGCTCGTGTTGTGCGACGGCCTGCGGCGGGGCCGCCGATTCGCCTGGTGGGCAGCGGTCGTCGCGCAGACGGTGCTGCTCGCGCTGTCGCTGGCGAACTACCTGTGGCGGTTCTTTCCCAGCGATTCGGATTCCGTGTTCTACGTACTGGCCTCGCCGACCGCATACCGGACGATCGTTCCGTTCCTGACGCCGCTGGCGATGCTCGTGCTGTTGTTGTGGACGCGGCGTCTGTTCACCGTGTCCGCCCCGAAGGGGACCTATCGCCGCCGGCTGCTCATCCTGGTCGGTGTGACGGTCGCGCTCGGCGTGGTCTACGTGCTCGGTGGTGTCGCGATCCGGCGCAGTTTCGAGCAGGACGCGACGTTCGCCGGCCTGCTGGGCGACTTCCCGCTGCGCCTGATCCCACCGGTCTATCTGCAGTGGCTCGATCCGCGCTTCCTGCCGGACAGTCCGATCGCGACCCTGCTGTTCGACTGGACCGGGGTGATCTTCTGGCTGACGCTGTGTGTGCTGCTGCTCGGTTCGTTCCTCGCACCCGCCTACGGCTCGGAAACCGAAGCCACCGAGCGGGCTCGGGAGCTATTGCGCCGTGGCGAGGGCAGCGCGCTGTCCTGGATGACCACGTGGCGGGGTAATCGACACTGGTTCGCTCCCGACGGGGAGAGCTACGTTGCCTACCGCGTCATCGGTGGTGTCGCGCTCACCACGGGACAGCCGGTCGGGCGGCGGGATCGGCTGCGGGAAGCCATCATCGGGTTTGCCGAGTTCGCCGCGTCGAACGGCTGGACGCCGTGCTTCTACTCGGTGGCGGCGACTGCGGAGGCGATCGCCCGCGACCTCGGCTGGAGCGTGTTGCAGGTCGCCGAGGAAACCGTGCTCGATCTCGATGAGCTCGCGTTCACCGGGAAGAAGTTTCAGGACGTGCGAACCGCCATCAACCGGGCCAAGAAGTCGGGCGTGACCGCGGAATGGATCCGGTTCGGCACGGCGCCGCTCGCACTCACCGACCAGATCACCGCGATCTCGGAGGAGTGGGTGTCGGACAAGGGGATGCCGGAGATGGGCTTCACCCTCGGCGGGCTCGAGGAGGTCGACGATCCCGACGTGCGCTGTCTGCTCGCGGTGGACGCGGACCGCACCGTGCACGGTGTCACCTCGTGGCTGCCCGTCTATCGGCAGGGCCGGGTGGTCGGCTGGACGCTGGACTTCATGCGCAGGCGGACCGACGGCTTCCGGCCGGCAATGGAATTCCTGATCGCCTCGGCGGCCCTCTCGCTCAAGGATGAGGGCGCCGAGTTCGTCAGCCTGTCCGGCGCCCCACTGGCCAAGGTCGACGAGGGGCCGGCCGGCGGCCAGCCCGCCCTCGACCGGCTGCTCGACATCCTCGGCCGCACACTCGAACCGATCTACGGGTTCCGTTCTCTGCTGGCGTTCAAGGCGAAGTTCCAGCCACGCTACGAGCCGGTGTTCATGTGCTACCCCGACCCGGCCGCGCTGCCCAGCATCGGCACCGCCATCGGGCACGCCTACCTGCCGGACGTGACGTTCGGCGAGGGGATGCGGTTGGTGCGGGGACTGCTCGACCGGTAGGCGGTGCGCTCGTCAGCGCGCGCCGTTCACGACGGCGCTCAGGGGCTGCTCGCAGCCGACCTTGCCGTACACGTGGCGGGTTCCGATCGGCACAATAAGCGGTCGGTCCGACACCGGGTCGTCCACAACGGCGGCGTCGAGACCGAACACCTCGCGCAGCAACTCGGCGGAGATCACCTCGGTCGGCGGACCGGACGTGACGATCCGCCCGTCGGCCATCACGACGAGCTGATCGCTGTATCGCACGGCGAGATTGAGGTCGTGCAGCACCATCACGATGGTGCGGCCCATCTCCTCGTGTAGCCGGTCGACGAGGTCGAGCACCTCGACCGAATGCGCGAGATCCAAGTACGTGGTCGGCTCATCCAGCAGCAGGATGTCGGTGCCCTGCGCGAGCGCCATCGAGATCCAGGCGCGCTGACGCTGGCCGCCGGAGAGCTCGTCGAGCGGGCGGTCGGCGAGATCGGCGATGCCGGTGTGTTCCAGCGCGTGCGTCACTACGTCGGAATCGGCCGCCGACCACTGCCGAATCCAGGATTGGTGCGGATGGCGCCCGCGTGCGACCAGATCGGCGACGGTGAGACCCTCGGGCGCCGTTGGCGATTGCGGCAGGATGCCGAGCACCCGCGCAACATCGCGCGTACGCATCGAGCCGATCGCCTTGCCGTCGAGCAGGACCTGGCCGGACTGCGGTCGTAGCAGTCGGCCCAGCGCCCGCAGCAGCGTCGATTTTCCGCACCCGTTGGGCCCGATCACCGTCGTGACGACGCCGGTGTGCACGTCGAGGTCGAGTCCCTCGGCAACGATCCGCTCGCCGTATCCGAGGGTGACACCGGCAGCCGAGATGCGGGATTCGGCGTCGGTCATGCTGCGGACTCCATCAGGTCGCCTTTCGGTTGGTGCGGATGAGCAGATACAGCAGGAAGGGTCCGCCGAAAGCCGCCGTCACCACACCAACGGGCAGTTCGATGGGCAGCACGGTGCGTGCGATGACGTCACTGCCTACCACCAGAATTGCGCCGGTCAGCGCCGAACCTATCAACGGCTCACCCTCGGATCGGAGCATCATCCGGCCGATCTGGGGTGCGGCGAGCGCCACGAAAACGACCGGACCTGCTGCCGCGGTGGCCAGGGCGGCGAGGACCACGGCGGCGAGGAGTAGCAGGCCCTGCCTGCTCTGCAGCCCGAGACCGAGCGAGCGCACCGTGTCGTCGCCGAATCGGAGCGCCCCCAGCGTGCGTGCCGAGACCAGCACGGCGGCGGCGATCACCGCGAAGCACACACCCAACGGGACGACGCGCGACCAGTCGGACTCGGCCAGCGAGCCGTTGAGCCAGACCTGCGCTTTCGACACGTCCATGATGCGGCCCGAGATCAGCAGCCAGCTCACGACCGCGACCAGGAAGGCGTTGATCCCGATGCCGATGAGTACGAGCCGGTAGCCCTCGACGCCGCTTCGCCAGGCCAGTAGATAAATGGCGACGGCGGTGGCGAGCGCGCCGATCAGCGCGGCCACCGGCAGACCGACCGCGGCGAGTGCGCCGGTGACGGAACCGCCGCCGCCGGACACGATCAGCGCAACAGCCGCGACGCTGGCACCGGAGGTGATGCCGAGCATGTCCGGGCTGGCCAGCGGGTTGCGCAGAATCGACTGGGTGATCGCACCCGCCATGCCGAGCGCGGCCCCGACCAGTACCGCGGTGGCCACCCGCGGCATGCGCAGTTCCGTGACGATGAAGTGTTGTGACTTCGTACCGCCGCCGGCGAGCACCTCGACGACATCGCCGAGCGGGATCGCGAACTCGCCGACCGCGATGTCGACACAGGCGAGCACCAGCAGCAAGGTCACCAGCAGTGCCGAGACCGCCACCATCCGTGGTCGCCGGACCAGTGACAACGGGCCGAGCCGGAGCGCGGGCCGGGCCGCAGCGACGGCGGTCGCGTTCGTCTTTCGCACCAATCCGACCGTCACAGCCGCACCAACTTCCGGCGGCGAACCACGGCAATGAAGAACGGCGCGCCGATCACCGCGAGCACGATACCGACCTGTAGTTCGCCGGGGCGCACGACGACGCGGCCGACGACGTCGGCGAAGAGGATCAGAATTGCACCCAGCAGGCCGGAGTAGGGGACCAGCCACCGATAGTCCGGGCCGGTGATCGCCCGCGCGACGTGCGGGACCACCAGGCCGATGAACGCGATCGGACCGCACGCGGCCGTGGCGGCGCCGGCGAGCAGGGTCACGGCAACGATGCCGACCACTCGGGTGAGTGCGATGTTCGAGCCGAGCGAGCGCGCCACGTCGTCGCCGAGGCTGAGCGTGTTCAGGCCGGGGGAGGAAGCCAGCGCGAGCACTACACCGGCGACGATGAAGGGCAACACCTGCCAGAAAACATCGGCGCCGCGCCCCGACAGCGACCCCACGACCCAGAACCGGTAGCTGTCGAGCGCACCCGAGTCGACGAGGAGCACGGCATTGGTCATCGCCTGCAGGAAGAAGGTCACGGCGGCGCCGGCCAGAGCAAGACTCAGCGGCGTCGCCCGGCCACCGCCGATCGAGGCGGCGCCGAACACCACGACGCTCGCGACCAGGGTGCCCGCGAAGGCGAACCAGATGTACTGACTCGACGTCGTGATGCCGAAAAGATGGATCGCAATCACGACGAAGAACGCGGCACCGGCGTTGAGACCGAGCAGGCCGGCGTCGGCGAGCGGATTGCGGGTGTGGCCCTGGATCAGGGCGCCGGCAATCCCGAGTGCGATGCCCACGATGAGGCCGAGCACCGTGCGCGGGATCCGAAGCGACCGGACCACTTCGTCGGCCGCTGTGCCGGTGGCCTCGAACAATGCGTGGTAGACCTGCCCGATGCTCATCGGCTGCGCGCCGACGGCGAGGCTGGCGAGCACGACGAGGCCGCCGACGACGATGAGCGCCGCCAGACCGAACAGCCTGCGCCGCCGCACGATTGCCGCCGAGGTGGTGGGCGGAAGGGGCGTGAAACCGGCTTCGCGCGCGACGCGGCGGTGCACAACTTCGCTGTGCACCCGGAGGTCACCGCGGGTGCGGCGATCCGCTGTCGCGAGTGCGCGCAGGCCGCCGAGCATCAGGACATCGACGCCGTGGCGGCGCAGCGCCGCGCGCGTTCCGATCGGTCCACCCGATTCGGCGTTGCGGGTGGTCAGCCGCAGGCAGGATTTTCCGACCGTCTCGCCGCCGCGGCCCTCGCGTACGCCCCGGTTCCACCACAGCAGGCCCGCGCTGACACACACCGCCAGCGCGCCGAATACCAGCTGGTCGGACTGTCTGCTCCCCGACCCGTCGTCGATCGCGGCGAGGAAGTACCAGCCACACAGCAGGGGCGCGACGAGCAATGCGCCATCCGCTGCGGCGGCGCCTGCGCGGCGGGTCAGGGCAGGCGCCGCCGCGGGACCGGCGCCGGGTTGACGGGTCCGTGAAGAAGTATCGGTCTCGGTCATTTGTATGGTAAGCCTAGCCTATCTTAGTTCGAATTCCGTCCAGGCCGAGGAGATCTCGATGCTCGAAATCGTCCCCGTTCCCCTGCTCGAGCAGGATCGCGCACCGTTCGCGGAGTCATGCGCCCGCTTGCGCGGTCTGCAACCGGACTATCCCCGGGCCTATGCGGTTGCGGCGGTAGCGGAGGAGGGTCGTCGCCGTTGGTGGCAACTTGCCGGCGGAGTCCGCAGCGGCCGGGTCGAAATCATGTACGCCCGCGCAGTCGACGATCTCGGTGTCCGGGACCGGGCAGCGGATGTCGTTGCGATGTCGTTGATCCACGCGATAGTCGGGCGGGTGGTGGCATTGCTCGTGCTGGAGGGGCGGGCCTGGGATCCCGGCCTGGAAAACCTCTGGGTCCACAACGACAGCGACGGCGGCATCGACTGGGCCGGCATCGCGGATACCCGACTGCGCGTGCTCACCGGCGATCCATGGGCCGATCGTGCGGGCGTCAGCACCTTCCCGTGCGAGGAAGCATTGACCGTCTGGTTGGCGCATCGCTGCAGCACCGCGCTCCACGCGGTGTACGAGCGCCTGGCGGGCTGCACCGGATTCGACGCGGATCGATTCTGGGGCATGGTCGGCGAGGCGGTCCTCGGTGCGTCGACACATGTGCCGATTCGCTCCCGGTCGGCCGTGGCGCCCCTCGTAAGGGCCGGTGGTCGCCCCTCGGCACGCCGCGGCCAGGCCCTCCTGGACGCGATGACCGACCGCGGTCTCCCGGTTCGCCAGAAAGGGGTTGCATAGTTAGGTAAGCCTGACCTATAGTCAGATCGAGCATGTGGACCGCGCCGGCGTACCTGAGGGCTGCAGGAACCCCCGGTCCTTCCCGCGACGGGCCCCCGCCAACCGGCGGAGGGCCCGTCGCATTTCTCCGCGCACCATTGTGATCTGCTGTCAGGGCCGCCGGAAGTGGCTTCGGGCGGGCCGTCCGCGACCGATTCGGGCGGAGCGAAGACAGGAGTTTCGAACGTGACCCACCCCGACCGGCCCACTGCCGCAACCGATCCCGCGAATGCCACCCTCGAACAGCTCGCCGAGTTGCCGACCCGCGGCTTCGACAGTTTCGTCGGTTTCCGCTTTACGGACGTTTCCCCCGATGGCATCAAGGCCGAGTGGGTAGTGACTCCGCAGCAGCATCAGCCGTTCGGGATCGTGCACGGCGGTGTCTACTGCACGGTGATCGAGTCCGTAGCCAGTATCAGCGGCGCGGTGTGGCTCGGCGATCGTGGGCACGTGGTCGGCGTCAACAACAACACCGATTTTCTGCGTGCGGTCGAGTCCGGCACGCTCTACGCCGAGTCCAGCCCGATCCACCGCGGGCGGTCGCAGCAGTTGTGGCAGGTCGTCATCACCGATGAGCAGGGCCGCACCGTGGCCCGCGGTCAGGTGCGCCTGCAGAACATGACGAACCCCAAGGGCTGATCGCGCCCGGTGTGCCGCTGGTCGGTTTCACGCGGGGGATATGACCGAACTCGTCGTCCCGACTGCGCGCGGCTCGCATTCACCTGCCACAAATCGCCGACCTGCCCGCCGTGCGAACGCGTGCCAGAATGACCTTCACCCGCCGGTAAGGAGGCCGCATGCGCTTGACGCCGCACGAACAGGAGCGACTGCTCCTCAGCTACGCAGCAGACCTCGCCCGGCGGCGCAAGGAACGCGGGCTTGCGCTCAACCACCCCGAGGCCGTTGCGATCATCACCGACCACGTACTCGAGGGCGCGCGCGACGGGCGGTCGGTTGCCGAGCTGATGGCGTCGGGCCGTGAGGTGCTCGGCCGCGCGGACGTGATGGAGGGTGTGCCGGAGATGCTGCCCGATGTGCAGGTGGAGGCCACGTTCCCGGACGGCACCAAGCTCGTGACCGTGCACCACCCGATCGGCTGAGCGCATGATTCCCGGCGAATACCGCTGCGCCGAAGGCGAAATCGAACTCAATCCGGGTGCGCCGCGGATCGAGCTGGACGTAGTCAACACCGGTGACCGGCCCGTGCAGGTTGGCAGCCATGTGCACTTCCCCCAGGCGAACTCGGCGCTCGCGTTCGATCGCGCCGCCGCGCACGGCCTGCGGCTCGACATTCCGGCGGGCACCGCGGTGCGGTTCGAACCAGGCCTGGGGCAGACGGTTTCGCTGGTCCCGATCGGCGGCACGCGGGAGGTGTACGGCCTGAGCCTGCAACCGCCCGGGCGGCTGGATGGCGAAGGAGAAGCACCATGACGAGGCTGAGCCGCGCCCGCTATGCCGAATTGTTCGGCCCGACAACGGGTGACCGGATTCGGCTCGCGGACACCGATCTGTTCGTCGAGATCACCGAGGATCGCAGCGGCGGTCCGGGACGCGCCGGCGACGAGGCGGTGTTCGGCGGCGGCAAGGTGCTGCGCGAATCGATGGGGCAGGCCCGCGCCACCCGCGCGGAAGGCACGCCCGACACCGTGATCACCGGTGTCGTGGTCATCGACCACTGGGGAATCATCAAGGCGGACGTCGGGATTCGCGACGGCCGGATCGTCGCGCTCGGGAAGGCGGGCAATCCCGACACGATGTCGGGGGTGCATCCCGATCTCGTCGTGGGGCCGGGCACCGAGATCATCGCCGGAAACGGTCGCATCCTGACCGCGGGTGCCATCGACTGCCACGTGCACTTCATCTGTCCGCAGCTGATGGAGGAGGCGCTCGGCGGTGGCATCACCACGCTGATCGGCGGCGGCACCGGCCCCGCGGAAGGCAGCAAGGCGACCACGGTGACGCCCGGTGCGTGGCATCTCGCGCGCATGCTCGAGGCGACCGATCACTGGCCGTGCAACATCGTGCTGCTCGGCAAGGGCAACACGGTCAGTGCCGAGAGCATGTGGGAGCAGTTGCGCGGCGGCGCTTCCGGTTTCAAGCTGCACGAGGACTGGGGTTCGACGCCCGCCGCGATCGACGCGTGCCTGACGGTCGCGGACGCTGCCGGGGTGCAGGTCGCGCTGCACTCGGACACCCTCAACGAGGCCGGCTTCGTCGAAGACACGCTGGCGGCCATCGCAGGGCGGGGGATCCACGCTTATCACACCGAGGGCGCCGGCGGCGGGCACGCGCCCGACATCATCACCGTTGCCGCGCATGCGAATGTGCTGCCCTCCTCGACCAACCCGACCCGCCCGCACACCGTGAACACGCTTGCCGAGCACCTGGACATGCTGATGGTCTGCCACCACCTCAGTGCATCCATCCCCGAGGATCTCGCGTTCGCGGAGAGCCGGATTCGGCCGTCCACGATCGCGGCCGAGGATCTCCTGCACGACCTGGGCGCCATCTCGATGATCGGCAGCGACTCGCAGGCGATGGGCCGGATCGGCGAGGTCGTGCTGCGGACCTGGCAGACCGCGCACGTGATGAAACGCCGGCGCGGTGCACTTGCGGGCGACGGCCCCGCCGACAATGCGCGGGTGCAGCGCTACATCTCGAAGTACACGATCTGCCCCGCCGTCGCGCACGGCCTCGAGGGCGAGATCGGGTCGGTCGAGGTGGGCAAGCTCGCCGACCTCGTGCTCTGGGAGCCGGCCTTCTTCGGTGTCCGGCCGCATGCCGTGATCAAGGGCGGGGCGATCGCCTGGGCCGCGATGGGCGATGCGAACGCGTCGATCCCGACCCCGCAGCCGGTGCTGCCGCGGCCGATGTTCGGTGCGGCGCCGCCCGTGGCGGCCGCGACGTCGGTGCATTTCGTTTCCGAGCAGGCGATCGAGGACGGCCTGGCCGATCGGCTGAACGTGACACGAAAGCTGGTGCCGGTGCGCAACGTTCGCAACCGCGGCAAGGCCGACATGCCGCACAACGACGCCCAGCCACGGATCGAAGTGGAGCCCGACACATTCACGGTGCGCATCGACGGGGAAGTGTGGCAGGAGCAGCCGGCCGCCGAACTGCCCATGGCCCAGCGCTATTTCCTGTTCTGAGCGTCGCGCCGTGAAGCTGTCCACCCTGTTCGTGCTTGCCGATTCGAGACTGCCCGCGGGTGGCCACGTCCACTCGGGCGGCGTGGAGGAAGCCGTCGCCTCCGGCCTGGTCCGCGACCTCGACACCGTCGAGGCGTTTCTGCGCCGGCGCATCCGCACCACCGGTCTCGTGGGTGCGTCGATCGCCGCGGCGGTGTGCGCAGGAAACCTCGAATTCGATGCTGCCGACGCCGAGACGGATGCCCGAACCCCGTCGCCGGCGGCACGGGCGGCATCGCGGGCCCAAGGCCGCGGGCTGCTGCGCTTGGCCAAACACGCCTGGCCCGAACAGGACTGGACGACGCTCGGCGCGAAACCACATGGCCCGGTGGTGACCGGCGCGGTCGGACGCTGCTGCGGCGCCGGTCCGGACGAAACCGCCGCGGTCCTGGTGTACCAGACCATGACCGGGTCGGCCACCGCCGCGCAGCGCCTGCTTGCGCTCGACCCGGCCGACGTCACGGCCGCAACGCTGCGCCTCGCCCCGCTGTGCGACGAGATCGCCGCCACTGCGGCCCGCGGGCTCGCGGCCGTGTCCGACCCATTGCTCGACGTCTTGGCGCAGCGCCATACCGTCCGGGATCGACCGCTTTTCGTTTCGTGAGAAGGGACCACCCATGCCACCGCACCTGCTCGACGGCGAGCCGCACGCGCACATCCACGACAGACCGCGTCGGGTCCGCCGCCCCGGCGAACCGTTGCGCATCGGCGTCGGGGGCCCGGTCGGTTCGGGTAAGACCGCGCTGGTGGCCGCGCTGTGCAGACAGCTGCGCGACGACCTGTCACTGGCGGTCCTGACCAACGACATCTATACGACCGAGGATGCCGACTTCCTGCGCAAGCATGCGGTGCTGCCCGACGAGCGGATCGCCGCCGTGCAGACCGGCGGTTGCCCACACACCGCGATCCGCGATGACATCACCGCGAATCTGGACGCGATCGACGATTTGATCGAACGCAACCCGCCGCTGGATCTGATCCTCGTCGAGTCCGGTGGTGACAACCTCACCGCGACGTTCTCTTCCGGGCTCATCGACGTGCAGGTTTTCGTCGTCGACGTCGCAGGCGGGGACAAGGTGCCGCGCAAGGGCGGTCCGGGCGTCACGTTCTCGGACCTGTTGGTGGTCAACAAGACCGATCTCGCTCCGCTCGTCGGCGCCGATCTCGGGGTGATGGAACGCGACGCCGCGAAGGTCCGCGAGGGCAGGCCGACCGCGCTCATTTCGCTCACCGTCGACCCCACCGCCGGGCCGGTGCTCGAGTGGGTGCGCGAACAGCTGAGCACACCAGTTGCGAACTGAGCTCCGCATCGTCGCCAGCCGTGACCGGCGGCCGCGGGTGTTCGCCCGCGGGGGGCTCGATGCCCGCGCGACCGGACCGCACCGGCTGCACCTGATCGGTACCGCGGCCACTCCGCTCGGCGGTGACCATATCGACCTCGTCGTCGAGGTCGAAGCCGGCGCGCACCTGCAGGTCCGCGCGGTGGCGGCCACGATCGCGCTGCCGGCACGCGGCTGCCTGTCGTCCTCGTCGCGCTGGGTGCTCGACGTCGCCGACGGCGGCTGCCTCGATTTCGATCCGGCGCCGATGGTCGTCGCGGGCGGTGCGGAGCATTCGTCGCTGACCGTGGTCGGCCTGGGTGCCGGGGCTCGGCTGCGACTGCGCGAACGCACCCAGCTGGGCCGGTCGGGCGAGAACGGGGGAGCTTTCACGGGGGAACTCGTCGCCGACGCCGACGCCCGGCCGCTGTTGCGGCACACGGTGTCGTTGGGCTGCGGCGCCGTCACCGATGACGTACTGGACGCGCCGCGGGCGATGGTGAGCGAACTCGTCTATCCCGATACCCGCCCCGCGCAGTTCGAGGGCCTGCGCAGCGCGCGACTCCCGTTGGCGGGCGGCGGCAGCCTGACCACGTGGATGGGGGCGCGTCTGGAACATCGGCCCGATACGGTGTGAATATGTCGGATCGGGAGGATCAGCGCGTGTTCGACGCGGGTGATCAGCGCGTCTTCGACGCGGGGCACGTCGAGCAGGCGCGCGCCGCGGTCAGTGCGGCAACCGACCTGGACCTGTGGGTGCGTCGGTTCGAGCTGCTGGGTGACACCACCCGGTTGCGGATCCTGCTCGGCATGCACCGCGCGCCCGGAATCTGCGTGACCGACCTCGCGGCCGCCCTGTCGATGAGTCCGACGACGGTCTCGCAGGCCCTGCGACTGCTGCGCCATCAAGGCTGGGTCGCAGTGGAACGCGACGGAAAGAAGATGACCTACCGGCTGCACGACGACGTGGTGCACCGCTTGCTGCACGACCTGGGCGCAACACACGCGCCGACCTGATCGATTGGCGCGTGTGTTGTGGTGGTCGGTTCGGCGCTATCCGGCTTTTTCCCGCTCCGCCGCCGCCTCGAGCTGCGCGGTGGCCGGCGAATCGAGCGGTTTGCCTGCGGCCTTGGCCTCGCGTTTCTCGCGTTCGATCTGTTCGAGCGCGAGCCGCGCCGTCACCCACTGCTGAGTCGAGGCCATCTGGCCACGGCCGCGACCGAGGAACGTGACGAACCACGAGATCACGGTGGTGATCCGGCTGCGGTAGCCGACGAGGTAGTACAGGTGCAGCGCGAGCCAGCCGATCCAGGCGAGGAAGCCGCCGAACTCGAGCTTGCCGACCTGGGCGACCGCGCTGAACCGCGAGATCGTCGCCATGCTGCCCTTGTCGAAGTACTTGAACGGTTCGCGCTGCTCGGGGTCGGCGCCCTTGAGCTCCTTCTTGATGTTCTTGGCGGCGTAGGTGGCGCCCTGAATGGCCCCCTGCGCCTGTCCGGGCACGCCCGGCACCGACATCAGGTCACCGACGACGAAGACGTTCCGATGGCCCTTCACGGTGAGGTCGGGTTCGACGACGACGCGACCGGCCCGATCGACCTCGGTGCCGTCGGACTGGTCGGCGATCAGCTTGCCGAGCCCGCTCGCCTGCACGCCCGCCGACCACACCTTGCACATCGCGTCGACGCGGCGCTCGGTGCCGTCCTTCTCCTTGACGGTCAGGCCGTCGGCATCGACGCCGGTGACCATCGCGTTGAGCTGGATTTCGACGCCCATCTTCTCGAGTCGGTGCTGCGCCTTGAGGCCGAGCTTCTCGCCCATCGGCGGTAGTACCGCAGGCGCGGCGTCGAGCAGGATCACCCGCGTGTCCCTGGTGTCGATATTGCGGAATGCGCCGGTCAGCGTGCGGTCGGCGAGTTCGGCGATCTGTCCGGCGAGCTCCACACCGGTGGGGCCGGCGCCGACCACGACGAAGGTCAGCAGCTTCGCACGTTCCTCCGCGGTGGTGGCCAGCTCGGCCTGCTCGAAGGAGCTCAGGATGCGGCCGCGCAGCTCGAGCGCGTCGTCGATGGTCTTCATGCCGGGCGCGTAGTCGGCAAACTCGTCGTGCCCGAAGTACGACTGCTGCGCGCCGGCGGCGACGATCAGGCTGTCGAACGGGGTGACCGCCTGCTTGCCGAGCAGCTCCGAGGTCACTTCATTTTTGGTGAGGTCGATGTTGGTGACATCACCGAGCAGCACCTGGGTGTTCTTGTGGTCGCGCAGGATCAGACGGGTCGAGGGCGCGATCTCGCCGACGGACAGGATGCCGGTCGCGACTTGGTAGAGCAGCGGCTGAAACAGGTGACTCGAGGTCTTCGAGATGAGCGTGACATCGACGTCGGCGCGCTTGAGGTGCTTCGCCGCGAATAGGCCGCCGAACCCTGATCCGACAATCACGACGTGGTGCCGTCGTGGAGTTGCGGATTGGATGGTCATTTCGGTGCTCCTCATTCTCGATCGCGCTCGGACTGACAAATGGCGCATCCGCTGGCTCCGCGCCGGGACAGCTCCCAACAAACGGTAGTACTCGTCCGCGAAGAAGGCGTGTCAACCTATCCAACACTGCTCGGCACCGAGTTAATTCGAGTAGCGATGGATAGCCGCGTCACACCGTTGGCGGGATAGAAGGCTTCGATCGCCAGCTCGGCAACCGTCACGTCGAGCGGGGTTCCGAACACCGTCGTCGTGCTGAGAAACGACAGGGTGTCGCCGTCAGCGGTTGCCAGTTCGAGTGGTACCACCAGCGCGTTCGTCGGCGCCGCGGCCTCGCCGGACGGCGCCGGGTACGTCTGCAGTTCCCGGTGCAACTGGGCGAGCCGGTCGTCGCCGGTAATGGTCACCTGGTGCCACAACCGGTCGAGCAGGTGGGTGCGCCATTGCCCGAGGTTGCGAATCCGCGGGGCCATGCCATCGGGGTGCAGGCTGAGCCGAAGCACGTTCACCGGCGGCTCGAGCAGGTGCGGCGCCACCCCGTCGAGGAAGGTGAACACCGCGTCGTTCGCGTCGATCAGCGTCCAGTGCCGGTCGATGACGACGGCGGGATAGGGCAGGTGCCCGCGCAGGATCTGTGCGATCGCGTCGGTGACCGCGGACATCGGCACGTCGGCGAGTCGATGCTCGGGATAGGCCGGCGCGAAGCCGGCAGCGAGGAACAGCGCGTTGCGATCGCGCAGCGGGATGTCGAGGTGCTCGCTCAGTCGCCGCAGCATGTCGCGCGTCGGCTGTGATCGCCCGGTCTCGAGAAAGCTGAGGTGCCGGGTGGACACTCCGGTCCGGGAAGCGAGGGCAAGCTGGCTCAACCGGCGCCGGGATCGCCACTCGCGGATCAGCGTCCCGACGGAAGCCGGTGGCCGCGCGAGTTCGCTCACGTCGTCGAGCGTAGTGGCAGACCTGTGCGGTGGCCGGAAATCACCTGGTCGGTGGTCCCGCGCGGCGTAACCTCGACAACGAGCGTTGTCGCAAGGAGGTCGCGATGGTCACCGCCGGACACCGACCGCATGCCACCCCGCCGGAGAACGCACGGCTGGTCGGCCTCTCCCGCGATGGCCTCGTCGACCGTGTGCTGCACGCGATTCCGAACCGGACGGGCGAGCTTGCGGCACCGCCGCAGGGCAGCGGTCTGCGCCCGGTCCCGGGCGACCGCGGCCTACCGATCCTCGGACACGGACTGTCCTACCTGCGCTGGGGACCAGCCCAGCAACTCGACGTGCACCGCCGATCGGGCCCGGTGAGCTACTCCAAGCCGATGTTCACACCGACCGTCTTCGTCTGCGGCCCCGAGGCGACCGCGGTGGTTGTCGCGAACAAGGACAAGGCGTTCGGGCAGGGGTGGGACTTCTACATCGGCCCGTTCTTCAAGCGCGGTCTGCTGCTGCTCGAGTTCGACGAGCACATGTTCCACCGCCGGCTCATGCAGCAGGCGTTCACCCGGCCTCGACTCGAGGGATATGTGGAGGAGTTGGCGAGGGTCACCGACGCGGCGGTCGGCCGATGGCCCACAGACCGGACGGTCGAGCTGTATCCGACGATCAAGGCGCTGACCCTCGATGTCGCCGCGGACATTTTCATGGACGCCGACGTCGGGATCGAGCGGCAGCGGCTCAACGATGCATTCATGGCGTGTACGCATGCGGCGCTCGCCTACGTCCGGATCGCGATCCCCGGCGGCAAATGGCGGGCGGGGGTCAACGGGCGCAAGGTGCTCGAGGAGTACTTCTACCGGCAGTTGCCTGCCAAGCGTGCTTCGTCTGGCAACGACTTCTTCGCCGCGCTGTGCCATGCCGTCGACGAGGACGGCAATCGGTTCAGCGACGAGGACGTGGTGAACCACATGATCTTCCTGATCATGGCCGCGCACGACACCACGACGACGACCGCCACAACGGTCGCCTACTACCTCGGCAAGCACCCGGCGTGGCAGCAGCGGGTGCGCGAGGAATCACTCGCGCGCGGCGACGGACCGATTGACATCGCGACGCTGGAATCGATGACCGCGCTCGAACTCGTGGTGAAGGAAAGCATGCGACTCGTCGCGCCGGTGCCCGGTCTGGTGCGGCGGTCGGTGCACGACACCGAGATCCTCGGGCACTACATCCCGAAGGGCGTGCTGGTCGACGTCGGACACTGGGTGAACCATCTGCTGCCGGAATATTGGACGCGCCCGGAGGTTTTCGATCCCGACCGGTTCGCCGAGCCGCGCCGGGAAGACAAGTCGCACAAGTTCGCCTGGATGCCGTTCGGGGCCGGTGCGCACAAATGCATTGGAATGCATTTCGGCATGCTCGAGACGAAGGCGATCATCGACGCGATGGTGCGCCACTACGAGTGGCGCCTACCCGCCGACTACGAGGTGCCGTGGAGCTTCACCACGATCCCGTATCCGCGCGACGGAGCGCCGGTGGTGCTGCGCCGCCGCGGCTGACGCCTCGCGCTGGCCGGCGCCGCGTCAGCGAACGAGCCGGGCGAGGAGTTCCGAGACGACCCAAATCTGTGCGATGCGGTCGTTTTCGACCGTGAACACATCGATCCCGATTCCGGTGACGGTCGCACCCGACGGCGGCACAGGGTCGTCGCCGGGAAACGTGCCGATGTGACGGCCGGACTGCCGGAACACCACCGCACTCTTGGCGCCGTCGTCGATCCGCTCGACGATCTCGAATTCGAGATCCGCGAGAGCGGCATGCGTCGACCTCGCGCGCGCGACCAATTCCGCCGCTGTCGTCGGTGTGCCGTTGATCAGCACCGGGTCGGTGTAGGCCGTGCGGAAGGTCTCCTCGGCGCCAGTTCCTGCTGGGGGACCGCCCGCCCACAATGCGATTGCGCGCTCGATGGCATCCGGCATATGTCGAGTGTGCGGCACCAGCGGTATGGATGTCGCGACAACGAAAACGGGCGCGCCGCGGGATATCCCGCAACGCGCCCGCTCGCTTTGCGTTCCGCTACTTGGCCGCCGCCACCACGACGTTGGCCACTGCGTTCGGTTGCGACACCAGCACGGCATGCGAGGCAGGGACTTCGGTCGTCACGGCCTTCATCCGACTCGCCATCGCCCGTTGCGATGCGGGTGGGATCACGCGATCCTGCCCGGCGACGAGGTACCAGCTGGGCTTGTTCGCCCATGCCGGCGGGCCGCTCGGTTCGAGATTCGACCACAGGGCCGCCGACTTCTGATGTGCATACATCGTCGCCGCGGTCGCATCACTGACGTCCTGGCAGAACACCGAATGGAAGTACTCGGGCGCGACATAGCCGTCGACGTTCTTGCCGCCCGGCACGGTGGCGTCGTCGACGACCTTCACCTGCAGTGCGGGCGGGAGCAACTGGCTGCCGGGGTATCGGATCGGATCCAGTTGCAGCATCACCGGCTCGTACTGGGCGGGACCGAATGCGGCGATATAGACCAGCGACTTCACATCGGGATCCTTGATCTGGGTGATCACCATGCCGCCGTAGCTGTGGCCGACCAGCACGATCGGTCCCGAGATTGTGTCGAGGGTGTGTTGAACGGCGCCCGAGTCGTAGGTCGGGCCGCGCAGCGGATTGTCCGGCGTCACCACCCGATACCCGCGAGCACGAAGGTCCGCGGCGACACCGTCCCAGCTTGTCGCATCGGCGAATGCGCCGTGCACCAGGACAACGGTGGGGAGGGTTTGAGCTGATGCGGGGGCGGCGACCATCCCGGTGAACAGTGCCGCGATGAAGGCGAAGGTCGCCAATATTCGATAACGCACGCCGATCTCCTTTGAAACACGAACGCGAGTGAGGACGAGCGGCCCTTGGCGGGTCGCGATCATCGTCCCCCAACAACAGCCGCGCCGCCTGCTCATGAGCGAATCGGCTGTCGGTCGTCTCACCTAGGATCGAAACCCGAGCCGCAACAGCGGAACGGCGATCGCGGACGGGGAGGGTGCGGGCGTTGTTGAAGCTGCATCGTGCGCAGCGTTGCGACACGCTGGCGACCGCGCTCGCGGACCTGCTGGCGGAACCGCTCGCGGATCCGTTCGCCCGCGAGGTCATCGCCGTCCCGGCCAAGGGTGTCGAGCGCTGGCTCAACCAGCAGCTGTCGGCTCGACTCGGGGCGACCAACGGCGACGGGATCGCCGCGAACATAGATTTCCCCGCGCCGGCACGCCTTGTGGAGACGGCCGTCGCTCGTAGTCTTGGTCTCGACCCCGATGACGACCCGTGGTCGCCGTCGCGCACGGTGTGGGCGTTGCTCGCCGCGATCGACGATTCGCTGACCGAGCCGTGGTGTGCGGTGCTGGCCCGCCACCTCGGTACCGACGCCGCTCCGGACGGGCAGCGGCGGCGGGGTCGCCGGTACGCGACCGCACTGCAACTGGATCGGCTCTTTCGCAGCTACGCGGCCCAGCGGCCTGCGCTGATGCTCGACTGGGTACGCGGGGCCGACACCGACGGTGCGGGTGCGCCGTTGCCGGACGACCTGCGCTGGCAGGCGATGCTGTGGCGGGTATTGCGCGACCGCATCGGCGTGCCCAGCCCGGCGGAGCGGCTCGGCGACACGCGTGCGCGGCTGACCGCCGAGCCGGAACTGCTCGACCTGCCGACTCGGCTGTCGGTGTTCGGCGCGACCCGACTCACCACCGACCAACTCGAGGTGCTGGGTGCGCTCGGCGTACACCGCGACGTCCATCTCTGGGTCCCGCATCCGAGTCCGGCGATGTGGGATCGCCTGTCGCGGCTCACGATTCCGCGGCGTCGTCGCGATGACGACAGTGCGCTCGCGGTGAGCCATCCACTCCTCGCGAGTCTGGCCCGCGACGTGCGGGAACTGCAGTTCCGGTCGCGCGCCGCCGGGTTCGAGGATGTTGCGCACCCCGCGCCGCCCGCGCCGCAGACACTTCTCGGCCGGATCCAGGACGCGATCACCACCGACGACACCGTGCGCGCCACGACCGGGCCCGACTCGACAGTGCAGGTGCATGTCTGTCACGGACCGGCGCGGCAGGTCGAGGTGCTGCGCGAATGCCTGCTGCACCTGTTCGCCGACGATCCGACTCTGGAACCGCGCGATGTCATTGTGATGTGCCCAGACATCGAAACCTATGCACCGCTGATCCGGGCCAGCTTCGGGCAGGGTGTGCTGGTTCATCCCGCACACGGACTGCGGGTTCGGCTTGCCGATCGCGCGTTGCATCAAACCAACGATGTGCTGGCCGTGCTCGACGTGCTGTTCACCATCGCGGACGGGCGGATCACGGCGACCGAGGTGCTCGACCTCGCCGCGGCGACGCCGGTCCGCACCCGATTCGGTTTCAGCGACGACGATCTCGAGCGGCTGGCGCAGTGGACCGCCGAGTCCGGTGCCCGGTGGGGCCTGGCGATGATCCAGCGGTCCGCGTTCGGGCTCGGCGACTTTCCGCAGAACACCTTCCGTGCGGCGCTGGACCGGGTGCTGCTCGGGGCGACCGCGGATGAGACGGCAGGGGAGTGGCTCGGGCTCGCGCTCCCACTCGATGACGTCGACAGCAACGACATCGATCTGGCCGGGCGCTTCGCCGAGTACATCGATCGGCTCGACGTGACGGTGCGCAAGCTTTCCGCCACCCAATCGGCGCACGCCTGGCGGGAGGCGATCCGCTCTGGACTCGATCTGCTGACCGACGTCCCCGGCTCGCAGAGTTGGCAACGCGCCCAAACGAATCGGGAGATCGCCGAGGCGCTCGAGCAGGGCGGCGACACCGAGTTGCGGCTCGCCGACATGCGGGCACTGCTCGTCGGGCGGTTGTCCGGGCGACCCACCCGATCGAACTTCCGCACCGGCGAGCTGACGGTCTGCACGATGGTGCCGATGCGTTCGGTACCGCATCGCGTCGTGATCCTGCTCGGCCTCGACGACGAGGTGTACCCGCGGACCGGTGCGGTCGACGGCGACGACGTCCTGGCCCGGGATCCGATGCTCGGCGAGCGCGACCCGCGCAGCGAGGACCGCCAGTTGCTGCTCGATGCGATCATGTCCGCGGGTGAACGTCTGCTGCTGTTCTTCACCGGTGCCGACCCGGTGACCGGAAGCCCGCGCCCACCGGCCATCCCGCTCAGCGAGGTGATCGATGTTCTCGAACGGACCGTCGGTGCAACCCAACTCGGGGAGATAGTGCACCGGCACCCGCTGCAGCCGTTCGACCCACGCAACTTCCGCGCGCCGGAGCCGTTCAGCTTCGACCGCTCGGCCCTGGCCGGCGCCCAGGCCAGTATGCGCACGCCGATCCCGCTGCCGGAGTTTCTGCCGGCGCCGCTGCCCGCGCGCACACCCGCAGATGTGAACCTCGACGACCTGGTGAACTTCGTGGTGCACCCGACTCAGGGTTTCCTGCGGCAGCGGTTGGGGATTCGCATTCCCGACGTCGACGACGACATTCCCGACGCGCTCGCCATCGACCTCGGCGGCCTCGACAAATGGGACATCGGCGACCGCATGCTCACCGCCCGGCTGACCGGCGTGGAGCCCGGTGCGTTCCGCGACACCGAGTGGCGCCGAGGCACGCTGCCCCCGCGTCGGCTCGGTCGCGACGCCTACGACGACATCGAGCGGACCGTCGACATGCTCGCCGAGCTTTGCCTGCCGGTTCATGCCGGGGTACCCGAATCCCTGGATGTCGACGTCGATCTCGGCGGCGGGCGCCGCCTGAGTGGCACGGTCACCGGTGTGCACGGCACCGTGCTCGCGCGCAGTTCGTATTCTCGGCTTGCCGCCAAGCATCGGCTCCAGGCCTGGGTCCGACTGCTCGCACTCGCCGTTGCTCGCCCGGATTCGCAGTGGACCGCGGTGGTGACAGGGCGCGGAATGGGCAGGCGGGCAAAGCGATCCACCCTCGCCATCCCGCCGGACCCGGCGACCGAACTGCTGCGGCTGATCGAACTGCGCGACCGCGGACTGTGTGCGCCGTTGCCGATCGCGACGGGAGCATCGTCGGTATACGCGGACCGGCGTGCCGGCGGTGCCGATGTCGAGCTTGCCGAGGAAGCCGCGGCCCAGGAGTGGTACGACACGTTCGGTGACGCCAAGGACCGTCACCTGATCCACGTTTACGGGCCCGCGCCGCGGTTCGTCGATTTCGCCGCGGCGTCACCGGAGTCCGACGAGGCCGCGTGGTGGCCCGAGCGATCTCGATTCGGGGTGCTTGCGCGCCGGCTGTGGGAGCCGCTGCTCGCCTGCGAAACCCTCGCACAGGTGGAGACGCGCTCGTGATCCGGGCGACGCGCTTCGATATCGCCGGTCCGCTACCGGAGGGCACCACGGTGCTGGAGGCGAGCGCGGGAACGGGAAAGACCTACGCCATCGTCGCGCTCGCGGCCCGCTATGTGGCCGAGGGGATCGCGACGGTTCCGCAGCTGCTGTTGGTGACCTTCACCCGCGCTGCGACCCAGGAATTGCGCGAGCGAACCAGGGAGCGATTTGTCCGGACGGCAATCGAATTGGCTGATCCGGCGAAAGCACGGGCCAGTTCGGACTCGCTCGTCGCCCACCTCGCCGACGCCGACGACGACGAGGTTGCGCTGCGGCGCCGCCGACTCGTGCAAGCGCTGTCGGATTTCGACGCGGCGACGATCGCGACGACCCACAGCTTCTGTCAGCAGATGCTCGACGGTCTCGGCTTCGCCGGTGAACGCGAGCCGGAAGCGACGTTGGTCGAGTCGATCGGCGATCTCGTGACCCAGGTCGTCGATGACCTGTATCTGGCCCGCTATGCCAAGTCCGACGACCGTGCGATCGACCGGCGCGACGCGGGCGTCGTCGCGGCGGCAGCGGTAGCTGACCGGCAGGCAATGCTCGTGCCCGAAGGTGAACGCGAGGACTCTGCTGCCGCGCATCGCGTCGCGTTCGCCGCGGCCGCCCGCGCGGAAGTGCAGCGCCGCAAGCGGTCCGCGAACCTGCGCGACTACGAGGATCTGCTCTCCCTGTTGCACGACGTGCTCGCGGACCCGGAACACGGACCAGCAGCGCGCGATCGGGTCCGGGCCCGCTACCGGGTTGTGCTGGTCGACGAATTCCAGGACACCGACCCACTCCAGTGGGAAATTCTGCGGCTGGCGTTTCACGGGCACAGCGCGTTGGTCCTCGTCGGTGACCCGAAGCAGGCCATCTATGCGTTCCGCGGGGCCGAGGTGCTCAGCTATCTGCAAGCTGTCCGCGCCGCCGACAATCACCTGGAGCTGACCCAGAACTGGCGCAGCGACGGGCGTCTCGTGCAGGCCCTCGACCATCTCTACGGCAATGCGGCGCTCGGTCATCGGGACATCGTCGTGCACCCGATCGAGTCGGCGCTCGCTTCGTCGCGGATGGCGGGCGTGCCGCCGGTACGGCTGCGCTACCTGGGACGGGACGGTTATGGGGAGCTGACCGGTAGCGGGTTCCCGAAGGTGGATAATCTGCGGCCACGCATTATCGAGGACGTCGCCGCCGATATCGTCGCGCTGCTCGACAGCGCTGTCGAGTTGTCCCTCGACGAACCACATCCGGTGGGACCGGGCGATATCGCCGTCCTGGTGCCCACTCGCGCCCGCGCCGAGGAGATGCGCGCCGCGCTGGACCGGGTGGGCGTCGCCTCGGTGATGGCTAGTGGCACCAGCGTGTTCGCGACCGCCGGTGCCGGTGATTGGGTTCGGGTGCTCGAAGCACTCGAACAGCCACACCGCGCGGACCGGGTACGGCGGGCGGCACTGACATCCCTGCTGGGTTGGACGGCAACCGATCTCGACCGGCGCGGTGACGAACTGGTCGCCGAGGTCGGAACGCAACTGGTCGCGCTGGCCGATCTGTTCGTGCACGCGGGTTTCGCTGCACTGTTCGAACGGCTTGCGGCGCAATCGGGTCTGGAGGATCGACTGCTGTCGATCGAGTCCGGCGAGCGGGAACTGACCGATCTGCGTCATGTCGCACAGTTGCTCAACCGCATCGCGGTGGAGCGGTCCGCGGGGCTGGCCACGCTGTCGCGCTGGCTTGCCGACCGTGTCGCGGACCCGACCATCGAGAGTTCCTCGGACCGGATCAGGCGGCTCGACAGCGACGCCGAGGCCGTGCAGATCGCGACCGTGCACACCAGCAAGGGGCTGCAGTACCCGATCGTCTACCTGCCATTCGCCTGGGATCCGGCGAAGCCGTTCAAATTGGCGACGCTGCTCTTCCACGACGATGACGACCGTCGGGTCCTCGATGTCGGCGGTGACCGTGCCCGCGACCATCGCGACCGCCGCCTGCGGCACGACGAGGAGAATGCCGGCGAGGCGTTGCGGTTGCTCTATGTTGCGCTCACCCGCGCCATGTGCCAGGTGGTGATCTGGTGGGCACCGTCGTCGGGCACGGCGGCTTCGCCCCTGCACCGCATGATCTTCGGCCGCCCGCCGGGTAGCTCCGGAATCCCCGGGCGTGCTCAGGTGCCTGCCGATTCCGTCGTTGCCGCGGACCTGTCGAGTTGGGCGGCCGGTGCCTCCGGGCTGATTTCGGTCGAGCCCGTTCCCGACGAGGTCCGTCCCGCCCGGGTGTGGTCCCCGGCCGAGCCCGCCCCGGCCACGCTCGTTGCCGCCGCGTTCGATCGCGAACTCGATTTCGCGTGGCGTCGCACGTCCTACTCGGCACTGACCGCTGCCGCACACGAAACACCCGGCGTGAGCAGCGAAGCCGAATCGCCGGGGAAGACCGACGAGCCCGAGGACGAACCGATTGTCGCGGACGTCGGGGGCGGTGTCCCGTCCCCGATGAACGAGTTGCCGGGTGGCGCGGCGTTCGGAACGCTCGTGCACGAGGTGCTCGAACTGGTCGATCCGCAGGCGCCCGATCTGCCCGCCGAACTCGTTGCGCGGTGCCGGGAGGTGGTCGCCGCTCGCTTGGCCGAGGTCGATCCGGACGCGCTGGCCGTCGCGCTGCACCCGGTGCTGCGCACCCCGTTCGACTGGAGCGGTGGTGCGCGCGGCTCGTTGGCGGACATTGCGGCATCGGATCGGTTGCCCGAGCTGGACTTCGAGATTCCGTTGGCGGGTGGCGATGCGCCGCTGACGAATGCGGCGACGGTGCACGCGATCGCGGAGTTGCTGCGTGACCATCTGGGCTCCGACGATCCGATGGCGGCCTATGCCGACCGGCTCGACACGCTCGAACCGGTGCCGCTGCGTGGCTTCCTGACCGGCAGCATCGATGCGGTCCTGAGGGTGTCGGGACCACGTTTCCTCGTCGTCGACTACAAGACCAACCGGCTGGGCCTCGGGGATCTCACGGTCGAGCACTACACGCCCGATCGCATGGCCGAGGAGATGCTGCGTGCCCACTATCCGCTGCAGGCGTTGATCTACCTGGTCGCGCTGCACCGGTATCTGCGCTGGCGGATGCCCAGTTATCGCCCAGCGGAGCACCTCGGTGGGGCCAGGTATCTGTTCGTGCGCGGCATGGTCGGTCCGGACACCCCCGCCGGAGCGGGTGTGTTCGAATGGGACGTGCCTGCCGCGCTGGTGTGTTCCCTCTCCGACCTGTTGGCGGGATCATGACCGAGGCTCAACTCGCGCAGCGCGGCACCGGGGTGTTGCGCACGTTCAACGACGCGGGAGTGCTCGCCGCTGCCGATGTGCATGTGGCGTCTCGGTTGCGCGGGCTCTCGGGGGAGCGGTCCGAGGCGGTGCTGCTCGCTGTCGCGTTGGCGGTGCGCGCGGTTCGCGCTGGATCGGTGTGCCTGGACCTGAATCGGTTCGCCGACGTGTCCCTCGACGAAGATTCCGAGATCGATGTGACGACGCTGCCATGGCCCGATGTGGACGAGGTGATCGCGTCGCTGCGGCGCAGCCCATTGGTGATCGGTGCCGCCAATCCGGCCGACGGGACGCTGCGACCGCTGCGCCTGGTGGACACCGATGAGGGCGCGCTGCTCTACCTGGACCGCTACTTCCGGCAGGAGCAGACGATCCGCCGGATCCTCGACGACCGGGCAGGCTCCCATCCCGAGGTCGATCCGGTGCGGGTTGCGGCGGCGTTGGAGACGCTGTTCCGGGACGGAAACGATGACAGCAAGCCGGCTCCGGCGCCGGATCGGCAGCGGGTGGCGGCGGCGTTGGCGGCGGCGCACTGGACGACGATCATCGCGGGCGGTCCGGGAACCGGGAAAACCCATACGGTGGCACGGATTCTGGCGCTGTTGACCGAGCTGTCCGGGTCCCGGCTGCGCGTGGGACTGGCCGCGCCGACCGGTAAGGCGGCGGCGCGGCTGCAAGAGTCGGTTCGCGAGCAGGCGGGTGACCTGCATCTGCCGCCGGATCTGTCCGCGGCCACCTTGCATCGCATGCTCGGCTGGCAGCCGGGAAGCCGGACCCGGTTCCGCCACGACCAGGACAATCGACTGCCCTACGACGTTGTGGTGGTCGACGAGACCTCGATGGTGTCGTTGACGATGATGTGCCGCCTGCTCGAGGCCGTCCGCCCCGATGCCCGTCTGCTGCTCGTCGGCGACCCGGACCAGTTGACCTCCGTGGATGCCGGCGCGGTACTGGCCGACCTGGTGGGACGGCCGATTCGGGCGCTGCCGAACGCGGTTGCCGACGAACTGGTGCGCGCGGATCTCGACGGCGGGGACGATCCGCAGGAGGCGGCACTGGGACGGCGGGAACGGGATCGGTTGCGCGGCGGCATCGTTCGCCTCAGCCGCGGTCGTCGGTTCCGTGGTGCGATCGCCGATCTCGCGGTGGCGGTGCGGGACGGCAACGCGGATCGGGCGATCGAGGTGCTGCAGAGTGGTGCGGACGAGGTGTCGTTGCATCCGGCCGACGATGTGGCGGATCTTCGTCGGGATCTGGTGGATACCGCGAAACTGGTGACCGATGCCGCCGAGGACGGGGATGCCGGCGAGGCACTGCTCGCGCTCGAGCAGCATCGGCTGCTGTGTGCACACCGGCACGGCCCGCACGGCGTCGACCAGTGGGCGCGGCGAGCCACGGAATGGATCGCTACCGATTCGGGGCGCGGACCCACGCCCGGACGCTGGTTCCCCGGTCAGCCGCTGTTGGTGACCACGAACGACCACGAGCTGCGAATCTACAACGGCGACACCGGAGTTATCGTCCGGCGCGCAGACGGCGAACTTACTGCTGCGTTCGCACGGGGCAAGGACGTGGTGCACGTTCATCCGACGCGGCTGCCCGCAGCGCAGACCGTCTACGCAATGACGATCCATCGCAGCCAGGGCAGTCAGTACGACACGGTGTCCGTGCTGCTGCCGCCGGAATCGTCGTCGCTGCTCACCCGAGAGCTGCTCTACACGGCAATTACCCGGGCGCGCAGGCATGTTCGGGTGATCGGAACCCCCGAAGCGGTGCGCTTCGCCGTCGGTCGGCAGGTGCTACGAGCCAGCGGGCTGCGGCGCACGATTCGCGCGGTGAGTTAGTTCGAGCAGATTCGTTGGCGTGTGCGGTGTATCGAAACCTTGTGGGGCAGTGTCCTATTAGCTAGGATAGAACACATGTTCGGGTCTGTAGCTGTCGCTTCGCGGGAGCTGATCGATGTCCCGGATGCGCGGCTGGCTGTGCTCGATGAGTGCCGGCGGCAGGCGAATGCGGCGACGGCGCGGATGGTGCACGCGGCCGCGGAGTTGGTGGACGAGCGGTTGAGTGCCGCGGCGACGTGCGAGGGTGCGGACGCGTTCGCCGAATCGTGTTCGGCGCTCGCGGAAGTCGCGGTCGCGCTGGGCTGTTCGCATGCCTCGGCGAACGCGATGGTGGATACCGCGCAGTTCCTGTACTTCCGGGCACCGCGCATCGATGCGGTGTTCCGCGCCGGGGACCTGGATTACGCGAAGGCCCGCACCATCGCGGCGGTGCTGGGCGACGCGTGCGACGCGACGGTCACCGCGGTGGAGGGCGAAGTCCTTGCCGCGGCAACGCGGTTGACACCGGGTCCGCTGCGCGCGGCGGTGTGGCGGGCGTGGATGGCGATCGCACCGGACGAGGCGGCGGAGGTGCGTGCGGGCAAGCGTCGATTCGAGCGCAAGGTGTATGTGCGCCGCGGGGACAACGGACTGTCCTGGCTCTCGGCCTGCCTGACCGATCTGGAGGGTGCTGAGGCGGCGGCGTTGATCGAGGAGCTGGCCGGTGGTGTGTGCCCGGGTGATCCGCGCAGCATGGACAAATCGGCGCGCGGATGCGCTGCTGGCGTTGCTGCACGGGGAAGCGGTGCTGAGATGCCAATGCGGCACGGATGCCTGCCCCCGGGCCGGACTGTCCACCGGCCCGCGGCGAGGGCATCTGCTGCAGATCCTGGTCGATATCGAGACCCTGCTCGGACTCGCGCGCAATCCGGGGACGCTCCCGGATGGGTCGCCGCTGGATCCGGAGTTGGTGCGGACCCTGGCCGAGGACGCGACCTGGCAGGCAATCCTGACCGAGATGAGCGGGCTCGCCGACACATTGCGCGGCAGTCCCGAGTTGCAGCCCGATCCCGATCCCGATCACACGGTCGTGCATTTCCTCGCTCGCGGACGCAAACACCGGCAGGGATTACCGCCGAAGCATGCGCCGCATCCCGTCCTGCCTGCCCCGATCGGCATCGGTGCGCGCCTGGACGGGATCGCGCGCTCGATGCGCGATCGACCGGTGCCGGTACCGGATGGGCATGGCGGCCAATCGGTTCCCCCACCGGGAGCACTGACCTATCGGCCCTCGACAGCCACGGCAGATCTGGTGCGTGCGGCGTTTCCGACGTGCACGTTCCCGGGTTGCACGGTGTCGTCGCGGCGTTGCGAAGTCGATCACCAAGTCCCGTTCGACCACGACAACCCGGCGCGGGGTGGATGGACGATCGCGGGCAATCTGCAGCCGCTGTGTAAACGTCATCATCAACTCAAGACCCGGCGTTGGTGGTCGTGCACGAATCTCGGGGGCGGAGCTGTGCTCTGGCGCAGCCACAGCGGACTAGCCAGGATCACCGCGCCGGTAACCGGGGCCGTCGCGGGCCTCCCGGTCGAGCAGCCCGCCACGCCGGTGCAGACTCCGGTGCCGGAATCGTTCGCCGACGAACTCCCCGACAATGAAGCCCTCGACCTGCTCTATGAACCCACCTGGTGGGAACAGCACCTGCCCGACGCCTACGCGCCGCCACCGCACGCCACCGAACTCCGCGAGCGCTGGCGTGAACACCGAGCCGTCACCCGGCGGCGATACGAACTCGCCCAGCCGCCCTTCTGATCGTGTCGCCCGAGTGCGATGATGGTGCGATGAAGCGGCTGCTTCGCCAGGCTGTTTATTGCCCTCGCGGCGCTCACCGCGTGCGGAAGCCGCTTCCACCCCCGTCGCATGCGGTCGACAACGTGCTGATCCAGGCCCGGGCGCAAAGCCTGGTGACGGTGATCTGGACGCATTGCGAGACTTGGTCCTGCCGACCGACCCGCCGAAACATCACCCACCGCAACCAGCTTCCGTAGGAGGGGCACGATCGTGAAGAGGCAGCTACCGAAGGTGCACGATCTCGCGCCGCTGATGAAGTTCAAGAAGCCGGAACTGGACCGCAAGAAGCACCGGCTCGCGTCCGCCCTCACCATCGAGGACCTGCGCCGGATCGCCAAGCGGCGCACCCCGAAGGCGGCGTTCGACTACACGGACGGATCCGCCGAAGCCGAGCTGTCGATCGAGCGAGCCCGACAGGCGTTCCGCGACATCGAGTTCCATCCCGCGATTCTGCGTGACGTTTCCAAAGTGACTACCGGCAGGCAGGTGCTCGGCGCTCCAGTGTCGCTGCCGTTCGGCATTGCGCCCACCGGCTTCACCCGAATGATGCAGACCGAGGGTGAGATCGCCGGCGCGCATGCCGCCGCGAAGGCAGGCATCCCGTTCTCGCTGTCCACCATGGGCACCGCCTCGATCGAGGATGTGAAGGCGGCGAACCCGCACGGCCGCAACTGGTTTCAGTTGTACATGTGGAAAGACCGAGACAGGTCGATGCAGTTGGTCAGCCGGGCGGCAGCGGCCGGGTACGACGCGTTGCTGGTCACCGTCGACGTGCCGGTCGCGGGAGCGCGGCTGCGCGACAAGCGCAATGGCATGACCATTCCGCCCGCGCTCACGCTGCGTACCGTGCTGGATGCCGCGCCACGTCCGCAGTGGTGGATCGACTTCCTCACCACCGAACCGCTCGCGTTCGCGTCGCTGGACCGATGGTCGGGCACCGTGGCGGAACTGCTCGATTCGATGTTCGATCCGACCGTGACGTTCGAGGATCTGGCCTGGATCAAGTCGCAATGGCCGGGCAAGCTCGTGGTCAAAGGCATCCAGAGGGTCGAGGACGCGCGCGCGGTGACCGATCTCGGTGCCGACGGGATCGTGCTGTCCAACCACGGTGGACGCCAGCTCGACCGCGCTCCCGTGCCGTTCCACCTATTGCCCGAGGTGGTCAAGGAGGTCGGGGCGGACACCGAGGTCCTGTTGGACACCGGGATCATGTCCGGCGCCGACATCGTGGCGGCCGTCGCATTGGGTGCGCGCTTCACCCTGGTCGGCCGGGCCTACCTGTACGGGTTGATGGCAGGTGGGGAGGCCGGGGTGAACCGCGCGATCGAGATCCTCGCCGAGCAGGTCGAGCGAACCATGCGCCTGCTCGGCGTCACCGCGCTCGACGAGTTGACTCCGCAACACGTTACCCAGCTCGTACGGCTGGTCCCGCGGCCGCGGCCGGCCGGCCGGCCGAGCACGTGATCTATCAGCCCACGATGATGCCCCGGGAGTCGACAGCAGCGCGATAGGAGACCGACATGGAGGTCCGATTCGTTTCGCCGGGCGGGGTCGAATTGTGCGATCCCGTGGAACTACCCGCGCTGCTCGCCCGAGAAGACGGCCTGGTCTGGGTTGACATCGCGACCTGGGACGAGGCGACCGAGCAGACGCTCTCGGCGCTGTTCGCGTTCCATCCGCTCGCGTTGCGGGACTGCGCGATCCGCAACCGCGTACCCAAGGTGCATCGCTACGGCGACCACATCTTTCTGGTTCTGCATGCGCCGGAGCCGGGTGCGGGTGGCCACGTGCACTACGTCGAACTCGACCAGTTCATCGGCGATCGGTACCTGGTCACGGTGCACGGCCCGCTCAATCCTGCGGTCGATCCGGCGGCAGCAATGACCGAGGTGAACACCGTGCTCGGCCGGTTGGCGAGTGGAAAGCTGAAGCCGAACAAGGCATTCGAGCTATCTCACGCGCTGGTCGGCGCTATCGCCGCCCGATTGCGCGGGTACGCCGCCGAGCTGACGGCGGACGTCTGGTCGCTCGAGCAGCGCGTCACCGGCGATCACATGGGTGACCCCGAGCAGTTTCTCGACGAGATGTTCCGGGCCCGCCACGGACTGCTGACGGTGAGCACGATGTCGTCGCTGAGCCGCGAGGTGTACGGACGCATGGTCACCATCGAGGCCTTCGGCCCGGGCAACGGTCAGTTCCTGCTGCAGGACGCGGTCGACCAGTTTCAGCACCTGACGGTGATGGCGGAGAGTCAGAAGGCCTACCTGCAGGGCACGATCGAGTTCTACCAGGCGCGCACGAACACGAAGATGACCGTGGCCGCCGAACGGCTCGCCGTGATCGCCGCCGTCACGCTGCCGATCACCGCGTTGTCGTCGGTGCTCGGTATGAACCTCATCGTCAACGAGGACACGCACTGGCTGCTGCTCGCCCTCACCCTGGCCGTGATGATCGCGATGTCGACGACCCTGCTGGTGTGGGCGAAACGCAAGGGCTGGTTCTGATCCGCGATCACCTCCGGTCGGTTCGCGTGATCGCGACCGCGGGAAACCATTGCTGCGCATCGAGATAGCCGGATCCATTGCCGGTGGGTATCCGCACGTGGATCAGGCCCAGCCAGTCGCCACGAGTGGTTCTGGCCCAGGCATGCAGAGTGGCGGGCACCATCATGTCCAGCCGCAGTCCTTCGCCCCGCACCCGCAAGGCGACCCCCGCGGCGAGCGGGGAACGCGCGATCCCCGCGGACAGGTCGACGATCACGGGGGCGGGCGGTTCGACGACTCGGCGCACCGGCGGCTCGAAGTGGATGGGCCAGGATTCGAACAAGGCATGGCCCTCCGTGCTGTCAATGCGTCATCCGCCGCCGCGTTGCGATGGTGTAGCCACCGTAGCAGGATTCGAACATAGTTTCGAATCAAATGTGTCAGTTTCCCGCCCGCCGCGCCGTGTCCCCGCGCTCGATCGCGGTCTCAACCTCATCGAGCGCCGTCCGGATCAGATTCCCGTACGCATCGTCTCCGAGCGTCTCGCTACTGCCGCGGGCAGCGGCGATGTGTTCTGTTGCAGCGGTGAAGGATCCGAGCCGGCGCAGATTGTCGGCCAGATTCAGGTGCAGTGACGGGTAGAAGCCGGTCACCGACAGTCCGGCATGGTGGCGCTGCGCCCGTTCGTCGGTGAGGGCGTCCGCGGCATCGAGTGCGCGGGTGTCCCACATCAGCGATTGTGCCGCGTCGTCGAACATGTCGGCCAGGTAGTGGGCGAGCGTGCAACGGTGCAGGGGATCGCCGGCCGGCGTGATCTCCGCCCAGATCGACAGCAGCGCCCGACGCGCGCCGGCTCCATCGCCGTGATGAAACATGCTCATAGCGTCGGTGATTCGAGCCATCACCGGATCGGCGGTACCGGCAGGTGTGGTCATCGATGTCTCCTCGGTCCGGCCCGGATGGTCCCCGGGGCGCACAGCGTAGCCGCGGTCACCGACAGGCCGAGAAACCTGCGGCCATCAGCCTGCGGGGGTGTCCAGCCGATCGCCCACGCGGTTCGCCATCTCGGGCAGCCGATCGAGCATGGTCAGGGTGAACTCGACGCACGTTTGCACGAGTTCGTCTCGATTCATGTCGAGCCCGCCGTCGAGCCACACGAGTACGACCTCGGCGACACCGCCGGTGAGTAGCTGGGCGAATGCCTGTAACACCGCCTCGCCTTTCGCCGAACCCGTCGGCGAGTCCGGCAGCTCGACGAACTGTTCGGTTTGCTGGCGGACGACCTGGGCGATGGTGCGCATGGCGGTGAAACGACGCCGCATCAGCGTCTCGCTGCCGTGCGCCTCGGCGAAGGCGACCCGGGCGCGACGCGGATCTTCGGTCAATTCGACGATGATCGTGCCGATACCCGCGGTGAGTCTGGAGTGTGGGTCCTGGTCGGCGGACGCGACGGCATCGAGGGCGCGCCCGAGCGCGGATTCGACGATTTCGTCGTGGACCGCGGCGGCGAGCGTGTCGAGGTCATCGAAGCTCTCGTAGAAGAACCGCGGGCCGACCTTGGCCTGTTCGCATACGCCGCGCACGGTGGTCGCGGCCCAGCCCTGGGTCGCGATGATGTCCATTCCCGCATCGAGCAGGCGGCGCCGACGCTGCTCGCGGCGCTGTTCGGCCGACACGCCGCGGTAGGTGCCCGTTCCCGCAGGTCTCACGCTTACGAGTCTTGCACACCCAAATTCAGGAAACGAACGTATGCGGAAACGTTTGTTTCCGGTATGTTGTGCGTCACGTGCTTCGCGGGAAAGGACATCATCGATGACCTCGTCACTGCTCGAGCTCGTTCAACGCGGCGTGGGGGCCGCGTCCGAACGGATCCCCTCCAAGGTGAAACCGCTGGCCACACCTCCGCCGGGGAGTGGTCTGAAGCCGGTGATGGGGGATTTCGGGCTACCGCTGGTCGGGCACACGCTCGAGACGCTGTCGGGTGACGGCATGAGCTTCGCAAAGGAACGGTACGAGCGCTACGGCGAGGTCAGCTGGGTCGGTTCACTCGGCACCCGAATGGTCAGCGCGATCGGACCGGATGCCATCGAGGCAATCCTGCTCAACCGCGACAAGGCCTGGGGCAACGAGGGCTTCTACAGCTACCTGATCGGCGCCTTCTTCAACCGTGGCGTGATGCTGATGGATTTCGGTGAGCACCTGCAGCACCGCCGGATCATGCAGTCGGCGTTCACCCGCCCCCGGCTGGCCGGATACCTGGAAGCGATGAATCCGCGCATCGCCCAGGACCTGGACAAGTGGCAGCCCGGTGACAACTTTCCGATCTACGATGCTGCAAAGCAATTGACGCTCGACGTCGCCGCCGAGGTCTTCGTCGGTGACACCAATGCCGACCATGCCGCCCTGAGCAAGGCGTTCGTCGACGCCGTCAAGGGTGGTCAAGCGATCATCCGGGCCGATGTGCCTGGCGGAATCTGGCGGCTTGGCCTGCGTGGCCGACGCCTGCTGGAAGACTATTTCCGTTCCCAGATTCCGGGCAAGCGTGCGAATCCGGGCGACGATCTGTTCAGCGTCCTGTGCCAGGCCGAGAGCGAGGAGGGTGACGTCTACACCGACGAGGACATCGTCAACCACATGATCTTCGTGCTGATGGCGGCGCACGACACCAGCACGATCACTATTGCGATGATGGCCTACTACCTCGGTCGACATCCCGAGTGGCAGGAGCGGATTCGCGCCGAGTCGGTCGCGCTCGGCAAGGATATGATCGGCTACGAGGATCTGGACAACCTGCCTGCCCTGGACTGGGCGATGCGCGAGACGCTCCGGATCCACGCCCCGGTGGGCACGCTGTTCCGCGAGGCGGTCAAGGACACCGAGTTGCTCGGCCACTACATTCCTGCCGGAACCCGGCTCGCGGCAAGCATTTTCGCCTTTCAGCGGATGGAGCCGTGGTGGTCCGATCCGCTGACCTTCGATCCGGAACGATTCGCACCCGAGCGCCGCGAGGACAAGAGTCATCGTTACGCGTGGACGCCGTTCGGCGGCGGCGCACACAAATGCATCGGCATGTACTTCGGTGAAATGGAAGTCAAGGCGGTGCTGCACCAGATGGTGCAGCGCTACAGCTGGACGGTGCCCGCGGGCTACCACCCGCCCCTGCGCTACGGCACCGGCCCGATGCCGTCCGACGGACTTCCGGTACAGCTGCGCGCGCTCGCTCGCGTCAACGCCTGAATGCGCTCGCTCGCTCGCTCGCGTCAACGCCTGAATCCGAGTTCGTCGAAAGACGGCACCGCCTGCCCGCGCCGGGCAGCTTCCGCGGCGAGTCGATGCTGGAGCTCCCGTCGAAGCGTGAGCATATTCAGCATGCGCCGCACCGGATTGCGTGGCACGTTGACCTCGTTCAGGGTTCGCTCAACGGTGAACGCCACGTCATCGCCAGTGCGTTCGCAGCGTCCGGTCAGCGTGATGTTCTCCTGGCTGTCGAACACCGAGCCGTGCGTATGGAGGGTCAGACAACCCGGTCCGTCGGTGATCTCGACACCGGCGGGCGGTCGAACGACGAATCCCGTCTCGGTCCGCTCGGCCGCACGCACGCGCAGTGGCAACGGCCAGCCATCGGCGGTGGTCGTCGTCAGTACGGGCATGCCAAGGCGGTCGATCGCCTCGTGCGTACGATCGCGCCAGTCCGGGGCGGGGCGATTGCTCCATGACCCCGCACCTCGGCCCGCGGGCTCCGGATCCGACTGCGGTGCAACGGTATCGGCGCCGGTAGTCCATATCCGAGGTTCGTGGTCGAGATTTCCGTCCGGCCAGCACAGCACGCGAACGGGCGTCACCTCGATCCAGACCCGCGCCCAGTAGAACATCATGCGGCGCATCATGAAGTCCGGGACGGACTTCATCGTGCCCGGAAACCGGTCATAGGACGCCTGTAGGTAGCGGGCACTGTTCGCGCGCAGATCGGCGTCGCGCACCGTGGCCAGCCCTTGCACCACGAACGTGGCCGGTGCGTCGAGTCCCGAACCGACCGGATTCGAAAAGCTCAGGGCAACTTTGGGATTGCGTCGCGCACGTTCGGCCTTGAGGGGGTAGGTGATGCCGGTCGACACGTCGATGGTGCGGTCGTCGACGCCCCGGTAAGGGGTCACCGGCCAGGTGACCGGAGCGCCGTCGCGGCGCAGCGACGCATACTCCGTGGTGATGTGGGCCGACGCCTGCTCGAGAATCCGCGTCCAGTCGAGCCGGGGTGGGTGAATGACGGTCATGGCGTCCTCCGGATGAGATATTTGATAAAGCCAGCCACATTGAATAGAGTCAACTATATGGAAAATACGCCGGGCCCGTCAAGACCCGGATCGAAGCGCGCCTACGACGGGAGCCGCCGCCGGGCGAGCGCACAGGAGCGGCACCGGCGCATCGTCGAATCCGGTGCCCGACTGTTCGTCGAGTACGGCTTCGGCGCCACGTCGATCAACCAGATCGCAGCGGATGCCGACGTTTCCCCGCAGACCGTCTACGCCGCATTCGGTTCCAAGGCGGCGGTGCTTGCCCGCGCCGTAGACGTGGCGGTCGCAGGCGACTACGACGATGTGCCGATGGCCGACCGGCCACAGCCCTGGTTCGACGCCGAGCCGACCGAGGTGTTCGGTATCGCGGCGAGCCTGTCGCTCGAATCGAATACCCGCGTCGGTCCGCTGTTGCGGGTGGTCGAGAGTGCCGCGTCGACCGACCCCGCACTCGAAGAACTGCGGTTGCGGCTGATCCGGGCGCTGCGCTCGGACTGCGCCGGCTGGCTGCGCCGGCTGCCTCCCGGTCTGCTCCGGGCCGACATCGACGTGGACGAGGCCGCCGATGCCATCGCGTGGTTCGCGGGAGCGAGCACCTACATGACCTTCGTCGCGGACATGGGCTGGTCGCCGCAGCGGTACGAGCGATGGCTGGCCGATTCCTACCGGCGGCTGCTCGGCTGAGGCGGCAACGGCAGCCCGACACGTACGCCTCGTTATTGACCTGTAACTGCGCGAACGCCATGTCGTACCCGACACTGGGCACTCGAGGTCTATCCAATTGTGCTGCATAACTGATGCGGGTCTGGAGAGGCAGGCGGCATGGCCGACCGGTTGGATCGGATGCAGCGACGCAGGCGCCCGGTCGGCTTCGTGCTGGCGGTGGCGTACAAGTACTTCGACGACCAGGGCGGCTACCTCGCCGCGCTGATCACCTACTACGGGTTCGTCTCGCTGTTCCCGCTTTTGCTACTCCTCACCACCGTCACCGGGATCGTGCTCGACGATCATCCCGACCTCCAGCAGCAGCTGTTGGATTCGGCGCTGAGCCAGTTCCCGGTCATCGGTGATCAACTCGATCAACCGCGCGAACTCAGCGGCGGTCCGGCCGCAATCACGATCGGTGTGCTGTTGGCGCTCTACGGCGGTCTCGGTGTCGGCCTTGCCGTGCAGAACGCGTCGAATGTGGCCTGGGCTGTGCCGCGCAACGAACGCCCCGACCCGATCCGGTCGCGGCTGCGCAGCATCCGGCTGCTACTCACCGTCGGCCTCGGTCTGTTCGGCATCGCGGCGATCACGAATATCAGCGCTGCAGTGGCCGAATACGGTCGGTGGACGTCCATCGTGGTGACGCTGGCATCGCTGCTGCTCGATTTCGGCATCTTCGTCATCGCTCTCCGGATCTCGGTGGCGCGCTCGGTCAGCTTCACCGACGTTGCCTTCGGCGCCGCGGTCGCGGCCGTCGGGTGGCAGGCGTTGCAGCAGTTCGGCTTCATCTTCGTCACCAACGTTGTGCAACGCGCGAGCACCACCAACGGCGTGTTCGCGGTCGTGCTCGGTTTGCTCGCATTCATCTACCTGTCCGCGGTGCTGGTGGTGATCAGCATCGAAATCAACACGGTCCGGGTGAAACGGCTGTATCCGCGTTCGCTGCTCACGCCGTTCACCGACGACGTCGACCTGACCGCCGGCGACCGGCGGGTCTACCGCGGTGCGGCGCAAGCGCAGCGGAACAAGAGTTTCCAACAGGTCGACGTGACCTTCGATCGAGACGGGGAACGCACGCAAACCACCGCAGACAAGGAAGACCCCGGCTGATTCCTACCGCGAACGAACACATTTCACTAGAGTCCCGGACAGAGAGAGTTCGGTCAGAAAACTCTCTGCGCCAGATGTTCCCCATCGGAGTAGGAGCCGGCATGAAAACCAAGGGTGCGGTCATTCTCGGCCCAGGCAAGGACTGGGAAATCGTTGAACTGGACCTGGCGGACCCGGTCGCCGGCGAGGTGCAGGTGCAGCTCGCCGCGAGCGGGCTGTGTCATTCCGACGAGCATCTGCGTACCGGCGCCACCCCGCTGCCGTCCTATCCCGCGCTCGGCGGCCACGAAGGCGCAGGCGTCATCACCAAGGTCGGTCCCGGCGTCACCGGACTGGCCGAGGGCGATCACGTCGTACTCGCCTTCATTCCTGCCTGCGGCACGTGCCGGCCCTGCTCGAAGGGCTTGCAGAATCTGTGCGATATGGGCGCGAATCTTCTTACCGGACAGGCAATCTCGGACGGTGGATACCGTGTGACACTGGACGGCGACCCCGTCCTGCCGATGTGCCTGCTCGGTACATTCGCCCCCTACGTCACGGTGAACCAGGCCTCGGTGATCAAGATCGAGAACGATATTCCGCTGGACAAGGCTGCTTTGCTCGGTTGCGGTGTCTCGACCGGGTGGGGATCGGCGACGGCGATCGGCAACACACGCGTGGGGGACACCGTCGTTGTGGTCGGCGTCGGCGGCGTCGGCATCAATGCGGTCCAGGGCGCCGCGAGCGCGGGGGCCCGGTTCGTGGTGGCGGTCGATCCGGTGAAGTTCAAGCGCGACAAGGCGATCGAATTCGGCGCAACGCACACCTTCGCGTCGATGGAAGAGGCCCTGGAGCCGGTGATGGAGCTGACCTGGGGACAGATGGCCGACGTCACCGTGGTCACCGTCGGTGAGATCAACGGCCAGATGATTCAGCCGGCCGTCTCGATGACCGGCAAGGGTGGCCAGGTTGTCGTGACCGGCATGGGCAGCGCGCTCGATGTCGATGTCACGCTCAGCCTGTTCGAGCTGACCCTGCTGCAAAAGCGCGTGCAGGGCGCGCTCTTCGGTGGGGTGAGCCCGCGCACCCAGATTCCGGCGCTGCTCAATCTGTACCGCAGCGGTCAGCTCAAGCTCGACGAACTGGTGACCAAGACCTACAAGCTCGACGAGGTCAACCAGGGCTACGCGGACATGCTGTCCGGCAAGAATCTGCGCGGCGTCATCATCTACGGCGACGCCGACTACTGATCCCGGTCCGACACGCCGACCACGATCGTCGCCGACAGCTCCTCGTCGGCGACGATCCGTGGCCGTAATCCACCGCGTCGAAACGCATCTGCGGCGCCGTCGATCTGGCGCGCACCGATCTCGATGAGCAGGCTTCCACCGGGCCGCAGCCACATCGCTGCGCCCGCGGCCACCCGCCGCAAAATCGAGAGCCCGTCCGGTCCGCCGTCCAGAGCGCGGCGCGGTTCGTGTGCGCGCGCCTCGGCGGGCATCATCGCGATCTCGGCGCTCGGCACGTAGGGCACATTCGCCACGACGACGTCGACGCGGGTCCGCAACGACGGCGGAAGCGCCTCGTACAGGTCGCCGGTATGCACGACGGCGTCCGTACCGTCGAGGTTGCGGCGCGCGAACGCCACCGCGCCGGCGTCGATATCGGCGGCGTGCAAATCGACCGCGGGGGCCGATGCCAGGATCGCTGCCCCGATCGCACCCGAACCGCAGCAGAGGTCCACGACGATCGGGCGAACATCGGCGGCGGGTGTACCCAGCGCGCCGAGGGCCTCCCGAACCAGCAGCTCGCTGCGCCTGCGCGGCACGAACGCCGGCGGCCCTACGACGACGCGTACGCCGCCGAAATCGACCCAGCCGACGACATACTCGAGCGGTTCGCCGGTGGTCCGCCGTTCGACCATGGCGTCGAGGTCGGCCTGCGACGCCGCGGTCGAGATCAGCACCTCGGCCTCAGCTTCGGCGAACACGCAGCCCGCAGCCCGCAATTGCGCGACGACGTCGGCGCGCTCCACGATCGTCGCCGTCAGCGGACCCCGGGCAATCCCATGACGCGCGAGGCGTCGACATACATGCCGAGTTGGTCGCGCTTGCCCACCGGCGGCAGCTGACCGAGCAATTCGTCGGTGGTACTCATGGCGCCGACGACACCGAGACCCGCGACGTTGAAGTCGACGGTCGCACGCCGGATGTGGTTGGCCGAGGTCACCAGGGCAACGCTGTTCGCGCCGAGTGAGCGGGCCAACGGGACCGAGTTCAAAGCGTTTCCGACCGTCGACCCGGCGCGATGCTCGGCATGCACGCGGTTGGCCGGCACGCCGTTCGCGATCAGCCAGCCCTGCATCGCCGCCGCCTCGGTGATGCCGTTCTGCGGATTGCCGCCGGTGACGATCACCGGAGATCCCGGGGCGATCAGTGCCTGAACCGCCGCCGAGCGGAGCCGATTCACCAATTCCGGGCGCATGGTGCCGTCGGGAAGCAGGCCATAGCCCAGGACGACGATCGCAGTTTGCGGTCCAAGGATCGCAGGGAAGGGGTTCGGTGGGGTGAACGAGGATGCTGCGATTGCACCGAGTGCATAGTCGACCTGGCCGCGGCGCGGACCGGATCGGTTGAGCGCGTCGAAGCGGCTGATGAGATCACCGGTGTAGTCCGCGTACATCGCACGCAGGGCCTGCGCGTCGGTGTCGCCGGGATTGGCAGCGAGAAGTTCATTGATCCGTCCGAGCGCAAGTCCAGGGTCGCCGCGCGAAAACGCGCCCTGTGCTTCGTTATAGAGCTGATTCGGGGGTGCTGCGGCGGCAGTCGTCGGACCGGCGAGACCGAGGCCGAGCGCGAGAACCGCGGCGAGGAGAAGGTTGACGGCGAGCGTGACGAAGCGGACCGACCGGCCGCGGACGCCCGGATCCGCGGACTTGTACCTGTCTGATTCGTGTTGCATTCGGCAAACGGTACCCATCGAGGGCGAACGTGCGGGGAAATACGCGTACACCGGCTGCGGCGTTTCGCACAACAGAATGTTACGAAGACAACATCGCCAGGTCCACGGCGGTGAGTCGGCGGGGGTCGGATGTCAGGTCGATCGCGACGACTTTTCCTGCGGCCACGGTGAACTCGGCCAGTAGGCAGGGTCCGTCCTCGCCCAGCCAGATGGCTTCGGGGCGACCGTCGACGAGCGCGAAGCATGCCGTCCGCGCGCGCTCGGCAAACCTTCCGGCCACGGCCGTCGCGCCACGAACGATCGCCCCTGACCCTGCGCGCGCTGTTGCGACGTCCGCGCGCAGCACTACGTCCCGGTCGAGCAGCGCAACCAGATCGTCGAACCGATCCTGGTGCGCCGCCGCCAGAACGGCGGCGACCACCTCGCGCCGGCTCGTGCACCGCCCACATTCGCGATGGGATCGGGACACGGACGCCTTGTCTCCTGCATCGGTGACGGGCGCCGGAGCGGGCAAGCGGCGGCGGGCTCGTCCGGTGATCTGCCGTGCAGCGTCGGGCGTGCGTCCGATGATTGGCGCGATGTCGTCGAAGGGCATGTCGAACATGTCGTGCAGGACCAGCACCACCCGCTCGATCGCGGTGAGCGAGTCGGCCATGAGCAGCGGCACGAATCGCTCGGTAGGCGGGCTGCAGTCGACCATTGCGCAATCCTCGATTCGGGGTGTCATGGGTATGACCGTTTCCGGACGGTGCGATGTGACGCTGCTGGTCGTTGCGAATCCGCCTCGGTTTCGACACCATCGTGTCTCCATCCCGAATGGACGTCGTTACCCTCGAGCACAAACTGGGAGTGCACGGTGCAGAAATCGATCTACCTGCTGTGGGCAGCCGCCGACGAGTCCCGCGCCGACGAGGACTGGGCGCAACGGCTGCGCACGCGGCTCGCCGCGCTGGCGGGCACCCCGGGTGTCGAACGGATCCAGCTCAATGTCGCAGACCGAGCGGTCGCCGAGGCGATGCTGCGACTGACGACCTTCGATGTCCCCGTCCGCGCGGTGGTGTCGGTGTGGTCGGCTCCCGCCGCTGCCGATATCGGAACCGAGCTCGCGTCGCTGTGCGACCGGATCGCCGGCTATCTGGTCACCGAAACGGTCGCGCTCGCGCCGCCGGCGACTGGGCTGGGAGAGCGGGCCGACGCGCTGGCGAACGTCGCGCTGCTGCGGCGACCGACCGAACTCGAGCACCGCGAATGGTTGCGACGCTGGCAGGGTGATCACACACCGATCGCCATCGCCGTGCAGGGCACGTTCGGATACGTGCAAAACGAGGTGCGCCACGCGCTGACCCCCGACGCCCCGGCCGTGGACGGAATCGTCGAGGAGCTTTTCCCGATGGCGGCGCTGCGCGATCCACACGCGTTCTACGGTTCGGGCGGGGACGGGGCAGAACTGAACCGGCGGCTGCGCGCAATGACGGACTCGATCGGGCGGTTCGGCGCGGATCGGGACATCGACGTGATCCCGACCAGTCGCTACGTGTTCTGAAACGCGGACGGATTGTTCGCGATCGCGCCGGAGATCAGCAGTCCGACCATCGCGGTCGCCTTGTCCGGTTGTGGGGGATCGCCGGTGATCATGTCGCTCCAGAGAAAGGACTCGGCGACTCGGACCAATGTATAGGCGAGGTCTGAAATGTCATCGCGCTGCGCGAGTTCGGGGATTCCGGTCAATTGCACCGCAGTCCACTCGGTGAGCCGCTGCTGCACGATGCTGTGCCGCGAGGTGACCACGCGCAACGCGTACTCCGGGTCGTCGGCGACGAAGCTCGCGAGCGGCTCGTAGGTGCGTACGGTATCGGCGAGGCGCCCGAAGTTCGCGACGAACCGTTGGGCCGCGGTTCCGGTACTGCGCATCTCCACGCGCTCGATGGCGTCGAGGAAGATCCGCCAGATGATCTCGCCGATGATGACGTCGCGACTGGTCCACCAGCGGTACAGCGTCGCCCGGCCGATGCCGAGTTCGCGCGCAAGCTGCTGCACATCAACGCGACGGCCCGCGAGAAACCAACTGTGCGCAAGATCGATGACCTCTGCACGGGTAGGCGGGCGGTTGACGCCATTGTGAGACACAAGTACATTCTGTCTCGCATGTGGAGTTGGGTCAACCGGTGCGCAGCTACCGTGGATATCAAGGGGCGCAAATGGATTTACAGTGGTCAGAGGCCGATCTGGCCTTCCGTGACGAGGTTCGGGCCTTCCTCGACGACAAGCTAACGCCAGAACTGCGCGCCGCCGGTGAACTGGCGACGAGCGTGTACTCCGATCATGAAGCCAGCCTGGAATGGCAGCGGATCCTGCACGAGCGCGGCTGGGCCGCGCCCGCCTGGCCCGTCGAGCACGGCGGCTGTGATTGGAGTCAGACCCAGCACTACATCTTCAGCCGCGAGTCGATCCTCGCGGGCGCGCCTGCGCTGTCGCCGATGGGCATCCGCATGGTGGCCTACGCGATCATCGCCTTCGGTACCCCGGCGCAGAAGGAATTCTTCCTGCCCCGGATCCTCACCGGTGAGGTCTTCTTCTGCCAGGGCTATTCCGAGCCCGAGGCAGGCTCGGACCTGGCCTCGCTGACCATGGCTGCCGTCGATGACGGCGATGACCTGGTCTGCACCGGCAGCAAGATCTGGACGACGCACGCCACCGAGGCGAACTGGATCTTCTGCCTGGTCCGAACGTCGAAGCAGGCCAAGAAGCAGCAGGGCATCACGTTCGTGCTGATCGACATGAACACTCCGGGGATAGAGGTCCGCCCGCTGGTGATGACCTCCGGCGAGGAGGTGCAGAACCAGGTCTTCTTCGACAGCGTGCGCGTCCCGAAGTCCAACGTGCTCGGCCAGATCGACGACGGCTGGAGTGTGGCGAAGTACCTGCTGGTGTTCGAGCGCGGCGGCGGTGCCGTCGCTCCTGCCCTGCAGGTGATGGCCGAGTCGATCGCCAAGGAAGCTGCCGAACAGACCGGACCGGATGGGCGTTCGTTGATCGAGAATGCCGCGTTCTCGGCGAAGCTGGCCGAAGCGCGCATCCGCACCGAGGTGCTCGAAATCCTGGAGTACCGCACGCTCGCGCTGATCAAGGCGGGTAAGAACCCCGGCCCGGCATCGTCGATGCTGAAGGTGCTCGGCACCGAGCTGAGCCAGAAGCTCACCGAACTCGCGCTGGAAGCCGCCGGTCCGCGCGGGCGCGCATATCAGCCGCATGCCACCAAGCCCGGTGGTCCGCTGGCCGAATTCGTCCCTCCCACAGACGGTTACGTCACCGGAGCGGACTGGCAGGCCGTGGCGCCACTGCGCTACTTCAACGACCGCGCCGGCTCGATCTACGCTGGAAGCAACGAAATCCAGCGCAACATTCTCGCCAAAGCAGCATTGGGGCTCTGATGGATTTCAGTATGACCAAGGAGCAGGAACTGCTCCGTGACGCAGTGGCCGGCTACCTCGCGACCCGCTACGACCTGACCAAAAGCCGCACGATCGCCAAGACCGGCACCGGCTGGCAGCCCGAAATCTGGCGTGGTTTCGCCGACGATCTCGGCATTCTCGGCGCCACCTTGCCGGAGAGCGTCGGTGGCATCGGCGGTGGACCTGTCGAGTCGATGGTCGTGGCCGAGCAGTTCGGACAGGCGCTCGTCGTCGAGCCGTTCGTCGACACCGTGGTGATCGGCGGCGGGCTGCTGCAGCGCGGGGGCGGTGCCCGCGCCGAGGCGCTGCTCGAATCGATCGTCGGCGGTTCGGCGATCATCGGATTCGCTGCGCTCGAACCGAACTCGGGTCACGCGCTCCATGACGTGACCACCACCGCGCGCCGCGACGGCGACGAGTGGGTGCTCGACGGCGCGAAGGTCGTGGTGTCGAGCGCGCCGTTGGCGACGCACCTGATCGTCACCGCACGGACGAGCGGTGCGCGTCGTGACACGGAAGGGATCTCGCTGTTCCTCGTCGACTTCGATCCCGCGAACCCGCCCGCCGGGGTGGAACTGCACGCCTACCGCACCATCGACGACCGGCGCGCGGGCGATCTCGTCCTCGACAGGCTGCGACTGCCGGCCGACGCGCTGCTCGGCGCCGAGGGACAGGCCTGGGAGTCGATCGACGCCACCATCGACGAAGCGATCGCGGCGACGGCTGCCGAGGCGGTCGGCTGCATGCGAAAAGTGCTCGGCGACACCGTCGAATACGCCAAGCAACGCCAGCAGTTCGGCCAGCCGATCGGCAGTTTCCAGGTCCTGCAACACCGCATGGTCGACATGTACATGGAGTTGGAACAGGCAATCTCGGCGGCCTATCTCGCCACGCTCAAACTCGATGCCGAGCCGAACGAGCGGGCCAGGGCAGTGTCTGCCGCGAAGGTCACCATTGCGCGCGCGGCGCGGTTCATCGGCCAGAACGCGGTGCAGTTGCACGGCGGCATGGGCATGACCGAGGAACTCGCGATCGGGCACTACTTCAAGCGGTTGACCGCGATCGAGCACGAATTCGGTTCCAGCGACGCCCACATCGCGCGGTACGCCGCGCTGACGGCACCCGGGAAGTAACCCCCCCCCCCCACCAGGCGGGATGAACGGTTCCGTTCAGTCGATCAGATCGACTGAACGTACCGTTCACCCACTCGGTCACCCGCCCGCTCGGGCAGGAAAGCGCTGCGCCCACGGCCGGGCGCGCTCGAGCTGCGCGGCCAACCGCAGCAGCATACTGTCGGAGCCGAGCGGGCCGACGAATTGCACGCCGATCGGCAGTCCGTCCGCGGTCCAATGCAGCGGCACACTGATCGCGGGGCGGCCGGTGACGTTGGCCAGTGGGGTGTAGGGCACCCAGCCGAGGTTCTCGCTGACGATGTCGTCCATGATCCCGGCCAGGGCGATCAGTCGTCCGCCGCGGGCCTTCCGGATCACCCGCGCCAGTCGCTGCGCTCCGCGCGGTGTGCCCAGTGCGCCGGTCACTGGTGGGGGCCCGGCGACCGTCGGGGTCAGCAACAGATCGAACCGCTCGTGGAACTGCGCGAGTTGACGGATGTGGTCGTTCCGCGCCTCCAGGGCAAGTAGCAGCGTCGCGACCCCCGAGACCCGGCCGAACTCGGCGATCGCCAGAGTATCGGCCTCGAAGTCCTTGTCGCGGGCACCGTATCGACGTTTGATTCGGGTGACATCGGCCTGCATCTCGGCGAACCACACCGTCAGGAAGTCGCGGCCGAGCGCGGCGCCATCGCACGGTGGCGTCGCCTCCGTGACGTTGTGCCCGAGTTCGGTGAGCAACTCGGCGGCGCTGTGCATCGCCGCGAGGGCAGCCGGGTGGGGTGCGGGATTGATCGTCGATGCGGCGGTGAAGCCGATTCGCAGCGGCCCGGTCGGCGTCGAAAGTGCTTCTGCGAATGGTTGATTCGGTAGCATGGCGCGATAGGCGGCACGTGGATCGGGTCCGACGAGCACATCGAGCAGCGTCGCGCTGTCGCGGACGGACCGACTCACCACGCCCTGGGTCACGAACCCGTGCAGCGGTTCGCCGCCCTGCGGGCCGTACGGCATGATGCCGCGGCTCGGTTTGAGTCCGACGAGGCCGTTGCACGACGCAGGAATGCGGATCGAGCCGCCGCCGTCGTTGGCGCCTGCCGCGGGGACGATTCCGGCGGCGACCGCCGCGCCCGAGCCACCCGAGGAGCCGCCGGGTGAGTGCGCGGTGTTCCACGGATTGCGCGTAGGCCCCCAATAGGTCGGCTCGGTAATCGGTTTCAGGCCGAACTCGGATGTGTTGGTCTTGCCGAAGATCACCAGACCGGCGTCGAGCAGTCGCTGGGTGTAGAGCGAGTGCTCGGTCTCGACCACGCCGGCGAGCGATCGCGAACCGTAGGACGTGGGAAAGCCCTTGTACTCCTGCAAGAGGTCCTTGAGGAGGAACGGCACCCCCGCCAGCGGCCCCGACAGACCGGGGTCGCCGGCGCGCTCGTCGGCGACGTCGTCGAGGCGCGCGACGATCGCGTTGAGCGCCGGGTTCACCGTATCTGCGCGGCGGCGGGCAAGTTCGAGCAGTTCGGACGGTTTTACCTCCCGGCTCGCGACAAGTTCCGCAAGCCCGACGGCATCGTGGGAGAAGTACTCGTCGAGGTTCACCGCTGTGCTTCTTTTGACAGCGGCGCCTCGTCGGCCAGCAGGGCGGCCGAACGACGCGCCAGTTCCACTGTGGCCATGCGCAGTTCGCCCGCGTCGTCGATGCGCGTGGCGTAACCCACCCGCGTGTAGGCCATTCCGCGCGGTGTCTGCACCCGCAGATCGAGGCCGTACCGGTCGGCGTCCGAACAGGTCGCGGCCGTGGCATCGGGATAGCCGCCGAGCGCTCGGGCCATGTCGCGGAGCGCATTCGCGTGGTCCGCGTTGAGGTGCGCGATCGCGCCGGCGGCGTGGAAACGGACCGGGTCGACCTGTGCGGCGGCGTAGTCCTGCGCCGATGCCGAGTCCATCCGTCCGTAGCCGCCGACCCAGCGAACACGCTGGACGCGCAGCACCCAGAGCGAGAAGTCGCTGAAGTCGATATAGGTCTTCGCGGCGGGCACGCCGGCCAGATGCGCGGCGCGCGCCGCGTCGAACTCGGCATCGGTCGGCCGCTCCACGACACCGGCGAGGGTGATGCGGGCGCTCGCCAGCGGGTCCGACGGTTGCTCGGGCGCGACCACGGACAGGCTCGCACGCGGGTCTGCGGCGAGGTTGCGGCCGTGCTCGGCCATGTGCGAGACACACAACACCGGAGCGCCGTCGAGCAGGCCGTAGGTGATCATCGATGCCCAGGGATCGCCCGCGGTCGTGAGGCTGGCCAACGTCGCGACGTTCGTGGCCGCGACGAGTGTGCGGGCTTCTTCGGCGGCACTCGGACGGGTGGGTTCGGTGACGGGCATCAACGGCGGAGCGAGAGTGGGTCCGTCGCCGGGATCGCCATGATCGAGGACTGGCATTGTTCGACCGTACAAGAACTGCCGACGGTATCGAAGGTGCGCCACCTGCGGCGGTGATCTGCTCGCCGAACCGAGCCCGGACGCCGCGTCGGACGCGCATAATCGCTCGAGGCCGTGTTGCGAGGAGGCAGCCATGGGCAACACCGACGTGCTGATCGCCGGTGCCGGGCCGATCGGGTTGACCGCCGCGATCGAGCTTCGCCGGCGCGGTGTGCGGTGCCGGGTTGTCGACCCACTCCTGGAGTCGCCCCAGTACGCGAAAGCTGTTGGGGTACAGCCGCGCACACTCGAATTGTTCGAGGGAATGGGTGTGCTGCGCCGGATCCTCGACGCGGCGATCCAGATGCGCGGACAACTCGTCTACGTCAACGGCACGGAGGTGGGCCGGATCGACCTGAGCCTGCCGCCCGATGTGCCGTACCAGTTCATCGGGATACCGCAATACGCGACCGAACGGATCCTGCGTGAACGCCTGTACGAACTCGGCGTTGTGATCGAACGAGGGATGCGGTTGGCCTCGTTCGTACAGGACGACGAATCGGTGGTTGCGACCCTCGCAGGCAACTTCGAGGAAACGGTCCGCGCGAAGTACGTCGTCGGTTGCGACGGCGCGCACAGTACGGTTCGCAAAACTCTCGGACTGACCTTCGAGGGCGCGGCGTTCGAAGAGGAGTACATGCTCGGCGATGTCGAGGTGGACTGGACCCAGCCGCGCGGCTACAGCGTCCGATCGATGCACCAGAGCGACGGGGTCACCGACGATCTGCTGGTCTGTATTCCGCTGCCGGGCCGCAACCGATACCGCGTGTCGATGCTCGTGCCGGAGGAGTTGGCAAGCACGCCCGCCGGGGCCACCGACGAGGTCGTCCATGGTTTCGAGGGAGCGCGCAAACCGGAACTGCGGCATATCCAGGCGGTACTCGACCGGCTCTCGCCGGAGCCGACCCGCGCCGCCAACCTGCGCTGGTCGTCGGTATTCCGGATCAGCCACCGAATCGTGAACGCCTACGGCCGCGGCCGGGTATTCGTCGCAGGCGACGCGGCGCACATTCATCCGCCGACGGGGGCCCAGGGAATGAACACCGGCATTCAGGACGCTCACAATCTCGCGTGGAAGCTTGCGCTCGCCGTGCACGGCGAGGCGGCACCCGGATTGTTGGCCAGTTATGACGCCGAGCGGCGGCCGGTGGGGGAGGAAGTCGTCGGGCGGACCGTGCGCAGCGCTCGCGAGGGCATCGGCGCCGATTCCACCGACGTCGGCTACGTCATGCGCCGCGAGGCGCAACTGCTGATCGACTACGCGGGCAGCCCGATCATAGGGGCGACGGGCGGTGCCGTTGTCGACGATCCGGCGCCGCGGGCAGGGATGCGGGCTCCGGACGCGCGCGGATTGACCCGCGACGCGGTGAGTTTTCCGCTGCGGCTGTTCGACCTGTTCGACCGGGTGAACCACACCATGCTGATCCATGCCGGGGTGGCGACGACCGCGCAGGACTTGACGGAGATCGAACGGGTCGCGGCCGCTGCCGCGGGGATCGCGCACGGGCGGTTGGAGACCTACGTGCTCGCCGAGGAGGGCGCCGAAGTGGGTGGCACGGTGCTGCCGCTGATTCGAGACAGCGCAGGTGAGTTCGCGCGGATGTACTCGGCAACCGGTATCGCCACGTTCGTGGTGCGACCCGACGGCTACCTCGGCTTCGCGCAGCGGTCGCTGACCGTTGTGAACCTGCACGACTATCTGAAGCGCACCTTCCGTTGACGAGCAGGTGCTTCCCGCCGCCCGGTTGTCGGCGGCGGGAAGCACCTGCGCGATATCAGCCGAAGATGCCGGGCGCGCCGAACGTTCCCGCGGGATCGAACCGTGCGGCGATCGTGCGCAGTCGCTCGATGTCGGTGTCCGACCACAGGTTGCGCAGTTCGTCGTGGCCGGCGTGCCCGGCGAAGTTGAGCAGTCCGCGGGCACGCCATGGCTGCAGCGCGCCGAGCACCCGCTCCAGATCACCTGGCACCGCGTCGGCGAACGGTCCGGCGAGCACGCCGATCGTGTGCATCGCGATCGCGGCCTCTCGTCCGGCGACGGAATTCGCGGCCGGTGCCGCGACCGCCCCGCCGAGCAGACGGAACTCCACCATGGTCAGTGACGATCCCGACTCGGCCCCGGCGGCGGCGACGATCGCGTCGACCGCAGCGCTCGGCATTGCCGTGAGCGACATCCCGCGGGCGAGGCAGGGTAGCGGCAACGGCGGATCCATGTGCACCGAATCGATTGCTGGGTAGGGCATTTCGGCGACGGTGTCGATGAGGACGGGCGCAACGGACCGCATGGCAGCCAGTCGCTGCGCGCCCGCCTCGGGCGTGCCGAGGTCGGTATAGCGCAGGTGTACGACGAACTGGCCCTGCAGCGGGGGCGGGAGCTGGGGGTCCGGCGGCATGCGCAGCAGCGCAACCGAAGTAGCGGCATCGACGGGCAGTTGCGGGGCCCAGCTCCGCCAGGCGTCGAGCACTGCCGCGGCGTGGGCACCCGGGTAGAAAACCCCGCCGCCGAAGTAGCGCGCGACCGGCACCAGGTCGAACTCCATCTCGGTGACGATGCCGAAGCCGATCTTGCCGCCGAGCACAGCCCAGAACAGGTCCGGCTCACGGTCGGGATCGACGAACCGGATCTCGCCATCCGCAGTGACGATGGTGAACGAGCGGACGTGGTCGGCGGCGAAACCGTACCGGCGCGCCAGCGGGCCGAGTCCGCCGCCGAGCGTATAACCGATTACCCCGACGCCGGACGACGAACCGTTCAGCGGGGCGAGTCCGAACTCTGCTGCCGCGTCGATCACCGCCCGCCAGCGCGTACCCGCACCGACCCGGGCGGTGCGGTGTTGGGCGTCGATGACGACACCGTCGAGCAGGCGGGTCGAGATGAGCACGGTGCCGGCGAGGTCGCCGGTCAGCCCGTGGCCGGTCGCCTGCACCGTCACCCGGAGGCCACTGGTGGTCGCCCACCGCACCGCTTCGGCCACGTCCTGGTCGGATTCGGCGACAACCGCGACGATCGGGGTCGGCTGGTGGGCGAGGTTGAATCCGGCGACTTCCTCGGTGAAGCCGGGACTGTCGGGGGTGAGCACGGCGCCCTGAATGTGTTCGGGCATGCCGAGGTTGCTGGATTCGGCGACGGTGGTCATGGATGTTCCTGCTTTCGGGGTCGAGGTGAAGCTGGTTGAGGGTGAATCGGGTCGAGCGAGAACGTTCATCGGGCCGCGGTGACTTCGATTTCGACGGCCATTCCGGCAAGAGCGAGCCGCGTGACGCCGACGAGCGTCGCGGGGGGAGTGGCGCCGGCGGCCGCGAGGCGTTCGACGACCGCGTCGTAGGCGGCGAGGGTGGCGTCGACGTCGGTGGTGTAGACGGTCATTCGGATCACGTCGGCGAGGTCCATACCTGCCGCGGTGAGGACCGACTCGACGTTGTGCATGGCGAGCGCGAGCTGCGCGCAGACGTCGCCTTCGTGCAGCAGCGTGCCGTCGGTATCGGTGGCGCCTTGTCCGGCAACGGTGAGCAGCTGCTCGACGCGGGTGCGCAGCTGGCCGTGGTCGAAACCGAAATCTGCATTCCACGTGGACGGATTGATCCGGAGGGGGTTCGTTGTGGTGGTCATGGCCGCAACGATGTCGTCGTCCGGGCGTTGGCGATATCCCATTGATCTGGGGAATCGTCGTCCCAGATTTCTGGGGTATCGCCGAACGGCAGGTGGGCGCATAATTCGGAAATGTCCAGTTTGCCCGCGGATCGTGCCAGGTCACGGTTGGAATCGCTGTCGACCTCGGGGCTCGACGTGCACACGTTCAGCACCGCCGCGGTCGAGGTCCTCCGGCAAGCGCTTCCGTTCACGGCGGCATGCCTGGCGCCGGCCGACCCCGCCACCGAACTCGTGACCGGAACCGTGAAGTGGGGTGGACTCGGCAACGAGCAGGACGACGAGTGGGCGTTCTGGGAGTACGAGTCCGACGACCAGTGGAACTTTCAGAGCACCGTCGATCGGCCCGGCGGAGTGTCGAGCACCCACACCGAAACGAACGGGCATCCCGAGGAATCCGCGCGGCACCGCGAATTCTTCAAGCCCAACTACGATTTCGACGACGAGATGCGCGTCGCGTTGCGCGTGGACGGTGCGACCTGGGGGTTCTGCGCGTTCTTTCGAGACGGCCGGACCTCGGCGTTCACGCCGGCCGAGATGTCCTTCGTCAGTTCCGTCGCCCCACTGTTCGCCAGAGGGTTTCGCGCGGGTCTCGTCGTGGGCGCGGTCACCAGTGTCGAGGTCGGCGTCGGTCCCGCGGTGATCGTGGTGGACGGAGTGGACAACGTCGTGCAGGCGAGTGTCGGCGCGCCGGCGCGGATCGCCGAACTCGGCGGCGGTCCGGTCGGCGAGGCGCGACTGCCGTTTGCGTTGCGCACCTTGATCGGCTCGGCCCGTGCATTCGCCCTCGGTCGACACGATCGGTTGCCGAGAATGCGGTTGCGCACTCGGGCCGGTGGCTGGCTAATCGCACATGCTTCACCGCTGATGTCGCCGGATGGGACATCGACCAACATCGTGGTCACGATCGAGGAGGCCAGGCCGCCGGACGTCATTCCGCTCGTCGTCGCGGCGTACGGGCTGACCCCGCGCGAACAGGCGGTGGTGCAGCTGGTGTTGCAGGGCGTGAGTACCTCGCAGATCGCTGCCGCGCTGCACCTGTCCGCGTACACGGTGCAAGATCATCTGAAGTCGATATTCGAAAAGGCCGGCGTGCGCAGCAGGCGACAACTGACCGCGCAGGTTTTCTTCGACCAGTACGCCCCGCGGCTCGCGGAAGGCGCGTCGGCGACACCCTCGGGCTGGTTCGCGCCGACCCCATAGCCGGATGGAGTTGCCGATGGCCCAGGACGCCACGGGGATTGTGACGCGCGACAGCGAGGGATATCGGCTCGAGCTGAGCCGCCGGTTGAACGGCCCGATCGAGGACGTCTGGGCTGCCATCACCGATCCCAGCAGCAGCGCGAAGTGGTTTGGGCGCTGGGAGAGTGAGGGCGGCGTCGGACGAACGATCAAGCTGCAGCTCGCCTTCGAGGAGGGTCAGCCGTGGTCCGACGTACTCATCGACGTGTGTGAGGCGCCGCGGCACCTCGCGATATCGATGGTCGACGACGGTGGCGAGTGGCGGCTCTCGGTGCAACTGCGTGCGGTCGACGGCGCGACCGAACTCGCCTTCACGCAACCGCTATCGGACCCGGCCGGCGCGGAAAGCATCGGCCCGGGGTGGGAGTACTACCTCGACATGCTCTGCGCGGCCTATGCGGGCACACCACTGCCCACGTTCAACGAGTATTACCCCGCGCAGGCCAAGTACTACATCGAGCAGAGCGCGGCCGCCGCCGGGTCGACGTAATCCCCGGTCACGTCGGTGGGGTGAACTGGCTGACGGTGAACTCCGCGCCCTGCGGATCACGAACCACCGCGTCGCGGGTCCATTCGGTATCCGTACTCGACACGACCTTGCCGCCGAGCCGCTCCGCCGTGGCTGCCGAGTCGTCGCGGTCGGCCACCGTGAAACTCACATGCCAATGCTGGTTCTCGTCCTCGCCGGTAGCCACCACCCACGCGATCGCGTCGGCGAAACCGGGCGGCGCCGAGATCGCGGCCTGCCGTTCGTGGATCGTGGGATCCACGGTGGCCGCGAGGTGATCGCCGTACCCGGGTCGGCGGACCATCGTGGCGAAACCGACTTCGTCGAACTCCCAGCCGAAGATGCTGCGGTAGAACGGCTTCGCGCGTGCCGGATCGTCGGTGTGCAGGTCGCTGAAATTCCACGCGCCCGGCACGTTGACCGATTGCACGCCGACCCGGCGACCGGCCTGCCACACCCGGAACGTGGTTCCGGTCGGGTCGGCGTACTCGACCCACGTTCCGGCCGGCCCCGGTGTTGTCGGCGGGGTGACTATCCGCCCACCCGCGGCGATGACACGGTCGGCAAAGGAGTGCGCGTCGTCGACCGCGACGTAGGTCTGCCATGCGGCTGTGCCTGCCGCGCCGGTCGGTTTGGCCGGCCCGCCGAGTCCACCGGCATCTGCGCCGCCGACTTGCGCGATCAGATATCGGAACGGTGAATCCGGTGGTGTCACCTCGGTGAAATCCCAGCCGAGCAGGCCGCCGTAGAAGGCCGCCGCGGCGTCGACATCGTCGGGTTCGAGATCGATCCAGGACGGAACACCCTGCGGATACGTGCGTGAAATCGACATTGTTGTCTCCATCTCGCGTTTTCCAGTTGGCTCGACTGTCACGCTAGCGCCGGGCACCGACAGGTCCGCCTCGCCACCATGCCGGAACAGGTGTCGATCGGGCCGGCCTCGAATCGTCATGTAGGTGTCCGGCGCAGGTGCAAGGATCGAACTCGCCGATGCCGGACCCGACGAAAGGAAAGACGATGCGATACGCACTGTTGGTCAACCACGGCGAACCGGCCCCCGGCGAAATCCCGGACGACGCGATCGCCGCAACGCAGGTGGCGTTCGGCAAGTACGCCGACGACCTGATCACCGCCGGAGTACTGGTCGGCGCCGACATCCTGGTGCCGAGCGAAGCCACCACGACCGTGACGTTGCGCGAGGGCAGCCTGAAAATCCAGGACGGGCCGTTCGTGGAATCGAAGGAGATGCTGGCGGGGGTTTTCGTCATCGACGTTCCGGATCTGGACGCGGCATTGGCCTGGGCGCAGCGGTGCCCGGCCGCGCAGTACGGCGTCATCGAGGTTCGTCCGGCGGCGACGTCGATCATCGACGGTAACTGGTCGGACGGATGCCGCCTGGACGGGGCGGGAGCCTGACCTGACCGATCGGGTTGTCGCGCAACGGGTCGCCGATATCTCGCGCGACTCGCGAGCCCGGCTGGTGGCGCTGCTCGCCTCCTCGACCCGGGACATCGCGGCCGCCGAGGATGCGGTGTCGGACGCCGTCGAGAGCGCACTGCGGACCTGGCGCTCCGATGACTTCCCGCACAACCCGGAAGGGTGGCTGCTCACCGTGGCGCGCAACAAGCTTCGTGACCGGTTCCGGTCTGCGGCGCACCGCACATCGGCGCCGCTCGACGAGCTCGTCGGGTCGGAACCGGTCACCGGCGACCACGTGCCGGCAATCATCGAAGACAGGCGACTGGAGCTGATGTTCGTCTGCGCGCATCCCGCCATCGATCCGATGATCCGTACCCCACTCATGTTGCAGGCGGTGCTAGGTCTCGACGCGAAGGAGATCGCGGCGGCCTTCGCTGTGCCCGCGTCGACGATGTCGCAGCGGCTCGTGCGGGCGAAACGCCGTATCCGCGATGCCGGGATCGCCTTCGCGATCCCCGCTCCCGATGCGATGGCCGGGCGCCTGGATGCGGTGCTGGAGGCAGTGTACGGCGCCTTCGCCGTGGACTGGCGCGGCACAGCCGATGTGACCCAACGTGATTCGCTCGCCGGGGAAGCGCTGCACTTGGCGCGGACACTAGCGGAGTTGATGCCCGATGATCCGGAGGTGCTCGGCCTGAATGCCCTGATCGCAATGTCGGCCGCGCGCACGCCGGCGCGGCAGCGCGACGGCATCCTGGTCCCGGTCGACCAGCAGGACACCGCGCGGTGGGACGAGGAGCTGGTCGAGGAGGGGGAGTCGCTGCTGTCCCGTGCGCATGCGCTGCGTCGGCGCGGGCGGTTTCAACTCGAGGCGGCGGTGCAGTCCGTGCACTGCGACCGCAGGCGCACCGGCGTGACCGATTGGGCCGCAATCGAATTGCTCTATCGCGCACTTCTCGACCTCGTCCCCACTCTGGGAGCTGCCGTATCCCTTGCGGTCGTGATCGGCGAAACACAGGGTCCGACTGCAGGTTTGGCATATCTGGACCGCATCGACCCGCACAGCATCGCGCGCTTTCAACCGGCGTGGGCCGCGCGTGCGCACCTGTTGGTGGGTGCGGGACGGCTGTCGGAAGCCATCGATGCCTACGGCCGCGCGATCGACCTTGCCACCGATCCGGCAATGCGCGGGTTCCTGGAAGCCGCGCGAGCGTCGGCGGCCGGCGGGTGATCGGGATCGGTCAGCGCCGCACGCCGTGGTAGATGCCGCGGCGCACGATCCATGGCTGCAGCACCCGGTCGATGGACCACGCGGGAAACCGGAACGCGTGGCCGGTGGGCGCGAATACCTCGAGACCGTCGGGCTGGACCCCGAGCACCGAACCCCACCGTCGGCCACGGGGTCGGTAGTCGCGCAACTGCCGGTCGGCGAACAGGGCACGCACATTGTGCGCGAGCAGGCGATCGGCCCGGTTGCGCGCCGAGTTTCGCAGTGGGTCGGTCGCCGCGACGTCCCCGACGGCGAAGATCTCCCGATGATCGGGCGTCTGGAGGGTGGGTCGCACGCGGACGAAGCCGTGCTCGTCGAGCAGGTCGGGCGGGAGCCACGAGGTGTTCGGTCGCACCCGGCCGATTGCCCACAGCACGCTGTCGGCCGATGCCGCGGCCTGCCCGCCCTGCCATTGCACGGGGTCGTTCGTAATTCGGTCGCAGGTGAAGCCATCGGGCACCACGGCGCGATGGCCCGGGTGCAGGCCGACCCCGAGTTCGGCGAGTCGGCCACGCACCCGCTGCCAGGCGCGTGGATGGTGTTGGGGGAGGGCCCGTTCGCCGGGAAAGTAGAGGTCGACGCGTTTGTCGGGCCATCGTCCGGCGATGTTCGCCGCGCTGGCGACGGCCGCCGCGCCGCCACCAACGACGAGTACCGACGCGGAATCGGCGATCCGCGTATGGGCGGCGTTCAGATCGGCATCCACCTCGGTGGCGGACTGAAAGGCCGGCCGTCGCCAGAAGCCGTTCGCGACGCCGGTCGAGATGATCAGGGCGTCGTATTCTTCCGGCACCGTCGATCCATCGGCGTGGCGCACAGTGACCTTGCGTGCGGCAACGTCGAGCGAGGTGAGCGCGCCATGGAGGACACGGACCTCGTCGAGGCCGCGGAACCGATCGAAGGGCAGCCAGTAGTCGCGTGCCCATGCCTCGGGGCGGCTGAGTCGGGTGCCGAGTTCCTGACCGCTGACCAGGCCCGGTTTGACCGAAATGCCGGTGACGTCGAAACGCTGCGCGAGATGGATCGCGGTGAGCACACCGGTGTCGCCGAGCCCGGCGACAACCACACGGGGGCGGGTCGAGCGGCGCGTGTCCATCCACGCGATACTCGCACACCGATCAGGAGGCGTGCGCAGCCGCGCATACCCCCGGATCGCCACCCGAGGGCGGGGATATGGTCGGGGATGTGGCGAACGTGAACGGTCCGACTTTCGCCGTCCTGCTGTGGTCCCGCCCCGGTCTCGCGGCCGAGGCAACCGCATACGAGGACAAGGTCCTTCCCCTGCTCGAGGTGCACGGCGGCACGCTGGTGCAACGACTGCGCAGCGCGTCCACCGACGCCGAGCAACCCGTGGAAATACAGACGATCAGGTTCGCCAGCGACGCCGCATACGCCGCATACATGGCGGATCCACGACGCACCGACCTGGCCGAGGAACGCGATCGGGTGATCGCCCGGACAGAGCTCATTTCGGTGGAGTTCCGATGACGGCGGCGGTCGTCACGTCGTTCGACGAGCCGCCGCACTACCCGGATTTCGACATCCCGCAGCCGCACTGTGCCGACGAGGTCGACGCTGTGAAGATCGCTGCCGCAATGAAACCGGCGATGTCGTCCTGGCTGGCACTTCGTCGTCGGGTGGCGATTCGTGAGCTTCGTCATGCCATAGGGGGACGGTCGCGGCGACGGCTCGAATGGTTCGCAGGGGAGAAGCGGTCACGGGCATGAAATCGTCGCGCGGGCCGGCGATTCGTGGAGACGTACGCAGCGACGGTAAATTCTCTACATGGCTGACGAACGGAGCTCGAGGAAAGTGCGTCAGCACGACTTCGATGATCTCGACGAGCGCATCATGGATGCCACGCTCGCCCGCATCACTCAGGTCGGCATCCGCCGCAGCAGCCTGGAGGACATCGCGCGCCGCGTCGGGATCAACCGGATCACCATCCACCGCCGGTTCGATGGCAAGGACAATCTGATCGAGGCGGTCCTCGAGCGCGAGGCACGTCGCATGCTCACCGAGGTGACCGCGATCGCGACCACCGTTCGCGGAGTGGATGCACAGATCGAGGAGACGGTGCTGCATGTGCTGCTGAACACGCGGATGCACCGGCTTGCCACCCAGCAGGCCGATGTCGCCCCAGACGAGGCGCTCGCGTTCTATACGGTGCAGGGCGAGCGGCTGATCTCGGTCGGTGTCGACTACATCGCCGGAATGCTCCGGCACGCCCAGGCCAACGGGCTCATTGACGCCTACGATGCCGGTCCGGTAGCTGAAATCGTTGCCCGGCTTGCACATTCACTCATGCTGACGCCGGGTGGCGGTGCCGTCGATTTCGCGGATATCGATAGCGCGCGGGCCTTCGTCCGGGCGACGATCGTTCCGCTGATGAAGCACGGAATTTCCACTCGCGCAGAGGAGAAGGTCGCTGAACCAGCCCGCGACAGTGCCCAGCGGGCATCCGCTTGTACCCCGTAAGGCGTCCGGGCTCGGCCCGTTTGGCTAGTGCTCGGTCTCACGATTGGATGCCGGCCGAAGGCATGTCGAGGACGCGGCCGCTCTTCGATGCTGCCCCCGTCTGTTCTGGCGCGGATGTCGTTCGCGGCAATAGGAACAGTGTGCCGAAGAGCAGAATCCCGGCCAACGCCAAAGCCACACGCGGACTGGTGAGTTCGGCCAGGACACCCCACAGGACGGTGAGCACCGCGATGCTCATCGTGGTGCCCATCGCCCACGCCGAGAGTACCCGGGCCTGGCGGTCGTCGCGGGTGGCGTTCATCCGATATGCGGCGGAGACCGGGGTGAAGATGCTCGCGCAGACGATTAGCCCGAACTCGACGACGATCACGGTGAGCAGCCCGGCCGGCCCGGGTTGCACAAATGCCAGCCCGATGGGCCAGCAGGCGCGCAGGGCGCCGAAGCGTCGTAGCACAGTGTGTTCGCCGTAGCGCACCGTGACGCGTCGCGCGAGGCGTGCACCGATCAGCCCGCCGACGCAGGGAATGGCGAATGCCAGTCCGTACTGCCAGACCGTGAACTGCAGGTGCCCAAGCATCAGCACGGCCAGCAGCGGTTCGCCGGCCATGATCAATCCGTTGACCAGCGCGGTGTTGACGAACAACCGGCGAAGAGTCGGCCGGGCGAGGATATAGCGCCACCCCTCGGCGATGTCGCTCCAGCGGCGCGGTCGGGTTTCCGTTCGAGTGGGGACTCGTTCCGGTCCGCGAATCGCGGAGACACCCAGCGCCGAGAGCAGGTAACTCGCCGCGTCGATGACGACAGTGGTCACCGGACCCCACAACCCGATTGCCGCGCCGCCCACCGGCGGCCCGACGATGGTGGCCGACCAGGTGGTGGATTCGAATCGACTGGTGGCGATCAGGAGTCGGTCGGCGGGGACAATCGTCTTCACATACGCGCCGCTGGCGGCCGTGAACGCGATCTTCGCGGCCGCGATCACGGTGGCGACCACCAGAAGTTGCGCGAACGACAATACGTTCAGGCAGTAGGCGACTGGTATGGAGGCAAGCGCTGCGAAGCGGGCGAGGTCCATCGCGATCATGATCGGCCGCTTGGCACGAAACTCCATCCACGGACCGAGCGGCACCGCCAGTAACGCTCCGATCGCGAGCCCGCCCGACGACAGGGCCGCCACTTGCGCCGGGCCGGCGCCGAGGACCTCGATGGCGATGAGCGAGAACGCTCCGAAGCCGAGCCCGGTTCCATACGCGCTGGCGGCGCAGGACCCCCACAGCCACCCGAATGCCGCACCCAGCCGTTGTTGTCGCCGCATCGTGGACGCCCGCTCGCTTCTGTCCAAGTGACAACCCGCTGTTGTCCGGACAGATCAAATCCGATGGTCGGCCCTCGTCGCGAACAACATGCGAGCGGCGCGTCACAACGTGTTGTTGTGGAGATAGGTTCTCGGGGTGGATCTCGATGCGGTTCGTACCTTCGTTGCGGTGATCGATGCCGGCCAGTTCCAGGCCGCCGCGGACGATCTGGGGATCACCCAGCAGGGGGTATCGAGACGGGTGTCGGTCCTGGAGCGCGAACTCGGCGTGGCACTTTTCGTGCGCAGCGCCAGGGGTGTACGACCGACGATCGACGGGCAAGCGCTGCTGCCCCATGCGCGCGAGCTGCTGCGCGCCGCGGACCGCGCCGCGGCGGCGGTGACGCCTGGGCGCCGGGCGCTTCGAATCGACGTCGTCAGCCGCAGAATCGCGCCGGCCGGCGTCCTGCACGCCTTCTACCAGCAGCACTCCGATATCGAGCTGGATGTCGTCGCTCTACCCAATGCCGACGCAGCCGCGGCACTGGCCGAGGTGAGCGAGGGCAGGCTCGATGCGACATTCCGGTCACTGCGCGACTCCCGTCGCACCGTCGGGCCCGGGCTGCGATCCGCGCGCGTGATCGACGACCGCCACCAACTGCTGGTCGGACCGCGGCACCACCTGGCAAACGCCGAAGGCGTGACACCGGCAGAGCTTGCCGACCACCCGATCTGGATGCCAGGGATGTCCGACCCGGAGCCCATCGGCTACTACGAGGATCTGGCGACGGCCTTCGGACTCACGATCGACACCATCGGGCCGAGCTTCGGGCACGAGGCACTTCTTGCCGAGATAGCCGACTCGTCCCGGCTCGCGACGTTCGTCGGCGAGGGTTCGCGTTACCTCTGGCCGGAAAGCTACGACCTGCGCCGCATTCCCGTCATCGATCCCACGCCGGTTTACCCGCTCTCGGTGATCTGGCGCGCCGACAACAAACATCCCGTCCTCGCCGCCTTCCTCGAGTACCTCGACTCGAGGTACCTGGCGACAACCGGCGCCAATGTGTGGTGCCCCGATTGGGCGCGCTGAAACACAAGCCTATTTCGTGCCGAACATGCGATCGCCGACATCGCCGAGACCGGGCCGGATATAACCATTTTCGTCGAGCTCGCGGTCGATCGCGGCGGTGAACACCGGCACATCGGGATGCGCGGCGTCGAGCGCCGCCAAGCCTTCCGGGCAGGCGAGCAGGCAGACGAACTTGATCGACTTCGGGCTGTATTCCTTGATCCGGTCCACCGCCGCGACGGCCGAGTGGCCGGTGGCGAGCAGCGGATCGACCACGACGACGTCGCGTTCGTCGAGATCGCCAGGCATCTTGAAGTAATACTCCACGGCCACCATCGTTTTGGGGTCACGGTAGAGGCCGATATGACCCACCCGCGCGCCGGGAACGACGGAGAGCATGCCGTCGACGATCCCGGTGCCGGCGCGCATGACGGCCGCGAACACGACCTTCTTGCCGTCGATCGCCCTGCTGGTTGTCACCTCGAGCGGGGTCTCGATCTTGATCTCGTGCATCGGGGTATCGCGCAGCACCTCGTAGGCCATCAGCGTGGATAGTTCGCCGAGCAACCGACGAAAGTCGTTGGTGGAGGCATCTTTGTCCCGCATCAGGGTCAGCTTGTGCTGCACCAGGGGATGGTCGATCACATGTACGGTGCCCATCGGTCGCTCCGTTCTAGAAAACCGTGCCGTCACTGGTGACGGTCAGTGGCGGCAGGCCGCCGCGCGAGCGTTGGGCCAGCGCCCGGCCCGCCGCCCAGGTGCCACCTTCGAGCACGCACGCCAAGGGCATTCGGCTCGCGTCGACGTCGAGCCGAGTGCGCACGAGCGGGGCGAGTTCATCCAGCAGTGCGACGGTCAGGGCGCGCCACTCGACAACCAGTTCGTCACCGACCGCCCATGCCCGCTCGGTCCATGCGGGGTCGCGCAATCGCAGCACGCCGGTGTCGAGCAGGAGCCCACCATTGCGATACTCGGGTAGGCCGGTGAGGTCGTCGAGTCCCGTCACCTGCACGCCGGCCCATTCGAACGGTTCCAGCAGCGAATACGTCAGCCACTGCGAGAGCTTGTGGAACGGCATCCAGCCCGTGGTGAGACCCGGACCGGCAATGGCCGGATGCGCCCAGCAATCGCCGAGCGGTTCGCTGCCGATCACGTTGTCGGCGAGCCAGATTGGCGACAACGAGGTCAGCAGCTCGGTGAGGATGCGGTGCGCGGGCACCGTCGTGCCGGCGTCGGCGGTCAGTCGATCGAACAGTCCGCCGGGGCGCGCGTCGACGCCGAAGACGTCGGGCTGTGCGGCCACTGCGTCGGCCAGCCGGTGCAGCAGTCGCACGCGGCCGTCGAGTCCCACCAGCGGGTTCGACGGGCCTACCTGGAATGCCTCGGCCAGTTGCTCGATGCCGAGTTGGCGAAGTCCCGCCGCGTCCACCTGCAGCGGTTGCGACCGGTCCCCGGAGAACAGCCCGGTTTCGAATGCGCGGAAGCTGGCGACACCGAGGCCTTCCGAGCGGGTGAAGCGCTGCCCGCTCGAGCTCTCTCGGTAGTCCCACTCCGGTCCGGCGCCTGCGTCGAGCAGGACGCTGACCATGGTGAGGTCGACCATCGCGCGGCCGCGTTCGGCCGCGCTCGAACTACCAAGCAGCACATCGAGTTCGGTCCTGCGATCGATTCCGCCGGCCTCGAAGTGCCGCCAGCGACTGTGATACGGAATGCGCAGTTCTGGGTAGCGGGCCCGAGTGATGTCCGCGACTTCGCGCGCCGCTGTGTGCAGTTCGCCGTCGACGACGACGAACCACCGCGAATCACCGGCCCTGGCCCGCGCCAGCAGCTGGCGGGCACGCTCGCGGACGGCATCCGTCGAGCGGAGTACCGCGGCGGCGCCGGACGGGCGATCGGTATCGGGGTCGGTGACGACCGAGGCGCTCATCGGTCCAGGCCTCGGCCTTTGACCTGCTTGAGTGCGTCGGCGTCCGGCACGATTCCCGGCGTGAAATACCCGGCCGCCATTTTCGCATCGATTTCCACTCGGGCATCGGCGGGGATCAGGTCGTCCGGGATGTTGACGCGTTCGCCGACCTCGATGCCGGACCCGGTGATGGCGTCGTACTTCATGTTGCTCATCGAGACGAGGCGGTGAATCTTCCTGATACCCAACCAATGCAGCACATCCGGCATCAGTTCCTGGAACCGCATGTCCTGCACTCCGGCGACACATTCGGTGCGCGCGAAGTACTGATCGGCGGTGTCGCCGCCAACCTGGCGTTTACGCGCGTTGTAGACAAGGAACTTGGTCACTTCACCGAGTGCGCGACCCTCCTTGCGCGAGTACGCCACCAAGCCGACCCCACCCCGTTGCGCACCCAGGATGCACTCTTCGATGGCATGCGTCAGGTACGGACGGCAGGTACAGATGTCGGAACCGAACACATCGGACCCGTTGCATTCGTCGTGCACGCGGGCGGTCAGCTCGACCTCGGGATCGGCAAGGTCGCGAGCGTCGCCGAAGATATAGATCGTCTGCCCACCGATCGGGGGCAGAAACACCTCGAGGTCCGAACGCGTGACGAGCTCGGGATACATGCCGCCGGTTTCTTCGAACAGCGTGCGGCGAAGGTCGGTCTCGCTACAGCCGAACCGTTGCGCGACGCCGGGGAGATACCAGACCGGCTCGACGGCGGCCTTCGTGACCAGCGCGGCGCCGCTCGGGAGTAGGAAGCGACCGTCGGGTTGCAGTCGTCCCCGCTGCACCGCATCCATGACCTCGGGAACCAGCACATGCGCCTTCGTCACGGCGATCGTCGGACGGATGTCGTACTCGGCGGCGAACTCGGCGGGAAAGGCATCGGCGACCATCGCACCCCACGGATCGAGGCTGACGATCGCGCCCGGATCGCTCCACTGCGGGTACGGCCCGATCACATCGGTCGGCGTCGTATTGGTGAGATCGGCCCGGTGGTCGCGGGACAAGGCGCCCGCCGCCACCGCAAGTGCCCGGTAGACGCTGTAGGACCCGCTGTGCGTGCCGATGACGTTGCGATGCGCTCGGGTGCCGGTGGTGCCGATAACGGGACCGCGTTCGGCCGCGGTCGGCGCGCCCCAGCAGATCGGTAACCCGCCGGAACCACCACTGTGCGACGTCAGGCGAATATGTCCGGCGGCGCGTTTGGGCGTGGCAGGCGGCGGCGCGGGAGCGGCTTCGGCGGACATGGTCGCACCTCCGTACAGAAGGCCCGGCGGCCGGCGTGGCAACCGGAGCGTGCTTCCCGGTACGGCGATTTACCACCGCATCGGGGAGAGCCGCCAGCATAGCGACTTGGTCCGGTTGGTGCAGTTCAGCGCGGTCCGGGGGCGATCATGGCAGCCACGTCGAACAGATCCGGCCACTGCATCGACTCCCGCGGGATCGCGCGGACGCCGTCGGCGGTGACCCATACGGTGCCGCGATCGTCGATCGCGACACGCGGGTCGCTCGTGCGAACCGGCGTGCTGCTCACCGGGTCGAGGCTTGTTTCGTCGAGCAGCGTGAACAGCCAGAAGGGCGTGCGGTCGTAGTCGACGGGGCCGTCCAGTGGCCACCATCCCGATAGCCCCGTGCCGTCCGGCGGGTGGCCGATGATCCAGACGAAGTTCCCCACTTGGCCGCCGCGAAACGATTTTCGCGGGAGGCGCCGCTCGGGCGTCGCGGTCAGGCCGGCGTTCACGGTCAGGACCTCGTCCCCACACACGATTCGCAGTGGCGAACCTGCAATGAAGGCACGGTTGTGCCCGGGATTCGAAAACCCGGGCCCGGCCCCGACAGTGCCATCGACGTCGATTCGTACCACGTTGTGCACGGCGTTGCCGAGGTACATCGCGGCGAAAAATGCGCCGTCATGGACCGCGATCGAAGCGACGGAGCCCGTGGCCGGTTCGAACCGGATCGGTTCCCGGTCCGGTGCGTGCAGCGACCAGGTCGGTCCGCCACCGCAGGCAAGGAAGGTCGATTCGTACACCGCCCCGGCGTGGACGGGATCCTCGGAAATGCGCTGTGGTTGTGCGCCGGGCGCGCACAGATACAACCCGTCACCGCCACCGACCCAGCAGCGCTGATCGGAAGCGGCCCAAATGCGTCGTGCGGTACCGATCGGCCCGGGCAGGACATGTTGGCCGACAACGTGATCGGAGTCGATGTCGACAACAACGGGGAGTTCGTCATCGGCCACCCACAGTCGGGAGCCGGCCGCGGAGATGTCGCCGGGCACGAGGGTCGGCCGGAGTGGCAGCGGTGGCACGTCGTCGAGATCGAGATCGACCAGGGCGCCGACATCACGGTCGACCTCGTCATCGTCGTCCTGCGTCATCATCGACACGTCGAAGAAGCGCGGAGCACGATCGACCTCGCGGAGCCGACGGTATCCGGGCACCGGCTCCCATCCGCCGGAGCGATTGCGGCGCCGGTATCGTTCGCTCACCAACTGCACCCGAGTCACCCGTCCGCGTACCCGGCCTTCGGTGTCGTAGCCCATGACGCCGTAGAACCGTCCGGTGAGTTCGACCTGCCCGGTCAGAGGCCGAAAATTCCGCCATGACGCCGTCCAGCCGTCGCCACGCAGGAGTCCGTGCCATTCCCATCGCCGGGGTGTCTCGCTCCCGGTGTACTGAAAGACCGGATGGTTGTGGCTGGGTTCGAGCTCGGCATGGATGGTGACGGTATCGCCGGCGGAAGCGGGCAACTCGGCGAACCGCAGGGGGAACGAGAGAACCGCGCCGATCTCGGGCGGGGGTATCTCGCCATCTCCGATCGCTATCTCTTCGATCTCGACGACGAGTGTGCGCGGAGCCGTCATACGTCGCCCTGCGTGGGGGGAGCGGTCGGCTTTCGATGTACCGACACCGCGTAGTCGCCGCCGTCGAACGGCTCCCGGCCCCACGTGGCCCAGCGGGAGATGAACTCGACCCCTGCTTCGGCGACGTACCGGTCGTAGTCCGCAAGTTGGATGCGATCGGGTTTGAGCGCGAAGCCGGCCACCAGCAACCCGCCGGGTGCCACCCGAGCGACCACCTGTTCCAGGACGGTCCGTTCGGTCCCCGGCTCGACGAAGATCATCACGTTGCCCGCGAGAACCGCGAGGTCGAACACATCGTCGACGTGTGTGGACAGGTCGACTAGGTCGGCGTGGATCCACCGGATCCCGGGTCCGTTCCGCTCCGCATTGGAAAGCATCCCTTGGTCGGCATCGACGCCGGTCGCCGCAATACCGCGGCGATGCAGTTCGATCGCAACGCGACCGGTGCCGCAACCCGCATCGAGAACGCGGGAGCCGTCGATTTCGCGCAGGAGAAGTTCGACGAGATCGGCCTCGCCGTGGATGCTCCGGCCGGCGGCAGCGAGGCGCACCCACCGTTCGTCGTAATCGTCGCCGCGCGGTGCAGCGCTGGCATCCCACCGGGTTCCCATCCCGCGATCGTGTCATAGGCCCGAATCGGTAGCCGGGCGTCTGCCGGTGTTACCGTCCTGCCGATATCGATCGAAGAGGACCGGGATGAATGTCTACGAGGCGATCGCGACCCGCCGCGACGTACGCAACGAGTTCAGCGGTGCGGTCATCGACGAGGAGCGCCTCGAGCGACTGCTGCAGGCGGCCCATGCCGCGCCGTCGGTCGGGAACACGCAACCGTGGGATTTCGTCGTGGTGCAGGACCGGGCGACCCTGTCGCGCTTTGCCGAGCACGTAGGGGAGTGCCGTACCGACTTCGCGCAGTCCTTGCCCGCGGATCGGGCCGACACGTTTCGCCCCATCGTCATCGAGGGGATCGAGCAGTCCGGCACCGGCGTTGTGGTGACCTACGACCCCAATCGCGGCGGCAGCCATGTCCTCGGCCGACACACGATCGACGAGACCGGCCGCCTGTCGGTCGCCCTTGCCATCGAAAACCTCTGGCTGGCAGCGACTCAGGAGGGTATCGGCGTCGGCTGGGTGTCCTTCTACCGCGAAGCGTTCCTCCGCGATCTGGTGCGAGTGCCCGAGGCGGTGCACATCGTTGCCTGGCTGTGCGTCGGGCCGGTAACCGAGTTCGCTACGGTGCCCGATCTCGAACGATTCGACTGGCGGTCTCGTCGCCCGCTCGACGACGCCATTCACCGGGAAACCTTCACGGCACGAGAAGAATTCGCGCGGTAGCGACACCGACGACGACGCCCCGCGAGCCGATCGGCTCGCGGGGCGCGCGGTTTGTCGTTCGATCAGCTCAGGTCGAACCGATCGTTGTTCATCACCTTGGTCCACGCCGCAACGAAGTCGTTCACGAACTTGTCCTTGGCGTCGTCCTGTGCGTACACCTCGGCGATCGCACGCAATTGTGAATGCGACCCGAAGACCAGGTCGTTCGCGGTGGCGGTCCATTTCGCCTGGCCCGACGAGCGGTCGTAGCCCTGGTACACGTTCTCCGCGGACTCCGAGGCCTTCCACTCCGTCCCGATATCGAGCAGGTTGACGAAGAAGTCGTTGGTCAACGTCCCCGGCCGATCGGTGAACACGCCGTGCTTGTTGCCGCCGTGGTTGGCATCGAGGGCACGCAGACCACCGATCAGCACCGTCAGCTCGGGTGCGGTCACGTCCAGCAGGTAGGCCCGTTCGAGGAGCAACTTCTCCAACGGCGTCTTCTCACCGGCACGGACATAGTTACGGAACCCGTCGGCCTGTAGCTCGAGCACCGCGAACGACTCGACGTCGGTGGACTCCTGGGTGGCGTCGGTGCGCCCGGGAGCGAACGGCACGGTGACGTCGACCCCGGCTGCTTTTGCTGCCTTCTCGACCGCGGCCGAGCCGGCCAGCACGATCACGTCGGCCAGCGACACCTTCTTGCCGCCGGATGCCGAGCCGTTGAAGTCCTGCTGGATTTGCTCGAGCACCGGGAGCGTCTTCGCCAGTTCGGCGGGTTCGTTGATCTCCCAGCTCTTTTCCGGCTCCAATCGGATGCGCGCGCCGTTCGCGCCACCGCGCTTGTCGGTGCTGCGGAAGCTGCCCGCCGACGACCACGCGGTGCCGACCAACTGGGCCACCGAGAGGCCCGAGTCGAGCGCCTTGCTCTTCAGCGCCGCAATGTCCTGCTCGTCGATCAGTTCGTGATCGACGTCCGGCACGGGGTCCTGCCACAACTGCGGCTCGGGAACCCACGGTCCGAGATAGCGGGTGACCGGGCCCATGTCGCGGTGCAGCAGCTTGTACCAGGCCTTGGCGAATGCGTCCGCCAGCTCCTCGGGATGGTCGAGCCAGCGCCGGGTGATGTCCTTGTAGATCGGACTTTCGCGCAGCGACACGTCCGTGACCAACATCGTCGGGGTGCGTGCGGGGCCGCCGAACGGGTCGGGGATGGTGCCCGCGCCGGCGCCGTCCTTGGCCGTGTATTGCCACGCTCCTGCGGGGCTCTTGGTCAGCTCCCACTCGTAGCCGTACAGCGTCTCCAGGAACGAGTTGTCCCACTTGGTCGGAGTGGGCGTCCACACGACCTCGAGGCCGCTGGTGATCTGATCCTTCTCCTTGCCGCTGCCGAACGAACTCTTCCAGCCGAGGCCCTGCTGCTCGATCGGGGCACCCTCGGGCTCGGGGCCCACGAGGTCGCCGTCGCCGGCGCCGTGGGTCTTGCCGAAGCTGTGACCGCCGACGATCAGCGCGGCCGTCTCTTCGTCGTTCATCGCCATCCGGCCGAACGTCTCACGGATGTCGATGGCAGCGGCGATCGGATCGGGCTTACCTTCGGGGCCTTCGGGATTCACGTAGATCAGGCCCATGGTGGTCGCGCCGACCGGCCCGGACAGCTGCCGTTCGCCGCTGCTGCCGTAGCGCTTGTCGGTGCCCAGCCACTCGTCTTCCTCGCCCCAGAACACTTCCTCGGGCTCCCAGATATCGGGTCGGCCGAAGGCGAACCCGAACGTCTTGAATCCCATCGACTCCAGCGCGGCGTTGCCCGCGAACACCAGGAGGTCCGCCCAGGAGATCTTGTTGCCGTACTTCTGCTTGACCGGCCACAGCAACCGGCGGGCTTTGTCCAGGTTGGCGTTGTCCGGCCAGCTGTTGAGCGGGGCGAAGCGCTGAGCGCCCTGGCCGCCGCCGCCGCGGCCGTCCGCGATGCGGTAGGTGCCTGCGGCATGCCAGCTCAACCGGATGAACAGGCCGCCGTAGTGGCCGTAGTCCGCGGGCCACCAGTCCTGCGAGGTCGTCATCAGGTCGAAAACGTCGCGCTTGAGCGCCTCGACATCGAGCTTCTTGAACTCCTCGGCGTAGTCGAAATCTTCGCCGAGCGGATTGGACTTCGACGAGTGGGCGTGCAGCACCGACACATCGATCTGCTCGGGCCACCAGTCCTGATTCTTCAGTGGTGCATGGGCTTTCGGCGTGGGCGACGAGATTACCGGGTTTTCGCTTTCGCTCGTGCTCTGGGTCTTCTCTTCAGGGGCGGGCGGGCGGCTATCGGATGTCACGATATTCCTTCCGGGAGTGGGTAAATCGGGCTGTCACTACGAATGTGGCTGCGATGCTTCGGATAAGCAGTCGGCGCAGAGGCCCCAATAGATCACTTCGGCCTCATCGAGGACGAAGCCGTTGTAGTCGGACGGCGTCAGGCACGGCGCCTCACCGACGGCGCAATCGACGTCGGCGATGGTGCCGCAGGATCGGCAAATGACGTGGTGGTGGTTGTCGCCCACTCGTGATTCGTAGCGAGCAGGCGACCCCGACGGCTGAATCTTGCGTACCAACCGGGCAGCGGTCAGTGCATTCAGCACGTCGTAGATCGCCTGCCGGGATACCTCGGGCAGAGCGGTTCGGACGGCACCGAGGATTGTTTCGGTGTCGGCGTGCGGGTGGGCGTCGACCGCCTCCAGCACGGCGACCCGCGGGCGGGTCACACGGAGATCTGCGCTGCGCAGCAGATCCGTGTACTCCGTCGACGAGGTCACATAGCCACCTTGGACCCGTTTCTGGATCGAGTCAAGTATTCAGATCATGTCGATCTTGTGATAGTGGAACGTAATTTACGTCACCGGCCTCCACGTCGGCGTCGGCAGCATCCTGTCCCATTTATCCAAGACAGCGGTGTCCCGACTTCACTACCGTTGAACCGAGAGTGATCGGGTCGTCGTACAGGCGGAGGGACGCACCATGGCAGACACAGCGTCGGACGAGGGGACGGGGCGGGAGTTGTCGGCCTGGCAGATCATGGGGCCGCTGATCGATTCGGTCACACCGATGGCCGTCCGTGTCGCGGCCACCCTGCGCCTCGCGGACCTGATCGGAAGCGGTACCGCGAGCGTTGCCGACCTCGCCGAATCGTCCGGCGCAGATCCCGATGCACTCGGGCGGCTGCTGCGTCATCTGGTCTGCCACGGCGTGTTCGACGAGCCGGAGCCGGCCCGGTACACCGTGAACGGCACTGCGGCGCTGCTGTATTCGGATCACCCATCCGGCATGAGGTTCTCGTTGGACCTCGACGAGTTCGGTGGTCGAATGGACTTCGCGCTGACCGGCATGTTGCACACCGTCCGCACCGGAAAGCCGGCATGGGAGAAGGTCTTCGGTGCACCGTTCTGGGCGGATCTCGCGGCGAACCCGGCGGTGGCGGCCTCTTTCGACGCGACGATGGGCGCCGAGTCGGAACAGGTGCACGACGCGGCGATCGGCTATGCCTGGCCGGCGCGCGCACATGTCGTGGATGTCGGTGGGGGTAAGGGCGCGCTGTTGGCCGAGGTGCTGCAAGCGAACCCGGAAGTGCGCGCGACGCTGTTCGACTTGCCCGAGACCACGGCGCGGGCGCGGGAGTTCCTGGCCGAGCGCGGACTCGACGGACGATGCACGTTCGCGGGCGGGAGTTTTTTCGACCAGTTGCCGACCGGCGGGGACATCTATGTTCTGCGGCACGTGGTGCACGACTGGGGTGACGAGGAGGCCGGCACGATTCTGCGCCGATGTGCCGAAGCGGCAGGCGATCACGGCCGGGTGATCGTCATCGAGTCACACGGCACCTCGGGCGACGACCCGGGCATGTTCGCCGAGATGGATCTGCGCATGCTGTTGATTTCCGGCGGGCGCGAGCGCACCGTCGAGGATTACCGCGCGCTTGCTTCTGCTGCCGGACTTCGGGTCGACGACGTACACGCCACGCGACGTGGTCAGGTTGTCCTCGACTGTGTCACTGCCGACATCACACACTGAGTACCAAGACTATTCGAGGGGGATGCTTGGATCCGCAACCGTTCGTGCTCACCGTCACCCCGACCACGCGAGAGCGAATCGACAACGTCGACGTTTACCGCCCACCGACCGACGGACCGTCGCCGATCATTGTTTTTGTGCACGGCGGGCCCGTCCCGGCGGGCGTTCACCCCACCCCTCGGGAACACCCGATATTCGTCGGCTACGGGTCGCTCGCCGCCGCGAACGGCGCGGTCGGGGTGATGTTCGACCACCGGTTCCACTCGGCCGCGCACCTCGAAATGGCGGCGGCGGACGTCGCTTCCGCCGTCGACCGAGCACGTGAGCTCCCCGGTGTGGACGCCGATCGTGTGGTCCTGTGGTTCTTTTCCGGCGGTGGCCTGTTGGCAGCGGATTGGCTGCGCGACCCGCCGCCATGGCTGCGCGGGATCGCCACGACCTATCCGATTCTCGACGTCGCGGACGACTGGGGTGTCGATCCCCGGTTCCGGCCCGTCGAGGCCGTGGCCTCCGCCGATCGATTGCCGATCCTGCTCACGCGCGTCGGACTCGAGCGCCCGGACTTCGCGGCCGGCGTCGAAGCCTTCATCGCCGAGGCGCGAGCCAAGCACGCCAACCTCGAGATCATCGATGTGCCGAATGGGCATCATGGCTTCGATGGTCTCGACTACACCCAGGAATCACGGGATGCAGTCTCGAAGGCCATGTCCTTGGTCGTCGAGCGGATGCTGGCACCAACTCCCTTGCCGGGCAATTCGTAACGCGCCGCCGTGCCACCGCGATCCTCGAGCACTGAATCCGCACACGGGGAGTGTCAAATGAAGATCGCTGCAGTAACCCGAATCGCGGTCATCGACGCCGTCGCCGCGGCCGCCCCGGCGCCGGTGTCGTCGGGGGATACCTGGGCACTACCACCCCGCATATTGCCGCCCCGGCGATCGAGGTGATTATCTCGCTGTAGGAGTCGCATGATTCGATCGAGTCGTGCAGCAACACGCTCGGATGCCCGGTTCGCCATCGATCGACCTCTTCGGCGATGACCCGGTTGCGGCCCGGCAGACCTACGGGAGGTTGCTCGGTGTCCCGGACCGCGATCGATTCGTCGTCGACAACGCCACCGTGCGCATCCATCCCGGCAGCGCGGCGGACAACCGAGTGATGTTCGGCGTCGAGAACTATGCGTCCGCGGCGCGGCTGCTGGGCCGTCGTGGGCTCGCCCTAACCGAGAGCGGTCCGGGTCGTGCGGTCGCCGACGACGCACCGGTAGGCATCGGTGCCATCGTCGAGCGGACACCGGTCGAGAACTGCGACATCACCACTATCGACCACCTGGTGTTCGACGCACCGAGCCGGGACGGAGCTGTCGCATTGTTCGGGGCGACACTGGGTTTCGACTTCCGACTGGAGCGATCGGTATTCGACGACGCAATTCAGTTGTTCTTCCGAACTCCCGCGGTGGTGATCGAAGTTCTCGTGCGCCGCGATGGCCCGCCGCGCACGACGCTGTGGGGTATCGCCTGGCGCTCGTCCGACATCGTTGCGACCCACCATCGGCTCGGCGCGGATGGCATCACGGTGACTCCGATCAGAGACGGCCGAAAGCCCGGCACTCGGGTGTTCACGGTGAAGGAACCGGCGTTGGTGGTGCCGACCTTGGTGATCGCCTGACGCGATCTGCGAGCCCCGGTCAGCCTGCCGGCGGTGCGGCGAGCATCGGAACCAGGAATTTGCGTGCGACCGTGGCCAATTGGACATCGTCGGTGATGTCGACGATTCGGCTGGGCACGGTGAGAAACGACGCCGAGATCCGCACCATCATCTCGGCAACCAGATCGGCGTCCACATCGCCCGAAATATTGCCGACCTGCTGCTCGCGGCGGAGTTGCCCGGCGACGAACTCCTGCACGGTCGAGAGCATGCCGCTGTCCTTTTTGATGATGGACCCGACCACCAGCGTCAACTCTGTTTCCAGGAGGCCGCCGATCAGCGGATTGCCCCCGATGGCCCGAATGGACGCGACGAAACCGACCACTACGCGATCGGCGACGGTATCGGCTTCCTTGATGTCGTCGAGAAACTGATCCAGATACCG
>NZ_JAPENM010000009.1 GCF_026342035.1 Aldersonia sp. NBC_00410
CAGCGTTCGTCCACCGGCCACGGCCCCGCCCAGCCCTGCAGGGCCCAGACCCGCCGTCCCCAGCGGAGCCGGGCGGGCGGAGCACTGAACGCCCCGCGGTCGGTGACCTGCACCGGGCGCCCGGCCTCGTCCTCGAGCAGCACGTCCGGCCTGGTGTCGAGTACCGCTGCCGGTGCCGGCTCCGGCAGCCGGCCCGGCCAGGGCAGGTGCGGATCCGCATCGGGGGTCGGTTCGTCGCCGAGTGGAACCAGGGTGATCCGTTCGCCCGGGCCGCGCCCGCCGGAGAGCACCCCGGATCGGACGGCGCTGCCGCCGAGCAGTCCCTGCACCCGGATCAATGCCCGCCGGGCGCGCTCGTCCTCCGCACCGACCCCGCCCCACAGCCCCAGCTGCAGCGCTCCCGCGGCGACTACCTCGACCGGTTCGAGTCGGAGCAGCACGATCCCTGCGGTGGGCCTGGCCTCGTTGCGGCCGGTGAGCCAGCCGTCGAGCTGCCAGCGCACCCGGTCCGCGGTGCCGTCCGGGGTGAGCGGTTCGGCGCAGCGCCAGGTGCGCGAGAGGTGTTCGCCGTTCGCCGTGCCTGCCTGCACCAGCAACCGAGTGCAGGCCACCCCGGCAGCAGCGAGCCGCCGGTGCAGTTGCTCGGCAAGTGCGCGCCCGGCGAAGGCCGCCGCGTCGACCCGATCGATCGGTGGGTCGCAGGACTGGCACACCTCGAGGTCGGGCGGCAATCCGCGAGCCGAGGGTGGCCGCTCCGGCTCGGCGCGGGCGCCACGATGGGCCAGCACCGCATCGGTCCCGAAGCGCGAGGCCACATCCGTGGGTGACAACGCGGCGAACGCCCCGATGGTGCGTAATCCCAAGCGCCACAGCAGATCCACCAGTTCTTCCCGGTCGGGTGCGGCCAGGCTGGGCTCGGCTGCGAGCTCGGCGACCGGCAGGGGCGCCAGAAACTGCGCACCCGCACCGGGCGGAACGAGCGTGGCATGCCGGGCGGCGATCACCGCGGTGGACAGCTCGTCGGCGATACCGATCTGGCACTCCACCCCCGCCGCGGCGGCCGCGTCGACGAGCCGTTCCCCGGCGGCCGGTTCGGAACCGAAGTACCGGACAACGCCGCGCGCCGAGAGCACGAGCAGCCCGGGTCGCAACACCTCCACCCCCGGCGCGACGGCATCGATCGCCGCAACGACCGGTTCGAACAACCGCGCGTCCCGATCCGGGTCGAGGGTCACGACGTGCAGTTGGGGGCAGCGCGCCTGGGCCTCCCTTCGACGCAGCCCGCGCCGCACTCCCGCCGCCCGCGCCGTCGCCGAGCAAGCGACCACCCGGTTGGCCGAGGTGACCGCCACCGGACGGGTGGGCGGCAGGTCCGCTGCCGCGGCCGCGGCGATCGCCGGCCAGTCGGGACACCACAGGGCAAGCACCCGGGCCGGTTTTGCCGCGGGCGCGTGCCCCGCCTCGGCCTTGTTCACCGGGAGACCGCCTCGGGCAGCCGGGTGAACGCCAGGTTCTCCGGCACCCACTCCACACCCCCACGAGCAACCGGCCGCACATCGACCCGCACCGTCCGCGACGGGGCGCCCCGGCGCGTGGCACTGACATCGAGCTGCACCGCCCGCACCCGCCCGCAACCTCGGCCGAGCCCCTCGTAGCCGACGACGCGGGCCGCGAGCGACAGCTCGACACCGGTCCAGTGACCGTCGGTCACCACAAGCGCAGCCCCCTTGCTCCGCGCCCGCGCGACCAGGGCACGCGAACGCGTCGGTGCCACTGCCGCGCCGCCGAGCCCGAGCACCACCAGGTCCATTCCGTCCAGCAGCACCGCGGCCACCTCCACCGGGTCGGGACCGGGATCGGGGACCACGGCGATGCGGTCGAGCCGGGCGCCCATCTCGACCGCGGCGAGCAACCCGAACCGGGGCATACCGATCAGCACCGCATGCGCGCCTGCCTTCGTCGCCGCGGCGAGCAGACCGGCGAGCAGCGAGTTCGGCCCCGAATACGACGCCACCGATCCCCTGACCAACCCGCCCTTAGGCAGCAGCCGGGCAATCCCGTCCGGTACCGCGAGCACCTCACGCTCGTCGGCGGCGAGCGGCAACCGGCCGGTGGACGCCTCACCTCGGCCGGGCACCGCGGCAATCCGGCGACGCAGTTGCTCCAGCCGCTCCTGCCGGTCGGGACCAGCCGGGACATCTGCTCCGGCATCGGCCGATTCGATTGCAGCCGAATGTGATTCGAGTGGCAATGTCACACGTACCCCCATGTTGCAGGCGTAGCTGCGCCGCAGGCGGCACAGCGCAGAAAACCACGGGGAAGACGCGGTATTCGAACACATATTCGAACACTTCAAGTAAAGCCTCGGCCGGGTCGGCCGTCAAGTCCAGCCGCTCACCTGCGCAGGCCCGACAGGCCACCAGCACAGCCACTCGAGTCAACTAATCTCGCCTACGTGAGCGTCCCCCGTCCCCCCGTTGGTCCCGACTTCCTGGTAGCCGGGCGCTACCGACTGCGTACCAAGCTCGGCGGTGGCGGGATGGGTTCGGTCTGGCTCGCCCACGACCGGCTGCTCGATCGCGACGTCGCCATGAAACAGATCACCTCGACCACCGGCCTGAGCGCGGTCGAGGCGCAGCGGGTCCGCAACCAGGTGATCAACGAGGGCCGGATCGCCGCACAGCTCTCGCACACGCACGCCATCGCGATGTACGACGTGGCGATCGAAGGCGGCGAGCCCTGGCTGGTAATGGAGCACCTGCCCTCCCGCAGTCTCGCGCAGGCGCTCAACGCCGCCGACACCATTCCGGCGATCGAGGTCGGCCAGATCGGCGCACAGATCGCCGACGCACTCGCCGACGCACACGCGGCGGGCATCGTCCATCGCGACATCAAACCGGGCAACATCCTCATCGCCAATCGAGGACGTGGCGTCGGCATCGTCAAGATCTCCGACTTCGGTATCGCCAGGACGGTGGGCGACACCGATCCCGAGAACTCCGAAATGATCACCGGCACCCCGGCCTACCTCGCTCCCGAGGTGGCTCGCGGCGCCAACCCGACCGCGGCGAGTGACGTATTCTCCCTCGGTGCAACGCTTTACACCGCGGTGGAGGGACAGCCGCCGTTCGGTATCGACCCGGATCCCTCGTCCATGCTCACCAAGGTCGCTGCCGCCGAGATAATTCCGCCGCAGCGCACCGAAATGCTCACCGACGCACTGCTGCACATGCTCGAACCCGACCCGGCACGTCGGCCGAGCATGGCGCAGGCACGCGACGAACTCCTCGCCGCGACGATCGGCGCCGGCAGTAATGCCGCCTACATCCTCGGCGCACCGTTGCGTTCCCGGGACGGGTCGGTGCCCGCTTGGGCGGTCCGACCGGCCGGCGCGAGTGGTGGCCGCCGGGTGCCCGATCGCACGGTTCCCGGCTCGGCGATGCGCCCGGCACGTCCACTCCCCGCGGCCACGCAGGGATCGGATCCCGTTCCCGCGCAAGGCTCGACCGACGACACGACCGGTTTGGCACCATCCCGCCCCGGCACCACGCCGTCGTTCCCGACGCAGGCAGAGCGGAAATCCCTGTCTCGTAGGCAGGGCCTCCCGATCGGCGCCCTGGTCGCGCTACTCGTCGGCGCCGCGGTGGTCGTGGTTGCGCTGGCCTTCCTGATCGCTTCCGCCTTCTGAGCCTGCCGGCGCCGGCTAGCGCGGCGCGTCGGTCCGGGGCGCAAAGGGCTGGGGGCCGAGTTCGACGAGCGTGCCCGGCCGCGCCAGGGACGGCACCACAATCCGCCCGCCGCGCGCCTGTTCGACCACCTGCCCCTGCCATGCCACCAGGCAGGAGGCGCTCTCGGTGGCGTAGGCCCGTTCCAGGACCGGCGCGAGCGCCTTCGCCACGTCCCCCTCGGCAGCGATCAGTTGGTCCCGGTACGGTCCGTAGTACGGCAGAATCGCCTGCAGCACAACTGCTTCCACCGCCTGAACGTTCTGAATGATCGGATCGATCTGCGGCTGGTAGTGGGTGATCACCGGCGCGATCTCGGCCAGAATCGGCCCGGCCAGGCGCAGCATCGGCTGGTACACCGACGCCAGCGCAAACGCCTCCGAGGAGAACGGTCCGGCCAGCGGAGCCAAACCGATCAACGATGCCAGGCCGCCCTGCTTCTCCGGTGCCGGCCAGCCCAGCGGGCACGGCGGCTGCGTCACCTGAATCGTCGCGCCGAAGGGGCTGCCCGTACCCGGCGCGACCGCGCCGAGCGGGACGGCGCCCGCGGGCCCGGCGCCCGGCGCGGCGGTCGGCAGCGGGACGGTCGACACCGGGGCGGTACCGATCGGTACCGCACCCGCCCCGACGCCGCCGCCGAGCGGGACCGACGCTGCCGGTGCGGGCGTGCCGACTGCGGGCGGCGCGGCCGGCGCAGGTGCGGTCTCGGCGTTCCCGGCAGGCGGCGCGACCGGCGCCGGGGCCACCTGCGCCTGCGGCACGACAACCGCGACCCGATCGCCGTTGTCCACCGTCAACGCGGTCACCGCGACCGAACTGCCGATCACCGCGGCGGCCGAGACCACGCGAATGATGGTCGCGAGGCCAGATCTGGGTCGTGCGGACGGGTTGGTCATCGCATCCTCTCGATACCGCTGCTTCGTCTCATCGCTCAACCGCCTGAGCCCGTTGGTGGCGCATTGCCCGGGCCGCCCGGCGCGGCGGCACCCGGTTCGAACACGCCCCCGAGATGCCAGACGCCGGTGAAGCCGTTGAACGGCCCGCCCACGATCAGGCTGGTCCACTCGAGGGTGAAGGCACGGCTGTCCGGGTCGAAGGTGCCCGTCGCCGGTGGTCCGCTGGCGGCCGTCTCGCTGGGCATGTTCAGCCATTTCTGCGCGACCCAGTCCCACGCCTGCCGGACCTGCGCAGCGACCGGCACGTCCGGTCCCGCCTTCGCCGGCGGCTTCGGTGCACCCTGGTTGAATTCCTGGTTGTTCCACGAGGCCGCCCACGCGGACAGGTCCGCGGTCAGCACGCCGGCCTTGTTCACCACCGACGGCGCCACCACGCCGCGCTGGGTCTGCGGGTCGACCGGGTTGGTCGAGGTGCCGAATTCCACAGCGAAGAACTTCGTCGGCTTGGTGATCGACCCGGCCAGCGAATTACCTCCCGCGAAGGCGGGATTCGGCTCGGACTGGTAGCCGCCGGTGCGCAATCCACCTTCGGTGCCGGGCTCCAGCAAAGTTGCGGCGCCCCCGGGAACGATCGAGTCACCGTTGGGCATGTACGGGCCGGACTCGGGCGTGCCGCCGGGTTGCACCATCCGGAACCAGGTGCCGGACACCGTCTCCCCGTCCACCGTTCCCGGTGTCAACCGGAACAATCCGATCAGTGGCTCGTCCTGCGCCGGCGTGTCCGACCCCGCCGACTCGGAGCTCGAGCAGGCCGACCCCAACAGCACGAAGATCGCGACCAGGATGGCCGTAACGATTCGTCGATTCATCGATTCTCTCCTTGCACCGTGGCGCGTCGTCGATCGAGCAGCACACGAGCCGGCTCGGCGACGAGCACGCCCAGCCCGGCCAGGCCCGGCAGCAGGAAGAACCACCCGAACCGGTCGAATGCGGAAAAGCCGAGCGGCGCTGTGGAATCGTTCAATTCGGAGACTGCGGTGTAGTTGTCGACGTTGTCGTTCAGCACGCCGATCAGCCCGGCGAACTGGGAGGTCATCGGCTGCCAGCGGGCCTCGAGCGCCGCTATCGCACCGACATCCGCGCCCGGGTCGGCGGCGAGCACGGCCTTGGTGTAGCGGCTGTTCAGCTCGCCCTGCCCACCTGCCAGGGTGACGAAGTAGCCCTGCACCTGCCGGACGCGATCATGCGTCATGATGGCCGAGAAGTCCTGCAGCAGTGGCGTTCCCGAGGGTGCATTGGTAAAGAAGCCGCCCGCGAACGGCACGACGAGTAACCACACCACCGCCAGCCCTGCCACGCCCGTCGCGAACATCGAACGCCGGCCGCGCCGCGCCGCGCGCCAGCCGAGCGCGCCGGCGAGAACGAAAGCGAGCCCAGGCAGGACAAACAGCCAAGGCAACAGCGCGAACGGCGGCAGCGAGGAAAGCTGCTGATAGCGAACGGCGTTCGATTCGACAGTGTCCAACATCGCGGACATGTCGGCGTCGATGCTGGGGTATTCACGCACCAGCGCTGCCACGTACGGATAGTCCCCGACCGGCGCGTGCCCCGACAGTTCGAGCGCCGCCACGTTCTCCCGCGCGGCATCAACCGTGGCCAAATCGGCACGGAACTCCGCGATCCGTTCGGTCTGGATGTACGGGGCGAAAGAGACGATCATCTCCTGCCCCTGCGCGGCTCGAGTGAACATGCCGAGCAACAGTGGGGCGAGGATCAGCGCCACCCCGAGCGCTGCCAGGAGCAGGTGCGGAATTCGGGACCTGGGCGCGCGGATCCCGGCGACCTCGGCAGCGTGCGAGGAGACGACGTCCCCGTAGGCCGGGAATGCGGCGCCTACGGTCGCCATGCCTGGCCGCGGTTCGGTCATGGGCGCCGTCTCCGGCCCGCGATCCGGTCCGCGGACAGGAACGCCGCCACACCCGCCAGGCCGACCACGATCAGGGCCGGCACCAGCCAGATCGGCAGGTCGCGATCATCGGGCAGATCGATCGTCTTCGCTACCGGCGCCGGATCCGCCGCGCCGGCTTGCACGGGTGCGGCGGGCTCGTCGCCCGGCGCCGGTGCTGGACCAGGTGCGGGTGCTGGAACAGGTGCCGGTGCCGCGATTCCCGCTGCGGGCGCCCCGGGTGCCGGTGCCCCGGGTGCCGGACCAGCCGGGACGGGTGCGGCGGCCGGTCGCAGCGCGGTACCACCGCGGTACTGTCCGGCGAGGTGCCAGAGCCCGGTGAAGTTGTCGAACGGTCCGCCGACGATCTGGCTGGTCCACTCGAGCACGAAGCTGCCGGTGGTGGGGTCGATCGTGCCGCGCACCGCCGTCGTCTTGCCCGGCAGCCCGCCGCCCGGCTTCGGCGCACCCTGGTTGAACACCTGGTTGTTCCAGGTCACGCCGAGGCTGCTCAGGTCACCGGAGAGAGCGCCGCCGGTGGCGATTATCTGCGGCACCGCAGTGCCCGTTCCGGTCTGCGGATCGGTCGGATTGGTCGCGGTCGCGAAGCCCACGCCGTAGAACCGGACCGGGGTGGTGACCCGCCCCGAGACGGCATTACCGGCGCCCGTCGAACGCCGCCGCGGGCTGCGGCTGATAGCTGCCGCTGACGAGTCCGCCGTCGCTGCCCGCGGAAAGCGGAGTAACGCTCTGGTCGCTGCACGCGGAGTCGCTGTTGGATAGGAACGGACCGTTCGCGTCGCCGGTGGGCAAGATCATCCGGAAGAAGCTGCCGCTCACCGCGCCGCCCGCGCATACTCCGGGCGACAGGGCGAACAAGCCATCCAGCGGCACCGGCGTTTGGGCACGAGCAGGCGACGCCACCATCACCCCGACGGCGACCACAACAGCCGATACGGCCACGGTAAGACGGGACACATGGCCAAGGACGGTGTTCACCTCAACAGGTGAGCGAATAAGGGACGCATTGTCACTGGTTACGATCGGTGCGATTCGAAGTCACGCTGCTCGCGCCGGTGTCCTGAGTCGTTGATCCTGGATGCGCCACTCGGTCTGTGAGATCTGTTGCGGGCAATGGGATGGTTGTGGGGCAAACCACAGGTGCATCCAGGTGCCCGACACCGACCGCAGGCGTTCCCCGTGAGACGGTGGTCCACCAGTTCTTTCCGGAGCTCTGAAACGACTAGTCGATACGACGCCGGTGCGCCCACCGGGTGAGCGCATTGCGGTTGGACTGCTGCGTCTTTCGCAGCACGTTCGACGCATGCGTCTCCACGGTCTTCACCGAGATGACGAGTTCCTCGGCGATCTCGCGGTAGGTGTACCCACGGGCGAGCAAGCGCAGCACCTCGAGCTCGCGCGGGGTCAGCGAGTCGAGTTCCGGATCGAGCGGCGGTTCGGGGACCGGTGACTTGCCGGTGAACGAGTCGAGCACGAACCCGGCCAGCCGCGGACTGAACACCGCATCGCCACCGGCCACCCGGCGCACACCGGTGGCGAGTTCGGACCCGGAAATGGTTTTGGTGACATAGCCGCGGGCCCCCGCCCGGATCACCGCGATCACATCCTCGGCCGCATCCGACACGCTCAGTGCCAGGCACACCGGTCCCGGGTCGATCCGGTTCAGCACCGCCACCCCGCCGCCGTCGGGCATGTGCACGTCGAGCAACACGACATTCGGGTGGGTGTGGTTTATCCCGAGCACGGCCTCCTCGACCGTGCCCGCCTCCCCGATCACCTCGATATCGGTCTCGCTGCCGAGTTCCGCACGCACACCGGAGCGAAACACCGCGTGATCATCGACCAGAAAGACCCGATACGGCTTGTGCCGCACCGAAGTATCCGCAACGGTCACCGGGGCTGCTCCTCACGGTGCTTGGTTTCCATTTGATCCTGCTTCTCCGCCTGCTCTGCGTCGTCTGTCTCGGCAGCCGCCGGCTCGAATGTCCGCCCCGCATCGGCGCCCTTGCCACCCCTGGCCATTCGGATTCGCACCTCGGTCCCCCGGCCGGTGCCGCTGATCAGCTCGACCTCACCGCCGCGCCGCTCGACCCGACCGCGGATGGAGCGCGACAGCCCCTGCCGATCCGCGGGTATCTCGTCGATGTCGAAACCGACGCCGCGATCCCGGACGAAGACACTCACCCGGTCGTCCTCACACTCGGCGAACAGGTCGACCTCCGCGACCCCGGAATGCTTGGCGGCGTTCACCAACGCCTCCCTGGTCGCGCCGAGCAGCGCGGTGAAACGCTCACGCGGGAAATCCTGTGCGTCGCGGTGATTCTGACCTGGGCCGCCGGTGGGCGCGACATCACCGACGATCACCGGGGTGACCTTCACCCCGTACTGGTCCTCGACCTCGCCGGCGATCCTGCGCAGCGCTGCCGCCAGGCTCGACTGCGGACGTTCGGGCTCGTCGAACAGCCAGGTCCGCAGCTCACGTTCCTGGCTGCGCGCCAGCCTGTTGACCTCTTGTGCATTGCTCGCCTGACGTTGGATGAGCGCGAGCGTCTGCAGCACCGAATCGTGCAGGTGCGAGGCGATCTCCTCACGCTCCTCGTTGCGAATTCGCGCCGCCCGCTCGGCATTCAGCGCGCGCATGGTGCGCAGCCAGAGCGGGACGGTGAGTAGGCCGACCCCGAACAGTGTCACCGCGACGGCCAGCAACGCCGGGCGCAGCGCGTCGAGATCGACGCGCGCGAGCACCACCACGGCGAGACCGACGACGATGAGCGTCGCGCCGGCCACGATTCGCGACCAGGTGAGCACCGTCGGTCGGTCCGGCAGGCCGAATATCGAACGTGATGCGTCCGAGTCGAATTCGTGCCAGATCAGGCCCGCGCCGATCACCACGACCAGGATCGGGACGATGACCTGCCCGGCGGTGCCACTGAACATCCAGGACAGCGCGGCGGCCAGTCCCAGGCCCATGATCGCCAGCCCGTAGGCACGGCGCCGCTCACCGGCGGATGGCCGCGCAGTGTCGGATCCGCTCGGCGTGAAGACCCAGATCAGTCCGTAGGCAACGATCCCGGCGCCGGCGAGCGCGGCGAGGAGTACGAATGCCACTCGGACTTTGAAGGGGTCGATGCCGAGGTGATCGGCGATCCCGCCCGCGACACCGCCGATGATGCTGCCGCCGGAGCGACGGACCAGCCTGGTCGGGTCGCGTTCCGGCGTCGTGGCAGGAGGGAACACGGACGGCACATCTTCGATACTGGCACGTCGGGCCCGTACTCGGCATCGGGGTTTGCCCTGAACCTGTCCGCGACGTATCGGGGTCGCGCCGCGTGGACGGCCCACGAAGATCAGGGTTCCCCCCGATGCGGAAATGCAGCCCGAGCGGCCACGATTGCTACATGAGCACGACGACCTTCGGCGATCAACTGGCCGACCTCTGGCGCACCCGCCCTGTCCGACTGCCCGACCGCGGTCCGATCGCGGGTGTCGCCGCGGGTATCGGCTACCGCTACGGCGTCGACCCGGTGCTGGTTCGCATCGCCTTCGTCGTCTCCACCATCTTCGGCGGCGCCGGAGTGGTCCTCTATCTCGCCGGGTGGCTGCTGCTCAACGACGCGCGCCACGAGTTCTCCCGCGCCGAGGCATTGGTGGGCGGACGGCGCAACGATAGGCAGTCGTCCAGGAAGACGGTGATCCTGATCGTCGCCCTGTGCATCGCCGTCGGCACGATGGGACCGGTCGGTGTCGGACTGGGCGGGTCGGGTCTGATCAGCACCGCCCTCATGCTCGCCGGCCTGTGGCTGCTGTACCAGCGTCGACCGCTACCGCCGCCGCTGCCGGTCGGCATGTCGGCGCCCTACGACTCATTCGGCCCCGCTCGTGGATCCGGAATTGGTTGCGGTCCAGGTAGATTCGGTCCGCCGTGGCGGGCCATGCAGAGTGACTACACGCCGTACACGCGGCTGCCGGAGCACTACGAGCCCGGCCCGGCCGTGACACCGTCGACTGCGCAAACCGCACCCGACAGGCCGCAATCATCGGTCGACGACGAGGAATCCGGACCCGCGCGGGAGAACGATCTGCCTGCACCGCCTTCGGGCTGGTCGAGCACCCCGCCCGCCGGCACGCCATCGACGACCACTCGACCGCCGGCCTGGGATCCGTTGGGCGTCGCGCCGTTCGCCTGGGATCTACCCGAACCGACACCGACCCAGGTCCCCGAGGTCGCCCAGACCGTGCGCGGACGTTCCCGGCTCACCACGACGGTGATCGGCCTGGCAATCCTGGCCGCCGCCGGTTCCGGTATCGCCGCCGCGCTCGGGGTGGAATGGTTCACCCCCGCCCGGATCGGTGCGATCGCGCTTGCCGTGATCGGTGTCGGCCTGATCATCGGGGCCTTCCTGCGCCGGGGCTACGGGCTGCTGATCGTCACGGCTCCGGTGCTCGGCTTCGTCGTGCTGGCTTCGCTGGTCGGCCCGGTCGATTTCAACAGCACCGGCAACCAGACCTGGCAACCCGCGACTGCCGCCGACCTGCGGCCGGAGTACGTCGTCCGGTTCGGCGAGAGCACTCTCGACCTGCGCGGACTCGAACTCACCGAGAACCGGACGGTGCAGGTGAAGCAGGAGTTCGGCCAGGCGACCGTGCTGATTCCGACGAACATGAACGTCCGCAGTCATTGCGAGATGCAGTTCGGCGACGCGACCTGCCTGCCCGAAGGGCTGACCGGTGGACCGGACGGCACCGACGGGCCGGTGTTGACCCTGGATGTGGATGGCCGCTTCGGCAAGGTGGAGGTGCTCCGTGGCTGACGAATTCGATACCGAAACCGAAACCAAGACCGCCAAGCGCGGACCGTCGGTCCTGCTGCTGCTCTCCGGGATCGTCGCTCTCGTGGTCAGCGCTTGGGCGCTGGCCGGCGGCAACGCCTGGCCCTTCGACGGGGTGGACGGCCTGAACTTCGGCTGGATCCTCGCCGTCGCCGCGATCGTGGCCGGTGCGCTGCTCGTCTTCGTACCGGGCAAGCGCGCACGTCAGTAGGGCGGCGCGGTTACTCCCACTCGATGGTGCCCGGCGGCTTGCTCGTCACGTCGAGCACGACCCGGTTCACCTCGGCGACCTCGTTGGTGATCCGGGTCGAGATCCGCTCCAGCACCTCGTAGGGCAGTCGCGTCCAGTCCGCGGTCATCGCGTCCTCGCTCGACACCGGCCGTAGCACGATCGGGTGACCGTAGGTGCGTCCGTCGCCCTGCACCCCGACACTGCGGACGCCGGCGAGCAGCACCACGGGGCACTGCCAAATCTGCTTATCGAGATCGGCTGCGGTGAGTTCCTCGCGGGCGATCGCATCGGCCTGCCGCAGGGTCTCGAGGCGATCGAGGGTCACCTCGCCCACGATGCGAATCGCCAGACCGGGCCCGGGGAAGGGTTGCCGGTTCACGATCTCGTCGGGGAGTCCGAGTGCGCGCCCCACCGCACGGACCTCGTCCTTGAACAGCAATCGCAGCGGCTCGACGAGCTCGAACTCCAGGTCGTCGGGCAGACCGCCGACATTGTGGTGACTCTTGATGTTCGCGGTGCCGGAACCGCCGCCGGACTCGACCACGTCCGGATACAACGTGCCCTGCACGAGGTATTCGACCGATGGCGTGCCTGCCTCGCCGACCCCGCTGGTCTCGTTGACCACCTGCGCGACCGCGCCTTCGAAGCTGCGGATGAACTCGCGTCCGATGATCTTGCGCTTGGCCTCCGGGTCGCTGACACCGTCGAGTTCGCCGAGGAACGTGTCCACCGCGTCGACGGTGACCAGCTTGGCGCCGGTGGATTCGACGAAGTCGTTCTGCACCTGTTCACGCTCGCCGGCGCGCAGCAGCCCATGATCGACGAAAACACAGGTCAGCCGATCCCCGATCGCGCGCTGCACGAGCGCTGCGGCAACGGCCGAGTCGACGCCGCCGGACAGTCCGCAGATCGCGTGCCCGTCACCGATCTGGCTGCGGACCTGCTCAATCAGTGTTTCGGCGATATTGGCGGCCGTCCAGGTCGCGTCGATGCCGGCGATCTTGTGCAGGAAGCGGCTGAGCACCTGCTGACCGTGCGGCGAATGCAGCACCTCGGGGTGGTACTGCACACCGGCAAGGCGGCGCTCGACGTTCTCGAACGCAGCGACCGGCGCACCCGTGCTGGTACCGGTGACCTCGAAGCCCTCCGGGGCGTCGGTCACCGCGTCGCCGTGACTCATCCACACCGGCTGCAACGTCGGCAGCCCGCCGTGCAGGATGCCGCCATCGACGCTCAACTCGGTGCGGCCGTACTCGCGGGTGCCGGTCTGCGAGACCGTCCCGCCCAGCGCCTGCGCCATCGCCTGAAATCCGTAACAGATGCCGAAGACCGGGATGTCGTGGTCGAACAGCCGCGGGTCGAGCTGCGGAGCACCCTCGACGTAGACACTCGACGGCCCGCCCGACAACACGATCGCGCGCGGCTTGCGCGCGACGATCTCGTCGACCGTGAGGGTGTGCGGGACTACCTCGGAGTACACCTTGGCCTCGCGCACGCGGCGCGCGATCAGTTGCGCGTACTGGGCGCCGAAGTCGATGACGAGGACCGGGGAATCGGGCTGCTGGGGGTTGGCCACTCGCATGAGTCTAGCTGCGACGACTTCGCTCAGACGCAGCCGTCAGGCCGACTTGATCTGCACGATCGGCAGCCGCAGCGCCGCGGGTGCCTCGGCAGGCACCACCGGCTGCTTCGGCTGCACCGGAGCGAGGCGCTGGTAGCCCGCGCCCTGCTCGGGGCGGGTGTCGAGTTCGCCCTTGTTCGGCCACATCGCGGCCGACCGTTCGGCCTGCGCGCAGATGGTGAGCGACGGGTTTACACCGAGGTTTGCCGACACCGCGGCGCCGTCGACGACGCTCAGCGTCGGGTAGCCGTAGACGCGGTGGTAGGGGTCGATCACGCCATTGGTCTCGTCCTCGCCGATGGTGCAACCACCGAGGAAGTGCGCGGTCAGCGGGATGTCGAAGATTTCGCCCCAGGTGCCACCGGCGACGGCGTCGATCTTGTCCGCGATCCGCCGGGTCGCCTCGTTGCCGACCGGGATCCAGGTCGGGTTCGGTTCGCCGTGCCCCTGTTTGCTGGTGTAGCGGCGCCCGAACAAGCCCTTCTTCGTGTACGTGGTGATGGAGTTGTCCAGGTTCTGCATGACGAGCGCGATCATCGTGCGCTCGCTCCAGTTCTTCACCGACAGCAGCCGCAGCGTCCCGACCGGGTTGCACAGCACCGCCCAGATGAACTTGAGCCAGCGCGGGATTCGGCCGCCGCCGTCCACCATCAAGGTCTGCAGCAGGCCCATCGCATTGGAGCCCTTGCCATAGCGCACCGGCTCGATATGGGTGTCCGCGGTCGGATGGAACGACGAAGTGATGGCGACGCCCTTGGTCAGGTCGAGTTCGGGGTCCACCTTGTATTTGCCTGCGCCGACAATGGATTCGGAGTTGGTCCGGGTGAGCAGGCCGAGCCGCTCGGAAAGCTTCGGCAACACGCCCTCGTCGCGCATCTTGAACATCAGATGCTGGGTGCCCCAAGTTCCGGCGGCGAGTACGACCTGCTGCGCGGTGTAGGTCGTGGGTCGCTTACGCCGCCATGCACCGGTGCGCTCGGTGGCCACGTCCCATGAACCGTCGGAGTGCGGGGTGACCGAGGTGACGGTGCTCATCGGAATGATGTGCGCCCCGGCCTTTTCCGCGAGTCCGAGGTAGTTCTTGAGCAGTGTGTTCTTGGCGCCGTGCCGGCAGCCGGTCATGCACTCGCCGCATTCGATGCAGCCCGTGCGGTCCGGGCCGACCCCGCCGAAGTACGGGTCGGCGACGGTCTTGCCCGGTTCGCCGAAGAACACGCCGACCGGGGTCTGGATGAACGTGTCCCCGACGCCCATCTCGTCGGCGACCTGCTTGATGACCTCGTCAGCGGGGGTCATATGCGGGTTCTGCACGACGCCGAGCATCTTGCGCGCCTGCTCGTAGTAGGGCGAGAGTTCGTCGTTCCAGTCCGTGATGTGTGCCCACTGCTGGTCCTCGAAGAACGCGGCGGGCGGCTTGTAGAGAGTGTTGGCGTAGTTCAGGGAACCACCGCCGACCCCGGCGCCGGCCAGAATCAGGCAGTCACGCAGCAGGTGTACGCGCTGGATGCCGAAGCAGCCGAGCTTGGGGGCCCAGAGGAAGCGCTTGAGGTCCCAGCTCGTCTTGGCGAAGTCTTCGTCGGCGAAGCGCCGTCCCGCCTCCAGGATGCCGACGCGGTAGCCCTTCTCCACGAGACGCAGCGCCGTGACGCTGCCACCGAATCCGGAACCCACGATCAGGACGTCGAAGTCCGTGGCGCGCTGCGCGACCATGCCAACTACCTCCAAGCAATCGAGCCGACGACGCGGGCTGCGCGAGCGTTCGGCGCTCTTACTGTAACGACCGGTACCACCAAACTGCCACTTCGGGTTCACGCACAGCTATCCGCAAGAATCCTCCGCTCCCCGCACAGCGGTGCGCTTTCTGCCGATTCACGGTGTTGTCGCAGCCAGGCGCGAGGTCCCAGCGGTGGCAGGGCGTGGCGATCGGCGCTGCAGGCGTGCGCGGACTACGCGCCCGACCGGTCGGGGGGCGGGCGCGTAGTCGGGCGGTTCAGTGGCCGGGGGTTCAGACGCCCAGGTTGCGGACGAAACCGTCCGGCACGACCACATCGGAGGGCGTGAGTTCGTGCACCGAGGCTCGTCCGAGCCCGAGCAGTGCCGAATCGATGCCGCCGCGCAGGATGTCGAGCACGTTCTCCACGCCGGCCTGGCCGTTCGCCGCGAGGCCCCACAGGTAGGCGCGGCCGATCATCACCGCATCGGCGCCGAGCGACAACGCCTTGACCACGTCGCTGCCGCGCCGGATGCCCCCGTCGAGCAGCACCTCGATGTCATCGCCGACGGCCTCGGCGACCGCGGGCAGCGCGCGGATCGGCGCGGGCGTGCCGTCGAGATTGTTGCCGCCGTGGTTGGACACCGAGATCGCGGTGCAACCGACGTCGCGGGCGCGCTTCGCATCATCGACGCGCATGACGCCCTTCAGCATGAACGGACCGCCCCACTGCTCGCGCAGCCACGCCACGTCGTCCCAGGTGGGCAGCGGGGTGCCCATCCACTCGCCGTAGGCCCCGAAGAAAGTGGGGGCGACGCCGCCGGGCGCGGTCAGGTTGGGCGTGGTCAGGTCCGGCACCCGGCCGGTCTTGCCGAACTGCCACAACCACTTCGGGCGGGTGATGCCCTCGGGCGCGAACTTCCACATCGCCTTGAGGTCCATCTTCTCCGGGATCTGCGGGCTACCCCAGTCGCGGCCGTTGGAGAACGACCAGTCCAGAGTCATGATAAGCCCGGTGGCGCCGGCGGCGCGAGCCCGCTCCATGCGCTGCACGAGCACCTCGCGGCTGCCCACCCAGTACATCTGGAAGAAGGTCTGCGGATTCGCGGCCGCGACGTCCTCGATCGACTTGCTTGCGAACGAGCTCAGTCCCATCGCGATACCACGGGCCGCAGCGGCGCGGGCGACGGCGACCTCACCGTCGGGGTGGACCGCCTGCACACCGGTGGGCGAAATGAGCACCGGCATCGAAATCGGCTGCCCCATCACGGTGGTGGACAGGTCACGCTTGTCGGACAGGCCGGCCACATGCGGCGCGAAGCCGACTTCGCCGAACGCGGCAAGGTTGTCGTCGACCGTCAGGCCGCGCTCGGAGCCGGCGACCAGGGCGCTGTACACCGACTTCGGCAGCCGTTTCTTGGCTCGCCGCTGCGCCTCCGCAACGGTCTCGAACCACGCATTCTTAGCCATGTTGTCCTCTATTTCATTCCCGCGAGGGGGTTTTCGTCACAGATCTTGGCCGGTGGCCGGGTCATCAGAGTGAGCGGGACCGGCGCCTTCGGCGTGCGGCGTTCGGCGCGTTTCCCCGTCCTCGAGTGATCCTGGCTGGACTTCGGCACACTCCGGTCCGCATTGAGCGCCGACTCGCCATAGCCCTGAACACATTCGGGGTCGGGGCCGTCCATCGGCAGGCCGGTGAAGAATTTCGCCGCCATGCACCCGCCGCGGCAGGAGTCATAGTGGTCGCACTTGCTGCAGGCGCCGCCGGTCTGCGGCGAGCGCAGCTCGGCGAACAGCTCGGAGTGCTGCCAGACCTGCTGGAAACCGCCGTCGCGCACGATGTTTCCGGCGAGGAACTGCTCGTGAATCGCGAACGGGCAGGCGTAGACGTCACCGATCGGGTCGATCAGGCACACCACACGACCGGCGCCGCACAGGTTCAGACCCGGCAGCGCGTCACCGTAGGCGGACAGGTGGAAGAACGAGTCACCGGTGAGGACGCCGTCGCCGTTGGCGACGAGCCAGTTGTACAGCTCGCGCTGCTGCTCCGCTGTCGGGTGCAGTTCGTCCCAGACGTCGGCGCCGCGACCGGAGGGCCGCAGTCGCGTAATGCGCAGCGTCGCACCGTATTTATCGGCAAGCGCCTTGAACTCGTCGAGCTGCCCGACGTTCTCGCGGGTGACGACAACCGAAATCTTGGCGTCCTTGAAGCCCGCCTCGGCGAGGTTCTCCAGCGCGCGAACCGCCATATCGAACGAGCCTGGGCCGCGTACCGCGTCGTTGACCTCGGCGGTCGCGCCATCGATGGATATCTGGACGTCGACGTAGTCGCTCGCGGCCAGCCGGGCCGCGACCACCTTGTCGATCTTGACACCATTGGTGGAGAACTTGACGCCCACCTGGTGTGCCGTCGCGTAGTCGACGAGCTCCCAGAAGTCCGAGCGCACAGTGGGTTCGCCGCCACCGATGTTCACGTAGAAGACCTGCATGCGCTGCAGTTCGTCGATGATCGCCTTGCACTGCTCGGTGGACAACTCGCGCGGGTCGCGACGCCCGGAGGAGGACAGGCAGTGCACACACGACAGGTTGCAGGCGTAGGTGAGCTCCCAGGTCAGACAGATCGGCGCGTCGAGACCGAGCTCGAACTGATCGACCAGGCGGCCTACCTTGGGCGGCGTTGCAGTGGGGGCGGAGAGTACGGACGTCATGGAGAAACCTCCTCGGAATCCACGGCAGGAACGATCATGTTCGAGCCGGCAAGCGTGGCCAGGGCCTTGCCGTATGCGCCGGTGGCCGATTCATCGACCCCCGCCGCCCGCAATGCCGTGCGCGCATCCGGATGGTCCGGCAACGACTGCACCACCTCCACGACGGTGCGGTTCTTCAGGAACGACAACTTCCGGGTGCCGAAGTGGTAGAGCAGGGCCCCGAACGGCTCCGGTCGAATCGCGACCTGCGGGTGCAGGCGCCAGCGAGCGTCCAGCTCGAATGCGGGCACGACATCGGCGGCCATGGTCAGTAGACCCCGCACATCCCGTCGATGGAAACCTCTTCGACCAGGGTTTCTTCCACCAATGAGTCCTCGGTGACGGACTCGTTCCGGTCAGCCATCTGACACCTCCGTGTGTTGTGTGAGCGGATGCGAGTCGACCAACCGTTGTGACCCGCCTCACCAAGATATGGCATCGAGTGCAGAAAGGGAATATGGGCTCGGCATCGCCTGGGCGGACCAACCATTCGGGCAGGTCGCAGCCACTCCGGGCAGACACCACGAAGACGCGCCGAACTCAGCCCAGCGTGATCAATTCGGTGATGTCGTCGAACGGCAGCCCGCCGTCCACCACTGCGGTCACGGTGGCGTAGTTGAGGTTGATCGAGCCGCCGTGGTTGTCCAGGAAGGCGGTGTCGGCGGCGTCGCGTCCGGTGGCGATCCGCAACAGCGACTGCCGCGGCGCGAGACACGTCGCGTCCACCACCCGCCACGCGCCGTCGACGAACGCCTCCGCCACGGCGTGGAAGTCCATCGGGTCGCAGCCGGGCGCATACACCGCGACCAGACGGGCGGGGACGTTCACCGCACGGAGCAGTGCGACGACGAGGTGGGCGTAGTCGCGGCACACGCCTTTTCCGGACAGTAACGTGTCGGTCGCACCGTCGATGGGGTCGCTGCTGCCGGGCACGTAGTCCAGCCGGGAGCCCACCCAGGCCGATACCTTTTCCAACAAGGTGGCCGATCCGGTGTAAGAGCCGAATTCGGTTGCCGCGAAACCGAAAAAGGTGTCCGCTTCGGCGTAGCGGCTCGGTCGCAGATACACCGACAGGTCATAGGCATCGACGGGCGGCGGCTCGGCGCGACCGAATACAGTGGCCTCGTACGACGCCTGCAGGTTGCCGATTCCGGCCGAAAACTTGTGGATGCGGCTGCCGTGCACACCGATGATCTCCTGCGCCTGCACGGGTGTGCCGTCGTGCCAAAACGACAGCGATTCGGTGATCGTCGTCCCCGGGTGCGGGGCGACCGCGATCTGGAACTCCAACTCCGTGGGTTCGGTGATATCGAGGTCGAGTTGGGCGGAGACGTCACGTTTCACCAACGTCATCCTGCCATGATCACCGGCTCGTGGTCGTCCGGCGGGACGCGTCACGTCACGGTCGCACCAGAATCTTGACGTTTTCTTCCTTGTTCGTGATCAGCTCGTCGAACCCGTCGGTGACGATGCCGTCGAGCCCGATCCGCCCGGTGATGAACTGGTAGGCGTCCACCTTTCCGTCCGCGATCATGGCGATGGTCGCCGGGTGGTCACCCGCGTAGGCGAGGCTGCCGCGCACTCGGGCCGCAGATTCCGCACCACCGCACCTCCACCTTCACCGTGCCGGGTCGGGTGGCCGGCTCGGGGATGTCGTCGATCCGGATGTCCTTCGGACCGTAGAACCGTGCGGCCTTCATGCTGAATCCTTTTCCATCGCTTCGCTCTATGCCGTGTGGTGCACTTCCTGCAGGCCGTAGACCGGCGTCGGGATGTTCTCGTAGCGCGCCTTCAGCTGCAGCGCGAGGTAGAGCGAATAGTGCCGCGACTGATGCAGATTGCCGCCGTGGAACCACAGCCCCTCCTGCTGGGTCGGCTTCCACATATTTCGCTGCTCGCCCTCCCAGGGACCGGGGTCCTTGGTGGTGTCCGAGCCGAGGCCCCACACCTTGCCCACCTTGTCCGCGACATCCTGGCCGATCAGGTCGGCGACCCAGCCGTTCATCGAGCCGTACCCGGTCGCGTACACGACGAGGTCGGCTTCGAGTTCGGTGCCATCGTCGAGGATCACACTGCGTTCGGTCAGTTCACGCACGTTGCCGTGCGCCAGCTTGATATCACCATTGGCCACCAATTCCGCGGAGCCGACGTCGATGTAGTAGCCCGAGGCGCGACGCAGGTACTTCATGAACAGACCCGAACCGTCGTCGCCCCAGTCGTGCCAGAAGCCGGCCTGCTCGAGCCGATCGTAGAAATCCTTGTCCCGCTCGCGAATAGCGTCGTAAACCGGAATCTGGAACTCGTGCATGATCCGGTACGGCAGCGAGGCGAAGGTGAGATCGGCCTTGGCCGTGGTCATTCCGGCGGCGAGCGCCCGCTCCGAGTAGAGGTCGCCCAGCCCCAGGTCCATCAGCGAGTCCGACTTGACGATATGCGTCGAGGACCGCTGCACCATCGTCACGTCGGCTCCGTGTTCCCAGAGCGCGCCGCAGATGTCGTGCGCGGAGTTGTTGGCGCCGATCACGACGGCCTTCTTGCCGGCGTAGCGGTCCGGCCCCGGATGATGGCTGGAGTGGTGCTGATCGCCCTGAAACTTCTCCATGCCGGGGAACGACGGCACGTTCGGCTTGCCCGACATTCCGGTGGCGAACACGAGTTGCTTCGGGCGAAGGACGATCTCCTCGCCGTCGCGGTCGACGACGACCGTCCACTCCTTGGCTGCCTCGTCGTAGGACGCGGACGCGCAGGTGGTCTTGCTCCAGTACGGAACCTCCATGACCCGGGTGTACATCTCGAGCCAGTCGCCGATCTTGTCCTTGGGCGCGAACACCGGCCAGTTGTCCGGGAAGGGCAGGTACGGCAGGTGGTCGTACCACACCGGATCGTGCAGGCACAGCGACTTGTACCGCCCGCGCCACTGGTCACCCGGCCGATCGTGCTTATCGAGTACGACGGCGGGCACACCGAGTTGGCGCATCCGGGCACCCAGTGCGATGCCGCCCTGGCCACCGCCGACGATCACCACGTACGGCTGGCGGGTGTAGCCGAGTTCGGCATCCTCGGCGGCGCGCTGCTCGGACCAGGTGACGCGCTCCTTGTCGGCGCCGTGCCGCACGCCCCTGGGCCGCCGCGCGCCCTTGCCCTCCTCGTGGCCCTTCAATTCCTGCATCGCGGTCAGCAGGGTCCACGCGCGGTCACCCGGACCGTCATCGTCGTGCTTCAGCCGCAGGTGTCCGACGCCGCGCCCCACCGCCGTCTCGAACGCGATCCATGCGCTGGTCACACCGTCCGCCTCGGTCGGTTCCTCGGTGGTGTGGAACCCGCCCGGGTCGGTGTCCTCGACGCGAGCGGCGAGCATGTCCGCGACGCCGTCGCGACCCTCGACGGTCTTGAGGTTCCAGGTGAACGCAGTCAGGTCCCGCCAGTAGCTATCGAGCGCGAACATGCCCGCCGCGGCCGCCACATCTCGGCGGGACAGGGCCGCCTCGAAGCCGGCCAGCCAGGCGTCGACGCGCCCGGCGGGTGTCTGCGTCTGCTGCTGTGCCGTCGTGTCGGGCTCGAGTGTTCGGGTCATCACAACCTCCTGATGGAAACTCTTTGTGATGTAGAGCACACACCTGCGCGCAGCGTCGGCGACAGGGTTGCATCGAATTGCATTCCGATTGGGAGCTCCGGTTGCGTGGCCCAGATCACAGCGTCCGCGCATATGCTCGGGTAGATCCGGCAGAAGGGGTACGCCCAGTGAGCATGTTCAGTGCCGTGCGGCCGGGCACCGACTTGCCCAGCTACGCCCGCGACCTGCGCCGAATGCACGAAGCGGTGATCGGCGGCACGGCCACGACGTTGCATCCCCGCGCGCTCGTCGCGCGTTCCTGGACGCGCGTGCTCGACGCGGGTCTCGACCCGGACGGCGCGAACAAGCGTGATCCGCTTCCCTTCGCCGACGTCGAGCGGCGGCGCCGCGCCTCGCCGCTGTCGGGCGTCATCGCCGAGCTGCGCGACGCGATCTCGCCGGTCGCGGACGCGTCGCTGTTGCTCCTGGTCGTCACCGACGCGGACGGGATCATCCTGTGGCGGTACGGATCGGCGAAGGTGCGCCACCGCGCCGACGAACTCGGGTTCGAGGAGGGCAGTCGCTGGACCGAGACGGCCGTCGGGACGAACGCGATCGGCACCGCGCTCGCCGAGTCCGCTCCCGTGCAGTTGTTCTCCGCGGAGCATTTCGAACAGACCCAACACCCGTGGTACTGCACGGCTGCGCCGATCCACGACCCGCGCACCGGCGACCTGCTCGGCATCGTCGATGTCAGCGGGCCCGCGTTGACGCTGCACCCGACGATCACCGCACTGGTGGAGACCGCGGTCCGGCTCGCCGAGTCGCAGCTGTGGCGACACCACGAGCGCCGGCTCGAACGACTGCGCACCGCCGCCGCGCCGCGACTCGCCTCGACCGATGGCCCGTTGCTGCTCGTGGACGAGCACGGCTGGGTGGCGCACGCGTCGGGCATCGCGGCCCGAGACCGCATCGCCGCACCGCGCGGCGAGCGCGCGCTGACCGTGCCCGGCCTCGGCCTGTGCGTGCCGGAGCAGATCGGCGACGGCTGGCTGGTGCGCCCCGCCGGCGCCGACACGGGGCTGCGGATCACGCTGGACACCAGGACGAGCAATCCCACCGTCGACGTCACCGGCGGGGATCGGTCGTGGCGCAGCGGCATCACCGCCCGGCACGCCGAGATCCTGCAGTTGCTGCACCGCGCCGACGCGCCGGGCCTGTCGGCCGTCGAGCTGAGCCGGGCGATGTATGGCGACCCGGACCACGTGGTGACCGTGCGTGCCGAGGTGTCGCGGCTGCGCCGGGTGCTGGGCACCGTGGTGGAGACCAAGCCGTACCGGCTCGCCGACGCCGTGCAACTGACCGTGCTCGGCCCCGATGGGAGGCAACCCATCCAATCAACCTGAACGAAACGGTTCCCTTCGCAAACACGCATGCGAAATGTGGGCCGCGCCATGCTCCGCGCGAACGATTGGAACCCGATGTCGGTCACCGACGCACTCATCGAGAACAACAAGACCTACGCCGAGACATTCACCGGCCCACTCCCGTTGCCGCCGAGCAAGCATCTCGCCGTGGTCGCCTGCATGGACGCTCGACTGGACGTATACCGCCTCCTCGGCCTGGCCGACGGCGAGGCGCACGTCATCCGTAATGCCGGTGGCGTCGTCACCGATGACGAAATCCGTTCCCTCGCAATCAGTCAGCGATTGCTCGGTACCCGCGAGATCATCCTGATCCACCACACCGACTGCGGCATGCTGACGTTTACCGACGACGAGTTCAAGCGCTCGATCCAGGACGAGACCGGGATCAAGCCGGCATGGTCTGCGGAGTCGTTCCCCGATGTCGACGAGGACGTCCGCCAATCGATCAAGCGGATCGCGGCCAGTCCCTTCATCACGAAGACGGAGTCGTTGCGCGGCTTCGTCTTCGACGTCGCGACCGGCAAGCTCAACGAAGTCGTCGTCGACTGAAGCCGACGGAGTAGCCGAGCCACCTCGCTGCCCGCGTCACGCGACGGCGATTTCCTCGAGTCGGTCGTAGCCGGCGCGGATTCCGGATTCCATGCCGCTCGCCATCGCGGCGTCGCGGGCTTCGATAGACGGGTACAACTCGTGCAGGGTCAACCTGCTGCGTCCACCACCGAGATCCTCGAATGTCGTGGTGTCGACGCCGACTTGGTTGGGAGCGAAGCTCACCTCGAAAGTCTGCACGAGCAGCCGGTTCTGCTCGACGGTGTGGAAGACGCCGCGAAAGCTCATAATCTCGCCCGCGGTGTTGTCCCCGCCTGCAGCGCGGGCATCATTCACAGGGCCCTTGATCACGTATTTCCACGTCCCACCGGGAGCAGCGTCGTACTCGATCACTTCGATGCCGTCGCCGGCGCTGCCGATCCATTGTTCGTACAGCTCGCGCGCCACATGTGCACGAAAGACGGCCTCGACCGGCGCGTCGAACTCGCGGACGATATCGACATACGGTGTGCCCGGTGTCGCGGTGATCGTCGTCGGATTGCTCATTGTTCTTCCTCCTGTTCCGTTGCACTGCCAATACTTTCCAGAAGTGAGTCGAGTCGCCGATAGTTGCGCTCCGCGGCGAGGCGGTAGTGGTCGATCCAGCCGGTGAGGCGTTCGAGCGCCACGCTGTCGAGATGTACGGGGCGTCGTTGCGCCTCGCGGGTACGCGTCACCAACCCGGCGTGTTCGAGCACCTGAATGTGCCGCGACACCGCCTGTTTGGTGATTGCGAACGGTTCTGCGAGTTCATTCACCGTGGCCGGCCCGCGTGACAGCCGGGCGATGATCGCCCGCCGCACCGGATCGGCCAACGCCAGGAACGCCTGATCCAGCGCCTGCGCATCCTCCACGACCCTAATCAACCTCATCTTTTATCAACGAATTGATTGATTAACAATCTACGCCGAGACCGTTCGGCGGTCAACCACCGAACGGTCTCGTACTCTTCGTATTACCGCTTCGCGGCGTACCTCGGCGTCAGTAGTAGACCGGCCCGGGCACTCCGCCGCCCGCCGCCACGGCGTCACCGGTGATCGCAATGCTGCGCGGCGAGGCGAGGAAGGTGACCACGTCGGCCACCTCCGCGGCGTCGACGACCCGGCGAATCGAGTTCGTCGCAAGACGCTCTTCCAGTTCCGCCACCGGCACCCCCTCCGCCTCGGACTGCGCGGCGAGCCGTTCGACGAGACTTTCGGTGCGGGTGACCCCCGGGTGCACCACCGTCACGTTGATCCCCTTCGGCCCGAGTTCGTCGGCGAGGTTCTTGGTCAGCGCGGAGACGGACACGTTGCGCACCGTCTGCGCGATCGAATTCGCCTGGCGGGCACCGAGACCGCTGATATTGATGATGCGGCCCCAACCCTGCTCGACGAAATGGGGCGCTACCGCGCGCGCCGTGCGGAGATAGCCGAGCACCTTGATCTCCACCTCCTCGCGCACCACATCGTCGGTGGTCGACGCGAAATCGCGCGGCTTCCCGGCGCTCCACGGTGTCGCCGCCGAGTTGACCAGGATGTCCACTCCCCCGAGTTCGCGCACCGTGCGATCCACCAGTGCCTGCACCGAGGCTTCGTCACCGGTGTCGGTCGGGACGCCGATGACGCGCCGGCCGGTCTCCTGCGCGAGCGCCTTCGCGGCGAGTTCGAGCGGTTCGGCGCTCCGTGCGGCGAGCACGACGTCGGCGCCCTCCCCGGCCAGCGCGCGTGCGATCGCCAGTCCGATCCCGCGGCTACCGCCGGTCACAATCGCCCGCTTGCCACTCAGTCCCAGATCCATCCGTACTCAACTCCCGTTCGCTCGCCTTTGGGTCAACCGACGGTAGTGCCGCGCCTCGGCACTCTCACGGGTTCGGCTCACCGTGACCGCAACGACGCCCGTAGGGTGTGGAAATGAGCACCGAACGTCTCGAAGCCCAACGCCTGATCCCCGCCTCCGCAGCAGAGATCTTCGCCGTGCTGTGCGATCCGCAGGGGCATGTCGCGATCGACTCCTCCGGGATGCTGATGGATGCCGAGGGCGAGCCGGTCACCGCGGCGGGTGACAGGTTCCTGGTGCACATGGACCGCGAGTCGCTCGGCGACGTCCCGCTCGGCCACTACGACGTTCAGGTCGTGATCGAGGAGTTCGACGCGGACAAGCGAATCTCCTGGACCGTCGACGGCCAGATCAAGCCCCCGATCGGCCATGTGTACGGCTACGACCTCGCACCGGGCGAGGGCGGAACGCTGGTGACCTCGTTCTACGACTGGTCGGCGATCAGCGACAAGTGGCGCGAATCCGGCCTATTCCCAGTGATCTCGCAGCCCGCACTGCGCGCGACGCTCGGCATCCTCGAGCGCGCCGTGGTGCGCGGCTACCCGCGAGCCGCGGCGCGCGACTGACGAACTCGCCCCAGCGTCAGGATGGCGCGTCGCCGTAGATGGTCAACCAGATCGCCCGGCCGAGCGCTTCGGCGAGCCGACCGTCCGAAATGCGATGGCGCGTGGCGATGGTCCGTTCCACCATCGATGTCAGCACGACCGCGGTGGCATGCACGTCCACGTCCTTGCTGATCCGGCCGGACGACTGCAATTCACGGAGCCGGCGGCGGACCAACTCCACGAACGCATCCACTCTCGCCCGCCAGTACCCGCCGACGTCACGGTCGTAGCCGGACACCTCGACGAGCGCCTCGAGCAGCAACCGATGTCGGGTGAAACCGGCGATCATCTCTCGCATCGCATCGATCGCGCTAGCCTCGGTCGCCTCGCCCCCGCCCCACCATTGCGCGGCGGTGCGGAACAGATCATCGGTCGCGAGATCGGCCATCCGGATCAGCAGTTGGCTCTTGTCGGGGAAATAGCGGTAGAAGGTGGAGCGCGCGATGTCGGACTCGGTCGCGATGCGCTGCACCGGCAACTCGGTGAATACCGCGCCCTCGGCCAGTAGCCGGTCCACCGCCGCGAGCACCCGCTCCTCGACGTCTTCACGCCGCTCGTCCCGACGAGCGGGCGCATTCTTCGCCATGCGGGTGACCGACACCATGATCACCATCATGCCTGCGGAACGCTCGCCGCGAGCGGAGGCATTTCAGAAATCGGTTATTGACAATCGGCCAACAGCGCGCCACGATCGGATCGGACACTATGTCCGAACACTATGACCCATAGGGGTAGTGGATGGTGTACACGCTCGACAAAGTCGTCGAACATCAAGCCGCACAACGCTATTGCGCGCGCCGGGAGGCCCGCCGATGAGCGGCCCGGACACTGTCGAACACGCCGACGCGATCGTGGTCGGCACGCGGTGCGCGGGTTCTGCCGCGGCGATCGCCCTGGCCAGGGCCGGTCGGCGAGTCATCGGCCTCGACAGCGCCCGTTTCCCCTCCGATGCACTCTCGACTCACCTGCTCTGGCCGGCGGGGGTCGCCGAGTTGAATACCCTCGGCGCACTCGAACCGGTACGCGAACTCGGCGCACCACCGCTCACCGTCGCTATGGCGGTCGCATCGGGTCCGGGATACACGGTTCGCGCGCCGTACACCCCCTACGAGGGCATCGACTACGCGATGTGCGTCCGGCGGACCGGCATGGACGCGGCGCTGGTGGAAACCGCGCGTGAAGCGGGCGCCGAAATCCGGGAACGAGCACGGGTTTCCGAGCTCGTCTGGTCCGACGGGCGCGTTGCCGGGGTGCGTTACACGAACGCGGACAACACGATTCGAGAGGTACGGGCACCGTTGACGATCGGCGCCGACGGCCGTGGTAGCACAGTTGCCGGTCTGGTCGGGGTGCGCGACCAGCCGTTCCTCGACGTACGCAGCGGGCGGAACTGCTTCTACGGCTACTGGCGCGACAACAAACCCGAGTGGCGCGACACCGCGGTAATGTGGCGCGCCGCCGCACTGCTCGGCACCGCGTTTCCGTGTGACGACGGCTTGGTGCTGTGCCTGCTGCAGCCACCGGTCGATCAGTCGCCGCAGAAGGTGACCCGCGGGGTGGAAGAGTTCTACCGGGGCATGGTCGAACAGATCCCGGGCCTGAACGAGCGGATGCGCGGCTGCGAACTGGAAGGCAAGGTTCGCGTCGGCCTCAATATTTCCTCGTACTTCCGCCGGTCCGCCGGACCGGGCTGGGCACTGGCCGGCGACGCCGGGCACTTCAAGGATCCCGTTACCGCACAGGGCATTCGCGATGCAATGCGCTATGGCCGGCTGCTCGGCGAGAGCGTCGCGAGGTCGCTCGACGACCCGCACGTGCTGGACGGGGAAGTGCTCGAGTGGGAGCGGCGGCGCGTGCGTGAGTGCATGGACATCTTCCAGTGGACCAATCGGCAGGCCCGCGGCGAGCCGCTCACGCCGCTCGAACTCGAGCTCTACCGGTCCGCGGACGAGCATCCCGATGTCGCGGTCGGTCTGATCGAGGTGTACTCCCGGCTGCGCACGCCCAATAACGTGGTGTCGCCCGCACGACTCGCTCGGGTCGTCGCCCGCGGCATCTCCGGCCCGGTCAGTTCCCGGGCGGCGTTCACCAAGCAACTTGGCCGCGAAGTCCGAGACGCCGCGAGCGAATGGGCCCAGCGTCGCGTCGCGTTGCCCGATCTGCCCACGCCGCCAACGGATTCGGTGCGCCGTGCTGCGCCCACATCAGCCCGTCAGTAGCTCCATCCCACCAGTTTGCCAGGGGGTCGAAATGAAGGAAGCCGGCAGTGGAGCTGCAAGTTTCAACCGTCGCGACGTATTGCGCGCGACGATCGTCGGTGGTGCCGCGGCAGCAGCAGTGACTGTGCTGCCCGGCACCGCCGGCGCACATCCCCGGCCGCTACGCCAAACACCGATCCTGCCGAAGCCCGGCCGGTCGGTCGCAATCTTCGGCGGCGGCATGGCGGGACTATCGGCGGCACACGAACTGAGCGAGCGCGGGTACGCCGTCACGGTGTACGAGCCGGCGTTCCTCGGCGGCAAGGCGCGCAGTATGGACGTGCCGAACACCGCGGCGGGCGGGCGAAAGAACCTGCCCGGTGAGCACGGGTTCCGATTCTTCCCCGGCTGTTACCAGCATGTGCCGGACACGATGTCGCGAATTCCGTTCCCCGGCAACCCGCACGGCGTGCTCACCAATCTGCGCCCGGTGGAGTCCAGCGTCATCGGCATCAAGGGTTCGCCCGCCGTCGCGGCCCCGTTCGGGGTTTCCGGCATTTCCCAGCTCACGCCGGAAACGATCGAGAAGGCCATCATCACGGCGGTTGGCTTCATCCCACAGCTGCCGCCGCTGGAGATGGCGTTCTTCGTCAAGATGATGATGATGTGGTTCACCAGCTCGGAGGAACGACGGTTTGGGCAATGGGAGTACCTGACCTGGGAGAAGGCGCTCGAGGCCGAGGGTAAGTCGCAGGCCTACCGGGACTACCTCGTGAATGCGCTGACTCGTATCACCGTCGCGGCGAAGCCGCACGTCAGTTCTGCACGCACGATCGCCACCATCGGCGAGGCGCTGGTGCTCGCCGCCACCGGAATCGTTCCCGAGTACAAGGGCGGTGCGGACCGAATCCTCAACCGCCCCACCAACGAAGCGTGGATCGACCCATGGGTGGCCTACCTGCGCGCACGCGGTGTTCAGTTCATCATGGGCCAGCGCGCCGTGAAACTGAACGTGGCCGATGGGCGGATTTCCAACGTCACAATGGCCGACGCGTCGGGAGCACGCAGCACCGTGCACGCCGATTACTACGTGACCTCGATGCCCGTCGACAAAGCGCAACCGCTGATCACCGACGAAGTCATGAACGCCGACCCGCACCTCGCCGGCATCCACAAGCTGTACGCCGACTGGATGGTGGGCATTCAGTACTACCTCACGCGGCAGAGCGGTCTGCCCGAGGGGCATATCGCCTGCATGGGTTCGCCATGGGCGATCACCGGACTGCGGCAGGCGCCCATGTGGGCCAACAAGTTCCAAGACACCTACGGTGACGGCACCGTGGTGGAATGCCTGTCCATCGACGTGTCCGACTGGGATACGCCCGGCATTTTGTTCGGCAAGCCGGCCAAGCAGTGCACCAAAGAGGAAGTGCACCAGGAGGTCTGGGCGCAGGCGAAGATGTGGCTCAACACCGGGCGGAGCTGGCTGCGTGACGAGGACATCCATTCCTGGCACCTCGACCCCGGTTTGACGTGGTCCGGTGGCGCAACGCACAACGAGACGCCACTACTCGTCAACACCGTCGGTTCGTGGGATTGGCGTCCGAACGCCACCACCGCGATCCCGAACCTGTTCATCGGCGGCGATCACGTGCGCACCCACATCGACCTGCCCACCATGGAGGCCGCAAACGAATCGGGTCGCGCCGCGGCCAACGGCATCATGAACGCCGCCGGCGACCCAGGACCGCGCGCCGGGATCTTCCCACTGGTGCAGCTACCGATCTTCGACGCAGCGAAGAAGATCGACGCCGACCGCTTCCGGGCGGGCCAGCCTCACCTGATGGACGGGTGAGTCGCCGCCCGGGCGACGCGGCGACAATCAGGGGGTCGGCGCGTCGCCCGGGCGTGCGTATGCGGTAACGGTCGCGAACGAGCCGACCTTGCCTTCGGCAGTTCGCGCAATCACTTCCGAGACACCGAATCCACGACCGTCGTGCACTGCCGTGGCTTCGAATATCGCATCCACATCGATCGGCACGGGCCGCACGAAATTCACCGAGTAGCGCGCAATCCGCTTCGGCACGCTGGAATCCAGCGCGGCGAGACCCGCCAAGCTCGATGCGGTCGACACGATGCCGCCGTGCAGCACGCCACTGAAGTTGCGCAGCCGCGAATCGGCACCGACCACGAGCAGCGCACCCGATTCGGCCAGCTCCACGCGTCCGCCGATCGCATCGAGCACAGACTTGGGTTCCGGCTCACCGGTCCGCTCCTCGTTCGAGGGAAACCGGAACTCGCGCGGCATCTCCGGCAGCGGCGGGACGTATCGCGACCGGAGCAGACCGGCGGCGATCACCCGCCCGCTGCCGGTCACCACTTCACACGTCCCCGCGCCGCCGCCATCGTCGTTGGACAGGTGCGCGGTGCGCAGGTCCAGGTAGCGGGCGGACGGTTCCGGATCGGCAAAGCTGTCGATGGTCAACTCGCTGGTCACGGTCCAACGCTCGGTGAACCTCGCGAGGTGAATCTGGGCCCCGAGCAGCGCGTCCACACCAACCGCGAGCGATGCCGGGCTGAAGTAGCCGGCGTCGTCCGTGCACCACGGACCCAGCCCCATGCGCAGCGAACCGCGCCCCGGATCGGACTCGATTCGGAAGATCACCTCGGGGTTCATCGACACCACTTTCTCCGCGGCCGGACTGCGCCGACCGAACATCTCGCCCCTCGTTCCTATCAACCGCCCGCGACCGCGTCGCGCCGGAGGGTCCGGAAGCGGTAGTAATCACGCTGATCGCAACCGGTCACGGCGGCCCTCCGCGGCCATAACGTCGGTCGCATGTCTGCCGTCGAGCGAGGAGCGCGTGTGCCCGAATCCAAGGCGTCCGAGCCGTTGTTATTGAGCACCGATGTCCTCGTGATCGGCGGTGGCCCGGCCGCCACCTGGGCCGCGCTGTCCGCCCGCGAGGCCGGTGCCGAAGTGATCCTGGTCGACAAGGGCTATTGCGGCACCAGCGGCGCGACCGCGCCCGCGGGCACCGGCGTCTGGTACGTCGCGCCGGATCCGGACGCACGGGCCGCGGCCAAGGCGAGTCGCGAGGCGCTCGGCGGCTACCTGGCCGATCACGGCTGGATGGACGACGTCCTCGAGCAGACCTGGACGAACATGAACCGGCTCGCGGTCGGGGGCCGGTACCCGTTCCCGGTCGACCCCGACACCGGACGGCAGATCCGCACCGGGGTGCAGGGGCCGGAGTACATGCGCCGGATGCGGGCGTGGATCCGCCGCGTCGGCGTGACGATCTTCGACCACTCCCCGGCCCTCGAACTGCTCACCGACGCCGACGGCCAAGTGCGCGGCGCCGCCGGCTACCACCGGCGGGAGGATCGCGACTACCGGATCACCGCCGGTGCGGTCGTGCTCGCGAGCGGCGGTTGTGCATTTCTGTCGAAGGCGCTCGGCACCGACGTCGACACCGGTGACGGCGCGCTGATGGCAGCGGAGGTCGGCGCGCAGTTCTCCGGCATGGAGTTCTCCAACGCCTACGGCATCGCACCGGCCGGTTCGACGATCACCAAGACCGCCTACTACGGCTTCGCCACCTTCTTCCACGAGGACGGCCGGGTGCTCGAGGGCGCCGGCTCGCTGCGTGGACGGTCGGAGATCGCGCGAGCCCTGTTGCGGGAGAAGGTGTTCGCTCAGCTCGACCGCGCCGACGCGGAGGCCCAGCAGCGGATGCGCCTCGGCCAGCCGAACTTCTTCCTGCAGTTCGATCGGCGCGGGATCGACCCGTTCACGCAACGGTTCGAGGTGGATCTCATTGCGGAGGGCACCGTGCGCGGCACCGGCGGACTCGACGTCGTCGACCGCACCTGCGCGACCACCGTGGGCGGCTTGTTCGCGGCCGGCGACGCCGCGACCAGGGAGCGGATTTGCGGTGGCTTCACCGGCGGCGGGAGTCACAATGCGGCGTGGGCGATGTCCTCGGGGACCTGGGCCGGTAGCGGCGCAGCACAATTCGCCCGCACTGCCGGACGGGTCGGGCATGCCGACGTGCGCGGCGCGGGCCGGGTCGGGTTGCAGCCGAGTGGTACCGGTGCACTGACCGCGGACGAGGTGGTCGCCGCTGCGCAGGCCGAGCTGATCCCCTACGACAAGAACTTCATTCGCGACGGTGCGCGCCTGACGCCGGCTCTCACGCAACTCGATGCGCTGTGGGAGGCAGCATCCGCGGAACTCGGTGGCGCGGGCGCGCTGCGGGTGCGTAGCCGACAGGCGGCCGCGATGACGGCGGTCGGACGGTGGATGTACGCGTCGGCACTCGAGCGCACCGAGTCACGCGGAATGAGCAAGCGCGACGACCATCCCGATCTCGATCCGGCGCAGCATCACCACATCCTCAGCGGCGGGCTCGACGCGGTGTGGACGAAGCCGGCCCCGGTGCCCGCATGATCGAACTCGTCCTCGCGCAGGACTGCATCGGCTGCGACAAGTGCATCGACGTCTGCCCGACGAGCGTGTTCGACCGCGGCGCGAAGGGTGTGCCGACGATCGCCCGGCACGGCGACTGCCAGACCTGCTTCATGTGCGAGGCGTACTGCCCCACCGATGCGCTCTACGTTCATCCGCAGGTGACGCCGCTGGCCGATCATGATGACATCGAGCAGGAACACGTCGGGCGCTATCGCGAGCAGATCGGTTGGGGGCGTGGACGTTCACCCGGTGCGAAGGTGGCGGTCGGGCCGGAGTTGCCGAAGGGTGCGCTGCCGCCGCGCCGATCCTCGGACGGGTGAGCATTTCTGACCACTCGTCGCATTCGCGCACGGAATCCCGTCCGCAAACGCGAGGAGTGGTTGATTTCGTTCAGCGCCGACTGTCCGCCGGGTAATCGATCATCGACCGCCACCAGTCCTCGTCGAGTTCTTCGCCGCGCATCGCCGAGCGGGTGAGGCCCCACGCCATGAACACCCCGAGCGCGGCGAGCCAAACGGCGAATCCGATCCAGCCGACCCACATCAGCCAGACGATCGCCTCCGGCGGATCGGCGAGCATCAGGACCGGCGCGGTCAGTACCCCCATGCCGACGAAGTAGGCGGAGCCCGCCCGGTCCATCCGCAGAATCAACCGGAGCATCGGGTGTGCGTGCGTCGGGGTGGCCACGGGTGTCTCCTTCCGGAGCGGGATGGTGATTTCGACGCTACGCCCGGGAGGTGTGCGCGGCGATTACCGCCGAGGTAATGGGTTCGTGCATCACCTCTTTGCTGCGCAACACCCCCACCACTGGATACAGTTAGCCGTTCGTGCAAACGCTCCTGGCGAAAGGCCGGCTCGTTGTCGCTCGATAACTTCCCACCCGAATTCGTGCAACAGGGCCTCGACACGCAGCAGCGGGACGCGGCTGGAATCCTGAATGCCGATTTCAACATCACCCAGATCGACGGGTCCCAACCGTTCGTGGCGCGCCGGATGCTGAACACCAAGGTGAAGCTGGAGGACGGTTTGCTCCCCCCGGAGCTGGAGATTCGACGGCACGTGTCCTTCGAATACCGCGATGTGGTGCTGGCGCGCGGCGAGAACTGTGCGGCGATTCTGGAAATCGGCCTGCGGTCACTCGATGTGTCGGTCAGTTCGACGACGTTGGCGGCGGCTCAGCAACTGGCCGACCAGATCGTCGAGCGAGCGCCCCGGCCGAATTTGGCGGGCCGGATGATGATCCACAACTGGTTCCGGGATGGGTCCAAAGGTACTCAAACCAACCTGCAGTTCATTTCCGCGCCCGAGTGGAACGACATTTCACGGAACTACCCGCCTGCGGTGGCCGCGGTACTGGCCGAACTCGTCGCCCTCGAAAGACCTTCCGGTCGTGGCAAATTGATGCTGTGGCACGGTGATCCCGGCACCGGCAAGACCACGGCGATCCGGTCGCTGATGCGGGAGTGGCGGCCGTGGTGTCAAACGCACTACATCGCCGATCCGGAGCGGCTCTTCGCGGACGCGGGATATTTGACCGAGGTCGTCAGCTACCGGCACAAGGACGACTGGGATCCGACGACGGCGCCATGGCGGTTGGTTGTGGCCGAGGACAACGATGAATTCCTGCGCACCTCGGCACGGAACGAAACCGGCGCACCGCTGGGCCGGCTGCTCAATTTCTCCGACGGCATTCTCGGGCAGGGATCGAACACGCTGTTGCTGATCACCACCAACGAGCGCCTCGACCGCCTGCACCCCGCGCTCATCCGGCCCGGGCGTTGTCTCGCGCAGATCGAATTCACGCGATTCAGCACCGCCGAGGCGCGGGCGTGGCTGCCCGAAGGTAGCGCGGTCCCGAACTCGGCAACGCTCGCCGAGTTGATCGAACGCGTCGGGACCAATCAGCGCATCACCAACCGCACTGCGCCCGTGGAGAACAGCGGCGCCTACCTCTGAGGCGCACCGATTTCGCGGATGCGTCGCGGCGCCGCGCACCCGGGTGCGACGATGGCAGCGTGGGAACGATCGACGACTATCTCGCGGGCTTGACACCCGACGACCGCGCTGTCATCGAGCATGTGTACGAGATTGCGCGGGAGATCGAACCAGAGGCCGAACAGGGCAACGGCTACGGGATGCCGGCGCTGACGTTGCGGGGCAAGCCGCTACTGTCGGTCATGCGCGCCAAGAAGCACATCGGGGTGTATCCGTTCAGCCCGGACGCGATCGTCGCCGCCGGTGCCCGGCTGGACGGGTTGGATACCGCCAAGGGCACCATCCGCTTTCAGCCTGCCGCGCCGATCCCGGACGACGCGGTTCGTGCACTCGTCGAGTTCCGTCGAGACCAGATCGCCGGGAGTTGATCATTCAGCGCAGCGGACCGCCGGTGACGGCCTGCGTCGGCACGCAATCGACCGCCCGCGGGTGCGCGGGATCGAGTGCGTTCAGCACGAGTGCGGCGGCGTTCGGTGAGGATGCGAGACCGATGTGCACTACCACGCGGCGCAGGCGTTGGGTGCGTCGTTCCGCGCCGGAATCCCCGCAGGCAACGTGTAGGTGACGAGGGCCTCGGCGTCCCGAGTCGACGTATTCGCGACACGATGCGGCACACCGGCGGGGATGACGACGACCTGCCCGGTGCCGTAGGTCGTGCCTGCGCAGTTCGTCGACGTCTGGAGCACGACGTTGCCCCTGGTGACGAGCGAGACTTCGAGTCCCTCGTGGGTGTGCCATCCACTGCTCGACGGTGGGCCGCCGCGCAGCCTCACGCGGACAGTGCGTCGGACCGGGGCCGGGTCAGCGTGAAGGTGTCGACAGCCGTGAGGCCGGCGGGCGTTACCGCGAAATATGTCGCCTCGATGGTGGTGCGGCCGCCCGGCGTCCCGGGATCGACGTCGAAACTGCAGAACCCGTAAGGGTTGGCGGAATCTTTGAACGCCGACCAGACCGCCTGCTCCATAACGTAGTTCGGTGCCATCCGGTTACGGTTCGCCGGGTCGGGCGCGCCCACGGACATGATCACCCGGCACTCGCCGTTCGGGAAGAACAGGGAGTTCGACGGCACGCTGGTGCCCCCGCCGCCGATGACCAGGTGCACCGTGCCTTTCGTGGTATCGATTGCATCGCTGAGCATTTCGACAGGATTAGGCGTCAGCGTGTCGGTCGGCAACGTTCCGCGGACCGGATGCGAACGCTCGTAGTGGTGTTCGTGGCCGCACAGCACGAGATCCACCTGGTACTGGTCGAAGAGCGGTAGCCAGTCACCGCGGATGCCGAGGTCGGCGCCGTTGCCCTTGGCCGACGAGATCGCCGTCTGGTGCATGAAGACGACGACCCAGTCGATGCCCTTGTCGGCCCGTGCGTTTGCCAGTTCCTTCGCCAGCCATCGCCGCTGTGCGCCGCCGGAGTAGCCACGAACGTAGCTGTCGCCGCCGTCCTGGAGGCAGACGTCGTCGTTGGCCACCGCGATCACGCGCATGCCACCGACGGTGAACGCGTACCACAGGCCGCGCAGCGGTTCGTCGCTGCCGGAGTTCGGCACCGTGAAATAGGTTTGGTAGGCCGCATATCCAATGTCACCGTTACCCGACTCGTTCTCGTGGTTTCCCGGCGCGGGCATCCACGGCCGGTGCCGAGCCGACCTGCTGTTGTTGGTCCACCAGTCGTTCCAGGTGCGAATCCGATCGGTGGCGATGTTGGCGTAGCAGAGATCGCCGTTGACGAGATTGAACAGCGGCGCAACACTTTCCACGGCGGTTGTCACATCGGCGGCGACCGGCGAACCGAGGTTGTCGTTGACGAACTTCCCACTCGCCGGGTCCACCTTGCCGAGCGTCGGCGTGCCCTGATCCCCGAAGCTCGTGAAGCGGAATCGCGCACGCCCCGAAGGCGCCGTCCGCAGGGTGCCGAGTTCGACCGGCACACCGTCGTGGCCCGCTGCGTAGATGTACCGACTGTCCGGCTCCAGGCCGGTGAGTCGGGCATGATGTACCTGGACCTCGATGCCGGACTTGGCATCTCGATAGGTTGATGTCTGTGCTTCGACGACCGACCCGAGCTCACCATCGGGCGATCCGAATCTAACCATCGGCTTGGTGACCGAGCGGGTGGTGTGCCAGGACACCACGACTTCGCGGGCGGCGTCGGCACCGAACTGCAGGTGCAACCCTGCGACGGTCGGGACGTCGCCGGTGCCCGCGGCCGATACACCGGACGGCCACGGGATCGCTTGCTTTCCGTCGTTCATCACGGCGGCGGTCACTCCGGATCCGACCGCCAGGCCGGCGACGGCGCTCGCGGAGGCACCGAGCAGCCAGCGCCGGCTTACTGGCGGGGACTTCGGTTGCGTGGCTCGTTCGGATTCCGGCTGATTTGCAGGGGTGTCGTCGGCCATTCTGCATAGCTATCGGACGCTGGTGGAATCGGCGTAGCGCTGCAGTGAACGTCGGCGGGCGTGGGCGGGAATGTCGTGGTCGCTCGAGGCCGAACTGCCGCGAGAGCACTGGGACTGCGCTGGCGCGCGTGAGCGTGCACGGGCACACGACTTGCCCGGCCGTCGGTGCCGATTCGTGCGTTCTGCAACGGTTGCGGGGATCCGGGGGCATCTCTCTCAACCGAGATATCGAATGCTTGATTCGGTTCGAAACTGGGTATCGAACCCATTATGAACGGTATTGTTCGCAAGATGACAGCACGCTCTCTCGCCAAATTCGTGTGTGCCGCGATCGTCGGATTGGGGGTGCAGCTCGTTCTGCCCACCCAGCCGGCATCGGCGGCACCGTGCCCCGACATCGAGGTGGTCTTCGCCCGGGGCACTGCCGAACCGCCTGGTCTCGGCATTACCGGAACCTCCTTCGCCGAATCGGTGCGCCTACGGTCCGGCGGGAAGTCGGTCGGGACGTACGGCGTGAACTACGCCGCGAGCGCCGACTTCAACCACCCGCTGAACGTCGTCAACACAGCCATGGACGGGATCAGGGACGCGCAAGGGCACGTTCAGTTCATGGCGGCAAACTGCCCCGGCACGAGGATCGTGCTCGGCGGATATTCGCAGGGTGCCGTAGTTGCTGCGCTCGCCACCATGGCCACGACACCGGCCGGCGTGCGCCCGGAATATGCAGCGAACGTGCCCCCACCGATGCCGCCGCAGATCGCCGGCCATGTCGCAGCAGTCGTGCTGTTCGGGTCGCCCTCGGACCGATTCATGCTCGACATCGGCGCACCCGTCGTCACCGTCGGGCCGGCCTACCTGGCGAAGACCCGGCAATACTGCATTCCGTTCGACAACATCTGTGATGGTCAACCCGCTCGCCAGCCGAATGGGCTACACGTTCTTTACGGCTTCAACGGGATGACCTTCGATGGGGCGGGGTTCGCGGTCGGTCACGCCTAGCCCTTGTCGGCTGCCGGATAGGCGTGGACCAGGGCTGACGATAGCTTCGGGACCGCGTGAGTCAGGGTGTGCTCGGCCTCATGCGCGATCCGGTGAGCTTCGTCGAGGCTGGTAGCGGGGTCAATGTCGAGTTCGGCGTCGGCGTGCAGGCTATGGCCGAGCCAACGCATCTTCACGCTGCGGACCTCGGTGACGCCCGGCTCAGCGGCCAGAGCAGCCTCGGCCGCGTCCACTAGGTGGGGGTCCACTCCGTCCATCAGGCGACGGAACACGTCGCGGACGGCCGTGCGCAGCACCGCGAGAATCGCCGCGGTGATGAGCAACCCGATGATGGGGTCGGCGAGCGGAAACCCAAGTCCCACACCGACTGCGCCGAACAAAACGGCGAGGGATGTGAAGCCGTCGGTACGGGCATGTAGACCGTCGGCGACGAGCGCAACCGAGCCGATCTGACGCCCCACTCGGATGCGGTAGATCGCGACGAGTTCGTTGCCGATGAAACCGATCAGCCCGGCGGCAGCGACCCACCCGACGTGCTCGATGGGCACGGGGTTGATCAGTCGGCGGACGGATTCGACTCCGGCGACGATCGCCGACAGGCTGATCATCGCAATCACGAACAGTCCGGCGAGGTCCTCGGCGCGGCCGAACCCGTAGGTGTAGCGCCGGGTGGCGGCCTTGGTCCCGAGAACGAATGCGATCCACAGCGGCAGGGCGGTCAGTGCGTCGGAGAAGTTGTGGATGGTGTCGGCCAACAGCGCGACCGACCCCGAAATCAGCACAATGACGATCTGGGAGATCGCCGTCGCGCCCAGGATGAGCAGGCTGATCTTCACCGCCCTGATTCCGGCGGCACTGGACTCCAGCGCGTCGTCGATGCTGTCGGAGGTGTCGTGACTATGCGGTGCAAATACCTCGCGGATCGCGGCGCCGAACTTGCCGCCCCACCCGTCGTGGCTGTGGCCGTGATGATGGCTGTGCTCGGCATTGCCGGTGGGTTCGTGGGTCACGATCGGCCGGCGTTCTGTCGGGCCGGTTTGGGGTCGGCGGGTTTGGGGTCGGCGGCGGAATTATCGGGGTGCAGCGTTGCGAGTTCGGCGGCATCGCGGTGGTGGCCGGGTATACCCGGTCCGGCGTGCTCGGCGTTGAAGACGGCATCGGTGACCAGTTGCCTGATGTGGTCGTTTTCGAGGCTGTAGAAGATCGTCGTGCCCTCGCGGCGGGTCCGAACCAGACGCGCCATCCGGAGCTTCGCCAGATGCTGAGATACCGACGGGGCGGGCTTTCCCACATGGGTGGCGAGATCGTTGACCGACATCTCGCGGCGCACAAGCGCCCACAACACCTGCACACGGGTGGCATCGGCCAGCATTCGGAATACCTCGACCACCAGGTCGGCCTGGTCGCCAGGAAGGCGGCGCGCACATGCTCCCGTATCTGCATTCATACGCAGATAATAGAACGGGCGGGCAGGGGTGTGGCAAGTTGGGAGCGCCGACTTCAACCCGCTAACGGTGTCAACACTGCGCGGGGCGCACAAGCGGATCAAGCTCTCGAACAGGAGGCCGAGGACGTAAAACACCCGTGTCACAGCGAGATTGGGACGATGCGCACCTGATCAACGCCGCCCGCGACATTCATGCCGATCACCGTGCCTTCGGATGCCGGTTCATCGCCGACGAATTTCCCGGCGGTGGGATCACCGCCAGCGAGAACCGAGTCGCACGGTTGTGCTCGCAGGAGCCCATCTGGTCGATCTTCGCCAAGGAGCGCGGACTGAACCGTCGATCAGGGCCACCGGTCCACGACGACCTCGTCGCCCGCCAGTTCAGCGCCCGGGCCGACAAGCAGGTGTGGCTGACCGACATCACCGAGCACCCCACCGAGGAAGGCAAGCTCTGCGCCTTCAAGCGCGTCTACTCTACCCGGATCGTGGGCTACTCGATCGACTCGCGGATGAAGTCCTCGCTCGCGGTGATCGCCCTGAACCGGCAGTGGCGTTGCGCTCACCTGTCGCGACGAATACCGGAACCACCGTCGCAGAGGGGTCCGAATTCAGGCGACGTTGACACGGAAGAAGACTTCTAGTGTTTGGGGCCCCGGCTGGGATCAGTCGCGGTCGTAATGACACACGGCCTCGAGCATGATCCCGAACGGGTCCAGCCAGAACGTGGCGTAATACGGGGGCGGGTACTCCGGAAAATCGCGCGGTGGATGGATCACTTTTCCACACACTGACAGCACGTGACGATGCACCAGATCAACATCGCCTCTCGTCCTCAGCATGAACGCCAGGTGCTGGAGTCCGGTCCTGTCGCGTGAGTACGGCATCCGATCTACGGCCGGATACAAGAACAAATACGTCCCAGGCTTTCCGCCCGCCGGCTTGTAGGCGCACTGATCATCAGCAGCGAGGAACGGCTCAAAACCCAGCAGCGGCAACAGCGCATCGTAATATGCCTGCGCCCCTAGAAGATCCGGAACGTTCAGCCCCACATGACCGAGCACGCCACCATCCTGCCACAGCAATGGTGCGGTCGACCGCCCCAGCCCGCGGCCGACCTGTGCGAGGTTCCCCCGGATAGTGGACATCGAGATAGCGGGATCGCTGGTCTCGCTGGTCTCGCTGGTCTCGCTGGTCTCGCTGGTCTCGCTGGGAGGATGTCCCTCATGGCACGAACACGTCGGTCGTTCACGACCGAGTACAAGGTGGAGGATGCGCGCCGAAGCACTGTTCGGCAAATGGACCAGCGACGAGCGTCGCCGCGTGGAGCGGCTGCGGTGAACGGTGAGGCACCGTTGAGTGCGGCCGAACGCACCGAACTGCTGCGGCTGCGCAAGCAGGTCGCCGAGCAGGAGAAAGACCTCGCGTTCCTGAAAAAAGCGTCCGCGTACTTCGCCGCGAATCAACAACGGTAGAGCTCTACTTGTTGATGGACACGGAGTACGCGAGCACCGAGACAACCCGCATGGCACGACTGCTCGAGGTGTCGACATCTGGGTACTACAAGCACCGCATCCGCAATGCGGCAAGCGAATTGACGCGGTACGCCCAACGGAGGGCGGATCTGGAGGTCAAGATTGTGGCCCACCACAGGACGGCGGGTGGGTGTACGGGTCGCCGCGGATCACCGCCGATCTGCGGGTGTCAGCGCTCCTTGAAAACTAGGCCACTGCCGCTCTTTGAAAATCGGCCACCCAACGACGATCGGATGGGTGATCACAGTGCAGGACTGGGCGCAGATCAGGTATCTCCACAAGGGCGAGGGCCTGTCGATTCGGGCGATCGCGACGCGGATGGGGATCTCGCGGGACACGGTTGCGCGGGCGATCGCTGCGGAGTCGCCGCCGAGGTATTCGCGGGTGTCGGGGCCCTCGGCGTTCGATCCGTTCGATCCGCATGTTCGGGCGCTGCTGGCAGAGTTCCCGATGATGCCCGCGACCGTGATCGCGCAGCGGGTCGGCTGGGTGGGCTCGCAGTCCTGGTTTCGTAAGAAGGTCGCGGCGCTGCGCCCGGAGTACGCGCCGAAGGACCCGGCCGACCGGATCTCGTATCGGCCCGGCGATCAGGCGCAATGCGATCTGTGGTTTCCGCCGGTCCCGGTTCCGTTGGGGCACGGGCAGATCGGCTCGCCGCCGGTGCTGGTGATGGTTTCCTCGTTCTCCCGGTTCATCACCGCGACCATGATCCCGACCCGTACGACACCGGATCTGTTGGCCGGCATGTGGTCGCTGCTCGATGAGCAACTCGGTGCGGTGCCTCGCCGACTGGTGTGGGACAACGAAACCGGTATCGGCCGTGGGGGCCGGCTGGCCCAGGGCGTGGCCGAGTTCACCGGCACCCTGGCGACCAGAATCGTGCAGCTCAAACCGTTCGACCCGGAATCGAAAGGCATCGTCGAACGGGCCAACGGCTACTTCGAGACGTCGTTTCTGCCCGGCCGGTCGTTCACCTCACCAGCTGATTTCAACGCCCAGCTGCTGGAGTGGTTGGCGGGCGCGAACACTCGGCGCGTCCGTAGGACCTGCGCGGTGCCGGCGGAGCTGATCGACGCCGACCGTGCCGCGATGGTCGAGTTGGCGCCGCTCGCCCCGGGAGTCGGGTTCACCGGACGGGTCGGCTGCCCCGTGACTACTACGTGCGGGTGCTGGGCAACGACTACTCCATCGACCCGAGCGTGATCGGTCGCATGATCGATCTGCACGCCGACCTGTCGATGGTCACCGTCCACTGCGGCCGCGACCTGGTCGCCCGCCATCCCCGCGCCTGGGCGCGGCACCAGACCATCACCGATCCCGACCACGTCGCCATCGCGGCACGGATGCGAGCAGAGTTCGGGCGCGGGGCATGTACTGAGCCCGGTGACGCCGAGCAGGGTTTGGCGCGGGATCTGGCCGACTACGACACCCGCTTCGGCATCGACTTCGACGACGAGGTGGTGGCCCGATGACACCGACGGAAACCACCAAGCAGATCGAGTACTACGCGGGCGCACTGAAAGCTCCCCGCATCCGCGAGGCCGCCACCCGCTTGGCCGGCCAGGCCCGCGACTCGGGCTGGAGCCACGAGGAATACCTCGCCGCGGTGCTCTCACGCGAGGTTGCCGCGCGTGAGTCCTCCGGCGCCGAGCTCCGCATCCGCGCCGCCGGATTCCCCGCCCGAAAAGCCATCGAGGAGTTCAACTTCGATCACCAACCCGGCCTCAAACGCGACACCATCGCCCACCTGACGACCAGCCAGTTCATCGCCAAGGCGCAGAACGTGGTGATGCTCGGACCACCGGGAACCGGCAAAACCCATCTGTCCATCGGGCTCGGCATCGCCGCCGCTCACCACGGACACCGGGTCCTGTTCGCGACCGCGGTCGACTGGGTCGCCCGCCTGCAGACCGCCCCACCAACAGGGCCGACTCGCCACCGAACTCACCAAGCTGCGCCGCTACGGACTGTTGATCGTGGACGAGGTCGGATACATCCCCTTCGGGCAAGACGCAGCGAACCTGTTCTTCCAACTGGTCTCGAGCCGCTACGAGCACGCCTCGCTGATCCTCACCAGCAACCTGCCCTTCTCCCGATGGGGCGACGTGTTCAGCGACCACGTCGTCGCCGCTGCGATGATCGACCGCATCGTCCACCACGCCGAAGTCCTCACCCTCAAAGGCAACAGCTACCGACTCCGCGCACCGAAATCGACACACTCCCGTCCATGCGGACCGACAACACGGCAGACTAGACACCACCAACGTGGCCCGAAATTCGAAGAGCGCCACCGGCCGGAATTCAAAGAGCGTCGACAGCGGGCCGGCGGTGACCTTGTGACGGAGAAGACCGTTGCCAAGATCATGGCCGAGATCGGCATCGAGGCATCAGCCCGCGGACGTTCAAAACTCGTAAGACGGTGGTCGATCCGTTCGCGTCGTTTCCTGCCGATCTGGTGCAACGCCGCTTCGATCAGGGTCTCATCGATGTGGTGTGGACTTCCGATATCACCTACCTGAGGTGCGGCGAGGGCGAGATGTACTTGTGTGCGATCAAGGACGAATATTCGAAACGAGTGGTGGGATGGTCGGTCGCCGATCACATGCGTACTGAGTTGGTCACCGACGCACTTGAGCGAGCCGTACGTGCGCGTGGAGGTGATTGCACCGGTATAATTCTGCGTTCGGACCGCGGAAGTCACTATACCGCAGGGGTATTCGAACGAGCGTGTGCGCGGTTCGGGTTGCGCCGATCGATGACCTTCACGGTGCCCCAGTCGGACTCGAACCGACCCTTGGCGGATTTAAGCCCGCTGCCTCTGTCCGATTAGGGTTGCTGTAATGCCGCGCCGCGATCCAATTTGGACGCCAATCCCCCTGTCTGACTATGCCTTATTGGGTCAACACGCTCCGTTGTCGTCAGCGCTGAGCGTTGCCGCAGGTTGGCCGTTTCCTGCCGCGCTGCTGTCACGCCGCGACCCGCGCCAGCAGTGCGGACTCACAGCAAAGTGACGAGTGACGACTCAGCCAGCCGACGGCTTCACGGAAGCGCTTCGCCTAGTCCTAACGAGCCCTTACTGAGAAGGATTGGCCCCAAGTCGATCAACCACGGCGAAGAGTTCTTCGTAGATCGACCCGGGGATGGAGTACGTGTCGGTTGACGACACCTCGGACAGGTGCGTGGCGATATCGTCTGCGCTGGCGGTAGCGTCCGCATCGGCCAGCCATCCATCTCCAAGGCCGACGAACGCCCGGGAGTACCTTCCGGCGCACGCCGAGTAGTTCTGATGGCTTAATTCGCAGGCGCGACTCGCCAAGAAGACCACTATCGGCACCACCTTCTCAGGCTTGATCAGGTCCAACAAACCTGATTCCTCTAGTGCCTTTGAATCACCCACGGTCTCGGTAACCATGCGCGAAAAGCCAAAGGGTAAAACCGTATTCGAACAGATGCCGTGATCGGCGCCTTCGAGGGCAACTATGTTGCTCAGGCCGAGGAGACCCGCCTTCGCGGCGGCGTAGTGAGCCTCAAGATGCTGCCCGAAGAGTCCGCCAGATGATGAGATGAATACGAACCTGCCGTAACCCTGCCGCTTCATCACCCTAAATGCCGGCTGGCTCAGGTAAAAGCCGCCGTCCAGATGCACGCTGAGCATCCGCCTCCACTGAGTCGGAGTCATCTCATCGAACGCGATGCTGTTGAAAATGCCGGCGTTGCTGATCACCGCGTCCAGGCGGCCGAAGTTTTCGACTGCAGCTTGCACAATCGCTTCGCCACCTTCTGGACTGTCCACCGAGTCATACGAAGCAATTGCCGAACCGCCCGCTGCGGTGATCTCGGCGACTACATCATCGGCGACCTTGCTGTCAGCGCCCTCGCCGTGCATGGATCCGCCAAGATCGTTGACTACCACCGAGGCTCCGCGCTTCGCCAAATCCAGCGCGTAAAGGCGGCCAAGGCCCCGGCCAGCGCCTGTCACAACAGCTACTTGATCCGTGAAGTCGATCACGAGGTTCCCTCCGTGCTGGTTCGGATGGAACCGTAGCAGCGGAACAATTATTTGGTCAACCAGCCTGGGCAGGGTTGTCAGCTCGTTCACGCCCCAGCGCAACGGTTAGCGGGTGTTACGACTGTGTAGCTCTACAACGTTGCCGGTGACTGAGCAACACCACGGCCAACTTTCGGTGCGGCCTGTTCGTCCTCGTTGATGTAGTCCGCGTAGGTGCTTAGCGTCAGTACGAACGTGGAGTGCCCGAGCCACTTGCTGACCTGCATGTAGTGCTCGCCCGCACTCAGGTTCATGGTGGCGAACGTATGCCGCAAGTCGCGGAAACGTACCGACCCTAGGCCAACGCGGCGCAGGCGGGCTGCAGGTAGTTCTCGTACAGGTTGCCCGCGTGGACGGGGTTAGCCCAATCGAACACATAGCGATTGATCCGGCCCGGAAACAGCGGTGCGTGCCCGATGTACTTGCTGCCTCCGGCAGCGTTAAGGCCGGGCAAGATCGGCGAATTGACTCATGCTGACCTTGCCGGAACCGTTCTCCAGAGAACGGTTCTCCGCTGGCCTTCCCCCGGCTCCGCCGTGTTCCACGTTGCGCGCAACCAGCAGACCCAACCGCCAGCCGCCTTGTTTGAAGTGCTGCCCGAACTCGCGGGCGTCGTCATCCATAGACATAGATGTGCCTGTGGCCTTCCAGAAAGCGCAGTGAACCCCCAACCGACGGTTGGTAGGACCAGCGCGCTTTTGGGGACTTACGGAATGGACACTGCCGCCGCCACGTCTGTTGACTGGTGCCGCCGACGCTCCTCACCCTAGGTAGCCATCGCCACTGGTAAATCGCCCTGAACTGCGCCGTTGTGTCTCTAGGTGCAGCTGGGACGGCAGGCACTGCTGATGCGGGTGGGGTGAAGGGCAAACCCCTGTGCGCGGGTGCTGCAGCGGTGCTGTTGGCCGTGCTGCTGTCACGCCGCTGTCACGGTGCCGGTTTTGAGCGCGACGGCGCGTTGTGCCGGGCAGAAAAAGCTGCTCTGACCTGCACCTTCACAGTGCCCCCAGTCGGACTCGAACCGACACTTGGCGGATTTTAAGTCCGCTGCCTCTGCCAATTGGGCTATGGGGGCCAAGGGCTTCGAGCCCGCGCTCAGCGTACCGACATTGCGATTCCGTCCAGAATGTCGTGTTCGCTGACGACAAGTTCGGAAATGCCTGCGCGCCTGTGAAACTCGTCGGCGAGGGTGGAGCAGACGATGGCGCCGCCGCCGATCACGTCCACCCGGCCCGGATGCATCGGGCCGAGCGCAGCGCGCTGTTCGTGGTTCATTTCGACCAACCCCTTGCACACCTCGTACAGCCGGGGCAGGTCGATGCGGGACAGGTGCACCTTGGCCGGGTCGTACTCGGGCAAGTCGCGGCCGAGCGCGGCGATCGTGGTCATCGTCCCCGCCACGCCGACCCAGGTTCGCGCCTGCGCCACCGGCACCACGTCCAGCGCTTCACCCACCCGCTCGGAAACGAATTGCTTTGCTGCCGAGACCTCTTCACTCGTCGGCGGATCGGTCTTCAAGCAGCGCTCGGTGATTCGCACGCAGCCGATGTTCGCCGAGAACGCCGCCCGGACACCATGAGCGTCACCGAGCACCAATTCGGTCGATCCGCCACCGAGATCCACCACGACGAACGGCCCCTCGGCCGGGTCGAGTTCGCCGACCGCTCCCGCGAACGACAGTCGCGCCTCCTCGTCGCCGGTGATGACTTCGGCCACCGCACCCGGCACGACGGCACCCAACTCCGCTCGGGTCATTGCAAAGAAGTCTTCCCGATTGCGTGCATCGCGCGTCGCCGAGGTCGCGACCATCCGCACGGCGCCGACCCCGGTCTCGCGCATCATCTCCACGTACTCGTGCAGCGCCACCCTGGTTCGCTCGATCGCCTCCGGCACGAACGCACCCGTTGCGTCCACGCCCTGTCCGAGCCGGACGATGCGCATTTCGCGACGCACATCGGTCAGCGTGCCGGTCTCGTCGATATCGGCGATCAGCAGGCGGATCGAGTTTGTCCCGCAATCGATTCCCGCAACCCGTCGAGTCACGCGTGACCTTCCATCTTGTCGTCGGCCACCGGTGCATCCTCGGACACCGGTTCGGGGCCTTCGTATTCCGGCCAGTCCGCGGGAAGCGCCGTGCCCCGCAAACGTCCACGTGCCGCCAGCGCCACCGACTCGTCGCCGAGCGGATTCACCCCCGGCCCCTTCGCCAGCGCGTGCGCCATCAGCACGTGCAGGCACTTCACTCGCTCCGGCATACCGCCACCGGTGAAAGTGGTTCCGAGCGAATCGATCTCGTCGCGCTCGGCCAGATAGCTCTCGTGTGCCCGACGGTACGCATCCGCCAACTCCGGATCGGTCGATAATCGTTCGGTCATCTCCCGCATCACGCCGGCCGACTCCTGCCTGCTCGCCTCCGCGGTGAGCCGCGGATCGGTCAGGTAATACAGCGTGGGAAACGGTGTGCCGTCCGGCAATCGGGGTGCGGTCTTCACCACCGCGGGCAGCCCGTCGGGAGTGCGGTACGCGACCGCGAGCACTCCACGGGGCACCCGCCCGAGTTGCCGTTCGATGACGGCGAGGTCATCCTCGGTCGGGTCGACATGTACTTCACTCACCCGCCCGGACCTCCCGGGGCGGGCGGTGCCGCCGGGGCCGGCGGTGGCGCGACGGGTGCCGGCACCGGGCCGACCGGGCGCGGCTCGGACACCGAATCCCACAGGTCGCTGTACCACGTGCCGGATGTCGGTTCTGGTTTGGCGCGTTCGGCTTGCGCCGCCTCGTACGCCCCGGGCAACTGCACCTGATAGGGGGTCTCCCCCGGCATCACCAGGCGCAACCGGTCGCGAGCCTCCGCGGCGACATACGCCGGGTCGTCCTGCTGCTGCTTCTTCAGCTGTAGCTCCGCAATGTCGTTTTCGAGCTTCACCCGCTCGGCCTCGATGCTCGACGCGTCGCTGCGCTGGGTGAAGTAGGTGCGCAGCGGGACTGCGAGAGTCAACGCGAGCATGCAGACGACCACGGCGAGAATCACCGCCCGCGCCGTCGAGAGGCCGAAGATCGTGTGATCCGACCGTGGCCCGCCGTCCGCAGCACGCTTGCGTCCGATGACCCGTACCGAACGGTCCCGGTCCGTGCCCTCACCGGACGGCTTGGACGCGGGCGCGCGCCGTTCCCGGTCGGCACCGGACCCCGACGCGCGCCGTCCACCTGCTTGGTTCTGCGTCCGCCGTTCCGCACGCGGCGACCGGCGCGCGTCCCGACCACCTTGGTCGGGACCCGGCTTGCGCGTGCGGCGAGCAGCCATGACTCAGTTGCCGAAGCTGAACCGCGGGAAGGCGACGTCACCGGCGTAGCGCGCGGCGTCGCCGAGCTGATCCTCGATGCGCAGCAGCTGGTTGTACTTCGCCACCCGCTCCGAACGCGCGGGCGCGCCGGTCTTGATCTGGCCGCTGCCGACCGCCACCGCGAGGTCGGCGATCGTGGTGTCCTCGGTCTCGCCGCTGCGGTGGCTCATCATCGTCTTGTAGCCCGCGCGGTGCGCGAGCTCGACCGCGTCGAGCGTCTCGGTAAGGGTGCCGATCTGGTTGACCTTCACCAGCAGCGCGTTCGCCGCGCCCTTGGCGATTCCGTCCGCGAGGCGATCCGGGTTGGTCACGAACAGGTCGTCGCCGACGATCTGAACCTTCTCACCGATGTCGTCGGTGAGCGACACCCAACCGTCCCAGTCGTTCTCGTTGAGCGGATCCTCGATCGACACCAGCGGATAGTTGTTGACGAGATCCTCGTAGAACCGCGTCAGCTCGGCCGCGCTGTGCGCCTTGCCCTCGAACAGGTAGCTGCCGTCCTTGTAGAACTCCGAGGCCGCCACGTCGAGCGCGAGTGCCACATCGGCACCCAGCTTGAGTCCGGTCTTGCCGACCGCGACCTCGATGAGGTCGAGCGCGGCCTTGGTGTTCGCGGCGTCCGGGGCGAAACCGCCCTCGTCGCCGAGCCCGGTCGCGAGGCCCTTCTCCTTCAGCACCGACTTGAGCGCGTGGTAGACCTCCGTGCCCCAGCGCAGCGCTTCCTTGAAGGTGGGCGCACCGATCGGCGCGACCATGAACTCCTGCACGTCGACACCGGTATCGGCGTGCGCGCCACCGTTGAGGATGTTCATCATCGGCACCGGCAGTACGTGTGCGTTCGGGCCGCCGATGTACTGGTACAGGTCCAGATCCGACGACTGCGCCGCCGCGCGCGCAACGGCCAGCGAGGCGCCGAGCAGCGCGTTCGCGCCGAGCCGCGACTTGTCCGGCGTGCCGTCGAGGTCGAGCAGCGTCTGGTCGACGACGCGCTGCTCCACTGCGTCGAGGCCGATCAAGGCAGGCGCGATCTCGTCGAGCACACCATTGACTGCCTTCGTGACGCCCTTACCGCCGTAGCGACTGCCGCCGTCACGCAACTCGACGGCCTCGTGCTCACCTGTCGAGGCACCGGAAGGCACCGCCGCACGGGTCACCGTGCCGTCGTCGAGCGCGATCTCGACCTCGACCGTCGGGTTTCCCCTCGAGTCGAGGATCTCGCGAGCTCCAACCTGTTCGATGATGGCCACGAACGACACTCCTTCGGCGGTGAACACGTGCCTGCACTGCGGGCAGACTTGTCGGTGCGAGCCTATCGCCCCGCGCCGGACGGGGTGCGTCGTGTCGGCCTGCGTTTTGCAACCCCGGGATCGCCGGAAACGCGACGATTGCCGTCCGGACGGTCAGGACAGTTCGGCGCCGACGCTGTAGAGCGCGGCCCGGTGTCGCACCTCGCGCAGATACGAGCCCGACTGGTTGTAGGCCATCAGCGCGTTCTGCCAGCCCTCGGCGGTGCGCAGGTTCCCACCGCGCGCGCACAGATAGCGGGCCGCGGTGAGCGCGGCGTCGTCGATGTTGTCCGGATCGAGCACACCGTCGCCGTTCGCGTCGGCCGCCCAGACCCGCCACGTCTCCGGGATGAACTGGAACGGCCCGATCGCCCGGTCGTGCTCGGTGTCCCCGTCGAGGGTGCCGCCGTCGGAGTCGTCGATTTCGGCGATCCCGGGCGAGCCGTCGAGCGCCGCGCCGCGGATCGGCGGGTCGACGCGGCCGTCCGGCAGCACCGTCGAGCGGCCGTGCATGCCGTGCTTCGATTCGACGCTCGCGATGCCGGCCAGCGTTGTCCACGCGATTCCGCAGTCCGGTGCGCTGCGCGCGAGCACCGCAGCGGCGTAGCCGTACGCCTCCAGCGCGATGACCGGGATGTCGTGCGCGTCGGACTGTTCGGTCGCCCAGGCCGATAGTTGAGTCGCCGACCGGCCGGGCGCGTCGATGTCGATCGGCGGCAACGGGGCACCGGGACCGGGCGGAATGCCCTCGGGCACGTCGATGCCGTCGCCGAATCCCGCACATCCGGCGGTCACGATCGTCGACGTCACCAGCGCGGCGAGGAGACAGCGACGAATCCGGGGCACGCATCCATCCTGCACGCCAAGTGTTAAAGCATTGGTAAAGCCGTCTGGCGTGTCTCGAATCCGGGTGTATGTTTCTGGATCAGACCAAGGTTCGCCTTGCCTATTAAAGTGAGCGATCCGAACGACAACGAGGTTCCCTTTATGTCCCTGCTCGCCGTGTCCTCGACCGCGCCTTCGATCGCGACTCAACTGTTCGGGAGTGGGCTGATCGGGCTGCGCGAAGGCCTCGAGGCCGGGATCGTGGTCATGATCCTCGTGGCGTTCCTGGTCAAGCTGGACCGCCGCGACGCGCTCAAATGGGTGTGGATCGGGGTTGGTGCCGCGGTCGCGATGGTGGCAGCGATCTTCCTCGGTATTCGTTACGGCACCTCCACGATCGACGGGCTCGTCGCCGAACTCATCGCCGGGATCGCCTCGCTCGTCGCGGTGGCCATCGTCACCGGCATGGTGCTGTGGATGCGGACCGCGGCCAGGTCCATCTCCGGCGATTTGCGGGCGGGGATGGAGCGCGCGCTCGGGCTGGGACCGTTCGCGGTCGTGTCGCTGGCGTTCTTCGCGGTCGGGCGCGAAGGAGTCGAGACCGCCCTGCTCATGGTCGGATACGCAGAAAACACCGCGGGTAGCCCGTGGCCACTGGTGGGTGTGCTGATCGGCCTCGGCATCGCCGCCATCGTGACCGTGCTGCTCTACTTCGGCGCCGTCCGCATCGACTTCGCGCGGTTCTTCAAATACACCGGCATCGTCCTCATCTTCGTCGCGGCCGGGATCCTGTCCTACGGGGTGCGGGCGCTGCAGACCGCCGGATGGTTTGCGGGCGGATCGACCAACGCCTTCGACATCTCCGCGACCTACGACCAGTCGAGCTGGTATGGCACCGTGCTCGCCGGCATCTTCAATTTCCGGCCCGACCCGACGCTGGCGCAAGCCATCGCCTGGGTCACCTACATCGCGGTGGTCCTGCCGCTTTTCCTGCGCCCGGTGCGGTCCAAGCCGATGTCCGCACCCAAGGCCGCCACCGAAGAACTCACACCAGAAACATCCTGAGAGGCACGAGCTTGAGAATCCGCACCACCTGCGCAATCGTCGCAGCCGCCGTCCTGCCACTGGCGCTCGCCGGTTGCACGGAGAAGTCCGAGACCGACACTGACGCCATCACGGTGAACGCGACCGACGACGCCTGCGACGTGGCAAAGACGTCAGCGGAGACCGGCAACACCGCATTCTCGGTGACCAACAACGGCTCCAAGGCGACCGAGTTCTACGTGTACGGCGAAGGCGACCGGGTGATGGGCGAGGTCGAGAACATCGGGCCGGGGCTGACGCGGCAGCTGATCGTCGCGCTGAACGAGCCCGGTACCTACCAAACCTCGTGCCGACCGGGCATGGTCGGCGACGGTATTCGGGCGGACTTCACGGTCACCGGCGAGGCGAAGGCACCGGACGACGGCAGCGCACTCGCCGCGGCGGCCGACAGCTACAAGCGTTACGTCGTGAGCCAGACGGTGGCGCTGCAGGAAACTACCGACAAGTTCGTGGAAGCCGTCAAGGCGGGCGATATCGAGGCGGCCAAGGCCCAGTTCGCGACGGCGCGCACCTACTACGAGCGCATCGAGCCGGTCGCGGAGAGCTTCCCCGACGACCTCGACCCGCGCCTCGACCTGCGCGAGCCCGACGTCGAGCCGGGCCAGCCCTGGACCGGATTCCACCGGATCGAGAAGGACCTGTGGGCGCAAGGTTTGCAGCCCGACACCAACGCGATCGCCGACCAGCTCCAGGCCGATGTCGGCGAGCTCGTCGCTCGGGTGAACGCCCCCGAGATGGAGTTCGACCCGATCCAGACGGCGGGTGGGGCGGCCGGACTGCTCGAGGAGGTCGCGCGCACAAAGATCACCGGCGAGGAGGACTTCTTCTCGCACACCGACCTGTGGGATTTCCAGGCCAACGTGGACGGTTCGCAGGCCGCCGTCGCAGCGGTCCGCCCGATCATCGATGAGAAGGACCCCGAACTCGGCCTCCGGATCGATCAGCGCTTCGCCGACGTGAATGCCGAACTCGCCAAGTACCACCAGGGCGATGGGTTCGTTTCCTATGACACCGTCACCGAGCAGCAGCGACAGGAACTGTCGAAAAAGCTCGATGCACTACTCGCGGAAGTGAGCAATGTCCAAGGCGTCGTCGCAGGGCAGTGATCCTGTGCAGAACAGCGAGCCTGCGCAGCACGTAGCCCCTGAGTCGGGCAGCGCCCGCGGCAGATTGAGTCGCCGCGGGCTGTTCGGCGCGATCGGTGCCGGCGCGGCACTCGCCGGTGCCGGCGCGGTCGTCGGCCGGGTGACCGCGCCGGAGCACACACACGCGGCCGCGGACATCGTCGAGTTCCGTGGTGAGCACCAGTCGGGCATCGTCACACCGACGCAGGATCGTCTGCATTTCGTCTCGTTCGACGTGGTAACCGAATCTCGCGACCGACTCGTCGCGATGCTGCGGGAATGGACCGAGGTCGCCGAGCGGATGACCAAGGGCGAGGAAACCTATCCCGGCGCCGCGGTCGACGGGCCGCAGTACGCGCCGCCCAAGGACACCGGCGAGGCGCTCGGGCTCGCACCCAGCCAGCTCACGCTCACCATCGGGTTCGGGCCGTCGCTGTTCGGCACGGCCGACAACGATCGCTTCGATATTTATGCACGAAAACCCGCCGCCCTAGTCGACCTGCCGCACTTTCCCGGCCAGATCCTCAACCCGGCGATCAGTGGCGGAGACATCGCGATCCAGGCGTGTTCCAACGATCCGCAGGTCGCCGTGCACGCGGTGCGCAACCTGGCCCGGATCGGCACGGGCATCGTCGCGGTCAAGTGGTCGCAGCTCGGCTTCGGCCGCACCTCATCGACGTCGACGGACCAGGTCACCGCACGCAACCTGATGGGCTTCAAGGACGGCACCAACAACCTCAAGGCCGAAGATCCGAGCGCGGTATCAGAGTTCGTCTGGGTCGATCCCGCCGACGACCAGGACTGGCTCGCCGGTGGAAGTTTCCTGGTGACTCGTCGCATCCGAATGCTGATCGAGTCGTGGGACCGCACCACGCTCAACGAGCAGGAAAGGGTGATCGGGCGGTTCAAGGGCAACGGCGCACCGTTCGGCGGTTCCGAAGAGTTCGACCAGGTCGACCTGCAATCCGCCGGGCCGCACGGCCCCATGATCGACCACCGCGCCCACATCCGCCTCGCGTCCGCCGAGTCGCTCGGCGGGGTCAAGCTCCTGCGGCGCGGCTACAACTTCACCGACGGCTCCGACGGCTTCGGACACCTCGACGCGGGACTGTTCTTCATCGCCTACTGCCGCAACCCGCAGACCCAGTTCGTGCCGATGCAACTCCAACTCGCCCGCTCCGACCTACTCAACGAATACATCCAGCACACCTCCTCGGCGGTGTTCGCGGTGCCGCCTGGGCTGCGGGACGGTCAGTACTGGGGGTCGACGTTGTTCGGGGCGGCTGGGTCACCGCCGGCGTAGCGACCGGATCAACGTGGGTTGCTGCCGGTATCGGCGATCTGCACGTTTGGAGAATCGGGCCCATCCACCCGCGCCCACGCGGAGTCTGTCCAGTCGTCGGCGATATAGGCCGTGTTCACGACATTCTTGCCGTAGTCGCGATATTTATCGGATTCCCGCCGCGCACCCACGGAGGCATGCACCTTCGCCGACGGTCCGGGGTGGCGAGGCGTGTTGATGGCCAGCGCCCATACCTTGTCGTTCTGGTGAATCTCAGCCACGGCAAACGTCGCCTCCACTTCGGGCAGTTGGCGAAGACTTACCGTCCGCCGCAATATGATTCCCGCATTCACAGCGCCTTGCAGCACCCACATCAGTGAAATGTCGCCGAGTCCCTTCGCTTCGAATCCACCACCGACATCGGAGTGAACACCGGCGAACCAGGCTTCCTCGATATGCGGGTTGGTGACAAGGCTCACCTTGAAGGGTCGGCGCTTTTCGTCGATGGAAACCGCGTGCCTACCTGCGAGAACACTGTCGAGACTGTTGGACTTCGGAAAGCTCAGTTCACGTCGGAAGACCCCGGGTGCGTTGACGGTGTCCCAGAGACCGATGTATTCGACAGGGACGGAATACATCGGATCTCCGGTGGTGCCCAGGTGCGCCGCACGGCAGATCGTGCTGCGAAACTCGCTGGCATCGGCCAATTTGTTCTTCCAATCGTCGTCCGGGCGCGCGTAGAGATCGATCGCGTACTGCACCAGGTTTTCCGAGGACCGACGCGGAATACCGATCGCGTCCAGCAGTCCTGCGAGCGCCCGGGCATTGAAGGCGCCGCGGCTGAATCCGAAGATGAAGATCCTGTCGCCCGGTTCCCAGTTGTTCATCAGGAACGTATAGGCCTCGGCGAGATTGGTTTTCACGCCCAACCCGAAGGCCTTGCCGAGCATTTTGGAGGCCCACCGCCCCATCGGCGACCACGCCTTCGGCGACGAGAACGTGCCCACGCCGGGGTCGTAATACATGAGCTGTTCGCCATCCTGGTTCTCCAGGGCGCGAAAGATCTTCACGACGTTCGTGTTGCCATGGGCCTTGATCTGGTTGTCGGTGCCGTCGAAGCACAACACGATGTTCTTCGATTTCACGGTGTTCGTGGACGGTCCGACGGACGACCCGTTCGCGGATCCGTTGGGAGTGGTCATGAGTGCGCGACTCCTTGCCGTTCGATTGGTCGGAGGGTGTTGCAGTACTCGAGTGACAAAGCTAGATCGACATTCCGGGTTCACCACTAGGACTGTCAGGTTGACCCGGCGAGAGTTCTGCTGTCACGCCGGACCGTGCGATCAGCGCGGACACGACGGCGACCGAGGCAACTACCAGACTGACGAGCGACGCGTTCTGGGCTTCGTTCACCTGCCACCAACTGAAGCCGATGCCCAAGGACAGTGTCGTCGACGCGAAGGCGGTCACTGTGCCCGCGACTGCGACCGGCTGCTTCTTCGTGCCGGGGCGGTAGTGCGCAGTCACGGCCGCTACGAGAGCCCAGAATGTGGCTGCCTCGGTAGCGACAACCGTGTGCTGTGCGGGTGACCACGCCACCCACTCGAAACTCGTCGCCAAGCCGAATACCGCCGCCGTCAAACCCGCGAGGCCGCCAAGGATCGCCGGGCCGCGGGTCGACAGAACCTCAACAATCGTTGCCAAGACGGAGTTCGGGAATGGCAGGCCCGCGACACGGTGGTCATCGATTGCCGTCATTTCCCATCGCCCCCTTTCAGCCTGTGCCGGGACGGGGAGGGCATGGGCCCGGCTGTGCGTAACCGAACCGTAAGCCGGTATATCGCCGACGGCGCGAGTAGTGCGCTACTCGATTCCGACCGCGGGTACCAACGCCGAAGAATTCGCATGCGAGCATGCTCGCGGACTCGGCCGAGCAGGTTCACCTGCCCGGTTCCGTCCGGACCGGAAGGCTCATTTACACCATCTGACCTGCGATAAACCGACAATCGGACAGGCGCGAGGTCACCACCGGGTGCGACTGTGGTTCCGGTGCCGAACACGGCGCACAACCGCAGAAAACCCGAGAGGAACACTCACATGTTGTCCGGACTCACCCAGTTCTTCAACGACTTCTACGCCATCGGCGGCGACCTGCTCTCGATCAGCGACCTGTTCTCGATCGCCATCTCGCTCGGCTGAGCGATCCGAACAGAAAGCCCGCATGGTGGTCGCAATCCACCATGCGGGCTTTCCGCTGCATCAGCTGTCAGGGGGTGACACCGATCAGGTGGCGCAGCCCGCGGCAGCCTCGTCGCTCCACTGCGCCAAATCGCCCTCGAGCTCGGTGCCGTGACTCGCGACGCACACCCGATCCGCCGCCGCGTCGACATCGGTCGTCCACCAGCCGAGGACACCGTTCTCGCCGCCACCGCCGAGTGCACCCGTCGGGCTGAACGCGACCCGCCAGCGGACGACTCCGAGCGGGACGAGCGTCTCGCCGAGCGCGCTCGGCGCGGACGGATCATCCAACGCCCAGAGCCGAACGGTCTGATCGTCCGCGCCCGTGGCGAGCAACCGGGACGTCGGATCGAAGCTCACCGAGCGCACGGTGCTCGAGTGCCCATGCAACTCGGACACCTCCTCGACGTCGTCGCCCGAGATCCGCATGATGCGGACGATCTGGTCGTCGCCGCCTGCGGCAAGCAGTGTGCCGTCGGCGCTGATCGACAGGGAGTTGACCGGTCCACCCTGCTCGGCGACCACTGCCGAAGTCGGCGAACCCCCGGTGAGATCCCACCGGTGCAGCCTGCGATCGGCCGCTGCCGCGTACAGGCGCGATCCGTCGGGGCTGAACGCCACGGCGTTCACCCATCCAGCGGGCCCGGTGAGTGGTTCGGGGCGGGCAACGGGATGCGCGCGGTCGGCGAGGTCCCACAACTGGACGCTGCTGTCGTCGGCAGCAGTGGCCAACAACCTGGAGTCCGGTGAAAACACGATCTCGTGTGCGTACCTGGAGCCGGGGATGACCACGCTCGTGAGGAACCGGGGCGCGGCGGGCACGGTGGTGTCGAACAGCTGTACATCGCCGGATTCCAGAAACGTCACCGCCAGCGTTCGGCCATCCGGCGCGAGGGCAACGTTCTCGACGCGAAGATCGTCGGCGAGCGGGGTGACCGACGAAACTGGTTCCGGCGCCGGACCACCGGTCCGCCAGAGCAGCACCTGCCCGTCCCACGATCCGGTCGCCATCAGGTCGCCGGACGCATCGAAGCTCGGCGCCTGCACACGTCTCGTGTGGCTGGTGACCACTGCCGGCGACAGGGACCAGACCTGCAGGTTGCCGGCCTGTCCGCCGGTGAGTACCCGGTGATCGTCGAGGAAGGACACCGTCGTGAGGCCGCCGCGGCTGCCGGTCATCCGCTGTCCCAACTGAACCGGAGTGCGGGGATCCGCGACGTTCCACAACTTGACCGCGCCATCCCACGCCGCCGTGGCCAGCGTCTTGCCGTCCGACGCGAAGCTCAGCGACCACAGTGCCGCCGCGTGCGCATCGATTGCCGGGCCGAGTGCGACGACGTTGTCTCGGTCGCGCATCGACCACAACCGGAAGGTCTGGTCGTCGCTACCGGTGGCCAGCGTTGCCCCGTCCGGGCTGAACGCGGCCGAGTGGACGGTCAGCGACTGACCGGTCAGCGGTGCACCGAGCTGCCTCGCCGCGTTCGGATCCGCGACGTCCCACACCCTGGCGGTGCGGTCATCGCTGCCGCTCACCAGGGTGTTCCCGTCGGGGCTGAACGCCACCGTGCGGACGGCGCCGTCGTGACCCGTCAGGACGCGGGTCATGCCGGTCACCAGGTCGTGCAAGCGAACCAGGTGGTCGTCACCCGCGGTCGCGATCCAGCGGCCGTCGGCGCGTGTCGCGAGCGAGTAGACCGCGCCCCGGCCGCCGAGCTCGATGTCCGGGCCGCGGACCGGGTGATTTGCGTCGGAAACGTCCCAGCGCTGGACGCGGCCCGAGCCGCCGGTGGCGAAGAGCGTGTTCCCATCGGGCGAGAACGCGACCGAGGCGACCCACGACTCGGTGTCCAGCGGTACCCCGAGCGGCACGAGTCCCGCAGCGTCGTCGCGGCGCCAGAGGCGAACCGTGTTGTCGTAGCCACCCGAAGCGACGAGCCCCGTCGACGACTGCCCACTCGAGGATTGGGCGGTCCCGTAGACGGCACCTCGGTGCGCCGGCACCGTTGCGGCGAGCGGCGCGGACTGCGACGCGAGCACCAGCCCGCGCGCCTGCGGATCATCCGGACGTTCGGATTCGGCGGCGAGCGCGAGGCGGGCGGACTCGGTCGGGTTCACGGATTGGTCGTACCTGGCCGCGGAAATCAGCGCCGCGTGCTCGGCGTCGGCGCGTGCGCGCTCGGCACGTTGGCTTTGGCGCATCGACACGACCGCCAGCACCGAGGTCGCGACTGCCGCGAGGACCAGCACCAGCACGAGAACGCGCTTCACCGTGCTCTGGCGCCTGCGGACCTCTTCCCCAGCGGCGATGAACTCGACACCCAACGGCGAGAGGGCGCCGGGGGTGCGGGCGCGCAGATCGCTCGCGACCGCAAGGCGGGTGCCCTGGTAGAGCAGCGCACGGTCCCGACCGGACGCGGTCCACTCCTCGACGTCGGTCTGGATTCGATGGCGGGTGATCGCGTCCTCACGGTCGTCCTCGACCCAGACGGCGAGGCGCGGCCACGCGCCGATCACCGCGTCGTGCGCCAGCGACGTCCCGTGTGCATCCTGGGTGATGATCCGGGCCTCGGCCAGCGCGTTCAGCACGGCGTCGGCCGACGCCCGATCGGGACAACGCCGGACCAGCGCGTCACGATCGACGTGGCGCCCGACCGCGGAACCGTCCGGCACGGGGATGACCAACTCCAGCAGGACGGTGCGGGCAATGTCGCGCTCCTGCGGGCCGAACGACTCCCACTGCCGCTCGGCGCTGGTGGCGATCGCACCCCGGACGCCGCCGGCCTGCTCGTATGCGCCGACGCTCAGCACATTGCCGTCGCGGGCCTGCCAGGTGCTGCGCAGGGCGTGCGCGAGGAGCGGAAACGTTCCGGCCGGGATCACCCCGCGCGTACCGGTGCTGCGGACGCCGAGATCGGCGAGCATCAGCTCCACGAGGCCGTCACCGACGGTCAGACCCATCTTCTTCGCCGGTTCGACGATCGCCGCTGTCAGTTCGGCGGCCGTCGGTGGCCCCAGCAGCATCTGATTGCTCTCGAGCGCGGTTGCCAGCGCCGGATGCCGTGCCGCTTGGGTGTAGAAGTCGGCCCGCAGCGCAACGACCACACCCGCGCAGCGGCCGGGTTCGACCGGGCCGACGGAGGTCATGCCAGCGACGACCGCGAGGTACCGCTCGGCGTAGTCGTCGTCGAACGGAGCCAGGAACAGCTCCTCGAGTTGGTCGACAGCCAACACGAACGGCCGCGACTCGGATGCGCGGTCGTGCGTCCACGACGCGATCTCATCGGCCTCGACTGCCGCCGGCGTCACCAGCAGCACGTCGATGTCGTCGCTGAGCCGCGCCGCGAACCCCGCCTGCAGCATCGATGATTTGCCCACGCCCGAATCGCCGACGAGGACGAGCAACTCGCCGCTTCCGAGTCCACTGTTGAACCTGGCCAGCATCGTTTCGGTCTGGCTGTCCCGACCCGCGAAGCACTCCGCATCGTCGATGGTGAGCGCGGCCAGACCGGGGTAAGGACAGACCGCAGGCCCGGCAGGTTCGGCGCAGGCGCGTTCCTGCTGCGCTCTCGACCACAGCTTGCGCCACGCCGGCATCGAATAGAGCCCCGGCAGCGTGGGTTCCGGGCGGTTGCGCCCTGCGGCCGGGACGAGAACGCTCAGGACCGCAGCCAATCCGTCGAACTTCGCGGGCACGCTGCGCCCACCTCGCCAGTCCGAGATGCGCTGGGCACTGACCTCACGACCACGCGGGTTCCGGGCCCGCAACTCCCGGGTGGCCCGAGCACTGACCGCCTTCAGCGGTGGGGACCCGGCATCGGAATAGAGGACGCCGAGCCGGTATGCCAGCTCGGCACGTAAGGGGGAGCTCAACGTCCTCAACTCTCGTCCCGGCACCGCATGACCGGGCGGCGCTCCACAATCGACGCTACGGATACCCGTCCGGCGCGGGCTTGCACGATGGCGCAGACCACATGTCGGACACCTCACAGAACTGCACCACAATCGTGGATCTCACACTTGCCCGCACCGATCCATTGGTCGCGGCAATCTTGGCGACGACCTCACGCAGCCGCGAGGATGGCTACGTGGATGAGCGGACGGAATTGGTCGGTGGCATCGATAAGCGTGACATCCACATTGTGGACTATGACCCGACCTGGCCGGAGCGGTTCAACCGTGAGCGCATACGTATCGCCGAGGCGCTCGGTGATACCGCCTGCCGCATCGATCACATCGGATCGACCTCCGTACCCGATCTGGCCGCGAAGCCAATAGTCGACATCGAATGAGCGTGCCGGACGTCGAGGACGAGCGGGCGTATCTCGGCCCACTGCTCGACGCGGGTTACCAGCTGCGGGTGCGCGAACCGGGGCATCGAATGGTCCGGACGTCCGAGCTGGATGTGCACGTCCACGTGTGCACTGTCGGCAGCGATTGGGAACGACGTCACCTGCTCGGATAGGTACACGTCCGGCGCGAGCCTGGACGATGGCGGCAACCAATCACTTTCTGCCCGCTCGCAGTTCGGTCGGCCAGCACGCCCGCCAGACCCCAGCATCGAGCGACTTTCGTTCACCCCGAACGCTTTCCGCATGATCCTCGGCGGCACGCACCCGCTGCGCGAAAGACAGCACCGCGGTACGCAGCTGCTGCTCGGCGCTACCCGGGCCGCCGATGCGCACGACTCGCAACTCGTCGGGCACCAGATCGTCGGGCAGACCCGCGGTCGCGCTACGGCCGAGCACCTTCTCGGCGAGCGCGAGCGCCGGCAGGTCCATGGCGATGCCGTCCAGGCAGGATCGGCGCGCCTTCTCCGCGGCCTTGCGCTGTTCCCACGCCCGTTCCTGCGCGGCGATGTCGATCGGGCCGGTCAGATCGTCGCCAAGATGTGGGCTGCGGTGCACCAACTTCGCGACCAGCGTGGCGGCCACGTCGTCGACCGTGAACGGCCGATCCGAGTCCTGCGCGATCCGAGCGTGGAACAGCACCTGCAGCAACAGGTCGCCTAGTTCCTCCTTGATCGCCTCCGGATCCGCCGAACCGATCGCGTCGAGCAGCTCGTAGGTCTCCTCGAGCAGATAGGGCCGCAGCGAATCGTGCGTCTGCGTCACTTCCCAGCCGCCGAGGCGCCACAGCCGGTCCATCAGCTCGACCGCCTCGACCAGGCCCTCCCCCTGGTCGGTCACGTGGCCGCACCTGCGCCCGTGACCTCGGCCACCGAAAGGCTCACCGCGCCGGGCGCTTTGCCGTCCAGCGCGAGCAGGAAATCGGCGACGTACTGCAGCAGCGCCGCATCGCGCAGCCGGTCCGAGCCGATACCGCCGGACCGCGGGATCGGCAACTGCACCACACCGGTGGTGGCCCGGTAGGCCGCCGACGGGTAGAGCCGCTTGAGCCGGACCTGCTTGGAATCGGTGAGTTGCAGCGGCGCGAACTTCAGCTGCGATCCGCTCACGCCGACCTCGTCGACGCCGTATTCGCGGCACAGCAAACGCAGCTTCGCCACCGAGATCAGCCTGCCTACCTCGACCGGCAGGCTGCCGTACCGGTCGAGGAGCTCCTCGACGACCGACATGATCGCAGCGTCCTCGCCTGCGGCGGCGAGCTTTCGGTAGGCCTCGAGCCGCAGCCGGTCGCTCGTCACGTAATCCGGCGGAATGTGCGCGTCCACCGGCAGGTCGATCCGCACCTCCCTGGTCTCCTCCGCGGCCTCTATCGGTTTACCGTCCGCCGCCGCCCGGTAGGCCTCGACCGCCTCACCTACCAGCCGCACGTACAGGTCGAACCCGACGCCGGCCACGTGCCCGGACTGTTCGGCGCCGAGAACGTTTCCCGCACCACGAATTTCGAGGTCCTTCATCGCCACCGCCATACCCGCGCCGAGGTCGGAGTTCTGCGAGATCGTGGCGAGCCGGTCGTAGGCGGTCTCGGTCAGCGGCTTCTCGGCCGGGTAGAGGAAGTAGGCGTACCCGCGTTCGCGGCTGCGCCCGACCCGGCCGCGCAGCTGATGCAGCTGCGAAAGGCCAAGTGCATCAGCCCGTTCCACAATGAGCGTGTTCGCGTTCGAAATGTCCAGTCCGGTCTCGATGATCGTGGTACACACCAGCACGTCGTACTCGCGCTCCCAGAAACCCTGCACGGTCCGCTCGAGGTTGTCCTCGTTCATCTGCCCGTGCGCGACCACCACCCGCGCCTCCGGCACGAGTTCCTTTATTCGGTTGGCGGCCTTGTCGATCGAGCTCACCCGGTTGTGCACGTAGAACACCTGGCCGTCGCGTAGCAACTCGCGGCGAATCGCGGCGCCGACCTGTTTGTCGTTGTAAACACCCACATAGGTGAGCACCGGGTGACGCTCCTCCGGCGGCGTGAGAATGGTCGACATCTCGCGGATCCCGGCCAGGCTCATCTCGAGCGTGCGCGGAATCGGCGTGGCGGACATGGTGAGCACGTCGACGTGCGTGCGCATCGCCTTGATGTGTTCCTTGTGCTCGACGCCGAAGCGCTGCTCCTCGTCGACCACGACCAGCCCGAGATCCTTCCAGCGCACCCCCGTCTGCAACAGTCGGTGCGTGCCGACCACCACGTCCACGGTGCCCTCGGCGAGTCCGTCGAGAATTTCGCGGGACGCGCGGGTATCGGTGAACCGGGACAGTCCCTTCACCGTGACCGGGAATGCCGCCATCCGCTCGGTGAAGGTCTGCAGATGCTGTTGCGCGAGAAGCGTTGTCGGCACGAGCACGGCTACCTGCTTGCCGTCCTGCACGGCTTTGAACGCCGCGCGGACCGCGATCTCGGTCTTGCCGTAGCCGACATCACCGCACACCACCCGGTCCATCGGGACCGGCCGCTCCATGTCCGACTTCACCTCGGAGATCGCGGTCATCTGATCCACGGTCTCGGTGAACGCGAACGCGTCCTCCATCTCCTTCTGCCACGGCGTATCCGGGGCGAAGGCATGGCCCGGTGCGGCGTGCCGGGCGGCGTAGAGCTGCACCAACTCGCCCGCGATCTCACGAACTGCCTTGCGCGCCTTGCGTTTCGTATTCGCCCAGTCCGAGCCGCCAAGTTTCGACAGGCTCGGCATCTCGCCGCCGACGTAGCGGGAGAGCTGATCGAGCGCGTCCATCGGCACGAACAACCGGTCACCGGGCTGACCGCGTTTGCTCGACGCGTACTCGATGACGAGGTACTCGCGCCGGGCGCCGCCGACGGTGCGTTCGGTCATCTCGACGAACCGGCCGATGCCGTGCTGATCGTGCACCACCATGTCACCGGCGTTGAGCGCCAACGGATCGACCTGGTTGCGGCGTTTCGCGGGCAGGCGTTTTCCGTCGCCGACCGCGGTCGCCCGGTGCCCGGTCAGGTCGGATTCGGTGATGACCACGAGGCCGGCATCGGCGAGAACGAAGCCCGAACCCAGTGTGCCGCAGAGCACCCCGATGATCCCCTGCTGCGGCTCGGCACCCGGGGCGAGCAATGCGCTCGGCACGTCGGCCTCGTGCAGCCGTTCCAGGACGCGTTCCGCGGTGCCGTGTCCGGCGACCACGATGGCCGCCCGGCCCCCGGTGCCGGCGTGGCCACGCAGCAGCGCGAACGTCGTGGCCAATTCCTCATCCGAGCCGCGAGCCTCCGGTGCGGGTGCGACCTCGAGTTCGATCTCGGACTCCGCACCGGAGGCCAGCGGGCTGATCGTCCACCACGGCAGGTGCCGGTCACGGGCACTCGCCTCGATCTCGCCGAGCTGCCGGTACGCCGATGCACCGAGGTCGATCGACAGGCGGGCACCGTTGCCGTCACGCAGGTTCGCCGTATCGATCGGCGCGGTGCCGCCCACCGACGCCGCCGTCCACGACGCTTCCAGAAACTCCTGCCCGGTCCGGACCAGGTCCCCGGCCCGGGCACGCACCTTTTCCGGATCGCAGATCAGCACGTGCGCGCCGTCCGGCAGCGTTTCGGTGAGCAACTGCAGCTTGCCCGGCATCAGCACAGGCAGCAGGGCTTCCATGCCCTCGACCGGGATGCCCGAGGCGAGCTTGTCGAGCAACTCCACCAGCGCGGCGTCGGACTGATTATCGGCGGCGAGTTGTCCGGCGCGGTCCCGGATCGCTTCGGTGAGCAGCAGTTCGCGGCACGGCGGCGCGATCACCAAGTCGATCCCGACGTCGGTCAGCGAGCGCTGATCCGCCACCGAGAACGCGCGCAGCTCGGTGATCTCGTCGCCCCAGAACTCCACCCGGACCGGATGGTCCGCGGTCGGCGAGAACACGTCGAGGATGCCGCCGCGTACCGCGAACTCGCCGCGTTTGCCGACCATGTCGACACGGGTGTAGGCGAACTCGACGAGCCGCTCGATCAGCTTGTCGAAGTCGAGTTCGGCACCGACGCGCAGCGTCACCGGCTCGATCTCCCCCAGGCGCGGTGCCATCGGCTGCATCATCGAGCGGATCGTCGTGACCACGACCCGCAGCGGTGCGCCGTAATCCGGGTCGGTCGGCCGGGCGAGCCTGCGCAGCACCTCGAGCCGGCGCCCAATGGTGTCCGCGCCCGGCGAGAGCCGCTCGTGCGGCAGCGTCTCCCAGGACGGGAACTGCGCGACCGCGTCGCCGATCGTCTCGGTGAGTTCGGCGGTGAGGTCGTCGGCCTCGCGCCCGGTCGCGGTGACCAGTAGCAGGAAGTCCCGCGCGGCGATCGCGGAGGCGACGAAGGTTCGGACGGACGACGGGCCGACGAGTTCGACGCCGGCCCGGCCGGTCAGCTCGGCAACCCGGGTGAGGGCGGTGTCCGCGCAAGCGACGGCGGCCAGCCCCGCCAGCGGCGGGCTAGTGGAAGGCAACGGCAAACTCCTGGTGCCCGATGTGTGGACAGATCGGTGGGTGGCCCCTCCATGATATGGGCGCACGGGCCGGCTCGAATCCACGCCCCGCTTCGACTGAACGGAACCGTTCAGTCGATCTGATCGACTGAACGGTTCCGTTCAGTCGATCGAGGGGGGGTGTCCGGTCCGACCGGTCAGTACCGCCGGGCCCGGCGCGCCGCGTACTCGCGGAAGTAACCGAGCTTGCTCTCCGGGACGAGCGAGGGAAGCAGATGGAACCACATCCGTTCCATCCGGGCGGGCATCTGCTCGAGCTCACCGGTGCCGAGCGCGATCACGTGCACACCGGCGGTGAGCTCCTGCATCAACCGGGCCGCCGAGTCCGGGTCGAGATCCGGGAGCACGTCGCCCTCCTCGATCGCCCGTTTGACCAACAGGGTGTGTTCGTGGATGAAGACTGCGAGCATGTTCTGGTTGCTGGTGCCGCGGTAGTCGCCGATCTGATGGTTGAGCGCCAGCATCGACGCCACCATCCGGTCGCGCAACGCCAGATCCGCGACCAGATAGCTGTACGAGATACAGACCTCCAGCGCGGGGGCGTTGTCGGCGAGGCGGTCCCTGGATGCGGCAAGCCGCTCGATCCCGAGGTCGACGACCGCGCGGGCGAGCTCCTCTTTCGACCCGAAGTGGAAGTACAGCGCACCCTTGGTGACGTTGGCCTGGGCCATGATCTCGTTCAGGCTCGCGTTGGCGTAGCCGAGGCGCAGGAATACCTCCGCGGCGCCGGTGAGCACCGCGTCGCGGGTGATCTCCGCGCGCGCCTGCCTAGCCACGCGCATCACCTGCACGGGTCATGGTCCGATAGTGCACCGTCATTCATCGCCCAGTTGGGGGTTCGGCTCGAGGTTCGTCAGTCCATTCCAACAGAGGTTGACCAGGTGTGCCGCGACGACCTCCTTGGGCGGGTTGCGCTCGTCGAGCCACCAGGTGGCGGTGGTGGAAACCATGCCGACGAGGGCCTGCGCGTAGAGCTGTGCGAGCGCCGGATCGAGGCCGCGACGGGCGAAGTCGCCGGCGAGGATGTAGCCGACCTGGCCGATCGCCTCGTTCAACAGGCTCGAATAGGTGCCCTCGGCTGCCGTCACCCGCTGGTCGCGAACCAGGATGCGGAACCCGTCGGTGCGTTCCTCGACGTAGGTGAGCAACGCGAGCGCGACCCGCTCGACGCGGACCCGTGAGCGGTTCTGCGACAACGAGGACGTGATCATCTCGTTCAGGGTGGACATCTCGCGGTCCACGACGACCGCGTACAGCCCTTCCTTACCGCCGAAATGCTCGTAGACGACGGGCTTGGAGACATGCGCGCGTTGAGCGATCTCCTCGATCGAGGCGGCGTCGTAACCGCGCTCGGCGAACAGCGCGCGCGCAACCTCGATCAACTGCTGACGCCGCTGGGTTCCGGTCATCCGCACCCGCGGTGCGCGCTCGCCGCTGCCGGCGTGTTCGGGGTCCGACATGGCGCTACCTCCGCGTCCGGCTTCGACCCGGATACCCGGATCCGACCACAGACTCAGCGCTGAACCGATCCGCAGCCATGTCCCCGTCCCCCTCGGTTGTCATCGCTGTGTCCGACGCGGTCGTACCGCCGTTCTCGTCAGTGACGTGACGCATCGATCACCTGAAGATCACCCTAGCGACACCGGAGCGCAAAATCGGCGAGCGGTTCGACGCGCGCGCCGTCGGCGTGCAAGGATCGTGGCGCAGCGGCGGGACTGCTCTACAGGAGTGCGCGCCCGTCGGTGCGGCAATCCGCCGTAGTGTAATGGCAGCACCTCTGATTTTGGTTCAGATAGTTCAGGTTCGAGTCCTGGCGGCGGAGCGCAGAGCCCGGCGCTGATCGGTGGATTCAGTGCCGGACCGAGCGGATCGACCGAAATACCGACGCTAGAGGGAGCTCAATGCGACAGCGCACCGCGGTCGTCGTTCTCGCCGCCGGAGCGGGGACTCGAATGCGGTCGAAGACCCCCAAGGTTCTGCATCCCCTGGCCGGACGGTCGATGCTCGCCCACGCACTGCACGCGGCGAACGACGTACACCCCGAGCACCTGATCACGGTGGTGGGTCACGACCGGGAGAAGGTGTCGACGGCAGTCGCGGAAGTGTCCGGCGAACTCCGTCGCAAGATCGATCTCGCGGTCCAGGAACAGCAACTCGGCACCGGCCATGCCGTGCGCTGCGCGCTCGCTGTGCTGCCCACCGACTTCACCGGCGACGTGCTGGTCACCTCCGCCGACGTGCCCCTGCTGGACGGACATACCCTCGAAGCCCTCGTCGAGGAGCATCGCAGCTATCCGGAGCGGCCCGGCGCGACCCTGCTGACGTTCAAGCCCGCCGACCCGAACGGCTACGGCCGGATCATCCGGTCCGACGAGAATCAGGTCGCCGAGATTGTCGAGCACGCGGACGCGACCCCGGAGCAGTCGGCGATCACCGAGGTCAACTCCGGTGTCTATATCTTCGACGCGACCCTGCTGCGGGCCGCGGTGGCGCGCTTGGGAACCCACAACGCGCAGCGCGAGCTCTACCTGACCGACGTGGTGAAGCTCGCTCGCGACGGCGGTCGCGCGGTGTACGGCGCGTTGCTCGCCGACCCGACCCGCGTCACCGGCGTGAACGACCGCGTGCAGCTCGCCGAGGTCGCCAGGGCGATGAACACCGTCATTCTGGAGCGGCACATGCGCGCCGGCGTGACCGTCATCGATCCCGCGAGCACCTGGGTGGACGCGGCGGTGCAGATCGGCCGGGACACCGTGCTGCGCCCGGGCGTGCAACTGCTCGGCGCGACCGTGATCGACGAGGACGCGGAGATCGGTCCGGACACGACACTGGTCGATGTCACCGTGGGTGCGGGCGCGAGCGTCGTCCGCAGCCACGCCACCCGCTCGGTCATCGGGGCGGGGGCCACGGTCGGCCCGTTCAGCTATCTGCGCCCGGACAGCGAACTCGGCGAGTCGGGCAAGCTCGGCGCCTTCGTCGAAACGAAGAACGCCCAGATCGGCGCGCACAGCAAGGTGCCGCACCTGACCTACGTCGGCGACGCGACGATCGGCGAGCACAGCAACATTGGCGCCTCGAGCGTGTTCGTCAACTACGACGGCGTCCAGAAGAGCCGCACCGTTGTCGGCTCGCACGTCCGAACGGGCAGCGACACCATGTTCGTCGCGCCGCTCGAAGTCGGTGATGGCGCATATACCGGCGCCGGTACGGTGCTGCGGAATAATGTTCCCCCGGGGGCGCTCGCCGTGTCGGGTGGATCACAACGCAATATTGAGGGTTGGGTGGAGCGGAACCGGGCCGATACGGAGTCCGCCCGGGCAGCAGCCCGGGCTCGGGCCGAAAACGAACAGCCGCACGAGACGCTCGGCACCGCCGGGATCGACAAGCGACAAAAGGATGGCGAAAACCAGTGAGCGTGTTCTCAGTCGACAACTCGAAGAACCTGATGCTGTTCTCCGGGCGCGGCCACCCGGAGTTGGCCGATCAGGTCGCGAAGGAACTCGACGTCCAGGTCACCCCGCAGATCGCCCGCGACTTCGCCAACGGCGAGATCTTCGTGCGCTTCGAGGAGTCCGTGCGCGGCTGTGACGCGTTCGTGCTGCAGAGCCACCCGGCGCCGCTGAACACCTGGCTGATGGAACAGCTGATCATGATCGACGCGCTCAAGCGCGGATCGGCCAAGCGCATCACGGCGGTCCTGCCCTTCTACCCCTACGCCCGCCAGGACAAGAAACACCGCGGCCGCGAGCCGATCTCGGCCCGCCTGGTCGCCGACCTGCTCAAGACCGCGGGCGCGGACCGGATCATCACCGTCGACCTGCACACCGACCAGATCCAGGGCTTCTTCGACGGCCCCGTCGACCACATGCACGCCCAGGGACAGCTCGCCCAGCACGTGCGCAACGGCTACGGCATGGAGCACGTCACCGTCGTCTCCCCCGACTCGGGCCGCGTCCGGGTGGCGGAGAAGTGGGCCGACGCGCTCGACGGCGCGCCGCTGGCGTTCATCCACAAGACCCGCGACCCGCTCGTGCCCAACCAGGTGAAGTCCAACCGCGTCGTCGGTGAGGTCGAGGGCAGGACCTGCATCCTGATCGACGACATGATCGACACCGGCGGCACCATCGCCGGCGCCGTCCGGGTGCTCAAGGAGGCCGGCGCGGGCGACGTGGTGATCGCGGCGACGCACGGCGTGCTGAGCGACCCGGCCGCGGAGCGGCTCGCCGCCAGCGGCGCCAAGGAAGTCATCGTCACCAATACGCTGCCGATCGACGAGAGCAAGAAGTTCGCGCAGCTGACCGTGCTCTCCATCGCCCCGCTGCTGGCGCGCACGATCCGCGAGGTATTCGAGAACGGCTCGGTGACGAGCCTGTTCAACGGCAGCGCGTAGGCCCGAGGTTGGGCCGCGTGTTCACCGGGATACCCGTCGCCGCACTCGATTTCTACGAGGACCTCGAAGCGGACAACAGCAAGGCGTGGTGGACCGCGCACAAGGACGTCTACGACCATTCCGTGCGCGAGCCGATCACCGCACTCGCCGCGGAACTCGAGTCGGAGTTCGGCGCCGCCAAGGTGTTCCGGCCCTATCGCGATGTGCGGTTCTCGAAGGACAAGACGCCGTACAAGACCGCGCAGGGCGCTTTCGCCGCGGTCGCGCCGAGCACCGGCTACTACATCCAGGTCGACGCGTCCGGGCTGGTCCTGGCCGGCGGGTGCTACCACGGGTCGACCGAGCAGATCGGCCGCTACCGCGCGGCGGTCGACCGCGAGGACCGTGGCAAGAAGCTCGAGCGGATCCTGGCCAAGCTACGCAAGGCGGGCTTCGAGATCGGTGGCGAGCGGCTCAAGACGGTGCCGCGCGGCTACGACGCCGACCACCCGCGTATCGAACTGCTGCGGCACAAATCGCTCACCGCGAGAATCAACGTCGGCTGTCCGGACTGGCTCGAGACACCGCAGGCACTCGATGAGGTGCGCGCGTCCTGGCGCGCACTTCGCCCACTCGTGCAGTGGCTGCACGAGGCCGTCGGCTGAGCAACCCGGCTCGAGTCCGACTACTTCGCGGTGGCGAGCACCAGCGCGAACCGCTCGTCCGGATCGGTCCAATGCCGGGTGATGGCGAAACCGGCATGGGCCAGTTCCCCTTCGAGCCCGGCGATTCGGAACTTCGCCGAGATCTCGGTGCGCAACTGCTCACCCGCGGCGAAGTCGACGGTCAGGTCGAGCCCACGCACCACGACCCGCATATCCCGGCTCGCCTCGAGCCGCATCTCGATCCACTCCTGCTCCGGATCCCAGATCGCGACGTGCCGGAACGCTTCGGGCTCGAAGTCGGCGTCGAGGCGGGCGTTGAGCACGCGCAGCACGTTACGGTTGAATTCCGCGGTCACCCCGGCCGCGTCGTCGTAGGCAGGTACGAGCACCGCCGGATCGACGACGAGTCCCGCGCCGAGCAGTAGGTGCTCGCCCGGATCGAGCACCTCACGCACGCCGGTCAGGAACTCCGCGCGCTCGTCGGGCACCATGTTGCCGATCGTGCCGCCGAGGAAGGCGATCATCCGCTTGCCGTCCCTGCCCTTCGGCCGCGGCAGGTGGTGCAGGGTGCCGGTGAAGTCGGAGACCACCCCGTGCACCGTCACATTCGGGAAGCGGTCGTTGATCTGCGCCGCGGCCTCCTCCAGCGCACTCGGCGAGACATCCTGCGGAACATAGGAATCCAGCCCCCCATGCGCGACGAAGGCGTCGAGCAGCAGCACCGTCTTCTCCGCCGAGCCGGAGCCGAGCTCGACGAGCATCTCCGGCGCCGCGGCCTCGGCGATCTCGCCGGCGACGGCGGTGAGCAGGGCGCGCTCGGTGCGCGTCGGGTAGTACTCCGGCAGCGTGGTGATCTGCCCGAACAGTTCGCTGCCCCGAGCATCGTAGAACCATTTGGGCGGCAGCCATTTCGGGTCCGCGGTCAGCCCGACGCGGGCGTCGTGGCGCAACGCCTCGGTCATCATGTCTTCGGAGAGATGGATTTCCAGCGTGGGCGCGGTCATGACTCCTGCTTCGCGAAGGGTTCGATACGGACATCGCCGGGGCGGGCGATGACCAGATGCCGGTCCGGAACACCGGTCCAGCCCGGGTCGTCGTCGTAGGGCTCGGAGGCCACGATGACTTCACGATCGGTCACGAGGACCGAAAGCGCGTGATAACACGTTGTCGCCCAAATTGTTTCGCCGTCGCCGAGCAGCAGGTTGAGCCGTGCCGCGGGCTGCCGATCGAGGATCCGCGCGCTCACCTCTAGCAACGCCACCTCGGGCTTGTGCACCCCGAGCACGGTGCGCAGCACCAGCCACAGCGCCGCCGAGTCGGTCGTGGCCTCCACGTCGAGAAGGTTGGGCACCCCGCATTCGGCCGCAACCGCGGCAAGGGTCGACCGCCAGTCCGGCACCATGCCGTTGTGGCTGAAAGCCCACTGCTCGTGCACGAACGGCGCGCAACTGGCGCGATCCACCGGCATGCCCGGCGTCGCCGAACGCACCGCGGCGAGCACCGCCGGCGCGGCGATCTGGCCGAGTACCTCCTCGACGGCCGGGTCGCTCCAGATCGGCGTCGGATTGCGATACCGCGTCGGGCTGGTTGCACCGGCTTGCCACCAGGCAATACCGAATCCGTCGGCGTTGATTGTACCGCCGCCGCGCATTTCCCTTGGTGCCCATGCCTGTACGCGCAGCGAGTGCGCCCCGCGGACGACAGGTTCGCCGACCGGGACCGCCGGGCCCAGGTATCCGAGATGCCTGCACATGCGCTACCGCGCCCCCACGCCCGCCGAGTTCTCAGCGGGGGTCAGGTCGCGCGCCAGCCGGAAGCCGGCGAAGATCTGCCGCCGGATCGGATGGTCCCAGTTGCGGAACGTGCCGCGACACGCGACCGAGTCGGTGCCGAACGATCCACCGCGCAGCACCCGGTAGTCGCCGCCGAAGAACACCTCCGAGTACTCGCGATACGGGAACGCGGTGAAACCGGGATAGGGCTCGAACCCTGACGCCGTCCACTCCCACACATCACCGATCAGCTGGTGCACACCCATCGGGGTGACGCCGGCCGGGTAGGCACCGACCTCCGCCGGTTCCAGGTGGCGCTGACCGAGATTCGCGCGCTCGGGTGTCGGGTCGCCGTCACCCCACGGGTAGCGGCGCGAACGCCCGGTGCTGGGGTCGAAGCGCGCCGCCTTCTCCCACTCCGCCTCGGTCGGGAGCCGCCGGCCCGCCCAGCGCGCGAACGCGTCCGCCTCGAACCAGCACACGTGCACGACCGGTTGCCGCGGCGCCACCGGACGCATCGCACCGAAGACCCTGCGCCACCAGTTCCCGTCGGTGTCGCGCTCCCAGAACTGCGGCGCCGTCAGGTCGGCCTCGACGCGGTGCTGCCAGCCCCGCTCGGTCCACAACTCGGGGCGGTGATAGCCGTCGTCGGCGAGGAACGCCAGGTACTGCTCGTTGGTGATCGGAGCGGCACCGATCGCGAAGGCGGGCACGGACACTCGGTGCGCGGGACGTTCGTTGTCCAGCGCCCAAGGCTCGGTGGAGGTGCCCATCACGAAATCGCCGCCCGGCACGATCACTTCATCGGCGACGGGCCCACCCGGCGGCGCCGCGGGCGGGGGTGGGGCGTCGAGAACCGCTCGGCCGCTGCGCAATTGGTGAGTGGCGAGCATCGTCTCGTCGTGCTGCTGTTCGTGCTGGGCGATCATCCCGAAGGCAAACCCGTCCCGCTCGAGCGGACGCCCGGCGAGCGCGCTGCGGTCGAGCACATCGAGTACCTTGTCGCGGACGGCGCCGACATAACCCCGCGCCTCGGCCGGGTCGAGCAGCGGGAGCGCCGGCCGATCCGGGCGCGGATGTTTGAATGCGTCGTATAGATCGTCGATGTCGTGCCGCACCGGCTCGCGCCCACCGACGTCGCGGACCAGCCACAGTTCCTCCTGGTTCCCGATATGCGCGAGATCCCAGACCAGCGGGCTCATCAGCCGCGAATGCTGCGCCACCAGGTCTGCCTCGTCCATGCAATCGGTGAGCCCGGCGGTGCGTTCCCTGCTGCGGCCGAGCACCTGCGCGATTCGTCCGCGCAACTCCTCGGTCGTCGGGGATGCGGTGCTGTGCTCGACGCTCACGCGGCGGCCTCCTCGATCGGGTTTCGTCCATTTCGGCAGCGCCGCGCCGCCCTGCTCAGCTGCGCCGCCGCCTCCAGGGTCGGGGCGTGCGCTTCGGCGAGGCGAAGCAGATCCACTGCGGCGGTGCGGATCTCCGAATCGGCAAGCCCGCTGCGGGCGGCGTCGACCCAGCGCGACGCCGTGGCTGCGGCGATCGCGGCGGCCTCGGCGAGCGGCTTCGGCCCGGACGTCAGCGCCGCGATCGCGTGGATCGGCACCGTCCAGGTATTGCCGGGTTGCGCGTCGATATAGCGCACCTCGAGGTGCCCGGTGGCGCGTACCGGCGGGAAAAGCGTGGTCAGGTGGTAGTCGAGGTCGGCCCAGTCGGGGCGGCGATCGACAAGGTCGTCGAGGTGACCGGCCAGCCAATCGGCGAACGTTGCGTCCCGCGGTGGCGTCCAGTCCGTGCTGCCGTCACGCCGGATGCACAACAGCGGCGCGGTGACCGCCCAGCGGACATACGCCCCGGCCGGATCGAGCGCGTCGATGGGTGGCGCGGTCCGGCCCCGATCGAGGTGCAGCCAGGTCCGCATTCGCTGGGATGCCCACGATCCGGGCGGAATGCCGTGCAGCACGGGGGAACACGCGAACGCCGCGAGCAATGCCGGCCCGATCGCGTCGAGTGTCCGCCAACGCGCGCCGGCTTCGGCGAGATCCACGCCCGCGTCGACGCTCACCTGCGTCGCGGCGGTGTTGCACATCATCAGCTTGCCGAACGGCCCGATCTGGAGGAAGCGGTTCTCCATCGCGCAGTAGCGCGGCAGCTGCAGCAGGCGTTGGGCGGGTCGATACTCGTCGGCGGCGGCGGAAACGAGACCGATGGAGTGGGGCCGCAGCAGTGTGCGCAGGAATTGTTCGTCGGCGCGGAGCCGGCCGCAGAGTTCGTCGACCGAGGCGGCGGGACTGCTGGAGATTTCGAGCTGGCCACCCGGCTCGACGGTGACAAGACCACCGTTCGGTAGCGGACGGGCGGGGCTGGACGGGGAGATGGATGTCGGCGCGTACGGCCCGAGGGCCGCGGCGAGGATCGTCAGATCCGGACGTTGAACGTGTGCCGGTGGGGACTGCGACGTCGGACAGTCGCCGTCGTCGACCGTCGTGAGCCATTCGAGCTCGGCCCCGATCAGTGCAGGCGGGCCCAGCTTGAAGCACACTCCACCGACAAACGCTTCGGCGGCGGCGCGCGTCGAGAGCGTGCCGGCCGGCATTTTAGTTGCCATCGTGACCTCCGATCCGAGGCGGACTGCCAACATCGCGGAACCCTAACCGGTGGGTCCGACACTAAATCGAAAACGACTCGCGCGCATCATCCGTTCACCTCCCTCCGCAATTTCCGGCACGCTCGTGGCGAGCCCGTCCCGACCACCTCGACCGGAAGGACACCGTGACCATCCTCGACCGTGGCCGCATTCGCGCCGCCACACCCGGCTGCCTGAACCAGGCGTTCTTCGACAGCGCGGGGTCCTCGTTGCCGCCGGACCCGGTGGTCGCGACGGTGACCAGCCATATCCGGCGGGAGGCGCAGGTGGGCGGGTACCGCGCCGCGAACGAGCGGCTCGATGACCTCGCCGGGGTGAAGGACGCGATCGGCGCGCTGATCGGAGCCGACGCGGACTGCATTGCGCTCAGTGACAGCGCGACCCGATCGTGGTCCGATTTCTTCGCTGCGGTGCCACTGACCGCAGGCGACCGGGTGCTGATCTCGGAGGCCGAGTACGCCAGCAACGCGATCGCGGTGCTGCAGCGGGCCCGCGCGGTGGGGGCGCTGGTCGACGTGGTGCCCAGCGACGACGCCGGACAGATCGACCTCGACGCCCTCGCCGCGATGCTCGACGAGCGCGTGCGGCTGGTCTCGCTGGTGCACGTGCCGACCAACGGTGGACTGGTGAACCCGGTGGCCCAGGTATGCGACCTCGCGCACGCAGCGGGCGCGCTGGTCCTGCTCGACGCCTGCCAATCGGTCGGGCAGCTGCCGATCGATGTCGCCGAACTCGGCGTCGACGCCCTGTCCGTCACCGGGCGTAAATGGTTGCGCGGACCGCGCGGGACCGGGTTCCTCTATGTGCGGCGCGGACTGCTCGACGCGCTGGAGCCGGCGGTCCTCGACCTGCACAGCGCCGAATGGACCGGCCTCGATTCCTACCGGATGCAGACCGATGCCCGGCGCTTCGAGTTCTGGGAATGCGATGTGGCCGGCCGGCTCGGCCTGGGGACCGCGGTCCGGTATCTGCTCGAGCTCGGGCCGGCCGCGGTGTACGACGCGATCGCCGAACGAGCCGAGCGGGTGCGGGCCGCCCTGCGCGCGATCGACGGCGTCGAAGTACGCGATCTCGGCCGCCGGCGCGGTGGCATCGTCTCGTTCACGGTCGACGGGCTCGACCCGGTCCGGGTCCGCGATCGGCTCGCCGCGCACGCCGTGACCGTCACCGTCAGCCACCGCAGTTCGACGCTGATCGACATGTCCCGGCGCAACCTCGACTCCGTCGTGCGGGCGTCGCCGCACTGCTTCGTTTCCGACGACGACATCGAGCGGCTGGGGAGCGCTGTCGCGGGCCTGGTTTGAGATTTCTCCGGGAACAGTCCGATGGGGTAGTCTTGTCGGGTTGTCTCGGCGAGGGTGCGGACGAAGCACAGGCTTCGCGCACCGTGATCGACGCGGCACGGCTCCTTTGGCCGTCCACGTTCGACCCCGCCTTGACGTGCAGCCACAACAGATCGATCGAACGTAGGAGCCGTTTCATCATGTCCGACGCAAGTCGCCTCAAGGCCATCGTCCGCACCGAGTTCGGTAAAGGTGCCGCACGTCGCACCCGTCGCGACGGCAACGTTCCGGCGGTCCTCTACGGCCACAAGGCCGACCCGCAGCACCTCGCAATCGACGCAAAGGCCTTCGCCCGCGTGCTGCGCGAGAACGGCACCAACGCGGTGCTCACCCTCGACATCGACGGCAGCGAGCAGCTCGCGCTGACCAAGTCCGTTGTCGTGCACCCGATCCGCCGCTACATCGAGCACGCCGACCTGCTCGTCATCATCAAGGGTGAGAAGGTCATCGTCGACGTGCCCGTCGTGGTGACCGGCGACGGCGCCCCCGGCTCCGTGGTCACCCAGGACGCCAACGTCATCTCGCTCGAGGCCGATGCGATGTCCATCCCCGAGCAGATCGAGTTCTCCATCGAGGGCGCCGAGATCGGCACCCAGGTGCTCGCGAGCGAGCTCACCCTGCCCGCAGGCGCAACCCTGCAGAGCGACCCGGAGACGCTGATCGTCAACGTCGTCGCGCCGGCGCTCGAGGAAGAAGAGACCACCGAGGAAGAGGGTGGCGAAGCGGCTGCCGCCGAGGAGTCCGCCGGCGACGAGTCGGCCGAGGGCTGATCTCAGTCCCTCGATGACCGAAACAGGTGCGACGCTCGTCGTCGGGCTGGGTAACCCGGGCCCTCAGTACGAGCGCACCCGTCACAACATCGGATTCATGGTCGCCGACGTGCTCGCCGAGCGCGTCGGCGGCCGTTTTTCCGTGCACAAGAAGTCCGGCTCCGATCTGCTGCAGGCGCGCCTCGACGGACGCTCGGTGCTCGTCGCGAAGCCGCGCTGCTACATGAACGAGTCCGGCCGGCCGGTCGGCGCGCTCGCCCGGTTCTTCTCCGTCCCGGTCGACCGGGTGATCGTCGTGCATGACGAGATCGACCTCGACTTCGCCACCATCCGGCTCAAGCAGGGCGGCGGCGAGGGCGGCCACAACGGTCTGCGCTCGATTTCGGCGGCGTTGACCAGCAAGGACTACCTGCGCACCCGGATCGGCGTCGGTCGCCCACCCGGCCGCATGGACGCGGCCGCCTACGTGCTCAAACCGTTCTCCGCGGCCGAGCGCAAGGATCTGCCGGTGATCTGCGAACAGGCCGCCGACGCCGTGGAACTGCTGCTGCAGGTGGGACTCGAAGCCGCGCAGAACCGGGTGCACTGAGCGCCGCTACGAGCAGTCACCTCGCTCGCCGATCTTGACCACCGAAAGCATTGCGTCGCCCTCACCGATCGGGGTGCCCGGGTCCGGACGCTGCCCGACCACCACCCAGTTACGGTCCGAGATCTGCATGCGTCCCGCGCCGGTGGCGTCCTCGCTGCGCGAGTAGAAGACACCCGCGGCCTGGATCGTGTCCTGTGCCGACTGCAGGTTCATGCACACCACCGCGGGCATCAGTGCGGACGCGGCAGGCGCAGCAACCGGCACGGCGGCTGCGGCCGGCTCGGCAATGACCGGGGCGGCGGGCACGGCTGCGACCGGACTCGGCGCCGCCGGTGAACCGGTCGACAGTTGCGCTGCCGACGCGGGTGTTTCGTCCTCGGTGGATGCTTCGAGCCCATCGGCGATATCCGCGACGATTCCGATGAGCAGGAAGGCGGCCGCGACGACGGCGGCGACGACCACCCCCTTGCGGACCGGTCGCGCGACTTCCGGACTTGGTGGCGGCGCCAGCGCGGCGCGCGTATCGCCGGCCAGAAATGCCGCGTTCGCGGCATCGGCGCGGGCCGCGAGCGCGGCGTTGGCGGCCTTCGTCCGCGCGGCGCGCTCACGGAGTGGCTTGGCCAGCGCGACGTACGACAGGCCCGCGGCGAAGATCAGGAAGACGACGACCTGGCCGAAGTCGAGCTGGACGACGCTGACGATCGCGAGCCAGGTGCAGAGCGCTGCGAAGAAGCCGGCGACGACGCGGAGGTAGGGACTGAGGGTGTTCATGGTTCCTGGCAAAGCTCGGGCCGCGGCCGCGGCGAGGATGGAGTCGACAGTCTGACGGGTGCCACCGACAACCCTCGTGCGGACGTCCGCGGCTCCGTACAGAGATCGCGCCGGCCGCCCGGACGTTTCACCGACCTCCCAGGCTCAGAGCAGCGCGAGGGTGTTGCCGCGGCGCAGCTTGCCCGACGACGTCTTCGGCAGAGCGCCCGGCCCGAGCACCGCCACCCGGCGCGGCCGCACGCCGATCTCCGCGAACACCTCGTGCGCGACCTCGTGCTCGATCCGTTCCACCTCGCCGCTGTCGTCGAACGCGTTGCTCTCCACCACCACCGCGAAACTCTCCCGCTTGTCCCCCGCGTCGAGGCGCACCGCCACCGCATTGCCCGGACGCACCCCGGTCACCCGTGCCGCGGCCCGTTCGATATCGGTCGGGTAGATGTTGCGCCCGCCCATGATGATCACGTCCTTGATCCGGCCGCACACCACCACGAGACCGTCCTCGGTGAAGTAGCCGACGTCCCCGGTGTCGAGCCAGCCGTCCGCGTCCTGGGCGGGTACGAAGCCTTCGGTGGTGACGTAGCCAGGGGTCACCGCCGGACCGCGCACCTGGATGACGCCGACCCCGCGGGCGGGCAGCACCCGGCCCTCGGCATCGACGACGCGTCCTTCGAGGTTGTCGACGAGGTAACCGAGGGTGGCCAGCCGGCGAACGGGACCCCGGTCGGTCGGCACCGCACGGCCGACCGCTTCGAGCAGTTCCGCGTCGACGGTGTCGAGCACCAGCCCCCGCCCGGCGTCCGGAACGGACACCGCGAGCGTGGTCTCGGCCATGCCGTACACCGGCGTCAACGCAGCGGGGTCGAGCCCGAACCGGGCACCGTCGGTGGCGAGCGTGGTCACGGTGTCCGGGTCGACCGGCTCCGCGCCGTTCCACATGTACCGGACCGAGCTCAGGTCCACCGCGCCGTCCGGTGCCTGCCGCAGCCGCCGGGACAGCAGCGAATACGCGAAGTTCGGTGCGGCGGTGACCGTACCGCGGTACTTCTCGATCAGCTCCGCCCACAGCAGCGGCCTGCGCAGGAAGTCCAGCGGCGTGATGCTGACCACCTCGGCGCCGTACTGCATTGGCACACTGAGGAATCCGACCATGCCCATGTCGTGGAACAGCGGCAGCCAACTGATCATCACGTCGTGGTTGCGGTCGAACTTGATGCGGTCGATCATCGCGTAGGCGTTGACGTAGAAGTTGCGGTGCGTGATCTGCACGGCCTTCGGCGCGCCCGTCGAACCGGAGGTCAGCTGCTGCAGCGCGATGTCGGTCTCCGTGGTCGGCAGCGGATCGGTGTCCGGCCCGGTGCGCAGGTCGGCGACGGTGACCACCCGGATGCCACGCTCGGCGAGCAGCGGGGCGGCCGCGTCGAACGGGTCACCGACGATCACCGCCCGCGCGTCGATCATCCGCAGCACGGCCTCGGTGTCGGCGGCCCACGCCACGAGGTCCGTCCGCGGGGTCGGCTGATGCAGCATCGTCACCGACGCCCCACGCATCCACGTCGCCTGCACCGCGGGCGCGATGTCGACGGGTTGCCCGGCCAGCACGCCGACCGCGTCACCGTGCCCGATTCCGGCCGCCGCCAACCCGCCGGCCATGCAGCGCGCGACCGCGTGGATCTCACCCCAGGTGTGCCGGACGGGTGCGTCGGGTTCGCCGGTCACCAGTGCGCGGTCACTGCTGTGTGCGGTCGCGTACATCTCGTCGGTGAACTTGCTCACGGGTGGGACTCCTCGTGCTCTTCCGCGGGGCGCGGTCCGTCTGCTCGGTAATAGCCGCGGACGGGTGCGCCCGTTAACGACGGTCCGGCATTCGTTCACCGGGCAATGCGGCGAGTAACCTGGACTATCGCGTGTGTCGACCCACGCACGATCCGTCTGCATCCAGAGCAAGAGGTAGGTCCTTGACGTCGCCGCTCCCCGCCGAAACCACGTCGGCGAAATCCGCCGGTGCCCTCGCCAAGGAGGCCGGCCGGCGGCGCACGTTCGCCGTGATCTCGCACCCCGACGCGGGCAAATCGACGCTCACCGAGGCGCTGGCGCTGCACGCGAAGATGATCTCCGAGGCCGGCGCGATCCACGGCAAGGCCGGCCGGCGCTCCACCGTCTCGGACTGGATGGAGATGGAGAAGGCGCGCGGCATCTCGGTGTCCTCCACCGCGCTGCAGTTCGAGTACCAGACCGCGGACGGTTTCAACGCGGTGATCAACCTTGTCGACACCCCTGGTCACTCCGACTTCTCCGAGGACACCTACCGGGTGCTCACCGCCGTCGACGCCGCGGTGATGCTGATCGACGCGGCGAAGGGCCTCGAGCCGCAGACCCTGAAGCTGTTCCAGGTGTGCCGCCACCGCGGTATCCCCGTCATCACCGTGATCAACAAGTGGGACCGGCCCGGCCGGGCGCCGCTGGAACTGCTCGACGAGATCGAGGAGCGCATCGGACTCACTCCGACCCCGCTCTTCCTACCGGTCGGCATCGCCGGCGACTTTCGCGGCCTGCTCCGCCGTGGACCCGACGGTGCCGCGCGGGAGTACATCCATTTCACCCGCACCGCAGGAGGGGCGACGATCGCGCCGGAGGAATCGCTGGAGCCCGGCGATGCCGCCGATCGCGAGGGTGAGGCCTGGACGACCGCGGCCGAGGAGAGCGAACTGCTCTCCGCGACCGGCCAGGACCACGACCAGGAAATGTTCCTCGCCGGGCAGACGTCACCGGTGATCTACGCATCCGCGATGCTCAACTTCGGGGTGCGGCAACTGCTGGAAACCCTCGTTGCGCTCGCGCCGCCGCCGCGACCGCGCGCCGGCATCGACGGCACCCCGCGCACCATCACCGAGCCGTTCAGTGCCGTCATCTTCAAGGTGCAGGCCGGCATGGACACCGCACACCGGGACCGCCTCGCGTTCATGCGGATCGTGTCCGGCACCTTCGAGCGCGGCATGGTGGTCACGCACGCGCAGACCGGGAAACCGTTCGCCACCAAGTACGCACTGACGGTGTTCGGCCGGGACCGCACCACCGTCGACGACGCCTACCCGGGCGACGTGGTCGGTCTGGTGAACGCCACCGCGTTGGCGCCCGGACACACGCTCTACGTGGACCGGAAGGTGGAGTATCCGCCGATCCCCTCGTTCGCGCCCGAGCATTTCGCGGTGGTGCGCGCGGAAAGCGCGAGCAAGTACAAACAATTCCGCCGCGGCATCGATCAACTCGATTCCGAGGGCGTAGTGCAGGTGCTGCGCAACGACATTCGCGGCGACGCCTCACCGGTGCTGGCCGCCGTCGGCCCGATGCAGTTCGAGGTGGTCACCGCGCGGATGAAGGCGGAGTTCAACGTCGAGGCACGGCTGGAGGGGCTCTCCTACGCTCTCGCGCGGCGCACCGACGCGGAGTCGGCAGCCGAACTCGGACGCCAACGCGGCGTCGAGGTGTTCACCCGAACCGACGGCGTGCTGCTCGCGCTGGTCAGCGACAAGTGGCGGTTGCAGTACCTGCAGAAGGAGATGCCGGAACTGACGCTGGAACCGCTGGTCGCCGCGGCGGACTGAACCGCCGAGGAGCCGGTTCGCTCGTCCCCGCCATCTCGCCGCACACATCCTGACGTACCGCACAAGCTGCAGCGCCCTGGATCGTGTGCGGCGCCGCAGAAGTTGTGCGGCGCGGGGGTTCCGCGCCCGGAACAGCGCCGGCGCGCGCGGTTACGGCCAGAGGTCCTGCGCGGACCAGGCGCCGCCCGCGCGGGTGAACCGTCGCCGCAGGTGCCGCCTGCCGGGGTCGGCCTGCCAGAATTCGACGCTGTCGGCCTCGATCCGCCAGACCTGCCAGTGGTCTGGCACCAGCCACGGCTCGTCCAGCAATCGCTGTTGCGCCGCCGCCACCGCGTCCGTGTACTCCCGCTCGTCGGCGAGCGGTTCGCTCTGCCTGCTCGCCATCGCCACCGCCTGCGCGATCTCGGACCGGTTGTGGAAGTCGCGCGTCGCGGCATCGTGTCCCGCGGGCCGGGCCGGGCCGGTGATCCGCACCTGCCTGCCCTGCTCGCGCCAGTAGAACGTCAGGGCGGCCTTCGGGTTCGCGTGCAGCGCGCGACCTTTCGGCGAGAAGTCCGGACCGGACACCGACCAGCCGAGCTCGTTCACATCACGCAACATCAGCACCCGGGCCTGCGGCGTCCCATCCGGGTCGACGGTGGACAGCGTCCCGACGTGCGGTTCGGGGATGCCGCCGGTCGCCGCCGCCTCCAGCCACGCCACGAACGCCCGATGCGGATCGGCGTCCGGCGGTGGGAGTCCACCGGGCGGCCGGATGTGCGCGAACGGCAGCGAACGCAGCCACGCGCGGGTATCGGAGTACGACTCGCGACCCGGCTCCATCACGCCGAGGCAGGCGGCTGCGCGACCGGGCCCCAGCGGTTCGACGTCAGCCGGAAACCCGGCAGATCGGTGATCGAATAGACCACCTCGTAGGTGCGGGCGTAGCCGGTGTGCAGGATCTTCCACTGCCCGTCCCGCCCACGCACATAGCGATCGTCGTAGTAGGCGGCACCGCGCATCAGCATGTTGTGTTCGGGGATGAGCACCGTGTCGGACTGATACCAGATCCCGGTCGCGGTGTCGCCGTCGACGTCGATCTCGGGATGGTCGCAGTGGTGTTCGGTGATCACGCGCGGGCCGAGCGTGTTACGCATGAAGCCGATGAACGCGTCCCTGGACTCGAATTGGAGGTATTCGCTGTAGGTAGCGGTCGCCTCGGGCAGCATCGTCTCGCCGAGGTCGTCCCACGCCTTGGTGTCGAGTGCGCGCAGATACCGGTACTTGAGCCGACCGATCTCGTACACGGCTTCGAGATCCATGGATCTACTGTCTCATCATCGGGCCTGATTGAGAGGTTGTTTTGCCCGCCTCGCTCAGTCCTGCAGAAGTGGTTCGGCGGCGAATGCGTCGAGTGTGAAGCAGGTCTGGCAGAAATCGGTGCCGAAATCGGTCAACCGCAGACTCTTCCGGACGACCTTCGGCGCGCGGCCCGCCTTGCGACGGGCCTCCTCCACCATCGGCTGTACCTCGAGCACCATGTACCGGCCCAGCTCCACCGGGTCGGCGGACACCTCGGCGAGGCCGAGCCGCGTGAGGTTGATCACGTAGGAGCGGGACCGGGCGAGATGCCGGACGCCGGCCTGCTCGGGGATCGACGTCAAGTCACCGGCGATCAGCTCCGACCCGATGCCGAGCGGGCGATTGGTGCGCACGTCGACGGTGGGCTGCGGACCGTTGAGCGCCAGGAAGCGCAGCATCCGGGCCTCGTCCGGCGCGAGTTCGCCCAGCATCCGGTCGTAGGCGGGGTGCACGTCGTCGGTGAAGTACACGTCGGCCGACATCGCGAGCAGTGCGTCACCACGCCGGCGCAGGTCCGCGGCGGTGGCGGACTCGAGCGCACGCCGCGCCGTCTCCGTGCTGGACCCCTGCGGGATCGTGGTCGGCACGTAGCTGACGATCTCGCGCACCGAACCCTCGGTGACGCCGAGCGCGGTCTGTGCGAGCGCCCGCAACGAGTTCGACGCGCGCTCGGCGATCTCGGCGGAGGTCTCGCCCTCGATCGCCGCCTGCGCGATCTGCCGCGTGACTTCGAGCGAGGTGCCCGCCACCCACTGCGTGCCGCGCACCGCGGTACCGACCGCGAGCCCGGCGGCCCGGAACGCACCACGCAACACGCGCGCCTCGGTGCTGATCTGCCGCTCGACCGCTTTCGGCTGCGGACGCGCCAACTCGGTGGACTCACCGGTGGTGCCGGTGTCGACCGCGCCGGTCTTCCCGGTCTCCGCGCTCTCGTCGGGATCGCTCACGTCACACTCCGAAGATCGCCAGGTGGATGAAGCCGCCGATCGAGCCGAGGACGGCACCGTGCACGAACAGCAACCACTCGTCCTGCTTGGTCGCCGAGCGCAGCAGGTCTACGAAGTCTTCCAGACTCAGTTTCTCCATTTGCTGCGCGATGAAGCTACGGATCCGGCCGGCCTGCTTCTCGGCGAACGCGCGGTCGGTCATCGCGTCGGTGGCGAAGTCGAGCGCCACCGGCGCCAACGCGGATTGGATGCGGTCGTACTCGTTGCTGCCCAGCGACATCACCACCGCGAGCCGGGCGCGACCGATGGCGCGGTCGACCGAATCGCGCATCACGCTGTCGAGCATCTGCAGCGTCCGGTCGGAGCGCGAACCGCGCAGTAGCTCGTTGGCCATGTTCTCGGTGGTGATGACGTCGTCGGCGATGATGTCGGCGAAGCCCGCGATGATCTCGGTGCGCCGCTTGAGCATCAGGCCCTGCCGCCACGGCACGTACCACTTGGGGTGCAGCGGCTCGTAGATCATGTTGATGCCGACCCAGTTGACCACGTACCCGATCACCACGCCGCCGACCGGGAGCACCCACCAGTACGGCGCCACGTGCAGCAGCGCGACGAGCACGAAACCCATCGGGTAACCGAAGTAGAAGCCGAAGTTCTGCATGAACCGCAGCTCCTTGGCCCCCATCTCGCGAAAGATGCTGTTGAGCAGCTTCGGGTTCTCGGTGAGATGCCGGATCGCCATCCACTTCGGGTCGACGAGGTCCTCGATGTGGTCACCGAGCGTGGCGGTGATCTTGCTGGCGTTAGCCGGCAGCTCGCTTTCGACCTTGCGGTACACCGCTTCCCGGGCGAACGAGGGCAGGTTGCGCCACAGCCGCGGGCTCTCGCGCGCCACGATGCGGTCCACCACGCCGCGGATCTCGGGTCGCGCGACCTCGACGAAATGCTCGGCGATGCTGTCCGGGTCGAGTTCGCGATAGAAATCGCCCACGCTGCCGAGCTTGGCGATGCTCTTGTCCACCGCGATGCTCGCCATCTTCTCCGCGCGCGAGGGAACCATCCCCTGCCAGCCCATCCTTCGGCCGTCGGGTGAGTAGATCGGCAGGATCTGGATGCGGCGGTGGAAGTACGGGTAGATCAGTTCGAGGCCGGGCACGCGGACGCCGTGGAACTTCAACGGCTCGAACAACATCAGGACACCCGTCCAGTTCGTGACGTAGCCGATGATGCCGGTGAACAACGGGATCGTGATGAGATCCATCAGCAGTTTGTGGTCTACGTCGCCCACCTCCCCTCGACGCCATTTGCGCGGCAGATCCGCCAGACATACCGGATCGCTGTTCCCCCGCTACCGTGACGCGTCCCGAAGGCTACCGTGCGGCCGGTCACGGTTTGCCGCCGGTGTGGCGCGCGGCGCGGCCCGGAATCACTCGTGCGCGGCGGCGAGTTCGAGCCAGCGCTCCTCGGCGGATTCCTTTTCCGCGACGACCCGTTTGAGCTCGGCATCGAGTGTGGCGAGCCGGTCCGGATCGGTGGCCGCCTCGGCGAGTTGTTCATGCAGCACTCGTTCCCGATCGTCGAGTCGCGCAATCGTCCGTTCGAGGCGGCCGAGTTCCTTGCGGGCGGTGCGCTGGGCGGCCGCGCCGATCGTGGGAGGCGCACTGGCCGTGCCGCTCGGCGCGGCACCGGCTGTCCGCGCCGGGCGAATCGGGTTGCTCCGGCGCCGGCGTAGGTACTCCTCGATCCCGCCCGGCAGGTTGGTCAGCCCGCCGTCGCCGAACAGCGCCCACGTGCTGTCACAGATGCGCTCGATCAGGTATCGGTCGTGACTGATCACCACGAGCGTGCCCGGCCAGCCGTCGAGCAGATCCTCGAGCTGCTGCAGCGTGTCGATATCGAGGTCGTTGGTCGGCTCGTCGAGCAGCAGCACATTCGGCTCGGCCATCAGGATCCTGGTGAGCTGCAGCCTGCGCCGCTCGCCACCGGACAGGTCGCCCACCGGTGTGCGCTGGCGGGCCGGGGTGAACCCGAGCCGCTCGGCGAGCTGACCGGCGGAGATCTCCTTGTCGCCGATCATGGTGCGTTCGGCGATGTCCTGCACCGCCTCGAGCACCCGCATGCCGATGGGCAGGTCGTCGAGTTCCTGGCGCAGCCACCCGATCTGGACCGTCTTGCCCTGTACCCGTTTGCCCGCGGCGAGCGTCGTGTCGCCGGCAAGGGCGCGCAGCAATGTCGTCTTGCCCGATCCGTTGACGCCGACCAGGCCGACCCGCTCGCCGGGCGCGAGCCGCCAGGTCAGGTCGTCGACGAGCACCCGGTCATCCGGCGTGGTCAGCCGCACGTCCTCCAGCTCGATCACGATCTTGCCGAGCCGACGGCGGGCGAATGCGGACAACTGCACGCTGTCGCGCGGCGGCGGAACGTCCGCGATCAGCGCCTCGGCCGCCTCCACCCGGTAACGCGGCTTCGACGTGCGGGCCTGCGGTCCGCGGCGCAACCAGGCCAACTCCTTGCGCGCGAGATTGCGTCGCTTCGACTCCGCCGAATCGGATTGGCGGGCCCGTTCCGCGCGCGCGAAGATCCAGTCGCCGTAGCCGCCCTCGTAGGACTCCACCCGACCGCCGACGACCTCCCAGGTACTGGTGGCGATCGTGTCGAGGAACCAGCGATCGTGGGTGACGACGACGAGCGCGCTGCGCCGGGCGAGCAGATGCTCGGCGAGCCACTGCACGCCCTCGACGTCGAGATGGTTGGTCGGCTCGTCGAGGACGAGCAGGTCCAGGTCCTGCACCAGCGCCGCGGCGAGCGCGACGCGACGGCGTTCGCCACCGGACAGGTCGTCGATCGGGGTGTCCATCCCGAGCCCGGAAATACCAATCCCGGACAGCACGTTGCGAATCCGGGCGTCGCCGGCCCATTCGTGTTCGGCATCGCCGAGCTCGGCGAGCACCACCTCGCCCACCGACGCGCCCGGCGGCAGTACCCCGCGCTGGGTGACGACCGCCATCCGCAACCCACCGACCCGGCTCACCCGGCCCGAATCGGGTTCGGCGACACCGGAAAGCACCTCGAGCAGCGTGGTCTTGCCGCCGCCGTTGAGGCCGACGACGCCGATCCGGTCACCCTCATGGATGCCGAGCGACACCGCGTCGAGCAGTGGGCGCACGCCGAAGGACTTGGAGACCTGCTCCAGATTGATCAGGTTGGTCACGCCCGGTATCCGTCCTCATCGATGACGCGGGTGCCCTGGGTGGGCCCGGTGGCCAGTCGCACCGAGCGGCACACCCCCGCGCCGGAAAGCTCCGCGCCGACGGCGACCGCATTGTCGTGATCGGCACACAGGAACGCGCATGTCGGCCCAGAGCCGGACACGATGCCGGCCAATGCACCCGCGGTGATCCCGGCCCGCAAGGTCCGGCGCAGGTCGGGGCGCAGCGAGAGTGCCGCGGCCTGCAGGTCGTTGCCGAGCAGCGGGGCGAGCCGCTCGACGTCGCCCACCGCGAGTGCCTGCATCAGGTCCTGCGCTTCGCCGAGCCGCGGCGGCTGCCCGCGACCGCGCAGTTTGTCCAGCTCGCGGTACACCTCGGGCGTGCTGAGTCCGCCCTTGGCGAGCGCGATCACCCAGTGAAACGTGTTGCGCGACAGCACCGGCAGCAGCTTCTCGCCGCGCCCGGTGCCGAGTGCCGTGCCACCGTGCAGTGAAAACGGCACGTCACTGCCGAGTTCGAGCGCGATCTCGGCGAGGTTTTCGCGGCCGAGATCGAGCTGCCACAGTTCGTTCAGCCCGACCAGCACGGCGGCCGCGTCCGCGCTGCCCCCGGCCATCCCACCGGCGACCGGGATGCCCTTGTCGATGACGATGTCCACCAGCGGCTCGCGTTCGGCGTGGCGAGCGAGCAGGGTCGCGGCCCGCCAGGCCAGGTTGCGGTCGTCGGTCGGCACCTCGCGGGCGCCCTCGCCGCGCACCTGCACCGACAACGTGCTCGACGGCACCATGTGCACCTGGTCGGACAGCGACAGCGCCTGAAACACGGTGCTGAGTTCGTGGTAGCCGTCGGGCCGTAGCTCGCCCACCGCAAGGTGCAGGTTCACCTTGGCGGGTGCCCGGACGATGACGGGCGTTGGCACGACTGACAGCACGATGTAAGAGCCTAAGTGTCTCGGGCACCAGTACCCGAATCGACCACGGCGCGCTAGGCGCCGCGCAACTCCCGTTTCAGCAGCTTGCCGCTCTGATTGCGGGGCAATTCGTCGACGAAGGTCACTCGCTTGGGCACCTTGAACGGCGCCAGCCGAGCCCTCACGTGCGCGATGATCTCGTCCTCGGTCACGGTGACGTCCGGGCGCAGCACGACGACAGCGGTGACCGCCTCGATCCATTTCTCGTCGGGAGTGCCGATCACCGCGACCTCGGCAACGCCGTCGTGGGTGTAGATCGCGTCCTCGACCTCGCGCGAGGCGACCAGGACACCACCGGTGTTGATGACGTCCTTGATCCGGTCCACCACGGTGATGTAGCCCTGCTCGTCGCGGGTCACCAGGTCACCGGAGTGGAACCAGCCGTCGCGGAACGCCTCCGCGGTGGCGTTGGGCTTGTCCCAGTAGCCGACGCACAGTTGCGGCGAGCGGTACAGCACCTCGCCCTGCGTGCCGGGCGCAACGTCGTTGCCGTCGGGGTCGACCACCCGGGTTTCCACGAAGAACACCGGGGTGCCGCACGACGCCGGCCGCTCCTCGTGTTCCTCGGGCCGTAGCACGGTGGCCAACGGACCGATTTCGGATTGCCCGAAGCAGTTGTAGAAGCCGAGCTCCGGATAACGGCTGCGCAGCCGCTCCAGCACGGTGACCGGCATGATCGACGCGCCGTACTGGGCCTTGCGCAGCGACGACAGGTCGCGCCGATCCAGATCGGGGTGTCCGGCCAGCGGCACCCATACCGTCGGCGCCAGGAACAGCGAGCCGATCCGCTCGGCCTCGATGCGGCGCAGAATCTCGGGCACGTCGGGCGCTTCCATCAGTCGCACGGTGGCGCCGATCGCCAGGTACGGCAGCGCGAACACGTGCATCCCGGCCGAGTGATACAGCGGCATCGCGATCAGCGGGTCGTCGTCGTCGGCGAGGTCGAGCGCGAGCAGCGTCGAGACGTATTCGTGCACCAGCGCGGAGTGCGTCATCATCGCGCCCTTGGGTTTCGACGTGGTGCCCGAGGTGTAGAGCAGCTGGGCCAGGTCGGTCGAGTTCACCGCCGCCTCGAAATCGGGCACCTCCCCGGTCCTTGCGATCTCGACCAGCGAATCGCTCCCGTCGCGCAGCGGCACGACAGTCTCGATATCGAGGCCGGCCAGCACCGCGTCCAGCGCCGCCCGCTGCGCCGGATCCACCAGAACGACACGGCTGCCGGATTGGCCGATCAGGTAGCCGAGTTCCTCGCCGCGCAACGCGTAGTTCACCGGGACGTGCACCAGCCCGGCTCGGGCGCAGGCGAGGAAGCCGATCAGGTAGGCGTCGGAGTTGACCCCGAACGCGGCTACCCGATCACCGAGACCGAGCCCGAGCGCGGTCAGCGCGGCGGCGGCCCTGCTGACGGCGTCGTCGAGCTCGCGGTAGGTCCACTCCCGATCGGCGAACAGCAGCGCTCGGCGCTGCGGCGTGCGTGCGGCCGAGCGGCGCAGCACGGCATCGACGGTCGTGGAGCGCGGATCCAGGGTCATGCCTCGCACCCTAATCACGGGCGCGGGCGCCGAACATGGCTTCGCGATTGCGGACTGTAGTCGTCCGCAATCGGTGGCATCGTGGAGCCATGTTGGAGACGTCCGCTCGCCTGCTTCGGCTGCTCACGCTGCTGCAGACCCGCAAGGAATGGTCCGGCGCGGAACTCGCCGATCGCCTCGACGTCACCGCGCGCACGGTGCGCCGCGACGTGGACAAGCTGCGTGACCTCGGCTATCCGGTGAACGCGGCCGTCGGTGTCGGCGGCGGGTATCAGCTCGGCGCGGGTGCGGAGATGCCGCCGCTGCTGCTCGACGACGACGAGGCGCTCGCGGTGGCGTTCGGGTTGCAGTCGGGTGCGACCGGCCCGGTCATCGGCATCGGCGAACCGTCCCTGCGCGCGCTGACCAAGCTGCGCCAGGTGATGCCGTCCCGGTTGCAGCACCGACTCGACGCCCTCTCGGTCGACATCGTGGCGCGACCGGAGGCGAAATCCGCGGTGGACGCCACGCTGCTCGCAACCGTCGCGTCGGTCTGCCATGCCCGCGAGCGGCTGCGCTTCGACTACCGGCGCCACGACGGCGAACAGATGCGCCGCGAGGTCGAGCCGTATCGGCTGGTCCGCTCGGGCGCGCGCTGGTACCTGATGGCGTGGGATCTCGGTCGCGACGACTGGCGTTCGTTCCGGGTGGACCGGATGATCCCGAAGATCCCGACCGGGCCGCGGTTCACCCCGCGCGATCTGCCCGAGGGCGGCGCGGCGGCGTTCGTGGCCAGCGGAATCAGCCGCGCCACCACGCAAGCCCGCGCGCGGGTCCGGCTGCACGCGCCGATCGAACGGATCGCGGAAATGGTGCACGACGAGTGGGGCACCCTGGAGGGTGGCGATTCGGACAGCTGTGTCGTATCACTGGGGTCGGACTCGCAGGCCTCGCTCGCGAAGTGGCTCTCGGCGTTCGACGTGCCGTTCACCGTGCTCGAACCGGCCGAACTGCGGGAGGAATGCCGTCGCCTCGCGCAGCGGCACACGCTGCTCGCGCAGCGCTACACCGAGGCGTGAACTCCTTGCGGGAGGTACCCCAGGGGGGTACCGTTGAGGTGACGGAACCTCGACATCGTTTGCGCTAAGGAGATCGACGTGACCACCTCGACCTACACCGTCACCGGGATGACGTGCGGGCACTGCGTGAGCGCGGTGCGCGAGGAAGTCGGTCGGATCCCGGGCGTCGAATCGGTGGACGTCGACCTCACCAGCGGCCGGGTCGTCGTGGAAAGCGCTGCGCCACTGACCGATTCCGATGTGCTCGCGGCGGTCGACGAAGCGGGCTACGAAGCCGTACCTGCGTAGATGTCCACCACAGCACCTGTCCGCAGCGTCGACCTCGCGATCACCGGCATGACGTGCGCGTCGTGCGCGGCGCGCGTGGAGAAGCGGCTCAACAAACTCGACGGCGTGCAGGCCTCGGTCAACTTCGCAACCGAGACCGCCACCGTGCACTGCCCACCGCAACTCGACGACGCGGCACTCGTCGCGCAGGTCGAGAGCGCGGGCTACGGTGCCGCACCGGCCGAATCCGCGACCGAAGGCCCCGACGACCTCGCGAGCCTGCGCTTGCGACTCATCGTCGGCGCGGTGCTCGCGGTGCCGGTGATCGCGCTCGCGATGGTGCCGTCCTGGCAGTTCACCGGCTGGCAGTGGGTGTCGTTGGCGCTCGCGACGCCGGTCGTCACCTGGGCGGCCTGGCCGTTCCACCGCGCCACCTGGGCGAACCTGCGCCACGGCGCGGCAACGATGGACACGCTGATCTCACTCGGCACGGTGTCCGCATATCTGTGGTCGCTCTACGCGCTGGTGTTCGGCTCGGCGACCGACCACCCCTCGCACGGCTTCGAGCTGACCATCGACCGTGCGGACGCATCGGCGAACGTGTACTTCGAGGTCGCCGCGGGTGTCGTCGTGTTCATCCTGGCCGGCCGCTATTTCGAGATGCGCGCCAAGCGCAACGCCGGCTCGGCGTTGCGGCGGCTGCTCGAACTCGGCGCGAAGGATGCCGCGGTGCTGCGCAACGGCCGCGAGGAACGGATCCCGGTCGCGCAACTGCGGGTCGACGACGAGTTCGTCGTCCGCCCCGGCGAACGGATCGCCACCGACGGCGTCGTGGTGTCGGGCAGCTCGGCCATCGACACCAGCGTGCTCACCGGGGAGTCGATGCCGGTGGAGGTCGGCGACGGCGACACGGTTGCCGGTGCCACCGTCAACGTCGGCGGGCTACTGCGAGTGCGGGCGTCCCGGGTCGGCCGGGACACCCAGCTCGCCCGGATGGCGGCACTCGTCACCCAGGCGCAGAGCGGCAAGGCGCCGGTGCAGCGGCTCGCCGACCGCATCTCCGCGGTCTTCGTGCCGGTCGTCATCGCAATCGCGCTGGCCACGCTGGTCGGCTGGCTCATCGCCGGGGACCCGGCACAGGCCGCCTTCGGTGCCGCGGTGGCGGTGCTGATCATCGCGTGCCCGTGCGCACTCGGGTTGGCGACGCCGATGGCACTGCTCGTCGGCACGGGCCGGGGCGCACAGCTCGGCATCATCATCCGCAGCCCGGAGATCCTCGAATCCACCCGCCGCGTCGACACCGTCGTGCTGGACAAGACCGGCACCGTCACGACCGGACGAATGAGCCTGGTCGACATCATCGGGCCCGATCGCGACGAGTTGCTCCGGTTCGGTGCGGCGGTCGAGTCCGGCTCCGAACACCCGGTCGCGCGGGCCATCGTGGCCGCCGCGGAGGACGACCTGCCCCCGGTGGCCGAATTCCGTGCACATGGCGGGCTGGGCGTCGAAGGCATCATCGAGGGCCGGAAGGTGCTCGTCGGCCGGCTCGCGTTGCTCACCGAACAGGGCCTGGACGCGGGCGACGAGGCGCGCGCGGCCATGGCGGATGCGGAGCGACTCGGCCGCACGGCCGTGGCGGTGGGCTGGGATGGCCGCGCCCGCGGCGTGTTCGTGGTCGCCGACGCGGTCAAGGACACCAGCGCCGAGGCGGTGCGCAACCTGCGCCGGCTTGGGCTGACCCCGGTGCTACTGACCGGCGACCACGAGGTGACCGCGCAGGCCGTCGCCGATCAGGTCGGCATCGACACGGTGATCGCGGGCGTGCTGCCGAGCGACAAGGTCGACACCGTGCGCGGCCTGCAGGAACAGGGCAAGGCCGTTGCCATGGTGGGCGACGGCGTCAACGATGCGGCCGCGCTCGCCCAGGCGGATCTGGGCCTGGCGATGGGCACCGGCACCGATGCCGCCATCGAGGCGAGCGATCTGACGCTGGTCCGCGGTGACCTGCGTAGCGCCGCGGACGCGATCCGGCTCTCGCGCCGCACGCTCGCGACGATCAAGGGCAACCTGGTGTGGGCGTTCGGCTACAACGTGGCCGCGATCCCGCTCGCGGCGGCGGGCCTACTCAACCCGATGCTGGCGGGCGCGGCGATGGCACTGTCGAGTGTGTTCGTGGTGACGAACAGCCTGCGGTTGCGCCGCTTCAGGTAGCGGTGCCCTCGAATCGGGTGGCGGCGAGCCGAACGAAGGCGGCGGTATCGAGCGTTTCCCCGCGCGCAGACGGCTCGATACCGGCGGCAAGGAGATAGCGCTCGGCCTCGGCGGGCGACCCGGCCCAGCCCGCGAGAGCGGCCCGCAATGTCTTGCGCCGCTGCGCGAACGCGGCGTCCACCACCGCGAAGACACGCTTGCGGTGCTCGTCGTCGATCGGCCACGGCGGTTCGGCGTACCGATCGACGCGCACCAGACCGGACTCGACCTGCGGCACCGGCCAGAACACCTGCCTGCCCACCGCACCCGCGCGGCGCACCGTGCCGAAGAACCCGGCCTTCACGCTCGGCACGCCGTAGATCTTGCTGCCGGGCGCGGCCGCGAGCCGGTCGGCCACCTCGGCCTGCACCATCACCAATGTGGTGCGGATACTCGGGAACTCGGCGAGCAGGGTCAGCAGCACCGGCACCGCGACGTTGTAGGGCAGGTTCGCGACCAGCGCGGTCGGCGCTTCCGGAATATCGGCGGCATGCACCCGCAGCGCGTCGGCCCGAACCACCTGCAGGTTGCCCGCGAGGTCCGGAGCCCGGTCGGCGACCGTGGTCGGCAGGCGTCCGGCCAGGACCGGGTCGATCTCGACGGCCACCACCGAACCGGCCACGTCGAGCAGCGCCAGCGTCAGCGAACCGAGACCAGGGCCGACCTCCAGGACCCGGTCCGCACTGCCGACCCCGGCCGTCGCGACGATGCGCCGCACGGTGTTGGCGTCGTGGACGAAGTTCTGGCCGAGCGTCTTCGTCGGGCGCACCCCGAGTTCGGCGGCGAGCGCACGAACTTCGGCTGGACCGAGCAAAGCGGCGGGCACCGGGAGAATCTAACCGATGGGTCGATTATCCCGGTGCCCGCCGCGGCAAGCTGCTGGTTCGTTACCGGTATCCGAGCCGGCTGGTGCAGGCCGGCCAGGCACCCCAGCCCTGACGGTCCCGGGTGACCGAGGCGACTGCGATCTGCTCTTCGCGGGTGGCGAGGTCGGCGCGCGGTGCGTAGCGCAGCCCGCCCTGGCGCTCCCAGGTGTTCTGATCGAACTGCACACCGCCGTAGAAGCCGTTGCCGGTGTTGATGTGCCAGTTGCCGGTCGCCTCGCACTGCGCGAGCGCGTCCCAGGTCGCACCGTCGGAAACCGCCGGCACCTCGGTGCCCGGCTTGGTGCCCTTGCGGACGGTCTTCGGCTGCGCGGGGACGGTGACGTTCGCGCCGACCGGGTTGCGGCCGATCTCCTGGCCGTTGACCAGGTTCACTGCGAAAGTGACGTCCTGCACGCCCGGCACGCCCGGGTTCTCCACCACGGTGCGGCTCTGGTTCAGGGTCGGGTCCTCGATGACGTTCTCCGGCGGCGCGAGCGGCACGGTCTCGAGGCGGGTCTCGGTGCGGTTGCGGGTGACCGCGATCTGCAGGCCGTCGGTCAGCGGCGCGTCCGGGGCCGGGACGACGGTGTCGCCCTGCTGGAGCGGGGCGCCCTTCGCGGCGAGGAACTCACCGACTGTGGGTGCGGCGAGGCGCACATCGGTGGGTGCGGCGGCACCGTCGAGCAGGCGGACGTTGCGCGCGTTGAGCACGTCGAGCACGGCGCCGTCGAGCGGGAGGCGCTGGCCGCGCGATGCCGAGACGTGTACGTCGCCGGCGAGCTGGAACTGGTTGAGTGCCTCGTCGACGGTCTGCGCGGTGGTCCAGACCTTGCGCTCCTGCCCGTCCACGGTCAGGTCGACCTCGCGGGCCCGGCGCAGAACGACGGTGTCGCCGTCGTGGACATCCGAATCAGGGGACGGCGCGACGACGTCGCGCTCGCTCGGCGTGTAGCCGGCGGCCTTCAAGGCACCCTCGACATCGCCGCTCATGGTGCCGACCGACGTCTTCTCGCCGTCGACATCCACCGTGACGGTCTTGTGCTCGGCGACCGCTACCGCGCCGCCGACACCGAGGGTGACGAGCACTCCCGCGAGCGATGCGTAGAGCATTGGGGAGCGTGCGTTGTTGATACGTGAAAGTGCCGCCATAATCACGAGACGATAACGACGCAGATAAGGCGTGGCAACTCATAGCCGCTCACCTCGCCGTTTAATCATTACGAAACGGTAATAGTCACCTTTTGACAATCACAACCGAATACTGGCGAATGTCCCAGGTCAGCGCAGTTTGTACACGCGTTGCGCATTCTGAGTGCACAGTTGCGCGAGTTCTTCGGGATTTTGATCACGTACGGCGGCCAGTGCCCGCACCGTGTAGGGCAGGCAGTACGGCTCGTTCGGGGCACCGCGGAACGGATGCGGGGTCAGAAAGGGCGCGTCCGTTTCGACGAGGATCTGCTCGTCCGGCACGATCTTCGCGGCCTCGCGCAGGTCACGGGCATTCTTGAAACTCACCGTGCCGGCGAAGCTGAGCACGTAACCCTCCTCGACACAGGCAGTTGCCATATTCGCGTCCGAGGAGAAGCAGTGGAAGATGACCGTGTCCGGGGCGCCCTCGTCCAGCAGCACGGTCAATAAATCGTGATCCGCCTCACGGTTGTGGATCATCAGCGGCTTTTTGACCCGCTTGGCCAGGTCGATATGCCAGCGGAATGCCTCGATCTGCTCCTCGATCTCGGCACAGCCCTCCAGCTTTCCCGGCCAGTAGTAGTCCATGCCGGTCTCCCCGACCGCGACCACCCGCGGATCGCGGACGAGCCGTTCCAATTCGGACTTCGCCGCGTCGTCGAGCACATTCGCCCGGGTCGGGTGCAGGGCAGTTGCGGCGTACACCCGCTCGTCCCAATGCGCCGCCTCGACCGCGAACCGGGCAGCGGCCAGGTCATCGGCGATGGTCACCACCCGACCGACACCGACCGACTCGGCGCGGTCCACAATCTGCTTGACCGACTCCGCGTCGGTCGCACCGCACGCGTCGAGGTGGGTGTGCGCGTCGATCAGCGGCGCAAGCGGCTCGGGCAGATCGGGCGCGGGGCGGGTTCCATCAGGCACGCGATTAAAGTAGTCGCCATCATGAGCACAGCGGAGAAGCCACCCTTCTACATCACGACCGCGATCGCGTACCCGAACGGCGCCCCGCATATCGGGCACGCCTACGAGTACGTCTCCTCGGACGCGATCGCCCGGTTCAAGCGTCTCGACGGTTTCGACGTGTTCTTCATGACCGGCACCGACGAGCACGGCCAGAAGATGCAGCAGACCGCGGTGGCCGAGGGCATCCCGGTCGAGCAGCTCGCCGCACGCAACTCGGACGCGTTCGAGGCGATGGACAAGGTGCTCGACATCTCGTTCGACCGGTTCATCCGCACCACCGACGCGGACCATCAGCTCGCGTGCGCGGAGATCTGGAACCGGATGCTCGCCAACGACGACATCTACCTCGACACCTACGCCGGCTGGTACTCGGTGCGCGACGAAGCGTTCTACACCGAGGGTGAGACGACGCTGCTCGACGACGGCACCCGCATCTCGACCGAGAGCAAGACGCCGGTCACCTGGACCGAGGAGTCGAGCTACTTCTTCCGGCTCTCGGCCTATCAGGACAAGCTGCTCGCGCTCTACGAGGACCGGCCCGAGTTCCTCGAACCGGCGACGCGGCGCAACGAGATCGCCAACTTCGTGCGCAGCGGGCTCAAGGACCTGTCCATCTCGCGCACCACGTTCGACTGGGGTGTGCCGGTGCCCGGCCATCCCGAGCACGTCATGTACGTCTGGGTCGACGCGCTGACCAACTACATCACCGGGGTCGGCTTCCCGGACACCGCATCCGCGGCCTTCCAGCGCTTCTGGCCCGCCGACCTGCACATCATCGGCAAGGACATCACCCGCTTCCACGCCGTCTACTGGCCCGCGTTCCTCATGTCCGCGGGGATCGAGCTGCCCAAGCGCGTTTTCGTGCACGGGTTCCTCTACAACAAGGGCGAGAAGATGTCGAAGTCGGTCGGCAACGTCGTCGACCCGGTCGCCCTGGTGCAGCAGTACGGCCTCGACGCGGTGCGGTTCTTCCTGCTCCGCGAGATCTCCTACGGCCAGGACGGCAGCTACAGCCACGAGGCGATCGTCAACCGGATCAACGCCGATCTCGCCAACGAGCTCGGCAACCTCGCGCAGCGCTCGCTGTCGATGATCGCGAAGAATTGCGACGCCACTGTGCCGACGCCCGGGGAGTTCACCGCCGACGACCGCGCGCTGCTCGACCTCGCGAATGGGCTGCTCGATCGTGTGCGCGCCGAGTTCGACGTGCAGGCACTGCATCTGGCATTGGAGGCGATTTGGCTCGCGCTCGGTGAGACGAACCGGTACTTCTCGGCGCAGGAGCCGTGGAAGCTGCGCAAGACCGACTTCGCCCGGATGGAGACGGTGCTGTACGTGACCATCGAGATGGTGCGGATCGTGTCGATCCTGGTGCAGCCGGTCATGCCGGGGTCGGCGGCCAAACTGCTCGATCTGCTCGCGCAGCAGGGGCGGCAATTCGCCGATATCGCCACGCCGATCACGCCCGGCTTGGAGTTGCCCGCGCCGAGCGGGGTATTTCCGCGCTTCGTCGAGGAGTAGACGCCAACTCCGGGCTGGCCGCTCGAGCCCGGGCATAAGCTTCGATTGTGCGATCGATATTCCGGGCCAGTGTCGGCCTTGCAGTGGCTCTCACCGCGCTGCTCGGCGTATGCGGGATCGCGGACGCCGCACCGACACCGAACTGGTCCGGTCTCGACGTGCGCGAGTACACCGGCCAGGTTCCGCAGGCCGGAACGCTGATCGCGCAGGCAGCATTGGCCCCCGAGCTTGGACTACCGAGTGCCGCCCAGGCCTACCGAATCCACTACTCGACGCCGGATGTCCACGGCGCGCCCGCGACGAGCACCGGCGCGGTGTTCGTGCCCACGAGCGCCCCACCGCCGGGCGGCTACCCGGTGATCGCCTGGGCGCACGGCACAACCGGCCTCGGTGACGACTGCACTCCATCGGCACTGCCGCGCAGCGCACGCGACACGGCGTATCTCTCGCACTGGCTCGACCAGGGGTATGTCGTCGTCTCCACCGATTACGTCGGTCTCGGCACACCGGGGCTGATGAGCTACCTCAGCGGACAGGCCGAGGCGACCTCGATCGTCGACTCCGTCAAGGCTGCGCACCAGCTCGGCCTGCCGCTGGCGAACCGCTGGGCACTCGTCGGCCAATCCCAGGGTGCGGGCGCGGCGCTGAACGCGGCACAACGTGCGAGCGCGCTCTCCGCCGGGACGGACCTGGACTACCGCGGCGTCGTCGCGACCGGCACGCCCGCCAATTTCGAGACCCTCGTCGGACTCGCCGGTCCGGGATTCCCGCCGGTGGCGCTGCCCGCCGCGCTCAACGCGTACACCGGCTACATTTTTGCCGGATTCAGCGATGCGCGACCCGATCTGGACGTGCCGTCCGTGCTGACCCAGGCCGGTCGCGAAGTGCTCAACCAGGCGCGCACCCTCTGCTACGCGGACATGGCGGCGCTGATGTCGAACAAGCAGTTCGGCACGCTGTTCGCCGAGCCGCTCGCCTCGATCCCCGGCGCGCAGGCCGCGCTCGCCGAGTACATGCGAACCCCGTACACCGGCTACGACCGGCCCGTCTTCCTCGGTCAGGGCCTGCGCGACACCGATGTGCCCGCACCGTCGGCGCTGTCCCTGTACGCGCAGATGCTCGCGAACAACCAGCCGGTCGAGCTGCACATCTATCCCGACCAGGACCATTCCGGCACCGTCCTTGCGTCACTGCCGGATTCGACACCGTTCGTCGCGCGGATTCTCGCGCCCTGACCTCACCGCTCGTCGCTCTCGACGACATCCAGCCCCTCGACGTCGTCGGCCCGAACGAGGTGTTCTCGGTCGCGAACAACCTGCTCGCCCGTGCCGGACAACGGTCTCGCGCTCGTGGCGACGGAGGCGCTGCCCGAACAGGGACCGATCGGCACATTGCTGATCCCCGGCGGACCGCGGATGCGTCGGGCTGCTCGACGGACTCGCGGCAACGACACTCTGCAAACCTGGGAGCCAACTCGCGACGCCGAACAAATGGCCCCCAAAACCCGAGCCAGAGAGGCCATTTGCTCGTGATCACCGCGGTATGGCGAGCGGTCAGTCCTTCCGCGCCGCGAGCACCGCGTCGTACAGCTCCTTCTTCCCCACCCCGCCCGAGGCCACCTCCGCGCAGGCATCTTTGAGCCGCAGACCCGCCGCGACCAGACCTTCCACCCGGTCGATCAGCGACTCCGCATCGACGGCCTCCGGCTCGGCACCGGCCAGCACCACGGTGATCTCGCCGCGCACGCCATCGGCGGCCCAGGCGGCGAGCTCACCGAGGGTGCCACGGCGCACCTCTTCGTAGGTTTTGGTCAGCTCCCGGCACACCGCGGCGCGTCGGCCGGCGCCGAGTACCTCGACCGCGTCGGCGAGGCAGTCCGCGAGCCGGTGCGGCGCCTCGAAGAACACGACGGCGCGGCGCTCGCTGCGCAGCTCAGCCAGCCAGGTCTGCCGCTGCCCCCGTTTGCGCGGCGGGAACCCGTCGAAACAGAACCGCTCGACGGGCAGCCCGGACACCGCGAGTGCGGTGGTGACCGCGGACGGGCCGGGCAGGCACGTCACCGGCAGATCCGCCGCGACGCAGGCCGCGACAAGCCGGTAACCCGGGTCGCTCACCGACGGCATCCCGGCATCGGTGACCAGCAGCACCGTCGCGCCCGAACCGATCTCGCCGAGCAGCATCGGGATCCGCTCGGTCTCCACGTGGTCATAGAAACTCACCACGCGCCCGGTGATCTGCACGCCGAGCGCGCGTGCCAGCATCCGGGTGCGCCGGGTGTCCTCGGCTGCAACAACATCGGCGCCGCCCAACGCATCGCGCAGTCGCTGCGACGCATCGCCCGGATCGCCCATCGGCGTACCGGCCAACACCAGGCGGCCCGTGTCGCGCTCCATGCGGCCCCCATCGCCATGTTCGGTCGGATTCCTCCAAAGCATACGATCGGGGCGTGACACAGCTGACGGACGAGCGACCCGCCCCTGCCGTCACCACGTCCACCGTTCGGCCCGCCCCGCGCTGGCCGGATTCCAACTTCGGGCCCGACGACCGCAAGCGCGGTTGGATCGTCACGCTCGTGGTCACGGCGCTCGCGGCGGTCACGCGGTTCGCGATGCTGAACTACCCGACCGACGCCGGAACCCCGGTGTTCGACGAGAAGCATTACGCACCGCAGGCCTGGCAGGTGCTGACCGGCGGTGGTGTGGAGGACAACCCCGGCTACGGGCTCGTTGTGCACCCGCCGCTGGCCAAACAGTTGATCGCGATCGGCGAGGCGATGTTCGGCTACAACGGCTGGGGCTGGCGCTTCGCCTCCGCCGCCGCCGGCACCATCCTGGTGCTGCTGGTCGTGCGGATCACGCGCCGGATGACCCGCTCGACCCTGGTCGGTGCGATCGCCGGCCTGCTGCTGATCGTCGACGGCCTCACGTTCGTCTCGTCCCGGATCGGGATGCTGGACATCTTCACGGCCCTGTTCGTCACCGCCGCGTTCGGCTGCCTGATCGTCGACCGTGACGACGTTCGCCTTCGGATGGCCCGCGTCGCGGTCGAATCGCGGATCGGGGCAACGCCGTTCGGTCCGCGCCTCGGCGTGCGCTGGTGGCGATTCGGTGCCGGCCTATGCCTCGGTCTCGCGTGCGGGACGAAGTGGTCGGGCGTGTACTTCATCGCGTTCTTCGGCCTTTTGTGCGTCGCATTCGATGTCGCTGCGCGCCACGCCTACCGGGTCGCGCGGCCGTGGATCGGCACGCTGCGCCGCGACGTGGCACCCGCGCTGTACGCGCTGGTCGCCGTCCCGCTGCTCGTCTATATCGCCACCTACGGACCGTGGTTCGCCAGCGAAACCGGCGTCGACCGGCACGTGGTCGGTACCAAGATCGGCACCGGCGGCACGTTCGGATTCGTGCCCGATGCGCTGCGCTCGCTCTGGTATTACTCGAGCGGCGTCCTGGAGTTCCACGAGGGACTGACCAATTCCGCGGGCAATCACCACCCGTGGGAATCGAAGCCGTGGACGTGGCCGATGGGGTTGCGGCCGATGCTCTACTACTACGCGGACGGCTCGAACGTGAGCGGCTGCGGCCAAGCGGAGTGCGTCAAGGCGGTAATGCTGATCGGCACCCCGGCGCTGTGGTGGATCGCGGTGCCGGTGCTCGGCTGGGCGTTGTGGTGCACCGTGGTTCGGCGCGATTGGCGCTACGCCGCCGCGTTGGTGGCGTACGGCGCGGCGCTGGTGCCGTGGTTCTTCACCCTCGACCGGCAGATGTACTACTTCTACGCGGTGGCGATGGCGCCGTTCTACGTCATGCTGGTCGCGATGGCGCTCGGCCAGATCATCGGCAAGGCCCGCGCGACCAGGGAGCGTCGTGGCACCGGTCTGCTCGCGGTGTGCCTATATCTCGGCCTGGTCGTCGCGAACTTCATCTGGCTCTACCCGATCCTGACCGCGCTGCCGATCACCCAGCACATGTGGCATCTGCAGCTGTGGTTGCCCAGCTGGCGGTGATCTTTCAGCACAGCGAGGCTCCGAGCCCTTCAGCGCAGCGAGGCTCCGAGCACCTCAACGCAGTGCTGCCCTGATGAGGTCCAGCGCCACATCGTCGGCGATGCCGAGCTTGCGCACCGTCTCCGCATAGCCGGCCGCGGCCCGCGCGGCCTCGTCCATCGTGGGGTCGCCGGTGTTGGCGATGAATGTGCCCGCGCGGCCCCGGGTTTCGACGACGCCGAGTTTCTCGAGATCGCGGTACGAGCGGGCGACGGTGTTCGGTGCGATGCCGAGTTGCTCGGCCAAGGACCGCACGGTGGGGATCTTGTTCCCCGGGCGCAGGTCACCACTGCGCACCTGCGCCACGATGGCGAGGCGCAGCTGCTCGTGCGGCGGCACGCTCGAGTAGTGCTCGATCACGATGGGTCTCACGGTGGCACCGTCACAGCGCGGCGATCGCGTCCGCGATCGGGGTATCGCCTGCGGTGAGCATCAGTGTCTTACCCACCGTGGCCGGTGCGTCGAGCAGCGCGACGATGACCGCCGCGACATCCGCACGGGTCACGTCGCCGCGCTCGGCGGGCGGCTTGGTGAGCGTGACGAGTCCAGTCGGGTCGTCGTCGGTGAGCCGGCCCGGCCGCAGGATCGTCGCGTCGAGTGTCCTTCGGCGACGCAGATCCTCCTCGGCGGCGGTCTTGGCCCGGATGTAGGCCTGCCAGGTTTCGTCGAGCTTCTCGTCGACCGGTGCACCGGCGCCGAACGCGCTGATCTGGATGAACCGGCGCACCCCGGCCTGCTCGGCGGCGTTGGCGAGCAGCACCGATCCCGCGCGGTCCACGGTGTCCTTGCGCTTCGTGCCGCTGCCCGGCCCTGCCCCCGCGGCGAATACCACCGCGTCCGAACCCGTCACCGCCGGTGTCACCTCACTCACGTCGGCATGCTCGAGGTCGAGCAGGCGCGGCTGTCCGCCCCACCGCGCCACCTCGTCGCCGTGTTCGGGGTTGCGGATCAATCCGACGGCCTCGTGTCCGTCGGCGGCCAGCAGCCCGATCAGATGCCGGGCGATCTGGCCGTGCCCGCCTGCGATAACGATCCGCGACATGCGCGCTCCTCTCGATTGGCGCGGTGGTTTGTTGGCAAGATGGCGACCATGCCGAAGTCCGCCACGATCTACCACAATCCGCGCTGCAGCACTTCCCGCACAGTACTCGAGACGATCCGGGACGCGGGTGTAGAACCGACGATCATCGAGTATCTGAAGACGCCACCGACGCGCGACGGGTTGCGCAAGCTGCTCGACGACGCGGGGCTGCAGCCGAGCCAGGCAGTACGCAAGCGGGAGTCGCTCTACAAAGAGCTCGGTCTCGCCGACGCCGACGAGGAGACGGTGTTCGCGGCGATGGTGGACAACCCGATCCTGATCGAGCGGCCGATCGTGGTCACCGACAAGGGCACCCGGCTGGCTCGCCCAGCCGCGTCGGTCACCGAAATCCTGTAGCCGCTAGATCCGGTCGCGCGCGATCGGGCACGACATGCACCGCGGCCCACCCCGGCCCGACCCGAGTTCCGAACCGCTGATCCGCAGGACCTCGATCCCGGAAGCTTCGAGGCGCGCGTTGGTTTCGACGTTGCGCTCGTAGGCGACCACCGTGCCGGGCGAGATCGCGAGGGTGTTGTTGCCGTCGTCCCACTGTTCGCGTTCGGCGGTGATGCTGTCGAGCCCGGTGTCGATCACGCGCAGCTTGCCGATCCCCATCGCCTTCGCGGCCGCGTCGAGGAACGGGTCGGCACCGCGAATCTTCACCACACCGTCCTCGCGGTAGATGGTGAATGCCGTCAACGTGTCCTGGATCGCCGGGTACATCACCACCGCGTCCACGTTGACCATCGTGCACACCGTGTCCAGGTGCATCGACGCCCGGTTCTGCGCGATCGGCACAACCAGCACGGTGTGCGCGAGGTTGTCGTCGAAGAGGCTGCGTGCCAATGCTTCCGCACCCGCCGGGGTGGTCCGTTCGCCGACACCGACGGCCACCACCCCCGGCGCGAGCAGCAGCACATCGCCGCCTTCCATGGGCGCGGTGTGCGATTCGTAGGCGCGGCGCACCCCGAGGAAGCGCGGATGGAACGCGTAGATCAGGTCGGTGAGCGAGGTTTCGCGCACCCGCGCGGGCAGGGCGAGTGAGGTGATCGCGACGCGCTCCCCGATCCAGAACGACGAGTCCCGGGTGAACAGCAGGTTGGGCAGCGGGTCGATGACGAAGTCGCCGCCGTGATGCATGCGGCGCACCAGTGACATCCCGGTCGGCCCGAACGGCAACTCGTCGAACGTCATTCCGGCGGTGAGCACGGTCGCCAGTTCGGCCGGGGCCACGCCGCGCAGATGGGCAGCGAGTTCGTCGGCCAGCGTGTGCCCGAGCCGGCGCGGGTTGACCGCGGCACTGATGCCCTGGATGCGGGCGGCGCCGCTGGCGGCAAACGTTTCGGTGAGCGCCGTGGCCAGCAGCAGCACCTCGACGCCGCGGCCGCGCAGCAACTCGGAGAAGGCGTCGTGCTCTGCCTGGGCACGGTCCACCCACGGGACGCTGTCGAAGAGCAATTGGTCGTTGTTGCGGGGGGTCAGGCGGCGCAGTTCGTCACCGGGGCGGTGCAGCAACACGGCGCGCAGCCGGCCCACTTCCGAGTTCGCGCCGAGCACCACGGGATCGGGACCGTCAGCCGTGCTCATGGGGTCAACGGTAGCCGCGCACTACGGGTTTCACCGGTTCGAAGCGCAGCTATTCGAGTTCGCGCAGATCCATCGTCATCAGCTCCGGAATCCGGCGCAGGTCGTGCGTGCTGATCCGGATCGTTTCGAGCTGGTCGAGCGCCCGGCGCAACGCGGTGAGCAGTTCGTCACGGAAGGCCGGGGTGGTGGCCGGATCGTCCATCAAGGCAATGATCTTGCGCGACCGGCGCAACGCCACCCGCTCGCCGCTGCGGAAGTTGTCCAGGCCGACGGCACGCGCGCGGGCGTCGGCTCGCAGCCACGCGTCCCACGCGGCGGTGACGCGTCGCTCCAGGCGGGTGAGGTCGACCGCGGTCATGCCCCCCTCGCCGAGCGGGTGCCGCGCGGCGGCAGTCTTGGCGGCATCCCAGGCGCGGTGGTACTCGCCGATCACCGGGTCCGCACGGTCGAGCAGCAACGGGCGGGTGAGAAACAACGATTCGGGGTCGGTGACGAAGGAGAGCCATTCGTCGTCGAGTTGCATCAGCGCGGTCTGGGCGTCGAGCCAGCGTTGCGCGAGATCGGCGCCGTCGGGCAGGCGGCGCGGTGCGGGCGCCGCGCGTTCGGTGCGTTCGGTGCGTTCCGGCAGCATCGTCGCGATGACGCACGCCCCAAGCACGCCGACGGCGAGCAGCAGCACCGGGATCCGGACCAGGAAGGGCAGCACGAAGGCGAGCAGCAGCACCGCTCCGGACACCCGGATCCAGCGCGGCCGCGCACCGTCGTGCCCGGACCTCATGGTCACGATGCTAAGCCAGCGACCCGCGGCCGAGTACGCAACTTCGGCCGGGCAGCCCCGAAATACCTAGACTATTGTTTAGGTATTACCGCAATGGGAGGGACGCCGCGCATGCTGATGCCGGACTGGAAGACCAAGGAGCTCAGCCCCGGACAGCTCTCCGAGCGCAGCGGGGTGGCGGTCTCCGCGCTGCACTTCTACGAACGCGAGGGGCTCATCGCCAGCCGGCGCACCAGCGGCAATCAGCGCCGCTACCACCGCGAAACGCTGCGCCGGGTCGCGTTCATCCGGATTTCCCAGCGCGTCGGCATTCCGCTCGCCGAGATCCGCGCGGCGCTCGACACGCTGCCCGAGGGACGCACGCCGACCCGGAAGGACTGGTCCCGGCTGTCCACCACCTGGCGCACCAACCTCGACGAACGGATCACCCAGCTGACCCGGCTGCGCGACGACCTGACCGGCTGCATCGGCTGCGGCTGCCTCTCGCTGGCCAGCTGCACGCTGGTGAACAGTCACGACCGGCTCGCCGAACGCGGACCGGGCGCACGCGTGCTCGACGTGGAGCTCAACCAGCCGGCACGCGCTACGCCGGCGGCAGGAAACGACTGAACCGGTTGTTCGCCCACTGCATGACGAACTCGTAGGGCGGCGCGAACTTGCGCGCCCACCAGTAGCCGAACCGGATGTCGTTGGACGTGTAGATCAGGAAGTGATTGCGCTCGACGCCCTTGAGGATCGATTTGGCCGCGTCCTCCGGCGAGACAGCACGCTTGTCGAAGGCGTGCACGTAGCGCTGCACCCGGTCGTCGTTCATGTCCACGCCGGCCACCTCGAAGGTGTCCATCAACGGGGTGCGGACGGCGCCGGGAACCACCAGGTGCACCGAGATGCGATGCCGTTTGAGGTCGAATCGCAGTACCTCGGAGATGCCACGCACACCGAACTTGCTGGCGCTGTAAGCGGCGTGCCAAGGCAGGGCGAGCAGTCCCGCCGCCGAGGACACGTTGACCAGGGCACCGCCTCGGCGGGCTTCGATCATTGGTGGGAGGAAGCATTCGATGACGTGGATCGGGCCCATCAGGTTGACGTCGATCATCGCCTGCCAGTGCCGGTGCTCGAGATTTTCCACCGTCCCCCAGGCCGAGACGCCGGCCACGTTCATCACCACATCGAGGCTGCCGAACTGCTGGTAGACCTCCTTGGCGAACCCGCTGACCGCGTCGTACTCTGTGATGTCGAGCGCCTTGGTGAGACTGACGGTGCCGCCCTGGGCGACGACCAGTTCGACGGTCTCGGCGAGGCCATGCTCGTTGATGTCGGTGAGAAAAAGCTCGGCGCCCTTGGCTGCCGCTGCCACCGCCGTGGCCCGGCCGATTCCGCTGGCCGCGCCGGTGATCAGAGTTTTCTTCTCGTTCAGGGTTCCGATCACGGCTCGTCCTTTGCAGTCGGCGCCGGGGACTGTTCTCCGCAGGGTACCCCGTGAGGGCGCTCACAATACGGCAGAAGCGCGGCCGTCACCGGGTCGGTATCAAGCGCCCAGCGCAACCAGCATGCCGTCCACGGAGGCGGGCCAGCCGAACTGTTCGGCACGCTCGCGCGCGCCGCGGCGGCGCTGCGGCACCGGGCGCGCGGCGATGTCGGCGATCGCGCCGGCGAAGCCACCGGCCGAGTCGGGCGCGACGGCACCGCTGTCCGCAGTGACGATGTCGGCCAGCGCAGACGATTTGCTCGCGACCACCGGTGTGCCCGCGGCGAGCGCCTCCAGCGCGGCGAGACCGAACGTCTCGTGCGGGCCGGGCGCGAGTGACACATCGGCGGTCGCCAGCAGCGTGGCGAGCCGCGCGCGGTCGTGGATGAACCCGGTGAAGCTCACCGGCAGATCGCCGGCGCGCCGCTGCAGTGCCGCACGGCGCGGGCCGTCCCCGGCCACCACGAGCCGGGCCGGCAGTCCGGCGCGCTGCAGCGCCCGCACGGCGCCGATGCTGCGGTCCACCCGCTTTTCCAACGAGAGCCGGCCGCAGTGCACGAGCAGGAGATCCGCACCGGCGAGCCGGTCGCGCAGCAGACCGTCGTGGCGGTGCGGGGCGAACAGGTCGAGGTCGACGCCGAGCGGGACGAGCCGCGCGTTCGGTGCGTCGATCCGGGCGAACTCCTGGCGGGCGAATTCGGTGGTGCACACGACGGTGTCGTAGGCATCGGCGCTGCGCCGGTTGGCGAGGTCGGCGATCCGCCGCGCGGCCGTGCCGGGCAGCACCTGCCCGAGCAGCCTGTCCAGCCGTTCGTGGGAGATCATCACCGACGCCACGCCGCGCCTGCGCGCCCAGGCCCCGAATCCACGCAGGGTGAGCCGGTCGGATACCTCGAGCGCGTCCGGGCGCAGCGCCGCCAGCACGTCGGCGACCCGGCGCGGGTCGGCGGCACGGTATCCGCCGGTCCACGGCAGTCGCGGCGCGGGCAGTGTGATCCGGGCGACCCCACTCGGCAACACCTCTTCGCCCGCCCGCTCCCCCGGCACGACAAGCACCACCTCGTGGCCGCGCTCGTGATAGCCCGCGCCGAGGTGGTTGAGCGCGGTCCGCAGGCCGCCGGAACGCGGACCGTAGAAGTTCGCCAGCTGAACGATCCGCACCGCGTCAGGATTCGCCGGCCGGGCCACAGTGGCGACAACGGCGGGTGAACGACGCGGGAAGTCTGGCCGGCGGGCTTACCGGCGCAGCCAGCGTTGCGGGTCGAGGGCGCCGGGCCGCAGTACCGCGGGCACATCGGCGCTCGGCATCGGGCGCGCCGGCAGGAATCCCTGCGCGTGGTAGCAGCCGATGTCGACCAGCGCCCGCGCCGCGATCGTCGTCTCCACCCCTTCCGCGGTGAGGTGCAGCCCGAGACCGTTGGCGAGCCCGGTCGCCGCCCGCACGATGGCATGGTCGGACGGGTCGACGCCGAGCCGGCGCACGAAGCTGCGGTCGATCTTGATGCCGTCCACGGGAAGGCTTTTGAGCTGGGCGAAGGAGCTGAACCCGACGCCGAAGTCGTCGATGGCCACCTGCACACCTAGCTCTTTGACAGCGACCAAGGTGGCCTGGGTGCTCGGCAGGTCGCGCACCATCTCGTGCTCGGTCAGCTCCACGCACAGCGCCGGGCCCGGCACGTCGGACTCGGACAGGGTCGCAGCGACGTTGTCCCGGAACCCCGCACAGACCAGCTGCGCGGGTGAGACGTTCACCCGCAGGAGCACATCGCGCGCCAGGCCGGCGGCCCGCCATCGGGCGAAGTCGGCGCAGGCCCGGGCGAACACCCAGCGCCCGAGCCGGGCGCCCTGGCTGGTCGCCTCGGCGAGCGGCGCGAAGGTCTCCGGCGACAGCGCGCCGCGAGTGGGGTGGTGCCAGCGCAGCAGCGCTTCCAGCGCGTGCACCCGACCGGTCCGCAGATCCACCTCGGGCTGGTAGTGCAGCTGCAACGAGCCATCGTTCAGGGCGCGTGGCAGGTCGCGCTCGACGTCGGCGGCGAGCCGCGCGTCCGCGCGCATCCGGTCGCAGAAGACGGTCACCCGGTCGCCACCGAAGGATTTCGCCGCGAGCACGGCGCGGTCGGCGTTCTCGAGGGCGGTCGCAGGAGTCACTTCGCCGGGTGTCTCGACAGCGACCCCGACGCTGACGCCGCGGCCGATCGAATCGGCTCCCCAGTGCAGGTCCTCGGTGACCGCGCGGCGAATCCGGTCTGCCTCCGCGGTGGCCGCGTCGGCGGCGAGCGCGCGGTGCGGCACGATGACGAACTCGTCGCCGCCGATGCGCGCCACCATGTCCGCGTCCTCGACATTGTCGACCAGGCTGTCGGCGAGCCGGCAGATCAGCGCGTCACCGGCCGAGTGGCCCATGGTGTCGTTGACCGCCTTGAGCCGGTCGATGTCGAGGAAGAGCACCGCCACCGGGCCGGGCGCACCGGCGCCGAGCCGCTCGTCCAGGTGGGCGCGCAGCGCGCGGCGGTTCCACAGTCCGGTGAGATCGTCGTGGGTTGCGGAGTGCTGCAGTGCCCGTACCGCCGCTTCGCTGGCCCGCAGCTGGGCGAGCAGGTCCGCTGCCGCCGCCGAGTCGGCCGGACCGGCCTGCGAGCCGTCTGGTGTTTGCACCACGCTCTCAATCTAGGCGCGGGTGCGATATCAGGTTCGATCGATTACCGCTATGCCCGCCGCCACGGCCGCCGCGCGGTAGGCGACGGCGAGCGAGTCGACAGTCTCGTGCGCATTGAGCCCGCTCGGGTTCGGCACCACCCACACCGGCACGCCGGCGAGGGTGCGCTGCTGCGCGCCCGGCCGAGCGCCCCGCTCACCGAAAGCCGTGCGGTAGGCGGTGATTCCGGCGAAGGCGACCACTGCCGGGCGGACTCGTTCGACGGTGCGAGTCAGCGTCGCCGCCCCGGCGCGCAGTTCGTCGGCGTCGAGTTCGTCGGCGCGAGCGGTGGCCCGCGCGACGAGGTTGGTGATGCCGATTCCGCGACCGGTCAGCAGCTTCGAGTCGGCGGCCGACATGCCCGCGGACGGATCGATCGGTCGCTCGATGATTCCGGCGCGAAACAGCGCCGGATAGAACCGATTTCCCGGCCGCGCAAAATGCGCGCCGACGGCGGCCGTCCACAGGCCCGGATTGATGCCGACAAAAAGCAGCGCGCAGTGCGAGCCGATCAGATCGTCGATTTCTGCGCCGTGAAATGCCTCGAGTTGCGCGCGTGTGAATCCCACGGAATTCCTACACCGAGGCCAGCATCGCGATACCGCCGACGAGCAGTGCAATCACCTTGACCAGTTCGAGGCCGACATAGACGTAATGGGCATGCGAGCGGGGTTCGTCGAATCCGGTGGCTACGCCGTCGGAGCGACGGGCGAGCACGGCGTCGGATCGCCGGGTGAGTTGCGGCCGGACGCCGACCACCTGAGCGACGAGCACGAGGATCGCCACCAGGAGGGCGACCGTCGCTGTCGCGTTGGGCGGATCGGTCAGCATTGCGAACCCGACCACCACCGCCATTAGCACTTCGACGGTGTTGAGGGCGCGAAATACCAAGCGTCCGATGCCGAGCCCGAGTGGGATCGTGATGCCCGGTGCCCGGAACTTCAGTGGCGCTTCGAGAAAGGAGATCGCCATGACCATGCCCAGCCAGACGAAGGTGACCGCAACGGCGATCGCACTGCCCGTACTCATTCGCGGTTTCCCCTCACGGGGATTCACCGCGAACCCCCGGTCGGCATCATGCCCGACGCCGAAATACGCACGCGCGCTATGGCAGAGGTATCGCTTTGTTGGTCAGTCGACCAAGACCTGTGCGGCGGGATCCTCCAGGCGGACGATGTCGCCGAGGCGCTCCATGAACCGGAAATACGCGGCGTAACAATCCGCCACGCTCGCGGGCACCGCGGGACTGCTGTCGATCTCGATGTGCCCGGTGGAGCCGCGACCGAGATTGGCGATCGCGACGTGGAATCGTAGGTCGGTCTCGGGGTTACCGGTACCGCGGACCGAGAACTTCGGAAAGCTGCCCTCGAAGCCCTCGAAACACACCGAGGAGCCGTTCGGACCGCTCGTCTCGGCGACGTATTCGGAAATCTCTGCCAATCGGGGGCCGGACAATCGCGTGGTGATCGCGATTGTCGACCCAGTGTGGTCGTGCGCGTATTCCATAGGAGACTCCGTCCCTCTAGGTTCGTAGACCCGTTTGGTAATTCGATTCGGCGGGCGGAAGCCCTCGCACGATCAGACCGCCCGACTACTTTCGTGTCGCACAAACCGACCGTTGTGTTTCACACATCAACCAAATTGGCTCGCGCAGAGGTCGAAAATAGACGACGCTGTCCGCAAACAAGGCAGGAACCTTGATGACTCGCAAATCCTCAGTTGAGATTAGTGCCGAGCGGCGCGCGGCGCATCCCGGCCACCGCGCGGAGCGCAGTCCAGAAAACAGATCGGCGGCTCCGTCCTGCCGGACCGGAACCGCCGTGATGGGGTGGAGCTGAGGGGAATCGAACCCCTGACCTCTTCGATGCGAACGAAGCGCGCTACCAACTGCGCCACAGCCCCTTGCGGTCCGCTTTCGCCGACCGCGCTCGCAAACTCTAGCAGGCGACTGCCCGGACTTCCGAATCGCATCCTGACCAGGCCGAATGCGAACGATTACTGACCGGAGGCAGCCCGCATTTCGGCCTCGGCCGCGAGGTCCGAATGCGCCGCAACCGTCGGGTGGGCCAGATGCTCGAACGCGGGATCCTCGTCGTCGACCTCGACCACCACCGCACCGGGACGACGCAATCGTGCAGGCACCAGGGCGAGTTCCGCGTCGGTCGTCGATTCGACCCCGAGGCGGGCCCGCGCCAGCCGCGCCATCCGGCGGCGGCGGATTTCCTCCTCCATCCGGACCTGCCGGCGCAGGTAGCTCAAATACCCGCCGAGCATCGCGACCGACGCACCGCACACCCACCACACGGTCGGCGTTGCGATCAGGGCGACCGCGGCCGACATGATGGCGGCAAGCAGCAGCGCGAGCACGGCCCGCTGTCGGAAGCGATATCGTGCGGCGCGCGCGATGGCGTCGGCTTCCGGATCGAACCCGCCCCGGCCGCGGCGCACCGGGACGCTGCGGTTCGGCTGCTGCGGTCCGGCGTCGCTCTGACTCGGATCATCTTCTGCCGCAGACACTTCCGTCGGCGTCTCGGCCGCGACAGCCTCACCGTGCCGGATCTCGCCGGGCGGTGCGGTTTCCGTCTCGCCGGTGTCGGCGACGCCGGCGTCTTCGGTGTCGTGGTCGAGCTCAGTTTCGGCAGCGTGGTTATCCATCGGGTCCTCCGCCTCGATCCCTCGGGAATGGGTACGCCGATCGCGCGTGGCGCGTTGCCAGTTCGGGTCGCTCTCGTGTCCCGACGCCGGACCGCGCGCAGGTTTGCGCCTCGATCCGCCGCGATGCAGCACCCGGATGGACAGGGTCGCGTCGGTGGTCTGCCGGATTCGCGGATGCCGGTCGGCCAGCATCGGGAACAACACGAAGACCCACATGGCGACGAGGCCGATCCACAGGAACGAGTTCGGCATGCGGCCGGATACCTCCCGTCTGGCAGCGGCGCGAAGACACTACTGACCTGCAAAGGCTAATGCGGAAGCCGGGGCGGACAGGGCAGGCGCGCCGCACCACGCCTACAACTCGTGTCACAGAAGTAACACGATTCGTTACGCCCAGCTTGCCTTGCCACTACGGATGAGCCGGTCGGTGACCGTTCCTGCGATCTCCTCCACGGTCATCCCGACCAGCAGGTGATCGCGCCACGCGCCGTCGACGTCGAGATAGCGCTGCAGCAGGCCCTCCTCGCGAAAACCGACGTTGCGCAGCACCGCCTGGCTGGCCAGGTTTTCCGGCCGCACGGTCGCCTCCACCCGGTGCAGGCCGACCGTCCCGAAGCAGTGGTCGAGGCCGAGCGCGAGCGCGGCCGTGGCGACTCCGCGGTTGCCGACGTCCTTGGCCACCCAGTACCCGATCCACGCCGAACGCAGCGCGCCGCGCACGATGCTGCCCACCGTCAGCTGTCCGCAGAACGAGCCGTCGAGCTCGATGGCGAGCGGGATCATCCGGCCCTTGCGTGCCTCCGAACGCAGACTCGACCAGAGCCCGGGCCAACTCGACGCATGATGACGCGCATCCCACGGACCAGCGCCGGTCGGCTCCCACGGCCGCAGATGATCTTGGTCCCGGATCCGGATCCGGGACCAGGCGCCGGCATCGCGCAGCCGGATCGGCCGCAGCGTGACCGTCCCGGCGGCGACCCGGAGCGGCCCGAGCTCGGCAGGCCAGCCGGGATGACCGGTCATGCGCATCGGAGTGGTTCCCACCGCTCGACTACTACCTCATCCACGTTGCGCGAGAAAGGCGACCTCGACCTCGTCGCCCGTACGCACCTCGGTGATGTCGGGCTCCACGATCGCCAGACAGTTCGCCTCGGCGAGCGTGGCGAGCAAATGGGAGGTCGCGCCGGGCGCCCCGCCCAGTGCCTGCACCAGGAATTCGCCGGTGACCTCGTCGCGCATCAGCTGCGCCCGCAGATAACCCTTGCGCCCCTCGATGGACGTGATCGGCGCGACCGTGCGGGCCCGCACGATGCGACGCATCGGCTGCCGTCGGCCGAGCGCGATCCGGATGAGCGGGCGGACCATCACCTCGAACACCACCAGCGCGCCGACCGGGTTGCCGGGCAGCAGGAAGGTCGGCACCTCGTCGCGGCCGAGGCGGCCGAAGCCCTGCACCGAGCCGGGATGCATGGCGATCCGGCCGATGTCGAGGTCGCCGAGATCGGCGAGGGCGTCGCGGACCAGTTCGGACACGCCACCGCCGACGGCGCCGGCGATCACGACCACTTCCGACCGGATCAGCTGCCCCTCGACGACCTCGCGCAACCGGCCGGCATCGGCGGCGATGATGCCGACCCGGTTCACGTCCGCGCCGGCGTCGCGACCGGCCGCGGCGAGCGCATAGGAGTTCACGTCGTAGACCTGCCCGCCACCGGGCGTGCGGTCGATGTCGACGAGCTCGCTGCCGACCGAGATGACCGACAGCCGCGGGCGCGGGTGCACCAGCACCTTGTCGCGTCCCACGGCGGCGAGCAGACCCACCTGCGCGGCCCCGATGATCGTCCCGGACCGGACCGCCACATCACCGGGCTGCACGTCGTCGCCGACCCGGCGGACAAAATCGCCGGAGCGGACCGCCTTGTAGATCTTGATCCGCGCCCGGCCGCCGTCCGTGCGGTCGAGCGGGAGCACCGCGTCCGCGAGCGTCGGCATCGGCGCACCGGTGTCCACCCGGACGGTCTGGCGCGGCTGCAGCCGGATGGGTTGCCGCGACCCCGCCACCACCTCGCCCACCACGGGCAGGGTCAGCTCGGCGGGTTCACCCTCCTCGCCGCGGATATCGGTGCCCGCCAGTGCCACGTCGACGCTGCGGACCGCGTAGCCGTCGATGGCGGCCTGGTCGAAACCGGGTAACGGCCGCTCGGTGACAACCTCCTCGGCGCACAGCAATCCCTGTGCTTCGGAAATCGCGACGCGCACCGGTCGCGGCGCGACAGCCGCCGCGGTAACCAACGCCTGCTGCTCCTCGACCGAGCGCATGACTCCCTTCCTGGCCCACCGTGAATGGAAGATGTGGTGCGTTAGAGGGGGTGAACGGTACATTCACCCCGCCCAACGCAACGGATCTTCCATTCATACCGGGCGACGGGTCGGCCCGGGGTGGTGTGTTACTCGTAGTGGGTCAGCTGCGGCGCCCAGTCGGGGCTGAGCCGATGTTCGAGCCATTCTCGCAGTGCCGGGCCGTATTCGTCGCTGTCCAAAGCGATGTCGACCGAGGCACGAAGGTAGCCGCCCGGATTTCCGAGATCGTGGCGGGCGCCGCGATGCACCACAACATGCACCGGATGACCCTCCGCGATCAGCAGCGAGATCGCATCGGTGAGCTGCAGTTCGCCGCCCGCGCCGGGCTCGATGCGGCGCAGCGCGTCGAAGATGCTGCGGTCGAGGATGTAGCGCCCGGCCGCCGCGAACGTCGACGGCGCGTCCTCCATCGCCGGCTTCTCCACCATGCCGTTGACCTTGAGCACGTTCGGATTCACCGCATCGGGCACGGTTTCCACGTCGAAGACGCCGTACGCGCTCACCTGATCCTTGGGCACGTCGATGGCACACAGCACGCTGCCGCCGCGCTTGCGCCGCACCCGGCACATCACGTCGAGCACGCCGCGGGGCAGCACGAGATCGTCCGGCAACAACACGGCAATCGCGTCTTCGTCGGGGTCGAGTATGTGCTCCACCTGGGCGACGGCGTGCCCGAGTCCGAGTGGTTCGTCCTGTACCACCGCGTTGACGTCGAGCAACCCGGGCGCGCGGCGCACCTTCTCGAGCAGCTGGAACTTGCCGCGCTCCTCGAGCTTGTGTTCGAGCACGAGATCCTCGACGAAGTGGGCGACGACGCTGTTCTTGCCGGGCGAGGTCACGATCACCAATCGGCGGGCGCCGGAGTCCGCGGCCTCACCGGCAACAAGTTCGATGCCGGGCGTGTCGACGACCGGCAGGAGCTCCTTCGGCACCGTCTTCGTGGCCGGCAGAAACCGCGTACCGAGGCCCGCAGCGGGCACCACAGCCGTCGTGAAGCAGGCGTCGTGGGTCTTCTCGGCAGCTGTCATGGCCACACCTTATCTGTCGCAAAGCACCTGAACCCGGCAGTACGCCGCCAACACCCTGGGAGGACGTCTGGAGAGCCTAGGGTTGGCCCGGTGAGAATGCCCGCCGAGCCAGTGGACAAACCCGCGTGGCGCAAACACGTTCTCACCGCACGCGCCGAGCTGACCGCCACCAGCACGGCCGAGGCGGACGAGGCGCTGGCCCGGCACGCCGCGGCGTTGCCGGTCGCGGGTGCGACGGTGTGCGCGTATGTACCGACCCGGCGCGAGCCCGGTTCGACCGATTTGGTGACTGCATTGCTGTCGGCGGGCGCACGCGTGTTGTTACCCGTGGCCCGCGAGCCCGGCCCGATGCGGTGGGCGGAGTTCACCGGCGTCGAGCAACTTGTCAGCGCACCTTTCGGGTTACGCGAGCCGGACGGCACCGTGCTGCCTCCGGAAGAGGTTGCCTCGGCGGCTTGGCTGCTGGTGCCCGCGCTCGCGGTGGACCGCCGTGGTGTGCGACTCGGTCGCGGCGCCGGGTTCTACGACCGCACGCTCGGCTTGGCCGCGCCCGAGGCCAGGATCGTGGCGGTGGTGTACGACCACGAGCTGGTGGCGCAGCTGCCCAACGAGGCGCACGATCACCGGGTCGGCTGGGCGCTGACGCCGGGCGCCGGGCTGGTCCGGCTGGACGCACAAGAGAGCCGGGTCGCCGGCGGGATTGCCCAGGAATAACCGCCCAACTGGCACCGTTGGCACTGTGGACGGTAGAGTGCCAACACTTGCGTGTATACCCGTGGAGGATCCAGTGCCAACCTATTCGTACGCCTGTACCGAGTGCGACAACCGGTTCGACATCGTGCAGTCCTTCACCGACGACTCGCTGACCCAGTGCAACGAGTGCTCGGGCAAGCTTCGCAAGCTCTTCAACTCCGTCGGCATCGTCTTCAAGGGCAGCGGCTTCTACCGCACCGACAGCCGCTCGGGCTCCACCGCCAGCGAGTCCGCATCGTCCAGCTCCTCGGACAGCAGCTCCGGTTCGGGCAGCTCCAGCAAGAGTGAGTCCACCTCGTCGACCAAGACCGAGTCGTCAACCAGCTCCCCCAAGCCCGCCGCCGTCGCGAGCTGATCCCGCGCCCGAGCGCAAGTCGCTGCGCGTAATTGTGGACAGCACCCGAGTTGTCCACAGCTTGCTTGGCACCCCCTTCGGACCGTTCCGGGCGACCTAACGTGGCCGAATGGCCGCTCCGCGATCCGCCCGCTCTCGCCCCTCCCGGACTCGACTGGGAACGACGGTTTTCGATCGTCTACCGGGCCTGATCCGCCCTCGTTGGACAAATACCGTCCGCGCTCGCCGCATTCTGGCCGCCGCGCTCGCCCTGCTTGCGGTCGCCGTCGCGGTCCGCGGTGACCCTCGCTCGGAGCGGGTCGCGATCATCGTCGCGGCGCGCGACCTCCCGTCCGGGCGGACCCTCGCGCCGGACGACCTCCGCTCGATCGGTCACGACGCGGGCACCGTGCCCAGCGGGGCGTTGCGCACACCCGATCTCGCGGTCGGCCGGACGCTCGCCGGTGCCGCCCGCGCGGGCGAACCGATCACCGATGTCCGGGTGCTCGGCGCTCGCCTCGCCGAACTCGCGGCCGGCTCCTCCGACGCCCGGATCGTCCCGATCCGGCTCGCCGATCGGGGCGTGGCCGGACTGCTGCGCTCGGGTGACCGCGTGGACGTCGTAGCCGCCACCGAGCCGAACCCCTTGCCGGACGGCGACGAGAGCGAGTCCGCACCGGTGGCGCGCACCTTGGCCATCGATGCCGCCGTAGTGCTGGTGTCCGACGCCGCGGATGTCCGCGATACCGAACGCATGGTCATGGTCGCGCTGCCCGCCGCGCAGGCCACCGCTGTCGCGGCTGCTTCGCTGTCGAGCGCGCTCACCGTCGTCTTTCACTAGCGGTCGCGGACACGAGTGGACCCGGTCGAAAATTGCGAGGCCGCACGAGGCGCCGAAGTCCGGTTTAGCATCGGGCAGACCGTCGAAAGTGACCTCTCACCGGATCGGAGACCACAGGAATGCTGAAAGGTTTCAAAGCCTTCATCATGCGCGGCAACGTCGTCGATCTCGCGGTCGCCGTCGTCATGGGCACCGCGTTCACCGCGATAGTCACCGCGTTCAGCAACAACTTCATCAACCCGATCATCGCGGCGTTCGGTGGTTCCAGCGATCTGGGTTTCGGCTTCCAGATCACCGACAGCCCAGAGACGTTCGTCAATATCGGCGCAATCATCACCGCAGCGATCAACTTCGCGATCATCGCGGCGGTGCTCTATTTCGTCATCGTGCTGCCGATGACCACCGCAAAGAAGCGATTCGTCGCGGCCGGCGAGGAAGAGCTGACCGACACCGATGTGCTCATCCAGATCCGCGACCTTCTCGCCAACGGGTCGAAAGCGCCTGGCGGCGAAAAGAATCCGGGCAGCGGCCCGACTAGGTAGTCGGTCGGCGAACACAACCGAGGGGCGGATGGCAATCCATCCGCCCCTCGGTTCCGTTTGCTATTCGGTTGTGCGGCCGATCAGCCGATGCTGAACGGCTGGCCCCACAGCGTGACCTTCGAGCTCACGTTGTCGGTCGACACCTTGACAGTGATGTAGGAGCGGGCCTGCGCGTAACCGGCGCAGCCGCTGACGCCGAACGAGGCGTCCGACCAGTTGACCGTACCGTCGGTTCCCTCGAACGAGTTGTCGGCGCTGTGGTCCTCGCTGCCGAAGTCGTCCGGGGCCTCGAGGTCGAGGATCGGGAACTTGACCGCCTGGCCGGGGCCAATAGTGATGCCGCCGGAGACGCCGGGCGTACTCGTAACTCCCCCGGTAACGGCCCCCGTCCCATCGACCGCTCCGTTGCCGCTGAGATCGGCACCGCCGCCGCCTTCGCCGCCGAAGGTGAGCTGGCAGGCGACGATGTAGCCCGGCTCGATGCTGCCGCCAGCGTCGGTGCTGACGTGGACGCTCGCGAGGCCCGAGGTCCACACGTTGCGGTGCAGCGGGGTGGCCCCCATCGACGGGCTGATCAGGGCCGACTCGGCGCTACGACTGACGGTCACGACGGTGCCGTCATCGAGGGTCCTGACGATCTGGCCATCGGGCAGTGGGACGAAGGTGTCGGCATTGGCGGCGCCGGCCGAGAAGAAACCGAGCGCGACGGTCGAGACGGCTCCCAGACCGGCCAGCCGCACACCGTTTTTGAGCATGCTGTTCATGTTGTTCCTTGGTGTGAGTTCGCTACGCGAAAGTGGGTGGTCGGGTCGGGATCAGCCGATACTGAAGGGCTGGCCATACAGCGTGCCCTTGACGTAGTTGTTGCCGATGATCTCGACGTTCGTGTACGACCGCGCCTGCGCGTAGCCACCGCAGCCCTGGATCTCCATTTGCACGTCCTGGTAGTCGTAGGCGTACCGGCCGGCCTTGGTAATGTCCTTGGTTCCGACTTCCACCCACTTGACCTGACCCGCGGAGATCGGCACGGTGATCGACCCCGTAATACCACCGTCAGCGCCGAGCGACGGTCCGTCTGAACCCAAACCCAGTGGGGCGTTGAGACTGGCCCCGAGGTCGCCGCCGAGTCCGCTGACGTCCAGCTGGCAGCCAACGATGTACCCCGTATTCAACTGCGAGGCACCGTGCGTGGAGGAGTTGTTGGTGCCGCTGTTCTCGGCATCGTCGGTCGGGCTGCCGTTGTTGGGTCCGACCTCGCCCTCGGGGGTGACGGTGACATCGGCCCAGGCCTTACCCGAAACCCACACGACCCGGCCGGCACCGTTTGCGGCAAGCGACGGCGAAACGATCGCCGAGGACGCGACATGACCAAGCGTGTAGCCCGGTCCGGCCTTCTGGCCGTCCGGCAGTGGCACGAACACATCGGCGCTCGCCGCGCCGGTGGACAACAGCCCGATCGCGACGGCGGCAGCCGCGCCGACGCCGGCAATCTTGGCGCCTCGGCGAAGGCCGGGGTTGCGGTTCTCGCTCATAATTCCCCTCATCAGGTGTCTTACTTTCGCTCCGTACCGACCATCGAAACGGAGGAGTGGACCCGTAGGGCCCAGCGAAGTTTTACGCCGGTAGGTTTCCGGCAAGTTACGTACCGTGTTAACTCGCCGATAACCATCGAATTCTCAACGAGTTGGGATGCACCCGCCGAGAGTTCAATGCGCACGATTCGCTCGCGGACCTGTGTTGAGTACGACTCGGAGGGAACACTAACGGCCCGGTAACGACCCGGCAACGCGGCACCAAAGCGCTGTTCATGTGATCCATATCACACTATCGCGCGGGCGGTAACGGGGTACTCGATTTCGTTGGAAAGCCCCCGTGACGTGCGGTTCAGCCGTGGTGCGGGGGAATCTGCGAACGCAGCCATTCGTCGCGGGAATTGCTCGTCGAACCGGAATGCTCGGGAGCGGAGTTCTCGCCGCCGGCATCGGGATCCCGTGCGTCATTCGTCGTGTCGGGCAAGACATCTCCGAACACACGAGCAAGACGAGCGGCCTCGGCGGGCGAACGCTGCACGCGCCGCGGTGTCTCGGTCGCGGGCTGCTCACGTTCGTCACGACCGAGGCCGCTCGTAGGTTTGTTGTCGATTATTCGGTCCACCAGGGGTTTTCGGTTCAGTACAGCCGGAGGGTTCGCCTGTTCAGTCCAGCATGCCGGACAACTGATCGATGACATGGGCGGCCAACGGTGTCAGCGTCGCCATGCCGTCGCGCACCGCGGCGCGCGACCCGGCGATGTTGACCACCAGGGTGCTGCCGGAGACGCCGGCCAACCCGCGAGACAGTCCGGCGTCCAGCGATCCGGCCGCCAGGCCGGACGTGCGCAGGGCCTCGCTGATGCCGAGCAGCTCGCGATCGAGCACATCGGCGGTTGCGTCCGGGGTGACGTCGCGCGGGGACACGCCGGTACCGCCGACCGAGATCACCAGGTCGACGCCGCCGATCACCGCGGTGTTGAGCGCGTTGCGGATCTCGACCTCGTCGGCCGAGACCAGAACCGTCGCATCCACGATGAAACCGGCCTCGTTGAGCAGCTCGGTGACCAGCGGGCCGGTCGAATCGACGGTGTCTCCGTGCGCGGTGCGGTCATCGACGATGACGACGAGCGCACGGCCGGCAACCGGGGTATCGATCTCCATGGTGCTTACCGTAGTGCCAAGCGCCCCGACCAGTTCGAGCTGTCCGGCTATGCCGCCCAACTCGCGCCGCCCGCCCCCGGTCTGCATCAGCGGCCGCCGTCCGGCGCCGAGCCGAGCGTGACGCTGACGGTCTTCGCGTTGCCGCCGTTCGGGTCGGTGTAGGTGATCTGCACCTTGTCGCCCGGCACGTACGAACGCACCGACGCGATGAGCGCGTCACCGGCATCGATCACCCGGTCGTCGACCTTGGTGATGACCGCACCCTTCGGGATCCCGGCCTGCGCCGCCGGTCCGCCCTCGGTGACCGCCATGACCTCGGCACCGTTGTACTGGTCCTGCGTCGGGACCTGCACACCGATGAGCGCGTGCGTGGCCTTACCGGTCTTGGTCAGCTCGTCGGCGATCCGACGCGCCTGATCGACGGGGATGGCGAAGCCGAGGCCGATGGAACCGGCCGTCGACTCGGCGCCGCCAGTGCCGCCACCGAGGGACGCGATGGCGGTGTTGATGCCGATGAGTTTGCCGTCGCCGTCGACGAGCGCGCCGCCCGAGTTGCCCGGGTTGATCGCGGCATCGGTCTGGATCGCGTCGATGACGGTCGCCTGATTCGACGCCTCGCCGCTGGTGGACACCGGCCGATTCAGCGACGAGATGATCCCGGTGGTGACGGTGCCGGCCAGGCCGAGCGGGGAGCCGACGGCGATGACTTGCTGACCCACCGCGAGGTTCTCCGAGCTACCCAGCTCGATCGGGGTCAGGCCCGACTTGCCCTCGGCCTTGATCACGGCGATATCGGTCACCGAGTCGGCGCCGACGACAGTCGCCGGCGCGGTGCTGCCGTCGGAGAACGCGACCTCGAGCTTCGCGCCCGTACCGGCGCCGGTGGCGACGTGGTTGTTGGTGAGGATCAGCCCGTCCGAGGACAGGATGACCCCGGAGCCCTCGCCCTGGGCCTGCTGGCTGGTGACCTTGATCATCACGACGCTCGGCAGCACCTTGCCGGCGACGGCCTGTACGGACCCGGCGGGCGCATTCACCGCGGGACTCGTGTTCGGCTTGGTGTCGAGCGCGTTGGACACCTGCGTCGAGCCGCTGTCCTGGTCGGTGACCACGGCGCCGACAGCGCCGCCGATACCACCGCTGACCAGGGCGAGCACGACCGCGCCGACGACCAGTCCGGTGCGGCGCGGCTTGCGCGGCGCGGGTTCGAGGGTGGCGACGTTCGGCAGCTGCCCGGTGGGCTCACCGCCCGGCTGCGCCCACGGGTACTGCGCGGTCGGCTGATAGCCGGGCGCATAGCCTTGTGGGGGTTGCTGCGGCGGCAGTTGCCGGCCTTCGTAGGGCTGCTGGGGCTGCCGGTAGTTCTGATACCCGGGATATCCACCGGCCTGTTGGCCGTAGGACGGCTGCTGGTTCTCGTGGTTGCGATCGTCGGTCATCGTCTGCCTTTTCCCGTTCTCTTGGTTGCCCCCAGTTTTCCCGGCGGGGCTGAGAACGGCCTGAGATGGGCCCACTAATTCACCGAGACATTTGCCCGCCCGGTGTGCCTTCCGTCACCAGTATCCCCGTGCGCGGATCGATCACGTCCGCGGATGGTTCGCCTCCAGCGCCGCCGCGCCCCCGTCGCCCGGAAGCACGATCTTGATCTGTGCACCGCCGCGACTCGACGTCTCCACCGCGATCGTGCCGCCCTGTTTCACCACCACCTGCCGCACAATCGCGAGTCCGAGACCCGAGCCGGGCATGGACCGCGACGCGGTGGTGCGATAGAACCGCTCGAACACCAATTCGCGTTCGTTATCCGGGATCCCGGGACCGGCGTCGGCGATCGTCAGCTCGAGCAGGCCCGCACCGGTCGGGCGCATCAACACCTCGACCCGCTCCCCCGCCGGACTCCACTTGGCGGCATTGTCGAGCACGTTCAGCACCGCGCGCTGCAGGCCCGGCTCATAGCCGTAGACGAACCACGGACACAGCTGCGCGACGAACTCCACGTCGGCTCGGCGCCGCCGAGCCCGCTCCAGCGCGCGCTCCACCACGTCGCCGAGATCGACCGGCTCGTAGACGGTTTCGGGAACGTCCTCACGGGCCAGGTCGACCAGATCGCCGACAAGCGTGGACAGTTCCTCGATCTGCGCCATCACGTCCGCGCGCAGGTCGGACATGTCCTGCGCCGGAAGCTGCGGTGCACCCGGTCGGCTCGACGCGATGAGCAGTTCCATATTGGTACGCAGCGACGTCAGCGGGGTGCGCAGCTCGTGACCGGCGTCGGCGACCAATCTGCTTTGCCGGTCCCGTGATTCGGCGAGCGCACGCAGCATCGTGTTGAAACTCAGTGTGAGCCGGGCGAGTTCGTCATTGCCGGTGACCGGGATCGGGGTGAGGTCGTCGGTGCGCGCGACCCGCTCGGTGGCCGCGGTCAGTCGCCCGACCGGACGTAATCCGGCGCGTCCCACTGCCATTCCGGCGAGCGCGGCGAGCACCACACCCCCACTGCCGACGAACAGCAGCACCCACGCCAGCCGATTCAGCACCGCCCGTGTCGGCGCCAGGTCCTGCGCGATGACCAGTGTCGAACCGCTGTTCGTGCGTTCGCTCAGCACCCGCTGATCGTTGACGGTGCGCAGCGAGGACGTCTGTTCACCTTTGGCGACGGCGAGTTCGTCGGTGCCGATCGGCGCGTCCGAGCCGGGCGGGTTGTACACCCGCAGGTCCGGGAAGATCAGCGCGGCGCTGATGTCCTGCGAGTAGAACGTGGCCAGCGAAATCGAGCGGAAGTCGAAGGCTTCCAGGTTGTTCTCGATCAACGTGGACGCCCGGGTTTCGAGCTGCTTGTCCACATCCGCGTAGAGCGCGCGGGCCACGACGGCGTACGCCGCGACCGCCATCACCGCGACCGCGATGGCCACGACCGAGGCGGCGAGCATGGTCACCCGCGAGCGCAGCGAGACCGAGCGGGTGAGGACAGAAGGCGGGCGCATCTCCTGCGGCCCGGAGCGACGCTTCCCGCCGGGAAACAGCCCCGATCTCACGGAGGCGTCTCGCGCAGCACGTATCCGATACCGCGCACGGTGTGGATCAGCCGGGTCTCGCCGTCTGCCTCGGTCTTGCGGCGCAGGTAACCGACGTAGACCTCGAGCGCGTTGCCCGAGGTCGGGAAGTCGTAGCCCCACACCTCTTCCAGGATGCGACTGCGGGTCAGTACCCGACGCGGGTTGGCCATCAGCATCTCGAGCAGGGCGAACTCGGTGCGGGTGAGGCTGATCGACCGCTCGCCACGGGCGACCTCGCGGGTGGCCGGGTCGAGTGACAGATCGGCGAACTGCATCGCGGCCGACTCGTCGGCGGCATCCCCAGTGGTGCGTCGCAGCAGCGCACGCAGCCGGGCGAGCAACTCCTCGAGCGCGAACGGCTTGGGCAGGTAGTCATCTGCGCCCGCGTCGAGGCCGGCCACCCGCTCGGATACCGAGTCGCGGGCCGTGAGGACCAGAATCGGCAGGTCGTCGCCCGTGCTGCGCAGCCGCCGACACACTTCCAAGCCGTCCACGCGCGGCATCATCACGTCGAGCACCATCGCGTCGGGGCGGGTGGCGACGGCCTTGTCCAACGCATCGACGCCGTCGACGGCGGTATCGACGGTATAGCCGTTGAAGGTCAGCGATCGCCGCAGCGATTCCCGCACGGCGCGATCGTCGTCGACAACCAATATGCGCATGGCGATAAGTGTGACCACACCGACTGAGATATGGCTGAGAAGCGGCATTCGCCGCGGGATATGGCTGAGAAGCGGCATTCGCCGCGGGATATGGCTGAGAAGCGGCGCTACTGCCTACGAAGCAGGAGCAGCCCGTCCCGATTACCGACCTCGACGTAGCCGGCCGCCCGCGCGTCGCGCAATGCTTCCCGGTCGCCGTCTGCGTCGCGGGGCCAGCCCGGCGGATCGCCGACGTTGACCACGATCCAGTCGGTGTCGACGTTGCCGCCGACCACCCCGCCGACTCGCCGCGGAAAGACACTCACCGCGTGGTCCGCGGCCAGTTGCGGAATGAGGTTGTTCGACGCCGCGACCGTCGCGCCGTGCGGAATCTGCGCTGCCAGCGCGTGCACGGCGGTGACTTGTGCATTCGGCCGCCACGTATCGGCCTGCGCGAGTTTGGCAAGCGGCAGGGATGGCGTCGCCACGAGGGCGACCACGGCGACCACGGCCAGCACCACCCTGCGGCCGCGGTCGGTGAACCAGCCGTCGCGGCGGCCTCGCACCAGCGCGTCGATGAGCGCCGCGAACATGATTGGCATCAGCACCGCGCTGTAGTGGAAGACCGGACCCCAGAAGCTGGTGTTGTCGCTGACGAACCGCCAGGCCAGCGTCGGTACGGCGACCAGCACGAGCGGCGAGCGCAGCGCGGCGAACCCGGTGACGAGCAGCAGCAGAAACAGCGTCGCGGCCCTCGGGTCACCGCCGATCACCCCGTTCGTGACCGCGTCGACCGCGCTGGCGATGCCCCCGGATGGCAGCTTGGAGGCCTGCCCGTACTGCCCGTCGGCGCTGAGCGCGGGCACGATCACCTTGACGGCCAGCGCGGTCCAGCCCAGCCCCCACACGATCGTCGCCAGGCCCCAGCGGCGCATCGTCCCGGGGGTCCAGAACGCCACCAGCGCGCCGATCACCGCGACAGTGAGGCCCAAGTCTTCTTTCACGAACACCAGCGGCAGCGCGTACAGCAGCGCCGCGGTCCAGCGCCGGTTGCCCAGCGCGGTCACCGAGAAGGCCAGTAGCGGAACCGCCAGGGCGATCTCGTGGAAGTCGAAGTTCAGTGCCGCCTGCACGCCCCAGGACAGGCCGTAGCCGATTGCGACGACGATGCCGGCGCCCACGCCGAGGCTGCGGACAGCCCAGCGCGACAGCGGAACGACGGCCAGCGCGAACAGCACCGCCTGCGCGACGAGCAGCGTCTGCGCCGAAGGAAATACCCGGAACAGCGGTCCGAACAGCGCCATCGCAGGCGAGAAATGATCCCCGAGCGCGTTGTAGCCGGGCCCGAGCAGCGGTACGACCGGAGCACGGAGCTCGGCGTAGGCCTTCGCCTCCTCCACGAAAATGCCCAGGTCGAAACCGGTCGTGCGTAGCTCGGCATGGTTGCGCAGCGACAGCGCGGCGTACAGCGGGGCGAGGATCGCCATCGCCACGAGCGGTATCACGATGTCCGCGCGAGGCAGTCGGCTCAGCAGGCGGGCAGCGGATGCCCGCGCTCGGCCGGTCCGCGGCGCGCCGGGGAGGACTGCGACGTCGTCGGCACCGGGCCGATTGATCGTTGTGCTCACGGCCAACTTTGTTTACCGGATGAAGCTGTGCCAAACCTGAAATTCGTGCATATCACCCCGAAATACCCCAATTACCACCGCGCGCCACTGCTGATCGCGAATATCCGGCCACCCCGCCGCTGTCGATCCGAGCAGCAGGTACGCCCTGCGTTGGTCCGGTACGATCGGGCGAAACCGACAAGCCGCGAACACCGCGCAATGCGGTGGTGAGGACTGGCCATGGCAACCAAGAGGACGCCGTCACGCAAGCCCCGCGTCGAACAGGGCCGTCGACCGAAGAAGAATCCTCTCATCACGGCGGGTATCGAGACGGTCGACTACAAGGACGTCAATCTGCTGCGCACGTTCATCTCCGATCGCGGCAAGATCCGTAGCCGGCGCGTCACCGGGCTCACCCCGCAGCAGCAACGGCAGGTCGCGGTCGCGGTGAAGAACGCCCGCGAGATGGCGCTGCTCCCGTTCACCAGCACCAATCGCTGACTACGCGTCGAGGCGCGCTACGCGTCGCCGTTGAGATATTCGACGAAGTCGATCAGGTGCGCGATCGCGAACACGACCAGTCCGACGGCGAAGAACAGCACCGATAGCACCACCAGCCAGGCGAGGACGCGCGCGACCGGGTTGCCGTAGCCGCGTCCGCCGAGCACCTTGATGAAAATGACGAATACGTCGATGAGTCGAACGAGCAGCATCATCGGCTTGTACCTCCGGCCCACCGGCACCCGACCGTCCGAGCAGTGGGGCAGAACATTTCGAACACGGATTCCCCCATTCCGTTACGTCATGCAGACATTGGAGAAGGTCAACACGGGCCAGCAGACGATCGAGCCGAGAAATGATACGACGACGTCGATTCCGTGCATTTGACTCAGATGCTCGGTATGCGTGAGCGTCCACACGACGCCGATCAAGCCGTATGGAATGAGCAAAAGAATTGCGGTGCCGATGAACTCGGACACCTTCATGTCGTAGCTGAAGATCCGGTCGAGCATTTTCAACATGACGTTGGCGCTCCTATTGTTTGGCCGACAACAGCGGCGAATCGACCTTGCTCACCAGCCAGCGGCTGTCGTGGTTCTCCAGTGAGAGCACCATCGACAGCTGGCCGGGTTCTTCCTTGCCCTCGGTGCCGGCGCTGGTGATGGACTGCCCGATCACCACGATCGCCTCGGCGCGGTCGGTGTCCCCGGTCCGCAACGCGCACTGGGTCGTCGCCGCCTTCGACACGACCTGCCCTTGGGACAGGACGTCGCGGAGGTCTTTGCTGGTCTTGTCGAACTCCGTCTTCCAGGCGCCGGTCGCTCCGTCGAGTACGGCGGCGAAATACGCATCGAGATGGTCGAAGTCGTAGTTCGCCAGCGTCGGCGCGTAGGCGCAGGCGGCGTCCCTGGCCGCGGCTTCGGCGTCGAGCAGGTCCTGTCGCTGCGCGGCTTCTCGGTAGTAGTAGGCCGCGGCGCCGGAGGTGGCGGCAACCAGCAGTCCCGCGACGAGCAGCGGAGCCCAGCGCTTGACTCCCGGACGCCGCGTCGCATCGTCGCGCTCCGACCCCGGTGCAGTCCCGGCCTCGTCGGTGGTTGTCATGGTTGCGATGCCCTTCTCGATAGTGTTCGGCGACAAGCTTTTTCGTGTAGAGCTAATTTCCCGGCGGCGGCGGCTTGGACAGTTCGTCGCCGGTGACGCCCGGTGGCGGACCGGAGGTGTCGTCGGGCACGTCCGGACGCGGCGCATTCGCCGAGCCGCGCACCTGCAGCGCCGGATTGTCGGTGACGCAGTAGTTGTAGAGCCGCACCCGACCGTCGCCTACCGTTGTCGGGCCGACCGGGATGGTGTCGTACTCGCAGGTCGGCCGCGGCCAGATGTCGACCAGCGTGTGGAACTCGCCGTCGTAGGCCGGCACGGCCAGGGCGTCCGAGCCCGCGCGCAGCGCCGGGAACAGCGTGGACATCGCCGGCGTGCGCAGCTTGGCCGCACGGGTGATGACGACGAAGTTCTGCACCAGATTCGTGAGCGGGTCGGCGGTCTCGGTCAGGACGGCGTTGAGCGTCGAGAGTTGGCCGGGTCCGCGGTCGAGGAAGTCGCGGACCTCCTGATCCGCGGCGGTGAGCTGCTCGAACAGCACGCCTGCCCCGCCGACGAGCCGACCGAGGTCCGGCTGCACCTGGGATGTGGTATCAGCGATGGTTTCGAGATTCGAGATCAGGTTTTCGGTCTGGGGCAGACGGCTATTCAAGCCGGCCATCGCCATGCTCAGCCCCGAGATCACGCTGCGCAACTGGTCGGGACCGCCCGCGAGCGCCTTGTCGAGTTCGGTGATCACCACGTCGAGTCGGTCGGGATTGAGCCCACCGATGAAGCCGCTCATGTTCGACAGCACCGAGGAGATGGCCACCGGGACCGACACCTGCGACGCATCGACCTGCGCCCCGTCGGTGAGGTAGGGACCGGTGTCGGACTCGGGGCGGAAGTCGATGAACTGCTCGCCCGCGGCCGAAAGTCGCCGCACCGCAACGGTGCCGCCCAGCGGGATCCGCTTCTCGGCGTTGATGCGGGCCACGGCCACAATGCCCTGGTCGGAGATTTCGACGCTGTCCACCTTGCCCACCCGCTCACCGCGGAAGGACACGTCGTTGCCGGGCAGCAGACCGCCGGAGGTGGTCATGTTCACCGTGACGGTGTACGTGCGCTGCATGGGGTTTACCCGCACCACGTAGGTGAGCAGGTATGCCACCCCCACCGCCAGGATGAGAATCAGGCTCAGGTTGGCGACGGCAATCTTGTGCCGCACCAGGAATTTCAGCAACGGCGGGTTCATCGTGGCGGCTCACTCTGCAGTCGGTAGATGACCTTCTCCAGCACTTGGGCGATGCTCCCGATGAATGCGGGCACATCCGAGCCCTGCGGGACGCGACTGCCGTTCGGATCGGTGAGCGCCCCGACGGACAGGAACGACACCGTCGCCGCGACCGCCAGCGAGGTGCCCTCGAACGACGCCTTCACTCCCGGGTACGCGGTGTGCAAGCCGTTCAGAGTGCCGGCCAGGTCGTCGCCCATATCGGTGAAACCGGTCATCAGCTTCTGCACGCTGTCGAACAGGCTTTGGAACTCGGTGCCGGTGGTGTTGGTGAAGTCACCGACGGCCGCCATCGTCACCCCGACCTTGCCGATGAGATCCGAAATGGACCGGTTGTTTTCGGAGATCACGCCGACGAGCGCCGGGAACGTGTCGGCGGCCTGACCGAGCTCGGTGCGGCGCGCGGCGAGGCTGGCCAGCAATGAATCCAGGCCGCCCAGGGTCGCGTCGATCTGCGTGGTGCGCTGGTTGACGCTGCCGATCACCCCGGTCAGTTCGGTCAGCAGATGCGACAACTGCGGCCCGCGCCCGGCGAGCATCGAGTCCATTTCGCTGGTGATTCGCGCGACCTGACTGATCGCTCCGCCGTTGAGCAGCATGGCCACCGAGGTGAGCAGGTCCTCCACCGACGCCCCGGCCGAGGTGCGCTCGAGGCCGATCGTCGCACCGTCGGCCAACCGCCCGCCACCCTCCTGCTTGGCCGGCAATGCGATCGCGACATAGACGTCGCCGAGCGGGGTCCCCTGTCGCAGTTCAGCAGTCGACCCTTCCGGCAGCACAACATCGGAGCGGATCTTCATCGCCACGTTCGCAACGAAATTCGCGGTGCCGATCTTGGTGACCACCCCGACATCCGAGCCGCCGACCTTGACGTGCGCCTGGTTGGGCAGGTTCAGCGCGTCGGCGAAGACCGCATTCACCGTGTAAGTGGAACTGCCCACGCCCGGCTTGGGCAGCGGCAGGTCGGCCGCGGTGACACCGCACCCGGCGGTGCCGAGCGCAGCACCGCCGACCAGCGTCACGCCGAGCACGCTGGCGAGGAATGATCTTGCGCGCGTGTTCATTCGGTCATTCCCAGCAGTGCGGCGGTCAGCCCGAAATCGGGTCCGAAGTCCTGCGGCTTGCCGGTCCGGCAACCGTCGGACCGCATTGCGAGCCGCTCACACAGTGTCGAGAGCATCTCGCCGTCGAGCACCGACTTGTCCGCGAGTGCATGCAACCGCACCGCGCGTTCCTCGCGGCTCACCGAGTTGTCGAGGTTCTGGAAGAACAGCGGAGCGACATCGACAAGCTCGGTGAGGCTGCGCGCGTTCTGCCGCATCTGGTCGGTCACGCCGGTCAAACGCGTGACGGCGCCGCCGAACTGGTCGCGGTGTTCCTCGATCACCGCGCTCGTGTTCGCCACGAAGTCGTCGAGCTGACGCAGCACGGCCTGCAGACCCGGGCCCTGCTCTCCCATCAGGGCGACGAGATCGGTGATGGTTCCGCTGAATTCGCGAACGGTTGCGTCGTTGTCGGCCACGATCGAGGTGATGTCGTTGAGCTTGACCAGTGTGTTCGAGATCTGGTCCTTGTTGGCCAGGGTGACCTTGAACGCGGCGGACAGATCGTCGAGTGTGTGCTTCAGCTTGTCGCCGTTCCCGTCGAGCAGCGGGAACGCCACCCGGCTCGCCATCGGGCCGTTCTGGTTGTCGCCGCCGAGCGCCGCACCGAGTTCGTCGAAGTTGGCCAGGATCCGGTCGAGTTCGACGGGGGTGCGGGTGCGTTCGAGCGGGATGTGATCGCCGTCGGCCAGCGTCGGCCCGTCCGTGTAGGCCGGGGTGAGTTCGACGTGCCGGTTGGTGATCAGTTGGGGCGACACGCTCGCCGCGACAGCGCTCGCCGGGACCTTGACGTTCTTGTCGATCGACATGGCCACTTCGACATAACTGCCTTTGGCTTCGATCTTCTCGATCCGGCCGACCGGCAGGCCGAGCACCGACACGTCGTTGCCCTCGTACACGCCTGCCACGTTCTCGAAATCGGCCGTGAACCGGATCCGCTCGGCGAGATACGCACTCGGCAGCGACGACACGCTGTCGGGCAGCATCGAGCACGAGGAGGTGACAAGGACTGCGGCACAGGCGGCGAACAGCTTGGCCCACATTCGGATCGATGATCTCTGCGGCGATTTCATTTGCACCCCTGCAGCACTTGCGCGAAACATAGCCAGTTGTCCGGAAACAGCCACGGCGCGTACACGTCGCCGTACGGTCCGTTGCCGAGGGCGTTGTTGAACTGCCGCAACGCGACCGGCATGATCTCGTAGAGATGGTCGAGGTTCGCCCGGTTCTTCTCCAGGCCCTGTGACATCGTGTCGAGATTGTCGATCAACGACCCGAACTGTCCGTTGTTCTCGCTGCCGAGGTCCTGCAGCATCTTCGACAGCGCCGCGACGTTGTCGAGGAGTTGGCGGATCAGGTTCTGGCGCAACCGAATCGCCTGCCCCACCGCTTCACCGCGCGACAGCAGGACAAGCACGCTGTTCCGGTTGTCCGACACCAGCTCCGAGACCGCGTCGAGGTTCTTCAGCAACCCGTCGATCTGGTCGGTGCGTTGCGTGATCACCCCGGCCAGCGAGCCGATGCTGTTGATCGCCTCCACGGTGAGATCAGCGGACCCGCCCATCTGCTCGTTGAGCACGTTCAGCGCGTCGCGCAGCTTCTGCGGGTCGATCCGCTCCAGATGCTCGAACTGCGAATTGTAACTGGGATCGTTGACCACCTTCGCGAGGTTGTAGGGCACATCGGTATTGCCCACCGGAATCCGGTTGCCCGGCAGGCCTTTCCCATCGCCTGGTGCGAGATCGACGTGGATTCGGCCGAGGATCGTCGACATCTCGATCGCCGCACGCGCGTCGGCACCCAGCTTGATATTGCCGCGGACGCGCAAGGTTGCCACCACGTGGTCGCCCTCGATACGCGCGGACTGCACCCGCCCGACCTCGACGCCACCGACGTCGACCGTGTCGCCCTGACGAAGTCCGGCGCCCTGCGCGAACTCCACGTCGATCGACTTGTCACCGACCCGGACATAGGACAACGTGCCCGCCCCGAGCAGCAGCACAACCACCCCGAGGCCGACCGCGATACCCAGCCAGAAGTGCCGGTGCTCGGCAAAGTCCGGTCGCGGAATCGAGGAGATGCGCCTGCGGATCCGGGCTGCCAGGCGGGTCCATCTGGAGCCGCCCTTTTCGAACATCACCGGCACACCTCCGAGTGCTGATTGCCGCCTACCTGCGAGAAGTAGCCGGGCGGCAGGATGATTCCCCACAGCGACACGTCGAGGCTGCACAGGTAGGCGTTGCCGTAGGCGCCGAAGCTGCTGAACCGCGCCACGCCATCGAGTACCCCCGGCAATTCGACGGCGGCCTGATCGAGCGACGCCCCGTTGGCGAGCAACAGCCCGATTCCCGTGGTCGCGGTGTTCTGCGCCCGCGCGATGCCCGGCTTCACCTGCCCGAAGAGACCGACGAGTGCCTCGGTGGAACCCGCCACCGTGTCGACCGAAGTCTTGAGCAGCTCCCCCTGGCTATAGAGACCCTCGACGAGCGACCGAGTTTGGGCAATCAACGTCTGCAACTCGGTACTCCGGTTCGCCAGGCCGGCGAGCACGACGCTCATATTGTCGATCACGTTGCCGAGGATGGCGTCGCGCGCGTCGAACGTTGCTGCGAGACCGGCTGCCTCGGTGATCAGGGTGCTCATCGAGACGCCGTTGCCCTGCAGCGCCTGCACCAGCGTCTCCGACAACGAGTTGACCTGATCGGGCTGCAGCACCGCGAACAGTGGCTGGAAGCCCGCCAGCAGCGTAGAGATATCGAACGACCCCTCGGTCCGCTCGATCGGGATCTCGCTGCCGGCAGACAGTGGCCCAGCATCCCCCGGCCCCGCTGCCAATGCGACGTACCGCTGCCCGATCAGGTTCTGGTAGCGCACCAGCGCTTTGGTATTCGCGTACAACGGCTGGTCGGCCTGCACCTTGAACGTGACCCGCGGATGGTTCGCGTCGTCGAGGGCGATCGATTCGATCCGGCCGACCCGCACGCCCGCCATCCGGACGTCGTCGCCGCTGCGCAGCCCGAGCACATCGTTGAATGTCGCGGTGTACTCGTGTGTTTCACCGTCGATCGAGCGCAGCAGCGTCGACCACATGACATAGGTAAGCCCGAGTGCGATGACCGCGAACAGACTGAAACCGATGAGCGCCTTACGTGTTCGCACGGCTAGTCCCCCTTCTCGGTGACGGTCACCGAGCCGCCGGCCAGCGCCGACTGCAGCAGTATCAACTGCGTCGCATTCGGCTTTGCGCCGACCACTGCCTCGACGGCGGCGGGTCCGCGCAGCGCGGCAGGATGCACCTGCGTCGGCTGTTGGGGCGCGGGCGGCGGGAGGCCGGGCAACTGAGGCAGCCCGGGTAGCTGCAGGCCGGGCACGCTCGGCAGCTGCGGCACCGCCACCGGCGCCGGCGCCGGCCCCGCCGAGTCGACCCGGCGCGGCAGCAGCTGCGGCGGATACTGTTGCTGCGGCGCGGTCGTCGGCACACTCGGTCCGCCGCAGCGTGGCCCGGCGAGCTCGCCGTAGTGCGGGCAGTCCTTGGCGGTGTACTGCTGGAACGGCGTCAACGACACATCCATCGACCAGACCATCTGCTTGCTGGGTCCCCACCGGAAAGTTTCGCCGAGGCTGCGCAACGCCCTGTTGAAGTTGGCTGCGCTATAGGGCAACGCCTCGGGGTCGTCGGCGAACGAGCCGAATACCTGGTCGACACCGACCACGAGTTCCTTGCCTGCATCGGGGTTGCGCGCGAACAGGTTGTTGACGGTGTCGACCGTGCCACCTGCGGTGGCGAGCAACGCGACGAGGTTGTCGCGACGGGCCACGATCGTGGAGGCGCTGTGTACGGACTCGCCGAGCGCGTCGATCAACTCGGGCGCGGAGGCGTTCAATCCCGCTGTTGCGGAGCCGAAGTCGCCGAGCAACTTGCCGAGATCCGGGATTGCCGCGTCGACGGAGGTAAGCCAGACGTCGAGACGCTCGATAGTCGAACCCGGAACGCGTGCTGCCGGATCGAGTGCATCTGCCAGCGTCGAAAGGACCCGGCCGAGCCGCTCCGGCTGCACCCGATTGAGCACGTTGCGCAACGTGGTGAGGGTGGATTGCAACTGCACCGTCGCCTCGCTGGTGTCCTCCGCGATCATCGTGCCGTCGGTCAGCGCGGGACCAGCGGGACCGGCGGAGCCGGCAGCGTTACCGCCGGCATCGACGAGTTCGACCGCGGTGACGCCGAAGATGTTGCTCGGGACGACGCGCGCCTTCACGTCGCTCGGAATCGATTCGGCGAAATGTGTGTCGAGGTCGATGTCGACGTGTTGCACCTCGCCCTTGTCGACGATGTCGACACGCGACACCGACCCGACGATCAGCCCGCGGTACTTGACGTCCGCCGCGGCGGGCAGCCCATCGCCGGTCGAGGTGAGCATGGCGGTGACTTCCACCTCGTCCTCGAATGCACCGGTGTAACGCAACGTCAGCAGGTACAGCAGCGACAGCATTACCAGTGCGCTGCAGATTCCGGCAATCGTCAACTGCCTGCCGGACGGCCCGCGTCCGCTCGGATCCTGAATCATCGCCGGCCCCTATCCGGAGATCGTGATTCCGGGGTCGATGCCCCAGATTGCAAGGGTGAGAAAGAGATTGGCGAATACGACGGTAACGATGACCATCTTGAGCGCGCGGCCGGCCGCGACGCCGACCCCCTCCGGACCACCGGTCGCGACATAGCCGTAGTAGCACTGCACGAACGTGGCCAGCATTGTGAACACGACGACCTTGATCAACGAGAACCAGATGTCGGTGCCGATCAGGAACTGGTAGAAGTAGTGCGCATACGTTCCCGCGGACGTGCCACCGAGAAACAGCACGGTGAGTTGTGTCGCGGCGTAGGCCACGGCGAGGCCGAGCACGTACAGCGGCACGATCGCCACCATCGACGCGATCATCCGGGTGGTCACCAGATACGGCAGCGGACGGATCGCGATCGACTCGAGCGCGTCGATCTCCTCGGAGATGCGCATCGAGCCCAGCTGGGCGGTGAACCGGCAGCCGGCCTGGAGCGCGAACGCGAGGGTGGCCAGGATCGGCCCGATCTCGCGGGTGGTCGCAAATGCCGAGAGCGCACCCGTCAGCGGGCTCATGGACAGCAGGTTCAACGCGCTGTAGGACTCCATGCCCACGGTCATGCCGCCGAACGCACACAGCGCGACGATGACGCCGATCGTGCCGCCGCCGACGACGAGCGAGCCGTTGCCCCAGGTCACGTCGGCCATCAGCCGGGCGACTTCGCGCCGATAGTGCTTGATCGTGAACGGAATTGCGGCGAGCGCCTGCCACAGTACGACGATCTGATGACCCATCCGCTGCAGCGTGCGATTCGGCGCGAGCGCAACCTCACGCGCGGCCTGCAGCGGCGCCAGGACGGGAGACACATAGGTGCTGGCCATCAGACTGCCTTACTCGGGAAGACCGTGTTGTAGATCTGGGTGACGATGATGTTGGTGGCGAACAGCATCAGCGCGGCGGTAACCACCGCGGAGTTCACCGAATTGGCGACACCGGCCGGTCCGCCGCGGGTGTGCAGCCCGGTGTCGCAGGCGATCACGGCCGTGATGACGCCGAAGATCGCTGCCTTGAACTCGGCCACGAGCAGGTCGTTTGCTACCGCGAATGAGGCGAAGGTGTCGATGAACGAGCCTGGCGTGCCGTCCTGGACGTAGACGTTGAACATGTAGCCGACGAGGAAACCGACGAACACCACGAACCCGCAGAGCAGGACGCTGACGATGATCGCGGCGAGAATGCGCGGCGCGACCAGGCGACGCATCGGGTCGACCCCCATCACCTTCATGGCGTCGATTTCCTCGCGGATGGTGCGCGAGCCGAGGTCGGCGCAGATGGCCGAGCCGACCGCGCCCGCGATCATCAGCGAGGTGACCAGCGGTGCGCCCTGCCGGATGATGCCGAGTCCGATCACGGCACCGATGAAGGTGGTCGCGCCGACCTGGTTCACCAGCGACCCGACCTGGATCGATACCACCACCCCCACCGGGATGGCGACGAGCAGCGTCGGCGCTGCGGCCACGCTCACCATGAAGGCGCACTGCCGAATGAATTCACCGAACGGAAAGCGGCGGGCGACGATGGAACGCACCAATTCCCCGACCGCCGTCGCCCCCATCGCGGCCTGTCGGCCGAGTGTCTCGACGGACCGGCGCGGATGACCGCGCCAGTACCCCTTCACCCACTCGACGGACTCTTCGAACTCGGTCTGATCCGAAGCAGTTTCGGTCGCGACCACGTCGCCCACCCCTTTCCTCACCGGCACATGGCCTCCCCCACAGGGGCCGGTGCGCAGTGGAGTGTGTCACAAACGAGCCGAGTGACACAAGCTGTAAGTTAACAGCCGTTCTCTTGCGCCACTCTGCGGGCCCACCGCACCGCCGGAAACCATGCCAGAAATTTCGGCAAGACGCCACAACGCTGTGCGCTGTACAAACACGCGAAACCGGACGACAGGTCGGCGGCAGGAGACAGCGGGTGGGACCTACGTCACAGCGAAGCTAAATATGTCCCGATTCGGACGCAGTTAGTCCGACGTCCGGGCGTTCTTGCGATCGAGGCCGTGCCGGACGACCCCGTACAGCACCCGCCCACCCAGGCCGATGACGAACAGGTTGCACATGATCTGGCCGGTGACAATCGCGCGGGAGAGGTCTGTTGTTGGGGTGATGTCACCGAAGCCGACGGTTGCGAAGACCGTGACGGTGAAATAGACCGCCGCCGTGCGGGATAGCGGCTCGGAGAACAGATCCGGGTCACCGGCTGCCATCTCGAAGTAGAGAGCCGAGAAGCCGAGCAGGTAGATCGGCATCGCCGCGGCCAGCGCCTCCAGCCCCTGCAGCACCGGACGGTCCGAATCCAGAATTCGGTTGATCTGCCAATAAACGACCAGACCGAAGGCGACCAGGACCACGACCAGCAGGATCCAGTCGCGTCGCTTGTCGTAATCGGTCAACGGCACGACCGAATACATGAGCAGTAGGAGACCGGCGGTGAGTGTCGGGCGCAGCAGCGCGCGGCGGATGAGCGCGCGGCGCTGTTTCGGCGTCAACTGGGCATCGGGACCGAACACCACACCACCGCTGTTGGCGATCACGGTGCGAGCCTAGAGCGCAACCTCCGTTCGGTCAGCGCTTCCGTAGCCGCATATAGTCGCCGACCACCGCGGCACCGAGTCCGTCGAGGTCGGGTGACACGACGCGACCACCCGCCCGGCGTGCCATCCGGTCGACGAACCGCGCCAGGCCCGGGTCCTCGCCCAACTTGAAGAAGGTGACCTGCGACCCGAGCTTGGTGAGGTTGTCCAGCTCGCGCACCGTCAGGGCGATGGTGCGCATGCTGGTCGGATAGTCGAAGTGCGCGTAGCCCTCCGGCTCGATATGCGCGGTGGGTTCGCCGTCGGTGACCACCAGCACCACCGGCTGCGCGTTCGGATTGCGCCGCAGATGCCTGCCGGCCAGCATCAGCGCGTGATGCAGGTTGGTGCCCTGCTCGTACGCGCCGTCCAGGCCGGCCAGTTCGGCCGTGCTGAGCGTGCGGGCATAGCGTCCGAAGCCGATCAGCTGCAGGTGATCACCCCGAAACCGCGTGGTGACGAGGTGGTTCAGTGCCAGCGCGGTCCGCTTCATCGGTACCCAGCGGCCCTCCATCACCATGGAGAACGACGTATCGACGAGCAGGGCGACCGCAGCCTGCGAACGCTGCTCGGTCTCGGTGACCTCGACGTCAACCACCTTCAGCCGCACCGGAGCCCGGTCGAAGCCGCCACCGCGCTCGGCGATCGCGCGCCTCGACGCCTCCCGCAGCACCGCGTTGGCGACGGTTCGCGTCACGTCCCAGGGCTCGGTGTCACCGAACTCCCACGGTCGGCTCGCACCGGTCGGCTCGCCGAGTGCACCGGACTTGCGGCTGTCGCGTTGTCCCGCGCGCCCGGACAACTGGTCCGCGACATCGCGCAGCGCCGCCTCGCCCAGCCGGCGCATCGCCTTCGGCGAGAGCCGCCACTGCCCGTCCGGCCCCTTGTCGAGGAATCCCTCGCGCTGCAATGCCTTCTCCAGCTCGGCAAGGGTCTTCAGATCGGCCACCGCTTCGTCGCCGAGATGACGGGCCAGCGCGTCGAGGTCGACATCGTCGAGCTGCGCGCCCGCGTACTGCTGGGCGAGCTGATCGCCGAGCTGCTCGAGCTCGGCAATCTCCTGCAGTGCGGAGGTGCCCTCGCCGAGACCCATCGGGTCGTTGCCGCGGAAACGCTGTGATCCCTCCCAGTCCTCACCGGGCCGGGCGGCGCGCAGGTTCGCGTCGAGCCGATCGAGCTGGTCCATCAACGACGGACTGCCGAATGCCTGCTGGGCGAGGGCATCGAGCTCGGCCCGCTGCTCGGGGGTCAGCGAATTCCGCAGTCGCTGTGCCGCGGCCGCACGCTGGGCGAGCGCGTCGATCAGCTCCTCGACGCTCTGGGGGTTCTCCGGGAAGTACTCGCCGTGGCGGTCCATGAAGTTGTCGAACTTCTCGGCGGTGTCCTCGCCGCGCGCATGCGCGTCGAGCAGATCGTTGAGGTCGTTCAGCATCTCGTTGATGCGTTCGCGGTCCTCGTCGGTGGCGTTCTCCAGCGCCTGCTTCATGCCGGCGAATCGCTGATCGAGCATCTCCCGGCCGAGCAGATCGCGGATCTTCTCGTAGTTCTCGCGCGCCGCGGCGCTGCGCCAGTCGTACTCGGACAGTTCCTGCACCGCTTGCGCGGTCGAGGGCGGCAGCTCGGCGAGCTGCATCTCGGCGAACCGCGCCTCGTCATCGAGGGCGCGGGCCAGCGCCTTGCGCTCCTCGAGCACCGCGGCGTCGAGCAGCTTGCGCACCTCCTGCAAGGTGCCGTCCAAGTTGCTGTGCTGCAACAACTCCCGGCGCCGGTTGTGCGCCTGCTGCGCGAGCCGGTCGAGCCCGTTCATCCGGTCCGTGCCGCGGCGCAACAGTTCCTGCAGCGCCCGCCTCGGCGAGGCGCCCGCCATCACGTCCTCGCCGATCGCGTCCAGGGCTTCGCGCAGATCGACCGGGGGCGCAAGCGGATCGCTGCCGTCGTAGGAGACGTAGCGGCTCGCGTGCCCGCCGCGGCGGGCCGGATCGACGGTCATCAGCCGTACACCAGCTGCCCGTCATCGCCGGCAACTTTCGAGATGCGCCGGGCCAGATACAGCCCCTCCAACGCCATCTCGGCCGCGGCCGCGCGTTCGCCGTCCGTGCCCGCACCCAGTCGCTCCGCGACCTCGTCGAGCGCCGCGAGTTCGGGCAGCTCGGCGAGCAGCGCCTTGGCCGTGATGCGCTCACCGGTGATCACCGGATCGCCCTGCTCCACCGCCGCGACGAGCGGACCGAAGTCGATGCCGCCCAACCGCTCCCGCGCAGTGTCTGCGGTGGCCCGGCGCAGCAGATGCTCCAGCACCTCCAGCTCGCGCCCCTCCTCGCCGGACTCGAACTCGATCTTGCCGCGCAGCACGTCGATGACCGTGCCCAGATCCACCGGGCGGGCGACGGGTTCGGCCTCGGACAGGATCGCGGCGCGGTGCACCGCCGCGGCCGCGACCGTCTCTGCGGCGGCCACCGCGAATCGGGCGGAGACACCCGAACGCTGATCCACCGACGTCGATTCGCGCAGCAGCCGGGTGAACCGGGCGAGCACCTCGAGCAGGTAGCCGGGCACCGCCGCGTCCAGGTGCGCCTCCTGCCGGATGACCGAGATCTCGTGGTCGAGCGCCAGCGGGTAGTGCGTCCGGATCTCGGCGCCGAACCGGTCCTTGAGCGGGGTGATGATTCGGCCGCGGTTGGTGTAGTCCTCCGGGTTCGCGCTCGCCACGAGCAGCACGTCGAGGTCGAGGCGCAGCGTGTACCCGCGCACCTGGATGTCGCGCTCCTCCATGACGTTGAGCAACGACACCTGGATCCGCTCGGCGAGATCGGGCAGCTCGTTGATCGCCACGATGCCGCGGTGCATGCGGGGCACCAGACCGAAGTGGATGGTCTCGGGGTCGCCGAGGCTGCGCCCCTCGGCCACCTTCACCGGATCCACATCGCCGATCAGGTCCGCGACGCTGGTGTCCGGGGTGGCGAGCTTTTCCGCGTAACGCTCACTGCGATGACGCCAGGCCACCGGGAGGTCGTCGCCGAGCTCGGCGGCCCGGCGTACCGACGCGGGCGTGATCGGCTCGTAGGGGTGCTCACCGAGCTCCGAGCCCTCGATCACCGGCGTCCACTCGTCGAGCAGCACGCTCAGCGTGCGCAGCAGCCGGGTCTTGCCCTGGCCACGCTCGCCGAGTAACACCACATCGTGGCCGGCGATCAACGCCCGCTCGAGCTGCGGAATCACGGTGTCCTCGAAGCCGACGATGCCCTGCCATGGGTCGCGTCCCTCGCGCAGCGCAGCGAGCAGATTCGCCCGCATCTCCTGTTTGACGGACAGCTGACGATGCCCGCTCGCGCGAAGTTCGCCGACGGTGACGGGCCGATCCTGAGTTGCGGTCACTACTACAAACTACGAGCGTTCCGCCGATGCGGCCACTGGGTGGTTCGGCTACTGCACAATCGCGACGATGGTGTCGACGAAGGCCCAGAAGTACTCCGGTATCCGGACGAACATCTCCCCCGTCAGCCACACCACGCCGCTGAGAAAGTCGAGCGGTGTTTCCTGCATGGCTCACGTTGTACTCCTCCGCACTCCAGGTGGGGGCTGTTTCGCACCGAATTCGTCACGACTCGGAGCTGACCGCCGGTTACCGTGCTCACATGGACGCGGCCAGGTGGCACCGCTGGGCCGGCCTCGCCGCCGTACTCGGTGCGATTCTCGCGATCAACCTGCTCGCCCACTTCCTCGACGAACCGGCGCAGTCGTTCGTCGTGCCGGTCGGCGCGCTCGCGTTGGTCGCGGCGGCACGGCTGTGCGGGCTGAGCTGGACCGAACTCGGATTGGGCCGTTCGACGGCAGGCCGCGGGCCGCGCTATGCCGCGGCGATCGTGGGCCTTATCGCCGTCGCGGTCGCGGTCGGTGTCGCGTTGCCGCTCACTCGCAGCCTGTTCCGCAACGAGGCCTACGACTCGATCGGCCCTGCCCTGTTCGCGGCGCTCGTGATCATCCCGCTGGTAACGGCCGTACCGGAGGAACTGATCTTCCGCGGCGTCCTGCTCGGTACCTGGCTGCGCGTGGCACGCCCGCAGATAGCGATCGCCGGGTCGGCCGTCACGTTCGGGCTATGGCACGTGCTGAGTTCACTCGGCCTGGCCGCAAGCAACGCCGGCATGTCGGACCGGCTCGGCGGGGACACCGGCGCGCAAGTGCTCGGCGTGCTCGGGGCGGTCGTCGCGACCACCGCGGCGGGCCTGGTGTTCGGCTGGTTGCGCTGGTACACCGGCAACCTGCTTGCCGGCGTGGCACTGCACTGGGCGCTCAACGGGTTCGGGGCGATCGGCGCGGCACTGGCCTGGCAGCTGAGCTGAGCGCGCGAGATCAGCCGCCAAGCTCGGCGGCTGCATTCCACGAGCGGGAGCGGCTACGGCGGATTGCCGTCGCCCGCAGAGTCCGCGGTGAGCGTGTCACCCGGGTGGTGGAAGTGGTTGATCCTTGGGCGTTGTCGCGGGTCGACATGCCTTGGTGGGATCCAGGCGGTGTGGCCGCGGTAGCGGTGGGTGCGCCACTGATCCTCACCAGGGCCGGCCAGTTTGTGATGCGCCGGGCACACGAAGGTCAGGTTCTCGATATCGGTCGCGCCGCCATCGGCCCACTCGCGCACGTGGTGGGCCTCGGCGCGGTAGCCAGCCATGGTGCACCCGGGGTAGCTGCAGCCGATATCGCGGGCATGCAACACGATCCGCTGATCCGGGGATGCGATCCGCTTGGACCGGCCCAGATTCCACACCCGTTGATCAACGTCATCGAAAATGCACAGATAGTGGTGCGCGTGCGCGGCCATCCGCACCAGGTCCCGCATCGGCAGCAGTGACCCGCCCGCCGTCGCGGCCGGCCCCGCCAGGTCCTTCAGTTCTTGCAGCGTGGTGGACACGATCACCGTCACCGGCAGGCCCCGATGCCGACCCAGCTCACCGGAAGCGAGCAGGGCGCGGCACATCGCCTTGACCGCATCGTGGTGCCGCTGACCCATCGAGCGGTTGTCTCGCCGGGAGGTCTCCTCGTCCGGCTCACCATCCACCCGCGGCGACTCATCCGCCGGGTTGCACATCCCGGGAGCGGCGAGCTTCTCGAGGATCGGCTCGAACAAGGCCCGCAATTCCGGATCGAGGCGTCCGGTCAAGCTACTCATCCCGTCCAAGTCCTGTTTACCGAGCCAGAGCCCGCGTTTGCGGGCCCGGTCGATCTCATCGAACTCCCCGTCCGGGTTCAGATACCCCGCAAGCCGGTCGGCGACCTTGCGCAACTCATCCGGGCGCATCGACTCAGCGAATCCCGCCAGCTGCGCCTCCGCGTGCTCGCGGGTGCCGGCGTCGATCGCATGCGGCAGATGTTTGAGAAACGAGCGGATCACCTGCACATGCCCGTCACCGAGCACGCCGCTCCGGACACCCTCGGCGGTCGCCGCCAGCTCCGGTACCAGCGGCTCCCCGGTGAACGAGGCGCGTGACGCCAACTGCTCGGCGGTGTCGAAGCGTTTCTTCGCGTCCAGCCGGGTGATCCGCAACGCGTCCGCCACGACCTGATGCGTATTCTCGCCACCGAAATCCGCGAGCGTCCGATGATCGCGAAGGCTTTGCAGCAGTTCATAACCCACGCTGGTCTGCCGCCGAGAAGCGGCCTCGAGCTCGCGCAGCACCGCCAACCGGCCAGCGCTGCTCATCGCCTCGAAATCGAGCCCGGCGACCATGGACACCGCCGCGTTGAGCGCGTCCAACGCCTCCGCAGTATCCATGCCCCCCAGCATGATCAAAGTCTATCCAGGGGCACCGACAAGTTGGGCCCGTCGATCCACGAGGACGTCAACACCCACGAACTGCGGGGAACAACCGCTGAGCACGATCCGCTACCCCAACTCCGCGGCGACCAGCGCTATGGGCCGACCTGCTAGTGCGCGAAGTGCCGCGACCCGGTGAGGTACAGCGTGACACCCGCCGCCTTTGCCGCGTCGATGGTTTCCTGGTCGCGCACCGAGCCGCCCGGCTGCACGATCGCGCGGATGCCCGCGGCGATGAGCCCCTGCGGGCCGTCCGGGAACGGGAAGAACGCATCGGAGGCGGCCACCGAGCCTTTCGCCCGGTCCCCCGCCCGCTGCACCGCGAGGTGCACCGCGTCGACCCGGTTCACCTGACCCATGCCGACACCGACCGAAGCACCTTCGTGGGCAAGCAGAATTGCATTCGACTTCACCGCACGACATGCCCGCCAAGCGAATTCGAGGTCCGTCAAGGTTGCCGCGTCAGCGGCCTCGCCCGCGGCCAGGGTCCAGTTTGCGGGATCGTCACCGGCGGCGTGTATCTCGTCGCGCTGCTGCAGCAGCACCCCACCGGAGATCGGCCGTAGTTCGGCACCACCGGCGCGCGGCGGCTCCGCGATCAGAATGCGCACGTTCTTCTTGCGCGCCAGCACCTCGACGGCACCGTCGGCGTAGCCGGGCGCGATGATCACCTCGGTGAAGATCTCGGCCACCTGCTCGGCCATCTCGACGGTGATCTCCCGGTTGGCCGCGATGACGCCACCGAACGCACTCACCGGGTCACAGGCGTGCGCCTTGCGATGCGCCTCGGCGATGTCGGAACCCAGCGCGATACCGCAGGGGTTGGCGTGCTTGATGATCGCGACAGTCGGCTCGGCGTGGTCGTAGGCGGCGCGCCAGGCCGCGTCGGCATCGGTGTAGTTGTTGTACGACATCTCCTTGCCGTGCAACTGTTTTGCCTGCGCCAGCCCGGGTGCTGCGGCATCGTTGCGATACAGTGCCGCCGCCTGATGCGGGTTTTCGCCGTAGCGCAGCACCGCCCCGCGGTTCCACGTCGCACCAACCCATTCCGGGAACACCGGCGCATCGCCCTCGTCGGTGGTGTCACCGACGAGGACGTTCGACATCCAGCTCGCGACGGCCACGTCGTAGGCCGCGGTGTGTTGAAACGCCTGTGCTGCAAGGGCAGTCCGCTCGGTGAGGGTGAACCCACCGGCCTTGACCGCAGCCAGCACATCGGTGTAGCGGGCCGGATCCACGACGACGGCGACCGACGGGTGGTTCTTCGCCGCGGCGCGCACCATCGACGGACCGCCGATGTCGATCTGCTCCACGCACTCGTCGGGGGTGGCACCGCTGGCCACGGTCTCGGTGAACGGGTAAAGATTCACCACGACCAGCTGGAACGCCGCCACACCGAGCTCATCGAGCTGTGCGAGATGTTCGTGCTTGCGGGTGTCGGCCAGGATGCCGGCATGGACGCGCGGATGCAGGGTCTTCACCCGGCCGTCCAGCGTCTCCGGAAATCCGGTCAGCTCTTCCACTTTGGTGACCGGGATACCGGCGTCGGCAATGCGCGACGCGGTCGATCCGGTCGACACCAGCTCGACTCCCGCCTCGTGCAGACCGGTGGCGAGCTCGACCAGCCCGGCCTTGTCGTACACGCTTACCAGCGCACGGCGAATTTCGGTACGTTCACTCACTGAGAATCCGGGCCTTTCGTCCATCGGAGTCGACGCCGTGCACGGCAACCGCCGCCACGACCTCCGCCAACAGTCTTCGCTCCACCACTTTGATGCGTTCGTGCAGGGTGTCCTCGTCGTCGTCCGGCCGAACGGCGACGGCTTCCTGCGCCAGGATCGGCCCGGTGTCGACGCCGCCGTCGACCAGATGCACCGTGGTGCCGGTGACCTTCACACCGTAGGCGAGCGCATCGGCGACACCGTGCGCACCGGGGAACGCGGGCAGCAGCGCCGGGTGGGAGTTGACGATCCGCCCACCGAACCGGTCGAGGAACACCGGCCCGAGGATCTTCATGAACCCGGCCGTGACGACCAGATCGGGCTCGAACGCCGCGACGGCGTCGGCGAGCGCGATATCCCACGCGCCGCGGTCGGTGAAGTCCCGCAACGCGACCCGAAAATGGGTGAGGCCGGCGCGCTCCGCATGCGCGGTGGCCGCGCAGTCGCGGTCGACGCCGAGCCCGACGATGCGCGCCGGGTATTCGGCGGCCGAGGCGGCATCGAGCAGGGAGGCGAACAGGGTCCCGGCTCCCGATGCGAGCACGACCACCCGAGCCGGAGCGGACGGGGCCGGGCGTTGCGGTTCACGCGGGGCGTTCAGCGTCGTACTCCTGGCACTCGACGGAAAGTGGGCGCTGCGGCTCGGCAAATGGGAATCGCCCGCCGCCGCCTGCGCCGCAAAGCCTATCCGCCCGGCTGACCACGACCCTGGTCGAGGTCCATTTCCACGACCTCGGCATCGACGATGTCGGCCGTGTCGGCCTCGGCGTCTACTTCGTCTTGTGGTGGTGCACCGATGAGTTCGGCGTCGACGGGCGCGGGCGTGGCGATGACGGGCGGCGCGCTGTCCACCGCTGCAACACCGATGGGCGAATCGTCACCGGCGAACGGTGACTCGTCTGATCCGTCGGCGCGCGGCGGACGCGCACCGCGTGCCAACGCGACCAGTCCGCCCAGCACACCGAACCAGCCGAGCGCGCACAATCCCGCCCACAGCGCCTGCGGACCGAACATGCCGAACGCACCGAGCGTTCCGCCGGAGATCGCTGCGGCCAGCACGGCGGCAACCCCGATCAGCGCCCCCGCCGTCAGTGCGGCTTGGGCGGCGGCGATCCGGTGCGCACAGGCAAGTGCGCAGTCCCGACCGAGCAGCCCGCCGAGCACCGCGGGAACGAGCAGCAGCGCCGCCCACCACGGCGCCGCGGGCCCGGTGGGGACGGCAGCGAACAGCGGGAACGCCGGAATCTCGGCACCGGTCACGTCGAACAGCCCGATGCTGCCGGTACCGGTCTGCACCGGGGCGCCGAGCAGAAAAGCCGCTGCCGAGATGACGACGTTCGGCAGATACGCCACTACGAGTACGAACACACCGATGACGCCGGTGAACCCGTCGACGACGTCGAAGCCGTCGAGCACGGTCGAGGCGTGGACGAGTAGCGAGAGCACCGCGAGCACCGCCCCGGCAATCACGAGCCTGCGCAGCGCGGTCACCGCGGCGAGCGCGCCCGCGACCGCCCAATCCGGTAGCCGGGCCGCCATCGCGATTTCCCGCCAGCGCGCGTGCAGCAGACCCGCGACCACGCCGATCAGGTGGATCAGCGCAACCCAGCCCAGCGCGGCGAGCGCGGACGGCGAATCGAGCGGGATCACCTCGGCAGCATCCGCGACGACGGCAAGCGCGATCAGAGTGCAGACCAGCGGCCCGGCGATCGCGGCCGCCGCGATGGCGCCGATCTCGCGCGGCGACTTGGCGCCGGCCACCGCTCGCTCGCAGGTGCGCGCGACGAACCAGATGACGCCGATGGTCGGCAGCAGCGGAAGCAGGCCGAGGGTGCGATCGCCGATGGTGAGCGGCACCTGGTGGATGCCGAGCCAAGTGCCCGCGATACCGCCGAACGCCCCGGTGAGGTCGCTGTTCGCGGCGACCAGGGACACCACTACCAGCGTCGCGACCAGGGCCAGCGCCACCAGCGCGGGCCGGAAGGCGACCACGACGAGGGTCTTGGCACGTTCGGGGGACAGTTCCGGCAGGCCGCGGCGTCCACCGTCGGGATCGCGGGTGACTCGGCTGTCTTCGGTGTCGAGTACTGCGCTCATCGGGCCCAGCCTGTCATCACCCGCAGCGCGTCAGGGAGAGGCGCGCCGCGGGTGCGGGCGACTGGGGTTGGGCTAGTTCTTCTCGTCGTCGGACGGCCGGAACGCCTGCGTGGCGTCGCCGCCGGCCTCGGTCCCGGAGTCCTGCGTCGGAATCGCCTGGGTGGGTCCGGCGGAGGTGTCCTTGCCTGCGGACTCACCGGCCGGGTACGACGGCCACTGGCCCGGGTAGCCGCCGGACGCGGCGGCACCGTACTGCTGGCCGTAGCCCTCCTGCCGCGGATACTGCGGCTGGCCGTGGGACGGCTGTGCCCCCTGGCCGTGGGACGGCTGTGCCCCCTGGCCGGGGGACGGCTGTGCCCCGTAACCGCCCGACTGCGGGTAGCCCTGCGGGCGGCCGTAGGGCTGGCCCTGCTGGCCGTAACCCGGCTGGCCCTGCTGGCCATAGCCGGGCTGCTGGCCGTAACCCTGCTGACCGCCATAGGACGGTGCGCCGTAGCCCTGCTGGCCGTAGCCGGACCCGTAACCACCGCCGCCCTGCTGGAACGGCGCGTAGCCGCGCTGCGTGGTCTTCGCGGGCAGCGTGACCAGCCCGGTGCCGAGCACGAACGCGGCAATGGCCACGGCAGCCTCGAGGAACGCGATCACCAGCGTCGCGTACGCCGCGCCGGCGAGCTTGACACCCTCACCGAGATTGAGCGACTGCACCAGCAGCGTCACGAAGCCGACCGCCGCTGCGGCCGCGGCCACGCCGCGCAGATCCTGCTTCGGCAGCAGCGACAGCCCGGCGGCCACACCACCGAGCAGCAGGAAGCCGAGCAAGGCCGTCACCGAGCCGAGTTCGAAGATGCTGCTGGACGCACCGCCCATGCCCGACATCGCGTGGAAGGTGACGTACGGCGCGAAGCCGAGCAGGAAGACCACCACACCGAGCACGGCCGTCGCGGCGAGCAGCAGCCGCGGCAGCCGCTCGTCGGCGGTCGCCGCGGACTCGCCGGACGGTGTGGCGTCACCGGGTGTCGCGCCTCCGGTGGGCCCGGCTGGGTATGACATGTCATCTCCTCATCGTGCGGTGTGGTTTCGTCCACTGCCGACGCTACTAGCCGGACCCGACGGGCGAGGAGGACGTGCCCGGAGCGTGCATCCCGAATACGCGAAAACCCCGACCGCCCCGCACACTGCTGGTGTGCGGGCGGTCGGGGTGGTTTCGAAACTGTCAGGCCGAGACGGCGGCCTTCTCCAGGATCTCGCGAGCGAGCGCGGCGGTCGCGGACGGCGTCTTGCCGACCTTGACACCGGCGGCCTCGAGGGCCTCCTGCTTCGCGGCGGCGGTGCCCGACGAGCCGGACACGATTGCGCCGGCGTGACCCATCGTCTTGCCCTCCGGCGCGGTGAAGCCCGCGACGTAGCCGACGACCGGCTTGGTGACGTTGGCCTTGATGTATTCGGCCGCACGCTCCTCGGCGTCGCCGCCGATCTCGCCGATCATCACGATCAGCTTGGTCTCCGGATCCTTCTCGAAGGCCTCGATCGCATCGATGTGTGTGGTGCCGATGACCGGGTCGCCGCCGATACCGATGGCGGTCGAGAAGCCGTAATCACGCAGCTCGAACATCATCTGGTAGGTCAGCGTGCCGGACTTGGAGACCAGGCCGATCGGACCCTTGCCGGCAATGTTCGCCGGGGTGATGCCCACGAGTGCCTCGCCGGGGGTGATGATGCCGGGGCAGTTCGGGCCGATGATCCGGGTCTTGTTGCCCTTCTCGACGTTGTAGGCCCACGCAAACGCGGAATCCTGCACCGGGATGCCCTCGGTGATGACCACGAGCAGCGGGACCTCCGCGTCGATGGCCTCGATGATGGCGTCCTTCGAGAACGCCGGGGGGACGAACGCGATGGAGACGTCCGCGCCGGTCTTCTCGATCGCCTCGGCGACGGAAGCGAACACGGGCAGTTCGACGGGGTTGCCGTCCTTGTCCGTGTGCGACACGGTCGTACCGGCCTTGCGTGCGTTGACGCCGCCGACGACCTGCGTGCCCGCCTTGAGCATCAGAGCGGTGTGCTTGGTGCCCTCGCCACCGGTGATGCCCTGGACGATGACCTTGGAGTCCTTCGTGAGGAAGATTGCCATTGTTTCCAGTCCCTTTACTTCGCGGCGAACGCGAGTTCGGCAGCCTTGTCGGCGGCCTCGTCCATGGTGGCGACCACCGTGACCAGCGGGTGGTTGGCCTCGGCGAGGATGCGGCGGCCCTCGTCGACATTGTTGCCGTCGAGACGGACGACCAGCGGCTTGTTGGCCTCGTCACCGAGGGTCTGCAGTGCACCGACGATGCCGTTGGCGACCGCGTCACAGGCGGTGATCCCGCCGAAGACGTTGACGAACACGCTCTTGACCTGCGCGTCGTTCAGGATGACGTCGAGGCCGGCGGCCATGACCGCGGCCGAAGCGCCACCACCGATGTCGAGGAAGTTGGCGGGCTTGACGTTGCCGTGCTTCTCACCGGCGTAGGCGACGACATCCAGGGTGGACATGACCAGTCCGGCGCCGTTGCCGATTATGCCGACCTCGCCGTCGAGCTTGACGTAGTTGAGGTCGTTCTCCTTGGCCTTGAGCTCGAGCGGATCGGTCGCGTCCTTGTCCTCGAACTCGACGTGATCCGGCTGCCGGAAGTCGGCGTTGGCGTCGAGGGTGACCTTGCCGTCGAGGGCCAGGATCTCGTCTTCCGGGGTACGGACCAGGGGGTTGACCTCCACCAGGGTCGCGTCCTCGCCGACGAAGACCTCCCACAGCTTCTGGATGGTCACCGCGGCGGCGTCGAGCACCTCGGCGGGCAGATGGCCCTGCTCGGCGATGCTGCGCGCGAACGCGAGGTCGACACCCTTGACGGCGTCGACGGGAACCTTGGCCAGCCGGTCGGGCTTGGTCGCGGCGACCTCTTCGATCTCCATGCCGCCTTCGACCGAGCACATCGCGAGGTAGGTGCGGTTGGACCGATCGAGCAGGAAGGAGATGTAGTACTCCTCGGCGATGTCCTTCGCCTCGGCGACGAGCAGCCTCTTCACCACGTGGCCCTTGATGTCGAGGCCGAGGATGTTCTGCGCGTGGGTGAGCGCGTCGTCCGGGGTGGCGGCGTACTTGACGCCACCGGCCTTGCCGCGGCCGCCTACCTTGACCTGCGCCTTGACCATGACCGGCTTGCCGATTTCCTCGGCGATCGCACGAGCGTCGTCGGCCGTGTCGGTGACCCGGCCTGCCGACGACGGCACTCCGTGCTTGGCGAAGAGTTCCTTCGCCTGGTATTCGAAGAGATCCATATTTCACCGTCTCGTCTGCGTTGACGCCCACCCGAGGGTTAGGGGCGGGCCCGTAGGGACTTTAGTCAGTGGGATCGTGGGACAACCCACCGCCTTGACTGCTTGTGGTCCATGTCACCTGCGGCGTGCGGTCCCGCGACGCGCAGGAGCGGAGCCTGCGCAGCGACCAGTCGCTGGAGCGGAGCCTGCGCAGCGACCAGTCGCAGGTCCGACTCTACGTCCGGCGTCCAGCGGCGGCATCGCGGCGTCCGCACAGCAGCGCGGCAACGGCGAATGCGACGATCGCGACCACCGCGAACGGCACACCGGGACCGGGGCTTTCGCCGGTCAGCGGCCACCAGAGAAGATAGCCGAGCACGGCGAGCGCAGCGCCGGTGAGCAGCGCGATCGCCCGGGCCGGACGAGCGCCGGCCGCGACCACGGCGGCACCGATGAGTACGGCGGCCAGTTGCGCATGCCCCCAGGTGTCCCAGCCCCAAGGCAGGTCGAACGACGTGGCGCCGCGGTGTATCGGCAGGGCAAGGGCGACCGTCGCGGAAACGGCCCCGGCACCACCGACTGCGAGCAGCGTGGGATCCCGATCCGGCAGGTCGGCGAGGTCGATCTCGTCGCGTTCGGCGGCACCGGCGAAGCCGACCAGAACGGCCGTCGCGGCCGCGGCGAGCACCCCGATCATCGCGAAAACGCCGCCGACACCGATCTCGATGCCAGGGATGCGCACACCGTCCAACGCAGCCTGCGTCACCCCGGTGGCGCCGAGCGCCGCGGCAGCGGCGATCGGGACCACCGCGGGCCGGACCGTGGCGGCGAACTCGGAGAAGAACAGCCACACGCAGGTCGCGGCCAACCCGAGCGCGGCAACGAGTGCCGGACCGTCGGCGAGCACCTCGGGTGCCGTTCGCCCGGCAGGCACCACCAGCGCGGGCACCAACGCACCGACCGCGACCAGCACCGCGGTGAGCACGCCCATGGCGCCCGCGAGAGCATGAATGACAAAGGTGGACAGGGACTTTCGACCTCGCAGCGTGGTTTGGGGATCGTCTCGCTCCAGCGCGCGACGATCGCGGCGCGCGACCAGGGGAGGTATCGCGGCGCCGACCAGCACCAATGCCGCGGCGGCGAGTACCGCCACCAGAGCGGCCGGCGTCGGCGAGAGGCCGGGATCGGCGCTCGCGCCGAGACGCGCAGCCGCGAACGCGCACGCGGTGAGTCCGAGGCCGGTGAGCAGCCCCGCGGCCGTCCACGCCTCCGGTGAGGCGAGTGCCAAGCCGGTGCCGATCAGCACGACGAGCCCGAGCGTGACGGTGCCTGCGATGGTCGACGCCGATGACTCAACGAACGGATGCACGACCAGCACCGGATCCGTCGCGGTCCAGGCGGCGGGAATGAGGGCGATAGCGAAGGCGAACGCGATCGCGACGCTCGTACCGGCGAACCATGGCCCCAGCCGGACACCGATCGGCCGCCCGGACAGGTCGGGATCGACCGAATCGCCATAGCCGTCGCGCAGGGTCACGCGGTGCAGTAGCGCCAGCCCGATCCCGCCCGCGAGGACGCCGGCGAGATGACCCGCGATCACGAGCCAGGCGCCACCGGACAAAGTCAGGTCGGCGGCCGAGAGGGGTCGAAGCAGTTCGAAACGATTCGAGTCGATCGGGCGACGCAGTAGACCTGCATCGAAAACCAGTAGCGCCGCGCACACCGCGCCGAACCCGACGAGCAGGCCTCCGGTTGCGGCCGCACACCCGCGGATCGCCGCGAATATCGCCAGCCCGGCGACCGTGAGCATGAGCAGGGCCGCGCACCACGACGCCGCAGCGACGGCGCGGGGATCCGGGCCGGCGGCGGCACCGGCCACGCCGATCATGGGCGCGAGCGCCGAGGCGACGACGGCCAGAACAACCGCGGCGACGCCCGCCCGAAGGAGAGTTTTCCCGTCGGGCAGTGCGCTGACCTCGACTGCAACGGACATGCCGGTAACGTTAACGTCTCGCACAGGTCACCGACCGGCTTCCGGATGACCGTTTCGCGCGGTCCGGCCGCATTCCCCGAAACGCCCTGATCCATGCTGTGATTGGCATCACACTTGGCAAACCTCCAGGTGATCGGGTTGCGCCCCTCGGAACCATTTCGTTACCGTCGGATTTACCAAAGTCACATTCCGGTCACAACGGGGAGGCTAGAACCTTGACTTCGCACCGCTCAACAAGGCGCACATCGCGCCAGGCGAGCGGGCATGCGGACCTCGCCCCGTTCGAGCCACGTTCGAGCCGCACCCTTAACCCTTCGCAGGGTTACTCGTTCAAAACCCTGGCCGGCGGTGTCCTCGAGTTTCCCGCGGTAGCGCAAGCCGAAACCGCTTCCTCCTCCGATGTGGCACAGCCCGCGAACGAGACCCGGGTCGAAACTCGTGGTGGTCGGCACCGCGTAGCCGCGCCGTCGCACGGTATGCGCAGTCGCGCCGCGGTAGTCGCCCTCGCTGCGGGTGCTGTCGCCGCGGCCACGCAGGCGGCGAGCGAAGGCACCCCGGCCCAGGCTCCGGCCACCGAATCCACCGAAATCGCGCTTGCCGGCCGCACGTCGGAGGTCTCCGCGCTCGCGCCGGACGTCACCGCCACCGCCACCGCCACCGCCGCAGGCTCCGACGACACCGCCGCGGCGCCCGCGAAGAAGGCACCGCAGGTGCTCAACGTGGCCGCCCCTGTCGACCTGACTCAGTTCAACGACCTGATCGCCAAGGGCCAGAAATTCGCGCAGGAGCGTGCCGCCGAAGAGGCCGCCAAGCTCCGCCCGCTCTACGTCAAGTTCACCGACGGCACCTACACCTCGGGTTTCGGTGCCCGTTGGGGTACCTCGCACCTCGGCATCGATATCGCCAACTCGATCGGGACCCCGATCCGGGCCGTGGCCGACGGCGATGTGATCGATGCGGGCCCGGCCTCCGGCTTCGGCATGTGGGTCCGGCTCAAGCACGCCGATGGCACGATCACCGTGTACGGGCACATCGACTCGGCCACGGTCGCAGTCGGCCAGCACGTGATGGCCGGCGACGAGATCGCCAAGATGGGTAACCGCGGCTTCTCCACCGGCCCGCACTGCCACTTCGAAGTCTGGCTCGACGGCGCGAACAAGGTCGACCCCATTCCGTGGCTGGCCTCCAGGGGCATCAGCGTCGGCGCCGAGCGCGACTGACCATCCGCCGCACTCACCCGCCGCGCGGTGGCGCACCCCGCACTACGCCCTAGAGCTTCACCATCGGCACGCCGCCGATCAACATGAGTCGCACCTTGCCTGCCGTGCCGAAATCGATCGTCACGGTTGCGCGCGGACCGATCCCATCGGCGGCGATCACCGTGCCCAGCCCGTACTTGTCGTGGCTGACCCGATCGCCGACGTCGAGAACGAGTTCGGTGTTGTTGCGCTTCGACCCGGGCGCCGGGCGCACGTAGCCGCCGGCCCGCCCCGCGGCGCTGCGCATTCCCGGCCGCTCGGTTCGGGTCCAGTCGCGTTCGAACCCCTCGTCCCGGTCGTCGCGCCGGCCGCCACGCCCACCGCGTGCGCCGAACGAAGCAGCCGGATCCAGCCGTCGCCAGTCCAGAAGTTCGCCCGGAATCTCTTGCAGGAAGCGTGATTCCGGGTTCGAGATCGGCTGGCCCCAGGCCGAGCGCATAACCGCCCGAGTGAGGTAGAGCCGCCGCCGCGCCCGCGTGATGCCGACGTAGGCGAGCCGCCGTTCCTCGGACAGCTCGGCCGGGTCACCCAGGGCGCGCATGTGCGGGAACTGTCCGTCCTCCCAGCCGGTGACGAACACGACCGGGAACTCGAGCCCCTTCGCGGTGTGCAGGGTCATCATCGTGACGACGCCGTCCCCGGAATCCGGGAGTTGATCGGTATCGGCGACGAGCGACACGCGCTCCAGGAACGCCGCGAGCGACCCCGGCTCCGGTTCGCCGTCGGAGGCCTCCGCATCCTCGGCGGTGTCCAGATCGACCGCGTCCCTGCCGTCGGCGTCGGCCTCGGCGAGCGCCGCGAGGTTGCGCGCTTCGGAGCTGAATTCGCTTGCCACGCTGACCAACTCGTTGAGGTTATCCAGCCGGGCGCCGTCCTGCGGGTCGCTGGAGGCTTCCAGTTCGGCCCGGTATCCGGTGCGGTCGAGGATCGCCTCGACCACCTCGCCGACGTCGAAAAATCCCTCGTCACTGCGCGCGGCAACGGTGCGCAGCCCGTCCATCAACTCGAGGAACCCACCGATCGCGCGCTGCGAACGAGTGTTGAGCAGCGACACCTTTCCGTCCGCCGCGTCGCGCAGCGCGTCGCCGAAGCCGATGCCCTTCTGCTCGGCATGTACGACCACGCACGCCTCGGCCCGGTCGCCGATGCCGCGGCGCGGGGTGTTGAGGATCCGGCGCAGGCTCACCGTGTCCTCCGGGTTGTCGATCACCCGCAGGTAGGCGACGACGTCGCGAATCTCCTTGCGCTCGTAGAACCGCACCCCGCCGACAACCTTGTAGGGCAGCCCGAGCCGGATGAAAATCTCCTCCAGCGCGCGGGAGTTGTTGTTCGTCCGGTAGAACACCGCGACGTCGTTGAACTTCGCCTCACCGGCATCGACGAGACGGTCGATCTCGCGGGCGACGAAGGACGCTTCGTCGTGCTCGTTGTCGGCGACGTATCCGGTGATCAGCTCGCCATCCCCGGCGTCGGTCCACAGCCGCTTGTCGCGCCTGCCGACATTGCGCGAGATCACCGCGTTGGCTGCGGTCAGGATGTGCTGGGTGGAGCGGTAGTTCTGCTCGAGCAGGATCGTCTGCGCGTTCGGGTAGTCGCGCTCGAACTCCTCGATATTGCGGATCGTCGCGCCCCGGAACGCGTAGATCGACTGGTCCGCATCGCCGACCACGCACAACTCTCCCGGCGGCACCTCGCCACCGGAGGTGCCGACGAGCTCACGGACCAACACGTACTGCGCATGGTTGGTGTCCTGGTACTCGTCGACGAGCACGTGCCGGAACCGCCTGCGATAGTACTCGGCCACCTGTGGATGGCTCTGCAGCAGCGCGACCGTCTCGCCGATGAGGTCGTCGAAGTCCATCGCGTTCGCGCCGCGCAACCGCCGCTGGTACTCGGCGTAGACCCTGGCGACGAGGCGCGGCAGATCGCCGCCGTCCTTCTCCGCATCGTCGACGGCGCGCTCGGGGCCGATCAGTTCGTTCTTCAGGTTCGAGATCGCGGTGGCCAGCATCCGGGCGGAAAACTTCTTCGCATCGAGGTCGAAGTCGCGTCCGATCATCGTCAGCAAACGCCGGGAATCGTCGGCGTCGTAGATCGAGAAGTTGGAGTTCATCCCCGACAACAGCCCGGATTGCGCGCGCAGGATCCGCACACAACTCGAGTGGAACGTCGACACCCACATATTGCGTGCACGCGGACCGACGAGGCCGATCACCCGCTCACGCATCTCCGCGGCGGCCTTGTTGGTGAACGTGATGGCCAGTACCTGCCCGGGCGTCACGCCACGGGCGGCGAGCAGGTAGGCGATCCGCCGGGTGAGCACCGCGGTCTTGCCGGAGCCGGCACCGGCGACGATCAGCAGCGGCGACCCGGTATGCAGGACCGCGCGGCGCTGCTCCGCATTCAGCCCGTCGAGCAGGCGGGTGACGACCTCGTCGGAGTCCCCGTCACGGCGTGCGGTGCTTCGCCCGACGGTGTGATTCCTCGTCGGCGCGGTGTCATTGTTGGGCGTGGCAGCAGCGTCGTTCATCGCTCGTCAACGCTACCGCTGCGCACCGACGCCGCGTGCACGCCCCGCAACGCGCGTCGCCGGAAGGCATTCACAGCATCCTCCCAGCAAAACGGGTTTGGCCGATCATTGCGGGCGTGGCAGACTCGTATCGGCGTTCGACAGCGCCCACGCGCCGATCCGACGGCGAGACCGACCGTGAGGTCGCGTCGCCGGTGAACCAGGACCGAGCCGCCACGCGCGACACGCTCGTCCGGATTGCCACCCGAGGAGACGATATGGCCCCCACGACCGACACCGCAGACGCCGACGCGGTGCCCCGCAGCGAAGAAGAGATCGACAATCTTCGTCACGAGATCGATGATCTCGACGCGCAGATCCTCGCCGCGATCAAGCGCCGCACCGAAGTCTCCCGAATCATCGGCCGCACTCGGATGGCCTCCGGCGGCACCCGCCTGGTGCACAGCCGCGAGATGAAGGTCATCGAGCGGTTCAGCGAACTCGGCCAGGAGGGCCACACCCTGGCGATGCTGCTGCTGCGCCTCGGGCGTGGCCGCCTCGGGCACTGACCGATCCGGATTCAACGGAGTGAACGGAAGCGTTCACTCCGTTGAACGCAACAAATCTTCCGTTCACGGCCTAGCCACGCAGTACCGACTGAACGGAACCGTTCAGTCGATCTGATCGTGCCGCTTACGGGGTCAGCGCGATGTACTTCGTCTCGAGGTACTCCTCGATCCCCTCGGACCCGCCCTCGCGGCCGAACCCGGACGCTTTCACACCGCCGAATGGCGCGGCCGCGTCGGAAATGACGCCGCGGTTGACTCCGACCATGCCGCTCTCCAGCGCTTCGGCTACCCGTAGGGCCCGGTCCAGGCTCTCGGTGTAGAGGTAGGCGACCAGTCCGAACTCGGTGTCGTTCGCGATTGCGATGGCCTCCTCCTCGGTGTCGAACCCGGTGATCGGCGCGACGGGTCCGAACACCTCCTCACGCAGGATCCGCGCGTTGGCCGGCACATCGGTGAGCACCGTCGCCGGATAAAACCAGCCTGGCCCGCCCGGCGCCTTACCGCCGAGCCGCAGCTGCGCGCCGGCGGCCACGGCATCCTCGACCAGATCGGACACCGTCTCCAATTGGTCGGAGTTGATCAGCGGGCCGAGGTCGGTCGACGGGTCGGTGCCCGGCCCGAGGGTCAGCTTCGACATCCGCTCGATGAGCTTTTCGGTGAACTCCGCACGCACCCCGTCCTGCACGTGCAGCCGGTTCGCGGCCGTGCAGGCCTCGCCCCCGTTGCGGAGTTTCGCCAGCATCGCGCCCTCGACCGCCTTGTCGAGATCGGCATCGTCGAAGACGAGAAACGGTGCGTTGCCGCCGAGTTCCATCGACGTGCGCAGCAGCCCCTTTGCCGACTTCTCCACGAGTGTCCGGCCGACCTCCGTCGACCCGGTGAAGGTGAGCTTGCGCAGCCGCGGGTCGTTCAGCAGCGGCTCGGTCACCTCACGCGAGTGCTTGGTCGTGAGCACGGAAAGCACGCCGGGTGGCAGCCCGGCGTCGCTGCACAGCTTCGCCAAAAGCAGCATGGTCAGCGGGGTTTCCGACGCGGGCTTGACGATCATGGTGCAGCCGGCGGCCAGCGCCGGACCGATCTTGCGGGTGCCCATCGCGAGCGGGAAGTTCCACGGCGTGATCGCCAGGCACGGCCCGACCGGCTGCTTGTGCACCAGGATTCGGCCGTTGCCCGCGGGCGAGGACTGGTACCGCCCGGACACCCGTACTGCCTCCTCGCTGAACCAGCGGAAGAACTCGGCACCATAGGTCACCTCGGACTTGCTCTCCGCCAGTGCCTTTCCCATTTCCAGGCTCATCAGCAGCGCGATCTCGTCGGCGCGCTCGGTGATCGCCTCGAACACCGCGCGCAGTATCTCGCTGCGTTTGCGCGCGGGCGTCGCGGCCCAGTCCGGTTGCGCGGCCGCGGCGGCATCGAGCGCGGTGATCGCGTCGGCCGGGGTCGCGTCGGCGACGTGGGTGATGGGCTCGCCGGTGGCGGGGTCGTGGACGGCGAATGTCGCGCCCTTCTCCGCGTCGACGCTGCGTCCGCCGATCCAGAGTCCGGTGGGAACCGATTCGAGTGCGCGTTGCACGGCTGGCTTGGAATCCATGCTTCGAGCATGCCCTGTATCGGCGCACGCGCACACCCCCGGACGCCTAGGCTGCCAAGCATGAGCGCCGACATCACTGGCACGGATGCCTGGAAGGCCCTGCGGACCCACTTCGACTCGATATCCGAGGCAAATCTGCGCGACCTGTTCGCCGCCGATCCGAACCGTGCGTCGACGTTGACGGTCACGGTGGGCGACCTCTACATCGACTACAGCAAGCACCGACTCACCAGCGAGACGCTGCGCCGACTGTTCGACCTCGCCCGCGCGGCGGGTGTCGAGGAACGGCGCGACGCGATGTTCTCCGGCGTGCACATCAACACCTCCGAGGACCGTGCGGTGCTGCACACCGCACTACGCCTGCCCGCATCGGCCGAACTCACCGTCGACGACCAGGACATCGTCACCGATGTGCACGAGGTCCTCGACAGGATGGGCGAGTTCACCGACGCCGTGCGGTCGGGGCAGTGGCGTGGCGCCACCGGCGAGCGGATCGCGACGGTGGTCAACATCGGCATCGGCGGGTCCGACCTCGGGCCGGTGATGGTCTATCAGGCGTTGCGGCACTACGCCGACGCCGGCATCGCGTGCCGCTTCGTCTCCAATGTCGATCCAGCGGATCTGGTCGGCGCGCTCGCAGGTCTCGACCCGGCGACGACGCTGTTCGTGGTCGCGTCCAAGACGTTCTCCACGCTGGAGACACTGAGCAACGCGACCGCGGCGCGGCGCTGGCTCACCGGCGCGCTCGGTGACGACGCAGTGGCCAAGCATTTCGTCGCGGTGTCGACGAACGCCGAGCGGGTCGCCGAATTCGGCATCGACACGGCCAACATGTTCGGCTTCTGGGACTGGGTCGGTGGCCGCTATTCGGTGGATTCGGCGATCGGGCTGTCGGTGATGGCCGCGATCGGCAAGGAGAACTTCGCGGATTTCCTGGCCGGCATGCACGCGATCGACGAGAACTTCCGCACCGCCCCGTTCGAGTCGAACGCGCCGGTCCTGCTCGGTCTGATCGGGCTGTGGTACTCGAACTTCTTCGGCGCCGAATCCCGTGCGGTGCTGCCCTATTCGAATGACCTCGCGCGCTTCGCCGCGTATCTGCAGCAGCTGACGATGGAGTCGAACGGCAAGTCGGTGCGGGCGGACGGAACCCCGGTCACCACTCCGACCGGCGAGATCTTCTGGGGCGAGCCGGGCACCAACGGCCAGCACGCGTTCTATCAACTGCTGCACCAGGGCACCCGGCTGATCCCGGCGGACTTCATCGGATTCGCCGAGCCCACCGACGATCTCGCCACCATCGACGGCCTCGGAAGCATGCACGACATCCTCATGTCGAACCTGTTCGCGCAGACGAAGGTGCTCGCGTTCGGCAAGACCGCGGAGGAGATCGCGGCCGAGGGCACGGCGCCGGAGGTGGTGCCGCACAAGGTGATGCCGGGCAACCGGCCGACGACGACGATCCTCGCGCCGAAGCTCACCCCGTCGGTGGTCGGTCAGCTCATCGCGCTCTACGAGCATCAGGTGTTCGTCGAGGGCACCGTGTGGGGACTCGACCCGTTCGACCAGTGGGGCGTGGAGCTGGGCAAAATGCAGGCGCTCGAACTGGAGCCGGTACTCAGCAACCCGAATCCGCCCGCACCGCAATCTGATTCGTCGACCGACGCACTGGTGCGGTGGTACCGCACCAATCGCGGCCGCTCGGCCTGACCGGCGGGTTCTCAGACGCGACCGAGGATGCCCGGCACGTCCACGTTGGTCGGCAATGTCCCGAAGGCGATGCCCCAGTCGCCGCCAAGTCGACTGGCGCAGAACGCGTCCGCAACGGCGGCATGCCCGTGCCGCACCAGCTGCGCACCCTGCAGCACGAGCGCCATCAGTTCGACGACGCGGCGGGCGCGGTACTCGATGTCATCGAAGTCCGACAGTTCCTTGCCGAGGCGGGCGATCGCATCATCGAGACGCGAGTCGGCCCCGGCCGCGAGTTGCACCTCGGCGAAGAACGCCTCCACGGTGTCGGGCTGGCGCCCCATTGCCCGCAGCGCGTCCAGTGCCGCGACATTGCCGGAGCCTTCCCAGATCGACATCAACGGTGACTCACGGAACAGCCGCGGCATCCCGGATTCCTCGGCATACCCGTTGCCGCCCAGGCATTCCAATGCCTCGGCCGCGTGGCTGGGCGCCCGCTTGCAGACCCAGTACTTGGTAACGGCCAGCGCGATCCGGCGCAGCGCGGCCTCCTGCTCGTCGCCGGCCGCGGCCCGGTCGGTGGCGCCGGCGAGCCGCATCATCACGGTGGTCGCCGCATCGGACTCGACCGCGAGGTCGGCGAGCACGTTGCGCATCGCCGGCTGATCGACGAGCCGCTTGCCGAACGCAGAACGGTGCCGGGCGTGGTGGGCGGCCAGCACGGTGCCGACCCGCATCCCCGTCGCCGAGCCGATCACACAGTCGAGCCGGGTCATGTTGACCATCTCCACGATGGTCTTGACGCCGCTGCCCTCGTCGCCGACGCGCCAGCCGATCGCGTTCTCGTATTCGATCTCCGAGGACGCATTGGACTTGTTGCCGAGTTTGTCCTTGAGCCGCTGGATCCGGATCGGGTTGCGCGAACCGTCCGGCAGTACGCGCGGCAGCAGGAAACAGGTCACCCCAGCTGTGCCAATTCCCCCGTCGCTTCGCTCGCCCCCAGATGTTTGGGCCAGGGTGAGGAACATGTCCGACATCGGCGCCGAGGTGAACCACTTGTGCCCGACGATCCGATAGCTGCCGTCCGCGTTCGGCGTTGCGGTGGTGGTGTTCGCGCGGACATCCGAGCCGCCCTGCTTCTCGGTCATCGACATACCCGCGATCAGGCCGGCCTTCGTGCTCGGCTCGCGCAACCCGAAGTCGTAGGTCCGCGATGCGAGCAGCGGCTCGTACCGGGCGGCAAGTTCCGGATTGTGGCGCAGCGCAGGGACGATCGCGTAGGTCATGGAGATCGGACACATGTGCCCGGCATCGGACTGCCCCCAGGTGAAGAACTTCGCGGCCCGTGCCACGTGCGCACCCGCCCGGTCCTCGCGCCACGGCGTGCCGTGCAGACCGGACTCGACGGCAACCTGCATCAGGTCATGCCAATGCGGGTGGAACTCGACCTCGTCGATCCGGTTGCCGTAGCGATCGTGGGTGTGCAGCACCGGCGGATACTCGTTGGCCAACCGGCCCCAGTTCTGCGCCTGCACGCTTCCCGCGCGCACGCCGAGCGCGCGCACCTCGTCCTCGGCCCACGCCGCACCCTCACGCCGGAGTCCTTCCAGCAGTGCGGGATTCGCCGACAAATCGGTGGGGAACAGGTCGGGGACCTGGTTGAAAACCTCGTGCGTCTTCACTCTCGAACTCCTAATGCGCGGATGGAAAAGGCGACGATTTCGGGGACGACCGCCTCGGGAACCGGTTCGCCGGCGAGTGGCCCGATCAGCGTCTCGCCGACGGCACCGACGATCGCCGCGGCGCACAGCGCCGGGTCCTGTGCCGGAATCGAACCATCGGCCACACCGTCGCGGATGACGGCCTCGAAGGCGCGGGCATAGGCCCGCCGGAACGCGAGTCGCTGCTGCTCGACGCCGGGATCGACAGGTTCGGCGAGCAGCGCGTAGGCCAGCTTGGGGTTCTTGCAGGCACGCACCGCGAAGGTCTCCACTGCCGCGGAGAGTCGTTCGACGGTGCTGCCCGGACCCGCGGCGGCGCGCACCACAGCATCGACCTCGTGACCGACGGCGCGGCGGAAAACGGCGCTCGCCAACTCCGCTTTCGACGCGAAGTGTTTGTACACGGTCCCGGTCGCGACACCGGCTTCGGCTGCCACCGCGACGATCGACAGGCCGGCGTATCCGTGGTCGGCGAGCAGCGCGACGGCGACGCGGAGGATCGTCTCTTCCTGAGCGTCGAGCCGCGCTTGGACGGTGGCGCTGCGGCGGTACGGCACCAAAGTAGTGAACCATAGTTCATTTCTTCTCGCAATCGCCGGTCACGTCGTAGATTGAGGCGATGCCCGTCCGAACCGAACGCAACGGCGCTGTCCTCACCGTGATCCTGTCGCGGCCGGACAGCCGGAACGCCGTCGACGGCCCCACCGCCGCGGCGCTGGCCGACGCATTCCGCGCGTTCGACGACGATCCCGATGCCGCGGTTGCAGTGCTCTGGGGCGAGGGCGGCACCTTTTGCGCGGGCGCGGACCTCAAGGCGCTCGGGACACCCGCGTCGAACCGGGTAGCCGAGGACGGTGACGGCCCGCTCGGCCCGACCCGGATGCTGCTGTCGAAGCCGGTGATCGCGGCCGTCGCGGGCTTCGCGGTCGCAGGCGGTCTCGAACTCGCCCTGTGGTGCGATCTCCGCGTGGTCGAGGAGGACGCCACCTTCGGTGTGTTCTGCCGCCGCTGGGGCGTGCCGCTGATCGACGGCGGCACGGTGCGGCTGCCCCGCCTGGTCGGCACCAGCGTCGCGATGGACATGATCCTCACCGGCCGGGCGGTCGGCGCCGAGGAAGCCCAGCGGGTCGGGCTTGCCAACCGGGTCGTCCCAACCGGAACCGCGCGCTCCGCGGCCGAGCAACTCGCCGCCGAACTCGCCGCGCTACCGCAGCACTGCCTGCGCTCCGATCGGCTCTCCGCGCTGGAGCAGCACTCGATGTCCGATGCCGACGCGATACACAACGAACTGCGCCACGGCATGGTCGCACTCGCTAGCGGGGCGCTCGAAGGAGCGCACCGCTTTGCAGCCGGCGCCGGCCGGCACGGCTCGCCCGCATGAGCGACGGGCCACCACCACCAACCTCCCGGCTCGGCGTCATCGACGAGATGTTCCTGCGTTCGCACCGCGGATTCGGGACACCGATCGCGCTGCAGGGCCTGTGGCGCACCGATGGGCCGGTCGACCGAGCGGTGCTCGAGCACGTACACGAGCGGCTGCGCACCGGCGCGCTCGGGCGCAGCGTCGTGCGGCCGTGGATCCCCGGCGCGCGTGCCTACTGGATCGACGCCGGGAATGCGCATCCGCTCGACTCCGTCGAGGAACCCATTGCGGCCGAGGAGATTTCGTCGTTCGCGCAGACAAATCTGCCCGATCTCGATCCGACGAAGGGGCCGGGCTGGCATGTCCGCACCGCCCCCGTCGAGGATGGTGGCGCCCTGGTCGCGCTCACCTGCTCGCATGCGCTCTGCGACGCGCGCGGCCTGATCGACGCGGTGGACCGAGCACTCGCCGGGCAGCCGGAACCCAGGCTGGGCGAGCCGGGTTCGGATTGGAAAGATGCGCGCCGAACCTGGCAGCGAATCGCCACCGGCACCACACTCCGATCCGGAAGCAGTGGGGGCAAACAACTCCCGGCAACATTCAACAAACGCGGACCGGCCCGGACCGCGATCATCGCCTGCGACGGCACGGAGTGGGACGAGGCGGCCGCAGCCAACGGCGGCACCCCGAACAGCCTTTTCGTCGCCACGATGGTGCGGGTGCTCGCCCGCGCCGCCGGATCGGACGAGCCGCATGGGGTCGCGCTGCCGATCAGCCTTCGCGACAGCGAAATCGAGGGCAACGGCCGCAGCCACGAAACCGGCGGCAACGCAATGACAATGGGTTCGGCCGCCATCTCCGCAGGCGACGATCTGGATACCGTGGTGCAGCGCTGCCGGGCTGCCTACGCTGCCCCGTTGGGCAGCCCGCCCGGCCGGCCCGCCGAGTGGCTGCACGTGCTTCCGGACCGGCTTGCGCATGCCGCAGCGCACGGTGCGGGTGAGCGAGATGTGCTGTGCTCGAACATCGGTGCGCTACCCGACTCGGTCGCCGCACTCGGCCCGCATCGCGCCACCGGGCTGGCCACCCGCGCAATTCATCCCGGCCTCGATGCGCGCCGACTCGGCACACTGCGCACTCGCCTGTCCGGATATCTCAGCCTGCTCCGCGGTACCTACACGTTGTCCCTGCTCAGTTTCGACGCCGAGTTCGTCGCCGACGCACACCTCCGGGAGCTCGCCCTGACCGAACTTGCGCGCCTCGGCGTTGCCGGCAGCCCCTGGTAGCCGGGTAGCCTTGCCGAATACCGACAACAGCAGACCGGGATCATCGACTCCTGGAAGGTTCGAAATGACCGACAACGTCGAGGAACCGAACAACCCAACCGGAGATCCGACGCAGGCCACGCCTCCGGATCGGACCAAACGGCCACCGCCCGGCCCGGCGGAGACCACGCCTGCACCGACTCCCGTTCCACCGCAACCGTATTCGTGGGGACCGGGTGGATCGCCCGCGGAGGCGCCGCCGCCCGGCACCGCACCCTATCCGGCACCACAGCCGGGCGCGACGGCGTACGGCGCCCCGATCAACGGCCTGGCGATGAAACGGCGAAATCCCTTCGCGGCGTGGATCGGACTGCCGCTCATCACGCTCGGCATCTACAACTTCGTCTGGTACTACAAGATCCACAAGGAGATGGCCGAGTTCGACCCACGACGCGAAGTCCCGGTTATCGGGCCACTGCTGGTACTCCTGCTGCTCGGCTGGACCTTCATCGCCCCGATCATCAGCTTCCACAACACCGGTAACCGCATCAGGGCCGCGCAACGCGCCGCCGGACTCGAGGCCAGCTGCTCGCCCCTTTTGTGCTGGCTGCTGTGGTTGGTGTTCGGCCTGAACGTGCTCTATATGCAGATCGAATTGGACAAGGTGGTCGACCGCTACCCCGGCGCGCCGGCACACACCCCGGTCCCGCTGTATGCCTGAACCCGAGGCGCCGGCAGAGAGTGCGCCTAGGCTGGCGTCATGACCGACGCGACACAAGACGACCTGATCGCCAGGATCGGCGAACTGGTCGACACCGAACACGACCTCCGCAGAAAGACCGAATCCGGCGAACTCGACCCGGCCATCGAGCAGCAGCGCCTCGCTCAACTCGAGGCGACCCTCGACCAGTGTTGGGACCTGTTGCGTCAGCGCCGCGCTCGCATCGACGCCGGCGAGTCCCCCGACGACGCCAACGTCAACCCGGTGAAACGGGTGGAGGGCTACCTGCAGTAGCCGGTTTCCCGCGCGGAACACGCCCGCCGCGCCTAGTTTTGATCGCATGGCTGCGGATACCTATGACGTCATCGTGATCGGCGGCGGGCCTGCCGGCGAAAACGCCGCGGACTACGCGATCCGCGGCAGCGACCGCACCGCGGTGATCGTCGAGCACGAACTCGTCGGCGGTGAATGTTCCTACTGGGCATGCATGCCCAGCAAGGCGCTGCTGCGTCCCGTCCACCTGCTCGAGACGACCAGAGCGATGCACGGTATCAACGAGCGGATGGCCGCAGGCGGGCTCAACGTCGACGCCGTGCTCGCCCGCCGCGACTCGTTCACCCACTCCCGCGACGACTCGTCACAGGTGCAGTGGGCCAACAACACCGGCATCGACGTCGTCCGCGGCACCGGTCGGCTGAACGGCGAGCGGGAGGTGCAGGTCGACGGCGGGCAGACGTTGCGCGCGCGGCACGCGGTCGTGCTTGCGACCGGCACCACGGCCGCTGTGCCCGATGTGCCCGGCCTGCGCGCGGCGCTGCCGTGGACCTCGCGCGACGCCACGAACCTCGTCGAGGTACCCGGCCGGGTCGTGATCGTCGGCGGCGGCGTGGTCGCCTGCGAGGCCGCGACCTGGCTGCGCTCCTTCGGCGCCGAGGTCACTCTCCTCGTGCGCGGCTCGGCGCTACTCGCCAACAACGAACCGTTCGCCGGCGAGCGGGTGGCCGATCGATTCCACCACCACGCGGTGCGGATCGTCTTCGGCGCCGACCTCACCTCCGTCGAACGCCCCGACGCGCAGGACACCGGGATCGGCAAGATCCACGGCGGCGCGGTGACGGTGACGGTGAGCGGCGAGCAGATCGAGGCCGACGAGATCCTCGTCGCCGCCGGTCGCTCGCCCGCGGCCGACCTCGGACTCGACACCGTAGGCCTCGAGCGGGGCTACGTGCCGGTGGACGATCACCTGACCGCGATCGGGGTTCCGGGAGCGTGGCTCTACGCGGTCGGCGATATCACCGGCCGGATCGCGCTCACCCACATGGGCAAGTACCAGGCGCGAGTGTGCGGCGACGTGATCGCGGCTCGCGCCGAGGGCAAGGCGATCGATGCAGCGCGGTTCAGCGCCACCGCCGACCACGGCCAGGTGCCGCAGGTGGTGTTCACCTCTCCGGAGGTGGCGGCGGTCGGACGCTCGGAAGCGCAGGCACGCTCGGACGGCTTCGACGTCTCGACCGTCGAGCTCGACATCGAGGTCGCAGGCTCGGCGCTGGCTCAGGACGATTACGCCGGTCACGCCAAGCTGGTAATCGACGAGCGCACCGATACTCTGCTCGGCGCGACGTTCGTCGGCACCGAGGTCGGGGAGCTGATCCACGCCGCCACGATCGCGGTCGTCGGCGCGGTCCCGCTCGACACTCTGTGGCATGCGGTTCCCGCATATCCGACGGTGAGCGAGGTGTGGCTGCGGCTGCTGGAACAAGTTCTTACCCGCCGGTAGCAAACGTAGTTATGATCCGAGCGTGGCGTCGACAATAGACATCGATATGGCGGACGGAACGGCCCGCGGGACGCGGGAGCGCGGCGTGGGACGCTGGCGCTCGATTCCTTATGCTGCGCCGCCCGTCGGCCCGTTGCGACTGCGCGCCCCGCAACCGCCGACGCCTTGGTCGGGAGTGTTCGACGCCACCCGGTTCCGCAACGCGGCAATCCAGAACAAGGGCGCCGCGCGGATCGGCCTACGCACCGTCCAGCCGGTCAGCGAGGACGCGCTGACCGTCAACGTCACGGCCCCACTGCGCCCGTCCACCGCACCGCGGCCGGTGATGGTCTTCATCCACGGCGGCGGTTACGTCTTCGGCACGTCCGCGCTGGCGCTGTACGGCGGTCGCCAACTCGCGCTGCGCGGCGACCTGATCCTCGTGTCGATGAACTACCGCCTCGGTATCTTCGGCTACGCCGATTTCAGCCGGTACTCGACCGACGAGCGGACGTTCGACAGCAACTGCGGGCTGCGCGATCAGGTGGCCGCGCTCGAATGGGTGCAGCGCAATATCGCCGCGTTCGGCGGCGACCCGGACAACGTCACGATCTTCGGCGAGTCTGCCGGCGCGGCATCGGTGGTCACCCTGTTGGCCACGCCCGCGGCCGAGGGCCTGTTTCATCGCGCGATTGCCGAGAGTGCACCGGCGGACTGGGCGGTCGACTCGGCGGGCGCCGCGGCCTACGCGGCGCGCTGCGTCGACCTGCTCGGCGCCACCGACGACACGGCCGCGGAGGTGCTGGCGAACACCGACGCGGAGTCGCTGCGCCGGGCCGGCGCCAAGGCGGTCCGGTCCGCGATGACCGACTGTCCGGGCTACATGCCTGCGGTTCCGGTAGTGGACGGCAACTACCTGCCCGCCGCCCCGATCGATGCCATGGCCGCGGGCACCGCACATCCGGTACCGCTGATCATCGGCACCAATCGCAACGAGGGGACCCTATTCGCGCGCCGGTTCGATCAGCTGCCGTTGACGCCGAAGCGGATCGACGAGATGTTCGACGTCCTCGCTCCCGAGGCACGACAGCGGGTGGTTGCGGCATATCCGGGCTACCCGGCTGCGGCCAAGGCGGTCAGGCTCGGCGGCGATTTCATGTTCCTGCGCCCAACCATCGCCGCCTGCGAGGCGCATAGCGCGCACGCCCCTACCTACAACTATCGCTACGACTTCGCGCCGAAGGCATTGCAGCGCAGCGGCTTCGGAGCCACGCATGCCTCCGAGATGCTGGCCGTGTTCGGCGTCGCCAATTCCGCCATCGGCCGCGCCGTCACCGTGGGCGGCGGCCGGCGCGCGCTATTGAAGGTCACCGAGCAGATTCAGTCGCAGTGGATTTCGTTCGCACGGCACGGCCGCCCGCTGCCGTCGTGGCCGCGCTACACCACCCAGAACAGGCGCACGCTCGTGTTCGACACCCCGACGAAGGTCGCGAATGATCTCGACCGCGGCAGGCGGCTGGCCTGGCGCGGTATGCCCGGGCCGCAGACGGTGAGGTTGCTCGACAGTGCGACGAACTCGGATCCGACACGGGAGGCGACGGGGTGAGCGAGGACGCACTCGAGGTCAAGCTTCGCGACGGCACGATACGCGGTCGCCGACTGGGCAGTATGCGCACCTGGCGGGGAATCCCCTACGCCGCACCCCCGGTCGGTGCGCTACGGCTGCGAGCGCCGCAGCCCGTGCAGCCGTGGACGGGCGTGCGCGACGCCACCACATTCGGGGCCGCCGCCCCGCAGGACGGCCGGTTCAAGCGCACTTCCGAGGATTGCCTGACGCTCAATGTCGTTGCGCCGGCGCAGCCGGGTCCGCCTCGGCCGGTAATGGTCTTCATCCACGGCGGCGCCTACATCTCCGGTTCGAGCGCGAACCGGCTCTACCGCGGCCATCATCTCGTCAGGCGCGGCGATATCGTCTACGTCTCGATCAACTACCGGATCGGCGGGTTGGGGTACCTGGACTTCCGCGGATTCGCCACGCCGGATATCGAATTCGACGTGAACTGCGGCCTGCGCGATCAGGTCGCAGCGCTGCAGTGGGTGCGCGACAACATCGCCGAGTTCGGCGGGGACCCGGGCAATGTGACCATCTTCGGCGAATCGTCGGGCGGGAATGCGGTCACCACGTTGATGTGCACGCCATCGGCGCGCGGCCTGTTCCATCGCGGCATCGCCCAGAGCCCGCCGTCGGCGTCGACGTACGGGCCGCAGCGTGCCCAGGGCTGGGCGCAGCGGTTCGTCGAAATCCTCGGTGGCAGTGCCGATCCCGCACGGACGCTGCGCAACGCGACGGTGGCGGAACTAGTGGCCGCGACTCACACGCTGACCCGGCAAGAGGTCGAGACACACCCGGGACAACGCGCCACCGCCCCGGTCGTCGACGGCGAGATACTCCCGGTCGATCCGCTCGAGGTGTTCGCCAACGGCGACGCGGCGCCGGTCCCCCTCATCATCGGCACGAACGCGCACGAAGGTCGGGTCTTCCCCCGCACGCTCGACATCCTGCCGACCACGCCGGCTCGGATCACGAAGATGTTCGCCGAAACCGATCCGGCGCTGCGCGACGGCATCCTGGCCCGCTATCCCGGCTACCCGAATGCCCGCGCCTGCACGCAACTTGCCGGAGACGTCGTCTTCTGGGAGCCCACTGTTCTTGTGGCGCAAGGACACTCAGCCGTTGCACCGACTTATTCCTACCGGTACGACTTCGCCCCGCGGCTGCTCGAATTGCTCGGTCTCGGCGCGACGCACGCGACGGAACTGTTCGCGGTCTTCGGTATTCGCAACGACCCGTTCGGCATCGTCCTGACCCTGCTCGGCGGGCGGCGCGGTCTGCGCGCGGTGACCGAAACCTTCCAGTCCAATTGGCTGCACTTCGCCCACCACGGCACGCCGGTTGCGGGCTGGGACGCCTACGTTCCCGAGCGCCGCGCGACCTTGATCATCGACGAGGTGTCCGAGATGCGCGACGATCCGCAGCGGGATGTCCGCGAGTCCTGGATAGGCTACAAACACCGCCGCTGAGCGGTGCGCTACTTGAGCAGCCGAGACATCCGCCGGTCGGCAAGCACCTTGCCGCCGGTCTGACACGTCGCGCAGTACTGAAACGACTTGTCCACGTAAGACACCTCCCGCACGGTGTCACCGCAGACCGGGCAGGGCAGCCCGGTCCGGGCGTGCACGCGCATCCCGGATCGCTTCTCCCCCTTGAGCCGTGCCGCATCTTGGCCCACCGAGCGCTCGACAGCGTCGGTGAGCACGGTGCGCATCGCCTCGTACAGCGCCGCGACCGTGTCCGCGTCGAGTGTCTTGGTGTTCGCGAACGGGGAGATCTTCGCGGTGTGCAGGATCTCGTCGGAGTAGGCATTGCCGATTCCGGCAAGCAACGCCTGGTCCACGATCGCGGTCTTGATCCGCTGGGACGTGCCCGCGAGCAATCCGGCGAACTCCTGCTCGCCGACCTCGAGCGCATCCGGGCCGAGCCGGGCAATGCTCGGCACCTGTTTCGGGTCGGCGACCACCCACACGGCGAGCCGCTTCTTCGTGCCCGCCTCGGTGAGGTCGAAGGCCGGCGTCGCGCCCTCGGGGGTGAAGAAGTGCACGCGCAGCGCGAGCGGGCCCTTCCCCGGTTTCGGCGGTGCGGCGCTGGGGTTGTCGGTCCAGCGCAGCCACCCGCCGCGGGACAGGTGCGTGATCAGCCACAGGCCGTCGCAGTTCATGCCGAGGTGCTTGCCGAAGCGTCCGGCACCGGTCACGTCACGGCCCTGCAGCGCGGTCACCGCCGGGTCGAACGTCTTCAGCACGCTCAGTGCCGCGATATCGACCCGGCCGACGACCGCCCCGACCGCATGGGCCTGGAGGAACTCCGCCAGCGCCGCGATCTCGGGTAGTTCGGGCATATCCGCAGCTTAGGTGTTAATGGCTCGCCTGATCAGGTATGTATCCATGATCCAGCCCTTGCGGGCGCGCAACTGCGCCCGCTCGGTGCGAATTCGTTCGCCGACCTCGCCGACCGTCCCGGCGATCAGCACCTCGTCGGGCATACCCAGGTACGCGCCCCACCAGATCTGCGTCTCGGGCTCGAGCGTGGTGAACGCGCAATCGGCGTCGAGCATCACCACCGCGTCGAGCACCCCGTCGGGTAGGCCCTCACGCAGCCGCCGTCCGGTGGTGACATGCACAGGCTCGCCGATCCGGTTGAGCACGATCCGATGCCTCGCGCAGAGCGCCTGAATACTGGTCACGCCAGGAATCACCGTGTGGTCGAACGTAATCCGGCGGCGCGCCAGCACCCGCTCGACCATGCGCAGCGTGCTGTCGTAGAGCGACGGGTCACCCCAGACCAGGATGCCGCCCACCCCGTCGACAGCAGAGAACTGCTCTTCGAGCAGCGCGGCGCGGCGGTCGTGCCAGTCGTCGACTTCCCCGACGTAGTCGTCGGGCGTGCGGTCGCGCGGGGGGTCGTCCAGTTCGACGAGCGTGTATCCGGACGGAACATGCGCTTCCAGAATCGCGGTGCGCACTTCAAGGAGTTCGCGCTTGGTCTCGCCCTTGCCAATCACGAAGAACACGTCAACGGCCTGCATCGCCCGCACCGCCTGCATGGTGACCTGGTCGGGATCGCCGGCGCCGATGCCGATGAGGTACAGCGTGCGCATCGTCGCAGCCTATCGAGCGTGCGGTCGGCCTGAACAACTCAACCCCACGAGTCAAACTGAACTCGGGGCAGTCCCGTCCTCGGCGTGCTCGAGAAGCATTCGAACCAATGCAAGGTGCGCCGGAACCACACCGAACCAGGCATCACGCGCTTGCGGATCGCTCGCCGTGACGAACGTGGCTAGCCGGACTGCGTCATCGGTCACGATGATGGCAAGCTCGGCGCGGAACCCCCATGATGAGTTCGCTTGCAGTACAATGCATTCGGACGTCGATGACGTGATTCGCCAACCCGAAATCGTGTTCTTTACGCCGGGCGCCAGCTCGAGTTCGATCCTCGCCCGCGCCACATTCAACTGTGCACGCATTGATTCGCCGATGTCCTCCAACATCACGCGGGCCCACTGCTCGGGGGTGCGCTCGGCGGCGTGCGGGGTCTCGAGCAGGTGCGCATCGACGTAGAGGACATCGGACAGCGTGGTGGCCAGCAGGATGTCATTGCTGATGCCCAGTTGTCGCACGGCGGAGTTGCTGCTTCGAGTCATCGGGAACCTTCCCATAGATACGTATCAGTACTGTATCTATCGGAAGTGTTCTACTCAAGGAGTTTCTTCGAGAAGCGACGAGCCGGAGAGCAGTGATGGCGCCACCCGTACGCACCCCGCGCCACGCGTGGGTCGAGGCAGGTCTTGCCCTCTTGGCGCGATCGGGCCCCGATGCCGTTCGGATCGAAACGCTTGCCGCCGAGCTCGGCGTTACCCGCGGCGGCTTCTATCGACAGTTCCGCTCTCGCGACGAGTTGCTCGAGGCGATGCTCGACGCCTGGGAGCGCCGCTGCGTCGATGACGTGCTCGAGCAAGTTGAGAACGAGGGAGGTGACGCCGAACAGAAGATTCGCCGGGCGGGCACGCTCACATTCACCGAAGGACTCATGCCGCTCGACCTCGTCGTCCGCAGCTGGGCGCACAGAGATCCCGCCGTTTCCGCGCGCTTGCAGAGGGTGGACAACGCCAGGATGGAATATGTGCGCGGATTGCTGCGGTCAATGAAGGTCGCACCCGACGACGTCGAAGCGGTGGCCCTGCTGCTGTTCTCGCTCGTGATCGCCAATCGGCTCGTCGTCGCCGATCACCCCGGCCAAACCCGGGGGAATGTCGTCGAACACGCCATACGTCTGCTCCTCGACTGAGAACCACGGTCACATAATTCGAGCGATCATGTTCGAAAGCATATTCGAACAATATCGCAACCCGCTGACACAAACGAAGCACCGAAATCGAGCACCAACATCGCCGCGCCGCTCGGTTCGCATACGCTCACGAGCTGTGATGACGCGCAACCTCGCCGAAGCCGGCCTGAGCGATTGCGTCGACGCTCAGATCGACTGCATGCCGGGGTTCGGAGCCTTCCTGCTCACGATCGGGCTGGGCGCTGCCGCCGTACTCATCGGGATTCCGCTGGCAATCACGGCCACGTTCTCGATCGCCGCCTCGCCACAGGACACCATGCGGCGCCTGATCTGGATCGCTACAACGTGGTTGGTTCCCATCCTCGGCGCCCTCGGGTGGTACTACTCGGCAGCCCGGTCGCGCGAGACACACACCCCCGAGCCCTGACCTACCCGACCGCGCTCACCGTAGACTCGGCCCCGTGCCAATCGACAGCCAGTACGAAGACCTGCTTCGACGCGTTCTGGACACCGGATCCGCCAAGTCCGACCGCACCGGCACCGGCACCCGCAGCGTGTTCGGCCACCAGCTGCGCTACGACCTCGCGGCGGGTTTTCCGCTGATCACCACCAAGAAAGTGCACCTCAAGTCGATCGTCTACGAGCTGCTGTGGTTCTTGCGCGGCGAGTCGAATGTCAAGTGGCTGCGCGAGAACGGCGTCACCATCTGGGACGAATGGGCCGACGAGTCCGGTGACCTCGGCCCCGTCTACGGCGTGCAGTGGCGGTCCTGGCCCACTCCGTCCGGTGCGCACATCGACCAGATCACCCAGGTCCTCGACACGTTGCGCCGCGACCCCGACTCGCGCCGGATGATCGTCTCGGCCTGGAACGTCGCCGACATTCCGCAGATGGCGCTCGCGCCGTGCCACGCGTTCTTCCAGTTCTATGTCGCCGACGGCAAGCTGTCCTGCCAGCTGTACCAGCGCAGTGCCGACCTGTTCCTCGGTGTGCCGTTCAACATCGCCAGCTACGCGCTGCTCACCCACATGGTCGCCCAACAGGCCGGGTTGGCGCCGGGTGAATTCATCTGGACCGGCGGTGACTGCCACATCTACGACAACCACCACGAACAGGTCCGCGAACAGCTGGGCCGCGAACCGTATCCGTTCCCTAATCTGGTTCTGCGCCAGGCCGATTCGATCTTCGACTACACCTACGAAGACATCGAGATCACCGACTACCGCCATCACCCGGCCATCAAGGCGCCGGTGGCGGTCTGATTCGCTCGTGACCGTCTCCCCTGTCGTGCTCGTCTGGGCACAGACCCCGTCCGGTGTGATCGGCGCGGACAACACCATCCCCTGGCACCTGCCCGAGGACCTCGCGCACTTCAAGCGCGCGACGATGGGCCACGCGGTGGTGATGGGCCGCAAGACGTGGGATTCACTGCCGGAGCGAAACCGCCCGCTGCCGGGACGGCGCAACATCGTCGTCACCCGACAGCCGGACTGGTACGGCTACGGCGGTGAACCGGCGCCATCGGTGTCCGCCGCAATCGCGCTGGTGCTGCCGGAGCCGGTGTGCGTGATCGGCGGCAGCGCGGTCTACGCCGCCGCCATGCCCGCCGCGACCGAACTGGTGGTCACCGAGGTCGACCTCGCCATCGACGGGGATGCGTTCGCGCCCGCCATCGGGTCGGACTGGAGTCTTTTCGACGACGGGGACTGGCAGCGTTCGCAGGCCGGCGGGACCGCGTTCCGGATCCGTCGCTACCGCCGCACGAATAGCGCCTGAGATCGCCTCGACCTGCGGGTTTCGCGGCTCCAGCGATTCGTCTGCCCGGCCGATCCCGAGGGGCCATAATCGAAGGGCACGTCCTTTCCGCACAGCCCCAGGAGTGGCAGTACATGGACAAGAAGTCGCTCACCGCAGTGGCGCGCCAACAGCTCAAAATCGCCGCAGGCACCAATTCCGGTCGCAGCTCGCAGACGATCTACGGCGGGCACTCCCGCAGCCTGCGGCAGACGGTGATCGGTCTCGCCGCTGGAAAGAGCCTCGCCGAACACGACGGTCCCGGCGAGGCGACGCTGCTCGTGCTGAACGGAACACTGCAGCTCGTGAGTGGCACCGACACCTGGAAGGGTTCGGCGGGCGATTTGCTCGTGGTCCCCAACGCTCGGCACAGTGTCGAGGCGCTAGAGGACGTCGCCTTCCTGCTGACCGTCGCGATGTAGCTGCGGTATATCGGCCGCTCGTCAGTCGGTGAGCGCGCGCAGTTCCTCGACGACCTTCAGCCGTCCCGCGGCGTCTTCGGCGAGCGGGACGATGTTCAGCGTCGTCGCCCCGGCCGCGGCGAACGCCGCGATTCGCTCCTTGACGTAGCCGGCCGGCCCGATCAACGAGACGGCGCGGACGAGCTCGTCCGGCACCGCCTTGATCGCCTCTTCCTTGCGGCCGTCGAGATAGAGATCCTGGATTCGGTCGGCCTGCTCGCCGTAGCCGTAGCGGGTGGCGAGTTCGTGGTAAAAGTTCTTGCCGCGCGCACCCATTCCGCCGATGTAGAGGGCGAGGTGCGGCTTCACCCAGTCGAGCATGTGCTCGACGTTCTCGCCGATCGCCACCGCGGGACCGGCGTACACCTCGAGCTCGCCGAGTGCCGGGTCCCGCTTGGCCTTGCCGCTCGCGAGCGATTCACCCCAGACGTCGTTTGCCTTCTCGGGCAGGAAGAAGATCGGCTGCCAGCCCTCGAATAGTTCCGCGGCCAGCTCCACGTTCTTCGGCCCCAGGGCCGCGAGCAGCATCGGAATCCGTTCGCGCACAGGCTTGTTGATGATCTTGAGCGGCTTGCCAAGGCCGGTGCCCTGCTCGGCAGGCAGCGGAATCTGGTAGTAGCGGCCCTGATGCTCGACACGTTCGCGGCGCCACACCTTCCGGCAGATCTCGACGGTTTCGCGAGTGCGCCCGATCGGCGCGTCGTAGCGCACGCCGTGAAATCCTTCGATGACCTGCGGCCCGGAGGCACCGAGCCCGAGCAGGAACCGGCCATCCGAGACGAAGTCCAGGCCCGCCGCGGTCATCGCGGTCAGTGTCGGGGTGCGAGTGTAGAGCTGCAGGATGCCGGAGGCCAACTGCACTCGCGTCGTCTTCGCCGCGAGATAGCCGAGCGCGCTGACCGCATCGAAGGAGTACGCCTCCGGGACGAAGACCACGTCGATGCCGGCCCGCTCGAGGTCGGCCACCTCGGCGGCCGCCTGGGCGAACTCGCCCGCATAGTTGATGCTCAGCCCGATACGCATGGCCTCAACCTAGCGCGGGACTTGCCGTGCGCCGCAGCCGGGACAGCCACGTCCGGTCGCCACCGACGGTGTTCTAGGGTTGTGCGCATGGCCGAATCGCAGCCGATCCTCGCGCCACTCACCCCTGCCGCGATCTTCCTCGTCGTCACCATCAACGAGGGCGGCGAGGGCGCAGTGCGCGACCTGCTCACCGAGGTGTCCGGGCTGCAACGCGCCATCGGTTTCCGTGTGCCCGGCGCGGATCTGTCCTGCGTCACCAGCATCGGGTCGCGGGCCTGGGACCGGCTGTTCGACGGCCCGAAACCGGCCGAACTGCACCCGTTTCGGGAGCTGACCGGCGAACGTCACCATGCCCCGGCCACACCCGGCGACATCCTGTTCCATATTCGCTCCGAGTCGATGGATGCGTGTTTCGAATTGGCCGGGCGGATCGCGCAGACGTTGGGCGAGGCGGTCACGGTGATCGACGACACCCAGGGCTTCCGCTATTTCGAACAGCGCGACCTGCTCGGTTTCGTGGACGGCACCGAGAACCCGACCGGCGCCGGCGCCGCGGCGGCCGTGCTCATCGGCGACGACGATGCCGAGTTCAGCGGCGGCAGTTACGTGATCATTCAGCGTTACGTCCATCCGATCATGAGGTGGAACGCGCTGAAGACCGAGGAGCAGGAGGCCATTGTCGGCCGCACGAAGCTCGGCGACTACGAACTGCCCGAGGATGTGCAACCCGCCGATTCGCATGTCGCGCTGACCCAGGTGACCGACGACGACGGCGCGGAACTCGAGATCCTGCGGCACAACATGCCGTTCGGCAGTATCAAGGATGATGTCTACGGCACCTACTTCATCGGCTACGCCGCCACACCGACCGTCACCGAGACCATGCTGGAGCGGATGTTTCTCGGCACGGGCGATGCGGCACACGACCGGATCCTGGATTTCTCGACCGCCGAAACCGGTTGTCTTTTCTTCACACCGACCGTCGATTTCCTCGACAACCCACCGCCCGCACCGACCGCGGACGCCGAAACCGATGCGAAACCAGTGCATCTCGACCAATCGCTGCACATCGGAAGCCTGAAGGGGAGCAACTAACCAATGAACAACCTCTATCGCGAACTCGCGCCGATCACCGACGTCGCCTGGGCGTCGATCGAAGAGGAGGCGAGCCGAACCTTCAAGCGGCACAGTGCCGGTCGCCGCGTCGTCGACCTGTCCGGCCCGCACGGCACGGACTACTCCGCGGTCGGTCTCGGCCGCACCCACGCGATCGACGCGCCCGCCGACGGCGTGCTCGCCTGGACGCGCACGGTGGCACCGCTCGTCGAGCTGAAGGTGCCGTTCACGTTGTCGCGCGAGGAGATCGACAACGTCGAACGCGGCGCCCAGGATTCGGATTGGGAACCGGTCAAGGAAGCGGCGCGCAAGATCGCGTTCGCCGAGGACCGCGCGATCTTCGAGGGATACCCAGCGGCCGGGATCACCGGTATCCGCGACGGCGCGTCGAACGACCCGATCAAGCTGCCGTCCGATCCGCGGTTGGTGACCGAGGCGATCAGCCAGGCCCTCAGCGAACTGCGCCTCGCCGGCGTCGGCGGTCCGTACTCGGTGCTGCTCGCCGCCGACGAGTACACGAAGGTCAGCGAAACCACCGAGCACGGCTACCCGATCCGCGAACACATCAAGCGGTTGATCGAAGGCGACATCATCTGGGCGCCGGCAATCGACGGGGCGTTCGTGCTGACCACCCGCGGTGGCGACTTCGACCTGCAGATCGGCCAGGACCTGTCCATCGGCTACCTGTCGCACGACACCGATACCGTGCAGCTGTGCTTCCAGGAGACGCTGACCTTCCTGGTGTACACGGCAGAAGCGGCCGTGGCGCTCGGCTCGTCGTGACCCAGGCGCGCGCCGGCGTCGTCGCACCGGCCCGCGGCGCGGCCTATCTCGCCGTCGGGCTGCTTGTCGTGGCGATCACCTGCGGGGTCGTGGTGGCGGCATTCGATGGCGACCGGTTGTTCACCGGTCTGCTCATCGGCGCCGCACTCGGGGTCGCGGCGGCGCTGGCGCTGTTCGCTCGCGATGCGATCTGGCTGACCGCCGACGGCATCGTCGTGAGCACGCCGTGGTCGCGGCAGACCACCCCCTGGTCGACGGTGCTCGCGGCGCGGTTCGCGAAGGACACCGACGGGCGGTGGTCGCTCACCCTCGATCTGAGCGAACCCGCGGGCGGCGAGCTGACCCTGCTCGCCGTCCCGCCCGTGCAGCGCGAGGTCGCCAACCCGTACGAGCTGCGCAAACGGCAGCAGGTGAAGCGCATCCTCGCAACGCTGCACGAGCATGGCGTGCCAACCACGGTGCTGCCGGAGATCGGCGCGGCCCTGGACCAGCACTGGCGCGTCAAGCTCTGAGGCTCACATCAGACGGCGCAGCAGGGTCAGCGGGCTGACCGCGAGAACCTTGGCCAGCGGCGTCCAGGGCCACCAGGGCACGAACGCGTTCGCGGGTTCCTTCTCGATTGCGGCGACCAAGTCGCGGTGCCCCTTCTCGGCGGGCGTGGTCATCGATCCGCCGCCGGACTTGGCCACCATCTCAGACTCGATATAGCCGGGTTTTATCGTGCTGACCGCGATCGGAGTGTTCGCGACATCGAGCCGGATGCCCTCGGCGAGGCTCGCCGCGGCCGCCTTGCTCGCGGCATAGGTGGTGATGTTGCCGCGCGCACCGCGTACCGAAGCGAACGACGAAATGACCACGAGGTGGCCGGCGTTGCGCGCGCGGAAGATGCCCATCGCCGCCTCGCACTGGGCGAGCAGGCCGACGAAGTTGGTTTCGGCGGTCTGTTTGTTGGCGTAAAACTTGCCGGTGCCGATGGGCTGGCCCTTGCCGAGCCCGGCGTTGGCGATCACTCGGTCGAGCCCGCCGAGCTCGGCATCGCATTCGGAGAACACCCGGAAGACGGCGTCGTGGTCGTTCACGTCGAGTTCGCGGATGACGACGGTGATGCCGGGGTGCTCGGCGCGCAACTCGGCGGCGAGTTTTTCCAGCCGGTCGAGGCGGCGCGCGCACAGCGCGAGGTTGCGCCCCTGCGCCGCGAACAACCGCGCCATGCCCTCGCCGAGCCCGGAACTCGCGCCGGTGATGAGGATGTTCGCCCGCGTCACCGTCCCACCTTGTACTTCGCCAACTCGATTCGCGACACCACGCCGAGGTGCACCTCGTCCGGACCGTCGGCCAGGCGCAAAGAGCGGGCGCCGGCGTAGGCCGCGGCGAGCGGGTAGTCGTCGGTGAGACCGGCGCCGCCGTGCAGCTGGATCGCCATGTCGATCACGTCGATCGCCATTGCGGGCACGAGCGCCTTGATCTGCGACACCTGCGAGAGCGCCGCGCCCACCCCCTGCGTGTCGAGCAACCACGCGGTGTAGAGCACCAGCAGGCGTGCTTGGTCGATTGCGATGCGTGCCTTGGCAATTCGCTCCCGATTTCCGCCCAGGTTGACGATCGGCTTACCGAACGCGGTGCGGCTGGTGGCCCGTTGGCAGGCCAACTCGAGGGCGCGCTCGGCAAGCCCGATGGCGCGCATGCAGTGGTGGATGCGACCGGGGCCGAGCCGGCCTTGCGCGATCTCGAAGCCGCGGCCGAGCCCGGCGATGACGTTCTCCGCGGGCACCCGCACGTCGGTGAAGCTGACCTCGCCGTGCCCGTAGGGCTCGTCGTACAGCCCGAACACCGGCAGCATCCGCTCGATGGTCACGCCCGGCGCGTCGGTCGGAACAATCACCATCGTGTGCCGGCGGTGCCGGTCCGCCTCGGGGTCAGTGAGCCCCATGAAGATGATGAAGGCGCAGTTCGGGTGCCCGACGCCGGTGGAGAACCATTTGCGGCCGTTGATCACCACATCGGCGCCGTCCGCGATGACCCGCGATTCCATGTTGGTCGCGTCCGAGGAGGCGACCGCCGGTTCGGTCATGCCGAACGCGGAGCGGATGCGTCCCTCCAGCAAAGGGGTGAGCCAGGTCTGCTGCTGCTCGGGCGAGCCGTACTTGGCCAGCACTTCCATGTTGCCCGTGTCGGGGGCGTTGCAATTGAAGATCTCCGGCGCGATGGCGGAGCGGCCCATCAGCTCGGCGAGCGGCGCGTAGTCGGTGTTCGACAACGTCTCGGGCAGGAAGAGGTTCCACAGTCCGGCGGCGCGGGCCTTGGCCTTGAGCTCGGAGATGATGGGGAGCACCTGCCACGGATTGCTCTGGGATCGGAGCTCACGGTGGTAGTCCGCCTCCACCGGATCGATCTCGGTGGCGATGAACTCGGAGACCCGCTCGTGCAATTCGGTGGCCTTTGCCGAGGGTGCGAAATCCATGCCGCGAGAGTAACCCTCGTTACTCTCGCCGCAGGTGTGCCTGGCGGAGAATCCCGTGGAGCGAAGGTCAGTGATCTGGGCCGTAGGGCACCGCAACGCCGTGCTCGGCGAGGTAGGGGGCGGGGTCGGTCTTGCGACCCGCCGCGTCCCAGATCTCGAGGTGCAGGTGCGGCCCGGTGGATTGGCCGCGGTTTCCGACCGTAGCGATGACGTCGCCGGCGTCGACGCGCTGGCCGACCTGGCTGCGGATCTCGTTCACGTGGCCGTATACGGCGGTGGTGTCGTCGTCCTGCTTGACCCGGACCCAGAGCCCGAAGCCGGACGCAGGTCCCGCCTCGATAACGGTGCCGCTCGAGACGGAGTGGATCGGGGTACCGATCGGGTCGGCAAAGTCGACGCCGTTGTGTTTCGTGCCCCAGCGCGAGCCGAAGCCCGAGCTGACCGGGCCCGCGACCGGACGCACGACGGCCGGACGCGGCGGCGGTGGCGGCGCGAACTGCTTCATGTAGTCCTGGTAGGCGTGCTCGACACCGTCGATCGCACCGTTCACCTCGGGCGACAGCGTCGGCGCAGCGTCCCGCGCGGCTTTCAGTGCTGCGTCATGGGCGTCGACGACCGGGTCCGCAGCGGCGGAGACGGGGCTCGTGACCTGGAAGCCGGTCGCGACGACCGCGCCCATTGCCACCGCCGCGGCGGCCACCGTCACCTTCGGCCGACGCGCGCGAGACGGCGCGGCATGGCGGGTGAGGGTGGTTCCGAGCGGCGCGAGAACGACGGCGGGAATGGAGGTGGCGTTGGGGCGGTGCTGCGACAAGTCGAATTCCTCGGCAATGCAATGGGCAAATAATAACGATTCGGTATCGTTGCCGATACCATACCGGTCTGTGACCTTTTCGCAACAAATCCGAATGTAAGCCACGTCACGTTCGGCGGGTACGCGTCGGGGGGTGACGATCTCTCACCCCTGGGTGCCTATCGACGGGACTGCGCACGTCCGAGAATTCGAAAATGACGTGCGTTTCGGGATTCGAGCGGCGCCCATGACAGCGGGCCGGGACGGCGATGCGGCGCGGGTGGCGGCGGCGCTCGAGGCATTGCCGCGAAACGTTCGGCGCGCGGTTGTGCTCGCGTACTACCGGACGCTCACCATCCCCGATCTCTCCCACGTGCTGGCCACGGACACACCCGATGTGCATCGCGATCTGCACGATGCGGTCCACGTACTCGCCTCGGCGCTGCGCTCGGAGTCGGAACCGATATCCGCATCCGACTGACGAATTCCGTTGCTGGACAGCGGCTTATGGACTGCCAGCGGGGGTCGCGGGACGATGTAGGGTGTTGGACGTGCCCGAACCCACAACGCCGATCGGCGCGCCGTGCTGGATCGATCTGATCAGTTCCGAGCCGGCGCGCGCCGCGGCCTTCTACACGGCGTTGTTCGGCTGGACGGCGGACACCGGCGGCGATCCCGAACTCGGTGAGTACACGATGCTGCGCAAGGACGAGAAGGCGATCGCCGGGCTGAGCGCACAGCAGGAGGGCAATCCGTACGGCAACGTCTGGACCGTCTATATGTCCACGCCGGACGCCGCGGCGTCGGCGGATAAAGCCGCAGCAGCCGGGGGGACGGTGCTGCTCCCGCCCGTCCGGGTGCCCGGGATGGGCACGCTCGCCATGATCGGCGATCCGGCGGGCGCGGTCGCCGGGCTCTGGCAGGCCGAGCAGCATCGCGGGTTCGAACTCGCCGACGAACCGGGCACGCCCGTGTGGTTCGAGACGATGTCGCGCAATTACTCCGCTGCGCTGCAGTTCTACACCGAGGTGTTCGGCTGGAACTGCACGCCGCTCAGCGACACCGAAGAGTTCCGGTACTCCCAAGCCAGGGTGGACGACCGGGTCGTTGCGGGCGTGATGGACACCGATCGCGTGTTCCCCGATGGGGTTCCCTCGTTCTGGCAGCTCTATCTCGGTGTTGCCGACACCGACGCCGCGTGCGAGCGGGTCGTCGCGCTCGGCGGGCAGGTGCTGCGCCCCGCCGAGGATAGTCCGTTCGGGAGGCTGGCGCACGTGGCCGACCCGATGGGCGCCACGTTCCGGATCACCACGCTCGTCGAGCAGTCCTAGTCGGGTGTCGTCCGCGGCTGCCGAGGCACTGTCGGTCGGCCTACTCGCCATCGTCATCGGGTTCGCAAGTCTGCGTCCGCGCGGGCTCCCCGAGGCGGTGGTCGCGGTCCCGGCGGCGCTGATCCTGATCGCGGTCGGCGCGGTTGGACCGAGCGCAGCGTGGGACGAGATCACCGACCTCGCGCCGGTCGTCGGGTTTTTGTGCGCGGTCCTCGTGCTCGCCCAGCTATGCGGAGCGGAGGGCTTGTTTCGTGCGGCGGGCGCATTGACGGCGCGGCGATCCAGTCGGGCGGGCCTGGCGGCGGCCCCGCGCCGCCTGCTCACCGCGGTGTTCGCCCTCGCCGCGGCGACCACGATCGTGCTGAGTCTGGACGCGACCGTCGTTCTCCTTACCCCTGTCGTGTTCGCGACCGCGGCACGGCTGGCCTTGCCGCCGCGCCCGCACGTGTACGCATGCACGCATCTGGCGAATTCGGCCTCGCTGTTGTTGCCGGTGTCGAATCTGACCAATCTGCTCGCGTTCTCCGCGCTCGACATTTCGTTCGGCAAGTTCGCGCTGCTGATGGCGCTGCCCAGCGTGGCGATCATCGCAGTCGAATATGTGGTGTTCCGGCGGTTCTTCGCCCCCGACCTCGCCGAGACGGCCGCTGTGCCCGAGTTCGCCGGGCAACCGCATATTCCACGGTTCCCGCTGGTGGTGCTCGTGCTGACCCTCGCCGGGTTCGTGGTGACATCGGGTTTCGGGCTGGAGCCGATCTGGGCCGCCGCGGCAGGTGCGCTGGTGTTGGGCGGGTATTCGCTGGCGCGCAAGCGGATCACGGCACGCGAGTTGGCGGCGTCGACGAGCGTTCCGTTTCTGCTGTTCGTCCTCGCGCTGGGTGTGGTGGTTCGAGCGGTGCTCGACAACGGACTCGGTGACGTGTTGTCCGATGTCGTCCCCACCGGATCCGGGTTCGTCGAGTTGCTCGCGCTCGCCGCCCTCGCCGCAGCGCTGGCAAATCTGATCAACAATCTGCCCGCCGCGCTCGTGCTGATTCCGCTGGCCGCGGCGGGCGGTCCGGCGCCGGCCCTTGCGGTGCTGCTCGGGGTGAATATCGGACCGAACCTCACGCATGCGGGCTCGTTGGCAACACTGTTGTGGCGTCGGGTGCTCACCGCGCACGGGGCAGCGGCGCCGCTGTCGGAGTTCGTCCGACTGGGGCTGCGGACGGTCGTGCCGGGGATAGTTGTGACCGTTGCCGCGCTGTGGGTTTCGGTTGGGATCTTCGGAACCTGAGCAAACGCTGGCACAGTGGTGCCATGACACATATCTCGCGGCGGATGTGGCAGTTGACCGAACCCCTGCACGCGGTCGTCTATTTCACGCCTGAGGGACGGAGCGCGACCGATGGCGTCGGATTGCGCGGCTTCTGGATGGGCTACTTCGCGAGTCGCGTGGCTCCGCTCGGCGCCGTCGGGCCGGCGATCGCGGTCTCGACGTTCTACGGTTTTCATCGCGGTCGGGCGCAGCGCGCACTGCCCGATGCGTGGGGATTCGCCCCCGTTGAGAATGTGCTGCGCGCGCGGACCGACGGCGCCACGGCCGCGCTGCGCCGGCTGCTGACGCCGACCGAGCCGGGCGCGCTCGCCGAGGCCGCCGATTTGCTCTGGACCGCAGCACAATCCGCCGACACGTCCGGCCGGGTGCTCGGCGCGGCGAACCAGGCGCTCCCCCGCCCGGCGGATCCGCTCGAGGCACTGTGGCAGGCGACGACAACTCTGCGCGAACAGCGCGGCGACGGTCATGTGGCCTGCCTGATCGCCGCGGACGTGTCACCGGCGGGCGGGCACATCCTGAAGATCGCGGCCGGCGAGGCGGACTCCGACCTGCTGCGCGCCGCGCGCGGCTGGCCCGACGACGAGTGGAACGCCGAGGTGGTCGCGCTGCGCGAGCGAGGCTGGATCGACACCACCGGCCGACTCACCGAGCGCGGCGCGGCAATTCGCGACGCCGTGGAGGTATCGACCGACCGCGCGGCAAGTAGTCCCTGGGACCGCCTCGGCGCCGAGAAGACCGACCGGCTCGCGGCATTGCTGCGGCCGATGGTTGCCCGGGTCGCCCATGCAGGAATCCTGCCGCAGCCCAACCCGATCGGGCTCGTGTTCGACGAGAAGTGAGTGTTCAGAACGGGGGCTCCTCGTCGTCGGTGGGGTCGGGTCTTTGCTGCCAAGCCAGCGGGCCGGAGCCGACCCGCGCCGCGAGTGTCGCGGCGGGTGCGCTGGTGAGCCCGGCCGTTGGTGTGGTGACGAGGTTGCGGCCGTAGCTGCTGCGCCAGGCCACGTGCCCGCCCGGTGTCATCTGGGCGTGCCAGAGTTTCATCGTTTTGAGTTGATGGTGAAACGCGCAGACGCACTGCAGGTTCGACGGCGCCGTCCAGCCACCGCGGTCGGGGCGGTGGTGATCGAACTCGACGACATGGTCGAGTTGGCAAGTGGCCGCGGGCGTACGACAGCCCGGAAACCGGCAGTGCCGGTCACGGGCGCGCACCACCGCGGTGGTGGCGGCGTCGGGGCGGTATTCGAGCGCGCCCGATGGTGGATGATGGTGTCCGCCGTGCCCGTTGCGGGGCGCGGCGTGGAAATGCCGGTCGAGTTCAGCGACGCCGTGGGTGGCGGCGGCGACGGTGCCGAACGGCGGCCGTGCGGGTGGGGCCGGCGTCCGGGGCGCGGGCACAACCCCACCGGGGCGCCGGGAGCCGCGGGCACGGAAGGTGCTGGTGCACAAGCGGTCCTGCGTCGGCGTCCGCCCGCTCATGGAGTCGCTCACGCTGCCCGGTGCGGGATCAGCAATGAGCCCTTCATCCGAGGCGATCTCGTGCAGCTCGGTGAGCATCCCCTGCCACGTTGCATCCGTGGCGAGCTGTCGCGCCAATTCCGGATCGATCGGCCCATGCCCGGGCAAGTAGGCCGGCTCCGAACGCAAACCAATCAGGGTGGCGACGTCGATCCCGATCTGCACCAACGGAGTCCGTCGACGCAGCGATGCGGGCCCGAGCGCCGCGGTGCAGTCCGAGCGGCCGCACTCGCAGCCCAGCCGATTCTCTCCGTGCACGAGGGCCAGGAATGCATCCACCATCCGGTACTGCCGGTTGCGCCGGTCCTGTCCGCACACCGTGCCCGCAACCTCGGTGACGCGCTGCCACGCCGCCTCGGCCTCCACCGGGGACAGATCCACTTCGAGCCGCGCAAGCGGACCGACCCGGCGTTTGCGGATGCGGCGATCGCGTTCGGCCTCCTCGCGGCGGGCGGCGACCTCCGCGGGCGCGATCCGGATCAGAATGGTGTCGATCTCGGCTGCCAACGGCCCGGGCGAAAGCACCCGCGCCGCGGCAAGCATGTCAGGCTCCGCCAACGCCACCGTGCCGGGTGTGAACCCGAGAGTGTCGTGCACGACGCGACGCACCCGCGCGAAATCCAGCTCACCCGCGGCGAAAGCCGCTCGCACCAACGGTAACCGCAGGCGCAGCTCCATCCCGACCACCGCGAAACCCTCGGCGACCGTCTTCGAACACCCCAACCGGACCGCGATCTCGGCCAGAGCATTGTTGCCGCAATCCACGAAGCAGTCTCGGCCCAGCTCGGCGTCGCGTTCGACCCAGGTCTCCCACAATCGCCCGGCCAGCACCACCTTCCGGTACGCCCCACAATTCTCCGCCACCGCGGCAGCAGCCAACTCGTCGAGCACAGCACCATCATCGAGCACAGCGGCATCGACAAGACCAACAGTTGAGCTCCCCCCGAGCGTCATACCACCACGCTAGTCGAACGTACGTGCGACAGCAAGGCCTGTGCATAACTCGTTCCAGAACACGTAAATTCAACGCCAACAACTACTTTCGTGGATATTAGGCGCAGAGGGGGTCGACCCCTAACCCGACGACGCGCTCTCTCACGTCATAGTGCACCTTCCCACGAGGGCCGAACGGTCCCAGGATGCCCATGGCAGGCACTGACGATCGAGCGCAGACGAGCGTGCGTTTCCGGGTACCCGTCGGTGCGCGACCGTAGCCTTCGGACATGACCAACAGCGCAGCGCCGATCGTGACGATGGTTCTCGCCGACCGCGACAGCAATCAGCAGACCGTCGAGCTACCCGGCCCCGGTGGAACAATCCGATTCGGCATCGGCGAGCCGGGACAACGCGCGGCGGTCTGGCGAGTCTGGGCGAACGAGGGCAAGAGCGACGTCTACGTCGGCGTGCGTGATCTGCTCGGCGAACAGAAGTGGAGCCTGCACGAGACCGGAGACTGGCGGCACCAATGGGTCAACCGTGAACGTGTCGCCGTGACGGGACAACGCATCATCGATCAGTGGGACCAACCCGCGCCCATGGGCGACACGGGATGGACGCGCGGCATCTCGGTCTGGGTGCGACACGAAGACGTCATCGACGTTCCCGACGACGAGAAACGAAGAACACCGAGATCGTCTGGGTGCCAGCACAACCGGACGGATTCGCCGTCGGGATGCACGTCGTCGTCGCGACGCCGAACGACATGTTCACCGATCTTCGCGGCGCGATACCCGTCGACGGGGTTCACGCTCGCCGACGGGCGCGTCGTGTTGCTCGTCGTGTCCCGTGAGAAGATCCGACGACGCGACGGCGGCGAGACTGGAGAACGATCGCGCTCGGGTCGTCGCTGCGGCGAGCGCGGCAGGTATCGATCTCGACTCGGTTCCCGCGCCGAGAATCTTGCTCGCGATGCAGAACGGCAACGGCGACCGGATCGCGTGGGATCTCGCGGCGAGGCCTTGACCGGCGACTGATCGGTGCGATGCTGACGTCATGCCGGCCGTGCGGCAGCGCGTACGCGAGCCGGTGCCGTTGCCGTCGGACCCGCCAGCGGACTTCGACGACCGAGCGTCGGCGATCGTTCGATCGCCTACTGCTCGACTTCGTGACGGCCACACTCGGCGACGTCGGTCAGGTCCGACTTCGGCGACGAGATCTCGTGCCGAACGACGCCACACCTGTTCGACCCCCGTCGCGCCGACGAAGGCATCGCCCCATCGCGTCGCCGATACGAACGAGCGCGCGAGATCTGCGCGGTCTGTCCAGCGCTCGCCCCATGCCGTTCCTGGGCCATGACAGTGCCGACCACGGCACTCGGCGGTCTACTGCCGAACGAGCGGTTAGCGCCCAAGATTGCACGATAATTGCACGGGCTTTTCGAAAAACGCTCTGAACTGCGTGGTTGTGGTGCCCCCGGCAGGATTCGAACCTGCGACCCTTCCTTTAGGAGAGGAATGCTCTATCCCCTGAGCTACGGGGGCTATCCCGCCACAAACTACCGCAACCGACCCGGAACCTTCACACCACACACACACAAATCCGGCCGGGTGCGGGAATCCCCACACCCGGCCGGACAGGTGAAAACGTCAGCGCGCGGGAACCGGCGTCGTGGTGGTCACCTCGGCGCCCTCACCCTCGGACCGCACTGCCTGCTGCTCGCCGGCCGCGACCTGCTTGACGGACGGGACGACATCCACCGGGCCGGCGACCTCGGCCGGAGCTTCGGTCGTGGCATCCGTTGTGCTCGCCTGCTCCGTCGTGGTGGTGGCCGTTGCCTCGCTCGTGCTCGTCGCCTGCGTGGTATCGGTCGTCGTGGGCGCACCCGTCGTGGTGGCCTGCTCGCTCGACTTGGTCGAGGCCACCTTCTGCGCCGAGGAGGCGGTCGTGCTCGCGGACTTCGGAGCCGTGGTCGGCGTCGCGGTCGCCGAGGCGGTCATCGTCGCGGCGAGCCCAACGGCGTCGGGGACCTCGGTGGTGCTCGGCTGCCCGTTCTGTGCCTGCTCGGCAAGCTGGGTCAGCCACGTGGCCGCGTACTGCGCCGAGGTCATGTTCTTGCCGTCGGCGGCGTTGGTGTCGTGCCAGTAATCGAAGTGGTGACCGGTGTCCGGGCCCAGCGTCAAGTTGTAGGGATCACTCTGCACCACCGCGATGGTGTTCTTGTTGTCTTCGATCGCACCGATGACCTCGTTGGCCATCTTCTTCGGCAGATAGGCGACGTTCAGGAGTTCGCCGGTGGTGAACTGCACGAGCTCACCGGCGGTCGCGGTGGCCTTCGGCTCGTAGTAAGGATCGGACACCTTGATCAGCACGTCGAGGAAGGTCTGGTCACTCTTCATCCAGTCGTCCTGAGTCGCGATCTCGTTCAGCGCGGCGAGCGCAATGCGACCGATCACAGCAGCGACCTGCGGACCGTTCGCGACAGTCAGCCCATCCTTCTGCAGGGAGTCCACATTGACCTGCCGGGCCACGTTGACGGCGAGCTGCAGCACCGAGGTGCTCTCGGGCAATGAGCAGGTGAGATCACCCTCCGAGCAGAACGACGCGACCTTGCCGTTCAGCGCACCGAAACTGCCCCCGGTGCCCTGCAGCGCGCCCTGGCCCGGCGCGACCGTCGTCCCATTCTGGTACGCGACATTGAACCCGTCCGGGTTCGCGTACGGGTCCTTCGCGCCGGGGAATGGCCCCTCACCGGCCGCGCGGCCCGCGTCCGCGAGGATGACGACGCCGACGACGGAGTTCGGATCGACGATCGTGATGTCGCCGGCTTCCTGGTTGCCGACGTCCATCGCGAGCCGGCGGGCGACGTCTGCGCCCTCGCTGTAGCCGACCACCGAGAATTTGGTGTTCGGGCATTCCTTGGCGATGGACTTCATCACGGTCTTCGAGTTCGCGACACCGGCGTCGACGGCATCCTCGTAGGAGGCCATGTTCGCCGGGTAGTCGACGTAGATCGCGGCGTACGAATCCGATCCGACCGCCGCGGTGGGCGCGTTGACGACCGGGTCGACCCAGTTGCTGCTGTAGTTGCCCGCCTTCGCCGCCGGGAGGACCGTGCCGTCCGCGGCCACAATGTACTGGTTGTTCGCATTCGAGCTCGGCACGTCACCGCGGCCGCCGATCGCGATGCTGACCATGTCGTAGCAGCCGGGGGCACCCGCGCCGGTGAGCACGGACTCGAATGCATCGGGAGTGGACTGGCTCAGGAACGGAGTCGCGACGAGAACCGCGACGCCCATCGCTCCCGGGACCAAGATTGCCGGCTTCGTCCACTTACGCTTCCGACCGGCCGATTCGGCGTTTTCATCCGCCGCGCGATCCCGGAAAATTCGCAGTGCCATAACAGTTCCCCATTCTCTCGACGGACGCATCACGCCGTCCGTCGGTTCCCCGACCAATGATCAACTTGTCGGGGCAGGAGAGGCCACTGTTACAGCCGCGACGGTGACGAGTCTATCTCGCGACGCTGCACAGCGAACGAACGCCGACCCAACCGGGTTTCCGGCTGGGTCGGCGCTGGTGAGGCTGCGGTCAGGGCGAAGGCACCGCCGCTGCGGCGGCGTCCTCGGTCGGCTGACTGTCGGCAGGAATCACTTCCTCGGCGGTGGCCGCCGACTGCCTGGTGGTTGTGGTGGTGGTGGTGACCGCCGACTGCTTGGTCGCGGTGGCCGGAGCCGCCGCCGTGGTGGTCGTGGTCGTCTCCACAGCTTCGACGGTGGCCTCGGCAGCTGCCGTAGACGTTGTCCCGGCCTCCGCGGCGGAATCGGCCGACAGGGCGTCGCTCGCTTGCGTCGTCGGGATGGCAGTCGGTGTCGCGGTCTCGGTCTCGGTCGAGGCCGCAGTCTCGCTGGAGGCCGCAGACTCGCTGGATGCCGCAAGCTCGACCGCGTCCGGCACCTCGGTGGTGCTCGGTTGCCCCTGCTCGGCCTCCTGGGCCAGCTGCGTCAACCATGCCGCCGCGTACTCGGCCGATGTCAGCGGCTTGCCGTTCGCGGCATCGGCGTCGCGCCAGTAGTCGAAGTGGTGGCCCACACCCTGTTCGAGGGTCTGGTTGTACGGATCGCTCTGGACGACCTGGATGAGGTTCCGATTGTCCTCGATAAGCCCGACGACCTCATTGACCAACTTTGCCGGCAGGTAGGCCACGTAGAGCAGTTGGTTGGTGGTGAACTGCACGAGCTCGACCGGAGTGACGATCGCGCCCGGCTGGTACGACGGGTCCGACACCTTGACCAGCACGTCGAGGAAGGTTTCGTCGCTCTTCATCCAGTTGTCTTGCTTCGCAATATCATTGAACGCAAGGAGGGCAACTCGACCGAAGGCGATGGCGACGTCCGCGCCGGTCGCAAGCGTCAGCCCGTCCTCATCGATGGCATCGACGTTGACCTGGCGCGCCACGTTCAGCAGCAGCCGAAGTAGCGCGATGTCTTCCGAAGCCGAGCAGGTGAAGTCGCCTTCCGAGCAGAACGCGGCCACCTTGCCGTTGAGGGCGCCGAAGCTACCCCCCGACACCAAACCATGGCCGCCGGCTGCGTTGCCGCCGTCCTGGTACGCAACGTCGAAGTTGTCCGGGTGGCCGAATTCGTTCGCTGCGCCCGGGAACGGACCTTCGCCGGCCGAACGCCCCGCATCGGCGAGAATTACCACTCCGACCACCGAGTTCGGGTCGACGATGGTGATGTCGTCGGCGGGCTGGTTGCCAATCTCCATCGCAACACGCCGAGCAACGTCGGCACCTTCGCTGTATCCAACGACGGCGAACTTGGTGTCCGGGCATTCCTTGGCAATCGACTTCATCACCGTCTCGGCGTTGTCCACGCCGGCGTTGACCGCCTCCTCGTACGTGGCCAAGTTCGCCGGATAGTCGACGTAGATCGCGGCGTACGAATCCGATCCAACCGCTCCGTTCGGCGCGTTGACCACGGGCTTCAGCCAGCCGCTGTCGAAATCACCCGCTTTCGCCGCGGGGAGGACCGTGCCGTCCGCGGCCACGATGAACTGGTTGTTCGCATTCGAGCTCGGCGTATCGCCCTTCCCAGCGATCGCGATGCTGACCATGTCGTAGCAACCGGGTGCACCGGCGCCGGTGAGGACGGACTCGTATCCGTCGTGCACAGGCTGGCTCAGGAAGGGTGCGGCCGCGAGGACAGCGAGCCCCATGGCCCCCGGCACGAGAATCGCCGGCCGCGCCCACTTCCGTCTGCGACCTGCACCGTCGGAGGCACTACCCTCCGAACGGCCCTGATGAATGCTCCTGCCCATACCTGAACCCCATTCCTCGGCATGTGCAGCGCAACCCACCGATCAACTTGAACGTTTGACCAAGTGTCGGGAACGCAGGAGCAGCCGTTAACGCGGCGACGTTGTTAGAATGCTCACAAGTCGGTCGAGGCTCTGCGACCACCCTTCCCTCGCACCGTCCTCGAAGCTCAGCGGACCGGGTGCCAGCAGATGAAAAGTCATGGTCGTCTTGCCGTCGAGTTCGACGAAAGTCACGGTGATGAGCGATTCGTGATCCTCGTCACTGTCGAGTGTCGGGTCACCCCAGGTGAACACGAGGCGTTCGGGCTCGACCATCTCGACGAAGTGCCCGGCCGAGACGTACTCCGTGCCGTCCGCGTCGTTGATCATCGTCATGCGTTGCGGGTCGCCCGGTTCGGTGCCGAGCACGATGGACGACACAGGTGTCGTGAAACCGCGCGGACCAGCCCATTTGGCCATCTGTTCGGGATCGGTCCAGGCCCGGAAGACCAGCTCGCGGGGCGCGTCGAACTCGCGGACGATGGTGAATTCGCGATCGCTCATGACTCGCCCTCCTCCTCGCCGCGCATCCACGCCGGCGCCCCGCCGGGGAATCGGGTCTCGAAGTCGAGCACACCAACCCAGCTGGGCCGCAACGCGATTCGCTCCATTCGCGGCGCTCGCTCGGCAACCGCGGCCAGATACTCGGCCACCGGCTCGGCACCGCCCTTGCGCATGGCCTGCGCGTATTCGGGCAGCAGGCCGTCGGATTCGGTCACGTCCGCCCGCCCACGCAGGAGCAGTACATGCGGCGGCGCCTCGTTGGTGTCGATGGTGACCGCGACGTCCGGGTGCGAACGGATCGCGCGGGCCTTGTGCGAGGGCGCGAAGCCGCTCATTACGAGTTCGTCGCCATTCCACACGAAATTGATCGGAACCACCCGCGGCGTCCCGTCCGCTGCCGTGAACGCCAGGCGCGCGGGCAGGTTCGCCGCGAGCAAATCCTGGGCCGTGTCCGTTTCGAGCAACGCAACGTCGCCCTGAGCAAGTTCGGTCATGATTGCCGTCCCTTCTGCTGGATCTCCCGGAGATGGTCATCGAGAAGGTCGAACTTCGACTCCCAGAAGCGGCGGTAGTCGTCGAGCCAGCCGGTCGCTTCACCGAGCGGTCTGGCTTCGAGTCGGCACGGTCGCCATTGCGCGTCGCGGCCGCGCGAGATGAGCCCGGCACGCTCGAGCACCTTCAGGTGCTTCGAAATCGCCGGCAGGCTCATCTCGAACGGCTCGGCCAATTGCGTCACGGTCGCCTCGCCGTCCGCGAGACGGGCGAGGATCGCCCGTCTCGTCGGGTCGGCCAGTGCGGCGAACGTGACGTTCAACCGGTCTTCGGCCTGCATCCTTAACCACCTAGTTAATTAACCGATGGGTTAAGAGTAGGCGCGACGCGCTCTGCGGTCAAGACGGCTGCAACAGCGGATTCTTGCGGAAATCCCAGCTCACCACTTTCTCCGGGACCACCCGCAGCCACGCATGCCTGCCATCGGCGAAGAAGGTGTCACCGCCTAGATATTTGCGCGCGAACAGCAACTCCGGCCGCGCGACCTGCTCGTCCGGGTCGCTGCCGCGCGGCACGTCGGCCACCGGCTCCGCGCGACCGAGCAACTCGACCCCACGCAACTCGTGGAACTGTTCGCCCGCATCGACGACGATGCTCACCCGCGGATCGCGGATCACGTCGGTCCAGCGCTGGCTCTTGACGATGGAGTTCAGCCACAGCGCGGTCCCGTCCCAGACGAACCAGAGCGGGCCGACGTGCGGACGCCCGTCCGCGCCGACGGTCGCAACCCGGCAGGTGTGCTCCCCTGCGAGGAATTCGTCGCGCTCCTGCGCCGTCATGGCGATCTTGCGGCCTCGGCGCTGCTCCTTGGGTTCCGGCCCGTTCGGTTGTGTCATGGTGCGTCGATCCCTTTCGTCGGTATTGCGTGCATGCGGTACTGCCCGAACTCTGCCCGGCATCGGTCAGCGTGTTCAATAGCTGGAGGCAACGGGGGCTGCAGGCAAGGGCAGTGGGGCGCCAGAGGGGCAACGAGAGAGCGGTTTTGCATGTTCGTACTCGCGCAGATCAGCGACCCGCATTTCGACGGCGGAACGCGGAACTACGAGCGCGCCGCGGCCGTCATGCGGTTCCTGGACGCCCTGCCGCGCCCGGCCGACGCGATCATCGTCACCGGCGACGTCGCCGATCTCGGCACCGCGGCCGAATACGCGCAGGCCGCCGAGGTGCTCACCTCGACCGTCCCGCTCTGTATCGGGCCGGGCAACCACGACGACCGGCGCGCATTCCGGGCCGGGCTACTCGGCAGCGCGCCCAGCGATGCGCCGATCAATCAGCAGCTGCGCGTCGGCGACGTACTCATCGCGATGTGCGACTCGTCGATCCCCGGCCGTCCCGAGGGCGAACTCGACGACAGCACCATCGCCTGGGTGCGCGACCTGCTCGACGAGAGCGCACCGGACGACCGGATCCTGCTCGCCTTCCATCACCCACCGGTGGAGCTGTTCAGTCCGCTCGTCGATCCGATCCGGCTCGGCCGCACCGAAGCCCTGGCCGAGATCCTGCGCGGCGACGACCGCATCATCGGCACGCTGTGCGGCCACGCGCACACGGCCGCCACGACGACATTCGCCGGCAAGCCGCTGGTCGTGGCGCCGAGCGTCGCATCGGTCATCGGGCCCGTCTGGGAGGTCGGGGCCCGCGACATGCCGGTCGTGGACTACGCGCCGCCGCCGACCATCGCGATGCACGTCCTCGACGGCCGGCGCCTGATCACCCACCTTCGCGTAATCGCCTGACTCCCAGCGCCTCCGCGCGGCGGCCGCGCTGGAACGCCGCGGGCGTGGTCCCGGTCCAGCGCTTGAACGCATAGATGAAACTCGACGCCTCCGCATAGCCGAGCCGCACCGCGACATCGGACACGCTCAACGGTGTCGTGCCGAGCATCTCCTCGGCGAGCGCCTGGCGCACCTCGTCGAGCAGGTCGCGATAGCTGGTCCCGGCGTCGGAAAGCCGGCGCCGCAGCGTTCGGACGCTGACGTTGAGCGCGTGCGCGACCTCCTCGATACCGGCGGGCGCGCCACTCACCCGAATGAGCCGGTCCCGCACCTCGTGCGCAATACCGGTGCGTTCCCGCCGGCGCGTCACCAGATCGCGGCACTGCGCCTCGCACATCGACAGCGTGTGCGAGTTCGACTGCGGCAGTGGCCGTTCCAACTCGGCCGGATCGAACACGAACAGGTTCGCCGGCCGCCCGAACTGCGGCTCGACCCCGAATATCTCCGTGAACCGGTCCGTATACCGAGGCCGATCGAACTTGAATTCCATTCGCCGCAAGGGCAATCCGTCGCCGAGTAGATCGGTCATCACGACATACATCGCGGTCAGGTCGCGTTCGACCAGGAACTGCCGCACGTCGGAGGGCACACCTTCGTCGTGCAGGTTGCCCGCGGTCTCCCCCGGGCGCTGTTCCACGGTCGGGATACAGAAGGTGAAGCTCAGTTCCAGGTAGCGCAGTGCGAGCGTGATCGCGTCCCACAGCGTCGGGCTGGAAACGCACGCGAAGCCGAAGATGCCGAACGTGGTGACCCGGTACCGGGCGCCCAGCTGCAATCCGACCGCCGGTTCCCCGCCGAGCGTGCGGACCAGATTGCGCACCACAGCCAGCTCCAGGCCGGCATCGATCTGCGCGTCCGGGTCGGCAAGAATCGCCCCGGTCAGCCCGGTTCCGGCCAGCGCGGTCCGCTCGTCCACACCGTGTTCGGCGGCGAATCGCACCATCAGGGCAACGCTCGCCACGCTGCGCGGGAAATGCCAGTCCAGCACGCCGGGGGGAACAACATCGAGCGCCATCCCGCAATTATGGCCGAAAATCTCGATTTCCTGTCCCGCGTTCTCTCTCGCGCGGCGCGGCTCGCGCCATAGCATCGACCGCGATCAAGGAAGTGGAGGTGGACGGATGTCCCCGACGAAGCAGCCATCCGTGCTCATTATCGGCGCCGGTTTCGGTGGCCTGGGCATGGCCATGGAGCTGCAGAAGCACGGCTTCGGCGAGTTCACGATCCTGGAGCGCGCGGCCGACCTCGGCGGCGTCTGGCGGGAGAACACCTACCCCGGCGCCGGCTGCGACATCCCGTCACCGCTGTACTCGTACTCCTACGAGCCGCGCACCGACTGGCCGCGCCGGTTCTCGATGCAGAGCGACATCCTCGAGTACATGCGCGACGTCGCCGACCGACGCGGACTCACGGAGCGAATCCGGTTCGGCAGCGAGGTCACCGATGCCGAGTACGACGAGCCGACCCGCTCCTGGACCGTGCGCACCGCCGACGGCGCGACGCGGACCGCCGACGTGCTGGTGACCGCGGTGGGCCAGCTCTCCCGGCCGTCGCTGCCCGCCATCCCCGGTATCGAGACCTTCACCGGCCCGGCCTTCCACTCCGCCGAGTGGGATCACGATGTCGACCTGACGGGCAAGACGGTCGCCGTGGTCGGCACCGGCGCAAGCGCAGTACAGTTCGTGCCCGCGATCCAGCCGCAGGTCGAGCACATGACCGTGTTCCAGCGCTCGGCCGCGTGGGTGGTCGGCAAAAAGGACGTCGAGTACACGAAGTTCCACCACTGGCTCTTCAAGTGGGTCCCGCCGGTCCGGCTGGCCGAGCGCTTCTCGATCTGGCTGCTGGTCGAGTTCCTCTCGCTCGGCCTGGTCGACATCAAAGCCATTCAGCCGCTGGTGATCCGGATGGCGACCAACAAGCTGAGCGAAGAGGTCACCGATCCGGAGCTGCGCGCCAAGCTCACGCCCGACTACCCCGCGGGCTGTAAGCGAGGCCTTTTCTCGAACGCGTACTACCCCGCGCTGACCCAGCCCAACGTCACCGTGGAAACCACCGCCATCGAGGCCGTCACCCCGAACGGGGTCCGTACCACCGACGGCGTCGAGCACCCCGCCGACGTAATCGTCTACGGCACCGGATTCAAGGCCACCGAATTCCTCTGGCCGATGAACCTTTACGGCCGTGGCGGCCGCAAACTCGCCGATGTGTGGAATCCCGCGGGCGGTCGCGCCTACCTGGGCATGGCAGTGCCGGACTTCCCGAACCTGTTCATGATGTACGGGCCGAACACCAATCTCGGTGTCGGATCGATCGTCTACATGCTCGAGTCGCAGGCACGTTACATCCGCCAGGCCGTGCAGGCCATCGCCGACCGCCCCGACCGAGCGCTGGCGGTGCGACCCGACGTGGAGCAGCGCTTCGATCGCAAATTGCAGGCCCGGCTCGATCGCAGCCCATGGAACTTCTGCGCGAGCTGGTACCGCAACGCATCCGGGCGAATCACCAACAACTGGCCTGGCACGGTGACGCAATACCGCCTGCGCACCCGCAAGTTCGACGCGGCCGATTACGAAGAACGAAAGGCAAGCTGACCATGCCGCACTACGACGTGTTGGTGATCGGATCCGGTTTCGGCGGAAGCGTTTCCGCGCTCCGACTGACCGAGAAGGGTTACCGGGTCGGCGTGCTCGAGCAGGGCCGCCGCTTCGCCGATGACGAGTTCGCCAAGAACAACTGGCATCTGCGCGAGTACCTGTGGGCGCCGAAGTTCGGTTGCTTCGGCATCCAGCGCATGACGCTGCTGAAGAACACCTTCATCATGAGCGGCACCGGCGTCGGCGGCGGCTCGCTGGTCTATGCCAACACGCTCTACCAGCCGCCGGACAAGTTTTTCGCCGACAAGCAGTGGTCGCACATCACCGACTGGCAGTCCGAGCTCGCGCCGCATTACGACCAGGCGACCCGGATGCTCGGAGTGGTCACCAACCCGGCCACCACCCCGGCCGACCGCGTGCTGCAGGAAGTCGCAGCGGACCTGGGCATCTCGGACACCTACCACCCGACCCCGGTCGGAGTTCTGTTTGCGGGCAATGGAACTCGTCCCGGAGGCGAGGTGGAGGACCCGTACTTCGGTGGTGTCGGCCCAGCCCGGCGTACCTGTACGCACTGCGGCGAATGCATGACCGGCTGCCGGCACAATGCGAAGAACACCTTGGTGAAGAACTATCTGTACCTGGCCGAAAAGGCCGGTGCGCAGGTGCATCCGCTCACCACCGTCACCACTGTGCGACCGCTGACCGGTGGCGGGTTCGCCGTCGAAACCGTCCGGACCGGACGCTGGGTGCGCAAGCGCAAGCAGACGTTCACCGCCGATCAGGTGATCTTCGCGGCAGCGTCGCTGGGTACCCAGCGACTGCTGCACAGCCAGCGCGATCGCGGTGTGCTGCCCAACATTTCGTCGCGTCTGGGCGAACTGACCCGCACCAACTCGGAGGCGGTGCTCGCGGCGCGCTCGCTGCGCGACGACACCGATTTCACCAAGGGTGTGGCGATCACGTCATCGATCCACCCCGATGCGGTCACCCACGTCGAGCCGGTGCGCTATGGCAAGGGCAGCAACTTCATGGGCCTGATGACCACCGTGCTGGTCGACGCCCAGGAGGGGAAGAAGCGCTGGGTGCTCGGGGCGCGCGAACTGGGCCGCAACTGGAACAAGCTGCACAAGCTGCACAACCCGCGGCACTGGTCGGAGCGCATGATCGGCCTTCTCGTCATGCAGAACGTGGACAACTCGATCACCACGTACACCAAACGTGGCGTACTCGGCCGCAAGATGACCACCAAACAGGGTGTGGGCGAACCGAATCCGGTGTGGATCCCCGAGGGCAACGAGGTGACCCGCCGGGTCGCCGAGAAGATCGGCGGCCTGCCGCAGGGCTCCATCACCGAACTGGCGAACATCCCGATCACCGGCCACTTCATCGGTGGCTGCCCGATCGGCGACTCCCCCGCGACCGGGGTCGTCGACCCGTACCAGCGGTTGTACGGCTACGACGGCCTGCACGTCATCGACGGCTCGACGATCACCGCGAACCTCGGGGTGAACCCGTCGCTGACCATCACCGCGCAGTCCGAGCGGGCCATCGCGATGTGGCCGAACAAGGGCGAGGCGGATCGGCGTCCGCCGCTCGGCGCGCCGTATCAGCGGATCGATCCGATCGCGCCGCGCACGCCCGTGGTGCCGGAAAGTGCGCCCGGCGCGTTGCGGCTGTCGATCACCCCCGTCACCCGGAGCGCGAGCGCCTGAGCGGGTTCACCAGGACAGTTCGTTGCACCGCATCGCCGAGTCGGGATTCTCGATCTGCAAGGTGGCGTGGGTGATCTCGAATTCGTGCGCAAGAACTTCCTGCGCGGACCGCAGCACGCCGTCCTGGCTCACGCCGGGCGACACGGTGAGGTGGGCGGAGGCGACCTCCATACCCGAGGTCAGCGTCCAGACATGCAGATCGTGCACGTCCGCCACCCCGGGCAGTTCCTGCAGCCGGTGCGAGACGCTTTCGACGTCGACGGCTTCCGGGCTGTGCTGGAACAGGATTCGCAGCGATCGCCGGCCGAGCACGAACGCCCGCGGCAGTACCCACAGGCCGATCGCGACACCCATGATCGGGTCGGCGTAGTTCCAACCGGTGCCGATCGTGATCGCGGCGGAGATGAGCACACCCACCGACCCGACGAGATCGGCGAGCACCTCGAGGTAGGCGCCCTGCACGTTGATGCTCTCCTGGGCGCCGGCGCGGAGCAGCAGGAACGCGACGAGGTTCGCGGCGATACCGGCGACGCCGATGATCAGCACCGGCCAGCCGGGCACGTCCGGCGGGTCGGAGAACCGCTGCACCGCCTCGAAGAGCACGTAACCGGCGACCACGAACAGCAGCACGGCGTTGAGCAGCGCGGCGAACACCTCGGCGCGGTAGTAGCCGAATGTCCGGGTGTGCGTCGGCGGACTGCGCTTGGCGAGCAGCACCGCGCCGAGCGCCATCGCGAGCGCCACCACGTCGGTCAGCGTGTGCGCCGCATCGGAGAGCAGCGCGAGCGAGGAGGTCGCGGCCGCGACGCCGAACTCGGCCAGCATGAATACCAGCCCGATCGCGAAGGCCAGTGCGAGGCTGCGCAGATGCCGGCCCGATGCGCTGTGCGCGGCACGGGCGTGCGAGTGATCGTGACCCACAGACGTAACATATGCGCGGCTGCGCATGAATGCAATATCTTCCCGTCCGAGCCTGCTGGCACACTGGTCGGGTGAGAACGAAGGCAGCGAACGAAGCGCCGGACGGAGCCGCGATCAGCGGTCCGCTGCGCCCGCTCGAGCTCGCCACCGGAGCGGTGCTCGGCGCCGTGTCGGTGACGCTCGCCGTGATCGCCTCCCTGGTACCGTTCGCCGCCGCACTGAACCTGCTCGCCGCCGTCCCGATGGGGATGGTCGCGCAACGGCATCGCCTGCGCGCCTTGATCGCCGCTACGTTCGCCGCCGTCGCGGTCGCCTTCGTGGCCGGCGGGCTGAGTTCCGCGCTCACCTTGGTCTCCTGCGCTGTGCTTGGCGGCATCGTCGGCCAGGTCAAACGGCGTGGGCGCGGCATGGCGATGCTGCTCGGCTGGTCGATGGTCGCCGCTGCGGGGTCCGCGCTCTTCGCGATCGCGACGCTGCTGATTTTCGCCAATACGCGCACGCTTTTCCTCGACACCATCCGCGACACCATGCGCGGGTTGTCCAACCTGGCCGGCAGGCAGCCGGCGCTGCAACCGCTGGCCGATTTCTTCGCCGGTCTCGCCGACGCGATCATCGCCTGGTGGTGGCTCTGGGTCGGGGGCTCGGTGGCGTTCGGCGTCGTGACCGGCGCGATCATCGCGTGGTTCGTGCTCGGCGCCGTTCTCGACCGGCTCGCGTGGCTGCCCGGAACGGACCGGCTCGACGCCCCCGACGACGTCCGCCCGGTGGACCCGCTGCCCGTGCGCCTGGACGCGGTGTCGTTCCGCTATCCCGGCGCGAAATCGGACGCGCTGAGCGGAATAGACCTGAGCGTCGACATTGGCGAGTTCGTCGCGGTCGTCGGCCACAACGGCAGCGGAAAGTCCACGCTCACCCGGATCCTCGCCGGCCGCCCGCCCACCTCGGGCACGGTGACCCGGCCCGGCGCGGCGGGGCTCGGCCGGTTCGGCGGCACAGCGGTGGTGCTGCAGCGTCCGGAGACACAGACCCTCGGCGTACTCGTCGCCGACGACGTGGTGTGGGGTCTGCCGCCCGGTGCCGAGGTCGATATCGACGGTCTGCTGCGCGAGGTGGGACTGGACGGTCTCGGTGATCGGGAAACCGGATCGCTGTCCGGTGGACAGATGCAGCGACTCGCCGTCGCGGCGGCATTGGCCCGGCGGCCGAGCCTGCTCATCGCCGACGAGGCGACCGCGATGGTCGATCCCGCCGGCCGCACGGAACTCGTCGCGCTGCTCGCGAGCCTGCCCGCCCGGCACCGGATGGCGGTCGTGCTGGTCACCCACCAGGAGTCCGAGGCTGCCGCCGCCGACCGGGTCATCCACCTGGCCGGGGGCGCGATGGTGGAGCGGCTGCCCGACTGGTCGCCGGCCCGGGCGCTGCCGCTTCCGGCGACCCCCGCGTTCGCACACCGGCCGCTGCTGCGCCTCGACGATGTGGCGCACACCTACCTTGCGCGCACGCCGTGGGCGACCGAAGCGCTGCACGGTGTCGACCTCACCGTCGCGCGCGGCGAAGGCGTACTCATCGTCGGCGGAAACGGCTCGGGCAAGTCAACGCTCGCGTGGGTGATCGCCGGTCTGATCGCGCCGACCTCGGGTCGGTGCGAACTCGACGGCAAACCGACCACCGATCAGGTCGGCCGGGTCGCGCTTGCGTTCCAGCACGCGCGATTGCAGTTGCAGCGACGCACGGTGAGCGCCGAAATCGAGTCCTGGGGCGGCCCGGGCACCGGATCGGCCGGTGTCGGTCGCGCGCTCGATGCGGTCGGCCTCGACCGGATGATGGCGGGCCGGTCGATCGACGAGCTCAGCGGCGGACAGGCCAGGCGGGTGGTCCTCGCCGGCATCCTGGTGAGCCATCCGAAGCTCGTCGTGCTGGACGAACCGCTGGCCGGTCTCGACCCGGACGGCCGTCGCGGCATCGTGGAACTGCTCGTCTCGCTTCGGCGTTCCGGTCTCACGCTGGTCGTCATCTCGCACGACGTCGAGGAACTGTCGGCGGTGTGCAACCGTACGGTCCGGCTCGACGCGGGCCGCATCGTCACTGCGGCATCGGATTCGCTGGCCGGGGGTGTGCGATGAGCACCGTCGTCCTTCGTCGCGTTCCCGGCAACAGCGCCGTTCACCGGCTGTGGGCCGGCACGAAGATGCTCGCGGTCGTCGCGATCAGTGTGCTGCTGATGTTCGTCCCGTCCTGGCCGGTGCTCGGCGTCGTCACCGTGTTCCTGCTCGCTGTCGCGCTCATCGCACGCGTTCCGCCGACCGCGGTGCCGCGACCGCCGTGGTGGTTCTGGGGGCTCATGGTGCTCGGCGGGCTGATCAACGCCCCGATCGGCACGACCGCGGTGCTGCGCTACGTGCAGATCGCGGTGTTCGGCCTCGTGCTGCTCGGCGCATCGTTCGTGATCGCGTGGACGACCGCGCTCAACGAGATCGCCCCCGCGGTCGCCACGTTGTGCGCCCCGTTGCGCAAGCTGCGGCTGCCGGTGGACGAGTGGGCCGTTGCGATCGCGCTGAGCTTGCGCAGTCTGCCGCTGCTGATGGAGGAGATGCGGGTGCTGCGGGCGGGCCGCCGGCTCCGACCGAAAGGCGGATCACCGCACAACCCCCGCGACAACGGACTGATCGACATCATCACCGCCGTCATGTCCATCGCGACCCGGCGGGCGGGCGAGCTCGCCGAGGCGATCACCGCACGCGGCGGCACCGGGCAGCTCACCGCCTACCCGGCCGGCCCGGGTCGCGCCGACGCGGTCGCGGCACTGATCGTGGCGGCGTCGGGAGCGCTGGCGATCGCGCTGCACATCATGCTGTAGGGCGCTACTTCGCGCCGCCCAGCTCCTTGCCCGCCGTCCGGAGCACGCCACGAAACCCCACCGCCACAGCAGCGCCGAGCGCGCGGCTCGCCAGGCCGGTCAGGATCGGTGCGGTGGATTCGAACCGGGACACCCAGGTGACCGTGGTGCCGCCGTTCTCGGCGTGAAAGGACATCGATCCGCTCTCGTGCCGCATCGGCGGGAACGACGTGAGCACGCGGTAGCGCATCAGCACCGGGCGGTCGAGTTCTACGATCCGTTCGGTCAGTTTCATCCCCGCGGTGACCACCTCGCGCACCGCACCCGGCCCCTGCGGTGGCGGTGTTCCCGGCCGCAGGACGCGGGCAGCGAAGACGCCGGGAACGCGGCGGTAGTTGTCCGAATTCGTCATCCATTCGAAGACGTCTTCGATCGGCGCGGCGATCGTCTTCACTACTCTGACCTCGTACATCATGCCCCCCGGCCACTGTCTCGCATGCCAGGAATGTTAATCGGTGTTCGCAGGCCGAGGAAGAATAATGCAACCTGTTCCATTAGCATGTCGAACATGCCCTCCGGCCAACCGCGCAGTTCTGGTGACCAGGTCGTCGCCGACAATCCCGTCAAGCGGCGCCCGAAGAACCGCAAGTCGACCATCGCCAGCGTCGCTGCCGAGCAATTCGGCGCGCTCGGTTATCACGCCGTGAGCATGGAAGACATCGCCGCGAAGGTGGACGTGTCCGCCGCCGCGCTCTACCGCCACTATCCGAGCAAGTACGCCCTCTTCCGCGAGGCGGTGCTCGCGCTCGGGGCCAAGCTGCGCGAGTCCGCCGTGCTGCCCGACGAGGCCACCGACTGGTCTCCGGAGGCGCGCATCGACTGGTTGTTGCAGTCGATCGCTACGATGACGATCAACAACCGACAGTCGGGTGCGCTGTACCGCTGGGAGGGGCGTTACCTCCATTCCGCGGATCAACGCCTGCTGTTCGAGCAGGCCAGCGTCATCCACTTTGCGCTCGCCGAGTGCCTGGCCGAGCTCCGTCCCGCCCTCGACCCCACCGACCGGGCAATGCTGGTCGCCGCGAACCTCGCGATCCTCGGCAGCATCACCGATCACCATGCGACACTGCCGCCGAAGGCGATCCAGCAGCTGCTCGGCGAGACCTGCTGGACCGTACTGCGGTGCGATCTGCCCAGTGCGACAGGCGAACCGGCGAGAACGGAACCGGCCACCGAGATTCCCGACACGTTCAAACACGAACTGCTGCTCGAACAGGCGATCCTGCTGTTCCACGAGCGCGGCTACCACGAGGTCGGGATCGATGACATCGCCGCGGCGGCGGGCCTTCCGCCGTCGGGCGTGTACCGGTACTACCGCAGCAAGGCCGATCTGCTCGCCGCTGCGTTCCGTCGTGCCGCCGACCGGGTGTCGGCGGCGATCCCGGTGGCGGTCGCGCAGTCGCCGAACTCGCGCGAGGCCCTCACTCGGCTCGTCGAGAAGTACGTCGCAGGCGCCTTCGCGGAGAAGGAGCTGACCTTCGTCTACTACGCGGAGATCGGCAATGTGCCGCCACACGAACGCAGCATGCTGCGCAACATCCAGCGGCTCAACGTCGAGGAGTGGGCCCGTCTGCTCACCGAATCTCGGCCCGAATTGTCTTCGCGCCAAGCGCGTTTCCTGGTTCACGCCGCACTCGGCCTGGTCGTCGACCTCGGCCGTATGCTGCATTTCGACAAGAGTCCCGCTTCGGAGGGACGCGTGCAGTATCTGATGCTGCGCGTTCTTTTCGGTGCGGAAGAATGATCGATCCACGCACCCCCGTCGTCATCGGCGTCGGGCAGTTTTCCGAGCGCTACGACGATGAGGACTACCGGGCACTGTCCGCGGTCGAACTCGCGGCCCATGCCGCCCGCGCGGCAATCGCGAACACCGGCGCAGACCCGGCCGCCGTCACCGCCCGGGTGCACACCGTCGCCGGCGTGCGCCAGTTCGAGATGTCGGTGCCGGGAATGCCTGTGCCGCTCGGCAGATCGGACAACTTCCCGCGCTCGGTTGCCGACCGCGTGGGCGCCACGCCGGTCAACGCCGCCCTGGAAGTGACCGGCGGGCAGTCCCCGCAAAAGCTGGTGAACGAATTCGCCGCGGCCATCGCGGCGGGTGCGACCGATGCCGTGCTGCTGTTCGGTGCCGAGGCGATCTCCACCGCGCGCCATCTCGCGGGCCGTCCGGACGCGCCGGACTTCACCGAAGTACGCGGTGGGCAACTCGACGATCGCGGCTACGGCCTCGAGGGCCTCGTCACCAAATACATGGTGATCCACGGACTCGTCAGTCCGGCGAGCCAGTACGGACTGTTCGAGAACGCCCGCCGGGACCGGTTGGGCATGCGCCGCGAGACCTACGCCCGGAGCATGGGTGAGCTTTTCGCGCCGTTCACCAAGGTCGCCTCGGCCAATCCGCACTCGGCCTCTTCGGCGGTTTACGGTGCCGACGAACTCGCGACCGTGACCGATCGCAACCGCATGATTGCCGACCCCTACCCGCGGTTGCTCATGGCCCGGGACCAGGTGAACCAGGGCGCGGCAGTGCTGCTCACGTCCGTCGGTGCGGCAACCGAACTCGGTGTGCCGCAGGATCGTTGGGTGTTTCTGCACGGCCACGCCGACCTGCGTGAGCACGACATCATGGACCGCCCGGATCTCGGTGCGAGCCCCGCGACCGTCGCCGCCGCGCAGCATGCGCTCGACGTGGCCGGTATCGGCACCGACGACCTCGGGGTCCTCGACCTCTACAGCTGCTTCCCGATCGCGGTTTCCACCGTGGCCGACGGCCTCGGCCTCACCGCCGACGACCCGCGCGGACTCACCGCCACCGGCGGACTGCCGTATTTCGGCGGCGCGGGCAACAACTACTCGATGCACGCGATCGCCGAGGTCGTGGCGCGGTTGCGCGAAATGCCCGGCAGCTTCGGCTTCGTCGGCGCGAACGGCGGCATGCTCAGCAAGTATTCGGCGGGCGTGTACTCGACCACGCCCGCACCCTGGCGGCCGGACCGCAGCACCGAACTGCAGGCCGAACTCGACGGCGCCCCCACGGTCGCAACCACCGAGCAGCCCGACGGCGAGGGCACGATCGAGACGTACACGATCCGGCACGACCGCGACAAGCTGACCGCGATCGTGGTCGGCCGCCTGCCCGACGGCAGCCGGTTCCTCGCCAAAAACGACGACGGCGACACCGAACTGATCGAGTTGCTTGCGACCGATGTTCCGTTCGGTCACAAGGTGTTCGTGCGCCCGGGCGAGTGGGGCAACACGGTCACGTTGCGCCCCCAACCGTGCCCCGGTTCACAGCATAGCTAGCCTTCCCGTCGCACCTCGTCGGGCTTCTTGTCGTCCCGCAGACCGCGCCAGGCCGGGTGCCGCAGCCGGTCGCTGCCGGTCCACTCCCCGAAGCGGACCTCGCCGACGAGTTCGGGTGCCACCCAGACGGCGTCGCGACGCTCCGCGGCCGGCAGCGCGGTCGCGAAGGGGCTGTCGTCGCGTGCGAGCGGCTTCAATTGCTCGGCAAGGGATTCCAGCGTCCGCTCGGTGAAGCCGGTGCCCACCTTGCCGACGTAGTGCAGCGCGCCGTCGGCGTCGGGGACGCCGAGCAGTAGCGACCCGATACGCCCGCTGCGTCCCCCCTGGCCGCGCTTCCACCCGCCGATCACCACCTCCTGAGTGCGCCAGTTCTTCGCCTTCACCCACGAATGTCCGCGCTTGCCAACCAAGTACACCGATTCACGCCGCTTTGCGACCACGCCCTCCCAGCCCTGCTCTCGGCTCTGCGCGAGCGCTTCGGCCCCGGAGCCGTCGAGCAGCGGTGGCACCTGCATCGACGGGACAATTTCGGCAAGTGCCTCGAGCACCTTGCGGCGGTCCTCGAACTTCTTGCGCAGCAGCGATGTTCCGTCGAGGTGCAGGATGTCGAAGACCAGGAACTCCGCGTTCTTCCCGTCCACCTGAAGTTTGCCGAAATCGGGTATGCCGCGCTCGTCGAAGACCACCACCTCGCCGTCGAGCACCACGCGATGATCGGCAAGTTCGGTTGCCAGCTGCTGCAACCCGGGATAGCGATCGGTGACGACATTGCCGGCGCGGCTGCGCAGTTTCAGCTCGCCGCGATCGATCTCGGCGATCAGTCGGTAGCCGTCCCATTTCGCCTCGAAGCACCACTGTTGTTCGCCCAGCCCGTCGACCGTGCCCGTCGTCGCAAGCATGGGCGCAAGTCCACGTGGAAGCGCTGTGCCGCTATCGGTTTCGGAGTCGGACTTCATCCGGTGCATGAGCCAGTTCTTGCCGCCGGTGCGGATCAGCGCGAACCGGCCCTGCACCTGCTGACCGTGCAGCCGGATGATCACCTCGTCGTCGCGCCATTTCTCGGTCTCGTAGGTGCCGGTGTCCCAGATCGTCATCACCCCGCCGCCGTACTGCCCCTTGGGGATTGTCGCGGAGAAATCCAGGTACTCGATCGGATGGTCCTCGGTGTGCACGGCCAGGCGGTTTTCGGCGGGCGTTTCCGGAACGCCCTTCGGCACCGCCCAGCAGGCCAGCACGCCGTCGCGTTCCAGGCGCACGTCCCAGTGCAGCCGACGGGCGTGATGCTCGTGGATGACGAAGGCGTTGCCTTCGCTCGGTTTCGGCGCCGCCGCGGGCACCGGTTCCGGAGTCAGCTCGGGGTTGCGCATCGACCGATACCTGGCGAGCTTGTCCGCGCCGGACGGGTCGAGGTCGTGCAGCAGGTCGCCGTAGCGTCGGAACCGATCGAGCACCTCGTCGAACCGCAGGTGCCGCAACTCCGCCGGATTCTCCAGCTCCGCCCAGGTGCGCGGCGCGGCGGCGGTCGGCTCGGCGCGCCCGCGCATCGAGTACGGCGCGATGGTCGTCTTCGCCGGGTTGTTCTGGCTCCAGTCCAGGAACACCTTGCCGCGCCTGGCGACCTTCGCCATCGTCGCCGTAACCAAATCGGGATGGAGCTTCTCCAGATTGTCGGCCACCTGCCGGGCAACCTTGGATGCCCCGCCCGGGCTCAGCGCACGATCGAGCGGCACGTAGACGTGAATCCCCTTGCTGCCGCTCGTCACCGGAAAAGCGACCAGATCGATCTCGCCGACCATGTCGCGGACCGCGACCGCGACCTGCGCGCACTCCGCCAGGGTGATCCCCTCGCCGGGATCGAGGTCGAACACGAGGCGGGTCGCAGGCCCGACGTCGCCGTCGGCGTCGAAGCGCCATTGCGGGACGTGAATCTCGAGCGAGGCCTGCTGACCGAGCCAGGCCAGTCCGGCGACGGTATCGAACACCGGGTAGTTGATTGTGCGCGAGCGATGCTCGATCCCACGACGCTCGATCCAGTCCGGTGCGTGGTCGGCGAGGTTCTTCTCGAAGAAGGGTGTCGACTCGATTCCGTTCGGCCAGCGCTTGCGCGTCACCGGTCGCCCGGCGATGTGCGGGATCATCGCCGGCGCGATTGCGACGTAGTAGTCGATAACCGCCTGCTTCGTCGTCCCGGTGGCCGGATACAGCACCTTGTCCAGGTTGCTCAGCTCCACCTGGATGTCACCGAACATTCGGGACGGCATGGCGCAAACCTTGCCGCACAGCGCACCCACGGGCAAGATGGGCGAATGTCCAGCCCCGCGGGCGATGTACGCCCACTTCTCGCCGTAGCAACCGGCGCCGTGTTGCTACTGAGCGGATGCGGGTCTGCGTCGGAAGCGGCGGGCGACGGCACTTCGGCTCCGGTCGCACCGGCGGGGATGTCGAGCGCGTCCGCGCCGGGCTGCGGACCGGACAGCGGCAAGACGATCAATCCGGGCGTCCTGACGATCGCCACCGATACGCCGGCCTACGCGCCGTGGTTCGTCAACAATGATCCGGCCAATGGCCAAGGTTTCGAAGGAGCCGTCGCAGAGGCGGTCTGGGAGCGACTCGGCTACTCGAAGGACAGGACCACCTTCGTCTCGGTCGCCTTCAACGACGCGCTGACCGCCGGCCCGAAACCATTCGACTTCGACATCAACCAGTTCACCATCCTCGATTCCCGGCGCCCCAACGTCGACTTCTCCGCGCCCTACTACGCGGTGACCCAGGCGGTCGTGGCGATGGCCGGAAACCGGGCCGCGCACGCGCAGACCCTTGCCGAACTCCGCGGCCTGCGCCTTGGCGCCATGGCGGGCAGCAGCAGCCTGGCTGCGATCGAGTCGACGTTGCATCCAGCGACGCCACCCGCACAGTTCGCGTCCAACGACGACGCGAAGCTCGCGTTGACCGAGGGCCGAATCGACGCCATGATCGTGGACTACCCCACCGGCGTCCAGATCTCCGAAAAACAGATTCCGGACAGCGTGCTCGTGGGTCAGTTCCCTCGGCTGGCCGGCACCGACGAGGCCTTCGGCGTGCTGCTGCCCAAGAACAGCCCACTCACGCCGTGCGTCTCGGCCGCGGTGGAACAGCTGTATTCCGACGGCACGCTAGATCGCCTCGCCGAGCGATGGCTATGCTCCGCGCCCGGTGTGCGCGTGCTCGCCTGATCAGTTCCGTCGCGCGCGCAACGCGTTGGTGAACACCGCTGGAATCTCCGCCGGATCCCGGGCGACGTAGCTACTGCCCCCGGTTGCGTCCGCAATCTGTTGCAGCACATCGGCATCCGCATTCTCAGTGATCCCAATCGTCACGACCGCGATCGGCCGGGCCGGATCCCGCTCGGCGCGAAGGGTGTCGAGCAGCTTCTGCAAAGTGATGCTGCGCTTGTCGTCGTTCGCGCCGTCGGTGAGCATGATGACGCTGTTCACCGCGGCCGGGTCGTAGTTCTCCCGCACCCGGCGCACTGCCGCAAGCGTGGTGTCGTACAGCCCGGTGCCGCCGCCGACGAGGGCGGCCAGATTCTCGTTCGCGCGCAACAGCCGGTCCCGCTGATCGACACCATCGGTCGTGTCGGTGAGCGGCCGAATCGGGACGAGCTCGGTCCAGTCCTGGCCGCGGCCACCTTTGTCGGTGGCGAATGCCCAGTAACCGACCGCGGAGTTGTCCGGAAACATGCGCAGTCCCGCTTCGGCCGCCTCGACCGTCAGGTCGAGCCGGGTGCCCGACCCGGCGGCGTAGCGCATCGAACCGGAAACGTCGACGACGGTGAGCGCGCGGATCGGGCGCGCGGCGAGCGCGTACTGCTGCAGCGCGTCGTCGACGAGGCGGCGATCGCTGACCCAGAGCTTGGACACCGTGCCCGTACCGCGACCACCGTCGAGCGGGTCTCCTGCCGACGAACGCAGTCCGCGAACCGACAGCTGCAGCCGGCCCTCGTTGTCGGCAAACGCGGCGGCGAGGCGTTCGCCGGCCTTGCGCGCCGCGTCGTGGCGTTGCTCATCGGGTTCGGTGACGACGAGCGGAAAGTCGAGCAGGGCGCTGCCCGAGCGTGGCATTGTGCCGACGAGGTCGCTGCCCTGGGCTTGCGCTGCCACCAACTCCTGCTCGGTGACCACGGTCGCGCCGCCGGAGCGGACCACCTCGGCGAGCCGGTCCGGCGCGGTGGGCGACGTCGTCCGCGCGGTCGATGCCTGCGCGAGCGGAAGGAGGGCGTCGGCCAACTCGCCGGCCTTGCTACGCCCCTTCTCCACCTCGGCCACCGCGGCGGAGATTGCGGCAGAGGCGCCCGGATCGGCGAGCGGGTCGGCCATCGTCGTTCCGGGCGCGCCCAGCCCGGCGATCCAGGTGTCGGGATCGCCTGCATCGGCGGGCCGGGTGGCGATGACCACGGGCGTGGCGGCGACCGATTCGGCGACCGTCTCGACCGGCACGGTGGTCGTCCGGCGCGCCTCCAGCATCCATCTGGTCGAGGCCGGAATCCACAGCGCCGCAGCGGTCTCCGGATTCGCCAGCGCGGCAGGCGCAGCCGACGAGGGGGTGGCGGTGACCGTGATGTGCGCGCAACCAAGGCGCTCGGCGGAGACGTTGTCGACCAACGCGATCACCGCGGGCGCGATACTCGGATCCGCGATCAGCGGGTACTCGGTGATCCCCGTACACCGGTCGGACAGGACCTTGCCGACCCCGAGCACCGCAAGCCCGCCGACGAGCACGGTGACAGCGGCGAGCACGACTCCGCGGAACACGCCGCGCTCACGGCCGATCGGAGTAGCGCGCGACGAAGGTCTGCATCGACTTCTCCACGTCCCCCTTGACCGCCTTCGCCACACCCGCACCGATCGGCCCGAACAGCGCACGGCCACCGAGTTCGATCGCGACCGTGACGGCGGACCCGGAGTCCTGCGGACTCACCCGCAGGTCGAGCCCGATCTTCGTGCCGCCCTTGCCTTCACCGGACAGCGCCAGCCGATGCGGGCGGTCGGCTTCGGTGACGGTCCAGGTCACCCGGTTGCGCATGCCCTTGACCCGCGCGATCCCGACCAGCCGGGTGCCCTTGGTCAACTCGGCCGGTACCTCGCTGCGCCACGTCTCGTGCAGGGAGAGCCAGGAGCCGAGATCGGACAGATCGGAGACACTTGCCCATGCCTGCTCGGGCGCGATCGGGACATATCCGGAGACGTTCAGTTTCGCCACTCGCGCATGCTATCCGCCGGCGGCATCCAACCGTGCGACGAGCGTGCGGGGCGCGACGGTGCGGTAGGCATCCTCGATGATCTCGGCAATGTCATCCCAGTCCGGTTCGGCGTCCAGCCACACCCCGAGCCAGCCACGGGTGCCGACATAGGGCGGCACGAAGTAGCGCGTGGGATCTCGGGACAGCCAGCCGTCCTGGGCGCCGTCGGGTGCGGCGACCCAGAGCGCGAGCCGGTCGTCGTGATGATGGTCGGCCATCGTCGCGAATTGCGGTGACCGCCGGACGAACCAGGCGGCCTCGCCATGGCTGACCCGCTCGGTGGCCTCGGGCAACGCCAGACACAGCGCGCGAACCCGGTCGGTGACGGCCGGGTTGCTCGACCTCACTCGTTGATGGCCTTCTTGGCCGCGTCCTTGGCCTTGCCGACCTTGTCGGAGTACTTGCCCTTGGTCTGCTTGTCGACCGTGTCGCCGACCTTGTCGATCGTGGAATCGATCTGATCCTTGTGTTCCGCGGCCGCCTTCTTGCCCTTGTCCAGCAGACCCTTGAGCTGGTCGAACACCGTCATCGCTCCTCCTTCGCTTCGCCGTAACCAGCACCAGCCTAGGCCCGATTCACCCGATTCCGTCCCACCAGGGCTGCGCATGCGCGGGGTCGAAAAGCGCAGCGGGGTCCGACAAGTCGACCCGCTCACCGGGGCGCGGGACCGCGATCGGGGTGCCTGCCGCCGCGGCCGCCGCCACCAACCGGCGCACCGGCTCGTCCCAGGCGTGCAACGCGAGGTTGAACGTGGCCCAATGGATCGGCATCAGCACGCCGTGGGCCGGATCACCGAGGTTGAGGTCGGCATGCGCGGCGACGGCCTCCTCCGGGTCCATGTGGATATCGCGCCAGTGCCGGTCGTATGCGCCGATCGGCAGCACCGTCGCGTCGAACGGCCCATGCCGGCCCGCGATCTCGGCGAAGCATTTGCTGTAGCCGGTGTCACCCCCGAAGTAGACGCTGTGGTCCGGACCGGCGATCACCCAGGACGCCCACAGCGTGTTGTTACGAACCAGCGCACGCCCCGAAAAATGCCGCGCCTCGGCGCAGGTGACGGTAAGCGCACCGATGGAAGTGCCTTTCTCCCAATCGAGTTCAACGATTCGATCGTCGGCGATCCCCCAGCCGCGCAGGTGCGCGGCGACCCCGAGCGGCACCAGGAAAGGCATGTGCCGGGTGCGGGCGAGCGCGCGAATGGTCGCCTTGTCGAGATGGTCGTAGTGGTCGTGCGAGATCACCACCGCGTCCACCGGCGGCAGCGCGTCGAGCGGGACCGGCACCGGGTGCAGTCGCGCCGGGCCGACCAGCGAAGACGGGGATACGCGATTGCTCCACACCGGATCGACCAGGACCCGATGGCCGTCCACCTCGATCATCGCGCTCGCATGCCCGTACCAGGTCAACGCGATATCGGCGACCTGTTCCGGAACAGGCGAGGCCGCCAGCGGCACGGGCCGGCTCGGCCGGCCGCGACGCATACCGGTGAGCGCGTCGCGCAACACGGACGGTCCGGGAACGATGGGCCCGCCCGGCTCGGTGTTGCTGAACCGGTGTGCGGGCGACAACTTGGCGAGATCCACGCTGTCCAAGGTAGCGCCCAGCGTGGATTGCGCTGTGTGAACCGATCAGCGACCCGTAAAACGCGGCGCCCGCTTCTCCTCGCGCGCGGTCCGGCCCTCCTGAGCGTCGTCGCTGCGCCACGCGCGGTGCAGCGCGGTCCGCAGCTCGTCGCTCTCCGGCTGGGTGCTGCCGTCGTCGTTGAACGCAAGCTTGAGGTACTGCAGGGTCAACGGCGCGAGCCCGGCGATGGTCTTCGCCCACTGCTTGGCATCGGCGGGCGTCCCGATCTTGTTCGCGAGCCCGCGCGTAAACGCCTCCTCCGCCGCGATCGGCTCGACCCCGATCAGCATGGACCGGGCCGGCCCCGAGCCGATCAACGACGACAATCGGTGCACCGTCCACCGATCCACGCTGATGCCCAGCTTCGCGGCCGGGATCGCGAAAGACGCCTCCGGTGCGACCACCCGCAGGTCCGACGCGATCGCAAGCTGTGTGCCCGCGCCGAATGCCGGGCCATTGACCGCCGCGATCACCGGAACGGGGATCGAGTCGATGGTGTGCAGCATCGCGAGCAGTCCGCCGCTGAAGTCCTCGGAGTACACCTCGTTCAGGTCCGCGCCCGCGCAGAACACCGTGCCCTGCCCGGTGAGCACGATGGCCCTGGCATCGGTCGCAACCGCGTCGAGCAGCGCCTGTTGCAGCGCGGCACACAACTGAAGGTTCAGCGCGTTGCGCCGCTCCGGTCGCTGCAGTTCGATCGTGACCACGTCGTCGTCCCGGCTGATTCCGATCATCGGCTCCTCCACAAATCGGCTCCTCCACCCACCTTGGACGTTGCGGCGCTTCGAGCAAAGCACAGCCCGGCGGGAGGGGTGCGACGAGCACACCGAGGTCGGTTGCCGAAAGCGCCGAACTCAGCTGCCGAACGTATCCGGGTCCGGTCCGGTGCGGGTGCCGTCGTCGAGGGCGCTGATCAGGGCCATCTGTTCGGGGGTGAGCTGGAAGTCGAACACCTCGAGGTTCGAGCGGATACGGTCCGGCGTCACCGATTTGGGGATCACCACGTTGCCGAGTTGGATGTGCCAGCGGACGATGACCTGCGCCGGCGAATGGTCGAGCTCCTCGGCGATCGCGCCGATGGTCGGGTCGTCGAGGACGAGGCCGGAACCGAGCGGGCTCCACGCCTCGGTGGCGATGCCGTGCTTGGTGTGGAAGGCACGCATGTCGGTCTGGATCAGCCGCGGATGCAGTTCGATCTGGTTGATCGCGGGCACCTCACCGCAGGCGTCGATGAGCTTGTCGAGGGTGGGCGCGGTGAAGTTGGAAACGCCGATCGAGCCGACCCGGCCGTCGGCCTTCAGCTGCTGGAACGCCTTGAAGGTGTCGATGTATTTGCCCAGGCCGACGGCCTGCCAGTGAATGAGATACAGATCGAGATAGTCGAGACCGAGCCGGTCCATACTGGCGTCGAAGGCGCGCAGCGCGGAGTCGTAGCCCTGATCGTCGTTCCACAGCTTGGTTGTCACGAAGATCTCGTCGCGCGGCACACCCGACTCGCGCACCGCCCGGCCCACCGCGCGCTCGTTGCGGTACGCGGCCGCCGTGTCGATGCTGCGGTAGCCGGCGTCGAGCGCGGCGCGGACGGCGTCGTAGGCCTGGTCGTCGGGGACCTGCCATACGCCGAGGCCGATCGCCGGAATACGGTGCCCGTCGTTGAGCGCGAGGGTGGGAACAGCGCTCGTTGCTGTGAATGCCATGCAGGTAGCCAACCACCATGGGCTGCAGTTTCATGCCGAGAGTAATGAATCGTTGACATTCTGTTGGGTTTTTACAACAATTGGATAGGTGAGTCCAGTTAGGCGCGGGGAAAAACTTCCCATTCACAATCGGATCGGACTGCTGCGCACCGACCGCGGGATGACCAGGGCCCAGCTCGCCGCCCTCATCGAGGTGAACACGCAGACTGTCGGCGCGCTCGAACGCGGCGACCACTATCCGAGCCTGGACCTGGCCATGCGGATCTGTGCGGTGTTCGGCCTCCCGGTGGAGGCGGTGTTCTCCCGGACGAAATTCGCCCCAATCGCCGAATCGCTGCATCCCCGGTACGGCGCGGGCAGGACCGACGGACTCACCCGAGCCGAAGGAGGAGACGGACGATGACTTCCGCATCGCCACAAGCGAATCCGATCGAACGCTATCAGGCCTATCGCACCCGCCGCTTCCTCTCGATGGAGGAAAAATGGTCGACCATGCTGCCCGGCTGGCGAACTCGCCGTCGACGCCGGATGCTGGTGACCGGACTGGCGATCACGTTCGTGTTCATGTTCGCGGTCGGGGTGGTCTGCGCGTTCGGCGTCGAGAGGGCGCCGCTGCTGTGGCTGCCCGCATGCCTGGCGTTCTTCCCGTTGTGGACCGGGTTGCAGATAGTGATCGGCCGCCAGGGCGACGCGCCCGTCGCCACGCTCGACGAATGGGAAGTGGCCCAGCGCAACGCCGCTCGCTCCGTCGGGCTGGCCGTCACCCAATGGCTGGTCATGATTCCGGTGCTCTATCTGATCGTCGGTGCCGTGATCACCGGCGGCACCGATGAGTCCATGGCCTACGCCGGCGGGCTGATGACACTGACCACGCTGCTCATCGGCGGCTGCACGCCGGGCATGATCCTGGGCTGGACCAGGCTCGACCCCGAACCGGAAGACAAGGCCGTCGATTGACCTCCGCGCCCTGACCGCTCGCCCTGATCGGAAGGTAACTCACGATGACCACGAGACCGTCGAGGGCCGGCCGGTACGAGCGCTACCGCGCCGGCCGCGTCGCCAGATACGCCGCCCAGATCGAACGGCGGGCACATTCGTTGCCCAAGTGGCGAACTCGGCGGCGTCGGCGAATCCTGGTGGGCACCAACGCCGCGGCGATCGTGCTGTTGGTCATCCTCGGTATCGTGGCGTGCTTCGTATCGTACTCCGAGTGGACGGCGCTACTTGTCACCTACCCGCTCATCATGAGCGCCCTCATCGACGGTCGGTTGGGGATCGTCACAGACCGTCTGGCCGACGCTCCCGCCGAGCTGCTCGACGAATTCGAGCTTGCGCAGCGCGATTCAGCGCGCAGCCTGGGTCTGCAAGTCCTGCAGTGGGGCTTCTTTATCCCAGGATTCTTCGTCTTATACACCCAGCTCGTCGGGGGCGACACCAGTCGATCGTTTACCTACGGGGGATGGATTCTGATGCTCGCTGTCTTCTCGCTCGGTACGACCCTCCCGACCATGATTCTCGGCTGGGCGCTTCCCGACTCCGAACCCGAACCGGAGCAATAAGCGGTCCGCTCAGGAGACGACCGCGTCGATCACCTTCTTCAGCGCGGACGGCTGGGCGGGTGATCGCGGCGCCTTCTCCTTCAGATCGATCATCCTTTGGCCGATTTCCTGTAATTGCTTGCGGCCCAGTGCCTCCCGCACGTCGGGGAACCACTCCTCCTCTTCCTCCTCGATGTGGTGCTCGACGTTCTCGATGAGCACCGTCGTCTTCGCGTCGAAACGCTCGTCGCCCGCCTTCATCGCCACGAGCTCCATGACCAACAGGTCCGCGACATGGTGCTCCTCGTAGGACTCGAGGATGTCGTCCTCGACGTCGGGAACCAGTTTGCGGACCTCCGGGTACATGCATTCGTTCTCGAGGTAGGTGTGCACGGTGAGCAGCTCGATGATCTTGTCCACGATGCGCTGCTTCTCGACATTGGCATCGTCGCCGGCGTTGCGGAACTGCCGGAACAGCTTGCGGATTTCCTTGTGGTCGTCCTTGAGAAGGACAATGGCATCGGTCGACATGTACTTCACCTTTTCGACTCTGGGGGCTGTGGCGGATAGGTTCCCCGCACCCGCGCACTCGAAACCGGCTCGCGTTTTCGCAGCAGGCGGCGCGGGCACCCCGCGACCATGACCGCGCCGGGCCCGACGGTCGGCATCGAGGAAGAGTTTCTGCTCGCCGACTCGAGCGGACGCCCGCTGCCGCGCGCCCAAACACTGCTGGCCTGCATCGCACCGCTTTCCGCCGCCGAGGTGAAACCGGAACTGCAGCCGGTGCAGGTGGAGGCCGCCACGCCGCCGCGCGCCACGCTCGCCGAACTGTCCGACGATCTCGCGGCCGCCCGAGCGGCGCTGGCGACGGCGGGCGCCGAATGCGGGCTGTGCATATTGCCGATCGGATCGCCACTGCACCGACGTGCCGATGACGGCGCCCGGCCCCGCAGCGGCCGGCATGCCCTGGTGCTGGAGCGCTACGCCGGCGTGGTGCGCGACTACGACGCCTGCGGGCTGCACGTTCATGTCGGCGTGCCCGACCGCGACATCGCCGTCGCCGTGTCGAACCATCTGCGCCCATGGTTGCCGACTTTGCTTGCATTGAGCGCCAATTCGCCGTTCCACGACGGCGCCGACTCCGGTTACGCGAGCTGGCGCGCGGTCGAGCAATCGCGCTTCCCCGGCTGGGGGCTGCCACCGTGGTTCGGGTCCGCGCACGAGTTCGACGAGCAGACCGGCCGGTTGGTGGCCTGTGGTGTCCTGGTCGATGAGCGGCAGACGTTCTGGTTGGCCCGCCCCTCCCCACGCTTTCCGACCATCGAGGTACGCGCAGCGGACGTCGGATTGGACGTCGACCATGCGCTGCTACAGGCGGCGCTCACCCGTGGGCTGGTTGGCGCGGCGCTGCGCGACCTCGCGGCAGGCAGGGAAGGCCCCCGTTTCGACGCCCAGATCGGCAGCGCAGCGGTGTGGTGCGCTGCCCGCCATGGTGTGGCAGGTCCGGCAGTCGATCCGGTCGCCGGGATACCCGTGCCGATCACGGCGCGTGTCGCCGCCCTCCTCGACCGCGTCGCCGACGACCTCGACGAGAGCGGTGACCGCAGCCTGGTCACCGCGCTGACGGCCCGCGTCGTTGCGGGAAAGACCGGTGCGGCGCTGCAGCGCCGCACCGGTCTACCGCGCATTACTGCGCAATTCGCGCTCGGATCGCGGTCGGTCGTCGGTGATCCTGCAGTCGGACGTCGCTAGGCCGCGTCCGGTCCGCAGGTCAGCCCGGGCGCGGGTGCCGTGCCCTCGATCAGGTAGGCATCGACCGCTTCGTCGACGCACGCCGAGGTGCCGCCGGCGACCACGGTGTGTTGAGTGCCCTCGAAGGTGACCAGCGAGCCGTGCAGTTCATCGGCGAGCGCGACACCCGCTTCATGCGGCGTGGCCGGATCGCCCGTGGTCGATACGACCACGACATTCGGCAGTCCGGGCGCGTCGACGGCGTGTGCCGGTGGCGCAGAGACCGGCGCGGGCCAGAACGCGCAGATGCCCTGTGCAGCCCTGCCCGTGCCGAAGCCGTCGTCGAGGAACGGCGCCACCGCGCGGCTCTCGGTGTCGGCACGGCCGAGCACGACCGGGTCGGTCACGCGCGGGTCGTCGACGCAACGGACCGCGATCTGCGCGTCGGTCTGGTTGCCGTAGGTGCCCGACGCGCTCCGGTCGGAGTACAGATCCGCGAGCGCGAGCAGCGTGTCACCGCGTCCCTGCGCCAGTTCCTCCAAACCGGCGGCAAGAGTAGGCCATGCGCCCGGAGAGTACAGTGCCGCAATGGTTCCCGTGGTGGCGTCGTTGTACCCGAGTCCACGCGGATCGGTGGTCGGCACGGGAGTGGCGATGAGTGGACGAACCAACGCCTGATAGCGCTCGTCGGCCGCGGCGGGATCGGTCCCGAGCGGGCATTCGGTGTATTGGGTGCACTCGGCCACGAACGCGTCGAACGCCTTTTGGAAACCGGCCGACTGCGCGATTGCCTGCTCGATGTAGTCCTGGTTCGGGTCGAGTGCACCGTCGAGAACCATCGCCCGGACGCGGGTCGGGAAGGTCTCGGCGTACGTGCTGCCGATCCGGGTGCCGTAGGAGTACCCGAGGTAGTTCATCTTCTCTTCGCCGAGCGCGGCGCGGATGATGTCCATGTCCCGGACGACCTCGTAGGTGCCCACATGCTTCAGGAATTCGGCTCCGGTGCGGTCGGCGCATCGCGCGGCGAGTTCCCTACTTTCCTGTTCGGCGGCCGCGATGCCCGCCGGCGACTTGTCCACGTCGACATCCGCTCGCTCGGCATCCCACTCCGCCCCGGTCAGGCAGCGGATCGACGGGGTCGAGGCACCGATGCCGCGCGGGTCGAACCCGATCACGTCGAAGCGTTCCCCGATCGCACTATCCGCGCCGATGCCGGCCATGATCAGCCCGGACCCACCCGGTCCGCCCGGATTCACCAGCAGCGAACCAACTTTGGCGCCGGTCGCACGTACCCGCGACACCGCGATGGACGCGGTCGGGCCGTCCGCATTGGCATAGTCGACGGGAACGGTCACCCGTGTGCACTCGAAAGCGCGCGTGTAATCGCCGTCCGGGACGCCCATGTCGGCGCACGAGCCCCAGATGAGCGGCTGATGCGCGAAGCGGTCGAGCGGGTCGGGTCGGGCGGTGCCGGTCGTGTCCGAACCGCAGGCGGCAGCGCTGCCCACGATGAGCACGAGCGCGGCCCCGCCGAGCAGGGCGCGGCCAACGGCTCTACCGCCGCGGGAGTTTGGTATGTACATGGGAGCCTCGCAATGCCGTCGAGCGAAATGGGATCGCAGCGACGGTAGGGCCTGTGAACTGCCCTGGTACATGGGCAGAACTCCCCGTAAACGCTTCCTCGGCGGACCGCGATATAGCAAGTGACAGCCCGCGTCCGTGCAGCGACCGGGACAGGCGAGACGAGCGAGGTTCAACCGTGCAGCGGTGCGAGGCGTACCTGGAGTTCTGCGGCGAACACTACGAACTCGATCCCGTGACCCCGCTGCGTATCGGCCGCGACGCCGACGTCGTCATCGACGACAACCCGTATCTGCATCGACGATTCCTGAGCGTGCAGTCGATCGACGGGTTCTGGTGGCTGATCAACGAGGGCGACCGGTTGCCCGCGCTCGTGATCACCGCGGACACCGGGCTACAGGCCAGCCTCCCGCCGGGCTCCCGACTGCCGCTGTTCTCCTCTGCCGCCGTCGTGTTCACCGCCGGACCAACCACGTACGAACTGGCGGTGTGCATCGAATCGGCGCGGCCCAAACTCGTTTCGGAACTCACGCCACCGGCCGGCGAGCAGACACTACAACCACCGCAGCTGACCGAGACGCAACGCTCGCTCATCGTGGCACTCGCCGAACCGTTGCTGCAGCGGGACGGCACGAGCACCGGCGCGATACCCGGCTCACGCGCCGCGGCAGCCCGCCTCGGTTGGCCGCTGACGACGTTCAACCGCAAACTCGACAATATCTGCGACCGGTTCGCCCAAATCGGCGTGAGCGGATTGCGCGGCGGCCCAGGCAAGTTGGCGTCGAACAGGCGGGTGCGGCTGGTCGAGTTCGCGCTGTCCACCCGCCTGGTCACCAAGGCGGACCTGGAGTTGCTCGATGGCTGAAGTCGCTCGATTTCGCCAAAGGCCGCGCGGCTACCGCGGCAGCCCGAGCCGCCGATAGCGCTGCGACCGGCGTTGGATCCGCTGCGCAGCAGTCATTTCCGCGAGCCCGTCGATTTCGGCGGCAATGGCCGCGACGACGCGCAGCGCGAAGTCGACCGGCTCCGCCGCGGCATCGGGGTATTCCGGCACCACGCCATCCACCACGCCGTCGGCGAGCAGGTCCATTGCCCGGATGCGCTGCTTCGCGGCCAGCATTGGGGCATGGTCGGTGTCGCGATAGACGATCGCGCTCGCGCCCTCCGGCGGCAGCGGCGCCAGCCAGGCATGCTGCGCCGCGATCACCCGGTCGGCCGGCAGCAACGCCAGCGCGCCACCGCCGGTGCCCTGCCCGAGCAGCACCGCAACCGTCGGGGTGTCCAGCGTGACCAGATCGGCGATGCAGCGGGCAATCTCGGGGGCGAGCCCACTTTCCTCCGCCTCGGGTGACAGCGACGCACCTGCGGTATCGATCACCAAGACCAGCGGCAGCCCCAGTTCCTCGGCGAGTTTCATGCTTCGCCGAGCCTCCCGCAGCGCCGCCGGACCCATGGCCGGGTCGGCAGCGTGCGTGTCACGGTCGTGCCCGAACAGCACGCACGGCCGTCCGCGCAGCCGGGCGAGCGCGTGCAGGACCGTTCGGTCGGCCTCACCCTGACCGGTGCCGCTCAGCGGCACCCGCTCGGTGGCGTGCCGCAGGATCGCCCGGATACCGGGCCGGTCGGGCCGACGCGAGGCCAGCACCGCATCCCACGCCGGGTCGTCGGTGGGTACCGCGCCCGCCGCGGGATCCGCGATCGGGCGCTGTGCCGTCTCGCCGGTCATCACCACCAGCGCGCGGTGCGCAAGCAACCGGAACTGCGCGAGCGCCAGCACACCATCGATCACACCGTTGTGGTACAGGTTTTCCGCCGTCTGCACGTTCTCCGGGAACGGCTGCCCGTACAGCGCCTCGTACACCCGCGGCCCGAGGAAACCGATCAGCGCGCCCGGTTCGGCGAACGTCAGGTGCCCGAGCGATCCCCAGGACGCGAACACGCCACCCATCGTCGGATTGCGCAGGTAGACCAGGTAGGGCAGGCGCGCCGCCTTGTGCGCGGCCACCGCCGCGGCGATCTTCACCATCTGCACGAACGCGACGGTGCCCTCCTGCATCCGAGTGCCGCCCGAGGTCGGCGTTGCGACCAGCGGCAGTCCTTCGGTCGTCGCGCGCTCGATCGCCGTCACGATCCGTTCGGCCGCCGCTACCCCGATCGACCCGCCGAGGAAGCCGAACTCACAGGCGAGCACCGCGACGCGCCGCCCGCGCAGTAGTCCCTCCCCCGTGAGCACAGCTTCGTCCGTGCCCGCGCGCGCCGCCGCCCGGTCGAGGTCGGCGCGATAGTCGTCGTCGGGGTCGAGATCGATCGGCGGGGCATCCCAGCCGACGAAGCTGCCCGGGTCGAGCAGGCTCGCCAGCAGGTCGCGGGCGGAAACACGCTGGGCGGAAGCTGTCACGAACCGAGCGTAGCCACCGGCACACTAGTGTGATCACTACCACATCAATGAGGGGACCATCGTGAGCAGACCGCTGCAGTCGAGAGGGCCGTACGCCGAGGCCTATCGCGCCAGTCTCGATGAGCCCGAACAGTTCTGGCTCGCCGCCGCCGAGGCGATCGCCTGGGACGTTGCGCCGAAGCGGGCGCTCGACTCCGCGGCCACGCCGGTTGCGCGGTGGTTTCCCGACGGCCGGCTCAACACCTGCGTCAACGCCCTCGACCGGCACGTCGCCGACGGGCACGGCGAGCGCACCGCACTGATCTACGACTCGGCGATGGTCGGGCTCCAACGCACCTACACCTACGACCAACTGCTCGACGAGGTCGCAACGTTTGCGGGCGTGCTGCTCGCCTACGGCGTGCAGACCGGCGACCGCGTCGTCATCTACCTGCCGATGATCCCCGAGGCCGTGATCGCGATGCTCGCCTGCGCGCGGATCGGCGCGGTGCACTCGGTGGTGTTCGGCGGGTTCGCGGCCAAGGAACTCGCCAGCCGGATCGATGACGCCCAACCGGTGCTGGTGATCACCGCCTCCGGCGGGCTCGAACCCGGCCGGACGATCGCCTACCTCCCGATCGTGGCGAACGCCCTCGAACTCGCCGAGTCGACCGCGACCAGGGCTGTGATCGTCAAGCGCCGCGCCCAGGTACCGGGCTCGGCAGCCGATCACAGCGGGCCCGATATTCCGTGGCGGGACTGGGACGAGGCGATGGTCGACGCCGAGCCCGCCGAGCCGGTGTCCGTTGCGGCCACCGATCCCCTGTACGTGCTCTACACCTCGGGCACCACCGGCAAACCCAAGGGCGTCGTGCGCGACAACGGCGGGCACGCGGTGGCGCTGGCCTGGTCGATGCGCAATGTCTACAACGTCGGGCCCGGCGAGGTGATGTGGGCGGCGTCCGACGTCGGCTGGGTCGTCGGGCACTCCTACATCGTTTACGCGCCACTGCTCGTCGGCGCGACCACGGTGCTCTACGAGGGCAAGCCGGTGGGTACACCGGACGCCGGCGCGTTCTGGCGGATCGTCGAGGAGCACGCGGTGAAGGCCTTGTTCACCGCACCGACGGCGTTGCGGGCCATCAAAAAGGTGGACCCGGCCGCGCGTGAGCTGCGCAAATACGACGTTTCGCTGATGGAGACGCTGTTCGTGGCGGGCGAGCGGCTCGACCCGGACACCTACGAATGGGCCTCACAGGTGCTCGGGTGTCCAGTGGTCGACCATTGGTGGCAGACCGAGACCGGCTGGCCGATCTGTGCCAACCCGCGCGGTCTGCAGGCGCTGCCGATCAAGCCGGGCTCGCCCTCGGTCCCGGTTCCCGGCTATCGGCTCGCCATCCTCGACCCGACCGGCGCAAAGGTGCCGCCCGGCACCGAAGGCAACATCGTGCTCGAACTGCCGTTGCCGCCGGGCACCCTGTCCGGGCTGTGGGGCGACGAGGACCGGCTGGTGCGCTCGTATCTGACCGCTTTCCCCGGCTACTACCTCTCCGGCGACACGGGATTCGTCGATACCGACGGCTATGTGTTCGTGCTCGGCCGTTCCGACGACGTCATCAATGTCGCCGGTCACCGCCTGTCCACCGGCGGCATGGAGGCGGTGCTCGCCGGGCACCCAGCGGTCGCCGAGTGCGCCGTGATCGGCATCGCCGACGAGATCAAGGGGCAGCGGCCGAGCGGGTATGTCGTGCTCAAGGCCGGAATCGAGATCGAGCCGGAGCGGCTGCGCGACGAACTCGTCGAGCGGGTGCGCGCGGAGATCGGCGCGGTCGCGACATTCCGCGACGTCACTATCGTCCCGGCACTGCCGAAGACCCGCTCGGGCAAGATTCTGCGCAAGACGATGCGGCAGATCGTGGACGGCGAGGATTACCCGATCCCGTCCACCATCGAGGATCCGGCCGTCCTCGATCAGCTGTCGGAACAGATTCGCGGCTCCTGAGGCTGGGTATCCCGGTGCCGAACCACGCGCATTCGAGGAGGAAGACCATGCGGAACACCCGAACCCGTAGCCGGCTCATGCGAAGTGGCCTGATCGCCGGCGCCGTCGTCGCGACCGGGGCGTTCCTGTCCTCCGGTACCGCCACCGCGGGACCGCTGGACAACCCGCTGCTGGACAGCACGTGTTCGTTCGGGCAGGTGGACGCCGCGGCACACGTCGCTTCACCGCGACTCGCGGCGCAACTGGACATGTACCCGCGGGCGAAGGCCGACCTGCAACGCGTCTACGACCGTGCGCCCGCGGATCGCGCCGCCGAAGCGCAGCGATATCTGGACAACAATCCCGGACTCGCGGCAGAAATCACCAACGATCAGCGCTACACGGAGTTCGAGCAGATCTCGCAGCAGATCGCCGACACCTGCCACAACTTCTGACCCGTGACGCCACCGCTTGGGTCCGCCGCACTGCGCGGGAAGGTGGCGGTGGTGGCCGGCGCGACCCGCGGCGCGGGCCGCGGGATCGCTGCCGGCCTCGGTGAGGCCGGTGCGACGGTCATCTGCACCGGCCGTAGCAGCGTGCACGGCCCAGGTCCGTACAGCCCAGGTGGCTCCGACTACGACCGCCCGGAGACCATCGAGGAAACCGCGGAACTGGTGAGCAGGCTCGGTGGCATCGGGGTCGCGGCCCGGGTCGACCATCTCGATCCCGCACAGGTGGGCGCCCTCGCCGACCGCGTCCGGCGCGAGCACGGCGCAGTCGATGTCCTGGTCAACGACATCTGGGGTGCGGAGGTCCTCAAAGGTGGCCCCGCGCAATGGGATACGCCGATCTGGGAGCTGGACCTCGAGGACGGTCTGCGCATTCTCCGGCTCGGTCTCGACACCCACCTCATCACGTCGCATTACTTGCTGCCACTGCTGATCGAACGTCCCGGCGGACTGCTGGTCGAGGTCACCGACGGCACCGCGGCCTACAACGCGGGGCACTATCGGATTTCGGTCTACTACGACCTGGTCAAGAACGCGGTCAACCGCCTCGCGTACGCGCACGGACACGAACTGCGCCCGCATTCCGCCACCGCGGTCGCCGTGACACCGGGTTGGCTGCGGTCGGAGATGATGCTCGACGCGTTCGGCGTTGGCGAAGCTAACTGGCGCGATGCGCTCGTGCCCGATCGCGCCGATGGTCTGCCCAGCGCGCCACCAGGGTTCGCGGCGTCCGAATCTCCCCGGTTCATCGGTCGCGGCATCGCCGCGCTCGCGGTCGAACCCGACCGGGCGCGGTGGAATCAGCGTTCGGTCACCGCCGCCGATCTCGCGCGTGCTTACGGGTTCACCGACCTCGATGGTTCGCAGCCGGATGCGTGGGCGGCGATGTGATGATCCGGGTCGCCGAAACGGCCGAATCGGCGGGCGAGCGCCGATAACCTGACCGGATGCCTTATCTCGAACGTCACGACGAGGTGTTCGTGCTGTATCTCGGATCCGAGGGGCAGCGCGATTCCGAGAACCGATTCAACCCGCAGTGGGTGAGCGAGGTCGCGGATCTCCTCGACGAGGTGGCGGCGTCGACCGGTCCGGCGGCGCTGGTCACCACGGCCACCGGTAAGTACTACTCGACCGGCGCCGATCTGTCCTGGGGCATGGACAATCTCGACCGGGTCAATTCCTTTATCGACGGTCTGCAGGAGTTGTACGCCCGCGTGTTGAGCCTGCCGATGCAGACGATCGCGGCCATACAGGGGCACACGTTCGGCGCGGCTGCCTTCTGGGTGATGACGCACGACTACCGGATCATGCGGCGCGACCGCGGGTATCTGTGCTTCCCCGGAGTCAACATCGGCGCCGCATACAGTCCGGGCACGGTGGACATGGTGGGGGCACGGCTACCGTCGAAGGCATTTCACGAAGCGCTCACCACGGGCCGCCGATACGGTGGCGCCCAAGCAATCGATCTGGGACTCGTCGACGAGATCGCCGAGCAGGACGACCTTCTGGACCGGGCCATCGAACGCGCATCCTCGTTGAGCGGCACGCGTGGCGATTCACTCGGCCAGATCAAGGCCACGATGTACGCACGCGTGCTCGACGGATTGCGGGTGCCGGTGTCCGGTGTGGAATCCCAGGAATGGTCGGCGCGGAATTGAGGCTGTGCAAGCGCCTACCGTGGACGAGTGGCGCAACTACCCGAGTGGGCGCAGGCATTCGACCTCACTCCGCATCCCGAGGGCGGCTGGTACCGCGAGACCTGGCGCAGCGATCTCGTGCTGCCCCAGACGGCGCTGCCCGGGTATATCGGCGAGCGGGCGGCGGGCACCGCGATCCTTTTTCTGCTGCCGCCGGGCGAGCAGTCCGCCTGGCACACCGTGCGCGGCGCGGAGATCTGGCTGTATCACCGCGGTAGCCCGGTCGAACTCGGACTCGCCGCGCCCGGCGTGGAGCCCACCGACCCGACAACCGTGCTCCTCGGCCCGGACAGTCCGCAGATCGTCGTCGAACCCGGGCACTGGCAGCGCGCTCGCGCGGCCGGCGACGAGGCGAGCCTGGTGAGTTGCGTGGTGATTCCTGGCTTCGACTTCGCGGACTTCCAACTCGCGCCGTGAGATATCACCCTGGCCCGGTGCGCGTGCGGCCTAAGTTGGACCCATGGCCGACGAAAGCGAGAGCCGGGCCGGCGTCGCGCTCACGCACCTCGATCAACCACTGTTCGACGGTGCGGACGCGACCAAACGCGACCTGGTCGACTACCTCGACGCGGTCGCGGACCGGATCATCGGCGAGCTGCGCGAGCGGCCGCTCTCGGTGATCAGGGTCCGGCCCGGACAGGCACCGTTCATGCAGAAGAACGTGCCGAAGTACACCCCGGTTTGGGTGCGGACGGTGCCGATTCGGGCGGCGGCGTCCAAACGCGAGGTGTCCTACGCGCTGTGCGACGACCGGAAAACCCTGCTGTGGTTCGCCAACCAGCGGTCCGTCGAGTATCACCCGACGCTGACGCGCGTCGATCGCCCGGATCGGGTCACCCATCTGGTGCTCGACATCGATCCACCGGCGGGCAACGACGAGTTCGCGCTTGCGGTGGGGGCGGCGCAGCTCGCGCGGCGCGCGTTGACCGACAGCGGGCTCGTGGGCGCAGTGAAAACCAGTGGCGCGAAGGGTATTCACGTGATCGTGCCGATCACCACCGAGCACTCCATCGAGGACGCCGCGGCCGCGACCCGCGCCCTCGCGGCGCGGGCAGAGCGACTCGACCCGGCTCTGGCGACAACGGCATTCGTCAAGGACGATCGGCACGGCAAGGTCTTCATCGACTCGACCCGCGCGGGTGGCGCGACCGTGGTCGCCGCCTACAGCCCGCGCGTGCGACCCGGCGTCCCCGTGTCGTTTCCGGTGAGTTGGGCCGATCTCGACGCAATCACGCCGTCCGACTTCACCATTCGCACCGCCACTGCCGCGCTGGGTGAGCGCGACCCATGGGCCGAGCAACTGCCCGCGCCGCAGACGCTGCCCGCGGACCTGCTCGCCGAGGGGCACACGATCCCCGTCGCCCGGGTCCAGGCAATGCACGAGGGCAAGCGCCGCAAGCGGCAACGCGAACGCGGCGAATAGCGAAGGGCCCTACTTGGCGTCGAGCAGGTCGATGACGAAAACGAGCGTCCGGCCGGACAGGCGGTGTCCGGTGCCGGCCGGGCCGTAGGCCAGTTCCGGCGGGATGGTGAGCTGCCGACGGCCGCCCACCTTCATGCCGGGAATGCCGTCCTGCCAACCCTTGATCAGGCCGCGCAGCGGAAACTCGATCGATTCGCCGCGGCTCCAGGAGGAGTCGAACTCCTCGCCGGTGTCGTATTCGACACCCACGTAGTGCACCTCTACGGTGCCGCCCGGCACAGCCTCGGTGCCATCACCCTCGACCAGGTCCTTGATCACCAGGTCCGTGGGCGCCGGGCCCTCCTGGAACTCGATTTCCGGCTTCGTCATCGAAATACTCCTCGAGTCGGTTCGGTTCAGCGGTTATCCAGCGACTTGTAGTCCCGCTCGCCGTAACCCGTGTAGATCTGTCGCGGCCGCCCGATCTTGCCGCCCGGCTCGTCGTGCATCTCGCGCCAGTGCGCGATCCAGCCCGGCAGCCGGCCCATGGCGAACAGCACCGTGAACATGCGGGTCGGGAAGCCCATCGCACGGTAGATCACGCCGGTATAGAAGTCCACGTTCGGGTACAGCTTGCGCTCGATGAAGTAATCGTCGGTGAGCGCTGCTTCCTCGAGCGTCTTCGCGATGTCGAGCAGCTCGTCGTCGCCGCCGAGCTTGGACAGGATCGTGTCCGCGGTCTTCTTCACGATCGCCGCGCGCGGGTCGTAGTTGCGGTAGACGCGGTGCCCGAAGCCCATCAGCTTGACGCCGGCTTCCTTGTTCTTCACCCCGCGGATGAAGTCCTTGGCGTCGCCGTTGCCGTCCTTGATCTTGTCGAGCATCTCGAGCACGGCCTGGTTCGCGCCACCGTGCAGCGGGCCCCAGAGTGCGTTGATGCCGCCGGAGACGGAGGTGAACAGGTTCGCCTCGGACGAGCCGACCAGCCGCACCGTCGATGTCGAGCAGTTCTGCTCGTGGTCGGCGTGCAGGATCAGCAGCATGTCGAGCGCGTTGGCGATTTCCGGATCGACCTCGTACGGCTCGGCCGGGAAACCGAACGTCATCCGCAGGAAGTTCTCGACCAGGCTGAGCGAATTGTCCGGGTAGAGGAATGGCTGGCCGACGGACTTCTTGTACGCGTAGGCCGCGATCGTGGGCAGCTTCGCGAGCAGGCGGATGGTGGACAGTTCGACCTGGTCGTCGTCCTTGGGATCGAGCGAATCCTGGTAATACGCAGAGAGGGCGTTGACCGCGCTCGACAGCACGGGCATCGGGTGCGCGTTTCGCGGGAAACCGTCGAAGAAGCGCTTCAGATCCTCGTGCAGCAGGGTATGCCTGCGGATCTTGTTGGTGAACGTCTCCAGTTCGGTCGCCGAGGGCAGCTCACCGTAGATGAGCAGGTAGCTGACCTCGAGGAAGCTCGAATTCTCCGCGAGCTGCTCGATCGGGTAACCGCGGTAACGCAGGATGCCCTTTTCGCCGTCGATGAACGTGATCGCCGACTTGGTGGCCGCGGTGTTGACGAAACCGGGATCGTAAGTGGTGTAGCCGGTATCCGCCAGCAGCTTGCCGAGGTTGAGACCGTCGTTACCCTCGGTGGCCTTGGCAACCGACAGCTCGTACTCGCCGCCCTGATAGGCGAGTGTTGGATTGGTGTTCTCAGCGGGCACGGGTTAATCCCTCTCAGGCTCGAACTGTGGTCACGTACGCGATCGGCGCAAGTGCAGTCCTTTCAAACGCTAGTCGTTTTATCTCTGCGACGCCCGGGGAGGGGTCGCTTGCGAACCTCGCTGTGATCCCGACCACGAGGTCGGAAACGCGGCTACAGCGCCTGGATCCCCCAGCGACCGGTCCAGGTCTGCCCGGGGTCGAGCACGATCAGGTCGATACCGGTGTTGAACGCGTCCGGCGGACAGGTCATCGGCTCCACCGCAAGCGCCCGTCCCCGACCCGGATAGGCCTGGTCGTTGGCCGGATCGGCGATGAATACCTGCACCCAGCGGAATGCGGAATCCGTCCACAGCGCGGCCACTGTGCCGTCCGGCGCGCTCAGCACGCTGCGCGCCAGACCGTCCGCGTCCGGCACCAGTCCACCCAACGGGACGTCGAGGCCGATCCCGGCAAGCGCACGGGCCTCGCGGAAATCGAGGTCGGTTCCGCGCACGGGCTCCGAAATCCCCGCGGGGAGGCTCCGCTGCGAATCCAGCGGTAGTCGCACGGTGGCCGGAACGAGGAATGTGCATTCGTCCAGTGCTGCGTCGCCGGCCCGCAGGAAAGCGTGCACGCCCAGCCCGAACGGTGCGTGCGTATCGCCGATGTTGGTTGCGGTGTGCGTGACGGACAGCCCGTTGTCGGTGAGTTCGTGGGTGACTGTGAGGTGAATCGGGTAGGTCCAGCCGGCGGTCCGGCCAACCTCGATGGACTGGGTGACCGCATTGTCGGTGTGGCTTTCGAGCTGCCATTCCCGCCTGCGCACCAGCCCGTGAATCGCGTTGTGCCGCGCCGGTTCGGTGATTTCGAGGTGGTGGGCTTCGCCTTCGAAGACAAAGCTGCCGTCGCGGATGCGGTTCGGCCACGGCGCGAGGACGAGCCCCGCGGACAGCGGCGGTTTCTCGCCTGCGGTCCACGATTCGGTCAGCGCGGCCGGGTCGCCGTCGTCCATCATGCATTCGAGCATTCGCAGCGCCGCCCCGGTGGAGACCACCTCCGCGCGGTAGGGACCGCCCTCGATCCGGTAAGTCCGCACGCCCGACGCAGTGTCGACCTGCTCAGTCATGAGCACAGTCTGCCCCGACCCGCCGGTCCGCGCCGGGTAATCGCGGGCGAAACAGCAACCGCGGACGGCGCGCATCGCCGGAGCCGTCAGCAGCGGTTATCCCAGATGACCGCGACGGTCTCGCTGCGTAGTCTGATAGCGACTCCAACTACGAAGGACACTTATATGACCGCCACGGTCACTCCCGAGGCCGAACGGGCCATCTCCGACATTGCGCAGCGCCACGGTATCTCCCAGGAAGCGGTGCTCGCCATGCTCTACGCCGTCAATTCGGGTGGCGGCACAATGGCGCAGTTCTCCATTCCCGAACTTGGCGGCTCCGGCCAGTGGATGCAGGGCGGGATGACAATGGTCGGCAACATGTTCGACAACGCGCTCAAAGCGCGAGTCGACTCGTTGTGCGCCGAACTGTCCGGGTTGCTTGCCACCACAACGGTGTTCCCGCCGGCGTCCTCCGGCAATTTCGGTGGCTTCACCGCAGGGAACTGGTGGCCCGCCGACCTCGGCGTACCGAGTTCGACCGGCGGCCAGAACGATTCGCGCTACGCCGTGTTCCCCGGAACCCGCCGTCTCGCCATTCAGACCAACGGCGTAACAAGGGTTTTCGACACGGGTAACCATCAGATCGGCGGTGTGCAGCAACAGCAGGGCGGCGCGTACGGCACACTGTCGTTCAGCAGCCAGTTCGGCACTTTCGATATTTCGAGCCTGACCGAGCTGACCTCGCAACAGGTCTCCGACACCCCCGTCGCGGCACCCGAGCCCGACTACGCTCCCCAGTCGAACTTCGCTCCCGCCGAGCAGAACTACGCGCCCGCCGAGCAGAACTATGCGCCCGCCGAGCAGAACTACTCTCCGTACGCTTCGGCTCCGTCCGGCTCTGGGCCCTCCGGGGACAGCGACGCGATCTTCGCGGCGATCGAGTCGCTTGCCGGGCTGCACCAGCGCGGCATCCTCTCCGACGAGGAATTCGCCACCAAGAAGGCCGAGTTGCTGGGCCGAATCTGATGTGACGCGGTCATCCTCGCGACCGCGGCCGTGCGACGCGGTAGCGCACGAACGCGGGGATGGCCGCGGCGGCGATCAGCACGCCGATCACCGTGAGCACACCACCGCCCGCCGCGGCGACGGCTGTGCCGAGGCTCGCCGCAGCAACACCGTGCAGGACATCGCCGATCCGCGGCCCGCCCGCGACGACCACGATGAACACTCCCTGCAACCGGCCGCGATGCTCGTCGGTGGCGACCTCCTGCAGCATCGTCGAGCGGAACGCCGCGGAAACCATGTCCGCTGCGCCGCCGAACGCCAGGAACGCCAGCGCGATCCACAGCCCCGTGTTCGACCCGTCCGGACTCGACAGCCCGACTGCCACACCGAAACCGGTCATCGCGACACCCCACGCCACGATGCACACGATCACCGCGAGGCCCTGGCGCCGGATCCGCGGCAGCCACCCGGAGAACACCCCGCCGAAGACCGCGCCGGCCGACATCGCGGCGTACAGCAGACCTAGCGCCAGTCCGCCCTCGACGGGGTCGCCGAACGTCTCGTGCGCGATCTGCGGGAACAGCGCTCGCGGCATTCCGAACACCATCGCGATGATGTCGACCACGAACGAGGCGAGCAGCACGCGCTGGGTCGCGAGGTAGGCGAAACCCTCGGCCACTTCCTTCCATCCTGCCCGGCGCGAGGCCCCCGTGGGCGGCACTGCGGGCAGCCGGTAGGCAACCCACAGCGTAGCGAGCAGCGCAATCGTGTCGATCAAATACAGCGTCGACAGGCCGATCACCGGGATGAGCACGCCGGCGAGCACCGGCCCGACGATGGCGCCGAACTGCACGAGCGTCATGTTCAGCGAGTTCGCGGCGGGCAGTTCGTGACCGGGCAAAATCCGCGGCAGGATCGCACTGCGCGTCGGCTGATTGACCGCGAAGCACGCTTGCTGCGCGGCGAGCAACACCAGCACCAGCCACACGTTGTCGACGCCGAGCGCCGCCTGTATCCAGAAGGCCAGTGAGGTCAGTCCGAGCCCGAAACTGGTGATCAGCATCAGGACGCGGCGGTCCATCACGTCCGCCAGCGCGCCGCCCCAGAGACCGAACACGATCAGCGGCACCAGCGCGAATGCCCCGGCCAGGCCGACGAACCCGGAACTGCGGGTGATCTCGAAAATCTGTTGCGGCACCGCGACGATGGACAGCTGCGCACCGATGACCGTGACGACCGACGACAGCCACAACCGGCGAAAATCCGGATTGCGTAGCGGTGTGGTGTCGGCGAGCAGGCTCACGGTTGCAGCCGGACGGCGGACCACCGGCCGGTCGCGTCCATCGTGGTGCGGATCCGGTTGTGCATCCGGTTCGCGCGGCCCTGCCAGAACTCGACACTGCCCGGTCGCAGCAGATAGCCACCCCAGTTCGGGGGAACCGGCACCGGCCCGTCACCGAACCGTGCGCTCACCTGGGCGAGCGCGCGTTCCAGGTCGTCTCGCCCACCCGCGGGCCGCGATTGCTGCGATGCCCAGGCACCGAGTTGCGATCCGCGCGGACGAGTGCCCCAGTACTCGGCGGTCTGCTCGACGGACACCTTGCGCACGACGCCGCGCAGTGTCACCTGACGCCCGATCAGCGGCCAGGTGAACGTTGCCGAAGCGTGCGGAGTCGCAGCGAGCTGGCGTGCCTTGTCCGAGTCGTAGTTAGTGTAGAAAGTGATGCCTTCCTCGGTCACGCCCTTGCACAACACCGTTCGGGTGGCAGGCCATCCCCGCTCGTCGACTGTGCCGAGCACCATCGCATTCGGTTCCACCACCGATGCCGCCACGGCGTCGTGCATCCAGCGGCGCAGCAGCGATTCCCAGCCGTCGACGAGCCACGATTCGTCGAGATCGTGGACGCCGCGGTAGTCCTTGCGCATTCCGGCGAGGTCGGGTGCACCGGTGAACTCACCGGTCGCCGCGGCGTCGCCCAGCGCCCCGTCTTCCATCCGCACAGCCCAGACGCTACTCCCGGGTATCGTGGCGATAAGGTGCAGGTGATCAGCTGTGGCGCCGGTATGGCGCCATGTTCCCCGACGCGCGTGGAACGGCAGAAGGAGAAGGTTCGCCACATGGCCGACAACGCCACCATTCCCAAGGACTTCGTACCAGGCCTCGCGGGCGTGCTCGCGTTCACCACCGAGATTGCCGAACCCGACCGGGACGGCGGCGCGCTGCGCTATCGCGGCGTGAACATCGAGGATCTCGTCGCCGAGCGCGTCGAGTTCGGCGATGTCTGGGCGCTGTTGGTCGACGGCAAGTTCGGCACGGGCCTCCCGCCCGCCGAGCCGTTCCCGCTGCCGATCCACACCGGCGACGTCCGGGTCGACGTGCAGGCCGGCCTCGCGATGCTCGCCCCGATCTGGGGCTACCAGCCGCTGCTCGACATCGACGACGACACCGCCCGCGAGCAGCTCGCCCGCGCCTCGGTGATGGCGCTGTCCTATGTCGCGCAGTCGGCGCGCGGGATCTACCAGCCCGCGGTACCGCAGAAGGTCATCGACGAGTGCAACACCGTGACATCCCGGTTCATGACCCGCTGGAAGGGCGATCCGGATCCGCGGCACACCGAGGCGATCGACGCTTACTGGGTGTCCGCTGCCGAGCACGGCATGAATGCCTCCACCTTCACCGCCCGCGTCATCGCCTCCACCGGCGCAGACGTCGCCGCCTCGCTGTCCGGCGCGATCGGCGCGATGTCGGGACCGCTGCACGGCGGCGCCCCGGCCCGCGTGCTGCCGATGATCGAGGAAGTCGAAAAGACCGGTGACGCAAGCAGTCTGGTGAAGGGCATCCTGGACCGCAAGGAAAAGCTGATGGGCTTCGGGCACCGGGTGTACCGCGCCGAGGACCCGCGTGCCAGGGTGCTGCGCGCGACCGCGAAGCGGCTCGACGCGCCGCGCTACGAGGCCGCTTCCGCACTCGAGCAGGCCGCGCTCACCGAGCTTCGCGACCGTCGTCCCGACCGGGCGATCGAGACGAACGTCGAGTTCTGGGCGGCAGTCATTCTCGACTTCGCCGAGGTCCCGGCGCACATGATGCCCGCGATGTTCACGTGTGGCCGCACCGCAGGCTGGTGCGCGCACATCCTCGAGCAGAAGCGGCTCGGCAAGCTCGTTCGCCCGGCGGCCCTTTACATCGGTCCGGGACCGCGCACCCCGGACACCGTCGAGGGCTGGGAGCTGGTCAACCGCGGCTGAATCACCCGCTCGCGCACCGATGGTCTCCCCTCCGCCACACCGGCGGAGGGGAGACGTTTCTGTTGCGCCTACGCCGTCGCCTGCGCGGTGGCGAACCGGCTGCCTGCATCCGCGAGACCGAAGTGCCCGCGCAGCGTGGTGGCGGTGTACTCGGTGCGGAACAGGCCGCGCTGCTGCAGGATCGGAACCACGCGGTCGACGAAGTCCTCCAGTCCGCCCGGCAGGTACGGCGGCATGACGTTGAAGCCATCCGCCGCGCGTTCGGTGAACCACAGCTCGATCTCGTCGGCCACCTGCTCCGGCGTGCCAACGATCGTGCGATGCCCGCGTCCGCCGGCGAGCAGACCGATCAGCTCGCGCACGGTGTGCTTGCCGTCCCCGGCGAGGTCCTGCACCAGCTGGAGGCGGCTCTTCTGGCCGTCGAAATCCTCGACCGATGGCAACGCGGGCAGTGGGAAGTCGAGCGAATCCTCGTCGAGTTCGACGCCGACAATGCGGGAAAGCTGCTCGAGCGCGAATTCCGTCGATTTCAGATCATTGAAGGACTGTTCCAGCGCCCGTGCCTCCTCCTCCGTGTCCGCGATGAACGGATAGAAGCCGGGAAGGATTTTCAGCTCGTCGGCGCTACGGCCGGCCTTCACCACACGCGCCTTCAGATCGCGGTAAAACTCCTGCCCCTGTTCGAGGGTGTACTGCGCGGTGAACACAGCCTCCGCGTAGCGAGCCGCGAAATCCTTTCCGGTCTCCGAGGATCCGGCCTGCACGAGCAGTGGACGCCCCTGTAAGGACCTCGGTGAGCTGAGCGGACCCCGAACGCGGAAGTGTGCACCGTCATGGTCGATGGGGTGCAGTTTGTCCGGGTCGGCAAAGACGCCGGACTCGACGTCCAACCGCAACGCGTCGTCCTCCCAGCTGTCCCACAGTTCGAGCGCGACATCGATGAATTCGGCTCCACGCTCATATCTTTCGCTGTGCGTTGGTAGCGCGTCGAGCCCAAAGTTCGCAGCCTCTTCGGGCTGGTGACCGGTAACGATGTTCCAGCCCGCCCGCCCGCCGCTGATGTGGTCGAGCGTCGCGAACCTACGCGCCGTCGTGTACGGATCGGAGTACGTGGTCGACGCGGTCCCGATCAAGCCGATCCGCTCGGTGGCCACCGCGATCGCCGAGAGCAGCGTGACCGGATCGAGAAGAAATAGCGAGTTGTGCTTGATCCGGGAATCGACCTGTAAGGCGTCGGCGAAGAACAGCGAATCCAACTTCCCGCGCTCCGCGATCCGGCCGAGATTCTGGTAGTGCGCGACGTTGAGCACGTCACTCGCCGTGGTCAGCGGGTGACGCCATGCGGCCTCGTGCTGCCCGACGCCCCAGAGGAAGGCATTGAGATGAAGTTGTCTATTCGACCGAGACATATTGGAAACTCTTTCTACGCGTATACCAAATGCACACGGGAGGACGAAGATTCGCCCTCCCGTGCGTATTCCACCTCCCGACTCAGAGCAGGAGTCAGGCCGTTGTCGCCTCCGCACGCGCCGCGGCGAACTGGTTGTCCAGCTCACCCAGCCCGTAGTGGCCCCGCAGCGTCGTCGACGTGTAGTCGTCGCGGAACAAGCCGCGCTGCTGCAGGATCGGCACCACGCGGTCGACGAAGTCCTCGAGCCCACCCGGCAGGTACGGCGGCATGATGTTGAAGCCATCCGCCGCGCCCTCGGTGAACCACTGCTCCAATTCGTCGGCAACCTGCTCGGGGGTGCCCGCGAACGTCCGGTGTCCGCGTCCGCCACCGAGCAGTCCGATCAGCTCGCGCACGGTGAGCTTGCCGTCGCCGGCGAGATCCTTCACGAGCTGGTAGCGGCTCTTGTGGCCCTCGATCTGCTCGATCGGCGGCAAGGGCGGGAGCGGCGCGTCCAGCGAGTGTTCGGTGAGGTCTACGCCGAGGATGTTGGACAGCTGGCGCAGCGAATATTCCGGCGAGATGAGATCGGTGAAGGACTGCTCCAGCGCCCGTGCCTCCTCGGCCGTGTCCGCGATGAACGGCACGATGCCCGGGAGCACCTTCAGATCGTCGGCGCTGCGGCCTGCCTTCACCACACGCGCCTTGAGGTCGCGATAGAACGCCTGGCCCTGTTCGAGCGTGCGTTGCGCGGTGAACACCGCCTCCGCGTAGCGGGCCGCGAAGTCCTTACCGCTCTCCGACGACCCGGCCTGCACGAGCAGCGGACGCCCCTGCACCGATCGCGGCGAGTTCAGCGGACCGCGGATCCGGAAGTGCTCACCATTGTGATCGATGGTGTGTACCTTGTCCGGATTCGCGAAGATGCCCGACTCGACGTCGAGGCGCACCGCGTCGTCCTCCCAGCTGTCCCACAGCTCGAGGGTGACGTCGACGAACTCGGTTGCCCGGTCGTATCTTCCGGCGTGCAGCGGGGTGCCGTCGAGTCCGAAGTTGACAGCCTCGTCGGCACCGGCCGAGGTGACGATGTTCCACCCCGCCCGGCCGGCACTGATGTGGTCGAGCGAGGTGAACTTGCGCGCCGTGGTGTACGGATCGGAGTAGGTGGTCGACGAGGTCGCGATCAACCCGACCCGTTCGGTAACGGTGGCAATCGCGGAGAGCAGCGTCACCGGCTCGAAGATGGCCTGCACATTGTTCTTGACCCGAGGACCGACGGCGAGACCATCGGCGAAGAAGACCGAATCGAGTTTGCCGCGCTCCGCTATCCGGCCCAGGTTCTGGTAATGCACGACGTCGAGCGCGTTACTCGGCGTGGTGCGCGGGTGCCGCCACGCCGCCTCATGATGACCAACACCCATGAGGAAGGCGTTGAGATGAAACTGCTTGTTGGACTGTGACATTGAGCTAGGACTCTTTCCTACGTTTCCTGGCGCCAGCGGGAGAGCCGGCGCTCGATGAGGACGATGACCGCGTTGAACACGAGACCGACGAGCGCAATCGCGATGATCCCCGCATACATATTGGGGATTTGGAAGTTCAACTGCGACGCGGTGATGAGATAGCCGAGGCCCGCCTTCGCGCCGACCATCTCGGCCGCAATCAGCACGAGGATCGACGCCGCCGCCGCCATCCGGATTCCGGTGAAGATGGATGGCACCGAGGCAGGGAGGACCACCTTCTGGAACAGCCGCAGCGACGACAACCCCATCGAGGCAGCCGACTTCACCAGCAATGGGTCGACGGTGCGCACGCCGGTGATTGTGTTGAGCAGGATCGGGAACACGCAGGCGTAGACGACAAGCGCGATCTTCGACTCCTCGCCGATGCCGAGGATGAGCACGAACACGGGCAACAGGGCGAGCGCGGCGGTGTTGCGGAACAGTTCGAGCACCGGGTTCAGGAAGTTCGCCACCGGCCGATACCAACCGATCCCCACACCGAGTGGGACCGCGACCACGACCGCGATCGCAAACCCGGTCAACGCACGAGACAGGCTCGCGGACACATGCTTCCACATCTCACCGGAGGCGACCAGATCGGTGAACGCCCCGACGACGGTGCTGAACGGCGGCAGGAATACCTCGTCGACCAGACCGACCCGCGGTGCGATCTCCCAGATGGCCAGGAAGACGACGATGGCGATGCTCGGAATGAGGACCCGGCGGACACCGGCCAGCACCGTGCCGGCGGTGGAGCGTCCGGAGCGCTGCTGCGCCGACGGCGCGGGGAGATCTGGGGCCGACGTGGCTGCGGCTGCGCGCTCCGGCGCGGCGAGTGCGCTAGACATGAGTTGCCTCCCGTGCGACGACGGTCGCTACATTTTCGCCTGCGACGGCGATTGCGTCCTTGTTGCCACTCAACTCGTCCCGGTGCAGCAGCGTCCAAATGTGGTGGCGGTAGTTGCGGAATTCCTCGCTGGACCGGATATCGGCGTGGTTGCGGTCGATCTCGATGTCGACGAAGTCGGTGATCCGGCCGGGCCGCGGCGAGAGCACTGCGACTCGCTGACCGAGGTAGACAGCTTCGTCGATGCCGTGGGTGATGAACAGGATCGTCTTACCGGTGGCCCGCCAGATGCGTAACAGCTCGTCCTGCAGGGATTCCCTGGTTTGCGCGTCCAGAGCGGCGAACGGCTCGTCCATGAGCAGGATCTCGGGATCGAAGGCGAGGCTGCGCGCGATCGCGACGCGCTGCTTCATGCCACCGGACAGCTCGTGTGGATAGCGGTTACCGAAGCCGCCGAGCCCGACCAACTCCAGGTAGTGCTCGGCGCGCTCGCGCCGTTCCCGGCGCGACAGGCCCTTGGCTTCCAGGCCGAATTCGATATTGCGCCGAGCGGTGCGCCACGGCAGCAGCGCGTATTGCTGGAAGACGATGCCGCGGTCCAGACCCGGTCCGGTGATCTCCGCACCGTCGAGCAGGATGCGCCCACTGCTCGGCCTCGACAGCCCGCCGAGCAGGTCGAGCAGCGTCGACTTGCCGCAGCCGGACGGCCCGACCAGCACGAGAAACTCCCCCGCCGCCACATCGAGGTTAATGTCATGCAGCGCCGTCAGTTCCGATTCCTCACCGCGAATGGGAAAGCGCTTGTAGACATGGTCGATCTGTAGTTTCGGCGCCGCAATCGTTTCCGCGCTCATCGGCCCAGCGCTTGTCCGTCGGGGCCCGCACCGTCGGGATACGTGCCGTTCGAATACGGGTTGTATTCGTTGGTGTAGATGTCGGCGGCCTTCAGCTTGTCCTTGTCGAGTTCACCGTTGCGCACGAGCCAGTCGATCCAGAGCTGGATCTCCTTGTCGGCGATGACGCCGCCGGGGCCGGCGATGCTGGTGCTCTTGTAGAACTCCGCGAGCTTGGTGTTCTCGTTGCGCCCGCGCGCGTTGATGATCGACTTGAACTTCTCGATCACCTGCTCGCGCGGCGTGGTCTGTGCCCAGCGAATGGCGCGCGCGGTACCTTGCACGAAATCGGCTACCGCATCCTTGTTCTTGGCGATGAAATCGTCACGCAGCACGATGGAGCCGTAGCTGAAGGCACCGAACAACGACTCGTCGGTGAACAGCGGGTGGATACCGCCGCGCTGCACCGCCGTCTCACGGAACACACCACTCAGTGCGCCCACGTCGATCTGCCCATTGCGCAGCGCGTCCTCGGTGTTCACCGGCGGCACCACGATCAGCTCGACCTGCTTGATCTCGTCGGGCGTCAGTCCCTGCTGCGCAAGCCATTCCCGCACGACGAACTCGTGATGGGCGCCGAGGGTGTTCATCCCGACCTTCTTGCCGATCAGATCGCGCGCCGACGTGATCGGGCTGCCGTCAACCGTGAAGTATCCGGTGAAGGTCTCCTTGTCCGCGCCGTAGTAGGCGATCACCGACGTGATCGGAGCGCCGGCCGCCGCGAGCTTGACCACGGCACCGTTGAACGCACCACCGAACTCGGTCTGGCCGGTCGCGGCGGACTGGATATCCTGCGGGCCGCTCGTCGTGTCGCCGACCCACTGCAGCGTGACCTTGTCGAAATAGCCGAGATTCTCGGCGAGTTCGGGATAGATGACCTGGCCGGTCTGCCCCTGGTAACGCAGCACGGTCTTGCCGTCTGCGGTGGTGGTGGTCTCGGACGATCCACACGCGGTGGCGAGCGAGGAAAGGGTGAGCAGCGCGACAACGGCGCCGATCAGGCGCGACGTACGACGGCGTGCGGGGGTGGAGGTTCTGCTGAACCGCATTGCTGTGGGTCCTTGTCGATGGAGGGGGGTTCGTGGCAGGTGGTCGGGAGCCGAGTGTCGACACGACGGGGCGCGCCGACGCGTCGGGCGCGACGTGCGGTCAGACGCAAAGACAACACGACGACATGCGTGAACTCCTTCCAGCGGCTTCGTTCCTCAGCGTGCCGTGGGTGCTGTGCAGCGACAACGGTTTGGTACATGGGTGATTCGAAGTCGCGGCGTACGCTTTTCGACATGACTTCGACTGCGCTCGCGCAGCGGTTCGAGGAACATCGCCCCCATCTTTTGGCCGTGGGCTACCGCCTGACCGGCAGCGTTGCGGACGCCGAGGACGCGGTGCAGGAGAGCTGGATCCGGCTCAGCAGCACCGGACCGGATTCGGTGCGCGACCTGCGTGGCTGGCTGACCACGGTGGTCGGCCGCATCTGTCTGGATCGACTGCGTTCCGCCGCGGTTCGACGGGAAAGCTACGTCGGCCAATGGCTGCCCGAGCCGGTGGTGACCGAACCACACCGCGGCGCACCGGATCCGCTCGATGCGTTGGTCGGCGACGAGGACGCGCGGCTCGCGGCGATGGTCGTACTGGACACGTTGTCGCCGCCGCAGCGCATCGCGTTCGTGCTGCACGACGGTTTCGCGGTCCCCTTCGACGAGATCGCGACCATGCTCGGCGTCTCGACGGCGGCGGCTCGTCAATACGCCTCCCGTGGTCGCAAGGCGGTGGCACGCGCACCGAAACCGGTCGCGGCGGCCGAACACGATGCGGCGGTCGAACGCGTGCTGGCCGCGCTCGCCACCGGTGACGTCGACGCGGTCGTGGCGGCCTTGCATCCGGAAGCGATCGCGGTCGGCGATGCCGGCGGGACCACGAGCACGGCGATGCGGCCGATCCTCGGGCCGGACAAGATTGCGCGCTTCTTCCTCGGCCTCGGTCGCAAGTTGGGCAACGACAACCTGCGCGCGGCCCGGCCGGTCTGGGTCAACGGAGCGCTCGGCCTGTACCTGCCCGGGCTACCGCGGACCGAAAAGCATCAGGCCGTACCCGTGCACATCAACGGTTTCGCCGTCGCAGATGGCCGCGTGATCGGCATCTACGACTTCGCCAACCCGGCCAAGTTCGCCGGCGTCCGCGTCCCCGGTGAACGCACGCCGAGTGCATAGTTCTTCCGGCCGCAGCGACTTCGCGGGCCGGAACAACTATGCAGTCGCGGTGGGCTCGTCGGCCCACGGCACTCGGCACGTCTCGCCGGAGCCGAAGCCCTGCTCGGTGATGCCGAGCGCGCTGTACATCCGGGCGCGCATGTTCTCCAGCCCGATCTGATAGCTCAACTCGACCACCCCCGCCCGGCCGAACCGCTGCTCGAGATCGGTGACCTGCTCGTCGGTCACGGTCGGCGGGGTTGCGGTGACGGCGTCGGCATACGCGATCGCGGCCTTCTCGTCGTCGCTGTAGCGCGGCGAATCGGCATAGTCGGCGATGTCGCGCAATCGCTCGATATCCAGGCCGTCGAGGCGCTGCAACATCGTCCCGAAATCGACACACCACGAACAACCGACCGTCCAGGCAGTCCGGTACACGGCGAGTTCGCGGATGTTGGCGGGCAACACCTTGGACGCCCGCTCCGCGGCGAACTCGTGCACCGCGCTCGCGGTGAACAGCTTCGGATGATTCGCCACCACGGCGAATGGTTCGGGCACTTCGTCGAAGCGACGGCCCATGACGCGATAGGCGAGCTTGATCAACGGGCCGGCCTGGTCCGGGGCTACTGCTGGAATACGGCTCATCGTCGAACCTCCATCGAGAGTTGGTCGCCGCGTCGGCGTCCTACTGCTAAGACGTCGCAGCTAGTGCAAACGTAACGCGGCGATAGGGTGTGGGGCCATGAGCTCTGCCACACCGCGCACGAGCGCAACGGTGAGCCGGTTGCGGCCGTTCGCCTCGACCATCTTCGCGGAGATGACCGAGCTCGCGGTCCGCCACGACGCGGTCAATCTCGGCCAGGGCTTCCCCGATTCGGACGGACCCCCGCAGATGCTCGAGGTCGCGCGCCGCGCGATCGCGGAAGGCCACAACCAGTACCCACCGGGGCGCGGCGTGCCGGAACTGCGCCGAGCCGTCGCCCGCGACCGTGCGACCCGCTATGGCACCGCCTACGACCCCGATTCGCAGGTGCTGGTCACCGTGGGCGCGACCGAGGGAATCAGCGCCGCAGTGCTCGGCCTGGTCGAGCCGGGCGAAGAGGTGGTGCTCATCGAGCCCTACTACGACTCCTACGCGGCGGCGATCGCGCTCGCCGGTGCCGTGCGCCGGACCGCCCGGCTGGTCGACGACGGTGCCGGCTTCGCCCTCGACGTCGATTCGCTGCGCGCCGCGATCACCTCGCGCACTCGGATGATCATCGTCAATTCCCCGCACAACCCGACCGGCACGGTGCTGCCGAAGGCGGACCTGGACGCGATCGCCGAACTCGCCTGCGAGCACGACCTGCTCGTCCTCACCGACGAGGTGTACGAGCACCTGGTCTTCGACGAGCACCGTCATGTTTCGCTGGCGACGTTGCCGGGAATGTATGACCGGACGATCGTGGTGTCGAGTGCTGCGAAGACGTTCAGCGTGACCGGTTGGAAGACGGGCTGGGTGTGCGCACCCACCCACCTGCTCGACGGCGTGCTGGCGGCCAAGCAATTCCTCACCTTCGTCGCGGGCGGCCCGTTCCAGCCGGCCGTGGCTTACGGTCTCGACCACGAACTCGGCTGGGTGGCCGAGCTGCGAACGAGTTTGCAGCGCAAGCGAGATGAACTGTCGGCAGCGCTTGCCGACGTGGGCTTCGACGTCCGACGCAGTGAGGGCAGCTACTTCGTCTGCGCCGATATCTCCCCACTCGGGGAGACCGATGCGCAGGCATTCTGCCGGGCACTACCCGAACGGATCGGCGTCGCGGCCGTACCGGTCGGCGCGTTCACCGATCACCCGCAGGACTGGGATCGCCTGGTGCGCTTCACGTTCTGCAAGCGCACGGAAACCCTCGCGCGCGGGGTCGAACGGCTGCAGCGCCTCCGCTGAGGCGCACGGCGGGATCCGACCGACCGGTCTGCAATATTGGCCAATGCGCAAATTGCGGAGGTCGTCGCCATTTGTGTACGTTCGAAATGGAGCGAAACATTATGGAAAGGGTGATTTTCAGTAATGACCGCGACCGTAACCGATCGTTATCTGACCCGTAACGGAGCGGAGACCACATCCATCGTCCGGCAGGACCCGGTCGTATGGGGCAAGGGGGCCGAGGGCCCGCTCACCGACGCCGACCTGCTCCGGTTCGAGACCAAGGGCTTCCACAATATTGCCACGGCACTTACCGACGACGAGGTCCGCGCCTGCTACGACGAGATCAGTCGGCTCGCGAATCGCCCTGAACTGCAAGATGATCCGCGTGTGATCCGGGAGTCCGGCGCCGGACAGGTGCGCTCGATCTTCGACGTGCATCTGCTCTCCGACATCGTTTCCGCGGTGGCGCGGCGCCGCGATCTGCTCGACCTCGTGCGGCAGATCCTGGGCTCCGAGGTTTACCTGCACCAGAGTCGGCTCAATTTCAAACCCGGTTTCAGCGGCGGCCCGTTCTACTGGCATTCCGATTTCGAGACCTGGCACGCCGAGGACGGAATGCCGGTCCCACGCGCGGTAAGCATCTCGCTGGCCCTGACACCGAATTTCGATGTCAACGGCAGCTTGATGATTATGCCCGGATCGCACCGCGAGTTCATTTCCTGCGCGGGCGAGACCCCCGACGATTACTTCAAGCAGTCGCTGGTGACGCATTTGCCGCTGACCGGCTCGCCGGATCCGGAAACGCTGACCCGGATGGCCGATACCTACGGCATCGAGCAGATGACGGGCCCGGCGGGTTCGGCGACGGTCTTCGACTCGAACTGCATGCACGGCTCGAACGGCAACATCACGCCGTACCCGCGGTCGAACGTCTTCCTGGTCTACAACAGCGTGGCGAACACGCTCGAGGAGCCGTACGCCGCACGCAACCGGCGCCCGGACTTCCTCGGCAAGCGCGACTTCACGCCCCTGCAGCCGTCGGACTAACCCCACGGTCGGACCGACCGGTACTATCGAATACGTGTTCGAGTCCGACCAGATCTCGCTGTTCGACACCGCGACCGGCGGTGCCCGGATCGGCGAGCTCGGCGCCGCGGTCCGGCGTACCAACCTGAGCGCCGGCGCCTGGGTGGATCACTGCGCAGGCTGGGTGAGCGGCTCCGACGACGTATTCACCCGTCTGTTGCACACCGTGGACTGGCAGCGCGAGCGACGGCCGATGTACGACCGGGTGGTCGACGTGCCCCGCCTGCTGCGGTTCTACGGGGCGGACGATCCGCTGCCCGACCCGCTGCTCGTCGACCTTCGTGCAGCCCTCGACGCGCACTACCGCAGCGAACTCGGCGAGCGGTTCGGCACCGTCGGCATGTGCTGCTACCGCGACGGCGCGGACAGCGTCGCCTGGCACGGCGACACCATCGGCCGCGGCAGTACGGAGGACACGATGGTCGCCATCGTGTCCCTCGGCCAGTCGCGGCCGCTACTGCTGCGCCCGCGAGCAGGCGGCGCATCCCGGCGGTACAGCCTCGGCCACGGCGACCTGCTCGTCATGGGCGGCTCGTGTCAGCGCACCTGGGAGCACTGCGTACCGAAGACCACGCGGCCGACGGGTCCGCGGATCAGCATTCAGTTCCGGCCGCAGGGCGTGCGCTGAGCCCGCGACCCGGCCTACTCGATCCCGACCTGAGCGCCTTTACTCCCGCGCCGGGCCGCGCGGCGCTGAATCCAGAACACGCCGTAGGCGAGCGCGCCCACCGCGAGCCCCGCGAGGCAGGCCGGCCGGGCGGACTCCCAGCGATCCCCGCTCGCCCAGACCACGACGGTGGCGACGAGCCAGAGCACGGTGCCGATGGCGAGCACCGGGCGCGGATCGGTGAGCCGCGCGGGGATCTGTGGAACGTGCGGGGTTTCGGACACGCCACAACGGTACCGAGCCAACCCGCGAACGCGCCCCCCGCCACAGTGCTTGCCCTAATCTGAGTCAGGTTGCGCGACGCTGGGTGACGACTGCAGGCTGGCACTTCTTTCGGCGACAGGACTTTCGGATGACATCGGGCCCGGGCCGGATCGACCGGTATTTCTCGGTCAGCGCGCGTGGTTCCACTTACGGCACCGAGGTGCGCGGCGGCCTGGTCACGTTCGTCGCGATGGCCTACATCGTGGTGCTCAACCCCCTCGTCCTCGGCAGCTTCGCGCCCGACGACGCGGCCGCCAAACCCGATGTGCTCGGCGACATCCTGCCGGTGCCGGAGGTCGCGGCGGTGACCGCGCTCGCCGCGGGCGTGATGAGCATCGTGTTCGGCCTGTTCGCCCGATACCCGTTCGCGATTGCCACCGGACTCGGCATCAACACGTTGCTCGCGGTGACGATCGCACCGCAGGTCACCTGGCCCGAGGCGATGGGCCTGGTAGTGCTCGACGGCATCGTGATCGTGATACTCGCGGTCACCGGGCTGCGCACCGCGGTATTCAACGCCGTGCCACGCGAACTCAAGGCCGCGATCGTCGCCGGTATCGGAATGTTCATCGCGTTCATCGGCATGGTCGATGCCGGTTTCGTGCATCGGGTCCCCGACTCGGCGAACACCACCGTCCCGGTGGGGCTCGGCATCAACGGCTCGATCGCGTCGTGGCCGACGGCGGTGTTCGTCTTCGGCGTCGTGCTGATGAGCATTCTGGTCGCCCGAAAAGTGCGCGGCGGCTTGCTGATCGGAATCGCCGTGACAACCGTGCTCGCGATCATCGTCGAGGCCGTGGCCGACGTCGGCCCGGCCAACGAGGTCGGCCCAACCGGCTGGAACCTCAATGTGCCCTCGACGCCGGACAAGTTCGTGCAGACGCCCGATCTCGCACTCGTCGGCAACGTGAGCCTGTTCGGCGCGTTCGAACGCATAGGGGTGCTGGCGGCGAGCCTGCTGGTGTTCACCCTCGTGCTGGCCAACTTCTTCGATGCCATGGGCACGATGACCGGGCTCGGCCGCGAGGCGGGCCTGACCGACAAGGACGGCAACGTGCCGAACGTCGGCCGCGCCCTGGTCGCGGAGGGCACCGGTGCGATTGTGGGCGGCGCGATGTCGTCGTCGTCGAACACGGTGTTCGTCGAGTCCGCCGCGGGCATCGCCGAAGGGGCTCGGACCGGGCTCGCCAACGTCGTCACCGGTGTGCTGTTCCTGGCCGCAATGTTTCTCACCCCGCTGTATTCGATCGTGCCGATCGAGGCCGCCGCTCCTGCGCTCGTTGTGGTGGGCGCGTTGATGATCGGGCAGGTGCGCGACATCGATTTCGCCGATTTCCGGATTGCGCTGCCTGCGTTCCTGACCATGGTGGTCATGCCATTCACGTACTCGATCGCCAACGGCATCGGCGTGGGGTTCGTCACCTGGGTGCTGATCGCGGCATTTACCGGACGGGCCCGCGCGACACATCCGCTGATGTGGGTCGTGGCAGCGCTGTTCGCCGTGTACTTCGCGATCGATCCGATCACCGAGGTTATTACCTGAAAGCTTGCTCTTGCTTACCGTATTGTGAGCGTCTGTGACATCGGCAACGGATATTCAAACGCTGGCGGCTGACCTGTCGTTGGCGATTGTCCGGCTGACCAGGCACCTCCGTGGCCGCCGGGTCAACTCGTCGGTGTCGCTGACTCAGCTGTCCGCGCTGGCGACATTGGCCCGCGAAGGCCCGATCACCCCGGGAGCGCTCGCGGCGAAAGAGCGTGTGCAGCCGCCGTCGATGACGCGTGTGATCGCTTCGCTGGCCGAGCTCGGACTCGTCGACCGGGCGCCGCATCCCACCGACGGCCGTCAGGTCATCGTCTCGCTCGCCGAGTCTGGCAAGGATCTGATCGCCACCGAGGCCACTGCCCGCCGCGCCTGGATGACCGACCGGGTGGCCACCCTCGACGCCGAACAGCGCGAGGTGCTGCGCAAAGCGGTCGAGATCCTCGGCCAGATCGTCGACGAACCCGAGCCGTGATCGGCTGTCACCGGAAATTCGTTAGCTTGGCTTAAGGCATCATGGAGTGATGTCCCCCGACACGTCGATGTTCCGTGCGCTGCGCGCACGCAACTACCGGCTGTGGGCGTCGGGACAGATTGTCTCCCTGATCGGGACCTGGATGCAGCGGGTCGCGCAGGACTGGCTCGTCCTCACGCTGTCCGACGGGAATGCGCTCGCGGTCGGCATCGTGATGGCACTCCAGTTCGGCCCGACATTGCTGTTGTCGGTCTGGGGTGGCGTGCTCGCCGACCGGTACGACAAGCGGCGCATCCTGATCGGCACCCAGATCGCCATGGCGGCATGTGCACTCGCGATCGCGGTGCTCGACCTCGGCGGCGTCGTCGCGCTATGGCACGTCTACCTGATCGCACTGGTCATGGGCTGCGCCTCGGCGATCGACGCGCCGGTCCGTCAGTCGTTCACCATCGAGATGGTCGGACCCGACCTGCTTTCCAACGCCATCGGGCTGAATTCCATGACGTTCAACCTGGCCCGGATCATCGGTCCGGCGATCTCCGGCGTGCTCATCACCGTCGTCGGCACCGGCTGGGTATTCGCGATCAATGTCGTGTCGTTCGCCTGCGTGATCGGCGCGTTGCTCGCCATGGATGTCGGCAAGCTGCGGCCGGCCGCCGCGGCGGCACGCGAGCGCGGGCAGATCCGAGCCGGTTTCCGCTACGTGTGGGCGCGCGCGGACCTGCAGGTCCTGCTGGTGACCGTCTTTCTGGTCTCGACCTTCGGCATCAACTTCCCGATCAGCCTGGCGGTGTTGGCCCGCAACACCTTCGGCCACGGCGCGGACTCCTACGGTCTGCTCACCACGATGCTCGCGGTGGGCACCCTGGCCGGTGCCGTGCTCGCGGCCCGACGACGCGAACCCGTTGGGATCGGCCTGTTCCTCGGGGCCGCGATCGGGTTCGGCGTCTGCGAGGTGCTGGCCGGGCTGATGCCGAGCTTCACTCTCGTGGCCATCGCGCTGATCCCGACCGGGCTGCTGAACCTGACGTTCTCGACCGCCGCGATGAACATCCTGCAGCTGTCGGTATCGGCTCAGCTGCGCGGCCGCGTGATGGGCATCTACATGCTGTGCTTCCTGGGCGGGACGCCGCTGGGCGCACCACTGCTCGGCTGGCTCGCCGACGCCACCTCCGCCCGCGCGCCACTGATCGTCGGTGGAGCAGTGTCCTTGGTGGCCGGGGCCGCAGGCGGATTAGTACTGCGCCGGCGCGGGCTGGGTGCTGCGGCCGTAGGCGAAGGACTCGTCGCTGGAGACGATCTTGCGCCCGAGCGGCATGATGCTGACCGGGATCAACTTGAGGTTCGCCCACGCGAACGGGATGCCGATGATGGTGATCGCCAACGCGATGCTGGTGATGAGGTGGCCGAGCGCGAGCCACCAGCCGGCCAGGATGAACCAGAGGATGTTGCCGATCAGCGACGCCGCGCCGGCGTCCTCGCGTTGCACGACCGTGCGGCCGAACGGCCACAGCACGTAGAACGCGATACGTAGCGACGCGATCCCGAACGGGATCGTGATGACCAAGAAGAACAGCAAGAAGCAGATGAGGGCGGCGGCAAGATAGCCGAGCGCCAGCCAGAAACCGCTCAGAACCAACCAGAGCACATTCAACACGAATCGCACGACACCCATGCGTAAAGCCTGACACACTGCGCTGCTGTGCGCGCGAGTCTGTGCGGCAAGATGGTCGGGTGGCCGAAGTGATCGACATCGACGACCCCGCGGATCCGCGGCTCGACAACTTTCGCGACCTGAACTCCTCGGATCGTCGTCCGGACCTGCCCGAGGGCAAGGGCCTCGTGATCGCCGAAGGTGTGCTGGTCGCGCAGCGGCTGATCGATTCCCGGTTCGAGCCGATCGCGTTCCTCGGCGTGGAGCGCCGCCGCGCCGAACTTGCCGATGACCTCGTCGGCGTCGACGCGCCGTTCTACCGGACCAGCGCCGAGGCGATGGCCGAGGTGGTGGGCTTCCACCTGAATCGCGGTGTGCTCGCGGCAGCACACCGTCCGCCGCTGCTCGATCCGCTCGAGGTGATCGAGCATGCCCGCACGATCGCCGTCCTCGAAGGCGTGAACGACCACGAGAACATCGGCTCGATCTTCCGAAACGCCGCGGGACTCGGCGCGGACGCCGTCCTGTTCGGTGATCGCTGCGCGGACCCGCTGTACCGCCGGGCGGTGCGCGTCTCGATGGGTCACGTACTTCGGGTCCCGTTCGCCCGCGTGCCGGACTGGCCGCGCGGCCTGGACACGCTGCGCCGAGCGGGTTTCCAGATCATCGCCCTCACGCCCAACCCGGCTGCGGTACCGCTCGCGAAGGCCATGACCGGCGAGCGGGTCGCGGTTTTGCTCGGTGCGGAGGGACCGGGGCTCACCGAGCACGCGATGCGTGCCACCGATGTGCGCGGCCGAATCCCGATGGCACCGGGCACCGACTCGCTCAACGTGGCGACCGCCGCGGCGATGGCCTTCTACGAGCGCGCCAGGATGACGCCGTGACGCCGCCGCGAGCATTTTCCGACCGCCGTGCGGTGCTGCGCCGAGAACCGACGCCGTGGGCGACCGGACTGTTGGTGTCCGCACTGGTCGGCGCGCTCGTCGCGCTGGCGGTCTACGCGTTCGGGTCGGAACTGGGCCGGATCAATCCATTCCTCGCCGTCGTCATCAACGTGGTCGCGGTCGGCGGCGCCGCACCGACCGTGTGGCGCTGGCACGAGGTCATCGTGTGGCGCTGGGCCGTCTACGGATCCGCCACCGGCGTCGGACTCGGCTGGCTGGCACTACTTTTCGGCGCGTTCTAGCGCCGGTACCCCTGAAACTGCAGCGATCTAGCGGCCGGTACCCGAACTGCGCACGCCGAGCAGCACGTCCTCCCAGGACGGCATCGCCGGCTTGCCCTTCTTGTTCCGGGTGGGCGCCTGGTTCGGCGCCGCCTTGCCCGGGCGCTCGGCCACCGGCTGCTCGACCGGTTCCGGCTCTGGAATCGGTTCCGGCTCAGGTTCGGGCACGTGCTCTGCCTCGACGGTGACGGTCTCGTGTGCCTCGACGTGGACCTCGATCTCGGCTTCGACGATCACCGGTTCGAGCACGTCCTGCTCGGCGACGTGGGTGACCGCGGCCAGGCCGCGCAGCGGGCGCGCAAAATCGGGATCGATCAGGTCACGAGCCGGATCGTCGAGGGCGGTGACCGTGCCACCGTGCGCGTCGAGCTGGAAACGCCAGTGCGCCGTGATGACGCTGCGTCCGGCCTGCCAACGCAATTGGGCCACCCAGTGCCCGTCCTCGTCCTTCCAGGCATCCCACTCGGCCTGCTCGAAATCGTGTCCACGCTCCCGGAACACGGCCGCGACGATCTCCGAAAGCGGTTCAACCGCTGGGCCATTCGCACGCACCGGATGGCCCTTCTGGGCGAGTTCCGCGGCGCGCGAGCGTTCCAGCAGCACCGGATAGGCGAAGCGCTCGACTCGGGTGGCCGGCATTCCGGATTCGGCAACAACCTCTTCGATCGATGCGCCGGAGCGGATCCGTGCCTGAATGTCCTTGGGTCGCAAGGTGCTTTCCATCTCGATCTCAATCTGGCCGAAGCGGGCAATGTCTCCGCGCGACGCAGCGCGCAGCTTCTCGTCGATGGGCAGCCGATACTTGTGCCCGGACTGGTTGTCCGCGCAAATGATGTGCTTGCCGTCGCTCGCCAGGCCGATCACTCGAAGTTCCCGCACCTTGACCTCCTCATCACGTCGGCTCGCGACAACCGCCCGTGGCACGACAGTAATGCACCCGTGACCTCCCCTGTGGGAGACACGCGCAACCCGAATACCGGCAATACCGGGCGATCGGTGGATATCCTGCGAGATTTCGCAGTGCCTACAGCCGGCCGACGACCCAGTCGATGCAGGCCGTCAGCGCGCTGACATCGTCCGGCTCGATCGCCGGAAACATGCCGATACGCAGCTGATTTCGGCCCAGCTTGCGGTACGGCTCGGTATCGACGATGCCATTGGCGCGCAGGATCTTCGCGACCGCGGCGGCATCCACCTCATCGGCGAAATCGATCGTGCCGACCACCTGCGAACGGTTCGCCGGGTCGGTGACGAACGGTGTCGCGAAGTCGCGCGAGTCCGCCCAGCTGTAGAGCCGCGACGACGAGTCGGCGGTGCGCTTGACGGCCCAGTCCAGGCCACCATTGCCGTTGAGCCACTCGATCTGGTCGGCGAACAGCAGCAGCGTGGCCAGCGCGGGGGTGTTGTAAGTCTGGTCCTTGCCGCTGTTGTCGATCGCGATCGGCAGCGACAGCGACTCGGGAGCGAAGCGCCCGGTGCCGGCGATCTCCTGCACCCGAGCCAGCGCAGCCGGGCTCAGCAGCGCGATCCACAGCCCGCCGTCCGCGGCGAAACATTTCTGCGGGGCGAAATAGTACACGTCGGCGTCGGCGATATCGACCGGCAGACCGCCCGCACCCGAGGTGGCGTCGATCGCTATCAGCGCGTTCTCCGAGCCGGCGAGGCGGCGCACCGGAACCGCGACACCGGTGGAGGTCTCGTTGTGCGCCCAGCCGATCAGGTCGGCCGCCGGATCGGCGGTCAGTTCGGGCGCGGTGCCCGGCTCGGCGGAGAGCACGATCGGATCGCCGATGAACGGGTTCTTCTTGGTGACCGTGGCGAACTTGGCGCTGAACTCGCCATAGGTGAAGTGCTGCGAGCGCTCTCGCACCAGCCCGAACGCCGCGGCATCCCAGAACGCCGTCGTGCCACCGTTGCCGAGCACCACCTCGTAGCCCTCGGGCAGCGAGAACAACTCGCGCAGCCCGGCGCGAACCCGCGCGACGACATCCTTGACCGGCTTCTGCCGATGGCTGGTGCCGAAGACCGAGGCGCCGACATCGACCAGCGACTGCAACTGGGCAGGGCGAACCTTGGAGGGTCCGCAACCGAAACGCCCATCGGCTGGCTTGAGATCGGCAGGAATGGTCGGCGTCGGAGCAGTCATGACCTTCAGGCTACTGCGTGGCCTCGAGCGCTTTTCGCCGTATCCCGCGATCTGTGACCTCGGTCGCTTCCTGCGGTTTTGCCGCTCCCCGTCCGCCGTTCACTACGCTTTCGAGCATGCGATTCGGGATGTTCGTTCCACAAGGCTGGCGGCTGGATCTGGTCGATATCGATCCGGCACAACAGTGGGCGGTGATGCGCGATCTCGCCCGGCGCGCCGACGAGGGGCAGACCTGGGAGTCGGTGTGGGTCTACGACCACTTCCACACCGTGCCCGCGCCCACCGACGAAGCGACACACGAGGCGTGGTCGCTGATGTCGGCCTTCGCCGCGGTGACCGACCGCATCCGGCTCGGGCAGATGTGCACCGCGATGAGCTACCGCAACCCCGCCTACCTGGCCAAGGTCGCCGCGACCGCGGACATCATCTCCGGCGGCCGGATCGAAATGGGGATCGGCGGCGGCTGGTACGAGCACGAATGGCGCGCCTACGGCTACGGATTCCCGTCCGCCGGTGAACGACTGCGCCGCCTCGACGAGGGCGTGCAGATCTTCCGGCAGGCGTGGACGCACGGCCGGGCCACGCTGGCCGGGCGGCACTATCAGGTGGACGACGCGATCGTCGCGCCGAAACCGTTGCAGCAGGGCGGTATTCCGCTGTGGATCGCCGGCGGTGGCGAGCAGGTGACGCTGAAGATCGCCGCACGCTACGCCGACTACACCAACTTCGACGGCACCCCGGACGGTTTCGCGCACAAGTCCGAGGTGCTGCGCAAGCACTGCTCCGACGTCGGCACCGATTTCGACGCGATCGTCCGGTCCGCGAACTACAACATCGCGATCGGCGCCACCGAGGCCGAGGTCACCGACCGGCTCGAACAGCTCAAAGCCCGGCTCACCCGCTTCGTCGGCGCGGAACGGGCCGAGGCGTCGCTGAGCGCGTTCCGCGGCATGCCCGGGGTGGGCACCCCGGAGCAGGTCGTGGAGAACCTCACCAAGCTCCGCGACCGGGGCCTCGGCTACGCGATCTGCTACTTCCCGGAAGCGGCCTACGACCGCTCCGGGATCGAATTGTTCGAGCGTGAGGTCGTTCCGGCGCTGCGCTGAGCCCCGTCCTGGTTAGCATGACCCGATGCGGCCGCAGACGCTGACCGATGCGACGGTGTGGCTCGATCCGCCCATTCCGGCCGATATCGATGTTATTGCCGAGGTGTGCCGGGACCCCTCGATCGGCGAGTGGACCAGCATGCCGGTGCCGTATCGGCGCGCCGACGCCGAGGAGTTCGTCGACGGCTTCGTCGTGTCCGGTTGGGCCGGGCAGAGTCCGACGTGGGCGGTCCGTCCCGCGCCCGCGGCACCGTTGGTCGGCATGGTGGGGCTGATCGAGAGCGCGGAGTTCTCCGCCGAGATCGGGTTCTGGCTGGCCTCGAGCCACCGCGGCCGCGGGCTGATGTCCACTGCGGTGCAGCAGGTGTGCGCGTTCGCACTGCGCCCGGCCGGGCCCGGCGTCGCCGCACCGGCCGGGATGGGCCTGCAGCGGGTGGAGTGGCGTGCATTCGTCGGCAACCACGACTCCGCGGCGGTGGCGCGCCGGACGGGCTTCCGATTCGAGGGCACGCTTCGCTCGGGCGCGGTGCAGCGCGGCACCCTGCGCGACTGCTGGATCGCCGGACGGCTGCACAGCGATCCGCCCGGGCCGGTGGCCGACTGGCCGAGCGGCATCTGAGCGAGTCCGGGACGTGCGCGTCACCCGTTGATGTCAGGATTCGATACGTGGACCTCGCCGATGTGACCGACGAGCTGTACTCGCTGGATCCCAGCGAGTTCGTGGCGGTGCGGACCGCCCGGGTGAAGGAGGCCAAGGCGGCCGGCGAGAAGACGCTGGCCACCGAGATCGGCAGGCTGCGCAAACCCACCGTGGTGGCCTGGGCGGTGAACACGCTGGCCCGCGAGCTGCCCGAGGAGGTGGCCGGGCTGCTGCAGCTCGGTGATGCGCTGCGGGACGCGCAGCGCCACCTCTCCGGTGCGGACCTGCGCAAACTGACCGGCCAACGCCAGCAGGTGGTGCGTGCGATCGCCGGGAAAGCGGGCGAGCTCGCCGCCGAACGCGACCACGAACTCGGCGAAGGCGCGCTGCGCGAGGTGGGCCAGACCCTGCACGCCGCGCTCGCCGACCCGGCCGTCGCCAACCTGGTGCGCGCGGGCACCCTCGAATCAGCCGTCAGCTACTCCGGTTTCGGACCCGCCGGACTGAGTGCGGTGCCGACCGAAGCACGGTCGGACACCGACGAGCAGACCGCCGTCGAGACGACCACGAAACGCACCACCCCGCGCCGCACCAAAGCGGACCGTTCCGCGAAACGCGAAGCGGCCGAACGCGATCTGACAGCGGCGAAGCAGGCACTACAGGAGGCCCAGGCCGATCTCGCCGCGGCCAGGACCGCTGCGGACCGGGCCCGCGACGATGTGGACGACATCGACCGGCGCATCGATGAGCTGCGCGACGAACTCGATCGCGCCGAGCAGCAGCGGCAGTTCGCGCGCACTACCGAACGCGCGGCGAGCGAAGCGGCCCGCAAATCCGAACGCGAACTCGAGCGTGCCTCGCGCCGGGTGCAGAAGGCGCAGGACGGCGTCGACGATCTCGCGGACTGATCGGCGATCGGCCGCTACTGGCCGGACTCGCCGATGCTCGGTCCGAGCAGGTCGTCGGCGTCGGTGATGCGGTAGGCGTATCCCTGCTCGGCGAGAAAGCGCTGCCGGTGCGCGGCGTACTCGGCGTCGAGCGTGTCCCGCGCGACGACCGAATAGAAGTGCGCCTGCCCACCGTCGTGCTTGGGTCGAAGCAGCCGGCCGAGTCGCTGCGCCTCCTCCTGGCGGGAGCCGAACGTGCCCGATACCTGCACCGCGACCGACGCCTCGGGCAGGTCGATGGAGAAGTTCGCCACCTTGCTGACCACCAGCACCGGGATCTCGCCCTGCCGGAAGGCGTCGAACAATGTCTCCCGTTCCTTGGTCCTGGTCGAGCCCTGGATGACCGGCGCATTCAGCGCTTCGCCGAGCTCGTCGAGCTGGTCGAGGTAGGCGCCGATCACCAGCGTCGGGGCGTCGGCGTGCTTGGCCAGGATCGACTTCACCACCGCGATCTTCGTGTGCACGGTGGAGCACAACTTGTAGCGCTCCTCCGGTTCCGCGGTCGCGTAGCTCATCCGTTCCGCGTCGGTAAGCGTGACCCGCACCTCGATGCACTCGGCCGGCGCGATCCAGCCCTGCGCCTCGATGTCCTTCCACGGCGCGTCGTAGCGCTTGGGGCCGATCAGCGAGAAGACGTCGCCCTCGCGGCCGTCCTCGCGCACCAGCGTGGCGGTGAGCCCGAGACGGCGACGCGACTGCAGGTCGGCTGTCATCCGGAACACCGGCGCGGGCAGCAGATGCACCTCGTCGTAGATAACCAGGCCCCAGTCGCGCGAGTCGAACAACTCGAGATGCTTGTACTCGCCCTTCGTGCGCCGGGTGACCACCTGATAGGTCGCGATGGTGACCGGGCGGATCTCCTTCTTCTCGCCGGAATACTCGCCGATCTCCTCCTCGGTCAGCGAGGTGCGGGCGATCAGTTCGCGCTTCCACTGCCGACCGGCGACCGTGTTGGTGACCAGGATCAGCGTGGTCGCCTTCGCCTTGGCCATCGCGGCGGCACCGACCATCGTCTTACCGGCACCGCACGGCAGCACCACCACCCCCGAGCCGCCCGCCCAGAACGAGTCGGCGGCCATCTCCTGGTAGTCGCGCAGATGCCATTCCTTGGTTGCGAAGTCGAGCTCGATCTCGTGCGCTTCGCCGTCCACGTACCCGGCCAGATCCTCGGCGGGCCAGCCCACCTTGAGCAACATCTGCTTGAGCCGGCCGCGTTCGCTCGGGTGCACGATCACGGTGTCGTCGTCGATCCGGGCACCGATCATCGGGCTGATCTTCTTGTGCCGCAATATCTCTTCGAGCACCGCGCGGTCCAAGCTGACCAGGGTGAGACCGTGCGCGGGGTTCTTCACCAACTGCAGCCGGCCGTAGCGCGCCATCGTCTCCACGATGTCGACGAGCAACGGCTGCGGGACGGCGTACCGAGAGAATCGGACCAGCGCGTCCACGACCTGCTCGGCGTCGTGCCCGGCGGCACGGGCATTCCACAACGCCAGCGGCGTGACCCGGTAGGTGTGCACGTGCTCGGGGGCGCGTTCGAGTTCGGCGAACGGAGCGATGGCTTGCCGCGCCTCGTTCGACTGCGCGTGGTCCACCTCGAGCAGCAGTGTCTTGTCGGATTGGACGATCAACGGTCCGTCGGTCACGGTTCCACCCTTCCCGCCCGCCTGCAAAAGGCTGACCTTCCCATTGTCCAGACCGGAGGGCATTGCTGCCATGATCTGCCGTTCCGGGTGATGGCGAACACGTGCCGGCGGGCCGCTGGTCACTCGATGAAGGCCACCGATGCGATGCGGTGCAGCGTGAAGTGCCGGATCGCGCCGCTGGTCGGATCGAGCGCATCGAGTGTCCCGCCGCCCACCTTCACCGGCTCCACGATCCGCCTCGTGGCGCTGCCCTGCGCGTCGATGTACTCGATGCTGACGCTGCGCCGCGCGCGCACCGCGAGCTGCAGGAGGGCGACCGTGGCCGCGCCGCCTGCCCTGGACCCGTCGGTGCGAACGCCACCGCTGCGCGGCACCTTCTCGGCGCGGTCGCCGGCGCGCAGTTCACGGACCAGCCCGGCGAGCTGTTCGTCCGACGGCGGCTGCGGCGTGCGCAGCTGGGCGCGGGGGCGCCGCATCGCGATCCGCGCACCGCGCGGACGCAGGTCGACGATCGCACCGGACGCGTTCTCCCCCGCAGGCGCGAATCCCGCCGCACGTAGCCGGGCGAGCACATCGGCGAGCGGCGCCTGCGAGATTGCCACGGTCGGCGCGAGCCCGCGCAGGGCCAACTCCTCGGCGACGGGCGACGCGAGGACCTCGGCGAGCAGCGCCGCATCGTCGCAGCGTACGAACGACGCGGCGACACCGGCGCGCAACTGCCCGTGCCTGCGGGCCACATCGTCGATCAGATAGGTCAGCGACTGCGGCACCGGGGTACGCGAATGCGTCGCGAACAGGGCGTGCAGCTCGGCGGCCGTCATGCCCGCGTCGAGCGCGCGCCGCACGCTGCTGTCGCCGACCCGATACACCGCGGCACCGCCCGCGGACTCCAGATCCGCGACCAGCGAAATCGAGCGCGCCAGCTCCGGCACCAACGGTCCCGGCGCGACAACCGTGAGGTCGGCCTGCACCAGCACGTGGTCGACCGGAGCGGGCAACGCGGCGCGCATCTGCGCCTCCTCGTCCCCGCCGTGCAGCAACGCCCGCCCAGGCGAACTCAGCGCGCCGCGACCGATGATGCCGAGCGCTGCCGCCTCTCGCAGCGTGCCGGTGACCATCGCCTTGGCGAACCGCGCCGCCCACCGCGGCCGGCGCCAGGCCAGTAGCCGACCGACGTCGGCCGGGTCGAGCGCATCGCCGGTCCGCTGGTCCTCCAGCACGCCGAGCACCAGCCTGCGGTCCCGCGCCGCCGTCGCGCTGCGCACCTCGACGGACAGGGCACCGATGGGCTTGTCGTTGCTATCCCGCATGCCGATCAGCCAGGGCCGCCGCGGCAGCGTCAGCCAGGCGTGCGCGAGCACCGCCCAACGCCGCGCGGTGGGGAATTCGCGCCAGGCATCGACCGCGGTGGTCGGCGCCCAGAATTCGTCGGCACCGTCGACCACCGGGTCGGGATCGGGCATGCCGCTCGCGATCAGCCCGGCCGCGGCCAGTACCTCCACCACCAGCGACATCCGCTCCTCGTCGATTCCGGTGCTGCGGGCAATCCGGCGCAGCTCGCGTACCCCCATGCCGCCGGCGCGCAGGGCGGGGGCCGGCGTGTCGCCGAGCGCGTCGATCACCGCCGCGCAGTGCCGCAGCAACTCGAGAACCTCGCCGGCGGCGGCGCCGTTCACCTCGGCGGCCTTGTGCCCGACCGTCGCCACCTTCGGCGGTTCGATCGAGCCCGGATCGGTGACCGGCTCGCCGCGCAGCACCTGCCCGACCTCGTGCGGCAGCTCCACGGTCTGCTCGTCGACCCAGCGCAACAGACCCGTGCCGAGCAGGCGTTGCACCGGCCGATCGCTCGGTGTCCCCGGTGCGGCGTCGCGCGTGCGCCCGATCGGCGACGTGGTCGCCAGCCGGTCCAGCAGGGCGCGTTCGGTCGAGCCCAGCTGCGCGAGCGCGACGGACACCTCACGCTCGGTCAGTACTTCCACCGGTTCCATGGTGCGGCCGATCGGCCACGGCACCGCGTCCGAGATCATCGGTGCCAGCCGCAGCGCATCGGGTTCGCCCCAGACCAGCGCACGGGCACGCAATTGGGCAAGCGCACCATCGACGACCTTGACACTCGCCCGGGACCCGACCGTATCTCGAATTCGCTCCAGCGGCACCGGGCGGTCCTGGGCCTGCTCGAGCACCAACGCCTCGATCACCGCGAACACGACGGTGCTCAGCTCGTCCGCACTGCGTAGCACCGACGCCCGTTGTTCGGCGCGTCCGGCGAGCACGAGCATCGATTGCGGGATCGGCACGGTGAGATCGGGGCGCAGCCGCAGCAACTCCACGAGCTGCTCGTCGGAGCACGCGCCGAGCCACTCGGCAAGTGCCTGGGTGTCGGAATTCTCGGCGCCACGGATCGCTGTCATCGCCTCTCAGCGTAGAGACAGGCGGTCCGCGCTGTACCGCGAGGCGAGTCGATGTAAAAATGGTCGTGTGGTCAATAAATCGAAGAAGCCGTATGTCGATCCAGGGTGGCCGAAGCTCGCGGACGGCGAAATTGCCGTAACGGAGCTTTCCTCGACCCGTTCGGGCGGTCTGTCGCCGTTCGGCGAGGAAATCGAGTTCCCGCGTCCCGTCGAGGAACTGCCGTACATGCACCCGCATACGGTGATCAATCGATAGTCCACCCACGTCCAGCAAAAAGGACCCCGCGCCTGCCCGGCGCGGGGTCCTTTCCAACTGCGAGGGCTGCCGAAAGTTCGAGGGCCCCGGTGTTCGGAGCTACTGCGGCAGCAGTGCCTTGTTCGTCTGGACGAAGTCGACGATGGCCGGATCGAGCTGCACACCGGACTGCTTGGCGACGTCGAGCAGGTCGAACGCCTCCTTCGGCACGACGGCGCCCGCCTTCTGTACCAGGGTGAGCGCGTGATCGGCGACGTCGATGACCTGCGCGGTGCCGTCCACGAGGACGGGCGCGATCGGTGGGGCGGGCGGTACGACGATCTCGGGCGCGGCCGGGACCTTGGGCGCGGCCGGGACACTGCGCTGATCCGGACCGCTGGCCAGGCCCAGGTGCGACGAGCAGGACGGCCACGCTCCCCAGCCCTGGCTGGCGAGCACATTCTCGGCGACGGCGATCTGTTCTTCGCGGCTGGCCTGGTTGGCCGCACCCGCGTACTGGCCGCCGCCGTTGGCGTGCCAGGTGCTCGGGGAGAACTGCAATCCGCCCTGGTAGCCGTTACCGGTGTTGATTCCCCAGTTTCCGCCCGACTCGCACTGCGCGAGGCGGTCCCAGTCGGAATCCGGTGCGGCGCTGGCGTTGCCCGCGAATGCCACGCCTGCGGTGCCGACGATGGCGCCGGTCACGGCGACTTTGGCAACAGTCCGCCCGGTACTGGTGGGTTTGCGATGACGTCCGCTCATTAGTTCTTCCCCTCCATACGCCTGCGAGGTCAGCTGTCGGGTTCGGACCGAGAGGCAGTCCGGTCGATTCCGCCATGTACGGCACGGTCTCGACTTCACCCCGAGGAAGCGCTGCGCTGAGCTCTTCCGGTGCCCCTTCGAGGGACTGTGGGTCCCCCGCCCCCGCTCCAAATTCGGGTCGGTCTGGGTCGGCGGCCCGCGGAGCGAGGTTGAGCGTGTGGCGGGCCGGGCGGCGGCCGAGTTTTCGACCGATCAGAACGTACGACGATCGGCGCCAAAAATCACCATTCGGTAACTTCGTGTCGAATGAGCGGAATTGCCGGGCGATTTCGTGATTTTCCACAATTCCCAGCTAGTGACGGCGTGTCCGTGCCGAGAGCGTTCCGAGGCCCCGCCGTAACCCCGTCGTTATGTGAGGAAGCTCACAGAAGCTGGACGGGTGTTCGGTGCACTGTCAGCGGCGGGCGCGACGCCCCGAGCGCAGCGTGAAAACAAGCGCGAGCAGGAAGCCGGCCGGCGCGGCGAGCGCGATGAGGTACAGCGGCAAACCCGGCTCGCGCTCGCTCACGGCCGGAACGACGAAGATCGCCGCGATGGCGACGAGCCCGACGACGAACAGCGCGAGCGCGACGTGGAGCAGCGCATTATTGGGCTTATCGACGGCGGCGGACACGTTTCCACGGTAGAACCACTAGTCCGGGCGAGAGCGGGGCGGGGTAGAATTCCGGCAGTGCGCGTCCCGATCAGAGCGGGGCGCGTTGCTTGTGTGCAACGACGAATGGACGGGTGAGCGCTGTGCCAACCGGCAAGGTGAAGTGGTACGACGTGGAGAAGGGCTTCGGCTTCCTCTCGCAGGACGAAGGCGAAGACGTCTACGTGCGCTCGTCAGCGCTGCCGCAGGGCATCGAGGCGCTCAAGCCCGGCCAGCGTGTCGAGTTCGGCATGGCGGCGGGCCGGCGCGGTCCGCAGGCGTTGTCACTGAAGGTGCTCGACCCGCTGCCCTCCGTTCGGCAGAGCGCAGGCGTGCGCAAGGAGGCGCCGCAGCGCAAGCACACGCCCGACGAGCTACACGGCATGATCCAGGACATGTTCACGCTGCTCGAGGACCAGGTGCAGCCGATGCTGCAGAAGGGCAAGTACCCCGAACGCAAGACCTCGGCCCGGATCTCCGAGGTGCTGCGCGCGGTCGCTCGCGAACTCGATTCCTGACGGCGCCGTCCGCCCGCCGCGTTTACCGCCGCGTCCGCCTGCTCACGCCGTCTTGATTGCCCAAACGGCGCGCGCAAACGGGAGGCCGTTCTCGTCGATGACCGCCGACGGCAGCTGAATCTCGACACCGTTGAGCTGCCAAGCCGGGCTGTGGTCGGACACGACGGTGACCGCATCGGTCTCGCCGGACTGGTAGTTGCGTACCTGCTGCTCCAGGTCACCGTCCGGGGTTTCGTAGACCATCACCATTCGCCACGGCGCGGTCGCGATGTCCTTGGGCAGCGACAGCTGCAGCGGCTGGCCGGCGGGCACGTCGAGCTCCGCGATCTCGCCATGCGTGCACTCCTGCAGGTCGAACGAGCAGTACTCGCGCGGCGGCACCGTGGTCGTCTCGCCGTAGGCGTATGCGGTGATCTCGGGGGGACGCTCGTCGGTGTTGCCGATCGCGACCACCACGAACACAGCGGCGGCGACCACCACGACGAGCGCGAGCACTGCGAGCCCGAGAACGACACGGCCGGAACGGGTTCGAACAAAGCTCACGGTGCGAATTTTCCTGTCGTCTGATGGATTCTCAGGTTCCCGCCCGGCACTTCCTGGTCGGCGTGCACCGGGCGGTTGCCGCCGAGCCCGGGCAGCAACGAGCGACCCCGGTAACTCATGACGGTCTGCGCCAGCCCGAGCACGAGCACGAGCGAGATCACGGTGAACCCTATCCAGAACTCGGTCGGCAGCATCACACCGAAGGCACCACCGATCACCCAACTCAGCTGCAGTACGGTCTCCGACCTGCCGAACGCGGACGCGACCGACTCCTCCGGCAGGTCCTGTTGGATCGACGCGTCCAACGACACCTTGGCCAGCGCACTCGCACACGCGCCCACCAGGGTGGCCAGCGCCGCCATCCACAAGCTGTCCGCGAACGCCGCCCCGATCGACACGACCGTCACCGCGATCGCGCAGCGCAGCACAATCAGCGTGGGTCTACCAAGTTGCAGCCGCGCGCCCGTCGCATTGCCGGCGAAGTTGCCCAGGGCCGCGGCAACACCGACCAGACCGAGCATCAACGCCTGCTGCAGCGGATCATGTTCGGTGCGGGACTTCGCCACGAACGCGATATAGAGGGTGATGAAGCCGGTCAGGACGCGGATCGTGCTGTTACCCCACAGCCCGGTCACCACGGTCCGGCCAAGCGGCTGACGTCGCTTGCTCGGTTTCACCGCCGCCGCGCGGTCTCGGCCGATCACCTCCGTCGCGGCGTCCACGCCGTGATAGCTGAGCGTCGTCGGCACCTCGCCCTCGGTGACCTCGACCCAGGACGGGATGCGCAGGCTCAGGTAGGCGCCGCCCGCGGCGAGCACCGCGGTGAACCAGAGCGCGCCGATCGAACCCGCTGCCCACGCCACGCCGGCGGCGATCGCGCCCGCCCCGATCGTCCCGCCGAGCAGGCCGAACACCGTAAGCCGCGAATTGGTGCGGACGAGGTCGATTTCGGGCGGCAGCACGCGTGGGGTGACCGCACTCTTGAGCACTGCGAAGGATTTGCTCAGTACCAGCATGACAAGAGCGATCGGATACAAGGCCCAGGTGTCGAAGTTGAAGATCAGCAGCACCGCGAGCACACCGCGGGCGGCGAACGACGCGGCGAGCGCGACGCGCCGACCGCGCTGCAACCGGTCCAGCATCGGCCCGATGAGCGGGGCGATCAACGCGAACGGGGCGATCGTGATGAGCAGATAGAGCGCGACGTTCATCTTGCTCTCGGCGGTGGCCGCGGAGAAGAACAGCGTGTTCGCGAGCGCGACGGCGACCGCCGCATCGGTGGCGAAATTGGCCATCGTGGCGTAGGTGAGCGCGGTCAGTCCGGACTTGTCCGCGCCGTCGGCCTTGGCCGCGCGCTGGAAGGTCGCGATCCCGCGTCCGGTCAGCTCGCGACTGCGCATTGCGGCCACCCGGGTGACGGTCAGCTTGCGTGGCGTACGGACACCGGATGGGCGCGGCTCGGCGTCCTGATCCGGCGATGCCTGCGGATCTTGTGGTTCCTGGCGCGGCGGATTCAACGGCGGCAGCGGTGGCAGTGGCGGGCGGCGCGCCGACCCCTGCGGCGGCGGGTAATTGTCGAACCCCGGGTGCTGTGCCGCCTGACGATTTCCGTCCCGGTCGGGGCCGCCCGACGACCGAGACGCGCGTGCCCCACGGTCGTGCGGGGCATTCGGCTCGCGGGACTCCATCACGGAACAATTCTGTCCCACTTCACCGACAAAGGACCACAATGCCTGCGCATGCGGCACGTCACGGCACGAAGCGAACCTCGAAGGTCGTCGGCCAGTACTTACCGGTCAGCAGGAAACGATCCGTACCGGGCAGCTGCGCAATGCCGTTGAGCACGTCGATCCCGGCCTGCGAGGGCAGCGCGCGGCGCAGCGCACCGGCATCGATCACGGCCAGCGCGGTGCCGGTGTCCGGGTCGATCCGCAGAATCGTGTCGGTCTGCCAGAGGTTGGCGTAGATGGTGCCGTCCTCTGCGCACTCGAGTTCGTTGATCGGGACGTCGCCGTAACCGACCAGGTCGACGGTGCGCACCGGAGCGAATGTCGCCGGGTCGCGGAAGGTGAGGCGACGAGTCCCGTTGCTCATCACGATCAGCCGCTGGTCCCCGGTGCGCTGGGTGCACAACCCCCACCCCTCGCCGTCGTAGCCGACGCGTCGACGTTCGGCGAGCGTGACCGGATCCCGCTCGATCGCGACATGGTCCTTCCAGGTCACCTGCCAGATGCCGGCGCCGGTCGAGGTGATGCCCTCCCCGAACATCGGCGCGGGCAGATCCGCGCGGCGCTGCTCGGCGCCGGTGCCGAGGTCGGTCGCGCTCACCCACGACGTGCCGACCATCCCGGTGCCCTCCAGCAACGTCTCGCCGGCAACCTCGAAGCCCTCGGTGAACGCCTTGGGATCATGCGGCCGCGTGGCCACCACTTCGACCTGCATCGGTGCGTGTGCGGGGGTCGGCGCCGGTGCGGGAGTGGCCGCAGGATCGGAGCAACCCCACGCCAAACTCGCTCCGACGAGGGTCACCAAAAAGGCGCGACGGGCATGCATGCGGCCCAGCATGGCAGCCGCACCGCTGCACTGTCCGGGCTATACGGCAAAATGGAGAACGTGAGCGCCGGTACCACGCAGACCTTGCCCGCCCCCCGCCCGATCTTGGCCGAGGCGGTCGACCTCGCACGGTCGGCGCTGCTCGACCTTGGCGAGACGTCGATAGGCGACTACCTCGGTGTTTCCACCGAGGATGAGACCGCCGCGACTCATCGATTCGCCGCGACGATGCCCGGCTACCGTGGCTGGCAGTGGGCGGTCGTGCTGGCCGCTGCGCCGGCAGCCGACGAGGTCACGGTCAGCGAGTCGGTCCTGCTGCCCGGACCCGATGCCCTGATCGCGCCCGAGTGGGTGCCATGGGATCAGCGCATCCGCCCCGGCGATCTCGGACCTGGCGATCTGCTCGCGCCCACGGCTCACGATGAGCGGTTGGTGCCGGGATTTGTCGCCAACGGGGACCCCGAGATCGACGAGGTCGCCGTCGAGATCGGGCTCGGCCGCAAGCAGGTGATGAGTCTCGACGGCCGCGTCGACGCCGCCCAGCGCTGGCACGACGGCGACTACGGCCCGGACACGGAGATGGCCAAGGCCGCCGTATCGGTATGCGGGCTGTGCGGCTTCTACCTGCCGCTCGCCGGCTCGCTGCACAACGCGTTCGGCGTCTGCGGAAACGAATTCGCGATGGACGGCCGGGTGGTGCACACCGAGTTCGGTTGCGGCGCACATTCGGACACCGCACTGCCGACCGGCGCCGGTTCGCCGGCCTACGCCGCCTTCGACGATGCCGCCGTCGAGGTGGTCACCCTCGCGCCGCCACGCAGCGAAGCTGCCGCGGCGTCGGGCACGGATGCCGGACAGGCAGCACAGTCCGCGGAGACCACCGCGCCGCCCGCCGACCAGGACCCGGCATCATCGCCCTAGCGGACCCGTTCGGCACAGCGGCGCTGCGCGAGTCCGTCCTCGTCGCTTGGGAGTCCTCGCCTACGCGCCTGCGCGAAGACGCCGCGGCCGAAGCCGACCTGGTTCGCGCCGGGTACCGGGACCGTGTCTTCACCGAACTCGCACAAAACGCCGCCGACGCCGCGGCCAAAGCCGCCGCCGCGACCGGTCGCGCTGCGCGCTCCCTGCCGTTGTGCAGCATCACGGTGTGGGCCACCGACCGCGAACTGCACATCGCGAACACCGGCGCTCCGCTCGACACCGCGGGGGTGCAGGCCCTAGCCGCGCTGCGCGCCTCGGACAAGGAGGCTCGGCCGACGCCGGGGCCGACCGTCGGCCGGTTCGGGGTCGGGTTCACCTCGGTCCGCGCGATCAGCGACGAGATCGAAATCCGCTCCACCTCGGGTTCGGTGCTGTTCTCCGCCGAGCGCACGCGCGCCGCGGTAGCCGAACGCGGCATCGCGGCACCGGTCGATCCGCCCACACTGCGGCTGCCGTGGCCGGCCAAGAAGCGTCCGCGCACCGGCGCGGACACCGAGGTCGTGCTGCACCTCCGTGCCGGGGTCGACGCGCGGGAACTGCTCGGGTCGATCATCGACGAGGCCACCGACCTGCTGCTCGAGCTGCCCGCACTGGAAATCATCAAGGTCGGCGACACCGAGCTGCGCCGAACGGTGAAGCGGATGTCGCACGGTGTCGCGCTGGTGTCCATCGGGGTGCGCAGCTGGTGGCAGTTCGCCACCGACCGGGCCCGCTGGCTGCTGCCCGTCGAGGACGGCCGGCCGATCCCGGCGGGCAACGACGTGCTGCGCGCCCCCACCCGTTCCGACGAGGAACTGTCGTTGCCTGCGCTGGTGGTCGCCGACGTCGAGATGCAGCCCGATCGCCGACGACTGCTGCCCGGTGCGGACATCGCAGCGCTGGCGAAGGGGTATGCGAAGTTCGCCCGCGCCCTGCCCCCGCCGCTGCGCCTGCTGCTCGTGCCGCGCGCGACATTTGCCCGCAGCGAGGCGGATCGGCTGCTGCGCGACGCCCTGCGCGCGGAGCTGCGGGCCAGGACCTGGCTGCCGGTGGTCGGCAACCACGGCGGTGTGCGTCCGCCGACCGCCGCCGTGCTGCCCGGACTCACCCCCGAGCTGGCCGAATTGCTCGCCGAAGCGGTTCCCGCGCTGGTGATCCCCGAACTGTCCGACTCGAGCCGGGTCGCGGTGCTGTCCGATCTGGGGGTCCGTCCCCTCGGTCTGGCCGACGTCACCGAGGCACTGAGCGGGCTGGACCGCCCGCCGGCGTGGTGGCATCGGTTGTACGCGGCGCTCGAACCGCTGCTCGTCGACCGGCTCGCCGGCGAAGAACTCGGTGCCCTGCCGGTGCCGCTGGCCGACGGCCGATTGGTGACCGGGCCGCGCACCACGATGGTGGGTGAGCTCGCCGGTGCCGCCGAACTGCCGGTGCATTGGGCGCGGCTGGTCCATCCCGTCGCTGCACATCCGCTACTCGGCCGGCTCGGCGCGCAGTCGGTCACCGCGCTGGACCTGCTGCGGGATCCGGCGCTACGGTCCGAACTGGAAGCCACAGCGGATCCCGACACCGACGGCGACCTCGACGGGCGCAGCGATGGAGATCTCGCCGATGCGGTGCTCGCGCTGGCCGCCGATGTCGCCGATCCGGGGCAACTTCCGTCGTGGCTCGGGCTGCTCCCGCTGCCCGACGCGGACGGCGAGCTGCGACCGGTGGACGAACTGCTGCTGCCGAGGGCGCCGCTGGCGGGCCTGCTCGACGACGATGCGCCGTTCGGCACGATCGACCCGGCCGTCGTGGCGCGCTTCGGCGTCGACGTGCTGCGCGCGATCGGCGCGGTGTGGAGCTTCGGTGTCCTGCGCGAGTCCGATCCGACCGGGCCGGATCACGATCTGGATGACGAATCCGCTTGGTGGGATTGGCTTCCCGAGGATCCCGCGGAGTTGGTCGCCGTGCGCGATCTCGAACTCGTCGCCGCGCACGCCTGGCCTGCGGCGCTGGAATTGCTCGCCCACGATCCGCGCATCCAAGGGTTGCTCGGCGACCGCAACGGATACACGGCGTGGTGGTTGCGTCGGCACGCCTGCGTGCATGGGCAGTTGCTCGGCATGCTGCTCGCCCCCGGTGCAACGGCCTTCGCCGGGCTGCTCGACCCGCTCGACCATCCCGACGCGGACGCATTCGCCGCATCGCTCGCCGACCCCGATTCGCTGAACGGCGACCTGATCGTGGTGCTGGCGCAACGGCTGTCCGATCCGGACCGCCGGCCGACGCCGGCGACCGTCGCAGACACCCACCGCCGCCTGGCCGAGGGGCTGGCGCATGGGCTCGTCGAACCGAGCGAGATCCCGTTGCCGCAGCAGATAAGGGCGGTGTCCGGGGCCCTGATCGCCCCGGACGACGCGCTCGTCCTCGATCGGCCCTGGTTGGCCGCGGCGATTCCGGCCGATCGCCTCGTCGTCGGCGACCTCGCCGGTGCCGCGGACCTCGCGGCCCTCCTCGATGTCCGGCTGGCCTCCGAGGCGGTGCACGCAACGGTGACCAGCACCGGCCGCGTGACGTCATGGGAGGATGATCCGCTCGGTGTGCTGGTCCGTGCGACGCTGGCGCTGCGACCCGATACCGGGCCACTGGTGGTGCACGCCGAACTCACGGTGAAGCTCACCGGCGCGGTCACCGGCACGGCACGAGTCCCGTGGTGGGTGACCGAAGACGGCACGACGCACCTGCAACAGCCGTAACCTGGGATTCGGTGTGTATCGGTTCGGGGCGCACAACAGGCGCACCGGTCAGGGGAAGGGCGACTTCACATAGTGTCCACGCGACTCAGTGTCGAACAGAGACGGGCGCAGTTGATCGGCGCCGCCATCGGACTCGCCGAGAGCAAAGGCGTCTCGGCCGTGACGACGCGCGATGTGGCACGCGCGGCGGGGGTGTCGCTCGGCGTCGTGCACTACTGCTTCGAGAACAAAGACGCGATGATGACCGAGCTGGTCAAAGCGCTGTCGATGGAACTGCGCGACTCGGCGGATCAGGCCACCGAGTTGCGCGCCGGGGTCACCGGTGTCGGCGCACTCGAGGATCTGCTTCGGATCGCGCTCGCTGCGCTGTGGCACGACGTCGAAGCCTCGCGGGATCGGCAGCTGCTCACCTACGAGACGACGACCTACGCGCTGCGCGAGGGCGGACAGACTCCGGGCAAGCTCCGGATCGCGCGCGAACAGTACGAGTTCAACGACGACACCATGGCCGACCTGCTGGAAAAGCTGCGGATGGCGACCGACACCGAATGGACGTTGCCGCTCGCCTCGCTCAGCAGGCTGTCCCTCGCGATGCTCGACGGACTCGTGCTGCGCTGGCTGGTCGACGAGGACAACCAGGCCGCGCACGACCAGCTCGACCGGATGGCCTCGATCGTCGCCGGACTCGCCGCACCGGCCCGAGGCGGCGGGACCGGCAACGGCAACGGGTGGCGCTAAGTCTCCGAACGGGTTACCGCGCATCGGTTCAGCACCACCGCGCTCACACTCGGCGACCGCGTCGGCCAGCCCTGAGAAGGGTATGGACCGTCAATGACGGCCCCGTCGAGTTTAGCCGAGCGCGTCGGCCTCGTCTCCAACTACTTTGTCCACCAATGCGATTCGATCCACTCCGGTGTATGTGACGTAGCCGACCAGGGCGACGATGACGGCGGTGAACAGGGCGGTGGTCGCCGTCGCGCCAAGTCCCAGCCCGCCGGCGTCGCGGTCCTGCGACAGCAGATCACCAAGTGAAGCGCCAAGCGGCCGGGTGAGGATGTACACCAGCCAGAACGTGAGGACGCCGTCGAGTCCGACGCCGTAGTGCAGCGCGGCGATGGCCGCGATGATCGCACCCACGATCAGGGCCGTGGCCAGGTAGCCGAGACCGAACTGCTCGGCGACCAGGTCGCCGGCGGCGGTGCCGAGCGCGAAGGTGAACAGCACGACCAGCCAGTAGAACGCCTCACGCCGGGTAGTGGTGATGCTGCGGATCGACAGCGTCCCCTCCATGGCGCGCCAGACCGCGAAGGTGGCGCCCAATGCGACCACGAATACCACGGTCGTCACCTCGAGCGGCACCCCGAGATTGTCTGTGAGGATGTCGGTAATCAGGGTGCCGACAATGCTGACCAGGACGACCAGCAGCCAGTAGATCCAGGGGACATACCGGTCGGCCCGGAACTGCAGGATCGCGACGAGGACCAGCACCGCGGTCATCACCAGGGTGGTGCCGGTCAGTCCGAGACCGAAGTCGGCATTGAGTGTGTCCGCGGCCGATTCCCCCACGGTCGTCGACAGCACTTTGATGATCCAGAAGAAGATCGTGACTTCGGGAACCTTGCTGGCCATTTGCCGGGTCGTCATCGTCATGCCGGACACTCTCGCAGCGCGGCGCTGTGGAAACGCTGAGAGCGCAGACTCTCAGCGGTTCCACAGGGACGCGGTGGCACAGTCGGAACAGCCGAATGGCAGAAGCAAGGGAAGGTGTTTGTGATGGACGGACGTCGGAAGATCGCACTGGCCGCGGCAGCGGCCGCGGTGGCGTTGGGTGCGGCCGGCGGGGTCGCCGCGGCGCATCCCGGGTCGGAGCAGGCGTCGCCGCCCGGACAGGTCGTCGACCAACCCGAGCCCGGGGATACCCCCGACCAGGGCGTGGATCTGCCGGAACCCGGTGACGTGCCCGACGGTCCGGGCGACATCGACGGGGGGTAGCGGCCAGACTGGGCCTCGTGCGTTGGCAACGATGGGCGCCCGGGCGATGGAGCGTGCGGACCAGGGCGGCGGTTGCGGCCGCCGTCGTGGTCTCGGTTTGCCTGGTGGTCGCGGTTGGAGTGTTGTTGATCGTGCTGAACCGGTCGCTGACGCGAACCGCCGAGTCCGGCGCCGCGGCCCGCGCGGCACAGATCGCCGACGAGGCCGGCCGAGACGGCGTCGAGCAACTGGACCCGGCGCTATTGGCCACGGACGCTCAGATCGGCGCGATCCAACTCATTGATTCCGACGGCCGAGTGGTCGCCGCTTCGAACGGGGCACCCGCGGCGACACTGTCGCGTCAGGTGGTTCCGGTGGGCCAGCAGGTCGGCCTCGGGCGCGCGGAAGCCAAGGACGAGAGCTTCGACCTTTCGCTGATCGGACGAGGCGCCGTCGCCGCGGGCGAACCGGTGACGATCATTGTCGGGGCCGACCGGGAGCCGATCGAGACCACGGTGCGCAGGATCGGTGCGTTGCTGCTCGCGGGCGCACCGCTGGTGGTCGTGCTCACTGTGATCGGCACCTACCTGCTGGTCGGCGTCGCATTGCGGCCGGTGGAGTCGCTGCGGCGACGCGTGTCCTCGATCAGCAGCAGCGACTTGGACCGACGCGTCGCGGTGCCCGCGACCGGCGACGAGGTCGCGCAGCTGGCCAGCACGATGAACGAGATGCTGGACCGATTGCAGGCCGGCCAGCGGGCCCAGCGTCGATTCGTCAGCGACGCCTCGCACGAGTTGCGCAGTCCGTTGAGCACGATCACCACCGCGCTCGAACTCGCACACGGGCGACCCGACCTGATCGATACCGCAATGGTCGACGACTCATTGCTGCCCGAAGCGCGTCGGATGACTCGGCTGGTCGAGGATCTGCTGGTATTGGCGCGCTCCGACGAGAACGCACTCGCGACCCACCGCGGCGACGTCGATATCGACGATCTGCTGCTCGCCGAGGCGAAGCGGCTACGCGCGGCGGGAATCGGCGTCGCGACCCGGATCACCGCGTGCCGAGTTCGCGGCGACGCCTCGGCCCTGTCGCGGCTGGTCCGCAACCTCGCCGATAATGCCGGGCAGCATTCCCAGTCGGTCGTCGAATTTAGCTGCACTACAGTTGGATTCGACTCCAAGTTGAAAAAGCCAGGTGTCCGGATCACAATCTCGGACGACGGTCCTGGCATTCCGGTCGCCGACCGCGACCGGATCTTCGAACGGTTCGAGCGCCTCGATCCCACCCGTACACGAGCCTCCGGCGGAACCGGTCTGGGGCTTGCGATCGTCGCGGAAATCGTGCGAGCCCACCACGGGACCGTGGCCATCGGCGACCGCGCGGGCGGCGGTGCCGAGTTCACCGTCGAGTTGCCCAGCGACGAGGATCACTCCGCCCGATCCGAGCAGTACTGACGGGCTGGGATCCTAACCGTCGCAGCGCAGCCGGTACCCGACGCCGCGGATGGTGTCGATGCTATCGGTATCGAACGGTGCGTCAATCTTGCGCCGCAGGTACCCGATATAGACCTCGACCACATTGTCGTCGCCCTCGTAATTGCTGTCCCACACCGCCCGCAGGATCTCGGCCTTGGTCACGACGTCGTCCTTGTGCCGGATCAGGTACTCCAAGACGCCGTATTCCCGTGGGGTCAGCGTCAACGCCGTCTCGCCCCGGGCGACGCGGCGTCGTGCCGGATCGAGGGTCAGCGAGCCGGCCGACAGGATCGCGGGCCGCTCGGGCGCTCCACGGCGCACCAGCGCTCGTAACCGGGCAAGTAGGACTACGAAAGAAAACGGCTTGGTCAGGTAGTCATCCGCGCCAAGGTCGAACGCATCGGCCTGGTCGTAGTCGCCGTCCTTCGCCGACAACATCAACACAGGCGTCCAGATCGAGCGTGCCCGCAATTCCTCCACAACGCGGTAGCCGTGCATACCCGGCAGCATGATGTCGAGAATCACGACGTCGAAGTCACCGGTCGTCGCCAGCTCGAGCCCGTCCGCGCCATCGTGGGCGACGTCGACGACGAAGCCCTCGCTGCTCAGCGCCCGATGCAACGTCCGGGCGAACCGGACCTCGTCCTCGACCAACAGAATCCGCATCGCCTCCCATTAGACCGCGGCGGACGCGGGATCGGACACCGTCCTCAGCGATCTCACAGCGACCGCCGTCGACACTGATGCCATGTCGGCCCTTATGCACTCCGAGCACACCCTGCTCACCGAGATCACCACCGAAATCGCCACCGCAGAAGTCGCGATCTGGGCGATCGCGGTCGGCTCTTGCGCAATCGTCGTGGGCACGGTGCTCGCCCACAGCGCCCGGTCGCGGCAGCAGCCGGACCGCACCGTCGAAGCCCGCAACGCGGCGCTGCAAATCGGCGGGATGCTCACCCTGTTCATCGCGTTGGCCGTGCAGGTACATCTGGGCGGGTGGCTCACCTCCGCCGATATGGGCGTCACGAACTGGTTCGTCGCTCATCGCTCGCCGACTCTCACCAGCGCCGCGCGGGCGGTGACCGACCTCGGCAGCCCAGTTGTCATCGCCGCGATTGCAATCGCGGCGGCGGTGATCATCGGGTATCGGCATCGCAGCGTCCTGCCCGCGGTCACAATCGTCGCAACCGTGGCCCTCGCCGGCGCGGCGAGTAGCCTCACCAAGATCGTCGTCGCGCGAGCGCGGCCGCCGGCCGAACTCCATCTGGTCACCGAAACCGACTTCTCCTTTCCATCCGGACACGTCACCGGCACCGTCGCCCTACTCGGGGTCGTCCTTGTCGTCGCACCGATCACGCACCGATGGGTCGGGGTCGTCGCGGCGACGGCGGCGATAGCGATGTGGCTGCTGGTCGCGACGAGTCGCTTGTACCTCGGTGTGCATTGGCTTACCGACGTGCTCGCCGGAACCGTTCTCGCCATAGCTGTCGTCATGGTGACCACCACGGCGCTCCGGCTCTTCGGTTCCCCCGTGCCCCGTAATACCGACGATCCGGGTCACGCCGAAGGAGCGACTCAGCCCCACGCGCCGGTCACAATGGCATGAACACTGGCCATGAAGTTTGACCTGCCGATCGCCCACTGATCAGCGCACCGGACGCAGGATGGAGACGAATGGTCGAGGGACCGGAACGGATTCGCGACACCCGGTCGGCCGACTCGTCGCACCGGCAATGAACACGAAAGACCCTGTCGCGGTGATGAATCCGTGGCGTTTCATCGTCGCGTTCGGCACGGTCAGCCTGCTCGCCGACGTCGTCTACGAGGGCGCCCGCTCGGTCACCGGTCCCCTGCTTGCCACGTTGGGCGCAACTGCCCTCGTCGTCGGCGTGGTGACCGGAATCGGCGAGGCCGCCGCACTGCTGCTCCGGCTCGTCTCGGGTCCACTCGCCGACCGCACCCGGAAATTCTGGGCGTGGACGATCGCCGGATACGCCCTGACGGTGGTCACCGTTCCGCTGCTCGGGCTGACCGCGACGCTGTGGGTGGCGTGCGCGTTGGTGATCGCCGAGCGGGTCGGCAAGGCAGTCCGTAGCCCGGCCAAGGACACGCTGCTCTCCTTTGCCGCGGCGTCAACCGGGCGGGGCCGCGGCTTCGCCGTCCACGAAGCGCTCGACCAGATCGGCGCCCTGATCGGTCCGCTGGTGGTGGCCGGCATGTTGGCACTCACCGGTGGGCAGTATGGCCCTGCGCTGGGGGTTCTTGCCGCACCCGGCGTCGCGGTGCTCGCGCTGTTGCTGTGGTTGCGAATGCGGGTCCCCGAGCCCTCGATCTACGAACCGACCCCCGAACCCGATCCGGCGAGCAGTTCGGCCCCCGGCGAGGGCGGCCGGCGCGCGACGACCCACCGCGGCTGGGCCGCGATGCCGCGGGAGTTCTGGATCTACGCCGTCTTCACCAGTGCCACCATGCTCGGATTCGCCACCTTCGGCGTGCTGTCATTCCACATGGTCGTGAGCGGGCTGATCCCGACCGCGTGGGTACCGGTGATCTACGCCGTGGTGATGCTCGCCGATGCCGCTGCCGCGCTGGCCACCGGCTGGGCCTACGACCGGACCGGGCCGCGGGTGCTGATTGTGCTACCCGTCCTTGCGATCGCCATCCCCGTCCTTTCGTTCACCACGAGCGTCGGGTGGGTTGTCATCGGTGCTTTGCTCTGGGGCGCGGCGGTCGGTGTTCAGGAATCGACCCTACGTGCCGTGGTCGCCGACCTGGTGCCCCCCGATCGCCGCGCGACCGCGTACGGACTCTTCGCCGCCGTGCTCGGTTGCGCCACCGCGGCCGGTGGAGCCCTCACCGGCTATTTGTACGAGAATTCAATCGCCGCACTGATCACGACGGTCACCGTCGCCCAGTTCGTCGCCGTCACCTTCCTCGTCACCACCACCCGTGTGAAACATCTCGGCGGTTAGGAGATATGTCATCAGCGGGACTCGGCGCGCAGTGCCGGGTCAGGCATGACGGTAGGAGCACTCTGTAACGCCCTCGTCACGTCGATGTTGTAGACATTCCCTCAACTTCGCCAGCACCGGGAGGAGGTCCGGATGGCCGCGCGTCGACCTTCCGTGCTCCCTGCGAAGCTCCGCGTGGGACGGCTCGGCGCCACCCAGCAGGAAATCCTCGACGAACTGCGGCGCGCGGTGCTCGATGGCGAAGTGCCACCGGGCACCCCGATTCCCCTCGGCGATGTCGCGGAACTGTTCGGCGTCAGCCGAATCCCGGTGCGCGAGGCACTCAAGACGCTGGCCGGTGAGGGCCTCGTCGACCACCGGCACAACGGTGGCTATGCGGTCGCGCAACTGACCGCGAGCGAACTCGCCGAAATGTACCTCGTGCGTGAGACTCTCGAAACGGCTTCACTCACTGCGGCGGTTCGCAACGCCACCGATGCGGACCGGCAAGAGATCATCGACGTCAATACCGCA
>NZ_JAPENM010000007.1 GCF_026342035.1 Aldersonia sp. NBC_00410
TACGCCGGGACGCATCGACCCGCCGTCGAGGGCCGCGACAGTCGGCGACACGTTCGTGGGTGGATCGGGCTGGATGGGTGTGTGCAGTATTGCCCTGAGCTGCGGTACGGGCTGCATCGGATTCCCCGCCAGGCGTACCCACGTTGCGCTCGCGGGGCGCGGTGCCACGGGATCGTCCAGCCAACGCAGGTCGACGCCGCGAACGTCGCGCGAACGCTCCGAGTACTGGTTCAGCAAGGGAACGTAGCTGGTTTCGACCCCTGGGAGCCTGGTGACGTCGGCGTCGACCAACCCCCCAGCCATGTCGACAGGGATATCGACGTTCGGGTCGACGGTGAGCGAGATGGACGAGACCGCGACGCCGCCCGCCGCGACCGTCAACGAGTTCGCGAGATCCACCTGCTGGGGGTTGATCCGTGCGTCCCTGATTCCAACGGTGAGATCGATCCGAGGCAGCGATGTGCCCGGTCCAACCCGCAGTTCGAAGGCAGCGAACTGGGCGCCCTCTTCATCGAACTCGCCGCTGTCCACGGTCAAATCAGCAGAACTCACCAACACCACAATGCGGACCGTGATATCCCGTACGACACGACCGGTGGAGGGGCGGATGGTGAATGTCAACGTCAGGTTCCCCGAGGACAGGTAGTCATACAGCGTCTTGATCAGGTTGCCGTCCCCTGTCAGGAAGGCGTCCACATCCGCGGCCACGGCGCCGGCGTCGATAGCGAAATGCCAATCCTCCGTGGGAAAGCCAACCGGATTGGCGTTGGCGACAAGCGGAATTAGGAACGGTGAACGCCATGGCCCCCCGCCCCGCCGCAGCTGCCCGTAGGCCCGGTAGAAGCCCGGCATCCGTCGATACTATGCACCAAGTTGGACTCACGTAGCAGTTTCCGCGTACATCGGTCCTCGGACATTGGGGCGATTACGTTCGTGTCCGATCTTTCACGCCCATCCGGAGATCAACCGCTCGCCCATGCCTGGGCCCGAATATTCGAGTAGCGAGCTACTCGCGCGAGATGACGCCGCACTGTCCACAATGGGGCACAAAGACCATCAGTGACGCTGCAGCAACATTCCAGGCAGGAGCGAGCAATGGCGAGCGAAATAACGGTCTACAGTCGCGATGGAGGCTGGAAGGCAGACGTTGAAGCGTGGAAGAACAACTTCTTCTTCTCCAACACCGTGGGTACGCAGGTCACGGTATACCGAAAAGGCGGCTCCAGCATCTGGGGCGGGACCAGCTGGGATCGGGCGGCTGCGCGCGAGATTTACATTCGATGCATCTACAACGGTGGGCGGGCGTACCAAGAAGGCCGTTGGTCCAATCAAAGCCATGCCGAGTTGAAACAATGGTCTGTCGGCACGGTGGGAGTGACGATCAGCGATAACGGCACGGTCCAAGGAGATTTCGGCTCGGCTACCTTCTCAGTTGATTCTGTCGAGGGTGTGGTGTCCGGATACTTTGGAAACGGTGAAGGTTTTCAAGCCCGGGTGATGGCCAGCAGCTGGATATCCGATACGAGTATCTGGTGATCGCTTCGGATTTCATTCGTGTGCGTTTCGGATCGTCGGGCCCCGCTCGTCGGCGAGTCGAGCACAACCTGGTCCAACTCGCCGGCGGTCCAGTCCAGGCCCTGGCGACGCATGAGGATGTGATCGAACGCCTGCAGCCTGTCACCTCGGCTCTCACACCCTCCGAGACACACACAGACGTGCTTCCTGGCTGGACCACTGAGCGGGTCACCGGCGTTGCGCGTTGGGGAGCCAATATTGCGGAGCTGGGCATTCCGAGGCAAAGCGGTGTGGCATCACAAATTCTCGACGAGGCAGCCGCCTTCAACTTGGCAGTCGCGGCTTTCGACACCCTGGTCGATGAGCGTCCCGCACACCTTCCTGAGGCCGCACAAGCCCTCGACCCCCAGCGGCTTCGGAAGCGGATGAATGGCGACATCCGCTGCTTATCTTCCCAAACCTCGGGTACGAGTGCCCGATCGGTGGTCGCACTCTTCGACCATGTCCTAGGTAGCCTGGCATTTCGGCTGGCGGATGCTCCCAGCGATCGTGCAGCGCTGGCCGTGCTTTTGGAACGTATGTATCTATCAGAGATGGGAATCGGCTCTCCACTGATCGCGAAGAGGCTCCCCACCATATTCATCGGCCGACTCGCGAATACGTCCGATGATCGTCACGTGTCTCGCGTATTCGAAGCGTTGGCGCGGTTCTTTGCGGCTTGGGACGACTACGTCGATCTCAGTCGGGACTGGATGAGTTTTCACGCCAACGAGTTCTTGTGGAGTTCGAACACCTCGCCGATGTTCCCCCGACTCTCTGCTGCCGCTCTCGGAATGATGCGCCTGTCTTTCGCGCGACGGTCCCGCTCTTCGATCGAGCGAGGTCTCGTGTTGCACGCCCAGCACGCGCTTCGTGCCGCACGCCAATGCGGTCGTGAGCGCGAGGTGCGTGCACTCATTCGGGGTCTCACGCAGGGATCGCAGTGAGCGATCCGCGGCAACTTGTCAGGCTGGGGTTCTTGGGGGGGTTTGATCGGCTGATCGAGACCTCCGAACGCGCCCGGAATCGGCACGTTGCGATACCCCCCGGTGGGAAGCCCGATGTGGCAAGCGCCATAGCCCGCGGCATCCGGTATCTGGAGGCGAGTCAGCATCGGGATGGTTCGCTGCGCGGGTTCATGCTGCTACCGGGTGCCTCGACAGACTGGATCACTGCCCACGTCGCGGTGGTACTGGAGGACACTCCTGGCGCGACAAACCTGTGCGAACGTGCAGCGAACTACTTGCGATGGTCGCTCTCGGATCGAAGAGGGTGGGGATACAACTCACGAGTCGGAATAGATAACGACAGCACAGCGCAAGCGCTGATGGTGCTGAGAAGGTTTGACCTCGCAGTCCCTGAACATGTTCTGGCCGAGTTGATTTCGTCCCGATATCCGATGTCTGGTTATCCGACCTACCGTTCGGGCGGAAGTTCGGATCCGATGTTTGCGCCGACTGGCTGGCATGTGCCTCATCCCGATGTGTCTGCGGTCGTAGTTTGCCTATTGAGTCGTCTCGGGATCATGGAACGCGAGGTCGAAGAAGTTATCGATTGGCTGTCGGAGCAGACAGTTGAAGGGGTCCTGCCCTCGTACTGGTGGGACGGGTGGCATTACGGATTGTGGGTTCAGAGCATGATCCGACTGGGGCCTGCGGGCATCACTGATGCCCGGGCACTGCAATTGGTTATGGCGCACAATACGAACCCACAGTCAGGAATGGTGTTGAACGCGTTGCTGCGACTCCGTTCAGACCCCCTCACAGCCAAGTGCGCCAGGGACTGCGCCGAGAGACTGTGCAGCACACAGAGTGACGATGGCTCTTGGCGATGTGGGCCGATCCTGCGTGTGACCAATCCGCGCGTGTACAGTTCGGGCCCGGAATCCAGAGGGCGGCTCCACCGTGATCGACGTCGCGTGTTTTCGACAGCCCACACTGTTGCTGCGCTATCTCGATGGAATCATCACTCGCTGGCTCAGTGAGCTTTCCCGGAGCGGGTGAGCTGAAGCGGTCGGCTGATTCGACGCAACACACTTCCCAGGAGACCTGGGAAGCAGGTAACCCATCTCACCTGATAAGCCCCACGGCAAGAGTCTGTCGGATTCGGCACTCGCGGGGTGCCGCGAACCCCACACCGCCTGCGCTACCCTTGGTCCCACCAATGGGACATGCGAGGCGGAACACCATGATGCGCACGAGTGGCACGATCAGGCTCACAATCGCGTGTGCGACCGCGGTGACGGCGACGATCGTGGGGGGCATCTGTACTCCGGCTTCGGCGTCGCCGCCCGTGGTGATCAATCCCGGCAGTGGCATCGTGCACGATTCGAATGGATGCACCATCGGCTTCACCGGTGTCGCGGACGACGGCACCAAGCTCGCTTTCACCGCGGGTCATTGTCTCGGTGCTGACCCCACAGTCCCGGTCACCGACAACGCCCGGCGCCCGATCGGCCGGTTCGCCGACGCGGTGCCCGAGCGAAGCGATGTTGTGAGCAGTGGCGATGCCCGCGGTTACGGCGTCATCGAGCTCTACCCCAGCGTCCAGATCTCATCGGTCGACCGTGACTGGGGCCAGGTTCTTCAAGGATTCGCCGACGCTCACGTCGACGACCGGATCTGCCACATCGGTAGACATACGGGTCTCGCGTGCGGCACCGTCACCGCCATCGCTCCGAACATGGTCACCGCGCGGCTCCCGGTGGGCCCTGGCGATTCCGGTGGCCCCGCCTACATTTCCACCGGACCACACATGTACCGACTCGTCGGGATCGTGATGGCCTCGGACGAAAGGGGGCGCACAACACTGATCGATCCCATCGACCGGTTCCTCACCGACGTACACGCCGCCTATGGCACCGACTGGTCAACGCTGGCCACTCTCCCCCACGACACCGAGTAGTGCCGTGGAGCTCTGATTTGGAGCGACGCTGGAACCGTCGCGCGACGGGGTCTCGGGCGTTGGTTGGTGATCACCCCTGCCTGCGCGAAGCTCGGTGGTGCGGCTTGGCTGGCCGACACAAAGTCCCCCGAGTTGGAGGCGACAATTCCAACCGCGAGGGCCAGGACTGCGATGAGCCACCCTGCCGCTGCGAGGGGGTAGTAGCCGTGGCCGGCGACGAAGCGGTAGGTCCAGCGCAGAGGCTTTGAGGGTAAGGCCATCGCATCCGGTCTCCAGTAGCAACGGGATCGATCCCAGGAACTGGTCGGCGTCTATTTCCAAGAGGTGCACCACCGATGCGACGACGCGGCGTGACCATTTGGTTCCCGTCGAGAACTACGTCCAGGACTGGGACCTCGCGGAGGCGTTGGTCCGTGACGCAGTTGCCGCTGCCTTCTTCGCGGATTCGTCCGGCGACAACCGCGAGAAAATCGAAGTCCTGGAACGGGGACTGCAGTTCGTCCAGACTTCCGACGAGTTCGATCGGGACGATTCGCTGACCCGCTCGGTGGAACCGAACTAGAACCTCCACCCGGACGATGCCGCACTACTCGAACTGGAAGAACCTTCCCTCGACGGTGAGTGATCCAACTTCGCCATCCCACAGTATCGACTCGATAACAAAGGGCTCCGCGAAATCAGCAGCGAATCCCTGGGCCATCACCCCGTTGTGGACATCGTCCGTGACGCAAGAGCGCAGCTCAACGGACCAGTGCCGCCGCGGGCTAAAGATATCGACCGTTTCTTGGATGGCCTCCGGGGATGCCAACCGGATAGTGCAAACTGCACCGTGCACCTGGATTCCCCGTCCTTGGGTACGGGTTCACCCACAACACCGCTATCGAAGTACGGAAGAGACATGACCGGCGAGGAAATACGGTACGAGGTCACCGAGATCAAGGCGATCCGGGGCACCGAGGCGAAAACGATCACAAGCAAGCAGCAGGAAGGCTGGGAGCTGGTCACCCAACAGAAGGGCCGCCTGCGAACCACCATGACCTTCCGTCGACCAAAGCCAAAGACCCCCTGGCGATTGTGGGCTGCACTCGGCGGCGTCGCGGTTGTCGGGGTGGGCATCATGACCGTCGGGGCGATATTGGAAGACGACAGCGACGCGTCCACGACCGACGCCGTGGCAGCCTCGAACGCCGAGCAGTCCTCCCCGCAGCCTGCTCCGGAACGGGAAGCGGATCCCTCCTCGTCGGCTGACCCGATGATCTGCGATACGAAACAAATTTTTGGAGATCCATGCAAGTTCGGTCAGACCGCGATCTACAGCGACACGGTGCGGTCGGGCGAGGTGAAGCTGGAGATCACCGTGGGCGCACCGGTCGAGTTCACGCCGAGTGAGGACGCGATCATCCTGTATGACCGGCCTCTGCAGCCCGTGAGCGTCTACTTCCCGATCACCATCAAGAACATATCGCCTGACTCAACCAATCCGACTACGGTCCACACCCAGGCGATAAACGCCGAACAGGGCGAATACGGCGACATCCGGGAAGTGAGCGACGGCGACGTCGGCTTGCGCTCGGTCACCTCAGCTCTCAGCCTGCCCGTGAACGAGTCGTTGAGCGTCAAGGAAGGCTGGAACATGAAAACGCTTGAGGGTGTCGAGTACAGCCTGAGGATCGATGGTCTGGCCGGATACAGCATCAAGTTCACGCGGTGATCCTCAGGTGACGGGCAAGCTCGCCGGGAACGATCGTTACCGCGACCGCCACATCCGCAGCCTGTGCCTCACCACTGCTGATATCCGTGCAGTCGACTTCTGAAACTGACAGTCGTCCTGCGGAAACACGCCGCCGAGGTGTCTTGCAATCCCATCTCGAAAGCCGAAGTGTCAAAACCGCGCAACCGACGGGATAACGAGAAACCCTAGGCAGGGGAACGCATGTCACTGATCGGATACGCGCGAGTGTCCACCACCGACCAGAATCCGCAGCTGCAGCTCGACGCACTGGCCGCCGCTGGTGTCGACCGCGTGTTCACCGATCACGGTGTCTCGGGTTCCAAGACGTCACGTCCACAGCTCGACGCCGTGCTCGACTACCGGCGCCCGCGCGACACCCTGGTCGTGTGGAAGCTCGACCGGCTCGGCCGCAACACGCAGCGTGTTGGGTTCTGTTCGCTGACCGATGGCATCACCACCGACGGGCCGATGGGCCGGGCGATGCTCACGATCATGGCCGCGTTCGCACAGCCCGAACGGGAAATGATGATCGAGCGCACCCGCGCAGGACTCACCGCCGCAGCCGCGAACGGTCGCAAGGTTGGCCGGCCCCGCAAGGTTGACGCCACCGACGCCGAGCGGGCCCGCGCATGGAAGGCGAAGGGCCTTTCCGCCCCGGAAATCGCGCGGATACTGGGCGTGTCCCGGGCGACGATCTACCGCTACCTTGAGGCCCCGGCCGCCGCGGTCGAGGTAGCCGAGTGAGCGCCGGCGGCGACGCATTCCGCGCTGCGCACGCGCTGGGCCGTGCCGCGTCACTGCGCCGAGAACGGCTCGACGCGAACCCGTGGCGGGTCGTGGGCGGCACCAGCCGCGAAACGTTGATGGCCCGTTGTTGGCGCGCTGGGTACGCGTCCCACCACCCCCGACCCGACTCCACGTAATCCCCGCAGCCCGTCGCGTCTCTACACTCCGACCGAGCAATCCCCCACCACCCGCAGCCCCGGCCGTCCTGGTCGGGGCTGCGCTGCGTAAACGGATCTTCTGACTACGGATCAGACGGTCGCTCGACGTCGAGGAACTCGGCGAGGCCCTCATGCGGCAGCAGCGCGGCGGCCTGGTCCTCGACGGCCTGGTGGTCGTACGGCGGTATGAGGTGCGCGAAGCATTGATTGGGGCCGAGGAACTCGTCGAGCTCGGGCCGATCGGCGGGGGTCTTGTCGGTGGTCATGGTGGAGCCTCCTGCGGGTGTGGCGGGCGAGGGTAGACCAACGTCGCCGAGCTGGTGACCACGCGCCCGCCAGCGCAGGTCCGGCAACTCACCCGTTTACCGCTGTCAGGGTCGGGGACGAAGTCGTGACCGTAATGCTTCCGGTGACCTCGATTGCGCCCGCAGGCCCGGCAGTTTCGCCACCCATTCTTCAGGAACGTATTCTCCGCCGTGAACTCATGACCGGCCGGGCAGAACTGCGGCACCGCCTTTTTCGCCTCGTAACAGACGAGGCAGCGGCGTACCGTCGTTGGGTTGCTCGTGTCGATCACATACTCGTGCCCATGCTTCGGCACATGATCGGCGTTGAGGCGGCACAGCACACAGTTGCGCCACCCCTTAGCCGTGTACTCAGTCGTCTGGTCGGTGAACTCGTGTCCATTGATGCAGTGCGCGGGCGGCGGGTTCAACTCGCGGCAGGTAAGACACCGACGCTTCTTGGCCGGGCCATCCGGGTCGGGTACGAACGGGTGCCCGAACTGCGGGATGTGCGTCCGATCCCAGATGCACTGCTGGCAGTACCGTTTGCCCTGGTTGTCAATCCGCTTGTTCTCGGGGGTGTACTCGTGGCCTTGCGGACAGAACTGCGGCGTGGATTCCGCTCGTTGCCGGCAGATCAGGCATCGTCGGCGCAGCGCGCTGGTGTTGTCTGTGTCAGCGACAAACTCGTGCCCGTGTATTTCAACGTGATTGCGGTCGGTGTTGCACTGGCGACACCTCCGGTGCCCGTCGAGGTTGTAAAGCGTGTTCTCCTCGTCGTAAGGGTGGCCCCCTGGGCAGGTGAGGACGACTAAGGCAGCGCGCCTGAGGTTTTCGCCAATCGTCACTGCTTCGAGGTGGTTCGGATTGCAGCACAACGGGACTCCACACAGGTGGTCGATTGTGAGGTTGTGCGCTGACCCCTCGCCGTTTGCAAGCTCGTAGGCCAAGCGGTGAACCAGGAATGTTCGACCCTTCCGCTTCTGACCCGACACCCACACATAGATACGGCCGTAACCTTGCTTGTTCTTGGGGCCCGTCCAAACCTGGCAGTCATCGGTCAGCGCGTGAAAGGTCTTGCCTCGCTCCGATACCGGCTGAGGAACGAGACTCTCCTTCAGCTTCACCTCGGGCGACGCAACAACGCCGCTCAGACCATGCCCGTCGAGGTACGTCATCGCGCGGGCAACGCTGGGCGCGACGGTGATCAGCTCGCCGCAGCCGCAGCCGCATCTAACCTTGTTCGGGTCGCCGTACTCCCTCAATCGACGGGCATGCGACTGGCACAGCCCGCCAGTGAAGTGCTGGCGCTCACACCCGTCGAGATCACATCTGCGACCGGTTACCCCGCCGCTTCGCTTCACTAGCGGCGGAGTCGGCTCCCCCTCCATCGGGACCCGCGTACCCGGCTCGGTGTTGTGCTTGCGCGCATTGCAGTCCCAGTGAGCCGCGCGACAGTTGTCCATCGTGTGAGGGCCGCCCTTTGACAGCGGAATCACATGGTCGATGACGGGGGACAGCGGTTCATGCGTGCCCCCGGTTACTCGGGCTGTTCGCAGAGTTTCCGGGATCAGTGCCCCGCACAGGTGGCAGATCCACCCGTCACGCTCAAACACCTCGCGGGCAACTACAAGTTCGGTCTCCACTCCCCATCCCGCTGCACGGTTGACCATGTCGCGTGCCCGGACGAGGTCCTGCTTGCGTTGTTTGACGTGTTCGGGGCAACGCTGACGGCTCGGCCCACGCCCCGACGGACGCGGGTCGAACATCGCGTCGCAGTCAGCGCACTCGATGAGCATGGAACCCTCCTCGCATCCATTGCATCATCAGCGACCGACACCATGCACGCGTGAGGTCGGTACCTACGAGGTGAGCGCGTACCGAAGTCGTCAATTACGGACCGGCTCTCCGATTGACCACAACCACCCCCGACGCGCTGACCTACCGTGTCGGGCTAAGTCACGCCGCGAGCCATCGCTACGAGTTGTGTTCGGGCCGCCGTCGATTCGGTCTCTTTGCTGTACGACCCGGCGATCCTTGATATCGGGCCGGAACGAGAAGTGGCTGATCCAGATCGCCAGGCAGATGCGCAGTACGACCGGCGGATCCGCGCCATGCGTGGTTGATCGAACGGGGCACGGAATGGAAGTGCCCCGGCGGCTCTCCCTTCCGCCGGGGCACGTCTGGGGCGAGTTGGCCGTTGAGGTCCGAGTCTCGCCACAGGTCTCCTACGCGCCTGGGGGCGCGTGCGCAACAGTGGGCAGATCAAGCAAAGGGTGCGTTCGTCCTTGGTGCGCCCCACGTCGAGTCATCGGCCGTGCAACCGGTCCGCGCGGCTCCCCTCCGCGATGCTCCGACACACGGTAACACCGCGGCGTCTTAGCTCGGTGGCCGGCGCGGGGCGTCGGCCCATCGCTTCGGCCCGAAGCGCAATCCAGGATCGAGTTCGTGGGGTTCATGCGGCGAGCAACGCTTCGAGTTGTGTTCTGCCGCGGCTGATTCGGCTCTTCACCGTTTGCACACCGATGCCTTGGTGTTCGGCGATCTCGGCGTAGGACAGGTCGGTGAACTCGCGCAGCACGATGGCCTCGCGGAATTCGGCGGGAAGTTCGGCGAGCGCACGGCGCACGGCGTCGACGTCGACGACGCGGTCTTCCACCGAGGGCGCGCTGCTCGCGGTGGTGAGGTCGACCAGTTCCGTCGGGTCGACGAAGTCGGTGGCAATCCGGGCGGCGCGGCGGCGGTGGATGTCGATGGCCGCGTTGGATACAACACGATAGAACCACGTGCCAAAGCGGGCTTCGCCGTTGAACTTTCCGAGATTCTGCCAGGCCGCGATGAGTGCGTTCTGCAGTGCGTCTTCGGCGTCTTCACGGTTGCCGGTGATCCGCAGGGAGATGTTCCAGGCGCTTTGTCGTTGCGGTGCGATGAGTTCGGCGAACGCGGCCCGGTCACCGTCGCGGCAGCGCGCAAGCAGCTCGGTTTCGCTCACTGGATCGATCTCCCCCGGTGGTTCTGTTTCGGGCCGCCTCCCCAGCGCCCAGACTTCGGAGCCTAGCAGCCGCCATGAATTCCATCGCGGCTGCGGTCATGGTCATCCAACCGGAGCATCCCGGTGTGATCAGTACCCGTCGGTCTCGAACCCGGCGTCGTCGTGGCCGAAAGCCGAGTCATGCCCCAGACTGGTGCCGTCGTCGTGCCCGATCTCGATGTCGTCGTGCCCGAGGCCGGTGCCATGACCGCCGCCCGACAGCAGATCGTGGAGATCGACACCCGTGTCGTGATGGTCGGTGCCGTGGCTTCCCGTCAACAGGTCGTGGAGATCGACGTCGGTGTCCTCAGCGGGGGTATTCACGGTGTCGTCCATCGTCGGCACGAGGTCTGAGTCCACGTCCGGGGTATTCGGGTCGAGTGCGACGCCGATCATGTGTTCCCACAGATCATCGGGCAGATGTTCGCCCACCTCATGCACGAGGACATCCAGGATCTGGTCCAACAGGGAAGGGGTTTCGTCGGGTGTCATTTTGGGTGGTTCACGTCCTTTCGTCTGGCCGTCATGGCTGCTCGAGCGTTGGACGCGCCGGCACCACGGAATGTTCCCGACAGTGTGCACCGCGAGCTGCGCGTGGCCTACCGGGCGGGTCCCGACCCCTGGGTGTCGGTGGTGTCCGCGGTGGATGAAGATCGCGGCAACGGTGTGCGCGGCGATCCTGCGAGGGGTTCGGGCCGTGCTCGGCGGAGTTCGCGATGCGATCTTGGTAACAGCGGGTCCGGGAACCTTCCCGCCGGGGGCCGCGTCTACTCCTGTGACCAGCCGAGTAAGCCGCACTCGGCGCAGCCGACCCCACTCGACGGAGATTCGATGTACCCGAACCAGTACCCCGCCCCCGCTCACGACTATGGCCGGGCGCCGATGCCCTCTCCGCACGCCGGATGGGCTGCTGCGGCCGTCATCTTTTTTTGGCCTTTGGCCTTCTCTGCGTTCAGCCAGTCCTCGAAGGTGGTGGCCCTGTGGGTTGTTGGAGACTTCCAGGGCGCGCAGAACGCTTCCAATCGCGCGAAGAGGCTCGGTAAGATTGCGCTTCTGCTCTGGGCAGTGATCACCGTCGGATTCATTGTCGTCTACGCCGTGATCCTCGGTGCGATAGTCCAGGACGTCAACGATCTGAACTCCTACTGACCATTTTGTCCAACCATGGCCCGGCAGATCCTTCGCGTCTCACGACAGTCGGATGATCTAGTTTGGGTCAGGGGCGCGTGTGGCCGCTGGCGGGCCGTGCTCGGGCGATCCGATCTCCTTCTCGACTGAAGTGTGGTCGAGGTGGATCCGGGCGATGCAGCATCCCACCCAGAAACTCGGGGCGGGCGTCGGGAACTTTCTTTGCTCCCGGCGCATCCAACAAGTAGAACCCAATTCGAACAGACCGAACGAGGAGCAGAGTCATGGACCTGGACATTCCCACCTTCGACAGCGACGGAAACGACATGAGCGAGCCGGCCGCGCCGTGGAACAACCCGTTCGACCCCGATGGCCTGCTCGAAGTCGAGGAACTCGACATCCCCACCTACCTCGACTGACCAACTACGCCTGAATGGTCGTCAGGATCTGCGGCTGCGCTTGATGGCCGGGTCGAGATCGGTCATCAAGCGCAGGGGGCTGACCGGGGTCCGGAACGGGATTGCAAACGCGGCAACGGGTGGCGCCGGGGCGCTTTGCGCATCGGACCCGGCTCGGTGTCCGGGTAAGCCGTTACCTTTCCGCGCATGACACAAGAACCAGCACCCACCGACGCTATGACCTGGCGAAACGCCCGCAAATGGGCGTCCGCCAACCGCACCACCGGCGCCGGCACGCGCCTGCGTGCCGTGCGATGCAGCACCCGAGCGGCCCACGTCATGCGGCGGCGCAGCTCCGTCACCCGCCGCCGCGGCCGCGTGATCGTCGCCGTGCTCGTGGCATTCGTCGCGTTCCTGGTACTGAACACCGCACTCGCCCAATCCACGCCGTCGCTCTCCTCGCGCTTCGTCTTCGTCGGCATCTCCGTGGCCGGCTTCGTGGCGTGGTGGACGATGATCACCGCTTCAGCGGTCCGCGCCACCCACGAGCCCGGGTCCGCACCGGCGACCGCGACGATCACCGTCGTCCGCGGTCACGGCTGCATCGAAGTCACCGACTGGGCCTACCTCCCACACGAGGGACCCGTAAGCCTCATCGCACGACGCGCGGCCTACGACCTCGGTGCCAGCCTGCTCACTTGGGCGGATGAGCGCGAGGTCGTGCTCGTCGCCAGCGCCGCCAGTCCCACGCTCGCCGCGTTCTACCGTGACTGCGGCTTCACCCACACACCCACCCGTGAACATCACGCAGGACGAGTCACCCGCATCATCGGCTGGCTCATGCCCTTCCAGCCGGCATTACTGCGCTACCCGGGCACTCCACTCCCCGACCCGGACAGGGCCTTCACTCACTTCGCCCGATAGCAAACACCATGGGTTAGGAGACAACATGGATCAGTCAGTCGCGATCGCCAACGCCAACGCCAACGCACATGTCATTGCAGTCATCGCCGGTGTCGCGGTGCAGAACTAGCGCAGGAAGTAGGTAGCGGTGGCAAAAGAACAGCCACCAGCACTGGTGATCGAGGCGACGGCCTGCACCTCAACCGGTCCAGACGAGCAAACCCCTGCCGACGATTCGTATCAGACCGCGATCACCGAACTCACGGACGCGCAGCGAGCCTGGTACGAGAAGGAAAGGACCGACGGGATCGACAGCTCGTGGATGCTGACCAGCCCCGAACCGCCCGCAACAGACGAAGCGATCCACGTTGCTGAACAACGTCTCGGTGTGCACTTCGATCAGCAGTACACGCAATGGCTCCACCACGTGAACGGCTGGAAGTCGTTCTCCGGCGCCACCGACCTCCTCCCCCTCGACAGCATCGCACGGGACTCGCTCCCCGCACAGGGACTTCAGGTGTACAGCGAGAGCGGGGAACTCACGCCCGACAGGGTCGGCGTCGACTCGTTCGACGACCTGATCGTCATCGGCGGAACCGAGGAGGGCTCGAACTTCATCGCCATCGAAGCCGCCCCCAACCCCGAGACTGCGAGCATGCCGGTATACGAGTTCGGCCACGGGGACGTCACCAAATACGACGATTTCAAAACGTTCCTCCAATCGGAGATCGACACGCTGAACCAGATATGAACCACAGAGCAGCGACCCTCAATCACCGGGTCCCGGCGGCGGGAAATTACGGCACGACCGAAATACATCCCTTCGTCGGACCGAAGGACAAGGAACCGATAATGCGACTGGTTCGGACCACAGTGATACTGCTGGCGGCACTGGCCGCCGGCGCGGCCTGTGCACCGTCGGACCCCGACGCTCCCGGTGACTGGTGCGAAGAAGCGATCGTGAACCTGACCAGCGGGCAGCAGCGGTTGTACGACTACTCCAGGGCGCGCCACCCGAACCTGGATCGGGAGTGGATCGCCACCAAGCCGAACCCGCCCGCGACTGAAGCATCGATCAGCGCTGCCGAGCAGAGGCTGGGGACGCACTTCGATCAGCAACTGCGACAGCAGTTCGCACACGCCGACGGTTGGCAATCCTTCGCGGGAACATCGAGTCTGTATTCGACCAGCGAGCTGACCACCGACTCCCCCGTACGCACGATCATGAACGACCTGATGGACGAGTTCGGCGTCACTGCGGACGAACTCGGCGTCCAATCCCTCGACGACCTGATCCTCATTGGCGCCAACGACGTCTCAGATACGTTCATTCTCACGACCGGCTGCCCGGACGACAACTGTGCCAGCGCCCCGGTGTGGGACTGAAGGGTAGCCACGAGAAGTACAACGGACTTCAAGACTTCCTAATCTCGGTGGCCGAGGAGCTCAAAGCTCAGCCGCCGAAATAGGGTGAACCGCATACCAGTATGTCAACCCGTGGGTCGTGCAGACATCGGGCAGATTCAATCGAGACGAGATCGAAGGGCAGGTTCGCGGTCCTTCCTGCCGAACGAAGGAGCCGACGATGCGACTGGTTCGGACCACAGTGATACTGCTGGCTGCACTCGCCGCGACCGCGGCCTGTTCACAGCCGGGCCCCGACGCATCTAGTGATTGGTGTGCCGACACGATCGCAGCATTGATCAGTGAGCGGCAGCGCTGGAACGACTACGACAAGGCCCACGGCGCAGAAAACGAGGACCTGTCCCGGTTCGTGACGCCGCCGAACCCGCCGGCCACCGCGGAACAGATCGATGCCGCCGAACAACGTCTCGGCAAGCGGCTGGACCGGCAGTTGCGCAATTGGCTCGAACACGCCAACGGCTGGGAATTCGTGTTCGGCACCACCGCCCTGTTCTCGACGCAGCAGCTCACCCCGGACTCACCCGAGCGCGAGATCTTCCTCGAAGGGATCGACGAAACCAGCACGCGCACAGATGAGTTCGGAGTGGACTCCTTCGACGACCTCATCATTATCGGCACCAACGACAACCAGAGCGACTTCATCCTCACCACCGGATGCGACGACGACAGCGACTGCGACAGCGCACCCGTGTGGGCCTTCGACGGTGACATCAGGACGTTCTCCAGCCTCCGCGACTTCCTCACCGTAGAGGTGGAATCGCTGAAAGCAGCGAAACGGTAGTCCCAGCACTACTTCCCGGCCGAAACGGTGTACACACCCAGGGTCTCGACGACGCTGAAACCAGCGAAGCGGACTCGGGTTCGAGAGGAGCCGACGATGCGACTGGTTCGGACCACAGTGATACTGCTGGCGGCACTGGCCGCGGGGGCGGGCTGTTCACCGTCGGACCCCGACGCTCCCCGTGACTGGTGTGCCGACACGATCGCGGCACTGATCAGTGAACAGCACCGCTGGTACGACTACGACATGACCCACGGCCGAGGAAACGTGGACCTGACCTGGATGGTGACGCCGCCGAACCCGCCGGCTACCGCGGAGCAGATCGACGCCGCCGAACAACGTCTCGGCAAGCGGTTGGACCGGCAGTTGCGCAATTGGCTCGAACACGCCAACGGCTGGGAATTCGCTTTCGGCACCACCACCCTGTACTCGACAGATCAGCTCACCCCGGACTCACCCGAGCGCGACATCTTCCTCGAAGGGATCGGCGAAACCGACACGCAGATAGACGAGTTCGGCGTGGACTCCTTCGACGACCTCACCATTATCGGCACCAACGACAACCAGAGCCGCTTCATCCTCACCACCGGATGCGCCGACGACAGCGACTGCGACAGCGCACCCGTGTGGGCCTTCGACGGCGACATCGAGAAGTTCGCCGGCCTCCGCGACTTCCTCACCAAGAGAGTCGAGGGGCTGAAAGCAGCGAAACGGTAGTCGCAGCACTACTTCCCGGCCGCGCGAACTTCAAAGAAGCCCTCTCCTGGAATCCGTTAGGCAACATGGGTCAGTCAGTCGGGATCGCCACGCACTTGTCGTCGCAGGTCATCTCCGGTGTCGCGGTGCAGAACCAGCGCAGGAAGTAGGTAGCAGTGGCAAGAGAACAGCGGCCAGCATTGGCGATCGAGGCGACGGCCTGCACCTCCTGCTCACAACCGGACCCCGATGCTGCCGGTGATTGGTGTGCCGACACGATCGCGGCACTGATCAGTGAACAGCACCGCTGGTACGACTACGACATGACCCACGGCCGAGGAAACGTGGACCTGACCTGGATGGTGACGCCGCCGAACCCGCCGGCTACCGCGGAGCAGATCGACGCCGCCGAACAACGTCTCGGCAAGCGGTTGGACCGGCAGTTGCGCAATTGGCTCGAACACGCCAACGGCTGGGAATTCGCTTTCGGCACCACCGCCCTGTTCTCGACGCAGCAGCTCACCCCGGACTCACGCGAGCGCGAGATATTGCTCCAGGTTGCACACGACTCCGACACGCAGATAGACGAGTTCGGCGTGGACTCCTTCGACGACCTCATCATTATCGGCACCAACGACAATCAGAGCGAATTCATCCTCACCACCGGATGCGCCGACGACAGCGACTGCGACAGCGCTCCCGTGTGGGACTTCGACGGCGACATCAGGAAGTTCTCCAGCCTCCGCGACTTCCTCACCGCAGAGGTGAAATCGCTGAAAACAGCAAAACAGTAGTCGCAGCACTATTTCCCGGCCGGAGCCCGGTCCACACCCCACCGTCTCGATGACGCCGCAAGACTGCCATACGGACTCGGGTTCGAGAGGAGCCGACGATGCGACTGGTTCGGACCACAGTGATACTGCTAGCGGCACTCGGCGCCGCGTCGGCCTGCTCACCGTCGGACCCGGACGCTCCCGGTGACTGGCCTGCCGACACGATCGCAGCATTGATCAGTGAGCGGCAGCGCTGGTACGACTACGACAAGGCTCACGGCGGAGAAAACGAGGACCCGACCTGCCCTCATCTTGATGCGCGCAAGGTCGCGGTGCTACGCCGGTGACGGGTCGTTGGTGTAGATGTAGAACGCGCCCGGGTCGCGGCCGCTGCGGTCCGGGCCGATTCCACTGTTCGCGCGCCACTGGCAGTCCTCGATCGAGGACAGGTGTGGCCCGAAGGTTTCGGCGAGGTGTTGCCAGCAGGATGCCTCGTCGCTAAATCCCCACAGTCCGAAATCGGGGGAAACCGTCTTGTGGTACACGGCATTCGGTGCCGCGGCCGCTGGGGCAGCGAAAAGTACTGCGCTCGCGGCCGCGGCAGTGAGCGCTCCGATGGCCGAGACAGGTCGTCTTCTCATCAGCTTTCCCCTCATGTTGTCGTTGTCGTCCGCGAACTCACGTACTCGCGGTGTCGTGCGTGATTCCCGTTCAGTCGTCGCCGCGGTTGGTGTCCCGCTACGCCAGGAAACAATCTCGGCGCAGGTGGCGAGGTCTCGGGGCCCTTGGCCCCCGAATCCCCACCTCATGCCGGTCGGCGAGCCAGATCTCCCCCGCCGGTGAATCGTTTCGGGCGTGTCAATATCGTCGCCAGTTCCTCCTAACCCGCCGTGGACCGCCGCCGTTGGGGCCAGTCGGACTGTCAGGTCAGCCGATGGCCTCGGCCCAGAACCCGTTGTCGTCGATGACGATCCGGGCCGCACCATCGATTTGGTCAAGTTTCTAGACTGCCTCTTCAAGGTGGACGGACATGAGCAGCATCCACTCCTCCCAAGGCGACCTGCCCGGCGGCGCGTCGTTCGCGCAGAGGCAGTAGTAGTCCGACAGTTGTTGCTGTGGTGTGATCGTCAGCGGGACAGGCGGATTCAGTGTCGCACCGCGCCGCTGCGTGATCGACAGTGCGCGTTCATCACCTTCGATCGTCAGGTCGTACCACCCGCCAGCGGTGATCACGGAGTCGATCAGCTCCGGAGTGGACGGTTCGCTCATGTCCGCACCTCATCATGTTTGAGAGTTTCCGTGGACCTATCGGCCTCGGGTTGCATCACCGATCACACCTGGCAACCACCGCCCAAGCGAACGTCGCGATTTCCCTGGAGCGGGGCGCTGTGATCACGCGAAATGGCCTGACCAAACGCGATATCGAGACAATCAGTCTCACCACGGACGACCCACAAGGATTCGTGCGAGCCGTTGCAGGACTGTCCAGCGTGTCCGTCGTAATGGTTGCCCGGCGTGTCCGGAGACATCACCACTTTGGAGGCACAGGCGCTTTGCCTTGGTGAGACAAGGGTCATCGGCGGAACCAACGTCTTCGATGCGCACGTTCCCGTACATCGAATGCCCGCCGATGCCCCCTACCCGAAACCGCCCCGGTCAACCCGCTAGCCACCACACCCGAGTTTTGCTTCACGGCACGAGCGAGTGATCGGCGCGGGCCGAGATGTTGGCGTATCCGCCTCCCTGCTTAGGTGTTTTCAGGTGCCTCGGAGACGAGATACTCCTTGAGGAGTAACACGCCCGGCTCCAACGCTGGGAAGTCGTAGTCGGCATCCGCGCGTCGGAACGCGATCTGGATCGGAGTATCGGGATCCAGGGCGCTGAGAGAGCCCAACGAGAATCGATGGCGCAAACCGAACTCATCGAGTAATTCGAGCTCGTCGGGTGATACCCCGTATCGATCGAGCAGATACTTCAAGGTGGGCGGGCCCGACGGTCTGTCCTCGGGAGGAAGCCGGCGCAGAAACCGCTCGAACTCCTCCTCCGCCGCCGCCTTGGCGGTGATCTGGACCTTCTTTATTGACATCCCTGACTCCAATGTCGCTGGTCGTAGTACGAGTTCTACCCGATCTGGGTGCTTATGCGCATTCCGCTGCAATCCTCCACGGCCCACACGGACCCGTCAGCATACGTAGAGACACCGACGGCGACGCACAGCACGCTGGCGGTGTGGCGCAGTGTCGGCGAGAGCGCCTCCGCTTGCGCCACGGCAGCACCGGCCGCCAACGGGACGGCGAGAGCAACGAGAAGAGTGCAGGCCATCGTTTTCGGTTTCAACACGGAAGTTCCTCCATCAGAAAGTGATTGATACGGACAACCGTTCGATGCGCTGAATGCGCGGGAAGTTCCCATGCCCGCGCGGCGCCGCACTAGGCGGCTGTCGAAGATGGCGAATATCCACACGCTTGACGGGTCGCCGGCGAACGAGGACGTCACGGGTCCACCCCTAGTCGATCGCCGCTGCGCTTCACCAGCGACGCATTTCGAGACTGTTGAGCTTCTCCCTCTAGGTGATACCGCCGGGCCTGGCCCTTGGATGCCGAGGATGCGAGAGGCCTCACCTTGGCTGTGATTCACGCCACGCGCGTGGCCGGGAACCATCGGCCCTGCGACGGCATCCAACATTCCGAACCACCCGAACGATGCAGGACAACTCTCGCGGTCAGCGCAAAAGCCCTGTGCCCGTGTCGAACCAGGAGAAAGGAGGACCATGATGGTTAGGAAGGCGCTACTCGGTGCCGTGATCGCACTCGCCCTGCCTGCTGCAGCGATGCTCTGCGCGACCGGAATCGCTTCGGCCGGCTCGATGCCCGGAAACGGGGAAGCCTGCACCGGAGAGTTCGATGCAAGCTACTGCTGGTCGATCCGCAACGGCGCGATCCAGCACCTCAACCTCGGCGGTGAGGATTACACCGCCCCCGAAGTCGACACCACCCCGTACGCCCCGCTCAACCTGGGCTGAACGGGGCAGGACACCGCGCGCCCGACGCGCTCGATAGCAGCACGAATTGTTCAACGTTCCTCGAGACTTCCCGGCGTCATGTGCCCCGGGTGCAGGGGTCGACGCGCCGCCGGGGGCGCGTCCAGACCACCACCCAGCACTTGCACCCGGGGACAGCCGGCGGCCGCCCACTAGAGGGGTGTGGGCGGCCGCCGCGCTTCTGTAAATGGTGGCCGTCGGGGCAATCAGGTACTGGAGCCTGGAGCGGTCGACGACCGCCCGGCTCCCCCAATCGCGGCGTCACGGCCTGACCAGACAGCGTCGGCGAGTTGCCGGTGCCTCGATCTGCTTCGCGGAAAACCACCGCGCGAGAAGCGAGAGCTCCCCCCTCAACCGGATGGGTTGTGGTGTAGCCGTCCATGACCAGGCATCGAGTCATACGGAACATTTCGCGTCGCCGGTGCATCAAGGTAGGTGAAAGCATCGACAGCCAAGGAGGATTCATCTATGAAGAGGTTCATCGCTAGTGTTGTCCTGGCCGCAGGACTGACCGGTACCAGTCTCGTCCTGGCCACCCCGGCACTTGCGCAGCCGTTCGAGGGGCACTGGCAGAACTGCACCGGCGAATTCGATGGCTCCACGTGCTGGCACAACGAACACGGCGTCATCGAACACCTCAACCTCTGACCCCGCCGACCGAGTGTCTGCGCACAAGTAGCGCACCGCACCCGAGGTCACCAATTCTGGCTGCTCAGCCGGCCCTCGGTCGCGGAGTGGCACGATCCCGCGGGCGATCTCCATCGTCGTCCTCGAACTGGTCACAGGCCGGCGCGACCTGCGCTGCGATAGGCGCAGGGCGTCGGAACCCAACTGGGGCAGCGTGTCCGAGCGAGCTAATGATGCTCCCTTCCCGACTCAACGGTCGAGGCCAGCGGTGAGGTCGTCTGCCGTCGGTAGTGCTCGCTGCATGTCCGGTGGCAGCGCGTCATATGTGTAGGTGGAGACAGCCATCGGCGCGTGGCTTCCACCGAGTGCGTATCGGACGGTCTTCTCATTGTGGTCCGCGCACACGAGGATCCCGACCGTCGCGGCGTGCGCCTCACGGCGGAGCCGGTCATCGACCAGGGCCACATAGAAGCCGAGCTGTCCGGCGTCTTCGGGCCGGAACTTGCCGGCTTTCAGTTCCACGACGATGTAGCGGAGCTGTTCGACGTGGAAGAACAGCAGGTCGAGGTAGAAGTCGTCGCCGTCAACCTCGAAATGCAGCTGTCTGCCCACGAAGGCAAACCCCGTACCGAGCTCACGCAAAGTGTCGACCATGCGCTCCATCAACGCGTTCTCGAGGTCTCGCTCGGCTACTTCACCGCCGAGTTCGAGGAAGTCGAACACGTAGGGGTCTTTGGCTATCTGTTGAGCAAGTTCCGAGTCGGCCGGGTCGAGCCGTTGGGCGAAGTTGGACGCGCCCGCGCCGGCGCGCTCGAGCGACCGGTTCGAAATCTGATTGCGTAGGACGTTGCGTGACCAGCCTTGTTCGCTCGCCGCCCGGGCGTATCGATCCCGCGTGTCTTGGTCGTCGAGCTTGTCGAGCAGGAGGGTGATGTGGCCCCAGGGCAATTTCCCAACAGCTTGTTGGGAAATTGGCCGATCGCTGGGCCACGCGGCGGCAAAGCCGCGCATGTACTGCAGATTCGAGGCGGACAGGCCCCGGTTGGTGGGGAGTTCGCGCCGCAAGTCCTGGGCGAGTCGGGCGATGACTTTCGAACCCCATCCTTGGTGACGTTGCCGGTCGAGGATGACCCTTCCGATGTCCCAGTACAGCTCGATTAGCTGAGTGTTGACTGTCCGCTGCGCGGCAGTGCGGGCAGCGGCCACGCGACGCTTGACTTCGGCCAGGACCGCGTCGTAGTCACTGGGCAGGGCAAGATCGGCGTTGCGCGAATTGCCGGTCGAGGTCACCGATACCTACCTCGCCCGTCCGTCAACCGCAGCAAGTATCTCGTGCGGCATCGTCGCCCCATATCGACATTGTGCAGCATGCGGTGAAGCGTAGCGGCGATGCGCGAGCCGCCGCGCGGCCGCTCAAACCGCCGCCTCACGCAAACAAACCGGCATCAAGTACCCGGTCTAAGCCTGCTCAGTTACACCCCCGACCTGGCGGCACCGCACGCGCCTACGACGACTTCGAGCTGGCTCGGCGCCGGGAACGAGTTCTGTGGCCCGATGCCGGGCTGGAAGGGACGTGAACCAATGGCTGGTCGGAAGCGGCATACCACCGGAGGACATCGTGCGCGGATTCCGCCGCGGATGAGCTGGCTGCGGAGGGCGGAAATACCTTTGCGGCAACCGTAGTCGGATGCCCACTCACAGAGTTGTTCTCACTGGCGGCCACGCCCCTCAACAGCCGAGCTGACGCGCCAGATCCTCGAAATCGGTGGCATTGATGTCGAATTCCTCGGAGAACTCGGCATCGGCGGCGGCCGGATCACCGTATTCCCATGGTCGGGCCACGAACGCGGTCCGGAATCCCAGACCAGCCGCGGCACGGATGTCGTATTTGTGGCTGGCCACCATCATGATGTCGGCGGGCGACAACCCGAGATACCTGGCCGCGAGAAGGTAAATCTTCGGATCGGGTTTGAAGACACCCGCCATCTCCGCCGCGAAGACAGCATGCCAGGGGAGATTCCCGACACGGGAGATCTCGACTACCGCGCTGACGTCGGCGTTGGAAAGGGTCGCTAGGGTGAATCGCTCGCGTAGGCGCAGCAACCCGGGCACGGTGTCGGGCCAAGGGCGGAGCCGACTCCATGCGCGGGCCAGTTCATCACGCTGAGCGAGGTCGAGTGCGATTCCCCTTGCGTCGAGGAGTGGGTTGAGAGTGCTGCGGTACACCGCTGCCACGCTGCGCCACTCGCCGTCATCGCGGCGTTGCGAGGTTTCGGCGAAATACCCTGCTCGCCAATCGTTCACGAACGCTGACCAATCCTCGTTCGGGTACCGAGCCCCGGCAAGATCTCGTGCGGCTTCACGGATGGTCGAATGAAAATCGGTCGCGGTTCCCTGCACGTCGAAAAGCAGCGCCGCGGGCCGCGAAACCTTTGCGCCGGTCATAAGCGATACTCCTTCTGGCCCGGAGTCGGCTCATGGATCCGGCCCGGCAATGGTAAGGGATAGCTCGGTGGTGGATTCAGCGAGAGTTCGCGCGAAGTTTCGCCAGTCGGCGGATCGCCCCCGGACCTCAACGGTGTCGCCGTTCTGCCGGGGCTCACGCCGTCGGGCATCGCAGTACCGCACGGACCGGGATGAGGGTGTGAGCATGGGTCTGCGGCCGGGCAAATTTCGCAGCACAACTAACACAGACAGGGGCGGGGCGGTGCAGGCGATCCTTCTCCCCCTACGGCACAGCGCATTTCGACGAGGCTGGCTGGGGCAGCTCGTCAACATCATCGGCGATGCGATCTTCGCGATCGCGATCGCGCTCTACCTAGTGCCACGCCCCGACGTTGCATCCAAGATAGGGCTCGTGCTCGCGGCGAGCGCGCTCGGCGGGATCCTGTCCTTGCTGTTCGCCGGAGCGCTCGCCGATTGCAGCGAGTAACTTGGTGCTCGACCGGCGAAGTTCGGGTGCCGGGTGGGGATCTGATCGGAAGGCTCGATGGGGACGGCACTGCTCTCGGTGATCGCGTTGATCGGTATCGGCGCGCTGCTCGATCAACTGATGCTCCATTTCGAACGGCACGCGTGGATCCGCTGGCGGAAGACGACGACCTCCACCGGCGCGGGGGCGGCCGGGATGTTTGGTGAAATGCAGAATTTGTTCGCTCCGTCCAACCGGCACGTCGTCGAGGAGATCGCACACAAGCAGATCGTGCGGGCCGAATCCACGACCGTCGACGATGTCGATCTGACCGGGGGCACGGTGCGGATCACCCGCCCCAAGGACGGCTGATCGCTCCTCCGCTCCCCTGGGTCGCCCGTCTCCGACCTCGTCCGGGGCGGGCGCAAATGGCGGCAATCATCTTCCTCGGGGCGGGACGCACGCGAGATGGCCTGAAACTTCTCCGCGCAGCAGGCCGCCACAGAAGTGGCTCCGGGGATCTTCAGGAGACATCGGGCACCTCCGTCTTTGTTAGTTCCAGATTGCGGAGGTCTGGACTTGCGAGTGCCAACAGGCAGACGACCGCGGTGAACACGCCGACGATCTGCATAGCCGCCGCGACGCCGACAACAGCGGCGATCCCGCCGGTCAGGAGGTATCCGACTGGCAATAGGCTCGTAGTAGCCAACAGCTCGAAAGATGCGATCCGGGAGAGGACCGCGCGAGGCACAGCCCGTTGCACCAGCGTGCTGGACAACACCGCGTACACAGTCAAAGAGGCGCCCGCGCAGAACTGCAACATGGAGATGGCGACGACGGGCAACCCAGATGCCAGGAACAGCGGCTGTGCCGAGAGCGCGCCCAACAGCACTGCGCACCAAACCGCGGGTCTGCGTGGCGCCATACGCGTTGCGAGCACACCGCCAGCGATGCCGCCGAGCCCGAACGCCGTTACGAGCACACCCCACGCCTTCGCACCTCCGAGTGACTCCTCGGCCAGGCCAGGGCCAAGGCTGAAGACGGCAGATAGTGACAGCAATTCGAAAAGTGCTGAAATAACAAACAAGATCAAGAGCCAACGTCGTCGTGTCAGATTCGCCCAACCTTCTCGCAGGTCGGTGAGCACCGAACGTCGCGCGGTTGGTTGCCGCCGTAACCGTGGCAGGCGGGCGAGAAAGAACGCACTGACGGCGAACGTTGCGGCATCGATCACAAGCCCGAGCGCTCCAAACCCAGTGCCGACTAACAGGCCTCCCATAATGGGACCGGCGACCATTCCCGTATTGACGGTGCTACCGAGCCAACCGTTGGCCCGTTCCAGCGCGGCTTCGGGGACAAGTTCGGGCATGAGCCCGGCGGCGGCCGGCTTGAACAACGCCTCGGCCGCGCCAAATACGAGTTGCAGGATCGCAAACGACATCACCCCTGCGTATCCCGTAAAGACCAATGCCGCGGTTGCTGTCTGCGTCATGAACCGAGCAACGTCGGATATCACCATTAGTCGCCGACGGTTGCTTCTGTCTGCGAGCACTCCGCTATACAGCACCACCAACGCGTATCCCACAGCGCGCGCGGCGAGCACGACCGCCAATCCCGATACCGGGACTCCGATCATGAGCAGGGAGAACGGGACCACCACATAGCTGATGCGGTCGCCGATTGCGGAAACACCTTGTGAGACCAGCAGCTTTACGTAGCCGCCACGCCACCAATCTCGCGCCGCTGCACCTTCACCGCCGCGCGGAGTGTCTTCCAGAGTTGACTCACCGTCACGACCAGTACTCACTTATCCCCCCTCCCGCTCTACTAATATTGGCCACCGCATTCGTACTCGACCGCCTTGTTCGCGATGCCGTAGTCCACGCCGTCGCAGTTCGGCTGCGACCAACCCTGGATCCCTTACCCTCACTTAGAGGTGTCCGGCCCGTGCGCCATGTCATGTCTATATAGCGGCGCGGTGGAAACAGTTTCCGCGATAGGTCCTCGAAGTAGGGGCACGTTTCGACGCTGGGCATCTCACGGCGAGGGTTTACACCCCTCGGTGTGCGCGCCGCATCGGCAGTCACGGTTCACGCCGGGCGGCGGGGGCCACGTCGCCCCCATCCGGGTGGAGACCGCGAACTGTGTCCCGCACGGCTGCGGCGTGAAGGCGTCGAGCAGGACACCGGGTTCCAACTGAATCGGGCTTTGTTGCAACGGTTTGCCGGCTCAGGGCATCAGGCCCGATTCGCGGTAGAACGTCATTGCCTGGTCGGTGTCGCCGCCGGTCATGGTGGTGAAGCTCATGTTGAGTCCGGTGGCGATGTCGGCGAACGAGGCGGTTGCTGCGGTGCTGCCCGCCGGGGCGAGGACGAATACGCCTTTGGTGCCGTCGGGGCTCATGGTGAGTTGGCCGGGGATGTTCGCGTTCTGGGCTTTCTGCCAGGTGGCCAGGGTGGACGCGGCGCTGTTGTGGTTGATGGTGGCGGTGAAGCTGGGTGGGGCGGGGACCGAGGCGACACCGATGGCCTTGGCGAGGTCGGATTTGGTGTCAATGACGCAGACCTGCATGTACGCGCCGTCGGTATCGAATCCGGCTGCTGTGCAGGGCTTCTTGATGCCTTCGCTCAATGCTGCGGGGTATGCGGCTTCGAGGGTGGCGGCGGTGGTCCCGACGGCGGCGTTGCCGGTGACCGGCTGCACAGGGGTCGCGGCTTCGGTGGTGGTGGTGGGTAGGGCGGCTGCGGATGCTTCACCGTCGCTGCCGGAGCGGGCAAGCATGACACCACCGACTACGACGGCGGCGGCTACTGCGGCGGCGGCTATCGCTGTGGTGCGGCGTTTGGCGTCTGCGAAGTTGACGACATTCGCGGCCGCTTTGCCGGTGGCCATCCCCAACTTGGCGCGGAAGTTCAGGGTTTCGGGCGGGGGCGCGAGATGCGCCGGCGCAGCCTGACGGGCAGGACGGGCAGTGACACCACTGGTGGCGGGCGCCGCTGCGGCGGTGATTGCGCGGGTCAGCGCGCCGCGCGCGACGACGGTTTTCGGGTCGTCGAGTGTCGCGATCGGCCCGAGGGTCTGCAACCGGCTGTGCACGAGCGGGATTCGTGAGGAGCCGCCGGTGAGGAACAGGGCCCGCAGGTCGGTGGGGCCGGTGATCCCGGCGCGGGTGAGCGTGTCGCGGGTCAGGGCAAGGCTGCGGTCGATCTGGGTGGTGATCAACTCGTCGAATTCGCTGCGGCCGAGGGTGAGGCCGAGCTGGTCACCGGTGGTGGCACCGGGGACGGTGATCGTGGCCTGCGCGGCTTCCGACAGTAGTTCTTTGGCATGGCGGATGGAGTCTTCGAGGGTTCGTAGCGTGCCCATCGGCGCTGTTCTGCGCAGAAATTCACGGCGGTCGGGGTCGGTGTCGAGTAGCTGGGCATCGACCCAGTGGCGCAGGACCGCGTCGAGGTTCTTGCCGCCGAGCTGGTTGTCACCCCCGGCCGCGATGACGTCGAATCCGCCCGTGGAATCGGCTTGCAGGACTGCGATGTCGAGGGTGCCGCCACCGAAGTCGAAGACCGCGATCTTCTCCCCGACCGCCAGCGGTTCGCTGCGCGAGTAGTGCGCGGCCGCGGCGCGGGGCTCGGAGATCGTGGACACCCGGTCGGCGGGCACGCCCGCGATGGTGGCGGCCGCGATCAACACCTGCACCTCGTGCGGGGACCAGCCCTCGGGGTGGGTGAGCACCACCCGGGCCGGCGACTGGCCGCGGTGGGCGGTGACCGCCCGATCGAGCACCGAGCGCAGCACGGCGGCGACCGGTTGCTGCACGGGCACGTCGTAGCTGTTGATGTTCACGATGCCGTGCGGGATGGAGCGTTTGGGTGCGGCCAGGAACGCGGCCGGGTTGGTTGCTGCCTGGTTGAGTGCTACCTGGCCGACGAGGATCTCGTCGGGGGCCTGGATGAACACCGCCGACGGCATCAGGTTCGAATGATGTGACAGCGCAATCGCGTTGATCGTCCCATCGGTCTCGCGCGCTGCGGCCGCGGTGTTCGAGGTCCCGAAGTCGATGGCCAGTTCCCAGCCGGTGCTCATGCGTTGGTGCCCTAACTGCTCGGATCGATGTACGTGCCGGTGAGTGCCGGCGGTGAAGGGTTTAGGGCGCCAGTCCGGATTCGCGCAGGAACGCGTCGACTTCCTTCTGCATGTCTTCGGGAGTCTTCTGAACCGTGTTGGCGTAGTACGACACGATCAGTCCGGTCTTGAGGTTGACGACCTGAACCGAGCGGTAATTCTTGCCGGGGGTGGCGGTGTCGCTGTCCAGCGACACGTAGACGTTTTTGTCGGGGCTGACGCGGACGTTCTTCGGGTTGTCGTTCTTCATCATCCTGCGTGCGTCGCTCTTGGCCTGTGCGGGGTCGACGTTGGACATGAACGACTGATAGTCGTCGCCCTCGAGCCCGATCGCTTTACCGACCGGGGAGCTCGGTTTGATCTGGCATTGCTGCATATAGGTGGTACCGCCGGGGTTCGTCATCGGCTGGCAGGTGCCATCCTTGATCGAGTCCACGAGACCGGTGGGCATGACGGCCTTGATCGCGGCTTCCTCGTCGGCATCGACCTGCGGTGTCCCGAAGTTCTTCGTCGAGGGCGATGCCGCGGTCGTCGACGTCGAGCTGGAGGCCGAGTCGGCTGCGGCGGCCTTCGATGTCGGGCCTGCCGCGGCGACGGTCGTGGTGTCGGAGTCGTTGCCGGTCAAGCTTTTCGCGGCCACGACACCACCGCCGATCAACGCCGCGGCGACCACCACCGCGGCGCCGACGAGCACACCCTTGCGGGCGACACCGCCCTTGCGCTTCGTTTCCTCTGTAGCTGCTGCAGGAGGCGTCGGGGCCGGGGAGCCGGCAGAAGTTGCCGAGGTCCACGGACCGGTCTGGGTCGAGCCAGTGGTCGGTGTCGCCACTGTTGGGGCAGCGGCGGGGGCGGCGCCCGGGGTGGACAGTGCGCCGCGGGCGACCACGGTCTTCGGATCGTCGAGGGTCGCGATCTGGCCGAGTTGCTGCAACCGGCTGTGCACCAGCGGGATCCGGGACGAGCCGCCGGTGAGGAACAGGGCCCGCAGGTCGGTGTGGCCGGTGATCCCGGCGCGGGTGAACGTGTCCCGGGTCAGGGCGACACCGCGGTCGATCTGGTCGGCGATCAACTCGTCGAACTCGGCGCGCCCGAGGGTGAAGCTTTCGCGTTGCCCGGCGCCGCTGACGGTGATGGTGGCCTGCGCGGCTTCCGACAGCAGCTCTTTGGCGTGGCGGATGGAGTCCTCGAGATTGCGCAGCGTGTCCATCGGGGCGCTTCGCTGCAGGAATTCGAGAAGACCCGGGTTGGCGTCACGTAGTTGCGTATCGACCCAGCGGCGCAGGACCGCGTCGAGGTTCTTGCCGCCGAGCTGGTTGTCACCACCTGCGGCGATCACCCCGAAATCACCCGAGGCCGCGACCTCGAGCACCGCGATATCGAGTGTGCCGCCGCCGAAATCGAAGACCGCGATCTTCTCCCCGACCGCCAGCGGTTCGATGTGGGAGTAGTGCGACGCCGCGGCGCGGGGCTCGCTGACCGTCCACACCCGATCGGCGGGTATCCCGGCCAGGCCGGCGGCCGCGATCAACACCTGCACCTCGGCCGGGGACCAGCCCTCGGGGTGGGTGAGCACCAGATAGTCGGGCCATTGGCCGCGGTGCACGGCCAGGGCCCGCTCCAGCACTGAGCGCAGCACCGCGCCCACCGGCTGCTGCACGAGCATTTCGTAGCCGTTGATGTTCACGGTGCCGTGCGGGATGGACCGTTTCGGTGCGGCCAGGAACGCCGACGGGTTCGTCGCGGCGGCGTTCAGCGCGACTTCGCCGACGGCGATGTCGTCGGGCGAGTTCACTAATACCGCGGACGGCATCAGATTCGAATGGTGTGACAGCGCAATCGCGTTGATCGTCCCATCGGCCTCGCGCGCTGCGGCGGCGGTGTTCGAGGTACCGAAATCGACGGCAAGCACCCAACCGGATGTCGTCATGGTGAAGTCCTCTCGTTCGTGTGATGCGTGTTGGATGCGCGCCGGGCTTGCGATGTTCCCGGCGATGCCGGTCAGGTTGTTGCGCTGCAGAATTTCCAGCCGTCCTCGTAGACGAGGTTGAACACGACGGTGGCCGGGGCGTTGGTTTGTGTGCCGTGCGTGGCGGTGAATCGGACGCGGGCGCCGGCGGTGTCACCGCTGACCGACACCGAGATGATCTCGTTGAGGGTGATCTGCTGGTCGGCGGGGACTTCCTCACTGCCTTCGGCCGGGACGAAGTTCTCGCATCGCATCGCGGCGATGGCGTCCTTGTCGTGGGAGTTGAGGGTGTCGATGTAGTCGGGGATGAAGGCGCGGATCGCGGCCTCGTCCTCTGCCTTGGACCGGGGCTCCGACGACGCCGCAGCACCCTCGCCGCCCGTACCCGACATCGCGACGCTGATCCCGTAGCCGACCCCGCCGAGCACGACGATCACTGCGAGCACGAGCGCGATCAGCCGCCCGCGTCCGCGCATCGGCCGCGCCGGCGCGGCCGGCTCAGCGCTGCCCGCGTTGCGGGTGTCACCGGTGTCCGGGTGCTCGGCCGTGGAGGCCGAGGACTGCGATTTGGCGTGGCGCCCGTCGGTGTTGCGGGGCGGCGCGGCGCGGTCGGTGGCCGCGGGTGTGGGCCGGTGTTTCTCGGTGAGCGCGCCGCGCGCGACCACGGTTTTCGGGTCGTCGAGTGTCGCGACCGGACCGACCTGCTGCAATCGGGTGTGTACCAGCGGGATTCGTGACGATCCGCCGGTGAGGAACAGGGCCCGCAGATCGCCGGGGCCGGTGATCCCGGCGCGGCCGAACGTGTCGCGGGTCAGGGCGAGGCTGCGCTCGATCTGATCGCCGATCAGTTCGTCGAACTCGGTACGCCCCAACGTGTAGTTGCGGCGCCCATCGCTGCGGGGATCGGTCACGGTGATGGTGGCCTGCGCGGTTTCCGACAGCAGTTCTTTCGCGCGGCGGATCGATTCGTCGAGCGCACGCAACGTCTCGAGCGGCGCCCCGCGCTGCAGGTAGGACAGCAGGTCCGGGTCGTCGTCGCGCAGCTGCGTGTCGATCCAGCGGCGGATCACGGCGTCGAGGTTCTTGCCGCCGAGCTGGTTGTCGCCGCCCGCGGCGATGACGGTGAATTCACCGGCGTCGGTGGCTTGCAGGACCGCGACATCGAGGGTGCCGCCACCGAAGTCGAAGACCGCGATCTTCTCCCCGACCGCCAGCGGTTCGCTGCGCGAGTAGTGCGCGGCCGCGGCGCGGGGCTCGGAGATCGTGGACACCCGGTCCGCGGGGATCCCGGCCAGCCCGGCGGCCTCGACGAGCACCCTGATCTCGGTCGGGGACCAGCCCTCGGGGTGGGTGAGCACGACCCGGGCCGGTGACTGGCCGCGGTGGGCGGTGACCGCACGGTCGAGCACCGAGCGCAGCACGGCGGCGACCGGTTGCTGCACGGGCACGTCGTAGCCGTTGGCGTTGACCACACCGTGCGGAATGGAGCGTTTCGGTGCGGCGAGGAACGCGGCCGGGTTCGTCGCCGCGGCGTTGAGCGCGACCTGCCCGACGAGGATCTCCTCGGGAGATTGCACGAATACCGCCGAGGGCATCAGGTTCGACTGGTGCGACAACGCCAGGGTGGTGACCCGCCCGTCGGCCGCGCGCGCCGCGGCCGCGGTGTTCGAGGTGCCGAAGTCCACCGCCAGAACCCAGCCGGCCGAGGGAGCAGTGTGGTGTGGCGCGGTCATCGGTGGAGCCCCTCATTCGCCGCGTATCCGCGGCGCATCGTGGTGTAGGTGTGCAGCAGCGTCGCCAGTGCGGCGTCCTCGGCGGCGGTGGCGGTCGATAGCTGCCGGCCTTGGACCCAGGCCAGGCGCTCGTTGACGCCGGCGAGGATTTCCGCGTGCCCGGCGTGCGCGGGGCGACCGACACGCTGCGCGGGGGTTTCGGCTTCCAGCAGGGTGCGCAGCTCGGTGACCACGGGCGATTCCGGGTCGGCGGCAAGCATGCCGCGCAGCGACCCGGCCAACAGCACCGGGACCATTTCGGGGCGCGACCGCACCTGGTGCACGATCGACCGGATCTGGTCGCGCGCCGGATGGGTGTAGGCGAGCCGGTCCAGTTCGCGCAGGATCCGATCGGCCCGGTGGATGGCGGCGAACGCGGCCAGCCGGGTGTCGAGGATCTGGCGCAGTGTCGCCAGCCCGGAGCGTTGCGCAAGCCAGTCGTTGAGTGCCCCACCCCCGTTGACGGCGATGTCGCGTCCGTGCACGACCCCGTATTCGCCGATCGAGTCGAGCAACCGGTCCCGCTCGACGGCGGACAGCGGTGCGGGATCGTCGGCGACGAGCAGATCGACCAGGGCGAACGGGTCCAAACCGGCCACCGAGCGCAGCGCTCGGGCGTCGGCCTCGGTGAGCCGGCCGGTGTGGCTGGTCTCGGCAAGCAGACCCGCGACCGGTACGACGGTGAACACGGTGTCGGCCAACCGTTGCGCCATCAGGTTCGCGTGCGCGTTCGCGTGTTCGATCGGATCGCGCCGTCCGAGCGCGCCCTCGCCGAACCCGTCCGCGCGCGACAGCACGCCGAGGGTGTTGAGCGGGGTGAACCCGATGCTGCGCAGGAACGCCACCTCGTCCGCGCGCGGAGTCGAGTCGAACAGGAACACCGCGGCATCGGCGTCCACCGACACGGTGCGGGTCTGCTCGAACCCATCGATGAGCACGCGTCGGGTCGCGGCGTCGTTGGCCACGGTCAGCGTCGACAACCCCGGGGTGTCGATCAGCGTCAGGTTCCGGATCGCCGCGGACGGCAGATACCGGTCGATATAGGCGATCTCGGTGCTCGGCGCGGACAGCACGCCGCGCCCGTCGCGTAGCTCGAGCGGTGCGGTGGTCCCGTCGAGGCGGACCGCGACCGCACGCGAAGGCGCACCATCCTGGAAGACGGTGACCACGTTCGTTGCTTCCAGCGCCGCCGTCTCCGCGACCGGCGCACCGATCAGGGCGTTGACCACCGTCGATTTACCGGCCTTCAGCCGCCCCGTGACGACGACTCGCGGCGGCGACCAGAGGATCGCACCGATCCGATTCGCATGCGCGACGAGATCGCCGCCGAGCCCGGCGAGCGCATGCAATCCCGAATCGATTGCGGCCCGCACCGGATCGAGCGGCGGCGGGGGGCCTGGTCGCGGGTGCATCGAGCGCTCACCATAGTCGATTCCGCAGGCCACAAGGCGTCCAGTACCGGTGGCATCGGCTATCGTTTGGCTCCGGTCTCGAGGGGGACGGGAACTTTCCCGATACTCGGCGCATCGAAGCATCAGCAGCAACCGCTTCCGCACGTCACAGACATGCCCGGCGGCTGCCGGCGTAGGTGAGCACCCTGCGCGACTACGTACCACCGATCGAAGGAGTTTCGATGCGCACCGCCCGCACATTCACCAGCACCCTCGTCGCCGCCGGCCTGGCGGCGGGCCTGTTCCTGACCGGCTGCAGCTCCGACAGCGACGACACCACCGCCGTGGGCGACGCGGACGCCGGCGCGAGCGCGTCGGTCGGCATCGCCGCTGCGCCCGGCCAACCCGATCCCGGCAAGTACCGCACCACCCCGCGTCCGGCGTTCGGCGAGGCCGGTGACGAGAACATGGGCCGCATCGTCGAGGGTCAGCGGATGGCCGAGTTCGTCACGCTCCCCGGTGAGATCGATCCGGAGCTGACCGTGCTCGCCAGTATGAGCACCTACGTGATCAAGAACGCGAGCGCGAGCGCAAACGTCCTCGGCGAGCAGGAGACGAAGGTCGCCGAGAAATACAACATGGTCAACGGCTTCACCACGTCCCGCTACACCCCGGGCAACCAGACCCAGAACAAGTCGATCGTGCACGCCGTGCTGCGGTTCCCGGACGCGGAATCGGCGAAGAACGCGGCGAAGGAAATGCCGGTGGCCGGGCTGAACCCGACCTACAACGGTGAGGTGCTGCCGAGCCTGGCGAAGCGGACCACCGCCATCGACATCCTGCCCAATACGATGGTGACGGTCAGAATCACACCGGATGAGGACGGAAAGGTGAGCACCGAGGCATTCACGGCGCATGGCGACTACGTCCTCTACGACTGGGCCGAGTCGCTGCAGTCGGAACAGAACTGGCAGGCCACCACGATCGCGAAGGCGGTCAGCCTGCAGGGACCGCTGATCGACAAGTTCCCCGCCACGCCGGTCGCCGATCTGCCGAAGCTGCCGATCGACGTCGACGGTGTCCTGGTGTATACGGTTCCGCCCGCCGACGGGAAGCGCACCACGAACGAACAGGCGGTGTGGGGCCCGCACGGTGCCGCGCATTTCCAGACCAACGGTCTGCAGAATCTGCAGGACTTCACCGACACCGGCACCACCCGGATCGCCTCCGATGCCAGCAGTGTCTACCTGGTCGACAACGCGAAGGGTGCCGTCGAACTGTTCAACCGGTTCATGACCCAGTTCACCGGCCCGCAGGTCGATCCCACCGACGACCCCTGGACGAAGATCGACGGCCCGGCCGGCGTCGCGGACGCCCAGTGCCTGACCAGTACCACGATCTCGGGCACCCAGATCTACTACTGCGCCGTCCAGCGCGGCAACTACCTCGGTGAGACCGGCGGCATCGACGAGGCCGATATCAAGCAGCGCATCACCGCACAGTCGATGATTCTCGATGCCGCTGCCAAGCAGTAGTTCCACCGCTGCGGCGGGCACCCCGGCCGGGGTGCCCGCCGTCGGCGCGGTTGACGCACCGGCCGACACCGCCGCGCGGATCGACGCCGCACTGGGCGCGGCGGGAAAGATCCTGCGCGCCTACAAGTTCGGCGACACCGCAGCGCTGGCCGAGGCGAAGGCCGCGACCACCGAGCAACAACGCCGCGTGGTGGTGGTCGGCGAGGTGAAACGCGGCAAGAGCGCGTTGGTCAACGCATTGGTCGGACGACGCGACGTGTCACCGGTCGACGTGGACGTCACCACCTCGGCCACACTGCATCTGGTCGCCGCCACCCCGGATCACCCGGCCGGAACCGCGGACCTGCTGTTCCCCGGCCGCACCGAGCGGGTGCCCGCCGACGCCCTCCCCGATTGGGTGACCGCGCGTGGACGCAACGTGTGCGACCCCGGCGTCGACTCGCTGCCAACGCGCGCGGTCATACCGGTGGACAGCTCCTGGCTGTCGGCCAACGACCTCGTCGTTGTCGACACCCCCGGCACCGGCGGCCTCGATCCCGCACACGCCGAGTTGGCCTCGATGTCGGCGCAGCAAGCCGGCGTGCTGGTGGTGGTGTGCGACGCGAGCACGCCGATCACCGCCCCGGAAATGGAATTCCTTTCCGCCGCTTCGGCTTCGGTGGACTCAGTGATTGTTGCGGTCACCAAGACCGACAAGAACCTGCGGCGCTACCAGCCGATCGTGGCGGAGAATCGGCGGTTGATCGCCGAGCGTCTGCAGCGCGACATACCGGTGGTCGCGGTGTCCAGCATCCGTGCGCTCGCCGCCGCCGAGTTGCCCGCGGGCGAGCGACGCGACGCCGCGCTCGCGTCCACCGGGATTGCCGAACTGCGCGCGCAGATCGCAACAAGACTCGATCTTGGTGCACGCCTGCCTGCGGTGAACGGGCTGCGCACGGCGCTGGAGGGGTTGCGTCTGGTCGCGGATCGGCTGCGGACCGACATCGCCGCCGTCACGGACAGCCCAGCCGCGGTCGCGGACCTCACCGCCGAGCAGAACCGGTTGCAGGAGTTGAAGAATCACAGCGGGCAGTGGGAACTGCACCTGTCCCGCGACCTCACCCTGGCCCGGCAGGCCACGCTGACCTTCCTCGACGAACGGCTCGACGAGGTGCGCAGCAAGTCCACGACGCGGATCAACAAGAACGGCATGGAGGTGCTGCGGCGCAGCCCGCAGGTGTTCACCGCCGAGATCGAGGCAGATCTGCTCGCGGCGATGGGCGCGACGGTGCAGAACTTCCTCGACGAACTGCGCACGATCGTCGGGCCGCTGTTCGATTCACCGGTGGTGTGGGCGGAGATCGAGCAGCAGATCGTCACCTCGTTGCGCACCGACCCACTGCAGACCGGCGAGGTGGCCAGCAAACGCCAGGGTCTGGTCGACCCGACCCTGCTGACCATGGGCATGGTCGGCACCAGCATGCTCGGCGCACTACTCGGAATCGGCGCCATCGCCGGCGTCGTGTGGGTCGGTGTGAACCTCGGTTACAAGGCGATGCGCACCGGGAAACAGAACCTGTTGAACTGGCTGCGCGAAACGCTCGGCACCGCCCGCGGCAGCACCGCCCGCATGTTGGAAGTCGCGCTGTCCACCGCGCGACCGGAGATCGTCATTCGGTACCGCGACCACCTGCGCACCAGCATGGAAGCGGTGCAGAAGCAGATCGTGGACGCCAAGGAGGCCGCGCGGCTCGACGCCGCGACGCGGGAGCAGACGCTGACCAAGCTCACCGGCAACCAGCGCATCGTCGCCGCGAAAACCGCCGAAATCGAGGCGCTGATCGCCGACCTCACCGCCGGCGCCGGCTGAGCTCCTAACCCTCCGCCAAAGTCCGCTCGAAAATTCTTGCCCGGCGCCGGAACATCTCCGGTCCGGAGCGCATCTGACGTTGTGAAGCCAGCAAGAACGCCTTGCACACACCCCGGAAGGAACCCCGATGACCAACCCCGCGAACATCACCAACGTCCCCGACCTGAGCGATCTCGAGGACAGCACCGTCACCTCCGGCGGCGAGGGCGCCAGCACCTCGGCGGAGGTCACCGGCGCTCCGGAGGATGCCCAGTTCACCGATGCGACCCGCACTGAGGACTCCGCCGGCGACCGGTACTCGACCGACGGCTACTCGACCGCCGTCCCGCAGTCCGGCACCAGCGACCACGAGGCGCCGACCACGGATCCGTACTACGCCCCCGTCGACTCCGACGGCGACGGCCGGATCGACGTGGTGCACGTCGACCTCGACCACGACGGCATCGACGATCAGGTGGTCAGCGACACGAACGGCGACGGCATCCCGGACCGGTTCGCGACCTCGACGCTGGACAACGGCGTGTTCGACGACGTCGAGATCGACACCAACGCGGACGGCACGCCGGACCAGAAATACACCGACACCGATGGTGACGGCTACGTCGACACCGCCGAAATCGACACCGACTTCAGCGGCGTCGCGGACGAGAAGGACATCGACACCGACAGCGACGGTCGGATCGACACCGTGCTGACCGACACCGACAATGACGGCGTCTACGACTACCTGGGTCACGACACCGACGGTGACGGCATCGCGGACGTCCACGCGATCAACACCCCCGACGGCTGGACCACGGCGCCCGACGACCGGATGCCCGAATTCGATTCCCACGACCTCTGATTCGACAGGTACTTCGATCGCCGGGGTGGCCGATCCGGCCCCCCGGCGCACGACGAAAGAGATCCGCATGGACTCCTACGATCTCGACGACCAGGGCTCCGCCGTGCACATCCCGGTCGACTACACCCACCTGCTCGACATCGATTCCGACGGAAGCGAACTCGGTTTCATTGCAACGGATTTCACCGACCCGCTGCCCGATGAGCAGGATTTCGCTCCGCCCGAACCGGTATCAGCGTACGAAATTCCCGATTTGACACCCGTCGTCGAGCCGGCACCACCAGCCGCCGACGATGTGCACGGCACGCCCGACGCCTATTCCGACAACTGGTTCTACCAGGAGAAACAGGGCTATTGCGGTCCGTCGAGCGCGGCTCAGATTCTCTCCGAGTACACCGGTCTCGATATCAAGGACCCGGACTACCTGGCCAATCGCGTCACCGAGCTCGGGCTCTGGTCGGACGGCGACCCCGGTCACGGCATGACACTGCGCGGGGTCGAGACACTGCTCGACGACCAGTGCGTGCCGTGCCATATCGAGCGCCACGGCACCCTCGACGACCTCACCGACAAGCTCGATGCCGGCTACGGCGTGATCGCCATGGTCGACTCCGGCGAGATCTGGCATCGTGGCGACGAACTCGGCGAGGACGACACCGCCGACCATGTCCTCGTCGTCACCGCCATCGACGAGGCTCGTGGCGTGGTGGTGCTCTCCGACAGTGGCAATCCGAATGGGGATCAGCTGACCGTCCCGATCGAGCAGTTTCTCGACGCCTGGGCCGACTCGGACAATGCCATGATCGTGGCCGACGAGCCGGACCCGGATCTGGGCGGAACACCGGGCGTCGACCCGGCCGTCACCGCCGTCGAGCGCGACCGATGGGTGATCGTCGATCTGATCCACGAAGTGGTCGACACCCTCGCGGGCGAGTGAGCGGACCTGCGCGACGAGACGCGGGGAAGAACGCGTTTCAATTTTGCACCCGCAAACACCTGACAAGAGCCCCTTCGCTGACCTACGTTTTATCGCTACTGCACGTTCCGTAATTCAGCTGAGGATGTAGCGCCGTGGCTCCTGATCCGACCATCGAAGACGTCGACCGGCTGCAGCGGTCCAGCCGCGACGTCGCCGCCCTGCCCGCACAGTTGTCGCGGTGGCTGTCGACCGTGCTGCCCGGCGGCGCCACGCCCACGATCACCGTGGAAAGCGGGATCGATGCCACCGGGATGTCCTCGGAGACCATCGTGTTGTCCGCGACCTGGGAGGTCCAGGGTGAACAGGTCGCGCAGAAGTGGGTCGCTCGCATCGCACCCGCCGCGGACGACGTGCCGGTGTTTCCGACCTATCGGCTGGACCACCAGTTCGAGGTGATGCGCCTGGTCGGCGAGCTGACCGACATTCCGGTGCCTGCGGTGCGCTGGCTCGAACCGACCGGGGACGTGCTCGGCACGCCGTTCTTCCTGATGGACCACGTCGACGGCATCACCCCGCCCGATGTCATGCCCTACACCTTCGGCGACAACTGGTTCTTCGACGCCGCCCCGCTCGCCCAGCGCGAATTGCAGGAGGCGACCATCGAGATCCTCGCCAAGTTGCACGCCATTCCGGATGCGACCACGACGTTCGGCTTCCTTGCCGAGGAGTCGGGCGGGAAGTCCGCACTGCGCCATCACGTCGACTGGGTGCGGTCGTGGTACGACTTCGCGGTGCCCGATATCGGGTCTTCCGCGCTGCTCGAACGCGCCTTCGTCTGGCTCGAGGAGCACTGGCCGGATGCTGCGGACGCCGCCGAGCCGGTGCAGCTGTGGGGCGACGCGCGCGTCGGCAACGTGCTCTATCAGGACTTCCGGCCGGTCGCCGTACTCGACTGGGAGATGACCGCGCTCGGCCCGCGCGAGTTCGATGTCGCCTGGATCATCTTTGCGCACAAGGTGTTCCAGGAGCTCAGCGGCCTCGGCGGCCTGCCCGGACTGCCGGAAGTGCTGCGCGAGGACGATGTGCGCGAGGCCTACACCCGGCTGTCGGGGGTCGAACTAGGCGACCTGCAGTGGTTCCAGGTCTACTCCGGGATCATCTGGGGCATCGTGTTCATGCGGACCGGGGCGCGGCGGGTGCATTTCGGCGAGGCCGAGAAACCCGAGGACGTCGAGTCGCTGTTTTATCACGCCGCGCTGCTTCGCCGACTGCTCGACAACGAAGGAGGCGCGTAATGCTCGGTCCCGCAGATGAATTCCCGATCCACCAGCTCCCGCAGCCCATCGCGTGGCCGGGGTCCTCGGATCGCAACTTCTACGATCGCAGCTATCTCAACGCACACGACCGCTCCGGGGACATCTTCCTGATCACCGGGATCGGCTACTACCCGAACCTCGGCGTCAAGGATGCCTTCGTGCTGATCCGGCGCGGCGAGGAACAGACCGCCGTGCACCTGTCCGACGGCATCGATGAGGACCGGTTCAATCAGCACGTCAACTCCTACCGCATCGAGGTGTCCGAGCCGCTGCACAAACTGCGCGTGGTGCTCGAGGAAACCGAGGGCATCGCGGTGGACCTCACCTGGAACGGGTTATTCGACGCGGTCCGCGAACAGCGGCATGTGCTGCGCACCGGTAACCGGATCACGTTGGACGCGCAGCGTTTTGCCCAGCTCGGTAGCTGGAGCGGGGTCATCTCGATCGACGGCGAGGACATCGCGGTCGACCCGTCGGTGTGGCTGGGCAGCCGGGACCGGTCCTGGGGGATCCGGCCGATCGGCGAGGCCGAACCGGCCGGTCGCCCCGCGCATCCGCCGTTCGAGGGCATGTGGTGGCTCTACGTACCGATGGCCTTCGAGGACTACGCCGTCGTGATGATCATCCAGGAGGAGCCGAGCGGGTTCCGTTCGCTCAACGACTGCACGCGCATCTGGCGCGACGGCCGGGTGGAGCAACTCGGCTGGCCGCTGGTGCAGATCCACTACACCTCCGGGACCCGAATTCCCTATGGTGCAACCATTTCCACGACAACGCGGGACGGAACGCCGGTGGTATTCGAGGTCGAGTCCAAGCTCGCGGTGCCACTGCATCTCGGCGGTGGCTACGGCGGCGACTCGGACTGGCTGCACGGCGTGTGGAAGGGCGAGAAGTTCACCGAGCGGCGCAGCTACGACCTGACCGATCCGAGCGTGTCGGGGCGCAGCATGTTCGGGATGGTCGACCATGTCGGGCGCGCCGAGTGCCGCGAAGGCGACGGGCCGGCGAAACAGGGCTGGGGGCTGTTCGAGCATGGCGCGCTCGGCCGGCACGACCCGTCCGGGTTCACCGACTGGTTGACCGTGGCGCCCTGACGGTCGGCACCCGCCGGACATCGCGGTACATCCATGTCCTGCGAGAATGCCATTTCCGTTTACGGAAACGTGTTGTACGCTGACGCAGAACCGGTAGTAGTCATATCGATGGCGGAGGAACGCTGCTATGCAAAAGGCGCTGGCGCCCGAGATTTCCACCTGGCCCGACGAGAACCCGCAGCTCATCGGCAGCAAGTGCGGAACGTGCGGGGCGGTCACCTTCCCCGTCCAGGATCGTTGCCCGAAGTGCAGTGGTGGCGAGGTAGCGGAGGTGCGGCTGCCGCGCCACGGCACCCTGATCGCCTGGACCACGCAGGGCTTTCCGCCCGGCGCTCCGTATGTCGGACCGACGGGTAAGGATTTCGTGCCGTTCGGCGTCGGGCTGGTACAGCTCGAGGACGTCGTGCGCGTCGAGGGCCGGTTGACCGAGAACGACCCCGAGAAGCTGAAGTTCGGCCAGAAGGTCGAGCTGACCATGATCCCGTTCGCGACCGACGCCGACGGCAACGAGGTCATCACCTTCGCCTTCGAGCCGGTCTAGACGAAAGGGCATTCAGCCATGACAAACGACGTCGCCATTATCGGAGTCGGACTGCACCCGTTCGGCCGGTTCGACAAGACCGCGATGCAGATGGGTGCGGAGGCCATTCAGCTTGCGCTGACCGACGCGGGCGTGGAGTGGAAGGACATCCAGTTCGGCTTCGGCGGCAGCTACGAGGTGTCCAACCCCGATGCCGTCACCCGCCTGGTCGGGCTCACCGGCATCACCTTCACCAACGTCTTCAACGCGTGCGCCACCTCGGCGAGCGCGATTGCGCAGACCGCGGACACCATCCGGCTCGGCAAGTACGACATCGGCATCGCGATCGGGCTCGACAAGCACCCACGCGGCGCGTTCACCGACGATCCGGCCAAGCTCGCCCTGCCGCAGTGGTACGCCGAGAACGGCCAGTTCGTCACCACGAAGTTCTTCGGCATGAAGGCCAACCGCTACATTCACGACCACAACATCTCGCAGGCGACACTTGCGAAGGTGGCGGCCAAGAACTTCCGCAACGGCGAGCTGAACCCGAATGCGTTCCGCCGCAAGCCGATTTCCGAAGAAGAGATCCTGAACTCGCCGGCGCTCAACTATCCGCTGACGCAGTACATGTTCTGCGCTCCGGACGAGGGCGCGGCCGCGGTCGTCATGTGCCGCGGCGACATCGCGCACCGGTTCACCGACAAGCCGGTGTACGTGCGCGCCACCGAGATCCGTACCCGCACCTTCGGCGCATACGAGGTGCACGCCACCTCCGCCCCGATCGACGAGGACGTCTCGCCGACCGTGTACGCCGCCAAGGCCGCCTACGAGGTGGCCGGGATCGGCCCGGAGGACGTCGACATCGCGCAGTTGCAGGACACCGACGCCGGCGCCGAGGTCATCCACATGGCCGAGACCGGTCTGTGTGCCGACGGCGACCAAGAGAAGCTGCTGGCCGAAGGCGCGACCGAGATCAACGGCTCGATCCCGGTCAACACCGACGGTGGCCTGATCGCGAACGGTGAGCCTATCGGCGCCTCGGGTCTGCGCCAGATGCACGAGCTGGTCCGCCAGCTGCGTGGACAGGCCGGTGACCGCCAGGTTCCCGGTGAGCCCAAGATCGGACTCGCGCAGGTCTACGGCGCGCCGGGTACCGCCTCGGCGACCATCGTTTCCCTCTGAGTTGAACGAAAGAACGCTCGGCGCAGCCAATGGCTGTGTCGAGCGTTCTTGTGTTGCGCGCGCTCAGACCAGTGCGTCGATGATCTCCGCGAGCGCGTCGGCGCCGATGGGGCCGGGCTGGTAGAGGCAGATGCGCTCCGAGACGCCCGCGACCCGATCCTGGACATGCGCGGCCACCTCCTTCGGCGTTCCGCACGCGGCGATGGTGTTCAGCACGTCGTCGTCGATGAGGCCGGCCATCTCGACCCAGCGACCCTGCTTGCTCAGCGCGTTGAGTTCGGGTTGTAGATCCTCCCAGCCGTGCACGGCGAGGACCGGCCGGTAGGCGGGTGTGGAGCCGTAGAAGGCGAGGAGCTTCTTGGTGGACGCGACCGCCCGCTCCCATTCCTGTTCGGACGTGCCGGTGGCGACGATGATCTCTGGGATCACGGCGAAGTCGGCCGGCGCGCGCCCGGCAGCGTCGAGCCCCGTGCGAACCTGCGGCAGCACCGACTCCTGCAGAAACCTTTTGCTGCCGAACGGCATCACCAGTAGACCGTCGGCGACCTCGGCGGTGGCACGGGTGAGCCGGGGACCTAGCGCCCCCGCGTAGATCGGCGGCGGACCGTACGGGTTCGGGCCCGGCGTGAATGTCGGCGTCATCAGCGTGTGCCGGTAGAACTCGCCGCGGAAGTTGAGCCGTTCGCCCGTGGCCCAGGCATCGAAGATGGCGCGCAGGGCGGCGATGAACTCCCGCATGCGCTCGACGGGGTGATCGAATTCGGCTCCGAAGCGCTTTTCGATCTGCGTGCGGATCTGGGTGCCGAGGCCGAGGACGAACCTGCCCTCGCTGAGCAATTGCAGGTCGAACGCCTGGTGGGCGAGGTGAATCGGGTTGCGCGGGAAGGCGATCGCCACGTTGGTCAGCAGGTCCAAGCCGCCGACGGTCGAAGCGAGGGTCAGCGGGGTGAACACGTCGTGCGGACCCTCGAAGGTGAACACCCCGGCCGCACCCGCCTCACGCAACGCGGTGGCGCGTTCGACGGCATCGGTGGGGCCGAACAGGGCGGTCATTACCTGCATAACGAGCAACGTAACCGATGATCCGCAATTCACGTACCGGCCGTGCAGTGCGGACGCACAATGACTCCCATGACCGACACCATGCGTGCACCGATTGTTCGGACCCGGACCGGGCAGTTGGCCGGCCGCACGAGCGACGGCATCACGTCGTTTCTCGGGATTCCCTACGCTGCACCACCGTTCGGGGCGAACCGGATGTGCCCACCGCAGCCTGTACAGCCGTGGGACGGCGTGCGGGAAGCCGTCGAGTTCGGGCCGACCGCGCCCAAGGGCGACTACCCGCCCATGTATCAGCCGCTGTTCGCGGAAGTGACCATCCCGGGCGAGGACTGCCTGAATCTCAACGTCTGGACGCCCGACACCGGGTCGGCCCGGCTGCCGGTGCTGGTGTGGATTCACGGCGGGTCGTTCATGAACGGGTCGGGCTCGGTCGACATGTACAACGGCAGCGCGTTCGCGCGCGACGGGGTCGTGTGCGTGACCATCAACTACCGCCTCGGGGCGGAGGGGTTTCTGTACCTCGGCGACGGCATCGCGAATCTCGGCCTGCTCGATCAGGTCGCCGCGCTGCGCTGGGTGCAGGACAACATCGCCGCGTTCGGCGGCGATCCAACCCGGGTGACGGTCGCGGGCGAGTCGGCGGGAGCGATGAGCATCACCACGCTGCTGGCCATGCCACTGGCGGACGGACTGTTCGCGCAGGCGATCACGCAGTCCGGCGCGGGCGCGAACACGCTGACCGAGGAGCAGGGCCGAATGGTCGGCGGCTATCTCGCCGACGCGCTCGGCGTGCCCGCGAGCCGGGACGCGCTCCGGGAGGTTCCGCTCGACCGGCTGGTGCAGACCGCTTCGGACCTGGTGACCGAGGTACAGACCGGTGTGGATCCGGTGAAGTGGGGTTCGCTTGCGCTGAGCCTGCTACCGTTCGCGCCGACCGTGGACGGCACTGTGCTGCCCGCCGTGCCGCTCGACGCGTTCGCGGCCGGCGCCGGGGCGGGCGTGCCGCTGCTGGTCGGCTGCACGCGGGACGAAGCGCGCTTGTTCCTCGTCGCACCCGGTGCCATCGACTTCATCGACGACGACGGTCTCGCGGCTTCCGCCGGTGTGTACGGACTGGGCGCGAACGAGGTCGCGGTCTACCAAGGAAACCGTCCCGATGCCGGCGCAGGCGATGTGCTTGCCGCGGTGGTGTCCGACTGGTTCTTCCGGATCCCGGCACTGCGGGTCGCCGAGGCACGCGGTGGCGCGCCGACCTGGGTGTACCGCTTCGACGCTCTGGATCCCGCCGACAATCAGCTGCTCGGCTCGTGCCATGCGACGGAAGTGCCATTCGTCTTCGGCACGCACGCGTTCGATAGCGCGCTTCCGCTCGTCGGTGCGAACCCGTCCCCGGGGATCTCGGCTGCGGCGCACGGCGCATGGGTCTCGTTCGCCACCACTGGCAATCCCGGCTGGTCCGCCTACGACACCGAGCGTCGAGCGACCGGCTTGTTGACCGACACCGTCACCGTCACCGAAGTCGACGATCCCGCCGGGGATGAGCGGGCGCTGTGGGACGGGATCCGCTAGCCGATTCAGGGCGGGTCGGTGTCGCCATTCACCAGGACCTCGGCTGGGTGATGAAAGCGGTTGATACGTAGGCGTTGTCGGGGGTCGACGTGGCACGGCGGTGTCCAGGCGGTCTTGCCACGCCTGGTCCGATGGCTGTGCCACTGGTCGGTGGCGGGACCGGCGAGTTTGTGGTGTTCGGGGCAGACCATGGTCAAGTTGTCGATGTCGGTGGCTCCACCGTCTGCCCACTCCTGCACGTGATGAGCCTCGGCCAGGTAGCCCGGCACGTTGCAGCCGGGAAAGCTGCAGCCGACGTCTCGGGCGTGTAGCGCGATCCGCTGATCCGGGCTCGCGATCCGCTTGGCACGCCCGAGGTAGAGCGGGCGGTTGTCGATGTCGTCGAAGACCGCGAGGTAGTGGTTCGCGTGGGCGGCGAGGCGAACCAGGTCGCGGATCGGGAGTAGCGACCCGCCCGCGGTTGTGGCGACACCCGCGAGTTCGGTGAGGTCACCCAGCGTGGTGGAGACGATCACCGTCACCGGGAGCCCGCGGTGCTGCCTCAACTCGCCGGACGCGAGCAGGCTGCGGCACATCGCTTTCACCGCGTCGTGCTGCCGCTGCCCCATCGAGCGGGTATCGCGCGTGGCCTCATCCTCGTTCGGTCCACCCTCAACAGTCGGTGTTGCGTCCGCCGGATTGCACATACCCGGCGCGGCAAGCCAGGCCAGGATCGGCTCCAGATACGCCCGCAGCTCCGGATCGATCAGGCCGTTGATGCTGCTCATCAGATCCGGGCCCTGCCTACCGAGCCAGATCCCACGCTTCCGGGCGCGATCATTGTCGGAGAACTCGCCATCCGGGTTCAGATACGCCGCAAGCCGGTCCGCGATCTTCTTCAATTCGTCCGGGCGCACGTTCGTGGCGAACCCGGCCAGCTGCGCCTCGGCCTGCTCCCGCGTTCCCGCGTCGACCGCGGCCGGGAGGTGCTGCAGGAACGACCGGATCACCTGCACATGCCGATCCCCGATTACCCCGTCGCGTACTCCCGCGGCGGTGGCGGGCAGTTCGGGCTCGAGTGGCTCGCCGGTAAACGACCGTCGTGATGCGAGGTCCTCGGCAGTATCGAACCGCCTCTTCGCGTCAGACCGGTTGATCCGCAACGCATCCGCGACCACCTGATGCAAATGCTGCCCGCCTAACTCGCCGGGAACTCGCTGCGCCGCGAATAAATACAGCACCTCATGAACGATACTTACTTGCTTACGAGCTACACTCTCGAGTTCTCGAAGCACCCCGAGACGCTCCTCGCTCGACATCGCCCCGAAGTCCAGCTCCGAGACAGCGGACACTGCAGTACGGAGTGCCTCCAGCACCCCCGCAGCATCCGGCGTCGAACCCATATTCGAAAGCCTACCGACGGGGTACGACACGTTTCGGGCCACGAATATCCACTTGAACACCCCGCACCGCCCGCCCATGCTGACCACATGGAGGTCCGGCTGCACGACACACTCGACGAGTTCCGTCCGCTCGCCGAACAGGTCTATCGGCGTGATCCTGTGCGGCACACATTCGAACTGGGTGTGCTGGCCGCACCGCCGGCGGCCGACGGCCTGTTGATGGTGACGGTGTGGACCGGCTCTGACCTGGTCGGCGCGGCGCTTCGGTCGCCGGGGTATCCGTTTCTCGTCTCCGGTCTCCCGTCAACGGCAATTCCCGAGGTGGCGGAAACCTTGACGGCGGTCGGGCCGGAAATCGCCGCTGTACATGGATTACGCGATACGGCAATCACTTTCGGGCACTCCTGGGCCGCGTCCACCGGCGCAACGGCAGCGATCGCCGTCGACGAACGGCTGTATCGGCTCGCGACACTGCATCCGCCCGCCGACGTGCCGGGCACGGCCACGATGGCGACGACCGACGACATCGACTTGCTCGCTGCCTGGTTCGACGAGTTCCAGGTCGAAGCATTCGCGCGCGCTCCGTCCGGACTCGAGAAACTGCGCATCGTCATCGACCGAATGATGGCCGGCGGCGACGCATTCGTGTTCTGGCGGGTGAGCGACACTCCGGTGGCGTTCGCCGTCCCGCGTCGTGCCCGATTCGGCGTCTCCCGCATCGGGCCGGTGTACACCCCGCGCGAAAGGCGCGGCCGCGGATACGGTTCGGCGGTCACCGCGGCTGCCGCGCAACTTGCCCTCGACCGCGGCGCAACCGAGGCTGTGCTCTTCACGGACCTGGCCAACGAGGTGTCGAATTCGATCTACCAGCGGATCGGGTTCGAGCCGGTAGCGGATTACGTCGAGATCGCCGTGACCCCGCTGCAACGGCCCTGATCATGCCTGCTCAGAGTTGGGCCAGCGCCTCGGCAGTGCGCAGATCGGCAAACGCCGTCGAATACCGTTCCGCGAGCGCGAGTGCGATATACGGGTGCTGCCACAGTTCTCCCGCGCTGGCGGTACACAGCCATATCGTCAGACCGTGCGCGACCGAGGCACGGTACCGCAGCCAGATCTCGTCCACGGACGGCAGCTCGTCGGGCGGGAGATCGAGCGCATCGCGGTACTCGGCGAGCAGATACCGCTCGGCCCGTCGGCGATCCCGAACCGTTAAGGCGCCCTGGATGAAATAGCCCACGTCGAGCGACCAGTTGCCGCGCCGGACCACCTGCCAGTCGAGAAAGCCCACCTCGCCATTCGGCAGGACGTAGGTATTCCCGACATGCGGATCGCCGTGCAGCAGGGTCTGTGGTGCGCGAACCAGGCTGCGGATATAGGGCTTCCAGATATCGTCGACGAGCAGGTCGATGGTCAGCTCCATCACCTCGTCCGGGGCATCGGGGCCGAGTAGGTCCAACGCGTTCGACAGCGGCGCCATCTCCATTCCGTTCCATGGCACGAACGACTCTACCCAATTCAGCGAGCAATCTTCGGAAAGTCTTTTCCCCCAGTATTTTCCGTGCAATCGAGCAAGCCCGCGAACTCCGCTCACCGCCTGCTCCACCGTGAGCGGCCGCAGTCCGTCGCGCGGATCCGCGCCACGGGCGGTCAGGTCCTCCATCACCAATAGGAAGTCGTAGTCGTCCTCATCGATCAGCGCTGCGTATACATCCGGATGCTCGAGTGGGAGTTCGGCACCACACATGAACAGCCGCGGCTCGTGGAACATCCCGCTGGTGAGACGAATGAGCTCCTTGTGGTCCGGCTCGGCGGCCTTGACGAACACGGTTGCCGGACCACAACCCTCCGAATATGTCAGGCCCAGGCGGGCGCACCGATTCGTTCCGTCGTCGCGGGTCAGCAGTTCGACCGCAGCGACCCGGACGCCCGGGTGATGCGGAGCCAGCACCGCCGTCATCCATTCCGGGGTGATCTGATCCCAGTCTGTCGGCACGACCGAGACGGTTGTCGGATACGTCATGGTGGTCCTCTTGTCGGCAGCGATGCACATCATCGCCAAAATACGAGACTAGTGGTCTCGGTATTGGCGAATGTACCCGACAGAACTCGATCCGGGAACCGGTCCGACGAATTTTCGACGCACGTTGTCGATCCAGCAGGCGGTTAGGCTGCGGATATGTCTTCCCCCAGTCGCGGACGCCCCCGCGATGCGCACGTGCACCGGGCGATCCTCGATGCCACCCGCGCACTGCTAATCCAGCACGGATACGCCGGCGTGACCATGGATCGGGTCGCCGTGGGCGCCGGTGTCGGCAAGCAAACCGTGTATCGGCGCTGGCCGTCGAAGGCGCCGATGGTGGCCGAGGCCGTACTCGACGCGTACGGACCCGGCGAGTCGTTCCCGTTGCCGAACACCGGCGACATCGCCGCGGATCTACGCACCTGGCTGGTCGAGCACGGTGAGTTTTTTGCCGAACCCGCAGGTGCGGCGCTGGTGCGCGCGCTCGTCGCGACCGCGATCGCGAACCCCGACGACAAGACGCTCTACGCACTGCTTGCCAGCCCGCAGCGAGAGGGGCTGGTGCAACGTCTCACCGCCGCAGCCGACGACGGCGAAATCCGGGCCGACACGGACATAAACGCCATCGCCGAAGCGCTCATCGGCATGCTGCTTTACAGCGTGCTGGCCCAAACCGCTTTCGCGGACATGATCAGTCGGTTCGACGGGTTCGTCGATGCGCTGGTCGCCGGAATTATTCCCCCGGACGGGTATCTCGCCGGCACATGACCGGCCCTCAGGATCGCCTGCGCGCCACCAGAACCGCGTCGTGCAGCATCTTTTCTTCGCCGTCGGATGCGGCCACGATACGGGTGTGCTCTTGTGCGACAACGATTTCCCATTCGTCGGTATCGATTCCTGCGCTGAGGTCATCGACGGCGCGCGTCACCATCGGCTCATCCGACCGGGTGTGCGTCCCATGGCCGTGGCCATGCCCATGCCCGTGGCCGTCGGTGCGCAGATGGTCCACCACGAGCAATGTGCCGCCCGGCGCAACCGCTGCCGCGAGTCGGCGCACCATTTCCTCGTGCGATCCGGTCGGGTGTACGTAGTTGCTGCACACCAGGTCGAATCTTTCATCGGCCGGCTTCCAGCCGGTGAGATCGACTTGGCGCCACTCGATCCGGGACGTGATCCCACTGCCATGCGCTGCGGCTCGTTGCCGCGCCCGCTGCAACGCTCCTTCGGCCAAGTCGAGCGCGGTGACCGTCCAGCCGTGTTCGGCAAGCCAGATCGCTTCCGCGCCTTCACCACAACCGGCGTCCAGTGCGCTGCCGACGACAAGATCGCGTGCCGCACTCAACAGGTAGGGGTTCGGCTGCCGGTCAGGGTTCATGCTTTGGTCGCCGGTATAACGCTGCTCCCAAAACTCTTTGTCGAACTCCTCGGCCACGGGCCTCGTCCTTTCGTTCATACCGATACCCGCTCGCGTTGCGCGGCGACGGCACGGTCGGTGTCCTCGAGAACCAGGTCGGCGTTCAGTTGCGCCGCCGCGAAGGTGGCTGCCGCCGCGGCCGTTCCGACCTGGGCGATGATATCTGTGACGTTTCCGGCCGCCCACACACCGGGCGCGGCGGTTCGTCCGGTCGGATCGGCGGGGACCTGCTCACCCATGCCGGACGGATGCTCCACCGCATGCAGGCCCAGTGCGCTCAGCAGGCCGCTGCGCGCGACCATCCGCGGCGCCACGACCAGCGCTTCGAGGGGAACGAGTGTGCCATCCGCCAAACGCGCCTGCAGTCGATCGTCGACCGTGTCGATTCCGGTCACGACACCGGTGACTACGCGGATTCCGCGAGCCGTGAGCTGTTCGGCCGCTTCACCGCTCGGCGCCTCCGTGCTGTGGCACAGGAGCGTGATGTCGGAGCTCCACTGCCGAAGCAGCAGCGCCTTGTGCACTGCCTCGGCGCCGGTGGCGAGGATCCCGATTGCCTTGTCCCGCACCTCCCAGCCATGGCAGTACGGGCAGTGGATCACGTCCCGGCCCCAACGTTCACGCAGCCCGGGAATGTCGGGTAGTTCGTCGACCAAGCCCGTGGTGAGCAGTATCCGGCGGGCCTGCACCGTACTTCCGTCGGCGACGGTCACGGCGAATCCGTCGCCGTTGCGCGCCACACCGGTCACCTCGGCGCGTACCACCCGTCCGCCGTACCCACGGACCTCGACCCTCCCCAGTTCGAGCAGGTCGGCGGGCGCGATCCCCTCGCGGCCGAGCAGCGCGTGCACGCCCTCGGCCGGCGCATTGCGCGGCTCGCCGGCATCGAGCACGACCACGGATCGACGCGCGCGAGCCAGCGTCAATGCCCCACTCAGTCCGGCAGCGCCGCCGCCGATCACCACTACGTCGTATTCACTCTTCAGCTCATCGGTCATTCCGACCACCTCCTGATGACAACCATGTCTGCAGATCCGCGATTTGTGCAAACTTGTTTGCCAATGTGGCAAACTGACCCATATGCCGGACGACATCGACGAGGCGCTGGACGCGGTGGGACCACGCCTGCGTGCCCTACGCAAGCAGCGTGACACCACGCTCGCGGAGCTGTCCGCGACGACCGGGATATCGGTCAGCACGTTGTCGCGGCTCGAATCCGGCGATCGTCGCCCGACGCTCGAGCAGCTCCTCCCGCTGGCCCGTGCACACGGCGTCACGCTGGACGAACTCGTGGATGCGCCACCCACCGGCGACCCGCGCATCCACCTGCGGCCGGAGACCCGGTTCGGCATGACCGTCCTGCCGCTCACCCGCCGCGCGGGCGGCATCCAGGCCTACAAGCTCGTCATTCCGGCGAACAGCGGCCGAAGCGAACCAACGCTGCGAACGCACGAGGGCTACGAGTGGGTCTACGTGCTCAACGGCCGGCTGCGTCTCGTGCTCGGTGAACACGACATCGTCATGCGGCCCGGCGAGGCGGCCGAATTCGACACCCACGTGCCGCATTGGTTCGGTGCCGCCGACGGCGCGGCGGTGGAGTTCCTCAGCCTGTTCGGCAAGCAGGGCGAGCGCGCGCATATCCGGGCCCGACCGGCCGAATCGGCTTAGCAGCACTAGCTTTCGCGGTACGCCTGCACGATGGGCTCGAGCTCGTCCGGCGTGGCACCGTGCATGATCAGCGCGTCGGCGCCGTACTCGAACTCCTTGCGGATGCGGTCGACGCACTGCTGTGCCGATCCGGTAGCCGCGGGTTCGAGCCATTCGGCCGGCAGCAGCGTCGCGATGTGCTCGATCTGTTCGGGCGTGGCCTTCGCATCGATCCCGCCGGGAATCGAGGTGACCACCGAGTCATCGCGAAAGCGTTGCAGCACAGCCGGATCCCAGCTGTTCGTCTTGACCAGCAGGTCACCGTAGCCCTGTAGGTAGGTCGCCAGCCGCGCAACGGTCTTCTTCAGCCGTACCTCCTCGGGCAGATGATCGCCGACAGTCGCGAAACACGACCACACCCGCACGCTGTCCGGGTCGCGTCCGGCCTGCTCGGCCGCGTCCTTCACGATCCGCGCACTGCGCTGCAGCGTCTCCGGCGTGAAGTAGGTGTGCAGGATGACGTCATCGAATGCCCGCCCACCCAGCGCCAGGGTCTGCGGACCGAACGCCACCAGACCAAGCCGGATGTCCTCGCGGAAGTCGGGATCCAGGAAGAGCACCTGATACTTGCCGATCGGTCCGTCGTGGTTGAAGATCACCTCGCCGTGCCACAGCCGCCGCATCACCCCGGCGAAGTCCTCGAGCTGGGCGGTGGTTACCGCGGGCACGCCGAAGGCGTTGTACATAGCGGCGATGCCACGGCCCAGCCCGAGCGTGAACCGGCCGCCGGAGAGCCGATGCATCGTCGTCGCCCAGGAGGCGGTGATCAACGGGTGACGTGTGTTGTGATTCGTCGCAGCAGTGGCAATCTGCATCCGACTCGTCACCGCGCAGGCGGCGCCGGACAGCGAGGACGCCTCCTTCACGTTCCAGCGTTCGGAGATGAACGCGCTGCCGAAGCCGAGCTCCTCGCCGCGCCGCGCCTCGTCCATCAACGTCGCCGGGCCCGTGCCGCCGGCACCGGCGAGCAGGTAGTAGCCGAGTTCGTCGAGCACCCGTTCGGTTCCACTCACATCCACGAAGCCTCCAGTGCAAGCAGGCCGACGCCGGTGTTGCGGCCGTCCCGCCATGTAACACCCAGCGGTCAGTTGTGCGCCAGAGCGGGCACGGCGCCTTCGCGCTCGCCGTATGAGGCGGTCGTCGACGTGCCTCCACCGCGACCGCATCGATGCCGCTGGTCAGCGAGGCAGTCAGATTGTGCAGCGGTCCCGCAGTGTCGGCACGCCCGGCCCGGCGAGGTCGTCACAGTAGGCACCACGACCGGCCATGGCCATCGTGAGCGCCAGGGTCGTGCCGCTGACCAACGGGCCGGCTCCCGTCGTGAAGGGCCCGTCGGTCGCTTCGAGACGAAGACCTTCGATGGTGCTGCGGCCGGCCACGGTGAAGTCTCGCCGGGCGTAGAAGCGGGCAACCTCGGTGACCGTCTCGACAGCGGGCGTGCGCCCGAACCCGAGCGGCCGCCGGATGTCCTGCGCGTGCACCACCACCTCACCAAGCCACGCCGCGGTCGGACCCGGCGCCGACGTCGTGCTGGTGACGACCCGCTGGAACCACTCCAGCGTCTCGGCGGGGGTCGCGCCTCGGTACTCGGCCAGACGCCGGTCGTTGTGCAGGTCAAAGTCGAACCGTGCCCCCAGGACACTCCCAAACCAACGAAGCGCGCCGATACTCGCCGCCGCCGTAAGGTGAGCAACGACCTCCTCTACCACCCACCGTCCGCACAGCGACTGCTGCGCCCACTGCGCCTCGTGAAGACCAGCGAGGTCATCGGCCAGTGCGGCGCGTTCGGTTGCGGCCGCAGACCATAGGGCGGCGCGAGTGAGGGAATTGCGCAAGGCGACCTCCAGGTTGAACGGCTGACGCCAATGGACAGTGCGCGCGAGCGCGAGAAGCATCGGTCAATCGGTAACCAAGGTAGCGAGCATGCGCCGCCGTTGCCGAAGCAACCGGTGTCCGGCTACCGATCCCTATCGGCCTCTCGGAGAGACTCGATGTCTGCCGGAACATCAGCAGAGTCAGTGGCGGGGACTCCCGGACAAGTGGGTGCGGCCGGCGCTTCCCTTGCCGGCCCGCACCGAGTCGATGCGTTCGAATGCCCGAGCTCTTGACGAAAATAGAGGACTGCCGCCAGCAGATCTGACACCGAGGGTTCCTCTTCGCTACCGAGAGTACTATTCTTCCAAATCAAGAACGAGACACTCGCAATGCCGCCGCCCAGTCGGCCCTGGTTAGGAGAACCCGCGTGACCGATTTCGAAACGGTCGATTATTTTACCGATCCGTCCCTGGTACCCGATCCGCAACCGTGGTTCGACTACATGCGCGACAAGTGCCCGGTCTCGCGGGAACCGCACTACGGCGTCTACGCAGTGACCGGCGCCGAAGAGGCCAACGTGGTCTTCAGGGACAGCGACACCTTCTCCTCGTGCGTCGCGGTGGCCGGCCCGTTTCCGCCGCTCCCGTTCGAGGTGGTCGGTGACGACATCACGGAGCTGATCGCACAGAACCGCCACCTGATGCCGATGAACGAGCACATGGTGACCATGGATCCGCCCGAGCACACGAATGCGCGGTCGGTCCTCTTCAAGCTCCTTACGCCGAAGCGGCTCAAGGAGAACGAGGAGTTCATGTGGCGCCTCGCCGACCAGCAGCTTGACGAGTTCATCGCCGACGGCAAGTGCAACTTCCTCGAGGCCTACGCCAAGCCGTTCTCGCTGTTGGTGATTGCCGATATGCTCGGCGTCCCCGAGGAGTACCACGACGAGTTCCGTGCAGCGCTCGGTGCGCCTCGCCCCGGTTCGACCGTGGGCAGCCTCCTGAAGGAGGCCGTCGGCCTCAACCCGCTCGAGTGGCTCGACGAGAAGTTCAGTCAATTCATCTCCGATCGGCGAGCGAACCCGCAGGACGACATCCTGACCGCCCTTGCCACCGCCAAGTACCCGGACGGCTCGACCCCGGAGGTCATCGACGTCGTGCGGTCCGCCACCTTCCTCTTCGCGGCCGGGCAGGAAACCACGACGAAGCTGTTGTCCGCGTCGGTCCGCGTGCTCGGCGACCGGCCCGACGTGCAGCAGGCGCTGCGCGACGACCGGAGCCTCATCCCGAACTTCGTCGAAGAATCGCTGCGGATGGACGCCCCGGTGAAGAGCGGGTTCCGGTTGGCCAAGAAGGACACCACACTCGGCGGTGTCGATATTCCGGTCGGCTCGGTCGTCATGTACGCCGCCGGCGCCATCAACCGCGATCCGCGCCGGTTCGAGGATCCGCACACGTTCAAGCTCGATCGCAAGAACGTCCGCGAGCACATGGCATTCGCCCGCGGCGCGCATTCCTGCCCGGGTGGTCCGCTCGCCCGCGTCGAGGGCCGCGTCACGATCGAACGGATGCTCGACCGGATGTCCGAGATCCGCATCAACGAGGACAAGCACGGTCCGATCGACGACCGCCGGTACACCTACGAGCCCACCTTCATCCTTCGTGGGCTGACCGAGCTGCACATCGACTTCACCGAAAATCCAAACTCGCCAGAGCGCTCCGAAGGGAATTGAGAAACAGATGACGGGACGAGTAGAAGGCAAAGTCGCCTTTGTCACCGGGGCGGCGCGTGGCCAGGGCCGCAGCCATGCGGTTCGGCTGGCGCAGGAGGGCGCCGACATCATTGCGATCGATGTCTGTAAGGCGGTGACCGACAGCGCGATTCCGCCGTCCACTCCTGCCGATCTGGCCGAGACCGTCGCGCTCGTCGAGGCGCTCGACCGGCGGATCTACACCGCCGAGGCGGACGTGCGCGACTACGACGCGGTCAAGGCCGCGGTCGACGCGGGTGTCGAGCAACTCGGCCGGCTCGACATCGTCGTCGCCAACGCGGGCATCGGCAATGGCGGCGAGCCGCTGGACAAGACCGCCGAAGACGAGTTCCAGATCATGATCGACGTCAACCTGACCGGGGTGTGGAAGTCGGTCAAGGCCGCCGTTCCGCACATCCGCGCGGGCGGACGCGGCGGATCGATCATTCTCACCAGCTCGGTCGGCGGCCTGAAGGCCTACCCGCACTGCGGCCAGTACATCGCCGCGAAGCACGGCGTCGTCGGACTCATGCGCACCTTCGCAGTCGAGTTGGGCAACGAGATGATTCGCTGCAACTCGGTACACCCGACTCATGTCAACACGCCGATGGTGATGAACCAGGGCACCTTCGACATGTTCCGCCCGGACCTGGAGAACCCCACCGCCGAGGACATGGCACCGATCGCCCAGATGTTTCACACTCTGCCGATCCCGTGGGTCGAGGCGGTCGACATCAGCAATGCCGTGCTGTTCCTGGCCTCGGACGAGGCGCGCTACATCACCGGCCTCACGATGCCCGTCGACGCCGGTAGCTGCCTGAAGTAGTTCACCGGCGCACGTGGGAAGGCCGGCAACAACACCTGAATCGGCTGTTGTTGCCGGCCATTTCCATGCACGGGGGCGTGCGGGGCGGCGCGATGCCCATCGCGGCAAGGGCCGTGGCGTGGTAGATCGCATGATTGCGTTGACAGCCAGTGGAAGTGGGACACAGATGGTCAGCTTTCTCACCAAGCACGGTGATCGGCTCGTCGCGGAAGATCTGGCGGTGAGCCATTGGGCGCCAACACAGTTGAGCGGTCCGGTCGTCTGCGGGCTGTTGGCCAGGGAGCTCGAGGAGCACTGCCCGCCCGGGTTCGTCCCCGCCCGGATGACCGCGGAACTGTTCCGCCCGGTGCTCAACGCGCCCGTCGAGCTCCGAAGCGAGGTCGTCCGCGAGGGCAAGCGGATCCTTGTCGCGGACGCTGCCATCGTGCAGGACGGGCAAGTACGGGTCCGTGCGTCGGCGGCGTTCCTGATGACCGGTTCCGCGCCGCCGGGGCAGTTGTGGAGCCCGGCCATAGACCTGCCGATGCCGCCCGAAGGTCTGCTGTCACCCGACGGGTCGCCGCCACTGTTCAAGAGTGGTGACCGCGACTGGACGCATGACTTCGCGGCAAACCAGAATGCGGACCGCAAGAGCTCCTGGCAGAGCATGCCCCCGCTAGTTGAGGGCGAACCCCTCTCTCCGTTCCAGCGCGCGGCGATGGTCGGCGATACCACCAATCACGTATGCCACTGGGGTTCCCAGGGCGCTGGTTACATCAACACGGATATGACACTCACCCTTTCGCGGTTGCCAATCGGACATGAAATCGGTCTCCGCGCGGACAATGCCATTGCAGCCGAGGGGATCTCGGTTGGTACGGCAACCATCTACGACCGCCGCGGCCCGCTCGGCAGCTGTGTCGTGACTACGTTGTCCAACGCCCGCCGACTGGTCGACTTCGCCGTGCCCACGGACGAGTCAGGCGTCCCGGTCCGCTGAGATCGCCGGCCACTAGAAGCCGATACACTCCGCGCCGAAGTACTCCTCGCGCTCGATCTCGCCGTGCGGAATCGCCGCCGCGTCGAGTGCATAACCCTTGAATGCCCTCGCCGCCAAACTCATTCGACGCCGGGCCGGACCGGATGCGGTCGTCATCGAGGGCAGACCTTCGCCGAAGATCGTCACCTCGACATCACCGCACTCGAGCACGGCCGAGAGGTAGTCGCGCACCCGTTCGTCTGTCGCCAAGGCGGCGGCCGACACCGCGAGCGCCCGCGGACCCGCCTTGGCAGACGAGATGCCCTCCTCGAGCGGCAAGCCGGTCAGTCCCAGAATGCGCAGAGCCCGGGAGTCGCCGCCGTCGGTGGCGTACACGCAGACATCCCACCCGCCGAGCGCTCGATCGAAGAGCGTCCCGCCGGCCGCCGAGATCACCTCCGCCACGTCATGGCCGATCACGTCGAGCCGGTGAGCCGAGCGGCTCGCGCCGGAACGACGGACGAGTCGAGCGGTGGCCAGTTCGATGGTTTGCGCTGGCATCTATTCGGAGATCCTTTCGATGGGCGGACACGAATCAGCTGGTGCGCACTTGCCGTGGACGGCTCAACGCCGCACGCGGACGGGCACATTCGAATAGCCGGCGACACTGGTCATATTCACCCGGCGCAGGTTGTCGAAATCCACCTCGTACTCCGGCATGAAATCGAGCAGGTGCTCGAACGCGATCGCGCTTTCCATCCGGGCAAGCGCCGCTCCGAGGCAACTGTGGATGCCGTAGCCGAACCCGAGGTTCTGTGCCTGCGAGCGGTCACGATTGATATCGAATCGGTCGGCGTCGGTGAACGCCCGCTCGTCGCGGTTGGCCGACGCCTCGATCAGCATGATCGTGCTCCCGGCCGGAATCGTGATGCCGTGCAGCTCCACGTCACGGCGGGTCGAGCGCATGGCGTACTGCGCGGGCGCTGCGTAGCGCAGCACCTCCTCGACGGCGGCCGGAATGGCCGATCGATCCGCGCGCAACTGGGCCCATTGCTCCGGGTGGCGCGCGAACAGGACCACGGCGGCGCCGACGAGTTTGGTCACCGTTTCCGCACCGGCGCCACCGAGCAGCGTGGCGAAGCCCGCGATCTCGATGTCGTCGAGGGTCTTCGACCCACCATCGTCACGCTCGACCTCGGTCGCGATCAAACGAGAAATCATGTCGTCGCGCGGATCTGCGCGACGGTCCGCGATGACGCCGAAGTAGACCATCGCGGTTTGTATCATCGCGTCGAGGCCGGCCTGGCTCACGCCCAGTTCACCCGGCGCACGCTGCAAGCTGATATCCAGCCACTCCCGAATATTCTGACTGTGCTCCGCAGGAACGCCGAGCATGGTGGTGATGACCTCCACCGGAAACAGCGCCGAGAAATCCGCCACGGCGTCGAACCCCGCCGGATCGACCTGCGACAGGTAATGACCGATCAACTGGCGCACCAAAGGCTCCTGCGCCCCGATCGCACGCGGGGTGAACACCTTGTTGACCAGGCTGCGCAACTGTCGGTGGTCGGGCGGATCCATCATGATGATCGATGGGGTTTGCGGGGGCCGGTCTTCCTGGAAGTCCGCGAGGGTGATGCCGTCGGCGGAAGAAAAGGTCTCGAAGTCCTTGAACGCGACCGCGACATCCGCGTGCCGACTCAGCGCGTAAAAATTGTATTGGTCGCTGTAGTAGACGGGCGCTTCGTCGCGAAGGCGGCGGTAGGTCTCGTGCGGATCGTTGAAGTAGTCCTCGGAAAACGGATCGAAATCCACCTTCGAAATCGTCACAGCGTCACCTTCCGCGGTTCGCCCGCACCGAAACGCGGAGCGGGATTCACTATTCGCTAGCGTGACATTTGCAGCACGATCTGTAAAGGTTGGATTCGCGTCGAAAGGTGACTGGATTGAGTTCGAACACAGTGCCCGGACCAAGCGGATCGCATGTCGCCGCACGGGTGAAACCATTGATCGGTGTCGCTATGCACCTGGGCCGCGGTGCGGCGCGGGTGGCGACCGACGCAATCGTCCGCGGCGCGCGAGATTTTCCCCGGAAGATCGACGACCTGGACGCGGCGACATTGTCTCGGATCATGAACCGCCCGGTCGCCTCGGTGACCCGGATCGGTGGGACAAATGGCACCACCTCGCGCGCGCTGCTCGCCCTCACCGGCGATGGCGTACCACCAACGGTGTTCGTGAAGATGGCTGCGGACACGGTCCCCAACCGCTTGATCGGCGAACTCGGCCGGCTCGCGGAGACCGAGGTGCGTTTCTACGCCGAACTCGCCGGTGAACTCACCGGCATTCCTCGGCTCTACGGCTCCGCATTCGACTCTCCGACAGGACGATTCGTCATCGTGCTGGAAGATCTCACCGCCGGCGATTGCGAGTTTCCCGATACCGTCCACCCGCTCACACCCGAGCGGGCGGCACAGTTGGTCGACTTGCTCGCCCACCTGCATGGCACGTTCTGGGGCCGGCTGCCCGACGTCGGCAATGCCCGCGTCCCGCTCGGCTGGCTCCACGCCGGATCAGCGGATCCGAGTGTGCCACTGGTCGGGTCGATGATGCGCCGGTCGGTGCGGCGGCTGTCCGGGCACACCGGGATAGCGGTGGAGGCAGGCCGGTTCATCATCGACAACTACCCCGCGGTCGCGCGCCTGATCGACCAAGCACCGCACACCGTGCTGCACGGCGACGCTCATCCGGGCAACACCTTCGTTCGCGACGGCCGGGTCGGACTGCTGGACTGGCAGGCAGTGCGACGCGGCCATCCGACCCGGGACCTCGCGTACACGCTGGTGACCGGCATGACGACCGCAGACCGCACCGCCAACGAACGGGACCTGCTCGACCGGTACCGACACGCCCTGTCCAGGGCGGGCGGGCCGGAGATCGGGCAGGAGGAACTGTGGTTTCGCTACCGGCAGGCCGCGGCTTACGCCTACGTCGCGGCCCTGATCACCGCAGGTCTCGGCGGCATGCAGGACGAAACCATCGCGCTGACCGGACTGGGCCGGACCGTTGCAGCGCTCGAAGATCTCGGCACCGTCACAGCACTTCGAAAAGGGCTGCTGGCGAACGGTATTTCGGTCCGTCATCAGTCACCGCAGGACGCGTGAGCGCGAAAGGAAGCGACGTTGGGAACCGTCACCACGAGTTCGGCCACCGCATTCACGTACCCGGCCGAGACGATCTACGATTTCGTCACCAACCCGGCGAACTGGACGAAGACCTATCCGGGCAGCGTCCACGTCGGCAATCTCCCCGAGGTGCCACTGAAGGTGGGCGACACGTGGGTGGAGGCCGGCCCGGATGGTAGCCGAATCTTCACGTGGCACTGCGCGATTGCGATCCGGCCACGGATGTTCGTGTTCAACTCGGTCGGCCGCCTCGGGCACGACGCCGATGGTAATGGCGGCCGCGAGGGCCGGATGACGATTACCTACCATTTCACCGAGCCGGGTGCAGGCGTCACGTTGTTCACCCGATCGATGACCATCGAAACCTACAAGCACGCACCGTTTCCGGACGGCTGGTTCCGGACGGTCAACCCGGCGCATATCGATGCCTATCACGACGCGATCGCGCGGGAGTTGGACGCGCTGGTCGGCGTCGGGCGCGGTTAGAACAACGCGGTATGTCGACCGTTCGCATGCTCGCCCGTCAGGAGCGGGCAGAGTTCGCTGATTTCTTGGACACGTTGACACCGCGGCAATGGAGCATGGCCAGCCTGTGTCAAGGATGGACCGTGCGGGATGTGGTCGTGCACACGATCGCTTATCTCGATCAAACCCGGCCTCGCTTGTTGATCGAGATGGTCCGCCATCGCGGGGACATCAATCGGCTCAACGCAAACCCGATGGAGCGCTTTGCCGGCCAGCGGCCCCAGCAGATCGTTGAGCTGATGCGCCGGGGCGCCGAACCATCGGGGGCAGGCGCACTCTACGGCGGTCGTGTGGCGCTCATCGAGTGCCTCATCCACCAACAAGACGTTCGCCGACCACTGGGATCCTTCCGGTCGATTCCACAGGACCGGCTTCGAGCATCGTTGGACTACGCCCGGATGAGCCCGGTGATCGGCGGCGCGCGGCGCACGCGTGGCCTGCGACTGGTAGCCACGGACATGGATTGGTCGGCCGGCCGCGGCCCGGAGGTGCGTGGCACAGGCGAGGCGCTGCTGTTGACGATGACGGGGAGATCATCCACAGTCGCTGACGAACTGGACGGACGAGGGGTGCAACTACTGCGCCAGTGACTCCTCGCCTGGCTGCGTGTGTCCGATCAGTCGCGTTTCGCCTCGTAGCGCAGCAGGACGGTGCCACCCGGGAAGGTGCGGTTCTCCAACAGTCGCAGCGATATCCATGATGGCAGCGTCGGGAAGAACGGGGTGCCGCCGCCCACGGCGGTGGGCGAGACCACGATCCGGTATTCGTCCACCAGTCCGGCCTGCACGATCGGTGCGGCCAGCGTCGCGCCGGCCACCTCCAGCCTGCCGTCGGTTTCGGCTTTCAGCTTCGTCACCACCTCGACCGGGTCGCCGCGTTCCAGACGGGAGTTCCAGTCGACGGACTCCAGGGTGTGTGAGAACACGACCTTGGGCATGTCGCGCCAGATGCGGGCGAAGTCGACGATCAGCGGGGTGGCGTCCGGGGCCTTGTCGGCAGTCGGCCAGTACGCGGACATCAGTTCGTAGAGCCGCCGCCCGTAGAACGACAGGGCGGTCTCCCGCTCGAAGTCGTTCCAGTACTGATGCAGTTCTTCGCTCGGATCGGCCCAGTCGATGTTGCCTTGTGCATCGGCGATGTACCCGTCCACCGACACGTTGAAGCCATAGATGAGTCTGCCCATGCAGATCAGACTGCACCGGCGGTGCAAAACTCATCGCGATGTCACACGAGTTAGTGTCAAATCGTTGTGGATGGGCGAGCGTCAGGCGGCCTCGATCAGCTCGAACGCCACGGAGAGTCCGGCGGTCCCGCTACGAAACTGGTTGTGGTCCTTTAGTTTCCGCATCTTGGACAAGAGGTACGCGAGGGTCTTGCTGTCGCACGTATGTTCGACTAGCGTGGTGGTATGACGCTCGGGGGGAGCTCAACTGTTGGTCTTGTCGATGCCGCTGTGCTTGATGATGGTGCTGTGCTCGACGATGGTGCGGTGCTCGACGAGTTGGCTGCTGCCGCGGTGGCGGAGAATTGTGCGGCGTACCGGAAGGTGGTGCTGGCCGGGCGATTGTGGGAGACCTGGGTCGAACGCGACGCCGAGCTGGGCCGGGACGGTTTCGTGGATTGCGGCAATAACGCGTTGGCCGAGATCGCGGTCCGGTTGGGGTGTTCGAAGGCGGTCGCCGAGGGTTTCGCGGTGGTCGGGATGGAGCTGCGGCTGCGGTTGCCGTTGGTGCGAGCGGCGTTCGCCGCGGGTGAGCTGGATTTCGCGCGGGTGCGTCGCATCGTGCACGACACTCTCGGTTTCACACCCGGCACGGTCGCGTTGGCGGAGCCGGACATGCTTGCCGCGGCGCGGGTGCTTTCGCCCGGGCCGTTGGCGGGCGAGGTCGACACCATTCTGATCCGGGTCGCGCCCGCGGAGGTCGCCGCCCGCCGCGAGGAGGCCGAACGCGACCGCCGTATCCGCAAACGGCGGGTCGGTCCGCTCGCGCGCCTCGAGGTGGATCTGTCCCCGGTGGAGGCCGAGGCGGCGTGGCAACGCGTCACCGAGGTTGCGGGCACGGTGTGCGGGCAGGACCGGCGCAATCGGCAGTACCGGATGGTGGATGCGTTCCTGGCGCTCGTGCACGGGGAGAATCGGCTGGGCTGCGAGTGCGGGCGCTCGGACTGCGCCGCGGTAATCGCGCCGGTATCACTGCGTCGACGGACTCCGTTGGTGCAGATCGGGATCGACGTCGCGAGCTTGCTCGGTTTGCGTTCGGAGCCGGCGTATTTGCCCGGGTATGGGCCGGTCGATCCCGAGTTGGCGCGACAGCTCGCGGCGGACGCGACGTGGCAGGGGATGCTCACCGAGCTGCACGAGATCGCCACCGATGAAGGGCTCATTGCCGATCCGGCACCGGGCAGCCTGAGTGACTCCATGAGTGGGCGGACGCCGACGCAGGACCGTTTGTGCACCAGTACCTTCCGTGCCCGTGGCTCCCGGCGCCCCGGTGCGGTTGTGCCCGCGCCCCGCACACCGGCCCCACCCGCGCCGCCGCCGTTCGGGACCGTCGCTGCCATCGGTCACGGCGCGGCCGAACTCGACCGGATTTTCGACGCCGCGGCCTGCACCGGGCACGGCGGACACCATCATCCACCACCGGGCGCGTTCGAATACCGCCCCGACGCCGCCACCACCGCCGTGGTGCGGGCTCGGGACCGGCACTGCCGGTTCCCGGGTTGCCGCACGCCCGCGGCCCAGTGCCAACTCGACCATGTCGTCGAGTTCGACTATCACCGTCCCGATCGCGGTGGTTGGACGGTGCGGTCGAACCTGCAGTGCCTCTGCGCGTTTCACCATCAACTCAAAACGATGAAACTCTGGCACGCCCAGATGGCACCGGGCGGGCAGGTGGCCTGGCGCAGCAGCTACGGCCACAACCTCGTCACCACGCCCGCGGCCGGGCTCACCAGCGCACCCACTGCCACGCTCACCGCACCGGTCGGCTCCGGCCCGCTGGCTTGGCAGCAAATACCTGACCCCACCGACGACGAGGAGCCGCCGTACTGAGCGGCCGCGCGACGGGGGGCTAGGCCCCGCGCCTGCTCGAGGTCTGCGACAGCTGCACCGGCTCCGCATGCAATGCAGCGCGCAGTGCCGCGCCCTGCAGCGCGAACAATCGCGCGCTGGTTTCCCACTCGGGGACCAGCGAATCGAAGCCGTGGCAGGTGCCGGCAAAGACATGCAGATCGGTGGGAACTCCGCCGAGCAACAGCCGCACGGCGTAGTCGACCGCCTCGTCGCGCAACGGATCCAGTTCCGAACACGAGATGAACGCGGCGGGCAGACCCTCGATGCCGTCGCGGCGACCCGGCACCGATGCGGCGGTCGCCTTGGTGTCGTGCAGATAGTGCTGCCACATCAGTTCGGTTGCGGGACCGTCGAATCCAGGTGTTGTGCTGAAATCCTGCTTGGATGGCATCGGCCGATCATCGAGGACCGGCTGGTGGAGCAACTGGTACACCAGCCGAGGCGCGGCGCCGTCGAGGGACAGCTGCGCCAGCCCGGCGGCGAGCGCACCGCCCGCGCTGCTCCCCGCCACTGCCAGCCGTTCCGGGTCGATCCTGAGCCGGTCCGCGTTCTCGGCGACCCAGCCTAGCGCGGCGAGGGCGTCGTCGAATGCGGCGGGGAACGGATGCTCCGGCGCGAGACGGTAATCGACCGATACGACCGTGCACGCGGCACGGCGGGCCAGTTCGACGCACTGTCGATGATCGGTATCGAGGTTGCCGAGAACGAACGCGCCGGAATGCAGATAGACCACACCCGGGGCGTGGCCCGTCCCGCCCCGATATATCCGGACCGCGATCGGGTCCGAGTCGATACGTTCGACGGTGTCCTCGGCGATATCGACACCGGTGGTGTCGACCGCCGCGACGGTCGCCCTTCTGCGCTCATTCAGCGACTCCCGCACTACCGGAAGTAGTTCCGGCGACAGATTCGTCCGGGCGGCGAGCAGATGCCGCAGCGCGGGGTCGAGGCGCAACTCGAGGTCGGTCCTATCCATGGTTCGCTATCCCGTCGCTGTCGAAGGTTCCTGCGCAAGCCCGGACGCCCGGCCGCTTCCGGCCCGCCCACTCTCCGTCGGGCCGTCGAGGAGATAGTCCGCGGCACGGAACCGTCTCGTCATACTCCAGAAGTCACGGGCGCTGCGCGGCCACTGAGTGACCACCCGGCCGTTCGCTGCACGAAAATAGTTGCTGCACCGCGTAGTCCACACCGTGCCGACCATCCACCGGTCGATCTTGCGGGTGAATTCGGCCATCGCCTCGGGCCGCACCGCGACATAGGACTTACGCCGGCGACGCATATGTCGCAGCGCCCGAACGACATAGCGGGCCTGCGCCTCGAGCACGAAGATCACGCTGTTGGATCCGACATTCGTGTTCGGTCCGTACAGCATGAAGAAGTTCGGAAAGGCAGGCACGGTCATGCCGAGGTAGGCGTGCGCACCGTCGCGCCAAACGTCGTGCAGGCGGGCCCCATCCTCGCCGACGACGTCGATCTCGCCGAGGTAGTCGGCGGCGGCGTATCCGGTCGCGCACACCACCACATCCACCTCCCGTTCCGTGCCGTCGTCGGTGACCAGGGAGCGGGCGCGCAGCGACCGCGCCGGACTCGACACCACCTCGACATTGGGCTGGGTCAACGCGGGCAGGAACTCGGAGGAAAACACCAACCGCTTACAACCGAGCGGATGCTCGGGGGTCAATCGACTGCGCAGATCCTCGTCGGGGACAGCCGCCTTCAGCATGTTCTCGGCGACAGCCTTGAACAACTGCGTCTTGTCGCTGCCGTCCTCGATCACCGCGATGTTGGATTCGCTGCGCAACCACAGCCGGGTCCGATAGAACTTCTTCGCGAACGGGACGTACCGGAATGTTCGCCGCTCACGCTCGGTGTAGGGACGGTCCGGCTTCGGCAGGATCCACGTCGGCGACCGTTGCACCGAGTACACCTGCTGGGCCTGCTTGGCTACCTCCGGGATAAGCTGTGCGGCAGTCGAACCGGTACCGAGCACCGCGACGCGCGAGCCCGCGATCGGCACCGAATCGTCCCACCGCGACGAGTGCATGACGACGCCGGTGAACGGCTGCTCCTCGACCAAGTCCGGCAGCACCGGCTGGGTGAACAGGCCGACCGCCGAGACCACGATGTCGAATCGATGCCGATCCCCGGTGCTGGTCGTCAACTCCCAGGTCTCGGTAGCGGCGTCCCAGTGCGCGGCGGTGATCTCGGTGTGCAGCCGCAGGTTCGGCGCGAGGCGGTAGCGCTGAGCGCACCGCTCGAAGTACGCCAGGATCTCCGGTTGGTCCGACCACAGCCGCGACCAGTTCGCATTCAGGTCGAACGAGTAGGAGTACAGGTGCGATTTCACGTCGCAAGCGAGGCCGGGGTAACGGTTGATTCGCCAGGTGCCGCCGACGCCATCCTCTCGGTCGAAGATGGTGAAATCACGAAACCCCGCCTTGCGCAGAAAGATTCCCAACGCGAGGCCGCCGGGTCCGGCGCCGATGATGCCGACCGACAGCGGCCTGCGACGCTGGTTGTTCATTCGGACCTCCGGATCGATATATGGCTGGCTGGTGAAAGGGTGGTCGACGGGCCGGCGTCACCCGATCTGGAGGCACTGGCCGCCGTCGACGACCAGTTCCGCTCCGGTGATGAAGGACGCCCGTTCGGAGATGAGGAACGCGACCGCGTCGGCGAGCTCGATCGGTTGGCCGATTCGCCCGGAGATCGAGCGGGCGGCCAACCCGGCACGCACCGATTCGTCGAGCATCGGCGTCGCGACCGGGCCCGGCAGTATCGCGTTCACCCGAATCCCCATTGGTGCCAGTTCCGCTGCGGTGATCTGCGTCAGCCCGCGCAGGGCCCACTTCGACGAGCCGTACGCGGCGTGGTTCGGGAACGGCCGCACCGCGCTCGTGCTGCAGGTGTTGACGATCGCGGCGCCTTCGGCGCGGCGCAGTTCGTCGAGCGCCGCTCGGATGCCGAGGAACGGACCGAGACAGTTCGTTCGCCAGCTGCTCTCGAACCCGGCGACCGTCTCGTCGCCGATGGCGGCCCGATGCAGCAAGCCCGCGTTGTTGATCAGCGCGCTCAGCGAACCGAACTCGCCGACCGCCGAGGCCACCGCCGACTCCCAATGCGCTTCGTTCGTGACATCGAGCTCGACTGCGATAACCGGGGAGTCACCGTGCACGGCAAGGCTTTCCTTCAATTCCTCGAGCCGGTGGTCGCATGCGGCGACCCAGTAGCCGTCCGCGAGCAGGCGACCGACGATGGCTTCGCCCTGCCCGCGCGCCGCCCCGGTTACCAGCGCGACCGCATCCTTCGATGTCACTTGGCACCCTCCTGCGGGGTATCGCGCAGCATTTCCAGTTCGGGGACGAGCATGGTCGAGTTCGGTCCGCTGCTCACCGGTAACCACCTGCCGCCGCCGGAACCGTCGGGGCGACACCGTTGGCCTCTGCCAGGTGCGCCGCCGCGCCACGGCGCAATGCCTGGGATTCGGGTGCAAGTGTGAGCATGCGATATCCCCATTCCGCCAACGTATTTCCCGTGGTGCCGCTGCCCGCGTGGGCACCGGGGATCAAACCCGCCGCGGTCGCCGCCCGTGCGATAGCCGCCATCGCCTCCCGGACCGCCGGTTCGTGCAAAGCCCGAATCGGATCGGCACCGAGTGTGATGGCCAGATCGGCCGGTCCGGCGTAGATGCCCGACAGTCCCGACACGGCACAGATCTCGTCGGCCGCCGCGACGCCGCGGGTCGTCTCGATCATCGCGAACACGTCCACGCGTGACTCGAGCGTCGCGATGTCGTAACCCAGGTCCGAGCGCAGCGGTCCGAAGCTGCGCACGCCGTGTGGGGCGTATCGGGTCGCAGCGACGGCCTCGGCGGCCTGCTCGGCCGTTTCCACCATCGCGACGATGACGGCGTCGGCGCCGGCATCGAGCACGCGCCCGATGGCCGCGGGGTTGGCCGAGGGTAGCCGCACCGCGGTGGCGATCGGGACATGCTCGAGCCGGCGCAGTAGTCGGGCGACATCCGCATCGTCGAGATAGCCGTGCTGCGTGTCGATTCCGACGTAGTCGTAGCCGGCCCGCGCGAACTCCTCGGGCCCTTGCCACGACGGCCCGGTCACCCAGCCGCCCCAGATCGGGCGGCCGGGTGCGAGACGGTCCCGCAGGCGACTCGCCGCAGTCACGCGACGATCGCGATCTTCACGCGATCGGGCACCGGCCGGGCGGCGAGCTCGAATGCGCCTTGGACTTCACCGACACCGAAGGTGTGGGTGACGTAGTCCGCGAGCAGGCCGGGATGTGCACGCGCGAACTCATCGGCGCACCGAAGCACCCTGGCCCGGTCGAGGGTGATGCCGGACGTCAGAGTGAGGTTGTTGCGCAACATCGTTCGCATGCTGATCGGGTAGCTGTCGTCGTCCGGCACACCGAAATAAAACACCGTGCCGCCGGGCGCGGCGGCCTCGATCGCATGGTTCAGGGTCGCGACCTGATGGCCGACGGCTTCGATGACGACGTCCGGACGCTCCTGCGGAGCCAGGTGGCTCACCCAACGATCGCTGGTTGCGCGCACCGCGTTGTCGACGCCGAACAGCTTCGCCACGTCACTGCGGTCGACCGGGTCGACACCGGTGACATGCCGTGCACCTTGGGCTTTCGCGGCATAGGAGAACAACAGGCCGATCGAGCCCTGCCCGATCACCGCCACATCGCGGCCGGTGAGGTCGGGTAGTTGCTCGAGCGCGTACAGCACGCAGGCGAGCGGTTGCAGCGCGGCGGCATGCTGCGGCGCGAGCGACACATCGTAGGACACCAACCCCGCGCCGTCGGCGACGACCAGTTCCTGCAGTCCGTCGAAGCCGGAGGCCCAGCCGACGACATGGTCGCCCGGCCGATGCTCGGGGTGCCGGCTGACGAGGACTTCTCCGACGATCTCGTGAATCGGGAAGCCGGGCATTTCGGCGCCATTGCGGCCGGTGTCGCCGGGCAGCCGGCCGCGCGTTCCGCGAAATCCGGGTAGGTCGCTGCCGCACACGCCGGCCGCGCGGAACCGCAGCAGTACCTGCCCGTCACGCAGCACGTCCGCTGTGGTGTCGGGCAGGTTCGTCCGTTCGAAGGTGTATGGCGCGACAAGGCGATACGACCACATGTCACACCTCCACCGGGACGCTGTTCCAGCCCCATTGGAAACTCGATGGCGGGCGAAGGGCTGCACCTTCGTCGATGCGGTAGTCCGGCACACGCTCGAGCCATTCACCGACCAGGACGGCGATCTCGAGCCGGGCAAGGTGGAAGCCGATACAGAAATGCTGCCCGCGGCCGAAGGAGAGTTGCCGGGTATTCGGCCGGTCCCAAACGAACTCGTCCGGGTTCGGGAATTCCCGCTCGTCCCGGTTCGCCGATGCGAGCAGCGTGATGATGCGTTGGCCTGGCTCGATCGTGTTGTCGTGCAATGTGAACGGCCTGCGTGCGGTCCGTGCAAACCATTGCGCCGGGGCGCAGAAGCGGATCATTTCCTCGCGCGCCGCAGGCACATTCGAGGCGGGGTCGGCGCGCACCGCGGCGAGCTGATCGGGTCGGTTGAGCAGCTCCCACAGGCCGTGCGCGACGATCTTCGGCACGGTCTCGGTGCCGCCGATGAAGATGCCGAGCAGCTGGGTCGCCGCCTCCACGTCGTCGAACGCGCTGCCGTCGGGCAGCCGGTAGTCGAGCAGCCCGTCCACGATCGGCGAGGGACCGTCGGAGCGGTCGGCCCGCCGCTGCTGCACCACCGGCACCAGGTACTCCAGGTAGCCGGGCCGCGCTGTCGAGGTGTCCACGCCGTTCTTCGGCTTGGCGAGGCTGCCTGCATTGACCGTTGCCAACACATCCGCAGCAAGATCCACTGGCAGCCCGAGCAATTCACAGACGATCGACGCGGCGACAATACCGCCGTAGTCCTGGGTGAGGTCGAAACTCCCACGCGCGAGCAGGACGTCGAGTCGCTCGTTGGCGAGCGTGCGGATCCGCTCTTCCAGCTTCGTCACCGCGCGCGGGCGCAGCGGTGCGCCGTGTGCCTTGCGGATGCCGTCGTAGATCGGCGAGTCGAACATGGCATGGAATGGCATGGGGTGCAGGGGTGGATCGGGCACCGGCCCGTTGTTGTGGCCGGCCAGCGTCGAGGCCGGCGGCAGGGTGCCCTCCGAGGCGACGAAGGTACCGTCACCGACTTCGAGCACGTGCCAGATGTCGTCGAACCGGGACAACGCGTAGGTGTCCCACTCCGGCATGTAGTAGACCGGGTGTCGATCGCGGAGCACGCGGTAGTACGGCAGCGGATCGGCCATCACCGCAGGGTCGAACGGGCTGTACGAAAAGTCTTCAATGGCCATACTTTTCATGGTGGAGTCGTTCATCAAACCACCTTTCACTGCAGCGGCGAGGGAGGTAGCGCCTGCAGAATCGAATCTTCCCAGCCATCCCGCAACGCGGGCGCAACGCTCATCCAGGTCACGATCTCGGCGGGCGGAGAGCCCTGCCACGACGGGTAGTGCTCGGCGAAGCAGTCCCAGTCGCCGTCGAGCGCCCAGTAGTGGATGACCTCGTTGTAGCGGAACGTCGTGGTGAACGATCCGAGCCAGCGCTTCCCGGTGCTTTCCGACCACGGCACGTAGAGGCGCTCGAGCTCGCGGACGTAGTCGTCCTGCCGACCGGGCTTGGTCTGCATGATCTCCTGGATCACCAGTCCTGCAGTGAAATCCGATTCCCGCAACTGCGCCAGGGTTTTGTTGCTCGGCCCGGGGTACATGATCCGTCCCTCGCCGGAGGCGCCGATCTCGGCCAGAAAGAGTGACCACTTCGCCGCCGCTGCCTCCTGGCTGCCACCGCGGGCCTGTGCGCGGCCGATGCGCGCATAGTCGGCGAAGGCGTCGATCTCCCAGATGACAGTGACCTGCGGCCAGTGGCCGTTGTAGGGCGTGCTCTCCCAGATCGCGAACAGGCGTGCCCCCAGTTCGGTCATCATGGGCCGGTAGACATCGTCGAACACCTCGACGAACCGATCGCTGCGTCCCGAACCGAGTGCGATCGTCTCGTGCAGATACAGCAGTGTGTGTGCATGGAATTTCCGCATTGTCACTCCCGGCCGGCATACGTTGCGCGAGCGTCGGACCCCACATCGCAAAGTGTGGAAGTCGTTGACATTGCCACCCGACGAGCGTGACACTTAGCCGGTGTTTTGTAAAGCACCCGTTTTGCTGGATGGAGCCCGATGAGACCCGTACCGCTGGCGCACGGCTTCTGCTTCGGTGAGGGACCGCGCTGGTTCGAGGGCCTGCTGTGGTTCTCGGACATGCTCGGCGAGAACGTGCACACCGTGACGCTCACCGGGGCGGTCACGACGCTGCCACTGCCGGGGCACCGCCCCTCGGGGCTGGGCTTCCGCCCGGACGGCAGCCTGCTGATCGCCTCGACCGAGGCGCGCCGTCTGCTGTGTTACGACGGTGAGTCAGTGACCACCGTCGCGGATCTCGCCGATGCTGTGCCCGCCGCCCTCGGCGACATGGTGGTCGACCGGCACGGGCGCGCGTACGTGGGCTCGCAGGCCCGCGCCGGTGGCGTGCTCGCACGCATCGACCCGGACGGCAGCCACGCGATCGTGGCCGGCGACCTGGACTTTCCCAACGGAATGGTCATCACACCGAATGGCGACACGCTCATCGTCGCCGAGTCGATCGGCCGCAGGCTCACTGCATTCACGATCGCTGCGGATGGTGGGCTCGGCGACCGCCGGGTCTTCGCCGACGAACTGTCCGGGCCGCCGGACGGCATCGCCCTCGACGCAGAGGGCGGCGTCTGGGCGGCGATGACGCTGGCCAACCGGTTCGAGCGCATCGTCGCCGGCGGCACCGTCACCGATCGGATCGACATCGGCGACCGAGTCGCCATCGCATGCGCGCTCGGCGGTCCCGAGCGCCGCACCCTGTTCCTGCTGTCGACCACCGAGGCCTACCCCGAGCGACTGGTAGGCACCACCGACGCCCGACTCGACGCGGTGACCGTCGACGTGCCGGGTGCAGGCGTGCCGTGAATCGAAAGAAGGCTGGGCAGTGAGTGATTCGTACTACGAGCTGATCGACGCCGATGATCCGATCGGGGAGAAGTTCCGGGCGACCGACTTCACGATCAGCACCTGGACGGCGGCCATTCAGCACGGCGCGCCGCCGTCGGCACTGCTCGTGCGGGCGCTGGAGCGCTGTGCGGCGCGCGAGGACACCCGGCTGAGCCGGGTCGCGATCGACCTGCTCGGACCGGTTCCGGTCACCGACCAACTGTGGGTGCGGGCCGAGGTGGTCCGACCCGGGCGCCGGATCGAACTCCTCGTCGCGGAACTGCTCGCACCCGGCCCGGACGGAAACCCGCGCCCGGTCGCGCGGGCCACCGGCTGGCGCCTGCAGACCATCGACACCAGGGACGTTGTGTACGCCGCCGAAGCACCCCTGCCCCCGCTGTCGCAGGGCCGCAACCACAATCTCGGCGACAACTGGGACCGCAACTACGTGCACAGCCTGGACTGGCGCTGGCTGACCGAGCCGACCAGCGGCGGGGTCGGCGAATCGTGGCTCAAGCCGATCGTCGACCTCGTCAAGGGTGAGACGATGACGCCGCTGGAGCGGCTGTTCGCCGTCGCCGACGACGCCAACGGGATCGGGTCGAGCCTGGACATCCGGAAGTGGACGTTTCTCAACAATGACCTGGTGGTACATCTGCACCGCGTCCCGGAAACCGAATGGATCGGCATCCGCGCGGAGACCAACTACGGACCCGACGGAATCGGCACGACGGTCGGCACGCTGTTCGACGAACGAGGTGCGCTGGGCAGCATTGCTCAGTCGGTGCTCATGCGGCGCCGGTGACGTCGACCGGCACTACCATCATGACCTCGACGTAGATCCACACCTTCCGCGACGACACAGGAAAGCCGGGACACAGTGGCACCAAAACGAACGGGGACCGCCCCGGAGGCGCCACCTGACACGAGAGTCGAGCATTCGGTAAGCGAACCGGACACCGACGCCGTGCAGATGCACACCAGTCGACGCATCCTCGAAGCTACCTCCGAGGTACTGGTGCGAAGCGGAATCGGCAAGCTCAGCCTGTCGGATGTTGCTGCGCAGGCGGGGGTTTCACGTCCGACACTCTACCGCTGGTTCGCCTCGAAGGAAGAGCTGATCGACGCGTTCTCGCGCTACGAGACCGACAAGTTCGACAACGGCATCGCCGACGCGATCGCGGGCTTGCGCGGCACCGCGCGCCTCGACGCCGCGCTGCAGTTCATCGTCGATTTTCAGCGGTCCTATTCGGGGGTGCGGATGATCGATGTCGAGCCCGAGGCGGTCCTTTCCCGATTCACCTGGGTGCTGCCCATCATGCGCAGCCGGCTGGAGCGACTGCTGTCCGGACCCGACGCGTCGCTCGCGGCAGCGACCGCGACGCGGGTTGCGGTGTCGCACTATGTGGTACGCAGCGACGACGCCGACGAGTTTCTTGCCCAGCTGCGCCATGCCGTCGGTATCAGGTCGCGGTCCGGCAGCCGCCCGGCCCGCTGAACTCGTCGATGACCGAACTGACCCGGGCGTTCGTCGAGCAGTTGGCGGCGGCGGTCGGCGCCACGCATGTCAGCACCGATCCCCACGTCCTGCGCGGCCGCAGCGTCGACCACACCGGGCGCTACCACGGCAACGCAGGTGCACTGGTGCGCCCGGCGAGCGCCGCCGAGGCCGCCGACGTGGTGCGGCTGTGCGGTACGGCCCGCGTGCCGCTCACGGTGCAGGGTGGCCGGACGTCGCTGGTCGCCGGCACGGTTCCCGAGTACGGCGACGTGTTGCTGTCCACCGAGCGGCTGACGACGATCGGTCCGGTCGACCGCGCGGACCGCCGGGTCCGGGTCGGCGCCGGTGTCACCGCGGCGGCGCTGCAGCGCGTTGCGATCGAGGCCGGCCTGCTGTTCGGGGTGGATCTCGCATCCCGCGACAGCGCGACGGTCGGCGGGATGGCGTCGACCAATGCCGGCGGGCTGCGCACGGTTCGCTACGGAAACATGGCCGAGCAGATCCTCGGTATCGAGGTCGTCCTCCCGGATGGCACCTTGTTGCACAGGCATTCTCGGGTGCGCCGCGACAACACCGGCTACGACATGAGTGCGCTGTTCGTCGGCGCCGAAGGCACCTTGGGTGTCATCACCGCGCTCGATGTGCGGCTGCACCCGACGCCGGTACATCGGGCGGCGGCGGTGTGCGGGTTCGACGATCTGGCCGTGCTCGTCGATGCCGCCCGTCACCTGCGAGACCTGGATGCCATCGCGGCCCTCGAGTTGATCGATGCGAGCGCGTGCGCCGTCGCCGCGGCACATCTCGGGGTGCCCGCTCCGGTGCCCGGACGATGGGTGCTGCTGGTCGAACTCGCGGGCGAGGTGGATCAAACCGAAGGTCTCGCCGATGCCTTGGGCCACCTCGGTGTCGCCGAACGGGCCGCGGTCGGAATCGATCCGAGCGCGCGGCAACGGCTGTGGCAGGTGCGCGAGGCACACAACGAGATCCTCGGGGTCTACGGTCCACCGCTGAAGTTCGATGTGGCACTACCGCTTTCCGAGGTGGCGCGGTTCGCCGCCGAGGTCGAGCCGCTGCTGACGCGGCATTGCCCGGCGGCGATCCCGGTGCTGTTCGGTCATATCGCCGAAGGCAACCTGCACCTGAACCTGCTGCGCGCCGCGGTAGCCGGCGCCGCCGAGCGTGCGCTGCAGGAAGAGTTGATGGCCCTGATCGCGGGATGCGGCGGCAACGTCAGTTCCGAGCACGGCGTCGGCAGCCGCAAACGCGACTTCGTCGGATTGTCGCGTACCGCGGCGGATATCGCCGCGATGCGGACGGTCAAGGATGCATTCGACCCGCACCGCCTGGTCAACCGCGCGGTTCTGTTCGGCTAGCGTTACCGGCCTGCGAAGGTCAGTCCACGACCGCGATAGCCTGGCGCGGGCATTGCCGCACCGCGTCCGCGACCAGCTCTTCGTTGTCCGGCGTCACCTCGGGCGCGAGCACGTTCAGCTCATCGTCATCGTTGAGGTCGAACACGTCCGGGAGTATGCCCACACAGATGGCGTTGGCCTCGCACAGGCCATAGTCGACTTCGATTCGCACGGCAGTCCTCTCCTTGTGGTCCCCGTCGAGCGCTGGCCACAGGATTACATTTGTCGCGATTGTTGTAAAGCGCGGCCAACCGGCGAGATGGGCAGGACCGATTGCCGACCGAGATCGGACTATTACACTGCTTCCATTCGACAGCGAAGGAAACCCAACGCCGAGCAGCGCCGCCGCGATCTGTGCGACGCTGCCATCGAACTGTTGGCTGCCGACGGCGCACGGGGCCTGAGCCACCTCAAAGTAGATCGCAAGGCCGCGCTGCCGGATGGCACGACGTCGTTCTACTTCCGCACCCGCGAGGCACTGTTGCACGCTGTCGCCGCGCGGGTGGCCGAACTCGACCTCGCCGATCTGGCCTACGTGACCGGTGGCGTGTCAACGGCGCTGCTCGACGGCGGGGTGTCCACGCTCGCCACGGTCACGATGAGTTCGGCAGCGGAGCCCGGCTTGACCCGGACCAAGGCGCGCTACGAACTGCTGATGCACGCCAACCGTGACCCGGCGATGGCCGAGACGTTCCGGCAGACGATCGCGCAGATGACGGAGATGGGCCGGCTGTTCATCGTGGCGCTGCAACCGGCGGACGCCGCGGCCGATCGAGCGCTCATCGACGATCAGACCTTTGCGGTGCTGACCTTCATCAACGGCGTCCTGTTCAACTTCGCCCGCGGCGACCACACCGTCCGCAGTGCCGAACAGCTCGACCGGTTCATCTCGGCCATCGTGTCGGGTGTCGCGACCGAGACTCGCTCGCCCACTGCATAATTCCTACGCGGTCGAGGAAAAGTGATTCAGCCGCACCACATCGGCGAGCGGGCGGCGGCGAACCGGTCCGTGCCCGCCGCGCGGCCACCCGACTACGACGTGCCCGGCGAGCAACCAGTCATCGGGAATGCCGACGACTTCCCGCATCAGCGCTTCGCCGCCGTAGGAAGCCCAACTGGTCAGGCAGGCGCCCAGCCCCTGGGCACGGGCGGCGAGCAGAAAGTTCTGCATCGCCGGGAAGATCGACCCGCCGAGCAGCAGTTCGGAGGCAGTGGGAAAGCGCTTCTGTGCGAACAGAACCGAGGTGTGCTCACCCGCACGGTCATGCAATTCGTAGGTGGCGCGGTTGCTGCGGGCGCGGCGGCTGTTGTCGTCGTCGGCGGGTCGGCTCATCCCGTACACCGGTTCGATCACTTCGAGCGCATGCACGGCGCATTTGGCGACCACCGCACGAAGTTCGGGGGAATTGAGCACGATGAACCGCCACTCCTGGGCATTGGCTCCCGAGGGCGCCCAGGAGGCCGCCTGTAGGCAGCGCGTCAGCGTCGCATCGTCGACGGGCTCGTCGGTGAACCGCCGGATGGTCCGCGCGGTCGACATGACTTCCCAGACGTCGGTGCTTGCTGCCATGCGAATCCCCTTCGGCGCTCGGTGCTGTTGCCACCCGGCCGCCCACGCTATACCGCCGCGCGGACGCCGCAAAGGTGCCGAAACGGTGGCAGGGACCCGACCGCGTGGCCGAGTCCCTGCCGGTGGAGTTGAACGATCAGTACGCCGAGTTGACGTTGTCCATCGAGCCGTACCTGTGTGCGGCGTAGTTGCAGGCCGCGACGATGTTGGCAACCGGATCCCAGACGTCGAACGCGGTGCCGTCGATGTGGAAGGCCGCGAAGGTCGGATCGATGACCTGCAGCAGGCCCTTGGACGGGATACCGGCGGCGGCGTTCGAGTCGTACAGGTTGATCGCCCCCGGGTTGCCACTGGACTCCCGCAGGATGTTGCGGCGGATACCCTCGTAGCTGGCCGGAATGCCGTGCGCGTTGAGGATGTCCATCGCCTGATGAATCCAGCCGTCGAGGTTGTTCTCGTAAACCGGGGCGGGCGGCACGGGCGGCGCGGGCGGCGCGGGCGGCGCGGGCGGCGCGGGTGCCGGCGCGATCGCCGGGACGACGACGGGCGGCGCGGACGCCGGGAACGGCGCGGCTTGCGCGGCCGGGGCAGCGGTCGTTTCTGCGGCCACGTTAGCGGCCTGTGCGTACGGGGCGGGGTCGGCGGCGGAGATCGACCCGACGGTGGCAGCGACGACAACAGCGAGCGCGGCGGCGCCGGCGGTGAGGCCGACCGGACCGGGTGCGTCGTGGCGCAGCGACAAACGGGTCCGGACACCCTGGAACGACTTCGAAATTGCGGACATGGGGATCTGTTTCCTGATCGTGTCTCGGCCGGGCAGGCCGTAGCAGGACACGCGCGCACTCGCCACGAGCGCGGTAGCACTCGTTGACACGGCGTATTCGGCTATGGATGTAGATGAGCAATGGGGGAGGTGACTCCCCGGCGGCATGTTGCGACGTGGGCAACGGCAGGTTCGGTGACCGGCCAGTTGTTCGCTTTTATGCAGCCCCGGCGGCGATGACAGCCCCGGCTGTTGCAGCGAGCCCGAGCGTCGCCCATGCGGTGTAGGTCCGCATTCGTGGCTCGACTTTCTCGTACTTGCCAGACTTCGGTCTGTTCGTGACAGATCACAGATTGATATCTACGGGTGAACTAAAGGTAAACGGAGCCTGAGAGAATTCTGAGTAGGCCGGCAATTGATACTGCCAGCATTATCCGAAATACAGCGTGAGCTGGAGTTTTCCTATCTGAAACAATGGTGACCCGGTTCACAGAAGAAAATTTGACCAGATCTGTTTATTCGCCGTTCCGTGATCAATTCGAACGTTCCGCGAACGTTCGTGGCGGGCGAGAAAACCGAATCCAACGCCTCGCGATCATATCCACCGCCATTGCGACAGATTGATAGTATGTTGACTCCAACCTATCAACGGTGGGACCGGGCATGGCGAGTCGAGCAGCGACGCGAACTCCAGACGTCACAGCCGTGCGCCCGTGGGTCATCACCGAATTTCGCAAGCACACGGCGAGCGTCTTCGGTGGGCTCTTCGGCGGCGCAGCATTCGACCAGGTCGCCCTCCCCGCAGTGGCAGCGGCAGTCGATCGCACCGGGCGGTTTGCCGAGAACTTCAGCGACCGAGGTGTCCGCAGCGGATTCTCGGCCCTGCTGGCACTGTGGGGCGATCCAGCCGACCGCGCCGCCGAGGCGGAATCGCTCAAACAGCGGCACCGCGACGTGCACGGCCGGGGCAGCGGAGACTTCGAGGGCGTCCGCTACAGCGCTCTCGACCCGGAGAACTGGATCTGGATCGGGGTCAGCGGGATTCTGGTCGCACTCAACTCGTTCACCTTCTGCACCGGTATCACGATGCGCCCCGCCGAACGCGAGGCCGCGTACCAGGTGATGCGCGAGGCATTTGTCGGTATCGAACTACCCGGACGGTCCGGAAAGCTGCCGGCCACCTTCGCCGACGCCACCACCTACTACGACCGCATGGTCGAGACCAAGCTCGAACCCAATCCGTTCCTGATCGAACAGTTCGCCGGCCTCACCAAGCTTCCGTTGCCAACCCTGCTGCTGCCGAACGGCATGCGAATACTGTCGGCACCATTGTGGTTTGCGCTTCGACCCGCCGTCGGTCACGTCGTTCAGGTGTGCTCGTCCAAGGCGATGCATCCAGGCGTGCAGCGGCTCACCGGTTTTCGGCTCGAGCGGCGCCATGAGCTGGAGTTCCGCGTGTACTCCCGGGCGATGCAGCTGGGGTGGCGGGTACTCCCGGACCGGGTGCTGCTCGCCCCGCTGGCCTATAACCGGCTGCAGTACGAGAAGCTGGCCCGGTTCCACCGCAGGTACGCCCTGGAGTCCTTCGCGCCGCCCCGATCGGGCCGCTCGGACTGCCCGGTCTGAGTCCGGCCGACGCGCTCCCAGCCTTTACATAATCCGCAGCGAATGTCACGATTTTGAGACCCGGCTATCGGCAGCCCTGCGCATTCCGGCGGGCCCACTACGGGGTGCGCACCATCGGAAGGAATGCGCGCGTGAACAAAGACGACATGATCCTGATCAGCGTCGACGATCACATCATCGAGCCGCCCGACATGTTCAAGAACCACCTGCCGAGCAAGTACGCCGATGACGCGCCGCGGTTGGTGCACAACCCGGACGGCTCCGATACCTGGCAGTTCCGCGAGACGGTCATCCCGAACGTGGCACTGAACGCGGTCGCCGGCCGGCCGAAGGAGGAGTACGGCCTCGAGCCACAGGGGCTCGACGAGATCCGGCCCGGGTGCTGGGATCCGAACGAGCGGGTCAAGGACATGAGCGCCGGTGGCGTCCTCGCCACGATGAACTTCCCGTCGTTCCCGGGCTTTGCCGCCCGCCTGTTCGCCACCGACGACTCCGATTTCTCCCTGGCACTGGTGCAGGCCTACAACGACTGGCATATCGACGAGTGGTGCGCGTCGCACCCGGGGCGCTTCATTCCGATGGCCCTGCCGGTGATCTGGGACGCCGAGTTGTGCGCTCAGGAGGTGCGCCGGGTCTCGAAGAAGGGCGTGCATTCCCTCACCTTCACCGAAAACCCTGCCGCCCTTGGCTACCCGTCGTTTCACGACGACTACTGGACCCCGCTGTGGAAGGCTCTGGTCGACACCGACACCGTGATGAGCGTGCATATCGGCTCCTCGGGACGATTGTCGATCCCGGCGCCGGACTCGCCGATGGACGTGATGATCACCCTGCAGCCGATGAACATCGTGCAGGCCGCAGCGGATCTGTTGTGGTCCAAGCCGATCAAGGACTATCCAGACCTGAAGATCGCGCTGTCCGAGGGCGGGACCGGCTGGATCCCGTACTTCCTCGACCGGGTGGATCGCACCTACGAGATGCACTCCACCTGGACCAAGCAGGACTTCGGCGGTAAGAAGCCCTCCGAGGTGTTCCGCGAGCACTTCCTGACCTGCTTCATCTCCGACCCGATCGGCGTGAAGGATCGCTACGACATCGGCGTGGACAACATCTGTTGGGAAATGGACTACCCGCACAGCGATTCGATGTGGCCCGGCGCGCCGGAGCAGTTGCACGCGGTCTTCGATACCTACAACGTGCCCGACGACGAGATCAACAAGATGACGCACGAGAACGCGATGCGCTGGTACTCGTTCGACCCGTTCAAGGATGTGCCCAAGGAGCAGGCCACGGTGGGCGCGTTACGCAAGTCCGCGGAAGGACACGACGTTTCCATTCAGGCCCTGTCGCACCGGGAGAAGAGCGGCACCAGCTTCGCCGAGTTCGCGGCCAGTGCGAAGGCGGTTGCCGGCGCACAGGACTGATCGAGGACACACAATCAGGGTGCGACCATCCCGTGCAGCGAAGTGGCGACGAATTGCTCGAGGATCGGGGTACGTAGTGACTTGTCCTCCGAAATCGTGATCAGCAGGGCGTACAGGCCGAGCAGGAAGAAAACGCCGAGGTTGAACGAGTCGGTCCTGCCGTTCGTTTCGCCACGCTGACAGGCGCGCTCGATCTCGTCGACTACCGCGACAAGCACGGGATGGTCGGCCCACTCCTCCGCAGGTGGGCGGCTGGTCGAGAAATGGAGCGCCAGAAAGTCTCTGAACAACCTGCTGCCGAGCCGCCGTTCCACGCTTTCCACAACGGCGACCGTCTCGTTCAGCACGGCCTCGAGGTCGTCGGACCCCGTCAGCGACTTCGCCAGCTCCGCGGCCATCCGCACCTCTTCCCGCCGTTCGAGCTCGAGCAGGACGTGCTCTTTCGTGGGGAAGTGGAAGTAGAAGGTGCCGTGTGCGACACCGGCCGCCGAGACGATTTCGCGCACGTCGGCCTCCGCGATGCCGACGCGGGTGAATTCGGCGACTGCGGCATCGAAGAGTCGCTCGCGCGTCTGCTGACGCTTGACCTCCCGCTGGGTGGCCCTCTCTCTGACTGTCATCGACAACCTTTCTACCATTCAGAGTAGCCCACTGATATCCGTCATTGACTTTTGTCAGAGATTCGATTACAACTCTCGACATGGAGAAGATGTAGGCCCGTGGCGAGGTTCCTCTATCGAGTCGGTCATTACGCGTTTCGGCACCGGCTGGCAGTGATCGGGTTGTGGGTCGCGCTGCTGATCGCCGCCGGCTCCCTGACCCTCGCGGCCAAGCCCTTCGTCACCGACTACTCCGTGCCGGGCACCGGGAGTGCAACCGCACAACAGATTCTCGACGACAAGTTCCCGGAGTTGCGTGGGAGTGGCGACACCGCTACCGCGCGGGTCCTCGTGCACGCGCCGGCGGGGACCACGCTCGACGATCCGGTCAACTCGGCGCGCATCGACGCGCTGGTGAACGAACTCCGTGGCGTCGATCGGCTCGCGGCACCCGAGCGGCTGCTGAACCCGGTAGCCATACCGCTGCTCACCCACCAGGTCAGCGCCGATCGCACAATCGCCTATCTTCCGCTCACCTGGAACGCGAAATTCGACGACATCGACAAGTCCGACCTCGCGGCGTTCCGTGAGGTGCTTGCGCACAGCGCGACCAACGGACTGCCTGCCGAAGCGACCGGCACGTTGTACAACGGGCAACGCGCCGACGGCGCCACGGCCGAGGGGATCGGATTCGGCGTCGCGCTGATCGTGATGATCATCGCGTTCGCCTCCGTTGTCGCGGCGGTGCTGCCGATCGTGACGGCACTGTTCGGCATCGGCGTCACCGTCTTGCTGCTGACCGGCGCGACGGCCCTGTTCCAGATGGATGCCTCCTCGATCCTGCTGGCGACGATGATCGGCATCGCCGTCTCGATCGACTATTCGCTGTTCATTGTGTCGCGCTATCGCGACGAGCTGACTCGGACCGACGACCTGAGCCTGGCCGCCGCGCGGGCGGGCGGCACAGCGGGGACGTCCGTCGTCTTTGCCGGGTCGACCGTGTTCATTGCGCTCGTCGGACTGCGTGTGGTGGGCAATCCGATGATGACCATGCTCGGCGTCACCGCCGCAGTGGCAGTGGTAATCGCGGTGTTGGCCGCGATCACATTGCTACCGGCGCTGCTCGGCCTGCTCGGCCGGCGCGCGTTCGCGCTGCGCATCCCGGGCCTGCACGCGAGCGATATGTCGCAGGACAAGCCGAACAATGGCAGTCGTTGGGCGCGTTGGGTTCTCGCGCACCCGATCGTCTCGCTGGCCGTCCCGGTCGCAATGTTGGCGATCATCGCGTTGCCTGCCCTCGACCTCGAGGTCGGTTTGGATGTGGCGAGCGCCGACCAGCGGACCGCAATCGCCTGGCTGGATGAGGGTTTCGGCCCGGGACTGCGCGGACCGCTCGTCGTCGCGGTGGACGCGGGCGGTGCAGCGCAACCCACCTCCGTGTACCAGGAGCTGGCGAATGATGTTGCGGCGCTCCCCGATGTCGGCATGGTCGCGCCACCGCAGGTCAATGCAGACAAAACTGGTGCGCTGATCTACGTCGTGCCCGCGAGCGGCCCGGCCGAAGTGCCGACCCGCGATCTCGTGCACGCCATCCGCGCCCTGGATCCGGGCACGGGCATCACTGTCGGCGTCGCCGGCGAGACGGCGATACTCGTGGACCTCGGCGACGTGATCCACAAGGCTCTGCTGCCCTATCTCGCGCTCGTGGTGGGGATGAGCTTCCTCGTGCTGATGCTGGTATTCCGCTCGCTGCTGGTCCCGCTGATCGCGACCGTCGGTTTCATGCTGTCGATCGCGGCAACATTCGGCATCACGGTCGCCGTCTTCCAACAGGGGTGGTTCGGCGTCATCGAACATCCGAAACCATTGGCCAGCATCGTGCCGGTCTACCTCATCGCGATCGTGTTCGGCCTCACCCAGGACTACCAGATCTTCCTCGGCACCCGCATGCGTGAGGAGTACGTGCGCGGACCACAGACGAGCGAAAGTGCAAGAGCCGCAATCGTGGTGGGCTTCCACCATGGCGCGCGCGTGGTCTGCTCGGCTGCACTGGTGATGATCTCGGTGTTCGCCGCGTTCATGATGCTGCCCGATACCACCACCAAGACAATGGGTTTCGCGCTGTCCGCAGCGATTATTTTCGATGCGTTCCTCGTGCGGTTGACCATCGTCCCGGCGTTGATGGGCCTGGTCGGCAAGCATGCGTGGTATCTGCCGGGCTGGCTCGACCGCGTGCTACCGAACGTCGATATCGAGGGCGTCCGCCTCGACGAGCTGCCCAATGAAGCAGCGGGTTCGACCGCAATGCAGGACGAGCCAAGCGACGTGGGAGTTCGTTAAGGGCTTGGCACGTAAGACGGTGGTGCGGGGAGTCGCTTCCGCCGAGTAGATCCGCCGCATTCGGCGGTTGCAACGCGCCGTTTTGGGTACAGCGTGTAGACAGCCGAGGACGTCTGTAGCGAGAGGACAGGAATGACTGCTCCGGAGATACGCCTGTGGGATCCCGTAGTCACCCAGCAGATGAAGTACTGGGCGGGCCCGGTGGTCAAGCGGTGGTTCCGCTCGGAGGTGCGGGGGCTGGAGAAGATCCCCGCCGAGGGTGGCGCGTTGGTGGTGTCCAATCACTCGGGCGGGATGCTGACACCGGACGTGCTCGTGTTCGCACCGGAGTTCTATGAACACTTCGGCTACGATCGCCCGCTTTACACGCTTGCGCACTACGGCGTTCTGCTCGGACCCACGTCCTCCTTGTTTCACCGCCTCGGCGTGATTCACGCGAGCCGCGACAACGCTTCCGCGGCACTGCGTAGCGGCGCCGTCGTGCTGGTATTTCCCGGCGGCGATTACGACTCGTACCGGCCCACGTTCACGGCCAACACCATCGATTTCGACGGCCGGACGGGCTATGTGCGGACGGCACTGGAAGCCGGCGCGCCGATCGTGCCGACCGTGTCGATCGGCGGGCAGGAGAGCCAACTCTTCTTGACCCGGGGCAACTGGCTGGCGAAGCAATTGCGCCTGACCAAGGCCAGGATGAACATCCTGCCGGTCAGCGTGGGCTTTCCGTTCGGGCTCAGCATGCTGATCCCGCTGAACATGCCGCTACCGACCAAGATCACTGTCGAGGTGCTCGACCCGATCGACGTCGTCGAGCAGTTCGGACCCGACCCCGATATCGACAAGGTCGACCGACACGTGCGTTCCGTTATGCAGGACGCGCTGGATCGACTCTCCGACGCTCGGCGGTTCCCCGTAATCGGGTGAGCCCGCTCAGCTCACTTCACCGGCGTTCGAAAGGCGTCGATTACGCGCAATGCTGTTGAGGAACAACCCGATTGCCGTGTTCACCGCACCGGTGCGGGGGCCGTCGGTGAGGTCGAATCCGTGCCCAGCGCCGGGGAGTTCGACATAGCTCACCTGGCTGCTCGAAACCGAACGCAACTTCTCGGCGAAGGCGCGCGCCTCACCGACCGGGATCAGGCCGTCCCGACTGCCGTGCACCACGAGGAACGGCGGGGCGTCGGAGTTGATCCGGGTGATTGGTGAGGCGTCGCGGTAGAGATCGGGATAGCGCGACTGCGAGCGCTTCACGACGACGCGCTCGAGGAACCGCATGAATCGCACCCGCTCGACCGTCGACCGATCCACCCAGTCGTATCGTCCGTACAGACTGACGACGGCGTCCACCGAGGTGTCGGAGTCCGCGGGCAATTCGCGCTGCCACTGCGGATCGTTCGGCGTCAGCCCCGCAAGGGACGCCAGGTGCCCGCCCGCCGAACAGCCGGCGATGGCGACGAAATCCGGATCACCGCCGTACTTGGCGACGTTGGCGCGCGCCCATGCGATCGCCGCCTTCACGTCCTCGATATGGCGGGGCCAGCGATGCTGCGGACTCGTTCGGTACTGCATGCCCAGGCAGATCCAGCCCTGCTCGGCGAGGTGTGACATCAGCGCATGCCCCTGCAGGATCCGGCTCCCGACAACCCACGCGCCACCGGGCACGTAGAGCAGCACCGGCGCCGGCTTGATCGGCAGTCGTTCGCGGCGCCAGACGTCGAGCAGTTGGTACGGGTTGTCGCCGTAGGAGACGGCGGTGCGGTAGACGTACCGACGCTGCCCCGCGGCCTCCCGGAACGGCGCCTTGGGGTTGGGTACCGGCCATGGCTGGGCGAGTTCGTCGGGAGCGACGATGCCCTGTAGTGCCGCAATCGCCAGGTCGGACGCCTGCGCGCGTTCATCCCGCCGCCGATCGGCGCTGTCCGCGCCCTTCCGGTCCCGCGCTCGCATGGACAGCGTGTCCGGCAGATAGCGCGCGCCCCAGACACCGAGTGCCGCGATCCCGCCGAGCGGCGCGAGGGTGCGGCCGATGACGGGAATGGCCGATGGTGCCGCGCTGAGCTCGATCAGATAATCCGCGGGCCGGGCCTTTCTGACCCACTTGGCATAGGAGCGCACGCCTGACCTGCGCTTAGGCTCGGCAGAATCACTGCTCATAGCTACTCCGACGTTGGAGGGGGCTGCTTGCGGGTCACAGACTTGCCACAATATACGTGAAGTGTCCAACTATGCACGTGGGGTGGCATGCCACTCGCGTAACGATTCGCGGTCGTCACAGTCTCGGCGCCGGCTAGCGGCCGTTGTGCGGTGTGGCTAGAAGTCGGTGGGCGCGAGCACGTCCGGGCCGAACTTCCTGCCGATCAACTCCCATGGGTCGGCGTACTTGCCACGCTTCTCGATCCGTCGCTGGACCGCGAGCGCGAGGCGCATACCCGGACGCAATACCGGGCCGAGGACCTGCAGGACCGGGCGGAGGCGCCCTTGCGACTCGGTGATCAAGCGCACCGTTTCCGGCCAGGTGTAGCGCTGAAAATCCAGTAGCGCTTGGGACTCGGTGGTATCGAACCAGCCGGTGAAACTCCAGCCGCGGTCGTCGTCCGGATCGCCCGGCAGGCTCGCCGACGGACCGAGCCGCCCGATGCCGAGTGCGGTCATCATGTCGTCCTCTAGGTCCCGGTTCAGGTGCCGATGCGACTCGTCACCGGCGATGAGCAGCACCTTGCCGTTGACGCTGTCCGCGCGGTCGACGGCATTGGCGAAGGCCAGCGCCACATCACGGGCATCGACGGTATGGATGCGATTGTCCCGGGGCATCGAACGCACGAGAACCAGATGGCCGGAGTCGGCGGTGGCCAGGCCGTCCGGCGAAATGACCCCGGCCAGTCGGAGCACGGCATAGGGCAGTCCGCTGTCCCGGATGACCCCCTCCGCGAGCACCTTGTCCTCGCCATATTGGTCGATGGGATTGGGCGGGGTCTGTGGGGTGATCAGCTCGGGATACTTGTACGGATTCCGGGACCCGTACACGGCGGCACTCGAGGCCAGCAACAGCAACGGAGCCTCGTCCAGTGTCTGCGCGGCTTTCACGATGTTCTCGGTGCCGGTCACGTTGATCTTGCGGGCCAGTCGCGGGTTGCGGTACGAGGCCGGCGAGAACATCCCCGCCAGGTGCACGATCGCCTGCGGCTTGTGCTCGGTGACCATGGCCCGGATTTCTTCGGCGTCGAGCAGGTCGGCATACGCCGTGATCAGGCGACCCGGATGCCCCTGCCCGGCAAGTTCTTCCGCAGCGGCGGCGGAGGTGTCGTTGCGCAGGTCCGAGGCGATGACGGTGCGGCCGCGACTGAGCAGAATTTCGGTGCAGCGCTTACCGATTTGTCCGAATGCACCGGTGACGAGGACAGGATCCATGCCCTGAACGTACTGTCCGGGCGACGGTATGGCTATCGGGTGAGGTGCCCGGGCTACGCGATCGCTCCGGACTCCTTCAACTCCGATATGCGGTCCCAGTCGACACCGAGTTCCAGCAGCACCAGCTCGGTGTGCTCGGACGCCTGCGGAGCACGCGTCGTTTCCAGCGGCTCGTGGTTGAACTGCACCGGGCCGCGCACCACCTTGAACGGTTTGCCGCCGTCGCCGGCCTCGACTTCCACGATCATGTCGTTGGCGATCGCCTGCTCGTCGGTCGCCAGATCCACCAGGCTCTGGAACGGCGCCCACTGGCCGCGCATCGTCTTGAGGTGCTGGCGCCAATACTCGAACGGCTTGCTACGGATCGCTTCCGTGATGAGCTTTACTGCGGCGTCGGCGTTTTCGATCAGCGGCAGCACATCGGCGAAACGTGGATCGTCGGCCGCGTCGGACAGTCCGAGATGCTCGAACGCGTCGCGAATGTAGCCGGTCGGGCTCACGATGCACAGGTTGATGGTGCCGCCGTCGGAGGTCTCATAGTTGCCCATGAACGGATTGACCGATGGCCTGGTCGAATTCGGCATCAGTGAGCGCATCGTCTCACCGGTTTCCATCCCCTGCGTGACGCTCGCGCCTGCCGCCCACCACGCGGTGCTGAGCAGGGACACATCGAGCTCGATGGCCTCGCCGGTGCGTTCACGGTGGAACAGGGCTGCGGAGATCCCGCCCGCGATATTCATCCCGCCGATCGAGTCACCGAATGCCGGAATGCCCTGCGACAGTGCACCACCCATTTCCTCGGGCGTCAGAGCGTGGCCCACCCCGCTGCGCGTCCAGAATGCGGTGCCGTCGAACCCACCGGTTGTCCGCTCCGGCCCCTTGTCCCCGTACGCGCTACCGCGGGCATAGATGATGTTCGGATTCACCGCACGAATGTGCTCGACGTCGAACTTGTTCTTTTGACGTTGGCCGGGCAAGTAGTTGGTCAGGAATACGTCCGCCGTCTTGGCGATCTCGTAGAGCATCTCCTGGCCACCCGGGGTGGACACGTCGATCCCGACGCTGCGCTTGCCGCGGTTGGGATGCTCGATCAGCGGATGCCGGTCGGGGTCGAGGTGGAACCCACCCATGTTGATGAAGCCCCGCTGGGTGTCACCGCGCTCCGGATGCTCGATCTTGATGACGTCGGCACCCCAGTCGGCGAGGATTGCTCCCGCCGCGGGCACGAACGTGAACTGGGCGACTTCGAGGACACGAACGCCCTGCATCACTTTGGTCATCCGCCATACCTTTCCGACAGCAATAGTGCTGCTTACCGTACACGCAACGGTATCCAGCACACTGCCGCAGCGGGAAGCGTGGGCTTCAATAGATTTGGCATGTGCTGACCGATCGGTCTAATATCTGACCATGCGGTCAGACAGCTCGACCTTCACCGAGCACGCCCGACGCGCGCAGATCGTCGCGGGGGCAATGCGGGTGATCGCCGAGGGTGGCTACGCCCAGGCGTCGGTCGCCAGGATTGCCGACCACATCGGAGTGGCGAAAAGTGTTGTGCTCTATCACTTCAAAACCAAGAACGACATCATCGAAGCGGTCGTGGGGGCGGTGTTCGGCACCGCGGCCGCGCAGATGGCGCCCGCCATCGCCGCGGCAACCTCGCCGGCGGACAGGCTGGCGGCATACATCCGCTCGAATGTCGCGTTCATCAACCAAAACCCGGTCGCGGCCACCGCCATGCTGGAGATCGTCACGGGGTTTCGCACGGCGGACGGTTTGCGTTTGGACCAGGCCGCGACGGCCGCACCCCCGCCCGAGGCGGTCGAGTTGGTGGCGCTGGATCCGGAGTCGATCTTCGCCGACGGTGTGCGCAGCGGACAGTTCCGACCAATGTCGCCGGTATTCATGAAGAACGCTCTTCGCGCCGCCCTCGACGGCGCCGTGTGGGAGCTGGCCCGCGACCCCGGCTACGACGTCCTCGGCTACGGCGAGGAACTGGTGACCACGTTCGATCTGGCGACACGTTCGTCATAGCCACCTGGAGGAAGTCATGACACAGATCGTGATCGCAGCATTCGGCACCCGCGGCGATGTCGCGCCGTTGACCGGCCTCGGCGTCCGGTTGCGCGAGCGCATCGGCGGCGATGTCGCCGTCGCGGCGCAGCATCCGTACGAGCAGATGGTCACCGCCGCGGGGCTGGAGTTTCGGCTGCTGCCCAAGGACACCGAGCAAGCCACCCGCGAATCCGCCTACGGCCAGGCCGTCGTGGATGGCGCGCGGATGCGCCCGTCCAAGGACGTGCTTGCCCAAATGCGCGACGACCTGACCGGCGTGGGTGAAGCCATGGCCACCACGGCAGCAGATGCCGATCTGTTGCTGTTCGAAGGCCCGATCGGCTCCCTGCTCGGCTATCACGTTGCCGAGGCGCTCGACATCCCCAGCATCGGGGCGTTCTTCCAACCCGTCAGTGCAACAGAAGAATTCGCGCCGCCTCCACTCACGGCGCGATCCTTTGGGTCCTGGGGAAACCGGATGGCCTGGCGGCTGGGCGGTGTGGGCGAAAAGGTCTACACGCCCCTGATCGACAGCCTCCGTGCGACATTGGACCTTGCACCGCAATCCCGGCGCACCTACCAGCGCCGCCGCGACGAAACCTGGCCGGTCCTCTACGGATTCTCCCAGCACGTGGTGCCGCGCCCCGCCGACTGGCGAGCCGGACTCGATGTCACCGGATATTGGTGGCCCGTCGACGACCCGGCCTGGCAGCCGCCATCAGAGGTTGTCGACTTCCTGCAGGCCGGACCGCCGCCGGTGTTCGTCGGCCTCGGCAGCACCGCCACCGCACGCAGCGAGGAGTTGTCGGCGATGATCGTTGCCGCCCTGCGTAAGGCCGGTGTGCGCGGCATGGTCCAGTCCGGGTGGGCGCACCTATACGGCGATGGCACCGACATCATCACCGTCGGCGATATCCCACACGCGTGGCTGTTTCCCCAGATGGCCGCAGTGGTTCAGCACTGCGGCGCGGGTACCACGGCCGCCGCCCTGCGCGCCGGGGTCCCCTCGATCCCCGTCACGGGCATCATGGACCAACCGTTCTGGGCGCGGCGCCTGCACGCTCTCGGCGCTGCCACCGCACCTCTGCGGCGCACCACCCTCACTGTCGAGGACCTGACGGACGCGATCACCACCGCGCTGCACGATCCTCGCTATGCCGAACGTGCACAGCATGTTTCGCAGTTGCTGGTCGACGAGGACGGCGAAAGCAAGGCGGCCGGCATCATCGCTGCGCAGCTCGCGAAGAGCGGTTGACAGCGGTGGCTTCGCGTGGCGTGAGTTCGATGTAGACCACACCGGTCAACAGGGCGCGGCGCACGCCTGCGACATTGGATCCGGTGGCCCGGATTCGGGTTGTCCGCGTCATAGCCGGAACATCTCCCGTGCCATCAACGATTGCTCGAGGCTCGGATCGCGGCGCGGATCGGACCACCTCGCCCGGCGTGGTCGGACCGGCATCCGGCCCGCGGCGGGTGGCGCGTCAGCCCGGTCGGCAGCGAGGCGCGCCTTGCCCGACCATGGACGCCGCAACCAATGCAGCAGATGCCATTTCGGCCGGCGCGAGCGCGCGAGTCCGCCTCGACCGGTCCGCCGCCGAGACGTCGGCAATGAAGGTATGCCCGCGCCGACGACGACCCCGGCCGTCGCGACAAGCTGTCCGTCATTCATAAATAGGAAGTTACTACATACGTTTTTTGAAGTAAAGAGAATTGGTTTGTAAACTGGCACCATGGCGAAGAGGTCCTACCAGCAGTACTGCGGGCTTGCCGCAGCCCTCGATCTGCTCGGTGAGCGCTGGACGGTACTGATCGTCCGCGACCTACTGGTAGGCCCAAAGCGGTTCACCGACCTGCTCGAACGCCTGCCCGGCATCGGAACCGGACTGCTCAGCCAACGCCTTCGCGAACTCGACAGCGCCGGGGTGATCGAGAAGGCCACACTGCCACCACCAGCGGCCTCGACCGTCTACCAACTCACGCCCGACGGGGAAGGGCTACGACCTGCGCTCCTCAGCCTGATCCGATGGGGTTCGAAGCGACTCGGCCCGCCGACGGAAGGCCAGCGCATCGATGCCGAATCACTGGCGCTCGGACTTGCCGCACGCTACGAACCGGACGCGTCGGTCGATGCCGACGGGGTCTACGGACTCGTCCTGGACAACGAGCACTTCCAGGTGCGCATTGCCGACCGCCACATCGAGATCCTGGCCAAACCCGCGGAGGGTCCGCGCGCGGTGTTCACCACCGACAGCACCACCCTCATCGCGCTGAACAACGAAGAAGTCGCGCTGGCGGATGCCCTGGCGGACAAGGCGATCGTCGTGTCGGGCGCACCCGACGCGATCCACAACCTTGCCGTCGCATTCGGACTGCTACCCGCGTCGCCGCTCTAAACGAACACCACTCGGATCGACACCGTGGTCAATCTGGCGATCGTGTCGGTCAGTACTTCATCCAACGAAGGGAACCGATCATGACCACCTGGCTCATCACCGGCTGCTCGACCGGCCTCGGGCGCGCACTCGCCGAAGGTGTGCTCGCGCACGGCGACAATGCGGTCGTCACGGCCCGCAATGCCACTGCCGTCAAGGATCTGACCGACCGCTATCCGGACACTGCGCTTGCCGCCGCGCTCGACGTCACCGACGACACCCAGGTGAGCGCCGCCGTCACCGCTGCGGAGGAGCGGTTCGGCGCCGTCGATGTCCTTGTCAACAACGCGGGCTACGGCTACCGGGCCGCCGTCGAAGAGGGTGAGGATGGCCCCGTACAACTACTCTTCGACACCCACGTGTTCGGCACGGTGCGCACCATCAAGGCAGTGCTTCCCGGAATGCGCGCGCGACGATCCGGCACGATCATAAACATTTCGTCCATCGGCGCGCGCATGTCGCCGGCGGGTTCCGGTTATTACTCGGCGGTCAAGGCGGCGATCGAGGCATTGACACTCTCGCTGCGGAGGGAAGTGGGCCCGCTGGGCATCACGGCGATGACCGTCGAACCCGGCGCTTTCCGCACTGATTTCGCCGGTCGGTCACTCACGCAGTCCGGGACGCCCATCGCCGACTATGCCGAGACCGCTGGGAAGCGGCGCAAGGAAAACGACACCGTGCACGGCACGCAGAACGGCGATCCCGCCAAGGCGGCGGCTGCCCTGATCAAGGTCGTCGAATCCGGCGATGCGCCGTACCTGTTGCCGCTCGGCACCGATGCCGCCGTGGTCGTCCGAAGCGCGCTCGACGCCCTGCAAGGGGACATCGAAGAGTGGGATCACGTCACGCGCAGTACCGATTTCGCCGACTGAGGCAGAATTCAGGCCGTACTACCTGCTTCCGCGGAACCGGCGGACGCGCCGCCGGTGAACGACGCCAATGCATCACTGTTCGCGGTCGTGCCCAAAAGCTCGGCAAAGTAGGCATTTTCGCGTTCCCGGGCGGCTGCGACTTCGGCACGGTGCGGCGCGGTCATCGTCGATTTCACCGCGATCAGGCTCGACAGCGGCCGCGCGGCGAGCACTTCGGCGTGCCGCGTCGCTTCTGCCACGAGGTCGTCGGGTTCACACACCCGCCAGACGAGGCCCATCTGCAGGGCGTCCGCTGCAGTGATCCACTCCGAGGACAGCAGCAGCCACGCCGCGTTCTGCCGTCCGATGAGCGCCGGGAGCAGATAGGACGAGGCCGCTTCGGGTGCAACCCCCAGGCTGGTGAACGGGCACTTCAACCGGGCGGTCGAAGCCATGAACACCAGATCGGCGAAACCGATCACCGTGGTTCCGATGCCCAAACCCAATCCGTTGATGGCGCAGATCAGTGGTTTGGGGAACGCGGCGAGTTCGTCGACCAGTCCGATGAAACCGCGCGTGCCCTCGGTGAAGTCCGGGTCGGTGACGCGAGCCTGCAGGTCGTTGAGGTCCGTGCCCGCGCTGAACGCGCGCCCGGTGCCGGTCAGGACGACGACCGAGACGTCGGGGTCGGCAGCGGCGGCGGCCAGCGCGTCGGCCGTCGCGTCGTAGAGCGCCTCGTCGAACGCGTTCAGCGCCTCGGGCCGGTTGAGAGTCAGGGTGCGGACATGCTTGGCGTCGCTGATCAGCAGGTTCGTGGTCACCACTCCAAGATTCCACGCTCGAGTAACGGCCGTGATTGTGGGTCCCCCCGCGCCGGACCAGCGACGTCCTGCCTATCCCTGCCTATCCCCGCCCATCGGTTCCACCCATGCATACGCGGCCGCCGATGGCGAGGGAATGATTGAGGCAGGCGCGTTCGCACCCGAAGGAGTGAGCACCATGTCCGAGTTCCTGCTGATATCGGGAAGCCTGCGCGGAAAGTCGAGCAACTCGGCCCTGCTGCGCACTGCCAACACGCTCATCCCGAATGGCTTCCGCGGCGTTCCCTACAAAGGCATGAAGGACTTGCCGCATTTCAATCCGGACGACGACGGCGACCCGTTGCCACCGGCGGTGGTCGACCTACGTCGGCAGATCGACGGCGCGAGTGCACTGCTGATCTGCACTCCCGAGTACGCGGGGGCGCTGCCCGGGTCGTTCAAGAATTTGCTCGACTGGACCGTCGGCGGCGTCGAGATCTGCGACAAGCCCACGGCCTGGATCAACGTCTCCGCCAGTGGGACAAACGCAGCGAACGCACACGCTTCGTTGCGGCTGGTGCTCGACTACACCGGTGCCGCAATCGTCGCGGAGGCGTGCGTCCAGCTGCCGGTGACTCCCGCGATGATCGATGAACAAGGCATCATCACCGATGTCGCCACTCGCGACGGTATTGCGGATAGCCTTGCGGCACTGGGCCGGCGGGTACTCGCCGCGGGCTGATCTGCGTCGCAGGCGTTGCGATCCCAGGCCGGCCTAGGAATCCTGCCGGCCGACACCATGAGCAGCCAACATGTCGACGAGTTCGTCGATGAGCTCCTGCCGGGACAGCTCGACATCACCATTGAGCCAGGCACCGAGGGTCTGCGCGACACCGCCGACCACGAAATGGGAGAGCAGCGGCGTTCTGCCCACCTGGTCGCGCCGGAAATCGCGGAGCAGTTGAGTACTGAACAGCGCGACGAACGTGGCCGTCGATTCGAACCGTTTGGCGACGATCACTGCGTTGACCTGGTGCCGGCTGAACAAGAGTTCGCCGATGCGCCTGTCGTTGGCGATCACTTTCACCAGTTCGGACAAACCCACTCGCGTGCCGTTCCGGAACGTGGCGCTCGCCAGCGCCCCCTCCGTTTCGGTGATCACTCGATTCAGGGCCCAGTCGAAGACGGCCGCAGCGAATTCGTCCTTGTCCGTGAAGCTTTCGTAGAAGTAGCGTTGCGCAAGCCGGGCCTCGGCACAGATTGTCCGCAACGTCAGGTCGGCGTCACCTTGCGGATTGCCGAGAATCTCGAGACCCGCTTGCAGTAACTGCTGCCGGCGCTGAGCCACTCGCTCGTCGGTACCGACGCCGCCGTAGAGTCGGTTGTTCAACTCTGTCATCGCACGCAGTATCCCACGGGTCGCGCGCGCACCTCGAGGCCGCGCGATGACGTTTCCCTCCCGCACCGTTGCGCCGATTCCGCAACCCGGTAATCTGATTACAGACGTACCCAGATTGGAGCTATGCAATGACTCAAAGCAGGCAACGAATGTCGCGGGCCGAGCTGGACCGGATCGACAGCAGCTTCTTCGCGAAATCACTGCTGTCGATGGGGCGGACCATGTCAACGGCGAATGTCGTGATGCAGCTTGCGAATCCGGCAGTCGGCTACGGAGTGGCGCATAGCAAGGTCGAGAACGGTCGGCTCGATCGGCATCCGATCAAGCGGGCCAGGACCACTGCGGCCTACCTGGCCGTGGCGGCAATGGGTACCGCGGATGACCGGCGACGTTATCGGCAGGCGGTCAATCGGCAGCACGCGCAGGTCCGTTCCGATGACGAGAGCCCGGTCGAATACAACGCGATGAACCCGGAGCTGCAACTGTGGGTCGCGGCGTGCCTCTACTTCGGCTGGGAAGACATCTACGAGCGGGTGCACGGGCGGCTCGTCGGTGCCGAACGAGAAGCGTTCTACCAGCAAGGAAAGGTGTGCGGCACTACCCTGCAGATGCCGGCCGAGCTGTGGCCCGCGGACCGTTCGGCATTCGCTGCCTACTGGGACGAACAGGTCGCGAAGATCGAGATCGACGAAGAAGTACGGGAGTTCCTGATCGGGATCGCCAACTTCGGCTACGCACACCCGCTCATCGCGAAACGGTTCGGTCCGGTCAAATATCGGCGCACCATCGGATACCTGCCGCAAGAGTTTCGCGACGCGCTGGGAGTGCGCTGGACCGACGCCGATCAGGCGTGGTTCGACGACTACCTCGAACACCACGTCGAACGCGAACGTCGCACGCCGCTCTGGCTCTCACAGTTGCCATTTCGCTTGTTGCTCTGGGATGTTCGCCTCCGTTGCCGGCTGGGTCGACCACTGGTCTGACGTGCGACGCGTCGCGTTCATTGCGTAGTCTTGACTCCCGCCGCACACAGCACGAGGGAGATCATCATCGCGACTGAACGTACCGACGCACCGGAGAGCACGGCCGAACGCGTCGCGCTGTGGCGTGCGATGCATGTGCTGGTAGACCCGCCCCCGCACGTATTCGAGGACAAGATCGGCCTGCAACTCATTGCACCCGACGCCGACTGGCGCGGCCGGCCCGACATGGATGCGCAGGCGACCAGTGGATTCCGTGCGGCCATTGTGGACCGAGCCCGATTCGTCGAAGATCTGGTGATCGAGCAGGTGGCGCGCGGAGTGACGCAGTACGTCATCCTGGGCGCCGGTCTGGATACTTTCGCCCAACGCAGGTCGGACATCGCCGCGCAATTGCAGGTGTTCGAAGTCGATCAACCCGGCCCGCAGAAGTGGAAGCGCAGGCGCCTCAACGAACTCGGATACGGCATTCCCGACTGGTTGCACCTTGTGCCAGTCGATTTCGAGGCAAGTGAGAGCTGGTGGCAGAAGCTGTCCGACGGGGGATTCGATCCAGGCCGCCCGGCGGTCGTCGTCTCGACGGGCGTCTCCCACTATCTGACCAAGGACGCCACCGCAGCGATGCTGCGTCAGGTCGCGCAGCTCGCTTCCGGGTCGACGCTGGCGATGACCTTCCTGCTGCCTACCGAATTGGTCGACGATACCGACCGCTCCGGGCTGAAAACCAGCGAAGCGGGGGCCAAGGCCTCCGGAACGCCATTCATCAGCTTCTACACCCCATCAGAAATCGAGACACTCGCCCGCGAAGCGGGCCTCGAGAACACCCGGCACGTCACGGGCACTTCGCTCGGAGAGCGCTACTTCGCCGGCAGGACCGATGGCCCTCGCCCGTCGAGCGGCGAGGACCTCCTGGTGGCCACCATCTGACAGCGACCACGACCCCACACCGGCCGCCATCGGTGTTCGTGCGCGCGGGCACGTGTAGGGTCTCGCACTTCGCTGAACTCCCTCGTACGGCTGACCTCGGCATTTAGCCCGCGTCTCACGACGGTTGCACGAGTGTTTGTCTCACCCACCGCTGCATTTCCTACGGACCCTACCGTCGAGTTTCGCCGATGAGAATCGCCTCTCAATCGGGGTCCGCGACAGCGGCTACTCGCCTACGACGCTCTGGGCACGGTCACCGTCGGTATTGGGGGAGTGGGTAGCGAAACGAGATTCCCGGCGGCCGGCCCGACGGTTACTGCCCGAAGTTGGAGCGCAGCTTATGGTTGATGAGAATGTCGAGTCGCTTGCGCATGGCGACGATCGTGGGCATTGCCGGCGCGGGGGGCCGGATCAAGAGGGTCCAGCGAAGATCCGTGCCGCCATCTGCACCAGAGAGATCGAACTGCACGAGCGCGTCGGGAACCTTCACCCACAACGACGCCCAGAGGACCCGGTCCGGAACCGCCGTTTCCACGATCCGTGGTTCCTGCTCGTCGTCGCGTAGCTCCAGCCAGGGGCGGCGAGGGTCACGATGCGGCTGAGTGAGGGCCTCAAGCACCACGAACGGCGGCGCGGGCTGATTGCGCGACCGGCTGCCGATCTCCATCACGACCGGGAGTCTATCGGGCAGTCGTTGATCATCGCGGCTCGATCCAGCACAGGGTGGACCCTGATCGTCCAACACGTTCGCGGAGGTGAGAGCCGACAATCAAGACAGCGCGCCTACACTCGAAGGCCGGAAGTTGGCTTCGAGACCTCCCCGGTGTCGGGAGACCGGCACCGTTCCGTCAACCCCGTAAACAATGCGACACAGCGGGGTGGTGGATCGGGTTATGGGGTTGGGGCGCTGAAAAACTCGGCGAACTCGCGCGAATAATGCTTCTGCGCACGACGCCGACGATGAGAATGATGCTGGCTGCGATCATCGCCGGTGCCAGCGACACCAGAAGGAAGTTGACGAGGCCCTCCTCGGCGGCAGATGCGACGTGGCGCCGGCCGCGCCCGGCACCAACCTTCGACCGGCGCCCCAGATCGCTGCAAGTTGTGTCGCCAACCAGTTGGCGTAGGTGGCCAGCAGGGCCACTGTGACGACCTCGGTGTCGTCAAGTGTTTCGGCCCCACTGTGGTCATTAGTTCGGGACCCACTTGGTCGGTTGGGTGACCGAGCCGAACGGACCGTCGTCGCCTCGGGTGACCTCGTCCACCGCCAGCCCGTCTACTGGCGTGGTCTGGACTCGGCGATCGGTTGAAGGCCGACTGCGGCCCAGAGAGCGCGGGCGCAGAGGTCGCATAGTTGTTCGCGCGTGATCTTCGGGTCGTCGAGCCAGGCGAGGATGGCGGCGGGGACGAAAGCGAGCCAGCCGGTAACCGCTATGGGGGTCTGGTCGTCCACGGTCGTCACCATGGCGAGGCCGGTGAGGATGCGGTCGCGGTGGGCGGCGCCACGTCCCTCGTGGATGCGGAGCAGGTCGTTGTCGGTCAGGGCCGCGCGATGTGCGACACGGAAGCCGTCGGGGTGGCGTTCGGCGTAGTCGATGTACACGGCCACACCGGCTTTGAGCTGGTCGAGCGGGGGCAGCGAGGGGTCGGGGGTGGCGGCGTGCAGCAGCTTGGCGCTCTCGTTCTCCACGACGGCGACGAAGAACGCCCGCTTGCTGGGGAAGTAGTGATATAGCAGCCCGGCGGAGACTTGGGCGATATCTGCGACTTCTTCGATCGATACGTCGTCGTGGGGCCGCCCAGCGAACAGCTCGGCGCCGATCGCCAGCAGCTGCGCGCGCCGATGCTCGGTGTTCATCCGTGTCCGCATGGTCGCGATCTTATTGACATCACTTCAATAAGTCAGGCATTGTGGGCACTATTGAATTGTATTCATTAGCCCGGAGGTACACCGTGGACACCACTGCGATTCCCCATCCACCGCGCCGCCTGCCGGTCTTGGGCGATGTGCTGGGCATGAATCCCCGCACTCCAGTCCAGTCGGTGTTGGGGCAGGTGCGCGATTTGGGACCGATCTCGGTCCGCAAGGTCTTCGCCAGTGAAATCGTCACCGTGGGCGGGGCCGACCTGGCCGCCGAGTTGAGCGATGACACCCGCTTCGCCAAGTACGTGGGATTTCACCTGCCTCCGCTGCGTCGCATCGTCGGTGACGCGCTGTTCACCGCGGAGACCGACGAGCCGAATTGGCAGCTGGCACATGACATCCTGACGCCGGCGTTCACCCGTGAGGCGATGCTCGGCTACCACACGATCATGCTGGAAGTGGCCCGAGATCTGCTGACACGCTGGGACACGGCGGCCGAGCGCGGACAACGGGTCGACGTCGCCACCGACATGACGCGGTTGACTTTGGAGACCATCGGGCGCACCGGATTCGGCTATCGGTTCGCCTCGTTCGATCGCGACCGGCCGCATCCGTTCGTCACTGCCATGACCCGCACGCTGCGGTATGCCAACTTGTCGTTACTCCCACCGTGGGTACCGCTGCGCCGGGTTCTCGTAGGCTCGGCCCGCCAAAACCGGGCCGACGTCGCGTTGATGGAGCACATCGTCGACGAGGTCGTCCAGGCACGCCGTGCCGGCGCAGCTCCTGCAACGCTCGACCTGCTCGGCCAGATGCTGGCCACTGCGCATCCTGACACCGGCGACCGTCTGGACGCGATCAACATCCGCCGGCAGGTCATCACCTTCATCATCGCCGGACACGAGACCACCTCCGGTGCTTTGTCGTTCGCGCTGTACTACCTCACCTCGGACCCGCACGCCCTGGCGAGGGCGCGAGCGGAGGTGGACGCACTGTGGGGCGACGGCGAGGACCCCGAACCCACCTTCTCCGACATCTCGAAACTTAGGTACGTACGCGCGGTGCTGGACGAGGCGCTGCGGTTGTGGCCGACTGCGCCCGGCTACGTGCGGGCCGCCCGCACCGACACCATGCTCGGTGGCCGATATGCGATGAACCAGGGCGACTGGGCGCTGGTTCTGCTGCCGCTGCTGCACCGCGACCCCCTGGTGTGGTCCGATCCGGACCGGTTCGATCCCGGCCGGTTCGCCCCTGGTCAGGCCAAGACACGGCCCCCGCACGCATATAAGCCCTTCGGGACCGGGCAGCGGGCCTGCATTGGCCGCCAGTTCGCGCTGCACGAAGCCGTGCTTGCGCTCGGACTGGTCCTCAACCGTTACGACCTGATCCCAGATGATGACTACCGGCTGCAGATCGCTGAATCCCTAACCCTGAAACCGCGAGGCTTCAGGCTCCTACCACGTCGTCGGAACGGTCTGTCTCGCCGTGGGCGTGTGATTGAACGTGGTGAAGCCGGGGGCGTCGAGGAACCAGCCAAGGCCGCCGCGGTGACCGTGTTCGGTGATGAACCGGCCTAGCTTGGTGCAAACGTTGGGGCGCGACGCGCGACCCGGCAGAGCGCTGTTCGGCGCGTTCCATTCCGACCGACCGGTTCGGTGTGTCTCAACGCTCCGGCAAATGTCCGATTTCAGTCTCAACATCTCAACATGTCCGATTTTTGTCTCAAGTTTTCGTGTCTTCGGCAACGTACTCAGCCGCGCGCCATATCCACGAACCGACTCAAATGCAATTGGTGCGCAACGGTAATCGTGGCCGTGGGGCCATTGCGGTGCTTGCCGAGAATCAGGTCGGCCTCGCCGCCGCGGGGGTCGTCGCGTTCGAAGGCGTCGGGGCGGTGCAACAGGATGACCATGTCGGCGTCCTGCTCGAGGCTGCCCGATTCGCGCAGATCCGAGACCATCGGTTTCTTGTCGGTGCGCTGCTCGGGCCCGCGGTTCAGCTGGCAGATGGCGACCACCGGGACTTCGAGTTCTTTCGCGAGAAGCTTTAGGCTGCGGGAGAATTCGGAGACCTCCTGCTGCCGCGACTCGACCTTCTTGCCCGATGTCATCAGCTGCAGGTAGTCGATCACGACGAGGCGCAGGCCGTGGCGCTGCTTCAACCGGCGGGCCTTGGCGCGGATCTCCATCATTGTCAGGTTGGGGGAGTCGTCGACGAACAGTGGCGCCTCACTGATCTCGCTCATCCGCCGCGCCAGCCGGGTCCAGTCGTCGTCGCTCATCCGGCCCGCACGCATGTCACCGAGCTTGATCTTCGCCTCGGCCGACAGCAGCCGCATCACGATCTCGGTGCGGCTCATCTCCAGTGAGAAGATCACGCTCGGGAGGCCGTGCTTCACCGAGCACGAGCGCATGAAATCCATTCCGAGCGTGGAGTTGTGCGTCGGGATCATTGCGCGGCCGGCGAGATACAGGTGTTCGGGGTTGTCCACCTCGACACAGCGGACCGGCACGCTGTCGATGCGACGAACGTCAACTACGTACCGCGAGCCGGAACGCGCGCATGTGATTGCGCGGCGACGCTCTTTGTGAAGCACAGCTTTTCGATGCAGCCCGAATACAACATCATCGGTCGTAAAGGTCAATGTGTATGCGGTGCAGCTTGATTCCGTTCGCCCCTTCACTCGCTTGGTACTGAGTTGGCAGCGGTAACCCAGACTTTCGATCAGCTCACGGACATCGATGGCGAGTCGTCGGCTTGTGACCGAGAACTGCGCCGATCCTCCCGCCGTCACGGTGCCATCCGTGTCGAGCAGGCCCGCGAGCAGTGCGCGGCGCTGGGCCACGGACGCACGCAGGTACTCGGTGGGGATGTGCTTGTTCCCGAGCACCCCGATTGTGCGCAGACGCGCCTGCACCGACCCAACAGAGTTGCGGCACCGCTGGCACAGGCGCAGCCCGATCGACTTCCCACCACACTGTGGGCAGGTCGGCGCGGGTACCGGATTCGACATGAATCGCGCCTTTCCGCCACACGAGCGACCGCAAGTGCGTACTTCGCTCGTGAAGGGGATGAATTCATTTCCGCACACCACACAGTTACGCGCAGCGACCGGCTCGGGCTGGGGCAGCTCGAGGTGGTAGCGCAGAGTTGCGCTGACGGAGGGCTTCACGACGATTCCCTCCGCTTCGAGACGGACGATGATCTCGGGGTCTGCGGTGGTGAGCTGCGCTGCAAACGAGGTGCCGTCGCCCAGCCAGGCTCCAAGGGTGTACGGCGGGATCAGCAGATCGCGATCCGGTAGTTGAAGTGCTGTCGCGTTCGTCACGGAGTGGTTGAGGCGGCGATCCGCAGTGTCGCACCGCAGCGTCTCGGAAATCTCGCGCGTTGTGCGGACCACGGCGAAGGTGCGCTGGTGGTATCGGTTGTAGCCGGTCGCTGCCTGTTGAGCGGATCGGCGCGACGCGCGAGTCTCCGTGAGCCACTGATGCTGCTCGTCGGCGACGAGCACCGACCCGTCGGAGAACTCGACCTCGTAGCACGGCCGGTCGGTCATCACCTCGGTCGCCGCGACCACGCGCGTCGGGCGGCCGTCCGCCCCGAGCAGTTCATCGCCGGCCAGGACTTCGCCCATCGTGGTCCAGCCCGTGGGGGTGGGCAACGGAGTATCGAGCGCCAGCGCCTTACCCACCCCAGGCCGAGCCGCCACGATGATCATCTGCCCCGGGTGCAGGCCGTTGGTGACCTCGTCGAGCTCGCTGAATCCGGTGGGCACGCCCGCGGACATGCCACCGCGGCTGGCGATGGCGTCGATCTCGTCCATCGTCGGCTGCAGCAGCTCTTCGAGGGGGACGAAGTCCTCGGAGGTACGACGCTCGGTGACCTCGTACACCTCGGCCTGCGCGCGATCGACGACCTCGTTCACGTCCTGCCCGTCCGCGCCGGCGTAGCCGTACTGCACGATGCGGGTGCCAGCCTCCACGAGACGGCGCAGAATCGCCTTCTCCGCCACGATATTCGCGTAGAACGCGGCATTGGCCGCGGTGGGCACGGTCTGCGTCAGGGTGACCAGGTAGGGGGCACCACCGATGCGGCGTAGCTCGCCGCGGCGGTCGAGTTCGGCCGAGACGGTGACCGGGTCGGCCGGCTCACCGCGCGCGTACAGGTCCAGGATCGCGTCGTAGACGCTCTGATGCGCGGGACGGTAGAAGTCGCCGGGCCGGAGTACCTCGAGGACGTCGGCGATCGCGTCCTTGCTGAGCAGCATCCCGCCGAGCACGGATTGCTCCGCGGCCATGTCCTGAGGTGGTTGGCGACCGAAGTCTTCCCCCGTGGACGGCTCGGGCTCGTCGGAGTATCCGGGTCGTCCAAGATCATCGACAACAGCCACGCGCTCTCGACCCCTCTCCGCCGGCACCCAGATGCGCCATCCGCCTTGGCTGAGTTCTACCGGTACCCACCGACAAGGTGGCGGTAGCAAATCCCCGATCAGCCCGAATCGAGACGCGCCCCGCTGAGGCTAGGGACCGCGATCGACGGGGACAAATCGAGCTGGGGATAATTTTGGGGATCGTTTGTGGATTCTTGCCATAAGGCGTGTGCACCTGGTGTGGAGAACCTGAGGACAACTCTTGTTCGAGATCCCATAACTGCAGGTAGGACCACATCTAGAGGTGTGGATGCCTGTGGATGAATATATTCTCGGCGTGTCGCGAAAGTTTACCGTTCGGGCGTGTTGAGTAAACGGCCGGTGAATGCAAGTATGATCTACGTCACGAAACGTTCACGGAGTCGCCCGAGTCGATAACGGAACCCCGCCTGACCTCGCTGTCGACGGCCGGCGTGATGAGGGGTCGCCATCCAACCCTCAGCTAATGCCCAGCAAACCGACTGGTCGGTACACGAAAAGGACCCCGTGGAGCGTATCCACGGGGTCCCTTCGAGAGATCCGAGTTCGGACCGGTATCAGCCGGCGACGACCTCGAGGTCGAACTTGACGGTGACGTCGGGGTGCAACCGGACTGCAACGGCGTGCTTGCCGACGGCCTTGATGTGCGCCTTCGGCAGTTCGACGCTGCGCTTGTCGACGGCCGGGCCACCGGCCGACTTGAGCGCACCTACGACATCGGCCGGGGTGACCGAGCCGAACAGCTTGCCCGAATCGCCTGCGGTCTTCACCGTGAGCGACACGGACCCGAGGCCCTCGATGGCCTGCTTGATCTCGTTGGCGTGCTCCAGGTTACGAACCCGGCTGGCCTCCTGCGAGCGGCGGATGCCCTCGACCTGCTTCTCCGCACCACGCGAGGCAACGATCGCCAGGCCGCGGGGCAGCAGGAAGTTGCGGCCGTAGCCGTCCTTGACCTCGACCGTGTCGCCGGGGCCACCGAGGTGAGCAACGTCAGCGGTGAGAATGAGCTTCATCGTCTCTCCTCCCGTCTCAGCGTGCCGTCGACACGTAGGGCAGCAGCGCAACCTCACGCGAGTTCTTCACCGCAACCGCAATGTCCCGCTGATGCTGGACGCAGTTACCGGTGACGCGACGGGCGCGGATCTTGCCGCGGTCGCTGACGAACTTGCGCAGCAGCGCAGTGTCCTTGTAGTCGATCTGCGCGCTGTCGGTCTTGGATTTCTCCGCCTTGCAGAAAGCGCAGGCCTTCTTCTTCAGTACCTTTTCGCGCGCGGGCGCCTTAGGCATGTCATTTCTCCGTGTTTCTAGGTATTCGATCGATCCGAGTTGTCTGTGGGAGCAGAACAGCGGGGAAGCAGAACGGCAGGTGTCAGAACGGCGGTTCGTCGTCGTGCGAAGCACCGGCCTGCGGCGCGCTGCCCCACGGGTCGTCGCCCGCCGAGTTCTGCTGGCCGCCACGGCTACCGCCGCCGCTCGATCCACTCCCGGAGGAACCGAAGCCCCCTCCGCCACCGCCACTGCCACGGCCAACCTTGTTGACCTTTGCTGTGGCGTAACGCAGGGACGGGCCGATCTCATCGACCTCGAGCTCCACCACGGTGCGCTTCTCACCCTCACGCGTTTCGAACGACCGCTGCTTGAGCCGGCCGCTCACGATCACACGTGCACCACGAGTGAGACTTTCGGCGACGTTCTCCGCGGCCTCACGCCAGATGCTGCAGCGAAGGAACAGCGCTTCGCCGTCCTTCCACTCGTTCGTCTGGCGATCGAAGGTGCGTGGCGTCGAGGCCACCGTGAAGTTGGCCACGGCCGCACCGGCCGGTGTGAATCGGAGCTCGGGATCAGCCGTCAAATTTCCGATGACGGTGATGATTGTCTCGCCTGCCATGTGGTTCCTCCCGCAGTGTGCAGTCCGTTGTCCGCGCTGTCCATTGGTGTCACAGCCGTTGCAGCGAGCCTAGGCTGTGGCACCGACCGGTAGCCGGAAACGGGTGCTCACTTGTCCTTGCGCAGGACCTTTGTACGAAGCACCGACTCGTTCAGGCCGAGCTGGCGATCCAGCTCGCTGACCGTGGCCGGGGTGGCGTTGATATCGACCACCGCGTAAATGCCTTCGGCGTGCTTCGCGATTTCGTATGCGAGACGGCGCTTGCCCCAGACATCGACCTTGTCAACCTTGCCGCCATCCTGGCGAACAACGTTGAGGAACGTATCCAGCGACGGGGCGACGGTGCGCTCGTCCAGGTTCGGATCGAGAATGACCATCAATTCGTAATGACGCACGGGACCTCATCACCTCCTATGGACTAGTGAACGGCCACGGGCTCTCCGTGGCAGGAGGGTCGTTGCGTCAGCAACCTTTGCAGGGTACACGAGGGGGCCCTGACCAGCGAAATCGGTCGCCGAGAGGTCCATCGATGTAACCGATTCGCAGCGGCAGGCGGTAACACCGCGGGGCCCGCCGCCGTACCCTTGGCATATGCGCAGAGTTGCTGCGGCCGACCGCAAGACGATCGCCGCCGTCGTTGCGCTCTGCGGGATCACCCTGCTGCTCGGCTATTTGAACAAGGCACGCTGCGCCGGGCCACCGTTCGACGCCGACGGGCGCAGCCTCGTCTTCGACCGGATCAAAGATGCGCGGGTCTGCTACTCCGACATTCAGTATCTGTGGGTCGGCCGCGATATCGACCACCACGTCTTTCCCTACATCGACGGGGGCATCACGGCGCACGGGCAACTGTTCGGCGGCACCGTCGAATACCCGGTACTCAGCGGCCTACTGATGTGGCTCGGCGCGCGGGGCGCCCACACCGATGCCGACTTCCTGCTCAACTCCGCAGTGCTGCTCGCCCCGTTCGCGCTGGTCACCGCGTGGCTGCTGGCCCGCCTTGCCGGACGCGCCGCGCTGCTGTGGGCGATCGGACCGGCGCTGGTCCTCTATGCCTTCCACAACTGGGAGCTCCCGGTGGTGCTGACCACCGTCGCCGCCGTGGCCGTCGTCGCGCTGCCCGAACGGCTGTCGCTGCGCACCCGTGGCGTGCTCGCCGCCGTCCTGCTCGGCGTCGGGTTCTGTCTCAAGCTGTATCCGGGTGTGTTCGTCCTCCCGCTCGCGCTGTTCGTGCTCACCGGCGGCCTCGCCGGACGGGACCTGCCGCGCAGCGTGGCCGGCCGCTACGACGTCCGCGGTGCGGTGCTGGTCGTGGTGTCCGCGGTCGGCACGGCCGTCGCGATCAACCTGCCGTTCGCGCTCACCGGCTTCCGCGGCTGGCTCGCCTCGTTCACCTTCCAGCAGCAGCGCACAGCCGACATCACCACCAATTCGATCTGGTACTGGGGCCTGCGAAACCTCTACTCGAGCGACGCCACCGGCGAGGCCGCGTTCCAACACACCGTGTCACTCGCCTCGCCCGCCCTGCTCGTCGCCGCGTTCGCACTCGCCGCGTGGCTGGGCTGGCGCCGGTTCACGCGCACCGGGAGCTATCCGTGGGTCCAGGTCAGCGGCGCAATGCTGTGCGCATTCGTGCTGCTGCACAAGGTGCATTCGCCGCAATACTCGCTGTGGCTGATCCCGTTCCTGGTCCTGCTCGTCGTCCCGTGGCGACTCGTCGTCGCGTTCGTCGTCACCGATCTCGCGCTCGGCGTCGGTGTGTTCCGCTACTTCAACGCGCTCGCCGTCGGTGCACCGTCCGACGGCAATCGGCTCATCGTCGAATTCGGCGTGTGGGGCCAAGCCATCGTGTTGGTCGCGCTGTACGTCGCCTTCCTGCGCGCAGACACCAGGCGGCCCAAGAGCATTCCGCCCGAACCGGCGCAGGCCGAACGATCGTTGGTCGCTACGGCGCGCGGCCGATGACCGAATCCTGGCTCGCCCAACCGATTCTCGTGGGCAGGCACGTCCGGCTCGAACCGCTTCGGCCCGAGCATGCCGCCGGCCTACTCGCCGCGGCCGACGACCCGACACTGTTCCAATGGACCTCGGTCGCCATCCGCGAACTCGGCGACGCCGAGCAGTTCGTCGCCGACGCGCTCGACGACCCGAACCGGTTGGCCTACGCCCAGCTCGAACCACAGTCGGGCACCGTGCTCGGCACCACGTCCTATTACCAGATCGAACCGCGGTATCGCAGCCTCGCGATCGGCTACACGTGGATCTCCCGTGCCACCCAAGGCACCTCGGTGAACCCGGAGGCAAAATTCCTGTTGCTGCGCCGCGCTTTCGACGAGCTCGGTGCGGTGCGGGTCGAGTGGCACACCGACGAACTCAACGCCCAGTCGCGCGGCGCGATCGCGAAGCTCGGCGCCGAGTTCGAGGGCCTGCTGCGCAAACATCGGCGTCGCGCCGACGGAAGCTGGCGCACCACAGCGCTGTTCGCGATGACCGACGAGGACTGGCCGCCGGCACGGGCGCGACTACAGGCGCGAATTCTGCCCTGACTCATCCGAGCCCGCCCATTCCGCAGGCTGTTGCCCGGCATCGCCACCGGCTTCGTCGACCGCACTCCACGCCCCGGTGCGTTGCGGACGCAACCACCCCGGCAACCAGTTCGGCGGCCGGTCGGGAGCACCATCGAGCACACCACCGGCGGGGTCGTCGGCGCCACGGCGCACCAGATCCTCGCCCGGTCGATAAATCTGCCGCACGATCAGCACACACAAACCGACCACCGCGAGATCGCGCAGCACCACCGCCCCGGTGAACCATTGCTCGGGCACGCCCTTGTTCTGCTGACCGAGGTAGTAGTACATCCGCGGTACCCACACCACTGCGTCGATCGTCATCCACGCCAACAGGATCCGCCGGTGCGGCAGCGCAAGCACCGCGAGCGGCACCAGCCACAGCGAGTACTGCGGGCTCCACACCTTGTTGGTGAGCAGGAAGCCCGCGACGATCAGAAACGCCAACTGCGCTACCCGAGGCCGGCGCTCGGCGGTCAACGCGACATAGCCGATCCCGAGACAGACCGCCGCGAAAAGCAGCAGCGAGACGGTATTCAGCACCACCGGGTGCTCGCCCGCGCGCAGCACGCCGTCGAAACCGGGCCACCCGGTGAACGAAGTGATCACGTTGTAGATCGAGTCCGGGTCGGCGTGCCGAGTCGAATTGAGCCGGAAGAACTCTGCCCACCCACGCGGATACAGCACCAGGATCGGCAGATTCACCACAAGCCAGGTCGCCACGGCAGCGCCGCAGGTCTGCGCCCAGGTGCGCACCTTGCCGGTCCGCAGACACAGCACGAGCAGCGGACCGAGTAGAAACAGGGGATACAGCTTGGTGGCGCCACCGATACCGAGCAGGATCCCGGCGAGCACGGGACGTTTGCGCGCCCACGCGAGCATGCCGCCGGCGGCGAACGCCGTCGCGAGCGGATCGAAATTGGTGAACACGTGCACGACGACCAGTGGTGAGCACGCGACCAGCGCTGCGTCCCACACGCGGCGACCCGCGAGAACCGCCGTCGCCCACACCGTCAGGAGCCAGGCCAGCGCCAGGCCAAAGGCGACCACATTGAAATAGATGGCGACCTGCAAACCGCCGGGCAAGGCAGTCGCAGCGTCCCAGGCCTTCGCGACCCGCATCGAGGCCCACTGGTAGAGCCCGGAAACCACCGGATACTCCATGAATCGTTCCTGCAGCGGACCCGGAGAACCTTCCAACCAGGACTTCTTGTACGGGAAGGCGCCCTCGTTCAGCCGCTCCGCACCATACAGCGGGACGGTGTCGGAGTAACACATCGCCACGTACTGACGGCTGCCGCTCCAGTCCAGCCCGAGCGTGCCGCCCGGACCGTTCGGCGCCTGCTGAATACACGGCGCCTTGGCGAACCAACCGAACGCAAGGAACACCACGGCGAACGCCAGGATCACCCGCATCGGGGTCCAGAACCCGGTACGCCCGATCAGGGCATGGCGACCGACCGGGCCGCCGATCGTGCGCGATAGCTGCGCACTCAGTTCATCGTTTCGGCTCGGCAGGTCACGGTTGTCGGCCGAGCGACGGTCCCCGGCAAGGGGCCCCGCCGACACCACCCCGCGTTCGTCGGTCACGGGGATAGACGTTAGCGAATGCCGTTACCGCGACCGGTCGCTCCGGTGCCACCGGGCGGGGCGACGGTGGTCGTGACGGCCCCCGGGTACTGCTCGTCGATGTACGGGTCGTCCTCGGTCTGCGGCGATGTCCCGCCCTGCCCTTGCGTGCCATTGCCCTGCTGCGTACCTTGCGGCGTCGTTTGGGCCTGCCCTGGTCGCGGCACCAGGCGGGGGACCGGGATGGTCACACCGGGCGCGATCTCGAGCTGGCTCGGCTCGATCGCCACCGGCGGCTGGGGCAGATTCGGCGTTGGACGCGGAGCCGCAGTCGTGGTCGGTGTCGTGTACGGCGCGGTGTAGCTGGGCACACCGGCCTGGCCGCCGATCGGCTCCGGGTTCGGGAAGTTCTCGTTGTCGGTGCCGTCGAGCGCACCGTCCATCGTGTCCTTCCAGATGTCCGACGGCAGCGCGGAGCCGTAGATCGGGCTGCCGTACAGGTTGCGCAGCGGCAGGCCCTGCTCGGTGCCGACCCACACCGCGGTGGACAGCGACGGCGTATAGCCCACCATCCAGGCGTCCTTGTTCTCGCCGGAGTCGCCGAGCTGCGCGGTACCCGTCTTCGCCGCCGACGCCCGGCCGCCGGCCAGGTTGTGGCCGCGCGAGTAGCCGGCGATCGGCTTCATCGCGGCGGTGACGTTGTCGGCAACGGCCTTGTCGATGGTCTGCTCACCGTTCGATGGACCGTTGTCGAGCAGCACCTTCCCGTCGGCCGTGACGACCCTCTGCACGAAGTGCGGCTTGTGGTAAACGCCGGACGCTGCGAACGTCGCGTACGCCGAGGCCATGTCGAGTGGCCGCGACTGGTACTGGCCGAGCACGATGCCGTTGTTGGGTCCGGCGCCGTTCGGCTCGGTGAGCGACGGACCGACACCCGGGATCTGCTCGGGGATACCGGCCTTGTGGGCGATGTCGGCGATGTCCTGTGCGCCGTTGTTCAGGTCGAGTTCCATCCGGTAGAAGCTCGTGTTGAGCGAACGCTTCAGCGCCTCGGCGATGGTGCAGGTACCGCAGGACTCGCCCTCGACATTGGAGATCGAGATGCCGTGCACGGACAGCGGCGAGCTGTCGTACATCTTCGACAGCGGACGGCCCTGGTCGAGGTTGGCGGCGAGACCGAAAACCTTGAACGACGAGCCGGTCTGCAGGCCCGCGTTGGCGAAGTCGTAGCCGTTGCCGTCCGGTCCGCCGTAATAGGCGCGGACAGCGCCGGAGCGCGGGTCGACGGACACGACGGCGGTGCGCAACTCCTCCGGCTCACCTTGCATGTTGTTGCGCGCCGCGTCGACCGCGGCCTGCTGCGCCTTGGGATCGATCGTGGTGGTGATCTGTAGGCCCTCGGTGTTCAGCTGCTGCTCGCTGATCCCAGCCGCGCTGAGTTCGCCAAGCACCTGGTTCTTGATCAACCCCTCCGGGCCATTCGAGTTGGTCCGCGCGCCGACCAGGCTGATCGGGATCACCGGTGGGTACTGCATCGCGGCCCGGTCGGCGGCGAGCAGATTGCCACCGCCGACCATGCCGTCGAGCACGTAGTCCCAACGGGCGTGGGCGCCCTCCGGATTCGTCTCCGGATCCAGTAGCGACGGCTGCTGGATGGACGCCGCGAGCACCGCGCCCTCGCCGACGCTGAGCTGGTCCACCGGCTTGTCGAAGTAGGCCTTCGACGCCGCCGCGATGCCGTACGCGCCGCGACCGAAGTAGATGGTGTTGAGATAGGCGGCGAGGATGTCGTCCTTGCTCCACTGCCGGGCCATCTTCGAGGAGATCACCAGCTCATGCATCTTGCGGGTGATCGAGTGCTCGTTGCCGACCAGCGCGTTCTTCACGTACTGCTGGGTGATCGTCGAGCCACCACCCGCGGTGTCCTTACCCATGACGTTGTCGCGCGCGGCGCGGGCGAAGCCGGACACGGAGAAGCCCGGGTTCGAGTAGAAGTCGCGATCCTCGGCGGACAGCACGGCGTTGCGCACGTGCACGGGGATCTGGTCGACCGTCACGTCGGTGCGGTTGCCCTCGGGCGGCACCACGGTGCTCAGCACAGATGTGCCGTCGGCGGCGAGGATCGTCGCGACCTGGTTGGTTTTGATGTCACCCGGGCTCGGCACGTGCACGGTCGAGTAGGCGACCAGGAACGACACGATCGGAATGATCAGGCCGAGCGCGATGAGGACATACATCGTCCGGCGGACCGTACGCCAGCGCGAACGCCCCTTCGGACGACGCGAATGGCCGCCACCCGAGCCGCCCGATCCGCCGCCGCGGCCGCCGGGTGGTGGACCGGTGGGCGGACGGGTGCCGGAAGCGGTGTTCGGGCGCTCGGATCCCGTGCGGGTCGCCGAGTACGCCAGGGCGCTGGTCTGACCACCGGCGAAGGCCGGCTCGGACACACGGGAGCGAGCCTGGGCGGCGGTGCGTTCCTGCGCCGGGCGACGATCCTGGGGAGCGGGACGGTCACCGGGGGCGGCGTGTCGCGCCGTGGGAGCGTCGGCTCCCCCCTGCCGCGCCGTGGGAGCCTCGGCTCCCCCATACCGCGCCGTGGGAGCGTCGGCACCGGCTGCGGCCGCAGGGCGGCGGATGTGGATCGTCGGGTCGTCGAACCGGCCCCGGCGATGTGGCGTACCGGCTGCGGCACCGCGCTCCGCCGATGGTCCCTCGCCCACCTGTCGCCACGGAGCCGTTTGCGCGCTCGGGCGGTCGCCGCCGGCGTGGCGGGGACCGCCGGAACGGTCACCTTGCTGGTCGTCGTGGGGGTAGGTCACTGCCAAATCTCCGTAGGTCCAGGTACCTCGCGCTCCAGGGTTGAGCACAAGCGTGCGATCCGGCTGGTAGGCCGGATCGCCGGGTGTGTGTCTATTCGGTTGCGATGCGACGGCTCGGCGCCGCGCGGCGTGATCGCCGCTGTTTCGGTGCCGGGGTCAGTCCTAGAACGTAGGACTGCACCAAATGATTCCAACTGCATGTCCGGCAGACCTCGACGACATGCACGGAGAACTCCTCCTGCGTCGCCGCCAGCCGAACGAGTTCCTCGGCTGTCCGCGCCGAACCGGAAACCGGTCCGAGCCCGTCGCCGAAGACCCACGAAACGAGCGTCAACTGCTCTTTTCTGCAGATCGGGCAGATCAGATCGCTTCCGCGACCGTGGAACTTCGCCGCCCGCAACAGGTAGGGGTTCGCGTCACAGACTTCCGTGACACCGACCCGTCCCGCGTACACCTCGGCAAGCAGAGACCGGCGCTGCAGCGCATAGTCCACCACCTGCCGTTGTATTCGCACGCGTTCCAGAGTACGTGCGGCAGTGCCCGAAGGGGCGGTGCGCACCCAAGTGGTGGCGTGCAGCGCGTCACCCCGACAGGTGGCTTGCGACAGAGTCCGCACATTCGACCGGCAGTGACCATATGCTTTTTCGACGGGCAAGTTACGCCCCCGCCCGCCACGCACAGGAGGGTTCCTCGAGTGGCCATCCGACTCCCGGCCGGCACCAGGGCGCGCGACGACGACCGCACGCACACCTGTAGCACGCTCGACGCGGCACTCGCCGACGGTCAGCTCGCCGAAGCCGAGCATGAGCAGCGCGTCCGCACCGCAATGACCGCGCGCACCCTCGGGGAGCTGCACGAGTTGATCGACGATCTGCAGGGCGACTCGGAACTCGCGGCGGTGCGACCGGGGTTGCCTGCCATACCGGGCGCCCGGCGCAGGCCGTGGCTGTTGATCATCGTGCCGCTGGTGGTGCTCGGGGTGCTCCTTGCCGTCGTCGTACGCGGCTGCAGCGCCGATGCCGATTCCGATTCGTCTGGTGCGTCGGCAGGCGACTTCGGCCCGGCCGGGTATCTTTCCCAGGCGGGGTTGACCGACGTCGTCGGTGCAATCCACGACGAGTTCGGCGACGCCCTGGTGGACGAGCTGACCATCTACCCGGAATATGCGGTCGTCTTCCGCGCAGACCCGGCGGCACCGCGCACGCAGCAGAGCATCGGTTACAACCAGGACGGCTTCGGCACGGCAACGGACAGCGGCAGCCGCGACCCGGCAGTCGCTCCGGTCGACCTGGCCACGCTGGATCTGTCGAAGGTGGCCGGCGTGATCGCGGGTGCCCCGGCCAGCCTCGGCCTGAGCCGGGTCGACACCATCTACGCGATCATCAGGTCCACCGATCAGGGGCCAGAAATGTCCGTACACGCGAGCAACGACCTAGGCGAGTCGGGCCACCTCACCGCCTATCCGGACGGCCGGTTCCGTACGGTCTATCCCTTCAATCCAGGCGGGTAGCGCGCCTTGCCGACGATTACGCCGGCCTTGCGGACCCGGGCACGTGACCTGGATCGCACCACCGCTATCGATGCGCTCGAGCGCGCCTACGCCGATGGCCAGCTCGGCTACGACGAGCACCACGATCGAACCGAGCGGGCGCGGGCCGCGAAAAGCCTCGGCGAACTGCATGAACTGATCTCCGACCTGCAGCTGAGCACCGAGCTACCCGAGCCGCCGGCGGTCCGGCGCAGCTCGCGCCGCGGCGGCTGGGTCGTCGTCGGACTGCTGGTGGCCCTGGCCACGATCACCGTGCTGATCTGGTCTGTGGTGCACGACGACGAACCCGCAGCGCCCGCCGCCGCCACGCAACCGACCCCGCCACCCGCTCCGATCCCAACGGACGTCGTTCCGATCGTGGCACCGCCGTCCGTGTTCGACACCGCTGCCGGCATCCGCTCGTTCATCGACGAGTACCGCGCCAGGTTCGGCGACACGATCGCGGTCGACGCATCGCTGTATCCGGGCGGCAAGTACGCAATTGTGACGCGGGTGATCGCCCCCGATCGGGAGCAGTCGTTCATTTACCGGGGTGGGTTCGAGGAGTCCGGCCCGCCGAGTACCCGCAGGCCGGACGACCCGACCATCGACCTGGCGGCGCTCAACGTCGACGCGATCGTCGGGCTGATGGCCCAATTGCCACAGCTGATCGGCGTTGCGGACGCCACCATCAGTCACGCCTCGCTCGAGGCCGAGTCCACCGGGCCCCATATTTCGATCTATGCCGGGAACGAGGCGGGCGAAGGGGGCTTCGTGGACGCCGGGTTCGACGGCGGCGTGCTGCGGGTCTACCCGTACCAGCGCTGACGGGTTGGTCGCTCCGCGCCCGGCGCACTTACCGGCCGGTGCAGCGTGCAACTCTGCTCCGCTATATCGCGCATGTGTGTGCAGAACTATATCGGTGCGATATAGTTTCAAACAGCATCGGCGGACACATCGGTGATCCGGAGGAGGTGAAGCCCGTGCTCGAACTCGCGATTCTCGGGCTGCTCCTCGAGTCACCGATGCATGGTTACGAGCTGCGCAAGCGTCTCACCGGCTTGCTGGGCGCCTTCCGGGCCTTCTCCTATGGATCGCTCTATCCCACCCTGCGGCGCATGCAGGCGGATGGACTGATCGCGGAGGATGTCGGCCCGACCGGCACCGTCAAGCGGCGTGCCCGCCGGGTCTATCAGCTCACCCCGGAGGGCGAGAAGCGCTTTGCCGAGCTGGTAGCGGACACCGGTCCGCAGAACTACACCGACGACGGCTTCGGTGTGCACCTTGCCTTCTTCAGCCGCACCCCCGCGGAAGCGCGGATGCGAATCCTGGAAGGCAGGCGACGTCAGGTCGAGGAGCGCAGAGAAGGGCTCCGGGAAGCCATCGGGCGCGCGAGCGGGTCACTCGACCGCTATAGCCGGCAGCTACACCAACTCGGTCTGGAGTCCAGCGAGCGCGAGGTGCGCTGGCTCAACGAGCTGATCGCCGCCGAACAGTCAAGTAAGGCAGTACCACCGATCGAAGGAGAGCCCGACCATGGGTGAGACAACAAACGCCGTGCGCGTGGCCATTGTGGGCGTGGGTAACTGCGCGTCCTCCCTGGTCCAAGGCGTGCATTACTACAAGAACGCGGACGAGACCACGACCGTGCCCGGCCTGATGCATGTGAAGTTCGGCAAGTACCACGTGCGCGACGTGCAGTTCGTCGCCGCTTTCGACGTCGACGCCAAGAAGGTCGGATTCGACCTTTCCGACGCGATCCTCGCGAGCGAGAACAACACCATCAAGATCGCCGACGTGCCGCCGACCGGCATCACGGTGCAGCGCGGCCCGACACTCGACGGCATCGGCAAGTACTACTCGGAGACCATCGAGGTCTCCGAAGCCGAGCCGGTCGACATGGTGCAGGCGCTCAAGGACGCCGAGGTCGATGTCCTCGTCTCCTACCTGCCGGTGGGCTCGGACGACGCCGACAAGTTCTACGCGCAGTGCGCGATCGACGCCGGTGTTGCGTTCGTCAACGCGCTGCCGGTGTTCATCGCCTCCGACCCGGAGTGGGCCGAGAAGTTCCGCGCGGCCGGCGTGCCGATCGTCGGTGACGACATCAAGTCCCAGGTCGGTGCCACCATCACCCACCGCGTGATGGCGAAGCTGTTCGAGGACCGGGGCGTCGTGCTCGACCGCACGTTCCAGCTGAACGTCGGCGGCAACATGGACTTCAAGAACATGCTCGAGCGCGAGCGTCTCGAGTCCAAGAAGGTCTCCAAGACGCAGGCCGTCACGTCGAACCTCACCGGCTCGCTTGCCGGCAAGGTGCACGACCGCAACGTTCACATCGGTCCCTCGGACTACGTGGAGTGGCTCGACGACCGCAAGTGGGCCTACGTCCGCCTCGAGGGTCGCGCCTTCGGTGATGCCCCGCTGAACCTGGAGTACAAGCTCGAGGTCTGGGACTCGCCGAACTCGGCAGGCATCATCATCGACGCCATCCGCGCCGCGAAGATCGCCAAGGACCGTGGCCTCGGTGGCCCGATCCTGCCCGCGTCGGCATACCTGATGAAGTCCCCGCCGGTGCAGATGGCCGACGACAAGGCCCGCATCGAGCTCGAGGCGTTCATCATCGACGCCTAGTTTCGACTGATTCCAACACAGCGCCGCGCACCGGTTTCGGTGCGCGGCGCTGTTGGTTTTCGGCGGGACGCGACCGGCGCACACTTGCGGTATGAGACCCACCACCGTAATCGCCGCGGGGATTCTCGCCGTCGGAGCAGCGGCGCTCGGCTACCGGCAGTTCATCCGGCAGCCAATCCTCAACTGGGGCGCCACGGCCGACGAGGTCGCCGCGACGTTGCCCGGAGACGAGTTGCTGCCCAAAGCCGATGGCGTGTCGACCCGCGCTATCACCATCGCGGCGCGACCGGAACACGTCTATCCGTGGCTCGCTCAAATGGGACCCGATCCCCGCGGCGGCGCGTACACCTACGACTGGATCGAGAACCTGCTCGGCCTGCACATGCACAGCACCGACCACGTCCTCAACGAGTATCAGCGCCCCCGGATCGGTGAGGAGATCGCACTCGGCCCGAACCGCATGCTGGTCGAGATCGCGGACGGGGGACATGCGTTCGCAACGAAATCGGCGGATGGAAACTGGGTGTGGGCGTTCACCCTTCGCGACCGTGCAGACGGGACCACTCGACTGATCAGCCGCAATCGCTTCCGGCTACCCCGGTTGCTGGACAAGATCGGGATGGTGCCGATGGAGCCGGGCTCGCTGGTCATGGAACGCAAAATGCTGATCGGGATCAAGGAGCGCGCGGAGCGGCTCGCGCGGTCCGAAATTTCTGGTGCGGTCCCGGGCGAATGAACGGTACGTTCAGTCGATCCAGTCGACTGAACGGTTCCGTTCAGTCGGTGCCACTGGAACCGCTGAGCGGGCGGGCATAGCTGCTGCTATTCGACGGAGATGTAGACCTCGATGGCGCTCGGGTCGTCGAAGCGCTCCACATCGGCGACGTAGGTGCGCTTGATCTGCCCGGCACGTTCCGCACGGATGATATCTGCCCACGCGGTTCGGGTGAGGTCGTAGGGCTGCCCGGTGACGCTGAACTTGGCGTAGCGGCCGGCCGGCACGCGCGTCACCACATCGCCCAGGTCGACCTCGTCGAGCGAAACCGGGTCGTAGCCGAGCACTGCGACACTGTTCTCCTCCTGCGCGATGTATGCCGCCACCCGCCGGCGCGCGCCGCCGCGAGTGCGGTAGCGGTCCCAGGTGAAGTTGATCAGGTCGAGGTCGCGGCGGGTGACCCGGTTCCCGCTGAGCGGGACGGTGAGGCCGGCCACCAGAAATTCCTCCAGCGTCACTATTTCGAAGCTCACTTCGGCATCCTTTTCGAAGCTCACTTCGGCGTCCTTTTCGAAGCTCACTTCGGTGGCCTCCGCTCCTCGTTCGCGAGCGCCGTGTAGGCGACCACGGTGCCGTGGTCTGGGTAGCGTTCGAAGTCGCCGGTGTAGGACCGCACGATCTCGCCGGCCGCCTCGGCGTCCCACACGGCCTGCCAGACGATCTCGATCGCGGTGGCGATGTCGGAGTGGCTGGCGGTGAACTTGGCGAACGAGCCGCCGGGAATACGGGCCAGCACGTCACCGGCGCGCAGATCCCCGAGGTCGCGGCACCGGTATCCGACGATCTGGGTCACGTAGGAATCCAGGTCCGACTCGTAGTCGAGATAGGCAGTGGCGGGTGTGCCAGGTGGATTGCTGTCGAGGGTGCGTTTCCACACCGACTCGAGCCGAACCTTGCGCGCGGGTTCGATGACGATCAGCGCCGGACTGCGCAGCACGGTACCGGCGATCAGCATCTGCGGTCGCTGCACTACCGCGAAGTTCACTGCGTCGCTCCCTCTGGATTGCGTCGGCCGTTCGTCGAGCCGGCCGTACCTGCGGCACTCGGGCGCCGTGTCGCCCGTGTCCCCGTGTCGACTCGGCCCCCGTCTTCGACTATGCCCCGTCTTCGACTATGCCCGCAGTCGGGCTCGAATGGCGAGACCCGACGCCGCCGCCGCGCCGAGCACGACGAGCGACGTCGCGACGCTCGGGTCGTCACGCACGATACCGACCACCGCGGCAACGAACGCGAGCACGGTGAGGCACCCGAAGATGCCGATCAGCATCTCGAGCTTCTGCTGGCGTGCGAGATTGGACGCGCGCCGAGCCGGTCCGGTCAACTCTTCACCCCACCCGCCGTAAGACCGGAAATAATCCGGCGCTGGAACAGCAGCACCATCACAACGAGCGGGACCGCCACGATCGTGCCCGCCGCCATGATCGCGGTGTACGGCACCACATGCGGGTCGTTCCCGGAGAAACGTGCGATCGCCACCGTGACCGGTTCGGTCCGGTCGGTCGAGAGCAGGCTGGCCAGCAGGTACTCGTTGACCGCCGCGATGAACCCGAGGATCGCGGTGGTGAAGATCGCCGGCGCGGCCAGGGGCAGCATCACCATCCGGAATGCCTGTGCCCGACTCGCGCCGTCGATGCGCGCGGCTTCCTCCAGCTCCCACGGCAGCTCGCCGAAGAACGAGGTCAGCGTGTAGACGGTCAGCGGCAGCACGAAGGAAATGTTCGGGATGATCAGGGCCTGGTACTTGCCCATCCAGCCGATATCGGTGAACAGCTGGAACAGCGGCGTCACCAGCGAGACCACGGGGAACATCGACGCGCCGAGGATGATCCCGACGACGAGGTACTTGCCGCGGAAATCCATGCGCGCCAGCGCGTATGCAGCGAAGATGCCGAGCACCACCGCGATCAGCGTCGACAGCCCGCCGATGATCAGGCTGTTGACGAGCGCGCGGACGAAGTTGTTGCCGCTGCTGGTGGACAGCGCATCACGGAAGTTGTCCAGCGTGACGTGCGTCGGCCAGGGCGTGGTGTCGAACGTGTACAACGGGTCGCGCAACGCCGTGACGACCATCCAGTAGAACGGGGCGAGTCCCCAGATCAGGATCGCCGCGACGCCGACATAGATGCGTTTGGACCGCAGCCGCTCGATCGTGGTGGGGCGGTGCACGACCGGAGGTTCGGTCAATTCCGGGGCCCGATGGGTCATCACCGCACCGCCTTTCCGGTGCGCTGGTCCTCCTGGGTGCGCACCGCGTTCGCGCCGAGGAACCGGACGAGGATGAACGCGATCGCGAAGATCATCAGGAAGGTGAGGGTCGAGAGCGCCGACGCGCTATTGAAGCCCTCTCTGGTCTGATCGACCACGAGCATCGAGATCGTCCGGGTGGCTTCGTTGTTGCCGATCAGGATCGCGGGCAGGTCGTACATGCGCAGCGCGTCCATCGTGCGGAACAGAATCGCCACCATCAGCGCCGGTTTCACCAACGGCAGCGTGATGTGCAAGAACCGTTGCCACGCGGATGCGCCGTCCATCCGGGCGGCCTCGAACACGTCGCCCGGAATCACTTGCAGCCCGGCCAGAATCAGCAGCGCGACGAACGGCGTGGTCTTCCAGACGTCGGAGATGACCACCGCGAACCGGGCCGCCCATACATCGGAGGTCCATAGGATGTGCGTGCCGAGGATCTTGTTCGCGATGCCCTCGGTGGCGAAGATGAAGGACCACAGCTTCGCGGTCACCGCGGTCGGGATCGCCCACGGGATCAGCACCGCCGCGCGGAGCAGACCGCGGCCGCGGAACGCCCGCGCCATGACCAGCGCCATGCCGAGCCCGATCACGACCTCGAGCGTGACGGTGACGACCGAGAGCCCGAGCGTGGTGAACACCGCCGTCCAGAACTGCGAGCCCAGGGTGCCGGGGGGGCAGGGGACCATCTCGCCGGTCACCGAGGGGCACTGCTGCAACAGCCAGTGCGTGTAGTTCGAGAATCCCGCGCTGCCGCCCTCGACGAACATCCCGGTCTCCGGGTCGAGGCCGGGGTCCTTCTGGAAGGACATGTACAGCGCGCGCATGACCGGATAGCCGATCACCAGCGCCAACGCGATCAACACCGGCGCGATCAACGCCCACGCGCGCCAGTTCGCGATCAGCCGGCGCTGTTGCACCGGCCCGCCAGCGTGATCGCGGCCGGAGGGGTCACCTCCGGCCGCGATCACGGTTGGCTCGGCCCCGCTGGCTTGGCCAGTCGGAACAGCCATGCACTCTCCCTTTAGCTACTCCCTAGCGGTTCGACGACCACCGGTTGCGGACTTATTTCGAACCGGCGGTCTCGATACCGGCCTGCATATCGGTGATCGCCTGATCGACCGACTTCTCACCCTTGAGGGCAGCATAGGCATTGTCCTGCACCGCCTTCGTCACCGCCGGGTAGTACGGCGTGACCGGCCGCGGCACCGCATTGGCGATCGACTGCTTCAGCGCAGGCAAGTACGGCATCTGGGCGATCAGTTCCGGATCGTCATAGAGCGAACCGAGCACGGGCGGCAGCGAACCGCCGGCGATGATCCGCTGGGCCTGCTCACTGGTCAGGTACTTGATGAAGTCGAGCGCGGTCGCCTTGTGGTCGGAGTAGGCGCTGATCGCGGCGTTGTAGCCGCCGAGGGTCGAAGTGCCGACCCCGCTCACACCGGGCAATGGCGCCACGTCGTACTTGCCCTGCACCTGCGAGCCTTCCTTGGCCGCGGTGCCGTACACGTACGGCCAGTTGCGCAGGAACAGCAGCTTGCCGCTCTCGAACGCCTGCTGGCTGTCCTGCTCCTTGAAGGTGATCGCCTCGGCCGGAATGTTGCCGTCCTTGAACCCGTCGACCAGCGATTGCAGTCCGGCGCGCGCCTGCGGGCTGTCCACGGTCGCAGTCCGGCCGTCCGGGCCGACGAACGCGCCGCCGTTCGCGTTGATCCCCTCGGAGGTGTTCACCGTGAGGCCCTCGTAGGCGGCGAACTGACCCGAATAGCAGCCGATGTTGTTCTGCTTGGCGATCCCGCAGTCACCCATCATCTCCGCCCACGTGGTCGGCGGGTTCGGCACCAGATCCTTGCGGTAGAACAGCAGTCCGCCGTTGGTGTTCTTCGGTGCCGCGTACAGAGTGCCGTTGTAGGTGCCGCTGGCCACGGTCGGCTCGAGCAGACCCGCGGTGTCGACGGCGAAGTCGTCCTTCAACGGCTGCAGCCAGCCCTTGGCTGCGAACTCGGCCGTCCAGATCACGTCGAGCGCGAGCACGTCGTAATCGCTTTCCTTGGCCTGCAGGTGCTGCACCATGTCGTCGTGCGCCTGATCGGCGTCGCTCGGCTCTTCCTTGAGCGTGACCTCTTCGTCCGGGTGGGTGGAGTTCCACTGGTCGATCAGCTGGCGCACCACACCGGTCTCGGTGGTGTCCTTGCCTTCCACGTAGGTGATCGGGCCGCGTGCGGTCGCGCTCTCCGCCGACGATCCGGAGGAGTCGTCATCGCTCGAGCAGGCGGTGGCGGTGAGCAGCGCGACGGACACCGCCGCCAGCACCGCCTTGGGGAGGACGGACGATCTCAGTGACATATGCATTTCTTCCGGTCGTTGGATCGGGCCACGGTCGACAACGGGGAGAGAGCGTGTGGGCCCCGTCGCATCTCGCAAGATACTGTGACGCGCGGACTCGACCAAGGGTCACGTCCGAGAAATCCTCAGCGCGCCACCCGCACACGACACCTGTGGATAACTCCGAGCACATGTCTGCGGTGGTCCGTAACCTGGCGCCCGTGAGTTCCGAGAAGACCCTCGCCCGGATCGGCGGTCTGCTGCGGCAGGCAGAATCGACCGACAACGAGCACGAGGCCGCGGCGTTTCTGGCCGCGGCGCAGCGGCTGGCCACCCAGTCCTCGATCGATCTCGCGGTGGCACGCTCGCATGTCGCCAACCGGGAGCGCCGCCCGGTACCGACGCAGCGGATGGTAACGATCGGTGCAGCGGGAAAGAAGGGGCTGCGCACCTACGCGCAGCTGTTCCTCCTGATCGCCGCGGCGAACGACGTGCGCTGCGACATCACGCAATCGTCGGCGCTGGTCTACGCCTACGGTTTCGACACCGACATCGACACCTGCGAGGCGCTCTACGCCAGCCTGCTCGTGCAGATGGTCCGGGCGAGCGACGCCTACATCAAGGCTGGCAGTTACCGCGGTGAGGTCACCGAACGGTTGGTGACCGAGACCCGCGGGCGCAGACGCGTGCAGTACCTGACGACGGTCCCGGTCGCCGGGGTCACCGCACGACTGAACTTCCAGACCGCGTTCGCCGAACGGATCGGCCAGCGCCTTGCCGAGACCAAGAGGGAAACCGAACAAGCCGCGCTCGCGCAGGACACCCCGGCTGCGGGCACGGCACTTGCGCTGCGCGACAAAGAGATCGAGCTGCGCGACTTCTACCACGAGTCGTCACAGGCACGCGGTACCTGGCGTGGTGCGCGCGCCCCGGCGGGCTTTTCCGCACACGCGCGGCGCGCCGGCGACCGGGCCGGGCGCAGCGCCCGGATCGGCACCGCGCCCGAGATCGCGGGCCCCCGCGGGAAGCTCGAACGGTGAGCGCGAAAGCGCCGTGAGCCCCGCGCGAGATACACAGCGCGCCAAGGTTTACGAAGCCGACCAATTCGTCCGCACGGTCTTCGAGCGCGCCGACGAGCACGGTCTGCGCGCGATCGAAGTGCTCGGCTCGCAGGTCACCCTTCCGATCGAGCGCAGGTTCGCCTCGATCGAGTCCGTGCAGACCTACGCGGATAAAGTGCTCGGACTCAATTGGATTCGGGACCGCTGGCCGCGGGCGACGGAACCGGTCCGGATCCGCGCCCGCGCCGGCACCGCGGCCGCGCACTACGAGTTCGCGACCGCGACCCTGGCCGTCCCGCTGCACACCCGCAACACCGCATGGGCACTGCGCGAGTTCGTCGTCCTGCACGAACTCGCGCATCACCTCGATCCCGATCCCGACCACCCCGCGCACGGACCCGAGTTCTGTTCGCGCTATCTCGAACTGGTCGACGGGGTGATCGGGCCGGAGGCCGCGTTGCTGCTGCGCGCCACCCTCGCGGACTGCGGTGCGCGGGTCGGCTGACTCCGGATCGGGGTGCAGCCGATGCTCAGAGCAGTTCGTACACCGTTGCGTTCGCCAATCCGCCGGCCTCACACATGGTTTGCAGACCGTAGCGCGCGCCGCGCTCCCGCATCGCGTGCACGAGCGTGGTGGCCAGCCGGGCACCGCTGGCGCCGAGCGGATGACCGATCGCGAGCGCCCCGCCGTGCACGTTCACCCGGTCCAGGTCGGCGCCGAATTCGTCCGCCCAGGCGAGCACCACCGGAGAGAACGCCTCGTTGATCTCCACCAGGTCGATATCGCCGATCCCGAGTCCGGCCCGCTGCAATACCTTTCGCGTCGCCGGGATCACCCCGGTCAGCATGAGCAGCGGGTCGTCGCCGGCCACGGCGAAACTGTGCAGCCGCGCCAGCGGCGTCAAACCGAGTTCACGGGCGCGCTCACCGCTCATGATCAGCACCGCGGCGCTGCCGTCACTGATCTGGCTCGCGTTGGCCGCGGTGATGCTCCAGCCGATCTCGGGGAAGCGCGCTGCGAGCGCCGGGTCGTAATAGGCCGGACGCAGCTTCGCGAGCGTCTCCAGGTCGCCTCCGGTGCGGATGCCCTCGTCGGCGTGCAGGCCCGCGATCGGAGCGAGTTCGGCCTCGAACAGTCCGTTCTTGGTCGCATCCGCCGCGCGTGCGTGACTGCTCAGTGCGAACTCGTCGAGCCGGGTGCGCGGCAATTGCCAACGTGCCGCGATCAATTCGGCGCTGATGCCTTGGCCGATCAACCCGTCAGGATAGCGCTGCGCAAACCCCACGCCGGAGATGTCGTCGGCGCCCACGGCGCTCGCGCCCATCGGCACCCGGCTCATCGATTCCACGCCGGCCGCGATGACCACGTCGTAGGCGCCGGCGATCACGCCCTGCGCCGCGAAGTGGATCGCCTGCTGACTGCTGCCACATTGCCGGTCCACCGTCGTGGCAGGCACCGACTCGGGTAGACCCGCGGCCAGCGCCGCGCGCCTGGTCATGTTGACGCCCTGCTCGCCGACCTGGCTGACCACGCCGCCGATCACGTCGTCGATCAGTGTGGGGTCGATACCGCTGCGCTCGACCACCGCCGCGATGCTGTGCGCGAGCAGATCCACCGGATGCACGTCGTGCAGTGCTCCCGTCGCCTTGCCCTTCCCGATCGGCGTGCGTACCGCTTCGACGATCACTGCGTCCCTCATCGGTAACTCCCTTTCCCATCATCGCTGACTTTGTCTTACTATAGTCAGAACGCTAGAAGCTAGCTTTATATTCGTCAAGTCAGAGATTGATAGGATCGGCACATGCCCGCAGTGATGGAGCAACCGCTCACCGATCTGTCGAAGTGGAAGACCGACGAGTGCTCGATCGGTAAGGCGATGGATCTCATCGGTACCCGCTCGGCGATCCTGATCCTGCGCGAGGCGTACTACGGCACCACGCGGTTCGACGGCTTCGCGACCCGCGTCGGCGTCACCGAAGCGGTGGCAGCGAAACAGCTGCGCCGGCTCACCGACGCCGGTCTACTGCGCAAACAGCCCTACCGGGAAGCGGGGCAGCGCACCCGGCACGAATACGCGCTCACCGAGATGGGCCGCGATCTGTTGCCGGCCGTGCTCGCACTGATGCAGTGGGGCGACAAGTACCTGCAGGAGGGTGTTTCGCCGCTGCTCGTCGTCGAAGATTCGACGGATTCGCCGGTGCAGGTACAGGTCCGCAGTGCCGCAGGCAACGAGGTCGGGCTCGAGCAGTTACGGGTGCGGCTGAACCGGGGCTGGCGCCCGCGCAAAGCGCGCTAACGCGCTCGCTGCCGCCACACCGGCGGCGGCGGAGTCCGCCAGTCGGTGAACAGCGAGACGATTCGCGCGACCAGGATGACCACGAAGGTGACGCTCGCGCTCGCCGGCACGGAAACACCGACGGCGGTCAGCAATTCGAAGGTGGCGGCACCGGCCAATGCGATCACCGCGTACGGCGCGGTTCGCTGGATCACCTCGACCGGGCGGGCGGCCAACAGGTCGCGAAGCATGCCGCCGCCGACGCCGGTGATCGTGCCGAGCAGGATCCCCGCCGACACGCCGAGGTCGGCGTCGTGCGCCTTCACCACACCGACCACCACGAACAGCCCGAGCGCGGCCGCATCCAAAACATTCACCAGCAACTGCTGCCGATGCACCACATACGCCAAGACCATGCCTGCCACGGCGGCGATCACCGCCGTGATGAGGTACCAGCCGTTCGCCAGCGCGGCGGGCACGATATTGAGCAGCACGTCGCGCAGAATCCCGCCACCGAGACCGACGACGATGGCGAAGACGAATCCGGCGAGCACGTCGTATTCGACGCGCTCGTCCTCGACCGCCGCGAAACTCGCACCCTGAACGGCGCCGACGCCGACCGCGGCCAGATCGATCCACAGCGGAATCTGCACCGATGCGTTCTGGATCGTCATGCGGCCTCCGCGAAGCTCTCGGTCAGGCGATTCGGCGGCCGTCCGTACCGAAGAAGTGCACGTGGTCGGCGTCCGCGCTCAGCTGCACCCGGCTCCCCTTCGGGGGCGGGTTGCGCCAGTCCGCGCGCGCCACGACCTGTTCGCCGTTCGCGCCGGTCACCCGGCCGTACACGAATGCGTCGGACCCGAGTTCCTCGACGACCGCGACCTCCATCTCGAGTCCGTCGCCACCGAGTTCGAAGTGCTCGGGCCGGATCCCGACCGTCACGCTCGCGCCGCCGGCTGCAGTAGCCACGTTGCGCGGCACCGGAAGCCGCCATCGGCCGACGGTGACCGCGTCGTCGCTGATCGGCAGCGTGAACAGGTTCATCGCCGGCGACCCCATGAAACCGGCGACGAACACGTTGGCGGGCCGGCGGTACAGCTCCTGCGGGGTGGCGCACTGTTGCAGCACGCCGTCCTTCAGCACCGCGACCCGGTCGCCCATCGTCATCGCCTCCACCTGGTCGTGGGTGACGTAGACGGTGGTGACGCCGAGTCGCCGCTGCAGCTGGGCAATCTGGGTGCGCGTCTGGACCCGCAGCTTCGCGTCGAGGTTGCTCAGCGGCTCGTCCATCAGGAAGACCTGCGGCTGGCGCACGATCGCCCGGCCCATCGCCACCCGCTGACGCTGCCCACCCGACAACGCCTTGGGCTTGCGGTCGAGGTAATTCTCCAGGTCGAGCAGCTTCGCCGCCTCCTGCACGCGGCGATGCTTCTCGTCCTTGTCGGTCCCGGCGAGCTTGAGCGCAAACCCCATGTTCTCCGCGACCGTCATATGCGGATAGAGCGCGTAGTTCTGGAACACCATCGCGATGTCGCGGTCCTTGGGCTCCGCGCCGGTGACATCGCGGTCACCGATGTAGATGCGCCCGAGGTCCACCGAGTCGAGACCGGCGAGCATCCGTAGCGAGGTGGACTTGCCGCAGCCCGACGGGCCGACGAGAACGAGGAACTCACCGTCCTCGATCTGCAGTTCGAGCTGGTCGACCGCGGGCTCGGTGGAGCCGGGAAACAGCTTGGTCGCACGGTCGTAGGTCACTGATGCCACAACGAACCCCTCCCTTCACCGCCACGAACGTGCCGGACGATCGAGTAGTGCACGCGGCACGGGGGACGCACCGCCCAAGCAGTATGGCCGACACCCGGTTCGCTCAGTAGCCTCGGTGCTCGGAACCGCGATCGAGAGAGAGCCCAATGACCAACCAGATCCGGATCGGCGTCCAACTGCAGCCGCAGCAGGCACCGAACTACCAGAACATTCGCGACGCCGTGCTGCGCGCCGAGGATGCCGGCGTCGACATCGTCTTCAACTGGGACCATTTCTATCCGCTCTACGGCGACCCGGACGGCGCCCATTTCGAATGTTGGACGATGCTCGGTGCCTTCGCCGAACAGACCGAACGAGTGGAGATCGGCGCCCTGGTCACCGGCGGTGGCTACCGCAATCCCGATCTGCTCGCGGACATGGCCCGCACCGTCGACCACATCAGCGGCGGGCGGCTGATCCTCGGCATCGGCGGCGGCTGGTTCGAAAAGGACTATCGGGAGTACGGATACGATTTCGGCACTCCCGGCACCCGACTGAAACTGCTCGGCGAGAACCTCGCCCGGATCTCCGCGCGGCTGACCAAGCTGAATCCCGCTCCCACCCGCCATATTCCGATCCTGATCGGCGGTGGCGGCGAGCGAAAGACGTTGCGACTTGTTGCGGAGTACGCGCACATCTGGCACAGCTTCGCCGATCTCGAAGCGCTGCAGCACAAGTCGCAGGTGCTGGCCGACCACTGCGATGCGGTGGGCCGCAACCCGGCGCAGATCGAGCGCTCGGTGGCCTGGCCGGGTGCCGCCAATGCGCAGGCGTTCCTGGATCAGGGCGTGAACCTGTTCACGGTAGGAGTGGGCGGGCCGGAGTACCACCTTGACAAGGTGGTCGAGGCAATCCGCTGGCGTGACGAGCACAACCCGGAATCCGTCACCGGCCTCGCCTGAGTCCGTTCGTCGGGTAGCGGCTGTCGTCAGGGCTCGATCTCGACCGTGACCGCGGTCGATGCGACGAGATCGTCGCCGGAGGTGTCCTTCAAGGCCACGCCCGAGCGGCCGAGCTGTCGTGCGCCTGCCACCAGCGCTGCGGCGGTCCGCGCCGCGCGCTCGTAGGAAAGCCCGTCGGGCGGGTGGATGTTCGAGATGCAGTTCCGATCGGCATCCGTGCGACCCGGCCGCGGCAGGTGCGTGAGATAGATGCCGAGGCTGTCGGCCACCGACAGGCCGGGGCGTTCGCCGATCACCACGATGATGGTCTGCACGCCCAGCGCTTCGCCGAGGTGGTCGCCGAGCGCCACTCGGGCCTGTGTCGCGATGACCGGTGGGGCGATTCGAAGGTGCCCGAGTTCGGCGACAAGCGCCGTGAGCATGCCCACGCCGTGCTCGCTCAGCGCCCGCGGGGAGAGGCCGTCGGCGAGCACGAATCCCAACTCTGCTGTGCTCGTGGGGATGTCGGTGAATTCACCGGGCAACCGGCCCAGGTCCGGCCGTTTGAGGTACTCGGCTCGGTCCGCGGCGCGACTGGTCACCGCGATCGGCGCGCCGAGACCGACCGCGGCCACCTGCGCGGCGAATGCGTCGACGTCGAGCGGTTCGTGCACCGCGTCCCGGGCCGCCGCGTGTGCGGCCTGGAATTCCAACACCGCGCTGGTCGAGAGGGCACTGCCGGCGCGGCCAAGGCCGATGCGCGCCTGGGTGGCTGCGCGCAGCGGTGCCCAGACGTCCCGGACGGCCCCGACGTCTTCGACTTCCCCGGCGGCACCGTCGCTCACCGGGTATCCGCCAATGCCAGCAGCGGCGAGGCCGCCGCATCGATCGGCCGGATACGGCCGGCGTCGTCGGCCATGCCGAGTCGCTGTAGCCATGTTTCGAATTCGGGCGCGGTACGCAGCCCGAGCACCTGGCGCACGTAGAGCGCGTCGTGGAACGACAGACTCTGGTAGCCGAGCATGATGTCGTCCGCGCCCGGCACCGCGATGACGTACGCGGCACCTGCGACGCCGAGCAGCGTGAGCAGGGTGTCCATGTCGTTCTGGTCGGCCTCCGCGTGATTGGTGTAGCAGACGTCCACACCCATCGGCAGCCCGAGCAGCTTGCCGCAGAAGTGGTCCTCGAGACCGGCGCGGATGATCTGCTTCCCGTCGTAGAGGTATTCCGGCCCGATGAACCCGACGACGGTGTTGATCAACAGCGGAGCCAGCTCCCTGGCGATCGCGTAGGCGCGGGTCTCCAGCGTCTGCTGGTCCACCGGCTTGCCACCGGTGCCGAGGTGCGCACCCGCCGAAAGCGCTGAGCCCTGGCCGGTTTCGAAGTACATGACGTTGTTGCCGACGGTGCCGCGCTGCTGCTCCCGGCCGGCCGCATCGGCCTCGCGCAGCAACGGCACCGTGACGCCGAAGCTCGTGTTCGCGCCCTCGGTGCCGGCGATCGACTGAAACACCAGATCGACCGGCACGCCTTTCTCGATCAGCTCCATCGTGGTCGTCACATGGGCGAGCACGCACGACTGCATGGGAATCTCGTAGCGCTGCCGAATATCGTCGAGCAGGTGTAGCAGATCGGCCGTCGCGCGCGGCGAATCGCTCGCGGGATTGATCCCGACTACGGCGTCGCCACAGCCGAGCAGCAGTCCGTCGAGGGTGGCCGCGGCGATACCGCGCGGATCGTCGGTCGGGTGGTTGGGCTGCAACCGCGTGGCGATCCGGCCGGGCAGGCCGATCGTGGTGCGGAAGGCCGAAGTCACGGTGACCGCCCGGGCGACCGCGATGAGGTCCTGGTTGCGCATCAGCTTCGACACCGCGGCAACCATTTCCGGCGTGAGGCCGGGTGCGGTCGCGGCGAACGTCGCGGCCGCGTCGTCGGCGGCGGCCGTCTCCAGCAGCCAGTCCCGCAGACCGCCGACGGTGAGGTGCGCGATCGGGGCGAACGCCTGCTTGTCATGGCGGTCGATGATCAATCGGGTGACTTCGTCGATCTCGTACGGCACGAGCAGCTCTTCGAGGAATACCGCGAGCGGCAGGTCGGCGAGGACCCAGGCGGCGGCCGCACGCTCGATGTCCGACTCGGCCGCGCAGCCGGCCAGTTCATCGCCCGAACGCAGCGGCGTCGCCTTCGCCATGACCTCGACGAGTCCGTCGAATGCATAAGTGCGACCGGCGATCTGCTGGTGAAGCTTCACTTCGGCTCCTCCTCGGCACGTTAGGTCGCAGCCGCACAGCACGATGTGGCTGACCATCAGAACGTAGCTCAATCCGGGGTCGCGGCGTTGCGGATCTCGATCCCGACCTCTTGGGCGTCGAGGATGCGCAACGCGTTGTCGAGCGCCGCGGAACTGTAGGCGCCGAGGTCGCGGATCTCGAGCAGCGCCTCCCGTTGCGCGGCGAGGAGTTCGACCATCAGATCGCTCATCTCGCCCGGCGCGCCGGGGTCGATCTCATCGTCGTCCTTGCGCGCGACCGCCCGATCAGCCAGGGCGCGAACGCCTTCCGCGTACGGATCTCCGTCCGGCCGGCGCAACTCCGGATCTGCGAGCCGGTTCCGTGCGGCCGCTTCCAGCGCGGCGCGCAATTCCCGGTGCTCGCTACCGGCGTCGGTCGCTCGCCCGGTGAGTCCGAGCAGGCGGACGAGCCGCATCAGCGTGCCGCCCTGGACCAGCAGCGTTCCCCCGGCGACCACGAACGCGACAAGCACGATCGTCGAACGCTGCGGCGTGTCCTCCGGAAGTGATTGCGCCGCAGCTAACGTCACTGCCCCACGCATGCCCGCCCAGACCAGAACCGCACCCTCGCGCCAGCCGATGGCCTCGGCGGTGAGGTAATCGATGTCGGAGATCCGCTGCGTCGTTCGCTTGGAGGCACGCCGCATCCGCTCGGCATAGGCCCGAGCGCTCCTGCCTCGGGAGGGCTCCGTGCCCGGTCCGCGCCGCGACGGAACCCGACCCTGGTCCAGCGTGTCGCGAAACTCCTCGAGCCGTTCGCGCACCCGCGGGCCGCGCTTTGCCCGTCGCGCCAGCCCCCACACCGAGACCGCTACGAACGCGGTTCGAATCGCGATCACGACCAGCGCCGCGACGGCGCCGAACACGGCGGCGTCGACCAGGCTCCCGTGTTCGTCGCGCACGTCCTCGACGAGCCCGGAGAGCTCGAGTCCCATGAGCAGGAACACGCCGCTTTCCAGGAGCAACTCGATCGTCTGCCAGACGGCCCGCTCGTTCAACCGGTCGGCGGCCCGCAGATGCCGCGGCGCACCGTGCCCGCTGACCAGGCCGGCCGTCACCGCGGCGACCAACCCGGAGGCACCGAGATGCTCGGCGGGCAGGAACGCGACGAACGGCACGACGAACGAGATCGCCACGCCGGCGGTGGCCTGCGCCACGACGCGCCGGACGAACAGATTCAGATGTCCGACCACGAATCCGATCACCACCGCGAGGAGCACGGCGTAGACGAAATCACCGGCCACCCCCCACAGCGACACGGCGCCCGCCGTGGCAGCGACCGCCGACCGCAGCAACACGAGCGCGGACGCATCGTTGAGCATGCTCTCGCCCTCGAGCATGGTGACCAGGCGCGGTGATACGCCCGCCTTGCGCACGACCGAGGTTGCGACCGCGTCGGTCGGGCTGACGATCGCACCGAGTGCGATCCCGGTGGCCAAGCCGATGCCTGGGATCAGCGCCGCCATGACCGCACCGACGACCACCGCAGACACCACAACGAGCACCACGGACAGGCTGGAGATGGTGCTGAAGTCCCGGCGGAAGTCCATCGTCGGCACGTTGACCGCCGCCGAGTACAGCAGCGGCGGAAGAATCCCGGCAAGGACCCATTCGGACTCGATCTCGATGGCGGGCACGAACGGCAGGAAACTGATCGCCACGCCGACCAGGACGAGCAGCAGGGGCGCCGCGACTCCGACCCGAGGCGCCAGCGTCGTGACGACAACGATGATCAGGACGGCCAACGTGCCGATGACGGTGTAATCCATGAGCTCTCCCCGGTGCCGGGCGATCGAGGTGGCGCATTCCCAATGCACCGTACGATCTCGGGCTGTGTGGCGGTCGGAAGTTACGCCTCGTTCGTCCGGTGTCCGCCACCGTGCGGGAAGACGCCGTTCGCGTCGTGCTATACGCGGTCATCGGTGCGCAGCCGCTCGATGACCAGGGCGTTGCCCTTGGGGGACACCGCCCGGGCAGTGACGCGCGCTGATCAGCGCGCTGGTGATGGGCCGGGATTGTCCGAGCGTCGGCAGCAGCGGGTCGTGGCGGTTCACAAGGCTCTGCCGCGGCAGCTGGTGGAGATCCTCCCGCGGCCAGGTGCTGGAGTTGTTCTCTACGGTTTCGGCTCGGACAACGCTCGATCACTTCACCTGCGACACCGAAACGTAACAAAATGCGTCTATTTGACATAAACATCTCGTACATAGGACAGGTCGAGTGTCCAACTTTTGCTTGACTGTGATCCGACGGTTATGCAAACGTTTCCTTCTCTGCCCAGCTTGCAGGCGCGATTGGGGAGGTCGGCCTCGTCTGCCAGCGGGTAGAGGCCGCGACGAGTGAAGACAGCGAAGGCTCATGACTGATACTCTCCCCACCCGGTTCACCCATGTGGGCCGCGAAGGTCACCATCGGTCATCGCCACCGTTTCCGCTGACCGCCGCGCAGCGCGGCATCTGGTTCGCCCAGCATCTGGCGCCGGAAACGCCGATCGTCATCGCGAACTACATCGAGATCCGCGGTCCGCTCGACATCGAACTGCTCGACCGGGCCTGCTCGGATGCCGCCCGCGAATACGGCAGCGCCATCCTCCGCCTGGTGGACATCGACGGCGAGCCGCACCAAGTGGTCGACCCGGCCCTCGACAACGCCGTCACGCGGGTCGACCTGCGCGACGCGCCGGACCCGGCCACCGCCGCGCGCGAGTGGATGCTCGCCGACTACACCGCCCCGCGCGACCTGCTCAACGACCGGCTGATCAACATCGCGGTGCTGCGCCTCGGCGACGAGCACTACTACTGGTACTCCTGCGCCCACCACATCGCACTCGACGGGTTCGGCGCGATCCAACTGCTGAGCCGCAGCGCGGAGCGCTACACCGCCGCGATTCGCGACGAAGATCCCGCGCAGGCCCGGATTGCCGAGCTGACCGCCATCAACGCCACCGAGGACGAGTACCGCGCCTCGACTCGCGCCGAGAAGGACCGCGCGTACTGGCTGGCGAAGGTCGCGGATCTCCCCGCACCCGGCACCCTCGCGGTGCGTGCCGGCACCATGGACAGCCGGTCCCGGGTCGTCGGCGGCCTGCTGCCCGATAGCGTGTCGGCGGCGTTGCGCGACGCCGCGGCAGCGCTCGATACCGCCGACACCGCGATCACGATCGCCGCGCTCACCGCGTTCCTCGCCCGGCTCACCGACACCGCCGATCTGGTCCTCAGCCTGCCGGTCTCGGCCCGCACGAGCGCGGTGCTGCGCCGCTCCGGCGGCATGATGTCCAACGTCGTCCCGCTCCGATTTTCGGTCACGCCGACGACGTCGCTGCGCGATCTGGTCACTGCCGCCCAGCTCGAACTGACCGGTGCGCTGCGTCATCAGCGTTACCGCGCGGAGGATTTGCGCCGGGATATCGGCAGCGGATCCGCGCGCGGGTTCTACGGACCGGCCATCAACATCATGAACTTCCCGTCCGACGTCGTTCTCGGCGAGTACGCGGGCCGGTTCAACGTGCTGTCCACCGGTCCGGTCGAGGATCTGTCGGTCAACATCTACCCGAGCGAGGACGGCAGATCGCGGGTCGATTTCGAAGCAAACCCCAACCGCTACACCGAGTCCGAGCTGCGCGCACACTACGACCGTTTCCTCGCCGTGATCGACGCGCTGCTCGCTGCCGATCCCGACGCCGCGGTTGATGGCGTGGACGTGCTCGCGCCGGAAGAGCGCGCGGCGCTGGTCCCCGCCTCCGGTGGCGACGCACCGCCGATCGTGACACTGGGCGAGATCCTCGCGGCCGGGGTCGCGGCGAATCCGGATGGCACCGCCCTGGTGTGTGACTCGCGGTCGGTTACATATCGGGAGTTGGACGCGCGGTCGAACCGGCTGGCGCGAGTGCTGATCGAGCGCGGTGCGGCTCCGGAAGTGTTCGTCGCCGTCGCGTTCCCGCGTGGCGTCGACGCGATCGCCGCCGTGTGGGCTGTCGCGAAGACCGGCGCGGCGTTCGTACCGGTGGATCCCAATCACCCCGGTGAGCGGATCACTCACATGCTCACCGACTCCGGTGCCGTCCTCGGGCTCACCACCAGCGCCGTCGCGGGCACGCTGCCCGACACGGCCACCACCTGGTTGTGCCTCGACTCGATGGACCTGCCCGACCGCTCGTCCGCGCCGATCACCGATGCGGATCGCCTGCTGCCGCTGCGCCCGGAGCACCCGGCGTATGTCATCTACACGTCCGGTTCGACCGGGCAGCCCAAGGGTGTGCCGGTCACCCACACCGGGCTCGGGAACTTCACCGCCGCCGCCCGCCCCGAACTGCACACCACCACCGGATCGCGGGTGCTGCGGTTCTCCTCGGCCAGCTTCGACGCCTCGGTCTTCGAGATGATCCTCGCCTTCTCCGCCGGCGCGACGTTGATCGTCGCGGACCCCGACATCTACGGTGGCGAGCAGCTGACCGCGCTGCTGCGCGATCGGGCCGTGACCCACATTGTCACCGCCCCAGCGGTGCTCACCACCGTGGATGCGGACCTGCCCGACCTCGAGTCGGTGGTCGTTGGTGGGGATGTGTGCCCGCCCGATCTGGTCGCCCGCTTCGGTTCCCGAGCGCGGTTCCACAACAGCTACGGCCCCACCGAAACCACCATCGTCACGACCCTCACCGCCCCGCTGACCGACCCGACGACGATCAGCCTGGGTGGGCTGCTGCCCGGAATATCGGCCCTGGTACTCGACTCGCGACTGCGGCCGGTCCCGCCCGGGATCACCGGCGAGTTGTATATCGCGGGCCCCGCCCTTGCCCGCGGCTACCATCGCCGCCCCGACCTGACCGCCGCCCGGTTCGTGCCCAACCCGCACGCGCCGGGCGAACGGCTCTACCGCACTGGTGACCTGGTGCGCTGGACCAGTGCCGAGTACCCCGAACTGGTCTACCTGGGCCGCAGCGATTCTCAGGTGAAGCTGCGGGGTCAACGGATCGAGCTCGGCGAGATCGAGGCTGCGCTGCTCGACGCCGCCGGCGTCGAGCATGCGGTGGTGCTGCTGCACTCCGATGACACCGCCGGAGATCGCCTGGTGGCGTATCTGACACCCGGCTCGGTCGATTCGGCAGCGGCACTGCAAGCCGTGCGCGCGAAGGTTCCCGCCTACATGGTGCCCGCCCAAGCGCTGGTCCTCGACGAGTTCCCGCTCAACCCCTCGGGCAAGCTGGACCGCAGGGCGTTGCCGGTGCCGGTGTTCGAGGCGGCAGCGTTCCGGGCCCCGACCACGCCCGTCGAGCGGGCCGTGGCGGGGGTGTTCGCCGAGGTCCTCGGGATCGGGGCGAGCGAAGCGACGGGAGATGGGTCGCAGCAGGTCGGTCTGGACGATGATTTCTTCGCCCTGGGTGGCAACAGCCTGGTGGCGACACAGGTCCTGTCGCGCTTGGGTGCTGCGTTGAACACCACGATCCCGCTACGGGTGATCTTCGAGGCGTCGACAGTGGAACGCCTCGCGGCGGTCGTGGAGTCGCATACGGGCGATGCGCGGGTCGCGTTGGTGGCGGGTCTGCGCCCGGAGCGGGTGCCGTTGTCGTTGGCGCAGTCGCGGATGTGGTTTTTGAACCGGTTGGATCCGGGGTCGCTGGCCTACAGCATGCCGATGGCGATCCGGCTGACCGGCGATTTGAACGTCGAAGCGCTGCAGGCTGCGATCAACGATGTGGTGGGCCGGCACGAGTCACTACGCACCATCTACCCCGAGGTGGACGGGGTTGCGGTGCAGGTGGTGCTGCCGGCGCGGGACGTCGCGCTGGATCTCGCACCGGTGGCCGTGACCGAGGACGACCTTCTGCAATCGATTTCGATGTTCGTTTCCCGGCCGTTCGACGTGACCGTGCAGGTGGCGGTTCGGGCAACGCTGTTCGCGGTCGCCGCAAACGAGCATGTCCTGGTCGTCGCCGCGCACCACATCACCGCCGATGGTGTGTCGATGCGCCCGTTCGTGCGCGATGTGATGCTGGCCTACGAGTCCCGTTCCCGGGGCGAGGTCCCGGGCTGGTCCCCGTTGCCGGTGCAGTACCCGGATTTCGCGTTGTGGCAGCGCGAGGTGCTGGGGTCCGAGGACGATCCCGAGTCGCTGATTGCGTGCCAGATCGACTACTGGGCAACCCAACTCGCGGATCTGCCGGACGAGCTGGGGTTGCCGTTGGACCGGCCGCGGCCGGCGGTGGCGTCGTATCGGGGTGGGCGGGTGCCGTTCGAGGTGCCTGCCGAACTGCACGCCGGGTTGGTGGAGTTGGCCCGCACGCACGAGGCGACCCTGTTCATGGTGGTGCACGCCGCGCTGGCGGTGCTGCTGGCCCGGTTGTCCAGTGGCGACGATATCGCGGTCGGCACCCCGATCGCGGGTCGCGGTGAGCGAGAGCTCGACGACCTGATCGGCATGTTCGTCAACACCCTGGTGTTGCGGACCGATATCGACGGTGCCGAGTCGTTTACGGATCTGCTTGCGCGGGTGCGGGAAACGGACCTGGGTGCGTTCGGACATGCCGATGTGCCGTTCGAACGTTTGGTGGAGGTGCTCAACCCGGCCCGCTCGCAGGCACGGCACCCACTGTTCCAGGTGCTGCTCTCGTTCCAAAACTTCGCCAGCGCGGCGTTCGAGCTGCCCGGGCTGTCGGTGTCGGGGATCGACACCGGTATCGAGTCGGCGAAGTTCGACTTGCAGTTCAGCCTCGCCGAGAGCGAGGCTGGATCGTCCGAGCACGCGGGAATGTCGGGTGAGATCTCTTTTGCCCGTGATCTTTTCGACGAAGCTACCGTAGCGACCATCGCGGAGCGCCTGGTCCGGGTGCTCGGCGCGGTGGTGGCCGATCCGAGTGTGCCGGTCGGGGATGTGGCGTTGCTCGATACCGCCGAGCGGTCACAGATCCTGCAGAAATGGAACGACACGGCGGTACCGGTTGTGTCGGGGTTGCTGCGTGATGGTTTCGAGCAGGCCGCTGGAGCCACCCCAGATGCCGTTGCGGTGGTGTTCGAGGGTGAGTCGCTCACCTACGGCGAGCTTTCCGCGCGGGTCAACCGGTTGGCGCGGCATTTGATTTCGCTTGGTGTGGGGCCGGAGTCGCGGGTCGCGACGGCGATGGGCCGGGGTGTGGATCTCCTGCTCGCGATTCACGCGGTGGTGGCCGCGGGCGCGGCGTATGTGCCGGTCGACCCGGACCATCCGGCCGACCGGATCGCCTATGTGCTCGATTCCGCTGATCCGGTGGCGATTCTGTCGACGACCGGCGACGACCTGGACCTGGGTGATCGGCCTGCATTGTTCGTCGACTCGCTCGACCTGAGCGGGTACTCGGATGCGCCGATCGGCGATGCCGAACGCACGGCGCCGCTGCGTGCGGGTAACACGGCGTATGTGATTTACACGTCGGGGTCGACGGGTCGCCCGAAGGGTGTCGCGGTGACGCACGCCGCGATCGTGAACCGCCTGGAGTGGATGCAGTCCGCTTACCGGTTGGACGAGTCGGATGTGGTGTTGTGGAAGACGCCGGTCACCTTCGATGTGTCGGTGTGGGAGTTGTTCTGGGCCTTGGGTGTGGGTGCGCGTCTGGTGGTGGCGGCGCCGGAGGGGCACCGCGACCCGGCCTACCTCGCGGGACTGATCGAGCGCGAGTCGGTGACGACGCTGCATTTCGTGCCGTCGATGATGGCGGCGTTCGTTGGTGCGGTGACGGCGGGGTCGTGCCCGTCGGTGACGCGGGTGTTCGCTTCGGGTGAGGCGTTGACCGGTGATGTGGCGCAGCGGTTGCGCACGGTGGTGCCGAGCACGGGGTTGCACAACTTGTACGGTCCGACCGAGGCCGCGGTCGACGTGACGTTCCACGAAGTCACCGATGCGGACACCGTCACGGTGCCGATCGGTGCGCCGGTGTTCAACACCGAGGTGTTCGTGCTCGATGCGCGGTTGCGGCCGGTGCCGGTCGGGGTGCCGGGTGAGTTGTATCTGGCGGGTGTGCAGTTGGCACGTGGCTATCTGGGTCGGGCGGATCTGACGGCGGATCGGTTCGTCACCAACCCGTACGGCCGGGCCGGCGAGCGGATGTACCGCACCGGCGACCTGGTCCGCTGGACCGGGTCGGGTGAAATCGAGTATCTCGGTCGTACCGATTTCCAGGTGAAGCTGCGTGGTCTGCGGATCGAACTCGGCGAGATCGAGACGGCACTGCTCACCTTCGACGGCGTAACCCAGTCGGTCGTGGTCGTGCACAACGACGGCATCACCGACCGCCTGGTCGGCTACGTCGTCGCCGACGCGGCGACCGATGCGGAGCAGCTGCGCCGGTTCGTCGGGGCGCGGGTGCCGTCGTACATGGTGCCCGAGCAGATCATGATCCTGGATTCGTTCCCGCTGAACCCGTCGGGCAAGCTGGACCGTAAGGCGTTGCCGGCACCGGTGTTCGAGGTAGCGGTGTTCCGTGCCCCGACCACCCCGATCGAGCAAGCCGTCGCGGGGGTGTTCGCCGAAGCCCTCGGGATCGAGCGGGTCGGTCTGGACGATGACTTCTTCGCCCTGGGTGGCAACTCGCTGGTTGCAACACAGGTGATCGCGCGCCTGGGTGCGGCACTGGACACCACGATTCCCCTGCGCGTGATCTTCGAGGCGCCCGTGGTGGCACGCCTGGCGGCGGCGGTCCAGGCGCATACCGGCCAGGCACGGGTGGCGTTGGTGGCGCGCGAGCGCCCGACGCGTATCCCGTTGTCGTTGGCGCAGTCGCGGATGTGGTTTTTGAACCGGTTGGATTCGGAGTCGGCGGCCTACAACATGCCGATGGCCATCCGACTCTCGGGCGAACTCGATATTGCTGCACTGCAACTGGCGGTCATCGATGTGGTGGGTCGGCACGAGTCGCTGCGCATCAATTACCCCGAGGTCGACGGGGTCGCGGTGCAAGTGGTGCTGCCGGCAGCCGAGGCCGACGTGGATCTCACACCGGTCAGCTTGACCGAAAACGCACTGCTGCACTCAATTTCGAGGTTCATGTCCCGCCCGTTCGACGTGACCCGCGAGGCGCCGGTACGGGCGAGGCTGTTCGCGGTGGCCGCCGGCGAACACGTGCTCGTTGTCGCCGCGCATCACATCGCCGCCGACGGCGTGTCGATGGGGCCGTTGTCGCGGGATGTGATGGTTGCGTATGAGTCCCGTACACGGAGCGAAGTCCCGGGCTGGTTGCCGTTGCCGGTTCAGTACCCGGATTTCGCGTTGTGGCAGCGCAAGGCGTTGGGGTCCGAAGACGATCCCGAGTCCCTGATAGCGCGTCAGATCAACTACTGGGCAACTCAACTCGCGGGACTCCCGGACGAGCTGGGGTTGCCGATGGATCGGCCGCGGCCCGCGGTCGCGTCGAACCGTGGTGCCACGGTCGAATTCGAGGTGCCGGCTCAGCTGCACGCCGGGTTGGTGGAGTTGGCGCGGTCGCATGATGCGACGCTGTTCATGGTCGCGCATGCCGCGTTGGCGGTGCTGCTCGCACGCGTGTCGGGGACCGATGACATCGCGATCGGTACCCCGATCGCGGGTCGTGGTGAGCGTGAACTCGACGACCTGATCGGCATGTTCGTCAACACCCTGGTGCTGCGCACCGCCGTCGACGGTGGTCAGTCGTTCACGGAATTGTTGGCTCAGGTCCGCGAGACGGATGTGGGCGCGTTCGGGCATGCGGATGTGCCGTTCGAGCGGTTGGTGGAGGTGCTCAACCCGGCCCGCTCCCAAGCGCGGCACCCACTGTTCCAGGTGGCGTTGGCGTTCCAGAACCAGGCGGGCTCACGGATCGAGTTCCCAGGGTTGACCGTGTCCGAGCTCGACGCCGGTATCGATACCGCGAAGTTCGATCTGCAGGTCACGTTGTTCGAGCACCGTGCCGGTGGCGGGTTGGCGGGTGCGTTGACCTACGCCACGGACCTGTTCGACGAGGTGTCGATGGTCGATTTCGGTCGGCGCCTGGTCCGGGTGTTCGAAGCCTTCGCGGTCGATCCTGCGTTGCCGGTGGGGGATATCGAGATTCTCGACGGTGGTGAAGTCGCGTCGCTGACCCGGGTGCACGGCGCGGGCGCGATGCCGACCGGGTTGTTCGCGGAGCTGTTGACGGCGTCGGTGGCGTCGTCGCCCGATGCGGTGGCGGTGCGGTTCGAAGGCCGGTCGTATTCGTATGCCGAGCTGGACGAGTCGTCGAACCGGTTGGCGCGTCTGCTGATCGGTCGCGGTGTGGGCCCGGAAGACATCGTGGCGTTGGCGTTGCCGCGGTCCTACGCGATGGTGTTGGCGGTGTGGGCGGTCGCCAAGGCCGGCGCAGCGTACGTGCCGGTGGACCCGGGCTATCCGGTCGATCGGATCGAGTACCTGCTGTCGGATTCCGATGCGCTGCTGGGTATTACGGGCTCATCTCATGCGGAGGGCCTGCCCGGCAGAGTGCCGTGGCTGGTCCTCGATACACCCGATACCGACCAGATGCTGGCCGAGCACGAGGCGACCCGGCCGGTGCCGGTGGCGCCGGTTCGTCCGGGCAACACCGCGTACATGATTTACACCTCGGGGTCGACGGGACGCCCGAAGGGTGTCGCGGTCACCCACGCCGGCCTGGCCGGTGTCACCGCATACGCGACCGGGTTGTACGGCGTCACCTCGGATTCGCGGTTCCTGCATGTGTGCTCGCCGAGTTTCGATCCGTCGGTGCTGGAATGGACCGCGGCGTTCTCGAACGGCGCGACCCTGGTGATCGCGCCCGCGGGAGTGATTGGCGGGGTCGAGATGACCGAGTTGCTGGCTACCGAGCGGGTGACGCATTCGATCATCACCCCCGCGGTGCTGGGCACGATGGATCCGGCGGGGTTGACCGACTTCGCGGTCGTCTCGGTCGGTGGTGACGTCTCGACGCCGGAGTTGGTGGCGCGCTGGGCGCCGGGGCGCCGGTATTTCAACGGGTACGGCCCGACCGAAACCACGATCATCTCCTCCTACGCCGAACTCGAGGCGGATCGTCCGGTGACGATCGGTACCCCGGTGGCGGGGATGTCGGCGCTGGTGCTCGATGCCCGGCTGCGTCCGGTCCCGGTGGGTGCGGCGGGTGAGCTGTACCTGTCCGGTGACGCGCTGGCCCGCGGCTACCAGGCGCGGGCGGGTCTGACCGCGGAACGGTTCGTCGCGAACCCGTACGAGCCGGGCCAGCGCCTGTACCGCACGGGTGACCTGGTGCGGTGGCGCCGTGATGGCGCGCTGGACTATGTGGGACGCACCGACTTCCAGGTGAAGATTCGTGGCCAGCGCATCGAGCTCGGTGAGATCGAGACCGCGCTGCTGGCGCAGGACCAGGTGGGTCAGGCCGTCGTGCTCGTGCGGGCCGACGACCTGGGTGACCGGCTGGTGGCCTACGTCGTGCCGAGCGTGGCGGGGACCGATGTCGATGTGGACGCGTTGCGCGCGGCGGTCAAGGTACTGCTGCCCACGTACATGGTTCCCGAATCGGTGATGGTGCTCGCGGCGCTCCCGTTGAACGTGTCGGGCAAGCTGGATCGTAAGGCGTTGCCCGAACCGGTGTTCGAGGCGGCGGTGTTCCGCGCCCCGACCACGCCGGTGGAGCAGGTTGTGGCGGGGGTGTTCGCCGAGGTCCTCGGGATCCATCAGGTCGGGTTGGACGACGACTTCTTCGCCCTGGGCGGCAACAGCTTGGTGGCGACGCAGGTGGTTTCTCGCCTGGGTGCTGCATTGGACACCACGGTGCCGGTGCGAGTGATCTTCGAGGCGTCGACGGTGGAACATCTCGCGGTGGCGGTGGAATCGCATGCGGGTGCGGGGCGGGTCGCGTTGATGGCGGGTCCGCGGCCGGAGCGTATCCCGTTGTCGTTGGCGCAGACACGGATGTGGTTCCTGAACCGGTTGGATCCGGAGTCGGCGGCCTACAACATGCCGATGGCGATCCGACTCTCAGGTGAACTCGACGTTGCTGCACTGCAACTGGCGGTGGCCGATGTAGTGGGCCGGCACGAGTCGCTGCGCACCATCTACCCCGAGGTCGACGGGCTCGGGTTCCAGCAGGTGCTGTCGGCGGCGCAGGCCGGGGTGGAGCTGGTCGAGACGCCGGTGCGCGAGTCCGAGGTGCTCACCGAGTTGTCCGGGTTTGTAGGTCGCGGGTTCGATGTGACGGTCGAGGTGCCGGTGCGGGCGCGGTTGTTCCGGGTCACCGACGTCACAGATGGCATCGATGGCACAGATGTGGCCGATGAGTTCGTGTTGGTGCTCGTCGTACATCACATCGCCGGGGACGGCGTGTCGGTGGGTCCGTTGACGCGCGATGTGGTGCTGGCTTACGAGTCCCGTTCCCGGGGCGAGATGCCGGGCTGGTCCCCGTTGCCGATCCAGTACGCCGACTTCGCGTTGTGGCAGCGCGAGGCGTTGGGGTCCGAGGACAATCCCGGGTCGTTGATCGCGCGCCAGATCGCCTACTGGGCAACCCAACTCGCGGGTGTTCCCGACGAGCTGGGGCTGCCGTTCGATCGGCCGCGGCCGGCGGTGGCGTCGAACCGTGGTGCCACGGTCGGGTTCGAGATCGACGCCGAGCTGCACGCTCGGTTGGTGGAGTTGGCCCGCGCGCACGATGCGACGCTGTTCATGGTCGTGCATGCCGCGTTGGCGGTGCTGCTCGCACGCGTGTCCGGGACCGATGACATCGCGATCGGTACCCCGATCGCGGGTCGTGGTGAGCGTGAACTCGACGACCTGATCGGCATGTTCGTCAACACCCTGGTATTGCGCACGCCGGTCGAGGCCGGGGCCTCGGTCGATGACCTGCTGGAGCAAGTGCGGGCCACCGATGTGGGCGCGTTCGGGCATGCGGACGTGCCGTTCGAGCGATTGGTGGAGGTGCTCAACCCGGCCCGCTCCCAAGCGCGCCACCCACTGTTCCAGGTGGCGTTGGCATTCCAGAATCACGTCGACTCGCGCTTCGAGTTGCCGGGGTTGACAGTGACCGGACTCGACGCCGGTATCGATACCGCGAAGTTCGATCTGCAGGTCACGGTGTTCGAGCACGGTGCCGGTGGCGGGTTGGCGGGCGCGTTGACCTACGCCACGGACCTGTTCGACGAGGTGTCGATGGTCGAGTTCGGGGCCCGCCTGGTCCGGGTGTTCGAAGCCTTCGTGACCGATCCCGCTGTGCCGGTGGGGGATATCGAGATCCTCGACGGCCGTGAAGTCGCGTCGCTGACCCGGGTGTCGGGTGCGGAGGCGTTGCCGGTGGAGCTGTGGACAGACATTCTGACCACGACCGTGACGCGGGATCCGGGGGCGGTGGCGGTGCGGTTCGAGGGCCGCTCCTACACGTATGCGGAGCTGGACGAGTCGTCGAACCGGTTGGCGCGACTGCTGATCGGGCGCGGTATCGGCCCGGAAGACACTGTGGCGCTGGCGTTGCCGCGCTCCTACGACATGGTGCTGGCCGTGTGGGCGGTCGCCAAGACCGGTGCGGCGTACATGCCGGTGGACCCGGGCTATCCGGTCGACCGAGTGGCGTTCATGCTCACCGATTCCGGTGCGCTGCTCGGTATCACCGGTGCGGCACATGTGCAGGGTCTGCCCGGCGCGGTGGAGTGGCTGGTCCTCGACGCATCGGACACCGACCAGATGTTGGCCGGGTACGCAGCGGCCCGGCCGGTCCCGGTCGCGCCGATCCGCCCGGGTAACACGGCCTATTTCATCTACACCTCGGGTTCGACGGGGCGCCCGAAGGGTGTCGCCGTCACCCATGCCGGGCTCAGCGGACTGGTTCGGTCGTTCCGCGAGGTCTACGGGGCGGGGCCGGGACGTTTCCTACATGCGGCCTCGCCGAGTTTCGATGCTTCGGTGCTGGAGTGGACCGCGGCGTTCTCGCGTGGGGCCTGCCTGGTGATCGTGCCGCCGCGGGTGCTCGGTGGGGTCGAGTTGACCGAGCTGCTGGCCACCGAGCGGGTGACGCACATGTTCATCACCCCGGCGGTGCTGGGCACGATGGATCCATCGGGCCTGGATTCGCTCGAGGTGATCTCGAGTGGTGGCGACGTGGTGCCCGCGGCCGCGGTGGACACCTGGGCGTCGGGTCGGGCGTTTTTCAATTTCTACGGCCCGACCGAGTCGACGGTGATGGCGTCGATCGGGCGGTTGGAGCCGGGTGGCCCGAGCACGATCGGCGCCCCGATCGCGGGGACGTCGGCCCTGGTCCTCGATGCCCGGTTGCGTCTGGTGCCGGTCGGTGTGGCTGGTGAGCTGTACGTGTGTGGTGACGCGCTGGCGCGGGGGTACCACGATCGGTCGGGTCTCACCGCGGGCCGGTTCGTCGCGAGCCCATACGCTGCGGACGGTGAATTGATGTACCGCACTGGTGATCTGGTGCGGTGGCGTCGTGATGGCGCGTTGGAGTTCGTGGGTCGCAGCGACTTCCAGGTGAAGATCCGTGGTTTCCGGGTCGAGCTGGGTGAGATCGACGCGGCGCTGGCGGCGCACGAATCGGTGCGGTTCGCGGTCACGTTGGGGCGCACGCTCGATTCCGGTGCACCGGTGCTCGTGTCCTATGTTCAGCCCGAGCCGGGCACCGTGATCGACACGGCCGTGTTGGCGGAATTCGTCGGGGAGCGGTTGCCAGGGCATATGGTTCCGTCGGCATTCGTGGTGATCGATGAAGTGCCGCTCACCCCGATCGGGAAACTGGACCGTAAGGCGTTGCCGGAGCCGGTGTTCGAGGCCGCAGTGTTCCGCGCACCGACGACACCTATCGAGCAGGCCGTGGCGGGGGTGTTCGCCGAGATCCTCGGGATCGATCAGGTGGGTCTGGACGACGACTTCTTCGCCCTGGGCGGCAACAGCCTGGTGGCGACCCAGGTGACGTCTCGCCTGGGTGCCGCATTGGACACCACGATCCCGGTGCGGGTGATCTTCGAGGCGTCCACAGTGGAACGCCTGGCGGTGGCGGTGGAATCGCATGCGGGTGCGGGCCGAGTGGCGTTGGTGGCGGGTCCGCGGCCGGAGCGGATTCCGTTGTCGTTGGCGCAGTCGCGGATGTGGTTCCTGAACCGGTTGGATCCGGAGTCGGCGGCCTACAACATTCCGATGGCGATCCGGCTGTCGGGCGAGTTGAACGTCGATGCCCTGCAGGCCGCGGTGCGGGATGTGGTGGGCCGGCACGAGTCGCTGCGCACCATCTACCCCGAGGTCGACGGGATCGGGTTCCAGCAGGTGCTGTCGGTGGCGCAGGCCGGCTTGGTGCTTGGCGAGATGTCGGTACGCGAGCCCGAGGTGTTCGCCGAGGTGGCCGGGTTCGTGGGTCGCGGGTTCGCCGATCTGACCGAGCGGGTGCCGGTGCGGGCGAGACTGTTCCGGGTCACCGAGGTCACCGACGTCGCAGACGTCACCGATGGCACAGATGTAGCCGATGAGTTCGTGTTGGTGCTCGTCGTACATCACATCGCCACCGATGGTTTCTCGGTGGGTCCGTTGGCGCGCGATGTGATGATGGCTTACGGGTCCCGCACCCGAGGTGAGCTGCCGGGCTGGTCCCCGTTGCCGGTGCAGTACGCCGACTTCGCGTTGTGGCAGCGCGAGGCGTTGGGGTCCGAGGACGATCCCGGGTCATTGATCGCGCGCCAGATCGACTACTGGGCAATCCAACTCGCCGGCGTGCCCGACGAGCTCGGGCTGCCGACGGATCGGCCGCGGCCGGCGGTGGCGTCGAACCGTGGTGCCACGGTTGGGTTCGATATCCCGGCCGAGCTGCACGCTCGGTTGGTGGAGTTGGCCCGCGCGCACGATGCGACGCTGTTCATGGTCGTGCACGCCGCGTTGGCGGTGCTGCTCGCACGCGTGTCCGGGACCGATGACATCGCGATCGGTACCCCGATCGCGGGTCGTGGTGAGCGTGAACTCGACGACCTGATCGGCATGTTCGTCAACACCCTGGTGCTGCGCACGGGTGTGGACGGTGGCGAGTCGTTCGCGGATCTGCTCGCGGGCGTGCGGGAAACCGACCTCGGCGCGTTCGGGCATGCGGATGTGCCGTTCGAGCGACTGGTGGAGGTGCTCAACCCGACCCGCTCCCAAGCGCGGCACCCACTGTTCCAGGTGGCGCTCTCGTTCCAGAACCACGTCGAATCACGGTTCGAGCTGCCGGGGTTGACCGTGACCGGTATGGGGGCCGGGGAGGACATAGCGAAGTTCGATCTGCAGGTCACGGTGTCCGAGCGCGGTGCCGGCGGCGGGTTGACGGGTGTGTTGACCTACGCAACGGACCTGTTCGACGAGGTGTCGATGGTCGAGTTCGGGGCCCGCCTGGTCCGGGTGTTCGAATCCTTCGTCACGGATCCTGCTGTGCCGGTGGGGGATATCGAGATTCTCGATGGTGGTGAAGTCGCGTCGCTGACCCGGGTGCACGGTGCGGGCGCGATGCCGACCGGGTTGTTCGCGGAGTTGTTGACGGCGTCGGTGGCGTCGTCGCCGGATGCGGTGGCGGTGCGGTTCGAGGGCCGGTCGTATTCGTATGCGGAGCTGGACGAGTCGTCGAACCGGTTGGCGCGTTTGCTGATCGGTCGCGGTGTGGGCCCGGAAAGCTTTGTGGCGTTGGCGTTGCCGCGGTCCTACGCGATGGTGTTGGCGGTGTGGGCGGTCGCGAAGACCGGTGCGGCGTACGTGCCGGTGGACCCGGGCTATCCGGCCGATCGTGTCGAGTACATGCTGTCGGATTCGGATGCGTTGTTGGGTATTACGGGCTCGGAGTATGTCGATGGGCTGCCCGGTGGGGTGCAGTGGCTGGTCCTGGATGCCCCCGGGACCGACCAGACGTTGGCCGGTTTCTCCGCCGATGCGGTGACGGATGCGGACCGGCTCGCGTCGGTGCGGGTGTCGAATACGGCGTACATGATTTACACCTCGGGGTCGACGGGACGCCCGAAGGGTGTCGCGGTCACCCACGCCGGCCTGGCCGGTGTCACCGCATACGCGACCGGGTTGTACGGCGTCACCTCGGATTCGCGGTTCCTGCATGTGTGCTCGCCGAGTTTCGATCCGTCGGTGCTGGAATGGACCGCGGCGTTCTCGAACGGCGCGACCCTGGTGATCGCGCCCGCGGGAGTGATTGGCGGGGTCGAGATGACCGAGTTGCTGGCTACCGAGCGGGTGACGCATTCGATCATCACCCCCGCGGTGCTGGGCACGATGGATCCGGCGGGGTTGACCGACTTCGCGGTCGTCTCGGTCGGTGGTGACGTCTCGACGCCGGAGTTGGTGGCGCGCTGGGCGCCGGGGCGCCGGTATTTCAACGGGTACGGCCCGACCGAAACCACGATCATCTCCTCCTACGCCGAGTTGGCTGCGGATCGTCCGGTGACGATCGGCACCCCGGTCGCAGGGATGTCGGCGCTGGTGCTCGATGCCCGGCTACGTCCGGTCCCAGTGGGTGCGGCGGGTGAGCTATACCTGTCCGGCGATGCGCTGGCCCGCGGCTACCAGGCGCGGGCGGGTCTGACCGCGGGCCGGTTCGTCGCGAACCCGTACGAGCCGGGCCAGCGCCTGTACCGCACCGGTGACCTGATGCGGTGGCGTCGCGACGGTGAACTCGAGTTCGTGGGACGCACCGACTTCCAGGTGAAGATTCGTGGTTTCCGGGTCGAGCTCGGTGAGATCGATGCGGTGCTCGCGACCCATGATTCGGTGCAGTTCGCGGTCACGTTGGGTCGCCAGCTGGATTCGGGTGCCACGGTGCTGGTCTCGTATGTGCAGCCCGCCGCAGGCGCCGCGATCGATACGAGTGTGTTGGCCGGGTTCGTTGGGGACCGGTTGCCGGGGCACATGGTGCCTTCGGCGTTCGTGGTGATCGAACAGGTGCCGCTCACTCCGATCGGGAAGCTGGATCGTAAGGCGTTGCCGGAGCCGGTGTTCGAGGCCGCGGAGTTCCGGGCGGCGAGCACGCCGATGGAAGAGACCATCGCTGCGGTGATGGCCGAGGTGCTCGGGGTCGAGCGCGTCAGTGTCGATGATTCGTTCTTCGCCCTGGGTGGCGACAGCATCGTCTCGATCCAGTTCGTGTCCCGCGCCCGCGCCCGGGGAATCCGGTTCACCCCGCGTGATGTGTTCGAGCAGCGGACCGTGGCCGGTCTGGCCGAGGTCGCGGCGTTCGACGACGGCACCGCGGTGGCCGAGCACCTGGCGGAGCTGCCGGGCGCTGGTGTCGGGCGAGTCCCGTTGACGCCGGTGCTGGCGGGGTTCCTGGCCGGTGGCGGGGATTACCGCACGTTCAATCAGGCGGTGCCGGTGCAGGTTCCGGCGTCGATGGATCTCGACTTGTTGACTGCAACCATTGCTGCGGTGGTGGATGCGCACGACATGCTGCGGGCCACGCTGCACCGAGATGATGCGGGTGAGTGGGTTTTCGAGGCACGTCCGGTGGGGTCGGTCGAGGTGGCGGACTGGATCCGTCACTACCCGGTGCCGGCCGATATCGCGGACGCCGAGCTGAACGCGGTCGCGTCGAAGGCTGCCGATGCGGCGCTGCTCGAGCTGGACCCGCAGACCGGTGAGCTGGTGCGGTTCCTGTGGTTCGACTTCGGTGCCGACCGGCACGGTGTGCTTTACATCGTGGGTCATCATTTCGTGGTCGATGGTGTGTCGTGGCGGATTCTGGTGCCGGACATGGCGATCGCGTGGTCGCAACTGACGGCGGGTCAGCCGGTGGCGTTGGCGCCGGTGGGGACCTCGATGCGACGCTGGACCCATGCCCTGGCCGAAGAGGCTGTGGCGCCCGCCCGGGTCGCGGAACTCGAGATGTGGCGCGCGGTGCTCGACGTCGCGGATCCAATGCTGGGTTCGCGGGCGCTTGATCCGGCGGTCGATATCGGGTCGAGCGTGGAGCGGGTCGGCGTCGAGATCCCGGCCGAGGTGACCGACGCGGTGCTGCGGGATCTGCCCGAGCTGTACCACGCGAGCGTCAACGACGCGTTGCTGGCGGCGTTGGCGATGGCGTTGGTGTCGTGGCGACGCAAACGGGGTATCGACCTTTCCTCGGCGCTGGTCCGGATGGAAGGCCACGGCCGCGAAGAAACCTTGATCCCGGGGGCCGACCTGTCGCGGACCGTCGGCTGGTTCACCAGCGCCTACCCGGTGCGCGCGGATCTGGCCGGGATCGACCTCACCGACGCCTTCGCCGGTGGCATGGCCGCGGGCGAGGCGATCAAAGCGGTCAAGGAGCAGCTACTCGCCATCCCCGACCGGGGCATGGGCTACGGGCTGCTGCGACATCTCGGTGGCGAATCCGCTGAGGTCCTCGAGGCGTTGCCGCACGGCCAGGTCAGCTTCAACTACCTCGGCCGGGCCGGTGGCACCGAGATGCCGGCCGCGCTCGCCGATATCGGGTGGGGGCTCTCACCGGCGCTGGGGGAATTGTCCTCGCAGGTCGAGTCGAGCATTCCGGTGCATTCGGTGATCGACATCAACGCGATCGTGTCGGACGCCGGAGTCCTCAGTGCCGGATTCACCTTCCCGCGTGGCGTGCTCGACCGCGCCGACGTGGCCGAACTCGCGGACCTGTGGAGCGACGCGTTACGCGGGCTGGCCGCCCATTGTGCGGCGCCGAATGCCGGTGGCCTGACCCCGTCGGACCTGCCGCTCGTCGCGGTGGGCCAGACCGACATCGACGGCTGGGAACAGCGCTACCCCAACCTGACCGATGTGTGGCAGCTTTCGCCGCTGCAGTCGGGTCTGCGGTTCCACGCGCTGCTCACCGCCGCGGAGGACGGCGACCGCGCCGACGATGTGTACACGATTCAAGCGACGCTGCATCTGGGTGGCTATGTCGATGCGCAGCGGTTGCGTTCGGCGGCGCAGGCGTTGACCGAGCGGTACACGAACCTGCGGACCGCGTTCGTCACCGACTCGTCGGGGACCGCGGTGCAGCTGGTGCTCGACCGGGTCGATGTGCCGTGGCGCGAGCTGGATGTGACCGGACTGCCCGAGGGCGAGCGGGCCGAGCAGACGCGTACCGTGCTGGCCGCCGACCAGGCCGACGGGTTCGACATGACCCGTCCGCCACTGATCCGGTTCACCCTGATCCGCACCGGGCACGACGCCTGGCAGCTCGGTGTGACCGTGCACCACATCCTGCTCGACGGCTGGTCGATGCCACTGCTGATGCGGGACCTGCTGGTGCTCTACGCGGTCAGCGGTGAGCTTTCGGTGCTACCCCGAGTCCGGGACTACCGCAACTACCTGGTGTGGCTGGCCGAGCGGAACCGGCAACACTCCCTCGACGCCTGGGCGCTCGCGCTCGACGGGGTGCAGGGACCCACGCTGCTCGAGCCGACGGAACGGCGTCAGGGCCTCGCGTCGGGTGCCGCCAAGGTTGGTGTCGAGCTGAGCGAAGCCGAGACGGCGCGGCTCACCGCGACCGCGGGGCGGCTCGGGGTCACGGTCAACACCATGGTGCAGGCGGCGTGGGCGATCCTGCTGGGCCGGATGACCGGGCAGTCCGATGTGGTGTTCGGCGCGACCGTGTCCGGTCGCCCGGCCGAGGTGGCCGGGGTCGAGTCGATGGTCGGGATGTTCATCAACACCGTCCCGGTCCGGGTCCGCATCGCTGCGGACGCCACGGTGTCGGAGTTGCTGCAGGGGCTGCAGTCCGAGCAGGCCGACCTGCTCGAACACCACTACCTCGGCCTGACCGACATTCACCAGGCCGCCGGTGTGGCGGCGCTGTTCAACACGCTGATCGTGTTCGAGTCCTACCCCGTCGACCGGGCCGCGCTGAGCGAAGCCGGTTCCGCGCTCGACGGGCTCCAGGTCACCGACGTCGACGTGCTGGACGGAACGCACTACCCACTGACCTTGGTCGCGTCCGTCGCGGCGAAACTGGTCATCGACCTCAAATACGACCTGGCCGTCTTCAGCGCCAACGAGATCGAGACGCTTGCCGACCGGCTCATCCGGGTGTTGACGGGAGTCGTCGCGGATGTCTCGTCGCCGGTGGGTGATGTGGAGATCCTCGATGGTGTGGAGCGGTCGCGGGTGGTGGAGTCGTGGAACGATACGGCCGCCGCGGTGGATCCGTCGGTGCGGTTGTCGGATTTGTTCGATCGGCAGGTGGCGGTGTCGCCGAATGCGGTTGCGGTGGTGTCCGATGGTGCGCAGCTGACCTACGGCGAGTTCGCGAGTCGGGTGAATCGTCTTGCACGGTATCTAATTTCGATCGGTGTTGGCCCGGAGCGGGTGGTGGCGGTCGCGATGCGGCGCAGCGTCGAGATGGTGACTGCGGTGCATGCGGTGATCGCGGCGGGCGGCGCCTATGTGCCGATCGATCCCGATCAGCCGGTGCAGCGGGTGGAGTACGTGTTGGATTCGGCTGCGCCAGTGGCGGTGCTGACCACGACGAGCGATCGGTTCGACACCTCGGCGCTGATGCCGGTGATCGCGGTGGACGCACTCGAAGTGTCCGGGTACTCCGCGGATCCGGTGACGGATGCGGATCGGGTGACGCCGCTGCGGGCGGACAACACGGCCTATGTGATCTACACCTCGGGGTCGACGGGTCGCCCCAAAGGTGTCGCGCTGACGCATGCGGCGACGGTGAACCAGTTGTGGTGGGCGCAGAATCAATATCAACTCGATGACACCGATGCGGTGTTGTTCAAGACACCCTTCACCTTCGATGTGTCGGTGTGGGAGTTGTTCTGGACGTTGCAGACCGGTGCGCGGCTGGTGGTCGCGGTTCCCGACGGTCATCGTGATCCGGCGTACCTGGCGGAGATCATTGCCTCGGAATCGATTACCACGATGCATTTCGTGCCCTCGATGTTGGCCGCGTTCATGCCGGCGCTGCCGGGGTTGTCTTCGCTGCGGCGGGTGTTCGTGGCCGGTGAGGCGTTGCCGATCGACAGTGTGGCGCGCTTCGGTGAGGCCAGCGACGCCGAGTTGCACAACTGGTACGGTCCGGCCGAAGCCGAGGTGGTGACGGCCTGGGCCGCTTCGGGCGAGGCGTCGACGGTGCCGATCGGGACGCCGGTGTGGAACACACAGGTGTATGTGCTCGATGAGCGTTTGCACCCGGTTCCGGTGGGTGTTGCGGGTGAGTTGTATCTGGCCGGTGCGCAGCTCGCACGCGGGTACCACCGCCGGGCGGAGTTGACCGCCGACCGGTTCGTGGCCAATCCGTTCGGGGCCGGTGAACGGCTCTACCGCACAGGCGATCTGGTCCGGTGGGCGGCTATTCCCGAGGGTCGCTCCGCAGGCTCCGCTCCTGCGGGTGAATTGGAGTACCTGGGGCGTACCGATTTTCAGGTGAAGCTGCGTGGTCAGCGCATCGAACTCGGTGAGATCGAGGCTGCATTACTCGACGCCGACGGCGTCGAGCAGGCGGTCGTGCTGATGTACACCGATGCCACCGCCGGAGATCGCCTGGTGGCCTACCTGACACCCGGCACGGTCGATCCGGCAATGGCACTACAAGCCGTGCGCGCGAAGGTTCCCAGCTATATGGTCCCCGCCCAAGCGCTGGTCCTCGACGAGTTCCCGCTCAACCCCTCGGGCAAGCTGGACCGTAATGCTTTGCCGGCGCCGGTGTTCGAGGCCGTGGTGTTCCGGGCCCCGACCACGCCGGTCGAGCAGGCTGTGGCGGGGGTGTTCGCCGAGGTCCTCGGGATCGATCAGGCCGGGTTGGACGACGACTTCTTCGCCCTGGGTGGCAACAGCCTGGTGGCGACGCAGGTGGTGTCGCGCCTGGGCGCGGCACTGGACACCACGATCCCGGTGCGGGTGCTCTTCGAGGCGTCGACTGTGGAACGCCTGGCGGTGGCGGTCCAGGCGCACACCGGGGCGGCGCGGGTGGCATTGGTGGCGGGACCGCGCCCGACGCATATCCCGTTGTCGTTGGCACAGACACGGATGTGGTTCTTGAACCGGTTGGATCCGGAATCGGCGGCCTACAACATGCCGATGGCGATCCGATTGTCCGGCGATTTGAACGTCGATGCTCTGCAGGCTGCGGTCACCGATGTGGTGGGCCGGCACGAGTCGATGCGCACCATCTACCCCGAGGTGGACGGGGTCGCGGTGCAGGTGGTGCTGCCGGTGGCCGAGGCCGGGGTGGATCTCGCGGCGGTGACCGTCACCGAAGATGCCCTTCTGCAATCGATTTCGGCGTTCGTGACCCGCCCGTTCGACGTGACCAGGCAGGCGGCGGTCCGCGCGACGCTGTTCGCGGTCGCCGGCAACGAGCATGTGCTGGTCGTCGTCGCGCATCACATCGCCACCGATGGCGTGTCGATGGGTCCGTTGGCGCGCGATGTGATGCTGGCTTATGAGTCCCGTACCCGGGGTGAGGTGCCGGGCTGGTCCCCGTTGCCGGTGCAGTACGCCGACTTCGCGTTGTGGCAGCGCGAGGCGTTGGGGTCCGAGGACGATCCCGAGTCGTTGATCGCGCGCCAGATCGACTACTGGGCAACCGAACTCGCGGGTGTGCCCGACGAGCTGGGGCTGCCGTTCGATCGGTCGCGGCCGGCGGTGGCGTCGGGCCGGGGTGCCACGGTCGGGTTCGAAATCCCTGCCGACCTGCATGCCGGGTTGGTGGAGTTGGCCCGCGCGCATGAGGCGACGCTGTTCATGGTGGTGCACGCCGCGCTGGCGGTGTTGCTGGCCCGGTTGTCCGGTGGCGACGATGTGGCGATCGGTACGCCGATCGCGGGTCGCGGTGAGCGAGAGCTCGACGACCTGATCGGCATGTTCGTCAACACCCTGGTGTTGCGGACGCCGGTCGAGGCCGGAGCGTCGGTCGATGACCTGCTGGGCCGGGTTCGGGCCACCGATGTGGGCGCGTTCGGGCACGCGGACGTGCCGTTCGAACGGCTGGTGGAGGTGCTCAACCCGGCCCGCTCCCAAGCGCGCCACCCACTCTTCCAGGTGGCGTTGGCGTTCCAGAACCTGGGTGCGACGCGGTTCGAACTGCCGGGGTTGACGGTGTCCGGGCTCGACGCCGGTATCGATACCGCGAAGTTCGATCTGCAGGTCACGGTGTTCGAGCACGGTGCCGGTGGCGGGTTGGCGGGCGCGCTGACCTACGCCACGGACCTGTTCGACGAGGTGTCGATGGTCGAGTTCGGGGCCCGCCTGGTCCGGGTGTTCGAGGCCTTCGTGACCGATCCCGCTGTGCCGATAGGGGATATCGAGATCCTCGATACCGGCGAGGTCGCGTCGCTGACCCGGGTGTCGGGCGCGGGGGCGATGCCGGCGGAGTTGTTGGCGAACCTGTTGACTGCGGGCGTGACGCTGGAGCCGGGGGCGACGGCGGTGCGGTTCGAGGGCCGGTCGTATTCGTATGCGGAGCTGGACGAGTCGTCGAACCGGTTGGCTCGGCTGCTGATCGGTCGCGGCGTGGGTCCGGAAGACTATGTGGCGTTGGCGCTCCCGCGCTCCTACAGCATGGTGCTGGCGGTGTGGGCGGTCGCGAAGACCGGTGCGGCCTATGTACCGGTGGACCCGGGCTATCCGGTCGATCGGGTGGAGTTCATGCTCGCCGATTCCGGTGCACTGCTGGGCATTACGGGTACGGCCCAGGTGCAGGGTCTGCCCGGCGGGGTGGAGTGGCTGGTGCTCGATGCACCCGGCACCGACCAGGCGCTGGCGGAGTTCTCCGCGAACCGGGTGACGGATGCGGATCGGGTTGCGCCCGTGCGGGTGTCGAACACGGCGTACATGATTTACACCTCGGGTTCGACGGGGCGCCCGAAGGGTGTCGCGGTCACCCATGCCGGGCTGGCCGGGCTCACGCAGTACGCGACCGGGTTGTACGGAGTGGACGCGGATTCACGGTTCCTGCATGTGTGCTCGCCGAGTTTCGATCCGTCGGTGCTGGAGTGGACTGCGACCTTCTCGACCGGTGCGACTTTGGTGATCGTGCCTGCGGGAGTGATCGGTGGGGTCGAGTTGACCGAGTTGCTCGGTGCGGAGCGGGTGACGCACGCGATGATCACCCCGGCGGTGCTGGCCACGATGGATCCGACGGGATTGCCCGAGCTCAAGATGGTGCAGACCGGTGGGGACGTGTGCACGCCGGAGTTGGTGGCGCGGTGGGCGCCGGGGCGGCGGTTCTTCAACGGGTACGGCCCGACCGAGACCACGATCATCTCCTCCTACGCCGAGTTGGACGCTGCCGGTCCGGTGACGATCGGTACCCCGGTGGCGGGGATGTCCGCGCTGGTGCTCGATGCCCGGTTGCGTCCGGTACCGGTCGGTGCGGCGGGTGAGCTGTATCTATGCGGTGACGCGCTCGCACGCGGCTACCAGGCGCGGGCGAGCCTGACGGCCGAACGGTTCGTCGCGAACCCGTACGAGCCGGGCCAGCGCCTGTACCGGACCGGTGACCTGGTGCGCTGGCGTCGCGAGGTGCCCGCGACACGCTCCGCGGGTGCCCCTCCTGCCGAGCTCGAGTTCATGGGACGCACCGACTTCCAGGTGAAGATCCGTGGATTCCGCGTCGAGCTCGGCGAGATCGACGCGGTCCTGGCCGGGCACGAGTCCGTGCGGTTCTCGGTCACGCTGGGGCGCACCCTCGAATCGGGGGCGACCGCGCTGGTGTCCTATGTTCAGCCCGCGCCGGGTGCGGTGATCGATACGGGTGCATTGGCGGGGTTCGTTGGGAACCGGCTGCCGGCGCATATGGTGCCGACAGCGTTCGTGGTGATCGAGCAGGTGCCACTCACCCCGATCGGAAAGTTGGATCGTAAAGCGTTGCCGGAGCCGGTGTTCGAGGCGGCGGTGTTCCGTGCCCCGACGACTCCGATCGAGGAGGCCGTTGCGGGGGTGTTCGCCGAGGTCCTCGGGATCGGGGCGAGCGAAGCGACGGGAGATGGGTCGCGGCGGGTCGGGTTGGATGACGACTTCTTCGCCCTGGGTGGCAACAGCCTGGTGGCGACGCAGGTGACGTCTCGCCTGGGTGCGGCGCTGGACACCACGATCCCGCTGCGGCTGATCTTCGAGGCGTCCACAGTGGAACGCCTGGCGGTGGCCGTGGAGTCGCACACCGGGGCGGCGCGGGTGCCGTTGGTGGCGGGTCCGCGCCCGGAGCGAGTGCCGTTGTCGTTGGCGCAGTCGCGGATGTGGTTCCTGAACCGCATCGATCCGGAATCGGCGGCCTACAACATTCCGATGGCGATCCGGTTGTCGGGTGCGTTGGATGTGGCGGCATTGCAGGCCGCGGTCACCGATGTGGTGGGCCGGCACGAGTCCCTTCGCACGGTGTACCCGGAGGTGGACGGACTCGGGTTCCAGCGAGTGCTGCCCGCTGCCGAGGCGCATCTGGATCTCGTGCCGGTGTCGGTGGTGCAGGCCGAGGTGCTCGCCGGGGTGGCCGGATTGGTGGGTCGCGGGTTCGATGTGACGGTCGAGGTGCCGGTGCGGGCGCGGCTGTTCCGGATCGCCGACGTCGCAGATGTCACCGACGAGTTCGTGTTGGTGGTCGTGGTGCATCACATCGCCGGGGACGGGTTCTCGGTGCGCCCGTTGGCGCGCGATGTGATGATCGCGTACGAGTCGCGGACCCGGGGCGAGGTGCCGGGCTGGTCCCCCTTGCCGGTGCAGTACGCCGACTTCGCGTTGTGGCAGCGCGAGGTTTTGGGGTCCGAGGAGGACCCCGAGTCGCTGATCGCCGGTCAACTCGACTACTGGGCACGCGCGCTCGCCGATCTGCCGGACGAGTTGGGCTTGCCGCCGGATCGGCCGCGGCCGGCGTTGGCGTCGGGCCGCGGTGCGACAGTCGGGTTCGAGGTCGATGCCGACCTGCACGCTCGGTTGGTGGAGTTGGCGCGCGCGCATGATGCGACGTTGTTCATGGTGGTGCACGCCGCGCTGGCGGTGCTGCTGGCCCGGTTGTCCGGTGGCGAGGATGTGGCGATCGGCACCCCGATCGCGGGACGCGGTGAGCGTGAACTCGACGACCTGATCGGCATGTTCGTCAACACCCTGGTGCTGCGGACCCGGGTCGAGGGTGGCGCGTCGGTCGCCGACGTGTTGGCGCAGGCGCGGGCGACCGATGTGGGCGCGTTCGGGCACGCGGAGGTGCCGTTCGAGCGGTTGGTGGAGGTGCTCAACCCGGCCCGCTCGCAGGCGCGGCACCCACTGTTCCAGGTGGCGTTGGCGTTCCAGAACCACGTCGACTCGCGGTTCGAGTTGCCGGGATTGACAGTGACCGGGCTGGACGCCGGTGTCGATACGGCGAAGGTCGATTTGCAGGTCACGGTGTCCGAGCACGGCGCCGACGGCGGGCTGGCGGGTGCGTTGACCTACGCCACGGACCTGTTCGACGAGGTGTCGATGGTCGAGTTCGGCCGGCGACTGGTCCGGGTGTTCGAGGCGATGGTCGCCGATCCGGCTCTGCCGGTGGGGGATATCCAACTCGTCGACCGCGACGAACTGGATGCGATGAACGCCGGGCCGTCGGCGGCCGAGCCACCCGTCGAGAAATCGGGCGTCACCCGGACGATCCCGATGGTGCTGGCGAGCGTTGTCGGACAGGACCCGGGCGCGCCGGCGTTGGTGCGCGGCGAGACCGAGATCAGCTATGCCGACCTCGATGGGCGTTCTTCGCAACTCGCACGCGAACTGATCGGGCGTGGCGCGGGGCCGGGCGGGGTCGTGACGGTGGCGCTGCCGCGCTCCGAGGACGCGGCGCTGGCGACCTGGGCGGTGTTGAAGACCGGCGCCGCGCTGCGGCTAATCGATCCAGCCGCGCTGCGGCTGATCGATCCGATCCGCGCGGGGGACGGCGCGACGGGAGTCGTCGTGACCAGTGCGCGGTTCGCCCCGGCAGCGTCGGCGAACGCTGTCGTGCTCGACGACCAGGACACCGCGCAAAAGATCGCGGCGCGTGAAGCGCGGCCGGTCGGCTACGGCGATCGCACGGGTCCGCTGACCGTCGAGAACGCTGCGATCGTGTTCGACGACAGAGAACTCAGCCAGGGCGAACTCGTCGGCTTCCTCGCCGGTGCTGCCGAGCGGTACGAGATAAACTACGAATCGCGCAGCTACCTAATTCTCGCGGACGAGCGGTACCAATTGCTCGAGGTTCTACTCGCGGCGAGCGCCGGCGCAGCGCTGGTGTTCGCCGAGACGGACTCGGCGGACGATGTCGGTGATGTCCTCGTCGACGAGTGGGTGACGCATGTGTTCAGCTCCGCTGGTGTACTCGCCGAGGCCGACATCGCGGCCGCCGAGGACCTCTCGGTCATCGTGCTGACCGCGGGAATCGCCGCCGATGCGCCTGGTTTGGTCGGCTGCCCGCAAACCGTACATGCGGATCCCGATCCGTGGCCGATGTAACAAAATCGGGGCTGGAAGGGGTAGACCCGCGGGCACAACCGCACGATCAACAAAGGTGAAGCAACTAGATGGAGCCGACGAACGTCCCCCCGCGTGCACGCGCGCGTCGTCGTCGCCCAGATCGGCCGTCCCGCGGCTCGCGCGTGCCGCTGCTGCCGCAGTTGCTGGAGGTCGCGGTCGAGGCGAATCCGACCGGTGTGGCGGTGGTGGCGGGCGATCGGTCGCTGAGTTATGCCGAACTCGATGAGTTGTCGTCGCGTCTCGCGCGATTGTTGATCGGTCGGGGTGTTGGGCCGGAGTCGGCGGTGGCGATCGGGATTCGTCGGTCGTTGGAATCGGTGGTCGCAGTATGGGCAGTGGCCAAGACCGGTGCGGCGTACGTGCCGGTGGACCCGAACTATCCGCAGGCGCGCATCGAGTACATGTTGGCCGACTCCAACGCCGGCATCGGTCTCACCACGACGGCGTTCGCGCCGGTCCTCGGTGACCGGACCGAATGGATCGTCATCGACGATCCCGCTATCGAGGCGTGTGTTGCGGCGGAGTCTTCGGATCCGGTGACCTATGCGGACCGGGTGGCGGTGCTGCGCGCCGAGCACCCCGCGTATGTGATCTACACATCGGGATCGACCGGGCGGCCGAAGGGCGTGCTGGTCACGCACGGTGGGCTCGCGTCGTTGTGCGAGAGTCAGTGCGAGTACTACCGGGCGACGGCGCAGTCGCGAGTCCTGCACTTCGCTTCGCCGAGCTTCGACGTCGCCGTAGCGGAAATGCTGCTCGCAGTCGGTGCCGCGGCCACTCTGGTCGTGGCTCCGATCGACCTGGTCGGCGGCGCCGAGTTGGCGAGCTTTGTGCGGGAGCAGTCGGTGACGCACCTGCTCATGACGCCGACCGTACTAGCGACGGTTGACCCGACTGCCCTCGACCTGGTGGAGACCGTGGTGGTGGGCGGTGAGGCCTGTCCGCCGGAGCTGGTCGAGGTGTGGGCGCCGGGTCGTTGGTTCGTCAACGGCTACGGCCCGACCGAGACAACGGTGGTCACGAACATCAGTGCCCCGCTGGTGGCCGGTGGTCGGGTGAATATCGGGAAGGCGATTCGCAACACTGCTTCCTGGGTGCTCGATGGGCGATTGCATCAGGTGCCGGTGGGGGCGGTCGGTGAGTTGTATCTGTCGGGTCCGATGTTGGCGCGTGGCTATCACGAGCGGCGGGGGTTGACCGCGGAGCGGTTCGTGGCCAACCCGTTTGTGGCAGGCGAGCGGATGTATCGCACCGGGGATCTCGTGCGGTGGAGCGAATCCGGTGATCTCGACTATCTGGGCCGCTCGGATTTCCAGGTGAAGGTGCGTGGGTTCCGCATCGAGCTCGGTGAGATCGATGCGGCGCTACAGACTCACGAGTCAGTCGATTTCGCGGTGACGGTCGGTCACACCGGGCGAACGGGCGTGGTGACGCTCGCCGGCTACGTCGTGCCTGTCGATGGCGCCGTTGTCGACGTCGATACCGTGCGCGAGCATGTCGCTCGGAACCTCCCAGCCCACATGGTGCCCTCATCGATCATGGTCATCGACGCGATTCCGTTGACCCCCAACGGCAAACTGGATCGCAAGGCTCTGCCTGAGCCGGTGTTCGAGGCGGCAGTGTTCCGGGCGCCGACGACACCCATCGAGCAGGTGGTGGCGGGGGTGTTCGCCGAGGTCCTCGGGATCGATCAGGTCGGTCTGGACGACGATTTCTTCGCTCTGGGCGGCAACAGCGTGGTGGCGACGCAGATGATGTCCCGCCTGGGTGCTGCATTGGACACCACGATCCCGGTGCGGGTGATCTTCGAGGCGCCGACGGTGGAACGCCTCGCGGTGGCGGTGGAGTCGCATGCGGGTGCGGGGCGGGTGGCGTTGGTGGCGGGTCCGCGGCCGGAGCGGGTGCCGTTGTCGCTGGCGCAGTCGCGGATGTGGTTTTTGAACCGGCTGGATCCGGAGTCGGCGGCGTACAACATTCCGATGGCGATCCGGCTGTCGGGTGAACTCGATACTGCTGCACTGCAATCGGCGGTGGCCGATGTGGTGGGCCGGCACGAGTCGCTGCGCACGATCTACCCGGAGGTCGACGGGGTCCCGGCGCAGGTCGTGCTGCCGGTACTGGACGTGGTGACGGATCTCGCGGCGGTCACCGTCACCGAACACGAACTTCTGCAATCGATTTCGGTGTTCGTGTCCCGAGGATTCGACGTGACCCGCGAGGCCGCGGTTCGGGCGAAGCTGTTCGCGGTCGCCGGCAACGAACACGTCCTGGTCGTCGCCGCACACCACATCACCGCCGATGGCGTGTCGATGGGCCCATTGGCGCGGGATGTGATGATCGCCTACGAGTCCCGCTCGCGGGGCGAGGCCCCGGGCTGGTCCCCGCTGCTGGTGCAGTACGCCGACTTCGCCTTGTGGCAGCGCCAGGTCCTCGGCTCCGAGGACGATCCCGAGTCGCTGATTGCGCGCCAGATCGACTACTGGGCAACCCAACTCGCGGATCTGCCGGACGAGCTGGGGTTGCCATTGGACCGGCCGCGGCCGACGGTGGCGTCGTATCGGGGTGGGCGGGTGCCGTTCGAGGTGCCTGCCGAACTGCACGCCGGTTTGGTGGAGTTGGCCCGCACGCACGAGGCGACGCTGTTCATGGTGGTGCACGCCGCCCTGGCGGTGCTGCTGGCCCGCCTTTCCGGTGGCGACGATGTGGCGATCGGCACCCCGATCGCGGGTCGCGGTGAGCGCGAGCTCGACGACCTGATCGGCATGTTCGTCAACACCCTGGTGTTGCGCACCGGCGTCAACGGTGCCCAGTCGTTCACGGATCTGTTGGCACGCACGCGCGAGACGGATGTGGCGGCGTTCGGGCATGCCGACGTGCCGTTCGAACGTTTGGTGGAGGTGCTCAACCCGGCACGGTCCCAAGCGAGACATCCATTGTTCCAGGTGATGCTGACGTTCCAGAACTTCGCCCACACGGCGTTCGAGCTGCCCGGCCTGTCGATGTCGGGACTCGACGCCGGTATCGAGTCGGCGAAGTTCGACCTGCAGTTCAGCCTCGCCGAGAACACTCCGGGATCGTCCGAGCACGCGGGTATATCCGGTGAGATCTCATTTGCGCGTGATCTTTTCGACGAAGGAACCGTCGCGACCATCGCGGCGCGGCTGGTCCGGGTGTTCGGCGCGATGGTGGCCGATCCGCGTGTGGCGGTGGGCGATGTGGCGTTGCTCGATGCCGCCGAGCAGTCGAAAATCCTGCAGAAATGGAACGACACGGCGGTACCGGGTGTGTCGGGGTTGCTGCGTGACAGTTTCGAGCGGGCGGTGTCGGCGTCTCCGGATGCGGTTGCGGTGGTGTTCGAGGGTGCGGCGCTGACGTATGGGGAGTTCGCTGGTCGGGTCAACCGGCTTGCTCGGCATCTGATTTCGCTCGGTGTCGGAGCCGAGTCGCGTGTCGCGACGGCGATGGGTCGGGGAGTGGATCTGCTGGTCGGGATTCATGCGGTGGTCGCTGCGGGTGGTGCGTATGTGCCGGTGGATCCGGATCATCCGGCCGACCGCATCGCCTACGTGCTCGATTCCGCTGATCCGGTAGCGATTCTGTCGACCACCACCGACGACGTGGACCTGGGAGACCGGTCGGTGTTGTTCGTCGACTCGCTCGACCTGAGCGGGTACTCGGATGCGCGGGTTACTGATGTGGATCGGGTGGCGCCGCTGCGCGCGGAGAACACGGCGTATGTGATTTACACGTCGGGGTCGACGGGTCGCCCGAAGGGTGTCGCGGTGACGCACGCCGCGATCGTGAACCGTCTGGAGTGGATGCAGGCGGCGTACACACTCGATGGTTCGGATGTGGTGTTGTGGAAGACGCCGGTCACCTTCGATGTGTCGGTGTGGGAGTTGTTCTGGGCATTGGGTGTGGGTGCGCGTCTGGTGGTTGCGGCGCCGGACGGGCACCGCGACCCGGTGTATTTGGCCGGTGTGATCGAACGCGAGTCGGTGACGACGCTGCATTTCGTGCCCTCGATGATGGCGGCGTTTGTGGGTGCGGTGACGGCGGGGTCGTGCCCGTCGGTGCGGCGGGTGTTCGCCTCGGGTGAAGCGTTGACCGGTGATGTCGCGCAGCGGTTGCGCACGGTGGTGCCGAGCACCGGGTTGCACAACCTGTACGGCCCGACCGAGGCCGCCGTCGATGTGACGTTCCACGAGGTGACCGACGCGGACACGGTGAGCGTGCCGATCGGTGCGCCGGTGTTCAACACCGAGGTGTTCGTGCTCGATGCCCGGTTGCGTCCGGTCCCGGTCGGGGTGCCGGGTGAGTTGTATCTGGCGGGTGTGCAGTTGGCCCGCGGCTATCTGGGTCGGGCGGATCTGACGGCGGACCGGTTCGTGACCAACCCGTACGGCCAGGCCGGCGAGCGGATGTATCGCACCGGTGACCTGGTCCGGTGGAACGGGTCAGGTGAGCTCGACTATCTGGGCCGCACCGATTTCCAGGTGAAGCTGCGTGGTCTGCGCATCGAGCTCGGTGAGATCGAAGCCGCACTGCTCGCCTTCGACGGGGTGACGCAGTCGGTGGTGCTGGTCCACTACGACGGCATCACCGATCGCCTCGTCGGCTACGTCGTGGCCGATGCCGCCACCGATGCGGAGCAGCTGCGCCGGTTCGTCGCGGCGCGGGTGCCCTCGTACATGGTGCCCGAGCAGATCATGATCCTGGATTCGTTCCCGCTCAACCCGTCGGGCAAGCTGGATCGCAAAGCGTTGCCGGCACCGGTGTTCGAGGTCGCGGTGTTCCGTGCCCCGACCACCCCGATCGAGCAGGCCGTCGCGGGGGTGTTCGCCGAGGTCCTCGGCCTCGAGCGCGTGGGCTTGGATGACGATTTCTTCGCCCTCGGCGGCAACAGCCTGTTGGGCATGCAAGTCACTTCTCGCCTGGGCCAGGTCCTGGATGCGACCATCCCGGTGCGGGTGTTGTTCGACGCCTCGACCGTGGAACATCTTGCGGTAGCAGTCGAGTCGCACACCGGCACCGGGCGGGTGGCGTTGGTGCCCCAGGCACGCCCGGCGCGGGTGCCGTTGTCGTTGGCGCAGTCGCGGATGTGGTTTTTGAACCGGTTGGATCCGGAGTCGGCGGCCTACAACATCCCGACGGCAATCCGCTTGTCGGGTGCACTCGACACTGCTGCTCTGCAATCGGCGGTGACCGATGTGATGGGGCGGCACGAGTCGCTGCGCACGGTTTACCCGGAGATCGATGGTGTCGGCTACCAGAAGGTGTTGTCGCCCGAGCAGGTCGTATTGGATCTCGCGCCGGTGTCGGTCACCGAAGCGGAACTCTTCGGCGCGGTGGCCGGGTTCGTGGGTCGCGGGTTCGACGTGATCGAGCAGGTGCCGGTGCGGGCGCGGTTGTTCCGGATCACCGACGTCGCAGACGTCAACGATGTCACCGACGTCGCAGACGCCACCGACGTGTTCGTGTTGGTGATGGTGCTGCATCACATCGCCACCGATGGATTCTCGGTGGGTCCGCTCGCGCGAGATGTGATGCTGGCCTATGAATCCCGCACCCGCGGCGAACTGCCCGGCTGGTCCCCGTTGCCCGTGCAGTACGCCGACTTCGCGTTATGGCAGCGTGCGGTGCTCGGCTCCGAGGACGATCCCGAGTCGCTGATCGCCGGTCAGATCGACTACTGGACAACCCAACTCGTGGGTGTGCCCGACGAGCTTGGGCTGCCGTTCGATCGGCCGCGGCCGGCGGTAGCCTCGGGCCGTGGTGCCACGGTCGGGTTCGAGGTGCCCGCCAAACTGCATGCCGCGCTGGTCGAGGTGGCGCGGGCGCACGACGCGACGCTGTTCATGGTCGTGCATACCGCGCTCGCAGTGCTGCTCGCGCGCTTGTCCGGGACCAACGATGTGGCGATCGGTACGCCGATTGCGGGTCGCGGTGAGCGTGAACTCGATGACCTGATCGGCATGTTCGTCAATACCCTGGTGCTGCGCACCGGCGTGGACCGTGGGGAGTCGTTCACCGATCTGCTTGCGGGCGTGCGCGACACCGACCTCGGCGCGTTCGGGCATGCGGACGTGCCGTTCGAGCGGCTGGTCGAGGTACTGAACCCGGCTCGGTCCCAGGCGCGGCATCCGTTGTTCCAGGTGGCGTTGTCGTTCCAGAACCTGGGCGCGACGCGGTTCGATCTCCCAGGGTTGACGGTCTCGGGGATCGACGCCGCTATCGATACCGCGAAATTCGATCTGCAGGTCACGTTGTCGGAGTCCGGTGCTGGTGGGATGACGGGCGCTCTGACTTATGCGACGGAACTCTTCGACGAGGTGTCGATGGCCGATTTCGGTCGGCGCCTGGTCCGGGTGTTCGAGGCATTCGTCACGAATCCCGCTGTGTTAGTGGGGGATGTCGAGATCCTCGATGCGGGTGAGGTTGCCGCACTGACCCGGGTGGCGGGTGCGGGGGCGATGCCGGTCGGGTTGTTGCCGGAGTTGTTGACGGCGTCGGTGGTGTCGTCGCCGGAAGCGGTCGCGGTGCGATTCGAGGGCCGGTCGTATTCCTATGCGGAGCTGGACGAGTCGTCGAACCGGTTGGCGCGACTGCTGATCGGACGCGGCATCGGTCCGGAAAACATTGTGGCGCTGGCGTTGCCGCGCTCCTACGACATGGTGCTGGCGGTGTGGGCGGTCGCGAAGACCGGTGCGGCGTATGTGCCGGTGGATCCGACGTATCCGACTGATCGTGTCGGGTACATGCTGTCGGATTCGGCTGCTCTGCTGGGTATCACAGGGTCCGAGTTCGTCCGCGCGCTGCCGGCCGACGGTTTCGAGTGGCTCGAGCTGGACGCGCCGGAAACCGACAGGGGCCTTGCGGAGTACTCCGCCGATGCGGTGACGGATGCGGATCGGCTCGCGTCGGTGCGCGTGTCGAACACGGCGTACATGATTTACACCTCGGGTTCGACGGGGCGCCCGAAAGGTGTCGCGGTCACCCATGCCGGCCTGGCCGGTGTCACCGCATACGCGACCGGGTTGTACGGGGTGAGCGCGGATTCGCGTTTCCTGCATGTGTGTTCGCCGAGTTTCGATCCGTCGGTGCTGGAATGGACCGCGGCGTTCTCGTCAGGTGCGACGCTGGTGATCGTGCCGGCGGGGGTGATCGGTGGGGTCGAGTTGACCGAGTTGCTCGCCGCGGAGCGGGTGACGCATTCGATCATCACCCCGGCGGTGCTGGGCACGATGGATCCGGCGGGGTTGACCGAGTTCGCGGTGGTGTCGGTCGGTGGTGACGTCTCGACGCCGGAGTTGGTGGCGCGCTGGGCGCCGGGTCGCCGGTATTTCAACGGGTACGGCCCGACCGAGACCACGATCATCTCCTCCTACGCAGAGCTCGAGGCGGCTGGTCCGGTGACGATCGGTACGCCGGTCACGGGGATGTCGGCGTTGGTGCTCGATGCCCGGCTGCGGCCGGTCCCGGTGAGTGCGGCGGGTGAGCTGTACCTGTGCGGTGACGCGTTGGCGCGGGGGTATCACGATCGGGCGGGTCTGACCGCCGAACGGTTCGTGGCGAATCCGTTCACTGCGGGCGGTGAGTTGATGTACCGCACCGGCGATTTGGTGCGGTGGCGTCGTGATGGTGCGTTGGAGTTCGTCGGTCGTAGCGATTTCCAGGTGAAGATCCGTGGTTTCCGGGTCGAGCTCGGTGAGATCGATGCGGTACTGGCCTCGCACCAGTCGGTGCAGTTCGCGGTGACGTTGGGTCGCCAGTTGGATTCGGGTGCCACGGTGCTGGTCTCGTATGTGCAGCCCGCGTCGGGTGCGGTGATCGATACGAGCGTCCTCGCGGGATTCGTTGGGGACCGGTTGCCGGGGCATATGGTGCCTTCGGCGTTCGTGGTGATCGAGCAGGTGCCGCTCACTCCGATCGGGAAGCTGGATCGTAAGGCGTTGCCGGAGCCGGTGTTCGAGGCCGCGGTATTCCGGGCCGCCACGACACCGCTCGAGCAGGGAATTGCCGAGGTGATGGCCGAGGTCCTGGGTCTGGCGTCGGTCAGTGTCGATGATTCGTTCTTCGCCATGGGTGGCGACAGCATCGTCTCGATCCAGTTCGTGTCGCGGGCGCGTGCGCGGGGGATCCGGTTCTCCCCGCGGGATGTGTTCGAGCAGCGCACGGTGGCCGGTTTGGCCGAGGTCGCGGTGTTCGATGACGACACGGTCGAGATTGTCCAGCTTCCCGAGTTGCCCGGTGGCGGTGTGGGACGGCTGCCGTTGACGCCCGTAATGCGTGGGTTCCTGGAGAGCGGCGGCGATTACCGCACATTTAATCAGGCGGTGCCGGTGCAGGTTCCGGCGTCGATGGACCTCGAGTTGTTGACCAAAACCGTTGCTGCGGTGGTGGATGCGCACGACATGCTGCGGGCCACCCTGCACCGAGATGATGCGGGTGAGTGGGTGTTCGAGGCCCGTCCGGTCGGGTCGGTCGAGGTGGCGGACTGGCTCCGGCATTACCCGGTGCCGGCGGATATCGAGGACGCCGAGCTGAACGCGATCGCGTCGCAGGCCGCCGATGCGGCCCTGCGGGAACTGGACCCGCAGACCGGTGACCTGGTGCGGTTCCTGTGGTTCGACTTCGGTGCCGACCGGCACGGTGTGCTCTACATCGTTGGCCATCACTTCGTGGTCGATGGTGTGTCGTGGCGGATTCTGGTGCCGGACATGGCGATTGCGTGGTCGCAGTTGAGTGCGGGTCATCCGGTGGCGCTGGCGCCGGTCGGTACGTCGATGCGCCGCTGGACCCACGCCCTGGCCGAAGAGGCGCTCGCGCCTGCTCGCGCGACAGAGCTGGACCTGTGGCGCGAGGTGCTCGACGTCGCGGATCCGCTGCTCGGCTCGCGGTCCCTGGATCCCACAGTAGACATCGGGTCCACCGTGGACCGGGTCGATGTGGAGATCCCGGCCGAGGTGGCCGACGCCGTGCTGCGTGATCTGCCGGAGTTGTACCGCGCCAGTGTGAACGACGGCCTGTTGGCGGCATTGGCGATGGCGCTGGTGACGTGGCGACGCAAACGAGGTGTCGACCTTTCCTCGGCGCTGGTCCGGATGGAAGGCCACGGCCGCGAGGAAACCCTGATTCCGGGCGCAGACCTGTCGCGGACGGTGGGCTGGTTCACCAGTGCCTACCCGGTGCGCGCCGATCTGGCCGGGATCGACCTCGCCGACGCCTTCGCCGGTGGCATGGCCGCGGGCGAGGCAATCAAGGCGGTCAAGGAGCAGCTGCTCACCATCCCCGATCGGGGCATGGGCTACGGACTGCTGCGTCACTTCAATCCCGTTGGTGCAGTGCTCGACACGCTGCCGCAGGGCCAGGTCAGCTTCAACTATCTCGGCCGGGTCGGTGGGGCCGAGGTGCCGGCCGCCCTCGCCGATATCGGGTGGGGATTCTCACCGGCGCTGGGGGAATTGTCCTCGCAGGTCGAGTCGAGCATTCCGGTGCATGCGGTGATCGACATCAACGCGATCGTCGGCGAGGACGGTGTGCTCGGTGCCGGATTCACGTTCCCGCGCGGGGTGATCGACCGCGCCGACGTGGCCGAACTCGCGGACCTCTGGAGCGACGCGTTGCGCGGGCTCGCGCAGCACAGTGCGGCGCCGAATGCCGGTGGCCTGACACCGTCCGATCTGCCGCTGGTCGCGGTGGGCCAGACCGACATCGACGGCTGGGAACAGCGCTACCCCAACCTGACCGATGTGTGGCAGCTGTCGCCGCTGCAGTCCGGCATGCGGTTCCACGCCATGCTCACCGCCGACGACGCCGCCGATATCTACACGATGCAGGCGACGCTGCACCTGGGTGGCTATGTCGACGCCGAGCGGTTGCGTTCGGCGGCGCAGGCGTTGACCGAGCGGTACACGAACCTGCGGACCGCGTTCGTCACCGACTCGTCGGGGACCGCGGTACAGCTGGTGCTCGACCGGGTCGATGTGCCGTGGCGCGAGCTGGATGTGACCGGTGTCGCGGAGGGGGAGCGGGCCGAGCAGGTGCGGGCGGTACTGGCCGCCGACCAGGCCGACGGGTTCGACATGACCCGTCCGCCACTGATCCGGTTCGCCCTGATCCGGACCGGGCACGACGCGTGGCAGCTCGGTGTGACCGTGCACCACATCCTGCTCGACGGCTGGTCGATGCCACTGTTGATGCGGGACCTGCTGGTGCTCTATGCAGTCAGCGGCGACCAGTCGGTGCTGCCGCGGGTGCGCGACTACCGCACCTTCCTGGTGTGGCTGGCCGAGCGGGACCGCGAGCAGTCGCTGGCTACGTGGAAGCAGGCGCTCGAAGACGTCGAGGGACCGACGCTGCTCGAGTCCGCGGGCCCGCGCCCGGCCGTGTCGGGTGCCGGCAAGGTCGGTGTGGAGTTGTCCGAAGCCGAGACAGCGCGCCTGGCCAAGGTCGCGGCCGGGCTGGGTGTCACGGTCAACACGATGGTGCAGGCGGCGTGGGCGATCCTGCTCGGCGCGATGACCGGGTCCTCGGATGTGGTGTTCGGTGCGACCGTGTCGGGTCGTCCGGCGGAGGTGGCCGGGGTCGAGTCGATGGTGGGTTTGTTCATCAACACCATCCCGGTCCGGGTCCGCATCGCGGCGGACGCCACGGTGTCGGAGTTGCTGGCGCGGTTGCAGTTCGAGCAGGCCGGCCTGCTCGAGCATCACTATCTCGGCCTGACCGATATTCACCACGCCGCGGGCGTGGCGGCGTTGTTCAACACGCTGTTCGTGTTCGAGTCCTACCCGGTCGATCAGGCCGCGCTGAGCGAGGCCGGTTCCGCACTCGACGGGATGCAGGTCACCGGCGTCGACATCCTCGACGGCTCGCACTACCCGCTCACCGTGCTGGTCAACCTCGAGACCCAACTCGTGGTCGACTTCAAATACGACCTTGCCGTGTTCGGCACCACCGAGATCGAGACACTCGCCGTCCGGCTCCTGCGGGTACTGGCGACCGTCACCGCAAACACCGACATCCCGGTCGGGGATGTCGACATCCTCGACCCCACCGAGCGGGACGTGCTCCTCTCGGACTGGAACGCGACTGGTGTGGGTGTGTTCGACGGACTGCTGCTGGATCGGTTCGAGCAGACCGTGGCCGCCACGCCGGATGCCGCCGCCGTGGTGTTCGAAGGCGCGGAACTGTCGTATGCCGAGTTCGCTGGGCGGGTGAACCGGCTTGCGCGGCATCTGATCTCGCTGGGCGTGGGTCCGGAGTCGCGGGTTACCGTGGCGATGCGGCGTGGCACGGATTTGTTGACCGCGATCTACGCCATTGTGACGGCGGGTGGTGCGTATGTGCCGGTGGATCCGGATCATCCGCCCGACCGGATCGCGTATGTGCTCGATTCCGCGGATCCGGTGGCCGTGCTGACGACGCTGCGCGATGAATTCGATGCCGGCGATCGGACTGTGCTTTACGTGGACACCCTCGATGTGTCGGGGTACTCGGCGGATCCGATCACGGACGCGGATCGGGTCGCGTCGCTGCGCGCGGACAACACGGCATATGTGATTTACACGTCGGGTTCGACGGGTCGCCCGAAGGGTGTCGCGGTGACGCACGCCGCGATCGTGAACCGTTTGGAGTGGATGCAGGCGGCGTACACACTCGGTGGCGCAGATGCGGTGTTGTGGAAGACGCCGGTCACGTTCGACGTGTCGGTGTGGGAGTTGTTCTGGGCCTTCGGTGTGGGTGCGCGTCTGGTGGTTGCGGCGCCGGATGGTCATCGGGATCCGGTGTATCTGGCAGGCTTGATCGCCGAGCAGTCGGTGACGACGCTGCACTTCGTGCCGTCGATGATGGCGGCCTTTGTTGGTGCGGTGACGGCGGGGTCGGTGCCGTCGGTGACGCGGGTGTTCGCTTCCGGTGAGGCGTTGACCGGTGATGTGGCACAGCGGTTGCGCACGGTGGTGCCGAGCACCGGGTTGCACAACCTGTACGGCCCGACCGAGGCCGCGGTCGACGTGACGTTCCACGAAGTCACCGATGCGGACACCGTCACGGTGCCGATCGGTGCGCCGGTGTTCAACACCGAGGTGTTCGTGCTCGATGCGCGGTTGCGGCCGGTGCCGGTCGGGGTGCCGGGTGAGTTGTACCTGGCCGGTGTGCAGTTGGCCCGTGGCTACCTGGGTCGGGCGGATCTGACCGCGGATCGGTTCGTCACCAACCCATACGGCCAGGCCGGCGAGCGGATGTATCGCACCGGTGACCTGGTCCGGTGGAACGGGTCAGGCGAAATCGACTACCTCGGCCGCACCGATTTCCAGGTGAAGCTGCGTGGTCTGCGGATCGAACTCGGTGAGATCGAGACCGCCCTGCTCGCCTTCGAGGACGTGACGCAATCCGTCGTCATCGTCCACAACGACGGCATCACCGATCGCCTGGTCGGCTACGTGGTGGGCGACGCCGCCAGCGATCCGGAGCAGATCCGTGCTTTCGTTGCTGCGCGGGTGCCGTCGTACATGGTGCCCGAGCAGATCATGATCCTGGATTCGTTCCCGCTCAACCCGTCGGGCAAGCTGGACCGTAAGGCGTTGCCGGCGCCGGTGTTCGAGGTCGCGGTGTTCCGTGCCCCGACCACCCCGATCGAGCAGGTCGTCGCGGGGGTGTTCGCCGAGGTCCTCGGCCTCGACCGCGTGGGCTTGGACGACGACTTCTTCGCCCTCGGTGGCAACAGCCTGCTGGCGATGCAGGTGGTTTCGCGTCTTGGTGCGTCATTGGATGCCACGGTTCCGGTGCGCGTCCTGTTCGAGGCGTCCACCGTGGAACACCTTGCGGTAGCGGTCGAGTCGCACACCGACACCGGTCGGGTGGCGTTGGTGCCGCAACCGCGCCCCGAGCAGATCCCGTTGTCGTTGGCCCAGACCCGGATGTGGTTCCTGAACCGACTCAACCCCGGTTCTGCGGTGGACAACATCCCGGCCGTGCTGCGCATCACCGGCCCAGTGGATACCGATGCGTTGCAGCGTGCCGTCACCGATCTCGTCGAGCGGCAGGAGACGCTGCGCACGATCTACCCCGAGGTGGACGGCGTCGGCCATCAGGTGGTCCTCCCGAGCGCGGACGCGACCCCCGATGCAACGCCGGTCGAGGTGGATCCGGCCCGTGCGATCGATGCGGTCCGTGAGTTTCTGTTGCGCGGCTTCGACGTCACGCGCGAAACCCCGTTCCGGGTAGCGCTTTTCCGTCTCGCCGCCGACGAGCATCTGCTCGCCGTGGTGATGCACCACATCTCCGGTGACGGTGCGTCGGTCGGTCCGCTCGCACGCGACGTGATGGTGTCCTACGAGGCACGCGCCCGCGGCACGGAGCCCGGCTGGGCACCGCTACCGGTGCAGTACGCCGACTACGCGTTGTGGCAGCGGCAGGTGCTCGGCTCCGAGGACGACCCGGAATCGGTGATCTCGCAGCAGCTGTCCTACTGGACTCGTGAGCTTGCCGGCCTGCCGGAGGAGATCTCATTCCCGGCCGATCGCCCGCGCCCGCATATCGCGTCGTTCGCCGGCGCCGAGGTCGGGTTCGGGATCGACGCCGAGTTGGGTGCGCGCATCGAAGAACTCGGCCGCCGCTTGAACGCGACACCGTTCATGGTCGTGCATGCCGCGCTCGCGGTGGCACTGTCGCGGCTGTCCGGGATGAACGATATTGCGATTGGTACCCCGGTGGCGGGTCGTGGTGCGCGCGAGCTCGACGACATGGTCGGCATGTTCGTCAACACGCTGGTGCTGCGCACCGGTGTGGATGGGGGCGGGTCGTTCGCCGACCTGCTGGCGCGGACGCGGGAAACCGATCTGGGTGCGTTCGGGCATGCGGATGTGCCGTTCGAACGGCTCGTCGAGATCATCGACCCGGCGCGTTCGCAGGCACGCAATCCGCTGTTCCAGGTGATGCTGGCGTTCCAGAATTTCGAGCAGACCCGGTTCGAGATCGCTGGTCTCACGATCGAGGGTGTCGAGAACCCGACGGACACAGCCAAGTTCGACCTTCTTGTCACCCTCGGTGCGGATCCCGGCGGCGCCGGGTACGGCGGGACGCTGACCTATGCGACGGATCTGTTCGACGAGGCCACCGTGGCCGGGTTCGGGCAGCGCCTGGTCCGGGTGCTCGACGCGGTCACCGCCGACCCGAGCGTGGCCGTCGGCGACGTGGAACTGCTGACCCCGGCCGAACGGGCGCTGGTCGTCTCGGACTGGAACGCCACGAATGTGGGTGCGTTCGACGGACTGCTGCTCGACCGGTTCGAGCAGACCGTGGCCGCCACGCCGGATGCCGCCGCCGTGGTGTTCGAAGGCGCGGAACTGTCGTATGCCGAGTTCGCTGGGCGGGTGAACCGGCTTGCGCGGCATCTGATCTCGCTGGGCGTGGGTCCGGAATCGCGGGTTACCGTGGCGATGCGGCGTGGCACGGATTTGTTGACCGCGATCTACGCCATTGTGACGGCGGGTGGTGCCTACGTCCCGGTCGATCCGGATCATCCGGCCGACCGGATCGCCTATGTGCTCGATTCCGCTGATCCGGTGGCGATTCTGTCGACGACCGGCGACGACGTGGACCTGGGTGATCGGCCTGCATTGTTCGTCGACTCGCTCGACCTGAGCGGGTACTCGGATGCACGGATCGGCGATGCCGAACGCACGGCGCCGCTGCGTGCGGGTAACACGGCGTATGTGATTTACACGTCGGGGTCGACGGGTCGCCCGAAGGGTGTCGCGGTGACGCACGCCGCGATCGTGAACCGCCTGGAGTGGATGCAGTCCGCCTACCGCTTGAACGAGTCGGATGTGGTGTTGTGGAAGACGCCGGTCACCTTCGATGTGTCGGTGTGGGAGTTGTTCTGGGCCTTCGGTGTGGGCGCGCGTCTGGTGGTGGCGGCGCCGGATGGCCATCGGGATCCGGTGTATCTGGCGGGGCTGATCGAACGCGAGTCGGTGACGACGCTGCATTTCGTGCCCTCGATGATGGCGGCGTTCGTTGGTGCGGTGACCGCGGGGTCGTGCCCGTCGGTGACGCGGGTGTTCGCTTCGGGTGAGGCGTTGACCGGTGATGTGGCGCAGCGGTTGCGCACGGTGGTCCCGGGGACCGGGTTGCACAACCTGTACGGCCCGACCGAGGCCGCGGTCGATGTGACGTTCCACGAAGTCACCGATGCGGACACCGTCACGGTGCCGATCGGTGCGCCAGTGTTCAACACCGAGGTGTTCGTGCTCGATGCGCGGTTGCGGCCGGTGCCGGTCGGGGTGCCGGGTGAGTTGTACCTGGCCGGTGTGCAGTTGGCCCGCGGCTATCTGGGTCGGGCGGATCTGACGGCGGACCGGTTCGTCACCAACCCATACGGCCAGGCCGGCGAGCGGATGTACCGCACCGGTGACCTCGTGCGCTGGAGCGGGTCGGGTGAAATCGAGTATCTCGGCCGTACCGATTTCCAGGTGAAGCTGCGTGGTCTGCGGATCGAACTCGGCGAGATCGAGACGGCACTGCTCACCTTCGACGCCGTCACCCAGTCGGTCGTGGTCGTGCACAACGACGTCATCACCGACCGCCTCGTCGGCTACGTCGTGGCCGATGCCTCCACCGATGCGGAGCAGCTGCGCCGGTTCGTCGCCGCGCGGGTGCCGTCGTACATGGTGCCCGAGCAGATCATGATCCTGGATTCGTTCCCGCTGAACCCGTCGGGCAAGCTGGATCGCAAGGCGTTGCCGGCACCGGTGTTCGAGGTCGCGGTGTTCCGTGCCCCGACCACCCCGATCGAGCAGGCCGTCGCGGGGGTGTTCGCCGAAGCCCTCGGGATCGAGCGGGTCGGTCTGGACGATGACTTCTTCGCCCTCGGCGGCAACAGCCTGTTGGGCATGCAGGTCACCTCTCGCCTGGGCCAGGTCCTGGATGCGACCATCCCGGTGCGGGTGTTGTTCGAGGCCTCCACCGTGGAACATCTTGCGGTGGCGGTGGAGTCGCACACCGGGGCGGCGCGGGTCGCGCTGGTGGCGCGGGAGCGCCCGGAGCGGATCCCGTTGTCGTTGGCCCAGACGCGGATGTGGTTCCTCAACCGGATGGATCCGGAGTCGCCGGCCTACAACATCCCGATGGCGATCCGGTTGTCGGGTGCACTCGACACTGCTGCACTGCGATTGGCGGTCACCGATGTGGTGGCGCGGCACGAGTCGCTGCGCACCATCTACCCCGAGATCGACGGCGCGCCGGTGCAGTTGGTGTTGCGGGCGGCCGATGCTGGTGTGGATCTGGTGGTCGAGACGGTAACCGCCGACACCGCCATCGACCGGGTGACCGCTTTGGCGGTGGCCGGTTTCGATGTGACCGAGGCGGTCCCGGCGCGCGTGCACCTGCTCGAGATCTCCGATTCCCCGGGTGAGTTCATGTTGGTGGTGGTGGTGCATCACGTGTCGTCCGACGGTTCGTCGATGGCGCCGCTGACCCGCGATGTAATGCTGGCCTACGAGTCCCGGGCTCGGGGTGAGGCGCCGGGCTGGGCGCCGCTGCCGGTGCAGTACGCCGATTACGCCCTGTGGCAGCGCGAGGCACTCGGTGACGAGAACGATCCCGAATCGCTCGTCGCACGCCAGATCGACTACTGGACAACACAGTTGACCGGTCTGCCCGAGGAGCTGGACCTGCCGCTGGATCGGCCGCGACCGGCGGTGCAGTCGTTCCGGGGCGGGCGGGTGCCTATCGCGTTGTCCGCGCAGCTGCACGCGGAGCTCGTCGAAGTGGCGCGCTCCCATGATGCGACGCTGTTCATGGTGATGCATGCCGCGTTGGCGGTGTTGCTGGCCCGCCTGTCGGGGAACGAGGACATTGCGATCGGGACTCCGATCGCGGGTCGCGGTGAGCGCGAGCTCGACGACCTGATCGGCATGTTCGTCAACACGCTGGTATTCCGTGCTCAGGTCGTTCCCGTGCTGTCGTTCGCGGAGTTGTTGGCACGGGTGCGCGAGACCGATCTCGCTGCGTTCGGGAACGCGGATGTGCCGTTCGAGCGGTTGGTGGAGGTGCTCAATCCAGCACGGTCGCAGGCACGACATCCGTTGTTCCAGGTTGGTATGTCGTTTCAGAACTTGGCGCGGTCCCGGTTCGAGTTGCCGGGGTTGACCGTGTCGGGGCTCGAGGCGGAGATGGGTACGTCCCAGTTCGACCTGCACCTGATCATCGGTGACAGTTACGACGAGGACGGCGCCCCGGCCGGTCTCGGCGGTGTGCTGACGTTCGCGACCGACGTATTCGACGAATCGACCGTGGCGGCATTCGCGCAGCGCTTCGAGCGTCTGCTCGCCTCGATCGTCACCGATTCGACTGCCGCGGTCGGAGATATCGAGATCCTCGACAGCGCCGAGCGGGACCTCGTGTTGGTCGGGCGCAATGACACGGCGGCGGTATTGCCGGGCGGGTTGGTGTTCGGATCGCTCGAGCGCCATGTGGCGGCATCGCCGAATGCGGTCGCGGTGGTGTTCGAGGATGAGTCGCTGACTTATGGCGAGTTCGGTGCCCGGGTGAATCGGCTTGCGCGTTGGTTGGTTTCGCAGGGTGTCGGGCCGGAGATCCGCGTTGCGCTGGCGATGCGCCGCGGCCTGGACTTCATCACCGCGGTGTATGCGGTGGTGACCGCGGGTGGGGTGTACGTGCCGGTCGACCCGGATCAACCCGCCGAACGCGTGGAATACGTTATGTCTTCGGCTGATCCGGCGCTCGTGCTGGCGACCGGTGGAGATGAATTCGTTTCCGCGGGTCGTCCGGTGGCACGGGTCGACACCCTCGACCTGTCGGAGTTCTCGCCCGCGCCGCTGACCGATGCGGATCGGGTGGGACTGCTGTACCCGGACAACACCGCCTATGTCATCTACACCTCGGGGTCGACGGGCCGGCCGAAGGGTGTGGCGGTCAGCCATCGCGCGATCGTGCACCAGGCGCAGTGGATGGTTCACGAATACGGCATCGGGCCCGAAGATGTGTATCTGCACAAGGTGCCGACAACGTTCGATCTGTCATTGTGGGCCAACACCGTGCCGTTCACCGCGGGTGCTCGGCTGGTGATCGCGACGCCGGAGGGGCATCGAGATCCGGCCTACCTGTGCCGAGTGGTGGCCGAACAGGGTGTGACGCTGACCGACTTCGTGCCCTCGATGCTGGCGCTGTTCGCGCGCCAAGCGCGGCCCGAGCAGTTGGGGACGCTGCGCGATGTGTTCGTCATCGGTGAGGCGCTACCGGTGGAAACGGTGCACGCGTTCGCGGGCGTGTCGACGGCGCGGGTACACAACCTGTACGGGCCGACCGAAGCGGCGGTGTCGATCACCGCGGTCGAGGTACCCGCCAATGCGGAAGCGATCTCCATCGGTGTGCCGGAATCGAATGCGCAGGTGTTCGTGCTCGACGCCCGACTGCGTCCTGTCCCCGACGGTGTCGCCGGTGAGCTCTACCTGGCCGGTGTGCAGTTGGCACGCGGCTACTTCGGGCGCGCCGACCTGTCCGCGGAGCGGTTCCTCGCCAACCCATACGGGCCGGCGGGTGGGCGCATGTACCGCACCGGCGACCTCGTGCGGTGGACCGCGGTGCCCGATGGTCGCTCCGCAGGCTCCGCTCCTACCGCCGAACTTGTTTACCTGGGGCGCACCGACTTCCAGGTGAAGTTCCGTGGCCAGCGCATCGAACTCGGCGAGATCGAGACCGCCCTGCTGGGCCTGGCCGGGGTGGAGCAGTCGGTCGCGATCGTGCGGGCCGACGATCTGGGTGACCGGCTCGTGGCCTACGTCGTTCCGTCCGCGGGTGTCGAGATCGACCCACAGCAGGTGCGTGCCGAGTTGGGTCGGGTGTTGCCGTCCTACATGGTGCCCGAGTCGATGCTGGTGCTCGAGGCCCTCCCACTCAACCCGTCGGGCAAGCTGGATCGTAAGGCGTTGCCGGCGCCGGTGTTCGAGGCTGCGGTGTTCCGGATTCCGACAACGCCGACCGAGCGTTCTATTGCGGCGGCGTTCGAGAGCGTGCTCGGCGTGGTGACCATCGGCGCGGACGACAACTTCTTCGACCTGGGTGGGAACTCGTTGTCCGCGGTGCGCGTCGTCGCCGCGCTGCGCGAGGCGGGTCTCGACATGCCGCTGCAGTGGCTCTTCTCCGAACCCACCCCTGCGTCGATCGCCCGGCGACTCGGAGGAGACGTGGGCGCGGAAGGCATGGGGCTGGGCGTCGTGCTACCGATTCGCACGGGCGGCGACGAAGCGCCGATCTTCTGCGTGCACCCCATCGTCGGGCTCGCGTGGTGCTACGGCGGCCTGTCCAGACTCGTCGACCGGGACCGCCCGATCTACGGAATTCAGACTCCGGCGTTGTCGGACAAGAAGTTCCGACCCGACACACTTCGCGAGCTGGCGCGGCGCTACGTCACCGAGATCCGTGCGATCGCACCGAGCGGGCCCTACCATTTGCTCGGCTGGTCGCTCGGCGGTGTCCTCGCGCACGAGATTGCGGTACAGCTACAGCAATCCGGTGAGCATGTGGCCCGCCTCGTCATGATCGACAGTCATGTCCGGGCCGCGGAGACGGGGGCGGTCTCCGCGCTGTCTGTGCGCGATCTGCTTGGCGGCATGGGCATCGTGCACCACGACGAGATCTTCGACGAGCCCGGTATGGATACCGGAACCTTGGACGCGGCTGCGGCCGGATTGGCCCGGCAGTACGCCATGGATGTCGAAACCGCGACAGACCTCGTTCGAACGTTGGTCGACAACGCCGTCCGCGACATGGGCCTGCTCGCGGGTCATACGCCCGCAGTATTCGACGGCGACGTGCAGTTCCTCACGGCCGGCGCGGACGATCCCACCGGTGCTCTGGCCGCGGACGGATGGGCGGAGCACGTCACGGGCAGTGTGCACAACGATGTCGTGCCCAGCACGCATTGGCAGATGACTGCGCCGGAGGTGCTGCCGCGGATCGCCGCAGCGCTGGCCGCGGTCGATGTGGTCAATCCGGCACGCACATAGCGGAGGGCTCGGAGCCAACGGAACCGTTGCACATGTAACGCTGCGGTTACAGGACCGATATTTAGTCAAACGTCCAGTATCGCGCGGATCGCCACGGCGAACGTGTGCGTCTGACCTGGGGGACAGGTGTGTGCCGCTCCCCCGACACGAATGAAAGGTTGATGGTCCATGCCCAGAGCCAGGAGGGCGGTCCGACGCCTCGGAGTGCGCGCACTCGTCCTTACCAGCGCACTGCTGATGGTTCCGATCGCCGGAGTTGCCGGTGTCGCCGCTGCTCAGCCGACCGGTGGTGCGCCTGCGGTACCGAGCGTGACATCGGCGGACGGCTCGAAGATTGTCTCGATCAAAGATCGAGGTAAGCAAGGGCTGCGTGTCACGGTGCATTCGACCGCGATGGACAGAGACATCCCGTTGGCCGTGCTGCGGCCCGCGGATACCAGCAAGCCCGCGCCAACGCTGTACCTGCTCAACGGCGGCGGTGGCGGTGAGGACCGTGCAAGTTGGGGTGACCAGACCGATTACATCGGCTTCTTCGCCGACAAGCACGTGAATGTCGTAACCCCGCTCGCCGGCAAGTGGACCTACTACACGGACTGGGTCAATACGGACCCGACGCTGGGCAAGAACAAATGGACGACGTTCCTGACGCAGGAAGTTCCGCCACTCATCGATGCGGCCCTCGACACGACCCGGGTCAACGCAATCGCCGGGCTGTCGACGTCGGGCACCTCGGTGTTCAACCTGGCGATCGCCGCACCGGGGCTGTACAAGGGCATTGGTGCGTACTCGGGATGTGCTCAGACCTCGGACCCGGTCGGCCAGGAGCTCGTGAAAACGGTGGTCGACGTCTGGGGTAATAGCGACGTCACGAACATGTGGGGCCCACTGAACGGCCCGATGTGGGCGGCCAATGACCCGTTTGTGCAAGCCGACAAGCTGCGCGGTTACTCGATCTACGTGTCCACCGGCAACGGACTTCCGGGCCCGCACGACACGCTCGAGAATCCGGCGCTCAAGGGCTCGGTCCCCACACTGGCCAACCAGATGATCGTCGGCGGCGCCATCGAGGCGGCTACCAACCAGTGCTCGCACAACCTGGCGGGCCGGCTCGGACAGCTCGGCATCCCCGCCACGTTCAACTTCAAGCCGACCGGCACTCACTCGTGGGGCTACTGGGAGGACGACCTGCACGACTCCTGGCCGATCCTCGCCCAGTCGATGGGCATCTGAGCGAACGCCACATCAGACCCGTCAGCAACCGAGACCGGAGCCGTCAGGCTCCGGTCTCGGTTGCTTTGCGGTAGGCCCAGATGGGTGCCGCCGACATTGAGCGCCGCGCACGGACTACGGCTCGTCGGTGGGGTATCCGCCCCCAAAAAAACACGTGGGGAGCCCCAACAATCCAGAGTGGGGCCGCGCACGACCTGGTCTCGGACCGATCGGCGAAGGATTTGCGCGCCCGGCGATGGGTAGGTTAGCCTCACTTAACTCCGGGTGGTAACGGAGACCGGTGGGTGCGGGAGGTTGCGATGACGACGCAGGAGAACCTCGACATGACCCACACCGAAATCGTCGACGTCGCCGGGATCGGCTTCGGCCCCTCCAACCTCGCCCTGGCGATTGCGCTCGAGGAATTCAACGCCGAGCGCGCTCCCTCGGACCGGCTCGCCGCGAAATTCGTGGAGAGCAAGGAACAGTTCGGCTGGCATCCCGGGATGCTGCTGCCCGGCACCACGATGCAGGTCTCGTTCCTCAAGGATCTGGCTACCCAGCGCAACGTCCGAAGCCGGTACTCGTTCCTGAACTATCTCGCCGAGATGCGCCGGCTGCCGGACTTCATCAACCATCAGACGTTCTTCCCGACCCGCTACGAATTCCAGGACTATCTCGCGTGGGCCGCGCGCACGGTCGACGCCGACGTCGTCTACGGCACCCGTGCCGAATCGATCGAGATCGCAGGCGACCACTTCGAAATCCTGCTCGGCGGACAGCGTTCCGGCGTGCTGCGCGCACGCAACGTCATCGTCGCCACGGGTTTGGCCCAGCGACTGCCCGACGGGGTGACCGGGTCGCGCCGGGTGTTCCACAACCACCGTTTCCTCGACCACCTGGCGAACATGCCCGAGCCGACGCACCAGAATTTCGTCGTACTCGGCGCGGGCCAGAGCGCGGCCGAGGTGGTGTCGTATCTGCACAGCAACTACCCGAACGCGTCGGTGCATGCGGTATTCGCCAAGTACGGCTACAGCCCGTCGGACGACAGCCCCTACGCGAACCGGATCTTCGACTCCACAGCGGTGGACGATTTCCATGCCTCATCGCCGGAGTTCCGCCGACGGCTGATGAACTACCACCGCGGCACCAACTACTCGGCCGTCGATCTCCCGCTGATCGAGGATCTGTACGCCCGCGAGTACGACGAGCGGGTGCGCGGTGAGCGTCGGCTGTTCATGCACGGCGCATCGAGCGCGATCGCGGTGGACGAGTCTGCCGATGGCGTCGCGGTGACCGTGGTGCACGAACCGACCGGGCTGACCGAGGAACTCGTCTGCGACGCGGTGGTGTGCGCGACCGGTTTCAACCCGATGGATCTGCACGCCACCCTCGGCAACCTCGCGGATGTCGTGGTGACCGACGAGCACGGCCCGCGGGTCGCACGTGACTACCGACTGGTGACGACCACGCCGCTGCCGGGCGGGATCTTCCTGCAGGGCGGCACGGAACACACGCACGGCATCTCATCGTCACTGCTGTCCAACGTAGCCATCCGCAGCGGCGAGATCGTCCGCTCCGTGGCACGGGACCAACAGCGGCAGCCGGCCCCGGCCGGCGATTCGACCGACCGGGTGCGCACCGGCTAGCTACCCGCGCTGCCGCTTCCGCTCGACAGATTGTTGGAGAACAGGTCGAGCGGACCCATCGCGCCGCTGTAGAAATTCAGGTCGGTGGTGCCGGCGATCCCCGGGATGACTCCGCGGTCGGTGTACTGCCAGAACGTCCACACCGGCCACCCGCCGACAAGTTCGGGTTGGGCATTGCCGCGGTAGTCCGCGATCCACAGCGGGTACCGGATGAACTGGTTGGTGTTGGCCATCGCCGTCTTCCAGAAGTTCGGGTACGTGTAGATGATCGGCACCCGCCTGGTCAGGCCTTCCACGGTGTTCAGGAACCGGTGCGTCCAGTCGATCAGCGCCGCGGGCGGCAACCCGCCGCTGTTCTCGAGGTCGAGGATCGGCGGCAGATCGCCGGGCGGACCGTTCACGCCGATGACGGTGGCGGCGAAGAATGCCGCCTGCGCTTCGGGCGACGCCTGCGGACGCGCGAAATGGTACGCACCGCGCGCGACACCGGCGAGGCGCGCCGCGACGGTATCGGGCACGAAGAACGGATTGATGTAGTCGAGTCCCTCCGTGGCCTTGATCATCGCGAACTCGTGGCCGGAATTGCGCACGGCGAACCAGTCGATGATGCTGCTGTCGTCGTGCTGCCACGATGCGACATCGGGGCCGTTGATGTCGGCGGCGGCGGTACCCGCTCCGGAGAGGGCGAACAGCGCAGCGAATGCTAGAGGTGCGCCGGACGTTATCGCCCGCCGTAATCGTGACCGAATAGTGCCGCGGGGGTGATCCATGTCGAGTCAATGTAGCCGCGGTCACACCCGATGCGCAGGAGAAAACGCAGGTCGAATCCTGTGAATTCAGGCAATGGCCATGATCGGGCCACGATCGCGATTTAGCATCGTTGTCCTTCGCCAAAGATAATGAAAGGGCACGGATGGGCAACGCTTCCGGTACCGGCTCGAATCGGCGGGAGTTCCTGCAACGCGCGGCGCTCGCGAGCGGCGCGGCGGTACTCGCCTCGTGGGCCGGTCCGATCATCGAGCGCGCGCACGCGGCCGATCCGGGCGGCGCCGGTGGGCTCGCCGATATCGAGCACTTCGTTTTCCTCATGCAGGAGAACCGGACGTTCGACCACTACTTCGGCACGTTGCGCGGGGTGCGCGGCTTCGACGATCCGTCGCCCGCGTGGCAACAGTACGGCTACGCCCCCGGTGTCGGACCGACCCCCGACGGCTACCTGCTCCCGTTCCGGCTCGACACCACGATCGGCACCAACCTGTCCGGCGAATGCATCAACGACCCCGACCACAGCTGGGCCGGCATGCACGCCGTGTGGAACGCCGGCGCGAACAACCGGCACATGCCGGTGCACATCGAGCACGAAGGTCCGCTCAACGGGCCGGCCGCAATGGGGTACTACACCCGCGCCGATATTCCGGTGCACTATGCGCTGGCCGACGCGTTCACGATCTGCGACGGCTACCACTGCTCGGTGCTCGGACCGACCGACCCGAACCGGCTGTACTGGATCAGCGCCACCCTCGATCCGGACGGGCGCGGCGGCGGGCCGCTGGTCGAGACGCCGACCTTCATCCCGAAGAACGTCTACACCTGGCGCACCATGCCGGAAAACCTGGAGGAGGCAGGTGTCAGCTGGAAGGTGTACCAGAACAAGGACGTTGGGCCGCTGTCCAGCGTCGTGCTCGACGGAATGCTCGGCAGCTTCAAGCAGTTCAACACCCCCGGCACCAATCTGTACGCGCGCGGCATCGAACCGGTGTTCCCGAACAATTTCGAGGCCGACGTGCGAGCGGGCACGCTGCCGCAGGTGTCCTGGATCGTGCCGTCGATCTTCACCTGCGAGCACCCGGCGCTCCCGCCCACGGCCGGCGCGGTCGGCATCATGCAGGTGCTCGACATTCTCACGTCGAACCCGGCGGTGTGGGAGAAGACCGCGCTGATCGTCAGCTACGACGAGGGCGGCGGGTTCTTCGACCACGTCACCCCGCCCACCGCTCCGCCCGGAACGCCGGGCGAATACCTCACGGTGCCACTGGCCGGCGTGAGCTCGGCGGACGGTATCGCGGGACCGATCGGACTCGGCTATCGCGTACCCGGCCTGGTGATTTCGCCCTACAGCCGGGGCGGGCGGATCGCCTCCGAGGTGTTCGACCACACTTCGCAACTGCGGCTGTTGGAAACCCGGTTCGGCGTCGACGTGCCAAACCTCACGCCATGGCGCCGGGGCGTGACCGGCGATATGACGTCGACCTTCAATTTCTCGGTGGCCCCGGATGCGGCTCGCCCGGCGATCCCGACGGCCTTCCCGGTGCCCCCACCCAAGATTGCGCAGTGTGTGCCGAATGTCATTCTGGGAACTGTGAATCGGGGGATTCCATATCCGGTGCCGCCGAATGCGATGCCCGTACAGGAGACCTAGGCGGAGATTCTGGGGGCACCGATTCCCGCGTACACAATGCACGCGGGAATGGTTGGGAGCCGGTGACTGCTCAACTGCGAGTGACAGCGAAACTCTTTCTGGCCCTGAGGTACCCGAGTAGCGCAAACCCGGCGCACCACGCGACGGCTTGGATCCCGTTGTTGCCGACCGGGGTTCCTTCCAGGAAGGCGCGCAGCGTTTCGATCACCGGAGTGAAGGGCTGGTACTCGGCGAACCAGCGGAGCCCGGTCGGCATGGAATCGGTGGGCACGAATCCGCTGCCCAGGAAGGGCAGGAGCACCAGCAGCAACGGCCAGTTGCTCGCGGTTTCCACGCTCTTGCTGGTCACGCCGAACATCACCGCGAGCCAGGTGACTGCGAAGCCGAGCATCGCGAGCACCGCCAACGCGCCCAGCCAGCCGAGGAGATCGGCGTCGGGGCGGTAGCCGAGTGCGATGGCCGCGGCGGTGGTCACCACGACGACGAACAGCGTTTGGATCATCGCGCCGAGCACATGGCCGGTGAGCACCGATCCGCGCGCGATAGCCATGGTCTTGAACCGGGCCACAACACCTTCGGTCATGTCGGTGGCCACCGAAATCGAGGTGCCGGTGGCAACCCCGGCCACCGCCATCACCAGGATGGCCGGCGTGATGTAGGCGAGGTACGCCTCCCGGCCTCCTCCCGATCCGGGCAATCCGTCACCCATCGTGCCGCCGAAGACGAAGGTGAACAGGATCAGGAACAGGATCGGCTGCCCGACCAGATTGATCGTGAGAGATGGATAGCGTTGGATGTGACGCAGGTTGCGGCGCAACATCGTTGCAGAATCGCGTACCGCAAGGGTTGCCGTGGTCATTGTGCGAACTCCGCACTGATCTGGTGTTCGGGACGCCCCGTGAGGGCGAGGAAGACGTCGTCGAGATCGGGGGTGTGCACCTCCAGCGACTGTGCGATCACGTCGACCGCGTCGAGTCGATCGAGCACGTCGCGCACCGCGGCGGTACTTCCGTCACTCGGCACGTCCAGCACGAGTTCATTGACGTCACTGCGTGATTCGTCGAATGCGCGCTCGGCCGCCGCGAGGGTGTCAGCGTCGGTGAAGCGGAGCGTGACGTGTCCGCCCGGGATCATCCGCTTGAGCTCGCGCGGCCTTCCTTCGGCGATGATGCGGCCGCCGTCCAGGACCGCGATGCGGTCGGCGAGCTGGTCGGCTTCCTCCAGCTGCTGGGTGGTGAGAAAGATGGTCACGCCGTCCGCGACCAGCTCGCGCACGATCTGCCACACCGTGCGCCGGCTGCGTGGATCGAGTCCGGTGGTGGGCTCGTCGAGGAAGATGATCCGGGGATCGCCGACCAGGCTCATCGCGAGGTCGAGGCGGCGACGCATCCCGCCCGAGTAGGTGGCGGCCGGTTTGCCCGCGGCGTCCTCGAGATCGAAGCGGCGCAACAACTCTGCGATCCGTTGCCGCCCCACTGTTCGGTCGAGGTGATACAGGTCGGCCATCAACTCGAGATTCTCCCGCCCGGTCAGCAGCCCGTCCACGGCCGCGAACTGACCGGTGACGGCGATCGCGGCGCGGACCCCGTCGGGGTCGGTGTCGAGATCGCAACCGGCGACGCGGATCGTGCCGGCGTCCGAGCGGATAAGGGTGGACAGGATGTGCACGCTGGTGGTCTTGCCCGCACCGTTCGGCCCGAGCAATGCGAAGACCGTTCCGGCTTCGACTTCGAGATCGACACCATCGAGTACGGTGTTGTCGCCGAAGGACTTTCGCAGTCCGTTGGCGACGATCGCGGGAACAGTCATGACTCCTCCGTTTCGGTTGCGGCGCCGGTCTTGCCGACGCGATCTTCCGAACGCCGGACGACGATGTCGCCCGCCGCCGTTCGGGCCTGCACTTCGACCGTCGAGTCGGTGGCGGCCGGGCCGGCGGCACTGTCGAGCTCGTTGCGCAGGCGGCCGAACTTCGTATTCACATCGAGGCGGGCGGCGGTACCCGGGCGGATACCGATCTCGATATCACCGAGCGCGGTGCCGAGCGTCACCGATCCGCGGGTCAGCTCCCCGACCCGGATCGTGCCGTTCGCGGTTTTCGCACTGACGTCACCGCCGGCACGATCGACGCCGATCCGTCCGTTCGCCGTGTTGCACCGCAGTGCACCGGCCACCACGCCGACCGTGCAGTCGCCGTTGGCGTTCTTCAGCACCGCATTGCCGGCAATGTCGTGCAGCCGGATGTCGCCGGATCCGGTCGTGACGTTGGCGTCACCATGCACCTCGAGGACCTCGACCGCACCCATCGCGGTCTTCAGTTCGAGCGCTCCGGTCCGGTCCAGCCGGATATCGCCGGCGCCCGACTTGAAGCGCACGACGCCGAGCGCACCCTCGGCCCGCAGTGTTGCCGCCCCGGCGTCGCCGGACAGCTGCGAGCCCGTTGGCAGTTCGATGGTGACGTCGATCGAGCCGCCGTCCCGTGTCCCGATGTTCCGCAGCCAGTTCCGCGGTGCCTTCACGACGAGCTTGCCGTTCGCGAAGTCGACTTTGGTCTGCTCCGCGGCGCGCTTGTCGTTGTCGTTCGTTGCATTACTCGGCCGCACGTCGACCACCGTGTCGGTGCGTTCGCCGGCGATCAGATGCACATCGCCGAGACCGATTTCGATCGTCGCCGCTATCCGAGCGGGCGTGGCGAAGGTTGCCATGACATCTCCTTGTTCTGGTTCTCAAACGAAGCTGTGGTGAGTTGGGATGTTGGTATTCGAGCTGCGTTAGCGGACCCAGCCGGAAAAGTGGTCGCCACTGCGTGGGGCGCGTTTGGTCGTGCTGCCCGCGGCGCCGCCTGCTACTGCGGTCGAGGCAACGCGCACGAGCCAGGCATTGACCGACAGGCCCTCTCGTGCCGCGGCTTCCTCGATCCGGGTCTTCAACGTGTCGGGCAAGCGGAAGCTGATCCGCGACTGCGCCTCGTCGCTGTCGATCGGCGGGACCGGCGTCGCCGGCTCCGGACCGGAATCGCGAACGTCGTCGATGGGCGATGGCGTCACCACGAATTCCGGGTCGCGACCACGCAGCCGCACCTCCACGGAACCTGGGGCGAGCTCCTGAGTGATCTCCGCTGCGGCGTCCGAAAGTGCCTCGAGCAGCGACACCCGGATGCCGGCCGCGAGCGGACCGGTGAGCCGATCGGCGAGGGCGCGGGCTTCGTCACCGCCCGCCTCTGCTGCGACCGCCAGCTCGTGGCGGAGGTTGTCGATGTAGCTCTGCAAGTTCATGACGCCATACTGGCACCATTGTGGCGTCGGTGCAACGTCAATTTGATGTCGCCGTGGCGGCGCGTGTCCGAGACCGTCCGGCCGTGGGTGGTTGCCGATAGGCTTCGGGGATGGTTCGGCCACCGAAAGCCGGCACCCGTTCGGTGCTGTTGCTGATCTTGGTAGCGATACTCACGTTCGGGCTCGCCGCGTGCTCGAGCGACGACGACACTACGGCCGGGTCTTCGAACGATCTGTGTTCCCCGCCCGGAGTCGGCGCATCCGCGGCCGCGCCGACCAACCTCGCCGCCGGCAGCACGCAGGCGGGGGAGGACCGCTACACGACGCCAACCACGAAACCGCTCGACCAGATCGACGTCAACGCGCTCGGCCTGATCACGCCGGGCGTCCTGTCGGTCGGCACCCTGTCCGACGCGCCACCGAGCATCTGCGTCAACTCCCAGGGCGACTACACCGGTTACGACAATGAACTCTTGAAGGCGATCGCGGCGAAACTCGGTCTACGGATTCAGTTTTCCGGCACCGAGTTCGCCGGCCTGCTCTCGCAGGTCGCGAATCGGCGCTTCGACGTCGGCTCGTCCTCGATCACCACCACCGACGAACGCCGCCGCACCGTCGGGTTCAGCAACGGCTACGACTTCGGCTACTTCTCGCTGGTCGTCCCGAATGGCAGTCCGATCAAAGGCTTTTCGGACCTGAACGCCGGAACGCGCATCGGCGTCGTGCAGGGCACCGTGCAGGACGACTATGTGGTCAACACGTTGCATCTGGATCCGGTGAAGTTCCCGGACTACAACACCGCCTACGCGAACCTCAAGAGCGGGCAGATCGATGCGTGGGTAGCACCCTCGCAGCAAGCCGAGGGCGCGATCAAGCCCGGTGACGCCACCTCGATCGTGCAGAACACGTTCAGCCTCAACAACTACGTCGGCTGGGCGGTGAATCGCGAGAACCAGGCGCTGATCGACGCACTCAACTCCGGGCTGGACGCGGTGATCGCCGACGGCACGTGGGCGAAGCTGTACTCGGCCTGGGTCCCACGCGAGCTGCCGCCCGGCTGGAAGCCGGGCAGTCGTGCGGCGCCGCTGCCGGAGCTACCGGATTTTGCCGCGCTCGCCGCCCAACAGGACACCGGCGACGAACCCGCTGCCGTCGAACCGAAATCGACGTTGCAGCAGTTGGGTGACACGTTCTTCGACTGGCAGCTGTACCGCGACGCCATTCCCGATCTGGTGAAGACCGGCCTGCCGAACACCATCATTCTCGCCCTGGTGTCCGGGGTGATCGGCACGATCCTGGGCATGCTGCTCGCGGTCGCGGGTATTTCGCGAACCCGTTGGCTGCGCTGGCCGGCGCGTGTCTACACCGACATTTTCCGCGGCCTGCCCGCTGTAGTGATCATCCTGCTCGTCGGGCTCGGCGTCGGGCCGGTGGTCCGGAATCTGACCAACAACAACCCGTACTGGCTCGGCGCGGCCGCGCTGGCGCTGCTCGCCGCCGCCTACATCGGTGAGATCTTCCGGTCCGGTATCCAGAGCGTGGAGGCCGGGCAGCTCGAGGCCGCCCGCGCGATCGGGTTCAGCTACCGCTCGTCGATGCGGCTGGTCGTGATTCCGCAGGGCGTGCGCCGCGTCCTGCCCGCCCTGATGAACCAGTTCATTTCGCTGATCAAGGACTCCTCGCTGATCTACTTCCTCGGCCTGCTGGCCAGTCAACGCGAGCTGTTCGCTGTCGGGCGGGATCTCAACGCGCAGACCGGCAACCTGTCGCCGCTGGTGGCGGCCGGCTTGTTCTATCTGCTGCTGACCATCCCGCTCACGCATTTGGTGAACTACATCGACAATCGGCTGCGAACCGGACGGGAAGATCGGTCCGGCACGCTCGACCCGGTCGAACAGGCCATCGTCGTGGAGCGGGGGTAGGTGATGAGCACACCAGATGCGACCACGGTCGCGGCGAACTCGGTTTCGCTGACCGGCACCGATATTCACCTGGCCTTCGGTGCGAACAAGGTGCTGCGCGGGGTGAACATCCATGTGGACGCGGGCAAGACGACGTCGGTGATCGGCCCGTCCGGCTCGGGCAAGTCCACCTTGCTGCGCGTCCTCAACCGCCTGCACGAGCCACAGCAGGGCGACATCCTGATCGACGGACAATCCGTGTTGAAGGACAATCCCGACAAGCTGCGCCAGCGCATCGGCATGGTGTTCCAGCATTTCAACCTGTTCCCGCACAAGACCGTTGCGGAGAATATCGCGCTCGGCCCGCGAAAGCTGCGCGGGTTGTCCAAGGACGCGGCCCGCGAGGTAGCGCTGCGGCAGCTCGACACGGTGGGCCTGCGGGAGAAGGCCGATGTGCGACCGGGCAATCTGTCCGGTGGCCAGCAGCAGCGGGTCGCGATCGCGCGGGCGCTCGCGATGGAGCCGGAGATCATGTTCTTCGACGAGGCGACGTCCGCACTGGACCCGGAACTGGTGAAGGGCGTACTCGCGTTGATGGCCGATCTCGCGTCCGGCGGTATGTCGATGATCGTGGTGACCCACGAAATGGGCTTTTCCCGCAGCGTTTCGGACACCGTGCTGTTCATGGATCACGGGCAGGTGGTCGAAACCGGGCCGCCTGCAGCACTATTCGACGCACCCGAAACCGAGCGGTTGCAACAGTTCCTGTCGCAGGTGCTGTAGCTGCTGGTGCGCGCGGAGCCTCACGGTGGGTCCCCGCTCGCTTCGCCGACAAGGATCCCGCTGGGGTGGTGGAACCTGTTGATACGTGGGCGTTCTCGCGGGTCGACGTGGGCGGGTGGGTGCCAGCGGGTGTGCGAGCGCGGACCAGCGGTCGTGTGCCACTGGTCCGCGCCCTGGCCGGCAAGTTTGTGATGGGCGGGGCAGACGAAGGTCAGGTTATCGATATCGGTCGGCCCACCGTCGGCCCACTCTCGGATGTGATGCGCCTCGGCCAGGTAGCCGGGAACGGTGCAGCCGGGGTGGGAGCAACCGATATCGCGAGCGTGCAGCACGATCCGCTGATCCGGTGACGCGATCCGCTTGGACCGCGCCAGGTGCACCACGCGGCCCTCGACATCGAAGACCACCAGATAGTGAAACGCGTGGGCGGCCATGCGGATCAGGTCCCGAATCGGAACCAACGATCCACCCGCGGTCGCGGCCGGCCCGGCAAGATCGGTCAGCTCACTCACGGTCGTCGAGACGACCGCAGTGACCGGTAGCCCGCGATGCTGCCCCAACTCCCCGGACGCGAGCAGCCCGCGGCACATCGCCTTCACCGCATCGTGCTGGCGCTGCCCCATCGAACGGGTATCGCGCTTGGCTTCATCCTCGTTCGGTTCACCGTCAACAGTGGGTGTTTCGTCCTGCGGGTTGCACATCCCAGGTGCGGCGAGCTTGGCGAGGATCGGTTCCAGGTGCGCCCGCAATTCGGGATCGATCAGTCCTTTGATGCTGCTCATCAGATCCGGGCCCTGTTCCCCGAGCCAGATCCCGCGCTTGCGGGCGCGGTCCTCATCGCTGAACTCGCCATCGGGATTGAGGTAGGCGGCGAGCCGATCCGCGATCTTCCTCAACTCGTCCGGGCGCATCGTGGCCGCGAAGCCCGCGAGCTGGGCTTCGGCCTGCTCCTGCGTCCCGGCGTCGATCGCAGCGGGAAGGTGCTGCAGAAACGAGCGTATCACCTGCACATGACCATCCCCGAGCACACCGTCGCGCACCCCGGCGGCCACCGCGGGTAGCTCCGGTGCAAGCGGCTCACCGGTGAACGAGGACCGTATCGCCAACTGTTCGGCGGTGGCGAACCGCTTCTTCGCCTCGCTCCGGTTGATCCGCAACGCATCCGCCACCACTTGATGCGTGTGCTCGCAGCCGAACTCGGCCGGGATCCACTGTTCCCGCAATCCGTTCAGCAGCTCATACATTGCGCTCGACTGTTTGCGGGCCACCGACTCGAGCCTGCGCAGAATCTCGAGCCGCTCGTGATTCGGCAAGGCGCCGAAGTCCAGATCCGAGACAGCGAACACCGCAGCATCGAGCTCGTCCAGCACGCCCGCGGTAGCCATCTCCGAATGCATGTTCGAACACTATCGCGACCCTCGGACAGGTTCTGGTGCACGGAAGGCTCCCGGCCAGCTCAGTCGCAGTCGCTGTTCAGGACCGCGCTCAACGCGTCCTTGTCCTCCAAATCGGCATTCGGCTCGCCCAACTTGTCCGAAATCCACCCGAGGTCGGGGATACCGTCATCCTGCGTCTGCATACCTTCGATGGTATTCACCGGGCACACAGATCGCCGCTTCATCGAAAGCTCCGACTACCCCAGCCAGTCCAGCACCGACGCCGCGGTCCACGACTGTTGCATGCTCCCGAGTGGCTCACCGGTGAACGGCTCGTAGTACTCGGCGAAGCTGCCGTCGCCGGCCTGCCGCAAGCTCTCCTCGCGCAGCATGAGGGAGCGTTCGGCCCAACCGCGGCGCGAAAAGGCCCAGGAGAACAGCCAACTCATCACCGGCCACACCGGTCCGCGCCAGTATTCCTTGGAGCGGAACGCGCTCGACACCGGCGAGGTGGACGGCGGCAGCGCGTACCGCAGGTCGGGGTGCCCGCAGAATCGTGGGCCCTCGAAGATCCGCAACAGGTTGCGTTCGGTGTCGCGCGGGAGCCCGCCACACAGCAGGGGTGCGAACATCGCCAGCGTGTCGGTCGGGATCCACAGGTCGTTGCGGACGTCGTAATCCCTTGCTGCTCCTGATCTTTGGTTGGTTGTCGCCACAACGCCCTTGCGGAACCGGTCGGCCCAGGAATGCAGGTCGCGGACATCCGCGTTCGGCATCGAATAGTCTTCGCCGATGATCGCGAGCACCTCGCAGGCGAGCGCGAAGATGGCACTGACGAACACGTCCTGCACCGCGAAACTCATGGAAGCCGCAAGCGCGTAATCGTCGTAGCGCGCCCGGCGCATCTCCTCGAGCAGCCAGAGGTAGCGGTCGTACTCGATGTCGCTCGGCCGCTGCGACGAGTCGGTGACGATGGCGGTGTCCTCGCGCTTGTACGCGGGCAGGTCACCGGGGACCACCTGGCCGTACGCGCGGTCCCACCGCGGCGAGTTGTCCATCCCGGATTCCCAGCCGTGGTAGAGCGTGATCCGGCCGTCCTCCTTCGGGTCGCGTGCATGCGCGAGCCAGCGGTGCCAGCGGACCAGGTCCGGCCAGCGCCGGTTGAGGAACTCTTCGGCCACCGCGCGGGTACTGCGACCGTGTCGGCGCGAGTGGTCGAGGATGCGCTGCATCGCGATCGCATGCACCGGTGGCTGGGTGATACCCGAGGTGTCCGGGCCCGCCGGGGCGTGCGCCGCCAGCTCCCGGCACTGCCAGCGCGCCGGGCCGGGGAAGTATCCGTCGACCCCGTTGGCGAACACGATGTGCGGGATCATCCCGTTGCGCCACTGCGCGGACAGCAGCGTATCCAGCTCGATCACGGCCCGCTCGACGCTCAGCGGTGCCAGCCCGACGGCAACGAACGCGGCGTCCCAGCTCCACATGTGCGGGTACAGCCGCGGCGCGGCGCTGGTCATAGTGCCCAGGTCGTTGCCGCGCAGCAGGTACGCGGCACGGGCCGCGAGCTGCGTCGGAGTGAAGCCTGGATCGTTCATCGCCCCCATTTTGCGGCGTAGTCGCCGGATCCGCTCGTTGGGGTCGGGTGCCGCGGCCCAGCACTGCGTCGGCTGGGCCGTGGGGAAGGCAAAACGAGTAGCGGCCTACTCGGGCGTAACCGGCATCGAACCTCGACACTGATTGTCATGACCACCGAGCAGCAACTCGCACTCGACTCGCTCTACGCCCTCGACAACGTGCTCACGGTGCGGATCACCATGGCACCGCAGGACTGGGATGCGGTGCGCAACGAACAGCCCAAGGGTGGGCCGTGCAATTTCGACTGGCGCGGCGGCAGCCGGTACGAGTGGCGCGAGGCCGAGTCCGTGGAGATCTCCGGCACCGACTTTCCGGCACGCACGTCCTTCCGCCACGTGGGGATCAAGAAGAAGTCGTTCTGCGGCTCGATCAACAGTGCGAAGCCCTGCCTGCACATCGACTTCGGCAAGTTCCGAAAGTCGAATGTGCCCACTGCCGAGGCACTCATCGGCACGCAATACCTCACCCTGAACAACTCGATCCAGGATCCGTCCTATGTCCGGCAGACGATCGGATACCGGTTGTACGAGCGTGCGGGCCTGCCCAATTCGCGCTGCAACTACGCCCGCGTGTTCGTCAACGGAACCCCGATCGGCGCCGGGCTGATCGGCGTGAACAGCCCGGGTATCTACGTGAGCGCCGAGCCGATCATGCCGCGCTATATCGAGCGCAACTTCGCCGGCAACATGAACGGAAACCTCTACGAGCTCGAGCACACCGACGATTTCGTCGACAAACGCTTCGATCTCATCGGGGTAGAAGACCTGTCCAAGTTCGGTGACAAGGCAGACCTCAGATTCGCCATCGACCACATCGCGGCGAACGGGCTCGCCGGTGCCGCCGACGTATTCGACCTGGACCAGTTCATCGGCATCTACGCGATGGACTTCCTGCTCAAACACTGGGACGGCTACTCGCGCAACACGAACAACACCTACATCTACAACGACGTGGACGCCGTCGCGGCGCCCGGCGTGGACACCATCAACTTCAAGACGATCCCCTGGGGTATCGACCAGACGCTGCAGCCGCAACGGCACTTCTACCTCGGCACGGACGGACTCGTCGCCGAGATGATTCGCAATGACCCCACCCGCCGCAAGCAGGTGCTCGACCGGATCGCGACCTATCGGGACACCGTGTTGGACCGCGACAGTCAGGACGCCGTGCTGCGGCCGATGTTCGAGAAGGCCGAGTCGCTGCTCAACGGGTTTGGTGTGCCCAACGCATCGGCCGAGATCGCCGCGGTACGTAAACAACTGCGGCTGGCCGCCTCCGCCGGTTTCCTCATCGCCGGCCTGCCCGACGGGAAGGGGGCCTACATCCGCGACGACGCCACCAACGACGTCCTGCACGCCGGCAAGAGCGACACCATCCCCCGGGACGCGCCCAACCCGACAAACTTCGAGGTCACCCATCGGCCGCGCCCGCCCGCTCCCGACGATTCCGACCTGTGGAGCTTCGGCGACCTGGATACGGGAAAGTCGTTGACAAGCAAAGCATTCGGGCGATTGCTGCACGCGGGTTCGATCTCGTCGAGCCAGGGCCACCAGCTGCTCTATACCTGCCCGCCGAACAATGCCGAGCATGCCGAGGAGTTTCGGGTGGCGCCGATCGACGCGCGCGACGAGTTCTCGCACAGTGGATATTTCAGCCTGGTAAGTGTGCGGACCGGGCTCGGCGCCTTGTTCGGTACCGACCCGACGCCGTCGGGGCACCCGCGGGTTCACCAGGAGGGCGGCGGGTCGAAACTGTTCTTCAGCTGATCGCGTCGAGTATCGCGTACCCGCCACAGTCGTCCACCACAAGAATTCGCCGCCCATCACCGCTCGTAAAGGTCGTCAAGCCTTCGGGTTTGGCGGATTTGTGGAACTTGATGTCGAGTAGCTCGAGTGTGTCGCTGCGCCCGTTCCAGGTGCACAGGTGGAATGGTTCGTCGCCGTGGCTGAGCGAGCGGCCGAGCAGCAACAGGAAGCCGGCGCTTGCTGCGTTGCTGATATCACGAATGCCGAGGCGGTGCTTGGAGTCCGGCACCCGCAGGTGCATCCTCGCCGGCGGGCCAAGGGCAGCGGTCGTCCACGGTTTCGCATCGGCACGCACGGGAATTCGGATCAGCGTGACCCTTCCCGGGTTCGCCGGCCCGCGCAGACCCAGCAACAACGCGCGAGTCGTCGGATCCCACACGGCACCTTCGATATTCAGCCCACCATCGTCGGGGTCGCGCATTGCCGCGTCGGCCAGTTCGGGTACGCGCGTGATCAGCCAGTCGCGAAAACCAGGTATCGCCTCGGCCGGCAGATCGCCATCGGCGCGGTAGCGAACCCGCACCAGCCCGTCGTTTCCGCGGCACAGGGATGATGCGACGAGCAGTGTCCCCGTTGCGCGGTCCAGCCAGGTGAGGCCCTCGGGGTCGCTCAGTAGACCCTTCGCCATGCCCACGATCGGCCGTCGCCGAATCCGCTCGTGCCCGCCCTCATCATCGAGAAACAAGTCGAAAAGCGCGGTCGGATCGTTATTGTCGATGAAGACGAACCGGCCCGGTCCCGCTTCGAGCACACCCGAGGAGTTGAACGCACGCTTGCCGTTCTTGTCCCGGAACGGGATGGGCTTCACCTTCTTCATCAGTTCGCCTCCGGGTGGCGTCAGATCGGTGCGGTGAGCATCGGCAGCAGATATCGGCGCACGTAGGTCCGCGCCTCGTCCATTGTCGCGAGCTCGATCCCGGTATGTGGCGTAACGATGAACGACAGGGTGAGCCGCGTGTGCAGTTCGGCGACCGTGCGGACGTGGTGTTCTTGGTCCGGGGTGGTCGGCACCGACCCGTACAGGTCGCCGCGCAACTGTTGGCGGCGTGCTCGATTGCGAAGTCGAGGATGTCCCCGGCTTCGATGGTGAGGCTGGGCAGAATCGTTTCGGGCTCGGTGCGCAGCGCCTCGGCGAGCACGAGGGTGTCGACGAGCGATTCCTTGGTCGGAAACCTTCGATAAGCGTCGCCCGGCCGACTCCGCTGCGACGTGCCACATCCGCCATCGTGCTGCGGCGGATCCCCACGAGCTCGAACTGCTCGAACGCGGAGCGCAGGATTCTGGCGGTGATCTCGTCGGGATTCCGTATTCGGCGCAGCGCGTCGGAATCCGGTTCGGCGAGCCGCCGAACGAAGTCCGCCGCTCATGTTAGTGCTTCAATCAGCCGGGGGAGGGCTAATGAGCATCGGATTGTGGGCACGTTGGGTCGCGCTGCATGGCATTCCGCGAGCGTTCATGACCCAGCGGGCGTCACGCGGCGACCCGTTGGGGCAGATCATTGCGAGTCACGGCCGCGCGATCGATCCGTATCCCGTGTATGCGAACCTGCGGTCGAGGGGTCCGTTGGTTCGCAGCCCGTTCGCCTGGGCCAGCGCCGATCACGGCGTGTGCCGAGAACTATTGCGCGACCGCAATTTCGGCGTGACTGCGCCGGCCGATATGGACCTGCCCCGTCCACTGCGGGCGCTGCTCGCCCGGACCGATCCCGGGGTGGCCAACCCGGTGGAACCGCCCGCGATGGTCATCGTCAATCCGCCCGATCACACCCGGTACCGGCAATTGGTCGCGCAAAGCTTCACCCCGCGTGCCATCGAGACGCTGCGCGAGCGTGTGAACGAATTGACCACCGAACTCGTCGATGGTCTTGCCGCGCATGATCGGCCCGACCTGATCGCCGACTTCGCCGCCGAACTTCCCGTGGCGATCATTGCCGAGATCATCGGCCTGCCGAGCGACAGTCATGCCCAATTGCTGCAGTGGGGCCGGTGCGGTGCGCCGTTGCTCGATGTCGGGATCGGCTGGCGGACCTATCGCAACGCCATCAACGGCCTCCGCGATATCGACGGCTACATCAACGAGCGGTTCCGCCAGATCCGCGCCGGCGAAGCGAGCGAGACTGCGTTCAGCCGGCTGGCCACCGACGACAGCCTCACCCCGCGCGAACTCGCCGCAAACGGGGCACTGCTCGTCGGGGCCGGATTCGAGACGACGGTGAATCTGATCGGCAACGGCATCGTCGCGTTGTCGCGCCATCCCGAGCAGTTGGCCCGGCTGCGCGCCGAACCCGACCTGTGGCCCGGCGCCGTCGAGGAGATCCTGCGGTACGAGAGCCCGGTGCAGATGACGGCGCGCACCGCGCTGCGCGATGTGGAGATCGCCGGTCATCGGGTGCGCGAGGGGGAAATGGTTGTGCTGCTGCTGGGCGGCGCGAACCGTGACCCGAACGTCTTCACCGATCCCGACACCTTCGACATAGGACGGGTGAACGCCCGCGATCACCTGGCGTTCGCCTCCGGTATTCACGCCTGCATCGGCGCGGCACTGGCCCGGATCGAGGGCACCACGGCGCTGCGCGCGTTGTTCGAGGCGTACCCGGATCTGAGTCTGGCCGGGGAGCCGCAGCGGCGGGGGCTGGTGAATCTGTTCGGCTACGAACGCTTACCGGTGCGGTTGGGTAGTCGGCATGACGCGGCGGTGCACTGAGGCTCGCTCCGCTCGGGTGCACTGAGGCTCGCTCCGCTCGGGTGCACTGAGCCTCGCTACGCTCGGGTGCCATGCGTCCCCTTGCTCTCATCACCGGCGCCGGCCGCGGGCTCGGTGCTGCGATCGCCCGCGACCTCGCGCCCAGCCATGACCTGCTGCTCGGCGCGCGCAGCACCGACTCGCTCGCGAAGATTCTCGCCGAGCTGCCGGGCGCGCGTCCGTTTGCCGTGGAGCTCACCGACTATGCGGAGGTTGCACGGCTGACTGCCGACATCGACCGCCTCGACGTACTGGTGCACAACGCCGGTATCGCCGATATCGCGCCGATCGCCGAGTCGTCGGTGCAACAGTGGCGAACGACGTTGGAAGCCAACGTGATTGCAGTCGCGGAGCTGACCCGGCTGCTGCTGCCCGCGCTGCGTGCGGCGCACGGCCATGTCGTGCTGATCAACTCCGGCGCCGGGCTGCGCGCAAACCCGGGCTGGGCGTCCTACGCCGCGAGCAAGTTCGCGTTGCGCGCTTTCGGGGATGCGCTGCGCGGCGAGGAACCGGTGCTGCGGGTGACCTCGGTGCACCCGGGCCGGATCGACACCGACATGCAGCGCGAGATCGTCGCAGGCGAGGGGACCGAGTACGACCCGACGCAGTTCCTCACTCCGCAGACGGTCGCGCGCGCGGTGCGCAATGCCGTCGAGACGCCGCGGGACGCGCACCCCACGGAGATCGTGCTGCGCCCGTATCGGTCCTGAGCAATCAGCGACTCGCGTATTCGACCATCGGCTCGGTGGCCAACACCCCGCCGTCGCCGTCCACGATCGTGAGCGACGACCGAGTAACGACGTACCGCGTTCCGTCCACCGGGTTGGTCACGGTGAACCCGGAGCCGATCGAGACCGCATCGTCGAGCTCGATGCTCAGTCCGTCACTCACTCGCACGCCCTTGTAGTAGTACCTCCCGCCACCGGTCAGGCAGACAACCACCAGCGATTTCGTTGTCCGGCCAATCGCCATCGCGGGGTCCGTCGAGTTGCACCGTGCCGAGGCCGGGGACAGGAAGCCCTGTTCGTCGGCTCCCGCGACCGACCCGATCAGTGGAGGCACTCTTGGGGTGGTGGTGGTCCGAACTTGCGACGGAGGGACTTCCACCGTCGGTGCGCGCACGGCGGGCGCCACAAGACCGGTCGTCGGACCAGTCGCCCGGTCCGCAGAGTCGGCACGCTGCAGCAAGAGCCACGTAACGATGCCGCCGAGCGCGATCACAACGACGATGAGCAGCGTCAACAACACCGGAATCGTGCTGGAATGCTTCGTGGGAAGCGGCTGCTGATATCCGACCGCGACGGCGGGCGGCAACATCGCACCAGCGGGCGGCAGCACGGCCGTCTCCTCGAGCCGGCGGGTAAGTGCTCCCGCCGACTCCGGATGCGCCCCGGTCAACGCAGATTGGGCCGCGCGGGCGAACTCGCCACTAGTCGGATATCGATCGGCCGGACGCTTCGCCATCCCGCGGGCGATCACGGTGTCGAAGCCGGGCGGCACACCCCGCGCGAGCGTGCTGGGTCGTGGCGCCGGCATTTCGAGGTGGGCCCGCATTACCGCGCTGGGCGACGAAGCCGGGTACGGACGCGATCCGGTGAGGGCCTCGTGCAGGACGCAGGCCAGCGAGTAGGTGTCGGCTCGGCCGGTGACAGGGGTGTCGTCGAATCGCTCGGGCGCCATATAGGCATACGTTCCGAGCGTGCTCCCCTGCGCGGTGAGCGATAGGTCGCGGGCGCCGGTCGCGATGCCGAAATCGACCAGGTAGGCGAAGTCGCTCCCGTCACCGACGACGAGGATGTTCTCCGGCTTGATATCGCGGTGCACCAGACCGGTCTCGTGCGCGGCGTCGAGTGCCGCCGCGACCTGACTGATGATCAGCACCGCCCGGTCCGGTTGTAGCCGCCCTGCCTTGTCCAGCAGTGCCCGCAGACTCTGGCCCAGGACGAGGCGCATGTCGATGTAGAGCATGCCGCCGATCTCGCCCCAATCATGGATGGGGATCACGTGCGGCTCGGTCAACACCGCCGCGCTCTGCGCCTCCCGTCGAAATCGCTGGACGAAAGCTGCATCCCGGGCAAGATCGTCGGGCAACAGCTTCAAGGCGACAACACGTTGCTTCACGGTGTCGTAGGCCTCGTACACATCGCCCATCCCGCCGCTGCCCAGCAGCGACCTCAGGTGATACGTGCCGAGTTGGGTCCCCACCCGCGTTTGTGCGGCCACCCGCCGATTGTCCATCCGCGCGCGGGGTGGGGGAGCCGAACCCGAACAGCGCTTTCCGATCACCCTGATTCGAACTCTCTCCGGGCCGGGCACGGGTGGCGCAAAGCCGCGTCACGGCTCCTTTTCCGCAGCTGGGCGCCCACACCGACCGGCGCAAAGCGTCGACCGCACCCCTGCCTCGCTCGCGGCCGCTCCAGCCCTCCGAAATTCGCCACTACCGTGCTATTCGTCCTGGTCAGTGACTACAACGGAGGCACGGTGGCGGTCGAACCCACGCCCATCCGGCGGCCGCGCGCGGATCGCGCGCGGCAGGTGGCGGACGTACTCCGGCAGCAAATCCATGCCGGCGCATTCGATCGGACGCTGCCGTCCGAGCAGCACCTCGCTGCCGAATTCGCGGCCTCGCGCAACACCGTGCGCGACGCCCTGGCACTGCTCAAGGACGAGGGGCTGATCGACCGGGCACCCAAGGTCGGCACCCATGTCGCGCAACGCAAGGTCGATCACGGCCTGGACGCGCTCACCGGCCTGAAGGAGACGCTGAAGGGATACGGCGAGGTCCGCAACGAGGTGCGCTCCGCCGGTCCGGTCACGCCACCGCCCGCGGTCGCGCGGCGGCTCGAGCTCGCGCCCGGCGAGGAAGCGATCTTCGTCGAACGCTTGCGCTATCTCGGCGACCTGCCGCTCAGCCTGGACCTCACCTATCTCGCGCCCGATATCGGCAACGAGATCATCACCCGCGACCTCGAGCACAACGACATCTTCACGCTCATCGAGGAGATCAGCGGAGGCCCGCTCGGGTCGGCCGACCTGGCGATGGAGGCCATCACCGCGGACGCGCATTCGGCGGCCACACTGCTCGTGCCCGACGGCGCCGCGCTGCTGCTGCTGGAGCGACTCACCCGCCTCGATGACAACCGCCCCGTCGACCTCGAATACATCCGCATGCGCGGCGACCGAGTCACCATGCGCAGCAGTCTTATTCGCGACACCACGAGTTGGGAGCTCACCTGATGGCACTGGTCAACCAGCGCGCCGACGTCCCCGTCACGATCGACGAGTCACTGTGCATCGAAGGCTGCACGCTCTGCGTGGATATCTGCCCGCTCGACTCGCTGGCCATCAACCCGGACAACGGCAAGGCGTTCATGCACGTCGACGAGTGCTGGTACTGCGGGCCGTGCGCCGCGCGGTGCCCGACCGGTGCGGTCACCGTCAACATGCCGTATCTGATTCGCTGAAGGCACCGAGGAAACCATGAAACACACTGCCCTAAAAAGCGTTGTCCCCCTTGCATTGATCGCGTCCCTCGCGCTGGCCGGTTGCTCGCTGGAGGACACCGGTTCCGCCGATTCCGTCCGGGTCGTCGTCGGCTACCAGTCCAAGACCATCAACACCGTCACCGCAGGAACGCTGCTGAAGGCGCAGGGTTACCTGGAGCAACGGCTGCAGCAGCTCACCGACGACGGTGGCCCGAAATATCAGGTGGAGTGGCAGGACTACGACACCGGCGCCCCGATCACAGCGCAGATGGTCGCGGAGAAGATCGACATCGGCTCGATGGGCGACTACCCGCTGCTCATCAACGGTTCCCGCACGCAGGCCAACGAGCGCTCGAAGACCGAGTTCGTCTCCGTCACCGGGTACAACCCCAAAGGCGCACTCAATATGGTTGTCGTCGCACCGAACTCACCGGCGCGGCAATTAAGTGACCTGGCCGGGCAGAAGGTCTCGGCCAGTGTCGGCTCCGCCGGCCACGGCACGCTGGTGCAGGCATTGAGCCGCAACGGTATCGACCCCGCCAACGGCGTCGAGGTGCTCAACCAGCAACCACAGGTCGGTGCCTCCGCCCTGGAATCCGGTCAGGTCGCCGCTCTTTCGCAGTTCGTCGCCTGGCCGGGATTGCTCGTCTTCCAGGACAAGGCGAAGCTGCTCTACGACGGCGCCGAGCTGAACGTGCCCACCTTCCACGGTGTCGTGGCCCGCGAGGACTACACCGCCCAGCATCCCGAGGTGCTCGACGCGTTTCTGCAGGCACAGGCGGACGCCACCGAGTTCATCCACGAGAAGCCGCTCGAGGCAGCGCAACTCGTCGCCGACGGTTCGGGTCTGCCGCCCGAGGTGGTCTACCTCTACAACGGCCCCGGCGGCACATCTTTCGACACCACGCTCAAGCCGAGCCTGATCGAAGCCTTCAAAGGCGATGTGCAGTACCTGAAGTCGATCGGCGATTTCGCCGAGCTGAACATCGATACGTTCGTGAACGACGAGCCGCTGCAGAAGGTGTTCGCGGAGCGTGGCGACGACTACGCGGCAGCGGTCGCCGAGACCGGCAACCTCACCACCGGTTCCGGAAACGAGCTGTGGCTCGACGGCGCGGACACCACCCAGCCCGTCGAGAATCCGACCGCGCTGCTGAGTGCGGTGAAGACTGCTCGGACGGCGGGGAAGACGGAGCGCGCGGCCTACGTCCTCGATGCCGAGCTCGGCACCCGCTGGTTCGCGGACAAGGCGGTCTGGGTCAAGGACACGGAGACAGGAGCGGAGCCTGCGGAGCGACCAAAGGCACAGTTCGTGCCCTTCACGACCGAGGCGGCGGCGCAGCGGTACCTGACGCAGCATCCCGGCGGGACCATCGTCGGCTACGACCAGGCCGTCGCGGAGGTCCGGCCATGACCGCGACGCTCACCGGCGCCGACGGGGCGGTACAGACCGCTCCGGTGGAGCCGCTGCGCCGCAGGTCCGGTCGTTCGGTCTGGCGCTCGCGCGCCATCCGGCTGACTTCGGTCGCCACGGCAATCGTCGCGTGGCAGTTGCTGACCGCCAACGATGTGCGCCTCTGGCTGCGGTTCGACACACTGCCGACGGTTACCGACGTGCTCGACGCGTTCGGGCAGCAGCTCGGTACCGACCTGTACTGGATGGATCTCGGCCAGTCGCTGATCCGGATCCTCACCGGCTTCGGAATCGCTGCCGTGGTGGGCATCTCCGCGGGTATCGCATTGGCCAGGTCGGGTCTGTTCGCCGACACGTTCGGCCCGCTCGCCGAGTTGGCCCGACCGATCCCGGCCATCGCGGTCGTCCCGGTGGCAATCCTGGTGTTCCCGTCCGATGAGGCAGGCATCGTCTTCATCACCTTCCTCGCCGCGTTCTTCCCGATCATGGTCAGCACCCGGCACGCCGTGCACGCACTGCCGACACTGTGGGAGGACTCGGTGCGGACACTCGGCGGCGGCCGTTGGGACGTGCTGTTCCGCGTCGTGCTGCCCGGCAGCCTGCCTGGCGTGTTCGGCGGCCTGTCCGTCGGCATGGGCGTCGCGTGGATCTGCGTCATCTCCGCCGAAATGATCTCCGGCCGACTCGGTGTCGGGTACCGCACCTGGCAGGCCTACACCATCGTCGACTATCCGGGGGTGTTCGTCGGCATCATCACCATCGGCATCCTCGGCTTCCTCACTTCCGCCGCGGTCGAACTCGTCGGCCGGCGAGCGACCCGATGGCTGCCGCGAGTCCAGGAGGCCACTCGATGACCACCGCCCTCAGCACCGGGCTGCGTCTGCAACTCGACCGGGTCACGCTGTCCTACACCGGCGAACCCGTGGTTCGGGACCTGAGCCTGGACGTCCGGCCCGGTGAAATCCTCGTCCTCACCGGACCGTCCGGATGTGGCAAGTCGACCGTGCTGCGTGCGTTGGCCGGACTGCTCGCACCCGATGCGGGCCGGGTGCTGGCCGACGAGGAACCCGTGACAACCACCTCTCGCGATCGGGCCGTGGTCTTCCAGGACAATGCGCTGCTGCCGTGGCGCACCGTTCGGTCCAATATCGATCTGGCACTGAAACTGCGCGGGATCCCTCGCCACGATCGCCGTGCCGCCGCCGAGCGCTGGATCGACGAGGTCGGGCTCACCGGTTTCGGTGACTACCTGCCGAAGAGTCTGTCCGGCGGGATGCGGCAGCGGGTTCAGCTCGCTCGCGGGCTGGCCGGCGCGCCCCGAGCCGCGATGATGGACGAGCCGTTCGGCGCACTCGACACCCAGACCCGCGCGACCATGCAGCGGCTATTGATCGACACCTGGCGCGCGCATCCGACCACCGTCGTGTTCGTGACCCACGACGTCGACGAGGCACTGCTGCTCGGTGACCGGGTCGCCGTCCTCGGGCGCGCGGGTCACCCACTGCGTGCCGTGCTCGATGTCCCCACCCCGCGCACGGTGCTCGACCGGACCGCCGTGCGACGCGAACTACTTGCTGCTCTGGAGAACTGAATGCACATCCCCGACCTCGCCGACACGGTCCGCATGGATTGCGACGTGCTCGTCATCGGTGGCGGCACCGCGGGCACCATGGCCGCACTCACCGCGGCAGAGCACGGCGCGGATGTGCTGCTGCTGGAGAAGGCGCACGTGCGCCACTCCGGCGCGCTGGCGATGGGCATGGACGGCGTCAACAACGCGGTCATTCCCGGCAAGGCCGAACCCGAGGACTACGTCGCCGAGATCACCCGGGCCAACGACGGAATCGTCAACCAGCGCACCATCTATCAGACCGCCACGCGCGGCTTCGCGATGGTGCAACGACTCGAGCGCTACGGCGTCAAGTTCGAGAAGGACGAGTACGGCGAGTACGCCGTGCGCCGGGTGCATCGCTCGGGTTCGTATGTGCTGCCCATGCCCGAAGGCAAGGACGTGAAGAAGGCGCTGTATCGCGTTTTGCGGCAACGCAAGATGCGCGAGCGGATCCGGATCGAGAACCGGCTCATGCCGGTACGCGTGCTGACCCGAGACGGCCGGGCCGTAGGTGCCGCGGCGCTGAATACCCGCACCGGTGAATACGTAGCGGTCGGTGCGAAGACGGTGATTCTCGCGACCGGCCCGTGCGGGCGCCTCGGCCTGCCCGCGTCGGGCTATCTCTACGGCACCTACGAGAATCCGACGAACGCGGGTGACGGCTACGCGATGGCCTATCACGCCGGGGCGGAACTGAGCGGGATCGAATGCTTTCAGATCAACCCGCTGATCAAGGATTACAACGGTCCGGCATGCGCCTACGTCGCCAATCCTTTCGGCGGCTACCAGGTCAACGCGCTCGGTGAGCGGTTCGTCGACTCCGATTACTGGTCCGGTCAGATGATGGCCGAGGTCAAACAGGAGATCGAATCAGCCCGTGGTCCAATCTATTTGAAGGTGTCGCATCTGCCGCCGGAGACCCTCGACACGCTGGAGGGCATTCTGCACACCACGGAGCGGCCGACCCGGGGCACGTTCCACAGCAACCGCGGACACGACTACCGAACCCATGACATCGAGATGCATATCTCCGAGATCGGCTTGTGCAGTGGGCATTCTGCGTCCGGCGTGTGGGTGGACGAGCATGCGCGGACGACGGTGCCCGGCCTGTACGCCGCCGGGGATCTCGCCTGCGTGCCGCACAACTACATGATCGGTGCGTTCGTATACGGCGATCTGGCCGGCGAGCACGCCGCGTCGACAGTTGCCGATCTTGCCGCGCCGGACGATCTGCCGGCCGATCAGCTCGCCGATGCGCACGAGCTGATCTACCGTCCGCTGCGCAACCCGGCCGGGCCGCCGCAGCCACAGGTCGAATACAAGTTGCGCCGGTTCGTCAACGACTATGTCGCGCCGCCGAAGACGGCCAACAAGCTCGCCATTGCGGTGGAGACGTTCGATCGGATGCGCGACGAGATCGGCGAGATGGGCGCCGCGACACCGCACGAGCTGATGCGCTGCGCCGAGGTGACGTTCATTCGCGACTGCGCGGAGATGGCGGCCCGATCGTCCCTGACCCGCACCGAGTCTCGGTGGGGGCTCTACCACGACCGGGCCGACCTACCCGAGCGCAACGACGAGGAATGGCGCTACCACCTCAACCTGCGTCGCGGTGCGGACGGGTCGATGGAGTTCCTGAAGCGCCCGGTGGCGCCGTATTTCGTGCCGGTACCCGGCCTCGACGATCTCCCGTCGGGGGAGCAGCACCCCATTCCGGTCGAGACACCGCACGTGCACAGTGGGCGCGCGCCGGAAGCACCTGCGCGAGTGCGGCCGGCGGGTGCATCGGTGCCGCCACCGTCACCACGCATCGTCGCCCTGCTCGCACTCGATTCGCCGATCCTGGCCGAGTTGGCGCCCTATCTCGGCGACCCGGACCCCGGTGTCCGCGCGACCGCGGTCTCCGTGCTGACCGAGGGCACCCCGGACGGCTGGGCCCAACCACTGGTTGCGGCACTACAGGATTCGGACCCGGTGGTGCGGCTGCGTGCCGCCGAGGCGCTGCGTGAACTCGTCGAGGTGCTGCCCTCGGCAGGGGGACTGGCCGAGCACGCCGACGCCGCCGATCCGGTGGTACGGGCGGTGGTCATCGACGTGCTGCGCGCGCTGCACGCCGGTACCCCGGGCCTGTTCGCGAAGGCGACCGTCGATCCGGATCATCGCGTCCGCATCGAGGGGGCCCGCGCGCTGGTGTCGCTCGACGACTGGGAGTCGTTGGCTGCGATCGCCGATGACGAGAATCGCGAAGTTCGCATCGCGGTGGCGCAGGGGCTGGCCACGATCGGACGCGGTGGGGTCGAGTCGATTCGCGGGCTCACCCTGGACCGCGATCCGCTTGTGCGCGCGGCCGCCTTCGCCGCGTTCGCCGGGGTCGGTTGTGCCGACGAGGATGCCGCGGCGCTGGCCGCGGCGCTGCGCGAGTCGGCCTGGCAGGTACGCCAGGGCGCCGCCCGCGGATTCGCCGGCTCGGTCGTCGGTCTCGCGGCGGATCCGCTGACGGACGCGCTGGGCGATCCGCACCTCGACGTGCGCAAGGCGGCGGTGCTCACGCTCGCGCAGTGGCGCCACGATCCGAGCGTGCGCGCTGCGCTGGAATCGGCCGGCTCCGACGTCGACGCCGACGTTCGTGCCTATGCCAGGCGGGCCATCGCCTGAATCCGCCGCTGCCGCGCTGCGAAACCGACACGCCGGTCGATTAACCTGGTTCCCCAACCAGCGCGGAGGAGTGCCGATGGACGACGAGTCACCCGCGGAACGCGTCGGCTCCCGGGTCGGAAACTATCAGCTCCGCGAACTGCTCGGCACCGGGCGGCTCGGCACGGTGTACGAGGCAGGCGATGTCGCGACCGAGCAGGTGGTCGCGGTCAAGCTGATGTCGCCGGACCTCGCTGCCGACCCCGCCTACCGCGGGCAGTTCCACCGGGCAAATGACATCGCGGCCCGACTCCCGGAGCCGCACGTGGTGCCGATTCACGATTGGGGTGCGATCGGCGACGACGTGCTCTTCCTGGAGATGGAGCGGGTCGAGGGTCACGACCTGCGTCGGCTGCTCGCCACCCAGGGGCCGATGTCGGTCGAGCAGGCGGTCGCAGCGATCGAGCAGGTGGCCACCGCGCTCGACGCCGCGCATGCCGCAGGTCTCGTGCACGGCGACGTGAAACCGGCGAACCTGCTGCTCACCCGCAGTGGCTTCTGGCAGGTGACGGATTTCGGTCTGCTGCCCGACGGGTCGGGCGCGAGCACCGGCACACCGGCATACCCACCTCCCGAGTACACGCCCGGAGCCGCGGCCACGCCGAGCGCCGATGTGTACGCGCTGGCGTGTGTGCTGCACGAGGCGATCACCGGTAAACCGCCGGGTCCGGCCTCGCCCGCAGGCGGGACGTCGGCGTTCGGGCAGGTCATCGAGCGCGGTGTGGCGACCGCTCCGGGCGATCGGTTCCCCACCGCCGGTGATTTCGCGCGGGCCGCCCGCCATGCGCTGCCGGCACCGTCGGCGTCTGTCCCGCCCCCACCGCCCCCACCGCCCCCGCCGATGGAACCGGAGCCGCACGCCTGGTCCGCGGCCCCCGAGCCACCGACCGCGGCGTGGCCGCCATCGCCACCCCCGCAGTCCCAGCCGCCGGTCTACGCCGAACCACCACGGCGCCGCTCGGTGGTGTTCCCGGTGCTGATCGGCGCTCTCGTCGTCGCACTGCTGGCGCTCACGGGCGTGGTCGTGTGGCTGCTCTTCACCGGAACCAACAATGACAACGACAACACCGCACAGACGACGACCACACAGTCCGCGCAGCCCAACCGAGCGACCGCGACGGCGCCCACACCGAGCAGTGCACCACCCGCGGCCTTGCCTGCCGGTGCAACCCCGTGCGCCGGGTCGGGCGGCGGAGCGCTCACCAAGTCGGCGATCGGCAACACGGTCACCTCATGTCCGTTCGCCGAGGAGGTCCGCAACGCGTACAACGCCGGTGGCCCGCCGAGTTCGCAACCGCGGCAGGTCGTCGCGATCAGCCCGGTGACCGGACAGTCGTACACGATGTCGTGCGCACCGTCGGGACGGTTGGTCACCTGCACCGGGGGAAATGGTGCGGTCGTCCATCTGTACTGACCGAAACGCTACGCGGGTTTGGCTTTTCGCAACGATTGCCGCATTGCTTGCGTTGACGGGGTGCACCACCGATCCGGAGCCGGTGCCGCCCACGACCGCCGTGGCGACACCGCCCGCCACGCCGTCCACGAGTGCGTTCGTGTCACAACCGGTGGTGGACGGCTTCGCTCAGCTGGAGCCGTCGCTGCCGGGGGTGGTGGGCATCGCGGTCGCGCCGGTCGGTGGCTCGACAGCGACCGTGGCGGGGGCGTGGAGCACTGGTGTCGCCTGGTCGACGATCAAGGTTCCGCTCGCACTCGCGGCGCTTCGCGCCAACGGTGAATCGGCCGCATCACTCGCGGATTCGGCCATCATGGCGTCCGATAATGCTGCAGCCGAGGGTCTTTGGTCGCTGCTCGGGGATCCGCCGACCGCCGCGCAGGCCGTCGGAGCGGTACTCGCCGAGTCGGGGGACAGCACCACACACGTCCAGTCCGAACGGGTCCGCCCGGAGTTCACCGCGTTCGGTCAGACCGAATGGAGCCTGGCCGCGCAGGCGCTGTTCACCGCACACCTGCCGTGCCTGCCCGGAGCCGACGCGGTCACCGCGCGGATGGCCACGTTGATCCCGGACCAGCAATGGGGACTCGCGCGAATCGACGGCGCCGTGTCGAAGGCCGGCTGGGGGCCGGGCGAGGACGGCAAATACCTGGTGCGGCAGCTCGCCGTCCTCAGCGCACCGCAGGGGCAGAGTGCGGTGACGGTGGCCGTCGAGCCGGAGTCGGGGAACTTCGCCGACGGTATCGCGATCCTCGACCGAGTTGCCGCATGGCTGGGAGACCATCTCGATCTGCTGCCGTACGGCATATGCGCGTGAGGGCAGGCGGGCCGATCAGTTCGGCGAGGTCGCAGCCTGGAAGCCGAAGCCGTCGGGATCGGTGGTCGCCGAGTTCCCGGCGCCTATGACGAGTCGGTGCGAGCCGCTTCCCTCGATATCGACACCGGCGTCCTTCGCCAGGCCCTTGCGCCCGTAAAGGCCGAGTGTGATCCCCTGGGCCGGCTGCGTGAACTGGACGTACTTGCGGCCGTAGCTCTTTGCCACCTCGAAACCGTGCTCGATGTAGAACTGTTTGCTCGCCGCCACGTCGTCGGCGCCCAGAAGGAGGACGACGTCGTCGGTGACCCGCAGCGGTGCGCCGGTGGGCTTCTTCTTCGACGTGGCGACCTTCCAGATCGTTCCGTCCGGTGCCTCGATCACCCCGCCGTAGCCCCAGAACGACTTCTTGGCGGGCTTGATCTCCTTCGCCCCGGCCTCGATAGCCGGCCCAAGGAACGAGTCGACGACCGCCGAATCGGCGACGACGAGTGAGAGCACGCAGCCGCGAAACCCGGATGTCGGTGCGGTCGACGCACGGAACCGGAGCAGATCGCCCAGGCCGAAAGCCCTGTCGTAGAACCGCTTCGCCGAATCGATATCGGCCACTTCGAGGGTGATGTACTCGATTGTCGTTGTCATGCGGTCCACGGTAGGAGCAGTGGGATCGGCGATGCTTCTCGATTCCTGATCGATGATCCTGGGATAAACCCACCGAATCAGGCCGCCGCAGTGAGGTGGTCGATGATGCCGTCGAGGTCGTCTTTGAATAGTTCGTGACGAAATTCGTGCCCCCCGGGCACCCGGCGAACGACGGGTGCGATGCCCGCCGCCCCGAGCTTGGCGACGAAGTCGTCCTGTCCGCCGCGGACTTCGAGCTCGTTGAGGAGGCTGAATACGTCGAACGGGTTCGGACTGTCGCCGGCGACCAGGAAGATTCGCTTGCCTTGGTAGGAACCGATGTTGTCGACCGGATCGTCGGCCGTGATTCGTGCACCGTCCCATGGCATGCCGTAGACCATGCCGCCGCCGAGTTCGAGGACCGAGGACGTTGCGTTCGCCCAATTGGCGACGACCCCGAAATTGCGGCGCAGACTGGCGGGCCCGGAGTGTGCGCTGACCGAAGCGAACAGGCCGGGATACTTCGCCATGTACTTCAGTGCGCCGAAGCCACCCATCGAGAAGCCCGCAACGGCACGGCCATCGCAGTTGTCGAAGGTCCGAAAGGTGTCGGTTATCCACGGGATCAGCTCGGTTATGTGAAACGTTTCCCAGTTGCGCAGGCCGAAAACCGGATTGAACGAGACCGGGTCGGAGTACCAGCCGGCCCGTCCACCGTCGGGCATCACGATGATGATGGGTTTGCCGACGGTCAGCGCACGAATGTCGTGCACCATGTCGAAGGTTCGAAAATCCTCGTTTCCGCCGTGCATGAGGTAGAGGACCGGGTAGCGCTTTTGGTCGCCGTCGTAGCCAGTGGGCAGCAGGACATTGACACCCGGATTCCAGCCGATAGCGCCACTCGAGAGCCGGTAGTACCTAAGACGCGCGTCGATCGCAAGGTCGCTGAGCACGGTGATTGCCATGTCCGCGACGCTAGAGCGGCGCGGCGGTCATGACGCGCGTAGTGCACTACTCGATTCCGCGCGTATGACCGCTGCACAACGAAGGCCCGGCGGGCCGCTGACCTGCACGGTCAGACCAGCTCCAAGTCCTCCGCGCTCCAGACCGCCTTCATGCTGGTGATCTTGGCGTCCTCGTCGAACTCCATGATGTCGATCGGGGCCAGGTTCATGGTCTGCTCGCCGGCCTTCGTGGACAGGCGGAACCAGAACGCGGCGACATTGCCACCGATCCGGGTCGTCAGCAGCTCGGTTTCCTTTTCGAGCGGCTCGAGGATCTGGTAGAACTCGCGAATCGCCTGGTGCCCGTGCCGCGGCTCGGTGCCGATCGGGTCTTCGACGACCGCATCGGGCGCGTACAGGTTGACGATTTCCTCGGTTGCGCCTGCGCCTACGAGCTTCACGTACTGCTCGACGACGGTGCGGATCTGGTCAGCTGATGGCATGGTTGTGGGCCTCCTCTCGGCGAAATGTAACACGTTCCAGTTTCGCCGAGAAGGGGCCGCGGGCAGATCAGGCGACGACGTTGACCATCCGGCCGGGCACGACGATCACCTTGCGCGGCGCCTTGCCTGCGAGCAGGGCGGCGATCTTCTCGTCCGCGAGAGCGAGGGCCTCCACCTCGTCTGCGGTGGCGTCGGCCGGGACGGTGATCTTGCTGCGCACCTTGCCGTTCACCTGAATCGGGTACTCCACGGTGTCGGCCACGAGATACTTCGGGTCCGCGACCGGGAACGGTCCGTGCGCCAGCGACGTCGTGTGCCCGAGTCGTCCCCACAGCTCCTCGGCAAGGTGCGGGGCGAGCGGCGCGAGCATCAGCACGAGCGGTTCCACCGCGGCCCGCGGCGCACCGTCGGGGTACTGCTTGGTGAGGTGATTGTTCAGCTCGATCAGCTTGGCGCCGGCCGTATTGTCCCGCAGCGCCGTGTAATCCGCGGTGACGCCGTCGATCGTCTTGTGCAGCACGCGCAGCGTCTCGTCCGACGGCTCGGCGTCGCCGACCCGCAGCGCGCCCGATTCCTCGTCGACGACGATCCGCCAGATCCGTTGCAGGAACCGGTGCGCGCCGACAACGTCCTTGGTCGCCCACGGCCGCGACTGATCCAGCGGACCCATCGACATCTCGTAGAACCGGAACGTGTCCGCCCCGTACAGGTCGTACATCTCGTCCGGCGACACCGCGTTCTTCAGCGACTTGCCGATCTTGCCGTACTCCTGGAACACCTCGGCGCCGTTGTAGAAGAACCTGCCATCCTGCTCAACGACCTCCTCCGCGGGCACGTAGGAGCCACGCGAATCGGTGTAGGCGAAGGCCTGGATATAGCCCTGGTTGTACAGCCGGCGGTACGGCTCCCAGGAACTCACGAAGCCCAGATCGAACAGGACCTTGTGCCAGAACCGCGAATACAGCAGGTGCAGCACGGCATGCTCGACGCCGCCGACGTACAGGTCGAGACCACCGGGATCGTTGGGTCCGTGCAGCTCCGGCCGCGGCCCCATCCAATACGCCTCGTTCTCCTTGGCGCAGAACGTATCCGGATTGTGCGGGTCGATGTAGCGCAGCTGGTACCAGCAGCTGCCCGCCCACTGCGGCATCACGTTGGTGTCGCGGGTGTAGTGCTGCAGGCCGTCGCCGAGGTCGAGTTCGACATCGACCCAATCACTCGCCTTCGCCAACGGCGGGGACGGCTCCGAGGCCGCGTCGTCCGGGTCGAACGACACTGGCGCGAACTCCTCGACATCGGGAAGCAGCACCGGCAGTTCGGTTTCCGGCAGCGCGATCGGCGCACCCGAGGCGTCGTAGACGATCGGGAACGGTTCACCCCAGTACCGCTGTCGCGCGAACAACCAGTCGCGCAGCTTGTACTGGATGGTGCCGGTGCCGTGCCCGTCGGCCTCCAGATGCTCGATCACCTTCGCCTTGGCGGCGTCGACACCGAGACCGTCGAGATAGCCGGAGTTCACCAGCGCCCCGTCGCCCGAATACGCCGACTCGGTGACGTCGCCGCCCGAGATGACCTCGATGATCGGTAGGCCGAACGCGGTGGCGAACTCCCAGTCGCGCTGATCGTGTCCCGGCACGGCCATGATCGCGCCGGTGCCGTATCCGCTCAGCACATAGTCGGCGACGAACACAGGGACCTGTGCGCCATTGACCGGGTTCGTGGCATACGCGCCGAGGAAGACGCCGGTCTTCTCCTTGTTCTCCTGCCGCTCCAGATCGGACTTTGCCGCAATGTCCTTGCGGTAAGCCGCGATTGCCTCGATCGGGCTCGGCGCGCCGTAGGTCCAGCGCTCATCGACATCGGCCGGCCACTGCGCGGCCGCGATCCGGTCGACCAACTCGTGCTCCGGTGCGAGCACGACGTACGTCGCACCGAACAGGGTGTCGGGGCGAGTCGTGAACACCTCGACCTCGTGTCCGTCGGCGACGAACCGCACCTGCGCACCGTGCGAGCGCCCGATCCAGTTGCGCTGCATGGTCTTGACCTTTTCCGGCCAGTCCAGGTGGTCCAGATCGTCGACCAGGCGGTCGGCATAGGCGGTGATCCGCATCATCCACTGCTTGAGCTGCTTGCGGAACACCGGGAAGTTGCCGCGGTCGCTGCGGCCCTCGGCGGTGACCTCCTCGTTGGCCAGCACGGTGCCCAGCCCGGGGCACCAGTTGACCAGCGAAACCGACTGCTGCACAAGCCGGTACGAATCGATCACCGCGCGACGGTCGGCGACGGCGAGGTCGTCCCACGAACGGCCGTCCGGTAGTGCGCGCGTGCCTGCCGCGAACTCGGCTTCGAGCTCGTCGATCCGGCGGGCCCGGTTCAGGTCGGTGTCGTACCAGGCGTTGTAGATCTGCAGGAAGATCCACTGCGTCCAGTGGTAGAAGTCCGGATCGGTGGTCGCCACCGAGCGACGCTGGTCGTGGCCGAGGCCCAGGCGCTGCAGCTGGCGCTGCATGTTCGCGATATTCGCCTCGGTCGTGATCCGCGGGTGCGTGCCGGTCTGCACGGCGTACTGCTCGGCCGGCAAGCCGAACGCGTCGTAGCCGAGGGTGTGCAGCACGTTGCGGCCGCGCATGCGATGGAAGCGGGCGAAGACGTCGGTGGCGATATAGCCGAGCGGATGCCCGACGTGCAGCCCGGCACCGGAGGGATAGGGGAACATGTCCTGCACGAACAGCTTGTCGGCTGGTACTTCAGCCGGGTCCGCGGGAGCGAGCGGACCCACCGGGTTGGGCGCCTCGAACGTCCCGCGCTCGCGCCAGCGCTCCTGCCACCGGCGTTCGATCTGCCCGGCGAGTTGCGCGTTGTAGCGATGCTGCGGCTCGTCACTCACAACGGTGGAGTCGGGCATCTCGGGATTCGGCACGACGCGTCTCTCTGCTCGGCGGGGAGTTTCGTGTATCCAGGGTAGGCGGCGGGGCGGTGTGACCTGCACCCGATATGGTCACCTGCGATTCGGCCGCCTGCGCGGCGCCCCGTATCCTGGTTCGGTGCTCGTCGTCGCAGTTGTCTTGTTCATCCTGTCCGTCGCCGCCATCGGATGCGGTGTCGCGGCCCTGATCGGACGGCTACCGCGGAACCGCTGGGTCGGCATCCGCACGCCGCACACCATGCGCAGCGAGGAAGCCTTCCGGGCTGCGAACCGGATTGCCGCCCCGACCACCATCACCGCGGGCATCCTGCTCGCCGTGGGTGGCGGTGCCGCGCTGGCCTTCGACGGCATCCTGGCCACCGTCGGCGTCGTCGTCGCGGTGGTCTGCGCCGTCGTCAACGCGGGAAACGGCAGTGCACTGGGCAATCGCGCCGCCGAGGCGATCACCGCCTCCGCCGGCGCCGGCGCCTGCGGAAACTCCTGCGGCGCGTGCTCGCTCAAGGACACCTGCCAGCCGTCCTGAGCCCGGATCCGCCAAACCGAACGTGTGGCCGACGGCGAGCCGTCCATGCTGTGCTTGACTGCACACCCGTGACCACCCGACGCGTCTTCGATCCCTGGGGAGTGGCGTTCGGTCTCGTCCTCCCACTGCTCGCCGCGGCCGGCGGACTTCTGCTCACCCTGCTGTGGGAATCCCGGCTGCCGGAGCGGATCGTCGTGCATTGGGGCAGCGCCGGGCCCGAGGACTACTCGGAGCCGATGACCTCCAGCTGGGTATTCGCGCTGGCCATTGTGTTCGTCGGTGGCGGCTGTTCCGCGTTCTCGGCGCTCGCGCAGGCGTTGCTGACGTGGCGCCGGATCATGCTGGTCGCCGGCCTGACCGTGACCGGTCTGCTCAGCACACTGCAGGTCGCGATCCTGGCGGTGCAGCTCGACGCCGTCGCGGGCGAGGACATCCAGCTACCGAGCGCCGCGATCGCGCTCGGCATTGTCAATGGATTCGCGATCGGCGCGGTCGGGGCGGCCCTGCTGCGCGACTACCGCATCCGGGTGCCCGCGCTCGACCCGCCGGACCCCCGGTTGCCCCGCGGCCCGGCGCAACCGATCAAGATCGTCGGCGGCTTCGGTGTGGTCGGGCTCGTCGTCATCGCCGCGCTCGGCATCGGGTGTGCGCTCCTTGCCTGTGCCACGGTCGGCACCAGCTGGCCGCTGTGGATCGCGCTGCCGGTCATCGTGCTCATCCTGGCCGGGCTGCGTTTCGACATAACTGTGGACGGTGCCGGCGTGCGGGTGCGCAATTTCGGCCTGACCTCGTTCGAGCTCAACCTCCAGGAGATCACCGGCGCGCGGCTCACCCACGTCGCGGCGTTCAAGGATTTCGGTGGCTGGGGCCTGCGGGCCAAGGGACCCGGCCGCTACGGCGTGATCACCAAGACCGGGCCCGCGGTGGAGATCGGCACCGCGTCCGGCCTGACGCTGACCATCACCTCCGAGCGTGCCGACGCCATTGCCGGCGCACTCAACTCTTTTGCGGCCCAGCAGCGCGGCTGAGCGCGCGCCGCACCGCAGGTCCTACTTGCCCGGCCCGGCGAGCTGTTCCTCCAGCAGCGCCGCGACCACCGCACGCCCGGCGTCCGGATCGCCGACCGCGATCCGCGCACTCCCGTTCGGATAGCTCTTCGCGACGATCCCGGCCCGCCGCAGCGCGGGTGCGATCTCTGGCCCGTCCAGATACAGGAAGTTGGCGTGGCTTTCGGGCACCACGACACCGAGCCTGCGCAGGGTGGCGGCGAGCTGTTCGCGTTCGGTGGTGATGGCACGGACCCGCTCGCGCAGTTCGGCCTCGGCCGCGTAGGAGGCACGCACCGCGGCCACCGCCGCCGCGTTCATCCCGAATGGGATCTGCCAGCGCCGGATCCGGGCCGCGAGCTCCCGCGCCGCCACCGCGTAGCCGATCCGCAAGCCCGCAAGCCCATAGGCCTTCGAGAAGGTACGCAGCACAAGCACATTCGGGTAGCGCCGGATCAGGCGGACCACGTCGAGGGTGTCCGATGGGTGCAGGAACTCCACATAGGCCTCGTCGAGCACCACCACCACTCGGCGCGGTACCGCGGCAAGGAACGCTTGCAGTTCGCTTGCCGAGACCAGCGTCCCGGTGGGATTGTGCGGGCGACACACCACCGCGACCCGGGTCCGCGGCCCGATCGCCCGGACCATCGCCCACAGATCCTGGCGCCCCAACCCGTCGAGGGCGACGGTGGTGGCCCGCACCCCGGCGATCCCGGCCATGATCGGGTAGCCGTCGAAGGTGGGGGTGGCGAACACCATGTCCTCACCGGATCCGATCAGCGCCTGCATGATCTGCATCGCCACTCCGGTCGCGCCCCCACCGACCACTATCTGTTCCGGCCCGACCCCGATCCGATTCCCGATCACCCGCGGCAGCTGCTCGGGCAGGAACTCCGGGTACCGATTCACCTGCGCCATCATCCGGTTCAGCTCATCGAGCACCGGTGGCAGTGGCGGGTAGGGGTTTTCGCTCAACCCCAGCTCGTACCGTTGCTGCACCGGTTTGGTGTACGGCCGAGTGTCGTCGAACGTGCCTGTGCTCATGCCGCGTTGGCTCCCCATCGCACTGCCGCGGCCCCGGCAAAATCGCCGGCATGCGCGAACGCCGACATCAACACCAGCGCACCGTTCGGGATCCGGCCCGCCCGGTTCTCGGTATCCAGCGTCACCGGGATGCCCGCTCCGAACAGGTTTCCGCACTCGTCGAAGGTGTCCGGGTGCTTCTCGGCCGGGATCTCGAGCGCGTCGTGCCAGTTCCGCAGGAACAACCGGTTCGGCTGATTGGTGACGAGCAGGTCGACGTCACCGCTCTTCGCGTCGATCTGCTTCAGCATGGCGTAGCCGGCCTCCGGGACGAGCTGGTTGCCGCGGGTGAAGACCTTCGCGATCTTCGACTCGGTGAATCCGATGGTGGGCTGGCCGATACCGGGCTCCCAGTATTTACGAATCGGTTCGCCCGCCGGCACTCCGACCCCCTCGAAGGTCATGTCACCCGCGTACTCCGGATAGGTGCGGCAGTGCGTGCCGAGGATCGGCGCGTCCTCCGACTTCACCAGCAGACCGACGCCGCAGCCGTCGCCCGGCACCGGCGCGAACGCAAGCTTGCGGATCTCGCTCTGCGTCATCGACGGTCCGGCGGCATTTTGCACCGCCGCGATCATCGCCGTCTTGGCATCGGTGGTCTGCAGGATCTTCTGCGCGAGCGCCATCATGTGCACGAACGAGGCGCACCCGCTGTTGTGCACGTCCACAACCCAATCCGGCCGAATACCGAGCCGCCGGGCGACCTCGGGTCCACAGCCGAGCACCGGATTGTCGGGCAACTGCACGTGCGTGAGCAGCACGTCGACGTTGGCGAGGGTGTCGGTGCCGTGGCGTTCGCGCAGTCCCGCCGCGGCGCGTTCGACCATGTCCACCGCCGTCTCGTCGCGCGCGACGTGATGGCGGTTCTTCGGTGAGCGGAACATGACGTTCTTCGCCATTCGCTCGGACCGGGAAAACTGCGTGAAATACTCCGTCGGGACGCGGTTTTCGGGCAGGTAGCTCGCCACGTCCAGCAGGCTGATGGTGGGCATGTTGGTCTCGTTCATTCGGCTCTCGCTCACTTCATCCAGTCGGGCTTGATCGGCAGGCCGTTGTCCGCGCGGTACTCGCAGATCGCCTTGAGGTTGTCCATCTCCATCTGATGGCCGGCGTAGAACAGATCCCAGCCGTCGCCCACCCACACCGGCCGTTGCGGCGGAGCGGTCTCCGGGTAGGGGTTCTCGTCGTAGAACGGGTGCTTGCAGTTCACCCACGTCACCACGCTGCCGGGCTTGTTCAGCACCAGTTGTGCATCGACGACGCGCATCAGGTAGATCATCCAGAGGTGCTTGCCCTGATCCCAGGCACAGTGATAGTCGACGGTCATCGCGTCCGGGTTGGCGACGGTGCGGCAGTAGCATTTGGTCTGTCCACCGACCCGGTCGAACGACTCCCAGAGGCCCGGCTCGTCGGTTTCGACGAATCCGCGCAGGCTATAGGTCCACTCCTCCAAACTTCTTGTGTCCGAAAGGTATTCGTACACCTCGCGCGGTGGTGCGGCGATGTAGGCGTTGATCGGGCAGAACTCGCCGAACATCTGGTCGTGTGGGTAGACCGAACGCGTCCGGTCGAAGATGATCTCCTTGGCAACGTCCTTGTCGGCGTTCTCGATCCGGATCACGCCGGGCAGAACCTGGGGGATGTCGGTCAGTGCGGGTAGTGCGGTGGAGGTGGTCACGGTGGGTTCTCCTGGGTTCGGGGTTGCTGGTGGTTGGTGTGCAGGTCAGCCGGCGTTGCGCACAGCCAGAAACGGTGCGAACGGGGGCATCTCGTCGGGGTCGCAATCGACCTCGATGAAGGTCGGTCCGCGGGACTCGGCGGCGGCACGCAACGCGCGGTCGAGCTCGCCGCGTGTCCCGGCCGTGCAGGCGGGTAGGTCGGGGAACATCGCGGCAATCCCTTCACCGATATGAGTGGGCCGGAACCTGTTGAAGCTGTATCGATCCCGGTAGAACAACTGCTCGCGGGTGACGCACATGGCGTGTGCGTTGTTGTTGAACACGACGAACGTGATCGGCAGGTCGTGTTCGATCGCGGTGTGGATTTCCATACCGTGCATGTAGAAGGCACCGTCACCGGCGATCACGTAGGTGCGCCGGCCGGTGCCCGCGCTACGGGCGAACGCCGAACCGATACCGGCGCCGAACGCGTAGCCCATCCCGCCCATACCGAGCGCCACCACGAACCGTCCGCCCGGCGGAACCGGCAGATGGTGCACGACGGCGGCACCGGTGTTGCCGGCATCGGCGAACACGTCCGCCTCCGGCGGCAGCGTCGCGGCGATCGCCTCGACGGCGTCGCGGTACCGCAGCCCCGGCCCCGATGCCGTCGGGACCGCCAGCACCTCCGGCGCTGACGGCGGACGGGCCGGCTCCCGGCTCGACCCGTCCGCCAGCGCGGCGGACAGCTCCGCCAGGTCGGCGGCGAGATCGGTGCTGACCGCGTGGGTGGATCGGATATGCGGCGGCTCGGCCCCAATGCTGGTGACCACGGTGCCGGCGAGCAGTTCGTCGAGGCCGCCGCGCGTGGTCACCGGCATCCTGGTGCCGACGAGCAGACACACCGCCGCGTGCCGCAGCGCCTCGTGCAGATCGGGATGTCCCATGATCCCGGCCACGCCGCGATAACCCGGCTCGTGCTGGCCGTACACATCCTTGGCATCGGGTGCCACGCCGACCGAGGCGTCCAGCGCGGCCGCGAGCTGTCGCAGCTCGGAGCGTGCGTCGTCGCGAGCCACTTGATCGCCGGCGATGATCACGACCTTGCCCGCGCGGTGCCCCGCTGCGAGCGTGTCGCGGACCAGGCCGACGCCATGCAGATCGTGCAGGTGGGCGGCTTTCGCCGCCCGGAACGGCGCGCTGGGACGATATTCCGCCTGCTGAACATCTTTGGGCAACAACAGGACCGCTGGTCCGCCGCGCTGTGCCGCCGCCACCGCGCGGGCGAGATGCTCGGCGATGTCGCCGGGGCGATGCACCCGCGCGCAGTACCGGGTCATCGTGGCGAGCGTCTGCTCGAGATCGAAGGTGCCCGCTCGCCCACTGGTGTCCTGGAACGCGCCCTGACCCTCCAGCGTGGTCGGCGGCTGCCCGACGAGCGCAAGCACCGGAACTCGGGAGGCGAACGACTCTGCAAGTCCGGCAACGAGATTCATCGCGCCACCACCCGAAGTGGCGACCACGACCCCGATCCCCGAGGTGCTGCGTGCGTACCCATCGGCCATCGTCGCCGCGGCGAACTCGTGCTTGGCGACCACCCCTACCGGGCTGTCGGGATCGGCGAGGCCGGCGTCGAACAGCGCGTCGTAGACATCCTCGATATTGGCCCCGTCGACACCGAAGACGTGCCGGACGCCGAGCGTGGCGATCGCCGCCACGAGATAGTCCACGACCCGCGGTGGGCGGTTATTGTTCGTGGTCGATTCCACGGCACCTCCTCCAACTGAATTCGGCTCTGCTCGCCCCGTCCGTGGATACGACACGGGGACCGGTGTGGTTCACTGCGCCCGGAGTCCGGGCGTGACTTATCGGCCGTCGGGCCGTCCTCACAGGACGGTGGACAGCAGCACCTGGTTTGTGGTGGTCGCACGGATGTCGACCTGCTGGATGTCGGCGGGCGGCACGTCGACGGCCGCACTGGCCTCGATCACGTCGCCGGGTTGGGCGGTCCAGGTGGCCAGATGGGACTGGACGCCGCTATTGGTGGTGATCCACATCGAGTACTCGCCGGTGTACGACGTGCCGCCCGGGGCGTACCGGCATTCCATGTTGACCTGCGAACCCCCGGCGCCGTCGTCGATGAGGTCGACGTTGGCCGAAAGCGGGGTGGACACCAGCGGATCCATCGTGCGCGAGGCGACCACCTCCGGTTGCGTGGCGGTCCCGGTCGGACTGTCCTCGGAGTTCCCGGCCACGACCAGCGGAACGGCGATGGCCACCGCGGCGGCGGCGGCCGCGACCGCGGTCCCGATCGCGATCATGCGGCGCCGGCGACGCTCCCGGCGCGTCCGGCCCACCAGATCGTGCATCAAGGCATCCGGCGGCGGAGGTGTGCTGCGCGCCGTGGCCACGGTGGGGGTAGTGCCCACTGCCGGGCCACTCGAGGCGTCGTCGAGCATTTCGAGCGCCGTCTGCCGCGGCACCAAGGCCAGCATGCCCGGCAGTCCGGCCAGTTCGCCCACCGCGGCGCGGCACGCAGGGCAGTCATCCAGATGCCCCTCGTAGCGGCGGCGGTCGGCCGGTGTCAGCGCGCCGAGCACATACGCCGCGTCCCAAGTCGCGAATTCATCGGAGCCTGTCGATGAGGTATCGGCGTCGATGCCGAACCCATCTGCACCGCGTCTCATTTCGACACTCCCATCTCCTGCAGCGTGGCCCGCAATGCGCGCATTCCGTAGTGCATCCGGGACTTCACGGTGCCCTCGGGAATATCGAGCTGGGTCGCAATCTGCGCCGTGGAGAGCCCGCCGTAGTACGACCGCACGATCACGTCGCGGTGGTCCTGGGTCAGCGTGGCGAGCGCGTCGGAGACCACCCAGGTGTCCACGGCGCGCTCGGTCTGGTCGGCGCTCGGCTGCTCGGGCGGCGCGTCCATCCGGATCTCGCGGCGGCTGCGTGCGCTGCGATGTTCGTCGAAGGCGAGATTGCGGGCGACGGTGAACAGCCACCCGCGCGCCGATCCACTCGACTGGTCCAGCACCGTCGGGTGCTGCCAGGCCCGCAGCAGTGTCTCCTGCACGATGTCCTCCGCACGTCCGGCATCTCCGACCAAGCTGAAGGTATAGCGCCACAACACCGAAGCGTGCTGGTCGTACAAGGCCTGTAAAAGACCGGCATCGTCCGTGCGCACCGTTCACCTCCAACTCGTCAACGAGACACGCGATGGGACGGTTCACCTGCCTCTACTGGAGTAATGGTGCGCGGGCCGCGGAATGTTTACAGCGCAACTACCTGCGGGTGCGCCGGGTGAACAAGCGTCGGCAACTCGACGGATCGCCACGCACCATCGGGCGGGGCGGGCTAGCCTCTACCTCGTGAAACGACTCGTGCATCCCGACGGTGTTCTGGCTCCTGCCTACACGGGCAGGCTCGCGACAAATCCGGTGCCGGCGTTGCGGCTACCGGAGTCGGAGATGGATCCCGATCAGGCCTATCAGTTCATTCACGACGAACTGATGCTGGACGGGAGTTCGAGGCTGAACCTCGCCACCTTCGTCACCACGTGGATGGACCGGCACGCCGAAAAGCTGATGGCCGAGACGTTCGACAAGAACATGATCGACAAGGACGAGTACCCCGCGACCGCGGCGATCGAGTCCCGCTGCGTGAACATGGTGGCCGACCTGTTCAACGCCCCCGGGCTCGACCCGGTCGATCCGAACTCGGCGACCGGGGTTTCCACGATCGGTTCGAGCGAGGCGGTCATGCTCGCCGGACTCGCGTTGAAGTGGCGTTGGCGTGCCCGCGGCGCCGGTTCGGGTACGCCGAATCTGGTGCTGGGCAGCAATGTTCAGGTGGTGTGGGAGAAATTCTGCCGCTACTTCGAGGTGGAGCCGCGCTATCTGCCGATGGCGAAGGGCCGCTACTCGATCACCCCGGAGCAGGTGCGGGATGCGGTGGACGAGAACACCATTGGCGTGGTCGCGATCCTCGGTACCACCTTCACCGGCGAGCTCGAGCCGGTCGCGGAGGTCGCCGCAACGCTGGACGAGCTCGCCGCGAGCGGCGGTCCGGATGTACCGGTACATGTGGACGCAGCCAGCGGTGGGTTCGTGGTGCCGTTCCTGAATCCCGAACTCGAATGGGATTTCCGGCTGCCTCGCGTCGCCTCGATCAATGTCAGCGGGCACAAATACGGGCTGACCTATCCCGGAATCGGTTTCGTGGTGTGGCGGGACAAGGAGCAACTCCCGGAAGAACTGGTGTTCCGGGTGAACTATCTCGGCGGCGACATGCCGACGTTCACGCTCAACTTCTCCCGGCCGGGCAATCAGGTGGTCGGTCAGTACTACAACTTCCTCCGGCTCGGGCGCGGCGGCTACACCGCGATCATGGAAGCCTTGCGCGACACCGCCGTCCGGATCAGTGGCGCGCTCGCCGAGATTCCGGAGATCGAGGTGATCACGGACGGCTCCGCGATTCCGGTGATCTCGCTGGCCTTGCGCGAGGGGACCGGCTTCACGGTGTTCGACGTCTCGCACGAACTGCGGGCCCGGGACTGGCAGGTTCCCGCGTACACGATGCCCGAAAACGCGACCGATGTCGCGGTGCTGCGGATCGTCGTGCGCGAAGGATTCAGCGCCGACCTCGGCCGGCTGCTGTGCGAGGCATTCGCCGACTCACTCGCGGCGCTGCGCAAGGGTGAGGGTGGGCATTCGTCGGCCCAGGCCTTCGCCCACTAATAGTCTTCGCGCGCTACTTCGCCATGTCGAGGACAACGCGACCGTCGATCTGCCCCTTTTCCATCTCCCCGAAGATGTCGTTGATCTCGTGGAGTCGGCGGGTGCTGTAGGTCGGCGAAATCTTCCCGCGCGCATAGAAATCCAGCGCCTCGGTCATGTCCTTGCGGGTGCCGACAATCGAGCCGCGAACCGTGAGACCGAACAACACCGTGGTGAAGATGTCGAGCGGGAAATGCTCGGGCGGCAGACCGACCAGCGACACCGTGCCGCCGCGCCGCAGCCCTCCCACCGCCTGCGGGAAGGCGTGCGCGTTGACCGCCGTCACGAGCGCACCGTGCACTCCGCCGCCGGTCTTCTCCTTCAGTTCCGCCGCCGGGTCGGCAGAGGTGGCTGCGTTCACCGTCACCTCCGCACCGTGCTTGGCGGCGAGGTCGAGTTTGGCGTCATCGACGTCGATCGCGGCGACCCGCCGGCCCATCGCGATCCCGTATTGCACGGCAATGTGGCCGAGACCGCCGATCCCGGAAATGAGCACCCACTCGCCGGGTTTGGTGTCGGTCACCTTCAGGCCCTTGTAGACCGTCACGCCCGCACACAGGATCGGTCCGACCGCGCTCATCTCGACGCCCTCGGGAATGATCGGCGCGTACCGCGAATCGACGAGCATGTACTGCCCGAACGATCCGTCCACCGAGTAGCCGCCGTTCTTCTGGGCTTCGCAGAGCGTCTCCCAGCCGGTCTCGCAGTACTCGCATTCACCGCACGCGCTCCACAACCAGGCGTTGCCGACCTTGTCGCCAACCTTCAGCCGGGTGACCCCGTCGCCCACCTCGGTGACCGTCCCGACCCCCTCATGGCCGGGTACGAACGGCGGCGACGGCTTGACCGGCCAATCCCCATGCGCGGCGTGCAGGTCCGTGTGGCAGACACCGGAGTATTCGACACGCACCAGCGCCTCGAGTGTTCCCGGCGTCGGTCGTGGAATCTCCTCGACGACGAGTGGTTCGTTGAATGAATGGACAACAGCTGCGAGCATGCGCTTAGTTCCTTTCCACCTCGATCGGGTGCGTGGCGAGCAACGCCAGGGGGAGCGGCTGACGCCGCAGCACGTTTGCCCAGAGATCGACCCGTGGCGGTCCGATCAGATCGGTGGGTAAGGCGGACAACACGATCCAGTCGTCGCGTTCGAGTTCACCCTCGAGCTGCCCGAGGGTCCAGCCCGAATAGCCGGCGAACACCCGGACACCCACGATGTAGGGAGCGAGCTGCTCGGGGTCGGAATCCAGATCGACCATTGCGACGCGGCCGTCGACGCGACGCAACCCAGGGACGTCGGTGATGTCGGCGCCGATCCGGATGGTGGCCAGGCATAGTGCCGCGTCCCGTTTCACCGGGCCGCCCACGAACAGCGACTTGGGACGAGCCGCGAGCTCGGACCACTGCGGCAGCACATTGCGCACAGCGGTGTCGCTGGGCCGGTTCAGCACAACACCGAGACTGCCGGCGTCGTTGTGTTCGATGACGTAGACGACGGTGCGTCGAAAGGAAGGTTCGACCAGTTCGGCCGACGAGACCAGCAGGCTTCCCGGGCGGACGGCCTGATCTGCCGTCAACCCCTCACCGCGGTCCCAACGTTCGCCTCGGGCGGTGCGATCTTCGGGTTCTTCCGCATGTGCCACGGATTCATAATGGCACCGTTGACCCGGGTTCGTGCACGAAGACGCTCGCGGAATCGTCAGCCAATACCGAGGGCGCGCACCAGGACATCGAGGTGATGTTCGAACAACGCTGCGGTGTCGTCGAAGGTGCCCGGACCGTACTGCCCGAAGACATCGAAGCTCACTGCGCCGAAAATCGCCGACCAGGCGAACACGCCGCGGGTGATCATTTCGTCGGGCGCGGTGATGTCGAGGTCGACGCGGATCCGGTCCAGGCTCGCGGCCAGTGTGGCCGGCGCGTGCGCGTCGGCAGGTAGCTGCACAGCACCTGCCCGCCACGCCCGGTCGTAGATCCCGACCAACGCGACGATGACCCGGGTGCCCGGGCCGGTAGTCTGTTCCGGCGGCGCGGCGTACCCGGGCACCGGGCTACCGAAGAGCAGCGCATACCGAGCCGGTTCACGCAGCGCCCAGTCGCGCACCGTCCGGCCGACCGCGCGGAATTGGGCCCCGAACTCGTGCTCCGGCATGGTGGCCAGTGCGGCATCCACCTCGTCGCCGAGCTCGTTGTATCCGTCGACCACCAGCAGTGTCAGCAGCTCGTCCCGGCTGCGCACATAGCGATAAACCGCCGACGACACGACGCCCAGATCCCGTGCGACTGCCCGGAGCGAGAGCCCCGCCGCGCCATGTTCGGCCAGGTGAGCGCGCCCGATCCGACTGATATCGGCCATCGTCTGCGCGCGCGCTCGATCGCGCGGTGTCTCGGTCATGGAGGTCAGCATCCCTGCGTTGGAGAGCACTGTCAACAAAAGTGAGCAGTGCTCTTGACAACGGCGGTCGCCGCGCGCAAGCTGAGACCCAACCGAGAGCAGTGCTCACATTTCGTTTCGAGGAGGACACCATGACAGAACTGCACACCGTCACCGGAGCCGGACCGGTCGGCTGGACCGTCGCCGAACAGCTCGCCGAGCGCGGGCATCGGGTGCGCGTGCTGACTCGCTCGGGCAGCGGACCCGACCACCCGCTCGTCGAGCGCATGCGTGTCGATGTCGCCGACCCGGCGGCGCTGGCGCCCGCGCTCGAGGACTCCGTCGCGGTCTATCACTGCACGCATGGGTCGGCCTACTCGGCGAAGGCCTGGCGCGCCGAGTTGCCCGCCACCGAACAGACGGTGCTCGCAGCCGCCGGACGCATCGGCGCGGTCGTCGTCTTCCCGGAGAGCCTGTACTCCTTCGGCAAGGTCGACGGACCGATGACAGAAGCGACCCCGCGCACCGCGAGCACCGGAAAGCTCGGTGTCCGTGCCGAACTGCTGCGCGCGCGGGAGGCCTCCGCCACGCCGACGGTGAGCGTCGCCGCCTCGGATTTCTTCGGCCCACGGGTGCGCGGCGCGCATGCGGGTGAGCGGATGGTGCCGACCATCCTCGACGGCAAGACCATGCGCGTGATCGGCAGCCTCGATCAACCGCATTCGTTCACCTACGTGCCAGACCTGGCCGCCGCGATGATTGCCGCCGCAGCCTTTCGCGAGCTGTGGAACAGCTTCCTGCTTGCCCCCACCGCACCTGCCGTTACCCAGCGGCAGCTGATCGCAACCTTCGCCGACGCCGCCGGCGTGACCGCCCCGAAGAGTTCGGCGATCCCGGCGTGGGCACTCGAGGCGGTCGGGTTGGTGCACGGCGAAACCCGCGAACTCGCCGAAACCGCTTACCAATTTGCGCATCCGTTCGTACTCGACACGACGCACAGCGAACGCTTGCTCGGTCTCGCACCGACCCCGCTTGCCGATGCCGCCGCCGAAACTGTGCAGTGGTGGCAGCAGGTCGCCAGAGCAGCGTGAACTAGCGTCTGCGGTGTGACAGCGCGTCGGACGATCGCCACCGCGATCGCGGCGAATCCCGGGCTCGGCAAGCTGTCCACCATCCGCTTCGCCGGCCAGTTCGGCGACGGACTGTTCCAGGCCGCCCTCAGCGGCGCGATCCTGTTCAACCCGGAACGGGAAACCGATCCGTTCGCGATCGCGGCCGGATTCGCGGTGCTGCTGCTGCCCTACTCGATGCTCGGGCCGTTCGCCGGCGCGCTGCTCGACCGCTGGGATCGCCGTGCGGTGCTGTTCTGGGCCAACCTGGTGCGGCTGGTGCTGATCGTCGGCACGGCGATCTGGCTGTTCACCGGCGGCGGGTCGGGAGTCCTGCTCGTGCTGGCGCTCGCGGTCGTCGGAGTCAGTCGATTCGTGCTCGCCGGGGTGTCGGCGGCGCTACCGCATGTCGTTCCGCTCGGCTGGCTGGTCCCGACCAACTCCGTATTTGCCACCACGGCAACGGCTTTCGCTGCCCTCGGCGCCGGGGTAAGCGTGCTACTGCTCGCGCTACTCGGCACCGACGATAGCGCGGCCGCCGTCGCGGTCCTGTGCAGCACCGTCGGCTCGGTGGTCGGCGCGGTCGCCGCGAAACGCTTCCCCGCGCGATCGCTCGGCGCGGGCAACGCAGACGAGCGGGCCACGGTCCGCGGTGCCCTGCGGGCTGTGGCCGGCGGGCTGCGTGGCGGGGTCGGCGCGGTGTGGCGGACCCCGGGAGTGACCACCCCGATGATCGGCATCCTCGCGCACCGAATGGTGTTCGGCGTCGACACGCTCCTGATGGTCCTGGTGCTGCGGTCGACCGCGAATGTGACAGGCGGGGGCGTGACGACCGGGTTGACCGGCTTCGGCGCGGCGATCGCGGCGGCGGGCGTCGGGATGCTCGGTGCCGCGGTCCTGGTGCCACTGGTGCTGCCGAGGTCCGGCCGGACATCGTTGGTGCGCATGGCGCTGGCCGGGGCAACCGTGGTGCAGATTCTGCTCGTCGCGCGACTGTCGGAACCCGCATTGCTTGCCGGGGCCCTGCTCCTGGGCCTGGCCGGTCAGACGATCAAGCTGACCGGCGACGCGGCAATGCAGCTCGATATCGCCGATGAGCAACGGGGACAGGTGTTTGCGCTGCAGGACACGATCTTCAACGTTGCCTTCGTCGCGGCTCTTGCGGGCGCCGCGCTCGTCGTGCCCGACGACGGTCGGGCTCGCGGCGTTGCCCTCGCGGCAGCCGGCTTCTACCTCGCCGCACTCGTCGCCATTCCGCTCAACGCGCGCCGCAGCACCCCCGGATGAAACCGGTGGGATGAACCGGTTCGGCTCAGCCGAGCAGACCCGGCTCGTCCGGCCGACCGACCCCGTCGAGCCGTCCGTCGCCATCCCTGTCCACTACTGCCACGGTCGGTGACACCAGTAGCGCGGCATACCCCGCGTGCTCGGTCGCACCGATCAGCACACCGTCGGAGCAGCCGTCATGATCGACATCGAGCACGGCATCGTCGGACGCACCGTCGGAATCGAAATCGACTGGGACAAAGACGTTTTCATGCGACACGGCGTCGGTTCGCTCGGTACCGGCCCGCGCCGGTCCGACCCGCTCCGGATGCGGATGAGCCGAGCCGGGGGCAGTCACCTCGTGCCCCCAGACGCCGGAGCCGTCCGAATCCGCGAAATATCGTTCCACGGTGCCGTCGTCGTCGAGGTCGAGCGCAGCGATATCGGCGACACCGTCACCGTCCGAGTCCCACATGGCGTCGTCGCGATGGCCGTCACCGTCGAAGTCCACGACGACGGCGTCCGGCCCGCCGGGTTCGCCAAGATCGATATCCACCGGCGACAACCAGGCCACCGGATCGGCCGCGCCCGTGCCGAACGAGTACTCGAGCTCCATAACGGGGTAGACGCGGTGCCACCGGCACCGGTTCCGAGATTCACCCGCTCGTAATCGACACGTGTCCGGCCGCAAGCACCGTCGGGCCGCCCGGCAAGTAAGGTCGTCACCGATCATGACTGGTACTTCGTATCGATGTCCGCGGCCGTGAAGGCCCCCGGACTTGGCCGGTCCTGGCTGGACCAATGGTTCGCCAAGACTGCCGAATGGGCCGATCCGGTCGCCACCCTGGGCGCCGGAGCGGCTACCGCATTGTTGCCGGACGTACTGGTCAGCGTCCTTTCCGAGGGCGTGGCACGGCGGTTCGGCGGTCATCGCATCGACCTGATGCTGCGTGGGCAACCGGTGTCCGCGCAGCTGGATTCACTGCGGGTCAAGCGCACCGGGGCATCGTTTCGCGCGGACACCGACCTCACCGCGGTGGACTGGAACGGCTACGCCTTCACCAGCCTCACCATGACCGCGCACGGTATTCGGCTCATTCCCAGCCTGGCCACCCGATTCGAGACCGAACAGGTCGACCTCGACGGCGAAATACCGCTCGCCGAGCTGATCGCGGGACTCAACGGGCACGGTTTGCAATGGAGGCTCAGCGTCGACGACTCCGGGTTGATCCGCGCCGAGCACACCCGCCGTCGGCTCGTCGCGCTCGTCGATGCGTCCGTGCGCAACGATCTGCTCCGAATCGGAGTCAAGCGTGCGACCTGGATGGGGCTGACGATTCCGTCGGCGCTGCTCACCGCCCGGACGATGCCGCTGCCTGCACTGCCGAACGACGGCCGGGTCGTGCGGGCAATCCGGATCGGCGACACCGTGCGTTTCACCCTCGACCTGGCGTCGCTGTCGGGCACTGTCGACCTCGCGCAGGTACGCAACGCGATTGCCGCGGGAACCGGCCTGGCCATCTGGTAGCGCGGCACCCCGGACTCGACGGCGAGCAGCGGGCCGACCGCGAGCTCGATCAGCCCCACCATCCGGTCGATCCGGTCGAGCATTTCGTTGAACGCCGCCTGCGCCGGCTCTATCGGCCGACACCGCAGCACAGCAGGTCAGCGGCGGGCACGAACGCGCCGGATCGTACTGCTCCACAACAGCTTCGGAATCGCCACCGCGTGCGCGCGGTTGGCACCGACCCGCATCGACTCGGTGGTCGCCTTCGCGACGACTCGTTTGGACGCCTTGCTCGGATGCCCCGCGTCGAAAGGTGGGCGAGGGTCGTACTCGATGGTCAGCTGAATCATCTCGGCGTGTTCGCGTCCGGCGATCTCACCGGCGAGCCAGAGCGCGAGATCGATGCCCGCCGACGCCCCGGCAGCCGTGACGATCTTTCCTTCGCACACGATCCGTTCGGAGCGTTGCGGTTTCGCACCGAGCGGAATCAGCGCCGGCTGCGCGAGCCAGTGCGTCGTGGCGGACAGGCCATCCAAGAGTCCGGCGCCGCCGAGCACGAGCGCACCCGAGCACACCGAGACGGTCCAGGTCGTGGACCGGTGGACCTGTCGCAGCCAGGCGAGCAGCCGCTCGTCGGTGGCCACCGTCGCGAACGCGGTGCCGGACCCCGGCACGAGCACGATGTCCGGGGTAGGCGTCTCGTCCAGCGAGTGGGTGGCGCCGAGCACCAGCACGCCACTGTCCGCGACGATCGGACCCGGTTCGTGCCAGACGAACCGGAGATCCGCATCGGGCAACATGCGCAGCACCTCGTAGGGGCCGATCGCGTCCAGCGCCGTCACCCCGGGGTACAACACGATCGCTATCTGCACTGTCTAGCTCCTCGGTAGCACGGACAGCGTCGACCTACATCGGGGTCGACTTACATGGGGCGGAACTCGAGCATCTTGTGCAGCCGCTGCTTGTCGCGCTCGACCTTGCGTGCCTCGTAGGCGATCGGCAGGTAGCGCAGCCGCTCCGGCAGGCGCGGCACGAGGCGCGCGACGACCCAGCCGATGCGGCGCAGATTGCGTTCGTCCTTCTCGTTCCACTCCAAGCCGAGCTTTTCGCGGGCCCGCTCGGGGGTGGTGCCCACGGTGACGAAGTACTGCAGTTTGCCCACCGGACCGGTGACGGCCCGCCACGCCGGACGGAACACCCGCGGCAGCTTCGGCGGCGGCGGGACGACGGCAATGCTCTTCAGGAAGTCGTAGGCGGTCGGGTGCGCGACAAGGCGCTCGTCGACGATCTGCTCGAACTTGCGCTGGAACTCGGCATAGGTCTGCGGAATCTCCTTCTCCGCGACGTACAGGTTCCGCATGATCTGCAGATTTTCCTGGTAATAGTCTTCCTTCTCCTGATCGGTGAGCGGCCGGCGGGAGAAGTAGCGGGCACCCTCGGTGAAGGCGTAGGAGCCGGTCAGCAGCACCCAGGCCCATGGGCCCGAGGACAGCGCCTTGTGCCGGACGCCCTGCTCGTCGGTGGAGTTCAGGGTGGCGTGCATCGTGCGCAGCCGATCCGCTTCGACGAGGGCTTCCTCCCCGCCGTACACCCACGTCATCACGGACGCGAGGCTGCGGGTGGCGCGACCGACCGCGTCGGTGCGGAAAGTCGAGTGCTCACCGACGACGGTGCCGATGGTCGGGTCCATCGTCTGCAAAAGGAAGGCGGTGCCACCGGTGAGCGAGAAGGTGACGAGCCCGATCTCCTCCCACAGCCTGGTGCCCGGCTGGATGGCACGGCGCCGCGGCTCGGCTCCCTGCGCCGGGTGATCGACGGACGACTCCGCCGCGGGGGTGCGGAACTCGGCAACGCTCATACTGCTCGGCCTCCTTGCCGATAGAGTGAGAGAAACGTGTTGCAAATCTCTCACTACTGGCAAGTACTGTCAAGCCGTAAGGCCGCGAGTTGGTCAGTTGTCCTGGTTTTGCCACCACTCGAGCAACGCGGCCTCTGCCTCGTCGCGATCCAGCGGACCCCGGTCGAGCCGGAGCTCCTTGAGGAACCGCCAGGCCTGCCCGACCTGTGGCCCCGCTGCTATTCCGAGCAGCTCCATGATCGCGTTGCCGTCCAGATCGGGACGGACCTTGGCCAGGTCCTCGGCCTGCTGCAGCCGGGCGATCCGCAACTCCAGATCGTCGTAGGTGGCCTGCAGCGCGGCGGCCCGGCGCTTGTTTCGGGTGGTGCAGTCCGCTCGCACCAGTTTGTGCAGGCGGGGGAGCAGCGGCCCCGCATCCGTGATGTAGCGGCGCACCGCCGAGTCGGTCCACTGTCCGGTGCCGTAGCCGTGGAAGCGCAGATGCAAAAACACCAGCTGGGCGACATCGTCGACGACCTGCTTCGGATACTTCAGGGCGCGCATCCGGCGGCGCACCAACTTCGCGCCGACCACCTCATGGTGATGGAAGCTGACGCCGCCGCCGACCTCGTTGCGTTTGGTGTCCGGCTTGCCGATGTCGTGCAGCAGCGCCGCCCAGCGCAGCACCAGGTCGGGGCTCGGCACCTTCGACGGGTCGTCGGCCGGGCCGCCGTCCTCCAGATCGATGGCCTGCTGCAACACCGTCAGCGAATGCCGGTAGACGTCCTTGTGCTGGTGATGCTCGTCGATCTCGAGCTCCATCGCGGGCACCTCGGGCAGCACCTGCGCCGCCAACCCGGTGCGGCAGAGCACCTCGACGCCGTCCACCGCGTGCGCTCCGAGAATCAGCTTGTCGAGCTCGGTGTGGATCCGCTCCGCGGTGATGCGGTCGAGTTCGCCGGCCATCGCGGCGATCGCCTCGACGACCCGAGGCGCGAGCTCGAAGCCGAGCTGCGAGACGAACCGCGCCGCGCGCAGCATCCGGAGCGGGTCGTCATTGAAACTGTCCTCGGGGGCCGCGGGGGTATCGAGCACGCCCGCCAGCAGGGCCTCCATGCCGCCGAGCGGATCGACGAATTCCTGCGTCCCGCCGCTACCGAGCCGGACCGCCATCGCATTGACGGTGAAATCGCGGCGCACCAGGTCGTGCTCGAGCGTGTCACCGAATCGGACCTCCGGATTGCGGCTCACCCGGTCGTAGGCGTCGCTGCGGAAGGTCGTGATCTCGATCTGGTGCTCGCCCTTGGCGCCACTGACCGTGCCGAACGCGAGACCGCCGGTGTCCCACAGGTTGTCCGCCCAGCCGCGCAGCAAGGCGAGCACTTCGTCGGGCCGAGCGTCGGTGGTGAAGTCGAGATCGGTGCCGAGCCGGCCGAGCACGGCGTCGCGGACGCTGCCACCGACGAGATACAGCTCGTAGCCGCGGCCGGCGAACAGTTCACCGAGCGGGGTCAGCACATCGGACAGCCGGCGCAACGTGATCGCGGCGGAAGCAAGGAGCCGAGTACGACGCTCGTCGTCGATCGGGGCGGAGGGCGCAACCACGGGTGGCCAGCATACTTGGCCGTCGAGGGGCGCGGCGCCGAGCGCGGGTGTGGCGTCCCGGGGCGCCACCACCAGGGCAGCTAGGATTGATCGGGTGTCTCCGGCCGAACGTGCGAACAACCGGCGCCGCCACGCGCGGCGTCGCGGTTCGGTCGGCGGAGGTCAGAAGCCCCAGCTTCGTACCGTGCGGGAGACCTCGGCAGGCGGCCTCGTGCTGGAGGGACTCGACGGCCCACGCGACAAGGTCTGTGCCGCGCTCATCGGCCGGATCGACCGCCGCGGCCGATTGCTGTGGTCGATGCCGAAAGGCCATATCGAGAACGGCGAAACCGCGGAGGAGACCGCGATGCGGGAGGTCGCCGAGGAGACCGGGATCCAGGGCCGCGTGCTCGCCTCGCTGGGCAGCATCGACTACTGGTTCGTCACCGAAGGCAGGCGCGTGCACAAGACCGTGCACCATTATCTGCTCCGCTATGTCGGCGGTGAGCTGTCCGACGCGGACCTCGAGGTGACCGAAGTCGCGTGGGTACCGCTCACGGAACTCGATTCCCGCCTCGCCTACGCCGACGAACGCCGGCTCGCCGAGGTCGCAGGCAAGCTGATCGACGACTTCGCCACGAACAGTCCCAGCGTCGAGGACGAAGCCCGCACGAGCGAGCGCCGATCGTCGGCGCCGCAGCGGGGTGTTGGCAACGAATGACGCGTGGATTGGTCCTGCGGTCCGCGCTGATGCTCGTGGCGGCCGCACTGATCGGCGGTTCGGGCGCCGGGGTCGCACTCGCGGCACCATCGCAGCACCGCCAGCCGAACGTCGACATCGAATCCGGCACCGGCGGTAGCCCCTCATCCGGCGCGAATAGTGCGCAGTCCGCAGGGAGCGAGAATGCGCCCGAGGACGACGCCGCTCCGGAATTCCTCTCGCTGACGATCGATTCGGTCGCGCCGACCACCGTCACCGCAGCGAGCTCGCCCTACTTCGTGGTGGAGGCGACCGTCCGCAATGTCGGCGATCGCCCGGTCAGCGACGTGGACGTGCGGATCCAGCGCGGCGATGCGATCACGCAGGCCTCCGGGCTTCGGACCACGCTGCAGCTCGACCAAGCGAGCTTTCCGGTCGCCGGTGAGTTCGTCACCGTCACCGACCATCTCGACGTCGGGCGGAGCAAGCAATTCCGGCTAACCATGCCGCTGCGCGCCGGGGCGGAAGGCACGCCCGATCTCGATATTCAGCAGCCCGGCGTCTATCCACTGCTACTCAACGTCAACGGCACCCCCGAATACGGCGACGCCGCCCGGCTCGACGACGCCCGCTTCCTGCTGCCGGTCCTGGGCCTGCCACCGATGCCGACCTCGCCCGATCCCGACGCGACCCGAGCGGTCACGGCGCCGACGGCGGCTCCGGTGGCGATGACGATGCTGTGGCCGCTCGCGGATCGCCCGCGCCTCGCCGCCGGACAACCGGGCTCGCTGGACCAGCCGGTCCGACTCGTGGACGACGATCTGGCCACCTCGCTCGCCGCGGGCGGGCGGCTCGACGGGTTGGTCTCGGCCCTCGAGTACGCCACCGGCCCGAACTCCGAGATGGGCCGTCGCCTCGCGGACGGCATCTGCCTGGCGGTCGATCCGGACCTGCTCGTCACCGTGCGCAGCATGACCCGCGGCTATCTCGTCACCGACGACCCCGCCGACCCCCAGGCCCCGACGCACGAGGGCACCGGGGCCGCTGCCGCCGCACAGTGGCTCGACCGGGTCCGCGCGCTGGCCGGCAGCCTGTGCACGGTCGCAGTGCCGTTTGCGCAGGTCGACGTCGTCGGCCTGCAGGCGATCGGCTCCGACGCGCTGCAGACCGCTGCGCTCGATGCCGCACCCGACATCGTGGACGACGTGCTCGGCGCCCCATCCGTCCGCGGCGTCGTGTGGCCGGATTCGGGCAGCATCGACGACGACGCGGCCGCCATGCTGCAGGACCGGCACGCCGGCACTGCGTTGTTGGCGAGCAACGCGGTGAGCAGATCGGACGAGCCGGCCGTGCCACCGGACCTCGTCGAACTGACCGCGACGGGCGCCGAATCGGGCGGAGTTGCGGCCGCCGAAACCGATGGATCGAACTCCGGCCCGCCGCTGCATTCCGCACCGTTCGACGTCTACGCCGCGACCGCGCTCGCGGCGGTCGGAGCCAACCCGCAGACCCCGTCCTTCACCCCGGCACGGATGCGCTACGCCCTCGACGGCGATTCCCGCACCGCCCGATTACAGGACGCGCTCGGGGCGATGACCTGGACGGCGCTCAACCCGCAGCCCAACCACCCGCGATCGGTGCTGTTCGCCCCGCCACAGCGCTGGACCGCGGACCGCACCGAGGCAGACGCACTGCTCGCGGAGGCGTCGCTGCTGCTGCAGACAAATCTGGCCAACCCACGTCCGCTGACCACGCTGCTCGGCCAGGGCGTCGGCCCGGAGCCGTTCGAAACCAACTATCTCGCACAGGCCGTGCGAGACGCGGTACCCGATTCGACCCGCGGCGCGGTCATCGAGCAGGCCGACCGTATCGACGCGCTCGGCGCTGCCCTGGTAGAGGATCCGCAGCGCGAACTCACGCCCCGGCTGTTCCTCGCCCCGCTGCGCGAGGATCTCCTGCGCGCCACCAGCCTGTCCGGCCGCCGGGACAACCGCGCGACCGCCCAGCAGGCCGCCGACCAGCGGATCACCGCAACGACGCGGGCGCTGGACGATCTCTTCGCCGATGTCACCGTGCTCGCGCCGGGCGGGGTTTACACGCTGGCCTCGGAGCAGAGTCCGCTACTTCTGGTCGCGCGCAACGACCTGCCGGTCGGGATCCGGGTCAAGGTGAAGATCGACGCGCCCGCCGCGATGTCGGTGACCGATATCGGAGAGCAGCAGCTGCCCGCAAGCGGCAGCCGCACGCTGCAGGTTCCGGCGAAAGCGAGCGAGTCGATCAACCTGGCGGTGGACGTCACACTGACCACGCCTGCCGGTCATCCGCTCGGATCGCCGACCACGGTGTCGGTGCGGTCGAACGCCTACGGACCGGCGTTGTCGATCGTCACCGGATGCGCGGGCGGGTTACTGTTGCTGCTTGCCGGGCGCCGCCTGTGGCATCGCTTCCGTGGGCAACCCGATCCCGCCGACGACGATTACGAGCGCCGATGAACTGGATCGAACCGGGCCAGCAGAGCCGCCAACTACGTCCGCCGCCGGCGCCGTGGGAACGTGTCGCCTGGCCGGTGCGCCGTCCCGGGCGTGCACGACAACCGCTCGTCCCCGCCGGCAACGCTGCGGTCGGGGCCCGCCCACTCCGAACCGCGCCGCCCACCGGCCCACCCCCGGCAGCCGCACCGCCGCGCAACGCGCCGATGGGCGCTCCAGGCTCGGGCGGTCGGCACTCCAAGCTCGATTATCCGGGCCCCCCGCCCGCAGAACCCCCGCCCGCAGAACCCCCGCCCGCACAACCCCAGCCAGCCGCGCCACCTCCTTCGGCACCCGCCGCCGCACCTGACGAACCCGCGGCAACCCCGACCGACAGTCCGAGCGGACTACTCGCCGCCACCGGATCGATCGCATTCGCGACACTGATCAGCCGGATGACCGGCTTTCTCAAGCAGTTGCTGCTGCTCACCGTGCTTGGCGGCGCGGTCGCCAGCTCGTTCACCGTCGCCAGCCAGATCCCGAACATGATCGCCGAGCTGGTACTCGGCGCCGTGCTCACCGCGATCGTCGTGCCGGTGCTGGTCCGCGCCGAGCGCGAGGATCCGGACGGCGGTGCCGCGTTCGTGCGCAGGCTGTTCACCGCGGCGCTGACGTTGCTCGCGGTCGCGGCGCTGCTCGCCACGGCCGCGGCGCCGCTGCTGACGACGCACGTCTATCTGTCCAGCGATGGCAAGGTGGACACGTCACTCACCACGGCGTTGTCGTTCCTGCTGCTGCCCGCGATCCTGTTCTACGGCCTGTCCGCGCTGCTCACGGCGATCCTCAATACCCGCCAGGTCTTCAAGCCCGGCGCCTGGGCGCCGGTGCTGAACAACGTGGTCGTTCTGGCCGTGCTCGGCATCTACCTGACCATGCCGGGGGAGATCTCGCTCGACCCGGTGCGGATGAGCGACCCGAAGCTGCTCGTCCTCGGCCTCGGCGTGCTCGCCGGCGTGATCACGCAGGCATTGAGCCTGCTGCCGGCCATCCGTCGCGCCGGGATCAGCCTGCGGCCGCTGTGGGGATTCGACGCCCGGCTGCGGCAATTCGGCGGGATGGCCGTCGCGATCGTGCTCTACGTCTTGATCAGCCAGCTTGGGTTCGTGTTCGCGACCAGGGTCTCCTCGCACGCGGACGCTGCCGGACCGGCGATCTACAACAACGCGTGGCTTCTGCTGCAGCTGCCCTACGGCGTCCTCGGTGTCACCGTGCTCACCGCGATCATGCCGCGGCTCAGCCGCAATGCCGCTGCCGAGGACACCCCGGCCGTGGTCGATGATCTCTCGGTCGCGACCCGACTCACCATGCTCACGCTCGTCCCGGTCGTCACGTTCCTCACGCTGTGCGGGACGCAGGTCGGTCAGGCGCTCTACGGCTACGGCAACTTCGGGTCCGCCGATGCCGAGCGGCTCGGCCATGCGGTGAGCTGGTCGGCGTTCACGCTGATTCCGTACGCGCTCGTCCTGATTCACCTGCGGGTGTTCTATGCGCGTGAGCAGGCGTGGACACCGACCTGGATCATCATCGGAATCACCGCGGTCAAGATCGCGTTGTCCGCGCTCGCGCCGGTGGTGGCCACCAACGACGACCAGGTGGTGAGCCTGCTCGGGGTCGCCAACGGCATCAGCTTCGCGGTCGGCGCCGCGATCGGTGGTTATCTGCTGCACCGCAGCCTGGGCAACTTGCAGATGGCGAATGTCGGCAAGACCGTATGGCTGGTGCTGGTCGCCTCGATCGTCGGCGGTGCGCTGATGCTGGTGGTGGACCGGTTGATCGGGCTGGAAGTGCTCTCCGAACAGCTGCACGGTCCGGGTTCGGCGCTGCGGGTCGCGTTCGACGGAATCCTCATGCTGTCGGTCACCTTTGCCATCCTGCGGGTCGCCCGCGTGCCCGAGGTGGTGGCCGTGACTGTCGCGATCGAACGCCGCTTCCTCCGCCGCGGCCGCGACGACGAGGCGGGCGCGCCCACCGATGCCGTATCCGACACCGACGAGTTCGCCGCTTATGCCCGAAGCCGCGCATACGACCCGTTCATGGACGCGGAGACGATGGTTCTACCGGTGTTCGGCACCGGTGCTTCGATGCCATCTCGGGATCGGGGGTTCCCGTACCCTGTTCGACAAGACAGTTCCCATGCGGGTCCCCATGGGCGCGGATGGTCGGCGACGCGAGAAGGAGCAAGGGTGAGTGACGACGCGAATTCCGGCGGTAGTGCCGGTAATTCGGACTCGGACGCCACGGCCAACGCTTCCACCGACATCATGGCGACCGGCCGCGGCAGCGGCCCTTCGAACACCGGCCGCGGCAGCGGCCCCTCGAACACCGGACGCGGCAGCGGCCCCTCGAGCACCGGGCGTGCGGACGACCCGGCGCCGCAGGGGCAAGCCGATCAGCGGCAGCGACCTGCCGATCCTCGGCGGCAACAATCTGCCGATCCTCGGCGGCAACAATCTGCCGATCCTCGGCGGGGCGACCCGCTGACCGACACCGGCTCGATCCCGGTCAGCTCGCCCGCGATGCCGCCGGTCCGGGTGCCCGGTGGACGCGCTGCGCTGCCACCGCGCGGACCGAAGCTGGTTCCCGGCGCGTCGGTGGCTGGTGGGCGGTATCGCCTGCTCGCCCCGCACGGCGGCGCTCGCGGACTGCGCTTCTGGCAGGCGCACGACACCAAGCTCGACCGGGCCGTTGCCCTCACCTTCGTCGATGCCGAGCAGAAGTCGGGCCACAACCAGGGCAATGACGGACCGCAGGCGATCCTGTCGCGCACGCTGCGGCTCGGCCGGATCAACTCGCCCGGTCTCGCGCGAGTGCTCGATGTTGTTCGCGGTTCTTCGGGCGGCATCGTCGTGGCCGAGTGGACCCCGGGCCGATCGCTGCGCGAAATGGCCGAGACCTCGCCGTCGCCGATCGGAGCCGCACGCGCCGTCCATACCCTCGCCGCGGCGGCCGAGTTCGCGCATCGCAGCGGCGGTGCACTGTCGATCGACCATCCCGACCGGATCCGGATCAGCGCGGCGGGCGATGCGGTGCTCGCCTTCCCCGCCACGCTGGCCGACTCGACCGCACCCTCGGATGTCCGTGGTCTCGGCGCGGCGTTGTATGCGCTGATCACCGATCGCTGGCCGATCGAGCAAGCGCAGGCGGTGACCGGCACCGCCGCACCGCCTGCTCCCTCCACGATCGGCGGCCTTCGCCAGGCGGAGCGCAGCGCGGACGGCAACCCCGTCGAGCCCCGCGAGGTGCGGCCCGAGGTTCCGTTCGAGATCTCCGCGGTCGCGATGCGCGCACTGGCCACCAACCGCGGTGTCAGTACCGCCGCGACCGTGGCGCACGTGCTCGAGCAGGCGTCCGTCGTCGACCAGAAGACGGATCTGATTCCGGCGCTGCGCTTGGGCCAGCGTCCGGCCGGCGCAAAAACCGGTCATACGCTGGCCGATCCGGCGGGCACCGAAGACCAGGGTCCGTCCAGCCGACTGTTGCTGGTACTGGCCGGTCTTGGCCTGCTCGCCGTGCTGATACTCGGGCTGATCGGCTGGTGGTTGGCGAACACGCTGACCGGCGGCGGGTCGAGCGACACCTTCGACGACAACGCGCTCGGCCTCACCACCAGCGCGACCGCGCCCGCGCCGGCGGGGGGTGCGCCCGCAGCGGGCGAGACGTCCCCACCCTCGGGCGTTCCGGTCCCTGCCAGCGAGGTCTCGGTGTTCTCGCCGCAGGGCACGCCGGACAGTCCTGCCACTGCACGTCTCACGCTGGACAACAACGCCGCAACGGTGTGGCGTACCGATACCTACTTCCAGCAGTTCCCGACCCTCAAGAGCGGTGTCGGTCTCGTCGCTACCTTGCCCACCGCCTCGAAACTGAGCGGGGTGTGGATCAACTCACCGACTCCCGGAACGAAGGTGGAGGTTCGCTCGGCGCCGAGTCGGTCGCCGACACTCGACCAGACTCAGGTCATCGGCACGGCGACACTCGGCAACGGCCTCACCCAGATTCCGGTCGACTCCGGCCAGCCGACCCGGTACGTGCTGGTGTGGATCACCTCGCTCGCTTCGAGCGGTGGACAGTTCCAGTCGGGCATCGCGGACATGGGATTTACCGCCACAAGTTAACTGCCAATTTGCTCGCTGCTCCCCGTTGTCGGTAGGATCGGCCCGCGCCGACATGTGGCGGTCCGTTCGAACCGGAACCGCCTCGACGACAGATGCCAATTGGGGGGTAATCGTCGCGGCGCTCGGAGGGGGGACCGTGTCGCCGCATGAGCATGCGCTGGGCGCTGTGTCGCGCCGTGTCTCGAGTCCGCGGACCGCGGAATCCGATCTTCCCGGGCCCGCGCGGACCGACGCCGAACTCCTTGCCGCACACGTCTCCGGTGATCCACACGCGTTCGCGGAGTTGATGCGCCGCCATTACGACCATCTGTGGCAGACCGCATTGCGCACGTCGTATTCACGCGAGGACGCGGGCGACGCGCTGCAGGAGGCGTTGTTGTCTGCGCACCGCACTGCCGCTTCGTTCCGCGCGGACGCCGCGGTGCGCAGTTGGCTGCACCGGATCGTGGTCAATGCCTGCCTGGATCGGATCCGGCGCAACAAGGTCCGCCCGACCGTGCCGCTCGCCGATGGGGACGAGCCGCGCGACGACCGTGATCCGATCGCCGATCTCGAGTTGTCGCTCGTGGTCCACCGAGCCTTGTTTATGCTGCCGCCCGATCAGCGGGCCGCAATCGTGGCGGTGGACATCGAGGGTTTCTCGGTCGCCGAGACGGCGCGCCTGCTCGACGTGCCCGCGGGCACGGTGAAGAGCCGCTGTGCGCGCGCCCGCCTGAAACTGGCCGGCATTCTCGAGCCGCTGCGCGATCCGCAAAATCGCTCCTGATTTTCCGGAACCGCACCGGATCATTGCGCGTCCTAGAAATTGAAGGGAAAATTGGGCGTTCTGCGCCGGAGAGGGGTGATCGTGAGCGTGTCGCTGCCTCGGCGCCCGATTCCCGATCATGTTCTGGCCGACCTGCACGCCCACAACCTGCCATCCGAGGTCGAGCAGGAGCTTTGGCCTCTCGTCAAAGCGGATCCGGACGCGCTTCGGTTGCTCGACGCCCTCGATGACGTATCCGAGCGGCTGCGCCATATCGACGACGATGACGACGTGGCGCCGGCACCGGCGGACATTGTGGCGCGACTCGACTCCATCCTCGAAATGTGCACGGGCGACCAGCTCGCCTACGCCCGTTCCACCAGGAAGAATCCGCCCGGCCGGCCGTCGCGCCGCTGGGCAATCGGTGCCGCGGCCGCTGCGGCGGTCCTGATCCCACTGATCGTCACCGTGGGAGTGCTGTCGACCGGGTCCGAGCACGATCCGGCGCCGATCATCGCGGCCCCGCCCGCGGGCACCGCAACGCCCGCTCTTTCGCACGAGACCATGCTCGCCGCACTCGGACGCAATACGGTCGCCGGTCGCCTGGGCGATCGGACGACCCTTGCGGGATGCCTCGGCGCGGCCGGCGAATCCGGTGCCGTGCTCGGTTCGATCGACACCGACTATCAGGGCCGGGCCGGTGTACTCGTGCTCGTCGGGGGTATCCGCTCCGGCTCGATCACCGCCCTTATTCTCGATAACGAGTGCAGCGCGAACGATCCGCGCGTGCTCGCCCGCTCCGAACTGCGCTGACCTCGTCCATCACGGCCAAACCGTGGCACGACGCACGCGTGATCGGCCGCACGCCGGTACCCACTCGGGGAACAACACGCCTTACTCTGGTGTTGACCGAACCGAGACTTAGCAGCACACCCTGACGTGCAAAACCATCGAGAGGCTCGTATGACCAACCCTGTTCACGAACTGATCATCGTCGGCTCGGGACCGGCCGGATATACGGCAGCCGTGTACGCCGCGCGTGCCGAGTTGAAGCCGCTGGTGTTCGAAGGGACCCAGTTCGGCGGCGCACTGATGACCACCACCGAGGTGGAGAACTTCCCCGGTTTCCGCGCGGGCATCATGGGCCCCGATCTGATGGAAGAGATGCGCGAGCAGGCCAAGCGGTTCGGTGCGGATATCCGCACCGAAGACGTGGAGGCCATCGATCTGTCCGGTGATATCAAGACCGTCACCGTCGCCGGCGAGGAGTACGCAGCGCACGCGATCATCCTGGCCATGGGTGCGGCCGCACGGTACCTCGGCATCGACGGCGAGCAGACGCTGCTCGGCCGCGGCGTGAGCGCCTGCGCGACCTGCGACGGCTTCTTCTTCAAGGATCAGGACATCGCCGTCATCGGCGGTGGGGACTCGGCGATGGAGGAGGCCACCTTCCTCACCAAGTTCGCCCGCAGCGTGACGATCGTGCATCGTCGCGAGGAGTTCCGCGCCTCCCGCATCATGCTCGAGCGCGCCCGCGCCAACGAGAAGATCCGCTTTGTCACCAACGCCACCGTCACGAGGGTGATCGGCGAGAACAGCGTCACCGGCGTCGAGCTCGAGGACACCCGCACCGGAGAGCGCAGCACGCTCGAGGTGACCGGCATGTTCGTCGCGATCGGCCATGACCCGCGCAGCGAACTGGTCAAGGGCCAGGTCGAGATCGACGACGCCGGTTACGTCCGAGTGCAGGCGCCCACCACCGCGACCACGGTCGATGGCGTCTTCGCGGCCGGTGACCTCGTCGACCACACCTATCGGCAGGCGATCACCGCCGCAGGCACCGGTTGTGCCGCGGCCATCGACGCAGAGCGTTGGCTCTCCGATCGAGGCGATATCACCGCCAATACCGTTCGCCATGCCGAGGCCGACTCGGTGCGGGTCTGATCCCGTTCCCCATACTCACCATTCGAAAACAACAGGAGACACAAGGTGGCCGATAGCAAGACCTCCGAATCCGCGACCATCACGGTGACCGACGACTCGTTCGCCCAGGACGTCCTGGCCAGCGAGAAGCCGGTGCTCGTCGACTTCTGGGCCACCTGGTGCGGTCCCTGCAAGATGGTCGCCCCAGTCCTCGAAGAGATCGCGGCCGACCATTCCGCCAAGCTGACCGTCGCGAAGCTCGACATCGACGCCAACCCGAGCATCGCGCGCGACTACCAGATCATGTCGATCCCGACCATGATCCTGTTCGCCGAGGGCAAGCCTGCGAAGCAAATCGTCGGTGCCAAGGGCAAGGCAGCCCTGTTGCGCGAGCTCGAGGACATTCTCTAGCGAGTTCACCGGAAACCGTCAGTCGGTTCACCGGAAACATTGCCGCGCCGCAGTCGCGCGGATTCTCCGGAATCCGCGCGATTCTGCGAGAATCTTTCCCTGTGCCGTGCGGCGACGGGTTCAATGGCACCGCCGTTCGCTATCCGCAATGTCGAGGAAGGCTCTCCCCATGCACCGACTCCGCCGCGGCGATCGAGGCCCCGCCGTTGCCGAAGTCTGCGGCGCGTTGTCCGGTCTTGGTCTCCTCGACGACGGTGGCGGCGCGACCGGCAACGGGGACTACTGGCGCGCAACCGATGCCCTCTTCGATGACGTGCTCGACAGCGCCGTGCGGGCTTTCCAGCAGCAACGCGGGCTGCTCGTAGACGGCATCGTCGGTCCCGCGACCTACCGCGCTCTCAAGGAAGCCTCCTATCGACTCGGTGCCCGCACCCTGATCTACCAGCTGTCAGCTCCGCTGTACGGGGACGACGTCGCCACGCTGCAACGACGCCTGCAGGATCTCGGTTTCTATGTCGACCGGATCGACGGCTTCTTCGGCTCGGTCACCCACGACGCGCTCAGTGCCTTCCAACGCGAAATCGGTCTGGCCGCGGACGGCATCTGCGGCCCGGACACATTGCGCTCGCTCGAACTGCTCGGGCCTCGCGTCACCGGCGGTAATCCCCACCGGATTTCGGAAGAGGAGTTGGTCCACCGATCCGGCCCGCAGCTCACCGGCAAGCGGATCGTCATCGATCCCGGGCTCGGCGGCCCGGACAAGGGCCTTTCGGTGCCGACCGAATTCGGTGACATGTACGAGTCGGAGATCCTGTGGGATCTCGCGAGCCGGCTCGAGGGCCGGATGGCCGCCACCGGGATGGAGACGTTCCTCTCGCGGCCGTGGGACGCCAACCCGAATGACGTCGAACGAGCCTCCACCGCAAACGGTTTCGATGCCGACCTGATGATCTCGCTGCGTTGTGCGCGCAGCGCCAGTCCGCTGGCCAACGGCGTCGCCGGCTTCCATTTCGGCAACTCGCACGGCTCGGCCTCGATGATCGGTCAGGTGCTTGCCGGATTCGTTCAGCGCGAAGTTGTGGCTCGAACTTCCTTGCAGGACTGCCGCACGCACGGCCGCACTTGGGATCTACTGCGCCTCACCAAGATGCCGACGATCCAGGTAGACATCGGTTATCTCACCAACGAGTACGACGCGCAGATCCTGACCAATCCGCGCTACCGCGACGTGATCGCCGAGGCGATCCTCATCTCGGTCAAGCGGCTGTACCTGCTCGGTCAGGACGACCAGCCCACGGGAACATACACATTCGCCGAACTACTCGCCGAGGAACTCGCCGCAATCAACCGCGGCTGAGCCGTTCGGGGATAACCGCCCTTCAGCAGGATCCGACCATCACTCGTTCTTCGGTGAGGGCGGCCGCGGCGAGTAGCTGATCGAGTGCGTGCTCGACATCGGCCTTCCATCCGTGATCGGTGTCGAGCTCGAGCCGCAGCCTCGGATAGAGGTGGTGCGGTGCAACCACTTCGAATCCCACCTCCTCGAGGAAGTCGGCGCCGATCATGCAGGTCTCCGGCGAGCACTCCCGCGATGCCGTCGCGAGCGGGCCATCCGGAGCGGTTTCGATTGCCACACCGTCGGAACGGTTACCGAATGCCTCGAGGGCGCGCACACCCCGGCGCACCAAATCCGCAATGACCGCCTGCACGAGCAGACGTGACAACTCGTCGGCGTCGTTGCCGTGCAACGCCGCCCCGGTGCCACCCACTCCCTCGAGGCGAAGGGTGGTGAGTAGCACCGCATCCGAGCTCACCGGCGAGGTGGGAAAGTGATTCGCTCGTGGCACTGAGCCCGGCGGTGAGTAGATCGCACAACCCGCCGGCCGGCCGTCGCTCATCGCGAGCTGTCCGCACGACCCCCACTCGAGCATGACCATGGACAGCCAGGCTTCCTTTTCGAATACCGGATCCGAGACATTCTGGCCATTCGCGACATTCGGCTCGACTTCCCAGAACAGACATCGCCGAGAATGCATCGGAAGGTTGTCCACCCCGTCGAGGGTCAGTGCTGAAACGCTGAGGGACACGGCTCTACTCACGCTCCGGTCACGATTGCGGCCCCGCGGCGACTCGGCTTGTGCCACAACACCTTCGAGCGATCTGTCACAGTGACGTTATTGCCGTGGGTGTCGGGACCTGGATAAACACTCATAGATTCGGCGGATCTTGCTCCATCAGGGCGATAATTCGTTGCAGGTCGTCGACCGACCCGAACTCCACCACAATCTTCCCCTTCCGCTTCCCGAGGCTCACGGTCACGCGCGTATCGAAGGAATTCGACAGCCGCTCGGCCACGTCCTGGAGACCAGGCATCTGAATCTGTCGTCTGCGTGCGGGAGTTGGCGAGTCGGTGTCGTCGGCGCGGTTGGCCAGCGTCACCGCCTCCTCGGTTGCACGCACGGACATTCCCTCGGCCACGATGCGCGCTGCCAGTGCCTCCTGCGCGTCGGCACCGGCCTCGAGCGACAGCAGTGCCCGCGCGTGTCCGGCGGACAACACACCGGCCGCCACCCGGCGTTGCACCGGGATCGGCAGCTTCAACAGCCGAATCATGTTGGTTACCACCGGCCGCGAGCGACCGAGTCGGGTCGCGAGTTCCTCGTGGGTGACCTCGAACTCCTCGAGCAACTGCTGATAGGCAGCAGCCTCTTCCAGCGGGTTGAGCTGTACCCGATGAATGTTCTCGAGCAGCGCGTCGCGCAGCATCGAGCCGTCGGTTGTCTCCCGAACGATGGCGGGAATCGCCGAGAGCCCGGCTTCCTGGGCTGCGCGCCAACGCCGTTCGCCCATGACGATCTGGTACGACTCGGCACCCGTTCGGCGAACCACGATCGGCTGCATGAGGCCGAATTCGCGGATCGAATGCACCAACTCGGCGAGCGATTCCTCGTCGAAGACCTGGCGTGGCTGACGCGGGTTGGGTTCGATCTGGTTCGGCGGAATCTCCCGGTACACGGCACCGGTGGGGGAGAGGTCCGCTTCGCCGGCGGCACCGGAGCTCGTCCGCCGGCCGGACGTGACGAGCGTGCTACCCGCCGCGGAGCGGTCACCGTGCCGCTCGACACCGATGACCACATCCGCCGCCGCTCTGCCCAGTCCGCTGTGCGATTCCGGACCAGTCGGGATCAGCGCCGCTAGTCCACGGCCGAGTCCACCTTTGCGCGTTTGACTCATCGATCAGTACGCCCTTTCCACTGCCACACCTGACTGCCCGGCCACACCGGTCTCTGCCGCCACACCACTTGTGGCAGTTCGCGCGGCCAACTCCCGGCCCGCGTCGAGATAGCTCATCGCTCCACGTGAACCGGGGTCGTAGTCAAGCACCGTCGTACCGAACCCGGGTGCCTCGGAGACCTTCACGCTGCGCGGGATCACCGAGCGCAGCACGATATCGCCGAAGTGTCCACGCACCTCGGCCGCCACCTGATCGGCGAGCTTGGTCCGCCCGTCGTACATCGTCAGGATCACGGTCGAGACGTGGAGGTCGCGGTTCAGGTGCGACTGCACCAAATCGATATTTCGCAGTAGCTGCCCTACGCCCTCGAGGGCGTAGTACTCGCATTGGATCGGGATCAACACCTCGTTTGCCGCGACGAGCGCGTTGACGGTGAGCAGGCCGAGCGAAGGGGGGCAGTCGATGAGGACGAAGTCCACGCCGCGGGCGTCGAGGACCTCGGCGGAGAGTGCGGTTTTCAGTCGGCCTTCCCGCGCCACCATGGAGACCAGTTCGATCTCTGCACCGGCGAGGTCGATGGTGGCTGGAATGCACAACAGCCGTTCGTTGTGCGGACTCTGCTGAATCGCCTCGCCCATCCCGATCTCGCCGAGCAGCATTTCGTAGCTCGAGGCGACGCCCGCGCGGTGATCCACACCGAGTGCCGTGCTGGCGTTGCCCTGCGGGTCGAGATCGATGACGAGAGCAGTGAGCCCCTGCAGCGCCAATGCCGCGGCGAGGTTGACGGCCGTGGTGGTCTTGCCAACGCCACCCTTCTGGTTGGCGATCGTGATCACCCGGCGAGTAGTCGGCTTCGGTAGGTCCGTCGCCGAATCCGGGTGGAGGACCTGACTGGCCCGGTGCGCGGCGGCGCCGATCGGGGTGTCGTTGAGGGAAAGGCCGTCGTAGGGATCGTCCCCGTATTCGGCCGCGAAGTCGTCGTGTTCTGCCCCCTCCTCGGGACCTGGTGCGCTCGTTTCACGTGAAACGTCGGCCGTGGGACCGTCGGGCATCAATCACTCCTTCGAGATAGAACACAGCACGATCTTGATCTCGACCGGTTGGGTCACCGTCGATGGTGTCTACGGGGGAGCCTCTCCGCGCGAACAACAATGGTCGGCGTTGGCACAACGTCACCTCCGCACTCGAGTATCTCTAGCTTGCCAGCACCCGCGTCTGTTAGGGAAGCAGCCTCGCGCGCGAGTTCCTCACTCGCAGAAGATCCTTTCAGCGCAAGCATCCGTCCATGATCGTGCACCAACGGAAGACACCACTTCGCGAGCTTTCCGAGAGGGGCGACCGCCCGAGAAACGGCCGCATCCGCCCCGCCGGCTTCCTTGACGACACCTGGCTGCTCCGCGCGGCCGCGGACCACCACGATGGGCAGCCCCGCCGCTTCGATGAACTCGACGAGGAACTTGGTCCGCCGCAGCAACGGCTCGACCAGAGTCACCCGAAGGTCCGGGCGCGCGATGGCCAGGGGAATACCGGGCAGTCCGGCACCGCTGCCCACATCCACAACCGTTTCGCCCTCGCCCAGCAACTCTGCCACGACTGCACAGTTGAGAATGTGACGCTCCCACAACCGGGGAACCTCCCGAGGACCGATCAACCCGCGAACCACACCGTCCGTCGCCAGGGCGTCCCAATACTGTTGCGCCAACTCGAGGCGATCGCCGAAGACTGCGGTCGCGCTCGCTGGGGGCCGCCGGTCCGCTGCGTCTGGTTCCACGTGAAACATCCTCCGTCCATCCCCACCGGCCCCCGCAAATCACATCAGGGTAATTCGGCGTTGGGAGCACTGAACTGCCCCCGGACTTCCCCGAAAGCACTGAAAAGGCCCCCGGACTTCCGCCGGGGGCCTCCTCATACTTCCACTCGCGGGCCGCGAATGACACGCCACGCTTCGTCGGCGAATGAAACAACTCGCGGGTAGCGGATGGGATAACAGTCAGTCGCGAATGACAACGACTCGACGCGACGGTTCCGCGCCTTCGCTCTCACTGGACACACCATCGACGGCGGCGACCGCGTCGTGCACGATCTTGCGCTCGAACGGCGTCATCGGCGAGAGAACCTCACGGTCGCCGCCGGCGAGCACGCGCTCCGCCGCTTCCCGGCCGATCGCAGTGAGATCCTCGCGCCGCTTCGCGCGCCAGCCCGCGACATCCAGCATCAGCCGACTGCGATCCCCGGTGGTCTGCTGCACGGCCAGGCGGGTGAGCTCCTGCAATGCGTCGAGCACCTCGCCCTTGCGGCCGACGAGCTTTGTCAGGTCGCTGCCACCGTCGATGCTCACCACGGCCCGGTCACCCTCGACATCGAGGTCGATGTCGCCGTCGAAGTCGAGGACATCCAGGAGTTGCTCGAGGTAGTCGCCGGCGATCTCGCCTTCCTCGATCAACGCGTCTTCGGCGTCGCCCTCCTGATCTTCTTCCGCGTCGATATCCGTCCCGACACTTGCGTCGGTCTCGGTGTCACCAGCGACACTCGCGTCGGTGTCGACACCCGCCGACTCGACGTCCTCCGCCGCCATATCCGCCGTCGAAATCACAGCCTCATCGCCTCCGTCGTCTGTCATGGTCTGCTCGGTCATAGCCGTCTTCTCTCGTCACGCCTCACCCGCCGCCGCACGGCGACGCGGCTCAGCGACGTTTCTTCTGGTTCGCCCGCCCGCGGTTGCCCGGCCGGGCCTGACCACCCGACTTGCGTTGCCCCTGGGCGCCCTTTGCCGGCGCCTTCTTCGGTGACGTTTTCTTGGCGGCTGCCGCCCCGTCGCTCGAGGCACTCGCCTCACCGGCCGCGGCCCCGTCGCTCGAGGCACTCACGTCCTCGTCCGCTGTAGCGGAACCCTTTTTCGTCTGCGTCGGTCGGGCGCCGGGTTTCGGCGCATTGGAAGCACGGCGCTCGAGCGCTTCCTGCTTCTTGGCCTCTTCCTCGCGGTCGATCCTGCCGAACACGAGGTGCTGCTGCCCGTAGGTCCAGATGTTGTTGGCGACCCAGTACAGCAGGATCGCGATCATCAGGAACGGACCACCGACGAGCACGCCGAGTGGGAACACCCACAGCGCCAGCTTGTTCATGATCGCGGCCTGCGGGTTGGCCGAGGCGGCGGCACTCTGCCGCGCCACCGAGGCTCGCGAGTTGAAGTGCGTGGCCAACGACGCGATCACCATCAGTGGAACCGCAACGACAGCAATGGTCCAGACGCTCGGGATCGGCAAACCGAACGCGATGAGCTGAGCCTTCGGCGTGGTGATCGCCGCGGAAATCGGGGCACCGAACAGCCGTGCGTCGAGGAAGGACTGCACATCGGTCACGCTGAACGCGTAGTTCGGCGTGTTCGCGTTCTCCTCGATCGACATGCCCAGCTGGCCGATCCCATGCCCGGTGCGGTTGAACGAGCGCAGCACGTGGAACAGACCGATGAACACCGGTGCCTGCGCCAGCACCGGGAGACAGCCCATGATCGGGTTGAAGCCGTGTTCGCGCTGCAGCTTCTGCATCTCGAGCGCCATGCGCTGCCGGTCCGAACCGTACTTCTTCTGCAGCGCCTTGATCTGCGGCTGCAACTCCTGCATCTGCCGCGTCGTGCGGACCTGTTTGACGAACGGCCAGTAGAGAACCACGCGCAGCGTGAACACGAGGAACACCACGGACAGTGCCCACGCGATGCCGCTGTCCGGGCCCAGCCCCGGCACGGCCCCGAACACTATGTGCCAGAACTTCAGGATCCAAGAGACCGGGTAGTAGATGAAATCCAGCACAGCGCTAGGTTCTCCTCTGTTCATTCACGCCCGTGTGGGCGCACGAGCCGAGTGCGTTCTGCGAGGCACCGGACTGACGGTGTTGCGACCGGTCCACGCGTTCGGGAACCGGATCCCACCCACCAGAATGCCAGGGCGCGCATTTGACCAACCGAACGGTGGTCAGGAACAACCCCCGCACCAGGCCCCATTCGTGCAGTGCCGTCACCGCGTACTCGCTACACGTCGGGGTGAACCGACATGTCGGAAGCCGCAACGGAGAGACGAAGTTTCGGTACAGCTCGATCGCAAATATCACCGTACGCGCCGGGAGGCCACGCACGGCGGCGGCAATCGAGGTCGCGCTCATGTCAGGACACCCGGCTCGAGCAGGCGAAGTTTGGCCAGACCGCTGCGCAGCTGTCGGGCCAGCTCATCGGAGGAGGCGTGCGCCGATCCGGGCAGCGCGCGAATCACGACGTCGACATCGGCGGAGACACCGGGCCGGACCTCGGCGCAAATATGGCGGAGTCGGCGGGCCACGCGGTGACGAACGACCGCAGACCCCACCGACTTGCTGACGATCAACCCGAAGCGGGGGCCTCCGGAGCGGAGCTGCGAAACAGACACGTCGGCTCCACAATCGAATCCGTGCACGACGAGATCACGTCTCCCGGTCCGTTGGCCGCGGCGCACCGTCCGGGAGAAGTCTGCGTGATGATGCAACCGATACGGCTCAGGAAGCACCCGAGCGTCCGAGCTTGCGAGAAGCCTTGTCAGGCAGTCAGCGTGCCGCGGCCCTTGCGGCGACGCGCAGAGACGATGGCGCGACCCGCACGGGTACGCATCCGGAGACGGAAGCCATGAACCCGCGCCCGACGACGGTTGTTCGGCTGGAACGTCCGCTTGCCCTTGGCCACGGTGAACACTCCTCGATAATCGGCGCCTGACGGCACCCTTGCTGGTGGACGAAATCGTTGGCCGCCATCGACGGTTCGGCCCGGACGGCTGCATCGGCTTCGCGACTGTGTCGGCGATCGTGGTCAGCACTGAACGGCCACCTCATCGAAGGGCGACCGTAGAAGGATACTGAAACGCAGTAGCCACGGTCAAACTCGCCTCCGCGCCGACCCCCGGCCGACCGGCCGAACTCTTCTCGACCCGATCCGTGATTTTCCAACGCATCGCGGGTGCCGCTGCTACGTTCGCTTGCATGCGTGTGCCGCAGGACACGATCTTCTCGCGAAGCGCTCGAGACCGTAACGGTCGCCGGCGACGCCGAGGAGTCAAACGGCACTGTACGTACCTTTGCTGACCCGAGTTCGGGTACCGCTCGCGGGCCCGATTTTCAAAGCGTGACATCAGCATCACCATTTCCGCAGGCAGCGGTCGGTTCAAGGGGCCCAATCCGGCCCCGACTGACAGCGCTGTCGTTTTCCACATCTGTGGATAATTGTGTGGAGACACGGTCGAGGTGGCATCATTCGTGTTCCCTGGGCGACCGCAGGAGCGCGCAGCCTGCGGAATGACCACGGCAGAAACGTCTGTGCCGGGCGGGGAAGTCGCGAGCGCAACGGCGCGCCGCGAAGCTCGATATAGCGACAACGATGACGTGCGTGGGATCCCGCGCGGATCGACCCGGGAGGATGCGCTGTGGAAGACGATCGACCGGCCCTGTCCAACGTATGGCCGGATGTCGTCGCCGAGCTGACCAAGGGATCATCCGACGGCACCATCTCTCCCGTTACCGGCGCACAACGTGGCTGGCTGCACCTGGCCAAACCGCTGTCCCTGGTCGAGGGTTTTGCGCTGCTGTCCGTTCCCTCGGTGCTGGCGCAGGAGGCGATCGAGCGCGATCTGCGTGAACCGATCCTGCGCTCGCTCGGCCGACAACTCGGCTCGAGTGTCGAAGGCCTCGGCGTCCGCGTCGCCCCCGCCGACCCGGCGGAGACCGACCCTGCGGCCAACGGCGCCGACCCCACCGGTACCGGCTCCTACCCACCACCCGGCGATGCCGCTTCCTACCGTCCGCTCAACGGCGCCGACGGCTCCAACGGTCGGCAGCCTCCGGGCGAGACCGCACCCAACCAGACCCAGCCCAACGGCGCCGACCCGCACATTGGTGGCAGCCCGTACGACACTGGCTTCGGTGGGCCCGACGACGGTCTCGCCGCGCCCACCGATTGGGAACGGCGCCGACTGTCCGCCGCGTCCGCGTCGACCTCCGACATCGACGACGACGAAACAGACATCGTCAGTGTCCAGGAGCCGTGGCCGGCGTATTTCAGCAAGCCGCCGACCTCCGCGCAGACCGCGGATCGCGGCGCGGCCAGCCTGAACAGCAAGTACACCTTCGACACCTTCGTCATCGGTGCGTCGAACCGATTTGCGCATGCCGCGGCGGTCGCGATCGCCGAAGCCCCGGCACGGGCCTACAACCCACTGTTCGTCTGGGGTGCGTCGGGCCTCGGCAAGACGCATCTCCTGCACGCCGCGGGCCACTATGCGCAGCGGCTGTTTCCTGGGATGCGGGTGAAGTATGTCTCCACCGAGGAATTCACCAACGACTTCATCAACAGCCTCCGTGACGACCGCAAGGTCGCATTCAAGCGGCGCTATCGCGAGACCGATGTGCTGCTCGTCGACGACATCCAGTTCATCGAAGGCAAGGAAGGCATCCAGGAGGAGTTCTTCCACACCTTCAACACGCTGCACAATTCGAACAAGCAGATCGTGGTGTCCTCGGACCGGCCGCCCAAGCAGCTGACCACCCTCGAGGAACGACTGCGCACCCGATTCGAATGGGGCTTGATCACCGACGTGCAGCCACCCGAACTCGAGACGCGCATCGCCATCCTCGGCAAGAAAGCCCGGATGGACCGGCTCGACGTTCCCTTCGATGTGCTCGAGCTGATCGCGAGCCGGATCGAGCGCAACATTCGCGAGCTCGAGGGCGCGCTCATCCGGGTCACGGCATTCGCCTCGCTCAACGGTGCACCGCTGGATCTGACGCTCGCGGAGATCGTGTTGCGCGATCTCATTCCGGACACGTCGACCGTGGAGATCAGTGCGGCCACGATCATGGCCGTGACCGCGGAGTACTTTCAGATCTCGATCGAGGACCTGTGTGGCCCCGGTAAGGCCCGTCCGCTCGCACAGGCCCGGCAGATCGCGATGTACCTGTGCCGCGAGCTCACCGACCTGTCGTTGCCCAAGATCGGTCAAACGTTCGGCCGCGACCACACCACGGTGATGTATGCCGACAAGAAGATCCGCAAGGAAATGACCGAGCGCCGGCGCGTGTACGACCAGGTGCAGGAACTGACGGCACGAATCAAGCAGCGCTCGAAACGCTGACCCTCCCCAACCGATCCCGCTCCGGAGGCCCACCGGGGCGGGATTTCTATGCCATTCACACCTGTGGATAACTGTGTGGAAAAGGTGGACAGATTGGGGATGGACTCGAGGAAAACCGCGAGTAACCTCGAGAAATACACAACAACAACGATTAGTCCTCGAGTTTGTTACGAAACCATCACCAAGCCGACACGCACCTCGAGCAGCGCAATCGATGTCAGTCCACAGAATCCACAGGACCTATTACTACGACGGTGAGTCTTGTCTAAGAGAACCTCATTGAAAACAGCCCTGTGAACAATCCTCGATGCACAGCCAATCCTCGTCACACCGACCGTCCGCAGACTCGCGTGGACGGTTTTGCACAACCCGCCCGAACGCATAGCGTGTTGGTCTGCCGCGTGACAGACTTCCTGGCGTGCCGCGTCCAGCGCAGCTATCGCCGGACTACCCAGATGGCGTGCCAACCACACACCAGACCGAGAGGAATCCTCGACCGATGGACTCTGCGAGCATGAAGTTTCGGGTTGCTCGAGAGGATTTCGCGGATGCGGTGGCCTGGGTGGCGCGCAGCCTTCCGTCTCGCCCGCCGGTCCCGGTGCTCGGTGGGGTGCTGCTGGTCGCCGACGAGGAAGGCCTGTCGGTTTCCGGCTTCGACTACGAGGTTTCGGCGCAGATGCGCCTCGCCGCCGAGGTCGCCGGACCGGGTGCGGTCCTGGTCTCGGGCCGGCTGCTCGCCGACATCACCAAGTCGCTGCCCGCCAAGCCGGTCGACGTCGCGGTGGACGGTGCGCGCGTCCTGATCACTTGTGGCAGTGCGAAGTTCTCGCTGCCGACCATGCCGGTCGAGGATTACCCGCAGTTGCCTGCGCTGCCCGAACGCACCGGTGGCATCGGGCAAGAGCTGTTCGCCGAAGCCGTCGGCCAGGTCTCCGTCGCCGCCGGCCGCGACGACACGCTGCCGATGCTCACCGGCATCCGGGTGGAAATCGAGGGCGCCGATGTCGTACTCGCCGCTACCGACCGCTTCCGCCTTGCGGTGCGCAAGCTGAGTTGGGATCCGGCCCGCGATGATGTGTCGGCTGCTCTGCTCATCCCGGCGCGCACCCTGTCCGAGACCGCGAAAACACTTGTCGGAAGCTCCGATTCGGCGGTCGAGTTGGCCCTCGGCAGTGGTTCGTCGATTGGCAGCGACGGTCTGCTCGGCATCGTCAACGAGGGGCGGCGCACCACGACCAGACTGCTCGACGCGGAGTTCCCGAAGTTTCGTCAACTGCTGCCGAAGGAACACACCGCGATGGCAATCGTCGAGGTGGCCCCGCTGGTCGACGCGATCAAGCGTGTCGCTCTGGTCGCCGAGCGTGGCGCACAGGTTCGGCTCGAGTTCACCGCCGACGGGCTGCGGCTCACCGCCGGCGGCGACGACGCGGGTAAGGCCGAGGAACGGCTCGAGGCGCAGTTCTTCGGCGAGCCGCTCACCATCGCGTTCAACCCGGGGTATTTGAACGACGGACTGTCCGCACTGCACACCGCGCGGGTGTCGTTCGGGTTCACCACACCCAGCCGTCCCGCGGTGCTGCAGTCGGCTCCCGAGGACGGCGAGCTGACCCCCGACGCCGGCGGCAGTTTCCCGGCGCCGGATCGTGATTACACCTACCTGCTCATGCCGGTTCGGCTACCCGGCTGAGGCCGGTGTTCGTACGCAGGCTGTCGCTCGCGGATTTCCGGTCCTGGCCGGAGCTCGATGTTGCCCTCGAACCGGGACGAACGGTGTTCGTGGGCGCCAACGGAAATGGCAAGACGAATCTGCTCGAGGCGCTCGGCTATCTGGCCGCCCTGTCGAGCCATCGAGTGGCCGCCGACGCGCCGCTGATCCGGCAGGGATGTGTTCAATCCCGGATCGGTGCAACCGTGGTCAACGAGGGTCGAGAACTGACCGTCGAGGTGGAGTTGAACAGCGGATCCGGTAATCGCGCGCGGATCAACCGATCACCGGCGCGGCGGCCGCGGGAGATCCTCGGCATTCTGCGGACCGTGTTGTTCGCCCCGGAGGATCTCGCGCTCGTCCGTGGTGACCCGGCCGAGCGGCGACGGTTCCTCGACGAACTCGCCACCACCCGGCGGCCGCGGCTGGCCGCTGTACGTGCCGATTACGACCGGGTCCTGCGGCAGCGCGGTGCGCTACTCAAATCGGCGGGCCGCTCGAGCCGGTCCCGCGGCGATGGCGGCACGGAGCTGAGCACGCTGGATGTCTGGGACGGGCATCTGGCTGCGCACGGTGCCGAATTGCTGCTCGAGCGGCTGCGGCTGGTCGGGGATCTCGAGCCGCAAATAGGCGCCGCGTACCGCTCGATCGCACCCGAGTCCCGGTCGGCGACCGTGCGATACCGCAGCAGTCTGGGTGCCGCGTTGCCGCCGGAGTTTCTCGACCCGGGGCATGAACCCGCCGTCGACGATCGGGATCTCCTCGAGGCGGTGTTCCTGCAGGAACTCGCTGCGGCCCGGCCCCGCGAACTCGAGCGCGGCGTGTGCCTCGTCGGTCCGCACCGCGACGATCTCGAGCTGGTACTCGGCGATACCGGGGCGAAAGGGTTCGCCAGTCACGGCGAATCCTGGTCTTTCGCACTGGCTTTGCGACTCGCGTCGTTCGAGTTGCTGCGTACCGAGGGTGCCGAGCCCGTACTGTTGCTCGATGACGTGTTCGCGGAATTGGACCGGCGCCGGCGTAGCGCTCTGGCTACCGTCGCGGTGGGCGCGGAACAGGTTTTGATGACCGCCGCCGTGCCCGAGGATGTGCCGGCGGAGCTCGAGGCGAAACGGATCGGTGTCGAGGCCGAGGCCACCGCGACGGGTCGTGTGTCCAGGCTCGTCGGTGCGACCGACGGTGCTCCTGACCACGGTGCCGTATCAGATGGAGGATCCGAACGGGAGGAAGTGACCCGGTGAACTCCGCAGATGAGGATCCGGCTGTTGATTCGGCTGCTTCCGCGCCGTCGGGCAGCGATATCGCCCGGCGTGCGCTCGAGGAGGCCAGGGCGCAGGCCCGCGCGAACGGCAAGGCCGTCGGCCGTGGCAATGCCTCGCCCCGGCGTGCACGCGCGGCGCCGGTGCGGCGCTCGCGCGGCTGGTCGGGTCCGGGTCCGGATAATCGCGATCCGCAGCCACTGGGCAATCTCGCCTCGACGATAGCACGCAGTTCTGGCTGGTCGGACAAGTTCGCCGAAGGCACGGTCTTCGGTCGGTGGTCGGCAGTGGTCGGAGACGACGTCGCCAGCCACTGCGTTCCCACCGCGCTACGCGAGCGAGTACTGCACGTGTCCGCGGAGTCGACGGCCTGGGCGACGCAGTTGCGGATGTTGCAATCACAGATTCTGGCGAGGATTGCCGCAGCGGTCGGCGACGGACTGGTGACCGGGCTGCGCATTACCGGTCCGGCGACGCCGAGTTGGCGCAAGGGTGAACGGCACGTCTCGGGCCGCGGGCCGCGCGATACCTACGGCTGAGCCAACCGGCGCGGGTTGCCAGCTGATGTGCGGGTAGCGCGATTTACCCACATCTTGTCCCGGCCACGTGCGTGAAATCGCGTCTGTGTGGCAGTCAGGCACCTTCTTGGGGTGTCAAGGTGCCGCTACCACCCCTACGTACCAGTAAGATGGAGAGTACCGGCGCCGAGCCGAACTTCCTGCGTGTGAGCGCCGTGGATCGTCGTGTGCCGATGGCGCCGGGAAGTGGACGAGTCGAGAAGGAGAACCGGGGAGAGTGGCTGCGCAGAAGTCTGGCAAGAAGGACGGGTCGAAGGGTGAATACGGCGCGTCGTCCATCACGGTTCTCGAGGGTCTCGAAGCGGTTCGCAAGCGCCCCGGCATGTACATCGGTTCCACCGGTGAGCGCGGCTTACACCACCTGGTCTGGGAAGTAGTCGACAACTCGGTCGACGAGGCGATGGCGGGCCACGCCACGCAGGTGGACGTGACGTTGCTCGCCGACGGTGGTGTCCAGGTCGTGGACGACGGACGTGGCATTCCGACCGGAATGCATGCCTCGGGCGTGCCCACGGTCGAGGTCGTGATGACCCAACTGCACGCCGGTGGCAAGTTCGACTCGGACTCCTATGCCGTCTCGGGTGGTCTGCACGGTGTCGGTATCTCGGTGGTGAACGCGCTGTCGACCCGGCTCGAGGTGGAGATCGACAACGACGGCTACCACTGGACGCAGGAATACAAGGACGCGGTCCCCGGCACGTTGATCCAGGGCGAGGCGACGAAGCGCACCGGCACCACGGTGCGATTCTGGGCCGATCCGAACGTGTTCGAGACCACCGTCTACAACTTCGAGACCGTGTCGCGCCGGCTGCAGGAGATGGCCTTCCTCAACCGCGGGCTGACGATCACCTTCACCGATGAGCGGGTCGCGCAGGACGACGTCACCGAAGAGGTGGTCAGCGAGACGGCCGAGGCGCCGAAAACCCATGCCGAAGAGGAGCAGGAGGCCGAGGCCAAGCCGCACAAGGTGAAGTTTCGGACCTACCATTACCCGGGTGGCCTCGAGGACTTCGTCCGGCACATCAACCGCACCAAGTCGCCCATCCACAACTCGGTGGTCGGCTTCACCGGCAAGGGCACCGGCCACGAACTCGAGGTGGCCATGCAGTGGAACTCCGGCTACTCGGAGTCGGTGCACACCTTCGCCAACACGATCAACACGCACGAGGGCGGCACGCACGAAGAAGGCTTCCGTGCAGCCCTGACAACAGTGGTCAACAAGTACGCGCTCGAGAAGAAGCTGCTCAAGGAGAAGGACGGCAAGCTCACCGGCGACGACATCCGCGAAGGGCTCGCGGCGATCGTGAGCGTCAAGGTGTCCGAGCCGCAGTTCGAGGGGCAAACCAAGACCAAGCTGGGCAATACCGAAGTCAAGTCGTTCGTGCAGCGCTCCTGCAACGAGCATCTTGCGCACTGGTTCGAGGCGAATCCTGCGGACGCGAAGACCATCGTGAACAAGGCGGTGTCCTCGGCGCAGGCCCGGATGGCGGCGCGCAAGGCGCGCGAACTGGTCCGGCGCAAGAGCGCGACCGATCTCGGTGGGTTGCCCGGCAAGCTGGCCGACTGCCGCTCGAAGGAGCCGAGCAAGTCCGAGATCTACATCGTGGAGGGCGACTCGGCCGGCGGCTCGGCCAAATCGGGCCGCGACTCGATGTATCAGGCGATCCTGCCGCTGCGCGGAAAGATCATCAACGTCGAGAAGGCACGTATCGACCGGGTGCTCAAGAACAACGAGGTCCAGTCGATCATCACCGCGTTCGGCACCGGCATCCACGACGAGTTCGACATCACCAAGCTGCGCTATCACAAGATCGTGCTGATGGCCGACGCCGACGTGGATGGTCAGCACATTTCGACGCTGCTGCTCACGCTGCTGTTCCGATTCATGCGCCCGCTCGTCGAGCACGGTCACGTGTACCTCGCGCAGCCGCCGCTGTACAAGCTCAAATGGCAACGCACGGAACCGGAGTTCGCCTACTCCGACCGTGAACGCGACGGCCTGCTCGAAGCCGGCTTCGCCGCAGGCAAGAAGATCAATAAGGACGACGGCGTGCAGCGCTACAAGGGTCTCGGCGAGATGAACGCCAAGGAGCTGTGGGAGACCACGATGGACCCCGCAGTCCGGGTGCTGCGTCAGGTGACGCTCGACGACGCCGCGGCCGCCGACGAACTGTTCTCGGTCCTGATGGGTGAGGACGTGGAGGCCCGACGCAGCTTCATCACCCGCAATGCCAAGGACGTTCGCTTCCTCGACGTCTGAACACTTGGGGGGCTCCGCCCCCCAAGGACCCCCCGACAAGCATGGAGGGCTCCGCCCACCGATTTCATCCCCGCGGGAAGGCTCCGCCCCCGCGGGTAAGGAGAATTCATGACCGACACCACGCTGCCGCCGGTTGGGGGCCCCCCGGGCGATCGCATCGAGCCTGTCGACATCCAGAACGAAATGCAGAACAGCTACATCGATTACGCGATGAGCGTGATCGTCGGCCGTGCGCTGCCCAACGTCCGTGACGGGCTCAAGCCGGTGCACCGCCGGGTGCTCTACGCAATGTACGACAACGGCTATCGCCCCGACCGCGGCTATGTGAAGTCCGCCCGCCCGGTCGCCGAGACGATGGGTAACTACCACCCGCACGGCGACGCGTCGATCTACGACACCCTGGTCCGGATGGCCCAGCCGTGGTCGCTGCGGTATCCGCTCGTCGACGGCCAGGGCAACTTCGGTTCCCGCGGCAACGACGGCGCAGCAGCCATGCGGTACACGGAATGCCGGTTGACTCCGCTCGCGATGGAGATGCTGCGCGAAATCGACCACGAGACAGTCGATTTCATTGCCAACTACGACGGTCGCTCGCAAGAGCCGACGGTGCTGCCGAGCCGGGTGCCGAACCTGTTGATGAACGGGTCCAACGGCATCGCGGTCGGTATGGCGACGAATATTCCACCGCACAACCTCACCGAACTCGCCGAGGCGATCTATTGGGCGCTGGACAATCACGAGGCCGATGAGGAAGCCACCCTGGCGGCGTGCATGGAGCGGGTCAAGGGCCCGGACTTCCCCACCTACGGGCTGATTGTCGGAAGCCAGGGCATTCACGACGCGTACACCACCGGTCGCGGCTCCATCCGGATGCGCGGCGTCGTCGAGATCGAAGAGGACAGCCGCGGACGCACCACCATCGTCATTACCGAGCTGCCGTACCAGGTCAACACCGACAACTTCATCAATGCGATCGCCGAGCAGGTCAAGGACGGCAAGATCGCCGGTATCTCCGACATCCACGACGAGTCCTCGGACCGCGCCGGGATGCGCATCGTCGTCACGGTCAAGCGCGACGCGGTCGCGAAGGTGGTGCTGAACAACCTTTACAAGCACACCCAGCTGCAGACCAGCTTCGGCGCGAACATGCTCTCGATCGTCGACGGCGTGCCGCGCACACTGCGGCTGGACCAAATGATCCGGCTCTACGTCGAGCACCAGTTGGACGTCGTCATCCGACGCACCCGCTACCTGCTGCGCAAGGCCGAGGAGCGGGCCCACATCCTGCGCGGCCTGGTCAAGGCGCTCGACGCGCTCGACGAGGTCATCGCGTTGATCCGCCGCTCGCCCGACACCGAGTCCGCACGGACCGGGCTGATGGACCTGCTCGACATCGACGAGATTCAGGCCACCGCGATCCTCGATATGCAGCTGCGCCGGTTGTCCGCGCTGGAGCGGCAGAAGATCGTCGACGAGTTGGCCAAGATCGAGGCCGAGATCGCCGACCTCAAGGACATCCTGGAAAAACCGGAACGCCAGCGCGCGATCGTGCGCGATGAGCTGAAGGAGGTTGTCGAGAAGTTCGGCGACGACCGCCGCACCCGGATCGTCCCGGCGGACGGTGATGTCGCCGACGAGGATCTGATCGCTCGTGAGGACGTCGTCGTCACCATCACCGAGACCGGCTACGCGAAGCGCACCAGGACCGATCTGTACCGCTCGCAGAAGCGGGGCGGCAAGGGAGTGCAGGGCGCGGGTCTCAAGCAGGACGACATCGTCAGCCACTTCTTCGTCAGCTCCACCCACGACTGGCTGCTGTTCTTCACCACCAAGGGCCGCGTTTACCGGGCAAAGGCCTACGAGCTGCCGGAGGCGAGTCGCACCGCGCGTGGACAGCACGTGGCGAACCTGCTCGCCTTCCAGCCCGATGAGCGTATCCAGGGCGTCATCAAGATCAAGACCTACGAGGACGCGCCGTACCTGGTGCTCGCGACCCGAAACGGCCTGGTGAAAAAGTCCAAGCTCACCGATTTCGACTCGAACCGGTCGGGCGGCATCGTCGCGATCAATCTGCGCGGGGATGACGAACTGGTCGGTGCCGTGCTGTGCTCCGCAGAGGAAGACCTGCTGTTGGTCTCGGCCAAGGGGCAGTCGATCCGGTTCTCCGCGACCGACGAGGTCCTGCGGCCGATGGGCCGGGCCACCTCGGGCGTACAGGGCATGCGGTTCAACGAGGACGACGAGCTGCTTTCGCTGAACGTCGTCCGGGCAGATACGTATCTGCTGGTCGCGACTGCCGGCGGGTATGCCAAGCGCACCGCGATCGGCGAGTACACGGCGCAGGGACGCGGCGGTAAGGGCGTGTTGACGATTCAGTACGACTCGAGGCGTGGCAACCTGGTTGGTGCGGTGATCGTCGACGATGAAGACGAGCTCTATGCGATCACCTCGGGTGGTGGTGTTATCCGCACCGCCGCGAAGCAGGTCCGCAAGGCCGGCCGACAGACCAAGGGTGTGCGTTTGATGAATCTCGGAGAGGGTGACACTCTGCTCGCGATAGCTCGTAACGCCGACGAGCCCGACGAGGTCGCCGACGCCGGCGACGACCCAGCCAAGGAGTCCAAGTGAGCACTCCGAACCAGCCGAGTGACGAACAGCGCCGGGCACAGAACCGCGGGGCACCGTCGGGTTCGCGCCCGCCGCAGCCACGGCCGGTGACGACCGACACCACCGCGGGGCCCCAGCAACCCGAACGCGAGGCGCAGCCGCCCACCGAGGCCATGCCGCAGGTCGGCCGGCCGGAGCCGGCCCCGCGACCCGCCGCGACGCCGCCGTGGCAGCGCGAGCCGCAAACCAACCTGCACCGGCCCGGTCGGGCGCCGGTCATCGGCCGTCCCACATCCGGGCAGGAGCAGCCGGGGCAGGGAGCGGCAGCCCCATCGGCCAGTAATGGCACGTCCGACACCACGCGTCCAGCGCGTCCGGCTCAACCGGGGCGCGCACCGAGCGACGTCGAGCGCGCCGCGCAGAAGCAGGTCAACCGCACCAAGGCCGCGGTGATCGACGGACCCACCCGGAACCTGGTTCGCCCCAAGCTGGCCAAGGACATGCCCGACCTGTCGACCGCCCGCCACCCGATGGCGGCAGAGCCGGAGCCGGTGCCGCGCGAGACCGCCCGGCCCACGGCAACGGCTGCGGCGACCAGTCCCGACCCGCTGCGCGCGACTGTCCAACTGCGGCGCATCGACCCGTGGACCACGTTGCAGGTGTCGTTGGTCATATCCGCCGCGCTGTTTCTGGTCTGGATGGTCGCGGTCGGGCTGCTCTACGTCGTGCTCGACGGCATGGGCGTGTGGGAGCGGCTGAACAACGCCTTCACCGACATCGTCTCCGACGGCTCTTCGGGTGGGCTCGTTTCCGCAGGTCAGGTCTTCGGATACGCAGCGGCCGTCGGCCTGATCAACGCGGTGCTGCTGACCGCGTTGGCGACCATCGGGTCGTTCATCTACAACCAGTGTTCCGACCTCGTCGGCGGGATCCAGGTGACCCTCGCCGACCCGGACTGACCAGTTTTGGTTCTTCGCACTCCGGTGCGGTAATCTCGTGCCTCGGTCCAGGGTGGTGGAACACGCCACCGGGACTCGGTACGGGCCTATAGCTCAGGCGGTTAGAGCGCTTCGCTGATAACGAAGAGGTCGGAGGTTCAAGTCCTCCTAGGCCCACCAAAATCTCTGAACCCCCGGTGACGCAGCATCCGGACCGCACCAGTAAAGTTGGGCGAGTGAGGTTTATCGTCGTGGTCACCGTTGTCGGTGTGGTGGCCGCTGGATTGCTGAAGCTACGCGCGCGGCGTACTGGGGCAGATGTCTGGCACGATGCAACAACCGGTTGAGCGGATCGCTTTCGACCGGCTCGAGGGGCCTTAGCTCAATTGGCAGAGCACTGCCTTTGCAAGGCAGGGGTTAGGGGTTCGATTCCCCTAGGCTCCACAGACGCGCCCTATCCGAATCTCGTTTCATGAACGGACTCGGATAGGGCGTTTTGTCTGCGAATCGGCCATGCCAGGATGGCCACCTTCGTGGCCGGAACACCCTGGGCAGCGGCCCGTGACGGTGCTAGCCTCCCTTTTTAGGGGGAGAATGATGCAACCAAACGTCACACTTACTTCCACTCGGCACGACGCGGTGATCGTCGGAGCCGGGTTCGGCGGCATGGGCGCGGCGATCGCGTTGCAGCGGCTCGGTATCGACGATTTCGTGATCGTCGAGCGGGAAGCCGATCTCGGCGGGACCTGGCACGTCAACAAATACCCCGGCTTGGCCGTGGACATCGCGTCGATGACGTACTCGTACTCTTTCGAGCCCAACCCGTACTGGTCGCGGTTGTATGCACCGGGCGCCGAACTCAAGCGCTACGCCGAGCACGTCGCCGAAACCTACGACCTGCGTCGGCACATGCGGTTCTCGACGGCGGTAGCGGGCGCGCGCTGGGATGCCGACGCTGAGCACTGGGTGGTATCGGTCGAGGGCGGCGAATCGATCAACGCACGCTTCCTGCTCACCGCGACGGGGTTCCTGTCGCAGCCGCACACCCCGGACATCCCTGGGATCGATACCTTCGCCGGCACGATCATCCATACCGCGGCCTGGGACGACACCATCGACCTGCACGGCAAGCGCGCGGCGTTGATCGGCACCGGCGCGACTGCGGTGCAACTGGTCCCGCAAGTCGCGAAACTCGTCGACGAGCTGACGGTATTCCAACGAACACCCATCTACGTCGTGCCGAAGATCGATGGCCCGATCCCGAGCCCTGTTCAGCGGATGTTCGCGCGAATACCGTTGACCCAGCGGGTAGCACGGTTGGTCAACACCAGCCTGCTCGAGGCGATGATGGTCACCGGCGTGCTGCATTACCGCCAGGCGAAACTGTTCAACAAGGGTGCGGCCACGCTCGCCCGGGCACACCTGCGGAGTCAGGTCCGTGATCCGGAACTGCGCCGCAAACTCACGCCCGACTACGACTTCGGTTGCAAGCGACCGACATTCTCGAACGACTACTTTCGCACTTTCAACAAACCGCACGTCCGGCTCGAGACCGGCACCATCGATCGGGTGGAACCGGACGCGGTCGTCACCGCGGACGGGGAGCGCACCGATATCGACACGTTGATCCTGGCCACCGGATTCAATCTGTGGGACGTGAACTTTCCGGCGATCGAGGTGATCGGACGCGACGGGCGCAATCTCGGAAAGTGGTGGCGTGACAATCGGTTCCAGGCCTTCGAGGGCGTCACGGTGCCGTACTTCCCGAACTTCCTCACCCTCGCGAGCCCGTATTCCTATAGTGGGCTGTCCTACTTCACCACCATCGAATCGCAGATGCGGCATATTGCCCGACTGCTCGGCGAACTGCAACGCCGTGCGGCCGGCACGTTCGAAGTGACCGAGCACGCCAATGCGGAGTTCCTCGACCGGATGACCGAGCGTCTCGGCGACTCGGTGTTCAACCTCGGGTCGTGCCAGACCTCGCGCAGCTATTACTTCAATAAGCACGGCGAGGCCGTCATCCTGCGACCCACCTCGACGATCAACGCATTCCGCGAGGCGGAGCGATTCCCGTTGAGCTCCTACGCTTTCGGCTGAGCAGGCTCAGCACCCGATCGGCCGACAGACCAACATGGCGTCGGCACCACGCTGGAATTCGTAGTCGACCGAACGAATTTCGGTGCCGATGCCCGCTGTGGCGAGTGCGGCCCGCAGCTCCCCGAGTCGTTCGTAACGCTGAAGCCCCATCGCCAGGAGCGGGAAGATCCGCACCTGCCGCTCGGCCACCCGGGACAACTCTGCGATTGCCGCCCGGTGGAACTCGAACGGGAGCCGGTCGGCGTAGCTGAACAGCAAGTGCGAGCACAGAACCAACTCGAATGCGTTGTCCGCGAAGGGAAGTTCCGGTAACCACCCGTGTACGTAGCGCTCCCGGTGGGCGGTGTAATCGGCGACGAACCGCCGGCCCGCGTCGGCGCGCTGCGCGAGATGGTCGTCGGGGTCGGTGAAATGGGTCCAGACGTACTCATCGGCGTGCGCCCGAACGTAGTCGTTGCCGCGCCGGGTTTCCCGAGCCGTGAGCTCGGCGAGTGCATCGGCGCCGGTGGCGTAGGACGGGTCGCACGCGGTGGCCTGCCCACCCAGGCCGCGAACCTCCGCGGTGAACGACGCGGCTCCGCCCGCGCAGTCGAGCATGGACCGGCGCAGGTCGTCGTCGGTGAGCGCGAACATCGCCCGGTACTCCGCGAGCGGCCGCGAGGTCACCAGGAGGTCACCGACCAAGTCACCCTCGCGCGAGCAGGGCGTCGAGTGCGGCGTAGGACTCGTTCATCCCGCCCTCCATTCCGGTGGAAAGCATGGCGTCGCGTTCCTCGGCGAGGAAGAACACATCATCGATCACGACCTGGGTGCGTCCGTCGCCGAGATCAACGAACCGTGTGGTCTCCAGGCACGGGTGCGCGGGCATCCCGTCCCATTCGAAGGTGAACTCGATCAGTTCCTTCGGGTCGATATCGCCGAAACGGCCCTCGAATCCGTCGGTGCCGCCGTCGTGGTGTTCGACGAAGCGCCAATGGCCGCCCGTCTCGAACTCCCACTTTTCGATGTCGAGCGGGTTGCCACGGCCCCACCACTGCGCGAGCAGTTCGGGCTCGGTGTAGGCAGCCCAGACGCGGTCGCGGGACGCGGCAAAAGTGCGCTCGACGTGGAAGTCCCGATCGCCGGGGGTGGTCAGTTCCGCCTTGTTCGTGGTTGTGCTGTTCGAGGTCACGCTGTTCGAGGTCATTGGCTTGGCTCCGTTCGGTCGAGGAACTTTTCGAGATGATCCAGTCGCTCCTGTACGACGACCCGGTAGTCGCGAATCCACGCCGCCTCGCGGTCGAGCGGGTTGGCGCCGAGCCGGCAGTACCGCACCCGTCCCTGCTTCTCGCTCTCGACCATGCCGGCCTCCTCGAGGAGCTTGACGTGCTTCTTCATGCCGGTCAGCGTCATGTCGAAGCGGGCGGCGAGATCGGTGATCGACGCCGGTCCCCGCTGCAGATGCTCGAGGATCCCGCGTCGGGTGGGATCGGCGAGCGCTGCGAACGAGGCGTTGAGATCGTTATACTGAACCATCAAGTTCAGTATCGCGCGGTGTCGCAGGCCTGTCAACCCAACTCATCGAGACCCAAGTGGTAAACACGGATATGCGCAGAGCGATCGTGGCGGTGCTGGCTCTGCTGGCAACCGGCCTGACGGGGTGCGGAATGGGCGACCGCGTGATCACCGGAACCGCAATCGGGGTGGCCGAAGACGGCACGAAATCCGATGCCCACGAACGAGATACGCGCACCACAGTGCTCGAGCCGGTGGACGCCGATGGATTTCCTGCGCGCGGCTGGCGGGTGGACCCCGGCAGGACCGGCGGATCCATCGACTGCTCGTACCCGGAGTCGTCGCCGAGCGCCGTCAGCGACGACATCGTTCGGTGCACACCCAACGCGGCCGCCGCGGACACCTGCTTCGCCGCCGACGATCCGGGCCAAGCCCTCTGCCTTATCGATCCGTTCTCGAACACCGTCGTCGAGTACGCCGTCGCCGGTGCCATCGCGGCCGTCACTGCACCGGCGGACCCGCGTCCGATCGGGCTCGTGCTCGACAACGGCGACAAATGCCGGCTGCGCGTCGGCGGTGCTTGGTCCGCGCCGGAATCCCATCCCGACTACGTCGGCTACTACAGCTGTGACGCGGCCGGCGATGCGGCGATCTGGGGTCCGCCGGAGGGCGGCGGTATCGATGAATCGGCGAGCCAGTGGTCCGTCGAGTACGGCTGGATCACAGGGCAGCTGACGACGCAGCGCGTGGTCGAGGCGTTCTACACCGGTCGAGCCGAATAGCGAGGCGCTGCGCGGGAGATCACGGTGGGCCAGATCCCGAAGTGATTGGCAGCGGCGGTGATTGTGATGTTCTTGCCTTGCCGGGCCGGGCGCAGGTCGGTAGTCCAACCCTGCTCGGCGATGAGCTGAGTAAGCGTTCAAACGAGCGCGCTGCGTCAACCCAGCGTTAGCGTGGGCCACGAAGGCCTCCTGCTTGATGAAGCGGATTCTCGACAGCTTCACTTCACAACCGGAGGCCTTCGCCCGTCACAGAGGCTTACCAATACCGACCGGGACAACTTCCATTGACATCACAAATTGTCCCGACCTACCTAGAATCCGAAGGAACCAGACCCGGGGAGGAACAGCCCCAACGGGGTCAGGATTCCCGAAGAGTTGCCCTGATTAACAATGGCACTGCCCACGTCGTTCCCAACGCTGCCAAAAGCGAACTTTTCAAACGTGAAGGTTCTCTGAGACAAGGTTCTCTCCGTCTGGGGTCGGTTACTTTTCGGGTACGGGGATATTGCAACACGAATTCAATCAGGAGTCCATATGTTTCACACGTGCAATCAGGGTTCCGCGGGCTGGACAGCGCCCCGCTGAGTGGTGGACTTCGGATCGGCGTGGACCACGCCGGTGATCAACGAGTCGTGGTGAATGCTAGGCGATCTGGCGCTGGCCGCGGACCGGTTCGGCAGCTCGTTGTTTGGCGGCGATGACTTTCTCGAGTTCGGCTATGGAGACCTCGGAGAGGTAACGGCGGGTCACTTGCCATTCGTCGTGGGCTTCGATCACGACCGCGGTCGCCAGGCAGAAACGCGGCCGGGTTCGGGAAGATTTCCACGACATCGTCGCGACGCTTGATTTCCTTGTTCAATCGCTCGATCGGATTGTTCGACCAGATCTTCTGCCAATGCGCCCGCGGGAACGCGGCGAACGCCAAGACGTCGGTCTTGGCGCCGGCCATCATCGCAGCCACTTTCGGGAACGACGCCTCGAGACGCGCACAACGCAGGCCGGACAGATCAGGTTTGAAGTCAGCCCAGTAGGGCGTCAGTCAGACCCGGAGTCACGACCTACGCGGTAACGCGCTTCCATCATGTCGGACCCCGATGCGAACATATGTTCGTGTCCGAGAGTGCAGAACCGCCGGTTCGACAGCCACGCGAGCGGCGGGAGCGAATCCTCGCGCGTGGGGAGGCGACGATTCTGCATGCCGACCTCGACTCGTTCTACGCCTCGGTGGAGCAGCGGGACGACCCAAGCCTGCGTGGCCGGCCGGTGATCGTCGGCGGCGGAGTCGTGCTCGCCGCGAGCTACGAGGCGAAGGCCTACGGCGTGCGCACCCCGATGGGAGGTAGGCAGGCGCTCGAGCTGTGTCCCCAGGCAGTCGTCGTCCGGCCGCGAATGGCCGCTTACTCCGAGGCGAGCAAGGCGGTATTCGAGGTCTTCGAGCAGACCACGCCGATCGTCGAAGGCATCTCGATCGACGAAGCGTTCCTCGATGTGGGCGGGTTACGCCGCATCGCCGGGCATCCCGTCGACATCGCGGCAAAACTGCGCAACGACATCCGCGAACAGGTCGGGCTGCCGATCACGGTCGGGGTCGCCTGTTCCAAGTTCGTCGCCAAGGTCGCCAGCGCCGTCGCGAAACCCGATGGGCTGCTCGAGGTTCCACCCGGCGGCGAACTCGACTTCCTGCACCCGCTACCGGTGGAAAGACTGTGGGGCGTCGGTGTGGTCACGTCCGCGAAGCTGCGCGATCACGGCATCACAACCGTCGGTCAGCTGGCCCATCTCGGTGAGCGCGGTCTGGTCTCGATCCTCGGCCGCGGCTCGGCCCGACACCTGTACGCGTTGGCGTGGGCCCAGGATCCGCGCCGGGTGGAGACCGGACGACGGCGCCGCTCGATCGGGTCACAGCGCGCGCTCGGACGCCGATTTCGTGCGGACGCCGAAATCGAGGCGATGCTCGACGGGACCGCGGACCGGCTCGGCAAACGTATCAGGGCCGCCCACCGGGTATGCCGAACCGTGGTGTTGCGGTTGCGGTTCGACGATTTCACCCGCGCGACCCGCTCGCACACGCTCGCCGAGCCGACTGCGAACACGGAAACGATCCGCATCGCGGCCAGGCGGCTGCTCGCCGACGCTATGCCGCTCATCCACACGAAGGGAATCACCCTGATCGGGCTGACGCTGAGCAACCTCGACGATGACACCGCCGTGCAGCTCGTGCTGCCGTTCGACCCGTATGCCGGCGGCCAACTCGACACCACGCTGGATGACCTGCGCGACCGGTTCGGGTCGGCAGTGGTGACCCGCGCGGCCCTGCTCGGCCGCGATCAGGGGATGAGCGTGCCTCTCCTGCCGGACTGATCAGGAGGCGGTTTGCGCGGTGAGACCACCCAGCGCGATGACGTACTCCTGGTTCTCCTCATCGAAGGTGATGTCGTAGGTCGTCGGGTAGTAGCCCGACTTCTGGAACGCCTCGGGCTGCTTGAGTTCCTCGTGCACGGTCGGCTTGGTCATCAGGTAATCGCGGGTGATCATCGGTTCGATAAAGGTGTAGTTGCCGTTCCAGGCTCCGTTGATCAGCACCTCGGTGAAGTCGTACTGGCCCGGTACAACGGCCTCGGTGCTGTCGAACATGTGCACTCCCATCACCGGAACCGGTCCATCGGGGTCGGGCACATAGTCCTGCGGGACATATTGTTGCGGAGGAAGATTCGCGGCCTCGGCGGCGAAGTCCGGATTCGTCGGGTTGATCGCCATCACCGAGGCCATATCGGTCATGTAGAAGTGCACGTCGAAATGCGGTTTATCGAACACCCCGACCGGCGGATGGCCCTGCGCGTTCCAGTCGACCATCACGTGGTTGAACACCGTGCCGGACGCTTGATCGGGGAAGTCGATCATCATCATCGTTCCCGGCGGCGGTGGCGCAGTCGGATCGGTGATGACCGCGGTGGTCAGGTTGTCCATACTCGCGGCCGAGAATCGCACACCGACGGTGGTGGGATTTCCCTCGGCGTCCACGGTCGTGAAAGTCCTGACCGTGCCATCGCCGAGGTCCTCGGAGGGGCCGTAGAAGGTGTTCGGCGCAGCTTCGGTGCCGGAATCATCGTCGCTACAGGCCACGGGAACGGTGAGCGCGACGGCGGCGAGCAGTCCGCCGAGAACGCGTGGAGGAAGGAAAGGCATGCAGGTCACCTCGGGAGGAAGGTGGGGTGGGGGAGCCGGGAGCGGCCGGTGCGGAGATCGGCGCAGCCCGGGGTCGGGACGAGCAGGCAGTCACGATGCTCGCCATGGTCGTCCGCGTGCTCGCTGGGCGACCCGAGACACAGCGATGAAACAGGTCCGATCCCCGTTTCAGCCCACTCCACCGGCACCAAGTTCGGTGATCCCACCATGATGCGTGACGTTGCCTGGTTTGTCCTGTCATTCGGCCAGTTCGCCTTGGCTGTGAGTCGTGCGGCCTCTGCCGCACGGCGGGCACATTTGTCCAATTGGTTGTCGGTGGCCGAGGGGAAGATGTCGAAAAGGAGTGGCCCAATTCGACGTTCCAGTAGAGGCTTGACGAAGAGGAAACCGGCGAATCCGACATTCGCGCGGAACGCGGACAGTGATTGACCGCATTGCCGGGCAGTCTCTTCCACAACGGCTTTGATCCACGGCGGCTTCTGATCCGAACAGTATTGAGACCACAAAGGCATTGAGACCACAACGGCATTTGAGACATAGTCCGCATCCCGAACGGGAGGAACGAGGCATGACCGACGCAATCTTCGCCGAAGGCCTGGTCAAGCGATACGGCGACGTAACTGCGCTCGACGGGATCGATCTCGCGGTGCCGGAGGGTTCGGTGCTGGCGATGCTCGGCCCGAACGGCGCCGGCAAGACCACCACCGTCCGGGTGCTGACCACGTTGATCGTGCCCGATTCCGGTCACGCCACTGTCGCCGGCATCGACGTCGTGGCCAACCCCCGCACCCTGCGCGAACACATCGGAGCGTCCGGCCAGTACGCCGCGGTCGACGAGTACCTGACCGGGTTCGAGAACCTGGAAATGGTGGGACGCCTGTACCACATGGGTGTCAAACGCAGTAAGGCCCGCGCCCGCGAGCTGCTCGAACAGTTCGACCTCGTCGAGGCCGGGGATCGCCCGGTGAAGGGCTACTCCGGTGGCATGCGCCGTCGCCTCGATCTGGCCGGCGCCCTGGTCGCCAATCCACGGGTGCTCTTCCTCGACGAGCCGACCACGGGTCTGGACCCGCGCGCCCGGCTCGACCTCTGGGAAGTGATCTCCGCACTCGTCGCAGGCGGCACGACGTTGCTGCTCACGACGCAGTACATGGAGGAGGCCGAACGGCTGGCGGATTCGATCGTCGTCATCGACCGCGGCACGATCATCGCCCGCGGCACCGCCGACGAACTGAAGGCGCGGGTCGGCGGCGAAAGAATCGAACTCGTCGTCTCCGACGCGGCCGAACTCGAGACCGCACGGGAGGCGCTCGTCCGGATCGCCTGCGGCGACATCCAGACCGACATCGGAACCAGACGCGTGACCGTGCCGATCGGCGGGGGATCGGCCGACCTCGTGTCCGCCATCGGCCTGCTCAACGACCGGGGCATCAAGCTGCACGACGTCGGCCTGCGCCGGCCCACCCTCGACGACGTATTCCTTTCGCTCACCGGGCGCAGTACCGAGGAGGCCGAGGAATCGGACGGCGAGGCCGCCACTTCGCGCGAAAAGGAGCTGACCCGATGAACGCCGTGCTGATGGCCGCGACCGACGGCACCACGATCGCCAAACGCAACCTGATCAAGATCAAGCGCGTCCCGGACCTCATCGTCTTCACCCTGCTGTCGCCGGTGATGTTCGTGCTGCTGTTCGCCTACATCTTCGGCAGTTCGATCGAGATCCCCGGAATGTCGTATCGCGAATACTTGATCGCGGGCATCTTCACCCAGACGGTGATCTTCGGCGCCACCTGGACGGGCCTCGGTCTCGCCGAGGACATGCAGAAGGGCATCATCGACCGTTTTCGGTCGCTGCCAATGGCACCGTCCGCGGTACTGGTCGGACGGACCTCGAGCGACGTTCTGATCAATGTCATCAGCCTCGTCGTTATGTCGTTGACGGGCCTGCTGGTCGGGTGGCGGATCAACTCCTCGGCGCTCGAGGCGCTGGGCGGCTTCGCGCTCCTGCTGGTCTTTGCCTACGCGCTCTCGTGGGTGATGGCGGTGGTGGGCCTGTGGATCCGGACGCCGGAGGTGTACAACAACGCGAGCTTCATGGTGATCTTCCCGCTCACCTTCGTCGCCAACACCTTCGTCGACACCAGCCAGCTACCACCGGTGCTGCAGACCATTGCGAATTGGAACCCGGTTTCGGCAGTCACTCAGGCCACCCGCGAACTGATGGGCAATACCAGCCCTGCGATGCCTGTGCCGGACGCGTGGCCGATGCAGAACGCCATCCTCGCCTCGCTGCTATGGACGGCGCTGATCCTGGTGGTCTTCGTGCCACTTGCGATCAAGCGGTACCAGAAGGCAGTGAGCCGCTGAGCTATTCGGCCGCTCTGCTCGAGGCGGTTGGGTAACCCAGATGTCCCGCTACGGAACTAGGCTTTCGGCAAACCACCCGAGGGAGATCACCGATGGACCGCGCAGCCACCGATGTCGACAGCACGAGCCGAGACAGCTCTCAGCCGCCGCGACCGCGCCGCGGCTGGCCGGTATTCACCGCACTCGCCGTGGCCATCGTGGTCTTCTTCCTCGGTGGCTTCGGCGGTTCGTTCCAGGCCAAGCTTTCCGAGGTGTCGAAGAACGACAATGCGGCGTTCCTACCGGGCTCGGCGGAGTCGACCAAGGCCAGTACCGAGGCCGACAAGTTCCTCACGATCCGGAACGTTCCGGGTTTCGTTGTCTTCAACCGTGATTCGGGACTGACCGAGGCCGACCGCGCGGATATCGCCGCGGCGCAGGAGGCGGTGATGGCGGTGCCGGGCGTCGACGCGTCCGGGGTGCTGCGCCCACAATTCTCCGCCGACAACACCACTGCCTCACTGCTTGTGCCGCTGATCGGCAAACAGAGCGGGGTCGAGACCACCGGCGACGAACTGTCGGCCACCGAAACCGCCGTGTTGGACGCAGCGACGCAGGCGGTAAGCCAGGACAACGGCCTCGGCGTGTACCCAGCGGGCCCCGCCGGCCTGCTCGCCGCTTTCATCGAAGTCTTCAGCGCCATTGACGGGCCACTGCTACTCGCGGCGCTCGGCGTCGTGATCTTGATTCTGCTGGTGGTGTACCGCTCGCCGGTGTTGTGGATCTTCCCGTTGCTGTCCGCGGTACTCGCCCTCGGTATCGCGTCGATGGTGATCTACTACCTCGCCAAGCACGACGTGATCACCCTCAACGGGCAAAGCCAGGGCATCCTCTCGGTGCTTGTGATCGGCGCCGGCACCGACTACGCGCTGCTGCTCGTGGCGCGATACCGGGAGGAACTGCACGAATTCGACAATCGGTTCGACGCAATGATCGCGGCGTGGAAGGGCTGCGCAGCAGCGATTTTCGCATCCGGGCTCACCGTCATGGTTGGTCTGCTCTGCCTGACCTTCTCCGAGCTGAACTCGAACAAGGGCCTCGGCCCGGTTGCGGCCATCGGTATTGCGTGCACGGTGCTGGTGATGATGACGTTCCTGCCGGTTGCCCTGGCCGCGGTGGGACGCTGGGTGTTCTGGCCGCGCATCCCGCGCACCGACCACGTGGCCGACCTAGCCACGCACGGTTATTGGGGCCGGATCGCCAACACGGTCGTGAATCGGCGCCGACCGGCCTGGATCGGTGCCACCGTGGTGCTGTTCATCGGCGCACTCGGCATCTCGATGCTCGACACCAGCGGGCTGACCTCGATGGAGAGCTTCACCAACGAGCCCGAAGCCATCGTCGGGCAGCAGCTTTACGACGCAAACTTCGATCGCGGCGCCGGCGCACCAGCCGTGATCGTCACCAATGCCGCCGCCGTCGACGACGTTGTCCGCGTCGCCGAGGGCGATCCGGGCGTATCCAACTCGGCTGGCTCGGTATGCATCCAGCCCGACATTGCGAAGCTCGCCGACCTGGCCAAGCAGTTCGGCGGCGCGCCGCCGGAGGGGTCTGCACCGGGATGCCTGCCGCCGCAGTTGCAGGTCCAGCCGATCGACGGCCGGACTATCGTCAACGCGATCCTGGTGGACCCGTACGACTCGCCCGAGGCGACGGAGACCATCGAGCGCCTCCGCACGGAGTTGCACGCGCTGCCGAACGCGGACGTCCTGGTCGGTGGTAGCACTGCCGAGACGGTGGACGTGCAATCCGCAGCCATTCATGACCGCAACCTGATCATTCCGATCGTGCTCGCGGTGATCTTCCTGGTACTCGCGCTGCTGCTGCGCGCGTTGATCGCGCCGATTCTGCTGATCGCGTCGGTCGTGCTGTCCTTCGCGGCGGCACTGGGCGTGAGCGCCTTCGTCTTCGAGCACATCTTCGGGTTCGCCGGATCCGATCAATCGTTTCCGCTCTTCGTGTTCGTCTTCCTGGTCGCGCTGGGCATCGACTACAACATCTTCCTGATGACCCGGGTGCGGGAAGAGACGTTCGGGTTCGGTACTCGGGACGGAATCCGCCGGGGCCTCGCGGTGACCGGCGGCGTCATCACCTCCGCGGGATGCGTGCTCGCCGCGACCTTCGCGGTGCTCGGCACACTGCCGCTGGTATTCCTCGCCGAGGTCGGGTTCGCGGTGGCCTTCGGCGTGCTGCTCGACACCCTCCTCGTGCGTAGCGTGCTGGTGCCCGCGCTGTCGGCGGATATCGGCAAGTTCATCTGGTGGCCGTCCAAGCTGGCATCCGGTCGGGACTGAGACCTCGGAGCTGTGCTCCGCAACAGCTCGGAGCTGTGCTCCGCAACAGCTCGGAGCTGTGCTCCGCAGCAGCTCGGAGCTGTGCTCCGCAGCAGCTCGGAGCTGTGCTCCGCAGCAACGGTCAGGGCTGCACGAGCAGCAACACGGTCGGCAGCACGACCAGTGCGTCTGCGATCGCCAGCAGCGCCGCGATGGCAATGCCGGGCAGCGGCGCAGGCGGGTCCTCGAGACGGGCGCAGCGCGACTGCACCCCCGCCGTGGCGCCGAGCGCTCCGCCCGGTGCGCTGTTGGCCCGGTCGCCGAAGCGGCGTAGCGCGCGGGCCAGTTCGGTGCGCCCGCACTCGCGGGCGGCGGACTCGTCGGCGCACATCTCCACCAGCAGCGTCACCTCCGCGCGGATGGCGCGACCAAGGCGGGAGTGTCCGAGCGTGCGCGACGCCGCGACCATTGGCAGCAGCGCCAGATCATGGCGCTCTCGTGCATGCGCTCGTTCGTGGGCGAGCACCGAGCGCAGTTCGGGGGCGCGCAAGGTGGCGATCGTTCCGGAACTGACCACGACGCGGGGATGCCAGCCGGGCACGCAGTAGGCCGTGAGATCCGGGTGCTGCAGCACTTCGACGCCGTCCACCGCGGCGTCGTGGGTGCCGACGAGGGCGAGCAGCGAGCGCACCCGCATGCGCCGACGGGTGGTATCCCAGGCCAACGCCACCACCGTGAAGGCGATCCAGCAGGCGAGCGCGACACCGGCCACCACCGCCAGCCAGCGCAGCGGATGCATCGACGGTGTGCCGTGCAGCCACAGCGATCGGAGCGCCGGTGCCGGCGCGCCGAGCTCGGGGGAAAGACCCGCCGCGAGTAGCAGGCCGACCATGCCGATGCCGAACGACACCACCGCCGCCTGCCACAGCAGCACCGCGACGTGCGGGCAGCGGTACTGCCAGGAGCGGCCCAGCAACGCGCCCATCGTGAGGATCGCCGCCAGGACGGCGCCGACATGATGGATCGCGTGCATCATCATGCGCGCGACGGGACACCGGGCGGGCGGGACATGTCTCCATCGTGCCCGAGGGCACGTGAATGGACCGGAGAACGAGTACGGATCGTGATCTCGGTGCAGTGACCGGGAACTGGAGCTACCGGGGCTGAGCGCCCTTGGCTGTGGCATCGGTGCGAGCCGGCGCCGAGCCGTTGGTCGACACGTCGTGCACCGACGGCGGCGCCGCGGCAGGCTCTGGCTGCTCGTTCTGGCTGCGCAGCCAGCGGAACGCGAACCCGCCGGCGGCGAGCAGCGTCACCAGGACGCCGCCGGCGATCAGCCGATTGCGGGTCTTCGTGCTGCGGACCGGCCGGGTGGCGACGCGGGCGGTCCGGACGGCCAGCGTCTTGTTGAGGCCTGCGCGACCGAGGACCACGGCGTCGCGCGTCGCGAGGAGGGCCAACGTGCCCGCGCCGCGGCCGACATCGACTGCGCCCGACCCCGCGCGCCCGAGCGCGCTCGCGTAGCTGCCGGCCGACGATCTCTCGTTCTTGTCTTTGCTGCGCGCCATGTCTCCACCTTTCCACAGCCGGGCGCGCCACAAACCAAGCACGCCCGGCGAGGCGGGTTCTGCCGATCGGGCGCAGCGCGGGATAGGCGGAATGGCACGATGAAGGCGTGACTTCCCCCAACAAGACCGCTACGGCAACGCTGCACACCAACCACGGCGATATTCAGATCGCTCTGTTCGGCAACCACGCGCCGAAGACCGTCGCGAACTTCGTCGGCCTCGCCGATGGTTCGAAGGACTACTCGACCAAGAATGCCGCCGGCACCACCGACGGCCCGTTCTACGACGGCGCGGTGTTCCACCGGGTCATCTCCGGATTCATGATCCAGGGTGGCGACCCGACCGGAACCGGCGCAGGTGGCCCGGGCTACCAGTTCGATGACGAGTTCCATCCGGAACTGCAGTTCGATCGCCCCTACCTGCTCGCGATGGCGAACGCGGGACCGGGCACCAACGGTTCGCAGTTCTTCATCACCGTCGGGCAAACCCCGCACCTGAACCGGCGACACACGATCTTCGGCGAGGTCGTCGACCCGGAGTCGCAGAAGGTGGTCGACGCGATCGCCACCACCTCGGTCGACGGTCGCGACCGGCCGAAGGACGAGGTCGTGATCAACAGCATCACGATTTCCTGACTCCTCGTTCCCTGACGACGGTTTCGCAATGACTCAACCAGGCGGCTACCCGCCCGGCGGGCCGCCCATGCCGCGTTGCGTCCGGCACCCGGATCGCCCCACCGCACTGACCTGTGTCCGGTGCGGGCGTCCGGCCTGCCCGGAGTGCCTGCGTGAAGCAGCCGTCGGCTACCAGTGTGTGGATTGCGTCCGCTCGGGCGCGCGCACCATCCGGCAACCTCGCACGGTGGCCGGCGCAAGCATGTCGACCGGGTTCACCCCCGTCATCACCTACGCGCTGATCGCGATCAACGTCGTGGTTTTCGCGGTCACGGCGCTCCAGGCAGGCAGCCCCGTCGACAACGATCGCGGGTCGGCGCTGTTCCGGGCCTGGGCGCTGTGGCCGCCCGCGGTCGCCGACGGCCAGCTTGTCCGGCTGGTCGGCAGCGGCTTTCTGCATTACGGACCGCTGCATCTCGCGGTCAATATGTTCGCGCTGTGGGTGGTGGGGCGTGATGTCGAGCGGGTGCTCGGCCGCTCCCGGTACCTCGCGGTGTACTTCATCAGCATCCTGGGCGGATCCGCCGCGGTCATGACATTCGAGTTGAACGCAGTCACCGCAGGCGCGTCGGGTGCGATCTTCGGCCTGTTCGGTGCCCTTGGCATCGTGCTGTGGCGGTTGCGTCAGAACCCGGGACCGATCGTCGCGATCATCGTCATCAACGTGGTCATCAGCGTCGCGACGCCGGGCATCTCGCTGTGGGGCCACCTGGGTGGGCTGGCAGCAGGCACCGCCGCGGCCCTCGGCCTGCTCTTCGTTCCCGGCTGGCTGCACCCCGGCGGGAGCCCGGCGAGTCAGCGTGCGATCGGCTGGGCCTCGCTCGGCGCCGTGGCGCTGCTCGCCGTCATCGTGATCGTGATTCGGATCGCGACGATCCGCGAGAACCTGGGTCTATGACCAGCCTTGGCAAAGGTCGGTAGTCAGGCGAACTATCCACAGCTGTCATCCACAGTGTGGAAGAAATCACACACGTGGGACCCGCAGCTAGTCGCGGCGCGCGAGACCGTACCGCCGCAGCTCGTCGAGCACATCTTCCGGGGCCGTTCCGAGGTCCCAGCGGCCGTAGATCAGTAGCCGGGTGTCGGTCGCCGCGCCATCGGTGAGTGCGGTTTCGCCGGCGGGGCGCACCTCCAGTTCGAGCATCGGCACCCGCCGACCGAGCCGCGGATAGCGCACGACGCGTGCCCGCTCGATCTGGCCTGCTTCGTAACTCTCGGTGCCACTCAGTCGGCGCACCGCCAGCCGGGCCGGCCGGTCCCCGACCACAGCAAGGCGTGGCCGCTGACGAAACCCCAGGGCGGCGATCACGAGCAGACCGAACGCGGCCAGCCCGATCAGCAGCCGCCCGGCCGGTTCGTTGTCCACCAGCAGCGCTGCCGCCGAGAGGGCGACGCCGCCGACAAGTACCGCGACGAGTGCGGTGGTCGGCGTGGACCAACTCGGTGGCCGGTCACCTGTGGAATCGGCGGGTGCGAAATCACCCGACATGGGCGTTATCCACAGGCGGAGTCCACAGTGTGCATGAATGACAGATGTGTAATTCGGCTGGGGTTCGCGAGCTCGCTCAACGCCACCGCATGGTCATGACCAGGCCAATCACCATGAGACCGAAGCCGATGGCGAAGTTCCAGGCACCCAGATCGTTCAACCAGCTGATCTGCTCGGCCGCGAGGTAGTAGACGATCAACCAGATCAGGCCGGCCAGCATGAAGCCGAGCATGATCGCGACGTACCACACCGGCGACGGGCCGGCCTTCACCTTCACCGGCGTGCGGCTGGCGGCGTTGTTGTTGTAGTCCGGCTTCTTCCGGACTTTCGACTTCGGCATGACGTCCTTCACCCTTTCGGCTGCTCGAGCGCTGCGACGCGGTCGTGCGCGCGGTCCCCCGGCACGGGTCGCGGGGCTATCGATCACATCGCGGCGTGCCCTCAAAGGCTAACGTAGCTGCTATGACGGCCCGTCCGGAAGCTCGCGACGGGGATCCGAGTGCGATTGAAACCGGTCGGTCGGCGCACGGCTCGCGCGCCTGGAAAGTGCTCGTACTTGTGGTGCTCGTGGTGGCCGGACTGCTGCTCGCGATCACCCGGACCGCCTCGCACGGCAACGAGTTGCGCAGCAGCGACTCGGGCCGGTTGTCGGATCTGGTGCGCGCCGCGCAGACCGACTCGGACAGTGCGCTACGAGAGCGGGACGCCCTCGCCGATCGGGTGGCGCAAATGCAACGCGACGTGGCCACCTCGGATCGCGAGGTTGCCGATCTACTTGCCCAATCGGACGACCTCACGGCCAGCGCGCTGCTCGCGGAGCAACACGGCACCGGCGTCGTGGTGACGCTCACCGACGCCGCCCGCGACACGGGCGGAAACTATCCGGCCGACGCGACACCGGACGATCTCGTGGTGCATCAGCAGGACGTGCAAAGCGCGCTCAACGCGCTGTGGGCGGGCGGCGCGAGCGCGATCGGAATGCAGGACCAGCGGATTGTCGGGACTTCGGCACCGCGGTGCATCGGCAATACGTTGTTGCTGCACGGACGGACCTACAGCCCGCCGTACCGGCTCATTGCGCTCGGTGACCCCACCAAGCTGCTCGCCGCGCTCGATGCCGAGCCGGGCGTGCGCACGTTCCGGCAGTACGTGGCAAAGTACGGTCTCGGCTTCGCCGTCGAGGTGCGCGACGACCTCACCGTCCCGGCCGAGACCGACCCGAGCCCGGTGCGGTTTGCACAGCCGGCGCGCTAGCGTCCGGCTCGAAGCGACAGCCGGCGCGCTAGCGTCCGGCTCGAAGCGACAGCCGGTGCGCTAGCGGGACAGTAAGCGAAGATCGCGGGTCGCCTACCCTTGGTCTATGCGGATTCTCGTTGTCGACAACTACGACAGCTTCGTGTTCAACCTGGTGCAGTACCTGGGCCAGCTCGGCACGGACGCCGTGGTCTGGCGCAACGACGTGCCCGAGCTCGCCGATCCCGAGTCGGTCGCGGCAGAATTCGACGGCGTGCTGATCAGTCCCGGGCCGGGGACGCCGCAGCGCGCAGGCGCCAGCATGGACCTGGTGTCGGCGTGTGCGAGGACCACGACGCCGCTGCTCGGCGTGTGCCTCGGTCACCAGGCCATCGGCGCGGTGTTCGGTGGCACCGTCGACCGGGCGCCGGAACTGCTGCACGGCAAGACGAGCCGGGTGCATCACGACGGGCTGGGCGTGTTGGCCGGATTGCCAGACCCGTTCGTCGCGACTCGCTACCACTCGCTGACGGTGCTGCCGGAGACGATCCCCGCGGAACTCGAGGTCACCGGCCGCACCGAGAGCGGCATCGTGATGGCGATGCGACACCGCGAGCTACCGATCCACGGGGTGCAGTTCCACCCCGAGTCGGTGCTGACCCAGGGCGGGCACCGGATGCTGGCGAACTGGCTCGCGGTCTGCGGGCAGCGGCCTTCGGATGCGTTGGTGCGCACGCTCGAGGCCGAGATGAACGCGCTCGCCAACTACTGAGCGGGTGGCTCAGCCCGGAATTCCGAGTGTGCCGACGCCGACCATGATGACGGCGCTTCGCCCGACGTCGGATCCGGGCGGCTGCGCCTGAGTCAGCACCTTGCCGACCCCTGCCGGATCGAGGGTGCGCTCCGGGGTCTGCTGCAGGTCGCTCGCCGAGCCCGACCAGCCCACGCCGCGCAGGGTGGCCAACGCCTGCGAAACCGTCTGACCGACGAGGTCCGGCATCCTGATCCGATCGCCGTCGGACACCCGCACGGTCACCGTGGTGCCCTTGTCGGTCTCGGAGCCGCCGGCCGGGCTGGTCGAGAGCACCTCGCCGGCAGGCCGCTGCGAGACCGTCGTCTGGACGAGCACCTTGAAGCCCGCGCCCTCGAGATTGGGCTGCGCGACCTCGATGCTCTGCCCGACGACGTTGGGTACCCGCACCTGTTCCGGCCCGGTGCCGAGCGTGATGGCGACGGGGCTGTCGGCGTCCAGATTCACGCCCGGGGTCGGGCGCTGGTCGATCACCTTGTCCAGATCGACGGGGCTCGACGGTCGCCGCTCGACGTTGTCGTCGAGCTGCAATCCGACGGTTTCCAGCGCGGCGGCGGCCTGATCGCGGTCGAGTCCGGTCAGCTTCGGCACCTGAACCTGCTTGGGTCCGGTGGAGACCTCGAGGATCACGGTGCTGCCCGCGTCCGCGCGGGATCCGGCCAGCGGGCGGGTGGCGATGACCATGCCCGTTTCCACCTCGCTATCGGGTTTCTGCTGGATTTCGACGCGGAAACCGAGGTCCTGCAGTTGCGACTGGGCCTGTTCGGAGGGTGCGCCGGTGAGATCGGGCACCTCGAGCTGGTCGACCGAACCTCTCGATTGCCACAGCACCGCGCCGGCGATGGCGAGCACGGCGACCGCGATCAGCGCCAGCATCGTGTATCGGCGGCGTTTGCCGTGCTTACCTTCGTCGCCCTCGCCATCCTCGCTCTCGCGCGGGCGGCGCGGCGGTGGAGTGTCCCCCCCGAGGATCGTGGTGCGGTCCTCGTCGTTCATCACCATCGGCGCGGCCGGCTTCTGCCCGCCGAGCACCCGGATGAGGTCGCTGCGCATCTCTGCGGCGCTCTGATAGCGGTTCGCGGGATTCTTGCTCATCGCCTTGAGCACGACCGAGTCGAGTTCGCGCGGCACGGTGGAGTGCACCAGGGACGGCAGCCGTGGATCCTCGCGGACGTGCTGGTACACCACCGCCACCGGCGAGTCGCCGGTGAACGGGGGTTCGCCGGTGAGGATCTCGTAGAGCACGCACCCGACCGAGTAGACGTCGGAGCGGGCATCGACCGCGGTGCCCTGGGCCTGCTCGGGCGAGAGGTACTGCGCGGTGCCGATCACGGCCGCGGTCTGCGTCATCGGGCTCGAGCTGTCCGCGATCGCCCGCGCGATACCGAAGTCCATCACCTTCACCGCGCCGGCGCGGTTGAGCATGATGTTGGCCGGCTTCATGTCGCGGTGCACGATGCCCTTGCGGTGACTGAAGTCGAGGGCGGCGCACACGTCGGCGATGATCTCCATCGCGCGGCGCGGCGGCATCGGGCCCTTCTGCCGGACCATGTCGCGAAGCGTCACGCCGTCGACGAATTCCATCACGATGAACGGCAGCGGACCGGTGCCGGTTTCGGCTTCGCCGGTGTCGAACACCGCGACGATCGCGGGGTGATTCAGCGCGGCAGCGTTCTGCGCTTCGCGACGAAACCGCAGGTAGAAGGTGGGATCGCGGGCCAGGTCGGCGCGCAGCACCTTGACCGCCACGTCACGGTCGAGCCGTAGGTCGCGCGCCTTGTGCACCTCCGACATCCCGCCGAAGCCCAGGATCTCGCCCAATTCGTAGCGGGCGGAGAGCTTGCGCGGGGTCGTCATCGATGTCCCGCGGGCGGCGTGGTCGTCGTCGTGGTCGTCGTCGTGGTTTCGGTCGTGGTCACTTCGTCGTCGTACGCGGCGCCGGGCACCGTCGGAATGCCCGGCAGCTGCGGGAAGAGCGTCCGCGTGGTCGTCGATTCCTCACGGACGCTCGACGTCGTGGTGGTCGGTTCGACCGTCGTTGTGGTGGGCTCGGGCGTGGTCGTCGTCGGTTCGGGCTCTGTGGTGGTCGTTGGTTCGGGCTCGACGGTGGTCGTGGTGAACTGCTGCGCGGTTGTCGGCCGGGCGGTCGTCGGGGGTGCCACGACGGACGTGCTCGGCGCTGTCGGGTCACCGCTGCCGTTGTCGAGGACGAGGAACATCGTCACGAGCAGCGCGGCGAGCAGTAACCCACCCGCGGTCCAGGCAAGGGCCTTCTGGGTCGGGGTCATGCCGGCCCGGTCGTCGTCGAACGGTTCCGCTGCGTATCCATTGGTCTGGCCGGTCATCAACGCGGTACTGGCGACCGGTGGCAGCACCCGCGAGGGAGTGCCGCCGGGGGCCGGCGGGCGATGGCCGGCCCGGACAGCGGCCACCGCGTCGGCGAATTCGGCACCGTCGGAGTACCGGGTGGACGGGTCCTTGGTCAGCGTGATGTCGATGAGCTCGCGGATGTTCGCGGGCACGTCCTCGGGCATCGGCGCAGGCGCATCGCGGACATGCTTCATCGCGACCGTGACCGGACCGTCGCCGACGAACGGCCGCTGCCCGGCGAGGGCCTCGTAGCCGACCACACCGAGCGAGTAGATGTCGCTGGCGGCGGTCGCTTCCTGGCCGAGGGCCTGCTCGGGGGCGATGTACTGGGCGGTGCCCATGACCATGCCGGTCTGGGTGACCGGGGACGAGTCGACGGCCTTGGCGATGCCGAAGTCGGTGATCTTCACCTGGCCGGTGGGGGTGATGAGGATGTTGCCCGGCTTGACGTCGCGATGCACCACGCCGGCTTCGTGCGCCACGGCGAGTGCCCGACCGGTCTGCTCGAGCATGTCGAGCGCATGCGGGATCGAGAGTCGGCCGACCCGGCCGAGCACCGCGTTGAGCGGCTCGCCGCGCACGAGTTCCATCACCAGGTAGGCGGTTTCGGCGCCCTGCGGGTCGATGGTCTCGCCGTAGTCGTAGATGCCCGCGATCCCGGAGTGGTTCAGCTGGGCGGTCGTGCGCGCCTCCGCGCGGAACCGTTCCCGGAACGTCGGGTCGTTCGAGAACTCGGTCTTGAGCACCTTGACCGCGACGCGCCGGTCGAGCCGGTTGTCGGTGGCCTCCCACACCTGGCCCATGCCGCCGGTCGCGATCAACCGCTGCAGCCGGTAGCGGTCGGCGATTACTGCGCCGTTGTTCAGCACTTGTTCGCCTCCCGCTCGTCGGTATCCGGTCTTGGTTGGGTTGTTGCTCGGCTGGTCGAAATTGGCGGCGCTGATATTGGCATCGTCCGCCGCGGTCGTGTTCGTTTCGTTACCCGGATGGGAGCCATGTCACCCGCCCTGCAATCCGGCCGCGATCACCGCGCGCCCGATCGGGGCGGCCACCGAACCGCCGGTTGCCGCGAGCGCGCGGTCACCACCGTTCTCGACGAGGACGGCGAGCGCGATCTTCGGGTTCTGTGCCGGCGCGAACGCGATGTACCACGCGTGCGGCGGGGTGTTGCGGGGATCGGTCCCATGCTCGGCGGTGCCGGTTTTCGACGCGATCTGTACCCCGGGGATCTTGCCACCCCCGGCCGTATTGTTCTCCGAGCCGATCATCAGGTCGGTGAGGGTGGACGCCACCTCCGGCCGGATCGCCTGGCCGACGGCGACCGGTGTGGTGGTCGCGAGCGCGGTCAGGTCGGGGCTCTGCAGCTGCGCCACCAGATGCGGTTCCATCCGGGTGCCGCCGTTGGCGACGGTCGCGGCGATCACCGCGTTCTGCAACGGGGAGAGCGCGACGTCGCGCTGCCCGATGCTGGATTGACCGAGCGCCGCGTCGTCGGGCATGGACCCGACGGTGCTACCCGCCACCGGCAGCGGGATCCCGCTCGGTGACGCGCCGATGCCGAACCCGAGTGCCTGTTCGGACAGCGCGGAGGCCCCGGTCTTGATGCCGAGATCGACGAACGCCGTGTTGCAGGATCGTGCGAATGCCTCGCGCAGCGACGCCGTCGCCCCGCCACCGCAGGTGCTGCCGTTGTAGTTCTCCAGGGTGGTGGAGGTGTTGGGCAGTGTGATCGTCGGTGCCGCGGTCAGCTGCTCATCCGGGCTGCCGCCGGTGGACAGCGCGGCGGCGGTCACGACCACCTTGAACGTCGAACCGGGCGGGTAGGTCTGCGAAATCGCGCGGTTGAGCAGCGGCATGTCCGGGTCGCTGCTGAGCTCATCCCAGGCCTGCGTTGTCGCGGCACCGTCATGGCTCGACAGCAGGTTCGGGTCGTAGCTCGGGGTCGACACCATCGCCAGGATATTGCCCGTGCTCGGCTCGATGGCGACCACCGAGCCGGTGTAGCCCTTGGCGGTCAGTTCGTCGTAGGCGACCTGCTGCATCGCGGGGTTGAGGGTGGTGACGACGTTGCCGCCGCGCGGGTCGCGGCCGGAGAACAGGTCGAAGAACCGGCGCCCGAACAGCCGGTTGTCCGAACCGTTGAGGACCGGGTCCTCGGCGCGTTCGAGACCGGTGCTGCCGTACTGCAGCGAGTAGAAGCCGGTGGCCGGGGCGTACGCGAGCGGGCTGCTCGGCGAGACCGGGTTCGTCGGATAGGTGCGCAGGTACTTGTACCGGTCGTCGGTGGGGACGGAGACGGCCAGGATCTGCCCGCCGGCCGAGATCTGCCCGCGCTGGCGGGAGTACTCGTCGAGCAGCACCCGCGAATTGCGTGGATCGGCGCGCAGGTCGTCGGCCTTGATGACCTGCACGTAGGTGGCATTGGCGAGCAGCGCGACGACCATGACCATGACGGCGATGGCGACGCGGCGAAGGGGTTTGTTCACGTTCGCCTCAACATTTCGGTCGGGGCGTCGGCGATGGGTCCGGGTGCTTTCTTCTTCGGCGGTGCGGGGGCGCGCGCGGCGTCGGAGATCTTGATCAGCAGCGCGAGCAGGATGTAGTTCGCCAGCAGCGAGGAGCCGCCGTAGGAGATGAACGGTGTGGTGAGGCCGGTGAGCGGGATGAGCTTGGTGACGCCGCCGACGACCACGAACAGCTGGATGGCGACGGTGAACGACAGGCCCGCGGCGAGCAGCTTTCCGAAACTGTCGCGCACGGCGAGGGCAGTTCGCAGCCCCCGCACGATCAGCACGGTGTAGAGCATCAGCACCGCCGCGAGCCCGATCAGGCCGAGTTCCTCACCGATGGTGGCGACGATGAAGTCGGTTTTGGCGAACGGCACCTGGCCCGGCCGGCCGCTGCCCAGGCCGGTTCCTGCGACGCCTCCGGTCGCGAGCCCGAACAGCGACTGCGAGATCTGATAGCCGGTGCTGTTGTAGTCGTCGAACGGGTGCAGCCACGTTTCGACGCGGATCCGCACGTGCCCGAACGCCTGGTAGGCGAAGAAGAACCCGATCGCCAACAGCCCGCCGCCGATGACCAGCCAGCCGATCCGTTCGGTAGCGATGTAGAGCATCACCAGCACCGTGCCGAAGATCAGCAGGGACGTGCCGAGGTCCTTTTCGAAGACGAGGACGCCGATCGAGACGATCCAGGCGACCAGGATCGGGCCGAGGTCGCGGGCCCGTGGAAAGTCCATGCCGAGCACGTGTTTGCCTGCGGTGGTGAACAGTTCGCGCTGCGCGACGAGGACCGAGGCGAAGAAGATGATCAGCAGGATCTTCGCGAACTCACCCGGCTGCACGCTGAAGCCGGGCAACCGGATCCAGATCTTCGCGCCGTTGGTTTCGGACAGGCTGCCGGGCAGCATCGCCGGGATGGCCAGCAGGACGAGGCCGGTCAGACCGAGGGTGTAGCCGTAGCGCGCGAGCAGCCGGTAGTCGGTGAGCAGGATCAGCACCGCCAGGAAGCAGATCAGCGCCAGCGCGGTCCACAACACCTGCTGGTTCGCGTCCGGCGACGGGATCGGCAGGGCGTTGTAGCGGGCGTTCTGCGCCTCGGCCAGGTCGAGGCGGTGGATGAGCACCAGCCCGAGCCCGTTGAGCAGCGCGACGATCGGCAGCAGCAGCGGATCGGCGAACGGCGCGAATCGACGCACCGCGAGGTGCGCGACGGCGAACAGCGCGGCGTATGCCGAGGCGTATTTGACCAGGTCCCAGGTGAGCTCCTGCTCCTGGCTGGCCTCGACCAGCACCAGCGACAGCGTGGTCATCAGGACGGCGAATACGAGGAGCATCAGTTCCGCGTTGCGGCGGGTGGAAGGGCGTGGGGCGGGGGCGAAACCGCCGGGCGGACTGGGTATGGAGCCCGTGGACGGAGATTGCGAGTCCGCCATCAGTTCGCTTCCCTGCAGTTTTGGCCGGGAACGAGCGTGGGTGTCGGCGTGGGTGTCGCCGGGGGCGCGGGCGGAACGGTTTCTGTGCTCGGCGCCGGTGGTACCGGCGCCGGTTCACCGGTCGTCGGGACCGGCGCAGGCGGCGGGGTGGAGGTCGTCGGTGTGCTGGTCGCGGACGGACACAGCGGTAGGAGTTCGCCGACGACGAGGCGAGCCATCTGGGCCCGCGCGTCATCGAGCCCCCCGGACGGGAGCCCGGAGAGCACCTGTTCGCGTGCGGTGGGTTGCAGGTCGTCGACGGTCAGGAGGCGGCACGACGCCGGCCGGCTATCCGGGTCGATGAGGACGAGGTGGCCGTCGGTGTCGACGCAGCCGACGAGGTGCACCTCCTGCAACGAGTAGCCGAACAGCGAGGTCGGGATCCCGCGTAGGACCACGACGCGGTTGTCGTCGTCGCCGACGTAGTAGTTGCCGCGCACCATCTTCAGTCCGAATGCAGCCGCGATCGCGAGCAGCACGACGACGCCGAGCGAGACCAGCGTCCAGCGCAGCTTGTGGCTCTTGGGCGGCTCCGGCTCGGGCTCGACCGGTGTGCGTTTCGGCGCCTGGGCCGGTGGCGGCCGCAGCGCCGCGGCTCGACCGGCCGCGGTGTTCGGCGCCGGACCGGGCTCCTCTTCGTCGTCGGAGGCGGCGCCCGCCACGATCGGGTGGCTTTGGCCGTAGTCGAGGTCGATGACGTCGGCGACCACGACGGTCACGTTGTCGGGGCCGCCGCTGCGCAGGGCGAGTTCGATGAGCCGGTCCGCGCACTCGTCCTGGCCGCCCTCGCGCAGGGCGTTCGCGATCGTTTCGTCACTGACCACGTCGGAGAGCCCGTCCGAGCACAGCAGGTACCGGTCGCCCGCACGGGCTTCGCGCACGGTGAGCGTCGGTTCGACGTCGTTGCCGGTGAGTGCACGCATGATCAGTGAGCGCTGCGGATGGGAGTGCGCCTGTTCCGCGGTGATCCGGCCCTCGTCGACGAGGGACTGGACGAAGGTGTCGTCGCGGGTGATCTGGGCGAGCTGGTCGTCGCGCATCAGGTAGGCGCGCGAGTCGCCGATATGCACCAGGCCGAGCTTGCGGCCGGCGAACAGTATCGCGGTGAGCGTCGTGCCCATGCCGTCGAGTTCCGGCTCGGCTTCGACGTGCTCGGCGATCGCGGCATTGCCTTCGTAGGTGGCCGACTCGAGCTTGCGCAGCAGATCGTCGCCCGGTTCGTCGTCGTCGAGATGGGCGAGCGCGGCGATCATCAACTGCGAGGCGACCTCGCCCGCGGCGTGGCCACCCATCCCGTCGGCGAGGGCGAGCAGCCGGGCGCCCGCATACACGGAGTCTTCGTTGTTCGCGCGGACGAGGCCGCGGTCACTGCGCGCGGCGTACCTGAGTACGAGGGTCACGACCGAAGCTCGATTACCGTTTTGCCGACCCGGACCGGGGTGCCGAGTGGAACTCGGACGGCGGTCGTCACTTTCGCGCGGTCCAGGTAGGTGCCGTTCGTCGACCCGAGGTCCTCGACGTACCAGTCGGAACCGCGTGGCGAGAGCCGGGCGTGTCGGGTCGAGGCGTAGTCGTCGGTGAGGACGAGGGTGGAGTCGTCGGCGCGACCGATCAGCACTGGCTGAGTGCCCAGCGAGATGCGGGTACCGGCGAGCGAGCCCTGGGTAACCACGAGGTAGCGGGCGTCCTTCTGCCGGTTCAGCGACGACCACATCGAGGCGCTGCGCGATGTCCGGACGGGCACGCGCATGCCGCTGGCTGCGTAGATGTCGCTGCGTAGCGTGCGCAGCACCGCCCACACGAACAGCCAGAGGAGGATGAGGAAGCCCGCCCGTGTGAGCTGCAAGATCAAACCCTGCACAGCAGCGGTACACCTCCTCCCGCGTCGACCCCGATATCGACGGTTAACAAGCACATTCTCGCCGAGCGTGTATGTGCTGGCAGCATCATAGGGTCTGCGGGATCGCGATCACGACAAGTTGAGGGCGCCGCGGCGGCGCGGTCCCACGACAATATGGTCAAATTTCGGTCCGCGAGGCAGCACGAAGGCGCGCGCCGACCGGCGGCGGCAATCAGACGATCCGCACGATGATGTCGGAATGCCCGGCACGGATCACGTCGCCGTCGGCCAGTTGCCAGTCCTGCACGGTAGCGCCGTTGACCGAGGTCCCGTTGGTGGATCCGAGGTCGCCGAGCATGGCGACCTGGCCGTCCCAGCGGATCTCGAAGTGGCGGCGTGAGACGCCGGTATCGGGTAGCCGGAAGTGTGCGTCCTGGCCGCGCCCGACCACGTTGCTGCCCTCACGTAGCTGATACATCCGTCCGCTGCCGTCGTCGAGTTGCAGCGTCGCGGTGTAGACCGAGGAATAGCCGCCGCGGTCGTACCCGCGGCTGTAGTTGTAGTCGCGGCGCTCGTACCCGGCGTTGTAGCCGGGATAGGCGTAACCGGGCTGCTGCGAATAGGCGTCTCCGCCGTACCCGGCGCCCGGCTGCGCGGGTGGTGCGTAGGAGCCGTCGTAGCGCGGATCCTGGTACGACGGCTCGGGCACCTGGCCCCGGTCGCGATAGCCCTCCTCGCCCTGTTCGTGCTCGGGGTAGCCGTGGTCGCTGTAGCCGTGATCGGCGTATCCGGGCTCGTAGCGCTGGCCGGATTGCTGCGGATCGTTGCCGTAGCGCTCCTCGGGGTTGCCGCCCTGGCGCTGCGGCGGCGGGTACCCGCGCTCGCGGTAGGCGTCCTCGTAGCCCCGCGGCTCATAAGGTTCCTGGCCGCGGTCGTCGTAGCTGCCCTCGTAGGCGCGGTCCTGGTACGGCTCGGCGCCGTAGCCGGGCTGGGGTGGGTAGCCGCCGCGCGGTGCGTAGCGGTCGTCCGGGTAGCCACGACCGCCCTGATCGCCGCGGTCGGAGAAACTGCGGTCGGAGAAGCTGCCCGGGCCGCGGCCACGGTCGTCGGAACCGGGCGCGGGCTGGTCACCCTGCTGTTGTGGTGCTCCACCTGGGTAGCCGCCGCGGGACGCGCCATCTGCTGTCCCCGAGGCCCGGTAGGCGCCGTTGCGCTGGGCGCCCGCTTCGGCGGCCGCGTACCCGCGCTTGGCGTCGTCCGGTTCCCCGGCGGCACCGCCGGGATCGTGGCCGGGGTTTTGCGTCATGTGGCCTGCTCCTGGTTGGGGGAAATTCGGATGGGGATCCGGACCTCGGGTCGGCCGTTCCCGCGAACGCGAGCCGGCGTCGGGGTCGACGCGGCCGTGCGCACGAAATTGACCGGTGTGCAGATTAGGTGACGCCTCGAACTCGACGCGCACGTCTCCGTAGGTTTGCCAGCCCTGCTCCCGAATGTAGGAGTCGAGGTACGTGGAGAAGGTGCGCACCGCGAGGTCGTGATCGGCGGCCAGGCGCTCGTGGTCCGAGGAGTTGATCGAGATGACGTAACTGTTGGGCGCGAGCCGGTGCCCACCGTCGAGTGCGCGCACCCGATCGGCGGCCTCACGCTCGAGCGCGCTCTCCACCTCTTGCGGCAACACGCTCCCGCCGAACACCCGGGCGAACGCATCGCCGACAGCGCTCTGGAGTTTGCGCTCGAACCGCGAAACAATCCCCACCGCTGCCTCCTTCCGACGACTCCCGCGCCCTTCGCGCTTTTTGCCCCCGACGCCCAGCGTGTCAACCCGTGCCGGACGTACCCTGCATGATATCCAGCATTACCCACACCGGTAACACTCGTACCGTGCCGTTGACCACTTTCCGCACTGGTGCATATGACCTGCGCCCCAGGTCAGCCCCCCGTTTTCGGGGTTGAAACGGTTGCGTGATAGTGTTCCGGTTCGTTGCTCGGGCGAGTGGCGGAATGGCAGACGCGCTGGCTTCAGGTGCCAGTGTCCTTCGGGACGTGGGGGTTCAAGTCCCCCTTCGCCCACAAAATATGAGTGATTCGGTTCGAATCGCTGACGAGGTCGGGCCGCAGATTGGCGGCTCGGCCCTTTCTTTGTCCAATGCTTGCGCGGTTCCACGTCACCGGCGGTGCGCGAGTAAGTGCACCGAGGGGAAGCGGTGAATGCCGCCGGGACGACTCACCAACCGCCAGTTCTCGACGAAGCCACAAGCGTCCAGCACCCGATGGAGTTCGTCGGGATGCCATCGCCAGGCCGGAGCCACGGCGTGGTCGAACTCGAGCGCCGATCCCGGTTCGTCGCTCGACTGCGTGGCGATCAGAACGGGTGCTTCCCGCGGCAGGCGGGCGGCCCAGGCGTGCAGGACGGCTTCCACCCCGGCGGGGTCGATGTGGATGAGGCTGAAGCGGGCGAGGATGGCGCTGATCGGCTCGGTGATCAGCGTCAGGGTTGCGTCATCGTCCACGAAGGTCTGTTCGGGGTGAGCCTCGCGCGCGAAGTGGAGCATCCCCGGACTGGGGTCGCAGCCGAGTGTGCGTAATCCGCGCCGGTACAGATCTGCGGTGACGTGTCCGATGCCGCAGCCGACGTCCACGACCACGCCTGGTGCGTTGGCTTGGTGGACCTGCTCCGCGAAGATCGCGACTGCGTGCCGCTCGAACGGTGCCTGGTACGGATCGGGGAACCGTTGCGCGTATTCGTCGGCGAACGCGTCGTAACCCGGTTGCGTCATGCGAACAACTTTGCTCCCATCGGCCGCGCCGACTCGCCCTTTGACAGATCCCCTCTGGGAAGGTGGGATTCGAGCGTGAACGACGTGTCCGCGGTCCCGGAAACCCTCGCCGAATACATGCGCGCTCAGAGCCAGGAGATGAGTCCCGTCCGCCAGGGCGACGAGCGGGTGATCGCCTCGCTCCTGCTTCCCGCCGACTGGGTCCAGATCGGAACCGAAATTGCTCCCGACGCCTACTTGATCGTCGCCGACCCCGCGAGCGCCGAGAACGGCTTCGCACCAAATGCCGTGGTGCTGATAACAAGAGCGGCGTTCTTCGGGAACCTCGACATGGCGTTGAGCATGGCGTTCCAGGATGCCTCTCAGCTCCCGTCGTGGACGACCCTGAGCGAGGAACGGGGTCTGCATCAGGGTCATCGCTCGGCGTGCATCCGCGGAACCTACCGCCTGCAAGAGCACTCATTGTTCACCGAGAACCGCTATGTTCTTGCGACACAGGACCACTGGGTCTACCTGGTTCAGGCGACGTACACGACGACCACCCGGATCGGTCCGCCGGCCGAGTCGATCGTCGACACCCTGCACATCGACCTGATCGGCCGGTCGTAGCGGAACCGCACGCTCGCACTACGCATACCCGGCAAGTCTGTGCATACTGAGCCCGGGTCGCGGACCCGTCCTCGAAAGGTCTGGCGATGATGCGCTCAATGCCCCGCCACCGCGCGTTCGTGCTGCCCGCTGCCGCGCTCGCCGCCCTCACGTTCCCGCTCGGGGCCTGCTCCGCCGATTCCGATGACGCGGACTCCGAAGCCGCGGCCACCGATGCACCGAACCCGGGCCTCGCGCTGAATGGCACCTACGCGTCGAAGTGGGTGAGCACGAACGGAAAGCCGGTCGCCGCGGAAAACCCTGCGACGTGGACGATCCGCACCGACTGCGACGATGCGACCGGTCCCTGCATCAGTGTTGTCTCCGCGAAATCGCCCAACGAGACGGCGTCGATGGTCTTCGACTACCGCGACGGTGAGTGGTCGACGGTGCAAGCCTCGACCGGTTCGTCGTGCACCGACCCGACCACCGGTGCACCACTCGGCGAGAACCAGCCCTATTGGGTGCGGATGACGATTGTGCCGGACGAGGCAGCCGGTGACGGGGCATTCACCGCGACGAACACAGTGGTGATCGGCGGCGTGTGTACCAACTCCTCCGAGGGCGTTCAATCGCTGCGCCGGATCGGGGACGCGGACCCCGCGATCACGTTGCCCGACGCCGACACCATCGCACCGGCGTTGGCGGAGTACCCGGGCGCGGCACTGGACGGAAAATACCGGCTCGAGCTGACCGACGCCGACCTACCGGGCATGCAGGACGCGGCGCAGGAGAGCGCCGACGTCACGTTCGATTCGTTCTGCACCCGCGACGGCGTGACCTGCAAGGCGCTGCGTACGTCCGTCGAGCCCCGCAAGGTGTTGCTCTACGACTACGTCGACGGCCACTGGGTGACGGAGATGACGACCCGCGCGGTCAGTTGCTCGGGCAGGGATCCGGCTGCCGCGCAGCGCGGGGACGTCGTGATGCGCAGCGACCTCACCCGTACGGACAGCGGTTCCGGCCCGGTGCAGACCCTGGCCGGCGTGTGGACGCAAACCCGATCGGGTGACTGCCCCAGCACGACGCAATGGAACATCGCCGGCACCCGAACCGGCGACTGAACATTTCGCTCAGCCGTGCCCGGGGTACCGCAGAAAGACGGTCTCGTCTTCGCCCTGCAGGTGGATGTCGAAGCGCAGGCCCTCCGCATCTCGTTGCGCGATGAGCGTGTCTCGCCGGTCCGCGGGAAGTGATTGCAGCAGTGGTTCTTTCACGATATTCGGCCCGGGGACGTATGCTCGAGTGAACAGCCGATTGAGCAGGCCTCGGCCGAAGACGGTCACGAGGATGTACGCCGCCTTGCCGGGTTCGGTGGCGCCCGGTTCTACGGTAGTGAAGCTGAAATCGCCTGCATTATCGGTGGATACGCGCCCCCAGCCGGTGAAGGTCCACCCATCCCGGCGGAGCGATCCGGCGGCGCGGGAGACCACGCCGGTGGCGTCGGCCTGCCAGATCTCCAGCATCGCGTCGGGAACGGGCATGCCGTCGCCGTCGGTCACGGTGCCGTGGAAACGGATCGAACCGGGGGACTGCGCCGGCACGAGTTCGTTGCCGCCCGGGTAGGGCAGCGCGTATCCGTAGAACGGGCCGATGGTCTGTCCCGGTGTGGCGGCAATGAGGCTCATCGCGGCTCTCCTTCGGCATTCTCGAACGTGGTGCGGTCCGATCCGGTGAGCACGATGTCCCAGCGGTAGCCGGTGCACCATTCGTGCGTGGTCACGTCGTGGTCGTAGCTGGCGACGAGGCGATCGCGGGCCTTTTGGTCGGTGATCGACTGGTAGATCGGATCCAGCGCGAAGAGTGGGTCACCGGGGAAGTACATCTGCGTGATCATCCGCTGCGTGAATTCGGTTCCGAACAAGGAGAAGTGGATGTGCGCCGGCCGCCAGGCATTGTGGTGGTTCTTCCACGGGTAGGGCCCCGGCTTGATGGTGGTGAACTTGTACCAGCCGTCGTCGTCGGTCAGGCAGCGCCCGACTCCGGTGAAGTTGGGATCGAGCGGTGCGGGATGCTGATCGCGCTTGTGCACATAGCGCCCGGCTGCGTTGGCCTGCCAGATCTCGACGAGCTGGCTGCGCACCGGACGTCCCTCGCCGTCGACGATGCGCCCGGTCACCAGCGCGCGCTCGCCGATCGGTTCGCCGTTGTGCTGGATCGTGAGATCGGATTCCAGCTTGTCCACGTCCCGCGCACCGAACACCGGCGACCAGAGTTCGAGGGTCTCCGGGTCCGCGTGCTGCAGCTCCCTGGTGGGATGACGCAGCAGGCTGCTGCGATACGGGGCGTAGTCGAGACGGGGTTGCGTCTCCTCGATTCCCGCCTGCTGGTACGCGGACTCGATGGCGGCGATCTCTTTGGTGATGCCGGCCTGGCTCGCCGACGCGCTGTCCGGGTCGGTGTTCAGGATGCGAGTCATGTCAGTACTCCGATTGCTTCAGTGCCCGATTGCTTCAGTGTCCGAGGGGGATCTGGTGCTAAGCGGGGATCGGTCCTACCGGAGGACGAGCTCTTTTGGGGACACAGCGTCGGTGCGCGTGCCGAGCTGCGCGGTAGGCACGTCCTTGGTCTCCCGCGCGGTGAGCGCGGCGGCCGCGGCGATGAGGCAGATGACGGCGGTGAAGATGCTGATGACGGTCCAGCCGCCCTCCCGGACGCCGCCGAGTGCGGTCACGATCGACGGCGCGAAACCGGCCATCAGGAAGCCGAGCTGGGTGCCGATTGCCATGCCGGAGAAGCGGACCCGGGTGGAGAACATCTCGCCGTAGAACGAGGGCCACACCGCGTTGGCTGCCGCGTAGCCGAACGAGAAGGTGGCGACGGCGAGCGCGAACGTGATCAGGTGGTTCCCCTGGCTCATGGAGATCATGTAGAAGGGCATCAACGCCGCCGAGGACAGCGCGCCGTAGATGAACACCGGCTTGCGGCCGATCCGGTCGGCGAGCTTGCCGAAGAACGGCTGGGTGAGCAGGGCGCCGACATTCGCGACGACCACGAGCCATAGCGTGAGGTCCGCGTCGAGGCCCACCTTCTTGCCGTAGGCGAGCGCGAGGTTGGCGAAAACCGTTGAGACGACGGCGATGAACGCGCAGAGGATCACGCGCAGCACGTCGCGCCAATGATCGCGCATGAGCGGGACGAGCGGCATCTTCGCGATCTCGCCGGCTTCCTTGGCCTGGGTGAATTCCGGGGTCTCGTGCAGCTGACGGCGAATGAAGTAGGCGACGACCACAACCACGGCGGACAGCCAGAACGGCACCCGCCAGCCCCAGCTGTACTTCGCCTCATCGGGCAGCGCCATGAACGGAATCATGATGAGCGAGGCCAGGATCAATCCGCCCTGGGTTCCGGTCAACGTCCAGGAGGTGAAGAAGGAACGTTGATGGTCGGGGGAGTGTTCGAGGGTCAGTGAACTCGCGCCGGCCTGTTCGCCGGCCGCGGACAGGCCCTGCATCAGCCGGCACAGGACCAGCAGCACGGGAGCCAGCCAGCCGATCCTGTCGTAGCTGGGCAGGCAGCCGACCAGGAACGTCGAGAGACCCATGAGCACGAGGGTGAACATCAGTACTCGTTGGCGTCCGACGCGGTCACCGAAGTGACCGAGGATGACCGCCCCGATCGGTCGGGCGATGTAGGCGAACCCGAAGGTCGCGAACGACATGACCAGCGCCGCGTCGTCGTCGGAGGGAAAGAACACGTGCGGGAAGATGAGCGCCGCGGCCGCGCCGAACAGGAAGAAGTCGTAGTACTCCACGGCGCTGCCCATGAAGCTGGCCAGCGCCGCTCGGCGTGGCGTGCGTTCTCCAGGCGCCTGCGGGTGTGGTCGGGAAGTGGTGGTCATGTCGGGGCTCCTAGGTATGGATTCTCGTGGCTGCGACAGGGTTCAGGAAGGGATTGCGACGAGTCGGCGGAAATGACGCGACATGCGCTCCGCGTCCGGGGTGATGCCGGTGATCAGGGCGAAGGCGTCGACGGCCTGATGGACGGCCATGTGGCCGCCGTCGAGCGTCCGGCACCCGGCTGCGCGCGCGGCCTGCAACAGCGCGGTGTCGAGCGGGCGGTAGACGATGTCGGCCACCCAGGGCTTGTGGTCGCTCCGCAGGCTCCGCTCCGGGCGTGGGTGCAGCAGCGCCGGATCGAACGCGATGCCGGGGTGCTCGGCCATGCCCATCGGCGTCGCGTGCACGACGCCGTCGGCGGCGGGGAGCAGCACCGACAACTTGTCGAACGACGAGGCATCGACGTGGGCGAGCAGGTGGCGCTCGGCCAGTGCGGCAGCAAGCTGCGTGGCCCGGTCGACGTCGACATCGACGACGGTGAGATGTCCGACGCCCAGCCGCAGCAGTGCGTCCGCGACGGCGGTGCCGGCGCCGCCGGCACCGACCAGCACGACGTCGTCGACGGGTGCATCGGGCAGGCCTTCGACGAATCCGTGCGCGAACCCGGTGGTGTCGGTGTTGTGGCCGACGGTGCCGTCGGGAGTGAAGCGCACGGTGTTGACCGCGCCGAGGGCGGCGGCGGCCGGATCGATCCGGTCGAGGTGCGCGAGCGCGATCTGCTTGCACGGGTGGGTGATGTTCACCGCGTCGAAGCCGAGCGTGCGCACCCAGTCGAGGACCTCACCGATGCGGTTCGGCGCGATCTGCAGCGTGTCCAGATCGATGGTCCGGTACACGTAGTCGAGGCCCTGTGCCCGGCCCTCGGCCATGTGCAGGGCCGGGGTGAGCGATGGGCCGACGCCGGTGCCGATCAAACCGACGAGGTAACCGTTCGGACGCTGCGTCATGTGCCACTCTCCGTAATGTACGAACTAGTACGTTCGCAAAATTAGAGCACTGTGTTCCGCGTCGCGTCAAGAGAAAAGTGTGAGGGGAATCTCGGAGAGTTCGCTGGTCGGACGACCGAGTCGGAGAGCGTCGAGTTCTGCTCAGGCGTTGCTGGTGAGCCAGCCGACGACGACGTCGCCGATCATTCTGCGCAGGTGAGCGCGCTGTGACGTTTCGGTGAGGTCGACGTCGAAGAGGTAGCCGAAGGTGAACTTGTTGGCGACCTGGAACACGCAATAGGAGCTGATCAGGAGGTGCACATCCAAGGCGACGACGTCGTTGCGGAACACACCGGCCGCGCGGCCGTCGCGCAGTATCTCGTCGAGCAGCGATGTCGCCGGCGCCGACAGCTGTGGCAGGTCGGCCAGCTTGCGGATGAATTCGCCGCGGTGAATGTTCTCGATCGAGACCAGGCGGATGAACGCGTCGTGGGCGATGTGATGGTCGAAGGTGACCTCGGCGAGGCGCCGGATCGCCTCCACGGGATCGCGATGATCGACCTTCAAGCGCTGTTCGGCCTCGCGGATGCCGCGGTAGGCCTGCTCCAGAACGGCCAGGTAGAGGCCCTCTTTACCGCCGAAGTAGTAGTAGATCATGCGCTTGGTGGTGCGGGTGCGCTCGGCGATCTCGTCCACTCGGGCGCCCGAGTACCCGGACTCGGCGAACACCTCGGTGGCGACCGTCAGCAACTCGGCCCGGGTGCGTTCGGCATCGCGCTGGAGTTCGGCTTTCGGCTTTGCGGCCACGGCGGATGAGCTTACTGCGAGCGGGGCCGGGCGTTGTCGAGGCCTTGTTCGACAATTAACCAATTGGTACATTTGTGTGATGGAAGCCTCGATCGCGACCGTCTCGCTGTCCGGATCACTCGTCGAGAAGTTGCATGCGTGCGCGGCGGCGGGATTCGACGGAGTCGAGATCTTCGAACCGGACCTGATCGCGAGCGACCATTCGCCGGAAGAGATCCGTGCGCTGGCCGGTCGGCTCGGCCTGAAGCTGTACCTCTACCAACCGCTGCGCGATCTCGAGGGTGTGGACGAGCAGACCTTCGCCGACAACCTGCGGCGCGCCGGCGCGACCTTCGCCACCGCGCAGCGGCTCGGCATCGACCTGGTCCTGGTGTGCAGCAACGTCGCCACGGCGACTATCGACTCCGACGAGGTATCGGCCGATCAGCTGCGCCGCATCGGCGACTTGGCCACGGAGTACGGCATCCGCATCGCCTTCGAGGCGCTGGCGTGGGGGCGTTTCGTCGACGACTATCGGCGCGCCTGGCGCATCGTCGAACTCGCGGACCACCCCGCGGTCGGGGTCTGCCTGGACAGCTTCCACGTTCTCTCGCGCGGCCACGATCCGGCCGGGATCGAGCAGATTCCGGCCGACAAGATCCTCTTCCTGCAACTCGCCGACGCACCCGCATTGAGCATGGACGTGTTGTCGTGGAGTCGGCACCATCGCCTGTTCCCCGGTGAAGGGGCCTTCGACCTTGCGGGGTTCGTCCGGCACGTGATCGCCGCCGGATACGACGGCCCGTTGTCGCTCGAGGTCTTCAACGACACCTTCCGGCAGACCGACCCCGGTCCCACCGCGGTGCACGCGTTGCGATCGTTGCTGTGGCTACAGGACGAACTGCAGCTCATCCCGATGACCGAGGCGAAGCCGCCCAACGGGTTCGATTTCGTCGAGATCAAAGCCGAGGACACGAGCGAGGTGGAGGTGCTGCTCGGACAGCTCGGTTTCACCCCGCGCGGCCGACATCGCAGCAAGCCGGTGTCGTTGTGGAGTGCCGGATCGGCGCGAGTGGTCCTCAATGAGCAGCAGGCGCGTGACCAACTGCCGCATGTCGCCGCGGTCGGACTGCGGGTGCCCGACGCCGACGCGACCTCGCGTCGCGCGGCGGAACTGATGGCGCCGGTCGCTTATCGACGGACCTACGCCACCGAGCAATCCTTCGGTGCGGCGATCGCCCCCGACGGGACCGAGCTCTTCTGGGTCACCGATCCGCCGACCGGGACGCCGGCCTGGGTCGGCGAGTTCCGTGACGGCCTGCCCGAGGGGCCGAGCGCCGTGCAGGGCATCGACCACGTCAACCTGTCCCAGCCGTGGCAGACCGCCGACGACGCCGTCCTCTTCCTCACCAGTGTCTTCGGCCTGACTGCGGATGCTCCCGGCCAGCTGCCGGGTCCCACCGGGCTGATCCGCAGTCAGGTCATTCGTACCGCCGACGGTGCCGTACGAATTCCGCTCAACGTCGCACCGCAGGTCCTCGCGGCGGCGCAGCTGCCGCAGCACGTCGCATTCGGGTGCAGTGACGTGATCGGACTGGCCCGCGCAGCGCGCGCCGCCGGACTCGCGTTTCTCGATGTCCCCGACAACTACTACGACTATCTGGCCGGGCGTTTCGGCCTCGACGCGACCTTGGTCGGCGAGCTGCGCGACCTCAGCCTGCTCTACGACCGGGGCCCCGGCCGCGATGGCGGGTACTTCGTGCATTTCTATACCCGCACGGTCGGTGGGGTGTTTTTCGAGTTCCTGCAGCGATTCGACGGCTACGACGGCTACGGCGTCGACAATGCGCCGGTCCGGCTCGCCGCGCAGCGGCCGAGGGTGCGGGCCTAAACCCCCAGGGTATCGGTCACCTGACCAGTTCGAGGGTCCACCGCATTGCCACGGCGGAGCCTCACTTCGCCTACGGGTGCGGCACAATGTCGAACTCGAGAGACTGGTAAAACATTCTGTCAGGTATGGTGACCGAAGCCACAACTTCGGCGGGTGTTGCTTGCCGATCGACCTGGGGAGGACAAGCGTGGGCGTCGAGGTCAGCACCCATCACGTGACGAAGCGATTCGGTTCGCAGACGATTTGGCAGGACGTGTCGTTGACGTTGCCTTCGGGTGAGGTGTCGGCGTTGCTGGGTCCGTCGGGTACGGGTAAGTCGGTGTTTTTGAAGTCGTTGATCGGTTTGCTGCGCCCGGAAGAGGGCTCGATCATGATCGACGGCACCGATATCACGACGTGTTCGCACAAGGAGCTTTACGAGATCCGCAAGCTGTTCGGTGTGCTGTTTCAGGATGGCGCGTTGTTCGGGTCGATGGATTTGTATGACAACGTGGCGTTCCCGTTGCGTGAGCATACGAAGAAGTCGGAGTCCGATATCCGCAAGGTCGTGATGGAGAAGCTCGAGCTGACGGGTTTGTTGGGGGCGGAGAACAAGCTGCCGGGTGAGATTTCCGGTGGTATGCGTAAGCGGGCGGGGTTGGCGCGGTCGTTGGTGTTGGATCCGCAGATCATTCTGGTCGATGAGCCGGACTCGGGTCTGGATCCGGTGCGTACGGCGTATTTGTCGCAGTTGTTGATCGATATCAATGCGCAGATCGACGCGACGATTCTGATCGTGACGCACAACATCAACTTGGCGCGGACGGTGCCCGACAACATCGGGATGTTGTTTCGTCGGCAGTTGGTGATGTTCGGTCCGCGTGAGGTGTTGTTGACCAGCGAGGAGCCGGTGGTCAAGCAGTTCATCAATGGTCGGCGGTTGGGGCCGATCGGGATGAGCGAGGAGAAGGACGAGTCGCAGATGGCCGAGGAGCAGGCCATGGCGGATGCGGGTCATCATCATGGTGGCGCGGAAGAGGTCACGGGGATCATTCCGCAGATCAAGGCGACGCCGGGGATGCCCGAGCGTAAGGCTGTGGGCCGGCGCCGGGAGCGGGTCCGCCAGATTCTGAACAACCTGCCGCCGGAGGCACAGGCCGCCATCCAGGACAGCCTCGACAATCCCGACGAGTACGACGATTACTACGACGACGAGTCGGATACCGACAACCGGTCCTACGACGAGCAGAATTACGACGGCCAGGAATACCACCAGGACCAGAACTACCGGGGGCAGAACTACACGAGCGCCGGCTAGCGGCGCCCGCACCCACCACGACACCCTCGAACCGCGCCCGGGTGCCCGCTACGGTGGGCACATGCGGGTCGTGACGTGGAATGTGAACTCGGTCAAGCAGCGGCTGCCTCGGCTGCTGCCCTGGCTGGACGAACGCAGTCCGGACGTGGTGTGCCTGCAGGAACTCAAGGTCGGCACCGAGGCCTTCGCGGACCTGCTCGGTGATCAGCTGGCCGAGCGGGGCTACGAGTTCGCCGCCAATGGCGAGCCGCAATGGAACGGCGTCGCGATCCTCTCGAAAGTCGGACTGACCGACGTGGTGACCGGGCTGCCCGGCGCCCCCGGCTTTCCGCATGTCGAGGCGCGCGCCGTGTCGGCCACCTGTGGCGGTGTCCGGGTGCACTCGCTGTACGTGCCGAACGGTCGAGTGCCGGACTCCGAGCATTACCAGTACAAGCTCGAATGGCTGGCGAAGTTGCGCGCGAACGTCGCAGCCGGGCCGCCCGAGGTCCTGGTCTGCGGTGACATGAACATCGCCCCCACCGATGCGGACGTGTTCGATCCCGACGCGTATGTCGGTCAGACCCACGTCACCCCGGCGGAGCGTGCCGCGCTAGCCGAACTGCAGGACATCGGCCTGCACGATGTGGTCCGCGACCGCTGGCCGAACGAGCGGGTGTTCAGCTACTGGGATTACCGCGCCGGGATGTTCCACAAGAACCTCGGTATGCGCATCGACCTCGTGCTCGCCGGTGCACCGGTCGCCGAGCGGGTGCGGGCCGCGTGGATCGATCGGCAGGCGCGCAAGGGCACCGGGCCGAGCGACCACGCACCGGTGATGGTGGATCTCGACGAGGCACCAGACGGTGATATCGGGCCGATGGTGCCGCCGCCGTCGGCCAAGCCGGCACCGCGTGGTCGAACGAAATTGCCGCAGTCACGGTAAGGCATCGAAACCTCCCGCCCGCGCGCCGAAACTGTCAGACTCTCGCTGTCTTGGTTTGAGCTCACGTGTCCCAGAGTCGGGAGGCACTCGATGATCGCGTTCTCTTGCCCGCGTTGCCGTGGATTCATCGCGTTCGAGGATGAGTCGTGCAAATCCTGCGGCACGCAGGTCGGCCTGCACCTGCCGAGCGAGAGGATGGTGCGGGTCGACGACGACGAGGACATCGGTATCGAGGTCGACGGAACGCAGTGGCACCCCTGTGCGAACCGGCACTGGCGGTGCAATTGGCTCGTCGCCGACGACGCCGACACCGCGTTGTGCCTGGCCTGCTCGCTGGTCCGGCGCCGGCCCGACCCGGACGACACGATTGCCATGGAGAAACTCGCCGATGCGCGGATGGCGCTGCGCCGCCTGGTGTTTCAGTTGCGGGATCTCGGCCTGCCGATCGTGCCCTACTACGAGCGCGAGGGTGGGCTGGCCTTCGACCTGGTGTCGAGCTACTCCAACGGTGAAAAGGTGATGATCGGGCACGCGAACGGCGTGATCACCATCGACCTCGTGGAAACCCGCGACGACTACCGGGAGCGGCTGCGGGTGGCACTCGGCGAGCCGTATCGAACCATGCTCGGTCACTTCCGCCACGAGATCGGCCACTACTACCAGAGCGTGCTCGTGGAGAACGGTCCGATGATCGACCGATGCCGCGAGGTGTTCGGCGACGAACGCGCGAGCTACCAGGACGCGATCGACCGGCATTACAAGTTCGGCCCGCCCGAGGACTGGCGGCGATCGCACATCTCCGAGTACGCGACGATGCACCCGTGGGAGGACTTCGCGGAATGCTTCGCGCACTACCTGCACATCGCGGACACCCTGCAGACCACCGCCGCGGCCGATGTGGTGTTCCACGCCAACCTCGAGCGCGGGTATCCGATCGAAGATGTGGTGCCGCTGCGCAACTATCGCGACGAGCCCATCGGTCGGATGGTGTGGGACTGGAAGCGAGCCACCGTGTTCTTCAATCTCATCAACAAGTCGATGGGCAAGCGCGACCTCTACCCGTTCGACCTCAACAGTGCCGTGGCCGCGAAACTCGGATTCGTGCACGAGGTGGTGGTGAGCGCGACGCTGCCCGAGGTCGCGACCGCCTAGCTACTGCTACTGCGGTCCCGCAGCCCGAGCGTCGCCACCAGCCCGATCAGCAATGTCAGGGGCATGATCCACAGCGCCCTGCGGAAGTCCGCGAGATCGGGATCGTCCGGAAGTAGATAGCCGGGAATCGCCTGCAGTGCTCCGCCGACCAGGAAGCAGACGCCGTTGACGACGGCGGCGGCGCTGCCGAGCAGGTTCGGTGGGACCGATTCACCCGCGATGGTGAAGCCGAGCATGTGCGTGCCCGCGAACAGACCGACCGCGAACATCACCACGACGCTCGCGCCCGGACCGTTGGCCGGGCCGTAGATGAACAGCACGACCGCGACCGCCTCGAGCAGCAGACCGACTTCGGCGGGCAGCTTGCGGGAGTGCCAGCGATTCGAGACGAGGTTGATCGCGGGCGCACCAAGGGCCAGGCCGAGCCAAGCCAGTGCGGTGAGCACGGCTGCGAAACCCGCTGTGGCACCGCGAGCTTCCTGAACCCGCGGACCCCACAGCACACCGACGGACAGCATCGTCCCGAACGACGCCCCGGCGAACACCGCGCACAGCACGACCTGTCGGTTGCGGAAGCAGGCGGCGAGGTTGTGCACGATCTCGGTGCCGACATTGCCGTGTGCACGGCCGGTCTCGGTTGCGACCGGGTTGCGCACGAGCAGTGCGAACGCGATGGTGAGCAGCACACCGGCGGAGGCGAATCCGGCGAGCAGCTGCTGCCACGTCATCAGCGTGAGCAACGCCGACATCACCGGCTGACCGATCGCCGAACCGAGCGACGCACACATCTGCACCAGCCCGAACATCAGTCCGTACCGTGCCGCCGCGAACCACTTCCCGCCGACATAGCCGGCGCCGACGAAGCCGAACGACGCGCCGATCGCGAGCACCACCTGCGCGAGGAGCAGCACGGCGAACCCGGTGGTCGCGGCGTAGAGGAAGGCGCCCGCGGTGACCAGCGCGACGGCGCCGGCGAGCAGCGGGCGGGTGCCGTAGCGGTCGAGCAGGGCACCCGAGAAGAACTGACAGATCGCGAACGTCACCGTGTAGGTCGATGCGGCCGTGGCGATCTGGGCGAGGCTGAGGCCGGCGTCCTGCTGGATCTGCGGCGACACGACCGCGTAGCCGGTCTGAATTGCGAACAGCCAGACCACGAATACGGTCGCGAGGATCCAGATGGTCCAGGCTTCCGGGCCGCCGAGCCGCCCGGCGACGCGGTCGGCGAAAAACGTGGTTGTCGCCCGCGCATAGCCGGAGTGAGAGTCCGACATCGGTCGTCCTTCGATCAGCGGTGGTGGGTGCCTCTGCCGCCATGGTCCCAGGTGGGAGAGCCTCAGGCGTGGTGTTTCGCCGCCACCGCCGTATGTGAGCCTGCTGCCGAGGCGCGCCTAGCGTGCGGCGTGGCGCAGGTAGGCCGGTGTGCCGGCGATGTAGGTCGCGGCCACCGCCCGGTCGTCGCCCATGATGGACAACACGAACAAGAGTTCCTCCACTGAATCCGTATGTGCAGTGCGATATTCGAGCAGCGGGGTGGCCTTGGTGTCGAGGACGATGAAGTCGGCCTCCTTGCCGACCGCGAGCGAGCCGATCTTGTCGTCCAGCGCGAGCGCCGTCGCCCCACCCAGGGTGGCAAGGTAGAACGACTTCACTGCATCGAGCCGATAGGAGTTCAGCGCGGCCACCTTGTAGGCCTCGTTCATCGTGGTCAGCAGCGAAAAGGTCGTGCCTGCACCGATGTCGGTGCCGAACCCCACGTGCAGCGGCGCCGCCGGATCCTTCGCCGCACCGAGCGCGAACAGCCCGCTGCCGAGAAACAGGTTGGACGTCGGGCAGTGCGCGATCGCGGCCCCGGCGTCGAAGACCCGCCGTCGCTCGGCGTCGGTGAGATGCACGCCGTGCGCGAGGACGGTGCGCGGGCCGAGCAGACCGTAGTGGTCGTACACGTCGAGATAGCCCGATCGTTCCGGGAAAAGCTCACGCACCCAACTGATTTCGTTCAAGTTCTCCGAGACGTGGGTGTGCACGTAGGTTCCCGGCGACTCGCGCCAGAGTGTGCCGGCGAGTTCGAGCTGTTTCGGGCTACTCGTCGGCGCGAAGCGTGGTGTGATCGCGTACTGGTTGCGGCCGCGGCCGTGCCATTTGGCGATGAGCGCCTTCGAGTCGTCGTAACCGGTCTGCGGCGAGTCGAGTAGCGGCTCCGGGGCGTTGCGGTCCATCAGCACCTTGCCGCCGATCATCCGGGTGCCGCGGCGCAGCGACTCCTCGAAGAATGCGTCCACCGACTGCGGATACATGGCGGCGAACGCGAGTGCTGTGGTGGTGCCGTTCGCGAGCAGCGCGTCGAAGAACACGGTCGCCGCGGCCTGCGCATGCGCCCGGTCCGCGAAGCGCTGCTCGGCCTTGAACGTGTAGCTGTTGAGCCAGTCGATCAGCTGCGCACCGAATGCACCGATGATCGCGGTCTGCACGTAATGCACATGGGTGTCGACGAATCCGGCGCACAGGATCGCGTCGGGGTAGTGCACGACGTCGACGCCGTCCGGGACCCGGTCGCGAAACTGCACCCACGGGCCGAACGCGGTGATGATGCCGTCCTCGGTAAGGATCAGCGCGTCCTCGATGTCGATCAGGGCGTCCGCGACGAGAAACGGGTCGCCGCGGAACGAGATTGCGTGGCCGCGCACGGCGGTTGCGGTCACGGCGGCTCCTCGCGTCGGCGGGTATTCGCCCGAACCTACGACGAGCGGCCCGGACGCGCGCGCCGAGCGATCAGCGTCCGAGCAACCGGGCCACGACCTGCCGGTGCAGCTCGGGATCGGGGTCGGGCAGCCCGAGCAGCGCGCCGAGGTACAGGCCGTCGCCGACGAGCCGCACGATCTCGGCCTGCACCGGGTCGTCGATCTCGCGTTGCACCCCGGAATCCCAGGACCGCATCACGTCGACCATCGCCCGCTGCACCTCGCTGTCCGGGGCGTCGACGCTGCGCATGACCGCGAGCATCGAGCGGAACAGGGCGACCTCGAGCTCGTCGTTGGAATCACCCGGCGCGAGGTACCACTCGGCGACGGACTCACCTGCCTGCACCGCGTCGGCGAGCTGGCGGTCCGCGCGCTCACCAAGGCGGCGCACCATGCCGGCGAGCAGGGCGTCCTTGTTGTTGAAGTGATAGAGCAACCCACCCTTGGAAACGCCCGCTTCGTTGGCGACCGCCTCCAGGGTCACCTGCTGTACGCCCCGGTCGAGCAGGAGTTGTTCGACGGCATCCAGGATCCGGTCGCGGGTGGTGGAGTTCATGCCGTCACGGTATCAGGCACTGTACCGGCTGGACGGTTTAGTGCTAGTCTTGGTGTACCGGCTGGACGGTTCACCACTGTTGTGGCCACCCCGGGGATCGACTGAACGGAACCGTTCAGTCGATCAGATCGACTGAACGGTTCCGTTCAGTCAGAAATAAGAGGGTGTGCGGCGAGGTCCGTGCGCCCAAGAGAGGTGAGCGAAGTGACGGTCATGACCGCCCCCACGGCGGTGCATGCGCGGGCAGGCGTACGTGAATGGGCAGGGCTGGTGGTCCTGGCGTTCGCGGTCCTGCTGATCGCGATCGACGCCACGGTGCTCGATGTCGCGCTCCCGTTCATCAGCGCCGACCTCGCGCCGAGCAGTCCGCAGTTGCTGTGGATCATCGACGTCTACTCGTTCGTCCTCGCCGGCCTACTCGTCACCATGGGGTCGCTCGGCGACCGGATCGGGCGACGCCGGCTGCTGCTGATCGGTGCCGCCGGATTCGGTCTCGCGTCGCTGCTCGCCGCATTCGCGGTGAGCCCGATGATGCTGATTGCGGCCCGCGCGCTACAGGGCATCGCCGGTGCGACGCTGATGCCGGCCACCCTCGGACTGATCCGCGCGATCTTTGCCGACGCGCGTCAACGCGTCACCGCGATCGCGGTGTGGAGCGCGATGGCCGGCGGCGGCGCCGCGGTCGGTCCGTTGGTCGGCGGCTGGCTGCTCGAGCACTTCTGGTGGGGCTCGGTGTTCCTGGTGAACATCCCGCTGATGCTCGTGCTGATCGTGCTCGGCCCGATGTTGATCCCCGAATCGCGCGACCCCAATCCGGGCCGCTTCGACATTCCCAGCGCGCTGCTGTCGATGGCGACGATGCTGCCGATCGTGTACGCGATCAAGGAAACTGCGGCGCACGGCCCGAGCATCACGCTGGCCATGATCGGACTCGTCGGTATCGGCGCGGGCGTCGCATTCGCGCAACGCCAGCGCATCCTCGAGCAGCCGATGATCGATCTGCGGCTGTTCCGCCGGCCGCGGTTCCGCACCGCCGTCGGCACCGACTTCCTGTCGGTATTCGCGCTCGCCGGAGTGCTCTTCTTCGGCGCACAGTACCTGCAACTGGTGCTCGGCAACTCGCCGCTGCAGGCGGGACTGCTGATGCTGCCCGGCACTGCGACCAGCGTGCTCGCCTCGCTCCTCGGCGCGTGGCTGCTCCGCCGCTACCGGGTCGGAGCGGTCCTCGCGGGCGCGGTGGCGCTGTCCGCGATAGGTGCGGCGATCATGCTCGGCACGTCGGCCGACTCCGGCGCGGGGGTGTTCGTGGTCGGCTTCGTGCTTATCGGTGCTGGGGTCGGTATCGCGCTGACGACCACCTCGAACCTCGTGGTGAGCTCGGTGCCGACTGCGCGGGCAGGTGCCGCGTCCGCCGTCGCGGAAACGGCGTACGAACTGGGCACCGCGTCCGGCGTCGCGATCCTCGGCAGCATCGTGATGGGCGTGTTCCGACGCGGGCTCGACACCGGTGCGCTGACCTCGGCTCAGGCGGGCGCGGCCGAAACCCTCGGCGGCGCACATGCCGTCGCGGCCGAGCTGGCCGACCCGGCGCCGTTCGTCGAGTCGATGCAGCACACGTTCGTCTCCGGTATGCATGTCGCTGCGGCGATTACGGTCGTCGTACTCGTGATCGCCGCGATCAGCGCGGCTCGGCTGCGCTGATTCCATATGGCGCGGCATGATGTGAGTCGTGCAGCCCGATCGAGAAAAGCCCGTCGTCACCGTGTTCCGCTCACGCCTGCGGCCCGACGCGCATGCGAACGGTTACGGCGAACTCGCGGAGCACATGAAGCAGCGCGCGGCTGCGATGCCCGGCTTCATGTCGTACAAAGTGTTCACCGCCGACGACGGCGAGCGGGTGTCGATCGTCGTCTTCGACAGCCACGACCACCACGCCGGGTGGCGGGACGACCCGGAACATCGTGCCGCACAGCAACGCGGACGCGCGGAGTTCTACACCGAGTACGCGATCTCGGTCTGCGTGGAAGAACGGCACCGCCGGTTCCAGCTCTGAGGAGGGGCGGGTGGAATAGTGCCGCGACGGATCGTGTTGGAAAGGTCTGGTCGGTGCGTTCCGTGTCCCCCGGGCTCAAACCTGCTGCCTTCGCAGAGTTCCGTTCGGCTGGAACTGCGTTGCGCCTTTCGCCGAGAGGCGACCGAACGCACCGGCCCTTTTCACGTCTTTGCGCGGTCGGCCTCGGCCGCGTTTTCGGAGTGAACGGAATCGTTCACTCCGCTCAACGCAGCAAATCTTCCATTCACGGCCGCGCCGGTCTGCCCGGCGCCGATCCATCGCGCTAGTGCCGCCGCGCCGAGCCCGGACACGCCGCCGATGACCAGTGCCGAGACAGCGAGCGCGGCCACTCCACTGATCACCCCGATCGCGATGGGGCCGGCGAACATGCCGATGTCGTGGGTGAGGCGCCACGCACCGAGAAACTCGGCGCGCTGATGCGGGGGAGCGGCGTCCGCGCCGAGCGTCATGATGACACCGTTGCTCAACCCGTTTGCCAGGCCGAGCAGGATCGCCGCCGCGCCGATCGCGACGGCACCGTGGGTGAACGGCAGCACCACGTAACCGAGGCCGAACAACATCATGGACGGCACCGCCACGGCGCGGCGACCGAAGCGGTCCATGCAGATCCCGGCCGGGTAGGACATGAGGACGTCGACCGCACCGCTCACCCCGAAGATGAGGCTCGTGGTGGTCGCGTCGAGTCCGCTGTGCGCCGCCCACAGCGGGACGAGCGCGTTGCGCGACGCCCGCGCCGCGCCCATCGCCAACGCGCCGGAGCCGAGCGTCGTCAATAGTCGGCGGTTCTCGACGACGACCGCAGTCAGTGATCGCGACGGCGACGGCGACGTTTCGGTTTCGGTTGGATCCTGCAACGAGATCATCAGCGCGCCGGCCACGAGCGTCGCAACCAACTGCACCCACAGCCCGCCCGCAAGGCCGAGCAGATGCACCGCCCACGCACCGAGGAACGGTCCGGCGAAGAATCCGAACCGCATAGAGCCGGCCATCGCCGAAAGCGCCTTGCCCCGATCGACGGGAGCGACCGCCGCGACCACATAGGTCTGGCGGGCCAATCCCCACACTGCGTTCGCCAGACCGGTGAGCAGCAGCCCAATCCCGAGCATTGCCAACGAGTTCGCGCACAGGCACAGTGCGACCCCGATCGCACCGAGGGCCGATCCGAGTCCCACCGACCAGCGTTCACCCAGCCGGCCGACGACCCGCCCGGCGGGCAGGTCGCCGAGGACGAGACCCAGTCCGGCCAGCGCGACGACCAGGCCCGCGACGCCGGCCGATGCGCCGAGCTCGAGTGCGCGCAAGGCATACACGGGTGTCGCGGCGCCTTGGCCGATGCCGTACACGGCTGCGGGAATGAAGACCGGTAGGGCCATCTCCCGCAGCCGCGTCGGCGGCGCTATGTCGGGTGATTCGGTGGTACAGCCACTCACCGCGCCGCTGCGCTGAGCTGCGGCTCGGAAATCGTTGCAGTCGAGGCGAACTGGCTCTCCGGGCGCGGCAGGCCGAAGTGGTCACGCAGCGTCGTGCCGGTGTACTCGGTGCGGAACAGTCCGCGGTCCTGCAGGATCGGCACCACTGTGCTCGCGAACTTCTCCAACCCGCCGGGGTACAGCGGCGGCATCACGTTGAAGCCGTCGGCTGCGCCATGGGTGAACCATTCCTCGATGGTGTCGGCGACCTGCTCGGGGGTGCCGGTGAAGACGCGGTGGCCACGGGCGCCGGCGAGCCGGTGCAGCAGTCCGTGCACCGTCGGCTTTTCGCGCTGCACGATTCCCGCGATCACCTGCACGCGGCTGCGTTCGTTGTCGGTGACGTCGCCGGCGTCGGCGAACAGTTCCAGCGGGATCGGCTCGTCGAGGTCGAGATGGCGCAGGCTGAACCCGAACATCTTCTCCACCTGGGTCAGGCCGTACTCGGGCACAGTCAGCTCGTTGAACTCCTGCTCGAGCGCTTTCGCCTCCTTCTCGGTGTCGCCGATGAACGGGCTGATCCCCGGCAGGATCTTCACATGGTCGGGGTTGCGGCCGAATCCCGCTGCGCGGCGCTTGATGTCGGCGTAGAACGCCTGGGCATCGGTGAGCCGCTGGTGCGCGGTGAAGATCGCCTCGGCGTAGCGGCCGGCGAAGCCGCGACCCTCGTTGGACGCGCCGGCCTGGACCAGCACCGGGTAACCCTGTGGCGTGCGCGCCGAATTGAACGGGCCGCGCACCCGCAGATGCTCACCCGCATGGTTGATCTCGTGGATCTTGTCCGGATCGGCGTAGATCCCCGCGGCGCGATCGAGCAGGATTGCGTCGTCCTCCCAGCTGTCCCACAGCGCGACCACGGCGTCGACGAATTCGCGGGCACGTGCGTACCGGTCGGTGTGGGCCGGGTGCTCGTCGAGGCCGAAGTTCGCTGCCGCCACATCGGTTCCGGTGGTGACGATGTTCCAGCCCGCGCGTCCGCCGGAGATGTGATCGAGCGAGGAAAACAAGCGCGCCAGGTTGTAGGGCTCGTAGTAGGTCGTGGACGCAGTCGCGATCAGGCCGAGGTGCGTGGTCGCGGTCGCGATGGCGGTGAGCAGCGTGATCGGCTCGAGGCCGGGTGCCGCGAAGTGCTTGACGTTCTGCCGCAACGCCGGTCCGTCGGCGAAGAACACCGCGTCGAACTTTGCGGCCTCGGCGGTTCGGCCGATCTCCTGGTAGTAGCTGACGTCGTAGATCCGGTCCGGGCGGCTGTCGGGGTGCCGCCAGGCGGCCTCGTGATGACCGGACGGGTAGATGAACGCGTTCAGGTTGAGCTGGCGCGGCTGGGTCTCGGGACGGGGGGTCACTTTTCTCCTTGGATCCGGTGGATATCGGGGGACGCCTACGCGCCAACACCCAAACTGGTCAGTAGTTCTCGGCGCAGGGCGGCGAAGCCGGCGTCGGCGTGTGTCCGCGGCCGGGGGAGGTCGATCCGGCGGTCGAGCGCGATCCGACCGTCGTCGAGCACGAGCACTCGGTCGGCGAGCAGCACTGCCTCGTCGACGTCATGGGTCACGAGCAGAACCGCCGGGCGGTGCCGTGCGCACAGCTCCTGCAGCAGCACATGCATTTTGATGCGGGTGAGCGCGTCGAGCGCGCCGAAGGGCTCGTCGGCCAGCAGCAGTTCGGGTTCGCGGACCAGTGAGCGCGCCAACGCGACCCGCTGCTGTTCGCCGCCGGAGAGTTCCTTCGGCCACGCACCGTCCCGTCCCGCCAGGCCTACCTCCTCGAGTGCCTGTTTGCCGCGCTCGCGGGCGTTCGGTCCGCGCAGACCGAGGATCACGTTGTCCAGTACCCGTGCCCATGGCAGCAGGCGGGAATCCTGAAACACCACAGCCCGTTTCGTGGGGACATCCAACTCGCCGGAACCGGGCACGCCGTGGTCGAGCTGCGCGAGTGCGCGCAGCAGCGTGCTCTTTCCCGACCCACTGCGTCCCAGCAGCGCGACGAACTCACCAGCGGCGATATCGACGTCGACACCGCGAAGCACGGCCCGGTCGTCGAAACCCCGGACCAGATCGCGGGTCCGGACACTCAGTCGCGCGCTTGTCAATCTCTCGCTGTTCAATCGCCCAGTGACTGTCGCCACGACAATGTCCTCCGCTCGAGTCGGCGCACCGCGGTGTCGCTGATCAACCCGAACAGGGCGTAGACGACGAGCCCGACGACGATCACGTCGATTTGGCCGTAGGTGCGGGCCTGCGTCATCAGATAGCCGATGCCACTGGTCGCGTTGACCTGTTCCACCACGACGAGCGCGAGCCACGAGATCGTCACCGCCATGCGCAGTCCGGTGAAGAATCCGGGCAGCGAGCCGGGCAGCGCAACATGGCGAACGAACTGCCAGCGCGAAAGTCCGACGGTCTCTGCGAGTTCCACGTACCGGCCATCGACGCCGCGCAGTTGGGCGTGCGTGTTGATGTACACCGGGATCAGCACGCTGGTGGTGATTACGATGATCTTCATCTGCTCACCGATGCCGAACCACACGATGAACAGCGGGATGAGGGCGAGCGTCGGGATGGCTCGCTTGATCTGGACCGGCCCGTCCACGATCGCCTCACCGAGCCGGGTGAGCCCGGCCAGCAGCGCGAGGACGACACCGATCACCACACCGAGCACCAGCGAGATCGCCGCTCGTTGCACCGAGGTCAGCAGATTGCTTTGCAGGCGGCCGTCGGCGATCAGGTCGCCTGCCGTCTGAGCGACGGTCCAAGGCGCGGGCAAGGTTTCGGGATCGAGCACGCCGGCCGCCGAGCTGATCACCCACGCAAGTACGAGCAGTAGGGGACCGAGGGCGACACCGAACGGGATGGGACGACCGGGTCCGAGCCTGCGCCCGGTCGCTTTTCGCAGCGGGAGCCGGGTTGTGTTGCGCGGGACCGGACGGACTCGGGGCGCCGCGTGTACGGCCATCAACTGGTCTCCCGCTCGAAGCCGGCTCCGGTCTCTGTGACGGTCTGCGTGATCACCTCGTCGAAGCGCAGGTCGAATCCGTCTGCGGCCTCGATCTCCTTGGGTAACTGACCCGCGCGGTCGATGACGTCGATGGTGTCCTGCTGCCGGTCGACGAGTTCCTGGTCGAGATGCGGGAACGCGTAGGCACCAAGCGAGTCCACGATCGCCTCACCCTCTTCCGGCTTCAGCTTCTGCCCGCCGACGTAGTACTTCGCGATGAATTCGTCGGGGTGTTCGTTGGTCCACTGCACCGCACGAATCAGCGAGGCGACGTAGGCGCGCAATGCGGCGGCCTTCGCCGGATCCTGCAGTGCTTCGCGACGCGCGTAGAGGAAGCTCAGTCCGGTTGCGGTGCCTTCGGCCTCCGCTTCGGAGATCGTGTGCGTCCCGGGGGTGCGCAGTACGCGGGTGAGCGTGGGCTCGCTGAGCGGCGCCGCATCGACCTGGCCGGTGCGCACCGCGTCGGGAAACTCGGAGAGCTGCAACCGGACCAGCTCCACGTCGTCGGGTTTGAGATTCGCCTTCTCCAGCGCGCGCAGCACCACGACCTGCTGCGCGGTGCCTTCCGCGAACGCGATCTTGTGGCCCTTCAGGTCGGCGAGCGAATTGATGTTCTTGTCGGGTCCGACGGTGATCCGAATGCTGTTCGGATCGGCCTGGAATGCCGCGATGATCGGTACGTCCTGGCCGGCGAGCTGCGCCTGGATCGGCGGGGTATCACCGACCAGGGCGACATCGGCGGCACCGGCGCGGAACGCCTCCAGGATCGCCGGACCACCGACGAAATTCGCGAACTCGGCCGCGAACGGCAGCTTCTCGCGCTCGCCGGACGCGCCGAGGAAACCCTGCTGCCGCTCGGACTGATCGGCGATCACGAGCTTCGTTCCCGGCGGGATCTCGGTGGGCAGCGGGGCGTCCGCGGAGACCGCGTTGTCGGGCTCGTCCTCCGACGAGCAACCGGTGGACAACGAGGCGACGACGGCGGTTGCGGCGAGGAGCAGGACCGGGACTCGGCCCCACCGGCGTATGGCATACATGCCCCGATTCCAACCGGAATCGCGGCACCGCAACACCGTTTACGTTGCCGTGATCGGAACCCGCGACATCCCGGAATCGTGATTGCCCGAATCTGCGCGAACTCAGTGTGCCGAGGCGAACGGGACCGACACCGGCCCGCGATCGGCCCGGTGTGGGTGGGTCCACAGCCCGCGTCGCTCCAGGATCGGCAGCACTCCCTCGCCGAACCAGTACGCCTCCTCGAGGTGCGGGTAGCCGGACAGGATGAAATGCCGGATGCCGGTCCGTGCGTACTCGGCAAGGCGGTCGGCGACCTCCCCGTGCGAGCCGACCAGGGCCGTGCCCGCGCCGCCGCGCACCAGCCCGACACCGGCCCACAGGTTCGGTGCCACCTCGAGCCGGCGACGGTCGGAGTGGTCGGACGACAGTGCCCCGTCATGAAGTTCGCGCATTCGGCGCTGACCCTCGGACTCGCTGCGGCGCAGGTTCGCTTGCACCCGTTCGATATCGGCGGGGTTGATGCCGTCGAGCAGTCGGTCGGCCTCGGCCCACGCGGCTTCGGAGGTGTCCCGGCTGATCACGTGTACGCGGAGGCCGTAGTCCAGGATGCGACCGTTGTCGACGGCCAGACCACGTATCCAGTCCAGCTTCTTGGCCACCGCGGCCGGTGGTTCACCCCAGGTGAGGTAGGTGTCGGCGTACTTCGCCGCGACCGGGCCGGCGGGGCCGGACGAGCCGCCGAAGAACACCGGGGGGAGGGGGTCGGGGCGGCGGCCGAGCTGGGCGTTGCGTACCCGAATGTGGCGGCCCTCGAATGTTACCGGCTCGTCCGAGGTCCACAGGCTGCGCACGACGTCGAGGAATTCGCCGCAGCGTTGGTAGCGCTCGTCCTTGCCGAGGAAGTCACCGTAGGCCTGCTGCTCGTGCGCCTCGCCGCCGGTGACGACATTGAGCAGCAGGCGGCCATTCGACTGCCATTGGAACGTGGCCGCCATCTGCGCGGCGAGTGTCGGGCTGACCAGGCCGGGACGGAATGCGACGAGAAACCTTAGCGTCTCGGTGGTTTCGATCATCGCGGCCGTGGTGAGCCACGCATCCTCACACCAAGCACCGGTCGGGGTGAGTACGGCATCGAAACCGTTGTCCTCGGCCGCCGCACCGATCTGGTTGAGGTAGCGCAACGTGGCGGGCCGGTCCCCGGACATCGAGGTGCCGTGCCCGCCGGCGATCAGTCCGCGCGAATCACCGTAGGTCGGGAGAAACCAGTGAAATGACAAGCTCATTCGAAAACTCCTCTGTGGGCAATTCAGATACGGCGGCGATTCAGACAAGGCCGTGGCGCGGGGGTGCTTCGCCGCGCAGCACGGAGCGCCCGATGTGCTGGTACTTCCAGCGAATCGGATCGTGCAGGGTGTGCGTCCGGGCGTTGCGCCAGTGTCGATCGAGTCCGGAACCAGCTGCTGCACTTCGAGTTCCACCTGCCTCGAACAGCGCAGAAGACACCTCGAGCGCGCTGCGATCGGAGACCACCTTCGCCACCGCGACGGCCATGGATGCCTCGGTCGCTGCGGTGTCGGTCCGTTCGGCCACCACCCGATCCACCGCGCGCCCGGCAGCGGCCAGCGTGGCTTCGGCCGAGGCGACCGCGACACCGAGTTCACCGAACCGTTGCACAAGCAACGGATCATCGACTGCTCGTTCTACCTCCGCCTCGAACCAGGGCCGGGCTTTCGTCTGTACGAACGCGACCGCATCTTCGAGGGCTCCCCGCGCGATGCCGGTGTCGATCGCGGCGTGCAGCAATTGCGCATATGCACCGAAGCCGGTCGGGCCGTCGAACGCCGGTGCGCGCGGGATCACCCATTCGGGCCGGACGGCCACGTTGTCGACGGTGACCGTGCCGCTTCCGGTGGTGCGCTGACCGAGCGCATCCCAGTCCTCGTCCACTTGCACCCCCGACGCGTCGGCGGGCACGAAGATCACGACCTGTCCGGCCGCACTCTGCGCCAGCACCGGAATCCAGTGCGCGAAAGGTGTTCCGGTGCAGTAGTACTTGATCCCGTCGAGTCGGCCGTCGCGGTAGCGCGTGTTGACCTCGGCGATGGTGCGGGTGTTGCGTTCGGACTGCGCATTCGCGAATCGCTTGCCGTCGAGCAATTCCCGGAAGAAGAACTCTTTCTGCTCGTGCGTGCCGGCGAGCTTCAGCAGGTGCACGTAGACGAAGTGGCTATGCGGGATTTGCGCAATGTTCGGGTCGGCGACCGCAAGCAGGCGCAGAATCTCCGCGATCTGGGAGGGCGGTAGGTCCGCGCCGCCGTATTCGGCGGGCACGCTCGCCGCGTAGACGCCCGCGGCGGACAGCTCCTCGATCTCGGTGTAGGGCAACGAATGGTGGGCATCACGCACGCCGGCCGACTCGCGAAACGAGTCGGCCAGCTTTGCGGCAGTGCCGAGGAGCGTCATGCGCCGGCGGGTGCGAGCCGGCGGTCGGCCTCGAGTTCGCGCACCAATGGCAGCACGCGGGCGCCGAAGTATTCGATCTCCTCCTGGAAATGCAGGAAGCCGCCCAGGACGAGATCGACCCCGAGGGTGCGGTAGTGCACGATTCGTTCGGCGATCTGCTCCGGCGTGCCGATCAGCTGGGACCGGAAGCCGTCGTTGTACTGCACGAGATCGTCGAAGCTCGAATCCGCCCACATGCCTTGCTTGTCCGCGGTCGACGCACCCGCCTGCTGGACGGCGTTGCGGAAGCCTTCGACGGCAGGCTTGTTCGCCTTGGCGATGATTTCGCGCAGTGTCTCGCGGGCTTCCTTCTCGGTGTCGCGGGCGATGATGAAGCCGTTCAGCCCGAACCGCACCTCGCGATCGTGTTCGCGCGCGACGGTGCGCACGTCGTCGAGCTGTTCGGTGACCCCGTCGTAGTCCTTGCCGTTGCTGAAGTACCAGTCCGAGAACCGTCCGGCATTGCGGCGAGCCGCGGCGGAGTTACCACCTTGGAACAGTTCGGGATTCGGTCGTTCGGGGGTGTTGAGCGGCTTCGGCTTCAGGGTGAAGTCGTGGATGCGGTAGAAGTCGCCCCGGAAGTCGACGTCGTCTTCGGTCCAGATCTTGCGCAGCACCTGCAGGAATTCCGCGCTGCGTCGGTACCGCTCATCGTGCTCGAGCCACGGCTCGCCGAGATGGGTGAATTCATCCTTGAACCAGCCGCTGACGACGTTCACTGCGAACCGGCCGTTAGACAGGTGGTCGGCGGTGGCACCGAGCTTTGCCAGCACGGCGGGCTGCCACAGGCCGGGATGTACCGCGGCGATCACCTTGAGTCGTTCGGTGGCCAGCAACAGCGCGAGGCTGAAGCTGGTCGACTCGTGCTGGTATTCGGCGCCGTAGCTCGCCTCGTAGCGGACCTGGCTCAGTGCGTACTCGAAGCCGTTGTTCTCCGCGGTTTGCGCGAGCTTCTTGTTGTACTCGTAGTCCCAGCTTGTGCGTTGTTCGATATCGCTGGTCACCAGGCCGCCGCTGACGTTCGGCACCCAGTATGCGAACTTGATCTGTTCGGCGATGCGCTCGGTACTCATTCATGCAGGGTGTCCGGCCCCGGCGTGCCGACCAACCGATAGGAATGTGTTGCGCAAAAGTGTTGACAGTCCGAAACTCCCATGAACAGCACTCCGGTTCGCGTCACGCCGAGCAGAAGTGTGGGGTGGGTCCCGCTCTGCGACGTTGACTACCTGGCATGACGACCATCGAGAATCGCAACCGCAACTGGACGACCCGGCCCGAGACCCCCGAACAGTGGCTGACTCGCGCCTCGGAGGTGGCGGCGCTGCTCGCCGTCGACGCAGTGGAGCGCGACCGCGCGGCCGAGGCGCCGGTCGAGGAAGTCCGGTTGCTCAAGGAATCCGGGCTGGTCACGCTGCTCGGGCCCACCGAACACGGTGGCGGAGGCCAGGATTGGCCGACCGCGTACCGCGTGATCCGGATCATCGCCGGCGCGGACGGGTCGTTGGGCCAACTGCTCGGCTACCACTATCTGTGGTTCTGGGCTGCCCGGCTGGTCGGCACCCGCGAGCAGATCGAGCAGGTGGAGGCGGCGGCGACGGCGCAGGCGTGGTTCTTCGGCGGTGCGGTGAACCCACGCGACGAGGACGTCGTGATCATCGACGAGGGCGACACCCTGGTTTTCAACGGGCGCAAGAGTTTCTCCACCGGCAGTCGGGTTTCCGATGTGACGGTGCTCGAAGGTGTCTTGAAAGGCACGGAGACGCATATCTTCGCGATCGTGCCCTCGGATTCGACGGGCCTCGAGTTCCTCGACGACTGGGACAACATCGGTCAGCGCGTCACCGAGAGCGGTGGCGTGCGGATCGACGGTGTGCGGGTGCCCTGGTCGGACGCGGCGGGCTTCGTCGACAAGCAGTTCCAGCCAAGGGTCTACAACACCCTCAACGTCCCGACGATCCAGCTGGTGTTCGTCAACTTCTATCTCGGCATCGCCCGCGGCGCACTGGAAACCGCCGCCGCTTACACGCGCTCCAACACGCGGGCATGGCTACACAGCACGGTGGACAAGGCCGTCGACGAGCCCTACATCATCGACATCTACGGCGATCTCACCGCGAAGCTGTGGGCGGCCGAAGCTCTTGCCGACGCGGTCGCGCAGGAGGGGCAGCGGATTCACGACGACGCGTGGAACATCACCGAACAGCAGCGCGGCGATCACGAGGTTCGCGTCGCGGCGGTCAAGGCGCGGGCGACCGAGGTGTCGCTCGAGATCACCTCGACGGTGTTCGAGGCGCTCGGCGCACGAGCTACGGCGAGCAAGTACGGCTTCGACCGGTTCTGGCGCAACGTGCGTACGCACACGCTGCACGACCCCGTGGCGTACAAGCGCCGCGAGGTCGGCCGCTGGGTGCTGACCGGAGAACTGCCGCAGCCCACCTGGTACAGCTGACCGGTTGGAGGGGCCGGATCAGCGGCCCCGGGGAAGGGTGCGCGGTGGGGAGCCCTCGACCAGTGCCGAACGGCGCTCGGTCGGGGGCTCCGTCCGTTGCAGCTGCGCGTGCCGAACGTCATCGTGCTGTGCCTCGTCGAGAATGATCGGTTGCTGGTCGTCGCTGGGCCCGACCTCCTCGGTGTGCACGGTGACGCGGGAGGTGCGCTTGACCGTGACGGTGAACTCCTCGACTTCTTCGATGACCGTTCGCGCCATCCGCACCGGATAGTTGGCGGTGCTGTCGATCGCACGGGCGACGGCCTGCGGGACGAAGGGGCTCACCCAGCGGGTGGCGGCCTTGGTCACCGATTCGATCGAGTCGAGCAGGGCCGGGCTCGACGAACCACTCGGCGCAGGCACCAGTTCGGTTGATGGGGCTGATGCAGGTCCGGCTTCGAGCGCGCGGTCCGGCTGCACCCGCTCCGAAGACACGGGAGTGGGGCCTGCGGAAGGACCCGATAGCACCGCGACGCGGGCCTGCTCACGGTTCTGCACGATCGCGGTATCGGCCGCGACCACCGCGCGATCCTGCGCGGCGCGAGCGGCGACATGCCGATCCTGTGTGGTTTCGCCTCGCCAACGACGCAGCAGCATGGGAAGCAGGGTCAGCATCGTCATGAAGGCGATCGACACCAGCCGCAGCACGAGCGCCCCGGGGTTGTCCGCGGTGTAGCTGTTCATCGCCGCCCACCGGTCGCCGAGTCCGTTCGAAGCCTGGACCGCCGCGGCGTCGTGTGCCTGCGTCAGCGCCGCGTCGCGGTCGGTGATCGTCGATTCGAGCTGCTGCGCCCGTTCGTCGCGGGCATCGATCGCGGAGTTGAGTTCCGCCTGCGCGTCGTCGAGCCGTTCGTTGGCGGTCAGCGCCTCCGGCCCACTCCCGGGCACGCCGGTGATCTGGGCGGGCGGGCATTCGGGCGACGGGTTGAATTCGCAGCGCGCCGTGATCAGGGCCTCGTCGCGCAGCGTCCGTGCCTCGGTGACCGCGGTGTCGAGGGCGACGCGATCCGCGCGCGCCCGGTCGAGTTCGTCCTGCGCCCGCACGACGGCCGGCGCGGTCGCGGCGTCGGCCTGTGCCGCGTCGGCAAGCCGGCGGTCCACGGCGCCGGAGAACAAGACGGTGGCGAGCAGTTCGCCGACGACGACGCCCACGACGAGCGCGACACCGACCCGGCCGGCGAGGCCGCGGCTGTCGCGTGCACCGCCCGAGATCGCCCTGGCCACCGCGCTGACCAGGAGGCCGATCGGAATCGCGGCGAATCCCGCAGCAGGCCACGGCCAGGTCGTCGCCTGTACGAGCGCGGCACTCGCGACCAGCCAGGACAGTATTCCGACGAGCGCGACGAGTGCCCCCACGACGGCGAAGGTGGATCGCTCGTCTGCTTCGGGCAGCTCTGCCCGGTGCCCGCCGCCGAGCCAGGTGAGTCCGGCCCCGGCGCGTGCGCCGACCGATTCGGACGCGCGTGCGCCGGCCGATTTCGGTCGCGACGTTACTTCCGAGTTCACGACTTCCCCCTTCAATTTCATGCCCGCCGGAAAGCACTCCCCATCGAGCGGGGCGGGCGTGATCTTGCTCTCTCCACCATCTCAGCAACCGGTCTGCGAGAACCGGTCCGGGTACCCCGCTGTGGGAAGGTTCACAAGCTTCTTACTTGTCGGTAGCGCCACAACCTTGTTCGTGCAGAGGTGTGCAAAACCTGCCTTACACTGGGGTTAACCAAATGCGGCACCGGCGCCGACATTTCCCAGGTAGAAGGGTCTATAAGGATGCCCTTGGTTGGTAGTTTCCCAAGGTTTTGACTTATCGTTGCGAACTGATGCCGAATGACCTTCGGTGTCTGCGTGCGGAAAGCAGATTTACCGGGGCGCTGTCGACGACGCTGTAGACATCGCTCGAAGAACTACCAGCGTTCGGGTAGTCGCTATCCGCAATATCGATCGCGAGATCGTGTCGCGACCCGACGTCCTGCGAAGTTGCAGGCAGACAGCGCAGTCCTGCGACGTTGCAGGCAGACAACGCAGTCCTGCGGCGTTGCAGGTCGACAATCGCAGATCCCTCTGCACCGGGATGACCACCGACGGCGCTGGTTATCGATGCATACGAAGGCTAGGTATGAAGGAATTCGAGCGGAGCCCGCGCAGCGGGCAGACCGCGCTTCCAGGCCACAGGTCCCCCGGACCGGTCGGCCTCTACGACCCTATCAACGAGCACGACGCCTGTGGTGTCGCTTTCGTTGTCGATATGCATGGTCGTCGCAGCCGGGACATCGTCGAGAAGGCCATCACCGCCCTGGTGAATCTCGAGCATCGTGGTGCCGCGGGCGCCGAACCCAACACGGGTGACGGCGCCGGAATTCTCCTGCAGGTTCCGGACAAGTTCTACCGCGCCGTCGTGGACTTCGAACTTCCCGAAGAGGGCTCCTACGCCACCGGCATCGCGTTCCTTCCGCAGGCCCGCGCCGAGGCGCGCAAAGCCGGCATCGGTGTCGAGCAGATCGTCGAAGAAGAGGGCCTCGCCGTCCTCGGCTGGCGTGCCGTGCCCACCGACGAATCGTCGCTGGGCGCGCTCGCACGCGACGCGATGCCGACGCTGCATCAGCTGTTCATCGGCCCGCGGCCGGGTTCGCGCATCCCCGTCACCGGCATGGACCTCGAGCGTCGCGCGTTCGTCATCCGCAAGCGCATCGAGCACGAACTCGCCTCCAACGCACATCGCGGCAGCTCGGTGCCGGAGGGTGTCTACTTCCCGAGCTTGTCCGGCCGGACCATCGTCTACAAGGGCATGCTGACCACGCCGCAGCTCAAGGCGTTCTACCTGGATCTGCAGGACGAGCGCGTGGAGAGCGCGCTCGGCCTGGTGCACTCCCGCTTCTCCACCAATACGTTCCCGTCCTGGCCGCTGGCGCACCCGTTCCGGCGTGTCGCGCACAACGGTGAGATCAACACCGTCACCGGAAACGAGAACTGGATGCGCGCCCGCGAGGCGCTCATCTCCTCGGACGTGTTCGGTGGCACGGACAAGCTGGAGAAGATCTTCCCGATCTGTACCCCGGGTGCCAGCGACACCGCGCGTTTCGACGAGGTGCTCGAAATGCTGCACCTGGGTGGGCGCAGCCTGCCGCACGCCGTGTTGATGATGATTCCCGAGGCGTGGGAGAAGCAGGACACGATGGACCCCGCGCGGCGGGCGTTCTACCAATTCCACTCGACGCTGATGGAGCCGTGGGACGGCCCGGCGTCGGTCACCTTCACCGACGGCACCGTGGTCGGTGCCGTGCTCGACCGCAACGGACTGCGCCCGAGCCGCATCTGGGTCACCGACGACGGCCTCGTCGTGATGGCCTCCGAGGTCGGCGTGCTCGACATCGAGCCGTCGAAGGTCGTGCAGAAGATCCGTCTGCAGCCGGGCCGGATGTTCCTCGTCGACACCGAGCTGGGCCGCATCGTCGGTGACGACGAGGTGAAGGACGCACTCGCCGCCGAGCACCCCTACCAGGAGTGGCTCGACGCCGGCCTGACCATGATCGACAAGTTGCCGGACCGCCCGCACATCCACATGTCGCACGACCGCGTGCTGATCCGCCAGCAGATCTTCGGCTACACCAACGAAGAGCTGAACATCCTGCTCACGCCGATGGCGAAGACCGGCGCCGAGGCCATCGGTTCGATGGGCACCGATACGCCGATCGCGGTCCTTTCCGCTCGGCCGCGGTTGCTGTTCGACTACTTCTCGCAGCTGTTCGCGCAGGTCACCAATCCGCCGCTGGACGCCATCCGCGAAGAGGTTGTCACCAGCATCGGGGGCGTTCTCGGTCCGGAGAGCGACCTGCTCAACCCGGGTCCGCAATCGTGTAAGCAGGTCGTGCTGCCGCAGCCGATCCTGGACAACGACGACCTCGCGAAGCTCGTCCACATCAACGACGAGGGCACCAGGAACGAACTGCGTTCCGTGGTCGTGCGCGGGCTGTACCCGGTCGCCGAGGGCGGCGAGGGGCTGCGCAAGTCGCTGGAGGCGATTCAGACCCAGGTCTCGACGGCGATCGCCGGCGGTGCCCGCATCATCGTGCTGTCCGACCGCGAGTCGAACGAGAAGATGGCGCCGATCCCGTCGCTGCTGCTGACTGCCGCCGTGCATCACCACCTGGTCCGGGAGAAGACCCGCACCATGGTCGGCCTGATCGTGGAGGCGGGTGACGCCCGTGAGGTGCACCACTTCGCGATGCTGGTCGGCTTTGGCGCGTCCGCGATCAACCCGTACATGGCCTTCGAGTCGATCGAGGACATGCTCGACCGTGGTGGGCTGACCGGCATCGACTACGACAAGGCGGTCGCGAACTTCGTCAAGGCGGCCGGCAAGGGCGTGCTAAAGGTGATGTCGAAGATGGGCATCTCCACGCTGGCGTCCTACACCGGTGCACAGCTGTTCCAGGTCATCGGCCTGTCGCAGGAACTCGTCGACGAGTACTTCACCGGCCTGCGCAGCCACCTCGGCGGCATCGGCCTCGACGAGATCGCCGGCGACGTCGCCGCGCGGCACGCGACCGCATTCCTGCCCAACCCGAAGGAGCGCGCACACCGCGAGCTCGAGGTGGGCGGCGAGTACCAGTGGCGTCGCGAGGGCGAGTATCACCTGTTCAACCCGGACACGGTGTTCAAGCTGCAGCACTCCACCCGCAGCGGGCAGTACTCGATCTTCAAGGAGTACACGAAGCTCGTCGACGATCAGTCCGCGCGGCTGGCATCGTTGCGCGGCCTGTTCCGCTTCCGCACCGAGGAGCGCGCGCCGATCTCGATCGACGAGGTCGAGCCGGTATCGGACATCGTCAAGCGGTTCTCCACCGGTGCGATGAGCTACGGCTCCATCTCGGCGGAGGCGCACGAGACGCTCGCCATCGCGATGAACCGGCTCGGCGGCCGGTCCAATTCCGGTGAGGGCGGCGAGGATCCGCGGCGCTTCGAGGTCGAGGAGAACGGTGACTGGCGACGCAGCGCGATCAAGCAGGTCGCGTCCGGCCGCTTCGGTGTCACCGCGCACTACCTGACCAACTGCACGGACATCCAGATCAAGATGGCGCAGGGCGCGAAGCCCGGCGAGGGTGGCCAGCTGCCGCCGCACAAGGTGTACCCGTGGGTCGCCGAGGTCCGTGGCTCCACCCCGGGCGTCGGGCTGATCTCGCCACCGCCGCATCACGACATCTACTCGATCGAGGATCTCGCCCAGCTGATCCACGACCTGAAGAACGCGAACCCGGCTGCTCGGATTCACGTGAAACTTGTGTCCGAGCCGGGTGTCGGCACGGTCGCCGCGGGTGTGTCCAAGGCGCACTCCGACGTCGTGCTCATCTCCGGGCACGATGGCGGCACCGGCGCTACACCGTTGACCTCGATGAAGCACGCGGGTGGCCCGTGGGAGCTCGGCCTCGCCGAAACGCAGCAGACGCTGCTACTCAACGGTCTGCGCGACCGTATCGTCGTGCAGGTCGACGGCCAGCTCAAGACCGGCCGTGACGTCGTCGTTGCCGCGCTGCTCGGCGCCGAGGAATTCGGTTTCGCGACCGCACCGCTGGTGGTGTCCGGCTGCATCATGATGCGGGTCTGCCACCTCGACACCTGTCCGGTCGGCGTCGCAACCCAGAACCCGGTGCTGCGCCAGCGCTTCGACGGCAAGCCCGAATTCGTCGAGAACTTCTTCAAGTTCATCGCCGAAGAGGTGCGCGAACTGCTTGCCGCACTTGGCTTCCGCACCATGAACGAGGCAATCGGGCAGGTGCACCTGCTCGACACGACCAAGGCCAAGGAGCACTGGAAGGCGAGCAAGCTGGACCTCTCGCCGATCCTGACCACGGTCGAGACGCCGTTCATGTCCCAGGACCTGTATTGCACCAAGTCGCAGGACCACAGCCTGGACAAGGCACTCGATCAGCAGCTGATCACGCAGAGCCGCGATGCGCTCGAGCGTGGCAAGCCGGTCAAGTTCGACACCAAGATCACCAACGTGAACCGGACGGTCGGCACCATGCTCGGCCACGAGGTGACCAAGCTCTATGGTGGCGCCGGCCTGCCCGACAACACCATCGACATCACCTTCACCGGATCGGCGGGCAATAGCTTCGGCGCGTTCGTCCCGGCCGGAATCACGTTGCGCGTCTTCGGCGATGCGAACGACTACGTCGGCAAGGGCCTGTCCGGCGGCCACCTCGTGGTGCGTCCGCCGCTCGACGCGCCGGCCGCGTTCGTCGCCGAGGAGAACATCATCGCGGGCAACGTGATCCTGTTCGGTGCCACCAACGGCGAGGCATTGATCCGCGGCATCGTGGGTGAGCGATTCGGCGTGCGCAACTCCGGTGCGACCGCAGTCGTCGAGGGCGTTGGCGACCACGGCTGCGAGTACATGACCGGCGGCAAGGTGGTCGTGCTCGGTGAGACCGGTCGCAACTTCGGTGCCGGGATGTCCGGTGGTGTCGCCTACATCTACAACCCGAACGGCACTTTCGAGGCCAACCTCAACACCGAGTTGGTCGACCTCGAAGAACTCGAGGGTGACGACTTCGCGTGGCTGCGCGACATTATCGCGCGGCATCGCGACGAGACGGGCTCACCGGTTGCCGAGCGCATCGTGAGCGACTGGTCGCAGCAGGTGAATCACTTCGTGAAGGTGATGCCGCGCGACTACAAGAAGGTACTGCTCGCCATTTCCGAGGCCGAGAAGAACGGCGTCGACGTGGACGAGGCGATCATGGAGGCAGCTCGTGGGTGACCCCAGCGGATTTATGAAGCACACGTCGCGGGAGCTACCTCAGCGTCGCCCGGTGCCGCTGCGCCTGATGGACTGGAAAGAGGTCTACGAAGACTTCGACGACGCCACTCTGCAGCGTCAGGCCAGCCGTTGCATGGACTGCGGTATCCCGTTCTGCCACAACGGCTGTCCGCTCGGGAACCTGATTCCGGAGTGGAACGACCTGGTCTACAAGGACCGGTGGCGCGAGGCGATCGACCGCCTGCACGCGACCAACAACTTCCCGGAGTTCACCGGGCGGCTGTGCCCGGCGCCGTGTGAGGGTTCGTGCGTGCTCGGCATCAACCAGGATCCGGTCACGATCAAGCAGGTCGAGGTCGAGATCATCGACCACGCCTTCGACGAGGGCTGGGTGCAGCCGGTGTACCCGACTGGGCTGACCGGTAAGAAGGTCGCCGTGATCGGTTCGGGCCCAGCGGGTCTCGCGGCCGCGCAGCAGCTGACCCGCGCGGGACACACCGTGACGGTGTTCGAGCGTGCGGACCGCATCGGCGGCCTGATGCGCTACGGCATCCCCGAATTCAAGATGGAGAAGCGGCACATCGACCGCAGGCTCGCGCAGATGGAGGCCGAGGGCACTGTCTTCCGCGCCGGCGTCAACGCGGGTGTCGACATCTCGGCCGCGCAGCTGCGCGCAGACTTCGACGCCATCGTGCTGGCCAACGGCTCCACCGTGGGCCGCGACCTGCCGATCCCGGGCCGCGAACTCGACGGCATCCACCAGGCGATGGAATTCCTGCCGTGGGCCAACCGCGTGCAGCAGGGCGACGACGTGCTCGACGAGAGCGGCCAGCCGCCGATCACCGCGAAGGGCAAGAAGGTCGTCATCATCGGCGGCGGCGACACCGGCGCGGACTGCCTCGGCACCTCGCATCGGCAGGGCGCCGAGAGCGTTCACCAGTTCGAGATCATGGCGCAGCCGCCCGAACTGCGCGGCGTCAACAACCCGTGGCCGACCTACCCGATGATCTACCGGGTGTCTTCGGCGCACGAAGAGGGTGGCGAGCGGGTCTACTCGGTCAACACCGAGCAGTTCGTCGGCAAGGACGGGAAGGTCACCGCCCTCGAAGCGCACGAAGTGCAGATGGTCGACGGCAGGTTCGAGAAGGTCGAGGGCTCCGAGTTCACCCTCGAAGCGGACCTGGTGCTGTTCGCCATGGGCTTCATCGGACCCGAAAAGGCCGGGCTGCTCGACGGTCTCGGTGTGGAGTACACCGACCGCGGCAACGTCGCACGCACCGACGACTGGGCAACCAACGTGCCGGGCGTCTTCGTCGCCGGTGACGCGGGCCGTGGCCAGTCGCTGATCGTGTGGGCCATCGCCGAGGGTCGCGCCGCCGCGGCCGCCGTGGACAAGTTCCTCGAGGGCCATAGCGCGCTGCCCGCACCGATCGTTCCGACAATGGTCGCGCAGAGGTAGTTTCGCTCGATTCGAGCTCACCGAAGGCCACCCGCGCAGCATCGTGCCGGGTGGCCTTCGGTTTTTGCGGGTGTCCGTCCGAAGCCTGGGCGCGCGGGACGTCCGACGCGCGCTAGACTCCTGCCTGTTACCGACCGGGGGGTGGGGAAATGACTTCTGGTGACGCACGCCCGCATGTCCACGTCGTCCCCGAAGAGGTGCAGGCGCTCGGACAATTCGCCGCCGACGTTGCCGAGCAGTTGAAATCGGGCTCGGGAGCGCTCGATCGCGACGTCGCGCAACTGCTGGACACGTGGAAGGGCACCGCGGCCGATGGCTATCGCTCCGGTTGGGACGAGGTGCACAAGGGTGCGCTCGGGGTATGGGATGCACTGACCGACCTGGCCGAAAAGCTCGGCGTCAGCGCAGCCGGCTATCAGGCGACCGACGATGCCAACGCCGCGACGGTCCGCTCGGTCGCGGTCGACTGACCGCCATGACCTCGAAATTCGAATTCGATCTCGACGAGATCGACCGGGTGACCTCGGCGGTGCGGGGTTTCGGCGGATTCGTCACCGACCTGCTCGAGTCGCTGGACGCGCGGGTGGCCCAGTTGATCCAGGAGGGCAAGTGGAGTGGCTACGCGGCGGACGCGTACGCCGATGAGCACCGCGATTGGGCGGTGGCGGTGCGTGAGATCGTCGACGGGCTGACGGACATGGAGACCGCCGCCCGCAACGCGCACGAAAGCTATTCGACCGCAATGGAAGCCAACCGGAGAATGACGGAAGGCTGACATGGTCGCTGTCGAACCACAGTCGTACTACGATGCCGCGACGACGTGCTACCAACTGTCGAAGGAATTCCAATCGGCATACAACCCACTGCAGTCGACGCTGCTGGCCACCGGCGGGATGGCCGGCGGCTACCAGGCCGCCATGGCGTGGGCGAAGAGCTACGACGATCGCGCAGTCGCGTTCACGTCCGCAGCCACGGAATTCGCCCGGGCGACACAACGTCTCGGTGACATCTTCATCGCCTGCGGATACAACTGGGACTGGCACAACTACAGCGCGAACCGCGACCCGAATCGAGGGCCGGCTCCGACACGCCCCAGCAAGGTGCCGACCGACCTGCCTTATGGGCCGTTCTCCGTCACCGGCGTGGCTTCTTCGAAGAAAAACGGCAACGGTCTGGACACCAACTACCCGGAGCTGCTCGAGAAGGCGACCGCGAAGATCGCCGGCGGCGAGATTCCGGACGGCGACACGGACAAGCTGAGCAAGGCCGCGACGGCGTGGCGCACCTTTGCCGATCACCAGACGATCAGCGGTGCCCCCGCAAAGCTCAATTCGCTGCGCGACTCGCTGGCCCGATTCGATTCCCCGGACATCAAGAATCTCAGCGGGCACATCGAGACCCTCGCCAGGAACGTGACCGATATCCAACTCGTCTCGAACGACATGTCCAACTCCGTGTTCGCTCACCATGGCGCCTTGGTGGAGTTCCGCGACGAGGTGGATACGCAGGTAACCGCGATGATTGTGGGTGCGGCGATCTCGATCGCGGTAATCGCCGTCGTGATCGTCGCGGGAGCAGGATCGTTGGCGGTGTCCGGAGCGGCACTGGACATGGCCGCCGGGACGATCGCGTCGCTGGGCGGAACGTTCCTTGCGGCTCTGGGCGGAATTACCTTCAGCAGTGAAGCACTGAGCATCGTCGCGCTGTCCGCGATCACGGCGTTGACCGTCGCGTCCGTTGCCGGTGACGCGCCGGGCGCGAACAACCCGGCCGAGGACCCGAACTTCGACCGACTTCGCCCGGCCGAGCAGGAGACGTTGCGTCGCGCCCAGGAGGCGTGGCCGGAGCTGGGGTTACGCGGGGTTCCCGACGAGCGCGACGGCGAATACGTCGACAAGAACGGCAACACCTACGACCAGATGGGCAATCCGGCAACCTCGGACCACTGGAGTCCAAGAGCGGAACAACAGTTCGAGGATTCGATCGACGCCCACCTGCGAAAATCGAACGACGGCACGATCATAGACTTGACCGGCTTCAGCGAGGAGTCGAGGGAAGCGATCGGAGAGTACGTGGACTCGTTACCTCCGAAGGAGCAGGCCAAGATTTTGAGGATTGGATTCTAGATGGCAATCATTTTCGCCCAGACCGACGAAGGCACGTTCACCCTGCGAAAAGCCCTGTACCGCATGGTTTTGTCGCGTGCCCGTCGGTCTGTGAGCGATCCCGCCGACGTCGAGACGCTGCAGGACTACTACGAGGCAGTCTCGTTGTTTCGCATGGAGGCCGACGAGCGCGCCCGGGTGGGTGATGCCATTCTGCAGGGCGCGGTCTCGCTGCGCGCAGATGTGCTCGCGGGCACGCCGACCGAAGAGCCGGTACGCGATGGGGCAGCGGAGTACCTGGGGGAGTTCATCGAGTTCATGACCTCGCACCTGGAAGATCGTCGCTAGCGCGAAGAATCGGATGGTGATTTCCTACACCTTCGACATGGATGCACACACACCGCCGACGAAGCGAACGCCCGGCTGACCGAACATGTCGTCGAATTCGCCCGCACCCAGCCGACTTGCGGGTGTCGCGCGGGGTGGAGCCGAAACGCAGCCAGGCCGGAGACGCACTGGCCCGCCAGCACGGCGCGACAGTCCGGTTGCTGCTGATGCAGCTCAGTTCGCCCGGTTCGGAGCACTAGGGCGCCGCGGCATCCTGGAAGCTCACCGAGGTGCCGATCGGCTGATATTCGGTCCCAAGCTGAAGATATTGTCAAGACCTGCGGCTTCCGTTTTGTGTCACGAACCAACCTGGAGCCCCGGCGCGCGCGCTACCCCGGCCAGTTGAACTCTCCACCTACGTACTCGGTGCCCGCTTCGACGATTGCGAAGGGGTTCCCCCACGGATCGCGCGCGTAGAAAGACCGCTCACCCCACGGTTGGACGGTTATGTCGCCGCGCTTAGGATCTGGTTTGGCGCCAGCCAGGATGGCACGCTCGCGGACGGCGTCGAGTTGTTCGTTCGTCGAGATGTAGCAATGCCCGGTATTCGGAGGGGACGCCTGAGAGTCACCATCGGCCAACGAATCAAGGCAGGCGAGAAGCATTCCCTCGCAGTCGAAGTAGTGGCGTCCGCTGGTCACTCGTTCACCGCGATTTCCCAACAGCGCAGAGTAGAACGTCGCCGCTTGATCGATGTCGAGCACTGGAACAATCACTCGGAATAGGCGCATAGATTCGAGCGTACGAGGGATTGTCAAGGGCGCTGCCCACGGCAGATCTGCCCAGCGCAGCACGGCGTCCCAAACCTGCACGGCGGCAGGCATTGTCGAAACATGAGCGACGACAAGACTCCGATGTTCGACTACCGGCTGCGCGAGCGGCTGTTCCATCAGCGCGTGGTGGTGCTCGACGGACCACTCGACGACGACAACGGCACTGTCCTCGCGACGCAGATTCTGTCGCTGGCCGCGGAAGATCCGGAGCAGGACATCGCCTTCTGGATCCACTCGCCCGGCGGATCGGTGCCCTCGATGCTGGCGATCCGGGACGTGATGCGGCTTGCACCGTGCGATGTCGCCACCATGGCCCTCGGATTGGCATGCAGCGCAGGGCAGTTCCTGCTCTCCTCGGGCACGCCCGGTAAGCGGTTCGCGCTGCCGCACGCACGGATCCTGATGCATCAGGGGTCGGCGGGCATCGGCGGTTCGGCCGTCGAGGTCGAGGTGCAGGCCGACGATCTGCGCCATACCCGCGACACCGTGCTCGGCCTCATCGCCGCCGACACCGGGCAGCCGCCCGACCGGATCTTCGCCGACTCGCTGCACGACCGGTGGTTCACCGCCGCGCAGGCCCGCGATTACGGCTTCATCGACCACATCGTCGACGAGTTCGGCCAGGTCATGCCGGTTCGCCACAGGGCCGCGGCACCATCCCGGACCTGATCCTGGCGGCCGACGAGGTGGTGCGGATCCGTGCGCAGCTCGAGGCGATCCTGTCCAAACACACCGGGCGCACCGTCGAGGAACTGCGCCACGACACCGACCGGGACCGGGTGTTCGATGCGGCAGCCGCCGTCGGCTACGGACTGGCCGACCACGTGCTCGACGAGCGGGTCTAAGCGGCCAGCAGGACCGGTCCGGCCGGTCGGCGGCTCGGCATGCAGCGCTGGTTCAGCTCGTCGGCGATCCCGCCGAGCAACCCGCCGAGGCCGATGCCGAGTGCGCCGGTGACCGCGGCGATCATCTCGCTCGACGGTTCCTTGCGCCCGCGTTCGATCTCGGACAGGTACTGCGGCGAGATCCCGGCCCGGTCGGCGATGTCGACGAGCCGATCGCCGCGGTCCTCACGAGCGGCGCGCAGGCTGCGCCCGAGTGCCTCCCGCCAGAGCGGTTCGGGCTCGTGCTCGCGTTCCGGTGCATTGCGGTTCGGGTGAAAGCGCAGGATGTCGGCCATGACCCATGGTGGCACCGCCGTGACCAACCGTGGCAGGCGTTCCGCTGAGAGCAGAGCGGCGCGCTCTCGTGCCAGACTCGAAATGTGACCACATCGCGTGTCTGGTACGTGGCCTACGGCTCGAACATGTCGGCCGCACGGCTGGCGTGCTACCTGGAGGGCGGCCGCCCACCAGGTGGCCGCATCGAGCACACCGGCGCCAGAGACAGCGCCGCACCGCGGCGGATGGTGCCGATCACGCTGCCCGGATCGGTCTTCTTCGCCGGCGAATCCCACACCTGGGGCGGTGGCCGCGCCTACTACGACCCGCTCGTACCGGGTCCGACGCCCGCGCGGGGCTACCTGGTGACGCGCGAGCAGTTCGACGACATCCGAGCACAGGAACCGCCGGTGTACGACCGAGTGCTCGAGGTGGGTGTCCTCGATGACGCCCCGATGTACACGTTCACGAGCACGCACGGCAGCGCCGAGGTGGCCCCGACGCGGCCGGTCGAGGCGTACTTGCGGACGATCGCGGACGGCATCGCGGAGGCGCACGGCTGGGCCGAGTGGCGGATCGCGGCGCACTTCGCCCGGCTCTCCGGAGTGACGGTCGGCTGATCGGCGTAACCAGCACATGAATCTCCGTGACGCTTCCTGGCGCGACCGCTCGACCGGGGGTACTTTTCAAATGCCGATCCCGCATCGGCCACGGTGCGGGGTGGTGGACGCCGAGGTGGCGTCGGTGATTTCGCTGAAAGCCGGTCACGATGCGCGCACGCAAAGCCCTCGCACTGTTCTCCACTTTTGCCTGCCTCGCGGCGGCAGCGGTCGTCGGCTCCACGGTCGGCGCCGGATCTGCTGCCGCCCAACCCGGCTGCCCGAGCCTGTACGTCGTGGCGATCCCCGGCACCTGGGAACACGGCAACGACGTGGGCCTGCTCGGCGCGGTCACCAACGGCCTGCCGCGCAACATTCGCACCGACTACGTCGGATACCCGGCGACCGCGTTCCCCTGGGAAGCCGACGTGTACGGCGTCTCGAAGCAGCAGGCGGTGAACAACGCGCGGGGCATGGTGACGTCGATGGTCGGCGCGTGTCCGGGCACCCGAATCGCGTTGCTTGGGTACAGCCAGGGTGCCGACGCCGCCGGTGACCTGGCCGCGGAGATCGGCACGGGTATCGGTGCGATACCGGCGAACAAGGTCGCCGCGGTCGGATTGCTCTCCGATCCGCGGCGCTCACCGACCGATGCGCTCGTCGGTCCGCCGGTCGGCGGCGCGGGTGCAGGCGGGCCTCGAGTCGGCGGGTTCGGTTGGGTGAGCCAGCAGACCCGCACCTTCTGCGCCGCGGGCGATCTCTACTGCTCGACCGCCAGTGACGACTTCTTCGTCAGGGGTGCCGGTTTCTTTGCGCAGCTATCGGATCCGAGCCCGGCAAATATCTGGCGGTACTCACAGGAGGGCGGCGCGATCGTCAACGACCTGCTCGCCGCGGGCGGCGTCGGCGTGCTGCAACAGCAGTTCAACGACCAGGCCAACGAGCGGCGGGAGCAGGAACTGCGCACCTTCTACCAGTCCGGCATCCATCAGGACTACCGCAACTACGTCGTGGATCGGAACGGCGCGACCGCAACGCAATGGTTGCGAAACTGGTTGCTGGACGTGGCGTAAATGTCCGATCTGCGGGAATTCGCGCCGTCGCTTGATGTTTCGGGATTGCTGCGCCGAGGGTAAGGCCCGCCGGTGACCAAAGCGATTCTGTACGGGCTGGGCACAGCCCTGCCCATCCTGCTCGGCGCGGTTGTCGGTCTGCGCTACCAACTGCCACGCCCAGTGCTCGCCGCGCTGATGGCGTTCGGCTCCGGGGCAATGGTGGCGGCGGTGAGCACCGAGCTGTTCGCGCCCGCATTCGAGCAGGAAGGCATGCTGATCGCGGGCGGCACGCTGCTGCTCGGCGCGGTGGTCTACGTCGTGGCCGATCGTCTGGTTGAGAACAAGCTCGGTCCGGCGGCGCTGGGCCCCGCGTTGATGATCGGCGCGCTGCTTGACGGTATCCCGGAGAACACGGCACTCGGAGTTTCGCTGTCGGAGGGCGGGCTCGTGTTGCTGGTCGCGGTGGCGGTCGGCAATCTGCCAGAGGCAGTCGCGGGCGCGGCGTCGATGCGCGGCAAACCCGGGTTCGCGATGCCGCGGGCGCTCGGGATGTGGACGGCGACCGCGGTGGTGCTCGCGCTCGTGGTGCCTGCGGCGAACCTGGTGGCCGACGAAATACCCGCGGGTGCCATCGCGACCGTTCAGGCCTTCGCCGGCGGCGCGACCATCGCGGTGCTGGCCGACTCGTTGATGCCGGAGGCCTACCGTGAGGGTGGTTGGTGGGTCGGCATCTCCACCGCGGCGGGATTCGTTGTCGCGTTCTCCCTTGGCGCCTGAGCGGTGTTGCGGGAAATATTGCGCGGCAGCAGATCCCACACATGCTCGGTCTCGTTCACCGCCGCGACAGCGCGGCGGCCGCTGCGCGAGACCAGGATCCGCGTCACAGAGCAGTAGTCGATCTGAAACCCGAGGCTCTTCTCGTTGCCGAGCACATGCTGGAGATAGCAGTTGATCACGCCGCCGTGCGCGAACAGCGCGACCGACGCGCTGTGCTCCGACGAGTCGATCACGCCGTCGGTCGCCTCGATCACGCGCTTCTTGAACGCCGGCACATCGATCTGCTCGGGCAGCTCGCCCTGCATGAGCCGCTCGAAGCCGGCTTGGCGTTTGGCGTCCTCGACCGGGATGTAGAACGGCAGCTCACGGTCATACTCGGCGAGGCCGTCCACGATCTCCACATCGAGACCGAGCCTTTCGGCGGTGGGCTCGGCAGTCTGGTGGGCGCGGCGCTGCGGGCTGCTCACGATCCGCGACACGTTGTGCCGGGCGATGGCGTCGGGAACGCGCTCGGCCTGGCGACGACCGAGTTCGTCGAGGACGGGGTCACTGTCGCCGGGGCTGTGTTCGGGCAGGCCGTGCCTGATCAGGAGCAACTGCACACCGATACCGTATGCGGTGAGCTACTTCGGCTTCGCCAGCGGGAAGGCCAGCGTCTCGCGAATGCTCCCGCCGGTGATCAGCATGACGATCCGGTCCACACCCATCCCGAGCCCACCGGTCGGCGGCATCGCGTGCTCGAGCGCCTGCAGGAAGTCCTCGTCGAGTTCCATCGCCTCCTCGTCACCACCGGCGGCGAGCATCGACTGCTCGGTGAGGCGGTTGCGCTGATCGACCGGATCGGTGAGTTCGCTGTAGGCAGTCCCGAGTTCGATGCCCCACGCGACGAGGTCCCATTTCGCCGCGACACCGGGAATGGTCGGATGTGGGCGGGTGAGTGGTGACATCGAGGTGGGGAAGTTGGTGTAGAACGTCGGGAACTCGGTGTGATCCTCCACCAGGTGCTCGTACATCTCCTGCGCGACCGCGCCCTCGTCCCAGCCGGGCTGGTAGGGGATCTCGTTCTCGTCGCAGAGCCTGCGCAGTTCGTCGAGCGGGGTCTGCGGCGTCACGTCGACCCCGAGCTTCTCGGCGACAGCGCCGTGCATCGTCTGCACCGGCCACTCCCCGGAGATGTCGACTTCGACCATCTCCCCGTCGGGTCCGGGCCGCAGAATGATCTCGCGGCCGTGCGCGGCCAGCGCGGCAGCCTGAATCAGCTTGCGGCACAGCACCATCATGTGCTCGTAGTCGCTGTGCGCCTCGTAGGCCTCCAGGATGGTGAACTCCGGGTTGTGCTTGAAGTCGACCCCTTCGTTACGGAACACCCGGCCGATCTCGAAGACCTTCTCCATTCCCGCGACGCACAGCCGCTTGAGGTACAGCTCGGGTGCGATGCGCAGATACAGGTCCAGGTCGTAGGCGTTGATATGGGTGCGGAACGGTGCCGCATTCGCCCCGCCGTGCACCTGCTGCAGGATCGGGGTCTCCACCTCGAGGAATCCGCGCGCGGCCAGCGAATCGCGCAGCGACTTCACCACCGCACTGCGCATGACCAGCAATTCGCGCGAGTGCTGATTGATCGTGAGGTCGACGTAGCGCTGCCGCACCCGAGTCTCGGGATCGGACAAGCCCTTCCACTTGTCCGGCAGCGGGTGCAGGCATTTGCCGATCATCCGCCAGTCCGTCGCCAGGATGGAGAACTCGCCGCGCCGGCTGCGGCCCAGCTTGCCGCTCACCTCGATCAGGTCGCCCAGGTCGAACTCTGCGCCGAATTCGTCGCACGCCTCCGCGCCCGCGCGGGACCGTTCGATCAGCAGTTGAATATCGCCGGACCAGTCGCGCAGCAGCCCAAAGGTGACGCCGCCGTAGTCACGGATCCGCAGCAGCCGTCCGGCGAGGCGAACCATTGTCCCGCTCGGCAGTTCGAGTGCCGCCGCCACGGAGTGCGTCGGTGGGTAGGCGACCGGGTATGGGTCGATTCCCGCGGACTCGATCCGATCGAGCTTCGCCATGCGGACGCGAACCTGCTCCGGTCGGCGCGGCCCGGTGGAAAGGACCTGCGCTTCGGCTTGGACGAAATCCGGTGCGCTGCCGTCGGCATGCAGGCCGGCGACGGTCGGCGGCACCGCGGCCCGGACGCCGGTGTGGCTGTGGGTGTCGTCGTGTATTAGCCGGGGCAGGAATCCCTCCGCCAGCGCCGAGGCGATCCCCACCCGTGGGATCTGCCGGTTGTCCTCGAAGCACAGGTAACGCGGCGCCCACTCCGGCTGAAACTTGACGTTCGATCGGTATAGCGCTTCGAGCTGCCACCAGCGGGAGAAGAACAGCAGTACACCCCGCCACATCCGCAGGATCGGGCCGGCGCCGATGCGACCACCCTCCTCGAATACCGACCGGAACACCGCGAAGTTCAACGAGATCCTGGCGACCACCCCGGACAGCGCGAGTTCGGACACCATCATTTCGATGATTCCGTTGGGCGCCTTGGGGTTTCGTCGCATCAAGTCGAGCGATGCGCCGGTTCGCCCCCACGGCACCAGTGAAAGCATGCCGAGCACGGTGCCGCTCGGATCGACCCCCTCGACAAGCAGGCAGTCGCCGTCGGTCGAGTCGCCGAGGCGGCCGAGGGCCATCGAGAAGCCCCGCTCGGTTTCGGTGTCGCGCCAGTCGTCGGCGCACCGGACGACCTGTGCCAGCTCGTCGTCCGGGATGTCGCGGTGCCGCCGGATCCGAACGGTGACGCCGAGTTTGTGCACCCGGTTGACCGCCTGGCGTACCGGTTTCATCTCCGGCCCGCTCAGCGAGTAGCCCTTGCACTGGATGATCGCCTCGTCACCTAGTTGCAGCACGTTCAACCCGGCGCGACTGTATTCGGTGGCGCCGAGTTCGCTTGCGCCCATCACGGCGGGTGTCCAACCAAAATTCTCGGCAAGTTCGAGCCAGGCATCGATGGCCTGCGGCCAGGCCTCGTGCTGGCCGATCGGGTCGCCACTGGCCAAGCACACGCCGAACTCGACGCGGTAGGTCACCGCGGCTTTGCCGGACGCGGCGAACACGACTGCCTTGTCGCGACGGGTGGCGAAGTAGCCCAGTGAATCCTCGACGTCGGAGCGGTCGAGCAGCCCGCGCAGCGCGGACTCGTCCGTCCCGGTGAGTGCGTTGCTGGCGCGTTGGGACCGGAACAGCGTGATCACCGCAGCGAGCAGCGCCAGGGCGCCGAGCAGGCCGAGCAGTGTGTTCACAAACCCGTGCGGGCGTCCATCGAACTGGTCGTTGTCGAAGAACACCAGGGTGGTGACGCGGTTGGCTGCCCAGAAGAACGTCTGGTCCTCGGGCAGGGTGCCGGGGAACAGCGCGACGATGCCCCAGCCGACCAGGGTGCCCAGCGCGAGGCCGGCGATCAGCACGCCCAGCGCCTTCCACACCGCGCCACGCCGCACGTGTGTGTAGAACTCGCGGTAGGAAGCGATGAGGATGCCGATGACCACGACGTGCACGCCGAGTGCGATGGCGGCGTGGACGTTGTCTTCCTGGAGCACGGTGGCAAGGTTCACCAGCGCGATCAGCACCAGATACGTCGTGAGGAGCCACCACGCGATGCGTTTGCGCGAGGCCAGTGCGCCCGCGAGGAGCGCGAGGACGAGCGCCCACGCGAGGCTGGTGTCCGGCGCGTCGAAGTAGTACTTGTCGATGTACTCGCGCAGGTCGTGAACGACGTACCGCAGTGCGGGTGAGATGCTCCACAGCACGCACAGCAGGGCGAAGACGCCCATCACCAAACCGGCGATATGCGGCACTTGGTTCAGCCGCCCATGTTTGTGTCCGATCACGCGCCGCGGCGGCAGAGCGGAGGTATCGGTCGCGGGTGGGTCGACAGTCGCGGTCACGAGTCGAAACTAGCGGGTCAGCGCCCCGATTTCCGTGCTTCGACCCCGGCTTTCGCGTGTGGCGTGGACGCGGAAGGATGGAGGCGTGTCCGATCCAACCGATGTGCCGATTCGCGATGATTCCATCAGGCTCGGCCAGTTCCTCAAGCTCGCCAATCTCATCGAGAGCGGCTCGGAGGCCAAGGGCCTGATCGCCGAGGGACTCGTGCGGGTGAACGACGAAGTCGAGCTCCGTCGCGGGCGGCAACTGCGCACGGGGGACCTGGTCACGGTCGCGGGCCACACGGCGCGGGTCGTCGCGGCCTGAGAGCGCCGTCCGCGTCGTCGCGGCCTGACAGCGCCGTCCGCGTCGTCGCGGCCTGACAGCGCCGAGCGTTCCGGTTCGGTAACGGCGCGCGGCAGAGATTGCACGAGTCCAACCCTGTACCCACACTAATCACAGCAGTAACAACTGTCACATTAGTAACACCAGTCACAGGGTCGGCTGTGGCCTTGCGTGCAGGGAGCCCTCATGCGCTTGTCTCGGATCCTTCGTGCCAGGTTCTGGCTGGTGTGCCTCGCTGGTACCGGCATCGCCGTCCCGACCGGGGTGGGTCTCGTCATGCCGGGGATCGCGAACAGTGACCCCGGTCCGGCGCCGTCCGCGCTAGCCGTCGCGGTCGACACGCTCGAGGCCCGAAACGACGATCCGACGAGCCTCGGTGCTGCGGAGTCGATCATCGCGATGGGCGTCGCGGAGGCAGCCAATGCATCCGACCTGATGACCGGCTACCAGTCGGCTGTGCAGGGACTCGCCAAGCTCGGCATCGACCCGTTCCTGTACCCAACGGCGGCGCCGTTCTGCGCAGGCGGATCGGCACTACCGCTCCACGCGACGCCCGCCGCGGCGGGCGCGGTGCCCGGACCGTGGCCGAAGCTCAATGTGCCGCTGCTCGGACCGGTGAACGCGGTGCAACCCGGCCAGACGCTGTTCGCATTCGTCCCCTACGGTCTGGCCTCCGATCCCGCCACGCCGGCCGGTGATCAGGCGGCGAAGACCGGCGGGATGCAGGTGGCGTGGTTCAACCTGAGCACGCTCAAGGGTGGCTTCGCACCGATGGGCACGGTCGCCGAGACCGCCGAGGCGGCGATCCCGACCACTGTGCCGACCGCGGTGCGTCCGATGGTTGCCCAGGCCGTCACGTCGTTCCTCACCGCGAGCATGCCGCTCGGTGGCGTGCGTGCGGTGCCGGTGGAGACCGGCGAAGGCACGGTGCTCGCCGCGGTCTTCGGCACGGTCCGCAACGGCGAAACGTCGTGCTTCTTCTTCCCGACCGTGGGTATCACCGAGGTTTCCTGACCGCCCAGAGCGATGCGGTCGCGCTACTCGGCGCGCGCCACCACGCCGTCGCTGTCGCTGTAGACCATCTCGCCCGGCACGAAGGTGACGCCGCCGATCTCGACCGGCACGTTCTTCTCGCCCGATCCGGTCTGCGTGCTCTTGCGCGGGTTGGTGCCGAGCGCCTTGATGCCGATGTCGAGGGTGCGCAGGATCGCGGAGTCGCGGACGGCGCCGTTGACGATGACACCCGACCAGCCGTTGTCCACCCCGCGGCCGGCGATGATGTCGCCGACCAGGGCGGTGTGCACGCTGGCGCCGCCGTCCACGACGAGGACGCCGCCGTTTCCCGCCTCGCTGAGGGTCTGCTTGACCAGCAGGTTGTCCTGGAAGCATCGAATGGTGGTGATCCGGCCGGAGAACGCCTCGCGCCGTCCGTACTGGATGAACTGGGTGTCACAGCTGCGGATGTCCGGGCCGATCTCGTCGGCGAGGTCGGCGGTGGCGATGTTCTTGATCTCGGATGTGGAGGATTCGGTCACGCCGAACACGGTAGTCACCGGGCGCGCTGTTGGTCGGCGCGGAGTACGTGGAAATCGGCAATCGACCTGGCCCGGGCGGGCCGTTCGGCATCGTCGGCATGGGGACCCCGATCGACGCGGAGACCACCGCGGAGTTCTTCTGGCGCTACCGCCGGGTGACGGGCTGGGAGCGCGATGTGTGGCGTTTCCTCTACCGCACGGTTCTCGAAGAGCGGTACTGGGTGGTGCTCGAACAGGATCGGGTGATGCTGGACGGCATGGCGCCCGAGCCCGTCAACGCCTAGCGGTTGTGAACATTTTGCACAGTAACTTCAGCTCGCGCGCCCAACTCGGTAGTCGTTGACGTAGACGTCGAGGAAAGGATGCCGCCGATGACTGCAACGCAGGATGTGGCGACAACGCAGGATGTGGCGATGCGGGTTGCCCCGGAGTATGCGCGGACCTGGCTGTTGCGAGCGGCCACCCGCCCACCGGAGGCCGAAGCGCGGCAACGGGCGGACGCCGTCGTGCTCGACCTCGAGGACGGCGTGCCCGCGGCCCACAAGGATGCGGCACGGGTGACGGCAGCACGGTGGTTTGCCGCCGGTGGCTGTGCGTGGGTGCGGATCAATGCCGTCGACACACCGCATTGGCGCGCCGACATCGCCGCGGTCGGTACCTGGCAGGGTGTGCAGGGGGTCATGCTCGCCAAGTCCGAATCGGGCGAACACGTTGCCCGGACCCGGAACGCGCTGGGCGATCGCTTGCCGGTGATCGCATTGATCGAGTCCGCCCTCGGCGTCGAGGAGGCGGTACGAATCGCCCAGGTGCCCGGCGTCTTTCGCCTCGCCTTCGGCACCGGCGATTACCGCCGCGACACGGGCACCGCCGCGACCGACCTTGCCATGGCCTACCCGCGCAGTCGGCTCGTGATCGCCAGTCGGATCGCCACGCTGCCCGGCCCGATCGACGGCCCGACGCTCGACCCCGACCACGACGTGGTTCGTGCTCGGACTCGGACCGCGATCGAGCTCGGCATGACCGGCAAACTGACGCTCGATGAAACGCAGGCGCCGGTGATCAACCAGGCGGCCAGCCCCAGCACGGCCGAGGTGACACGCGCCCGCCGGCTGCTGCGCAGTTTCGAGGACCGGGGCGGGGACGTTGCCGACGGCAGCGAGCTCCCGGCGCTCGGCAGATCGCGGCGAGTCTGCGAACTCGCCGACGCCTATGGCTTGGGCTGATCCTTCTTACCGTAGTAGCTGCGCGTTTCCCAGGGTTACACCGAATCCTCTTCCAGCTCAGCGGATTCGTTGGTGACGATGGAGGGCTCCAACTCTTGCAGTAGCCTGGCGAGCTGCTTGCGCTTGTCCGCGGAATGGCCGGCCAGCATTCGGGATTCGTTGCCGAAGTGCGCCGCGGCGGTCGCGTCGATGACGCGCAGGCCCTCCTCGGTGAGGCACGCGTAGACCACCCGGCGGTCCTCCGGATCGCGCACGCGCACGACCAGTCCGGCCTTTTCCAACCGGTCCACCCGCAGCGTGATCCCACCGGTGGTGACCAGCGAACTCTCGGCCGGCTGGCCCGATGTCTTCCGGAACGGCGGTCCCGAGCGACGAAGTGCGGCAGACACATCGAACGAGGCCATGTTGATGCCGTGCTCCTCGAACGCCGCCGCCAACGACGACTGTTACCGCAGATAGATGCGGTGCAGGCGGCCGAACACCTGGGCGTCGATTCAACTGCGGGCAGTGCAACCAATGGTTGCGCGACACTCGGACCTGGTCTACCGTGATGTGCAACCAAACGTTGCACATCGGAGGGTGACCGGAATGGAATACGGCAGCATCGAACGCGAGATCTACGTCGAGGCCTCGCCCGAGGTGGTCTACGAGGTGGTCAGCAAGCCCGAGCACGTGTCACAGTGGTGGACCGACGACGCGCACTTCGATTCGGCACCGGGGGCGGTCGGGGAGCTCGTGTGGGGCGACCGGGTCGAAGTCCGTGCGATGGCCGTGGTCGACGCCGATCCGCCCCGGCTGTTTTCGTTCCGCTGGTGCTACCCCGGCGACAAGGTCGAGGACGGCGCCGCGTCCTTGCTGGTCACCTTCGAACTCGTTGCGTCCGGCACCGGTACGCGAATCCTGCTCACCGAAACCGGATTCCGCGAGATGGGCTGGGAGGAGGCAAAGGTCGCGGAGCAGCACGGTGAGCATGTCACCGGCTGGGATCATTACCTGCCCCGGCTCGGCGAGTACCTCGCGCGGCTGGTGCGAAGTCAGTGAGCAACATCGTCGACGACGAATTATGGTCCGCGATAGGCGATCCGACCCGTCGGCGGATGCTGGATCTGCTCCTTGCCGGCGGTGATGGCACCGCCACGAGCCTGAGCGAGCACCTGCCCGTGACCCGGCAGGCCATCGCCAAGCATCTCGGAGTGCTCGATCGGGTCGGTCTCGTGTACGTCGTGCCGGTCGGGCGAGAGCGGAGGTACCGCGTGGACGAGGCGCAACTTGCTCGCGCGGTCGCGCAACTGAACTCGGTGGGAACGGCGTGGGACGCGCGACTGCAACGGATCAAGCGGATCGCCGAGGCGATCCAGTTCGCGAAGGACGAACGAAAAGAAGAGTCCTAGCAAGAGAAACGGACAGTAAGAAACACGCAGAAAGGAAGATCCGAAATGGTGGACATCTTGCACAGGATCGGCGTCAAAGCGCCGCTGGCCGAGGTCTATTCGGCATTGACCACCGCCGAGGGACTCGCCGCTTGGTGGACCGACGACACCACCGGCGAGGGCGGCGCGACCGGCGGCGTACTCCAATTCCGCTTCGAGGAAGGCGGATTCGACATGAAGGTCCTCGATCTCGCACCCAACGAACACGTGTTGTGGGAGGTCATCGACGGACCGGAGGAGTGGATCGGCACGCATATCGACTGGAGGCTCGAGCGGGCCGACGAGTACACCATCGTGCTGTTCCAGCACCAGGGCTGGCGGCAGCCGGTGGAGTTCATGTACCACTGCAGCACCAAGTGGGCGGCTTTCCTGCTGAGCCTGAAGTCCCTCCTCGAAACCGGGCAGGGCGCGCCGAATCCGAACGACGTCAGGCTCGGAAACTGGAAATAACTGTTCGTGGGCTCGGACCGGGAGCGCGCCCCGGTTCAGCCGCGACCGTGCCGGCGCTCATAGTCGGAGCGGACCGCATCATCGCGGGCACGCCCGGCCGAGTTGGCGAGCTCCGGGTCGAGGCCATGCTTGACCAGTCGGTGCCTGCGATAGACGTACATCAGGGCGATCGTGAAGTAGACCAGCGGGATGAACAGCAGGGCCATCATCGCCCACCCCATCCACATCGGTCCCGGGACGAGCAGAAACAGCGCGAGTACCGGGATCATCGGGAGCAGGAACCGCATCAGGTAGCGGCGGGTGGCGCCCGGGCCGGTCAGGTCGGCCAACACCCAGTCGCGCATCGAGTCGGGCAGGGTTGCCCCGCACGTGTACCGGATGCGCTGTATCCAGGTTGGGCGGGTCGGTGCGGACATGCAATAAAGACTGCCTCGGATGGGACAAAACGCCAAATCAGCGCATCATTCCCGACCTGAGGCTCGTCTCACTCGGCCGGCAGGGGTAGTTTGTGTGTAACCCCGAGTTACTGATTAGTAGGAGAGCGACGATGCCTGCTCCGTCCGCTGCCGATTTCGCCCGTATGCGCGGCCTCGCCGCGATCGAGGACCCCGCCGCGCGGCAGTCCCGATCCGTCGAGGAGGTCTTCACCGGTAAGGAGATCGCCACGATCCCGGTGGGCACCGCCGAGGACGTGACCGCGGCGTTCGCCAAGGCGCGCGCGGCGCAGGAGCGCTGGGCGAAGCTGCCGGTACGCGATCGCGTCGCGGTGTTCGAGCGATTCCGTGAGCTCGTCGTCGCCAAGCGCGAGTTCCTCATGAACGTCGCGCAGGCCGAGACCGGCAAGGCTCGTGCCGCGGCGCAGGAAGAGGTCGTCGACGTCCTGCTCAACACGCGCTACTACGCACGGACCGCGCCGAAGCTGCTCGGCTCCAAGCGTGTGCAGGGCCTGCTGCCCTCGCTCACCAAGGCCGTCGTCAACTACCACCCCAAGGGCGTGGTCGGCGTCATTTCGCCCTGGAACTACCCGATCACGCTCTCGATCTCGGATTCGATTCCGGCGCTAATCGCGGGCAACGCCGTTGTCGTGAAACCGGACAGCCAGACGCCGTACTGCACCCTCGCCTGCGCAGAACTGCTGTACCAGGCCGGACTGCCGCGCGACGTGTTCGCCGTGGTGCCCGGCCCCGGTTCGGTGGTGGGCACCGCCATCGTGGACAACTGTGACTTCCTGATGTTCACCGGATCCACCGGCACAGGCCGGACGCTGGCCGAGCAGTGCGGCCGGCGGTTGATCGGATTCTCGGCCGAACTCGGCGGCAAGAACCCGATGATCGTCACCAAGGGCGCGAACCTCGACGTGGTCGCGCGCGCCGCGACCCGGGCGTGCTTCTCCAACGCGGGGCAGCTGTGCATCTCGATCGAGCGGATCTACGTCGACCGCGCGGTGGCCGACGAGTTCACCGAGAAGTTCGGCGCCCGCGTCCGCGCGATGAAACTTGGTGCCGGTTACGACTTCGCCGCGGACATGGGCAGTCTCATCTCCGAGGACCAGGTGAAGACCGTCTCGGGGCACGTCGACGATGCGAAGGTCAAGGGCGCCAAGGTGATTGCGGGTGGCAAGGCGCGCCCCGATGTCGGCCCGCTGTTCTACGAGCCGACCGTGCTCACCGGAGTCACCGACGAAATGGAGTGTGCGCGCAACGAGACGTTCGGACCGCTCGTGTCGATCTATCCGGTGGACAGCGTCGACGAGGCCATCGACCGCGCCAATGACACCGAATACGGACTCAACGCCAGTGTTTGGGCCGGTAGCAAGGCCGAGGGCGAGGCGATCGCCGCCCGATTGCGCAGCGGCACGGTGAATGTCGACGAGGGGTACGCACCGGCGTTCGGCAGCACCGCCGCGCCGATGGGTGGCATGAAGGCGTCGGGTGTCGGACGGCGGCACGGGCCGGACGGTCTGCTGAAGTACACCGAATCGCAGACCGTTGCGACCAGTCGGGTGATGACCCTGGATCCACCGAAGGGTGTGTCGCAGAACGTGTGGCAGCGCTCGTTCGTCCCGCTGTTCCGTGTGGTGCAGCGCCTGCCCGGGCGCTGATCACGCTCGAGTGAGGCGGGCGGACTCGGTGAGCACCGCGTCGATGCCGCCGTCGAGGAACGCGCGACGTTGCCGGATTGCGCCGTTGCCATTCGCCTTTCGCTCACGCAGATCCATGACGGTCTTGTCGTACTCGCCGAGGTCTTCGAGCGCTGGGCGAATCCGTTCGAGCAGCGTATCCAGCAGGTCGGTGGCCGGTCGAGCGGCCCCGGTAGCCGGGTCGATTCCATTGCCCGACAGCCCATCCCGGGCGGCGAGCCACAGCGCTGCATTCAGTTGCGCGTCGGCAACCTCGTTCGCTGTGCGCCCGGCTTCCAGTTCACGCAGCGCGGTCAGCACAAGCGCGCGCACGATCGTCGCGTAGGTGACGGTTTCGTCGACAGTCGCCGGAACATCGCTGACCCGAACCTCGACGGTGGGGAAGTTCTCCGAGGCACGGACATCCCAGTAGAGCATGCCGTCGTCGAGCAGCAAGCCCGTGTCGAGCAGCATCTGTTTGTGCGCGTCGTAGTGCGCGGCGGAGTGAAGGTGCGGCGGGGGACCGGCGGCCGGCCAGCGCGACCACAGGATGTGCCGCCAACTGGCGAATCCGCTGTCTGCCGCGCGGTACACCGCCGAATTCGCCGTCAGGGCAAGCAGAATCGGCAGGGCCGGACGCAGATGATTGCTCACCTGCACGGCGGCCTCGCGATCCGGGACCGCGACATGGACGTGGCACCCGGAAATGCCCTGCTCATGGGCGATCATCCCGTAGTGCTGCGCGATCCGTCGGTAGCGCGGGGTGTCGGTGATGGGGAACCCGTCGGGCACCGCGGGCGGGATACCGACGGCGAGCACGACGAGCCCAACCGACCCCGCGGCCTCGACGACCTTCGACCGCAGCTCGACGAGGTGGTGACGCAACTCGGCGCTGCTCGACACGACCGGCGTCGTGGTCTCCACCTGACAACTTGTCAGTTCGAGTTGCAGCTCCAGACCGAGCGCGTCCGCGGCATCGGCCACGTCGCGATTGCGGTCGGATGGATGCCCCGTCGCCCGGTCGACGAGGAGCAGCTCCTCCTCGACACCGATGGTCGGCAGTTCACCCGCGCTCGCGCTCACGAGTCCGGAATACCCGGTTTCAACCCCGCCACACCCAAGCTGGGAGGGCGCGCCCGGATCGACTGAACGTACCGTTCATGCGATCAGATCGACTGAACGGTTCCGTTCAGTCGGCAAGAAAGGGGGTGCGCACGGTCAGGCGGCGGTGGCGAGCACGGCGGCCAGCCCGAAGACCGCGGCGGTGGCGCACACCTCCGTGATCGCCCGCCGCAGCGAGACCTCCGCGTCGGTGCGGTGCGCGCCCGCCTGAGGCACCCACACGCGGCGCCACCACCAGCCGAGGCCGACGAGGGTGAGCAGTGCGATCAGTTTTGCGACCAGGATGCGCCCGTAGCCGGTGTCGAAAAGTCCAGTGACGCCGTCGAGCCGGACCAGGGCATTGATCACTCCGCTGATCGCCAGGATGACGACGCAGCGCACCGCCCACGTGGAGTACGGCGGGAGCAGCGCGGCCCAGTCCCGGCGGGTTCGCGCGGACAGGGCGATCGCCACCAGCAATCCGAACCAGAGCGCCGCGGCGAGGGTGTGCGCGGTAGCGAGGATCGACCCGAATGGTTGCTGGGACATGTGCCCGGTGATGGGCCGCAACACGATCGCCACCGCGGCCAGGACCAGCACCGGGTCGGCATTGTGCGGCTGGGCGTTCCGGCCCCCTACGTTCGGGGGCGCGCTGCGGTAGCGATACGCGCAGTACACCGCCAGCACCGAAGTCGCCGCGAGCACGACGATTCCGATCCGGCCCGAATTGACATGCCGCACGAAATCGAGGAACCCCGCGACGTCGAGCGCGCCGGCCGTGCGGTTCTCCACTTCGGCCGCGGTCAGTACGAGCAGCACCGCCTCGCATCCCGTCCACGCCGCTGCGACGGCTGCGAGCGAACGCCAATCCGGAACACGGGCAGCGTGTCCCGGTTCGAGTCGGGGCAGCACCGCCAGCCCGATCACCACCGAGCCGAGACAGTCGGCGAGTGCGCGGATCAGGCTGCCCGGCTGCGGCGCCTGCGGCGAGGCGAGCAGCCAGGCGAGCAGGACGCCGAGCATGGTGGTGGGCACGGCCAACGCCAGCCGCCACCGGGCCGGGTATGTGGCCGTGCCCACCATTACTGCTCAGCCGTTCTTCGGCTTGCGCAGCACGAACGCCAGACCGCCGACGAACAGCACGACTGCCACGACGACGAATGGCCAGATCGGTACTCCGCCGTCGGACTCGTCGGACTGCGCAGCCGTCGTGGAGGTAGGCGTTCCGTCGCCTGCCTCGGTGAGCGTGAACGTGCGGGTGCCGCTCACCGGGTGCCCGTCCGCGGACGTGACCCGGTAGGCGATCGTGTAGTCCCCGACCGGACCGAGCTCACCGAGACCGACGCTGATCGTCGCCCCCTTGACCACCGGATCACCGTGGGACCACTGGTTGCCATCGGGACCGGTGACGGTCAACGCGGCATAACTCTCCTGCAGCGCCTCGTTGAATGTGACGCTGACCTGCTCCGGACCCGAATCGACGCGGGCGCCGTTGGCCGGATCGCTCGCGACCGGGACGGAATGCGCCACCGCCGTTCCGGCGCCGAACAGCACTGCGGGTGCCGCACCGAGCAGGGCAGTGCACACGAGGGCGAACAATCCGAACAGCAGGCGCCGCAAGGTCATTGCGAGCGTCCACGCACGTATGCGCCGATGCCGAGCGCGGCCCCGATCGCGCCGAGCGCCAGGCCGATGCCACCGAGCCAGCGGGCCGTCGAGTCCGCCGTGTCGGTGTCGCTCGCCTCTTCCGAGTCGTGGTGATCGGCGGTGGCGGTCGCCGCGTGATGATCGTCGCCGGAGCCCTCCGCCAACGTGACGGACGGCGTGGGGTGCTCCGGCTCGCTGCCGTCGGAGCCCATCGGCTGGTTCCAGTCGACGACCTGACCGTCGCTGTAGGTCTGGCTCGCCGTGAAGCTCACCTCGTCCTGGTCGGGCAACGGCCCGACCGACAGCGCGAACCGTTGGAACTGGCCGACCGGGATGCCCGGCGCGCCCGGATCAGCGGTCCAGGTGACGGCGGTGACCTCCTGGTCGGCATTCTTTTCGACCGCCGACTGCCAACCCGGGATCGGCTCGGGGCGCGCCGATTTGAACTCCGGCAGGGTCACGGTGAGTTTGGTGGTGCTCGCCGTGTCCGACTCGGTGGGCACCTTGAAGGTCAGCACGGTGTAACCGCCCTGCGTCGCGCCGGGAGCGTCGACGGTGACGTGGGCGGACGCGATGCCGCCCGCGAGGAACACGGCCGTCACCGACGCGGTGGTGGTGAGCGCCGCACGGGTAAAAGTGGTACGCGAAATGAAGTTGTCCATGAATTACTCTCTCGATCTTGCGGATTCGTGGTTCGGGGGACGGTCGTCAGGCCGTGCCGAACGGAGGTCCGCGCCGAGAGATCGGGCTGTGCGCGACGGCGCCGACGAATACCGGCATACCCAGCCGGACTCGAGCGCGCCGACGCGAAACGGCAACCGGGACGGTGCTGGTCGCCGCCCGGAGCACCGAGGTGGCGAACGAGTGCAGTCGCTCTGCGGCGACGATGAGCGCGGCACAGAGCAGTGTGGCGACGGCGTGCGCGGCGGCCATCTGCGCGGGCCCGAGCGTCGCTGCATTGTGCTGGTGACCGGTCAGTTCGCCGAGGGCGACGTGCCCGGCGAGCTGACCGAACCCGAGCAGGGTGAGCAGCGTCGCGGAACCCGCGGTGCGCGGCGAGGCGGCGATTACGCCGATCCCGGCCGACACCACAAGCAGCAGCGCAGCTCCGGTCGAATTGGGATAGCTACCGCCGCCGAGTCCGTGCGCCGCGATGGTCAGCGCGCCGGCACCCGCACCGACGAACAGGCCGCGCAGATGACGCGGTGACGGTGCAGCGGCCATGGGTGTGGGTGGTCAGCGCACGCCGAGGCGGGTCAGCAGATCGGCCTCGATGCCGGCGAGTTCGCCGGAGATGGCCTGGTGTGCGCTGCGTCGGCGCGGGGCGGGCATCAGTTCGGCGGTGCGGACCGCGGTGTCGAGATCGGTGAGGCGCTCACGGGTCGCGGCGGCGAACTTCTTCGTCTCCGCGTCGTCGCCGTGCTTCTCGATCAGGCGATCGGTGGAGCTCTCGGCGTTCGCGATCCGGGCCGACAGCTTCGCGCCGTGGCCGCTGTATTCGCCGAGTTCCTCGACGCCGACGCCGAGATTCTCGGCACGCCGAGTGTCGATCTGGCCCCGCACGTACGTCGCCGCCCGATAGATGAGCGGCGTCAGCACCGGGATGAGCACCCGCGCGACGCCGAGATACTTGCGCACCGACGCGACGCTGAACGGGTCACGCGCGGCCTTCTCGGCGAGCTTGATGTTCGCCTTCTCCTCGGCCTTGAGCGCCGAGATCTGCGCCTTCTCCAGCTTGCGCTGGGATCGGGCCTCGGCCTTGTTGCGCTTGCGCTCGTTCTTCGCGCCGAGCTTGGCCTCGAGCTTCGCCTTCTCCTTCAGTGCCTTCGCCTCGGCCTTGCGGGTCGCGCGGGATTTGCGCTTCTTGAACAACCCCATCGACGGCCTTTCACTCGTGGTCCCCGGCGGTGCCCGCAATTGGGTGTTGACGGTGCCGCGGTCAGGCTCACCCTATCGGGTCACGCCGAGCGTCTGTGATGATGTCGCACCCTCCGGTCATAATTCACCCATCGTGCAATTCAACGGAGAAGTCGGGAACGGCCCGCAGCAACCGGACGGTGGGCAACCGTCGGTCGATGCGTCGTTGCCGCGTAAGCGCGTTTTCGTCGGCCCGCGCCGGCTCATGTCGTGCCGGCATCGGCTGCACCTCGACATGACCTTTCCGCAGCTCGTGGCCGGGGCCGCAGTGGATTCGGGTGTCAAGCAACGGCGCGAGGCCGCCGTCGCCCGGCGCGAATCGGTCCGCGAGCTCATCGGCGCCGTCGTCGGTGGCCGACGGATCGGGCCGGGCGGATCGTGGTCGGAGCGGGCCGCGGAAACGATGCAGGCCTGCGCCGATGGCGTCGACTACATCTGGGACGCGGTGCTGCCTTCCGAGCCGGACACCGGCCGGGAGGGCGTGGCGGAGCTGCTGCTTCGGGACCGGGATCGCGGCGGCTACATCCCGGTGATCGTGGTCAACCACAAGGTCACCGACCCCCGATCGGACCCGACCAATCCCGATGGTGCCGCGACCACGTCGGATCTCTATGTGTGGGCGCCGACAATCGACCCGACGCGCAAGGTGCGCGTTCAGCCGCGCGACCAGATGCGCCTGGCCCACCTGTACCGAATGCTGCAGCGGCACGGGTTGGCCAGCCCGGGGCTGCTCGGTGGCGCGATCGGCTACGGCGTGGACTGCATCCTGGTGCACGACGTCGCCGTGCTGCTCGACGAATACGACCGACGCTACGGCGACCGGATCACCGTGGCGCGCGGCGAGACCGAAACCGAGCCGTCGCAGATCCCGGAGTGCCGTTCGTGTCCGTGGTGGCCGCGCTGTTCGGCGTGGCTGACCGAGCGCCACGACGTGAGCCTGGTCGCGATCGGGTCGCGCGCCGAGGTGCTGCGCGCGGAGGGGGTGCGCACGGTCGACGACCTCGCCCGCTGGAGCGGCCCGGCACCGGAGAAGTGGCAACACGGCGTGTTCGAGGACGCGGTGTTGGCAGCGCGCGCGTGGCTCGTGGGCGCGCCGTTGGTTCGTCGCGTGGAACATGTCACGGTGCCGCGCGCGGACATCGAGGTCGACGTTGACCTGGAGAGCTTTCAGGAACACGGTGCCTACCTGTGGGGGGCGCTGCTCAACGATATTGCCGCAGGGACATCGGAATACCATCCCTTCGTCACCTGGGATCCGCTGCCGACGCTGGACGAGGCGCGCTCGTTCGCCCAGTTCTGGGCCTGGCTGATGCGGGTACGGGCAGCAGCGATCGTGCAGGGGAAAACCTTTGCCGCGTACTGCTATTCGCGGGCAGCCGAGGACAAGTGGCTGCTCGATTCGGCGCGCCGATTCGTCGGGGAACCCGGTGTGCCCACGGTCGAGCAGATCCGAGGGTTCATCGGTAGCCCCGAGTGGGTGGACATCTATCAGGTGGTCAGCGACCAGTTTGTCTGCCCGAACGGCAAGGGGCTCAAGAAGATCGCTCCGGTCGCCGGATTCGGTTGGCGCGATGCCGAGGCCGGCGGCGAGGCGTCGATGGCGTGGTATCGCGAGGCGGTCGGCTACGAGGGCGAGCCCGACCTGACGCAGCGGGTGCGCATCCTCGAATACAACGAGGACGATGTGCTCGCGACGAGGGCGCTGCGCGAGTGGATGAGTGGGCCGGCGGACGTGGCGGTGCCGTTCGTGGACGACCTCTGATCGCCCTTGGGCTGTGCGCACACTCCCGCGCGCGTGGGACGGGATCCCGGCGCGCAATCTGAGCAGTGTGCAGCCCGCCGGCCTCGCGCGGTTTGCCCGCCTGCGTGGTGGGCACCCATGAGCAGTGACTTCTCTATGGCTGGATCGAGCACCCATCGCGCCGCAGCCGGCACTCGAGCCGGACTCGAAATTCGAATACGTCGTTGTCGGTGCCGGGCTGACCGGGCTCACCACCGCCGTGCTGCTTGCGCGGGCCGGAGCCGAGGTGGCCGTCGTCGAGGCTCGCCGCATCGGCGCGGTCACCACCGGCAACACGACTGCGAAACTCAGCCTGCTGCAAGGCACTCAGCTCTCCAAGTTGCGCAAGCGACACTCCGCTGGGGTCGTGCGTCGCTACGTCGAGGCAAATCGCGAGGGTCTGCAGTGGCTGCTTCGCTACTGCGACGAGCACGGCGTCGCGACCGAACGGCAGGCCGCGGTGACGTACGCGCAAACACCCGCGGCAACAGCGCAGGTGCGACACGAGTACGAGGCGTGTCGGGAGGCGGGGCTCGATGTCGAATGGGTGGACGAACTCGACGTGCCCTTCGCGAACCACGGTGCGGTGCGGCTGGCCGAGCAGGCGCAGTTCGATCCGATGGCGGTCCTCGCTGCGATGACGACGGACGCGCTGCAGCGCGGCGTGCGCATTTTCGAGAACACGCGCGTCACCCGACTGCAGGGTCAGACGACCGGGCACGAGGTCTTCGGCGAACGATGTCTGGACACCGAGCACGGTCCCGTGCGAGCGGACACGGTCGTGCTGGCCACCGGCACGCCGATTCTCGACCGCGGTGGCTATTTCGCGCGGCTGAGTCCGCAACGGTCGTACTCGATCTCGTTCGACGTGCCCGGCGATATTCCGCGCGACATGTACGTCTCGGCGGACGAACCGACGCGCTCCGTGCGCTATACGCCGGGTACAAACGGCGATCTGCTGCTCGTCGGCGGAAACGGCCATACCGTCGGCCGGGCGGCGTCGACCCGTGCGAAGGTCGACGATCTCGTCGACTGGACGCAACGGCACTTCCCCGGCGCCCGGATGACGCACCGATGGTCGGCGCAGGACTATGTGCCCATCGACGGCCTGCCGCACGTGGGGCCGTTGCTCCCCGGGTACGACCGGATCCTGGTGGCGACCGGATTCTCGAAGTGGGGCATGGCGAACGCGGTAGCCGCCGGACTCGCGATCTCGGGCCGAGTGCTCGGCGGGAAGCTGCCCTGGGCCAAGGACTTGGAAAGCTGGGCGCCGCGCGAATTGGCCGGGTTGCCGACCGCCGCCAAGGTCAACGCCGAAGTGGGCGTCGAGATGGCGCGCGGATGGCTGCGTGCCGAACTACGCCGAGACGGCGAAAAGCCTTCGGAAGGTGAAGGTTTCGTGGCACGACGGGGGTTGCGGCCGGTCGGCGTATGCACCGTCGACGGAACCACGACGTCGGTGTCGGCGATTTGTCCGCATCTCTACGGGGTCCTCGCGTGGAACGATGCCGAAAAGTCGTGGGACTGCCCGCTGCACGGCTCGCGGTTCGCACACGACGGGCGCGTGCTCGAAGGCCCAGCGACCCGGGCGCTCGAGGTCGTGAAGACCGACCGTTGATTCGTGGCGTTGGACGGCGAAACGGCTCCGCACAAAGGCGGAGCCGTTTCACCCGAAGGATCGCTCAAGAATTCTGTTCGGCCTTCTGCCGCTCTTCATCGGACTTGGCCTCGGCGCGCGCCTTTTCGGCCGCGGCTTCCTTCGCTGCGACCTCGCGCTGGCTCTCGGCCTTGTCCTGCTGCGCACGGCCTTCACGGGTCAGATCGTCTTGACCGGTCACGGCTCCCGCTGCTTCCTTGACCTTGCCCTTGACGCCCTCGACGACGCCCTTCGCACCTTCGCTGGGTCCACTCTTCTCGTCTGCCACACTTTCTCCTCTCGCGAGTCGGGATGTGCTTGCGTTGTTCGACTACCCGCGGTCACGACGGCGAAACGCGACCAACGAGATTTGATCGGGCCGATCAGAAGTCCAGAACCCGCTGGTCAGGAGTCCAGAACCCGCGGTCCGCCCGCCTCGGTTTGGACGCGTCGGCGCTGGGTACGCGGCGCAGTGTTACCCCCCTCGCACAGATCCGAGGAGCACAAAATGTCCCGAGACGATGCAAAGCAGCAGCAACTCGATGCGGCACGATTCGAACGCGCGACCGGTGAGCTGACGACACAGCAGGGCGTCCGCGTCGACGACACCGACAACGCGTTGAAGGTTGGCGAGCGGGGGCCGACGCTGCTCGAGGATTTTCACGCGCGTGAGAAGATCACGCACTTCGATCACGAACGCATCCCCGAGCGCGTTGTGCATGCCCGCGGCGCCGGTGCCTACGGGTATTTCGAGCCCTATGACGATTCGCTCGCCGAGTTCACCGCCGCGAAGTTTCTCACCACGCCTGGCCTGCAGACTCCGGTCTTCGTGCGCTTTTCCACGGTGGCGGGCTCGCGCGGTTCCGCGGACACCGTCCGCGACGTGCGTGGGTTCGCGACCAAGTTCTATACCCAACAGGGCAACTACGATCTCGTGGGCAACAACATCCCGGTGTTCTTCATCCAGGACGGGATCAAGTTCGCCGACTTCGTGCACGCGGTGAAACCCGAGCCGCACAACGAGATCCCGCAGGCCCAGTCCGCGCACGACACGCTATGGGACTTCGTCGCGCTGCAACCCGAAACGCTGCACACGATCATGTGGCTGATGTCGGACCGGGCGCTGCCGCGCAGTTACCGGATGATGCAGGGCTTCGGGGTGCATACGTTCCGCTTCGTCAATGCGGAGGGGAAGGGGACTTTCGTCAAGTTCCATTGGACACCGAAACTCGGCGTGCACTCGCTGATCTGGGACGAGTGCCAGAAGATCGCCGGCAAGGATCCCGACTTCAACCGGCGCGATCTTTGGGAGACGATCGAGGCAGGGGACTATCCCGAATGGGAACTCGGCGTCCAACTCGTCGCCGAGGAGAACGAGTTCGACTTCGATTTCGACCTGCTCGACGCCACCAAGATCATTCCCGAAGAACAGGTTCCGGTCCGGCCGGTGGGCAGGCTGGTGCTCGACCGCAATCCGGACAACTTTTTCGCCGAGACCGAGCAGATCGCCTTCCACACCGCAAATGTGGTGCCGGGCATCGACTTCACCAACGACCCACTGCTGCAGTTCCGCAACTTCTCCTACCTCGATACCCAGCTGATCCGGCTCGGCGGGCCGAACTTCTCGCAGCTGCCGGTGAACCGGCCGATCGCCGAGGTGCACCACAACCAGCACGACGGTTATGGGCAGCACGCCATCCCGCGCGGCCGCACCAGCTACCACAAGAACAGCCTCGGCGGCGGCTGCCCGGCGCTATCGGACAGCGCCGATTACGGGGAGGTGTTCAAGCATTACACCCAACGCGTGGACGGCGAGACGATTCGCAAGCGCAGCGAGAGCTTCCAGGATCACTACAGTCAGGCCGCGATGTTCTGGCGAAGCATGTCCGATGTGGAAGCCGAACACATTGTCGCGGCATACGCTTTCGAGCTCGGCAAGGTGGAGACGCCGGAGATTCGCGTCGCTGTGGTCGAGCAACTCAACAAGGTCGATCACGACCTCGCTGCACAGGTGGCGGCGAAGTTGGGCTTACCCGAACCGGACGAGGAGCCGACGCCGGATGCCGTCACCTCGCCTGCGCTGTCCCAGCTGAACACGGCTACCGACTCCATCGCGACGCGCAAGATCGCCGTGCTCGCGGCGGACGGCGTGGACGTGAAGGGGGTGACGAAGGTCCGCTCGGCGCTCACCGAGCGTGGCGCGATCGTGGAGGTGCTCGGACCGCACGGTGGCACGTTGTCCGGTGGATCGGGCGGCGAACTCACCGTCGACCGCGCGATCAACACGATGGCCTCGGTGCTCTACGACGCGGTCATCGTGCCGTGCGGCGAGAAATCGGTCGAGACGCTGAGTGGCGACGGCTATGCATTGCATTTCATCGCGGAGGCCTACAAGCATGCAAAGACGTTGGCCGCCTTCGGCGGTGGCGTCGACCTGCTGCGCCGGATGAACATCGGCACCCAACTCGCCGACGACACCGATGTGGTCGCCGTCGAGGGCGTCGTGACGACCGCGGCCGCCCAGAACGACATCTCCGACGGGTTCGGCGAGGCCTTTGCCGCCGAACTCGCGAAGCACCGGGCGTGGGCGCGCAAGACCGACGCCGTCCCGGCGTAACCGATGCGGTGATCAGGTCGAACACCGGCGAAAGGAATCCAAATGTCCACCTCGGCGAAGGTCATGTACAAACCCCTCTCGCTGTTCACCAGTGTGCTCGGTGGTGTGCTAGCGGGTCTGGTGTTTCGCCAGGTCTGGGCGCGCATCGGCGACGACAACGACACTCCGCCCGAGGCGGAGGACCTCAAGGCGGACATTCGTGAGGTGCTGCTCGCCGCGGCGCTGCAGGGCGCGGTCTTCGGCCTGGTCAAGGCCGCGGTCGACCGTGCCGGTGCCCAGGGGTACCGCGCCCTGACGCACGAGAATCCGGGGTAATCGAGGACGAATGCGCGGCCGCGGAGGTGTTGATCACGAACCCGCGGCCGCGTTCCTCGGCGTGTCGGAGGCCGGCCGTTCGGGCTCGAGCGGGCAGAGCGCACCTCGCGAGGGTTGCCGTTCCTGCTGCGTCGTAGGATTCTGGATTGTCGATTTTCGCGCTCTTTCGAAAGGGACCATCGTGACCGCGCACGCCGAGCAACTCGAGTTCCAGGCAGAGACCAGGCAGCTCCTCGAGCTGATGATTCACTCCGTCTATTCGGAGAAGGACATCTTCCTGCGGGAGTTGATCTCGAACTCGTCCGACGCCCTCGACAAGCTTCGGCTGGAGGGATTCAAGGACAAGGATCTCGACGTCGATACCTCCGACCTGCATATTCAGATCGAGGTCGACAAGGCGGCGCGCACCCTCACGGTCCGCGACAACGGCATCGGCATGTCGCGTGACGAGGTGGTCGACCTGATCGGCACGCTGGCCAAGTCGGGTACCGGCGAGCTGCGGCGCAAGCTCGCCGAGGCCAAGAACGAGGCCGCCACCGAGGAGTTGATCGGCCAGTTCGGCATCGGCTTCTACTCGACGTTCATGGTCGCCGACAAGGTCACCCTGCTGACCCGCAAGGCCGGCGAACACCACGCGACGCGCTGGGAGTCCGAGGGCGCGGGCACGTACACCATCGAAGAGGTGGAGCAAGCGCCGCAGGGGACGTCGGTGACGCTGCATCTCAAGCCCGAGGACAGCGAAGACCACCTCTTCGACTACACCGCGGAGTGGAAGCTGCGCGAGATCGTCAAGAAGTACTCCGACTTCATCGCCTGGCCGGTGCGGATGGATATCGAGCGCACCAAGCCGAAGCCGAAGCCCGATGATGACCCCGAAGCTCCTGATGAGACGGAGACCGTGGTCGAGACGGAGACGCTGAACTCCCGCAAGGCGCTGTGGACCCGTCCGCGCAGCGAGGTCACCGACGAGGAGTACAAGGAGTTCTACAAGCACGTCGCGCACGCCTGGGACGATCCACTCGAGATCATCCCGATGAAGGCCGAGGGCACGTTCGAATACCAAGCGCTGCTGTTCATTCCGTCGCAGGCACCGTTCGACCTGTTCATGCGCGAGCACAAGCGTGGGGTACACCTCTACGTCAAGCGGGTGTTCATCATGGACGACTGCGAGGCGCTCATGCCCGAGCACCTGCGCTTCGTCCGTGGCGTCGTCGACGCACAAGACCTGTCGCTCAACGTTTCTCGCGAGATCCTCCAGCAGGACCGGCAGATCAAGATGATCCAGCGACGGCTGGTGAAGAAGGTTCTCGCCACGATCAAGGACATGCAGTCCACGGATGCGGAGAAGTACAAGACGTTCTGGGGTCAGTTCGGCCGGGTCCTCAAGGAGGGCCTGATGTCGGACTTCGACAACCGTGAAACGCTGCTGACCGTATCGTCTTTCGCCTCGACGCACAGCGACGGAGAACCGACCACGCTGACCGCGTACGTGGAGCGGATGAAGGAAGGTCAGGAACAGATCTACTACCTGACCGGTGAGTCGCGCGAGCAGTTGGAGAGCTCGCCGCACATGGAGGCGTTCCGCGCCAAGGGCATCGAGGTGCTGCTGCTGACCGATCCGGTCGACGAGGTGTGGGTCGGCAACGTGCCGGACTTCGACGGCAAGGCATTCCAGTCGATCGCCAAGGGCGAGGTCGAACTCGGCACCGAGGAGGAGAAGAAGGCCGCCGAGGCCGAGCGCGAGGAGCAGGAAAAGGACTTCGCGGACCTGCTCGGTTGGCTCACCGAGACACTGAGCGACGACGTGAAGCAGGTGCGGCTGTCGTCGCGGCTCACCGACTCGCCGGCCTGTCTCGTGGGCGAGGCATACGACATCACCCCACAGCTAGAGCGCATGTACCGGGCGTCGGGCCAGACCGTGCCGCACTCGAAGCGGATTCTCGAACTCAACCCGACGCACCCGCTGGTGACGGGGCTGCGCACCGCGCACGGCGAGCGGCAGGACGATCCCGCGCTAGCCGAGACGGCCGAGCTCCTCTACGGCACCGCACTGCTCGCCGAGGGTGGCGAGCTGAGCGACCCGGCGCACTTCGCGAAGCTGCTTACGAACCGGTTGACTCGAACGGTGTAACCGACGGCGGGGCACAACGTGAACCCCGCCGCCCGGTACAACACGCTCAGCACGGGCTGCAAATCGCCTGCGATTCAGTGATGGATAGCACATTCGGGCCGGCCTGTGATAGCGCTCATTTCGATTGTGAGCAGGGTCTTTCGACTCGTTACGATTCCCCCGCTATTTCAGCTCAACTGCACATATCTGGGGGGACTTTCGTGAAACATCGGAGCACGACAACAAACATTCGTAAGACGGCCATTCTCGGCGGGTTGCCGCTCGCGGTCGCGCTGACCTGTGGCGGGGTGGCAGTCGCGCAACCGGCGGTGCAGGACCAGCCGGGGACGGTCCGTAACTTGCCGGTCGCGCCGCCGGCAGGACTTCCAGTCGGCGTCATCCCGGCCGGACTGATCCCGGGCTTCGAATTGCCGCCGATCCCGGCACTGGAATTGCCACCACTTCCGGCCGGTATTCCGGCCCCGCCGCCCGGCGGTCCGGATCTGAACAAGATCGGTAACGCCGCTCTCGTCGGTGCTGCCATCGGCGGAGTGCCTGCTGCGGTGATCGGCGGCGCTGGCGGCGCTCTGGCCGGTGGCGTGGTCGGTGCCGGTGCCGGGCTCCTCGTCGGCATCGGTGCACCGGCGGCCGCGACCTTGGTGGGCGCCGTCATCGGCATTGCCACCGGGCAGCTCTGGGTCGATGTCCCCGTGTTCATCGCGGGAATCGCCGCTGAGGCGGCCGGGGCTGCTGGTGGTGTCGCGATCGGAGCCGGACTCGGCGCAGTTGCGGGCGGCGCGCTCGGTGCGGCGGTGCTTGGATTGCCGGCTGCCGGTATCGGTGCGGCCGTCGGCGCGGGTGCGGCGGCAGCCGGCCTCACCCCGTAGGTTTTGTTCTTGCAAAAGGCCGCCCGGGCAGCCCTCGGGCGGTCTTTTGCGTCCGTGCGTGCCGACGGACTATCCAGTGTGTGGACTGGGCCCCGCCGAGGTCGCGCACCGCAACGCGATTTCGAGTTCGAGCCTGCGGCTTTCGATGGAGTGGCCGAGCAGCTTCTCCACGCGATCGAGCCGGTAGCGGATCGTGTTGCGGTGGACACCGAGTTCGCGAGCGGCGGCCTCGATGCTGCATTTCGCCTCGAGGTAACAACCGAGTGTTTCCCGCAGGCGCGCAACGTTCGCACTCGACTCGAGTAATCCCGCGAGCTCACGTTGGACGAAGGCATGCATCGCCTCGGCGTCTCGGCTGACGAGAAAGTCGAGTTCGACTGCGTCGTACAGCACGACCCGGCCCGATCGTGCCGCCTGCCGCTGCATCTGCTGGGCGGCCAACGCTTCCAGGTGGCTGCGACGGAATCCCGCAAGTCCGGGGGCGGGCAGACCGAACGACACCCGCGCCGAGGCGACTGCGGCGATGATCGCGATGTCGATGGTGGCTCGACGATCGGTGCGCGCCCACGCCCATACCGTTCGGTCGCCGCACGCCAACGTGAAACTGCCCCGAGCGTCCAGATGGCCGGCGATCCGATGCGCGGCTCGTTCGAGGTCGGCGACGCGGCCATCGGTCTCCTCGTCCAACCAGAGCACATACGCCAGATGCGTATCGTCGAGCCCGTACCCCAAGCGCAGTTGCGCTACCCGGGGGTCGACGACGGACCCCGCCACGATCGCCCGCACAGTCGCCCGGCGCCGAATCACGCGGCCACCTGGGTCGTCGACCCGGCTCGCAGGAAAGTTCGCGCTGAGAATCTCCACCGTGCTGCCCGCCCAGTCCGCAACACAGGAAGCGACGTGTCCGACCAACTCCCGTGTCGAACTGCTATCCAACGGCGCCGCGCTGACCTCGTCGCTGAGGGTGCGGATCATCGCTTGCTGCCCCGAACGAAAAACCCGCAACAGCACCCGAAGATCCAGACCGCTGTGCGCGATCGATTCCGCGAGCACATACGCCTCGTCGGGAAGTTCGTCCGGGGTGACGCCGGTGACCAGGTTGGGCAACATGATTCGGCCCAGGGCGATCGAACTCGTGTGGAGATTGCTCCGCAGCGTCCGCACTTCCAACTCGGGCACATCGCGCAAAATGTGACCGTCGGTGTAGGCAACGATGGACTCCAGGCGCTGACCGTCGAGGAGGTCCGGTAGCAGCCGGTGCAGCCACGCCACGCTGTCGGATCCCAAAGTCGAATTCGGCACTGTACCCCCCGTCAACCGTCACGCTGGTCTTCCCCAACTCGGCGACGCCCCCCGGCAAACCGGTCGATGGCGCCAGCTTAACCCGACACCGCGCGCCAACTTGCGGTTTGGATAGAGCATCCGGATTTACGGTCCCCGGTTGAGCCGTTACGTCCGAGCCGTGGTGCCCAGCGGCATGCCACCATCGGCGAAATCGGCGCCGAAACGTGTCCATCGGGTCGATCGTTCGAGATGCCTTGCACAGGAGCAGATGTGACGAAGACCGAAGAACCGCCGACGATCGATCAGCCCGCTGCGAAGACGAATCCAACTGTGTCGGGTGACGCCCTCGAAGTGCGCAATCCCGCCTCCGGCGCCGTGGTCGGGACGGTGGCGATCAGTTCGGCCGATGACGTCATCGCGAAGGCGCAAGCACTACGTGCTGCGCAACCTGCGTGGGAAGCGCTGGGGCCGTCCGGGCGCAAGAAGTGGTTGCTCAGACTCCAGGACTGGGTGGTCGATCACGCGGATGAGCTTGCCGACGCGATCCAATCCGAATCGGCCAAAACCCGGATCGACGCCCGGGTCGAGGTGTTGTTCACGGTCGACCAACTCGGGTATTGGGCGCGCAACGCGTCGAAGTTCCTCGCCGACCAACATCCGGCACCGCATTCGCCGCTGATGCGTGTCAAACGTTTGACCACGGTGTACAAGCCGTACCAGCTCGTCGGAGTGATCACGCCGTGGAACTTCCCACTCGCCATGGGGGTGGCCGACATGGTGCCCGCGCTGGCCGCAGGCGCCGCGGTGTTGCACAAGCCGTCCGAGGTGACGCCGTTGACGCCGCTGGTACTCGAGCGCGGCTGGGCGGAGATCGGCGCCCCGCCGGTCTTTGCCGTGGTATCCGGCTCCGCCGAGACGGGCGCAGCGCTGATCGACAACACCGATTACGTCCAGTTCACCGGATCGTCGCCGACGGGCCGCAAGATCGGCGTGGCCTGCGCCGAGCGTATGACGCCCTACAGCCTGGAGCTGGGCGGTAAAGACCCCGCGATCGTCCTGGCCGACGCGGACCTGGACCGCGCCGCGTACGGAATTGCCTACGGTGCGCTCGTCAACACCGGGCAGCTGTGCATCTCCATCGAACGCGTGTACGTCGAAGCGCCGGTTTACGACAAATTCGTCGCGAAGTTGGTCGCGCACGTGGGGGAACTCAGGCAGGGCCACGATGATCGAAGCAACTCCTTCGATCTCGGCCCGCTCGCCAACCAGGCGCAGCTCGCCATCGTCACACGGCACGTCGAGGAGGCGCTCGCCGCGGGCGCGACAGCCCTGACCGGCGGCAAACCGAGTGGGACAGGCACCTTCTTCCCGCCGACCGTGCTCATCGACGTCGATCACACCATGTCCTGCATCACCGAAGAGACCTTCGGCCCGACCATTCCGGTCATGAAGGTCGCCGACGAAGCCGAGGCGATCCGCCTGGCCAACGATTCGATCTTCGGCCTGTCTGCCTCGGTGTGGACGGGGAGCCGATCCCGCGGCCGGCGCATCGCCGCGCAACTCACAGTCGGCGCGGTCAATATCAACGACTCCGTCATCAACTTGTTCAACCCCACCGTTCCGCACGGGGGATGGGGCAAGTCCGGCACGGGCTACCGCTGGGGCGGCGCCAATGGCCTGCGCAAGTACTGCCGTCAACAGGCGATCACCGAGCCCTCGCTTCCGACCCAGATGAAGGAGATGCTCTGGTTCCCCTACTCTCCCAAGAAGTTCGCCTTCATGGAGTGGGCGATGCGCGCCGTATCCGCACGCGGACGGCGACGCTTCGGCCCTCGCTGACCCGATCGCATATGAACTGGTTGACCCGAACGGTGTGAAACCGAACCGATCCGGTGGCAGCGTCGTGAAGGCATGGGACCTCGCCCTGCCATCGGATCGGAGCAGCGAATGACGCAGGAAAGCGCGACCGACGACGAATTGGCCGACGTTGTCCGACGCGCCCGACTGTCCGCGTCGGCACTGATCGCGGGCGATATCCCTGGCTACCTCGCGGAGATCGAGCACTCGCACGACTACACGTTGATGTCGCCGTTCGGTGGTGACCCGGAGCGCGGCTTCGACGGTTCGGCGGAGCGACTGGCTGCCATCTCGGACTTCTTCCAGGGCGGCGAAGCCGAGGTCGAGGTGGTGGCGTCCTACGCAACGGGCGATCTGGTCGTGCTCGTCGTCATCGAGCGTCAGCACGGCCGGGTCGGCGGGCTGCCCGACCAGGACCTATCGCTGCGCGTGACGATGGTCTTTCGTCGGACCGAATCCGGCTGGGAGCAGGTACATCGCCACGCCGACCCGCTGGTGCACGGCATCGCCCTCGAGCAGTTGGCGGAACTGCTGCGCGGCTGACTGCACTCGGATTGCTGCGCGGCAGACTGTGTGGCCGATGGCCAAGGCGGCACAATCGACCGATGGCGACCCAGACCTCGACGTCGTTGCGTTTCGCGGTGGTCATCACCTTCGTCGGCGGATTCCTCGATGCCTACACCTACATCGCTCGGGGCGGCGTGTTCGCCAATGCGCAGACCGGCAACGTGATCCTGCTCGGCGTGGACCTGTCCGAAGGCAAGTGGCACGGGGCGAGCGAGCACCTGTGGCCGATCGTCGCGTTCATCGCCGGCATCGCGTTCGCTTCGTTCATCAAGAGCGAACGAGCGCAACGGACCGGCATGTACCCGATGCGGTGGACCGTTGCGGTGCTGGCCGGCTTGTTGGTTGCCGTCGGATTCCTGCCGGACACGGTGTCGAATTCGGTGGTGACCATCCCGATCGCCTTCGTCAGCGCGGTACTGATGGGGTTGTTCCGGACGGTCGGCGGATTGGCCTTCATGCCGATCGCGACGACCGGGAATCTGATGCGCTTCACCGAAGCCGGCTACAACTGGATCGTCGAGAAGCAGCGCGAGCAGGGTCCCGCGCTCCGGACCTACGCCGTGATCATCGCGGGCTTCGCGTCCGGAGCGGTGATCGGCGCGGTCGTCTCGGACGCTTGGCGCGTCCACGCGACTTGGGTCGCGGCGGGCTTGCTCGTTTTGACGCTGGTCTGGTTCTTCGTCGACGAACGGTCGGATTAGGCGGCCGGAGTTTCGACCACGGCGCGGGCGAGCGTCGCGGCACCGTAGGGGTGCGGCACGCCGTCCTGGTAGAACTGCTCGCACTCGACGACGGTGAACCCGGCGGCGGTGACGAGCGCGACGTGCTCCCTCGTGAGGTGGCACCCACCGGCGACGCGCTTCTGAATCGGTTCGAGCCGTCGTTGCCAGCGGCGGACATCCTCATCGGGCGCGCTGCCATGTTCGAGAAAATGAAGTGCGCCACCCGGCTTCAACACCCGGTGCACTTCGCGCAGTGCGGCGGCCACGTCGGGGATGGTGCAGAGGGTGAAGGTCGAGAGCGCCGAATCGAAGCTGTTGTCTTCGAACGGCAGTGACTCGCCGTTCAATCCGGCACGTTTCACGTGAATCACCGTGGCGTCCAGGCGTTTTCGTGCCAGTCTCCAGCCCAGGTCCGCCGGCTCGACGCCGGTAACCGACGCAACGCCGGCCGGATAATGCGGCACGTTCAGGCCGCTGCCGAACCCGATCTCGACCACTTCGCCATGCAATCCGGCGCAGACCCGGTCGCGCAGCGGCGTGATCGTCGACGAGCCGCAGGTCAGGTTGACGAGGCGCGGCAAGACGTGCGTGCGGTACAGCGACACCGGTTCAGCCTAAACAGGGGTGGCCGGATCAGTGGCCGCCATATGATTTCCGCATGGACCGCCGCGACCTCGGTGCGCTTGTGATCGTCGCGAGCTGTCTTGCACTGGGCGGCTGCGGATCGGATTCGGATTCCGACACTGCCGGCGCAGAGAGCCACGCGAGTGCGCTGGAACAGGCGGCCAGTGGCACAACAGGCGCCAGCACAGGATCGGCCGATGCCGCGATCGACGCCTGCGCGCTGCTATCCGACGCCGATGTCGCACCGCTGATCGGAACCAGCGTGCCCGGCCAGTCGACATCGTCGAATCCGGAGATGCCGAGTTGCACGTGGGAAAATCCCGAAACCTATACGTCGGTGTCCATCGATATCTCCAATCCCGGCACCGCACCGAACGACACGTTGCCCGAGCCGGACCCGGCAATGCAGACCCGGCCGGCACCGAACGGCATGCGCTACTTCGCGACCGGCGTGGTCGAGTTCGCCGCCGATGACCGGGTGGTCACCGTGCAGGTGGCGAACCTGAGCTCGGCCGAGGACAGCGATGCCGCCGCCCTCGACCTGGCCAACAAGGTCAAAGCCGAAATGGCCTGACCGCACTCACGGGTGTGCTCAGCGCGGGGCCATGCGCAGCGCGCCATCCATGCGGATGGTCTCGCCGTTGAGGTAGTCGTGCTCGACGATCATCTGGGTCAGCTGCGCGTACTCGTCGGGGGTGCACAGGCGCGACGGGAACGGCACGCCGGCCTCGAGGCCCTTGCGGTACTCCTCGGTGACGCCGGCGAGCATGGGGGTGTCGACGATGCCGGGGGCGATGGTGTTGACCCGGATGCCGAACTGAGCGAGGTCGCGCGCGGCCGGGATGGTCATGCCGTGCACGCCGCCCTTGGACGCCGAATAGGCGATCTGGCCGACCTGGCCCTCGAATGCGGCCACCGATGCGGTGTTGATGACGACGCCGCGCTGGCCGGTCGCGTCGACCGTCTCGGTCTTGGCGATCGCGTCGGCCGCCAGGCGCATCACGTTGAAGGTGCCCAGCAGATTGATCGTGATGACCGTGCGGAACAGCTCGAGGTCGTGCGGGCCGTTCTTCGACAGGATGCGGCCGGCCCAGCCGACGCCCGCGCAGTTCACCACGATGCGCGGCGGAACGCCGGACTCGACGACCTTGTCGACGGCGGCCTTGACCTCGTCGTTGTCGGTCACGTCCGCGGCTAGCAGCGTGACGCCTGCGGGCACATCGTCGCCCGCCTTGTCGATCGACGGCTGCAGGTCGAGGCCGAACACGGTCGCGCCGGCGTTGGCGAGGCGCTTGGCCGTCGCGGCGCCGAGCCCGGAGGCCGCACCGGTCACGATGGCGGCGGAACCCGAGATCTCCACGTTTGCATCTCCTCTTCTGGCGGCCCGGTCGGCCGCCCATTGGATGCGTAACCCTATCGAGGCCGATCCGCCGCACTTTCCCCAGGACTCAGCGGTGGTCGTCGGCCGCCGGTGAGACCGGGGCTGGTATGGCTCGGAGCGGTCACTGCACAGCGAGCAGCAGCGCGTCCGCGACGCCGTCCTCGCGCAACTCGACCGCGGTCGCGCCCGCGCCGAGCGGCGTCGTGAACAGGAGTTCCGATGCGATCGTTGCGCCCGGTTCGATGAGTTGGGCCACTCCCGTGATCGGTCGGAGCTGAGTCGCCACCAACTGGTCGGACGTATGCCGTGCACCGGAGGCGTCGATCAGTCGCTGTGCCGCCGGATCGAACATCACTGCCTGCTCGGATCGGTTGGTCAAGGTGAGGTGTACCACGAGGTGGACGCCGGACGACGGCGTCACGGGTTGGACCGGATCGACCCCGGCGGCAACGAATTCGAGCGCTCCGAGCCGTGTCGGCGTACCCGCGGGAACCGGCTGTGCACCGGGGGTCGCGAACGCGACGGCCACTCCCGGAGCCGTCGAATCGGTGGACGACGTGCGCTGTGATACGTCCGGATCGTGGCCGATGCCGACAAAGATCAGCGCACACATGGCGCCGCCGAACCAGGACCAGTGCCGACGGCGGGGTCCCCGGCCCGGTCGGTGTCCGGGCAACGCTGCCTGATTCATGTTCGTCCCTCTGCGTAGGCACCTGAGCTGAGGCGATGGTGGCCCGGTGCATCCGAGCCGCACAGCATCGCAGCGAGGTCCGACAACTTCGCCCCCAACCTCTACAGAACATTTGTGAACAATCGTGTTCGTAGATGCTATCGTGTTCCCCATGACACGCAAGTCCTCAGACCTTGCCGGGCGCCGGGTACTCATCACCGGCGCGGCCCGCGGGATCGGTGCCGCCCTGGCGCGACAGCTGCACAGTCGCGGCGCCCGGGTGGCGCTACTCGGGATCGAACCGGAACTGCTCGGCCAGGTCGCGGCCGAGTGCGGCGGCGCGCCATGGCGCTACTGCGACGTGGGCGACCGCGCCCAGGTCGAGAGTGCCGTCGACGGATTGGTCGCCGAACTCGGCGGGCTCGACGTCCTCGTCGCCAACGCCGGTATTGCCAAGCAGATAGCGCTGGTCGGTGGCGATCCGGAGGTGTTCGAGCAGACCATGCGGGTCAACGCCCTCGGCGTCTACTACAGCGTGCACGCGGCAGGCCCGCACCTGAGCCACCCCGGTGGATACGTGCTGCTCACATCGTCACTGGCCGCCGCGATCAACCTCCCGCTACTCGGTGCCTACAGCGCGTCGAAGGCGGCGGTGCAGGCGTTCGGCAAGACGCTGCGTCAGGAGCTTGCGCACACGGGTGCCGAAGTGGGCATCGCCTACTTCGCCGAACTCGACACGGACATGACCACACGGGGATTCGGCACCGAGGCGGCGCGCTATGTGCTCGGTGGTAAGCCGATTTCCGGGCCCGCCCCGTTGCAGCCGGCCATCGATGCGCTCGAGCGCGCCATCACGCGCCGTGAACGCCGAGTCGTCTCGCCGTCCTGGGTGGGCGGCGCGCTGCTGGTACGCGATATCGCACAGCGGGTGGTCGAACTCCGGCTGCGCGGCGCCGTGCCCGGCGCGTTGAAGCTCGCGCGAGCGGAGAACCCGCCATTCACCACCGAGCAGCCGGTCGCCTGAGGTGCAACAGGCGGGTCGCCTCGAAGGACTGGGGGCGAAAGCCTCGACCTCAGCGGTCCGGTGCAGCAGAATTCCGCACTGATGAATACACAACAAGCGGATCCGAGCCCCACTGCGACGCAGTTGCCACGCGGCAGGCATGGATTGACGCGTGCCGAGGTCGTGCGGTCCCAACGTGACCGGATTCTGCTCGCGATGGCCGAGGCGATGGCCGAGAAGGGCTACCCGAGCACCTCCGTCGCGGATGTGCTGCGCCGTGCCCGGGTCTCGCGCGAGACGTTCTACCAGCAGTTTTCCTCCAAGGAGGACTGCTTCAGGGCGGCGTACGCGCGCGCCGTCGAGGTGGTCATGCGTGGCATTGTCGGTACCGGGCTGGTCGGCGAAGGGCCGACCGATAGCGGCGCCGACACGGTCGATCCGGCACGCCTGGAGCGGCTGCTCGGCGCTTATATCGACGCGCTGGCCGACGAACCGGCTTTTGCGCGGCTGTTTCTGGTCGAGGTCTATGCCGCCGGGCGCGAGGTGTTGGCCCGGCGGGCCGAGTTGCAGGACGGGTTCGTGGAACTGATCGTGAGCATCCTGCGCGCACGGACGGCGGAGCAGCGGTTCGCGTGTCAGACGCTCGCCGCGGCAATCAGCTCGATGGTCACCGCGAAGATCGCGGTCGGCGACGTGGACGGGCTGCGTGCGCTGCGTTCGCCGCTGGTGGACATGGTGCGGCGCGGCGGCCGGCTGTACGGCGAGTTCGAGACCGCGGACTAGTCGCTGGTTCGGCTCGACACTTGGACGTGCTGCTCGACCGAGGGGCCATCGGTATCGGTGGGCACCGCGCGGCTGCGCAAGCGAGCTCCGCGCAGTCGAGCCTGAATGAGGAACCATAGTCCCGCGACCGCGGCGGCGATGGCGACTCCGCCGAGTATCTGCAGCAGCAGGGCTGCGTCGGGGGCCGCGGAATCCACCAGCATCACGCCGCCGAACAGCAGGAACAGCGCGCCGGCGACGAGCGCGATGACGCGTTCGGGCAGATGCTTGCCGGCCAACGCACCGATCAGGATTGCGAGCGCGTCCGCGGCGACCATGCCGATCGTGGAGCCGATCCAGACCCCGACCCAGTCGTGGTCGGCGGCCAGCGTCACCGTCGCGAGCATCGTCTTGTCGCCGAGCTCGGCCAGCAGGAAGGCCGACATCACGGCGAAGAAAGCAGGAGCGTTCGTGCGGCCGGCCTTGCCCTGCTCGTCCTCGCTGAGTGAGTCGCCACGCAGGGTCCACACCCCGAACGCCAGGAACGCGATGCCCGCCGCGATGCCGATCGCGTGGGTGGGCAGTGCCGCGCCGAGGAAGTAACCGATTGCCACCGAGACCAGGTGCACGGCCGCCGTGGCTATGGTGATCGCACCGAGCACGACCCACCAGCGGTAGCGCAGCGCAAACGTCATCGCCATGAGCTGCGACTTGTCCCCAAGTTCGGCGACGAAGATTACGCCGAAGCTCAGTAGCAGTGCGGCAAGCATGGTGGGCGACTCCTGGTAAGGCAAACCTAATGGACTTGTACCAGGTTACCGGGGGTAAGGATATTGCGCAACGGGGCCATATTCGAATTACCAATGCGCACAATAAGTTTGGTGATCCTGCCGGGGTTTTTCGGGTTCCCTTAAGCTGCGAGAAGCATGGCCAAAACCGCGGTATCGGGATCGCTGATGGGGTCCACCCCGACGCGACTCACGATGGAGGTCACGGTGCCGTCCGCTTCGGCCTCTACCCAGGCCGCACGGTGGTCCAGGCCCAGATGCGGAATGCCGGGCAGCAGTAGGCATCCCGACGCGGCGCCGGCGCATTCCGGCAGCGACGGGTTGGTCTCGGAAGGGGGGTGCAGGACGAGCAGCGCGGGCGGCTGTTTGATCGCGAAACGGCCCGGTTCGAGCGCGGTGTCGCCGAGGACCGTGCCCTCGGACATGACCAGTCCGACCGTTCCCGGTTGCGGATTATCGGGCAATTCCTCCCGTGCGCCGAACACCGTGGACGTGGTCAGCAGCCCGGGAAGTGTGGCGACTCGCACAGCGAGGACGAGCAGTTGCGCCCACTCCTTGGTGGTGTTGGGCCACCGGCCCGAGATGACGAAGCCGCTCAGCGTCCCGGCGGCGTGAAAGGGGGAGACCCCGATGTAGTCATGGGCGGCGTATTCGTCCTCGCGCATCGCATGCCTCCTCAGCCGTCCGCCGGTGCACGCGGCGTGCTCCGGCTCTCTGCTCACCGGCCACGCTGCCCAGCGGAAATGTCAGGATGCGACACATTGTGGCTGGCACACAAGATCAGGAGAGTGCCAACTGTGTGCCCGGGTGTTCCACAGGCTCCACACCTGAAACGACAGTGCGCGGTTCGCGAGAGCATTCTCGCGAACCGCGCACAGGTCGAGCGGTCGAACTTTGGTGGCAGATGACTACGGGAAGATGAGTCCCGAGGTCTGCGACGTCGCGGCGGCGAAGCGCTGCTGGACGTCGGCCCAGTTGACTACGTTCCAGAACGCCTTCACGTAGTCGGCCTTGACGTTCTTGTACTGCAGGTAGAACGCGTGCTCCCACATGTCGACCTGCAACAGCGGGATGATGCCGAGCGGGATGTTCGCCTGCTGGTCGTAGAGCTGGAAGGTCAGCAGCTTCTTGCCGAGGGTGTCGTAGCCGAGCACCGCCCAGCCCGAGCCCTGCAAACCGTTGGCGGCGGCGGTGAACTGCGCGCGGAACTTGTCGAACGAACCGAACTGGTCGTCGAGTGCGGCCGCCAGGTCGCCGTCCGGCTTGTCGCCACCGTCCGGCGAGAGGTTCTTCCACCAGATCGAGTGGTTGACGTGACCGCCGAGATGGAACGCGAGGTTCTTCTCGAGCAGGAAGATCGCGCCGTGATCGTCGGATTCCCTTGCAGCAGCGAGCTTATCGATCGCCGTGTTCAAGCCGGCGACATACGTCGCGTGGTGCTTGGAGTGGTGGACCTCGTTGATCTCACCCGAGATGTGCGGCTCCAGTGCGCCGTAGTCGTAATCGAGATCGGGCAGAGTGTATTCGGCCACGATTTTCCCTTCTCGGTCCGGGGCTGAGCGGCCCTGTTGTCGGAAAATGTTTCGTAGGTATTGCCAGCCTGTCCTATTGGTACACCTACCGCAACAGCGGTGATCACGCGGATCGGAACCGTCGCGAAGCCGCGACGGAACGCTCGCTCGATTCGGCACTGGAGTGAATTGCCGCTTAACATCGGGCGGCGTGGGAGCGAACGAGCGATGTAGGCAAGCGCCGTCGTCGCTGCTCGCTACCGGCTCGGCGCATTCCGCAGCGCGAATTCAGCCGTCGCGCATGCGACTCGGCGGGGTCGATCTGCTTCGCACGATCGCCGTTCTCGCCGTGTTGTACTCGCACATTTCCTACTACTTCGTCGACGATCGCGGCGACGGCTGGTGGCTGATCGACCTCGTCCAAGAGGGCCTGATCGACGGCATCAAGCTCAACAACCACCTCTCGTTCGTGGGCGTGGCGTTCTTCATGGTGCTCACCGGCCTGTTGATCACCGGATCGGTGACCAGGCACTCGGCCAGCAATTTCCTCGGCAATCGGATCGGGCGGCTCCTGCCACTGCTCTGGCTTTCCGTCGCGGCCGCCATCGTGCTGGTGCGAATGCACATCAACGGCATGTTCAGCCCGCAGGACGGGATCAGCAACGTCGAGGCCGGGCTCAGCTTCGTGCTCGGCGGATTCTTCCTCAAACCGGAAGTGGCCGTCCTCGGTGTGACGTGGACGTTGACCGTGCAGATCCTGTTCTACCTCTACTGCGTGGCCGCGCGTCCGCTGCTGCGATACGCGCCGGCGCTGGTGCCCATCGTCGGCGCCGCACTCTGCGGCGGCGCCCTGCTCTACAACGACCTCGTTCCGGCCGCGGCCACGGTCCCGATGCTTTCGAAAGTCGCCGCGACAATGCCCGCGATCTTCGTCGGGCAGATCATCTACTTCGCCTGGACCGGGCTGGCGAGCCGCATCTGGTTGCTCGCCGCGACCGCCGCGCAGATCGGTGTCGTCGAGCTCGCCACCGAGCTGCACGCGTACTGGGCCGGTGACCGCTATCTGTGGACGATGACGGTGGTGACCGCGACCGTGCTGGCGCTGGCGCACTGCCGGGGCGCGATCGCGTCCTCGCGCGCGGTGCACTGGGTCGGCACTCGCAGCTACGCGATCTACCTGCTGCACACGCTGATCCTCTATCGGGTGTTCGAGCACACCGTCGGTTGGTTCGGCACCACCGGCGCGATTCTGGCTTTCTTGATCGTCACCGCTGTCGCGTCCGAGGTGGCCTACCGCGTGGTCGAGGTGCCTGCAGGCCGCTGGATCACCGACCGGCTGAACCGGCGGGAAGCGCGCAACCGCGCGTAGCATTTTCTCATGTCCTGGTATGACGAACTGCTCGGTCGGGTCGGCGCCAAGCCGGAGATGGTGACGGCGGAGAACGCGCTGCCCGGTCGCGACGAAACGATGTACGTGCCGGACGAACACTTCGTCAACGGCCATCGGCTGCAGCGGCCCTTCCCGGACGGAACGCAGACCGCGGTCGTCGCGATGGGTTGCTTCTGGGGCGCGGAGAAGGAGTTCTGGGAACTCGACGGCGTGTACACCACCGCGGTCGGCTACGCGGGCGGGATCACCCCGAACCCGACGTACGAGGAGGTCTGCTCGGGCCGCACCGGGCACGCCGAGGCGGTGCTCATCGTCTTCGATCCGAAGGTGATCGGCTACGAGGCCATCCTCAAGCAGTTCTGGGAGAACCACGACCCGACGCAGGGCATGCGGCAGGGCAACGACCAAGGCACGCAGTACCGCTCGGCGATCTACACCGTCGACGAAGAGCAGGCCGCGACCGCGAAGGCGACCGCCGAGGCGTACGGAAAGCGCCTCGCCGATGCCGGCTACGGCGCCATCACCACCGAGATCGCGCCGCTCGCGTCCTTCTACTACGCGGAGAGCTACCACCAGCAGTACCTGGCGAAGAATCCGAACGGCTACTGCCCGGTGCATGCGACCGGGGTGAGCTGCCCGGTCGGGCTCGGCGCCTGACCGGACGTGCTCGCGAGGCGCCTCGGTTTACAGCGGAGGTGCCACCTCGGTTTACAGCGGAGGTGCCACCTCGGCCGCGAGCGCCCGCGGATCGTGCCGGTCGTGCGCATCCCACCAGCGCAAACTACCGGCGATGAACTCCTCGAGCGGGACCGGTGCGCCGTCCGAGCGGGTCACCTGCAGGTCGCCGAACCACACCCGAAGGTCGAGTTCGCGTGGATCGATACCCTCCTGCAGCGACAGCTCGAGCAGGTGCTTTTCGTCGGTCCCGGTCAGCGTGGTGTCGACACTGAGCAGCTCGCGCCACTGCGCCCAACTGCTCTCGGGCAGGTCGACGAACTCCCAACCGTGCAGCGCGGCGCCCCCGTAGCTCTGCACGACCTCGTTGAGGTTGGCCAGCTCGAGCGGCGCCACGATCGGTTCGCGGTCGTTCCAGTTCTGCGCGCGTAGCGAGGCCGCGATCCGGCCCACGTCGGAGAGCACCATCGTCACTTCGCGATTGGTGGTCTCGGACCCATCGGGCGGCAGCGTCAGCACCTCCAGACGCATCGTCACGGTTGCGGCGGGTTCGTCGACCTCGATGCTCAGGCAGGTGGCCTCCGAGATTGCCGTATTCAGTCCGTTGCGGTGTCCGTCACTCCAGTTCACTGAGTCAGGCTAAGCGATTCGATTCGGTCGAGACCAAATTTCACAAGATCGCTACAAACAGTTAGCTAGGTGTATGCCCGTTCACGGTTCGGCGGCGAATCGAGGGAACCGAGCGGTCGGTTACCGCGTCAGAACAGGTGTCGGGGTTCGAAGGCCGTGATCGCCGGATCCCGATGGTTCGGCCCGTGCGACGAGGTGGGCGTTCCGGCGTAAAGAGGGGAACGCCGGACCGGCCACTTCGTCCACGGTGCCGAGTAATCCACAGCCTGTGGATAAACCTGTTGACTTGTGGACAGTCACGGTTTAATACGTCCACTTGCGAGATCCGGTGATCCGAATCCCGGCGATCCGGACGGGGCCGGTCGATCGCCGAACCAACATCGGTGGCGAGGATGTGCGTGCGTCGCTGGGCGTGACAGTATCGACCACGTGACGTTTCCTGGCACACCCACAGTTCCCGTCAGCGACGTGCCGACCGAGTTCACCGATGACGTTGTCCTGCTCGACGTCCGGGAGCCGGAGGAATGGGAGCAGGGCCACGCACCCGGCGCCGTGCACATCCCGATGGCAGACATACCGACCCGCTTCGCCGAGCTGAGCAACGATGCTGCGTTGTACGTCGTGTGTCGTCAGGGCGGCCGCTCCGCACGGGTGGTGGCCTACCTGAACCAAGTCGGATTCGACGCTGTGAACGTCGACGGCGGCATGGTGGCGTGGCAGATGCAGGGCCGGCCGCTGACCGCGGACGGCGGCCGTGAGGCGACGATCTTCTGATGCGGCCCGGGATGCCGATCAGCGGCGGCCCGCCGGTGCCGATCAGCGGCGGCCCGCCGGTGCCGGTGCAAGTCTGCGCGCGCTGCGCGGCGCAGTGGCCGGTGCGCGGCCGCCCGATCCAGTGGTGTCCACGCTGCCACGGCGTCTTGCTGGCGCCGGCGCGTCCCGATGCGCCATTGCGTGCCCGCAACTATCGCTGGGTGGCTCGCCGGCCCGGCCCACCGCGCCGGACCGCTCCGACCTCGGCGCCCACGCCGACACCGCGGTACCCGGAAACTCCGCGCTGGGGTCTGATCGACACCCCGCCGATGCCGCAGGCCGCGCCGCGCACACCACTGGCCTGGTTCGCCGACCGCGTCGAGGCGCTGCTGATCGTCACCGCGATGCTGTTCGTGCTCGCTGCCCTGGCCGAGGGACTCCGCTACGCCATCCTGTTGCGTAACCGCGCGCATCTGATCGAGCAGTGGCTGCTGTCCTGCTCGGATGCCGCGGTGTGGTCGACCTCGGTGCTTGCGCTGCTCGTGGCACTGGTCGCTGCGCTCGCCGTCGTCGGCTGGCTGATCCGGGCCCGCGCCGAGGAGTTCGCGGACCGGGGTCGCCTCGATCCGCGTGCGACGCCCTTTCTCGTCGCGGGCTGCGTCGTCCCGGTGCTCAATCTGATCGCGCCGGGGGTGTTCCTCACCGAACTCGCACAGCGGCGCCCGCGCGAACAGCTGATCGCGGTCCGGGTGTGGTGGTGCACGTGGGTGCTCGGCGCGGTGATGGCGATCGCCGCGCTTGCGTGGCGTAGCGCCGGCTCGTTGCAGGCCCAGGCCGACGGCGTCGTGTTCACCGCACTGACCGACGTTGTGGCGGCCACGGTCGCCGTGGTCACGCTGGGGACGATCTACCGACTCGAGGACCGGGACCTGCGCGGCCGGCCGCGGCGCGCGAAGCGCTGGCTCATGGCCACCGGTCCGCACCGGCCGATTATCGAACCGATCCGCGGTGTCGTTGACCATGCGGATACAGAGCGCGAGGATTCCGACGCCCAGGTAGAGGTGGCGGCCACGTGACCTCTGCGATCCGGCCGCCGTTCGTGGTTGCCCACCGCGGCTCGTCCGCCGAGCGCAAGGAGCACACGCTTGCCGCCTACGAACTGGCGCTGGCCGACGGCGCCGACGGTGTCGAATGCGACGTGCGGCTGACCAAGGACGGCAAGCTCGTCTGCATTCACGACCGGACGGTGAACCGCACGTCGACCGGGACCGGACTGGTGAGCGAGATGACGCTCGACGAAATCGCCGACTTCGATTTCGGGGAGCCCGGCGTGCCGGCAGCGGTGCTCACGCTCGGTGATCTGCTCACGCTCGTCCTCGACTGGCGCAGTCGCCCGACGAAGATCTTCATCGAGACCAAGCACCCGGTGCGCTACGGATCGCTGGTCGAAGCGAAGGTGCTCGCCGAATTGCAGCGCTTCGGTATCGCCTCGCCGGCGTCTGCGGACCACTCCCGCGCGGTGGTGATGTCCTTCTCGGCCACGGCGGTATGGCGGATCCGTCGGTCCGCACCGCTGCTGCCGACGGTGTTGCTCGGTGAATCGTCTCGTTACCTGGGCGGCAGCGCCGCGACCACGGTCGGGGCGACCGCTGTCGGTCCGTCGGTGAAGACGTTGCGCGAGCACCCCGAGCTGGTCGACCGGGCAGCCGCGGCAGGCCGGTCGACGTACTGCTGGACAGTCGACGAGCCCGACGATGTGAAGCTGTGCCGAGAGCTCGGGGTGAGCTGGATCGCGACCAACCATCCGGCCAGAACGAAGGCGCTGCTCGCCCAGGCCGGCTGAGCCCGGACCGGCGGGCCGATTGGCCGACCATCGAAGCGGCCGTCGGGTGGCGTGTAGGTTCACGACTCGTGGCAAAGAAGAGCAAGCGAAACACCCCGAAGCCGGGAAGCAACCGCTCGCAGCGAATCGCCGAGCGTCGCGCCGAGCACGAACGGCTGGCGGCCGACGCTGGTGCGCGCCCGTTCGCCGGTCTCGCCGCCGAATGCGACCTGGTCGCGATGCGCGAATTCGTGCCCTCGGCGGTAGCCCAGCTGCCGACGCGCAGCACGGATCGCACGATCCAGGTCGCGACGGTGCTGCCCGGCGCGGTCGCCGCGTTGGTCCGCGAGCACTCCGGTGCGACGACCGGAGTAGTCGCGGTGCAGACCCAGGCCGCCGGTCCCGATCCAGCGGCTGATCTGGCGTCCGCGGTGAAATGGGCAATGAGCGCCGAGGCCGGCCAGTCGCTGGACGGTGCCGATCCCGACGAGGACACCCCCGCACTCACCGACCTGATCGATCCCGCGGCCGAACTGGACGTCAGCGTGTACAACGACTTCAACTGGTGGATCCCGGAGGGGGCCACGCCGGACGCCGAGGCCGCGGCCGCGGTCGAACGGGCGAATCAGGTCATCATGCCGTCGGCGCGCCTGGATGGGCTCGCGGCGGCGTGGTGGGTCGACGCCGGCGAAAAGGCGCATTTGCGCTGGGTCCGTCCCGAGGACGAGGACGATCTGATGCTGGCGCTCGCGCGGGTACACGCCCAGGGTGCGCTGCATCTCGGTGAGGGTTCGCGATTCGCCGGATCGTTCCGCACGCACGGCGTGCTCGTGCCGGTGTTCGATCTCGACCCGGAGCGGCATCCCACCGAATGGACTGCGGCAGCAACGGAATTCGATGCCAAGTTGGGCGAGGCGCTGGCCGTGGACGCGCCGCTCACCTCGGACGAGCGGCGTTCCCGGGACGGGTTGCGTAGTCGCCAGGTGACGCTGCGGTAGGCGGTCGGGAACAGCCTTATGCCGCACACCTTTTCGTGTACGCCACCGAAAAGGTGTGCGGCAGGCGGTGACTAGCGGGCTGGGCCGGCCACCGGGGGCGCGCCGACGCCATCGCCGGCAGCGCGCGTTTCGCGGGCGATGAAGTTCTCCAGGTCGAACAGGTTGCTACCGGCCCGATCTGCGACGGTCGCCAGCGTCGAAACGCTCGCGACTTCCTCGACCTGCTCCTTGATGAACCACTGCATGAACTGCTCGCCCATGTAGTCGCCCTCGTCGCGTGCAGTTCGAGCGAGCTGGATGATCTGGTTGGTGACTTCGCGCTCCTGCGCTAGCGACAACGCGATCGGCTCGCGGGCATTCGCGAAATCCGACTTGGCCGGATCGACGCCGGTGAAGTCGACCGAGATGTCGCGATCGACGAGGTAGCGCACCATCATCAGCGCGTGCGCGTGCTCCTCTGCCGCCTGGTCGTAGAAGCGCTTCGCTAGTTGCGGGAGGTCTGCATTGTCGAACCAGACCGCGATGGCAATGTACTGATGCTCCGCGCTGAACTCATGTCGAATCTGATCCTGCAGCAGCGCATGAAACTTGGTGTCCGTGTTTGCGGTCGCGCTTGTCATGTCGATAACGGTATCCGCAGGTCGAAGGCCTGTCACCCAAGGTCACACTAAATAAGGACAGTGTTACCTCAGAACGAAAAGCATTGCCTGGGCAGCTGATTCGGTCCGATCTTCAAACGTGGCGGACGTCATGTTCATTGGGCCGTACGCGCTTGGATCAAGGCCCTGCCGTGACCAGTTCCGCGGGTATCGGCTTGTCCGCCGCCAGTGCACCGAAAAACTCGCCGGCGCGGTCGGAATCCCACAGCACGACGTTCCCGCTGCCGTCGGTGTCCTCGAAACCGGAGATCGGCACGGTGGTGGTGACCAGATCGCCGCGCATCGCCCAGGCGAGCATGCCCAGGTTCCACAGGTGATCGCCGTCGTCGACGGTGGGCGAATTTGCGGTGCGGGTGGCAAGCGGCCAGGCGCGCAACGGATTCAGCAGGGTCGCCGGGCTGGCGGCCTTCGCCGCGAGCGCCGACATGAACATGCGCTGATTGTTCGCGCGCTGCAGATCGGCCAGCGCCGTGGCGCGGCTGCGGACGAAACCGAGCGCCTGTGCACCGGACAGATCCTGGCACCCCGCGGGCAGGTCGATACCGGCCAGTGGGTCGCTCATCGGCTCGTCGAGGCACATCCGAATGCCGCCTATTGCGTCGACTACACCGGCGAAACCACCGAAACCGATCTCCGCGTAATGGTCCATGCGTAGGCCTGTCGCGCCCTCGACCGTCTGCACGAGAAGTTGCGGCCCGCCGAACGCGAACGCGGCATTGATCTTGTCGCGGCCGTAACCCGGGATCGGGACGTAGGAATCGCGGGGAATGCTGACCAGCGTCGACGCGCCGGACTTCGGGATGTGCACCACCAGAATCGTGTCGGTGCGGGCGCTACCGACGTCGCCGCCGGTGGCCAGCGACTGCTCCTGTTCGGGCGTGAGACCCACGCGGCTGTCCGACCCCACGATCAGCCAGTTGGTGCCCGGTGTGTCCGCGACCCGGCCGGAATAGTCGGCCAGTGCGTCGACCCGATTCAGCGACCGGTCGAGATAAATGAAACCCGCGACGCTCGCGAGCACCAGGACCAGCACCAATGCCGCGATGATCCGGCCGATGCGGAACTTCGGTCGCCGTGGCTTCGGGCGTTCGGTGTCCCGTGGCGGTGGCGCGGGTGGTTGCGGACCTCGCGGCGGGGCAGCGCGGCGAGGTGGGGGCCGGTGCGTCGCCGGGGCCGGCTGCCGGTCGGCGTAGGGCCGCGGCTGCTGGCGCGGCGCGTGCTGGACGCCGCCCAGCCAGGCGCCATTGGGATCGGCCGGTGGGGGCGGCTGCTGCGGCGGCGGTCCGCCGGGGCGACGCTGCTGCGGCGGGGGCGGCGGTGCCTGGGACCAGGCCCGAGGCTGCTCGTCCGGTCGCCCGGCCCGCGGGTCGGGAGGCGCAGGTCGCGCCGAGCGCGGGTCGGGAGGCGCAGGTCGCGCCGAGCGCGGGTCGGGAGGCGCAGCGCGTCGGTCGCGGCGGATGACGGAGGTGGCTTCGGGTGGCTCCGGCCAATTCGCGTCGCGTGGCGGCGGTGGCTCCGGGCGGCGCGCGCTCGGCGGCGGCTGCCGACGTTGCGGGTCGCGCGGGGGTTCACCGTTCACGGTGATCGACTTTACGCAGGGTCGAGCGCGGCACCGCGCGGGTCGCCGATCGTCATGGCAGCCAGCCGACGTGCTCGCGCAGGAGTGTGTAGCCGACGAAGGCGACGATGTCGATGAGCGCGTGCGCGATGATGAGCGGCCACAAGCGGTTGCTCACCTGCCAGTACCGGCCGAAGACCACGCCCATCGCCATGTTGCCCAGCCCGCCGCCGAGCCCCTGGTAGAGGTGGTAGCTCCCGCGTAGCAAGGCCGACGCGGCGAGGCTCTTGTTCTCCGACCAGCCGAGCCCCCGCAGCCGCGTCACGAGATAGCCGACCACGAGGATTTCCTCCGCCGCGGCGTTCGCGAGGGCAGCCAGGATCAGCACCGGCACCCGCCACCAGTGGTCGCCGAGTGCACTCGCCTGCACGGTGAGGTTCATCCCGAGGGCGTGCGCGATGAGATAGAACGCCAGCCCGGGCAGTCCGATCACCGCGGCGAGGACGAGCCCGGGGAGCAGGTCGCGGCGCAACTGCTTGCGGGCGAGCCCGATCGCGGCCGGCCCGATCCCGCTGCGCCAGAGCAGGTAGAGCCCGAGTGCGGCCCACCCGGCGAGCCGCAGAATCGACAGCAGCTGGAAGAGCAGGTCGATGAGCGAGAACGTCGAGCGGGACTGGTTCAGCGCCACCGTTTGGTCGGACAATCCACCGGCCTGCAGGGCATCCTCGACGAGGGACAGCATCGAGTTCAGCCCGCTCAGGCCGAACGTGACGACGAGGACGATGCCGATCTCGAACCAGGTTGCCCGGCGGTCCAGCGCTTCGCCAGTGGCGTCGTGAACGGAAGATTCGTTGCGTTCAGCGCTGTCGGGTCGCTCCGCAGGCTCCGCTCCTGCGGAGTGAACGCTTCCGTTCACTCCACCGAATGGAGGTGTGCGGCGGGGCGGGCGGAGCCAGTCGGCGATGCTCAAGAATCGGGCTCCGGATCGTGCGCGCCGGCGAGTTCGTCCCGCTCGGCCCATTCGAGCAGCGGATCGAGCGCGAACACCGCGTCGTCGATTCCCGCATGCAGGTCGCCCAGCTCGGCGTATCGCTTGGGCATCGTTGCCACGGTGCAGTCCCGCGGGTTGACGTCGTCGACCTCGTCCCAGCGGATCGGGGTGGACACCGTCGCATCGGGGACGCCGCGCACCGAATAGGCGCTCGCGATCGTGTGGTCGCGGGCGTTCTGGTTGTAGTCGACGAAGAGCAGCTTGGGATCGCGGTCCTTGCGCCACCAGGTGGTGGTGACGTCCTCGGGTGCGCGCCGCTCGACCTCGCGCGCGAATGCCAACGCAGCGCGGCGCACGTCGGTGAAGCCCCAGTTCGGTTCGATGCGCACGTAGATGTGCATGCCCTTGCCGCCCGAGGTCTTCGGCCAGCCGACCGCGCCGAGTTCGTCGAGCACCTCGTGCGCGACATGGGCAACGCGCCGGACGCGGTCGAACGGGCAGTCGGGCATCGGGTCGAGGTCGATGCGCCACTCGTCGGGGCGTTCGGTGTTGGCCCGGCGCGAGTTCCACGGATGGAACTCGACGGTGGACATCTGCACCGCCCAGATCACGCTGGCGAGTTCGGTGACGCACAGTTCGTCGGCCGTGCGGTTGTAGCGCGGGAAATGCACTCGCACGGTCTCGACCCAGTCGGGCGCGCCGCGCGGCAGCCGCTTCTGGTGCACCTTCTCACCCGCGAGTCCCTCCGGAAAGCGGTGCAGCATGCAGGGTCGTTCGCGCAGAGCCCGGACGATGCCGTCACCGACGGAAAGGTAGTACTGCACGAGATCGAGCTTGGTCAGCCCGGAAGCGGGGAAGTAGACGCGATCCGGGTTCGAGATGCGGACGGTGCGCTCGCCCACCTCGAGCTCGACCGATGGGGGCTTCCCGCGGGTGGCAGCCATGCGCTCAAACTAGCGCGGCGACCCCGGTTTCGGCGCGCGTCAGCCTCGCGCGCGCAGACCGTTGAGGAACGGGCAGCCCATCAGAATCCGGATTGCCTTGGTGAGTTCGGTGAAGTCGGTGACCGGGTCGTTGAACGGCATCCGCACATCACGATCGCCGTCGGCGGTTTCCACGCGCAGCGTCAGGCCGAACCGGTCGAGTGCGAGCGGGCGGACGCGACCACGACGCATTCCGGTGGGCAGGCGCCGGGCGAGCCGCTCGACAACATCGGGGTGGTCGCAGTCGAGATGCTGCAGCCACGGCTTCTCCATCTCGGCGAATGGGTCCGGGTTGGCGCTGCGCAGGGCGTCCGGCTGCACGGATTCGGCACCGGATGTGTCGGCGACGACGGCGGACGCGATCGTCAGGCGCAGCAGCGTCGAGCCGTGGCCGACATCGAGCAGAGACGGATGTGGATGCTCCGCGGCGACCTCGGCGGCGAGGGCGCGCTCGGCCTGGCTGCTCACCGCAGTGACGGTGCCGCGCAGCCACACCAGCGACCGCACCGGTTCGCGCAGCGCGAGGCGGCGCTGCTCGTCGGTCAGCTCGGCGGTGGTG
>NZ_JAPENM010000018.1 GCF_026342035.1 Aldersonia sp. NBC_00410
CCAGTGGCGGCGCGGGCTGCGGCGATCGGGAATCGGGGTGAAGCTCTGTCACACCTGGCCACCGATTGGCGCGGGACGGGTCAGGACGACGACCTCGGCGGGGCGCAGCACACCGGTGGGAGCAATCCAGCCGGGGCGCACGAGCGCGGCGATGGTGTCGGCCTCGCATGGTGTTGCTGCGGGACGGGAATCGATGGCGCGGTGGTGGTTCGGGTCGAACACTGCGCCTGCAGTGGCCGCCACTGGGGTGACATCGGCCGTGGCGAGGAGGTCGGTGATGCGGGCACGGGTGTCGGGGGCGTCGCCTTGGTCGTGCAGCAGGATCAACTGCTCGACGAGTCTGCGGGCCACCCCGTCGGCGCCCGCTGCTGGAACGGGCGCGGGGACCGTCTCGCGGCGGCCGTGCAGCCACCAGCCCACCGCGGTACCGGCCAGGACAGCAACTACCACCAGCAGTGTGATGATCGCCACGTTCACGGCGTTTCCCGGCCGTCGCGGCGTCCGGGCACGACCGTGCCCAGCGCAGCGGCATTCCACCGCACATGCGTGCTCATCGAACGAAAACCCCCGGTAGCCCCATAATCCCGGGTGGCGGCGATTCGCGTCGCGCATCCGGGGACGGCCAGGCCGCCGGGTGTGTACCCTACCCGACGACCGACTTTCAGCTACACGTCGGTTATCGTCTGGCAAGCCTTTGGGGGGCGTGGGGGAACCTTTCCCCACCGTGGCGCATCGAAGCCATCAACAGCATCGCTTTCGCGCACGTGTATCGGTTCGGCGGATCGTTCCGTCGGAGTTGATGCTCCCTGCGCGGCGAACCCGTTGAGCACTAGGAGCTTCGATATGAGTAGACGCACGCTCGTCTCACTGACCGCCGCGTGCGCCGCGGTCACCGTTCTTGCCACCGGTTGCGGCGGCAGCGACGGTGACGACACGCCGGCAGGCAGTGGTGGCGACCAGCTCGCCACCAGCATCCCTGCCGCGCCGGGTGAACTCGACCCCGGCAAGTACGCCACCGCGCCGCAACCGGCGTTCGATGTTGCCGGCAGCGACAGCAAGGGCCGCATCGTCGAAGGCCAGCGGATGGCCGAGTTCGTCACCTTGCCCTACGAGGTCGACCCGGCCCTCACCGAAGGCCGCGGACTCGGTGGTGTTCTGAAGAACGCCGACGCCAGCGCCAACATCCTCGGTGAGGATCTGGTCAAGGTCTCGGTCAACAACGGCATGGTGATGGGCTTCACCACCTCCCGCAACGAACCGGGCAACAGCACCGGCAACAAGCGGTTCCTGCACGCAGTGTTCCGCTTCCCCGACGCCGCGGCCGCGAAAAAGGCCGCCGACGAATACGCCAAGGCCGACCTGCTGCCCCCGACCGGCTTCGACGGCAAGCCGATCGAAAACCCGCCCACCGCGACCGCCACCACGATCGACGTCGCGCCCAACACGAGGGTCGTGACCGCCGCCGGACCTGGGCCCGAGGACAAGATCACCACGAACGCGTTCACGGCGCACGGCGACTTCGTGTTCTACGACTGGACCGAAGTAGCGGTCGCGGACAAGGATTGGCAAGCCAAGGCGATCGCGAAGGCCGTCAGCCTGCAGGGCCCGCTGATCGACAAGTTCCCTGCCACCCCGGTCGCGGACATGCCGAACCTGCCGATGGACGTCGACCACGTCCTCATCTACACCGTTCCCCCGCTCCACGGGGACCGCATGACCAACGATCTGGCGGTCTACGGCTCGCGCGGCGCCGCGCACGGTGCGAACAACCCCGAGCAGAACGTCAAGGACTTCGCCGAGACCGGCACCACACTGCAAGCGGTCGACGCCACCAACGTGTATCGCTCCGACACCGAGGCGGGCGCAAACAAGCTCCTGACCCTGTTCGCCGGGGAGTTCCTCACCCCGCCCAGCGATCCGCTCGAAGAGCCGTGGACCGAGATCACCGGCCCGGCCGGTGTTCCCAACGCCAAATGCATGACCAAGCAGGACGCAGACGGGGCCGGTCACGCGTATTCCTACTGCCTGGTGCAGCGCGGCAACTATCTCGGTGAAACCAGCGGCATGGACGAGAAGGACGTCCTGCAGCGCATCACCGCGCAATACATGGTCCTCGATGGCGCCGACACCCAATAGCACGCTCAACCTCTCGGCCCGCCCTGCGGACCCGTTGACCAACAAGGAGTTTCGACATGAGTAGACGCACGATCGTCTCACTGGCAGCTGCAGGCGCCGCGGTTGCCGTGCTCGTCACCGGCTGCGGCAAGGACAGCGCGGACACCGCGGCCGCCAGTGGTGGCGACCAGCTCGCCACCACCATCCCCGCACCCGAGGGTGAACCCGACCCCGGCAAGTACGCCACCGCACCGCAACCGGCCTTCGACGTCGCCGGCAGCGACGAAAAGGGCCGCATCATCGAGGGTCAGCGGATGGCGGAATTCGTCACCCTCCCCTACGAGGTCGACCCGATCCTCTCCGAGGGCGGGGGCATGGGCAACGTCATCAAGAACGCCGACTCGAGCGGGAGCACGCTGAGCACCGAAGCTCTGGTGAAGGTGTCGGTCGACAACGGCATGGTGATGGGGTTCAAGACCGCCCGCAGCGAACCGGGCAACGCCACCGAGGTCAAGCGGTTCATGCACGCGGTGTTCCGCTTCCCCGACGCCGCCGCCGCGAAGAAGGCCGCCGACGAATATGCGCGAACGACTCTGCTGCCGCCCACGCTGAACGGCAAACCGATCGAGAACCCTCCCACCGCGGCCGCGACGACGATCGACGTTCTGCCCAACACGCAGGTGGTGGTCTCGTCCGGGCCCGGACCCGACGACAAGGTCACGACGTACGCGTACACCGCGCACGGTGACTTCGTGTTCTACGACACGACCGAATCCGCTGCCGCGGACAAGGATTGGCAGGCGAAGGCGATCGCCAAGTCCGTCAGCCTGCAGGGCCCGCTGATCGACAAGTTCCCCGCCACCCCGGTCGCGGACATGCCGAACCTGCCGATCGACGTCGACCACGTCCTCATCTACACCGTTCCCCCGCTCGACGGGAACCGCACGACCAACGATCTGGCCGTGTATGCGGGTCGCGGCGCCGCGCACACCGCGGACAACCCCGAGCAGAACGTCAAGGACTTCGAAGAAACCGGCACCACACTGCAGGCCGTCGACGGCACCCAGGTCTACCGCTCCGACAGCGAGCAGGGCGCGAACGAGTTGTTCTCCCGGTTCATCACCGAAACACTTGCCCCGCCGAGTGATCCGCTCGAAGAGCCGTGGACCGAGATCGCCGGCCCGGCCGGGGTGCCCAACGCCAAATGCGTCGAGCAGAAGAGTTCCTACCCCGGTTCCGACCCCTACGTCTACTGCCTGGTGCAGCGGGGCAACTATGTCGGTGAGGCCAGCGGCGCGGGAGAGACAGACACCCTGCAGAAGATCACCGCGCAGTACCTGGTACTCGATGGCGCCGGCACCGCGTAGGACAGTGCGGCGAGTGCCGGCGACGGTCGCTGCCGTCGCCGGCGCTGCGGCCGTACACACCCCAACGTCCCCGGCCTTCCGCGCGGCCGGCGTTCTCCGATGACCGCGCCTGCCTTGCCAACCGCCCCGACCGAGACAGCGCCCGGCCGCGTCGATTCGGTGCTCGACTCGGCCGGAAAGATTCTGCGCGCCTACAAATTCGGCGACACCGCCGATCTGGCCGAACGCCAAGCCGGCACCAGCAACCAGCAGCGGGCCGTGGTGGTGGTCGGTGAGGTGAAACGCGGCAAGAGCGCCCTGGTCAACGCCCTGGTTTCGCGGCGAGAGGCCTCACCGGTCGATGTCGATGTGACCACGTCGGCGACCGTGCACGTCGTGGCCGCCTCCGAACGTCACCCCGACGGCACCGCCGACCTGATCTTTCCCGGCACCGCGACCAGGATCCCGGCGACTGAGCTGCCCGAATGGGTGACCGCGACCGGGCGCTACGTGCGTGACCCCGGGGTGGAGTCGCTACCGACACGGGCCGTGCTGCCGGTCGAAAGCCGTTGGCTCGCCGAGCACGACATCGTGGTCATGGACACCCCCGGCACCGGTGGGCTCGACCAGTCGCACGCGCAGCTTGCGACGATGTCCGCGCAGCAGGCCTGTGTGCTGGTTGTGGTGTGCGACTCCTCGACCCCGATCACCGCCCCCGAGATGGCGTTTCTGCGGGCGGCTTCGGCGTCGGTGGATTCGGTGATCGTGGCGGTGACCAAGACCGACAAGAACCTGCGCCGCTACCGGCCGATCGTCGCGGAGAACAAGCGCCTCATCCGCGAACACACCGGCCGCGACATCCCGGTGATCGCGGTGTCCTGCGTGCGGGCGCACGCCGCCGACGAACTGCCCGCCGGGCCGCGACGCGATCAGGGGCTCGCCTCCACCGGGATCGTCGAGCTGCGGGCCGTCATCGAAGCCAAACTCGACCTCGGGGCGCGGCTTCCGGCGGTCAACGCGCTGCGCACCTCATGGGAAGGGCTGCGCCTGGTCGCGGACAAACTGCGCACCGATATCGCGGCGCTGACCGACAGTCCCGCCGTGGTCGCCGACCTCACACAGGAGCAGAACCGGCTGACCGAGCTGAAAAACCACAGCGGGCAATGGGAGCTGCACCTGGGCCGTGACCTGACGCTGGCGCGCCAGTCCGCCGTCAGTGTGCTCGACGAGCAACTCGACGAGTTGAAAACCAAATGGACCACCCGCATCAACAAGAACGGCCTGGAAGTACTCCGCAAAAACCCTCAGGTGTTCACCGCAGAAATCGAGACCGACCTCATCGCGGCGATGGGGGCGGCGGTTCAGAAGTTCCTCGACGAACTACACGCCATCATCGGCCCGCTGTTCGACTCACCGGCGGTGTGGGACGAGATCCAGCAGCAGATCATGGCATCACTGCAGACCGACACTCTGCAGACCGGCAATGTCGCCAGCAAACGCCAGGGACTCATCGACCCCACCGTGCTGTCCATGGGCATGATGGGCACCTCGATGCTCGGCGCGCTGCTCGGCATCGGCGCAATCGCTGGCGTGGTGTGGATCGGTGTCAACCTCGGCTACCGAGCAATGCGCGCCGGCAAGCAGAATCTGCTGACCTGGCTGCGCGAAACCCTGGGCACCGCCCGCGGCAGCACCGCCCGCATGCTCGAAGCGGCACTGACCACCGCCCGCCCCGAAATCGTCATCCGCTACCGCGAGCACCTGCGCACCAGCATGGAACAGGTGCAAAAGCAGATGATCGACGTGAAGGAAGCCGCCCGTCTCGACGCCGCCACCCGCGAGCAGTCCCTCAAGAAACTGACCGGGAACCAGCGCGTCGTCGACGCACGGATCAGTGAAATCCACACCCTGATCACCGAACTCACCGCAATCCCGCCGTCGCGCGAAACTTCTTCCCCGCATCCGGAACATTCGGTTCCCGCCGCGCATCTGACGTAACAACCGCGCAAGACCACCGCACCGAAAGGACCCACCCATGACCCACCCCGCCGACATCCCCGACCTCGCCGACATCACCGGCGACCCGGACAACGCGCACTTCGGTGACAGCCCGGCCCAGTCCCCCACCGTCGAAGGCGGCCTCTACACCGGCACCGATACCCCCACCGCCGACCCCGCGATTGCGCCCAACCCGCCCGTCGCGCCGCCCACGACCGCCCCAACCCCGAGCGAGCCGGCCAGCACCGCCCCCTACATCTCCGACGAGGACACCAACGGTGACGGCGTGCGCGACGTTCAGCATGTGGACCTCGACCACGACGGTCGCGACGACGAGGTCATCCGCGACACCGACGGTGACGGAAACGCGGACAGGACCGAAACCTCCACCCAGGACGACGGCCGCTTCGACCAGGTGGAAGTCGACACCAACCACGATGCACTCGCCGACTTCAAATACACCGACACCAACGGTGACGGGACGCTCGACACCGCGATGATCGACACCAACCACGACGGGCTCTACGACGAACTCGACACCGACACCAACGGTGACGGCGTGATCGACACCGTGCTCTCCGACGTCAACGACGACGGCACCTTCGACGTGATGGGCATCGACACCAACGGCGACGGATACGCCGACGAGCACCTGGTCCACACCGCCGAGGGCAACTGGGCACCCGTCGACGATCAGGTCCACGGGATCGACCCGCACGACGTCTGACCCGCCTCCCCCTTGCCCGGCCCGGGCCGAACCAGGCCAACGAGAACGGAAAGTAGCGAACATGCATTCGTTTGACATCGACCCGTTCGGCCCGGCCGGCGAGGACACCGCTGTCGATATCGATCCACACCCGATCGCAGCGTCGATAGATTTCACCGACAACGATTTCGCCGGTGGCGGTGGGATCGACCCACAGTTGATCGCACCCGCGATCGACTTCTCGACCTCCTTCGACGGTGCCCACATCCCCGACATTCCCGACCTCGCACCACATTCCGCGGCGACACCACCGCCGCCCGCACCCGACCCGGAACCCGCGCCGCTTCCAGCGCCGGAACCGGAACCGGACCCCGCGCCTGCACCCCAGGATGATCCCGCTGCATCGCCGCCCGCACCCGAGAACACCGTCCATGGCGATGCAGACACCTACGCCGACAATTGGTTCTACCAAGTCGTCAACGGCTACTGCGGGCCGTCGAGCGCAGCACAGATCGTGTCCGAGTACACCGGGCTCGACATCAAGGACCCCGAGCAGTTGGCCAGCCGCGCAACCGAACTCGGACTCTGGTGCAACGGCGACCCGTCCCAGGGGATGACGCTGTCCAACCTCGAAGTTCTCCTCGACGATCAGGGCGTTCCCTGCCACACCGAATCCAGCTCCCTCGACGACCTCGAACACCTGCTCGACCAGGGCTACGGAGTCATCGCGATGGTCGACTCCGGTGAAATCTGGGATCCCGCATCCGAAAACGGTGAAGACGGGCAACCCGACCACGTCCTCGTGGTCACCTCGATCGACACCGACCGCGGTGTCGTCGTGCTCTCCGACACCGGCAAGCCCGACGGCAACGAGGAAACCGTGCCGATCGACCAGTTCGAAAACGCCTGGGCCGACTCCGGCCACCGACTGCTCGTGGCCGACAACCCGGATCCCAACCTCGCCGCCGCTCCTCCCGTCGACCAGGCTGTCACCGCGGTCGACCACTACCCCTGGTCGATCGTCGACCTCGCCCACCGCGCCGGCGCATCCTGAGACAGGCGTCGCCTTCGACGCGAAAAGCCCCGGCCGAAGCGGGGGAGCTTCGGACCGGGGCTACATCGCGCCTGACACCTCGGGGAAGGTTCATCAGGGGCGTCCCGGACTTCGGCGGGGGGCCGAAGTCTCCGGGGGGAAGCCGGGCAACGATCCGGGGGGCGGCCGTTACCGGGCATGCGCCACGATACCCGAACCGACGCGGAGTCACTCGCGTGCCACACGCCTTAATCGAAAGGAAGAATCGGCCATGACCACACCGGGCCACGGATACCCCCGTTACGGAAACGACCAGCAGCACAACGGGTCAAGCCCAGGAAACGAGTACGCCCCCCACGGCAACTACCCCGCCCCTGCCGCTGGGGCCACACCACAATGGCCGACCGGCCCGGACCGGGTCACACCCACCACCGGAAACCCGTGCCCCACCGAGGCCGCGTACCCGGACCCGAACACGCCAGCCGTACCTCGCTACAGCGGACCCGCGACCCATCAGGGCCCGCCCGCCGCCGGGCAGCCGGTACAGGGCAACCCGTGGAACTACCCGACATCTCAGCAGCCATATCCGACAGCCGGCCAATGGGAAGTGCCCACCGCGGCCAACCACAACGGCACGTGGGGGCAGCAGCCGTACGCCGCGCCCGCCCAATGGGGCGGGTCGATTGGTCAGCCGCCGTCAGGGAACTCGTGGCAGCAACCGGGCTACCCTCCGGCACAGCCCCAGTGGACCACCACAACCCAACCGCCACTGCCCGACCACACGCCGGAAGCCAAACCCATTGCGCGGCTGTGGACAGCGAACTGGGTATCGTTGACAGCGAGCCTCGCGGCGATCGTCTACATCCTGCTCGATCTGATACTCGACTTCGGGATCATCGGAATCGTCCCGGTCATCTACTCGATCACCGCGTTCCGGCGTAGAGAGAAACTGGCGCCCGTCGGCCTGGTCTGCGCGATCCTCGCGGTCGTCGCCGGCATAGCGCTTCGCTGACGCACCGATCGCACAGGAACGAGACATGACCGACGACGAGATCCGAGCACTCACCGACGATCTCCTCGCACTCCTCGACGAAGAAGCGGCGACGCTCATCGACGAGACGGTCCAGCGCCTCACCGACACAGACCTCGCCGCCGCGATCGACCGACTCCTCGCCATGGAGAAACTCGCTCTCTTCGACACCCGGATCGAGCGGGCCCTGCGCGCCCGCCGGGTTCTGCACGTGCTCTACAGCCACCAAGACTGCCGCCGAGTCCCGCGCGCGCAGCGTTGATCGAAGCCCATGGCCGTGATCGCCGCTGACCTCGTCGATCATGCGCCGCGGGCCGCCCCGAGTGTCGGGAAAACCGGGCAGGCAGGCCCTGCCCGGCAACCCCTCGAACGCTATGAGCGAGGTCCCGGCCCCGCAACCCCTCGTTTAGCCGCGGCTGTGAGCTTGTGCGCCATCCGGGCCCGGGCCATTCGGAATGCCGTTGCCCGACGGCGATATCGCGCGCGGGCCGTTGCCCGACCCGTCAAGTGGGGTCCGGTGCTCCTTGTTGAGGTTCTGCTCGGCCTGTTCCAGACTTGTCCGGTGCTTCTCGTTGAGGTTCTGCTCGGCCTGTTCCAGACTTGCTGTATCGCGGGCGCCTTCAGCAGCACCCTCAGCCGCTGCGGTGCCGGCAGCGAAACCACTACCGGCGATCACGAACGTGGCGGCGATCAAGCCACCTACCACCCGGCGAACATTCACTCGGTTAGACATAACTTCCCCCTGATAGACGGACTTCTCAAGTAGTGATTCATAGGTCAAATCACACTCGCCACAGCGTAACTGACCCACCGTGCACCGAACCGGCACGGGTTTGGGGACCGACTTCAGGCGTTGCCCAGCATCGATTCGGCGCGACCCGATTTGAGCATATTGGGCGTCCTTCGTGGTCGACCGGAGCGAGGTCCCAAGGCCGGGCACAGTGCCGGGCGTCAGTTGTCGCCAGCGTCGCGGTAGGTCGGGTAGTCGAATCAACCACTGCTGTCGACCACACCAGGCTCCACACTCGGAGAGCTCAGCGATCTTCGCGCCTGGCTCGACGGTGAAGGAAAGGTCCGGTAAGGGCGCTGCATGGGACACCCCGGGAACCTTTCAGCGCGTGTCTGATGGGAACCGCCTCGCGTCGCGAGCCGAGTCGGCGGTATTGTCTGGCCTGGGGAACTTTCCGGGGGGATGCGATGCGAGCTGCCACGCTTCGGCAGAAGATCTGGGCCACGCGGCGAAACGGACGTGTGACGAGGGTGGCGCATGTCAATGCTCCTATCCCACTGTCTGAGTCTTCCGCCGAGCGCACGTAGATATTCTCTCCGATCGCCGTCTCGCTACCACGAGGGGCCGAGCGAAACCGCGGAGAGGGATTTGGCTACTCGGGAACATTCGGTGTGGTGGTCGCATCGAACGCTTGACGGCCCCGATGGGGTACCACGCACTAGGAGGAGATGAACATCATGTCGAACCAGAACGAGCAGGGCGGACCGCAGCACGGCGGACCGCAGCAGCCGGAGCAGCACGCCGGACCGCAGCACGGTGGACCGCAGCAGCCGGAGCCGGCGCACCCGGCGCCGGGCGGTGATGGTGGTCATCACATCGGCGGCATCCAGCTCCCCGAGGTGGTCGGCATTCCCGACCTCGGCGACATCCTCAACAGTCCTGGCGAGAGCGACTATTCGTCGCACACCATCCAGGTCGGAGTCGGCGCGGACACAGCCTCGGAGGTAGGCGGCGGTGTCGAGGTCTCCATCAGCGCTCCCGGGGGCGTCCCCGAGCTCAGTGTCGAGGGTGACGGGCATTTCTTGTCGCAGGGTCAGTTCGAGGCTGAAGCTGGGTACCAGGACGTTGAGGCACAGACGGACAATCCGACTGCCGATGAACCCGGCACCCCTCAGGACGGGTCGATGACGTTGAGCGTCGAGCAGGATCAGGGTGGAGTCTCCGGATATGGCGGTGTTTACGGTTCCGGTGACTTCAATCTCGACATCAGCCCCGTGGACGGCGGGATCCCGGAAGTCGGCGTCGGTGGTCACGGAACCCTCGGCGATTTCGGCGGCATCGACGCCGGCTTCGCCCATCAGGATGTCCAGATCGACCACGACGGTAGTGCTGACGGAGCTTGGTGACTTCCCGCCCGACCGTGCGGACCTATCGCAGCGCTCGCACCTCCGGCGGAGTCGGTGGGGTGGTGGTTGAGGTCGCCGACGACGGCGTCGTGCAGGGTGTGCTACGCCATCAGCTCTGGAGTTCCCCGACCGGGATGCAGTGGGGCTTTCGCGGCCAGGGGCCGCGTGATCTAGCGCGGTCTCTGCTCATCGACGCCACCGGTGATCTGTTGACCTGCAGCGCATGCCACGGCCGGGGTGGACAGGCAGAATGCCGATCCTGTCGCGGCGGTTACACACTCGCCGTAACAGAAGAGGCCGCGTTCGAAGCCGAGGTCGTCTCTGGTCTGGGCCCGCAATGGAGTCTCACCCGCGAGGAAATCTGCCGTTGGCGCGAGGCGCGCCACGCCCCGGACGCGACTGTGTAACTGCCGCCATCCCTTTCGTCCCACTCAGATGCTGCCTGGACGCGGTCTCGATCGATCGGGCCCAAGGGGCCTGCGGTGTTCGATTGCGGCTGTGCGGTAGGTCATTCCATTCCCGTTGTCCGAATGGCGTTATGGATGTGCAGTCCCGTTCCTAGGCTTCTCGCGGGCCAGTGGCGGTCTAGGTGCTAGATGACACCGGTTCGGTTGTTCCAGCCGGTGGTGCCGTTCTCAACCGTGACAGGTGGATGCGCCTTTTGGGGCCGAGTTGAGCAACGCAGTGCCGGAGCCGATTTCGCTCGCCCTGGTCTCAGCTGCATCCGGTCGTCAACGATGGGAATTGCAGACGATGGTCGCATCCTCACGGGCGAAGCGATCCCATGTTACTCGATGCCCGGACCACTGTTGGCGGGCCGGGCTCGGTGGAGTTGACAGTCGGATACACAACGGGGATAGTGCATTTCAGCTCATGGGGAGATGAGCGGAGGGGGGGTGAACGACTATGGATTCGAAATCCAAGCTAGGTTCCGCCGATGTGGCCGCGCTGCGTGCTGCTGTGAAGGCGATGAAGAAACAGGGTGCCGCCAAACGGATCGGCGCTACAGGACCGGGGTTCAGCGTGCCGGCGTACTACGTACGCTGATCGAGCGTGAGCCTTGACGGTTCGGGGTGGGCGTACGGCACTTTAGGGCGCCGCGCGTCCACCCGCCGGACCGGCGCCGTGCCCATTCAGCAGTCCACGTAAGTTGCTTCGCTGCAGGTTATCCCCCTCGCGCATCGTATCGGAGGACGGGGGCCTCGCACTGCTGCGGACCTGGAATTCAATTGGAGATTGGTGAGGTTCAGCTTTCTCGGTCACAATGGCTTCGCTCTCGGAGACCAGGATTCACCGGTCCTGATCGATGCGATCCTGTTCCCGCGCTACGGTGAGGAATACACCTCCAGTCCGGTGGAGATCTATCCGCCCCGCTGGATAGACAGGGCTTCGGTACCCACTCCCGCCGCAGTAGTGATCTCCCACGAGCATTCTGATCACTTCCATCTTCCGTCGCTCGATCTGCTACCTCGCAACGTGCCTATCGTCGTGGGGCCGACGATGATTCAGACTGTGGTCGACTGCGTCGAATCGCTCGGGTTCGAGGTCGTGCGGGTGCCCTTCGGGCAACCGGCCGTGTTCGGCGACGTCCTTATCACGCTGTATCCGCCTGGGCGAGGCACCGTCCTTTGGGAGAGCCGCGTCAGCCAGGTCTATGCCCGGGATGCGGCGGATCCCGACGCGTCCGGACTGTTCCTCGGCATCGACGCACTCGTGTCGGACACCTTCATCGACGACCTGGACCAGGGACTTGTACCACCCCCGGCGGCCGTTGCGGTCAGCAACAATGCGCAGGTCACTCCGCCGGGCGTGCTCGGTTCGCTGGGCAATCTCAAAGAGTTCTACGTCCGCGACAAAGCGCGCCCTAAGGCGCTGGGCTACTCACCTTTCGCCGGGCTCGACATCGTGTACGAGCTGCTGGATGGGACCTTGCGTAGCGCAGAAGGTTTCGCGGATAGCCATTTCCTCATCTGCGGCGGGGGGTTCCTCAAGGACTACGAGCAGATGGGACCGTTCCCGTTCTCTGAACAGAAACAGGTTGCGGCGGCCGCCCAAACGTTGGTGCGCAAGATGACCGTCGTCGGGCCGGAACCCGGTGATCTCATCGACGCGACGGTTCACGGCATCGCCGTGGTCGGGCGCCTCGAATGGCTTGGCACCGATTACGAGCGCTTCAACGAGTTGCAGGATCGTCGTGCGTCGTTCCTCCTGTCGGGTGAGCCGATCCCGATGAAGCACTTGATCAGCGCGACGACACCCGGATCAGAAACGGCGGCAATCGCACTCATTGTCGAGAATCTCGACTACTTGGCGAAAGCGATCCTTCTTGCCCCACTGGGCACCGCGTTGCTGACGCTCAGTCAGGATGGCTCGCCCACGCATCCGTTCGTGCTCAAGCTGCTGTGCTCCGAACGCACCGATGTGAGTCTCGCGCTCGACGTTTGCAGTGGTCGGTTCGTCGAGGTAGCCGATCTGCCTATCGGCGATGCGGTCCGGGAGCATGATTTCGGAATACTTGTGCACGCAACCGATTTCGCGGGGGTACTTCGAGGTGATCTGCAGATCTGGGATATTGTCGGCGTGGCGATGTGGTCGTGGTACGAGGGCCCGTCCTTCGAGTCTCCGGTCGCGGTAATGTACGCCGCCTACGGTGAGCAAATCCGGCCCGACATTGCCTGCAAGGCGTACCACGCCCAGCTCGCATCGATCGCAGCGAAGAGGGATCTGGTCAATTGAGTTCTACGCTGACTTTTATCGGTCAACAGTCGTGGCTGCTGCAGTCCGCCGGCGCCACGGTGTTGGTCGATCCCGTTCTCACCGATTCGTTCGGCAACTCCGAGCGGCTGCGTTTCGAGATCTATCCACCTCGCAGCGTCGACCTCGCGAGGATCCCCCGCCTGGATGCGGTGGTCGTCACCAACGAGCATCTCGACCACCTGCACCTTCCGTCGCTGCGGTTGCTCGGCAATCGCGCCCCGGTGATCTTGCCCGCATCGACGCCCACCGTCTGCGTCGATGCAGTCGAAGCGATCGGTACTGATGTCGTTCTACTGAAGCCGAACGAGAACTACGCCATCGGCGAAGGGCACCTGCGGTTCCTGGCAGGAGCAGGCACTGTGCCGGTTTGGGAAAGCCGCGTCCACAGCGTATGGCTCGGTCCTGCAGGGCTGGACCGTGATGGGGTGCTGATCCAATCGGACACCGAACTCGGGGACGCCGTCGCCCACCTGAGGCCCGACGCCCTGGTGGTCACTCACAATGCACAGATCCCGCCGGCGGGCCACCTCGGCGCATTCGACAACCTCCTGCCGATACCGTCGGGCTACGGGCATCGCACGACCGGACTGGAGATCCTGCGGCAACTGCTCGCAGATAGCACCTCGCGAGTCTCCGGGACGCGATACATCCTGTTCAGCGGCGGCGGATACACACAGAACCCGCCGAAACACGGTCGATTCCTGTGGGACGACTACAAGGAGCTGGCCGACGCGGCGAACACCCTGTCCATCGAGGGGACCGTAATCGGGCTCCGCCCAGGCGAATCGTTCACGACGGGACCTCAGTCGGGGTGTGGCACAGCCGATTGGATCACGGCCCGTACCTTGGCTGCCCCGCCGACGGCCTCGGACAAGGACGACACAGCCGAACCCGACCTTGCCGAAGACTTCAGTCCACTGTTCGCCCCCGAGGAGGGTGACAGCGAATTGATCGATCGCGAACTACATCAGGCGGCGCCACACCTGATGCTGTCCGCGCTCGGGCGCGGGCTGATCGAGGTGAGCGAGTACCTCGGCAACCCCACCGGTGCACACCGATTCGCGATCCACCTGAGAGGTGACACCGAACGGCTCGTCGCACTCAATTTCAACACCGCTCGGTTCGAAGATATCGAGGGCGGCCTACGGGACGCTCTATTCGCAATCCCATCCGGAATCGATGTCTGGGCTTGCGATCTCGCCGCCGTCCTGTGCGGAAAGATCCATATTTGGGAGCTGGCCGTCAGCCGAATGCGTCAGTGGTATGTGGGAGACGCGACGGCCTCGCCGGTCGCGTTCTTGTACGGGTACCTCAGCGAACAGTTGCGTCCAGACCTTGCTCGCCAGCTGTATCGCGAGGATACCGCGGGTTGAATCGAGTCATCGTCGTCGGACCACCAGGAGCAGGCAAGAGCACGTTCGCCGCCGCGCTGTCCGCCGAGCTGGGTATGACACTGATCTCGGTCGATGCTGACCGCGGCATTCTCTACGGCCCCGAATACCGTCAAAACGATGCGGACACCGTGTTCAGCCGCGGAGGAGCGCCGGCGCTGCATGCTTACGAATCACCGTTCGAACTGCGTGCGCTGACCGCTCTTTCCGAATACGAGGGACGGGCAGTGATCGACACCGGCGGTGGTTTGCTGTGGCAACGAACTCCCGCGTCCCGAGCGCAGCTACAGCACCATCTGCGCGGTGCAGACTGCACCGTTCTCTGCCTACCAGGTGATGAGCGCACACCTGCGGCGGAAGTCACCGCAGTACTGGTCGAACGCCTGCGAGAGCGTGCCCAGTTCGATGCCACTGTCGCAGACTGGTTGGATGCCGATGGAATCAAGCTGACCGCTCGGCTCGTACACGCAGCCAACGCCATCCGACCGGCATGCGATATGGTTATCGATACCAGATCGCCGGAGTGGGGCACTGTCTGCGATCCTTCAGCACCCGAGTAAGGCCGATGTGTGAGCATGGGTCTGCGGCCGGGCAAATTTCGCATCACAACTAACGCGGACGGGGGTGGAACGGTGCAGGCGATCCTTCTCCCGCTACGGCACAGCGCATTTCGACGAGTGTGGCTGGGGCAGCTCGTCAACATCATCGGCGACGCGATCTTCGCGATCGCGATCGCGCTCTACCTGGTGCCACGCCCCGACGCCGCATCCACGATAGGGCTCGTGCTCGCGGCGAGCGCGCTCGGCGGGATCGTGTCATTGCTGTTCGCCGGGGCGCTCGCCGATCGCCACCGCCGCAGCCGGCTGATCATTGTCTCCGACCTCATCCGCGCGGGCGCATTGGCTACGATCATCGTCCTCGGGCCGGAGGCGCCACAGTTCGCGCTCACCGCATGCGCGGCGGTCCTCGGCATTGGCAGTGGCCTCTACCGGCCCGCCTACATGGCGATGCTCCCAACGCTCGTGCCGACGGAGGCACTGCCCGGCGTCAACGCATTACGCACGCTGACCGGGCGGTTCTCGATGATCCTCGGCGGCCTTGCGGCGGGGGTACTGTCCATCTGGTTCACTCCGCGGACGATCCTCGTCCTCGACCTGATCACCTTCGCGGTCAGTGTCGTGACGCTCATCGGTGTCAGTGATGTAATGCCACGCAGCGACATTCGTCGATCACTCGCTCATGACGTCGCCGCTGGATTCGGCTACATCATCGAGCGGCGATGGATTCTCGCAGTCATGCTGCAGGGAATGGTCCAGATCGCCGTCGTCGCCGGCCCGGTGTCGATCTGCTTGCCGCTGCTGCTGGTGGGGAAACAGGGGATCTGGTACGGGCTCGCTGTATCGGTCGAGGCAGTCGGCGCCATGCTCGGTGCGACGGTGAGCGCATCGCGCACGCCTCGTCGCCCCGGTGCAGTCGCGATGCTCGCGTTGCTGTGCCAAACACCGCAACTCGTCGCGATCGCACTCCAGGCGCACCCCGCGGTCATCGTCGCATTCTCCGGGCTCGCGGGTGTCGGCTTAGCGGCGTTCGCGGTGCTGTGGACGACGGCCCTGCAGAACCACGTCGCACCCGAACAATTGGGGCGCGTGTTCGCGATGGATCAGCTGACGGCCACCGGATTGAGCCCTGTCGGGCTCATCATCGCTGGATGGCTTATCGCCACCGTCGGAATCTCCAGCGCGGCATGGGTCGCCGCGGGAGTACTGGTGGTATCGGTGATTGCCGTTCTACCGGTCGCCGGCGTCATCACCTTCCGCGACGCCGAGGCAGAGGCATCGGTAGTCCCGAGATAGAGCCCGGCGACGAGCCGAGCGGGATGTCCACGTGGTAGACGATCAGTGCGCTGGCATGGCGACGCCGAGGTGGTGTTCGTCGAGCTGCGACTGCACGCGAGCTGAGGTGCACGACAGATCGAGTGGGCGTGTGTGGACCGCCTGTTTCTGCGCGATAGAAAGGCCTCAGAGCGGTACGCATTCTTCGACCCGTTACCGCTGCTGCTGGCAATGCCCAGACACCCGTCCGGTGTGGCGGTCGTGGTGCTCGGGCGGCACCCGCCCCTGGCGATACGGCCACCACCGCTGATTCTCCCCTCCACTCAAGCACCATCACCCGGAGCGCATCATCATGAAAATCCTGATCGTCGGAGCGAGCGGCTACAACGGCAGCCGCGTGGCCGCTCAACTGGTAGAGCAAGGTCATTGGGTGCGAGGGTTCGTCCGCGATCCTCGACGAGCCCCAGCCGGATTACACGACGTGGTCGTCGGAGACGTCACGACCGGAGCCGGCCTGCCTGAAGCGCTGACCGACATAGATGTCGCCTACTATTTCGTCCATTCCCTGGACTCCCCCGATCAAGACGACCGTGACCTGGCCGCAGCCCGCCACTTCGTGTCCGCAGCGACCGCGTCCGCGCTGCCGCGCGGCGTGTTCTTCACCACCCTCCGCGCCCCCGACTGCACAACTACGCCGCTCTACCAACGCAACCGGCTCACCGTCGAACACGAACTCCTCGCCGGCATTCCCGGGATGACCGCCGTCCGAGCCGGAATGGTTCTCGGCGACCAATCGCGAGGAATGCGGCCCTACCTGCAACTCATCCGACGCGCACCGGTGATCCCGATGGGGCCGTGGCGCCGACACCGTATGGCAGTCGTCGACATCACCACCACCACTGCATGTCTGGTGTATGCCGGAACCAACCCCGCCCCAGTCGGTCGAACCGTCGACGTCCCAGCATCGGGCGAACCGACCCACGAACAGCTCGTCCGTGCCATCATGGACACCCTCAACAATCACAAACCTATCGTGCGGATGCCTTGGAGCACGCCCACTCTCGACGCGTTCCTCACCTCTCGATTTACCGACGACTCGTTCCACTTCAGCCGGCACCTCGCCAGCATCAATCGCTTCGACTACGTCGTCGACCCCACACGCGCCAAACCGTTCGCGCACATCACGCCGCTCCCACTTCAGGCTGCGTTGGACCTGGCGGTCAACGACGGTCCTATCCCCTACCCCCGGACACGGTGATGACCAGCTACCTCCTTGCGACCTTCGACGACGGAAGGAAAATACCCGCGATGCTCGGTATCGCCGACGCGCTCACCGCCCACGGTCACACCGTCACCGTGATGACCCACCCCACCCACGCCGACGCGATCGACCGTCACGTCGAGCCCTACACCACCGCCCGCCCCTGGAACCCGCGTGCAACCACAACCAGCCTCGGCGGCATAGGCGACTGGCCGCCACCCTCACCGACACCCGAATCGGCGACGACGTCATCGCCTACGCGCGCGCTCAACCACTGACGTCATCGTGGTCGACTACATGCTGCTCGGCGCGTGCGATGACGTGGACGGCAGTATTGCGCTGACCGTTTATGCAAGCCACCCGGAGAATTGTGCAACGCACCGTTGCGCGATTGGCCAAGTCCTTCACTCGTTTACGCCAGGCCCACCGCTCCAGAGCTTCCGACCCGAGACGCGACTGGAGCCCAATGGGTCTTTCCCTTGTTTGAGGTCAATCGCATTGTCTCGCCAGCTCTCTGGCCCCACCCCCGCCCCAACCGATGCGCAGAGCTTCCACCTTGAGCGCATCCGGTTCGAGCGCAACGCCACGGCCACGCAGGCGGCGTGATGACCGGCTCGGCCCTGCCAGTCCTGTGAGTTCAGATGTTGTAGTGGTAGCGCTCGACGAGGTACTTGCCTGGCTGCGCGGCAGAGGCGATGCATCGGTAGCCGTAGCCGCCGGCGGAGGTCTGCTCGGGCGGCGGAGTGTGCTGTGCCCGCAGTTCGGCTGCCTTGGCCTCACAGTCGGCCTTGGGAATGAACCCGGTCATCGGCTCCGCGGATGCGATGCCGGCGGCCAGTCCGGAGGCGATGCCGACCGTGACCGCTGCGGTGAGCAGACCTTGAACAATGTGCGTGCGCTTCATGCGTCCGTCTCCCTTGTTGCGCGAACGTCGGTGACCACGCAGGTGTGGTCACCAGTCGTGTTTGGTTTCAACACTGTGTTGGATGCGGCCGGACCGACGAATGTTCCCTGCCGGGTTCGCGAATGCGGGAGGCACGCCGTGCCCGACTACACCGCCCTCGCGATGTGTGACCGCGCTCATGAATTGCGGCGGGAACCTTCGCAGCGCCCGACGCCTCCAACCTATCGAGAGCGGTGCGAACCGTATTCGCCCGCCTCCACCGCGCGCCCAGGCGGTGTCCAGCATCATTGATCAAGGGAGACAATAGTAATGAAGCGTTCGATCTTCGTCCGAGGCGTGTTCGCCGCTGCCGCCGTCGGCAGCATCGCCCTGGCAGGCGCCGGACTGGCGCAAGCTGCCCCGGACAACTACTTCCACCACGGCTACCACGAGTTGACGGTCGATCTGGGTGTGGAGGGCCAGCACGTGATGGTGCAGGACGACGAGTAGCGGTACCCGCCGCGACGGCGAGCGGACCGGTCGGGGTGGCCTCCCCCGGCCGGGCCCGCGTGGTGTTCAGTGTTCCTGGTGGACAAGCGCGATATGTCGGCGCCGGGCTAGATCCCGGCTTGGCAACCTCGCGATCGGACAATCGGGAGAAAGCAGCACGCAGCCCTGGTCGCAGCACGCTCTCGGTCGGCGGATCGCTCCTGTTGCGTTCTGCGTGAACCCAGGATGTCTTCGGCCAGAGCCCGGTCCACGCCCCCCAGCCCGCCATCTCTCGTTGTTCCTCAACGCGACACCGAAGCGGCCGTCCACATCATTCCGTCGAGGTAGTTCGCCCGCATATTCGGCCACAGCGCCCGGTAGCTTTCCAGTCGTGAGCTACTTCGAAGGCCGCGTGTTCGCGTTGACCGGTGCCGCAGCAGGGATCGGGAAGCAGCTCGCCGTCGAGCTCTCTCGCCGGGGTGCCCGCTTGGCGTTGGCCGATGTGGACGCCGCCGGCCTCGACGAGACCGCGCACCTGTGCGGCAAGCACAGTTTGGCTGTGGTCGCCGATGTGACGAGCCCTCCGGATATGGCTCGGTTCGCGGCCGAGACGGTGGCCAGATATGGGGGCGTCGACGCGGTGATCAACAACGCCGGTGTACTGCATGTCGGTGGTGTCGAGATCTCTTCGCATGCCGAGTTCGAACAGGTGATGCGCACGAATTTCGGTGGAGTTGTCAACGGCACCAAAGCGTTTCTACCGTTCATTGTCGAGTCGGACCGTGGCCATGTCGTGAATCTGTCATCGGCATTCGGTCTGATCGGCGTGGGTAATTATGCGCCGTACAACTCGTCGAAGTTCGCGATCCGCGGATTCACCGAGTCGCTGCGGTCGGAGATGCGGGTACATCCGAATGTGGCAGTGACGTGTGTGTTTCCCGGCGGGGTGCGCACGACGATCGCCCGGTCTGCGTTGCATGCCGCTGGCGTAGATGGGGATCGAGCGATCGAGCGTTTCGAGCAGAGGGTCGCCCGGACGTCGCCAGAGAAGGCTGCGCGCGTCATTCTGGCCGGCGTTCAGCGCCGCAAACCGAAGGTGCTGATCGGTGCCGATGCGCGGCTGGCCGACGTCGCGGCACGGGTGTGTGGAGCGAGTTACGAGAAGGCCACCGGTTTGTTCACCGGCCGGTAATATCGGCTCGGCATGGGGGATGCCAGTTGGATTTTGGTCGAGACGTTCGGGGGTGCGCCGCCGAGCGTGATAGGTCTGGGCTCGGCGCCGAAGAAGTACGTTCCGCTCGGCAACCTGCTCCGTAACGGCGCGACTCTGCGTGAGGTGACCGGTGCCGTCGCTGAGAGCACCGAGACGTTGCAGCGTGTTGACCGCGCGGCCGGGGACGGGCGTGCCCGGGTCATCGCGGTGCCGCTTGTGATCGGTTCCGGGCGCAGTCACGGCGTGCATGTGTGGATCGGTCGGCGAAATACGGTGCCGCCGGTTCGTGATCGTGCAGGCGCATGGCAGTTCAATCTGACGACAAGCACGTCGACGCGCAGCGGTGATCTACTCGATCTCTACGGTGTTCCGCGGGAGAACTGGGCGGCCGAACATGCCATCGCGGGCGCGTTCACGCGGCTGGTCACCAACCGGGACGAGAGTGAGGCGCTGGCGAAGATCGTGCGGTCGCGGCCGGGGACCGAGCATCAAGCCGTGTGGACGGTGCGTCGTGACGACGGCGCGTTGCGTGCTGCGCACTTCTCGTGCCGGATGCTCGAAGAGATCAACGACGAAGGCGAGCCTGAAATCCTTTTGCGCGGAATCACTCACGACATCGGCGAAGCCATTACGACGCCGGCAGCGCCGCCACCGGTGGTCCTCGAGTATTCCGTCATCGAGGCCTCGGCCGATGACGGTGAGTACCGGGCGATCATGAATTTGCGGTCGCTTCAGCTGCTGCGCTGGATGGGTCCGCCTATGCCGGGTGTTGCGTGGGAACGGCTGGCCGGCGAGCCCGAACCCCAGATCCATCCGGACGATCTCGATGTCGCGTTGTCGATGTCGAGCGGTCTTGCGACCGGCCGTACGCACGGCCGGCTGAGGATCCGGGGCCTGGACGGCGGATGGATGTGGGTCGAGGTGCGGGCGGCTCTGATGGCGCTCGATCAGCACACCACCGCCGCGTTGGTCACGGTCCGGGCCGCGACGGATGCGTAGAAGTACCGATTGAATTTGAAACGCTTTCGTCCGTATTACGCTTGCGGCCTAGTTGAATTCGCAATTTCCGGCGAGCGTTGCGGGTGATTTACACCTGCTCTACAGTGAGCCCATTGCGCACCTCTCCCAGGGGACTCCTGCCGACCCGCGGAATATGTCCATCGGCCTGTAGCGCATTCGGACCCGGCATGGGGATGGCCGGGCACGCCCCGGGGAGGAAACTTCTATGAGCCACCGTCTACGATCGACCGATCCGGTAGTGGCGGAAGGTATTACGTCCGCCACTCCCCCGCCCCCGTTCTCGAAGCTTGCGCACCGCGACGGACGTGCAGTCCCACCGGTCACCACCGCGCACGTCGCTGCCACGGTTTACGATTCCGCCGATCGCGCCGTCGCGCGTCGCGTCCGGATCCTGGCCCAGGACCTGCTCGACGACCCTTTCGACACTGCGGCCGCAACCCAGATCGTGGCGGTACTGTCAGCCCACCTCGGGGCCGCAGCGTTGACCGCGGCCGCCTCGGCGAGCGCGCACTGAAACCGGCGTGAACGGTGGCTGGTCAACGCCCTGAACAGCCCTCATGACATGTCCCTCGACAACGCCGCCGACGTCTCGGAAGTTTTCCCACCCGCTTTCGGCGACTACCTGCGCGAGCTGCGGGGCCGGCCGGCGGCCGGACACCCGCACGGATACACACGACCCGAACTGGCCGCTATCGCCTGCCTGAGCATCAGCTACCTGACCCAACTCGAGCACGGCGAACGCACCGCGCCGACACCCGCTACCTTGATCGCGCTCGCCCGAGCGCTGCGGCTTTCCCCAGACCAGGCGCGCCACCTGAACAACCTGGCCCGGCCCCGGCACTCACGCCCACCGAGCGCTGCGACGATCGGTCCGGACGTACGACGCGCGGCTGACGCCCTGAATCCGAGTCTCGCGTGCTACCTCGACGAGCAATGGAACGTGCTGTACGCGAACTCCGCCCACGACAAACGCTTCCCCGGCCTCGTCGCCGACGGCAACATGCTGCGCTGGACCATCTTGCGGCCCGATGCGCGGCAGGTCCTCGCCGAATGGCGCGCCGAGGCCGAGTTCGCCGTCGCCGCGGTGCGCGCTCTCATGGGACAGCATCCCAACCCCGATCGGCACAGGGGCCTGCTCGCCGAACTCTCCATAGACCCCGGGTTCCGCGCAATATGGCGCAAGGGCGCGGTCGTCTTCGACCGCCCCCAGCCCTACATCCGGCTGCGCGACCTGCATACCAGCCAGATCTCGGTCATCAACACTCAGATCTTCACCACACGCGCCCGACGCACCGTCCAAATCCACATCGGAACGCACCACACAAACACCCTCTGACCAGGGCATACGTCACGTCCCCCGCCACGATCCGCGAATGACATCCCGGCATACGCCTGCCTACTTAGAGACAGCGGTCATCCTGTCCATTTCTGCTTGTCACAACGTCGGTCACATGTGTAACTGCCCAACTCGCTCCGCGGCACTGTCCTGCAGCAGCGGATGCACTGGCTCCAATCACCAAGAAGCCCTCTGACCAGCGGGTACGTCACGTCCCCGAAGAATTGACACTTGGCGGAGCCGCCCGGCGAGCGCCGAAGCTTCAACCTTGGTCGATCGCGATGGTCCGCTGCTGCTCCAGCGCTTCGACTCGAGTACTGAGATCGGCGACCTGGGCGGCGAGGGATTCGATGGTCGGTGCAACGTTCTCGGTCGCGGCCCGTACGAAGGTGCCCGAGCCTTGAAAACTTTCGATTAGTCCTTGCTCGCGAAGCGCCGTTAGCGCGCGCTCGACTGTGTTCACGGCCACGCCGAATTCAGTCATGAGGGCTGCTTTGGTCGGCAGTTGTGTACCGGCAGGGAGCGCGCCGGTCGTGATGCGTGCTCGTAGAGCGTCGACGATGACCTGGTATTTGGGCATTGCCCGCTCGCTCCGCTGCACGTCTCCAAGGGTAAGTGGTGGGGCGGTTACTCACGCTCACTCAGGCCACTATTGATTCACTGCGGTTACTGTGATTGACTCAGCGTTATGGGGACAAATTGGAGTGACACCAAGGCCGGATCCCCCACCTCAGTCGTCCGGCGCGGGGAGCTGCTCGGTGCGTTCCCCGTGCTGGGCCTCAATTTCGAGTTGTGGCGATGAGCGCGATCGAGGATCTTCGGCGCGAGGTCGCGGATCTGACGGCGCTCGTTCATTCGGTGGTGCCGCATCGGTCGCGGCCGGATTCCGACTTCGGTGCTCGGCTGCGCGGTGTGCGTACGGCGCGTAGGTGGAGTCAGGCGGAGGCGGTTCGTCGGTTGCGGGGTCATGTGGCGTCCGGGGCGTGGCCATCGGGCGACGAGGTGGTCGTTCGTAGCTGGAAGCGGTGGGAGTCGGGCAGGAATGTGCCGCGCGGTGTTTACCGGGCCGGGCTCGAGTCGTTGTTCGGTGCGGGCGAGCTCGGTGGCGCCGGGTCGGCCGTTGTGCCGGCTTCCGGCAGGAGTGAAGGGCGGTGATCAGGCGCATGCTTCATGCTCTTCGGCTGGTTCACGGTGGTGAGGATTCGGTGGACGGCTTCGGTGCCGTGGCGTCGTCGGGGCGGTGTCCTGGGTGGTGTGAGCTGCCGGAGGGGCATGGCTGGGCCGAGGGTGGCGCGGGGTCGGGTGATCTGGTGCGTATTCACCAGTTGACGTTGGCGATCCCGGGGACCGTGCGCGGGAGCGTGATGGTGGTGGCCGCGGAGTATCCGGGCCCTGATGGTGTCGCGCGGGATGCGGTGAGTTTCGTGGTCGATACCGGTGCTGGTGATTGCGAATTGGACGCCGCGGGGGCGCGTGGGCTGCTGCGCGTGCTGCAGGAGGCGTTGGGGGCTGCGGGGGTGCCGCGGTGATTTCGGTGAAACTTTTTCGGGTCTCGGTGACGGAATCGGCTGTTTTCGGACCCTATATCCCTCTGTAGAGATTTCTCGACTCGCGAGGGCGCGGTTGGCCGTGCGGGGAGAGGGGTTGTTGGTGCAGAAGAAAACCCCGCCGGGTTCGGTCCGACGGGGCTTCGAGTAACACTTCCTGGAAGGAGCCAGGCGATGTCGATCATAGCCGGGGACTCGGTTCCCGTTCCACTGTGCGGCGTTTCGGTGGCGGGTGTGTCGGATGGAATCGCTGTGTTGCGGGCGCGGGACGCGGTTGGACAGGTGCTGCGTGAGCAGGCTGTCGGATTGCCTGGAGCTCAGCGTGATTGGGCCTTGGTGTCGGACAGTCGGCGTGAGTCGTGGCGAGTGGGGGCGGATCCCCTGGTGGGTGCGATCGTGACCTCGGGTGTTGATCTGGTGTCTTCGCATGGTCCGGATTCGGTTGATCCGACGGGCTGTGAGCATTGGGTCGCGGGTGGTCATGACGTCGCGTTCGAGCCGGATCCGGTGCGGCCGAGTGTGCGGTTCGACGGTGTCGCGATCGCGGCAGCCGAATTGCTGGCGCTGGTGGAGGCCGGTGTTTCGGCGTTGCGGGAGCTTCGGGCGTCGGCGGCCGCGGGGGTGTCGGCATGAGTGTCGACGCGTTCTGCGACGTCGATGAGGTGGACCTGACTGACGTGGACCTGAATTTCGCCGATCCGGACGAGGACGACGGTTTGGACCAGGCCGGCGGCGGCGACGGCCTGGTCGCGAGGCACCCGATCGATGACGAGGACCCGGGATTCCCGATCGCCATCGGTGAGGAGTGGGTCGATCACGCGATCTGCCCGCAGACCGATCCGGACGCGTTCTTTCCCGAGAAGGGTGGGTCGACGCGAGAGGCGAAGGCGATCTGCCGGTTGTGCCCGGTCCGCGAGGCGTGCTTGGCGTATGCGCTGGACAACGGTGTGCGGCACGGTATTTGGGGTGGCCTTTCCGAACGTGAGCGTCGCCGGCTGCAGCGGGGGGTGGCGGCGTGATCACCGGGAAGGTTGTCTCGGAGGTTGGGCGGCCGCTGGTCGTGCGGAGCGAGGTCGTCGCGGCGCTGATCGTGGCGCTGCTCGTGATCGCCGCACTCGTGGCCGTCGTGGTGGTGTCCTCATGACTCACTCAGTGGCGGTCGCTGGTTGGCGCGGCGGGCGGGTGGCCCGGACGGTGTCGTTGGCGGTGTGCGTGTGCGTGTTGAGCGCGGCGTCGGCGGCGCTGGATGCGTGGACTGGTTCGCCGGTGTGGCTCAGTGAGGCTGTGGACGGTACGTATTCGCGGCTGCTGCGTCGGTTGCGTGAGCCGTCGCGTGCGCGTGCGGCGGTGCCGCCGGCGGTGTTGTCGCTGACCGGTGAGCGTGCGAGTTGACGGGCCGAGACGGTGGATTCGTATCTGGTTCGCCGGGAGGTCGAGGAGGAGTCCTCGATGGACGAGACGCGGGCGGGGTGGCCGCCGAGCCGGCGGTTGGTGGTCGTGTGGACGGTGCTGTTACTGATCGCGGCCGCTTACTGGTTCGTGTGTTGGGGCCAGATCGGTTTGTGACGCAGCGGCTTTCGTATGAAAGGGATTCTTTGATGGGCAATTCTGTGACGTGCTTCGTCGATACCGAGACCGATGGGACGCATGAGCGTCGCCGGCCCTGGGAGATCGCGATCATCCGTCGCGATGGCGATGGTGAGCGATCGACGGTGATCACCGTGAAAGATCCGGATCTGGCGTTGGCGCAGCCGACAGGGCTTGCGGTGTCGCGGTTCTTCGAGCGCCACCCGCAATATCGGAAGTCGAGCGAATTCACTCGATGGACGGCTGTTGCCGCGCCGATCGGTGGCGGGGTCGTGGAGCTGCTCGTCGCGGAGGACGAGGCGGCGCGGCTGGTGCTCGAGTGGACGCGGGGCGCGCGGATCGTCGGGGTGGTCCCCAGCTTCGACACCGAGTGCCTGGCGGCGATGCTGCGCCGGCATGGGTTGGAGCCGGAGTGGCATTTTCAGCCTGTCGACGTGGCCGTGAAAACCGATGGGTGGCTTCGCGGGGTGTGCTGGGCGACGGGGTCGGCGTTTCCGCGGGACCTGAACGACGCGGAGGCCTTGTCGCGAGCGGTGGGTGTGCAGCCTCCTCCGACGTCCTTGCGGCACACGGCTTTCGGGGACGCCGAGTGGGTGCGGCGATGGTGGGATCGGTTGGATTCGGATCCGGGAGCCCCGGCGGGTGTTGGGGGCGTGGAGTCGTTGCGTGATGTCGCGGACCTGGTGGCGTCGGATCCGGAGACCGCGGGGGTGGAGCAGGTCCGCGTTGTGGCGAGCGCGTTGCTAGCGCGGATCGATGTGGCGGCCGGGCGGGCTGTTCCCGGTTTGCCGGTTGAGCGCGTGGCGTCTGGGGCTGATCCGGTACGGGAGGTGGCGCCATGGCCGTTTTGAGCGATACCCCCGGTGTTCTGCGTGGTGAGTCGACGTGGCATGGCGCTGTGGCGGTCTCGTCGGGCGGCTGGATTTCGACGTTGTTGCCGGGGCGCGTGCTGAGTCCGGGTGGTGCGGTGGTTGCGATGACGATCGCGGAGATCGTCGCGGCGCAGGGTCAGGCGTTGTGGGGGTCTCCCCCGCTTCCCGGGATGTGGGCGTTGTTGACGGAGTGGGCGCGGCGTCTGGATCTGAATGTCCTCGATGCCGTGATCCGGGCGGAGCAGCGTCCCGATTTGGGGGGTGGCTGGGTATGCCTGCCCTACTGACCAATTCGTCACGTGACAGAAGCGGGGAAGTGTTAGCGCCGCGCCACCACCAGGTGGCAGCACTGGATGCGTTGCGCACAACCCTGACCGATTCGACGCGCCGGGCGCAGCTGGTCATGCCGTGCGGATCCGGGAAGACCCTGATCGGGCGCTGGTTCGCCGAGCAGTCTCGTGCGGCGGTCACCGTCGTCGTGATGCCGACCCTCGGGTTGGTGGCGCAGACGCTGCAGGAGTGGAAGTCGACCGGCGACTGGTTCTTCGAGGCGCTGATCACGTGCTCGGATCCCGCCACCGCCGAGGGCGAACGCGAACGGGCCGGCGCGGACGGCGCGGATGTGCCGGTGCCGTTCTGGGCTGCGCACCGTGCCCGTGTGACCACGAGCTCCGGCGTGGTGGCGCAGCGGTTGGCCGGCCACTCCCCCGATCGGCCGCTGGTGATCTTCTCGACCTACCACTCGGCGCATGTCGTCGCGTCCGCGGTGCGGTCTGCAGGTGTTGTCGTCGATCTCATCATCGCCGATGAGGCACACCACCTGGCGGGCCGGCCGAACAAGACATTTCGGTGTGTGCTCGACGAAGGGTTCGCCGCGCGCAAGCGCGTGTTCATGACAGCCACCCCGGTGACTGCGTCGGCGGCCGCCGACGGCGCGGATGTCGATGATCGGTCGGCGCCGTTGTCGATGGACGACCGCACGATGTTCGGGCCGGTGGCTTACCGACTGGACCTTGGTTCGGCGATCGACATGGGCCTGCTGTCGGACTACCAGGTCGTCGTATTCGAAGCCACCGGTGAGGGTTTCGCGCCCGATGCGGTGTCGGCGTTGTCGGCCGCGGCGAGAGAAGGCCTGCATCGGGTGTTGAGCTTCCACGGCCGGGTATCGAAGGCGCGCGAGTTCGCGGCCTCGGTCGACGGGGTTCGGCTGCCCGATGGGCGGCGGGTCGTGGCGCGGGCGGTGGCGGGCACCGACAAGTCGGCCGCGCGCACGCAGGCGCTGGCGTTGCTGACCACGGCGGATCCGGACGAGCTCGTGGTGGTGGCCAGCGCGCGGTGCCTGTCGGAGGGGATCGACATTCCCGCCGTGGACGGGGTGCTGTTCGCGGATCCGAAAGGCTCCGATGTCGACATCGTGCAGTCGGTGGGGCGGGCGCTACGTACTGCTGTGGGTAAACGGGACGGTGTCGTGATGATCCCGGTCTGCATTCCGCCCGAGCTCGACGAGGACACCGCGTTGTCGACCGGGTCGTTCGCCGCGGTGTGGCGGATCTTGCGGGGTCTACGCTCGGCCGATCCTCGCCTCACCACCGGTTTGAAGGCCTTCGCGCGCGACCCGTCACGGCGCGGGACCCGTGACGGGTCGCGGCCGCCGCGCATCCGGTTCGACGTCGACGCCGTGGCGGTCGATCGGCTGGTTGCGCGGATGGTCGATTTCACCTCTGCTAGTTGGGATTCGAAGTTCTCGGAGCTGGTGTCTTTCGTTACCGGGCACGGGCATGCGCGGCCGCCGGCGGGCACGGCACTGGGTATGTGGTGCGCGCGTCAGCGAAGCGCGTATCAGCGGCGCATGCTGCCCGACGACCATGCGCGGGCGTTGCGGTCCCTGCCGGGGTGGGCGTGGGATCTGTCCGAGCAGCGTTGGGTCGAGCAGTGGAGTCAGGTGCACACCCAGGCGGTCCGCGCCGGCGGATTGCGGCTCACCGACCCCGACTTCGCGGCCACCGCGCTGGTGCCCAGGGAGCCCCGCTGCACCGTGAGCACCGTCGGACGCTGGTGCGCTTGGCAGCGTCAACTGGCGCGGCACAATGATCTGGACCAGTGGCGACGGACCAAGCTCGAGGAAATCCCCGGGTGGCGGTGGCGCATTGGCCCGGCCGGGGACGCGGCTGCGGTCGACCTGCTCGGCGAATACGTCGCGTGGAAGGGACACGCGAATCCACCGGCGGATTTCGTCGAGGACGATATCGCGTTGGGTCGCTGGCTCAATGAGGTGCGCAGACAACGCGCGACGGACCGACTGCCCCAGCCGCTGCTCGACGAGATCACCCTCGTGTGCCCGTCCAGCGGTGCCGGCGCGTTGCAGTGGTACCGCGGGGAGACGCTGTGGCTGCTCGGCCTGGAGGCGCTGCGGCAGTTCGCGTCCCGTGAAGGGCATTCGCGGGTGCCCTGCCAGCACGACGAAGAACTTGTCGACACGACTGTGCAGCTGTACGCGTGGTGCACCCGTCAGCGTCATCTGTATCGGCATGGGCAGCTCATCGAGGTGCGGGCACGGATGGTCGCCGCGGTCCGCGGGTGGCAGTGGGAACGGCAGCCCGCGCCGCGGGTGCTGCTCGATATCGGTGACGCCCGCCACGGCTCGCGGACGGGGTATGTGAAGGGGTGCCGCTGCGATGAGTGCACGAAGGCCAACACGCAGGAGGCAGCCGAACGTGCGGCGCGGGCCGCGGCTGGTGTGCACTCCACGGACTGGGTCGACGCACGGCGCGCACGGGGCCGGCTGCGGGTCATGGCGGGCCAAGGCGCGCAGCAGAAGGTCCTGGCCCGGGCAGCTGGGGTGAACGTCAAGACCATTCAGGGCTTGTTGTCGGGGACGACGATGCGGATCCATCCCGAGACCGAGGAACGTGTCTGTGCGCTGACGATGGCGGACGTGCGCGCCGCAGCCGAGCCCGGCACCTACGTCGACGCGGGCCCGACGTGGGTGCTGCTCGACGACATGATCGGGCGTGGCTGGCCGAAGTCGTGGATCGCGCACGAACTTGGCCACGGCACGGGTCTACAGATGAGCCACGGGCAGGTCACCGCGGGCAATGCCACGCGTGTCGCGGAGCTGGCGGCGCGCCTCGGTGACCTCACTCCCCCGCCCCGGTCAGGTCGCCGGGCGACGCCGCCCCTGAACGAGATCCTCGCCGCACTCGGCGAACGCGACGAGGAGGTCGCCTAGTCATGTCGAACCCCAGCGCCGGTGCCGCGGTGAGCAGCAGCACCGCCCCACAGATCTCGGCACACGCGCTGCGCGCGCATCGGCAGCAGGTGTGGAAGGTGCGCGTTGCGCGCTGGATGACCGGGTACCACGCCGAGCACGGCCACTACCAGTTACCGCGCCGATATCGCGCGGTTGCCGGTGACGCGCTGGGCAAACGGCTCGATAACCAGCACACCGCGCACGCGGTCGTCGCGCTGTCCGCAGCCCGGGTCGCACTCCTCGAAGCGCTACCGGGGTTCGTGTGGCGCCAAGCCGTTGTTGACACCGGCCTGCCGGTTCGGCGGAGCGCGGCATGACCGCGGCGCAGCGTGGCGAGTATGCGGGCGGGCAGGCGTGATGGCCGCGAAAAGCGCTGGAGTGGTGTACCTGATCCATTTCGACAGGCCCTACAAGCACGCGCGGCACTACCTCGGCTTCACCAACGATCTGGCGGCACGGATGGACGAGCACGGAAGCGGTCGCGGCGCGCGTTTGATGGCCGTGATCACGGAGGCGGGGATCGGCTGGGAGCTCGCGCGGACCTGGACGGGGTCGCGCGGGCGGGAGAGGCAGTTGAAGCGGCAGGGCGGTGCGTCTCGCGCGTGTCCGTGCTGCGGTGTCAGGCCGCGTGGTTCGCGTTTCGCCGGCGGCGGCGATGGGCGGATCCGCAGCGGGCGCGACGCAAATCCAGGACAGGTGTCGGCAGCGGAAGGAGCGCGGGTGTGACCACAACAATTCGGGACACGGTGACCGCAGAGGTGACCGACGATGTGCCGGACACGGCAACCACTCTGCGGGCTCTGGATCCCCTGTCCGTCGCTGCGGGGAAGCACCTCGACCACCTGCGGGTGGCGCGAGTCGATTGGATCCGGGTGACCAAGGTCGCCGAGGAAGCCGGGGAGGTCGTGGGCGCGCTTATCAAGCTGCAGGAGGGGCGGGCCGAGTTCGAGGACGTCCGTTCAGAACTCGGCGATGTGTTTCTCGCTGCGCTCGCCGCGGCCGATCAGCTGGGGCTGCGACCCTCCGACGTGGTCGCCGACCGGTGGAAGGTGGTGTCGACGCGATGAGCACCGCGACACCACCGGCCGTGGCGGGGACAGTGCACGATCTGCGGGTGCGGCCCGAGGAGTTCCGGTCGGTCGACACCGGCGGTAGAAGTGTCGAGTTGCGTTGGGACGCGGGATACAACGTGGGCGATGTTCTGCTGCTGCGGGAGTGGAGTTGCCGCGGTGTCTACACCGGCCGTGAATGCCGGCGGGTGGTGACGCACATCGTGCGTGGAACGGACGGTATCGCGCCCGGCTGGGTGGCGCTGTCGATCGGCGTGGCGGCGGAGCGTGCGCGGTGAAAGTCCGGTCGGCGGCGCCGAACCGGCGCCCGAAGTCGGCTGCCGACTGGGGTCGGATCGTGGATTCCTACTATGCGCGCCGCGCCCGAAACGGTGCGGTGGTGCAACCGAATTGGGCGGTGTTCGCGGTGCGGCACGGTTCGGGCGGTGAGTGCGAGCGTGGGGCGGAGCGGGCGGGAGGGTTGGGGCGCCGCGTACATCGCACGCCGGTTGCGGGTCACAGTCCCGAGCGTGACTGCGTTGGACACGGCCGGCGCAGCAGTGCATCAGCTGGAGTTCGGATCCGTCGAATCGTCCGTGGTCGTTGACGGTTCCCCAACTGTCTTCGCTGCGTTTCGGCAGGGCCAAGCACGGAAGGAACAGATTATGAGACGCAGATGTGTGCGCGGAGATCGGGGATTGCTCCTCGATCTAGCCGATGCACGGGCCGATGCCGCACTGTGGCAGCACCGGGCCACGCAACAGACCACAACGCTGAAATCAGTGGCGTCCACGCTTGCCGATATCGAACGGAACCTGCTGGCCGCACAGGCCACACCGGAGCTGTTGCACCGAGCGAGGCAGATGAGCCGGGAAGCGGCGCAGCGCATCCGGGACCTGCTCACCGAGCCCGAACCGGCGACGACGACGGGATCGGTGTCATGAGCACCGCCCTTGCTGTCGGCCGCGGCCTCACCGAAATTGCTGCTGACGCGGTCGTCGCATCGATAGTGCTGGCGTTCTCCACGCGTAAGCGCCTGATGGCGCGGCGTCGCACTCCGGCACAGACCCGCAGTGCACGCTCCACCCGCGCGGCGCGCACCGGTCTGATCCTCACGCCCGACAAACGCGGCCACACCGACCTGCTCGGCGATGTGAGCGCTGCCGCCGCAGTTCGTGGCGGGTCACCACAGGACCCGGAGGCGCGACCGTGACCGGCGTCGCCGACGAGCTCGCTGCGCACAAGGCGCGCATCGACCGCAAATACGCGGTTCGTGGCAGCCGCGACGAGGCGGTGGCCGCTGTTTGCGCGGCCGAGCGCGGTACGCCGGTGTGGCTGCTGATCGGTCCCGACGGTGACATCGACGGCTACCACGCCTACCGAGTGAACGGGTGGGACAGCGTAGAGAACGTGTGGCGTTCCTTCGAGCCGCGCAAGGGTGACCGCGAGGCGCTTCAGCGCGCGGGTTGGACCGTTCGACGCGACGACGCGGACGGTACCGGGATGGCGACGTTTCGGGCGGCCGATGTCACCGGGTTCGGATTCGACTAGCGGCGAACGAAAGGGCTTGGTATGAGCGGATTCGATTCCCGAGCAACCAACTTCGGCGACCAGTGGGGGTTCGGCCCGGACTCCCGGGGCGTGGAGGTTGCCCGGACGGATGTGGAACTCGCCGCGGCACCATTGCCGGGCGTGCCGGTATCGACGGTCGGCGTGCCTACTCCCCCGGTGGCCACCGAGCTCGATGCGCTTGTCGCGGTGCTGTGCGGATTCGCTCATCGGGGGGCGGACGAGTACGCGATCCAGGAATCGGTGCAGCGGGCGCTTCACGCGCAGGGTGTGCGGTTCGAGCGGGAGGTGCGGTTGTCTGCGACGGACCGGGTCGACTTCCTGGTTTCGGGAGCCATTGCGGTCGAGGTGAAGACCGCCGGAAAGCAGCTTCGTGTCGTTCGCCAGCTGCAGCGTTACGCCGGCCACGGCCGCGTTGCCGCAGTGGTGCTCGCATCTACCCGGATCGCGCTGGTGGCCGGTCTGCCCCGCGTGCTGGCGGGTAAACCCGTTGTCGGGGTTGTATTGCCGGGTGGTGTGCTGTGAGCCCCGCGGCGCGGCTGGCGGGCACGCTGCGGTGGGTCGGGTCGGATCCTGGCTGGTGGCAGGTCGATGCGGAGCCGGACGTGATGGTCCGATTGAAGCGGGTCTTCCCGCGGGTACAGGGGACTCGTTCCGGCGCGTTCCGCATCGCGGCGACCGACGAGGTCGCACGTGACCTGGAATGGGTGATGTCGCGGTGGCGGCTGAAGGCCTCGCGCGCCGATCTCAACCGGCTGCGGAAGGGATGTGAGCAGCACCGCCGGCGGGAGGCTGCGGTGCTGGCTGTCCTCGATGGCCAGGCACGCACGCGCGGCACGGAGGGGTGGGTGCGTTCGGCGGTCCAGTTGCGGCCGTATCAGTTGCAGGCGCGGGATCTTGTGCATGCGACGCGTGGAGCGTTGATCGTCGATGACCTGGGCCTGGGCAAGACTGCGTCGGGGCTGTCGGTGCTAGAGGATCCTGCTGCTCGCCCGGCGTTGGCGGTCACGTTGACGGCGCTGCCGAAGCAGTGGTTGCGGGAGCTGGCGAAGTTCTACCCCGACTTGTCCGGGTTCGAGATCACCACACGCACACCGCTACCCGCGGACGGTTCGGGCCCCGGTCAGGATGGGTTGTTCGAAGTTGACGGTGCACCACAGCTGCCCGATGCGGACCTGTATGTGATGAATTACGCGAAGCTGCAGAAGTGGCAGCATCACCTGGCCGGGCGGGTACGTACGGTGATCTTCGACGAGGCTCAGGAGTTGCGGCGCTTCGACAGCGAGAAGTACCGTGCAGCCGCGCACATCGCCGGGAAGGCCGACTACACAGCTGGTTTGACGGGGACGCCGTGCTACAACTTCGGTGGCGAGCTGTACAACATCCTGGACGTGTTGCGGCCGGGTTCGCTCGGCAGCCGTGACGAGTTCGCGCGGGAGTGGTGCAAGCTCAGCTTCGGCCTGGATCAGAAGACGCGGATCGCCGATCCGGACGCGTTCCGTACCCATCTTCGAGCGCAAGGGCTGATGTTGCGCCGGACCCGGGCCGACGTCGGGGTTCATCTGCCGCCGATCGAGACGATCGAGCAGTACGTGCCGTCGGATGCAAGCGTTCTCGAACGCATCGACGGTGACGCGGTCGAGATGGCGCGGCTGATTCTCGATCAGACGGCGAACCACCAGCAGCGGTGGCAGGCGGCCGGCGACCTGGACTGGCGGATGCGGCAGGGCACCGGGATCGCGAAGGCCCCGTTCGTCGCCGACTTCGTGAAACTGCTGCTCGAGACCGAGCAACGGATACTGCTGTTCGGCTGGCACCGTGCGGTGTACGACCTGTGGCTGGAGAGGCTGGCCGGGTTCGGGCCGCGGCTGTTCACCGGCACCGAGTCCCCTGCGGCCAAGCAACGCGCGATCGACGAGTTCACCGGCGGTGAGTGCCGGGTCCTGATCATGTCGCTGCGTTCGGGCGCCGGGATCGACGGTCTTCAAGGGGCCACGTCGACGGTGGTGTTCGGAGAACTCGACTGGTCCCACGGAGTGCACCGTCAGTGCATCGGTCGCGTCGCGCGTCCCGGACAAACCAGAGGCGTTTCGGCCTACTTCTGCTGCACGGACGCCGGCGCGGATCCCGTGATGATCGATGTCCTGAATCTCAAGGCCATGGAAACCGACGCCATCGTCGACGCCGTGCGGGATACGACGCTGAATCCGGTCACCAACACCGAGCGCGTCAAACTTCTCGCCCGCGCGGTCCTGGACCGACGCACCGACACCGAGGGCGTCGCATGACAACGATCCGGACAGGTTCGAACGCCTGCGTGCGCGATCGGCAACGGGGCGAGTCGAGGCGGCATGCGGAGCGTGCCCGCTCAATACGGCGGGGAGACAACACTGATGGGTGACACAACGGCGATCAGCTGGTGCTCGCACACGTTCAATCCCTGGTGGGGCTGCAGCAGAACGTCCCGGGGATGTCAACATTGTTATGCTGCAACACTTTCGAACCGTTGGGGTTTCGACCTGTGGCAACGCCAGGGCCCGCGGAAGCTTATGTCGGAATCGTACTGGAAGAGGCCGCTCGCGTGGAACCGGGCGGCGGAACGGGCGGGTGTGCCCGCGACCGTGTTCGCCGCGTCGATGGCCGACGTGTTCGAGATCCATCCGAGGGAGGAGGTGAACGGGCTCCTCGATGGCGCGCGGGCTCGGCTGTGGGACTTGATCGATTCCACGCCGTTCCTGATCTGGATGTTGTTGAGCAAGCGCATCGAGAATGCGGCCGCGTTGGTGCCGTGGGGGCGGCAGTGGCCTTCGAACGTGTGGCTGGGGACGTCGGTGGAGGATGCGGAGCGGGCCGAGGAACGCCTTCCGGTGTTGGCGTCGCTGCCGGCCGCGGTGAGGTTCGCCAGCTGCGAGCCGCTGGTCGGTGGGCTGGATCTGCGTCCCTGGTTGAGCGGCGGATTGGATTGGGTCATCACGGGCGGTGAGAGCGGCCCCGGCGCCGCTGCGGCGCATCCGGATTGGTTTCGCGCGATCCGTGATCATTGCGTGGAGTTCTCGGTGCCGCTGCACCACAAGCAGAACGGCATGTTCGTCGCCGATGCACCGGTGTACGGAGCCGGTGAAAGCGAAGCGGATTGGGATCCCGACGCCCTCGACGTCGGCGGGAAGGGGTGCGTGGTGAATCTCGACGGGAGTGTGCCGGCCAGTTGGGACTCACACCATCTGGAGGTGCGGGAAGTACCGAGGGCAGGCGCATGGTCCATGCGTCGCGTCGCACGAGCCTGCGCGGCGGGAAGACTCCTCGACGGACGAGTCTGGGACGAGCGGCCTCGGGTGATGGCATGAAGGTTGCCGACGAGCGGTTGGGGCACTGCGGAAATCACGTTGATCGTGCCGCTCGCGTGTCGCCGATGTTGCGCCGCGACGACCAGGCGGTGAACGTGCTCGCCGCGCGTTGGACTCGAGATCGGTTGCACCGCTGCCCCGGTGGCTGCGGGTCCGCGGTGCCGGCGACGCAGTTTTCGTGCAGTCCGTGCTGGAAGCGTTTGCCCTGGGCGATCCAGCGCGATATCAGGGCAGCGCTGCCACGCGAAGTCGGTGATCCGAGCCGGTTGCGGGCGTGGGTGTCCGGAACGCGGTACCTGAACGGAGGAGAATGATGACTCGGTGCGCCGTCTCGAGTTTGGCCAAATCTAATGGGCGTGTCAGCACCAAAATTGGCCAAACTCGAGGAAACATCAACGGGTATGACGACCGAGACCGAATCCCGAGGACCTGGGCGGCCTGCTCGCGTAGGCGAGTATCGGCCCGTGGGTGGGAAGGTGCCCAAGCGCCTGGCCGACCTTGTGAACGCACCGGTCGGCAAAGGCAAGGCCTTTCGGTGGAAGACGACGCGCATCATCAGCCTTCTCGAAGCCGGGGTGGAGTACGAGGCCTCGCTGGCGGAGCGAGATCCCATGCAGTGGCGGCGGATCCGTTCGATGTACACGGGTCGGCTCGAGTACTACTGCGTGGAAATTCCGGAGGATCTGGCGAAGGCGGTGCTAGAGCCGGTCGACGACGCCGATCCCGCGGCACCGAGCCGTACGGATCGGCTTATCGAGCTGCTGCACTACGGCTTGCGGGCGGATCCGCATACGCGGTTGCTGCGGCGCAAGAATCGTCCGTTGGATCAGGCGGAGCTGGATCTGACCGTCGGCGGGGACACGCAGCCCTCTGCCGATCGGTCGGAATACGCGGCGACAGGTTAGTCCAGACAAACGAACACCCCCTCAGCTTGGCGGCCCGGGGGGTGTTCCGTGGAGTCCAATACCCAGCAGGAGGATTGAATCCGATGCCCAGTGTAGGGGTAATACGGGGAATTGCGGTAGAGCCGCGCCGATACGCGCCGAGTCAGTTCACGATGTCGCTGCCGCGTTCGGCGCCCCCCGATGACCTGCGACGACGACACGTCCCCCTTCCTGGGTTCACTGGCATGCCTGGCGACAGCGACGCACGCGGTGTCACCCCTCCCCCGGCGCGCGCGCATTTCGAGTCACATCGAACGGTCCAGCGGGCCGGCCGACGCGTCCACACGTTGAGCGCCGTCGGCGTGCCCGCCATTTGCTGTGGCCGGAAGTTGCTTTTGCCCAACAGTTTTCCCTCGCCGACACCGGTGACGGGACCCGTCGATTCGAGGAATGGTGATGCCGCACTGCGCTAGGCCACCAGCCGGCGCTCGACAGCCAACTCAATAACCGACCGACACGGTCTGGGCAGCACGAAACCACTGGCAGGTGGTTTCGCGTGGATCTTTTTCGGCCTCTTGCAGGCTACGAGGTTCCGCTCGCGTTGCGTTCGGGGGATGGCAGTCCCCCGAACCGGGGTTTTCCGTGTCCTCACCATGAAAGGACGGCGCACCGCATGCGCGCGTCTCAGGGTAGTTCGCGCTTCAATTCAAATCCAGTCGAGGGGATCACCCGGACATCACAATCGGGGATCGCTTGCGACGGTGGTCCCACTGTTGGGGCTAGGATGCGGCCGCCGGGTCCGTTGAATCGGCGGATCCGGATCCGCTTTGCCGATTCTCGGGGCGTTGAGCAGCGGGTTCGTGCCGATGTCCCCAAGGACCTGTCCGAAACGCCGCGTGCTGTCCTTGCAGCGGTATTGCGCATGTTGTGCGGATATCACCGCGTCCGCGACGACAGGATCAGTGTTCGCCAGCTGATCGAGTTGTGCCGCGGCGGTGGCTATGCCGTCGACGAGCAGGCCGTGCGGGCCGCTCTCGACAGTTTGCACCGCGCCGAGCTCCTGGTGTGCTTCCCTGCGGCGCAGTACCGGCGATCCTGCGTCGGCCTCGCGATTCACGAACGACACCTCGCCGGCGTCGAGCCCCTGGCGCGCAACGACACCTCGATCCCGGTGGCGGCCGATACTCCTCCGGTCCCCGGCCCGGAGCATGCCGATCCGGATGCCCACTGGGACAGCATGGTCTCGGCCGCGGCCGCCGCGGTCGAGAAGATCGAGGAACTCAACGAGGCCCAGCGTGGCGCCTCGTGGGCTCGGCCCGTCGATCCGGCCGCACAATCGGCCGTACCCGTCTGGACCGGGCGCACAGCCTGGTTGGAGCAGGTCCGCACGGTGCTCGGCACCGACGCCGGGATACGTGCGCTGGGCGCGCAGCAGCTGAGCGCGCGGCGCTGCCTGCTCGTCGCCGACGCGATGGCTGCCTGCGCGCAAACCCGCACTGGCAGAGGTGTTACGGCGGCGGTCGAAACGATCGCGGGGAAGGCCGCGGTCAGCAAGGCCACCGCCAAGCGGGCACGGCGGGTGCTGCGGGCGATCGGGATGGCCGTCGAGATGGTGATCGGCGGCTGGCTGTCCACGATCGAGCGTCAGGCCGCGGAGGCCCACCACGGCGGCCGCCAGATCGCCGTAGGCAGCGTGTGGCACCTGACCAGCCCCGGACCTGTTGTCGCCGCGACCGCTGTTGCGCCCGTGTCGCGTCCGCGACGATCGGCCTCGCGCGGCCGGGTTCGTTCCGTCTCCCGGATCGCCGGTGCTGCCCGCGGCCAGGGGAAACGCCGTGCTGACCCCCTAAGCTCTTCGAGCTTGTTTGGTCGGTCTTCTTCTTTTGATCTGTCCTCACCCACGCGCGAACGCGCGGGCAAAGTTACATCCCCGGACAGCACACGATCGATCGGCTGCCAGAAAGCCGCTGCCGAGCTGCTCCGGCACTGCCCCACCTTGGACAATCCCCGACTGCATATCGGCGCCGTCTGCGATCTCCTGGCCGAATTCGGGCTCGACGACGGCCGTTGGTCCGGACGTGAAATCGCCGCGGAACTTACGCGCGACACCGTGAGCCGAGGCTGGGTATGGCCGAAGAAGGTCAGCGCCCCCGTTCCGTTTCTGCGTTGGCGCCTCGCACGCATCGACTGGAATCGTCTGTCCCCCAGTGAAGCCGCGGAGCTCACCGCCCAGAAACGAGCCGAACAGCAGGCCATGGAGGCCGCGGCCCGTGCGGCCGCACCACCGCCGGCCACTGCCGAACACGTCCGACGGATCTGCGAGGAGTACCGCCGGGCACACCCACCGACCGGCCGCTACCTGGTCGGTAGAGGTCCCACACCGCTCTCGGTTCGCCAGTCCCGTCCTGTTTCCCCCTCCCGGAAGGAATCCCAATGATCACCGTTTACACCAGGCCCGCCTGCGTCCAGTGCACGGCGACCTTCACCGCGCTGAACAAGGCCGGCATCGACTACGAGTCGATCGACATCTCCGAGGACCCCGTGGCTCGCGACCGCGTGATGGCCCTCGGATACCTGCAGGCCCCCGTAGTGGTTGCCGGGGACGTGCACTGGTCGGGCTTCCGGCCGGACCGGATTTCTACGCTTGCGAATACGGCAGCGTGAGAGGACGCGACGATGAACATCACCATCAAACCCGGTGACCAGGTTGCGTTCTCGACTCTCGACGACCGCCTGCACAAAGGTTACGTCCAAGCCGGCCTCGCACGTGGCTACGAGGTTGTCACCACCGGTGAAGGCACCCCGCATGCCGCGGCTCCTCAACGCACACTCCGCGCGAACGATCGTCGTTCGAGAGTCCGCCGGCTACGCGGAGGTGCCGTCGTGATGTACCCAAACATGCAGGTCACCGTCGGCAGCGCGGGGCCCGCGCCGGTCCACTACCTCCAGGTTCGGTGGGCCGAGACATGACCACAACGGAGAGGCGTACTCCGCGAACCGCGCCGGAAGCCGACGACGACGGCCAGTGGGGCCGGCAGCCGCCGCAAGACCTGGTCGCCGAGCAGTCGGTACTCGGCGGGATGCTGTTGTCGAAGGACGCGATCGCCGACGTCGTCGAAGAACTCCGGTCCACCGACTTCTACCGTCCCGCGCACCAGACCGTATTCGATGCCGTCCTGGACCTCTACGGGCGTGGTGAGCCGGCAGATCCGGTGACCGTGGCCGCCGAGCTGGACCGCCGCGGCGCGTTGACCAGGGTGGGCGGGGCCGCGTACCTGATCACGCTGGTCCAGACCGTCCCGACAGCCGCCAACGCCGGCTACTACGCCGGCATCGTCGCGGAGAAGGCCGTACTCCGGCGCCTCGTCGAGGCCGGCACACGGATCGTCCAGTACGGGTACGCCGGCGGTGACGGTCAGGACGTCGACGACGTCGTCGACCGGGCGCAGGCCGAGATCTTCGACGTCGGCGCCGACCGCACATCCGGGGATACGCTGTCGCTGGCCGAGCTGCTGCAGCCCGCGATCGACGAGCTCGAAGCAGTCCAGGGCAACGGTGGTCTCGCCGGCGGTGTACCGACTGGGTTCGCCGACCTCGACCACGTCACCACAGGCCTGAAAGCAGGCCAGCTCATCACCGTGGCAGGCAGGCCTGGCATGGGGAAATCCACGCTAGCAACCGATTTCATGCGTTCATGCTCCATCAAGCACGGGATGGGCAGCGTCTTGTTTTCCTTGGAGATGAGCCGCAGCGAGATCGTGATGCGGCTGCTGTCCGCGGAATCGAACGTCAAATTGGCCGATATGCGCGCCGGGCGAATGAGCGACGACGACTGGGCGCGACTCGCGCGCACCGTCGGCAAGATCAACGACGCGCCGCTCTACATCGATGACTCCCCCAATCTGACGATGACCGAGATCCGGGCGAAGGCCCGTCGGCTAAAGCAGCAGCACAACATTCGGCTCGTCGTCATCGACTACCTACAGCTGATGACCTCGGGGAAGAAGGTCGAGTCGCGCCAGCAGGAGGTATCGGAGTTCTCACGGCAGCTCAAGCTGCTCGCCAAGGAACTGGAGGTGCCCGTCGTCGCAGTCAGCCAGCTCAACCGGGGCCCAGAGCAGCGCACGGATCGCCGGCCCATGGTGTCGGATCTACGCGAGTCCGGCAGCATCGAACAGGATAGTGACCTGGTGATCCTCGTCCACCGTCCCGACGCCTACGATCGAGACGACCCGCGCGCCGGCGAAGCAGACCTCATTTTGGCGAAGCATAGAGGTGGCCCCCCGGGCGTTTTCACTGTCTGTCACAGGTTGCACGTGGCCCAGTTCGCGGACATGGCACGTCACTGACCAGCCTAAATGGCACGTCCCCCAGGTACGCGCCGAGGACGACGAATCAAGTAGAGCACGTGCTGACAAGTGTGTCGTTAGAGACGGATTCACTGAACAGGCGGCCGCTCACCGCACGGTCAGACGCTCATCCGGTTTCGGATCAGCCGTACCGACTCGTCCGACAAAGAGGCGGTCTCCCCGAAGTAGCCTGCTGCTTCGACGAATACCACCGTGCCGTGGATGGCGGCGCCGTATCCCAGGATTCGCGCGGCAACTGGATTGACCGGCAGGTCGTTGAGTAGGCCCTCGTCGTCAAAGAATGCTGTTAGCTTGTTTCCGCTTTCCAGCACCACATGGCGATAATCGGCATGATCGCATCCGATTTGGCTGCGGAGCTCACGACTGAACGTATCGTCGTGAACCAGCTCTATGAAGGTGGCCGTGCCGTCCGGGCTCAAGCGCAGTGCCACGACGATGTTCGGTTCTGTCGCAGCAACTACCTCCTGGCCCGGGCCACCCCAAGCAGGTGCCCCTGTGACGCCGGCCGGCGTAGGCGAGGGGTGAATCCAGCTGGTCCATTGCAGTCCGTCCCACCAACGCAGCTCCGCTTGGACCCACGGATCGGAATACCACCCCGGCGATGCAGTCATCTTGAGCCCCTCGAAACGAACACCTGCAATCCCGACTTGACTCTACCGTCAGCTCACACCACCGGACCGATACGACATCCCGGTGACTGAAGTCGCCAGACTGTGCGCGGCAGCCCTTGCCGGCACCTCCCGTATTGCACTGGCCACAGCCGCGCTCGGCACGGGCGTCCTCGTCTGGGGCGCACGTTGCGTGGTGAGATCCCGCCAAAGCGTGTCGGCCCGTGATCTGGGACCGTGAATTCCGTGGCAGGCCGGACAGCCGGAGTCCCCTGCCCTGATTGTCGATCCGCGTCCGGGACTTTATAACTCGACTGGATCCGATGCAGTCGGTAGGTCCCGACCTCCGTAGGCGATCCTGAAGGACATGAACCGCACGGTTGCACTCGCGTCCCTTCTGCTGGGTGGTTTCACGGCCACGATCGCATTGACGTCGAACATGCCCGGCAACTTCGCCATAATCACCGACAGCAGCCGAGTGGATGTCTTGGTCTACAGCGCCGCTGCGGGCGCGACCCTCGGCGCGATCACCGCGGCATTCACGGTCATCCTCGCTCGTCGCCGCCGCACCTTGGCATCGATAGCCGCCCTAGGACTCGTGCTGCTGGCGGTCACGTCGTTTCACGGCTTCTGGCAATGGGAGTTCTACCCCCAGCGTGTAGGTGCGGGTGCGCTTTTGGGGGCACTCGCCGGACTGTGCAACACACGCGACCGGCCCATGCTCCAAACCGCTCTGGCCGCTGGCGCAGTGGGGGGTCTTCTACTGAGCGAGCCGATCGACGAGTACCGATCGGCATTCCCTCGCCGCTATGCCGACTATCTCCCTGCCGACTATGTTTCGGCCGCGCCGGATGCGTTCATGCTGAGCCTGCTGTCGCTGACCGTGGTGGCGTTGCTGGTAGCGATTCAGCGCGGCGCCTTCGGCGTGCCCGACCCGGCGAGGGCCGATGGGCGGGTCCGGGAGCTGGCGGTGGGTGTTGCGGTGCCGGTGGCCGGCCTGCTCCTCCACTGGTCTCTCGTCCGCGCCGTTCAGGGGATGAGCACCACTGAGGTGACGCAGGAGCGCTGGTTGTTCGGACTCGCGGTGACGCCCGTATTTGTTGCCGGCGCGCTGTGGCTTCCTCGTCGTCAAGGAATGGTGTTGCTCGCCGCTCTGGCGTTCATTGCGGCAGCCTCCGGCGGTGTCAGATGGTCCAGCGATTCGTGGCCGTCTCTGCTCATACCAGCGATGCTGGTGGTGCTGGGGGCGGTATTCGGCCGACGATGGCCCAGCCCTCTCGTCGGTGTCGCCGCCCTCGCGCTGGTGGCGGCATCGGCGGTGTTCGATGAACAACCATGGGACACTGTGCACATCGGCGGCGCGGTGCTGCTGTTGCCCTTCGCGGCCGGGTTCACCGTCGCGGCGTGCTTGCCCTCGAGTGCGCCTGCCACGACGATCTCCCTGGCGGCACCCGCTGCTGTGACCGTGCCATTGATCACTCAATTCGGATGGACGGCGTACACACCGCTGACCCCGTCGCGCACCGCATTGTCGTCGAGCGCCTGGCAGTGGACCTCAACCGGAGTGACAGTGGCGGCAGTCTTGATCTCTGGAGCCGCCATTGCGTGGTTACAACGACGCCCGGCCGAGAAACCACCGTCAGTGGAGGCCCCAATGTGACGTCCGGTGCGCGATCCCCCTGTGGCACATCGTGCCCCAGGCCCCTTCGATCGTCTCGAATTCGTCACAGTTCTACGGGGTGAATCAGCGAATGTCGCCACCGAAAAGCGCATCATGGACACCCTCTTGATCGTGAACCCGCAGCTCACAAGACCTTGAAATCGAACGACTAAAGATATTGGTCGATTTCGAGACACGGCCAAGATTCACCGTCGCGAAAGGGCGCACATTCAGGCGTCGTTGGGCAGCGCCATCGGGACACGGGCCCGCGCGAATACCAAATCTAGTACGTTGTGATGAGCGTGTATCGGTACCAGGGTCCATCGATGTGGTCGGCGGAGAATGTGCCATCGCGGGTCGGGCGTGCCGGTGCGCCGTCGGGTGAGTAGACCCAGCCGGATTGGGTGCTGAAGACCGATGTGCGTTTGTCGCTGAAGAACACGTCGCCTTGTTGTGTGGAGTAGGCCGTGCCGATTTCGAACCGCCCGATTTCGAAATCGTTTACAGTTGCCGGTTCAGGTTTGTTGAGTAGCTGTTGTGCAGCCTTTTCGAACTCGGGGCGCGCATCATCGAACTTTGGCTGAACGAGGAACGCCAGCGCGACCCCCAACGCAGTGGCGACTGGCCAGGCCAGCATCCACCAGGTCCAGCGTCGACGTTTCCACAGGACGTAGATTGAATCGACTACCCAGACTGCGCCTGTGGCGATGACCAGGGCCACTGCGACTCCAGCGGGCAAGTACCAGTCGCGGTCGGACGGCCACCATCGGCCCCAGACGACGATCATGAGCAGTAATCCGGCCACTGTGACTGCCAGGATCGCTACCCATAGGCGGGTATGGGGCGACCGTGGATTCGCTATCTCCGGCGATTCACTCATAGAGCACCACTTAACAGAGCCGTCGCACCTGATACCTCGGTTCGAGGTTCGCCATGTCGGGCTCCGATCTGAACGTGGGGCACGGAGGCCGTGTCCGGCAATCGTTTCGTTGTGAGACTGCTCTGCCTTATGTCGCATTGTGGGCATTGAGTTTGCGACAGCGTGTAGGTCATGTTTTGGCGGAATAGTCGGTAGTAGTCGGGACCAGCCGCCGGGCGAGCCTCAGTTGCAGCCCCGCTCTGCGGAGAGAATCACCATCTCGCAGACGTAGTCGCGGGATAGCTTCCACTCATTGTTGTAGCGCACGAAGGGGATTGGGCCCACAGGGTGAGGGGCCATCCCGCCGAGGTGGCCCTGCCCCGTAGCGCTGATCATTCCTGGGCCGACGAGTTCCGCCGCGGTGAACTGAATGTACTGAGGCGCAGGCTGCGCACCCCAGGTCTTCGCGAGTCGCAGGTTCTGGTCGCTGGGGCCGTCGAAGAGTCGTGCGCGCTCCTCCTCGCGTATCGAGTAGTCGGTGGTGGCGTTGTACAGGTTGGTCAGCTGCTCGGAGGTAGGCACGAGATCGGTGATCGGCGCTGGCGGCGGTGCGAACTGTGTCGATTGGACGAAGGCGGTCGGATCACGCGATTCGCTGTCACCTACGGGCGAGCAGGCGCAGGTCGCGGTTGCGATCGCGACAAGAGCGCTGGCGCCTATCGCGGCTTTCCTTACCTTCATGGTCTGGGTATCGCCTCACGTCGACACAACGTGACCAGCACTGAGCTAAGGTCGGGATCCGCCTGAGATCGCGCTGTGTCTGCTCATACACCCGGCTGGCAAGAAGGGGAAGGCGACGATGTTCGAGATCACCGATGGAACCGAGATCGTCGTAGACGGCGAGCGGTGGCTGGTGAGGGTAGCTAGCCCTGGGGTCTATCAGTTCGACTGGTTGAGTCACCGACATGGGTACGGGTTCTCAGTGACCAATTCAGCCGGTGAGCGGTTTACCGATGAGCAGATAATCAGCGACATCCGCGATTTCCTTCACCAGATCGACCCTACGACTGGATATCCCGCCGACTGATTGCCGGCGTCCATCACCACCGCCGAACCGTCGGTGGCACGGGCGAAGAAGTCCGGCGGATCATCGACGATCGCATCACCAGCGACAGCGACGAACTGAACTAACCACATTGGGGCGGGCCGACGCGGGCGCTTAGATCTGCGTTCCGGACCCATGGGTCGCAACTTGCGGGAGCCGGGTCGAGTTGAAGTCAGAAAATCTCCAGCAATTTCCAATTCGGGTACCCATGCCGGTTCTCACCTACGACCCCTAATGAGATGCACAATCGGGGGCATTTCCGGCTGCGGGCGGTCCTCTCCGGCAACCAGACCTTCAAGGCGGCACTGGGGCCTCAGCGGCGACGCTGGAGGCCCGTATCACCCGCTTACAACCCGCGCGCCCGGCCGGTGCGACGCTGTGCACGGACCAGTCGACCCCGCACCCCCCCTGCGGCGGTGGTGAATTGCCGCGTGCACCGCCGGTAGATGGCTCCCCCGTGCCGTCGGAACAGCGCGCGATGGGTGCGTTCAGGGTGCGGATGGGATCAGGTACCGCTTGAGGACCGCCGCTATCAACGCGCTGCGGGAGGGGGCGCCGCTCACTTCGACCTGTTCCTCGATCCACGCCACCTGGGCGCGAAGGAGCTGGAAGCGGACCTCGACGCCGTCGTGAACGAGATCCGGTTTGACCAGCGTCGGCATCCCCATGGCGTTGGTGGTGTAGCGCGTCTCGAACAGGCCCTTGAGCGTTTCCGGGGTGAGGGCCGCGAACGCGTCGATGGCAATCTCGGCGAACGCCTTGCCTTCTTTGCCCGCACGGGTTTTCAGCGCGGTACGGGTCTGTGGGGTGACATACGCGGGTACGGATTGCAGCTCGGTGTGCTGCGGGGAAAGCGCAACCACCTTGTGCTGCTCGACGGGAGCGGCCTGGCCACTCCCCTCCCCCGGGCGGTCAGCCGGCGCTTGCGGGGCAGAATCGGCGACCGGGACATCGTTGTGTCGCTCCACCGCCGGCGTCGTCGGCCGCGGCGGCCGGTTACCGAGAAGGCCACCGAGGCCGCTGCCGCGGCCCTGCCGGCCGGTCTCTGCCGGTGCGAATTGTTCGGCCAGGCTTTTACGTGCCGATGTCATGCGGGAGCATCCTCGCTTTCCGGAGTCAGAGCTGTGTGTTCTTCGGCCTCACGTTCCGCGATCAAAGCTGCCCAGCGATTGAGGATCTCCTTCGCGAGCCCTTCGTAGTCATCTGCGAGCCCTTGTGCATTGCGGGAGCTGAAGTCTCGGTCGTCGTCGACAGCGTTCTCCGTTTCGCCGACTGGCTGGGCCTTCCTGGTCTTTCGACGTTCGGCGAGGAACTTGAACCGTCTCTTCGCGGAGTCGGCGGCGGCATCTTCGAGTTCGTGAACGAGGAGTCCGTGCTCGCGGGCGTCTTTCGCAGCTCCCTCCGCGTGGCGGATCTGCGTTTCGAAGACCGGCGCGATGGTATTGGGAATGGCGGCCTCGATGGTGTTGCGGGTGGTGCGGCTGATCTTCTTGGACGCTCTACCGGCACCGAACAAGACCACTCCGAGGAGCCGGAGATATCCGTTGTCTTGCTTTGCGAGGGCGAATCTTTCGGCGATCTTGTCGAGGCCCTTGATGCTGGCCGCGTCGGTCTTCGTTGTGATCAAGACCATCGAAACGCACTGCAGAACTGCGTCGATGATAGGGACGTCGCCCGGTGGAGTGTCGAACAAGATGATGTCGTAGTCCCCGGCGAGGGGAGTCAGCGACGCTGTCAGCATGTCGGCGAGGCCGCCTCCCCCACGCTTGCTTCGCGTGAGTACCACGCCGGTGATGTCGCCGAGATCCAGGCCCGCCTGAATCAGGTCGAGGCCTGGGCGAACATCTTTCAGGACCGGTGGGGCTGAGCCCGTCATCAACGCCAGCAGGAACTCATTCGTCTCGGGTGGTAGCACGCCGAAGTCGAAGGAGAGGGTGTTCTGGGGATCGGCCTCTACGACGAGAACGCGATACCCGGCGAGTGCGAACATTCCTGCGAGCTGGGCGACAAGACTGGACTTGCCGACCCCTCCCTTTCGGTTGGCGACGGCCAGCGAGTTCTCCAATGGCATGAGTCTCAGGGCCTTTCCGGAATCCGCTGGAGCAACTCCCCCAGCGGTGCGACGGTGCTGACGATGTGGGACGCGTGCGGCGACGCGTCCTTTCACGCGGAACCGTACCGCAAGCCACGGTGCGTGGCCGTGCACGTCGTCCCCGGCGTGTCGCTACGCGTGAATCACAGCAATGATCGCTGCGGATATGAGCGCGGGATTACCCGAGCAATCCAACGCAAGGGATTACGCGTGTTCAGCAGCGTGTGTCTGCGCCTGAATCAACGCACATGATAGGTCACAGTAATACGCGGAGAGGAGTGGTGATCACTGTACGTATGCATACCGTGATGGTCACGCACGATCACGTGCGGTATGGCGAGTGCATCGTCACGCACTCTGTCTCGCGAAGGAATACGCACGATGCAATGCGGAGACAAACACGATGTAGACCACGATGCAACGTGCGGAGAATCGTCCGATGTATGGCGCGAGTTCATAGGCGTATTACAACGCGATAAAACGTGCGAAGATGAACGCGATATTCGGTGCGAAACAACTGGTAGAAGGCACATTGAGCGCCTGAAAGTGTCTATCCGAATAGCGAGACAACCGCGTTCCCAGAGCACGCTGCGAGCTCGGCTTCGTATCGGGACTCGAAACGCGGGGCAACGCTGGCCTTTCGCCAGAAGTGGGGATCGACACTGGCGGCACCGACAAGGGCGCCTGCGATCGCTGCGATCGAGTCGGAATCTCCATTGCTAGTTGCCGCCCAGGCCAACCCGCCCCTAGGGGATAATGGTGCCCTCTCCCCCGTCGGTGAGGTCGTCATATCGGCGACCATGAAGGCGAGTGCAGTCGCGGTCGCACATTCCCAACCTTCGCCGATTCCTTCGCAAGGGTCGCCGTATTCGGCTGTGGAAAGGATGCGCAGCTCGGTCCGAGCGTCGTCGGCGCGCAGGAGTGCGTCGAGGATGCCGTCATCGAGACCGTCGATCAGATAACCCGTCGGATCGGTCGTGATGGGGGAGAGGATCTCTGCGAGATACGGGTCGGTAAGCCAGCAGCTGGTCGCTTCGTAGATGTCGACCACGGCGTCGAGGGCATGGTCGAGAAACCGCCCCGGCCGCCTATCAGCGTTGCGCAGCGCGTCCGCCACCAGCAGTGACGAGGCCACAGCACGGGGGTGTTTGTGCGTGATGAGTGCTTGTAATGCCGTCAGGCCCAACCAATGCCGGTCCGAGGTGAAGGCTGCTGGGGTGAGGCGCATGACAGCGCCGCAGCCGGCAGATTCGAGTGCGCCATCGGGGTCGGACCAGTGTGCGCCCTCCCGGAGGTGGCGCAGTGAGGTCATGCAGGTGCGCCCCGGAGCGCGGTTGTTGTCGGGGTCGATCGCCCAGTTCAGGAAATGTTTCGTGATGATCGCCGTCGTCTCGTCGACGTCAGAGAAATCGGCGCATTCGGAGAGGGCACGGTGAAGCGCGATCGTCATCTGGGTGTCGTCCGAGATTCGCCAGAGAGCCGGGGGAGGGGGAACCGGGCGCTCTTTCATGCGGTCGTAGGTGGTGAATTCGACCTGGTAGCCCCACGCGTCGCCGGCGGCAAGCCCGGTCAGCGCGTTCGTGTACCGCGCCAGGAGTGTGGTCATCGGGGTACCTCCGGGTTGGGCATCGGCGGGTGCGGGTGAGCCGGCGGCCGAGGCGAGCCAAGTCGTCGCGCCTGGGCCGTCGACTGCACCACGTCACCGCATGACATAATAATATCACTACGTCATGACACCAACGGAGGTGATGGAGCCTCGCCTCGACGCGAGGTTTTACAGACATACGCTGACCAGCGGTAGCGATGACCGGCGGTTGCAGTGGGAGTCTGTGGACGTACCGCCCTAACGTCCCGAATCTATGTGCCGGTCAATACATGTGGGCGGCCGTAGGTGCCCCTCCTGCGATTCGTACAAGGCCGCGGCCAAGGCGAACGCGAATCGCCGCTATGGCCGCAATGCGCGCAGGAAGGTCGTCGACCATCTGCGCGAGCTGGGCATGGTGGACACGGCCGCTGCGGTGCTATCGCTGCCGCCGAGCATGCTGCCCGAGCTGATGCAGGCCCTCGAGATCGACCAGTCCGTCCTCGGCGATACCCCGATGCCCAGCACGCACGCGAATCCTCCCTCGGCCAAGCTGATCATCGCCCAGGCGAAAACGGAACGGGAAAAGCTCGCTGGGCCGCAGATAACCCCGGCGCAGGCCGCACTCGACGCGGCCCATGAGCACGTCGAGTCGGTGGACCTGGAAGCCGACGGGGCCCGTAAGGCGGTCAACAGGCAGCGGGTACGGCTGCGTAAGGCGAAAAACGCCGTCGCAGACGGCACTGGAAGCTCCGCAGCGGTTGTCGAGCAGCAGCAGCTCCTCGACGACGCGAAGCAGGCCTATCTCGACGCGCAGCGACACCAGCGCGACGCCCAGGACGATCTCGCGGCGGCGAAGTACGGAATGCGCGTCGACCTCGCGACCGACGACGAGCGGGACGCGTACTACGCCAACCTGACCGAGGACGAGATCGCCGCGATTGGGCGCTCGCTCAACAGGACCCACGGCGGGGAAGCGGTGGCGGCCTTGAACGAGGGGCCTCCGCTGTCGCTGTCGAGCGTCGCCCGCGACAAAGCGGTCTATCACTCCGGCACGATTCCGATGGAGACCGGATCGGGCATCAACGACGTGCAAGGCCGGCTACTCGATGGCGGTACCGCGATCTACCGGCGCGGCAGCGGCGACTTTCTCATCCTGCAGCGCAACGGGGACGCCTACTTCCCAGTGGCACAGGCGCACAGCAAGAGCCATGCCCTGGACAAGGCCAACCGGATCCCGATCGTCACGGGCCTGGAGACGTTGCCGGCCGGCGCGAGCGACCTGCAGCGACATGCCCACAGCATCAAGAGTGGACTAGCGCTCGAGCTCGCCGGCAAAGCAGCCGAGGGGGTCGCGCCGACACCGTCCACGCAACAGAATCTCCTCGACGACGGTATCGAAGCGGCGCGCACCAAGATCGCCGACTCGGCCGGCGCAGGACCGATGCGCGTGGACGTCTACGAAGGAACCAAGCGGCACAAGAAGGCATTGCGCGAGAAGGCCGCCATGGCTGCGGGGGAGAAGGCCCGTACCGAAGCCCTCGCCACCGGTGCTTCGAAGATCGAAGCCAGCGCCGCATACGCAGCCGCCCACCGTCGTGCACTCGGGACACCGACGCGCGGTGGGGGAGTGATCCCGCATTTCGACCACGACATCCCGCCGGGCAGCCTCGGCCCCGAGAAGTACGCGAGCCTGACGCGCAGCGGCGTCCGCGCGTTCGGCAACGAGACCGCCGGGGACTACGCGGTCATCGCTCAGCGCGGCGGCAACCTGAAGGCATGGGGGTTCACCAACAGCGCCGGCCAACTGAAGACCTCGAACATCACCGACCTCACCGGCTCCAACACCGCGTTCGTCAAGAACGTGCTCACCGCCAGCGAGCGCAACGCCCTGACCACCTACACGGGCGGCACATACCAGCAGATCAACGCCGCGATCACCGGCCGCAATCCGAACCCTTCCTCGCATATCAAGACCGTGGTAGGTGGCCTCGAATCGGCGTTCGACAAGTTCGGTGAGCACAATCCGAACATGACACCGATGACGCTGATGCGGGGCACGCGCGTGCCGAGCGGCTGGAAAGGAACCACGTCGGAGTACATCTCCGCTGCGTTCACCGTTGGGTCTCGAGTGCAAATCGGCAAGGTCACCAGCTGCAGTACCAACCCGGGCACCGCAAGCGCTTTCGCCGGGCACCCGCCGTACATGATGGTCGTGCGGACCAGGCAAGGACTCCCAGTCAAGTCGATCTCGCATTTTTCCGGCGAGAACGAGGTCGTGCTCCCGCCGGGCACCGACCTGCGATGCGTGAAAGTCGACCACCATGGCGTCGGCGGCATCCCCACCGTGTATCTGGTGGCCGAGGACCTCGTCGCCGAGGCCGAAGGCTCGCCGATGAGTTCAGCGGCGTAAACGATGAGCACGCCGTGACCAGGTACGACGTCACGTCCCTGTGGTAACACCATCGACGAAGGAAGTGCCGGCACATGAAGCTCACCCGAGAACAGCTCGACGACATCAGGAACAACCTCGACTCGGGCATGACACCGGATGCGGTGGCCGACTACTACGGGCGGATCGCTGATCTCGACCTCGGCGACATCGCCACCATCCGGTCGGCGGCTTATGCGATCCAGCGCGGCGAAACTCCCTGAAGCAGGCGTCTATTTCGAGAAGAGTGCTGTCGTGGCAATGGTGAGGTCGATGACCGGCTCCAGCTCGGCGTGTGATGCGCCGGGTTCGGATGCGCGGATCTTGCGCATGCGGCGCGGTCGAACGTCGCGCAGAGAGATCCCGATCTGCTGCCTGCCGTTCGTCGAGTAGGCGGTGGGACGGTAATCGGCGGGGGATATCCAGAGCTCGTACCAGGCTTCTGCGGGCTGTTCGGCGCGCCCCACGCTGTCGGCCGGCGCCCACAGCGCGCAATCGCAATCCGGCTGGTCGCAGGGGCCCGGGCCATGGCCGACGGGCCGGTAGAGCGGTCGCGTTCCTGACAGCATCGGGCACGCCGCAACGGCGTAGCGCAGGCATGCGGGGTGCAAACCGGGCTCGGGTGCGACGGCGGCCGCGATGTCCTGCGGGCGGACCGTCAGGACGATCCGCGTGTCGTCGAGCTCGAGGCCGCACACCTGGCAGAGCCCATCGGTGATGGCACGCGCTTGGGCCTGCTCTGCTACGTGTCCCCACATGGGTCGGCCCGCGTGCCAGGCGGTGATGTAGGGAACGACCAAACCGGAATGGCTGCGCGCGCTGTGCAACGCTGCCGGCACGGGAGGGCGAGGGCCGGCCACCGGTCGCGAGGGCGTGTTCACCCCGCACGCCCTGCGGCGGCCGCCGGCCCGGAGACGGCGATCAGAGCCTCCAGTGATCGGCGATCGCGCCGCCTTGCGCCGCGTCCACACGGATCAGGGTTGCCGCGCCAAGGGCGCCAACTCCGACGTCGATATCACCGCTACCTCGCGCGGCGTCGAACCAGGCCGCGGCAACTATCTCGGCAATCCGGTAACCCCCTGCGTCTCCCGTGCAACTCCTCGTCCCGATGCTGGCAACAGTCATGACAACCTCCCACGACACCTAGCTCTATTGATAGAAGCAAAGTTTAGGGGCGGGGCGGTTCTCGTCGTCATGGCTTCCACCCAACCAGTGCCCCGGCACCGGTTGGGTCGGCGGTGTTTAGGTGGGTTCGAGGCTGCTATCTGTCGGTGTGTGCCGATAGGCTCGAAGTATTCAATTCATTTGTGGGACTGCGACTCCCACTGTTTTCCGGAGGTGGTTCTTATGGCCGATTCGCCGATGTTTTCGGGTGGCTTTCTTCGCCGCGCGCCGCTTTCGGAGCCGCCGGTTATCCGGACCGGTGAGGCTGTCCCGCCGCCGCCGCCGTCGCAGCAGCGAGACGTCGAGTCGCGGAATCCGTTGCCCGAGCCGCAGCTCGATCCGGCCGAGTTGCGAGCGGTTCGGTTGTTCGCGGAGCAGTCGCTGCGGCTTGTGCTCGAAGTGCTCGACCGGCGCCGACCGCCGCAGCAGTTGCGGGCGGTTCTCGGGCGATCGTTGATCGAGGCAGTGCTCGCGGCGAGTGTGAACCCTCCGGGGCGGTCGCTCGGTACGGCGCGGTTGCAGCGTGTGCACGTGCGTCCGGTGGATAGTTTCGCGATCCGGTCCGCCTTGTCGCGCCCCGCTGTCATTGCTCCGGCTGCGGAGGTGTTTGGGCATTACGCGCGCGGTGCGGGCGGTGGCCGGGTGTTCGCGGTCGCGGGGCGTATCGGAACGGGTAAGACAGGGCTGGTGTTCGATGCCCTGCAAATCGCGTGAGCGTGCGAATGCGGGTGCGCAGGGGTGGCGTGGGACGGGGTGTTTGCTCGCGTTTTCGTCTCTGGTGAGGTGGTGATTTCCGGTGGAGGGGTTGCGAGTCGATGCGGATCGGTCAGTGGAGATCGTGCGGCTGAATGAAGGTCATTCCGGCCCGCTGGCCGGTGTTCATAGGCATGTGGGGTGTTTGGATCCGGTGCCGGTGCTGGTGCGCGGAAACCTGCATCTGTGGCGGGGTGCTGCGGTGGGGGAATGAGCCGGTGAATGACGATGCCGGGTTCGTGCTGTACCGGTTCGGGCGTCCAGCTGCGGTGATCCGGGGTTCTGTGGTTTTCACCCGGCTCGACGGCGGGCTGATCGGGGGCTTGTCTGGTTTCGAGTTGTTGTTCCTGGCTCGGGAGGTGGCGCGTTCGCGTGGGGTGGAGTTGCTCGAGGTGGAGGCTGCGTTGGCGGAGTTGCGGCGGGATCTGGTTCGGCGGGGGTTGTTGTGAACGTGCCCGGCGTTGGTGGCCGGCTCGGAGCCGGCGTAGCCGGGGGTGTGGTGGGTTACGGTTGGGGAACGGTGGGGTGGGTGGAGGTAATGCGTTGTGGGACAATGGAGTGTGTTGGTGGGCGTGTCGGCGTTGACCGTTGAAACGGGTTGCCGTACTGTGGATTACATGGAAACCGGACCCCGTACCCGCCGCCCGCGTAGCGGGTGTGTGTTGGGTGGGGGAGTGAACCCGCAGGTGGTGCCGTTGAGTTCCGGCGGAGCCGGAACGGTCCGATTCGGAAAGCGCTGCGCGAGCAGCGATTTCGCTTCGCTCATTCGCCCGCGTAGCGGGCACCGGAAGATGGCGCAGGGCAATGCGTTTCGCGGCGGGCTTGCCCGCCGTGTCGGTTGGCGGTGGGGGCTCGCCCC